>CAVZWJ010000015.1:0-147607 GCA_963778985.1 uncultured Solirubrobacterales bacterium | reverse complement strand
TCGTGCTCGCTCTGGCGGGCGTCATCCGGCCCGCGGCGGGCTCGATCCGCGCGGGGGACCTCGAGCTCGCGGGTCGCCGGCCGGAGCAGATCCGTGCGGCCGGGGTGGCGACGGTGCCCGAGGGGCACCGCGTGCTCGGGGATCTCAGCGTGGCCGACAACATCCGGGTGGCCACGGTTCGGCTGCCGCGCCGCGCTCGAGCCGCCGCGCTCGAGCGCGTATACGCGATCTTCGGCGAGCTTCGCGACCTGAGCAATCGCCGCGCGGGAACTTTGTCCGGTGGCCAGCAGCAGATGCTCGCCCTTGCGCAGGCGATCGTCTGCGATCCCAAGTATCTGATCGTCGACGAGCTGTCGCTGGGACTGGCGCCGGTCGTGGTGCGCCGGCTGGTTCCGGCGCTCCGCGCGATCGCCGCCCAGGGCGTCGGGGTCCTGCTCATCGAGCAGTTCACCGCGCTCGCGCTCGGGCTTTCCACGACAGCACATGTCCTCGTGCGCGGCCGGATTCGCCTGTCCGAGGCTGCCGACGCTCTGCGCCGCCAGCCGGAGTTGCTCGCCGCCAGCTACCACCTCACCGGTACCGCCCCGGTGACCCCTGCCATAAGCTGATGACCGTTTGAGGAGAGATCACATGACCGAGGCCCCGATCGCCCCCGCAGTTGCCAACGGAGACATCAACGATTTCCAGCCCGAGGTGATCGTCGTCGGCGCGGGGTCCGCGGGCGCTGCGGCTGCTCGGCGGCTCGTGGATCGCGGCGCGAAGGTGTTGCTGCTCGAGGCGGGCGGTCCCGATGTCAATCCGGCGATTCACGATCCTGGGCGTCTGCATGAGCTGTGGCTTTCCGAGGAGGATTGGGCGTACGAGACGGTGGAGCAGCGACATGCCGCGGCCCGGCGGCTGGCGTGGCCGCGCGGGCGTGTGCTGGGCGGGTCGAGCTCTTCTTTGAACGGGATGATCTGGGTGCGGGGCGCTCGTGCTGATTACGACGGGTGGGCGTACCTCGGCGCGGACGGCTGGGGTTGGGATGAGGTCCGACCCGTGTATGAACGCATCGAGCACCGCAGTGCCGAGGACGACGGCGTTGTCACGATCCTGTCGTCGTATGAGCCCGACGCGATCCATGACGCGATCGTCCCCCAGGCGCAGGCGTGTGGCGTTCCGTTCAATCCCGATTACAACGGTGAGCGGCAGGATGGCGTGTCCCACATGCAGTTCAGCATCGCGGACCGGTTGCGCCACAGCACGGCGGCGGCGTATTTGCGCCCGATCGCCGAGATCCGAATTTGCGCGTGCTGCTGCGCGCGCCGGCGCGGCGGTTGCTGTTCGAGGGCAGTCGCTGCGTCGGCGTGGAATGGGCGCGCGGGGGCCGGCTCGAGCGCCGGCTTGCCGGCGAGGTAATCGCGTCGGGCGGGACGATCGGCTCCCCGCAGTTGTTGATGGTGTCCGGAATCGGCCCCGCGACTCGCCTTTCGCGAGCATGGGATCGGCGTCGTCGCCGACGTCCCGGGCGTGGGGGAGAACCTGCACGACCACCTGCTCTCGCCGGTGATCTTCAGTGCCGAGCGCGAGGTCGGTGCGCCTTCGCCGGGCCTGCCGGCCTGCCAGACGCATCTGTTCTGGCGCTCGCGCGCCGGGTCTCGTCGTGCCCGATATTCAGCCGATCCACTTCATGGTGCCGATGTACGAGCCGTGGATGGACGGCCCCGAGAACGGGTTCACGCTGATGGGCGGAATGATCCGGCCGCTGAGCCGCGGCACGATCCGCCTCACCGGTCCAACGATCGAGGATCCGCTGGCCATCGATCCCAACATCTTGGCCTGTGCGGCCGACCTGGACAGTCTGGTCAGCGCCGTCGAGCTGTGCCGTCGTGTGGGCGCCAGCCCCCCTCTGCAGGAGTGGGGCGCCGTGGAGCGCTATCCGGGCCCGGATACGACCACCGTCGACGAGCTTCGCGGATACGTGCGAAAGACGGCGATCACCTACCACCATCAGGTCGGGACGTGCAAGATGGGCCGCGATCCGATGGCGGTCGTCGATCCGCGGCTTCGCGTCAACGGCGTCGAAGGGCTGCGCGTCGCGGACGCCTCCGTGATGCCCATGGTCACCACCGGCAACACGAACGCCCCGTCGGTCATGATCGGCGAGCGGGTCGCCGACTCGTCACCGGCGACACTCACGCCGGCGCCGGCAGCCGGGGCGCGAACGCGACGGCTGCCGCGTAGCCGATGCGCATTCGAGTCCGCGGGCGGAGATGGCCGGTCGCGGCGGGTGCGTGACGCGGCTGTCGTCAGCGCCTTGACTTCAGCGGATATCGCTCGGGGTGCTCGATGGAGTCGACGGCCAAGTCGACGTCGAGAGCGGCGAGTGAAGATGTCCCGGCGCCGGACGCTCGAGTCGCAGAATGGCCTCGACCGTGGCCCGCTTGAACCAGGGAAAGTCCTCGAACGGCAAGAACAGCTCCTGGCCGTCGAGGAGCAGCCAGAAGCCGTGCTGGGAGATGTTGGTGACCTCAACTTCCGAAGTGGCTGCGCCAGGCATCTCGAATCTCCTGTTCGTGATCCGCGACCAACTGTAGGACCCCGTTCAAGTCCTGATCGCTGAGCTGGTAATTGCGCGCGACTCGACCGCGGCTCGATCCAGAGCTTCGCTTCGCCATCGGGCGATTGAACATGGACATGGAGCCGCTCCTCTTCGTGTGAGAAGAAGAAGAACCGGAACGGACCGTCGCGAAAGACCGTTGGGCTCATTAGGGCGGTCCCGGTCGCTGACCCACCGCAAGCTTCTGGACTGAGCGAAGCCCCATGCCAGGAGCGTATGGACAGGAAACGGTCGACGCTGCCGCTCCGGACGACGGATGAAAGTCAAGGGCCTGGGGACAACTTTTCGGAGGTCCTGTCTGTCAGGTCGCGGTCGCCGAGGGCCGTAGATCGGCTCCTGTGAGGTCGGTTCGGCGGCGGGTCGGCCCGATCGGCGCGGTTGTGGCCGGTATTTGCGCACGCGAGGTCCACGTCGGGGTGGTCGACGTTGGTGTGTGGCGTTAGGTTGTGTGCGGGCGCGAGCCGATGACGTGTCGAAGAGCAGGCGTCAGGAGCTCGGGAGCCTGCCGCGCGACGTTTGCCCCTCGAGGGCCACTGTTATGCGCGCTCCGGTGTCACGCTCGCGCCCACTTTCTTGTTCGGTGCCGGTGCCTGCCAGTCGCGGACCATCCGCACGTAGGACGCCTCGGCTTGGAGGGCGAGTGCTCGTTCGGCTTCGCGCATCGCCTGGTTGGTCGACCAGATCCCGGCGGCTTTGGTGTCTTAGCGCTTCGCGCCGGCGGTGAGCTCGAGCCGCCGGAGCTTCTTGGCGGTCAGCGATGGCTGCTGGTGGGCGTACTGCTCCTCGCGGGTGAGTAGGCACCAGAACAGCACCGTGAGCTTGCGCGCGGCGGCGACGGTCGCGATCCCGTGGCCGCGGCGGGCGCGGATCCGCTCGTAGAACGCGTGCAGCGGCCCGGGCTGGCGGACGCGCTGAACGCGGCCTCGACCAGCGCCCACCGGGCCTGCGGGGAGCCTTGCTTGGAGATCCGCCCGCCTGGCGGGCGAGCTGCCGGGACTGGCGGACCTTCGGATCCAAGCCGAGGTAGCCGACCAGCTGCCGGGAGGTCTTGAACCGGCGGATGTCGCCGATCGCGGCCAGGAACGTCGCCGCGCAGATCACGTTTACGCCCGGCACGCTCATCAGCCTGCGGGCGTCCGAGCACGACAGCGCGTAGCGGGCGATCAATCTTTCGACCTCCGCGATCTCGGCGTCGAGGAACTCGATGTGGCGCATCACCCCTCGACCGTTTCGCACTCCTCGACCGGCAACTCGAGCTCGCGCAGCCACGCTCGTCCCTTGACCCCGAACAGATCAGAGAACGGCGGGCGGCCGACGAGCTGGCGCATCAACATCGCGTGCACCTCGTTCTTCGCTCGAGTCCGTGCGCGCATCAGCTGCTCGCGACGCGCCAGCCGGCGGCGCAACACCCTGGTCAGCTCATCGGGCACCCACACCGCATCCAGCTCGCCGGAGCACAACAACCGCGCCAACGTCCGGGCATCCAGCCGGTCGGTCTTCGCGCGCGCCTGCGTGATCCCCGTATCACCCGGTGAGACCACGACCACCTTCGCGACATGCGGCTCGAGGATCCTGGCGATCTCCCACGCCGAGCCGGTCACCTCCAACGCCACCTGGTCGGTCACCATCAGCTTCTCCGCCAGGACCCCCAACGCCTCCGGCGTCGACGCGACCCGCCCCGCCCAGCGCACCTTCCCCTCCTCACAGATCGCGACCTCACAGAAATCGAGGTGCACGTCCAACCCGATGCCCTACCGACCGCAGTTAACCGCAGCCACTTCTCCCTCCTCAGCTCGACCAACAATGAACGGGAGAACCGCGGGCACAACGACAACGACGGATACGCGCTCGCAGCGCAATCGGGCAAGTCGCAGGGGTGGCCACCGAAAAGCACGGGCTCAAAGCCCATCGTCCAAAACGGCCTGCCCAGCTACGTTCTCCCAGAAAGCCCCTATCCCGATCGGCCGACCGTAAGTCCGGACCCGGACAGAACTCTCACAAGATCATTTTCATGCCCCGAGATCCGACACCCCGGAAGCGTGTGCCCTACCTCGCATTTGGGCGTCGTGTCGGCGCCGGCGGTGGCGCGGCCGGCCGTCGCCGTCAAGCAGCGCCTCGGTGGCTCACGCCGCTCGCGAATCGCTGGGCCGTCCGAGCGTGGTCCGCGCTGCTTGACTGCGCCGTCCGGCCGCGCTTGGTGGCACTGATGTCGGGGCGTGGGGCGCCCCGACCGGGGGTGTCGTCTCGGCGCGGTCGGCGGATTCGACGTGATGGCCAGCTCGACACAGGTGGCGACGCGGTCGGCGGCGTCCGACTTAGCGATTACCGTCGTGGATGCTTATCGTATGTTGTCGATTGCAGTCATCCGCAAAGTCATGCCTTTTCTACTCCGCGATGGTCGTGGGTTTCGCGGAGTACCTCGGCCCGCCCCCGCGCCCGTGTTCATTGGGGTTTCGCCGGGTCGGGTGGTGGGCTGCCGAGCCGGACCACCCGCCCTCCACGTATTGCGTTCGGGTGGTCCGGCTCGGCAGCTGATACCGGCTGGCTGTTGATAGCTCGTGAGGGCGCGGGGGCGGGCCGGAGCTGACGGGTGAGGGGGCAATCGGGATGGTGATCGGGGGAGAGGCAGAGGTTGATGGCGGGTGAGCTTCGGCCTGGTCCGGCGTCGATTGCTGGTTGGAATGGCTGGTGCGGGTGGGGCCGGCTCCGATGGAGGCGTGGGGGTGTGCGATGGGGTGGGGGGATCGGGTGGCGCGGTCTCATGCCAGTCGCGCTGGAGCGCGAGGGGTGGCTGGAGCGTCATCGGATGCTCCGCGGCGACGGGTCGCTGCTGGTCGCGACACGCCGGGGCGTGCGGATGACCGGCGTTCCCGTGTCGGCGCCGGCGCCGCCGGAACCGACGTCGTGGGCGCATGACTCGCGCGTGCGCGTGGACGGCAGCGTGGCTGACCGTGCGCGGTGCACAGGAGTGGCAGGGTCCGCGCGAGGTGCTGACCGATCCGCGGCTGAAGCGCACCGTGTACTGGAGTACGCGGGGCGGCTTGCGCCGTGCGGGCCACCGGCCGGATCTCACTGCTCCGCGCTCCCGCGGGACTTGTCCCGGTCGAGGTCGAGCTCGAGCGCAAGAGCGTCAGCCGGTTGAAGCGATCCTGACGATGTATCGCGGCTGGATCGCGCGAGCGCGACATCGCCGGCGTGCGCCTACGTGTGCGGCAGCGACGCGCGCGCCGACCGCGTCCGCGACCTCGCCGCGCAGGTCGGGATCCCGCCCGGCTGGCTGCGGATCGAGCTGCTCGAGCACCGTCCGCGAGGAGGCACAGGCCGGTGCAGGCCGGCCCGGAGCGCGCTCAGCCGGCGCCGGCGGCGGCGCGTGAGCCGCGGCGGGACCGGTCGACCGCGTCGGCGAGCTCGAACGCGGCCGCGGACAACTCCCCGAACGCCTGCGAGATCGCCGCCACGCTCAGCCCGGTCCGCGCGCGCGACAACCCCTCGACTGCGACATCGAACCGCTCCCACACCTCGAGCCGGCGCGAGCGTGTCGCGCCACGTCGCGGAACGCAGCTCGCGCGGTGGGAGCCATGCCGGTCCCGGACGCCAGCCGAACCCCTCCTCGGCCGCGTACCCGTAAGCGGCCTGCTCCTGCGCCGCCGCATCCGCGAGCGCACGGAGCCGCCGCGCGAACCCGGCATCCGGAGGCGGCTGCGCATGTTCACCGATCGCCGACTCCCACCGACCCTCCGACAGCTCCAGCTGCTCCTTCGCCCGCTCGACACTCACTCGGGCACCACCAGATACCGCCTGAACGACGGATCCTCAGACACCTCGACGCCGACCCCGCGACGGCCGCCGCCCGACAGGAACGCATCGAGATCGGAGCGGCGGACCATCCACTTGCGCGGCCCCGCCTTCGACGCCCGCAGCTCACCGGCGGCGATCCAGCGCCGCACCGTCACCACGGTGACGTGCAGCTCCTCGGCGACCTGCGCCGGCGCCAGATACTGATCGTCAGCCATTGAGTTCGGATGTGGATGCCGTGGCGATGCCAGGGCGAAGATACTTCGTACTGGAAGATCGGGAGGCCAAGAGCACTTAACGATCTTTGCAGTGTAATAGCATTATATGATGATATCCTACGAACCATGGCGGCCGTGTTGGAGCACCTGGTTCGCGATACTGGCGCAGTCGCTGCGGACACCGATGCAACCGCTGCGATGGAAGCGGTCTCGACGGCGGCCGAGCTCCCTGAGCTCTCCGACAGCCTCCGCTAGATCGGACTCCGATGCCTTTGAGATGTCGAGAGGCCCCGGGACGCCCAACGTGATCGTGTCTTTCGTCTCCGAAGAGGCATGCGCCTTCTGAAGCCAAATGATGTCGCTCGTCAGCTTGCCGTCTCGCGGGCGTGGGTGTACGAGGCGGCGCGGTCAGGGAGGATTCCGTCGGTACGGATAGGTGACTCGACGTCCTCGGCCAACGCGGTAACGAACTCTCGGACGTCGTCGACCGATAGCTCCCCGAGCGACCGGGCCCCGAACGCGGGTAGGAGTCGC
Source organism: uncultured Solirubrobacterales bacterium (assembly GCA_963778985.1). Taxonomy (GTDB): domain Bacteria; phylum Actinomycetota; class Thermoleophilia; order Solirubrobacterales; family Solirubrobacteraceae; genus Palsa-465. The sequence continues at coordinate 140,461 of CAVZWJ010000015.1, read as the reverse complement.
GTGCGGCCGGCGATCTCGTACCCGGCCCACGTTCCGGCCTCGAGGTACGGGCGGCGCTGCGCGAGTCACCGCTCCCAGTATCGACCGAATGTCTGCGTCGTGTGACGGACCTCGCCGCGCTCGACCTGTTCGATCAGCCGGCGTCTGGCATCCTGCGCTGCTCGCTCGCTGCTGAAGCCGCGCTTGGTCGTCTGTGTCCCGTCGCTCCGGCGGTACACGAACCGCCATCGGGCCCCGTCGCCGGTCTCGTAGGAGTAGACGCCGCCGCTGCGGCCGTGCTTGGCGGTGTCAGCACGGCGGGCGGCGGGGGAGACCTCCGCGATCGCCTCGTCGAAGGCGCGAGCGGCGTCTTCAGAAGAGAAGCGCCTGGCTCGTTGGCGCCCGGACACGTCCCGCCAGCGAACCTCCCACCCGCCGCGGTGATGACGGACGCTCATGCGTACCCACAAGTTGTTGTCAGACGTGGGTACGGATGTGGGTATTTGTCACGTGACAACGGTCCCCACATCGCCGGACGGACACCGGGAGTCGTCTTGGGCAAGAAAAAGCCCCGCTGTGCGGGGCTTTCCCAGTGCGCCCGAGAGGACTCGAACCTCCACGGACCATACAGTCCACAAGGCCCTCAACCTTGCGCGTCTACCAATTCCGCCACAGGCGCTTTGGGGCGGCCAGTATAGCCCCGAGCGCTGCGTGGATCGGTGCCGGCGGGGCCTCAGGACGCCCCGTCGTGGGCCATCTGCGGGGCAAATTCCCTGCGTCGGTTGTTTTCCGTCCAGAGGCCGCGCTACATTCCCGAACACATGTTCGACCTACCGTCTTTCCCTGTACCCGCCACCGAGGAGGGAACGCATGGATCTCACTAAGCGCCAGCAGGAGATCTTCGATTTCATCAAGCGCTACTCGGCCAAGTACGGCTATCCGCCGACCGTCCGTGACATCGGCAAGGCCGTCGGGCTGGCGTCGTCATCCACGGTTCACGCCCACCTGGCCAACCTGGAGCGGATCGGGCTGTTGCGGCGGGATCCGACGAAGCCGCGTGCCATCGAGCTGCTCGACCGGGCGGCCGCGGGCGTGCGCGGATTCGTGAAGCCCGGGCTGCCCCTGGTCGGTCACGTCGCCGCGGGTCAGCCGATTCTCGCCGAGGAGAACATCGAGGACTTCATCCAGACGCCGGCGTACGCGGGCGGCGAGGACGGTGAGTACCTGCTGCGCGTGCGCGGCGAGTCGATGAAGAACGTCGGGATCATGGACGGCGACCTCGTGGTCGTCCGGCCCCAGGAAACCGCGCACGATGGGGAGATCGTCGTCGCTCTGGTTGGGGAGGAGGCAACCGTCAAGCGGTTCTTCCAAGAGGCCGACCACGTTCGGCTCCAGCCGGAGAACGAGACGATGGAGCCGATTCGCAGCACCGAAGTGCGCGTGCTCGGGAAGGTCGTCGGACTGATGCGGAGCCTTGCCTAGCGCCATGGCAACGATGACCGAGGCACCTTCACTGTTCGGGCCTGTGGGTGGTGAGCCGACGCTCGAGGATGAGATCCTCGGCGTGTGGGAGGGTCTCATCGCCCACAGGCTGGCGGCGTGCCCGGTCTGTGGCGAGGAGATGGCACCGGAGTACGGCGCGCAGGCGCTGCCGCTCGGCGGGCGCTGCCGGGGGTGCGGGTCGACGCTGCGGTAGGGGGACCGACGGCCGCGGGCCTGGATCGGTCTGTCCCGGCCGTCGGATCGAGGCCGTCATCGCGGGAGCGCTGACCGGTCGGGGACGTCGTTACCGGCTATGCTCAACCGTGCAGGCTGAGCAGCCGCGGAGGTGTTGTGCCTTCGAGGAAAGTCCGGACATCACAGGGCAAGGTGGTCGGTAACGCCGACCCGGGGAAACCCGCGGGAAAGTGCCACAGAAAAGACACCGCCTAAGCCTGGAGCCGCTGCAGCGCTCCAGGCCGGTAAGGGTGAAATGGTGCGGTAAGAGCGCACCGGCGTCGCGGTGACGCGGCGGCCAGGTAAACCCCACCTGATGCTAGGCCAAGCAGGACCGTTTGTAGGTGACCCGCCAAGGTCCGGGTAGGCCGCACAGATGGATGGCTGCTCTCGACAAAATCCGGCTTATAGGCCTGCTACGGAGAAGCCCCGCCAGCGGGGCTTCTCTACGTCGTGGGTGGTGTTGTCGTGGCCGGCGCAGACGCGCCGGCCGGGTCCACGTGGGCGGCCGCCGCCCGGCGATTAAGACCCGACGCCGGCGGCGCCGGCACCGATCGCCACGCGCTCGCTTTCGCGCTCCCGATCACGCTGGTCGAAGAACTCGGCCCCCTCGATGCTGATCTTGGGGACGATCCGGTCAAGCCACTTCGGCATGTACCAGTTGTGGTCGCCCATCAGAATCATCAGCGCCGGGACCAGCAGGCAGCGCACGACGGTGGCGTCGAGCACGACCGCGACCGCGAGGCCGATGCCGAACTGCTTGACCGTCGGGTCGCCGTTGAGCACGAACGAGCCGAACACGAACACCATGATCATCGCGGCGGCGGTGATCACGCGGGCACTCGTCACCAACCCGGAGACGACCGAACTACGACTGTCCTCGCCGGCATGAACGTGCTCTTCGATCTGGCTCACGAGGAACACCTCGTAGTCCATCGAGAGCCCGAACAGGATCGCGAACATGAACAGCGGCACGTAGGAGACGATCGGCACCGCTCCGGGTAGCCCGATCACTCCGCTCAGCCAGCCGTACTGGAAGATCGCGGTCAGCACACCGTAGGACGCCCCGATCGAGAGCAGGTTCATGACCGCCGCCTGGGGCGGGATCACGACCGAGCGGAACGCGAGGATCAGCAGCAAGAAGCTGAGTGCGATCACGACGAGAATCTGGAGCGGCAGCTTCGAGGAGATGCGTGACGCTAGGTCGTCGTAGCCGGCGGTCGTCCCGCCGACGTCGGCCTTCATGTCCGTGCCCTTCTCCGCCTTCGGAATGACTGTCGATCGCAACTCGTTGACGAGCGCGGTCGTCTTCTTGTCCGCCGGGTTCTGGGTCGGGATCGCGTTGAAGTACGCAGTCGTCCCGGCCTTATCGAGCTGGATCGGAGTTACGGCCTGGACGCCGGACGTGCTCGCGACGTCCTTCTGGAGCGTCGTCAGGCGCGGGTCGGTCGTCCGCGGATCGCTGCTCGAGCTCGAGCTTGAACTGCCGCTCGAACCCGAGCTCGAACTGCTGCTCGAACCCGAGCTTGAACTACTGCTGGAACCCGAGCTTGAACTGCTGCCCGAACTCGAGCTCGAACTGCTGCTCGAGCTCGAGCTGCCGCTCGCCGGCTGCGCCGGGGATCCGAGGTGCACCGCGACGAGCAGCGGGCCGTTGACGCCGGCGCCGAAGTTCTGCGAGATCAGGTCGTACGCCTGGCGCGAGGTCGTCGACTTCGACAGCGCCGCGGTGTCCTGCTGGCCGAGCGACAGCGACAGGAGCGGAACCGTCAGCGGGATGAGGATCGCGAGAGCCGCGAGGCCGGCGATGATCGGCTGCTTGGCGATCTCGTTCGCCCACTTGGCCCACAGGCCCTTCTTAGCGTGATCCTCCGGATGGAGATCGCGCACCTTCAGCGAATGGATTCGCGGTCCGAGGATCGCGAGCACGGCCGGGAGCAGCGTGAGTGCCCCGCAGACCGCCACGACGACGGCGACCGCCGCCATCAGGCCCATCGTGGTGACGATCGGGATGCCCGCCACGGCGAGCGAGACGAGCGCGATCGTCACCGTGCTGCCGGCGAAGAACACCGCGCCGCCGGACGTCGCCGCCGCTCGGGCGATGGACTCATCGGTCGATAACCCGTCGTGCATCCCACGGAAGTGGCGGGTGACGATGAACAGCGCGTAGTCAATACCGACGCCGAGGCCGATCATCGTCGCGAGCGTCGGCGCCACCGTGGGCACAGTCGCCACGTGCTCGAGCAGGCGGATGATCGAGAGGGTCGTGACGAGCGAGAAGATCGCGGTGAGGATCGGGAGGAGCATCGCCGTGATCGTCCCGAACGTGAACGTCAGGATCACCATCGCCGCGAGAATCCCGATCAGCTCGCTTGACTCGGTCGCCGGCTTGGAGATCTTCGTGCCGAGCACGCCTCCTGTCTGGACCTCGATGCCCGCCTTCTCGGTTGGGCCCTTGGCCGCATCGACGATCTTCTGAGCATCCTCGACGGACAAGGAGCCGGGGCTGACCGAGGTTGTCACCGACATGTACGCCGTGCCCTTGTTCTTGCTGAGCGCGGAGGCCCCCGCGGGCGTCAGGGGATTGACGACGGAGGCGACGTTCGGCGTCTTCGCGACGTCCGCCGCCGCCGAGTTGATCGCGTTCGCGTACTTGGAGTCCGTGAGGTCGCCGCTCTTGACATGGAAGACGATCGGGCTCGTGCCGTTCGCCTGGGCGGGGAAGGACTTCGTCAGCGTGTCGGTCGCGCGCTGGCTGTCGGTGCCGGGCAGCGACAGGTTGTCGTTCGTGTTGTCGCCGAGCTGCTGCGAGACGACGACGAGCGCCACCGCCGCCACCAGCCACACAGCGAGGACGACAAACCGCCGCTTGACGCAGAATTGCGCGATCGCGTAGAGAACCCCAGTCATGTGATGCGTGCCCCTCTGTCCGTGTGGGAGTAGGCCCGCAATGCTCCCGCCCGGGGCGGGACGGTGTCAACCCCGCTTCGCGAGCTGTTCATATGCGAACGTGACGGCGGGCTGGAGACTAGGGCACCGGCCCACCGGCCAGCGCGATGACCACGCCGACGGCGCCCGCGGCCACGAGCGTCATGACGATCCCTCGTCGCAGAACGAGCAGCGCGACCGCGGCCACGGCGAGCAACCCGAACTGCCAACCCTCGCTCAGCGCCCGGGCGAGCGGGATCGCCGAGCCGAGGATCGCCCCGACTGCCGCCGGTCCCGCACCGTCCAGGAACGCCCGCACCCGGCGGTCGTGGCGCAGCCGATCGAAATGGGGTGCGCCGAGCAGCACGAACGTGAACGACGGCAGGAAGGCGATCGTCGCAGCGAGAACAGCCCCCCCGACACCGCGCGCGGCATAGCCCACGGCGGCCACGGTGGCGACGACGGGCCCCGGCGTCACCTGTCCGAGCGCAACCGCGTTGAGGAACTGCGACGAGGTCATCCAGTGGTACGCGTGCACGGCATCGGCCTGCATCAGCGGCACGATGACGAACCCGCCGCCATAGGAGAGCGCGCCGACCTTGAACGCAACCCACGCGAGCGCCCCGACGCCGCCGGACCCGGCGAGCGCCAGCAGCACCGGCGGGCCGGCGCCGAGCAGCTGTCCGCCCGCCGCCCGGCGGGCGAGGAGCTCTCCGAGTCCGCACGCGATCAGAATGACTACGAGGAACGGCCCGATCAGCGCCGCCGAGGCGCCGCCGAGCGTGGCGTACAGGAGCCAGCGCGCCCGGCCCGCGGGGTATGACTTGACGCGCTGCCAGCTCGGGGCGAGCAGATCCCAGCCGGCGTGGAGCGCGACCGCCGCGACCGCGGCGCCGGCGCCCGCTCCCGCACCGCGAACCCAGAGCGGCGGCGCCTCGGCGAGAAACAGGGCCGACAGTGCCGTCACGATGATGACCCCGGGCACGATGAACCCGAGTCCGCCCACGATCGCTCCGGTCACCCCGCCGAGCCGCCGCGCAAGGTAGATCGCGAGCTGGGTCGAGGCTGGGCCGGGGAGAAGGTTGCACGCGGCGATGGCGGCCTCGATGTCGGTATCGCGCAGCCATCCCCGCCGATCGACGACGAGCCGCCGGAGCAGCGTGATGTGCGTCGGCGGGCCGCCGAATCCGGTGACGCCGATGCGTGTCCACTCCCGAGCCACCGTCCTGACCGGCACCGACACCGTCCGATTGGGCGCGGCGGGAGCGCTCACGTCTCGGGAGCGATACCGGCGGCCACGCGCTCGAGTGCGGACCCCTCGAGTCGATGTCCCGCCCATTCGTCCAGGCGCTCGGCTCCGAGACCGGCGTAGAAGTCGAGCGCAGGCGTGTTCCACGTCAGCGCCGACCAGTCAAGCCGAGCGCAGCCACGTCGCACGGCGAGGGCGGCAAGGTGTGAGAGGAGCTGTCGACCGACGCCTGCGCGGCGATGCGCGGGACGCACGAACAGGTCTTCAAGCCAGATGCCCGGACGGCACAGCCACGTCGAGAACGTCGTGAAGTAGAGCGCGAAGCCGGCCGGCTCAGCGTCGACCTCGGCGATCACCGCTTCCGCCGCCGGCCGCTCACCGAACAGCGCCCCGGCGAGCGCGTCCTCGGTGCCCGTGACACGGTGCGCAGCTCGCTCGTAGTCAGCGAGTTCCCGAATCAGGTCAAGCAGCAGCGGGACGTCCGCCGGCTCCGCTGGTCGGATCCCTGCCGGTCCGCTCAAGTGTCCTGTGGTGGTGCGATCTCGCGTTTGAGGATCTTGCCCGTCGGTCCCTTGGGCAACTCGTCGACGAACCAGAGGTACCGCGGATACTTGTACGCCGCCACTTGCGCCTTGACGAAGTCACGCAGTTCATCGGCAGTGGCCTCGGCGCCGTCCTTGAGCGTCACGGCGGCCGCGACTTCCTCGCCGTACTCATCGTGCGGGATCCCGAGCACGGCGGCCTCGCGGACGGCGGGATGCTCGTAGAGGACCTCTTCGATCTCGCGCGGGTAGACGTTGTATCCGCCGCGAATGATCATGTCCTTCTTGCGGTCGACGATGAAGAAGTAGCCGTCCTCGTCGATGCGAGCCATGTCACCGCTGTGGAACCACCCGTCGCGGATCGTCTCCTCGGTGGCGTCGGGTCGCTGCCAGTAGCCCTTCATCACGTTGTGGCCGCGGATCACGATCTCTCCGACCTCGCCCTGGGCGACGTCGTTGCCCGCGTCGTCGACGACCTTCATCTCGACGCCGTCGATCGGCGTGCCGATCGATCCCGGCTTGCGCTCGCGATCGGGGTGGTTGAACGACGCGACCGGGGAGGTCTCCGACAGACCGTACCCCTCCAGGATCTTGCAGCCGAACGCCCGCTCGAAGCTGCGCAGCAACTCGACGGGGAGCGCGGAGCCGCCGGACACGCACAGCGCGAGCGTCGAGGTGTCGTAGTCCTCGCGTCCGGATAGGTGCAGCAGCGCGCCGTACATGGTTGGCACGCCCATGAAGATGTTGACGTGATCACGCTGGATGATCTCGAGCGCCTTCGCAGGGTCAAACCGGGGGATCATTGTCAGCGTTCCGCCGGCGAGGATGATCGCGTTCATCGAGCACGTCTGGCCGAACGAGTGAAACAGGGGCAGCGCGCCGAGCGCGACCGCCTCGGTGCCGGCGCTGAAGAGATCCCGCGCGACCTCGGCGTTGCGCCGCAGGTTGCGATGCGTCAACTCGGCACCCTTCGGCGTGCCGGTCGTACCCGACGTGTACAGGATCACCGCTGTGTCGGCATCGTCGGTATCGATGAGCTCCGTCTCCGGCGACGCGGAGCCGACGGTCTGCTCGAATTCGCCCGGCGTGACGATGACGCATTCGGCGCCCGCATCCTCCGCGCCGGACTTTGCGTCCTCGGCGAACCCGTGCCACGCAAACAGCAGCTTGGCGCCTGAATCCTTCAGATAGAACGCGACCTCGCGCCGCTTGAGCAGCACGTTCATCGGCACGACCACAGCTCCAGCGCGCAGGACTCCGTAGTAACACACGGGGAAGTGCGGGACGTTCGGGAGCATGATCCCGACCCGGTCACCAGGCCCGACGTCGTGCGCGGCCAGCAGGCCGGCGATGTGGGCGGTGGCGCCGTCGAGCGCCGCATAGGTCAGGGCGGCGTCGTCGAGCCGGATCGCGATGTGTTCAGGGTCGCGCGCGGCCGACTCGGTGAGGATGGTGGCGAGATTGGTCATCCGTCGCGCCTAGCGTATCCGAGCCGGGGAGCCGCGGCTGAGCACCACAGACCACCTCAGACCACCTCAGACCGGGATCAGGGAACATGTGGCTGGATTTCAGTGGATCTCCTGCCGAAGCAGATCACGGGGCCGGTCGGCCGAATCGGAAACGCAGCCCAGAACGCGCTCGAGGTTGCGCGGTTCGGCGGCCTGGCGACCGACGAGGAGCCGTCCCCGTACGAGGTCGTCAGTGAACAGCGTGTCTACCGCCTGCGGCGGTACTACGCGCCGACCGAGGACGCGCGGAAGAGAACGGCGCGCGGGAACGGCTCGCCGCGGGCGGCCGGCCACGGGCCGCCCGTCCTGCTCGTCCCGCCGATGATGCTCGCCGCCGAGGTGTACGACGTCTCCCCGACGACGAGTGCGGTCACGATCCTCCGCCAGCACGGCGCTGACCCGTGGGTTGTCGACTTTGGCGCGCCCGAGAAGGAAGAGGGGGGACTCGAGCGCACGCTCGCCGACCACGTGCTGGCGGTTTCCGATGCAGTCGATCGTGTCCGGGAGGAGACCGGACAGGACGTTCACCTCGCGGGCTACTCGCAGGGCGGCATGTTCTGCTACCAGACGGCGGCGTATCGCCGGGGCGAGGGACTCAGCTCGCTGATCACGTTCGGAAGTCCCGTCGACACGCGGCTCGCGATGCCGTTCGGGCTTCCCGAACAGCTCGCCGCCGGTGCCGCGGGCGCGCTCGCGGACCGCGTGTTCCGGGGCTGGGCGCTGCCCGCGTGGGCGAGCCGGACCGGCTTTCGACTGCTGGACCCGGTCAAGTCGGCGCGGAGTCGGATCGATTTCATCCTCCAACTCCACGATCGGGAGGCCTTGCTGCCGCGCGAAGGTCAGCGGCGCTTTCTCGAGGCTGACGGCTGGGTCGCGTGGCCCGGCCCCGCGATGGCGGACTTCCTGCGCCAGTTCATCGCCCACAACCGAATGCTCGAGGGCGGCTTTACGATTGAGGACCGGCTCGTCACGCTCGCCGACATTGCATGCCCGATCCTGTCGGTCGTCGGCAGCGTCGATCAGATCGCCCCGGCGCCAGGCGTGCGGGCGATCCGACTCGCCGCGCCGCGCGCCGACGTCTATGAGCTGTGCCTCCATGCCGGGCACTTCGGGCTGGTCGTCGGCTCGACCTCGAACGAGGTGACGTGGCCGAACGTCGCCGCTTGGGCGCGCTGGCGGGCCGGCGACGGCGAGTTGCCCGAGCAGATTGCGCCGATCACTGACGACAGCGACACTGCGCTCGAGGTTGTCCCCCCGGTGCGCAACCGCGTCGCGTACAGCGCCGAGCTCGTCGGGGCGGTGAGCGGCGGGATGGCACGTTCGGTGCTTGGCGCGGCCGAGCGCACGGCGCGGAGCGTCCGCGAGCTCACCCGTGAGGCTGCCGGTGCCCTGCCGCGACTCGTCCGCCTGGATCAGATTCAGCCCGGCACGCGGATCTCCCTGGGGCTGCTCGTCGAGGAGCGCGGCCTGCGCGTGCCGGACGACATCTTCTTCCTGTTCGAGGACCGCGGATATAGCGCCAAGGACATCAATGAGCGAATCGACAACGTCGTCCGTGGCCTGATCTCGATCGGCGTGCGTCAGGGTGAGCATGTCGGTGTGCTGATGGGAACCCGACCTTCGGCGCTGGCGCTCACCGTCGCCATCAGCCGGCTGGGAGCGGTCGCCGTGCTGATGCGCCCCGACGGCGAGATCGAGCGCGAAGCCGAACTGGGTCAGATCACACGAGTGATCGCCGATCCGGAGCGGGCGGTGCTTGCCGCCGGGCTCGGCGACCTGCACACGTTCGTGCTCGGCGGCGGCGGCGGTCCGCGGGATCTCGGCGTGCCGCTCACCACGGACATGGAGCAGATCGATCCGGACGCGGTGAAGCTGCCGAAGTGGTATCGGCCGAACCCCGGCAAGGCGACCGACATCGCGTTCATCCTGTTCACCGGTGAGGGCGAGCGGACTCGGATGAGCCGGATCACGAATCGTCGCTGGGCGCTGTCCGCCTTTGGCACCGCGTCCTCGGCGGCGCTGAACGGCGCTGACACCGTCTACAGCGTCACGCCGCTCTACCACCCGTCCGGGCTCATGATGAGCATCGGCGGTGCCATCGCCGGCGGAGCGCGGCTGGCGATGGCGACCCGATATGAGCCGGCAACGTTCTGGGACGAGGCGCGGCGCTACGGCGTCACGGTCGCGTCGTACACGTGGACGCTGCTGCATGACCTCGTCGAGGCGCCGCCGCAACCCGGCGAGCGTCACCACCGGGTCCGGCTCTTCATCGGCTCCGGGATGCCGCGCGGACTGTGGCGCCGGGCACAGGAGCGGTTCCGGCCAGTCCGGGTGCTCGAGTTCTACGCCTCGACCGAGGCGGGGGCGATCCTCGTCAACCTCTCGGGCGCCAAGATCGGCGCGATGGGTCGGCCGCTGCCGGCGAGCACGCAGGTTCGGGTCGCGCGGTACAGCGCCCGGCAAGGCGGGCTCGTGCTCGGCGCGGATGGCTACGCGATCCCGTGCGGGGTCGACGACGTGGGGATGCTCCTCGCACGGGTGCGCCCGGAGGAGCCGCTCAGCATGATCCCGTTGCGCGGTGTGTTCTCCAGCGGCGACGCGTGGATGCTGACGGGCGACCTGTTCCGCCGGGACGCCGACGGCGACCTGTGGCGCGTTGACAACCTCGCCGAGATCGTCCACACCGCCGCCGGGCCGGTGTTCACGGGACCGATACGCGATGCGCTCGGCGATCTACCGGCGGTCGACCTCGTCGTCGTCTACGGCGTCGCGCTCGCCGACTCCGAGCATCAGTTGGCGGTCGCCGCGGTGACACTGCGCGCGGGGCGGGACCCGCGCCCGAAGGACATTGGCGGTGCCCTGCGCAGCGTGCCCGCGGAGCAACGCCCGGCGATCGTGCACGTCGTCGAACAGATCCCGGTGACGACATGGTTCCGACCGCTGACGGCGCCGCTGCGTGACGCCGGGATCCCGGAGCCAGGGGACGGCGGGCGGGCGTGGTACCTCGACGCGTCGGGCGGGACGTACCGGCCGCTCACCGAGGCCGCGACGAAGCGGCTTGCCCGCGCCCCGGCGTGATGCGCTGACCGCCACCGGATAACCTTGCGGCCGAGCTTGGGGCAGGTGAAGAGACGAGACCGAGGGGCGTCGTGGAATGACGGATGTGCGCGCAGGCTTGAGTCCCGGAAGCGTGTTCGGCGGCTACCGGGTCGATGCGTTTGTCGCCCGCGGCGGGATGGGCGTCGTGTACCGGGCGACGCAGCTCGCGCTTGACCGGACGGTGGCGCTCAAGGTCGTTGCGCCTGAGATCGCCGATGACCCGGCGTTCCGGGAGCGCTTTGAGCGAGAGGCGCGGCTGGCGGCGTCGCTGAATCACCCCAACGTCCTCCCGATCTACGAAGCCGGCGAGATCGACGGGCAGCTGTTCTTGTCGATGCGGTTCGTCGAGGGCACCGACCTGGGGAGCCTGATCGCTCAGGGGCCCCTTGACCCGCCGCGCGCGGCCGCGCTGATCGCGCAGGTCGGCAGTGCGCTTGACGCAGCCCACAGCCGTGGGCTCATCCACCGTGACGTCAAGCCAGGCAACGTCCTGATCGCCGAGGAGTACGGCCAGGAGCGGGCGTACCTGGCCGATTTTGGCCTCAGCAAGGCGCTGGCCGCGGCGACCAAGCTGACCCGCACCGGCTTCATGGTGGGCACCCTCGACTACGTCGCGCCGGAGCAGGTCCAAGGCGGCGCGGTCGACGGCCGCGTGGATACGTATGCGCTGGCCTGCGTGCTGTTCGAGGCGGTAACGGGCCAGATTCCGTTCGACCGCACAGACGAGGCGGCGAAGGTGTGGGCACACCTCAGCGAGCCGCCGCCGTCAGCCGCCGCGATCGCGCCGGCGGTCACTCCGGAACTGGATGAGGTGATCCAGCGCGGAATGGCGAAACGGCCCGAGGAGCGTTTTACCGAGTCCGGAGACCTCGGCCGCGCTGCGGTGGCGACCGCCGGGGAGGACGTGCGCTCCGCCCGGACCGAGGTCGACCGTCCGATCCCGCGGCCCGTCGCACCGCCGTCCGCCGAACAGCCCGACGCCAATCGCAGCCGACCGAACCGCCGCACGGCTGTATGGGCAGGTGCCGCCGGCGCCGTGGTCCTCGTCGGCCTGATCGTCGCGATCGTGATCGGAAGCGATGGCTCGGGCGGTGGTTCGACCACGACGACGATCACATCGTCGAGCACGACCCGGCCGACGACGACATCCTCCACGACGACCGTCTCACCGAACCAGGCGCAGGCGGCGGCGTATCACGCCAGCGTGGAGCGGATCGCTCCGCGCATCCGTGCCGTGTTCCGCCAATTCCCCAACGGCCACGACTTTGGCAAGGCCAGCTTTAACGCGACGTCGCTGAAGGTGGCGGCCGGACTGCGGGGGATCGCCGACAACCTTGACACCCTGTCGCCGCCGGCGCGCGTGCTCGTTGCGCATGAGGCGTTGGTCAACGATCTCCGCGCGATGGAGCAGTCGTTCCGATCGCTGGCGCTGGACAGCCAGACCCGGGACTTCGCGGGAGCTCGCCGAGATCTGAGCCGCGCCAGCGGCGCGCTGACAAGCATCAACCGGCTCGTCAAGAAGGTGCTCGCGGAGACGAACGCGCCCGCCGGCCGATAGCCCTCGCCACGGCACACCACGGGCGGATGGGTCCGCTAGCGGGTCCAACCTGATCGTTTGACCGGAAACTCGCTGGCAACGGCGAATGGGAACGCATCTCGATCGTGGAGGTGGTGATGCGTCCCCCGGAAGTGTTCGTCAGATCGCTCTCGCACCAGGAGGCGACTCGGCTCAAGCGGATGTCGACGCGTGCGGAGCACCAGTCGACTCGGATCCGCGCGGCGATTCTGTTGGCGTCGAACGTCAAGACGCCGGTGCCGCAGATCGCCAGGATGTGGCTGACTGACGAGTCGCATGTGCGCAAGGTGATCCATGAGTTCAACGAGGAAGGGTTCGACAGTCTGCGCCCTGAGTACCGGGCGGGCGACCCCGCCGGATCACCGCTGCCGAGCGCCAGCGTGCGGTCGCGGTGGCTGGCGCCCGCCCCGACACCCAGGGGGTGCCGTTGACGCGCTGGTCGCTGGATCGGCTCTGCGCCTACCTCGCCGAGCGTGGCGTTCAGATCTCCCCGATCCATCTCTGGCGGCTGCTGGACCAGGCCGGTCTGTCGTTTCAGAGAACGCGCTCGTGGAAGGCCAGCCCCGACCCCGACTATGAGACCAGGGCCGCCCGGGTGCTGGAGTTGTATGCCGCGGCGCCGTTTGACGGACCGGTGATCAGCTTCGACCAGATGGGGCCGATCAGCCTCAAACCGATCCAGGGCGCCGGCTGGCGGCCGCTCAAGCTGCCCGAGCGGCTGCGCGCGACCTACAACCGCAAGCACGGGATCCGCTACATCTTCGGCGCGCTGGACGTCCACCGCGACCGGCTCTACGCCCGCATGCGTCCCCACCGCGCCGGCAGCGACGTGCTCGGCTTCATGCAAACGATCCGGCTGGTCTACCCGGCCCGCCAGAAGCTCTACTGGATCGAAGACAACCTCAGCGCGAACTGGACTCCCCACATCCGCGTGTTCGCTGCCAACCACAAGATCGAGCTCGTCCCGACACCGACCTACGCCAGCTACCTGAACCGGATCCAGAGCCACTTCCGCCCGATCCAAGAGTTCGTCTTCAACAACACCGACTATCGCGATTGGGAGACCGCCCGGCGCGCGGTCGCTGACTACATCACCCATCGCAACGGCGCCGACCGTGACCGGCGCATCGCCGCCCTGGAACGCAAACACCGAATCGCCGCATGACGAAGTCATTTCAGGTCAAACGTTTGGGTTGGCCCCACTAGCCGATGCGGACGCTGCGGAGCAGCGGCTCGAACGCCTCGCGACTGACCTGGTCGAGGCGTGCGGCGGGCGTGATGCAGTCGAAGATGTAGACGTCGCGGCCGCGGAAGAAAAAGCCGAGGTGCCCGCCCTGGGTTCCGGCGACTCTGATCAGCCCGACACCGGTGATGTTCTGCGCCGGCTCCGCCTGGATCGAGCGCACCTCGTAGTGCGCGACCGTTCGCGCCGCCGACGCCGAGCGATCTCGCACGAAGGCGAACTGCGAGAGTTGGGAGGGGTCGGCGGGGCCGGCGCCGCGCTCGATCTCGAGCGCGCAGCGCGTCTCGTTGGGGGTGCCCGCGCCGGTACCGAAGTCCGCGGGCGAACCTTGGAGCGTGAGCGCCTCCCACGAGGACGGATAACTGAAGCTCACGCCCAGCGAGGCGTTCCGGTACGTCTTCACGGCCGGCGTCGGTGTCGTCCGGGCGGTCACGGTTCGCCCAGATGAGCCCCCGAACGCCCCGCTGAGGAGCACGGCCGCGATCGCGCCGAGCGCCAGGACGCCGCCGACGGCCGCGGCGATCCGGCCCCGGCCCGTGCCGCTTCTCGACGGGCCGCCCGAGGCCGGAGGCGCCTGGCCGGCCGAGGCCGGATCCGCGGAGACGACGGCGCGCGCGGCGCGCCCGAGATCGCCAGCCGACGCGTAGCGCTCGTCCGGGTTCTTGGCCATCGCACGGGCGATCACGTCGTCGAATGCGGACGGCAGCTCCGGGACGACCGTCCGGACGGACGGCGGCGGGCTCGCCATGTGGGCCCAGATGATCGACGCCTCATGCTCCTGCTCGAACGGGACCCGGCCGGTGAGCATGTGGAACAGCATGCATCCGGCGGCATAGACGTCGGTGCGGGCATCCACCTGGCGGCCCTCGAGCTGCTCGGGCGCGGCGTAGTCAAGCGTTCCGACGAACATGCCGGTGCGGGTGCGCCCCGCGCGGCTCGCCGGCTTGGCGAGGCCGAAGTCGGTCAGGTAGACGTGCTCGCGCTCGCCCTCCCGCGCGAGCAGGACATTGCCTGGCTTGACGTCGCGGTGAATGAGCCCACGTGCGTGTGCGGCATCGAGGGCGGCGGTCACGCCGGACAGGATCTCGGTGGCCCGGGCGGGATTCAGCCGGCCCTCGGCAGCGATCACGGCGCGCAGGTCGGTGCCCTCGACGTACCGCATCGCGATGTACAGCAGCCCCGATTCATCCCCGACCTCGTAGACGGGGATGACGTTGGAGTGCTCGATCGAGGCCGTGATCTCGCACTCGTGTTCGAAGCGGCCGCGGAAGTCGGCGTCGTCGGCGAGCTCGGGGGAGACGACCTTCAGCGCAACCGTCCGCGACGGCCGCAGCTGTGTCGCCCGGTACACGATCCCCATCCCGCCGCGTCCGGCGACGCCGTCGATCACGTACCCGCCACACCGCGCGCCGGCAGTCAGTTCTCCGGTGGTCGGTGTGCGGTTGACCGCCATCGGGTCGACTTCGGTGCGGTCATGGTCGGTCATAGGTCTCGTTCAGAACGGGCAGCGCTTCGAGGTCTGCCTGCGGAGGAAGGCCGCGTAGTCCTGGGCGAGGTTGAACACGTCCGGGCTCCCGAGGCCCGTCGCGAAGCTCCAACCCGTGGTCGCCGGGTAGTAGCCGTTGTTGCCGTACCGGATCTGGTGAAACGGCGGTACCGGCTGCGGCGTGGCCGCCAGGTCGTAGAGGATCGGGCCGGCGAAGCAGTGCGTCAGCGCGCCGGCGCCGTGGCTGGCGGCGTATTGCTGGACGAGCACGAGCGAGGCGGCCCAGAACGGCGCGGCGGCGCTCGTGCCGCCCTGACCGCCGTGGCAGCGTGGCGCGCTGGCGTTGGGGTCGGTCACGCAGACCATGAATCCGCTGTTCGGATCAGCCGGGCCGGACACGTCCGGTGTCTGCCGCGCGCCCCGGGGATTCAGCGTCGCCTGGGAGACCCCCGGCCCGCGCTGCCACGACGGCCGTGGTTCGACGGCCGAGACGCCGCCCCCGCCGCCTTGCCGCTCGAGCGGGTTTGACCACGCAGACTCGTCGAGATAGCTGCCGTCCGAGCGCACATCGATGCGCGTGCCGCCGACGGCGACGGCGTACGGCGTGCTGCTTGGCGTCTGCACCGACAGACCGGTCTCCCGCGCCGGCAGCTCAGATCCGGGCTGGATCTGCAGCGCCTGCAGACAGGCATAGGCGCCGGTGTCACCAGTCGACTCGAACACGGTCACGCTGCTCGCCTCCAGCGCCTTCAGCGAGTTGTCGATCAGCTGCTGGTCGCCAGGGCTCAGCCTGGCGAGGACGGACTCGCAGAGTCCGTAACTGGTGGTCACGATCGGTGCCGCCCCGTCCTGCTCGATCTGGTTGTAGATGTCCGCGAGCGAGTGGCCGAGGCTCTGCGCTGGATTGTGCGAGCCGTCGGAGCCCTGGTAGTCGATGATGTGCGCTTCGGGAACGATCCCCAGCGTGACCTGGAGGTCGAGGTCGACCTCGGCATCGGACCCGTGCATGGGGACGTAGGTGCTCCCCCCGTTGACCGGTCGGATCTCGATGTGCGGGGTGGAGATCCCGTTCTTCTCGACGTAAGCCTGGATGTCGGCGGGACTTACGGCCCCCTGCGCGGTGGCGACCGCGATCGTCTGTCCCTGGCCGCGGAATCCTCGATCCCACAGGGGCTTGATCCCATAGGCCTGCGCCGTGATTGCGGGCGTCAGCCCGGACGCGGGGATGTCGGCGGTTGCGATGGGATGGTCGGACAGGTCGCCGAGGCTCGTCACGTACGGGATCAGCGCGGCGGGGATCCGGGGCGGCTGTACCGGTGCGAAGTAGCGACGCCCATCGGCCAGGCCGTAGCGGTCGAAACGCAGGCCAAACTCGTGCTGGAGCTGCGCGACGCTCGCCTGCACGAGCATCGCGGTCCGCTGCGGGTAGATGTGCTCGACGCCGATCCCGAGGCGGCCGAGCAGGATTCTCAGCCTCGTCAGATCCGCCGCGCTCGGCCCAAACCGGGTGCCGAACGCGGCCGCCGTGAGCCGGCCGCGCCTGCCTGGGCGCGGCTCGACGTGGCGCAGGTAATCGTCGAGGGCTCGCTCGCGCAGACGGAGGTTGAGGGCGAACCGCACCGTGCCGCGAGCCAGCCGGCCGATCCGGCGCGCACCGCCCGGCGGCGCCGACGCGCTGGCCATCCCGGACGCCGAGGGACCTTGGCGGGAGGGTCCGCCGCCGGCGCCGAGCGCGATGGCTGCGACAGCCAGCACCGCCAACGCGAGCCCCAGCGTCAGCCCGCCGCGACGGCCGGTCATGCGGCACCGTCGCCGGGGAAACGCACCGTGCCGAGGAGTTGGTCACCGAACGCATCGAACGCGCGGTCCGGATTCTCGCCCGGCGATTGCCCCCGCTGGACCGGATAGGCGATCCCGAGCGCGATCGTGACGCCACCGGAGGCGGCTGACATCACGGCCACTTTGACCAACGGGCCGGGACCCTGGGGCGTCTGGGCGTTGCCCTCGAGCACCTCGCCGACCGCGGGATGGAAGCCCAGTGCGGGCCGCGTGAAGAACTGGTCAGACGACGGCGCGGTGACGCTGCCGACGAGATGAGCGGAGAGGTCACTCTTGAGCGCGTTCTCGGCGGCCGCAGGCGAGGTCCGGCTCGAGGGATAGGCGCGAACGAAGATGCCGATCAGGTTGCTGTTCGACGCCGTGCCGAGGACGTGCTGGTCGTACATGCTCGTTTCGTTGAGCACAACCTCGTTCCCGGCAGCGTTCGCCGTGGTCGCCTTCGCCAGCTGCGGGTCGTACTCGATGTGCCACCCGAGCGAGCCGGTGAAAGTGGTCGCCGAGTGCAGCGGCGGCGTGCTCGGTGGCGGGTGGCAGATAAACCCTTCCGGGCAGCTGCGGCTCCCCAAGGGCGCCGCCAGCAGGACGACAGCGACCGCGACCGCGGTGGACGCGACGAAAGCGGCGGCGAACAGGCCGACAACGCGTCCGCGGTGGGACGAGAGACGTGCAACAGCGGCTCCCTGCGGTACGAACTGCCGCGCCGCGCCGGCGGGTGGAGCCGACGCCGGTGGTGGCGGTGCAGCCCGAGGGGGCGGGGACGCCGGCGGCGCGGGAGGGGCAAGCGGCGCGGACGCCGGGGGCGCGGGAGGGGCAAGCGGCGCGGGCGAGGCGAACGGTGCGGACGCGACGGGGCTCGGCATCTGCACCGAGTCGGCCGGTTCGAGGTGGACCGGCACGGCCGGGAAGCCGTGGGCGAGCAGCCTGCTGGAGCCGATCTCGATCTCGTCTCCGTCCCGCAGCGCGCGCGGCCGCCGGAGGTTCGTACCGTTGACGCTCGTGCCGTTGGTCGAGCCGGTGTCCTCGATGAAGTACACGCCGCCGGGCCCCCGCGCGATGCGCGCGTGGCGGCGCGAGAGCCGCCGATCTCCGCCGAGCGCCCCCGGCTCCCCGTAGCTGCGGCCGAGCAGGAGCTCATGGTCGAGCGGGATGTCCTCGCCCTCGAGCAGCCCCTTCGTCATCTGCAACACGGGAGTCGGCGCCGGCCGATCAGCCACGGTCGCTGCGGCCCGCGACGCCACCATGGGCGCCGGGGGCGGGGCCACGTCCAACTCGAACGTACTCTGGCCCACGCGCAGGATGTCGCCGGTCACGCAGCGATGGGGGGCGCTCAGTCGCTCGTCGTTCAGCCACGTCCCGTTGGTCGACCCGAGGTCCTCGATGACGGGACGTCCTTGCGCGTCGAACGAGATCCGCGCGTGGCGGCGGGATAGCCGTGCGTCCCCGCCGAGATGGCCGGGATCCGGCGCCCCGCGACCGAGCACGAGCTCGGAGTCGACGGCGATCGCTTGGCCGACGCACGGACCCATCGTGCACCGCAGGGTCATTCCCATTGCCGGCTGCCCCCGTTTCTCTCCATGTACCCCGGAGGCCGAGCCTACTGTTCCGGGGTCGACGGCGTGGGGGCACGGTGCAGTGCCGAGCGGCTTGACGGCAGCGCGGCCAGGGAGATCCCGCAGTACTCGCAGAAGGCGCCGCGGCGCGTGCGGTGGCCGCAGTTGGCGCAGGTGATGATCGGCGCGTCCTCGAGTTCGAGCGCCTCCTCGAGCAGGCCGACGTGAATCACCTGACGGAGCCACAGCAGTCCTCCGACCGCCAATGCGGCCACGATCACGAGCGCGAGGCCGCTCGGCAGCGTGATCTGAGCGATCGCCGGGATGATCAGCAGCGCGGCTCCGAGCGGCACGACGAGGAACAGCGAGCCGAGCCGTCCCAAAGCCCGGCGATCCCGGATCGGGGCGCGGTAGCGCAGCCACGCAGCGCCCGCGACGGCCGCCATCGCCGAGATCGTCACGATCGGCAGCCCGATCGCGATGAGTGCCAGCTGGACGAGCCATGCCACGACCGAGCCAGGCGGTCGCAGCCCGTGCGTCAGGACGGTCAGCGCCTGGACGATCACCTCGGCGCCGACGAACGCCGACGCGCTGGCGGCTGCGAACGTCGCTCCGTCGAGGACCGTCGAGAACTTGGGATAGCGCATCATCCACAGCGGTCCGGCGAGGATCAGCACGACGCTGAGCAGCGGGATGAGAACCCCGCGGGTCAGCACGAAGCTGCCGGTGCCGCTCACGAAGATGTCGGCCCCGGACGGCGAGATCGCCTTCGCGATGAGGGCGGTGAGAATCCCCGTCGCCGCACCCCACACGAGCGTCGTGCCGATCACCGGAAGCGGCAGATCCTCGAACACGTTGACATCAAGCATGTAGAGCACGACGAGGGAGGGGACGAGCACGGCGGCGGCGATCAGCGCCACCGGATACAGCCCGGCGAGCCCGAGCACGAGCACCGAGCCCAGCCCAAGTCCCAGGCAGGCACGGAACGTCGCCATCGACGGGTGCGGGAGTTGCGGGAAGATCGTCGAGACGATCGTCGGGCGCAGCACGCTCTCGTTGGGCGCTGCGGCGAATGCTCGCCGCACGCCGGACAAGGACGCCGGATCGATGTTCAGCACGCCCGACAGGCGACGGCCGGCGGCGGATGCGCCGGGGACGCGGCCGATCCGGGACAGTGCCGGCTCGCCGCCGTCGTGCTCATGCCCGCAGCGGATGCAGAACCTGCTGTCCGGTACCTCGTGCCCGCAATTCGCGCATTTCCGGAGCGCCATTCACGGCGTATCCTAAACGCCTGTGCGTCGGCCGTGCGACCGACCCCGCGAGCGGTGTGAATCTCAGTTCACCGCCGGGGGGCGGCGGTGGAATGCGAAAGGTCGCGTCGAGGTGCTGTCGGGCGCGTGGGCCGGCACCGGTTGCGAGCGCGGGCCGGCACCGCGCGTAAGCGTGGCCTACGCCGCCGGGAGCGTCTCGCCTGAGTACAGCTTGAGCACCGTCACGGTCCCGGCGGGGGCCGCGTTGATGCACAGCTCGCACAGGACGCACTCGTCAAGGTTCTCGTCGACGATCCGCAGCGTCCCGTCCTCGTTCTGGGCGAAGATGTCGACCGGACACACCTCGGCGAGCTTGCCGGCAAGCACCGGATCGGAGGCGACCGATTGATCGACCTCGACGTTGATGAACAGTGCCTCGCTCATACCTTCGCTCCGAGTTTCTCCTTGACGATGTTCGGGATCTCGGAGATCTCCTCGGCGACGACGATCCCGGCCTCGGCGAGGCGGGCGATCTTCTCGCTCGCGGTGTCCTCCTTGCCCTCGACGATCGTGCCCGCGTGGCCGAAGCTCATGCCGGGCATCTCGTCCATGAACCGGCCGGCCATGAACGCGACGATCGGGAGCTTCGAGCCCGTCTCGGTGACGTAGCGGGCGAGTTCGGCCTCCATCCGGCCGCCGGGCTCGGTGTAGATGACGATCGCCTCGGTCTGCGGGTCGGCGTCGAACAGCGGCATCAGTTCGGCGTAGGTCGAGCCGATGATCGCGTCGCCGCCGATCGAGACGGCGGTCGACTGCCCCAGGCCCGCCGCGGTGAGCGTCGAGGACATCTCGGTCGTCATTCCGCCCGAGCGAGAGATGACGCCGACGGACCCGGGCGTGTACGACTTGGCGGCATCCTTGGCGGGGCCGCCGATGCCGCCCATCTTGATGACGTCGGGGACGATGATCCCGAGGCAGTTGGGACCGATGATGCGCGCCTCCTTCTCGGCGGCGAGCTCGACCATCTGGGCGACGTCGCCCCGCGGGATCCGCTCGGTGACGATCACGATCAGCTTGACGTCGTTCTCGAGCGCTTCGAGCACGGCGTCCATGGTGAACGCGGGGGGGACCGTGACAACGGAGCCGTCGATCGGTCCGCCGTGGTTCTCGACCGCTTGGGCGACCGTGTCGAACACGGGCACGCCGTGGACATCCCGACCTTTGCGGCCGGGGGTGACGCCGCCGACGATCTTCGCGCCGGTGCCGTAGTCAAGGCACTCACGCGTCAGGTTGACCGCCTCGCGCCCGGTGATGCCCTGGACGATGAAGGTCGTGTCTGAACCGATGAGGATCGACATCAGGCAGCCGCTCCCTGGATCTTCTCGACCGCGCGCTTCGCCGCCTCGTGGAGCGACACCGAGCGATCGGCGTAGTCGACGCCGTACTTCTCGAGGATCTTGAAGCCCTCTTCCTCCCAGGCGCCCGGGATCCGGAAGATCGTGATCTTCTCGGCCGGGTCGTAGCCGAGCTCGACGCACGCCTTGATCACCCCGCGGGCGACGATGTCGACACGGGTGTTGGAGACGATCGACATCATCACCGCGATCTTGTCGACGCCGGGCTTCTGGAGCACGAGCTTGGCGAGCCCGCTCGCCTTGCGCACGGACGGGTTGCCGCCGATCTCGCAGTAGTTCGCCGGGTCGCCGCCGTGCGCGCGCACGGCGTCGAACAATGTCAGGCTGCCGCCCCCGGCCCCGATGACGAGCCCGAGGTTGCCGTCGAACTCCGTGACGTTCCCGGCCACGCCGCGGTGATCCTGGGCATCGACCTGCTCGCCGGCGAGCTCGAACGGGGTCGCTTCACGCGCCTGGCGGGTTTCCTCGTCTCCGACGCCGAGCTCGTGCAGGAGCGCCTTCTGGCGCGGCCGGCCCTCGTTCTCCATGTCCATGTGGGCGTCGAGGGCGAGGAAGGTGCCGTCCTCGAGCTGGCCGAGGGGGTTGATCTCGGCGAGCGTCATGTCGTACTGGAGGAACAGCCGCGCGAGCCGGGCCACGATCGGCGTCAGTCGATTGAGCGCGGAGCCGGTGATGCCGAGCGACGCGATCAGCTGCTTGGCCCGCCAGTCCGAGAACGGCTCGCGAGTGGAGAAGTGGGCGCGGGCAACGTGGTCGGGATGCTGCTCGGCGACTTCTTCGATGTCGATCCCGCCCATGTCCGAGAAGAGCATCACCGGTCGCTTGCGGATGCCGTCCCACACGACGCCGGCGTAGTACTCGTGCTTGACCGCCGCCTTGGAGTCGACCAGCACACCGCGTGGCATGTGGCCGTTGATCTCGAGATCGAGGACGTGGGCGGCGTGGCCCTCGGCCTCCTCCGGGGAGTCGGCGAACTGGACGCCGCCCGCCTTCATCCGGCCGCCGGTCAGGACCTGCGACTTGATGACGACCGAGCCGCCGATGTCCTCGGCGATCGCGCGGGCCTCCTCCGGGGTCTTGGCAAAACCATGCTTGGTGACCGGGATCCCCGCCTTGGCGACGATCGCCCTGGATTCGTATTCGAAGAAGCGCATTGCGCTGGCGGAGGCTACCGACGATGCGCCGACGGCGACGGCTCCTCAGGCGGCCGGCGCCGGCTGATCCATACCCAACCTTTCCGCTTGAGCTTGTGCTACAAATCATTCCCCACGTTGTCCATAAATAAGATCAAGAAGACAGTTTTTATAGAGGAGCAGATGATTCGTACATCCACGTTCAGACGGTCCGGCGCGCTGGCGCTGGCGGCAGCCCTCATCGCCGGCGGTGCGATCGCCGGCTGCGGCGGATCATCCGACTCGAGCAGCAGCGGCTCCGGCGCGAGCGCCGCGAGCAGCGACGGCGTGAAGCTCAACCTCGTCGCCTACTCGACGCCAAAGAAGGCCTACGACGCGCTGACGACGGCCTACTCGGAGCTTCCGCAGGGGAAGGGGATCGGCTTCAACCAGTCGTTCGGCGCGTCCGGCTCCCAGAGCCGCGCGGTCGACGCGGGCCAGCCGGCCGACATCATCGCGTTCTCGACGACGCCGGACATCACCCGGCTCGTCAAGGACGGCATCGTTGGCGCGACATGGAAGGCGAACCCCGAGAAGGGGATTGCCACGGACTCTGTCGTCGTGCTCGTCGTGCGCACGGGCAACCCCAAGCACATCACGGGGTGGGACGACCTGATCAAGCCGGGCGTCGACGTGATCACGCCGAACCCGTCGACGTCGGGGAGCGCGCGCTGGAACATCCTCGCCGGCTACGGCGCGCAGCTGAAGGAGGGCAAGACGCCCGCCCAGGCGCTCGACTACGTCAAGACGCTCCTGACCAAGAACGTCAGCGTGCAGGACTCGAGCGGCAGTGCCGCCCGTCAGACGTTCACGAGCGGCAAGGGCGACGTTCTCATCTCCTATGAGAGCGAGGCAATCTCCGCGCAGAAGGCCGGCGACGCCATCCAGTACATCGTCCCCAAGCAGACGATCCTGATCGAGACGCCGATCGCCGTCACCGAGAAGAGCTCGCACAAGACCCAGGCGCAGGCATTCATCAACTGGCTGTGGAGCCCGGCAGGTCAGACGATCTGGGCCCAGCAGGGTTACCGGCCTGTGCTCTCCTCCGTGGCCAAGCAGTTCACGTCGAAGTTCCCGACCCCGGCCGACCTGTTCACGATCGCGGTCCTCGGCGGCTGGACAAAGGTGAAGAAGGAGTTCTTCGACCCGGCGACGGGATCGATCACGAAGATCGAGCAGGCAGCAGGAGTCCCCACTGCCTCCTCCTGATTCATACGCGATAGCGGCGCCGGCTCGCAGCCGGCGCCGCGCGCGTAGCCGCGCTCAGCACGGCGGCCTTGGACTCGGCATGGCCACGCTCTATCTGAGCGTGATCGTGCTCATCCCGCTCGTCGCCGTCGCCGCGAAGGCGTTCTCCGGCGGGATCGGAGCGTTCTTCGACTCCGTGACCTCCCCCGCGGCGATCAAGTCGCTCGTCATCACGCTCGTCGTCTCCCTGATCGTGGCGGCGATCGGTGCGGTGATGGGCACGCTCGTCGCGTGGGTGCTCGTCCGCGACTCGTTTCCGGGCAAGCGGATCATCAACGCCCTCATCGACCTTCCGTTCGCGCTGCCGACGATCGTCGCCGGCATCACGCTGATCGCCCTGTACGGCCCGGAAAGCCCGTTCGGCATCCACCTGGCATTCACGCGGGGGGTGGTTGTCGTCGCGCTGCTGTTCGTGACCCTGCCGTTCGTCGTGCGCTCGGTGCAGCCGGTGCTGATCGAACTCGACGAGGAGGTCGAGGAGGCGGCGGCGTCGCTCGGCGCGTCGAACAGCGTCACGTTCCGTCGCATCGTGCTGCCGGCGCTGCGACCGGCGATCCTGTCCGGCGCGGCGCTGTCGTTCGCCCGCGCCGTCGGCGAGATCGGGTCGCTTGTCCTGATCGTCGGCAAGGTGCAGATCGCGAGCATCGTGATCTTCGCCGACATCGAGAGTGACGCACCTCAAGCGGCCGCGGCGCTCTCCGTCGTGCTGCTCGTCATCTCGCTGCTCATCCTCATCGGGATCCGGCGCCTCGGAGGTCGCGTTGCGCATTAGCCGCACAGCCACCCTGTCGGTGCGGGCGGTCGCGCTGCTCTACCTGACGGTTCTGCTCCTGCTCCCGCTGGTCGTCGTTTTCTACCGGACGTTCGAGCACGGGGTGGGCGCCGCGTGGGGCTGGATGACGACGCCGGCGGCGATCAGCGCCCTGTGGTTGACGATCCTCGTAGCGGTCATCGCCGTGCCGTTGAACACGATCTTCGGGGTCGGCGCGGCGCTCGCGATCGTCCGCGGCGAAGGCCGCGCCCGGAAGCTCCTCGACGCGTTCATCGACCTGCCGTTCATCGTCTCGCCGGTGATCATCGGCCTGGCGCTGATCCTCGTCTATGGCAAGGACGGGTGGCTCGGCGGCGACCAGATCATCTACCACACGCCGGGCCTCGTGCTGGCGACGATCTTCGTGTCGCTCCCCTTCGTCGTCCGCGAGGTGGCGCCGGTCCTCATCGAGGTCGGCGACGAGCAGGAGCAGGCAGCGGCGACACTCGGCGCCTCGAGTTGGCAGACGTTCTGGCGGGTGACGCTGCCATCGATCCGCTGGGGCGTCGCGTACGGCGTCGTGCTGACGACCGCACGGGCCCTCGGCGAGATCGGGGCGGTCCTGATCGTGTCCTCGAACGTCGCCGGCTCGACGCTGACGCTCCCGCTCCTCGTTTACCAGCGCTACAGCCAGATCGGGTCGGACGCGATTCCCGGCGCGTACGCCGCGGCGACCGAGCTCGCCGTCCTGTCCCTGCTCGTGCTGATCGTGATGACCGTGCTCGCGCCGCGAAAGGACGACGCCTGATGAGAATCGACATCGACCGTGTCTCCAAGCACTTTGGGGAGTTCACCGCGCTCGAGGATGTGAGTCTGGAGGTCCCGGAGGGATCGCTGACGGCGCTGCTCGGGCCGAGCGGCTCCGGAAAATCGACGCTGCTGCGGATCATCGCCGGGCTCGAGACGCCGGACACCGGGTCGGTCGCGATCGACGGGGGCGATGTGACCGCATCACGCCCGCAGGAGCGCGGCATCGGCTTCGTGTTTCAGCATTACGCGGCGTTCGCGCACATGACCGTACGGGAGAACATCGCGTTCGGCCTGCGGATCCGCAAGCGCCCGAAGGACGAGGTCACGGCAAAGGTCGACGAGCTGCTCGGGATCGTCGGGCTCACGAACTGGGCAGAGCAGCAACCGTCGCAGCTCTCCGGTGGCCAGCGGCAGCGGATGGCGCTCGCCCGCGCCCTCGCCGTCGACCCGCGCGTGCTGCTCCTCGACGAGCCGTTCGGCGCGCTCGACGCAAACGTCCGGGCCGAGCTTCGAGCGTGGCTGCGGCGCCTCCACGATGAGCAGGGGGTGACGACCGTTCTCGTCACCCACGACCAGGAGGAGGCGATGGAGGTCGCGGACCGGATCGCCGTGATGAACCACGCGCGGATCGAGCAGGTCGGCTCTCCGCGCGACGTCTACGACAAACCGGCGAACGCGTTCGTGATGGGCTTCCTCGGCCCGGTGAGCACGTTCAAGGGCCAGCTCGTGCGCCCGCACGACGTCACCGTTTCGTTGCTCGAGACCCCGGGCGCGATCGAGGCGATGGTCACCCGGGTCGTGCATCTCGGCTTCGAGGTGCGAATCGAGCTCGAGCTGCCCGGCGGCGAGAGCGCCCGCGCGCAGCTCACCCGCGGCGAGACCGAACAGCTCGAGCTTGCGCGAGGCGACATCGTCTATGTGCGCCCGCCGCAGGACGCATCCCCGCCCCCGGCTGATCCGGCCGGGAGCCGCCGCGAGGAGCCCGCGACCGCCTGATCGGGCACGGTTGGTTCGGGCCCGTCGTTGCCCGAGGGCGCGCATGCGCGCCCTCGCCCGCCGGTGCATGCACCGGCGGGGCCAGCGGCGCATGCGCCGCTGGCTACCTGGTGACCCAGGCCTCTGGGTCCTCGGCGAGCTTGTCGATCGACTTCGGTAGCGAGCCGCCGGCGATATCGGCGACGGTGACGTTCTCGACGACGCGGCGGAGGTTCGCGCGGACGGCGATCCACACCCGGGGCAGGGCCACCGAGGCACCGGCGTACTCGGCCTCCTCGGGCGGGCCGCCGCGCACGGAGGCGAGCGGTCCCTCGACGGCGCGGATGATGTCCGCGACGGTCAGCTCGTTCGCCGGCTTGGCCAGCCGGAACCCGCCCTCGGCACCGCGATGACTGCGGACGATTCCGGCGTGACGCAGCTCGCCGAGGATGTTCTCCAGGAAGTTGAGGGGGATGCCCTGTGCGGTTGCGATCCGCTCGGCCTTGACCGGCTTATCGTCCGTGGCAGCCGCCAGTTCGACGGCCGCCCGCACCGCGTAATCGGCTTTGGCCGAAATTCTCACCGGGCCAGTGTTACACGGCGCTCGGCGCGAAGCCGTAGGCCTCCGCGAGCTCCGGGTCCTTATGCGCGAGCAGCTCGGCGAGCGTGACCATCACCTTGCATTGCTTCCAGGTCGCGTCGTCCTGCATCTTGCCGTCGATCATGTGCACGCCCCGGCCGTCGGGGATCGCCTCGAGCACCTTCTTGGCGAATAGCACCTCGTCCGGATCGGGGCTGAACACCTTCTTGGCGATCCCGATCTGAACCGGGTGCAGCGACCATGCGCCGACACAGCCGAGCAGGAACGCGGCGCGGAACTGCGTCTCGCAGCCGAGCACGTCCTTGATGTCGCCGTACGGCCCGTAGAACGGGAGGATCCCCGCGGACGTGCAGGCGTCGACCATGCGCGCGATCGAGTAGTGCCACGGATCCTGCTGGGCGCTTGGCCGCGGTGCCTCGGGATTGTCGGCATCGGGGTCCTCGATGACGCGATAGCCGGGATGGCCGCCGCCGACACGGGTCGTCTTCATCCGGCGCGATGCGGCAAGGTCGGCGGGGCCGAAGCTCATCCCCTGCATCCGGGGGCTGGCGGTCGCGATCTCCTCCAGGTTGACGACACCGAGGCCGGTCTCGAGGATCGCGTGGATGAGGATCGGCCGCTCGAGGCGGGCGCGCGCCTCGAGCTGGGCGAGGAGGCGGTCGACGTAGTGGATGTCCCACGCCCCCTCGACCTTCGGAATCATCATCACGTCGAGCTTGTGGCCGATCTCGGTGACGATCTGGGTGATGTCGTCCAGCACCCACGGCGACTCGAGCGAGTTGACGCGTGTCCACAGCTGGGTCTCGCCGAGGTCGATGTCGCGACCGACGCGGAGCAGACCTTCGCGCGCCGCCTCCTTGCGATCGACCGGCACGGCGTCCTCGAGGTTGCCGAGCAGGATGTCCACGGTCGGGGCGATGTCCGGCACCTTGGCGACCATCTTCTCGTTCGAGAAGTCAAGGAAGTGGATCATCCGTGAGGGCTTGAACGGGATCTCGAGCACCGGCGCTGGAGCGCCGATCGCCAAGGGCTTTCCGAAGTCGCGAGGGTTGCGCACTGTCAAATCTCCTGGTTGGGTCGGCCCCGAAAGCTACCGCGAGGGACGCTACGGCAGCCGTCCCGCCCAGCGCGTCGAGGCGCCCGCGGCGAGCAGCAGCAGCACGAGACCGCCGATCGCGAACAGCGCGGTCACCTCGCGGTGGCGCGTCGCCGACCCGAGCTTCGTCCCGAGCGACTTGTAGATCGAGCTGAGCTCGCCAGCGCTCTGGGCGTTGAACGTGCGTCCGCCGGACAACTTGGCGATCTGGGCCATGAGCTGCGGATCGGGGGAGACGTCGACGGGCGGCCCGAGCGGGTCGGGGTTCGGGATCGTCGCCCCGGGCTGGCCGAGCGCTACGGCATAGATCGGGATCTTCTCCCGGGCGGCCTGGCGGGCGACGGTTGTCGGATCGACGCCCGTGTTCGCCGCCCCGTCGGACAGGAGCACGATCGCCGACGGCGGATGCTTGGGGTTCGTGCCGTGCAGCAGCTGCAGCGCCAGCGCCAGGGCGTCGCCGGTCGCCGTCGCCCCGTCGGCGGTCTCGGCGTCGATCACGCTGCGAGCCGCGCCGTGGTTGGTCACCGGACCCTGGACGGAGTCGGCGGCGCTCGAGAACGCGACCGCCCCGACCCGGGCACCCGACGGAAGCTGATCGACGAACGTGTTCGCCGCCTTGACGGCGGCGGCGAGGCGGGTCGGCTGCACGTCGGCCGCCGCCATCGAGCCGGAGTGGTCGGTGACGAGCATGACCGAGGCCTGGTCGACGGCCGCCTGGTAGGCGACGTGCGGTCGCGCCATCGCCACCGCGAGCGCGGCGATTGCGGCGAGCAGCAGCCCGAGCGGCAACCGCCGGCGCCACGTCGAACTCGGACCGGCGGCGAGCCGCAGCGTCTCGACGGCGGTGAAGCGCACGGCGTAGCGGCGAGCGCGGCGGCGGGCCGCGTACTGCAGCGCGAGCACGGCCGGAATTGCGGCGAGGGCAATGAACCAGATCGGGGAGGAGAACGTCATCGCAGCTGTCGGCCGAGCTCCAGCAGCCAGTCGGCGTCAGTGGACAGGGAAACGTGGTGGACGCGCAGGCGGCGCAGCTCACCGGCGATCGTCTCGCGGCGCTCGCGTTCGAGCTCGGCGAAGCGCTCGCGCAGCCGGGCGCTCGACGTATCGACCTCGACCCGCGCGCCCGTCTCGGGGTCGATCAGCGCGAGGTGGCCGACCGCGGGCACCTCGAGCTCGCGCGGATCGACGATCTCGACGCCGATCACCGAATGGCGCATGCGCAGCGATCCGAGCGGGCGCTCCCAGCCGCGTTGGTCGCGGAAGTCGGACACGACGACGACGAGGCCGCTCTGACGGGCGAGGCGGCCCGTCCGCTGCAGGGCGTCGGCGAACGCCGCCGGCTCGTGCCGTCCGTCCGGCGCGACGCCGTCGGCGAGCGCGCGGCGCAGCGCGACCAGGCCCGGCTTCGAGCCGCGTGGCGGCAGGACTCGGGTCCCACCCGCCCCGCCCGCGCCGTACATGATCAACCCGACGCTTCCGGCCCGGCGGATGCCGAGCCGGCCGAACACGAGGGCGATGCCCTCCGCGACGTCGGCCTTCAACCGCTGCGCGGTCCCGAACGCCATCGACGGCGAGACGTCGAGCACGATCCATGTCGTCATCGCGCGGTCCGGCACGTGGAGGCGGACGTGGGGCTGCCCGCCCGTCCGCGCCGTTGCCGCCGGGTCGATGTGGCGGACGTCGTCGCCGACGACGTACGGCCGGAGCTGCGCGAGCTCGACGCCGAGGCCGACGCCCGCCGCCCGCCGGTCGCCCGGCAGCGTGTGCGCGAGCTTGCGCGTGATCGCGACGTCGAGCGCGTCGACCAGCGGCTGCGGGATCGGTCCCGGACCCTGCCGCGCCGCGGGCGGCTGCAGCAGCGTCTGGGTCATCCAGCCGCCACCGGTCGGGCGCCCCCGGCCAGCGGCCGGGTGAGATGATGCGAGCCGGGCTCCGGCACGGTCGCGAGCACCTGCTCCAGGAGCTCGTCGGCGGTGACGCCCTCGCTGAGCGCGTCGTAGGAGAGCACGATCCGGTGGCGCATCACGTCGGCGGCGAGGTCACGAACGTCCTCCGCGGCGACGTGGCCACGTCCGCGCAGCAGCGCGAGGACGCGGGCGGCCTGCACGAGACCGATCGGACCGCGCGGGCTCGCGCCGTACTCGATCATCGTCCCCAGATCGGGCAGTCCATGATTCCCGGGGTTGCGGGTCGCGTCGGCGAGCGACACGGCGTAGCCGATGACATCGCGGTCGACGAGCACGGTCTCGGCCGCCCGGCCGAAGCGCTCGAGCTCTGCCACCGACAGGCACTCGCTGACCGCCGCGGGCGCGACGAGACTCCGCCCGACGACGGCCGCCTCCTCGCCCATCGACGGGTAGTCGACGAGGATCTTCATCAGGAACCGGTCGACCTGGGCCTCCGGCAGGGGGTAGGTGCCCTCAGACTCGATCGGGTTCTGGGTCGCCATCACGATGAACGGTGCGGGCACCGGGAACGTCGTGCCGCCGATCGTCACCTGCTGTTCCTGCATCACCTCGAGCAGGGCTGACTGAACCTTTGCCGGGGCGCGATTGATCTCGTCGGCGAGCACGAAGTTCGCGAACACCGGCCCGAGTTCGGTGTCGAAGCTGCCGCTATCCGGCCGGTAGACGCGCGTGCCGACGAGGTCGGCAGGGACGAGGTCCGGAGTGAATTGCACGCGGCTGTAGGACCCGCCGAGCACGGCGGCGAGCGTCTTCACGGTCAGCGTCTTGGCGAGGCCGGGGACGCCCTCGAGCAGGACGTGGCCGCGGGCGAGGAGGCTGACGAGCAGCCGCTCGAGCATGGCGTCCTGGCCGACGATCACGCGCTTGATCTCGTGCAGGGCCTCCTGCAGGGCCTCGCGCGCCTCGGCGCGGAGGTCATGTGGGTTCTCGACGGGCGGGGTCTCGACCGGCCGGTGGTGGGGGTCGTTGAAGCTCATGGTCTCCTAGCGGTTAGACGAGGCGGCCGAACCAGCGGAGCGAGAAGACGCTGCCGATCAGCAGCAGGACCATCGCACCACCGGCGAAGCTCGCCGTGATTTCGCGGTTGACTTTCTTATGGCCGAGCTGCCGGCCGAGGCGGGCGTAGACGGCGCTCAGCCCGGCCGTGTCGGCGGCGGTGAACGACTGGCCGCCGGCGGCCCGGGCGATCTCCTGGAGCTGCTGCGGCGCGGGCGGAACGCGCTCGGTGACGAAGTGGCCGTTGCGGTAGACGCGGATCGTGCCGCTGCTGTTACCGAGCACGACGGTGTAGATCGGGACGTGCTGGGCCCTGGCCTGGCGGGCCGCGGCGAGCGGATCGGCGCCATTGGTGGAGAAGCCGTCCGAGAGCAGCACGATCGCGCCGGGCGGCGCCTTGCCGTTCT
This sequence comes from uncultured Solirubrobacterales bacterium, assembly GCA_963778985.1. Lineage (GTDB taxonomy): Bacteria > Actinomycetota > Thermoleophilia > Solirubrobacterales > Solirubrobacteraceae > Palsa-465. The sequence continues at coordinate 109,058 of CAVZWJ010000015.1, read as the reverse complement.
GCTTGGGCAGTGCGGCGAGCATCCGCAGGCCGGTGAGGATCCCGTCGCCGATCGCGGTGTGGCCGTCGGCGCGCAGCTCGGACAGGGCCTGGCGGACGAGCGCCCGGTCGGTCGTCGGCGACTGGAGCACGGTGGCGTGCTGGTTGAACTGGAGCAGCCCCGCCCGCGCGGTCGACGGGAGGCTCGAGAGGAAGCGGTCCCCGGCGACCTCGGCCGCGCCGAGCCGCGAGGGCTTCAGGTCGGTGGCGGCCATCGAGCTCGAGACGTCGTTGGCGAGGACGACCGCGGCGTTGTTGACGGCGACCGCAACGCTCTTCTGCGGGCGTGCTGCGGCGATGATCAGCACCGTGAGCGCGAGCGCGAACATCACCATCGGCAGGTGGCGGCGCCACCCGGGCCGGTTCGGGGCGACCGAGTCCGCCAGCGCAGGGGTGACGAACGCGGCGACCGCCGTGCGCCGGCGGCGCTGGTAGCCCGAGTAGAGGAAGACGAGCACCGGGATCGCGCCCAGCGCGACGAGGACGAGTGGGGCGCCAAAGCTCATGGTCGCGCCGCCAGAGTCGCGACGACCGAGAACGAGATCGGGCCCCGTTCGATCCCGAGCTGCATGTCGTCGCCGGGGTGGCGGCCGAGCATCAGGGCTCGGACATCGCCCGGCGTGTGGACCTCGACCTGCCCGATCCGCGCCAACACGTCACCCGCGTGAATGCCCGCCTTGGCGGCGGGGCTGCCGGGGTCAACGCTGCGGATGAGCAGACCGCCCATCAGCGCGTGCGAGGCGACGCGGAGGCCGAGGTACGCCGTCTGGCTGTTCTTCTCGGTTGACGTGTTCGTGCCGAGCGCGCTGGTCAGGCCCCAGCCGATGCCGGCGGCGACGAGCACGGCGAGGACGAGCATCGTCGTGGTGCGCAGCCGGCGCGACGGCGTCCGGCGGGGACGCGGCGCGGGGGCAGCGGGACGCGTGCGCGGCGGCTCCGGCGGCGGCTCCTCCTCTTCAACCGGCGGTCGCGGAAGGGCGCGGAGCGCAGCAAGCTCATCCGCGGTGGCGTCCGAGTCGGAGCGCCAGTCACCAGACCACAGATGCTTCGGCGGCGGGGTCATTCCTCGAGCGGACGGTAGGGCCGGTTAATGAGAATGTCGTAAAAGGCGCCATCGATCGCCGATCGGGCCGAAAAGACGCGCAGACTGGCATTCTCCCTGACCCGTTAACCGGACAAACCAGGAGTACTGATGAGCCAAGTTGACACCGACCAGGCGGCGCGGGAGGCAAGCGGCGCCCATCCGTACGGCCGCTACCTCGAGGAATTCGAGGTCGGCGCGGTCTACAAGCACTGGCCGGCCAAGACCGTGACCGAGGCCGACGACCACCTGTTCTGCCTGATCACGATGAACCACCACCCGCTGCACATCAACGACGTCTACGCCCAGCAGTCGCAGCAGGGCCGCAACGTCGTCGTCGGTCCGCTCGTGTACTCGCTCGCCCTGGGGATGAGCGTTTCAGACGTCAGCGGTAAGGCGATCGCCAACCTGGCGACCGAGGAGCTGAGCCATCCCGCCCCGGTGTTCCACGGTGACACGCTCTTCTGCGAGTCAGAGGTGCTCGAGGTCAAGCCCTCCCGGTCAAAGCAGGACCGGGGGACGGTGCGCGTCCACACCCGGGTCCTCAACCAGGACGGCGTCCTCGTCGCCGAGTTCAAGCGGCTCGTCCTCGTCCCGCGCAAAAGCCAGGAAAACGGTAAAACAACAGCACAATCGGCAGAAACGAACGTCGAGTAGCTATTCCGGATCCCGTTCGCGTAGGGACCCCGGAAGCTCTTTTGGCTGTTTCCCGGGTAGCCTTGGGCAAGCTACCGAACTCATTTTTGAAGGAGCGACAAGGCAGACCAATGGCACACACGGCACCGCAGCACCAGGCAACAACCACCAACGCCCGATTGCTCGGTTGGGTCGAGGAGGTAGCGACGCTCACCCAGCCTGACGAGGTGTACTGGTGCGACGGATCTGCGGAGGAGTACGACCGGCTGGCGCAGGGCTTGGTCGACGCGGGGACCTTCGAGCGGCTGTCCGACGCAAAGCGGCCGAACTCCTACCTCGCGCTATCGGACCCGGACGACGTGGCGCGGGTCGAGGATCGCACCTTCATTTGTTCCAAGGACGCGGATGAGGCTGGGCCGACCAACAACTGGCGTGACCCCGAGGAGATGCGGCACGCGCTGACGGGGCTGTTCGAGGGATCGATGCGGGGTCGCACGATGTATGTCGTTCCGTTCAGCATGGGTCCGCTCGGCTCGCCGATCTCCCACATCGGCGTGCAGCTGACCGATTCGGCGTACGTCGCCTGTTCGATGCGGATCATGACCCGGATGGGTCAGCCGGCGCTCGACTGCCTCGGCGAGGAGGGCGAGTACGTGCCGTGCCTGCACTCGGTCGGTATGCCCCTCGTCGACGGGGCGAAGGACGTCACCTGGCCGTGCAACGCCGAGAACAAGTACATCGTCCACTTCCCCGAGACGCGGGAGATCTGGTCGTATGGCTCCGGTTACGGCGGAAACGCGCTGCTCGGCAAAAAGTGCTTCGCGCTGCGGATCGCCTCGGTGATGGCCCGTGACGAGGGCTGGCTCGCCGAGCACATGCTGATCCTCAAGCTCACCTCCCCGGAGGGCGAGATCAAGTACGTGGCGGCCGCGTTCCCCAGCGCATGCGGCAAGACGAACCTGGCGATGCTGATCCCGACCCTTGCCGATTGGACGGTTGAGACGATCGGCGACGACATCGCCTGGATGAAGTTCGGCCAGGACGGCCAGCTGTACGCGGTCAACCCCGAGGCCGGATTCTTCGGCGTTGCCCCGGGGACCGGTGCGATGACGAACCCGAACGCGATCGACACGATCGGTCGCAATTCGATCTTCACCAACTGCGCCAAGACGGATGATGGCGACGTGTGGTGGGAGGGTCTGACGGCGGAGCCGCCGGCCCATGCGATCGACTGGCACGGGGATGACTGGACGCCGGACTCCGAGGCCCCGGCGGCGCATCCGAACGCCCGCTTCACGACCCCGGCGGCACAGTGCCCGTCGATCGCGGCCGAGTGGGAGGACCCGCGCGGCGTGCCGATCGCCGCGATGCTGTTCGGCGGCCGGCGCTCGACCGTCGTCCCACTCGTGTATGAGGCGCGGGACTGGGAGCACGGCGTGTTCCTCGGCTCGACCATGTCCTCGGAGACGACCGCGGCGGCGTCCGGCAAGGTCGGCCGGCTCCGCTGGGATCCGATGGCGATGCTGCCGTTCTGCGGCTATCACATGGCGGATTACTTCCGCCATTGGCTGCTGCTGGCCGAGCGCGACGGCGCGAAGCTGCCGCGGATCTTCTACGTCAACTGGTTCCGCAAGGACGCGAACGGCAAGTTCCTGTGGCCCGGGTACGGCGAGAATTCACGGGTGCTGGCCTGGATCTTCCGGCGCTGCGAGGGCAAGGCCGAGGCGGTCGACACCGCGATCGGGCTGCTTCCGCCGGTCGGAGACGGGGGCATCGAGGTCGACGGCCTCGACATCACGACCGAGGCCCTCGAGGAGCTGCTGGCGGTCGATGCGGACGGCTGGAAGGAACAGCTGCCGCAGATGCGCGAACACTACGCCGCGTTCGGCGAGAAGCTCCCCGAGGCGCTGCGGGCCCAGCTGACGACGCTTGCCGAGCGTCTGGGGGCCTAAGAGCATCTGAAGATTCGCCCGGGGGGACGGCCGGTTGGTCGTACCCTCAGGGCGTGGCCCTTCCGTTCGTCTGGTCTGACGCCGCGCTGCTCGGGTTGCAGGCGGCCGTCGTCGCTGCGCCCCGCGTGCCGCCGCGGGTGGCGCTGTTCGAGCGGCTGCGCGGGCCGGTATGGGCGGTCGTGCCGATCGCCTCGATCGTGCTGACGATCTTTGCGATCCGGTACGTGTCCGACACGGCGACGGGCCTGACGTATCTCGCGCTGATCGCCGTCCCGCCACTCGCAGCTGCTGCCCTCGGGTGGGCGGCGCGGGGGAGCGTGCCGTGGGCCGCGCTCGGTGCCGTGCCCCTGTTCATCGTGGCCTGGGCGTCGCGGACGACGTTGGCCGGCGAGGCCGCGGCGGCGGTGTTGAGCGCGCTGAGCTGCGTGACGCTGGGTGTGCTGCTCGGGGTGGTGACGCCCTCCGGGTGGCTGAAGGTCGGGATCGTGCTGATGGCGGTCGCGGACACGTGGCTCGTGGTCTCCGATCTCCTCCAGGCGCCGAACGCCGTGCTCGTGGGCGCGCACCCGGGCGCCGGTCTGCCGCAGCTCCAGAGCGAACTGTTCGGAACGGTGTCGATGGGCTACGGCGACCTGTTCGTCGCGGGGCTGCTCGGGGCGGCGCTGGCCCGTCAGGTGCGGGTGCAGCGGGCTGCCGCGCTCATGGTGTTCGTATTCGCCGCGCTGTTCGACCTGTTGTTCTTCGTCGTGGCTGAGCTGCCGGCGACGGTGCCGGTGGCGCTGGTCGTGATCGTGCTCGAGGTGTGGCAGCGGTCCGGTGGTTCGGAGCGCGTTCGGGGCCGGGGTCGTCGGCGGGACGTGATTGCCAGCGAAGAGGAGGGGGATGTGGAGCTTCGGGGGCGCGCTCCGGTCGGCTGACCGCCTGAGGCCGCCGACCACAGCGTTCGATAGCGGCCGGATCGGCCGTCGCTGTCGAACGTCATCGCGGCTCCGCGGCTCCGCGGCGCCGCGGCTAATGCTTGCTGTCGCCGGTCGAGGCCGGCGGGCGTGACTCCTCGGCGAGCGAGGTGATGGCGAGCGTCCCGCGGGCGGCGTCCTCGAGCACCTCCGTCGCCTCCTCGGCGCTGCGGGCGTACAGCTCGACCAGCAGGTGCACGACAATCCGATCCTCGTCGTGCTTGTGGAAGCGGACGTGGGTGAAGAACTCCCGCGTGCCGTGGTCGCCGAAAGCGGCGTAGGACAGGGCGTCGCCGGCCTCGGGGCCCGAGCATGTCTCGACGTCGTCCGCGTCGACGGTGACCGTGCACGAGGCGACCCATGGCGTGCCGGCGATCATCCGCTCCCAGCGATCCTCGATCGGCTCGACGCGGCCGTTGTGGAACCCGAGGTGCGGCTGGTCGTGCATGCACTCAAGGCATTGGACGACCGCCTCCTGCATCTCGTCGACGACCTCGCCGCGCTCGCCGCTCTCCGGATTGATCCGGTGGATCCCCTCGTAGTGAACTTGGACCTCGAGGTTTTGCGACCAGCAGCGGTAGCACCGCAGCCAGCTCCGAACCTCTGTTGAGCCCTCCATGCGACTGATTCTACGATGGCGCCGTGACCAAGTTCGACGAGGCCGCCTGATGCTTGGCCGACGGCGTCCGATCGGGGTGATCCTCGCTGGTGGCGGCGGTCGGCGCATCGGTGGCTCGAAGGCGATCGTCAAGCTCTGCGGCCGCCCGCTCATCACGTACCCGGTCGCGGTCGTGCAGGCCGTCCTCGAGGATGTGGCGGTGGTGGCGAAGGCGGATACCGAACTCCCGAGCCTGCCGGGCGTCACGGTGTGGATCGAGCCGTCGGAGCCGCAGCATCCGATCGTCGGCATCACCCATGCGCTGGCGCTGGCCGAGCGGCGGCCGGTGTTCGTCGTCGCGGCCGACATGCCGCTTCTGACGCCCGCCGTGGTCGAGGTCCTCGCATCGGCCGATCCGGGCCGAGCCCCCGCCGTCCTGGCCACGCAGGCGGGCCGGCTCCATCCGCTGCTCGGGTGCTACCAGCCGCGGGCGGCGGAGCCGCTGGCGCAGTCGCTCGCCGGCGGGGACTCCGACGTCGCACTGACCGATGCCGTCCTGGCTCTCCATCCGCGGCTGATCGAAATCGAGGACAGCGAGGCGGTGTTCAACGTCAATGCCCCCGAGGACCTGCTCCACGCCGCCGCGGTGCTCGATCGGCGGATCAGCCGAACGTGAAGCTGTACGCGCTGACGCCGGGCGGGACCTCGACCGTCAGCGCATGCCGCTGAGCCGAGGGCAGCGACACGAGTGAGTAGAGCCGCTGCCCGCGAACCGTGACGACGCCCCCGCGGGCGTCGCGGCCCGCCGCGACGCCCGACACCGGCCTGCCGTCGAGCAGCACCCGGACCTGGCGCGGGAGGTTTCCGCCCGACGTGAGCACGAGATAGACGTCCGCGGCCTGGAAGCCGACCTGGATCGCCCCGCCGGCGGCGACAGGCGTGGCGGGGCTCCCGTCCTCGCTGCCGACGCTCCAGCGGCCGCGCAGCGCGAACTGGTTGAGCTGCGGCGTCGGGATGCCGGGATAGGTGTGCACGCCGGACATCAGTTGGGGAACGAAGCCCTGCTGGCGCAGCGCGTTGAGGTAGGTCTCGGGCGTCGCCAGCTGCGCCGAGGGCATGATCGCCTTGGCGGTCATCGGCGGCGGGAGTCGCGTCGCGCCAGCCTCACGCAGCAGCGCCCGCACCGCCTGCTCACTCTGCGCGTAATCGCCCTCGCCGAACTGCGTGTGGCGGACCTGTCCGGTGGCATCGATCAGGTATTCCGCCGGCCAATACTGATTGCCCCAGGCGTTCCAGGTCCCGTACCGGTTGTCCTGGACGACCGGGTAGCGCAGCGCGTCGGACGCGATCGCCTGGGCGACGTTCCCGGCGTTCTGCTCAAACGTGAACTCCGGTGTCTCGACACCGACGATCTGCAGTCCATAGCGGTGATAGGTGGCGTAGAGCCCCTTCAGGAACGGGAGCGTGCGGATGCAGTTGATGCAGGTGTACGTCCAGAAATCGACCAGCACGACGTGACCGCGGAGCCCGCGGAGCGTGAGCGGGCGCCCGCCGGGGGCGTTGAACCAGCGCTGGGTGTCAGTGAATTCGGGCGCCGGACCGAGGCGGGGGAGATTGCTCGCCGGCCCGGTTGTGCTCGCGAACTTCGGCGGCGGGCGCAGCGACGCAAGCCGCGACTGGACAGCATGGGAGCTCTCGAGCGCGCGGGTCGGGTTGACGAGGAACGCGGGCAGGCTGCGGTCCTTCGCGAGCGCCTCCTCGAAGCGGACGTCGAGGTTCGTCGCCATCGCGATGCCGGTGAGCAACAGCACGGCGCCGAGCACCGGCTCCACGAGGTGCCCGCGGGTGTGGCGGCGGATCCGCTCGAGCAACGCGCGACCGCCGACGGCATAGAGCAGGAGCACGGCGCTGAGACCGACTGAGTACGCGATCGCGACGGCGACGATCCGGGCCGAGGGCCCGCTCGACGCGCTCACCGACGTCACGGCGGCGAGGATCGGCCCGGCACACGGTGCGCACACGAAGCCGAGCGCGGCGCCGACGCCGAGCCCCGACCAGAACCCGTCGCCGCGGGTCTTCGGGCCGAAGCGGGCGAGGCGGGAGAGTGGCGCCTGCACGCGGGCGGCGAGCGACGGGACGAGCAGGACGAGACCGAACGCGATCAGGACGATGATCGCCAGCGTGCGGGCCGCTCCGCTTGCCAGCCCGACGCCCTTGACGAGCTGGGCGAGCGCGACGATCGCGATCGTGAACGTCGTCGCGAGCCCGACGACGATCCCGAGCGGACGACGCCGCCCGCCGACGGCACCCGCCGAGAGCAGCGCGGGCAGGACCGGGAGGACGCACGGCGTGATCGCCGTCCCAGCCCCGGCGATGAGTGCGAACAACAGCAGCAATGGCATCGGTGCACCGGATGATGCTCCGAGGAGATTGCGAAGTGATTAAACGGCTATCCGCCGATGGCGCTCATCGACCGCGCCGGCTGGATGAAGCCCGGTTCGCCGACGTGATGCTTGAGCTCCTTGCGCCAGACGGCATCGCGGATGATCTGCTCGAGCTCGTCGTCAGCGGCGCCGTCCCGCAGCGGCCCCCGCAGGTCGGTCTCGTTGAGCGAGAACAGGCAGGTGCGCAGCCGGCCATCGGCCGTTAACCGGATGCGGTTGCAGTCCCCGCAGAACGGCTCGGACACCGGGTTGATGAAGCCGATCCGGCCGCGTCCATCGGCGAAGCGGTACACGCGGGCGGTGGCGTGCGGCTCCCGCGGCACGGGCTCGAGCGGGTACACGGCGTCGATCGCCGCGCGGATCTCGGCCCCGGTCAGGACCTGGTCGGCGGTCCACGCCCGGTCGGCGTCGAGCGGCATGTACTCGATGAAGCGGATCTCGTAGGAGCTCGATCGGGCGAGCTCGGCGAACGGGAGCACCTCCTCCTCGGTGAAGCCACGGATCGCGACGGCGTTGACCTTGACCGGGTGGGCCTCCGGGAACGACGCGAGGTGCTCGAGCCCCCGAAGCACCTGGGGCAGCGCGTCCCGCCGCGTCATCTCGAAGAAGCGGTCCCGCTGCAGCGAGTCGACCGATACGTTGAAGCGGGTGACTCCGGCACGGACGAGCTGCTCGGCGTCGCGCTCGAGCAGGAACCCGTTCGTCGTGACGGACAGATCGTCGACGTCGGGGATGGCGGCGAGCAGCGACACGAGGTGGGGGAAGTTGCGGCGCACGAGCGGCTCGCCGCCGGTCAGCCGGACGTCGCGCACGCCCATGGCGCTCAGCAGCGTCACGAGCCGGGCGATCTCCTCAAAGCTGAGAATTCCCTGGCGCTCGAGCCATGGCAGGCCCTCGGCGGGCATGCAGTACTGACAGCGGAAGTTGCAGCGATCGGTGACCGAGACGCGCAGGTCGCCGATCAGACGGCCGTGTCCGTCGCGGAGTGGCGCAGGTGCCATCTCTCAAGGCTACCCGGTTGAGCTCTCGAGCCCGCGCGGCGACGGCTCGGCGAACAAAGCGAACGCGACCATGTCCTCGCGCCCGAGGGGTCCGCGGCTGTGGGAGCGCAGCAGCGCCTCGCGGGTGAAGCCGGCGCGCTCGGCGACGCGCTGCGACGGGACGTTGCCGGCCGCCGCGAGCAGGTCGATTCGCTCGAGCCCGAGCGAGGCGAACGCCCACCGGCACGCGAGCGAGACCGCGCGTGTCGCGTGCCCGGCGCCGCGGGCCTCCGGTGCGAGCCAGTAGCCGACCTCGCCCCGGAGGTGCTCCCATGCGAGGCGGAGGATCGAGACCGACCCCAGCAGCCGTGCGAGATCGTCGCTGGCGACAATCGCGAACGGCGCCGTCGCCCCCGCGCGCAGGGCTGCGCCACGCTCGAGCAGGTACGCGTGGGCCTCGACCTCGCCGTAGTGCTCGGGTACCCGCGTCCAGCGAACGACCTCCGGGTCCTGGCAGGCGCGGACGATCGCATCGATGTCGTCGTCGCGCCACGCCCGGAGCGCGGTCGGGCCATCGAGGAGCGGTTGGTCCGGGAGCACGATCTCACGGTGGGCCTGCCGCACGGCGATGACTCTAGGGTCGCTTGACGATCACGAGCACGGCGGCGAGGGCGAACGCGATCTGGCCGAAGGCGAGCGCGGTGCCGAGATTGACGGCGCCGACCGCACCGGCCAGAGCGCTGGCGAGCACGAAGGCGCCGAGCATGATCGCGAGATCGATCCGCATCCCCTGAGATTGTGCCGGTCAGCCGACGTCGGCTGCGGCACCCTCGAGCACCGCCGCGAGTGCCGGGACGTCTAGACCGGGGTCTTGGTCGGCGAGCAACCGCTCGGCCGCTCGGCGGCCACCGAGGGCGCGGATCCCGCGGTCGCCGTACTCGGCGGCGAAGTCGGCGAGTGCGTGCATCCTTCGCGCGCGGGTCCGGCGGCCGGCGAGATCGAGTGACGCCCGATGTGCGTCGAGCGCGTCGACGAGCGCGTCGATCCCACGTGGCGGCGCCATCGAGGAGACGGCGACGACGGCCGTGTCCCGCGCGCCGAGGGCCCGTAACGCGGAGCGCAGATCGGCGAGCGCGCGCATCGCGATCCGTCCCAGGTCGGCCTTCGTGACGACGAGCACGTCGGGGACCTCCATGATGCCGGCCTTGAGAAACTGGAGCACGTCGCCGGACCCCGGCTGAACGACGACCGCGACGGTGTCGGCGACATCGGCGATCTCGGTCTCGGACTGACCGACGCCGACGGTCTCGATGACGACGACGTCGAACGCGGCGGCGAGGGCGGCCGCCGCCGCCCGCGTCGCCGGGGCGAGCCCGCCAAGACGGTCGCCGGCCGCCGTCGAGCGGATGAACACGTGGGTGTCGGACGGCTCGACGTCGATCCGGGCGCGGTCGCCGAGCAGCGAGCCGCCCGAGCGCCGGGAGGTCGGATCGACGGCGAGCACGGCGACGGAGCGCCCGCGGGCGCGCCACTCGGCGACGAGTCGCGAGAGCAGCGAGGACTTGCCGACTCCCGGAGGGCCGGTGACCCCGACGACATGGGCCGGCGCTTCGCCGCCGAGCGCGGCGGGGGAGACGGCCGCGAGTAGCGCCGCCGCCTGCTCCCGCGCGGCGGGCGTGCGGTTCTCGACGAGGTTGAGCACGGCCGGGGCGGCGCGTACGTCTCGCGCCCGCAGCCGCTCGGCAAGCTCAGCCCCGCTGGCGTGCACCGGCGGGCTCAGGCGGGAGCGGCGGTATCGACGATGCCGTTGCGCTCGGCGACGAGCGAGACGATGTCTCGCATCATCTGATTGAGGTCCCAGTCCTTCGGCGTGTAGACCGCGGCGACGCCGACCTCGCGAAGCCAGGCGGCGTCGGCCTCGGGAATGATCCCGCCGACGACGACCGGGACATCGCCGGCGCCGGCGTTGCGGAGCTCCTCGAGCACGGCCGGGATCAGCTCGCGGTGCGAGCCGGACAGGATCGAGAGCCCGACGACGTGAACGCCCTCCTGGGCCGCCGAGGTGGCGATCTGGGACGGCGTCAGCCGGATGCCCTCGTAGACGACGTCCATGCCGGCGTCGCGCGCGCGGACGGCGATCTGCTCGGCTCCGTTGGAGTGGCCGTCGAGGCCGGGCTTGCCGACGAGGAACTTCAGCCGCCGGCCGAGCGCCTCGCTGAGTCGCTCGACCTCGTCGCGCAGCTCGGCGACATCCTCGCTGGAGACGGCGGCGGCCTCGCCGACGCCGGTGGGCGCGCGGTACTCGCCGAACACCGCCCGCAGCGTTCCGGACCATTCGCCGGTCGTCGCCCCGGCGCGGGCGGCGGCGAGGCTCGCCGGCATGATGTTCTCGCGGTCGTCACGGGCGACACGCGCGAGCTCGCGGAGCGCCTCGTCGACCTTTGCCTGGTCGCGCTTGGCTCGCCAGGCCTCGAGCGCGGCGCGCCGGTCGGCCTCGACCCGCGGGTCGACGACGAGGATGCCGCCGTCGGTATCGGCGGTGAGCGGTGAGGGCTCCGTTGAGGTGAACTTGTTCATGCCGACGACGGTGAGATCGCCGCTCTCGATCCGTCGCCAGCGCTCACGATGGGACTCGACGAGCGAGGCCTTCATGTAGTCGACGGCCTCGACCGCGCCTCCGAGCTCGGCGACCCGGGCCATCTCCTCGCGGGCGCCGGCGACGAGCTCGGCGACGAGACCCTCCATCACGGACGAGCCCTCGAAGATGTCCGGGTACTCGAGCAGATCGGTCTCGTAGGCGAGGATCTGCTGCAAGCGCAGCGACCACTGCTGGTCCCACGGACGCGGCAGCCCGAGCGCTTCGTTCCACGCCGGCAGCTGGAGCGCGCGGGCGCGGGCGCTGCGCCCGAGCGTCACGGCGAGCGCCTCGAGCGCGATCCGATACACGTTGTTCTCTGGCTGGGCCTCGGTGAGGCCGAGCGAATTGACCTGGACGCCGTAGCGGAAGAGGCGATTCGTCTCGTCCTCGACGCCATACCGGTCACGCCCGAGCTCCTCCCACAGCTGCGCCATCGCGCGGAGCTTCGCGTGCTCCTCGACAAACCGGACACCGGCGTTGACAAAGAACGAGATCCGGCCGAACACGCTCCCCATCAGCGATTGGGCCTGCCCGCCCAAGCGCTCGCGCACGGCGTCGAGCACCGCGATCGCGTTGCTCATCGCGTAGGCGATCTCCTGGACCGGCGTCGCCCCGGCCTCCTGGAGGTGGTAGGAGCAGATGTTGATCGGGTTCCACTTGGGGACGTGCTGCACCGTGTAGGCGATCGTGTCGGCGATCAGCCGCATGCTCGGGCCGGGCGGGAAGGCGTAGGTGCCGCGGCTCAGGTACTCCTTGAGAATGTCGTTCTGAGTCGTTCCCTGGAGGTCGCTTTCAGCGACTCCCTGGTCCTCGGCGGCGACGATGTAGAGCGCGAGCAACCACGCTGCCGTCGCATTGATCGTCATCGACGTGTTCATCTGATCAAGTGGGATTCCGTCGAGGAGGGTGCGCATGTCGTCCTCGTGGGCGATCGAGACACCGACCTTGCCCACCTCACCCCGCGCGAGCTCGTGATCGGGGTCGTACCCCGTCTGCGTCGGCAGGTCGAAGGCAACGCTCAGCCCGGTCTGGCCCTTTTCCAGGTTGCGGCGGTAGAGCTCATTGGACCGTTTTGCGTCGGAATGCCCGGCGTACGTCCGCATCATCCACGGACGATCACGCTCGGACAGGCGAGGGGAGGGAGTGTCCGGCATACAGATAGGCTACCCGGCGATGCCTTCAATCGCTGTTGTGGGCGGTGGCTTCGGGGGAGTCGCCGCCGTCGTGATGCTCGGGCGCGCCGGGTTCTCGGACGTCACGGTGTTTGAACGAGGCGAGCGCGTCGGCGGCGTTTGGCACCACAACACCTACCCGGGCGCGGCCTGCGACGTGCCGTCGCACCTGTACGAGTTCTCGTTCGCGCCGAACCCGCGCTGGTCACGCCGCTACGCCCCGCAGGCCGAGATTCAGGCCTACCTCGAGGACATCGTCGAGCGCGAGGGCGTGCGGGACCGGGTACGGACCGGGGTCGAGGTCGAGACGGCGACGTGGGATGCCGAACGGGCCCGGTGGACGCTGGGCACGAGCGCTGGTGAGTTCGGCGCCGACGTCCTGCTCACGGCGTGCGGCCAGCTCTCGGTGCCGAGCGTCCCCGCGATCGAGGGTCTCTCCACCTTCGCCGGACCGGCGTTTCACACCGCCGAGTGGCGCCACGACGTCCCGCTCGATGATCGCCGGGTGGCGATGATCGGCACCGGCTGCAGCGCGATCCAGGCCGGCCCGGCGATCGCTCCGTCGGTCGACCGGCTCGACATCTATCAGCGCTCGCCGGGATGGACGTTCCCGCGCATGGACTTCGCCTACAAGGAGCGCACCAAGCAGCTGCTCGCGCGCTTGCCGGCGCTGCAGCGGGCCGACCGGAGCGCGAATTTCGCCTTTCACGAACTCGGCGCCGCGACGATGACCGGCCGGACCCCATGGCTGCTGCCGGCGTTCCGGGCGATCGGGCGTCGGCAGATCAACAAGGCGATCAAGGACCCGGAGCTGCGGCGGAAGGTGACGCCCACCGACGAGGTCGGCTGCAAGCGGGTGATGCTCACCGACGAGTGGTATCCGACGCTGACCCGTCCGAACGTCTCGCTGGTCACCGATCGGATTGAGCGCGTCCTGCCCGGCGGGGTCCGGACCGCCGACGGGACGGAGCGGCCCGCGGACGTGCTCGTGCTGGCGACGGGGTTCAAGACGCATGGCTTTGTCACCCCGATGAACGTGATCGGGGCCGACGGCGTATCGCTGAGCGAGCGCTGGACCGGTCGTCCGCGGGCCTACTTCGGGCTGAGCGTCCCGGGGTTCCCGAACCTGTTCCTGATCTACGGCCCGAACACCAACGGCGGGACTGGCTCGGTCATCTACACGATCGAGGCCGGCGTCCAGCACGTGATCGCCGCATTGCGGACGATGCAGATCTCCGCCGCGGACACGATCGAGGTTCGTCCCGAGGCCGCCGAGACATTCGACCGAGAGCTTCGCGAGGCGCTGGCGGGGACCGTCTGGCATACAGGGTGCACGAACTGGTACGTCAATGAGAACGGTGAGGATCCCAACCAGTGGCCGTGGCTGTGGAGCGAATACCGCCGCCGTACGGCCGAGATCGCGCCCGGAACCTATCGACTAAGTGGCGCCGCGCGGTCGCTCGTCGGCGCGGTTGGGTAACGTCACGGTGATGCCGGACCAGAGCCGCGCCGCCGACGAACACGCGATCCTTCAGGAGATCACGGCCCCGCTCTCGTCGCTGCCCGACGATCCGCTGCCCACCCCGGAGGAAACCGACTTTCCACGGGTGCGCCGTGGATACGACCCGCTGGCGGTCGATGCCTACGTGCGGCGGACCCGTCAGCTGATCGCCGACCTGCAGGCGCGGCGCTCGCCCGATGCCGCCGTTCGCCGGGCGCTCGAACGCGTCGGTGAGCAGATCTCCGGCATTCTCCAGCGCGCCCACGACACCGCGGAGCAGATCACCACCCAGTCGCGCCGGGAGGCGGAGGATCGCCTCGAACAGGCCCGCCAGGAGGCGCGGGAGATCGCCGCGGCCGGGGAGCAGCGGATCAAGGATCTCGACGCTGACGCCGATCGGATCTGGGCCGAGCGGCTGCGGATCATCGAGGACGCGCGCGAGCTTGCCGCCCAGCTGACGGCGCTCGCCGACGCTGCCGCTGAGCGGTTCCCACCCGCCGACGAGTCGACCGGTGGGATGCCGGCGGTCGAGTCGGCGGTCGACGTCGAGGCGGCGGACCCAGAGACGGAGGACCCAGAGTTGGAGGACCCCAAGGCGCCGCCGCCGCCACCGCTGTTCGACGCCGAGGCCGGCGCGGCGGGCGAGGAGGAGGAGATCGACCCGGACGCGACCGCCGTCCTGCCCGTGGTGGAGCCCGACGCCCCCGCCCCGGATGACGCCGCGACCGAGGTCCATCGGACGCCGAACGCCGATGACGACACCACCGCCAGCGCACCACCGCCGCCGCCGTGGGGCACCGGCGAACCTCCGCCCCAGACATGACGCCGCGCCTGATCGAGCTTCACCACGTCGGTCGCGACCGCGTGATCGGGTGCTGGCAGGTCGGCGACATCCTCATCGATCCCGGTCCGAGCTCGTGCCTGCCGACGCTGCTCGAGGCGCTCGGCGGCGCGCGACCGCGCGCCCTGCTGCTCACGCACATCCACCTCGATCACGCCGGCGCGAGCGGATCGCTCGTGCAGCGCTGGCCCGACCTCGAGGTGTACGTCCATGAGCGCGGCGCCCCGCACATGATCGATCCCGCCCGACTGCTTGAGAGCGCGCGGCGTCTCTACGGCGCGGACATGGATCGGCTGTGGGGGGAGTTCATCGCCGTGCCCGAATCCTCGATACGCATCCTCACCGGCGGCGAGCGCGTCATCGACGGGGCGTTTGAAGTCGCCTATACGCCCGGCCACGCCTCCCATCACGTGTCCTACCTCCACGAGGGCACGGCCTTCGTGGGAGACGTCGGCGGCGTGCGGATCACTCGTGACACGATCACGATTCCACCCACGCCGCCGCCGGACATCGACATCGAGGCATGGCAGCGGTCGATCGAGCTGATCCGCGGCTGGGCGCCGGAGCGGCTCGCGATGACGCATTTCGGCGCCAGCGACGAGGTCACCGCGCAGCTTGACGAGCTGTGCGACCGTCTCGGTCGCTGGGCGGACCTCGCGCGCGAACACGACGAACCGGGATTCATCGCCGCGATCCGGCGTGAGATCGAGACGACCGCGAGCCCCGAGGTGGCGCAGGCGTATACCCAGGCGGCACCGCCCGACCAGCTGTACGCCGGGCTGCAGCGCTACTGGCGCAAGCGGGGAGAGCGGGCTGGTCGCGCCGAGGGCGCCTCGGTATCCTGAGATCGATGTCGCAGACGGTTGAGCTGCCCCGCCTGGGTGGTCCGGGCGGTGGCGTCGGCGGACTTTGGCGCGTCGTGGTCCTCAACGACGAGTTCAATACGTTCGACCATGTCGCCGAGACCCTCGCCCGGGTGATTCCCGGCGTCTCCCTGGCGCAGGGCTACCGGCTCGCCGACCGAATCCACAACACGGGCTGCGCGATTGTGTGGTCCGGGCCCCGGGAGGATGCTGAAACGTACTGGGAAGCACTCGACGGGGCCGGACTGACGATGGCGCCGTTGGAAGGCGGGTAGGCGGGACTCTCGGCTCGGACGCCGCAGGGGGACGCCGCGGACGGGAAGCCGCAGGCCGGATGCCGCAGGGGGGACGCCGCGGGTCGGACGCCTCAGGCCGGATGCCGCAGGGGGGACGCCGCGGGTCGGACGCCGCAGGCGCCGTGCCGCCGCTACGTCTCCGGCGCGACCTTCGCCCGGCTGCGACGCTGCTCCGGCAGGCTCTTCGCGGCCTGCCGCTCGGGGCTGACGCGCACGACGTTCCACACGATCCCGAGCTTCTCGAACAGGGCGATGAGCAGCCCGGTCGGGTCCGCGATCCGCTCCCAGAAGCGCAGGCCGTGGAACGCCGAGGTCGGGAAGGCATGATGGTTGTGATGCCAGGCCTCGCCCATCGACAGGGGGGCGAGCCAGAAGACGTTGCGCGACTCGTCCTCGATGTCGAAGCGCTTGCGCCCGAAGAAGTGACAGATCGAGTTGATCGACCACGTGACGTGGTGCAGCAGGAACACGCGGACGAACCCACCCCACAGCACCGCGGTGATCGCTGTGCCCAGGCCACCGCCGATGATCCAGCCGAGTGCGAACGGGATCACGAACCCGAGGAGAACCCACACCCAGAACAGCTTGTCGACGACGCGCAGGACGCCGTCCTTGAGGAGGTCCGGCGCGAACCGCTCGCGCTCTGCGGTGCCGACACTCTCGAACAGCCAGCCGATATGGGCGTGCCACAGACCCTTGACGCCACCCCAGAACCCGGGACCGCTGAGGTGCGGGGAATGGGGATCGCCCTCCTGATCGGTGAACGCATGGTGCTTGCGATGGTCGGCGACCCAGGTGATCACCGAGCCCTCGACGGCCATCGACCCGAGCACGGCGATGATCGCGCGGAACGCACGCGAGGACTCGAACGCCCGGTGGGTGAGCATCCGGTGGTAGCCGAGCGTCACGCCGAGGCAGGTGATGACGTACAGGCCGACGAGGAGACCGAGCTCAAGTGGCCCAACGGCCCGATTCCACAACAGGACGATCGCGACAAGCAGGCCGACCAGCGGCAGCGGCACGCCAATCAGATTTGCGGTCTTATGAGCTCGCGACATCGGGTAGTTACTAAGAGAATACTGAGCGATGGCTCACGATTCTCTTGCTTTTGCGACGACAGGGGGGCGAGATTTCATACGTTCGTGACAAGATAATGGCCGACCAACCGTGGCACGACCTGCCACCAAGCATCGCCGAAGTCCTCCGGCCCGATCTGCCGGACGTCGCCGATGAGATCATTGACGCGGTGCGGCGCGTCCCGGCGTACGCGCGTCCGCTCGAGGGGGAGTTCGGTGTGGGCATCCGGGCCGGTGTCCAGGAGGCGCTTCGCCACTTCCTCGCCGAGATCGAAGCCGGCGGCCCGGTCGAGCGGTCGGATGTCTACCGCACCCTGGGCCAGGGAGAGATGCGCGCGGGCCGGAGCCTCGACGCGCTGCTGAGCGCCTACCGTGCCGGTGCTCGCGTCGCGTGGCGGCGGTTCGTCGCCCGCGGCAGTGCGGCCGGGCTCGCCCCGGAGATGCTGTACCTGCTCGCGGAATCGATCTTCGCCTACATCGACGTGCTCTCGGCCGAGTCGGCCGAGGGCCACGCGAGCGAGCAGTCGGCGGCGGCGAGCGAGGTCGAACTGCATCGCCGGCGGCTCGTTCGGATGCTCGTGCGCGATCCGCAGGCGGAGCCCGCGGCGATTCAGGCCGCCGCCGTTGAGGCCGGCTGGGAGCTCCCGCGCGTGCTCACGGTGCTCGTCGCCTCAGGGCACCGCGGCCCGTTCTCGCTGCACCTCCCGCAGGATGCGATCGCCGAGACCATCGGCGAGACCTCGGTGGCGATCGTGCCGGACCCCGACGCGCCGGGGCGGCTCTCCGAGCTCGAGCGGGCGGTCGTCGACGGAGGTCTCGTCGGCGCGATCGGAACAACCGTCGAGTGGTCTCAGGCGGCGCTCAGCTTCGTCCGGGCGCGAGCGGCGCTCGAGCTCGCCGGTGAGATGCCGTCGCTGATCGTCGCCCGCGATCACATCGGCGAGCTCATGCTGCGCGCCGATTCCCTCCTCGCGGCTGAGCTTGCCGAGCAGCAACTTGCCCCGCTCGCTCGCCTCTCCCCGGGGTCGCGGGTGCGGATGCTCGAGACGCTGCGCTGCTGGCTGGCCGAGCAGGGACGGATCGGGCCGATGTCCGAACGGCTCGGGGTTCACCCGCAGACGGCCCGGTATCGGCTCGGACGCCTCCGAGACCTGTTCGGCGCGTCGCTCGACGACCCCGACGAGCGCTTCTGGCTCGACCTCGCGCTGCGCGTGCCGACGGCTCGGTAGGCCGGGCCAGCGGGGCGCTCGTGTCGACCAACGCGACCGCCGGCCGCCGCCACGACCGCGACCCCGACCGCGACCGCAGCCGCCGCCCCGACCGCGACCGCCGCCCCGACCGCGACCGCGGCCGCCGCCCCGACCGCGACCGCGGCCGCCGACCGCGGCCGCCGCCCCGACCGCGACCGCGGCCCTGGGCGGATCGGCGCAACATCCCACTGTGGAGTCAGAAGGAGGGGAAAGGAAAACCAGGGGGGCCGGAGGGAGAAGGCGAGGGGGGGAGGGAGGCCGACGGGGGGATCGAGGGACGGGTGGACGTGGGAGAGGGCCGCGGGCGAGGCGCGAAACCTTTCTCAGGCGGTCGCCTGCGGTTCGGGCGTCGGCTCCGGCTGCGCCGGCTCGAGCGCGACATCCGGCCCGAATTCCCCCGCCGCGATCTCGTCGTGCCAGACGTAGGTGACCGGGATCTGGTAGCGCCCGATGAACATCCGGCGGAAGGCGATCATCTCCGGCCCCTCCCAGTAGCGGTACCAGTCGCGCTTCTCCTCGAACCAGATCATCTGGGTGATCTTGTACTGGTCGTCCCGGGAGCGATGCACCGCGTACCGGGTCGCCCCGTACCGCATGGCCAGCGGCGCCTCGGCCGCGACGGCCGCGGCGAACTCGTCGCCGCGGAACACGGTCGCATACCAGGGGATGTGGACAACGCCGGCCATCAGGCACCCACCTCGGCGCGGATCGCGCCCGGGCCCTCGGCGGTCTTGCCCTGACCCTCCTCGGTCGCGCCGACGAGGATCGCGATCTTGCCGAGGTGCTTGTTGTCACGGAGCAGCTGGTGGGCATCGGCGACCCGGTCGAACGGCATCGTCTGCCACAGCACCGGGCGGATCTTCGACTCCTCGATCAGCTCGTTGGCTTTCGTCGCCTCCCATGCGTTCGCGAAGTGTGATCCGAGGATCTCCTTCTGGCGCATCCACAAGTAGCGGACGTCGAAGTCGAGCTGGTAGCCGGACGTGGCGCCGCAGATGACGACCTTGCCGAACGGGCGCACGGCGAGCACGGACGTCGGGAACGTTGCCTTGCCGACATGCTCGAAGACGATGTCCGGAGGGCCGCCGAGGATCTCCTCGACCGCCTTGCAGAACCGGCGCGACTCCTTGAAGCGCGCCTTCTCCTGGTCCGGGCTCTCGTCACCGCGGCGCATCATCCCGGCGAACTCGTTGCGGTTGATGTGGCCGACCGCGCCGAGTTGCTCGATCAGCTTGCCCTTCTCGTCGCTGGAGACGACGCCCACGGCATCGGCGCCCGCGAGCTTGCACAGCTGCGTGGCAAAGACGCCAAGACCGCCGGCGGCGCCCCAGATGAGGACCCGATGACCCGACTGGAGCTTGCAGCGGTCGAGCAGCATCCGGTACGCGGTGAAGTACGTGAGCCCGTAGGAGGCCGCGTCCTCCCACGACAGGTGCTTGGGCTTGTGCAGCAGCTGCTGGGCCTGGACCTTGCAGAACTGGGCGAACGAGCCCCAGCTCGTCTCGTAGCCCCAGATCTGCTGGCTCGGGGCCGCGAGCGGGTCGAGTCCGTGAACCTCGGGGTCCTCATAGGACGCCTGGTTGCAGTGGATGACGACCTCATCGCCCGGCTTCCAGCGGGTGACGCCGTCGCCCACCTTCCACACGATGCCGGACGCATCCGAGCCGCCGATGTGGTGGTCCTCGTTGGGGTGGTAGCGGAAGACGGACACCGGCTGCCCGAGCGCCGCCCAGACGTTGTTGAAGTTGACGCCCGCCGCCATCACGCGGACGACGACCTCGAAGGCGCCGGGCTCAGGTACCTCGATCTCCTCGAGCTGGAAGGCGTCGGTCGGCTCGCCCTCCCGTTCCTGGCGAATCACCCACGCCGCCATCGTGGACGGCAGCGCTCCGGGTTCGGTTTCGACGGTTGCGACTTGACTGAGATCGACGGCCACGAAGGTTGCCTCGCTTGGTTCGGGTACTCCTGGAAAGAGGTCGAACTGTAGAGAACTCGGGGCCTGCGGGCGGTGCCGCTACACCGGGAGCTTCGCCGGTTCCGGCTCGCCGCGGGGCTGCGCAGCGACCGTCTCCGGCTCGGCCTGCTGAGGCCGGCTCTCGATCAGGCTCCAGGCGACGAATGCGCCGATCAGGGTCACCACGGCGCCGACCGTGAGACCGGTCCCGAGCGCCGAGACGAAGGCCTCATGACTGGCGGAGACGATCTGCGCGGACACGTGATGCCCGCCGAGGCTGCCGCCGCTGCCGATCCCGTTTGCGATCGCGGCCCGGGTGTGGTCCGGGAGGTTCGGGAGCAACTGGTCGATCTTCGAGCGGCCGATCGTCGCCACGAGGGCGCCCATCACAGCGACGCCGAAGGTGCTGCCAACCATCCGGCTCATCGACAGCACCCCGGAGGCGGCGCCGGCCTTCGTGCGGTCGACGGCGTTCATCGCGGCTGTGCTCATCGGCGACATCACGAGACCCATGCCGAGGCCCATGAGCACGAAGCCGGGCAGGAGCAGGCCATAGCCGCTGTGGACGGTGATCTGAGACTGGATGAACACCGCGGCACTGACGGTCAGGAGCCCGAGCGTCATCAGCGGCCGCGGACCAACCCGGTCGGTGAGCCGGCCCGCGAGCGGGCCCATGACGATGATCACGAGCGTCGAGGGCAGGAAGCGCAGGCCCGCCTCGAGCGGCGAGTAATGCAGCACGTTCTGCATGTAGATCGTGATGAAGAAGAACTGGGCGAACATCGCAAACGTCACGAGGAAGCCGACGAGGTTCGCCCCCGCCGACGTCCGCGAGCGGAAGAACGCGAAGTCGATCATCGGCGCCTTCGCTCGCCGCTCGATCTGCACGAAGCCGGTCAGCGCGACGAGCGCGATCGCGAACAGGGCGATGATCCGGGCCGATCCCCAATGCCACGCATTGCCCTGCACGAGCGCAAGCACGAGCGCTGTCAGCCCGATGGTCAGCGCGGCGATGCCCGCGTAGTCGACGCGTCTGCCGACGGTCTCGTCGCGAGATTCCCGCGCCGCGAACAGCGTCACGGCGACGGCGATGATCGCGATCGGGGGGTTGATGAAGAAGATCGCCCTCCAGCTCACGTCCTGAGTCAGGAAGCCACCGACGACGGGGCCGATGGCAAGCGCGAGCGCGCTCACGCCGGCCCAGGTGCCGATCGCGGTGCCGCGCTGATGCGGCGGGAACGCCTGCGTGATGATCGACAGCGTCGCCGGCATCATGAACGCGGCGCCGATGCCCTGCACGGCGCGGAAGCCGACGAGCGCTGCATCGCTTGGCGCGAGCCCGATGGCGATGCTCGAGAGCCCGAATACGACGACGCCGAACAGGAACATCCGGCGGCGGCCGAAGATGTCGCCGAGGCGTCCGCCGGTCACCATGAGCACCGCGAACGTCAGCGTGTACGCGTTCACCGTCCACTCGAGCGCGGACAGCGAGGCATGCAGGTCGCGTTGAATCGACGGCAGCGACACGTTCACGACGGTGTTGTCCAGCATCACCATGAACAGCGCGAAACACATCGCGCCGAGCGTCCACCAACGGCTGTTCTCCTCGGTGATGAGACGGTGTCGATGAGCGCTCAATCGTTGGGTCACTTCTCAAGTCCTTCCGGTCGGCAGTCCGCGACGTCGTCGCGCTCGAGCAGCTTCGTGAGCGCTCCCGCGAGCTTGCGTCGCTCCGCGTCGTTCAAGGTCTGGGTGAACTGCTCAAGGCCGCTGAGGCGAGCGGCGTTGAGACGCCGGATCACGGCCCGGCCAGCGTCCGTCAGCGAGACCCGCTTCATCCGCCGATCCTCGGCATCCTCATGCCGTTCGACGAAGCCCCGGCGATACAGGTCATCGACGGTCCGGCTCGCGGCCGGCAGGGAGATCAGCACGAGGTCCGCCGCGTCCTTCAGCGACAGCTCTCGCGTCTGGTCCTCGAGGTGGTGCAGCAGCTTGATCTGAGTCAGGCTCAGCTCAAGCGCGCCCACCGCCTCGAAGAGATCGGCGTTGCAGTTCTTGTGCAGGAACACGACGAGCGCATACAGGTCGTACGCAAGGTCCGTCTCGCTCGGCACCGCGGTCCCCGCCGCAGCCGACGATCTCCCTGCGCCCTGCGCTGAAGTTACTTGCACGCATGCAAGTATTGCACAAGCAGCTTGGATTGCACAAGCGCAATGACTGCCAGCGGGACCCTGCGTCGCCGGCAGATGCGCCTCGTCGGCGCACGTGCCTCGCAAGCGGACGTGCCTCGCAAGCGCACGTGCCTCGCAAGCGGACGTGCCTTGCAAGCGGACGCGCCTCGCAAGCGGACGCGCCTTGCAAGCGGACGCGCCTTGCAAGCGGACGCGCCTTGCAAGCAGACGCACCTCGGTTCGGACCGTCCTGCGATCGGGTACGCGTTCAGGGAGAGGCAATGACTAGGAGACCCTGATGGCGCACGCGCATACGTATTCGTTTCTGCCGGAGGAGTCTGTCGCCGAGGCGAGGACTCGCGTGGCGCGGGAACAGCTCGACCAGGCGATCGACGAACTCACGACCCGGCTCGAGGATGATCCGGGGAAGGCGATCCACAACGCCCGCAAAGCGATCAAGCGGGAGCGCTCGCTGTTGCGGCTCGTCGGCCGTTCTCTGCCGGCGGGCGAGCGCCGCCAGGACAATGCGGCGCTCCGCAACGCTGCGCGTCGGCTGTCCGGAGCGCGGGACGGGGCCGCGCTCGTCGCGACGGTCGACGCGTTGTCCGATCGGTTCGCGGGCCGTCTGCCGGAGCGGGCATTCACCGCCATTCGGGACGAGTTGGGCGCCGAGCAGCACGGGCATCGTGCCCCGCGCGACCTCCCTGTCCGCACGGCCGCGGCTGTGTCCGAGCTTGAGGCCGTCCGGGAGCGAACCGCGGCCTGGTCGACCGCCGACGAGGGGTGGCGGACCCTCGAGGCGGGGGTCAACCGGGCCTACGTGCGCGGGCGGAAGGCACTGAAGGGGGTGCGCCGCGGGCGTTCGGTCGAGGCCCTGCACGAATGGCGCAAGCGAGTGAAGGACCTCTGGTATCAGTCGCAGCTGCTTGCTGCGGTCGGCGGCCCGGTGCTCGCCGGGCAGGCGGAGGACGCCCATCGCCTGGCAAGTCTGCTCGGCGACGACCACGATCTGGCGGTCCTCGACGAGACGCTCGCCCGCCGGGTGTCAGCTCCTGTCGACATCGATGGCGTCCGTGAGCTCATCGCGCACCGGCGCGATGAGCTCCAGACGGAGGCGCTGGCGCTCGGACGGCGGGTGTACGCGGAGAAGCCAAACGCGTTCCGGCGCCGGATGCGACGGTACTGGCGCGCCTCGTACGCGCCGCTGACCCCAGCGGCTGCCTAGACGCGCCGCTGACCCCAGCGGCTGCCTAGACGCGCCGCTGACCCCAGCGGCTGCCTAGAGGCGCCGCCGCGCCGGCGACTGGCGGGACGGGCCGCCGGCGCCGGTGACCCTGACCGCTCCCGCAGGCCGCGGGCCGCGGGCCTACGGCTGGAGGAGCTGGTTGGAGCCGCTTGCCCGCGGCTTGCCGATGTGCAGCGTCGCCGAGGCGATCGATGAGGGCTGGTTCTGCTCCGCCTGGGTCTTGCCGGTCGTGCCGGCGGACACCCTGTATGTGCCGGGGTCACGGAAGTCGACGGTGACCTGCGCGGTCGACTGTGGGTTGATCGGGCCGGTTGTGCCGACGCTCGAGCCGCCGCTCGTGGCGATGTTGAGCGACACGGTCTTGGCAGCAGCGTTGCTGACGATGAACACGACCGGACCGGCGCCGACTGCGGACGGCGAGACCGACACGCGCGCGTTGTTGATGTACACGGTCAGATTGACCGGTGTGGGGGGACGCGGCTTGTTGGCGAAGGTCGTCCCGCCGCCGCACCCTGCCGCGGCCGTGCTCACGACCGCAAGAATCCCGAACGTCCACCTGCGCATGCTCGGTCTGGCTCTCCTCTCGACTGGCGAGAACCCTAACTGACCGGAACGTGGTGAGGAAGCCTGGTGAGCCTTAAGTGGTCCCCGAAGCTCTACATCCCGGTCTGATTGAGGGTCCGGCGCCGACGGTCAAGACGGCGGAGCTCCCCCTGGAGCTCGGACCACGACTCCGCTTCCGCGCGCTCGTATTCCTCACCCGTGAGATCCCGGAGGCGCTCGCTGTACGTGCTCCAAGCACGCTGCGTGTCGGCGTCGATCTCCCGCGCCTTGTCAGCGACAGCTGTCAAATGAGCACTCCTTCCCTGGTCGGAATAGGGACGATGGTACCCCTCCGGACGGTCGGCTAATTCAGCTCCGAATGCAATGGACCGTGCTCTCCGTCCGGCGGCAGGCGTATCACGCATCGTTTGGAACTGCTCGACCAACCGATCCGAACCGCCGAGTTCCTGGCGATCGACACGGAGACGAACGGGCTCGGCGGCGAGGACTGCGAGATGACAGAGGTCGGCGCCGTGCTCGTCGGCGGCGGCGAACTCCATGACCGATGGTCCTCGCTCGTGCGGACGAACATGCCGCTCCGCCGCGGAATCCAGCGCTTCACCGGGATCACCCAGGCGATGGTCGACGACGCCCCCGCGGCCGAATCCGTGCTGCCCCAGCTCGCGGAACACCTGCGCGGGCGCGTGATGGTCGCCCACAACGCGCCGTTTGACCGACGCGTGCTTCGCCAGGCATTCGACCGGGGCGGTCTCGACTGGCCGAACCCGCCGGTCATCTGTACGGCGGCGCTGGCGCGGACGATGCTCCCGCTTCAGCGCGAGCGCCGCCTGGGCGCGCTCGCGGATGCGCTCGGGATCGAGGTCCGCGTCGCCCACCGGGCGCTCGCGGATGCCGAGACGTGCGGGCGGGTGCTGTGCGCGCTGTTCGGGAGGCTGTGCGCGCACGCCGTGACGGTCGGCGATGCGCTGGCGTTGCTGGGGCCGCGGCGCCCGAGTCGTCCCAAACCGCCGCGGGCGCCGCGACGGACCGGCCGGGCCGCGCACGATCACGCCCTACCGCAGCTCGACTTCAAGGACCTGCCGAAGGACCCGGGCGTGTATCTGTTCCGCGACGCGGCGGGCAACCCGCTGTACGTCGGGAAGTCGGTGTCGATCCGCAGCCGCGCCCGTGCACACTTCGCTCCATCGACGGTGCGCGCGAACTGGACCGCCCATGCGACGATCGTCGACTACCGCGCGACGTCCTCCGAACTCGGGGCGCTCGTCCTCGAGAACCGCCTGATCAAGCACCTCCGCCCGCCCGGGAACGTCCGTCTCCGTGCCGGCGACGACCGCCTCGTGTACATCCGCTGTCGCCTCGACATCCCGTTCCCGATCCTCGAGCTCGGCGCCGAGCCGGCGGCGGGTCACGCCGTCACGATCGGCCCGCTGCGCAACCGTCGTCTCGCCGCCGAGCTCATCGAGCAGCTCGACTCGGTCTTTGGACTGCGCCACTGCGGCCGCCAGCTGCCACGGCGCGATCACCCGTCGGCATACGGGCAGATGGGACGCTGCCTGTCGCCGTGCCTCGGCGATCTCGACCCGAACCTCTACCGCCGGCGCCTCGACGCGGCACTCGGCGTGTTCCTGGGGGCCGGTGAGTCTGGACCGCGGCTGATCGCTCACGTGCGCGCCCAGATGCGCGCCGCCGCCGCCGAGCAGAGGTACGAGCGCGCGGCGTGGCTGCATCGCCGCGCGAGTCGGCTGACGAAGATCCTCGATCGGCTGGAGGGGACGCTGGAGGCGACGCACGCCCGTCCGCGGCTCCTCATCGCGGCGCACCCGACTGAGCCGCGGGGGGACGGATTCTGGGTCGTCGGCGGCCGGCTCGTCGGGTGGGGACCGATTGCGACGGACCCCCACGCCCTCGGGCAGCGCACCCGGGCAGCCCTCAGCCGGGACGGCCGCGCCGGAGAACTCGGCGTCCACGTCCCGCCGGACGAGGTCGACGAGATCCGGATCGTCGGCAATTACGTGGCCGCACACCCAGAGGCGCCGCAGCTCGCGCTCGACCCCGAGCCGAGCGCCGACGGGCTCGCGCGGTTCGTTCGTGCCGCCGGCGTGACCGAGTCAGCCGAACGGCAGTGCGACGACTTCGGCGGCGACCCCGCCGCTGCCGACGAGCACGGTGGCGCCGGGTGGCGCCTCGCGGCGGACGAGCGCCAGCGCAATCGGCCCCAGGCGCGGCGACACCGCGGTGCTAGCGACGCGGCCGACGGCGCGGCCCTCCAGCTCGATCTCATCACCTGACTGCGCGGGCGCCGACAGCGTCAGCCCCCGGAGGTGCCGGTTGGGCTTACCGCGATAGAAGAGCCGGGCGACGGTCTCCTGGCCGACGTAGCACCCCTTCGTGAACGACACCGCACGCTCGTTGAGCCCGGCCTCCTGGGGGATGACCGAGTCGTCGACGTCGACGCCGTAGCGGGGACGTCCGCGTTCGATGCGCAGGCATTCGGCCGCCTCCGCGGAGACGGGTGCGGCGCCGGCAGCCTCCAGAGCGGCGCGCAGCGTCTCGGTCTCCGCGCCGTCGCAGAGCAAGTCGACGCCGACGTCGGTCCGGATCATGCGCGCGGCGATCCCGGCCACCTCGAGCGGCGCGTGGGCGTGCTCGGTCTCCGGCAGCGTCTCCGCGCCCGCGACGGCGTCCGAGGCGGGACCGATGAGCGTCAGGAGCCCGCGCTCGAGCGTACGTTTGTGGAGTTCGACCGCGTAGCCGATGCTGAACCGGCGGATCATGTTGAACAGCCCCTGCAGCGTCGGCCGCTCGGTATCGAGCAGGAGCTCATCGCCGGTATCGAGAACCCGCAGATCGCCGAGCATCTTCCCCTTGGGGGTGAGGAACACGGCGTAGCAACCGGTGCCGGCCGTGAGCGACTCCACGTCGTTGCTCACCTGGCCCTGGAGGAACCCCTTCGCGTCGGCGCCGGTGAGCGCGAGCTTGCCCCGCTCGGAGCGGTCGATCACGCCGCACCCTTCGGTGATCGTGCGGTAGTCGGAATCACTCGCCTGGACGATGCTCACGTCGCACAGGATAGCTGGCGCCCGTCTCCACCGAGACTTGCCGAAAATCTAATTTAGGCGTACCATAATCGCGGTCATGGCTCACCACGATACGACGATCTCGTCCGCCGTCGAGGACTATGCGAAGGCGATCTACGCGCTCGAGCGCGCGATGGGCGACGCGGTGACGACGAACGCCCTGGCTGCGCGGCTCGGCGTGACGCCCGCGTCCGCGTCCGGGATGGTGAAGCGGCTCGGGGAGCTTGGACTCGTCGAGCATGAGCCCTACCGCGGGGTCACGCTCACCGACGAGGGCCGGCGGGTTGCCCTGGAGGTGATGCGTCACCACCGCCTGCTCGAGCTCTATCTCGTGCAGAGCCTCGGGGTGCCGTGGGACCGGGTGCACGCGGAGGCCGAGGTCCTCGAGCACGTGCTCTCGGACGAACTCGAGGAGCTGATTGCGGCCAAGCTCGGCAACCCGACCCACGACCCACACGGCGATCCGATCCCCACCCGCGAGCTGACGATCGACGAGCAGCCGACGCAGTCGCTGAACGACCTCCGTGCGGGCGCGCGGGGGACGTTCTGCCGCATCTCCGATTCCAACCCGGACATGCTGCGGTTCCTTGCCGAGCGCGGGATCGCGCCCGGGGCGACGTGCGAGGTGATCGAGAAGCAGCCGTTCGATGGGCCCCTGTTCGTGCGCTTCGGCGACGAGGTCCACGTCCTCGGGGGGGCGCTGGCCCGCGCGATGCGGGTAGAGGTGACCGGATGAGTCCGCCTCCGCTCACCCGGGTTCCCGCCGGCGCGGTCGCCGACGGCACGTCGGTGGCCCTGCCGGAGGCCGTCGGCGTCCCCAGTCCGGTCGAGCGGCTCCTGCAGCGCGGGCGACTTCGGGCGACGCTGACGATGCTCGGCCCGGCGTTTGTCGCCGCCGTCGCCTACGTCGATCCCGGCAACTTCGCCACCAACATTCAGGGCGGCGCGCGGTTTGGCTACTCGCTGCTGTGGGTCGTGTTGCTCGCGAACCTGATGGCGATGTTGATTCAGCACCTGTCGGCCAAGTTGGGGATCGCGACCGGCCACAGCCTGCCGGAGCTGGCGCGCCACCGATTCTCGCGCCCGATGCGGTGGGGCCTGTGGATCCAGGCCGAGGTGATGGCGATGTCGACGGACATCGCGGAGTTCCTCGGCGCCGCCCTGGGCCTCAACCTCCTGTTCAACGTGCCGCTGTTCGCCGCCGGTCTGATCACCGGTGTGATCGCGTTCGGGATCCTTGAACTGCAACGCCACGGCTTCCGGCGCTTCGAGCTCGCGATCGCCTCGCTGCTCGCCCTCGTGTTCGCGGGCTTTTTGTACGAGACCCTGCGGATCGGGCCCTCAGCCCATGCCTCTCTGGCCGGCTTGATCCCGTCGCTGCACGGCAACGGCTATCTCTACCTCGCGGTCGGGATCATCGGGGCGACGGTCATGCCGCACGCGATCTATCTCCACTCGGCGCTCACGAACGGGCGGATGCCGGCCCGCAACGACGAAGAGAAGCGCGTCGTCCTGCGCTTTGAGCGCCTCGACGTGATCATCGCGCTCAGCCTCGCCGGCATCATCAACCTCACGATGCTCGCCGTCGCAGCGAAGCTGTTTCACACGCCGGCGTTGCACAATCTGAGCACGATCCAGGCCGCGCACAGTGAGTTCGGACGGCTTGTCGGCGGCGGAGCGGCACTGGCCTTCGCCGTCGCGCTGCTCGCTTCCGGGGCCTCGTCCTCGAGCGTCGGAACGTACGCCGGTCAGGTCGTGATGGCCGGGTTCATCAACATCCGCGTCCCGCTGCTCGTGCGGCGCGCGATCACGATGATCCCGGCACTCGTGGTCCTCGCCGTCGGGGTGAACCCAACGAGTGCCCTCGTCCTCAGCCAGGTCGTGCTGTCGTTCGGGATACCCTTCGCTCTGGTGCCCCTCGTCGTGTTCACGAGCCGTCGCGACGTGATGGGAGCCCATGTCAACCGTCCAGTGACGAACGTGTTCGCGTTTGCCTCGGCCGGGCTCATCACTGCCCTGAACCTGTTCCTGATCGGCCAGCAACTCTTCTCATGACCAGCCTCGCAGACACCTTCACCGAGATTGTCGACTCGCTCCCCGACGACTGGACCGACCTCGAGTTCGACGTGCGGATCTTCGACGAGCGCCGCTACGTCGACGCCGCCGTCCTGCTCGTCACGTGCAACGCCCAGCCGTACTCGCACTACGACTGGCACTGGCGCGTGATCGTCGCCCATCGCTTTGGGCACGCGGCCTCAGTGCCGGCGGTCCATACCGCACTCAGGCTGCTCGGCGAGGCCGAGATCGACGGCGAGCTCGCCGTTCGTGAGGTCCGCACCGGCCGTGCCGCGGTCGTGCAGATGTGGGGACGGCCCGAGTCGATCCGCGAGGAGTACAAGCGCCTCAACGCGCAATAGCGGTCGCGCGCAGAAGCTGTCGCGATCGAACGATCAGGAATGGAGAAGCGCTGTCCGCGGGGCGTCGCTAGCGTGATCGCCATGGTCTCGGATGACACGCACTCGCCGGCGCGACACGTCGCCGACAGCCACGATGTCCTCCGCGTGCACGGCGCGCGGGTGAACAACCTCAAGGACGTCAGCCTCGAGATCCCAAAGCGCCGGCTGACGGTGTTCACGGGGGTGTCCGGGTCGGGCAAGAGCTCGCTCGTGTTCGACACGATCGCCGCCGAGTCCCAGCGGCTGATCAACGAGACGTACAGCGCCTTCGTGCAGGGCTTCATGCCAACGCCGGCGCGACCGGAGGTCGACGTGCTCGACGGGCTGACGACCGCGATCAGGGTCGACCAGGAGCGGATGGGTGGCGACCCGCGCTCGACGGTCGGCACCGCCACGGATGCCAACGCAATGCTGCGGATCCTCTTCAGCCGACTCGGGCGGCCGCACATCGGCTCGCCCAACGCGTTCTCGTTCAACGTGCCCTCCGTCCGGGCAAGCGGGGCGATCACGGTCGAGCGCGGCGCCGGCCAGACCGTGACCAAGACGTTCACCCGCGCCGGCGGCATGTGCCCACGCTGCGAAGGCCGGGGCACCATCTCCGATCTCGATCTTGCGCAGCTCTACGACGACTCCAAGTCGCTCGCTGAAGGGGCGCTCACGATCCCCGGGTACACGCTCGGCGGCTGGAACTATCGGCTGTACAGCGCGTCGGGCTTCGTCGATCCGGACAAGCCGATCCGCGCATACACCGAGAAGGAGCGGCACGACCTCCTCCACCACGAGCCGACGCGGATGAAGATCGCGGGCATCAACATGACCTACGAAGGGCTGATCCCACGAATCCAGAAGTCGATGCTCGCCAAGGACAAGGAGTCGATGCAGCCGCATATCCGGGCGTTCGTCGAGCGGGCAGTCACCTTCACCGCGTGCCCCGACTGCGGCGGCACCCGGCTGAGCGAAGCGGCTCGCACGTCGCGCATCGGCACGGTCAACATCGCCGATGCGTGCGCGATGCAGATCAGTGACCTTGCGGATTGGGTCCGGGGTCTCGATGAGCCGTCGGTGGCGCCCCTCCTCGCTGCGCTCCAGCAGACCCTCGACTCGTTCGCCGAGATCGGTCTCGGCTATCTCTCGCTCGACCGGCCGTCGGGCACGCTGTCCGGCGGCGAGGCGCAGCGAGTCAAGATGGTCGGTCATCTCGGCTCCTCACTCACCGACGTCACGTACGTCTTCGACGAGCCGACGACGGGACTGCACCCGCATGACATCGAGCGGATGAACGGGTTGTTGCTGCGTCTGCGGGACAAGGGCAACACGGTGCTCGTCGTTGAGCATGAGCCGGACATGATCGCGATCGCCGACCACGTCGTCGACCTGGGCCCCGGCGCTGGTGAGGCGGGCGGAACCGTGTGCTTCGAAGGCACCGTCGAGGGACTTCGGGCCAGCGACACGCTCACGGGCCACCATCTGGAGGATCGGGCCGCTCTCAAGGAGACGGTGCGAACCCCCTCCGGAACGCTGGCGATCCGCGGCGCGACGACGCACAACCTCCGCGGCGTCGACGTCGACATCCCGCTCGGCGTGCTCGTCGTCATCACCGGCGTCGCCGGCTCCGGGAAGAGCTCACTCGTGCACGGGTCGATCCCCGCCGACAAGGGCGTGGTGTCGATCGACCAGGCTGCGATCCGCGGCTCGCGACGGAGCAACCCGGCGACCTACACCGGACTGCTCGACCCGATCCGCAAGGCGTTTGCGAAGGCGAACGGCGTCAAGCCCGCGTTGTTCAGCGCGAACTCCGAGGGCGCCTGCCCCAACTGCAACGGCGCCGGCGTCATCTACACCGACCTGGGGATGATGGCGGGCGTCGCGACCACGTGCGAGGAGTGCGGCGGGAAGCGCTTCGACGCCTCGGTGCTGGAGTATCACCTGGCCGGCCGGGACATCAGCGAGGTCCTCGCGATGCCGGTGGACGAGGCGGAGCCGTTCTTCGGCGGCGGCGAGGCTCGTACGCCTGCCGCGCACGCCATCCTCGGCCGGCTTGCCGACGTCGGGCTCGGATATCTCGGACTCGGACAGCCGCTGACCACGCTGTCCGGCGGCGAGCGGCAGCGACTCAAGCTGGCCACGCATATGACCGACAAACGGTCCCAGTCGCCCGGCGTCTACATCCTCGATGAGCCAACCACCGGACTGCACCTCGCCGACGTCGAGCAGCTGCTCGGTCTGCTCGACCAGCTTGTCGACTCGGGCAAGTCGGTGATCGTGGTCGAGCACAATCAAGGTGTGATGGCGCACGCGGATTGGATCATCGATCTCGGACCCGGCGCCGGTCATGACGGCGGACGGATCGTGTTCGAGGGCACCCCCGCCGACCTCGTTGCCGCCCGCTCCACGCTCACCGGCGAACACCTCGCGACGTACGTCGGAGCCTGACCGGCCCGGCCTCACCTGGGCAACTCTCGTGCAACGTGGCACGATCTCGTGGGTGTCCGGCCGAGCCGCCGCCGAGCAGCGCCTGAGCGACCTCGCGCGGCTCCGCCGCGTCCGGGACCGAATCGATCGGGAGTACGCGCAGCCGCTGGACGTTGAGGCGCTTGCCCGTGACGCTCACATGTCGGCCGGGCACTTCAGCCGCCAGTTCCGGCTGGCCTACGGCGAGTCGCCGTACGGCTACCTCATGACCCGGCGGATCGAGCGGGCGATGGCGCTACTGCGCCGTGGCGATCTCAGCGTCACCGAGATCTGCTTCGAGGTTGGTTGCTCGTCGCTCGGGACCTTCAGCAGCCGCTTCACCGAACTCGTTGGGATGCCGCCGAGCCTGTACCGGCGCGAGCAGACGCAGGCCACGGCGGGGATGCCGGCGTGCGTGGCGAAGCAGGTGACCAAACCGATCAGGAATCGAGAAGCGGGGGTCATGAGCGGGGCCTAGAGTGACCGCCATGGACATCACCATTCACGCCAGCTTCCTTCCACAGAACGAGCCGGACGCCGCCCTGGCGTTCTATCGCGACACCCTCGGCTTCGAGGTTCGCAACGACGTTGGATACAGCGGGATGCGCTGGATCACGGTCGGGCCGCCCGACCAGCCCGGGACGTCGATCGTCCTCTACCCGCCGGAGGCCACCCCCGGCATCACCGACGACGAACAGCGCACGATCGCCGAGATGATGGCCAAGGGGACCTACGCCAGCATCAATCTCGCCACGCCCGACCTCGACGCCACGTTCGAGCGGCTGCAGAGGGGCGACGCCGAGGTCGTCCAGGAGCCGACCGAACAGCCGTACGGGGTTCGGGACTGCTCGGTGCGCGATCCGTCTGGCAACCTGATCCGGGTGCAGGAGCTCCGTTAGACGATCTAGTGTCGTGATTCATTGATCCGTCCGCAGTAGGCGGCGATTGATTCGAGGATTTCCTCGGCGGTCTTGGTCCACACGTAGGGGCGCGGGTTTTCGTTCCAGGTGTGGATCCACGCACGGATGTCGGCGTTGAGCTCGCGGACGGATCGGTGTGCGCCGCGGCGGAGTTTCTTGTTGGCCAGCTCGCCGAACCAGCGCTCGACGAGGTTCGGCCACGAGGAGCTGGTTGGGGTGAAGTGCAGAACGAATCTTGGGTGAGCGCTCAGCCATTTCTGGATCGCCGGCGTCTTGTGTGTGGAGGCGTTGTCGAGCACGAGGTGCACCTCAAGCCCAGCGGGGACCTCGCGATCAAGGGTCTGCAAGACCTTCCCCAACTCGATCGCACGATGGCGGGCGTGCCGGGATCCGATCACGTTCCCGGTCGCGATGTCCAGCGCGGCGTCGAGACGGGAGGTGCCCGAGCGCTGGTCATCAAGCGTCGCGCGCTCGGGGGTGCCGGGAAGCATCGGGAAGATCGGCGCTGTGCGCTCCAGCGCCTGGATCTGAGATTTCTCGTCGACGCACAGCACCACGGCCCGTTCTGGCGGATCGAGATAGAGGCCGACGACGTCGCGGACCTTGGCCACGAATGGCGGGTCCTTGGAGAGCTTCCACGTCTCCTGGCGATGCGGTTGGAGCCCGAACGCCTTCCAGATCCGATGCACCGCCGATTGGGTGAGCCCGACCTCGCGAGCCATCGACCGCGTCGACCAATGCGTCGCGTCAGTCGGCGCGCTCTCGAGCGTCTTGACGATCACCTCCTCCACCTGCGCATCAGTGATCGTGCGCGGCTGACCAGGCCGGGCTCATCGACCAACCCATCCAACCGATCGGCGGCGAACCGGTTGCGCCACTTCCGAGCCGTCGCGATATCGATCGCCAAACGCTCAGCGATCTCCGTGTTCTTCAATCCCTCAGCCGCGGCCAGCACGATCCGCGAACGCAACGCCAACGCCTGCGCGCTGCTATGCCGCCGCGACCACGACTCCAACTGCTCACGCTCACCCACGGCGAGCTCGATAGGCAAGGGCATACCACCACCCTTCCCACCTACCGACGAATTAATGCATCACGACACTAGCTTCCGAGCAGTGACGCCGTCCCGGCGACGAACCGCGGGTCGAACGCCCGGAACACGTTGGGCGGCTGCCGGACGATCCCGAAGCGTGCCTCCCACTTCGACCACGCCTGCAGAACGCTCAGCGTCAGCTCGCCGAAATGGCCGTCCTGGGCGAGAAACGCCGGCTGCTCGGCGTTCAACTGCGCGCTGACGAGCGCGGGGTCAAGGCCGCTCACCGTCTGCTCGAGGTCGGCCTCGCTTCCCTCCGGATCGGTGAGCGTCACGCCGTAGCCGCGGACGAGTGTGCGCACGATCGCGTGGGCGATGCCGGGCTGTTCATCCAGCGTCGAGCGCGTTGCACACAGCACGAGCTCCGGGTAGGGGGGAGCGCCGTACGAGTCGACGCGGAAGATGTGGGAGCCCGGGCGGCGCCGCTGGAGCGTCACTCCCTCGTCGTTCCAGAACGCGGTCGCCGCCGCCACGCGATGGGCGAGAAGCGCCGGCACGGCGTCGAAACCGATTGTGATCGTCTTCACCTTCCTCGGGTCGCCCCCGGCGCCGGCGACGATCGAGCGCAGCACCGCCGTGTCGCTCGGGACGCCGGTGACACCGACCGTCTTGCCCTCGAGCTGGCGCGGGTTCTCGATCCCGGGCGCAGCGATCACCGACGCGAGCGGCCGTTCGATCAGGGCCATGATCCCGACGATGTCGTGATGGTGCTCGCGGGCGATCGCGAGGTCGTGGATGTCGAGGATCGCGAAGTCGGCACGCCCGGTCTCCAGCAGCTTGATCGCATCGGTGCTCGCGGAGGGCACCTGGACGTGGAGATTGATGCCCTCACCCTGATCGAAGGTCCGGGCAATGGCGCTGTAGATCCCGGCGTGGATCGCGTTCGGCGTGAAGTCGAGTACGAGGTTGACGTCCTGACCCTGCGGCAGGTTCGCGTTCCCGCCGCCGCACCCGGCGAGGGTGAGAACAACGCCGATCACAGCGATGCTGAGGGCAACGATCCTGGAGCGCATCCGGGCAGCAGGATATGCGGCCTCGGGGGACGCCCCACCCGCTTCGTAGAATCCGAGCACGCATGCGCCGTCGCGTCACGTTCAGCCGCAATCTCACGCTGTCCCTGTCACGGACGTGCCGCTGCTACTGCAAGTACTGCGCGTTCGCGACCCACCAGCCGCACCTGCACGAGCCAGACGAGGTGGAGCGGATTCTCGACCAGGCCGTCTCTCGGCACCGGGTCAAGGAGTTGCTCGTGCTCACGGGCGAGAAGCCGGAGGTCAATGCCGGGGTGCGGGAGCGGTTGGCGGCGCTCGGTTTTGCCGACTTCACCGCGTACGTCGTGTGGGTGTGCGAACGGGCGCTCGAGCGGGGGTTGCTGCCGCACACGAACCTCGGAGTGCTCGATCGGGTCGATCTCGCCCGGCTGCGGGAGGTGACGGCGTCGCAGGGATTGATGCTCGAGTCGGTGTCCGCGCGGCTGATGGAGACCGTCCACGCCGGCTCTCCGACGAAACACCCGGCCCGGCGGATCGAGACGATCGCCGCCGCCGGCGAGCTGAGAATCCCGTTCACGAGCGGAATCCTCGTCGGCATCGGGGAGACCGAGGACGAGCGGATGGAGTCGCTCGAGGCGCTCGCGGCGCTCCACGGCCGCTACGGCCATATCCAGGAGGTCATCCTCCAGAACTTCGTCCCGCACCAGAGCTACTACGGCGAGGAGCCCGCCGAGATCGCCGAGGGCGCGGCGCGGGCGTACTGGCAGACCGGGATCGCGGATGGGCCCCAGCTCCCGGCGCCGGCGTGGGCGTGCCCGGTGTCCATCGACGACATGAAGCGCCTCATCGCGGAGACGCGGCGGTTGATGCCGGACATCGGGATTCAGGTGCCGCCGAACCTCAGCGATTGGTGGCCGGAGCTCGTGGCGGCCGGAGCGACCGACCTCGGCGGTCTGAGCGCGAACGGTGACCACATCTCGCCGGAGCACCCGTTCCCGTCGCCGGCGCAGGTCCGCAAGCGGCTGCAGGAGGACGGATATGCGCTCACCGAGCGGCTCTGCGTGTACTCCGAGTACATCGATCCCGAGTGGGTGGCCCGTCCGGTGATGGACGTGATCAAGACGATGTACTGGTCGTTCATCCCGC
Source organism: uncultured Solirubrobacterales bacterium (assembly GCA_963778985.1). Lineage (GTDB taxonomy): Bacteria > Actinomycetota > Thermoleophilia > Solirubrobacterales > Solirubrobacteraceae > Palsa-465. Next base: position 72,666 of record CAVZWJ010000015.1, on the reverse strand, counting down.
GCCGCGGCTCCGGCCGCCGGGTCGAGCGGTTTGTCGGCGACGACCTTGCTCCCCGCGCGGTGGCAAAGGCCCGCGACGGCGTCACCCTGACCGAGCCCGAACTCACCGCGCTCTTCTCCGAGCGTCGCCCCGAGGTGATCGAGGAGATGCGCTGGGCGGCGGACGAGCTGCGCCGCGAGCTGGCCGGGGAAACGGTGACGTTCGTCATCAACCGCAACATCAACGTCTCGAACATCTGCACGGTCGGCTGCGCCTTCTGCGGCTTCGGCCAGTCACGGCGCTCGCCGGACGCGTACGTGCACGAGGAGGAGGAGTTCGCGCGTCGGGTGCAGGAGGCTGTGGAGGCCGGTGCGACGGAGATCTGCATGCAGTCCGGCATCCATCCCGACTGGGGACTTGACGACTACCTGCACTGGCTCCGGTTCGCCAAATCGCTCGCTCCGCAGCTGCACCTGCACGCGTACTCGCCGATGGAGATCGCCCATATGTGCGACGTGAGCGGCCTCGCGCCCGACGTTGTGTTCGACCGGCTGCGTGACGCGGGGCTCGGCTCGACGCCGGGAACGGCCGCCGAGGTGCTCCACGACGGCGTGCGCGAGCGGATCTCCCCGAACAAACTTCCGGTGGCGCGCTGGGTCGAGATCATCGAGGCGTCGCACCGCGCCGGCCTGCGCTCGACGGCGACGGTCATGTTCGGCCACATCGAAGAGCCCTGGGAGCTCGCCGAGCACATGCGTGTCGTGCGTGAGCTCCAGGAGCGGACCGGGGGCTTCACGGAGTTCGTGCCGCTGTCTTTCATCCCCTTCCACACGCTGCTCGGCCGCACCCACGGCGTCGAGGAGATCTCCCGTGAGGAGAACCTCAAGCACACCGCGGCGTTCCGCCTCGCGCTCGGCAAGACGATCCCGAGCCTGCAGGCGAGTTGGGTGAAGATGGGACTTGATGCCGCCACCGAGGCGCTGCACTGGGGTGTCAACGACCTCGGCGGCACGCTGATGGAGGAGTCGATCTCCCGGATGGCCGGCAGCTACCACGGTGTCCGGCTCGAGCCCGACGATCTGATCGCCGCGGCGCATCGCGCCGGGCGTCCCGCCGCCGAGCGGACGACTCTGTACGACATCCGGCGGCGGTTCGATCTCGCGCTCGCGGCATGAGCGCGGTCGACCGTCCGGCTGCGCTGTTCGCCGGGGTCGAGCCGCTTGAGGTGTTCGTCGAGCTGCTCGCGGAGATCGACACCGAGACATCCTCGACGGAGTTCTACGATCGCATCTGCGAGGCGATCTGCCGGCTGACGACGATGCGCCGCGCCGCCATCTTCATGGCCGACGCCGCCCGCCGGCGCGTCCGGGCGGTCGGTGCCCACGGCACGCCCTTCGACGAGTTGACCGAGCTGCGGCCGACGCTCGTCAACACCCCGATCGCTCAGCAGGCACTTCGCGACGACGAGGTCGTCGTCGTGTCCGAGCGGATCGAGGAGTGGGTCCCGCCCGACTACGCCAAGGTGCTCGGGATCACGACGCTCGTGTGCACGCCGATGAGCGCCGCGGGCCGCGACTACGGTGTCATCTGCGCCGACCGGGGCGGCGGCCGCTTCGAGCTCACCGACGGCGAGCGCCACCTGTTGTGGACGCTCGGCAAGACGGCGGCACTGGTGACGACAGCGCGGACGACGACACGTCAGCAGGAGCGCAACCGCCGCCTCGCCGAGCGGCTCGGACTTGCCCGAGAGATCCACGAGCGGGTATTGCAGCGTCTGTTCGGCGTGTCCCTGGCGTTGAGCGCGGCGACTCCGTTGTCAGCCGACGAGCGCGAGCGCTGCCGGATCGAGATGCAGCAGGCCCTGAGCGACCTACGCCGGGCGCTCGAGCGCCCGCTGGCGCCGGTGGCCCTGGAGACCGGGCTGACGCTGGCCGAGGAACTCGAGCGGCTCGGCGCCGCGCCCGGGCCGCCGGTGCGTGTCGAGTGGCCGCGGCGGCGTCGTCGTGCCGGCCGAGCTCGAGCCGCTCGCCCAGTCCGTGCTCACCGAGGCGATGCGCAACGTCGTCAAGCACGCCGACCCGACGTGCGTCGAGGTGTCGGTCGCCGTCGACGACGAGACGTTCACCCTCGAGATTCGCAACGACGGCGTGCGGCCGGGGGCGCGCGGAGCGGGAATGGGCCTGCGCTTGAGCGCGTTCGAGGCGCTCCAGCACGGGGGTGTGGTCGAGTTCGGGCCTTGCCCCGGCGACTGCTGGCGGGTCCGTCTGGTGGTGGCGCGTGCCCACGTCGAAGCTTGACAATCGCCGCCTCCGCGTGCTCGTGGTCGACGACCACGACGTCGTGCACTGGGGCTTTCGGGTGCTGCTCGGCGAGCAGCCATGGGTCGAACGCTGTCTCGCGGCGCGGACCGGGGAGGAGGCACTCGAGCTGACGCGCTCGTTCGATCCGCACGTCGCGCTCGTCGATTTGTTCTTAGCGGGTGAGTCCGGCGCCGACGTGTGCGAGTCGATCCGCACGGCGTCGCCGTCGACTCGGGTGCTGCTCATCTCGGGTGCTGGTCGCATGTCCCCGGCCGCCGCGCGAGCCGCCGGGGCGTCCGGATTCGTCTCCAAGGACTGGGAGGCCGGTGACGTCGCGATGGCCGTTCGGATGGTCGGTCTCGGAATGACGATGTTCCCGCCGAAGGCCGAGCAGCCGGCGCCGCTGCTGACCGAGCGCGAGCGGGAGGTGCTTGACCTGATCGCGGCCGGATCGACAAACCGCGAGATCGCCCAGCGCCTGTTCCTCTCCCCGCACACCGTCAAGGAGCACACGAGCGCCCTGTACCGCAAGCTCCAGGCGCGCAACCGGGCCGAGGCGGTGCAGCGGGCGCAGCGGATCGGTCTGCTCGGGTAGCGATCGCGGGGCGGGGCGCGCTCTTTGCGCCTATCCCGACCAGGAGGGCCGTACGGTCGGATCGAATCCGTACAGGCCCCGGACCGGCCCCGTAGTAAGTCCGCTGTCCACTCCGCCGCCCGAGGGTCAGAATCGGCCGCCATGAGGAGAGGGCGCGCGGCGCCGACCGGTGATTGGCAGTCGGCCAATAAGGGTATGGACGACCTCATCTCCGAGGCGACGTTGGCTCGGATTGCGCAGGATTGTGGAAACTCGTCAGGTCACTCCAGTAAGGTGTCGACTGGTAAGGGTTTCACGGATAGGAAACCCGGACCAGAAAAGAGCCAATTAGCGTGAGCTTCCTCGACGTAGCGCGCCAGGCGACGGCGCAGCTGATGTTGATGTCTCCGCCTCGCCGTCGGGTCACCGGCGCCGAGGACTTCTATCTCGCGCCGGACCCGCTTCCGGCGGGCACGCCGGGCGACATCATCAGGGCTGAGCCGGTGGACGCCTACCTCGTCCCCGGCGTCCGGCTGCGGGCGGATGCATGGCGGGTGCTCTACCGCTCGACCGGAGCTGTGGGGGAGCCGACGGCGGTCTCCGGCACCGTGCTCGTGCCCCGCGGCCGCCCGAGGGCGCGCGCGCTCGTCGGCTATGCGATCGGCACCCACGGGATCGGCGATGCGGCCGCCCCGTCACGGCTGCTGCCGCGCGGTCTCGAGTGGGAAGCGAGCATGATGGCGATGTGCCTCGCGCGCGGGTGGGCAGTGGCGGTCACCGACTACCAGGGCCTCGGCACGCCGGGCGACCACGCGTACATGGTCGGTCGCGCACTCGGCCCGAACGTGCTTGACGCGATGCGCGCCGCGCGCCTCGTATGTCCCGAGCAGCTGTCGGAGGACGGACCGGCCGCGATCATCGGTTACTCCGAGGGCGGCGCGGCGGCGGCGTGGGCCGCCCAGGTGCAACCGACGTACGCGCCGGATGTCGAGCTGCGCGCGGTCGTCGCGGGCGCCGCGGCGGCGAACGTCGAGAGCGGCGGCGAGAGCCTCGACGGCAGCTTCTTCTCGTTCTTCATCGCGTACGGCGGCATCGGCTACGCCGCGGCCTATCCCGAACTCGAGCTCGATCCGTACCTGACGCCGATGGCCCGTAAGCGGATCGGCATGCTGCGCGAGTCGACGATTGTCCAGGCGATGCTGATGGGCCCGCGGTACATCCACGCCGATGAGCTGACGAACCCGAACGTGCTCGAGCTCCCGGATTGGCGCACCCGCCTGCGAGAGAACCGGCTCGGCACGATCGCGCCGACCGCCCCGGTCCTGCTGCATCACGCGCGGCGTGATCAGATCGTGTCCTTCCAGCAGAGCCTCAACCTCAAGGCCGACTGGGATGCGCTTGGGGTCGACGTCCGGCTGTACGTGACGCGTGGCGGGATGGACCACATCAGCGGGGCGTTCGCCGGCACCCCGATCGCGCTCGACTGGATGGCGCGGCGGCTCGGCCGCGGCGCGGTCCGTCAGCCGCCGGTGGAGGAGATCGTCGAGCGGCCAACCGCGCAGGCCGCCTGAGCCGCCGGCGCCGCGCCCGCCGGCGCTGACCTGCCGGCGCCGACCAGCCGGCGCCGACCAGCCGGCGCCGACCAGCCGGCGCTGACCAGCCGGCGCTGACCCCGCCGGCGCTGACCTGTCGGCGCCGACCAGCCGGCGCTGACCCGCTGCGCGAAGGCGTGGACGGGCGGGCCCGAGTCCGCTTAGATCCCGTCCGTGCTCCCGACGCGTCACTTCGCCGAGTTCCTGCTCACCGTCTACGTGCTCATCCTCATCCCGGGGCCGAGCGTGCTCTTCGTCGTCAGTCGCGGCGTTGCTCTGGGGCGCCGGGCGGCACTCGCCACCGTCCTCGGGAACGCGTCAGGATTTGCCCTTCAGCTTGCGCTCGTGTCTGTGGGGGTCGGGGCGATCGTCGCCCGGTCCGAGGGGGTGTTCACCGTTCTGAAACTGATCGGCGCGGCGTATCTGCTGTTCCTCGGAATTCGGAACATCAGGGACCGGCGGGAGCTCGCCCGCACGTTCGGCGCAGGCCATGACGCCGGCGCTCCGAAGCCCCTCGGGCAGATCATCCGTGAGGGGTTCCTCGTCGGCGCGACGAACCCCAAGGGCATCATCATCTTCACCGCGGTGCTGCCGCAGTTCATCGACCGCAGCGCCGGCCACGTGACCGTGCAGCTGATCGTGCTCGGGACGATCTGCATCGCGATCGCGCTGCTCTCCGACGGCGCCTGGGCCGTCGCCTCCGGAACCGCCCGCAATTGGCTCGGCCGCTCGGAGCGGCGCCTTCAGTGGCTCACGGCCGGGGGAGGCGTGACGCTGATCGGGCTGGGCATCGGGCTGGCCCTGACCGGCCGGAAGTCGTGACAGACCGTGGCTGGCCCCCGATGGGACTGTCGCGCAAGAAGGGGCGGTGAAGCCCTTTCGCTCAGCCCCAGCCGTCGCGCAGGGCATCCCGCGCGAGCGTCAGCCAGGACCCGGTCGCGCCGACCCGGGCCACCGCCGAGAACGTCTGCGCCATCCCGCGGACGGGCCACAGGTCGCCGGGTGGCACCGCGGCGCGAGTGAGGATCGCGAACAGATCGTCCGGCCGTTCGAGCATCCGGTCACGCGCCACCGTCACCGTGTCGGCGTCGAGCCGGGCCGGTGCGTTGTCGCCGAGCGGACCAAGCGCATGGCGGGCGAGCGACAGCGCGGTCGGGCCGAGTTCCGCGGGCAGTGAGCCGGTGCCCTCGAGGACCCGGCCGAGCGCCTCACCGTCATTCGCAACGAACGCGTCGAGGCCGTCAACGGAGGCGTCGACGCGCTCCGGCGAGACCGACGCGACGGCTCCGAAGTCGAGCACCGCGATCCTTCCGTCCGGGAGGGCGAGCACGTCGTCGGGGTCGATATCGGCATGGGCGACGCCGAGCGAGCGCTGGGCGCCGAGGGAGAAGCGCACGAGCGTGGCGCAGGCCGCGTCCCGGTCGGCGGCGTCGCGTAACGGGACCCCGTCGATCCATTCGCTCACTGTGACCGCCGGATGCGCAAGTCGGGTCACCGGCGCGGGCACGACGACCTCACCGTGGCGACGCAGCGCCCGGTGAAAGCGCCGCTGGACGCCTGCCTCGTGCTCGAGGTCAAGCTCGTCGAGGACACGCTCCCGGACCTCGCGGAGGATCGCCGAGGCGTCAATGGCGGGGAAGGCCGCCGACAGCGGCGTCAGCAGCCCCTCGAGCAACGACAGGTCCTGGCGAACGGATGCCGCCAGTCCGGGCCGAAGCACCTTGACGGCGACGACCTCCCCATCGAGCACTCCCCGGTGGACCTGGGCCCCCGGGGTCACGGCGACCGGCTCGCCCTCGAGGTCGTCGAGCTCGTCACGCGGGGCCCCGCCCCATGCGTCGCGGAGGACCCGCTCTATCTGCTTGAACGGGACCGGCGCGCGCGCCTCTGTGGCGGCGGCCCGCAGATCTCCGACGATGGACTCGCCCCACGGAGTCGGAATCCACGACAGCTCGATCGCCCGCTCGACCTGAGCGAGGGCGTTCTGGCCGCTCGGCGCCGAGCGGGCGAGTCGGAGCGCGATTCCGAGCAACACGTCGAGCCGGCGAGCGAAATCGTCGGTCACGGCTCAGCCGGCGAGATCGGCGGTTTCGGAGTCGAAGCGCGCCGACAGCTCGCGCCGCTTCACCTTGCCCGTCGATGTGCGGGGGATCTCGTCGACAAGTCGGATCTCCCGCGGCACTTTGTGGCGCGCAAGCCGGGCGCGGACGTGCGCGCGCAGTGCCTCTTCGGACGGCGACGTGTCCGGCGCCGGCACGACGTAGGCGGCGAGGCGCTGCCCAAAGTCGGCATCGCTCACTCCGAAGACACCGGCGTCGGCGACGTCTGGGTGCGCGTGCAGCAGATCCTCGACCTCCTGCGGAAACACGTTCTCTCCGCCGGACACGATCATGTCGTCGTCGCGACCGTCGATGAACAGCCGGCCGTGCCCGTCGAAGTGCCCGAGATCGCCCGTGCTCATCAGCCCGTCGACCATCTCCTTGCTCCCGCCGCCGGTATAGCCGTCGAACTGCAGTGGGCTGCCGACGAAGACGCGGCCCGTCGTCCCCGGCGGCAGCGGCTGGCCACGGTCGTCGAGGATGCGGATGGCCGTGCCGACCATCGGCCGGCCGACCGTTCCCGGGGCCGCACGGAGATCCTCCGGCGTGGCGAGCGTGCCGCCGCCGACCTCGGTCGAGGCGTATCCGTTGTAGAGCACGTCGCCAAAGCGATCCATCACCGCGCTCGCCAGCTCGGCGGACAGGGGCGCCGCGCCGCTGATGATCATCCGCACGGAACCGGTGTCGTAGTTGTCGAGCACGTCATCCGGGAGGGCCATGATCCGACCGAGCATCGTCGGGACGGCGAGCAGCGCACCAGCGCCGTGGCGCTCGATCTGATCGAGCACCGCCTCCGGATCGAAGCGCCGACGGATGACGATCGGGGCGCCGAGCGAGAACGCGGCTGTCAGGCCGATGAGTCCGTACAGATGGAACAGCGGAGGAGCCACGACGAACGGGTCCCCTGAGCGCGGCGCGCTGCGGATCCGGCCGAGGTCGGAGGCGCCGCCGAGCATGAGCGGCACGAGCGACCGCGGACCGATCGAGCGCTTGGCGCCCTTCGGCGTGCCGGTCGTTCCGGACGTCAGCATCGTCACGCTGCCGTGCCGGCCCGGTGCCGGCGCAACGCCGTGCTCGCCCCGACCGCCGCTCGCGATGAGTGCGGCGAGCGTCGGCTCGTCGAAGGTGTCGTGTCGCTCGTGCCACGCGACGATCCGCGCTCCCGTGTAACCCGACTCCTCGACGATCGGACGGAACTCGCTGTCGAACACGATCGCGCTCGCGTCCTCCTGTGCGAGCACGTCACCGAGCTGGGGGCCCGCGAAGTCAGGGCTCAGCGGCACGAGCCCGCACCCGAGCCGCGTCGCCGCGACCGCCGCCACGACGAACCCGCGGTGGTTGCGGCACATGATGGCGACGGTGGCCTCGGCGCCGAGCGCGAAGCGGTCGTGCAACGCGGCGGCGAGCGCCCGCGCCTCCCAGTCGAGGTCATCGAAACTCAGCGTGCCGAGGTCGTCGATGACGGCCGGGCGGCCGGGATACAGGGCGGCGGCGGCGCCGGCGACGGCGGCGGGCGTCGCGCCGAAGCGCTCGAGCGCGAGCAGGGCGCGGGCGATGCGGTCCGGGCGGATCGGTCGCACGACTCCGGCGACGGTGCTGAGGGCAGCGAGCGGCGACGGTGAACCGGCGCGACTCGCCGGATTGAGACGGGCGGCGTAGCGGCTGAGAGCGCGCTCGACGGGTGCCTGCGCGAGACTCGTGGCGGCACCGCTCACGCGTGCCCATGCGGGCGCGATCACGCGCGGCCGCTCGACGATCGCGCGGGCGACGATCCCGGCCGCCTCGCTGCTGCTCATGCCCGGGATGTAGTTCCACATTCGGAACGGGCCGAGCATGGGCGAGCGCACGAGCTGGAGCTGGAGCGAGGTCGTCGTCACACCGTCGGCGCGGATCTCCGGCGCGACGCCCGCCAGCCATGCCTCGAACGCGACCTTGGAGGCGATGTACGCGCTCCACCGCAGCGGGGGGAAGTTCACCCCCATCGTCGAGACGTAGACGATGTGGCCCTCGCCGCGGGCGCGCATCGAGGGCAACAGGGCCAGCAGCAGGCGCGTCGGTCCGAGGTAATTGACGTTGATCGTCCGCTCGATGTCCCGGAAGCGGTCATAGGTCTCCGACACCCACCGCCGGATCGAGACCCCGGCGTTGGAGACGACGACGTCGACATGGCCGTGGTCGGCGAGCACCTGTTCGGCGAGCGCGGCGACGGCGTCGACGTCCGCGAGGTCACACGGGTAGGCGTCCGCCTGACCACCGCCGGCACGGATCTCGTCCCGGAGCTCATCGAGCAGCGCTGCGCGGCGGGCGACGAGCAGCACTGTGGCGCCCGCGGCGCCGAGCCGGAGCGCGCTCGCCCGGCCGACACCGGAGGATGCGCCGGTGATGAGCACGACCTTGTCGGCGACGGCCCGCCGCAAGCGCGCGTCGCTCGTCCCGCGGCTCGTGGCACCGAGCGCCAGCCGCACGGGGCGCGGCAGCAGTTCGCTCATCGCGACCGCATGAGCCACTCGATCGCCGGGAGCTTGACGGCGTGGGGCAGGTAGCGCACCGCCTGCATCGCCGTACGGACCTGGAAGCCGGGCACGACGACACGCGTCCCGTGCTCGAGGCCACGCACGCCCTCCCTCGCTGCCTGCTGCGGCGTGATCCACGCCGGCCTCGGCACCGCGCTCTCGAATGTCTGGCCGCCCTGCACCTCCCAGCCGGAGATCTGCCAGAAGTCGGTCGACACCGGGCCGGGGCACATCACGGTGACGGTCACGCCGTGACCCCGGAGCTCCTGATGAATCGCCTCGGAGAACGTCAGCAGGTACGCCTTCGCCGCCGAGTACCCGGCGGAATAGGGCAGGGGCTGCATGCCCGCCGTGGAGGAGATGTTGAGGACGCCGCCGCGGCCGCGCTTGACCATCTCCGGCGCGAACATCGACGTCAGCGCAACCGGCGCCTCGACGAGCAGACGGACCTGTTCGAGCTCGCGCTCCGGGTCGGCCTTGTGGAAGGCGCCGTTCGTCGCGAACCCGGCGTTGTTGACGAGGATCTCGACGTCAAGACCGAATGGCTTGATCTGCGCGGGCAGCTTCCTGCGCGCCGTCGCCTTGCCGAGATCGCAGGAGACGGTCTCGGCACGGATGCCGTGTTCCCGGCTCAGCTCCTGCGCGAGATCGTCGAGCCGATCCTTGCGCCGCGCGACGAGGACGAGGTTATGTCCACGGACGGCGAACTCGCGGGCGATCTCGGCGCCGATACCGGCGGACGCGCCGGTCACGAGCGCGGCGGTGCTGGGGCGTGGCTCAGGCAGGCTCATGACGCGATACGCAAGCGTACCTGTCGACGATCGGCCGCTGTGTTCCCCCCGAACGGGGGGAACCCTTCGCTGCAGCTGTAATTGCCGTCCTCAGCGCGCGTACGGTGATGGGAATGTCCGCCACAGCCATCCTCTTCCCCGGTCAGGGGAGTCAGACACCTGAGATGCGCGACACGGTCGCCGAGCAGCGGCCCGACCTCCTCGAGCGCGCGAGGCTGCTACTCGGGTGCGATCCCTTCGAGCATGTCGACGAGGGGACGCACTTCGCTCAGCCGGCGATCTTCTGCGCGAGCCTCGCGGGCTGGGAGGCGATCGGGCACCCGCTCGGCGACTACATGGCTGGACATTCGCTGGGCGAGCTCGGCGCGCTCGTGGCCGCCGAGGCACTCGACGAGCAGGACGGACTCGAGCTCGTTGCCCTCCGCGGCCGCTTGATGCACGAGGCGGGGGAACGTGAGGGCGGCGGCGGGATGCTCGCTCTGCTCGGACGGGGAGCTGCTGACCACGCGCACGAGCTGGCGCAGGCGCATGGCCTCGCGGTCGCGAACGACAACGCGCCCGAGCAGGTTGTGTTGTCCGGCGCGCGCGCGGCGATTCCCGCCGCCACCGAGGCGGCCGAGGCACTGGGGATTCGGGCGAAGCCGCTGGCGGTCACGGGCGCGTTCCATTCACCGATGATGGCCCCGGCCGTCCCCGAATTCCGCGCCGCGCTCGACGGCGTCGACATCGGTGCGCCAACGGTGCCCGTGCTGTCGGCGGTGACCGCCGCGCCGTTCGACGATGTCCGGGCGCGACTCGCCGAGGCGCTGACCATGCCGGTGCGCTGGCGGGAGACCGTCCTCGCGCTGGACGGCCTCGGAGTCGAGGAGTTCGTCGAGGTCGGCCCCGGGAAGGTGCTCACCGGCCTCGTGAAGCGGACCCTGCGTGGCGTGGAGGTGCGCCGTGCTTGAGCAGACCCTTGTCGCCGAGACGACCCCGCGGATGTACACACAGCCGGCGACGATCATGTCGGTCGCAACCGAGTTGCCCGAAGACCGGCTGACGAGCGCCGAGCTCGCCGCGTCGCTCGGCATCAGCGAGGAGTGGATCATCTCGCGTACCGGCATCCACGAGCGCCCCCGGGCGCGGCCCGGCGAACGACTGACCGACTACGCGGTGCGGGCCGGCGCGCGGGCGCTCCAGGACGCGAGGATCCTAGGCGAGGATGTCGATCTCGTGATCGTCGCGACAATGAGCCAGGACGAGTTGACACCGAATGCTGCCCCGCTCGTTGCCCACGCGCTCGGGGCCGACCGGGCGGGAGCGTTCGACATCGGCGCGGCGTGCACGGCATTTCTCTCCGGGCTGGCCGTCGGGACGGCACAGATCGAGAGTGGACGAGCCGGGTACGTGCTCCTCATCGGAGCTGACTTCATCACCCGGATCGTCGATTACACGGACCGGCGCACGGCGCCGCTGTTTGCCGACGGGGCCGGTGCAGTGGTGCTCGGCCAGGGCGGCGGGGATCGCGGCGCGATCGGGCCGGTCGTCCTCGGAGCCGACGGGTCGGCCGCGTCGCTGCTCTACGCCAACCACGACGAGCGCCAGATTCGCATGGACGGGACCGAGGTATTCCGCCACGCCGTCGCTCGCATGGGCGACGTCACGCACGCCGCGGTCGCCGAGGCGGGCCTTACGCTGCAGGACATCGATCTGTTCGTCTATCACCAGGCCAACGCGCGAATCACCCGGGCGCTCGGCGACCGTCTCGGGCTAGAGCCGCGTCGGGTCGTCGACTGCATAGCCATGCTTGGCAATGCCTCCGCCGCGACGCTCCCGCTCGCCCTCGCCTCGGCGCAGCGGGACGGCCGCCTGCGCCCGGGTGCCCGCGTCCTCCTCAGCGCCTTCGGCGCGGGGTTCACCTGGGGTGGAGGCGTCATCGAGTGGGGGACGCGTGTCTAAGAGGCCGTCTGAGGAGCCCACCGGCTGTGCGCTCGTCACGGGTGCCTCGCGGGGAATCGGCGCAGCGACCGCGCGCGCGCTCGCCGCTGACGGTTGGCCGGTCGGCGTCAATTTCCGCTCCGACCGGGCCGGCGCCGAGGCGGTCGCGGCCGCGATCACCGACGCCGGCGGGAAGGCGGTCGTCGTCGAGGGCGACGTTGCCGACGTCTCGGCTCCCGACGCGGTATTCGGCGCCGTCGAGGCGGCGTTCGGCGTCCCCGTCCTTGCGCTCGTCAACAACGCCGGCATCAGCCGCGACAACCTGTCGCCCTCCCTCACCGACGAAGAGTGGAGCGCGGTGATCGAGACCGATCTCAACGGCGCCTTCCGCATGACCCGGCGGGCCCTGAAGGGCATGCTGCGAGCGCGGCGCGGACGAGTCGTCAACGTCGCCTCCGTCGTTGGTCTGCGGGCGAACGCCGGGCAGGCGAACTACGCCGCAGCGAAGGGCGGCCTGATCGCCTTCACGAGGACCGCGGCGATCGAGGTCGCGCGGCGCGGGATCACGATCAATGCCGTGGCGCCGGGCTGGATCGACACCGACATGACCGCCGGGATCGCGACCGATCTGCTCGACGCGGTGCCGGCGCGGCGCGCCGGGACGCCGGATGAGGTTGCGGCGTGCGTACGCTTTCTCGTGTCGGAGGCCGCAAGTTATGTGACCGGCGCGGTGCTGTCCGTCGATGGCGGGCTCGCCGCGTGAACTCCCAACAACGAATGGAGCACTGACCAATGTCCACCACCACACCCGAGCAGATCGAGAGCCGCGTCGTCGAGGCGCTCGCCAGCTTCGGACCTGATCAAAGCCAGATCACGCGGGACGCCACGTTCGAGGCGCTCGACATCGACTCGCTCGATCTCGTCGAGCTCGCCCAGATCGTCGAAGACGAGTACGGCGTCGTCCTCAAGGGCGAGGACATGAAGGAACTGAAGACCGTCGGCGACGCGATCGATCTGATCGCCTCGAAGGCTTCGTGAGACGGACGGTCGTCATCACGGGCGTTGGGGCGGTGACGCCGCTCGGCGTCGGCGCCCGGTCGCTGCATGAACGCTGGGCCGCGGGCACGTGCGGCATCGTTGACGGCGCCGGCTCGGTGACCGCGTACGAGCCGGCGGAGCACCTGTCGATCAAGGAGGCGCGACGGCTTGACCGCTTCTCGCAGTTTGCGCTCGTCGCGGCGGCAGAGGCGTTGGCGCAGGCCGGGTGGGACACGGCGGCCGGTGATCTCCCGTATGACCGGACGCGCGTCGGCTGTGTCGTGGCGACGGGAATCGGCGGGATCCAGACCGTCGAAACCCAGCACGACGTGATGCGTGACCGGGGTGCGCGGATGGTCTCCCCGCTTGGGATCCCGGCGTACATGCCGAACGCCGCCGCCGCGGCCGTGTCGATGAAACATGGGCTGCGCGGCCAGATGTACGGCATCGTGTCCGCGTGCGCGAGCGGCGGCCACGCGATCGGTTCAGCCCTGCGGATGATCCAGTACGGCGATGCCGATGCCGCCGTCGTCGGCGGCAGCGAGGCCTCGCTCACGGACTTTGGGTTTGCGTGCTTCAACGCGATGCAGGCCCTCTCCGAGAGCGGCGTCTCACGCCCGTTCGATCTCCGTCGTGACGGCTTCGTGATGGGTGAGGGCGCCGGAATCCTGGTGCTCGAGGAAGAGTCGGCCGCGCGCTCGCGTGGCGCGGAGATCCTCGGGTCGGTCATCGGCTACGGCTCCACCTCGGACGCGTTCCATCTGACGGCGCCGGAGCCGACGGGCGGACCCGCATCCCGCGCGATCGAGCTCGCGCTCACCGACGCGGATGTCACCCCGGAGGGGCTTGACTACGTCAACGCGCATGGGACCTCGACGCAGCTCAACGATGCCGCCGAGACCGCGGCGCTGAAACGCGCGCTCGGTGAGGAGCAGGCGAAGCGGGTCCCGATCTCGTCAACGAAGTCCGCGATCGGTCATCTGCTCGGTGCCGCCGGCGCGGTCGAGGCCGTGGCCACCGTCCAGACGCTGATCACGCGCGTCATCCCGCCGACGCTCGGCTACGAGGTCCCCGATCCCGAACTCGATCTCGACTACGTGCCCGGCGAGGCACGTCCGCTCGTGCTCGGCAACGGGCGGCCGCCGGTGGCGGTGTCGAACTCGTTCGCGTTCGGCGGCCACAACGTCGCGCTCGTCATCGAAGGGCCGCCGTCGGCATGAGCATCCCCGCGCACCGCGCGGCCACGGGTCGCCAGTCACCGCTCGAGCGGCTCGAGGCGCTGTGCGATCCCGGCAGCCTCCAGCTGGTGCGAACCGCGGTCACGTCCGGTCGCCTCGGCGCGCGAGCGATCGTCGGTGATGGCGTCATCGGCGGGACCGGAACCGTCGACGGGCGACCGATCGCCTGCTACGCGCAGGACGGCGGCTTCCTTGGCGGGTCCCTGGGCGAGCGTCACGCCGACACGATCGTGCGGGTCCTGCAGACGGCTGGACGCGCCAGGATCCCGGTGGTCGCGTTCGTCGAGTCCGGCGGCGCCCGCATGCAGGAGGGGACGGCGGCGCTCGCCGGCTACGGCAGGATCTTTCGCGAGACGGTCGCGCTCAGCGGCATCGTCCCGCAGATCTCCATCGTCTCCGGTGCGTCTGCCGGGGGCGGCGCGTACTCGCCCGCCCTCACCGACCTCATCCTCATGACCGACGACGCCTCGATGTTTCTCACCGGACCGGGCGTCGTGCGGGAGGCGCTCGGCGAGGAGATCGACGCCGCCCGGCTCGGTGGGCCGCGCGTGCACGAGCGCAACGGCGTCTGCCATCTCGTCGAGCACGACGAGCTCGCCGCCGCCGCGCGGGTCCGGCAGCTGCTCGCCTACCTACCGTCGGGCGCGGGGGAGGCGCCGCCGCGTGCCGCCGTGGTCGATCCGGTGCTCGGTGACCCGGGCGCGGTCGTGCCGGTCGAGGGGCGGCGCGCATACGACGTCCGCGCCGCGCTCGAGGGGATCATCGACGGCGGCTCGCTGCTCGAACTGTGTCCCCGCTGGGCTCGCAACGTCGTCACCGCACTGGCGCGGTTGGACGGGCGCCCGGTTGGACTCGTCGCCAATCAGCCCCGCCACCTCGGCGGCGTGCTCGACGCCGAAAGCTCGGAGAAGGCCGCCCGGTTCGTTCGCTTCTGCGACGCGTTCGGCCTGCCGCTCATCGCCATCGTCGACACCCCCGGCTTCATGCCGGGCAGTCGTCAGGAGAAGGCTGGCGTGATCCGCCACGGGGCCTCGCTCGTCCGAGCGTTTGCCGCCGCGCGCGTCCCGAAGCTGACGGTCGTGCTGCGCAAGTCCTATGGGGGCGCCTACATCACGATGAACTCGCGGGACCTCGGCGCGGATCTCGTCCTCGCCTGGCCGGACGCGGAGCTGGGGATCATGAGCGCCCGGGCCGCGGTCGGAATCGTCCATCGCCGGCAACTACGGGAGGCGGAGGACTCTGAGGCGGCGCGCGCCCGTCTCGCCGCCGCCTACGCGGATGAGCATCTCCGCGCCTCCGCCGCGGCCAGCGAGGGGTTCGTCGACGAGATCATCGAGCCGCGCAAGACGCGTGAGCGGCTGTCATGGGCGCTGCTGACGCTGTCGCCGCGAACCGGCTCCGGGCCGGAGTCGGGACCCGGGTCAGGATCGGGATCCGGGTCGGAAACGGGATCCGGGTCAGGATCGGGGTCGGGGTCGGGGTCGGGGTCGGGGTCGGGGTCGGCCTCGGTGATCCTCGCCGGCAAGCGCCTGCTCATCACCGGCGTGATCACGAAGGATTCGATCGCGTATCACGCCGCCGAGCAGGCGCAGCAGGAGGGCGCCGAGGTGCTGCTCACGAGCTTCGGACGCGTGCGCCGGCTGACCGAGCGGGCGGCGGGACGGCTGCCGACACCCGCGGACGTGCTCGAGCTTGACGTCAACCGCCCCGAGGATCTGTCGGCGGTGGCCGATGAGCTCGGATCGCGGTGGGGCCGCGTCGATGGCGTCCTGCACGCGATCGCGTTCGCGCCGGAGGATGCGCTGGGCGGCCGGTTCCTGACGGCGCCCGCCGCGAGCGCGGCGCAGGCCTTTGAGACGAGCGCGTTCTCGTTCAAGGCCTTGGCGGCGGCGCTGGCGCCGTTGATGGAGGGCGGCGGGTCGATCGTCGGGATGGACTTCGACGCGTCACGAGCATGGCCGATCTACGACTGGATGGGCGTCGCGAAGGCCGCGCTGGAGTCCGTGTCCCGTTATCTCGCCCGGGACCTGGGCCCTCAGGGCGTGCGCGTGAACCTCGTTGCGGCGGGACCGTTGGGGACGGTCGCCGCGCGTGGGATCCCGGGCTTCGAGAAGCTCGCGTCGCTGTGGGAGCGCCAGGCGCCGCTGCGGTGGGACATCTCTGACCCGACCCCGGTCGCCGCCGCGGTGTGTTGGCTGCTGTCCGACTACGCGCGGGGGATCACCGGCGAGATCGTCCACGTCGACGGTGGGTTCCACGCCGTGGGGGCGCCCGCGGATCTGTAGGCGGGCAGGGCTTCCGCGCGGCGGCTTCGAGACCGCAATACCGTTCGAGAGCGCAGCCCGTTTGCAGCGCTCTCGAACGCTGTTGTCGGCGGCGTTCGAGAGCGCCCGAAATCGGCGCCGCCGTCGAACGGTACGGTCGTTTGCCTCGGGGGGGCTCAGAGCCCCGCTCCCGGAAGACGCACCATCGCACCTCCTCAAAGCCGCCTTTCCGCCGGTCGCAGCTGGACGACCTAGGCTCGCGGCAATCGCGACGGCGGGGTTGACCGGCGCTCGCTCGCCCCCTAGCGTCCCGACTGGCCACGCAGCCAAACCCTGTCGACGCACGCCCCGGAGGACGAGAGATGAGTGAGCAATTCGCGCTGGACGCACAGCGCATGGAGGTCCTGAGCGCGCTGTGCGACACGATCGTGCCGTCGATCGAGCATCGTCCCGACCCGCATGGACACTGGGCGCGGTCGGCATCGTCGTACGGCGTCCCGCAGGGTGTCGCCGACACGATCGCGATGCTCGGACCCGACCAGCGTGACGGTTTGTGCCGGCTGCTCGACGCCCTCGGTCAGCAGGGGCTGACGAAGGCCTCCCAGCTCTCGCGCGAGCAGCTCCTGCGCAACGTGTCGCTCGGCGCGCCCGACGCCGCCGCGGGCATCGCCGCGCTCGCCGGTCTGACGCTCATGCTCCATTACGGCGTGCCAGATCCGAGCACCGGGCGCAACCCGGGCTGGGACGTGCTCGGCTATCCCGGGCCGGTGTCGGTGCCGCCCCAGATCGAGAAGCCGCTGCGCCCGATCGGGCTGGGGAGCGATGATCTTGCGCTCGAGGCCGACGTCGTCGTCGTCGGCTCCGGCGCCGGCGGGGCCGTGATCGCGGCCGAGCTTGCGGCGCGCGGAGCCGCTGTCGTGATCGTCGAGGCTGGCGGCTATTTCAACGAGGCCGACTTCAATCAGTACGAGCTGTGGGCGTGGCAGAACCTGTACTGGCGCGGCGGCCCGACGCCGACCGCGGACGCGAACGTCACGATCCAGGCGGGCTCGTGCCTCGGCGGCGGGACGGTCGTCAACTGGACGAACAGCATCCGCACGAAGCCGTGGGTCCGGGAGGAATGGGCGCGCGAGCACGGGCTGGCCGACATCGCCACCGAGGCCTTCGACCGTCATCTCGACGCCGTGTGGACGCGGCTCAGCGTCAACAACGAATGCTGCGACATGAACAAACCGCACGAGGTGATGAAGCGCGGGGCGGAGGCGCTCGGCTGGTCGTTCGTGATCACCAACCGCAATGCCGACCGGGACACGTACGACCCGGTTTCGGCGGGCTACATGGGATTCGGCGATCAATCCGGCTCCAAGCAGTCGACGCTGAAGACCTACCTCCCGGATGCAGTGGCCGCCGGTGCGCAGATCGTCACGGGCTGCTTCGTCGAGCGGGTGCTCGTCGATGGCGGGCGAGCGGCCGGCGTCAACGGCCGGTCGCTCACGACGGGCGCTCAGCTCACGGTCCGGGCGCCGCATGTCGTCGTTGCGGCCGGGTCGCTCGAGAGCCCGGGCGTGCTCCTGCGGTCCGGCATCGGCGGTCCGGCGGTCGGACGGTATCTCCGCCTGCATCCGTGTACCGCCGTGTTCGGCTCCTACGGCGAGGACATGCAGGCGTGGTGGGGCGCCCCGCACGTCGGTTTGATCGACGAGTTCGCCGGCGCCGACCACGGCTACGGCTTCCTGATCGAGGGGGTTCAGTACACGACCGGGCTCGGCGCGTCAGCGATCCCGTGGCGCACCGCGGCCCAGCACAAGCAATCGTTCGAGGACTTCCGCCACGCGTCGACGCTGATTGGGCTGGTCCGCGATCGGGGCAATGACAACGGGCGCATCGTCCTCGACGGCGCCGGCATGGCCCAGCCGTACTACTCATTGGCCGATCCCGCCGATCAGGCGATGACGCGCACCGCGCTTGAGGCCCAGATCCGCGTTCATGCGGCGGCTGGCGCCCATCAGATCTCGGTGCTCGCCGAGGGGATGCCGCTGTGGCACCGTGGCGAGGACCTCGACGCGTTCATCACGCGCTCGAGGCGGATACCGCTGCGAGCGGGGGCGATGCGCCTGTTCGCCGCCCACCAGATGGGCACGTGCCGGATGGGCACCGATCCGAGCACGAGCGTCGCCGGCCCCACGGGAGAGCTTCACGCCACGCCCGGCGTGTGGATCGGTGACGCGTCGGCGTTCCCGACCGCCAGCGGCACCAACCCGATGATCACGATCATGGGCCTCGCCCACCGCACCGCAGAGCACCTCGCTGCGGCCGCCGGCGGCGAGACCGCGACCCCCGCCCTCCAGGAGGCCTGAGCACGATGGCAACGACAGCCGACACGGCAACGATCGACCGCACCGAGCTGTTCATCGGCGGTGAGTGGGTGACCCCCGCCGGCCCAGGCCGGATCACGGTGCTCGACCCGACCACCGAAGGCGTGATCGGTTCGGTGCCGGAGGGCACGGCGGAGGACGTCGATCGCGCCGTCGCGGCGGCCCGGGACGCGTTCGACGGTTGGAGCCAGCTCGCGCCCGAGGACCGCGCCGAGGCGTGCGCCGCGATCGGCTCCGCGCTGTACGCCCGGCAACAGGAGATCGCCGAGCTGATCAGCCGCGAGATGGGGATGCCACTGGCTCAGTCGGTGATGATCCAGGCGTCGCTGCCGGTGATGAGCTTCCTGACGCAGCCCCAGCTCGTCACGGAGCTTGCGTGGGAGGAGCAGATCGGCAACTCACTCGTGGTCCGCGAGCCCGTCGGCGTGATCGGCGCCATCACGCCGTGGAACTACCCGCTCCACCAGATCGCCGCGAAGGTTGCGCCCGCGCTGTCGGCGGGGTGCACGGTCGTGCTCAAGCCGAGCGAGGTGACGCCGCTCAACGCGTTCGTGCTCGCCGAGGTGATTGCGTCGGTTGGCCTGCCGGCGGGTGTGTTCAACCTCGTGTGCGGTTACGGCGACGTCGTCGGCGAGGCGATGAGCGCCCATCCGGACGTCGACATGATCTCGTTCACCGGCTCGACGGCCTCCGGCCGTCGCGTCTCCGCGAACGCCGCGGCGACCGTCAAGCGGGTCGCGCTCGAACTCGGCGGCAAATCGCCGAACGTGATCCTCGATGACGCCGACCTGCCGACGGCCGTCGTCGACGGCGTGCAGAAGTGCTTCCTCAACTCCGGGCAGACCTGCAGCGCCCTGACAAGGATGCTCGTGCCGCGGGCGCAGCTACCGATCGTCGAGGAGATTGCCCGGCAGACCGCCGCGGCATACACCGTCGGCGGTCCGTTCGAGGAGGCATCGGTACTCGGCCCGATCGTGTCCGACACGCAGCGCGAGCGCGTGCGCTCCTACATCACGAAGGGCATCGAGGAGGGGGCGAAGCTGGTGACCGGTGGCGCCGAGCCACCGCTCGGCCGGGACTCGGGGTACTTCGTGCAGCCGACCGTGTTCAGTGAGGTCACGCCGGAGATGACGATCGCGCGCGAGGAGATCTTCGGTCCCGTGCTTGCGATCATGCCGTACGACGACGAGGACGACGCGGTGCGGATCGCGAACGCGACGTCGTACGGACTCGCCGGAGGAGTGTGGTCAGGCGACGCGGGGCGTGCCCAGCGGATCGCTCGCCGTCTGCGTACCGGCCAGGTCGAGATCAACGGCGGCGTGTTCAACCCGCTCGCCCCGTTCGGTGGCTACAAGCAGTCCGGTCACGGCCGCGAGCTCGGCCGCCACGGACTCGAGGAGTTCCTGACGGTCAAGGCGATGCAGCTCTAGACGCGCGCGTCTACGCCCAGCGGAACCGCTGGACATACGCCGTGCAGGCCCGGCGGTGGTGCCGGACCCGGCACGTCTGCCAGCGGCGCGTGCCGGTGAAGTCGTACCACCAGTACGCCCGCGTGCCCTGAAGGTAATGGTAGAACCGGCCGCCGAGGGAATACGACGAACCGGCGGACTGCCAGCGGATCGCACAGTGGACCGACCACTGGTTGATCGGGCGGCAGGAGAGCGCGAGCCGCGGGCGGCTGTGCGTGCGGGCGCGCACCATCGTCTCGGCATACGCGCGTGCGTCGGCCATCGTTAGCGTCGGCAGAGTGACCTTGACGGTCACGACGGGCGGTTTCGCGGTCGCGGTGGTGGTCGTGGTCGTCGTCGTTGTGGTCGTCGTCGTCGCGGTCGTTGTCGCGGTCGTGTCGTCTTGTGGTGCTCGTCGAGGTGCTGCGGCTGCTCGTCGTCGTCGAACTGGACGTCGATCCGACCGAGACCGTGAGCTGGGCCACCCAGCTCGCGATCACGTCGGTGCGGGTGAAGTAGTCGGCGGTGTTCGTGTTGCAGTTGTCCGGACCCACGCTGGTCACGCCGATCTCGACGGCGCCGCCGTCGGCGCCATGGGCCAGCAGGGGTCCCCCGCTGTCCCCGCTGCACGTGCCCGTCGAGTATCCCGGCGACTGCACGGCGCACGTTTCCCAGTCCTCGCGGTACCAGCTGCTGAACCGTCCGCAGTAGCTCGATCCCTGGACGTTCGTCGGCGCCGCCTGGAGCAGGGATGAGGCGTCGCCGCCGGCGTACGGGATCCCCCAGCCGGCGATGAGCGCGTCGGTCCCGGCCGTGTACGGGGCGGTCTCGCCAGCTCTGGCGATGCGGACCGTCGGCGCCGTCGACGGCGTCGCGAGGACGAGCATTGCGGCGTCGCCGGCGAACACGCTCGGGTCAAACTGCGGGTGAACGACGACGTGCTCGACGTCTGAGACGCGGCGCCTGGACGGGTCCGAGAGATCGACGGTCCCGGTCACGACCTGGAAGTTGCTCGGATCGAGCGCCTTGCCGGTCTCCTCGTCGGTCGCGCAGTGCGCGGCTGTGAGTACGACGGTGGGGGAGATGAGCGTGCCGCTGCAGTAGAAGTCCGGATTGTCGCTCGAGTCGAAGTGCGCGACGAAGGCCATGAAGCCCCACGTGCCCTGGGCGGCGTCAGTGCCACCGACGATCGTGGAGTGGGCGCGGGGGGAAATGAGGTACCCGCGGCGACGGATGCCGTGGCTGTGCGCGCGGATCAGGGCACGGATCGCCCTCATCTGGCGAGCCGACAGCGTCGGCGTGCGGGCCGCGTTCGAGGATGCCGCCGCCGCGCTCGGGGATGCCGCCGCCGCCCGCGAGGATGCCGCCGCCGTGCTCCCGCACAGCAGCGCGAGCACCAGCGTGCCGGCGCATCCGAGGATCAGGGCCATCCGTACCCCGCGCATTGCGACGGAAAGGTAGAGCACCCCTCCCACGGTGTCATCCGCAGCGAGCCGCAATGCAGATGTGGCTTCGCCCGAACCGCCCTAACCTGAGATCCCATGTGGCGTCGGCTCGAGAACGAGACGAACGTGCGGATCTGCGCGGTCCTTGGTGCGATCACGATCGCGTTTTCGAGCATCCTCGTGCGCCTCAGCCATGCCTCGCCGTCAACCGCTGCGATCTTCCGGTGCGCCTACGCGCTCCCGCTGCTGGGGCTGCTGGCGTTATGGGAGGACCGGCGACTCGGACCGCGGTCATGGCACGACCGTCGCTATGCGGTGGCGGCGGGCTTGTTCTTCAGCGCCGACCTGATCCTCTGGCATCGTTCGATCGGGGACGTCGGAGCCGGCCTCGCGACCGTGCTCGCGAACATCCAGGTCGTGCTCGTCCCGCTGATCGCGTGGCTCGTGCTGTCCGAGCGGCCCGGCCGCCAGGTGCTCGCCGCGCTCCCGATTGCGCTCGTCGGCGTGCTGTTCATCTCCGGCGTGCTCGAGCAGGGCGCCTACGGTCGAGACCCGGCCCGGGGCGCGGTCTACGGTCTGTGTGCGGGCGTCGCCTATGTCGGCTTCCTCATGCTCCTGCGGCGCGGTGGCACTGATCTGCGACGCCCGGCGGGACCGCTGTTCGATGCGACCGCAACAGCCGCGGTCGCCTGCGTGATCGCGGGCGTGATCATCGGCGATGCGAAGCTCGTGCCGAGCTGGCCGAGCGCCGGTTGGCTGGCCACGCTCGCGCTCACGTCACAGGTCCTCGGGTGGCTGCTGATCACGATCTCCCTGCCACGGCTGCCCTCGGCCCTGACCTCGCTCCTGCTGACGGTGCAGCCGGTCGGCTCCGTCGTGCTCGGCGCGCTCATCTTCGCCGAGAGTCCGACGCCGCTGCAGCTGGTGGGGGTCGCTCTCGTCCTCGCCGGACTGCTCACCGCGACACGCCGAGTCCGCCGCCGGAGCGGGGCCCCGGCCGCAGCGCTCCTCGACACCGAGAGCGCTACCTGAACAGGTCCTGCTCGGCGGGCCGAAGCAACGCGAGCGCACCGGGGCCGTCGACCGCGGTGACGTGGCGACCGGCCCCATGGACGAGGATGACGGGCTCGCCGCCGTCCTTTGACCGAGCCAGGTCCGCAGCGGCGGCGAGCTCGTCGGCGATCGCGATCCACGTCGCGCTCAGCTCACGGCCGGTCGCGTCGTGTCGACCCCGCCAGTCCTCGAGCGGCAGAAGGCCGGCACAGCCGATCGCCACGTCGGTCTGGCCATGGCGCCACGGGCGTCCGAACGAGTCGGTGATGAGGACGCCCGGCCGCGCGCCGGTGAGCTCCGCGAGCCGTGCCCGCAGCCGCCGCGCCGAGTCGTCGGGATCGACCGGGAGCATGACGACGGCGTCTTCACCGGGCACGTTGGAGCGGTCGACACCGGCGTTGGCACAGATGAAGCCGTGGTGGGTGACGCCGATGAGCACACCGCCGCTGGCGCGGAGAAGCTCCCGGGTCTCGTCGAGGACGACCTGCACGTGGCGGGGATCGTCCTTGCCGAGCTCCGCCGCGAGCGAGCGCGCCTGCGGCGATGGCGTGACGTCGCCGAGCACGCGAATCCGGCCCTCGGCCTTGGAGATCACCTTGTGCGCGATGACGAGGACATCATCGTCGCCGGGTGCCGCCCGGGCCGCGATCAGCGCCGCGACGTCGTCGCCGGGCCGGATCTCCGGGAACCCGTCGATCGCGGCGACGGTGAGCGCGCTCACGTGCGGCTGCGCAGCATCTGGTTGAGCATGCCGCGGGTATGTGCGGCACCGCCGTGCGTGTGCTCGAGGACGGCGATCAACTCGCTGAGGTCTTCGGGCGTGTCGACGTCGAGCCCGAGCGAGGCCACCTCGACGATCTCGTGCGCGGTTCCGGCGAGTCGGGCACTCGAGACGTGCCGCTCGCAGCTTCCGGGCCCGAACGCCGGCGTGAGCGAATTCGGAGGCTCGAGCACCAGCGCATTGGTGCCCGTGCCATGGCGGTCGGGCACGATCAGCACGCTCGGCGGCGCGGTCGAGCGGGCAAGGAGCGCGTCGAGTTCGCCGGGATCGAGCAGTGGACAGTCGCCGGGGACGAGCACGACCCGGTCGACGCCGCTCTCGATGGCAGTCGCGATCGCCAGTGAGGCCGCCTCGCTGTGTCCGAGTTGGTCGTCGTCGAGCAGACCCGCGCCGTAGCCGCCCGCGATCTCCTGCGCATCACGGTCGCTGCTGACCACGACGACGTCATCGATCCGGCCCGCTCGACGCAGCGCCACGAGCACGTCGGAGAACATCGCCTCGACGAGCGCGCGCCGCGGCCCCGGGGAGAGCTCCTCCATGAGGCGCCGCTTGGCCTCCGGCAAGCTCTTGATGGGGAGGATCGCCTGGGTACGCATCGGGCTGGAACGCTACCGCGCGGGGATCACGCAAGCCCGAGTGCGAAGGTGAGCGTCTCCTCGGCGACTCGGCGGCGCTCCTCCGGCGTTGACATGAGCACGTCGGTCTCGAGCACAGGCACCGCGGAGGTCCGCTCATCCGCGACGAGTCCGTCGATCACGTCCGCGTACGCGGCCGCAATCCCCTCGCTCGAGAGTGGATGCCCCGCCCACTGCATGAAGGGCTCGGTCGGGCCCTTGACGACCGCGCCCTGAACGAGCGGGCTGACCGCGACCACCGGAGCCGCTCTCCGGGCGAGCGCGTCCCGGATCCCGGGCGTTGCGAGGATCGGCCCGATTGAGATCACGGGGTTCGATGGCCCGATGATCGTCGCCCGCGCGCTCGCGAGCGCATCGAGCACCTCGGGCGTCGCCGGGGCCGCTGGGCCGCCGCGGAACTCGACACCGCCCACCGGGCCCTCGGCGCGCCGCTTGATCATGAACTCCTGAAAAGGCCACCACCGGTCGTGGGCGAGGACCTGCGTGCGCACGGGGTGATCGCTCATCGGCAGCACGCGCACCGGGACGCCGAGCGCACGGCTGATACCGGCATGCGCATCCGTCAGGCGCACGCCCGCGTCCAGGGCACGGGCCCGCTCGAGCCCGATGGCGAGGTCCCGGTCTCCGAGGTTGAACCACACCTCGACGCCCAATTCCCGAAGGCCGTCCATGACTGCGAACGTGTCGTCGCGCAGGCCCCAGCCGCGGTCGTCGATGCGATCCGCGAGCCAGAACGTGACGAGGTCCGGGTCCGGAGACACGTACGCGCCGTAGATCTCGAGATCGTCGCCGGTGTTCGCGATCACGATGAGGTCGTCCGATCCGACGACGTCCAGCATGCCACGGGCGAGCTTGGCACCGCCCGTTCCGCCGGCGAGGACGACGACCGGGCCGCTCAACCGGTTCCGAGGCCTGTGATCTTGATCCCGGCCCGCACCTTGTTACGCACGTTGATCGAAATGATCAGCGGGGTGAACTGCTCGACGATGCGGGCCATCTCCAGCGGCCCGCAGTCGACCGGGCGCAGTCCCTGGATCCGCTCGACGAGAGCGGCGAGCTGTTGCTTGTCCGCCTTCTTGTCCCCGCAGATGAGGACATCCTCGTCAAGGTCGTGTTCGAGATCGGTGAGCAGCGCGGCGCTGACCGTGTGAAACGCCGAGACGACACGAACGCCGTCCGGCGCCATCTCCTGCGCCTGCTGCGCCGCGGAGCCTTGCCATACGCCGAGCGTGCGGGTCGCCTTGCCGCTCACCGCTGCCGCGAGCGGCACGGTGGCGTCGACGAGCAGCTGATCCGGGGAGAGCGCATTCCTCAGGTTGGTCAGCGTCTCGGACTGGCTGCGAAACGGCACGCTCAGGATGACGATCTCCGCCCCCTGGACGGCCTCGCTGTTCTCGGCTCCGGAGAAGGAGCCGTCCGGCACGTGTGCGGACGCGCGCTGGACTGCCTCCTGCGCCCGGCCGGCGTCGCGGGACCCGATCATGATCGGAACTCCGGCCCGCCCGAGCCGAAGCGCGAGCCCGAATCCGAGGGCTCCGGTGGCTCCGACGATGCACACTGGCGGCGTCACGGCGCGGGAGTGTACGCGCCGACCCTTCGGATACGCTGACGGCATGGGTTCCTCGCTGGAACTGGGGCTCGAGGGCACGCACGATTTCGCCGTCGAGGGTCGATTGCTGACCGATGTCGGCGGCACGCTCGCGGCCTCGGTTCTCTCGACCCCCGGGATGATCGCGATGATGGAGCGGACGTCGGCGATGCTCGTCTTTCCGCACCTCGATGACGGCCAGGCCACGGTCGGCTTCGAGGTCTGCATCAAGCACGTGGCCGCGGCCCCAGAAGGATCACGATGCACCGCCCGCGCTCGTCTCGAGGATGTGGTCGATGACCGCAAGCTTCGGTTCTCGGTCGAGGTGGTGGCGGAGGACGGCCGCACGATCGGCGTCGGGACCCACGAGCGTCGCGTTGTCCAGGGCCGCTCTTCGTAGCCTCGTCGCGCTCGCGTGCGGCGCCGCGCTCGCGGGCGGCGTCGCGCCCGCGGCGGCGCGGTCGGCTCCGTCTCCGCAGCGCGTCGCCTCCGAGCACGCTCACCCAGGACGGGCAGCAACTGGTGTGGACGGTGACGCTGACGACGCCGTTCTCCCCGACCGGGATGCGCGCCGAACGCCGCACCCTGTGCCTCATCGTGCGCCGGGCCTCGAACTCGGTGTCCGGGCAGCTGTGCGTCGCCCCGCCGGCGCACGGCCAGCGGAGTCCGCGGCTGATCTACGAGCCGGTGACGGCCCGCGGCCTGGGCCGCGGGAGAGTGATCGGCGCGTCGATCCGCAGGTCCTCGAGCTCCAACCTGCGAGCGCGCTTTCTCCCGGGCGAGATCCACTCCGCCTACGGCCCGCTGCGCTGGCAGGTGCTGACGACGCTCGTCCTCCGGGGCTGTCGGCCCCTCGCTCGGGGCTCTCACAACCGATGCGTCGTCTACTACCCCTCCCGCTCGGTGCTGCTTCGGCTGCACGTGCCCCGTCCGGTCGGCTGCGTGCCGAGCGGCCCGTCGTACGTGACGAACGGCTCGCGCAGCCGGCGGGTGATCGCGTTCACGTTCGACGACGGACCGTGGTACGACACGCCCCAGTTTCTCGACGTGCTCGAGCGCAAGCATGTGCCCGCCACGTTCTTCTGGATCGGGGAGCAGGTCCGGACCTATGGGCCGGCGGTGTGGCGACGGATGTTCGCCGACGGCGATGTGATCGGCGACCACACGTGGAATCACGCCAACGTGTCCGGCGGAGGATCGTTCGCCGCCGGTGAGATCTCATCGACCGCCGCCGCAATCCACGGGCTGACCGCCTTCGCCCCGTGCCTGTTCCGTGCGCCCGGCGGTGCCGTCAGCTCATCGCTGATCGCGCTGGCGCGCTCGATGGGCTTCATCACGATCGAGTGGGACGTCGATCCGCGCGACTGGTCGCGGCCGGGCACCGGGTCGATCCTCGCAAACGTGCTCGGCAACGCTCACTCGGGATCGATCATTCTCCAGCACGACGGGGGTGGCAACCGCTCCGAGACGCTCGCCGCGCTGCCGACCGAGATCGACACGCTGCGAGCGCGTGGCTACTCGTTCGTGACGATCCCGCAGCTGCTCGGGATCCGGATCATCTACAAGTAACCTGCGGGTGGCTATGGCCGGTCTGCCCAGCGCCGTGCGGATCCGCGAGGTCGGACCGCGAGACGGATTTCAAAACGAACCCGAGGTCATCCCGACCGCCGAGAAGGTGCGGCTGATCGAGCTGCTCGGCGCGACCGGGCTGCGCCGGCTCGAGGTCACGAGCTTCGTCCGCCCCGACGTCATCCCGCAGCTCGCCGACGCCGAGGGCGTGCTCGAGGCGATCCGGCTGCCCGCGTCGGTGTCCGCGAGCGTGCTCATCCCCAACGAGCGCGGGCTGCAGCGTGCGCTCGCGCACCGTGAGCGCTTTCAGGAGATCAACGGCTTTCTCTCCGCATCGGAGACCCACAACGAGAAGAACGTCGGCCGGCCGATCGCCGACTCGCTCGCGGGCCTGACGCGGACGTTCACTCGGGCGCGTGCCGAGGGGCTGCGGTGCGAGGGCGTCATCTCGACGTCGTTCGGCTGCCCTTATGAGGGGTCAGTGCCCGTGGGGCGTGTGCTGGAGATCGCGACGGCGCTCGCCGAGGCCGGGGCGGAGGAGGTCGGATTCGGGGACACGACCGGGATGGCCAACCCGCTCCAAGTGCGAGAGTTCTTCATGGCGGCACAACAGGTGCTGCCGGACATCGAGCTCACGGCCCATTTCCACAACACCCGCGGGCAGGGCCTGGCGAACGTGCTCGCGGCGCTCGAGGCCGGCGTCGACAGCTTTGAGTCCTCGTTCGGGGAGCTCGGCGGCTGTCCCGTGCCCGCGGGCGCAACCGGCAACATCGCGACCGAAGATCTCGTCTCGATGCTCCACGAGATGGGGATCGAGACCGGGATCGATCTGGCAGCGCTGATCGCCGCCTCGCGAGCGGCGCAGGACGTGCTTGGGCGCCCGCTGGGGAGCCATGTGCTCTCGGCCGGGCCGGTGCAGTGGCGTTGACGTCGCCTCGCCCGACGGCCTCGACGCCGTAGCCTTCGGCGCCCAGTTCCCGGCGGATAACGGAGAAGGAATGGCGGACATCAACAAGGTCGGCGTCCTCGGTTGTGGCCTGATGGGGCACGGCATCACCCAGGTGGCGGCCGAGGCCGGCTACGCCGTCGTCGTGCGCGAGCTCGACGACGCGGTCCTGGCCAAGGGCATCGGCAAGATCGAGAAGCAACTCGGCCGCGCGGTCGAGAAGGGGAAGGCGACCCAGGAGGACGCCGACGCTGTGCGAGGCCGGATCGAGGGCACGACTGACTACGGCGCGCTCGCCGACTGCGACCTCGTTGTCGAGGCGATCACGGAAGACCTCGATCTCAAGCTCGCCATGTGGGCCGAGGTCGACAAGATCGTCAAGCCCGAGGCGTTCTTTGCGACGAACACGTCGTCGCTGCCGGTCATCAATCAGGCGGCATCGACGAGCCGGCCGGAGCGATTTCTCGGCCTGCACTTCTTCAACCCCGTTCAGGTGATGAAGCTCGTCGAGGTCATCAAGTGCGTCACCACATCCCAGGAGGCGCTGGCCGCCGGCACCGAGTTCGGCACGGCGCTCGGCAAGCTGACGGTGCAAACGCGCGACACGGCCGGGTTCATCGTCAACCGCTTGCTCATCCCGTACATGCTCGACGCGATCCGTGGCCTCGAGGAAGGGATCGGTTCGATCAGCGAGATCGATGAGGCGATGAAGGCGGGCGCGGCCCACCCGATGGGCCCGCTCGCCCTGTGCGATTTCGTCGGCCTCGACACGCTGGGCTCCATCTGCGACGTCCTGTTCGAGGAGTTCCGGGAGCGCCGATTTGCGGCGCCGCCGACGCTGCGCAAGATGCTGGCCGCCGGTTGGTACGGGCGCAAGTCCGGAATGGGCTTCTACGACTACGCCGGCGAGCAGCCGGTGGAGAACCCCGGACTGGCATGAGCGGCGACGCAGCCCGGAGGGGGCCGCGCGCCGGCGCGGTGGTTGCCCGGCTGCGCCCGCATCCCCATCGGGGCGACGTGATCGCGGCGGGCGCCGTCCCGCTCGCGGTCTTCGCCTTCGTCGTCCCGCTGCGGATGGTGCAGTGGCCGGTCGGGGCGCGGTTCGGCGTCGTCGCCGTGATCGCGCTGCTGCTGCTGGCGATGGGATGGCTCGCCGAGCTCGAGAGCGACGAGCCCCGTGCGTACCACTCCGTCCTGCTCATCGGCGGGCTGCTGACGCTCGCGGTCGCGCTCGTGCTGTTCGCCGAACTGCTCGGGGCCACGCGGCCGCCGGGCGCCGGCGGGCTGACGTGGGTGTTCGCGCTGCGAGGCAGTCGTGGCGGTGCTGTGTGCCCGGCGGGCGAACTCCGGGGCGTGCACGCTGATCGCCGCGCTCGCGGTGGCCGTGGCGGTCGAGGCGTTCGTCGCGTGGGCGTTCCATCCGCACGGGGCCGGGACGTTCCGCGCCGTGCTGATCGTGCTGACGGTCTTGTGCGGCGGCGGCGTGCTGCGGTTTCGCGACCATCGGCGGCGGCACGCGGTCCAGCTGATGAACGCCGGGGCGCTGCTGACGGTCGTGCTCGGGGCGACCCTGCTCTGCGATGTCCCGGGCCGTCTCGGCGTCGGGCGGCGCCTTCGGCGGCCGAGCCGCGACGTCGGCTGGATTCGGCTGGGAGCTGTGGATCCTGGCCGTCGGGTTCGGCGTGATCGCCTACGCCGGCGCGGACCGCGAGCCCGGTCCCGCGTATTTTGGAGTGGTGCTGTTGGTCGAATTCGCATTCCTGGTCGGGCTGCCGCGGGCTGGCCGCGGCTCGCTCATCGGCTGGCCGCTGTTCCTGCTCGTGATCGGGCTCGGCGGGCTCGCGATCGGGATGCGACCGCGCCGAGAACTTCCACCACCGCCCGGCGGCGAATCACCGGCGCCGACGATCCCCCTGAACCGTGAGGACCATGACTGAACTCGACCACACCGAACAGCTGAGCGCCGCCGTCGAGCGGGCGCGCGCCGGCGGCCCGGAGCGCCACCGCCACGCGAGCCGCCGAGCAGGGCCGGCTTCCCGGTCCGCGAGCGGGTCTCGCTGCTCGTCGATCCCGACTCGTTCGTCGAGGACGGGCTGCTCGCGAGCTGGGAGCAGGAGGGCCTCGGCGCCGACGGCGTCGTCACCGGCATCGGCACCGTCGCCGGGCGGCGCGTCGCCGTGATGGCGAACGACCCGACCGTCAAGGCCGGATCGTGGTCGGCGAAGACGATCGAGAAGATCCTGCGCATCCAGGAGCGAGCGCTGGCGCTGCGGATCCCGCTCGTCTACCTCGTCGACTCCGCCGGCGCCCGGATCAACGAGCAGGTGCGAATGTTCCCCGGGCGGCGGCACGCCGGTCGGATCTTCTTCAACCAGGTGCGGCTCTCCGGCGTCGTGCCCCAGGTGTGCGTGCTGTTCGGGCCGAGCGCGGCCGGCGGCGCCTACATCCCGGCGTTCTGCGACGTCGTGATCATGCGAGACGGCAACGCCTCGATGTACCTCGGCTCCCCGCGGATGGCCGAGGTCGTGATCGGAGAGAAGGTGACGCTCGAGGAGATGGGCGGCGCTCGCATGCACACGTCGAAGAGCGGCTGCGGTCACGCGCTCGTCAAGACCGACGAGGAGGGCATCGCGTTCGCGCAGCGCTACCTCGCGTACTTCCCGTCGAGCTTCCGCGAGGAGCCTCCGGCTGCGGTGCCCGCAGCGCCGGCCTCCGAGGAGCCGATCCGCGACGTCATCCCGCTTGACGAGAACAAGCCGTTCGACATGAAGGAGCTGCTTGAGCGACTGCTCGACCGCGACTCATTCCTCGAGATCCACGCGCGCTGGGCGAAGGAGGTGATCGTCGGCTACGGACGGCTCGACGGCCGCGCCGTCGGCATCGTCGCCAACCAGCCGAAGGTCAAGGGCGGCGTGCTGTTCGTCGACTCCTCGGACAAGTGCGCGCGCTTCATCCAGACGTGCAACGCGTTCAACATCCCACTCCTGTTCCTCGCCGACGTGCCCGGCTTCATGATCGGCACGCGCGTCGAGAAGGAGGGCATCATCCGGCACGGCGCGAAGATGATCAGCGCCGTCTCGGAAGCGAACGTGCCGAAGATCTCGGTCGTCGTCCGCAAGGCCTACGGCGCCGGCCTGTACGCGATGGCCGGCCCCGCGTTCGACCCCGACTGCTGCCTGGCGCTGCCGACCGCGTCGATCGCGGTCATGGGTCCCGACGCGGCGATCAACGCTGTCTACTACAACCAGCTCCAGTCGATCGAGGACGCGGCCGAGCGGGATGCCCGCCGGGCGGAGCTGCGCGCCGAGTATGCGGAGGACATCGACATCCTCCATCTCGCCTCCGAGTTGATCGTCGACGCCGTGATCCAGCCCGAGGAGCTGCGAGACGAGCTGATCAAGCGGTTCGCGCTCGCTGCGGGCAAGCACCGCGAGTGGCCCGAGAAGAACAATCCCGTGACGCCCGCGTAGCCGGCTACGGCCGAGGCGCGGTCTCGGGGACGCGGCCAGCGAGGAAGCCGTCGATCGCGTCGACCAGCAGCATGCCGGCCTCGACGGTGCGCCCGAGGGCACGCTCTTCGACCGCGTCGGGCGCGTCGGCCATCTGATGCGAGCGGGGCGCGAGCCCGCGGTCGTCGACGGCACCGATCGTGATCGCCGGGATGCGCCGCAGCCGAGCGGGGAGGGACGGACTCGTGCCGCGGTGGTCGTGGGCGGTGAATCCCATCTCCGGGTCTCGCGCCCGAGCGCGACCGCGAGGCCGCGCAGCCGGCCGAACGCGCGCAGCGGGAGGAAGCGGCCCGTCGCTCTGAAACCACGCGACGTGGCCGGCACCCGAGGCGCCGACTGCCGAGGACGACAGTGTTCGTGCGGTGCAGCGTCTCTCCGGTGGGTCCTGAGGTGGTGGCGCAGGCCGGCCCCCGTGCCATCCGAGGCGCCCTGGAGCACGAGTTCGATCTCCGCGTTGCGGGGCGGTGCTGCGCTGAGCGCCCGGGCGAGCGCGATCGCGACGGCGACGCCGCTGCCGTTGTCGTTCGCCGCCGGGCGCGATGTCCGCGCTCGCGATGTCGAGCAGTGCGGCGAGCGTGAGGACGAGTCCGGCCGTGGGGAGGAGCTGGACGAGTCCGATCCCGGCGCCGGTCGCGCCGCCGACACGGACGAGCGCGACGACCTCCAGCCACACGAGGGCGATCGCGGCCCAGCCGAGCCAGCCCGGCGTCAGGTCGCGGAGGAGGCGGCGTGCGGTGGCCGCGGCCGCCCGCGGTGCCGTCCCGGTACACCAGGCCGCCGCGGCCCGCGTCGTAGTTGGCGGTGACGATGAGGCGGACGCGGGGATCAGCGTCGGTTCGTGGCCGTCCGCCCGCCGCCGTCGAAATGACGTTCTGGCTCGCCCGCTCGGGCGTCAGGCGGCGGCCGAGCGAACCGCCGAGCAGTGCGTCGGCGACGAGCGACAGAAGCGCGACGAGGACGAGGATCCCGCCGACCCGCGCCGAGGCGACCGGCAGCAGACTGCCCACCAGCCCGATCCCGACATGCCACGCATGAGCGAGCGCCGAGTTCGGCCGGCACCAGAACGTTTCGATCCGCGTGTCCCCGCTGCCGTCCGCGGTCAGGCTCGTCACGCAGCCAGTTGGCCGCGCGACGCTCGGTGTCCGACCCTCCCGGCGCGACGCTCGAACGCGGCGAGGCCGCGGATTGTCTCGACGGCGCCCATGCGGGGCGGCATGATCGCAAGCGCGGCCAGCCGCACGGCGTCAGTCGGAGCATTTCGATAGAACGGATGCCATGACTGCGGACCAGGAGCGGGAGCTGCTGGCCGTCGCCGAGACGGCCGCGGATGCCGCCGCCGCGGAGCTCCGCGACCGCGGTACGGCACCAACGTGCGGGGCGTGCAGACGAAGAGCACGCCGACCGATCTCGTCTCCGAGGCCGACGTCGTCAGCCGAGCGGGCGATCCGGCGGGTGCTCGCGGAACTTCGGCCGGACGACGCGATCCTCGGCGAGGAGGGCGGGCGCGACCGAGGGCACGAGCGACGGCGGTGCCGGCGCGATCCGCTGGATCGTCGATCCGCTCGACGGCACGATCAACTACCTGTACGGGATCCCGGCCTTCGCCGTAAGCGTGGCCTGCGAGGACGCGGACGGTACGGTCGCCGGGATCGTGCTCGACCCGATCCGGGAGGAGCGCTTCGCGGCGACCCGGTCCGGGCCGCCGACGCTGAACGGCGAGCCGATCACGGCCGGGGCGGTCACCGACCTGTCGGTGGCGATGGTCGCGACCGGATTCGGCTACGACGCCGAGGTGCGCGCCCGCCAGGCCGACATCCTGCGTCCACGTGCTGCCGCGCGTCCGTGACATCCGCCGCGTCGGCGCGGCGGCGCTTGATCTCGTCTGGTGCGCCTGCGGACGCTTCGACGCGTACTACGAGCGCGGGGTCCACTCGTGGGACATCGCCGCGGGTGCGCTCGTCGCCGAGCGGGCCGGCCTGGTCGTCCGCGAGCTGGCGGAGAGCGAGCGAGGATCCGTACGGGATCGTCGCGGCGCCCGCGGCGCTCATCGACGAGCTGTACGCGCTGGCCAGCGGAGGCGTGTAGGCGCCGGGCGCGGCCCTGCCCGTCGATGCGGCCGTCTCGCGGCCCTGCGCGCCGACGCGGCCCTGCGCGCCGACGCGGCCCTAAACTGGAGCCTCCTCACGCGGCGGTGGCGGAATCGGTAGACGCGATGCCCTCAAAAGGCATTGTCCGAATGGACGTGTGGGTTCGAGTCC
This sequence comes from uncultured Solirubrobacterales bacterium, assembly GCA_963778985.1. Classification (GTDB taxonomy): domain Bacteria; phylum Actinomycetota; class Thermoleophilia; order Solirubrobacterales; family Solirubrobacteraceae; genus Palsa-465. The sequence continues at coordinate 38,751 of CAVZWJ010000015.1, read as the reverse complement.
CACCCGCCGCATTGACCTCGCAGTCGTGCGTCTGTCCGGTCGTTTCACACCCTGTCGGAGTGCTTCACGCCGGATCGGTCGCCCCGACCACCAAACGCCTTCTTCAGGGGCCTTCTACGGTGCCGAGGCGATGTGTGCGTTACCCCGGTCGGGGCTGGGTTCGTCGATCGTTCGCGGGCCGGACCTCGTTCGATCCGGCGCGCGATCACGAGGTGAATCCGCCATCCTGAGACCTCGGCCAACCGCGCGGCCACCTCGGATGACCGACGCACGGTTGACGACTTTCCGGGGCCGGGGGAGGTGGCCGAGGACCATCCGGAAAACCCGACGCACAATCCGCGCCGCTCGAGCCATCTCGAATACGAACACGGGCAGTGCCGGTCGCAAGTCAGACCGATCGAAGTGGTCATAGGCGGCGGGCCGCGCGAACTCCGCCAGAAACACGCCGGTGGCCTTCATCCGCCCTGGCGAGTCCGGGTTGTGCGGGTCCCGAACGGCGCCCGCCAACCACGAAACGTCCATATTCAGATCGCGCATCCGGCGCCCAACCTGATAGGACAGGACCGGCTCCAGTGGCGCACCCGCGGCCCAGCGGTACAGGAGCAGAGGAACGCTGACGCCGGCGCGGACGGCCAGCTCAACGCCGCCATTGAGTCGGGGATTCACTTCCATCAGAAATGGCCGCCCGTGGCTGTCGCGGCGGAACTCCACCTCCGCGTAGCCCTCCAACGACATCGCCCGAACGAGCGCCTCGGCCATCGTCCCGATGTCGGCCGGCATCGGGATCGTTTCACGGACGACCGAGACACCACCGACGAGCGGGAACATCCGGGACGACCGGACTGCGAACTTGGCGACGACCTGACGATCGGCCAAGAAGATCCCGATCGCGTCACGGCTACCGGACAACCACGGCTGCACCAGGGCGGGAACGCCGTGATCGATCAGCCGCTTGATGCTCGCCATCGCCTCGATCGGGGTCCGAGCCACGGCCGGTGGACCAGCCCACCATCCTCCGCTTCCGCACGGCATCCACGACCGAACCGCCTTGACCACGACCGGCACGCCGATCTCGTTGATGGCCTCCGGCGCCGCGGAGAGTTCCCTCACGACTCTCGTCTCAGGGGCCGCGATTCCCAACCGTCGGGCGAGCGCCAGCGTCGCGGCCTTGTCGGTTGCCATCGACAGCGCCTCATCTGAGGCTATGGCGAGGCGTCCCACCTGCTCAATCGCCGACCGTCTCGACCGCAGCGCCTCGATCGTGCCGTCATGACTGCTGATGATCACCGGCGAATCCAGGTCCTCGGACAGCGCGATGACCCGCTCGACCAGCACGTCAGCCCCTTCTCCGACGTCGGGTAGGACGGCTCGGCCCGAGCACCAGCGTGACGCCAGCGCGGGACGCCAGAGAGATGACGGGATTGGGGTGCGCGTGTCGGCGACGATCGTCTCGATTCCGGCACGTCCCAGGGCGCGCACCGCCACGAGAGCCTGCTTGTATTCCGCGTCCAAGATCAGCGCCGCCGGCCGCCGGCCGCGATCGCGATTCACGCCCATCGCGCGCAGCCGGGATCGGTCGCGACGCGCTGGGCGCTGCCGGATCGAGCGCCGACAGCCGGCATCGCGTCACACGCGAGCCCGGCCGATACGTCAAACCCCACTGAGAAGCCACCCCCAACGATCAGCGAACTACTCCATAATTTGAAGCATAACCGCTCCGTGCGGGGCCTGGCGTTTGCGTGGCCGGGGGTGGTACGGAAAAGCCAATCCCGCGGCGCTACGCCGCAGCCGGCTCGGGTGAGGACTCGCCGCCGGAGGAGCGGTTCTTGCGTTTGACCTGGTCCTCGGGCACCTCAACCTCGACGTTCCAGCCCTGGGCGAACCCGCGCATGGCGAAGAAGATGAGTAACGCCTGAACGGGCGCGATGAGGATCGTGACGAGCCCGAGCGTGTCGGGACTGAGTCCGGTACCGCCGAAGATCGAATCGGCGGGCGCGAAGCCGGCATGGCTGCGATCGAACCAGCTCGTGCCGGAGATCCCGGTCCCGGCGATCAGCGTGAGGATCAGCAGCAGGATCGCCAGGGCCGCCGAGATCGGGAGCAGGCCCCGGTTCCAGCGGGCGATGTAGAACGCCATGATCACGTACACGGCCGCCCACACGAGGTTGACCGCCTTTAGGCCCTGCAGCTTGCTCCAGCCCCCGAGCGTCACGATCAGCATGAGCCCGACGGAGACGAGCAGGAGCAGGACGACGATCGCCTTCGTGGCCTTGCTCGCCGCCTTGTCCCGGTTGGGAAAGTCGATCGTGTAGCCCGGCCGGAGGTTGCGCACAGGGGGCACGGCTGCGGACCATACAATCTGGCCACGCTGTTTGCGACGGTCGTTCGCATCCAGTGCCCCACCCCGGCGGGCGTGGCGGAATTGGTAGACGCGCCGGCTTTAGGTGCCGGTGGGCATAGCCCGTGGGGGTTCGAGTCCCTTCGCCCGCATTCTTCGTGTGACGTCGTCGACCCGACGAAGGCGCCGAGGATGGCCACGCCGTTCCGTTCGGACACCGTCAGCCGGCGACGGCTGGAGGGCGGCAAATCCTCCCAGCGAGGTACCATCGGCACTCACCCAGGGGAGTAAGCTAGTGGTCCACGCGCGCGGTCTCCAAAACCGTGAACCCGGGTTCGAATCCCGGCTCCCCTGCTCCGCGTCGCGATGAAGTCGCACACCGTCTACCACACCTTCCAGACCGCGAACCGCCGGGAGTTCGTGCGGATCACGGACGACGTTGCGGATGCCGTTCGGGACTCGGGAATCAGTGAGGGGATGGCGCTCGTCTCCGCGATGCACATCACCGCCGGGGTGTGGATCAACGATGACGAGCCGGGGATTCAGGCTGACGCGCTTGAGTGGCTCGACAAGCTCGCACCGCCGAGCTGGCAGCCGCCCGCGAACGAGGTCGCCAAGGAGCTGCTCCCCGATCCCGGCGACTACCGGCATCACCGTGGCGGTGAGGACAACGGCGATGCCCACTTCAAGAACCTGCTCGTCCACCACCAGGTGATCGTGCCGGTGACCGAGGGACAGCTCGACCTCGGGCCGTGGCAGGCGATCTTCTATTGCGAGTTCGACGGCGGGCGGCGTAAGCGCCTCGTGATCAAGGTGATCGGGGACTAGCCGTGACACGCTCGAGGGTGTTCACCGACGATGCGTTGGCCGGCCGCGTCGCGATCGTCACGGGCGGTGGGACGAACCTCGGCAAGGCGGCGGCCGAGGAGCTCGCCCGCTGTGGCGCGCAGGTGGTGATCGCGGGCCGGCGGCCCGAGGTTCTGGCCGAGGCGGCAGCGACGATCGGGTCGCGGTGCGACACGGTCACCGGCGACATCCGCGAACCTGACCAGGCGGCACAGATCGTGACGACGACCCGTGAGCGTCACGGCCGCCTCGACTTCGTGCTCAACAACGCCGGGGGCCAGTATTTCGTCCCCGCCGAGGGGATCACGACGAAGGGGTGGCGGGCGGTGCAGCGACTCAACGTCGGCGGGACGCTGGCCATGTGCAACGCCGCGTACGAGCACGCCATGCGCGACGCGGGGCAGGGCACGATCGTCAACGTCACGGTGTCGCCCCATCACGGGATGCCCGCGATGGCCCACACCGGGGCGGCGCGGGCGGCGGTCGAGTCGCTGACGCGGGAACTCGCCGACCGCTGGCGCCGGGACGGCGTCGCGGTGGTGGCGATCGCGATCGGCCGCTTCGCCACCGAGTCGCTGCGCAAGTACCCGGCGGAAATGTGGCGCAGCGCGGCGGCGACGGTGCCTCTCCAGCGACTCGGGGACGTGGCGGAGTACGGCTGGCTCGTCGCGCTGCTCGCCTCGGAGGTTGGTCCTGCGTTCTCCGGGTCAGTGCTCACGCTCGACGGCGGACTCGACAATTGGACCGGCAAGTGGCCGCCCGAGGGCCTCGCCGAGGACGGCGAGGTCCCGACGGAAGCGCGGCCGGCCGCCCGGTAGCACGGAGCGCCAGCCGCCCCGGGCGGCGGCTACCATGCCGACGAGACCCGCGGGCGAAGTGTTGTGGTTGCACAGAAGCCTTCCAAGCTTCTAGGGCGGGTTCGATTCCCGTCGCCCGCTCTTCCCGCGCTCTCGCGCTCTTCCGCTCCGCGGCGCGCTCGCTCCTCTCCCGCGGTCAGGTGCGATCGCGCATTCGGCGCAGCCACGGTCGGACCGCGGTGCCGATGGCTGCCACGGCGCGCAGGCTGTGATCGCCGGGCACGACGACGACCCGGCGGCGGCCGCGGCGGGCCGGAGGCATGCCGAACGGATCTGACTCCCCTTGCACGACGAGGACGGGCGCACGCACCTCGTCAAGCTCGGACAACCGATCGGGGCGCGGCTCACCGGACGCCGTGCGCCCCGGGGGGCGGAGCGGGAAGGCCAGGCACAGGACGGCGATCGCGCCGGTGTCGGCGGCCGTCCGGCAGGCGACGCGCGCGCCGGACGAGCGCCCGCCGCAGATGACCGCGGCGCCCCGGAACCGCTCCATCCGCAGCCGTTCGACGACGGCGCACCAGGCGGTGTCAAGCTGCCGCGCCGGCGCGGGGGAGCGCCGGCCGGCGACGCGGTAGGGCTGTTCGATGAGCGCGACGTCGATACCTTCGCCGAGGGCGACGTCACGCACCGCGACGAGATCTCGCGCGGCGACGCCGCCGCCGGCCCCGTGGCCGAGAACGAGGGCCGTCGACGGGCCGGCGCTGCCCGACCTGCCGGCGCTGCCGCTGCCATACACGTGCGCCCGCGCCACACCCGAGGGCGTCTCGATCGAGAGCACGGTCGCGGCGACCGCCGCGTCGGGACCGGTGCTCACGCCGCGCCGGCGCGGGCCTTCTGCCACTCGGCCTTGTGGGCGCGCTTCGCCGCCTGGTAGTCGGCAAGCGCCTGCGGGGAGTCGACGTCACCGAGCGTCGGGTGCCATGGGACGAGTCCCTCCGCGGCGGCGATGCCGAACCGCTTGGCGAGCACCGATCCGAGCGCCTTGATCTTCATCTCGCCGAACCCGGGTAGCGCGGCGAGGTTCGCCCGGAGCGCGGCCGTGTCCGGCGCGTCACGCCATACCCGCCCCGCGTCACCGTCGTAGTGATCGCGGATGTGGACGGCGAGATCGTGCACGCGCGTTGCCATCGCGCCGGGGAAGCGATGGATGGCGGGCCGCTCACGGAACCGCGGCTCGAGGTCGGCCGACGCGATCGCGCCGGCTTCGAGCGTGCCGAGTCGCTCGCGCAGGACGAGCGGACCGGCGAACGCCTTCTGCACCGACACCTGCTGGTCGAGGGCGAAGCCGATGAGCAGCGCCATCGGGTCGGTCGCGATCAGCGCGTTCGCTTCGTCGGACTCGGTGAAATACAACCGGTCAGGCACTTCGACGATCGTATCGCCCGCGCGACGTTGCTCACAGCGCGCACTTCGGCCCACACCCGCATCCCGTCCCGGCGCTCGCTGCCCCAGCTACGGGCGAGCGCGGCCACGACCGGCAGGCCGAATCCCCCTGGGAGCGACGCGTCGACGGGGCGCATTCGGGGCGTGGACTGGGAGCGCCCCTCGTCGATCACCTCGATCAGGACCGCGTCGCTGGACAGCTGGGCGCGCAGCTCGATCGCAGATCCGGGGTGCGCTCCGCAGTGCTGGACGGCGTTTGTTGTCAGCTCGCTCGCGACGAGCAGCACATCGTCGAGGCACGGCGCGAGCTCCTTCAGGCGCTCCAGCGCCTGACGCGCCTGCCGCGGAGCGGAGGGGTCATGGGGGAGACGGAGGTCGAGAAGTTTGGCGCGCGCAGGCAATACACGCTTGGGCTACCCGGCTGGGCGATGTTGACGCGCATCAGTCCTGCATGACAAACGGCAGCTGCTCCAGCATGCCGCTGACCGTGAACAGGCGAGCGACCTGTGGCGACCCGCGTGTCACGCGGATCCGGCTCCCATTCCGCGACGAGAAGATGTGCGCGAGAAGTACCTGCAAACCGCTGGAATCCATGAAGGTGACGCGGTCGAGATCGACAACGATCGTGGCCGCGCCACCTGCCGCCACGGCGGAGATTCGCTCGTCCAGGATCGGCGCGGTGGCGAGATCGACCTCGCCGAGAACGCTCAGGACGGTCATCTCGTCACGCTCCGCGACGTCGATATGCAGGGTGCCTTCCATTGCTCGGGCCCAGTCGCACTGATTCTATTGTCGGTCTGAACCGAGACCGAGGATCGCGACGGGGACGATCGGCGGGCGCCAGCGGCTCCGCGCCAGACCTGGCGATGCATGCGGCGGCGTTCAAAGCGGCGCCGGACGCCGTCATCGTGATCGGCGCCACCGGCCGGATCCTCGACTGGAATCCCGCCGCCGAGTCGATGTTCGACCGGACGCGCGCGGAGGTGCTCGGCCGCGAAGTCGCCGAGGTCGTCGTGCCCGGTCCGCTCCGTGATGCCCACCGCAACGGGCTGAACCGATACGTGGCCACGGGGGAGACGGCGATTATCGGGCGCCAGGTCGAACTGTCCGCGCTCCGCCGCGACGGCAGCGAATTCCCGGCCGAATTGACGGTTCGTGAGCTCGCCGGCACCGAACCGCCGGCGTTCATCGGGTTTGTGCGTGATCTCAGCGACCGCGGCGCGAGCCCGCGCGAGGGGGCGCGGCTGCAACAGCGCATGGCGTTTCTCGCTCAAGCCGGGCTCGTCCTCGATCGCTCGCTCGACTATGACGAGACGCTTCGCGACCTGACCGAGTTGACGGTCCCGGAACTCGCCCAGCTCACGGTCGTCGATCTCCTCGACGACGATGGATTTGTCCGCAGCGCCGTGGCGGCGGCGGTCGAGCCGCGACGCGCCCGCGCGGTCGAGTCGATGCGACGGAGCCATCCGCTTGGTCGGGGGGCGCCCCATCCGGTCGCAGGGGTCCTGCGCACCGCCCAGCCGGTCCTCCTGGGGGTGATGACCCCTGAGTTCCTCCGGCAGATCGCCCAGGGCAGCGAGCATTACGCGTTGATGCGGCGGCTGCAGTACCACTCCGCCATCGTCGTGCCGCTGATTGCGCGCCGCCGCGTGCTCGGGACGCTGTCGCTGCTGCGCATGGAGGGAGCGGCGTCATTCGATCACGACGACCTCGTGCTCTCGGAGGAGCTGGCGCGACGGGCGGCACTGGCGATCGACAACGCACGGTTGTTCGCCGCCACCACCCACATCGCCCGCACGCTTCAACAAAGCCTGCTGCCGCGGCGGCTGCCGGACATTCCGGGCGCGCAGCTGAGCGCGCGATTTCTCGCCGCGGCCGAGGGCCAGGAGGTCGGCGGCGACTTCTACGACGCGTTCCCGATCTCGGGCGGGTGCTGGGGAGTGGCGATCGGCGATGTCTGCGGCAAGGGGCCGGAGGCGGCAGCGCTCACGGCTCTGGCGCGCTACACGATCCGCGCGCTCTCCGACCGGGAGCCGACGACCGTCCTGCGGCTGCTCAACGAGGCGATCATCCGCGATCACTCCGATGGCCCAGGCCGCTATCTCACCGGGGTGTTCGCCACGATCCGCCCGGATAACGACGGTCTCGTGCTCGAGGTTGCGATCGGGGGGCATCCGGCGCCATTGGTCCTCCGAGCCGACGGTCGCGTCGAGCGCGTCGAGGCGACCGGACCGCTGATCGGCGTCACGCCGGACGTGCGCTACGTTCCCGCGACAGTCGTGCTTGCGCGGGGAGACACGATCCTCTTCTACACGGACGGCCTCACTGACGCTCAGGCGCCGCAGGCGATCATCGCGGACGCCGAGCTGAGCGAGCTGCTCGCCTCGGCGCGTGGTCGGGGTCCATCCGAGCTGGCGGCGTGGATGGAGGGGGCGGTCACGGGAAGCGCGCAGCCTCGGGACGACATCGCGATGCTCGTCGTCCAAGCCGTCGGCTGACCGGTCCTGGGGGCCGAACATCCGTTGAGGTGGGTCAAGCTCGGGCGCTCGGAGGCCGATTCGAAGAACAGCACTCATAGAACGACTGAGGGGCCCCGATACGAGCCCCTCGGCCTTCCACTATCGACCGCTTTTATACCCCATTACCCTTTCCTTCCAGAAGCTGGATTTGGGTGTGAGGGCACAGTGACTGACACGCCCAGCTCGCGCTAGACGCAAGCCTGTTATCGCGGTCATAACGGCTGTGCATGGTTTCCGGACTCCGCGCGGATGCGGGGCCGCGCGGCGCGGCGCGGCACGGCACGGCACGGCAGGCCACGTTCCCACGCCACACCGCGTTTCCTACGGACCGGGAGTCGTAGTCCGTGCGGGGTCATCCACCCCGAACCTGGTCGATGCAGCACGTGAGCGGCCAATCATTGGCTGCACCAGCGAGGATCGTGGACGTACGGACTGCAGACACCGCGCCGGAACCGATTCCGCACGCCGTACGGCGGGGCGAGCTGCTGGCGCACGTGTGTGCGCTCGCTGCCGCCGGACTCCTCGCAGCGGCGACGGCGGATCAGGCGCGCTGGGATGTCCCGTCACTGTTACTCCTCATCGCGCTGACGATGATCAGCGAGCTGATGTCGGTATCGACCGGGGCGGCGACGCTTCAGGTCTCCGGCGGCTTCCTTGGCCTGATGGTGGCGGCGGTGCTCCTTGGAGGCACCCCGGCGGCGCTCATGGGGGTGCTCTCGATCACGGTCGGGTGGCTGCACACCCGCGAGCGCTGGCACTACTTCCTGAACAACCTCGCGGTGTACGCGTGGTTCCCGCTGCTCGGCGGTCTGTTCTTCCACGCGGTGACCCAAGCCGCACAGATCGACACCGACCAGCTCCGTTACTACCTGCTCGTGTTCGTCGTGTTCGTGCTCGCGCTCGCGATGAACTTCGTGATGGTTGCCGCGTACAACTGGTACACGGCCGGCGTGTCGATCTGGCGGCAGGCGCGTGAGGCCGTCGTGCCGTTGATCTCCTCGGAGCTGTTCTCCGCATTGCTCACGGTGACCGCCGTGTTCGCCGCCGTCGAGGTCGGCGTCACCGGACTCGCGCTGTTCGCGCTCGTGCTCGTTGTGTTCCAGTTCCTTGCCGGGGAGCTGCTCGCCTCCAAGCAGCGAGCCGAGGAACTGCGGCGGCTCGCCACGACCGACGATCTCACCGGCCTCGCCAACCGAGAGGAGTTCCGATCGCGGGTTGAGCAGGAGATCGAACGCTGCGCCGCAACCGGAGGATCGTTTGGCATCCTGCTCATCGACCTCGACGGGTTCAAGGAGATCAACGACACGCTCGGGCACGACTACGGCGACGTCCTGCTCCAGGACCTCGGTCCACGGCTCGCCGAGGCCATCGATCCCGCCGGACTCATCGCCCGGCTCGGCGGCGACGAGTTCGCGGTGCTGCCGGGGCACGTGCCCGGCGCGCCGCGCGTGCTCGAGGCGATCGCCGAGCGACTGCTCGCGTGCGTGCAGCTGCCGTTCCTCGTGCATCACCTCGCGCTCGAGATTGGCGCGAGTATCGGCATCGCCCGGTACCCGGACGACGGCGAGGACGCGCACGCGCTGCTGCGCCGCGCCGACATCGCCATGTACGAGGCGAAACGGGCCCACGGCGCAATCCGACACTACGAGCCGGTGCTCGACAACCACTCCCTGGAGCGGCTGCGCCTGCTCGGTGAATTTCGCCGGGCGATCAGCGCCGAGGAGATCGTGCTCCACTACCAGCCGATCGTTGACATCGGCGAGCGACGCGTGCATGGCGTCGAGGCTCTCGTCCGCTGGCAGCACCCGGAGCGCGGTCTGCTCGCGCCTGACGCGTTCATCCTGGTCGTCGAGCAGACCGGGCTGATCTCCGCGCTGACGCGCTACGTGCTTGAGCACGCGGTCGCCCAGTGTGCGGCGTGGCGGGAGGCGGGCGAGGATCTGTGTGTCTCAGTCAACCTGTCCGTACGCAATCTGCTTGACCGAAACCTGCCCGCGGAGGTCGGGCGTCTGCTGAGGGCGAAGCGGCTGCCACCCGAGGCGCTTCAGCTCGAGATCACCGAGAGCATGATCATGTCCGACCCGGAGCGGGCGCTGCTGACGATCACCGAGCTCAGCAACCTCGGTGTCCAACTGGCGGTCGATGACTTCGGGACGGGCTACTCGTCGCTTGACTACCTGAGCCGCCTGCCGATCGACGAGCTGAAGATCGATCGTTCGTTCGTGTCGCCGATGCTCATCGATCCGAGCGACTTCATCATCGTGCGCTCAACGATCAACCTCGCCCACGACCTGCATCTCGCGATCATCGCCGAGGGGGTCGAGGACGAACCGACGCTCGGCCGCCTCGCCGAGCTTGGCTGTGATCGGGTGCAGGGTTTCCATCTCGGCCGACCGATGCCGGCCGACGCGTTCGAGGCGTGGATGCGCGAGGAACGGGAGAGCGCCGCCGCCTGAGCGGGTGCACATCACCCCGAGCGCCGCGTTACTCGAATTCGGGCGTCACGTAGCCCGGCATGATGTCCGGCAGTCCGTCGCTGACCCGGTCGGTGAAGTTCGCAGGGCGCTTCTCGAAGAACGAGCTGATTCCCTCCCGCACGTCGTCGGACTGGCCGCGCGCGTACATCGCCCGGGAGTCGGCGCGATGGGCCAGCATCGGGTGCCCGGCGCCGAGCATCCGCCACATGATGCGGCGGGCGAGGGCGACCGATACCGGCGCGGCGTTGTCCGCGATCTCGGCGGCGAGGGCGCCGGCGGCGTCGAGCAGCTCATCGGCGGGGTGGATGCTGCGCACGAGTCCGCCCTCGAGCGCTTCCTGCGCGCTGAACACACGCCCGGTCGCGACCCATTCCATTGCCCGGCTGATGCCCACGACGCGGGGGAGAAACCAGCTCGAGCACGCTTCAGGGACGATCCCGCGCCGCGCAAACACGAAGCCGTAGCGGGCGTTCTCAGAGGCGAGCCGCACGTCCATGGGCAGCGTCATCGTGGCGCCGATGCCGACGGCCGCGCCGTTGATGGCGCCGATCACCGGCTTCGTGCATTCGAAGATCCGCAGGGTGAAGACGCCACCGTTGTCACGGTTGTGGCCGGCGACGGACGCGCGGCTGCGCGCGTCGAACGTCTCTCCGCCGGCAGCGAGGTCGGCGCCGGCGCAGTATGCCCGGCCGGCCCCGGTCATGATCACGGCACGCACCCCGTCGTCGGCGTCGGCGCGGTCGAACGCGTCGATCAGCTCGGTGCACATCGTCTGCGTCCACGCGTTCAGGCGGTCCGGCCGATTGAGCGTGATCGTGAAGACGTGGTCGGTGAGGTCCGTCGTGATCTGTTCGTAGGCCATCTCAGTGTTTCCTCTCGTCTCAGGGTCCGCGTGCGGAAGGGGGTAATCCTCCCGTAGATGAGGCCGGCAATTCAGGTTGCCGAGTGATCCGGTCCCTATCTGCCCGCGAATAGTCATCGACAACGTCAACTGTGCGGCAATGGGAGGCCCCAGTGAGTGATGACAAGGTAAGCGTGAACAAGGTGAGCGTGAACCGCGGGCAGTTCCTGCGGAACACGGCCAAGGGCGGGCTCGTGCTCGCGACCTCCGGGGGTGTGCTCGCGTCGGTGCAGGGGGTGGCATTCGCCGCCAGTCCGACGAAGAGCGACATCAAGACGCTGCAGGCGGCGTACACGGCGGAGAGCCTCGCCGTGTTCCTGTACGAGGCGATCCTGAAGAACTTCAGCTCCTTCGAGCACCCGAAGCTGGAGAACAAGGACTACTTCGTGGCGGCACTGAAGAACGAGAAGGACCACAAGGCGTTTCTCGCGAAGGCGCTCGGGAGCCGGACGCCGAAGGGTCTGCGGTTTACGATCCCAGCGAAGGTCACCAAGAGCGGTCAGTCGCTGCTCGACACCGGCGTCGCGCTGGAGACGGCCTTTGTCGAGGCCTATCTCGGCGCGGTGCACACGTTCAGCTCAGGCGACCTCAGGCTCGTCGCGGCCAAGGTGGCGGCGAACGAGGCATCGCACTTCAGCTTCTTCGACGCGGCGGCAGGTGGCCATGGCGTTCTGCCGTCCGTGCCGAAGATCGACACGATCCCGAACACGGTCAAGAAGCTCCAGCCGTTTCTCGCCTAGCACCGCCGACAGGCATCGGCCGGGCGGGGTCTCGGCTCGCGGCCGGCCCTGGCAGTGGCATGCCGGGGCTTGCCGCGACCGATCAGTTCCGCGGAGGTCCCGCCGCGTTCAGCGCGGCTCCTCGGGCGTTCGGCACGGCCCCCGCCGCGTTCAGCGCGGCTCCTCGGCGTGCGGCACGGACCCCCGCCGCGTTCAGCGCGGCCCGCTACCCAGCAGATAGCGCGCGACGTAGATGTCGTTTCCGGCCGATCCCGCGAGGAGAACGGCACCGCTGCCGCTCGCCACGACCGCCTGAATCGCGACGTGCCGCGGCGTCCCGATCCGCAGGCGTCCGGTGCGGCTGAACCCTCGGTCCGGGGCGCCGTCTGACCGCAGCCGCGCCAGCGTCGCCGCTACGCCGGCCGTGAGGAGCCCGCTGCGGCTGACGGTGGCGCCGCACGTCGTCGTGCTGAAGGTCCGTAGCCCGGGCAAGACGGCATGCCCGTTCCGAGCTGGGCCGAAGCTGGGATCGAGCACGCCGCGCGCGCTCGTGCGCACGCTCAGCAGCGCCGCGCCGGAGCCGGCCGAGCCGTCGCCCGTCACGGTGATCCGGCCGCGGCCGTCAACGGCCATGGCGCACGGGAACCATTGCTGAAAGGCGCCTCCGCGCTTGGGGAACGCCACCTCGAGGTGGCCCTGCCGGCCGAAGCCGGTGAGCGGACGCCCGTGGGACGAGAGGCGAAAGATCCCGGCGCTCCCGTGGCCATCGGAGCCGATGTAGTCAAGATGGCCGGCGCCGATGACCCCGCCGTCGCTCGTCGTCGCCAGGCCGGTCGTTCCGGCACTTGCCGCCAGTCGCAGGTTCCAGAAGGCGAGCTGGGCGACGCCGCCGCGTCCGAATCGGCGGTCCAACCGACCAGCACTCGTGAGCCGCGCGACGATCATCGGGCGCCCGTTTGCATTCGCGTTCGATCCGCCGACGAGGATCACGCCGCCGCGGCCGATCGCGAGCGACTCCGCCGTCCCGCCGACCGGCACGGTCGTGTAGCCGTGTCGCGTGCCGAACGAGCGATCGACGCGGCCGCTCGCGGTCAGTCGCATGACGAGCATCGAACCGAGTCCATATCCACCGGCGACGACCAGCTTCCCGCGTGACCCCTGCGGCTGGACGGCGAGCCCGATGTACGGCCCGGATCGGGCGGGGAAGGAGGTCTCAAACACACCGTGCGTCCCGAATCCGGGGTCGAGACGACCGCCCGGCAGGTACCTGGCGACGACGATCTGGCCCTGGCCGCGGGGAGTGGTCGCCTGCCCGGCGATGACGATTCTCCGCGCCGGCGTGATCGTCGCTCCATAGGCGAGCACGTCGCGTCCCGGGATGCGGGTCGTCACCCAGCCGCGACCGCGACCGAAGGATGGATCGGGGCGCGCCGCACGGCCGGAGGGTCCGGCAGCGGCAACCGGTCCGGCGGTGGCCGCCGCACCGACGGCGAAAGTGACCATTCCTAGACGGATGCGGCGGCGCAGTGTTGTCATGGCCGCGGAGCATCTCACCTCGACCGGGTGGGTGCCAGTATCCCCGCCGGGACGGCTCTCAGCGCGCCAACCGCCGCAGCCGCCTCGCTGGCGCCGTCGCGCCGGCGAGCCACACGACGCCCAGGATGATCAGCCCGCAGGCGGTGAGCGCAACCGCGATGTCACGCAGCAGGCTGGTGCCGATCAGCCACGCCGAGATGCCGGCGCCGCGTACCGTCGGCGCACTCACGAGCGCGTCGATCACGATGTTCCCGAGCAGCCGCCGGCCGAGGAGAAGCACGACGCCGAGGCCGGCGGCGCACCAGCCGATGCGGCGGAGCACGATCCGGCGCCACCCAACGGCCACCCAGAGGGCGAGGGCGCACAGGGCGAGGGGCACGATCGTGAAGGTAACGGCGAGGCCGCGGATGCCCGCCGCGATGTCCTGCGCCGTCCGGAGCTGGTCCGAGCGCATGATCACGATTCGGCCCGCGCCGTTGGGCACCGAGATGCCAAGTCGGCGAAGGAGCCCGATCCGTGAGACGAGCAACTCGACGAGCGGACGTAGGTCAAGGGTGACGACGCCGCCGTGCGTCGAGACGGCAGTCCCGCCTCCGCTGATCACCCGCATCAGCTGGGTGTGCGCCGCCCGGTTCGCCTCGCGCCATACTCGCTGCGCGGCGTTCGTCGCGAGCAGCGCGGGCACGAGCCGGTCGGCAACGTTCCGAAGTTCCGTCGTGAGCGGCGCGGCAAGACCGGCGGCCGGCTTCGGGAGGACGCGCCCCAGCGAGCTCGACACCCCCACGGACGCGAACACCTCATCGACGAGGTAATTGCCGAGCGCCTTCTGGATCTGGGGATCGGCGAGGAGGCGGCCGCTCGTGGTCGTCCAGTTGCGTGTGTTGAGCGCTTGACGGTTGACCCAGACTGCCAGCGTTCCGGCGAACGCGGTAATCGTCGCGAGTGTGAGCAGCACCGCGACGAGACGCCGGCTCGGACGGCGCAGGCCGTGAGACTCGGAGTCAATATTCACGTGCATTGCTGCTCCCTGCCCACCTGGCACGGGTCGAGCGATGCGCGAGCTCTACGCGTTACGGCTGAGCCGGTTCTCGGGCTCGGCGTCAGCGCTGAGCGGCTCGGCGGGATCGACCGACGCGGCGTCGCCGGGGCCCGCGGCCGCGAGCCCGTCGGCGCTTGTCTTCCGGCGGCGGCGGACGATCAGGTAGACGATCCCGGCGACGGCGAGGACGACGACGGCATAGTCGACGTAGCGAAGGCTGTCCTTCCACTGAGTCCAGTTATGGCCGACCTGGTCGCCGATGAATCCGAGCAGGAACACCCATGGGATACACCCCAGCAGCGTGAACACCGTAAAGCGCCAGAACGGCATCCGCGCGATACCCGCGGGCAGGGAGATGAACGTGCGGATGATCGGCAGGAGGCGGGTGAAGAAGACCGTCGCCTCGCCGTAGCGACCAAACCATCGGTCGGCCCACTCAACGTGAGATGCCTTGATGTGGAGCTTGTGCGCATGGCGCTCAACGAGTTCCATCCGACCGTAGTAGCCGACGGCGTAGGCAATCCAGGAGCCAGCGAGGTTCCCGGCGACGCCCGCGATCGTGATCGCGATCAATGAGTAATGGCCCTCGGACACGCTGAAGCCGGCGAACAGCATCGTCGCCTCGGATGGGATCGGGATGCACGCGCTCTCCGCGAGCATCAGCAGGAAGATCCCGATGAGGCCGAGATCGTTCACGACATTCGTGGCCAATTGCACGAACGAGTCTGTAATGGAAGCAAGGATCATGGGCGTGCTTGTGCACCGACCCCGGAGGAGCCCGAGGCCAGAGTGTGGCATGCGGGCGATCGAACCGGCGCCTGATCCTGCGTGAGAGGGGTCTTAGGTGCTCGGGCGCTCGAGCTAGCCGTCACTATCGGTTGGTAGGGTCGCGGCGTGGGGCGCGCTTCCACGTGCATTACGAGTGTGTTGTGCTGCCTCGCCGCGATCGCTGGCGCAACAGCGTCCTCGGCCATCGCCGACAGCGTCGTCCCGTTTCCCACGGCGGACGTCGCGGTCGGCGCCGCCGCCCACGGGCAGCGCATTCCGCACTCGTTCTTCGGGCTCTCGACGGAGTACTGGACGCTGCCCGACGATGAACTCCACGTCGGGCTCTACACCCGCATCCTGTCAATGCTCCACGTGCCCGGTGACGGCCGATACATCCTCCGGATCGGGGGCGACTCGACCTCGCGCACGTTCTACGACCCGCAGGTTCGGGAGCCGCCGCGGTGGTCGTTCGAGCTGACTCCGGCGTTCGTCGCCCGGACTGCGCGGATCGTCAGGGAAATGCGTCTGCGCGTGATCCTCGACCTCAACCTGATCACCGGAAGCCCTGACCTCGCGGGCGCATGGGCATCGATTGCCCACGCGTCGTTCCCGCCGGGCAGCATCCTCGGTTTCGAGATCGGCAACGAGCCCGACCTCTACCACCGCGCCTTCTGGGTCTTCGCCACCGGCGGCGAACAGTTCAGCGGCTCGGCGCTTCCGCTCGGCATCACACCCGACAGCTACGCCCAGGACTACCGGGCGTACGCGCGGGTGCTCCGTCGGCTCGTGCCGAAGGTGCCGCTCGTGGCCCCGGCGCTCGCCGATCCGACGACCCACATCGACTGGATCCAGACCCTGCTCGCGGGGCCGCACCCCGGACTCGGCTTGGTGAGCGGGCACCGATATCCGTATGCCACGTGTTCGCTGCCCGGTTCGCCGGTCTACCCGACGATCGCCCGAGTCCTCAGCGAGCAGGCGACCGCCGGCACGGCGCGCGGTGTCGAGCCTGCGATTCGGCTGGCCCACCGCTACGGCCTCCCATTCCGCCTCACCGAGATCAACTCCGTCACGTGCGGCGGAACTCCCGGCGTCAGCAACGCATTCGCGACCGCGCTGTGGGCACCGGACACGGCCTTCGAGTACGTGCGGGCCGGGGCGCGCGGGGTCAATCTTCACGCGCGCGTCACCTCGGTCAACGACCCGTTCACGTTCGATCGTCACGGCGTGATCGTCCATCCGCTGCTGTACGGAATGATCCTCTTCGCCCGCACGCTCGGCGCCGACGCCCGCCTGCTTCCGTCCCGGGTGCGGCACGCGCCATCGTCGCTCAAGGCCTGGGTGGTGGCCATCGCCGGACACCGCATCCACGTCCTGCTGATCAACAAGGGGCCGCGGGCGCGGCAGGTGTCGCTCGACCTTGCCGCGCGCGGATCGGCGACCGTTCAGCGGCTGCTCGCGCCGGGGCCGGCGGCGCTCGGAGGGGAGACGTTCGGCGGTCAGCGCCTGAACCAGGCGGCCCACTGGGTGGGCGACGCCGAGCACGAGACGATCCCGCAGGTAGGCCACCGCTATCTCGTGCCGCTCCCGGCGTACAGCGCTGCGCTCGTCTCCCTCCGGGGCTCGAGCGTGCGGTAGCGTCCGTAGGCGGCGTCGCGCACCGAGGTGGGTTGGCGCGTCTGAACGCGCCTCCCTCTCCGGGGCAACCCCGGGGATCAACCATGACGTAGGTCAGTGCATCGCGAGCCCTAGGAGTGCGTCCTTCGGAAGCACGTCCGGGCACGCGGGACGAGGAGCAGTCGGGGCGCGGCGCCGCGATGATGCACGGTGTGTACGACCCCGCTACCGGCACGGCGCTCGCCTCCGAGCTGGCCGGGACGATGCTCGAGAGTCCGTGGCGGGTGGAGTCGATCGCCGAGGAGCGCCGCCGTCCGCCTGAACGGCTGGCCGCCGTGGCTCGAGGCGCTCGCGCTGTCCGTCGTCGCGGTGTTCCGGGTCGCACCGATCGACGATCGTCGTGGCCTTGCGCAGACGATCGACGCGTTCCTCGAAGAGCATGCGGCGGGCGCGCCCGGTCCGGGACCGAGCATCCGGCCGCGGGCTCGCGTCGCGGCCCGGTGGCCGGTCGCTGAGATCACATCCGTCGCGGCGCTCGCGGAGCGGCTTGAGCTGAGTGGTGGCCAGCTCGCGTGGCTCGCCGATGTCCGCGGCTGGGAGCGGACGGTGGCCGGCGAGAAGCTCCGCAACTATCGCTATCGCACGCTGCCGCGCCGCGGCGGGCTACCGCGGATCATCGAGGTCCCCAAGGCGCGTCTCAAGGAGATCCAGCGGTGGGTGCTCCGCGAGATCCTCGACCGCGTTCCCGCGCACGACTGCGCGCACGGCTTCACCCGCGGTCGATCGGCGATCACTCACGCACGGGGGCACGCGCGTCAGGACGTCGTGCTGCGCCTCGACCTCCGCGACTTCTTCGCCTCGATCGCAGCCGGTCGTGTCTATGGCCTGTTCAGGACGCTCGGATATGCGCCGCCCGTGGCTCGCGTGCTCACCGGGATCACGACCAATGTCGTTCCGGTCACGGTCTGGCAGGTGATCGCGGCGAGGGCGGATGACTCGCGGCTCGTGCAGCCACGGTTCTGGCTGGGGCGCGCGCTCGCGACGCCGCACCTGCCCCAGGGCGCTCCGACGTCTCCCGCGCTGGCGAACCTTGCGGCGTTCCGGCTGGACCGGCGGCTCGCCGGTCTCGCCGCTGCCTCGGACCTGCGGTACTCGCGCTACGCGGACGACCTCACGTTCTCCGGGTCGACGCGGATGCGCGCGTGGCTGGCCGGGCTCGAGGAACGGGTGGCGGCGATCGTCAGGGAGGAGGGATTCACGGTGAACGCCGAGAAGTCCGTCGTGCGTCCCGCCAGTGCCCGGCAGACGGTGTGCGGCATCGTCGTCAACGATCGCGTCAACATCGCGCGGACCGAGTACGACGCTCTGAAGGCGATCCTCCACAACGCGGCACGGGACGGCCCCGCCGCGCAGAATCGCTTCGGCACCCCCGACTTCGAGGCCCACCTCCGCGGGCGGATCGCCTGGGTGAGCGCGCTGCACCCGGGACGCGGCGAGAAGCTTCTTCGGCGCTTCGACGCGATCGACGGGGGCGCGTGAGGTAGCCGCGGTTCACGGAGTCTCTATCGTCCGGGCAATGCCGGAGCATGCCAACGGCGCGCCGCGGATCGTCGTCTGGAGCGACTACATATGACCCTTCTGCTACGTCGCGCTCGAGCGCGCGGCGTGGCTTGCGCGTCGGTACGGCGCCGAGATCGAATGGCGGCCGTTTGTCCTGCATCCCGAGTACCCGCCGGAGGGCATCCCGCGCGCGGTCTTGCTCGAGCGGTACGGCTCGAGTTTCAACGACCGGCTGGGCACGATGTTCGCTGAGGTCGGCCTGCCCCACCTCGACAAGCTCGACAAGGTCCCGAACTCCCGGCGTGCGCTGATGCTCGGGGAGCTGGCACGTGACCGCGGCGCGCTTGACGCGCTACATCCCCGGCTGTTCGAGGCGTACTGGGCGCGAGGTCGAGATCTCGGGGACCCGAACGTCCTCGTCGAGGAGGGCTCCGCGGCGGGGCTCGAGCGTGACGAGATCGTCGCCGCGCTCGATGACCCGGAGTACGGCCGGCGGATCTCCGAGCAGACCGACGCGGCCCTTGAGCTCGGCGCCGGTGGGGTGCCGGCGTGGGTCATTGATGAGCGCTTCCTCGTCCCGGGGGCGCAGCCGCACGATGTGTTCGATCAGGTGCTGCAGCGGCTCGGACACGCGCCGCTCGCCGGCACGACCTGATCGATCCGGCCTCGGCGCGGACACGCGCCGCTCGCCGGCACGACCTGATCGATCCGGCCGCGGCGCGGGATTCAACCTATGCCCGCCATGGCCGCTACACAGAGAGAGCGATGTCAAACGATAGGAGATGCCCCCATGTTCATGAGCGACTTTCGACGGCGCAGGCGGATCGGATTCGCAACCGCGGTTGTCGGGCTCGGACTGCTGGCGCTGGCGCCGGGCGCCCTTGCGCGCCCCGTCTCGCCGACGGGCATGTTCGTGGTCGGTGACACGTCAGCCAAGACTCCGGGCACGGTTCTGTTCTGGGGCGCGCAATGGTGGGAGAACAACGTCCTCAGCGGCGGAATCGCTCCGGCCTCGTTCAAGGGCTTCGCGGACTCGGCGGACCCGGCGACCGCAAAGTGCGGTGACACGTGGGAGACGCGCCCCGGCGACAGTTCCTTCCCGCCGCTGACGGTCTCCGGCGACGTCCCGATGATCATCTCCACCCAGGTAACGAAGTCCGGACCCGTGATCTCGGGTGACATCAATGAGATCGTGCTCGTTCACGTCGATCCCGGCTACGGCCCGGACCCCGGGCACCCCGGGACCGGCACGATCGTCGGCGTCGTCTGCAGCCCTGGGGGTCCGCTCCCAACCTGAGCCGGCGCTTGGCACGTTGAGTCTGGTCACTGATCGTGGTCGCTGATCGCCCGAACACGGACATGATGAGCCTGACGGGCATCGCCACGACGATCAATGACTTCATGAAGCCATGGCCGGGGCCGATCTGGACCTTGGTCTGCCTCGTGCTCGTTGGTCTTCCGGTGACGCTCCTGGCACGAGCTGGGTCACGCGATCATGGCTCAAGCACGCCTTGGCTCCGAAGTCCGCGTGACCGTCGGGAGCGTCGGACGGATCGGGACGGTGCGGTTCGGCCGGCTGACCGCAACCCTCAACGCATTCCAACTGCCCGCACGCCTGGGCGGCGTGGCACGGTTTGACACACGCCGGGCCACAGCTCGCGACATGCTGTGGATCTCGCTCGCTGGACCGGCGGCGTCGCTCGCCGGCGTCGTGGTCATCGGCATCGGCTACCGGCACGCGCCGCCGCGCGGCGTCGCGCACGCGCTGCTGTGGGCGGCCATGGCTGAAAGCGTGTTCGCGGTCGCCAACCTGGTCCCCTTGCGTGCGGGAGCGCCGCGGCGGACCGGCGATCAATGCCGACGGCATGATCGCGCTGTCCGCGCTGGCGACGATGTTCTCTCGTGGCCCCCGAGCGGCCTGGCTCGTCGGCGGCCCCAACCCCAGCGGCCGCTCAGCGCTCCATTGGATTCTCAACCTCGCTGACGAGGCCGAGTCAGCCGCAGAGGCACCGCACATCGAGACTGACACGACGGCCCATCCAGCAGATGTTGCCGCCAGTTCGATCCCGCCGCCCGGATACGGCGGAGATAGAGCGCGGAGGCTCGATTAGTCCGTCAGCCGCCATCCACGGTCGGCGTGGCGGCTGCAGATCGTTGCTGGGTTCTATGAGTGTCGCTAGCGAGGCTCCTCGACCGGCATGTTGCCGGCGACCGTGTCGGCCTCATTCTGACTGACGTTCGGCGCACGGTCGGCCTGAGGTGCGTCCGCCTGGTTGGCTCCGTCGACTGCACGCCGAAGCGCGTCGGCGAGGCCGGCCGTGTCACGGTCTTCGACGCCATCGAGCACGATCTCGTCGCCCCGTACGAGCTCTTCGACGTTCACGTGCAGATGCGCCGCGCTGGGATGGCCGACGAGCTCCGTCGTCAGCCGCGCACCCATATCGCGCGACCACCGACGACTGGGATGGCCGGAGAGCTGCACGCGGACGCACACCCCGACCTGCCCAAGCGCCCGCGGCTCCCCGCGAGCCGGGCTGATAATGCGGTAATCCTCCGACATTCTTCTCTCCTCACACTTGGTGCATAGGGCCCTGCGGCTGACACGCGCGGCTCGCCTCCTCACGAGCTCGCCACTTCGCTCCCGTCGACGACTCGGGCCGGCTGGCTCGCGCCGATAACGCTGAGCGCAACCGCGACCAAGGGTCGAACTCCGCCGGCCATGTCTCACCTGACTGGTCCGCGTTCGACTGCCATCCAGGTGGCTTCGACGTCCGCACGGCGACGCGCCACCCGAGCGAATGTGCGGCCCGTCGACATCGCCTGCGAGCCTCGGTCTCTGTCGCTCCTCTCTCGGTTGACGATACCCCTCACGCTGAGCTTTACAACCCCAGTTATCCGCTGCGAGTCAGGCGGCGGTGCCGGTGCGCCCGCTCGATGCCCCTCTGAGCGATTTCGGCACGAAAGCCAAAAACCGAGACCGCTGACCCGCAGGCTTTCCGTGAGGCGGGGAGACAGGCGAAGATCGTTGCGCCACGAACGATCCCGTCGCTCGATGGCCAGCCCGTCCGCCGACGCGCCTCGCACACGGGATCATGAACCGCGACTGACGAGAGCTTCGGCCGGCGACGCGGTGTGGAGGGCGATCCGCCGCCCACGCTCCACCGACCCGGTCGACCTGGCTGCCGACCCCGACGAAGGGACAAGGCTTCGAAGTGATCTGGCGCCTGCTCGGGCCCAAACCCGCCGCGATCAAAGGCGTCCTGAACGGCACCGGCTGGCAGCCACCGGCAATCACCCCGATCTCTTGATCTGACGTCCCGGTCGACGCGGTGAAGCCACTCGCTGCGGTGCACGACCGGACTGCGCCGACGCGGTCCAACGAAGGCGGCCGCCCAGGTCGGTCCTCGTCCGCGTCGCCGTAGTCTCGTGGCGCACACGTGTCCTGACGAGGTCGGAGATGTCGCTCACACACCCCGGCGCGAGCCGGACCTGTTGATAGCGACATGCGCCGTAAGCCCGACCGTGTCGCGCGAGCCCGACCGTGTCGCGCGAGCCCGACCGTGTCGCGTGAGCCCGAGGGCACTCGCCATTCTTGCTACCTATCCGCGGCGTCCGCCCGACACATCGACGCAGCAGCTCGTTATCTCGGAGACCGCTACGAACTCTGCCAGGGTCAACCAGCACGCCCATTCACCCACCGGTGCCGCCACCGGCGGCGGAATGCTCATGCGCTCCTCTACCGATGCCGTCCGCTCGAGATGTCCACATACGACAAGCCGCGCGAACGCTACGTCGCCGTACGAGTCGTACCGTCGGAGGACGCTCAGCAGTGCGAAGCGATCGTCAGCAAGATCCCGCCTTCCGCGCATAGAAGGTCCGGTCGATGGTCATGCGCAGAGCGCGTGCCAGACCGGAAGCGGATCTGGCTCACGGTTGTGCGCACGGGGATGCGCAGAGACTGGGTTGCCCCGCAAAGGCGACGGCACGCGTCGCGGCGAGCGGTCTATGCAGGCCGCTGACGAGCGCTGGTCGAGGGCAGCTGGTCCGTAAGGCTGGGGTTACTGTTGTTGACGTTGATGGGTCAGATGGTTTGTGCTTCGTCGCCGTACTTCGCGCGGAGGCGACCGATGGCTGCGCCGGTGGCGGCGGGATCCTGGTGGCGGAGGCGATGGCGGCGCTGAGCTCGAAGTACTGCTCGAATCCGGCGGGGACGAAGATCGCGAGGATCCTGCAGGGCGCTTCGCTTTTGTCGCGCGTGGCTCCCGACTCGCCAGCCGCGCCAGCGCCCGGCGACACCGAGACCCAGCTCATCCCAGACGCAGGCCAGCGGATACGGATTCGGCATGAGCACGATCCTTGGCGAGGGATCACCGGGCACCTCAGATCAGGTATTCACGAAAGCGGCGGAAGATTAGGGGGCTACCGTCGAGGCCCCGTCCCGGACATCGACCAAGCGAGCTCGGAACAGCCACTGGCGCTGACCACGCGGGCTGCCCACCCGCGGATGGACGATTTGCCGGGTTCGGCAAGGAGCGCTAAGCTCGGTTGCTCGCTTCAAAGCCCGGGGACCTTGGGGCTGAGGAGGACTGATAGAGACAGAGGGGGAGCGCGATATGCCGCGACCGGCGACCTCGACTCGGTGCCATCAGCCGGATCTGGCAACTGTGCGTCGGTTCCGGGGACCACCTCCAGCGGGCAGAGCCGTCTCCCCCGACGGTCGCACTGATTCTGTAAGGCGTTCGGTGCGGGCACTACATAGGGTCGCTGCCGGCATCGCGCTGCTGCTCGTGGCGGGGGTGCTGGCGGGTGCCGCGCCGGGGGCGGCGGCCGATGTCCCGGGCCGATGGCAGTCTGTCGGCGCCTCGGTCGACGGCACCCCGGTACGTGACAACGCGCACCTGGCAGGTCGGGTCAGCGCGGTCGCGGTGGTCCCTGGCCGTTCCCCGGTCGAGTTGGCGGGGACTCTCGGCGGGATCTGGCGGCGGACCGGGCGCGGCGTCTGGCGTGATGTCACAGGCGGCTGGCCTTCCACGGTCGTCGGCTCCTTCGCGGTCGATCCGCGCCATCCCGAGGTGGTCTACGCCGGCACCGGCTATGACGACGTCGACGCCGGAGACGTGCAACCGGGAGCCGGTCTGCTCAAGTCGGATAACGGCGGCTCGAGCTGGAAGCCGCTCCTGGCCAGCGAGAAGCCGTTGCTCGGCTACGCGGTGCAGAGCATCGGGATCGACCCGAAGAACGACCGGGTGGTGCTTGCGGCCGCCAATAACGGGGTCTTCCGCTCCACCGACGGAGGCACAAGCTGGCACGAGGTGCTTGCCATCAGCCCTGGTGGGTACGGCGTCGCCGAAGTGCACCTCAGCGTCGACCCGCTGACGGGGACGATGCTCGTGGCGGTCGCGCACGCCTCCGGCATCGTCGCGCGAGTGGGCACCGGGACGCGAACCGTGACCACCGGCCACGCTGTCTTCACCTCTCGGAGTGGCGGGGCGAGCTGGAGCGCCGCCGCAGTGGATAGCGGCACGGGGGAGGGGGACACGCTGGTCCCGGCGATCGCCAGCCGGGGTGGAGACCATCACGCCACCTACTTCTACGCGCTCGACGTCAGCGGCGACGCGCAGGCCGGTATGTACATCAGCCACGACGGGCGGTCGTGGCATCGCACGACCAGGCAGCATGTCATCACGAAGTTCTCCATCGGCCAGCTGATCGCCGATCCGCGCCACCCGAACGTCGCCTACTTCGCCCAGGAGGACGGCGTGATGTACCGCTACGCCTATGGCAGTCGGCAGACCGAGCAGCTTGGCGCCGCTGGTGCTGGGTGCGCGTTCGGTGACTTCCGCGCGCTCGGAATCGGGCCGTCGATTCAAGCGCCGGCGCATCAGGCCGTCTACGGAGGTCACGACGGCGGCACGTGCTTCTTCGACCTGACCAGGAAGCGCTACGTCGATGACAACCAGGGCCTGATCTCGGGGATGGACTACACGGCGTCGGCGGTCTCGGCGACCGATGCGCTCAGCGGGGCGCAAGATCTGGGCCCGGACCTGCTCCAGTCCGACACGGTCGCGCGCGAGATCTACCACGCCGACGCCTACGGGGTGCTCATCGATGCCCTGCATCACTCGACGATGTACGCCGCGGTGAACCCGCCGGACGGCGTCCAGTCGTTCGTCGTGTCGCGCGACAGCGGCCGGTCTTGGCGGAAAGTCGCTCTCTCTCCACCGCCGGCCGACGTGTACGGCGACACATTGCGGCTGGTGCAGGCGGTGCGAGATCCCGATGTCCTCGTGCTGCCGACCTCAGGAGCGCTATATGTCAGCCCCGATGACGGCGGCAGCTGGAGCACGCGGACCGTCCCGCTCACCGGGGGCGACTACGTCACGGCCGTCCGTGCCGCACTGTTCCCTGGCCAGGCGACGCCGACGATCTATGTCGGCACTGGCTTTGGGGGTGTATGGCGCAGCGACGATCTGGGCCTGAGCTGGTCCCAGCTGCCGGCACGCTTCGGTCCGCTGTCGGTGCGGGACCTGCTGGTTGACCCGGCGGGATCCACCGGACCGTCAGCCCAGCACGTCTACGTTGGCCTGGGTGTCTACGCCTCCCAGGCGTATGCCACCTACTCGGTTGTCGGCGACGTCCGGGAATCGCATGACGGCGGCGCCTCCTGGACCAGCATCGGGAGGCCTCTGGCCCGAAGCGGCGTCAATGCGCTGCTGCTCTTCGACAACACGGTGTTCGCCGGGACTGACTACGGCATCGAGCGCTACACCGGGGCGAGCTGGGCGCCGGCCGGCGACGGCTTCCCTCGCGTGCGGGTGAACGATCTCGTGAGCACCGGCGGCGAGGTCTTTGCGGCAACGATCGGGCGAGGGACACTGCGGGCGCCGGCGCTCAGATAGCCGGTCTCTGCCGTCCGCATTTGCCGGCGACGCCGGAATCGGAGCCGGCGGAGCGATCGTCGTGATGGTGATCGGGACCAGCCGCGTGCTCGCCACGACCAACCGCCGCGGCCGCCGCGCACACCAGGAACAGGCAAGCGCGCGCAGCTAAGAAGGGGGGAGAGGGGAGGGGGGGAGGGAGGAGAGGGGCGTGTCAGCCGGCCGGCGATCGTGATCAGCCGGCGGCGAGTGTCCGGGCGGCGCGCACGGTGCTGTCGGGCAGGCCGATCAGTTGGGTCCAGCGCAGCAGGTTGTGCGCGAGCGCACCGAGCACCGTCCAGGCGCCGTTGGCGTTGAACTCACCGGACGGGAAGTGCCCTAGCGCCTGCTCCTTGAGCTCAACGATCACTTGTTCAACGACGGCGTGATCACGATGCTCTGACTCCACGATCGTGATGTCCTCGGTGCGGTTGGTGAGAAACGCGAAGTGACGCCAATCGGCCACAGCTCGGCCTGCGGCCCGACCAGTCGGGTGCGGCGCACGATCAGCCGCCTGCCGCCGTGGGTGGTCTCGGCGATCTGCGCCTCACCTTCCTTCGTAGTCCTCGATCGTCTGCCACGCGCTCTCCTCGATCGCCTCCACTGCGGCACGGATCGCCTTGTGCATGCGGATCCGATCGAGTACTGCCAGTCGGCGCGCTCCAGCCGAGCGAACACCTTGTGGTTCCAGAACCCGAGTCGGCGCGCAGCTTGGCCCGTCGGCGCCCGCGCGCGTGACCCGCGATCATCGTCGCAGAAGCGCAGCATCCCCTTGCTCGTGTTCGCCAACCCTTCCTGAGACGATATGCAGCACCTCACAGTGTCAGCACGTGGCCAGATCGTGATACCCGAGCACCTTCGTGTACCCGTAGGCGCGCCCTGCTTGAGCCGTCCGCACACCTCGCCACAAGCTGTCGACATCTATCACCAACCACCCCTCCCACCGCACCCTCCCCCACGCGCGCACAGCGTCTCCCCAGCAGCGCGTCAGCGCGCACATGCCCAACGTAACGCGCGCAGAAACTCCCAGCGTCAGCGCCGCATCCAGCCCCCAACAGCCGTCGCGTCTTGCCTCCCGAAGCACATCGCGTCATCGATACTGTCCGCCCAGCACCATCGCAACAAACCGCCATCACCTGCCCCCGCTTCGCGCCCCCCCTCACCCGCACCCACCAGCTCCTCCCCCCTCAATCCTTCCCCCACTCCACACATCACCCCACATCCAACTCCCCTCTCTCACTCACCCCACCATCCCCACCCTCCACACACCACACCTCCCCCCGTTTAGTCGCGGTCATTAGTTCGTATGTGATCGGGCGGCGAGCCGGAATCGGTCCGAGCTGAGTACCGCGATCCCGGGAAGCAGGTGTCACCGGCGAGAGACCAGCGCGCCCCCGCTCCTCGCCACGAACGCGACCGGCGCATTCACCCCGGGGCCCGTCGTCGCCGCCCGCCCTGCTCGCCGCGCACAGCAGGCGACTGGACGCGCCGTCCAAGATGCCTGCCGCATGAGCTATGCAGGTCTCGGCGCCCCATCCTGTGGCAAAGGCATCGCGCCGACGGACCTGTGCCGGTGATCAAAGGGACCGTCAGACCCTTACAAGCGCGGAAGATGCGAATCGCGCTCGGGTTCCACGCGTCAAAGAGCGTCAACGGCGACTCGATCTGCATTCTCTTCGGCAGGTCCGAGCACCGTCAAGCCACCCGGTCGACCCAAGCCCGCTGGCACCAAGTCGACCGTCAACAACGTCATGACCGGCAACAGCTAGTCGATATCGGGGACCACGCGCTGTGGCGTGGTCTACACCCCGGGGACGATCCGGATCTCGCGGCGGACGCCATCTCCCAGAGCCGCAAGCGCCTCCCGATAGGCAGGGCTGTCGTACGCGGCGGTGGCGGCCTCGAGTGAGTCGAACTCGATGATCACGACACGCTGGTTGAGACCGCCCTCGTACACCTTCTCGGGCAGGTCACGCGCGATCACGCGGCCGCCGGCAGACGTCAAGGCCGGCCCGGCGAGGGCGGCGTACGCAGCCATCTTCTGCTCGTCACGGATCTCTTGATAGATGCTCACCCAATACACGGTCATGGCCGTATTCTGCCGTGCCGACCAGCGCCGCCGCCGCATCGACCAGATGTGGGCACCCGACGGCCGCCTCGCGGTCTCGTCCCTCGGCCTCACCATCGAGGGAGTTGATGACATCAACGCGCAAATCAGCCAAGTTCACGACGACCTCATCGCCGACAAAGGACTCGCCTTCACCTACGACCAATACATCGAGTCCGGCGACTGCCTGCTGCTGCGCTCGTCGATGCTCGCGCCGAGCGCCGCGAGCTCACCGAGCTGCTCAAGCGCCTGATCCCCGAGCCCCCCGGCGGCTAGCCGCCCGAGCCGTCGGCCCCGAGTTACACCTCGGTCACTGAAAGCAGGGCGGACGCTTCTCCGCGGAACTGGTCTCGCTAATCGCCAGCCGGGGGTGCGAGAGCGGGTCGGCCGACAGGCGCCAAGCCGACCCAGTCGCGGTTCGCTTTATCGCCTCATCCGAAGGCCGGCGCTGGCCGAAATTGTCGGCGACGGCCGTCCATGCACCGTGCTGATGATCTCGGCGCTGTCGATGCCCTGGAGGTAGATGCTGGTGATGCCCAGGTTGGCGTGTCCGAGCTGGCGCTGGATCACAACCAGGGGGACGCCTTTGTGCGCCAGCTCGACCGCGTGTGCGTGTCGGAGCTGATGCGGCGCCAATCGACGCCTGATACCAGCTCCAGCAGCTGCGTGGTGGAGCTGCTTGCGTGCCGCCGACGCCTCCCACCGTCGTCCCGCGGTCGGTCCGTGGATCACGCACAGCAGCGCGCCGATCGGGAGCTGCCGGCGGAGCTCGAGCCATGGATCGAGTTGCTCCCAGGCCCAACGGCCCATCCCGACCTCGCGGCGTTTGCCGCCCTTCCCGCGCCGGACGAGCACGGCGCCGCGGGCGCTGTCCAGGTCGCTCTCCTGGAGACTGAGCGCCTCGCTGATTCGCAGGCCCGCACGCCAGAGCAAGACGATTAGCGCGCGGAGTCGATGGCCGTCGGCGCGGTCGCCGACGCTGCGCATCACCGCGACGATCTCTTCGACGTCGGCGGATCGGCCGGGTACTGCTCGCCCTTATTCCGTGGCGCGCGACCTCGGTGATAGCCCGGCATGGTCGCCGGTGAGCGACGGTGACCGGCAACGTCCAGCAGCACAGATTCCATGAATCCTCCCTTCGTGGGACAGTTGACTGAGCGCTGCTATTCGAACCGACCCGCCACCTGGTGTCCGCGCGTTGGGGGGTCTGAGCTGCGATGCGAGCAGAGTTTCGTGCTACGTCGAAGGAACGTCTCCGCGCACGCTGGGAATTCTCAGTCCTGTTTCGCCGCCGGCCGTTCTGGCGCCCAAGCCCGCCGATTTGAGCTCACCGGGTTTCTTAGGGTGCGTGGAAGAATGGCGAGATGCCGGAGACCGAGGGCGGTGCTTTGGAGCGGGGCCGGGAGGCATTCGAGCGGCGGGCATGGGGGGCCGCGTTCGACGAGCTGCGCTCCTCGAATGCAAACACGTCGCTCTCTCCCGAGGATCTGGAGCGCTTAGGCGAGGCCGCGCGCTGGTCGCGCCATTTCGACGAGATGCTCGACGCGTTCGAGCGCGCCGCGGCCGCCTATGAGAGCGCCGGGGACCGTAGATCGGCGGCGCGGGTGGCTGTGAAGCTGACGATTGAGCACCACGCACGGCACGGCGACGCGCTTGCCGCCGGCTGGTTGGCGCGCGCGGGGCGGTTGCTCGAGGGCGAGCCGGCATGTCGCGAGCGTGGCCTGGTGTTGATGTGCATGGCGCAGGGCATGTTCTTGGGGGGCAACGGACCGGCAGCGCTGAAAATCAGTCAGGAGATGGTGGAGCTCGGCCGCGGACTCGACGACGATGACGTCGAGGCTTTGGGCCGCCTGGCCATGGGCCACGCTCATCTGCTCGCCGGGGAAGTGAAAGAGGGCACAGCCCTGATCGACGAGGCGATGGCCGCCGCGCTGGGCGGCGAGCTCGAACTCTGGACGACCGGACAGATCTTCTGCTCGACTATCTTCGCCTGCCGGAATCGCGGCGACTGGGGCCGGGCCGGCGAGTGGAGCGTCGCGTCGCTGCGCTGGTGCGAGCGGCAGTCACTGAGTGGATTCCCAGGGCTTTGCCGGTTCCACCGTGCCGAGGTGATGCGCTTCCGCGGCGAACTCGATCGGGCCGAACGCGACGCGCGTGAGGCGGTCGACGAGCTGCTGTTGGCCGCGCCCCGCTGGGCCGCCTGGGGGCTGCACGAGCTTGGCGAGATCCGCCGCCGACGAGGTGACCTCAACGGCGCGGTCGAGTCGTTCCGGCACTCCGCCGAGCTGGGATTTGACCCCCAGCCCGGCTTGGCGCTAGTGCGCCTCGACGAGGGGAAGCCGACCGTCGCCCGGCGGGCGATATTGGAGGCGCTGGCAGAAGAAAACGGATTGGCGCGCGAGGGCCGCTGGCTGGTCTTACCGGCAGCGGTCGAGGTTGCCATCGCCGCGGGTGACGCGGATCTCGCGCGTTCGGGGCTCGCGCAGTTGGAAGAGCTCGCGGAGTTGCTTGATACGACTGCGGTGCGCGCCGCAGCGATGGTGGCAAGCGGACGGGTCGCGCTGTTGGACTCTCGGACCGAGGACGCGGTCCGAGATCTTCGACGTGGGGTCCGCATGTGGTCTGAGATCGACGTCCCGTACGAGGCGGCGCAGGCGCGCGAGCTCTTGGCTGGCGCTTACGGCGATCTAGGAGACCCAGATGCCGCCGAGCTCGAGCTAACGGCCGCACGAGCGACCTTCGAGCGCATCGGCGCCGAAGGCGCCGTGCGTCGCCTCACATCGCGTCTCTCCAGATCTGGCAATGCCCCGCACACAGCCGTCAGGACGTTCATGTTCACCGACATCGTCGACTCGACGCGCCTGGTCGAGACGCTCGGTGACGAGCAATGGGAGTCGCTCCTGGCATGGCACGACCGTACGCTCAGGGGTCGCTTCGAGGCCAGCGCCGGTGAGGAAGTCAAGCACGAGGGCGACGGCTTCTTCGTCGCCTTCGCTGAGCCGGGAAGCGCCCTCGAGTGTGCTTGCTCGATCCAGCGCTCTCTGCGCGATCACCGGCGCGATCACGGGTTCGCGCCACGCGTCCGCATCGGTATCCATGTCGCCGAAGCGACCGATCGCGGCGGCGACTACGTCGGCCGCGGAGTGAACGCGACCGCGCGGATCGCGGCAGCCGCCAGCGCAGGCGAAATCATCGCGAGCCGCGACGCGCTCGTAACGGCGGGCAACGCCTTCCGAGTCCTCAACGAGCGAGCACTCGAGTTGAAGGGACTCGCCGAACCAGTCACGGTGGCCAGCGTCGACTGGTCGGACGCTAGCGGTTGTCGGGCTTGAAGGGCGAACGTCCGAAGCGTCGCGCTTAGCGCGACCGCGTCTGACACGTTCCTTCCACGTCCCGCCCAAAGCGGCACTCTCGACGAGCCAATTCAACCGGCATGACCTTCCAACCGCGCGAGCCTCCGGACTTGCAAGCCGCGCCTTGCAGGTGCGTCGCTGACGGCCGCAGGATGCACGTGCCAGTACGAAACCGGGTGTCTCACGATGCGCCACCACCGAACGCGAAGCTTCGGGCTGGGCGCGCTCGTTTGCTCCGAGTGTGCAGGGTGTCTCGCTGACGGATTAGCGACCGCGCGTGCGCCTGGCGGTGGTCGAGCTGCTTCGGCGCAGCGCCTGCCGCCGGGGCGAGCCGCCGGGGGAGGTGGGTGGGGTTCGGGTGGTGATCGTCGCGAGGTCTTCGAGGAGGTCGCGCAACTGGGCGTGTGTCCGGGATCCGAGCTGCTCCTCGATGTCTTGGTCGATCGCGGTGATGATCGCGCTCGCGGCTGCCATTAGTTGCTTTCCGCGGCGCGTGGTGTGGATCCGTTGGGCGCGGTGGTCGTCGGGGTCGGGGACCCGCTCGAGGTAGCCTCGCTGCTCGAGGTGATCGATCAGCGGTTTGACCGCCTGCTTGCTCATCGATGCGTTGGCGGCGATGTCGATCGCGCGCATCCCGTCGGGACCGGGCCATTGGAGGATGGCGAGGTCGCGCGGGCGTACGTCTTGAAAGCCCGCGGCGACCAGCTCGGTGTGAATGCGAGCGCGGATCGCCTGCCACGGCGTGCGCAAAAGGATGCCGAGCATCGGGCGGGGTCGATCGCTTGACACGTTAGTCAACATGTGTACCGTATCAGTACACATGTTGACTACTTGACGAGGGGCTGCGGTCCCCCTTGCTGGCTGACGGTCTGACCGGTGAACACCTGCGTCAATGAGGTCCCGGCGTGTTGGTACGCTCGCCCGATCCGCGCGACACTTCGCTCGGCTCGCCACCGGCCCGGCAGCCATCCCGCAGCCATTCGGCCAACGTTCAGCCAGACCGGCAGCCCCGCGCGACTGCCTCCACGAACAAGCCGCAGCCCCCCGAGATACCTCGAGAGCGGCTAAGTCTGCCGCTCGCGGGCACATTCATCCGCGCGGCCGCCGTCGCGCGAACTATCTCGGCGAAGGCGAAGGCAGGGGCGGCGACCGGCGCGACCGAGACACCTGAGATTCGCCAGCGGGGGGTATGGGCGTCGGGTCGGCCGGCGCGGGCCGAGCCGACCCGATCGCGCTTCGATCTACAGAGTCATTTGCAGGCCGGCGTTGGCGGAGATCGTCGGAGAGGGTCGTCCATGGACGGTGCTGATGATCTCGCTGCTGTCGATGCCCTGCAGGTAGATGCTGGTGATCCCGAGGTTGGCGTGCCCGAGCTGACGCTGGATCACAACCAGTGGAACGCCTTCGTGCGCCATCTCGACCGCATGAGCATGCCGCAGCTGGTGAGGCGCGAAGCGGCGTCTCACACCCGCAGCGGCGGCGGCATGGTGCAAGTGCTTGCGCGCCGCGGAGGCTTCCCACCGGCGTCCGGCGGTCGGTCCGTGGATCACACACAGCAGCGCGCCGAGTGGGAGCTGACGACGGATCTCAAGCCACGGATCGAGTTGTACCCACGCCCAACGATCCATTCCGACCTCGCGGCGCTTGCCGCCCTTGCCCCGCCGAATGTGCACCGCGCCGCGGGACCGGTCCAGATCGCTCTCCTGCAGCGCGAGCGCTTCGCTGATCCGTAGTCCCGCGCGCCAGAGTAAAACGATCAGCGCGCGGAGCCGGCGGCCGTCAGCGCGGTCGCTGATTGTTCGCATGACCGCGACGATCTCTTGAACCGTCGGTGGATCGGCTGGGTACTGCTCGCCCTTGTTGCGCGGTGGGCGGCCTCGGTGATAGCCGGGCATGGTCACGGGCGAACGGCGGTGGCCAGCGACGTCCAGCAGCACGGATTCCATGAATCCTCCCTTCGTGGGTTGATGATGCTGCTATTCGAACCGCTCCGCGAAGTGCACAGGGAAGCGGCAACGGCTACCGAGCCCGGGCTCGCGGTGTCCGTGCCGAGGAGGGAAGCCTCGACACGATCCGAGGGACCCCCACGGGAACCGGAGGCGGGTCTCAGGCGAGCGAGCGGCATAGCGTGCGGCGTGTTCGTCGAGCGCGCTCGCGGTGACGTCGCGGGCACGGCGCCTGGCGACGGTTCGGGCGGTAGCAGCCGATGGGAATCGCGGCGCCCCGCCCGCCCTCCGCCTGGCAGGTCGGGAGCGCCTGGACTTGGACGCTCCTGCTCGGGCGGCGACACGAGGTCGGACGCGACTCGTACTTGCGCACCTGCTGGTGGTGACGATCCGCGGGGGTGGTGTCGCGGCGTTGGCGAAGCCACTGCCTGGTCACCCCGGTGCCCCACCGGGCAGGACGAAGCGGCACCGCGGCACCTTCAACCGCTTGGTCGGGCGTCCACGGATTGGCCAGAGTCCGGGCGGCCGGGACCGAGTGCACAACCGGTACAAACATTGAACAGAACCTTGACAAAGATGGAGTCAAGTCGCTAGACTCGTGCCAAGTCTGTCGAAGTTCTGTAGAGAGTGTGATCTGATGCAAGAGGTTCGTTTGATCGTTAGCGTCGTCGCGGTAGGTGGGGCATGAAGGTCGCCGTAGTTGGCGCGGGTGTTTCCGGCCTGGTGGTCGCCCATCTGCTGCATTCGGCGCACGAGGTCACGGTGTTCGAGACCAACGGCTATGCCGGCGGTCACACGAACACGATCCGCGTCGACACGCCGAACGAGACGCATGAGGTCGACACGGGGTTCATCGTGTTCAACGATCGGAACTATCCGAACTTCGAGCGGCTGCTCCGGCGCGTGGGCGTCGCGTGGCAGCCGTCGACGATGAGCTTCAGCGTCAGCGACGGCGTCGGTGATTTCGAGTACAGCAGCGGATCACCGAACGGCCTGTTCGCCAAACGAGCACATCTCGTCACCCCGTGGTTTCACCGCATGGTCGCCGACCTGGCGCGGTTCAACCGCGCGGCGCGCGAGTTGCTCGATGATCATGCGCCCGACGTGTCGCTGCGCGCGTGGCTTGAGCACCATCGGTTCTCGCGGACTTTCATCGAGCGGCTGATCGTGCCGCAGGCCTCGGCGGTGTGGTCCGCGGCTCCGCGGCAGATGTGGAGCTTCCCGGCTCGCTTTTTGGCCGAGTTCTTCGACAATCACGGGATGCTGTCGGTCCGCGGCCGGCCGTCGTGGCGGACGGTTCGCGGGGGCTCGGCTCGGTATGTCGAGGCGTTGACGCGGCCCTTCTCCCACCGGCTGCGGCTGCGCACCCCGGTGCAAGAGGTGACCCGCCATCATGATCACATCCTCGTGAAGCCGCGGGGCGGTGAGGCGGAGCGGTTCGATGAGGTCGTGTTGGCGACCCATTCTGATCAGGCGCTGGCGCTGCTGGCCGATGCCAGCGGCCGTGAGCGCGAGATCCTCGGCGCGATCCCGTATCAGCCCAACGAGGCCGTGCTGCACACGGATGCGCGGATGCTGCCGCGGCGTCGGCGCGCGTGGGCGAGCTGGAACTACCACCTGCTGCCGGAGCCGAAGCCTGCGAGCACGGTCACCTACCACATGAATCGCCTGCAATCGCTGCGGGCGGAGCGGGAGTTCTGCGTGACGCTCAACCACAGCGAGAGGATCGACCCCGCGCGGGTCATCCGCCGGATCTCCTACGCCCACCCGGTCTACACGGAGGCCGGGGTCAGGGCGCAGGCCCGGGTGGGAGAGATCGACGGGCGCAACCGCACGCACTTCTGCGGCGCGTACTGGGGCTGGGGCTTTCACGAGGACGGCGTGGTCAGCGCGCTCCGTGTCGGCGAGCGGTTCGGGGCACGGCTGTGAGTGCGAGCTGCATCTACGAGGGCGTGATTCGCCACCGGCGTTTGGAGCCGCGGCGCGAGTTCCGCCATCGGCTGGCGCTGGCCTATCTCGACCTCGAGGAGCTGCCGCGGCTGCTGGGAGGCCGGCTCGTGTCCCCGCGTCCCGGGGTCGTCCGATTTCGCCGCCGGGACTACCTCGGCGATCCCGCGCTGCCGCTTGACCACGCCGTGCGCGAGCTGGTGAGCGAGCACGCCGGCGAGCCGCCGGCTGGTCCGATCCGCCTGCTGACCCACCTGCGCTCGTTCGGGCACTGCTTCAACCCCGTCAGCTTCTACTACTGCTTCGACCCGGCCGCCGAGCGCTTGCAGTCGATGGTTGCCGAGGTGACGAACACACCCTGGGGGGAGCGGCATGCGTACGTCCTCGAGGCTGGGCACGCGAGTGGCCGTGCGCTGAATGCGCAGTTCGAGAAGGCGATGCACGTCTCGCCGTTCATGGGCATGGATCACCGCTACCACATGAGGGCCACCACCCCGGGCCGGACGCTGTCGGTCCACATCGGCTCGAGCCGCGCGGGGACCACCGTGTTCGACGCGACCCTCACGCTGCGCCGCCGCGAGCTGACCGACGCGTCGATGGCGCGGATGGCCGCTCGCTACCCGCTCGGCACGGTTCGCATGCTGGCGCTGATCTACGCCCACGCGCTGGGGCTGAAGCTCGCCGGCGCGGCAGTCCACCGGCACCCGAAGGCGGTCCAAGCATGACCGGACGCGCGTCCCGCTGGATTGTGTCGATCCTGCTGCGGCGGATCAGCGTCGGCAGCCTGGTCATCGTCGAGGACGGCGAGCGGCACACGTACGGCTCCGGATCCCCGGTCGCGACGGTTCGTCTGCACTCCCCCCGAGTCTGGCTGATGCTGCTCCGCGGCAGCCGCGGACTGGCGGAAGCGTTCGCTCAGGGCCTGTGGGACTCGCCGGATCTCGTGGCGCTGATCAGGCTCGCGGCGCGGAACGCCGGCGGCCTCGACCGCCTCCGTGCGCGCCTCGCGCCGGTGCGATGGCCGCTGCAGCGCGTCGGCGCTCTGCTGCGTCCCGCCACGAGGCGGCGGGCCCGTCGCGACATCGCCGCGCACTACGACCTGGGCAACGAGCTCTTCTCGCGGATGCTCGATCCGACGATGAGCTACTCGTGCGCGCTCTTCGAGCGCCACGGCATGACGCTCGAGCAGGCCCAGGTGGCAAAGCTCGAGCACATCTGCCAGACGCTCGAGCTGGGTCCGCAGGATCGCGTGCTCGAGATCGGAAGCGGCTGGGGGGCGTTCGCGCTCTACGCCGCCAGGACCCGCGGCTGCCACGTCACCACGACGACGATCTCGCGCGAGCAGCACGATCACGTGCTCGCGCAGGTCCGGCGTGCGGGCTTGGACAGCCAGGTCACCGTCCTGATGGACGACTACCGGGAGCTACGCGGTCGCTACGACACGCTCGTGTCGATCGAGATGATCGAGGCCGTCGGCTGGCGCCAGTTCGGCACCTTCTTCGCCAAGTGCTCGCAGCTGCTGGGCACCGACGGGGCGATGCTGCTGCAGGCGATCACGATCGATGACCGCGCCTACGAGGTCGAGAAGGCAGCGAAGTCGTTTATGAACACCTACATCTTCCCCGGCGGGTGCCTGCCCTCGCTCGAGGTGATCTCGCGCGAGCTCGCCAGGCGGACGGACATGCAGGTCGCCGACCTCGAGGATCTCACCCCGCACTACGTTGAGACGCTTCGGCGCTGGCGGGTGAACTTCACCGCCCACGCGGCGGCGCTGGAGGAACTGGGCTACGACGAGCGCTTCCGGCGGATCTGGACGCTCTACCTCGCCTACTGCGAGGCGGGATTCGCCGAGCGACGCATCTGCGACATCCAGCTGCTGCTGACCAAACCCCATGCTCAACTCACCTCCGCCCAGCGTGTGGACAGCCGGGGTCGGATCGGGCCGCACGACCTGGCGGCGAGCGCATGACGGGTTCCCTGCTCGACAGCGTGCTTGACCGCAGCGTGATCGGTGGCTACACGAGCGTCGGCTACCGGATCCGCAGCCGCGGCTGGAGCGCATCGGAGCTCCCGTCGCTGGACGGCAGGGTCGTGATGGTCACGGGTGCCACCTCGGGGCTCGGGCTCGCGGCCGCGGAGGGCTTCGCGCGCCTCGGCGCGACCGTGTGGCTGGTCGTGCGCAGCGAGGACCGCGGCCAGCGGGCGCGCGCCGTGATCGCAGAGCGATCCGGCAACCACGACGTGCACGTCGGGCTCTGTGATCTGAGCGATCTTCAATCGGTGAGGCAGTTCGCGGAGCGCTGCACAGCGCAGGCAGAACGCCTCGACGTGCTTGTCAACAACGCTGGTGTCCTGCCGTCGACCCGCGCGCTCTCGCCGGACGGGATTGAGATGACGTTCGCGACCAACGTCCTCGGACCGTTCCTGCTCACGAACCTGCTGCTGCCGCTGCTCGAACGCAGCGCTCCGGCGCGGATCATCAACGTCTCCTCCGGAGGCATGTACACGCAGCGGATCAGGGGCGACGATCTGCAGAGCGCGCGCGGAGAGTTCGACGGGGCGACGGCGTACGCGCGGGCCAAACGCGCGCAAGTCATCCTCACCGAGCTGTGGGCGAGGCGCCTCGAGGGTAGCGGCGTCGTGGTTCACGCAATGCACCCGGGATGGGCCGACACCCCGGGCGTTGAGACGTCCCTGCCGCGGTTCTACCGGCTGACGCGACCGCTGCTGAGGACGCCCGAGCAGGGCGCCGACACGATCGTGTGGCTCGGCGCCGCGGACGAACCCGGTCGCAGCACGGGCCGTTTCTGGCACGACCGCCGGCCGCGACCCACGCACCTGCTCCCGTGGACACGGGAGACCCGCCAGGAGCGCGAGCAGCTCTGGGCACGGTGCGCCCAGCTCAGCGGCTGGGCGCAGCACACCACCACCTCAGAGAAGGAGAAACCCGATGGCCCGGTATCGAGCAACGATTGACACACCGCGCGAACCCGAGGACGTGTTCGCATACATCGGCGACTTCTCGACCACCGAGGAATGGGATCCAGGCGTGGTCGAGGCCGAGCGGCTGAACGACGGTGCGGTCGGGGAGGGGACCGAGTTCCGGTTGGTCGCCGAGTTCCTCGGCCGCAAGACGGCGCTCACCTACCGGATCGTCGAGTACGACCCGCCACACGCGGTGACTTTCCGCGGAGAGAACGCGACCGTGATCTCAAACGACAGGATCACGTTCGAAGCGGTCGATCAGGGAACGCGCATCACCTACGACGCGGAGCTGGTGTTGAAGGGACCGCTGCGGATCGCCGACCCGCTCCTGGGGCTGGCGTTCAATCGCGTCGGCGACCGTGCGCTGGCCGGCCTCAGGCACAAGCTCGCTCCGGCGCGGGCTGGCGAGCTGAGCCCGCTGAGCGGTCGCGCTCTCGACGGCCGCAGCTACGAGCTGCCGCGCGATCTCGCCAAGCCCTACAACCTCCTCGTGGTTGCCTTCCGCCGCGAGCAGCAGGCGGTCGTCGATCGGTGGCTGCCGTGGCTGATCGAGCTCAAGCAGCGCCGTGGGGACGTTGCGGTGTATGAGCTGCCCGTGCTCTCTTCCGTCTACGGCCCGGCGCGGTGGTTCATCGACGGCGGCATGACCCGCGGCATCCCGGATCCCGCGGCGCGCGCCCGCACCGTCACCGTGTACACCGACGTCCAGAAGGTCGTCGAGAACCTGGGGCTCGCAGGCACCGACACGATCGCCGTCCTCGTCGTGGAGCGGTCCGGACGGATCCTGGCCGGCGAGCACGGCGGCTTTGAGCAGGAGAAGGCCGAGCGCCTTGCGACGGCGCTCACGCCCGAACCCCCCGCGGAAACGGCCGCGGCATGAGTCAGCGCGTGCTGGTCACCGGCGCGACGGGGTTCATCGGCGGCCGTCTCGCGCGCACT
>CAVZWJ010000014.1:0-3293 GCA_963778985.1 uncultured Solirubrobacterales bacterium | reverse complement strand
ACCTGCGCGGATGTCATTGGGGAGCGACGTGCTTGACCTCTTCCATGTACCGGCCTGCCGACGCGGATGCCTCGTCCGGGGTACCGCCGGACTGGCGCGCGGTCATATAGGCGGCATACCAGTCCCACCAGTCGTGCGGAGCGTGGCTCTTCTCGTAGGGGTCATGATGCTCGGCCGTCTCGTGCAGGAGTTGCGCCAAAGCTTCGATGTCCATCGTTCACCGCCCCGGCAGTCGGGTCTTGATCTCCTGAAGCAGCCAGCCGTTGCCGTCCGGATCGCTGAAGGTCGCGAACGAGCCGTACGTGCTGTGGTCGGGCGCCGGCCCGGTCACCCGGCCGGCCTCATGGAATCGAGCGCCCGGCGCGCCCTCGTGGAACACCTCGCTCACTTCCACACCCCGGGCGAGCAGCTCGTTACGCGTAGCATCGATGTCGTAGACGATCAGGTACAGGCTCTGGGCCGAGCCGGGTGCGGCCGACGCGATGTTCGTGCCAAATTGAATCGAGCACCCGGAGCCTGGAGGCGTGAACTGGACGACGCGGAAGTCGTCACCGCGTGCGATGTCGGCGTCGAGCCGCCATCCCAGATCCTGATAGAAGCGCTTGGCCTGATCGACGTCGGATACGGGCAGAACCACCACCTCGAGCCGCACTTCCCCGGGCTGCACGTCCGGGGTCGGGGCCGATGCTTTGTTGCCTGCGTCGGTGGTACTCATGTTTACCTCCGTTGGTTGCGCTGATCGGGGACTAGACGAACTGCTGGCCGCCGTCGATGTCGAACGTCGCGCCGGTGAGGGCCGTGTTGAACATGATGTGAACCGCCAGGGCGGCGACGTCCTCGGGGCCGACCACGCGGCCGATCGGGAGCGTCGTCCGCAGCTCGTTTCGGCGCGCCTCGAGTTGATCTCCGAGCAGAGACGCCGACAGGGGGGTGTCGACGAATCCTGCGGCGATTACGTTCACGCGGACCGGCGCGAGCTCGAGCGCGAGGGCCGCCGCAAACGGAGGGATCGTGGCGGTGGCCGCCGAGGCGATGCCGAGACCACGAACGATCCGCCGCCCGCCGGTGCCGCCCATGAGCAAAAGCGTGCCGCCGGGCCGCATCTTGCCGTGGGCGTTGTGCGCGACTTCGAGCCCCAGCACCACGTGGTCGCTGAGCGCGTCTCGGACCAGGTCTGAGCTCATCTCGAGCAGGGGCCCGTACGTCGGTCCGCCGGCCGTGACCATGATGTGGTCGATCGGATCGGGCAGGCCCTTGACGAACTGCTCCAGCGCGGCTGAATCCGTCGCGTCGAAGGCTGCCGTGCTCCGTGCGCCGACATCGAGCGCGGCCTGCTCCAGGCGCTCGGGATTGCGGCCCGTGAGGATGACGTCGGCACCCTCGGCACGGGCTCTCCGGGCGGTCTCGAGCCCGATGCCCGCACTGCCGCCGATCAGGACGACGGTCTGGCCCGCCAGCTCCGGCTCGCGTCTGGTGGATTCACCGGTAGTCGCGGTACTCATAGTTTGCTGCTCACGCCGTCATGCTCGCCATCCGCGGGTCCAGCGGTCTGACCGGCCGAGGTCTGTCCGCGATCTGCATGCGGAGCTCCATCACCGCGGTGTCGTAGATCCCCGAGAAGCTCGGGAACGGCTGGATCGTGTCGCTCAGCACCTCGACCGGGACGTGCGCGCGGATCGCAAGCGTCGCCTGCTGCATCCACTCCCCGGCCTCGGGCCCGAGCGCGTAGGCGCCGGTCAGTCGCTCGCCGTCGCTCAGCAATGTCAGGAACCCGTCGGACTGCGCCCAGGCGTGGGTGTAGGTCGCGGTCTTCGGCACCTCTGATACGAGCGCGGTGCCGCTGTACTGCGCTTCGAGCGCGCCGACCGCGGCGGCTTGCGGATCCGTGTAGGTGACCCGCGGAACGGCTTCGTAGTTCGCGGGACGCGGATCGCCGGCGATGTTGGCCGCGACCACGTCGCCCTCGTACTCGCCGACGTGGGTAAGCGGCCAGATGCCGTTGACGTCGCCGATCGCCCACAGGCGCTCGCCGGCGCGCATGTGATCGTCCACTCGGATGCCGCTGGGGGCGGCCTCGACGCCGACCGTCTCCAGGCCGATCCCCTCGACGCGCGGGCGCCGCCCGGTTGCCACCAGCAGACGGTCGCCCCGGAGCTCCGTTCTGCCGTCGGACTCGAGGACATACTCATCGCCGTCGCGCCGCGCGGCGTTGGCGCGCATCCCGAGTATCAGCTCGATTCCGTCCTGGCGCAGGGCTTCGCCGAGCGCCTTGCCCACCGGCGCGGCCTCACGAGGGATCAGGCGGTCGGAGCCCTCGACGAGCACCGCCTCACCGCCGAGTCGCCGGACGACCTGGGCAAGCTCGACGCCTGCCGAACCGCCACCGAGTACGAGCAGGCGGCGGGGGACGGCCGTCATGCTCGTCGCCTCGCGGGTGCCCCAGACGCCCTCGAGCTCACGGAGTCCCGGAATCGGGGGCACGATCGGATCCGAGCCCGTAGCCACGACGACGTGCTCGGCGGTGTGCCGGGCACCGTCGACTTCGACCACGCCGGTGCCCGCGAGCCGGCCGGTCCCGCGCAGCAGATCGATGCCGTGGCTCGCCAGCCACTTCTCCTGGCCGCCGTCGGTGTGGTTGGAAACCATGTAGTCACGCCACGCGAGCACGGCCTGAACGTCGACCTCGGCCGTGGCTGCAGCCTCGCGGGCGCCGTGCACGGCCTCGCCGGGACGCAGCAGCGACTTCGACGGAATGCACGCCCAGTACGAGCACTCGCCGCCGACAAGCTCTCGCTCGACGACGGCGACGCGCAACCCGCGCGCAGCCAGCGCCGCAGCGCAGTGCTCACCGGGAGCGCCGCCCCCTAAGACGATGACGTCGTAGTCATTGCTCGAACTCATCGGTCCCTCCCTCGGTTGCTGTTGAAATCACTTTCGCGGCCGGCCGGCGATGTGAGAACCGGCGCCTCGATCTCGGCTGCAATGCGGTGCAACGCCTACGCACCACTGCCCGGGCCGAGCGGTGGATCGGCGTCGTCATAGATGCGGGCGGCGGCGAGTTTGCCGGTGGCGCCACAAACGTAGACGGCAATGCCGGCCTCGGGCGGCAGCTCGGTCCGGCCCCACCAGACGAGGTTGTATCCCAATGCGCACGAGCGGCCATCGTCTGTGACGGCGCAGTGCTCCAAACGGGATGCCGCCTCCGTTCGAAAAAGAACAGCTCGTACAGGGCGGCCAACTCGTCGCGGCTGCGGTGGACATACGGCCCGCCGGCGGGCTCGCGGACGTAGGCG
>CAVZWJ010000013.1:0-1382974 GCA_963778985.1 uncultured Solirubrobacterales bacterium | reverse complement strand
AGCGATCATGATGGCCGACCTGTCCGACTCGCCGCACGATCTCGTTCTGTACTACCGGCGTTCCTCGAGCAGGGCTATGACTGTGCGTTCGGAACGCGGTTCGGTCAGGGTGGAAGGTGCACCGACTACCCCCGACTCAAGCTGGTCCTCAACCGCATGGCGAACGCGGTCATCCGGATCCTCTTCCAGCACGGCTACAACGACACGACGAACGCGTTCAAGGCGTACCGCCGGTACGTGATCGAGCAGCTTCAGCCGCTGCTCTCAAACCACTTCAACCTCACCGTCGAACTGCCGCTGAAGGCGATCGTCCGCGGCTATTCCGATGCGGTCGTCCCGGTGAGCTGGACCAACCGGCGACACGGCGTCTCGAAGCTCAACCTCCAGGAGATGGGCAGCCGCTACCTGTTCATCGTCCTCTACGCGCGCCGAGCACCACCTCAGTCGAGGCGATTACCGGCGCGCCGATGTTGCGGCCGGGGCACCAGTCGAGCCACCGCCGGGTCAGCCGCCCTGAGCCGCCGGCCGAGTGGCCCTCGAGCGGGATACCAGACTTCCGACCGTGATCGTCATCACCGGGGGGCCGGCGATGACGACACTTGCGGCGATTGAAGTCGGCCGGGGTCGGCCGCCGCGGGCGCCGCCGGGATGACGAACTGCCGCGCGCCGGGCGGTAACGGAAGTATGTGATCAGCGACCGGGCCGCCGGGTCGGTGACCCGATACCGCGCCACGGCGTGTGCCGTCGCCGGCGCGGCGAGCGTGACGGCGAGCGCAGTCGAGGGACTCAGCGGCACGGCCGGGAGGCGGCACGCCAATCCGGACTCACACCGGGATCCCGCTGCGCCGGCGCGAAACGCAATCCGCTCGAGAGATCCATCGGGAGCAATCGACCATAACCCGGTCGGACCAGGCACCCCAGGAGCGGTGAGGCCGTCGCTCATGAAGAATCGGCCGTACGCCGATCGCAGGTTCTCATTCGGGCCGGGATAGAAGAGCGGAAACGGAGTGGTCCGTCGACAAGCGAATCGGTCTCGCCGATTGCCGCCGCCTGCCGCAGCCCGCGCTCGAGCCGCAGCGTCACTTGATGCGCTGCCTGACCGAAGTCGAGCGCCACGCGCCGCGCGTGGTAGGTGTAATTGAGGTTCGTGACGTACACCACCGCCCATGCGGTGGCCAAGAAATCGCCGCCGGAAGCGCGTAGCGCGGCACGGCCCGCATCGACCTGTCGGGCTGCGGCGCGAGCAGCGCGCCGATCGCGAGCGCGCTCAGGAGCACCCCCGGCAACAGGTACCGCGGCTCCGAGCCGCTCATGGCAACTCCGGCGACATCAAGCCGCGCCAGCGCGATCGGGAT
Organism: uncultured Solirubrobacterales bacterium; assembly: GCA_963778985.1. GTDB lineage: Bacteria > Actinomycetota > Thermoleophilia > Solirubrobacterales > Solirubrobacteraceae > Palsa-465. Next base: position 1,381,619 of record CAVZWJ010000013.1, on the reverse strand, counting down.
CGCGGTGAGCAACGCCGCGCCGACACCGAGCACACCGGCGGCAACCCACCGGCGCCGAAACCAGATTCCGGCAGCCACGGCCACCAGGAGCAGTCCGACGACGATGCCGCGCATCAGCACCTCACGACCGGGATCCGGCGGCGCTCCGTCCATCCCAATACCAGCGAGCGCCGGGAGGAGCGACCGGACCACGACCACCTTCACGAGTTCGATGCCCTGGGCGAGCGACGGAAGCGCGACGTGCGTCGCCCACGGCCGCCCCCGCTCGTATAGCTCGAGTGCGACCGCAGGCAGCGCGAATGGGATCACGATGGCCGCTTCGCGCACGGCGATTCGCCCGGTCAGACGACCTGGACGCGCGATCAGCGCGGCAACGAACAGGGTCGGAGCGATCAGGACCGCCTGCAGAGAGAACAGAACCGCGACGAGCGTCCACGCGACGACGCACGCCGCGTCTTTCCGGCGCCCCACGGCGCGCCAACGCAGGTAGTGGTAAAGCGCACCGGCAATGCCGGCGCACACCGGAATTGCGAGGGCTCCGCCGGCGAACCACTGGCCAGTGCCGAGCAGCGGCCATGCCGTGCCGGCGAGCAGGACGGGGATCGCGTTGCGCGCCCGCGCGCCGTACAGCAGGCGCAGGGTGCACGCGAGATAGGAGAGCAGCACGGCGCAGAACACCAACTCGAGCGTCACCGCGGCGGCCCAGCGGCCGCCGAACGGCACGGCGACAAGCCAGTCCAGCAGGCGGTGGCCGAGCGTCAGGTGCTCGCCGATGGGCGAGGTCAGGTACGCCCAGGTCAGCCCGTGTTGTCGAGCCTCGGCCAGGTTTCGGATGTCATCGAGGTAGAACCACGATGTCCGGAAGAAGATCAGCTCGACGACGAGGCTTACGACCACCGAACCGGCCACCCAGACGGTTACCGGCATCGCAGACGCGCCCAAACGGCGTCGCTCCGCTCCTGGGGCAGGAGCCGCGGTCGAGCCTGCCATCGGCAACAACGAGCCTGCCATCGGCGACAAGGTAGCGCCGCCGTGCAGCGATGCCCGACGCACGCCGTTCACGATGCCTCGGATGTCGACGCGCGGCGTCGTCCAGCCTCCAGTGCGCTCATGCGGCAAGCCGAGACGAGTTAGCATCGCGGCAATGGCGTCGTCGGCAGCCGAGCGCAAGCGCTCGTTCCCCTTCGATGCCGCGGCGCGCATCGCACCGGCGACGATCGTTCTCAGCGTCCTTCTCGGGGCCGGCGGGCTCGTGCTGCTGTATGCAGGACGACACCTCACGTTCTTCTACGACGAGTGGGCGTTCGTGTTGGATCGACGCGGCGGCAGCGTTGGAACCTATCTCGATCCGCACAACGGCCACCTCGTTCTCTTCCCGGTGGTCGTGTACAAGCTGTTGTTCGCGATCTTCGGGCTGCGCCATTACACGCCGTATCGTCTCGTCACGGTCGTACTGCACCTGATCGCGTGCGCCGAGCTGTACGTCCTGGCCCGCCGCCGTATCGGGCCCTGGCTGGCCCTCGCGCCCACGACATTGCTGTTGTGCCTCGGCAGCGCGTGGCAGGTTCTGCTGTGGCCGTTCCAGATCTCATATCTCGGCTCCGTCGTGGGCGGACTCGGCGCCCTGCTCGTCCTGGAGACCGGCTCGACGCGACGCCGAGATGTCGCCACGGCGGCACTGCTGACACTCGCCGTCGGCAGTTCTGGGCTCGGCCTCGCGTTCGTCGTCGGCTGCGGCGCACTCATCCTGATGAGGCGCGATCCGTGGCGGCGATTGTGGGTGGTCATTGTGCCGGCGGTTCTGTTCGGCATCTGGTACCTGGGTTGGGCGACTGGCGAGCACACGACGTCCGACGCGATCTTGGCCGCGCCGCAATACGTGGCGAATGCCGCCGCCGGCGCTTCCGCCGGATTAGCCGGACTCGATCAGAGCTGGGGTCCGCCTCTCGCGCTGTTGATCCTGGCGATACTCGTCCTGGCGTCTGTTCGACGCCCGGGCGGCATCCCCACGCCGATGGTTGTCGCGATTGCGGCGGCGGCGCTGACGTTCTGGACGTTGGCGGCGGTGACGCGGGCGGACTCGCCTGACCCAACGGCGAGCCGGTATCTCTACGCGCGGCGTTGTCTTCATCCTGATCGCGCTCAGCGATGCCGCGATCCGCGTCGTCCCGCGCACGGCCGGCATCACGGCGCTCACCCTGCTCGTGCTGGGAGCCGTCGTATCGAACATCGGAGTGCTTCGCCGCGGCGAGCGCGGGTTGAGATTCAGCGATGCTCGGGTCCGAGCGGTCTTGGGTGCCGTGGAGGTCGCGGCCCCGGTCGTCGCTCCAGGCTTCATCCCGGATCCCGTGAACGCACCCGATGTCATGGCAGGGCCATACCTCGCCGCGGTCCGCGACCTTGGGTCGCCCGCGCTCAGGATCGACGAGCTGCAGCATCAGCCGATCGCCGCGACGGCGGCGATCGACACGGTGCTTGCTGCCGCCGAGCGAATCGCCGTCGCTCCATCGGGCGCCCGGAACTGCACGGCCCGGATCGATGCGACGCCGGTCGGCGACGTGACGATGCCACCAGGAGCGCGAGTACAGGTGGTCACCGCGAGCGGTTCGGCGATGATCTGGCTTCGCCGCTTTGCCGCGGCCTACCCGACGGCACCCTGGGGAACGCTCCACCGGCGATCGAGCGTTGCGATCGCGTTCCCCTCCGATCGTGCACCTCGGGTCCCGTGGCACGTTCGGGTCTCCGGGGTCAACGGGGTCCGACTTTGCGCCGGCTGAGCTCTCGTGTCGTGAGGGACGGGGCCGCCCATCCGCCTCCCTACGCCGCTCGTCGCGTCTCCACGGCGTACGGGCCGATCCGAGCCAGGACGGTGAAGTCGTCGTCGTAGAAGGCGACCAAACGGACCACCGGCGGCGCGCCACCATGTTGATAGCTGGCGGCCACAGCGTCATTGCGGATGAGACAGAGGCCGGGACTTCGCCGCGCCGCCGTGAGCACCTGTTGCTGTTGGCGGTCGTCAAGCAGATGCCAGAACGGTTGCCCGGTCAATGGGCTGGGCGCGGGCAGGCGACTCCAGATGTTGAACGAGTACATCCCAGGGAGCGTCGCGAGAGTCCGGCAGTGAGTACGGACGAGCGCGACAATCTGGTTGTACACGGCCGCCGTCGGCGCTGGAAGCCGCACGTGTGTCGCACCGGCGATCGCCAGGGTCGTGCCGGCACGGTAGTCGTCGCGGTGACCCTGCACCGGCTGGATGATGAGCTGGAAGACGGCGCCGATCGAGAGGGCGAGTAGCAGTCCCGACACGGTCGAGGCCGCAAACCCGCCCCGAGCACCGTGTCTGCGGCTACAGGCGAGGAGCTCGGTGGCGGCGTCGTCGAGGCAGATCACGCCGCAGAGAACAAGGAGGATTGAACCGAGCGCCATCTGGCTACCGGCCACGGGGTAGGCGAGCAACGCCTGGAGGATCGCCATGGAGGGGATGAGCAGCCGGATAAGCCGCGCACGCGGCCCGGCTGAATCGCGGGCTGAGGGGAGGGCCGCGACCCACGCGAGCGGCATCGCCAGACCAAATGGTGCCGTCGGGCTGATTGCGAACGGAAACTGGTCGACCAACGAGAGGAGGATCGCGAGTCCGGCGAACCCGCGCAGGAGACCGCTGGCGACGTTCGGCAGCGGCACCGCGTTTGACGCCTGGGTGCGGCCTGCCTGTCGTAGCGACCAGGCGATCACCACGGCGACGAGTCCCCACCAGATCACTTTGCCACCGAGCGGTGCGGGGATCGTCAGCGCTGTTGCCTGATGGCTCGGAACGAGAACCACCTGGTTGAACAACGCCAGCGGAGAGCTGCCCAGGATGAACAGGATCGCGAGCACGACCCCCGAGGCGACGGTGAAGCCGGAGAGAAACCACACCGGCCAACGGCGTGACTCATCGGCGCTCCCCGACTCAGCAGTGGGTGTCGCCACGAACACCAGGGCGAGAGCCGAAAGGACGGCAAGGCAGGCGTAGGTGAGGGTCCACTGCGTGTTCAATGTCCTGACCATCACGGCCGGCCCTACCAACACGAAGGCGGCGGCCGTGAGCGCTCGCACCGACGTATGCCGATGCAGGGACCGTCCGGCCATCACCCCCGCGAAGACGATGGCGACGATGGCATAGCCGCCCACGTTGATCTTCGTGAGCAAGAGGAACGCCGCAAGGACGCCGAGGAGTGCAATCGAGCCGCGAGGCGCAGCTTGCATGCCGAACGCGATTACGAGCATGCTCGCCGTGAGCATGAGGCAGATCAGCGCCTCGGCGTGCATCGGCTCGGCGGCCAATGTCGTCATCAAGGCGAATGATGCGGCGAGCGCTGTAACGCCGAGGGTCAGCCGCCCAGTCAGCCGATGCGCGGCGACCCCGAGGCCTGCGCTCGAGGCGATCCACACGGCGAGTTGGATCAGCCGACCAGCGTCCATGGTCACGGTCCGCCCCGTGATCGTGAACAAACCGCGAAAGATCAGGTAATAGAAAGGCCCGTAGTCGCTGAACACGGCGGTGTACATCGGGTGCCCATCCGTGAACAGCTTCAGCGTGTAGTCGAAGAAACCCTCGTCGTCATACGGGGAGAAACGGCTGAACATGTACCAATAACCACCGCACACACAGATCACGACGAGCAGCGAGTACAGAGCCCCCACCCCGACCCGGCGCCGTGCTCGGGGGTCCGGAGCATGCTCCGGCAGGTCTGGTACGCCTGTTCGGGCCACGGAAGTCATCGGCCTTCCGGGAATCTCCGCTCGACCGTGCTGCTACCAGCGGGCTTGCTACCGTGATCGGCCGTGAGCGCCACCGTCGGCGAGCCGCAGCCAGCGACGGCGTCCGGCCGGCCAGCAGCCATGCCCGCCGTCTCTCTCGCGCATGTCACCAAGGAGTTTCGCCTTCCTCATCAGCAGTACCACACGCTCAAGGAGCGCGCGCTGCACCCGTTCCGGTCGCGCAGCTTCGATGTGCTGAAGGCCGTCGACGATGTGAGTATTGAGGTCGCGCAGGGTGAGTTCTTCGGGATCGTCGGACGGAACGGCAGTGGCAAGAGTACCCTGCTGAAGTGCCTGGCCGGGATCTACGACGCGAGCTCGGGGACCCTGAGCGTCCAGGGACGACTCTCGCCGTTCATTGAACTCGGAGTCGGTTTCAACCCGGACCTGACCGCGCGCGACAACGCGATCATCAACGCGATCATGCTCGGCCTTACGCGAGCTGAAGCCCGAGAACGGTTTGATGAGATCGTTCGGTTCGCAGAGCTCGAGGAGTTCATGGACCTCAAGCTCAAGAACTACTCGTCGGGGATGCACGTGCGGCTCGCATTCTCCGTTGCCATCCAGGTCGATGCCGACATCGTCCTCATCGACGAGGTACTGGCGGTTGGCGACGCTTCATTCCAGCAGAAGTGCTTCGACGAGTTCACGCGGCTGCGCCAGGAAGGGCGAACGATCATCTTCGTCACCCACGACATGGGAGCCGTGGAGCGCTTCTGCGATCGAGCGATGCTGCTCGAGCGTGGTCGCGTCGTCGACATTGGCGCGCCGGCCTCGATCGCCCGCCAGTACAACGAGCTCAACTTCCGCCGGATGCGCCAGGACGCAATCGAGCAGGGCGGGCCGGAGACGCTGACCTCGACCCCCGTCGCGGAACTGCGGGGGGCGCGGTTCGAGGGCGAGGACGGAGAGCCCGTGTTCGAGATCGAGCAGGGGCAGCCGCTCTACGCCCGCCTTGACGTGTACTTCCACGCCGAGAGCGTCGATCCGATCTTCGCCCTGGCGCTGCACAACGAACGTGGTGCCACGGCGTTTGCCGCCAGCACCCAGCTCACTCACGGACCGACGGGGACGTTTCCGGCAGACTCAAACGCGTCGATTCGTGTCCACTTCGAGAATTGGCTCGCGCCCGGCCGCTACCGGTTGCTCGCAGCCGTCGCCCGTATGGGGGCGACGGTCGATGCCTATGACGCCCGCCAGGACATCGCCTCCATCGTTATCCATGGCGCCCAGTCGGGCGGCGGCGCGGTCGACCTCCCTCACAGCTTCGACATCGAACGAAGCTGAGCGAGTCGTCAGGGACGCGGCAGCGCGATCAGCTTGACCCCACCGATACCGAGGTCCGTCCACGAATAGCGGGCCAGCTCGGGTGTCAGGTGCACGGGCGCGGCGAGCAACTCGAGCCGGTGCACGTCGAAGCCTGCGGCGATCACCGAACGTTGGAGCTCGTCGAGCGTGATCCGATTGAGGTGCTCATACTCGCGCGACATGTACTGCGTCCACTCCGGTGATTGACGGTCGCTCGCGGCCATCGCCGCCACCACGTCGGGGGCACTCGTCTTGAGGTGGTGAAACTCGTCGTCGAACCAGTCCCATAGGTGCGATCCCCGCGGCGAGAAATAGAACGGCCACAGCTGCAGGAAGAAATGGCCGGTCGGGCGCAGGATGCGGCGGATCTCGCGCAGTACGGACACCGGCTCGGTGATGTGCTCGAATGCCGACCAGGAGTACACAAAGTCGAACTCGCCATCGGAAGCGGGCGTCGCCTGCGGCGTCGAGGTTCGAAACCCAAGGCCCTCAGGAAGCCTGTCAACCGTACCCTCGGCCCGCGCCCGGGACAGCAGGTGCTCCGTATTCGTCGCCACGATGTCGAAGCCGATAAGGGAACGCGGCCGGACGCGCTCGAACAGCCCGAGCGCCATGATCCCATCACCGCACCCGATGTCGGCGATCGCCGTGTCGGCAAGTGTCACGCCACCCTGCTCGCAGAAGACTGCGATCTCGTTGGCCGCCCATTCGTAGTGATCCCAGAACCATTGAGAGTCCGGGGTCTTCGGCTGACGCCATTGGCGGGGGATCAAGGGAGACACGCCTTTGTCCTAAGCCTCGGTCCCGCGCCGTCGCATGCGCCGCAGCCGGTACGACGCTCGGTAGCCGAACTTGAGCGCCTGGAACATCGGCGCGCCGATCTGCGGATGAGTCGCGAGCGCCAGCAGCGGCCGCTCGACATCCTCCGGCAGCGCACCGCCGGGGCCGATGAGGCGGACCGCGTCTTCGCTGAACGCGCCCGTCATCAGCCCCGAGCGTCGTTCGATCGCGCTCGCCGGCGTCGCCGGGCGATCGCACGTCTCGTGGTAGAGCGTGAGAAGCCGGGTGGCCGTCGAGTTCCACGTGAGCTGCGATGCGGCGGCGCGGATCGCGGCGATGTTCCGCTCGCGGGCCTCGGAGTCACGTAACAGCGCGAATGCCGCGTCGGCGCTCAGTTCGGCGTTCCACGGAACGATGCCCGCCGCGTCGTCAGGCAGCAACTCGCTGAGCGAGGTGCCCTCGGCCCACATGCAGGCGACGCCGTGATCGGCCGCCTCGAAGGGGACAAGCCCGAAGCCTTCGTGCACGGTCGGGTAGACGACGAGGCGGGCGCGTTCGAACAACCACGCCTTCTCGGCCTCGGTGACCGCCGCGAGCGAGAGCACGGCGCCGGCCACACGCGGCCGCACGGCGACGAGCTCCGCCTCCTCCGCGGTGGAGGAGCCGCGCGTCACCCGCGGTCCGACCAGCACGAGATACCCATCCCATTGGTGGCGAAGCTGAAGCTGCTCGAGCATCCGCAGCGCGAAGATCCGGTTCTTGTGGCGAAAGTCGGTGCCGATGCAGACGATCGTCTCCGCCCCGTCCGGCAGCTGCGCCACGCCGCGCGGAGCGCTCGGCTGGGTCGGTGCACGGGTGAGCACATGATCGACGCCGATATGCACGACGCTCGCCCGATCCGGCTCCACGAGGTCCTCCGCGAGCGCATCATCGCGGGCATGGGCGGAGAAGAACATCACGCGGTCCGACACCGCAAGTGCCGAGCGGGTGATCCGCCGGTAGCCCTCCCACGCGTCGAAGTCTCGGAAGTAGGAGGGGTTGTGGTAGGCGATCAGGTCCTGGTTGGTGACGATCAGCCGCTCGCCGAGCTGGGCCAGGAACGAGAGATCCTCCTCGTTGGCGACCTGATAGGGACGGTGCACGACATCGGCGAGCTCGAAGCGCTCGTCGAGCGCCTGCGCGCGGGTGATGAGCTCAACGTCGGGCTGGACGGCGAGCGCCTGCTGGGCGTAGCCCGAGAGCGCGTCGGGAATGACGACCCTGATCCGGGCCTCACGGGTGCGAGCGAGCGCGGTGACGAGCTCGAGCACGTGGAGCTGAGTTCCGGTCATGGGGCCGACGAGCACGCGGCCGTCGACGACGAGCGAGATCCCCTTCAGCGCCCGGCGCGCCGCGCTCAGCGCCCGGGACAGCGGGCCGGCCACGTCGTCCTCGAGCATCCTGATGCTGGCGTGGTAGTAGGGGTAGCGGGCGAGGATGATCTGCTCGTGCTCGTCCTGGACGGGGCTACGCTTGCCGTTGGTCGAGAAGCTTGCGCCACCGTGGTGAAGCACGAGCACGTCGTCGGCGAGCACGTGGCTCAGCCCGCGGCGGACGCAGCGTTGCGAGAAGTCGACCTCCTCGCCGTACCCGGGGGTGAACGCGAGGTCGAACGTGCCGACGAGCTCGAGCGCACTACGCCGGACATACACGCAGTGCCCGATCGCGGTCGGCAGGCGGGGCCGCAGTTTCAGCGAGCGCGCCCGGACGACGGCCGCCGCCGCGTCGAGGCTCCACTCCGGTGGCAGCTCGGGCGACGGCCGCCGGTTCGGCACGGAGGCGAGACTGCCGTGATTCGTCAGCGCGGTCGCGGTCGCGACCCGGCTGTCGACATACGCCGCGTCGCGCAGTCCCCCCAGCCATCCCTCGCCGACGACGACATCGGAATTGAGGACGACGACATCCGCCGGCGCCGCCATCTCGAAGGCACCGTTGACGTTCGCCGGGAACCCGAGGTTGTGCTCGCGCGACAGGTAGTAGACGTCGTGCTCGGCGCTCTCAACGTCGGCGAGCTTCGTGACGAACTCACGCGAGCGAGGATCCGGACTGGCGTCGTCGCAGACGAGGATCGGGATCTCAGGTGCCGTGCGGGCGAGCACACTGCGCAGGCAGTCGACGAAGTGCTCGTGCCCCCCGTAGACGGGGATGCACACGACGACGTCGCCGCGCTGGGTGCCGAGCGTCGCGCCCGGTCCGATCCACCGCACGTTCACCCCGCGATTATGCCCGCTCCCCGGCTCGTCCACTGCTAGCTTGCCCGCCGATGGCAACGCAGTCCGCATCGGCCTACGGGCCGTCGGCACTCGGCGGCGGCATTCGTCGCTTTCTCGAGCTGACGCTCACTCTCGCCCGGACGGAGTTCAAGCTCCGGTACTTCGGATCGGCGCTCGGCTATCTGTGGTCGCTCGTCCGGCCGCTGTTGTTCTTCGGCGTCCTCTACTTCGTCTTCACCGTCATCTTCCAGATTGGCAAGGGGATCCCGCACTACGGGGTCTATCTGCTGACCGGGATCGTGCTGTGGAGCTACCTCGCCGAGGCGACCTCAGGGTGCGTCCAGTGCCTCGTCCAACGAGAGGCGCTGCTGCGCAAGGTCCGCTTCCCGAGGATGGTGATCCCCCTATCGGTGTCGCTCACCTCCCTGTTCAACCTCGGCATGAACTTCATCGCGGTGCTCGTGTTCGCGCTGGCGAACGGGCTCTCACCACGCATCGAGTGGCTCGAGCTGATCCCGATCGTGTTCGGGCTCGTCGTCCTCGCCACGGGCCTCGGGATGATCCTCTCGGTCCTGTACGTCCGCTTCCGGGACATCCAGCCGATCTGGGACGTGTTCGTCCAGGCATGGTTCTACCTCTCGCCGGTCATGTATCCGGTATCGAAGTACGCCGTGCTCGCCACGAAGTACCACATCTCCGCTCAGACGGCGACCCACGTCGCGATGCTCAATCCACCGGCCGTCCTCTTGACACAGATGGGGTACGCGCTGATCGGCCCTACCCCGTCCGCGGCCGGGCCCCCAGCGTGGCAGAACGCCGCCTACTACGCCGGCAGCGGACTCCTGGTCGCGATCTCGCTGTCGCTCATCGTCGTGATCTTCGTGATCGGCTGGTGGTTCTTCACCCGCGAGGCTCCGCGGGTCGCCGAGAACCTGTAGCCGGCGAAGCGTCGAAACGGCCGGCAGCGATTGAGAACGATCGGGTGAGGGGCGTCAGACCGCCGCCAAGATCCGGCGCAGGCCATCCCCGAGCGAGACGGTCGGCTCCCACCCGAGCTCGGAGCGGGCGCGACCCACGTCGAGGCAGCTGCGCGCGACCTCACCCGCACGGGACGGAGCGAAGGTCGGCTCCGGGAGGGCGCCGGTACCGGATTCGCCGCCCGTATCCCGCAGGGCATCGATCAGCTGGAGCACCGAGGTCTCTCGCCCGTGGCCGATGTTGACGGGTCCTGTCAGCGACGGCGCGTCCGCCGCCAGCAGGTTGGCGCGCACGACGTCCCCGACCTCGACCCAGTCCCGGGTCTGACCACCGTCCCCGAACACGGTCGGGGCGCGACCGTCGACCAGACAGCCGCAGAAGATCGCCACGACGCCAGCCTCGCCGTGGATGTCCTGGCGCGGGCCGTAGACGTTGCCGTAGCGCAGGGAAATTGTCGACAGTCCATGCAGGCGGTGAAACAGAGCGCAGTACCCCTCGGCCGCCAGCTTGCCCTGGCCGTAGGGCGCCATCGGGTGGATGCCGCCGGGCGGATCCTCCGGCGTCGGGATCACCTCGGCATCACCGTACAGGCCTCCGCCGGTCGAGCTGTTGACGACGCGCCGCGCGCCGGCCGCGAGCGCCGCGTCGAGGACGGTGATCGTCCCGAGCACGTTGACGTCGGCGTCGGCGCGCGGATCGGCGACCGACACGCGGACGTCGGCCTGCGCGGCGAGGTGGAACACGACCTCGGGACGGGCCTGCGCGAAGGCCGCCCGGACCCCGGGCGCGTCCCTGACGTCAGTGGCGAACAACGTCGCGCCGCGATCAAGCGCGCCCGCGAGATTTGAGCGCTTGCCGGTGACGAGCGAGTCGATCACCGTCACCTCGTCGCCGCGCTCGACGAGCGAGTCCACGAGATTCGATCCGATGAATCCGGCCCCGCCGGTAACCGCGCAGCGCATGTCGGCGCCGGAGCTTAGACAGGTTGGCGGCCGTCCGTGCTGTCCACTGCGCGTCGACCGCGGCGGTCAGATCGTCCGAGTTGGCTCGCCAGCCAAAGATGGCGGGCCCGCACCGCTGACGCGGCACGGGCCCGACCGAAGGACGACCCTGGTAGGGCTGGGGGCCGTCCGAGACCCGCGAGAAAGGGGGCGATGCTCGCGGGCCCGATTGACGTCCTTGTCGCGGGAGAGCATAGCGCCGGACGTCGGGGGCGGCCACCGGTTCTGCGGCCGAGACGACGAAAATCCGACCGCGTTTCATCCAATCTGGACGAACATCTGCGTGCGCGCATTTACCGACGTTGAGAGAGGAGAATTTTATGTGAGTTCTCTGCGACGCCGGGGCTACTGCGAAACCAAGACCGCGAAAAGCCGTTTGGATGCGTAACGTTTCCGTTCCCCCACCGAGTGGAACTACCTTGCGAGAGCAGCCCATGCGCCCTGAGGGCTCCGTCCAACCCCAACCCGATCCCATCGAATACCCCCGCACCGTCGCGGTCGTCGACGTCCCTCTGGCGCTGACCGACTACGCGCGGACGCTCGCATGGCTCGACGCGATGGTCGCCACCCGGGAGCGCGGCTACGTCTGCGTGTGCAACGTCCATACCGTCATGTCGTCGAGCGAGGACCCCGAGTTGCGCCAGGCGCTGATGGCATCGTCGTTCAACGTCCCGGACGGTCAGCCACTCGTGTGGGCGATCAACTCGCTCGGACACGACCTTGCCGCCCGCGTCTACGGGCCGGAGCTGATGGCGCAGGCGTGCGCCCAGTCGGCGCGGCGGGGCCACCGCTTCTATCTCTACGGCGGCCGCAACCAGGGCGGCCTCGTTCAGCTCGCGCTCAACCTGCGCCAGCGCTACCCCGGCGTCAAGATCGTCGGCGGCTACTCACCGCCCCACCGGCCGCTGACCGGCGAGGAACAGGATGCCGTCGTCGAGGAGATCAATCGCGCGCGGGCCGACGTCGTCTGGGTCGGGATCGGCGTACCGAAGCAGGAGAAGTGGATGGCGCTGATGCGTCCCCGGCTCGACGCTCCGGTGCTCGTCGGCGTCGGCGCCGCGTTCGACTTCCACGCCGGCCTGGTGCCCCAGGCACCGACGTGGCTCCAGGAGGCCGGGCTCGAGTGGGCCTACCGTCTCGTCCACGAGCCACGTCGCCTCTGGCGGCGCTACCTCCGGTACAACCCGCGCTTCGTCACCGCGTTCGCGCGCCAACTCGCGCAGCATCGCAGGCTCGAGGCGCCGTGAGCCGGGGCGGGTCGGCCCGCCCCCTGCCCGCGTCGCGACAATCCCGCCGTGCAGAGCCCTCCCTCCGCCTCCGTCGTCATCCCCACGCGCGGCCGTCCGGCGTACCTCGACGTGACGCTCGCCTCGGTCGTCCCGCAGGCGGTGGCGACCTCGGCGGAGATCGTCGTCGTGAGCGACGGGCCCGACCCGTCGACCGCCGCGGTCGCGGGGCGTCACGGGGCACGCCTGCTCACGCTCGCCGACGCCGGCGGCGCCAACGCGGCGCGCAATCACGCCGTCGCCAACACCACCGCGGACCTGCTCGTGTTCATCGACGACGACATCGCCGCCCCGGCCGGCTGGCTCGCCGCGATGCTCGCAGGGACTGCGGCCCATCCCGCTCACGACGTGTTCGGTGGCCCGATCCGGGCCCGCCTCGAGGGCGGCGGCCCCCACGCCTGCGGTCGCGAGCCGTCGCCCATCACGACGCTCGACCGCGGTCCGATCGATCGTGACGTCCCGTTCGTCTGGAGCGCGAACATGGCGATCCGCCGTCGCGCGCTCGAGCGCGTCGGCCGGTTCGACGAATCGATCTTCGTCCGCGGCGACGAGGAGGACTGGCAGCGCCGCTACACGGCGATGGGAGGGCGCACGCGCTACCTGGCGGCCGCCGGTCTCGAGCACCGCCGTACGCGCGAGGATGCCCGCCTCTCTCGTCTCGCCCGCGCCGCCTACGCCCAGGGACGAGCCGCCCGCCGCTACGACGAGCGCAAGGACACCGCCCCAACGCTACGGCGCGAAGTGCGGATCCTGGCCGGATGTGGCTGGCACACCGTCCGGCGGCGGTGCGGGTACGGGATCGTGTTCGGAGCGCACTCCGCGGGCCGGCTCCGCGAGGCACTCAGGCAGCGGACGCCGACCGAGCCGCAGGAGGACTTTCTCTCCGGAACAAGCGGGCAGGTGTGGGGCCTGCGGGCGACGAGCCGCGCCGTGGTTGCCGACCTCCTCGATGACGCCGTCGCGTGCGGCACGCTCCAGGGCCCGCGGCTGCGGCACGCCGCCGCGGCCCTGCCGCGCCGGCGGGTGCTGGCACTGGCCATCGAGCGCACCGACGTGCCGAACCTGCTTGCGCAGGCCCGCGCGGAGCTCATGCGCTCGCACCATGACGTGCGCCTGCAGACGAGTCCGGTCGGCGAGCGCGGCAAGTTCGAGAATCTCAACGAGCTGCTGCGACGTCATCCGGTGACGGACGCCGACTGGCTGCTCGTGATCGATGACGACGTTGCGCTCCCTCGCGGCTTCCTGGACACGTTCCTGTTCCTCGCCGAGCACTTTGATCTCCAGATCGCGGCTCCCGCCCATCGCCACCGGTCGCATGCCGCGTGGCGGGTGACGCGCCGCCACCGCGGCTCGCTCGTGCGCGAGACGGCATACGTCGAGATCGGGCCCGTGTGCGCGTTTCACCGTCCGACGTTCGATGCGCTGCTGCCGTTTCCACCACTCCGGTTCGGGTGGGGACTTGACCTGCATTGGTCCGCGCTCGCGCGCGCTCACGGTTGGCGGGAGGGCATCGTCGACGCGACCCCGATCCGCCACGGGCTGCGCCGGATCGCGACGTCGTATGACCGCACCGAGGCGGTTGCCGAGGCGCGCGCGTTCCTCGCCGAGCAGCCATACACGCCGGCGCGCGACGCGCAGCGCACGCTCGTGCGCCATCGGAGCTGGTCGCGATGAGCGTCGGCAGCGAGCCGTACACGCCGGACAACGTGCTCGACCGCATGAGCCGGCCCGAGACGCTCGAGTTCCAGTACGCCCACATGCACGAACGTGAGCAGCTGCTCATCCGTCGCCGTCTGCGCCTCGATCATGGGGACGTCCTGTCGATCGGCGCCGGGTGGCATCCGGGCCGGCACATGTTTCCCGCCCCCGCGTTCCGGATGACCGCCGTCGATGCCGACCCGGCGAAGGTCGAGGGCGTCATCGAGACAGGTCGGGCCGACGGCGCGTCCGTCGGACTCGCGGGAGCGCTCGAGTTCGCTCCTGAATCCTTCGATGTCGTGCTCTACCGCCTCGTGCTTCATCACATTGCCTACCACGGCTCGCTCGAGCCTTACTTCAGCGAGGCGGCGACACTGCTTCGTCCCGGCGGGGCGCTCGTCGTGATCGAGCCCGGGCTGTGGCACCCGGTCGGTTTCACCCTCGCCGCTGCGAACACGACCGGGCTCGCCACCCGCCTGCACGGAACCCCCGATGACGTCCCTCTGTCGCCGCGGGAGTTGACGACGTACGCCCGCACGGTCGGCCTGCTCCCCGAACTCCACGCCGTCACATACACCTGGCGCCGCCTGACACCGGTCCTTCAGCGGGTGCTCCACCCGCTTGACCGGCTCGGCTCGCGTCCGCGCCTCGCGCGCTTCGGCCACACCCTGATGCTGATCGCGCGGCGACCGGTGCCCGGCGCGCGATGACCGCCGAACGCGCGCGCGTCGATTGGCGACTGGCGCTCGGAGCCGTCCTGCTGCTCGCCGTCGCGCTGCGAGTGGCGGCGATCGGTTCGCCGATCTCGCTGGATGACGGCTACTCCTTCCTCGTCGGCTCGGCGCCCTCTCCACACGCGTTCCTCGACCGCCTGGCCCGGTCGGAGAACACGCCACCGCTGTTCTACCTGCTCCTGACGCCGCTGCCGCTCGAGCACCCGGCGTGGCTACGGCTGCCGGCGGCGCTGCCGGGCGCGCTCGTCTGCGTCGTGCTCTTCGCGGCGGTGCGCCGGCCGCTCGGGACGCGCGCGGCGCTGCTCGCCACGCTCGCGACGGCGGTCTCGCCATTTCTCGTGACCTACTCGAACCTCGCCCGCGGCTTCATGCTCGAGGACGTCGCGCTGCTGCTCGCGTTGTGGGCGATGATCCGGCTGAGCGACGGCGGCACCGCGCGCTGGTGGCTGCTCTACCTGGCGGCCGGCGTGATCGCCGTGTGGAGCGAGTACGACGCCGTCATCTTCCTGCTCGCCCTCACCGCTGCGGCGCTGTGGATCGGCGCACCGGACCGGCGGCGGACGGTCGCGCTCGGCGCCCTCCCGGCACTCACGCTCGCACCCTGGATTCCCCAGATCGTCCACGCGCAGCATTTCGTCAACCGGACGAAGCTCTCACCGCCGTTCTCGACTCCGTCGTTCGGCGGGCTCAAGGAGGCGACGATCACCCTCGCCTTCGGAGAGAGCGGCGGAGTCCATGCCGCCGCCGCCCGGTGGCTCGAGTGCGCCGTCATCGTCGCCGCACTCGCCGCCGCATCGTTCGTTCTGCACCGCCCGCGCCGCCGCGTCCCACAGGCCACGAGCCGGACGGTGACGCTGATTGCCACCACGATCGGGCTCGTCCTCATCGGTCACGCGCTCGCCGGCATCGTCGGCATCGAGATCTTCAACCAGCGGTACTTCACGATCCTCATCCCGCTCGTCGCCACGCTGGGCGCCGCGGCGATCGTGGCGCTCGACATCCGGTGGGTGACCGTCGGAGCGAGCGCACTGCTCCTGGGGCTCGGTGTCGTCAACGTCGTCAAGCGCTGGGGTCACGACTTCGAGCCGGATCTCGCGCCGGTCCAAGCGACGGTCGCCGCGCTGCATCCGAGGACGGTGCTCACTGATACGCCGGTCATCGTCTACTACCTCGGCGCGCCACGGCCCCGGCTCGATCGCCCGTTCAACCTCGGAACCGGCGACGTGGCGACGTGCGCGCGTCCGTGCGTCATCGTCGATGACCTCGCCACCCGGACCGGCACGCCGCGGATCGCCGTGCCTGCCCCGTCGGCGGTGTTCGCCCGCCGTTACGGGCTGACTGTCGTCAAATGACTCCGCTACGCTCGCCGACCGTGTCGTCTCTCGCCCCGGCGCCCGTCCGCGCCGCGCCCGGAGAATCCCGGGCGGCACAGAACGCGCCCGTGTCGCGCCGCGGCGCCGGTCGCCAGGGAGTGATCGCCGTTGCCCTCGCCGCCGCGCTCGCCATCGTCGCCTTCGTGACGAAGGCCGGCGACGAGCTGGCCCCGGACACGTGGACGGAGATCGTGCTCGTCCTGATCGGCGCGGCGGCGGCGATCGCCGTGCTCATCCTCGGCGCCCGCGGCCGTCGTTCTGGGCTCGTGGCCCTGATCCTGTTCGACGCCCTCGTCGCGCTGACCGCGCTGTCAATCGCGTGGTCGGTTGTGCCGGACGCGTCGTGGCTTGAGGCGAACCGCACGCTGGCGTATCTCGCCGTGTTCGGCGTCGGGATCGCGTTTGCCCGGCTGTTCCCGGAGCGGTGGCCGGCGCTCGTCGGTGGCGTCGCCCTGTTCGCCACCGCACTGGGCGCGTATGCGCTCCTCGTCAAGGTGTTCCCGGGAACGTTCGCGCCGACGGACTCACTGGGTCGGCTCAGCACGCCGTTCGGCTACTGGAACGCGACCGGCCTGATCGCGGCGCTCGGCCTGCCCCCGTGCATGTGGCTGGGCGCACGGCGCACGAGCGCACCTGTCCTTCGCGCCGCGGTGCCGCCGTCGATCGCGATCCTCGTCACGGTCGTCGTGCTCTCGTATTCGCGGAGCGCCGTCCTCGCCGCTGTCGCCGGGCTCGCGCTGTGGTTCGTTCTCACCCCGCTGCGCCTGCGGGGCGCGTTCGTGCTCGCCATCGGGGGGCTCGGCGCGGGCGCGATCAGCGGCTGGGCCCTGGCGACCCATCCGCTGACGCACGACCACGTCGCACTTGGCGCCCGGTCGACCGCCGGACACGGGTTCGGGATCGTGATCGTGATCGTCCTGCTCACGCTTGCCGCCGCCGGTCTCGCCGGTGCGTTCGTCGTTGACCGCACCCCGCGCTCGGCGCAGACGCGACGGCGCGTCGGGACCGTTCTGATCGGCCTCGTAGCGCTGCTGCCACTCGCCGGCATCGTCGCGCTCGCCGCCTCTCAGCGCGGGTTCACCGGGGAGATCTCGCACGTCTGGAGCACGCTGACGACGACGAAGGAGTCAGTCGGCGACAACCCGGGGCGGCTACTCGAGCTTGGCAGCTCCCGGGCCCGCGACTGGAACGACGGGTGGTCGGTGTTCACGCACGCTCCCCTGCACGGCGCCGGCGCTGGCGGGTACGCGGCAGCTCGCCTGCGGTACTCGACCTCGATCTTCCCGGTCGACCACGCCCACTCCTACATCGCCCAGACCCTTGCCGACTTCGGTGTCCTCGGGATCGTCATCAATCTTGGCCTCGTGATCGCCTGGTGGCTCGCCGCGCGCCGTCCGCTGCGGGCGCGGGCGCCCGGCGAGCGGGAATCCCCGGAGCGGCTCGGTCTCCTGACGCTCCTGTGCGTCGTCGTCGTGTTCGTCGTTCACTCGACGATCGACTGGACGTGGTTCATCCCCGGCACGGCGCTGCCGGCGCTCCTGTGCGCCGGCTGGCTCGCCGGACGGGGCGCTCTCGATGCGCCCGTCGGGCGCGCGCCCGAGCGGGTGAAGCTCGCGATGCGACCGGCGGTCGGTCTCACGTGTACGGCGCTCGCCGCGCTCACGCTGCTTGCCGCCTGGACGATCTGGCAGCCGTTGCGTGCGGACAACGCCGCGAACTCGGTCCTGACGGCGCTGACGCGCGGCGATACGGCCGCCGCATTCACGGACGCCCGGACCGCCGCAGCACGCGATCCGGTCTCCGTCCAGCCGCTGTGGCTGCTCGCCGAGCTCTACAGCCGGATCGGCGATGTGCACGCCGCCCATGCCGAGCTCGTCAAGGCGATCACGCTGCAGCCGGAGAACCCGGCGACGTGGCTGCAGCTCGGGCTCTACGACGTTCAGCACGGTCAGCCGCACAAGGCCGTCGGGGTGCTCGAGCACGCCCAGCGACTCGATATCGGCTCCGTCCAGATCGCGCAGGCGATCGCCCAGGCGAAGGCCGCACTGGCGGCGATCAGGGCCTCAGGGCGCGGGTCGCGCTAGATCCCAGATCTCGCACCACCGAGGCGAACCCGGCGGCACTCGGCGACAGCCCGCCGGGCAGCCAGGCGAGCGAGATGACGGCCGGGTCGGCGTCGGTCACGGGTCGGTAGCGAACGTCGTCGCGGGGGTGGTTCTCGGCGACCGAGGCGGGGACGAGACACACCCCGCGTCCGGCCGCGACGAGCGTGAGAATCTCGGACAGGCCGCGACTCTCGGCGGCGACCCGGCCGGGCAGCCCGTGCCGGCGCTGCTCCGCCAGCCACCGCGGCGGCGGCCCGTCGTCGTCGGCCACAGCCGGGTTTGTGATGAAGCTCTCCTCGGTCAGGTCGGCGAAGCTGACCGCGGCCCGTGAGGCGAGCCGGTGGGCGGCAGCGAGCGCGACGACGCGGGGTTCCTGCGCGAGCACCTCAACCTCCAGGTCCGTCTGCTCTGGGCGCAGGCGGCAGAAGGCCAGGTCGACCTCGCCCGCGATCACGGGGTCCATGCTCCCGAACGGCAGTTCCCGAACCGTGAGATCGACGAAACCGTGGGTCGCGCCGAAGCGGCGCAGCGCCTCGGGCAGCAGCGCGTCCCCAGCCGAGCCGAAGAAGCCGACGACAACTCGGGGCACGGCCGCGGCCCGCGTTGCCCGGATCGTCCGTCGCGCCTGCGCCAGCGTCCGGCGACCCTCGCGCAGGAGCACCTCGCCCGCGGCCGTCAACCGGACGTTGCGGCTGTTTCGCTCCAGCAGCGGACTGCCGAGCTGGGCCTCGAGCCGTCGGATCTGCTGGCTGAGCGATGGCTGCGCGATATGCAGCCGGGCAGCGGCACGCCCGAAATGGAGCTCCTCGGCGACGGCGACGAAATATTCGACGAGCCGCAGATCGAGACGATCCATAGACAGAGCCTACTGATCCAGGCCCCATTGGTCTTGGACGCCAGGGCCGGACACGACGATCCTGGGATCCCCCACAGACAGGAGGACATGCGATGACCGACCACGCAGGCATCACGGCAACTCGACCCACGGTGACCGCCGCCCAGGCGCGGCTCGCGGTCGATGCCGCGATCGCGGAGGCGGAGACGATGGGCGTCGCGATCACGGTCGTCGTCGTCGACGAGTCAGCGATCACGAAGGCGGCCGTGCGGATGGATCGGGCGCCCCTCGTCAGCGTTCAGACGGCCCTCAACAAGGCGTATGCGGCCGCCGCGATCGGCATCCCGCCGGATGAGTTCTATACGGCGATCTCGGCCGATGGGGCCGCCGTCGCCGAGTTCGCCACGCGGCCCGGACTGGCGCTCATCGCTGGGGGTCTGCCGATCATCGCCGATGGACGCGTCGCGGCCGGCATTGGCGTCGCGGGCGCAATGACGGGAGCCGAGGATCGCAGGATCGCCGAGGCGGCCGTCGGCGCACTCGCTGCGTCCTGACGTTGGGGCGCGTGACGCCGGTCACGCGTGAGCGGCATCCTACTGCCGGGTAGCCCCACCGCACCGCACACCCGAGTGGGACGAAAAGGAGCGATGCCGACATGGAAGCGACGACGCCTGAGCAGGTCCCGGCCGACAGCAGTAACGACTCCGACGCGCCGCCGCCGTTCTCGCTCGAGCTCAGCCAGGACCAGAAGGACATCTGCGACTGGGTGCACGGGTTTGCCGAGCAGACGGTGCGCCCGGCAGCCGCCGAGTGGGACGAGCGTGAGGAGACCCCGTGGCCGATCATTCAGGAGGCGGCCAAGATCGGGCTCTACAGCCTGGAGGGCATCGCTCAGTTCTGGTACGACCAGAGCGGGATCATGTTCCCCCTCGTCAACGAGGAGCTGTTCTGGGGTGACGCCGGGATCGGCATGGCGATCATGGGCACGACGCTTGGCGTCGCCGCGATCCAGGCGAACGGCACGCCGGAGCAGTGGGGTGAGTGGATCCCGCAGTGCTTCGGCACCGAGGCCGAACCGAACGTCGCGGCCTTCTGCGTGTCCGAGCCGGACGCCGGATCTGACGTCTCCTCGCTGCGCACCCGCGCACGCTACGACGAGACGACGGACGAGTGGATCCTGGCCGGTCAGAAGGCGTGGGCGACGAACGGCGGGATCGCGAACGTGCATGTGATCGTCGCCCAGGTCGACCCCGAGCTCGGAGCCCGCGGCCATGCGTCGTTCGTCATTCCGCCCGGCACGCGCGGCCTCGAGATGGGCACGAAGGTCAAGAAGCACGGGCTGCGCGCCTCCCACACGGCTGACGTGTTTCTCGACGACTGCCGGATCCCCGGATCGTGCCTGCTCGGCGGCAAGGAGAAGCTTGACGAGCGGCTTGCCCGCGCGCGCGAAGGACAGCGCTCACGCGGTCAGGCGGCGATGCGCACCTTCGAGGTCAGCCGCCCGACGGTGGGAGCGCAGGCGATCGGCATCGCCCGCGCCGCGTATGAGTATGCGCTTGCCTACGCCAAGGAGCGGGTCCAGTTCGGACGCGCGATCATCGAGAACCAGGCAATCGCGTTCACGCTGGCCGACATGAAGATGGAGCTCGACGCCGCCCGGCTGCTCGTGTGGCGAGCCGCCTGGATGGGGCGCAACGGTCATGACTTCGACAACGCCGAGGGCTCGATGAGCAAACTGAAGGCCGGCGAGGTTGCGGTATGGGCGACCGAACGAGCGATCCAAATCCTCGGCGGCAACGGCTACACCCGCGAGTACCCGGTCGAGCGGATGCACCGCGACGCGAAGATCTACACGATCTTCGAAGGCACCTCGGAGATCCAGCGACTCGTCATCTCCCGCGCGATCTCGGGCGTTCAGATCCGCTGACGCCGGAGGGCGATGCGCTGCTTCGCCGCCATCTGACCGGGTCGGTACAGTTCGCTCGGTGACCGTGGGAATCGTCGGACTCGGGTACGTCGGGCTGCCGCTCGTCGTCGCGTTCGCCGAGGCCGGCGAGCACGTGGTCGCGGTCGACATCGATCCCCGCCGCGTTGCCGCGGTCGCCGCCGGGCAGTCCTATGTCGAGGACATCGCCTCGGATCGGCTGACCGCGGTCCTCGACATGATCGAGGCGACGTCACACTTCCAGCCGCTCGCCCGCGCCGAAGCGATCATCATCTGCGTCCCGACGCCGCTGACGCCGAACCGGGAGCCCGACCTCACCGCGCTCGTCGCCGCCTCGACGCGCGTGGGTCAGGTGCTCCAGCGGGGCCAGCTCGTCGTGCTGGAGTCGACGACGTACCCGGGCACGACCCGCGAGCAGCTCGTGCCGCGCCTGGAGCTCGAGTCCGACCTCGCGGTCGGCCGGGACGTCAACGTCGCGTTCTCGCCCGAGCGCGTCGACCCCGGCCGTACCGACTACACGCTGCGCAACACGCCGAAGGTCATCGGCGGAATCACCGAGGCCTGCATCGAGCGCGCGATCGAGCTGTACGGCCGCGTGTGCGACCACATCGTCCGGGTCTCCTCCCCGGAGGCCGCCGAGAT
The DNA here is from genome assembly GCA_963778985.1 of uncultured Solirubrobacterales bacterium. Taxonomy (GTDB): domain Bacteria; phylum Actinomycetota; class Thermoleophilia; order Solirubrobacterales; family Solirubrobacteraceae; genus Palsa-465. The sequence continues at coordinate 1,359,882 of CAVZWJ010000013.1, read as the reverse complement.
GACGAAGCTGCTCGAGAACATCTTCCGGTCGGTCAACATCGCGCTCGTCAACGAGCTGGCGATCCTGTCCGAACGGATGGGAATCGACATCTGGGAGGTTCTCGACGCCGCCGCGACGAAGCCGTACGGGTTCATGCGCTTCGATCCGGGACCAGGGATGGGTGGCCATTGCCTGCCCGTCGATCCGTTCTACCTCACCTGGCGCGCTCGCGAGTTCGACATGTCGACCGAGTTCATCGAGCTGGCCGGCAAGGTCAACGCGACGATGCCGTACCACTGCGTCGAGCGGATCGAGCGGGCGCTCAACGACGCCTCCAAGCCGGTCCGGGGAACGCGAATCGCGATCCTCGGCGCGAGCTACAAGGGCGGCGTCGGCGACACGCGCGAGTCGCCCGCCCTGCGGATCATGAAGGTGCTCGGCGTCACGCGGCGCAGAGCTCCGCTACCACGACCCCCACGTCCCGTCGCTGCCGGACCTCGACCTTGAGAGCATGCCGCTTGACGCCGCGGTCGCCGATGCCGACGCCGTCGTGCTCGTGACCGCGCATCCCGGGATCGATTACGGCGCCCTCGCGCGTGACGCCGCGCTGTTCGTCGATCTGCGGGGCAGTGACCCGCGGACAGCACGCGCCGAACGTCGTTCGGCTCTGACGCGCACCCACTCGATCCGGGTTTCGGATCGGCCGAGCCGGGGAGTGTCCCCGTATGGACAGCGCGTTCGACGCCCAGCCGTCGCCCAACCCCGTGCTGAGGTATATCGCGATCCTCCGCGCCGCCCGCGACTTTGGGGTGAGCTTCGCGGACGTCGAGGAGATCGCGCAGCGGTTCGACCCGCGCTCGGCGCGCCCGCGAGAGATCGCGGACGCGCTCGCGGACAGACTCCCGGCCGATCGCCTCGCGCTACGAGCCGTTTGACGGCCTGATGTTCTGATTGAGCCGGAACACGTTCTCCGGGTCGTAGCGATCCTTCAGCGCGACGAGCTTCGCGTAGCGCTCCGGACCGAACATGTCGCGCACCCGCGTATCACCCTCATCTGAGGTGAAGTTGAGGTACACGCCCGTGGTCGTGTGGGGCGCGAGGTCCGACGCCAGTTCCTTCGCCCAAGCGACGTGCGCCGTCTCCGCGTCCTCGCCCGGTTCCATCCACAGCGACAGGGCGTGGTAGCACCACGGCACGTCGCGGCGCCCGAGCGCCGTCTCTCCCTCGGGCACGCGCGCGATCGCGCCCCCGAGCGGCTCGAGCAGGAGCTGGACCATCGGGCCCGGGCGGGTCGCGCCGTGGGCCGCCAGTTTCTCGATGACCTCGTCTGAGAGCTCCGGCATGAACTCCGCCTTCATGTAGGCGCGCGTGCCATGCTGGCCGCCCGCGTCGAGCATGCTCTGCAACGCCGCGTACGGGATCGGCTGGACCATGTCCATCATCGGCTGGGCCACCTCGCGGATCGGCGCGAGCACGCGCTCGCCCTCCTCGTGATCCCCGGTCCAGCAGATGATCAGCCCGAACATCGGCGCTCCCTGCACCTCGGGCGGCACGAATGGCTCCGGCGGCGCGCTCACGAACGCCGCACCGAGCCCGAGATCGTCAGGCGCGTCGACCATGTAGTCGCGGAGGAAGCGCAGCGTCGCCGGTCCGCGGTCGGGTGGGCAGGCCATCATCCCGCCGAGCACGATCGGCCCGATCTGATGCAGGCGATAGGTGAACGACGTCACGATCCCGAAGTTGCCGCCGCCGCCGCGCAGGCCCCAGAACAGGTCCGCGTTCTCGTCCCGGCTCGCGGTGATGAGTTCGCCGTCGGCCGTGACGACATCAGCGCTGATCAGGTTGTCCGCCGTCAGCCCGCACCTCCGCTCCAGCCAGCCGCTGCCGCTGCCGAGCGTCAACCCGGCGATCCCGGTGGTCGAGAATCGACCCCCGGTGACGGCGAGCCCGTGCTCCTGGGTCGCGCTGTCGAACTCACCCCAGGTCAAGCCCGCGCCGGCCCGGACCGTGCGGGCGTCCGCGTCGATCGCGATGTCCTTGATCGGCCCGGTGTCGATCACGAGCGCGTCGTCCCACGAACCGTGGCCCTGGGCGGAATGCCCGCCGCCGCGGACAGCGATCTGAAGGCCGTTGGCACGCCCGAAGCGCACCGCCGCCTGCACGTCCGCGGCGTTCGCGCACTGCGCGATCAGTGCCGGGTGACGATCGAAGCACCCGTTCCAGACCGTGCGGGCCTCGTCGTAACCGTCGTCTCCCGGTGCGAGCAGGCGTCCAGCGAACGACGCCGCAAGGCTCTCCACTGCCGGCGCCGAAACCGTTGAGTCAGCCATCTGTCCCCCTCATGACGTGGATCCGGTGGCGAGCCGCGATCCGTGTGTAGGAATGCCCCGTGGCAGGCAGCGCGACTGTCGCGCACATGTTGCCGAGTGTCAAGGCGCCGGACCCCTCCGTGGTGTGACAAACGTCACGCGGGGCTGCGGCGAACTGCGAGGCAGCTTACGGAATAGCCCGGATGTAACCACCGGGGCAAGTGCCGATCATCCGGAACATATGGTGGATCGCGACGAAATGGCTCGCCTGCGCAACGAGGAACACCAGCTCGAGTTCGCGGTGCGCAAGAGCGCGCGCGAGATGGATGCCGTCGAGCGGGCGCTCGAGCGCCGGCTGCATGAGTTCGAGCACGATGAGGCCGAGACGAAGCGTTCGATCGAGGCCGAGCTACGCCGAGAGCATCAGGGGCGCGAGCCGGAGCGTCCACCCAGCTGGCGCACCGGAAGCTGACCGTCACTCGTACTGGAGCGCGGACAGAACGTTGAGCCGGGCAGCGCGACGAGCCGGAAACACCGCGGCGAGGATTCCGGCGAGGATCGCCGCAACCACGAACACGACGAGCGTTCCGACCGGGATCGTGAATGCGGCGTACTTGATCGCGACGCCGATCATGAGCGCGAGCGCGACGCCGAGCGGAATACCGAGCGCGGCTCCGAGCAGCGCCGTGATGACGCTCTCGTGCCGGATCATCCGCCGCACCTGACGGCGCGTCATGCCGACGGCGCGGAGCATGCCGAGCTCGCGCGTGCGTTCGAACACCGTCAGCACGAGCGTGTTGACGATGCCGAAGAGGCTGACGACGATCGACAGCGACAGCAGCACGTACAGGAGGTTGAGCAGCATGTTGAGGCCCTGCAGCTGGTTGTGGGCGAACTGGGCCTTCGTCTGAATCTTGGCGTCCGGGAACGTGGCCAGTGCGCCGTTCAGCCGATGGGTCGCCGCGGCGCTCGCACCGCCGGCGACGTCGATGAACGTGTAGAGGTTCTGCGGGTTCGGATACGCCGCGTCAAACGTCGCGGTGCCGACGGTCACATCGCCGAACGGCGAGCCGCCCTTCGGCGGCGAGAACACGCCGCGGATGCGCAGCGGCAGCCTGAGGCCGGTCGGCGTCGTCACGACGATCGGCGACCCACGGACGAGGTGATGAGCACTCGCGTAGTCCTTGGACACGAACGCGCCGTCACGACCGAGGAGCGCCGGCGTCGACGGCCCGCCGACCGGCCACGACACCGAGATCACGCGGGTCACGTTCGGCTGCACGCCGGTGACCGTGATCCGCTTGCCGAGGGCGCGCCCCTGCGCCGCCCGCACGCTGGAGACCACGTCGACCCCCGCCACCCCCTGCACCGCTCGGGCCGCCGCCACCCCGATCGGGCTGAAGTTGTCGGTCGCGGTCACCACGTAATTGGCGACGAACACCTTGTTGACGGAGTCCTGAAAGCGCGTGCGCAGGCCGGCCGCCAACACTCCGACCATCGTCACCAGCGTGAGCCCGATCATCAGCGCCGACGCCGTCGACGCCGTCCGGGCGGGATTGCGGGCGCTGTTGGAGCGGGCGAGTTCGCCGGGGGCTCCGGCGAGCCGCGCCGCCGGCGCGCCGAGGACGCGGGCGAGCGGCGGCACGAGTGTCGGCGCCAGCATCGACGTGCCGACGAACAGAGCGAGCGCACCGACGCCGATCGCGATCAACCGCCAGGTCGTCGAGACGGACCCGACAAACAGCCCGATGATCCACAGCGCGAGCGCCGCCGTGAGCGTCGCCGCCGCCGGGTAGGCCCCGAACCGGGCGAAGCGTGACGGCGGCAGCACCGCACCCTCGCGCACCGCCGCGATCGGGGGCACACGCGTCGCTCGCAGCGCGGGGCGCAGCGCCGCCCCCGCCGTAATCAGCACCCCGACGAGCAGCGAGACGACGACCGTCCGCGTCTTGAACACAGTGCCCGTCTGCGGCAGATCGATGCCGAACGACACGAACAGCTGATTGAGCCCCTTGGCGAGGCCGAGACCGAGGAACAACCCGACCAGCGCGGCAACGAATCCGATCACGAACGCCTCGACCATGACCGAGCGAAGCACCTGCCGACGTGTCGCGCCGAGCGTCCGCAGCGTCGCGAGCTCCCGGGTGCGCTGGGCGATCGTGATCGAGAGCGTGTTCGCGATCACGAAGCTGCCGACGAACAGCGCGATCCCGCCGAACGCGAGCAGGAAGGACTCAAAGACCGTCAGCAGCCCGCTCGTGTCCTTCGTCGCCTGTTGGGCCTGGCCCTGACCGGTGCGGACCTGCGCGGTGGCAGGGAGCAGCGGCCCGATCCGCGCAACGAGTGCCTGCGGCGTGACGCCGCTGCGGGCGGCGACGCTGATCTCGTCAAACCGGCCCTGCTTGTTGTAGAGGCGCTGTGCGGTCGGCAGCGTGACGACGGCGAGCGTGGCTCCGCCGAGCGACGACACGCCCGCGATCTTGACGATCCCGGCCACGCGGAAGCGCTCGACCGGACCCCGGGCGATGACCCCGATCTGCTGACCGACGGCGAAATGGTTCTGGCTCGCCGTGTTGGCGTCGATGTCAACGTCGGTGGCCGCCGTCGGCCACGTGCCGCTTGTCAGCGTCAGCGGATTGAACCGCTGTCCCGCCGGGGTGTAGCTGTTGAGCAGTCCCGGAGCGCCGCCCCGGGAGATGACCTTGCCGTTGTGCCCCACGAGCTGCGCCTGGTCCGAGATGCCGCCCGTCGCCACCGCGACGTCCGGCAGCGCACGGACGCGTGCGAGGAGCGAGGCGGGCAGCGTCGGCAGCCCGAGACGGTTCCCGCCCCGGTCCCCTCCCCCGATCGCGCTCTTGCCGGTGATGATCGCGTCGGTGTGCTTGTAGACGGTCGTGTACACCGTCGTGAACGCCGCCTTGATCGTGTCGGTGAGGATGAAAGTGCCGCTCACCATCGCCACGCCGAGCACGATCGCCACCGCCGTCAGCGCGGCGCGCAGCTTGCGTCCGAGCAGTCCCTTGAGCGCGACCCGGGTCACGCCTGCAGTGTGGCGATCACCGACAGCACGTCCGACTGGCTGGCGCCGGTGAGCTCGTTGACGATGCGGCCGTCGGCGATGAACAGGATGCGGTCGGCGATCGACGCGGCGCGGGGATCGTGGGTGACCATCACGATCGTCTGGCCGTAGGCGTTCGCCGAGTCACGCAGCAGATCGAGGATCTCTCCGCCGGTCTTCGAGTCGAGGTTGCCGGTCGGTTCGTCCGCGAACAGGATGGTCGGCCGGGTGATGAGCGCCCGGGCGATCGCCACCCGCTGCTGTTCTCCGCCGGAGAGCTCGGCCGGCCGGTGCGTGGTGCGCCCGCTCAGCCCGGTTCCCTGCAGAAGCTCGGCGAGCCACTCGCGGTCCGGGCGCTGGCCGGCGATCGACAGCGGCAGCACGATGTTCTCCTCCGCCGTGAGCATGGGCAGCAGGTTGAAGAACTGAAAGACGAACCCGATGTGCTCGCGGCGCAGCTGTGTCAGCTTGTCGTCATCGAGCGTCGTGATCTCCGTGCCGGCGATCGCGACGCTGCCACTGCTCGGCTTGTCGAGACCGGCGAGCGTGTGCATGAGCGTCGACTTGCCCGACCCCGACGGGCCCATGACAGCCACGAGCTCACCACGCGCGACCTCCAGGGACACGCCCCTCAGCGCTTCGATCGCGCTGACTCCCTCGCCGTAGCGCCGCGTGATGTCACCGGCGACAACAACCGTGGCTGACGCCTGGACGGTCATCGGTGTCGATGTAAGCAGACAGCTCAGCGGCGTGCCCGCGCGAGGAGCGTGCGCCGCAGTAGCGGTGGGCCTCCCGCGACCCGCACCTCGAGCACGGCGAAATCGAAATCGCGCAGCAGCGCCGTCAGCGATCGCCGGGTGTACAGGTGAAGATGATCACCGAGCGGCTCGCTGAGCGGCTCAATCCCATGCCACAGGAGGCGCAGGCGGCCGTGCGACGGCGTCGTGACGAGGAGCCGACCGCCCGGCCCCAGCACCCGGCGGACCTCGGAGAGCCAGCGAGCCGTGTCGGCCACATGCTCGATCACCTCGCTCGCCCACACGAGATCGAACGCGCTGTCCTCGAACGGCAATGGGCCGTCGAACGGGATGAGCCGAAAGTCGAGGCCGGGATGGTGCTCGCGCGCCCGGTCGATCGCCGCCTGGGCGACCTCCGCGCCGATGACGTCGTGGGCGCCCTGCCGGGCCACCTCGGCGGTGAACTCCCCGGCCCCCGAGCCGAGGTCGAGAACCCGATCGCCGGGCTTCAGCTCTGAGAGGAGGAACGCCCGGCGGAGCTCCCAGTCGGGCGGAGTCAGCCGGGACGGGAGGCGTTCCCACAGTTCCTCGTAGTAGTCCTTCATCGCTTGGTGCGCTGTCGGGATGACACTCTTCGGCGAGATGGAGCATCATCCCAGGGGTGGGTGCGCTCGCGGACTGATGCGTCATCGTGACGGATCTGAAGCAAGGAGAGACTGCGTGGAGCGATTGACCGCGACATGAAGATCGCGTTCGACAGCCGGCCGACGAAGGATTCGCGTGGCATTGGCCGCTATGCCCGGTGCCTGCTGGAGGCGCTTCGGGATCTCGGCCGCGGCGAGATCGTCGAGACCCACAGCCCCCGGCGCTGCGATGTCTTCCACTCGCCGTGGATCGACGGGGCCATGCTGCGCTCGCCCGTCCCGATGGTGGTGACGCTGCACGATCTCATCCCACTCAAGCGTCGTGGCGAGTACCTGCGAACGGGGATGCGCTTACGGATGCGGTATCTCGCCGTGCAGCGCGCCGTCCGGGTGATCGTCCCGACCAACGCGGTCGCCGACGACGCCGTGCGCATACTCGAGATCCCGCGCGAGCGAATCGTCGTCGTGGGCGAGGCGGCCGCCACCGCATTCCACGCGCGTCCCGACGCCGAGGTGAGCGCCGTGCGCGAGCGGTTCGCCCTGCCCGAGGAATACCTCGTGTGGGTGGGTGGCCTGCGCACACCGGATCCCCGGAAGCGCGTCGCCGGGCTCGCTCGCGTCGCGCATCGGATGCCGCTCGTGCTCGTCGGAGAGACCGGCCCGTGGGCGACCGAGCTGCCGAATGTCACCCTCACGGGAGAGGTGACCGACGACGACCTTGCCGGGATCTACACCGGCGCCCACGCGCTGGTGTTCCCGAGCGACGACGAGGGCTTTGGACTACCGCCGGTGGAGGCGCTCGCGTGCGGCACCCCGGTCGTCGCCTGCGACGTGCCTGCCGTGCGAGAGGTGCTTGACGGGCGCATGTCGCTGAGCCCCGTCGATGATCTCGACGGACTCGTCGCCGCCGCCGAGGCCGCCACCCGGCCGGCGCCACCCCCACTCAGCTGGACCTGGGCCGATGCCGCACAGGCGACGTGGGACGTCTACGTGGACGCCGCCCGGGCACCCGCCCGGTGGCGGAGCGCCCGACGGCACCGCCCGGGCGACGTGCCGCCGCCCCGCCACCCGCGCGATGAGAACACCGGCTCGACGCGGTCTCTGTCGTGACGTGACGTTGACCAACGACCCGGAGGTGGGGATATGCCGATGCCGAGCGACGATCGGCTGCGGACGGCGCAGGACATCTATCGCGCGTTCGCGGCTGGGGACCGGGACTACGCCGAGCGCACGTACACCGATGACTTCACGTTCTCGAGCCCACTCGACGTCGGACTCGATCGCGCCGGCTTCTTCGAGCGCTGCTGGCCCGGCGCGGGCCAGCGGACCGAATTCGAGTTCGTCCGCCTGATCGCGTCGGGCGACGAGGTCATCGTCACCTACGAGTCACGGCGCCCGGACGGTTCCCGCGGCCGGAACACCGAGGTGCTCACGTTCCGCGGCGATCAGATCCGCGCCGCCGAGGTGTACTTCGGCTGGGACGTCTCGGCGTAGCCGCGGTTCGAAGCCGCAGGCGCAAGGTTTTCGCCGCATACCGAAAGGTTTCCTGCCGACGTCGCGCGTCGGCTACGCGCCCGCCAGGGCCTGGATCGTCGCCATCGCGATCGATGCGCCGCGGCGGTCGCCGAGCATGCCCGCCTCCATGCGGTTCATCACGTAGGCGATCGTGACCCGGGCGTCGAGGTCGTTGACGACGAGCGAGCCGCCGTAGCCCCCCCACGAGCATGAACGCGGCCCCATCGGCATGGTCTCGCTGGCGAGGCCGTATCCCATGCCGAAGCGCAGCGGGACGCCGAGCACGAGATCGTCCCCGTTGGACTGCTCCTCGAAGATCGCCGCCACGCCCTCGCCCGAGAGCAGACGCACGCCGCGGGCCTCGCCGCCGGCCGAGACGATCGACTGCACCGCGGCCACCGAACGCGCATTGCCGTGGCCGTTGACAGCCGGGATCTCAGCTCGGCGCCACCAGTCCTCGAACGATGTCGCTCCGCCGATGAGCGGGTTGCCGAACGTCCTGATCCCCAGCTCCGGTAACCCGGTCGTGCGCGCCTGCGACGCGGGAGGCGGGATCAGCGGCGCCAGGCGTTCCTCCTCGGACGGCGGGAGCCCGATGTGGAAATCCGCGGCGAGCGGCTCGGCGACCTCGCTGCGGAAGAAGTTCCCGAGCGACACGCCGGCGACCCGGCGGACGACTTCACCGACGAGATAGCCCATCGTCAGCGAGTGATAGCCGGACGCCGTCCCCGGCTCCCACCATGGCGGCTGGCCGGCCAGCAGCGCCGTGCACCGCTCCCAGTCGGCGAGGTCCTCCGGGACGAGCGGCTCGTCCCACCCGGAGAGCCCCGCGGTGTGGCCGAGAAGATGACGCACCTCGATGTCCGCCTTGCCCGCCGCCGCGAACTCCGGCCAGTAGCGGGACACCGGCGCGTGGAGATCGAGCTCGCCCCGATCGGCGAGGATCAAGGCGCACAGGGCGGTCATCGTCTTCGACGTCGAGAACACGGTGACGACGGTGTCCCGCGTCCACGGCGCTGTCCGCTCGACATCGACGTGACCGCCCCAGACGTCCACGACGTACTCGCCGTCGATCGTGACCGCGACCGAGGCACCGATGTCGAGCCCGTCGTCGAGGTTGCGTGCGAGCACGTCGGCCACGCCCGCGAACCGCTCCTCGCAGGTGCCGCTCACGTCAGCCACGGGCGCACCCTATCCGGCACGGCGACGTCAGTGCGCGGCGGCTGCCTGGCGGCGCCGGCCGCGACGGCCGCGGTTCTGCAGGTCGGCCTCGATTTCCTCGAGGCTGCGGCCCTTCGTCTCGGTGACGAACGCCTGGACGAACAGCGCCGCGAGCATCCCGAGCACCGCGTACCCGATGAACACGGGACCCGGCCCAAGGCCCTTGAGCAGCGCCGGGAACGTCTGGGAGACCAGGAAATTCGCTGCCCAGTTGCAGAACGTGGCCACGCCGACGGCGGTGCCGCGCACGCCGAGCGGCAGCACCTCGGGAATCATCACCCAGACGACCGGCCCCCACGTCGCCGCAAACGACGCGATGAACGTGCCGAGGCAGATGAGCGTGATGATCGCCGCCGGGTCACCCGGGTGGTGGGGCGTCGCCAGCACCGCGTTCGACACGCCGAGCACGAGCAGGCTCGCGATCATCCCCGCGGCCCCGGCGAGCAGCATCGGCCGCCGTCCGACGCGGTCAATGATCTTGATCGCCAGGATCGTCATCAGGACGTTGACGACGCCGATGACGAGGTTGGCGTAGATCGCGCTCGTCTTGGCGAAGCCAACGTTCGTCAGCGTCGTCGGCGCGTAGTAGATGATCGTGTTGATGCCCACGAACTGCTGGAACGCGGCGAGGCCACAGGCGACGAGCAGCGCCGGCCGGACCCACTTGGCCTGCCACAGCGCGCGCAGTCCGGTCTGTCCGTGTGCCTCCTCCTTGACCTCCTTGATCTCCGCGATCCGCTCGTGCGGAGGCTCATCGCCGGGCAGGTCCTCGAGCACGTCGTGCGCGGCTTCCTCGTCGCCCGTGTGGACGAGGTGGCGCGGCGTCTCCGGCATGAACACCATGCTCGCGAGCAGGACGACCGACGGCACCGCGGCGAGCCCGAGCATCAACCGCCAGTTCTCGGACGACGCGAGGATCGCGTTGACGATGAACGCGAGCAGGATGCCCCCGACGATCATCAGCTGGTTGAGCGACGTGATCTGTCCCCGTTGCTCGGCGGGCGCGATCTCCGCAAGGTAGAGCGGCACGACCATTGCTGATGCGCCGACGGCAAGGCCGAGGATGACCCGCGCCGCGATGAGGATGCCCACGCTCGGAGCACCGGCGGCAAGGAGCGCGCCGACGGTGAACACCGCGGCGGCGATCATGATCAGCAGCCGGCGTCCGAGCCAGTCGGACAGGCGTCCCGCGACCGCCGCCCCGATCATGGCGCCGAGCAACAGCCCAGCGACGATCGCGCCCTGGAGGAACGACGAGAGCTTGAAGTCGTTCGGGATGAACAGGATCGCGCCCGAGATGACCCCGGTGTCGTAGCCGAACAGAAGCCCGCCCAGCGCACCGAACACGTAGATTCCTCGGCCGGTCGGCCGCAGTGCCTGCATGATTCCTCCCTCACGACGCGGTCCCGCTGTGTGACCTTTGCCGCGAAGGCTTCCCGCTTGCAGCCGATCCGGAAACACAAACCGCGGCGGGCCGCGCACGGCGACCCGCCGGTCTGTGCGGTTCGTCAGCGGTGCGCGCGCGCCGACTGCGCCTGCTGCCAGCGCAGCACGACCCAGTAGGCCGCCCGCGGGCGACCTTTCGTGTCGAGCAGCGCCGAGTCCCATCCGGCGGTCCGGACCGCGGACCACTGATAGTGGTAAATGCGACTGATCCGGCGGTAGCGCTTCGTCAGCGAGAGGAGGTACTGCTCATCCCGTCCCGCCGCGGCCGCGCTCTGGGCCTTGTAGATCCAGTGCCCACGACGGAGCACGCCGCCGGTCTCGTCGAGCCAGATCGGGCCGCTGGTGAGCCGCATGAGCGTCCGCAGCTGAGCCGTGTTGCGCCCGCGAATCTCGGTGTAGTCATGCAGCGCCCAGCCGGCGGGACGGTGGTGCAGCCCTCTGATGTAGCCGGGCAGCCAGGCTCCGAGGCGGGCCTTGGAGTGGTTGATGACCGGGGCGCTCGGCCCGGTTGCCGGCAGGAAGACGTCGCCGGCGAGCACGGTGCAGTGCGCGCCACACACCGTGTACAGGGCGTTGAAGTAGTTGGCGGCGAGCGCTGGATTCCGAGACAGCTTGAAATACGGGAAGTCCGGCTCGTTCCATGCCGTGAAGTACTTGATGCTCGGGAAGCTCTTCAGGAACGCTTTCACCGTCTTCGTGTACTCGCTCACGCTCGGAACGTGGCTACGCACCCGAGACGAGTCGGTCGTGTCGGCGCCGAACGAGATCAGAGGGCTGACGCCGGCCGCCTGCGCGGCGCTGTACCAGGTGCGAAACGCGCGGAGCTGGTCGGCATCTCCGTGCCGGGTCACGACGTCGTAGGGGAGCCCGTAGCGAGCCGTCGTGATGTGCAGCGCCTGGAAACGTGGGCTCGAGAACATCCCCGGGTCCTGGCTTCCGATTCCAAGGGTGACCGCACGAGCACCGGCGGGCACGACCACGAGGAAGGCGCACAGCGCCGCAATTGACGTCGTCAGGACGCGTCTGATCATCAGGGCTCCTTTCAGGCCGAGCGCGGAGGTGCAGACGGCGCTCGGGGTTGCTTTCAGCCTTGCCTGCGAACAGACCGGGAAGCTGAGGCGCCTCCCGGGCTCCACCCTAAAAATACGTATCGGCCGCCGAAGTTGCGCTGTGAGCGCCTTGGCGTCTGCGTGCCTCGAATGACTACGACCTGACGACTGCGGAGATCTCGCGGCGGCGAGGTCTCCGTTCCAGTTCGACCTTGCCGGAGATCGCGGTCGACGTGCGCCCGCTGCGCTTGGCCTGATAGAGCGCCACGTCGGCCTCGGTGATCAGTGTTTCCGCCGTGCTGTCCTCCACGGCCTCGACGACGCCGGCGGAGAACGACGCCTCCGGAGCGGCCGCGCGCAGTCGCTCGATGACGAATACCGCGCAGCCCGCATCGCACGACGGAAGCACCAGCACGAACTCATCGCCGCCCCACCGGCCGAGCACATCGGTCTCCCGCAGCGTCTCGCTCCAGGTGGCGACGGTGCTGCGAAGCAGGCGGTCGGCAGCCGGATGACCGTGCTCGTCGTTGTAGCGCTTGAAGTGGTCGAAATCGAGGATCGCCACCGACAGGGGATGGTGACCGCGCCTCGCGAACGCGAGCTCCCGCTGCAGCTGCTCGGTCCAGGCACGGCGGTTGGCGACGCCGGTCAGCTCGTCGGTGCGCGCGAGCGCATGAAGCTGGTGCATGAGGGCTTGCACGCGCGAAACGAGCTGCATGAGCGTGATGCCGAGACCGGCGGCGATCACCAGGACCAGCACGCCGGCGTGCCACTGCACGGCCGGGTAGCGCGGTGGGCCGACGACGGCGATCGGCGCCAGGTAGATGACGGCGACGCCGAGGATCGCCACACCCATCTCGATCCGGCGCACGCGGAGTGCGGACCAGGCCACGGGCAGCATCACGAGCACCCCGAAGCCGACGGTCGGACCCGCGCCGTCGCGCAGGATCGCGACTGACACGAGGTAGGCGATGACCCCAAACGCACCGGCGAACGGGATCTCCCGGTCGCGGCGCATGCTCAGCGCGAGCAGCGCCCCGACGAGCACCTGCAGGGCGAGCGCGGGCCCGATCTCGGACCACCGCAACGGCCCGCTGCCGGCCAACAGCATCGCGGATGTGCCTGTGGCGACGGCGTAGAGGATGAGGACGCCACGGTCTGTCCCGGCCCGGACCGCTCCGGACTCCGTTGCGCTCGTCGCCCGCGCAGCATGCACCGCTCCTGGCGACTCCACTCCCATCGAGGGCGTCATGCGCCCGTCATCGGCGCGGGTTTCTCGCACTACAAGCGGGTGATCCCCGCATTGCCGTCCGTAGTTTTCCGCAGACGGGACACCGGGCAGGCCGTCGCCGGAGGGAGCGTGGTCAGTGCTTGCGCTCGGAGAGACGCCTCGTCGCGTCGCCGAGCGTACGGTCGATCTGGCGACCGATCGTGTGCGTGAACATCGCCTCCAGGGCCTGGGCCCCGAGCGGACGGAGACGCTCGATCGACGCGGCGACCTCCGGCCAGCGATCCTCCGGCGTCTCGGACTCGAGAAACGGCTTCCAGATGTCGTCGACGAAGTTCTTCACGAGCCTGCGTGCAAGTGTTTCGGCGTGTCGGTGCAGGGAGTCGACGAGTTCGATCACGTGACCCGAGGCGATACCGCGACGTAGTGCCTCCCGGACGGCCTCCAGCAGCGACGGACTCGTGATCTCGTAATGCTCGGAGCCGATCGGGAGTACGAACCCGAGGTCGATCAGCTTGGCGAGCAACTTCGAGCGGTTGGCGCCCGCCTGTTCGAGCAGCTCATCGAGCTCCGCCTCTGTGACCGTCTCCGAACGCTCGAGGGCGACGGGCTCCGCCACGGTCCGCCGCAGGCTGAGCAACCGCTCGACGGTGCCCTGGGTGTCGTCGAGGAGCTGCTTGACCGCTTTGAGATGGAGCCCCTGCACCTGGAGCTCGGCGATCACCCGCAGACGGTCGACGTGCTCGGACCCGTAGTAGCCGACCCGACGCCGGACCTCAGGTGGCGGGAGCAACCCGCGGGCCTGATGCGAGCGGATGTTGCGCACGGAGAGCCCGCTCGCGAGCGCCAGCTGCTCGATCGTGAGGGGGTGCTCAGTCGGATTCTCGGGGACGGCGCTGAGCTCACGGCGGGCGCGCGGCACATTCTCATCCTATCGCTTGCTATCGTGCCGTTATCCACCGTTACGGATTGAAACGTCACATTGTCTGACGCTGTGATCCCACCACTCCCGGATCCACGGGCGCTCGTCGCGCAATCGGAGTGGGTGCGGGCGATGCCCGGGCTCGCGACGGCCGCGGCTCGGTGGCAGCGCACACTGCCCCAGGTCCGCCGCGACCTCGAGGCGGACGCGACGGCCCTCGCCCGGCCTCGGCTGTGGCTCGACACGATCGGATCGTTCGCCGCCACCGGGTGGAAGTTCACGACGACGGCCGCGCCGGAGGCCCCCGTCGCGCTCCTGAGCGCTGCGGCAACCGCCGCCCGGCTGCCGATCGCACCGCCGCGCGGCGGCCGCGCCATGCTCGAGCGCGCCGAGCGGCTGGTTCGCGCCGGCGGCCCAGCGTACGTCAAGCTGGGCCAGTTCATCGCCTCGGCGGACGGCCTGCTGCCCGACGACTGGGTGCAGGCGTTCGGCTGGTGCCGCGACGAGGCGCCCCCGCTCGACGCCGGCGTCGTCGAGACCGTGCTGCGCACTGAGCTCGGCCCGCGGTTCTCCGCGGTGCGCGAGTTCGACCCCGATCCGATCGCCGCCGCGTCGATCGCGCAGGTGCACGCCGCGCATCTGGACGACGGCACCGCGATCGTCCTCAAGGTCCGGCGCCCAGGGCTCTACGAGCAGCTTCGCGCCGATATCGAAACGATGGCTCTCGCCGCCGCGGCCGCCGAACGGATCCACGCGGGAGCGCGGACGGCGAACCTCACCGGCTTCGTCGAGCTGTTCGCAGAGCTTGTCCTCCAAGAGCTCGACCTGCGCCTCGAGGCGCTCAACCTTGTCGAGCTCGGCGCCGCGTTCGAGGACGCGGGAATCGATTACTGCACCGTGCCCCGACCGATCCCGGGGCTCGTGACCGATGGCGTGCTCGCGATGGAGCGCCTGCCGGGCGTCTCCTACGACGCCGCCGCGGACACCTACGGGTCGAAGCTCGACGGCGACCGGCTGCTCGAGCTGGCGATCCGGGGTGTGCTCGAGACGACGCTCATCTACGGGATCTTCCACGGTGACCTGCACGCCGGCAACGTGATGATCGATCGAGGTGACGCGTTCTCACTCGTCGACCTCGGTATCTGTGGGCGGATTGACGCCGCTCAGCGTGCGGCACTCGTGCGCTTCATGCTCGCCTTCGCGCAGATGGATGCCGCCGGACAGCTCGACGCACTTGAGCTGTTCGGAGCCTTCCCGCCGGGTGTCGACCGTGCGGCCCTGGCCGCCGAACTCCAGCCACAGCTCGACGCGATCAATCCCGCAGACGGCCGCACCCTGAGCTTCGACGAGGTCGGGGCCGCGCTCAGCCGCATCCTGCGGATTCTGACGGCGGCCCGCTTCCGACTGCCGAAGGAACTCGTCCTGTTCTTCAAGAACCTGCTCTACCTGACGGGCTTCACCGCCAGCGTCGCGCCGGATGCCGACCTCCTCAGCCAGGTCGAACCGGTGCTCTCGCACTTCCTGCGTAACTACGGCGCGGAGCTGGCCGGGGCGTTCGCCGCGGCGTAGACCCCCGCGCGGCGCAGGCGCTAGGGTGCGCGCCGTGGTCAAGCGCGAGATCCGCTCGTGGCTGATGGACATGGACGGCGTGCTCGTTCACGAGGAGGAGCTGATTCCCGGCGCGAGCCGGTTCGTCGGCCGCCTGCGTGAGCTCGGGACGCCGTTCCTCGTGCTCACGAACAACTCGATCTATACCCGCCGGGATCTCGCTGCCCGCCTGCGGGCCAGCGGGCTCGACGTGCCGGAGGCGGCGATCTGGACCTCGGCCCAGGCGACGGCGCGGTTTCTCGACGACCAGCGACCGGGCGGCTCGGCGTTCGTCATCGGCGAGGCCGGCCTGACGACATCGCTGCACGCCGCCGGCTACATCTTGACCGAGCGCAACCCGGACTACGTCGTCCTCGGCGAAACCCGGACCTACAGCTTTGAGCGGATCACCCGCGCGATTCGCCTGATCGCCGATGGGGCGCGCTTCATCGCCACCAACCCGGACCCGACCGGGCCGACGATCGAGGGGCCGCTCCCGGCGACCGGGTCCGTGGCCGCGCTCATCAGCAAGGCGACCGGCGTCGAACCGTACTTCGTCGGCAAGCCGAACCCGTTGATGATGCGCTCGGCGCTCAACGCGATCGATGCCCATTCCGAGACGACGGCGATCGTCGGCGACCGGATGGACACCGACGTCGTCGCCGGGATCGAGGCGGGACTGGAGACGATCCTCGTGCTCAGCGGCGTGACGACGCTCGGTGAGGCGGAGCGCTTCCCGTACCGGGCGTCGCGAGTCGTCGACTCGATCGCCGACCTGGTCGACGAACTGCACAGCTAGCTCGGGTTCGATCCCGCCGGACCATCGTTCCGTGACGGGCTCTCGATCAGCAGCGTGACCGGGCCGTCGCCTACGAGCATGATCTGCATCGTCGCCCCGAATACGCCGGGCTTCGCCTGTGCCCGGGCGCAGAAGCGCTCGTAGAGCGGCTCGGCCTGTTCCGGGCGCGCCGCGCCGACATAGCTTGGCCGGTTCCCCTTTCGCGCGTCGCCGTACAGCGTGAACTGGCTCACGCACAGGATCTCGCGGTCCCCGAGGGGCTCGTTCATCTTCCCAACGGCATCCGGGAAGACGCGGAGCGCCCGGACCTTGTCCGCCAGCCAGTCGGCGTCACGCTCGGTGTCGGTGTGCGCGACGCCGAGCAGGACGAGCAGCCCCTCGCCGATCGAGCTGATCGGCGCACCGTTGACCGTCACCGACGCCCGGGCCACACGTTGCACGAGCGCGCGCACGATCGTCAGACCTCGCGCAGCTCGGCGGCCGCCTGCTCCGGCGGCACGATGTTGAGGTTGACGCCCGCGCCGAGCTCGAGCCCGGCGAGGTGCGTGAGCCGCGGGAGGATGTCAATCCGCCAGCAGAACTCCTCCGCGCCCCGGGGAGCGGTGCGCACCCACAGGTTGAGCGGTGGGCTCGCACCAAGTCGCCGCGCCAGCCGCCCGAGGGCGTCGTGCAGCATCGCCGCCCCGTTCGGACCCTCGTCCTCGAACCGGGCGCGGGTCCGGCGCGGCGCGAGCATCAGCTGGTACGGAACCCGGGCCCCGTAGGGTGCCATCAGCACGCTGTCGTCGTCGATCGCCACGATCCGCTCACGCTTGCGCACCTCCTCCTGGACCAGGTCGCCAAGCAGATTCCCGCCCATCGTCCGCGTCGAGTACGCGCCGAACCGCTCGCGCTCCCGGGCGACGGCGGCGGGCACGAAATCGAGGGCGTACAGCTGCGCGTGGGTGTGCGGCAGGGACGCCCCGGCCTCGCGTCGCTCGTTGACGATCACGTGCACGTAGGCGGCACCGGTGTGGACGATGATGCGATCGCGCCACACGTCCATCGCGGCTGACACCTCGTCGACCGTCAACTCCCCGAGCGAGGTCACCGACCGCGGAGAATTGACGATGACCTCATGCGCGCCGATGGCAGGCGTCGACCAGAAGAGATCACGGTTGGCGTTGGCTCCGGGCTTCGGCGCGGGCTCGCCGTCCTGGGTCGTGTCGGCGAGCCTCTGCGCCGGGACCTTGGCGCTCAGCGCGGGGTACAGGTTCGGGACGACGCGGACGGTCCAGCCCGGCGTATTCGGTCCGCCGCCGTTCGGACGCACCGCGTAGACCTCGGGCGGCGTCCGGTCCTCATTGCCTTCGGCGAACGGATCCTGTGCGGCCTCGAGCTCAGGTCCCGGTGAGGCACTCAGACCGCCGCCCGGCCGCCCAGCACGCGCGCCGGCCACGATCGCTCGTAGACCCGTGAGCGGGTCGATCCGGATCTCAGGAGGGGACTCAGGAGTGCTCACGGGCGCGACCGTAGCAGCGTCGGCGCTACGGTCCCGGCGATGAAGCTGACCCCGGTCGCGGCCGTCAGCACCGCCATCGTCGCGCTCGCCGGCTGTGGTGGTGCGACCACAACGTCATCGTCGACGGCGGCCGCCCCGCCGACCAGCACCACCGTTACCGAGTCATCGTCCTCCTCCCGGCCGGTCCATCACCACCGCCGTCCTCGGGCGCCCGGGTCGCTGCCCCAGACACATCAGCGGCCGTCGGCGCGGACGTCCATGTTCAGGCACGAGATGGAGGCGCTGTGGCACGGGGTCAGGACGAACTCGGTTCACGTGGCGCTGCCCGCGTTCTTCCCGGAGGCGGCCTACGCGCAGGTCAAGGCGATCGCTGACCCGCGGGCGGACTGGCTCGGCCGCCTCGTCGCCACGTTCCGCCTCGACATCGGCGCCGCGCACGCGCTGCTGCGGGACGGCGGAGCCCATGCGACGCTCGTCCGGGTCGACGCACCGGCGTCCTTCGCCCACTGGGTCAACCCGGGGGCGTGTTACAACCGGATCGGCTACTGGGAGCTCCCCAACGCACGCGTGGTCTACCGGGACGCCGGGGCAGTGCGCTCGTTCGGGATCGCCTCGATGATCTCGTGGCGGGGGGTCTGGTACGTCATCCACCTCGGCGCGGTCAGCGGCGACGCGGACGGAACCGTCGACGCCCCGAGCACCGGGCCAGGCGTGTCAGCCCCGTCGTTGACTTGCTAGTGGACCCATCCGTAAGTCCTGCGTCATTCGAGCGGCCCCTGGTGGTTCGACCCAGCACGCTAGTGTCCCGAGTCAGAAGTTCGACGGCAGTAGAGGTGTCACCGAACTTCTGACTCGCGACACTAGAGCGTCTTCTCCATCGCGATGTGCTCGATCTTCGCCTCAGTGAACGGCCGGCCGCGCGGCTGGTAGCCGGCCTGCTCGTACAGCTCCTGGGCGTAGGTCTGGGCGTGGAGGACGAGACGCCGGCCACCGGCGGCGATCGTCTCGCGATCGGCGGCCCGGAGCATCGCGGTCGCGATCCCGTGGCGCCGGGCCGACCGGCGGACGGCGAGCCGGCTGAACTGTGCGGTCGAGCCGACCATCAGCAGCCGGCAGGTGCCGACGACGTGGTCGCCGTTGGCCACCGCGACGAGGTGGATCCCCTCGTGGTCGCGTCCGTCGAGCTCCTCGCGCTCCGGGACCCCCTGCTCGACGCAGAAGACGTCATGACGTAGCTCGAGGGCGGCGGTCATCTCCTGCTCGTCGCGAACCCGGCGAACCTCGTAGGTGAGCGTGTCGGTCATCCGCTGCCCAGCGCGTAACGCCGGATGTCCTTGATCAGCGCGCTGTCGCTGACGTACGGACCGGCGTGATCGTAGACGAGCTTTCCCTGGCGATCGAAGTAGATCGTCTGCGGATAGAACGTCGCCGCCTGGATCGCCCGGGCGATGTCCTCACCGGGGTCGGTGTAGCTCGGATAGGTGACGGGGAACTGCTTCAAGAACCCCTTCGCCGCCTCGTTGTGATCCTTGCCGTCGATGCCGACGAACGCCACCCGCCGTCCGAAGTCGACCGCGACCTTCTGGAACACCGGAAACTCGCTCTGGCAGGGCGCGCACCATGATGCCCACTTGTTGACGACGACCGGGTAGCCGTGGAGCGCCGCGATCCGCGCCTTGAATGCCTTCGACCCGCCCCCGAGCAGGTCGTTCGCCTGCGCGTGCAGTGCTGCGAGGCGCGGTGGGGACCCGTTGAAGGCCGTGGTCACCTGCTGGGGGCCCGGCGCTTCGTTGTGCACGGTCGTGCCACACCCGGCAACGAGAGCGGCGGAAAGCGTCACGGCGAGAACGGTGCAGCGTTTGCCCACGAGCGAACAGGTTGCCACAGCGCGGCAGCGTGGTCGTCCGGCATAGCGTGGAATCTTCACTCTGCTTAAATACTCGCTATCCTCTTCAACAGGTTCGGCGAGGGGGGAACCGCTGCAAGGGAATCCTCGCCGTTTCGGCGGTCGCCGAAGGCCTCTTGTAGTCGCTACGCGCAGTTTGCCGCGGCTCCTGATCACGTCGTACTTCCCATCTGATCTTTATGGGTGCTTCCACCCCGTTTCCGAGTCCTGCCGCGATCGCGCGTGCGGAGCTCTTCACACGAGAGCGCTTCGTCTATGACGGAGAGTCGCTCGAAGATGCGCTGTCCCCGGGCTCCGCGCGGCGCCGGGCGCTCGACGCTGCGCTCGCCGAGCTCGACAACGACGCCAAGATCCCCTCGATCGAGTGGCGCCGGCAGTTCTCGCTGCTGCTCGGCCTCGAGCGCCTGCTCTCCGAAGAGGAACCGCGCCTCGTTGACGGCACCGTCCTCTCGGCCCATCAAGTCGACGCTCTCTCCGGCACGCTGACCGCCCTCCTCGCCGAGGCACAGCGCAACGGCAACGGCAACAGCGGCGCCCCTGCCGCCGCCGATCCGCCCCAGCTCGCCTCGGCGGCGATCCCGGGCGAAGAGGACGAGGCCGATGCGCTCGATGACGGCGAGCCGGAGGACGAGGAGCCGCAGGACTGGGCCGACGACCTCGGCTCGGTCGACGCGGACGTCCAGGAGGCACCGGAGGACCCGAACGCCGACAAGCGTTTCTGGTTCGAGCACGCCACCGGGGCCGGCAAGACCGTCGCCGCGCTTGGCTTCGTCGAGGCGTCGCGCACGGGCGGCGTCCTGATCCTCACCCACCGGCGGAACCTCGTCGATCAGTTCAACGGTGAGCTGCGCGACCGCGGCTACCGCGACCGGATCAGCGCACCGCTGCTCGGCGACCACGATGCCGCCAACGGCCCCGTGACGGTGGAGACCTACCAGTGGTTCGTGCGCAACGCGGGCAAGGTCTCCGACGCCTACACAATCGTCATCTGCGACGAGGCCCACACCGCGCTGGGTGAGAAGACGTCCGCGTCGATCCGCCGCTGGGCCGGCCCGATCTTCATCGGCATGACCGCCACGGGCGCGCTCATCGCCCGGCACGTCACCGACCTGTTCCCAACCCAGACCTCCCGCTTCGACCTCGCCCAGGCCGCCCGCCGCGGCGTCATCGCGCCGCTGCGCTGCATCCGGATCCCGCCCGGTCCCGGCGTCCGCACGATCGCCAAGGTCCCACTCCGGCGCGGCGAGGTGGACACCGAATTCGACCAGGAGATGCTGGCCGAACTGCTCGACCAGACGCCGTTCAACATGGCGATCGCCGATCTGTACAAGACCCGCTTCAACGGTGTTCCGGGCGTCGTCTACGCGGCCGGCGTGCGCCACGCCTACAACGTCGCGCAGGCGTTCCGCGAGCTCGGCATCAAGGCCCAGGGCGTGTCCGGCGAGACGCCGAAGCGCCAGCTGGCGCGAATCCTCGCCGACTACGAGTCGGGCAAGATCGACGTGCTCGTCAACGCCCAGCTGCTTGCCGAGGGCTGGAACAGCCCGCGGGCGACGATCTGCATGCACCTCGCGCCGACCGCATCGAAGCGCATCTATCAGCAGCGGGTCGGTCGCGTCACCCGTCGGCATCCGGGCAAGGAGGCGGGCATCGTCATCGACTTCGTCCACCCGGCGACCAAGCACGATGACCCGGTCGTGACGCTGCACTCCCTGCTTGATCGTGACGTGTACCGCGGCGGCGCGATCGTCGTCGGGCCGGTGCGCCGTGGCCGCGGGCGCCGGGTCCGCGTCGAGCGTCGCGTCCTGCCTGTCACCGCCGATCCCGACCGGCGCGCCGAGGTTTTCGAGCGCGAGCTGTGGCGGATCGCGGTCGAACATCTCGACTACGGCGAGCAGCACGTGTGGGCTGCTCTGGCCGGCGCCCGGGTCGCGCCGAACGGCTGGCGCCGCGCGAAGGCGATGCTCCACTTCGATCGGGGTGGCGAGCTCAAGCGCCGGTTCCTGTTGACCGCCGTGCAGCGCAACCGCAACGCACAGCTCCGGCTGCGGGCCCTTCAGGAGATCGCCGCCTCCCGCGACGCCGAGGCGTTCGACACGTCGATCGACATCATGGCCGGGTGGCCGCGTGACGAGCGACGCGAGGGCGTGAAGATCATGCTCCAGGCGCTCGCCGAGCGGCGCATCGGCCGCCGCGATCAGGCGAACGCCTGGATCTGGCGGATGGCCGAATACACGCGCGAGGTCCACGAGGAGTACGCCGTCCAACGCTGGCCGGAGACGAAGCGCCTGCTGGGGCTGCTCGTCAACTCGTCCGGGGCCGCCCACGCCCGCAACGCGCGTCGACTCGTCCACGCCGCCCGCAAGGAGGACCGGCGGCTGTCCGCGGCCCTGCTCGCCGCGGCGCTCGCGCACACCCCGGAGGCCGAGGAGGCCCTGCGCGGCGCCCGCACGCGGATGGCCCGCAAGCCAGCCGCGCTCGCCCGCGAACTGCTGCGCAACTTCCCCAAGGGCCGCCGCGGCAAGAGCCGCCGCCGGCGCAAGACCGGCGCGAGCGGAGCGGGCGAGGAAGAGGCCGTCGTCGCCGTCGCCGCCGCCGCCGACGGGACGGCGCCGGACGACGTCGAGGGCGTGGAGTCTGAGCTCGAGGGGACCGACGCAGCCGACGGCGCGGAATCAGATGACGGCGAGGACGATGACGACTTCGATCTCGCCGCCGAGGCCGATGATGATGATGACGACGACGACTCCGACTCTGACGAGCCGGAGCCCGATCCGGACCCGGAGCCGACCCCGGACCCAGAACCCGACGCCGCCGCCCAGGTCGAGGCCGTCGCCGAGTCAATCGCCAAGGCGCGCCCACCGCGCCGACGACGGCGCCGGACCTCGTCGCAAGAGGAAGAAGCGGCGTAGCGCGGGCGCCGGGGCCTAGAGCCCGGCGGGGTGAAGCACTCGGTCGAACGTCGCCAGGTAGGAATCGGGCGGGCGCCCGATCTTCTCGACGCCACCGCCCCCGCCCCACGCCCCGGCCTGGCCGCCTGACTCGTAGAACTGGCCGCCGATCTCGATGATCACGTGGCCGTTCTGGCCGGACCCGTCACGGTCGTAGATCGTCACGTACTGCCCGGGGCCGGCGAGGATGCCCGGCTGGCTGGGCAACGACGTCGTATCGGCGGGGGTGCTCAGATACCCGCCCGCGTGGAGTACGGCGCTGACGAAACCCGAGCAGTCGTAGCCGGACTGCGGACCCCAACCGCCGTGTCCGCCGCCCCACACGTACGGCTTGCCGACGAGGGAGTTGGCCATGGTGAGCATCGCCTGGACGCGCCCGCCGCCGGCCAGCGCTGCGCCGCCGGTCGCCGGGGTCGAGCCGGCTGCCGTCGTCGACCCCGTCCCCGAGACGAGCGCGGTTGACAGGGCGTTGCTGAACGAGCTTCCGCCCGTCGACGCACCGCTCGTCCCCGTGGCCGCGGTCGTTGTCGCCGAGCCCGCCGCCTGCGCCTGTTCGAATGCGACGGGATCCCACAGCGCCCGCTCCATCGACATGATCGAGCTGATGCGGCTCATCGCTGTGTCAAGGCTCATCATCCCAAGCGGATCGGCGCCGGCCCAATCAACTTGAACCGCCCCGTAGTTCTCCGCGAGGGCTGCGCGCCCATATTGCGGATGCTGGCACCGCAAACCGGTGAAACGCTGATAGCCATGGCGGTGCTGCGCTGCACTGACCTGCACAAGCGCTTCGAGCAGATCGAGGCGGTTCGGGGGGTCAGCTTCGAGATCGTCGCCAGCGAGACCTACGGACTGCTCGGCCCGAACGGAGCCGGCAAGACGACGACGATCTCGATGGCCTGCGGATTGCTCGAGCCTGACGCCGGTGCCGTGCTCGTCGATGGCGCGGAGTTGACGACGCGGAGCACCGGGTCGCGAGCGGCGATCGGATACGTGCCGCAGGAACTCGCGATCTACCCGGACCTGACCGCCGAGGAGAACCTTCACTTCTTCGCACGTCTGTACGGCCTGTCCTCGGCCGATGCGCGGAGGCGAACCGATGAGGTGCTCGACGTGATCGGCCTGCGCGAGCGTGCGGATGAGCTGACCAAGGGCTACTCGGGCGGCATGCAGCGCCGGCTCAACATCGGGATCGGGCTCCTGCACCGCCCGAAGCTGTTGATCCTCGATGAACCGACCGTTGGCGTCGACCCGCAGAGCCGCAACGCCATCCTGGAGAGCGTCGAGCAGCTCTCACGGGAGGGGATGGCCGTGCTCTACACGACGCATTACATGGAGGAAGCGGAGCGGCTGTGCGACCGCATCGGGATCATCGATCTCGGCGAACTCAAGGCCGAGGGCACGCGCCGAGACCTCGTGGCCCTCGTCGGCCAACACGACCGCGTGTCGCTCCAGGGAACCGGCGATCTCCAAGCGGCCGCAAACGCGTGCGAGGCGCTGGGCGCGGTCCGCGCCGCGAGCGCCAGGGACGGTGGCATCGCGCTGATCGTCGATGGCGCGCGTACGGTCCTGCCGGAACTCCTCACCACGGCGTCCGGAGCCGGGCTGGCGATCAGCTCGGTCGAGGTCGACGAGCCGGATCTCGAGGCCGTGTTCCTCCATCTCACCGGGAAGGCCCTGCGGGACTGATGACATGTCCGCCGCGCTGCTCATCGCCGGCAAGGATCTGCGCCAGCGGATGCGGGATCGGTCGGCGTTGCTCGTCGCGATCGTCGTGCCGCTCGTGCTGGCCTCGATCTTCGGGCTGATCTTCCACGACGCGATCGGGGGCAAGGTCACGTTCACGTTCGGCCTCGTCGATCAGGATCGCGGCGTCGTCTCGCGGATCTTCGAGACCGAGGCGCTGCGGCCACTCGAGCGCCAGGGACTCGTGAAGATCATCTCCGAACCGACCCTCGCCGCCGGGCGAAGTGCCGCGGATCGCAATCGGGTGTCCGCGACGTTCGTCCTTCCCGCCGGCCTGAGCGCGGCGGTCGCCTCCGGTCGTCCGGGCTCGATCCGCGTGCTCGGCAGCGTCGACGCCGCGATCGGCGCCCAGGTGGCGGAGTCGATTGCGACGTCGTTCGCAACGCGCATCGACGCGCTGCGCATCGCCAACCGCGCCGGGGTCCGTGCGTCGGCGGCGGGGCTCCCGGCGCCGATCGCGATCGCCGACGTCTCCACGCGGAGCCGCCAGCTCGACGCCGGAACGTTCTACGCGGCCGGGATGGCCGTGTTCTTCGTGTTCTTCACCGTCCAGTTCGGGATCTCGAGCATCCTCGACGAGCGTCGGGACGGCACGCTGGCCCGGATCGTGGTCGCGCCGATCCGTCGCGGCTCGGTGCTCGGCGGCAAGCTGCTCACCAGCGTGATCCTCGGCTTCGCCAGCATGGTCGTGCTCGCGATCGCCACGCATTTCCTGCTCTCGGCCACGTGGGGCAACCCGCTCGGAGTCGCCCTGCTGATCGCCGCCAGCGTGCTCGCCGCCACCGGCGTGATGGCGCTCGTGGCGACGTTCGCCCGGACACCTGACCAGGCGCAGTCGTGGCAGAGCATGGTCGCACTCGTGCTGGGGATGCTCGGCGGGACGTTCTTCCCCGTCGCGCAGGCGGGCGGTCTGCTCGCGGTGCTCAGTCTCGCCACCCCGCAGGCCTGGTTCCTGCGGGGCATCGGGAACCTCGCGGGGGGCGCGGGCGCGAGTGCCGCGCTCGGACCGGTGGCGGCGATCCTCTTGTTCGCGCTCGTCACCGGTGGGCTCGCGTTCACCCGCGCAAACCGGCTGGTGGCCCGATGAAGGCACTCGCGATCGCAGGCGCGGATACCCGCCGGCTGCTCCGGTGGCGGGCGAACGTGTTCTTCCTGTTCGTCCTGCCGATGCTCATCATCCTGCTGCTCGGCGCGGCGTTCGGCGGTGGCGCCACGTCGCGACTCGGCATCGTCCAGCGTGATCACGGCCCGCTGGCGCGGCAGTTCGTCGCGGCCCTGCGCGCGCGCCCATCGACCACCCTGGTCAGCTACGCACAGGCAAGCGAACTCCGGCACGCCGTCTCGGCCGGAACGGTCGATGCCGGCATCGTCGTTCCGGCGAACTACGACGCCCGCATCTCGGCGGCGGCCACCGCGGCCGTCCCGTACCTTGGCCGCCCGAACTCAGTCGCCCAGCAGCTCCGCGCGACGGTGCAGTCCGTCGCCGCGAGCCAGGGCGCAACCCTCGCCGCGGCCCAGGCACTCACGCGCCAGACGTCGATGCCGTTCGGTTCGGCGCTGGCGCGCGCCACCGCCGCGGCAGCCGACACGCCCCGCGTCGTCGTCAGCCTCACGGCGCCCAGCGGTGGCGTCTACAGCACCGCGTCGGGGCGCTTTGACCAGAGCGCGAGCACGGAGCTCGTGCTGTTCATCTTCCTCAATTCGCTCAACGGCGCCGTATGGCTGATCGAGACCCGCCGACTCGGGATCGCCCGGCGGATGCTCTCGACGCCGACGGGCATGCGCACGATCGTCGGCGGGGAAGTGCTCGGCCGACTCGTCGTCGCCCTGCTCCAGGCCGTGATCATCGTGCTCGGCTGCGTGCTGCTGTTCGGCGTCAACTGGGGCAATCCGCTCGCCGCGTTCGCGGTCATCGTGTCGTTCGCGCTCGTCTCAACCGGAGCGGCCATCCTCCTCGGCAGCCTGTTCTCATCCGAGCAACAGGCCGGCCCGGTGGCGATCCTGCTCGGACTCGGCCTGGCGGCGCTCGGCGGCTCGATGGCGCCGCTCGAGGTGTTCCCGCCCGCCGCGCGCGCCATCGCTCACATCACACCACACGCGTGGGCCAACGAGGCGTTCTCCAAGCTGGTCAAGCATGGCGGTGACCTCGTGAGCGTGCTGCCCGAGATCGGTGTCCTGCTGGGGTTCGCCGCAGTGGCGCTCACGCTGGCCGTGTGGCAGCTCCGGCGCGCGCTGACGCACTGACTGCCCGCCTCAGCGCTCCAGGTGAACCTCGCCGGCCTCGAGCTCGACTTGTCCGCCGTCGGTGAGCACGATCAGCCGACCGTCGCCGTCGATCCCGCCGCCCTGACCGGAGCCGCCCGCCCAGCGCACGGGCCGGCCGAGGAGGGCGTCGCGGGCGCGGACCGCATCGAGCACCGCATCCGGCGATGCCGCGAGCCAGGTCTCGAGCGCCACGAGCAGCCGCGCCAACGTCGGCTCGACGGCCTCGGGCTCGAGTCCGAGCGTCGTCGCCGTCGCCTGTAGCTCGAGCGGGAAGTCCGCCTCTCGCAGAGCGACGTTGAGCCCGATCCCGATGACGCCCCAGCCTTCCTGCGGGCGCCCCTCGACGAGGATGCCGGCGACCTTGCGCCCCGAGAGCCACACGTCGTTCGGCCATTTCACGAGCGCGCGGTCCGCGCCGCCGGTGACGGCGTCCACGGTCTCGGCCACGGCGACACCGGCCGCGAGCGGCAGCAGGCGCGGGAGCTCACGCACGAGCACCGAGCAGAGCAGCGCGCGACCGGGCGGGGCCACCCACGTCCTGCCCTGCCGCCCGCGTCCGGCCGTCTGCTCGGCGGCGGTGACGACGGTGCCGTGTGGCGCACCGGCTGCCGCGAGCTCGCGTGCGCGGACGTTCGTCGAGCCGATCCGCCGGAAGTGGTGACGGGGCTGGCCGAGCGTCACGCGGGCCTGATCCGAAGCTCGTCGTCGACCCCGAGACGGAACGTCGCCGCCGCGTCGCCGTGGGAGATCGCCAGCGCGAGACGACGATCGGCATCCTCGTAGAGCAGCGCCGCACCGTGCGCGACATCCGCGAACGTGCGCACGAACTGCGCCTCGAGGGTCTCGGCCGGGCGCAGCGTGACCTGCACCCGCCGACCGAGCTTGAGCCCGGACTCCGGCAGGTCGTCGTGCCCGGCGTCGAGCGCGACGTTGCCGAACCGGTCGACGTAGACGACATGCGCCACGAGGTCGTCGCCCTCGCGCCGGGGTTGCGCCTCCTCGAGGGTGACGAGCGCAGCGGGATCGATCGGGGTGCCCGCCTCGGCGATCCCGGCGCCGGCGGCGAGCCGGGCGGCGACCGCGGCGAAGATGTCCCGGCCGTGGAACGTCGCCGACACCGGCTCGAGGCGGAATCGCGAGTGGGCGATGTCAACCGCCTCGACGATGCCGCCCGCAAGCTCGGCCGCGGGTATCAGCACCCCGTTGTCCGGCCCCACGAGGATCCGGCCGTCGGCGCAGCGCAGCGCGACGGCCCGCCGCTCGGCGCCGACGTCAGGATCGACGACCGCGATATGGACGCCGACCGGGGAGTACGGCAGCGCGCCTCGGAGTGTGAGCGCGCCGGCCCGGACGTCGTGACGTGGGATCCCGTGGGCGAGATCGATCACCCGAGCGTCCGGACAGATCCCCGCGATCACGGCGTGGCACACGCCGACGAAATGGTCGGTGAGCCCATAGTCGGAGAGGAACGTGATGACGGGACGGCCCGCGACGCGCATTGTGGGACTAAGGTTGGCATCCGGCACGCGGGATCGGCGCCGCTCAACGACGGCAACCACAGGAGGGCGCAGATGGGTTTCATGGACCGGCTCAAGGGTGCAGCGGAATCGGCGCAGGCAATGACGAACAAGGTCGGCGTTGGCGCCTCGCGCGGGCAGATGGATCTCGCCAACCGCGCCCAGAAGCTGACGAAGGTCGGCGTCGACACGCCCGCCCACATCGACGCGATGGAATCGACCGGCAACACCGACACGCCGGGCGGCACCGAGTACAACATCACCCTCACGGCCTCCCCGGCCGGCGGCGACGCGTACTCGGCGACGATCAATCAGTACATCTATCCGTCGAACCCGTTCGCGGCCGGCGACGACGTGACGGTCAAGGTCGATCCCGACGACCCGCACGTGATGATGATCTTCGGGCGCAGATAGCGCCGCCGAGCACCACGATCTCCCGCGGCGCTCGGCTGGCGGCTGCGCGCGGGAATGCGTGCCGGGGAGATCGCCGCCGCGGCGGGACGACGGTCCTCCTACGTGGCGGCGCGTTCGTAGACGTCGAAACGGAACTTCTGGCGCATCCCGACACGCTCGTAGAGCTCGAACGCGCGCGGATTGTCCGACGCGACGCCGAGTTGCGCCTCGCGCAGCCCGGCGGCCGCGTAGCCGGCAAACGCATGCCGGAGCAGCGCTCGGCCGAGCCCTCGCCCCTGGTGGGCGGGATCGACGGCGAGCACGTCAACAAAGCCCGTCGTCCCCTCGGACCAGACCTTCGTCAGCGCGAATCCGGCGATCGCCCCGTCGACCTCCGCGATGACGCTGAGAGCGGGGCTGAGGTCGTGGGCGGCGAGGTGCTCCTCACGGAACTGCTCGAGCGTCGACGGGTTGTAGTCCGGCACCGTGGAGAAGCTGCGGTCATCAAGGGCGTGAACGGAGACGGCGTCCGCCTCGACGTCGAGCGCTCGCAGCCGGACGCCGTCCGGAACGTCCACACCCCACTGCTCCGAGCCATCGAACTCGCGCACCATCCGCCAGTAGCTGCGGACCTTCGCATAGCCGGCCTCGGTGAGCACGCTACGGAGCTCGCCGTCGGCGGCGCCGAGCCACTGGCGATGGCGGTCGCGACCGCGCTCGCGCTCACGCCCCTCGGCCCATTGAACGAGCGCGCGCCCGACGCCGCGGCCCTCGAACCGTGGGTCGACAACGACCATCGCTCCCGGCCGGCGCACGGCGCCGTTGCCGGCGCCCGCAGCTCCATCACGACCGCGCCGCGTCGGCGAGCAGCGCTTCGACAACGCCGTCGATGTCGTGGCGCTCCGCCTCGACGTGGGGCTCAAGCCCGCGCTCACGCAGCGTCGCGGTCGTCACCGGCCCGATGCTGACGAGGCGGGTGGACTCCCGCAGCCGGGACTGAGCCGCATCAAGGAAGAAGCGGACGGTCGAGGACGAGGTGAACGTCACGTAGTCGGCGGACGCGACCGCGCCGAGCTCGTCCTCGCCGAGCTGCTCGGCGACCGTCTCATAGAGAGCGACGACGTCGACCTCGGCGCCCCGCTCACGCAGCGCGTCCGGGAGCACGTCGCGGGCCTCGGCGGCGCGAGCGATCAACGCTCGGGTCACCGGCTCGTCCCTCAGCGCCTCGATCAGCCCCTCGGCGACGAACCGCTCCGGCACGACGTCGGCCGTGATCCCGTGCTCCGCGAGCGCGCGGGCGGTCCCGGGCCCGATCGCGGCGACGCGAACGCCGGCGAAGGCGCGAGCGTCGCGCCCCGCGGCGGCGAGCCGGTCGAACAGCAACCGGACACCGTTCGGGCTCGTCAGGCACACGAGGTCATAGCGGGCAAGGTCGGGCGCGTCGCCATCGAGCGGGACGATCCTGATCGCCGGCGTCTCGACGACCGAGGCGCCGAGCGCCCGCAGCCGCGCCGTGAGTCCACTCGCCTGGGCACGCGCGCGGGTGACGGCGATACGCGTGCCGGTGAGCGGCGGCTGGCGGTACCACTCGAGCCCCGCCCCGAGCGCCGCGACGGGACCGAAGATCGCGATCGCCGGTGCCCTGATCCCGGCCTCGCGACCGACGTCGGCGATCGTCTCGAGCGTCCCGGCAACCGAGCGCTGATCCGGCAGCGTCCCGCGCTGCACGAGCGCGGCGGGCTCCGTGCCCGGGCGCCCGCCGGCGATGAGACGCTCGGTGATCGCGGGCAATTGCCGGACGCCCATGTAGACGACGAGCGTTCCGGGAAAGCCCGCCAGGGCGCCCCAGTCAAGCGCCGACTCGGGCTTCGTCGGATCCTCGTGCCCGGTGAGGAACGCGACCGCGCTCGCCGCGTCACGGTGGGTGACCGGAATGCCGGCGTAGGCCGCGGCGGCGACCCCGGCGGTGATCCCGGGAACGACCTCAAAGGCGATGCCGGCGTCCACGAGCGCCTCGGCCTCCTCGCCGCCGCGGCCGAAGACGAACGGATCGCCGCCCTTGAGCCGGACCACCTCACGCCCCGCCCGGCCGTGCTCGACGAGCCAGCCGTTGATGTCGGCCTGGGAGACAGACGGCCCGCCGCCCTCCTTGCCGGCGTAGATGAGCTCGGCATCGGCGCGCGCGCCGTCGAGCGCGGTGTCGGGGACGAGCCGGTCGTAGA
Organism: uncultured Solirubrobacterales bacterium; assembly: GCA_963778985.1. Taxonomy (GTDB): domain Bacteria; phylum Actinomycetota; class Thermoleophilia; order Solirubrobacterales; family Solirubrobacteraceae; genus Palsa-465. Next base: position 1,328,889 of record CAVZWJ010000013.1, on the reverse strand, counting down.
CGATCACGTCGGCGCGCGCAATCAGCTCGAGCGAGCGTGCGCTCATCAGACCCGGGTCGCCCGGCCCGGCACCCACCAGGTACACCGTCATCCGCGTGCCTGCCGCTCGGCCGCCCGCAGCACCTCAGCGGCGCCGGTCGCCTGCAGACGCCGCGCGACCAGCCGGCCGATCTCATCGGGGCCGCCCCACAATCTGTCGCTGAGCCATTCCGAGCCGTCCGGAAGACCCACCCACGCCGACAGCTCCAGCCCCCCGCCCCGCGACCGCGCGAGGGCGCCGACCGGCGTGTTGCACGACGCCCCGAGGGCGTGGACGAGCTCGCGCTCAGCGGTCACGGCGCGGGTGGCGTCGGCATCGACGAGCGCAGCGAGCGTGCGCCCCGAACGCGCCTCGATCGCGAGGGCACCCTGGCCGCCGGCGGGGACGAGCTCCTCGAGCAGGCCGTCCGGCTCGAGGCCGAGACGATGCAGGCCGGCGGCCGCGAGCACGAGCGCGTCGTAATCGCCGTCGCGGAGCTTGCGCAGCCGGGTGTCGACGTTGCCATGCACCGGCAGCACCTCGATGTCGTCACGCAGCGCCCTGAGCTGAGCGCTCCGGCGCACGCTGCTCGTCCCGACGCGGGCACCGCTCGGGAGTGCCGCGAGCGACGGGGCGCCACAGATCGCATCGCGCGGATCCTCACGCGCCGGGATTGCGATCAGCTCGAGTCCCGGGGGCAGGTCGGTCGGCACGTCCTTGGCGGAGTGCACGGCGACGTCGATCCGGTCGTCGAGCAGTGCGCGTTCGAGCTCGGTGACCCAGCGCGACTTGTCGCCGACCGGCCCCGTGGCGCTGATCGTCACCAGCTCGGTGTCGTCGTCGATCCGCTCCGCCACCCACCGCGCCTGCGTCAGCGCAAGCGCGCTTCCGCGCGTCCCGACGCGGATCAACGCCGGCGCAGCTCGCGGACCTCCGCCAGCTCCTCGGATTCGGTGTCCGCGTGCGGATCGCTCTCGACGTCACTCTCGAGCCCGAACAGTTCGCGGACAAGCGCCATGCGAGCGTGGACGCGATCATCACGGATCTCCTTCATGCGCGCGGTCGGCTCGTGGAGCAGGCGGTTGACGATTGCGCGGGCGACCGCCTCGACGCGTTCGAGATCCTTCGGCGAGGCGCTCTCCCATTTGCCCGCGTTGTCCTGGACGACCTGCTGGGCGAGCTCGGTGGCGTACGTGCGGAGCGCGGCCACCGTCGGCAGCACCTCGAGCGACCCGAGCCACGCCGCAAAGTGACCGATCTCCTCCTCGATGATCCCCTCGGCCTTCCGTGCCTCTGCCTGGCGGACGCGGCGGTTGCGTGCGATCACCGTCTGCAGATCATCGATGTCGAACAACGAGATGCCGGGGATCTGGGCGCACTCGCTGTCGATGTCCCGGGGAACCGCGAGGTCGATGAGGAGCATCGGCCGCCCCTGGCGCCCCGCCATCACCTCGGCGAGCTCGCGAGCTTCGAGCAGGAGATGGGGTGATGCGGTCGCCGCCACGACGATGTCGGCGGCACTGAGCACCGCCGGCAGTTCGTCGAAGCCCACGGTTCGACCGTGGTAGCGCTTGGCGAGGCTGATCGCGCGGTCGTGGCGACGGGTCGCGACGAACACCGTCCGCCCGCCGCTGTCGGCGAGCGCCCGCGCGGTCAGCTCACTCGTCTCACCGGTCCCGACGATCACGACCTCGCGGCCGTAGAGGTCGCCGAGCCGTTCGCGAGCGAGGGCGACGGCGAGGCCGGGGAGGCTGAGCGCCCGCTCGCCGATGCCGGTCTCGGTTCGTACGCGCTTGCCGGTGGCCAGGGCGGCGTTGAACAGGCGGTTGGTCATCGGTCCGGTCGACTCACGGGCCAGCGCCGTGTCGTACGCGCGCTTGATCTGACCCTGGATCTCGTTCTCGCCGATGATCATCGAGTCAAGGCCCGCAGTGACCCGGTACAGGTGCCGGGCGGCATCGCAATTGCGGTGCGAGTAGATCGCGCCCGCCAGCTCGGTCGGCCGGATGGCGGCCTGCGCGGCCAGCATTCCGAGCACCGTGCTCTCGGCCTCGACGGGTTCCCGGACGACGAGGTAGAGCTCCGTCCGGTTGCACGTCGAGATCGTCACCGCCTCGAGTACGTCCGCAGTTCCGCGGAGATCGCGGAGGAATTCGGCGGCGCGCTGATCGGGGAGCGCCAGGCGCTCACGGACCTCGACCGGGGCGGTCTTGTGCGAAACCCCGATCGCGAGCAGTTCGGTCATGCGACCGACTCGGTTTCGCGGTCGGACCCGGGCTTCGTGCCCGAGCCCTGCTCGCGGGCGCCCTTGGCCTCGAGGTCGCGTCGCAGTTCGGCGATGTCACGCTCGTTACGGGACAACCTGATCGCCATGATCGACACGTAGATGAGGAGGATCGCGACGAACACGATGTAGGCGCCGGCGACGTACTTGCCGGCGCTGTGCAGCGGCAGCGCGGGGGCGGCGGCGAACAGGGCACTCATGACGGGGCCGCACTCCTCTTCAGCGGCCGAACATCGTCCTCGCCGAGCAGCATCCGGCGCAGAGCCCGGGTCTGCATGCGGGCGTTCTTGGCTGCCATCTCGTACTTCCACAGGGTGACGTACAGCAGCAGGATGCCGAGCAGGCTGATGTAGAACACGAGCCGCATCGAGCCGGGAAGATTGCCGCCCTCGAGCGTCAGCACCCGGGGATGGACGAGACCTTGGGCGAGCCGGACGGCGATGAAGTTGAGCGGCACGAACGCACCGGCGACGATCGCGAACACGCTCGCGTAGCGGGCCTGGCGCTCGGGGTCCTCGATCGAGAAGCGCAGCGGCTGGTAGGTCGCGAACAGGAGCACGACGATCAGGAAGGAGACGAGCGTGGGCTCGTTCCACACCCACCAGTGCCCCCACGACGCCTTCGCCCAGATCGAGCCTGTGATGAGCGCGCCGATCGAGAACACGAGCGCCATGTGGATAGCGACATACGAGCGCATGTCCCACCTGCGATCGCCGGTCCGCAGATGGACGATGGCGAGGATCCCCCCGAAGATGAAACCGCACAGCGACACGATCGCCAGCGGCACGTGGATGTAGAAGATCTTCTGGATGAAGCCCTGGTCGGCGTCAAGCGGGGCGTAGAAGAACACCAGCGCGAGCGCCAGGGTGATCGTGGCAACTGTCGCAATCGCCAACGTTCGCAGGCCGCGACCGTAAATCGTCATCACCGCGATGATAAAGGGGTGCGGAGGCTGGCTACTCCTCGATGAGGAAGTCGAACACGCCGTAGGCGACGAGCACGAACACGAGGTCGTAGAGCCCCAGCACGAGCATCCACTTTCCGGGCGGGGCCCTCACGCCGTGTGTGGCCAGGAGGGGACCGGTGGCTCGGGCGGTCGCGATCAGCGCCGGGACGAGCAGCGGGAGCCCGACGATCGGCCCGATGAGATCGCGGGCCCGGGTGTGAACCGCGATCGCCGAGACGAGCGTGCCGATCACGGCGAACGCGACGTTGGCGAGCGCGAGCACGCCGATCAGGCCGAGCAGCGGAGGCCCGATCGACGGCCTCAGCAGCAGCAGCGCGAACGCCGGTACGGCAATCACCTCGAGGACGACGAGGAACATGAACAGCGCCGTCGCCTTCGCGATCAGGAGCGACGTGCGATCAACCGGCGCCAGCAGGAACGCGTCGAAGCCGCCCTGCTCGCGCTCGGCGACGAACAGACGGTTGACCGCGAGCATCGCGGCGAACAGCAGCGTCGCGGTGAACACACCCGCCGCGAGCTGCCCGTCGATCGCGCTTCGGTTCAGCCCGAAGTGGAAGATCACGAACGTCGTCACGGCGAACAGCACCATCGCGGGCACGGTCTCGAAGGTCCGCAGTTCAAGCAGCAGGTCCTTGCGCAGGATGGTGATGGCGGTCCTCACGCGTACAGCTCCCTGAGCTGCGTGGCGTCGAGTCCGTGCGGCGCCCCGAAGTAGGCGGCGCGGCCCTCCTTGAGCGCGAGCACGAGGTCGGCCTCGCCGAGCGCGCTCTGCGGGTCGTGACTCGTGACGACGCGGGTTGCGCCGCTCGAGCGGCCGATGAGCGGCTCGACGAGTTCGCTGGCGGCGGGGTCGAGGTTCGCGCGGGCCTCGTCGAGCAGCAGCAGCTGGGGGTCGTGCAGGACGGCGCGGCACACGGCGATGCGCTGGATCATGCCGCGGCTCAGCAGCCGCACCGGATCGTCGGCGCGGCGGTCCATCTGCACGGCTTCGAGGACTTCCTCGACGCGCTCCTCGGGGTTGCCGTGAAGGCGCGCGTGGTAGCGCAGGTTCTCGCGTGCGGTCAGGTCGCGGTACAGCAGCGGCTCGTGACCGAGCAGCCCGATCCGGCCGCGGACGGCAAACGCGCGGCGCGGCAGCGGCTCGCCGTACAACTCGACCTCGCCACCGTGCGGGCGCAGCAGCGTCGCCAGGATCCGCAGCAGCGTCGACTTCCCGGCGCCATTGCGGCCGAGCACGGCGACCGTCGAGCCGCGCTCGATGCGCATCGACACGTCCCGCAGCGCGGTCCGCTCCCCGAAATGCCGGGTGAGGCCGCGCAGCTCAATGGCCGGGGGTTCTGCCACCCTCGCGCTGCAGCGTCGCGACGACGTGCTCGAGCGTCGGCCCGATCACCGGGAACAGTTCCCGGATCGCCTTCGGATTGCCGGGGAAGTTGATGATCAGGGTCCGCCCCGCGATGCCCGACACGCCCCGCGTCAGGATTCCGAGGGGGGTGTGCTTGAGCGACTGCGCCCGCATCGCCTCGGCGAACCCGGGCGCGTCACGGTCGATCACCGCCTTCGTCGCCTCCGGCGTGACGTCATCGTGGGTGAGCCCCGTGCCGCCGGTCGTGAAGACCAGCGAGATCCCGGCCTGCGGCGCGGACAATCGCCGGAGCGCCTCCTCGATCGCCTGCCGGTCATCGGAGACGATCTCGCTGGCGACGACCTCGGCCCCGGCCGCGCGAGCGTGCTCGGCGAGTGCCTGCCCGGAGGTGTCCTCGGTCGTGCCGGCAGCGACCGACGTCGAGATCGTGAGGATCGCGGCTTTCATACGCCGCGAGGTTACGGGAGATGGCTACCGGCGCCAGTCGCCGGACTTGCCGCCCGACTTCTCCAGCAGCGTCACGGACTCGATCCGGGCGCCGCGCTCGATGCCCTTGACCATGTCGTAGACGGTCAAGGCGGCAACGCTCGCCGCCGTGAGTGCCTCCATCTCGACGCCGGTCTGGCCGGTGGTGCGGGCCTCGGCGATGAGCGTGACGGCGCCCACCGACGTGTCGATCTCGGCCTCGACACCGACGAATGAGAGGGGCAGCGGATGGCACAGCGGGATCAGCTCCGACGTGCGCTTGGCGGCCTGAATGCCGGCGATCCGAGCGACACCGATCACGTCGCCCTTCGGCGCGTCGCCCGCCGCGACGCGCGCGGCGGTCTCCGGCGTCACCCGGACGATCGCCTGGGCGAGCGCCCGGCGGTCGGTGCTCGGCTTGGCGCCGACGTCGACCATGCGAGCGCGCCCCGTGGAATCGAGATGGGTGAGCTCGGTCACCTCAGGCCGCGGCGGCGTGGACGCGCTGCGCGGACTCGATGAGGTCGCGGACGGCCTGAACGTCGCCGGCCCGCAGCAGCGCGATCGGGTCCGGGTCGCCGCCCACGATCGACTCGAAGAACTCCTTGCGGTCCTGATAGGTGGGGAGCGTCCCTTTCGCCCAGCCGCGAACATCGTTGAGCATCACCGCGAGTTGCGCGTAGGGCTCGCCGAACAGCTCAGAGATCTCGTGCTTCATCCGCTTGGCGAGCGCCGGCGAGGCGCCGGCCGTCGAGATCGCGACCGCAAGCGGGCCGGTGCGGACGATCGCCGGGAGGATGAAGTTGCACAGCGGCGGGACGTCGACGACGTTGATCAGCATCGAGCGCTGCTCGGCGTTCTCGAACACGTGGATGTTGACGTCGGTGTCGTTCGTCGCGGCGATCGCGATCAGGCAGCCGTCGAGATCGGATGGCTCATACACGCGCCGTTCCCAGGTGATCGAGCCCTCCAGTGAGAGCTGGACAAGCGCCGGATGGGCCTCGGGCGCGATCACCGTGACGTCGGCATCACACGCGAGCAGGCCCTCGACCTTCTCCAGGCCGACGTCGCCGCCGCCGACGACGAGGGCGCGCCGACCTTTCAGGCGCAGGCATGCGATATAGAACGGCGTGTCCAGCATGTCCTTGACGCAGGACTGATCGCAGATCCCCTTGCGGAGCTGGCAGACGCACTCCTTGCCGATGTAGGCCTGAGCGGGCATGTCTCTACAGGGTACGACAGGCGCCGATCGCGGTCGCCTGCGTGGTCACGCGCTCGCCCCCGTCAGCTCTCTGTGCTGACGGCGAGCGCGGTCGGGCATCCGTTCAGCGTTTGATCGCGTCGCGCGCCAGGCGGCCACCGAGCTTCATCAGCGGTCCGAGGCCGTCCTTCAACGCTCCCGCTCGGATCGACGGGCGGCCGTAGAGGATCGTCGCGGTGTGCTTGAGCGCCCGGCCGAGCGTTTCGTCATAAGGATGCCACCACGGATCGCGCAGGCTCGATCCCTCCCACACGCGGAGTTTGACGTTGACGCACTCGTACAGACCGAACTTCGAGTGGGTGCGGCCGAGGCCTGACTCCTTGACGCCGCCCCACGAGCACTGACAGGCGCCGTGGCTGAACATGTGATCGTTGATCCAGACCATGCCGGACTCGAGCTCACGGGCGATCCGCTCGCCCTTGCTCCGGTCGGCGGTCCACACCGAGGCGCCGAGCCCGAATACGGAGTCGTTGGCAAGGCGCACCGCCTCGTCCTCGGAGGAGACGACGACGATAGGGAGCACCGGGCCGAAGATCTCCTCGCGCATGATCCGCATGTCATGCGTCACGTCGGTGAGCACCGTCGGGGCGTAGCAGGCGGCGTCCGCGGACATCCCGGCCGGCGCCTCTGAGATAGGACCGCCGCACCGCAGGACCGCGCCCGCCGCGACGGCGTCATCGACGAGCTCGCGCACGGTCTCGAACTGCTCGCGGGAGACCATCGGGCCGATCTCCGTGTCCCAGCTCAGTGGATCGCCCACGACCAATCGTTGGGCGCCCGCGATCACCTCGGTGATGAAGCGGTCGGCGACCTCACGCATCACGTACACCCGCTCGATTCCGGAGCACGTCTGGCCGGCATTCGCGAAGCCACCCCACAGCGCGCCGGCGACCGCGTGCTCGAGGTTCGCGTCGGCAAGGACGATCATTGGGTCCTTGCCGCCGAGTTCGAGCACCGAGCCCTTGAGCTGCCGCGCGCATTCCTCGCCGACGCCCCGGCCGACCTCGACCGAGCCGGTGAAGAAGACCTTGTCGACGTCGGACTTCGCGAGCGCCGAGCCGGTGCCGGGTCCGTGCACGACTTGCACGAGCCCCTCGGGCACGCCGGCGCGCTCGAACACCCTCTGGATCCGCTCGCCAATGAGCGGCGTCAGCGAGGCCGGCTTGAGGACGACGCCGTTGCCCGCCATCAGCGCGAGCGCGACCTCGCCGAGCGGGATGCTCCAGGGGTAGTTCCAGGGAGAGATGATCCCGATCACGCCGAGCGGCTCGTAGGTGAACGCCGAGCGCTTCGTCTTCAGGAACGCCTGCGGCATCGGGATCTTCTCGTCGGCGAGGATCTCCCTCCCGGCACGCGCGATCCACTGGAGTGCGTCGATCGTCGGGAGAATCTCCATCGAGAACGCCTCGTTGCGTGGCTTGCCCTGCTCACGCACGAGCAGATCACGGATGTCGTCGGATTCATCGATCAACACTTGCGAGGCCCGCTCGAGGTAGCGGGCCCGGTCGGAGAGCGTCAGCTGAGCCCAGAACGGCTGGACCTGGGCGACGCCGGTGACGATCGCGGCGACGTCCTCGGGCGGTGTGATCGGGACGGCGCCGATGCGCTCGCCGGTTGCCGGGTTGAACGACTCGAGCTGCTGCGTGAGGGTGGCTGCTTCCATGCCGAATCAGACTACTCGCCGCCGCCGCGACCGCGCTCGCGCCGGATCTCCTCGAGCCGCTGACGCAACGCGGCTTCGGCATCGTCGGGCGCGTAGAAGCGAGCCCCGACCGCCCGGTCCGGCATCAGCTCCTGGGGCGAGACGTGCCCGGGTCGGTGGTGCGGGTTGTCGTACTCACCGTCACGGCGCGTCGAGGAGCGCAACCAGGGCGGCGGCAGGTCCGCGCCGTGGTCGGCGATGTGCCGACGGGCCGCGAACACGGCGCGCTTGGCGGCGTCGGACTTCGGCGCCAGGGACAGGTAGATGGCGGCCTGGGCAAGCGCAAACTGGGCCTCGGGCAGCCCGACGTGCTCGACCGCGGCGGCGGCTGACGTGGCGATCACGAGCGCCTGGGGGTCGGCGTTGCCGATGTCCTCTGAGGCGAGCACGATCATCCGGCGCACGATGAAGCGGGGATCCTCGCCGCCCTCGAGCATGACCGCGAGGTAGTAGAGCGACGCATCCGGATCGGACCCGCGCGTCGCCTTGATCCAGGCCGAGATCGTGTCGTAATGACGGTCGGCCTGGCGGTCATAGCGCAGCGCCCGGCGCTGCAGCGCGTCTTCGGCGTGGGCGAGCGTGACGGGCTCACCGGCCGGCGCCACCTCGGACGCGATCTCCAGCGCATTCAAAGCCGTGCGCGCGTCGCCGTCAGCGCGCGCGGCGAGGAAGTCCAGCGCCTCCGGCAGCACCCGGCCGGGATCGCCCACCTCGCCCCGGGAGACGGCCCGATCGAGCAGCGCCCGGATGTCGTCCGTGGTCAAAGCCTCGAGCTCATACACCTGGGCGCGGGAGATGAGCGCCGAGTTGACCTCGAAATACGGGTTCTCGGTCGTCGCGCCGATCAGCGTGACGAGCCCGTCCTCGACGGCCGGCAGCAGCGCATCCTGCTGGGCCTTGTTGAAACGATGGATCTCATCGAGGAAGAAGATCGTCTTCGTACCCGTCCCGTCGAGGCGCTGGCGTGCCCGCTCGAGCACGGCGCGGACCTCGGCACGGCCGGCCTGGACCGCGCTCTCCTCCTCGAACGTGGCCCCGGAGTGCTCGGCGATGATCCGGGCGAGCGTCGTCTTTCCGCTCCCCGGCGGCCCGTGGAAGATCATCGAATGGCGGCGGTTCTCCTCGATCGCACGGCGCAGTGCCGACCCGGGCGCGAGCAGCCGCTTCTGGCCGACGAACTCATCGAGCGTGCGCGGACGCATGCGCGTCGCCAGCGGCGCGTCGGGCGGCAGCGGATGCGCGCCCGAGCCGATCTCCTCATCGCCGAACAGCTGCTGCATAACGGAAGTATGGGCGTCTCAGCGCCCGATGATCGCGAGCGCGGCCTCGTGCAGCAATCCGTTGGTCGCGAGGGCGTCGCCGCCGTCGGCCCGCGAGACACCGCTGAGGTCGGTGAACCGGCCGCCCGCCTCCTCGACGAGGATCCGGGGCGCAGCGAGATCCCACAGCTCGACGATCGGCTCACAGGTGAGATCGACCACACCCTCGGCGAGCAGCGCGTAGGACCAGAAGTCGCCGTACCCGCGCGAGCGCCAGCAGCTCTTGGCGAGGTGCATGAGGCGCGCACCGCCGTCCGGCCAGTCCTCGAGCCCGGAGAAGCACAGCTGCGCATCAGCGAGCTCGTGCACCCCGGACACACCGATCCGCCGGGCGCCCTCGCCGCGGAGGCGGTCCTCGACATACGCGCCCTCGCCGCGGCTCGCCCACCACCGCCGCCCGAGCGCCGGCGCGGAGATGATGCCGGCGACGAGCTCCTCGTCCTGCTCGAGCGCGAGCAGCGTCGCCCACACCGGTATCCCGCGCACGTAGTTCTTCGTGCCGTCGATCGGGTCGACGATCCACCGGCGCGTCCCGCCGCCGGGCTCGGAGTGGCCGTACTCCTCGCCAAGGATGGAGTCGTGGGGGTGAAGCTCGCCGAGGCGCGACCGGATCGCCTCCTCGACGGCGCGGTCCGCCTCGGTGACGGGCGTGAGGTCGGGCTTCGTGTCGACGGCCAGGTCCTCGGCGAGGAAGCGATCCATCGTGATCGCGTCCGAGACGTCCGCGAGGGCGAGCGCGAGATCGAGATCGGACGACACGGCGCCGCATGGTATTTCACCCGACCCAGTAGCTAGTGGACATGTCCACTAGGCTCACCCCCCGATGACCACCACCACCGACCTCCAGGCCGAGACGATCGAGGTCCTCCAGCGGCTCGTCCAGTTCAATACGGTCAACCCGCCGGGCAACGAACGGCCGGCGATCGAGTACCTCGCCGAGTACTGCCGAAGCGCTGGGTTCGAGACCGAGCTGCTCGCCGCGGTCGAGGACCGACCCAACCTCGTCGCGACGCTGCCCGGCGCGGATCCGGACGGCCCGACGCTGCTCTACCTCGGCCATGTCGACACCGTCCTCGCCGACCCCTCGGAGTGGCAGCACGACCCCTGGTCCGGCGATGTCACGGACGGCTTTCTGTGGGGACGTGGCGCGCTCGACATGAAGTCGCAGGTGGCCGCCGAGGCGGTCGCCGCAGTGGCGATGGCCCGGGAGGGATGGCGGCCGGCCCGCGGCGCGCTGAAGCTCGTGTTCGTCGCCGACGAGGAGACCGGCGGCGACGTCGGCGCGCATTGGCTGTGCGAGCACCACCCGGACAAGGTGCGCTGCGACATGCTCATCAACGAGGGCGGCGGGCCGGTGCTCGAGTACGGCGGCACGCGGTACTACGGCGTCTGTGTCGCCGAGAAGGGGATCTTTCGTTTCCGCCTGACAGCGTCCGGCACCGCCGGCCATGCGTCCTTGCCGAAGACCGGCGACAACGCGCTCCTGAAGCTCGGCCCGGTGCTGACGAAGCTCGGTGCCAGCGGGATGTCGTTCGAGATGACCGAGGGGCCGGCGGCGCTGCTGCGCGGACTCGGCCACGATCCCGAGGACCCGGCGGCCGCGCTGCAGGCGATCAGCCAGAGCGCTCCCGGGCTGCTCATCTTCCTCGAGCCGATGCTCGGCGTCACGCTGACGCCGACGATGATCCACGCATCGGACAAGATCAACGTGATCCCGTCCCGCGCCGAGCTGAAGGTCGACTGCCGGGTGCCGCCTGGACTCGGCGAGGAGGCCGCCCTGCGACGTATCGAGGAAGCGCTCGGCGAGGACGCCAGGCAGCTGGGCATCGAGTTCACCGAGCGCGTCACCGGCAACGCGTCGTCGGTCGACACGCCGCTCATGACCGCGATCGACGGCTGGGTCACCACGAACGACCCAGGCGCCCGATCGGTGCCGGTCATCCTCCCAGGCTTTTCAGACTCGCGGTGGTTCCGTGAAGCCTTCCCGGACTGCGCGGCCTACGGCTTCTTCCCGCACCGTCACATGAACCTATTTCAGACCGGGCCGCTCGTGCACAACGCCGATGAGCGCATCGACGTGCGCGACCTCGGCTTCGCCGCCCAGTTCTACGCCGACCTCGCTCGCGAGGTCCTCGGCTGAGAGACGCTCCGGACCGGGGCCGAGGCGGCGCACGGATCGTGGCACGAGGCTGAGCGTCAGCAACCCGAGGCCGATGATGCACCCGACGCCGAGCACGGTGCGCGCTCCGAAGGCATCGGCGAGCGGGCCGGCAACGAGGTATCCGAGCGGGAGCAGCGCCAGCGAGCCCATCCAGTCCCACGCGCTGACGCGCCCAAGCGCGCGGGACGGGATATGCCGGGCAAGCGCCGTCTCCCACCAGATCATGAGCAGTGCGAATCCAAAGCCGGTCCCGAACGCGGCCGCGACGATGACCGGGATCGGCACGCCAACCGCAAACAGTCCATCCTGAACGGGCCACGCGAGCGTCAACAGCAGCCCGGTCCGGAGCGGGTGCCGCGGACGCCAGCGCAGAGCGATCACGGCACCGACGACAGCGCCGACCCCGGCGACGCTCTCGAGCACGCCAAACAGTCCCGCGCCGCCGTAGTGGTCGCGGGCGATCACCGGCGCGAGGGCGTACCAGGGTGCGTACACGCACATGACCGCACCGGCGAAGACGGCGATCACGACCCACACCCACGTGCGGGAGCGAACCTCGCGCCAGCCGTCACGCAGTTCGCGCACGACCGACGGCGACTGAGACGACGCCACGTCGACTTCGGTGTCCGGCGGTACCGGCAGCGGGTGAACCCGGAGCGTGAACAGGGCACTGACGATGAATGTCGCCGCGTCGAGCGCGAACGCCTCACCAGCACCGATCCCGAGCACAAGCACCGTCGCGAGGGCGGGCCCGATGAGGAACGCCAGGTTCGCCATCGTCTCGGTGATCGCCTTCGCGTCCTGGAGCAGTGACTCCGGCACGGTCTGCGGGATGAGGCCGGTGTAGGCCGGCTGGAAGAACGCCTGTGCGAACCCGAACATGACCTCGATCACGACGAGTTGCCAGATCGCGACCGAGCCGGTGAAGATCATCACCGCCAGCAGTCCGTGCAGCGCCGCGCGGGTCAGGTCGGTGGCGATGATGATCCGCTGACGAGGCAGCCGATCAGCCCACACCCCGCCAAACAGCAGCAGCGCGACGAGCGCCAGCGCCTGCGCTCCGAGGACGAGTCCCAGATCCGACGCCGATCCCGTCTTCTGCGTGATGTAGAGCGCGAGTGCCACGAGCACGACGCGATCGCCGATCACACTGGCGGCTTGCCCGAAGAAGAGATTTCGAAAGTCTGGGACGCGCAGAACGCGGAGGTACGAACTCATAAGTCACACTCGACAGAAACGAAACGACGCGGTCGCGGCGGCGCCGCGAGACACCTCAGTCGGAGGCGCTGGAAAAGCGTGGAGTCAATGTCGAACTGTGCTGAGCATCGCGCAGGTCAGCGTACCAGTGGGGCTTCTCACCCTCAAGGGCGCGTTCGTGACCGTGTCACCCGCCTTAGACTTGCCGCATGGACACGCAGGTGGCGACCCGCCTTGACCCGCAGATCTTCCGCCTTCCGGTCCAGCGCATCCGCGAGGGCTACTACTCCGACGCGTACTTCGTGTACACGAAGGAGTTGCTCGAGGCCGAGAATCGTCACCCGTACGTCGTCATGCAGGCCTTCCAGAAGCAGGACTCACTGCTCGGCGGGATCGACGAGGCGATCGCGATCCTGAAGACGTGTGCCGGACGGTTCGACGGTGATGAGTGGGTCGACGGCTGGGGCGAGCTCGACGTCCACGCGCTGTACGAGGGCGACAGCATCGCGCCGCACGAGACGGTGCTGACGATCGCCGGCGACTACAGCCTGTTCGCGCATCTCGAGACCGTGTACCTCGGCGTGCTCGCCCGCCGGTCGCTGATCATGCGCAACGTCCGGGCGGTCGTCGAAGCCGCTCACGGCAAGCCGATCTTCTACTTCCCCGCCCGCCACGACCACTGGCTCGTGCAGACCGGCGACGGCTGGGCGGCTCACGTCGCCGGTGCCATCGGCGTGTCCACCGACGCCCAGGCGTCCTGGTGGGGCGGCACGGGCATGGGCACCGTGCCCCACGGTCTGATCGCCGCGTTCGGCGGGGACACCGCCGCCGCTGCCCGCTCGTTTGCCGAGCGCTACCACGAGAGAATGAACATCACGGTCCTCGTCGACTGGTCAAACGACTCCGTCAGGACCGCGCTCGAGGTGGCCGAGACGCTCGGTCCCAGGCTGTGGGGGGTCCGGCTCGACACCTCGGAGAACCTCGTCGACCGTGCGCTGTGGGACGAGATGGGCCACTTCAAGCCGACCGGTGTCAACCAGCGGCTCGTCGCGAAGGTCCGCGCCGCGCTCGACGCGCATGGCTTTCCAGAGGTGCGAATCGTCGTGAGCGGCGGTTTCACCGCCGAGCGGATCGCCGAATTCGAGTCCGCGGGCATGCCGGTGGACGCGTATGGGGTAGGGTCGTCCTTGATTCGCGGTCAGAACGATTACACCGCGGACGTCGTAATCGTTGAAGGTAAGCCGTGCGCGAAGGCTGGACGCGCGTATTCGCCGAATCCGAGGCTCCAGAAGGTTGAGTGAGACCCCCCGGTTGCCGATGAGCTGAGTGCTGCTTATGGTGCGCGCCAACTTCCTGTGGGAGCCGGACATCCAGACGTTCATGCTCCACTGGATCCCCATCCTGTTCATGGGGGTGCTCTGCGTATCCGTCATCGTGCTGATGCGCCATATGCCGAAGACGAAGCCGGTCGAGATCAAGCCCGAGCGCGCGCCGTCGCTCGGCTGGTCGGACATCGCGGGCGCCGACGAGGCGAAGGAGGAGCTCCGCGAGGTCGTCGAGTATCTGCGCAGCCCGAAGCGGTTCCGCGAGCTCGGCGCGAAGGTGCCGAAGGGGATCCTCCTCCACGGGCCGCCCGGGACCGGCAAGACGCTGCTCGCCAAGGCGGTCGCCCACGAGTCCGGTGCGACGTTCTACTCCCAGTCCGCGGCGTCGTTCATCGAGATGTTCGCCGGACTCGGGGCGGCACGCATCCGCCGGCTGTTCCGGATCGCCCGCAAGAATGCCCCGGCGATCGTGTTCATCGACGAGCTCGATGCTGTCGGCGGCCATCGCGGGATGGACATCTCGGGCGAGCGCGATCAGACGCTCAACCAGCTGCTCGTCGAGATGGACGGCTTCAGCACGGCCAAGGACGTCGTCGTGATCGCCGCCTCGAACCTGCTGGAGAAACTCGACCCGGCGCTGCTCCGCCCCGGGCGGTTCGACCGCCAGATCTTCGTCTCCCCGCCCGACGTCGGTGGCCGTGAGCGCATCTTCGGCGTCCACTCGCGCAACAAGCCGCTCGGCGACGACGTCGACCTCAACCTGCTGGCGCGCCAGACGAGCGGCCTGACCGGCGCCGACCTCGCGAACATCTGCAACGAGGCGGCGATCTTCGCCGCCCGGCGGGGCGCCAGCAGTGTGTCGATGACCGATTTCGACGCCGCACTCGAGCGCGTCGTCGCCGGCATGCAGTCCCGCCGCGCGCTCACCGACCACGAGAAGCGCGTCGTCGCGTTCCACGAGGCCGGCCACGCGCTCTGCGGTGAGCTGCTGCCGTCGGTCGACCGCGTCCACCGGATCTCGATCGTGCCGCGCGGCAAGGCGCTCGGCTACACGCTCAACCTTCCCGAGGAGGACCGGTATCTGAAGACGCGTGAGGAGCTCATCGACTACATGACGATGCTGCTTGGTGGCCGCGCCGCGGAGCAGATCGTGTTCGGCTCGATCACCACCGGCGCGTCCGATGACCTCAAGCGAGTGGCCGACATCGCCCACGCGATGATCCACGACTACGCGATGGGCACGGGCGTGCGGTCGCTCAAAGTGCTCCCTGACAGTTCCGCTGAGGCGACCCGCCGAGTCCACGACGCCGAGGTCCAGGACGTCGCGGATCAGGCGTTCCGGACCGCGACGCACATCATCAACCGCCACCGGCCCCAACTCGACGAGCTCGCCGCGACGCTCCTGAGCAACGAGGTGCTCGAGCGCGAGGACATCGACCGGATCATGGTCGGCGTGCCGGCCGAGGCGCCGCGCCGGGTTGGCGGCGAGCTCGGGATCGCAGCGGCGAGTGCCGACCAGCCGCACGAGCGGTCACGTGACCGGCCGCACGACCGGTCGTAGCCCGGCGCGGGTATTCTCCGCCCCCGCATGCTGACCCTGATCGACCACGTCGGCGTCGCCGTCGGGAGCATCGACGAGTCGCTCGCGATCTACCGTGACGCGCTCGGGATGCCGCTCGTGCACCGGGAGACGGTGAGCGAGCAGGGCGTCGACGCGGCACTGCTTGACGTCGGCGACTGTCACGTCGAGCTGCTCCAGCCGCTCGGACCGGACACGGCCGTCGGCAAGTTCCTTGCTCGGCGCGGACCGGGGTTGCATCACGTCGCCTACCGCGTCGAGGACATCGAAGGGACGCTGCGGGCACTCTCCGCCGCCGGCATGCGGCTGATCGACGAGCAGCCGCGGCGCGGGATCCGCAACAGCCGCGTGGCGTTCGTCCACCCCGCCTCGACCGGTAGCGTCCTGACCGAGATCGTCCAGCCCGCGAAGGAGGCTCATTGACATGGCCGACGAGAAGCCGCAGAAGATCAATATCGGGTTCCTCGGGGGCCAGGTGCTGAGCGCCCGAGTGGCCCCGGACGAGCTCAAGCAGCTCCGCGGCGCGCTCGGCGGCGATGGCTGGCACGAGCTGACGGCCGAGGACGGCACCGTTGCGCTCGACCTCACGAAGGTCGTCTACGTGCTCGTCGACGCGGAGGAGCACCGCGTCGGCTTCGGCCTCACCTGAGCCGCCCTATCCGGGCGGCTGTCCGCCCCGGCGCAGCACGTAGGCGTCCTGAAATCCATTGAGCGCGCGCGGCACGAACGTCACGAACGTGCCGGCAAACGTGTCGGCCGCGACCCGCCGGACAAACGTGTCGTCGACGTAGGCGACCCCGTAGTTCTGCCCTGAGAGCCGGCCCCGGGTCTCGTTTTCCGGGCTGTAGCGAAAGCCATCGACCGGGGACTGGAAGCGATCACGTGCGTCAGCCGGGATGTTGACATCCCAGGCGTGCATCCCGAGCGTCGAGAACAGCAGCAGCCCGTCGTCCTCCAGCAGCGCGTGCAGTCGCGTCAGCCACGGTCCCCAGCCGGCGAGCGGCAGGTGGCTGAACAGCGACACGACGACGATCACCTGGTAGCGGCGATCGTGGCGCAGGTCGGTGGGCGAGTGGTCGATACGAACCCGTCGACGCCGAACTCGCGGCGCACGAACGCGACGGCGCGAGGATCGATATCCGAGCCGGTGATCCGAGCCGCCGGCAGCATGTGGACGAAGTGCCGCGTCAGTCGTCCGTAGCCACAGGCGAACTCGAGCATCGAGTGGGCGTCAGCCAGCGCGAAGCCGACATCGCCGAGGACCTTCTCGACCTCTGCGCAGTTCCACCTCCCCCCTTCGAAGTACATGCGCAGGCCCTGGTAGTAGCGCAGAGACGAGTGCTCGTGGGCTGCGAATTCCATCGTGTAGTGCATCAGGTCGTCTTCGGGATCGAACGCCGAGACGAACTGCCGGCCGTAGTAGCGACGCCACTTCGAGGCGGCTGCGCGCCGCGCCACGGGCCGTTGCGCCTGCGCCAGCAGTGCCAGCAGCGACGTCGGTAACAGCCGCACCGCCGCGGACCCGTAGCGTTCAAACGTGGCGCTCACAGTGAGCGCCCGGCGAGTCGCCGTAGTGCGGGAAGCCGGCGACCGAGCAGGTGACGCCACCGACGCGACGGGACCCTCGTGGCCAGATGCGCCAGTTCGGACCGGGCCAGCCGCAGGCTTGTCTGGAGACTCGTCGCCTCGCGCGGGTCCTCAGCGAGGCGCTCCAAGTCCGCCTTGGATATCGCTACAGCTCGCTTGCGCAGGGCGATGTAGCTGTGGGTGATGTCCGGTGCTCCGCTCGCCGAGTGAGGCGGTCGCATGACGGCCAGGACGTCGAAGCACCGGCCCCAGTGCTCTCTCAGCCACCATTCGGAGTGGAACACCTGAGCGTCTGGACCTGTCCAGTGTTGGCGTACGACCATCCCGACCTCGTCCTCGGGATAGGGCTCACCGATCAACGCTTCCCACATGCCCTCGCCCAGGAAGCTGGCGACCAGGATCCCGCCCGGGCTCAGCAGCCGATGAAGCTCCGTCAGCCAATCACTCCACAGATCGCTGATGTGCGTGAAGACCGACATCGCCCAGACCAGATCGATTGAGTCCGCGTCGAGCGGCAGCGGCGGCGCGGGCGCATTCGTAAAGAAGCGAAACGGCGGGTTGAGATGGGCGTTATCCCAGTCGATGCTCCCCCGATCGATGTCACAGCCGAGAAACGAACCGTGTTCAGCTTCACTGGCAAAGTGACGAAGGACTCGCGCTGATCCGCACCCGAAGTCCAGCGCTCGCTTGCCTTCCCAGTTCCACCCCTGCGGCAGCAACCCGGTGATGAGTCCGCGGAGGCGAGCGCCCTCTTCCAGGTAGAACCTGATCGGGTCGGCACCTTCAACCGTCCCCACCCGCGTAAGCAAACTCGCGGGAGGAAGCGGCAGCTCAGGTGCGGGCACCGCGCCAGAGTATCGGCTCGTCGCGGCGCGCCAGGGTATCGGCTCGTCGCGGCGCGCCAGGGTATCGGCTCGTCGCGGCGCACCAGGGTATCGGCTCGTCGCGGCGCGCCAGAGTATCGGCTCGTCGCAGAAAATCGGCTCGTCGCAGAAAAAAAAAATCGGTCGCGCGCCGGGGCAGGGAACCGGCACGCGACCGAACTTCTGGCGAGGGGGCTAGCTCCCCTCAGGACTGGATCCGTCCGCAGGAGGAATGATGGCTTTTGGCCACCTTCCGAGCCACCGTACCTAGAACGCGATCCGATCCGTGAAAAGCACGGATTGTCAGAAGACCACACCGGCGGTGTTACGGAGCGACGGCGCCGGGACACCGAATCCTCACGGTGAAACAGCGCCCCCGTGCCGTCGTGCGTCGACACCGCCACGTGATCAGCGTCGGCGCGAGCGCGGTCGGTGCGGCTCGGCGCGCGCGAGGCGTTCCAGATCACGCTCGCCGGCACGGTCGCGAGCAAGCTGCTTTCGACCGCGGGCGCGGGCGGGGTCGCGCTGACCGTGTGGGCGCTCCGCGCCGCCGGACTGTCCCCGGCGGCGATCGCGCGGCGCATGCTGGCGTTCGAGCTCCTTCTCTACGGTGTGTTCGCCGCCACGGTCACGCTTGTCGGCGTCGGGCTGAGGACCGGCGTGGTCGCCGGCGAGGCGCCGTGGACCGTGACCGTCGTGCCCGCGATCGTCGGCGTGGCCGGCATCAGCGCGGCCGCCGGGCTGAGTGTTGTCCCCCGGCGCGCCGCGAGCACTGCGTCAGGCGCTGCGGATCGCCTTCGACCTGGTGCGCACACGGCGGCTCGGGGTGCTCGGCGCGGTCGCCTACTGGGGCTTTGACATCGGCGCCCTGTGGGCATCGCTGCACGCGTTCGGCAGCCCGCCGCCGCTCGCGACGGTCGTGATGGCGTACTTCGTCGGACAGCTCGGCAACACGCTTCCCCTCCCCGGCGGCATCGGCGGCGTCGAGGGCGGGATGATCGGCGCCCTGATCGCCTTCGGAGCCCCGGGGAGCCTTGCGATCCTCGGCGTGCTTGCCTACCGCGTCATC
Source organism: uncultured Solirubrobacterales bacterium (assembly GCA_963778985.1). Taxonomy (GTDB): domain Bacteria; phylum Actinomycetota; class Thermoleophilia; order Solirubrobacterales; family Solirubrobacteraceae; genus Palsa-465. The sequence goes on along the minus strand of CAVZWJ010000013.1, from coordinate 1,309,725 downwards.
TCGTTCTGGCTGCCGACGATCCCAGGCGGGGTCGCGTACGTGCGGCTGCGTACGACCGTCGCCCGCTGGCGCGAGGCCGACGCCGACGCCGCGGCCGCGGGCTCAGCGGGCGGCGATGAACGCGATGTGGCCCTCGGCGTGGGCAACAGCGGGGCCGTCCGCCACGTGCCGGATCACGCATCCGCGCGCACCGCAGCGGACCGCATCGGTGCGCGCCCCGCCTTCGCTCGCGACCAACAGGTCACCCGCCCGGACGCCCGCGGCGAGCAGCGCGACGTGGCGGATCCGGAGCACGACGTCGTCGCCGGGGTGGCGGTTCGCAGGTGTGAGCCGGTCGGCGAGGAGCGCGTCGACGTTCCCACGGGGGACGAAGCCGGCGCTCTCGACGCCGATGTCAGGACCGTGCGGCAAGCCGGAGGCCCCGATCAGGATCGTGCGCCCACGCGGCGTGATCGCGTAGATGCCGCCGCCCCGCTCATCCGGCGCGATGAGGTCTCCGGCGAATTGTCCGAAGCCGTGTGGCGCGACGACGATCCCGCCCTCGATCCGTGGCGCGTGCGCAGTGATCGCCGTGACCCGGCCATGGCAGCCGACAGCGTCGACGGTCGAACCTGAGCCGGCGTTGACGGTGACGAGGAGGCGGCCGCCGAAGGCGCCGGTGCGGTCGAACGCGATCCCGTCGACGAGGCCGCGGGCGCTGAGCCGCGCCAGCGCGCGCGTCGTCCCCGATGGGGCAACCCTGACGACGCCCTTGCCGGACCCGAGGCGCAGCGCGTACACCGTGTCCCGACCGAAGCAGCCGCCCGGGGAGAGCGCGATGTAGGGCTCCTCGCCGGTCGGGCTGCGGTACGCGGGTGCCTCGGTTCTCAGCATCCCGTTCGGGTGCAGCAGCGCCAGGCGTCCGGCCGCGGCGAGCACGATCGCCCCGTCCCGGCGCGGCCCTGCGACATCGAGCGGACGGCGTGTGTGGACGAATGCCGTCCAGTGCGCGGAACGCGCCGCGGGCACGGCCGACACCTGTGAGCTCGCCGCACCCCCGCCGCAGCCCGCCAGGACGATCGCCGTACCGGCGACGGCTCGCGCTCCGCGCCATCTCCGCACCATCGGGAACACCGTACTCCGCGAGAGCCTCGTACAGTCATGCCTCGTGTCCGTCCTGAGCCTCGATCGGCGCCTCCTTGTGCTGATGCGCACCCGCATGCACCCGCCCGTGCTCGAGCGCGCTCTCAGCGTGTACTCGCGGCTCGGTGAGCACGCGGCCTGCTGGTTCGCGCTCGGCGCCGCCGGCGTCCTCCTCGATCCACACCGCCGCGGCGCCTGGGCGCGGGCGATGCGAACCGTCGCGATCGCCTACGGCGCCAACTACGCGGTCAAGCTCGCCGTCCGCCGCCGGCGGCCCGAGCTCACCGGCCTGCCGCCGCTGACGCCGACCGTGTCCGGCCTCTCGTTTCCGAGTGCCCACTCGACGACATCGTTCGCCGCCGCCCGGGCCTTTCGCGGACTCCGTCCGGCCCGGGAGCTCTACGCGGCGGCGGCCGTGTTCGCGTTCAGCCGCCCGTACCTCGGCGTGCATTACCCCGCCGACGTCGTCGCGGGGGCCGCGCTCGGCACGCTGATCGGAGAGCTCACGTCATGAAGGTCGGGATCGTCGGGATGCCGAATGCCGGCAAGTCCTCACTGTTCCGCTCGCTGACGGGAGTCGCGGTCGAGGCGGCCAATTACCCGTTCACGACGATCGAGCCGAACGTCGCCGTCGTGCCGGTCACCGACGCGCGGCTTGACGCCGTCGCCAACACGGTCAAGGCCTCGAAGATCGTCCCGGACACGATCGAGTTCCATGACATCGCCGGGCTCGTGGCCGGCGCACACAAGGGCGAGGGCCTCGGCAACCAGTTTCTCGCGAACATCCGGGAGACCGACGCAATCGTCCATGTCGTGCGAGCCCACGAGGACCCGAACGTCGTCCATCCGGAGGGCCGGGTCGACCCGCTCGCCGATATCGAGACGATCGAGACCGAGCTCGTCTACGCCGACCTCGAGCAGGCCGAGAGACGCCGTGACCGCGTGTCGAAGACGGCGAAGTCCGGGGACCGGCACGCCATCGCCGAGGCAGCGTGGCTGGGCGACGTGGTCGAAGCCCTGCAGGCAGGCCGGCCCGCGCGCTCGGTTCCGCCGCCCCCCGATGCCTCGGACGCGATGACGTTGCTCTCTCCGCTGACGGCGAAACCGGTGCTGTTCGTCGTCAACGTGGAGGAGGGCAGCGACGAGCTGCCGCCGGCGATCGCCGAGCACGCACGTGCCGTCGGGGCCGAGGCCGTCGCCGTGTCGGCACGGCTCGAGTCCGAACTGTCCGAGCTCGACGACGAGGACGCGGCCGCGATGCGTGCTGACCTCGGCCTGAGCGAGTCCGGGCTGCAGACCGTGGTCCGGGGCGCGTTCGACCTGCTTGAGCTCGCGGCCTTCTTCACCGCCGGCGAGGACAAGCCGGCGCAGTCCTGGCACCTGCGCCGCGGCCTGTCGGTGTGGCACGCGGCGGGCATGATCCACAGCGACATCCAGAAGGGCTTCGTTCGCGCCGAGGTCGTGCCGTGGAACGAACTCGTCGACGCGGGCGGGTACGCGGGGGCGCGCGACCGGGGAACACTCCGGCTCGAGGGCCGGGACTACGTCGTCACCGACGGCGACGTGATCACGGTCAAGTTCACGCCGTAGCCGCGCGGCTCAGTGAACGAAGCCGGGCTGCTTGGCGAAGGCCTGCTGCGCGGTTGAGAACGCAGGCTTCTCCGAGCCGTCGTAGGCGATCAGACCCTTGTGGTGGATTCCGTCCGGCTCGGTGCCCGGAGGCAGCGTCACGCCGCCCCGCCACCCTGGATTGACGGCGAATTCGCGGAGCGTCCAGTAGATCGCGCCGTTCATGAACGCCAGGCGGTCAAGCACGTTCATCGTCTGCTGAACGTAAGCGCTCTGGAACTCGTACGTCCCCTTCGTCGTCGCCGGGCCGTCGAACAGCGACTCGGCGCCGAACTCGGAGACGGCGAGCGCGAGCGTCGGGTAGCGCTTGTGCGTCTGAACCAGGAACGGCTGCAAGCCGCTGAAGTTGGCGATCGAATGTCCCTTGGGCCCGGTGTACCAGCCGAAGTAGTGCGAGATGCCGAGCACGTCGAGCGTCGAGTAGATCTTCTGCGCCGGATACCCGGGGTAGCAATACGTGTCGAGGCCGACGGGAACCCCCGGGCTGAGCTTGCGCGCGAGTGCCGTGGCCTGCTGCAGGTAGGTGCGCGTCCCCTTCGTCGCGTCCGCGTTCGGCGAGAGCTCGTTGCCGACCGAGTCGACGATGACCGAGGGATGGCTGCGGTAGCCGAGCAGCGTCGAGGTGAGCAGCGACAGCGCGTGGTTGCGGCCGCGGCCCGTGCGCAGGGCACCGTCGGCGTGGTCGACGGGCGGCTGCGCCCAGACCATGATCCCGGCGCGGTCGAGCGCGTCGAGGAGGCGCGGGCTGAGGAGATAGTGGGCGCGCGTGACGTTCGCTCCGACCGACTTGAGCTCGGAGACGATCGTCCGGATGTCGTCGTCGGTCAGCGCCGCCCCCCGGCCGTCGATGTCCTCGTGAATCGACGCGCCGTGCAGCCACAGCCGGCGCCCGTTGAGGTACAGGAGCCCTTTGCGCACCGCCACGCTGCGCAGGCCGCTCGTCAGCGTCTCGCTCTCCTCCACGCGTTCTCCGGTGCTGAGAAGGACGTCAACGCGGTACAGGGACGGATGCTGCGGCGACCACAGCGCCGCGGGGCGGCGCACCGGGACGTTGACGTTGACCGCGCTGCCGGCGCCGGAGCGCACCTTCCCGAGCGACTTGCGCACCGTCACCGTGTCACCGCTCGGGGAGGTGACCCGAGCCACGACCGTGGCCGGCAGCGCGCCGATCGAGCGGTTGACGACGGTCCCGCGGACGACGAATGACCCACAGCGATACCGGCAGCCGACCTGCGAGGTGACACCGAGATCGTTGAGACCGAGGCGGCCGACCGGCTCAAGCGTCACCGGGCCCATGATCCCGCCCCAGTTCCACCAGTCCTCCGGCAGGCTGCCGCCGCCGCGGACGTTGTCGACGCGGACGATGAGCAGGTTGGGTTGGCCCGGCTTGAGTGTCGTCGCGGGCAGGCTGAACGGCGCGTACGGATCCGAATTAGAGCCGATCTTGTAGCCGTTGAGCCACACCTGGGCGTTGCGGCGGACGCTCTCGAAGGCCACCCGCCACGCCCGGTCGCGCGTGATCGGCGGCCCTGTGAACTGCACCTCGTACCACGCAACCGTGCCGGCGTCCGACGTGCTGGAGACGGTGGCGTTGTAGTCGTTGGGGATGCTGACCGGAGACCACGGGAGGCTGCCCCCGCCGCCCTGGCCCCAGTCCTCGGCGATCCCGAGATTGTGCGGATCGGGCACCCACTGCCAGCCGTCGGTGAGGGGCACCGCCGGTGCCGGCTTGTCCGTCGATGCCAGCGCGGTGCGGGCGCGGGTCGGCACGAGCGCCGGGACTCGTTGCAGATGCGCCACCGCGCGGCCGGCATCCGTGTCCGCAGCCGGTCGGACCTTCCAGCTGTCGGCCCGGGCCTGGCCATGCTTCCCCCGCGTGGAGGACCAGCCAACAGCGGACAGCAGAAGCAGCACGGTCCCGATGAGCAGCAGTACGCGACGTGGCACCAAGGGCATCATGACGGCTCTACCCGTTAGAGGTCGGAGATGTCGGTGGCTTGCTCGAGACGCTCGGCGAGTCGGTTCAGCCCATACCGGCGCGCCGCTTGGGCGCCGCTCGCGAGATCGGTCGCGCGGTCCGGAGGCCGCGGGAGCGCGACTGTCCGCAGCGTCGCGATCTCCTTGAACGCACGGAGGTCATCGGCGGTGTCCTGTAGCGCCGCGGTGACGCGTGGCCGCTCATGCAGCGCGCTCGCAATCGCGGCCTCGAGCGACCCGTGTCGATCGAGCAGCTCCGCCGCCGTCTTCGGTCCGATGCCGGGGGCGCCGGGCAGTCCATCCGAGGGGTCGCCGCGGAGCGCGATGAAGTCGGGGACGAGCTCGGGCGTCACGCCGTAGCGCTGCTTGACGCCGGCCGGGTCGACCTCCTCGAAACCGCTCAGGCCCTGCTTGAGAAACAGCACGCTGATGTGCTCGGCGGCACACTGGTACATGTCACGGTCGCCGGTCATGATCAGCGCGTCGCCGCCGCCCGCGACCTCGGTGCTCGCCAGCGACACGAGCAGATCGTCCGCCTCGAGGTCGGGCGTGCTCTCCGAGCTCCAGCCGAAGGCGTCGAACAGGCCGGGCGCCTGCTCGAACTGCCACGCGAGCCCGTCCGGCACGGGCGGGCGATCGGCGTGGTACTTCGGAAACAGCTCGACGCGATAGTCCGCCGCCTCGGCGCCCCAGCACAGGATGATCGCGCGCGGCCGGCGATCGGCCGCGATCCTGAGGAGCAGGTTCGTCGCCCCGAGCAGCGCATTGACCGGATGACCGTCCGTACCCGTGATCGAGTCCGGCAGCGCGTAGAACGAGCGGTACAGGACATAGGGGCCGTCGACGGCAAGCAGCGGCGCAGGCACCCGACTGAGGGTAGAGAGAGTCGCCTGACCATGCGCTTGGAACGCACGCGGTTCGGTTAGATAGGGTGCTGGCATGGCCGAGCGCAGAGCATCCGACGTCTTCGTCGAGTGCCTCGAGGCCGAGGGTGTGCAGTACGTGTTCGGCATCCCCGGCGAGGAGACACTTGACCTCAACGAGTCGCTCGCCGACTCGTCGATCCAGTTCGTCCCCGTCCGCCACGAGCAGGGTGGCGCGTACATGGCTGATGCGTACGGCCGGCTCACGGGCCGCGCCGGCGTCTGCCTCGGCACGCTCGGGCCGGGCGCGACGAACCTCGTCACCGCCGTCGCCGACGCGTTTCTCGACCGCGCGCCGCTCGTCGCCCTCACCGGCCAGGCCGACGTCGAGCGGATGCACAAGGAGTCGCATCAGTACATCGACCTGATCGGGATTCTCAAGCCGATCGTCAAGTGGAACGCGCGTGTCTCGAGTCCCGAGATCGTCCCCGAGGTCGTTCGCAAGGCGTTCAAGGTCGCCGAGTCCGAGAAGCCCGGGCCGACCCACCTCGAACTGCCCGAAGACGTGATGATGCGCTCGCTCGACGCCTCGCCCCTGCCGCGCCTGGAGCCGGTGCAGCCCGAGCCGGGCATGCGCGAGCTTCAGCGCGCCGCCGAGATCATCGACGCGGCCGAGAACCCGATCGTGCTCGCCGGCAACGGTGCCATCCGCGGCCACGCCGCCCGCGCGCTGCGGGCGTTCGTCCAGGTGACCGGAATCCACGCCGCCGAGACGTTCATGGCGAAAGGCCTGCTCGACTATGAGAGCCCGTACGCTGCCGGCACGGTCGGCCTGCAGGCGCGCGACTACGAGATGGCCGGATTCGAGGACGCCGACGTCGTGATCGCGGTCGGCTATGACCTGGTCGAGCACGCCCCCGAGCACTGGAATCCGAAGGGGACCAAGAAGATCATCGTCGTCGACAGCGTCGCCGCCGAGATCGACGAGTTCTACCTACCGGCGGTCGAGCTGATCGGTGACATCGCGCAGGTGCTCGCCCGGTTGGCGACGAGCTGCGCTCGCGCTGTCACCTCGACCGACGGCGCGATGCCCTCCGGTCTGCGCAACGTCACGCTCAGAGCCCTGGACGAGGCGCAGGAGGACGACCACTTCCCGATGCGCCCGCCGCGTGTCCTGTGGGAAATCCGCGCCGCCCTCGGCCGCGAGGACATCCTCGTCTCCGACGTCGGCCTGCACAAGCTGTGGATCGGGCGGATGTTCCCCGCCCATGAGCCGGGGACGGTGCTGATTGCGAATGGCCTCGCCGGGATGGGCTTCGCCCTGCCGACGGCGATCGCGGCGAAGCTCGTCCATCCCCAGCGGCGCGTGGTCACGGTCAATGGCGACGGTGGCTTCCTCATGAACTTCCAGGAGCTCGAGACGGCGGCGCGCCTGCAGACCCCGATCGTCAACGTCCTCTGGGAGAACGGCGAGTTCGGCTCGATCAAGTGGAAGCAGGACAAGAAGTTCGGCCGCCACTTCGACGTATCGTTCGGCAACCCGGACTTCGTCAAGCTCGCCGAGTCGTTCGGCCTGCCCGCCTGGCGGTGCAGCGCGCCCGGGGAGTTCCGCCAGCGCCTCGATGCCGCGCTCGCACTCGACGTGCCATCGCTGATCGTCGTCCCGATCGACTACTCGGTTGACGTCGCCCGGGGCGTCATCGGTCTCGGCGCCGAGACCGTCGCCACCTAGTGGACGCGTCCGTAAGTCGTGCGGCACCGAGAGTGGGCTAGTAGCCAGAGCGTGAGCGTCACCGAGCCCGAGGTCGTCGTCATCGGTGCCGGCCTGGCCGGGCTGGCGACGACGCTCGAACTGCTTGACGGCGGCCGCGGCGTGCTCCTCGCCGATCGCTGCCGGCCGGACGAGGTCGGCGGTCTCGCCCGCGAGGCATTCGGCGGGGTGTTCATGGTCGACTCGCGCGAGCAGCGCTTCTCCCGGATTCGGGACTCGACCGAACTGGCGCTCGCGGACTGGATGCGAACCGCCGAGTTCACGGCCGAGGACGTGTGGCCGCGGCGGTGGGCGGAGCAGTACGTCGCCCGCGCCCGCGACGACGTCGGCGGCTGGCTGGGTCGCTATGGGGTGCGGTTCTTCCCCGTCGTCAACTGGGCCGAGCGCGGCGCCTTCGGCGACGGCAACTCGGTGCCACGGTTTCACCTCACGTGGGGCTGTGGCCAGGCACTCATCGATGCGCTGTGGCAGGCGATCACGAACCACCCGCGCCGCGAGGCGCTCCGAATCCGCTTCCGCTGGTGCGCCACGGCGCTGCTGCGCGACGGCGAGCGGGTGACCGGCGTGCGGTTCGTCGACGAGGACGGCGATGACCCCGCGTCGTGCGAGGTCGCGGCCGGCGCGGTGGTGATCGCGGCCGGCGGGATCGGCGGCAACCTCGACATCGTGCGGCGCAACTGGCCGGCGAATCTCGGCGCAGCACCCCAGGACATCCTCATGGGGTCGCACTACTACGCGGACGGCGCGATGCACGAGGAGGTGCAGCGACTCGGCGGCAACGTCACCCACATCGACAGGATGTGGAACTACGCCGACGCGGTGCGGCATCCGAACCCGCGTCGCCCGCTGCACGGGCTGAAGCTCATCCCCCCGCGCTCGGGCCTCGTGCTCGACCCCACCGGCCGGCGCTACGGGCCCGACGCGCTGATCCCGACGTTCGACGCCTATCACGCGCTCCAGCGCATGTGCGAGGACGAGCGCAAGTACTACTGGATGATCTGCAACTGGAAGATCGCCCGGCGCGAGCTCGACGTCTCGGGCTCCCAGCACAATCCGGCGATCCGAGAGAAGCGGCCGATCCGCTTCCTGCTGAGCGTGCTGCTCGGCAAACCGACCCTCGTGCGCCACTTCGTCGAGCACTGCCCGGACTTCGTCGCGGCGGATTCGCTCGATGAGCTGGCGGGACGGATGGCGGCGGTGACCGACGACGGCGCGCTCGACGCCGAGCAGATGGTGTCCGAGGTTCGCCGCTACGACGCGACCATCGCGCGCGGACCGTCGCAGTTCAACGACGATCAGCTGCGGAGGATCGAGCAGCTTCGGCATTGGCGCGGCGACCGTCTGCGGACGTGCAAGTTCCAGCCGATCGAGGATCCTGCCGCGGGTCCGCTGATCGCGATCCGGATGACCGTGCTCGCCCGCAAGAGCCTCGGCGGAATCCAGACCGACTTGGAGAGCCGGGTGCTACGGCCCGACGGCGCGGCGATACCGGGGCTCTACGCCGTCGGTGAGGCAGCCGGGTTCGGTGGCGGGGGGATGCACGGCAGGCGTTCGCTCGAGGGGACGTTCCTCGGCGGCTGCGTGTTCAGCGGGCGTCTCGCCGGCCAGGCGATCGCGGGGGCGGCCGCCGGGCGATGAATCGCAATTCGGCGCCGGAGCGCCGGAGCGCCGGAGCGGTCCGACGGGCGATGAATCGCAATTCACCGCCGGGGCGCTGGAGCGCCGGGGCGCCGGGGCGGTCCGACGGGCGATGAATCGCAATTCACCGGCGGGGGGTGCCGGTGAATTGCGATTCATGCCGATTACAGGTTCCCCTGCGCCATCTTGCGCAGATCCATCGCCGTGTTGTACGTCTCCTCGTCGACGCCCTTCTCGTGCGCGACGTCGCGGAGCATCCGGCCGGAGCTCGCCGCTTCCTTGACGATCTCGCCGGCCTTGTCGTAGCCGATGTGCGGGTTGAGCGCGGTCGCCGCGGCAAGCGTCGCCTCCGCGGAGCGCCGGCAGCCCTCCTCGTTGGCGCGGATGCCCTCGACGCACTTCTCCTTGAAGATCTTCGCCGTGCTGGAGAGCAGGCGGATCGACTCGAGCAGGTTCCGCGCGATCAGCGGCACGCGCACGTTGAGCTCGAACTGGCCCTGCATGCCGCCGATCGTGACCGCCGCGTCGTTGCCGATCACCTGGGCGCTCACCTGAAGCACGACCTCGGGGATCACCGGGTTGACCTTGCCCGGCATGATCGATGAGCCCTTCTGGAGCTCGGGCAGGAAGATCTCGCCGATCCCCGCCCGCGGCCCCGACCCGAGCAGCGCCAGGTCGCCGGCGATCTTCGTCAGTGACACGGCGACGACCTTCAGTGCCCCGGACAGCTCGACGAGCGCGTCACGGTTGCCCTGCGCCTCGAACGGGTCCTCGGGCCCGCGAATTTGCAGGCCGGTCGCATCGATCAGGTGCGCCCGCACTCGGGTGGCGAACTCCAGGTGCGTGTTCAGGCCGGTGCCGGTCGCGGTGCCGCCGAGCGGAATCTGGGCGACCTGCGGCAGCGCGTTGCGAACCCTCCGGGCGCCGAGCCGGATCTGAGCCGCGTAGCCGCCGAACTCGTGGCCGAGCGTCACCGGCACGGCATCCATCAGGTGGGTGCGCCCGGACTTGACGATGTCCTTGAACTCCTCGGCCTTGGCCGCGAACGCCGTCTCGAGCGCGTCGAGCGCCGGCAGCAGGATGTTCGTCGTCGTATCGAGCGCAGCGAGATGGACGGCCGACGGGAACACGTCGTTGGAGGACTGCCCCATGTTGACGTGATCGTTCGGGTGGGCGCCGTCGCCGGCGAGATTCGCGATCACCTCGTTCGCGTTCATGTTCGACGACGTGCCCGATCCGGTCTGGAACACGTCGATCGGGAACTGCTCGTCGAATTCGCCGCTCGCGACGCGGTCGGCAGCGGCCGCGATCTTCTCGGCAGTCTCACGGTCAAGCAGGCCGAGCTCGGCGTTGACGCGGGCGGCGGCGCCCTTGATCCGCCCGAGCCAGCGGATGACCGATACCGGCACGGTCTGCCCGGAGACGGGGAAGTTCTCCACCGCCTTCGTCGTCTCGCCGCCCCACAGCTGCTCGGACTCCTGGACGCTCATTGCCGTTTCCTTTCGCACAGTCTTCAGTCGATGCCTTGAACACCCAACGGTACCGCTGATGGCTCGGCAGGCAGCGTCCCGAGATCACCCGCAGAACGAGATCAGCTCACGTGCGACGGCGACCGGATCGTCGTATGCCAACAGGAAGCCGGTCCCGGGGAGCGTGCGCAACTGGCCGTCCGGGAGCAGGTCGAGCGCCTCCTGGGCCCCGACGAGCGGATGGGTGGCGTCTTCCTCGGCCCACAGCAGCAGCACCGGGATGTCGATTCGCGGATAGGCGTCGAGCAGGTAGCGCTGCGGATCGACGGGCCAGCGCCGCACGAACTTGGCCCACGAGCGTGCGCGATTGCCGTTGCCGCCCACGTCCATGAACGCATGCCGCAGGAGGTCGCGCGCCGCCGGGTTGTGCTGGACGGACAGGCGCTCGCCGACCGACGGCCGGAACACGAGTTTGGCCGTGTGCGACAGCGCCCGGTCGAGTCCCGGGAGCGCTGCCGCCCGGCACGCCGCCCGCCAGGCCGCCCGCTTGCCGGCGAACTCCTCGCGGCGGTGCAGACGGTTTGGCATCAGGACGAGCCGGGACGGGCGCAGCCGCTCGCTGACGACCGCGCGCAGGGCGAGCTCGGCACCGATGTCGTGGCCGGCCAGGAGCGGTCGCGGCCCGGCCACCTCGCGGCAGAACCCGGCGATGACGTCAGTCAGCCAGTCCGGCGTGTACGGATGTCGGGGCCGATCCTCGGAGTCGCCGTGGAGCGGCAGATCGGGCAGCACCACGCGGAAGCGCGCGGACAGCGGAGCGACGATCGGCTCCCATTCGCGGTGCGAGAGACCGAGCGAATGCAGGAGCGTCAGGGCCGGGCCCGTCCCCGTCTCGCGATACGCGACGCGAGCACCATCGTGGTGGTGGTACAGGCGCAGCCGCATTGGGTGCATCCTCGCATCCGAATGCACAGTCGGCATCTTCGTACGAAAAGGCTGTGCAAATCCTGGCCGACTCTCTCCAACGCTCCCCATCCCGGCTGAAATGGGGTGCATGGAGCCAATTAAGGAAAGTCCCCTCGGACTTTCGACCTCCCAGGCGGCTCGTGCACTGGGCGTCTCGCTCGGCACGATCCGGCGCTGGTCGGACATGGGCTACCTCGAGTCCTACCGGACACCCGGTGGGCAGCGGCGCTTCAGCCGCGAGCAGATCGAGGAGTTCATCGAATCGCTTCAACGCGGTTCACGACCGACCCAGTCACACCTGGGAGCCGATCGCATGGCCGGCTAGCGCTCCGGGGGCGCAACCAATTCACGGACCGGACTACGCGGCGGACCTCGGTCCGCCGTTCCGGCGTTCAGGGCGCTGACGGTCGTCTCTTACCCGGCACCGGCCTCACGGATCCGGCGCTCCATATTGAGCTCCGAGTCGAAGTCGACGGCGTCGGCATGTCGGTAGTCGACCCCCTCGCCGCTGAGTAGCTCGGCGAGCACCTCGACGTAGCGGCTGTCGAGCTGGCTGCCGGCGACGCGCCGCAGCTCGCGCAGCGCCTCGAACGAGCTCACCCGTGTGCGGTACGTGTCGCTCGCGGTCAGCGTGTCGTAGACCTCGGCGACGGAGATGATCTTGGCGATCTCCGGGATTTCCTCGCCCGTCAGCCCACGCGGGTAACCGCGGCCGTCGATGCGCTCGTGATGGGCCCGCACGATCTCGGCGACAGGCCCGTACATGCCGAGGTCTTTGAGCATGTCGGCCCCGAGCTCGGGATGCCGCTGGATCGCGATCCAGTCCTCGTCGTTGAGAGCGCGGCCGCGCTCGGCCACCCGATCCGACAGGGCGAACGTGCCGATGTCGTGGAGCAGGCCCGCGGTGTGAGCGAGTTCGCACTCGGCCTCGGACATGCCGACCGTGTCGGCGATGTCTCGGGAGAACCGCGCCACTGCGGCAGCGTGACGCGCCGCTCGCTCGTCACGGATATGGAGCGAGCGCATCAGCCCGGCGAGCACGCCCCAGGAGAGCGACACGTACTGCTCGGAGCGGTGCCGGGCCCGCTCGAGCAGATACGCCATGTAGGTAAACGCGAACACGGCGACGAGCGCGAAGATGATGCCGCCGACTCCGACCTTGAGGTAGAGGCTCGTGCCGGCGATGGCGAGCGCGATGTTGAGCGCGAGGCTCGGCAGGTAGTCGATGAGAACCCGGAGGTTGAGTGCGTTGTTGCCGCGGTACCACTGCTGGTAGACGGCGACGATCGCAAAATTGAGGAGCGAGTTCAGCGCGCCGGCGGCACAGACGGTCGCGTAGAACGCCACCGAGTCGGTCGGCACCGGATGCAGGGCCTGCACGAGGTTCCCGGCGGCGAGGGCCGGGGCCATGGAACCGAGCAGGTTCGCGGCCACGGGCATCCTGGCGGTGCGCAGCTTGAGCGCCGCGGTGACCTCCGCGAGCACCGCGCAGGCGCACGCGGCCGACGGACCGAGGAGGGCCGCGGCGAGCATCGCCACGATGAACGCCGCCGACGCCGAGGCCCGCCCGATCATCGGCACCGTGAGCAGACCCGCCGCAACGGCGGCGACGCCGAGGACCGGGCCGAGCGGTGTCGAGGCGGCCCGGTCAAGTGGCGCCTGGAGGATCGCGAGTAACGCGCAACCAGCGATTCCGAGCGCCAACACGAGCCACGGCAGCCAGCGCTGTGACGGCGCAGCCCAGCGCTTCGCGTCAGCGGAACGGTCCGCCATAGCGACGCACGTTATCGCGAAATGCGGGGATTTCTAGGTCAGTGGTCTATCGGCCGCTGCGGAAGTACATGGATTCCCCTCCTTATGGACACCGGGCTGGCGAAAGCTGGACAGACGGTTGACCCGTTCTGCACACATTTCGCACAAGTTCCAAGCGCGAATTTGTGCAATTCTGGCAGCGGGCGACTTGAATGGCAATGACTGCCTCGACCTTTCCATCTGCATGCGTTATCTGAAGACGAGTGAGGCGGCCGCGTTGCTGAACGTGAGCCCCAACACGTTGCGCGCGTGGGAGCGCCGCTTCGGGTTCCCGAAGCCACAGCGCTCGCCCGGAAAGCATCGGCTGTTCACGCATGGCGAGGTCGCCGCGCTCCGCGACGCGCTCCAGGAGGGGCTGTCGATCTCCTCCGCGGTTTCTCGCGCGCGCGAGGGTCTCGCTGCAGACAGCAATTCGCTCGTCGGCGCCCTCGTCTCCTACGAGCGGGAACGGGCCGATGCCGCGATCGAGGCCGCGCTCGCGCTGCGGTCCGTCGAGCGCTCGGTCGAGGAGGTCCTGCTGCCGACGTTGGACGAGATCGCCCGGCGGTACGGCACCGAATCGGCGGCCTGGGCGTTTGCCGCACACTGGGCGACCGACTGGCTGCGGCGTGCGCAGCGGCTCGCGCCGCCGCCCGTACGGCCGGTGAGCATCGTCATCGGCGACGCGTCGCGCGATGAGCTCGACCGCGACGCGCCCTACATTCGCGCGCTCGAGCTGTTCTGTGTGCGCGCCGGCATCAAGGTATTGAGCCTGTCCGCGCGAGGCGTAGCCGGCATCGGCGATGCCTTGGCCGTCCACCGGCCGGACCTCGTCGTGCTCGCCGGGGGGCACCTCGCGGACGACACGGTCGCGCGATGGGCCTATGCCGTCCGGCTGGCGGCGGGAGCGATGCCGGTGGCCGTCTATCGCCGCGGTGATCAGCGCGTGCGCATGCGCACGACCGGTACGAGCATGCTGCCTCCGGGAGCCGGAGACGCGCAGCGGCGGCTGCTCGAGCTGGTGGAGTCTGAGCACGTCTCCTCCCCGGTTCCGTTGAGCCCCACAACCCAGGACACGCGAGAATCGGGCGGGGGTGCGCGGACCATGAGCCTGTAGGAAGCCGCCGCAGGTTCCGCGAGCACGAACAAGGACATTCGGAATGATCCAGCGACAGATGCGGGCGGGGCGGGGCGTCCTCGCCCTGGTTCCGACCGAACCCCTCCACCGCGCGCCTGACGAGCGCGTCCTGTTCTGCGGCCACTGCGGCGGGCGGCCGGAATCGGAGACCGCCTCACGGGTCTGCACCAGCTGTGGGCTCGGACTTCTGCTTGAGACGACGGCCGATGCCGCGCCCGCGGAGGGCGGCGCGTTTCTCGTGATCGACAGCACGATGGCCGTATGCGGCGTCTCGGCCGCCGCGGAGGAACTGCTCGCCACCCGCGAGACCGACGCGGTCAACCACCACCTCACCGAGTTGCTCGTGCCGGCCGACGCCGAGGCGCAGGGGCCGACGAACCTCGCGGTCGCGGTCACGTGGGCCGCGCGGGGCGATGGCGCAGTCCGCCGGACGTTCGTCCGGCCGGCGAAGACGTTTGGGGTCCGCCTCAAAGCCCGCATCGCCAGTTGTAACTCGCCGGACGCAGCACTGATTGTTCTCGACTGACCTCGAGATTTCCCGTCGCGGTCCGAGAGACCGCTCCTTCCACTGCAGCAATCTATGCAGGTTGCACGCGCAATTGCGCGCATTGCAAAGTCTTTGCACAAGCTCGATAAATCTCTGCGCAAATGAGCGGAATCAGAACAAATGCTGCAGCGGTGATGTTGGGCGTCAGCCCGAACACGCTGCGGAGCTGGGAGCGGCGCTACGGCTTCCCGAGCCCCCAGCGATCAGCGGGCGGCCACCGTCAGTACGCGCTGGGCGAGATCGAAGCTCTGAGGCTGACGCTCGCCGAGACCCACAACGTCTCCAGCGCGATCTCGCTCGCCCGAGAACGCGGCGAGGGACCGTCGTCCTCCGCCCGTCTCGCCGCCGCCTTCGGCGCGTTCGACGAGGAGAAAGCGAACCGACTCCTCGAGGAGAGCCTCACGCTCCGATCGTACGAGCGGACGATCGAAGAGGTTCTGCTCGAGGCGGTGGCGATGCACCATGACGTGCAGCACATCACCGCCGAGTACGAATTCGCCTGGCGCCACGCCACCGGCTGGCTATCGGCCCTCAAGCGTCTCGCACCGCCGGCAAACCGGGTCGACGGCATCCTCATCTTCGACGCGGCGCTCGCCTGCGACCTGGACGCCCTGTACGCGCAGGCACTCGAGATCGTTCTGCGACGGGCCGGCATGCGCACGCTCTCGCTCACGCCGGCGATCGACCCGACACGGCTCGGCCGCGCCGTCCGCGCGCTGTCGCCGAGCGGCATCGTGCTCACCGGCAGCCGCGTGTCGCTCGATGCGATCGGCCGTCTCGTCTACGCCGTCCGCAACGTCGTCCACGAGGCGGCGGTATTCGACTACCGCGGCGCGGTGCCGGACACCGGTGCGAGCACGGTGTATCGCCTCGGGGCGTCGCCGGTCACCGCCCGCGACCTGCTGCTGAGCCGCCTCGACGAGCGTCGCGACCGTCCGCCGGCCCGGCCGGCCGGCCCGGTATCGCTCGGCCCGTTCGCACTCCGCTGACGCGTCGCGGCCGAGGCCACACGGCGCCGCGATTTAACCTGCACGGATCTGCAGGTTTGCACCGCATTGGAGGGGGTCAATCGCGGGATGGGGTCAATCGCGGGATGGGGTCAATCGCGTGATGGGGTCAATCGCGGGATGGGGTCAATCGCGTGATGGGCGAGGGTGGCGCGGCTCGTACAGGTGCAGGTCGCCCGCGCCCGGCACCTTCAGGGACGTCGTCAGGCCCCAGCGCTGCTCGGTGACCTCATCGCTCACCTCGACGCCCTTGGCGCGCAGCTCGTCGGCCGTCGCCCCAAGGTCGTCGCACATGAGGTAGAGCTCGTGCCGCGGCGGACCGTCCGTGGGATGCGCCGCCAGCTCGGCCGGCGGGAGCGCGAAGATGAGCCATCCTCCGCCGGCGTCGACCGAGTCGAGTTCGAGCACGTCCCGGAGGAAGTCGCGCGTTGCCTGCGCGTCGTCCGTGTACAGGATCGCGTGAACGCCTGTGATCACCGAGCGGCGAGCCTACCGGTCGGCCGCTGGAGCGGGAAGACGATCTTGCCGTCGGCGAGATCCCGACCCGCGGGACCGCTGTGGTCTTAGCCGATCCGTAACGGGGGCGACACCTACAATCGACCGCCCATGGCCAGCCCGCATCGACCGGTCGATCCGAAGGCATCGTTCCCCGCGCTCGAGGAGCGCGTGCTCGAACGCTGGCGCGAGCATGACGTGTTCCACGAATCCGTCCGGCGCCGGCTGGGCGCGCCCAGCTGGGGGTTCTACGAGGGACCGCCGACCGCGAACGGCGCGCCCGGTTCCCACCACGTGCTCGCGCGGGTGTTCAAGGACATCTTCCCCCGCTACAAGACGATGTGCGGCTACTACGTCGAGCGCAAGGGTGGCTGGGACTGCCACGGCCTGCCCGTCGAGCTCGCGGTTGAAGCCGAGCTCGGCTTCACGCAGAAGGACGACATCGAGCGCTACGGCATCGCCGAGTTCAACGCCCTGTGCCGGGAGAAGGTGCTCAGCCACGTCGCGGACTGGAATCGGCTGACCGAGCGGATCGGCTTCTGGATCGACCTCGACGACGCATACCGGACGCTCGATCCGGCCTACATCGAGTCGGTGTGGTGGGCGCTGAAGTCGATCTATGACCGGGGACTGCTGTTTGAGCGGCTCAAGGTCGTCCCCTACTGCACGCGTGACGGCACCGCGCTCTCGAGTCACGAGCTCGGCCAGCCGGACGTCTACCGCGACGTCGACGACCCCTCCGTGTACGTGCGACTCCCCGTGAACGACCCGAGCTCGGCCGTGCAGGCGGGCGACAACCTGCTCATCTGGACGACGACGCCGTGGACGCTCGTGTCGAACGCGGCGGTCGCCGTCGACCCCGACCTCACCTACGTCCGAGCACGGACCGGCGGCCAGGAGGTGTTCGTGCTCGCCGAGGCACTGCTCGAGCGCGTCCTCGGCCCGAACGCCGAGGTGCTCGACCGCTTTCCCGGCCGCGCGCTCGAGGGCACCCGTTACGACCCGCCGTTTGCGTTCATCGCCGGTGAGGAGTACGGCCCCCGCGGTCACACCGTGCTGCTCGCCGACTTCGTCACTGCCGAGGACGGCACCGGCCTCGTCCACACCGCGATCGCCTTTGGCGAGGACGACTTCCGCCTGGGGGAGCAGTACGGACTGAACGTCGTCAACCCCGTGCGAACCGACGGGACCTACGACGCCAGGATCGGTCGTTACGCGGGCCGCTGGGTCAAGGACGCCGACGCCGACCTCGTCGAGGACCTCCGCGAGCGCGGGCGGCTGCTGCGTTCCGAGACGTATCGCCACTCCTACCCGCATTGCTGGCGCTGCGGCACCCCGTTGCTCTACTACGCCAAGCCGTCGTGGTTCATCGGGACGAGTGAGATCAAGGATCGCCTGCTCGCCTCGAACGAGACCGTCAACTGGCATCCCGAACACGTCAAGCACGGCCGGTTCGGCAAGTGGCTGGAGAACAACGTCGACTGGGCCCTGTCGCGCGAGCGCTACTGGGGCACGCCGCTGCCGATCTGGCGCTGCGAGAACGGTCACACTCACGCGGTCGGCTCGTTCGATGAGCTCGAGCGGCTCTCCGGCGTGCGCCTCGAGGATCCCCACCGCCCGTTCGTCGACGAGGTGACCTTCGCGTGCGCGGAGTGCGGCGAGGAGATGCGCCGGACGCCAGAGGTGATCGATGTGTGGTTCGACTCCGGCTCGATGCCGTTCGCGCAGTGGGGAGCGCCGCACGCAGACGAGCAGCACTTCCAGGCGCGGTTCCCTGCCGACTTCATCTGCGAGGCGCTCGATCAGACGCGCGGCTGGTTCTATTCCCTGCTCGCCGTCTCGACGCTGCTGTTCGATCAGAGCTCGTACCGCAACGTCGTCTGCCTCGGCCTGATCCTCGACGAGGAGGGTCGCAAGATGTCGAAGTCGCTCGGCAACGTCGTCGCGCCGTGGGAGGTCATCGACCGCTTCGGCGCCGACGCGTTCCGGTGGTACTTCTTCACGTCGAAGTACCCGTGGGACGGCTACCGCTTCTCACTGGAGACGATCGGCGAATCGGTACGGCAGTTCCTGCTGCCGCTGTGGAACATCTACGCGTTCTACGTCCTGTACGCGAACGCCAACGACGTCGGCCCCGACGCCACCGGCGAGCCGACGGAACTCGATCGGTGGATCCGCTCGCGTCTCAGCGCCACGATCGAGATCGCCCGGGAGCGGCTGGACGAGTTCGACGCGACCGGCGCCGGGCGCGCCATCGCCGGGTTCGTCGACGACCTCTCGAACTGGTACGTCCGGCGCTCGCGGCGGCTGTTCTGGGACGGATCGCCGGCCGCGTTCGAGACGCTGCGGACGGCGCTGGTCACCGTCGCCCAGCTGCTCGCCCCGTTCACGCCGTTCCTCGCCGACGAGATCTACGAGAACCTCGACGGGCACGAGCCGAGCGTCCATCTCACGATGTACCCGGTGCCTGACGCGCGCGACCCGGAGCTCGAGGACGCGATGACCGTGGCCCGGCAGACGGTGCGCCTCGGTCTGGCGGCGCGCGCCTCGTCGAAGCTCAAGGTGCGCCAACCGCTGCGCGCCGCCGTGATCGTCGCCGATGGCTTTGAACGGGCCTCGATCGAGCGCTTCGCCGATCTCGTCCGTGAGGAGCTCAACGTGCGTGAGCTGCGCTTCGTCTCCGAGGCCGACGAGCTTGGCCAGATCGAGGTGAAGCCGAACTACCGGACGCTCGGACCGCGGTTCGGCAAACACATGCCGCAGGTTGCCGCCGCCGTCGCCGGGCTCGATCCCGTCCGCGTCGGCGCTGCGCTGCGTGACGGAGCACAGCTCGGGATCGTCATCTCCGGTCAGGACCACGAGCTCGCGGCCGAGGATCTGCTGGTGTCGATGAAGCCCCTGCCCGGCTACGAGGTCGAGCGCGAAGGGTCACACGCGGTCGCGCTCGAGGTCGAGATCGACGACGAGCTGCGGATCGAGGGATGGGCCCGGGAGATCGTCCACGCCGTCCAGGCGGCGCGACGCGACGCCGGGCTCGAGATCACGGATCGCATTGCGCTGACGCTCGCGGGCGATGAGGCGCTGCTGGGCGCGGCCCGCACGCATCAGGACTACATCGCAGGCGAAACGCTCGCCGTCGAGGTCAGCTACGAGTCGCTGGACGGGGCACAGCCGGTCAGCATCGACGGCCTGCCGCTGCAGGTCGGCGTCGCGATCGCGACGTAGTGCGCCGGGGCGGGTTCGCCTGAGGTCAGTTGCGCTCGATCAGCAGCCGCGCCCGGCCACCGGGGGCGAGCCCCAGCTTGACCGTCGCCGTGCCGACCGGCACGTCTTCGATCCACACGTGCTCTGACTCGTTGAGCGGCGCGAGCACGCTGACCTGCTGCATCACCCGGGCAAGCTGGGCAACTTCGGCATGCGTGCCTTCGAGCTGCTCGAGCCCAGCGTCGGTGATGAACGTCACCTCAAGGCCAAGATCCGTCTCGCGAGCATCAAGGACAGCCAGTCCCATGCTGCAAACCATACAGTGATCGGCAGCATGGGGCGAACCTTTAGCCCAGTTGTGTGACGTTAATCTCTCAGCCTAGGCAAGCGCCGGCTCGAGCTCGGCCTCGAGGCGCTTCTTCGGGTACGCGCCGATCACGGTCTTCGCAGGCTGGCCGTGGCGGAAGAGAATCAGCGTCGGAATCGACATGACGTTGTACTGGATCGCCGTCTGCTGGTTCTCATCGGTGTTGAGCTTGACGACCTTCAGCGCGCCCGCGCGCTCGGTGGCGATCTCTTCAACGACCGGAGCGACCATCCGGCACGGCCCGCACCATGGCGCCCAGAAGTCGACGAGAACCGGAACGTCCGACTCGAGGACCTCGGCCTGAAAGTTGTTGTCGGTGACTTCGGCGACATTGCCAGCCATGGGGGTGGGCTCCTTCGTGGGTCGTTTACTTCAGAAAGTATAGCGTGACGGTTGGCCCGCGCGGCCTGCCTGTCGGTCCGGCATGGCGACGCGAACGTTACGCGTCAATGGAGCGTTTACCCCGGGATGCGCGAGCCATGCCGGGACCGACGACAGACCGCCCGGGCGAGCCGTGGCGTCTGGAACCGACCCACGCACTAGCCTTGGGAAGCAACGGGACGACCAACCGATGGCTGATCCGACGAATTCTGAAATCGCCGCCGCGCTCGATGAGCTGGGGGATCTGTATGAGCTCGATGGGGCGATCGTGCATCGGGTGGTGGCGTATCGGAATGCAGCAAAGGCGGTGCGGGATGCGCCGGTGTCGGTGTCGGCGATGGCACGCCAGGGTCGGGCGACGGAGCTGCCCGGAGTCGGCGCGATCATCCAGGAGAAGGTGCTCGCACTCGCCGACGACGGTGCGATTCCGGCAGCGGTCAAGCTGCGGTCGAAGTTCCCGACCGGGTTGATCGAGATCACGCGCCTGCCCGGGCTTGGGCCGAAGCGGGCGCGACGGCTGTATGAGGAGCTTCAGATCGACTCGCTTGACGCGCTGCGCGAAGCCGCCCAGGGGCAGCGGATCCGCACTCTCAAGGGCTTCGGACCGAAGGCCGAGGAGTCGATTCTCGCCGCGCTCAGCGAGGCCGGCGCGGGAGAGCCGCGCCAGCGGGCTGTCCTCGACCGCGCGCTGGCGGCCGGCGAGCAGCTGCTGGAGCAACTCCGCGCCCACCCGGCCGCGGTGCGCGTCGAGCTCGGCGGGTCAGCCCGCCGGATGGCCGACAGCGTCAAGGACCTCGACGTGATCGCCACCGCAACCGACCCCATGGCGCTGGCGCGCGCCGCCGCCGAACTCGACCTGATTGAGTCGGCCGGCACGCCGACCGAGGCGGGGGTGCGGATGCGAACGCACACGGCGCTGAGCGTCGACCTGAAGATCGTCGCGCCTGACCAGTTCGGCAACCTGCTCCAGCACTTCACCGGGTCCAAGCAGCACAACATGGCGCTCCGCGACGCAGCGGTGCGGCGCGGGCTCCACGTCTCGGAGTACGGCGTGCTCGATGACGCGACCGGCGAAACGCACCGCTGCGAGACCGAGGCGGAGGTGTACGCCCTCCTCGGCCTCGAGTACATCGAGCCGGAGCTGCGCGAGAACCGCGGTGAGCTCGAGGCGGCCGCGAAAGGGACGCTTCCGGCGCTGATCACGGTCGGCGACCTCCGCGGCGACCTCCACTGCCACACGACGGCGTCAGACGGGACCGCCTCAATCGAGGAGATGGCGGTCGCCGCCCGGGACGCAGGCTATGAGTACCTCGCGATCACCGACCACTCGGCGAGCTTCGGCTTCGGCGACGATCTCTCGCCCGACCGCCTCCGCGAGCACGTCGAACGGATCCGATCCACTGACGTCGACGGGATCGAGCTGCTCGCGGGCAGCGAGGTCAACGTCCTTCCGGACGGATCGCTCGACTACGAGGACGACGTGCTCGAACTGCTCGACTGGGTCGTCGCCAGTGTCCACTCATCGTTCCGGATGGCCTCCGACGCGATGACCGACCGGATCGTCCGCGCGCTCGAGCACCCGCTCGTCGACATGCTCGGGCATCCGTCGGGGCGCAAGATCGAGCAGCGATCGCCGTACGCGTTTGACGCCGACGCCGTCATCGCCGCCGCCGAGCGGACCGGCACGATGCTCGAGATCAATGCGAATCCGGATCGCCGTGACCTGAACGAGGTCAACGCCCGGGCCGCGGCCTCTGCCGGCGTGCCCATCGTGATCAACTCCGACGCCCACCGCACGAGTCGTTTCGACGTCGCGCGGTACGGCATCGCGACCGCCCGCCGCGCGTGGCTGACCGCGGCTGACGTCGCGAACACGCGCCCGTGGGCGGTCCTCGACGCGATGCGCAAGCGGAGCCGCTCGGCGGCATGAGGCCACCCGGCGCCGGTATCTGCGCCGCGCTTGCGGCGGCGGCCGGACTCGCGCTCGCCGGCTGCGGCGGGAGCAGCCGCACGGCTTCGACCTCCTCCACCGAGTCGACGACGACGATCAGCGATCACGCGAAGGCGCCGACGACGAGCACCGGCCAGGTCTCGCACACCGCGCCCGCGCCTGCGGTCAGGCTCGCGCGTGGGTTTCACCTGACGAGCCCGGTGTTCCACGAGGGCGGTCCGATCCCGAAGCGTTTCACGTGCGACGGCGCCAACCTCTCGTTGCCGCTGCGCTTCTCCGGCGTCCCGCCCGGCACCCGCGAGCTCGTGCTCATGATGCGTGACCCGGATGCCCCGAGTGGGAACTTCGTCCACTGGGCGCTCGCCGGCATTCCGCCGTCAACGACGGTGCTACAGCCGGGTGGCGTACCGGGTCAGATCATTCCCGGCCGCAATAGCTTTGGGAGCCTCGGCTATCGCGGGCCCTGTCCACCCCCCGGCAGCCAGCCGCACCACTACGTGCTGACGCTGAACGCGCTCGGCGGCCACTCTGGCCTGAGACCCGGGTTCAGCGCCGACCAGCTCCAGACGGCCGCGATCGGCGTTGCCGCCCTCGTGGGGACCTACCGG
This sequence comes from uncultured Solirubrobacterales bacterium, assembly GCA_963778985.1. GTDB lineage: Bacteria > Actinomycetota > Thermoleophilia > Solirubrobacterales > Solirubrobacteraceae > Palsa-465. The sequence continues at coordinate 1,286,801 of CAVZWJ010000013.1, read as the reverse complement.
CGCGGCTGAGCCGCAGCCGGCCGCCCACACAACGATCCAGGCGAGGCCCAGGGTGCCCGCCGCGCGCCGGAATCGCCATCCACGCTGCACCGCGACGAACCACAGCAGCCCGGCGACGCAGAGGGCCGTCGCGACGAAGAAGTTCAGCCGCAGGCCGAAGATGTGGTTGGAGGTGTCGATCCGCAACGTCTCCTCGAACATGCGAAACCCGGAATAGCCGGCGACGTACAGGGCGAACAGTCCCGGTGGGCGGATCCGGCGCGTTCGTCCCAGCCACACGAGAAAGCCGGCGAGCGACAGGTTCCAGATGAGCTCGTACAGGAACGTCGGCTGGAACGTGGCGTACTGCGCGTATCCGGCCGGACGGTGGGCGGAATCGATCTTTAGCCCCCACGGCAACGTCGTCGGCCCGCCGAACAGCTCCTGGTTGAAGTAGTTGCCGATCCGTCCGATCGCCTGCGCGACGAGCAGCGCCGGCGCGGCCGCGTCCAGGAACGCCGGGATGTCGGCGTGACGTCGGCGCAGGACCCACAGCCCCGCGAGCGTGCCGGCCGCGATGCCACCCCAGATCCCGAGACCGCCCTGCCAGATCGCGAACGGTCCCCACCAGTGGTCGGGGACCTGGCCCGGGGTCGTGATGATGAAGTAGAGGCGGCCCCCGATCAGCCCGGCCGGAAAGCCCCACAGCGCGACCTCATTGACGAGCTCGGGGTCTCCGGTCCGCCGGCGCGTGATCAGCACGGCGGCGAGGACCGCGAACACGTAGGCAATCCCGTACGCGTGGAAGAAGAACGGGCCAACGTGAAGACCGTTCGACGAAGGGCTGGGGATGAACGCAGAGACGGTCACGCCGGCACCAATCGTGGCATGAGCGCGTCGGCGACCACCTTGTCGAGCGCCTCGGTGCCAAACGGGGCGATCAGCCGCCGCGCCCGCGCCGCGTAACCCGGGAGCGGGGCATCAAGGCCCGCCCGGATCGCTCCCGCGAGGTCGTCGGTGACGAGGCGGGGGTCAAGCTCGCGGGCGAGGACGAGCGCCGGGTACGGCCCGCGTGCCGGCGTCGTCACGAGCTGGCACCCGTCGGCGAGCGCCTCGAGCGCCCCGATTCCATAGTCCTCGTGGCGGGGGGCCGTGACGAACAGCTTCGCGCGGCGCAGCAGCGCCCGGTACTCCGCGTTCTCGAGCGTGCCGACCCAGCGGACACCGTCAATGCGCTCCGGACGGGTGATGCCGGTGACGAGCAGCTCCTCGCCGTCGCGGCGTGCGCGGAGCCAGGCGTCGAGGAGGACAGAGAGCCGGCGCTTGTGCGGGTCGGCCGCGTACGCGATCGCCGTGATGTCGCGGTCCACAGGAGCGACGAGCGGCCCCGACGGCTCGACCGGGGAGCGAACGAGGAGCCCGTCGAGCGCCGCCGCCGCGGTGCCGAGCGGCTCGAGCGAGCGCTCGCTCATGACGAGCACGACCGCAGCCTCACGCAGCCGGCGACGCTCGAGCGGCCGCTGCCACAGTCCGTGGCGCCCCGGCCGGTTCTCCGCCGCGAGCGCGTCGACCCACACAGCCCCCCGACGGGGCCAGAGGAGCGCGGCCGTGATCGAGCAGTAGACGATCGCCCGCGGCCGGTGCGCCGCGATCGCGCGCGCGGCCGCCGTCCGGGCCATCCGGGCCTGGATGAGATCCGTCAGCATGAACGTCCGGACCTCGCGGGGCGGGGCGGTGCGGACGAGTTCCGCGGACGCACCCGCGCGGCGGATCGCCGCCGTCAGAGCACTCGAGGATGAGCGCCACCCCGTCGTGCTCTCGACGGTAACGACGAGGACGTCGGTCCCGGCCACGCTCCGGTCGATCTATGCGCCGCGCCGGGCGGTGGGTCGCGAGGCGCCGTTGAGCTCGAACAGGTTCGAGCGGAAGCCGGGCGTGCGCACGAGCCTGATCGGCTTCAGTGGCGACGTGCGCTCGATGTAGAAGCGGGCGCCGTCCCGCTCCTCGATCGCCGTCACCGCGGACGCCTGCCGGCGCCACGCCAGCGACCAGATGATCGCGAAGCCGGTCGCGACCGCGGGCACCTGCGGGAGCACGAAGGCGACTGCCCCGGCGCCGATCGTCGACACGAGCAGCGGCCACAGGCGGTTGAGGACGACGCGGCCCGGGTTCATCTCGGGCAGCGTCGGCTGCATCCGCGCGCTCGCGAGCAACGTCGCAATCGGGGGCGATGTCTCCGCGCGGCGACCGAGCGAGATACCGATGATCGCCGCGATCAACCACCAGCCCGCGGCGAGCGGCACGAGGAGATCGTCACCCGACCCGTTCGCGCCGGCGAGCGTGACCGCGCCGAGCGCCGTGGCCGCCGCCGCGCTGATCAGGACCGTCGTGCGGAGAAAGTCGGAGAACCGCATCGCGCCCGACTACTCCGCGACGAGCATCGAGAGCAACCGCTGCACGCCCTCGGTTCCGTCCACGACGAAATCGGCCTGCTCGACGATCTCCGGAGGCCCGTCCTCGGAGCTGACCGCGACACGGATCGCGCGAGCGATCTCGCCCTCCCCGGCCATCGCGACCAGCGCGCGAAACGCGTCCAGATCGGTCGCGTCGTCGCCAACGTAGAGCGCAAAATCGACATCGGTCCCGGAGAGGAACGTGCGGATGCCCGCGCCCTTGTCGATGCGGACCGGGGGCCGCACCTCGAGCACCTTGCGACCCCAGTGCGTCCGCAGCCCGGCCGCGGTCGCCCGCTCCGCGATTGCGTCAATCGCCGAGCGTGCCGCTTCCTCATCCCGCGCGCCGCGCCAGTGGAAGGCGACAATTGGGCCCTTGTCCTCGAGCCGCACCCGGAGCCGGCGCAGGTCGGCCGTGTCGGCCTCCCGGCCAAAGTCCTGGATCCGCCGCGCCCAGTCCTCGAGCGCGGGGTCGATCACTGCCTCCGTCCAGCCCGCCCGGAGCAGTTCCGCGCCGTGCGAGCCGAGATAGGAGATCGAGCCGATCGAAACCATCGCGCGGGCCTCCGAGGCCTGCCGGCCGCTCACGCAGGCGACGATGCTGTACCGGCGCGAAAGCGCGATCAGCAGCTGGCGGGTGCGCTCGGGGACACGGGCCTCCGAGGCGTGCTCGACGATCGGCGCCAGCGTTCCATCGATGTCGAGCAGGATCGCGGCACGCCGCGGATTCTCACGAATGGGTGCAAGCACCTCGGTGCCGACGGCTGACGTCACGCGCCTCGACTGCCATCGAATTTCTGCATCGCGACACTAGTATGCCCTGCCGCTGACGGTGTCGCACGCGCGGGGATTAGGATTTCAGGTTGATGACAGAGCACGGCGACGGCTACACGGTTTCAACCCTCGACGAGCTGGGCGACGGACCCGGCTTTCGAAAGATCCGCCGCGAGCTCGGCGTGACCGCGTTCGGCATCAATGCGATCGTGCTGCCACCCGGTTATCAAACCGGAACGCACTACCACGATGAGCAGGAGGAGACGTACTTCGTCCACAAGGGGCGGATCGAGTTTCGTTTCGGCGATGGGTCCCGGCATGTCGTCGGGCCAGGTGGGATGGCCCGCGTCGCGCCTCACACGCAGCGCGGGATGACGAACGTCGGCGACGAGGAGGCGATCGTCGTGATCGCCGGCGGGAAGGATGGCTACGTCGGCCGTGACGGCCAGGCGGTGGGTCCGAGCTCGTCGGGCGGTCCGCCCGGCGCTGCTTGACGGGCCCTTCCGGGTCACGTGACCCGGTTCTGCTGCTCCACGGCCAGCCGGGGTCCGGACGCGACTGGGATCGCGTCATCGCCGCCCTCGGCAACCGCGGGATGCCGGTCGCAATTGACCGCCCGGGGTGGGACGGCGGGTCTGAGGCCAATGATCTCGCCGGCAACGCGCGGGCAGCGATCAACGCCCTGGACTCGGCGGGCCTCGCGCGGGCGACGGTCGTCGGTCACAGCTTCGGCGGAGCGGTCGCGGCGCAGCTCGCCGTCGAATACCCCGACCGCGTCGCCGGCCTCGTGCTCGTTGCGCCGGCGGCCAACGTCGCCTCGCTGTATCCACTCGACCGGCTGTTCGCGGCCCCGGTGTTCGGCGAGCTCGGGAGTCTGCTCGTCGTCGGCGCGCCGGCGCTCGTCTTGCGCGCGCGACTCACCCGCCGCGTCATCGCGTCGCGGCTCGGTCTCGCCGACGATCACCTCGCGGCTGCGGGCCGTGCCCTCAGCCGACCGGCGGCGCTGCGTGCGTACACGACCGAGCAGCGAAGCCTGATTCGCGATCTGCCGTCGCTCGAAGCGCGGCTGCCGTCACTCCAGGTCCCGACGACGGTGATGATTGGGGCCCGGGATCTGATCGTCCCGGTGCACTCAGCCCGCGAGCTTGCCCGGACGATCCCGGGCGCCGAGCTGATCGTGCTGCCGCGCGCCGGCCATCTGCTCCCGCTGCGCCACGCCGGGGCGGTCGCCGACGCCATCGCGCGCAAGGTTTCCACCGGATAGCGGAAAGACCCTTGCGCGTCAGCCGTCGTCGGACCCGGGTTGCGGCTCCGGCACGACCGGCGTCGGCGGCTCCTCCGGTGCCGGCACGTCGGCCGGCTCCTCGGGCGCTGCGGGATGACCGGGATCGGGCACGGCGGGCGTCACCGGGGCATCGGGGACGGCCGGCGTCGCCGGCTCAGCCGGCTGGGGGACCTCCAAGACGGGGGTTGTCATGCCGCCTGGGCTACCCGTTTTCCATCGCTTCCTTCAGTTCTCCGGCCCGGGCGTTCACGAGCATCCCCCGGAGAAGGTCGACAAGCGGGCCGCGGATGACCATGCTGAGCATCCGTCCCATGTCGACCTCGAGGGAATACGTGGCGCGAGTGCGGCCGCCGCCGAGATCCTCGAGGTCCCAGCTGCCCTCGACCGACTTCATCTCCCCCTTCTCCTGCGTCCAGGACAACCGCGTCGGTCCGTCGTAGCGGAAGCGGACCGTCGACTTGATCGTCCGGACCTTGGCGTCGGAGGAGGACTCCACGAGGGTGGCGCGGCCCTCCGCATCGCGCTCGACCGCCTCCATCGCCTTCAGTCCGCCCTGCCACTCCGGTGCCTTCTCCACATCTTCCACGAGCTTCCACACCTCATCGATCGGTGCGTTGATCTCCGCCGTCGAATTGCCAGTCAGGTTCGCCATTGGTGTTCGCCTCCTCGGTCTCCCCGCCGTCGTCGTCATACGTCCAATGGCTAACCTAGCCGACGCAGCCTCGCGAGCGCACGTCCGCGCCCGCGATCGAATGGAGGCACCCATGGCACTCAACACACCGGTAGTTCTGGACCGTCAACGGATCCAGGAGCTGATCGAACGCGAGTCCCGGCAGCTTGACGAGCGGACGCAGGGTTCGGCGGAGATGTACCGCCGGGCGCGGCAGTCGCTGAGCGGCGGCGTCTCCTCGTCGTATCAGCTCCGCGACCCGTGGCCGATCTACCTGACGACGGGTGAGGGACCGGTCGTCTTTGACGTCGACGGCAACCGAATGTGGGACTTCCACAATGGGTTCGGGTCGATGGTCCAAGGGCACGCGAACCCCGCGATCGTCAAGGCGGTCAGCGATCGCGTCGCCGAAGGCACGCACTTCGCCGCGACGACGCTCGACGGCGTCGTCGTTGCCGAAGAGCTTCAGCGCCGCTGGGCTCTCCCCCGCTGGCGCTACGTGAACTCGGGCTCCGAGGCGACGATGGACGCGATCCGGATCGCCCGCGGGCTCACCGGCCGCGACACGATCGTCAAGATCTTCGGCTCCTACCACGGCCATCACGACGGCGTGATGGTGTCGATCGGCGTCGAGTACGACCGCATCGGCGACCGCGAGAACTATGAGTCGCTCCCCTACGGCGCCGGCATCCCGAAGGCGGTCAGCGACCTGACGATCGCGGTTCCGTTCAACGATGCCGGCGCGATGGAGCGGCGGATCGAGAAGCTCGAGGCCGAGGGCCGCAAGCCCGCCTGCGTGATCATGGAGGCGGCGATGATGAACCTCGGGGTCGTGCTCCCCGAGCCGGGCTATCTCGAGGCCGTTCGTGACATCACGCGCCGTCACGGGATCGTCCTCATCTTCGACGAGGTCAAGACCGGCCTGGCGATCGCCGCCGGTGGCGCCACGGAGCGCTTCGGCGTGACGCCGGACATGGTCACGCTCGCCAAGACGCTCGGCGGCGGCCTGCCGGTGGGAGCGATCGGCGGGACCGAGGAGACGATGAGCGTCGTCGAGGACGGGACGGTCTACCAGGTCGGCACGTACAACGGGAACCCGCTCGGGATGGCGGCTGCGCGCGCCAGCCTCACCGAGGTCCTCACCCCCGAGGCGTATGGGCACCTCGACGCGCTCAACGATCGAATCGTCGCCGGTTGCCAGGGCGTGATCGAGCGCTACAACCTCCCCGGCTACGCGGTCGGTGCCGGCGCGAAGGGATGCGTCACGTTCTCGCAGACGAAGGTCGTCGACTATGAGACGTTCAAGGCCAACCAGGACGTCGATGTCACCGAGCTCGCGTGGCTCTACAACATGAACCGCGGAATCTTCATGACGCCTGGTCGTGAGGAGGAGTGGACGCTCTCGGTCACTCACACCTTCGAGGCCATCGACGCATACGTCGCCGCGTTCGACGAGATGGCTCGCGAACTGACGGAATAGATCCGCCGCCGCCAGACGTGCGCGAGGGGTTGCGCACAGCCTCTAACCGCTGATGACGTCGCCCTTGTTGACGTCGCTTCGATCAAGCGACGTCAACAGGACGCCGACGACCTGACCCGCCTCGGCTTCGTCGAGCCGCTTGCGGAACGCCTCGATGCCGTCGACCCGGATCGGCGGCCCATCGTTGACGCGCACGGTCTCGCCGAGGCGGACGGTCCCGAACTCGACCTCGCCGGTGACGACGGTCCCGCGACCGCGGATGAAGAAGACGTCATCGACCGTCAGGCGGAACACGCGGCGTCAGCATATGGCCTCCGCGGGCGGCGCGGGAGGTCCGTGTGTGACCATGCCCGTCGCACGCTCGACGGCAACGCGCGTCTCCGGCGCCACACGGGGACCGTCTGGCGGCGGTTGCAGCCAGGGGAATTGGGCCGGCTCCCCGAGTCCTCGGACCATCTCCTCGATCCCGGCCGGCGTCGAGAGCACGACCATGCGCGCCGTGTCGGACTCGACTCGGAACGTATGCGGGACTCCGCCGGGCGCGTACATGACCGACCCGACCCCGCAGCGTCGGCCGTGGGTCGTGACCCACCCGGGTGGCGTGCCCTCAGCAGCGTCATCGACGTCCGCGTCGTCGAGGACCCACACCGTCAGCTCGCCCTCGAGGATGAAGAACGTCTCGTCCTGCGGATGCGAGTGCAGCGGTGGTGAGGCACCATGTGGCGCCTCGGCCTCCCACAGGGCGAACCGGCCGCCGGTGCGATCGCCGTCAAGCTTGATCCGGGCCAGCGTTCCCAGGAACCACAGCGTCTCGCCGTCGGTCATCTGTTCACCGCCACGCGGAAGGCGTCCGGGCGTTCATAGGGTTGGTCGATCGAGCAGCCGATCGCCAGCACGCGCACGCCGTCGGGGCCAGGGGTGAGCTTGCGAAGGGCGGCCGGCGCGACGCGGAGGAGACGCGACGGATCGACCGGCACCGACTCGCCGTCAATCGTGAACCTCCCGGAGCCCTCGAGCACGACGTACACCTCCTCCTGTCCGTCCTCGGCGTGATCGTGCTCGGGATAGTCCGCAAATCCGGGCGGGAACTCGAGGACCTGCAGCCCGAAGGACTGCACGCCGAGCTCCGCGCCGACGAGCTTGACGGCGCCGTGATGCAGCGCGGCGAGCTCATCGATGTGTTTGACCGTGTGGTTGCTCATGCGCCGAACGCTAGGCCGCGTCGGTCATCGACGCATCGGCTGCCATGCCTATGTTGCCGTCGTCCGCGACCTATCTTGCGGGAGCAGGTCGAGCTGCCGTGCGCGCTCGATCGCAGCGACGCGATTGGGGGCAGAGAGTTTCGCCAGGACCGCCGAAACGTGGTGCGCAACGGTGCGCTCAGAGAGGTGCAGGACCGCCGCGATCTCGCTGTTCGTCGCCCCCGTGCTGAGCTCCACGAGCACCTCCTGCTCACGCCGCGTCAGCCCGGCGGCATTGGCGAGCGTCGAGCGGCGTGGGCCTCGGACGACCGTTCCGCCGCGCGCCGCGCGCTCCCGCGTGAACGCGGCTGCCGCCGCCGCGAGCGCCGATGCGCTGGAGCGAGACCAGCGCCTCGCGCGCTGCCCGGTCGTCACCCGGGAGCGCGGCCAGCGCAGCCTCGTAGGGTGCGTCGAGCTCCCGCCACGCCCGCACCGCACCGCGCCAGTCGCCAGCCAGCTCGCAGGACGCCGCGCGGCTGGCGCGCTCCGGGACACGGCACGGCGATCCCGTAGCGCTTCGCCCACACCGCCAGTTCCCCGGCCGGCCGCGCATACCGCTGTGCCACCGGCGACTCGAGCGCCGCGCGGAGCGCGGTCTCCGCCGCCGCGTGATCGCCCGCGAGCCAGAGCGTTTCGAGTCGGGCGAGACGGGCCATGGCGTGCCGCGCGCCCTCCGCAACGCCGTCGAGCTCGCGCCATGCCTCGTCGATCAGCGGCCGGGCGCCCGGCTGACCCTGGCGAGCGGCGACGAGCGCCCGGATGCATCGCGCTCCCGGAACCTCGGCGTGCCACGATGCCTCCGAGCGCAGGGCGGTCTCGCGCGCTCCTCCGAGGTCGCCGCGATCGAGCTGGCTGCGGGCGTGAAAGCTCTGGATGGCCAGCGCCGGAATCGGGGCGTGGATCTCGTCAAAGGCCGCCAGCGCCGCACGGAGGACCTGATCCGCGACGACGTGGTCACGGAGCGCCACGGCAACGACCATCAGGTTGACGTAGGCGCGCACCGTCTGGATCGTGTAACCGGCAGCCTCGGCCGCGTCGCGGGCCTGCCGCAGCATGTCGATCGCCTCCGGCGCCCCCCGATGCCCGTGCGCGAGGGCCACGCTGATTCTGACTTCGAGCGCGACATCATCGAGACCCGCCGCCATCGCGCGGTCGAGAGCGCTCGGGCCGGCGGCGATGGCCCGCGCCGGATCAAACGCCGTCGCCTCCATCCTGACGAGCGTTGACTCGGCCCGCGCAAGGAGCACGGTATCGCCCGTCGCTTCGAGCGCCGCCGCCGCGGCCTGAGCGGCTCCTTTCGCGTCCTCGACACGATCGGCCGACCAGAGGGCCCAGGCCAGCGTGGTGAGCGCGCGACCCTCTCGCCGCGGGTCCTCGAGGTCCCGGGCGAGCGCCACCGCCTGCTCGCCCGTCCTGGCGACGTCCGCGAGCGCCGCGCTGGAGAAGTTGGCGGCGCGGACGTACTGGATCAGGACCTCGAAGCGATCCTCCGGCGGAAGCTCGGCGCCGAGGCGCAGCGCTCGCTCCGCCTGCAGACGCGTCTCACGCAATGCGCCGACACGCTCGGCCTCATTCGCGGCCGCGATCGCATAGCGGCACGCCCGGCTGGTCTGTCCCGCGAGCTCGGCGTGATGCGCCAGCCGCGCCGGTTCGACGTCCCCCGGTCGCGCTTGGAGAGCGTCAGCCACCGCCCCGTGGAGCCGGGCCCTGCGCGGCGGCGAGATCGACTCCTCGATGGCGCTGCGAATGAGGTCGTGGCGAAATCCGAGGATCGTGCCGTCCGCAATGAGGACGCCGCGAGCGAGCGCCTCTTCCACCGCGTCTCCGCTGTCCGGGGCGACCGACTGCAGGAGGTCTGGCGCGAACGCCTGCCCGACGACCGCCGCGGCCTCAGCCACTGCGCGCGCCGGCGGGCTGAGCCGTCCGACTCGCGCCAGCGCCGCGTCCCGGACCGACACCGGGAGACGGCCGTCCGCCGCGATCGATTCGACGACCAGGAACGGGTTCCCACCGGTCACGCGGCTGAGCGCCGCCGGATCGACACCGGCGGGGGCAGCCAGCTCCCGGATCGCGCTGTCGGACAGCGGACGCAGATGCAACCGCCGTACCGCACGGTTGGTCGCGAGATCTCCCAGGAGCAGACTCAACTCGGTGTTCGCCGCGACCTCGTCATCGCGGTAGGTCACGATCACGAGCACGCCGTGATCCTCGATTCGCCGGCTCAGCAAGCGGACGATGTCCAGGGTCATCGGGTCGGCCCAGTGCGCATCCTCGATCACGGCGACGACAGGAGCCCGGTCGGCCAAGGCCCGGAGCAGGCGTGTGGCGATCAGCAGCCGGTCGTCAGCGCCCAGCCTCCCGTCCGGGATCCCCCCGGCAGCGTCGAAGAGCTCGCGGATCGGGCTGAGCGGAACGGGGACCGACAAGCGCTTCACAGCTGCCGATCATGCAGGCCGCCCGCGGCGCCGAGCGGGCGCGGATGGCCCGCGTCAGTGACGTCTTTCCCGCCCCGGCCTCGCCGCCGACGAGCACGAGCGTGCCGTGCCCGGTGACCGCACGATCGACCACCCCTTCGAGCATCTCAAGCTCCGTCTCGCGCTCGAGCAGGCGCTCCACGGCGCGATCTTAACGCTCGGTGTGCCCGGTGTTCAGTGCTGGCACTGATCTTTGTCGCCGTGCGTAATGGACCGCTGGTCCGCAGGACAGCGGTGGCCATGACGAATGCTGAACACTCATACGCAGCCGCGGCTCGCCGCCGGTCACGCGCCGACCGTCCCGCAGTCGCCGGCCGTTCCGCAGTCGCCGGCCGTTCCGCCACCGCCGGCCGTTCCGCCACCGCCGGCCGTCGCCCCCGCGCGGCGCTCGCCTTGTCCGTCGCGAGCACCGTCGCCCTGCTGGTCGTTCTCGCCGCCGCCACGGCGGCGCAGGCGGCCTCGCCGGCGCTGTATGTGACGAACGCATTCGGGTTCAGCCACCCGGCGCGCGTGACCGGGTACGCGGCCGGCGCGACGGGGAATGCCGCCCCGCTCACGAACCTCGTCGGCGCCGCCACCGGGCTGAACGGATCGATTGGCCTTGCGCGTGATCCGCAGGGCCTCGTCTGGGTCGCCAACAGCTTCGATCCAGCGGCGCTGACGGCATATCCGGCCGGTGCGACGGGCAACACTGCGCCGGTCGCCACGATCGCCGGTGCCGCTACCGGCCTCAGAGGGCCCGAGGGGATCGCCTTTGACGCCGCGGGACACCTGTTCACCGTCAACAACGGCGCGCTGTCGATCACCGAGTACGCGGCGGGCGCCCGCGGCGACGCTGCGCCGATCGCCACCATCAAGGGGTCGGGCACGGGCCTGAACGATCCCGTCGGCCTGGCGCTCGATCCGGACGGCAACTTGTGGGTGTCGAACCTCGGGGACAGCTCGATCATCGAGTTCGCGCCCGGCGCAAACGGCAACGCGAACCCGATCGCCAGACTGGCCGGTGCGGCGACCGGCCTGAACGAACCGGAAGGTCTCGCCTTCGACGCCACCGGCCGTCTCACCGTGGCCAACGCCAACGGCAACACGGTCACCACGTACGCGGCCGGTGCGAGCGGCAACGTGGCGCCGGCGGTGACCCGCATCGGGTCAGGCACGACGCTGAGCGAGCCGGACGGGGTGAGCTTCGACGCCGCCGGCAATCTCTACGTGTCGAACTTCCACGACCTGGTCTCGATCTTCCCGCCGGCGACCGGCACCGCCGCGCGGACGCTGAGCGGGGCCGCCACCGGTCTCGATGGTTCCGACGACGTGCTCGTCATCTCCGCGCCGGTCGCGACGACACTGCCGAACGCCGGCATCAGCCAGGTCTCGGCCACCGTGCCCGCCCGCGTCAGCCCCGACGGCGCTCCCACGTCCTACTCCTTCCAGTACGGCACGATGACCGCGTACGGAACGAGCACCGCGACCGTCAGCATCGGCGCCGGGCCGGGGCCGCAGAACGTGTTCGCGACGCTGCGCCGACTGAAGCCCGGGACCACGTATCACTACCGCGTGGTCGCGAGCAGCTCCGAAGGCACCGTGCAAGGCACCGATCAGACGTTCACCACCGCGCCGCCCGGCCTCGCATCGACGCCGACGATCTACGTCAGCAACGCCCCAGCTGCGCTGGGCGCCAACACGAACGTGCCGCCGAGCATCCTCGGCTTCCCCGGAGGCTGGCGCGGGGACCTCGGTCCTTCGAATGCGATCTCGGGACCGCACACCGGCTTGATGTTCCCGGCCGGCGTCGCCGTCGACCCGATGGGCGACATCTTCACGGCCGACTTCGCCGCCGGGAAGGTCCTCGAGTACGCGCCGGGATCCACCGGGGACGTGGCGCCGATCGCACAGATCCCGATTCCGGCCGGCACGAGCGGTCCCGCGGAGCCCGTCGGCGTTGCCGTCAGCGCCAGCGGCCGGCTGCTGGTCGCTCGGGTCAACGATCCCGCCGTGTTCGAGTACGTGCGCGACGGCGCGGGCAACTGGGGGCTCCTGCACACCCTGGCCGGCAGCAACACGGCCCTGTCGGAGCCATTCGGCGTCGCGTTCGGGCCGGGACAGACCCCGATTGTCGCCGACGACGGATCGGGTGTGGTGCTCCAGTTCGCGCGGGATGCCGACGGCAACGCGGCTCCGACCCGGTTCATCAGCGGGGCGGCGGCGAACTTCCAGACCTTGACGGCCGTCGCCTCTGACGCGGCCGGGAACATCTGGGTCGCCGATCAGCTCGCGCAGACGATCTCCGAGTTCTCCGCCACGGCGAACGGGAAGAGCGCTGCGCCGCTGCGCACGATCGCCGGCCCCGCGACGACGCTCGATATGCCCTTTGGGCTCGCGCTCGACGGCGCCGGCCACGTGCTGGTGTCGGACGCCAGTGGACGCGTCGACGCGTTCGCGACCACCGCGTCGGGCAACCAGGCGCCGTTGTCGTCCGTGTTCGGGCCTGCGACCGGGGTCAGCGTGACACTCGGAATTGCGATCACGCCGCCGCTGCTTGACGTCGCTACCGAGTCGCTGCCGGCGGCGACGATCGGCAAGCCGTACTCGCAGACGGTGCAAGCCGGCGGCGGTGCCGCTCCGTATCGCTGGTCGCTCGCCTCTGGAGCCCTGCCGGCCGGACTGTCGCTGAACGCGAGCACCGGCGCACTGACCGGCACGCCGACGGCCGCCGGAACCTCGAGCTTCACCGTGAAGGTGACCGACGTCAGTCAGCCGACGGCCCAATCCGTGACCCAGGCCCTGACGATCGCCGTGCGCCCGCCGGTCGTCCCGAGCGTGTTCGTCACCAATGGGGCCTCGGGCAGCGTGACCGACTACGCCCTCACGTCGACCGGAAACACCCCGCCGCTGCTGACCCTGGGGCGCGGCAACGCTCTGCTCGCGCCGAGCGGCGTCGCCGTCGATCCCAACGGCGGCCTGTACGTCGCCAACAGCGGCAACGACTCGATCAGCGTGTTCGCGCCGAATGCGAGCGCGAGCTCGAAGCCGGCTGTCATCTCCGGGTCGGCCACCGGGCTGAACGCTCCGAGCGCGATCACGCTCGACAGCGCGGGGCGAATCTACGTCACCGAGCAGAGCGCCGCGCAGGTTCTCGTGTTCGCGGCCGGGGCGACGGGCAACGTAGCGCCGATCAGGACCATCTCCGGTGCCGACACCGGGCTCACCGGCCCGGCGTCAGCGACCGTCACCGCGGCCGGGAACCTGTGGGTGGCCAACGCCAGCAACAACTCGCTCACGGAGTACGCGCCCACCGCCACCGGTGACGCGCGGCCGATCGCCACGGTCGTCGGACCCTCGACATTCCTGAACATGCCGGTGGCCATCGGCCAGGACGAGCACGGAAATCTGCTCGTGGCGAACCTGTTCGGCGAGTCGATCGCTCGCTTTGCGCCGACCGCCAGCGGCAACGCGTTTCCCGACGCGATGATCGCCGGGGTCCACACCGGGCTGGACTTCCCCCACGGCGTCGACGTCGACGCCCAGGGACGCATCTACGTCCCCAACGAGTTCGGGAACTCAATCGCCGTGTTCGCAGCGGGGGCCAGCGGCGACGTGGCCCCGGTGACGACGATCACGGGAGGCGCGACCGGACTCGCGGCACCGTCATCCGTGGCCGTCGTGCCACCGCTCTCGATTCGCACGACGTCGCTGCCGAGGACCACGGTCGGCCGCGCATACCGCGTCACGCTGAGAGCGGCACTCGGCACCCCGCCCTACCGCTGGTGGAAGGTGCGCGGCCGTCTGCCCCGCGGTATTCACGTCGGCCGCGGCGGCCGGCTCAGCGGTGTGCCGCGCCGGCGCGGGACCTGGAGGTTCACCGTTGCGGTTCGTGACTCGACCCGGCCGGCCATGACCGATCGGCAGGCGCTGTCGCTGACCGTCCGGTCCCCGCGCCGTGCACGCCAGCGGCATCGCCCTCGCCGTCAGCAGCTCCTCAGGCGAGCCGGGTCACCGCCGGTACCCTAGCGCCACCACGGACGGGCCCGGATCGCCGCCACGTGCGCGGCGGGGTCGATCAGGACCTCGAGATGGTCGACGAGCTGGCTCAGATACTGCTCGAGCCAGATCGTCCGCCGGTAGCGGCCCGGCACCGGTTCGTCACAGGCGAGCGACGGGACGCTGAGGCGAGGCCCGGCCCCGGCGCGCGGCGCATCGACGCTGGCGGCGAGCTCCTGGTACCAGCCGCACAGCTCGTCGGCCTGACGCACGACTGTCTCGACCGGCTGGCCGTGGCGGGCCGCCCAGCCGTGCGGAAGCCCGGCGATCGTGTGGGCGGTGAGGCGAAGCCGAAGGGTGCCGCCGACAAGGCGCCACAGCTCCTCCTTCTCGATGTGCTTCGTCCCCTGCTCGGCGAGGAATCCGCGCAGGGCGTCATCGAGGCGCCGCGCCGTGACGAACGCGACGGCACCGGCCTGGGGTGCGTCGCCGCGCGCGCCGCATACCCAGTCGATCGCCTCTCGCAGGTAGGTCGCGCCGCTGCGAAACGCATCTGCCAGGTCATTGCCGACGACCGGCGCGGTCCCCCGAGGCCAGAACAGCACACCAACCGCGAGGCTCACCCCGCAGCCGATCGCGACGTCGAGGATGCGCAACTCGCCGATCTTCCATCCGACCGGATCGAGCAGGTTGAACAGAACCACGACGGTGACGGTGAACGCGGCCTGGCCGACGGGGAACGGCAGCGTGCCCGGGGCATAAGCGGCAACCAGCACGGCGATCGGAAGCGTGACCCACAGCGCCGCCGTCGAGGTGCTGATCACGAGCAGCAGCACCGCGCCGACGACGAACCCGATCGCTGTCCCGAGCAACCCCCGCAGGGCGGTCGCGCCGGTCGCCGCCGCACTCGTGCGGAGCACTGACAGCGTGCCGAGCACCACCCAGAATCCGTGCTGAACGCTGCTTGCGTCAGCAATGGCGACAGCCGCCGCCAGGGCACATGCGCCGCGCACGCTTGAGACGAACCACACCGAGCGAACGGTCGCATGGTGCGTCGCGACGCGCGCATACGCCGAGAGCTGACCCGCACGGCCCGACGGCTGTTGCGCGGTGCCGGCGAACCACCGTGCCTGCGCGTCCTCGATCCACTCGGGATCGACGAGCCTCGCCGCCGTCAGGGCATCCGCGCCGATACCGAGGATCGTGATCGCGATCGTGTGCGTGTGGAACGACAGCCGTGCCGCGTCCTCGTAGCCCGGACTGTCGAGCGGAACCTGGCGCACCCAGTCGAGGGCCTCCGTGCGCCGGGCCTCGAGGCGCTCGAGATCCGGACGAGTTCGGCCGCCGCTGAACAGCCGCCCGGCGTCGCGCAGAGTCGTGGCCGCCACGCGCAGCAGATCCCCCTCCGGTGCCGCGGCGGACTCGAGACCGGTCCGCGCCCGTGCGGCGTCGGCGACGAGCTGCGTCAGCCATTCGAGCAGCTCGGCCGCGCTGGCGACTGCCTGGTCGCGGATGGCCAGGCCGGTCGGCCGAAACGCTGTCGCCGTGAACACCGCGAGCACCGCGTTCTTCGCTTCGAGGCAGCGCTGGAGGAGCTGCTCGGTCGCCTCGCCGGCGAGCATCGCCTCAAGCTCGTCGGCGAGCGTGTCGGACAGCGTCGTCACCGCTCCGCGCAGCCGGTCCGCGGTCTGCGGGTTCGGCAGCGCCAGCACCGCCGCGGTGCCGACGATCGACGCCATCCACCACCCGGCGAGGCGGTCGGGGACCATCGACATCGTTCCCGGAGAGGCCGCCGGGAGCACGTAGGCCAGCAGCGCGCCGGTGACGCCGGAGGCGGCGTTCGGGCCGGTGACGCCGGCGAAGAACACGACAAACGCCACCGGGATCGTGACGAGCCCGCCGGCAACCGCCGAGGAGTTCACGGCGGTGCCGATGACGAGCAGCACGCTGCCGGTGACGGCGAGTCCGAGGTGCGCGGTGAGCTTGTCTCGGGTCGTGCCCCCGAACGTCACGAGCACGAGCGTGGCGAAGGAGCCGAAGCTCGCAAACAGCGCGAGTTGCAGGTTGCCGAGCCCCTCGAGCGTGACCGCAAACAGGACCGGCATGACGACGGCGGCGCGGATCGCGCGGCGCGCGGCGGCCGCGCTCGACCATGCCCGCCAGCTGCCCGGCGTACTCGTCTCCCTCCACCGCCGCCTCAGAGTCGCCACCGAGAGCGCCGCGACACCACTGGACACGACGCGGAGTCTAATCCCCACCTGCTTGACTCCCTGGGACCTTGGAGCGGCACGTCGACACGGTCGTGGTCGGGGCGGGACCCGCGGGCGAGGTCGCCGCCGGCCGGCTCGCGGGGCGCACCCGGCAGCGGGTGGTGATCGTCGAGGGACACCTGATCGGCGGGGAGTGCTCGTTCTACGCCTGCATGCCGTCAAAGGCGCTACTCCGGCCGCCCCAGGCGCTTCACGAGACGCTGCGCGTGCCGGGCGCCGCGGAGGCGCTCAGCGGGTCCGTCGACGTCGCAGCGGCGCTCGCCCGGCGCGACGAGGTGATCCGCCATCTCGACGATTCGTCGCAGCTGCCGTGGCTTGAGCAGCGAGGGGTCGAGGTCATCCGCGGGTGGGGCCGGCTTGACGGAGAGCGGCGCGTCCGGGTCGGGGACGACGTGCTGATCGCGGATGAGGCCGTCGTGATCGCGGTCGGGAGTGGTGCCCTGTTTCCCGCGATCCCGGGGCTCGCCGATGTCGGCGCGTGGTCGAATCGAGAGCTGACGACCGCCTCGGCTGTGCCGCCGCGGCTGCTGATCCTCGGTGGCGGCGTCGTCGGCGTGGAGCTCGCCCAGGCATGGGCGTGGTACGGCTCGACCGTCACGGTCGTGGAGGCGGAGGACCGACTGCTCCCACGTGAGGAGCCACTCGCCGGTGGCGCGGTCCGCGAGGCGCTGGAGCAGGCCGGCGTCACCGTCGAGCTCGAAGCCACCGCCGTCTGCGCCGAGCGCACCGACGGGGGTGTTCGGCTGTCGCTCGATGACGGCCGCAGGCTCGAGGGCAGCCATCTGCTCGTCGCGGTGGGACGCCGGCCGCTGACCGACGCGCTCGGACTGGAGACGATCGGGCTCGGGCCGGGCGGATCGCTCGAGGTCGATGACCACATGCGTGTCGCGGAGCTGCCGTGGCTGTATGCCGTGGGCGATGTCAACGGGCGTTCCCTGCTCACCCATTCCGGCAAGTATCAGGCGCGGGTTGCGGTCGACTGCATCCTCGGCGAGGAGGCGGTCGCCTGGGCGGACCGCGAGCACGCGCCGCGAGTCGTCTTCACCGAGCCGAACATCGCCGCCGTGGGCCTCACCGAGCGTGTGGCACGAGAGCGCGGTCTTGACCTCAGCGTCATCGATCTCGACACGAGCGGCACCGCGGGCGCGAGCTTCTACGGGCGGGGCACAAACGGGACGACGCGGTTCATCATCGACACGACGCGCGAGGTGCTCGTCGGCGTGACCTTTGTCGGCGCTGATGTCCATGACTTCGTGCAGACCGCGACGCTCGCCATCGTGGCGGAGATTCCCGTGAGCCGGATCGCGCATGCGATCGCTCCGTTCCCGACGCGCAGCGAGCTCTGGCTGAAGTTCATCGAGGCCTACGAGAAGGACCGCGGGCGCTCGGTGCACACCGTGTCGGCGAGCCACCACTGAGGGTTTGCCGGGGCCCGGTCGATAACCCGAGTGTGGTCGACAATCGACGCGTCTTCATCCTGCTCGCGGCGGCGATCGTCGTCATCGGCGTCATCCTCGCCGGTGAGCTGAACCACGTGCCGGCCCAGACGATCCGCGTCACGTCCGGCTCGATGCGTCCAACGCTTGCCGTCGGGCGGGTGCTGCCGCTCAACACGACGGCCTACCGTTCCGCCACGCCGCAGATCGGCGACATCGTCGCGTTCGACGCGCCCGCCGGCGCGCTCTCGGAGGAGCCTGTCTGCGGAGTCTCTCGAGCGGGCGGCGCCGTCTGCCCCCAGCCGACGCCCGCACGGAGCAACGAGCTGTTCGTCAAGCGGGTGGTCGCCGGACCGGGCGACACGCTCACGGTGCTGGACGGGTTCGTGGTGCGCAACGGCGTCTCCGAGCACGAGCCGTACATCACCCCCTGCGGCGCCGAGCCAGGAGTGCAACTTCCCAACGCCGGTGCAGGTCCCGCGTGGCGAGTGGTTCGTGATGGGAGATGACCGCGGCGCCTCCAACGACAGCCGGAACTGGGGGCCGATTCCGGCGAGCTGGATCATCGGCAAGGTCAAGCTCGGTCCCTGACCATCCGGAGCGCCCGGCAGAATGGGGCTGCCCCGGCGGGGTCGTGGCCAGAGCCAAGTCGGCGAGCGCGCCACAGCGGCGCCCAGCATGCATGCCGTTCAAGCAGCGTCCTGACCTCCTCCTGGGCGTCGGGCGGCATCCGCTCGAACGTCGCACGCAGTTGCTCGAGGCACCAGACGCGATAACGGCTCGTCGGGACCTCGCGGTACGTGGTCCCCTGGACCGCGAGATCGTGGGTCGTGGCGCCCCGCGCGTGGGCGCCGGCGTTCTGGTCGAGCGCCTCGAGGTGGGTGGCCCCGATCTCACGCAGCAGCGGCGAGAGATCGCCCGGCACGTCGGAGAGCAGCGGCCGTCGACCGATCCGGCTGCCCCGGGCGTTCCACATCCGGGCCGCCCATTCGTATGTCGCCGGGGCGGTGTCGGCAAGCAGCCGGGCCGGCGTCGGATCGTGGACGAAATGCCGCCAGAACGGTCCCATCAGCCCGATGTCGGCGAGCGACGGGCGCTCGCCGAGCACGAACGGTCGCTCGGTGAAGATCGCCTCCAGGCAGTCGTACACCCGCCTGACGCCTTGCTCGGCGTGAGGGCGGGTATGCCGGTCGATTCCGTCGCCGCTCACGAACAGCCTTGTCTGCCGGTGCGCGACCGTGAGCTCGCGCAGCTTTCGCGGCAGTGGCAGCCGCACCACCTCTCGCGCGAGCGAGGAGGCCGCCAGCCGTCGGTCGTCGGCGAAGCTCCAGCGATAGTGCATCGCGGGGCGCCACAGCCAGCCGTCGGCGTAATCCTCGATCAGCAGGGCGACATAGCGCTGCGCCGGGTCAGAGGGCAGCACCGGCGGGTCCGGATACAGCCGCTCGAGCCACAGGATCATCGGGGTCGTGTCGCTCATCCAGCGCCCGTCGGCGAGACGCACGCTCGGGTACTGAGTCGCCCCCAGTGCCCGGGGCACGATCCAGTAGTACATCCGCAGGTCGAGCGCGCGGTAGCGGTAGGGGATCTCCTTGTAGCGCAGGTAGGACTCGAACTTGCCGGTGAAGTACGAGATCTCCGAGCCGTAGACGGTCAACGGGGCGACCACGAGGCCACCCATTGTGGTTAGTGCGGACGCTGTGTCGAGCCGTTGACGCTGCGCAGCACCGAGTCACGTACCGTCCGGACGATCGGACTCGCCGGATGGCACCCGAGCACGAGCGCTGAGGGCAACCACAGGAGCATCGACAGCGCCGGCGCGAGCACACCGCTCGCCCCCAGGAGCAACGATCCGGCGGCGAGGACGAAGAGCGGCGTTCGGAATCGGCTCACGAGCACGTCTTCGGCAGCGCCCGCGTGAACTGAAGGGCGGGCTACTGATACTCGACCGATAGGAGGAGGTCGCGCCAGTCGCGCAGCGCGAGCTCGACCGCCTCGCCGAGCTTGGCGAGATCTCCGGTCGCGGCGGTGAGCGCAGCCGCCTCGACGCGGTCGCCCTCGCTCACCTCCCGCCAGACCGACAGCTCGGCGGGGATGCGCTCGACGAGCGCGCGTGCCGCTGCGCGGTCCTCCGCCCTCGGGTAGTCATGCTCCAGCCGGGCTGTGATCCGGGCGGTGATCACGAAAATCAGAACGTCGGCCTCGGTGGACTGACGCTGATCCGGCCATGGCACGGCGCGAACGGCATGCGGCGCGACCCGACCGCCAACGTGAACGGCGAGGCCACGCCGGGGAGCGTGAGCCGGACGCGCGTCACGCGCGCGGCACCGCCGCACCGCGCCCAGGCGAGGGAGATCGACGCCGCCTGTCCCGGGTCAAGCGAAACGGTCCCGCCGCCGGATATCCGATGGGCCGTCGCCGGCACCTGCCGCCCACGGGCGTCGAAGAGCCGCACCAGCGGGGCGCCGTCCAGGCGGCAGACCGAGTTCGACCGGTTCGTGAACGTGAAGGCGACAATCCGTCCCGATGGATCGAAGGTCGGCACTCCCGCCACCGCCCCCAGCTGCGCCCCGGTGCAGACCGGGATCGCGCCGACGCGGATGAGCTCGCTCGTCACGGACGGGTCATCGATCAGGAGTGGCCCGGACCGGCCGCCGACCGTCAGCGACACGTGGGCGCACCCGCTGGGATGCTCCTCGGCGCTTGCCAGCTTTGCCCCGCTCGCCGAGCGGAAGGTCAGCCGGACGACCTCGTTGACGCCCTGCGGGCAGGACGTCACACCCGGCTGAACGACCTCGAGTCCGTTGATGAGGGACACGAGTCGGCGCGCCGCCGCGCCGGTCACGGTCCGCGGTGACGACGCACGACCGGGTTTGCCGGACGCCGTCTGGCCGCTCGCCGTGAAACTGATCCTCCGGACGCCGGCCGGTATCCGCTCCCACGCCGGGCGTGCCGTGAGCCAGACGGCCTCGCCGTCCGTTCGGACGCCGGTACCCCCGCCGCTGAGCGGCACGACGGTCATCGCGATGATCCGGTCTCTGAGTACCCCGGGGATCGGTCCGAGGCTGAACGCCTGGCCGGCCGCGCCGGTCGACCCATGAAACGACTCAAAGAGCCGCGCGTCGGCGGGGAGATGCTTGCCGAAGTAGGCGAGCACATCCGCGGGCGTCAGGGTCGTCGTCCACCATCCCCATGCGTCGACGAGATTCGCCGCCCCGAAGTTGACGCCGGGGTCCGCAAGCCAACCGCCATCACCTGCCGGCTCGCCGGGCACGCTCGTCGTGCCGGGCGGTACCGCGACCAGGGACAGCAGCCTCGTCGCCTCGGTCCGGGCCGCAGCCCGGTTGGCATTCGAATCCGCCGCGCTGCTCGTCGCCACGCGCGCGCCGGCGAAGACACCCAGTGCCACAGCGATGGCGGCCGCCGACACCGCCCAGCGTCGCCCCGCAGTCATCCCGGCGGCCGACACCGCCCAGCGTCGCCCCGCAGTCACCCGGCGCAGCATACGCGTCACGTACCGATCACCGTGGCTCCACATGCACGACATCGAAGCCGAACTGCTCGGCAAGCCGCGCCGCCACGAGCGAACGGTGGCAGGCCGCCGCGGTCGCCTCGACGCAGAGCAGCACACCGATGCCCTGCACCGGCAGCCGGCGGACGAACGGCTCGAGCGGGACGATGTCGAGGACCTCCTCGGTGTAGCGCCGCACGTATGCGGGTGCGAGGCGTTCCCGTGAGCGCTTGCCGACGCCCAGGCGATCATCCTCGGCGTACTGGAGCTGCCTCAGCTCGGTCGTCGGTGCCAGCTCTGGGTGATGCTCGTACGCGATCCCGGCGCCGCCGAGAAGCCTCTGGAGGCGCTGAGCGTTCGCCCACGTGTACTGCGACCCGCGCACGCCACGACGCTGCCGGATGTCAAGCAGTCTGCTGACATTCGCCTCGTCGAGAGCCTCGACGAAGCGGTCAGCATCCCACTCGTATACGCCGATCGTGGCGATGCGCGGCATCGGTGCGTGTTCAGAACGACCTGTACTTCCCGTTGCCGATCACGAAACCGTGGTTGTCCTGGTTGAAGCACAGCACGGTGTTCGTGGCGACGTTGCATGTCACCCCGAGCGAGGTCCACAGCGTGCCCTTCGAGAGGGTCTTGACGCTGTTGCTCACCCACGAGGCCTGGCTGATCGCGACGAGCTGCGCCGGACCGGTGGCACCGAGCTGGACGAACGGATCGCCGACGGGGCTCTTCGTCCTCGGAATCCCGCCGGCGCTGCAGAGCACGAGCGTCGCGGGCGTCTTCGGTGCGTGGATCTTGACGCCACATGTGGCGGTCTTCTTCGGATTCTGAAACGTCTTGACGTGGGACGAACCGGCGACCGCCGCCGGAACGGCGACGGCGGCGACGGCGACGACGGCGAGCGCCCCGCCAGTCGCGAGAACACGTGACCCTGACATCTACTACCCCTTTCGTCGGCGCCGGCGCGGTCTCTCATTATTCCGGCGGACTGAAAGGTTCGACGCAGCGACGCGATCACCTCGCCGGCGCTGGCCCTGCTGCCGCTATAGGCTCCGTCCCACGACCAGGACGGCGAGAGGGCGGCACTCATGCAGGGTCCGACGACGAAGACGAGATTCTCGATCAGGCGCCCCGGCGCCGTCGTCCTCGCGCTCGTCGCACTGCCGGGGTCGGCGTCGGCGGCGTCGCTGAGCGGTCAGGTCCTGACGACGGGACATCCCGTGCAGGCGACGCCCGTGACCCTGTTCGCGTCGGCGGTCGGCGGCGGCCCGGCAACCCGGCTCGCGTTCAGCCGCACCGACCGGGCGGGCGCGTTCGCGATCCGGTACGTCCGGCCCCGTCGCGCCGGCGCCGTCCTCTACGCGCTCGCCGGACGACCCGGTGCCAGTCGTCTTGCCGCAGTGCTTGGCACACCCCCGTCCCGGTATCGAACCGTGATCAACGAGCGGACGACGATCGCAGCCGGCTTCGCGCTCGCCCAGTTCATCGACGGCGACGGGATTCGGGGCCGGGTGCCGGGAGCGCCTAACGCCGCGGGGATGGCGGCCAACCTCGTCGACGTGCGCAC
This sequence comes from uncultured Solirubrobacterales bacterium, assembly GCA_963778985.1. Classification (GTDB taxonomy): domain Bacteria; phylum Actinomycetota; class Thermoleophilia; order Solirubrobacterales; family Solirubrobacteraceae; genus Palsa-465. The sequence goes on along the minus strand of CAVZWJ010000013.1, from coordinate 1,263,680 downwards.
CGGCCGGATCGGAACCGTCCTCGCCACGCGGCCCAACGGATCGCAGACGACGACCTTGCGGACGTTCAACACGCTCGCCAACCTGATCGTCCCGTGCGTCGCCCGTGACGCGTGTGGACCCCTGTTCCGCGCCGCCGAGGACCCGCGCGGTCCTCGACCGCGCAGCGTGCTCGCCGCGGTCGCGGCAATCGCCCGCAACCCGTGGCACAACGTCAACCGTCTGTTCGCACTCGCTCGTGGAGCCCGTCAGGCGTACGTCCCGGCGCTCACCGCGTCGCAGCGCCCCACCGCGTGGACCCTCGCGCTGCGTTTCGACGGCGACGGCAGGACGATGAATGGGCCGGGGAACATGGCGATCGACGCCCGAGGCAACATCTGGGTGACGGGCAACTACACGTACAGCCGCAACCCACTGGCGCCCGTATGTGGAAGCCCGTACGTCTTCAAGTTCACGCCGACCGGCCGGTACGTGACCGGCTCGCCGTACTCCGGCGGCGGTCTCAGCGGCGCCGGCTTCGGCATCAGCCTGGATCCGCACGGGAACGTGTGGGTCGGCAACTTCGGGTTCGCCTCGACGGCCTGTCACGACCAGCCGCCTCACACGAGCGTGTCGGAGTTCACGGCTGGTGGGACGCCGCTGTCGCCAGGCCGTAGCCCGACGCAGCCCGGCGGGTTCACGAGCGGCGGCATCAGCTGGCCCCAGGGCACGGTCTCCGACCGTGGCGGGAACATCTGGATCGCCAATTGCGGCAACGACTCGGTCACGCGGTACGCCGGCGGAAACCCGCTGTCGTTCACCCGGCTGGGCAACTTGGGGATCACGAAGCCGTTCGACATCGCGTTCAACGGTCGTGGCCAGGCGTTCGTGACCGGCAACGGCAACAGCGCGGTGGCGATCCTGCAGCCGAACGGTACGGCGGCGGCTCCGCCGATCACCTCCGGCGGGATCGACAAGCCGCTCGGGATCGCTGCGGATTCGCACGGCAACATGTGGGTCGCGAACTCGCGTTTCGTCGACATCCCTTGCCCTGGGAAGAGCGTTCAACCAACGACGACGCCGGGCTCGCTGACGCTGATCGCGGCGACCGGCCGCGTGAGCCGTTCGGCGCCATTCACCGGCGGCGGGCTCACAACCCCGTGGGGGATCGCGGTCGACGGTCAGAGCAACGTGTGGGTCGCCAACTTCGGCGGACGCCGACTGTCGGAGTTCTGCGGCGTCGATACCGCCGGGTGCCCGCCCGGCCGCCGCACAGGGGCCGCGATCTCGCCGCCGACGGGCTACGCCTTCGACGGCCTGACTCGCAACACCGGCGTCCAGATCGACCCGTCCGGCAACGCCTGGGTGGCGAACAACTGGAAGAACGCCCCGATCCCGGACAAGAACCCGGGCGGATACGAGCTCGTCGCGTTCCTCGGGCTTGCGGGGCCGATCCGAACCCCGCTCATCGGTCCGCCGACCGCTCCCTGAGCGTCGGGGTCAGGTTGCGGCCGGCCGGCGGCTGGTCACCTCGGGAGCACGATCGTCCTGCGGCCCCCGGGCACGATCATCCCGGCACCCCCGGGCACGATCGTCCAGATGCCCCCGCCTCAACGCCGTGCTCAGCGGAAAGGGGTTCTCGGACCATCTGGTGGTCCGGATATCCCTTTCCGGCTCGCCGGCACGGTGAGCGGGGGATTCTGGACCGATCCTCCGGCCGTCCGGACGTGGTTGCTCACGCCACCGTGCCTGATCTGCCCCGGTCGCGACGGCTCGCTGCTCTCCCATCGCTCGTCCGCGTCGGCGTCGTGACGGGCGAGAGCTCGTCGATGATCCTCGCCCCCCGCCCACGCGTGAAGAAGCTCACCGACCAGCGGATGAAGACGATCAGCCGGTTCTGAAATCCGCTCAGGTACCAGAGATGGACGACGAGCCACACGAGCCACGCGAACGTCCCACTGAGGCGGACGACCCGTAGGTCAGCAACGGCGGAGCGGCGTCCGATCGTCGCCAGGTTCCCCTTGTCGCGATAGCGGAACGGCTGCGGGCGACGGCCGGTCAGCCGGCGCTCGACGAGCTCCCCCGCGTAGTGGCCCTGCTGAATCGCCACCGGCGCCACCCCGGGCAATGTCCGCGGCTGTCCGTCGCGGCCGCGCACCCGGACCATATCTCCGAGCACGACCACCTCGGGATGCCCCGGAAGCGTCAGGTCGCGCTCGACCGTGAGCCGGCCGGCGGCGTCGACTTCGCCCCCGCAGCGCTCCGCCAGGCGCGCACCGAGCCCGGAGGCCATCACCCCGGCCGCCCACACGATGGTGCCCGCCGGAATCGTCTCCCGGGTGCCGTCCGGGGCGGCGACCGTGACGCTGCGCGCCTCCATCGCCACCACTGGCCGGTTGAGGCGCACGGTGACGCCGAGGCGCTCGAGCGCCTCCCGGGCGCGGGCCGAGAGCGACGGGGGGAAGGCCGGCAGCACCCGGTCGCCGGCCTCGAGCAGCAGGATGCGGGCGCACGTCGGATCGATGACCCGAAAGTCGCGCCGCAAGGTGTCGATTGCGAGCTCGGCGATCTGGCCGGCCATCTCGACGCCCGTCGGCCCTGCGCCGACGACGACGAACGTCAGTTCATCGAAACGGGCCTCGGAGTCAGGGTCGAGCTCGGCGCGCTCGAACGCCCGCAGCAAGCGCGTACGCACCGAGACGGCGCTCTCCAGCGATTTCACCTCGGCCGAGAACGCGCGCCAGGGCTCGTGGCCGAAGTAGGAATAGCTCGAGCCGGTGGCGACGATGAGCGTGTCGTACGGCACCGACTCGGGCGCGGGAACCCCCGGGGCGGAGTCAAGCGACACCATGCGAGCCACGAGGTCGACGTCGGTCACCCGTGCGAGCATCACCCGGACGTTCCTGTCCTTGGCGAACATCGCCCGGAGCGGGGAGGCCACTTCTCCCGGAGACAGGGCCCCGGTCGCGACCTGGTAGGTGAGGGGCTGGAAGAGATGGAAGTTCCGTTTGTCGATGAGCGTGATCTCGACGGGGAGTCGCCGGAGCCGCTGCACGGCCCGGATCCCGCCGAAGCCGCCACCGACGATGACGACGCGGTGCCCGACCGCGGCCTGCTGACCCTGCGCGCTCATCACCTCAGTGTGAGGTCTTTCGCGGGGAGGCACAAGATCGCCGGCGGACCGAGGACCTGCGGGTCCGCGTCACGCTTGGCCCCGTCAACCCACGGGGGCAAAGCGGCGAAGAATGACTACGTGACGCCGAAGTGGCGCTTTGTGTCGTTGAACAAGCTGCGGGTGATGAGCGCGTTCAGCGGGTTGCCCGGCCGCGCCGCGGCCGGCACCTCGCTCGCGACCGTCCACGTGAAGCGGCATGTCGTCGGGGAGGTCTCCTCGACGAGGTAGTCCTCGGCGAAGCGCTTGAACAGCGGCAGGCTTGCCTGACTGACGGCGAACGACTTGCGGCGCCCCTCCTCCCAGCGGAAGTACGTCTCCTTGAGGACAAGCGCGCCGAGCGGGGTGTTCACCGTGCGCGTCGTCCCGACGCCGAATGGACGCGGCGACGTCCAGGTGACGCTCGCCAGAGCCCGGCACCAGCTGAGCGTGCCATCGGCGGTGAGCGCCGACCACACCCGCTCGGCGGGATGCGGAATCTCGAACACTCCGACCTGGCGGTTCGGGGCCGCGTCGAGGAAGGCCGCGTCACAGACTCCGAGCGTGAAGAAGGGTCGCGCCATCGGCGCGGCACCTTATCCGAGTCAGCCGGGGGCGGCCTTGCGGCCCTCGAATCGCTCGAGCCCGTCCTCCGGCATGGTCTCCCACGGCGAACGGGAGGCGATGAAGCTGTGGTACTGGGGACGGATCCCCGGATCGTCGTCGAGCGCGCCGAGCCGGACGGATATCTCGGGACCCTCCGGCCAGGTTCCGCCGAACAGACTCGAGCCGCACACTCGGCAGAACGCCTTCGCCATCCCGCCCGGCGGGCGGAACGTCTCAATCAGCTCGGCGCCGGCCGTCAGCCGGAACCCGTTCCGCTGGACGCGACCCTGAGCGAGCGCGGCCCCGCCGGAATGCTTGCGACACCTGGAGCAGTGGCAGTAGTTGGCGCGGCGAAACGACGCCGTGATCTCAAACCGGACCCCGCCGCACAGGCATGACCCACGAACCGGGTGCTCGGGTGACGGCTGCTGCGTGCTCGCATCACGCCGTGCGTCGGTCACTTCATCATGCTTCTCAGAAGCGGACACCTCCCCGCACGTTAGCCCCTTCGGCGAACGCCACACGGACGGCGTGGTCCGGACTTCGTGGCTCGCTCGCATCGGCGGCGCGGATCCCCGTGTCACATCGTCGGGCTGAGCCGCGTCTACTGCTATGGAGCCTTGGCAACGGAGGTATGTGACATGAACGAGCAGGAACGGTTGGCCGGCCGCTTCGAGGAGCACCGGTCGCGGCTGCGCGCCGTCGCCTATCGGATGCTCGGCTCGCTGAGCGACGCCGACGACGCCGTGCAGGAGGCGTGGTTGAGGCTCAGCCGAACCGGCGACAGCGACATCGAGAACCTCGGGGGGTGGCTGACGACGGTCGTGGCGCGCGTGTCGCTCAACATGCTGCGTGCCCGGTCGGCCCGCCGCGAGGAGGCATTCGGCCCGTACATCCCTGACCCGATCGTCGATCCGGCCGACGGAACCGATCCGGAGCACGAAGCGCTGCTCGCCGATTCGGTCGGCCTCGCCCTGCTCGTCGTGCTGGAGACGCTCTCTCCCCCCGAGCGGCTTGCGTTCGTCCTCCACGACATGTTCGCGGTGCCCTTCGGGGACATCGCGCGGATCATCGATCGCTCGCCAGACGCTGCGCGCCAGCTCGCCAGCCGCGGCCGGCGGCGCGTCCGGGGCGCCACGACGACCTCGGACACCAGTCTCGATCGTCAGTGGGAGGTCGTCGAAGCGTTCGACGCCGCAGCCCGAGAGGGCGACTTCGAGGCGCTCGTCGCAGTGCTCGACCCAGACATCGTGCTCCGCGCCGACGGCGGGGCCGGCGCGATCTCACAGGAGGTGCGGGGTGCCGAAAACGTCGCCCGCCGGGCGCTTATGTGGTCCCGCGTCGTGCCGACGCTCCGCCGAGCGCTCGTCAACGGAGCTGCCGGCATGGTCGGCTTGCGCGACGGGCGCCCCTTCTCGGTGGGCGCGATCACGATCCGGAACGGCCGAATCGTCGAACTCGACATCCTTGCCGACCCCGAGCGCATCGCTCAGCTCGACCTCACCGTCCTCGATGCCGAGACGCAGCCGTGACAAGCCCGTCCGCCTGGGCGAGCACCGTGCTCCGGGAGAAGATCCGCGCCAGTCGCCGTACCGCCGCGCGATCGCCGACGAGCGTCAGCCTGCCGGCCTCGGCCGCGGCCGTCGCGGTCGTCTCCCCAGAGGCGACGTCCGCCCACGTCTCGTTGTCGGTCGTGATCGTGACCGCGGGATGCTCCGCCCGGCCGTGACGAAGCTCGACCGCTCCATCCGCGACGACGAAGTGGAACGTTGTCTCACCGACGATGTACTCATAGGCCTCGTGGACGCCGGCAGCCGCCTCGCGATCGGCGAACGTGACCATGGCCAGGGCCGCCCAGTGGGAGCGAAAGCTCTCCTCGGGCCCGCGCTTGCCGAGTCGTCGCGCGCCCCAGGCGACGAGCGGGATCATCGCATCGACGAGGTCGCGCCCCTCGGCCGTGAGTTCATAGATCAGCCGCGCCGCCGGTGGGGGCAGTTCCCCGCGGGCGACGATCCCGTCGGCTTCGAGCATCCGCAGCCGCTCGGTGAGCAGATTGCGGCTGATCCCGGGCAGGCCGTCGATCAGATCCGTGAACCGGCGGGGCCCGAAGAGCAACTCGCGCACGATCAGCAGCGTCCAGCGATCGCCGATCACGTCGAGCGCGCGCGCCGCGCCGCAGTACTGGTGGTATCGACGGTCTGCCATGAGTAGCGATCTGGAACTGTATGGTACATATTCTGAACCACATTTGATTGGAGGCTGACGATGCAAGCATTCCGGCGAGCAATGGAGCACGGCCGCGCCACCGGGGAGGCCGACGATGTGCTGGCGCTGCTCGCCGAGGACGTCGTTTTCCGCAGCCCCGTCGTCTACGCCCCATACCACGGCCGCCGCGCCGTGGCCCCGCTGCTGCGCGCGGTCGTCAAGGTGTTCGATGAATTCAACTTCGTCGGTCACCTGGGCGCGGCCGACAGCGCCGACCACGGTTTCGTGTTCCGCGCTCGGATCGGCGAGCGCGAGCTCGAGGGATGTGACTTCATCCACACGGACGACGACGGATTGATCGATGAGTTCTCCGTGATGGTGCGGCCCCTGTCCGGTGCACTCGCGCTCGCGGAGGCGATGCAGCGCGAACTCGCGCCGCAGGAGGTCGCTTAAACTCGGCGTGGGCCCACCGAACGGGGATCATGAGCACGGCGCCGAGCATCGCCACACACGGCCTGTCGAAGGACTACGGCGCCGGCCGGGGGCTGTTCGGGCTCGATCTCGAGGTCCGCTCGGGCGAGGTGTTCGGATTCCTCGGTCCGAACGGCGCCGGCAAGTCGACGACCATGCGGCTGCTGCTCGACTTGATCAAACCGACCTCAGGGTCGGCGGAGGTGCTCGGCCTCGACACGCGCACCGACAGCCTGGCGATCCGCCGTCGGGTGGGCTTTCTCCCTGGCGATCTCGCGCTCTATCCGAAGCTGACCGGCCGCGTCGTGCTCGACAACCTCGCAGAGCTCCGCGGCGGCGTTGATCCGCGGATCCGTGATGCGCTCGCCGAACGGTTCGACGCCGACCTCGATCGACCGGTCCGCGAGCTGTCGACCGGCAACCGGCAGAAGCTCGGCCTCATCCAGGCGTTCATGCACGAGCCGGAACTGCTGATCCTCGATGAGCCGATCGCCGGGCTCGACCCGCTCGTGCAGGACAGCTTCCACGCGCTGCTGCGCGAGGTCAGTGCGGAGGGGCGCACGGTGTTCCTCTCTTCGCACACGCTGTCCGAGGTGGAGCGCGTCACGCACCGCCTCGCGATTCTCCGCCAGGGCCGGCTCGCCGTCGTTGACACGCTGGAGAACCTTCGCGAGTTCGCGGTGCAACGACTCGAGTTCGAGTTCGCCGAGCCCGTCTCGGCGGACGGGTTCCGGGCGCTCCCCGGCGTGACCGAGGTCACCGAGAACAAACGGTCCCTGACCGTGGCGTTCGAGGGATCGGCGGATGCCGTGATCAAGGCCGCCGCCGCACACGACGTCCGCGCCGTCCGGCCGCGCCAGGAGGACCTCGAGGACATCTTCCTGCGCTACTACCGCGCGGAGGACCCGACGTGAGCTGGCCGTCGGTGCGCATGACCCTGCGGCTGCGCTTCGTCTCAACCGCCTCGGCGGCGTGCGGGCTGATCGCCGTGCTGATCGTCGTCGGCGCACTGTTCCCCGCGGTCGGCCACACGATCGGCAAGCTCAACATCCCTGACAGCGTCGCCCAACTCCTCGGCGGCGCCGACTACGGGACGATCACCGGGTGGTTCCGCAGCGAGATCGGGTCGGTCTACGGGCCGCTCGTGATCGCCGCTCTCGCCATCGCCGGCGCCGTCGCGAGCACTGCAGGCGAGGAGGAGGACCGGATCCTCACCCTCCTGCTCGGTCACCCGCTCGCTCGCTCCCGACTCGTGACCGCGCGGGCGGTGGCGATCGCGACGGTGGTCCTCGTGATCGCGGCCGCCGCCTGGGTCGGGATGGTGGCCGGCGTCGCGATCGGCGGCGGTGGGATCACGGTCGGACACATCGTCGCCTTTGCGGTGCAGCTCGCGTTCTTCGGCCTGGCGAGCGGAGCGCTGGCGCTCGCCCTTGGGGCCGGCACCGGCCGCCGCGGATTGGCCGCCGGCACGGCCGCCGGCATCGCCATCCTCGGCTGGCTGATCAATGGCTTCGCGCCCGTCGTCAGCGGGCTCGGATGGCTCAAGTACTTCTCGCTCTTCTACTACTACGCCGGTCACGACCCGCTCACGCGTGGCATCGACATCGTCGGGATCGTCGTGCTCGGCGCGGTCGCGGTTGCCGGCACCGCCCTCGCCGTCGTCACCTTCGAAAGGAGGGACCTTCGTGGCTAGCCGCGACATCCCCGTCACCGCCGTACCCGCCCGGCCCGAGGTCCGGCAGATCTCCGTGCCGGACAGCGCCCGCAGCCGCGGCGCACTTGGCCGCATCGACTACGCGGACACGTTCGTGCTCAGCGGCGTTGCGCCGACGAATCGCACCGGCGAGGAGTGGTGCCGGGCGGTGCTCGATGCGGCGTCGCCGCGCCTGCGGGCGCGTCTTGTGCTCGGCTGGTCCGCGCTCGGGCTGAGGCTTGGCGCGCCGTGGTCACCGCACCGCGTGCTCGGGTGGGCGATCCGCCGCCGCTCGGCGGAATCTGTGCTCCTCGGCGCCGGCTCCTACATCGGCATGCCCGCTGAGCTGCTGTTCGAGCGCCGTCCCGACGGTCTGTTGTTCGCCACCTTCGTGAGCCTCCGCAATCCCGCCGTGCGCGGGCTCTGGTCTCGGGTCCAGGACACGCACGTCGAGGTCGTCGGCTCGCTGCTGCCCCGCGCCGCCATGTCGGCAGGGTGACGACGCGCTTCCGGGCGTCCTCGCTCGACGAGCGCGCGCGGTCGGGGCCGCGGCTGGACACGCCGGCGACCCCGCGCAAGACTGTTCGCATGCCGCAATCAGAACGTGTCCGGCGTCGCATCGAAAGCAGACTCAACGCCGCGTACGCCGACGGGCTCATCAGTCACGACACGCACGCTCGCCGACTCGATGACCTCCTCAGCCACCGCCTGATCGACGCTCAGAAACTCGTCGGGGATCTCACCGAGCGCGCCGCCCGGCGCGGCGTGTTCGCCGCGGTGCGCGACGGGCTGCGCGCGCACCTGCGTCCGCGAGCCGCCCGCGAGGTTCTTGCCCTCGATTGGAGCGGCACCGTCGACGAGTTGATCATCGGCCGCAGCCACACATGCGACGTCATCGTCACTCGTCCCGAGGTTTCCCGCCGACACGCCCGGCTCGTGTTCCGCGACGGCTCGTGGTTCGTGCACGACCTCGGCTCCACGAACGGCACGACGGTCAACGGGACGCGCGTCGGTCGGTGTCGCCTGGAGGCGGGCGACGAGCTGACGATCGGGGGCCACCGGCTCGAGATCGACTGAGCCTGGCGCCGGATGCCGGTGCGGCGTGCCTACTCCGGCCCCCCGCCGAGCGACTGCGCGCGGAGCGCGGCCTCGAGCTCAAACCGCGCGTCAGCATCGTCAAGCTGATCGCCGAGCAACTCTCGGAGTCGCGCGACGCGGTACCGGGCGGTCTGTGGATGCAGGTGCAGATCCCGCGCGATCGCCGCCGCGTTGCCGACGTGCTGCACGTAGGCGAGGGTCGTCGCCGACATCCGAGCGCGGGCAGCCGGCGTGAGCTGACCGAACGGCGCGAGCCGCCGCTCCGCGATCCGCTCGACGACCGGAGCCGCCTGGCGGACGACGAGCTCCCAAAGGTGGTCGTCGGCGACGATCAGCTCCGTGCCCGCGGCGAGCGCAAGCGCGGTGGTCGCGAGCCCCCACGACAGCGGCAGACGGTCAAGCGGGACGTCCGGCCCGATCGCGGCCGTGCGCCCGCGGGTGACGCCGCGGATCAGATCGCGGCGGCCCGGACCCTCGGCGTCGGGCACGATCACACACCCGAGTGTGTCGACCGCGGAGAACAGCACGTCTGACCCCAACCGACGGGCGAGGCCCGCCGCCCGGTGAGGTGGACAGGCGATGGCCGCGGCCGAGCGCGGCAGCGGCCAGCCGATGGTGGCCGCGAGTGCCGCCGCGTCCACTCCGGGGGCATTGCCGAGCAGCGCGGTGACGAGTTCGCCCCGTTGACGGTCGCGCTCTCCGGCAAGCTCTGCCTGGGCCTGCGCATAGCCCTCCACCGACTCCGCGGAGAGCTCGTCGATGTAGGCAAAGATCGCCTCGGCGAGTCGGGCGCTCACCTCATGGTCGGTGCCGGCCCGCTGGGTGACGCGCGCAAAGCCTCGCCACGCGACCCGCGCCCCGACCCGATACGCGGCCTGTAGCGCGTCGAGTGCGCGGCCGGCCCGGAGCTCGCCGCGGCCCAGCGCGATATAGACCTCGCGGCCCGCGTCGCCGGGCTCGTCCGGGTCGCGAATGAGCGCGATGAACCGCCGCAGCGCCTCCTCGACGCCGGTCCGCACCGCCTCGCCGAAGGCGCCCTCGAGCGGACGCGCGTATTCCGGCACCTCCTCGCCGAGCGCGGGCATGATCTGCGCTGTGATCTCCGGCAGCTCGGGCTCGAGGAGATCCGCGACGTCCGGAGGCAGATCACGCCAGGGCTCGGCAGTATTACTCACATGAGTGAGCATATCTGAGCGCAGCTTTGCCCGTCGGCGCGTAGAACATCGTCGGTCGACGCCATACAGTGCTATTGGTGTCTCGCACTGAAAAGGCCGCCAACCTTTTGGGAGTCGTCGTTCCGTTCGTCGGCGTGATCGTTGCCGTCGTGCTTCTCTGGCAGCGCTGGGTCGACGTCACCGACCTGCTGCTGCTCGGCGTCATGTACCTCGTCTCGGCGATCGGCATCACGGTCGGCTTTCACCGTCTGCTCACCCATCGTGCCTTCCAGACGTATGCGTGGCTCGAGCACACGTTTGCCGTCGCCGGATCGCTGGCCGTCGAGGGATCGGTGCTTGATTGGGTCGCCGATCACCGTAAGCACCACGCGTTCACCGACATCGAGGGTGACCCGCATTCCCCCCATCTGGAGCACGGTGGCGGGTTGCGCGGCCTCTGGTACGCCCACGCGGGATGGCTCACCGAGACCCAGGGGCAGGCCGACTGGAAGCGCTACGCCAAGGATCTGTACGACGATCCGACGATGCGGCGCATCGGCCGGCGCTTTCCGCTGCTTGTCCTCGTCTCGCTCGGGGTGCCGACGATCGCTGGCTTTGTCCTCCATGGCTTCACGCTCGAAGGCGCCATCCGCGGTCTCATCTGGGGCGGCCTCGTCCGCATCTTCCTCGTCCACCACGTCACGTGGTCGGTGAACTCGGTGTGCCATTTCTTCGGGACCCGCCGCTTCGACATCGAGGATCGCTCGACCAACGTCGCGCTGCTCTCGATCCTCTCGCTCGGGGAGTCCTGGCACCACAACCACCACGCGTTCCCACGGAGCGCGCGCCACGGACTGCGCTGGTACGAGATCGATCCGACGGCGTGGATCATCTTCGGTCTCGAGCGTGTCGGCCTTGCCTGGAACGTCGTCCGGATCACCCCGGAGCGGCAGGCGGCCCGCCGACTCGCCCGCGGCGCCGCGTAGCGCCGCGGCGCGGGCGGCCCGCGGCGCCGCGTCGCGCCGCGTCCCGCCACGCTGCGCCCCGGCGGGATCGCCGGTTGGCGCGGTCATTTGTCACACCTCTTCCATGCCAAACGACAGGGACGCGGCGGACATGCGGCCCTACGGTGTGTCCCACAGCGGATCGACACGACAGGCCGGACCGCACAACACCCAGGGGGACGACGACATGAACTCACAGCTTCTCTACCAGGCCGCTCACGCCCACAACGACGATCTGCGTCGCGCCGCGAAGGCCACGCGCTCGGTCGACGGACTCCCGCGTCGCAGCCGTTTCGCGCGGTTCGGTCACCTGTTCGCGAGCGCTCGGCTCGCCGTCCGGCGGCCTCATCTCCGCCCGGTCGCCGGCGAGCTCGATGTTGACGCGACGTCGGGCGCCTGATCAGCCGTCGGCCCGTGCCCTGAGCCCACCGAGGTCGAGCACGGTGACCCGCAGCCGGTGGGTGCGTATCAGGCCGAGTTGACGCAAAGTCCGCAGCGCTCGCGCCGTCGACTCGCGCGAGGCCGCACTCCACGCCGCAAGGTCATCCTGGCTCATCGGGAGGGGGACCTCGATCGTCCCGTCATCAACCCGATCGCCGAACCGCTCGGCGAGCTCGGCCAACCGGCTGCTCACTCGGGCGAGACTTCCGGACGTGGCGAACTCGAGACGCCGGGCGTCCGACGCGGCGAGGCGGGACAGCGTGAGCTCGAGCAGCGCGAGGGTGCTGGCATGGTGGCGGGCGAGGAATCCCCGCAGGTCGGGGACGGTGATCACGGTCGCCCGGACGGTGTCGAGTGCCGTCGCGGTGGCGGAGCGCATGGCGTCGCGGACCGCCGAGATCTCCCCCAGCAGATCGCCGACCCCCACGAGCGCGAGTACGACGTCCGCGCCATCAGGTGCGAGCTTGTGCACCTTGACGAGCCCCTCGAGGATGATCATGGCGCTGTCGGCGCGATCGCCGGCGTGGAACAGCCGGTCGCCGCGCTCCCACTCGCTGCGATGGCCAAGCGCGAGCAGGGCCGTGCGATCCGCCGCCGGCAACGAGTCGAGGAATGTATGCGGTTGCTGGTGCCCGGCCCCCATCGTGACTCAGCGCTGGCGTTCGAGAGTGAACTCCGGCGAGGTGTAGGCGCCGCTCTGTGGTCCGTCGTCCGCCGGCACCGAGCCGGCCGGTAGAGCGCGGGCGTGATCCTCAGCGTTGTCCCGCGGCTCGAAGCCAATCGCCGACCCGGCGGCGAGATCCCACCAGCGCCGGCTGTTACGCGAGATCGCGTAGAACGCCGTGTACGTCAGTCCCGGCGTCGTCATCGCGGCGACGAACGCTGCGAGGCAATCGTCTGGGCTGAGCCATGTGCTGAGTTGCCGAGCGTCCTGGGGCGCCTCCTCAAAGCTTCCGATCCGGACGCATGCGACCTCGAGGCCGAACTTGTCGGCATACATCCGCCCCAGCGCCTCCGTTGCGACCTTGCTGACGCCGTAGAAGCCATCCGGCCGCGGCGGCATGTCGGGATCGACCACCACCGACCGTGGATAGAACCCGGTCAGCCGGTTACTGCTCGCCAGCACGACCCTCCTCACTCGCTCACGACGAGCCGCCTCGAGCACGTGGTGGGTGCCGATGATGTTGATGTCGACGAGATCGTGGAAGTCGGCCTCGTCCGAGAGCCCGCCCAGATGCAGGACGCCGTGCGCGTCCCGAACGACTGCTTCCATCGCCGCCTGGTCGCGCACGTCGGCGACGGTCGCGACCTCACCCCGATTATCGCCGCGGACGGGCACGACGTCGACGACGCGCAGCTCTCGCATCAACGCGGCGAGTTCCCCTCGCACGCGGGAGGCGATTCTGCCCGCCCCACCCGTCAGCACCCACGTCTCGTCTTGCAGCATCCGGCGTTCAGTCTCCCCGTCGCGGCGCCGGTCAATCTCAGTCGGTCGTGACGAGTCCGTCCCACGACCAGTGCGGAAGCGACAGGCCGCTGGGGACGTCGCCTGCAGACTCGTGGTAGCGCGACATCGTCGTCGTCGTTGCCCACGCGAAGTAGTCGTGCAGGACCGCCCGGACCTCGTCGTCGTCGGCGAGCCCCGCGTCGGCGAGTGCCTGATCGAAACACGCGATCGCCCGGCTATCCATCTCCTCGTGTGGCCCGTTGCCGCTGTGCATGCGCACGACCGTGGTCTCGTCACCATAGTCCGTGGTGTACGTGCCCGGACCGCCGAGGGCCTCCGCCCAGTACGCGGCCAGCCGCTCGCTGTGATCCGGATGAAAAACATGGCTGAACGCATGGCTCACGACCTCGTCGGCCATCACCCGCTGATGCCACGCGTGGGCCAGACGCAACAGCCCCTCGTATCCGCCGGCGGCCTCGTACACGGTCCGCATAAGCGCCGCACAGCCTACTCGGACCGCGCGCTGCCCGCCGCCGATCACCGCCAGTGGATCTCAACGCGTTAGGCTGCACCGATGGATCCTGAGCGGGCCCGCGAGCTGCTCGCGCAAGAGCGCACTCGCATCGAGCAGGCGCTCTCGGCGCTCAGAGGCGAGGGTCCCCTCGAGGGCACTGACCGCGTCGAACCGGGAGACCGGGACTCCGAGGACCTCTACCAAGATGAGTACGACGCGGGACGGCGGGAGGACCTGCGAAAGGAACTCGCGGCGGTCGAGCGCGCAGAGGCGCGGCTCGAGGCGGGCACGTACGGGCTGTCGATCGAGAGCGGCGAGCCGATCCCGGACGCTCGGTTGGAGGCGCGGCCCACGGCCGAGCGGACGGTGGCAGAGGAGGCGCGTTACCCGCGGCGCTGACGTCCGCTCGCCATCTGTGCGGGGGTCACGTCGGCGAGCAGCTCCTCGGTCTCGAGCGGGACGCGGGTCGACTCGAGGAAGCGGCTGACCATGTTGTAGAAGCCGACGGTGAGGATGAGCTCAGCGGCGCCGCGGTCCCCCCACCGCTCTCTGACCCGGGCCAGGGTCTCGTCGGAGAGCCGCACCTGCAGCGTGATCTCGTCGGTGGCGCGACAGATGAGTGCGCCGTCCGCGGATAGTTTGCTGTCCGGATCATCTGACGCCGTGGCATCGATGTCGCCATCGCTGATGCCGACCGCACGGGCCAGCTGCTCGTGCTGTTGGCGCTCATAGGCCGCGTTCGTGAGGTGCCCCACGCGGAGGATCGCGAGTTCCCGTTCGACCGGGGTGAGATGTGCACCGCCCAGGATCGACGCGCCAAGCTCCAAGAACGGCCGGAGACTCGCGGGAAGGGCCGCCATCGCGCGGAAGACGCCGAGCGGCGGCTGCCAGCTGAGAAGCCGCGCGACCTCCGGATCAAGCTCGTCGTCGGTCGGTAGTGGGATCCCTGGATTCGTCATGCGCGTCCCTCGTCCGCTCGGAGGTGCAGGCGAGACTCACCGGGACACACCGGCGACTGCCTCGCCCTCCTCAAGATATACGCAGTGGGTCGAGCCGACGGCTGCGGCGACCCGGCGACGCAACGGCCCGCTCAGCAACCCAAGCGCCTCGTCGAGCGCCGCCAGTCGATGCTCGACGATCTCCACGGGGTCGAGGACGATCTCATGCAACACCTCCCCGGCAAACGTTCCGCAGTCGAACAGGAACCGGACTCCGCCCGCGCGCCGCTTCTTCGGCCGCAGGAAGTCGACACATGCCAGGCGGCCGCCACTGACCCGGATTCCGCACTCCTCCAGCGTCTCACGCCGGCACGCTTCCCACGGTGATTCCCCGTCCGCTTCCATCTGGCCTCCGGGAATCGTCCAGCCCTTCTTGTAGTTCGGCTTGAGGATCAGGAGTCTGCCGGCGGCGTCGAAGATGAGCGCTCCGGCAGAGGCCGGCACGCGTGGCAGCTCGTACGCGTTGTCCATCGGGCCGTGATCTGCCATGGCCCCATCATCGCGGTTCAGGACAGATCCCGCTGGGTGTCGTCCGCGGTGACAGTCAGGCTGTTGTGGATCGTGCAGCGACTCCGCTCGCCAGACGTCCTGCTGATCATCCTGGCCGTCACGACGGGCGCAACCGACGCGACGGCGTTCGAGCGACTCGGCAACGCCTTCGCCAGTGTCGTCACCGGCAATTTCGTGCTGCTCGGGGTGGGCGCGGCTCGCGGGGACGGCCGGGCCGCGTTGCTCGCCGGCTGTGCCATCGCCGGCTACGCCGCCGGCGTGTTCGTTGGCGCGCCGCGCGATCGGGATCAACCCGAGCCCCGGGCAGTGTGGCCAGCCGCGGCGACTCGCACGCTCATCGGCGACCTGATGCTCCTGGTCATCGTGTCGCTGTTGTGGGAGATCAGCGGCGGCCATCCCGGCCGCGGGCTTCAGGTCGTGCTGCTCTCGCTTGCCGCCGCCGCAATGGGTGTTCAGAGCACGGCCATTCGCCGTATCGGTCCGATTTCCACGACGTACCTGACGAGCACGTTCATCGGCGTGATCGAGGCCCTGGCGCGACGTCGGTTCTCAAGCGAGCATCGGCGCGGCATCGCGATCCTCGGGGCCGCGGTGGCCGGCGCCGCTGCCGCCACCGGCCTGATCGTCTCGGCCTGCCGGCTCGTTCCGCTGCTCATCCTGGGCCCACTGCTGATCGTCATTCTCGCGTCGAGGCGGAGGGCCGTGGTCACGTCCTGACGCGGCGCGTCCTACGACTGCTCGGCGTCACCGAGACTGCCTGGACCCTCGCGGCTCTCCGACTGGCGTCGTGCCCGGTGGTTGGGCGAGCGCCTCATCGAACGCATCTTTCGCGCTCGGCGCCTGCTCGCCGTTCACCCTCGGATCCGACCGGTCGAACTTCGCCTTCTGTCGTGAGACGTCGGCCAGCACCGGCACCACATCGCCCTCGTTGAAGCGCACGACGTGGGACATGAACGGCGGCTGCTTGAGCGTGGACCGAAAGGTCACACCTGACGCCGGCGAGACATCGGCGACGTACTCGTACGTGCCCGACGAATCTCCCGACTTCTTGTATCGCTTGGCGACGATCGTCGCCGTCGCCGGCTCCCAGTCCCGTCCGAACACACTTCCCTCCGATCCGTGCAGCGGTATGGCCCATTATCGCTCGTCCTGATATCCGGCCGAGCACCTAGGTGTCCTGCCCTGAGAGGTTGTGAGCGCGGCTGATGGGTGCCCGGTTGCCGAGGGAGCTGTGGGGCCTGCGCTGGTTGTAGTAGCTGAGCCAGTGTGGCAGTGCTTGGTTGCGGGCGGTGCTGTTGCGGTAGCGGACGCCTTTGGCCCACTCGCGTTCCATGGTCTGGTGGAAGCGCTCCACTTTCCCATTCCAGCGCGGTGTGTAGGGCGGCGTGACGATGTGCCGGATCTGGTGCTGCTGCAGTAGCTGGCGCAGATCCCGGTTGCGCGTGTAGCTCCAGGCGCCGTCGGTCATCAACCGCCGGCTCGTGATCCCGAGGCTGGCGAACCAGGCCAGGGCCCGCTCGGTGAACGCGGTGACGGTGTCGGCCTTCTCGTCGGTGAGCAGCTCGCCATAGGCCAAGCGCGAGTGATCGTCGACGATGGCGTGGAAGTAGTCGTGCCCGAGCGGCTCGGCCCATTCCTGATAGCTCTTGTGGCGATCGCCGGTGACCGCGTGGCCGGGGCGGCGAAACCGTGGGTAGCGCTTGACGTCCATGTGCAGCAGATCGCCCGGGCACGGCCACTCGTAGCGCACAAACGTCGCCTTGGCCGTCCGAGGAGCGCGCGAGCGGCCATGACGAGACAAGATCGCGTGAACGGTGGAGTGCGCCACCCCGGTCTCGCCGGCGATCAGTCGTGGTCCCCAGCCAGTGCGCTCCCGCGCCTCGCACACCCGCGCTTCGATCTCGGGCGAGCTGCGTCTGGGTGACCGGTGCGGACGGCTGGAACGATCCAGCGCCCATCGCCCCGAGGCCTGCTCAACCGCAGAGGCAGCCAGCCACCGGGTCTTCCACTTGTGCGCCGTCGTCGGCGCGACCGAGAGAGAGGCGGCCGCCTCCCTCTCGCTCACACCGACGACGAGCATCAGCCTGACCAGTTCGCAGCGACCAGCCGGTCCGAGACGTCCTCTAGCGTGCTGACCCATCCGGGCCCTCCTTCGTTGTGAATCCTTGGCAGGACCACAACTCTCAGGACGGGCCCGGACGTCGTCTCAGACGCTCACAACGTTCCTGGGCAGGACACCTAGGCGGTTGGCACAAGGTGGCGCTCGAACGCCCAGACCGTCGCGGCGCTCCGGGTTCGTACACCAGTCTTATCGAAGATGTGCTGGACGTGATGGCCGGCGGTCTTGGCGGAGATGCCGAGGCTCTCGGCAATCTCCTTGTTGGTCTTTCCGCGGGCAAGGGCGAGCAGGACCTCGAGCTCGCGGTCCGTGAGACCCCCGGGCAGCTCGCGCGGGCGTTTCGCCACGCGGTGGCCGGCCGCTGCGAGCACGGCGTCGACCGCCTCGGGGCACAGACGGCCTTCTCGGGCGTCGCGGAGCAACTCGGTTTCGGCACCGGCCGCGTCGAGCGCGGGCCTGTGCGGGCGCCGCTCTCGCATCGCCTGGTAGGAGTCGGCAGCGGCGAGGATGCGCGCTGGGCGGCCGAGCGCCGGTCCGGGCGACTTGCGGTGGTAGCCGGCGCCGTTGAGCCGCTCGTGATGTGCGCCCGCCAACTCGCCGATCGCCGCAAGTGCGGGCGCGTGGGCAAAGGAACGCTCGGTGAAATACGGGTGCAGCTGCACGCGCTCCCAGTCGGTGAGACCGAAGGGTCCGGCCTTCTCCCAGATCGCGTTCGAGACCGCGACTCGGCCGAGGTCGAGCGCGAGCGCAGCCCGCCGCACCTTCGTCACCTCGTCATCCGGAAGACCAAGGCGCCAAGCGGCCGCCTCGGCAAGCTGGGAGGTGCCCTCGGCGTGTCCGCGCAGCCAGTAGGACTTGAGGTCGGTGAACGTCCCGACCACGCGGAACGCAGCGTCGATCTCCCCGCCCGTCATCCACCGCTGCGGCGGCGGCTCGGCGGCGATCGCCTGCTCCCAGATCAGCGCATCGTCGAGCCCGTCGAGCAACTCGTCGAGGTGGTCGCCGGCGAGGGCGGCGAGGTGTGGGTCATAGGCGCCCCCGGCGCGCTGCTCGATCACGTCCGCCGCCCGATCGGGCCCCGCCGCCGACAGGAAGACCGAGATGTCACGTGCGACATGGAGCACCCGCGCCGGTCGTCCGATCGCGTCTCCGGCGGCGGCGCCCGGGAACCCGTTCCCGTCCCAGCGCTCGAACACCCAGGCGAGGTTCGAGACAACGCCGGGGCCGAAGCCGAGCCAGCCGGCGAAGCGCTGTGCGACCTCGCAATGCAGGGCGAACGTCGACCGTGCGATCTCGAGCGCGTTCTCGAGCGCATGGGCGACCATCGCCTCGCGAACCTCAGGCGGTCGGCCCTGTCCCACCACGTCGATCAGGAACGCGCTTACCTCTTCGGGGTTGCCCCCGTCGACGAGTGCGAACTTCGCGCGCGGCGTGATGTCGTCGCCGAACAGCTCCGTCTGCTCGGTCGCGTCCGACGTACAGCCGAACGAGTGCAGCAGGGAGATGTAGTAGGCGTCCACGAGCTCCGGCGGCGAGAGTTCCGCCAGCTCGCCGAGGCGGACGGCGAGGATCGCCGTCCTGAGCGCGTGCTCGAGCGGCTGACCGGTGCCGAGATCGGTCGCGATCGACATGGCGCCGATGACCTCCGCGGCGCGCACGGGCGCCCCACCACGAGACGATCCTGCTGCGGACTGGCTTGCGCCCCCAGATGCCACGAGTGCATCCTATGCCCGCGACCCCCGCGTGTCACGGGTCCGGCCGCCGACAAGGGGAAGCCGCCGCGCGGGCGGCTCCCCTTTCCGTCGACGGCGTCCGTGTCTAGGCGACCGCGTGCACGTGCTCGTTGGGGTCGATCGCCCCCAGGCTCTCAACGACATCCAGGCGGCCGTGACGCACCTGGGCGATGTACACGTTCATCCGAACGTGGTGCTGGCCGGGGACCATCTCGGCCGGGCCGCCGGGACCCTCGGCGATCTTCGCGTGGTCGAGCGCCGAGACCACCGCGGCCTGGTCGAGCGAGCCGGCCTCAGTGACGGCGGCCTCCCACAGCTTGAGGCCACGGTACATGCCCGTGCACCCACTTCCGCCGGTGAACTGGGGGCCGTCGGGGAAGCGCCCGTTGTAGCGTCCGAGCAGTCCCGTGCTGAACGGGTCGCCCAGCGACTGGTAGTAATCCATGCACGCGTACAGCCCGTCGACGTGCTCGGGCGGCAACGCGCCGACGAGGTTCTCGTCGAAGTACGTCGTCACGATACGACCACCACCCTGCGTGTAGCCGGACTCGTGGAGCGCCTCGAAGAACGGGAAGCAGCCGGGCGGCACGGTCGTGTTGAACACGACGTCCGCACCGCTGGAGTTGATCCTGTCGACCGTCTCGCCCCAGTCGGCGTGATCCAATGGGAAGTACTCCTCCCCGACAATCTCGCCGCCGTTGGCCGAGGCGACCTCGTGGACCTTCCGGTTCATCACGTGCGGCCAGATGTAGTCCGCCGACGGCAGGTAGAACGTGCGGGCCCCCGTCTCCTGCATCAGCCACGGGATGAGCGGCTCGACCTGCTGGGCCGGAACCGCGCCGGTGCAGAACAGCAGCGGGTGGTACTCCTGACCCTCGTACTGCTCGGGGTAGATGTAGAGCGTCTCGCCCTCCTCCACCGCTGGTCCCTTGATGGCCTGCCTCGTCGAGCTGAAGATGCCGCCCAGAAGCAGGTCGACGTGGTCATGCTGGACGAGCTTGGCGGCAGCCGCCGCCGCCCGCGCATCGTCGGTGGCGCTGTCCTCGATGAACAGCTCAACGCGACGGCCGAGGAGCCCGCCGGACGCGTTGATCTCGTCCACTACCAGCGTCGCGACGTTGGCCTGGCCGGCGCCCATCACTGACAGGGCGCCCGTCTGGTCGGCGATCACACCGATCTTGATTGCGTCTTCCATGACCGCGCTCCTACGCCTCGTAGTCGCCGCTGAGCTCCGGCACCTGCGGCCGGCCCTTGTGCCCGGCCTCCTGCATGATCCCCGGAACTTCGGGGTCGGAGGCGAAGCTCTTCCAGCCGTCGAGATCCCAGTCGAAGATCACCCAGACCCGGTCGTCCTCGTTGGGGTCGCGGAACACGAGCGCGCCCTTCGAGCCGTGCTGCTTGCGCTTCTCGGCGCCCTTGGTGGAGAACACATCGCTGAAGCGGCCGAAGTCCTCGACCGTGGTCGTTGCCAGGAGCATCCTGGTCCTCCTTGCGTTGCCGGCGTCTCCGAACGACGCCGAGGTTGGCGCGAGTATGTGGACGCGCCGCTCGCGGCACATCGGGCAATTGCCCTATGCGCCGATCGGTGGCTGCACCCGCGCGTATCGCCGCGCTGTCGTTGGGTGGGTGGCGGTTTCGCACCCGGAGTGCCGCCAGCTGTCGGCGTCGAGCACCGCCGCGACGATCTTCGTCGCGTGCACCTCCAAGCCGACCAGGGTCCTAGCCTTCGCCATGGCTGGCTCCTCCTATTCGGTTGTGGACCGGCCGCGCGGCGGCTACCGCGCGGCACGAACATTCCCCCACGACCGCCATGGGGGAACCGGCCACTTCTACAACTCGGGCCGGACGAACCTCAATCCATATGGTCTAACACGGTGGAGCCATAGGGACCTTCAGGGCCGGACCCGTGGATGCCGGGGAGGAGGCCACCACGGTCGGGCGCCGAGGCAGACTGACTGACGCGGTTGGGCCAGGTCGACCTTCCCGGAGATCGAGCGGTCACGATAACCACACCCTCCGCCGAACGCGACCCCAGCGTCCGACTCCTCGCGGCCAGCGCGTACAGCCTGCGGTAGGCGCGTTGGTCGTCCCAGTCTTCGTCAGCAGGCGCGGGCGATTGCGCGGCCACGACGCGGCGAAGGAATCGAACCTTCCAAGCCGGGGGCTGCCCGGCCCTGCCGGTTTTGAAGACCGGATGGGCCACCAGGCCCGTGCCGCGCCGGCGCCGATGCTACGAGGTGGCCGGCGGCCGGGTCCCGGCCGGAGCACCGTCCAGCCCCGTCTCGAGCGCGCCCTTGACGGTCACGTCGAGGGCGTTGAGCCGGAACAGCGCGAGGGCCTCCGCCGAGGCGAACCGACCACCCGGAGCGGACGACGGTCCGTGGTGCGCGAGCACGCAGTGGAGCAGGGCGAACTCGCGCTCGGGATCAAGCCGCACGTCCGAGCGCCGGGCAAACGCCGATCATCAGCCGCTCGCCGAGGACGATGTGGCCGAGCAGGCGCCCTTCCTCGGTGACGCCGATCTCCGCGCCGAAGGTGAACTCGCGGGTCCGACCGAGGTCGTGGACGATCGCCGCCGTCAGGAGCAGATCGGAGTTGAGCCGGGGGTGCAGGGCGCTCACCTCGTGCGCGAGCGTGGCAACCGCCACCGTGTGCTCGAGCAGTCCTCCGAGATAGGCGTGGTGGGTCGCACGGGTACACGGCGCCTGCCGCCAGGCCGCCCGCAGCTCCCCGTCCGCGAGCAGGGCGTCGAGCAGGGACCGGTACCCCCGGTCATACACCTCGCCACTGAGGTGCTCGAGGAACCCGTCAAGCTCATCGACGTCGCGGTAGGTCGAGGGAAGGAACAACGCCGGGTCGACCCCGCCGGCGCGCGCGATCGAGTCGACTTCGAGCACGAGCTCGTCGCGGAAGCGCTCGACCCGTCCCCGCACCGACACGAGGTCGCCGCGCTCGAACAGCGCCGCCAGCTGATCGGCGTCACGAAAGGCCCGCGCGGTGATCGTCCCAGTCCGATCACGGAGCTCGAGCGCAAGGTATGTCGAACCGGTCCGGGAAGTCAGCCGGTCCTTGCGCACGCAGGCGAAGACGCCGCGCACCTCCTCGCCGGGTCGCAGCACGCTCACTGTCTGCTCCGAGGCCATCTGCCCATGATGTACGGTGAACCGGATGCAGCCGTTGCGATGGGAGTACCGCCCTGATGGCCTCCGGGCCCCGGCGCTCATCTGCGCTTTCAAGGGCTGGAACGACGCCGCGGACGCCGCCTCGACCGCGAACACGTTCGTCGGCACCGCCCTCGGCGGCCGGCGGTTCGCGACGATCGATCCCGAGGAGTTCTACGACTTCCAGGCGACCCGGCCGCGGATCCAACTTGCCGAGGGCCAGTCGCGCAAGATCGTATGGCCCGACGTCGAGCTGTTCGAGGTCCGGATTCCCCGCGCGCCGCGCGATCTGATCCTGCTCTCCGGCACCGAGCCGTCGTTTCGCTGGCGGACGTTCAGCCGGTTGATCGTTGACGTGGCGGAGGCGATCGGCGTGCAGCTCGTCGTCACGCATCGGCGCGCTGCTCGCGGACGTGCCGCATACGCGCTCCGTGTCGGTGACCGGCTTCGCCTCCGACCCGGCACTCGTCTCCCGCCTCGGCCTGACGTCATCGACCTACGAGGGTCCGACCGGGATCATCGGCGTGCTGCATGCGGCCTGCATGGACGCCGGCCTGCCATCGGCGAGCCTGTGGGCGGCGGTGCCGCACTACATCGCGGCGGCACCGAACCCGAAGGCGGCGCTCGCGCTCGTACGCAAGCTCGAAGGTCTCGTCGGAGTCGCCGTCGACGCCGGGGACCTGGAGACCGCGGCGGCCGACTACGAGCGCCAGGTCAACCTCGCAGTGCAGAGCGACCCGGACGTGCAGGCGTTCGTCGAGCGGCTCGAGCAGGCCGCCGGTGAGGAGGAGGACAACGAGACCGGGCCGCTCCCCTCTGGCGAGACGATCGCCCGCGATCTCCAGCGCTTCCTGCGCCAGCGCGGCGGCGACGAGCCGCCGGGCCCCGGTCGCGGCCCCGCAGGGCCCTGAGCGCCTCAGCGCTCCGCCGCCGGGCAGACGAGCCGGTAGTCGCAGATCGAGCACGCCGCGTACGACGGCGTCGGCTCAAAGCCCTGCGAGAGGATGCCCTCTGCGGTCTCCATCGCGACGGCGCGTGATCCACTCCGAGCGGTCGCCGTCGTCGAACGGGACGCTCACCTTCTCGTCGTCGAGCACGTAGTAGTACGCCTGTCGCGACGCGTCGAGTTCCCACGCCTCGCGCGCGCCCACGGCATAGAGCGAGAGCTGCACGTCGTCGGCGAGCTGGGCCGACCGTCTTCGGGCGGCCGGTCTTGTAGTCGATCAGCTCATAGTCGCCGCTCGGCAGCCGGTCGACGCGGTCGACGCGTCCGCGCAGAAGATGCGGCCCGAGCTTGAACGTGAACTGCCGCTCGAACCACACCGGCTCACATTCCTCGGTCTTGAAGCGCTCGTGGTAGCGCGTCAGCGCGGCCGCGGCCTTCCCCCGGAGCTGACGTTCCTCCTCGGAGTCGCCGAAGCCCCCGCGCCGCCACGACGCCTCGAGCAGCCCGAGCAGCTGCGGGCAGCCCACCGGGCGGCCCCTCGCCGGAGTGGAAGCGCTCGAGCACCTGATGAACGACGATCCCGAAGCGCTGATGGACGGTCGGCTCCTGCGGGATCCGGAACACCCGCGCGAACTTGTATTTCAGCGGACACGTGCGGTACGTGTCGATGTCCGACGCCGACAGCACGACGCCCTCGCCGCGCCGCGGCAGAAACGCCTCCAGTGACGGCTCGTCCCGCGCCGCGATCGCGACCGCGCGCCGCCGGGCGTCGCGCTCGGCGTCGAGCAGATAGTCGTCGAGTGCCGAGGAGCTGAAGATCTCCCGCTGCTCGGCGGTCACC
Organism: uncultured Solirubrobacterales bacterium; assembly: GCA_963778985.1. GTDB lineage: Bacteria > Actinomycetota > Thermoleophilia > Solirubrobacterales > Solirubrobacteraceae > Palsa-465. The sequence continues at coordinate 1,239,611 of CAVZWJ010000013.1, read as the reverse complement.
GCCTGGAGAATCCGCGAGTTGACGTCGCGCAGCGCCTCGGCAACGTTCTGTCCCTCCGGACGGGCGATGAGAGCCGCGACCTTGAACAGCTCGAGGTACCGCACGACGGCGTGCGAGATGTCGAGGTCGGTGTCGAACCGCAGCTCCCCGAGCCGTCCGGCCGTCCGCATCGTCCCCTCCAGCAGCTCGTCGCGGAGCAGCCGGTAGGTCGAGTGGAGTGTCTCGGCGGGGCCGAACAGCTCCTCCTCCTTGTCCTCCCACTCGACCCCGAGCGCCACCCGGGCCGCCTCGATCAAGGGCAGCGGCGCCACCTCATCGCCCCGGTCGCCGACCGCCGGGTAGCAGAGCACGACCCGCTCGCGGGCCCGCGTGACGCGCGACGTACAGCGCCTGGCGCAGACCCGCGCTCGCGCCCGGCCTCGTCGTCGGGCGGCACGGCGTCCAGTCGAGCAGTAACGCGTCCGGCACCGGCTCGGGCGCCGCGACCCCCGACGCCGCGCGTGCAGCCCGAGGAGGAACACGTGCCCGGCCTCGAGCCCGCCCGCCCCGTCGAGCCCGATGACCTGCACCGCCCAGGCGCCGCGGATCATCGGCTCCTCCTGCTCGCGCAGCCCGAAGTCGGCCACCGCGGCGATCGACCGCGCAAACTCACGCGGCGTCGCGAGCGCCTTGCGCCGGACGTACGCCGACGCGAGTTCCCCGAACCGGGCGAGCGCCCGCAACCGCTCGACGACGTCCGCCTGCGCGGCGAACAGCTGCTGGCGGCGCAGCCCAAGCCGGTCGATCAGTCGGTGGACGTACAGATCGGGCCGCGTCGTGTCGATCGCCGCCGCGCCGGAGCGGTACAGCTTCAGGAACATCCGGATCCGCTCGCGCGCCTCGGGCGGGACCTGCGGCGATTCCGTCGCCGCCGCGAGCGCGGCGACCATGTCGAGCTTGCGCCGGCGCGCGATCTGCGTGCAGCGCGCGATGTCGACCGAGCGCAGCTCGATCGGCGGCCGCGCGAGCGCGCGGACGACCGCCGCGGCGTCCGTCGGGTCGGCGAGCAGCCGCAGCCACGCGAGCACGTCGCGGATCTCTGCCCGCTGGAAGAACGCGGCCTCACCGATCAGCCGGTGCGGCACTGCCCGCTCCTCGAGGGCGACCGCGACCGCCTGCCCCTCCCGCGAGACCTCCGGGACGAGCACGGCGACATCGCCCGGATCGACGCCCTCCCGTCCGAGCAGCCGCTCGATCTCCGCCGCCACCGCCTGGGCCTGGGCGCGATCGTTCGTCGCCCGCCAGAACGCGACCGTCCCACCGCCCGACGACGACGCCCGTCATTGGCAGGCCGAGCACGGCGCCGGCGACCCGCGCGACTTGGACCGGACAGCGCGCCGAGCGCTCGAGCCGCACCACCGACAGCCCGGGCAGCTCCTCGAACGGAGCGATCGCCGCCGCCCCGGCCCGCCGGAACCGCCGCAGCGATGCCGCGGGATCGGCGGTCACCGTCAGCCCTGACCGCCGGGGGCCTGCGACCGCGCATACGAGCCGGGCCGCGGCGAGCTCGAGCTCCTGCGCGTCGTCGACGAGCACGTGCTCAAAGCGCCGCCCGATCGCGGGATGCTCCTGCGGCGGCACGCAGCGCATCGCGCATCAGATCGCCCTCGTCGCGGGCTCCGGCGTCGGCGAGCATCCGCTCGTGGGCGCGGTAGACCTCGGCGAACTCCTGCTCGAGTGCCGCCTCGCCGCTCCTCCGCCTCGAGGCGCGCCGCCCATGCCGCGTACGCCTCGACGTCGATCAGCTCCGCCTTGCAGCGGTCGATCCGCCGCACGAAGGAGCCGAACAGCGCGTTGACGCGTCCGCCGAAGTCGTGGTGGCGGACCGACAGCTCGTCGATCCGCTCGATCAGCATCGCCAGGCGGTCACCCGCGCTGAGCGTCGTCGCGTCGAGGTCGCTCTCCCCGCCGGCGGCGACCCCGAGCACCCACGCCGCGAGCCCGAGGGGCGTCAGCACGAACAAGGCCTCGTAGCCGCGCGCCAGACGTGCCTCGAGACCGCACGCGCAGCGCGTCAGCGCGGCCCGCCGACGGCGCGAGCACGAGCACCCGCTCAGGGCGCTCGCCGCCGTCGACCAGCCGGCAGAAGCGCTCTTCGATCAGGGTCGTCTTTCCGCTCCCCGCGCACCCGAGGACGAGCTGCGGAGCACCAGCGTGGCTGACGGCTTCGCGGAACGGGGTAGAAGCCTCCTCAGACACGTCTGACAGCATAGGTATGAGATGACTTCCACCCGCTCCGCCCTCGATGCCGATTGGCTCGGCGCCTGCCGCCGCGCCGTCGGCGGATTGAAAGGCGTCCTCGCAGACCGCACGACGATTGAGGAGCGCGCCGAGGAGACCGGGACCCGGGGCAGCGGCGGCGACCGCACGCTGGTCATCGACGAGTCGGCCGAATCGGTCGTGTTCGCCGAGCTCGAGGCGATGAGCACCGACGGCTACCGATTCGTCGCGTTGTCCGAAGAGCGCGGGGAGATCGACTTCGGCGACCCGACTGTCCGCATCATCATCGACCCGATCGACGGCTCGCTCAACGCCAAGCGCGGGCTTCCACATCACGCGCTGTCGATCGCCGTCGCCGAGGGCGACACGATGGCGGACGTCGTGTTCGGATTCGTCTACGACTTCGGCCCGCAAGAGGAATGGTGGGCGCGCCGCGGCGAGGGCGCATGGCTCAACAACACCCGCCTTGACCCGACGCTCGGCGAGCGCCGCAGCCGCGACGACCGGCTCGAGGTGCTCGGAATCGAATCCGCCGACCCGCGCTGGGTGGCGGCATCGATCGACGAGCTCGAAAGCGCCGCGTACCGGCTCCGGGCGCTCGGCACGATCGCGTCGTCGCTCTGCCAGGTCGCAGCGGCCCGGTTCGACGGGATGGTCTCGCTCCGCCGCGCCCGCGGTGTCGACTCCGCGGCCGGTCAGCTGATCGTGCGCGAGGCCGGCGGCCATGTCAGCTTCCCCGAGCACGCAGAGCCGCTCGGAGCGCCGCTCAACGCCGAGCCGACCTCGCACGTGTGCGCGGCGCGGACGGTCGAGACCCTCCGCCAGCTCGAAGCGATCACGCGATGATCGATTGGATCGTCGCCGAGCGCATCGCCTCGTTCGTCGCCGGCACGGGCGAGGCGAAGGCACCAACCGCTGACCTCACCGCGCTCGCCACCGATGCCGAGAAGCGCGTCGTCGCTTACACCGGCCTGCACCCCTCCCGTCCGCTGCCGCCGCCGGAGGGGATCAGCCGGCGCGAGTGGGTCGCGAGCAACATCGCGTCGATGCGCCTGCTGCTCGACCCGGTGCTCGCGCGCGCCAATAACGGTATGGGGCCGCTCAAGCCGGCGATCCAGCTCGGGGTCGGGTTCATGCTGAGCACCGAGGTCGGCGTCGTCGTCGGCTACCTCGGCCAGCGGGTCCTCGGCCAGTACGAGCTCGTGCTCCTTGACGAGGCCGTCGAGGACCGGCCGCCACGGCTGCTGTTCGTACTCCCGAACCTCGGCCAGGCGGTCGAGGCCTTCGGCGCCGACGAGGACGAGTTCATGACCTGGGTGACGCTCCACGAGGTCACCCACGCCGTTCAGTTCGCCGGGGTACCGTGGCTGCACCCCCACGTCGCCGGGCTCGTACGCGACCTGCTCAAGCAGGCCGAAGTGCGGATCGACACGCCGCGCAAGCTCCGGATGCCGAGCGGCGACGAGGTCAAACGCATCCTGGGGGCAGTACGCCAGGGCGACCTCATCTCGATCGTGACGAACAAGGCGGAGCGGGAGACGCTCGACCGGGTGCAGGCCGTGATGGCGGTGATCGAAGGCCACGCCGAGCACGTGATGGACGCCGTCGCGCCGGAACTGCTGCCCTCGCTGCCGAAGCTCCGCGCGGCGATCGACCGCCGGCGCAAGTCCCAATCAGGGCTCAACCGGCTCGTCGCGCGGCTGCTCGGACTCGAGATGAAGCTCAAGCAATACGAGCGGGGGAAGATCTTCTGCGACGCGATCGTCAAGGAAGCCGGCCGCGAGGCGCTGATCCACGTGTTCTCAAGCCCGAGCGCGCTCCCGACCCTGGGCGAAATCGAGAACCCGGCGGCGTGGCTTCAGCGCACCGGGCTGACCGGTGGGTCCGGGCAGGCGCCGGCTCACCGCTCAAGCGCGTAGAGGTGCCACTCGTCGGGCACGCCCTTGAGCGCGTGCACGCCGCGATCGTCGAAGCGCAGGCCTGAGCCGACGACGAGGTCCTTCACCGTGCTCGACGCGAGCACCTCGCCGGGGCCGGCGTTCGCCATCACGCGTGCGCTGATATGCACCGCGATCCCCGCCACGTCGTTCCCGACGAGCTCGCACTCGCCCGTGTGCAGCCCGGCCCGGATTTCCAGCCCGAGCGCCCGGACCGCATCGACGATGCTCGCGGCGCACTGGACCGCCCGCGCCGGACCGTCGAACGTGGCGAGGAATCCGTCGCCGATCGTCTTGACCTCCTGGCCGCGCCAGCGCTCGAGCTGATGGCGAACGAGGGCGTTGTGGTCATCGAGCAGGGCCCGCCAGCGACCGTCGCCAAGCTGCGAGGCGAACTCGGTCGACCCGATGATGTCGGTGAACATGACGGTGGCGAGCACGCGATCGATCTCCACGCGCCCGCGCCGGCCGGTCAGGAACTCCTCCACGTCATCGATGCCCGGGTTGGCGTCGACCCAAGAGAACGTGTCCTCTCCCGGATACTCGATCAACCGCGCGCCCGGGATCAGCGCCGCGACCTCGCGCCCGAGTTCGATCGGGATGTAGCGGTCGCCGGCCTGGTGCATCACGAGGGTCGGCGCCTGGATCGTCGGCAGCACCGGCCGCAGGTCGGTCTGCGCGACCATGTCGATCAACTGCCGTGCCATTCCCGGGCTGACTGATGAGCGCTGCATCCGGCCCCACCACGCCGCGAAGCTGGCATTGCCGACCTGGCTCGGGGCGTAGATCTCGAGCAACGTGCCCTCGCCCCAGTGGTGCTCGATCGCGTCGAGCATCTGGTCGTGGATCTCCGGCCGCAGCGTCGCCCCACCCTGGGGCGCGACCGACGACAGCAGGAGCGCGGTGACCCGTTCGGGATAGGTTGCGGCGAACATCGCCGAGAGGCCGAGATCCCCTGCGCCCCACACCGCCGTCTGCTCGATGCCGACGGTGTCGAGGACGGCGGCGAGATCGTCCATCTGCTGCTCGAGCGAGGGCGGCCGGGCCACGGGGTCCGAGAGACCGGTGCCGCGGCGGTCGAACAGGACGAGCCGCGAGAACGAGGCGAGCCGTTCGAGGCAGCGCGCGGTCGACGGCTCCTCCCAGATCAGCTCGAGGTGCGAGGCCGGACCATTGATGAGCACGAGGTCGATCGGACCCTCGCCCACCACCTGGTAGGCGATGCTCGCATCGCCGCTACGGGCGTAGTGAGTCCGAGTTTCGATCACAGCACCACCACGGACTGTAACGAAGGCCCGCGACCGGTTTACAAACACATGTTCGGTCATAATCGGGCCCCGCCAAAGAACTTAGAACTAATATCCTTATTCCTACGGGAGCGAAGCAACCCATGGCTACCACAAGCAACAGCACACCCAGCGGACGCCGTTCCGCCACCACCCGCAAGAGCACGTCGGCGCGCAAGCCGGCCGGCTCGACAGCACGGAAGCCCGCGGCCTCGACGACCTCGACCCAGCCGAAGACCCAGGTCGAGCAGATTCAGCACCTCGCCGAGCGGGCGGTTCTCGTCCCCGTCGGCGCGACGATCCTCGCCCGGGAGAATCTCGTCTCCACGGTCAAGGGCCTGGCGACGAAGTACCGCACTCGGGCGAGCCTCGAGCGCGAGCTGAAGCGCTACGAGCGGCGCGGCGCGACCGCGCGCAACCGGTTCGAGCGCGAGGTGCGCAAGACCCGGACGCGGTTCGAGCGTGAGCTCCGCCAGCGCCGGTCCCGCGTCGAGCGGACGGTCCGTCAGAACCGCCGACGCCTCGAGCGCGAGGTCCGCGCGGTCCGCAAGGACTTCGAGAAGCAGTCCTCGGTCGTCAGCAAGCGGGCCCAGGACCTCGTCTCGACCGCGCAGGAGCGCCTCGGGTAGCGCAGCGACTTACCCCGTACCGGCCCAGGAGAGCCGGCCCACGGGACAGGTTCGCCGGCCTCATACCTCGCCGGCGAATGCAGCACCCTCTCCTCCCTCAACCGCCGGGGCGTCACGCAAGTGGCGCCCCGGTCGGTCTTTAACCGGCCGGACTCGGCGGAAGGCCAGGCCGCGGTCTCAATTCCGTGTGCCACAATCGGATTTATGCCTACCAGAGACCAAGTGCTTGATGCCCTGCGCGCCGTGATCGACCCCGAGCTGCGCCGGGACATCGTCGAGCTCGAGATGGTCCGCTCGATCGACGTACACGACAATGGCGTCGTCGACGTGATGGTCTCGCTCACCACGTCGGGCTGCCCGATCCGCAGCCATTTCCAGACCGGGGTCGCCTCCGCCGTGCGCGAGCTCGAGGGCGTCACCGGCGTCAACGTCAGCTTCGACGTGCTCTCCGACCAGGAGAAACAGAGCCTCGGTCGCAAGCTCGGACGCGGGACGCTGCCCGAAGGGGCGCTCGCCGCGGTCAAGAACGTCATCTGCGTCGGCTCCGGCAAGGGCGGCGTCGGGAAGTCGAGCGTGACCGCCAACCTCGCGGCGGCGCTCGTCGCCGACGGCAAGCGCGTCGGCGTGCTCGATGCCGACGTGTGGGGCTATTCGCAGCCGCGCATGTTCGGGCTTGGCGCCGAGCGGCCGAAGGTCAATGGCCAGCGCAAGCTGATCCCGCTCACCGGCCACGAGGGCATCGAGGTGATGTCGATCGGGTTCTTCGTCGAGGAGGACGCCGCCGTCGTGTGGCGCGGCCCGATGCTCCACAAGGCGCTCCAGCAGTTCCTGGAGGATGTCGACTGGGGCGAGCTCGATTACCTGTTGATCGACCTGCCGCCGGGCACCGGCGACGTCTCGATGACGCTCGCGCAGCTGCTGCCGCAAGCGAAGTTCATCCTCGTCACCACGCCCCAGCCGGTCGCCCAGAAGGTCGCCCGCCGCTCGGCCGAGATGGCGACCAAGCTCAAGCTGGAGATCGCGGGCGTGATCGAGAACATGTCCGCATTCGTGACCCCGTCCGGCGAGCGCTTCCCGATCTTCGGCGAGGGTGGCGGCCAGCGGCTCGCCGAGGAGCTCGACGTGCCGCTGCTCGGCAAGGTCCCGCTCACGATGGCGCTGCGCGAGCAGTCCGACGCCGGCACGCCGCTCGTGTTCTCCGATCCGGACGACCCGGCCGCCCAAGCGCTGCGCCAGGCCGCTCGCGGCCTGATCGCGCTCTCGCCGATCGAGCTGCCGGTGATGCAGGCCCCGTCACCGGCGGCGGCGCCGAAGCCGGTCGGGATGTGCCTGCCTATGGCTTAGCGGCTCGGGATTGGCTTTTGCGTGGCACCCCTTGCCCCGGAAAAGCCAGTCCTCTGGAACGGGGAGGTGCATGCACCTCCCCGCCGCGGGCGCATGCGCCCGCGGCAAGCAATGACTACTTCCGGTTCGCGTAGTAGTCGGCGTTGATCTGCGCGTACTTCGTCCACTCCTCCGGGAGCTGGTCCTCGGCGAAGCAGGCATCGACCGGGCAGGCCTCGACGCACGCGTCGCAGTCGATGCACTCCTCCGGATCGATGTAGAGCATCTCGACGTCGTCGTAGTTGGGCTCGTCCGGCGTCGGATGGATGCAGTCGACCGGGCAGACCTCCACGCACGAGTTGTCCTTCGTGCCAATGCAGGGCTCGGCGATCACGTAGGCCATAGGTTGTGGTTCTTCCTGTGTCGTTTCGGGTGACGGGGAGAACGTGACATTTTACGGACGTGTAGCCGGGAGGCGCCCCTCGGTAGGCTCCAGCCTCGTGCTGCTGCTGACGGGCGCCACCGGCAACGTGGGACGGCCACTGCTGCGGAGACTGACCGCGGCCGGGATTCCCGTGCGCTGTCTCGTCCGCGACCCGCGGCGCCTCGGCGCCGAGCGAGTCCGTGTCCAGATTGCCCTCGGCGATCTCTCCGATCACCTCTCGTTTCGCCACGCGCTTCGCGGCGTCGACACGGTCGTGCACCTCGCGTCGGTCGTCCGTGATCAGCCCGGCGGCTCGATCGAGGAGCTCGCCGGCGTCGCCACATGGCGGCTCGTGGGCGCCGCCGAGAAAGCGGGCGTGCAGCGGTTCGTGTTCTTCTCCGCGCTTGGCGCCTCGACGCGCAGCCGCGCGCGCCTGCTCCGAGCGAAGGCGGTCGCGGAACAGGCGCTCGCCGAGTCAGGCTTGACCCACACGATCTTCGCCCCGTCGATCATCTACTCGCCGGGCGATCCCTATCTGCGCCTGCTCCGGCGCATGTCGCTGTTGCCGGTGATGCCGATCCCCGGCCGCGGCCGGACACCGTTTCAGCCGATGTGGGCCGAGGACGTCGCCGACTGCGTGATGGCCGCCCTCCCCGGCGGCTCCCACGCCGCCGAGGCCGACGGCCGCCGGTACGAGCTCGCCGGACCGGAGACGCTCACCCACCGGCAGGTCGTCGAGATCATCCTCAGCTCGTTTCACCGGCGTCGCCCGATCGTCGGCGTCCCCGTCCCGATCACGCGCCGGGCGCTCGGACTCGTCGAGCTGCTGACCGGCCCGGCCGCGTTCGCGACGTGGGACGAGGCCGAGCTGATGGAGGTGCCGATGACCTCCCGGCAGGGGACCGCCGACGCCGAATCGCTCGGGGTCGTCCCGAAGCCGATGCGGGCGGTGCTCGGCGTCGGCTGAGCCGCGCCCCCACACGCCGCCGCGAGCGACGGACGGCGCGGCTGAGCCGTGTCCTCACACCGCGGCGAGCGACGGACGGCGCCGGCTCCACGGCAGCGCCTGCTCGAGCTGGGTCGCCAGCGACAGCACGACCTCTTCGCGGATCGGCGGGCCGATCAGCTGCACGCCGGTCGGGAGACCGTCCGCACCGTGGTAGAGCGGCAGCGAAACCGCAGGCAGTCCGGTGCAATTGACGATCGCCGTGTACGGCGTGAACGACGCGGAGCGCCGGTAGTGCGCCCACGGGTCAGGCCCCCGCCCGTGGATCTCCCCGATCCTGACGGGCCGCGTCGCGAGCGCCGGGGTCACGACCGCGTCGTAGTCGGCGAGGTAGGTCGTGATCTGGCGTGCGACGTGCTCGAGCCGGGTCTGAGCGCTGAGCACGCTGAGCGTGTCGTGACTGCGCGCGTTCTCCCACATCACCCAGGTCAGCGGTTCCACGTCGTCCTCGGTCGGCTCGCGGCCCGCGATGCGCGCCGCGATCTGCGTCGTCTGGGAGATCTGCGGGCCGAACGCGCGGGTGAAGTCGGGCAGCAGGTCGAGACCCGACCATGGTGGAGTGATCTCCTCGACGTCGTGGCCGAGGGACTCGAGCAGCGCGGCGGCATCGCGCGCCGCGGCTTCGCACACGGGGTCCAGCTCCGCATCCTCGAACGGCGGGTTGAGCGCCAGCCCGAGCCTCAGCCGGCCCGGCGCGCGCGCCGTCGCGTCGGCATAGGGCTCGGTGGGATCAGGCGCCCACGTCGCGTCGCCGAGCTCATACCCGGCCATCACATCGAGGACGGCGGCCGTCTCGGCAACGGTCCGCGTCAGCACCCCGTCGATCGTCAGGAAGCTCTGGCCGCCGTCAGGGCCAACCGAGACCCGCCCGCGGGCCGCCTTCAGCCCCACGAGCCCGCAGCACGCGGCGGGGATGCGGATCGAGCCACCGCCGTCGTTCCCGTGCGCGATCGGGACCATGCCGGCGGCGACCGCCGCAGCGGACCCGCCGCTCGAGCCGCCGGGCGTGCGGTCGAGCGCCCATGGGTTGTGGGTCGGCCCGAAGCGCCGCGGTTCGGTCGTGGGGAGGATCCCCATCTCCGGCAGCTTCGTCTTGCCGACGAACACGAACCCGGCCTCGCGGAGGCGACGGACGAGGAACGCGTCGTGATGGGGGATGAAGTCACCGAACAGGTCGCTGCACATCGTGATCGGCATCCCGGCCACGGGACGGTTGTCCTTGATCGCGATCGGGACCCCGGCGAACGGCCGCTCGTCGCCGGGCGAGACCTCGGCGGCGGTGGCCAGGGCCGCGTCGTGGGCGACGTGGGTGAACGCGCCGATCGTCGGCTCGAGCGCGTCGATCCGGCCGAGGCAGTCCGACACGAGCTCGGTGGCGGAGAGTTCGCCGGAGCGAACGAGCTCGGCGAGCGCGAGTGCCGACCGGAACATCAGCTCGGACATCGGCGCGAAGCCTACGACAGCTCGGGCCTCGGCTCGAAGCGGACGACAGCTAGCCTGTGCTCCGACCTTTACCGCACCATGGAGAACGTGAGATGAGTGCAACCGCCGAAGTCCAGTCGGGGCTCGAGGGCGTCGTCGCCTTCGCCACCGAGATCGCCGAGCCCGATCGCGAGGGTGGCGCCCTGCGCTACCGCGGCGTCGACATCGAGGAGCTTGTCGGCAACGTGCCGTTCGGACAGGTGTGGGGCCTGCTCGTCGACGGCAAGCTGCTGCCGGGGATGCCGCCCGCCGAGCCGCATCCGCTCGCCATCCGCTCCGGCGATCCCCGCGTCGACGTGCAGTCGGCGCTCGCGATGCTCGCGCCCCAATGGGGTTTCGGGCAGCTGATCGACATCTCCGACGAGGAGGCTCGCGACAACCTGGCGCGCGCGTCGGTGATGGCGCTGTCGTTCGTCGCGCAGTCGGCGCGCGGAATCGGCAGGCCGCCGGTCCCCCAGCGTGAGATCGATAAGGCGACGCGGATCGCCGAGCGCTTCCTCATTCGCTGGCGTGGCGAGGCCGATCCGAAGCACGTCGAGGCGATCGACGCCTACTGGATCTCGGCCGCCGAGCACGGGATGAACGCATCGACGTTCACCGCCCGTGTCGTCGCCTCGACGGGCGCTGACGTCGCTGCAGCGCTGAGCGCCGCCGTCGGCGCGCTGTCGGGGCCGCTGCACGGCGGGGCCCCCTCGCGCGTGCTGAAGATGCTCGACGACGTCGCCGAGATGGGCGATGCCGAGCGCTACGTCAAGGAGATGCTCGACCGGGGCGAGCGGCTGATGGGCTTCGGGCACCGCGTGTATCGCGCCGAGGATCCCCGGGCCCGGGTGCTGCGCCGCACCGCGAAGCAGCTCGGCGCGCCGCGCGTCGAGGTCGCCGAGGCGCTCGAGCAGGCCGCCCTCGCGGAGCTGCAGGCCCGCCGCCCGGATCGCGTGCTGGCGACGAACGTCGAGTTCTGGTCCGCGGTCGTGCTCGACTTCGCGCAGGTGCCGCCGGCGCTGTTCACGCCGATGTTCACCTGTGCGCGGACGGCCGGCTGGTCGGCGCACATCATGGAGCAGAAGCGTGAGGGTCGGCTGATCCGGCCGACGGCGAAGTACGTCGGGCCGGGACCGCGGCCGCTGTCCGAGCTGCAGGGCTAGCGTCCGTCGGCGCCCGGCCGGGCGGGCCGTATGCTCCGGGCGCCACCCAATGCCACCCGAACGTCAACTTGACCCGGCGGCGCTCGGCGATCACATCGATCGGCTGTATCGCGCCGCCTGGAGTCTCTGCGGATCACGGGAGGAGGCCGAGGACCTCGTCCAGGAGACATTCGCCCGCGTGCTGCGCAAACCGCGGATCCTGCGCTCGGAGGATGATCTCGGCTATCTGCTGCGCGTGTTGCGCAACACGTTCTTCTCGCAGCGCCGGACGGCCGCGCGCCGGCCGCAGACGACTGCCCTGCCCGACGACCTCGACCTCGTCGAAGACCGCAGCGCCGTGCGGCCGGAGGCGCGGCTCGAGTCGGCCGAGCTGTACGCCACGATCTCTGCGCTGCCGGATGACTTCCGCGACGCGCTCATCGCGATCGACGTCGTCGGGCTGTCCTACCGCGAGGCCGCCCAGGCACTCCGCGTCCGCGAGGCGACGATCACGACGCGGCTTCATCGGGCCCGCCAGCGCGTCGCGCGGACGCTTGTGGCGGAGAACGCCCCCGAGAACTCCTAGTTCGACTTGGTGGCTGGAGGTTGTGACGTTGTCACGAGTTTCTATTTTGCTGGTGCGAGTCGGGCGGTTTGGATGTAGTCGGCGACAGCGTTCTCGAGAGTTCTGAGGGCTTGACGGATCTCGGTCTTGGCCGGGGGTTTGTCGGCGTCGAGCAGGGGTCTGAGGAGCTGGTTGCGGAGTTTGGTGTAGAAGACGGCGACGCGGATCCCGTCGGGGGTGAGGGTGTAGGTGTTTTTGCGGGGGATGCGTTGGATGAGTCCGTGCAAGCGGAGACGGCGGAGGTCGTAGCTCATCTTGTTCTGGGTGTAGGGCTGGTCGAGCTGGCCGGCGACGAGTGGGCGCAGGCTTTTGTTCGAAAAGCCGGTGACGGCACCGAGGACGGTGCACAGGGCGCCGGCCAGGGCTGTCGCTCGTTCGTCCCCGAAGCGCAAGGCTCCGGTTCTTTGGCCCTCCTGGTGATAGGGCTGGTGGATGCGCTCAAAGAGCGCAGAGCCGATGGCGCAGCTCTGGCCGGCCTGCTCGATCATAAGCAGCCGCTGATTGACCTGGCGGGCTTTGTCGATCAGTTCGGGGAGGTGCTGCAGGCGGCGTTTGACGTCGAGGTCGTCGGGACGGTTGATGACCGTCTCGATCCGCAGCGCGTGGCCGTCTTTGAGGTATTGCTTGACGCGGGAGTGCTTGTAGCGGAAGTCGATCCGGATCTCGGTGCCGGTGGTGAAGATCCGGGTCTGGTAGCGATGCTGGGTCGGGCGGCGCAACTGGCGGGCGAAGATCATCGAGACTTCCTCGGGGCGGCCGATCCCGATGTTGTCCTGCACGAGCGCTTCGAAGAACGATCGTGCGCGGCGCGGATCGTCGAACACCAGCGTGCGGGAGGTCTCGACCTGACGCATCGAGAGCTCCCACCAATACCCGGCCGCACGATCTTCAGCGCTCAGCGGGGTGGGGATCTGAGTGATCCAGTAGTCGAAGAACGCTTGCACGTGCTCGGGACCGAAGGTGTCGCAGATCGCCTGCAACCGCTCCGGCTCAGAGCACGACTGAAACCCGTTGGACAACGCCGTGAACGTGATCCCGGCCTGCTCGGCTTGGCGTTTGGCCCACTCGTGCCCGTTGACCCAGACCCTCGCGAACCACGGGCCGTAGGTGCAGATCTTGATGAACGCCGGCCCGAACTCCTGATCGTGAATGTAGAAGTAGTACGCGCCGACCCGCCGCTTGTCCCAGAACCAGTCGAGGCTCGCGACCCCGGGCTTCTCTGATCGGTTCTTCGCGGACCAAACCCGCTGGAACTCCTCTGCCACCACGATCGCGACGACGCCGAACCGGCCTTCACGCTCGGCGGCGTCGAGGTGCGCGCGGACGTGATCGAGCTTGCGGTCATCCCACCGCGATCGATCCGGCGCGCCCAACCGGAGCGTCGGGATCTCCCGGTCACGCGCGAACTTCCGGGTCTCGGCCCGGAACCGATCACCGATCTTCCCCAGCAACGCCGGGGACGGGATCGGATGCCCGCGATGACCGCACAGGAACCGCACGACCTGGCCCGGGACCTGCAACCGCGGCACGTACGCATTCAAGATCAGCCTGTCGACGCACTCCACCTCGAGCGCCACGTGCCCCTCGAGGACGTCATTGATGTTCGCCACGCTCGCCATCCACGCAGAATGACGCGACCACGCCGGTCCCTCAACGGGGAGGCCGGGAGGGGGTTCACCCCTCCCGCTAATGTCCCGATTCAAAAATTCGATTGCAGTCGAGGCGCCCCCGGCGGCGCCGCGCGGCGTCCTCGAATCCTCGTGCACCTCCAGTGCACGTCGGATTCTGCGTCCTTGCGCGGCATCCCCCGGCGGCACCTCCTGGTGCCACCGAACTTCTGAATCGAGACACTAGCCTACGAGGCCGTGCCCTCCCACGAGGCGAGCTTCTGGAGCTTCGCCGCGGGGACGCCGGTGGCGGACAAGACGCACGTATGGTTGTCGCGCTGCCACGTGACGACGAGCCGGCCGCCGATCGTGAGCGTGTGTAGCCGGACGCCCCTCAGCGTTGTCATCTGCGCGTTCGGCGTCTTCAGCGCCGGGGCGCCGACGATCGTGTAGGCAAGCCGGTGTCCCTTCCAGTTGTAGTAGACGGTGACGGCCTTGCGGCCGTTGATCGTGTCGGTGCGCTGGCCACTCGCCCGCCAGTGGAACCGCAGGCTCCAGTCAGGGAAGTAGATGCCCTCGATCAGCGTCTGAAGTCGGCCGGGCCGGTCCGCATCGACGGCCGGCGCGGCCATCGCGGGGCCCCGGACGGCAAGCGACGCCGCGGCGCTCAGCGACGGCGCCCCCGGCGCGCCGCCGGGCAGCGCGAGCACGATCGCGAGCACCGCGGCCGCGAGGGCGGCGGCGAGGCCCCCCGCGTAGCCGATCCGTCGCCGCGCGGCGACGGTGCGCTTCGGTCGACCAGCCTCGATCCGGGCACGCAGTGACGCAGGCGCCCGCTCGGTGGCGGCGGCGGCGTGGAGCATCTCGACGACCCGCCGTTCGCGGTCGTATCGCGCGCTCAGCTCCGGCGAGGCGGCAACACGCGACTCGACCTCCGCGCGACGGCTGGGATCGAGTGTGCCGTCCGCCAAGGCGGACAGATCGCGCAGCTCTTCAGCTCTGATCTCCGGCATATCGGCGTGTGCAGGCATAGCGGTACGTCTACTAAGACGTCTCCGCGGCCAGAATCCTTCCCGGGAGACTACCCCCCGCGATAGCGACCGTCCACGTATTCCCCGAGCATCCGGGTCGCGGCGAACCGGGGTCCGAGCGTCCGCAGCGACCCCCGCATCAGGGCGAGCCAGCGGGTCGGCAAGCCGCGCTCGTCGCGCTCGTAGAACGGGGGCAGGACATCCTTGGAGATGACCTCGTGCAGTGCCTCTGCGGTGCGCGTGTCCTGGGCCTCCTCGTCCGCGTCGACGTCGCCCGGAAGTCCCCACCCGTTGACACCGTGCTCGCACGCCTCGGCCCACCAGCCGTCGAGCACCGAGAGCTGAAGGCCGCCGTTGATGACGGACTTCATCCCGCTCGTCCCACTCGCCTCAAGCGGTGGCCGCGGGAGGTTGAGCCACACGTCGCAGCCGCGCACGAGCCACTTGGCCGAGTTGAGGTCGTAGTCGTCGAGGAACACGACCCGTTCACCGACGACGGACGAGCGCTTGAGCTCGAACAGGTGCCGGAGCGCCTTCTTGGCGTCCTCGTCGCGCGGGTGGGCCTTGCCGCCGAGGATGACCTGCACCGGGCGCTCGCCGCTGAGCAGCGACAACGTCCACTCCGGGTCCCGGGTGAGGAGCTCGAGTCGCTTGTACGTCGCCACGCGCCGGGCAAAGCCGACCGTCAGCACCTCCGGCTTGAACGCTTGCAATGCGGCCTCGACATACTCCCGGGTGTCGCTCCGGCCAAGCCGTTCAGCGGCGCTGCGCTCGCGCGCATACATGATCAGTGCGCCCCGCTGGCGCCCGCGTGCCGCCCACAGCTCCTCGTCCGGAATCTCGTCCACCGCCGCCCACGTAGCGGGATCGGCGGCGCGGCGGATCCAGCCGTCACCGAGGTAGCGATCGAGCAGGGTACGAATCTCGGGGCCGATCCACGTCGGCACGTGCACCCCGTTCGTGACATGACCGATGGGGACGTCGTTGACACCTCGGTCGGGCCACAGCTCGTTCCACATCTCGCGGGCGACCTCGCCGTGGCGACGGCTCACCGCGTTGGCGGCCCGGCTCATTCGCAGGGCCGCCTGCGTGACGCCGACCTCGGCCTCCTCGTCGGACGGATCGGTGCGCCCAAGCGAGATGAGCTCGTCGATGTCGACGTCGAGCTCGTCCGCGACGGTGCCGACCGCGCGGGCGACCTGGTCGTCCGGGTAGGAGTCATTGCCCGCCGCCACCGGGGTGTGCGTCGTGAAGATCGTCCGCGCGCTCGCCGCCGTGATCGCCCTGTCGAACGACGTCCCGGACGTCAGGTCGGGCGCCGCGAGCTCGAGCGGAGCGAACGCGCCGTGGCCCTCATTGAGATGGACGACGCCGGGCTCGATGCCGACCGCGCGGAGCGCCCGGATGCCGCCCACCCCGAGCAGCACATACTGGGCGAGCCGGACCTCGGGGTCGGCGACGTACAACCGGCCGGTGATCCAGCGTTCGAGCGGACCGTTCTCCGGCGTGTCGGTGTCAAGCAGGTACAGCGGCACCCGTCCGATGTCGGTCCGCCAGATGTGGGCGGTGACGGTCGCGTCATAGATCGGCACGGTGATCGTCACCGGCCGGCCGTCCGGCCCGGTCACGAGGGCGGTCGGGAGTCGATCCGGATCGGTGTCGATCCAGTACTCGTGCTGCCATCCGCTCGCGTCGATGCGCTGGCGGAAGTAACCCTTGCGATACATGAGCCCGACGGCGACGAACGGAACCGCTTGGTCGGACGCCTCCTTGACGAGATCGCCGGCGAGTGCGCCCAGCCCGCCGGAGTAGATCGGGAGCGAGACGTGAATGCCGTATTCGGCGCACAGGAACGCGACCGGTCGCACCGGGTCGAGATCCGTCGTCGCCGGACGCGCGAGGTCGGCTTCGAGCGCGGCGAGCAGGCGCTGCGCGCGCTCGATCAGGCCCTCGTCCGCGGCCGCGCGGCGCAACTCGGCCGTCGAGGCCTCCAGGAGCGTGCGGACCGGGTTCTGGTTGGAGATCGCAAACCGGCCGGGGCTGATCGCCTCAAACAGCGCCGCGCCGCCGGCCTGCCACGACCAGTAGTAGTTGTAGGCGAGCCGCGCGAACGGCGCGAGCGCCTCCGGCAGGCGCTCGGCGAGCTCCCCGGCCAGGCGGTCGAGATCGTGTCGGCCGTCGAAGACCGTCGCTGGTGAGGAGTCCACGGGCACGATTATTCAGTAGGGCAGTACCCTCGCGCACTTGGGCTCTACCTTATTCGGCGTCCTCGCCTTTGGCGACTCGATCACGAACGGGGGCGGGGAACTGCAATGGGGCGTCGCGCTGCAGTCCTGGGCGCTGTGGGTCGCCCGCGCGACGGGGCTCCCCTACAGCGGCTATGCGGTCGACGGCGCTCGCGTCCATGACGTCGTCGCCGACCAGATTCCGGCGTTCGTGCAGCGTGGGACGCCGGGCCGCCACTACGACATCGGGTGCTTGTACATCGGGGTCAACGACGTGCGATCGGTCGATTGGGATCCTGGTGCGTTCGAGGCCGACTACCGAGCCGCGCTGGCGTTGCTGGCGCCCCGCTGCGAGCTCGTTCTGACCGCAACCGCGCCGCTTGACCTGGGTCGGCCCCGGGCGGGAGCGAAGGTCGAGGACATGAACATGATCATCGAACGAGTCGCCGGCGAGGTCGGCGCGCTCGTCGTCGACCTGCGTGACTTCGGCGCCCGCAACCACGTGATGGTCGACGGCGTCCACCCGACGGCGTTCGGGCAGATCGCGATTGCGCAACGGGCTTTGCGGGTGCTGGCGGCGGACGGGACGACGGTCCGGGTCGACCCGGCGTCACTCATCCACTACGAGCCGAGCTGGTGGCAGCGGCTGCGCTCGGATGCGACGTACGCCTACCGGGCGGCGAAGACCGTGGTCCGCTCGGCCTGGGTGAAGCTCCGGGCTGAGTGATCGCGAGCCGGAACCGCTCCGGCAGCTTATTCCCGCAGTCGGCCCGCCTCCTCGGTCGCCTCGCGCAGCCGCCGCGCGAGCGAAGCCGTCAATGCACCACGCTCCAGCTGCCAGCGCCAGTTGCCGCCCTGCCGCCCCGGGTTGTTCATCCGCGCCTCGGAGCCGAGGCCGAGCACGTCCTGCATCTGCATCATCGCGACGCGGCCCGGCGAGGACAGGGCGAGCGCGATCAGCGCCCACCATGGCTCGCGGTCGAGCGACACCCGGCCCGCGAGGCCGGCCGCGGCCAGATCGGCCCTGACCACTGCTCGACGCTCTGCGTCCAACCCCTCCCACCAGCCTCGCGCCGTGTCGTGGTCGTGCGTGCCGGTGTAGACGAACCGATTCTCGGCATGGTTGGCCAGCCGATGCACGCTGCGCGGTTCGTCCGGCTCAAAGCCGAACTGGAGCACGACCATCCCGGGCAGCCCGAGCACGTCACGCAGGCGGTCGACCGCCGGCGTGATCACGCCGAGATCCTCGGCAACGAACGGCAACGGGCCGCCGCCGAGCCCGGTCGTGATCGCGTCGAACACCGCGCGCCCGGGCCCACGGACCCAGCGCCCGTCGACCGCGGTCGCCGCCGCCTCCGGCACCGACCAGTAGGCGACGAACCCCCGGAAATGATCGATCCGCGCAACGTCGAACAGCGACAGCGTCCGCCGCGCGCGCTCGACCCACCATCGGTACCCGCGACGGCGCAGGGCCGGCCAGTCGTAGAGCGGGTTGCCCCACAGCTGGCCGTCATCGGAGAACGCGTCAGGCGGCGCGCCGGCGACGAAGCCGTCCTGGAAGAGCTCGGGGTGGGCGCGGTGATCGACGCTCGCGGGCGCGACGTAGATCGCCACGTCGCCGAGCAGCCGGATCCGCCGCTCCTCGCAATATGCGCGCAGCGCGGCCCATTCCCGGTCGAAGCGGACCTGATCCTCGATCGCGCGGCGGCCACCGGCCAGCCGGCCCCAGTCATCGACCCAGAAGCGGTTCGCCGAACGGAACGCATCGATCTCGTCGACCGAGACGGGCGCCTCCGGACGCTCGAGCAGACCGGGCCACGCCGCGAACGCCGACTTCGACTTGTACGGCGAGCGATAGCGATCGGGCGGCCCGAGCGGGAGCAGCTGCCACCACGACTGCCCGGCGGCGGCGAGCCAGTCCGCGAATCGGTACGCCTCGGGGCCGAGCCGACCGCCCGGCAACGACGTGAGATGCAGCTGAATGCCGCTTGTCCGTGGGAACTTCGTCACAGGATCATCACCAGCCGCTGTTTACCTCACCCAGCGGTGTGGATACCTTCCGGGTTGTGCCTCCCGCGCCCCGAGCCCAAACCAAACCTCCCGTGGACGGCCCCACCCGGGGCCCGAAACGCGCCCCCGCCCGCATCGTCGTCCAGTACCCGACACCGGCCGTCGACGGCGGCCGGTACCCGGCGAAGCGCGTCGACGGCGATCTCGTCCGCGTCGAGGCCGACGTGTTCCGGGACGGACACGAGCTGCTGCGGGCCGTCGTCAAGTACCGCGGTCCGGGCGAGAAGCGCTGGCGGGAGACCGAGATGCACCGGATCGACGCGCACATCGGCGGCAACCGTTGGGCGGCAGAGATGCGGCTGGGCCATGTCGGCCGCTGGCAGTACACGGTCGAGGCGTGGACCGACGGGTTCGGGACGTGGCGTGATGAGCTCGAGCGCAAGCTCGCCGGCGGCCAGCACGATCTCGCCGGCGAGATGTCCGAAGGTGTGCTCCTGCTCAAGGCGACCGCCGCGGCGGCGAAGGAGTCGGCGTGACCGGGCGCTGATCGAGCATGCGCTGCTGACGCTCGAGGATCCCGCCGTGCCGGAGAGCGCCAAGCACGACGTCGCGCTCGGGCCCGAGCTGTTCGAGACCGTCGAGCGCAACCAGGAGCGCCGCGGCGCGGTCGCGATCGATCCGCCGCTGCCGATCGAGGTCGATCGGCCCCGGGCCGCGTTCGGCGCCTGGTACGAGATGTTCCCGCGCTCGTGGGGCGGCCTCGCCGGGCGTCGAGCGCCAGCTGCCGGCGACTCGCCGATCTCGGCTTCGACATCGTCTACCTGCCGCCGATCCATCCGATCGGGCACACGAACCGCAAGGGCAAGAACAACGCGCTGAGCGCGGGTCCCGGCGATCCGGGGTCGCCGTGGGCGATCGGCGACGAGACCGGCGGGCATGACGCAATCCACCCGGATCTCGGTACCGAGGAGGACCTCCGCAGTCTCACAAAAGCGGCGCGCGCCCACGGGATCGACATCGCGCTCGACTTCGCGATTCAGGCGTCGGCCGATCACCCGTGGCTGACCGAGCATCCCGAGTGGTTCCACCGCCGACCCGGACGGGACGCTCAAGTACGCCGAGAATCCCGCCCAAGCGCTACCAGGACATCTACAACCTCAACTGGGACAGTCCGGACTGGCGCGGATCTCTGGGACGCGCTGCTCGAGGTCGTGCTCCACTGGGTCGACTGCGGCGTCAAGGTCTTCCGCGTCGACAACCCGCATACGAAGCCGTTCGCGTTCTGGCAGTGGCTGATCAAGGAGGTCCACGCCCGCGACCGGGATGTCGTGTTCCTCGCCGAGGCGTTCACGCGCCGGGCCGTGATGCGCCATCTGGCGAAGATCGGCTTCAGCCAGTCCTATACGTACTTCACGTGGAAGAACTCGCGCCATGAGCTGAGCGAGTACGTCTCCGAGCTCGCGTACTCCGGCGAGCAGGAGTACTTCCGGCCGAACTTCTTCGCCAACACGCCGGACATCCTCCACGCCTACCTGCAGCACGGCGGGCGCGGCGCGTTCGAGGCGCGGCTGGTCCTCGCCGCGACGCTGGCGCCGAGCTATGGGATCTACTCCGGCTACGAGGCGCTCGAGAACGTCGCCGTCCGCGAGGGCTCCGAGGAGTACCTGGACTCCGAGAAGTACGAGCTCAAGGACCGCCGCCTCGAGGGGCCGCTGCTGCCGCTGATCCGGCGGGTCAACGAGATCCGTCGCGCCAACCGCGCGCTCCAGTCGCTCTCGAACGTGACGTTCCTCGACACCGCGAACGACGCGCTGATCGCGTACGTCAAGCAGTCCGGCTCGAACACGCTCATCTGCGTCGTCAACCTCGATCCGTACGACGCTGCAGGAGGGTCTCGCGACGATCCCAGCCCAGCTCGGTCTGCCGCCGGTATTCGCCGTTGAGGATCTGCTCACCGGAGAGCACTACCAGTGGCGGATCGGACCCAACTACGTCCGGCTGCAGCCCGGCGTGCGCCAGGCTCACATTAACCTGGTCGACGCGTGAGCTCTGTCGGTCCGCCCACTCTGACCCATCTGATCACCTCCGAGCGCGCCGCGGCCCGCCTCGAGCGCCACGTCGAGGATCCCGGCACCGGACGCCCAGGCGCAGACGCGCCAGTGGTTCGAGGCCGAGCCGCTGTGGTTCAAACGCGCCGTGTTCTACGAGATCCATCATCCGCGGCTTCTTCGACGCCAACGGCGACGGCTCGGGCGACGTGCGCGGGCTGACCGAGAAGCTCGACTACCTCCAGTGGCTCGGGATCGACTGCATCTGGCTGCTGCCGTTCTACCAGTCGCCGCTGCGCGACGGCGGCTACGACATCTCGGACTTCACCGCGGTGCATCCCGACTACGGCACGGTCGAGGACGTCCATCAACTGATCGATGCCGCCCACGCGCGGCGGATCCGTGTGATCGCCGATCTCGTCATGAACCACACCTCCTCCGAGCATCCCGTGGTTCCAGGAGTCGCGCTCGAGCCCTGATTCGCCGAAGCGCGACTGGTACGTGTGGTCCGATCGCAACGACCGCTACCAGGACGCCCGGATCATCTTCATCGACACCGAGTCCTCGAACTGGACGTGGGATCCGGTCGCCGGCGCCTACTACTGGCACCGCTTCTTCTCCCACCAGCCCGACCTCAACTACGACAACCCTGAGGTCCGGGACGCGATGCTCGACGTGCTGCGCTTCTGGCTTGATCTCGGGCTTGATGGCTTCCGGCTCGACGCGGTGCCGTACCTGTACGAGCGCGAGGGGACGAACTGCGAGAACCTGCCCGAGACCCACGCGTACCTCAAGCGGGTGCGCAAGGAGATCGAGGAGAACTACCCGGACCGGGTGCTCCTCGCCGAGGCGAACCAATGGCCGGCCGACGTCGTGCAGTACTTCGGCGATGGCGACGAGTGCCAGATGGCGTTCCACTTTCCGGTCATGCCCCGGATGTTCATGGCCGTCCGCCGGGAGGAGGCGGCGCCGATCTACGAGATCCTCGCCAACACGCCGGAGATCCCCGACAGCTGCCAATGGGGCCTGTTCCTGCGCAACCACGACGAGCTGACGCTCGAGATGGTCACCGACGAGGAACGCGACTACATGTACGCGGAGTACGCCAAGGACCCGCGGATGAAGCTCAACCTCGGAATCCGCCGCCGGCTCGCGCCGCTGCTCGACAACGGCCGTGATGACATCGAGCTGATGACCGCGATCCTGTTCTCGCTTCCCGGCTCGCCTGTCCTCTACTACGGCGACGAGATCGCGATGGGCGACAACGTCTTCCTCGGCGACCGGGACGGGGTCCGGACGCCGATGCAATGGACCGGCGACCGCAACGGCGGCTTCTCCCGCGCCGACTTCGCCCAGCTCTACGCGCCGCCGCTGATGGACCCGGTCTACGGCTACCAGGCCGTCAACGTCGAGGCGCAGCTGCGCACCGCGACATCGCTGTTGCGGTGGATCCATCGGTTCATCGCGCTCCGCAAGGAGCACCCGGTGTTCGGGTTCGGGACCTACGAGCCGATCGAGACCGTCGAACCCGCGGATCTTCGCCCATATACGCCGGTTCGAGGATGATCTCGTGCTGTGCGTTCACAACGTCGCTCGATCGGCGCAGGCCGTGGAGCTCGATCTGCGCGAATACGAAGGCCGCTACCCGGTCGAATTGTTCGGGCGCTCCCGGTTCCCGCGAATCGGCGAGCTGCCGTACCTGCTGACCCTGGCACCGCGCGGCTTCTACTGGTTCGAGCTCGTCGACGAGGAAGGACGGCGTGAGCACGATGCGTGAGCCGGTTCAGATCCCTGCCGACGAGATCCGCCAATGTCTCGACGAGGAGAGCCTGCGCGAGTGGGTGGAGCAGCAGCGCTGGTACGCGTCGAAGTCGCGCCACGTGGCCGGGATCGAGATCGTCGAGGGCGTCACGCTCCGTGAGGCGCCGTTCCTGTTCCTGGCCCTCGTGCAGACGCGCTTCGCCACGGGCACGCATGAGCTCTACCAGCTGCCGCTGTCGCTGATCCGCACCGAGGTCGCCGTCGACGACCCGATCGCCCGGACGAAGGACTGGACGGCGTACGACGCGCTCGCCGAGCCGGTCCGGCTGCTCGAGCTCGTCCTGCGGATGGACGACCGAGGACGAGATCGAGGCCTCCGAGGGCCGGTTCACGTTCCACCGCGCCGACGGGGTCGCGAGCGTCTCCGACGACTCGAACGTCCGCGCGATGGGCGTCGAGCAGTCGAACTCGTCGATCGTGATCGACGACACAGCTCGTGCTCAAGGTGTTCCGCAAGCTCGAGCCGGGGATCAACCCCGAGCTCGAGATGCTGCGCTTCCTCACGCAGCCGCGAGTTCCCGAACATCGCGCCGCTGCACGGCTGGTACGACTACGACGGTTCGTCGCTCGCCGCGACGCTCGGCGTCGCGCAGCAGTTCCTCCCGGACGCCGTCGGCGGCTGGGAGCTCGCGCTCGACAAGATCGAACACGACCCGGACTGGTTCCTCGATCAGCTCGGCGATCTCGGCCGGGTCACCGCCGAGCTGCACAACGTGCTCGCCTCGGATGCCGGCGATCCCGGCGTTCTCGCCGGAGGAGCCGAGCCAGGAGTCGCTCTCGCTGCTCACCGCGACGGTCGACGAGGACATCGAGCGGATCTTCGTGCGCCTGCCCGACGACGAGCGCGTCGCGCCGATCATCGGCCGCGGCCAGGACGTCCGCGAGCGGCTCGCCGCGCGCTCCCAGCTCGGCGTCGGCGGCCGCGATGATCCGCACGCACGGCGACTACCACCTCGGCCAGACCCTCCACACGCCCCGCGGCTGGGTGATCATCGACTTCGAGGGCGAGCCCGCCCGGGCGCTCCCGGAGCGCCGCGCGAAGCGCTCGCCGCTGCGCGACATCGCGAGCATGCTGCGCTCGTTCGCCTACACGACCTCCGCCGTGCCCGATCCTCCGCGGCCACGAGGCGCCGGAGGGTTTCGAGAACCAGGCGCGGGAGCGGTTCCTCAATGCGTATTTCGAGCACGTCGACCCGGCGCTGATGCCGCCCGGCGAGGCGGCGATCGCCAACCTGCTGTCGATCTACGAGCTCGAGAAGGCGATCTACGAGCTCCAGTACGAGCTTGACAACCGTCCGGACTGGGTAGCGATTCCGGTGGCCGGTATCCGACGGCTGCTCGAATCCGAATGACCGTCGCCACACAAGAGCTCGACCAACTCGTCCGGCGCGAGCACTCCGACCCCCACACCGTGCTCGGAGCGCATCCCCAGGACGGAGGCGTCGTCGTGCGCGCGCTGCGTCCCGCCGCGTCGAGTGTCACGGCCCACTTCGATGACGGCCCGATCGGTGGAGCTCGAGCCGATCCATCCCGGTGGCGTGTTCGAGGGGGTCGCCGAGGGCGTCGAGCTCCCCGCGCACTACGAGCTTGAGATCGACTATGGGTCGGCCGGAACGTTCCGGGTCGACGATCCGTACGCGTTCACGCCGACGCTCGGCGAGCTTGACCTGCACCTGATCGGCGAGGGGCGGCACGAGCACGTGTACGACCTGCTCGGCTCGCATCTGCGCGAGATGCAGATCGGCGAGCGGACCGTGAGCCGGCGCCGCGTTCGCCGTGTGGGCGCCGTCCGCGCGCGCCGTCAGCGTCGTCGGCGACTTCAACTCGTGGGACGGCCGGCTGAACGCGATGCGCTCGCTCGGCGCCTCCGGCATCTGGGAGCTGTTCCTGCCCGGGATCGCACCGGGCGTCCGGTACAAGTACGAGATCCTGACCGCGAGCCACGAGCTGCTGCTCAAGGCCGACCCGTACGCGCAGGAGGCCGAGCACCCGCCGAAGACCGCGTCCGTCGTGACGCGCTCGGAACACACGTGGAGCGAGGGCGACCGCGAGTGGCTGACGACGCGCCGGCAGGCGACCGCGCTCTGCTGACCCGGTGTCGATCTACGAGGTCCATCTCGGCTCGTGGCGCCTGAACCCGCTCGAGGGCAACCGCTCGCTCAGCTACCTCGAGCTCGCCGACGAGCTGTCCGCGTACACGAAGGACATGGGCTTCACCCACATCGAACTGCTGCCCGTCATGCACCATCCGTTCAGCGGCTCGTGGGGCTATCAGGTGACCGGCTACTTCGCCCCGTCGCCCGCGCTTCGGCTCACCCGACGACCTGCGCACGTTTGTCGACCGGATGCATTCGAACGGCATCGGCGTGATCCTCGACTGGGTCCCCGCGCACTTCCCGCGGGACGAGTTCGGACTCGCCCACTTCGACGGCACCGCGCTGTACGAGCACGCCGATCCCGCGGCGCGGCGCGCACCCCGACTGGGGCACGCTCGTGTTCAACTTCGGCCGTCACGAGGTGCGCAACTTCCTGATCGCGAGCGCGCTGTACTGGCTGCGCGAGTACCACGCCGACGGGATCCGCGTCGACGCCGTCGCCTCGATGCTGTACCTCGACTACTCGCGCGAGGAAGGGGAGTGGATCCCGAACCAGTTCGGTGGGCGTGAGGATCTCGACGCGGTCGCGTTCCTCAAGGAGCTCAACGAGGTCATCTACGGTCGCGAACCCGGGATCATCTCGGCCGCCGAGGAGTCGACGGCCTGGCCGGGCGTCTCCCGGCCGACCTACCTCGGCGGCCTCGGCTTCGGCTTCAAATGGAACATGGGCTGGATGCACGACACGCTCGGGTACTTCCAGCAGGACCCGATCTACCGCCGCTACCACCACCACGAGCTGACGTTCAGCCTGATGTACGCGTTCAGCGAGAACTTCATCCTGCCGCTCTCGCACGACGAGGTCGTGCACGGCAAGGGCTCGCTGTACTCGAAGATGCCCGGCGACCGCTGGCAGAAGCTCGCCAACCTCCGCGCGCTGTACGCCTACATGTGGGCGCACCCGGGCAAGAAGCTGCTGTTCATGGGCGGCGAGTTGGCGCAGGAGCAGGAGTGGAGCCACGAGCGCTCGCTCGACTGGCACCTGCTCGAGCGGCCAGGAGAACGCCGGGCATCCAGGCGCTCGTCCGCGACCTCAACCGCCTGTATCGCGAGGAGCCGGCGCTGTGGCAGGTCGACTCCGACCCGTCGGGCTTCTGGTGGATCGAGCCCAACGACGCCGACCGCAACGTCGCTCGCGTTCGCGCGTCAATCCCGTGACGGCGAGTCGCGTCGTCGTGTTCGCCGCCAACCTGTCCCCGGTTCCGCGTGAGGACTACCGCCTCGGCCTGCCGCGCGCGACGCGCTGGCGTGAGCTGCTCAACACCGACTCGAAGTATTACGGGGGCGGCGATGTGGGCAACCTCGGCTCCGTCGAACCCGAGCCGATCCCGTGGCACGGCCAGCCGGTGTCCGCGGAAGTGACGCTCCCGCCGCTGGCCGCCGTCTGGTTCGTGCCCGAGTGACGGACCTCCCGTGGGAGGAGCCGCTCGGCGCGCGGCCGGGCGGGTTTCGCGTGTGGGCGCCGCGCGCGGACGCGGTCGACTGCGTGCGGCTCGGCGCGGTGACGGCGATGTCGAGATGACGCCCGCGGGCCTCGGCGTATTCGTCGCCGAGCTCGCGCGTCAGCAGCCGGCGACGACTACACGTTTGTCCTCGACGGCGGCGACGCCACTGCCCGACCCGTGCTCGCGCTGGCAGCCCGAGGGCCTGCGCGGACCGTCCCGGGTATGGGCGCCCGCTGCAGCCGCCGGCGCCGTTCTCGCGACCCGGCGCTGCGCGACCTCGTCATCTACGAACTGCACGTCGGCACGTTCAGCCCCGAGGGGACGTTCGAGGGCGCGATCCCGTACCTCGCCGAGCTCGCGGCGCTCGGCATCACCGCGATCGAGATCATGCCCGTCGCCGAGTTCCCCGGTGCCCGCGGCTGGGGCTACGACGGCGTCTACCTCTCGGCCGCGCAGTCCTCCTACGGCGGACCCGCCGGACTCGCCGCGCTCGTCAGCGCCGCCCACGACGCCGGACTCGCCGTCATCCTCGACGTCGTCTACAACCACGTCGGCGCGTCCGGCGTGACCGCGCTCGAGGCGTTCGGGCCGTACTTCACCGAGAAGTACGAGACGCCGTGGGGCCGCGCGATCAACTACGACGACGCCGACTCCGACCCGGTGCGGGAGTGGGTGCTCCAGAGCGCGACCGGCTGGATCCGCGACTTCGGCATCGACGGCCTGCGGCTCGACGCGATCCACGCGATCTTCGACTCCAGCCCTGAGCACATCGTCGCCGCGGTCGCCCGGCGCGTTCACGAGACGCGGCGCCGACGCCTTCGTGATCGCCGAGTCAGGGCATGAACGACCCGCGCGTGATGCGGCCGCCGGCGCAGGGCGGCTGGGGCTGCGACGCGGCATGGGCGGACGACTTCCACCACGCGGTGCGGACGCTCGTCACCGACGAGCGGGACGGCTACTACGCCGAATTCGGTCACGTCGCTGACCTCGCGAAGGCGCTGCATCGCCCGCACATCCACGATGGCGCGTACTCGTCGTTCCGCCGTCGGCGGTTCGGCGCGCCGGCCGACGACGTCCCCCCGGAGCGGTTCGTCGTGTTCTCCCAGAACCACGATCAGGTCGGCAACCGGGCGTTCGGCGACCGGATGCCGCCGGCGGCACGCCCGCTCGCCGCGCTGATCACGCTGCTCTCTCCGTTCACGCCGATGCTGTTCATGGGCGAGGAGTACGGCGAGCCGGCCCCATTTCAGTTCTTCTCCGACCACATCGACAAGGAGATCGCCGACGCGACCCGGGACGGCCGGCGCCAGGAGTTCGCGGCGTTCGCATCGTTCACCGAGGAGATCCCCGACCCCCAGGCGGTGGAGACCTTCGCGGCGTCCAAGCTCACGCGGCGCCGCGACCCGGAGCTCGCCCGCCTGTACGCCGACCTGCTCCGAATCCGCCGGGAACTGCCGCACGGCGATGTGGATACGATCGCCTTCGATGAGGCGGCGCGGTGGCTGCGGTTCCGCCGCGGCGAACATGAGGTCGTCTGCAACTTCGCGGCGCAGGGCGCGAGGTTGCCGTGCGAGGGAGACAGCGTGCTGATCGCGACACACGATGCTGTGCAATTGAGGGACGGGGAGATCACCCTCCCGCCCGCTGTCCGGAGCGCTCGTCCGATGACCGAGGTGTGGCCCGGCGAGCCGTACCCCCTCGGCGCGACGTGGGACGGCGGCGGCACGAACTTCTCCGTGTTCTCCGAGCACGCCGAGTGGGTCGAGCTGTGCCTGTTCGACGACGAGGACAACGAGACCAGCATCGAGATGACCGAGCGGCGGGCGCAGAACTGGCACTGCTACCTGCCCGACGTCGGCCCCGGCCAGCGCTACGGCTACCGCGTGCACGGCCCGTACGCGCCCCTCGAGGGTCATCGCTTCAACCCGGCCAAGCTGCTCATCGACCCGTACGCCAAGGCGATCGACGGGACCGTCAACTGGGCCACCGAAGCGAACGTCCTCCCGTACGTGCCGACCGGTGAGGACGACGCTGACCTCGAGATCGACGACGAGGACGACGCCGTCGCGATCCCGAAGTCGGTCGTGATCGACGACTCGTTCTTCTGGGAGGGCGACCGGCCGCCGCGGATCCCGTTCGCCGACACGATCATCTACGAGACGCACGTCAAGGGCTTCACGATGAAGCACCCTGACGTCCGCGAGGACCTTCGCGGCACGTACGCCGGGCTCGCCTCCGACGCGGCGATCGCCTACCTCAAGGACCTCGGCGTCACCGCCGTCGAGCTGCTGCCCGTCCATCACATCTCCGACGAGTCGTTCCTGCACGAGCGCGGCCTGCGCAACTACTGGGGCTACAGCACGATCGGCTACTTCGCGCCGCACTGCGAGTACGCCGCCACCGGCTGCCGCGGCGAGCAGGTCCGCGAGTTCAAGGGCATGGTCAAGGCGCTGCATCGCGCCGGCATCGAGGTGATCCTCGACGTCGTCTACAACCACACCGCGGAGGGCAACCACCTTGGCCCGATGCTCTCGTTCAAGGGCGATCGACAACAGCTCCTACTACCGGCTCGATGCCCGACGACCCGCGGCTACTACATGGACTTCACCGGCACCGGCAACTCTCTGAACCCGGTGCAGCCCGGCGTGCTGCGGCTGATCATGGACTCGCTGCGCTACTGGGTCGCCGAGTGCCACGTCGACGGGTTCCGCTTCGACCTCGCCTCGGCGCTCGCCCGCGAGTTCTACGACGTCGACCGCCTCTCGGCGTTCTTCGACGTCATCCACCAGGATCCCGCTGCTCTCACAGGTCAAGCTCATCGCCGAGCCGTGGGACGTCGGGTCCGGGCGGCTATCAGGTCGGCAACTTCCCGGTGCTGTGGTCGGAGTGGAACGGCGTGTACCGCGACTCGATGCGCGACTTCTGGCGCGGCTTCACGAACCGCTGGCGAGTTCGCCAACCGCCTCTCCGGCTCCTCGGACCTGTACAAGGACGACGGCCGCGAGCCGTTCGCCTCGATCAACTTCATCACCGCCCACGACGGGTTCACGCTCCGCGACCTCGTCTCCTACAACGACAAGCACAACGAGGCGAACCTCGAGGACAACCGTGACGGCACGGACGACAACCGCTCGTGGAACTGTGGCGCCGAGGGCGACACCGACGATCCGGAGATCCTCGCGCTCCGTGCCCGCCAGCAGCGCAACTATCTCACGACGCTGCTCGTCTCGCAGGGCACGCCGATGCTCCTCGGCGGCGACGAGCGCGGCCGCACCCAGTTCGGCAACAACAACGGCTGGTGCCAGGACAACGAGATCTCGTGGTACGCGTGGACGGACAACGAGCAGTCGACCGAGCTGCATCGACTTCACGCGACGACTCATCCGGCTGCGCCACGAGCACCCCGTGTTCCGCCGCGAGGCGTTCCTCCGCGGCGAGGAGGTCCGCGGGCTCGAGCCTGCCCGATGTGTGGTGGTTCCGGACCGACGGGCGCAAGATGACCCAGCGCGACTGGCAGAGCGGCGAGCCCGTGCTCGGGATGTTCCTCAACGGCAAGGAGATCCCGACGCCGGGTCCGCGCGGGGAGGACATCGAGGACGACTCGTTCCTGCTCCTGTTCAACGGGTTCGGCGAGGACCGCACGTTCACGCTCCCGCAGCGACGATTCGGCGCGCAGTGGGACCTCGAGATCTCCACCGCGGACGCGACGGCGCAGCCGGGTAGCACCCGGTACGGCGCGCGCAGCAAGGTCGAGCTGATCGCGCGCTCGATGCTCATCCTCAAACGTGTGACGTGAACAGCGAACTCCGCGCCACATATCGGCTGCAGCTGACGCCGCAGTTCGGATTCGCCACGGCACGCGGGCTCGTCCCGTACCTGCGCGACCTCGGGATCTCCCACCTGTACCTGTCGCCCTCGCTGCAGGCCCGCGCAGGTTCGATGCACGGCTACGACGTGATCGACCCAAAGCGGCTGTCGGATGATCTCGGCGGGCGAGCCGAGTTCGAGCGTCTCGCCGGGTGCGCCCGTGATGCGGGTCTCAGCATCGTGCTCGACATGGTCCCCAACCACATGGGCGTCGACGACGCGAACCGATATTGGTCGGATGAGACTCTGCGGCTGAAGTTCTTCGACGTCGAGCCGGAGACCGGCGTCTACCGCCGGTTCTTCGACATCGGCGAGCTCGCCGGCGTCCGCCAGGAGGATCCCGAGGTATTCGCCGAGACGCATGAGCTCGCCATCTCGCTCGTCCGCGAGGGACTGATCGAGGGACTGCGCATCGACCATCCGGACGGCCTCGCCGACCCGGCCGGCTACCTGGCGCGGCTGCGGGAGGCCGGCGTCGAGCGGGTGTGGATCGAGAAGATCCTCCACCCGGGTGAGCAGCTCCGGGACTGGCCGGTGAGCGGCACCGTCGGCTACGGATTCCTCAACGACGTCTGCGCCGTGTTCGTCGATCCTCACGCCGAGAAGGCACTGACATCGCTGTGGGAATCGGTGTCCGGGGACGTGCGGCCGTTCAGCGACTACGCGCACGAGGCCAAGCTCGAGCAGGTCCACGGACCGTTCTGGCAGGACGTCGAGCGGCTCGGCCGCGCGGGCGAGTGGGAGGACCTCGAGACGCTGGCGCGCTCGCTCGCGTCGCTGCCGATCTACCGGACGTACATCGAACCGTGGTCGGGCCGGGTCGAGGACGCCGACCGGGAGGCGCTCGCCGGGGTCGATCCGGGCGTCCGCGCCCGGCTGCTGCTCGAGGAACCGGGTCCGGCCGAGTTCGTCACCCGCTTCCAGCAGACGACGCCGGCGATCATGGCGAAGGGCGTCGAGGACACGGCGTTCTACCGCTACGGCCGCTTACTCGCCCTGAACGACGTCGGCGGTGACCCGTCGCGGTTTGGGATCACCGTCGACGAGTTTCACGTTGCCAACGCCGAGCGGGCGCGGCGGTTCCCGCTCAACCTGCTGACGACCCAGACGCATGACGCGAAGCGCTCAGGTGAGGTCCGGGCGCGGATCAGTCGCGATCACCGCGATGCCGGATGAGTGGCGCGCCGCCGTGTCGGATTGGTTCGACGCGACCGAGTCGCTGCGCTCGGCGAGCGGCGCACCGGATGATGTCGAACGCTACTTCATCTTCCAGACGCTCGCGGGCGCGTGGCCAATCGAGTCCGAGCGGATCGACGCCTACATGGAGAAGGCTCTGCGCGAGGCCAAGCGCAACACGAACTGGATCGATCAGAACCACGAGTGGGAGGGCGCCGTGCGCGACTTCTGCCGCGCGCTGTACACCCACCGGCCGTTCCTCGATGTGTTCGAGCCGTTCGTCGCGCGACTGGCGGATCTCGGCGGCCGCTTTGCGCTGCGTCAGCACGTGCTCAAGTTGACGGTGCCCGGCGTGCCCGACATCTATCAGGGCCACGAACTGCCGGTCCGCGCGCTCGTCGACCCGGACAACCGCCGTCCCGTCGACTGGGACTGGCTGGAGGCGACGCTGCGACGCTTGATGGGCGGCGGGACCGCTGACGCCGAGTCGATCAAGCTGTTCCTGACGCTGCGGCTGCTCGGGCTCCGCGCCCGTCGGCCGGAGCCGTTCTCCGGCTCGTACGTGCCGGTCGATGCCGGACCCGGCGCGTGCGCGTTCGTGCGCGGCGGTGAGATTCTCGTGGCGGTCGCAGTGCGAGACGGGAGCGAGCCGCTCGCAGGCGTGTCGATCGACGGGCCGGGCGGGGTGTGGCGGGACGTGCTCAGCGGTGAGGAGCGCGCGCTCGACGAGCGCCTGCCGTTAGGCTCGCTGCTCGATGACTGGGGAATCGCCGTCCTCGAACGTGTCTGAGAACGCCGGCGGCCACGACGCCGGCGTGCTCCGCCTGCGGCAGGCCGTACTCGCCGCCGCCGATCTCGATGCCGTCGCCGGGACGCTGCGCGCCGGGCTGTCGCTCGGCGAACCGTTTGCGGACGAGGGCGTTGGCTACTTCGGTCTGCGCAACGCGGTGTTCGCGCTCGATGACACGTTCCTCGAGGTCGTCTCGCCCGTCCGCGACGGGACCTCGGCCGGCCGGTTGATCGACCGGCGCGGCGGTGACTGCGGGTACATGCTCATGTTCCAGGTCCCGGACCTGGCGGGCGCTCGGGCGCGCGCCGCGCGACGCCGGCATCCGCGAGGTGTTCGAGATCGCGCTCGACGACATCGCCGAGGTCCATCTGCACCCCGCCGACATGCACGGCGCGATCGTCTCGCTGAGCGAGCCGTCGCCGCCGGGGTCGTGGCGGTGGGGCGGTCCGGGCTGGGCAGCGCCGCCAAGTGGGTGACCGGTCACTCATCGGGGCGGTCGTCGGCGTCGCCGATCCGGACACGGTCGCGGCGCTGTGGGCATCGATCCTCGGCGGCCCGCCCCCGGGGGTGTCGTTCGTCGCCGATCCGGACGAGCGCGGCCTCATCGAGATCCGCGTCGCGGTC
Source organism: uncultured Solirubrobacterales bacterium (assembly GCA_963778985.1). GTDB lineage: Bacteria > Actinomycetota > Thermoleophilia > Solirubrobacterales > Solirubrobacteraceae > Palsa-465. The sequence continues at coordinate 1,206,719 of CAVZWJ010000013.1, read as the reverse complement.
ACAGCGCGCGACGTCCCCGCCGCGATCCCGGTCGGCACCGCGCGCGACGTCCCCGCCGCGATCCCGGTCGGCACCGCGCGCGTCGTGGCGCAAGAAACGTGACAAATCGGGGGCCTCGCGAGGATCGTGTCACCTTCCTCGCGCTCAGCGCGAACAATGCAGCAGAATCCAGCGGAGGCGCCCATTCTGCGACGTTTCTGGCCCTCCGTGCCGAGCTGACCGGTCGCCCCGGATTGCGCCGGAACCGGTAGGGTGCCGGAGGGCAGATGCGTGCGCTGTTGATCTCCTGGGAGTACCCGCCCGTGATCGAGGGCGGCCTCGCGCGGGCGGTGCGCAAGCTCTCCGAGCATCTCGTCGCGGACGGTGTCGAGGTTCACGTCCTGACGCGCGGCGGCGGTCGTCTCCCGCAAGCAGGAGGAGCGCCACGGCGTCATCGTCCACCGTGTCGTCGAGCCGCAGTTCCCCAAGGACGTCAGCGCCTTCGTGCGCTGGGTCGACGCGATGAACGCCGATATGTGCGAGCTCGGCATCGAGCTCGCCGACCGCTACCGGCTTCGACATCGTCCACTCTCACGACTGGCTCGTCGCCGGCGCCGCCGAGGCCATCGCCCGCCACGCCGGCACGCCGTGGCTCGTCACCGTCCACGCCACCGAGTTCGGCCGCCATCAGGGCTGGGTCCATAAGCATCCGCAGTCACACATCCACGCCGCCGAGCGGACGATGGTCCGCCGCGCCGATCGCGTGATCACGTGCTCGCGCTACATGCGCAGCCACGTCTGCACCGTGTTCGGCGTGCCCACGAGCCACGTCGAGGTGATCCAGAACGGGATCGACCGGCGTGACCTCGAGCCGGTCGCCGACGATCTCGACGCGCTCCGAGCGCGCTACGCGGCACGCGGACGAACTGCTCGTGCTGCTCGTCGGGCGGCTCGTCTACGAGAAGGGCTTTCACCTCGCGCTCGACGCGCTCGCGCCGCTCGTCCAGCGGCTCGGCAACGTGCGCTTCGTCGTCGCCGGGACGGGCACCGCCGAGGCCGAGCTCAAGCAGCAGGCGCGGCGGCTCGGTCTGACGAAGTTCGGCACGTTCCTCGGCTGGGTCGGCGACGACATGCTCCACTCGCTCTACCGCGTCGCCGACCTGTGCATCGTCCCGTCGATCTACGAGCCGTTCGGCCTCGTCGCGCTCGAGGCGATGGCGTCCGGATGTCTCTGCGTCGTCGCCGACACCGGCGGGCTGAGGGAGGTCGTCCCCGGCGACGGCACGGTCGGGCTGCGCTTCCCCTCCCGCGACTCCGACGCGCTCGAGGCGATCCTCGCCCAGGTGCTCACCGACGATGCCGCGCGCGCCCAGTTCATCGCCGAGGCACGCGAGCACGTGCTGCGCTTCGACTGGGCAGAGAACGCGCGGGAGACGCAGTCGGTCTACGCCGCGCTCGACCAAGCGGGCGCTGACGAGCACGCCGCGCGCTGCGCTGACCGGCCCTAGTCCTTGGAGCCGCGGGTCGCGCGGGTGAGCAGCTCCTCGAGGTCCTCGATCACCGCCTCGACGCGCTTGCGTCACTGGGTGCTCGCGGGCGTCCGACAGGCGCCCGGAGAGCTCCTCGCGAGCGTCGGACGAGGATCTTGGAAAAGGTGTCGTCGGTCGTCACGTAGCCGAGTTCCTCGTCGGTCGCGCGGCGGAAGCGCTGGCGCAGGTCCTCGGGATCGGCGCCGGCCCGAGCCGCCTCGCGCGCGGCTCGGCGGGCGCGCTCCTTGGCGGCGTTCGCCTCCCGCAGCTCTCGCTCGAGGTCGGCCATCCGGGCGTCCAGGTCGGGATCGGACGGACGACGCGGCGGGCGGCGGCGAGCCGCGCGCGGCGCGAGCCGGCACGGCGCCGCGCCCCGAGCGACGAGCCGCCGCGCTTGCGCAGCTCGACGATCCGCGCGTACGCGTCCTGCACCTCCTCGAAGCGCCGCTCGGACTCCTCGGAGCCGTTGTTGTGGTCCGGGTGGTGGAGCTTGACGAGCTTGCGGTAGGCGCTGCGGATCTCGGCGTCGGTCGCGGTGCGGCTCGACGCCGAGGACGTCGTAGGGATCACGGGCTCGAGGCCATTGTCGGCTCACAGCGTAGATGCCACGGGGTGAGTCCACTCCACCCCTTGGGTCTCTGGGCGCACCGTCGCCCAGACCCGACACTGCACCCATCAGCGCAACGCAACGAATCAGGAGCCGTCAGATGATCCGCACAGACCACCCGCATCGCCCTCGCCGCCGCCGCCACGTTCGCCGCCTCGCTCGGCCCGGCCGCGCTCGCCCAGGCCAGCGCCCGCTGCCAGCCGCACGGCGCGCACACGATCACGCAGAACAGCAGCGTCCGGGTGTACAGCAAGAACGGGAATGCCTACGCCTGCTACAAGGGCTCGGGCAAGACGACGCTCCTGCAGAACGCGTCCCCCTCCTCCGACACGTTCGCGGTCGGCGGCAAGTGGGTCGGCTGGAGCTCGAGCGACCCGACCGACTCGAGCGTCCTCCCGCACTCGATCGTCACCGTGATGCGCACCTCCGACCGCTTCATCAACAGCCGCTGGTACCCCGGCCAGCTGAACGAGACGATCGACAAGATCGTCGTGCTGAGCGACGGCGCCGCCGCGTGGGCGATCACCCCGCAGGACGGCAGCGACTCGAGCTTCACGATCGTGCAGGGCACCGACCGTGCCGGGCACCCTGCAGACCAGTTCTCCGACGACCACACCGACCTCGTCGGCAGCTCGCTCCACCTGATCTCCGGGAAGACCATCGGCTGGCGGTACACCGATGGGACGACCGGGCAGCAGGTCCTCTTCTAGGCCGAGCGAGCTCTCGTCAGCAGCGGAGGGGTCCGTCGCCGATTCGGCGGCGGGCCCCTCGCGCTCGTTAAGACGGCGAAGCGTCATGGTTTCAACCAGCGACAGCCTCAACGAGGGTTCTTGTCTAGGCTCCGATCCCGGTGACGCCCGCCGCGAGCGGCCCAACTGGATCGGTCGTCACCGGCGATCTGTTCGTCGACGACAACCAGGGTGCGCTGGGCTCGGTCAACGAGGTGACCTGGGTCCCGTACGCGTACCGCGTCGGATGAGCTGACGGTGGAGGCCGCGCGCCGCCGGTTCACACCGGTCAGAGCGCGGCCTCCGCTATGCCATATCGCCGCACCCCACCCTCGTCTGCGGATTTCTCCGGAGGTCAATCCGCGGACGATGGCGGATGCCGGGTGCGTGCCCGTCGGCGATGCTGTCGCCGTGTGTGATCCCAACGCGACCACGATCAGCGTCGAGCGCGGTCGCCGGGGCGACTGGCAGGTCGTGGCGCCCGACGAGCCTGGACCCGTCTCGTGTCAGACGCTCGGCGACGCCCACTGGGTCGCCTACGTGCTCGCGGCCGACCGCCAGCCCTGCCAGCTCGTCATCCGCGACGCGTATCACCGCGTCCTCGAGCGCGAGCTGCTTCCGGTCTAGAACGACGAAGGCCCGGCGTTCGCCGGGCCCTCGATCTCAAGCACTCGCCTGTTGACGCCTACGCTAGCGCGGCAGCCAGGCCGCTGCTAGCGCGGCAGACAAGCCGGGGGTTCGCCCCGTGGGCGAACCCCCAAGCGAATCGCCTCCGGCGATTTGCCTACATCATCCCCGACATGTCGGGCATGCCACCGCCGCCGCCGCCACCGCTGTCCTTCTCAGGAACCTCGGCAACGATCGCCTCGGTGGTGAGGATGTTCTTCGCGATCGACGCGGCGTTCTGCAACGCGGAACGCGTCACCATCGCCGGATCGATGATCCCCTCCTTGACGAGATCGACGATCTCGCCGGTCGCGGCGTTGAGGCCCTCGCCCTTCTTGGCGCGGCGGACGTCGTTGACGACGACCGAACCCTCGAGGCCGGCGTTGTCCGCGATCTGGCGAAGCGGCTCCTCGAGCGCGCGGTGCACGATCTTCGCGCCCGTCTGCTCATCGGCGTCCGTGATCGCGTCGATCTTGAGCGCCGCCTGAGCGACGAGCAGGGCAACGCCACCACCCGGAACGATGCCCTCTTCGAGGGCCGCCCGCGTGGCCTGCAGCGCGTCCTCGACGCGGTGCTTCTTCTCCTTCATCTCGGTCTCGGTCGCAGCGCCGACCTTGACCACGGCCACGCCGCCGGACAGCTTCGCGAGGCGCTCCTGGAGCTTCTCACGATCGAAGTCCGAGTCGGTGTTCTCGATCTCGGTCTTGATCTGGTTGATCCGGCCCTTGATCGCGTCCGCATCACCGTTGCCGTCCACGATCGTCGTCGTGTCCTTGGCGACAACGACGCGACGGGCACGACCGAGCTGCGAGAGCTGCGTGTTCTCGAGCTTGAGACCCATCTCCTCGGTGATCACCTCGCCGCCCGTGAGGATCGCGATGTCCTCGAGCATGCGCTTGCGGCGATCGCCAAAGCCCGGCGCCTTGACCGACACGCCCGTGAACGTGCCACGGAGCTTGTTGACGACGAGCGTCGCGAGCGACTCGCCCTCGACGTCCTCGGCGATGATCAGCAGCGGCTTGCCGGACTGGATGACCTGCTCGAGCACGGGCAGGATGTCCCGGACGGAGCCGATCTTCGAGTTCGCGATCAGGATGTACGGGTCCTCGAGGACAGCCTCCATCCGATCCTGGTCGGTGACCATGTACGGCGAGATGTAGCCCTTGTCGAACTGCATGCCCTCGGTGAACTCGAGGTCCATGCCGAACGTCTGGCCCTCCTCGACGTTGACGACGCCGTCCTTGCCGACCTTGTCGATCGCGTCGGCGATGACGTCGCCGATCTCATCGTCGCCGGCCGAGATCGTCGCCACGCGAGCGATCTGGTCCTTGCCGGAGATCTCCGTCGACTGCGTCTCGATGTTCTTGACGACCTCGTCGACGGCCTTCTCGATGCCGCGCTTGAGCGCGAGCGGGTTGGCTCCCGCGGCGACGTTCTTCAGGCCCTGGCGAACGATCGCCTGGGCGAGCACCGTCGCCGTCGTCGTGCCGTCACCGGCGACGTCGTTGGTCGCCGTGGCGACCTCGCGGACGAGCTGGGCGCCCTGGTTCTGGAAGACGTCCTCGACCTCGATCTCGCGGGCGATGGTGACGCCGTCGTTCGTGATCGTCGGGGCGCCGAACTTCTTGTCAAGGACGACGTAGCGGCCCTTCGGGCCAAGCGTGACCTTGACGGCGTTGGCGACCGCGTCGACGCCCTGCTCGAGCGCCTTGCGGGCCTCCACGTCGTACTTCAGTTCCTTGTGTGCCATATGTGTCTGGTTCTCCTAGGGGTTAGGCCTACGACTGGACCTTGGCCAGCACGTCGGACTCACGGAGGACGAGCAGATCCTCGCCGTCCACGACGATCTCGGTGCCGCCGTACTTGCTGTAGAGGACTTCGTCGCCCTCGGCGACGTCGAGCGGAGTCCGCTTGCCCGTGTCCTCGTTGAGCTTGCCCTCGCCGACGGCCAGCACCTTGCCCTTCTGGGGCTTCTCCTTGGCCGTATCGGGAAGGACGATGCCGCTGGCGGTCGTCTCCTCCGCCTCGATTGCCCGCACGATCAACCGATCGCCAAGGGGCTTGAGATTCATCTGATGAAACCTCCGAATGGGGTGATGATGTTTGCCGTGTGGTCTTGGCACTCGTAGGGGCAGAGTGCCAACGGCGTTGACTATAGCTCGTGGCAACCGGACTTCAAGCAAGATTTGGCACTCCTTTAGGGAGAGTGCCAAGGGTGACCGGGAAGGGTGGGCGGCGCCCTCGCCGGGAGATCGCCCCAGGGTTCGACAGCCACAGCGGATCTCGGCGCTATCGAACGCTGCGCACGAATAGTCGGCCCACCGTTCGACGGCGGCGCAAACGGCGATTGCTATTGGGCGGGCCCCACCGGCGGCCGCGCCCAACGCACGGCGCTAGTTCCGCGCCCCGCCGAGTCCGTGGATCCGGTCCCGCACGTCGGGCGGGTTCTCGATGATCTGCGAGAACCGCACGACGGTCACGGTGTCATCCATCCCGACCGACCGACCGTAGATCTGCTCGAGGAAGTGGACCATCTCGTCGACGCGGCGGAACTCCGGGTTGTCGTGCTCGATGTCGCGAGGCGACAGGTCCTTGACCCGCTTGACCTCGACCTGATCGATGACGGCGTAGAAGATCTTCTCGCGCGGAGAGTGCTGGTAGCCGATCGTGACCAGCACGCAGTCGTTCTTGCGGTACTTGTGCGACTTGTCTCCGAGGCGGATCGTCGCCGTCTTGCGGCCCCGACGGAGTTGGTCGCCAAAGACCGAGGAGTAGAAGTTGAGAACTCGCACTCGCCCCAGCCTACCGATCCGCCCGCAATCTCGACAGCGCGCGGCGCGCGATCTCTCGCTCGCCGTCGTAGGAGAGCTTCTCGACCGCCTGCTCGAGCGGCATCCAGCGCGCGTCCTCGATCTCATGATCATGGTCGGCAACGTCGCCGGAGACGTAGCGGAACAAGTAGAAGCGGACCTGCTTGCTGACCCGTCGACCGCGCCGCTCGTAGGAGTACCGAACATCCCCCAGCTCGGAGACCATCTCGGCGGTCACGCCAGTTTCCTCGCGGACCTCGCGCGCGGCGGCCGCCTCGGGCGTCTCGTCGCCGTCGGGGTGCCCCTTCGGCAGCCCGAGCACGCGGTGACCTCCGGCGTCGCGCTTGACGGGCACGATCACGATGATGTCGTCGTTGTCACGCACGACAACGCCCCCAGCTGAGAATTCCACATTGTCCTTCCTAGTAGACGTATCGCTCGAGCGCAGCGGCATCGTGCACGACTAGCTTCCCCCGGCCCTGCGTGATGATTCCTGCCCGCTCGAGTACGGCGAGAAAACGGCTCGCCGACTCCCGTGATGACCCGGCCAGCTGCGCCAGGTCCGCCTGGGTCGACGTGATGAGAACATCGCCGTTCCCGGCGCCCTCGGCACGTGCCGCGGCTACGAGTTGCCCCAGCACGGCGGCGACCCGGCTCTGGACCGTCTGAAACGACTGACGCGCGAGCCGCTCGTTCGTCTCGCGCAGCCGGCCCCCGAGCGCTGCGAGGAGCTTGACCGCGATGTCCGAGTGCTCCCGCAGGAGACGACGCATATCCCCACCGAGGATCGCGATCACCTCGGTCGCCTCAAGCGTCTCAACCGTCGCCGAGCGGCTCTCGTCGTCGAACATGGCGAGCTCGCCGAAGATGTCGCCCGGCCCGAAGTTCGCCAGCGTGATCGAGCGCCCGTCCGGGTGCTCGCGCACAGCCCGGGCATGACCTGAGCGCACGATGTAGCACGTGTTGCTCAGGTCGCCCTCACGGAACACGACCGCCCCCGCCCCGAAGGTCCGCGGGACCGCTACCTCGGCGACCCGCGCGAGGTCATCTGGGGCCAGCGCAGAGAATGCCGGCACGCGTCCGAGGAGCGCAATCGTGTCCTCGCTCGTCGCCGCCACCGCGACAAGGAAACCACATCGCGCCTCGCCGATCCCGTCCCGTCAGCGCGCAGACCACCCCCGAACGCGCAGAATCACGCCGTGGCAAGCTGGGCGAATTGCCCGTGCTGGGCGAGATACGCCGTCAGGTGCTGCGCGAAGATCTTTGGCTGCCTCGTCTCGTCCTCGGTGGCGACCCGGGCGAGCGTGGCGAGCGTCGCGCGCCCGGAGGCGTCGAGCTCGGCCCGGAGATAGATCGGCTCCGGGGCCCCGACCATCCGCGCCTGAAGGAGACGCTGCGAGCGCCGCTCCGGTGGTTGCACGCCGAATTGCCGGGCAATCGCGTCGGCGACGAGATCCGCGTGCTGCGTCGCGAGACCGGCCTGCTTGACCGGATAGCTCGTCACGTCGCCGGCCGCATAGACGTCTGGTATCCCGGCAACACGGCCGTCGCCATCGACAGCGATGAATCCCCACCAGTCGGCAGGGATGCCGGTGATCCACCGACCCCGCAACTGCGGCCCGGCGACGACCTTGTCCGCAGGCACGACGGTGCCCGAACGCAGCTCCAACGAGCCGTCGCGGAGCACCGCACGCGGGACGGCGTCGCCCACGAACTCGACCCCCCGCGCCGCGAGCAGCTGCGCGACGAGCGAGGACGGATGCTCGCCGAACACGGCCAGCGGCGTCGGTTCGGGACTGACGATCGTCACCTCGGTATGCAGTCCGCGCTCGGAGATCCGCGCCCGACTGAGCATCGCCAGCTCGTAGACGGGAAGCGCCCACGTCTGGCCCGGCGGCAGTGCGAACGCGACGCGCCGCAGCTTTCCCGAGTCGATCCCGCTCAGGACCCGCCGGAACAGCGGGACGTCACGCTGGTCCCGGAACGTGAGCGCGCCCGAGATATGAGACACCGCTCGCGCCCCGACGGCGATCACGAGCGCGTCGTACGGGACCCGGCTGCCCGACGAGAGCCGCACGTAGTGGGCGCTCGTCGCGACGGACTCAATCCGCGCGCCGTGGAAGGTTGCGCCGAGGTCCTCAGCGATCGAGCGGAGGTCGTACACGAGCGGCGGCGCCCCGGCGAACGCCTCGACGGTCGCGGTCGGGCGAAAGATGAGCTCCGGCTGCGGCGTCACCAGGGTGAGCGCAACGTCATCGCCCAGGACAGCTCGGAGCGCCAGCATCGTCTCGATCGCGGCGAAGCCGCCACCGGCGATGACGACGTCGCGAGAGGTCTTATCCGTGCGGGTCGTGGTCATCGTCTGACATACGATCGACCACTCCCGTGCGCGTCACATCCGCGCGTCACCGCACACCGCCGCCGCAGAAACCACGGACGACGAACAACCTCTCCTCGAACCCCCGAACGCTGAAGCCACCCGTTAAATGACTGCTGGGCAAGGGTGGGAGACTTCCCGACGCACCGATCATCAACTGAAAAGTGTGGTGCCGTGGTCCGCGTCCGGCCCTTGCCCAGCTGAGTCTGCCTGAGCCTGTGGGGCTATTTCCTGTGTGGCCTAGTTGTATCCGGGACCCCGAGCCTCGACATCCGCAGTTGGCCGCGATTCGCTCTCAGTGGTTTCCCCCGATCGCCTCACGCGAGGTCGAGCGCACGCTCACGCCGCCGGTGCCGCACGGAGACCGCGATCCACGCGATCACCGCCCCGAGAGGGCCAGAGGCGCGATCACGGCGAGGGCGATGAGGGCCACACCAGCGGCGACGGTGAGAACGCGACCGGCGTCGTGCGCCGCCTTGCCGAGCGTGAAGGACGAGTCGCCAGCCGGGCGCCGCCGGGGTCGCCGCCGCGTTGATCGTCAGTGTGATCTGGCTCATGTTGACCGCTCGGTCGAGACTGCGAAGCTGCGCCTCGAGGCTCGCGATCGACGTCTCGGCGTCCCGGATCCGGGCGTGCAGGGAGTCGATCTCGGTCTGGGTCGTCGCCCGCGCGAGCTGGCGCAGGAGTCCCGTGCGCAGCGCCCGGGCGTCGGCGAGCCCGCGGCTGAGACGGACATAGCGATCGTTGACGTCCGTCGTCGAGTCGGTCCGCGAGGCGACGTTCGCGCCGCGGAGCCGTGAGAGCGCGGTCATCGTGTCGGCCAGCGACGCCGACGGGACGCTCAGCGCGAACTCGGCCGCGCCGTCGAGCCCTCCGGTCTGCGTCACGCTCGAGCGCCGCACGACCCCGTTCTCCCGCCCGATGACGTCGAACACCTGCTGGGCGACGTCCTCAACCCGGTTCGGAGCCGCCGTCAACGCGAGCTGGGCGGACTGGACGACCTTGCGGCCGTTGCTCGGCGGTGCCGGTGCCCTTGACGGCGCGCCGGCGGCGGGGCTGGCAACCGCGCCGGCGGGGCGGAGCTCGCGGCTGGCGCCGCTGCTCGTCGCTGTGCCCGGTGCGGCTCGCGTCACCGTCGGTTCGGACAGCAGCGCGGGCGTTCCGCGCGTCCCTCCGGTCGAGGAGATCACGACGACCGCCACGATTGCCGCGAGGCCGGCCGCAAGCGCTCCGCCGCCGAGCCGCCATGTCAGCCAGGGCCGCCGCCGCGCCGCCCCGCGTTCCCCCGCCGCGGTCTCGAACCGCCGCTCGACGCGCGCATCGAGTTCGCGGACGAACTCCGGATCCGGCTCGGGCCGCTCGGCGTAGACGAGCACGGCGAGGTCGGCGAACTCGGGATCGATCATGTCGTCATCAAGCCGTGACATTGCAGGCCTTTCTCAGCTTCGCCATCGAGCGGTGCAGCAGCGTGCCGGCGTTTGATTCGCTCACGCCAAGGACGCGGGCGAGCTCGACGTTGGACAGGCCGGCGTGGAACTTCAGGGCGATCAGCTCGCGATCGCGGGCCGGCAGCGACGCGAGGGCATCTCGCACGACCGTCCGGCGCAGCGCGACATCGGCCTCGTCATCGAGGTGCGGCTCGAGCTCCTCGGCCGGATCGGTCACCAGGGCCGCGACCCGGCGTCTGCGACGCAACTCGTCGAGCGCCGCGTTCCGAGCAATCCCGAACAGCCAGGCCCGCTCCTCACCGCGCCGCCGATCGAACGTCCGCCGCCGCCGGTACGCGCGCTCGAACGCGATCGCGGTGACATCCTCGGCCGCGCCGCGCTCACCCAGGAGCGTGAAGGCGTACGCGTAGACGTCGTCCCGGCTTGAGCGGTACAGCGCCTCAAACCGGTCCCATGCACTCTCGGCTCCGATGCGTTGTCATACACCCTGACTACGAACGTGCGGGGTATCCATCACAGGCTCGATATGTTGCACCGCAGATGCGCACCCACCTCAGGCTCCCGATCATCGTCGTCGCGCTCCTGACGACCGCCGCCCCGGCCGCTGCCGCCGGCCAAGCGCGACCGACCGGGCCCAGCCACGCGCAGATCTCGACCGCCGTCGCACGCGTCGTACGCTCCCGCAACCTGTGGGCGACCGTCAACATCTGCAATTCGAAGCACCATCCCGACGTCGTCGGCATCCGCGGACAGATGCCCGCGCTCGGCTTCGAGTCGGTGCTCTCGATGCAGGTCGAGCTCCGCTACTGGTCGGTGACCGACGAAGCGCTACAAGCCACTCCCGAACACGGAGCAGACGATCACGCTCGGTGCCGACCGCAACGGGCTTCACCAGGGCGGGATCTCGTTCCAGTTCTCGCCACACGCCGGCACCTTCGCCGGAACGGTCCGGTTCGAGTGGCGCCTGCACCGCCGCGCGATCGGCCATGTCGTCCGGCACACCTCCGCCGCCCACGCTGACGCCGACCAGGGCGATCCGGCGCACTTCAGCGCCGGCAAGTGCGTGATCAGCTGAGCATGATCAGGTGACGCTCACGCTGCCGGCGCCGCGGGTGCCGCAGCCGCGGCCGCGGCCGACTCGGCGAGGGCGCCGAACAGGCGCGGATCGTTCGTGATCACGCCGGTCACACCGATCCGCTCGAGCGCGCGCATCCGCGGCAGCTCATCAACCGTCCACACGTACAGCTCGCCTCCGGCGGCCCGGACGCTCCGGGCCAGGCGCGGCGTCGCCAGCCGCCAGTGGGCCATGAGTGCGTCGACGGCTCCGGCGCGCAACGCCCGGGCCGCCCGCTGCGGGAGGACCGTGCGCGCGACGGACAACGCGGCCATCGCCGGCGCCCATGACAGCGGCGAGCGAAACGGGTCGCGTCGCAGCTTGGGGACGGACCAGCCGAGCCGCACCCGCGGCTCCCGCGCCCGGATGAGCGCGAGGCTCGAGCGGTACTGGCTCGAGATCAGAGCGCGCTCGAGCAGACCGAACTCGCGAAGCGCGTCGAGCACTTCGAATTCGTAGCCCGGCAACTTGAGATCGACGTCGAGCTCGACCCCGGCGAACGCGTCGGCGGCAAGGTGCGCCAGTCCCTCCCGCAGCGTGTGCGGGTCGCGACGGGAGGCGTCCCCCCAGTCATGCGCGAGCAGCAGCTGGGCGTCCCCCCATGAGCGCCGCTCGGCGGCTCTGACGCTCACGCTCCGCCACTCCGCCGGCGGCTCCGGCAGGACATCGAACTCGATCATGTCGACACCCGCTCCGAGCGCGGCGTCGAAGCTCGCCAGCGTGTTTCCCGGCGCGATCAGATCGGCACCTTTGTGACCAACCCTGCGCAATGCTCCTGACGTCATCCGAACAGCGTAGTCGCGGCGGTCTTGATTTCGGATCGGCGCGGGAATAGGTTCGACGCGCCAGCACAGGGGTGGCGCCGGGCCGCTCCGCCTTGAGTGGGAGGAGAGCACGGTGCGTCGGGCCACTGGATTGAACGTTCATTCAAGAGCGCGGCGGGCTCGCGCGCTGCTCGCGGCCGCGGTCGTGGTCGGGGCCGCGGTCGCGGTCGCCGCCCCGATCGCCCGCGCCGACGGGCCGGGCTCCGGCACGCCGACCGTCGTGTCAGTCGGCGACTCGTACATCTCGGGTGAGGCCGGGCGGTGGGCCGGCAACGCGAGCTCGGAGAGCTACGTCGACGCGCTCGGATCGACCGCCTACGACGACAACGCGAGCGGCACGGCCGAGACGATCCACGGCTGCCACCGGTCGAAGTCGAACGAGACGGTGATCGCCGCTGGCACGCAGGGCAAGGACCTCGCGTGCTCCGGTGCAAAAACGGCGACTCAGCCATATTCGAGCAGCAGCGATTTCAAGCCGGGCCTCGACTTCTACGACGACGGCAACGGGCACCAGGGTCAGGCGAAGCTGCTCCAGGCGTATGCCGCGACGCACAACGTCTCGCTCGTGACGGTCTCGATCGGGGGTAACGACTACAACTTCGCCGGAATCGTCACCGACTGCGTTGCCGACTTCCTCGACTCCCCGTCATGGTGGCCGAACTACTGCAACGACGACAGCACCGTCACGAGTGAGATGACGGCGTCGAGCGTGTCGGCGAAGACGGCCGCGATCAAGAACGCGATCCTCAACGTCAACACGGCGATGAAGAACGCCGGCTACGCGAGCTCCCAGTTCTCGATCCTCGTCCAGGACTACCCCTCGCCGATCCCGAACGCATCGGGCTTCCGGTACGCGCAGTCCGGCTTCACCCGGCAGACGACGGGTGGGTGCGGCTTCTGGAACGCCGACGCCAACTACGCCAACAGCACGTTGCTGCCGACGATCGACAACTCGGTGATGAACGCCGCCGCCCAGGCGGGCCTCCCGAACCTGAAGACGCTCGAGCTGCGCGCCGCGTTCAACGGCCGTCGGCTGTGCGAGAACACCGTCGACCGGGTCGACCACACCGCGTACTCGTCGTGGAGCGCCCCGGGGGCGCTCGATCACATCGAGTGGTTCCAGGGCATCCGTACGGTGACGACGGCGGGCAGCGACTACTACATCCAGGAGGACCTGCACCCGGACTACCTCGCCCAGCTCGCGCTGCGCAGCTGCATCCGCCAGGCGTACAACGGCGGCACGCTCCGCGGCGGGACGTGCGCCCTGTCCGGCACCGGGACCGACTCTTACGGCGACCCGAAGATGACGCTCTCGTAGCTCAGCGCTGGCAGCCGGGACACCAGTACGTGGTCCGGTTGTCGTCCCCCTGCCCGCGCGCGCTGATCCGCGTTCCACAGCGCGGGCAGGGCTGACCGCGCTTGCCGTACACCTGCTGGACGATCGCCCGCGGACCATCGGTCGCCGAGCGCTGCATCCGCGGCCGCATCCCGTCGACGATCGCCACCGCCTCGGCGTCGGACACGTCCCGCACCACGCGCCACGGGTCGACCTGCGCCTCCCAGCACCCCTCCGCCTTCCACATGTTCCCGATGCCCGCCACCGTCCGCTGGTCGAGGAGCGCCTCGCCGATCGGCCGCGTCGGGTCATCGCCGCGCAACCGCGCGAGGAACCGCTCACGGTCGAACGTCTCCGCGAGCACATCCGGCCCGAGGCCGGCGAGCTGCTGGTCAAACCGCGTGCGCCCGTCCGTCATCAGCTCAAGCACGGGCCCGTCGAACTGCACCACCTCAACGTCGCCGACGCGGAGGACGAGCCACGCCCGACGGGGTGAGCGACCCCACCGCCGGCCCGGCCGGTAGACGCCCCAGGCGCCGGTCATCCGCAGATGCGAGTGGAGGGTCAGCCCGCCGTCGAACCGTATGAACAGGTGCTTGCCGTGCGTGTCAACCCGCGCCACCTCCCGTCCGGCGAGCCGCTCCGGCCAGCGGTCACGCCCGTGACGCGGCTGCGGCGTGCGGATCTCATCCGGGACCCGCCCCTCGAGCACCGGGCGGATGCGGTTTGCCGCCCACGCGATCGTGTCGCCCTCAGGCACGTCAGGCGCTCAGCGTCAGGCGCCGCGGACCCTCCTGGAATCCCAGCCGCGCGAGCATCGGCGCGCACCGCGATCCCATCGCCGCCTCGCCGTCGACTTTCTCAAGCGCGAGCCGCTTGATCGCCCCGCTCCGCACGTACTCCACGAGCGCGACCAGCGCCGGCTCGAGGCGCTCATCCTCCGGCGCGACGAGCGTCTGCAGCGCCTTGCCGCCACGTTCGAGGTACAGGATCGGTTCACCCCCGGCGAGCACGACGTACGCGCCGGCAACCCGCGACGGTCGCCGTCCGTCGCCCTCGCCCCGGGCCGGCCACGGCAGCGCCGCGCCGTACGGTTGCGCCGGGTCGACGGCCGCGAGCACGAGTGGTGGGTCCTCCCGGTCGCTGACCGAGCGCAGCCGCTCGACCGCGCCCGACAGCGCGAACTGGGCCCCCCCGAGGCCCTCGACGAAGTACCCACGCCGCGCCGTGCCAAGCGTCTCGAGCTGCGACAGCTCGGAGTAGATCCCGGTGAAGCCGCCCTGGACGCCCTCGGCGAGCACCTGTTCACGGGTGAGGATGCCGTAGCGCTCGAGCAGCAGCTCGCCGATGGCGCGCCGCCGCGCCACCGGATCGTTCGCCTCGCCGAACAGCGGCGCCGTCAGCGACCACCGGCCCTGGACCTGCGCCGAGGCGCCCATCCCCCGGCGACGGGAGGCCGCGAAGCGCCCACCGCGGCGCGCCGTCGTGCGCGCGCGCTCGCGCTGTGCGCGGGCGAGCGTGAGCCGGGGCGCGCGGAGCGGCGCGAACGCGTCGTTCGTCGCCTCGCCCGCCCACACGAGATCCCACAGCGCCTCCTGGAGCGCCTCGGGCGCGAGGTCGACATCGACGAGCAGGTCGGTGAAGAAGCAGGCGCCGCGCGCGAGGCGCTCACGGACGAGCGCGTGACCGTCGGACTCCGGTGGCGCACCTTTGAACGGCGGCGGTCCGAGGATCTCCAGGTCTTCACGGAAGTAGAGCGCGACCCGCCCGGAGTTGCGCCCGAGCGCGCCCGCCCCGATCCATACCAATTCGCCGGAAGCGCACAGCTGGTCCATCCACGCCGGCGAGTAGGCCCCGACGCGGCGGGGCAGGACGTCGCGCTCCCAGGTCTCGGCCGGAAGCACCAGCCCCTGAAGGGCCACGAGCTTCTCCCGCAGCCGGTCGATCCCGGCCCCCGAGGCGGGGCTGCGGTCGACGCCCTGCCACGCGGGCAGGAAGCGGGCGAGCGCGCGCTGGTCGGCGGGCTCGATCTCCTTGCGGAGCACCGCGAGCGATGCTCGGCGCAACCGTCGGAGGACCTCGGGGTGGCACCACTCGCGCTCGCTGCCGCCCGGCCGCAGCTCCCCCCGGACGAGGTCGCCCGCCCGCTCGAGCTCGTTCAGCGCAGCCGTCGGGTCGACGCCGTAGCGGTCGCGGAATTCGTGCGTCGTGAACGGGCCATGGGTCTGCGCGTACCGGCGCACGATCCGGGTGAGCGCGTCGGGCACGTCCTCGAGAAATGCGGAGGGCAACCCGCTCGGAGGCGCAACGCCGAGGGCGTCGCGGTAGAGCCCGGCATCAGCGGCGTCGAGGAAGCGCTCCTGGGAGGCGCGGCGAACCTTGATCGCCCGCCGTTCCCGAACGAGCTCTCCCAGCATGCGATCGGCGTCGAGGCCGGGCAGGACACGGTCGCGGACCTCCTCGAGCGTCAGGTCGCCGACGGCGCGCAGGATGTCGTGGAGCGCATCCCGGCTCGTCGCCTGCCGGTGCTCGGAGAGGAACTGGAGGTCGGCCTCGACGTCCGCGAGCGCGCCCGGGTCGATGAGATCGCGCAGCTCCTCCTGGCCGAGCAGCTCGCGCAACAGCTCGCGGTCGAGCGACAGCGCGGCGGCGCGCCGTTCCGCGTTCGGCGTGTCGCCCTCGTACATGTACGTCGCGACGTAGTCGAACAGCAGGCTTGACGCAAACGGCGACGCGGTCGGTGTCTCGACCTCGACCATCGTGATCTCACGGCGGTGGAGCTTCGTCAGCAGCTCGGTGAGACCGGGGACGTCAAGGACGTCGCGCAGACACTCGCGATAGGTCTCGAGGATGACCGGGAACTCGCCGTACTTCTTCGCCACCTCGAGCAGCGACTGCGACTTCAGCCGCTGCTGCCACAGGGGGGTGCGCTTGCCGGGCCGGGCGCGCGGGATGAGCAGCGCGCGCCCGGCGTTCTCGCGGAAGCGGGCGCCGAACAGCGCACTTGAGGACAGCTCCGCGACGACCCGGTCCTCGATCTCGTCGGGGTCGATCAGCGCCAGGTCAGCTCCGGGCGGCTCCTCGGCGTCGGGGAGATGGACGATGATCCCGTCGTCGGACCAGATCGCGTCGGCCTCGAGGTCGAGCTCGTCACGGATCCGCGCCGACAGGGCGAGTCCCCACGCGGCGTGGACGCGGCCGCCGAAGGGGCTGAGGATGCACAGTCGCCAGTCGCCGATCTCGTCGCGGAAGCGCTCGATCACGATCGCCTGATCGGACGGAATGACGCGAGTCGCCTCCTGCTGCTCGGTCAGGAACTCGAGCAGGTTCTTGGCGGCGAGGGGATCGAGGTCGTACTCGGCCTCGAGCTGCTCCGGCGTTTCGGTGACCGCGGTGCGGGCGAAGGCGCCGATCGCCTCGCCGAGCTCGCGCGGGCGCCCGACGCTATCGCCCTTCCAGAACGGCACCGCGCCCGGCAGTCCGGGCGCCGGGGTGACGATCACCCGGTCGCGGCCGATCTCCTCGATCCGCCATGTCGACGCCCCGAGCAGGAACGTCTGACCGGGCCGTGCCTCGTAGACCATCTCCTCATCGAGCTCGCCGACACGCCGGCCATCCGGCAGCGTCACCGCGTAGAGGCCGCGGTCGGGAATCGTCCCCGCGTTCGTGACCGCGAGCTGCCGGGCGCCCTGGCGAGCCTTGATCGTGCCGGTGATGCGGTCCCAGATGATCCGAGGTCGTAACTCGGAGAACTCGGAGGACGGGTAGCGGCCGTCGAGCATGTCGAGCACGTTCTCGAGCTGCTTGCGGCTCAGCTCGGCGTAGCTGTGGGTGCGGGTGACGAGCTGCTCGAGGTCGTCGACTGCCACCGGCTCGTCCTCCGGCGCGGCGGCAGCGATGGCGACGATCTGCTGGGCGAGGACGTCGAGTGCGTTGCGCGGCACAACCGTCGTCTCGATCTTTCCGTCGCGCATCCGCTTGGCGACGACCGCGCACTCGAGCAGGTCGGCGCGGAACTTGGGGAAGATCCGCCCGCGGCTGATGTCGCCGACGGAGTGCCCGGCGCGGCCGATCCGCTGCAGGCCGCGGGCAACCGACTTCGGCGACTCGACCTGGATCACGAGGTCGACCGCGCCCATGTCGATCCCGAGCTCGAGGCTCGAGGTGGCGACGAGGCAGGGGAGCTCGCCCGCCTTCAGCATCTCCTCGACGACGAGCCGCTCCTCCCGCGCGAGGCTGCCGTGATGGGCACGGGCGATCTCGCGTTCGGCCAGATCGTTCAGTCTGAGCGCGAGGCGCTCGGCGGCGCGGCGGCTGTTGACGAACAGGATCGTCGAGCGGTGCTCCTCGATCAACTTGAGCAGCTCGGGGTAGATCGCGGGCCAGATCGACCGGCGCGTCGCCTCGCCCCCGGCCAGCGGATCAAGGGCCGGGAGTTCGCCGCCAGCCGATTCCCCAGGCTCAACCATCGATTCGACCGGGACGTGGATCCGCAGGTCAAGCTCCTTGCGCACGCCGGTGTCGACGATCCGGCACGTGCGCTTCGGCCCGACCATGAACCGGCCGACCTCCTCGAGCGGGTTCTGGGTCGCGCTCAGGCCGATCCGCTGGACGTCGTTCCCGGCCGCCTGCGTCAGCCGCTCGAGCGTCAGCGCGAGGTGGGCGCCGCGCTTCGTCGAGGCGACGGCGTGGATCTCGTCAACGATGCACCACCGCGCGCCCGCGAACAGCTCCTGGGCGCGGCCGGTGAGCATCAGGTACAACGACTCGGGCGTCGTGATGAGGATGTCCGGCGGCTGGCGGAGCATCGCCTGGCGCTCCCGCTGCGGCGTGTCGCCCGTCCGAACGGCGACCGAGATCTCAGCCTTGATGCCGCGCAGGGGCACGCGCAGGTTGCGATCGATGTCGTAGGAGAGCGCCTTCAGCGGGGACACGTACACGAGGCGGATCTTCCGATCGGGATCGCGCGGCTCGCTCGCCAGGCGGTCGATCCCATACATGAACGCGGCGAGCGTCTTGCCGGACCCTGTCGGCGCGCTGATGAGCACGTGCTCGCCAGAGGCGATCGCCGGCCAGGCCTGCTCCTGAGCGGGAGTTGGCTTGGCGAACGCGTTCTCGAACCACGTCCGCGTGGTGGGACTGAAATGGTCAAGCGCGGCCACGGGTCGTCTCAGCGTAGCGGCGAATGAGGGCCATTTCGGTCCGCGATCGTCCCCCCGCAGCGATGAATCGCAATTCACCGGCGAGAGGTGCCGGTCAATCGGGAAAGTTCGCGAGCGTGCGGTTCCGGCCGGCCCGCCCCGGGGCGGCGTCAGGTTGGCTCTGGGGACATGAACGCGACCGGCTGGCCGAGACCGGCGGCCGACCGCAAGGTGACGATCTGACGGCCGGGCTGGACGGCGTCCTTCGGGTCGCCCACCCACTGGTCCCCAAGCCGGCTGGCTAGCCAGCCGAGATCGCGCAGCACGACGACGAGGCCCCAGAAGGCGGCCGGGCCGGCCGGGATCCGGGGTGCCTCGACCAGCTCCAGGATCCCGGGGCCGAGCCGACGGAAGCCCTGCCGGAAGCCGCCGGCGTCCCGGATCCGCCGCAGCGGCATCCCGCATGCCTCGAGCGCGGCGGCCGTCCGGTCGAAGTCCGGGGTCGTGACCACGACGTGGTCGAGTTCGGTCGCGCCGTTCGGATGCCTGCCCGGGGCGGACGGGCGCGCCGCCTCAACGCTCGTTGCCAGCCCATCGATCTCGTCGACGGGATCGATCCCGGCGAGTGACCAGCGGCTGATGCCGGGCTCTGCCCCGCCGAGGATGAGTCGTACACCGGCAAGCTCGAGCGCGCCGTCGACGACGCTGAACCCGAGCGCCTCCCAGCGCTCCGGCGGGTCACCTAGCGATAGCGCGGTCAACAACGGGCGCGGGCGGCGCGCCGCCTCAGGAGCCATCGGCAACCTCGGTCGCCCGGGCGAAGATCGCGTCGAGCATCGGCTCGGTAAGCCGACCCGTGAACGTGTTCTGCTGGCTGACGTGGTAGCAGCCGATCAGCCTGTAGCGCCCGATCGCCGCCTCGGAACCGTGGGCGAACTTCGGTCGCGGCCGGATGGGCCCGAGCACCCGCAGCGCCGCGTCCCAGGCGAATCCGCCGAGGCACACGATCACCCGCACACGCGCCAACTGCTGGAGCTCGCGCGCGACGTACGGGAGGCAGTTGTCCCGCTCGGCCGGGAGTGGCCGGTTTCCCGGCGGGGCGCACCGGACCGCCGCCGTGACAAAGCAGTCGGTCAGCGTCAGCCCGTCATCCCGAGCGACCGACTCCGCCTGGTTGGCGAAGCCCGCGCGCCACAGCGCCGCGAACAGCCAATCGCCGGACCGATCCCCGGTGAAGATCCGGCCCGTCCGGTTACCGCCGTGCGCCGCCGGGGCGAGACCGAG
The DNA here is from genome assembly GCA_963778985.1 of uncultured Solirubrobacterales bacterium. Classification (GTDB taxonomy): domain Bacteria; phylum Actinomycetota; class Thermoleophilia; order Solirubrobacterales; family Solirubrobacteraceae; genus Palsa-465. The sequence goes on along the minus strand of CAVZWJ010000013.1, from coordinate 1,186,876 downwards.
CACGCATACGCGCGCATTCGGGTCGCCGAATCCGGGCAGTGGGCGCCCCCAGTATGTCTGGCCGGCATACGCCGCGCGCTTGACCCGGGCGACCTCCTCCCGCCACCGCACGAGCCTCGGGCAGCGGCGGCACTCGACGATCTCCTGCTCGAGCGACTCGAGAGCCTTCACGTGTGCTCGGCGGCGGAGGTCAGTACGCCGCTCAGGAGCCGGTCGATCACCGGCGCGAGCTCGACGACGTCCGCCGGCACGCCGAGGCGGACCTGGCGAGAGATCAGCTCGGTGACGGCACCGACGATCGCGAACGCGTCGTGGGGCGACGCGAACCGGGCGATCAGCCCGCGTGACGCAGCCGCGGCGTTCTCCCGGTCAAGCAACTCGGCGAACTGCTGGAGGATCTGGTCCCGGCGCTGGGCGGCGAGCGGGCCCGCCGCGATGATCTCGACGAGCAGCGTCTGGGCGTACTCGGGATGCTCGGCGAGCGTCGTGAGGAAGGCGCGTGTGCCCGCGCGCATCCGCTCAGTCGCATCGGCGCGCCCGGCGCGGCGGGCCGCTTCGGACATCGCCTGTCCGACCACCGCGGCACCCGTGTCGAACAGCGAAAGGATGCAGTCCTCCTTGTTGCCGAAGTGCTCGTAGAACGTCGCCTTCGACATGCCGGCGCGCCGGCTGATCGACTCCGAGCTCGCGCTCGCATAGCCGCGCTCGGCAAACTCAGCGGCGGCGGCTCGCAGCAGTCGCTCACGCTGAAGCGGCAGGCGCACCTCAGGCGGGGGCGCGTGACGACCTCGTGCTGCGGGCGCGTCAGTCCCCATGTGGCTCAGCTCTTCAGCGCGCGGCCATAGTGCCGCTCGTAGTACTCGCGGTAGGCACCCGAGCGGATCGGCTCCCACCACCATTCGTTCTCGCGGTACCAGTCCACGGTCCGCTCGAGACCCTCGGCGAAGCGAACCTGGGGTTCCCAGCCGAGACTCCGCAGCTTCTCGGAGGACAGCGAGTACCGGCGATCGTGTCCCGGGCGGTCGGTGACGTATTCGATCAGCGACTCATCAGCCCCGATGAGCTCCAGGATTCGCGTGACGACCTCGATGTTCTCGCACTCGTCCGGGCCGCCGCAGTTGTACGCCTCACCGGGCGCGCCATGCGCGAGCGCGTGCCCGATCCCCCGGCCGAAGTCCTCGACGAACAGCCAGTTGCGCACGTTGTGCCCGTCGCCGTAGACCGGCAGATGATCGCCCGCGAGGGCGTTGAGGATCATCAGCGGAATCAGTTTCTCCGGGTACTGATACGGGCCGTAGTTGTTCGAGCCGCGGCAGATGACGGTTTCGAGCCCGTACGTGTGGAAGTAGCTGGCGACGAGCAGATCGGCACCGGTCTTCGTCGCGCTGTAGGGGGAGGACGGCTGCAGCGGCGACTCCTCCGTGAAGGAGCCGGACTCGATCGACCCGTACACCTCGTCGGTCGAGACCTGGACGTAGCGCAGCCCACGCTCGCGCGCGGCCTCGAGCAACACGTGCGTGCCCTGCATGTTCGTGACGATGAACGCCTCGGGCCCCGTGATCGAACGATCGACGTGGGTCTCGGCCGCAAAATTGACGATCGCATCGACGTCGCTCACCGCGTCGGCCACCGCCTCGGGATCCTCGATCGCCCCGTGCACGAACCGCACGTCGTCGATCACCTCGTGCAGGTTCTCCTTGCGGCCGGCGTACGTCAGCTTGTCGAGCACCGTGACCGCGTCGCCGTGGTCGCGCACGCGCAGGCGAGCGAACGTCGAACCGATGAACCCGGCACCCCCGCAGACGAGCAGCTTCATGATGCGACCACCAGGTCCATGAACGCGTCGAGCCCGTCGCGCCAGTCGGGGAGGTGTGGTGCCTCGTCGCCGCGCTCGGTCCTGAGCACGCTGTAAGCGGGACGCGGCGCGGGACGGCCGAGCTCGGCGGTCGCGCCCGGGACGACCTCGCACGACTGTCCGGACCGGGCGACGATCTCGAGCGCGAATTCGTACCAGGAGCAGTGCCCGCCGCCCGCGACGTGAACCGTTCCGAGCGGGGGGCGCCCCGCGAGCGCCACCAGGCCTGCCGCGAGGTGCCCGGTGAACGTTGGGCAGCCGATCTGATCGTCGACGACCGTGAGCCGCTCGCGCTCGCCGGCGAGCCGGAGAATCGTCCCCGGGAACGACTTTCCGTGGGCGCCGAACAGCCATGAGCTGCGGACCGTCGTGTGGGTCTCCGGTGCGTGCTCGGCGACGGCCCGCTCACCCGCGAGCTTCGAGCGGCCGTACTCGGAGGCGGGCGCCACCGGATCGGACTCCAGGTACGGCGTCCGCTTCTCTCCGTCGAACACGTAGTCGGTCGAGACGTGGACGAGCCAGGCGCCGGCGGACGCCGCCGCGGCCGCCACATGCCCGGCGCCGTCAGCGTTGACGGCATGGGCGAGGTCGCGCTGGTCCTCGGCGCCGTCCACGTCGGTGAAGGCCGCGCAGTTGATGACGCAGTCCGGCGCCGCGCCGCTGACCGCGGCCAGGGTTTCGTCCCGGTCCGTCACATCGAGCTCGGCCCGGCCGAGGGCGACGACGTCATGACCGGCGGCAACCGCCGCCTCGTTGACGTCGCTGCCGAGCATGCCGGCGGCTCCGGTGATCAGTATCCGCATGCCCCGCACTGTAGACAGGAGCGCTCGTTTGCACGCCGACGGGCCTTGGCCAAATGGATATGCACCGCTCCGCGGCGACTTGTCATACCCGTGTCATGGCCGCGCTTGAGCTGGTCAGCAGATACGAGATTCCGCCGGGGTGTCGTGACGAGGTATTCGACTCGGAGGGCGCCCCGCGCCCGCACGCCGCGTCGCTCGTGGCGACGCTCGATCGGCTCGGCACCGATGCGCTCGACCCCGGCTGACGAACGTCGATCCGGCCTCGATCGCCCGGTCGTAGCGCTCCGCGCGCCGAGCCGAGAAACCGCCGCCCCGAGGAGGGTGGGCAACGAGGAGAAGGGGGACCGGGCGAGCGGCCTCCGACGCGCCTCAGTCCGCCGCCCAGAAGTCCCGGATCATCTCGCCGTCGCCGCCCTCCGGCCGGTCGGCCCCGATGGCGACGAGCTCCATCCCGTCCGGCCCACCCTCGAACGCGCGGACGACCGACGGCGCAACGCGCACGACGTCCCACTGACGGACGTCGACGACCTCATCGCCGAGACGGATCCGGCCCGAGCCGGAGACGACGACGTACGCCTCCTCCTGCTCGCGGTGACGGTGACCGATCGGAGACCGGAACCCGGGCCCGTACCGGAAGTAGGACACCCCGAGGTGCTCGGAGTCGATGTGGCTGCGCGCGAACCGGGCCTCGACGTCGCCTCCTCGGCCGGCGGCAACATCATCGAGTTCCTTCAGATTCTTGATCGTGTAGTCGGACATAGCCGGAGTCTATGAAGGGGTGCGAAACGCACGTTGAGAACGTGCGCTCAGACGTGCGAGACTGCTCGCGCGGCCATGGCGGATCCGGTGGCAATCGAGCGTGCCCAGGGCGAGCTGTTGTCGTCGGCGGGTCAAGCGCTGGCGGCCGGCGCGTGGGGCGACGCCAGGGAGCGCTACGGGCAGGCGCTTGCGCTGTGCGAGAGTGCCGAGGCGATCGACGGTCTTGGGGCGGCGCTCGAGGGGCTGGCCGTGGCTGCCTGGTGGCAGGATGATGTCGACGCCGCCATCGGTGCCCGCGAGCGTGCGTACGTGATCCGTTGCGAGCGGGGAGAGACGGCCGAGGCGGCGCGTCTGGCCGGTTTCCTGGCGTGGGACTACGGCGCGATGCGGGGTGCGAACGCGGTGGCGAACGGGTGGTTGCAGCGGGCGCGTCGCCTGGCTTCAGAGCTGCCGCCGTCGCCCGAGCACGCCTGGCTGCCGCTGATTGAGGCATCGTTTCACCTCGATACCGACGCCGGCAAGGTGTTGAGACTGAGCGTCGAGGCGGTCGAGCACGCGCGGACGCACGGCGCGCTCGACATCGAGATGACCGCCCGGACGCTTCAAGGTCTGGCGCTGGTGAGCCTCGGCCGCGTCGAGGAGGGCACGCGACTGCTCGACGAGGGGACGGTGGCCGCGACCGCGGGTGAGCTCCACGACCTGCTCGCGATCGGATCGTGCTGCTGCAACATGATCATCGCCTGCGAGCGCCTGCGGGACTTCGATCGGGCGCGCCAGTGGTGCGAGCATCTCGATGCCTTCGCCGAGCGCACGCACCAACGGCCGCTGCTGGCGTTATGCCGCGCGCACCACGGTGCGGTCCTCGCGGCCGAGGGTGCGTGGAGCGAAGCCGACACCGAGCTCGCGTGGGCTGCCGACGAGCTGTCGCGGCTGCGCCCACCGCTGGCGAGATTTGCCCGCGTTCGTCTGGCGCAGCTGCGCCACCGGCAAGGTCGCGACCGCGAAGCGCACGAACTGCTCGACGCTGCGGCGGGCCATGTTCTGGTGCCGCTCGTTCAGGCTGAGATCGCCCTTGATGGTGGCGACGCCGCGGCCGCCTTAGGCCACGCCGAGCGCTTTCTGCGCAGCCTTGGACCGCGGCCGCCGCTCGAGGCAGCAGCCGGGTACGAACTGCTGGTGCCTACTGCGCTCGCGCTCGGCGACCTCGAGCGAGCACGAAACGCCCATCACGCCCTGCAGGAGATCGTCACGGCGGTCGGGAATGACCGGCTTCGAGCCGCGGAGCGTCACGCAGCCGGAGAGCTCGCGATGGCGCAGGGTGACGCTGAGGAGGCGTCCCGGGCATTCGAGGATGCCGTTGACTCCTACCGGCGCAGCGCCGCCGTCTTCGAGCTGGCCCAGGCGCGTGTCGCGCTGGCAGGCGCCTTGGCGGCAAGCGGCCGTCCCGCAGCGGGCCTCGAGCGGGCCCTTGAGGGCTCGAACGCGCTGGACGCGCTCGGCGCGAGCCGAGCCGCCAGGGAGGCCGCGAAGCTTGTCAGGCGCCTGGGCGGTCTGACCACCGCCGCCCGACGGTCGGGGCTGACCGCCCGTGAGCTCGAGATCCTCACGCTCGTCGCCGATGGCCTGTCCAACCCGATGATCGCCGAACGGCTGGTGATCAGCGAGCACACCGTTCATCGTCACGTGGCGAACGTCTTCGTCAAGCTCGGCGTGTCGTCACGAGCGGCCGCGGTGGCGCTCGCCGCCGAGCGCGACCTGCTCGCATGAGGTCGGGCCAGACCGGTGCCGTCTGAAACATGGCCCGTTCGGGCGATGACGGCGGCCGGCGCCGCTTCGACACTTCGGCGATCGTCAGGACACGTCAAGAAGGAGGGCTCCATGCCAAACCAGACCAAGACCTTCGATCAACCTGAGGAGACGCGCTCGTTCGAGCACGGCCGCGTCGATCTCGTTGAGATCGCGGGCAACAAGGTCGGGCGGATCGACCTGCAGCCCGGGTGGCGCTGGTCCACTTCGGTCAAGCCCATCGTCGGGACCGATAGCTGTCAGGTGGCCCATGTCGGATACGCCATCGGCGGTCGGCTGCACGTGCGGATGGACGACGGAGCGGAGATCGACATCGCTGCGGGCGAGGCATACGAGCTCGCGCCAGGCCACGATGCTTGGGTCGAAGGAAGCGAGCCGTTCACCAGCGTCGAGTTCGAGAGCCTGGCCCACTACGCCGCCGCCGGATCTCACTGACCTAGCCAGGCAACTCGGAGCACCGTTCACGCGCGGGCCAAACGCTCACCCGAGCCGGTGGTAGGGTCGCGTCCATGGGAGACCGAACGACATATACCCCCGGCACGTTCTCGTGGACCGATCTGACGACGACGGACCAGGACGCGGCGAAGAGCTTCTACTCCGGCCTGTTCGGATGGGAGGCGCAGGACAATCCGGTCGGCGACGGCATCGTGTACTCGATGATGCTGATCGACGGCAAGCCGGTCGGGGCGATCTCGCCCCAGCCGGAGGCCCAGCGCGACGCGGGCGTTCCACCGGCGTGGAACTCATACATCACGGTGCAGAGCGCCGATGCCGCCCTCGAACGCGCGAAGCACCTCGGCGCCGAGGTCCACGCGCCTGCGTTTGACGTGATGGATGTCGGCCGCATGGGGGTGATCCAAGATCCCCAGGGGGCGTTCGTGCTCGTCTGGGAGCCGAAGACGCACATCGGCGCCGGGCTCGTCAACCACAACGGGGCGCTCTCCTGGAACGAACTGGCGACCGCGGACGTCGACGCGTCATCGGCGTTCTATGGCGACCTGTTCGGGTGGACGTTCACAGCGATGGAGGGCGAGATGCCCTACCTCGTCATCCAGACCGCGGACGGCCGCAGCAACGGAGGGATCCGGCCGCGCATGGAGAGCGAGCCGCCGTACTGGCTCGTGTACTTCGGAGCCGATGACATCGCCGCGAGCACGGCACTCGCCGGCGAACTCGGCGGCTCGACGATCGTCGAGCCGATGGAGATCGGCCCCGGCTCCTTCAGCGTTCTCCAGGATCCGCAGGGCGCGGTGTTCGCTCTGTTCAGCGGTCAGTTCGACGACTGAGACTGGCGTGCCGGACGCTCCGGCACGCCATACTGCCCGGTGTGCGGATGAAGGCCATGCTGACGCTCGCGGCCGCGGCGGCGATGATCGCCGGCTGCGGGCAGCAGGGCAGCAATTCGACGCCTCCGCCGAACGCCGTGCAGCAGCATTCCGCGCCCCCGAGCACGCCGGCTCTGCACGCACATCCCCAGGCGGTTGAACCCGTCGCCGGAGCGGGCGGTTCCGCCCGGGGGTCCTCCGGCGGGAGCGATCCGGCCGGCGTCAGCGTCGGTGGACCGTCCGGCCCGCTCCCCCAGCCAGTGTCCGACGCCGAGATCCGACGGGAGCTCGCCGCGAGCGGGCTCAACGCGAGCGCGACGCAGGCGGCGATGACAACGGCCGGACTCGCTGTCAGCCCGGTCAACGCGCCCACTCAGGTCCAGGCGATCATCCAGGCCGGCAACGAGATCGCCCATCTGCCGTACGTGTGGGGCGGCGGCCACGCGCGCTATATCGACACCGGCTACGACTGCTCGGGATCGATCAGCTTCGTGTTCGCCGCCGCCGGGCTGCTGAACACGACGATGACCTCCGGCGAGCTGGCGAACTGGGGCAAGCCGGGACCCGGTAAATGGATCACCGTGTTCGCCAACAACGGTCACACATTCATGTACGTCGCCGGGTTGCGGTTCGACACCGTTGCGTTGGCCGAGACCGGCAGCCGGTGGTCAAATCGACCCGCCGACGAGTCAAACTTGAGCTCGTTCTCCGTCCGCCATCCGCCCGGGCTCTGAGAAGGACAGCAGCAGTTCCGTGAGGTGGTCGGGCGCCTCGATCTGCGGGCAGTGGCCGATCCCGGGCAGCAGCTCGAGCCGCGACCCCGGTACGACATCGAGCACACGCTCGGCTCCGCGGTGAAAGACGAGGCGATCCCGGTCGCCCCACACGAGCAGCACCCGGGTGTCGATCCGCTCGAGCTCGTACGGCGAGCGCAGCTCAGGGATGAGGCGACGAGCGATGTCAAGGTAGCTCGCGACCCGCGCCCGCTCGCGGTGATGCCAGGTGAACGTCGCGACGACCTCCGGCTTGATGCGCCGCGGTGTCGCAAACGCAAGCTGGAGATAGAGGCGCGCGACGGCAGCCCGCAGCACGAGGCTCGGGACGGGCGACGGCACGGCGAGCAGTGACCTCAGCACCGGGTCACGTTGCACGATCATCAGCAGCCGGGACATCTCGAGTCCGGCCGGGGCGACGGCGATGACGCCGGCGAGCCGTGTCCCGTGACGTTCGGCGAGACGCAGCGAGACGCATCCTCCGAGCGAGTTGCCGACCGCGAGCACGGGCGTGCCCGAACGGCCAGCGGCGTAGCGCAGCGCAGCCGCGGCGAAGGCGTCGAGCTGGGGCAGGATGGGATCGGGCAGCAGCGGGTCGGCCGTCCCGAAGCCCGGCAGGTCGACCGCGACCGCGCGACGGCCCTCGCGGGCGAGCAGCGCCAACGCGTGGCGCCACGTGTCAGCGCTGTCGGCGTAGCCGTGGAACATCATGACCGGCGGGCCGGTCCCCTCGAGTTCGAGCACGCGGGTTTCGTACCCCGCGAGGTTGAGGCGATGCTCAAACAGCGGCTGGATCATGGCGTCGCGCGAGCGGCCACTAACCGGCCGCGGCCGGGACGGGCTCCGCCTCGGGTTGCGGAGCCCCGTAGGTGACGAAGTCGCGCTGGCGGACGAGCAGCAGGGTGAGGATCGCGCCGGTGAAGGCGACGATGCCGGCCACGAGCAGGATGTCGTTCATGGTGGCCGCGTAGGCCCCGTGGATGGCCGCCGCGGCATGGGCGCGCTGACCCGGCGGCACGCTCGCCACGACCTGACCAGCGCCGCCGGCGGCGACGGCGTGCGAGATGTCCGTGGCGCGACCCGCCGCGGGCGTGTGGGCCAGGGCCGGCGCGAGCTTGTTCGCGAGCCCGCTCTCGAAGATCGCGCCGAGGACGGCGATCCCGGTGGCGATCCCGACCTGGCGGAACGTGCTGTTGATTCCAGACGCCATCCCGCTGCGCTGAGGGGGAACGACGCCGATCGCCGTCGAGGCAAGCGCCGGATTGATCACCCCCACGCCGGCCCCGGCGACGATGAAGCCCGCGAGCAATGCGGTCCAATCGGAGGAGACGGTGAGGCCCCGCATCAGCATGAGGCCGATGCCGGTGAGCAGGAGACCACCCGCCAGCAGAAAGCGCGCGGGCACCTTCGACGACAGGTTGCCCGAGGCGACGGCGGCGAAGAATGAGACGACGGTGAAGGGCAAGAACCGCACGCCGGCCTGCAGCGGGGAGTAACCGAGGATCGTCTGGAGGTAGAGCACGAGATACAGGAACATCGAGAACATCGCCGCAGACACAGTGAAGGCGGCGATCGACACGCCACTGAACGTCGGCTTCCGGAACAGCCTGACGTCGAACATCGCGTTCTTCTGCACGAACTGGGAGATGAGGAACACCGCCATCAGCAGCACCCCACCGAGGAGCAAGCTGACGATGAGCGTGCTCCCCCACCCCTCCGCGTTGCCGCGGATGATGGCGAACACGAGCAGGAACAGGGCCCCGGTGAACGACACGGTGCCGATCCAGTCGATCCGGCGGCCCTCAGGATCACGGGACTCCCGCACCTTGGCGAGCGTCAGCACGAGCGCGGCGATCCCGATCGGCACGTTGATGTAGAAGATCGAGGACCAGCCGAAGGCCTCGGTGAGGGCCCCACCAAGCAGCGGGCCGACCGCCGCCGACGCCGCGATCGTGGCGCCCCAGGCACCGAACGCCGTGCCGCGCTCACGCCCATGAAACTCCTGGGCCAGGAGAGCGAGCGAGGTCGCGAACATGATCGCGCCGCCGATGCCCTGTCCGGCGCGGGCGAGGATCAGGAACGTGGCGCTCGGCGACAGCGCACACAGCAGCGAGGTGAACGCAAATAGCCCGAGGCCGATGGCGAACAGGCGCCGGCGACCGAACAGATCGGCGAGCGTCCCAGTCGTGAGCAGCACGGAGGCGAGCGTCAGCGCGTACGCGTCGATCACCCACTGAATGTCGGTGAAGCTCGCCTTCAGGTCGGCCGCAATCCGCGGCAGCGCGACATTCACGATCGTGATGTCGAGCAGCAGCATGAACGTCCCGACGCAGACAACGATCAGCGTCCACCACTTACGCTCCATAAGTGCCTCATTTTACCCCGCGACTCGTGCGATCACGCTTCCCGCCAGACCTTTAAACGGAGTACGATTTCGCGAGGCGGTCACGGGGGGCGATCGCGGGGCGACACGACGCAGGAGGGTGCCCGTCAGATGACGAGTCCGGTCTATACCACGATCGAGCCAACGCTCGGGTACGCGCGGTCGGGCGACGTTCACATCGCCTACCAGGTGCTCGGCGAGGGGCCGGTGCAAATGGTGCACATGCTGCCGTTCGGCACTCCGGTCGAGATCGGCTGGGAGCTACCCCAGATCGCTCGCTGGTGGACGCGGATCGGTGCGTTCACCCGCTCGATCATCTTCGACCAGCGCGGCGTGGGATCATCGGACCGCCCCGAGACACCGCCGACGCTCGAGCAGCAGTTGGCCGATCTGGAGGCCGTGCTCGAAGCGGTGGGAGCCGACCGCTTCGCGCTCGCGGCGTATTCGCAGGCGTCGCCGGCCGGGATCGCCTTCGCCGCCCGGCACCCCGACCGCGTGGCCCAGCTCGTCCTCTACGCGGCGACGGCGCGGGTCATGCAGGCGCCCGGCTATCCCGAGGGTCGCGGCCTCCCCGAAGCGCGGGCGTGGATTGCGGCGCTCGCGGCCGGCTGGGGCAACGGCGGGACGCTGGATCACAACCAGCCGTCGGTCGCCCGCGACCCGGCGATCCGCGAATGGATGGCCCGCGCCGAGCGCACGATCGGCAGTCCCGCTGCGGCGGTGAAGATCGCGCAGGCGCTCGGCGCCGTGGACGTCCGCGAGGAGGCGCGGTCGCTGCGGGTGCCGACGCTCGTGCTCCACCGGCGGCACGACCCGGCCATCCCATTCGCCCAGGGCGAGTGGCTTGGCCGCAACATCGCCGACGCGCGGTTCATCGAACTCGAGGGATCCGACCACGCGCTGTACTTCGGCGACACGAGCGTCGCCCTGCAGGAGATCGAGGAATGGGTCACCGGGACGCGCCCGATCCACCGTGCCGAGCGCATCCTGACGACGTTGATGTTCACCGACATCGCGAACTCGACACGGACCGCATCCACGCTCGGCGACACCGAATGGGACCACCTCCTGACCCGCCACGATGCCGTGATTCGCAGGGAGCTGCGCTATCAGGGGGCGACCGAGCTCAACACGACGGGCGACGGGGTTCTCGCCGAGTTTCCGACCGCGACCGCCGCCGTCGCCGCCGCGCGGGCGATCCGGCGCCGGGTCGCGCGGCTCGGGCTCGAGCTGCGCATCGGCATCCACATCACCGAGTGCGAGCGGGTGGGCCCGAACGTCGGGGGCGTCGGCGTGCACGTCGCAGCCCGAATCTGCTCGCTCGCCGCGCCGGGCGAGATCCTCGTGTCCGGCACGGTGGCCGACGTCCTGATCGGCTCCGGCACACCGCTCAGCTCACGCGGCGAGCACGTCCTCAAGGGCGCGCCCGGCCGCTGGCAGGCGTGCGCCGTCGAGGAACGCCGCGCCGAGCCTCGAGACTGATCAGGCGCGGCCGTAGACGGGGATCGCGGCACCACTCGTCGGCGCCGCGTCCGGCGAGAGCAGGTGTGCGATGACCCCGGCGATCTCGGCCGGCGTGACCCACTTCTCGTGGTCGGCGTTCGGCATCGAAGAGCGGTTCGCCGGCGTGTCGATGACGCTCGGCAGGATCGCGTTGCAGCGGATCTCGTCCTGCTTGTACTCGGCGGCGACGGCCTGCGAGAACGCAATGACGCCCGCCTTGGAGGCGATATATCCGGCAGCGCCCGAGAACGGCTGCAGTGCCGCCCGCGTGCCGACGCACACAATCGCGCCGCCGCCCTGTCCGAGCATCTCGCGGAGCACGGCCTGCGTCATCAGATACGTCGGACGCAAATTGAGACGGAACTGCGCTTCAAACTCCTCGATCGGGGTCTCGTGCACCTTGCCGCCCATGGCAAAGCCGCCGACGAGGTTGACGAGCCCGCGGACGGGGGCCGCCGCATCGGCGCGCGCGGCGACCACGACTCCGGCGACGGCGTCGACATCGAACAGATCAGCCTGGATGAGCTCGAGCCCATCACGCGGCGGCAGCCGCTGCAGCTCTTGCTCGGCGACCCACGGCACGACAACTCGCCAGCCGTCGCCGAGCAGGCGCTCGACGACGGACGCGCCGAGCCCGCCGGTCCCTCCGGTCACGATCGCGGTCCGATCCATGGCCGCAGACTCTACTGCCGTCCGCCCCGCTCTCTAACTTTGAACCACGGTGAAATCTCGGGAATTTGCAGATGGATTCAACTGACACACCCGATGGCCCGGTCCGCACGGCCGACCAGATGGAAGCGGATCTGCGGGAGCTGATCGCGACCGTCCAGAACCCTGATCTGCTGCGCCTTCTCGCGCTCGTATTCGGAGAGGGGACAGCGAGTTGGGCGCTGTTCCGTGATGCACCGGCGGCCAAGCACTACCACCAGGCGTACCGGCACGGACTGCTTGAGCATTCGCTCACCGTCGCCCAGGCGGTCGGCGCGATCTCGGTGACGTTCCCCGGCATCGACCGTGACGTCGCGGTGAGCGGTGCGCTCCTGCACGACATCGGCAAGCTCGACGCCTACGAAACGCAGGACGGCGCCATCGCGATGTCCGACGGCGGGCGTCTGTACGGAGAGATCCCGCTCGGCTACTACCGGGTGCGCCGGCTGATCGAATGTCTTGCCGGCTTCCCGCCGGAACTCGAGCGCGGCCTGCTCCACATCATCCTCAGCCACCACGGCTCGCTCGAATACGGAAGTCCGGTCGTGCCCTGCACGCGTGAGGCAACGCTCGTCCACATGATCGACAACCTCGGTGGCCGGCTCGGCAGCTTCGACCGCATCGAGCGAGCCTTGCTCGAGGGCGAGCAGTGGTCGGCGTACGACAAGGGCATTGGTGCCGGGGCGTACTTCGCCGCCCGCCCGGCGCCCTCCGCCGACGCCGAGCGTCGGGCCGCCTGAGCGCGTTTCGCTCCAAATCTGCGCAAATTGCGTGCCGTCTTCGTGACGTCCGGTGACCGCCGCGCGGCGGCAAACTACCCTTGGACACGTGGCCAAGGACACCGAAAAGCTCATCCGGCAGCTGTCGCTGATCTCCTACCTGATGGCGGAGCGCCGGCCCGTCACCGCGCCCGAGATCCGGCGCGATGTCGAGGGCTACAGCATCATGAACGAGGACGCGTTCGCCCGCCGGTTCTACGCCGACCGGTCCGAGCTTGAGGCCCTCGGGATCGTCCTGTCCGTCGAGAAGCCCGCGGACGGGCTCGTCGAGCAGGAGAACTATTCGCTCCCGCCGGAGAACTTCCACCTGCCGCCGATCGAGTTCAGCGATGCCGAACTCGCGGCGCTGCGCACCGCTCTGCAACTGCTCGATGGGGAGTTCGCCTACGCCGAGCCGCTTCGGCTCGCGCTGCAGCAGATCTCCTGGGGTCGCCCGAGCCCGCTCACCTCACCGGAGCAGCGCACGGTTGCCCTCGGTATCACCGGGGCCGCCGGCGGCCATGACGTGTCCCAGCGGCTGGCCAAGATCGAGACGGCGATCTTCCGCCGCAAGACGATCGTGTTCGACTACTACACGATGGAACGCGACGACCTGGGCAGCCGCAAGGTCGACCCGTACCAGCTGCTGTTCCAGGGCGGGCAGTTCTACGTCGTCGGTCGCTCACACGAGCGCGCCGCGATCCGCGTCTTTCGCCTGTCCCGGATCCGGGGCAAGATCGGTTATGCCACGAAGGCCGAACATGACTTCCAACGGCCGGCGGACTTCGATCCGCGGGGGTACGCGAACCGCGTTCAGTGGCAGTTCGGCGAGCCGGTCGGGACTGCCGAGGTGTGGATCAGCTCCCGGATCGCATGGCAGATCGAGCGCCATTTCGGACGCCATGGTGAGATGCGCCCCGGCGACGACGAGGGCGACCGCGTGTTCCTCACGCCCTACGCGAATGCGCGCCAGCTGATCGCCTGGGTGCTTGGCCTCGGCGAGCACGCACGGATCCTCGCCCCGTCCGAGCTCGTCGAGGAACTCCATGATCGCGTCGGGCTGCTGATCGAGCGCCACACCGGTGAGCCGGAAGTGGCGAGCCTCCGCGCGGCCGCCGCACCGACCGACGTCACGTCGACCCCCGACGCCGCCGAGATCGACGGCAACGGCCATCAACCGGACGCGGCGATCCGCCCCGAGCGCTTCGCTCGGCTCGTGACGCTCGCGAGCATCCTCATCGACGCCGGCCGCACGCGCCGCCGGCTCGACGCGGACCTCCTCATCGCGGAGCTCAAGGTCTCCGAGCAGGAGCTGCGCGAGGACATCTCGGTGCTCAACGTCGTCAACTTCGGCGCCGGCACGTACGTGCTCTACGCCGAGATCCTTCCCGACGGCACGATCGAGGTCGACCCCGAGCCCTACGGCGACTCGTTCGCGCGGCCCGCCCGGCTGCTGCCGGTCGAGGCGAAGGCGCTCGTCGCCGCGATCGACCTGATCGGCGAGCACATCCCGGAGGGCTCGCTCGCCTCGGTCCGGGAGAAGGTCGTGGCCGCGCTCGGCGAGGATCCCGCCCACGAGGGACTGCAGGTGGCCGCTCCCGGCGGCGATGACGCCGAAATCGCCGCCGCCGCGTCCCGGGCAATCGCCGCGCGGCGGCTGCTGTCGTTCGAGTACTACAAGGAGAACGAGGACGAGTTCACGACCCGCGAGGTGGAGCCGTACGCACTCATGAACGGTCGTGAGGGTTGGTATCTGGCGTGCTTTGATCCGTCCCGGGGCGATGTCCGTCACTTCCGCCTCGACCGCATCAAGTCCGCCAACGTGACCGATGAGACGTTCGAGCCGCGCCCTGACGTCGATCCGGCCGCCGATGTCGACGGCTGGCCGCGCACCGGCGAGGTGCCCGCGTCGAAGCGGGCCCGCGTATGGATTTCGCCCGACCGTGCCCGCTGGGCGCGGGAGGAGCGCACGGTCGTCGCCGAGCTTGACGACGGCGCGATCGTGGTTGAGCTCGGCTACAAGGGAAGCGAGTGGCTGACCCGCGAGGTGCTCAAGGAAGCCGGCGACGCGGTCGTGCTCGAGCCGGAGGACGCACGTGAGGCCGTCCGCGCCGAGGCGCAGGCGATCTCTGTGGGCGTCGGTGCTGCCGGATAACGGGCGCACGGGCGGATGAGCGGCCGTCGGGACCAGATTGCGCTGACCCCGCCGGAGATCGCGGCGTTCCTCGACGAGCAGCGCGTCGTCATCTGCGCCACGAACGGGCCGCGCGGGTGGCCGCATCTGATGCCGCTCTGGTACGTCATCCGGGACGGTGAGCTCTGGGCCTGGACGTACGCGAAGTCGCAGAAGGTCCGCAACCTCGAGCGCGACGCTCGCGCGACCCTCCAGGTCGAGACGGGCGAGCAGTATCAGGAGCTGCGGGGCGTGATGATCGAAGCCGCCACCACGATCCACCGCGACACCGAGTTCGTTGCCGCGTTCGGAGCGGAGCTGTTCGGGCGCTACGGCGCCGGCCAGGCCGGACCGGAGTTCATGGACGTGATCCGCGCTCAGGCCGCAAAGCGGGTGGCGCTGCAATTCGTCGCCCGGCGGACCACGAGCTGGGACCACGCCAAGCTCGGCGGGACGTACTGAGCCGCACCCGGGTACCCTCCGCCGTCGATGGATGACCTGAAAGGGCTGATCCTCTCCGGCGGGAAGGGGACGCGTCTGCGCCCGATCACGCACACGAGCGCCAAGCAACTCGTGCCCGTCGCGAACAAGCCGGTCCTGTTCTACGGGATCGAGGCCATGGCCGCGGCCGGAATCACCGACGTCGGGATCATCATCGCCCCCGAGACGGGCGGCGAGATCCGCGAGGCCGCCGGTGACGGCAGCCAGTTCGGGGTGCGGATCACCTACATCGAACAGGACGCGCCGCTCGGACTCGCCCACGCGGTGCTCACCGCGGAGCCGTTCCTCGGCGACTGCGCGTTCGTCATGTACCTCGGTGACAACCTGCTGCAGGGCGGCATCCAGGATCTCGTGAGCGCGTTTCGCACGAGCAGTCCCGAGGCGCTGATCCTGCTCACCCCGGTTCCCGATCCTGAGAACTACGGCGTCGCGGAGCTCCGCGACGGCAGCGTCGTACGGCTCGTCGAGAAGCCACCGGAGCCGCAGACGGACCTGGCGCTCGTCGGCGTGTACATGTTCACCCCGGCGATCCACGACGCCGCCCGGGCGATCCGGCCCTCCGCCCGCGGCGAGCTCGAGATCACGGACGCGATCCAGCACCTCGTCGACGAGGGCCAGCGCGTTGAGCCGCACATCGTCCGCGGCTGGTGGAAGGACACTGGCCGACTCGACGACATGCTCGCCGCTAACCGGCTCGTGCTCGAGACGATCGACCACGACGTCCAGGGCGAGCTCATCGACTCCCGCGTCGACGGCCGCGTGATCATCGAGCCCGGCGCCCGCCTGGAGCGCTCCGCCGTCCGCGGCCCGGCCGTCATCGGCAGGGACGCCCGCCTGATCGACTGCTACATCGGCCCCTACACGGCGATCGGCGACGCGTGCGTGATCGAGAACGCCGAGGTCGAGCATTCGATCCTGCTCTCCGGCTCCTCGGTCCGGGGCCTCGACGGCCGGATGGAATCCTCGCTGCTCGGCCGCAACGTCCATATCGGGCGCGACCACAACCAGCCCCGCGCCTATCGCTTCCTGGTCGGCGACAACTCGGAGATCGGGATCCTCTGAGGCGACCAGCGGGGCCCGGGTGGCGACGGTCAACGCGTGGCCCCTGCGCAAGCGCCCC
Organism: uncultured Solirubrobacterales bacterium; assembly: GCA_963778985.1. Taxonomy (GTDB): domain Bacteria; phylum Actinomycetota; class Thermoleophilia; order Solirubrobacterales; family Solirubrobacteraceae; genus Palsa-465. Next base: position 1,170,409 of record CAVZWJ010000013.1, on the reverse strand, counting down.
GCGTAATAACCGTCGCGAACCGCAACGCTCAGGACGATCTGTCGACCTTCCTCGCGCTCAGCGCGCATTTCGTCGAGCGATCGGGCTCCGTACCGCAGTCTGCGACGTTCCTTGCGCAGGACGCGCCGACGCGCATCGACGACGTGGAGCGCACCGCTTTAACGAGAGAGCGCCCCGAATCCGGCGGAGATATGAGGCCGGATCTGCGGGGCGCGCTCGAGGGAGGAGAGAGGTGCTGCATGACCATGATCGACATAACCGCGCTAGATGTCCAAGACGAGTTCGCTTCCAGACTTATAAGCTGCGCTTATGGAGTTGCGCCAGCTCCGCTACCTCGTCGCGCTCGCCGAGGAGCGCAACTTCACGCGCGCCGCCGAGCGCGAGCACATCGCGCAGCCGGCACTGTCGCAGCAGATCCGACGACTCGAGGAGGAGGTCGGGCTCGAACTCGTCGAGCGCACCACGCGCCGGGCGACGATGACCGATGCCGGCCACACGCTCGTCGCCCGGGCCCGACGCGTGCTCGCCGAGGTCCAGGCGGCCGAGAGCGAGCTCGAGCTCATCCGGGGCGTGCAACGCGGGCGGGTGACGGTCGGCGTGATGCACACGATGGGTCCCGTCGACATCGGCGGCGCGCTCGCCGCGTTTCACGAGCGCCATCCCGCCGTCGAGCTCACGGTGCGCGAGTACTCGAGCGAGGAACTCGCGGACCTGCTCCGCGTCGACGAGCTTGACCTGGCGTTTCTCTCGGTCACGGACCGGATCGAGGGTCGCGGGCTCGGGCTCCTCCAGCTCCTCTCCGAGGAGCTGGTCGTCGTACTGGCCCGTGGCCACCGGCTCGCCCCACGATCCGAGCTGTCGATGAGCGAGCTCGCGGATGAGCAGTTCATCAGCTTCCGGGAGGGCTCCCGCCTGCGCGAGCTGCTCATGGCCGCCGGCGAACAGGCCGGGTTCACCCCGCAGGTGATGCTCGAGTCAAACGAGAGCCGCCGGATCCGGCGGCTCGTCGAACGCGGCATGGGTGTCGCGATCCTCCCCCGTTCCGACGCCGAGGAGCCGGGCGCCGACGTCGCCGTCGTTCGGCTCACGGACCCGCCGCTCTCCCGTGACATCACGCTCGCCTGGCGCGAGGACCGCCGGCAGCCGCCCGCGGCGGCCGAGTTCCTGGCGCTCTCCCGGGAGATGTTCCTGCACGCCTAAGGCGTCACCCGGACGACGGTCAATGACATCGGCGGAAGTGTCAGCGGCGTCGCTGCGGGCTGCGTCGTCCGTGCAGGGGGCCGGTCCGGGCGCGCGTAGCCGTGGTCCGAGATCGCGTGCCAGCGATACTCGGCTGACGAGTACGACACGACCAACGCGGTTCCGGTCGGCGGGCGATCGCTGCCGCCGCTGCGCAGCCGAAGGTTCAAGGTCCACGTCCGCGAGGGGTCCTTGTTGATGAGCATCACGGCGACACGACCATCCGGGCGCCGCACTGCGTAGGCGGTAACGAGCGCGCGGCCGTGAGCGTCGGCGGGAGTCGCATCGGCGGCAAGCTGCACGTGGAGCCCGTCGCCCGGCTGCACCCAGTCGTGGGTCATCATCCGGGCGCCCCAGTAGGTCGCCACCGGCTGGATGATGCGGTGGTCGTCGTGGGCAAGGAACAGGAGCAGGTTGCCCCACGTGTTGCAGGCCAGCTCGTTGATGAGAATGTCGGGCTCGTAGCCGTACAGGTACGCCACCGAGCCGCCGTCGGCGAGGAAACGCCCGACGGTGTCGGCGTTGAGCAGCGCGCCCGCCATGTCGACCTCGTCACGCGTGGCGAACGCCGAGAAGCCGTACTCCGTGATCAGCGTTGGCATCGACGCCGGCAGGCCCTCAGCGTGCTGCTTGGCGAGGACGCCGCTCAGCAGGCCGGGTTCACGCGCGAGCTGGGGCGCCGGCGTCAGGCAGCCGTTGTCGAACGGATACCACTCGAAGGAGAAGAACGACAGCTGGCGGCGTGCTCCCAGGCGGCCGAGCTCGCGCAGGAAGCGGCGAGTCCAGGAGATGTCACCACCGCGGTGCAGCGGCCAGCTCACCCAGTCCGGGATTGAGGTCTGATAGCCGGGCCCCCCGAGTTCGAGGTGCGGCGCGATCCGATGGAGCCGGCGCGCGAACTGGGCGTACAGCGAGCCGTAGTCCTCCGGCGTGACGAGCTGGCCGTCCGGTTCCTCACCGAGCTCCATCCGGCGGACCGGCACGCGCAGTGCGCGGAGGTAGCGCAGCTCCGCAGCGGCATCGGCCGGCGTGCCGTACAGCGTCGGGACGGGCGTCAGCAGCGGCGCGCCGTTCATCAGTCCGCTGTGGAGCACGGTCTGGAAGCTCGGCTGCTCGGTGTGGGGGTCACGGTCGATCGCCCGGTGCCATGGGTCGGTGGAGGACACGTAGGTCACCGTTTGACGCCGGTTGGTCGCAGCGTGGTGCATCGCGTCCCGAAGCTGGCCGTGACGCACCGCGCCCACATAGAGCTCGCGGACGGCGAAGCCGAGTCGGTCGCGCACGTCGTGCGAGCCGACCGGCGCGGTGTGGGAGCTGCTGGAGAGCAGCACCCGCACGAAACGCACCCGGAGCGTCGTGCGGCCGAGTGCGAACGTCTCCGTGCCCCCGTGGCCGCGGAAAGCGGAGCGGGGAAACGGCAGCCAGTAGCCCTTCGGGTCGTTGGCGAACTGCAGCGCGTCGGGACCGACGAAGTACTCGATCCGGAGCCGACGGGCATAGGGCGTCCCCCACGCAATCCGGATCGCATCGACCCGGGTGGGCCGCCCGAGGTCGACGAGCATCCACTGCGGATGCGCGGCATCCGGCTCGCGCGTGAAACGAGGGTCGAGGTAGGGATTGCTCTTCCAGAACGTCGAGCGGTGGCCGTCGTCGAGCCGGGAGTAGCCGTCGTCGTTGGCCTGATCGATCGTGTCGCCGCGACGGGGCAGGCGATAGCCGTAGGTCGCGATGAAGCTCCGCCCGGGCCGGGACGAGCCCGTCCAGTAGCCCTGGTTATGGGTGGAGTCGCTCCAGGTCCCGTAGCGATTCCAGTGCCACGCCTCAACGGCGAGCTCCGTTCTCAGCCGGTAGGCGAGCGGGCCGAAGCCGGCCGAGCGCATCGCTCGCAGATTGGCCGAGGTGTAGATCTGGCGGGTCTCACCCTGCTCGTGGCCGTCGACGCCGGCGCCGAGAGCCCGGTCTGGGCGAAACACGTTGAGTTGACGGGACAGGTCGACCGTCACGGTCCCACGGCCAGTGGGCTGGGCGCGCGCGGCGCCCGCGCCGAGCGCAACGAGCACGCCGAGCAGGAGAATCGACGCGCGGACATACGCCGGCGACGGGAGGTCATCACTTCGGGATCTCGAGCGGTGCGGCACGCGGCAGTCCTGCCGTCTCCTGGGCGAACGCGAGCAACGACAGCGCCGCAAAATCATCGCTCGGCTCTGACGTGCTCGCCGAGCGCACATCGTCGAGATAACGGAATCCGCGGCCGTCGAACGAGGCGAACGTCGCCGCGTCCGCTGAACATCGGCGGTACCCATCGGGCGCGCCGATCGCACCGACGCTCGAGGTGCCGGTCGGCCCCTCGACGACGGCGCCGGTGAGCAGCGGCGGCCGGCCATCACGCGACCCGCTCAGATTTGCCACCTGGTGGGCGAGGCAGTGCGGGAACCGTGAGCCCGCACCGACGACGAACGAGGCGCCCCAGGGGTTCGCACCGAACACCCAATCGAGCTGGCGGCGTGCGAATGACTCGTATTGGTGGCCGCCGCCGATCGCCGCATACAGTCGGGCCTCGGCCGCGTAGCCGAGCGCATGCCCGACGGTGTCCGCCGGGGTCGCCGGGTCGGCCAGTCCGAGGGGTCCGGTCTGCCCCAGGCGTGCCCCCAAGCGGAGTTCGTCGTGCAGATCCCCGATCACGTCAGATGCGTTCGTGTAGAGGTTGGTCGTGTTCCCGCTGGCCACCATCGCGCGGTAGAGGTCGTAATCGGCGAGTGGCGAGACGTCATAGAGGTTGAGCGAGTCCTGTCCGGCTCGCGCCGAGCCCTGGTACCTGTCCGCCCACATCGACGCCGCCTTGATGAAGGTGTACGGCTCGCGGTGGGGAAGATCCGCCGAGCGGATGTGGAGCGTCGCGAGGTACAGCTCGACCGCCGCGAGTTGCATGTCGTCTCGCCACTCAGGCTCGGTGTAGTACGCGCTCGGCACGCTGCCGGCGAGCGGGCCGTGCCAGGTTGTCGCGGCCGCGTCATACAACGTCTGGCCCGCAAGCAGGCAGCGGTGTGCGTACGCCGGATCGGTCAGCCGGAACACCTGGGCGCAGAGGGCGAACGCGGCCGCCTCTCGGCCGGCAAGATTGGGACTGATGGGGGCTCCGGGACGGTTCGCGGCGAACACCGGACGATGCGCGATGAAGCGCAGCGACCGGGCACGGTAGGCGTCGTCACGCTGCGGCAGCCGCCAGATGTCGTGATCGCCGAGCACCGAGCCGCCGTTGCCGTCTCCGATGCCTACCTGCTCGTACAGGACGCGGCGCTTCTCGTCCCACGTCTTCAGCAGCCAGTCCGTGCCGAACCGGGCTTCCGCGGCGAGGGTGGGTGCTGCCGGGAGTCTCGTGCCGTAGTCGCGAAGCGTGAACAGCAGCAGCGTGTCGACGAATGAGGCGGTCCCGCTGAACTTCAGGTAGTCGCCGGCGTCGAACCAGCCGCCGGCGAGGTTGACCGTCGTCCCCGTCGTTCGAAGGGTGCTCGCGAGTCGCCCATGGCGGTAGCGCGGAATCGCATAGACGCGGGCGGTTGCATCCGACATGTGCGCAGCCTGCCGCGAAAGGGCGCCCGGAACGACGGCGGCACCGTCGCGCTGAGTCTGAAGAAACGTGACCGCGGCGGCACTGAGCGGGCCGTACAGGGCGACGCCGGACCCGATCCGAAACGGCGGCGAGGTCGCATGTCCGAGCCGGATCCGATATGTGCCGGCAGCCGCCAGGCGGCTGAAGTCGAGCACCTGACAGCCGCGCCAGCGCCGGTTCCAGGCACCGCACGATCTGCGGCTCCGCTCGTTGAGCGCCACCCGCCCGTCCGTCCCGACAACCTGGAAGCGCAGGCCGCCGATCGGCCGCGCCGACAGGGCGTACGCGAGCTTGCCGCCCCGCGCGTCGTAGCCGACCTGGTTGACGCGGACGACAGTGGGGCCCGCGGCGGTCACGGACACGCCAATGGACAGGGCGCTCTGTACACAGAGTCCGACGCCCACGCAGACGCCGGCAAGTGCCCACCGGCGCATCACGCCGCCGACGACTCGCCCGCCGTCATAACCGCGCCGGTGCGCTCGAGGTGCCGCCAGCCCATGTGGCGGCCGGTCAGCGCCGAGATAACTCCGTCGAGGACGACGAAATAGGTGATCTGACGCCACGCGAGCTGTTGGAGCGGCAGGGCCCAGAGCGGCCGGCGCGATTCCCCGTCAAGCCCGAACGCGATCCACGCAAGCGTGAGCTGGAACAGGTTGAAAGCACCCCAGAAGGCGAGGATCGGCATCGGGTCGAGGAACAGGATGCTGTAGATCGCGAACAGGTCGATCAGTGGCGCGGCGAGCGGCAGCGCGATCTGAAAGGCCAGCAGGACGCCGACCGCCCGGCGCCCGAAGGTGTGCTCGCCTCGCCCCCACAGTGCGGCCCGGTGCTTCCAGGCGGACTGGATCGTCCCGAACGCCCAACGGGTTCGCTGTCGGTACAGCGCGCGCAGGGTCGACGGTGCCTCGGTCCAGGCCCGGGCTCGAGGTTCGTACACGACCTTCCAGCCGGCACGGCCGAGATCGAGCGTGATATCGGTGTCCTCGGCGATCGTCGCCCCGGACACGCCACCGATCGACGCGAGGGCCTCGCGGCGGAACGCCCCGATGGCACCAGGGACGGTCGGCGTGGCGCCGATCACCTCGTATGCGCGCCGGTCGATGTTGAAGCCCATCACGTACTCGATGTGCTGCCAGCGGCCGACAAGCTTGCCGCGGTTGCCGATCTTCGTGTTGCCGGAGATCACTCCCACCTCCGGATCTTTGAAGCGCTGCACGAGGTGGCCGAGCGTGTCCGGCTCAAACATCGTGTCCGCGTCGACGGTCACGATCAGCTCGTGCCGGGACGCGATCAGCGCCCGGTTGAGTGCCGCCGCCTTACCGGCGTTCTCCTGGCGCAAGAGCCGAACGGACCGCAGGCCGAGACCCTCGACGACCGCGGCCGTGTCGTCCGCGGACCCATCATCGACGACCACGACCTCGAACTCGCCGGCGTAGTGCGATGCCGCGAGCGATTCGACGCAGCGGGCGATGCCGACGGCCTCGTTGTAAGCGGGGACGAGGATCGAGACCGCCGGCGTGAACGCGGGGTCAAACGGCGCCGCCCGCAGGCGCCGACGCTGGACGAAGGCAAGACCAACGCTCGCCACCATGCGCAGACCGACGATCACGGTGATCGTTTCGACGAGCAGCGTCAGCGCCATGACGATGAACGCGACGATCCGCAGGACCTCCACGAGCAACGATCCGCGCACCTGGTCCCAGTGGCTGGCCGGCAGCTCGATCGTCGACCGTGGAACGCCCATGTACGTCGAGAGATCGACGAACCGGTACCCCCGGGAGCGCAGCTCGCGGATGATCAGGGGCAGCGCCCTGACCGTCTGATCACGCCGGCCGCCGGCGTCGTGCATGAGAATGATGGCGCCCCGCCGACCACTCGGCAGCGCGTTGCGCACGATCGTGGGGACGCCGGGCATCGTCCAATCCTCGGTGTCCACCGTCGAGAAGACGAGGTCGTAGCCGTGGCTCGCCACCGCGGTGAGCGCGTGCGCCTCGGCCGGGCCGACGGCGGCGGTCGTCGACGCGTACGGAGGCCGCACGAGCACCGGGCGGATCCCCGTGACACCGGCGATTGCCGACTCGGTCGCCCCCACCTGAGCTGCAGCCTCCCAGCTCGGCATCGCTGCGAGGTTGGCGTGGGTGAACGTGTGATTGCCGATCTCGAACCCATCCCGGACGAGCATGCGGGTGATGTCTGGGTAGCGGACGACCATGCTCCCGACCTCGAAGAACGTCGCGGGCACGCCCTGAGCGCGGAGAATCGCCGCGACCTTCGGCGTGTATTTCGGATTCGGCCCGTCGTCGAACGTCAGCGCCACCATCCGCTGCGAGCGCGGGTTCTGGATCGGCTCGAGCTTGCCCTTCCGATCAGTGAGGACGGGCGGCATGCTGGCGAGCGGGCTGGCCGCGGTGCCGTTCACGCTGCCCTCCCCACTGGCGCCGACGGTCTTCGTCGTGAACCCCTGGATGAGAAGCAGTGAGACCAGCGTCGCCAGGAACGCGCCGATCATCAGGTGACGCGTCCGCCCGCGGTTGCGGGACGGCCGCTGTGGGGCGCGGGCCCGGCTCATGCGTGAGCGCGCCGGTCGTCGATGGCGTCGCTGACGCCCTGTCGTGTTGCAGCCCGTCGGGCGTGCGGCAGGGCGGCGAAGCGGTGGTGGTCGAAACGATGTGCGGTCCCGAGTGCCGGGCGGGCCCCGAGCAGGCGAGACACCGGCAGTGACGGCACGTTCGTGAACCCGATCGCCGCCGTGACGACGATCACGAGCGCGGCGAGCGTCGCCGCGGCCATCGTCAGCCCGATGCCGCCCATCGTCAGCGCGCGTCGGCCGGTCGGATCGGCGAACACGGGAGCCTCAAGCCCCGTGGCGCGCCAGGTTCGATCGGGTGCTCGCTCCAGGTCGGGGCGAGCAGGTACGCCGGTGGTCCCAGTAGTGGTCGTCATCGTCAGGAGAAAGTCGGTGGCAGCGTTCGAGCCGTGGCCCGAAGCCGGCCGGACTGTAGGCCCTGAGTCTGAGCAACTCCTGGGAATTTAGGTTCGGAAAAGCGGCGCTAACAGATCCAAAACCATCTGTTGGGGAAGTCTTTGCAACGCGTCAGGCGCCGCCGAGAAGCGACACCACGCCGCTTGGGGTTTCTGCCCTTCCGACGTGGATGCGCGGCATCGTCAGCGGATCCGCGCTGGACTCAGTCGTGCCGGCACCGGTCGTGTACGCCATCGTGAAACCGGCCGACTTCAGCTCGCTCAGGACGGCATCGTTGTAGGCCCCGAACGGGTACGCGAAGAAGTACACCGGGTGCCCGAGCACGTGCTCGAGGACCTGGCGAGAACCGGCGATCTCCATCCGGAGCTGACTTGCCGTGAGCAGGCGCAGATCGACGTGGTGCGCCGTGTGATCGCCGACGTCCATGCCCGCTCGATCGAGCTGGCGGATCTGGTCGGCCGTCAGGAAGCCGGGCTCGGTCATCCTCCCGGTGATCACGAAGAACGTCCCCACCATATGGAACCGCTCGAGCGCCGGGAGGATCTTCGTCACGTCGTCGACGTAGCCGTCGTCGACTGAGATGATCACCGGCCTGGACGGGAGGGGCGCCCCCTGGTAGAGGGCGTCGAACAGCTGCCACTGATGAATCGTGTGGTAACCGCCGGCCTTCAGCGCCGCGAGCGTCGCCACGAACGTCGAGGGCTCGACCTTCAGGTCAGTGATCCCGACCGCGCTCAGAGGCGCCACCCGGTGGTAGGTGAGCACGGGGACATGGACGCTCCGCACTGGTGCTCCCGCCGGCGGTATCAGAGCCTGGACGGGGTGGCTTGCGATCGGCGGATGCGTCGCCCCGCGTCCGCCGCCCGGCGTCAACTTGCGTCCCGTTGTCGTGCTTGTGCTCGCCGAGCTGCCGCAGCCTCCGAGCACGACGGCGACGCCGAGCGCGAGCACAATGAGAACCTTCTTCGCTTGGATCACGGACGATCAGGCTAGCGAGCCGAGCGGGTAGCCTCGGACTCGTGGCGGGGACATCCACGACGACATCCGAAGCCCGTGAACGCCTGCTCAAGGCGTGGCGCGGCGAGATTCTCGCCGGGGCCGTGTACGAGTTGATCGCCCACCGGATGCCCGAGCGCGAGGCCGACATCCTGCGCCGGATGGCCGAGGCCGAGCGTGGCCACCGTCGCCGGCTCGAGGAGCGGATGCACGAGCTCGGCATCGAGATCCCGGATCCGTCGACCGTCCGCGTTCCCATCTGGCTTCGCCTGCAGACCCGGATCGCTCCCGTCGATCGGCTGCTCGCTGCCCGCGAGGCCGCCGAGGACGAGGAGGTCGACGACCTGTACAAACGGTCGACCGGCGACACGGAGACCGACCAGCTGCTGCGCGCGATCCGCAAGGAGGAGCGCTCGCACTCGCTCGCGGTCCAGGACATTCGCTCTGGCGCGTCGCAGTCCGACGGCGTCGACGGCGCCGGGACGGGCGCCCGGCCGCAGCCGTCCCCGTCGGCCCCGCTCGCGGCACCGGGCGTTCAGGTGCGGCTCGACAGAATCCTCGGGCGGGAACGCTGGCACCGGACGGGCGGCGGCTGGATCTCGGGCGCGATCTACGGCGCCAACGACGGGCTCGCCGCCGTGTTCGGCATCGTCGCCGGCGTGTCCGGCGCGACGAACGGGTCGAGCGCGGTGCTCACGGCCGGCCTGGCCGGCGCGATCGCCTCCGCCCTCTCCATGGCAACGGGCGCGTTTCTCGCCGAGCGCTCGGAGAACGAGGTGGCCGCGGCGAACGTCGAACGGGAGCGCCAGGAGATCGCCGAGCATCCCGAGGAGGAGAAGCAGGAACTCTCGCTCTTCTACCAGCTGAAGGGCATCGACGAGAAGACCGCCGACGAGCTCGCCGAGCGCATGGCCCAGCATCCCGATGCAATGCTCCAGGCGCTCTCGGTCGAGGAGTTCGGCGCGACCCCGGGCGGCGGCGGCAACGCGGCCGAGGCGGCCCTCGCCGCCGGGATCTCGACCGGCCTCGGCGCGATCGTCCCGGTGATCCCGTTCATGATCACGACCGGAAGCGCGGCGATCATCGCCGCCGCGGTCGTCTCGCTCGTCGCCCACTTCCTCGTTGGCGCGGCGAAGTCCCTCGTGACGCTGCGCAGCTGGTGGTCGGCGGGCCTCGAGATGACGCTCGCCGGGGTCATCGTCGGCGGGGCGACGTACCTCGTCGGCCTCGCGCTGCCGACCTAGTGTCGCGAGTCAGAAGTTCGGTGGCACCAAGAGGTGTCACCGGGGGATGCCGCGCAAGGACGCAGAATCCGACGTGCACTGGAGGTGCACGAGGATTCGAGGACGCCGCGCGGCGCCGCCGGGGGCGCCTCGACTGCCGTCGAACTTCTGACTCGCGACACTAGAGGCCCCGCCGTGACGGGGTGGCCTCCGCCCGCGCGGGCGGCCCGCCCAGCGACCGCAAGCTACCGCGCGTCCCACTCGGCGCGCAGCTGCGCGACCTCGAGCCGCAGTGCCGCCATCTCGTCCTCGAGCGCGGCGATCCGTTCGAGCAGGCTGAGACCGTGGTCGAGCGTCTCATCGATGGTGAGCGGCTGCGGCTGCGTGCCGATTTCGGCCTCGGCCACGGCGAGGTCGGCCTCGCCGCTGTCGCCGAGCAGGTGGACGAAGCGGTCCTCCTTCTGCCCGGGACGGCGACCGATCCGCCGGGCGTAGCCGCGGTCGATCAGCGTCTCGAGGACCTGTTCGACCTTTTCGAGCGAGCCCATCGGCGCCATCCGCTCGCTGCGGGCCTTGAGCTCACCGGGCGTCTGCGAGCCACGCAGGAGGAGCACGGCGAGCACCGCGAGCTCCTCGCGGTCGAGATCGAGGCCCTCCTCGGCAAGATGGCGGTACTTGACCGAGCGAGAGCTGTGGCCGCTGGCCAGGCGGGCGAGGCCGTAGCGGCTGAGCCGCTGCGCGGCCTCACGGACGGTGTCCTCGTCGTAATGGGTCACCGGGTCGCGATTCGTCGCCTGGTTGCAGGCGAGCCTCAGCGCGTTCAGAGACAATGGGTAGTGGTCGGGCGTCGTCCAGCGCTTCTCGATCAGGCAGCCAAGAACGCGCAGCTCGGGTGGGGTCAGCTCGGAGAAGTGCACGATCGGCGAGGATAATCCACCTGTCGATGATCGACGCCGACCGCGCCCGCCAACTCGCCCTGTCGCTTCCCGAGGCTGGCGAGCAGGACCACCACGGCCGCCCGTCATTCCGGGTGGCGGGCAAGATCTTCGCCACCCTGTGGGACGCAGACCACATGAACGTGATGCTCGACGAGCCCGGGATTCGCACCGCCGTGGAGGGGCACCCCGACGTGTGCGCCGAGGTGTGGTGGGGCAAGCGGCTCGCGGCCGTCCGGGTCACGCTGCCGAACGCCTCAGCGGCGCTGTTGGCGTCCCTGCTCGAGGACGCCTGGGAGGGCAAGGCACCCGCCCGGCTCCGGCCGAGCTCTCCCGGCTGACCGGCACGATCGACCACCCGGCGGACGCAGTCGGGGCGCTCGGGAGATCGTGCTGCCCAGAGCGGCACGAACGGCCACGCGCCGACGCCGTCTGCATCGCTCGGGAGATCGTGCCGATCAGGACGGCGTTCTGTTGACAGATATCTCGTGCCGATATATCCTGGCGTAGTATGGCGGCGGTGCCAGCAGCCGAGACGACCCCGACCGGCCGCGTCATCCTCGGGATGCTCGCGCTCGGCAAGAGCACGGGCTACGACATCAAGCAGTTCGTGGACAAGTCGACGCGCCACTTCTGGGCGGCGAGCTACGGCCAGATCTACCCGGAGCTGAAACGGCTCCAGGACGCCGGACTGATCACGGGCCGCGAGGAGCCGACCGGTGGCCGGGCGCGGACCGTGTACGCGCTCACGGAGGCAGGACGCCGCGCCCTCGAGCAATGGCTGTGCTCGCTCGACGTGCCCCTCTACGAACTCCGCGACGAGGGCATGCTCAAGCTGTTCTTCTCGGACACGATGCCGGAACGGCGGATCGAGAACATCCGCCAGATGCGCGAGCGCCACGAGCTGAAGCTCGCTCAGCTGCGGGCGATCGAGTCCCACGCGAGCGAGGGACCGCTCGGCCCGCGGATGACGCTTGAACTCGGGATCGGCTTCACCCAGTGGTTCATCGATTGGTGCGCGCAGGCCGAGCGCCGGCTCGCGACTGACCCGGAATACGAAGATGCCAATGCTGACGAGACTCGCTGACTTCCTGCACGCGCACGCACGCCGGGTGCTCATCATTGCCGTCATCGCGGCCGCGGTCTGCGGCGTGTTCGGCGCGGGCGTCGCCAAGCACCTGAGCCCGTACGGAGCCAACGACCCGGCCACGCAATCGGTCCAGGCGACCAACCGCTTCCAGGCGGCCGCCGGCCGTCAGCTCGATGCCGGCGTCGTCGCTTTGGTCACGTCCCGTCGCGGTCCGGTCACGAGCCCCGCCACGAGACAGCGCATCGCACAGGTGAGCCGGGAGCTGCAGGCCGAGCCGACGGTGGCGAAGGTCGCGAGCATCCTCTCGACCCCCAACCCGGCGATGGTCTCGAACGACCGCCGGCAGACGTACGTGCTCGCGTACTTCAGGCCGCTCTCCGACGCGCGGCTGGGGGACGTCGCTCGGCAGCTCGAACACCGCTTCGCCGGCCAGCCCGACGTCACGCTCGGCGGCGGCGCGATCGCCAACGCGCAGGCGAACACTCAAGTGAGCCATGACCTCGCGCGCGCTGAGGTGCTCGCGTTCCCGTTCATCTTCCTGCTCTCGCTGGTCTTCTTCCGCTCCCTCGTCGCCGCGCTGCTGCCGCCGCTGCTCGGCGGCCTGGCGATCGTCACGACGTTCCTCGCGCTGCGAATCGTCGCGAGCTTCGTCGACATCTCGGTGTTCGCGCTCAACCTCGTCACCGGCCTGGGACTCGGGCTGGCGATCGACTACAGCCTGTTCATGGTCTCGCGCTACCGGGAGGAGGCCGCGACGTCAGGCTTCGGCCGGGCCGCGCTCCGTCGGACGATGCAGACCTCCGGACGCACGATCCTGTTCAGCTCGATCACGGTCGCGGTCGCGATCGCGTCGCTGGCGATCTTCCCGCAGCGGTTCCTGTACTCGATGGGGATCGCGGGCGCGCTCGTCGCGCTGCTCGCGGCGATGCTCGCGCTGCTTGTGCTTCCCGCCCTGCTCGCCGTCCTCGGACCACGCGTCAACGCGCTCGCACCGAAGCGCCTGCAGCGGGCCGCCGACCGTGACGCGCGGCCCGCCGAGAGCGGAGCGTGGTACCGCCTGTCCCGATTCGTGATGCGTCGCCCCGGCCCGATCGCGGCGGCCAGCGCCGCCGTCCTGATCGCGCTCGGGATCCCGTTCCTCGGCATCAAGTTCGTCACCGTCAACGCGAGCGTGCTCCCGCACGCGGCGAGCGCGCGGCAGGTCGATGACGCACTCAGGCAGAGCTTCCCGCCGAACCGCACCGAGCCGCTCCAGGTCGTCGTCGGCGCGCCCGCGAGCGGGCCCCAGATCCGCGTACTCCGTGCGGAGCTGGGCCGGCTCCCGAGCGTCTCCGCCGTGTCTGCAGCACAACCGGGCTCCGCCACGACGTCACTGATCAGCGTGGCGCCCACCCAGCCGCCGCTCAGCGCCGCCAGCCAGCAACTGCTCCATGACATCCGCGCGCTGCACCGAACGTTCTACCTCGGCGTCGCCGGTCAGACGGCCGCCTACGTCGACCTCGAGCACAGCCTGAGAGCGCACCTGCCGGCCGTGCTCGGCGTGATCGTCGCTGCAACCCTGATCGTGCTGTTCCTGTTCACCGGGTCGGTCGTGCTGCCGGTGAAGGCGGTGATCATGAACGCGCTCAGCCTGAGCGCCGTGTTCGGCATCCTCGTGCTCATCTTCCAGGATGGCCGTCTGGAGGGGCTGCTCGGCTACACGAGCCAGGGGGCGCTCGATGCGACCCAGCCGATCTTCCTCGCCGCCGTCGCGTTCGGCCTCGCCACCGACTACGGCGTGTTCCTGCTCTCCCGGATCAAGGAGGCCAGGGACGGCGGCGCATCCGACTCCGAGGCCGTCGCGGTCGGACTCGAGCGCACCGGTCGGATCGTCACCGCCGCGGCCCTGCTGTTCGCGGTCGCGATCGGCGCCTTCGCCACGTCGAAGCTCGTGTTCATCAAGGAGCTCGGGATCGGTACGGCGCTCGCCGTCCTGATCGACGCGTCGATCGTCCGCGCGCTGCTCGTCCCGTCGCTGATGGAGCTTCTCGGCAGGTGGAACTGGTGGGCCCCGGCGCCGTTGCGGCGTCTGCACGACCGGATCGGGTTGCGAGAGGACACCGGCGCCCGCGACGATTCGCGGCTCAGCCCCCAACCGTCCGGAAGCTGACCTCGCGCGCCCCGCCCGGGGACACCGACCACACACCGTCTCGCCAGGCGATACGCGTGCCGTCGGCGAGCCGCACCGCCGTCCGCCCGAGCGGCGGTACCCCCCACAGGGTGGCGAGCAGCGGTCGCTCGCCCTCGGGCACGTCGCCGAGTCCGCGGGCAACGTGCTCGGCCGGGTACGAGACGACGATCGATCCCGAGCGAACCCATACCGGGACGCGCTCGAGCGGCGCGTCGACGACGAGATCGGATGCGCCGCCGCGGACGTGCGCGCCCGACCAGGTCTCGATCCATTCCCCGCGGGGGAGCACCACCTCACGTTCCCGGGCACCGTCGTCGAGCACCGGCGCGACCCACAGCGCCGGCCCGTAGCCGTACGCGTCGGTGATCGTCCAGCCACGTGGATCTGACGGATCGGTCAGGCACAGCGGGCGGACGATCGGCAGCCCGGTCCGTGCCGCCGTCGCCGCCGCGGCCCGCACGTAAGGCACGAGCATCTCGTGCAGCAGCACGCACCCGCGATACAGGTCGAGCACGCGCTCGCCGTAGTGCCACGGCTCCTGGGGCATGCGGGCGTGGGCCTGCATCAGCGGCGTGAAGCAGCCGAACTGCAGCCAGCGGACGAGCAGCTCCGGCGGGCAACGCTCGACGAGCCGGTGCCCGAGGTACCCCCCGACGTCATGTGACCAGTTCGAGAAGCCGCTCGCCGCCGCCGAGAGCGTCGCTACGACGAGCACCCGCAGCGACCAGAAGTCCGACGCCTGATCCCCGCCCCACGTGTGGCCGACGGCGTGCTGGCCGGTCCAGCCACTGCGACCGAACAGGACCCCGGACCCCGGATGGACATCGTCGAGCACGCGCTGCAATGCGTGCCGGTGCAGGCCCCCGAGCGCCCAGGCCGCCTCGGCACCCGAGCGTCCGTCGGAGAGCACCGCGTCGTCGGGGAGGTAGTACCCGTCGCCATCGTCCGCCTTGATCCCCTCGACCCCGAGTGAGAGGACGCGCCGAACCGATTCGCGCCACCACGTCTCGGCGGCCGCGCTTGTGAGGTCGACCGGCGAGCCGGTCCCCATCCACCACTGGCGGACGAACGGCTCGCCGGACGGGGCGCGCACGAAATGCCCGGCGGCGGCAGCAGGCGCGTAGTTCGGCGCCGGTTCGCGGTGCAGACGCTCGGATTCCGGTTGGGGGGGGATCTGACCGTCCCGGGAATCCAGGTTGACCCACGGCGTGCACCAGAGCACGGTCCGCACCCCGTCGTCCCGCATCATCCTGACCATCCCGGGCGCATCGGGGAACTGGTACGGGTTGAACTCCCACGAGTTGTACTGGGTCGCCCAGGGCGAGTCGATCACGATCGCATCGAGTGCGATCGCGTTGCGCCGAAAGCCATGGAAGTCGTCGAGCACATCGTCCTGATGCTCGTGGACATCGCGGCTCTTCCAGAAGCCGTACCCCCACTCGGGCAGGACGTCCGGAAACCCGGTCAGCGCGCAGAACTGCCGCAGGCGCGCCGCCGGCGTGCCGGCACACAGGAGCTCCAGCTCGAGCGGGCCGGCGAGAGCTCGCGTCGAGACCGCCACCCGTTCACCGGCGAGGTCAAATCGGGTGCCGTTCGCGTACGTCTTGACCCACGCGCCGTAGCCGCGGCTCGAGAGCAGCCACGGCATCGGCGCGCAGTCGCCCTGGGGGATCCCGCCCGCGGCGAGCATGTCCGGCGGACAGTCCGGTCCGGTGTACCGGCGGTCGGCACCGAGCTGGACCTCGCGACCGCCCTGATCGAACTGGGTGCAGTGGCGCGCCCCGAGTCCGGTGAAGCGCTCCTCCGAGCGCCGGTCCCAGTCGATCGCGAGTCGGAGCGGCTCGCCGTCGGCGAGGAGAGCGAGCGTCACCCGATCCTCGGCTGGGAGCATCATCCCCAGCTGGGCATGGCGCCCGCCCTCGAGCGCCAGTGCCAGCACCACGCCGTCCGGCTCGTCGGCCCGCACCTCGGCGCGCACCGCACGTTCCACCGGCGAGAGCTCCTCCCGCGGGATCACGCCCTCCGTGAACTGCACGAACGTGTCGTGCACCACCCCGTCGGCGACCCAGATGCCCGCCGCACGCAGTAACCGGCGCCCGCCGCGGCGGACCGTGAACGAGAACGGGCGCAGGACAACCTCGACGCGGATCGCACCGCGCTGAAGCAGGAGCAGTTCAGCGGTCGTCGTGACGCTCGTGGGCACCCCGGTCACTTTCTCCGACGGAGGCGCACCCCATCCCCGCGTTCACCGAATGGTCACAGGACGGCAGCGCGTTCTTCACGGAGTCCGCGATGTGCAGGGCAATTCTGATGACTATGAACGACACGACTCGCGCCGATCTGCACGTCCACTCGACGGCCTCGGAGCTCTCCAAGCTCGGAATCCAGCGCAGCCTGCACCTCCCCGAATGTGCCACGACGCCTGAAGAGGTCTACGAACTGGCCAAGCGCCGCGGGATGGACTTCGTCACGATCACCGATCACGACACGATCGACGGAGCGCTGTCGCTCCAGCACCTCCCGGACGTCTTCGTCTCCGAGGAACTGACCGTCTGGTTCAAGGGCGAGCCGCAGGCGGTCCACGTCCTTTGTTACGGGATCACGCCGGACGATCACGAGTGGCTGCAGGCCCACAACGACGACGTCGAAGCGTGCGCAGAATACCTCCGCGCACACGACATCACGACCGCGCTCGCGCATCCGTTCTATGCGGTTGAGGCGCCGCTGAGTGCGCGTCATCGTCGCCGTCTGGCGCAGCTGTTCCCGATCTGGGAGACGCGCAACGGCTCCCGCGCCAAGGAGCTGAACCTCCCTGCCTTCGTGTATATCGAGACCCACGGAGGCACGGCGATCGGCGGATCAGACGACCACGCCGGCGTCGACATCGGGCGCACGTTCACGGAGACCCCGGGAGCGTCGACGCCCGAAGAGTTTCTCACGCACATCCGCGCCGGCCGGGCGTCGGCGCACGGCGCCCAGGGCAGCGCCGCCAAGTGGACGCACGCGGCGATGGCGCTCGCGATCCGCGCGCTCGGCGACGGCGCGACGCCGGGCCGGCCGGATCCCGCCGCGGTGCTGAAGATCACCGAACGCGTCATGCGCGAGGGTGATGTGCGCAGCGGCAGCGTCGGTGCCGACCTTGGGCCGGAGGACGCGCTCGCGCTGCTCCGCGCCTGGCTCGCGGCGATGGACTTTGGCGTCGACGAGCGCAACCTGCTGACGCTGCTCCAGGACGGCGAGCTCAGCCACCCGGATCTCTACCGGCGCGCCCGGCGGATCCACGAGCGCCGGCTCGCGACCGTCGTCGACGAGGTGGTCCGGATGGCGGACCCGGTCGACGAGACGCCACTTGAGCTCCATCGCGCCGCGGCCGGTCTGTTCGACGCCTGCATCCCGGCCATCCCGTACGCCGCGGCGTCGGCATTTCTCGGTCGCGAGAAGCTGAAGCTGACACGCAGTGACGGCGACCGTCCGCGCGTTGCGCTCGTCGCCGACGGACTCGGCGGCATGCACGGGGTGACCCACACGATCCGGCAGATCCGAGAGCGCGGTGTCCCCGGGTTCGACGTCGAGGTGATCGGTACCGACGCTGACGTCGACCGGCGGCTGAGCGCCGTCGCCGAGGTCGACATCCCGTTCTACCCGGGCCTCAAGGTCGGCGTCCCGAGCGTCCCGGCCATCGTCGATGCCCTCGCCGAGGGTCGCTACGACGTCATCCACCTCTGCTCCCCTGGCCCGGCCGGCGTCGGCGCGTGCCTGCTGGCGCGCGTGCTCGAACTGCCCGTGCTCGGGAGCCACCACACCGAACTCGCCGCCTACGCCGGACTGCGCAGCGGCATGGCCCACCTGGAGGCGCTTGCCGCGGTAGCGCTCAGCGCGTTCTACGGCAGCTGCGAAATCGTCCTCTCGCCGAGTCCGGCAAGCGACGAGCGGCTCGTCGCCCTCGGCATCGACGCCGGCCGGATCGGCCGTTGGGATCGCGGCGTGGACCTCACGCGTTTCGACCCGGCGCTGCGGACGCCCAACCTGCTCCCACGGGATACGATCAACGTCCTCTACGCCGGGCGACTGACGAAGGAGAAGGGCGTCGATCTCCTCGCCGACGCGTTCCTCGCCGCCCGCTGGCGGGAGCCCCGCCTGCACCTCGTGCTCGCCGGCGGCGGCCCGGAGGAGGAGGCGCTGCGCGAGCGTCTCGGCGACCACGCGACATTCCTCGGTTGGCTCGGCGGCACCGACCTCGCGCGCGCGTATGCGAGCGCTGACGCGTTCCTGTTCGCCAGTCAGACGGACACGTTCGGTCAGGTCGTGCTCGAGGCACAGGCGAGCGGGCTCCCGGTTGTCGCGGTCAAGGTGGGCGGCCCGGCCTCACTGATCGAACACGGGACGACGGGGCTGCTCGCCGCCCCCGAGGCCGACGCGCTGGCCGACAGGCTCATCTCGCTCTGCTCATCGCCGCTGCTCGCCGAGCGGCTGCGGCGCTCCGCGCTCGCCGCGGTCAGGGGCCGCACCTGGGAGGGATCGCTCGAGCGGCTCGCCGCGGGCTACCGCCGGACGCTCCACGCGCGCCAACTCGGCGGCGCGCGCCACGTCGCGTAGCATCGACGCGTGGCCATCACCGACGCGCTGGTTCCGGTCGCGGGCCTCGGCACCCGCCTGCTGCCAGCCACGCGTTCGCAGCCGAAGGAGATGCTGCCGATCGTCGACAAGCCGGTCGTGCAGTACGTCGTCGAGGAGCTCGTGCGCGCCGGCATCTCCCGGGTGCTGTTCGTCACCGGGCGACGCAAGCGCGCGATCGAGGACCACTTCGACGCCGATCCGGAGCTCGAGACCGGCCCGCTGCTCGACCCTCGCACCGGCCTGCGGATCCTGTACACCCGCCAGGCCCATCCGGCCGGACTGGGGGACGCGCTGCGCTACGGGGAGGGACTCGCGGCCGACGGCGAAGGCGTCGTCGTCGCCCTTGGCGACGCGATCGTCGAGACGCCGCCGTCGGTCCGGCGCGCGATCGTGCCGCGGCTGATCGACGCGTTCGCGCCGTCCGGCGTGGCGGCCACGATCGCAGTCGCGCCCGTTCCCGATGCCTTCGTGAGCCGCTACGGGATCGTCGTGCCGGCCAACGGCGCGTCCGGCACCGATCCGTTCGAGGTACACGGCGTGCTGGAGAAGCCGACCGCACAGACGACCGACAGCCGGTTCGCCGTCATGGGCCGCTACGTCCTCGGACCCCCGGTATTCGCGGCGCTGCGGGAGACGCCGCCCGATGCCGGAGGGGAGGTCCAGCTCGCCGATGCGCTCCGGATCGCGCTCGGGCGTGGCGAGCGTGTGCTCGCGGTGCCACTCGCGCCGGGAGAGCGCCGTCACGACATCGGATCAGTCGAGGGCTATTGCAGGACCTTCGTCGAATACGCGCTGCGGGATCCCCGGTTTGGCGACGCGCTGCGCGATCACGCCGCCGGGCTGCTGCGTGACCGTGACTGACGGCACCGTCGTCACGGTCCCGGCGCGCGCCGCGCTCGCCGGCAATCCGTCGGACGGCTACGGCGGCGCCGTGCTCGCGGTCGCGTTCGACGACCGCGCCGCGTGGGCGCTGGTCGCGCCGGCGACGACACGGCAGGTGATACCCCCGGCGGCCCTCGTGACCGCCGCCGTGACGCGCCTCGAACGGATGATTGGTACCCGGCTGTCAACCAGCGAAGTCCGGTGGGGCACGACCATCCCGCGCGCGGTCGGCCTCGCCGGCTCGAGCGCGATCGTGATCGCGGTGCTCCGAGCGTTGTGTGCAAGTCACGTCATCCGCCTTGCCCCGGACGCCCTCGCGCGGCTCGCGCTCGAAGTCGAGACCGAGGAGCTCGGAATCGCGGCCGGTCTCCAGGACCGGATCGCGCAGGCGTACGGCGGTGTCACGTTCATGGATTTCGGCTCGCCCCATCGCTTCGAGCCGCTCCCGCCGGACCTCCTGCCGCCCCTCGTCGTCGCCTGGCGGGAGGCGCACGGGGAGGACTCCGGCATCGTCCACGGCGACCTCCGCGAGCGCTACGCCCGCGGCGAGCGACGGGTTCACGACGCGCTGCACGACCTCGCCCGCCTCGCCCACCGAGCGCGGGACGCCGTCCTCGCCGGTGACGGCGAGGAACTCGCAAGGTGTGCGGACGGAAGCTTCGATGCGCGCGCCGCGATGCTCGACCTCGATCCTCGTCACGTCGAGATGATCGAGGTCGCCCGGAACGCCGGGGCGGGGGCGAACTATGCCGGGTCAGGTGGCGCGATCGTGTGCGTCTGCCGCGACGCGGCTCACCAGACGGGCGTCATCGACGCACTGACGCTCGCGGGCTGCACGGCGCTGGCTCCGCGTATCACTCGGTACTGAGCGCAGCCGGCAACAGCCCGAGGCGCTCCAGCGTTTCGTCGTCGGTGAGATACGCCTTGCCGCGGATGATGAGCCCGTCCTTGAGCTCGAAGATGACCGTCGCCTCGGTGATGAGCTCGCCGTCCATCAGGACCTCGCCACACATGACGAACGTTGTCTCCGAGCATGGTCGGACTTCCTTCCACGCGGCCTGCTGGCCACGATCGTTCGCCCGAAGCTCGCGGATGTACTCCCGGATCTGATCCCGTCCGACGTACACCGATTGGGAGCCGACGAGCACGGTCGGGCAGTACTCGCCATCCGCGTGGAAGATCGCGGCCCACGCCTCTGGGTCCCGCGCGTTGTAGCCGTCGACGAACGCGCTCGCGATCGTCTCGAAGGCGGTCTCCGTTTCGCCCACGAGCGGAGCGTAACCGACCCGTTACGCGTCGTGCGGCTCAATGTCCACTGATGCTCCGCACCGGATAAAGGTCGATGAAGCTGTACACGAGCGCCACGACCCAGCCGATCGTGGCCGCGCGTGGGATTCGCGATGGCGAGAACATGCGTACCACAATCAGGTAGATCCCCGGAAGCACGATCAGCATGTAGTAGAGGTACGAGATGCGGTTCAGGACGACGGCCTGGACGGCGAGCGGAACGAACGTCCCGACGCACCAGGCGACGCCGATCGCCGCCAGCTCGTCCCGCTCGTACCACGCGGCCGCGATCGCCGCGAACAGTGCCGGGAGGGCAAGGAAGATGATGAACGGGTTGATCTCGCCCCGGGCATTGAACACGGCCCGGCTGGCGACGATCTTGCCACCGGACACGGAGTTGACCGCGACCCGGGAGTAAGGGATCGGCTTCTCGTTGAGCAGCCATTGCCCCGGCGTCGAGCTGATCCCGGTCGCGTCCGGGACCGCCTTGAGTCGCTCGGCGTAGGAGAGCATGTGGCCGATGTGGGTGAACGGGCTGCCGGCGTACGTCGTGTGGGTCCCGGGGTCGTACGCGGGCATCACGAGATCGAGCACCCAGACCCCGATGACGAGCGTGACGGCGGTGGTGAGGATCGTCGCCACAAGTGGCATCCCGCGGGCACGGATCGCGGCGCCGCGTCCGTCCGGGCCGCGCCATGCCCAGCCGATGCGGATCAGCTCGAACACCACGAGCGCCGCGATCAGGAGCACGCCGGGCAGCTTCATGCATGCCGAGATCCCGAGCACGACTCCCGCGATCAGCGGCCGGCCCCGGAGATAGATTGCGGCAGCCAGAACCATCAGCGAGACGGTGTAGATGTCGAGCGTGGCGATCCGGCCGTGGACGAGCATCAGGTTGTCGAGCGCCATCACGCCGGCCGCGCCGACCGCCAGCCACGGGCTGCCCCGGGCACCTCGGACGAGCATGTACATCGCGACGATCGCGATCAGCCCGAAGATAACGCTGCCGATGCGCCAGCCCCACGGGTTGTCGCCGAACAGCTCGATGCCCCATGCCACGACGAGCTTTCCCAGTTGCGGATGCTCCGCGTTCGGATCCTTACGCAGCGGCGCGTCCGCGTACGTCTGCCCGGCCGGCGGGCGGATCCCGGCGATGACGCGCGCCGCGTTGACGTAGTAGGACTCGTCGAAGATCAGTGCGTGGTCCGTTCCTGTGCGACACGGCGTGCTGCACGGCCGGCCGATGAACAGAACGCGGGCGAGCAACGACAGCAGCAGAATGACGAGCAGCGCGACGAGCGGCGCGCGCGGATGCGCGAGCAGCTGCCGAATCCTTCCCATCACGCGACGCACGCGCTGCACGTGCGCAACGTACTAGTGGACGCGTCCGTAAGTCGTGAGGCACCGAGAGTGGTCGCCGGTGGATGCCGGGCGAGGACGCAGAAGTCGTGGCGTAGCGGAGCTACGCGAGACTCCGAGGACACAGCCCGGCGCCGCCAGGGGCCGCTCGAATGACGCAGGACCTGCGGACGCGTCCACTGGTCGCTTCGGCCGCTGGTACCGTCAGGTCGTGGTGATCGGGGCTCGTGAGGGCGACGAATGAGCAAGGGACGGCTTGAAGCGTTCTCCGACGGTGTGCTCGCAGTTGCGATCACGCTGCTCGTGCTCGACCTGCGCGTACCGCCACCGGGCACAGGCGACCTCGGGCGCCAGCTCGCCCACTTGTGGCCGAACTACGCCGCGTACGCGATCTCGTTTCTCACGATCGGGATCATCTGGATCAACCATCACGCGGCGCTCGCTCGTCTGCGCGAGCCCGACCACCCGATCCTCGTGCTCAACCTGCTGTTGCTGATGAGCGTGTGCGTGCTCCCGTTCACGACCTCGCTGTTCGCGACGTACCTGCGTGAGGGCAGGGGGGATCACCTCGCCGCCGCGGTGTACGGCGCCGCGCTGTTCGTGATGGGAACGGTGTTCGTCGTGTTCAACCGGCACATCCTCATCGCCAAGGCGCATCTCCTCCAACCTGAGCTCACGGCGCAGCGGCGCGAGGAGCTGCTCCGACGCAATGTCGCCGGGGTCGTGCCCTACGCGCTCGCCACGGCACTGGCGTTCGTCTCGCCGTACGTGACGCTCGGCATCACCGCAGCGGTCGCGGCGTTCTACGCGCTGCCGGCGACAACCGGCTTCGAGCGCCGGCAAGGCTGAGCGGCCGCCCGCGGCCGCCCCAGCGGTCGGCGATCTGGGGCGCCGGCGCCGGGGCGCCGAGGTGGTAGCCCTGCGCGAGACGAGCTCCGAGCCCGAGCAGCGCTCGCTCCTGGTCGGCCGTCTCCACGCCCTCGACGATGACATCGAGCCCGAGCGTCGTCCCGAGCGTGATGATGCCTCGCAGCAACTCCTCAGCGACCGCGTCGCCCGGAACCCCGCTCATGAAGCTGCGATCGATCTTCAGCAGCGAGAACGGCATCCTGCGCAGCCGGGCCAGCGAGCTGTACCCGGTGCCGAAGTCATCGAGCGAGAGCCGCATGCCGGCGGCGCTCAGCAGCTCGAGGGTCGGCATGACCTCGTCGACTGCGACGAGGCTCGTCTCGGTGATCTCGCCGGCGAGGCGCGACAGATCGATGCCGTGTGCCGCCGAGGTCGTGATCAAGAACTCGGCGAAGTCCGCACGCCGGAGCTGACGCGCCGGAATGTTGAAGCTGACCCGCGGCGCAAACCCTCGCGAATCCCACTCGGAGAGCTGGCGACAGACCTCCGAGAAGACCCATTCGCCAAGCTCGTCGACGAGCGGCGAAGGCTCGACGTAGGGCAGGAACGCCTCCGGCACGAGCAGGCCGCGGTCCGGATCGCGCCACCGCAGCAGCGCCTCGAGGCCGGCGAGCCGGCGACCGTCGGCGATCTCCACAACCGGCTGGTAGAACAGCTCGAACTCGCCGCGCATCAGCCCCCGACGGGCGCGCTGTGAGGCCTCGAGCTCGAGCAGCGAGTGCCTCGGCGGCCGGTCGAAGACGACGAGCTGCCCGCCACCCCGTTGCTTGGCGAGGAATCTCGCCTGGTCGGCGTGCGAGAACAGGTCCTGATGCGAGCCGGCGTCGAGTCCGAACAGGCTGGCGCCGGTCGAGACGCTGATCTCGAACGTCGAGCGCTCGACGGTGAACGGCCGCCGGAACGACGCGGCCATCAACTCGCCGAACGCCTCGACGGCGGCCCGCGCCTTGGCAGGTTCACCGGGCAGATCGTCGAGCAGCAGCAGAAATTCGTCACCGCCGTGACGGCCGAGGGTCACGCGGATCCCGACGTGGTCGCCGAGCCGGTCGGCGATCAGGCGGAGCAGGTCGTTCCCGGCGCCATGCCCGAGCGTCGCGTTGACGCGGGCCATGCCGTCGACGTCGACGAGCAGCAGCGCGCTGCACGTCCCCTCTCGACTACTGCGCGCGAGCGCCACCTCGATCCGATCCGCCATCGCGATCCGGTTCGGGAGGTCGGTCAGCTCATCGCGGAACGCCAACCGCCGCAGCTCAGCCTCCGCCGGCCCACCGACCGGCTCCTCCCGCTCTCCCATCGGGCCATCATGGATCAGCGCCGCACGACATGCAAGCGATGCAGTCTGCGTGGCAGGTGCGCGCTCAAGTGAGTGAGGGCACTAGCGCTAATCGACGTAGAGCGTGTGCGGATGCGTCAGGCGGGCATAGGCATCGGGCCGACGCGTCGTCAGGAACGGGAACAGCTCCAGCCAGTCCCGTCGCTGATCGAGATCGAGGTCGGCGACGAGTACCGCCGGCTCGTCCCGCGGCGCCTGCACGAGGATCCGCCCGTACGGATCGGAGATGAAGCTCGAGCCGTAGAACGTGAGTGGACCCTCGATGCCGATGCGGTTGACGGCGACCATGAACGTCCCGTTCGCGATGCCGTTGCCGACGATCACCGATTGCCACAGCGGCTCGGTGTCAAATCCGGGATGGTCGGGCTCGGAACCGATCGCGGTCGGATAGACGATCACCTCGGCGCCGGCGAGCGAGTAGGCGCGTGCGAGCTCCGGGAACCACTGGTCCCAGCACGTCGGGCACCCGAGGCGTGCCGTGCCGTCGACCGTCGGCAGCTCGGCGATCGGGAACGGGTCCGCGTCCGCCGGACCCGGCCGGAAGTAGCGATCCTCGTGATAGCCGGCCGTGACCGGGATGTGGAGCTTGCGCGTCCGGGACACGAGCCGTCCATCCGGCCAACGACGATCGCCGTGTTGTACCCGAGGCCGTCCTCGCCCTGCTCATCGCGTTCGTACAGCGAGATGTGGACGTGGACGCCGGTCTCGGCTGCGAGCCGGGAGGCAAACGCGAACGTCGGTCCGCTCCGCAGGTCCTCGGGATGCGCCCCGGTGGCGGCGCCCGGCCCGTCCGGGGTGATCGCGAAGTACGGAGACAGCGTCAACTCCTGCAGACACACGATCCTCGCCCCGTTGCTCGGCGGCGAGTCGGATGCCCGCGGCGAGCGCCGCCTCGTGCTCCTCGGGATCGGGATGCCACCGATGCTGGACGGCGCCGATGCGCAGCGGCGCACGATCGGGCGGCCGAGTGCGGGCGGGCGACTCCGGCGGCGGCGAGGCGACGAGGAGTATGGACGTTCTCGCTCATGTTGTCGCGGATCGTGCGTAACACGGCGGCCAATGTACCGCCATCCGTACAAACTACGCAGCGTCACCGGGGCATACCCCGCTTTCGGAACCCGGGGGTTTCCGCCGACTGAGAACGTATGCGCCTCTCCGAGCGGACGTTCGGCACGGCCACACTGGGCCTCGGCGTGCTCCTGATCGCGATCATGTCGACCGCGCTCGCGGCGTTCGACGGGACGGGTGCCTGGGTCGTCGCGCTTCTCGGCGGAGCCGTGCTCGGGATCCTGATCGTCCTTGCCGGCGTCGGGATCGTCGGGATCTCCAAAGGCGTTCGCGCTCTCCGAGCAGCAGTCGCTCATCGACCCGCTGACGGCTCTGCCGAACGCAGACCAGCTTGCGCTGGATCTCGCAGACGCGCTCGCACGAGGGCGACCGACGCCGTGTTCTCGCTGCATCTGCTGGACGGATTCAAGAGCTACAACGAGGCGTACGGCGAGGCTTGCGGCGACACGATGCTCCTGTGGCTGGCCGACAAGCTGCACGTCGCCGCGAACGGATCCAGGCGGGCTCTACCGGATGCGCGGCGGCGAATTCGCCCTGCTGGCGCCCGGCACCGACGCGGACACGCTCGATGTCCGGCCGCCGTCGCCGACGCGCTGCTCGAGACCGGCGAAGGCTTCGTCATCCGCTCGCGCTCGGGCGAAGTCGTGCTGCCGGGCCACGACCGCAACGGTCAGCGAGACACTCAAGGTCGCCGACCATCGGGCGCAGAGCCAACGCATGGCGGGACGGCGCGACGCGGAGTTCGGCGCCCCCGCAGGAGCGATCGACACCACGCCGATCCAGTCCGGTCGCTGTTCGATGTCGCCGAGCTCGCGATCGACGTCGGCCGCCGCATGGGACTCCCCGCAGACCGGCTCGACGACCTCGCCGCGGCCGCGCACCTGCGCGACATCGGCAACATGGCGCTCCCGGGCGAGATCCTCCGTCAGTGAGCACGAGCTGACCGCCGCTCGAATGGGACTTCATCCGCCTGCACACGATCGTCGGCGAGCGGCTGCTGTCGGCGAACTTCGCGATGTCCGAGGTCGGTCATCTCGTGCGCTCCAGCCACGAGCGCTGGGACGGCGGCGGCTACCCGGACGGACTGAGCGGCGAGGAGATCCCGCTCGGCTCGCGGATCGTGTTTGTCTGCACCGCGTTCCAGGACATGACCTCTGCGCGATCCGCATCGCGAGGCGCTATCGATCGATGCGGCGCTGGATCAGCTCCGGAAGGCGGCCGGCGGCCAGTTCGATCCGGACGTCGTCCGCGTCTTCGACGAGGTGTTCGAGCGGGCGGCGGACGGGTTCGTACGCCGAGCGACGTCCCGCCGGCGCCGCGCCGCCTGCGTGTGCTCGTCGCCGACGACGACGCCGCCTCACGATTCCTGCTGTGGCGGGCGGTTGAGGCGGCGGGCCACGAGTGTGTCGCCGTGGGGTCGGGCCATGAGGCGCTCGAGTCGTTCCTCCACGAGACCGCCCGACATCGTCTTCTGCGACGCCCGCCTGCCGGAGATCGACGGCCACGACCTGTGCCGGCATGATCCGCGCCGAGCACGAACGCTCCGCACACCTACTTCGTGATGCTGACCGCGCTCGGCGACCTCGGCCTGCTCCGCGGCGATGGCGGAAGCGGCGCGGACGACTTCCTCACCAAGCCGATCGCCCGGGAGGACCTTGACGCCCGCCTGCTCGCCGCCGCGCGCGGCGTCGACCTGGCAGAGACACGACCGGTCACGCGCACTGAGCTCGACGCACGGCTCGCTCAGGCGAGGTGCTGGCGGTGGGCCACTGCCGCCGCCTGCGTGCGGCTCCGCACACCGAGCTTCGACAGGATCCGGGAGACGTGGACGCTCGCCGTCTTCTCGGCCATGTAGAGCGCCGCGCCAATCTGCCGGTTCGTCGCCCCTTCGGCGATCAGCGCGAGCACCTGACGCTCGCGCGGGGTGAGTCCGAACGGATCCTCGTCGGCGTGAGTGGCCGTTCGCGCCCGCCCGGCACCTCCCCGGCCGGCGCGGATCGCCATCGGCGGTGACGTCGAGCCGTGCGCGCTCGGCGAGTGCCGTCGTCTCGGCGATCAGCCATCCTGAGCCGAGCGCTCCGCGCCGCCTCGAGCACGCGGCGCGCCTGATCCGCGGCCGCATCGCGATCTCCGGCCTCGACGTACGCCTCGGCGGCGCGCCAGCGGGCCATCGCCGCTCGGGTACGCGCGGCCGATCGCGTCCCAGCTCGCGGCCGCCTTCAGCCATAGCTTCGGATCGTTGCGGCCCCGGGCGCGCGCGAGCTCCGCCGCGCCCAGGTCACGCCAGCCCTGCTCCACCGGCCCTCCCGCCTCGGCGGCCGCGGTCGAGGCGCTGCATGTGGATGCGCGCGCGCGTGATCGCGTCTCGCTCCTCCGCCTGCTCGTGAAGGTCGCGCGCCCGTTGCGCGACGTCCGCCTCGATCTTCAGGCCGATCCCGGTCACGCGTGCGATCCGCATGACGTCGTCGGTGCACAGCTCCAGGCGATCGAGCGCCGCGCCAACGGCCGCCCGCGCGCCGAGCAGATCGCGCCGGCGCCGGCGCAGCTCGCCCGAGCATTGACCCGAGCACGCCGATCCATTGCGGCTCGGAGCTCACCTCGACGAGCGGCTCGGCGTCCGCCAGCCGACGCTCGGCGAGCTCCTCGTCGCCGATCCCGAGGGCCAGGTCGGCGTCACGCAGCAGACAGAAGATGAGCTGGGTTCCGAGCATCTGGCTGCGCGACGGGACGAGGTTGCGCCCGTGCGGTCTCCCAGTCACCGAGCTCGAACGCGATCTCCGAGAGCGTCAGCGACATCCACTCGTGGGCCCGCTTCAGCCGGCGCGGTGTCTTCGCCAGCCCCTCTCGGGCGACCTGCAGCGCCTCCTCGCCCGCGACCGCGGAGGTTGAGCAGATCGGCGAGGTTCGCGTACGCGTACGTGATCCCGTCAGCGTCCTCGTTGCGCTCGGCGATCGCGATCGCCTGGCGGAGGCTCGCGACGCCCTCGTCGACCTCCCCGAGCGCGATCTGCGCCATGCCGAGCGTGTTGAGCACCTCGCCCTCGGCGACCGGAGTCGCCTGCCGCCATCGCCTCCTCCAGCGCCTTTTCGCCAGCCCGGATCGCATCGCGGTAGCGGCCGCGCAGGACGCGGGTGCGCGCGAGCCAGCCGAGCAGCATCGCCCGCTCGTGACTCGGCTCCGCGGAGTCCGGCAGCATCGCGAGCGCGCGCTCGGCCATCGCGACGCCCTCCAGCCCGCGATTGAGCGCCCACAGCGTCCGCGCGAGCCGGGCCAGCACCCACGCAGTACCGGTACGGGTCGGTTTCCGCGTTGATCTCGGCCAGCGCCGACTCCAGCAGCACCGTGCTGCGGTTGTAGTCGCCGACCTGGGACTGGGCGGCGGCCGCCACGGTCAGCAGATCGGGCCGATCCATGCCGGCGAGCTCCTCGGCATCCGGAACGCGCGGCCACAGCTCGAGCGCTCGCTCGGCGAAGTCCGCCGCCTCGCCGAAAGCGAGGGCATCGCGAGCGGCTCGCGCCGCCCGAGCGAACGCGCGTAGCGCGGCCGGTTGATCGCCGGCCGCGGCATAGTGACCGGCGATCGTCCCGGCCGCCTCAGCCGCTGCCGTCGCTGTCGGCGACGTCCCGCTGCTCGAACGCACGCGCGAGCGCGAGATGCAGCTCCACCCGCTCCCCAGGCAGCAGATCGTCGTATACCGCCTCACGTAGCAGCGCGTGGCGGAAGAGCAGCGCGCCGTCGGCGCCGGCGACGAGCACCTGCTCGGCGATCGCCTCCCGGAGTGCCTCGTGGAGGCGCAGATGCTCGATGCCGGTCACGGTCGCGATCGTCGCCTCGTCGGCGCGGCGAGCGACCGCGATCGCTGCGAGTCGCCGCGCTGCGTGTCGACGGGCAGCCGCTCGATCCGCAGCATGAACGCATCCCGCAGGCTCTGCGGGCGTGCTGCCCGCGTCCGTCAAGCCCCGCCGCCAGCAGCTCCTCGGTGTAGAGCGGATTCCCCTCGCTACGTGAGAACAGCCGCTCGACCAGCTCGGCGCTCGGCTCATCGCCGAGGATGTCCGCGAGTGCCTCGGTGAGCTCCGGCGCGGTCAAACGGCGCCAGGTCGATCCGGCGCACGCGCTCGACTCGCTCAAGCTCGGCGAGCAGCGGACGCAGAGGGTGCCGGCGGTGCAGCTCGTCGGTGCGGAACGTGAGCAGCATCATCAGCCGCTCTTGGCGCAGGCTGCGGGCGAGAAACGTCACGAAGGTTCGAGTCGAGCGGTCCGCCCAATGCAGATCTTCGAGCACGAGCGCCACCGGTTGCGTGTCGCTGAGGCAGTCGAGCAGCTCGAGCAGCGCCTCGAACAACCGCAGTTGACCCACGCCGTCCCCGCCCACCGGCGAGCGCGTGGCGCCGTCATCGAGCGTGGGGAGGAGCGCGCCAAGCTGGGCTCGGCTCCCCGCGGTCAGCGACGTGATCGGAGGCGTGGCGCTCGCGAACGAGCGGCCGCAGCGCCCCGAGCAGCGGTGCGTAGGGCAGCTCCGCGTCCCCCTGCTCAAGCGCCTCACCGCGGAGCACGAGCGTTGCCGTTCGCTGCGGAGCCGCGCCTCAAATTCGTTGACGAGCCGGGTCTTTCCGACGCCGGAGTCGCCGCCGAGCAGGACGACGCTCGGCCGGTGCTCGGTCGCCTCGCGCCCACGCCAGCTCGAGTTCCGCCAGCTCCCCGACCCGCCCGACGAGATGGCTGCTGGTCAGCCGCGCACGCATCGGCGAAGTATCGCCGGACGCAGCGGAGGGACGCCACCCCTTGGTTTCTCTGAGGACCAACCTCAGCCTGCGTGGTCCGAGGCCTCAGGCGGCGCGCAGTCGCGGCCGCGACGAGTGGCGCGCCCGGGCGCGGCGGGCGGCCTCACGGCGACGCCGAACCCGGTCGGCCAGGGAGTCATGGCTCGGGCGCCGGGCCTCGTGGACGTGGCGGGTGAACTCTGCGGAGCGCGCGCTCTCCAGCGTGTAATCAAGATTCGTGAACATGGAACGTCTCCTGAGAAGTCACGGACATGTCAGTGATCTCAGGATGAACTGAGACGCCCCGCCTGACATCGGGAGAACGGTGCGTGTTTGAGGCTGACGGGCCTTAGGCGCTATCCGGGCGACGGTCCCGCGGCGGCGTCGGCCGCGTTGCGGCTCTCGAGCGCGGAGACACCCTCCTCGGAGGCCGGCGCGTTATCGCCCGAGCTGATCGGGCTCGCCGAGGAGCGACTGGAGGCCGCGATCTCGTCGGCGGTCACGTTCTGCGGGTGATGGCAGGCGGCGAGATGTCCGTCGCCGTACTCGGTGAGCTGCGGCTCGACGCTGGAGCAGATCTCGGTCGCGCGAGGGCACCGGGTATGGAAGCGGCAGCCCGATGGCGGCCGGATCGGGTTCGGCGGCTCGCCGGTGACGACCTGCCGGGTACGCGCGCGGTTCTCGTGCGGATCGGGGATCGGGATCGCCGCAAGCAGCGCCGACGTGTACGGGTGGATCGGCTTTGAGTACAGCTCCTCAGCAGGCGAGAGTTCCATCAGCTTGCCGAGATACATCACCGCGATCCTGTCGGAGACGTGGCGCACGACGCTCAGATCGTGGGCGACGAATACGTAGGAAAGGTGGAACTCGTCCTGGAGGTCGTCGAGCAAGTTGATGACCTGCGCCTGAATCGAGACGTCGAGCGCCGACACCGGCTCATCCAGCAGGATGAGCTTCGGGTTCACGGCGAGGGCACGCGCGATCCCGATCCGCTGGCGCTGGCCGCCTGAGAACTCATGCGGGTATCGGCCGAGGTGCTCGGGATGCAGGCCCACCCGCTCGACGAGCGAGCGGCTCTCGGATTCGATCTGATCCTTCGCGACGCCCCGCATCCGCAACGGCGTCGCGAGGATCTGCGCGACCCGCTTGCGCGGGTTCAGCGACGCCTGCGGATCCTGGAACACCATCTGCATCTGCCGGCGAATCGGCTCCATCTGGTTGCGGCCGGCGGTGGTGATCTCCGCCCCACGGAAGCGGATCGAGCCACCGGTCGTCGCGATCAGCCTCACCAGTGCCCGGATCAGCGTCGTCTTGCCGCAACCCGACTCACCCACGATCCCGAGGGTCTCCCCCTCGGTCAGCCCAAACGAGACGTCGTCGACCGCGTGGACGTGACCCACCGTACGGTCGATCACGAGCCCGGACTTGATCGGGAATAGGACCCTCAGGTGGTCGACGTCGAGCAGGCGAGCGCCGTTGGCGGCGCCCGACGCGCCCGGCTCGACCACGCTTGAAGTGTCGATCCCGTCGCTGCTCTCCGCGCTCAAGTTCCCACCTTCTCCGGGCTGGCAAGCCCGATCTGGTCGCCCACCTGGCGAAGGCTGCGTTTGGCTTCCGGCTCGAGCCAGCAGCGATCGAGGTGATCGGGATCATCGGGCAGCCGGGCGGCCAAGTCAGGGACCTCCGTGCAGCGGTCGAATGAATGCGGGCAGCGCGGCCGGAAGTGACAGCCTGTCGGTGGCTTCAGCAGCGACGGCGGCAGGCCGCGAATCGCCGGCAGGCGCTGTCCGCGATCACGATCGACGCGCGTGATCGACCCGAGCAGCCCCCACGCGTAAGGGTGCTGCGGGTCGTAGAAGATCTCATCGAGCGTGCCCTGCTCGACGACGCGGCCGGAGTACATGACGACGATCCGGTCGGCGATATCGGCAACGACGCCGAGGTCGTGGGTGACGAGGATGATCCCCGCCTGGGCCTCGGCCCGCAGCTGCCGGAGCTCCTCCAGGATCTGGGCCTGGATCGTCACGTCCAGCGCCGTCGTCGGCTCGTCGGCGATCAGCAGCTTCGGCGAGCAGGACAGCGCCATCGCGATCATCACGCGCTGGCGCATGCCGCCGGAGAACTCGTGCGGGTACGAGCGCAGGCGCTCGCGGGCGCGCGGGATGCCGACGCGCTCCATCAACTCAACCGCCCGGTCGAGCGCCTGAGCCTTCGTGATTTCGTGATCGTGGACCCGGATCTGCTCCACGATCTGATGCCCGATCCGGTAAACGGGATCGAGCGAGCTCATCGGATCCTGGAACACCATCGCGATCGAGCCGCCGCGAATCTTCTGCAGCTGATCGGCCGAGGCGCCGAGCAGCTCAACGTCGTCAAGCATCGCCCGGCCCTCGATCTTGGCGTTGGGGCCGCGGGTCAGCCCCATCAAGGTCATTGCGCTCACCGACTTCCCGGAGCCGGATTCGCCGACGATCGCGACGACCTCGCCGGCGCCGACTGTGAACGAGACGCCGTCGACCGCGCGCACGAGTCCGTCCTCGGTCGCGAACGTCACCTTGAGATCAGAGACCTCGAGCAGCGGCGGTGCGTCCGCGCTCACGACAGCCTGATCCGCGGATCGAGGTACGCATAGAGGATGTCGATCACCGCGTTGAGCGCAACCACGACAAATGCGGTAAAGAGCACGATCGCGAGCAGCGGGATGATGTCGAGCCGGCCGATCGACTCGGCCGCGAGCTGGCCGACTCCGTGCAGGTTGAAGACGGTCTCAGTCAGGATCGCACCGCCGCCGATCACCTGCGCCATGTCGAGTCCCCACAACGAGATGATTGGGATCAGGCTATTGCGGAGGACGTGGCGGATCAGCACCTGTCTGTCAGACAGGCCCTTCGCGTGTGCCGTGCGCACGTAGTCCTCGTTGACCGTGTCCAGGATCGTCGAGCGCAGGACCCGTGAATAGAAACCGATAAACAGCACCGACAGCGTGAACCACGGCAGCACCAGATGCACAAACCACTGCCAGGGGTCGTCGGTGAATTTGACGTATCCGCCCAATGGGAAGATCCCCGCCTGGTATCCAAGGAAGTAGAGCAGCACCGCGCCGAGGAAGAACGGCGGGAATGACACGCCCGCCATCGACAGGACTGTGAGCACCCGGTCGGTCCACTTCCCCGCCTTGACCGCCGCGAGCGTCCCAACCGCGATCGACGCCAGCAGCCAGAAGATCCCGGCTCCGATCGCCAGCGACAGCGTCGCCGGGAGCCCAGCCTTGATCTCGTCGAGCACGTTGAAACCCT
Source organism: uncultured Solirubrobacterales bacterium (assembly GCA_963778985.1). GTDB lineage: Bacteria > Actinomycetota > Thermoleophilia > Solirubrobacterales > Solirubrobacteraceae > Palsa-465. The sequence continues at coordinate 1,136,647 of CAVZWJ010000013.1, read as the reverse complement.
GGGTGTAGGAGTACGCCTCGCCGGTGAAGATGTTCTTCATCGTGTTGACGTACTGGACATAGATCGGCTTGTTGAAGCCGAATTTGTCCTCGATCTGATGAACCTCCGCCTGCGTCGCGCTCCGCCCCGCCAGGCGCTGGGCGGGATCCCCACCCGGGATCTTGACGAGCATGATGAACGTCAGCACCGAGACGATCAACATCACGCTCACCATCGCGATTAGCCTGCGAATTGCAAAGCGGGCCATCAGTGTGCCGTCCCAGCCATCAGTGAGCGATCCTGACCTTAGAGCGCGGGTCCAGGGCGTCGCGCAAGCCGTCGCCGAAGATGTTGATCGACATCACCGTCAGCACAAGCATGATTCCCGGTACGAGCACGTTGTGAAACGCGGCTGGGATCGTCGAGACGCCGTCGGAGATCATCGTCCCCCACGACGGGTTCGGCGGCTTGATGCCGGCTCCGAGGAACGAGAGCGCGGCTTCGAGCAGGATCGCGTTGGCCAGGATGAGCGGCACGAACACGACGATCGTCGAGGCGAGGTTCGGCAGGATCTCGGTGAACATGATCCGCGTGTGGCTCAGGCCCTGCTGGCGCGCCGCGTCGACGAACTCACGCTCACGTAGCGTCAGCACCTGGCCGCGCACGGGTTTGGCCACATACGGGATGTAGACGATCCCGACGACGACGGCCGGGACGTACAAGGCGTTGCCGTTGATCTTGATGAAGCCGATGTGGATACCGCTGACGGCGAGTGTCGCACCGAGCGCAATCCCGAGCAGCACCGCGGGATACGCCCAGATCGAGTCGAGGAACACCCCGATCACGGTGTCAGCGATGCCGCGACGGTACCCGCCGACCACCCCGAGGATGAGCGCCAGCACCATCGTGATCACGGTCGCGATCATGCCGACCTCGAGCGAATTGCGGCCGCCGTACAGAAGCCGGACCGCCACATCTCTGCCGTTCGAGTCGGCACCGAGGAAGTACTTGCTCTTCCAGGTCGGGCCGATCGGGATCCCGGTGGGATCGACGACGTAGGTCTTCTTGCCGCCGATCAGGATCGGCTTGTCGATGTTCTGGTCCGCCAGACCGAGGTGCGCGACATCGCTCGAGTACACCGGCGCGAGCAGGCACAGCACGACGATCACGATGAACACGCCACCGAAGAACAGCGCCACCTTGTTGCGGCGCAACCGCCGCCACGCGAGCTTCCACGGCCCGATCCCGGGCGGCAGTTCCTCGCCGTCGACGCCCAGCGCAGCCGAGAGGTCTGCGGAGAATTCAGTGCCGGAAGCGGATGTGGTCGCCATCAGTAGCGGGTGGGCTGAGACAGCAGAGTAGCTGTCCCAGCCCATACTCGCCAATTACTTCAACTTCAAACTGCTGAAGTCCCATCCGTAGAGCGGATGGAACACGGCCGAACTCAGGTCGATCCGGTTCGACGTGAACGCCGGGAACGTCTGGTAGCCGTAGACGCCGACGTACGCCTTCTTCGCGACGTACTCATCGAGCGCCTGCCACTTGCTCGCGATCGAGCTCAGCTGGCTGGTCGGCACCTTCCCGAGCGCCGTCGACTGGCTGTCGATCTGCGGGTCCTTGACCTGGCCGAAGTTCTGGTTGTTTGTCGGCTGGATCGCTGACCCCTGCAGCAGCAGGTAGAAGTCGATCGGGTTCGGGAAATCCTGGTTCCAGTCCGCGAAGCCCGTCTGCGGGTTGAGCTTCAGGTTGCCGATCGTCGTGAAGTACGACGCGTCGGCGAGCACCTTCTGGGTGGCCTTGAAGCCGATCTGGTTCAGGAACTGGGTGTAGTACGTCATCCACTGCTGGCGCGGCGAGCGCGTCTCGCTCCAGACGGTGACCGGCGTTCCGGCCATGCCCGACTGCTGGACGAGCTGCTTGGCCTTGGCGATGTCACCGCCGCTTGCGGGGTCGCCGTACGGGCACGGCGCCGTTGGATGCCCGACCATGCCCGGAGGCAGGAAGTAACAGCCGGGGATCAGCGTCCCCGAGCCGAGCCGGCTCATCGCGTTCTGGTCAATCCCGGTCACGACCGCCTCGCGTGCAAGCTGGCTCGAGAACGGCTTCGTCTTGGTGTTCAGGAAGACGTAGTAGGTCGAGTTCATGACCTTCTTCGAGTACCGGTCCGCCGCCTGCGACTTGATCTGCGGCAGCAGGCTGCCGGGGATCGTGTCGCCGTAGTCGAACACGTCGGCCGTGTTCTGGAGAACCGACAGCGCGTTCGAGCTGACGTTCGACGAGATCTTGACGTTGATGTTCGAGTTGCCGGACGGAATGCCCGGGATCATCCCCGCGGTCCAGTGCGGGTTCTTGACCAGCTGGAACGACGCGTTGGGCACGACGTTGGTGATCATGTAGGGCCCGACGCCGGGCGGCGGGTTGTTCGGCAGGTTCTTCATCTGCGTGCCGCTCGGCACGAGGCCCGAGGACGGGAACGCCAGGACGTTGTCGAAGGCGCCGTAGGGCGCGATCAGGTGAATCGTGATCTTGCCCGTGGCGTCGTCGGCGGTGATCCCGGAGATCGTCTTTGCCTTGCCGGCGGCGTAGTCAGCCGCCCCAACGATCGTGCCACCGTAGAACTGGCCTGAGCCACCCCAGGGGAGCTTCATCGAACGCTGGATCGTGTACGGGAAGTCGCTCGCCTTGACCGGCTGCCCGTTTGAGTACACGAGGCCCTTGCGCAGCGTGACCGTGTATGTCTTGCCGTCACTGCTCACCGTGGGCAAGGCGGTTGCCACGCCCGGGATCACTTGCCCGCCGGCCAGACCGCTGGCGTGGGCGTAGGCCGTCAATCCGGTGTACGAGATCCAGTCAGCCTCTGCCGCTTGGGTGGTGTAGCCGAAGCCCGGATCAAGCGAGTCGGGGGCCGTGCCCACGACGACGTTGATGGTGCCCCCAGACTTGCCACTACCAGTGGTGCTGCTCCCGCCGCCGCCACCTGACGACGACGAGCTTGACGAGCTCCCACATGCGCTCAGCGCGACAACTGATGCGAGCGCAAGAAGGGTCGTGCACAACGACCTGCTGTGCCTCCTCAACTGCATTCCTCCTCTGCGACGTTGTGGTCCCGCGCGAAAACTAGCGCGGCATCGGGGTTCCGCGGTCACGAGGCTACTCCTCCTAATCAAGGCGCAACATCACCGTCGCCGGCACGGTAACGTGCCAGGCTCATTGCGCCATTTTCCGGCTCAGCGGACGGGAGGAAACGAATGAGCGGCAGGGCTCGGGCGTGGGTTGCGGTTTGCTGTTGTCTGGGAGTGCTCGCACCAAGTGCGGGGGCGCAGACGCTGGGCGGGTTCAATCCGCTCGTGGAGGCTCGCAACTACGCGATCACGCTCGAGCGGCAGGCGATCTACGACGCGCCGGCCTACCAGGCGAAGCTCGCTGCGATCAGCCTCGCGAACGGTGCGAACGCGCTCGCCATCGAGGCCGCTGACCCGGAGCGGATGTTCCTTGACGACGTTTGTTGGAACCAGGCAAACGGATGCGCCGGCGACATCCGCCTCGATGACTGGGCGAGCTCCGGGTACGGAATCGTGCGACCGGTCCTCTTCACCGCGCGTGACGGGGCGACGCTGTCCGGCCATGTATGGGCGACCGTCGCCGGACCCGCGAAGCGCTCCCGCCGTCGTGATCACCAACGGCTCGGTGCAGGCCGATGAGCAGCTGTACTGGTTCGCGGCGCAGACGCTCGCCAAGGCGGGCTACGTCGTGCTCACGTTCGACCCACAGGGGCAGGGTCAATCCGACACCCTCGGCCAGCCCCCCGACACGATGGAGGGTGTGCCGGCCCAGACCGACGGACGACCGTTTTATGACGGCACCGAGGACGCGCTCAACTTCCTGCTCTCAACACCGCGGCACCCGTACGAGCCGGTGCCGAGTTGCACGAGCGGAACGAGCCATGAGGCGAAGCAGCGTGATCGGGTGGCGCGCGGGCTCGATGCCGGCTTTGATCCGTTCTGGCAGCTGATCGACCCGTCGGAGGTCGGCCTCGCCGGACACTCCTACGGCGCGGCCGGCGTGTCGTACATCGCCCAGTGGGATGCGCGGGTCAAGGCGGTCGTCGCCTGGGACAACCTCGGGGGCCCAGGACCGAACGACGCGTCGGTGCCGGGGGCGGGCAAGGGGGCGACCCTCGGCGAGCAGGGGTGTCCGGCTGACCCGGCAGCGCGCCGCGTCGTGGCGATCACGAAGCCCGGCCTCGGCATCTCCGCCGACTACGGCCTCCCGCCCACGCCGAACGTGTCGCTGCCGGACCCCACGGCAAAGTCGGTGTCCTCGCACGCGTATTCGGATGCGGGCGTCGACAGCGGGGAGCTCATCATCCGCGGCGGCTCGCACCTCGACTTCTCCTTCATCCCCAATCAGGCGTTTGGCGCGTCGCTGCGCGGACCGGACCTCGCCGACTGGTACACGACCGCCTGGTTTGACAAGTACCTCAAGCACGATCCGACGGCTGACGCGCGTCTGCTCAGCAACCGCTGGCGCAGCGACGCCGTCGAGTCCGGCGTCGACCCGGGCCACGACGGCAATGCGTTCTCGTTCTATTACCCGTCGCGGCTCGATATCCGGCTGGCGTCCGGACGACGCTTTGACTGCGAGAACCTGCGCAGCGGCTGTCCCGGGCTCGTGACCGGCGACGGCTATCCCCGCGCGTACTCGTACGTCGCGATCGACACCACGCCGGACGCCCTCCGCGGCCCGGCGGCCAGTGCCCGGGCTTCGGCGTGGCTCGTCTCTGCGGCCGTGCGCCGGCTGCGCGCACCGACGGCGATGATCAGTCGAGCGTGAGTACGGCCTTGCCGTTGACGCGGCGGTCGAGCAGCGCCTCGATCGCGGACGCGGCGTCGGACCAAGGAGCCGTGATCGCGATCTGGGGCTCGAGCCGTCCGGCGGCGACGAGTTCGGCGAGCCGCCGCAGGTCGGTGCTGCACGCGCGGGTGTGTTCGACGTCGTCGAAGATGTACAGGCCGTGCAGGGTTGCCCCCGGCGCGCGGCCGAAGAAGCCGCGCGTTGGGTAGCACACGGGGTCGGTCGTCGTCGCAGCGAAGTTGACGACGACCCCGCGTGAGACCACGCGTTGGAGCGCGGCCGCAAGCACCGGTCCGCCGACAGCGTCGATCACGACATCGAACAGCGGGCCCTCGGCCGGCAGTTCGCTCTGGACGTCGTCGGCGCCGAGCTCCGTCAGCCCCTCGGCGCGCCGCGCGAGGGCGGTCACGTGAGCGCCGGCAAGCTTCGCGAGTTGCACCGCGAACCGCCCGACGCCACCGCTCGCGCCCGTCACGAGCACCCGCTTGCCAACCACGAACCCGCCGATCTCGAGTGAGCGGAGCGCCGTGAGGCCGGCGACGGGCAACGTCGCCGCCTGTTCGAAGGTGACGCCGTCCGGGAGCTCAGCGAGCCACTCGGTCCTGACGGCGACTCGCTCGGCCCAGGCGCCGCGCAGCATCATCCCCACGACCCGCGCCCCGGCCTGCGGACCGGTGCCGTCGGCCGCCGGGTCGCGCACGACGCCCGCGAGATCCCATCCCCACACGGTGCCCGGCTCGCTCTGCTCCAGGCGCTTGACCTCGCCCCGGTTGAGACTGATTGCCCTCACCTCGACGAGGGCTTGATCAGATGCGGGCCGAGGATCGGAGACGTCGGTGATTTCGACGCCCTTCCCTCCCGCGGAAGCGACAAGTGCGCGCACCGCCTCAGCGTACCGGAGGTATGGTGTCGTCCCGGATCGCACGCAAGGAGGAGTGAGGTGACGAGGACTAGGCTTGTGGGAGTTGCGCTTGTCTCGAGCGCGGTGATGGCGCTGTCGGCCGGTTCGGCCGCGGCGCTGAGCGTTGATTGGATGAGCGGGTACGCCGCTCCCGGTACGCCCGCCAAGTACAACCGGGTTGGAGTGCTCAAGGTCGGCCCCTCACGGGCCAAGAACGTGCTCGTGCTCGAGCCCGGCACGTCGGCCGGCAGCGCCTATTTCGTGCCACTTGCGAAGTGGATCGTCGCGCGGACCCGTGGCTGGCAGGTGTGGTCGGTGGAGCGCCGCGAGAACCTCGTCGAGGACCAGTCCGAGCTCAACCTCGCCAAGCGGGGCAAGGTGAGCGGGACTGGCCTGTTCGACTACTACCTCGGGTACATCGCCAATCCCTCGGTCACCAAGCACGTGATCATCCCCGCGCCGTCGGCCTTTCGATTCGCCAAGGGCTGGGGCATGAACGTGGCGATTCAGGATCTCCGGCGCGTCATCGCCGCCGCGCGGAAGCTCGGCGGGAAGGTCGTCCTCGGTGGCCACTCCCTGGGCGGATCGGTTGTGACCGCCTACGCGACGTGGAACTTCCGCGGGAAACCGGGCGCGCGAGATCTCGCTGGGCTCGTGTTCATCGACGGGTCAAGCTTCCGCACCGAGACGGCGGCGCAGGCGCGCACGGCCCTGGGCGACCTCAATGCGCCGACGGCCTCCCCGTGGCTGACATTCGGAGGGATTCCGTCGCCGTACGCCGGCCTGTTCGTGATGACCGGTTCCGAGGGCGCGCTGATCGACCCGAACAGTCCCTCGACCGGCCAGAAATCCTCGCTGCTGCCCGCCGCGCTGAAGCCGCCCGTCCCGGCGACGAACCTCGCGCAGTTCGGGTTCGCGCTCAACGTCGGGACCTCGCCACCGACCCTCGGAGCGGCCCAGGCCCATCTCGGCCGCGGCGTCGCCGCCGCCGGACCTGTTCACGGCTGGGACGGAACCGGCGCGCTGACGCCGATCACGCGGTTCGCCACGATGTTCGCGGGTCCGGGGATCCAGAACGCCGACGGCAGCGAGTGGTACTTCCCGCAGCGACTGACCGACGACACGGCCGCCGTCGCCAACGGCATCGCCAACCCGGCACAGTCGGTGTTGAACGTTCATGCAACGTTTGGGCGCAAGCTGCCGAAGCGTCTGCGCATGTACGCGTTTGCGGCCGCGCTCGGCAACCACTTCGTGATCGACGCCGTCCAGCAGCTCGCTCGCCAATCCCACATCCCGGCGCGCAACGTGATCCTCATCAACCGGGCGAGCACGTACGCGCACAACGACCCCAACGGCGCCTACCCGCACAACGTGTTCTTCGATCACCTCGTGCCGTTCCTGCGCACGATCGGGGCCGGATAGCCGCCACACGCGGTAGCTTTTCTTTTAGGTCCATTGCCGCGCGAGCCACCCCGCCGGCCGGGACCGCGAGGAGCTCAGCTGTGGCAACCAAGGGAATCCAGGCGCTGGAGGCGCAATTGCAGGGCCCCGTGCCGGGCGGGCTGCACGACCTCGGCGACCGCGATCTGCGGGATCTCGCGGAGGCCATTCGGGCGGCGCGCCACCGCCAGGCGGCCGAGCTCGAGGCGGCGGGGGAGCAGGCCCTGCGGCACATCCCGCGCCTGCTACGCATCCCGATACAAAAGGCACTCGGCTGAGGCGATGAGCGAGACGCTCGAAGCGCGCGCCGAGATCCTCAAGCTGTCACGCCTGCTCGGCCGCGACCCCGACCAGCTCGGCTACCTCGATGGCACTCCGTCCGACGAGCTTCGGCTCCTGCGCGAGCAGATCACCGACGTCCTGTTCACCGCCCACGGACCCGCCCTGGCGCGTCTCGCCTCAGCGAGTCGCCTGCTGCCCATCGGGCTCGTCGCGACACTCGGGGAGAAGGTGTTCGGCCCGGTGCTCTCGGCACGGGTTGCCGGCCTGCTTGATCCGGACCGCGCGGTCGAGATGGCCACGCGTCTGCCGGTGTCGTTCCTCGCCGACGTCGCCATCGAACTCGACCCGCGCCGAGCGAGCGGGCTCATCTCCCGGATTCCGCCCGAGCAGATCGCGGCGATCACCCGTGAGCTGATCGCCAGGGAGGAGTACGTGACGATGGGCCGGTTCGTCGGCCATCTCGGCACCGACTCGACGATCGCGGCCGTCGGCGCGATCGACGACACGCGCCTGCTTCACGTCGCCTTCGTGCTCGAATCCAAGGACAGCCTCAAGGACCTCGTCGGCGTGCTTGCCGGGCGAGCGACTCGACGGGATCCTCGAGTCGGCGGCAAACGCCAACCTGTGGCCGGAGGTGCTCGATCTGCTCGGGCACCTCACGCTCGACCAGCGGCGCGAGCTCGTCGACCGGGCGTCCGCGTGGGACGACGGGAGCACGCTCGGTTCCCTGCTCGAAGCGGCCCGCACCCAGGGCATGTGGGCGGAGCTGCTGCCGCTCGTGTCGCTGCTCCCCACCGAGGGCCGCGAGCGCGTCGCCGCCCTCGTCAGCTCGCTCGAGCTCGGCGACGACGCCGTACAGCAGATCGCGACGGCCGTCGTCGACCACGACCTGTGGGAGCCGGTGCTGATCATCGCCGACGCGCTCCAGGACGACCGACCTGCAACGCGTCGCGGCGCGCCTCGCCGACCCGGTCGCGGCGATGGACCCGCGTCGAGCGGGAGCTGATCGCCGAGCGGGCGCGGGACGCGGGGCTGATGGACCGGCTCGGGCCGCTCAGCGCAGCGCTGCTGGTGGACGCGTCCGTAAGTCGTGCGGCACCGAGAGTGGTCACTGGTGGATGCCGGGCGAGGACGCAGGAGTCGTGGCGTAGCGGAGCTACGCGAGACTCCGAGGACACAGCCCGGCGCCGCCAGAGGCCGCTCGAATGACACAGGACTTACGGATGGGTCCACTGGTCTAGTGTCCCGAGTCAGAAGTTCGACGGCAGTCGAGGCGTCCCCGGCGGCGCCGCGCGGCGTCCTCGAATCCTCGTGCACCTCCAGTGCACGTCGGATTCTGCGTCCTTGCGCGGCATCCCCCGGTGACACCTCTTGGTGCCACCGAACTTCTGACTCGCGACACTAGGCGGCTGACCGTAAGCGGCCGATGATCCGCTCCGCGAGCCGCTCGGCGGCTCCCGGCGCGTGGCCGAAGAACAGCGACGGCTCGGTCAGCTCGAGCTCGACGAGCTGTGGCGCACCGTCCGGGCCCGGGATGAGGTCGACGCGCGCGTAGAGCAGCTCCGTGCGCGGCCACGGCAGCGCGCCAAGGACGTCGTCGGCGACGCCGCGCTCGGCCGTGCCGGGATCCGCCGTGTGATCTCCTCCTCGACGTAGCAGCGCGCCCGAGGGGCCGCCGCCCGGGTGGAGCATCTGGCCCTTGCGGATCGCGTGCGAGAAGACCCCGTCGAAGTAGATGAGCGCGGTCTCGCCGTACTCGTCGACGGCATCGAGGTACGGCTGCACCATCACCGTGCGCCCGGCGTCGAGCAGCGAGGTGACGTGCGCCCGCGCGCGGTCGTGTCCTCCGGCGCGTACCGCGCCGTGTCTCGGGAGCCGGCGGACACGGTCGGCTTGACGACGAATTCGCTCTCGTGCGAGGGCACCACGTCTTCCCCGGGCGCGACGAACTCGGTCTCGACCGCGTGCGGCAGGTCGGCGAGGTATCGCTTGTCGGTGTTCCAGCGGAGACGTCCGGCGGGTTGAGCAGGCGCGGAACGCGCTCCGCCCAGGCCAGGAACTGCGTCCCGCTCGGCCGTGTAGTCCCACGTCGCGCGGACGACGACGAGGTCGTACGCAGCCCAATCGACCGCCGGGTCGTCCCAGACCGCCGGCTCCGCATCGACGCCCAGCTCGCCGCAGCGCCGTGAGCAGCAGCGGTTCGTCGGCGTCGAGCTTCGGCAGCTCGGCGCACGTCGCGAGCGCGACCCGCGGCACCGTCACGTCACCCAGCGCTCGCTCAGCTCCGACCAGCTCGGCGGCGGCGCGGGCAGGCGCCCGCCGGTCGCCGCGCCCGGCGCGAGCCCGTCGAGGATCACCGCCAGGTACCGCTGGCGCAGCTGCTGGGTCCGTTCGGCGTCGCCGACCCGGATCGCTGCCACGAGCTCGAAGATAAGCGACAGGTCGTGGACGTCGACATCGTCGCGCAGCGACGTGCTTGACCCGCTCGAAGAACTCGCCCAGCAGCCGGTTCGCGCGCTCGGCGAGCGCGAACATCTCCTCGGTCGGCGTGAACGTCCCGGCGAGCGCGAGCGTCATCGAGCTCGTGTCGGCGTCGACGAGCCGGCGCATGTAGTCGCCGAACGCCTCCCAGTCCTCACGATCGTCGGCGAGCGCCGCCTCCGTCTCGGCGACGAACACCGCGAGCCCGTCGTGGCACAGCGTCCGCAGCAGCTCCTCCTTGCTCCCGTAGCGCGAGTACAGCGCGCTGATCCCGACCCCGGCCCGTTTGGCGACCGCGGTGATCGGGGCCGTCGGATCCGCGATGAACACCTCGCGGGCCGCGGCCAGGATCTTTTCGTCGTTGCGCGCCGCCTCGGCGCGGCGGCCGGACAGCGGCGACGGTGTGCGCGCAGCGGGCATCGGCTGGCGATCATACCCGGAACGGACGTTCCGTTCCTCCAGGCCCGTCGGCGGTCCCGCCGATCAGGTGCGAGCCCGCCGGATTGGCTTCTGCGTGGCACCTGCCGGGACGCAGTGCGCCATTCCCTCCCATCGCGTCCTATGGTGCGCCCCGCCGCACGAGCGCCCGCGCCCCGAGTTCCGCCCCGAACGCCGCGGCGTCCGCCACCGACTGACCCCGCGCCAGCCCGACCATGAACCCGCCGGCGAACGAGTCGCCGCAGCCGTACGCGTCGAGCGGCGGCCCTGGGAGCGGCACCGCCTCCCAGCGTCCTGACGACTCGCCCCACCATCGCCCGCCGCGATCGCCCTCCGTCGCCACGAGCAGCCGGGCGCGCGACGCCGTCCGCTCCGCCCACGCGCCCTCGTCCGGGTCGTGTTCGCTGAACACGATCGCGTCGATCGTCGGACCCGGCGCCTCCAGCGACGTCCGCGCCCGCGGCGAGGCGACGACCACGCCTGCGGCGCACGCACCGCTCCAGCGCACCCGCGTCACCCGCCGTGATGTACACGCCGGCACAGTCCGCCAGCCGGTCCCACGGCAACGCGTCGGAGCCACACGGCTCGAGCCGCTCGCCGATCGTGATGATCGTTCGCTCGCCGTCGGTCTCGAGCAGCGTCACGGCTCGCCGCGTCGGCTGATCGCGCCACGCGACGTGGAGCGACGGCGCCCCGCTCGGTCAACTGTGTCACCGTCGCCTCGCCGGCCGCGTCACGCCCGAGCGCGACGAAGAACTCGACCTCGACGTCCTCCAGGTCGGCGAGCACGCCGGTGACGACCCCGCCGCCGCCGCCGGCGCGGGCGAAGGAGCCGGGCGCGTGGACGACCGTCCCTGGCTGCGGGAAGCGGTCGACCTCGACGAAGTCGACCCACTCGACGTGGCCGACGACCGCGACCCGCGTCACCGAGGATCTCCGGTGACGCGGGCGCGATCGAGCGGCATGCATCAGCCCGCGGCTATTCAGGCACGTAGGAGTCCGTGTGGCACGGCTTGCCGCCGCACACGTCGACGACCGCGCCGTTCGGAGCGAGGAAGTCGGACTTCTGCGTCCGGTTCGCCACCGTCGAGCGCGGGAACTCGTGCGGATCCTGGTTGTTCGGTCGCCGTCCACCGGCGGCAGGTTCGGGAACGGCGGCGGCTGCACCTGCCCCGGACCGCCGTCCCAGAGGACGATCGCGGAGCCCGCGAACGGGTACTGCGTGATCGCCGGGATCCCGTACAGCAGGTTCTTGTCCCGGGACCGGCTCGGGTCGAGCGCGGGCTCGTGGGCCGAGGCGCCGATCGTGCGGGCCTCGACCGCCGCCGCGTACTGGCTGACCTGCTGGTCGCCGTAGGCGATCTCCATCAGCACCGTGTGCGCGGCGTGTCCGCGTACGGATGGGTCGTCATGTGCTGCGCGTAGCCGTCCGGGTCACCGCGATCCCACAGCTGCTGCATCAGGTCGAGGATCAGCGTCGTCTCCGACCGGTCGGTGTAGCTGGCGGCCAGGATCAGTCCGAACGGGGCGAAGTCCTTGCTGCGCTGGACGAGCACGTTGCCGTAGTTCATCCCGGACACGCCGAGCACGGCGTGCGGAAGTCCGGCGCGAGCGCCGTCGTCATGCCGCCCATGATCCCGCCCTGACTGTTGCCGTCGTAGTACAGGTGCGAGGTATCGATCAGCGGCCGACCGCCATCCTGGAACGCGGCGCTCGTCGCGAGCCCGTTCTTGTGCAGCAGCAGCCGCCCCAGGAACAGCATGTTGAGCACGCCCTGCTGGAGGCGGTCGACGGCCACCGGGAACTTGTTGACGTCCTGCAGAGCGCGTCGCGTCGAACGCCGTGTCGCCCGACGCCAGGCCCCACCACGCGGTCGCGCAGAACACGAAGTTGTGCTCCCGCGCCATCGCCTCGGACGTTGCCCGCCTCGACTTCCGACGGGTCGCCGAGCAGGCCGTGGCCGTACAGCGAGATCCGCGCCGGATGCGCCGCACTCGCGGTCTGCGGGATCGACGCATTCGAACTGCGCCGTCGCAACGTTGCCGGGCGTCTGGGTCGGCACGCGCGTCGGGCTTCCTCGAGCCGTAGTGGAACCCGGTCGTCGCGGTGTCACCGCACGTGACGAGGTAGCACGGAACGGTGAACGTGCCCATCACCCGTCGGACGTCGGTGGCGTCCGCCGGCGGCACCTGCCCCGTGACGGTGAACGACGGCGCGTGGCCCTGGACGACGCCGTCGGCGAGGTTCTTGTCGCCGAGCTGCGCGAACGCGTTGTTGCGGATCGCGAGCATCCGCCCCGCAAGGCTCCGCGCCGAGGCGACGGTGAAGTCCCACGCCTCGTACAGGCTCGCGCGGCCGATCTTCGCCCGCTTCAGCGCCGTGAAGATCCGCGCGTAGCGCGTCAGCTGATTGCGCTCGGACTTCGGCAGGCGCCGGCCGTCGCGCAGCAGCGCGAACCATTTCGGCGCCTTGATCACCTGGCCGCTGCCGTTGCGCAGGTTGCGCAGCGCGACGACGTACGTGTGGCCCTCGAGGAGGTTCTTGCCCGGGATGGATCAGCAGGTTGATGTTCTGATCGCCCTGCGCGTTGGCGTCCATCTCCGCCCAGATGAGCTGCCGGGCGCCGGTCTTCTCGTCGATCACGACGATCGGCGCCTTGCGGACGAACGCCTTGCTCATGTCCGGCAGGCCGACCGCGCCCGTCTTCGTCAGATCGAGTCCGCCGACGTGCACGATGATCGCGCTGCCGGGGCTGAACCCGTCGGCTCGGTCGTACTCGCCGACCGCGATCCGGCTGCCGCTTTTGTTGACCGGCATCGCCGCCGCGGGCAGATGCACGCGCAGTCCGGTCGCCGACGTGTGGTCGACCCGCGTCAACAGGTTGTTCGGGAACGGCAGCAGGCACGGCTGCTTGCCGTAGGGCTGGCAGTCCGCCGCGGGCGTGGCCGCGGCTGCAGTCCCGGCGCCCCAATGAGCCCCGAGCAACACGCACCACGGCTGCCAGCGGCAGCCGGATCCTCCTGATCATTTCTCTCCTCTCTCTCCTCCGGCCGCGACGGGAGACTACAAGCCGGGGGCGTTCACAAAGACCGCAGCGCCGGCAACAACCGCTCCTGGGCCCACGTGATGAACGACTCCTGGTGCTCAGCGCCGATCTGGACGAGCGCGACCTCATCGAAGCCCGCGTCGAGATATGGCCTGATCGCCTCCACATGCTCCTCAACATCCGAGCCGCACGAAAGTTGCTCTGAGATCTGCTCCGCGGTGACGAACTGCGTCGCGCTGTCGAACGAGTCAGGGTTCGGCAGGTCGGCGTTGACCTTCCAGCCGAGGCCGAACCAGCGGAACTGCTCGTGGGCGCGCTGAACTGCCAGGTCGCGGTCGGCTTCGTACGCGATCGCCACCTGGCCCACTCGCGGCTTCCCGACACCGCCCGCTTCGTCGAACATCTCGCCGAGCTCCTGCTTCGGCTCAACCGCGATCATCACGTCGGCTTTCTCGCCGGCGCGCTCCGCGAGCTGAAGGTCGCGCATAAGCTGATCGGGAGCGGCCTGCTCGCACATCATCGTGTAGCCAAATGTGGTCATGGCGCCGGAGTTATCCGACGCGGGTACGGCGACAAACGGACGGGTAGTCCCCGACCTAGCGTGCGCGTCTCGCTGTTCATCACGTGTCTCGGCGACACGATGTTCCCGCAGACGGGGCGGGCGATCGTGCGCCTACTCGAGCGGCTCGGAGCCGAGGTTGAGTTCCCCCGTGAGCAGACGTGCTGCGGCCAGATGCATTTCAACACCGGGTACGGCGAGGAGACGCTGCCGATGCTGCGCCGGTTCGTGCGGGCGTTCGAGCACAGCGAGGTCATGGTGTCGCCGTCCGGCTCGTGCGTCTCCATGGTGCGTGAGAACTACGAGCGGCTCGCCGCCCGGACGGGTGACCCCGGGCTCGCCAGGGCGGTGCACGAGTTGCGCCCGCGAGTGCTGCGAGCTGACCGAACTGCTCGTCGACCGCATGGGGGTCGAGGACGTCGGCGCGTTCTTCCCGCACCGCGTCACCTATCACCCGACCTGCCACGGGCTGCGGATGCTCGGGCTCGATGACAAGCCGCTGCGGCTGCTTGCGCGGCGTGCGCGGGCTCGACCTCGTGGAGCTGCCACAGGCAAAGGAGTGCTGCGGTTTCGGCGGCACGTTCGCGATCAAGAACGCTGACACCTCGACGGCGATGCTGAGCGACAAGGTCGCGGCGATCCTCCAGACCGGAGCGGAGATCTGCACCGCCGCCGACAGCTCGTGCCTCATGCACATCGGCGGCGCGCTCTCCCGCCAGCGCGCCGGTGTGCGAACGATGCATCTCGCCGAGATCCTCGCTGCGACCGACGAGGCATCCGCATGACCGAGGCGACGACACCCGGCGTTCCGTTCCCTGAGGCGGCGCGCCGCGCACTCGGCGACACCCAGCTCCGTCACAACCTCGGCCACGCGACGCACGCCATCCGCGACAAGCGTGCCGCCGTCGTCAGCGAGGTGCCGGACTGGCAGGAGCTGCGCGAGGCGGGCCGTGCGATCAAGGAGCGCACACTGCGGCACCTTGACGACTACCTGCTCGAGCTCGAGGCATCCGTCACGCGGGCCGGCGGCAACGTCCACTGGGCACGTGACGCGGCCGAGGCGAACAACGTCGTCGCGGATCTCGTCGCCGCGCGCGGCGCGACGGAGGTCGTCAAGTCAAAGTCGCTGACGACCGAGGAGACGCAGCTGAACGAGGCGCTTCATGCTCGAGGGATCGACGCCTGGGAGACGGACCTCGCGCAGCTCATCATCCAGCTCGGCGAGGACATGCCGTCACACATCCTCGTACCCGCGATCCACAAGAACCGGGCCGAGATCCGCGACCTGTTCCTCCGCACGCTCGGCGACGACGCCCCCGCCGAGCTCTCCGACGATCCGCACGAGCTCGCCGAGGCGGCACGGCGTCATCTGCGCGCGCTCTTCCTCCGGGCCAGGGTCGGCATCAGCGGCGCCAATTTCGCCGTCGCCGAGACCGGCACCGTCGCCGTCGTCGAATCAGAGGGCAACGCGCGGATGTGCACCACCCTCCCGGACGTGCTCATCACGATGATGGGTATCGAGAAACTCATTCCCACCTGGCAGGACTTCGAGGTGTACCTGCAGCTGCTCCCCCGCTCCTCGACGGCCGAGCGGATGAATCCGTACACGTCGCTGTGGACGGGGGTCACGCCCGGCGATGGACCGCAGGAGTTCCATCTCGTGCTCGTCGACAACGGGCGGACCAACGTCCTCGCCGACACGGTCGGGCGCCAGGCACTGAACTGCATCCGTTGCTCGGCCTGCCTCAACGTGTGCCCGGTGTATGAGCGGGTCGGCGGACATGCCTACGGCTCGACCTACCCGGGGCCGATCGGCGCGATCCTCACGCCGATGCTGAACGGGATGCAGAGCGGTCAGTCGCTGCCCTACGCATCGAGCCTGTGCGGGGCGTGCTACGAGGTGTGCCCGGTCAAGATCAACATCCCGCAGGTGCTCGTGCACCTGCGCGAGCAGCTCGTCGAGGGGGCCGGCTCCCGCTCGCCCGAGCACGCGGTCATGGCGCTCGTGGCTCGGACCTTCGCGAGCCGGCGCTTGTACGAACTCGCGCAACGGATCGGCCGACGCGCCCAGCGGCCGCTCGATCCGCCGCGGCAAGATCCGCCGTCTTCCGCGACCGCTGTCGGGCTGGACGACGTCTCGCGACCTTGACCCGATCGCCGGGCAGAGCTTTCGCGAGTGGTGGCAGCAGGAGCACCACCCGTGAACGCCGCCCGGGACGAGGTGCTCCGCCGCATCCGCCGCAGCCTTGCCGACGTCCCGTCCGGCGAGCGCCCGCACGACGTCGCCGTGCCCCGGGCGTACCGCCGCCGCGACGATCTCGGGCACGCCGACCTCGTCGAGCGCTTTGCCGAAACCGTCGACGACTACCGCGCCACCGTCCGACGCGTGGCCGTCGCCGACCTCGCACAGCCGAGATCGGCGCGGAGTGCGCGCAGCGCGGCCTGCGTCGGATCGTCGTTCCGCCTGCCCTGCCCGCCGAGTGGCGTCCGACGAGACGTCGACCTCGTCGAGGACCGCGATCTGTCCGCCGCCGAACTCGACCGCCTCGACGGCGCCCTCACCGGCTGTGCCGCTGCCATCGCCCAGACCGGCACGCTCGTCCTCGACGGGCGCACCGTGTCAGGCCGGCGGGCAATCACGCTCGTCCCGGACCATCACATCTGCATCGTGCTCCCGCATCAGATCGTCGGGCTGGTTCCCGAGGCGATCGCCCGGCTCGGCGACGCGGTGCGTTCGGAGCGCAGGCCGATCACGCTCATATCCGGGCCGTCGGCCACATCCGACATCGAACTGACGCGCGTCGAGGGTGTGCACGGCCCGCGCAACCTGCTCGTCGTGATCGCGGAGTAGCTCCCCGGATTCAGAGGGCGGGCAGGCCGTCGATGCTGAGCGTGTTCTTCTCGACCTTGTACTGCTCGATCGCGTCCGCGCCGCCCTTGGCGAGTTTGCCCTCTGCCCACCGACGCGAGTTCGGTCGCTCGCCGATGAAGTCCATCAGCGGCACGCCATAACCGCACGAGTCCGCGATCCGCTCGACGTCAACGCGAACGACCGTCCGCAGCTGCTCGGGGAGCACGTCGACGTCGGGGAACGAGATCGCGTTCTGGTCGAGCACCGCGCCGTGCCCGTGGAGCCGGAGGATCCGCGGCGAATCGACGAACGCGCACAGCATCACGACGATGCGGCCGTTGTCCTTGAGGTGGGCGATCGTCTCGGCACCGCTGCCAACCAGGTCGAGGTACGCGACCGTGCGCTCGTCGAGGATCCTCAGGGTGCCGATCGGGCCCTTCGGAGAGACGTTGACGTGCCCGTCGTCGCCGCTCGGCGCCGTCGCGACGAAGAACATCGGCTGACGTCGAATCCAGGCGGCAAGCTGCGGAGTGATCGAGTCATAGATCTTGCCCATCGGGCGAGTCTGTCATGACCGGCACGCGTTGCCACGTCATTCGTGCCACGCGGCCGGCGGCGGCTCCATCTCCAGCGTCTTGCGGAGCTGCTCCGTGATCCTCCGGAGGATCCGAGACACCTGCATCTGGGAGACGCCGATCCGAGCTGCGATCTGGTGTTGGGTCAACTCGTCACCGAACCGGAGGGCAAGAACCCGCCGATCGGCGACGGACAGTTGACCCATCGCCCATTCGAGGCTCGAGGACATGTCGACGAGGTCGTAGCCGTCATCCTCGCCGCCCAGGGTGTCGAGGCGCGTCATCGGGTCATCGTCCTGGCTGGCGGCGACGGGCGCGTCGAGCGATGCGGCGTGGTGGGTGGCGAGGACCTCGAGCGCCTCGAGCACGTCTGCGGTGTCGAGTTCGAGGTATTGCGCGATGTCCTGAACGGTCGGCGAGCGTTGAGCTCGGGAGCTGAGCTTGATCTCCGCGTCCTGCACCTTGAGCGCCAGCTCCTGAAGGCCGCGGGGGACGTGGACCGACCAGCCCTTGTCCCGAAAGTGACGTTTGATCTCGCCGAGGATCGTCGGGACCGCGTACGAGGAGAACACAAGCCCCCGGTCGGGGTCAAACCGATCGATTGCCTTCAGCAGCCCCAGGCTCGCCACCTGGAAGAGATCTTCGAACGGCTCTCGCGTGTTGCCGTATCGGCGGGCGATCTTCCGCGCCAGCGAGAGGTGACGGTGGACCAGCGCCTCGCGGGCGCTGCGGTCCTGGTGGTCGCGCCACCGACGAAACAGCTCCAGTCCGTCGGTGTCGCGCGCTGTAGTGGAAGTGGTCATGCCCTAAGGCTGACCACCCCACGCTCACGTCAAAACTCGACTCTCCAGCGCAGGTTGGTTTCCAACCTGTCCTGGGTCTAAGCGGCTACGAGCTCATCCCGCTTGGCAGCGACACCGTCGAACAGCTCCTTGAACGAGGCGTCGAACTTCTCGACCCCTTCGCGCTCGAGCGTCTCGACGACATCGTCGTAGTCGATACCGGCCGCGGCGAACCGCTCGAACGTCCGCTTCGCCTCGTCGACGTCGCGCTCAAGCGTCGGCTCCACACGGCCGTGGTCCTGAAATGCCTCGATCGTCGCCCGCGGCATTGTGTTGACCGTCTTCGGCCCGATCAGCTCCTCGACGTAGATGACGTCGCGGTAGTCGGGGTTCTTGGTCGAGGTCGACGCCCACAGGCACCGCTGGGCCGACGCGCCGTCCGCCTCGAGCTCTTCCCAATCGGACCCGGAGAACACCTCCTTGTACGTCTGGTAGGCGAGCTTCGCGTTCGCGATCGCCAGCGTCCCCTTGAGGTCATCGTGCCCGCCGATCGCGTCGAGCCGCTTGTCGGCCTCGGAGTCGACGCGGGAGACGAAGAACGACGCCACAGACGCCAGCTTGCTGAGATCGCCACCGCCGTCACGCAGTCGGCGCAGACCTTTGATGTACGCCTCGGCGGCTTCGCGATGGCGCTGCAGCGAGAACAGCAGCGTCACGTTGACGGGGATCCCGGCGGCGATCGTCTCCTCGATCGCCGTCAGCCCCTCCTGCGTGCCGGGGATCTTGATGAACAGGTTCGGCTTGTCGATCATCGCGTGGAGGCGCTTCGCTTCGGCCGCCGTCTTCTCGGCGTCGTGCGCAAAGGTCGGGTCGACCTCGAGCGACACCCAACCATCCCGCGTCTCGTCGCCCCGGTCGTACACGGGCGCGAGCAGGTCGCACGCGGCACGGATGTCCTCGCGCGCGACCGCGAGGAACACCTCCTTCGGATCGGTCTCGTTCTGCAGGATCTCGCGGAGCTGGTCGTCGTAGTGGTTTCCGTCGGCAATCGCGGACTGGAAGATCGTCGGATTGGACGTCAGGCCGGCGACCCCGTCGTCCACCATCCCGGCGAGTTCCCCATCTTGGATGATCTCGCGCGAGATGTAGTCGAGCCACGGGCTGGTGCCCTGCTGAGCGAGAAGTTGAAGCGGCGTGGGCATGTGGGGACGTTCCTCCTTCGGCGGGCTTAAGTGAGGCGTACCCCAAAGCCTAGTCAGGAAACGGCCTCGTTCGGAACGCTAGCGCTGTGCCCGGCTCGGTTCGTCGGTGTCGTGACGGCTGTCGAGCAGTCGGCCGTCGGCGCGCGCGATTAGCGCCGCGGCGCCCTCGTCGCCGGTGAGTTCTGCGAAGCCCGTACGAAGTGCGGCCCCTTCGCTCGACGCGACGAGCGCGCTGGCGATCTCCTCGAACCGCCGGCGCGCGTCGAGGAGCATCATGTCCGACATCGCGCAGAGAAAACTCATCGCCCGCGAGACGGACGATCAGGTCGTAGGGGCGCAGATGCTCGGCGATCAGCTCGACGACGCGCTTCAGTAGCCGATCCCCAGCGTCGTGACCTTGGCTGTCATTGAGCCGCTTCAGTCCGACGGCGTCGACGTAGGCGACAACAACCGTGCTTCCCGTCCTTCGGCTGCGGTCGAGTTCGCGGTCAAGGTCGGCCAGGCCGGCCGCTCTGGTGCGAGCTCCAGTCAGCGGGTCCACCTCGGTGATCGCCAGTGCGCGAGCGAGCGCCTCGCGATCTGCGAGCGCTTGCAGGCGGTCACGCGCGCCCTGCTCGCGGTCTGTCGCCGCGGCCTCGCGGTCCCGGGCGGCTTGTGCGCGGTGCTCAGCGGCCCGGGCGCGGTAGCCCCTGGCGCGCGCGCGTTGCTCGGCTGCCCGGATGACGATCCCCGCTTCGGCGACAGCGCGCGCGTCGTCGTGCTCGTAATCGGCGTCACGCTGGGCCATCGCCAGGTCGCGCGCGGCGGCAGCCCGATCTCGCGCCAGCGCCGCCAGATCGCGGGCCTGTGCGGTCGCGTCGCGCTCGATGCGCGCTCTCAAGGCGTGCTACGGCCGTCTGCTCTCGCTCGAGCGACGTGCGCCGGCGGATCTCACGGCTGGCATCGTGCTCCCGAGGATCGACGCCATGGGCGAGGTCACGATCGCTGGCGGCCTGATCACGGTCGGAAGCAGCCTGGTCGCTGTCCGCGCTCGTCTGGTCTCGCTCACCGCTCGTGTGATCAGTGTCAGCCAGCGTCTGATCACTGTCAGCCAGCGTCTGCTCGCCGTCGGCCAGCATCTGCTCGCTGTCAGTCAGAGGCTGCTCGTCACCGAACCCCTGCGAAGCCTGGGTGCTGCTGTCAGGCCGTCGCTTGATCGTCCCGTTGGTGGAATGCTCGGGACGACCATCGGAGGAGAGGTTGGCCATTGCGGCCTCCAAGCCGGCTGGACGACGGGTCTCGGAGATCCCCGCGCCCATCCATTGACTCCGCCAAGGCTACAGCCTCACGCGTCCAGCAGCTCTTAACCAATCGAACTCTCCATCTGCAGCTCGATCAGCCGGGAGGGCGATGGTTCGACCACCGCTGAGTGAAGTGAGTCGAGAGCGGTGCCGATCCGGAAGTACGCCTGCAGTGGCATCTCAACGTGGACACCTTCGGGCACGATCGGTGCTTGCGCAGTAGCAACTAGACAACCTCCAGCTTGCGTGGGTCGCTGACCGGCGCTGGCGTGATCCGGGGTGCTGGCCGCTCTCTCTGGCCGTCATCGTTCGCCTGACGCTGATGCGCGACGCGGGTGTCCCATTCGGCCTTGGCTTCATCAGCACGCTGCGAAGCTTCCTCGCCGCTGTCTCTGGCCCGTCGGACCCGTTCACAGACGCGGGCGTACTCCGGATCGCTTCGTTCCCATCGTGCTTGCTCCTCTGCAAACGTTTCGTGCTCCCACACGTCGGTGCGGCGTACGCCCACACCGGCATCGCCGAGCTTGGCCCACCGATTCCTGGGGTGTCCGCCGCCGTGTCGCAGCTTCTGCAGCATCGCTATCACTGACCCTTCTCGTCCGTCTCAGTTTTAGCTGGCGATTGCATCGAGTGTCACTCGCCCGCGCCGGACCTTCTCGAGGATCTGATCGTTGTGGCGTCCATCGGAACGGTTCGGGGTTCTCGTTGTGAGCAGCGAGGTAGGCCTGGATCGCGTCGATCAGGTCCGGCACGCTGTGGAAGATCCCGCGGCGGATTGCCTTGTCGGTGAGCTGTGAGAAGAAGATCTCGACCATGTTCAGCCACGAGCTCGAGGTCGGCGTGAAGTGCAGCTCGAACCGCGGGTGCGTGGCCAGCCAGGCCCGCACGTTCGGGTGGTTGTGCGTGGCGTAGTTGTCGAGGATCAGATGCACCTGCAAGCGCTTGGGAACCTCACGATCGATCGTGCGCAGGAACTTCAGAAACTCCACGTGCCGGTGACGCGGCAGGCATTGTCCGATCACCGAGCCGGTCAGGACATCGAGCGCGGCGAACAGGTCGTGGTCCCGTTGCGCTTGTAGTCGTGGGTCATCGTCCCCGCACGGCCGGGCTTGATCGGCAACGACGGCTGGGTGCGATCCAGCGCCTCGATCTGGCTCTTCTCGTCCATGCACAGCACGACGGCCTTCTCCGGCGGGTTCACGTACAGGCCAACGACATCAACGAGCTTCTCCTCTAACCTCGGGTCGTTTGACAGCTTGAACGTCTCGACCCGATGCGGCTGAAGCCCCCTGGCCGACCAGATCCGCTGAACCGTCGCCGGCGAAACGCCGGCCCGAGCCGCCATCGTCCGGCAGCTCCAGTGCGTCTCCCCAGGCGGCGCCTCATGCAACGTCAACCGCACGATCTCCTCAACCTTCTCCGCCGCGATCGACGGCTTGCGACCGCGTCCCGGACCACCGCCGAGAAGTCCTTGATCCCATCCTCGGAAAACCGATCGCGCCACGCCTTCACCGTCATCGGCGACCCCGATCTCAGCCGAATCCTCCGTGTTCGCGGCCATCGCAGGCCATCAACAGAGCCCGCGCGCGCTGGACATCACGGTGCGGCGCGGTCCGCGAGCGGATCAGTTTCTGCAACACCAATCGCTGCTCATCGCTGACGGGGAGCGGAGCGGTAGCGAGCGCATCCTCACCCTACCGCAATCACTATCTATTTGCGAGACACACCACTAGTTGGACCCCGCAACCGAGGACAGGTCCAGTTGGTGTATGGCCCTCCAGCGACCATACTCCGATTTGACGCGCGCAACTGACGACTTGACCATGTCGTTGAGATTCGGGTGAACCGCGCCCGCCGCAAGGGTGCGCTGATCAGAGATGATGCGCGCGATGTGGCGCAGCGTGAGGCATCCTGCACGCAGGCCCCGCCGAGTCCGTCCGCCTGCGGTGGTGTTCTCGTCGCTGCGCGGTTATCGGCGCTCGTGGGTGAGCGCCGACGTGCTTGCTGCCGTCGCGCTGCTGGTTATTGCCGTGCCGGAGCAACTGGCGACGGCCCGGCTCGCCGGGATGCCCTTGATCACTGGCTTCTATGCGTTCTGCGCGGGCACCGTTCTGTTCGCGATGCTCGGATCAAACCCGCAGATGTCCGTAGGCGCTGACTCAACGATCGCCCCGCTGTTTGCCGTGGCGGTAGCGCACCTGGCGCCGATCGGCTCCGCCCAATACGTTGACCGGGTGGGGGTTCTCTCGGTGATGGTGGGAGTGTTGGTGGCGCTGGTATGGCTCTTGCGTCTCGGATGGATTGCAGAGTTGCTCTCGGCGCCGATCATCACCGGTTTCCTGGCTGGCATCGCGGTGGTCATCGTCGTCCGTCAGATTCCAGACCTGCTCGGTCTCTCGGCGGCCGAGCGGCGGCAGTCTGCACCGAATCGCGCTCACCGCAAGTCACCTCAATCGGACGAACGGCTGGGCATTGGGGATCGGGGCGGCCGTGTTCGCCGTGATCGTCGTCGCCGAACGCGTCGATCAGAGACTCCCCGGTGCGCTCGTCGGGGTCGTCGTTTCCACGATCGCGGTCGGCGTCCTCGGCCTTCATGCACGTGGCGTCGCGGTGCTGGGCACGCTGGCCCACGGTGCGCCCAGCTTCGGGCTGACGGGGCTGTCCTGGTCGACCCTCGGGAGTTTGACGCCGATCGCCGCCGTCGTCGCGCTGGTGATCGTCACCCAGTCGGCGGCAACAACCCGTGCGTTCGCCGACCAGGGACATTACGAGGTGGACGTCGGCCGCGACTTCCTCGGAGTCGGCGCCGGTAGCTTCGTCGCAGGCCTCGCCGGCGCCTTTCCCGTGAACGCAAGCCCCCCGAGGACCGCAGCCGTCGCGGCGGCGTCCGGACATACGCAGGCAGCCGGTCTCGCCGCCGCAGCGGCGATAGCGCTGCTCGTGCCAGCGTCGTTCGTGCTCAAAAACCTGCCAGTAGCGGCCCTGGCCGGGGTGCTCGTATACGTCGCAACGCGGATCTTCCATGGTCGCGATCTACTCGCGATCGCGCGGTTTGATCCGTTCGAGTTCGCGTTGGCAGTGATCACGCTGCTAACGGTCGCGCTCGTCGGCGTCGAACAGGGGATCGGCGTGGCGGTCGGCCTCGCGATCCTCGACCGCACCCGCCTCAGCGCCCGACCCCAGCTCCACGTCCTCGGCCGCATCCCGCACACCACCAGCTGGGCCCCGATCACCAGCCCCGAGCAGCCGGTTCAGGTGCCGGGAGTGCTCGTCGTGCTCTTCGCGACACCGCTCTGGTACGCAAACGCAGTCCACTTCCGTGACCAGCTGCATGCCGCTTTGGCCCGCGCCGACGGAGCCCCGGGAGCGGTCGTGCTCGACGCGATCGGAATGAGCGACCTCGACTACACAGGCTCACGCGCGCTTCGCGACGTACTCGACGCGCTCGACCGCGAGCACATCTCGTTCGTGATCGCCAGGGCGGGAGAGCATGTACACACCAGCCTGGCGAGAAGCGGCCTGCTCGAGCGCATCGGCGAGGACCGACTCTTCCCATCGGTGGGTGAGGCGGTCACCGCGCTGCGCCACGACGACCCCAACTCGCCGTCGAAGCCATCGGACCCTGACGGACATCGCACCGAGACCTGATCGGTCGGAGCTGGGAAGGAGTGGCGAGACCCGGACTCGAACCGGGGACACCACGATTTTCAGTCGTGTGCTCTACCAGCTGAGCTATCTCGCCCTGGTGGCGCGATCGTAGCGGCTTCCGAAGATGCGCTTAGCCCCCGTAGTTATGGGAATGATTGGGCTGCTAGAGGAGGACCGGATGACCAAGCACAGACAGCTGTTCGTGCTGCGACACGCCAAGTCCAGCTGGGACGACCCCGGATTGGATGACCACGAGCGTCCGCTTGCGCCCCGCGGCCATCGCACCACCAAGTTGCTCGCCGAACATCTGCGGACCGCCGGCGTCGAGCCCGAGCAGGTGCTCTGCTCCTCAGCTCGCCGGACCCGGGAGACGCTCTCGGGCGTCGACCCGACGGGCGAGCGGCTCGTCGAGCGACAGCTGTACAGCGCGAGCGTTGACGATCTCATCACCCGCCTGCGCCAGGTGCCCGCGGGAATCAGCTCGGTGATGCTCGTCGGACATAACCCGGCGATGCAGATGCTCGTGCTCCGGCTCACAGGGGCGAACGGCAACGGCCGCGCGTATGCCTCGGCGCCGCCCGATGGGGACCTCGGCGAGCTCCAGCGAAAGTTCCCCACGGGCGCCCTGGCGACAGTCGAGTTCGACTGCGACTGGAGTGCGCTCGCGCCGGGCTGCGCCCGCCTCTCGGCTTTCGTCGCGCCCCGACATTTGTCGTAGTTGAGGCCGTCCCAGGCTGCGGTAAGCTCCGAGCCGAGGGCACTTTTCGGATGCGTCGTCGCAGTCTCACTGTGCTGCTGTCTGCAGCGGTTCTCGTCGCCGGATGCGGGTCAAGCTCGTCGTCGAGCAGCCCGGTCGCGACCGAGATGTCGTACCTGCCGGCGGGATCTCCGCTGGTGCTGACGATCCAGACTGACCCGAACGGCGCTGCGATCCACGGCGTCAACGGCCTGCTCGGCCGGTTCCCGTTCGCCTCGCTCGGTATCGGCGCGCTGAAGCAGCAGCTCCAGCAGAGCGGCATCAACTACGACGGGGACCTGAAGCCCCTGTTCGGCAATCCCGTGGCGCTCGCGATCTCGCCCTCGACGCTCACGAGCGCGAGCAGCCTCACGAGCCCGAGCGGAACGAACGCGCTCGTCGTGTGGGTGACGAAGGACGGCGACAAGCTCAAATCGCTCGTGCCGAAGCTCGGCACGGGGATCAGCCGCACCGGCGAGCACGACGGCGCCTCTGTGTACTCGCTCGGGACCAGCGGCGCGCTCGCGATCGACGGCTCGACGCTCATCTTCGGTGCCTCCGCGGCGAGCGTCAACGCCGCGCTTGATCGGCACAAGAACGGCGGCGGGCATGACCGAGGCGCAGTACAAGAGTGCGACCTCCGCCCTGCCGCAGGATGCGCTCGTGACGATGTTCGGCGACATCGGCGGGCTGCTCAACTCGCAGGGGTTGGCGAGCGCGCGCCAGGTGCCGTGGGTGGCCGCCATCCACGGCTACGCCGAGGCGATCACGGCCAGTTCGTCGGGACTGAAGTTCAGCTACCACGTCGACACGAGCGGCGCCCAGCTGACCGA
The DNA here is from genome assembly GCA_963778985.1 of uncultured Solirubrobacterales bacterium. Classification (GTDB taxonomy): domain Bacteria; phylum Actinomycetota; class Thermoleophilia; order Solirubrobacterales; family Solirubrobacteraceae; genus Palsa-465. Next base: position 1,110,760 of record CAVZWJ010000013.1, on the reverse strand, counting down.
CGCGCAGTTGCCCTTTGCTCCCGGGTCGACGGCACCGGCGCTCGCGACCGGGGTCCCGATCACGTTCGGGATCCACGACCCCGCGCACATCGCGCGGTTCACCGAGGCCGCCGAGCAGGTCGCCAACCCGGCGAGCTACGCGAAGTTCCAGGCGCGTCAGGCGGCGCTCCGGGCGAAGACCGGCGTCGACCTGAACAGCTTGATCAACCTGCTCAGCGGCGATCTCATCATCGCGAGCGACACCCACACCACCATGGGTCGCGTCACGGTCAGTGATCCAACCGCGGCGGCGAACGTCCTTGACAAGCTCTCGGCCAACGTCAAGGGCCATCACGCTGAGGAAGCCCGCCATCGGCTGGCAGTACGTGACCAAGCACCAGCGCGCTCCCCGTCCTGCTCGTCGGCAACCAGCTCGTCGTCGGCAACGCGACAGCGGCGGCGCTGAGGGCCTTTGCCACCGCGCCAACCGCGCCGGCCGACGGGCGCCCAGGGCACCGTCGCCTTCCGCATCAGCCTCACGCAGCTGCTCGCCCTCGCGCTGCACGGCTCCGGCTCGACGTCGCAGATCGCCAGGTCGATTCTGGGTCAGGTCACCGACCTGACGGGATCAAGTTCGGTCTCGCAGAGCGGACTCAGCGGCGACGCGACGCTGGGCGTTCACTGATCGTCATCCGCTCGAGCAACTCGAGCGCTCCGCGCTTGGACAGCGGCTCGTTGAGGTTGCCGCACTTCGGCGACTGAACGCATGACGGGCAGCCCGCCTTGCACGGGCACTCGCCGATCAGCCGTTTGGCGTCGTCGACGAGCCGGGTGAACGCGTCGAAGCCGCGGCGCGTGATCCCGACGCCGCCGGGGTGCCCGTCGTAGATGAAGATCGTCGGTCCGCCGGTCTGCGGATGGGCGTTCGTCGAGAGGCCGCCGATGTCCCAGCGGTCGCACATCGCGATCAGCGGCAGCACCGCGATCTGGCCGTGCTCGAGCGCATGCAGCGCGCCGAGGAGGTGCTCCGGCGGGAACGGCTCGCTCCCGATCAGCTCGTCGAGCTCGTACCACAGCGCCCGCGTCTCGAACTCGACGGTCGGCATCTCAAGCCCCTGAAAGTCGATCACGCTGTGGTCCTGGAGATGCTTGCGCTGATAGCCGAGCACCGTCTCGGAGTAGACGACCGATCCGAACGACAGCGTCACGCCGTGCGCTTCCCGTTGCTCGTGGAGGCGCTCGATGTAGGTCATGCTCTCGCGCTTGCTCTGGGTGAAGTAGTCGCCGCTGAACGGTTCGAGCAGCGCCCGGCGGGCGCCGAGGTCGAGATCGAGCACGTTGTAGGAGCGCCCCATGTGGAGGTAGATCGCGCCCGGGTGGACCGTTCCGTACGCCCGCCCGGTCTCGATCGTCCCGAGCACCTCGCCGGAGCTCCCATCAAGCAGGACGAAGTTGTCAGGGGACGCCGTTCGCAGCGCGACGCGCGCCGCCGGGTAGTCGTCGGCTCGGCGCGGAACGAAGCCGGTGGCGCGCTCGCGAAGGTACCCGGCTTCGGCGAGCTCCTCTGCGTAGGTCCGCCAGTCCGTGCCCAGGAACGGTGCGTCGGCCTCGCTGAGCGGCGCCTCGTGCGCCGCGCAGACGAGATGCTCGGCGTAGATCTGCGGACTGCCCGGATCGAGGATCGCCGCCTCGACGGGCCGCTCCAGGAACTCGTCCGGGTGGCGACAGAAGAACTGATCGAGCGCGTCCTCGCCGGCGATGTACACCGCGAGGCCCTGCCCTCGCCGTCCGGCGCGTCCCCACATCTGCTTGAGGCTCGCGACCGTCCCTGGAAAGGTGACGCAGATCGCCGCGTCGAGCTGGCCGATGTCGATGCCGAGTTCGAGCGCGTCGGTCGCGACGACGCCGAGCAGCTCGCCGGCGGTGAGCCGGCGCTGAATCTCCTGGCGCTGCGCCGGCGTGTACCCGGCGCGATACGGCGCGACCCGTTCCGCGAGCTCCGGGTCAAGCCGGTCGCGGGCGTGCTTGAGGATCAGCTCGACCCCCTTGCGCGACTTCATGAAGCAGATCGTTCGCGCCCCGGCGCGGATCAGCTCGGAGAAGACCTCGGCCGCCTCGTACAGCGCGGAGGCGCGGACGCCGAGATCCTCGTCGAGCAGCGGCGGATTCCACATCACGGTGTGCCGCTCCGGCCGCGGCGCCGCGTCGTCGTCGACGAGGTGGAAGCCCTCGTGACCCGTGAGCTGCTCCGCGAGCTCCACCGGGTTCGCGATCGTCGCGCTCGCGAGCAGGAATCGCGGCTCGCTGCCGTGGATCGCGGCCGCCCGGCGCAGGCGCCGCAGCACGTTCGCGACGTGCGAGCCGAACACGCCGCGGTACACGTGCGCCTCGTCGACGACGACGAACGCGAGGTTCGCGAGCAGGTCGTCCCAGTTGTCGTGGTGGGGCAGGATCCCGACGTGGAGCATGTCCGGGTTGGTGAGGATGAGGTTGCTGCGCTTGCGGATCGCGGCGCGCTCGTTGCGCGGCGTGTCGCCGTCGTAGATCGCGGGGCGGATCGACGCGTGCAGCCCGAAGGCATGGAGCGCCCGCGCCTGATCCTGCGCGAGCGCCTTCGTCGGATACAGGTAGAAGGCGCGCGCCGTGCGATCGGTGCTCAGCACCTCCAGCGTCGGCAGCTGGAAGCACAGCGACTTCCCGGATGCGGTGCCGGTCGTGATGATCGTCGGCTGCGCGAACGCGGACTCGAACGCCTCGGCCTGGTGGGCGTAGAGCTCGCGTGATCCCGACGTTCTTCAGGGCCTGGGCGACGCGGCGCGCTCAGGTCGTGCGGCGGGTCGACGAGACGCGGCCGGCGCGCCTTCGTGACGCACGTCGTGCACGAGCCGTTCATCGGCTCGGCCCTGCTCGAGCAGATCCGTCCAGGTTTCTCCAGCGATTGACACTCGCCTTGTGATGGTACGGTCGCCCGCTCGATGCGCTGTCTCTACGTCGACCTTGACGGAACGCTGCTCGGACCCGGGGCGTCGCTGCTGCGCGGCGCCGACGGACGGTTCTCGCACATGGGCGTCCGGGCGCTCGAGGCGTGCTGGCGGGCCGACGTCGAGGTCGTGCTCTATTCCGGCCGGCGGCAGGGCAGCGTGTTCGAGAGCGCCCGCCTGATCGGGTCCTCGTCCTACATCTTCGAGCTCGGGTGCGGCGTCGTCATCGACGGCGAGCTCGAGTGGCTGACGAACGGGCTCGTGCCCTCCGAGGAGGCGGGCACGATTCACGCTCAGATCGAGCGCAGCGGCGCGTGCGATCTGCTGCTCTCGGAGTTCTCCGGACGCCTTGAGCCACACACGCCGTGGTCGATCGGACGCGAGGTGTCGCCGCTGTTCCGCGGCTCGGTCGACCTCGACGAGGCGGCCGCTGTCCTCGCGGGATGCCGGGCTTCGACTGGCTGCGGCTGGTCGACAACGGGGTCGTCCGCGAGCACACGATGCCCGGGCCTGCCGATCGTCCACGCGTACCACCTCGTCCCGGGCGGGGCGTCGAAGGCGCGCGCCGTCGCGCGCCACATGCAGGCGCGCGCGTACGCGCCGTCTGACTGCATCGCGGTCGGGCGACTCACGTGAGGACATGGACGCGGCCGGCGTCGTCGGCACGTTCTGGCTCGTCGCGAATGCCCTCGAGCGCGACCCGACGCTTGAGCGCGGTCGGACGCGCCGGGCGTGCGGGTTGCGTCAGAGGCCTACGGAGCCGGCGTGTACGAGGCCGTGGTCACGACGCTCGCCGAGCGGCGTTAGCGGCCCGGCGGGCGGCGTGAGCGCCGTCTGGCCTAGCTCGCCGCCGGAGCCGGCGCGGCCGGCGCGTCCCTGCGAGCTGAGCGGACGGCGATCGGCGTCTTGCTCGACCTCGTGAGCGTCGCTCACCGCCCACCCGATGCGCTCGACGAGCTGCTGGGCGAAGTGCTCGCTCTCGAAGTCGCTCGCGTTGATCCGCTCGCGCCATGTCACGGTGTCGTCACCTCGATTAGCCGTCACGATGATCTGCGGCATGGTCTCCCTCTCCTTTTGCGTTCTCGCGCACGGTGACAGCGGTGCCTTCAGGGGGAGTAAACGAAGTGTTGCCGTCAGGCAAAGCCGTCGGTTGCGCGGTCACCCTGCTGACGAAACCACCGTCTCATGCGCTCGCGCAACCGCTTCCAGAAGCCAGGCCGCACGGTCGGACGCCAACGGGGCGGCGGCGGCAGCGTCGTGCGGACGATCCCGATCCATTCGTCGAGCGGGAGTTCGCCGGAGATGAGTCGTGCGAGCGCCGTCGTGACCGGCGCCTGGATCCCCGCGCGCGTGATCGCCCGGGCGAGCAGCGGGACCGAATCGAACGCTTCGATCGCCTGACCGACGCGGGCCGGAATCTCGCGTGACGGGGTCCCCTGGGCGAGCAGCTCGCCGGCACGCCGGTTGCGGCTCTCAGCGGCGAGCGCGGTCGCGACGAGGTCGCCCGTGCCCGCGAGGCCGATCATCGATTCGGGGCGGGCGCCGAGCCGCTTCGGCCCAACGCCACACCTCGGCGAAGATGTGTCCGGCCGCGGCGCCGGCGGCGTTGAGCCCCTGCGCCACGGTCGCGCCCGAGGCGAGAGCCGCGGCGTTCTTCGCCGCTCCGGCGAGCTCGACGCCGATCGGGTCGTTCGACTCCTCGCACACGACACCGGCCCGCACGAACACGCCGGCGACCGCGCTCGCGAGCGCCTCCTCCGTCGACGCCGCGACGAGTCCCGCGCCCGGCGCTCACCATCTCCCGCGCGTGGGCGGGCCCGCCGACGCACCCGGTCCGGCTGCGCACCGAAATGCCGCGTGAGGAGTTGCGTCGGCGGCGTCCCGTCGGGTGGGACGAGCCCTTTCGCGAGCGAGATGATCGCCGCCCGCGGCCGGCAGGCCGTGCTGCTCGAGGCCGTCGATGACCGCCTCGAGCCCGCTCGAGGGAACGCCGAGGAAGACGTAGTCGGCGCGCGCGAGCCCGGCATCGACGGACTCGATGCGCAGTTCCCGGGGCAGCTCCACGCCCGGGAGGTACGCCCGGTTGTCCCGATCCTCAGCGAGCTGCTGCGCCTGTTCCCGCGTGCGCGTCTGCAGCGTCGTCCTCAGCCCACCGCGCGCGAGCAGCACCGCAACGGCCGTCCCGAACGAGCCGGCGCCGATCACGACGGCGCGTTTCGTACCGGGCGCCGGCAGGTGAATCGAACGGCGCGGGATCGGAGGCATGGGCCCGGGTTGTTACCGACTTACGCCACGCCGCGGGCCGTGCCTGTCTCGGCGTCCTCCCTCGCGATCGCCTCCGCCAGCGCCGCGGCAGCGTCGGAAAGCTCGCCGAATCCGTCGGCGACCGCGGCCGCATCAGAGCCCGTGATCGCCCGGTTGAGCGTCCGTACGGCGCGATCGAAGCGCTCCCACATCTCGGGTGGACCCCGCCGCCCGGTGCCCGGCCGCAGCTCATATGGCGGCTCCGCCTGCTCCGCGCCGGGGACGGGTCGCCACAGCAGCCCCGCTGCGTGCGCGTGCTCCCACGCGATCTGCTCACTCGCGGCGGCGTCGGCCAGCGACTGGAGGCGGCGGGCGAAGTTGATGTCCGGCGGGGCGAGCTTGTGCGCCTTCATCGCGTCAGCCCAACTCATCCCTGCCTGCCGGACGGCACGCATCACGTGCGCCCGCTCGCGCTCGGTCTCGCTCGGGAAGCTCACGGGATGACGGAGTCTGCGCGCTCGGAAGCGGCGCGCTCGCCTTCGTGCGCCCGATTCTCGTGCGGCTGACTGTCGTGCGGCCGATCTTCGCGCGGCCGGCCGTTGCCGTCGCCGTCGACGTTGCCGGGTGCCGGCTCGGGGATCCCGACCGGCTCACCTCCCCAGAAGTCCTGGGCGCTCGGCGTCGGCTCCGCCGGCGGCGGCTGGGCGGCGGCCGGCGGCGTCGGCCGACCGCTGTAGGACTCCTCCAGAATGCGGTCGAAGTCGGACCGCTTGATCCGCACCCGCCGCCCGACCCGGAGCGCCGGCAGCGACCCCTGGTCGATCCAGTTGCGCACCGTCTGCTGATTGAGCTTCAGCATCTCCGCCACCTCGGCGACGGTCAGGAACGTCTCTTCTGTTTCGGTCCGATCCACCGCGTCAGGTTCTCCAATTGAGACAAATTGGAACCAATTCAGATGGGTATACTACTCGCCCTGGAGGACGTCATCGTCGCTGCGGGCGGCGGAACGGTCGAAGGGTCGGGAAGGGTTGGATAGGGACGGCGGAGAGACCGAAGCAGGCGGACAGGGCCGCGCGACCGAGAGCAACGTCGTGCGCCTTCCGCGTGACTGGCTTGGCCCGCGAGAGGAGCTCATCCCCTTCGGCCCGCGCGCGCGGGACGCCGACCCGGCGTCCGGGGAGGCGTCGCCGACGGCCCCGAGCCCCTCCGATTTCTGGGGCGAGCACTCGGCGGACATGCACCACGCACTTCAGGGACCGGAGCGCGAGTCCGGATCCGTGGTGCCGGACGAGCCCCGGCCGCCGGTTGACCGAGCACGGCGTGGCAGGCGCCCACACTGGACACCGGGAGCCCCGCACGCGCCACGGCTGAGACGGCGCCGGTGGGCTGAGCGGCCCCGGCCGGCGCCGCTGGAGCCGGACCCGCGGATCGACGGACTTCAGCCGATCACCGTCGCGCGGCGGGCGGGCGCCGTTCCGTCACCGGGCTTGCCGGGCTCGCCGGGCTCGGCGGCCTGATCGCGGTAATCCTCGTGGTCGTCGCCTCACTCGCCGGGAAGGGTGCCCCGCCGTCCCACCCGAGCGCCCAGCTTCGTCTGCCTGTCAACGATCTCCTCCGCGGGGATTTGTCCGCCACCCGGCTGCGGTTCTCGTCGCGCCTCGCCGCCCACCGGAGCACGCATCACGTCGCCCGCCACGCGAATCGGACGCGTCGGCATCGAGGGCCGTCGCGGGGAAGTGCCGCGGTCCCGGTCAGCGCTCCAGCGTCGTCGACCCAGTCATCGACGCCGTCGGCCTCATCCGCGTCCGCCGGATCGAGCTCGGGCGCCTCATCCGCCGGGTCGACGTCAGGGTCCGGCGTCACCTCGAGTTCCGGCACGGCCAGCGGCTCAAGTGGAGCCAGCGGCAGCGGCTCAAGCGGAGCCAGCGGCTCAAGCGGCTCAAGTGGGGCCGGCGGCAGCGGCTCAGGCGCGAGCGGACAGGCTCCGGCCCGGCCGGCCCCGGCGCCCCCTTCGGCCCCGGCCACCTCGGATGACCCCCGAATGTCACAGCTCAGTTACGCCTCGTGACGAAAGTGTCAAAAGTTGCTCCCAGCGCTCCACCATCGCGCTCCCAAGTGTTGACATGGGGAACCAACAGAAAGTGAGCAGGACGTGACCCGGCTGATCCACCACCTCCGCAGCAACGCGATCGCATACCTCGCCCTCATCGTCGCGCTCGGCGGAACCAGCTACGCCGCGACCAACCTCCCGGCCAACAGCGTCGGCACCCGCCAACTGAAGAGCGGCGCGGTCACGACCAACAAGCTCGCCAACGGCTCCGTGACGGCGAAGAAGCTCGACAGCAAGAGCATCGGCGGGTCGGTGTTGCACTGGGCACTGCATCGACGACGGACGGCAAGTCCTCGAGCGGCTAGCCGCGATGCCCGCGTCTCGGTCTCGGCAGACGCAGTACATCGTCGACTGGGAGATCGCGGTTTTCGCACTCGTGCGCGGTCTTGGCGACGCTCAGCCGCGGTACCGGGGATTCGCACCGATCGCGGATCGCCTCGGAATCGCATGTCAATGCAGTCGGCGCCCGCAGGACAGACACGCGTCTGCGTCTGGCCGTACGACGAAGCGGGCCCTGCCCGGGCCCGCTTCAACATCGCAGTGATCTGCTGATGGAGGCCGACTCACGTGGTCGGCGTGACGTCACGCGTCCCGAGCATTCGCGCGTCCTGACGGTTCTGCTCACTGCCGCTGCGGTGATGAGCTTGAAGATCGCGGCGTCGGCCGCGGCTGCCGGGGTCGTCTGGCTTCATGTCTGCGGCAGCTGGACGACCGGCGCAGAATCACTCGGCGGGCACGTGCGGGGTTGCGCAGTAGCGGTCAACATCGGTCCTGGCGTTGCCGGCTGCGTACCAGTGCCCGCCGGGCGAGACCGTCAATGGGCATGAGGTGTTCGGCCACGCCTCGAACGTGACCGCGGGATCACGCGCCTACTGGGAGATCGACGCCCCGAGCTGGCCTCTCGATCATCGGAGCCGCATGACACGAGGGCCCCGAGGGATGGTCAGCTACGGCGTCGACAAGGTCGGGGTTGGGGCGGCGGCTTCTACTGGAAGGGCGGCGGGGCTCAGGTGAAGCCAGGCCAGACCAGTTTACAACTCGCCGGCCGATCAACTCCCCGTACTTCGGCTGGCAGGTCGTGTGCGGAGGACGCACGTGCGATGGCGCCACAAAACCGGCGGAGGTAGCGGTGCTCGGACTCGAGCTCGAAGCGTGGCGAGGTGTCGGGACCGACGATCGTGCCGGCGCGCCGCAGAGCCTCGGCGCCGAGTCGGGCTGGGTCCGAGGCTCGTGGCCGATCGCGTTCACGGCCGACGGACCGTCCGGCGTCTGCCAGATGAACGCGGCACGTTGGATCACGCAGCGTCAGCCAGACCAGTCAACGCAGCCGGCAAGCCAGATCGTCTGGCATCAGTGCCCAGCCGGTTCGTTCTCGCAGCTCTTCGACACGGCCTCCGTCAGTTCCGAGGCCGGCAGTTCCGCTGACGATGTGGGCGCAGCGACGCGGCCTACGACTACCAGGCCCGACGAGTCCCTCTCCGACACGGTCACCAAGCCGGTCAACATCGACAACGTCCCGGTCTCGCTCAGCCTGAGCGGCCCGACAGACGCGCCGTCAACGGCCGGCTCGCAGGCCATCTCCGCGACCGCTCAGGCCGGCCCGAGCGGCGTTCGCGGGACGTGGTGCTCGGTCGACGACGCTCCGTACCAGCTGCATCCCGGAGCGAGGGCACAGATCCAGGTCTCCGGGATCGGGGCGCACACCGCGAACTGCTTTGCCGAGAACAACGCGCTTGACGTCAACGGCCGGCCCGCGCGGTCGGCGGTCGAGACTTGGCGGATGACGATCCGCGAGCCGTCCGTGAGCACCGTGTCTCTTCGCTCGGGTCGTGAACGCGCTTCGCTGCGTCGAAGAAGCGTGAGCGCGTGCGGATCCCGGCGCGGTGGGTCACGGTGACCTTGCACGGCCACAAGCAGCGGATTCGGATCCCGGCCGAGACGCGGACGATCACCGTCGTCCACTGCCACGCCCGGATCGTGCGCCGCCGCGTCAAGGTGAACGGCCGCTGGCGGGTGAAGCGCGTCGTGCTGCTCCCCCACACGGTGCGCGTGTCGACGAAGACGGTCCGCCACGGCGCGAGGTCCACGGTCAGCGGCTGGCTCGGGACCGACCGCGGTAACGCGATCGGAGGCCAGCGGGTGGCCGTCCAAACGGCTCCGGACACTGGCAACGGCAGGTTCTCGACAGTGGCGACGACGACCACTGCCGGCGACGGAAGCTGGTCCGCGACGGTTCCGGCGGGTCCATCTCGACTGGTGCGCGCGGTCTACGGCGGCACATCAACGGTGGAGCCGTCGACGTCGACAACGGCGAACATCATCGTGCCTGCCTCCGTTTCGCTGGGGATCTCGCCGCGGCATACGCACTGGGGCGGAACGATCAAACTGCGCGGTCAACTCCGGGGCGGGTACATCCCTCCGGCCGGCGAGCTTGTCGTCCTCTGGGTCGGATGGCCTGGCGGTTCGGCGGAGATCGGGCATCTCTACGCTCGCCCGAACGGGAGATTCGCCAGCACCTACACGTTCCTGCGCGGAAACGGCACGGAGACCTACCGCCTCTGGGCCACGACCGCCCGCGAAAGCGACTACCCGTTCGCCCCGGCCCGGAGCCGACCGACGACCGTGAAGGTGTCGCCCTGACGGTCGCCCAAGACCGTCGCCGTCAGCGTTCCCAGCTTCGATATAGCGCATCGATCTGCTCGGCCGTCGCGTAGGCGTGCTCGGTTCGAAAGCGGCCATCCTCGCGGACGAACGCCACGTCCACCTGAGCGAGTGCGTCATCCAACAGCCGGCAATGGCCGTTGTAGATGTCGCCGACGACAAAGCCCTGATCGTGCATCCAGGCAACGACGTCGTGGAACTGCGGCGCTCCGGCAACGAACTCGAAGAGCGAGACCTCGAGCAACACGAGCTCACAGCCTCGGAGCACGTCACGCCCGCCCCGAAGCACCTCGAGCTCGGCGCCTTCGACGTCGACCTTGATGACGAACGGCCCGGCAAGGCCCCGCGTCTGGACAACATCGTCAAGCCTGACCACCGGAACGCTGCGACGGGCCCCCGAGTGATCTTCCCCTCGCCGATCACCGAAGATCGACGAGCACACAGGCATGCGGTGAACGGTGATCTCGACCTCACCTGCTTCCGGCCCGGCGGCGGCGAGCACAACGTCCGCGCCGCGCTCCCGCTCCAGCCGCTCAAGGTCCCGCCGCCACTCCTCGAGCGGCTCCACAAGCAGCAGTCGTGACTCCGGAAACGACGCATACAGCTCCGGTGTCCCGGGCCCGACACCCACGTCGATCACGGTCGACGGCGTAAGTCCGAGCCGGCGGTAATGAGCCAACACGGCTGGCAGCGTGCGACGCACTCCGCGCGTCCGGTGCAGTTCGATTCCACGGGAAGCCAGCTCAACCTTTATCCGCGCCCGGACTCGTTTGCGCCACGAGTCGCGGTTCACGGGCTCAAAGCGGTACCGCTTCGACTGAGGCCTGCCCTGCCGCTCGAACACACGTCGTATCTCAGCAGCAAGCAGCGCTTCGGGGGAAGCGAATGCGAAATCGCGATCGCTTGCTGCGATCGGCAAGAAGCGCCAATGGACGCGCGGACCGATGCGGATTGGTGAATCTTGCCGCTCGGATCGGGACGATCTCCCGACGTGTCCCGAAGCGGTTCTCCATCGGAACATCTTGCCGATGGTGTGCGGTGACGGGAGCCCGCGCGGCTGGCCTCCGCATCACCGACCGGTTCACGTATCCGACCGCCAGTACGGCCCAGACCGGCCATCCGCCGACTCCGACTCCGACGCCGCCCCCACCCCGGCCGGCCGCGCCTGCGCCGAGATCACGTCGAGAAATCGCGGCAACTGCTGCTTGGCGGCACCCCGGAAGCGCATCTCGCCATCCGGCCAGCCGAGGACGAACGCCCTCTTCTCCCGGGACACGATCGAGAGCCCGTCGTATGGCAGCACGACGTGATCCCGCGGCGCACCTCCGGCGCCGGTGCCGATCGCCAACACCCGGGTCGTCGTCGCCGCGAGCACGACGTTGGTTGTCTTCGTCAGCTCGTGGAGCGCGGAACCAAGGTTGACGAGGCCACCCGGGATCCCGCGGGGCTTGTACTCGTAGCTCGGGTTGAGCGTGACGCACGACGCGAGCAGTGATTCCTGCGGTGAGACGATCGACGCCACGTGCTCGATTGCCTTGCCGAAGCGACCCCAGCCGAACGGAAGCGTCTGCTTCTCGCGCTCAACCTCCTCCGGCGTCACGGCCATCCAGTCCGATCCTCTCGAACGACGCACGAACAAACCACGGACGGATCGCAGCATCGCCTGCGCCAACGGCGAAAGTCAAGGAGCCTTGCGAAGCCTCGAACCCGTAGGAACCACGTTGTGTGACCGCGTACAGAACCGACGAGTTTCGAAATCCGGCCGCCGAGGCGTTGGATCGGCCCATCGGTTCAGCTACAGTCTGAACACAGTGATTGGCGACATCCTTCAGCCAACCCATCTGCTGTTCGTTCTCGTGATCGCGCTGCTTGTGCTCGGTCCGAAGCGTTTGCCCGAGGTCGGGCGCTCGCTCGGCCGCGGGATCCGGGACTTCAAGAACGCGCTCAGCACCGATGACGAGCCTGAGCACGTTGAGAGCGGTCCCGTCCGTACGAGCACAGAGCCTGCGCAGCCGGTGGCTGCGCAGCCCGTGGGCCCACAGCCGGTGAACGAGCCGGCCGAGCACGTCAGCTAGACGACCTTCCACTCGTTGGATCGTCGCGGGTCCAGCGTTGCCGCGTGTCTACGCTCGAGCCACAGCTTCATGCTGCACCAGCCCGCAAGCGCCGCGGCCGCTCGCTTGTGCGCATGCTGCTCGGCTGTCTCATCGTCGTGGCCGCTGTCGCGGCGACGGTTGCGACCGGCACGCTGCTGGAGGTCAAGTTCTTCACCGACGCGCTCAAGCAGAGCCCTCGGCTGAATCTCGGTAACGAACTCGCCAACGCTGACGCCGGGGGACCCCAGACGCTGCTGCTGATCGGCTCTGACCAGCGCGCCAAGACGGCCATCGACGCGAGCAATCCGCCGCACTCCGACACGATGATCCTCGTTCGGCTCGACCCAAACCAGCCGAACACGACGCTGCTCTCGATCCCGCGAGATCTGAAGGTCACTATTCACCCGGACCACGGACGGTCGAGCACCCAGAAGATCAATGCTGCCTACACGCTCGGTGGTCCCAAGCTCGCTGTCAAGACCGTCAAGCAGGTGCTGGGGATCAAGATCAACCACGTCATCGACATCAATTTCGGTGGCTTCAAGGCACTCGTCGACTATCTCGGCTGCATCTTCGTGCAGGTCGATCGCCGCTATTACCACTCCAACCTCGGTCTTGGCGTCGGGCAGACATACTCGGAGATCAACGTCCAGCCCGGCTATCAGAAGCTGTGCGGGACGGACGCACTCGCATACGTTCGCTATCGGCACACCGACACCGACCTCGTGCGGGCCGCTCGTCAGCAGGACTTCCTGCGGCAGATCAAGAACCAGGTTGGCGCGAGCGGGCTGGTTGCGCGGCTGCACCCAATCGAAGAGATCTTCGGCAAGTATGCAAGCACTGACGTCCGCTCAACCGATGACGTCCTGAAGCTGCTCGAGCTTGTCGTTCAGTCCGCGAGCCACCCGGTCCGCCAGGTCACCTTCACAGCCGATGTCGGGCCCTCGTACGTGACCGCGAACCACAAACAGATCCGCCGCACCGTCCGCGCGTTCCTGAACGGCGGCCTCAAGCCGGCCCGGATCTCGGTCGGAGGCGGCCACGCCCCAGCGAAGAAGGGCAGCCCAGGCCCGGCAGCCCCATCGGCTCCGCTCACGGCGGCGACGCCCGACGACCTTCTCCAGGCGCGGCTCAACACGCACAAGATCCCGTTCCCCCTGTATTACCCCGTGAACCGCGTGACCGCGCTCGGTGCCGGGCCGGACACGATCCGTCCGTATCGCCTCCAGGGCCATGTTGCGTACGTCGTCGTCGTTGCGCAGGGCAGCCTCGGCCAGTACTACGACCTCGAGGGGACGACCTGGCAGAACGCCCCGATCACCAAGAATCCGAACCAGACGATCACCCTTGGCGGACGCAGGCTGCAGCTGTTCTTCGAGGGACAGCGGCTGCGTGTCGTCGCGTGGCATGACGGCGGGGCCGTCTACTGGTTGACGAACACGCTCGAGAACGTCCTGACCAACCGTCAGATGCTCGCGATCGCGGCAGCGGCGCGACCGGTGCGCTAGCGCCGGTGAGGGACGGGATGTGCAGACTGGCGACGTGGTTGGCCCCGGCCGCCGTGATCGTCGCCGTGTCCGGTTGTGGCGCATCCTCGCAGAGCAGCACCTCGTCGACGACCTCGTCCACTTCGCCGTCGGCGACGATCGACACAGGCCCGGCGCGCGGGCCCTCGGCCACGGCCGTCGAGCACGCGCTGCTCGCTCATGGCGGCCCGCCCGCGCCGACAGAAGCGACCTGTCACCCCGCATCGATGGCAGAGCGCGCGTCCTCGCCCTTCGGCCACACGAATCTGCCGGTGTTCATGTGCACCCTGACCCTCCGGGGCAAGCACGGCAGCTACGCAGTGCAGGTGCTGCGCAACGGCTGCTTCATAGCGGAGCGGCGGAGCGGGGGCCAAGCCGTCTACGGCTGCGGCGTCAGTCCGTCCTGACGTCAGCGTCGGCTGCGGTCCGCGCCGTGGAAGGTGGGGACTCGGTTGCGGCGCCCGCCGACGCGTTGGGCCGGTCCGATGTCCGCTCTGAAAGACGCCAGGTCGCCCGAATCACGTGGGAACGTCTGTTCGCCCCGGTAGGCTCGCTGCATGGAGCAGTTGGCCGAACATGCCGCCCTCGTACTGCTCCTCCGAACCGGCACACGGCCGTGGCAGCACTATGCCGAGCTGATCGAGGAGGCCGGGAGCGCCCTGGCCGTTCTCGAGGAGGAGATGGGCCCGCAGCAGCAACTGCTCGATCCGCACCCGGACCTCCAGAACGCAGCCGGCCAGGTCGAGCAGTGGCGAGCCGAGGGGATGCGCCTACTCACGGTGCTCGACGAGGACTACCCTGAGAACCTGCGCGGCGTCCACGACCGGCCCCCATTGATCTTCGTCTCGGGGGAACTTCGGCGCGAGGATTCCCGGTCGATCGCGGTCGTTGGCGCGCGCCAGGCAACCGATCGTGGGCTGTCGATTGCCCGCCGGATCGCCGAGCACCTGGTCGAACGCGGGTTCACGGTTGCGTCCGGCCTGGCGGCGGGGATCGACACGGCCGCGCACACGGCCGCCCTCGCCTGCAAGGGCCGGACGTTCGCCGTCATCGGTACGGGGCTCCGGCGCGCCTACCCGCCCCAGAACGCTCCGCTTCAGCGCCGCCTGATCCGTCAGGGCGCCGTCGTCTCGCAGTTCTGGCCCGATGCGCCGCCGAGCCGACGGACATTCCCGATGCGCAACGCGGTGATGTCCGGCATGACGCTGGCAAGCGTGATCGTCGAGGCGTCGCACACGAGCGGTTCGCGCATGCAGGCGCGCCTCGCGCTGGAACACGGGCGGCCGGTGTTTCTCGTCAGCTCACTGCTCGAGCAACCGTGGGCGCGTGACTTCGCGACCCGCCCGGGCACGCACGTCGTCGATAGCCCAACCGCGATCACGGACACGATCGAGCGGCTCACGAGCGGGGCGCTTCAACCATGAGGTGACGCTGTGCCAACGGTGGGCGAACTGACGGCGGTCTACGGGAACTTCCTGCTGAGCCCACGACCAGGTCCCGGGGTCTGCGAGGTCTGCTTCAACTTCACCGATGGATACGCGCAGTGCTATGCGTGCGCGCACGGCCAGCAGCGCCTCGACGGCGTCGTCCCGATCTCGTACAGCATCGGGCACGAGCAGCTTCACCATGCGCTCGCGAGCTACAAGCGCCGCGAGGGCGAGACCGCGCGCCGGCTGCGTGCCGAGCTCGCTGCCCTCCTGTGGCGGTTCCTTGTCGGCCACGAGAAGTGCGTGGCGCGTGCGTCGGGCGCGAGCGCGTTTTCAGTTGTGACGACCGTCCCCTCGGGGTCGGCGGCGCGAGACACGGGCCACCCACTCCGCCACATCGTCGGTGACGTCGTCGATCCGACCCGGGATCGCCACGCACGGCTGCTGGCGCGGTCGGACGTCGACTGCGCGCCGCGAGCCTTCTCGACCGAGAAGTTTCAGGCCATGCGCCCACTGCACGGCGAGTCGGTGTTGCTTATCGACGACACGTGGACCACGGGTGCAAGTGCCCAGAGCGCCGCCGCCACGCTGAAGGCCGCCGGCGCGGGTCGCGTTGCCGTCGTGGTCGTCGGCCGGCACCTCAATCGGGAGTGGCACGAGAACGACCGTCGGCTGCGGGGCATCACTCAGCCGTTCGATTGGGAACGCTGCGTGGTGTGCTCCGGCGAGTGACCGGGTCCGAGGCGAGACCTCGGTCGATGCCTTCGGCGCTGTAGCCTGACCGCGGCGATGGCGTCTCGGATACCGCCCAGTTCCGATCCGGCCGGACGCACGCGGCGCCGGTACGCGCCGCGGATGCCTCCCGGCCAGCGGCGGGAGCAGCTGATCGACGCCGCGCTGGGCGTCATCCTCGAGCAGGGATACAGCGGCATCTCGATCGAGGCGATCGCGCGCGCAGCCGGAGTGACGCGACCGGTCGTGTACGACCACTTCCCGAATCTGGGAGAGCTCCTCCAGGCGCTCATTGCCCGCGAGGAGCGCTACGCACTCGAACAACTTCGCGAAATCGTGCCGGAGAGTCCGGGCGATTTCGAGCCGATCAGCCTGCTCCTCGGGAGCATCCGGCGGTTCCTCGACGCCGTCGCGGCCCGCCCTGCCACGTGGCGGATCATCCTGCTGCCGCCGGAGGGCAATCCGGCGATCGTCCGACAGCTCGTTGAGAAGAACCGCGCGACGACGCTTGCGCAGATCGAGCATCTCGTGCGGATGACGATGATACGACCCGAGGTTCCGAACGACATCGACGTTGAGTTGGTGGCCCGGGCAATTCGTGACCTCGGCGAGGAGGCAGGGCGAATGGTGCTGACGGATCCCGATCGGTACTCGCCCCACCGCTATGAGCGCTTCACGGCGCGGACGCTCAGCCTGCTGTGGCCGCGCGATGACGGCAACGACTGAGCGCCTCGAGATCACCGAGCGCTCGGCGGTCGACCTCGCAGGCGCGATCCGGCGACGGGAGCTGCAGGCCAGCGAGGTCGTCGAGGCGCACATCGCCCGTCACATCGCGTGGACACCCAAGGTCAACGCGCTGATCGCCGACCGCTTCGAGGGCGCCCGGCGAGAGGCAGCCGCCGCTGACCAGCGCATCGCGGCCGCCACATCCGACGAGCCGCTCCCACCGCTTCTCGGCGTCCCGTTCACGGTCAAGGAATCGATCGCGCTCGCCGGGATGCCCCAGTCAGCGGGCCTCGTCGCCCGCGGCGGGTTTCGCGCGAGCGCGACGGCGCCGGTCCCGCAGCGCCTGATCGACGCGGGTGCGATCCCCCTCGGCGTCACGAACACCTCAGAGCTGACGATGTGGATCGAGTCCGACAACCGCCTCTACGGCCGCACGAACAATCCCTATGACCCGCGCCGCACCGCCGGCGGTTCCTCGGGCGGCGAGGGGGCCGCGGTCGGCTGCGGCGGCTCACCGTTCGGCATCGGGTCAGACATCGCCGGTTCGATCCGGATTCCGGCGTTCTTCTGCGGCGTATTCGGCCACAAGCCCACGTCGGGTCTCGTGCCAAACACCGGCTCCTATCCCGCCACCCCGGGCGACGACGCCGGACGGATGCTTGCGACCGGGCCGCTCGCTCGTCGCGGCGAAGACCTGATGCCACTGCTGCGCGTGATCGCCGGGCCCGACGGCGTCGATCACCTGGCACGGACGGTGGAACTCGGCGACCCATCGGCAGTCTCACTCGAAGGGCTTTCCGTCACCACGATTGAGAACTCCTCGCTGCTGCCGATGACGCGCGAGCTGCGCGATGCCCGCGAGCGGGCCGTCGGAGCGCTCGCCGCGCACGGCGCGGTCGTGCGCCGCGTCGAGTTTCGCACCTGGCGCCGCGCCGCGCTGCCGTATTTGGCGATGCTGCAGTCCGGCGCCTCCCGGGCCACGCTCACGCTCCTTCGCGACGCCGGTGCCGACCGCGTCACCGTACGCTCGCTGGCGCGTCGCCACGGGCCTCACACGCTGCCGACGCGGCTCGCCCTCGCTGCCGAACTGCTCCCCCAGATGCAGGGCGCCGCCGCCGAGAAGCTCGTCGAGACCGCGCGGGAGCTCGCCGCTGCGCTGATCGACGCGATCGGCGATGGCGTGGTCCTCCATCCAGCCCATCAGCGGGTCGCGCCTCGTCACGGACGGACCACGGGGCGGCCGTGGCTGTTCACGCCGGCCGCGATGTTCAACCTCGCCGGCGTCCCCGTGACCGAAGTCCCGCTTGGGCTGTCGGACGCGGGCCTGCCGCTGGGGGTCCAGGTCGCCGCCGGGCTGGATCGCGACCATGTCTCGATCGCCGTCGGGCTCGCGCTCGAGCGGACCTTTGGCGGCTGGGTTCCCCCGGATAGACAAGCGCCGGCGACGCGGTAGATACCGCGCCGCACGGCGCCATCCCTTCCCCACAGACTTAACGACAACGGGGACCCGCTTCCAGGGTCCCCGTCGCCTGATCCCTCCGGACACACCCACGGCCGGGTTAGGCGCGCCCTTGCGAGATCATTCACCGCCAAGACACACCGGCTCGACCAGAGTTGCGGCCCGCGCGAATAAATTTCTCTTGCCATACTGGAGATCCCCCTCAGGGGGCGTAGCTCAGTTGGTTAGAGCGCCGGCCTGTCACGCCGGAGGTCGCGGGTTCGAGTCCCGTCGCTCCCGCTCCCGATTGCCCTGCAACACGTGGCGGTTCGCACGTCGGCTCGCCTGATCGTCGCTCGGTCGCTGACGCCACTTCAACGCCAGAACGATCGCGATCTCGCGTTCAGCCGCGCCCGGATCGCGTCCTCGGAGTCGACCGCCAGATGCCCGTAGGTGCGGTCGATCACCTTCACGCTGGTGCCCATCAGCCGCGCCAGCTCGAAGATGCTGACGCCCGCCGGCGAGCGCCTCGGTCGCGAACGTGTGCCGCAGGCAGTACGGCCCTCGGCGGGGATGCCGGCGGCGTCGAGCGCCGGGATACCACTCGCGGGTTCGCCACGTGTCGAGGCCGATGTGCCCGCCCTTCGCGGCGGGGAACAGTGAGCGGCGTGTCGAGCCGTCGGCGGGACCGCCTCGAGCGCCTCGAGCGCGCGGTCGCTGAGCGGCACCGCCGGCGTGACGCGACGGTCTTCGGGTACGGCGTCAGGTGTCCCGTCCGCGTAGCGGCGCTGCACGGTGACGGCCGCGCCGGTGCGGTCGATGTCGCGGCGCTCGAGTGCGGTCCACTCGTTCGTGCGCAGTCCGGTTTCGGTGGCGAACACGACGAGCGGCCCGTAGACGGGTCCGAGCTCGGTCGGCGAGCTTGTCGATCTCGTCGCGGGTGAACGGGTGGAGCTCCTCGGCGCGCGGCTCGGGGTTCGGGCCGGCGTCGACCGCCGGGTTACGGGCGATGTACTGCCAGCGGACCGCGGCGGCGAGCGTCTGGCGTAGCGCGAGGATCAGCCGGTAGCGGCTGCTCTCGGGAAGCGATCCGCGCCACGTCGCGACGTCCGCTGCCGCGTTCTCCAGCTCGGCAAGGGTCCACTCGCCGAACGTTGCGCGAGCCGCTGTGAGCCGCTCTCGGAGCGTCTGGACGGTGCGCTCGCGAGACGGACGCCGCGTGCCGTTGCAGGAACAGTTCGGCGAACGTCGTCGAAGGTGATCTCGGCGCTCGGGGCGCCGCGGTCTAGCCGTGGCGCGACCTGTTCGCGGAACCACGTCCGCGCCTCGGTCTTGGTTCGGAAGCCGGTTCTGCTGCGGTCGCTGCGCCGTTCTCGGGCCAGCGGATGCCGTACCCGTTGCGGGCCTTGAAGATTGAACCTTTGGTTTGGGCGGGCATCAGCGCCTCCTCACACGTTCAAGTTCGTTCAGCCGTGAGACGACATCCGGCGGCGGCGACGGCGGCTCGGGCGGCTGACGGAGGATCTTGTAGGTCGCCTCGCGGCTGAGATCGAACTTGCGAGCCAGGTCGGCAATGTTGGCGCCGTTCTGCGCACGCTCGCGTATGTAGGCGTTGCGCCTGGCACGAGCGGCGTCGAGCCGAACGGTTGCTGCTCGCACCGACTCGGCGAGTCTGCGCTCCCGCGCGGTCATGGGGGTCTGTCCGTATCGGTATCGAGGCATCTGTCAACCAGGGTATCACCGTTAAGGAACATGTGTCGAACCCGGTGGATTAACGTGCTGTGGCGCGTCCTCTGGCGCCCTGACGCCATCCGATGCCCGAGCCGATGGCTACCCACGGGCACCCCGCTCATCTGCCGTTCTGGCTCTCCCAGACGCATTCGAGGCAGAACACGACCGTGACCTCTCTCCGGTCGGTTTCGCTGTTAGGGAACAGAGGTGTTCGCAGCTCCGTGGCTTCCGTGAGGGGCACTCTCCGTCCACACGCGGTGCAGTGGCCTGTCAGGGCCAGCTTGCTCGTCGCGCTCATCGGTCCTCCTCGCGCTTCAGCGCCATGAGCGCGAACGCGCAGCCGTACAGCCGCTCTGCCGCGTTCTCGATGCGTTCGCACGTCCGCTCGCGTCCGGCGTCGAGCGCTTCCCCAGCCGCGCGCTGCAGGAGCTTCATCAGCTCGTCGTAGTCATCGGGTAGGTCCCGCCGGCCTTCGCGCAGCTCACGCTCCAGCTCGTTAACGCGGATGATCGCCTCGCCGACCTCATTCGGCGACATGAGGACGGGGTTGGTCGCGGTTTGGTCGCTCATGCGGTCCTCCTGATCGGTCTCGGTGGTTGCTTGGTCGCTCGGTGGTCCTCCTGCGATCAGCGTTGACTCGGCGGCCGCGTACTCGTCGCGAGCGCTTCTCAGCTCGGCGATGAGCGGGCAAGCACCGATCCCCCAGCCGCCGACACGCCTCGCGCCCAGGGTGGTTCAGCGATCCCCTCCACGCCTGCTCGTGGAGTCGCTGAAGCGCGTCGAGTGCGAGGTTTGCGTGCGCGACAAGCGCGAGCGCCTTGGAC
This sequence comes from uncultured Solirubrobacterales bacterium, assembly GCA_963778985.1. Lineage (GTDB taxonomy): Bacteria > Actinomycetota > Thermoleophilia > Solirubrobacterales > Solirubrobacteraceae > Palsa-465. Next base: position 1,090,285 of record CAVZWJ010000013.1, on the reverse strand, counting down.
GACTGCCCTTCCACTCGGCGGGCGAGAAAATCCGCCACTTCCCACAGCTTGGCGCCCCTCCCCGGGAACCCCTCGGCGATGTCGCCAACGATGCCCCACTTGTGGCCGTTGAACGAACCGCTGGTGAACTCCAGGTCGCGCCTCCGAGCCAATAGCGATCGTCCGGATAGCCGTCTAGGTCGCGACCCTTTACGAGCTTGAATCCCTGCTTCCTGGCCTCTCGGCGCACGCTGGAGACTGTGGTGGTCATCGGTGGTCCTCCTCGTTGGTTGTTGGGACGGCGGTCAGCACCGCCACGTCTCGCCTCGGCGTCGAATGGGCGCCGAGCCAGTCCTCGAGGTCGTCCTGCCGATAGCGGATCTGGCCGCTCGGGAGCCGAACCGCCGGTAGGTCGCCGTTGCAGGTCCAACGGAGCACCGTGGCCGAGGTGACGCCGAGCATGTCGGCGACGGTGCGCGCGGTGAGCAGCGGCCCCGTCGTCGCGCTCACGCCGATGCCTCCCGCTCCGCGGGGCGGTCGAGTTCCAGCACCAGCGCGGCGGCCGGGATCAGCGCGGCGTCATCCAGTCCGCGGTCCACAAGTCGCGGAGGAGCCGTGCGGCGCCGTCGTCGGCTGGGATGCGGCGCCGGTCCCGCAAGTCATCGGCGGGCGTGTCGACGGGCGGCAGCAGGTCGAACAGCGACAGTTGGCCGGCGACGTCGGGGCGGTCGAGCAGCGCGCTCACGCCGACCATCCCCGAACAGCTCGAGCAGCGGCCATCCTCGGTCGGCTCGGCGCCCCCATCAGCGCAGCAGCACCGGACCGTGCGCGCCTCGTGGCGCATCCGGTCCACTCGGGCGTGCGTGTCCCGCTCGAGCCGTTCCCACACGCCGATCAGATCCTCGACGTCGTCCATGTCCCCGCCGGCCTTCTCGACGGCGCGGGCGATCGCTACAGCCATGCCCTGCGAGATCACGACTCGCTCCCCTAACGACGGCGGATCTCGGCGACGAGCGGACCGTCAGCGTGGCCGTTCTCGCGCGCGCGCGTTGCCTCTCTCAAAAGCTGAGTCTTTGAGCTCTTCCGTATCTCCGGAAGAGCTCACTCGTCACACTTGATTGACTCTTTGAGCTCTTCCGTAGATACTGGGGATTGGGGGGGTTCTTCTGGAAGAGCTCAATTTGGCGAAAGAGACTTCACGCGCGCGCGCGTTGGGCGCCGCCGATCGCCTCGCGATCCTCCGGAAGAGCTCAAAGACTCAGCCGAGTGCGACGAACGGTCCGTTTCCGCGCCCGGCTGACTCTCTTTGAGCCGCCAGTACCAGCCGGTGTTCATCGACCCGCGCCCCTTCTTCACGTCGAGCGATGCTCTTGACCGCGGCAGCGATCGTCCCGAGCCGACCAGCCGTCCTCGACGCAGCTCATCCGCTTCGAGCCGGATGCCATTCGCCGTCGGCGAGATAGTCGCCGATGATCTTCTTGAGCTGCTCGAGCTTCGTGGGTGGGCGCTGCTCAGGATCCGCCGGCGCGCGGCCTGTCCGCGCGAAGTAGATCCCGGATCGTCACATCACAGTTCTCGACGTCGCAGACATACGGGACCTCATCCGTGTCGCCATCGTCGAGCCTCATCCATTTCGCGGTGATCGCGAAGCTGAGCGCGCCGGGGTCACGTCCGATGTTGCCTCGCGCTCTGAGCAGCACCCGCCGGCGGTTCTCGAACGGAAGCGCCTCATCGTCGGGGTGCGCGCCGAACACCATCAGCGACCGCGACACCTGCGTGAACGCGCGGGACGCGTGGTAGAGGTCCGCGAAGCCGATGGCGCGTCCCTTCGGCGGGTGGGTGGAGATCAGGGTCGCGACCGACCGCCGTCTCGCTCATCGACGCGAGCGGCCGGAGCGAGCTCCGCACGAACGTCGTCGAGTTGGCGTTCTCCCCGCCGCGAGGGTCGGGAAGGTGCTCCATCACGGCATCGACGAACACGAGCACCGCGCCGGTCTCGTCGAGCGCCTGCTCGATCAGCCCGACGCCATCCCTGACGTTCCAGTTGTCAGGGATGGTCAGGAACGAGATCAGCTCGAGGTCGGCGCCCGCGGCCTCTAGATGAGTAGTTCCACGACTGTTGGTGGGGTCGTGGTTTTGAAGGGGACATAACAGCGCAGGTCGAAGTCGGCGGTGCTCTGAAGTGCCAACCGTCGACCCTGGGGGCCACGATGGACGCCGACCTCGACCTGCTGCTGATCTACGTGTTCTGCATCGCTGACGATCTCCTGCCTGAGAAGACCGTCAACCACCGCCGAAGTCTGACCGACGCGGAGGTCGTCACGCTCGCGGTCGCGCAGTCGATCATGGGGATCCCGAGCGACCATCGGTTCATCCCGACCGCGATCAAACGCCTTGGGCATCTGTTCCCCGGCCTGACCCAACGCTCGGGGTTCTACCGCCGCCGCGATCGGCTGGCCAGCACGATCGAAGCGCTGATCGCGTCCTTCGCATCTCTGAGCCCGGGCTGGGAGGACAACGTGCTGCTCGTCGATTCCACACCGGTCGAATGCGCCCGGTCTCGCGAGACGGTCAATCGCGGCGGCACCTCCAGCCTCGACGACGCACTCGCCAACGCCGCCGACTACGGCTACTGCGCCAGCCACAGCCGCTACTTCTACGGCCTGCGGCTGCACACGCTCTGCGCCCCTGACGGCACGCCGCGAGCGATGATCCTGACCAGCCCCAAGGACAACGAACGCGACATCTGCCTGCGACTGCTCGCCCGCGTGAACCGCACCGGGCCACTGACCGTGATTGGCGACAAGGGCTACGCCGGCCGCCAATTCGAAGCCGACGCCGCCGCCCTGGACGCCACGATCCTCCGACCTCGCCGCAAAGACGAGCCCGGACGCGGCCCGCACCTCGCGCCGATCCGACAACGGATCGAATCGATCTATTGGACCGCGAAAGACATCCTCACCCTCGAACGACACGGCGCCCGCACCCTGCACGGACTCCACGCCCGGATCGCCAGCCGCCTGCTCGCCTACGCCGCCGGGATCGCGCTCAACCACCAACTCGGACGCCCCAGCCGCTCCCTCGTCGCCTACACAACCTGAAACCGCGGAACTACTCATCTAGTCGCGGCTTCCACATGTTCTCCCAACTGTCCTCGACCGCGACGATCAGGATCGGTGCTTTGCGGTCGAAGTACTCGCCGGGCAGCCGTCCGTTCGTCAGCTCGCTCGCGGCCCAGCCGAAGAAGAGACTCTTCCCGAGCTTCTCCTCCCCGGTCTGGATCGACAGGTAGCCGATCGGCCAGCGTCCCCGCCAGCACCACTTGACGCGACGGCTGCGCACGTCGGACGCCCGGACGACAACGGAGACCGGATCGCCTCCAGGGCGACGATCCTCGACCGGACTCATGCGCGAACCTCCAGGTCGAGAACCTCTGCGATCTCCGCCTCAGAACACCAGTCCTGGCACTCGAGAGTCGCTCTCACCGCGGTACCGTGGAAACGGACGCTCAGCGGCGCGTCGCAGACCGGACAAACCATCACGATCTGGTCTGCGCCGAGGTAGAAAAACCGTGAGGCCGGTGTGTGCCGGCTGAGCACGGCGATGAGCCGCTGCCGGAACCGAGCCGACGCCGCGGGAAGTGGACGGTGAGCGCTCATCCCGCGCGCCTCCGTCCACGCGCGAGCTGCCGCTGCGCGACCTCGAGCGTTACTTGAAGGTCCTCCCGCTCCTCCGGTGGCTCGAGGATGATCGCGACGGCCTCGACCTCAGCCGCGAGAGCAGGCTGTGACGAGCGAAGAGCATCAGCCACCCGGCGAAGCCTCGCCGCGAGCTGCTCGTCGGTCGCGAACGCTCTCACAGCTCCGCCCCCGCGTCTAGGTCACGATGTTCGCGTCCCCCCGCTAGACCGTGTGGCTCAGGATCGCCGTCTAAGTGAGGGTCGCCGCGCGAGCTGCTGCTCGACCGGCACGTCCGAGCCCGCGGACGTCCAGCCCCACGCGAACGCGGCCTCCGCGCGGCTGTGCTCACCGGCCGCCAGAACGCGAACGCCTCGGCGCGCACCCTCGCTCGATCGTACGGCGCGAACATCTGCGGTCGAGCCAGCGCCCGCAGATGCGCGGTACGCATCAGCGCACGGACGCCCGGATCTCGTCGGAGCTGCGCGTTGATCTCGCGGCGCTTATCCATCGCGGCCCTCGGGTGTCCGGGCGAGCCGCTCGCGCAGGCTCGTCTCAGCCGAGCGAGAGGGGGGTGCCATGTCGCCTACAGGGGGTCACAGGCGGCACTGTACAGGCGGCTCCGGCTCACGGAGCATTTTCCCTGCAAATAGCGAAAGCGCCCCCGGGCGGAACCGAGGGCGCGTTCGCTCAGTGCTTCGAAAGCGTGACCCGCCGAAGCGTTACATGGAGCGGCTCCAATGCTACCCGCCTCCTAGGCACGAGCCGCGCCAGCCTCGGCGACGGCGACAACGAGATCCAGCAGCACAAACGCACTGCCGCGCCCCTCCGCAGCCGCCGCGAGCCGCTGCCAGGCCCGCCCTCCCTCCGGGCCCCCGGCACCGGCCTCCACGAGCTCGCGTGCGAGATCCTCCGGGCCCCGCAACAGCGCCGCCGCCACCAGCTCAAGGTCCCGGGCCGGCGGGCAGCCGCCGAGCGCCCGGAGGGCCTGCGCGAGCACGTCGGCGCTCTCATTGGTCACCGGCGCCCAGCCTCTCCAAGATGCGAGACAGCTCCTGGTCGCGCTCATCCGGCGCCCGCGCCATCAAGAACGCAATCGCCGCCATGTTGCCCTGGCGAGCCCTCTCGGCCGCGAGCATCATCAACTCGTCAGTCGTCGGGATCGGCGGCGCCGGCCCGGCCTCTTCGGCCTCGGTAATCAGCCTGCGAATCGCACCAGCCCGCGAGACGCCCCAGCAGCCCGCGAGCCCATCAAGCCGCGCCAACGTCTCTCTGCTCAGCCGCACGGTGACCCTGGCCTCAGTCATTGGCCCTCGTGGCAGCCAGAACCCGGCACAACTTCCTCACAGAGAAACATACGGCCGGTAACTGGCGCAAAAAACGCTGCAAATCCGTCCCTCCTCCTGTCCCCCCGGCTCCCAATTACGACGACTCCTCGGCCTCGTCGAGCTCGCGGGCGTGTGCCGTGTTCTCTGCCATGACTCATGCTCCTGATGATCTCGTCGTAAGCCGCGACGAGAACATGGTTGGGGAACGATGCTTCGTGCCCGCGTGTCGCTGGCCGTGGCGGGACGACGACCCCTATCCATCGCGGTAGGTGGAGTGGTGGTTCGGGGTGGAAGCGGAGCGTCTGTCCTCGCCGGGCGAGCCATCTGTCGAGTTGCCGGAACGCGAACGCCTGGACTTTCTCGGGCGGGTCTCCGCGAGCGAGCCGCGCGTATACCTGCGGGTCCGGGAGTTTCTCGATCGGCACTTGCAGCAGCGTCGCCAATCCCGCATTCATACAGTCGTCCGCTCGTCGCTGGTGATACCCGGCGTCCCATCGGCGAGCCGGATCGGTGACCCGTCCGGGCCGGCGCGGCGGGCGGCGTGCTGCAGGTCGCGTGCCCGCTCGACGCTGCGCTTCATCCTGCGCAGTTGATCTGCCAGCCGGGTGTCGGGCGCGGTGACAGCGAGCGCCTCATCGAGCCGCTTGAGGCCCCGGTCGAACGCCCGGTCGCCGACCACCCTTATCGAGATTGGCTCGGTGAGTTTCCGTGCCATCGCTCAAGCCTTCGCGGCCTCAGTTGGTCCGCTGCTCGGCGTCGCATTGGAGCGCGGCGAGGTCGAGCGCCTGCTCCGCCTGCGCCGTCAGCGAGTAGGCGGGATCGGAGTTCGGCAGCAGCCGGCGCCTGAGCCATCCGGCCTCCCGTAGCCGCTCGGCGTCCGGCAACGCCCACGGCTGCGGAACGAACGCTTTGTCCTCGCCGGCGAGCGCCCACGCGTTGAGCAACAGCTCGCGTTCGTCGTCGGTCATCTTGCGTGCCTCCTTGTTGGTTCGCGTATCGCCGGCGGCCGAGACGGGGGCCATGACCCGCAAAGGAAGCCCGCCGCCCGGCCGCCGGACGCTTGTGTGGCGCTAGCTGATTTCCAAGTCCGCGAGCGCGAACGACTCGCCTCTGAACACCGCAAGCGCGATCCGCGATTCGGCCCTGATGGCTTCCAAATTTCGCCGGAACCAGTCGCTATGACTGTTCGAGATCTCGATCGTCAGCCCGCCCCGCCGGAACAGTTGCGCGCCCTGCTGGAACGACCCGACGAGCGCCTGCCCGCTGTCGATTGCGGTGGTGATCGCGACCCGCTTGCCGAACAGCGTCTCGCTGGGTTCGCCGGGCCCCGTCGAGAACGGCGACCCGCCGATGTAGTTCTCATCGCCGTCTTTGAGCAGCCTCATCATCTCCCACGAGCTGGGATGGATGACGATCCCGTCCGGCTCGAGGTAGCTCTGCCGTGCCTTCGAGATCGCGGCGTACACGTGGTCGATCGCGCTCGCCGCCGTGGCCGTGCTCGTGACGCCGCGGTTCCCGGCCGGGATGCGGTTCAGTAGGCCAGTGAGGTTGACGCCATGCCCGCGCCCGTTGAGGATCTGGTCCTCCTCCTCTTGGCGAACGAACAACCCGAGGCGAGCGTTGATGTATGCCTGAAGCGCCGGGGCGTCCTCGAGGAGTTCATCGGACACCGGCAGGAACACGGCGACCTTCCGCACCGGCTCGTCGACCTCGTCAAACTCGAGCGCGGCTTCCGGCTTCTCGTCGCCTTCTGCTGTTGCCGCGGCCGCGTTGCTTGCAACCGTCTCGACGATCACCCGGACGACGTTGCTGGACGTCGGCGCCTGCGCGAGCAGGTCCACGACAGTCGGCGGCTGAGACAGGAGCTGCACGACGCCGGGGCGCACGTCCGGCTGCGCGAGTGCGGCGCCGGCGCCGGGCGAGCCGAGGCTGCCCTCAAACAGTGTGGCCTTGGTCTCGATCTCGATCGGGCCGGTCGACCACGCCGCGCCGCGCGACCCGCGGATCGCTTTGTAGCCGGCCGAGGCGATGACCTGATCTCCCGGTCGCCCGAGCGCGTCGCCGCCCGGCCCCGAGACGTCGGGGGCGCCGGCGCCGAGCGCCTTGAGTTGCCGATTGAGATCCTGGCCCTGCTCGCAGCGGCGGAGCAAGGCATCCGTTTCAGCGAGCTCGGCCGCCGTCATCGGGCGCCCCTCAGAGTCGGCTTGATCGAAGATGGCCTTCGCCTGCGCGGCGAGGCGAGTTACAGATGATGTGGAAGACACGTGTCCCCTCCCTGATTTTCGGGCGTGGAATTCGTGCCGAGTCGTGTGTACCGAGTTCCCGGACCCTTTAGCGAATTAGCGAGTCGCTAGCCGCGGGACGACTCGAGCGGGATCTCGACTGGGGATCGTCGCCCTCGCGAGACGACGCCTTTGCCCAGGGAGCCTGCCGCTGACTTGAGTCGGCGGTATTCGGTTTGTGCCATACACAGTACGCCGACGGGCGGCCGTGCGCTAACGATTCGGGCCCGACCGGGGTTGTGCAGGCGCCGTTACCCGAGCGGGTGAGGCGCCCCGTAGAGCACCCCACCCCGCTCGGCTACTTGGCCCTCGGCGTGGCTACACGCCAGGCGCCGCCGGTGTCGACTTCGCGCACCAGCACCGCGCCGCATTGGCACTCGGTGTGTTGGCGAAGAGGGCGCCGGTTGGCACGCGAGGCGAATCCCGTGTCCGGGACCTCGCGCTCGCACTTGGGGCACTTCCCGTTTTGCTCCATGCCACTGACGGTAGGTGGCGCCGCGGCGGCGACCCGCGAAGTCCCTCCATATTGCGGAGAAAACCACTCGCGGGAGCCGATCAGCGGCGCCAGCGCGACCAATCTGCGCCTTGATCCTCGCTCGCAACCGCGCCGGGCAAACCGCCGGGAGCGGCGTCGGCGCTTCGGTCAGAGGAGCCCTCGGGGGCGCGCTTTGCGCTCGAGCTTGCGCAACATCGCGTCGAGCTCGGCACGGCCAGCGCGGATCCGCAGTTGTTGGCTCGCAAACAAGCGAACGATGCGAATGGCCTCGTCCGAACCTGCGGGATAAGGGCCGAGCCGCTCGGGCGGTTTGCGTGCTCGACGCCGGCGGGTCGTAGTGACGGCCACTCCGGGGGATCTTACGCCCGGCTCGCGACGCCAGATAAACGCCAGAACGTTCCGCACTCGACTCGGGGTGACCCCCGGCGTTTACGGGCCTTCCGAACGCGAATCCCCTGCAAGCATGCGCGTTTTCGGCACGTCGCGCACCGGGACGCATCAGGGCGATATGCGGTGTTCGCGGCCTGTCACGCCGGAGGTCGCGGGTTCGAGTCCCGTCGCTCCCGCTCCGGCGGATCGCCCGCAGCGACAGGCGATCCGCATCCTGGCCGAGTCAGTCGTCCGTCCGCCCCGACGCCCACGCCACGCCCAAGCGCGCGCCTCTCGCGTTCAGGCGGGCGCGGATGACGTCCTCGGAGTCGACCGCGAGGTGCCCGTAGGTGCGGTCGATCACGTTGACGCTCGTGCCCATCAGCCTCTGCAGTCGCAGACGATCCGTGGCATAGGGAGGCGGACGCGGCGTCCCCTCTGAGCCGCGTCCGCCTGATGCTGGCCCCCACACACGAAGACGCGCCGCGGCACCGAAGGTTGAGTGGATGTGCGAAGCTCTCGCCGAAGCGGTCCGGATCCTGACGCGACCCTTGCCAAGCTGCTTGGCAGCCGGCTCGGTTCCAGGAGTGCCCCGGCTCCCGGTCTCGCGCCGTAGTCAGGCGCGTTCGGCACACGGGCTTAGCCCGGGTTTGCGAATCGGGGCTGCGGGTAAAACGCAGCCATTCGATCGCAGGCGGGCGCCGCAGCGCTAACAGCGGGCCCACGGGTACCGCCACTACGGCGCTCGCCTACGGTCATGCCGCGATTGCGGATCGGCATCATGAGCGACTCGATAGGAAGGGAACGGTCAGCAAAGACCGACCTTGTTCCCTGCGTAACTGCGCCTGTGCCTCCGTGTATTTTCGACGGCCACTGTGGCGTCGTGGACCGAGTACCCCTCGGATCGTCAATAACGGGCCGATCGGGCTAGCGCGGTTCTCGACCTTGCGCAGCTGGCTGTCGCAGTGGTCACTCGACGACGCGAACGCCGATGGAGTGCGCTGCGCCCGTGACCTCGAGGTGCCCGTCCTCCAGATCTACAACAGCGCCGACAACATCTGCATGCCCGGCTACGCATTGATGCTCAACGACGCGATCGGGTCAGCCGACAAAGAGCTTCACCGGATCGACGGCGCCAACCATTACTACCTCGGGCCCGATCAGCGGCCGCATCTGCGCGAGGCCGCCGCGATCTGCACGAGCCGGCTGGCAGCGCGCGGACTGGCGCCAAGCTAATCCTGTGTCGCGGCGGTCTGGGCGAGCGCCTCCTCGAGCGCGCCCTTGCCCCCGGGCTTGCCGGTGATCGCCAGCTCCGGGGACCACGTGGGGATGCGGCCGGCGAGCGCGGTGGCGCGCTTGCGGCCCGCCACTTCGATTGGCGCGCGACGGCGGAGTTCGGCGAGCAGCCGGGTGCTGTACTGCTGCGGTGACTCCTCGGGTGCGATCGCGGGTCGATCGAACTCGAAGAATTCGACTCGCACCTGCGGGCGTGCGCTGGGGAACCGCGGGATCGCGACGGTGCCGTTGCACGCAACTCCGATGATCGTCGCCTCGGGCACCGCGCGCGCCAGATAGCCGATGCCGCTACGGGCGCGCAGCGCCCGGCCGAGCGAGCGTGTGCCCTCGGGGTAGATGCCGATACATGCGCCCTTGCGAAGTTCCTCGATCGCGCGGTCGAGCGCTCCGGAGTCGCCGGAGCCACGCTCGATCGGGATCTGCCCCATTCCGGTCAGGACGCCGCCGAGCAACTTGTTCTTCCACATCGAGGACTTCGCCAGCGCCCTGATGTGTCGTCGGGGCCACGCCGCGATCCCAGTCGCCACGGTATCCCAGTAGCTGTCGTGGTCGCCGACGAGCAGCAGCGGCCCCTCGAGCGGGAGCAGTTCAAGGCCGGTCACCTGCAGGCGGCCCCACCAGGCAACACCAGGAGTGGAGGCGATCATCACGCCACGGTAGGCCGGGCTAATCCGCTCGATGCGGTCGGTCATCGCTCCCGCAGGCTACTCGGATCGACATGACGAAGCTGTGGGGTGTGAGGTGTTCGCGACGCGCAGACCGGCGGCCGGTTCGCGCGATTCGCCCCGGACTGCTTCAGAGTGTGTTGAAGCACCCGTAGATCGTCGCCAGTGGGTTGACGACGAGGTGACCGTGGGCGTCGCGCATGAGCAGGTTCCCGACGGACGTCGGCGGCGCCTCTGCCTTGTAGCAGCCGTTGGACTTGACGCCGATGTCGTAGGTGACCGGCGTCCCCCAGAACGGCACCGTGCCAGGCTGAGCGATGAGCGCATCGACGGTGCAGAACCAGTCGTCACCGGGCCCGCGGTTGGTGCCAGCGCGACGCCCGCAGTGCGCAAGGACCGTGAGGTTGGCCGTCGTCTCGCCCGTGCGCGCGGTCAGGCGTTGCTGGAGCAGCGTGAGATTGCTGAAGGTCGGCGCGATGCTGTGCGTCAGACGCGCGGCCGTGACCCCGCCGGGACCCCAACTGCCGGCGACCGCGGCCAGGGCGATCAGGGCGGTGGAGACGAGCACGGCGCGCAGCGGCGTGCCCCATCCGGACCTGCGGCCGCTCGGTGTGCCGGCGTAATCACGGCGTCGAAGAATCGCCCAGGCGGCAGCCAGGCAGGCCGTGATCCAGGCAACGCTGACGATGCTCGCGAGCAGCAACTGGGAGTAGAACGGATGCGCAGTGAACAGACCGTGCCAGCCGTCGAAGGCGGAGGCGAGCAGCAACCCGTGGACCCATGTCCCGGTCCCGACGAGCGCCAGCAGCTGCATTACGAGCGCCGCCAGGATCGTTCCGAGCACGCCGACGATCCCGTTTCGGGAAGCGACCGAGAGCAGCATCGCGAGGCTCGTGAAGCCGAGCATCGGCAGCACACTGACCAGCCAGCTGGCGAGCACGAGCGCGACGCAGCGTCCCGGCGCCAACAGCGTGCCGCCGAGGCCGACGAGCGACCGGTCGCCGACGAGCAGCAGGCCGGCGGCGAGGCTCGAGGCCGCGAGGAGCGCGATCAGCCCCACCGAGAACGTCGCTGCCGCGAGCACTTTTCCAGCGAACAGCTCCCGGCGTCGGCACGAGCGGGTGAGGAGCGTCTTCCATGTGCCGTACCGGTCCTCGGCGGAGAAGACGTCTCCGGCGAGCACGCCCGCCAGCACCGGAAATCCCCACGAGCCGGCGAATGCGAGCACGACGAGCGGGATCGCGAATCCCGACGAATGCACCCACACGCCGAACATCGTGTCCGACGGTGAACCGGTCTGCGAACTGAGGATCGCCGTGAACGCAAACGGTCCGAGGACGCATAGCAGCGCCAGCGCTCGGCAGGGCAGTTGCGTGGCCAGCTTGCGTCGTTCGACTCGGTACGCGTTCCCGACGCCCGTCCGCGCTCGTCCGCCGGCGGATGGTGCCAGTGCAGACGGTGCGAGCGCGAGATGTTCGGCGGTCGCGCTCACGCGATCGTCACCACCGCTGCGTCGTGCGGTGAGGGATCGGTCGGCTGCGGCACGGCCGCACCGGTGAGCGCAAAGAACATCGATTCGAGCGGGCTGAGTCGCAGCTCGAGCCGGCGCACGGCGACGCCCTCTCGGCCGAGGCTGAGGACGAACGAGTCAAGCTGCTCCTCCTCGATCTCGATCTCGAGCTCGCCGGCCGGCCCGCGCCGCGCGCGCGCGCCTGGATGGAGCTCCGCGACCTCGAGCGCGCGATCGTCCTCGCTGGTGATCAGCGCGTAGGCCGACGCCGGCGCCTGTGCCCGTAGCTGCGCCGTCGTGCCGCTCCACACGACGCGACCGCGGGCAACGACGGTGAAGCTGTCGCACGCCATCTCGATCTCGCCGATCAGATGGCTGCTCAGCAGCACAGCCGTCCCCTGTGCGGACAGCTCCCGCAGGAGCGTGAGCGACTTCGCGCGCGCCGGCCGGATCAAGCCCGCTTGTTGGCTCGTCGAGCAGCAGCAGGCGTGGCGTCCGCAGCAGCGCCGCGGCGATTCCGAGCCGCTGACGCATCCCGGACGAGTAGCCGCTGACCCGGTCACGCGCACGGTCGAGCAGATCGACGCGCTCCAGAGCGGCATCGATGCGCTGCCGCGCGCCGGCGCCGTCCAACTCGGCGAGCAACTCGAGGTTCGTTCTCCCTGACAGGTAGGGGTAGAAGCTCGGGTCTTCGACGAATCCCGCGACCCCGTCCAACGGTGAGAGGTCCGACCCGTCCAGCGGGCGGCCGAACAGCTCGATCGACCCGGCGTCGGGCGCCACGAGTCCGAACAGCATGCGCAGCAGCGTTGTCTTGCCGGCCCCGTTGGGGCCGAGCAACCCGCGCACCTCGCCGGCGCGCACCTCGAGGCTCACGTGGTCGACCGCGATCGTGCTGCTCGAAGCTCTTGGCCAGGCCGCTGGCCCGGACCGCCGCCGGTGCCGGCGCTGAGCTTGGCAGCGGACTACTTGTCATATCCCGCGTTTGGTCCCGGCGGCGGTGGAGTGCTGCCCGCGCCGTAGACCGATCGCCAGATGATGCTGTCGAGCTCTCCCTGGGGGAGCAGGTCCGGCGTGCCGAGCGGCAGTCGGCTTGACTGGAGCGCGTACGGCGCGGCGGGCGTGTTGCGTTTCAGGAGCTTGACCGTGGTGGGCAGGTTGGTGATCGGCGCGCTGTTGACCGGGGTCGGTGAGAACACGTCATACATCGGGGTCGCGAGGCGATCGCCCAGGCCGAGTGGCTTCATGCCCATGATCAACTCCATCGAGCGGTCCACGGAGAGCAGGTCGTAGCGGGTGTGGATCACGACGCCGCGGCGGGCGTAGGGGCTGATCACGAGCGCCGGCTCGCGGTGCGCGTCGAGGTGGTCGGCGCCGTCCTGAGAGTCATCCTCGACGACGAAGATCGCCGATGAGGACCAGATCTTCGAGTGCGAGACCAGGGCCACGACCTGGCCGAGGCCCTGATCATCGGCCGCGACCATCGCCGTCGGAGTCGGGTAGCCGGGTTGGGTGCCGCGCGTGTGATCGTTGGTGAACGTCAGGTAATTGAACGTCGGAACGGCGTGGTGCGCGAGCTGTCGCTCGAACCGCTTGCGGAAGCAGGTGAAGTGCGAGTAGCTCCCCTTCGGAGCACCCGTCGGCAGCGCGGAGTCGAAGATCTCGCCCTGCTCGGGTTGCGCGCCGACCGAGCCGATGTGGATGTCGGACGCGTAGCAGCCGCCGGCCGGCGTGTCAGGACCGAAGTCCGAATGCTTTGCGACCAGCTGTTCCTCCTTCAGCACCGCCGCCGTCCGGTTGCGGTCGGGCATCGTGCTGATGCCGGCCCACATCTCGCCGTAGTTGAAGTACGAGATGTGCTGGCGCTGGGCCTGATCGAACAGGTAGCCACCGGCGGGGCGGGCGACGGCGTAGATGCCGAAGTCGGCGGGACGGAAGCGGCCCGCGTAGTTCGCGACCCAGTTGCGGCTGACGTAGTCCGGGACGGTGGCCGCGCTGGTCCAGTAGTGCCCCTGGATCGAGGCGTCAGAGTTCGGCCATCACGTTGTCCATCAGCGGGAAGCGGTTCACGAGCGCATGGAGGTTCGGGGTCACGCCCTTGTTGAACACGAGCAGCCTGGGATCCCCATTGCCACGTTTGACGTCGCCGAGCATCTGGTCGTAGGAGCGGTTCTCGCGCACGATGAAGAAGACGTGCTTGATCGGGCCGCCGGCCCGCAGCGGCGTGTTCGCCGGGGCGGCCTGAGGTCCGACGGGGTGCAGTTCGGCGTTGGCGACCGGCGTGAGCCTGGCGATCTGCGCGTCGGAGGGCAGCGCCATCAGTCCGGCCTCGCCCCGCAGCATGATCGCGCCGTACTGGGTTCCCTGATTGAAGATGTCGACCGTCGGGGGCGGGATCGGGTGAAACGCCCAGAAGATCGGATCGTTGGGATCGACGGGGTTGGGACCGCGAGGAATGGGTCCGGTGTCGACGCCGCGCGCCGCGATCCAGATCAACCCTGCAGCCCGGCTGCCGTGCGCGGAACTCGTGAGCACGGCTTCGGGCTGCTCCGCCGTGGCGATACGACCGACAGTCGTCCACGCCTGGTGTGCCGGGGTTCTCCCGCCGGGCAGGCGGATAACCGCCAGCGCATCGGCGCCGGACTCGGCCACGAACAACCTCGAGTCCCGCCGCCCGAGCGCGAGTGCGACGGGCATCGTCCCGGATCCGTACCCGCTGGCGATCGCGATCGTCCGCATCACCCGTCGCGTACTGAGGTTCACAACCGCGACCTGATCGGCGTTCGACAGCGCGACGTACGCCCGCGTCCCGGCGCTGTCGACGACGACACCGGCGGGATGAGACAGCGGTGCCCCGACCTGGATCGTGGCGAGCTTCCGCGCGCTCTGCAGATCGATCACCGACATCGTCCCTTTACCCTCGTTGGTCACGAGTCCGGTGCGTCCGTTAGGTGTGACGGCGGCGCCCAGCGGATAGCTCCCGTTCCCGAGCGCGACGTAGTGGACCTGATCGGGCTGGCCCAGATCGATCACCGCAGCGCGATCGGCCAGATTGAGCGCGACCACGAGGCGCGAACCGTCGGGCGTGACCGCGAGCTTCTCCGGCCAGGACAGCCGTCTGCCGTCGGGGTTGGGGGGAAAGACCTGGGGCGCCGGGGTCCCGGGTGGCGGCTGGAGCGTGATCGCGCGCACCAGCCGCGCCTGCCCGCATGTCCCCGTCCAGCTGAAGACCTGGACGGTATTGCTCATGGAGCCGGGCAACGGAAACTGGGTCGGCAGCCACAGCGAGGCCGAGAGCCCCGAGACGTACGCCAACCGGTGAACCGAATCGAGCGCAACCCCGCCCGAGGCGCCCGGCACCGCCAGCACCTGGCAGACACGGTGCTGCGCCGTGTCGACGATCCGCACGTCGTTGTTGCCGACACCCGCCGAGACGGTCCACAAGAACCGCCCATCCGCCGTCAGTGCCCCACCCGTCGGAAGATTCCCCAGTGTCACGCGCGTGCCGACCGGCGCCAGCTGGCGACCGTTGGGCATCAAGCCCGTCGCCGGGCTCGGCCGCCGCGTCGAACTGCTGGACAAGCCCAGCGCCACCGCTGCTGACGCGCCCAGCGCAAGACAGAGTCCCAGCAGAGCACTGACTTTGCGCGCACCCGCGAGTTTGAACATCGGGCGACCCTCCCCGCGAGCTCAATTACAGAGACTCCCGCTATCGAACCGGCATTGACGACAAGCATCGGCAGACGGCATCCCGCGCGCGACCGTGCCAATCACGTAACCCCGCGGGTAATTCGCCGCGGGCGCGGGCGTCGCTCAAAAGGTCGCCTCGATTCAGGCTCGGGCCGTCCCTGCCGATCAAGGGCCCGTGAGCAGAGACGCGGACCGGGAGGAGCTGCGCACGGCTGTCGGCGCCGTGGCCAACCTTGTTGTGCGGACGCGGGTGATCCAGACGACCGCGCAGCGCCAGCTCGAGCAGCTCGCAAGCGTGGAGCAATCGATCGAGTCCGTCGCGAGTGGCGCAGAGGGCATCGCCGCCTCGTCGCACCGGATGCGTCAGCTCGCCGGCGATGCGCAGACGCTGGCGCAGGATGGCGCGGGACTGCTCACCGGCGTGGTCGGCGACCTTGAACAGGCCGTGCAGACTGCCGAAACGTGCCTGGAGCAGCTCAGCGACCTGACCGAGCGAGTACAGGAGATTGGACAGTTCGCGGTGGCGATCGACGCGATCGCCAAGCAAACGAAGTTGCTCGCGCTCAACGCCGCGATCGAAGCGGCTCGCGCCGGCGAGCATGGACGTGGCTTTGCGGTCGTCGCGGAGGAGGTCGGCCGCCTCGCCGCGAAAGCCGCCGATGCGACGGCTGAGATCTCGACGACCGTCGCCGAGATCAGTGACGCAGGCGCGCGATCCGCGTCCTCCGGGGGACAGCTCCGCGCCAGCGTCTCATCGCTCAACACCGGCCTCCATGATGCGCAGCGGGCCGCCAGCGTGTTCGCAGCGATTTCCGGCCACGTCGACGAGGTTGCGGAGCGTGCAATCGAGCTCAACAGCCGCTGCGATCAGCAGACGGCAACCGCCCGGGCCGCCAGTGAGGACGCCCGGGTCGTCGCCGCCGCAGCGCAGGGCACGACCGAGGCAGTCCAGGCACTGGAGCGCAGCACCGAGCTCGTGGGGCGCTCGACCGACTCGCTCGCGGCGGCCGGCGTCGCAGCGCTTCCGGGGGCGGGCGAGGCCGCCGCGGCACTGCGAGAACTCGTCGCCATCCTCCGCCCGCTGTTCGACGTCCCGCGGGCCCACGCGGCGGCCTTCATCTCGCTGGCCTCCGACCGCGCCGCCCGGGGTCAACCCATGCGAGCCGCGGATCTCGCCGAACTCGACCCCTTACTCAAGGACAGTCTGCGCCGATTCACCGGGACGCTCTGCGGCGTGACCGTCACGGTCGCGCCCGGGACCGTCGCTGACCGCAAGCTGTGGATGCAGTGGTGGACTCCAGGCCCTCAGCAACTGGTGCCCAACCTCGACCCCGGCCATCCTGACCACTACGACTACAGGACCGCCGACTGGTATCGCGGCCCGCTCGAGACGAGACGCGAGGACCTGTCGGATCCATATTTCGATGCGGGCGGTGCGGACGCGTGGATCGTGACCGCCTCGGTCCCGGTGATCGCCGGCGCACGCGTCCTCGGTGTGGCGACCGCCGATCTCGATCTCGCCGCCGTGGCTCGTCTGTGTCTGCCGGCGCTCCGGGCACTCCACGTGCCGGCGGCGCTCGTCAGCCAGCACGGAGTAATCGTCACAAGCACCGACCCGCAAACGCTTGCGGTCGGAGTCGGTCTTCCGGAGGAGTTTGAGCCGTGGTTCCGCACAAACGCGGAGATGCACAGCACCCATCCGCGCGGAGCAACCCTGTCGCGGCTCGCAACCCTCGATTGGTCGTTGCTCACGCTCCGTCCTCCGCTGACGGAGGCCAGGGACGAGCCCAACCCCGACGTGCGGCTGGCGTCGGCCGTCTAGTGTCCCGACACTAGCGGGGGTCGAGGATCACGATCGGGATCGTCCGACCCCCCGCGTTGCGCTGGAAGAACTCGTATCCGGGATAGAACGCCACGAATTTCGGCCACAGGCGTTCGCGCTCCTCGTCGGTGGCGACGCGCGCGCGGACGGTCCGCACGGCCGCACCGATCTGGATCGTCGTGTCAGGGTGTGTCGTGAGATTGTGAAACCAGGCCGGATTGGTCGGCTGACCGGCCTTCGACGCGACGACCGCCACGACCGCACCATCCTCGTGAAACATCAGCGGCGACGTTCGCCAGTGTCCGCTCTTGGCGCCGACATGGTCGAGCAGAAGGATGCGAGCCGCCGGCCATCCCGGGAGATGGCCGCCGAGCTTGCCCCCTGACCGCCGGTAGAGCGCCACGTGAATGCGCGTGGAACGGCGCCCCAGGTAGACGCCGCGCTGGTTGGCGAATTCCGACACGGCCATCGCCAGGCGCGCCCGCCGCGGTATACCGCTGCTCGAGCTCATCCCGCCCGTTGGCTACCCGCCGAGCAACTCCTCGAGCTCAAACGGCTGATCGAGAAAGCGCGGGTGATCGCCCCACCGCGGCCATTCCTCAGCGGGCCGATCCCAGGCGAGTTCGAGGTCGTTGCCGTCCGGGTCGGAGAGGTACACGGCGAGGTGCGTGCCGTGATCGGTGAGCTGGCGAAGCGGCACGCCGGCATCCACGAGCCGCTGGACGACCTCCGCAAGCCGCGCCTGTGAGGAGAAGTTCAGCGCAACGTGATGAAGACCCGTGACGCCGTCCGGCTGCGGTTCTCCCCCGGCGGACTTCCATGTGTTGAAGCCGAGGTGATGGTGATATCCGCCGGCGGACACGAACAGGATGTCGCCGGTGGTTCCCCATCCAGGCACGTCGCGTGCCTCGAAGATGACGTCGAAGCCGAGGATGTCGACATAGAACGCGCGGATCCGGTCGATGTCTGCTGTGCGCAGGTGGACGTGTCCGATCCGAACCTCGGGGTCAATCGGCCGCTCGGCGGCGACGGCTGGTTCGTACGATCCTTGGGGGCCGCTCATGGGCATATGATCGAGGATGCGGGCCCGGTGCGCCAGGTCTCGTTACTCCTGGGTCACCCGGAGTGCTTCCTCACGCCAGTGCGGGAGACGATCGGCGTACCCACAGACCTCGACGTACTCGAGATCGAGCTCAAGCGCCGGCGGCGCCAGCGGGCGCGCGGTCGCCTCGATCGCCTCGACCAGGCCGTTGGCGACGTAGAGCGCGTCGACGGTGGGCCATGGGGAATTGCGCAGCCGGCCGGTGTGATGACGGGCCACCGGTTCGGTGATGGTCGCGGGGAGCCCCCAGAGCGACAGGAGATGAGCACCGAACTCGGCGTGAGTAGCGCCGAATCGCTCGATCTCGACGTCGAACACGTGCCGGCCGGAGTTGCGGGACTCGGTGAGCACAGCGTCGAGGTCGTCCCGGCTCTGTGAGGCGAGGACGAGCAGCCCGACGTCGTGGAGCAGCCCGGCCGTGAATGCCTCGTCGCGACCCGGTCGCTGGCCGACGAGGAGTGCCGCAACGCGAGCGACGTGCAGCGAATGTCGATGCAACGCCTCGACATCGAAGCCGGTGATCGGCGGAGTGACCTCAAAGGCACGGAACGCCTCGGCCTGCAGGACCATCGCGCGCAGCACGTCGACTCCGAGATACGCGACGGCGGCGGACAGGCTGCTCACCGGCGTGCGGCGACCGAAGTACGCCGAGTTCGCCAGCTGCAGGACCTTGGCCGACAGCGCGATATCGCGCTCGATCACACGGGCGGCATCCGGCGCGCCGGCGCTCCCCGATGCGAGCACCTGCGTGAGCTCGGCGTAGACGCACGGGACCGACGGGAGATCGGACGCTCCGACCGCACGACGTGTGAGCTCAACCTGGCGGAGAATCGTCTGGATAGAGCACGCCTGAGCGATGAGGTGACCGAGGTCACGCGCGTCGCATGGCTTAGCGATGATGCGATGGGCGACGGTCGCCGCACGGGCAACGAGCGCCATGTCGGCGTGGCCGGAGAGCACCATCCGGATCGTTCCCGGCCAGCGCTCCTTGACGGTGGCGAGGAGTACGGCACCGTCGGTGCCCGGCATCCTCAGGTCAGAGACGATCGCGTCCTGCGGGTCTGCCTCGATCACCTCGATCGCCTCGTCACTGCTCTCGACGAAGCTCATCGTCCATTCACGGCGATACGCGCGAAATGCGTCCCGGAGACCGTCGAGCAGTGGCCGATCGTCGTCGACGAACAGGATCTTCTTCTTTGCCGAATCCCCAATCGCGGCAGGTGGCGCGAGGGCGCTCACCGCCGTGTCCCCGTGTCCACATCCGATGGCGGGCTGATCGGCAGCCCGACGGTGAAAGTGGTGCCCTCACCCACCGCAGTGGCGCAGGTCAACGTACCGTGGTGACGCTCGACCGTCGTCCGCGCGAGTGCGAGTCCTTGGCCCGTGCCCTTGCCGACCTCCTTCGTGGTGAAGAACGGCTCGTAAATGCGCTCGCGAATCTCCGGCGGGATGCCCGGACCGTCGTCCTCGACCGTGACGACCACGTGATCACCGTCGACGCGGGTGCGCACGACGATCTGGCCGAGCACACCGGTTCCATCGACCTTCTCGGCGATCGCCTGACCGGCGTTGAGCATGAGATTGAGGAACAGCTGGTTGATCTCGCCGATGTTGCATGTGACGAGTGGCAGCTCGCCGAGGTCGGTCGTGACCTCCGCGACGTACTTGTATTCGTTGCGACACACCGCGAGCGTCGTCTTCAGCGCATCGTTGATGTCCGCCTTGGCGACCTCGGTCCCCGAGGCATGCGAGAACCGCTTGACCGCCTGAACGATCGTCCGCACGCGGTCGATGCCGTCCTCGGTACGGGTGAACGCTCTCGGAATGCTCTCGATCAGATATTCGACGTCCGCGTCCTCCTCGGCCTCCGCCATCGCGCGCTGTCGCTCGCGCGCCGGGACGTCGATCTCGTGGAACAGGCTCTCGCGATACAGACCCGTGAGGATTAGCAGGTCATCCACGGCATCGCGCAGGAACGTCACCGAGTCACCGACGAACTGGAGCGGGGTGTTGATCTCGTGGGCGATGCCGGCCGCGAGCTGGCCGACCGCCTCGAGACGTTGCGAGACGCGCCGGTCCATCTCCAGCTGTTCGCGCTCCCGGTCAAGCTCGATGCGTTCGGTGACGTCCTGCGAGATGAGCA
Source organism: uncultured Solirubrobacterales bacterium (assembly GCA_963778985.1). Taxonomy (GTDB): domain Bacteria; phylum Actinomycetota; class Thermoleophilia; order Solirubrobacterales; family Solirubrobacteraceae; genus Palsa-465. The sequence continues at coordinate 1,069,926 of CAVZWJ010000013.1, read as the reverse complement.
GGAGCGTGGTGCTGTCGGTGTCATCGAGGCGGACAACGCGTGATTGGCACCAGCGCCACGATCCGTCGGCGGCCCGAACACTTCGCGTGAGGCTCACGGGCTGGCCGAGCCGGGCATCGCGGAGGCCGGCCTTCAGCGCCTCGACATGATCTGGATGGGTGGCGAAGGTGACGTCGCTTCCGACGACCGCGTCGGCGTCGTAGCCGAGCCAGCGCTCGACCGCAGGACTTGCGTAGGCCACCTGACCACGGCTGTCGATGACGACCACCATCTCCTCGACGTGCGCGAGCAGGGTTCGCCACCGCTCCTCGCTTTCTCGGAGCCGCTCGTCCGCCAGCTTGCGTGTCGTGATGTCGATCGAGATCGTGACCGTGCCGACGACGGATCCGTCCGGCTGATCGCGCAGCGGCACGACCGAGGTCGAGAGCCACACCTCCCGGCCGTCCGGGCGCGTGACGAATTCTTCCCGCTCGACCGAGGGCTGGCCGCTCGCCATGATCGCCCGCTCCTCGTCGAACAGCATCTGGGCAAGCTCGGCGGGAAACACATCGAAGTCCGTCTTGCCAATCGCCTCGGAGGCATCCTGGAAACCGAACGCGGCGGCAAGCGCATCGGACATGCGCAGAAAGCGCCCGTCCCGGTCCCGGAACAGAACGTAGTACGGCGTTCGCTGGAGGAACGCGTTGAGCAGGCGTCGCTCGCCCACCAACTGCTCCTCGACGCGCTTGCGGTGGGTGATGTCGCGGATCTGAGCGACCTGATAGCGCCGCCCGCCGGGCGCTTCCGTCAACGCGGCAACGCTCACCCACGCCCAGATCAGCTCCCCATCATGGGCGATGTAGCGCGTCTCGAACTCCGCCGTGTCCTTCTCGCCGCGCTGGATGCACCCAAACTCCCGCCGTCCGACGGCGACGTCATCCGGATGGGTGAACTCATCGAATGACCGTCCCTCAAGCTCGTCCTGGAAGAACCCGAGCGTCTGACACAGCGCCGGGTTCACGGCCAGCCAACGACACTCGTCATCGACCAGCGCCATGCCGACGTTCGCAGCGGTGAACATCGCGCTGAGCAGGTGATCCCGACTGTCGGCCTTCACGCGTGCCGTCCGCAATGCGCGCGAGGCACCGATCGTCCCCGTGATGGCGAGCAGCAGGAACAGCGTCAGGACGAGGAGCGCCACGGCGACCTGCAGGCGGCTGGCACCGCCGAGCAGCAGGTCGACTCCCAACAGCGCGGCGAGGACGACGGGGAGGCCCAAGCGGGCCCGCTCGCGACCGAGCCACTCGAATGATCTGCGAGTCGCCATCTGACCCTTATAAGTCGGCCGCAGAGTACGGACTCTCGAGCGGGCGTCGCGCGGATTCCCCTTCGGGCTTTCACGTATCCATCGCCCGATCAGACGCCGATGAGCTCGGTCGCCAGGTCGCCGAAGCGCTCTATCGCCTCGGCGAGCGCCTCCTCCGGCGTGTCCTCGCTGCGTGTGTGGCTGATCCCACCGGTCGACGGCGCGAATACCATTGCCGTCGGGATGCCGGCAGCCGCGAGGGCGGCGGAATCATGCAGCGGCCCGGATCGGACCGCCGGCCGACCGTCGGTGACCCGCACCGCGCGCTCGACGAGCGCTGCGTCGAAGTCGACCGGTGCAATCGACCACAGCCCGGACCGGTCGACCGCACACCCGTGGACCGCCGCGGCCTCGCCGATGTCGGCGTCGGCGGCGGCGGAGAGTGCGTCCAGGCGGGCGAGGTCGTGGTGGCGGAGGTCAAGCGTGAACGTGCAATCCGCTGCGACCGCGGTGGCGAGCCCGGGGCTCGCCGTCAGGTGACCGACCGTCGCGAGTCCGCCCTCGCCTTGCACCCGCGCGGACAGCGCCGTGACCGCCTCGGCCGCGGCGCGGACGGGGTCAGAGCGCAGATCCATCGGCGTCGCGCCCGCGTGGCCGGACCGTCCGTGCACGACGTAGCGCCCGCGGGTGACGCCCAGGCACCCCGCGACCGCCGCCACAGCCCGTCCTGTCGTCTCCAGGATCGGCCCCTGCTCGATGTGGAGCTCAAGCGCAGCCGTCACCCGGCTGAGCTCCGGCACTCGCGCTCCGAGGCGTTCGGCGTCAAACCCGTACGGAGCCACGACATCGGCCGCCGGGGTCCCGTCGGCATCCGCCAGGTGATCGAGCTCCGAGCGCGGCAGTGCACCGCACGCGGCTGATGAGCCCAATAGCGATCGCCCGAACCGAACGCCCTCCTCGTCGGCCCAATCGACGAGCGCCACGGTCCGGCGGCGCGGGGTGTCGGTCGCGGCCATCGCGGCGAGAACGGCGAGCCCGGCGTGCACGCCGAGCACGCCGTCCAACCAGCCGCCGCCGGGCACACAGTCGGTATGAGAACCGAGGAGCAGTGTGTCGACCGACTCACCCTCGAGGACATACCAGCGGTTCGCGAACGCATCCGACGAGATGCGGACAGCCGGTACGACCCGCCGGGCGAGCGCATCGAACCGCTCGCGCTCCGCGCGCCACACGTCCGTCCAGGCGACGCGGCGGCCGCCGCTGCGACCATCAAGTTCGCGGAGCCGCCGCACGACGGCCCCGGCATCAGATCGGATGTGGCTGGCCGAGGGGCTCACGGGCGCACCGGGGTCCACGATAGAAGCCGGCCCCGGCTCAGGCGTAAGCTTCCGGGCAGAGGTCGGGGTTGCGCCAAGCGGCTATGTCAGACACGTCCACATCTCGCTTGCCGCCATTGCGCGGTGCCGCAGTCGCGCTCGCGATCGTGCTCAGCATGCTGCTCGCCGCCTGCGGGGGCGGCTCGTCTCACAGCCACGGGACGGCAGGCGGCTCTGCGACCACGACCTCGGCGCCGCCCCGCAGTACCGCGCACCTGTCGATCACGCCGGCGACGCCCGGCATCGACCGAGCCCCGGACCGGGGAGTCATCGTGCAGGCGACGGGCGGCACGATCAGTCGGGTGATCGTCCGGACCCATGGGGCGCGGGTGGTGGGCAAGCTGAATGCAGCCAAGACGGCGTGGCACAGCACCTGGGCCCTCGATGTCTCCCAGCGCTATACCGTCGTGGCGACAGCCGTGGATCCCGCCGGCCGGTCCGTGACGAAGCGGACCGCCTTCAAGACGTTCACGCCCACCCGAACGTTCGACACGCGAATCGTCCAGGGCGCCGGTCAGACCTACGGAGTCGGCGTGCCGATCGTCCTCTACTTCAACCGGCCGGTGATCGACCGCCGGGCGGTGGAGCGCTCGCTCGAGCTGAAGACGTCAAAGCCCGTCGTCGGCGCCTGGTACTGGGATAGCCCCTGCAACATGGCGCCGGTCTGCCTCTACTTCCGGCCGAAGCACTATTGGCGGCCCCACACCCGGGTCAGCTTCACCGGTCATCTCGACGGCGTGCAGGCTGCGCCGGGCGTCTACGGCCACCATACGCTCACGCAGTCGTTCACGATCGGGCGCTCGCTGATCGTCGTCGCCAGCACGTCACAGCACTCCATGAACGTATACCGAGACGGAAAGCTGTACGCGCACTGGCCGATCAGCAGCGGCCGGCCCGGCGACGATACGCCGAACGGCAAGTACCTCACGATCGAGAAGGCGAATCCCGTCCAGATGACGGGGCCGGGCTACAGCATTTCAGTGCCATGGTCGGTGCGGTTCACGTGGAGCGGCGACTATCTCCACGACGCGTACTGGTCCGTCGGCGAACAGGGTTTCACGAACGTCAGCCACGGCTGCATCAACATGTCCCCGACGAACGCCGAGACGTACTACAACATGGCCGTTCCCGGTGATCCGGTGACGGTCACCGGCAGCCCGCGGGCCGGGGAATGGGACAACGGCTGGACGATGTGGTTCCTCTCCTGGAAGCGGTGGGTCCGGGGCAGCGCGCTGCACGCGGCGGTCCATGCCGGACCCCACGGCAGTCGCTTCGTCAGGGCGTAGAGGTCGTCTCAACAATCCGCGCGGGAGTTGGAGACGACCTCTTAGTAGTCGTAGAACCCGCGCCCGGCCTTCTGCCCGAGGCGCCCCGAGGCGACCATCCGCTTGATCAGCGGCGGCGGCGCGTACTCGTCGCGCTTGAACTCCTCGTACAGGGAGTTGCAGACCGCGTAGAGGACGTCGAGGCCGATCAGATCGCAGAGCGTGAGCGGACCCATCGGGTGGCCGCAGCCGAGCTTCATCCCGGTGTCGATGTCGTCGCGTGAGGCAAAGCCATCCTCGTACATCCGCACCGCCGCCATCAGATACGGGACGAGCAGCATGTTGACGATGAACCCGGAGCGGTCCTTCGTGCGGATCGGCTCCTTGCCGATCTCGCTCACGAGTTCCTCGGCCGATGCGACGACCTCCTCCGAGGTGTCGAGCGCGACCACGATCTCCACGAGCTTCATCACCGGCACCGGCGAGAAGAAGTGCAGCCCGAGCACCCGTTCCGGGCGACTCGTCGCCGCGGCGAGTTCGGCGATCGGGATCGAAGAGGTGTTCGACGCCAGAAACTGGACCTGCGGTGTCACCGCGTCGAGACGGGCGAACAGGTCGCGTTTGACCTCGATGTCCTCAACGACAGCCTCAATCACGGCGTCGGCCCCGTGGAGATCCTCGAGCCGACTCGTGAAGGTCACCCGCTCGAGCAACTCCTCCGGAAGGCGCTCACCGAGTTTGCCGCGTGCCGCGGCCCTCGCCAGCGACGCCGAGATGTGCTCACGGGCTCGGTCCAGCGGCGCTCGGCTCGGCTCGTAGAGGATCACCTGCCGAGCGGCGGTGATCATCGACTCGGCGATCCCGGATCCCATGAATCCGGCACCGGCGATCGCGACGACCGAAACGTTCATCCGTTCATTGGGTGACTCGAGGAGGACGTGCCAGTTGGGATCGTAGAGCGCTCCTCGCCGGTCCCGCTACCGCCCGAGCGCGCGGGCGAGCGCCGCCACATGCTCCGGCGTCGATCCGCAGCACCCCCCGATGATGCTCGCGCCGCGAGCGACGAACTCCGCGACCTGCTCGGAGAACGAGGCCGGGTCCTCCGGGTACGTGACCTTGCCGCCGACGACCTGCGGAATGCCCGCGTTCGGCTTGATCCACAGCGGGATGGACAGGCCTGTACCGATGTACTCCGAGACGATCTGCCCGGTGTCCGCGAGCGAGCGCCCGCAGTTGGCACCCACGGCGGCGAGACCGAGCGACCGAGTTGCGTCCGTCACGGCGGTCGCGCTCACACCCATCATCGTCCGAGTCCCCTGATCAAAGCTGAAGCTCATCACGAGCGGCAGGTCGCTCACCTCACGAATGGCGTCTGCCGCCCACAGCGCCTCGTCAAGGGCGAAGAACGTCTCGAGCACGAGCAGGTCGACCCCGCCGGTGACAAGTGCCCGCGCCTGCTCTCGAAACGCGTCGGTGCACGCCGCCTGCGTGAGAGGCCCGAGCGGCTCGATGAGCTGGCCGGTGGGCCCCATCGAGCCGGCAACGAGCACGTCATCGCCGACCGCCTCCCGGGCGATCTGCGCCGCGCGCTCGTTGAGCTCGGCCGCCCGTCCGGCGAGCGGGCCATCGACGAGGCGGACCGGTGATCCGCCGAAGGTGCAGGTCATCACGATCTCAGAGCCGGCATCTGCGAAGCGCCGGTGCAGCGCGCCGACCTTCTCCGGTGCATCGAAGACCCACTCCTCGGGCGCGACACCGGACTCCATTCCGAGCTCCTGATAGTTGGTCGCGGTTGCTCCATCCGCGAGCAGGACCCCACGGCGCTCGAGGCGTCCGGTGAACGAAGGCATCCCAGAAACGTAGCTCCTCCTCGGACCTTCGGGCCGCTGGTCGAGCAGCCCGTCACGGAAGAACCACTAGCGTGTGCGGCGTGGAGTCGGCGCGGCGCATTGCGGTGATCCCCGGAGATGGCGTCGGACCCGAGGTCGTCGACTTCGGCCTGCGCGCGCTCGACGCGGCCGTGGCGGCCGAGACTGGGTTCGACTACCAAACGGTCACGTTCCCCTGGGGTTCGGACTACTACCGTGAGACCGGGATGATGATGGCCCGGGACGCTCTCGACCAGCTGGCCGCGTTCGACGCGATCTATTTCGGAGCGGTCGGCTCCTCCGACGTCCCGGATCACGTCACCCTCTGGGGACTTCGCCTGGCGATCGTCCAGGGGTTCGACCAAGCCGTCAGCCTGCGCCCGGCCAAGCTGCTGCCCGGGATCCGCGGCCCGCTCGCCGACCGCGGCCCGGAGGACATCGACGTCATCGTCGTGCGCGAGAACACGGAGGGCGAATACGCCGGCGTGGGCGGATTTGCGCACCAAGGCATGCCCGGTGAGGTGGCGATGCAGACGACCGTCTACACCCGCGCCTGCATCGAACGCACGGCTCGGTACGCGTTCGAGCTCGCCCGCAGCCGACCTGCCCGGCGGGTGACGAGCGTCACGAAATCGAACGCGAGCCTTCACGCGAGCGTGCTGTGGGACCGGGTCGTCGCCGAGGTGGGCGAGGACTATCCCGACGTCGAACTCGAGTCGCTGCTCGTCGACGCGGCCGCCGCGCGTCTCATCCTCGATCCCGGCTCGATCGACGTGCTCGTCGCGTCCAATCTTCACGGCGACGTGCTCTCCGACGTGACGGGAGCGCTCGCCGGCAGTCTCGGCATGGCGCCGAGCGGCAACCTCCATCTCACCGGTCGCTACCCGTCGATGTTCGAGCCGGTCCACGGCTCCGCGCTCGACATCGTCGGTCGCGGTATCGCCAACCCCGTGGGCGCGGTGCTGTCTGCGGCAATGATGCTCGACGAGCTCGGCGCGCCGAGCGCCGCCGCGCGCATCAGGGACGCCGTCGCCGCGACGTGCGCGCGCGGCGTGTGCACGCCGGACGTCGGCGGCACGGCGTCGAGCGCCGAGGTCAGCGACGCGATCGTCGCGGCAGTCGCGGCCGGACGTTAAGACGTAATTCTCACGTCTCTCTGGCGGCTCGCTCACATCGGGCGAGCACGATCTGTGTCCTCCTCACCCACAACCCAAGGAGAGACATGAACCTGAGATCGATGCTGATCACCGGCGCTGCGGTCGGAGCCGCCGCGATCGGTGGCGGGGCGCTCGCCGCCGCCGCCTCGTCGACGTCAACGTCGACCTCGACGTCGACGACCACGAGTCCCGGCGCCACTATGGGCAACCACGGCGCGCCGTCGAACATGCCGGCGCCTGGCACCGCCGCGCACGAGAACGCCGAGAAGACGGTCACCGGTACAGCGGCCGACAAGGCGAAGGCCGCGGCGATCAAGGCCGTCGGCGGCGGGACGGCCGGAACGGTGACGACCGACTTCACCGGCGACCGATACGAGGTCACCGTCACCAAGGCGAACGGCACCAAGGTCGAGATTCACCTCGACAAGTCGTTCACAGTGATGCGGGGCCCCGGCGGCCCCGGCATGCCTGGCGGCCCCCACATGCCCGGCGGTTCCGGCGCACCCAGTGGGTACGGCGCCCCGAGCGGCATCACCGGCTGACCACCCGGCGTGTGACGAGGGCCGGCCCAACCGCCGTGCCCTCGTCACGCGTCTCGCGTCCCGCGTCTCGCGTCTCGCGACTCGCGACTCGCGACTCGCGACTCGCGACCCAGGATCTAGAACGACTGCGCGCTGGGGCGGATGAGGATCTCGTTGAGGGTCATCCGCCTCGGTCGACTGACGGCGAACGCGATCACCTCGCCGATGTCCTGCGCCGTGATCGCAGTTCGCTCGTACATCGCCTCGGCCTGCTGCTTGGCGTCGGCGTGCGTGATGTGGTCCGTCAGCTCGGTGGCGACCGCGCCAGGCTCAATGAGAGTCACCCGGATGTCGGGCTGCAACTCCTGACGCAGCGCCTCCGACCAGCCGTTCATGCCCCACTTCGTCGCGGCATAGACAGCGTTGCCGGGCCGGGCGAACCGGCCCGCGACCGATGACATGTTGATGAGGTCCCCGCCGCCGTCGCGCAGCTGGTCGAGGAACACCTCGGTGGCGGTCATCGCGCCGAGCAGGTTCGTCTCGACCATCTGCCGGTGTTCCTCGCGCTGCTCGGTGATGAACGGACCGAGCAGCATCACGCCGGCGTTGTTGACAAGGATGTCGGCGGCTCCGAGCTCCCGGCGGACGCGGTCGGCGGCGGCAACGATCGAGTCACGATCGGTGACGTCGGCTTCGATCGCGAGGGTACCGTTGCCGAGTTCGTCAGCGACGGCGGCGAGCCGGTCGGCACGCCGGGCGAGCAGCGCGAGCCGGTGCCCGTCGGCGGCAAGGGCTCGAGCGGTCGCCTCGCCGATGCCGGACGACGCGCCGGTGATGACGGCGACACGGCCACTGGTGTTTTCGGTGCTCACAGGGATATCTCCTCACGGGTTGGATGACTTCACGACAGCAGTTACCCGATCCGTTCAAGTCCAGCCGACGCCGTCCGATCAGATGGGGAAACAGCTCTTCCCCGGAGACGCGCTCCGGCGAGCGACATAGACACAGGGACAGTCGACATGGAGTCGGCTGACACGCACACAACCGCCATCAAGGAGATGAGCCCGTGTCCCTCATGATCAACACGAACATCGATGCGTTCGACGCGCATCGGAACCTCGTCACCACCGAGAACTCGCTGTCGAAGTCGATGCAGCGGCTGTCCTCGGGCCTGCGCATCAACAGCGCCGCTGACGACGCCGCCGGCCTCGCCATCAGCCAGAAGCTGACCGGCCAGGTCAACGGCCTCGGTCAGGCACAGCGCAACGCGCAGGACGGCATCTCGATGGTGCAGACCGCCGAAGGTTCACTCAATCAGGTCCACGCGATGCTCCAGCGCATTCGCGAGCTGGCCGTGCAGTACAGCAACGGCACCCTCGCAGTGAGCGACCAGGGCGCGATCCAGTCCGAGGTCGCTCAGCTCCAGTCCGAGATCGCCCGCATCGGAACGGTTGCCCAGTTCAACGGAATCGCCTTGTTCAGCGGCTCGACGACGATCTCGTTCCAGGTGGGCGCCAACGATGGTGAGCAGATCGGCGTCAACACGCAGGCCATGAGCTCGATGGTGGGTGCGATCAGCCTCTCCTCCGCGACGACCCTGGGCACGATCGACGGCTACATCAATGCCGTGTCCGATCAGCGGGCACAGTTCGGTGCCGTCCAGAACCGCCTCCAGTACACGATGGACAACCTTTCCACCTTCCAGGAGAACCTGTCCGCCTCACTGAGCCGGATCCGTGACGTGGACATGGCGTCGGAGATGGTGAACTTCTCCAAGGAGCAGATCCTCCAACAGGCCGGCACGTCGATGCTGGCGCAGGCCAACTCGGCCCCTCAGGCCGTGCTCAAGCTCCTCCAGTAGTCCGGGGCCTGTCATTCCCTGGCGCCGCCACCCTTCCGCTGCCGGCGCCCGCCCCTGAGGGCGGGCGCCCGCGAGTGGAGGTGGCTCAGCCCGGAATCCCGGCCACCGGCGGCAGTCCGGCGATCCAGCCCGTGTAGCCGGCGAAGCAATCATGTGCCGACGACCCATGGCCGGCCGGCCAGTTGACACCGTCGTTGTAGAAGATGTCGGCCTCCTGGCCGTCCTTGGCGATCTCGGTCGAGTCGCTCGCGCTCCCGACCTGATCGAAGTCGCCCGGCTTCAGCGGCGTGTCGGTCGTGCTGTCGAGCGCGTCGCTGTTGGTGTGAATATTCACCTTCGTGCCCGCGGGCGACGGGCCGGTCCCATCGAGGTCAGCGGTCGTGTTCGCGGTCACGTCAAACGTGACTTGGTTCTGGCCGCCTTTGTCCTTCGAACAGGTCGAGCTGAACGTGAAGTGTCCGGCCCGGCCGAGCACGACAGTCTGCCCGGCCCTCAGGAACCGCTCACCATGCGAATACGCGAAGTGCCGGTACTGAAGGAAGAAGCTCGGGTCCTGCCCGCCGAGGTGCTTGGCGTTGTTTGCGGTCGAGACGACGATCGCGGCGACACCGGTGCCGCCGAGGGCGACGAACAGCGCCACACAGCTGATTACGACCGCCGGAGAGCAGCGACTGAACAGCGACTTCATGAAGAAACCTCCTGGGTTCGTGGAGCGCCGTGTTCTGGGCATCTCACCGCCGATCCCTTCCCACCTTGCTGCTGGGCGAGCCCCAATCCCCAACGGCGCCCCGCTGTGACGGGGCATCCTATGCGGGGTCTGAGCTTCGCCTGATGAGAATCTGCTTAGGGCTGGGTTGGCCGGCGACGATCGCCGGATTTGTCCGATCAGTGCTTTCGCGCTTACGATGTGACGATGAGCGACGAGAACATCGCGACGCGGATCGAGCGGCTGGTCGCCGAGGAGCACGAGCTGCTCGGGCGTGAGGAATCCGATCGCACGGACGCGAACTCGCTCGAGTCCGACCGAGAGCGGCTCGAGGCGGTCAAGGTCGAGCTCGATCGCTGCTGGGACCTGTTGCGTCAGCGCCGCGCGCTGCGCGACGCCGGCGGCGACCCGGACAATGCCGACGTCCGTGACGCGGACACGGTCGAACGCTATCTGCAGTGACGCTACGCGAGCGTGAAGTGTCGGTGGTCGACCACGACGCGCCCGCGTACCTCGAGGACGACCATCACGACGTTGCCGCACGCGCGGCAGCGCACAACCGTTCCCGGCGCGTTGCAGTAGACGAGTAGCTCGGCCACGAGCGCGCGCGTGCCGCAATGGGTGCAGCGACCTGCCGCGCTCGTCATCTCGTGGCCGAAGTAGTCGTGCAGCGCGCCGGCGATCGCGTTTCCGTCAAGCGCCTCCATGATCTCCCCTCTCCTCGGCCATCATGTTCCGCTCGCGCCAAATCGCTCGGTCCGGATGCGCCCCGGCTCGTGGCCGCCGGCGACGAGCGCCTCCGCGACCGTCTCGACGAAGGCGGTCGGCCCGCAGACATACACGAGCGGGCGATCAGCTGGTGGCCACGCGACCGCCGCGAGCAGGTCATCGTTGATTCGACCGCGATGACCGGTCCACTCGTCGGGCCACTCGCGCGTCAGCGCGAACTCGACGGGAACCTCATCAAGGCCCGCGAGCCCCGCCAGTTCGTCGCGATAGATGATGTCATCCACCGATCGGGCCGAGTACAGCAGCCGAGGGGTCGTCGTGCGCGCGCCGGCAGCCCAGTGCCGAAGCATCGCCCGCAACGGCACGATGCCGGAGCCGCCGGCGATCAGCAGCAGCGGTCCGCCGAGCGACTCCTCCCATACGAAGTACCCGCCGATTGGCCCCCGGAACTCAAGCTCGTCACCTGGACGCAGCTCGTCGACCAGGTACGGCGATACCTCGCCGTCATCGAGCCGCTCCACCGTCAGGGCGAGCTGTCGGTCCTCGGGAGCCGAGGCGATCGAGTAGCTGCGCTGGGCCTGGTAGCCGTCCTCGGCGGTCAAGCGGATGTCGACGTGCTGGCCGGCACGGTGGCCGGTCCACCCGGGGACGTCGAGGACAATGCTCTTCGTCCGCGGGGTCTCCTCGATCAGCTCGGCGACGCGGCCGACCTGCCACGTCAGTCGCCCTGGTAGCGCTGCTCGAGCCATGGATCCCCGTGGTTGTGATAGCCGTAGCCCTCCCAGAATCCGGGCTCGTCGTCGGGCGTCAGGGTCAGTCCGCGCACCCATTTCGCGCTCTTCCAGAAGTACAGGTGGGGCACGAGCAGTCGGGCCGGGCCGCCGTGTTCTGCGTCGAGCGGTTCACCGCCGTACTCGTAGACCACCCACGCCCGGCCGCCGGTCACGTCTTCAAGCGCGAGGTTCGTCGTGTATCCACCGTCCGACCAGGCGGTCACGTACTCGGCCTCGGTGTCGACGCCCTCGAACAGGGTGTCGAGCGACACGCCCTTCCACGTCGTGTCGAGTCTTGACCACTTCGTCACACAGTGAATGTCAACCGTGACAGTCTCCGCGGGCAGCGCGACGAACTCATCCCACGGCCACGAGACCGGCTCGTCAACGGCCCCGTGCACGGTGAAGCTCCACTCATCAAGCGGCGTGTGCGGCGTCGGTCCCGCGCTCAGCACCGGGAAGTCCTCGGTGACGTACTGACCGGGCGGCACGCGCGCCGGGTCGACTGCGGGACGCCGGCGTCCACTGAACCCACGGCTGATCGGTGTCATCGCGCTATTCCACGTCCTGGCCGTTCGCGGTCAGCCTAACGTCGATGTTGCCGCGTGTGGCATTTGAATACGGGCAGACCTTGTGCGCAGCAGCGACGAGCCCAGCCGCCTGCCCGGCATCCTCGATGTGCGGCAGCGTAACGTCGAGCTCGACGGCGAGCTTGAACCCGCGCTCCTCGGTCGGCAGCAGGCTGACCGCGCTGTCGATGAGCACGTCGCCGACGTCAAGCCTCTCACGACGCGCCACCGCGCCGAGCGCGCCCTCGAAGCAGGCGGCGAAACCGACGGCGAACAGCTGCTCGGGGTTCGTCCCGCCGCCCTGGCCACCGAGCTCGGGCGGCAGCCGGAGCTGAACGTCGAGCGCGGTGTCGGACGTGACGCCGTGTCCCTCGGCTCGACCGCCGGTCACTTTCGCCTGCGCCGTGTAGATGATCTTCGCCATATCGACTCCCCGCTGGTAGTTGAGAGCGCAATCTTAGCCCCACGTGAGGTCCACGGGACACGGTGCTGCGAACGCTCGGCGCTGACCGGCTTGGCTCAGTCCGTGCCGCGCGCACCCGGGCGCGGAGGCGTGGGCGCGACGGCCGCAGGAATCGTCTTGGCCGGCTCGTCCTTGTTGCGGGCCGGATCGAGCACCTCACCAGCGCGGCGATCGAGCGCCCGCAGGAGCGGTTCCTGCGCGTAGCCGAAGAAGAATGCGTACGCGAGCACCGTCGCGTTCTTCTGCGGATTCAGGACACCGAGGGTCTTCGTCTGCATGAGCAGAACGCCGATGAGACTCGTCGCCGACGCAGTCGGGATGCGGAGCAGCGCCTGCACGATCGGCAGGCCGGTCGGGTCGGTGAACCCACTGAACCGGTTGAGGGCGAGCACGGCGGCCAGCGCGCCGCCGAACGAGCCGACGACGATGACCTGCCAGGGTTGGATGATCGTGCCGGGGGGCGTGATCCCGTTCGGTGCCAAGGAGAAGAAATTCGGCGCGATCGCATGCACGACGGCGATCGCCGCGGCAAGCGCGGCGAGCACGCTGCCACCGATGAACAGCAGGTTGCGCCAGTGCCGAACACTCTCGTGCGCCGTATCCGAGGCCCGATTCGCCACGCTACGGACCGCCATCAGGTTTGCGCGCATGACCGCCGACAACTCGTCGGGACTCTGCCTGGCCACGAGCGCGTCGCCGGCATCGGCGAGGAACTGCGCCAGGTTCGCATACCGCGGGTCGGCCGGCGCGATGTTCGCCCGGAAGGCCGCTTCGATCTGCGCGAACTCCCCGGGCATGCTCGCCGGCGACTGGATCATGAGCAACGCCTCGCTCGCCCGGTGGATGTTCAACCAGGCCATTTCGAGCGCGGCGCCCGAGTACCAATCGACCAACCGCTGGACACGTCCGCGGCGGGTGATCGCGTCCTCGGCCTGATCGAGCTGGGCACTCACGATCGTCCTGATCTCTTGGACATAGGTCTCCGCGGTGAGCTCGCCCGCAAGCTGGCTCCACCCCGGAGGGACATCGACGAGCGCGAGCTCGTCACGCAGGCGGCGGATCTCGTTTCCCGCGATGACGCGCCACGCTGACCGTGTCCCGCGCCGACGAGCCGCCTCCTGATGAGCGGAAGGGGTATTCGGAGTCATGCGTCTTGCGCCCTCGTCGTCCGACCGGCCCCACACGACCGTACTCACGCGCCGGTCGCTTGTGGGGAAATCGCGTCCGGACCAGGCTCACGCACGGCGTTGTTCTCAGTAAGTTCGACGAATGTTCGATAGGAATGGCGGCCGACGCGCGCCATCCTCTGCGCAACCAACGAATCCGCCGGTGACGCCGGGGGCGCGGTGTTCCTTGAGGACAGCGCAGGCTGTACGCATCGGCGGATTCAAAATGCCTGCGGCGGGCGCCCGGGGCGGCGCCCCCGCAGACTCTGGGGACTCGTCTAGACGGTCGGGCCGCCGGCGGCGGACGGTCGAACCGCGGCGGAGCGGCGCGCTCGGCGCTCCATGATCGCGCAGACGAGCACGCTGGCCTCGAACAGGACGTAGAGCGGAACCGTCTCGAGCAGCATCGTGATCGCATCGCCCGGCAGCAGCGCGGCAATGGCAGCGCACACACCGACCGCGTACCGGCGGTTGCGCCGCAGCTGCCGCGGCGTGATGACGCCAGCCCGTGTGATCGCGAGGATTCCCACCGGCACCTGGAACAGGAGCCCCATCGCCAGCACCGTGGTTGCCGCGAACTTGTAGTACTGATTCGCCTGCACGAGCACGTTGAATTGGTCGCTGTTGAAGTTCTGGAAGAACCGCACGGCGGCGGGGAGCACGACGAAGTAGCCGAACGCCACTCCGGCGATGAAGAGCAACGGAATGGCGAGCACCAGCGGACGCAGCTGACGGCGCTGCGCGGGTTCGACCGCCGGTATCACGAACCGGTACGCCTGCCACAGGACGACCGGCAAGGCGAGGATCAGCGCAAAGATCAGCGTCACCGTCAGCGTCGTCGTGAACGGCTCGCCGATCCCGAGCGTGACCGGCCGATCGCCCTGCGGCGGCGCCGACAGGCTCGCGACGTCATGCTGAAGACGTGCGTGCACGTGATTGAGCGCGGCACGTACCTGCGGTGAGTGGCGCTCCGTCGCGAGCGCGCCGGTCACCGCGCGCAGCTGCACCGCGACATCGCGCGCGTCCCGTTGCGTTCGGTACGAGGTACCGAGCGGCCCGTGACCGGCGCGGACCTGCCGCTGGGTTTGATGCGCCAGCGGGGTGTTGATCAGATGGAGCAGCCGATTGTTCTGCCAGAAGCAGAACCCGAACGCGACCGCCAGCGCGAGCACGCTGACGATGATGCGTGATCGCAACTCGTCAAGGTGCCCGACGACGCTGAGGCGTTCACCGTGCCCGACCGGCCGGATCGCGCTCGGTAGCCGCATGGTGCTGTCTCAGTGGGCGGTTGGTCTGATCAGGCAACCGATGAGGTCGTGGCGCGCGTGGTGTCCCGCTCGTCCTCGGTGAGGACGACGGCCGGAGTGGCCGACAGTTCCTGGCGCGGCTCGTCGCCACGGTCGCCGGTGAGTGCGTCCTTGAACCCGCGCAGTCCGGTTCCGAGCGACTGACCCATCTCGGGCAAACGCTTGGCACCGAACACGAGCAGCAGGATGACGAGCAGAAAGGCGATGTGAATCGGGTTGTCAAGTCCCACGGAAGGCTCCAATCGGTTGGGTTCTCCCGCTAGTTCGTGGCGGAGCGCAAGTTGGATCACCGGCGACGCACCGTAGTCAGCTGGGCGACATGGAAGAATCGGCGCGATGGAGGGTCGCGAGGGTCCGTTCTGGGACGTGATGGCTGGCCGCCGCGACCCTCCGCCCGCTGCGGTGCTGCTCGGATGGAGGCTCGTCGGGATCGATCCGGACAACGGCACGATCGACGTCGCCTTCACGGCGACGCACGAGTTCCTCAATCCGGCCGGCGATGTCCAGGGCGGGCTTCTCGCGGCGATGCTCGACGACACGATGGGGCCGGCGCTCGTGGCGACGCTGGCGGCCGATGAGTGGGCGCCGACGATCGACCTCCAGATCCAATTCCTCGCTCCAGCCAAGCCGGGGTCACTCCACGCCCACGGCCGCGTCGTACGGCGCGGGCGGGACATCGCGTTTCTCGCCGGCGAGCTACGCGACGACCGCGACCGGCTCGTCGCCACCGGCACCGCAAGCGCCATCATCCGTCGCGGGCACGCGTGAGCGCGACAACCGCCAGCCCGAGGCGTCGGGCCGGGAAACACGCGGACGAGGGCCACGACCTGACGGTCCGTGGCGGTCTCGCCGCGCTCAGCCTCGACGCGCTCTCGAGCGTCGCCTACGGGCCCGAGTCAATGGTGCTCATCCTCGTCCTGGCGGGCACGGGAGCGCTTCGGTTCACGGTGCCGCTGACCCTCGTCATCGCCGGGATGCTCGTGCTGCTCGTGCTCTCCTATACGCAGGTGATCGCCGCGCACCCGGAGGGCGGCGGCGCGTATGCAGTCGCCAAGTTGAACCTCGGGCGACCGATCGCTCTGCTCGGCGCGGCCTCGCTCGTCGTTGACTACGTGCTCACGGTCGCGGTCAGCCTCGCCGCCGGAGCGGCGAGCCTCGGCAGCGTCTTCCCCGGACTCGCCCACCACTTGCTCGCGATCTGCCTGATCGGACTCGTGCTGCTCACCGCGATCAACCTCGTCGGCATCACCGAGTCGGCGCGGCTGCTGATACTGCCGACGGTCGTATTCATCGTCAGCATCTTCGCGGTCCTGATCGTCGGGCCGTTCCACGCCCAGCCCGTCGCCCAGATCGGCACGGAGCTTCCGATCCATGCGACGACAACGGTCAGCATCATCCTGCTCCTGAGGGCGTTCGCCGCCGGGTGCTCTGCGGTCACCGGGGTCGAGGCGATCGCCAACGGCGTGCCCGCGTTTCGCCGGCCTCGGATCCGCACAGCGCAACGGACCGAGATCTCGCTCGGGATCCTCCTCGGCGTGATGCTGATCGGACTTGCCGTCCTGATCCGGGCGCATCATGTCCTCCCGCGCGGCCACGTGACGATCCTCGCCCAGCTGACGGCCGGCGCATTCGGGACGGGATGGCCGTTCTACGTCTCGAACCTCGCCGTCACGCTCGTGCTCGCGTTCGCCGCCAACACGAGCTTCGGGGGCCTTCCCGTGCTGATGAGCATCCTGGCTCGCGATCATCGCCTCCCGCACCTGTTCTACCTGCGCGCCGAGCACCCGGTCTACCGGCACGGGATCGTCGCTCTCGCCGTCGCCGCCGCGCTGCTGCTCGTCGCCGTGGGCGGTCAGACCGACAAGCTCATCCCGATGTTCACCATCGGGGTGTTCGTCGGCTTCACGATCTCGCAGATCGGACTCGTGCGCCACTGGGCGACGAAGCGCCCGCCCGGCTGGCGCTGGCGCGCCGCGCTCAACGGCATCGGATCGGCGATGACCGCGATGGCCGTCGTCGTCGCGCTGACCACCAAGTTTCTCGAAGGGGCATGGGTCGTCGTCCTCGTCGTCCCGCTGCTCATGTGGCTCTTCTCGCATACGGAGACCTACTACGCCAAGGTGGCCACGGAGCTGCGGCTCGGAAAGACACCGCCGATCCCGCACGGCCGCGAGAGCATCGTCGTCGTGCCCACCTCGACGGTCAATCTCCTCACCGAGCGTGCCCTCGCCGCCGCGCTGTCGCTCGGCGACACGGTCGTCGCGGTCGCGGTCGCGGGCGACGAGGAGGAATGCGAGCGAATCCGCGCCGACTGGCGCGAATGGGCATGCTCGGTACCGCTCGAGGTGCTGATCGATCCGCACCGCTCGCTCGTTCGCTCCGTCCTGCACTACATCGACGACGTGCCCCGGGACGACATCACGATCACCGTGCTGATTCCGGAGATCATCCCGAGGAAGCGCCGGCGGGAGATCCTCCACAATCAGCGGGGAAGACTGCTCGAGGCTGCGCTCAAGTCACGCACCGACATCGTCGTGGCGACCTACCCGTTTCACGTCCAGGCGTGAGCATCTCCGTGGTGGCTCAATGGCACCATCATGGGCCCGCCGGCGTGTGGCGGGCATGCAGAAACCGTGCCCCGGCGTACAGATCCGTACAGACGGATTGGCCGCGGCCGGCCCGGCGCGCTAACGCGGATCGAACCGGTACCCGATGCCCGGTTCGGTGCGGATGTAGTGCCGACGGGCGCGCGCCGGCGGCTCGATCTTGCGCCGGAGGTTTGCGATCTGCCCGCGCAGCACAGTCACGTCCTCCGCGTACTCGGGTCCCCAGACTTCGACGAGCAACATCCGGTGGGTGAGCAGGCGGCCCTGGTTGCGGACGAACGCCCGCAGCAGGTCGAACTCGGTCGGCGTGAGGTGTACCTCCTCACCGTCCCGGCGGACGCGGTGTTCGGCGAGGTCCACCTCGAGCCCGGCGACGTCAACCACAGCGGAGTCGGGTTCCGGCGCTGTGCGACGGAGCACGGCCTCGATCCGGGCGACGAGTTCCTCCGGTCCGAACGGTTTCGTGACATAGTCGTCCGCCCCGGCTCGCAGGGCGCGGACCTTTTCGTCCTCCTCCCCGACGGCGGAAAGGACGATGATCGGCATCGAGCTCCACTCCCGTAGCCGCGTGGCCAGTTCGATCCCATCGCCGTCAGGAAGCAGGAGATCGACGATCGCGGCGTCGACGGGGGTGAGCGCCGCCGCGTCGAGGCCCTCCTCCATCGTCGCGGCCGTGACCACCTCGTAGCCGCGGGCACGCAGCGTCGCCTTCAGCGCCCGGAGGATCTGCAGCTCGTCGTCGACGGCGAGGATCCGCCGGCCCGTCGCACCCGGCGTGCTCATGCCGTCACCTCCGCCGCAGCCGGCAGCTCGACGACGAACGTGCTGCCGCTCCCCGGCGTTGACTCCACCCAGATGCGTCCGCCGTTCGCCTCGACGAAGCCCTTGGCGATCGCGAGTCCGAGTCCAGACCCCGAATGCGTCGCTCCGGCGCTGTCGGCCTGATAAAAGGGTTCAAAAATCCGGTCCTGGTCGGCGGATGGGATCCCGGGGCCCTGATCAATGACGCGGATGATCACGCGGTTGCCGACGGGGCGCGCGCGGATGATCACGGGCTCTCCATCGGAATACCGCCGTGCATTCTCGAGCAGGTTCGCCAGCACACGCTCGATCTGCACGAAGTCGGCGCGCACGGGTTGAACCTCGGGGTCGATCCGCACGTCGATGCTCGCCTCCGGCGGCTGGGCGGCGAGCGCCGCGTCGATCACCTCGTCGACCGAGCACGCGGCAAGCCGGGGCGCGGCCGTGTGCGCCTCGAGCTTCGAGAGGTCGAGCAGATCGTCGATCAAACGCGCCAGCCGCGCCCCCTCGTCGACGACGAGGCCGCCGAGCTCGTCGCGCTCAGCGTCAGTGAGGTTGGGCGCCCGGACCGCGGCCCCGGCGGCGACCATCGCGGTGACCGGCGACCGCAGGTCGTGCGACACCGCGCGCAACACGGCGGTCTTCACCGCCTCGCTGCGGCGCAGCCCCTCGGTCTGGACCGCCTCTCCGATCAGTCGCTCGCGCTCCAGCACCATGCCGAGCATCGCCGAGAGAGTCGGCACGATCGGCTCGCGCAGGCGGCTCGCGGAGCGTGCCGGGATCGTGGCCGGGACGAGCAGCGTCCCGAGCCGCCGCTCTCCGACGACAAGCGGTATCGCCAGGCGGCGAGCGTCACCGGACTGCTCGTCGAGGGCGATCGTCGCCCACGGCAACTCGAACACCTGCGCAAGTCGCCGGCCGATCAGCGCCAGCGCGTCTTCGACGCCGGTGCGAGGAAGCAGCAACTGCGCCATCGCCGCGGTGAGGTCGGCCTCGGCACGGCGGCGTTCGGCCTCGATCGCCCGCATACGGGCCCGCTCGCTCACCGTGCTCGTGACGATCGCCGCGACGAAGAAGGTGACGAGCGCAATCCAGTTGCGGCTGTCGGCCACCGTGAAGCGCCCGACGGGGGGAATGTGAAAGAAGTTGAATGCCGCGGCGCTGAGGACGGCGGTCGCAACGCCAAGCCAGGCGCCCCAGAACGCGGACACGATCACGACCGCAAGCAGGTAGACGACCCCGAGCGAGGAGACCGACGTGACCTGCTTCAGCGGATAGACGAGCCCGGTGGAGATCGCAACGAGCACGCCGGCCGCCAGCACGCCGATCGGCCACCCACCGCGGCGATCGCCGTGCGTCAGCACCGATCCCGGTTCGCGATCCACGAAGCCAGCGTATTACGCGGGATCCGAGTACCCATCGCCCGCGCGCTCACTGACTCGCTCACCCGACCGGAAGCCCCGCGGCGAGCTCCGGTCGAGTTCGCGACGCGTCGGTGAGGATCAGCTCGGCGACCGCGGCGGTGCCGGTGACCTACAGATCCAGCTATCGGGCGTACAGATTTCGTGCAGGCGCGGCGAGAGATCGCCTACGCCGCGCCGAACAGCGGGTCGGCGGCCTCGTTGGCCCAGATGATCGACTCGGTGTGTGCCCGGGCACAGCCGGGCACGAGCTTCTCGGCCCGATCGAAGTCGGCGAGTTCAAGCGCGGTCACACAGTCGAGCAGACGACCCATCGCGCCCTTGTGGTCGATGAGCGCGTCACGCATCGGCTGGGGGAACGGGATCGAATCGAGCACGTCCTCGATCGGTGTGTCGAGGAGCGCCTCGATGACGGAGAAGAGTCCAAGCGTGAACAGCTGCGACGGTGCGAGGAAGGTGACCGCCGGACCGGCGAGCTCGCAGAAGCGGCCGCGGGTGAGCGCGGTGATCGTCAGCTCGGCGGGCTTGCCGTCGATGCTCGCAAACACCGTCAGCGTCGCCCAGCGCTTGAGGTTCTCGATCCCGAGCAACGCAAGTGCCTGGCCGATCGAGGTCACCTCCATGGCGAGGCCGAAGAACGCCGAGTTGATGTAGCGCAGCAGCCGCACGCTGAGCGCCACATCACGCACGATCAGCCGCTCGAGGTCCTGCAGCTCGGCCGACGGATCATGGAGCGCGGCGATGAGCTCCATCAGACCGGCGCGGTTCGCCTCGACGCGCGCAGGCGCGAACAGCTTGGGGCGGCGGTAGAAGTACCCCTGGAACAGGTCACAGCCGGCAGCCATGCAGAACGCGTGGTCCTCATGGGTTTCGACCTTCTCGGCGAGAACGGCCAGTCCGCGCCGTCGCGCTTCGGCGACGTGGGCGGTGAAGCGCGCTCGACCGAGGGCCAGGATGTCGAGCTTGACCATGTCGACGAGGTCGAGCAGCGGGTCCGCATCCGCCGTGTACTCGAAGTCGTCAAGAGAGAGCCGGTAGCCCTGCGCCTTCAGATCCGCCACGGCGCCAACGAACTCGTCATCGATCACCTGACCCTCCAGGATCTCGAGGCCGACGAGTCCCGGCGGCGCGACCCCGGCGAGTCCGCGAAGGACGAAGTCGCGGGACACGTTGATCCACCCCGGGTGAGGACCGAGGATCCGTTCGGGACCGATCTCTGTGAACACGTTGAGCATCACGTTCGCAGTCGCGGCCACGTCGTCGATGACGGACGCCTCGTCCACGTGGCCGGGACGGAACAGCAACTCGTAGCCGGCGACGCGCATCCAGCGGTCGAATATCGGTTGCCGCGCCACGAACAGCTCAGAACTGACGGCGGCCGGTGGATCGCTCCGCGGCGCGCGCGAGGCGCAGCGTCGAGTGCGGCCGTGCGAAGTCCGATGCATGCTGTTTATGGATCTCTTGACGAAGCCGGGTGCAATTGCCCTTACCTCACTTGTCTCGACATCAATCCGCTTCCCTACAGCCGTATCAGGTGCGGCGGCCCAACCGTAGTTTGTGCGGACCCCGAGCGGCGCTCTGGTGGCCGGGACGTTTGACTTGAGGCCCGCGGGCCAGCGAGACTCTGCCTGTGCCGATGCGCATCGAACTGAACGAGACTGCCGCGTCCGAGCTGACGACGATCGCGGAGGCGTGGTGGGTGCTCGCGCTGCTTGGCGTGCTCGGCGTCGTGGCGGGCGTGATTGTCCTCGCCGTGCCGTCGATCAGCCTCGCCACGCTCGCCGTGCTCACGGGCATCTTCCTGCTCATCGATGGGATTGTCGAGGTCACCTCAGCGCTCGTCGATGCCGAGGAGAACCGGGCGCTGATCGCGATCTTCGGCGTCATCACGGCGATCGCCGGCGTCATTCTCATCCGGCACCCGACGCACGCGCTGACCGCGATCGCGCTGCTCGTCGGGCTGTGGCTCCTCGTCGCCGGACTGCTGCGGCTGATCCGCAGCTTCTCTCAGCGCGGCGGCCGCGGCGCAGCGATCGCGCTCGCCGTGCTCGAGATGATCGCCGGCATCGTGATTGTCGCCAGTCCCGGGATCGGGCTCGCCACGCTCGCGCTGCTCATTGGGATCGCGTTCATTGTGCGCGGGATCATGCTGTGCGTCGCGGGCTGGGGCCTGCGTAGCCTCGGTCGGGCGGTCAGCCGCGGGGACGCCGGGGCGGCCGTCTAGTGTCGCGAGTCAGAAGTTCGGTGGCACCAAGAGGTGTCACCGGGGGATGCCGCGCAAGGACGCAGAATCCGACGTGCACTGGAGGTGCACGAGGATTCGAGGACGCCGCGCGGCGCCGCCGGGGACGCCTCGACTGCCGTCGAACTTCTGACTCGGGACGCTAGGACATCACGTCGCCGGCGGCCTCGCCGGCGATCGCCTCCAGCAATGAGGCCATCGCGGCGAGGATCTCCGCGTGGGCGCCGATGCGGTACGCGGCGGTCAGCCCACGCGGGTCGTTGTAGCCGAGCAGGATGCCGTCGCCGCTGTCCCAGACGAGCATTCGCAGCGGCAGTTCGATCCCGACCCGCGCGTCTTCCTGCATAAGCGGCGTCCCGGCCCGTGGGTTGCCGAAAACGACGAGAACCTCGTCCCGCAACTGCATTCCGGCCTCACGCGCGCCCTCGGCGTGATCGATCTCCGCGAACACGGTAAGTCCGCGAGCGGCGAGCGCGTCGGTGAGGCGGGACAGCGTCGTTCCGTAGTCGTGTGAGCTCGTGACCGTGACCAGGCCAGGATTGTCGCGGATCGGCGTCACCCCATCAGGATGATGACCGGGCATTCGTCGTGCCGCAGGCTGGAACCCTTCTGGTAGCAGTGCTGAGCGGAGGACGAGATGGAGGACAAGCGTCGTAAGCGCCTCGAGGAGTTCATCCGGCCGTTCCGAGTCACCCCCGGCTCGAAGGTCCACCTGACGAAGGATTTCGATCCCGCCTACAAGGCCGGCGTCAAGAAGAAGAAGGAGGGGGTCGACCTCCTCGCGGAAGGCGTTCGGCTGCTGGCGGAGTACCAGGCGCGGCTCGCGGCGCAGGACGCGTGGGGCGTCCTCGTCATCCTCCAGGCGCTCGACGCCGCGGGCAAGGACGGGACGATCCGGCACATGATGAGCGGTGTCAACCCCCAGGGCGTCGCCGTGCACAGCTTCAAGGTCCCCTCGAACGAGGAGCTCGATCACGACTTCCTCTGGCGCTATGCCAAGTGCCTGCCCGAGCGAGGGCAGATCGGCATCTTCAATCGCTCGCACTATGAGGAGGTGCTCGTCGTTCGCGTGCACCCGGAGAACCTCGAGCGCCAGAAGCTGCCGGCTGCCGCGAGGCGAGGTGACATCTGGAAGCGGCGCTA
This sequence comes from uncultured Solirubrobacterales bacterium, assembly GCA_963778985.1. GTDB lineage: Bacteria > Actinomycetota > Thermoleophilia > Solirubrobacterales > Solirubrobacteraceae > Palsa-465. The sequence goes on along the minus strand of CAVZWJ010000013.1, from coordinate 1,046,667 downwards.
CCGGGAGATCAACGACTGGGAGCGCTACTTGTCCGACAACGGGATCCGGATTGTGAAGTTGTTCCTCAACGTCTCCAAGGAGGAACAGCGGACGCGTCTGCTCCGCCGCATCGATCTTCCCGACCACAACTGGAAGTTCTCGACCGCCGATGTCGCGGAAAGAGAACGGTGGGACGACTACCAGGCGGCGTTCTCAGAGGCGCTGTCGCACACGAGCACCGAATGGGCACCGTGGTACGTCATCCCCGCCGACCGGAAGTGGTTCGGCCGGGTCGGCGCATCGGCCGTGCTCGTACACGCGCTGATGGAGCTTGATCCCCGCTTCCCGGTCGTCGACAAGAAGCAGCGGCACGAGTTGCTCGAGGTGAAGCGGGCGCTCGAGTCCCAGGCACCAGAGGGCGCGGCGCCCGATCCGTTCGAGGAACGCGCCGCCGCGAAGCGGTGAGAGAGATGGAGACGACGGTCGCCACCACAGCCGCGCCGTCGAGCCATTCGAGCGAGGCGTGGTACCGCTCCTCCGCCGAGACGGTCAGCTCGCGTTTCGGCGTCGACCCCACGACGGGACTCTCCAGCCAGCGAGCAGCCGAACTGCTGAGCGCAAATGGTCCGAACGCGCTTCCGGCTGAGCAGCCGCCTTCCGGCTGGCGACGCTTCCTCGACCAGTACCGAAGCTACATGCAGATGATTCTCGTGGGTGCGGCGATCGTCTCACTCGTCATCAAGGAATGGAGCACCGCGGGCGTCCTCGTGTTCATCAGCCTCCTCAACGCGGTCGTCGGCCTCCGCCAGGAAGGAAAGGCGCAGAGCGCGATGAACGCGCTCAAGGCGATGGTCAAGGAGACCGCCCGGGTCCGGCGGGACGGGTCGGAGGCCGAAATTGACGCCGAGGCCATCGTCGCGGGCGATGTCGTGCTGCTCGCGGCCGGGGACCAGGTGCCGGCGGACGGCCGCATCATCGAGGCGAGCTCGCTGCAAATCGACGAGTCCGCACTGACCGGCGAGAGCGTGCCTGCCTCAAAGGGCACCGACCCGCCGGATGGCATCGATCTCGCGCCCGGCGATCAGACCGACATGGCGTTCATGCACACGCCGGTCACGCACGGGAGCGGCGTGATGATCGTGACGGCCATCGGCGCTGACACGCAGGTCGGGCGGATCGCCGGAATGCTGGCGACAACGGCCCGGGAGAAGACCCCGCTCACGCGCCAGCTGAACACGCTCACACTGTGGATCGCGGCCGCCGCTGGACTGACGATGATCGTCATGTTCATCCTCGGCGCCCAGCGCGGCGACTCGGCGAAGATCGTATTCGCCAGCGCGGTGGCGCTCGCGATCGCCGCCATTCCGGAAGCACTGCCGACGGTTCTGCAGGTGATCCTGTCGATGGGTGCGGCCACGCTCGCCCGCCGCGGCGCGATCCTCAAGGACCTGACATCGGTCGAAACCCTCGGATCGACCTCGGCGATCAACTCGGACAAGACCGGGACGCTGACGATGAACCAGATGACCGCCGTCGAGCTCATCGATCCGACTGACAGCTACTCGATCTCGGGCACCGGCTACGAGCTTGAGGGCAAGGTTCATCACGCCGCAGGCAGCGGCGACACGATCGACGACGCCATCCTCCCATTCATCGTGGCCAATGACGCCGAACTGGCGGATGGTCAGGTCGTCGGGGATCCGACGGAGGGTGCGCTGCTCGTGCTTGCTCACAAGGCCGGGCTCGCCCTCGAGCGGACCCGTGAGGCCTACCCGCGGCTGGCGACGCTGCCGTTCGATCCGACCTACAAGCTGATGTCCGTGTTCGCCCGTGCGACCGACCGGGCCGGGAACGACGTAGTGCGGTGCTTCGTAAAGGGGGCCGCGCCGGCCGTGATGGGTCGTGTCACGGGTGCGCTCGCGGACGGCCAGGCGATTTCCTGGGACGGCGAGGTGCGCTCCCGTGCCGAGAGCCACGTGCAGCGGATGGGCGAGGACGGACTGCGCGTCATGGCGAGCGCCGTGCGAGACCTCGATCCCGCCACGTTCGATGCGCAGGGCGACCTGCTGTCGTACGTCGAGGGGCTCCAGATCACGAGCCTCGTCGGCATGGTCGACCCGCCGCGGCCGGAATCGAAGCGGGCGGTCAAGGACGCACAGGACGCACACATCCGCGTGCGGATGGTGACCGGCGACGACGTGATCACCGGTGCAGCGATCGCGCGGCGACTCGGGATCGAAGGTGATGCGATCCTCGGCGCCGATTTCGCCGCCCTCGATGAGCAGGAGCGGCTCCGCCGGATCGACGGCATCGGCGTCGTCGGACGCGTCGCACCCGAGCACAAGGTGCTGCTCGTCGACACGCTCAAGCGAAAGGGCGACGTCGTCGCCATGACCGGCGACGGCGTCAACGACGCGCCGTCGATCAAGGCGGCGCACATCGGCATCGCGATGGGCAGCGGGACCGAGGTCGCCAAGAGCGCCGGCCGGATGATTCTGACCGACGACAACTTCGCGACGATCGTGCACGCCGTCGGCGAAGGACGCAAGATCTACGACAACCTCATGAAGTACGTCCGCTTCGTGCTCATCTCGCTCGTCGCCTTCGTGCTGACCTTCCTCGGCGCCACGCTGCTCAACATCGCATCCGGGCAACCGTTCACGCCGGCACAGGTGCTCTGGATCCACTTCTTCTTCAGCGCGCCGTTCGGCATCGCGCTCGGACTCGACCAGGCGAGCGTCGGCCTGATGCGACGGCGGCCCCGGCCGAGCCACGAGTCGATCATGACGCCGGGGCTGAAGCTAACCTCGGGCCTCGTCGGGCTGTACATGGCCATCGTTCTTGATGCGGTGATCGCCTTCGGGAAGGACCACTACGGGAGCACCGCCATCGGGTCGTCGATCGGCCTCACCGCGTTCGGATTGATGCTCGTCGTCGCGGCGTTCGAGAGCCGGAGCGTCACGTTCTCGGCGATCGTCAGCGAGACGTTCGACAATCCGCGCGTGAACTGGACCGCGGCGGCCGAGGTGGTGCTCGCCGTGATGGTCACACAGATGGATCTGTTCAACCGGCTGCTGGGGACGACGCCGTTGACGGTCGGGCAGTTCGGCCTCGCGCTGGCCGCCGCGGTGCTGCTGTTCGTGCTGTGGGAGACGGGCAAGCTCATCGTGCGCCGTCGGGAGGCGCGGAGCTCGCGTCCGACGGCGGTGCTGGGGGCCCGTCAGCCCGCTCCCACCAGCTGACGCGCGAGCGGGATCTCACCGTTCGGTCGTGAAACCGGCGCCCGCTGGGTGCCCCCGCGGGCGTGAGGCGCCCGTCGGCCGGTCAGTGTCCGAGTGGATGCTCGACTTCGGGCAACTCATCGAGCGTGCTGCGGAGCCTGGCCATCGCCCGGGTGCCAGCGCGGTGAGCGCGCTCGGCGCGGAGTGTTGTGAGCGCCGCGGGAGCTTCCCACGTCGCGAGGATCGGGCAGACGACGCAGATGACCACGATGAGCGGAAGTACCGCGCTCGGAGCCGGTGTCAGCACGGCAACGACGCACACGGCGGCGCTGATCACGACCGTCAGCAACGCCGTGCCAAGGACGAGTCCCGGGCGTGTCCGCGGGCGCATCCGCGTCGGGGCGCCCGTATGTGCTGGGTCGTGGTCGATATGCATGCTCACTCCGTCGGCTGGCCTGGCTTCGCTGAACCGGCCCGGCGCCGAGACGGAGCCGAGCCGGTTACGCAGCGTACGCGTTTTGCGACGAGCGGCTAGCTAGCTGGTGAGCCGCTTGCCGTACGCAACCAGCCCGTAGACGGCCAGCAGGTCGAGCGCGATGATCGTCAGCGCCCAGAACGGATAGGCAGGCATCATCAGCAGCGCCGCAATCGCGCTACCGCACAGGATGACGACACCGGTCCACCGTGCGAACTGGTTCTTGATGAACACGCCAAGACCGACGAGGAACTGGAGGACGCCAATGCACAGCGCGACCCAGCCCCAGGTATTGAGGTCGCCGAAGACGTAATGGGCGTTCCCCACGAAGAAGTTCGCCTTGTCGATCGCGGCGATCCCCTCGATGAAGTTGACCGTTCCGAGCAGCAACAGCAAAACGCCGGAGAACATGACCCAGCCCTTGCCGTGCTCCTCGTCCGCGTACTCAGCGTACGGGAGTGGAGTTCTGGTCGACTCAGGTGTTTGGACAGACATTTCCGTCCTCCTGGGTAGTCGTGTCAGCGAGTCGTCGTGGACCCGCTCTCCTATCACGGTGCCAGTCAGGGGTGGCAGCGACAAGGGTGTTTGCCTGCCTCTCGATGGGAGGCGGGCATGTGTCTTTCAGGAGGTTGAAGCGCGGACGTCGGGGTTCCAGATTGGCGGCAGCGTGTCGACTCGCCGGACGCTCCGGCGGACGATCCCAGGCCCCCGGGCGCAGTCATCACCTCGATCGGGGGATGCCCGGCCGGCTATCGCAGTGTGCAATTGCGCCGCATCGTGGTGGAATGATGACCGGTTCTGAGCACTCCTGCCGGATCACCTGGCTCGGCCACGCGAGCGTTCTGATCGACCTGGACGGCGCCCGCGTGCTCACCGATCCGGTCCTGCGCCGCCGCGTCGGTCCGCTCGTGCGCGGGGCGCCTCCCCCGGGGGCTCCCGCTGACGTCGATGTCGTACTCATTTCGCACCTCCACGCCGACCACCTCGATCTGCCGACCCTGCGGCGCCTCGGATCACCGACGATCATCGCCCCGGCAGGATCGGGCCGGTGGCTCGCGCAGCGTGGCTTCGGCGATGTCCGGGAGCTCAGCCCAAACGCGTCGGTGTCGATGGCGGGCCTGACGATCCGGGCCACCCCGGCCGTCCATGACGAGCGTCGTCACCCCTTGGGGATCCGCGCGACTCCGGTCGGTTACCTCGTCACGGGGTCACGCGCCGTGTACTTCGCCGGCGACACCGACTTGTTCGACGAGATGACAGATCTGCGGGGGCGGGTGGCGGCCGCACTGCTCCCGGTATCGGGCTGGGGTCCTCGGGTACCGGCGGGTCACCTCGACCCGGTCCGCGCTGCCCAGGCGGCCGCGATCATCAATCCTGCGGTGGCGATCCCGATTCACTGGGGGACATACGGACTCGTCTGGGCATCGCGTCCCGCGGATGCCGCCGAACCCGCGCGACGGTTCGCGGCGCTGGCCCGCCGTTACGCACCAGAGGTCGAGGTGAGGCTGCTCACACCAGGAGCATCCTCACTGATCGCCGGTTAGGGATCGGCGGTTCGGCTCTCGGCCGCCGAGCCCGAGCGCGCCCGCGAGCGCGGTCCACTCGGCGCGGGGCACGCCGCGGGCGCCCACGGTCTGCAGGCACACGTGGTCGGCGCCGGCGGCGAGATGTTCCGCCGCCGCCGCCGCGATCGCGGCGGCGTTCCCGTGCGGGATGACGGAGTCGATCAGCCGATCAGATCCGCCCTCGGCGATATCAGCCTCGCTGAAGCCGGAGCGCAGCAGATTGTTCGTGTAATTGCTGAGCCCGAGGTAGAGCTTGGCGTACCGACGCGCCGTCTCACGCGCCCTCTCGACGTTTTCGTCGAGGACACATGCCAGCTCGGGAGCAAGCAGCGCGCCCGCTCCGAGCCCAGCCCGCGCGGCGCGAGCATGGGCGGCCGGGACGAAGTACGTGTGCGACCCGAGCGACCGCTCCGCGGCGAGCGTGAGCATCTTCGGACCAAGCGCGGCCAGGCAGCGCGCCTCGCGCGGCACCGGTGCCGCCGCACCGTCGAGACCATCGAGGAAGGCACGCATCGCCGTGAGCGGCTGCATGTACTCGCCCTGGGCCTCGGGATGCCCAATGCCGATCCCGACGAGGACCCGTCCGGGAAACTCCTCCCCGAGCGCCGCGAAGTCCGCGGCCACCTGCACCGGGTCGCTCTGCCAGACGTTGAGGATCCCGGTGGCGGCGACGAGCCGCTCCGTCGCCGCGAGGAGCGGCCGTAGCGCCGGCACCTGCGGCGATCCGCCGAGCCACAGCGCCCCGTACCCGAGCTCCTCGATCAGCCGGGCCGCCTCGGCAGCGTTCTCCTCGCCGATTGCGCGGTACGACGTCCAGATGCCGAACCTGCCGAGCTCCATGCCTCTCAGGATGGCACGCTTGACAACGACAGGGCGGCGCGCGTAGCGTCGCCCGGCCCCAAGGAGGCAGCATGACGGCGACAACCAGTTCACCGATCCGGACACGGGACGAGCTCACGGACGTGTGGCTCGCGCAGGCGCTCGACCGTCCCGGACTCCGGATCGCGGGGGTCGACCCGATCGGCACCGGGCAGATGAGCCAGTGCTACCGCGTGAGGCTCAGCGGCGGCGGCACGGTCGTCGTCAAGCTCGCGTCCGAAGACCCAACGAGCCGCGCGACGGGTGTCGGCATGGGGGCCTACGCGCGCGAGATCTCCTTCTACTCGGAACTGGCGGCGCGGATCGAGGGCGCCCTGCCGCGTTGCTTCTACGCCGCCATCGACGGCGACGGGTGGTTCACGCTCGTGCTCGAGGACGTCGTCGGTGGGCGGCCCGGTGATCAGATCGCCGGCTGCAGCGCCGACGATGCGCGCCTCGCCATCCGCGCGCTCGCGCGGGTCCACGCCCCCGTGTTCGGTGATCTGCACCTCGGCACAGCGCCGTGGCTCAACCAACCGTCCCCGCTTCACCAGGGTCTGCTGGAGATGCTGCTTCCCGGCTTCCTCGAGCGCTACGGGAACCGGATCACGCCTCGGCACGCCGAAGTCTGCCGGCAGTTCGTCGCAGCGCTCGACGGGTGGGCCAGCGACCAGCGGGCACCGCTCGGACTCGTGCACGGTGACTACCGGCTGGACAACCTCCTGTTCACCGATACGACCTGTCACGTCGTCGACTGGCAGACCGTCTCCTGGGGTCCGGCGATGCTCGACGTGTCGTACTTCATCGGCGGCGGGCTGCCCGTGGAGGATCGGCGAATGCACGAGGAGGACCTCGTCCGCACCTACTTCGACGAGCTGATCGCGCACGGCGTCACAGGGCTGACGTGGGACTTCTGCTGGGAGGAGTACCGCCGCCAGACCTTCCATGGCCTGCTGATGACGATCGCCGCCTCGATGGTCGTTGTGCGGACCGACCGGGGCGATGACATGTTCATGACGCAGCTCGAGCGCAGCGCTCAGCAGGTGCTCGATCTCGATGCCCTGTCGCTGCTTCCCGCCGCGGGCGGCAAGGCGGCGGCGCTCATCCCATCGCCAACCGATGAGGGCAGTCACGCGCCGGGTGCAGAGACGACGTGGAATGAGAGCTGGTACTTCGACGCCGTCGCGGAGGATGGCAGTCTCGGTGTGTACGTCCGGATCGGCCGCGTCCCGAACCAGGACCTCGCGCTGTACACGGCCGCGATCGTCGCACCGGGGCAGCCCGCGATCCTCGTGTTCGACGACCACGCCCCGCTGCCGGCGGCCGATGACCCGGCCCAAGCGATCACGCGTGAGCAGTTCCACGCTGCCCAGCACTGCCGCGAGCCGCTGAAGCGGTTCGGCGTCACACTGGAGGCGACGGGCGCGAGCTACGACGATCACTCCGCACCGCTGCGCGGCGAGTCCGGCACGCCGGTGTCCGTGGCGCTCGACCTCACCTGGGAGACGGACGGCGCGCCGTACCAGTGGCGTGTGGCAACGCGCTACGAGATCCCGTGCCGCGTCACCGGCACGGTCCGGATCGGTGATGAGCAGATCGCGCTGTCCGGTCCCGGACAGCGCGACCACTCGTGGGGCCCCCGGGATTGGTGGGCCAACGACTGGATGTGGAACGGACTGCACCTCGACGACGGGACGCACATCCACGTCGTGACCATCCCGGAACTCGAGGGCTTCGGTGTCGGCTACGTCCAGCGTGATGGCGAGGTCGCCGAGGTGTCCGGAGCAGCGAGCGCCGAGACGGTCGCGGATGACGGGCTGATCGAAACTGCGACGGTGACGATCACCCAACCCGAGCCCGAGCTTCGGCTGAGGATCGAGCCGCTCGCCTTCGGGGCGCTCCGGCTCGAGGCACCGGACGGTCGCGTCTCGCACTTCCCACGGGCGATGTGTCGCGTCACCACGGCCGACGGGCGCGCCGGGCTCGGCTGGATCGAGTGGAATCGCAACCAGCGTTCATGAACGGCCTCGAGGCGATCGTGTTCGACCTCGACGGCGTGCTCGTCGATTCGGAAACCGTCTGGGATGCCGCACGGCGCGCCGTCGTCGAGGAGGCCGGCGGGCGCTGGCAGGTGGAGGCGACCCGCGCGATGATGGGCATGAGCTCTCCCGAGTGGTCGCGGTACCTCCGCGACGAACTCGGCGTGCCCCTGGCTCCGAAGGACATCTCTGATCGCGTCGTTACGCGAATGATCGAGGCCTACCACGAGCACCTCCCGGTGCTCCCCGGCGCCGCGTCGGCCGTCCGGCGGCTGGCAGCGCGCTGGCCGCTCGCGGTCGCCTCGTCGGCGAACCGGCACGTGATCGACGCCGCGCTCGAGGCTGCCGAACTCGCCCCGTGCTTCACCGCGACGGTGTCAGGCGACGAGGTGTCACGAGGAAAGCCCGCTCCCGATGTCTACCTGGAGGCGGCCCGCCAACTCGGTGTCGATCCCCGTCACGCCGCGGGAATCGAGGATTCCAGCAACGGGCTGCGCGCGGCATTCGCCGCCCGGATGCTCGTCGTCGCGGTACCGAACCGCGAGTTCCCGCCCGATCAGGACGCGCTGTCGCTCGCCACGCTCGTGATCGACTCGCTCGATGCGCTCACGGAGTCGGCGCTGCTTGAGCTCAGCCGGCCATCGCCCGGCTGATTGGGCCGGCGTCATCGACGAGCGGACGACCGCTGCGCAGCAGGCCCTCGATCGCGTCTGGACTCACCGGTGGTGAGAACAGGAACCCCTGGCCGAGCGGCGAGCCCATCCGCCGAAGCCGGTTGAGCTGGTCGCGCCGCTCGATGCCCTCCGCGACGACCCGGATGTGTAGGCTGTCCGCGAGGTTCACGATGCCGCGTACGAGTTGCGCTTTGCTCGCGTCACGCTCGATCCCGGCGATGAACGTGCGGTCGATCTTGAGGATGTCGACTGGGTAGGCCTGGAGCCGCGACAGAGCCGAATACCCGGTCCCGAAGTCGTCGACCGCAACGCGGACGCCGACGCTCTTGAGGTTGCTCAGGAACGTGATGATCCGCTCGCTGTCGTCGGGCAGCAGGCTCTCGGTGATTTCGAGCGTCAGCAGACCGGGCTCGAGCGAGTGGTTACGGACCGCATCGGCGACGGCGCTCGGGAAGGACAGATCGCGGAGTTGCCGCGTCGAGACATTGACGCTGACCGTCAGATCGAGCCCGGGGAAGGCACGCTGCCACCGAGCCGCCTGCACGCAGGCGGTGTCGAGGACCCAGGCCCCGAGCGGGACGATCAGGCCCGTGTCCTCGGCGAGATCGATGAATTCCGAGGGTGCCAGGCGACCGCGGACGGGATGGGCCCAGCGGACGAGCGCCTCGCAGCCGACCATGCGGCCGTTGTCGATATCGACGATCGGCTGATAGTCGAGCACCATCTCGCCCGTCTCGATCGCCCGCTGAAGCTCCCCACTCAGTTCCAGCCGGTCGAGCACCCGCTTGTGCATCCCTGTTTCGAACACCCGGACCGTGCCCTTGCCGGCCTCTTTGGCCGCATACATGGCGGTATCGGCATTGCGCAGGATCTCGTCCACGGTCAGCACGCCGTCGCTGACGGCGACGCCGATCGATGCGCCAACGCGCAGCTCCCGGTCGCCGACAACGATCGGCGGTGACAGCTCGTCCAACAGGCGGCGCGCCACCCGCTCGGCGTCCTGCTTGTCACCGGCGAGCTCGAGCAGCACGGCGAACTCGTCGCCGCCCAGCCGGGCGGCCGTATCGGTGATCCGGGCTACGTCCGCGATGCGAGTGGCGACGGCGCGTAGCAACTCGTCGCCGCTCGAGTGCCCGAGGCTGTCGTTGATCGTCTTGAAGTCGTCGAGATCGAGGAACAGCACGGCAATCGGCTGGTCGTGGCGGCGGGCCCGTGCGAGGGCCTGAGCAAGCCGATCCTCGAACAGGGACCGGTTTGCCAGGCCGGTCAGCGCGTCGTGGAAGGCACGGCGGCGCAGCTCGTCTTCGAGCGTCTTGCGATCGGTGATGTCCCGCATGCTGAGCACCACACCCTCAATCGCGGGATCGCTGAGGCGACTCTCAGCAACCACCTCGAGGTGGCGCCAACCGCCATCTGCGTGCTGAAACCGCGCCGTGACGGTGACCGTGCCCCGTGTCGTCGTGACGGTTGAGAACTGGTTCTCGAGCTTGGCGGCATCGTCCGGATGGACGAGGCTCGTGAGCTTTCGGGCCACGACGTCGTCCACCGCGAGGCCGAGCGTGCGCGTGACCGACGGGGATTGCCACCGCACGGTGAGGTCCGGGGCGACGACGGTGATGATGTCGCTCGAGTTCTCGACGAGGGCCCGAACGCGCTCCTCCGTGCGCCACTCCAATGACCGCCGCTCCGCGGTGATGATCGAACGACGGCTGATGCGAAACAGCTGCAGCCCGAGCAGGACGAGCAACAGGATGCCGACGACAAGCGAGCCGACGTACGCGGTCCCGGCACGGGTGGCGGCGGCCCGGGCGACACGGTGCTGCGCGGCCGACGCCAACGCCGAGTCTCGATCGAGCGCGTCGAGCGTCGGCGTGAACACGACGCGTGCTTGGACGCTCCCCGCCGCCGGTTTGGGCACATGGTTGAGCACCGGCAGCATCGCGAGCCCGGCGCCATACAGATGGTTCGCGTCGGTCAGGAGCGCCCGCGTCAGCGGGCTCTGGTCAGCCGCGCGGAGCGCATTGATGCTCGCACTCAGCGAGCCCCAGATCCGCAGACCCTGATTGAGCACCGCCGCGGGATTGATGCGATTCGCCCGACCGCCTGCGGATCCGGCGGCGACCCATTGCCACGTGAACTCCCCGAGCGCGCTGCTCGACGTCCGAACCTGCTCGACGAGCACCTGAATGCGCTGATGCTGCTCCTCGTCGCGGCGGGCCGTTTCCGCCACCGTGACCATGGCCGCGATGACCGCGATCCCGGCCGCGATCGTCAGCACTTGGCGCCACGGGAGGGCAGCGGCATGACCCCGTATGCGCCGGGCGGGACCCATACTCATGTCAGTCGGCCGCCCGACAGCGTGCTTAAGCGCGCACACGCGCTGCGACAGCCTTACCGAGCGATCCGCGCGCGTGGACTACGGACGGCAACAGCGTGGAGTTCGCCGATTACGTCGCAATCACGGCGACCTATCGTGTACGAGCGACCCGCCGCGGACAAGACGTCAGCCGGCCGGAGCCGCCACGGTGCTTGCGCTCCCACGCCGCGGCACTCTCGGCCGGCTGGCAGCCTGACGCTACGGATTCTTCAGGAGGATCCGGCCCACACTCTCGGCGACACACGCGGGCTTCGCGCCACCCTCGATCTCGACCGTGAATCGGTCGACGAGCTCCCACCAGCCGCCGCTCTTCTCCTCCACGGAGACGAGTTCGGCGGTGGCCCGGACCTTGCTGCCCGACGGCACCGGCGACGGAAAGCGAACCCGGTTCCAGCCCATGTTGACGCCGAGGGCGATGCCCTCGAGGTCGGCAGGGTCACGCGCCGAGATCTCCTCGCGCAGCCCGTCGATGATGCTGAGCGTCAGGTTGCCGTGCGCGATTGTCGTGCCGAACGGCGACTCGCGCTGCGCCCGCTCGACGTCGACGTGAATCCACTGGTGATCGCCCGTGATCTTGGCGAAGGCGTCGATGTCCTCCTGCGTGACCGTTCGCCATGAGCCCGGTCCGCGCTGGACGCCGATCGCCTCGCGCAGCCGGGCGATGGGGTCGGTAGTCGTAGTCATACGCGACAACGCTATCGCCCGAGTGGCTCCCCTCGCACGACGTTACGGATAGAGCCGGCGCTTGACCACCGCCGCAAGCGGTCGGGGCAACGCCGTCAGCGCCCGCAAGGCGTGCGGCATCGCCCGGAGCTGGCGGTCGCTGAACACGGGCGGGATCACGACCTCGACGACGTGCGGCCCGGGTTCGGCGATCGCGCGACGCAGCTCGTCGGTGAGCTGCTCCGCAGAGTCGGCGCGCGTTGCTGGAATGCCCAGGCCGCGGGCGAGCGCCACGAAGTCGACATCCGGACGGCTCAGGTCAAGCTGTGCCTTTGCCCGCGGTCCAGCGGCCTTCGCGCCGACGCGCGCCAGCTCGACATTCAAGATCCCGTACGAACGGTTGTTGAACACGAGCACCGTGACGTCGAGGCCCTCTCGCGCCATCGTCCACAGCGATTGGATCGTGTAGAGCGCCGATCCGTCGGCCTCGAGCGCCAGCACCGGGCGGTCGGGACACGCGATCGCCGCACCGACCGCGACCGGCAGCCCCTGACCGATGGCTCCGCCGGTGAGCGCGAGCACGTCGTGCCGCGGTGCACCAACGCTCGCGGCGGCGAACGTGAGCCCAGACGTCTGGGCCTCATCGGAGACGATCGCGCCTTCGGGAATGACCGACGCGACCACGGCACACACTTTCTCGGCGGTCAACGTGCCACGCGGCGTACGCGGCGCCACCGGCTGCTGCGTCGCCGCCGCCACCGCGCCCGCGTCGAGCGCGTCCACCAGCGCCATGAGGCTGCCGATCACGTCGCTCTCCGGGGCGGCAAGCTCGTGCACCTCGCAACCGTCGGGGACGAGATAGCTCGCCGTCCGCGGGTAGGCGAAGAACGACACGGGCGGCTTGGTGTCGACGAGCACCAGGTGCCTGATCCCCGCGAGCTGGACCATCGCGAGCTCGGGGAGGTATGCGAGCCGCTCCACGGGGGGCATCCCCGCACCGCGCTCGATGCGGGTCGGAAACACCTCGGCGAGCAGCTTCGTGCCGGTGACCGCCGCGATCCGAGCGGCGGCGCGCAGCCCCGGCTCGCGGAGCGCGCGCCCGCCGAGGAGGATCGCCGTCCGCCCGCCGCCACGCAACGCACCGGCGATCCCTTCGATCGTGGCCGCCGGGGTCCCGGGGACGATCGTCCGGGGAGCCGGCGGGGCCGGGGCGGCTCCCTCACTCCACGAGACGTCCGCCGGCAGAATCAGGGTCGCCACCTGGCCGGGTGGCCCGAGGGCGGCGGCGACCGCGTCGGCCGCGTCGGCCGCGACGGTCTCGGGGCGCGTCGAGGTCCGTACCCACGGTGAGACGTTGCGCGCAACCGTCTCGATGTCGGACTGCAGCTGAGCGTCGTACTGCGCGTGGTATGTCGCGTGATCTCCGACGATGTTGACGATCGGCACCTTGGCGCGGCGCGCGTTGTGAAGGTTGGCCAGACCGTTGCCGAGCCCGGGGCCGAGATGCAGAAGCGTCGCGGCCGGCCGCTCGGCCATCCGCGCATACCCGTCGGCAGCGCCCGTGGCCACCCCCTCGAACAGCGCCAGCACCCCGCGCATCTGCGGCACCGCGTCAAGCGCGGCGACGAAGTGCATCTCGGAGGTGCCCGGGTTGGCGAAGCACGCGCTCACGCCTGAATCGACCAGCGTGCGAATGAGAGCCTGGGCGCCGTTCGTCATGGGACGGGTACATTCTCACCACATGAGCGTTCTGCCGAGCCGCCCCCTCGGTCACAGCGGCATTGAGACCTCGATCATCGGCCTCGGGTGCAACAACTTCGGTCGCCGGCTCGACATCGACGAGACGCGCCGGGTCGTCGATGCCGCAATCGCAGCGGGGGTCACGTTCTTCGATACCGCCGACGTCTACGGCCGGGGGGAGAGCGAGGAGCAGCTCGGACGGCTGCTCGAGGGGCGCCGTGATCAGGTCGTGCTCGCCACGAAGTTCGGGATGGACATGGGTGACGGGAAAGGCCCGCGCGGCTCGCGCGGCTACATCCGCCACGCGGTCGAGAACAGCCTCCGTCGCCTGCGTACCGATGTGATCGACGTGTACTGGTACCACCAGCCGGACGGCGAGACCCCGATCGCGGAGACGCTCAGCGCACTCCACGAGCTCGTGAGCACCGGGACGGTCCGCGCCATCGGCGCCTCCAACTTCAGCGCCGCGCAGATCGAGGAGGCGGACGCCGTCGCCAGGGAGCAGGGTGTGACGCGCTTCACGGCGATCCAGAACGAGTACAGCCTGCTCAAGCGTGAGGCCGAGCGCGAGGTGCTCCCGGCCTGCGAGCGGCTCGGCCTCGGATTCGTGCCGTACTTCCCCCTCGCCTCGGGACTGCTCACCGGCAAGTACCGCCGCGACGAGGACGCTCCCTCCGGGACCCGTCTCGCGGGACGCAAGGAGGTGGCGAGCGCGGAGCAGTTCGACCAGCTCGAGGCGCTGACCGAGTTCGCGGAGGACCGCAGCGTGCCGCTGCTTCACGTCGCGTTCGGTGGCCTGCTCGCCCAGGATGCCGTCTCGTCGGTGATCGCCGGCGCGACGAAACCACAGCAGGTCCAAGCGAACGGCGACGCGGCAACGTGGGCGCCGACCGCCGAGGATCGTGCCGAGCTCGCGCGGATCCTTGGGTGAACGGTCCGCTTGATCGACTCACCGCGGCGCAGCGCGAACTGATCTCACCGGCCCCGCCGCCGGATCACGCGGCGGTGATGAAGGCGGTGCTGACCGATGATCGGTTCAGCGATCCGGAATGGATCTTCGAGCGCAAGCTGGACGGCGTGCGCTGTCTGGCGATCCGCACAACTGACACGGTGCGGATGCTCTCCCGCAACGATCTCTCCCAGAACACGCGGTATCCGGAGATCGCCGACGCGCTCGCCTCGGAACCGTGCGCAGAGTTCGCGGTCGACGGCGAGATCGTCGCCTTCCAGGGATCGCGGACGAGCTTTGCGCTGCTCGCGCAGCGTCATCAGCGGCCGGTCCCCGTGTTCTTCTATGTGTTCGACGTGCTGTGGCTCGCCGGGTACGACGTGCGGCGGCTGCCGTTGCGCGCGCGCAAGTCGCTGCTCCGGGCGGCACTTTCGTGGGAGGACGTCATCCGGCTGACGCCGCACCGCAATGCGGCCGGCGAGGAACTGTTCCGCGAGGCGTGTCGTAAGGGCTGGGAGGGCGTCATCGCCAAGCGCGCCGACAGCCGCTACACCGCTGCGCGGTCACGCGACTGGCTGAAGTTCAAGTGCGCCCAGGGACAGGAGTTCGTGGTCGGCGGATTTACGGCGCCGCGCGGCTCGCGAGTCGAGTTCGGCGCGCTGCTCGTGGGGTACTTCGACGGCGAGCGCCTCCGCTACGCCGGAAAGGTCGGCACCGGCTTCGACGAGCGCATGCTCCGCGAGCTCGGCCGACGGCTGCGCGAACTGGCGGCCGATGCCTCCCCATTCGAGGATCCGACGTCGATCCGGGAGCGGGGTGTCAGCTGGGTGGCGCCCGAGCTCGTCGCGGAGGTCGGCTTCTCCGAGTGGACCCGCCATGACCGGCTCCGGCATCCGCGCTTCCTCGGCCTGCGTGACGACAAGCCCGCGCGCGAGGTCGTCCGCGAGCGCGGCTCCTGATGCCGTCGCGTCCTCCGCGGTCCAGCGGCTGACGGTTCGCCGCAGGCGGGCCACTGCGAGGACGGCGAGCGGTACGGGCAGCCACACCGCGATCGTCCGGTAGGCGAGCACTGCGGGCAAGGCGATCTCGGCCGGAATCCCGAAGGCGATCAGGACGCCCGCGATACCGCCGCTCACCGAGCCGGGCAGGGGGAGCGTGTTCGCCACCTGCCCGACGAAATACGCGAGGACGACGATCGGGAGCGCTGGCGCGTGGCCGAAAGCGTGAAGCATCGACCACAGGACGGCGGCGTCGAACGCCCAGTACGCCAAGGCTCCGGAGTGCCGCGCGTCGCCCATCCGCAGAAGCCTCGCCGCGTCACGAACCGCGCCACCGAGCACACCGACGCGCCCGGGCCGCGGACGGGCGGCGAGGACAAGCGCGACGACGATCGCCAGGGTGGCAGCGAGCGCGGGAATCGCGCTGAGCGCGAATGGACCGCGGTTGGGGACCACACCGATCGCCAGCGGCGCTCCCGCGAGCACGATCGCGCCGAGGAACACGGCGTACAGCAGGACAAGAAACGTGAGCAGCGTGCGCGTGGCTGCCGCCGTGCTGAGACCGGCGCGACGCAGCGACCACAGCGTCAGGCCAGCGCCCCCGGCGCCGGCCGTCGGCAGCAGCCGCGTGGCGGCGGTTCCCGCCAGCGCGATCTCGGCGCTCTGGCGCATCCCGACCCGAGGCGTCGCACCACCGGCGACAGACGCGAGCAGGACGACATATCCGGCGACCGACACGCACTCGAACACGACTGCGGCCGCCGTCCACCATCCGTTCACGCCCAGGGCGCGGTGAAGGACCGCGGCGACGGCGTGGATCCGGTGAGAACCGAACATGACGGCGGCGAGCACCGCCGCGCCGAGCAGCGCGGGCAGGAGCGCACGCCGAGCGATCGAGCGCAGCTCGAGCGTCGGCAGCGAGAAGTCGGAGACGGCGGGGTCGGGGGCGATCATCGTGCGAAAGGGTCAGTCTGCGAACGGCGGCGGGCGTTACCGATGGTTTCTACGCGCTCGGCGCTCACATGGATGTGACATTCGTCCGGGCCGAAACTCATCGCTCGATGTCATAGGCTTCATTTCGTGCGCGAGGTGCTGCCCGGCGTCTACCACTGGAACACGGTCCACCCGAAGATCCGGGTCGAGGTGGCCTCATACTGGCTTGACGACAGCGGCGTGCTGATCGATCCGCTGATTCCCCCCGACGTCGGGATCGACTGGTTCGCGGAACGTCCCACACCACCGACCGCGATCGTGCTCTCGAACCGCCACCACTACCGTCACAGCGCCGAGCTCGCTGAGCGCTACAGCTGCGGGGTCCTGTGCGTCAGCGCCGGGATGCACGAGTTCACCCACGGCGAGGACGTGACGCCGTTTGATCCCGGCGACACGCTGCCCGGCGGCCTGCTCGCGTTCGAGATCGGCGGGATCTGCCCGGATGACACGGCGCTGCACCTCGCGCCGTCGCGGGCGGTGTGGTTCGCCGACGGAGTCGTCCGCTCCGGGCCGGAAGGCCCGCTCGGGTTCGTCCCCGACTCGCTGATGGACGACCCACCCGAGACAAAGCGCCGGCTGCTCACGGCGCTCGAGCGTGCGTTGCGCGATCTCGACTTCGATCATGTGCTGCTGGCTCACGGCGGCCCCGTGATCGATGACGGCCGCGCGCAACTGCAGGAACTCGTCGATGTCGGCGGGCGGACGGCGTTCACGTTCTGAGCCGAGATGGACCTGTGCCTGATGATCGAGGGGCAGGAGGGCGTCAGCTGGCAGCAGTGGCTCGCCCTGGCGCGGGCGTGCGAGGACGCCGGGATCCCGTCCCTGTTTCGCTCCGACCACTATCAGAACCTCGATGGGGCCCATCCCGATCGGGCCACGCTCGACGCCTGGGCAACGCTGAGCGCGCTCGCCGCCGTGACGACGACGCTGCGCCTCGGGACGATGGTCTCCCCGGCGACATTCCGTCATCCCTCGGCGCTCGCGAAGACGGTCGTCACCGCCGATCACGTCTCAGGCGGACGGGTTGAACTCGGGCTCGGGGCCGGCTGGCATGAACGCGAGCACGCGGCCTACGGCTTCCCGTTCCCGGCGACCCGGGTGCGGATGGAGATCCTGGAGGAGCAGCTCCAGGTGATCCACGGAAGCTGGGGCGATGAGCCGTTCAGCTTCGAGGGGAGGCATTACCAACTCCACGATCTCATCGCCCAGCCGAAGCCCGTGCAGCGGCCGCACCCACCGCTGATCATGGGTGGGCTCGCCGGCCCGCGGAGCGCCGCGCTCGCCGCCACCTACGCCGACGAGTACAACACCGTGTTCCCGACGGTCGACGATGTGCGTGAGCGCAAGGCCCGCGTCGACGCGGCGTGCGCCGCGTGCGATCGCGAGCCGATTCCGTTCTCCGTGATGACCTCGGTCATCATCGGCGGCGACGAGCGCGAGCTCGCCCGCCGCCGCGCTCACGTCGCCGAGATCATTGGGAACCCGGGTCTCGTCGACGAGGTTCCGAGAGGCTGGATCGTGGGGACGGTCTCGCAGGCGCAGGAGCAGCTCGCCGCGCTGCAAGATGCCGGCGTCCGCCGCGTCATGTGCCAGCACCTCGCGCACGACGACCTTGAGGCGATCGCGCTGCTCGGCTCGGTGGGACTCGATCGAGCCTCAAACGACACTGAATGAGCCGACCCTCGCCGTTAGGGTGGCGGCATGATCAAGAACCTCTCGGCTCTGCTCGCGGTCGCCGCCATCGTCGGCGGGTGCGGAAGCAGCTCCTCCTCATCCAGCTCGTCGGCGCCGCCGGCCTCGAGTTCGACAACGACGGCCGCGTCGACGGCGTCAGCGAGTACCTCGACCCCCACCGGCGGGTCCGCGATCGCCAATAACCCGGCCGTCAAGGCCGCCGTCGCGGCCTGCAAGCAGCGGATCGACGCCGCGCCGAATATCTCAGCCGACGCCAAGGCGAAGTTGACAAGCCTGTGTGACAAGGCCGCCTCCGGGGACGAGGCGAGCGTCCTCAAGGCCGCCGCCCAGGTCTGTCAGGAGCTCGTCAAGCAGTCGGTGCCGCAAGCCGCCCAGCAGCAGGCCCTCGCCAGCTGCCCTAAGAGCTAGCGCCACCGCGATCGCGTACCGCGGCGGGGCCGGGGTGAACCCCCGGCCCCGTTCGCGTCCTTCGGCCAGTCCGCTCCCGCACAGACTGACCGACCGGCTTCAGGCGCCGCTCAGCTGAGCGCGCCACGACGGCCGCTGAAGAACGCGACGAGCGCGAGGATCGCGATGAGGAACAGCAGCGGATGAACGATCACGCCACCAGCGATGGCAATGATCAGTAGAACGATCGCAAGTAGAAGAAGCATCTCTCACCTCCTTTCCTCCCCTGGCGCTGGTACTTCCCGACTTCACCCACCCTCACGCATAAGTTCCCTCCTGCGAGTCGTGTTCTCTGGCGACCGGGTTGCGAGGGAGCAGGGCGTCGTGCAGCGCGGCGTGCCCGGCGGTCCGGCAATGTTGCTAAACTCAATCGAAATAGTAGACAAACCGAGGTTGGGGACTGCGACGCTTGCTGATCGACCTACACCAGCACATCTGGACCGAGCCGCTGCTCGGCGCCCTGCAGCGGCGCAATCGACGCCGACTCGTCCGCCGCGGCAGCGGGGTGATTGCGCCCGCGGGAATGGCGCCGTGAGCTTGTCCGCCGAACAGCTCGAGGAGTTCGTGCGCTCGCTCGTCGCCGCGCCGGAGAGGTGGTCCCACCTCGTACGGCACTCGGATGCCGCGCGCGTGTACGAGCAGATCTGGGAGACCGACGACGTGAACGCCTGGGTCATCTGCTGGAGCGAGGATCAGGACACGGGCTTCCACGATCACGACGAGTCCGGCGCAGCGGTGGCGGTGATCGCCGGGACCGTGCGAGAGGATCGTCTGACGCTGGGTGGTGCCCCCCGGACCCGTGAGATCGGCGCCGGAGCCGTGTTCACGATGCCGCCGACGGCGATTCACCGCGTCCTCCACGCCGGCGAGGGAACCGCGGTCACGATCCACGCCTACTCGCCGCCGCTCATGCGCACCGGCGCGTATCAGGTGGGTCCGGACGGCGAGCTCCTCCGACGGGCGCAGCCGTTCGAGGTCGAGCTGACGGCGGCGCCGGCGCTGAGCTTGTAGCGTCACGCCGGTGCAGCGCGTCGGGCGCTACGTGAAGATGTCGGCACATGTGGGGCGCGGCGGCACCCTCGCCGAGCTGATGCTGCGCGTCGCGGAGAGTCTCGAAGCGACGCCCGGGTGCGAGTTGTACGCGATCAATCGGGCAGTCGACGAACCCGACGTCGTGTGGGTGACCGAGATCTGGGCGAACCAGGGGGCACTCGACGATTCCCTCGCCGTGCTCAGAACTGAAGCGGGCCGGACCCGGCTCGCCGAGGTCCAAAGCCTGCTCGCCGCCGCGCCGGAGCGCATCGACGTGCAGCCGCTCGGTGGCGTCGGCCTGCTCGGATGAGCAGCCCGTCCCTGAGTTGGGACCAGATCCTCGCCTGGCGCCTGCGCCGCCAGTTGCTTGACCCGATCGGAGCACTTGATGTGCCGGCGACGGTAGGTGGGGCTGTGGGGTGTGCAGGCCCAGGTCCCGTCCGCCGCTGAACTCGCAGTCGCCGTCCGGCGCGACCCGCCGGAGCCCGGGGGCCTCTCCCGCGCGCTCGAGGCGGCGGTCCCGGCCGTCGCGCTTCACGACGAGGTGACGCGCCTCGGCGCGTGCCTCGGTCGCGCGCTGCGGCTGTCTATCGGACGGGCTTGAAAACCTATGTGTATTAGGTTATAAACTAAGTCCCATAGGTATTCGTTCGTCCGAAAGGAACACCATGCGCGCGACCACCGTTACCGACAACCTCATCCAGCTGACCCGTCTGCGTTTCGTCAACGCGTTCCTCGTGCGTGAGGACGACGGCTTCACGCTCGTCGATACGACCATTCCCGGCGCGTCTGACGGCCTCATCGGCGCGGCCCAGGCCGCCGGGGGTGAGATCAAGCGGATCGCCCTTACCCATGGGCACGGCGATCACGTCGGCTCGCTCGACGCGCTCAGGGAGCGGCTCGGCGACGCCGTCCAGGTCCTGATGCCAGAGCTCGATGCGCGCATTCACGCCGGCGAGAAAGTCACCGACGGCAAGCTCCCCGGAGGGTGGCCGACGATCAAGACGACGCCCGACGTCCGCCTGCAGCCGGGCGACCGCGTCGGCAGTCTCGAGGTCGTCGCCGCGCCGGGCCATACGCCTGGTCACAGCGCGTTCATCGACACCCGCGACCGTTCACTGATCGCCGGGGACACGTTCACGACGATCGGCAGCGTGCAGGTGTCCAACCACTTCTACTGGCGTTTCCCGCTCGCGGCGATGGCAACCTGGGACAAGGGCAAGGACCTTGAGTCCGCCCGAGCCCTGCGGGCGCTCGACCCCGCCCTGCTCGTCGTCGGCCACGGCGGTCCCGTGCGTCAACCGGGCACCGCCATCGATCGTGCCATCGTCAGCGCCGGCGGGTGATGGGACGCCTCGGATACAACGACAAGCTCGTCGTCGCCATCGGGTCGATGTTCGCGGACGAGGTCGGGTTCGACCAGCTCACCCTCGCCGGACTGGCCAAGCGCCTGAAGATCCGTACCCCGTCGCTGTACGCCCATGTCGATGGGCTCGATGACCTTCGGCGACGGATTGGCGAGTTCGGAGCCGAGGATCTCGGCCGACGGCTCACCTTCGCCGCCGCGGGACTGTCCGGGGAGGAAGCGCTGAGCGCGATCGCCACTGCCTATCGCCGCTTCGCGGATCAACATCCTGGGGTCTACACGGCGGTTGAGCGTGCCCCGGCATTCGGAGCGGACCCGGAGGCGATGCGCCCGCCGGTCGATGCCGTCGTCGCTGCGCTCCGGGGATACGGGCTCACGGGTGATGACGAGACTCACGCGGTGCGGGTGGTCAGGGCCGCTCTCCATGGCTTCATCTCGCTGGAGGCCAGTGGCGGATTCGCGCTGAAGCTCGACCTCGACGAGACCTTCGCTCGGCTCGTAGGCACCTTGCACCGGGGTCTCGCTCCGTAAGCTTGACCGCCATGGCGAGCGCGTACAGCCGAGTGCACCATGATGGTGTCGAGGACGTCGTCGCGGTCGAGGAACCGCTTGAGATCCGCGTTGACGGCGAGGCGGTGGCGGTGACGATGCGCACCCCCGGTCATGACGAGGAGCTCGCCGTCGGGTTCCTGCACGGCGAGGGGCTGATCGACGGACCGCGCGCCGCCGGAATGACCGACGATTTCGCCAACAACATCGTCGAGGTGACCGGCCCGCTGTCTCGGCAACCGAGCAGCCGTCACTTCTACACGACGTCGTCGTGCGGGGTCTGCGGCAAGGGCGCCCTCGAGGAGGTCGCGGTCCACAGCGCTCCGTTGTCCGAGGGCCCGGTCATTTCGCGCGCCCTCGCCGCCGGCCTGCCCGCGCAGCTCGAGCAGCCGACGTTCGAGCACACCGGGGGACTGCACGCAACCGGCCTGTTCGAACCGGACGGGACACTCCTCTTCACCCGCGAGGACGTGGGCCGCCACAACGCGATGGACAAGGTCATCGGGCGGGCGCTGCTCGACGGGCTCGTGCCGCTCGGCGAACGGATCCTGTGCGTGAGCGGGCGCCTCTCGTTCGAGCTCGTGCAGAAGGCCGCGGTCGCCGGGGCACCGATTCTGATCGGCGTCAGCGCCCCGAGCTCGCTCGCGATCTCACTCGCTGAGGATCGCGGACTGACCCTGTGCGGCTTCGCCCGCGGGACGCGGGTCAATGTCTACACGCACCCGCAGCGAATCACGGACTGACGTCTAGTCCGCGGCAAGGGCGGCGAGGCGATCGAGCTCCTCCTCGGAGCTCCACGCGCCGACCGAGGCGCGCACCATGTCGTGGGCGGGGATCATTCGGACGACGATCTTCTCGTCCGCGAGCCTCTTGACTTGCGCCTCCGCATCCGAGGTCCGCCATGCCACGAGCGTCGTTCGCCCACGTGGGCCGACCTCGAGGCCGCGCTCCGCGAGCCGGTCGGCGAGGCCCGCGGCGAGCGTTGCCGCCCGCTCATGCACCCACTCCCAGCCGGCGTCCTCGAACACTCGCATGGACGCGGCCGCCCACGCGCTGCGCAGACCGGACGGGAAGCCGTGGTCGAAGCGTTTGGCCCCCTCCGCGGGCTCGAGCTCGAGCGCCTTCTCACCGGCGCTGAGCGAACCGTAGCCAGGCCACGGAATGAGCAGCTCCTCGACGCGGTCAGGACGCACGTAGAGACAGCCGCTGCCCTCCGGGCCGCACAGCCATTTCTGCCCGGATGCGGCATAGAAGTCGACACCGAGCGCGGCGACGTCGAGCGGGATCGCGCCGATCGCCTGGGCGGCGTCGAGCAGCACCGGGACGCCGGTGGCGCGCAGTGCGGCGACGTCCATCTCGCGCCCGCTCACCCACGACACGTGAGAGCAGGCGATCAGCCGCGTGACGGGCGTCACCTCGCCGGGAAGCTCGGCGAACGGCACAACGCGGATCGTGATCCCGTGTCGCCGCCGCGCCCGCCCGAGTGGCGCCAGCAGGCCGGGATGTTCCTCGTCGGTCGTGATCACCTCATCGCCGGCTCGGAGATCGAGTCCGGCGAGCACTGTGTTCACGCCGTCGGTCGTGGAGCCGGTGAGCGCGACGTCGCCCGGCTCGCATCCGAGCACGCGGGCGTACCCGGCGCGCGCGTCCGCGGCAAGCTCCATCACGCTGTCGAAATACGGTCGCCCGCACCGGCCCTGCTCGGCCTCGAGATCGATGCGCTCGTGGGCCACGGACGCGGCCTGCCGCGGGACGGGACCCTCGGTGCCCGCGTTCAGGTAGGAGACCCGCTCGAGTACCGGAAACTGCGAGCGGAATGTGGCCGGGTCGGTCACAGATGCATTGCTAGCTGACCGGAATCCCCTGCTTGCGGCATGCGGCGAGGACGTCCGCGTTCTGCCCCCGCGTGTACCCGCTGCCGGTGAGCGCCGAGTGGCAGATCGCCCGCGCCTGCGCGCCGCAGCCGGACACCGACTGGGCGCCGATGAACCCGGGAGAGGTCACGTTGATGCAGTCGCCGCTTGACTTCGGTCCCGCCGTGGCGATCGAGATGACGACGATGACGAGCAGCGCTGCCGTCGTGGCGAGGACGCCGGACAGGATCCATTTCTCCCGGGAGTTGAGGGAGCGACGCGCGAATGTCGCCTCTGCGTGTCCGGGCGGCAGGATGAGCACGCCCCGAGTGTAGGTGGTGCCCCGCACGTGGGGCTCGCCGCCATAGCGAGCCCCACGCGACGGGGAACGGCACGCGTCCTAGAACGCGCCGGTTCCGTTCGGCGTGCCGAGGCCGGTCGGTCCGTCATAGCCCGGACCCGCCGTGCACAGATACGAGCCGCCGCAGCTGCCATTCGAGCCGCTCGTCACATCGAACAACGAGCTCGTGTGACTGTAGGGGTAGCTGCCGTACGTCACCGCGCCGGTGTTCCCGGCGAGCGCGTAGACGGATGCGATCAGGGGGGAGCTGAGGCTCGTGCCGCCGACCTGTGCCCAGCCGTCGAGCCCCTGGATGAGCCCGAGCTCGATCAGCCGGTCGCAGAAGTTGCTCGACCCGCAGCTGTTGTATGTGTCGTACACACCGAGGCCGCTGTTCGGGTCCGCGTCGGCCGCGACGTCCGCGACGGTCCGGTTGGCGCAGCCGGAGTCGTGCTGCCACGAGGGCTTGGGCTCATACGCCGAGCACCCACTGCCCGCGCCGGACCAGGCGCTCTCCGTCCAGCCGCGCGCGTTGCCCGCGGTGCTGAGCGTCGTTCCGCCGACCCCGGTCACGTACGGCGACGACGCCGGCCAGCTGACGCCGTACCCGGAATCGCCGGAGCTCGCCGTGATCGCGACCCCCGGATGGTTGAAGTGCGCGTCGTCACTCAGCTGCGAGGACGACTCACTCCCGCCGTAGCTGTTCGAAATCGACGCCACTCCGGACGTCTTCGCCGCGGTATCGACCGCCGTGCCGAGATCCGAGCTGCTCGTCGAGCTCGCCTCAACGAGCAGGATGTGGCAGTCCGAGCACGCCGAAGAGACCGCGTCGAGGTCGAGACTGATCTCTTCCGCCCAGCCGTAGTCCGCGCTCGGGAGCGGGCTCGCCGCGCCGCTCTCGTTGACCTTCTTGAAGCAGCCGTTGGCCGTCGTGCACGCCGGCAGGCCGTATGTCTTGCGGAACGTCGCGAGGTCCGACTCAGCCTTCGGATCGTCGTGGGCGTCGACGATGGCAACCGTGCGCCCACCGGATTGCAGGCCGCTCAGCTTGTAGGCCGACTGGATCTGGCTCGGCCCGAGGCCGGTTGGCCCGGCCATGATCTTCGGGCCCGCGCCATGATCAGCGGCGATCGCCGTCGAGAAGCAGCGGAGTGGTCCGCCGGCTGTCGTGCGCGCCGCCGAGAGCACCCGGCCGACGAGGCCGTGGTTGGCCGGGTTGGCACATCCGAGGTCAACGTGCAGGCCGGAGACCGGAGCGTGCAACAACCCACCGAGGCTCGGCAGGGCCTGGGCCTGCGCCGTGCCAAGGGAAAACGCAGCGCAGACGAGCGCCGATGCCAATGCCGCTCTGCGCCCTGCACGCGCAGCGAGCACTCTGTCCATCTCTACCTCCCGCGGTCAGTTCGTGGACGTCGGCCGGAGAGTACCCAAAGGCCGCGGTTCAGACGCCGTTAGCCAGAATTTTTGTTCACTGTCTGGGCGGCGTCGCCCGCGTCGTCTCGGTCAGCGTCCTCGGCGAGCTCGCGTTTGAGCACCTTGCCGGTCGGGTTGCGGGGGAGCTCGTCGATGAACACAACCTCGCGGGGCACCTTGTAGTTCGCGAGGTTCTCCTTGACGTAGCCCTTGACGTCGTCCTCGCTCAGGGTGGCGCCATCCCGGAGCACGACGAATGCCTTGAGCCGCTGACCGAACTTCTCGTCTTCGACGCCGATGGCCGCCGCCTCGTCGATCGACTCGTGCGCCGTCAGCAGCTCCTCGATCTCCGCTGGAAACACGTTCTCACCGCCGGACACGATCATCTCGTCGTCGCGGCCGTCGATGAACAGCCGGCCGTGCTCGTCGAAGTGGCCGACGTCGCCGGAGGACATCAGGCCCTGGATCGAGTCTTTGCTGCCACCGCCGGTATATCCCTCGAACTGCGACAGGTTGCCGACGAAGATGCGCCCGCTCTTGTCCTGGGGAAGCTCATCGCCGTCCTCGTCGAAGATCTTGACCACGGAGCCACGCACGACCTTGCCGACGCTCGAGGAATCCGCTTCGATGTCCTCCGGGGTGGCAATCGTCGCGTAGGCAACCTCGGTCGAGCCGTACAGGTTGTAGATGACCGGGCCGAGCACTTTCGCCGCTCGCTCGGCGAGATCCGCGCCGAGTGCCGAGCCGCTCACGAAGATGATCCGCAGGCTTGACAGGTCACGCTGCTTGATCTGGTCCTCGCCAAGGTCGACGAGACGGCGCAGCATCACGGGCACGACGACCATCGCGCTTGCGTTGTGCCGCTCGAGGCTCTCGAGCGTCTCCTCGGGATCGAAGCGTCGGCGGACGACGAGCGTCGAACCGAGCGCGACCCCGACGAGCGCCTGCATGAACCCGAGCGCGTGGAACATCGGGACGCACAGCTCGGTCGTCTCCTCCGCGCGAAACGGAACCTTGCTCAACAGGCCGCCGAGCAAGGACAGCGATCTCGGCTCGCTCCGCGGTGCGCCCTTGGGCGTCCCTGTTGTCCCACTCGTCAGGATCGTGACCCGCGGAGGCTCGCCGGGCTTCGGCGGCGCGTCCGTCGACGCGCCGGCGATCAGCGCCTCGATCGAGTCCTCCGGCGCGTCCTCGTCATCGGTCCACGCCCGGAAGCGCCCATGCGGTGGCTCGTCGATCCCCTCGAGCACCTTCGAGTACTCGTCGTCGTAGACGAGCAGATCGGTTCCCTCGCGTTCCGCCACCTCCCGGATCTGCGGTCCGGCGAAGGACGTATTGAGCAGGATGATTCGGGCACCGCACTTGACCCCGGCGAGCACCGACTCGAGGAACCCGCGATGGTTGCGAACGAGGATCGCGACACCTTCGCCCGGCTCGAGCCCGCGCTCGCGCCACGCGTTGGCAAGCGCGTTCACGCGCGCGTCGAGCTCTTTGTACGAGAGCTCGCCGCGCTCGTCGATCACCGCCGTGCGGTCGCCGTGCCGGATCGCGCTCGCCGTGATCGCGCCACCGAGCATTCCGTAGCGCTCGAACCCGAGCAGCAGTTGCGCGACGCGGTGTGGCAACTCGACGCCGACGACCCCGCTGCGGATGCACAGCGCCGCGAAGTACGCCTCGTCCCCGAATCGCTCGACGAGTCTGGCGGCGCTCCCGACGAGGGCCTTTGGATCGAGCAGCAGCTTGGGATCAAGCAGCGCTCGCGGATCAAGATCTACCACTGGGCCTCACCTCGCGACGCACCTTACCCGGAAGTAGAGGATTCGATGCCGGTTGAACGAACGGGCTGGTTCATTTGTCACCGCCCGGGTAATACCGAGCCCATGGTGGGCGAACTCATGACACTACCCGTGCGCGCCGGCGTCCGCGTGACGCGCTTCGCATTGAACACGACACTGACCCTCTCCGCTCGTGCCCTGACGCTGGCCGGAGGGGCCCTGCAGTCCTTCACGGACCGGCACGAACACGAGCAGCACGTGCCGGCCGAGTCGCCGCCGCCCGCATCGCGGCCGGCCGCGAGTCCGTCCCGCGCTCCGACGCAGACACCGCCAAAGCGCGCGCCCTCG
The DNA here is from genome assembly GCA_963778985.1 of uncultured Solirubrobacterales bacterium. GTDB lineage: Bacteria > Actinomycetota > Thermoleophilia > Solirubrobacterales > Solirubrobacteraceae > Palsa-465. Next base: position 1,019,317 of record CAVZWJ010000013.1, on the reverse strand, counting down.
ACGCCGGGGGTCGCACCGCAATCTCCTCCGCCGCCCGAAGCCGACACGTCTCGCGAGCCGGTCGACGAGGCGCCCGAGCCGGTCGACGAGACGCCGGAGCCGGTCGACGAGACGCCGGAGCCGGCACACGTCTCCGAGGAGCCCGAGCTCGTTGCGGAGGTCTCGGAGCCGGGCGCCGAGGACGGCGCCGGCGCGACCGTGACCGTTGACGAGCCCTGGGACGGCTACACACGCCTGAACGCGCAGGACGTCATCGACCGGCTGGCCGATGCCGGGACTGCCGAGCTCGCGGCGATCCAGCTCTACGAGAGCACGCACAAACGGCGCGAGACGGTGCTGACGGCCGTCGCGCGTGAGCTGCGCCAAGCCGGCGCACGCCCCGACCGACACTGACAAAGGAGCAAATCTGAGATGGCCAAGACGATGAATGAGCGTGACGCGAAGCTGGCCCAGTGGCTGGGCGAGGCGTACACCAAGGAAGCCGAACTCGAGGCTGACCTCAAGGCGCACGTCGCGCTCACGGAAAAGCAGGCCTACAAGAAGCGCCTGCGCCAGCACCTCACCGAGACGCGTGATCACAAGCGGCGCGTCGCGTCACGGATCAAGAAGCTGGGCGGAACGCCCACGACGGCGCCCAACGTTCCCGCCGTGCCGTCGACCGTCGGCGAGGCGGCCGGCAAGGCGATGGCTGCCGTCAAGGGGCAGGTCGGGACGGCGCGCGCGCTCATCACCGAGCAGGCCGAAACGCATCTGCGCAACGCCCAGGAGGAGCTCCGCGAGGAGCACGTCGAGATCGCGATCTACACGCGGATCGAGACGCTCGCGACCGAGGTCGGGGACAAGGAGACCGCGCAGCTTGCCCGGAGCATCCGCCGCGACGAGGAGCGGATGGCGAAGTTCCTTGACGCCGAGCTCGTGCGGCTCGTCAAGGACGTCGTCCGCAACGAGATCCCGAAGGATCAGCGCGCGACCCCGACTCGGCGGCGGACGTCGACGCGGAGCACCGCCAGCAGCCGCTCATCGCGCCCGAGCTCGTCGAGCAACGGCGCGAGCGCGAGCAGCGGTACCCGTTCCCGCAGCCGCGCGCGCACGCCGGCGCGCAGCTCGTAGCCGAAGCTCACCGCTGAAGCTCACCGCCGAGCGCTGAGCTTGCGCTCGAGCAACTCGATCGATCGCTCGAGGTCGTCCAGCGTCGCCTTCTCGACGCTGGCGATCCCGAGCCGTCGGTTGAGCCAGGCGTTGATTTCGCGGTGGCTCGTTCCGTCCCGGCGACGCACCTCCGAGACGAGCCGGTGCCGCTCTGAGCGCAGCAGCGCCCGGCGCTCGAAGGCAGGCACGTCACGCCGGGACGCCTCGATCTCGTCCGGCAACGGAACCGGTGTTAGCACGTGCGACGCGGAGACCGGCGCCGTCGACGCGCTCTGACCGGGCGACCCGAACAGCGTCATCTGCGGCGCGACGTCGGCGCTGAGCGGCACGAAGCTCAGGCTCTCTCCCGGCTCGGTCTGCGTGCGCTGGGCGCGTTCGAGCGCCGCGTCGTCGAAGCCCTCGTCGACCTCCGCGCGTCTGAGCACGTGACGAAGCTCCTCCTCGACCGAGGCGGCGTGGTCCCGAAGCACCGGATCGGCGGGGATGTACAACCAACTCGGCTCGACGGTACGGCCCGGCATCGTCCGCACGAACCGCCCAACGATCTGGCGGAAGACGAGCGGCGTCTTCGCTGCCGTGGCGTAGACGCCGACGCGCAACCGGGGGATGTCCACGCCCTCGGAGACCATGTTGACGGCGACGATCCACGGGTCACGCGCATGGGTGAACGCGGTGAGCTTCTCGGCCGCGCGTGCCTCCTGGTGCAGCACGATGACCGGGGAGCGCCCGGTCGCCTCGCGCAGCAGCCCTGAGATCCGCCGGGCGTGATCGGAGTCGGCGGCGATCACGAGCCCGCCGGCATCCCGGTGACCGTCCTGCCGGATCGCTTTCAGCTTGGCGTCCGCCTCGCGCAGGATGCGCGGGAGCCCGTCGGGGAGTTCGGTCGAGATCGCGGTGCGGTAGCGCCGGCTCGCCTCGCGGGCCGTCAGCACCGTCTCGAAGCTTGACTCGATCACGTCGTCGCCGCTGCGCCAGGACAGCGTTCCGTCGTACGCGACGAAGCACACCGGGCGGCAGATGCCATCGCGGACGGCGTTGGCGTACGTGTAGGTGACGTCCGGCTCGGCGAGGCCGTCGCGGTCATAGCGGACACCGGGGATCGGCGTCGCGTCCGAGCGAAACGGCGTCCCGGAGAGCAGCAGCCAGCGGGCGGCCGTGCGAAACGCCTTCGAGAACCCCTCCCCCCAGGCGAGCTCCTCGCCGAGGTGGTGCGCCTCGTCGGCGATGACGAGCGTCCTCGCCGTGGCCCCCGTCGCCCAGCGGACGGGGGCCTTGGCGATCCGCGCATACGTGACCGCGACGCCGTGAAAGCCCCGCGGCGGGCGCGGCGTATCTGAGTCCGGGGCGAGCTCGAGCCCGAGCGCGCTCGCCGCGCGCGCCCACTGCCGGGTCAGAGGCGCGGTCGGGCAGGCGATCACGACCGATTCCGCTCGCCGCTCCGCAAGCTCGCGCCGCGCGAGCTCGATCGCCGGGCGCGTCTTCCCCGCACCCGGCGCCGCCGAAACGAGAAACGGGCCCTCGTGCCACCCGGCCATTTCGGCGAGGGCGTGGGTCTGCCAGCTCCGCAAACCTGTGGAGGTCGCTGGGTGACGGGAGGCGGACATGGGCTCGGCATGGTGGCGAACCGAGCGGACGGGTAAAGACATCCCGATGGCTGCAGGCACAACGTCCTTTGCCGAACTCGTCGCGCAGCTCGACTACGCGATGTTCATCGTCACAACCGCCACAAACACGGAACGGTCAGGGTGCCTTGTGGGGTTCGCCACCCAAGCCTCGATCCACCCGCCCCGGTTTCTCGTCGGCCTCTCGGAGAAGAACCACACGTTCCAGGTCGCGCGTGAGGCACAGGTCCTCGTCGTCCACTTCGTCGACGAGGAGGCAACGCGACTCGCCGAGCTGTTCGGCGGCGAAACGGGCGATGAGACCGACAAGTTCGCCCAGTGCGAGTGGCGGCCGGGGCCGGACGGGGCGCCCATTCTCGCCGACCTCGACAACTGGTTTGCCGGGCGCATTCTCGAGCGGCTCGAGCTCGGCGATCACTGCGGCTTTCTGCTCGAGCCGATCGAGGGGCAGGCAGGCGGCTCACCGGACACGCTGACGTTTCATCGGGCCAAGCGCATCGAGCCGGGCCACGCTCCGTGAGCCGCCCGCGGTCAGGCGAGTGCGCGTTCCGGCTCGAGGGCCGCCGCCTCGACCTCGCCGACCGGCTCCTCGGCCTTGCCCGCGGGCAGCGCCACGAGTGAGACGATGAACGCGACGAGCATCGCTCCGGCCATCCCGTAGACGACGATCTGAGTTGCGTGGGCGAAGTCGAGCTGGAGGGCATGCGTCACCGCGTGCGAGGCGCGTCCGCCGCCGCTCCCGGCACCGCCGGCGCCCGAGATCTCGCGTGCGATCCGATGTGCCGGCGCGCTCGGAACACCGTCGTGGCCGAGCGTGGCGACCACCCGGCGAGTCGTCTCGGTGATGAGCAGCGATCCGAGCACGGCCATGCCGAGACTGCCGCCGAAGTTGCGCACCGTCTGCGTCACGCCCGTCACCGCCCCATAGGCGGTCCGCGAGGCGCGGTTGAGCGCGTCGGTGCTCACGGGACCGAGCACGCACCCGACACCGGCGCCGGCGATCGCCAGAAACGGCCACTGGCTGCCGAACGACAACGCGTCGAGCTTCGAGCCCCACAGATAGAACCCGACCGCCGCCACCGCGCAGCCGACCACCACGGTCGGACGGGCACCGCGGTTGTCAAGGACGCGCCCACCCCACTGGGCGCCGACCGTGAAGCCACCGAAGAACACGAGCAGCAGCAGGCCCGCGTTCTCGGCACTCTCGCCAAGCGACACCTGGGCGTACAGGCTGGCGAAGAAGAACAGCGGAACGAAGCAGATCGAGAGCAGGAAGAGCACGGCGTTGTCAACCGCAAAGGCCCGGTTCTGGAACAGACGGAGCGGGACGAGCGGATGTCGAATCGCCAGCTCCAGGCGCACGAACGCGGCGAGCAGCACGAGCCCGACGACGAGGCAGCCCCACGTTGCAGGACTGCTCCACCCCCAGACGCTCGCCTGCTGGAGACCGAGCACCGCGACGCCCATGCCGGCGCTCACGAGCACCGCCCCGCGCATGTCGAGGGGCGCCTTGTGACGCTCCTCGCTCGGCTTGGAGATGAGCGTCAGCGCAATCGCGATGATCGCGACCGGCACATTGATCCAGAAGATCGAGCGCCACGTCCACTGCGTCAGATAGCCGCCGGCGATCGGACCGATCGATGTCAGACCGCCGGAGATCGAGAAGAAGATCGCCAGCGCCTTGCCACGTTCGCTGACGTCGTAGGTCGCGGCCACGGTGGCGAGGGCGGCGGGGAACAGAAACGCAGCGCTGGCACCCTGGAGGATGCGGAAGACGATGATCCACGTCTGGCCAATCGAACCGGTAGGCGTGGCGCCGCACATGGCGGAGAAGAACGCGAACGCGGCGACGCCGATGATCACGACCCGACGACGTCCGAACACGTCGGACACCCGTCCGCCGAGCGCGAACAGGGCCGAGATCGCGACGAGGTAGCCGTTGACGATCCACTGCGCCCCGGTCGGCGTGAGGTGCAGGTCGCGCTGGAGGTGCGGAATCGCGAGCGCGACGATCGTCTGATCGATGAAGATCATCGCGACGGCGAAGATCATCGCCGCGAGCACGAGATGTTTGCTGGTGCGCTGCAAGGTGCGTCTCCCTGTCGTTAGGCCCCGTGAAGCAAAAGTCTGTCCCAACATCGGCGCGATGGCCCGAGTCCTTTATAGCCTCCGCCGCAAGCCTCTCATGGAATCCGCACGGGTCATTGTCATCGGCGGCGGCATCACCGGCTGCAGCGTCGCGTATCACCTCGTCCGCGCCGGCTGGCGCGACGTGCTGCTGATCGAGAAGGGCGAGCTCACGAGCGGCTCCACGCACCACGCCGCAGGTCTGGTCACGCAGTTCAACCCGTCCGCCACGATGATGCGCTTCCGGCAGTACAGCGTGTCCGTCTACCGGCAGCTCGGAGTCTTCTCCGAGGTCGGTAGCGTCCGCATCGCCTCGAGCCCCGACGCGCTCCGGGACCTGCAGCGCGCGGCGAGCCGAGCTCGCGCGCTCGGACTCGAAGCGGAACTCATCGGCCCCGACGAGGTGCTCGAGCGGATGCCGTTCGCCTCACCGCACAACCTCTACGGCGGCGTGTGGATGGCACACGACGGCCACGTCGATCCGCACATCACGACATACGCGGTCGCCGAGGCCGCCCGCGAGGCCGGGGTCGAGTTCAAGCTCCGGACGGCCGTCACGGGCATCGAGCTCGGTCCGCGGCACGAGGTCCGCGCCGTGCTCACTGCCGATGAACGGATCGAGACCGAGCATGTCGTCAATGCCGCCGGCGTGTGGGCACCGCGCGTCGCGGCGTTCGCCGGCGCGTGGTTTCCGTCCGTGCCGGTCGATCACCAGCACGTGCTGATGCAGGCCGTACCGGGTGCCGAGGTGCCGCGCCACAGCCCATGCTTCCGGGACACCGAGCACCTCGTCTACGGCCGCGACGAGGCCGGCGGAATGCTCATCGGTGGCTACGAGGGCAACCCGGTCGCCAGGTGGACCGACGGGGCGCCCTGGGACCATGGCGCGCGCCCGGTGCCATCCGACATGGACCGCTTCGCGCCCCTGCTCGAGGGGGCGATCGAGCGGTTCCCCTTCCTCGAGCGCTCCGGCGTCGTCCGGCTGCTCTGTCATCCCGACGCGATGACGCCGGATGCAAATCCGTTGCTCGGCCCCTGGCCCGGCACCCCGGGGCTGTGGATGGCGGCCGGCCTGTCGCTCAACGGCTTCGGCGGGGCCGGCGGCCTCGGCCGCGCGCTCGCCGAGTGGATGATCGACGGCGAGCCGCAACTCGATGTCACCGCGTACCGGTCCTGGCGCTTCGGCGCCGCATACCGCGACCCCGGGTTCGCCACCGCGTGCGCGCGGGAGACCTACCGCTACTACTACCGGCTGCGGTACCCGTTCGACACCGACGAGTGGGGCCGCGGGCGGCGCGAGAGCCCGCTGCACGTGCGTACCCAGGAGCTCGGTGCCGTCTACGGCGCCAAGAACGGCTGGGAGCGCCCGGATCACTTCGAGCCCGGACAGCGCTGGCGTCGCAGCGGCGCCGACCAGCGCGCCTTCGGCTTCAGCACCCCGCCGTGGTTCGAGCGCGTGGGCGCCGAGCACGCCGCTGTCCGCGAGCGGGTCGGGATCCTCGACATGACGTCGTTCGGCAAGCTCGAGCTGCGGGGTCCGGGGGCGCTGCCGTTGCTTGACCGGGTGTGCGACAGCCGGATCGACCGGCCGGTGGGCAGCGTCATCTACACGCAGTTCTGCAACCGACGCGGCGGCATCGTCGCCGACGTGACGGTCACGCGCGTGCGCACAGACGCGTTCCGGGTCGTGACCGGCGCCGGCGCTGTCGACGCCGACCGCGGCTGGCTGACGCTGCACCGCCGCGACGATGAGCCGCCGGTCGAGATCGAGGATGTCAGCGACGCATACGCGGTGATCGGTGTGTGGGGCCCGGCGACGCGTGAGGTCCTCGCGCGGTGCACCGACGACGACGTGTCTGACGCGGCACTGCCGTTCCGGCGGGCGATACCGCTTCGGATCCACGGTGGCGCCCCGGTTCTCGCCCAGCGCATCACGTACGTCGGCGAGCTCGGATACGAGCTGTACGTCCCGCCCGCCTGGGCGGTTCAGGTGTGGGACCGGCTGATGGCGGCCGGCGCGACCCACAACATCGCCCCGGTCGGCTACCGCGCCCTCGAGTCGCTGCGGCTCGAGAAGGGCTACCGGTACTTCGGCAGCGATCTCACTGCCTCGGACACGCCGTATGAGAGCGGGCTCGGCTTCTGCGTCGCGCTCGACAAGCCGGACTTCGTCGGGCGCCAGGCGCTCGCCGACGATGGCGCCCGCCATCCCGCGCGTCGGCTGCGCACGCTCACGATCGGCGACGGCGGGCCGCTGACGCTGTACGGCGGCGAGGCGGTGCGGCGGGACGGGGAGGTCATCGGACGGCTGACAAGCTGCGCGTTTGGCTATACGGTCGGGAAGATGGTTGCCCTCGCCACGCTCCCGACCGCGCTCGAGACGGACGCGGCGGTTGACGTCGAGATGTTCGGCGACACCGTGGCGGCCCGGGTGGAGCGCGACGTCCTCTATGACCCTGACGGAGCGCGCGTCCGTGGGTGACGGCGGCATTCGAGAGACCGTGGACCCTGAGCTCGCCCGCGTCCTCGAGCAGGTGCCGGAACTGGGCGGCCCTGGCCGGGAGGTCACCCCGATCGAGGGCGGAATGACGAACCGCAACTTCCGGGTCCGTACGCCGAGCGGGGATTACATCGTCCGTGTCAGCGTTGCCCAGGCCGGCGAGCTCGGCATCGACCGCGACAACGAACATCACAACTCAGCGCTCGCCGCCGAGGTCGGGGTCGGCGCTCCGGTGATCGCCCGCGTGCGTGATCCCGAGGCGCTCGTCGTCCGGTTTGTCGACGGGGTCACGATGACGCCGCAGGAGTTCACCGACCCTGGGCGCATCTCCGCGCTCGCCGCCGCGCTTCGCACCCTGCACACCGCGAGGCCGTTCGCTCGGGACTTCAACATGGTCGACGTCCAGGCCCGGTACCTGCAGATCGTCACCGAGAACGATTACCCCCTCCCCGGCGACTACGACCGCTACGCGGACCGAGCGAGGACCGTCGGCGAGCTGCTGTCCCGCACGCGCGAGCGCACCGCGCCGTGCCACAACGATCTGATGCCGGGTAACTTCATCGAGTCCGATGGGCCCGGCAGCCACCTGTGGATCGTCGACTATGAGTACTCGGGCAACAACGATCCGCTCTACGACCTCGGCGATGCGATCAACGAGCTCGAGCTGAGCCCCGCGCAGGCTGAGCACCTTGTCGCCGAGTATCACGGCGAGGCCCGCCCGCGTGAGCTGGCGCGGGCCCGACTGTGGTCGCTGATGTCGAAGTACGGCTGGTGTCTGTGGGGCTCGATCCGGATCGGGGCGACGGGCGATCCGGAGATCATCGAGTGGGCGCGAGCCCTGTGGGAGCGCGCGGTATGGGAATTCGAGTCGCCGGAGTTCGAGGAGCTACTCGCGCAGGTCAGCTCTCGCTGAGCCGCCGGAGCAGCGACGTCGCCTGCGCCAGCAGCTCCCGTTCCTCGTCGTCGAGGTCCTCGGCGATCGCCCGCGCCAGCCAGCCGTCACGGCGCCGGCGGTAGGCGTCCAGCGTGTCGCGCCCCTGCTCGGTCAGCTCGACGAGCGCGCGACGGCGGTCACTCGGATCGGGCCGCCGGCTGACGAGACCGTCGGCCTCGAGGTCGCTGACCGTCTGCGCCATCGACTGCGGGCGCACGCGCTCGGCGGCGGCGAGATCGCTCACGCTCTGCGGGCCCTCGCGGTCGAGTCGCCCGAGCACAGCACCGTGGGACAGCGAGAAGCCGTGCTCCTGGCGCAGGCGGCGGACGAGCTGGCCGATGACAACGCGCAGCTCACTCGCGGTCAGGGCGGGGTCGGTCGTGCTCGGCATGCTGGAACTATAGCCATATCGACAGGCGAACTGTACAGTTTGCCTGTATAATCGGCTCCATGGCACGGACTCACGCAGACGACCGCTACAAGTGGATCGCTCTGTCGAACACGACGCTCGCCGTGCTGCTGGCCACGCTCGACGCGTCGATCACGCTGATCGCGATGCCGGACATCTTCCGTGGCATCCATCTCGACCCCCTCGTGCCGTCCAACAGCTTCTACCTGCTGTGGATGATCCTCGGCTACCTCGTCGTCACGAGCGTGCTGATCGTCAGCCTTGGACGGCTCGGCGACATGTTCGGCCGGGTCCGCATCTACAACCTCGGGTTCGTCATCTACACGGTCGCGTCGCTGCTGCTGACGATCGACTGGCTGACCGGCCGGGCGGGCGCCGACTACCTGATCATCTTCCGAATCGTCCAGGGCATCGGAGGCGCCTGCCTGCTCGCCAACGCCGCCGCGATCATCACCGACGCGTTCCCCGCCAATCAGCGCGGGATGGCGCTCGGCATCAACAACATCGTCGGCGTCAGCGGCATGTTCGTCGGCCTCGTCCTCGGTGGCCTGCTCGCGCCGATCGACTGGCGGCTCGTGTTCCTCATCTCGGTTCCGGTCGGCCTGTTCGGCACCGTATGGGGATACCTCAAGCTCCAGGAGCGCTCCGAACCGCGGCGGCGGCCGGTCGACTGGCTCGGCAACGTCACGTTCGCCGCCGGGCTCGTGTGCGTCATGGTCGCGATCACGTACGGGATCCGGCCCTACGGCCATCACGCGACCGGCTGGAGCAGTCCGCGCGTACTGGCGTTGTTCGCCGCCGGCGCGCTGTCGCTGGTCGCGTTCGTCGTTGTCGAGAAACACGTGAGCGACCCGATGTTCCGCCTGCCCCTGTTCCGGATCCGCGCGTTCACGTTCGGAACCCTGTCGACGTTCCTCTCGGCGGTGGCCCGGGGCGGCCTGATGTTCATGCTGATCATCTGGTTGCAGGGCATCTGGCTGCCGCTGCACGGCTTCAACTACACCGACACGCCGCTGTGGGCCGGGATCTACATGCTCCCGCTCACGCTCGGGATGCTCGTTGCCGGCCCGACGTCGGGGTATCTCTCGGACCGGTTCGGCGCCCGGCCGTTCGCCACGGGCGGCATGATCGGGACCGCCGCCAGCTTCGCGCTGCTCCTGCTGCTGCCGGTCGACTTCTCCTATCCGGTGTTCGCCCTCATCCTGGCGCTCACCGGGATCTCGATGGGCATGTTCGCTTCGCCGAACCGCGCCGCCGTGATGAACAGCCTGCCGAAGGGTGATCGCGGCGCCGGCGGTGGCATGAACCAGACGTTCCAGAACTCGGCGCAGGTGATCTCGATCGGCATCTTCTTCACGCTCATGATCGCCGGGCTGTCCTCGACCCTCCCGCACGCGCTGACGACGGGGCTCGAGGCCCACGGCGTCCCAGCGGCGGCCGCCGGGCACGTCGCCGGACTACCGCCGGTCTCGATCCTGTTCGCCGCGTTTCTCGGCTACAACCCGATCCAGCACCTGGTCGGGCCGCACGTTCTCACCGGGCTGAGCGCCCACGCGCAGGCGACGGTGACCGGGCGGGCGTTCTTCCCCCATCTCATCTCGGCGCCGTTCCGCTCCGGACTGCGCGAGGCGTTCGCATTCGCGATCATCGCCTGTCTCGTGGCCGCGGCCGCGTCGTTGATGCGCGGCGGACGCTACTGGCACGCCGACGACGCGGCCGTGAGTGCCCCCGCCCCCCTCCCGCTCCCCGACCCCGAACCGGAGAAACAGCATGCACGTTGAGTGGTACGGCCAGTCCTCGTTCGCCCTGCACGACGCGTCCACGACGCTGTTCATCGACCCGTTCGGCGACATGTCGGCGGCCGCCTCCCGCGGCATCCAGTTCGACTACCCGCCGATCTCCGGCGTCGACGCCGACCTCGTGCTCGTCACCCACGAGCACTTCGACCACAACGGGGTCGAAGCGATCGGCGGCTCGCCCGCCGTGCTGCGCTCGACTGCGGGGCGTCTGGAATCGCCGATCGGCCAGGTCCTCGCCGTCGCCTCCGAGCACGACACCGCCGCCGGGACCGAACGCGGACCGAACACGATCTTCGCCTTTGACTTCGACGGCCTGCGCGTCTGCCACTTCGGCGACTTCGGCCAGACCGACCTGCGCCCGGAGCAGGAGGCCGCGCTCGGCTCCGTCGACCTGCTGTTCGTTCCCGTCGGCGACGGTCCGACGATCGGCGCCGCAGTCGCCGCCGACATCACTCAGCGCCTGAGCGCGCGGTGGGTGGTCCCGATGCACTACCGGACGCCACGCGTGAACTTCCTGGAGCCCGCGGACGCGTTCCTTGGCCTGATGCCCGAGGTCCGGCGTTTCGACGAGCCGCGGTTCGACACGACCTCGCTCGACGACCTCGCCGGGCCGGTCGCCGTCGTGCCGGCCGCGCCATAGTGCCGGCCGCGCCATAGTGCCGGCCGCGCCATAGTGCCGGCCGCGCCATAGTGCCGGCCGCGCCGTCGTGCCGGCCGCGCCCGAGGCAGCCCCGCCACAGCCCACCGGAGCCTCGTCACAGCCCACCGGCGGACAAACCATTAGCCGCTAATATTTTTGCCTCATGGAACTGTCGTCCGCCGCCGCGCCGGCCCACCGCGCCGAGGAGATCGCCGAGGCGCTCCCGATCCGCGCGGCCGCGATCTCCCGGCTGTTCATGGCCCACACGACGGTCCCCATCTCCCGCACCGAGATTGGCGTCCTCCACGTCGTCTCCGAGCAGCCGCAGCGGATCACCGAACTGGCGACGAGGGAGGGCGTCACGCAGCCGGCGATCACGCTGCTCGTCAACCGGCTCGCCGAACGCGGGTGGCTCAGGCGCACGCCCGATCCCCAGGACCGCCGCGCCGTCCTCGTCGAGCTGACGGCCGCCGGCCGCACGCTGCTCGATCAGATCCGGGCCGAGTTCCGGGCGCTGATCCACGAGGACATGGCGATGCTCGATGACGACGACCTGACGGCCCTTGCCCGCGCGGTCATGATCCTCGACGGGATGATCGCGCGGCTCGAGGACCGGTCGCGATGAGCCAGGGACATCCCGCGATCGAGCGCCAGAACTACTGGCTCACGTTCCTCGTCCTGGCGGCCGGGGGAATGATCTACGCGCTGCTGCAGTCGATGGTCGCGCCCGCGTTGCCGGTCATCGAACGCGATCTTCACGCCTCGGCGACCGCCGGCGCGTGGGTGCTCACCGGCTACCTGCTCAGCGCATCCGTGCTCACCCCCATCATCGGTCGGCTCGGCGACATGTTCGGCAAGGAGCACACGCTCATGGCGACGCTGGTGACACTTGCCGTCGGCACGTTGCTGGCGGCACTCGCCGACAACATCGCCGTCATGATCGTCGCCCGCGTCATCCAGGGGGCCGGCGGGGCGATCTTCCCGCTCGCGTTCGGCATCATCCGCGATGAGTTCCCGCGGGCCCGCGTCGCGCAGGGGATTGCGCTCATCTCCGCGATTCTCGGCATCGGCGGTGGCCTCGGGATCGTGCTCGCCGGGCCGATCATCGACGCCCTGTCGTTTCACTGGCTGTTCTGGATCCCGCTCGCCCTCGTGATCGTCGTGACGGTCGCCACCGTCCTGTTCGTCCCCGAGTCGCCGATCAAGTCGCCCGGACGGATCAACTGGGCGGGCGCCGCGCTCCTCGCCGGATGGCTGGTCTGTCTGCTCGTTGCCATCAGCGAAGGATCGTCCTGGGGCTGGGGCAGCGCCCGGACCGTGGCGCTGTTCGCGGGCGGGATCGTGCTGCTGGTCGCATGGGTCATGAACGAGCAGCGCGCTGCCGAACCGCTCGTCGACATGGCGATGATGCGGATTCGGGGCGTGTGGACGGTCAACGCCGCCGCGTTTCTCGTTGGCGCCGGCATGTACAGCTCGTTCATCCTCATCCCTCAGTTCGTCGAGATGCCACGCTCCGCGGGGTATGGTTTCCACGCTGACGTCACGCAGGCCGGCCTGTTCCTCGTCCCGTCGACCCTGATGATGCTCGTCACCAGCCCCATCGCCGGCCGGATCACGGCCCGGGTCGGCGGCCGGCCACCGCTCATCCTCGGGTCGATCGCGACGAGCCTGTCGTTCGCGATGCTGGCCGTCGCGCACGATCAGCGCTGGGAGATCTACGTCGCGGCCGGCATCCTCGGCGCCGGCATCGGGCTTGCCTTCGCGTCGCTGGCGAACCTGATCGTCGCGGCGGTGCGTCCGGAGCAGACGGGTGTGGCGACAGGTATGAATACCGTCATGCGCAGCCTCGGGGGTTCGGTCGGCGCCCAGATTGGCGCGAGCATCATCGCGGGCACCGTCGTCGCGGGCGGACTTCCCACGGAGGAAGGTTTCACGCTCGCGTTCATTGCTGCCTCCGTCGCATGCGGGCTCGCCGCCCTCGCGAGCACGCTCGTTCCTCGTCCCTCCAGCGCCGATCCGGACCCCCGTCCCGCCGCATCACTCGCGGGCGAAACGGCCTGACGCACCGCGCATGGGCTGCTACTGCACAATCCTCGTCGCACTCGACGGCTCGCCGGACGCCCGGGCCGGGCTCCATCACGCCGCGACGCTCGCCTGCGACCAGCACGCCCGGCTGATCGTGATGACCGTCGTCCCGCCACCGCGCCACGCCGTGGCCGTCGGTGCGCCGACGATCGTCGCCGATCACGAATCCGCGTACGCGGGAGAGCTGCGCGAGGCGGTCAACTCGCTGCCCTCGACCGTCAGCGTCGAGTTCCGCCTCCTGACGGGCCGGGCGGCGAAGCGGATCCTCGAGGTCGCCGACGAGTGCCGGTGCGACCTCATCGTGATGGGCTTTCACGGCCACGGTCGGCTCCACACGGCCCTGATGGGATCCGTCTCGGCGACCGTGCTGAGGGAGAGCGAGCGGCCGGTCCTCCTCGTGCGGGCGTCGCAGGCGCCCGCGCAGGCCGCCGCTGGCTGAGGCTCAGGGTCGGCTCTCCGGATCGAGCGTGACCCGGTTGCGCCCGGCACCCTTGCTCGCGTAGAGCAGGGCGTCGGCCCGCCGCAGGATGAGAGCGGCCGTGTCGCCGGGTGTCGCCAGCGTTCCGCCGATCGACACCGTCACGCTGACGGCCCCGGCGCCGGTGAAGAGCTCGCTACGGGCGACAAGCGCGCGGACGCGCTCGGCGATCAGCTCGAGGGTCTGCGGCCGGGCGTCGGCAGCGAGCAGGAGGAACTCGTCACCGCCCCACCGCACGATCGTGTCCGAGGCTCGGCTCGTCTCTTCAAGCGTCCGGGCGACGGCGCGCAACGCTTCGTCACCCACGTCGTGTCCGAACATGTCATTGACCTGCTTGAAGTGGTCAACGTCGGCGAACAGCACGCCAAAACCGCGCCCGTATCCGTCGAACTGCTCGATCCATCCGGCCAGCACGGCCTTGCCGAGCCGGCGGTTGCCGACGCCGGTAAGCGCGTCGAGCATCGAATCCCGTTCGAACTCGCTTGCGCGGTGTCGCGTGTCGGACAGCATTGTGTCGTCGTGGAATGTCTCGGCGGCGCCGATGATCCGGCCCGTCGCGTCACGGATCGCGGCGGCCCGAATGGCGACCGGCTTGCGATGCCCGTCCTTGTGGTGGAGGTAGACGTGCGCCTCGCGTTGCTTGCCGTCACGGATCGTCGCCAGCAGCGGGCACCCCTTGCCGCACAGCACTGTCCCGGCGTCGTCACAGTGGTTGAGGATGTTGTCCACGCACCGCCGCCCGACCACCTCGTCCTTCGAGAACCCGGTGATCCGCTCCGCGCCCTGGTTCCAGTACAGGATGCGGCGGCGGCGGTCCACGAAGTACACGCCGTCGCTGAGGTTGTCCAGCACGGTCGTCCGCATCTCCTCGGTCAGGCCGAGGGGCAGCTCTGATGAGCTCGAGGGATCGCCCATATCCGGGCATCGACGCTCAGCGCCGGTCGGTGAACCGTAGTTAGCGGCAGGCCGGATCCGGGTCCCACCGCGTCGCCGCTTGGGCTGCCGGGACGGCTCCCCCGGCGGGGATGAGCTGAATGTGGTTGACCTCGGTGTTGCTGGGGTCGTCGGACGGGTCGAACGGGCGGTACAGGCCGTACCGGGCCAGCTGCGCCTCGCTGATCTGCGCGGCGCTTGACCGCAGCAGGCTGCCGACGCCGATGTCCTCGGCGAGGCCCCTCGTGTGGGGATCGTTGGCAAAGCCGCCGACGGCCACGCTGTGGGCCGGCGTCCGATACCCGCTGATGCCGTAGATCGTCACGCCGAGCGCCCTGCCGAGGGCGTCAAGCCGCGCGGTGAGCACCGGGAGCTGCCCCTGTGTCTGGCTCGTGCCCGGATCCGGAACGAACCCAGGACCCTTCGACGTGGCAACCGGCGCTGCGTTCGCGGCGTCTGTCACGCCCCCGCAGAGGTTGAGCCGCTGCAGCTCGCGCTTGACCTCGGAGAGCGGCGGCGCGTGCGCGTTGACGTCGCCGACGATTTCCGAGCCGGCTCCGCCGGAACCGGGCCGCGATGCGGACGCGGCGACACCGGCCGTCGGCTCGACGGGCTGCGGGTGCGCGTGCGGCGTGCTCGTCGTCGGTGGAGCGGCGTTGGCGTCCGTCCTCGTGTGGTCACCGTGCCCACCGGCGGCACCGCATCCAGCGAGCGCCGGCGAGAGCAGCGCGAGCACAATCATCTTCCGTCGAGCGTGATTCATCGAACGGGCCCCGATTGTCGCAGTCGCCCGCCGGCGGCCGCCGGTGGCCCCACCTCCTCCGATCGGAGGAGTCGCGAATCCTCCGGTCACTCCTCCTGGCGCCCGATGGGCGCGCGGACTCGGCGGGTGCATCGTTGGATGAGAAGAACGACACAACCAGGAGGGAACGATGACCACCCCATCAGCAGAGCACATCGACACCGTCACGGACGGCTCCACCACCGACCTCGATCTGCACGCGCACCACTACGAAGTCGTGTTCCGCAACGAGACCGATCATGCCCTCGTCCTCGTCGCTGCGTGCCACGGCGGCGGCGACGAATGGGACGTCGCCCCGCCAGCGGCCGTCGAGGCCGGCGGAACGGCCACCTTCACGATCGGCTCGTCGCGTCGTGCCGCCGGCGGCGTCGTCATCTATCGGGACGCCGTCCGCGGCGGGCTCGTCACGTTCTGTGGCGTCGCCGCGTCACGCCCCGGGGCCTCCTGCGCCTTCGCCACCCCGACCGATGGGCTCATCGCGGTGGGGCCCCAGGGGTACCTGTCCGGGACGCACCGCACCGTTCACGCCGAGTACGTGCTGGGCTAGTGCGCCTCCCAGAAGCGGGAGACGCACTAGATTTGGCGTGCTGGAGGTCGCATCCTTCACCCCGTCGCACCGCGCCGGCGCCGGAACGCCGCTCGTCTGCCTGCATGGGTTCCTCGACACCTGGCGCACATGGGAACTCGTGCTGCCGGCCCTCGAGCGACGGCACGACGTGCTCGCGCTCACGCTCCCCGGGCACGCCGGCGGGCCCCCTCTGCCGCGGACCCTCGGACCGAGCACCCTTGCCGATCGAGGTTGAGCGGATGCTCGATGCGGCCGGGATCGCGACCGCGCATCTCGTCGGCAACTCGCTCGGCGGCTACGTCGCGCTGCAGCTCGCCGCCCGTGGCCGGGCCCGCACCGTCGTCGCCCTCGCGCCTGCCGGCGGATGGGGCCGGGGGACGAGACGTATCGGGACCTGCTCGGCATGCAGCGGACGCTTCAGGCGCAGGCCGCGAGCCCTCGCACCGCAGGCCGACCGGCTGGTGGCGACCCCGGAGGGCCGCCGCCGCGCCACGGCGCTGCAGACGGTCAACTACGCACACATCCCGGCAGAGCTGCTCGCGCATCAACTCGTCGGGATCGCCTGCTGCCGGGCGGCCGGTGCGATGGTCGACGTTGCGCTCGCGTCCCGCTGGACGCTCGACGCCGAGCGGATCGTCTGCCCGGTGCGGATCGTGTGGGGGACCGAGGATCGGCTGCTGCCGTGGCCGGCGGCCGCCGCCCGGTATCGGGTCGACTGGCTGCCGAATGCCGACTGGGTCGTGCTCGACGGCGTCGGCCACGCTCCGCAGCTTGACGTGCCGACGGAGACCGCAGAGCTGATCCTCGGCTTCACCTTCGTCCACGTTCACGCCGGGGCGTGAATCGCGCGATGACCGGCCGCCCTCCGGGAGGGCGCGTCTTCAGATGGCGCCGTGGAGGAAGTACCAGACGAAGAAGCCGCTGAAGATGATCAGGATGACGTTGACGCGGCGACCGCGCAGCAGCTCGAGAGACGGTGTGAAGCAGCAGCCCGACCCCGACCCCGTTGGCGATGCTGTACGTCACCGGCATGACGATGATCGTCGCGAACACGGCGAGCGGCGTCGTGTTGTCCCAGCGGAGATCGCGAACCAGGCCGAACATCATCACGCCGACGATGACGAGCGCCTGTGCCGTCGCCTGCGGCGGGATCATCCCGGCGATCGGCGAGATGAACATGCAGAGGAGCAGCAGCCCGCCGGTGACGACGGACGCGAGCCCTGTCCTCGCACCGGCCGAAACTCCCGCGTTGCTCTCGATGAACGTCGTGTTCGACGACGCCGACATGAACCCGCCGAGCGTCGCGGCGAAGCCATCGATCCCGAGCACCGTCCGGATCCGGGGCAGCCGGCCGCTGTCGTCGAGGATCCTGGCGTTCCGCGCGACGCTGACTGTCGTGCCGACGTTGTCGAACAGGTCCGACATGACGACGGCCAGGATGACGGCGATCACGCCCGCGCCGAGCCGGCCGAAGTGAAACGCGACGTGACTGCCGTCAGCGAGTGCGAGGTCCGGCGTCGTCAGCCACGCACCGCGCGGCAACCGCGCGGTTCCGTCGGTCCAGATGTGGTAGCCGTCGATCGCGTTGATGACGGTGGCGAGCGCGGTGGCGCCGACGATCCCGATGAGGAGCGCCCCGCGCACGCCGCGTTCGTACAGCGTCCACGTCACGAACAGGCCGAGCGCGAAGACGAGGATCTTCCAGGTCCCCAGATGCGGCGCGAGCGTCCCCAGGTTGCCGCCCTCGACGACGAAGCCCGCATTCTTGAGACCGACGACGGTGATGAAGGCGCCGATTCCGATGCCGATCGCGAGCTTGAGGTCGAACGGGATCGCATCGATGATCCGCTCGCGCAGCCCGAGGACGACGAGCGCGACGATCACCGCTCCGTCGATGACGAAGATCCCCATCATCGACGACCAGCCGACGCGGTGGGCCGCCACCTCCGCCGCCGCATAGGCGTTCAATCCAAGACCGGCGGCGAGCGCGAAGGGATAGCGCCCGAACACGCCCATCGCCACCGTCAGGATGCCACCGCACAGCGCGGTAACGGCCAGCACCTGGTCGAACGGCAGACGGACGCCGTTCAGGTCCGGGGTCCCACTGAGGATCGCGGGGTTGACGAACACGATGTAGACGAGCGTGAGGAACGTCGTCAGCCCGCCGATGACCTCCGTCCGCAGGTTGCTGCGACGCGCCCCGACCTCAAACCAGGCGTCAATGCGTGCGCGGAGCCCATCGGGACGCCGGCCGCGAGCGCGGGGCACCTCAGCGGTCAGCTCTGCGCTGTCTGCCACGTCCCGGCAGTGTTACCCATTCGGCGGCTCCCGAGACCCAGGCTCGAGGATTCTGGACCCGTGGATAAGGCGCCCGCCGACGGGTTATCCAGGGGCCTGCCGCTCGGCCTGGCTCGTGATCCAGCGTGAAGCGGAGACAAGTCGGTCCAACTCGACCGAGGTCCCCGAATTGCTGTTGCGCCGATCGCCTCCAGCGGGTTAGGCTCGGCGGCATGAATGAACAGATCGTCAATGGACTCGTTGGGCTCCGCGCCGCGGTTGGTGCCGGTGCCTGGCTCGCTCCGCGGCTGTCAGGCCGGCTGTTCGGCCTCGATATCGCCGCCAACCCGCAGGCGCCGTACCTCGGTCGGCTGTTCGGCGTGCGCGATGTCGCCCTCGCCGTCGGCACAAGCTCGAGCTCGGGAAGCGAGCGCGCCCAGTGGTTGCGGCTCGGCGTCGCCTGTGACCTCGCGGACGCAGTCGCGGGACTCGCCGCCGGCCGACGCGGCGAGCTACCGAAGGCGGCGACGTTCATGGTCACGACAACGGCACTCGTTGCCGCAGCACTCGGGATCACGGCCCTGCAGGACGAGACGCCGGCCGTCTAACGGCGGCGGCGTCTCAGCGCCGGCATCAGCAGCGCCGACAGCGCGATCCCGCCGATCACTCCAGCTCGCAGCGCCCGGCGCGACACCGCCGGGTCGCGGGCGAGCGACCGCAGCCCCACGACACCGGCCGGGCCGAGCGTCGCGATCGCGGTCACGACGCCGGGGTCATAGCGGCGGTGACGGATCGCCCACCCGACGTGCAGGCCGACGTTCCCGAGGTGGCTGGTGTAGAGCACCGCGGCCGGCACGGTCGCCGTCGGCCCGCACGCGCTCAGCGCGCTGAAGCCCCAACCGAACCCGACGTTGATGACGAACCCGGCACGCCGGTCCAGCGGGAATTCGTCGTTGTCGGAGCCGATCACCTCGCGGTTCATCCACGGCAGAAAGCCACCGGGCCACACCCACTCCTCGGTCTGGTGCCAGAGCAGTGCGGCCAGCGGACGCGCCGCGGGCCGGCGCACGGCAAGCGCGCTCACCGGTGCGAGCCCCCCGGCCGCGACGAGCGGCCACCGTCCGTGTCGGTCACGCATCAGCGGCCGATGCTATCCGCGCTCTCGGCGGCTGCGGCCCACTAGCGGCGCCCGCGCCGTTCCCGCGGGAGGGTGCTCGGCCCGACGTGGTCTCCGAGCCACGTTGTCACCGGCGCCGCCGCACGCCACGTCTTCGCCACAAACTCCAGTGCAGCATCGCGACCGATCCCGCGGCCCGCGCTGAGCGTCGCGCCGAGCGAGAGACTCTTGCGCCGGAGCAGCGCGATCCGTTCGTGATCCTTCGGATAGCCCCGAGGTGCCGTGCGCAGGCTCTCTCCCCACAGCTCAAGCCCGGCTGTCGTCGCGTCGGCGACCGCGGCCTCGAGCGCCGCCCCAAGGCGCGCGTCCGCGACCGCGTCGCGGTACCGCTCGATTTGGTCGCGGGCCATCGCGTGATAGCCGCTTCCAGCGACAAGCCCGTTGGCCGAGATCGACGCGTACAGGCCCTGCGGCGCGAGCGGTGCGCCGTACAGGACACCGTAGGTGTTCGTCTTGTACGGCGATTTGTCCCGCGAGAAGCGAATGTCACGGTTCTGGCGAAACAGCTTCATCTCACCACCGAAGACGTCGCTCAGCTCGTCGAGCATCGCCTCCATCTGGCCGCGGATCGACTGCTCGAAGACGTCTCGATGGGCAGTGAAGTACGCCTTGCTGTTGTCGACCTCGAGGCCCGCAAACCACGCGGGCACCTCCAGTCCGAAGCCATCAAACGCGCTCATGTCGTGATGGTAGGCCCACCGCGCGGGTGCGTCTGCACGAGCGGAGGCGACCGGTTCCCGATAGGGTCGTGGCCGTGTGCCGCTGGAGGCTGATCACGCTCGTGCTGGGCTGTGTCATCGCCGCTACCGCGGCCCCGGGCACGGCCGCCCCGGCGCGCGGAAGTGCCGCGCGTGGAATTCCGGACGTGACGGCGCTGTTCACGCAGGCCGTCAAGATCGTCCGCGGCACGAACCGACCGACGCTCACGAAGGCGGTCGTGCTCGAGGCGGACGGGCTCACGCGCGGCGGGTCCTGCAACCCGACGGGGTGCTTCGGCGGTCGCGGCGTCACGTCGGCGGCGGGCGTCGTCGCGTGGCGCTTCGTCTTCAACAACCAGGCGTCGCGCAAGCCGATCCTCAGCGCGACACTGTTCTACGGTCCGCCGCCGAAGCGCTTCGGCCGGGTCACCGGGTATCGCCAACCGTTCCTCGATGACGTCAACATCCCGACGGTCCCGCGCATGACTCTCGGTCAAGCCGTCTCGATCGTACGGCGGGCCGGCTATCGCAAGCCGTTCTTCAACGTCACGCTGCGCAACCCGCTTGGGCCCAAGCGGCTCCGACCGCTCTACATCTTCGGCTTCGCCAGCGGGTTCGTCGGCGTCGACACTGTGACGAAGAAGGTCCGCCGGCTGGGCGTCGGGGTTCCGAAGACCGGTCATATCAAGCGCTAGCCCCATTTTCCGCGGTTGAGGGTGGGTAGTTCTCGCGGTTTGTGAGGCGGTGTGTGGGTTTGCGGGTCGTTTCGGCCTGTGGCGGCGGCGTCGTGTTGTGGCAACTCTGCGTTTATGCTGGCGGTTGTTCCGTCCGACGAGACCCGTAGTGTTGTGGCAACATGTTCGTCAAGGAGACCAAGGTCAAGCGGTCCGGCCGCGAGTACACGTATTTGCAGCTCGTCGACGGGTATCGGGATGAGAACGGCAAGGTTCGCCATCGTGTTGTGGCAAACCTTGGCCGGAAGGATGCGTTGAAGGATTCCGGGCAGCTGGAGGCGCTGGCGGGATCGTTCGCGAGGTTGGACCCGCCGATGGCCGGCATCCGCCGGTCGGTGGGGCCGCTGCTTCTCGTGGAGCACTTTCTGCGCGAGCTCGCGGTGAAGGACACGGTTGATGATGCGCTGCCACGCAGCGCGCGGTCGGTGCTGTCGGTCGGGGAGGTCGTGTGCGCGCTGATCGCGAGCCGCTTGTGCTCCCCCTCACCGCTGTATGACATCGCCGGGTGGGCGTCAGGGGCGGCGGTCCACGAGCTGCTCGGGATCCCGCCGGCGCTGCTGAACGATGACCGGCTCGGGCGGGCGTTGGAGTGCTTCGCGGTCTACGCGGAGGATCTCCGCTCCAGGGTCGCCGCCGGTGCGATCGAGCGTTTCGGCGTCACCGCGGGGCGGCTGCATGTCGATCTGACCACGGTCGGCGTGTCAGGCGCGTATGAGCACTCGGCGCTGGTCGGGAAGGGGTGGGCGTCCGATCGTCGGGTCGCACGGCAGGTCCGCACGTTGCAAGCGTGCGCGCCGGATGGGACGGTGCTCTATAGCCGTCCTGACCCCGGGAACGCGGCAGAGTTGACGCTGGTCGGCGCGAGCCTGGAGCGACTCTTGGCGATCTCCGGGCCGGGCCTTCTGATCGTGTGCGATTCCGCGATGGGGCAGCCCAAGACGATGCGTGAGATCGATGATGCGGGCGTCGGATTCGTGGTGCCGTTGCGCGCGAGCGCGGGGTTCCGCGAACGGTTCCTCGCCGAGGTCGGCCACCGGGCGCTGCGCCGGGTGCGGTACGTGCCACAGCGCGAAGCGAAACTCCCGCCGAAGCTACGGACCGTGTTCAAGGGCGCGGTGCGGGACTGGGAGGTCCCCGGCAGCGACACGCAGGCGCCGCTGAAGCTGCGAGTCGCGTACATCCACTCCTCAGAAGAAGCGACCCAAGTCGCTGACGCTCGCGAACGCGCGCTGATCAAGGCCGAGGACGCGCTGGCGCGGATGCACAACGGATTGGGCGGCCGGTACTACAAGACCCGCGAGCAGGTCGAGCGTCGGATCGGGCAGATCCTCGCTGTCAACATCACCGGGCTGATCGACGTGACCGTCGGCACCCGCAAAGGGAAGCTGACAGTCACCGTAAAAGATCCCACGACACAAAAACATATATTCAAAGATCAAGGGAATGGGGCTAGGGTCTTGCGTGTGATCGCCGCCGCACCGTCGATGGTGATCGTGGGTAGCGTGTCGTGAGATGACCACTGGCGATCCCCGTGCCGCAGTCACCGAGAGCGCCCTCGATGCGGTGCGCGAGCGGGCGCCGGACGGTGCCGACGTCGTCCCGTTGGAGGCGACGTCCGATCTCACTGCGGTCGACTTTCTGGTCCCGCGGCCCGCGACACCTGATCGGCTTGATGAGCTACGCAGTCTGGATCGGTTGTCCGTGGTCCAGGTGCTGTCCGCCGGCACCGACCGAATCGAGCCGTATGTGCCCGCCCACGTGACGCTGTGCAACGCCCGCGGTGCGCGAGACGGCCCAGTCGCCGAGTGGATTCTCGGTGCCCTCCTCGGGGCGTCGACGGGTCTGCTCCAGTACGCCGGCGCGACGACCTGGAACCGCTCGCGCACGGTCGAGGATCTCGGCGATTGGACGGTGCTCGTCGTTGGGATGGGCTCCATCGGTCGACGGCTCGATACCTACCTGCGACCGATCGGAACCCGCGTCATCGGCGTCGCGTCACGCGCACATGACGGTCTCCACGGTCCGGCCGGATTGCCGGACCTGCTGCCCGCGGCTGACGCGGTCGTGGTGCTGGCGCCGTTGTCCGAAGCGACGCGCGGGCTGATCGGACGCGAGGCACTCGCGCGCATGCGGGACGGTGCGGTGCTCATCAACGCTGCCCGCGGTCAGGTTGTCGATACCGACGCGCTGCTCGCCGAGCTTCAGCGGGGGCGCCTACGGGCCGTGCTCGATGTCGTCGATCCAGAACCGTTGCCGTCCGACCATCCTCTGTGGCACGCACCCGGCCTGTTGTCTTTGACCCCGCACATCGCCGGCGATTCAGCGGCCGGCCACGCGCGCGCGGCAGCCCTCGCGGGTGACCAGTTCGCCCGCTGGTGTCGCGGCGAGCGATTGCACAACATCGTGCAGCCCGGTCGCTGAGCGCGCTACCTCCGCACCCTCGCTGCGAGCGCCAGCGCAGCGCTGCCGAACGTCCCCGCAGCGAGGACCGTCCCGACCTTTGACCGTGGTGGCAGCTCACCGCGCTTGGACGCGAGCGTCGCCGCGATGTCGGCCCCGTCAGCCAGCGCACACGCGGCGAGCCACGGGTGCGCCGGCGCCCCGCTGACAACCGCCCCGATCGCGCCTGCGCTCAGGGCCAACTCCCGAGCGCCGACCCCGCGCGTCGGGATCACCGCCGACGCACGGCGCACATTGCCGAGCCACGGGCGGGCCACACGAGCGGGAGCGGCGATCAGACCGAGCGCATAGACCCCGCGCAGAACGCAATAGCCGATCACAAGCTGTCTGTCCGCCGACGTCACAGCGACGAATTGTCGTGCCACGGGCACGGTCTACCCCTGAGTGGGTAGACCAAGCGCATGGCGAGCGCCGCGACATGGACGAGCCGACGCAGTGCTGTGCGCTCCCGACGCACGGCGGAGGCCAGCCGCCGCACCGTCCTCATCGCACTCGTCGCGAACGCCCTCGTCGGGGTGGCGAAGCTGATCGGCGGCCTGCTCTCAGGCTCGGCCGCAATGCTCGCCGAGGCCGCTCACTCGGTCGCCGATACCGTCAACCAGGGATTCCTCCTCGTGTCGATCCGGCTTGCCGCCCGCGAGCCGACACCCGAGCAACCGTTCGGATTCGCCAGGATGCGCTTCCTGTGGACGTTCATCGCCGCAATCGCCATGTTCCTCGCGGGGGCGACGTTCGCGATCGGCTACGGCGTCTACCAACTGATCGTCGGCGAGACCTCGAACGGCTACGCGATCGCTTACGTGACGCTGGCGATCGCCGCCGTCGCCGAGGGCAGTTCGTGGATTCGGGCGGTGCGCCAGACGCGGGCGGAAGCGCGGCGCGCGGAGCTTCCCCTCATGCGCTTTGTGCGAGAGAGCCGTGATCCCAACGTCAAGATGGTCCTGTTCGAGGACACGGCGGCACTCGCCGGTCTCGCGATCGCCTTCGCGGGGATCCTTCTCGGCCAGGTCACAGGCTCGAATGTCTTCGACCCCGCAGCGTCGATCGCCGTCGGAGTGCTGCTGATCGCCGTCGCCTCGCTGATGGCCCACGACACCTCGGAACTGCTCATCGGCGCGGCCGCCCGGCCGGCCGAGCGGGCGGCGATCGAGCGCGCCCTCCGGGAGTCCGATGAAATCGAGGACGTGCTCGAGATCCTGACGATGGCACTCGGGCCGAACTCGCTGCTCGTGGCGGCGCGCGTCGATTTCCGGGCCGGGCTCGACGAGGCGGACCTCGAGCGCGCCTCGGCCGAAATCGATCAACGGCTCCGCGAGGCCGTACCCGATGTCACCGAGGTGTTCCTCGACGCGACGACGGCGTCGCGCGAGCGTCACCCGTGAGCCCGTCGAGGATCTCCGCCACGCATGCCTCTGGATCGTGTGCACCGGTGTCGACGACGACGTCGTAGTCGCAGAAGGTGTGGACGACGTCGACCAGGCCGCGGGCCCGGCCGAGCACGCGATCGCCGCGAGAGCGCTCTCGCGTCTCGAGGATCTCCAGGTCACAGACGACGCCAACCGTGACCACGTCAAGCCCGGCGAACGCCCGGCGGCGGCTCGTGTACATCTCGCCGTCGTGGAGGACGTCATCGAAGATGACGGCGTTGCCGCCGTCGACGAGGGCCCGAACGGCGGCGGGCATCGCCAGGATGAGGCGACGGAACACCGGCCCGAATACCGCGGTGACGCTCACCGGCTCACCGGGCGGCGACGTCGTGATCATCTCGACCCCCTGAGCCGTGTAGTCGTCGGTGCTCGTCTGCTCCAGCGTGTCGGCGCCGAGGTAGTAGCGCGGCGCCGACGTGAACACGAAGTCATCGAAGCCGATGCTCAGGTACGGCTCGGGGATCGCCGACTGCAGCGCCCGGCAGAGGGTCGTCTTACCAGCGCTTGACGGCCCGTTGACGAAGATCAGGTCTGGCCAGCGGGTCTCGGTGGGTGTCATCAGGGCGCGCGGAACCGGAGTGGACGATCGTCAACGGAGTTTCGGCATCCGGGGCCGGCATCCTCGCCAGACCGCTTGCATCCATGGCCGGGCCGGTCATCGCGTCAAGCCGCCCATGGAAGGCAGCGGCGACGCGGCTCGCGTGCGCCTTGGCCAGCTCGGCACGCGGGCCTGCGAACAGTTCGTCGACGGTCGTGCCCCACAGCCATAGCCACCGCTCGAAGTGACCACGACGAAGCGGTACCTGTGCGTGGATGATCGCGTGCGGACGAAACGCGCCTCCGGAGTAGGACTGGGCGCCGAGCAGGATCGTCTCCCAGAACGAGGTGATCCGCGGGACGTGGGCCTCGAGGTCGAGGTGCGCGACGTCGGTGAAGATGAACCCGATGACCGCGTCGCTCAGCGCGCGGGTGTAGAACGCACGCACGAGCCGTTCACAGTCACCGCGGTCCTCGATGTCCGTCAGCGCGGGGGTCATACCAGGAGGATAGGCACGCCCCGGCCTGTCGACGATGTTCTCGATGTGCGCGCACAGTGCGTTCGCACATCGGGCGGCGGCCTCAACTTGGGGTCGTGGCTGGCGATGACTCGGCCATGACCAACTCTGTTCGACAGCTCACGGCGCTCGTCGGCATGACGATCGGCCTGGTGGCGCTCGTGATCGACAGCGCCGATAAGGGATGGACCGTGCTCGGCTCGGTCGGCGTCGCCGGTTTCGCCGTCGGGATCGCCGCCGAGCTCGTTGCGGTCCGCCGCGCGCGCGCGTGAGAGAAATCTAGGCCAGCTGAAACTCGTCGGCGTAGCGGGCGAGGAACGCAGCTGGGGCGTCGGCTGCTGCGCCGGTGTAGAGCTCCTCGAAGAACTCGGCGGTCCCCAGCGCCGGCGACACCACCCACGTGACGCGCGCCGCCCCGTCGCCGGCCATCTGGTGAACGGTGCCGGCCGGCACGTCGAAGCTCTCACCGGCGGCGTACCGGCGGGCGTTCCCGTCGATGACGGTGCGTACGGCGCCGTCGAGCACCGTGAAGCGCTCGTCTTGGTTGGGATGCAGATGCGCCGGCGGCAACGCGCCCTCGCCGGAGTAGTGCGCCTCCATCTCGAGCCGCTCCGGATCGATGCTGACAAACCGCAGGCGCATGCCGTTCGGTCCCTCGAACTCCTGGCCTGGGCGTGCCATCGGCCCAACCTTACCCTCCTCGACGCCGTCTCGGCCATGGGGCTGCGGCTCGACCGGGTGCTCTCCCTGTCGGGCCGTCGCCGCACAATGTGTCGGTGCCCCACGACGGCCGCTTCGCCCCCTCCCCAACCGGACCGCTGCATCTGGGCAGTCTCCGCACGGCGCTCGTCGCCTGGCTCTTCGCTCGGTCGCGGTCGGCGCGCTTCCTGGTACGAATCGAAGACCTTGACCCCCAGCGCTCCCGCCGGGAGTTCGAGCGCGCGCAGCTCGACGACCTCCGGGCGCTCGGGATCGACTGGGACGGCCCCGTCGTCCGCCAATCCGAGCGGGCGGCGCTGTACGACGACGCGCTGGCGCGACTGCAGGCTCAGGACCGGCTGTACGAATGCTTCTGCACTCGGGCGGAGATCCGCGCCGCGGCCTCCGCGCCCCACGGCGAACTCCCCGAGGGTGCATATCCGGGAACCTGCCGGCACCTCAGTGCAGCCGAGCGACGTGCGCGCATCGACGCCGGGCGACCGTTTGCGCTGCGCCTTCGGGGCGACGGCGAACGCGTGGAATTCGATGACGAGCTGCTCGGACGATGCGGCGCCCCGGTCGATGACTTCGTCGTGCGCCGCACCGACGGCGTGACCGCCTACCACCTCGCCGTGGTCGTCGACGATGCCGACCAGAGGGTCAACGAGGTCGTCCGCGGCGCGGACCTCGTCGACTCGACGCCTCGCCAGATCCTGCTCGGGCGGCTCCTCGGCGTGCCGCTGCCCGCATATGCCCACGTGCCGCTCGTGCTCTCGGCGGACGGTTCGCGGCTCGCCAAGCGCCACGGGGGATCGACGCTCGCCGAGCGGGACGAGCCCGTCGGGCAGACGCTCGCGCTGCTCGCCCACACGCTCGGCCTGGCGGCTGATCGCGACCGCGTCGACGGTGCCCCAGAGCTGCTCGCCGAGTTCGACCCGGAGCGCATCCCGCTCGAGCCCGTCGTGCTGCGGGCGTGATACCCAGTACCGGATGACCCGCCCGCATACCGATATCTCCTTCGAGCAGATCGCGCTCGCCGCCGATCGGATCGACCCCGCCTTCCGGGGGACTCCGCAGGGAATGAGCGACGCACTCTCAGCGCGCTTCGGCCGCGAGGTCATCATCAAGGACGAGACGACGACGCCGATTGGGAGCTTCAAGGGTCGCGGGACGTGGCTGCTCGCGGACGAGCTCGACGCGGCACGGACCTGGGTCTGCTCGACTGCCGGGAACTTCGGTCAGGGGCTCGCCTACGCGGCGCGGGCGCACGGCGCCGCCGTCCACGCCTTCGTGTCCGCCGACGTCCCGGCCGGCAAGCAGGCGGCGATGCGAAACCTGGGCGCAACCGTGGAGGTGGCCGCCCACCCCGGAGTATCGGCCCGTGAGTGCGTCGCCGCCGACGCCGCCCGCGTGCTCGTCGTTGACGGGGAGCGCCCCGCGATGGCCGTCGGGGCGGGCACGATCGGTGTCGAGCTGGGCGCCGAGGGCCCGTTCGATCTCGCCGTCGTCCAGGTCGGCGACGGCGCGCTCATCGCGGGCGTGGCGACCGCCCTCAGGGCTGCCAATCCGGCCATCCAGATCGTCGGCGTCTGCGCCAGCGGCGCGCCGGCGATCGCGCGGAGCTTCGCCGAGAAGCGGGTCGTCACCACCTCGGGGACCGACACGATCGCGACGGCCCTCGCGATCTCGGAGCCGGTGCCCGAGGCGCTCGCCCGCGTACGGGCGCTCGTCGACGCCATCGTTCTCGTCGATGACGACGACCTTCGCTCCTCTCAGCGGCTGATCGCGGAGCACGTGGGTCTCACCGTCGAGCCCGCCGGCGCCGCCGGAGTCGCCGCGCTGGAGCGCCACGGACGGACGCTGCCGCGCGGACGGACCGTCGTCATCCTCACCGGTGCGGCCCAGCCGTAGGCTTGGCGAGTGGCGCACGACACCGCGGATCGACACACCGAGGACCGGGCGACGACGGCGCTCGTCGAACTGCTGCGCGGTCACGGGGCGGACACGCTCCCGCATGCCCGCGGGCGGACGCTGCTCGCGCATCTGCTCGGGACATACGCGGTCGCGCGCCGGTGGCGGGCGCCGACCTGGTTGCAGCGCGCCGCGCTCATCCACAGCGTGTACGGCACCGACGCCTACGGGCACGAATTGCTGCCGTTGTCGGCTCGATCCGAGCTCGCTGCGGCGGCGGGCCCGACCGCTGAGCGGCTCGCTTATCTGTTCTGCATGACGCCGCGCGGCCCGCTCCTCGCGGGCACCCGCCACTGGGCGCCCGACCTGCCGCTGCGAGACGTGAAGGATTCCGATTCGGTTGAACCGCCGACCCGAGAGGAACTCGACGCCCTCGTCCTGCTCCACATGGCGAACCTCGCCGATCAGGCCCGGTCAGACGACGGGTCACCCGGACGGTGGCTGGCCCGGCTCGGCGAGCTGGCAGCGCTGCTCGACGACGGTTCGCCGCTCACCGCGCCCAGGATCGCGGTGCGCCTGGCCGACCTCTCCGCAGCGGACGAGTTGCTCGCCGTGCAGGCCTACGCGGAGGGTGTCGGCCGCGCCGACGATCCGGTCCAGCGCGTGAGCCGGTTTGGCCTCGCCGCAACGGCGTGCCCGGTGATCGCCGAGCCCTGTGTCTGGCTCGGCTACCTCGCCGGCGCCGACGGAGACGACGCCGTGTCACGCGCCTGGACGGCTGAGGCGCGGCGCCGGCTGACCGAGCTCGGCACCGCGTGGGACAAGCGCCTCAGCTATGAGGAGTGGCACGCGCTCGCCGACGCGATCGACGCGGGCGTCGCGGCGACTCACGGCGCGCTGCCAGTGAGCCATCCGGGAGCGCTGTCCGAGGCGCTGCTCCACGGCAACGCGCCCGCCACCGCCGCTCCCACCCCAAGACCCGATCCGGAAGCGGGCCGACGGCGGTTTCAGGGCTACGTCGAGGCGCTGGCGGGGGCCGGTGCCTCGGGCTCCCGGGCCACGTACCCCGGTCTGGCTGCCCACCCGTGGCATGACCCGGCGGCGTTTGCGCTCGTCGCCTACCTCGAGTCGCATTTCAGCGCGATCCGCGACGAGCTGCTCGCCCTCGACACCTCGCGTTTTCATTGCGAGAGCGAACGCATTGCCCGGAGCGGCGACTGGGACGTCGCCTTCCTCTACGAACGCGGCCGGCGCCACGATGACGTGTGCGTCGCGTGCCCGGTCACGGTCCGCGGCATCGACACGTATCCGGCGATGCGCAGCGCCGCCGGGCTCATCTACGTCTCGCGGATGCGGGGCGGCACGCACATCGCCGCGCATCGCGGCCCGACGAACCTGCGCCTGCGCTGCCATCTCGCGCTCCAGGTCCCACCCGGTGATTGTGCGATCCGGGTCGGGAGCGAGACGCGCCGGTGGGAGGCGGGCCGGTGTCTCGTGTTCGACGACTTCTTCGAGCATGAGGCGTGGAACCACACCGACGAGGATCGGATCGTGCTGATCGTCGACCTCTGGCACCCCGGCCTGTCGGCAACCGAGGTGACCCTCCTCGAGGGCCTGCACACCCACACGTATGCGTATGCGCGCCGGCTCAGCCGCTACTGGGCCGAGAACGCCGCCGCGTCGTCCCCGTGATCGTGTCGCCGATCGCCGCGACCTCCCGTCAACCGGGACAGAGTCCCAACGCTCAGGTCTCTGCGGGCGGAGTGCACCATTGACGCGGTCAGATCGTGTGAAGGTCCCAATCCACGCCCGGAAGGCCTGGGATTGGGACTTTGAAGGCGCTTAGCCGCAGACGCGCGGCGCGACGGCGGTCCTAGAAATCGCCGCCGAAGTCCCCGCCGTCTCCGTCGCCGCCGTCGCCGCCCCAGTCCCCATCGCCATCCCCGCCCCAGCCGCCATCGCCATCGCCATCGCCGTCACCGTCACCGTCACCGTCGAAGAGGTCGCCGATCGCCGCCGCGCCGAGCCCGAGCCCCGCCCCGAGTGCTGACCCCACGAGCAGGCTCTGCAGCAGCCCGCCGCCGAATCCATTGAAGTACCCGCCGGCCCACGGTCCGTAGTGGCGGGGCGCGTTCCAGTAGTCCGTCGGCCGTCCGTCGACAGTGACCTGACGGCCGTGCGGCTCGAATCCCTCCGTGATCCGCAGCGCGTCGGCAGCGCACGCGGGCACCGGCCGTGGCGTGCCCCCGGGTGGCGCCCACTGGACGTCCTCGGTCGAGGGACCGTGGCGCGGGTCGAAGAAGCACGGCGGGCGGTGCTCCGGCGGAGGCTTGCCCTCCAGCACGGCCTTCGCGTACGCCATCGCGTAGCGGCCCTCCTCGAGCGTCTTGCTGACCGGCGCGAGGTCCTCCGGCCGCTTGGCGCGGTCGAAGACCTCGCTCGCGCGCTGGTAGGCCTGCAGCGCCTGCTCGTAACGCTGCTTGGCCTCGTCCGATGCGTTCGGCATCTGGATGTCGATGTCGAGCGCGCGAATATCGTCCCCGAGCGCGACGAGATCGTCCTGCGCAGACGCACGGACCTCTTCCCACTCCCGCTCGCGGCGGCTCTTGTGTCCGAAGAACGGCACGCGCTCCTAAGCCTACGCGCCCAGCCGGGTTCGCAGCTGCTGGAGTTCGGCGGCGCCGAGCCCGTGCTGCGCGAGCCACGATGCCGACCCTCCGAACCGATCGTCGACGAGCTCGAACACGCGCTCCATCGTCGCCGGCACCGGCGCATGCTGCTGAGGATCATGCCCCTCGAGCTCGTCGCGATACGTCGGCGAGGCGACGAGTCGCTCGAGGATCGCCTCGATTCGGTCTGCCGTCGCGACGTAGTCGCCAACGATCGCCGCGCGATCGACCCCGGCCGCGTCGAGCGCGAGCGCGACGACGACGCCGGTCCGATCCTTGCCGGCTGCGCAGTGCACGAGCACCGCGCCGCGTGCACCGGCGATCGCGCGGACCGCGGCGACGATGGAATCCGGCCGGGCAACGAGGTAGTTCATGTACGTGCGCACGACGGGCCGCTCGTCTGCGAACGCGTCGTCGGTGATCTCGCCCCACGGCTTGACCGTGGCCGCCTCCAGGTCAGTGTTGCCGCCGGTCTGCGGATACAGCGAGCGATGCTCAACGCGGACGCGAGGTTCCCGCATGATCGGTCCCGGCCCCTCGAGCTCGATCTCGACGTCGGTGCGCAGGTCAAGCACGAGCTCGAGCGCCTGATCCGCGACGAGCCGCTCGATATCGCTGTCGGTCAGTCCCTGCAAATTGTCTGAGCGCAGCAGGACGCCCGGCATGACGACGCGCGCGTTTGCAGCGCCGTCAAGGGCGAGCCAGTGCACGGTTCCATTCTCGATCCTCATGTCCTCGATCGTGGCACGGTCGCGCCGCGGGTCTGCGAACGTCGTGTTACGACCGGCTCCTAGTGGACCCATCCGCTACCGCTTCTCCGGCGTCAACAGGCCGCGGTTGAACGCCTCGGCGACGGCCGCCGCCCGGTCACTCACCGACAGCTTGGCGTAGATATGGAGGAGGTGGGTCTTGACCGTGGCCTCGCTGATCATGAGCGCCTGGGCCGCGTCGCGGTTCGTCGTGCCGCGGGAGACGAGCGTCAGCACCTCAAGCTCGCGGTCGCTGAGACCGTCACTATCCGGCGCGCGTACCTGGGTGAGCAGGCGCGAGGCGACTGCCGGCGAGAGGACGGATTGACCGCGTGCCGCCGCTCGGACGGCACGAAGCAGTTCGGCACGCGGCGCGTCCTTGAGCAGATAGCCGGTCGCGCCCGCCTCGATCGCCGGCAGGACGTCGCTGTCACTGTCGTATGTCGTCAGCACGAGTACGCGTGCGGCCACCTCCTCATGGGCGAGCGCGCGAATCGCCGCCACCCCGTCGAGCTCCGGCATCCGCAGATCCATCAGGATCACGTCTGGCTTCAGCGCCCGCGCGCGCCGGACCGCATCGGCGCCGTTGGCCGCCTCGGCGACGACCTCGATTCCGTCTTCGCTCGCGAACATGCCGGTCAGGCCATCCCGGACGACCGGGTGATCGTCGACGATCATGAGCCGGATCGGCTCGCTCATGGCACACCCGCCGGAACCGGGGAGCCGACGGGAACGCTGGCGGCGATCGTCGTCCCTCCGCCGGGGTCGGACTCGACCGCGAGCTCACCCCCGAGCTGCTCGATGCGCTGGCGCATCGCCGTGAGCCCAAAGCCGCCGTTCGCACCGGCGCGCGCCGCATCTTCCGATAGCGCGACGAACCCGACGCCATCGTCGCGGACATCGAGGCTGACGACGTCGTTCATGTAGGAGAGCGTCACGGCGACGGCGCTGGCCTGAGCGTGCTTGGCGACATTCGCCAGCGCCTCCTGACCGGTGCGCAAAAGCGCGACCTCGACCTCTGGACGCACCGCGATCGGCGTGCCCGTCGTCGTCGTCGTCGTGGTCACGCCGGTCAGATCCGACCACCGGGCACCGACCGCCGCGAGGGCGTCGGCAAGCCGGACCTCGTCAAGCTGCGCGGGGGCAAGCGCCTGAACGGAGCGGCGCGCCTCCGCCAGGCTGTCGCGGGCCAGGTCGAGCGCGAGATCGGTGTGGCGCCGCGCACCGCTGCCGCCCTGCGCCGCCGCCTCGAGCTGCGTGATGATTCCGACGAGTCCCTGGGCGAGCGTGTCATGAATCTCGCGGGCCATCCGCTGGCGTTCGTCGAGCACTCCGGCCTCGCGCGCGCCGGCGAGCAGCTGCTCGTGTAGCCCCGCGTTCTCGCGCATCGACGCCTCAAGCTTGGCGTTCGCCTCAGTGAGGTCGTCGACCATCTTCGCCCGCATCGCATAGTCGGCGTCGCGCTGGGCCATGATCCGGCTGATCGCGCCGTACAGGAACACATTGAGCGCGACGATCAGCAGCCAACTGAGCCAGCTGCCCACGTTGTGTGACGGCAGCCCGCCATGCTGCGAGGTTCCGGTGACGGCGGCGACGACGAAGAAGCCGATGACCCGCAGCGGCCCCCGGACGGCATCGTGCAGCCACAGGAAGCCGGTCCAGCTGAAGAAGCCGTAAACGGGATCGTTGATGACCAGGACGGCACTGATCGCCATCAGGCCGACGAAGAACACGTTCATCAGCCGCGGCCGCTGACGCCACTGCGGGTGCAGGGTGATCCACCACAACATCCACAGGGCGACAGCGGCCGTTCCGGCGAGGTCGACGACGAGCTTCGTGCGATCGGAGGAATCGATGCCGACGGCGAGCGCCGTCGCGACCCCGAGCAGCATCCATGGTGCGAGGTCGAGGAGCGGAACCTCAGGCCGCGCCAGGCAGTCGGGCGCTTCGCCGCGCGTGGTGCTCATCGCTCAAACATCCGCGTTACTCCCACCGAAACAATCTAGCCGCCGCGACGCCAAAGACCGCGGCATAGGCGACGAGCACGGCGAGATGGCCGATTCCCGGCGCATGGCCGCGGAGCGTGTCGCCGAGCGCTGCCACGAGCGCCCCGAGTGGCGTGTAGTGACTGACCTCCCGGAGGCCCGGGCCCATCTGCTGCTGCGGCACCCACAACCCGGCGAAGAACATCATCGGGAAGAACAGCAGGGTGCCGAGAATCTGCGCCACGCGCTCGTTCGCCGCGAGCGCGGCGACGGTGGCGCCGAGGCCGAGCATCGCCACGGCGCCGAGCACCAGCGCCACCACGAAGCCGAGCCACGGACCCGGCAGCGACACGTCGAACGCGAGCGTGGCCACTCCGCCGATCAGCACGAGGGCACTGAGGATGATGGCGGCGGTAATCGTCATATCCGCCCCCAGGAGCAGCCACGGCGCCACCGGCGTCGTCGACAGCCGCCGCAGAACCCCGAGGTTGCGGTAGTTGGCGAGCATCGACGGAAACGCGGAGACGGCGACGATGCTGAGCACGAACGCCATCAGGGTCGGCACGTAGACGTCGATGATCCGTAGCCCGCCGAGGCTGTGCTGCGGCTTGGTCGACGCGAGCCCGAAGACGACGGTCAGGACGAGCGGAAACACGACCCCCCAGAACAGGGCAATCGGCTCCCGAAGCCACAACCGCCCCTCGGTCAGGAGCATCTGCGCGAACGGCCGCCGGCGATGGTGTGAGACGGATAGGGCAGACATCAGCGGTCCTCCGATCGATGGGTGGTGGCGCGATTC
The DNA here is from genome assembly GCA_963778985.1 of uncultured Solirubrobacterales bacterium. Classification (GTDB taxonomy): domain Bacteria; phylum Actinomycetota; class Thermoleophilia; order Solirubrobacterales; family Solirubrobacteraceae; genus Palsa-465. Next base: position 984,631 of record CAVZWJ010000013.1, on the reverse strand, counting down.
GTGAGGGCGACGAACGCGTCCTCGAGGGTTGTCTGGTCGACCCGGAGCTGGCCCGCGACGACGTTCTCTCGGGCGAGCGCGGCGATCACGGTGCCGAGCACGTCGCCCGTGCCTGTCACAACCACGTGATCGCCGTGGAACTCGACGCTGCGGACCCCAGGCAGCGACATCAGCTGCTCCTCGCCGAGCGGGGTCGAGGGCCGGAAGCGAATTCGCTGGTCGCTGTTCGTCGCGCCCGCGAGGCCCGCCGGCGTGTCGAGAGCAATAACGTGGCCGCGGTCGACGACGGCGACGCGGTCGCACAAACGCTCGGCCTCCTCGAGGTAGTGGGTAACGAGGACAACCGTGACGCCGCTCGCCCGGATCTGCTCGATCAGCGACCAGACGTCCCGTCGCGCCTGCGGGTCGAGTCCCGTCGTCAGCTCGTCGAGGATCGCAATATCGGGGCGCCCGATGAGTGCCAGCGCCACCGACAGCCGTTGCTTCTGACCACCGGACAGCTTCGCGTAGCGGGTGTCCCGCTTCTCGGCGAGGCCGAGCATCTCGAGCAGCCGCGTCCCGTCCGCCGGTTCCGGATAGAAGGAGCCGTACAGCTCGATGGCTTCCCGGACTGTCAGTTTCGGCGGCAATGCCGACTCCTGGAGCTGGACGCCCACGCGCGATCGCAGCTGATCGCGATCGCGCCGTGGATCGAGACCGGCGACCGAAATCGTGCCGCTGTCGGCGTCACGCAGGCCCGAGATGGATTCCACGAGCGTCGTCTTGCCCGCGCCGTTGGGTCCGAGGATGCCGAAGATCTCGCCGGCGTCGATCGCCAGCGACAGACCGGCGAGCGCGATTGTCTCCCCGTAGCGCTTGCGCAGATGTTGGACTTCGATGATGGACATGAGCGTCTCCTGGTCGTGTCGAATGCGTGACCGACATCGTCCACAACGACGGTCCCGCTGACATCGACCAGGTGGCCCTCATCCGGGTCGGCGAGCGGTGGAGCGGGCATCAGCCGATCGGTTGACCCTTATGCTCGACGTCGCGTCATGGCCCGGATCCTCGTCGTCGACGACAACCTCCTCATCCGAACCCTGCTTCGGGAGATCCTCAGCACCGGAGGCCATGAGGTGCTTGCCGAGGCCGCAAACGGTGAGGAGGCGATTGCACAGGCGGCGGCGGGCCGCCCCGAACTGATCACGCTCGATCTCGTGATGCCCGGCCGCGACGGTCTCCAGATCCTGACCGAGTTGCGCCGCCTCGATCCGCGCGTGCTCGTGATCGTGTGCTCGGCGTGGTTGACGAAGCCGCGCGTGACCGCTGCGCTGCGGCTTGGCGCCAGCGGCTTTCTCGCGAAGCCGTTTGACCGCGCGACGCTGCTCGAAACCGTTGACCAGGCACTCGCCGATGCCGATTTGCGCGATCGGCGCCGTCAGGCCGCCGTCACACCGGCCGCGTCCGCGGTCGCAGCTCTGGACCACGCCGACGAGCGGCGCGAGTTCGACCGTATCGGCGTCGCGCTGCCCGTCGTGCTGAAGCGCGACAACACACAGACGAAGGCGTGGACGGTCGACGTCAGCGGCGGCGGGATGCTCATCGAGGCGACAGGTCTCGCGCGCGACGCGCACGTCGACTTCGAGCTGACGCTCGAGCCGGGAGAGCCGCCGGTCGTCGGCGGCGCTCGCGTCGTGCGCGCCTCCGACCCCGAGCGCTGCGGCCTCGCCTTCGAGGAGATCGGCGCGAGCGACCACGAGCGATTGATCGCGTACATTCGCCGCCAGCAGTCCGCGACGACCCGGTTAGCGCCCGCACGTTGACCTGCCGAGATCTTCTGACTAAGGTCAGAGAATGCCGGACGAGATGGTCGCCCAGGTCCGCCGCTTCAATCGGGTCGTCACCGAGCGCGTCGGAGCGCTCGAGGACCGCTTCCTCGGGTTCCAGGGTCCACTCGGACAGGCGCGGCTGCTCTGGGAAATCGGGAACGAAGGCTGCGAGGTCCGGCTCCTGCGTTCACGCCTCGGGCTCGATTCGGGCTACATCAGCCGCCTGCTTCGGTCGCTTGAATCCGGAGGGCTCATCACGGTGGCGGCGGCCGCGGAGGACCGGCGGATTCGCGTCGCGCGACTGACCACCGCCGGTCGGCGCGAGCGAGCCGCCCTCGATGCCCGTTCCGATGATCTGGCCCGATCACTGCTCGAGCCGCTGAGCGAGCGCCAGCAGGCACAGCTCGTGCGCGCGATGCGGGAGGTCGAGCGCCTGCTCGTCGCGGCGAGCGTCGACATCACGCACGTTGACCCCGAGCATCCGGACGCCCGGTACTGCCTCGCCGAGTACGTCGCCGAGCTCAACCGCCGCTCAGACCGCGGCTTTGACCCGTCGGTGGGGGCGACCGCGCTGCCCCACGAGGTGCGGCCTCCGGCGGGCGGGTTCTTCGTCGCGTACCTGCACGGAGAGCCCATCGGTTGCGGCGCAGTCAAGCATCATGCCGCCGCGCCGGCCGAGCTCAAACGGATGTGGATCGCGCCCGCGGCGCGCGGCCTCGGGCTCGGACGCCGGCTTCTCGCCACGCTCGAGGCATGTGCCCGGGACGGCGGTGCGCGCGTCGCTCATATCGAGACGAGCGCGGTTCTCCACGAGGCTCTCGACCTGTACCGGTCCACCGGCTGGATCGAGGTGGCGCCGTTCAACGACGAGTCGTTCGCCGATCACTGGCTGGAGAAGCGGCTGTCCTAAAGGGTGACGCGGTGCGGCCGCTCAGCCTTCCAACAGGAGTTCGAGCCGCTGCCGTGACAGCGCGTGAGCGGCCCGAGAATCGCGTGGAGCCGCGCTTTCGTCGCCCCGCTGAGACGGCCGTAGATGTTGTGACGCTCGAATGGGTCATGCGTGATGTCGTAGTACTCGCGCTCGCCGTCGAGGTACTCGACATACACCGCGCCGGGCAGACGGACGGCCTCGTAGGACGTCGGATTGCCGCTGAGGTTGCCGTAGTCGAAGTCCGGGTCGCCGCTGCCCGTCTGGCCCCGATGCTCGACGACGACCGCCGTGCGCCAGGTCAGCTGCGATCGGGGCTTGGCATGCAGGAGCGGCAGCAGGTTGCGCCCGTCGACGGTCTCTGTCGGCTTTGCGCCGCCGATCTGGAGGAACGTCGGATACAGATCGACGTTTTCGGCGAACGCGGAGATGCGGCGGTCATGCGGAACGCCAGGCCCGACGACGATGAGCGGCACGCGAATGTCGGAGTCGAACGCCGTCTGTTTGCCCGGAAGCAGACGGTGCTGGCCCATGTGGTACCCGTTGTCGGAGCTGAACACGATGTATGTGTTGTCGGCCAAACCCCGGGCTTTGAGCGTCGCCTCGACGCTGCCGATCAGCCGGTCAACGGCCTCCACCGACTGGGCGCGCAGACGGTAGTCGTGGTCGATGAGCGCAACCTGCGCAGCAGTGAGCGGCGGGCGGTCCCGGAGCCACTTCGGTGGACTCGTGTTGGCGGTGCCGAACGACGGCTCGCGCGGGGCGCGCAGCCCGGGAAAATCGTTGGCGTTGCGCGGTGCCGGGATGTACGGCTTGTGCGGCGCGAAGGATGCGAGCTCGATCACGAACGGCTCGTGCGCGTTCGCCGCCCCGTTGATGAACTCGCTGGCTCGGCCGCTGAGGACATCGGTCAGATAGTTCTTGGCGTTGCTCGGCGGCGGCGGCGGTCCGCCGTAGTGGTTGATCGTGCCGTTCTCGTTGAGGTCGTAGTTGAACTCCGGGTAGCCGTTGGATGCGCCGTGCCAGTCATCCCACCCGGCCGGGACGTGGGTCGTCATCACCGGCTTGCCGTAGCCGTTGAGGTACTTCCCCATCAGCGACGCCCGGTAGCCGGAGCGGTGCATCGCGACCGCGTACGTCTGTTGCTCGAGTCCACGGCGAAGGAACTGGTTGTAACCGCCCTGCTTGCCCTTGTTCTTGAACACCTTCGTGTTGTGCGGGACGAGCCCGGTGAAGATCGAGGAGCGCGAGGGACAGCACAGCGAGTCGGTCACGAAGTAGTTCGTGAACGTGACCCCTTGCTTCTCCAGCGCGACCACGTGCGGCATGTACCGCTTCGTGACGAGATTCCACGCCAGGTCGTCGGTGAGCACGAACACGATGTTCGGGCGTCGGTGGGCCGCCACGGCGGCGGAGTGCCGCGCGCGTGTGTGTGCCCCTGCGAAGGTGACGATCACGGCGGCGGCCAGGATCCCGGCGGCGCTGCCGATGACGACCCGGCGAGCTTTCATCGCCCGTATCACCGTCACGACAGATCGACCTCGGCCAACTGACTGCACGGCAGCTTCAACCCCAGGGCGGGGTCGTTGTTTCGGTGCGTCAGCGAGTCGGCGTGAACCGTGCGGCGACGGCGGCTCTGCTGTGCCCCGGTCACGGCCGAGATCGTTGCACGTCAATGTCCCGCGCGACGGCGAGCGCCTGCCCCGGGGCGTCCGCCCACGCGGCAAGTGCCGCCTCGTGCGTGAACGTGTCGAACGTCGCGCGGAGCTTCCCGTAGCTGTTGTCGGTCACGACCGTGGGGACGCCGTGCATCAGGCCGAGGATGTGGGCGTGCAGAGAGTCGGTGACGATGACACGCCCCCGTTGCAGCATCCGGCACCCGCGGTCAAGGCGGACGCGGGCGATGTCGTCACGGACGCGGGCAAGCTCGCGCCACGGGCCGCCGGCGGCGACCTGCTTCGTGAGCGACCGGTTGCGGTCGAGGAGCTCGAGCACGGCCTCGGACAGCGGTCCCTCGCCGTTCACGGGACGCCGCTCGCGCTCGCGCAGGTTCCAGCAGCGCCCGCGTCCGCTCCAGCGTCTCCGCCGAGCGGAAATGGATCGTCTGCGGCAGCTGCACGAACGGGACGCCGGGGAAGTCGGCAAGCACCCGCTCACGCAGGGCGTGGGTCGCCGGCCACAGATCGCCGAAGTTTCCGCCGCCGGTGAAGACGATCTGCGCCCCGTTCGCCACGGCGTCGGCCAGCGCCTCCCGCGAGTACTCCCGCCACGCACACTCGTAGACGATGTCCACCTCGAACCGCGTCAGGATCGCCTTCGCGCCGAGCCAGATCGCCAGGTCGCCCGGGTTCGTGTGGTTGGGATAGCCGAGCAGCGCGCACCGCGAGCCGGGCGCAATCGCTGCGCCCACCGCCCGCTCGACCTCCGCCTGGAGGCGGCCAACGAGTGCGATCGTGCCAGGCTCCTCCATGACCCGGCCACGCTAGCGTGCGCAGCGACGATGCCGGGGGCATGCCTGAACATCGTGGTCATCGCGTGGGACCTGGCGCACAACGGCGCGAGCTGCGCCTTTGTCCTCGCCGACATGCTCCGTCGCCAACACGACGTCGAGCTCGTCGGCCCGACGTTCCTCGGGAGCGAGGTCTGGGAGCCGATCCGTGATGCAGGCGTCCCGATCCGGTCGTTCCCCGGTGGACCGCTGCCGCAGTTCGTCGATGATGCCGAGGCCTGCGTCTCCGGGCTCGCACCCGATGTCATCGTGGCCTGCAAGCCCCGGTTCCCGACGTTGCTGCTGGCGATGCTGATCAAGGACCAGTGCGAGGCGCCCATCATCCTGCACATCGACGACTTCGAGCTCGGGCTCGTCGGCGCGACCGGCGCCGTCTCGCTTGGCGAGCTCGAGCGGCGGTGCCGCGATCCCGACGTCGCGAATCCCGCCGGCCGTCTGTGGAGTTCCCTCTGCGAGTCGTTGATCGGCGGCGCCGACGCGATCACCGTCTCCGGCGAGCCGCTGCGCCGGCGCTACGGCGGCGTCGTTGTCGGGCAGCCACGGGACGAGTTGCGGTTTGACCCGGCGCGTGTCGACCGGGCGGCGGCACGCGCCGAGTTCGGATACCGCGACGAGGACCGCGTCGTGCTGTTCCTCGGCTCACCACGCGCACACAAAGGCCTCCGCGAGCTCGCGACCGCGGTCGCCGAGATCGACGATGCCCCGCTCAAGCTCTGCGTCATCGGCTCGTTCACCGACGCCGGGCTGCGCGCGGCGGTCGCCGCCGTCGCCCCGGACCGGATCCAGCTCGTCGACTACCGCCCCTTCCATGACGTCCCGCGCCTGACGGCGATCGGCGATCTCGTGTGTCTCGCTCAGGATCCGAGCATCGACTTCGTCAGCTACCAGACGCCGATGAAACTCACCGAGGCACTGGCGATGGGAATCCCCGTCCTCGCGCGCGAGACCCCGTCGCTGATGCCGTTCATCGAGGCCGGCGTCGTCCACGCGGTCGGCGACGGCCCGCTCCGTCAGCGGATCACAGAGGTGCTCGCGGATCCTGGCGATACGGCGCCCCGAGGTCGGGTCTTCTTCCAGGAACGGCTCTGCTATGCCGCCGCACTGCGGACGCTCGAGCGCGTCATTGACGGGCTACCCGCGCACTCCGGCGAGGTTCCCGCGAGCTGGGAGCGCGCATGTGAGTTCGCCACTACGATCTCGCCGCGGTGACGGTCCGGCCCGTTGAACCGAGCGATCACCCTGCCCTCGGGCGGGTCCTCGCGCGCGCCTTCGATGAGGATCCGATTCAGCGCTGGGTGTACCCCGCCGCCCGCACCCGCGAGCGCTACGGCGAGGGGTTCTTCCGCTGGTCGCTGTGGCGATGCGCCGACCAGGCCGTGAGTTGGACGACGGACGACCTCGCCGGCGCGGCGCTGTGGATGCTCCCGGACCGCTGGCGGGTGACCGGTCGGCAGGCGGCCAGGCTCGCCCGGTTGACGAGTCTCGGCCTGCGCTGGCGTGCCCCGCTCGTGACGTGGGGGCTGAGCGCCGTCGAGCGCCACCACCCGCACGACCGGCACCTGTACCTCGCCGTGCTCGGCGTCGATCCCGCCCGCCAGGGCGCCGGGATCGGGTCGGCGCTGCTCGCGCCGGGGCTCGGGCTGTGCGACGACGAGGGGCTTGGCGCGTATCTCGAAACCGGGAAGGAACAGAACCTCGGGTTCTACGCCCGACACGGGTTTCGGGTCATCCGAACCCTGCGCCTGCCGGCCGGACCGACGGTGTGGCTGATGCGCCGGGACCCACGCTGATCCGGTCGCCGCTCCCAGTTCGCAACACGCTCGGTGAAGTACGCACCCGAGGTCGTGGGAGGCACGGTGCGCTGCCGCGGCGCGTCGTCCGATGGATTCCCACGCCTGAAATGAGGAGGACTTCCGGATGTTTCACGCTTCTCGTCCCGGTCACGCCGGCCCGACGATCGGGCTCGCCGTCGCCGCCGCTCTGCTCGCCCCGGCTGCCACAGCCGCCGGCGTGCGCAGCGCGAGCCCTGCCGCCGCCCCCGCATCACCGAACTATGCGAAAGCGAGCAACTGGCTGGCGCGGCCAGCCCATCCGACCAGGAACGTCGACGTCTTCTACCTCTACCCGACGTCGTACTTCAAGACGAGCCCGAGCCAACCGGTCATCTCGACGATCAACAATCCGGCGATGGTCGCGGGCGCGAAGAACGCGTTCGCCGGACAAGCCACCGCATTCGACACCGTCGCCAACGTCTACGCGCCGTACTACCGGCAGGCCGATGCCGTCACCGTGCTCACCTCGCCTCTGGCAACGCAGAACCGGATCATCGGCGGCACGCCCTCGCACGACGCGATCGCCGCGTTCGCGTACTACATCTCGCACATCAACCACGGTCGGCCATTCATCCTCGCCGGTCATTCGCAGGGCTCGAACGTCCTCCTCTTCCTCCTGTCGAGGTACCTGAGGAACCATCCCGCCGTCTATCGCCGAATGGTCGCGGCGTATGTCATCGGCTACGGCGTGACCCGCAGCTACCTCTCACGGAACCGGCAGCTGAGGTTCGCGTCGCGGCGCCGACGACACCGGCGTGATCATCTCGTGGAACACCGAGGCGCCGGGCCTGACGATCAAGAACCCGGTGGTGAACCCCGGGTCCATCGCGATCAACCCGATCACGTGGACACGGTCGCAGCGCTGGGCGCCCGCCGCGAAGCAACAGCGGCTCGTTCCTGCCCAACGCGGCCGGGAAGCTCGCCAAGGTCGCTCACTACGCCAATGCCCGGATCGACAAGAACCGCGGCACGATCATCTGCAGCACGTGCAGCGTCGCCCAGTACGCACCGGGCAAGCCGGGCGGTTTCCCCCGCGGGATCTTCCACACCCACGACTACGCGTTCTACTACTTCGACCTCCGGAAGAACGCGGGCAATCGGATCAGGCGATACCTGAGCGAGGACGAAGCGCAGTGAGCAGCCGCGCCGCGGTCCGGGGCGCCACCGGCGTGCACCGGACGACGCGGCGCTGGACTCTCTGCAGCGCGGCGGGGATCGGTCGCAACGTGGCGCAGGCGGTCAGCGCGCTCGATGTGAGCCTCGGCCAGGAACGCCCGCCCGGCCCGCGTCAGCGTCACGGTCATCGTGACGCGGCCGGCGCGGGCGCTCCTCGCCGCCGCGTGCGCGACGAGCACGTGCCGCTCTCGTGTCCGGCGAGGCGCCGGCGTACCAGTCGACCGTCAGGCGCCCGGCCGTCGGGAGTGAGACCGTCGCGCGCGGTCCGGCGAGCGTCGGAATGAGATCGAACGTCCGGACGCGGCGCGACGGCGCGACGGCGCGTGGCGTGGCCGCGGCGACCGGGGCCTCACCCTGATGCGCGCATCGGCGGGAGCGGGCGGGCTCGCGGACGCGGGCGTGGACCGGGGCGACGCGGATGCGCCCGCGACGCGCGGGTGGCCGGTGCGGCACGAGCCGCGCTTGGGTGAACCACGCGACGCGGCGGCGCGCTGACGCTCGCCCCCCAGACGCCGATGCCGTCGACGGCGGCCGCCAGCGAGCTTGAGAGGTCAGCGGCACCTCCTGCCGGTGTAGAGCGGCCGGATCAGGTCATACATCGCTGGAGAGGTCTGCCCCATCGCCGGGCAGCACGGCGGGCCGCCGGGCCGTGCTGATCCCGATCTCGAGGTGCGGGCCACTCGAGATGCCGACGCGCCCGCAGCCGACCTCGGCGATCGGCTGCCCCCGGCTGACGTGCTCGCCGACCGAGACGAGGGCCGGCTTGGCGTGTCCGTAGTAGACGTATCGGCCGGCGAGGCTGCCGCTGTCGAGCCGCAGGATCGGGGCGTCCGGGCCGAAGCCGCTGATGCCCTCGTCGACGATCGTGCCCGAGTCGACGGCGACCTCAACCGCGTTGCTCCCGCAGGCGGCGCCGATGGTGCTGATGTCGATGCCCTGGTCGAGCGTCCACGTCGCGCGGCGGCGCCACGATCGACATCGGACGGATGGGGAACACCCAGCCGCCCGCGCCCGATGGGCCGCTGCTCGCCGGCACGTGCTTGCCCTGCGACACCCACCGCCGCAGTGTCATTGCCGTCACGACGCCGACCACGCCGGTGATCGGCTTCAGGCGTGCCGCGGCCTGGAACGATGCGGCCGACTGCTGCGTGTGGGGACCGAACAGCCCGTCCGCCGACGTCTGCAGCCCGACCGCGGACAGCCACCGCTGCAACGTCCGGACGTCCCCTCCCTGGTCGCCCGCGGCGGAGCACCCGCCGGAACGGCGGCGGCGGGTCACCGATCCGACGGTGCTCGCCGACCCAGGTCTGCAGGGTCGTCGCGGTACGCACGCCGACCACTCCTGTCACCGGATGCAGGCCCGCGGCGGACTGAAAGCGCGAGGCCGACTGGCGCGTCTGAGGACCGAACACGCCGTCGGCTGAGGTCGGCAACCCGACGGCACTCAGCCATCGCTGGAGGGTCTGCACATCCCGTCCGCGGTCGCCCTGACGCAGCGTCCGGGCGAACGGCCCGACGCGACTTCGACCACGCGGGAGGCGACAGCGCCGCGCCGCCGACGGCGAGCATCATGCCGACGGCGCGTCAGCGCGAGCAGCGTCCTGCCCGACGCGCGGAATCCGGAGATGCTTCGCGCGTACTGGATCGGCGATTGACGAGGACAAACCTGATCGGTGGGCCTGATGGCTGCACCATCACCCCAGCCCAAGTGGGGATGGTGGTCCGTCTCCGGCCGATCCGGTCCCATCGTAACTGTCGACGCGGCCCGCCCCCTCGGGCAAGCCATGCAAGATTTCGCCCAAGCGGAGGGTTTCAGTCACTCACATCGACGAAACCCTCCGCGTACTCAAGCGTCTTCGTCGCGTCGTGCCGCCGTCGCCGTGTTCTCGACCGCGGACGTTCCCTCGAATCGATCACGTTCGTGGTCCTCGAGGAGCTCGTTGTCGGCCAACCCCTGCTCGTGCAGGTCGGCCTTCTGACGTCCGATCTGCGCCTGATCGCGCTCGCGCTGCGCGACCTCGGCCGCCACCCGGGCGCGCTCCTCGGCTTCCTCGGCCCGCTGCTCGCGCAGCTGTGCCTCCTCACGATGCTCACTCACCGCGCGCTCGCGGCGGCGATCCACCTCCGCCTGGCGACGCCGGACCCGCGCGGTCGCCATCAGACGCGGCAGCATGAACAGCAATGCGACGGCAATGAGAACTACAACGACGATGACCACAATCGCAGCGGTCGACATGCCTTCTCCTCCTTGGTCGAGCACCTCCCGTCCGAGGTGCTTCCCGTCCTCCGGAGGTCCAAACGCCTCCGCCTACGGCCCGATGCGCACGCTCGTGCTGAGGGCAAGCTGCGTCGCGCCATCCGCCAGGGTCAGGGCGACGCGGGCCGACACCCGGTAGGGCGGATGCACGATCAGCCATGCGCTTGAGGAGCGGTCGAGCTTCTTCTCCTCGACGGGCCACCACCCAAACCGCTCCCGCAGGTTGAGCTGGGCGACGACCATGCCCCCGGGTGTTGCCGGGAGCACCTTGACCTTCAGCAGGACGCGGTGCTTCTGGCGCACGACGGAGACCGCGACGCGGTGATCGACGACCGGCACCCGGATCGACGGACTCACCATCGCACCGCTGATGACCCGATACGTCGTCGTCGTCCGCGGCGTGACGGTGGCGGCAAACGTGCCGTCGGAGCCGACGGTCGTCGCCGCGGCGTTCGCAAAGCCGGCTCCGGTGTCGGCCTGCACCGTCAACTGGGTGCCGGTCGGAAGCGCCGCGCGGCCACTGAGCGCGAGCGCCCGACCGGGAGCGGCGGCCACCGGCGGGGCATTGAGCAGGATGTCGGCGACGTCGACCTCGCCGGTCATGTACCGGTGGATCGCGCAGTAATACCGAAACGTCCCGCTCGTCCCGAACCGGTGGCTGTACTTGTCGCCAAAACCGAGCGTTCCGGAAGCGAACGCGTTGTCATCGCTCGTGACCGTGTGGCTGCCGCCGGTGTCGTTCCACGTGACCGTGTCGCCGGCCAACACGGTCAGCCGCGTGCGGGTTGAACCCGCTGCCCGAGATCGACGCGTTGAAGCTCGTGCGCACCGCTCATCATCGCCGCGCCCGACGCCGCGACCGCGCGCTAGGGCGACGCCGGCCACGACGAGCGCGCTGACGGTGCGGCGGCCAAGGCGAAGCGATGGCGAGCTCATGTGCGCCTCCTCTTCACCTGATAGATGCCGATCATCCCGGCCATCATGTGCGTCTCCACGTGGCAGTGGTACAGCCACGTGCCGGGGTCCTGCTCGCGCCAGCGGATCGCGAAGCTCTCGGCCGGGCCGACCGTCTGCGTATCCCGCGGCACACCGTCGGCGCCGATCCACCGATGGCCGTGGACGTGGAAGGTGTGGTGCTCAGAGCCCATCGCCATCACGTCCCATTGCACGGTCTCGCCGGTGAACGCGGTGAACACCGGCGTGTTGCCGACGAACGCGCGGTCATCGATCGTCTGGAACTGTCCCTGGGGCGCGAACACGACTTCGAACTCGCGGTCAGGCGCACGCTCGTGCCGACCGAGGATCGACAGCATCCCGAACATCCCGCCCGCGATCGAATCCTCCATCGACTGCGAGTGGTCGTGGTACGGCCACACGCCGACCGAGTCGTTTCCGGCGCGCAGGCGATAGGTGAACGACTGGCCGGGCCTCACCGCAGCGCCGCGGCCCGAGAACCCCGGTAGGTACGCACCGTCGGAGGACGGCGCGTAGTGGACCCCGTGGAAGTGCATCGAGTGGACGCGCCCGTAGAGCGTGTCGCGGTTGAGAAAGTGCACGAGGATCGTGTCGCCGGCGCGCGCCTGGATCAAGGGACCGGGAATCAGATCCTGGTTGCCGCCCGCCGACGGCTGGTTCGGCAGGACGCGGCGCCAGCGCGCCGTGTAGCGCCGGTAGACGACCGTCGGGAACACGGTGTCCGACGTCGAGTAGTTCGTGCCGGTGATCGCGTCACGGCCGTTTGGAACGACGTTCCAGGTGACCGGGACGGCGGCCACCCAGTAGTTGCGCACGCAGCGCCGACGCAGCGTCCGCGCTGCTCAGCGCCACCAGCCCGAGCACGCACACCAGCAGCAACGCTCTTGTTGTCGTTCGCATCCGTCAAGCCCCGAGGAGGAGGTCGGCCGCACGCTGCGGCCGGGCGCCCAGCATACATATGAATTCTCTCATCTTCGTCGCTCGGCTCGCCGCTCGCACCCCCGCGGACTCACGTGGGCCTTCCTCGCCTCGTATCGTCCGAGCCATGTCCGAACCCCTGACCCTTGACCGCGCCGACGGGATCGCGGTGATCACGATGCGCGCTCCGGAACGCCGCAACGCGCTGACGCTGGAGATGGCCGCCGCGATGATCGCGGCCTGCGAGACGATCGACGCTGATCCCGAGGTCGGGGCCGTGATCGTCACCGGCGAAGGTGATTACTTCTGCGCCGGGGGCGATCGCAGCACCCTCGCCCAGGCCGGCGAGGATCCCGCCGCGCCCGACACGTTCGCCGGGATGAGCGTGATCTACAGCGCGTTCGCGCGGGTCGGAAGGCTCGAGCCGCCGACGATCGCGGCGATCCGCGGCGGCGCGCTCGGCGCTGGACTCAATCTCGCGATGGCGACCGACCTGCGTGTCGTCGCCGAGGACGCGATCTTCCTCTCCGGTTTCCTCCCGATCGGTCTGCACCCCGGCGGCGGCCATTCGCTGCTGCTCGCTCGCAGCGGCAGCCGCGAGACGGCGAACGCGATGCAGCTGTTCGGGCAGCGACTGACCGGCGTTGAGGCGGTTGCGCACGGCCTCGCGTGGAGGGCTGTGGCGGCGGCGGACGTCGACGCGACCGCCCGGGAACTTGCGTCCGTACCAGCGGCGGACCCGGCGCTTGCTCGCCGGACCGCGGTGTCGATGCGGCGCATCGCCGGACCGCCCCCGATCCCATGGGACGCGGCGCTTGACCTCGAGCGCGCCTCGCAGATGTGGTCGATGCGCCGCAAGGCGCTCGACGGTGGCCGCCGCTAGATGACTGATGCCACGGTCAGACGGTGTATGGCGTGAGGTGACGGCTGGGGAGGCCGAGGTTGTGGTTGTGGGTGATGCAGGCGGCGAGTGCGAGCAGTCGGACGCAGATCCGGACGCGGAGGTTGTGCAGGGTGCGGGCGCCGTGGCGTTCGAGGCCGAGGGTGCTTTTGGTGGTCTGGATGATCGATTCGACGCGTTGGCGGACGCCGGAGATGATGGGTGCCTGTCCGGGTTCGGTCTTGCGGTTGGGACGCACGATCGTGGCGCCGAGCTCGGCCGCGGCGGCTTGGAATTCGTGGCCGGCGTAGCCCTTGTCGGCGATCACGGTCTCACCGCCGTGCAGTCCACGGGCGAGCAGCGTGATCGCGACCTCGCGCTCTCCGCGCTCGGGGGACCACAAGGTCGCGGCGCGCGGGGTGCCGTCCAGGGCGGCGAGCAGATGCAGGCGCATTCCGTAGAAGAACCGCGAATGCGCGGGGCTGTAGCCGTAGCCGGCGGCGTCGCCGATCGCGTCCGCCAGTGCGCTGTCGCCCGCGCGTTTGACCGTTTCGCGCGAGCGGGCGGTCTCCACGGGCGTGGAATCCAGCACGAGCATGTCGTCGTAGTAGCCGGGGCTCTGGGCGGCGAACACGCCGATCAACCACTCGATGCTCGCTTCCAACCGGGCGCGGCGCTTGTGGAACGCGTCCTGGGTCGGGATCTGCGGGAACAGATGCGTCAAGCGCCGCTGCGCGGCGGCGAGGAACCGCCGGTCAGAGTCGTGGTAGCCCAACAGAACCTGCGCGACAGCGAGCGTGACGACCTCCGCGTCGGTCACGATACGTCGCGCGTTTCCCGCCTTCGTGGGCAGGAGATCGTCCGCGGTGCAGAACACCACGGTCAGAAGCGAATCGAGGTCGGCGTCCATCACGGCCCCTTCCGGTCGGTGCTGGCTATTGAGCACCGCCGACTTCGATCGCTTCCTTATGTCCCCTTCAAACCACGCACCGCCGTGGCATCAACCATCTGAGATGGACGCGCGTGTCAAGGGGGATGTTGGAGAAGTTGTTGTTCATGTTGGTGGTGGTGGTTGCTGGGGTCGGGCGACCGTCGCGGCGGCAACGACGACTGTCACTCTGAGATGCGCGGGTCGGGACCGCAGGACAGTGTCCGGTCGTGAGCTGCCTCGCACTAGGGTCGCGAGTCGGGATCGCATAGATGGGTCGAGGGTCCTCCGGGAGGCCGCGGCGGTCGCCGGACCCCAGCAGGTCGACGGGTTGGTTCAGTTCAGGCGGCGGCCTCCACGGCGAAGGGCTGGTCGTGTGGCGGCGGCCCACAGGAAGCCGGCGAGCTCGCGGGCGACCGCGACGGTCGCGACGGTGGAGCGCTTGCCCGCGTTCGTGGTGAGGTGGTGGTAGCGGCGGTGCAGCCGGATCTGGGCCTGCCAGGCGCGCGCGTCGGGTTCCGGGCCGCGGTCGGGCGGCGGGGTCGGTGCTGGTAGGACCAGGCGGCCTCGATCAGCAGCCGGCGGGCGTGGTGGTTGCCGGTCTTGGTGATGTGCCCGCGGTGGCGTTGATCGCCGGAGGAGTACTCGGAGGGGACGATCCCGAGCCACGCGCACAGTTCGCGCGGATGGCGAGAAGCGGGCGAAGTCGCCGATCTCGGCGATCAGCCCGAGCGCGGTCCGGGTCGCGATCCCGCGGAACCGCGTCAGGATCTCCACGGTCTCGCCCACCGCTCGCCGCGAGCGATCTGCTCCAGGTCGCGGTCCAGCGCGTCGAGCTGGCGGTCCAGCCCGTCGAGGTGCACCAGCATCTGCTCGAGCGCCTTGTGCGCGAGCTCGTCGTCGAGCCGCTGGCGAGCGATCCACGCCCGGTGCATCTTCGTCCACTGACGACTTCCCCTCGCGGTAGATCGCGCCCGTGGCGCAGCAGCTGCTTGCTGACCCGGTGCCGGGCGGCGGTGCGCGCGCGGCGGAGATCATCGCGGCAGCGCATCAGGTCTCTGAGCCCCTCGGTCTCCGGGGACGGCGGCTGCACGTAGGACCAGCTCCCCGGCGCGATAGAGCCGCACGAGCTTCTTCGCGTCACGCCGGTCGGTCTTGACCCGGTCCCCAGCGCGGACCGGGATCAACGACGGCGCGACCACGTCGCACGCGACCCCGAGCTCGGTCAGGACGCGCAGCAGATCGAACCCGCCCGGCCCGGCCTCGTAGCAGACCGCCAGCCCCTCCGGACCGCCCAGCCGGTCGATGAACCGGCGGATCGCAACCCGCGTCGTCTCGATCTGATGCACCTCCGGCTGCCCGCCGGTCGGCGGCAGCGTCGCCGCGACGATCGAGAACTTGTGCACGTCAAGCGCGACCCACAGACGCACATCAGCAGGCGCCTTCGAGATAACGTCAGGCATGGCTGGTCCTCCGGTTGTATGCGGCTCTGGCCGAACGTGGCCCTATCACCGCCGAAGCTAACCCGCGAACCTGCAACACGCGAGGGCCAGCCTCCTCGCGTCCATACTGACTAGGCCGGTTACGCGCGGAAGCGGCGCTGCTCGGCCCGGGACGCGTCGAGCGAGCTCGCACCTCCGAAGGTCCGCATCCCGCCTCGATCGCCGCGGCCGAGTGCGGATGAGCCGGCACGGTCGCGCTGCGACGCCTGATAGGCCCGGGCGAAGCCACAACCGAATCCACGGGCGACGGTGCGATAGCTGGCGGTTGAGTCAAGGTCGTGGACGAACATGTGGGTCTCCTTCGTGGAATCGGTCCGGGTTGCGGAACTCATCCTCCGTCCTGGCCGGGCTCGCGACCAGCCACCCTAGGGGTGGACCTGGCACCCCCCGCAGCGCGCATGTCCAGACGACGCCCGACCGACCCGAGCCGTCGGCGGCTGGGGTGAGGCAGCGGCGCCGAGCGGTAACGTGCACGTGATGGCAAAACGCTCCACGCAGCAGGAACAGTCTCCATCTCGGCTGATCGACGCAAGAATCGAGGAGCTCGGCGACTGGCGGGCCACGACCCTCTCACAGCTCCGCGCCCTCATCAAACAGGCCGACCCCGAAGTGGTCGAGGAATGGAAGTGGAAGAAGGCCACCAATCCCGGGGTTCCGGTGTGGTCTCACGATGGGATGATCTGCACCGGCGAGACGTACAAGAGCGTCGTGAAACTCACCTTCTTCAAGGGCGCCTCGCTGGAGGATCCCGCGGGTCTGTTCAACTCGAGCCTCGAAGGCAACGCCCGGCGTGCGATCGACTTCCACGAGGGCGATCCGGTCGACGAGAAGGCGTTCGTAGCGCTCATTCGGGCCGCCGTGAGCCTGAACCAGTCCCCACCCGCCTGACGCGTCGTTGCCGCTGATCGCGGGCAGCAGGTTGGCTCGGCCCGGTGCCGGCTACTCGCCGCGCCAGACGGGCCCGCGCTTTTCGAGGAAGGCGGTCATTCCCTCCTGCGCATCGTGCGCGAGTGCATTCTCGGTCATGACGAGCTCGCAGTGTTCGTAGGCATCGTCCTCGACGCGATCGATCTGAGAGTAGAAGGCCTGCTTTCCGGTGGCGACGGTGTACGCGCTGGACCTGGCGATCGCGTCCACGAGCTCGGCGACCGCATGTTCGAGTGCCTCGGCGGGCACCACGCGATTGACGAGGCCCCAGTCCAGCGCCGTTGCCGCATTGATCGGCTCGCCGGTGAGCAGCATCTCCATTGCTCGCTTCCGACCGATCGCTCGCGATACGGGCACCATCGGGGTCGAGCAGAACAAGCCGATCTTGACCCCCGGTGTCGCGAAGCGGGTGCCCTCCGCAGCGACCGCGAGGTCGCACGCCGCCACGAGCTGACAGCCGGCGGCGGTGGCAATGCCGTGGACCTTGGCGATCACGGGCAGGGACACCTCGTGGAGCGCCTGCATCATGACGCTGCAGCGATCGAACAGATGAGCCAGGAACGCTCTGTCTCGGCCAATCATCTCCGACAGGTCGTGCCCAGCCGAGAAGGCCGGACCAGCGCCCTCGATCACGATCGCGCGGGCGTCGCGCCGCGCCGACACCTCGCGCACGGCTGTGATCATCTCCTCGATCAAGTCCACCGACAGCGCGTTGCGTCTCTCGGGGCGGTTGAGCACGATCCGCGCGGCGGACCCGTCCCGTGTGACAAGCAAATTCCGATAGTCGGTGTCTGGTAGCGAGCTCATGAGGAGAACGTACTCCCGTCTCCCGCTGCCGACAAGCGGCCGCCCCGGGGCCCTCCGCTGCACGCCACGACGTCGCTCGCGCTGCTCAGGAATCCGGGGGTCGTGCGCCGAGGAGTCGGGCGGCTGGATCGGCGACCGGTTCGATCGTGAGCGCGCCGGGGTCGAGGTCGTGTCCGGCGATCGTGATGATCAGGTCCCGGTGGATGCGGACAGCGACCCAGCTGCCGGTGGATGCAGTGAGGGTGAGGAACGGTTGCGGACTGCCGTCGATCGTGATCAATTGCTCGGCTACGTGGGCGGCCAGCACGTGCCCACGGCTGCGCCGATGATGGGCGGCCAGCCACAGGGTGATCGCCGCATGTGACTTGCCGCACCACGGCATCTGCGGCTCGTTGTTCGCCACCCGGACCTCGAGGATCTCTCGCGCGTGCCGGTGCTCGTTGGCGCGCTGAAACTCATCGATGGAGGTGATGACCTCCAGCCGGTGCTGAGCGCCGACGTCCGGATCTCCGACGTCTGAATCTGAATCCGGAGTCTCGTCCTGGCGCACCGTGATCTCGGTGAGCGCGTCGTCACGTGACGCGCTGCCGCCGATCCGTGCCGGCCAACCCTCAGCCGCATAGATCGGAAACGGGACCGCGCGCAGCAGCATCGTCTCCGCGTACCAGCGCTGAACGCGGGTCTCCGCGCGAGCGCGACGGATCCGCTCCTGGTGAAGCGTCTCATCCTCGTTGTCATCTCCGTCGCCGGCGACGGCGAAGAACGCGCCCTCGCGTTCTTCCTGCCCGCAGACTCGACAGACGACGACCGGAGTGGGGACAGTCGCCCCTCCGGGGCCCGGACGGCCGCCGCGCCACTGCTCGGTGGGGACGTATTCCTCATAGTCGACCGATCCGCACGCGGGGCACGGCTCATCCGTGTCGGTCACCGCATCGCTCGGATAGTCGGCAGGCAGCGGCCGACGCACCGGCCCGCCGGCCTCGTCACGGCAACAGACGATCGGCTCCTCGCCATCGTTGGGCTGGCCGATCAGTGCCGCATACGCGCCACCACCAACCGTCGCGTCGACGCGTCGACCAAGATCATCGACCACCTCCGCGCTCACCGCTCCCGGAGGCATGAGACCGCCGACAACCGACTGATCCTCATCGACCCAGCTCTTGACCGGGTGATACGGGTCCTCGGCTCGCGCATATGTGCCGCGACCGTCAACGACATCGTCGGTGATGACCGTCGCCCCGTCTGGCCGGCGGACGACCCCGGCCCCGCCCGGGAGGCTCACCAGAACGACATCCATCGCGCAATCTTGACTGAATCCACCTGCGACGATGAGTGCGGCGACCGCTCGTGGTCCCACCGTCGATAGCCATTGTGGAGGTGGTGATGGGTAACGTCTTCGTCCACACGCTGGTGTCGCTCGACGGGTTCATTGCAGGCCCGCACGACGACATGAGCTGGGTCTTCCGGCATGTCGACGACATGCCTGGCCACGTCGTCGAGGAGGTCATCGCTCGGACGGGGGCCGTGCTGGCCGGCCGCCGCGTCTACGACGTCGGCCGACGAGTGCAGCGACCCGAGGCGCGCGGGCTGTTCGACGGACGCTGGAGGGGTCCACATCTCATCCTCACCCACACGCCACCGACCGACGAGACGGACCCGATCTTCAGCTTCCTGTCCGGTGATGTCAGGGACGCGGTAGCGACCGCGCTGACGGCTGCCGGCGGCCGTGACGTGCTCGTGCTCGGGGCAAACGTGGTCGATCAGTGCCTCGGAGCTGGGCTCGTCGAGGAGATCCTCATGCACATCGTGCCCGAGCTTGTCGGTGACGGGGTGCGGTTGTTCGATGACTCGACGCTTCGGGCTTCGCTCACGACGCTCGACGTGTCGACATCCGGTGAGCTCGTGAACCTGCGATTGCGGGTCGAGAGAGAGCCTGGCCCGTGATGACAGGCTCGGAGTAGTAGTGGGCGGTACTGGACTTGAACCAGTGACCCCCTGCTTGTAAGGCAGGTGCTCTAGCCAACTGAGCTAACCGCCCGCGACGAAGCGATAGTACCGGCGGCCTCAGCGCGCCCAGGGACCCACGCCACCGACCCGGTCGACCGTGATGTGGGTGATGTAGCCGGGCGGTGGATTCTCCATTGGCGGGAACCTCACGTCCGGTCCGAGGTAGGTGCGCGCGAGCTTCTGGAGGAGTTCGGGTGCGCCGCCGTCGGTGATGCGAGCATGCCCGTGCACGACCAGGTACTCGTTGAGCCCGATGGGATTGCGGTTCGGCGTCTCGATCGACAGCGCCACCCGCGGGTCACGGCGGATGTTGCGGATCTTGCGATGTTCAGGAAGGTGCCCGGCGACGATCTCATCACCGTCAAGCCCGATCCAGACGATCGACACCTGCGGTGCGCCGTCCGGCTCGATCGTCACGAGATGGGCGAGCGCGGCAGACTCGATGACCTCCCGCGCAGAATCAGGAAGGACGCTCATCACACGACCCTACCGGTCCGCCGCCGCCGGCGATGAGCCGACGGGCAGGACTCGTCGGCCGGGTGAGCAGCCCGGCTCACACGCGCAGCAGCGTGCCGAGCGCACACGCGCGGCATGCTGCTGGGTTCGCACCGGCACGGTAAACCCGGGCGGTAGGCTCAGATCCGTCCCACGACCCAGAGGAGACAGATGGACTATCGCCAGCTTGGCCGCAGCGGCCTGCGCGTCTCGGCGCTGACCCTCGGCACGATGACGTTCGGCGGCAGGGGACAGTTCCGTGCCGTGGGCGCGACCGACCTCGAGACCGCGCGCCGGCACATCGACATGGCGGTCGACGCCGGGGTCAACGTGATCGACACCGCGGACGTGTACTCCAACGGTATGGCCGAGGAGATCGTCGGGGAGGCGCTGACCCCCGCCCGCCGGGATGAGCTGCTGATCGCGACCAAGGCCCGCTTCCCGATGGGGCCCGGTCCGAATGATGCCGGCCTCTCTCGCCACCACCTCATCCGCGCCTGCGAGGCGAGCCTGCGCCGCCTGAAGACCGACTACGTCGACCTGTACCAGGTGCACGAGTGGGACGGGCAGACGCCGCTCGAGGAGACGCTGGCGGCGCTCGATCACCTGCTCCAGAGCGGCAAGGTCCGCTACGTCGGCAGCTCGAACTTCGGCGGCTGGCAGCTGATGAAGGCACTTGGGATCGCACACCGCACAGGCCTGCCCGCGTTCGTCAGCCAGCAGGTCTATCTCTCGCTTCAGGAGCGTTCGGCAGAGCTCGAGATCGTCCCGTCGGCGATTGACCAGGGACTCGGACTGCTCATCTGGAGCCCGCTCGCCGGTGGACTGCTGTCCGGCAAGTACCGCCGCGGCCAGGACCCGCCGGAGGGCACGCGCCACGCGGGCGAGTGGAGCGAGCCGCCCGTCTACGACGAGAACCGGCTCTACGACACGATTGAGGTGCTCGTCGAGATCGCCGAAGGACATGGCGTTTCGCCGGCGCAGGTCGCCCTCGCCTGGCTGCTCGCCCGGCCGGGTGTGAGCACGGTGATCATCGGTGCCCGGACTGACGAGCAACTCGCCGACAACCTGGCCGCGGCAAGCCTGGAGCTGAGCGCGGAGGAGCACGCGCGGCTCGAGGAGGTGAGCCGCCCGCCGCTGCCGTATCCGTTCTGGCATCAGGCGACCACCGCCGCCGAGCGGCTTGGGCCGGCGGACCTGTCGTTGCTCGCCCCGTACGTCGCGAAGTAGGCGGAGGTGGACCTCGGGATCAGCGGCCGCGTCGCGCTCGTCACCGGCGCCTCAAAGGGTCTCGGCTTCGGGATCGCGCAGGCGCTCGTGCGCGAGGGAGCGACCGTCGCGGTCAGCTCTCGCTCGCTGGCGCAAATCGAGCAGGCGGCCGGCGCGATCGGCGCCCGACCGTTCGTGCACGACGCGGCAGACGTCGACAACGCCTCAGAGCTCGTTCGTCGTGTGAGCGACGAACTCGGACCAATTGACATCCTCGTCGCCAATAGCGGCGGCCCGCCGGCCTCGCCCGACGCGCTCAGCTTCACGCTCGAGCAGTGGCGCGCCGCGTACGAGCTGCTCCTGCTCGGCGCCGTCGCGCTGATCGAGGCGGCGCTCCCGAGCATGCGCGAGCGCAAGTGGGGACGGGTCCTGTCACTCTCCTCGAGCGTGGTCCGCGAGCCGAGCCGGGTGCTCGTCCTGTCCGCGGCGCACCGGAGTGGCCTGCTCGCGGCGATGAAGACGTTCGCCTCCCAGGTCGCGGTCGACGGCGTGACCGTCAACACCGTGTTGCCGGGTGTGATCGCGACCGATCGCGCGCGCGAGCTCGGCGCCGACAGTCCCGAGCGGGTCGCTCAGATCCCGGCCGGCCGGCTCGGGACCGTCGCGGAGTTCGCCGCCGCGGGGGTCTTCCTGTGCTCGGAGCCGGCGTCGTACATCACCGGGACGACACTGCTCGTCGACGGAGGTGCCTCGCGCGCGATCTGAGGCGCCCTCAGATCCCGTCGACAACGTCCTTCGCTTGCCGTAGATCAACTCCGGTCAGCTCCCGATACCGCTTGATCGCTTCGATCTTGTTGCCGGCGCGGGCGAGCGCGACGACATCCTCGGGAACACCTCCGGAGGTAGACGAGGATCCTCCGAACGGCACGCCGAGCTGCCGACCGACCCGCTCGGCGTGTTCCTCGAGCGCGCGCAGCCGCTCGTTGACGCCGTGGATGTACTCGAGCAGGGCAGGGTCAGTCACGTCCGACATCACTCACGTCTCCTTGTAGTCCGAACCGGGCGCCGCCGACGCGAACATACACCGTCGCGCTGGCATGATGGCCGCCTGATGCGGGACGCCGAAAACATGCCACGGCTTCCGGCCGAGCGCTACGCGCGGGCCGCCGCGCTCTGTGAGTGGAAGGTGCGGGACCGAGTGCGCAACGTGGCCGTCACGCCGGTCTGGACCGCTGACGGTTTCTGGTACGAGCGCCAGCTGGCAGACGGGTCCGAGATCGTCTCCGTCGACACGGCGAACGGGCGAATCGACGTGGTCCCCGCCCCGCCTCCGGCTTCGGCCACACCGCCTCCCGGGGTCGTGCGCTCGCCGGACGGGCAATTCGACCTGCACGGCCTCGACGGCAATCTGTTCCTCTCGCGGGCCGGCGGTGACCCGTCGCGCGGGTTGACGAGCGACGGGACGCCGGAGGACGGCTACGGCCTGTCGCCCGGCTCGAGCATGGCCGCCGTGACGGTGCAGCGCAGCGGCGTCGCCACCGCCCCCGTCGCCCGGTGGTCACCCGACTCGACGCGGATCCTCACCCACCGGCTCGACGAGCGGCACGTCCCTGAGCTGCACCTGATCGAGGCGGCGCCGCCGGAGGGCTTCCGCCCGGGGTACTACAGCTACCGGATGCCGTTCCCGGGTGACCCGGTGGCGACCGCGGCGCTGATCGTGATTGACGCGACGACCGGCGCCCAGCAACCCGTCGACGGCGATCCGCTACTCGCCGAGTTCCTCTCGCCACTCGAGCTCGGTTGGGCGTGGTGGGGCGCACGCGGCGACAGCGTGTGGTTCCTGCGCGAGGCGCGCGGCGCCACCCGGCTCGCCCTGTGCGTGGCCGACCCGCAGACTGGCGCGTCGCGGGAGGTGCTCGCCGAGACCTCGGGGAGCTACGTCGAGCCGTCACCGCTCGTGCCGTGGCCGAGCGCGGTCCGGCTCGTGCGCGAGGAGACGCAGGTCGTCTGGCCCTCCGAGCGCGACGGCTGGCGCCATCTCTACCTGTACGACGCTGCCTCCGGTGAGGTCATCCGGCAGCTGACGGGGGGCGAGTGGCTCGTCCGTGACGTCGTCCACGCCGATGCGGAGTTCGTGTGGTTCACCGCGCTCGGCCGTGAACCGGAGCTCGATCCGTACCTTCGCGTGCTCTACCGCGTTGCCCTCGACGGCGGCGACCCGGAACGCCTGACGCCCGAGCCGAGTGACCACGCAGTGACGTTCTCGCCCGGCGGCGGCGTGTTCGCCGACACGGCGTCAACCGCCGCCACCGCCCCCGTCTCCCGCTTGCGCCGAGCCAACGGTGAGCTCGTCGCGGAGCTGGAGACAGCCGACCTGTCGTCCCTGCGCGATGCCAGCTGGCGGCCCCCGGAGCGCTTTGCCGTCACCGCCGCCGACGGCGTCACCGAGATCCATGGCGCGCTCTACGTGCCGTCCGATTTCGACCCGGAGCAGCGCTATCCGGTGATCGACAGCATGTACCCCTGCCCGAACGTCCTGCGCTCCCAGATCGCGTTCGCCGTCGACAGTGCCCTTGGCCCCGACGCGTGGCCGGGACAGTGGTCGGCCCAAGCGCTCGCCGAGCTTGGCTTCGTCGTGCTGACGATCGACGGCCGCGGCTCCCCGCTCCGCGGCCGCGCGTTTCGCGATGCGAGCACCGGCCGGCTGCACGAGTATGCCCTGGACGATCACATCTCAGCGATTCGCGCGCTGGGCGCTGCGCGGCCGTGGATGGACCTCGAGCGTGTCGGCGTCAGCGGCCACTCGGGCGGGGCTGCGGCAGCGGTGCGCGCAGTCATCGAGCACCCGGACACTTTCCGCGCGGCGGCCGCCGGGTCCGGCGACCACGACCTGCGCCGCTACATCGCATACTGGGCCGAGAAGTACCAGGGGTACGGGCCAGAGGTCGACTACGCGCCGGCGAGCAATATCGACCAAGCCCACCGCCTCGAACAGCCACTGCTCCTGCTCCACGGTGAGCTCGACGACAACGTGCATCCGTCGAACACGATCGCGCTCGTCGACGCGCTCGTGCGCGCCGACCGCGACTTCGAGCTCGTGATCATTCCCGGCGCCAACCACGCGTGCGACACCCACCCGTATTACACCCGCCGGGTGTGGGATTTCTTCGTCCGCGAGTTGCTCGGAGCGGCGCCACCGCCCGGTCCGCGCTCGCCTTACTGACCGCGCCGGAGCGGGACGGTGAAGACGCGCCACAAGGTCAGCGGCGGTGGCGAAGCTATCGCTCAACGTCCGGGGGCTCGCGCGGGCCCGCCGGGCGAGCCCAGATCCCGCGCTCCTGCAGGAGCTCCACCTGGCGGCGGGTCACCTCCTCGCGATACTCCCCGTGGGTGTAGGGAGCGCGGTCGAGGTACAGGTTTCGCGGGTACACCGGGTGCTCGTATATGAGCTGGTATTGCTCGGTGGTGAGGTCCTTCATCCAGTTGTCCCACTGGGCGGTCTGGCGGAAGTGGCGCAGCGCTTCGATGTTGAGCGTTCCGCCGATCCAGGTCGAGCCGGCGCCGTACGGGACCTCGGTGACGATCTGCCCGCGGTAGTCGACGATCTGTGAGCCGCCTGAGAACGTGTCGATCGGCGTCGGCGAGTCCTTGTCCAGGTAGTAGGTGCCGAGGTTCATCCCAATCACGTACATGTTGTTGTCCAGCGCCCGAGCCCGATTCTGGACCGAGAACATGCCGCTCATCACGCCCGGCGCCGGGTACGGACCGCGATAGGCGATCTCGCAGCCGTTCATCGCCAGCCCGCGCGCGTTTTCGGGATAGGACGCCTCGTTGGCCATCATGATCCCGATCCGTCCGATCTCCGTGTCGGCCACCGGATAGAACGCGTCGAGTTCTAGGCCATAGAGCTCGACCCACCGGTCCCAGACGTTGTGCGGCGTGACCGAGTGCTCGACGGGCAGCAGCGGAACGAGCTTGTGGTGCTTGAGGATCACCGTGCCGTCGATCGGCTCGATCACGAATCCGACATTGAAGAACCGTCGGGGAAATTCCGGGTGGCGCGCCTTCGCCTGCGCGACGATGTAGACGTCCCACTCCCGCGCGAGCCGGCCGAGGTACTCGGTCTCCGGGCCTGGGATGTCGATTGCGCACTCGTGCGCGTACTGCTCGTGGTCAAGATCGAGCACCTCGTCGGTGAACCCCTGCAGCCCGCCTTCAGGGATGCAGATCAGCCGTACCGGAAGATCCATGCTGCTCAGCCACGACGCGGCCTTGATCATGTGCGAGATGTGCTCGAGGTTCCATTGGATCTCCTCGCGCCGTCGGATCCCGCGCATCGTCTGGATCAGTCCGACGGCTTGGTAGGGCTCGATCATCGGCATTCCTCCCCTTGCGAGGGTTGGGTGTGGGTGCGCCAGGGAACCTAACCGAGGTCGTCATCTGTCAGCGTGCGAGGGCGCGGCGCGTAGTTGCACTGTGACGCAGAGTCCCCCAGCGGCTCGCGGGGTGAGGGTGAGGCTTCCGTCGTGTGCTTGGGCGATGCTGTTGACGATCGCCAGCCCCAGGCCGACGCCTGCGTGATCGGTGCGTGTGCGTCTGCTGCCGCGCTGAAACGGCTCGACAAGTGTGGACACCAACTGTGGGGTGAGCGTCTCGCCGGTGTTCTCGACCGCGAGCACCGCGCCCGTGGGGTGAGCGCTGGTCGTGACCCACACGGTGCCCTGGTCAGGCAGGTTGTGGACGATCGCGTTGTTCACAAGGTTCGTGGTCAGTTGCAGCAGCAGCGCATGTGAGCCGATGGTGGGAGCCGTGTCGCCGGAGGTCTCGATGGTGACGCCACGCTGGTCGGCAAGGAGGAGGAGCGTTTCGATGGCTTCTTCCGCGATGAGGGACAGATCGACGTGTTCTCGGGTGAAGGACCGCTGGTCGACGCGGCTGAGCAGGAGCAACGCTTCGGTGAGGTCGATCGCTCGGGTGTTGACGGCGTGGAGGCGTTCGTCGAGTTCGCCGCTGTCGCGGTTCGGATCGTTGCGCGCGACGTCGAGCAGTGTCTGCGTGATCGCCAGCGGGGTGCGGAGTTCGTGGGAGGCGTTGGCTGCGAATCTCTGCTGCTCCGCGACGTGCGCTTCGAGCCGCGCGAGCATCGCGTCGAACGCGTCAGCCAGTTCACGGAACTCATCGCTGCGGCCCGGTAGCCGGATTCGGTGGGCGAGTGATCCGCTCGTGGCCATGCGTACGGCCTCTGTGATGCGCGTCAGAGGGGCGAGCATCCGACCGGCGAGAACCCAGCCACCCACGAGGCTGAACACCAGCAGGAACGCCAACACTGCGGCTGCCCTCGGAGCGAAAACGTGCAGGAGGTTCGACCGGACGGGAAAGACGCTGTGAATGGAGGTGTCGGCGTTGATGAGGAACGCACGGTCGGGGACGTAACGCAGGAGGAACACCCACACGGCGGCGAGCAGCAGGATGCTTGCGAGCATTAGAAAGCCGGCGTAGCTGAGGGTGAGTTTGAGGCGAACGCTCAAACCTGGTGCCCTAGTCACGGTCTTCCCCCCTCAGCCCCCGAGTCGATGCGGTACCCGGCGCCGGCCACGGTGGCGATGATGCCGGGTTCGCCGAGGCGTTTGCGCAGCGCCGAGACGGTGATGCGCACGGCGTTGGTGAACGGGTCGGCGTGCTCATCCCACGCCCGCTTGAGGATCTCTTCGGCGCTGACGACACCGCCTTCGGCAGCAATGAGAACCTCGAGCACCGCGAACTGCTTACGGGTCAGCGCGATGTAGCGGCCGTCTCGGTGAACCTCTCGGCGGAACGGATCCAGCCGCAGGCCTGCGATCTCTCGGACCGGCGGCCTGTTGTGGGCACGCCTGCGGTCCAGCGCCCTGAGCCGGAGCACGAGCTCTTGAAGTTCGAACGGCTTCGTCAGGTAATCATCGGCTCCGAGCCCGAACCCCGAGGCCTTGTCGTCAAGACGGTCAGCAGCCGTGAGCATCAGGATCGGCATGCCGCTGCCGGACGCGACGATGCGTTCGGCGATCTGGTCACCGGAGGGCCCGGGAATGTCGCGGTCGAGGACGGCGATGTCGTAGACGTTGACGCTCAGCAGCTCCACGGCGGTATGACCGTCACCGGCGATGTCCGCCGCAATCGCTTCCAGGCGCAGGCCGTCGCGGATCGCTTCGGCCATATAGGGCTCGTCCTCAACGATCAACACACGCATGCTCTCGACGCTACCGCCCGGAACATATCGTCGGCATATCGAAAACCACATACGTCCTGGCAACACCACGCTGTCTTGACTTGACGGCGTGCCCGACAGCGCGCCAGCACGAACAGCAGCCACGCGTGCCCGAGCGACCGTGTCCGGCCCGCGTCGCCGCCGCGTGCTGCTCGGCGCGGGACTCGTCCTGCTCCTCGCCCACACGGCGTTCGCGGCAGCCCGCCACCTGCTCACCGGCACGGTCCGCATCGCCGACGACAACCACTGGACCTCGGTGTCGGCTCTCAGATGGCCACAGCGCGGACAGGCGGCTCTGGTGCTCGGCAATGGCCGGCCGGCGGCGAGCCCGCACGAGCAGCCGGCACCGATCGCCAGCCTGGCCAAGGTGATGACCGCCTACCTGACCCTCAAGCGCTACCCGCTGAGCGGCGCACAGGACGGGTTCACGATCACCGTCACTGCCGCCCAGGTACAGGACGAGGACCAGGACGCCGCCCAGCACCAGTCGGTCGTGGCGGTGCGGGCCGGCGAGGAGCTGACCGAGCGCCAGCTGCTCGAGGCGCTGCTGATCCCCTCCGGCAACAACATTGCCCGGATGCTCGCCGGCGAGGTGGCGGACAGCGAGGCGCGCTTTGTCACCGACATGAACGCCGAGGCCGGGGCGCTCGGGATGGACGACACGACCTACACCGATCCCAGCGGGTTCGAGCCGAGCACGGTCTCCACCGCCGCCGACCAGTTGCGCCTCTTTGAGCGGGCGATGCGCTTCCCGATCTTCCGCCAGATCGTCTCGATGGCAACCCTGACGCTGCCGGTCGCCGGTCCGCTCACCAACTACAACCCCCTGATCGCCGATGGGTACGCCGGCAAGACCGGGTCTGACTCCGCGGCCGGTGGGTGCCTGGCGTTCTTCACCCACGTGACGCTCGGCGGCCGGCGGCTGACTGCCGTCGGTGTGGTGATGGGACAGGGGCAGGGCGGCGACACGTCGGTGCTCCTCGCCGCCGCGGGCGAGGCCGCCACGCAGCTGGTCGAGGCCGCGGCCGGCTCCCGGTCACGCCCCGGCCGACTCCGGGTCACGCCCCGGCCCACTCCCGGTCACGCCCCGGCCCACTCCCGGTCACGCCCCGGCCGACTCCCGGTCACGCCCCGGCCGACTCCCGGTCACGCCCCGGCCGACTCCCGGTCACGCCCCGGCCGACTCCCGGTCACGCCCCGGCCCAGCCTTGATGTCAATGCACCCAACGACCGGACGGAGAACACATGAGTAGACAGCGACGGCCGCTACCCGCCGTCATCCTGGTCGTCATCGTCGCAGTGATCAGCGGCTGCGGGTCGACCGCTCCTGCCGACATCGGCGCCGGCGGCAGCGGCGCGAACAACACCGCCGCCAATGCTCAGAAGGCGGTGAAGTTCGCCACGTGCATGCGCAGCAACGGGGTCAGCCAGTTTCCGGACCCGAGCGCGTCGGGCAAGCTCACCATCGATGCAGTAGCGAACGGCTCGTCTCTGGACCCGAACTCCCCGGCGTTCAAGCGGGCCATCAGCGCGTGCAAGCACCTGGAGCCAGCCGGGTTCACGGGCAGCAAGCGGAGCTCCCAACAGCAGCAGGCGGCGCTCACGTTCGCCCAGTGCATCCGCGAGCACGGCGTGAAGGACTTCCCGGACCCCATCCCGAATGGGCCCCTCGTCGACACAAATCGAATCCCATCCGCCGCAGAACCGGGGGGAATGAGCATTCTCAACGCCGCGATGCAGAAGTGCCGCGATGTGGCAGCTGCAGCGGGGGTCACGCGGTGAGGCGGAGGACGTGGGTGCTGGCCGCAGGGGCCGTCCTGGCCCTCGCAACCGTCGCCGGCAGCGTGGCCGTGATGTCCAGTGCCACGCAACCGACCGGGGCCGCACGGCAGCTCCCGACGGGCACCGCGCAGGTGAAGCGAAGGGCGCTCGCGGCGAGGGTCTCCCAGGCGGGAACCCTGACCTATCGGGGGCGATCGGACGGCTCGCCGGACTCTGTGATCAACCAGGCCCGCGGGACGTACACCCAGCTGCCCACCGCCGGCCATGTGATCTCTCCGGGTCACGTGCTCTACCGCGTGAACGGTCGCCCGGTGGTGCTGCTGCACGGCTCGACGCCTGCCTATCGGACGCTATCGACCGGCGCGACGGGCGCCGACGTCGCCGAGCTGAACGCTGATCTGGTCGCGCTCGGCTATGCCGCGCGGGCTCAGCTCAGTCCCACCTCCGCGTCCTTCGGCTCCGCCACCACCACAGCGGTGCAGAAGCTCCAGGCGGCCCTTGGTGTGACCCAGAACGGCACGCTGACTCTCGGCCAGGCCGTGTTCGCACCTACCGCCCTCCGGGTGACCACCGTTTCGGCCCAGCTGGGCGGCGGCGCCCGGCCCGGGCAGACGGTGCTGCAGGCCACCTCGACAACCCGTCAGGTGCAGCTGGCACTGGACGTCTCGCAACAGACCGACGTGGCAGTCGGAGACAAGGTGAGCATCACCCTGCCCAACGACAAGACCACGCCGGGGGTCGTCTCCTCGGTGGGGACGGTCGCCACCTGCCCATCGAGCGGGGGGTCAAGCGGGTCGAGCTCCAGCTCCGCCGCGCCGGGAGCCGACACGTGCTCGTCAACTAGCTCGGGGAGCAGCACCACCCCGACCATCACCGTCGGCGTCACTCCCTCTCGCCCGGCTGCGACGGGCACGTGGGATCGGGCCCCGGTGCAGGTCGGTATCACCACCGCGAGCGTGCCCGATGCGTTGGTGGTGCCGGTGACCGCGCTGCTGGCCCGGGCCGGGGGAGGCTACGCGGTTGAGGTCATCGGCGCGGGCGCGAGCACTCGTCTCGTTCCGGTCTCGCTCGGGTTGTTCGACGATGCCGACGGCCTGGTGCAGGTCACTGACTCGGGACTGACCGCCGGCCAGGAAGTGGTGGTCCCGTCGGCATGACCTCCACCCCGCCGCACCCACCCGACCGCCACCCGACGGCCGCGTCGGGCAACGAATCTGGCTCCAGAGCGGAACGCGGTTCGCTACTCGACGTCGAGAACGTCACCAAGCTCTACCCCGGCGAGCCGCCCGTCCAGGCCCTGCGCGGCGTGAACCTCACGATCGGCCCGGGAGAGCTGGTCGGGATCGTCGGTCCCTCCGGGTCCGGTAAGACCACCCTGCTGCAACTGATGGGGACCCTCGACCGGCCCACCACCGGCCGGGTGCGGATCACCGGGCTCGACGTTGCCGCGATGGCCGACGACGAGGTGACCTACCTGAGGGCCACCCGGATCGGATTCATCTTCCAACAGTTCTTCCTGGCCGAGCACGCCACCGTGCTGGACAACGTCGCCGATGGGCTCCTCTACGCCGGCATCCCCCTCGGACAGCGCCGCCGACAGGCCCTCGACGCCCTCGAGCTGGTCGGCCTGGGCCAGCGCCCCCACGCCCGTCCCACCCAACTCTCGGGCGGGCAACGGCAACGCGTCGCTATCGCCCGAGCCCTCGTCGGCGAGCCGGCAATCGTGCTCGCCGACGAGCCGACGGGCAACCTCGACCAGGTCACCGGCCATGCCATCCTGGCGCTGATCGACCAGCTCCACCAGGCCGGCTCGACCATCGTGGTCATCACCCACGACCACGCGATCGCCGAGCGCATGCCCCGCAAAGTCGAGTTCCTCGACGGCGACATCGTTGCCGACACCGGCTCCGCCGCAGGCCCCGACCCCTCCTCGCGCGCCCTCGTGGAGCCGCTCACCCACGCTCGCCAGACCGCGGGCGCACCCGTCGGCGAGGAGACCTCGTGAGCGCCACCGCCACCCCGAGCCGGAGGCGCCTACAGCTCTCCGACTTGATCCGTCTCTCCACCGTCGGACTACGCACCCGGAAGCTACGGGCCGGGCTGTCCGCCCTCGGCATCGCCATCGGCGTCGCCGCCATCGTCGCCGTCCTCGGCCTATCCGCCTCCTCCCAGGCCGGGCTGCTCAACGAGATCAACCAGCTCGGCACCAACCTGCTCACCGTCAGCAACGGCCAGAGCCTCACCGGCGGCACCGCTGAGCTGCCCACCAGCGCGCCGCCGATGATCGGACGCATCAGTGGTGTGGAGCACGTGCAGAGCACCGGCGCGGTCAGCGGCGCCAACGCCTACCGCACCCCTGACATCCCGTCGGTCGACACCAACGGCCTGAACGTCCAAGCCGCATCTCTCAACCTCCCCTCGGTCGTCGCCACGACCGTCGCCCGAGGCCGCTACTTCAACGCGGCCACCGCCCGAGAACCCGTCGCCGTGCTCGGCGCCACCGCCGCCGAGTTGCTCGGGATCGACCGCATCCACCCCGGCCAACGGATCTGGGTGGGCGGCCAATGGTTCTACCTCGCCGGCATCCTCAAACCCGCCGTACTCGCCTCAGCCATCGACACCTCCGTGCTGGTTGGCTACCCAGCGGCAAGGAAATACCTCGGCTTCGACGGCCACCCCTCCACCATCTACCTCCGCGCCAAGACGGAACGCGTGAACGCCGTCGACAATCTCCTCGCGGCCACCGCCAACCCGGAGCGCCCCGGCGAGGTCAACGTCAGCCAACCGTCCGACGCCCTCGTCGCCCAAGCCGACGCCAAGAGCGCCCTCAACGGCCTGTTCCTCGGCCTCGGTGCCGTCGCCCTCCTCGTCGGCGCGGTCGGCGTCGCGAACATCATGATCATCTCGGTCCTCGAACGCCGCTCCGAGATCGGGCTGCGCCGCGCCCTCGGGGCCACCAGAGGCCACATCCGCACTCAGTTCCTCTCCGAGGCCGTCCTCCTCGGACTGCTCGGCGGCACCGTCGGCGTCGCCCTCGGCGCCGCTGCCACGGTCGTCTATGCCCACACCAAACACTGGGCCACGGTCATCCCCACCGAAGCCTGGACCGGCGGCATCGCCGCCTCCCTCGTCATCGGCGCCGTCGCCGGGCTCGTCCCCGCCCTCCGCGCTGCACGCCTCTCACCCACTCAAGCCTTGTGGTCCCTCTGACGGCGAGGTGCGCTTCGCCGGCAGACGCGTTGGGGCGCGGCCGTGGTGGTCCGGACGCGCCCCAACGCCGGCCGGCTAGGCGCCGACAGACGCGCCTAGGGCCTGCTCAATGCGGTCGCCGAGGTCGTGGTCGATGTTTCTCCAATACTCGAATGCACGCGTCAACACCTTGTCTGAGACGCCGTCTGCGAGATGCCCCGCGACGTTCGAGATCAGGCGCTCGCGGGCGTCCGCGTCGAGTACGTCGCGCACCTGCGCGCGGGCCTGGCCGTAGTCGTCATCGTCAGGCCGCGGCGTGTAGGCCGAGCGGACCATGTCGCCGTCGCTCGCCCACAGCCCCGCGTCGTCGGTCTGGGACGGATCGGCCTTCGGACCCCCGTACGAATTGGGGGCATAGACGGGGTCGGTGACGTTGACCGTGCGCATCACGCCGTCCTTGCTGTAGCTGTGGACCGGCACATGGGGGGAGTTGACCGGGATCTGCTTGTAGTTGACCCCAAGCCGAGCTCGGTGCGCGTCGGAGTAGGAGAAGCCGCGTGCCAGCAGCATCTTGTCCGGGCTCAGTCCGATCCCCGGCACAAGATTGTTGGGCTCGAACGCTGCCTGCTCCATCTCCGTGTGGAAGTCGGTCAAGTTGCGACCCAGCGTCATCGTCCCGACTTTGACGAGCGGGTAGTCGCTGTGCGGCCACACCTTGGTCAGGTCGAACGGGTTGAAGCGGTAGGTCTTGCCCTCCTCGAAAGGCATGATCTGCATGTACAGCGTCCAGCTGGGGAAGTCGCCGTCGCGGATCGCTTCGAACAGATCCTGCCGGTGGTAATCAGGTTTCTCGCCAGCGATGTGGTCGGCCTCGTCCTGGGTGAGGCACTCGATCCCCTGGTCGGTCTTGAAGTGGTACTTGACCCAGAACTTGTCACCGCCGGCGTTGACCCACATGTAGGTGTGGCTCGAGTAACCGTTCATGTGACGGTAGGTCTTCGGAATGCCCCGGTCGCCCATCAGCCATGTCACCATGTGCGCAGACTCCGGGGACAGCGTCCAGAAGTCCCACTGCATGTCGTGATCGCGCAGTCCGTTATCGGCGCGGCGCTTCTGACTACGGATGAAGTGCTGGAACTTCATCGGGTCACGTACGAAGAAGATCGGCGTGTTGTTGCCGACCATGTCGTAGTTGCCCTCGGTCGTGTAGAACTTCAGCGCGAAGCCACGGGGATCGCGCCAGGTATCCGGGCTGCCGCTCTCGCCCGCCACCGTGGAGAACCGCGCCAGCATCTCAGTCCTGACTCCGTGCTGGAACAGAGCGGCCCGGGTGTAGGCGCTCACGTCCTCGGTCGTCTCGAACACGCCGAAGGCGCCCGAGCCCTTGGCATGCGGTTGACGCTCCGGGATCCGTTCGCGGTTGAAGTTGGCCATCTGCTCGATCAGATACTGATCCTGGAGCAGGATCGGACCGTCCGGGCCGACGGTCAACGAGAATTCGTCACTGGCGACCGGACTGCCGGCATCCGTTGTGGTGCGAGGTGGCTTGTCGCTCATCTGGCGCTCTCCTTCAGGTGATTTGGACGTTGTCTGGCAGATGAGGCACGGGCCCCGGAACGCGCCCTGTGCGTCGTCCACGACGAAGCGGTTCGCATCTGCCGGCGATAGGGGCGGTGCCGCGCAGACCTGTGTCGTGCGCGCCGGTGCGCGGCAGCGGGCAACCGCGCGGATTCGGAACGCTCGCCGTCGATACGCGTCCTCGCATACCCAACGTTCTACCCGGCCGCCGGTCCGACGATTCCCTGTGTCCGTCGGTCGGCGGCGCGGTCACGAGTGCGGCGGCGAGATGTTCGATCGTCGCGATGAGCGCCGTGACGGCCTCGGCGGCCGAATGTGAAAGAAGTCTTGCGTATGCCGGGTTCGCCTGCGACACTGTGAAAGATGTCTTTCATATCTGGCGGAGCGCGCGAGAGGCGCACCCGAGTCACTGACCCGAAGGCGTTGCGGGCGTTGGCGCATCCGCTGCGCCTGGCTCTGCTTGACCATCTGATGGCGTTTGGTGTTCAGACGGCGGCTCAGTGCGCGGCGGCCGTGGGCTCGACGGCGTCGAACTGCAGCTACCACTTGCGAGCGCTCGCGCGGGTCGGGTTGGTCGAGCGGGGCGAGTCGGCAGACGGGCGGGAACGTCCCTGGCGAACCACCTCAACCGGTCTGGAGTTCGGCCCCCGGGAACCTGAGGACTCGCGGTCGTCGACCGCGGCAGCACGGGCTGTCGAGGAGCTGGCGCTCGCCCGCGATGAGGAGCTCACACGACGCGCGCTCGCCCGACACGACTCTCAGCCGACGCAGTGGCGTGCCGCTGAGGCG
Organism: uncultured Solirubrobacterales bacterium; assembly: GCA_963778985.1. Lineage (GTDB taxonomy): Bacteria > Actinomycetota > Thermoleophilia > Solirubrobacterales > Solirubrobacteraceae > Palsa-465. The sequence goes on along the minus strand of CAVZWJ010000013.1, from coordinate 949,894 downwards.
CACAACAGCTATGCGTTGAGGATCGCGCCCGGTGAGCTCGCGCAGCTGGTCGGCGAGATCGATCGACTCGTGCGCCCATACATCGGGCTGACCCGCCAGCAGGCACCCGACGACGCAGACGTGGCGTCTCTGCGCTTGCTCGCCTTCAGACACCCGGAGGCCGAGTGACAGGCTCTGCAGCCACCTCTGACCACTCGCGGGAGCGCCAGATTCGTCCCGCACGGCCGCTGCGCGAGAACCGGGCCTACCGCCGCCTGTGGTCGGCGGTGGCGATTTCTGAGACCGGCGATTGGTTGCTGTTCATCGCCCTCCCGCTCTACGTCCTGCAGGTGTCCGGTTCGGCGATGGACACATCCGGCGTGTTCTTGGCTGAGCTGGCCCCAGCGGTTCTGGTCGGGACGGTCTGCGGCCCGGTGATCGACCGCTGGAACCCCGGAGCTCTCCTCCCGGCTCTCACGAGCTCGCAAGCCGTCCTCCTGCTGCCACTGCTCTGGGTCGGGCCTGACCGGTTATGGATTGCGTTCGCGGTCGCCGCCGTGCAGGCCGCCATCACGAGCATCACCACCCCTGCGCTGCAGGCGATGGTCCCGTCGCTCGTCGATCCGGCCCGCCTGGCACGAGCGAACGCCATGACGGAGACGGCCAGCAACGCGGCCAGACTCCTCGGCTCGCCGCTCGGCGGAATTCTGCTGCCCGTGCTCGGGCTTCGTGGTCTCGTTCTCGGCGACATGGCCAGCTTCCTCGCCAGCGCCGCCCTCCTCGCGGGATGCCGCCGGCCCACGCCACCCGCAGTCCGACCACCGCGCGCGCGGCCCACCGGAGCGCTCACCGACCTCTGTGACGGCGCGCGGGCCATCCGGCAGACCCCAACTCTCATCTCGGCGCTCGTCATCTCATTCCTGGCGGCAATCGCTCAAGGGCTGTTCCTCGTCCTGTTCGTTCTGTTCGTGCTTCGCTCGCTGCACGCCGGCGACCAGGTCGTCGGACTGCTGCGCGGGGTGCAGGCCATCGGTGGCGTGCTCGGCGGGATCGTGGTCGGCACCTGGGCAAAGCCCGCGGCGGCCCGCACGCTCGCGGTGGGCGGGCTGACCGCTTTTGGCCTGCTCTCCCTGCTCACCTGGAACAGCCCCACACTGACGACCACGACGTGGTGGTACCTAGGACTCTTCATTCTCGTCGGCCTGCCGGCCACCGCACTCGTCACTGGCCTGCTCACGGGCACCCAGCGGGCCAGTCCGCGCCGCGTCCTTGGTCGGGTGCTCAGCCTCGTTCAGGTGGCGCAGGCGCTAGGCCAAGGAACGGGCATCATGCTCGCCGGTCTGCTCAGCAGCACCGTCTCGCTCACCGTCCTGCTCAACTTCCAGGCCAGCTGCTACCTCGCCTGCGCCGTCGTAGCTGTCGCGGGCTTCGCGCCGGGCGCCCGGCGCACGGCGGGCTTCGCGCCGAGTGCCCAGCGCACCGAGTCCGAGGCAGTGGCCACCCCTGGACGATCACGAAGGCGCGCAAGCCAGTGGGCCTGGCACGCGCACTTGCCGCCCCACGACCACCTGGCCGGTCGTCAGTAGCTCAGCTGCTCGTACCAATCGCCCGGGCGTCCTTCGGGAGTGAGGTCGCCGCTCGATAGTCCGCTGCTTCGCCTGGGAACACGATGGTCACGATTCTCCCTTCGTCCGTTGAGGACCCCGAGCATGCTGCACATGGCTTCAGCAGCAGAGGGCCCCGACGATCACAAAGTCGCCCGGCAGCGCGACACCAGGTGTGAAAAGCCTAGGGTGGTACCCCGTCGCGAAGCGCGGCCGACGCGGCTACGGTGACGTGCGCGTCTGATCGGCGCGCAGCGCCGGAGGGCAACCAATTGGCCTGTCCTTGGGCAGGCGGTGAGGTAGGGCCGGACTAGGAGGCGTCGGATGACTGATTCTGGCTGGGTACTCGCCGGGTTGCGGGGCGCGTGGTCACACCCAAGACGGTGGATCGGGCCCGCTGTCGTTGTGTGCGGGGCAATTGCGGCTGCCCAGATCGCCAATGCGGCCGGCACTCACGGGGCGAAGACGATCCAGACGACCCAGCGACTCGCGATCCTCTCCTCCACGGGATCGAGACTGACACTTGTCGGCACAAGCGATGGCAAGATCGCCGGCATGAACGTGCACGGGGCGCTGCGCGCGGTGTCCACATCCGCCACCCCACCCAAGTTCACGGCAACGGGGACGCTCTTCTATCCGGCCGGGACGTTGAGGTACACGCTCAAGGGAACGGCGACGGGCAAGCCGGACGGCAGCCTCAGCTTGAGCGCAACCGGCATTTTCACCGGCGGCACGGGTACCTACACCGGCGCGCACGGCAACTTCACCGGCTCAGGGACCAAGCCGGCACAGTCGTTCGAGACATTCACTTTCAAGGGCAAGGTCTCCCATCGGTGAAGCCCCGGCGGCCAGGGCGTGCGACCTCGCTAGGTACGGGAGCCGTGCGTTCGTGGTGGCACAGGACGCGAAGCATCAGGCACGAGCCGGAGCACCTCCCCGGGCCGTCCCTCCCTCCGAGGAGACATCGCACGCGACGGGCGGGCCGGAGCCCGCGGCTCGAGGCGCTCCAGCTCGGCCTCGAGGCACATAACCAGGCCGGTGTGCCCAGCACCCCGCCGGAGCATCTCGAGGCTCGCTCGGTAGTGACCCAGCTTTGCCTGGTTCTTCTTCTGGCTGGCTCTCCAGGCTGACAGGAGTCCCAGCTCGCGCACCTTCGCGATCTTGTCGGCGGCGTAGATCGCGAGCGTCTCGGAGCCAGACCGCTCCACGCGATCGCGCAAGTCGCGCTTGCGTTCCTCATACGCCACGATCGATGGATCATCTGAGACCGCAGCAACCAGCTGGGCTATGTGGGTTCCGAACTCGAGCTCCAGCTCGAGCGCTCGTGTCTCGGTCTTCTCCAGGACATCATGGAGCAGCCCGGCCGCAACGACATGCTCTGGTTGGCCGTCGCCGTGGAGCAGCCGACCGACTTCGATCGGATGAACGATGAACGGCACCCCGTCGATCTCACGGTACTGGCCCGCATGACGTGCCGCCGCGAAGCCGAATGCGGCCCGGGTTACCCCTCCACCGACCTGACCGACCCCCGACGGCTCAAGCATCCCTACCGCTCCCCCCGACCCGTGGGGACGGGACTTGCGAGCTTGTGGCGTTTCCATTCACGAGCGACCCCTTGCGTCGGTCGACACCTACCGTCGCGGCCAGGGCTCAGCGGCCAAGCGTGTGACCACTCGCTCGTTCCGTCCTGCTCACTGTCATCCACGCCAACGGCCGACGACCGAGCGGTGTGAACGACATGTGAAGCGTAGCTCCCGGTGTGCGCGCTGTAAAGGCACCCGAAGTCGTCGACCCCGATCGACGCGAGATCGAAACGACTGGTTCACGAATGGGTCACCTGCGCGCGCGACGGCGGCGCTTAGGTTCCGCTGCGCTGTCTATCGCACAAAGGGGAATACCGATGCTCAGCCGGTCCAGGAGCGGGAATCGCAGTGAACAGACGGGGATACCAGTCACACGTCGACGCCGACGAGCTTCGAGAGGCCGTCTCGGCGTTTTCGTCACAACCAACCGGCGACGGCGCATCGTCGCAGCCGGCGCCACCGCGGTGATCCTCGCCGGCGCCGGAGCAACGTACGCCTCGACGGTCGGGTTTGGCAGCAACCAGGTTGGCACCGAGTACGCCGACGGGATTCAGGTCTCCGACGACCAGATCATCAAGCCGCTCGGTGACCGTCTGCTCACCCAGTTCGGCAAGTTCATGGGCTCGACCATCAGCCCGGACGGACGCTTCCTGGCGGCGACCAGCGCCGACAAGTCGGTCGTCCTGCAGGTCTTCGACTTGTCGAGCTACAAGCTCATCTGGACGGTTGGGAGCGCGTCCGCGGTCAACCAGAAGCTGTCCGACGGCACCGTCGGCCAGGAAGGCCCGACGTACTCGCCGGACGGCAAATTCCTCTGGCTCCCGGAGCGCAACGGCCTGACTCGATTCCCGGTCAACGCCGACGGGACGCTGGGCACGCCGACCACCTTTTCGATCCCGGTGACAAACGGCCAATCAGCCCTCGTCGGACAGGCCAAGTACTCGCCCGACGGGTCCACCCTGTACGCGGCCATCAACGGGCAGAACACCGTTGTCGCGCTCGACCCCGATACGGGGGCGATCGAGCACACGTGGGATGTCGGCATCGCTCCGCGTGAGCTCAGCTTCGCCGCCGGCAAGCTCTACGTCAGTAACGAGGGTGGCCGTCAGGCGCAGCCCGGTGACACGACCCTGGGCTCCTACGGCACCCAGGTGCCCGCGGACGGGTATCTCGGCACGTCGACGACCGGAACCGTCAGCGTTATCAACACCGCGGACCCGACGGCGGCGGTCGGCTCCATCGCCGTCGGCTTGCATCCCACGGCGATGTATCAAACCGGCAACGCGTTGTTCGTCGCCAACACCAACAGTGACACCGTCTCGGTGATCGACACGAGCACGGACCAGGTCGTGCAGACGATCGAGACCAAGCCGTGGCCTTCGTCCTCGGTGGGGTATGAGCCCGACGGTGTCGCCGTGACCAAGGACGGCCACCTGCTGGTCACTCTGGGGAGGGCGAATGCGGTCGCGGTGTATCGCTACGACGGCCCGCCGAAGGATCCGGTGAGCTACATCGGCCTGCTGCCGACGGACTACTACCCGGCGGCCGTGGCGACCGCCGGCACCCAGATCGTTGTCACCAACACCCGCGGCATCGACGCGCGCGGCCCGGCCATTACGACGTACAAGGGACCGGGAACCGTCCCCGTGAGCGGCCACGACACGCACAGCACCACCGCTTCCCTGACCCGCTCACCCTTCCGAGCGACAGGGACATCGCCCGCGACACCGTCACCGTCTTCGCTCAGAACGGCTGGCGCAGGAACGACGTTCAGCAGGCCGGGGGCGGCAGGGCGCCGGCGCTTCCGGTCCCGACGCGCATCGGTGACCCGTCCACGATCAAGCACGTCTTCTTGATCGTGAAGGAGAACCGCACCTATGACCAGCTGCTCGGCGACATGGGTGAGGGCAACGGCGATCCGACACTCACCCAGTTCGGCGACAAGGCGACGCCGAACCAGCACGCTCTCGCGAAGCAGTTCGGTCTCTACGACAACACATACGACGTCGGCACGAACTCCGCCGAGGGCCACAACTGGCTGATGCAGGGCGACAACCCCGAATACACCGAGTCCTCAGCGGGTGAGTACCAGCGCAGCTACGACACCGAGGAGGACGTGCTGGGCCACCAGCGCTCGGGCTTCCTGTGGAGCGCCGTCGAGTCCGCGGGCGCGACGGCCAGGAACTACGGCGAGTTCGAGTACATGGAGGGCAAGCCGCCTGGGACGTGGCAGGAGTACTACTGCGCGACCAAGAGCGTCGAGAACGGTGGCGACCCCTCCCAGCTGACCACCCCTGACCTCAGGGGCAACTACGGCTCGGTGATCCCGTCACTGCACGCGATCGCCGACCCGCAGTCTCCGCCGTTCGACCTTTCGATCCCGGACATCTACCGCTACGAGATCTGGAAGCAGGATTTCCAGAAGAGCGCTCCTGCCAGGTTCAACATGATCTGGCTCTCCAGCGATCACACAGGCGGGCCGACCAACCCGGAGGCCGGGGTGGCCGACAACGATCTCGCCACGGGTGACATCGTCGACACGATCTCGCACAGCAAGTACTGGAAGGACTCCGCGATCTTCGTGCTCGAGGACGACAGCCAGGACGGTGCCGACCACGTCGACGGGCACCGTGCTCCGGTCCAGATCATCAGCCCCTGGGCCCAGCACGGCAAGGTGATCGACACCTACTACTCGCAGATCTCGGCGGTTCGGACGATCGAGCAGATCCTCGGCGCCCAGCCGCTGAACGAGAAGGTCGCGGCGGCGACGCCGATGTACGACGCGTTCACGATGAAGCCTGATTACAGGCCGTTCAACGCGGTGCCAAACCAGATCCCGCTCACCGAGGGGATCACCGCCCCGCCGGCCTGCGGTCTGGACACGCTCGGCACGACTGGCGCGGCAAGGACGGCGCTGGCGCGGTCGGAGGTACGGTCGGAACTCCGTACCGGCGAACGAAAAGGCCACCGCCGCTGCCTGGCAGACCTGGCTCGCGGGCCAGCACCTCACCGGCAACGGTGCGATCCCCGACTACGCCAACACGGAGCAGATGAATCGGTACACCTGGTATCAGGCTCACGATTGGAAGGTCCCCTACCCGGGTGACTCGAAGATCTACGCTCCATCACGGGTACCGGGCGCGTACATCCCGAGCTCGGAGACGCACTGACGCGTCTCCGGACAAGCGCCGGACAGCGGTCCGATACGACGGCCCGCCGGAGCGCCGGCGGGCCGTCGACCGCCGAGACGGCCGAGACTGCGCGGTCCCCCGTCGATCATCGACCCCGGCAGCTCGCCGTCCGCGCGTCCGGGATCGTCAAGTCCTTTGGCGAGGTCGTCGCGCTCGACGGCGTGGACCTCGAAGTCGCGCCGGGGCAGGTACACGGTCTCGTCGGACCCAACGGGGCCGGGAAGACGACGTTGCTGGCCCTGCTCCTCGGCCTGGCCCAAGCCGACAGCGGCGCGCTGGAGATCTTCGGGTGCCCGGTGCGCCGGGCGCTCGCTCTCCCCGCGGAGGTTGCCGGGTTCGTGGACGGACCGGGCCTGTATCCCTCGCTGACCGCGCGGCAGAATCTCGCCGCGTTGGCTCGCCTGCGCGGCGACGGCTCTGGGGGCACCGATGACGCGCTCGAGCGGGTCGGGCTCACCGACGTCGCGGACGACCGCATTCGCGGCTTCTCGCTCGGGATGCGACAACGTCTCGGGCTTGCCGCGGCGCTTCTGACGACCCCCCGGCTGCTGGTGCTCGACGAACCCGCGAACGGCCTCGATCCGGCGGGCACCCGACACGTACACCGTGTGCTCACCGAGCTCGCGGCCGGTGGCACCGCGATCGTCCTCTCGAGTCACCGGATGGATGATCTGGCCGCGCTGTGCACCGAGATCACCCTCCTCGCCCGCGGGTGGGTGATCTTCTCAGGTCCGATCACCGACCTCGCCGCCGGCACCAACGAGTTGGACTACCGGCTGCGAACGTCCGATCCGATCGCGGCCCGGCGAGTCGCGGCCGAGACGCCGGAGGTGCGCGTTCTCCCGAACGACGACCCGCACCAGCGTCGTGACGCCGGGGCACTTCTGGTGCGTGCGGCGATACCGGGCCTCGACGACCTGGTCGCGCGGATCGTCGGCGGCGGTGTGGCTGTGCGCGAGCTGTCGCCAGTCGTGCCGCCGCTCGAGGCGGCCTTCCTCGCCCTGATTGCGGACGCGAACATGCCGGGCGGGGGCAGGTGCCGGTGAGCGCTGCGGCCGTCACGCTACCCAACGCCGACGCGCGCCTGGCACCCATTCGCCGCGGCTACCAATTCGAGCTGATCAAGCTCCTTGCCCGGTGGCCGATCCGCCTCGCGGTGCTGGCCTGCTGGCTCGGCCCGGCGTTGCTGGTGGCGGTCATCGGCCAGCAGAGCTCGCTCCCGTCCGACACCGTCTTCGGCCGCTGGATGAGTCAGACCGGCTGGGCGGGGTCGCTCGTGGTCTTGACGTTCTCCGGCACCTGGGTGCTGCCGTTGCTGATGTCTCTGGTCGCCGGCGACGTCTTCGCCCAGGAGGACCGACTCGGGACGTGGCGACACCTGCTGGTCGCCGTGCGGGCGCCGCGACGGATCTTCGCGGCCAAGGCGCTGGCGAGCCTCACGATCATGGCGCTGCTCGTGGCTGGACTCGCCTGTTCGGGCATCGTCGGCGGACTGGTGGCGGTCGGCGACCGGCCGTTGGTGGGCCTCGACGGGCATCTCCTCGCGCCCGGGCACGCGGCCCATGCGGTGCTGCTCGCCTGGCTCATCGCCGTCGCGCCGACGCTGGCCTTTGCGGCGATCGGGCTGCTCGGCTCGGTGGCGTTCGGCCGTTCTCCGATGGGACTGGTGATCCCCGCGCTGGTCGCCTTGGCCCTGCAGATCGCGCAACTGCTTCCGCTGCCCGTGATGGTGCGTGTCGTCCTGCCGAGCTATGGCTTCATCGCCTGGCGCGGACTGTTCACCCAGCCGGCCCAGACCGGTCCATTGATCGTCGGCGTCGGGGTCAGCCTTGCCGTCACGGTGGCCGCCTCCGCGCTGGCGTTCCGGCTCTTCATGCGCCGCGACTTCACCGATTTGGCCTACGACGGCTCCGGCCGCCGGGTCCTCGTGGGTGCGGTGCTGCCGTTGGCGGCAGTGCTTGCAGTTGCTGCCGGCGTCGTTGCCGCCGTGACCTCGGCCTCCGGCTCCGGGATCGACAAGGGCAAACTGGACCGGTCGCTCTCCACCGCGTTCGCACACCTCTATCGCCTGCAGACCGGAGAGCTGCATCGTCCCAGCGTCACCGAGGCAGAACTGCGGACCAGCGCATCGTGCGACAAGGGCGGCGGCCTGGTCGCGGACGCCGGGGCGGGCAATGACTGGCGGTGCGTCGTCTCGTGGCGCCTCCCGGGCGCCGCGGCGATCTATCAGCTCGATGTGACGCCGGACGGCCGCTACCGCGCTGACGGGGACGGACCACAGGAGGTCAACGGCTTCTTCCAGCTGCGCACCGCGACGGGTGACGCACCAAATCCTCTGTGGCAGTTCGACGGCTCCGTCGATGTGTTGACCCGCGCATCGTCTAGGTGAAGCAGCATCTGGGCGGTTGTTCCGGTCCCGGGCAAGCGGCAGGCGCCATGGACGTCCGGCCGGACACGCAGTTGCCTGCTGCGACTGAGTCCAGCACAGCGCCTGCTCCGATCCCTCGTGACCATGACATCGGCCCTGACGCCACGCGAGATCGTAACCCTGACTCCCCCTCGCGGTGGGGCTGAGCCGCTATTCGTCGGCAGACCTGAAAGCGCCGAGCGGGTCGCGCATCGTCGTACCGGCACGGTGCAGAAGGTCCGCCTGCTGATCCATCAACGACGCGAGCTGACGAAACGTCGTCGACGCTGCGCGAAACGAGGTCGCCTGCGCGCGTAACGTCTCAGTAGCCTGATCGATCAGCTCCAGCGACGTATGCAACGGCGCGGTGGCGCGATCGAGCAGCTCGCGCTCAAAATCAAGCTGGCGCTGGAGCACCTGCTGAACCAAGTCCGCTTGATGCTGCAGCGGTCGCATGAGGTCGCTCGCCACTCCGGCCGGGACAGACGCCAGCGCACCCCCGACCTCGCGGACCGCCTTCTGCCAAGCCTTCAAGAGGTCAGCTGGATCGTGGGCCGCCTTCTTCCCGCGCTGACGAGGCGCTCGCCCGCGGCTCCCCGCCTTCTTCTGTACTCGCTTAGGCACGACCAGAAGCGTACGGGCTGGCGGTCATTCTCACGACGCAGTGTCGGGTTGATCTAAGAGTCGCAACTGAGTGGCTAGTAGGCGCGAAGAGCGATGAGCGCGATCAGGGCGCCGGCAAAGAGGGCCACCGCGACGGCGCTGCGGATTAGTGAGCGTCGGAGCCTTCTGGCCGCGGGCACCAGGATCGGGACGATGCATGAAGCGGGCAAGAGCTTCAGCAAAGGCCAAGAGCGGCGAAGCCGGACGATGATCAGTTCAGCCAGCCGCCTGTCGACTGCCACGACGAGCGCGCTGCGCATCGCGGGAGCGTACGGCGATCCGACCTCCAGACGCCAGAGTTGCAATTCATCGCCCACGTGTCCGCGTGACGAGCTCGCGGACCTCAGCGGTCCGGCGCCGACGGACGATCTCGACTCACTGTCGGACGGCTCTCGAATCCGTCTGTTCTCGTTTTCGTGGCATGAAGCTGCGTTCGTGAGGTCTGTCCGGTCCTGGTCGTAGCTTCGGCTGATCCGGGACAGGGGCCTTGCTTGGGAGAAGGCAGACGGGTAGGCCGTTTTTGGACGATGGGCTTCGAGCCCGTGGTTTTCGTTCGGCCGCCCCTGCGACTTGCCTGGATTGAGCCACGTCGAGAGCTCGTATCGGTCTGTGTCGTTGTCCCGCTCGTTCTCCCGTCACAGTCACACGTGTTGAGTGGAGGTGGGTGATGGGTGTGCTTCGTTGGGTCGGTCGCGCGATCGGCCTGGATGTGCACCGCGAGTTCTGCGTGGTCGCGATCTGCGAGGACGGTGTCACGAGGTCGGCGGGTCGGGTGCCCGCGACGCCGGACGGGATCCGCGCTCTCGCGGAGAGCCTGCTGCCCAGCGATCGGGTGGCGTTGGAGGTGACGGGCAGCTGTTGGGAGGTCTGCCGGATCCTCGAGCCGCACGTGGACCGGGTGATCGTGGTCAGTCCGGATGACACCGGAATCAGCAGCGCTCGCGCGAAGACCGACAAGTTGGCATGTGCCTGCGGCCCACCGAGGAAGCGACGCCCGCACCCTGGCCTCCCTGTTGTGGAGGGGGGAGCTTGAGGCGGTGTGGATGCCCGATGAGCGCTGCCGGATCCTCCGCCGCCGCCTCGCACGCCGCGAACAGCTGGTCCGTGCCGGCACGCGCGCGAAGAACGAGATCCACGCCGCTTTGCAGCGGCGGCTGCAGGCCAAGCCGCCGTGCTCGGACCTGTTCGGGGTCAAGGGCCGCCGCTGGCTCGCCGCCCTGGAACTGCCGCCCGAGGAGCGCGAATCGATCGACGCCGCCATGCGCCACGTCGAGTTCCTCGATCGGGAGATCGCCGCGGCGGAGAAGCTGATCGCCCAGCAGGCATTGTCGTGGCCGGAGATCCGCCGGCTGATGACCGTCCCGGGCGTCAACCTGATCTGCGCCGCGTCGTTCATCGCCGCGATCGGCGACCCGCACCGGTTCTTCACCAGCCGCAAGCTCGTCGCCTACCTCGGCCTGGACCCGCAAATACCGGGCATCAACCACGTGACTTTCATCGGTCGGGGCATGAAAATGATCTTGTGAGAGTTCTGTCTGGGTCCGGGCTTACGGTCCGCCGATCGGGATAGGGGCTCTCTGGGAGAACGTAGCTGGGCAGGCCGTTTTGGACGATGGGCTTCGAGCCCGTGCTTTTCGGTGGCCGCCCCTGCGACTTGCCCGATTGCGCTGCGAGCGCGTATCCGTCGTTGTCGTTGTGCCCACGGTTCTCCCGTTCATTGTTGCTCGATCTGGGAGGGAGAAGTGACTGCGGTCCTAACTGCTGTTGGTAGGGCGATTGGGTTGGACGTGCACCTCGATTTCTGCGAGGTCGCGATCTGTGAGGACGGGAAGGTGCGCTCCGCGGGGCGGGTCGCGTCGACGCCGGAGGCGTTGAAGGTCCTGGCGGAGAGCTTGATGGTGAGTGACATGGTTGCGTTGGAGGTGACCGGTTCGGCGTGGGAGATCGCGAGGATCCTCGAGCCGCATGTCGCGAAGGTGGTCGTGGTCTCACCGGGTGATACGGGGATCACCCAGGCGCGCGCGAAGACCGACCGGTTGGACGCCCGGACGTTGGCGCGGTTGTTGTTCTCCGGCGAGTTGGAGGCGGTGTGGGTGCCCGATGAGCTGACGAGGGTGTTGCGCCGGCGCTTGGCGCGTCGCGAGCAGCTGATGCGCGCACGGACTCGGGCGAAGAACGAGATCCACGCGATGTTGATGCGCCAACTCGTCGGCCGCCCGCCGGTCTCGGATCTGTTCGGCGTCAAGGGACGAGCGTGGCTGCGCCAGCTCGAGTTGCCGGTCGAGGAGTGCGAAACGGTCGAGGGGTGCATGCGCCAGGTCGAGTTCCTCGACGCCGAGATCGCGGACGTCGAACGATTGATCGCCCGCTACGCGCTGTCATGTTCGGACGCCCGCAGGCTGATGAGCGTGCCGGGCGTGAACGTGATCTGCGCGGCGACGTTCCTGGCCGCGATCGGCGACATCCGCCGGTTCAAGACCTCCCGGCAGCTGGTCGGCTACCTCGGCCTGGATCCGAAGGTCCGCCAATCGGGCAGCTCGCCCGCCGGGGCGGGCGGATCTCCAAGCAGGGCTCACCGCAAGCCCGGTGGGCGCTGGTCGAGGCCGCGTTCAGCGCTGTCCGCCAGCCCGGGCCGCTGCACGCGTTCTACGAGCGGATCCGTGCCCGCCGCGGCCACGGGATCGCGACCGTCGCCGCCGCGCGCAAGCTCACGGTGCTGTTCTGGTGCCTACTCACCCGCGAGGAGCAGTACGCCCACCAGCAGCCATCGCTGACCGCCAAGAAGCTCCGGCGGCTCGAGCTGACCGCCGGCGCGAAGCGCTACGACACCAAAGCCGCCGGGATCTGGTCAACCAACCAGGCGATGCGCGAAGCCGAACGAGCACTCGCGCTCCAAGCCGAGGCGTCCTACGTGCGGATGGTCCGCGACTGGCAGGCAACGGCACCGAACAAGAAAGTGGGCGCGAGCGTGACACCGGAGCGCGCATAACAGTGGCCCTCGAGGGGCAAACGTCGCGCGGCAGGCTCCCGAGCTCCTGACGCCTGCTCTTCGACACGTCATCGGCTCGCGCCCGCACACAACCTAACGCCACACACCAACGTCGACCACCCCGACGTGGACCTCGCGTGCGCAAATACCGGCCACAACCGCGCCGATCGGGCCGACCCGCCGCCGAACCGACCTCACAGGAGCCGATCTACGGCCCTCGGCGACCGCTACCTGACAGACAGGACCTCCGAAAAGTTGTCCCCAAGCCCTTGACTTTCATCCGTCGTCCGAAGCAGTAGCGACGATGAGCCCTCCCTGGCGTGGCACCGAGGCTGCTACTCAGGACGAATGACAACACTCCTGGGCGTAATCGCTCTTCCGATCGGGGTCCCGCCGATACCGGATCTCGCCCGCTACAACCGTCTCATGAGACCGCCGCTGGCGTCCCCGTCCAGGTTGGCGCTGGCAACGGGGTCGACCCGACGATTCTGATACCCCCCGGGTGGTAGGGTCTCGCGCGGGTATCTGGAGCCGGGCAACCGAGGCGTCGGACGTCGCCATATTCGAGAGGGAGACTGATGAGCCAGGATGAGAAGACCTTCGACGGGCAGTGCTACTGCGGCGCCGTCAAGATTGTCGTCACCGGCGATCCGGTGGGCGCCGGCTACTGCCATTGCGCCTCCTGCAGGAGCTGGTCCGCCGGCCCTGTCAACGCGTTCACGCTCTGGCCGCCCGACGCGGTCAAGGTGATTCAGGGAGAGGACCAGATCGGCGAGTACCACAAGAACGAGCGGAGCTATCGCCAGTGGTGCAAGGTCTGCGGTGGCCATTTGCTGACACGGCACCCGGAGTGGGAGCTGGTCGATGTCTACGCAGCGACGATTCCCTCGTTTCCATTTGCACCTGGCGTGCACGTCAACTACGAATCGACGGTGCTGCCGATGAAGGATGGCCTACCCAAGCTCAAGGACTTCCCCGAGGAGCTGGGCGGGTCCGGCGAGACGCTCCCCGAATAGCGACGGCGACCGCAGCGGATTACGGCCGCAACCGATGGCGCGAGACAACGCACGCGCAGCTCTCGTTCTCTGGTAACGCGTTTCGGCCACAGCGACACTCTCTCCCTGCACGTTCACGCTGCTCGTGCCGCGTCCGTACTGGGACCCGGACACCGAGGAAGCCGAGGCGACCCTCGAGCTCGCGATCCCGCTCCTGGACGAGGCGGCCGGAACCCACGTCCAAGGAATCATCGGCGACAGCGACCCGTTCGTCGCAGTCCGCGACGGCGTGACGAGGCTTGGGATCGATGAGATCATCGTCTCGACGCTTCCAGCCCGGGTTTCCCGCTGGTTGCGCCGTGACTTACCGCACCGCGTGCAGGAATTCGGCCTGCCCGTCACCGTGGTGACCGCTCAGCAATCCGAGCGGCCGGTGACGCCGACAGAGGCTGGCAGCTAGCCGAGTGCGCGCCCTCAGCGGAGTTGGCCGTCTGAAACGGAGTTGGACCCTTAGTCGAGTCTCGGTCGTGCTGCTGTGGTTAGACCGCGCTGAGGTTGGGGTTCCGCAGTCCAGCGCCGGGATTCCGGGACTGCCCGCGGTCCGCAACTACGCTTGGCTGCGGTTTCGACGCCGCTCTCGGAACCGTTGGATTCCGGATTTATCAGGAAGCACGCGGCCACGAAGCGGGAGTTGTGCGGCAGGGGCCGGCGGCACTTCGATGCTGTCATCCCCGAGCGATTTCGGCTGCTCAGCATCAACATCGGTAAGACGCTGTTCGACGTCGGTCACGTACCACGCCGTCGGGTGATCAATGTCAGCGCCTGGTTCGCACCGGAGGCTCACAACCGCTCTGGTCGGCTGGCCACCCACAAAGTCCGTGTACGGGATCTCCATGCGCCAATCGCGGATCCCCTCGAGGAGCGCCAGGAGGAGTCTCTGGGTATCGACGCGACATGTCACGTTCACGCGCGTCGTCTCTCCGGCCGGAACTCGCGGCGGCTTTGCATAGCGCTTTATCGGCGCCTTGATCGCGGTCCCAAGCAGATGCATCTCGCGCTCGTGGACTAGGGCGAGGCCTTGGCCCACGTTCCGTAGCGGAATGCTGATCAGCACGACATCACCTTGCTGGTTGACCCAGATGCGTCGCGGATCGATGTCTTGAGTAGCGTTGGTATGGCTGACGCTGATCACGACGTCGGACGCCTCGCGGTGCTGGACGTCCTGGGTCGCCGGCCTTGCGCCCATGCTCGGGTAAACGGGCCCAACTCGTGCGACGTCAATTGAGAACCGGCCGGTAGGTCGCAGCGATTTGCCGCTCTACGGACTCTTGCGCGACGCGCGTCGCTTGACGAGTAGCCGCGAGATCAGCGGACGCTGCGTCCCGCTGCTCGCGGATCCCCTCCCTGGTGCGTCGCACGAGCAGAGCCGTCGCAAGCGCGAGGAGCATCGTGAGAAGCGCAAGGCCGACCGTCGCCAACGCGGTCGCTGTCTCAGCGTCATGCATGGAGAGAGCAAAGATCACTCGCAGCGGCGTACGTCGATCACGTTCTAGTTGAGCTCCGTACCCTGCGCCCCAAAGCTGCGTGATGAGCGACTGCCGAGTCCCTGATCACTCGTCGTCCCGGGCAATCACGCGACGAGGGTCCAACAACGCGTCAGATGGCGAGGTGCAGGGTCCAACTCCGTTTCAGAAACGAAGTTGACCTCGGTCGTTTGTCCCGCTCCCAAGGCGGCGGAGCGGAACAGCAGGTCCCAGGCCTCCCCGATCGCTGTCGCCTTTGTCCGGGAGCGGTAGCGCACGACAGCGGCGTCCGCGCTGCCGACATGGCTGCCTCACCTGACGAAGGGCAGTCCCGTCACGGCCGTCGACGCCACGGCTCTTCCGCCGCGCGATTGCAAGCACGGACGTCGTGGCTCGCGTTCGCGCAGGGCGTGGAAGCCGCGCCACGGGCGTGCGTGGTTGGTGTCGTCGGCAGACCGGTCGCACAACAAGAGCAGCTGTTCTGCGAGCTCGAGGGTCCCGAGGTCCGATGGCAGCAGGCGCCGCGACGGCTGTGCTGACTTCTCCGTTGCGGTTCAGATTCCGCGCGCTTCGATCGGACCATTGACAACCCCCTGACCCCGGCGTATGGTCCGAGCCACGGGTCGCTTTGCTTGGGCGCGAGGCGTGCAGACCCTCCACAGAGAGTCGAGTGCCAGATGGCACCGGGGTTGTTAGCGCAGCAGATGTGGCCACGTCGCGTCGCGCGCGGGGCGATGCTCGCGGCTTCGGGGCTCACTACGGTCCGTCAGCAAAAAGGGGTCGCCGCGGCCGATGCTAAAGAGCCGTCAGGGGCGCCTAGCGATCATGCCACCGCGGCCACCGCCCGGCAGGACCCGAGCCGAGTGGGGACTGCTCGGGGACTACACGCACGAAGACGGTCGGGTGAACGGCGAGGTCCTCGCGATGCCCGGCAACTTGTCTTGCGAACCGGTCGCCCTGAACGCCGCGGCGGCGACAGTCCGATCGGCAGATCAACGCAAGGCGGTAGTGATGAGGATCGTTCGATCGCTAGGAGCGCTCGCTGTGCTGGCTGCTCTCTGGCTGGCGATGGGCGTGTCTTCGGCGTCAGCGGCAGGGATCGTCAAGACGATCCCGGTCGGCAGCGGCCCCGGTGGGGTGTCGTCGGATGGCACGCACGTCTGGGTCGCGAACGCCGGCGACGGTACGGTCAGTGAGATCGACGCGTCGACCGGCACGGTCGTCAAGACGATCCCGGTCGGGAGCGCCGCCGGGGCCGTGTCGTCGGATGGCACCCACGTCTGGGTTACGAACTGGCCCAGCTCCCTTTCGGTCATTGAGATCGACGCGTCGACCGGCACGGTCGTCAAGACGATCCCGGTCGGAAGCATAACCACGGCCGTGTCGTCGGATGGCACCCACGTCTGGGTCGCGGGCGTGACCGGCCCGTGTTGCCGAGCAACCCTCCCGGTGCGGTCAGCGAGATCGACGCGTCGACCGGCACGGTCGTCAAAACGATCCCGATCGGTAACGGCTCCGGTGGGGTGTCGTCGGATCGCACCCACGTCTGGGCCGCAAACGGCAGCGACGGGACGGTCAGTGAGATCGACGCGTCGACCGGCGCGGTCGTCAAAACGATCCCGGTCGGCAGCGGCCCCAGTGGGGTGTCGTCGGATGGCACCCACGTCTGGGCCGCGAACCGCGCCGACGGGACGGTCAGTGAGATCGACGCGTCGACCGGCGCGGTCGTCAAAACGATCCCGGTCGGCAGCGGCCCCGGGGGGGTGTCGTCGGATGGCACCCATGTCTGGGCCGCAAACGGCAGCGACGGGACGGTCAGTGAGATCGACGCGTCGACCGGCGCGGTCGTCAAAACGATCCCGGTCGGCAGCGGCCCCGGGGGGGTGTCGTCGGATGGCACCCACGTCTGGGTCACGAACAGCGGCGACGATACGGTCAGTGAGATCCAGATCAGCGCGGGCGACACCGATACCGTCACCTTCGCCTCCGACGGCGGCGCGGCAGTCGCGTCAATGAGCGGCCCGGCTGGGAGCTCGATCACGCTGCCCGCCGACACCTACGCCGGCCACAGCTTTGACGGCTGGTTCACCGAAGCGAGCGGTGGCACGTTGGTCGGCGGCGCTGGCTCCTCGTACACCATCCCCTCCGGTGGAGCCACCCTCTACGCCCACTGGACGGGAAGCCCGTCACGCACCGAGTGCGCCCCCACCAATCCGACCGTGCCGAGCGGCTACTACGTGTCAGAGATCGCCTCCAGCGCCGCGTGCAGGCCGGCGAAGGCCTGGACGCTGACGCCGGTCCCGGCGAGCGGCCCCTACACCGAGTGCGCGGTCACGCCGAGCGTGCCGAGCGGCTACTTCGTGTCGCAGGTCGTCGGCCGCAACACCACCTGCGGCGGCACTCTGATCGGCGGCGGCGGCTACCAGGAGTGGACGCTGACGCCGGTCCCGGCGAGCGGCCCCTACACCGAGTGCGCGGTCACGCCGAGCGTGCCGAGCGGCTACTTCGTGTCGCAGGTCGTCGGCCGCAACACCACCTGCGGCGGCACTCTGATCGGCGGCGGCGGCTACCAGGAGTGGACGCTGACGCCGGTCCCGGCGAGCGGCCCCTACACCGAGTGCGCGGTCACGCCGAGCGTGCCGAGCGGCTACTTCGTGTCGCAGGTCGTCGGCCGCAACACCACCTGCGGCGGCACTCTGATCGGCGGCGGCGGCTACCAGGAGTGGACGCTGACGCCGGTCCCGGCGAGCGGCCCCTACACCGAGTGCGCGGTCACGCCGAGCGTGCCGAGCGGCTACTTCGTGTCGCAGGTCGTCGGCCGCAACACCACCTGCGGCGGCACTCTGATCGGCGGCGGCGGCTACCAGGAGTGGACGCTGACGCCGGTCCCGGCGAGCGGCCCCTACACCGAGTGCGCGGTCACGCCGAGCGTGCCGAGCGGCTACTTCGTGTCGCAGGTCGTCGGCCGCAACACCACCTGCGGCGGCACTCTGATCGGCGGCGGCGGCTACCAGGAGTGGACGCTGACGCCGGTCCCGGCGAGCGGCCCCTACACCGAGTGCGCGGTCACGCCGAGCGTGCCGAGCGGCTACTTCGTGTCGCAGGTCGTCGGCCGCAACACCACCTGCGGCGGCACTCTGATCGGCGGCGGCGGCTACCAGGAGTGGACGCTCACGCCGAGGTGAGCGGGTCTCGTACACATCTTCCGGCTCGTCCGGCCGGAGTTTCAAGTCGACATACAACCGGTTACGGCAAATTCGACATGACGGCTTCTGAGGGGGCGCGGCGTCGCAAGGCGCCGGGCCGACTCGACGATTCCGATCACGCGCTCGCCGCCGCTCACGGCGACAGAGCAGAGCGCCTCGGCGAATCAAGCCGGTGGGGTCCAACAAGATGTCATGACGGAAACTCCGGGGTCCAACTATGTGTGATCTGGCCAAGTTCGTTGAGCGGCAACAATTGGCCATGTCGGACGCCGAGCAGCGAGCCGTCCTCACTCCCGGAGTTACGGCACATCGAGTTCGCCAGACATCGGCCGCAGCGCAGGCTTGCCGTGGCGTGCGGGCGTGAGGTTCGGACACTAACGGGCACTCGCGCCGGGGTTGCGGGCGGTCAAGATCCCCAAGAGCCGCGGCGCTTACCTATGAACCGGTTCATTTGCAGCTTGTTCGCCAATACCCCCAGCCGGATTCGAACCGGCGATCTCCTGCGTGAAAGGCAGGCGTCCTAGGCCACTAGACCATGGGGGCGTGTCCAGCGGATTGTAGGTCCCTGGCGACCACCCAACCGCTTGGGGAGCGGTCGACGACATATGGAGAGGAAGGGCCGAGCGCTCAGCCGATGGCGCGGGCGTGGCCCGCAGCTCAGGCGGTAAACGCGGCGGCGAGGCGCTCCAGCCCGATCGCGATCTCGTCCGGACCGTGGGTCGTAAAGGAGAGGCGGAGGGTCGCCTGGTCGGGCGGGCCGGAGAAGAAGTGCTCGCCGGGGACGTACGCCACGTCACGCTCGAGCGCGCGCGGAAGCAGCGCCGCCGAGTTCCAACCGGCGGGAAGGCGCGCCCAGACGAACATGCCGCCGTCCGGTCGATTGTGGGTCGACCCCGCCGGCAGGACGTCGGCCAGCCCATCGAGCAGCGCGTCCCGGCGGCGCCCGTACTCGGCCCGCAGATGCGCGATGTGTGCATCGAGGTCGCACCGCGCCAGCCAGATCGCGGCCGCGGCCTGCGCGACCGTCGAGGAATGCAGGTCGGCCGCCTGCTTGGCGATCGTGAGCGGCCGCAGCAGCTCGCGCGGCGCCCGCACCCAACCGAGTCGCAACCCCGGCGCCGCGACCTTCGACAGGGTCGAGATCGCGAGCACCCGGTCACACGCCTCCGGCAGCGACGCGATCGCCGGCACCGGGGCGCCGGCGTAGCGGAGCTCGCCGTAGGGATCGTCCTCAACGATCCAGACACCGGTCCGGGCCGCCGTCGATGCCACCTCCCGGCGGCGCTCGAGCGGCAGCGTTCGGCCGGTCGGGTTGTGGAACGTCGGCGTCGTGTAGAGCAGCTTTGGCCGGTGCTCGGCGATGAGCGCGGGCAGCGCTTCGGGATCGAGGCCGTCGTCGTCGCACGGCACCGGGATGCACACCGCGCGCGCGAGCTTGAAGCACTGGAGCGCCGCGAGGTAGGAGGGCTCCTCGACGAGCACCCGATCGCCGGGATCGAGCATCAGCGTCGCGATCAGCATGAGCGCCTGCTGGGAGCCGCTCGTGACCAGCAGATCATCGGCGCCGGTCGACAGACCCCGAGCGGTGAGCCGCTCCGCCACCAGCCGGCGCAGGGCGGGATCGCCCTCCGTCGTGGAGTACTGCAGCGAACGCTCACCCACACCGTCTGACAGCGCGGCGGCGAACGCATCCCGAAGACCCGCGACGTCAAACAGCTCCGGCGCCGGGAGGCCACCGGCGAACGAGATCACTCCGGGCCGCTCGGTCAGCGCAAGCAGCTCTCGCACGGGCGAGCTGACGGCACCACGCAGGGAGGGCGTCGGCTGGGTGATGGCAAATGTCGTCGGTGGCATCGTGGGTGCGAACAGGAGACGGACACCCATTGTGCCGATTCGCCAACACGCCCCGAGCGCCCTGACGCGCGCGATCATGGGAGACTTCTCGCCATGCCCGCGCCGATCTCCCTCGCCGGCGCCTCCGTCGCCGTCACCGGCGCCGGGCGCGGCATCGGCCGCGCGATCGCGATCCGACTCGGTTCGGCCGGGGCCCGCGTCGCGGTCAGCGACATCGACGTCGACAGCGCGCGGATGGTCGCGACCGGGATCGGCGCAGACGCCGTCGCCGTCGCCCTCGACGTCACGCAGCCGGATCAATTCGCGGCGTTCCTCGACGCGGCCGAGGAGCGGCACGGGCCGCTGACGGTGGTCGTCAACAATGCCGGCGTCGACTGGATCGGCCCGTTCCACGAAGAGCCGGACGCGGTCACACGCCGCGAGATTGAGATCAACCTGTACGGCACGGCAGTCGGAACGAAGC
Source organism: uncultured Solirubrobacterales bacterium (assembly GCA_963778985.1). GTDB lineage: Bacteria > Actinomycetota > Thermoleophilia > Solirubrobacterales > Solirubrobacteraceae > Palsa-465. The sequence continues at coordinate 929,437 of CAVZWJ010000013.1, read as the reverse complement.
TCGCTCTGTCCCGGATGCTCCCGCGCCGCAGCGGCCACATCGTCAATATCGCCTCCGGCGCGGGACGGGTTCCGTTGCCGGGGACCTCGACGTACTCGGCATCCAAGCACGGCGTCGTCGGCCTCACCGAGTCGCTTCGGCTCGAGTATCACGGCAGCGGCGTCACCTTCAGCGTCGTCCAGCCATCTCAGGTCGAGACGCCGATGATCGACGGGCAAGGCCGACCCCGGGCACTGCCGATCATCACGCCCGAGGATGTCGCCGCCGCGGTCCTCGACGCGATCGTCCGGCGTCGCTTCGAGGTGTGGGTACCGCGCTCTCAGGGGATGACGGCAAAGCTCTCGGCGATCCTCCCGCGACCAGCCCGTGACGCTGCGATGCGACTCCTCGGCGTCACTCAGATCGCCGGCGCGTATGACCCAGCCGCCCGCGCGGACTATCACCAGCGCGCGTTTGGCCGCGACTGACCGCTCCCGACCAAGCTGGGCGGCGTTCGGCTGTCTCGCCGCCGTCGGCCTCGCCTTCGTCATGTGGAAGGGGCGTTCCAACGGGTTCTTCTATGACGATTGGAGTTGGATCGAGTTCCGCCGGACGGGCGTGGACACGATGCTCGCTTCCTACAACCAGCACCTCGTCATTGCGCCCGTCGCCGCCTACCAAGCGCTGCTGGCGACAGTCGGCCTGACGCATTACTGGCCGTACCGCTTGCTCGCCGCGGTCGGGCATGTGGCGTGTGCGACGGCCGTGTTCGCGTTCGCCCGCCGGCGCGTCGGCGACGCCGCGCTGTTGCTCGCCGCGCCCGTCGTGTTCCTCGGTGCCGGGTGGGAGTTGGTGCTAGAGGGGTTCAACGCCGGGATCACTGCGTCGCTTGCCTGTGGGATCATTGCCTTGCTCGCGCTGGACCGCGGCGACCGGCGCGGCGACCGGCTCGCGTGTGGCTTGCTCGTCGTTGGCCTCGTGTGCGGCGAGTTCGCCGCGCTGTTCGCCGCCGGCGTCGCCGTCGAGGTGACCTGGCGCGATCGTGACCTGCGCCGCGCGTGGATCTGGGCGGTGCCGATCGCACTGTACGTCGGCTGGTGGATTGCCGATTACACGTCCTACCTGTCGCACCCAGACGTGTCGCTCGTCCCCAAGTTCGTTGCCAACATGGCGTCGGCCGCCGCGGGTGGCCTGTTCGGACGCAGCCTCGAGGTCGGGCGGGTTGTGCTGCTCGCCGTCGCCGTGTTCGTCTGCTGGCGGGTGTGGCGCCGCGGCGCGCTCTCGCCCCGACTCGTCACCCTTGCCATCGTCCTCGGAGCGTTCTGGCTGCTCGTTGCATACACGCGGGCGCGCCATGGGCAACCGTGGGCCTCCCGATACGTGTACAGCGGTGTCGTCCTGCTCGTGCTGATCATCGCCGAGAGCGCCCGCGGCGCGCGCCTGACCGTGCCGACCCTCGCCGTCGCCGGCCTCCTCGGCGTGCTGGCGCTGATCGGCAACATCAGCGCTCTTGACGGCGGGGCCGGTTACCTGCGTACCGGTTCGCGCACCGTCTCGGCCGAACTCGGCGCGCTCGAACTCGCCCGCAACGTCGTGCCGCAGACGTTCGTCCTCGATCCACGCTGGGCGCCCCAGGTGATCGCCGGGCCGTACTTCGCCGCGGTGCAAGCGATCGGCTCGACGAGCGCGGACAGCCCCGCGGAGATCCGTCGCGCTCCTCCGCCCATCCGCGCCGCCGCCTACAGCGTGCTCGTGCGCGCCGGCGCTTCGGCGGTGGCGAGCCGCTTGCGCCGCTGAGGCCACGCGCCGATCCGGAGCGCCGGGATCGTCACGTGCGTGATGGGGCCGATCGACAGCGCGTAGAGAACGGTGCCGATTCCGACCGTGCCGCCGAGTAGGAAGCCGGTGAGCAGCACGGTGAACTCGACCGTCGTGCGGACAGCCCGCATCGAGTGTCCGCGAGCCGCGATGCCGGTGCTGAGCCCGTCCCGGGGTCCAGGACCGAGGCCGGCGCCGATGTAGAAGCCGGTAGCCAGCCCGTTCCCGGCGACGGCGAGGATGAGCACGGCAATCCGCGTCCCGAGTGCGTGCGGCGGGTGCACGAGCGAGAGCACGATGTCCATGACGACGCCGATCAGGATCGCGTTGGCCACCGTCCCGACCCCAAGGCGCTGGCGGAGCGCCCGCCACGCGACGAGCACGACTACGCCGACGATGATCGCCCACGTGCCGACGCCGAGCCCGAACGTCCGCGAGAGCCCCTGGTGCAGCACGTCCCACGGGTCAAGGCCGAGTCCGGCCAGCACCAGCATCGACGCCGTGACGCCGTAGAGGACGAGCCCGAGGAGCAGTTGCGCGCCACGCCGGACGCGCCGGTCCGGCGGGACCGGGTCGAACGGCCGCTTCAGCCGACCGGTCAGCTGCGCGCCGCCGACTCGCCGGTCTCGGACGCGGCCGGGTCGGGCGCGGCCGGGTCGGGCGCGGCCTGCCCCGGCGCGGTCCGCTCGGGTGCGGCCGACTCAGTGGGCGCCGGGGTCGTGGGGGCCACGGCCTGCTCTTCGGTCGCGAACTTGTCGACCGCCTGGGTCGCCTTCTGACCGAACGTGGAGATCCGCTGCGTGTGACGACCCTTCGTTTTCCTATCGACCGCCGCCCCGACGACGCCGACGGCGTCGTCGATCTGATCGCGGTGCTCGCTGACCGACTTCTGGGCCTGCTTCTTGAGGTCCTTGAACTTTTCCCCTAGTCCCATCCTGGCTCCTTTGCTCGCCACACGCCGGCTGCTCGACTGAGGTTACCGCCAGCCCCTCCTCCGATCGGAGGAGGCCGGGTTCGTCCTGCCGATCGTCCGCCGGACCGATGGGAGCCCAGCGGCTCCTGACCGATGCTGCTCATGTCACCACCAAGCACCACCAAGGGAGTAGATGATGAGCACCGCGACAATCACCAGCCACGAAGAGCACGAGATCTTCGACCACGAGATCGACGACCCGTCGCTCACGCAGGGCGCGCCCCGGACGAGCGCCGCCGACCACGATCACAGGCTCGACTACATCATCGCGGAGTCACGCGAGCGGCGGGCCCGGGAGCGCCGGCGTGAGGCGCAGCGGACCCAGCCGTACCGACGCCGGACGCGTGGAGCCCTTGCGACCGGCACGGTGGCGATCGTGATCGCCGTCGGCGGGACGCTGTTCTTCCTCGACGGCCCCTCGCACGGGCCCGGCCCGCAGTCCTCCACGGGAACGCCTGCCGCCGCCGTCCAGCCCGCCTCGAGCGGCTCCCAGACGACGCCCGCGTCCAGCGTCACCCCGGCCTCGAACGGCTCCTCGTCGATCCCCGCGTCCGACGTCACCCCGGCGTCGAACGGCTCCGCGTCGATCCCGGCGTCGAACGTCACGCCTGCGACCCCGGCCCCCGGCCCGAGCGGCAACAACACCGGCAACATGGGGACCGGCCCCGGCCCGAGCGGCAACTCGCAGATCCCGAGCGGCAACAACACGGGCAACATGGGCTCGAACGGCGGTCCGCTCACCAGCTCCGTCTCGCAGTAAGGAACGCGCACATCCTGCACAGCGTGGCGGCCCGCCCAACGCGGGCCGTCACGCTTTACGCTGATGCTCACCGTGTCCGAGCACGCGGTCTACTTCCGCCCCGCGCGCGCCGTCGAGGCGCTCCAGGCGCGCTTCGTCGAGCACGCCTACCTGGCCCACTCGCACCCGACGTGGACGGTGGCCGTCGTGCATCACGGCGCCGCGAAGTTTGAGGTCGACGCGACCCACCAGCGCGCCGACACGGGCGAGCTGTTCGTGCTCGAGCCCGAGGCGGTCCACACCGGCATGGCGGCCGTGCCGGAGGGCTGGGGAGCTTGGGTCGCTGTCCGCTGTCGCCGGTCTCAGCCGGTTCGAGCTTCTGCGCCGGTTCCGCGACCAGCTCAGGCTGACGCCGCACGCGTTCCAGACGAACCTGCGGATCGCGCACGCCCGCGCCCTCCTACGAGCCGGCGAGCGCCCCGCCGCAGTCGCGCAGGCATGCGGGTTCGCCGATCAGGCCCACCTCACGCGCACCTTCCGGCGAGCCGTCGGGGTGACCCCGGCGCGATTCGCCGCCGCCTGAGCCGTCGGCGAGAAGACCGCAACATCGTTCAAGACATGCCCTGCCCGGCACGCGATCCTCGGCCGATGGCGATCACCGATTTCGACACCAAGGTCGCGGTCGCAGTGCGTGACGATCTGGCGGTCTGGCAGCGGATCAACGTTGCGTCGTTTCTCGTCAGCGGCGTCGTGGCAGCGGCCGGCCCGGCGTCGATCGGCGAGCCGTATCTCGATGGCGACGGGGCGGAGTATCTGCCGTTGCTCGTGCAGCCCGTGTTCGTGTTCGAGGGCACGGGCGCGAAGCTGCGGACCGTGCGCGAGCGGGCGCAGCGGCGCGGCGTCCCGGTTGCGCTGTACACGAACGCGATGTTCGCCACCGGACACGACGCCGCCAACCGTGCCGCCGTGCGCGCGGTGCGGACCGCGGACCTTGACATCGTCGGTCTCGCTCTGCGTGCCCCCCAGCGCGATGCCGACGCCGTCCTGCGGGGACTCGCCCGGCACCCCTGAGGTCGTCAAAGGTACTGTTGCGCGCCGTGAACGGCGCCAGCCCGGACATCCCCGACTTCGACCGCGACATGGAGCTCCAGCCCCAGGGCGATGGGGTCTGGCGGGCCCAGGTCCAGCGGCACTGGTACGTCATCCGCGGCGCCAACGGCGGCCTCCCGGCGGCGCAGGCGACCCGGGCGATGATGCTTGAGGTCGGCGATTCTGAGCGCCTGCCGAGGTCACTGACGCTGCACTACCTCGAGGCGCCGACCGTTGGGCCGCTTGACTACCGCGTGACGGTCGAACGTGCCGGGCGCACCGCAACCGCCGTTTCCCTGCGGGTCACGCGTGAGGACAGCTTGATTGCGCTCGGCCTCGGCTGGCTCGGCCGGTGGCAGAGCGACGGCCCCGACTGGACCGAGACGCCGATGCCGGACGTGCCCACGCCCGAACAGGCGCAGCGCTTCGCGCCGGGCGGCGGCACCCTCGCGATGTTGGCCAACTATGACCTCCGGTACGCGCTCGGCGCGCCGCCGATGAGCGGCGCCGAGCACTCCCACATCGGCGCCTGGATCCGCACCGCCCGGCCGCGGCCGCTCGACCATGCCGCCCTCGCCGCGTACGCCGACGCGCTGTTCCCGGCCGTCTGGCCCCGGCTCACTGCGATGGCGTTCATGCCGACGCTCGACCTCACGCTCCACTGGCGCGCCCCGATTCCTGCCGGCGAGCATCCGTGGGTGCTCGGGTCGTTCTGGTCAGACCGGACGGCGGGCGGGGTGTTCGAGGAGAACGGCGAGCTCTGGTCCCAGGACGGACAGCTCCTCCTGCAGAGCCGTCAACTGGCGCTCATCAGAACGCCGGTCGCTCAGGCCTGAGGCGGCGGCCCGCCGACGCCCTGCAGGAACAGCGTGGCGGCCGCCTGTGGGAGTTCCGCGGCGCGCGGCCAACCGGCACGCGTGTCCCAGATCTGGAGCAGGAGCATGTTCGTCAAGCAGATGAACGTAAACGCGAGCGTGTCCGCTGCGACGCCGGTCCGGATCTCACCACGATCGATCCCAGCCTGGAGGATCGCGCCGACCTCCATCACGCAGGGGGCGGCGGCGCGGCGGATGAGGCGTTTGATCTGCGCATCGCCGGCGAGCAGTTCGCGGGCGAACAGGAGCGCGAGCGGGCGACGGCGGCGTGCCCAGCGAAGGTTCTCGGCGACGAACGCCTCGAGCTGCGTCTGGATCGGCGCGTCGTGCGGCGTCGCGTGGGCGGCCGCCGCCGCGAGCTGGCAGGCCTCGGCGACGAGGGTCTCGAGGACGGCTTCCTTGGAGGGGAAGTAGTTGTAGATCGTGCCCTTGCCGACACCGGCGGCCTCGGACACCGAGTCGATGCGCGTGTCGTGGTAACCGCGCTCGGCGAACGCCTCGGCGGCGGCGTCGAGGAGGCTTTGGCGCGTGTCCCTCCGCGTCTGGGCGTTGACCCGCATGGCGCCCCGCCATTATAGTGGGTGACCGGTCACCCACTTTGGTTACGGTCTGGAGGCATGGAAATGAGCGAGGGACAGGGCAAGGTCGTCGTCAACCTGGCGACGGGACACGAGGACGCCGAACGCGTGACGGTCGCCTTCCTCGTCGCGACAGCGGCGCTCGAGCGCGGCCGACCGGTAGCGATGTTCACCACCAAGGAGGCGGTCCGGCTTGGATTGCCGGGCTATGCCGATGCGATCGAAGCCGCCGGTTCGCCCCCGGTATCACGCCTGTTCTCGCAGTTCCGCGAGCGCGGCGGCGAGCTGCTGCTCTGCCCCATCTGCTTCAACGCGCGCAAGCTTGACGAGGGCGCGATCGTCGAGGGCGCCCGCCTCGCCGGCGCGACGCCACTCTGGGAGTGGATCGGCGAGGAGCCGGCCACCGTATTCAGCTACTGAGCGACGCCTCGCTCAACCGTGGGGCCTGGCTCACCGCGGGGCCTGGCTCACCGCGGGGGGTCCCTCACCGCGAGGCCTGACTCCCCGCGCGGCCTTGCTCATCGCCCACCCCGGACGCCTCGGAGACCGGGACAACATCCCACTCCGGCGACGTCCTCCCGCGGATTGGGACCTTCGCCCGACCCGATCGTGTCAAGGTCCCACTGCGGCCGCAAGGGTCTGAGCAATGGGATCTTGTCCCGGTCCGCACCAGCGCAGTCCCGCCTACCTGACGCCTGATCGGACGCTCCACTCTCCGCCGAGGCGACCCACCGAGCCGGCCCACTGCAGCGACCCACTCCGGCGCCCACCGAGCCGATCCACTGCGGCGACCCACCGAGCCGATCCACTGCGGCGACCCACCGAGCCGGCCCACTGCGGCGACCCACGAGCCGATCCACTGCGCGCACCCACCGAGCCGATCCACCCCGGTTCAGCCGAGAGGCCTAGAAACCAGGGGCGTCCAACCCCATCGCCCGCGCATCGTCAACCGACACGATGTCTCGCCCGAAGGGGGACAGCGATACCGGGATGAGCTTGAAGCTCGCCAGCCCGAGCGGGATTCCGATGATCGTGATGCACAAGGCGATTCCCGTGATGAGGTGCTCGAGCGCGAGCCACCAGCCGCACAGGATCAGCCACAGAATGTTCCCGACACCGGAGGCCACACCCGCGTCCGAGCGCCTGACGACGGTCCGCCCGAACGGCCACAGAGCGAACAGCCCGATCCGGAATGCCGCGATCCCGAACGGGATCGTGATGATCAGGATGAAGCAGATGATCGAGGCGAGCAGATAGCCGAGGAACATCCAGAAGCCCGCGAGCACGAGCCAGATGATGTTGAGGATGAAGCGCATGAGCCGGTCCTTGTCCCTCGCGGTGTGTGATCCGACCACCGATCCTACGCCCAGCCCGGCACCGGGCGTTTGAATCCGGAACCTGGCTCTCCCAACCACTTCCGTTATCTCGCAAGGTTCAGTAATCTCTGAACATTGTGGAAGAGAAACTCTGGCAGTTCGTTGACGCGGTGGGCGATTGGCTGGCGAGGTCCTACGGCTTCCCGCGCATGACCGGACGCGTTCTCGGCTGGCTCCTCGTCTGCGATCCGGTCGAGCAGACCGCGGCCGAACTCGCCGAAGCACTCGACGCGAGCAAGGGGTCGATCAGCGGGGCGACCGGGATGCTCGTCCGCGCCGGCCTCGTTGACCGCCTCCACATCCGTGGTGAACGGGCCGACCGGTTCCGCATCCGGCCCGACGCCTGGGACAACCAACTCCGCGACCAGGCCAGCGAGCAGGCCCGAGGCCTCCTCGCGATCGGCCTCGAGGCACTCGCCGACGAGCCGCCGACGCGCCGGGCACGGCTCGAGGACCTCGACGCCTTCTACGCATGGTGGGAGGCGCGGATCCCCGCGCTCTGGGACGAATGGCAGGAATACAAGCGAACGCGATGGGAGCACAGAGATGGCCCGTGACCCCGAGGTGGCGATCAACGTGGCAGGGCTCGTCAAGACATTTGGCGAGGTCCCCGCCCTCGACGGTCTCGACCTCCAAATCGAAGCGGGCACCGTGTTCGGGCTGCTCGGCCCGAACGGCGCCGGAAAGACGACGCTCGTGCGCGTGCTCGCAACGCTGCTCGCGCCGAGCTCCGGGCGTGCCGAGGTGCTCGGCCACGATGTCGTCGCCGAACCGCTCGCGGTGCGCCGACGAATCGGGCTCGCCGGTCAGTTCGCCGCGGTCGACGGTGAGCTGACCGGCCGTGAGAACGTCGAGATGATCGCGCGGCTCTACCGCCTGCCGGGCCCGGAGGCCGCTCGCCGGACGGATGCCGTACTCGAGCGGTTTCACCTCACCGAGGCGGCCGACCGCCGGGCGTCGACGTATTCGGGTGGGATGCGCCGACGGCTCGATCTCGCTGCGGGACTGATCGGACGGCCCCCGGTCGTCCTGCTCGATGAGCCGACGAGCGGCCTTGATCCGCGCTCGCGCCAGGAACTCTGGAAGGCCATCGAGGAGCTGCGACGCGAAGGGACGACCGTCCTGCTGACGACGCAGTACCTGGAGGAGGCCGACCGCCTCGCCCAGCGGATCGCTGTCGTCGACCACGGACGGATTGCGGCCGAGGGCACCCCGGCGGAGCTCAAGTCTGCGGTCGGAGGCAGCGTCCTCAGTGTGCGGATCGCCAATCGCAGCGCGCTGACGCTCGCCGCGGCGACCCTCGCCGAGCTCGCCTGCACTGACGAGCCACACGTCGATGCCGCGGACGGAGAGATTCGCGTCGCCGTGTCGGATCCGGCCTTCTCCGCCGAGGCGCTGCGACGCCTCGACCGATCCGGTCTTGAAGTCGTCGGGATCGAGCTCCAGCAACCGAGCCTCGACGACGTGTTCCTCGCCCTTACCGGACGTCCCACCGACACGGAAACCGACACCGCTGAGAACCGGAGGGCCGCATGAGCACCGCCACCCCCACAGTCGATGACTCCGCTCGCCTGACGCTCGGCGAGACGCTGGCCGACAGCCGCATCATGGCGATGCGCCAGCTGCGCAAGATCCTCCGACGCCCGATGTACGTCGTCTACCTGTTCGTGCAGCCCGTCATCTTCGTGCTCCTGTTCCGCTACGTGTTCGGCGGGGCGATCAACACCGGGCGGGTCAGCTACGTCAACTACCTGCTCCCCGGGATCATCGTGATGACCGCGGTATTCGGCGCGCTCACGACCGGGCTCGGGCTCACCGAGGATCTCGCCGCCGGCGTCGTCGACCGGTTCCGCTCACTGCCGATCGCGCAGTCGGCCGTGCTCGTCGGCCGGACGGCGGCCGATCTCGTGACGAACTTCGTCACGCTGATCGTGATGCTCGTGATCGGGGTTGCGGTCGGGTTCCGCCCCCACGGCTCGATCGCGGAGGTGGCGCTCGCGTTCGCGCTCGTGCTCGCCTTCGCCTACGTGTTCTCGTGGATCAGCGCGTTCGTCGGCATCTCGGCGCGCAACCCGGAGACGGCCCAGTCGGTCGGGTTCATCTGGGTCTTCCCGCTCGTGTTCGCGTCCTCGGCGTTCGTGCCGACGACGCACATGCCGGGCGTCGTGCGCGCGTTCGCCGATGTCAATCCCGTGACGCTCGTCGTCAACGCAGCGCGCGATCTGACGCTCGGCACCGGTCACGCGCTCGGCCCGGCGCTCGGCACGCTCGCGTGGCTCGCCGGACTGCTGCTCGTGTTCGTGCCCTTGTCGGTGCACGCGTTTCGTCGGGCGTAGCGAGCGGTAGTGTCTCGGCATGAGCTATGCGAAGAAGAATCTGCGGGAAGTTGAGGACTTTGCCGCCAAGCACGGCCTGTCCGACCATCAGGAGGCTCGGTTCCCTCGCGGCGATCTGGGCACCGAGCAAACCGGGTTCAACTACCTGATCGTCAAACCGGGCCAGCGCGAGGCATTCGCCCATCGGCACAACACCGCTGAGGAGATCTATGTCGTGCTCGGCGGGTCGGGACGGGTCAAGCTCGATGACGAACTCGTCGAACTCGCCCCGCTCGACGCGGTCCGCGTCGCCCCCGGCACAGCACGGTCATTTGAAGCTGGTACCGACGCGCTCGAAGTGCTCATCTTCGGACCGCGCGTCGAGGGCGACAGCGAGATGATCGAGGACTTCTGGTCCGGCTGAGCGCGGCGGGCCAGGCCGCGATCAGTGCCGCTTGGGGTGCTTGCGCTTGTGGTCGCGGCTGACAAGCCCGTTCTGGAGCACGAGCGGGTAATACGGACCGGTCACGCCTGCGACGCGGTTGGCGACGAGCTTCACCGCGTACGCCGGCCAGAACACCGCTGTCCCTGGAGCGCCTGGACGGCACTTGCCGCCGGATCGACCGGGACTGTCGAACCAGGAGAACGCGTCGACCCATTTGTAACCGGTGCTCGTGCCGAGCGGACCGAGTCCACGGCCGGGCGGATTGCAGAGCACCTCGTTGCCCGCGTGGACCCGATCACGCGGGACGAGCGGACCGCGCCCCGCCCCGTGGGTGTCGACGACGAAGTGGACGCCGCCGAGCTGCTTGGAGATCTGCTGGCCGTAGTAGATCTCGCGCGTGGTCCAGTCAAAGTGGGTGGCGTTGACGAAGAACCCCTGCGCCTGCTTGACGCCGGCCTGAGCAAGCCACCGCGCGGCGGTTTTCGCGTTCATCGCATCGGCCGCACCGGCGTCGACGTAGACGGCGACGTGGGGTTGGCGCTCGAGCCGCTGGATCGCATAGCGGAGCTCGTCGACGAGTCGGACATGGCGCTCCTCGCCGCTGAGGCATCCGGCCGTAATGAGCGAGTCAACCTCGAGGTACATCACGACCTTGAAGTTGCCGATCCCGTCCGCGAGCTGGTCGATCCAGTGGCGGTAGCGCTGCGCAAATGCGGGATTCGCCGTGTAGCCACAGCCGCCGTGAACGAGCGAGTACGTCGAGAGCTGGACGACGGAGCCGGGCTGAACATGCTGGGTCCACTGGAGGTACTTCGAGACGAGGCTCCGCGGGTCCGGCTGGTTCCAGAACCAGATCCGCCGTGAGCCCGGCGAATTGGCGATCACCTGAAGCTGGGCGCGTTCGAGGGGGTTGCTCGTGCGGGCGGCCGCCTGACCGGCTTCCGAGTCAGGGCCCGCGATGTAGAACGGCGCGTTGGAGAGCACGTCGCCGTTCGGGGTCGCCGGGAGGCCGAGCGGGTTCACCGCGTCACGCGTGTCGAGCGGGGCATCACGCAGGATCGTGATCCGCGCCTCATGACGCGGCCCGAGGAGCTGCGGGTAGGAGCCGTACGTATAGACGACGGCGTGCACGACCGACGAGGTGTTGATGCCCTCGTTGTAGACGCGCATCGCGATGTCATATGTCGTCTGACCGTCGGCGAAGTGTGCGAGCGAGTTGGGGATGACGTCAAAGTCCTGGCCGGGCACCGCGTCGTTGCGGCGGATCCCGTAGCGGACCCACTCGTCGCCGACGGGATCCGTCCGCACGAGCGTGATGTGCAGGTAGCCGGCGGTCTCGGAGACGGTGTAGGCGTCCTTGTCGAGCTGCACCATCCCCGGCACCTGCGCCGCCCGCGCGGTTCCGGCCAACATCGAGCCGGCCAGGAGACTGCCGAGCCCCAGCAGCGTGAGCCGCCACAAGATCCGTCGAGCCCCGGCGGTCGTGCGCCTCCATAGCGCGAGAGCACAGCCCATGCTCGTCTCGTCGGCCGGTCGCGCCGCGTGCTTCAGCTCTCCTCATCAGACACTCGACATGCGTCCAGTCCTGACGAGTTCGGCGCGCTTTGTTGACGCACCGGTCATGCCAGGACGGCGACGGCCTACGTCGGGACGACGCGGTATGCGAGGTACACGACCCCGCCGGCAAAGCGCCGCTCATCGAGCAGCGCGAGCGCAGTGCGGATGTCGGACGCAAGCGCCGGCTTGCCGCCGCCGACGAGGATCGGATTGACGAACAGGTGGATCTCGTCGACGACGCCGGCACGGATCGCCTCGCCGGCGAGCTCCGGGCCGCCGATGCTGATGTCCCGCGCTGACGTCGCCTTGAGCGCCGCGATCGCCGACGCATCGAACTCCCGCTCCACCCGCGTGCGAGCGCTTGGCGCGGCGGCGAGGCTGCGCGAGTACACGATCTTGTCGGCCGTCCGCCAGATCTCCGCGTAGTCGCGGATCGCCTCCGGCTGCTCGGAGCCGGTGCTCATCGTCTCCCAGACGACCATCGTCTCGTACATGCGCCGGCCGTAGAGATACGTGCCGATCGGGCGCTCGCGCTCGTTGACGAACGTGTGCACCTCGGCGTCCGGAGCAGCCCAATCGAACGCCCCCTGCGCGTCCTCGATGTAGCCGTCGAGCGATGTGATCGCGGAATAGATGACCTTGGCCACGCGTCGTGCCTCCCGCCTTGTGGTGGTTCGTTGCACACGATAAGACCGCGGGGCCCCGCTGATCTCATCGCACCAGTCCGTAGGCTCCGCCGTCCATCCGCCCGGCACCGCACAAACTCCGTCCCTCTGCAGCGGCGACGTCCGGCGCCCTCCGCATCGCGCTGACACTCGGGCTGTTCGCGGGTGTGTTCGTCGCGATCGATCAGCTGGTTCCCGGCGCGAACGATCGGCTCGCGAACGCGGCTGTGGGCTGGCTCGTTGTCGCCCTCGTGCTGGAGACACTCGCCTGCGCCTCGTACGCGCTGCTCTTCGCGGCGGTGTTCTCCCGGTCGCCCTGGCGGCTGACGGCGCGGCGCTCGGGCGAGATCGGACTCGCCGAACTCGGCGCCTACGCGGTCCTCCCGACCGGGCTGGGCGGTCCGGCTGTGCGGTTCTGGGCGCTGCGGGCCGAGGGAATGCCCTGGCGAGTCATCGTCGTGCGCAGCGTCGCCCACTTCGGCGTCTTCAACCTGCCGTACGTCGCGGCGGCGATCGTCCTCGGCGTGGGGGTGTCGCTGCACGTGCTGCCCGGGCACGCTCCGGTGCTCACCGCGCTGGCGCCGATCGGTCTCGTCGTCCTCGCCGTCGCCCTTGTCGGCCTCGTCGCGCTGCTCTCGCGCGGCGGGAGCGCTGACGAGCGATCGTGGCGGGCCCGCGCGCGGTCGTGGCTGGCAACGGTGCCGGAAGGTGTCGCCGATCTCGTCATCTGTCTACGCCGCCCGGCCCCGCTCCTTGGCGCGACCGGCTGGTGGGCCGGTGACTGCGCGGCACTCTGGGCGGGCTTCCAGGCGGTCGGGGGGCATCCGGCGCTGAGTGTGCTGATCCTCGCCTACATGCTCGGGCAACTCGGCACCGCGCTGCCGCTGCCCGGTGGCGTCGGCGGAGTCGAGCCGCTCATGCTCGGGATCTTCGTCGCCTCCGACGTCGACCTCGGCCTCGCCGGAGCGGCGATCGTCTGTTACCGCGCGATCGCCCTCGGAGTCCAGGGCGCTCTCGGCGCGGGGGCGTTCGCGATGCTTCTCACCGATCTGCGCTCCCCTCCCGCACACCACCGCGTATAGACTCGCGTCGCCGTGAGCGGCCCGAACGCCGAGCAGATCGAGACCTACCGCCGCGATGGTTTCCTGATCATCGAGCGCTTCCTCGAGCCGACCGACCTCGACGCCATCCGCACTCGCTTCACCCACGTTTTCGCGCACGAATGGGAGACGGGCCTGGCTCCAGACGAGGTCAACTACGTCCCCGGCGAGACGCCGCCGAACCTCACCCGCCAGCTGTGCAATGTGTGGAAGGCCGATCGCCTGCTCGCCTCTGTCGTGCTGTCGCGGCGCGTTGGCGAGTTCGCCGCGAAGCTGGCGGGGCTTCCCGGGGTGCGGATCGCGCAGGACAACGCGATCTGGAAGCCGCCCTCAGGCAAGGCCCTGCTCTGCCATCAGGATGCCGCCTACCTCGATCACCTCGACCCTCCGAACATGACGACGTGCTGGATGGCGCTCGACGACACCGCCGCCGACAGCGGCACGATCTACTACGTGCGGGGCTCACACCGGTGGCCGCACGCGCCCCGCGGGGGCGCATTTCACGCTCCGGAGGACTGGCTCGGACACGTCCGCGAGTCGGTCCCGGAGGACACAGAACTCGAACTCGTCCCGATCGAGGTCCCGGCCGGCGGAGCCGCGATCCACGACGGCTGGACATTCCACGGCAGCCCACCGAACGAGCGCGCCGACAAGCACCGACGCTCGGTCATCAGCCACCTGATCTCAACCGACACCCGCTGGAATCCCGAGCACTCGCACCCGATCTATTCCCGCTACCGTCGGCCGGGCGAGACCGAGCTTGACGAGGCGTTCTTCCCGATCCTCTGGCAGGACGGCTACCGGACGCGGTGGCTCGATGACTACTGCCGAAGCTCCGTGGCCGTCTGACGCAGCGGCCCCCAGAGCTCCCAGCCGGCGGCTTCACCAACCCGTTGGGGAGCCTACGCGGCCGCACGATCACGGCTGAGAAACCGACCGAGTGCGGCGAGGGCCGGCTCCGGATCGCGCCGCCCGACGCCGATCCGGAAGCGGTCGGTCGGCACCGATCCGAGCTCTGAGGCATAGATGTCGGCCGGCAGCAGCACCACCCCGGCGCGCTCAACGAGGCGGCGGCAGAATGTGCTCGTCGACTCTCCGGTCGTCAGTCGCGGAAATGACACGCAGCCGCCCTGAGGCGGCTCCCACGCCAGATGCTCGGGCCAGCGGCCGAAGAAGTCCTCGAAGACCGGCAGGTTGGCTTCGATGATCGCTCGGTTGCGCTGCCGGATGCGGTCGCCCGCTCGGAGCGCGAGCGTCGCCAGGTGCTCGCTCGGCGCGGCGCTGCAAATCGACGTGTAGTGCTTGCGCCGCTCGAGGCGCTCGAGCAGCGGACGGTCACGGCAGGCGATCCAGCCAATCCGCAGACCGGGCAGCCCGTAGGCCTTGGACATCACGTTCAGCGAGACGGCCATGGGCGACAGATCGGCCGCCTGCGGGAGCGTGTCTGCCGGATCGCGCTCAAGGCCGCGGTAGACCTCGTCGCTCCACAGCCGGATCCCTCGCTCGTCGCAGAGCGCGACCAGGCGCCTGAACACGTCGGGGTCAGGCAGGCCGCCTGTCGGGTTGTTCGGAAAGTTGACCGCCACGAGCCGTGTCTGCGGTCGCAGCAGACGCTCGAGCGCCTCGAGATCGAGGCCCCAGCCGTTCTCGGGCCGGAGCATCAACCCGTCGACGTCCGCGCCGGTCGCGAGCGTCACCGCCTCCATCGACTGGTAGTTCGGGACGGTGACCACGGCGTGGTCGCCCGGACCGGCGAACTCCTGAAGCGCCCAGAACATGGCCTCCTCGGCCCCGGCAAACGTCAGCACGTGCTCTGAGGTGACGTGCTCGTACGTCGCCGCGATCGCCTCGAGCAGCGGAGCGGTGCCCCACGTCGGCGTGTAGGAGAGCGGAGTCCGGAGCAGCCCCTCGCGCCCGTCCTCACCCGCGAGCTCGAGCAACTCACCGACCGTCAGTGTCTCGGCGTCGGACGCCGTGAGGTGGTGACGGGCGGCGAACTCCCACCGCCCGAGGTAGACCTCGAGGCGAAACTCGGGCAGCTCCGGCACGCGTCCAACTGTACCCGTGCGTCGCGCCGGACCGGCGGGCTGCCCGGCCGGCGATGTCCGCACGTCAGCGGCGCCGGCCGCGGTGAACCGCGAGATGCGCGCGGGAGACCCGCAGCAGCACGGTGCCGTTTGCGGGCACGGTCACGGTCAACCGCGAGGTGCGTGAGGTGGTCACCCTCGCCCAGATGTCGCGCACGCGGAGATTGCGGCCCCCGATGCCGACGCTCGCGGCGTTCACGGTCGCCTGCGCCGGCCGGTTCGAGCGGTTGAGCAGCGCGACCGCGCGGGAGCCGTCGGCGAGCGGCTTGACCCACGTTTCCGTGCGCCCGCTCCGCACCCGCGTGCCCTGAGTGCCGAGCGGGTCCTGGTCGATGCCGATGACCTCCCGGTTCTCGTACGTGGAGAGCGGGACGGCGGAGAGGCGGGTCGGGTCGGCGGACAGCATCAGCGGTGCCGCGAGCATCGCCCACATCGAGAACTGGGCGCGCGCCTGCGCCGCTGACAACCCGAGAGTCGGGATGAGATTGTCCGGGTCGTTGAAATGACCGTGGGTGGCGAGCTCCGGATGCAGCGCGTCCCAGTCGAGGTTGCGCAGCACCTTCTGGAAGGCGGTGCCCGGGCCGACGGCGATGTCGAAGCCGGTTCGCCACGAGTCGGCGAGCGCCGGGGCATAGGTCCAGGTCGTCAGCCACATCCCGACCCCGTTGAGCGAGTCGGGATTGGAGATGTTGAGCAGCATCGGGCGGTGCGAGCTGTTGTTTCGGAGCGCCTGCGCGATCGCGGAAAACTGCACCTCAGGGGTGGCGCCGGTCTCCGGCACCCGCAGACCTCCGCAGTAGTCGACCTTGACCGCGTCGAACCCCCAGGCTGCGAACGTGTCCATGTCCTGCTGGTAGTGGCCCCAGCTGCCGCCGGCGGGCCCACAGCCCTGCGGGCCGGCGTCGGTGTAGATCCCGGCGCGCATCCCCATCGAGTGGATGTAGGCGGCGAGCCACGCCATTCCGTGTGGCCATCTCACCTCGTCCACGGTGATGGTCCCGTTGGCGTCGCGCGTGCCGGTCCACCAGCCGGAGTCCAGCCACACGATGCGGTATCCGGCGGCCCTTAGGCCGTCGGCGGCAGCCGCGTTGGTGAGGCCCAGAACCGTCCCCTCGGAGATGTTGTTCCCGAACGCGTACCACGTGTCAAGGCCCATGTACGGTGGAGGGGAGTAGGCGGCGGCCGTGTCGGTGGCCGAGGTGACCGACAGCGCTGCGAGGACGGCCGCGAGAGCGCGGACGAGGGTTCTCAAGCGCGCTTGCGCATGAGCGGGAGCGCGTGGCATCTATGCGGTACAACGAGCCGCGCGCGCCCGGGTTTCGTTGTCCGTCGCGCTCGGACAGCGCCGAGCGGCGTAGACGAGCACCTGACCCTCGTCCGCAGCGCCAGCGCTGTCTCTATCCTGCGATTGAACGATGAGCATTGTGATGTACGTCAAGCCGGGGTGCCCGTACTGCCAGGCCGCCCGAGAGGATCTCGCGGCGAACGGCGAAACCGTCGAGGAGCGTGACGCGACGACGAGCCAGGCCTGGAAGGACGAGCTGATGGGCTACACGAATAACCGCGGAATCGTCCCCACGCTCATTTGGGACGATGGGCGGCGCCAGGTCGGGTTCCCTCCCGGCCGCGGCTGAACAGTCCATTAGCGGTCGGTCGACCGCTCGGCACACCCGCGTCCGCCGCGGGCCACGTGAGAATGCCGGGGCGTGAGCGAGCCCCGGAGAACCCCAGGTCCGGCCGGGAACCGCCCGCCGTTGGCGCATGGTCTTCGGCGCGCCCTACGTGACGAGGCGCACGGACCGCTACCCGCCCTGCTGCTCGCGTTGACCGTGCTCGCCGGCGTCGTCGACGCGACGAGCATCCTCCGGCTTGGAGGAGTGTTCGTCGCCACCATGACCGGCAACCTCGTGTTTCTCGGGCTCGCCGCCGCCGGCGCGCACGGCTTTGCCGTTGGCACGTCTGCGCTCGCGGTCGGCGGCTTCATCGTCGGTGTGTTGATCGGTGCGCGCGCATGCGGCGCGGCGCGCTCGCATCGGGGTCTCGCGCTGCGCAACGTGCTCGGGGTGAAGCTGACGTTTGCCGTCACGGTCGCGCTCATCGCCATCACCACCGGGCCTCATTTCACTGTCGGCACCCGGGACGCGATGCTCGTGCTGCTCGCGATGTCGATGGGCTGCCAGCTTGCCGCGATCCGCTACCTGAAGGTCCCGGACCTGCTCACCGTGGTCCTCACGATGACGATCACCGGCGCGCTCACCGAACACGACCGCGGCTGGAGCGACCCGGCAATGCTGCGTCGCGGCCTGGCGCTCGTCGCCTTCTCCGTCGGTGCGCTGGCCGGCGGACTGTTGATCATCAACGTCGGGCTCGTCGCAGCGCTGTCGTTCGGCCTCGCGATCATCGTCGGTTGCGCGATCGCCGCCCACATCCTCTCGCGTGAGTCAGCTGCCTGGGCCGCTCCGCGGTCTCCGTGAGCACGAAGCGCCAGTGCCGGGCGACACCGGCGTTACGGCTCGCCAAGGATCCGGGCCTTCTCGGCCGCGAACTCCGCGTCCGTGAGGGCACCGCGCTGGTGCAGGTCGGCGAGCTTCTGGAGCCGGTCGAGCCGGTCGTCCTCTGCCGAGCGGGGCGCGCCCGAGCCCGGTGTGCCCGCGGACGCCGGCGCCGCCGTTCGCTCAGCCTCCTCCATGTCCATCAGTTCCTGCAGCTCGGGATCGAGTGTCGCGGCGTTGCCGACCGGCCTCGCGTGGCGCCGCATCACGCGCTGCGCGTCGGCCTCGTAGTCGAAGGCGACCTTGTCGTGGTCGTTCGGGTCGTAGAGCACGTCGATCGTGTCGCCCGTGTACTTGAACGTGTTGAGCCGCGTCCGGATCGTCTTTTCAAATGGCGGCCCGCCCGGGGGCAGCACGCGGAGTTCGAGCCGACACAGGGTGCCGCCCGCCGTGAGATCGGAGTCGTCCGCCCACGCCGAGCGCATCTCGCTGTAGCTCCCCTCGGTGCGCATCCCGAGGATCTCAGCCGGCGCGGTGCGCCCGGTCGCTCGCAGTTCCTTCAGCAGCCCACTGTGCTTGTAGAACATCGCAGCCACTCCCGGTCGTGGTCGGTCGCCGCGCAGCATACGTGAGCATCGTTCCCCGGATCGCAGACCGCAGCCTCAGGCGGCGACAATCCGGCGAGGCTCGCGCTCTCCCCGCGCCCGGAGAGAGTCGCGAGCCGTCACCGTGGCGGCCGCATCCGAGCGGACCACCGATACCGCGCCCCCAAGCTCTTCATCCGTGCTCTCGCCTGTCGCGGTGGAACAACTGTGCCTGACCGCAGGTCCGGCGCCCATCCACCGATCGCCGGATCAGGCGGCTGATGCCCCCTCCTGCGATTGGAGGATGGAGCCCGTCACCGTCCCGTGCGGGAGTCAGGGGTCGCGGCACGCGCTGCGGGCCGCGACACGCGGGCGCGCACGCCCTGAGTCTCAGTGATGCGGAACGCCGTCGACGCGTCCGTACAGCCGGTCGGTCGCCTGGCGCCAGATGAGCGCCCGGTCGAACCGTTCCGCGGTCCACGCGGTCGTGTGGAGCGCCCCAGCATCCCGGAACTCGCGCATGATCCGCAGGTGACGTGGTGAGCGGACGAAGCGCCGCAGGTCTTCGGCGCTGCGCCACACGGACACCGACACCTGCCGCCTGCCGCCGCGCCACGTGCCCACCCACAGGCCGAGCGCGCCCTCCGTCTGGGGCCAGTGGTGCCGAAAGCTCATGCCCTCCCGGCCGACGCGCGGCACGTCCCGCAGCCGGTGGATGAGGTAGTCGTTCATGCTCACGTGCACCGGTCCGGTGTGGGTGACAGGTGCGCCGTTCTTCCAGATCGCGTTCCAGCGGAACGGGAGGTTGGCAAGCGCGTTCGGTGCGGCGTCGGCAAGGGTGGCCACGTCCTCGTCCTCCTTGGTGTGCTTGGGACCGGCAATACAACTGTATCGGATTACCAATACACGTGTATTGCACCACGCAGGGGCATATCCTCGTGCCCCTCGCATGTCGCCCATCTCGACGTCCGATCGCATCCTCGCCGCCGCGCTGGAGAGCTTTGCCCGTCATGGCGTGGCCGCGACGACGATCCGCGGTGTCGCGGCGAAGGCCGGCGTTTCCGCCGGTCTCGTGCAGCACTACTTCCCGTCGAAGGCCGCCCTGCGTTCCGCCGTCGACGCACGCGTCACGGCGATCGCCCGCGACGCTCTCGCGGTCCGCCCCGTGCAGGGCGACGCCGTCGAGGACATCGCCGACCGCCTGACCGCGCTCGTCGCCGATCACTTCCTCGCGCTGCGCTACGTGGCGAGGGGGGTCGCGGAACGCGACGAGGCGGCGCTCGCCGTGTTCGACACGATCACCGAACTCTGCCGCGAGCAGCTTGCGGAGTTCGCAGAGCGTGGCCTGCTCCGCGAGGACCTTGATCTCGACTGGGCTGCCCTCCACACGGTGCTCATCAACCTCGGGACGGTGATCATGGAGCCCGCAGTGAGCCGCCAGCTCAGGCGACCCTTCCTGGACAAGCGTCAGCTGACGCGCTGGAAACGGGCGACGACCGAACTATTCGTCAGTGGGGAGCTCAGGACAGATCGCGCCAGCTGAACGTCGGCGCATAGCCGAGGACCTCGCGGGCGTGGCTGATGTCGAGCAGGGTGTCGTTACCGTCGAGGCTGTCCGCGACTGGGACGTCAGGGAACACCTCGGCCATGAGCTCGCGGCTCGGGCGGCGCATGACCGTATCGGGCGCGGCGATGATGAAGTTGTCTGTCCCGGTGATGTCGGCCTCGAGCGCGCGCCGGACGCTCTCGGTGACGTGACTTTCATCGACGTAGCCCCACAGGTTCCACTTGCGCAGATGGGGGTCGTCCTGCCACCCCGCGAACCGCTCGTAGTCGGAGCGGATCATCACGTTGGAGAAGCGCAGCCCGACGATCGTCGTCCCGTGCCAGCGATGCATCTGCCGGGCCATCTCCTCGCCGAGGACCTTCGACAGCGCGTAGCTCGTCTCCGGGCGGAGGTGTTTCTCGTCAACCGGCGCGTAGTCCGGCGGGGTCTCGAACGGAAGACCGAGCGTCGTCTCGCTTGACGCCCATACGACGCGTGGCAGCCCGAGGTGGCCGGCCGCCGAGAAAACCGTATACGTGCTTGTGATATTCGTCCGGAATACCTGGTCCGGGGTCGCGTGGGCCGGCGACGGGATCGCGGCCAGATGCACGACCGTCTCGATCCCGGGCAACGTGTGGCCGCCACTGAGCGCCTCCAGCGTCTGGCCGAAGTCGGTCACGTCCGCCCGCAGGAACGGGATGTCGCCCTCCGGATGGTTCGACTCCGGCGATGGCACGAGATCGATGTTGAGGACGTCGTGGCCGCGCTCACGCAGGTCGCGGACGACCACCCGCCCGGCCTTGCCGCTGCCTCCCGTCACCGCAATCTTTGCCATGCCCAGATGTTTACCGCTTTTCGGCGCGGACGTAACCGCGGCCCCGGGTCAACGCATCCAAGGTTGACGCCGTATACCGCGACCGTATACAACCACCGGATGCTCCGACGCCTTCTCGCCCCCGCCATCCTTCTGATCGTCCTGCTCGCTCCCTCCCTGGCCAGCGCGGCAAGCAGCGACATCGCTCGCTTTGTCCTGCCGCCCGGTAACTACGGCGGCATTCCGACGAACCCGCATTCGCTCGACCAGTTGTCGCTGTACACGGGCCTCACCCCGCTGCGGCGCAACGTGACGATGGCGGACGTCAATCGGTTCTACCTGCCGGACGACTTCAAGCCGATCGGCGCGACGACGAACGAGCCCGTCGGGCGCAGCGACGTGACGGTCACGTACGACTCGTACGGGATCCCGCACATCGACGGCAAGACGCGCGCGGGCCTGATGTACGGCTCCGGCTGGGTGACCGCGCGCGACCGCGGGCTGCTGCTGGCGTTCGGGCGCGAGCCGGCGCGAGCCGCGGTCGCCGACATTCCGGGCCTGGACGCGTTCTCCCTTGTCACGAGCGCGACGCCGTTCACACCGAGCGCACAGTCCGAGGCGCTCGTCACACAGCAGCGGCAGCGACTGATCCGCGCCTACGGCGCCGAGGGTCGCCAGATCCTCGCCGACATGACGAACTACGCCGACGGGGTCAACGCGTACTACACGTCGCACCACCTCCCATTCCCGGGGAACGGCACGCCGTTCACGCCCAATGACGTCATCGCCGTGACCGCGTTCATCGGGTCGATCTTCGGCAACGGCGGCGGCTCCGAGCACGAGAACTCCGATCTCCTGGCGCGGTTCGAGCAGAAGTTCGGCGTCCGGCGCGGCCACGCGATGTGGAGCGACGCGATGGAGGCGAACGACCCGGACGCGCCGACGACGATCCGCAAGTTCTTCAACTACCCGACGCTGACCGGCGGCGGGGTCCGCGGTTCAGTCGTGATCGACCCGGGTTCGATCAAGCTCGTTCCAGACCCGCGTACCGGCGCCGCCCGTGACATGGAGCCGCCGCGGCGTCACGCGTCGAACTGGCAGCAGGTTGCCGCGAGCCGGTCGGCAACCGGCCGCCCACTGGGCGTGATGGGGCCGCAACTCGGCTACTACTACCCGGAGATCGTCTACCAGGAGCACCTCCAGGGGCCTGGCATCAATGCGCAGGGCGTCTCGGCGTCGGGACTCGGGCTGTATCTCCTGATCGGGCGCACGCGTGACTATGCATGGAGCCTGACGACGGCGACGGGTGACAACGAGGACGTGTTCGCCGAGAAGCTATGCGTCCCCGGCGGTGGCCGGCCGACCCGCGCGACGCTCTCGTACGTGTTCCGCGGCCAGTGCCGGAAGATGCGGATCTTCGATGCCGGCCGTCTCGGCAGCAAGGAGATCACGTTCCCGATGACGGTCCACGGCCCGATCATCGGGACCGGGACCGTGCATGGCTGGCCGTACGCGTTCGCCCGCAAGCGCTCGACCTACGGCCAGGACGGCCTGTCCATCGGCGCCCTGGAGGCGATGACCGCCGGGCGAGCGTCGACACCACAGAAGTTCTGGAAGTACGCGAACCGGTTCGGCTTCACGTTCAACTGGGCGTACACGTCGCGCAAGTGGACGTCGTTCTTCTCCTCAGGCCTGCTCCCGATCCGCGCCCGTGGCCTCGATCGCCGTCTCCCGACACTCGGGAACGGCAACTACGAGTGGCGGGGCTTCCTCTCCGAGCTCGGCCATCCGCACGACATCGGCGGTCCGAACAGCCTGCTGCTCAACTGGAACAACAAGGCGGCGCCGGGATACATGCACGGCGATGACGACCACTACGGCTCGGTACAGCACGTCGAGCTGTTCGGCCCGTTCCCGAAGCACCCGCGGATCAATGACGTCGTCGGCGTGATGAACAAGGCCGCGACCCAGGACGCCACCGGCGTGCTCGTGTGGCCGGTCGTCCGCGCGATGCTGCGCCGCGGCCACGCGCCCGACGCGGCGACGGCGAGCGCGGTGGCGCTCGTCGACAACTGGGTCCGTCACGGCGCGCCGACAATCGGCAACCCGCCGGGCGGTCCGATCCCGTTCTCAGGAGCGGCGCTGCTGCGTGCCGCGTGGCCGCACATCTTCGACGCGGTCATGAAGCCGCGGCTCGGGAGTGAGCTGACGGCGTTCGAGAACCTGCTCGGCCGTGACCCCTCGTATGTCGACAAGGATCTCAGGACGCAGCTCGGCCGACCCATCCGCGCCCCGTACTCAGTGCGGTATTGCGGGCGCGGGAGCATCCCTGCGTGTGCGCGCTCGCTGTGGGCCGCGGTCAAGGCGGGCCGCGCGGACCTCGTCAAGCAGTCAGGCGCGTCGCCGAGCTCGTGGCGAGTCGACCAGGGAATGACGAGCTTCATTCCTGGGCTCATCAAGACAACGTTCCCGTCGACGAACCGCCCGACCTACCAGCAGGTGATCTCACTCGCGCCGAAGCCGTAGGCGCTCAGCGCCGGCGCTGTTTGTGGCCGGCGCTGAGCAGATACATCTGCGGGACGTGGATCGTGTCGCCGATGCGGAAGCTCTCATAGCGCCGAATCCACGCGGCGCGCGCCTCTCGGACCTGCGTCGCCGACAGCTCGCGCAGGCGCGCGCGGACCGGCGGAGACGTCCGGACCACCCAGGACCAGATCGCTTCGCCGCTCCGTCCGTGCAGCCACCACACTCCCTCCTCGCTCACAAGGTCGAAGCGCGGCAGCAGACTCGCCGCGCCGATCTCCGATGACCACACCCGGGACGCGGTCGACGCGGGCGTGCATCCCTGCCAGAGATCGCGACCCGAGTCCGCGATCCACGCTGTTACCCCCAGGCGACCGCGGCACACGCGTGAGAGCTCAGCGGCAGCGCGTTGCGGATCAGGCGCGAAGATCACGCCGAAGCTGGAGACGACGACGTCAAAGCTGTCGTCCTCGAAGGGCAGCGATCGGCAGTCGCCAATCCGCCAATCGACGCGCTCGGGGCGGCGCCGTGCGCGATCGATCATGCCGGCTGAAAGATCGACCGCCGTCACTTTGGCTCCCCGCCGAGACGCCATCGCGGCCACGGCACCGAGCCCACATGCCACGTCCAGCACGCGCTCGCCGGGCCGTGGATCGACGCTGTCGATCAGGCGCCGGTGGATCGTCCCATAGGCCCGCTCGCGCAGCGCGTAGTCCCCGTCTCCCCACCAATCGGCAGGGTGAAGCGGCCGCCTGGCGGCGTGGGTTCGAGATGTCGTGGGCACATCCATGGGCCGCTCGAGGTGTACGCACGTGGTCTTTGACTTCAATAAGCGCGTCCTTAGCAGACGCGGCCACGGGGTTATGCTTCGCCTGTCGAGCCCGGTGATCGTGCTCGGCGGACGTCAGGGACCGCAGGTGAGGAGTTCGAGCCGTGAGCAATGTCAGCATCACGCTTCTGGGCGGCTTCTCCGCCACCGTCGACGGAGTCGCGGTCGACCCGCGCCTCTGGCGTCTGCGCAAGGCCCGCGAGCTCGTCAAGCTGCTCGCGCTGGCACCCGGACATCGCCTCCACCGCGAGCAGGTGATGGACGTGCTGTGGCGCGATCGGGCGCCGGCGGCAGCAGCCAATAACCTGCATCAGGCCGTCCACGTCGCGCGGCGCGCGCTCGGGCCCGAGGCGATCGACGTCCGTGACGGCATGCTGATGCTCACCGCGGAGATCGACGTCGATCACCTCGAGCGGACCGCCGCAGACGCCCGGAGCCGCACCACTCCCGCGGCCTACCGTGCGGCGCTCGCTGTGTACCGAGGTGAGCTCCTGCCGGAGAATCGTTACGACGACTGGGTCGAGGACCGCCGCGAGGAGCTCGCCGAACTTGCACTCGCGCTCGAGATCGAGCTCTCCAAGATCGCGTCGGACGGCCGCTACCAGGTGCCCTCCCTGCCCTCCGAGACCAGCTCGTTCGTCGGCCGGGAGCGCGAGCTCGACGACCTGAGCGCGTTGCTCGCCGGGACGCGTCTGCTCACCCTCGTCGGCACGGGCGGAGTCGGGAAGACGACGCTTGCGCTCGAGCTGGCGCGGGGCGCCGAGGACTCGTACGCCGGCGGGGCGGCACTCGTTGAGCTCGGCGTCCTGACCGATGCCGCGCTCGTTCCGGAGGCGGTCGCGGCGGCCCTCGACGTCCACGCCCTGTCCGGGCAGAGTCCCTGGAGGCCGTGATCGAGTACCTCGGGATGCAGCCGCTGCTGCTCGTCCTCGACAACTGCGAGCACCTGCTCGCCGGCGCCGCCGGCCTCGCGGCGGACCTGCTCCGAGGAGCGCCCCACCTCGCGATCCTCGCGACGAGCCGCGAGCCCCTCGCCGTGCCGGGCGAGGTCGTCTTCCGGGTGCCGTCCCTGGGCATCCCGGATCCCGACCAGGGGCTCACGCCCGCTCAGCTGCTCGATTGCGAGGCGGTCCGCCTGTTCACCGAGCGCGCGCAGGCAGCCCAGCCAGGGTTCGTGCTTGACGAGCACAACGCGCCGGACATCGCGCGGATCTGCTTCCGGCTCGACGGGCTGCCGCTCGCGCTCGAGCTCGCGGCCGCGCGCCTGGGGGCACTTGGCCCGGCCGTGATCGCAGAGCGGCTCGATGACCGCTTCCGCCTGCTCCGCAGCGGCGGCCACGCATCCCCGACCCGTCAGCACACGCTGGCCGCGACGCTCGACTGGAGCCATGAGCTGCTTGATCCGGCCGAGCGCAGGTTGTTCCGGCGACTCGCCACGTTCGCCGGGTCATTCGACCTCCACGCCGTCGAAACGGTATGCCCGGATGACGAGCTCCCAGCAGAGGAGATCCCTGACCTCCTGGCCCGTCTCGTCGAGAAGTCGCTCGTTGCGATCGAGGAAGCGTCGCCGCGAGAGCGGCGCTACCGGCTGCTTGAGACGGTGCGCCTGTACGCGGAGGACCGGCTGACCGAGGGCAACGAGCTGGCAGTCGCTGAGAGATGACCATGCGCAGTGGGCGCTTGCACTCGCCGAGGAACAGCGAGGCGCGCCGCGGCTCGACCGCGACGCCGCGAACCTCCGGACGGCACTCGACACGCTGCTTGACCGTCGGCCTGGTGACGCGTTGCGTCTGTGCACGGCCCTGCTTCCCTTCTGGATGCGCCGGATCGACCTCGTCGAAGCCGGGCGGCGCTTCGATCGTGTGCTCGCAACCGCCCCCGAGCGCAGCACCGCCCGAGCGCGGGCACTGCTCGCCGCCGCATCGATCGACCTGCGCAGCGGAGCCACCGCTCGCGGCCACACACACGCCGAGGAGAGCTACGCGGTCGCTGCCGAGATCGGCGATGCGCGATCGCAATGGCGCGCACTTCAGTTCGCGGGCGAACTGAGCCTCGCGCACGACGACGTCGAGGTCGCAAGCCGCCGGTTTGAGCAGGGGCTCGAGCTCGCGCGGCGTGAGGGGTTCGTCAGCGCCGAGGCGACCGGCGTGTACTCGCTCGGCATCGTGCACTGGGCGCTCGGAGACCTGCCGCGCGCGGAAGCGCACCTCGCCGACGCGGCCGACCGGTTCAGAGCGCTGGCGGGGTCGCCGGAGCGGATCCCGTCCCCGCTCAACTTCGCGGAGACGATTCAGCCCGGTGGCCGGCCCGGATTTCGGATGGTGTTCGAGGACACGTTGCAGCCGTTCGTGGAGATGTCCTGCGAGGCGGCCGTGGGGTACGTCCTGGCGAATCAGGCGGGGATCGTGCGCGCGGGGGGCGACCTCCCGCGGGCGCGGATGCTCCTCGACGAGAGCGCCGCCCGGTTCACCGATTCCGGCGATGAGCACGGCGTATCGGCAGTGCTGGCGCGGCGCGCCTACCTCGAGCTTGCCGACGGCGCACCGGCCGCGGCGCGCGAGGCCCTCGAGCAGGCGCTCGAGCTCCGACGCCGCCAGCGAGACAGACGCGGGCTCGGACTCGCGCTGACCGGGCTCGGGCTCATCGACACGCTCACCGGCGAGTACGCGAGTGCGGAGCAGAGGCTCACCGAGGCCCGCCGCATGTTCCGTCGCGCGGGTGACCGGTGGGGTCTCGCCAACGCCCTGTGGCGAACGGCCGACCTCGCGTTTGCCACCGGCGAGATCGACGACGCGGAGCGTGCGCTGCAGGAGGCACGGGGGGTGCTCGGCCCGACGCAGCGGGAGCGGTGGATCGCCAACACGCTCGCCGGGCTCGCCGAGGTCGCGGTGCTCCGCGACGACATCGGCCTCGCCACGGCGCTGCTCGTCGATGCTCAAGCGCGCTACGCCGCGCGCCACGACGCCGTCGGCGCGGCCGACATCGAACGGCGGCTCAGTGAGCTCGCTAACGGCGTGCTAAGGCCGGTCAAAGACCCGCCGCATACAACTCCGCTCGCCTCCTAACTACCCAAAGGAAAGACGGAGATGAGCTACACCATCGCCCCGGTTCTCGGGGAAGCAACCATTCAGGACTTGCGCGAATCCCTGCACGGGGACGTCGTGCTCCCAGGCGACGACGCGTACACCGATGCGGCCCGGATCTGGAACGGGGCACATGACGACCGCCGGCCGGCGCTGATCGTCCGCTGCAGCACCGCCTCGGACGTGAGCACGGCTGTCGGCTTCGCCCGCAGCCACGGCCTCACGATCGCGGTCCGCGGCGGCGGGCACAGCGTCGCCGGCTTCTCCACGTGCGACGGCGGGATCGTCATCGATCTCGGTCAGATGAACGACGTGCACGTCGAGCCGGCGGCCCGCCGGGCGAGCGCCGGCGGCGGCGCGCTGTGGGCCGATGTCGACCGCGCCACACTGGCCCACGGACTCGTGACGACCGGCGGTCTGGTCTCGACGACCGGTGTCGCCGGCTTCACGCTCGGGGGCGGCATCGGCTGGACGATGCGGAGCTTCGGGCTCGCCTGCGACAACCTCGTCGCGGCCGATGTCGTCACCGCGGATGGCCGCGTCGTGCGCGCCAGTGAGACGGAGAACCCCGAGCTGCTATGGGGGCTGCGCGGCGGCGGCGGGAACTTCGGCATCGTCACCCGTTTCGAGTTCGCGCTGCATCCGCTCGGAGCGGAGATCTACGGCGGCCCGATCTTCTACCCCGCGCAGGAGGCGTTCGACCTCCTCCGCGCGTTCCGCGACTGGGCCGAAGACGCGCCGGACGAGATCACGGCAGTCGTCAACATGACATCAGCACCGCCGCTGCCGGTGATCCCGGAGGAGTGGCACGGCAAGAAGGTCGTGGCCCTCGTCGCCGCCTCGACCGGTCCGGTCGAGCAGGGCGAAGCGCTCGTCCGCAAGATCCGTGAGGTCGCCGAACCGATCGCCGACCTGCTCGGCCCGATGCCGTACCCCGCGCTCCAGACACTGCTCGATCCGCTGTGGCCGAAGGGGATCCAGTCCTACTTCAAGGCGACCAACCTCGCTCGGCTCGACGACGAGTTGATCGACCGGCTGTGCAAGGTCCACCAGGCCGCACCGGGTCCGCAGTGCGAGATCCACGTGCACCAGATGGGCGGTGCCGTCGGCCGCGTGGCCGAGGGTGCGACAGCGTTCTCCGAGCGGTCGATGCCGTTCGTGCTCAACGCGGTCACGGGGTGGCACGACCCGAGCGGGGCGGCGGCCCACACCGAGTGGGCACGTGCCGTCGTCGATTCCGCAGCGGCCGAATCGACCGGACGCGCCTACGTCAACTTCCTCGGCGATTCGGACGCGGCGCGGTCCGCCTACGGCGCGGAGACCTACCGCCGGCTCGTTTCGCTGAAGAACGAATACGACCCGACCAACGTCTTCCGGCTCAACCAGAACATCACGCCAGGAGCGGCCGGCCAGTGACCTCATCCCGCGTCGTCGGCGCTCCGTCGGGCGCTGGCGACGCGGGTTTACCGCGCGGGCAGCTTGACGACGTCGAGGGCAAGCGGCGCGCACACCTGCGCGGGCTGATCGGAGTGCAGCAGCCGGCGGCGCAACAGGACGAACGCCGGCACCCCCAGCAGAGCGGGAACGATGAGCTGGAAGAGGCGGTACAGGAGCACGGCAGCAGCCGCATCCGACGCATTGACGCCGTACAGGACGAACATCCCGATGAGGGCGCCCTCGGTCCCGCCGACGCCGCCCGGGACCGGGATGAGATTGCCGAGCTGGCCGATCAGGTAGCCGAGCACGAGCGTCCCGAACAGCGGCACGCTGCCGACCGCCGCAAACGCACAGCCAAGCGCGGCGATGTCGAACGCCATGTAGGCGAATGAGCCCACGTTGACGCCGAGGCTGTGCGAGCGCAGCAGCACGATCGCCTGCTCGACGCCGTCGGCAGACGTCTGCAAGCCGCTACGGACGACGTTACGCGCGCGAGCGCGCCACTCCCTGAGGTGTCGGCGGGGGGGCCGGGATCCGAGCGCCCGGAGCAGCCGCGGGCTGAGGATGACGAGCAGTGCGCCGATCGCAGTAATGAGCGCCGGCACGAGCGTCAGCCACGCCGAGCCGCCGCCGGGCACGATGCCGACGAACACCCCGAGGCCGACAACGATGAGCGTCAGGAAGTTCGCCGCGCTCGTCACGACGAAGAACGCGACTGTGCGCCGCGCGATGTTCCCGGTCGGCATCCCGGCCTGACGCAACGCCCACACGCCGAGCGCCAGGCCGCCCGCGCCGCCAGTCGGCAGCAGCGAGTTTGCCGCCAGTTCCGCCATCGCGATGTCGTAGCTCAACCGCCACGACATCTGCGAGCAGAACGTCGAGCGAAATGCGAGCACGTAGCCGGCGCAGGACAGGAGCTCCGTGACAGCGAGCGCAACGACCCAGAGACCGTCAGCGGCGGCGAGCCGCCTCCGCACGTCGTCGAGACCGGGAAGCGCAGTGATGGCAACGACCACAAGGGCGATGACGGCGACGATCTCCACGACGCGGACGATGAGATGCCGCGGGCCCAAATCCGACGGCATCGTGTCCGCCCGCGGGCCCGCTCCCCGGGTCGGCGCCGACGCGCTCACGGCTTCCGCCTACCCGGCGCGAGCTCCAGCCCCTGGCCAGCATCGTGATGATCAAGCACGTCGTCGGTCATGCGCCTGGTCATATCATCGCGGCATGGGTGAGGGGGTCAAGCATCTCGGATGCTCGCGGGGGGGAGCCGTCGCCGTGAGCGCGCGGCGAGCGATGCGCTCGCCATCGCGGCGAGCGATGCGCTCGCCCTCGCCGCCTCGTCGCCGGTCGACGAGCCGACGGCCACATGCGACGCTGCGGGAGTTCCGCAGCTCGGAGTGGGCGCAGACTACGGTGCCGCGCTGCGCCGGAGGACCGATTGTCATGTATGGAGCAGGGACAATCGCAGCACCGACGAGGAGTCCGACATGACAGAGCAGCCGTCCCCCGAATCGCAAACGACCGGGTCCCGCGTGGCGTCGGGTGAACGAGCGCGCCTCCTGATCGCTGACGACGACCGTCTCGTTGCGGCCACGCTGGTGGCACAGCTCGGCGACGAATTCGAGCTCGTCGGCACGGCGTCCGACGCGACGGAGGCGGCCGAGCTGGCAACCCACACGCACCCTGACGTGGCGTTGCTCGACGTCCAAATGCCGGCCGGAGGCGGGCTGCACGCGACACGCCGCATCCGCGAGCTCTCACCGGGCACGGCAATCGTGATCCTGTCAGTCGATGAGTCCGACCAATCGGTGCGGGAGTTCCTGACGGCGGGCGCCGTCACCTACCTGCGTAAGGGAGCTGACCGCTCCACGATCGTGACTCGCCTGCACCGGTCGATCGCCGCGCACGCCGCGTCTCCGGCTTAGCGCACGCACCAGCGTTCCGGGCCAGCCACGAGCAGAACCACGAGGAGCTCGTCGCTTCAGCGCTGCGCCTCTAGCGACGACGCAGCGCGATCTCAGTATCGGCCAGGGCGTCGCGCATCACCGGGAGGGCGGCTGGCAGCGCATCGAGCAGCTCACTCCCCGTGCACGCGTGCAGGCTCGCCACGAGCGCTGCGAGCCGCGCCGCGCCGAAGGTGGCCCAACTCCCCTTGAGACTGTGGATGACGGCGCGCGCCGTCACGGCGTCGCAGTCCCGCACGGCCTCGGCGAGCGCGTCGATCTTGGTCCTCGATTCGGTCGCGAACAGCTCGATCAGACGGGCCGCGACACCGGGGTCCGCCAGGAGGTCGTCGACGATCGTGCGATCGAGCAGACACGCCGTGGACTCGTCGTCGGGCGATCCGGCGGGGTCCTCCGAGTGCGCCGCCCCAACGCCGCCGAGCACGCGCGTGAGCACCTGCTCGAACATCGCGATGCGCAGCGGTTTGGCGACATAGTCATCCATGCCGGCAGCGAGACACCGCTCGCGGTCGCCCTCCATCGCGTGTGCGGTCATGGCGATGATCGGCGTGTGGCTGCCCGATCCCTCGCGACGGCGGATCGTCGACGTCGCTTCGTAGCCGTCGACCTCAGGCATCTGACAATCCATGAAGACCGCGTCGTAGTCGCGGCGGGCCGTCATTTCGATCGCCTCACGCCCGTTCGCGGCGATCTCGGCCTCGACTCCGAACTTCTGAAGTAGGCGCCGCGCGGCGATCTGGTTGATCCCGTTGTCCTCGGCGACGAGCACCCGCGGGGGCTGGGAACGGCGCGCCAGGCACGCGGGCGCCGCGGCGAGCGGCACCGCAGCCGGGCGGGCCTCGCCGCTCCCGTCCAGGTCGGCGGCCGGCCGGCCGCACCGGCATGGCAGCCTGAACCAGAAGGTACTGCCCCGCCCCGGGCTGCTCGTCACCCCGATCGAACCACCCATCAGCTCGACGAGCTGCTTGGCGATACAGAGGCCGAGCCCGGTGCCGCCGTACCTGCGCGTGGTCGTAGCGTCTCCCTGGCAGAACGGCTGGAACAGGCGCGCGCGTGTGGCGGGCTCGATGCCGATGCCGGTGTCGACGACGTCGATTCGCAGCGCAGCGCCATCACGCCGAGCCTCGACGCTCACCGAGCCCGTGTCCGTGAACTTGACCGCGTTCGCGAGCAGATTCATCAACACCTGCCGGACGCGCGTGCGGTCGACCCGGATCACGTCTGGAACATCGTCATCAACTGTCAGCCGGAGCTCCAGGCCCTTTTCACGCGTGCTGACACCGACAATCGCGCAGACCTCGGCGATCGTGTGCCGCACGTCGACGTCCTCGTCGAGAAGGTCGAGCTTGCCCGCTTCGATCTTCGAGAAGTCGAGGATGTCGCTGATGACCTCGGTGAGCGCCTCGGCCGACGTCAGCACGACCTGCGCGTACTCCCGTTGCTCGTCATTGAGCCCACTGTCGAGCAGCAGTTCGGTCATCGACAGGACGCCGTTGAGCGGCGTGCGGATTTCGTGGCTCATGTTCGCCACGAACTGCGACTTCAGCCGGGATGCCTCGAGCGCATCCTCGCGGCTGGCCCGCAGTTCGCTCTCCATCGCCTTGCGTGCCGTGATGTCCTCGACCTGACCGATCAGGTGCCGGGGTGAGCCGTCAGCGTGTCGGAGGAGCGATACCGACTCCGCTGCCCACACAGTGCGGCCGTCCGCCCGCACGTAGCGCTTCTCCCATTGGGCAACATCGATCTCCCCGGCGAGGAGCGCGCTCACGTTCTTGGCGTCGAGGGCGCGGTCATCAGGATGCGTGAAGCGCTCCTGATGCTCCTCGCACAGCAGATCGGCAACGCTGACTCCGAGCATCTGCGCGAACGCCCGATTGGCCCGGAGCACGGCTCGCTCCGGCGTATACAGCGTCATTCCAAGCGGTGAGTGCTCGAACGACTGCGCCAAGAGCTTCTCCGCATCCCGGAGCGATTGCTCGATTTGCTTGGCCTCGGTGATGTCGTGTCCGATCGCGTATGTCAGCCCGTCCTGCAGTCCGGTGGCGTTCCAGCGGATCCAGCGATACGTGCCGTCCTTGCAGCGGTATCGGTTCTCCAACCCGCGCAGAGCACGGCCGGCGTTCTTGGCCGCGCGAGCCTCGGCTGTCACGTTGAGGTCGTCAGGGTGCATCAGGGCGTCGATCGGCGCGGCCGAGATCTCTTCGCGGGAGTACCCGAGGATCCGCTCAAACGCGCGATTGAGCCGGACGAAGTAGCCGTCGGCATCGGCGATCGCCATGATGTCGATGGCGAGGTCGAAGAACCGATCGATGTCGGCGCGCGCCTGGGCAAGCTCGCGGGCGGCGCTCGTTTCCTCTCCGACGTCGTGGGCGATCGTCGACACCCCGAGGAGCTGCCCGTGCGCATCGTGGACGGGGGAGAGCGTCAGCGAGATCTCGACGAGCGATCCGTCGCGATGGCGGCGCACGGTCTGGAACCGGTCGACGTGCGCGCCTTCGGCGACACGCTCGAGCAGCCAGGGGAGCTCGTCGGCTTGGTTCCGCGGCGCGAGCAGCGCAATCGACCGCCCGATGGCCTCCTCCGGCGTGTACCCGTAGAGACGCTCCGCGGCACCATTCCAGCTCGCGATCGTGCCGTCCTCGGTCGTGCTGACGATCGCATCCGACGACGACTCGACGATGGCGGCCAGACGCGATGCCATGGCACCGTCCGCACCGGGGCAGCCGTCACGCGGCTGCCGGAACCCGGATGACCGCTCGGAAGCATCGTCGTGGAAACGCGCCATCTCCCCAGGTGATCGGCCTATCTCCCAGAACGTGAGCCGACCGGAAGGCTGGCGTCTAACGGGGTGGCGTGAGCTCTGAAAGGCGTCCGCTGGAGTCCGTCACGTACAGATCACGGGCGTGCCAGCCGGTGCCGCCGAACCGGGCCGAGGTCGGATGCGCGAGCCCAGTCGCGATCGGACATGATGAGTGGGTCCTTGGATTGAGCCGGTAGATCGCGCCTGTGCCGAAGCCGGCGATGTACAGGTTTCCCTGAGCATCGGTCGTCATGTCGTCGGGCGCGACGTTCGCGCCGAGACGCCCGACGACCTGCGCCGTGCGCGGGTTCGCGATCGAGATGCGATCCACCTCGCCGTCGCTGCTGAACGTGCGGTCGGCGTACAGCCAGCGACCCGACGGGTCAACCGCCAGCCCGTTCGTATCGTCGATCCGGGCCCAGTTGATCTGAGGATGATGTCGGTCGTGAACCCGCACGCGCGTCAGTCCCGTGCCGGTGCCGAGGTCGCGGCTGACGACCGCGTCGCCGTTTGGCAGGAGGGTAAGCCCGTTCGGCATCGTCAGGCCGCGCGCCCACGTCAAGCGCTCGCCGGTACGCAGGTCGAGCCGCTCAATCGTCCCGTTCGGCGCAACCGGGACCGTGTCGCCGGTCACGAAATACAGGTAGTGGCCAGCCCGCTGCTCACCTCCGGGTCCGCGCACGCCGCTGAGGAGCGTGGAGAGGCGGCCACGCGCCGAGAGGCGGAGGATGCGTCCCTTCGTCAACGCCGAGATCGTCATCCCGCCACGTCCGTCGAACGCAAGGTTCTCAAGCCACCCCTGTCCGCTCACGAGCGTGCGCACGCGCCACCGCGAGCACGCCGCCTGCGCCTGCTGGGCGAAAGCACCGATCAGCAGCAGGACGGCGGCGCCTGACAGGAACGCCCGTAGGGCATGACATTTGGGGGTCCGGAGCACGGGCATACGGCAGTGAGCGGGATCTGCGCGGCGAGTATATGTCTCTGCAACGATCGTGTCCGCTCTTGAGGATGCCGGGCATTAGCCTTCGGGCGTGCGGCACCCGAGAGTCCCCGCTCGCCTTGCCGTCACGCCGGACGGGTGGGCCCTGCTGGCGATCGGCGCGGCCGTCGTGCTGGCCAACCTGCCGTATCTGCTCGGGTTCTTTCACCCGAACCCGCTCAACTTCCGCGCCGGGCTCACCAGCGCGTTCACCCCGGGCCTGCTGCCTGGTCGGCCGACCATCGATCCGAGCAACGGGTTCACCTCGCAGGCGATCGGCCACCTCGCCGCGCTCGACGTCCTCCACCTCCGGCCACCGTGGTGGAACCCGTACGAGGGGACCGGGATGCCGCTGCTCGGCGAGACGCAATCGGCGGCGTTGTTCCCGCCGACGCTGCTGACGGCGTTCTCCAACGGTCAGCTCTACGAGCACATCCTGCTTGAGCTCCTCGCCGGCGTCTTCACCTATCTCCTGTTGCGGCGCATC
Organism: uncultured Solirubrobacterales bacterium; assembly: GCA_963778985.1. GTDB lineage: Bacteria > Actinomycetota > Thermoleophilia > Solirubrobacterales > Solirubrobacteraceae > Palsa-465. The sequence goes on along the minus strand of CAVZWJ010000013.1, from coordinate 894,300 downwards.
GGCCTTGGGCGAGTTGCTGCGACGGCCGGCGCGATCGCATACGCCCTCAACGGCAAGTTCGCCTGGTTCTCCGACGCCGGCGTCAACCCCCTGCCGTTCCTGCCGATGCTGCTCCTGGGCATCGAGCGGGCGTACGACGCGACGCGCGCCGGCCGGCCAGGCGGGTGGCGGCTCCTCGCTCTCGCCGGCGCCCTGTCGGTCTACGCGGGCTTTCCAGAGGTCGCCTACATCAACACCCTGATGGGCGTGGCATGGATCGGCTGGCGCCTCGGCTGCCTGGAGCGCGGCCGGCGTCGGACGCTGGTGACGAAGACCGCGCTCGGTGGGGTCGCGGGCGCTCTCATCGCGGCCCCGATGCTCGTCGCGATGGGGACCTACCTGACCCACGCGGATCTCTCGGTCCACGCCAGCGCGCAACTCGGCCGCCGACATCTCAGCCTCTCGGCTCTGCCGCAACTGGTGATGCCGTACGTCTACGGCCAGGTCAACACCGAACCTCGGTTCATCGTGTGGATCATGGTCGGCGGCTACTTGTCGACGACGCTGCTGCTGCTCGCTGTGCTCGGTGTCGTGGCGCCGGAACGACGCGGACTGAAGCTCGTCCTGCTCGGCTGGGCACTGCTCGTATTCGCCCGGATGTACGGCGAGCCGCCACTGCTCGGCCACGTCATCGGTGTGCTGCCCGGGATGTCGAAGATTCAGTTCTACCGCTATGGCACGGCCGCGCTCGAGCTCCCGGTCATCGTGCTCGCCGCCGTCGGGCTCGACGACGTCATCCGCAACGGTGCCCGCTGGCGACGTCTGGTGCCCGTGGCGGTCGGCGTCGTGGCCATCATCGCCGCCGCGGCGATCGGCGCCCGTCCGGTCGTGCGCTCACTCGGCACGCAGTTCGACCACGACGCGTGGTTCCGCGTGTCCGTCCTCTGGGGCGCGCTCGTCGCTGCCGCCGTCGCCGCTCTCGCGCTCGTCCGTCGTTCCAGCGTGCGTGCCGGCGCGCTTGCCGTCCTCGTGGCGGTCGACGCGATCGCGCTCTTCGCCGTCCCCGAGTTTGCGGCACCGCGGGCGACGACCGTCGACCTCTCCCCGGTGACGTATCTGCGCGCGCACCTCGGCGATGGGCGGTTCTACACGCTCGGGCCGATCCGCCCCGATTACGGCTCGTATTTCCGGCTCGCCTCGCTCAGCGTCGACGACTTTCCGCCGACGACGTTCGCGGACTTCGTGCGCAGACGAATCGACCCGGCGAGCCCGTTCGTCGGGTTCCGGGCGACCAACCAGCCATCGGCCGAGTGGGAGCTGATGCACCACCTCGCCGGTTACCGGGCGGCGGGCGTCCGCTACGTGCTCGCACCCGCGGCGCAGCCGCTGCCACCGAGCCGCGGTGCGCTCCGGCTCACGTTCCGGAGCCCGACCACCCTGATCTACCGACTCGCCGGAGCGTTGCCCTACTTCACCGCCGCGGGCTGCACGGTCAGCTCTGGCGACCGTGAGAACGTGCGCGTCGTCTGCCCCAGGCCGACGACGCTCATCCGTCGTGAGACCGCGATCGCCGGCTGGGACGCGACGATCGACGGCCACCCCCGCCCGATCCGTCGCGTCGACGGCCTGTTCCAGGCGGTCACCGTCCCGGCGGGATCACACCGGCTGACGTTCACGTTCGCTCCGCCCGGAATGGAGTGGGCCGTGATCGCCCTGCTCTCAGGCTGCGCGCTGATGCTCGCGCCGACGATCCGGCGTCGCCGTCTGCCGCAGCGCTGAGCGGCTGAGCGGCAGGCGAATCGCGCTCAAGTTCCCGCCCCGTCGGCCGAGTACCAGGAGTGGGTTTCCTTATGAGCAGCGCGTACCTCGCTCGACAGCCGATCCTCGACCGCAACCAGTCGGTCCTGGGCTATGAGCTTGTCTATCCCCGCCGTGACGCGGATGACAAGCCCGTCGATGACGCGCTCTCGACCGCCCGCGTCGCCGTCACGGCGCTCAGCGAGATCGGGCTCGAGAACCTCGTGGGGCAGAGCCGCGCCTGGATCAGCGTCTCGCCGGAGTTCCTGTCGCAGGGTCTGGCCCGCAACCTCCCGCCCGAGCGGGTTGTCCTCCAGCTCGGCGCCGTCCCGTTCGGCGGTCGTTCCGCCCTCGACGTCGTCACCGAGCTCGGTGCCGCGGGCTACCAGCTCGCGCTCGATCAGTTCCGTTACCAGCCGGGCCTCGAGCCGGTGCTGGAGATGGTCGACTTCGTCAAGGTCGACATGGCCGCGCTCGGTGCGCGCGAGCTCGCGCATCAGAGCTTTGAGCTCAAGCGGTTCGACGTGACGCTCGTCGCCCAGAAGGTCGAGACCCCAGAGGACTTCCGGCTCGCCAAGGCGGCCGGGGCGGACCTGTTCCAGGGGTTCTTCTTCTGCCGCCCCCACCTCGTCGGCGCCCGCGCGATCCTCCCGAGCCGGATCGCGCTCATGCAGCTCGCCGGCGCGCTCCAAGATCCGGCGATCCAACTCGCCGACCTCGAACAGCTGATTTCCGCGGACGTCGGTCTCAGTTACCGGCTCCTCAAGTACATCAACAGCGCGTACTTCGGACTGCGCGGTCGGATCAGCTCGATCAAGCAGGCGACCGCGCTGCTCGGTATCGCAAACCTCCGCCCCTGGGCGACCCTGACCACGATGGCTGACCTCGGCGACAAGCCGCAGGAGCTGTTCGTCACGGCGCTCATCCGGGCGCATTTCTGCGAGCAGGCCGGCCAGGAGATGGACGGGACGCCCGCCGAGCGCTTCACCCTCGGCCTCTTCTCCGTGCTCGACGCCCTCACGGACATCTCGATGCACACGGCACTGCAGAGCCTGCCCCTCAGTCCATCCACGCGGGACGCGCTGATCCATCACACCGGCCCTGGTCGACTGCTCGACTGCGTGATGGCGATCGAGCAGGGTGACTTCGACCGCGCGAATGAGATCGTCGACGGAGCGTCAGAGCACTACCTCGAGGCCGTCGCCTGGAGCAACGACAAGGGCAAGCAGCTGATCGGCTGAGCTGGAGGCTCAGGCCGAGCCCGCGCTGTAGAGCAGGAACCCACCATCGACTGGGAGCGTTGCCCCGGTGATATACGACGCCGCCTCGGAGCAGAGGAACAGAGCTGCGCGGGCGCCGTCCTCCGGGGTGCCGAAGTGATCGAGCGCCAGACGATCGATGACGTCCGACAACGGCACCGCGTCGGGTTGCTCGGGCGGAACGCTACGGGATCGTCACGACGGTCGGGCATGATTCGACCTCACGACCCAACCGCAGAGGAGGAGCAGATGGCACCGCTGTTCGGCGGCGGCGGCGACGACGACGGTCAACAGGCGATCGCGGCCATACAGGCTGAGGTCGGGCGGCTTGACGCGCTGCCCCTGGAGCAGCTTGCCGCCGAGGTGATGATCACCGGATTCGGGCCGGACGGTCCCGGTGGACCGGGCAAACCGGGCACCCTGGAGGACGTCACGACCACCGATTTCTCGCGTGTCGGACCGATCGACATCGCCCGTCGCTTCAGTTCGGCGCTCTCACGCCGGGCCGTCGGCGGCGACCTCATCAGACGGCTCGTGAATCTCGTCGCCGAGGGCCTTCAGGTGCTGGAGAACGCGGCCCTCATCCGCGTCACCTGGCAAGGCGGTCAGGCGCACTACATGGCGACACGCCGGGGCCGGCGCGCCGTCGAGGAGAACGCACTCGGCCAGGCACTCGCCGTCCACCGAGGTTGAGGTGAGCGCTCATTGCCGGACGTGAGCGCTCGCTGCCGGATGTGAGCGCTCGCTGCCGGATGTCAGCGCCGGGGATCTTCAACCGGGCGGCGCCGCGGTGGAGCCACGGTCGCACAGCTCCGGCTTGATGACCACGCGCCGCCGTGAGGCTGGGGTGGAGTCGATCGCCGCCAGCAGGAGCCCGATCGCGCGTTCGACGAGACGCTTCGATCCCCAGCTGAAGCTCGTGAGCGGCGGGGAGAGCAGCGCCGAGATCGGATGATCGTCGTAGCCGATGACCGACAGCTCCGCCGGGATCCGGATGCCCAACTCCTGCGCCGCGCCGTAGACGCCGTAGGCAATCGAGTCTGAGAAGCAGAACGCCGCCGTGGGGCGGTGCGCGCCCTGAAGCAGATCGCGCGCCAGATCGGTGGCGTGCTCGAGTTCATAGGCGGCGGTGACGACCTGCACGTCAAGGCCGAGCCGGTCGGCCTCAGCGACGACGAACAGCTCCGCCGGGCGGTCGGTCGTCGGCGAACCCGGCGGGCTGAGCACCGCGATCCGGTCGTGTCCGAGCTCATGCAGGTGCTCGAGCGCCTGGCGTACCCCGGTGCGATTGTCGAACAGCACCTCCCCCACCGCAGCGGCCCCCGCGAGCGAGTCGCCGATCGAGACAACCGGTAGCGACGCCGCCAATTCGGCCCAGAACGGATCGGCCGGATCGATCGGCGAGACGATCAGACCGTCCACCTGTTGATCGCGGAGCTGACCGGCAAGGCTCCGTTGGCGTACGGGATCCGCGCCCGCATCGAGGATGAGCGCGTAGCGGTCATGGTCAAGCAACACCCGGCCTGCTTCCGCCGCCAGGCGCTGCTGCCATAGGTCCTCGAGCGTCGGACCGAGGATCCCCACCATCCCAGAGCGGCCGCTCGCCAGTGCCCGCGCGATCGGGTTGGCTTCGTAGCCGAGCTCGCTGGCCACTTTGCGCACCCGCTCCTGCGTCTCCTCGGAGACCTGGATCCCCCGGAGCGCATAGGACACCGCGGCAGGCGACAGCCCGGCGGCGTCCGCCACCTCGCGGATCGTGACTCGCTTGGTGGGGTTCACCAAGGGCAAAGACTAGAGGCGCCGGCAGTCGGGGTCGGCGAAGATGCGCGGGACAGCCGACGAATCGAGCGAAATCCCTTGACGTGGAAAGCCTTAAGCGGTTCACTGAAACGGTTCATGAAACGATTCATGAAACGGTTCACGCGCCGGTGAGGACGGACGTTCATCAGCACCTGTGGCCCGCCCCGTTCATCGAGGCGCTGCGCGCCCGCACGCTGCCGCCGCGGCTGCGCGGCTGGACGCTCGAGCTCAGCGGTGAGCCGGACTACGTGGTGAGCGCCGCCGACCACGATCCGGAACTGCGCGCCGCCGAGGCGCGACGTGACGGCCTCGACCACGTCATCGTCTCGCTGTCCAGTCCGCTCGGGATCGAGCTGCTGGCCCCGGACGAGAGCGCGGAACTGCTTGACGCCTACCACGACGGCGCGCTGGCGCTGGCGCCACCGTTTCGCGCGTGGGCGGCGGCAAGCCTGACCGACGTCGATCCAGCGGCGCTGGCGCGCCAGCTCGGCCGCGGCTTCGTCGGCCTCAGCCTTCCGGCGGTCACGCTGCTCGACGCGCGCGGCTACGCGCGGGTCGCGCCGTTGCTGGAGGTGCTCGAGGCGCACCGCCGGCCGCTGTTCGTTCACCCGGGGCCGGCGTCCCCAGCCCCCGCCGGGGCCGACAGCGTCCCCGGTTGGTGGCCGGCCGTCGTCGACTACGTGGAACAGATGCACGCCGCCTGGTACGCGTTCCCGGTGTGGGGGCGGCCCCGGTATCCGGCGTTGCGGGTGTGCTTCGCCATGCTCGCCGGGCTTGCGCCGCTCCACGGGGAGCGCTTCCTCGCCCGCTCCGGCGAACGCAGCGTCGTCGACGAGCACGCCTTCCTCGAGACCTCCTCGTACGGCAGACGGGCCATCGATGCCGTCGTCCGGGTGCTCGGGATCGACGTGCTCGTGAACGGCTCCGACCGCCCGTACGCCTTACCGCCAGACCACGGCTTGGGAGCCGCGGCGGACGTCGCGCTCCGCAGCTCCAACCCCGCTCGACTCCTCGACCTCCAGGAGGCCTCAGATGACGTTGGCATCCCCGCCGGCGCGCAACCTTGACCAGACCGAGCTCGCGTCGCTCGTCGAAGCGCTCGCGCGCGATCCGGAGCGGTGGCGCGAGCTCGTCGACTTCTCGGACGAGCAGCGCGTCTTCGTGTCGCTCCATCGCGACGACTTCGTCGACGTGTGGCTGCTGTGCTGGACGCGCCAGAACGACACTGGCTGGCACGATCACGACATCTCCTCCGGCGCGGTCCGCGTGATCGAGGGTGCTCTCTCGGAGTCGAGCCCCAGGATCGGCGGGCAGCCGACGAGCCGCGTCCTCCAATCCGGCGACTGCTTCGCGTTCGGACCCGATCACATTCACCGGCTCGCCGGGGAGAAGGACCGTTCCGTCTCGATCCATGCCTACTCCCCGCCGCTGTGGCGCCTCGGTCAGTACGCGATCGACTCCGACGGGGTCATGAGCCGTCAATCGATCAGCTACGCCGAGGAACTGCGTCCGCGAGAGCCTCAGCTCGCGGCGTGACTGACGACGAGTTCGGTCATCGCCCAGCCGTCTACGAGGCGATCACCGATCCGGAGGTGCCGCCGCTGCCGCCCCACCCTGCAGCGGCACGCCGACGCGGTAACGTGGCGACGGTGTCCGAGCGTTTTGAGTGGGAGGGCCGGACGATCGCCTGGGAGCGCGCCGGATCGGGTCCTCCGCTCGTGTTCTGTCACGGCACGCCGTTCTCATCCGAGGTGTGGCGGCCGTTCGCGGCCGCTGTGGCCCGCGACTTCACGGTCTACACGTGGGACATGCCGGGCTATGGGCGCTCCTCCAAGGTCCCTGAACATCGTGTCGATTTCGGTGCGCAGGCTGACGCATTCGTGGAGCTGCTCGCGCACTGGGAGCTCGCCGATCCGCACGTCATTGCGCATGATTTCGGCGGCGCCGTATCGCTGCGCGCCCACCTCGCCAGACGGGCGTCGTATGCGTCGCTGATGCTCGTCGATGTGGTCGCGATCCCGCCCAGTGGGTCCCCGTTCTTTCGCTTCGTCGCCGAGCATCCGACGATCCTCGGCGAGCTGCCCGGCTACATCCACGAGGCGATCGTGCGCACCTATATCCGCGGGGCCACCCACCGCGGGCTGAGCGACGGCCAGCTCGACCGGCTCGTCGAGCCGTGGCTCGGCGACGAGGGCCAGCCGGCGTTCTACCGACAGATCGCTCACTACGACGAGACGTTCCTCGAAGAGAACGAGCGCGCCCTCTCGCGGCTGACGATTCCGACGCGCATTGTCTGGGGCGCCGAAGACGCCTGGATCCCCGTCGAAACCGGTCGTCGACTCGCCGGTCTGATTCCCTCCGCGTCCTTCCGCGTCATCAACGGCTCCGGGCATCTCATGCAATACGACGCACCTGTCGCCCTCGCCGACGAGATTCGCGCCTGGCTCGACGGCAGCGGGCCCGCCGCGGGGTAGCCTGTGGCGGACGGTCATCAGGGAGGTCGTCTCATGCAGGAGCACGTGAGTGATGCGTACGCCGACCCCGAGCTCTACGCGCGCACGCGGGGGCCGGTCGCGGGCGCGAGGACCCTGATTCGCGAGGCGTACGTGTCTGCGGCGTTCTTTGCCGAGGAGCACGAGCGCATCTTCGCGCGGGGTTGGGTCGCAGTCGGCTGCGCCGAAGCTGTGCGGGAGGCCGGCGATGTCCTCGTCGCCGATGTCGCCGGTCGCTCAGTGGTGGTCATCCGCGACCGTGACGGCGTGCTGCGCGCCTTCTACAACGTCTGCCGCCATCGCGGCACCCGGCTGCTCGACCGCGGCCCGCAGCGAGTCGGTCGGTTCATCCGCTGCCCCTATCACCACTGGGCCTACGAGCTCGACGGACGCTGCGCCGGCACGCCGCTGTTCGCGGATTCAGCGATCCCCGACGACCAGCGTGCCATCTTCGCCACCGACCACGCGCCGTTTGACCGACGCGACCACGGACTGCTTCCAGTGGCGGTCGCGTCGTTCGGACCGGTCCTCCTCGTCAACCTCGACCCCGAGCCCGAGCCCCTCGATGATCACCTCGGCGACCTGCCTGAGCGCCTCGCCGGCTATCGGCTTGACGACTGGCGCCTCGCCCGGACCGCCGACTACCGCATCACCGCCAACTACAAGCTCGTGGCCGAGAACTTCATGGAGTACTACCACCTGCCCTGGGTGCATCCTGGGCTCGTGAAGGTCTCGCCGCTGGAGTCCCACCACCGTTGGCAGGGGACCGGCATGTACTGCGGGATGTGCACGAGCCCGATCGCCCCCAACACCGAAGATGGTGGGTGGCAGGGCCTTGACCCGCTCCCAGGACTGAGCGCGAACGATGCCCAGAGCGCACGGTTCGTCTGGCTGTTCCCGAATGTCGCGCTCAACGTGATGCCGAACCACGTGTTCGTCATCCACGTCACCCCGGTCGCTGCGGGCCTCACCGACGAGACGACGTACTTACTCACCCGTCCCGACACGATCGATGACCCCTCCGCGCAAGGCGCGATCGACGGACTGGCCGCCTTCTGGGACACCGTCAACCGCGAGGACGTCGCGATCGTGCAGCGCGTCCAGGAGGGACTCGCGAGCGCGCCGTTCCCGGGCGGCCCGATGTGTTACCGCTTCGAGGAGCCGGTTCACCGCTTCCAGAACATGGTGGCCGATCGCATGGTCGGCCTGCGCCGCGTACCATCCGGTGACGCTGCGGCGTCGGGGCCTGCCGGGGCGACGTAGCGAGCGCGGTGCGTCGGCGGTGGTCTCATCGGTCCTGACGTTTCCGGCGGGCCGACGAGCGTGGCTCGGCATCGAACTCGAGCCGCCGGAGGACCTCCGCATCCAGACCGACGTCATGGTGGACGTCGACCGCCGGCGGCAGCTCGACCTTCAGGTCGGTCGCCGCATCGACGTGAGCGATCCCATGCTCGAGCGCGAAGTCGAGCACGTGGCCACCGCGCGTGCGGTCGTCGGTCGCGAAGTGCAGGTGCCAGCCGATCATCTCGATCCCATCGAGGGCGTCCGGGAAGCAGAAACCGACCATCGTCCCCGGCACATCATGGAGATCCCTGATCCGCTGCTCGGCGAGCGCGTCGGCGAGGCGCGGGTAAGGGCGTCGCTGCTTTGGAACCGAGCGCACTCGGACGTGGCGGAAGTGACCATCGATCCTCACCGCCGTCGGCGACGTCATGTCCTCGAGGCGGTGACGGACCGCCTGCCCCAGCTCGGAGTACGGCAGCCGGGTGGGCAACGTGACCGGTGACGCCGGCCCGAACGGCACGACGACGGCGTATGGGGTCCGCAACGAGCCATCGGCGTGGATCAGCGCGCAGTCGCCATCCGCCTTCCACGCGAGCCCATCGACGATGATCAGCTCACCGTCCAGCCCGTTGAGGGTGCCGAGGCCGAGATCGCCATGCTCGAGGATCTCCGATAGCGACACGTCACCATCAAACGCGCCACCGAGCAGCGCCTCGATCGTCGAGGTCTGGAACAGCTCATGCTGCCCGGCGACCGCCCGCAGTTGGCGGTGACGAACGATCTCGACATGTAGCGCACCCAGGAACGCAAGCTCGTCCATCGATGCAGCATGACGCTTTCGCGCGGGGCGCAGCGTCCGCGCAGAGCGGCGGGTGGCGGGCCGCGCCGGGCGACCCGCCACCGAGACGCTTAGCGTCGAGCGCCGTGTCGGGGTCCGACGCTGGTGGTGAGGCCGTAGCCGTATGGATACAGCGGGTGATAGTTCGGGTCGCCGATGTTGATCGGCTCCTGGCTCAGCGTCCGCGGCCACGTGACCGGGAGCTTGCCGATGAACGGGCGCGCGCCAAACAGGGTGTCCGCCACACCGGCCCCCTCGCTGCCCGGCAGCCAGGCGGCCACGATCGCGTCGGACTCATCGCGCTGAGCCGGATCGAGGATCAGCGGACGCCCGGACACGATCACCATGACGCACCGCTTCGCCGCAGCACACACCTTGTCGACGGCCGCCTTGTCCGCCGTCGAAAGCTGCATGTCCTTGACCGGCCGCGGCACGTTGTGGTCACCCGGGTCGTACGCCCACTGCGGGCCGAAGACGTCACCGTAGCCCTCTGCGTACGGGGTCTCGCCGACCACCACGATGCCGGTGGCGTTGTGCGGAATCGGCGCCGAGGCATCCTGGCTGTAGGTCACGTTGCCGTGGGCCTGCTGACGGATGCCGTCGAGGATCGTCGTACCGGGGATGACGTTGGTGGAGCCGCCCTGCCAGGTCAGTGTCCACCCGCCGGCCTGGTTGCCGATGTTGTCGGCGTTCGAGCCGGCGACGTAGACGTTGCCGCCACTGCGGATCGGCAGCACGTCCCGGCGGTTCTTGAGCAGCACCTGCGACTCGGCAGCCGCCCGCCGAGCCAGCGCGTGGTGGGCCGGGGAGCCAACCTGATTGATGTAGCGGCGGTCCGTGAACGGGTGTTCGAACAGCCCCAACTGGAACTTCTTGGTCAGGATGCGGCTGACGGCGTCGTCGATCCGCGCCATCGGCACCTGACCCGAGTTGACCTCGTCGGTCAACGTGGACTCGAACTGCTCGAAGTTCTGCGGTTGCATGAACATGTCGATGCCGGCGTTCGCCCCCGCCGCGACCTTCTGGGCAAACGTGTAGGTCTCCGGATTGATGTGGTCGATGCCGTTGTAGTCCGAGATCACGAACCCGTTGAAGCCCATCTTGTCCTTCAGCCAGCCGGTGATGAGGTCCCGGTTGCCGTGCATGTTGATCCGGTTGCCAAGCCCATCCTCTGTCCAGTCGACGTCAGAGTAGGACGGCATCACGCTGCCGACGTGGTGATCACGGACCGCCGTCACGTACGGGGAGAGCGCGAGCCGGTCGAACGTCGCATGGTCGACCTGATCAACACCCTGGTCGATCGGATAGTTGCCGGTGGTGTGGTTGTTCGAGCCGGTGCCGTACGTCGTCAGGCCGTCGCCGGCGAAGTGCTTGGCGGTCGCCAGCACGCGATCCGGATCGGAGAGGTGGCCGGGTGGGCCCTGGAAGCCGTCGATCGCCGTCTCCATCTCGCGCACGAGCTTGGGGTCCTCGCCGAACGACTCGTACGTGCGGCCCCACCGATCGTCACGCGCGACGCAGATGCACGGCGCGAAGGCCCACTGGGGCCCGGTCGACCGGGTTTCCTCAGCCGCGACATGCTCCACGCTGCGCACAAGCGCGGGATCACGCGTCGCGCCGAGGCCGATGTTGTGCGGGAACACCGTGGCGCCGTACATATTCCCGTCACCGTGCACCGTGTCGATGCCGTAGATGAGTGGGATGTGCAGCCGTGTGGCCAGTGCCGCCTGCTGATAGCGGTCAACCATGTCTGCCCACGCCTTCGGCGTGTTCGGCGTCGGCACGGACCCACCGCCTGACAACAGGCTGCCGAGATGGTCCGTCGTGATCTTCGACGTGTCGGTGTCGACGCTGCCACGCTCGGCCTGCGTCATCTGACCGATCTTCTCGGCCAGCGTCATCCGTGAGAGCAGGTCCTGGACCCGCTGCCGGATCGGCAGCATCGGGTTTTCGTACGGCAGCCTCGCCGCCTGCGCGGTGCTGGGGTGTGGCGCCGCCTTCGTGCTGTGGTGTCCGGTGGCACTGACGGCCGGTGCCGCGACCGCCGCCGCAGCGAGCACGGCCGCCGCGATCGCGGGCGACCGCCTCACGAGCGATCCGGGTAGATGCATAGCTGACTCCTCCGATCCCCTCTTCGGTGTCTGATGAGGGCCGGGTCCGTCAGTGGCCGCGTTGGCGCGCGGGCCGACGACGCCGGATAGTCAGCGCTCGGACCCTTCCCTCTTACGGCCGGTCGGGTACCCCCTGCCTCTCGGTCCAAAACCCGGCCTGTGGACGACCTGACACCGGCATCGCCGGTTAGCATCGGGTCGTCCCACAGAGAAGGGAAACGAGCAATGACCGGTGAGGCCAGAATCGGAGAACGCGGCCAGCAGGCGGCAGGTCGGAGATGAGCGTCGTCAAGATCAACGCCATCACCGTGCCGCGTGAGCGATTCGCGGAGTTCGAGCAACGGTTCGCAGCGCGGGCGGGCAAGGTCGAGGAGGCCCCCGGCTTTGAGGGATTCGAGCTGTTACGTCCGAATGACGAACGCGACGTGTGCCTGGTCGTGACGCGGTGGCGCTCCGAGGAGGACTTCCAGGGATGGCTCGCAAGCCGCGACTTTGACGCTGGCCATTCCCAGCACCGCGACCGCGGCCCAGTCGGGACGGCCAGCGACCTGTGGTCGTTTGACGTCCTGGAGCGCAAAGACGGCTGAATCCGGAACGGCTCCGGCCTGAGCTGCGCCCGCGCGGGAGCCCGAGCGGTCCGCGCCGACTCACGCGTGAGGCGCGATCAGCCGGGGGCGGGGCGCGCCCGAGAGCGCACGCGGAGCGTGATCGCCGCAATCGACGTCAGCACGGCCGCGACGAGGAAGCCGAGGAGCAGCGAGAGGCCGAGAACGGATCCGGTCTTCTCCGGGAGGGACAGCAGCTCGAACCCCGTCACCGGCTGACCGCCGGGCGCGCAGTAGAAGTGCGTCGCGCCCTGTGCGCTCCCACCGTTGCTGTGAACGACGCCGCCGTTGGTCACGAGTTGCTCGCCACCGGCGCAGACGAATCCCTTCGTCCACTGCGCGGACGATGGCGCGACCTCGGCGACGATGATCGCGGCGATTCCGAGCACGAATCCGAGGACCACGAACGCGATCACGGCAAGCTTCCATGCGCCCCGGCGCGCGCCGCCGGTGGGCATCGGCGACACAGCAAGCACGTTCGACGCTGGCTCAGTCCACTGCGCCACGGTGGCCGCGGGCTCGGCCGCGTCGTCGCGGAGCAGCCCGCGCTTCGCCTCCGCGAACTCCGCGTCGCTGAGGTCGCCGCGCCGATGCATCTCGGCGAGCTTCTCGAGGCTTTGCACTGAATCTTCGATCACGGTCCCTCCGGTGCGACAGGCCTTGCGACTGAAACGGCACCCCACAAGTTCCGTGTAGATCGTGAGGTCTTCGTGGCGCCCTGTCAGTACCGCACTCGTCTCGTTCCCGTATGACGCGTCACCCAGCCGCGAGCAGTTTCGCCTTCTGAGCCTCAAACTCGGCATCGGTCAAGACGCCACGGTCGCGGAGATCGGCGAGCTTCGTCAACTGATCGACGATGCTCGGCGGCGCCGCGGAGTTGGGGGCGGCGCCGGCCCGCCGATGACGATCCCCCCTGAGCGCATCGCCTCGGCCTTTCGCTGCTCGATGTACTCGGCGAGATGCCCGCTCTCGGCGGCCGCTCTGGCCTCGGCGGCGCGCGCCCGCGAGCGCTGCTGCTTCTCCACGCTCATGCCCGGCATGTAGACCTCACCGTCGATGATGGCGATCTTCGAATGATCCGCGGGGTCATAGATCACCTTCGCCCGCCCGCCGGGTCGCGGAACGTGAGTCGGAAACGCCTGCTTGAACGTGACCTCGAACGCCGGCTCCCCCTCCGGCTCGACCTGCAGCGTGACCTGCATGTGATCCGTGACCGAGGTCGGTCCGCCGAACCCCGTGTCGCCACCACGCGCACTGCGCCATCTCTCCTCTGCCGAGACGATCGTCGCCCACGCAACGGTGCCGTCCTGCTCCCGGAGCTTGCGCTCAAGACCCTTCTTGTTGCCGAACATCGTGCTGTCTCCGATCCGATCCCGTCCTCGCTCTCCCGCGGCCGCGGAAGCTCGGCGAATGACCACCCCGCGCGATCATCCCAGACGAGGACCGGCCGGACAACGCGTGAGGCTCACCAACCGTTTCTGTGCACGACGTCCTCGAACGGTCGCCGCTTGAGGCGGGTGCCGGGCCGGAGCGGCCGCTCCGCGGGATAGCCGAGATCGATCATGAACGCGACAAGCTTGCCCTCAGGCACATGGAGGATCGACCGCGCCCGGTCCTGATCGCCAACCGCCGAGTGACCGGCCCCGATGCCGAGGTCGGCGGCGGCGATCATCATCTGCATCGTCGCCTGGCCGATGTCGAAGCGATTGCGCTCACGGACGCGCGGCTCTTCCTCGTCGGTGATCACCAGCCCGATTGCGGCTGCCGCGTGGGCGATGTGGCCGCCGCCCCGCCACACCGTGGCGAGCTCGCGCAGGATCTCCCGGTCGGTCACGACGACGAAGTCCCACGGCTGGTTGTTCTGCGATGAGGGCGCGATCCGACCGGCCTCGAGCACGCGGTCGAGGTCCGCCTCAGGGATCGGTCGATCGGCGAACTTCCGGATGTTGCGGCGGGCGGTGATGGCATCCCACGTCTCCATAGTGCAGTCTCCTTACTGGTGCCCGGCGATGGCGTGCGGTCGGTACGGCTCCTCGAGTCTCCCGAGCTCCTCATCCGAGAGGCTCACGTCGACCGCGGCAACGGCGTCCTCGAGATGTGAGAGCTTCGTTGCGCCAACGATCGGCGCGGTCACGCCCGGACGCGCCAGAAGCCACGCCAGCGCCACCTGTGCCGGTGGCGCCTCGCGCGCCGACGCGACCTCTCCCAGCCGATCGATCACCTCGAAGTCGACGTCGGGGGTGTACAGCGAGTCACCGAACGCGTCGGTCTGGGCGCGGGTGGTGTGCTTCTCGCCGCCCCGGCCACGGTTGCCGGCGAGCATCCCTCGCGCCAGCGGACTCCACGGGATCACCCCGACACCCATGTCACGGCACTGCGGGATCATCTCGCGTTCCTCCTCCCGGTAAATGAGGTTGTAGTGGTTCTGCATCGACACGAACGGCGTCGCTGCCACCCGCTGAGCCTTCGCGAACTGCCACGCGAACATGCTGCTCGCCCCGATGTAGCGCGCCTTGCCCGCCTTCACCACGTCGCGCAGCGCGTCCATCGTCTCCTCGATCGGCGTGTTGGGGTCCCAACGGTGGATCTGGTAGACGTCGACGTAGTCATGCCCGAGGCGCTGCAAGGACGCGTCGATCGAGGCCATGATGTGTTTGCGGGAGAGCCCCCGGCCGTTCTCGCCCGGCATCGTTGGGCTGAACACCTTCGTCGCCAGGACGTACTCCTCCCGCATTGAGAACAGCTTGGCGAGCAACCGCCCGGTGATGATCTCGCTCTCACCGCCGTTGTAGATGTCGGCGGTGTCGAAGAAGGTGATGCCCGCTTCGACGGCGTGCCTGATGATCGGCTCCGCCTCGTCCTCGGGCAGTGCCCACGGCCGGCTCTCGTGCGGCCCGTAGCTCATCATCCCGACGCATAGGCGCGAGACGCGCAAGCCGGTCCGCCCAAGGTTCGTGTAGTCCATCGGTTCGCCCTCCTCGTTCGATCGTCGTCGGCGGTGCATGTACCCCGACGCGAGGGCCGACTGACCTCAGTTGAGCTCGATCTGCGCCGAGTCCGGCAGAAAGTGGTGGTACGGATTGACGTAGAGGACGATCTTGAGATCTCCGCCCGGCTCGCGTTGAACGATCCAATCCTCTCCCACGACAACCTTGATCACGGCATCCGGCGCACCGACCACACGGCCCTCCCAATACACCGCTCCGACGGCGCGGGCGCGCTCAGGTGACCTCGACAGCTCCGTGATCTCCCACGGATCCAGCGGGATATGGACCTCATCCGTGAGCTTCTGATGGATCTCGTAGTTGGTCTGCAGGGAGAGGTCCTCGCCATGAGGAACGAACACCCTCGCCTCGTCGCGCCTCAGAAAGAAGGCCGACTGTTCCGTCGCCGTCCCTTTTCTCAGCATCACGACGTCATGAAACGCGTTCATCAGCGAGAGCACGTCGTCCTTTGTGATCGCCATCAGGCACCCTCCGCAGTCGCTCCGTGCGGGTACTGCCGCTCGAGCAGCGGCGCGATCGCGTTCACCTCCGCCGCCAACTGCGGGATCGCCAGCGCGGAGAGTCGATCGACCTCGGCGCGGAGTTTTTCGTTCTCCTCCTGGCGTTTCCCACCGAACAGCGGCACGGCGCGATCCTATCCGCGCCCGCGGCGCCGCCGGCGACCGTCTATACGGTGGCGGGACCGGTCGATCCCCGGAAGGCCGGATCGTCGACGTCGCGAGCTTCATCGATCATCCCGGGATAGGCCGTGGCGAACGTCGAGAGGATCAGCGCGAGCGGCAGATCGGCATACACGCCGCGGTCGCGCACGTACTCCATGTGGCGCCGTCCATCGCCGCTGAACGGGTGCAGCAACGCGTCCTCAGTGCCGTCGAACTTCAGCGGTGGGACCCCGAAGCGGGCGCACAACGCCGCGTTGAAGGCCGGGGTTGCCTTCCGCCAGGCGCCGAGGACATGCAGCTCCGCGTAGCCGTGGAAGACAAACACGTCCGTCCCCATCACCTCGGCGAGTCGCCGTGACTGCAGGTGGTTGCGCACATCCGCAAAGCCCAGCCGGGCCGGGACACCAAGCGCACGGGCGGCAGCAGTCAGGACCACCGCCTTCGGGACGCAGTAGGCTACTCCGCGCTCGATCACGGCGCTGGCGCGGTAGTCGCGCGGATCCGCCGAGGCGGTATATGGGTCATACCGGATCGCGTCGCGCACCGTCGCGAACAGACGGCGGATGCGCTCCGATTCTTCATCGCATCCGTCGACCGCGTCGCTGGCGAACTCCCGCACCACCGGATGGTCGCTGTCAAGGAACCACGTCGGAGCCAGGTGCTCGTCGCCTGGGTCACCCTGAAGATCCGGCTCTCGGTGCACCGGTCGAGCGTACTGGGACCCGGCTGCCCGCGTGCGTGGTTACGTTGGCCACGAGGTAGCGTGCCCGACATGAGCGAACGCTCCCCGTCTTCCCGGTCGTTGACGCGCCGCGATGTCGTCAAGGGCGCCGTCGCTCTGGCCACGCTCGGCGGTGGCCCGGTGCTCGCCGGCCGCGACGTCGCCGCAGCGGCCGCTGCGGCGGCCGGTCGAGACCGCGTGGCGATCATCGGCGCCGGTGCCGGGGGAGTGGCGGCGGCGTACTTTCTCGCTGGTACGTACGCCGTCGATCTGTTCGAGGCGAGAAGCAAGATCGGCGGTCACTGTGATTCGCACGCGATCGGCTACCGCGGGAAGCGCATCACCGTCGATCTCGGCGCCCAGTTCTTCCATCCCGACACGCACCCTGTTTACGTGACGCTGCTCGAGCAGCTCGGCCTCTACGACCCAGCCCACCCGGACGCCCGCGCCACGCTGGAGGCGCCCGGCAGCCTGTGCATCTTCCCGACCGCCGGGGGCGCGCCGATCTTCTCGTCCTCGCACCCGCTCGCGACGCTGCCGCGTACGCTCGAATTCGCGACCTACACGCAACTCGCCCGCCAGGCGGTGCTGTCCAACATGTCGTGGGAGACGACCGTCGACGCGTGGGTCCGCAGCCTGCCCCTCAGCCGGTCGTTCAAGAACGACGTGGTGTACCCGTGGACCGCGGCGTTGATCGGGTCCCCGCGGGCTGAAGCGCTGCGGGCCTCAGCGCGTTCGATTCTGCAGACGTTCGCGTTGACGTTCCCGGCGAACATCGTTCAGGGCGCGAGTACCTACAACTCGAGGATCGGCCTGCAGGGCAACCTCCAACGCCTGCTCGACCACACCCCGACGGTGCGAGTACACCTGGGCGCGGCCACGCTCGCGCTGACGCATCGACGCGCCGGCTGGTTCGTACGAACGCGGACCGGCGAGTGCGGTCCGTACCGCTACGTCGTGCTGAACGCGCCGCCGCGTGCTGGACGCCGGCTGTTGCGCAAGCTGCCCGCGCTCGCGGACGTCACGGCGCTGCTGAGCACGTACCAGTACTTCGACTCACGCCTGCTGATCCACACCGACCCGACCTACGTGGATCGCGATCGCAGCAACTGGGCGGCCTACAACGCCGGGTTCGACGGTCGCGAATGCGAAGGCAGCGTCTGGTTCGGTGCCCTGCACCACACGCTCCCCTCAGGCGCGACGATCGACGTGTTCAAGTCGTGGGCCGAGCGCCGACGCAAGGACCCGAAGCACATCCTGCTGGAACGGCGGTTCAAACACCCGGTGATCAGTCGCTCGACGATCCAGGCCGCCCGTGCTCTGCGTCCGCTGCAAGGGCGCCACGGCCTGTACTTCAGCGGCCAGTACACGACCGGCTTCGACTCTCAGGAGTCAGCGGTCTACTCCGCCATGAAGGTGGCCGAGTCGTTGGCCCCGCGCAGCCGCACCCTGGTGTCGCTGAAGGCGCTCCTGGCCGCGCGGGGACGCGCCGGCATCTCGTACGACCTCTGAGGGGTGGCGCTCGTCGGATGAGCGCTCACAACTTGGTCGCGAGCAGCCCGGCGGCGAGCAGCACAACGGCGATCCAGAGCGCGGACAGGCCGCCTTCGAGGGGTGCGGCAAGGCTGGCCTTGGTCAACGCCACCGTCGTCCCGTCAGTGAGCCGTTGCTCTCCGGTGACCGCCGCCGTGCGGCGGCGCAGTTCTCGCACCGGCGTACTCAGTCGGCGCTGAGCGGCGCTCATCAAGCAGCAGCCGCCGGCCACCAGCACGCTCCCGGAGCTGATCCTGAGCGTTTGCGCGAAGTACCCGACGAAGGCCGGGAAGCCGCCCCATGCGATCGCGAACCACACGTCGGTGTGGAAGCGGCCGCCGGCGAGCTCGAGGTTGTATCCGAGCACGAGCAGCGCTCCAACCGCTACTGCCGGCGCCAGCAGAGGCGATACGACAATCGCGCCCGCGACGCCGATCCCGACCGCGCCCACGAGCCCCACGACGGCAAGCGCGATGAGTGTGCGACGCCGCAGCGTTGTCTGAAGCGGGCGTCCGGTGAGCTCGTCGAGCGCGTGGGCGCTCACTCCGACCGCGAGGAAGAACGCGCCCACGGTCGCGACCAGCCGGCCGACGTGGAGAGTCGGCGCTGCGGCCGCACCTAACACGACATAGCTGAGATGCCAGATCGTGTACGGCGGGTGAAGGAGCGTCACGAGGTCCCGCCAGCCCCCACTCGCCAGGGCGTAGAAAGCGGGACGGTCGAGCTTAGGACGCTCGGAGTCCATCCTTGACGCCAGACATCACGATGCCCGCCCCGAAGCTCATGCGTTGCAGACGAACATCCCGAATGCCGGCGCGCCCCCACAGTCCGACCAGGTCCGGCTCGACGTCGTAGAGCTCCTCGATGCTCGGGCCCAGGAAACGCCCGACCTCGAGCCATGCCGGAGAGATGAGCCGGCCGAGGAAGGGCAACCCGACGCGGGTATGAATGCGCCACAGCGCACGCAGCCGCTCGCGGGGCGGAACGCCAAACTCGACCATCCCGATGCGGCCACCGGGCTTGACCACACGCGCGAGCTCGCGCATCGTCGCCGCGCGGTCATCCACGTAGCGCAGCAAGTAGGTAAACGTGAGCGCGTCAAATTCCGCGTCACCGAACGGAAGCCGTTCGGCCTCGCCACGAACCAGGCTGACCCTCGCGGCAAGCCCAGGGTCGCCGCTCACGCGTGCCCGGGCCCCGGCCAGCATCGCGTCGCTCTGGTCGAGCCCAACGACGTCGCATGCCGAGCGGCGGGCCAGCGCCACCGCCACCATTCCGGTGCCGGTTGCGACATCGAGCACCCGCTCGCCGGGCTGCGGGTCGATCGCTCGCACGAGCGCGCGACGCCACCGCGGATCCTGGCCGAAGCTGAGCACAGCGCCCATCCGGTCGTAATGTCGCGGCAGGCCCTGGAATAGCTCGAGCGAGTGGAGCTTGCGGGCCGAGGGGATCCCGGTGGTCGTCATTGAGTGCATTGTGACGTTGTCCGCGCCGCGACGGTCGCGGCCCCTGTCGCTGCTCCCTGGGTCGTTCGAGTCGGCGCGGCATCCCCGAACGCACGGCTGACGCCGTGGACGCCCCGCGGCTATGGGGCGCCTCGACTGCCGTCGAACTTCTGACTCGGGACACTAGTCCCCGGGGCTCACGGCGTGAAATTCAATGCGATAGACGAGCGTGTCCTCGTTGATCGGCCCGGCGTGGGCGGCGCGCCGTCGCAGCGTCTCGCGGTCGGGCTCGCCGGCTCGTCGGACGTCCGCCTCGGAGATGGCCGCAAACGGGACAAGCTCGATTGCATCGATCTCGATCTCGCCGAGCCCGACCCGATAGCGGCCCCCGCTCTTTGACCTGTGGTCGCTGCCAGAGTCGGACCGACAGGGTGATGTCTCCGGCTAGGACGTCGCTGCGCAACTCACGGCTGAACTGCACGTCCACAAGCCGGGTCGATCCCGCGGGTCGCACCTATCCCGCGAGTCAGGCCGCATGCTGGCTGCGCCGGTCTCGGACAGCGGAACGCCGGAGATCGCCGGCGCACTCGGGATGGCAGTCGGATCTCCACGACAGTCGCTGGTCGAGGATCGTGGTTTTGCAGGCGCGGAACAGCGCGAGGTCGAAGCTCGGCAGGTGCTGCTGAGGTCGCGGCGATCCGGTCGAGCCTGGAGGCCACGATCGGACGCCGAGCTCGGACGCTGCTGCTGATCGACGCGGATCTGCATCGCTGACGATCACCGCCTGAGACAGACGCCGTCACACCCACCGCCGAAGTCTGACCGACGACGCGAGCGTCGTGCGAGCGGCTCGCGGTTCGCGCAGCGATCATGGTGATCCCGACGCGACCACCGGCCTCATCCTGACCGCGATGCAGACGCCTCGGGCGATCTGATGACCCGGCCTGACCCGAACGCTCGGCGTCCTACCGCCGCCGCGATCGAGCTGGCCAGTACGCATCGACAGCGGCTGATCGCGTCCATTCGCATCTCTGAGCCCGAGCTGGGACGGACGACGCTGCCTGCTCGCCGCTTCACACAGCCGCGTGCCGGATGCTGCGCTCGAGCGTCTCCGACCCGGCCGACGATCAATCCGACGGCGGCCACCGCGTCCAGGCCTGAACGATTCGACCGCACTCGCCAACGCCGGGCTCGAGCGCTACGGCTACTGCGCCAGCCAGCAGCCGCTAGCTTCTACCCGCGCGCTGACGGCATGGCATCTGGCGCTACATGCGCACCCGACGGCAACGCTCGGCGCTGCGGTCGATCACCTGACCAGTCACCCAAGGGACCAACCGTACGACGCTCGACAACTGCCTGCCGGCTGCTCGCCCACGGCGTGAAATCTCAACCGCGCCACTAGACCGTAGCGTGTGCACAAGAGCTGATGCGCGCCCGCGCGAATTCGGAACGCGCCGTCGCCGCCGCCGCTGCGAGCTGCCGCGCTCCTCCGACCTCCGCCGCGAAAGACCGCAACCGCGGACGACAGCCTCGCACCGTCGCGATCCGATCCGCCAACGCGACCGACACCGACTAGTGGACCGCGACAGCATCCTCACCCGTCGAACTGCCACGGTCGGCCCGACAGCGTGCTGTCTCCGGACTCCGACGCCCGCGGTCGCCAACCCCCGGCTCGCCAACTGCACGCCCACAACCGTAGCTCGGCGCCCGACTTCCCCGACTCATGCCAGCATCGGTCCGCGCCGCGACAGCGGAACCGCCCGCTTGCCCCCATCTAGTGGAGGCCCACTAGTGTCGCGAGTCAGAAGTTCGGTGCCACCAAGAGGTGTCACCGGGGGATGCCGCGCAAGGACGCAGAATCCGACGTGCACTGGAGGTGCACGAGGATTCGAGGACGCCGCGCGGCGCCGCCGGGGACGCCTCGACTGCCGTCGAACTTCTGACTCGGGACACTAGCGCCGCCAGAAAGCCAGCCGCTGCACCGACGCCGTGAGGATGTTGCCCCAGGTGATCTGCGTCTCCTGGCGCTGTGACATCGCCTCGAACGGGCTGAAGCGCATCTCGCTACCGGTCCCGAACTTGATCGTGCCATCGTCCTGCCGGGTGCCGTCGACGTAGATCCAACCGCGCTCGATGCGGAGGTTCTCGCTCATGGCCTAAGCGTAGCCGCGGCTCATTCCCCAGCGGTGGGCTTACGTCTCCGTGGGGCTTGTCCGATCGTCCTTCGGCGCGTAGCGGTGGTGCAACGACAGTGGGTTGCCGTCAGGGTCAAGGCAGATCGCCTGCCAGCAGACGCCGGAGTCGAACGTGTCGCTGACGAAACGCACGCCCTGTGCCTCAAGCTGCTCGCGCGCGACGGCCACGTCGGCGACCTGCAGAGCGATCGGCATGGCGTTGCGGGAGAAGGTCCCGCCGAAGTCTTCGGTGCGCATGATCGCCAGCGTGAGGTTGCCGGCCTGGTATTCGGCGCCCGGGCGGCTCCCATAGCGCTTGACGAACGGCAGGCCGAGCGTCTCGCCGTAGAAGGCGGTCATCGCGTCGAAGTCCTGGGCCGGGATGCAGACGAAGTCCACACCCGTGATGAGCGGGGTTGTATCGGTCATGTGGGTAAGACCCGGGGGGCCCCGCCGACTCATCGGTCCACCGCTGATCGGCGTGCTTCGCCGGTCAGGGGCCAGACAGTCCCGCTGCCTCCGGCTGATCATGCATCGCCGGGCGGACGGGTGCCGGCTGCGCCTGAGCCCAGTCGGCACCCCCGCCTCGGCCAGCCGCTACGAACCTGCCAGACCGTTCACGTAGGCCGGGGCTGACGGCGTGCCCAGGCCAGTCGTCATGTCGTAGCCCGGCAGTGTCGGCCACCCCGGCACCGGACCAGGTGACACCGAGCCATCTGCGTTGTACTGCCACAGCTGGTTGTTCACGAGATGGCCGCTCTGGGCGGTTCCCTGGACCACGGGCACGACGTCCGTGAACCAGCCCGGGTTCGAGTACAGGAGTGGGTTGATGTTCCCGAGCGGCGGCTTCTTCGCATCCGCCCTCTTCTCATTCGCGAGTGCGGTCAGCGCGGCAAGCTGCGGCGATGCGGCGCTCGTCCCGCCGTAGACATGCCAGCCGGCCCGCTGATATGTCGGGAATGCGGTGATGTAGACGAGCACGCCGCCGTTGACAGCCGCGTTCCATGAGATGTCGGGTACGAGCCGGTGATCGCCGGCGCCACTGAGAACACCCGACTGCCACGACGGCCGGCCGTAGATGGCACTCGGGCCACCGCCGGTCGCGGCCGGCAGCCACGACTCGTTCCACACGACGTTCTGGTTGCCGCCGGAGGTGTAGTTGAAGTAGGCCGGGTTCTGCGAGCCATCGGCCAGGAGCGGCGTGTCGCTCGTTGGATCCCAGGTCCAGCCGTACTGCAGCTGCGTCCCGCCGGCCGACGTGACGAACGGGCTCGACGCCGGCCAGCCGTCCGTCGGGTACGGATACGTCGCCGTGTCCTTGTGCTGCTTCGCGACGCCGGTCGAGCCGTCGTCGCCGGAGGAGGCGAAGAAGGTGTCTCCTTTCGCGATGCCGTTCTGGAAAACGGCGTCGAACTTCGACGTCTGCTGCGCCGCGGCGCCGCCGAACGTCTGCTCGGTCACGCCGAAGCTCATCGAGAAGACGGTCCCGCCCGGCTCGGCGTCGACCTCACCGCTGATCGCTTTGAACAGGTTCGGAAGTCCCTGCACACCCTCGGTCTCCGCCGGCGGCACCGCAATCAGCACGATGTGCGCGAGCGGCGCGATTGCGTACGCCCACTCGATATCGAGTGTGGCTTCGCCTGACCAGTTTGCGGCCGCGCTCGGCCCCGACTGTCCATTGCCGTTCGGGTTCGAGAAGTTCGGCTTCCCCTGCGGGAAGCGCTGGTCGAAGTTCGGTGCCGGCAGGTTCGGATAGAACGTGTCGTGGAAGTACTTCAGATCGGCCGCCGCCGTCGGACTCCCGTACGAGTCGACGAGCACGATCGTCCGTCCGCGGCCCAGCGTCCCCGTCCCAGTCGTCGGGTCGCCGAGCCCGCTGACCCCGTATGCGGCTCGGATGTCGCTCGGCGCATAGCAATGCTCCCAGGCATAGAAGTGGACCGGAGGTGGTGAGCTACAGGCGGGCGTCGATGTCGTCCCGCCGGCGGAGCTGCTGCCCTCCGGCGCCTGTATCGCGGCCGACGCTGCCGTCGCTGCTGTCAAGGCGACGAGCGCCGCGGCTACCGCGACGAGTGGCTTTCCCATTCCCTTCCCCTTTCGTTGTGCTGTCGAGCGCTCCGGCACGCTCGGCCGCACTTGATATCGCTCTGACTCGCGGACGTCGCACTTGCCGCGTCAGGACGATGACCCCACCCGCTTCCGAGGTCCGGGGGGCGGGAACATATACTCGGGCGCGGGCCGGCGAGCACGACGCTGTGCCCTCACCATGGGTGCGAGCGAGAGTCGGCACGTGGGAGAGACGGACTCCGGAGCGTTGCGGATCGGGGATTCCGATCGGGATCAGATCGCAGAGGTGCTGAGCGAACACGCGGCCGAGGGCCGGCTGACGATGGACGAGCTCGACCAACGGATTGGCGTCCTCTACGGCGCCGAGACGCGTGCGCAGGCCGCGGCCGTGCTCGCCGATCTGCCTGCGCTCGTGCCGTCCGAGGTGTCTGATCGATTCACCTTCGGACACGAGTCCACTCCTGCGGTACCGGAGCTGCCCGTGTGGCTCAGCTCGCAGCGGCTTGTCGGTCCGGCGATCGCTCAAGTGCCCGCCTCGTCGGCGACGGCTGCAGCATCCGAGAGCTCCGCGCGGCCGCGCCAGGACCGCGCTGCGATGCGCAAGCGAGCCAAGCTGCGACAGGATGAGAACGCCATCGGCCACACGTTTCAGGCGACTCGCCACGCAATCAACGTCGAGCTCCAGATTGCCACCTCGTCGCATCGGGCTGACGAGGTGCAACGCCTCCAGGCGCGATTGCGAAAAGCTCACGCCAGCGCGACGGCGGCACGGCAGGCAGTCGCCGCATGGGATCGTGCCGAGGTGCAACGCCGGCTTGCGGAACTGCGGGCCCTCCGCTGAGGACCGGACGCGCAACCCGGTCGCCGAGCGTTATGGGAGGGTGCCGAATGCGCCAGCGAAGAAGACGAGCGGGTCTTTGAGGGGCGAGGTGCGCACGTCGTTGACGCGGCCTACGACGATCCAGTGATCGCCGGCGGGGTGCTCGGCGAGGATCTCACACTCGAGGGTGACGAGGGCGTCGGTGAGCAGCGGCACGCCCCGGGGTCCGAGTTCCCAGTTGAGACCGGCGAATCGATCCGCGCCGGCGGGAGTCGCGCGCATCGCGAACCGCTCGTGTTGCCGCCCCAGCACGTTCACGCCGAAGCGTCCCGCGCGCCGCATCCGGGACCACGTGAGCGAGCTGCGGGACGGGCAGAACGAGACCAGGGGCGGCTCGAGCGAGACGGAGGTGAACGAGTTCACGATTAGACCGGCGGGCTCGCCGTCGGGCGCCGCCGTGACGAACGCGACGCCGGTGGCGAACCTGCCGAGCGCGTCACGGAACGAGCGAGCCTCAAGCGCCGGCGCGAGGTTGTCCTGAGCTGCGAGCGCCATCTCAGTGCAGTGACGGTCTCTTCGCCGAGCGCGACGTGGCCGAGGTAGTCGTAGGCGCGGTTAGCGCCGAGCGGGTGCATGAACGAGCCGGCCTTGACGTCGCGGTACGCGCGCGCGAGCGAGCTGCCGTTGACGTAGCCGGCGCCGCCCGAGAGGGCGAGCGCACGGTCCACGATCCGGGCGGCCGCCTCGTTGACGAACGCCTTCGCGGCCTGGGCCTCGGCGAACAGCGTCGCCGAGCTCCTCGGCGCTGCCGTCGGACGCCGGGTTGGCGGCGCGGTGATGGTCGATCAGCGCTGCTGCGCGCGAGATGACGCCGCGCGAGGCGGCGAGGTCGATCGCGTTCTCGGCGACCTGCATGCGTGGGCGGGCGTCGCCGTTGATGCGCCCAGCGATGCCATGGCGGGCGATTGGTCGGCCGACTCGGCGATCCCGAGCGACGCGGCGGCGTGGAACAGCCCGGCCACGAGGTTGCGCTCCATGTACGGCAGCGGGTCGCCGGCGCGAAAGCCACCGCGCACACCGGACTCGGGCAGCTCGACGCCCTCGAGCGAGATCGAGTTGCTGCCGGAGGCGCGCATCCCGAGCGCGTCCCAGTCGTCGTGCACGACGACGCCGTGCGCGTCGGTGGGCACCATCGCGTACGCATAGCGCTCGATGCCGTCGTCGTCGGCATACGTGACGGCGACGTACAGATCGGTCGCGGCGGGCGACATCGTGCAGAACATCTTGCGGCCGTCGATCCGCCAGCCGGACTCGGTGCGGGTAGCGAGTGTGCCCGGCCGCGTGAGGTCCTGTCCGCGCTCGCTGATCGCGGCGGCCAGCACGACGCCGTCCCGGGCGATCTGCTGAAGCGAGGAGGCGAACCCGCGGGCTCGGCGCTCTGCTCCGGCCGCGACGGCGACTTGGCGGCGGCGCTCCATGTTGAGCACCGCGACGAGGTGCATGTTCACGCCGATCGCGACCGACGCGTCGCCGCGCGCCAGGCGGCTTGACGCGACCACCAGGTCGTGCGCGGATGAGACGCCGAGCCCACCGAGCTCGACCGGGACGGGCGCTGCGAAGTAGCCGGCGGCCTTGAGCGCGTCGATCGCCTCGAACGGATAAGTGCCGTCGCGGTCGTGCTCGGCTGCGCGGGCGGCGAGCTGCGGTGAGAGCTCCT
The DNA here is from genome assembly GCA_963778985.1 of uncultured Solirubrobacterales bacterium. Classification (GTDB taxonomy): domain Bacteria; phylum Actinomycetota; class Thermoleophilia; order Solirubrobacterales; family Solirubrobacteraceae; genus Palsa-465. Next base: position 867,991 of record CAVZWJ010000013.1, on the reverse strand, counting down.
CGGCGATCGCCACGAGGCGCGCGCCGGCTTCGGTATGGGCTGTGAGTTCGATTGGCATCGCGAATTTCTCCGATCCGCTCGTCATCGGCCCGTGGCCGGAGCATCGGCTCCGACCACGGGGTCTCATGCGAGGATTAGTAGGTCGTCACCTCGACGGCGACCGGCACGCCGTTGGTGACCATGTCGTAGACGGCGGAGCGCTTCTGGGCTCGCTCGACGACCTCGCGGAGCTTCTCCTCCGGCGCGTTGCCCGTCACGCGGAACGACACGCCGATGCGCTCGAACCCGTTGCGGGGCTCATCGTCCACGCCGAGCGCGCCGCGCACGTCCATGTCGCCGGTGAGGGTCGACTCGACCGAGGTGAGCTGCACCTTGCGCGCCGCGGCCACGTAGACGATCGATGTCGTCAGGCAGGCGGCGAGCGCGTGCAGCAGGTACTCGGCCGGGTTGGCGCCGGTGTCGGTGCCGATCAGGATCGCCGGCTCGCCGGCGTCGATCACAAACTCCTCGCTGCGGGTCGTGTCCTCCCCGCCCGCGGCATAGAAGTCCTTGATCGTCGAGCGGTTATGGGAGCCGTCGATCCAGCGGTTGCTGACGCGGAACTGGAACTTCGCGAGCTCCGGCTGCTCCTTGATCAGATCCAGCGTGGCGAACAGTTTCTCGGTGTCCACGCCGTTGCGGATCGTGTCGGTGACTGCACTCATTTTGTGACCTCCTGGGTCGTTGTGGTGTTGGTTGGACCCTCCTCCCGGGTCGCTTGTGCGACACGGGCGCCACCACCCAGGTTTGGGTCGGAGATGTGGCGAGATGCAGCCAGCGGCTTGAGCGCGAGCAGCGAGACGCTGTGGGCGCCGTACTTGTGGCTCGTGCGCTGCGCCCGCTCGCTGGTGAAGCGGTAGCTCGGGTTGCCTTGGATCACCTGGAGCTCGAGGCCGGCGGCCGCGATGTGCTCCAGGTAGAGATCTCTCTGGCTGGCCCCGGCGATGCAGGCGGCCCAGAGGTCGGCCTGGCACGCGGTGCGCGTGGCGATTTGCCGGTCGGTGACGATGTCGGAGAGCGCGAGCCGTCCGCCCGGCCGAAGCACGCGCGCCGCCTCGGCGAACACCTTGCGCTTGTCGGCGGAGAGATTGATCACGCCGTTGGAGATCACGGCGTCGAACGAGTCGTTGTCGAAGGGCAGCTCCTCGATCCGCGCGCGATGGAAGCTCACGTGCTCGTCGCGGCTGAGGCGCTCGGCCTTCGCGAGCTGCTCGGGGGTGATGTCGACGCCGGTGACGAAGCCCGCCGGCCCGACCTGCGCGGCGGCCGCGAACGCGTCCATGCCGGAGCCGCTGCCGAGATCCAGCACCCGCTCGCCGGGGCGCAGACGCGCGAGGCCGAGGTGGTAGCCCACGCCCGCGAACGAGTTCACGGCTTCGGTGGGCAGCCGGCCGAGCAGATCGGCGGGATAGCCGAGCGCCTCGGCGAGCCGACGGCCGGTGGGGAAGTGCAGGTCGCGGCCCGCCTCGTTCGCCACGTCGCGGTACATCTGCGCGATGTGGCGGTCGAGCTCTTCGGGATCGACGCCCCGGGGGGTGGGTGTGTGGTGTTCGTGTGCATGCCGGCAGCGTCGCCGACACGCCTTCCCTAAACCTTCCCGGACGGTTGGTGTGAATCGGCGACTGGAGAGTCCGCGGGCGTGGCGCCATTGGCCGCGCGGGTCTCAACGGGTCTCGCGTGCGCGTCCGAGGCGGTCCTTGGCGTCGGTGAGTGCGTGCGGGGTCGTTGGAGCGACGCTAGGTCGCGTCGGCGTTGAGACCTGTGCTGCTCAGGCGGCAAGACGCGATGCCGTGGCCTGCGGCCGCAGAACCCGCGTCAGGTCAGGTGCCTGACCCGGCGCGAGGCCCGCCGGTCTGTGTCCAACGAGGCGCCTCGTCCGATCCGCTCGGGCGCAGAGATGCCCCCGAGCGGATCGAGGTTCTTCGAGTGGTGCTTCTCAGGCGTGTCCGAGGGAGACGTCGGGGAGGACTCGGTGTGCCCAGTGCGGTAGGTACCAGGCCCAGCGGCCCATCAGCCGGAGCAGGACCGGGAGCAGCAGCAGCCGGATCAGCGCCGCGTCGAGGAACACGGCGATGCCGAGGATGATCCCCATCTCCTTGGGCGGGAGCGGGCCGGAGAGCGCGAAGGTGAAGAACACCGCGACCATCTCGGCGCCGGCGGCGAAGATCACCCGCCCGGAGTGAGCGAGCCCGCCGACCATCGCCTCGTGCGGGTCGTGGCTGCGATCCCAGTGCTCCTTCGCGCTCGAGAGCAGGAACACGGTGTAGTCCATCGAGATCGCGAAGATCATCGCGAAGAAGAACACCGGTCCCCACGCGTCGAGGAATCCCTGGGACTGGAAGCCGAGCAGCGAGTGCAGTGCGCCGTCCTGGAAGATCCATTTCGCGACGCCGAACGCGGCGCCGGTTGCGAGCAGGTTGGTGAGCACGCCGACGGCGGCGAGGAGCGGCGCCTGCAAGAGCGATCAGCAGCAGCAGGAACCCGAGGCCGAGCACGACGCCGATCACCAGCGGCGTCTTCGCGGAGAGGGCGTTCTGGAGGTCGTGGTTCTCGGCGACGGCGCCGCCGACCAGTGCCCCGGTTGGAAGCTCCGCGCGGAGGCGGTCGATCGCGGCACCGACGGCCGGGTCGGAGGGATCCTGCTTCGGGATCGCGGTCACGAGCGCGTAGCCGTTGCTCGTCTGGGCTGGGAGCAGAGCGGCGATTCCGGGGTCGCGCCGGGCGACGTGCGCAACCTGAGTGGCCTGTGCCGCGGGCGCGACGATCTGCATCGGCCCGGTCGCTCCGGGCCCCATCGCCGCCTGTACCTGTTGGTAGCCGACGCGCGAGGAGTCAGAGGTCGGGACGACCTTGATCGACGGCATCGCAATCTTCAGCTGGGTGACGGGAATCGCGAGCGCGACGAGCGCGGCGAGCGCGAGCGCGCCGTATGCGACCGGTCGCTTCCAGAGTCGCTCGCCCCACGCGGCGAACCTGGCGGAGCGGTGCTCGCCGGAGGTCGCCCACGGGAGCGCGAGCTTGTCCACTCGTGGGCCGAGCTTCGTGAGCACGGCCGGGAGCAGTGTCAGCGTCGCTGCGAGAACGAAGATGACCGCGAGCATGATCCCGAGGCTCGTGGAGCGGAATGCGGGGCTCGGGACGAGCATCACTGCGCTCAGCGAGATCAGCACGGTCACCCCGGAGAACAGGACCGCTTTGCCGGCGGTGTCCATCGTCACCGCTGTGGCGTCCGCCGCCGACAGCCGTGAGCCGAAGAACGCGCCGCGGAAGCGGTGCACGATGAACAGCGCGTAGTCGATCCCGAGCGCGAGCGCGAACATCAGCGCGAAGTTCATCGCCCAGATCGACACCGGCATCACCTTCGTGGCGAGGTACAGCGATCCGGCTGCCGCCAGCAGACCGACCATCGTCAGCATCAAAGGCAGCCCGGCCGCGACCAGCGAGCCGAACGCGACGAGCAGGATCAGGACCGTGACCGGCCACGAGATCACTTCCGATTTGAGCATCGCGGAGCGGTTCGCGGCGTTGAAGTCAGACCACAGCGCCGCGCGCGCCGGTCAGGCTCACCCGCACGCCGGCGGATGTCAGCGCCGCGAGCTTGCCCTTCAGACGATCCGCCGCGGCGACCATCCCATTCGCATCACGCGCGGTTCCGGCCTGCACGATCGCCGTGTGCCCGTCACGAGAGATCGACACGCCGGCGGTCGGCGCGAGCACGGTGCTGACCGCGCCGTCGGCGCGCAACGTGCGCTCAACGCGTGCGATCGCGGCCCGGAACGATGGGTCGCTCACGGTCTTGGTGGGTGAGCTGACCACGGTCGATCAAGCCGTAGCTCGAGAGACCATGGAAGTTGCGATCGATCAGCTGCCTCGCCTGCACCGACTGCGAGCCGGTCGTCTCCCAACCGGCACCGGACAGGGCGGTCTCGACACGGGGGGCGAAGAACCCGAGCACAACTGCGACCAGCAGCCAAGCGATCAGCACGACCCGGAAGTGGGTCGCGGTGTAGCGGCCGAGGCGGCCAATCGGACCGACACGGGTCACGCTCTCGTCACCCGCATGCGGGCGGTCCCTGTCGCGACCTGCTGCCGGTTTCGGGAGATACCGTCGTCGTTGTGTGCTTTGCGCGGCATTACGACACCTCGCTGACTGTGCGTCCGGCATAGACGAACGGGTGGACGAACGCATCGGACGCGTCCTCGGCGCGCACCGGGAACGTGACGGCGGCGCTCTCGCGATCAACGACCACGACGCGTAGCGCGTCGGTCATGGGGTTCCATTCGAGCGTAACCGCCAACCGTCTGCGGTCCGCTGATCCAGCTCCCGGTAGGTGGTGCTGCTGGTGTCATGGCAGGGCCGCTCGACCGCGCGTCGCGCGGTCGGCCAATACTGGATTGAGCGCGAGAGCGACACGCCGTGCGCGCTGTGTTCTGGCTCGGGCTGCGCCCGGTGCTGGCGCAGCCAGCGAGCTTGTCGCGCATGAGTCGGCGGTACAGGTACGGGGACATGGTGGTTCCTTTCGACTGGTGTGATGTGGATTCGCGTTTGCCGTTCGAGGGTCAGCCGCGGCGCAGCCGCGCGAGGGCGAGGTCGTAGCCCCTGTCGGCGAACGAGTTCATGCCATGGGCGCAGAGCGGCGGGTAGCCGAGGGCCTCGCTGAGCGGCGGGTGTGGGAAGGGGCCGCTCGCGGCTCCTCGGTGGCCACGCCGCGGTGGGACATCTGCGCGACCTGGTCATCGGGGGCCTCGGGATCCAAGCCCCCAGCGGCCTGTATGTGGTTGTCGGTGTGCATGCCGGCAGCGTCGCCGACACGCCTTCCCTAAACCTTCCTAGGCGCTGATGCTCGCTGTGTGGAGCCGTTCCAGCGTTTCGCGCGCGCGGCGCTCGTTGAGCAGCTGCCCGGCCGCGGCGTAGCCCTCGGCGGCGCGGCGCAGGGCGTACGCGGCGGCCGGCTGGTCGCCTTCGGCGAGCAGCAGCCTGGCCCGCGCCTCCGCCACCGCGGCCGGCCAGGGGCCGCCCTGCCAGCGCCTCCGCGCCAAACTCGGCGCGCCTGAGGAACTCGCGGCTTCGCTCGAGCTGGCCGGCGCGGGCGCACACCGTCGCGGCCGCCACGTGGTAGCCGGTTGGGCAGAATGGGCAAACCCAGACTGGGTCGAACAAGGTCTCAGCACGCTCGATCAGCGCGAGCGCCTCAGCGTCCTCCTCGGGCACCTGCAGCAGCACGCCGCAGACGAGGAACACGAGATGCTCAGCGAGAGGCGAAATGTGTGCGAGCTCGAGCGCCTCCTCGAGCTGCGCCCGCGCGCCGGCGCGATCGCCAAGGTGAAGCAGCGTCTCGCCCAGCCGCAGGCGTGCGAGTGACTCGCCCCCAACCGCACCCACCTCGCGGCTGAGCCGCGCAGCGTCCACCAAGTGCGCGCGAGCGGCCTCGAGGCTCCCCGTGAACAGCTCCGTCTCGCCCAACACTGTGGTGGCGAACGCCTCGCCACGGCGAGCGCCCGCCTGTTGCGCCTGAGCGCGCAGACGCTTCGCGAAACCGGCGACGCGGTCGTAGGGGTCGCCCGCCGTGAGCACGTATTCGGTCACGCACAGGTAGGCGTCGAAGACGCGGCCCGCGAGCTCCGGCGAGTCCCACACCTGCGTGAGCTGGTGCCGGGAATGCCGCTCCCAGCCGCGGTCCACGTGGGCGAGCATGCCCCTTCAGGACGGCGAGGTCGCCCGGATCGGCAGCGACGCCGTCCGCCTCGGCCGCAACTCGCCGCGCTCCCTCCCAATCGCCCGTATGCCAGGCCACCATGCCGCGCACCAGGGTCGACTCATAGAGGTCTTCGGGCCGCTCGGCCCGGAACTGTTCGAGCGCGGCCTTGGCGCCCGCGATGTCGCCCGCCGCGACGCACGCGCGCGCCTGCTGCACGCGCAGCGCGGGCACGCGCTCGGTGGGCGCGACCGCGATCGCCTCGGCATAGGCGCCGGGAGCCCTGGCCTCGCCGGCCCCGTGGAGAAGCTGCGCGCGCAGCGCAAGCAGCGCCGGCCGCTCAGTGTTCGTCCGCATGCTCGAGCGCCAGCTCGGCCCACTCGGCGCCGTCGCGGTAGGCGCCCACGCCCGCGGCCCACCCGACCGCCCGGGTGAGGAGCGGGACAGCCTCCGGCGCACGGCCGGCCCGCAGAAGGTGATGAGCGACCCGTTCTGGAGGCGCGTCGTCTGCGGCGAGGAGCCCGGCGGCCTCGGCGTGGGTACGGCGCAGGACCTCCTCGGGCAGCCGGGCAGCCAGCTCTTCTCGCACCAGCGCGTGCCGGAAGCGGTAGCGGCCGCGCACACGTTCGAGCACGCCCGCGGCCTGGGCCTCCGCCGAGCGCCTCGTCAACGTGCGCCGCGCCCGCGAGTGCCGCGAGCTCCGCCCCCGTGAAGCCATCGTCGATCACGGCGAGCGCGGCGAGCAGCCGCTCGCCGAGCGGCTCGAGCCGCTCGAGCCGCCGCGCCACAACCTCACGCAGGCGCGTCGAGACCGTGACCTCGCCGGAGGCGTCCACAGACGCCGCCAGCTCCTCCGCGAAGAACGGGTTGCCCGCCGCCGAGCGCTGGATCGCGCCGAGGGCACCGGGCTGCAGCGGGCGGGCAGCCGCCCGTTGTGCGACCGCCGCGAGCGCGCTGCGGTCGAGCGGACCGAGCGCCAGCTCGACCGCGGCGCCGCGCTCGAGCAGGCTCGAGCGCACGAGCGCGGCCGCCTCCGGAAGCGGCTCATCGCGCATGGCGGCGACCACGAGCAGGCGCTCGCCGGTCGCGCTGCGCGCAAGATGGTGCACGAGCGCCACCGTTGCCTCATCGGCGGCGTTCAGATCATCGATTACGAGCACGACGCCGCGCTCTGCGGCGGCCTGCCCGAGCAGCTGACCGACAGCCCAGAAGACCCGACGGCGGTCGACGGGTTCATCCGCCGCGCCCGCTGGGCGGCGCACCGACGGCAGCAATCGCGCCAGCGCGACCTGTGCGCTGTCGGCGACCGCACCGGTCAGCTCAGGGCGCCGCGCGGCGAGCGGGTCGAGCGCCTCCACGAGCGGCGCGTACGGCGTGCGGCCCTCCTCCTCCAGGGCGGCGCCGCGCAGCGTATGAAGGCCCAGCCCCTCCGCTTCCTCAAGCACAGCCTCGAGCAGGCGCGTCTTGCCGATTCCCGAGCGCGCCCGTCACCAATAGCGCGCCGCCACCGCCGGCCGCCGCACGCTGAAGCGCGCCCAGCGCCGAGGCGAGCTCTCGCTCTCGCCCCTCGACAGGAGCATGAACTAGCGGAGCCGCATGAACCGCCGGACCGCGCGTGAGTTCGCGCTGCAGCACCAGCGTCTCGTCTGAGGGCTCCGCGCCGATCCGGGCGAGCTCCTCGCGCAGCAGGCGAAACTGACGCGCGGCAGCGGGCCTGTCGCCACTCGCCGCGCTGCGGCGCATGAGCGCGCGGTGGGCCTCCTCGTCGGCGGCGTCCTCGCGCAGCACCTCCTCCCAGCGGCCCTGAGAGCGCATCACCGCGAGGCGGCGCTCGCGGAGCCTCGCGCGCGGGCCGAGAGTCCACTGCTCATAAGGCTCATCGGGCAGCAGCTCGCCGCCATAGGCAGAGTCGTCACCATCCTCGAAGCGCTCGACGTCGGTGCTCACCTCGGCGGCCGGTGCGAGCTCGACCATTCCACCGCGAAGCACGACCGCGCCCCGATCCCCCAGCGCGCTGCGCGCGTAGCTCGCGGCCTTGTGCAAGTTCGCCGCGGCAGCATCGATACCGAGCTTCGGCCAGAGCAACTCAAGCACCTCGTCGCGCGGCATACGGTGGCCCGGCCCGAGCGCAAGCACTTTCACCAGATCGGCCGCACGCCGCTGCGCCCACGCATCGGCCGGGACAAGTCGCGAGTCCACCAGCACTTCAAAGCGTCCGAGCATCCGGACCTCTAGCTGGCGCATACGAACGAACCATACCGTCAGGTGGGGTGTCGGACAGCGCGTGCCAACTGCGATCACGCTGCGGCGTACAAGCGGCCCCGTTGCCTGTTTGCTCAGGTTCGTTGTGCGCCGAGGCGGTAGCAGCGCTTGGCGGTCGCGCCGAAGAGCGCGTCGCGAGCGCCTTCAGTGAGATCGGAGAAGATGTCGCGATAGGCGTCGTAGAGCCGCGTGAAGCCGGACCGGAGGCGCTCGATTGGCATATCGGACCCGAGCATGCAGCGCTCCGGTCCGAACGTGTCCGTGGCCGCGAGCAACCACGGGCGCACGCTGTCGGTCGTCCAGTCACCGAAGATCGTCCCGATCGCATCGATGCGCGTGGCGGTGTTTGACGCCGCAGCGACTGCAGACAGCCGCTCGCGGTGGGTCGCGAGCTGCGCCTCATTTGGATTCTGCGGCCAGCCGAAGTGGTCGAGCACGATCCGCAACGCCGGTAGCGCCCGGGCGAGGTCCGCGACAACATCGAGCTGGTCACCCGTCGCCTCGATCGTCGCCACCAGGTCGTGCTGGGCGAGCAACTCGAGGTTCGCCATTGCGGCTTGGTCCTCGAGCGGCGTTCGGGCTGCCCCTTGGGCAAGTGCGGGCACGAGCCGCACCCGAACGCTGCGCGCGAGCGGCAGCGCACGGAAGCGTTCAATCAGCTCCGGGAAGCCTTTGTCGGACGGATCACCAAGTGACACGAGAGCGCCCGGCACATTGAGCTCGTCGCACTGGGCCTGGACCCATGCGGCGGCGGCAATGGGATCCTCGGCGCCGGCGTCAGACCACACGATGCCCCCGACGTCGTGACCGGCGACCTCGCGCCCGTAGTCGGCCAGCGTGTAGGTGTCTGGCAGCGAGTCGTAGTTGCCGATCATGTCGCGGACCAAGGTGCGGTCCGCCAGCCAGAAGATCGGATTCGCGGCCTGGTCCCACAGATGGACGTTGCAGTCGACGAGCGCCGCCACCTCGCCAACCATAACCCGCCTCATCCTCCGCGCGCCACCTTGGCGCGCGAGCGGCCTGGACACGGCACGGTCAGTGCTGGACGCGGCACGGTCAGTGCTGCCATAAGGTTCGCGCGGATGAGCGATCGACTGAGCTTCAGCAGCGGCGACGTGCTGATCATCGCCGACGACCTCGTTGCCGAGGCGTTTGCGTTCCAGAGCTCGCTGCGCGTTCCCGTCGCACGGCTCGGGATCCAGGTGCGTCCTGCGAAGCATCACCAGATCAACGTCCAATTCGGCTACGTCAACGACGCAGACCAACCCATCTACGGAGCCGGCGTCAAGCTCGCCTTTGGCTCGAAGGGGTTCTCGCTGCCGAGCGCGGATGAGCCGCGACTGCGCGCGTTCGTCGACTCCCTCGAGAGCCTCCGGGCCGCATCACCGTGAGCCTTGCGCTCACCCACGTGCGAGGCTGGTCCGGAGACCGAAGCGCCTAAATCCGAGTGGGGCGGTCGGATTATGGTAGGGTGGTGGCCCGCCCGGTAAGCCTCAGCTCTTCTCGCTTTCCGCGCGACGTCTTCGTCAGAGGGGCAGAGAGGCGGTTGGCCATCGCCACCGCAACAAAGCAGCCTCGCGCTGCTGCAACCCGAACGACTGCGCTGGCCGCGCACGGGGACATCCCCGAGGCCGCAGCGCTACCCGTCGCCTGATTCGGGCGAGAGAGAGGTCCTGCTATGGACGCCAATCCGTCCCCCTATCCGTTGCGACTCACTGGTGAGCTCTCGCCGCAGCTCAGCCGCGGGCTCTGGCTGGTCAAGTGGCTACTGGCGATCCCCCACTTCGTCGTGCTCTTCTTCCTCTGGATCGCATTCATTGTCGTGAGCGTGGTGGCGTTCTTCGCGATCCTGTTCACCGGTCGCTACCCGAGAGGACTGTTCGAGTTCAACGTCGGCGTCCTGCGGTGGTCCTGGCGCGTCGGCTTCTACTCCTACAGCGCACTCGGCACCGATCAATATCCCCCCTTCACCCTCAAGGACGTGAGCGACTACCCGGCCCGGCTCGAGGTCACGTACCCCGAGTCACTCTCACGCGGGCTCGTGCTCGTGAAGTGGTGGCTACTCGCGCTGCCGCAGTACCTCGTCGTCGCGGTGTTCACCGGCGGCGCGTGGTCCACGTGGTCTGGAAGAGGGAGCGAGTGGATCTGGAGCTCGGGCGGCCTGATCGGCCTGCTGGTCCTCTTCGCCGGCATCGTCCTGCTGTTCACCGACCGCTATCCGAAGTCGCTCTATGACTTCGTCCTCGGGATGAACCGCTGGGTCTTCCGGGTCGTCGCCTACGCCACGCTGATGACCGACTCATACCCGCCATTCCGGCTCGATCCGGGCGGAACCGAACCACCGGCCGCCTCCGCGCCCGACACCGTGTTGCCAACGCCGGCGCCAGTGACCTGACGACCGGTTTGTGACCGCTGTCGCCGCGATCGCACCGCGCGGCGATCCCGTGGGTTCGCTGTTAGGTGTCGGAAGCGCGAAGTCAGTGAATTCCCGGACTGCTCGATTCGGCCTGTGCGGTTGGCGGCCCATTCGGTGAACCAGCAGCTTCCTCGCCCGTCGGAGAGTCATCGTGAACCACAGCGCACTGTCAGGCCCGCACGTGATCATCGACGGGCGAGGGGACATCCCCCGCCCTCGATCACGATCGAGACCGACGACTGCCGGAAGACGTTCGAGGAGCTGACGTCCCGCGGGGTCGAGTTCGTCTCGGACGTGATCGAAGTTTCGCGGGGTTTCCGGCGCGCAGTTCCAGGACCCTGACGGCAACTGGCTACAGATACGAGAGGGCAAGTAGCCCGTCAGAGCGCAGGCTTAGCGCGCCCGGGTCGCGCCGATGCAGAGCCTCGCGGCAATCTGAGAGTGAGGTGAATTCACAGGGTGGGAATCATCTGCCGCAGCTCGCGATGAGGCGCCGGAAGGCAGTCTCCGAGCGATACGCCTGCAGGTGGCTGTCGACTCACCCTTGGGTGGCTATCCGCGCCGGCCCGGCCGCGGGACAGTTCCCGTATGAACGCATCGCCTCAACCTCGTAGCGGAGCACGTCAGACACGTGCGACCCAGGGACCGAAGTGACGATGCGTGTCGCGTTCGTATTCTCCGGTGGCGCGAGCCTCGGCGCTGCGCACGCGGGGATGCTGCAGGCGCTGTACGAGGAGGGAGTCTGGCCCGACCTGTTGGTCGGGACCTCGGTCGGGGCGATCAACGCGGCGTTTGTCGCTTCGCGTCCGGCCACGGTCCAGACAGCTCTCGATCTCCAGCAAATCTGGCGCCGACTCAATCGCTCTCAGGTATTTCCGGCCAATCCCCTGACCGCGGGCCTGGGCATGTTGGGGCTGCGGGACCACTCCGTGTCCCCTAGCTCGCTGCGCCGCCTGCTTTCGCGCCACGTCCAGATCGATCGACTCGAGCAGGCACCGGTCGATTTGCACGTACTCGCCGCGGATCTCCTGAGCGGCGAGGAGGTGCTCCTCTCGGAGGGTCCGACCATCGATGCCGTCCTCGCCAGCGCCGCGATTCCAGGCGTGTTCCCTGGCATCCCGTGGGCCTCGCGCCTACTCGTCGACGGCGGAATCGTCAACAACACCCCGATCTCACATGCGGTTGAGCTCGGCGCCGAGCAGATTTACGTATTGATGGCAGTGGGCACGGCGCCTCTCAGAAGAGCACCCCGCGGCGCCGTAGCCTCAGCGGTCGCCGCCATGTCGCACGCGATCTCGCGCCGATTCGCGGAGGACGTCGCTCGCTACGCCCAGTCAGTTGACCTGAAGATTCTCTCCGCAACCCGACTCGAGGGCATCATGCCCACCGATTTCGGCCACGCGGATGAGCTGATCGCGCAAGGCCTGAGCGCAGCCCGCGCGAGCCTCGCTCGGCGTGACCGGGTGGTGCACCTGCGGCGAGCGGCCTGAGGCCGCGCTGTGCGCGCTGACGTCGACGTCTGTCAGGCATCGTCGAGCGCCCGGTCAGCCTCATCCATCAACCAGAAACGCGCGGCGTGATCCCCGACCGGGTACATGTCGGCAATCGCGTGGTGTGAGAACCGCACACCGGCGTGCCACACGCCGTTCTGTCGCGACGCGGCGCGGCCGTCGCCTCCAAGGATGAGGATGTCGGGACAGGATTCGTTGAGATCTTCGAGGCAGATCGCCGGCATCAAGCGCTGCGGTGAGTAGAGCCGCGGCACACGGCCTGGTTCGTGATCAGCTCCCGCGACCGGCTGCTGCGCCGCCTTCCCCAGACATGCATTCGCCGCGCCGAGCGCGACTTCGTTGCCCCCGGCTACGCAGATCGGCACGCGTCCCAACCGTTGCGTGATCAGGGCTGCGACGAGATCAGATGCGCCGAGCCCGCCCGCGAGATAGACCGCCGCGATGTCCCCCAGACGAGCGCCGCTTTGCCGCGTCGTGTCGAGCAAGCCGTCCACGACGGCGTTGACGCCGGGAGACAGCAGCCCAACAAACTCCTCGCGAGCAAGTTCAATTCCACCACCGATCGGGCGCGGCAAATGGACACGACGATGCTGTGGGCCCCCCTGGCCCCAGAACAACGTCTCGCCCTCGAGCCGGCGGCGAATCGCCATCCCCAGCGCGCGATCGCCCTCCACCTGGCTTCGCTGCGCGGCATCCAGCTTGTTCAGAACCAGCCGGTACAGACCTTCAGTGAGCTTCGCTCCGGAGGGGCGGTCCGCGGCAGCCCAGTCCGCGACCACGCCGTGGCCGTCCCGAGTCCGCTGAAGGAGCGCGGCATCAAAGCTCCCATGACCGAGATCAAGCACCGCAACGTACTGCCCGACCGCCGCGTCAATGCCGTCAAAGCCTGCCGCAGCGGCCAGGGGCTCGATCATGAACGTCGGCTCAGCGAATCCGGTCAACCTCGCCGCTGCGGCGAGCATCGACCGTCTTGACTCGACATGCCTGATCGGGTCGGTCAGCCACAACGCAGTCGGCACCAGCCCGGACCGCATTGACACCGCCTGGTCACGCACCCGATCCAGGACCCGCGCGGCTGTGTCCACCGCCCAGTAGTCGTCCCGATCGCCAAACATATGCTGCAGCAGATACGCCGGCACGCCGTGGAGATGCGCGATCCGGTTTCGATCGTGGTACACGACCGCCGCCTTGACGGAGCTGCTGCCGAAGTCGACGACCAGCGTCGACCGAGCCGTCGCGCCGAGCACCTCGACGTGGCCAAACCCGTGAGCTGTCGGGCGGCTCTCTCCGTCGATAACGGCTCGCCACCCGCGCGGTTGAGCGCCGCTCATGCTCGCATGATCACGGATGGCGAGGCCAGGCGCCCGTCGTTTTTGCCTGGGTGGACGGCGTCGGAGACGGCAGCGGCGGGCGTCAGCTGGAGATCGTTGGTGCGACTTGTCCGGTGAGGTATCGGGTCAAGTGTTGATAGCTGTTGCTGCTCAGAACGCCGTTGTCGGAGTCGATGAACAGTCGCTGCCCACTAGCGGTCACTCCGACGGCCTCGGCACGATTGGCTGCGTCGCTGAAGACGCCGACCGTGGAACCCTGTGGCATATCGCTCGGGTGGCTCAACGCGGCTACTTTCCACGGCAACCGCGCGCGAGCGAACGCGGCGACAACTGCGCTTGCCGGCGGGAAGCGGCCGGCGGGATCCGCGTGCGCGAGCGCTAATGCCAGCTGAAGCACGACGAACACGTGGGCGGTGATCCGATCTTCGTCGAGGTAGCGAACACCCTTGCGGGTGAGCGCGATCGTGTCGATCGGCGGACCGGGCACTGGGCTGGCGCTGACGCTCGCTCCGTGCTTGCTGCGGCGCACCGTCAGCTTGGAAAGCGAGATGTCGCAGAAGTCCGCACGGGGATCGAACGCGAACTCGTAGCTGACGTGACCTCGGCTGTCGATACCGGCCGACTCGCTGCTCGATTCAGAGCTCAGCGTCGAGCCCTGCACCGTCGCGCCGAGGGTCGTACATGAGCCATCGAGGACGTTGCCTTTCAGTCGACGTGCCAGCTGCTGATGCCCGCGGGCAGTGAGCCGCGCCGTCAATTGGCCGCCTCTGAACTTGACCAAGCGCACCAGCGCGGTGGACCCCGTGTGCAGCGGTACGTCCGCCGTTGCCGGCGCCGGGCCGAGAAGCAACCCAAGCGCACACGCCGTAACGCACACACAGCTCATACCGGAGAACCGCACCACGCCGACGCAGTCTGCCACTTCACCGATCAGCCGTGGGCCCTGAACCCGGCGGCGGCGCGGGAAGACAAGTCGGCCGCAAGCGCGCACGCCACGCGTTACGTGCGAGTTGCGCTGGTTCTGAGAACGTGCGAGTGATGGATCGCCCTGCGGACGCATTTGGGCCACTGCGGTTGCGGCTCTTTCGCGCGATCCGGATCGCGTCGCTCGTCTCGAACTTGGAACCTGGATGCACCTCGTGGCGGCGGCGTGGTTGATGACCTCGCTCACTGCGTCGACGATGCTCGTGGCGCTCCTGTCGACGGCGGACGCGTTGCCGAGCTTCGCGCTCGCGCTCCCGGCAGGTGCCATGGCGGATGTGTCCGACCGGCGCCGGCTGATCATCGTGACGCAGGCGATCCAACTCGCCGTGGCGGGTGTGCTCGGGATTGTGACGTCGGGCGGCAGCGCGAGCCCAGCGCTCTGGCTCGTGATGACCGGGTTGCTCGCGGTTGGGGCGAGGCTCGGCCGGCCCGCGTTTGCCGCTGTCACTCCGGAGCTTGTCCCCTCCGAGGAGCTGCCGACTTCCGTCATCGTTCTCACGGCGGTGGGCTGCACCGGTCCGAGCCCGACCACACGCACCGTCGCGGGGAGCGCGCGGAAACTAGGCTGGCCCCGTGAGAGTCGACCCCGTACCGACGCTCGCCGATTCGAGCAATCCGGCGATCGCGTTCTTTGCGCGACGCGATCTGCTTGGCCGGCAGCCCGGTAGCGTGAGCGTGCTCTGGCAGCTGCGCGAGCCTCTCCGGATCATCCGCAGGCAAACGCCACAGGGTTCGTGGACGTATTCGGGGGGCAGAGGTTCGCTGCGCTCGCCAGAGAACTACGACCAAATCGAAACCTTCCGCCAGCTGGCGATCCTTGTCGAGCAATACGGGCTTACCCGGGAGCATCCGGCGATCGAACGCGCCGCGGAGTTTCTCCTGTCGTTTCAGACGAGCGAGGGGGACATCAGGGGTATCTACGGCAATCAGTACGCCACGACGTACGTCGGGGCGATGCTGGAACTGCTCGTGAAGGCCGGCTATGCCGACGATCCACGTATCGCGAGAACGTTCACCTGGCTGCTGGCGACGCGTCAGACGGACGGTGGCTGGGCGATACCGATGCGCACACTGGGCCACCGATATCGAGACTTTCTCGACGTCGAGCGTTATCGCGAGCCGCTGGCCCCGGACACCTCGAAGCCGTTCTCGCACCTGGTGACCGGGATGGTGTTGCGCGCGTTCGCCGCCGATCCGCGTCGGCAGAACGCGCCAGAGGTACAGCATGCCGCCGAGCTTCTGGGGCGTCGGCTCTTCAGGCGCGATCGGTACGGCGACCGCGGCGATGCGAGCTATTGGGAGCGGGTGTCATTCCCATTCTGGTTCACCGACATCGTGTCGGCGCTGGACACGCTGTCGCGACTGGGCATTTCCCCGCGCTCACCGGCCATCGCCGCTGCGCTCGAGCGGCTGAGCGAGCGACAACGGGACGATGGCACGTTTGTCCTCAAGCTCGTCCGAGCCCAGCACGAAGATCTTCCCTGGTGGATCTGCCTGGCGGTGTACCGAAGCCTGCGCCGGTGGGGGCTGCGGTAACGCGATCTAGGAGTCTCGGGTGCGCTACGCTGACGGGGTCAGATAGCGAGGGCAAACAGAGGGCGAGACCTTCATCTGAACGTCCCCTTCCCGCGAAAGCCGCCTGATCTTCTGATGGCCGAGAGTCCACCCACGGGTGGGCTTTCCGCGTTAAACGAGCGCGCAGCGGCGCCGGACGGCGGCGGATCAGGGCAGGATGTCAGTCAGCGTCGCGGTGAACCGCTCGCCCGACTCCTCGAGCTCGCCCTCGATGTGCAGGCACGCCGGACCCGTCTCGGTCCACAGATCGAGGAAGTACGCCCAGCCCGGCAGGTCCGGATCGTCGGACCGCGTGATTGCCTCGACCTGGTAGATCTCGCGCGGCGGCAGCACCAGCGACTCGGGGCAGTCGTCCTCGACGCGACGGCGCAGGTCCTCGACTGCGAGCCGATTGCCAGACGCGACGCGGAGCTCCTCGTACTCGCCGTCCACGACGAGACCGACAATGTTCTCGAGTGCTCGGTACATCGGCTCGGGCATCAGTTCGAGCGACTCGACGATCCCCCCCCGTCCGCCCAGCTCGTGGCTCGGGGACAGTTGGAGCCGGTCGTAGAAGTAGTCCTCGCACGCCGCGCGCGCCTGACGGCGGATCCCCTTGGACAACCCCGCGCTCCCCAGTGCGAACACCGCGGCAGCGATCGCCTCCTCGAGCGTTCCGTGGCGGCGCGTCAGCTGGGCGGTGACCGTGCGACCGTGTTCCGTGTCCCGCGCCATCGATGAGCCGTCCAACAGAATCGAGGGGGCGTCGTGGCGGCTGTAGCCGGCGCACCCCCGCACCGCGGAATGAAGGACGATGAGGTGGTCGCCCATTAGGCCGGCGCGAGTGATGGATCGCCGGGCGTCATCGGGATCGGCCAGCTCGCCCAGCACGCGGTAGTAGCGCTGCCATGACGATGCATCCTACGAACTACCGAACGTCCCCGCCGAACTCCGCCCGAGCGCTGCGATCAGCGCCCGGACCGGTCGGCGCTCCGCGTCGCGGCCACCGCCAGCACGTCGGCTCGCTCGTTGAGCGGGTGACCAACGTGGCCCTTGACCCAGTGCCAACGAACCTGTTCGTGGTCCGATGCCGCCGCGTCGAGCTGGACCCAGATGTCCTTGTTCTTGACCGGGTCGCCCGACGCCGTCTTCCAGCCCTTGCGCCTCCAGCCGGCCATCCAGGACGTCATGCCGTCGTGCAGATAGCGGGAGTCGGTCACGACGCAAGCCCGCGACCCTGCCGGAAGGGCGCGCAGGCCCTCCAGCGCGGCGGTCATCTCCATGACGTTGTTCGTCGTCAGGGCCAGACCACCGCTGTGTTCTTCGACGAGCCCATCCTCCCAGCACAGCAGCGCAGCCCACCCGCCAGGGCCGGGATTGCGCCGGCAGGCGCCGTCGGTCCAGACAAGCACCTCACCGGGGGCGGCGTGCGGAAGGTGACCGGGTAGTGACGTGGATCGCCGACGCGGGCTGTAGGCCATGGAGCGGGATTCAACCAACCCGCCTACTCGGAATCCCTCCGCCGGCCGTCACTACCCCGATTGGTCGTGGGGCGCGCTCTGCCACCGGCAGGCGCACGGCTTCGAGCGGTTGGCCGGCGAGCTGCCCGCCCGGGCAGTCGGCGCAGGGCACGACACGTCGCGGGTTGCGGATGCCGGCGAGGCCGAGCAGCCCCCCGAGCCCGACGAGCGCCGCAGCGATTCCCATCCCGGCATGGAATGCGTGAACCGACGCCGCCTGGATCGCATGTGCGACGTCGGGACCAACGCGCGCCGGATCGCCGTGCGCGAGCGTTTCCTTGCGTGCCTGGGCGACCGTGGCCCGGGCCGCCGGCGAGAGCGTGTGCCCAGCCAGTGAGGCGTTCAGCGAGGATGAAAATTGCGACGAGATGACCGCGCCGATGGCGGCGATCGCGATCAATCCAGCGATCCGCGCAATCGCGTTGTTGACGCCGGACGCGATCCCGGCGTTGGATTCGTCGGCATCGGAAAGAACTGCCGCCGTCAAGGGTGCCACGGTGCACGCGAGACCGAAGGAGAACACCAGCAGAGCCGGGAGCAGATCCGTGAGGTAGTTCACCCGCGCGCCGAGGCGCAGCATCAGCACCATTCCCAGGGCAGCAATGAGCGGCCCGAACCCCATGAACAGACGCGGCCCCCACCGATCCGCGAGTCGCCCCATCCGCTTGGAGAGCAGGAACATCACCACTGTCGAGGGCAGCAGGGCGAGACCGGCCTTCAGTGCCGTGTAGCCGGCGACCTCCTGGAGATAGAGCACGAGCATGAAGAACGTGACGCCCAACCCGCCATACATGGCAAACGTCTGGACGTTGCCGACAGCGAAGTTCCGTCGCTTGAACAGTCCGAGCGGCAGCATCGGCGCCGCCGTGCGCCGTTCATGAGCCACGAACGCCGCCAGCAGAGCAATGCCTGCGATTGCTGGCCCGTAGACCTGCGGACTCGACCAGCCGACGACCGGCTGGCGGATCAGCGCCACCACGGGGCCGGCGAGACCGACAAATGTGAGGGCGGCGCCAAGCCAGTCCACCGGGGCGTGCGCCGTGCCGGTCGCGCGCGGGGGAACGGCCCGCGCGACGATCATCAATGTGAGTACGACGAACGGGATGTTCACCGCAAAGATCAAGCGCCAGGACACCGCGTCCACGAGAAACCCGCCCGCCAACGGACCAACGACCGTCGCGATCCCAGCCCAGGCCGTCCACGAACCGATGGCAGCGCCGCGCTCTTCGGGAGCGAACGCCGTGACGATCACGGCCAAGGCGCTGGGCGTCAGGAGCGCCCCGAACCCGCCCTGCAGCGCGCGGCACGCAATCAACACCTCGATGCTCGGCGCGATCGCACACAGCAGCGAGACAATGCCGAAGCCCGCGACCCCAATCGAGAACACCCGCCGCTCGCCGAACACGTCCCCGAGCGAACCACCAACGAGGATCAGCGAGCCCAGCGCGAGGAGGTACGCGTTCGATACCCACTGCTGGCCGGCGAGGCCGCCGCCGAGGTCCGCCCGGATCGCCGGCAGGGCGACGTTGACAGCCGTGGCGTCGAGGCCGGCGACGAACGAGCCCATGATCGCCGCGACCAGTGCAAGTTGCTTGCTCGGGATCCCATCGATCATGACGAAGCTGTCAAGCCAGCCGTCGGCATCGCCCGATGCCCGACACGCCCGCCTGCATCACATCGTCTTGACGAGTCCGCCATCGATGATGTAGTTCGAGCCGGTGACGTTTGCCGTTCTCGGCGAGGCGAGCAGCGTCACGAGCGTTGCGACCTCCTCAGGTGTGGTGAAGCGGCCCGTCGGCATGCCTGCTGTTGCCTGCTGGCGCACCGTGTTGCCGTCCGTCCCAGCGGCATCTCCGATCGTCGCGGCGACGCCGTGCTCACCGAGCCACAGGTCGGTCGCCACCGGCCCGGGCGAGACGCTGTTGATGCGGATGCCCTGCGGGCCGAGCTCCTGAGAGAGAGCCTTTGCGAGGTTCAACAGGGCCGCCTTGGCCGCGCCGTAGTCAGCGACCACCCCGTCGGGCTGAAAGAACGCGTTGACGGAGGCGACGTTGACGATCGCTCCGCCGCCCTGCTCGATCATGCGGGCCACCGCGGCCCGGGTCGCGCGCAGGGCAGCGAAGAAGTTGAGCTGCAGCGAACGTTCGACGTCGGCGTCGCTGACCTGGAGAAAGCCGTCGAGCCGCAGAGCCACCCCGCCGACGTTGTTGACCAGGATGTCGACTTGTCCGTGCCGGTCCACCGCCTCGTCGATGAGCCGCGGGGAACCGGACGGCTCGACAAGATCCACCTCGATCGCGGTCACGCCGTCGATTCCCGTCAGCCCGCCGACCGTGCGCGCGCCCGCGACCACGCGAGCGCCCTCGGCGGCGAGTGCGCGCACAACAGCGAGACCGATCCCTTTGCTCGCGCCCGTGACGACCGCGACCTTTGCTTCCAGCTGAAGGTCCATCCGGTGCCCGCCCGGCTTACGCGGTCTGCGGGGCAGAGGCTTCCGGCGCTTCCAGCACGCCGTCGAGCCAGCTGTCGATCTCGGCGGTGACCTCCTGCCAATCGGGGGCAACCATGTGCAAGTGCGGTCGACCCGCAAACTCGACGTAGTCGGTCTTTGCGGGCGAGCGCCTGTAGCGTTTGAACTGCGCTTTCGACAGTGAGGCCGGCACGGTGTGGTCCTCGGCAGCACCGATGATCAGCAGCGGCGCACGGTCTCCACTCTTGAAGTGGACCTCGGTCGGCGGATGAAGGTGGAAGTTGGCGAATCCCGCCTCGTAGAAGATCTGGCCGGTTTCCGGAACCGCGTAGCGCTCGTACGCCGCCGCCGCATCGTCGGCCGAGAACGTGTTCACGAAGGCGTAGGTGAACTCCTCAAGCGTGAGCGTCACGACCCCGTGCCACTTGGACGGGTGCGCCAGCGCGGGGGAGCCCGCCTTCAGCGTCGAGAACGGCAGCTTGAGGATGCCCTTCGGGGGCGCCGGGCTCATCGCGACACCGGCGCGGCCGAGACCACGGTCGAGCAGCAGCTCGACGAACAGCCCGCCGTAGGAGTGACCGATGAGGACCGGCGGCTGATCGAGCCGGCGAATCAGGCCCTCGTAATGGTCGACGATCTCCTCCACTCCAAGTCCCGCGGATGCCTCGGCCGTATTGCGTATCTCCTCGACGTCCCCGTGCTTGCGCGGCCATTCCGGTGCGGACACGGCGAAGCCGCGTTTGCCGAAGTAGTCGACGTACGTATCCCAGCTTGCGGACGTGAGCCAGGCGCCGTGAATCAACATGACTGGGATGCAGCCGTTACCTGCGTGCTGGTCTGTCACGAGCTCCTCCTGCTTGGGTTGTCGGAACCCGACCGTACGGGCCACGGCAATGTGCACCAAGTCCAATCCGGACCGCCACCCGGACCGTCTGCGACTCAATCCTCGGGCAGCTCGCTGCGCGGGGCCCGCTGCGTCAACCACCCTTCCGCGTCCCGGACGCGCTGGGCCGCTCGCACGAGTGCGGCTACACCCTCGGTCGGCGGCCATCTCGACGCGAGGTCCATCGGGAAGTTGAGCGGCGGGTCAAATGGGACCGCCACGATCCCGGCGATTGCGTCGTCGACCCATTCCGAGACGAACACGGCGACGGCCTCGCCCTCCGCAACCGGAACCATCCGGCGATCCCAGGGCGCGCTGAGCGTCTCCATCGTGCGTTCGAGCTCGGATCCGTGTGCCCGCATCACGGCGCGCAGCCAGCCGTTGAACAACCGTCCGGCGGGCTCTCGGGTGAGCAGCACCCGCTCCGCGGCAAACGCTTCGATCGGGATCGCGCCCCGGTCGGCGAAGTGATGGGACTCCGGCAGTGCGGCGAGCAGCGGCTCATCCCTCAGCGCGTCGATTCTCACGCCGTAGCGACGCGCCGCCGCCGGCATTTCCATCACGACCGCGCCCGAGAGCTCGTGGGCTGCGACCCGTCTCAGCAGCCCGGGGGTGACGTCCTGATCCACGCGCACCGTGAGCTCGGGGCTCTCCGCAGTCACACCCTCCGCAACTCGCGTGACCACCGTCTGACTGAACGGCCCGTAGCCGACGTCGAGCGCCTCAGCATCCGTCTGTGCGGAACGTTGCACGTCAGCGATCGCCCCATCGATCTCAGCCAACGCCCGCCGTGAACGCTCGAGCAGCACAGACCCGGCCTCGGTCAACTCGACGCGCCGCGTCGTGCGCACGAACAGAACCACCCCGAGCTCGCGCTCCAGTTCACGGATCGCTCGCGACAGAGGCGACTGCGACATGTGCAACCTCGCGGCCGCCCGTCCGAAGTGCAGCTCCTCCGCAACCGCGACGAAATATCGCAGCGAGCGCAGTTCAATCGAAGCGTTCATCGTCGCGAATGCTGACGCCCGGACGTCGGTCCACTAGTCAGCCCACCAGTCGCGCTGGCCGTCGACGTCTTCGCGCGGAGCCTCGCCAAGATTGGGCGCCCCGATGACGAGGATCTCGAGGCCCCCCGGCCCGGCCTCGTAGCCTCGCCACATACCGGGCGGGACGCGCACCGCGTCCCATTCCTTGAGCTCGACGATCTCGTCGTCGAGCTTCATCCGCCCGCTCCCGCGCACGACCACGTACACCTCCTCCTGGCGCCTGTGCGTGTGGCCGTATGGAAAGCGATAGCCGGGCGGGACGCGCTGGTAGCTCAGGCCGGATTGCTCGAGCTCGAGCGCCACGGTCGCCAAGCGAAACTCGAGGTCCGGCGCGCCGTCAAACCTCGACCCGACATCGTCCAGGTCCGCTTTGAGGTTCCTGAGCGTGAACGGCACAGCGCAATCCTATGTCACACCTTAGGACCATCCACCACACGACGCGGAACGCGACACGCCGACCAAAGCAGCCTGGTCACCCCGCCGCCGTCGCGGTGGGGGCGCTCTCCTGACGTTCACGTCCGGGTCACACGTGAGCCACAACTGAGTCACCGGCGTGTCGTTGTTGGGCGGATATGTTCGCACGCTTCCAATCCAGCTCAGGAGGGTCATACATGCACGTACGCGGAAAGGCTGCGTCCGCGGCCATCGCCGCTGTCGCGCTCGTGGGAACCGTCGTCACCTCGGCGACGAGCACATCCGCCCATCACAAAGGCCGGATCAAGCATGTGCTTCTCATTTCGGTCGACGGTATGCATCAATCCGACCTCGGCTGGTACATCGCTAACCATCCGAACTCGGAGCTCGCCAAGCTCGCCGGGCGGGACCGAGTTCACCAACAACCACACGTCGGACCCGTCGGACTCCGACCCGGGCGGCACCGCGCTGATGACTGGCGGCGACCCGCGCGCGACCGGCGTCTACTACGACGTCGAGTACAGCCACGCCGTGGACGAGGCGGGCGCTGCCTGCAGCCCGGGGCAGCCGGCGACCGGCGGGGACGTGATCTACGACTCGCCCGACGACACGCTGAACGCTGTAGGTGACCTGCTCAACAACGGCAGCGGCACCACGTTTCCGTCGTTCGACGAGGCGGGCTCAATCTATCCGAAGGGCGTGGACACGAACCCTGGGGCGATCATGAGGCTGACCGCGCATCCGCAGTCAGGACTGAACCCAGGGAGCTATCCAATCGATCCGAAGACCTGCACGGCGATCACGCCGTGGGACTACCTGAAGGTCAACACGATCTTTCAGGTCATCCACAACGCCGGCCTGCGCACGGCTTGGTCTGACAAACACGCGATCTACACGTCCTTCAACGGCCCCGGTTCCGGTGGCAAGAGCATCGACGACTTCTTCGGCCCGGAAATCGACTCGCAGGCGGTCGAGCCGAACGGCGTGCCGTACCCGCAGGACGACGACTGGGCGCACATCGACGCCGCCACCAAGCAGTACGACGGTTACAAGGTGCGCGCGATCATCAACGAGATCGACGGCTACGACCATAGTCGCACCCAGAAGACTGGCGTCCCGGCGATCTTCGGGATGAACTTCCAGACTGTGTCGGTCGCCGAGAAGGTTGACTCGCCTGGCACCCTGACCAAGAATCCGGATGGCACCTACACGGTCGGTCCGCAAGAGCTCGCCGGCTACGTCCCGGGCACGACGACGCCGCGCCCGCTGCTGAGCAGCGCGCTCGACTACGTCGACGCCCAGCTCCAGCGGATGGTCGACACGATCCAGCGCGACGGACTGGCGTCGTCCACGGCGATCATCATCACGGCGAAGCACGGCCAGTCACCGCAGGACCCGCTGCTGCTGAAGCGGATCAAGGATGGCCCGATCATCGACTCGATCAACGCGGCCTGGACCGCGCAGACCGGCGACCGGCACAACTTGATCGTCGCCGGCACTAACGACGACCTCTGGCAGAGCTATCTCTCGGTCAAGACGCAGGCTGCGGCCGACTTCGTCAAGAGCTACCTGTGGAACCACAGCGCGACAGCGGTGCTCTACAGCAACGACGGCGTCAATCGCGGCACCGAGCAGGTCCCGCACTCGGGTGCGGCGCAGATCCACGCCGGCGACGAGGCGGCCAAGTTCTTCGGGGTCCCGGACAACGACCCGCGCTACCCGGACGTGCTCGGCCGCGGTCCAGGTCGGTGTGGTCTACACCGGCGGCACGAAGATCGCCGAGCATGGTGGCGACAACCCTGGTGACCGCGACGTGCCGCTGCTCGTCTACGCGCCGGAGACGGTTCCGCACTCGAAGGTCCACGCCTGGGTAGAGACGACCCAGGTGGCACCGACGACGCTCCACCTGCTCCGTCTGAATCCGAGCGCGCTGAAGGCGGTCCGGGAGGAGGGCACGAAGGTCCTACCCGGCATCGGCTAACCAATGCCGCCCCTCCCACTACTCGGACTGGCGTCCCAGGATTGCGACGAACCGGTCAATTCGCTTGCGCTCATCCACCGACAGGCTGCCGTCCGTCTCGACGAGGAGAGTCATCGGCCCCCGGTCGCGGGCCCAAACGCGCACATTCTCGCGAAACGCACCCGCCACCCACACACTCGGCACCGACCCCGCGTGCGCGATCACGGTCGCGTCCTGTTGCTCGGCGTCAGCCTCGCTGCGGACGAGCAGAATGCTCGTTTGCCCGAGCTCATGTGCCACCTCGTTGACAGCGGCGAGCCCCTCGTCAGCCAGAAGCGCGATCTCGCCATCGCGGAGCATCTCGCGAGCCCAACCGGCCGGTGCGCCCTCCAACGCCGAAGGCGGGCAAACGAAACGAAATGCGGGCTTGGGCACGCGTCGCACGCTACTGGACTCCTCGCTTGCAGGAGCTGCTGCTTCGCGTGCGGTTCTCTCCGCCAGGCAGGAAGAACACGAGCCGCGATGGAATCGCTCTGTGTGGCGTTGACCGATGAGTTCGGCGCGGCGGTCCGGTCTAACCGGACGATGATCAGTCCAACGAGCAGGGCCCCGGGACCATGAAACTGACGACCATGACTCAGGCCCAGACGACCGGCCCCGGAGGCAGGTAGATGACACGCACACGGATCCACAACCTCTCCATCTCGCTGGACGGCTTCGGAGCCGGCGAGGGACAACGCGCCGATGCTCCCATGGGGCACGCCGGCCAACGGCTCCACAAGTGGATGTTCGCCACCCGCTTCGGCGCGCCGATCATGGGCGCTGGCGGCGGCAGCGAGGGCACCGACTATGCGATCGCCTACCAGCACGAGCCAGGGATCGGCGCGGAGATCATGGGCGCGGGCAAGTTCGGCCCGCCGGGCTGGCAGGACGACGCCGACTGGACGGGATGGTGGGGTCCCAACCCGCCGTTCCACACACCGACCTTCGTGCTCACCCACCGGCCGCGGCCGCCGATCGAGATGGAGGGCGGCACCACCTTCCACTTCCTCAACGCCTCGCCGGCCGAGGCCCTCGACGTCGCGCGGGAGGCAGCGGGCGACCTGGACGTTCGCATCGGAGGCGGCCCGACCATGGCCCGCGACTTCATCGCAGCGGGGCTCGTCGACCATGTCCACCTCGTCCAGGTGCCGATCGTGCTCGGCCGCGGGGTGCGGCTGTGGGACGGTCTTGAAGCGGTCGAGGCGAATTACGACGTCGAGGCGGTCTCGACACCCAGCGGCGTCACCCACCTCACCTTCACCCGGTCCGGTTAGGTCAGGAGGTTCTGCGAATGCGCCGACACCCGCAGGATCAACGGGCCTCACCCCGGCGTGGCTGAGGCTGTCCGGTAGCGGCCCTGTTTGCACCGTCGGCGAGTGCGGAACCGCGACCGCCTTCATGGCCAAGCGCTGCCGGGTTCGGCCGGCCAGGCGATTGTGACGCAGGCGGCGGTTGCTCGGTCCTGGGAGCGCTCAACCGACCGGGCCGCGGCGGTGCTCGGCGAACATCCGCATCGCGAACCGTCCTGCCGGATGCTCACGGGATCGCTCGATCAGCGCCGCGGTCGCGGGCGCCATCCCTTCCGGCTGCGGCAGCGGCGTCCCGTAGTGAAGGGGCGCGATCACGGGCGACGTGAGCGCGGCGAACGTCAGGTCAGCGGCGCCGAACGCGTCGCCGCAGAGAAATGGCCGCCCGTCAGCCAGCAGCTCGCCGACGAAGTCGAGCTCGGCCCATACCGCCCGCTCGTCGTCCACCTCACTTCCCGACCGGATCCCGAGTGCGCGGCGGACGCCCTCGGCCGCGAGCGGCCAGGTCAGCCGCAGCATGAAATCCTCCCAGGCCGGAACGCCCGTGTTGTTGAAGCTCAGCGCGAGCTTGCGCTGCTTGAGGACGTGGACGTAGATCAGCCGGCGCCCGGTAGGCCCCAATTGGTCGTCGAAACGCCGACACATGGCGACCACCTCGGCACGCGCAGCAGATCCGCTCTCGGCCGGGAACAGGCGCCGCCCAGCTGGCGTGCGCTCGTCGACCCAGGTGAGGATCTCGTTCGACTCCCCAAGCACACCGTCGTCGGTGACCAGCACCGGCACAGTGGAACCACCACCTGCCCGGCGAGCAGCGACGCAGTGCACCAGCTGCACGTGCCGCTCCTCGCGATACGCAATGCCGGCACGGTCCAGCGCCCACCGCGCCTTCTCGCAGTAGTGGCTAATCGGGATCGTGATCAGACGCAGCATCTCAGCGCGCGCGTCATGAATGCAGCGCCGATCTCGCCAGGCTCGAGTAGCCATTTCGCGTCGATGCCACGATCCATCAGGCGCGCGCGTTCGGCCCCATCGGCTGCGAGCCGCTGTCATGGCGCAGCCGTCTTCCTAGAGATGACGATCCGTTTGCGTGCGTGAGTGTGTCGATTGGTTCTTGTGACCTCAAAGGCCAGGTCGAAGGTGCCCGTTCGCGGGTTCACGTTGCCGACGCTGACTGCTCCCGCATAGGCATACGCGGTGTCCCGCCACGCCAGGAAGCAGCCGAAGTACCCGGCCGGCGACTGGATTTGAGTGCACTGCCTGATCTTGAACGCCGCTGGCCGATGGCGTCGTGAGTGGTAGAACGCATCTTCTACCGCACGCATCGCCCAGCCTGGGGCGTTACGCAAGTTGATGAGGTACTTGGGCGCGACGGCTCGGATCACGCCCAGTGCCCAGGGCGAGATCGCGATCGCCCTTGTGGAGAAGTCCTCGAGTCGAGGGTCGCAACCGCTCGACCCCTGGCTGATGATCCCTATCTCGACTGGTTTACCCCCGGCATCAGTGGCGATCAGTGGCCCGCCACTGTCGCCGGAGCAGAAAGCGGTATCAAGCGCAGGGGTGTCGGCCGTACAAAGCTGCAGATCGGGGACAAAGATGCCGTCCCCGTAATCGTGCGCGTCGCAGTAGTCCGGTGACTGAACGACCGTTGGTGCCCACTGCAGGACTGTCGGCTCGGGCGTGCTGATCGAGGTAAGTCCCCAGCCAGTGATCGCCGCCGGTGTGCCGGGTTGCTCGGAGGTCATATCTGACGAGGTTGCGATCCGGATGGTTGGCGCACTGATCGGCTGCGATAGCACGAGCAAGGCCACATCAGAGGTGACCGCCGTGGGATCGTAGGATGGATCGACAACGATCTTTGACACCGAACTCCTCACCGCAGAGGAGAGATCGGTCAGATTCTCCGCTCCGGTAGCGACGATCCAGCCCTGCGCACCCTGCGGCGCCCCGGAGTCGTCATACATGCAGTGCGCCGCGGTGAGGATCGCGTTGCTGGAGACAACCGTCCCAGTACACAGCTCGTGGCCCGAAGGACCTTCCCAGTACAGATAAGCGACGTATGGAAATGCGTTTGGCGGCGCGGGCTGCCCGCCAACAATCCGCGGCTGAACTGCGCTGACGCGCGTCCGATTGGCCTGCGCTGCGGCCCGGGAATCAAGCCAGGGGACATGACGCATCCCGGTCGTGCTCGCTGCCATGACGCCGCCCGTCGCCCACGAGGACACCGGCACGACTACACCCGCCAGTAGCCCAAGAACCAGAGCCAGCGCGCAGCGTCGTAACCGACCCGACCAAGTCCTCGGCAGCAGGACACCCGACAAAGAACGCATGGGCCAGCGCCGATCACCGCTCACCACCACGCGAGAGGGCACTCCGCCGCGGTCAGAGCGCGGAACACCGCGAACTACCGCTGAGGCCGTCCCCACGGGCTGCGCAACCTGCCTACCCGGTCCCATACATCCTCCATTGCACCGGCGCCCCACGCCCACCGTCAGGCTACCAACTCCTACGTCGCTGTAGGCATCGCAACGTTCCCGCGAGACCGCGAGGTCAAAGTGATCGTGCGCCGTCCTGACGGCGAATGCGTCCTGCGATGGTGTCCGCTCGCCCCTAGAGGCATCGAGCATTGGTTGCTTGCGGACGTCGCGAAGGGCTCAACCGAGTCCGTGTGCGAAGCCTTGCCGCCAGCTCGGGTAGTGGAGCTGCCAGCCGAGCTCGCGCTTGGCCTTCTCGTTCGCGGATCCGCGCGCCTCGGTCATCATGAGCGTTGCCATCTCACCGGCTGCTAACTGCCCCAGCCAGCGCGGGATGCGCCTCGGTGACTTGGCACCAAGCGCGCTCGCCAGCACCGGCAGCCACTCCCGCACCGGCGCGGGCTCGTCGTCGGCAACGTTGTAGATCCCGGGCTCGCCGCGCTCGACGGCAATCACCGTCGCGGCAGCGGCGTCTTCGATGTGAACGTGCGACCAGACGCCACCACCGTCGCCGATGATGGGGAACAGGCGCTTGCGGATCGGCGCGGCCAGCTGCGCATCCGGAGCCGTGCTGATCGCAGTCCCCGGACCGTAGAAGCCGCCGTAGCGCAGGACGAGACCCTCGCCCCACTCGATCGCTGGCACCGTCCGCTCGACGTGAAGGATCCCCACCAGTGCAGGCCGCATCGCGCTTGGGGGGTGCGGATCGATGGGATCGGCCTCGGTCAGCACCGGCCCGCCCGTGCGGGCCCATCGAAACGCCCCGAAGCTCTGGGCCACGAACCGCCGTGCCCCGACGGCGCGCCCGGCGGCCAGGAGATGGTCCGTCGCCTCGGTCCGCAACCGGTTGGTCGTGGTCGCGAGCACGGAGCGCTCCGGATGCCGCATGTCCTTCGCGGACAGCTTCCCGGAGAGCGCCGTGAGCTGATGCACAATCACCTCGGGCTCGGCGGACGCCACCGCCTGGGCGACAGCGTCGGCGTCGAGCGCGTCGGCGACGACAGGACGAGCTCCCAGACCGCGAACCCGATCCTGCTTCGACGCGCTGCTCGTCATCCCGAACACCTCGTGATCTCGCGCCACGAGCTGCGGAACGAGCGTTCTGCCGAGAACGCCCGTGGCTCCCGCTACAAAGACCTTCATGGCGGCTCCCTTCGTCTGTTTACCTCGTAGACCAGCTGGGGCTGCAATGTGTGACACCGCCCAACGCTGAGCGCGCGGACGGCTGCGCGTTCTTAGGCGTCGCCGAGGGCCTTGGCCAACACCTGCACGAGGCGGCGGGTGCTGCCCCCGTCCTGAGTTCCGTGGTGCGGGTTGAACTCGGTGAGCGTGAGCGCGCACACACGTTCATCGCTGAGCAGAACGCTCAGCATCTCCGCGCATGCAGTCAGCGAGGGGGCGGTGCCGCGATCCGTGTTCTCCGCCAGCGGCGCGTCGAGGAAGTCGACGAGGTCGACGTCGAAGTGGACGGCCAGACTGTCACAGGCGGCGAGCGGAGCGAGGGCGGTTCGGGCGCTGGACAGCGGATCGGTGGCGGCGCTCTGCACGTCGACCACGGGCAGCCGACGGTGTGCGATGACCTGAGCCTCAAAGTCCGTGTGCGGACCGAGCCCGAGGAAGCTGATCTGCCCGGCGCCCAGCATCGGACGCCGACCTGCGAGCTCGGCGAGTCCATCGACGGCGCCGTCGATGTCGAGCAGGTGCGCCACGCCCATCCAATCCAGGGCGCCGTCAACCGTGCTGCTGGGCACGTTGAGATCAGCGTGCCGATCAACGTAGATGAGGCCCAGCCGCGCATTGCGCTCCAGTAGTCCGGCCACGGTGCCGACCCCGACGGTGCAATCTCCTCCAAGGACCACAATCATGTCCCCGGCTGGAGCCGATCGGACGAGCGAGGCGACCTGGCTGGCGCGATCGATGACGGCGCCGGCATTCGCGGCCCGCGGACTCTCGGGGTCCGGCCGCCATCGAAATGGGGTCGCTTGCCCGCCAACGCGCACCGTGACGCCCACGGCTTCCAGACCCTCGCGCAGGCCCGCGTCGAGCAGCGCCCGTGGACCGTCCTCTTGGCCGGGCGCATACGCGCCTGCGCTCGTCGCGGCCTCTATGAGCGTGACCGTCCGCATTAGCCCATCATCTCCTACAGCCGCGCTTGTCGTGCCGGTACCGCTCGTGAATCTCGTCGGCGGTCGGAGAGACGCGAAGATGTGGAACTCCGTGGTCCGGCAGACGCAGCGCAGCAAGTAACGTCAACAGCCAAGCCGTTAGTGGGACAAGTTCGGGGTGCTGGTGGTTCCAGGCTGCCGCCGTGACGCCAACGCGCCCTGGGCGAGCTCGATGATCCGGAGCGCCCGGCGCGCGACGTCGAGGTCCGCAGCGCGGGCCGTGGCGGCCGCCACAACACCGTCGGATGTGTTCGCCCGGGCGACGGCGACGCTTTTCTCGAGCCAGGCATCCCAGTGCGCAGTCGTGGTGAAGCGACCCGTTCGCCGTTCCTCGAGACGGGCCAGCTGGCCCGGCGGAGCTCCTCATCGACCTCGGAGAGGACGCCGGCCTCGCCGGGGCCTCCCGCAGGTCTCGGACCCTGAGCGCACGAACTACGCAGTGTGATTGGGCGCTGGCCCGCAGGTCGCCTCGGTACAACGCCCTGACCCCGCACGGGAAACCCCTCTGGTTCGGGCCGCGCCGCCCAACTACAAATCGCGGATGGCGGTCGGCGCCCACCAGCGATCTCTTGTGCGACGGCCCGCCGAGGCCCGACGATCGCGCCCGGAGGGCCGTCTGAGAGCCGTTTCGGTGCAGTCGCTGGAGCTGGATGACGGACGTCAGTTGTCGCTTCGACGCTGGGGCGACGGCCCTCAGCCGGTGGTGATCTTGCACGGGTTGCTGGACTCCGCCGAGGGGTGGACCCGGTTGGCCGAAGGTATGTCGGCGCCGTGCATCGCGGTCGACCTCCCTGGCTTCGGCCGTTCCGATCCATCGCCGCATGGCTCAGTCAGCGGATACGCGCGTGATGTAGCTGATGTTCTCGAGATGCTCGGGATCGAGCGTTTCACTTTGGTCGGGCACTCGCTTGGGGGTGCCGTGGCCGCCGCGCTCGTCGAGCTGCTCCCGTCGCGGGTGAGCTCGCTGGTGTTGCTGGCTCCGGCCGGGTTCGGCAGGATCCCTCTCGCCGAAGGGGCCTCGCTGCCCGGCGTACGCAACTTGGTGCAGGCAAGCCTCCCGCTCGTGCTGTCCAGCCGGCGCGCCGTCACGGCGGGATTCGTGAAGATGGTCACGAACGGCGAGACGCCCGAGCAGGACGTCGTCGAGCGTGTCACCCAGCGCGCAGGCAACCTCGTCGCTGGCGCGCGGGAGGGCACCCGGGCCGTGGTCGAGGCAGGACGCGGTGCTGACGCGTTTCATCGTCGCCGGATCGCCTACGACGGCCCCGTGTTCGCAGTCTGGGGCGACCACGACCGGCTGGTGCCAGTCGCCCACCGTCACGGAGTCAAGCGCGCGTTCCCCCACGCGCGCGTCCAGGTGTGGTACGGCATCGGCCACCACCCACTCACCGAGCGCTTCGACGATCTTCTCGCCCTCGTCACGGACGCATCCACCGCCGCGCAGCGTCCGGTGCGTGCCAAGGCGGCCAACCCAGTGATGGCAGTGAGGACCGCCCGCGACCGCAACGAAGTCAGCACACTGGCGGGCGAGCGCCTCACGTACATCGCCGTACGTAGCTCGTAGCCGTCGCTCCGATCGCCGCGTGAAGAGCGCCGTCGATGGCGAACCCGATACCGCGGGCTCTCACTGATGTCGGGTGCTGCTCAGCTCGCCGCCGCGTACGCCGCGCTCGACCGAGTGCTCCCCCTCGCTCAGATGGCGACGCACCGCCTCAGGACCGTCGATCTGCAGCTCGCGGCGCAACTTCATGTGGTGGGTGACCATCTCCCTGGGCGACCACACCGGCCGCAGCGCGACGACGAACAGGCGCAGCTCGCCGGCCAGCGAGCGATGGGCGGCTGAGATGCGTGAGCTGTTCGCCGCGTCCACCAGTGCCCGATGGACCTCTTCGTGAGCATCAACGACACGCCGCCATAGCACCCGCTTGGCGCGGCACACGCGAGTGAGCGCGGCGACCGCGTCCCCCAGCTCGGCGTCGAGCTCCTGCGGGCGCTCTGCGAGCGCGATGCGTGCCGCCTCGACCTCGAGCGCGGTCCGCAGCGCGAACAGATCGTGTAGCTCCTTGGTATCGAGCGCGGCCACGCGCGCACCGCGGTGGGACTCGATCGTGACGAGTCCCTCGGCGGCGAGCCGCTGCAGCGCGCTGCGCACCGTTACGCGGGCGACGTCGTAGGACTCCACGAGTTCCCGCTCGACCAGCCGCGTGCCGGGGGCGAGCTTCCCGTTGAGAATGCGATCGCGAAGTGCCGTTGTCAGGGCCGCGACAGCGGTGGCAGACGATGCCATCGGCGGATCATGCCGTGCGCGGCGTGGCGGCGACATCCGCGCCCGCCGTCGCGGGCGCGCTGATGAACCGCCTCCAGGCGACGATCGCGCCCACGCCCCAGCTGAGCGCAGCGCCAGCGAGCACCACCCGCCAGGACGGCGCCAGCGACGCCAGCGCGCCCGCCAGCGACGCGGCGGACCACATCGAGGCGTACAGCCCGCCCGCCGCACGCCCGCGTGCACCACTCCCTGCGCTGCGCTGCACCTGCGCTGCGACGACCGGCAGGTACGCCCAGTAGACGGCGAGCCCGACGCCCGCCGCGGCGAGGAACACGCCGGCGTTTGCGGCAGTGGCTGCCAGCGCGAAGCCGATTGCACCGACCGCGATTGTCGCTGTCATCGGAGCGCGCGGGCCGATGCGGTCGCAGGCCCGGGCCGCCAGGACGACGAGCGGCAGCCCGAGCGCGCCGGTCAGCGGCGCCGTTGCGATCCAGCGATCGCCCGCCCCCAGGCCGCCGGGACCGAGTGCCTCGGCGATGCGCGTCAGCACCGTCCAGTGCCCCGCGAGGACGCAGGCACTGACGATCCAGCCCGCGCGAACGCCCCGCGCGTCGCTATAGCGGGTAATGAAGACCCGTCTGGGGGCACCGTGTTCCCCGCTCGCACGCGCGACTACACCCGCGCCTACGCCCACGCCCACCAGCGCGAGCGGCAACACCGACCCGACCGCGAGGGCCGCGACCGACCATCCCGCCGCCTTTGCCACGAGGCTGGCCGTGGCAGGTCCACCCAGCACGGCGAACGCCACCGCGAGCATCATTGGGCTCATGGCTCGGCCCGCCACGCGCTCGGCGCTCGCGCCTGCGATGGCCGCCTGCGCGGCGGGAGGCACCCCGGCCGCAGCACCGCCCTGCACTGCGCGGGCGAGGACCAACGTCGCCTCATTCGGCGCGATCGCCACGGCAGCGCCGGCGAGCGCGGTCAGCCCCAGCGCAACCGTGATCACCCGCACCAGGGCGACCCGGTCCGACACCCATCCCCACAGCGGAAATGCGGCCGCGAACGCCACGCAAAACGGCACCACGAGCACCGATGGATCCAGCGGCCCACCGGGCACATCGGGCCGGTGGGCGAGCACAGGCAGCCCAGCCGAGGGGAGGTAGGCGCCGAACGCAGCGAGCAATATCCAGAACCGCGACACGATTCGGCGATTGTAGGACAATCATGAGTTGTCCTACAAATTGCGATCCGCTGCGCAGGCCCGCTGCCAGCGGCATAAGCCCGTGCCGTCCGCCGACAGCATCCGCCGGTCGCGCCCGATCCTCCACCAACGCGGACGCGGCGGAACGTTGACATCGGTCGATGTGTCGGGCCACCGCGCGTAGCGGCCCGACGGCTTCCTACGAGAAGGGGGTCACGCCCCGCGTCCGCGACCATCGCTCTCACGACCTATTTCGCCGACGCGGTAGCCGCGCTGAGCTACGCGTCCGCTACGCGGCTTCCCCAGACCTCGTGAACCGGGAACTTGTCCGGCTCGGGAGCTCAACGCCGGCTGTGGCCAGCGCGGCCTTCAGGCCCCCGTCCCACGCCTGCTGCCACGCGTCCTCCGACTCCCAGATCTCACTGACTCGAAGGTCCGACCCCTCGCCGAACATGACGTGCAGTTGGAGCGGCGGAGGGGGGCCGTCCGGGCCGTTCTCCTGAAGGATCTCGTTGACCTTGTCGTACTGCTCGCGGGTCAGCGACGAGGGCCCGAGGAGCAGCAGCCGTCGTCAGGGGCCGCTCGCTCTCAGAACGTGTACGTGCCTGTGAGCTTCACCTTGAAGACGCTGGTCTTCGTGTTGTACGTGCCGGTGTAGGTGTAGGTCGACTTCAGGCCCTTCGCTTTGCCGGTGCCGCTGATGTCGTGGCCGGAGCCGGTCAGCCGCGCGATTCCGTTCGCATCTGGCGTGCCGATCTTGAACGTGCCCTTCGACTTGGCGGCCGCGTTGCCGTAGTACGTGACCTCACTATCGGTGCCGCCGGCGCCGCTCAGCTTGACGGTCTGGACCCCGGCGCCGTCGCCAAACGTGGAGTCGTGGGCCTTGTAGGCCGACTGGGTGCCGCTGATCGCGGCGCCGACGATGGTGGTCGTGAAGTGGACATGCCGCCTTCCGGCCGCCGACGCCACCACCGGAACGGAAAGTGCTGCGATCACGGCCAACGCGATCGATCCTCTGCGCATGCGCTCCCCCCCTTTGAGGGCGATTGCGGTGAACCAGCGTCATGTATTGCACGAGCCGGTCCCTGTCGCTACAAACCTACTCAAGTGCCTGTGACCGAGCAACCCCGCGTCACCGGTCCACACATGATCGGCCGGCGCATTTCCGGGCGTCCTGGCTACCTATCTGCGCTAGTTCCTGATCGCGACTCGTTGTAAGAGCAGCTCGATCGCCCCGGCGGCGCGGGTGGGTCCTCCGGCGGAGGCGAACGCCGCTGCGATTCGCTCGGCGCCTGGCTTGCAGCCGATGGCCTGTGTGACGTGTGTGCGGAGGCGCGCTGGTGTCAGCTTGCGGGCGGGTAGACGGGTCCCGGCTCCCGCGACCTCGAGGCGGCGGGCGACTTCGAGTTGGTCGCGTCCGAACGGGACGGCGCATACCGGGACGCCGAGGGCGAGTGCCTTTTGGGTGGCTCCCATGCCGCCGTGCGTGATCGCGCAGGCAGCGCGTTCGAGCACCGGCAGATGGGGGATGAACCGCTCGATTCGGGCGTTCGCTGGTGCGGTGATGTTGGTGCGGTCCACCGATGGCAGCGTGGCGACGACGGTCACTGGTTCGTCGGCCAGCGCGTCGAGCGCGGTCTGAACGAGCCGCCCGTCGTCCTGGAACTCCGAGGAGGTCGTGACCAGGACGATGGGGCGCGCGATCTGCGCGATCCAATCGGGCGGACTCTCGGGCGGCTCCCACTGGCACGGACCCACGAGGAGGACGTTCTCGGCCCAGTCAGACCGGGGGTACTCGAAGGGTTCGGCCGTCATGTAGATGAGCAGCGGCGGTTCCTGGAACAGCGCGGCAGGATCTCGAAGGGCGGGGGCGCCGCTTCGGTTGCGGACCTGGTTGATGAGCGGCAGCAGTGCCCGGGCGTACGAGCCGGTCAGTACGGGTCGCAGGACACGGTCGCGGAGCCGACCGGCCGGCCCGCGAGCCGGCGCGAGTCCGGGACCGAAGGGAGGCACCTCGGAGGAATTCTGCGGCAGCGGGTACGGACACCACGCGGCCCATGGGCGACCCGAGACCTGTGCCGTCGCGCATGCGCCCCAGCTGGCGATGTCGACCAGGACTAGATCGGGGTCGAAGGTGTTGATCGCCGCGCGCAGGTCGGGGGCCTCATGCTCGGCCCGGCGGGCGAAGGTCCGCAACGCTCGCGTCAGCGCACCTTGCGGCGTTCGCGCCAGGTAGTCGTCGTGGCGGAGCGCCTCGATGGCTGCGTCGACTGGTTCGACCTCGAAGCCTCGAGCACGCATCGATCCGACCTCGGTAGCGAGCGTCCGCAGGCCGATGGCATGGCCACGCCTGCGGAGCTCGTCGAGGATCGGGGTAATCGGGAACAGGTGACCTCGCGCGGGCGAGGTGTATGCCAGGATCCGCGCCATCAAACGCCCCCGAGACGGTTGTCGAGGAGCTCGCGGATCGCAAGCCCGGTCTGCCGGCGACTGAGCCGTGAGTCCCGGCGCAGCAGTTTCCACGTGTACACATCGCACACCGCGACGAGCTGCGCCAACAGCCGTTGCCGCTCCGCCCCGGTGCAGCGGTCAAGGGCCGGGGCAAACACGCGCGCGCACCACCGGCGATGGAACGTTCGGCCGCGGTCGATGATCGGCGTCAAGGCGGGCACTCGCTGCTCTTCGGCCAGCATCCGGATGACCGCATCACCCAGTTCCTCGTAATGGTCGACCAGCACCGTGACAGCTCCCGCCACGTCTCCGGGAACTGCCTGGCTGCGCTGGGCGTCGATCCGGTCCGCCTCCCGCTCCAAACCGGCCTGGAGCAGCCCTTCCTTCCCCCCGAAGCGGCGGATCACGGTTTGGGTCGAAACACCCGCCCGACGTCCGACCTCGTCAAGCGAGATGTCCACGCCCGGCCGCTCCCTGAACAACTCCACAGCTGCGTCGAGAATTCGCTCAGCTGTGCGCGCCGCAGACGCCGCTCGCGCTCGCATCTGGTACGGACGACGCCCAATCCCCGCCTCCGTTTTCATGTTAGCCATCCTAACGTGAAATGTGTGAGCTGGTCAAGGATCAGGACGCGCCGTCGGAGCCGCACGGGACGACGGCGAGGGGCTGGGGACGGCGGCCCGAGTCAAGTCACCAGCCGGTTCGCTCGGGATGGCTCAGCGTCCCTTGGGCTCCGGGCCGGGTGGGTGGGCGAAGAAGCGCAACTCGTCCGACCAAGTGATGACGAAGGAGGGGCTGTATCCGCTCGATGGCGCGACGGAGAGGATCAGAAAGGTCGTGTTCGACCCCGTATGCCCCCCGCCGGCCACGAGGGGCGACTGACGCAAGAGGACCGCGAGGTTGCGGTGAGCCCAGCAGTCCCCGCCTCCTGTCCGCGGACAGCCAAAATTGCCGCCGCCGGGTCCGTCGTCGTACATCCAGCCCCAGACCGCCATCAGCGGCGACCCGGTCTTCCAGAAGATCGACCCACCGCCTGTGTAGGTGCTCCCATTCGGGGGATATTGCGGATCGTGGCCGGCGTTCGCGCCCTTCTGGGCGAGGTTGTCCAGGCTCCGCGTGAGCCCATCGATCGGATCGAGGCCGCGATTAACGCGCTCGAGGTTGATCGCGACGAACGTCTGCTCGACCTGACTGAGTCGGGCCCAGTTCGACGGGTGAGCGAGCTGCTCTCCTCTCCGCAGCACGTCCTACCTGCCTACACGCCGAGGAGCCGTTCATCATCGATCTACGGCTGGGCGCGGATCAGCGTCTTGAGGTCGAGTGGGCCTACGTGCGTCGCAGAGCACCTGCGGTCGGTTGAGACTTGCGCGGCCGGGCGCCCGACACGGCGGCATCCAATCGGCCATAGTGATGCCAGCCGTCGGCGCGGCCGCTGCTGCCAGCGTGGCTCAGCGAAACACGTATGCCGACTGCTCCTTTGGACGACGGATGAAAGTCAAGGGCTTGGGGACAACTTTTCGGAGGTCCTGTCTGTCAGGTAGCGGTCGCCGAGGGCCGTAGATCGGCTCCTGTGAGGTCGGTTCGGCGGCGGGTCGGCCCGATCGGCGCGGTTGTGGCCGGTATTTGCGCACGCGAGGTCCACGTCGGGGTGGTCGACGTTGGTGTGTGGCGTTAGGTTGTGTGCGGGCGCGAGCCGATGACGTGTCGAAGAGCAGGCGTCAGGAGCTCGGGAGCCTGCCGCGCGACGTTTGCCCCTCGAGGGCCACTGTTATGCGCGCTCCGGTGTCACGCTCGCGCCCACTTTCTTGTTCGGTGCCGTTGCCTGCCAGTCGCGGACCATCCGCACGTAGGACGCCTCGGCTTGGAGCGCGAGTGCTCGTTCGGCTTCGCGCATCGCCTGGTTGGTTGACCAGATCCCGGCGGCTTTGGTGTCGTAGCGCTTCGCGCCGGCGGTCAGCTCGAGCCGCCGGAGCTTCTTGGCGGTCAGCGATGGCTGCTGGTGGGCGTACTGCTCCTCGCGGGTGAGTAGGCACCAGAACAGCACCGTGAGCTTGCGCGCGGCGGCGACGGTCGCGATCCCGTGGCCGCGGCGGGCACGGATCCGCTCGTAGAACGCGTGCAGCGGCCCGGGCTGGCGGACAGCGCTGAACGCGGCCTCGACCAGCGCCCACCGGGCTTGCGGTGAGCCCTGCTTGGAGATCCGCCCGCCCCGAGCGGGCGAGCTGCCCGATTGGCGGACCTTCGGATCCAGGCCGAGGTAGCCGACCAGCTGCCGGGAGGTCTTGAACCGGCGGATGTCGCCGATCGCGGCCAGGAACGTCGCCGCGCAGATCACGTTCACGCCAGGCACGCTCATCAGCCTGCGGGCCTCCGAACATGACAGCGCGTAGCGGGCGATCAATCGTTCGACGTCCGCGATCTCGGCGTCGAGGAACTCGACCTGGCGCATGCACCCCTCGACCGTTTCGCACTCCTCGACCGGCAACTCGAGCTGGCGCAGCCACGCTCGTCCCTTGACGCCGAACAGATCCGAGACCGGCGGGCGGCCGACCAGTTGGCGCATCAACATCGCGTGGATCTCGTTCTTCGCCCGAGTCCGTGCGCGCATCAGCTGCTCGCGACGCGCCAAGCGCCGGCGCAACACCCTCGTCAGCTCATCGGGCACCCACACCGCCTCCAACTCGCCGGAGAACAACAACCGCGCCAACGTCCGGGCGTCCAACCGGTCGGTCTTCGCGCGCGCCTGGGTGATCCCCGTATCACCCGGTGAGACCACGACCACCTTCGCGACATGCGGCTCGAGGATCCTCGCGATCTCCCACGCCGAACCGGTCACCTCCAACGCAACCATGTCACTCACCATCAAGCTCTCCGCCAGGACCTTCAACGCCTCCGGCGTCGACGCGACCCGCCCCGCGGAGCGCACCTTCCCGTCCTCACAGATCGCGACCTCGCAGAAATCGAGGTGCACGTCCAACCCAATCGCCCTACCAACAGCAGTTAGGACCGCAGTCACTTCTCCCTCCCGATCGAGCAACAATGAACGGGAGAACCGTGGGCACAACGACAACGACGGATACGCGCTCGCAGCGCAATCGGGCAAGTCGCAGGGGCGGCCACCGAAAAGCACGGGCTCGAAGCCCATCGTCCAAAACGGCCTGCCCAGCTACGTTCTCCCAGAAAGCCCCTATCCCGATCGGCGGACCGTAAGCCCGGACCCAGACAGAACTCTCACAAGATCATTTTCATGCCCCGAAACTCAGCGGTCGGCGATGACGACGCCTGCGGCCGCAGTTGCGATCGCGTTCGTGGCCAAGTCGTCCGGTCGACAGCATCCGCCGTTGGAACGCGGTGCGGACGATGCCTCGGATGAACCCCAGTTCGCCAGCCAATAACCGGGGCGACCCGCTCGCACAAGAGGAGCCTTCGGCAGTACTAGTACTGAAGCGGCACCAGATAGTCGTCGTAGTCGTCATCCATGACAAAGCCGCGGAATCCGATCTCGCGCGGCTCCGCACCTATCGCCGGCGACGAAAAACAACGGCTGAAAGCCTCGTTGGTGGCGGCCATCGCGAACTCTCCCGCCCAGAACCGGCCGGAATCGCTCTCCGCAAAATAGCCCCACCAGAGGTGGTAGTCGCCGACATCGCCGTTTACCACCTCGCGGGTCTGCCCGCTCTCGATTCGATACCAGCCGTGGCCCGAGAATGGT
Organism: uncultured Solirubrobacterales bacterium; assembly: GCA_963778985.1. Classification (GTDB taxonomy): domain Bacteria; phylum Actinomycetota; class Thermoleophilia; order Solirubrobacterales; family Solirubrobacteraceae; genus Palsa-465. The sequence continues at coordinate 828,290 of CAVZWJ010000013.1, read as the reverse complement.
TGACCTGGGTCGAGGCCGGGGCAGCTCTCGTCATACATTAAGACCGCGAGCCAAAGCCCATCCGGCGTGTCATTTCTGAAGCTGAGCCCCATCGTTTACGCCTCGTCGTTCGACGGGAGCGGCGATGCCTCTTTGCCCTCTCCGCGTTTCGTGCTCGTTTCCACACCAGGCTTCTGGGCGGGGCCTTCAGCCACCTTTCGTCCTCTGGGCTCAGAGATAGAGACTCTGCCATCAGCCGGCCGGGGCTTGGGCCGTGCGTCGCTCATCGATCCTCCTACGCGGTCGAGTGCTCCGGATCAACCTACCGCGCAATCCGTACTGCGGCAAGCTCACGTCGATGTGGAGGCGGCCCCCGTGGACGCCGTGTCTAGCCGACCTGGAAGCGTGAACATCGCGGCACGCGCCAAGCCCTCCATACTTACCACAACACGACCCACGCGCGCGACGCTCCCGGAGCGCAATCAGCCCGCGTCGCGCACGCAGACGAGAAGTCAACTCATCGACACGCGCCTACTGTCGCGCGAGGCGATCGCGCACGAAGTGACGATGCTCGCGTGCGTGTGCCCTGACGACACGGTTGCGGCATGGGTTCACGAACTCTCTCCGGCACACCGATTTGTGCCGATCGCAGACCTGAGACGCTCGGCCCTATCCACCCGCGTCAGTGTCGGCACTTCCCAGGTGACGATATGTCGCCGCGATTCCACCCGAGACGATGACTTCGCGGAGCGGCATCCGAGATCTACCACGCCCAGGCGCGCTTGCAGACCTGCCAATGTGGCCGGACGACCTTGCCTGCTACGAGGTTTCCGCAGGTCTGGCGCCCCCCCGCTGTTGCCTTCGCGTGATCCGGAACTCGCGTCCGCCGCGTGAGACGATCGCCTTGCCACCGGTGCACTCGGCAGCGCGACCCAAGCGAGGCGATCGCCCTTCACTGTGAGTCCAAGCCGACCTGATGACCGGGCGTGCCGCAATGGACGAAGAGCAGGTGCCGGGGGCACGCGCGGGTCGAGACCTAGACTGATCCTCGCGCGGACACGAGAGCCGCGACTCCGTGATGGCCTGTGTCCACAAGCACTCGTCGTCACCATTCATGTCGACAAGGCGGGCCCCGGGACAAGCCGAGGCCCACCCAGCACATCGCGTTCAGCGGACGTTCGTTTTACTTCACGATCACCTTCGCCTGCATCCAGGGATGAATGGCGCACATGAAGTAGAGCGCGGTACCCGGCTTCGCGGTGACCTTCAGCGTCACCTTCGCCTTTTGATTCGGCGGTATGAACGCCGAATCACCAGACCGGTCGACGTTCGGAGCGGTATTCGTGCCGACGCCGTTCTCGACATAGAGGAACTTCGGCGGCGCGTTCGAGCTTGGATTCGCTCCGTGCTCCTTAGCAATCGTCAGGCAGATCTTGCAGTTGTTGATCTGTGCCACTGTACGCGGCAGTGCACGCTTCTGCACAACGCTGAACGTGTGGGGACCGTCCGAAGCCGCCAGGTTCACGACCGTAATCGTGCCCCCCGACCGGACGCTGTAGACATCCTTCTGCCAGCGCGTCCCATCCTGGACATAGCGATTGATGACGACCTTGGTCGACGTCACAGCGTTGATCGTCGCGTGCTGTGGCCCGCTCCCGGCAGCCATTGCCGTGGCCGCGCATCCCGCCACTACGACCAACGTCGCGCCGACGGAAAGCAGCTTTCGCTTGCTCATGGAACCCCCAATTCTCCGGCCGCATAGCGTGTGGGCCGACTGGTCAGCCCGTGTGTACGCGCGACGATATAGCAACCGGCGCGGCTCGGGCGACATTCTTGGACGAATCCGCCTGTCGATTGTGGCGCGACCCTAAGTGGTCGTCTTCCGAAATACGCGGCGAGTTTGAAGGAGTCATAACTCTGGCGGCGAATCCTGGTGGTGATGGCGCAGACGTCTCCGCACCGGGTGCTCTTGAGTGATGAGCAGCGTCGCGAGCTCGAGCGGCGCGCGGCGGCGTACTCTGGCCCGTACCGGGATGTGGTGCGCGCGAAGGCGATCCTGTTGGCGGCCGAGGGGGTCACGAACACGGAGATCGCTGAGCGATTCGGCCCAGTCCCGCCAGGCGGTCTCAACGTGGCGAAAACGGTTCTGTGAGGAAGGGCTGCAAGGTCTCGAGGAGAGACCGCGGCCGGGCCGGCCGCGGCGTTTTTCCCCCGGCGCAGGTGGCCGAGGTCAAGGCGTTGGCGTGCGAGCTGCCGGCGGAGCAGGGCGTTCCGCTGTCGCGCTGGTCGGCCGCTGAGCTGGCTGTCGAGGCGGTCAAGCGCGGGATCGTCGCGCAGATCGCGGCCGTCACGATCTGGCGGTGGCTCAGCGAGGACGCGATCCGCCCGTGGAACTACCGCTCTTGGATCTTCCCGCGCGACCCCAACTTCGCGCAGAAGGCCGGCCGGATCCTCGACCTGTACGAGGGTCGCTGGGAGGGAGAACTGCTGGGGCCCGGTGACTTCGTGGTCTGCTGCGACGAGAAGCCGTCGATCCAAGCCCGCGCGCGCAAGCATCCCAGCCAGCCCGCCAAGCCCGGCGGCGACGGGCAGCTGGTCGAGCACGAGTACGAACGCAAGGGCGCGCTCTGCTACCTCGCCGCCTGGGACGTCCGCCGCGCCCGGTTGTTCGATCGCTGCGCCCCGAAGGACGGCATCACACCGTTCGATGAGCTGATCGAGCAGTTCATGACCGAGGAGCCCTACAGCAACGCCCAACGCGTGTTCGTCGTTGTCGACAACGGCTCAGCGCACCGTGGCCAGCGCTCGATCGACCGCCTCCAGGGCGCCTGGCCGAACCTGCGTCTCGTGCACACCCCGGTGCACGCCAGTTGGGTCAACCAGGCCGAGATCTACTTCTCCGTCGCGCAGCGCAAAGTGCTGCACTCCCAACCACTTCCCCGACCTCGACACGCTCGAGCAGACACTGCTCGCGTTCGGGCGCCACTACGAACAGATCGCCCAGCCATTCGAGTGGAAGTTCACCCGCAAGGACCTCAACCAGCTCCTCGAACGCCTCGACCAACCAAAACCCCAACTCCAGATCGCCGCGTGACCCACCGATCCGTCAACGTACTTGGGACGACGACCACTAAGCCTCCTGCGCTTGCACCGATCGCAGTCGGACCTCGCGGAACGCGACGCCGGAGCCGGGGTCGGCCCGTCGCCGTCGCTCCCCGATGGACGAAATCCAGCACTCTCAGCGTGCCGTGGGTTCCTCAAGTCGCCGAAAGCAGGCATGGCTGCCCTTCCGCCGCTGAGCGACGGGCGAGCAGCTGTCCGGAGGTTTCACGACCATCACGCCGGCTAGCAGTTCGGCGCGCCCGCCGCCCACAGGCCTGAACTAACGCCCGGATCGAAGTTCGCATCACGCAGGTCCCGACTCGCCGGCAAGAGCGCTTCCGCGAGTTCGCCCATCGAGTCCACCCCGATCCTCATCCGCAACAACTCGACTACCCGAGGCGTCTCGCCACCTTGTCGGATTGACGAGATGCCCAACCGGGCGTGCAGACGGTCGTCCCGACCGAGCGACGGCGCACGGCAGTCCGCGAGCAGAACCAGCAGCTCCGCGTCGGCCGCAGCCGGGGTCGCGGCGCGGCGGATCACCGCCACAACCCGCTTGCGGCGCTCGGTGAGCTTTGAGTCGACGGTCGCGCGAAGCTTTCCGCGGACGCCCGCGCGCTCCACGAGACCGCGGTCTTGAAGCGAGCGAACGACGGCGCGATAGTCACGAGTGATCCGCGATCGAGCGGCGGACCGGTGGCAGCTGCCCGCCGCCTCTGACGATGTCGCTGTCATGGGCGACGAGCACCTGCCCGCAGTCGCCGGAGCAGTGCCCGATCGCCTTACGATTGGCCAGTTGACGATGGCCGGTTTGGCCTCGACGCGACATTTCACCGCGCGTCAGGGTACAAGCGCGACCGTGAGCCCGCCGCGGATGCGGCCACGAGCGAGAACGGGACGCATGTGGATCATTGGGATCGGATCCTGTGCTGGCGGTTCAACCTAGATCGGTCGGGGTGGTGGTCTCGAGGGGCCGGGGTCGAGGCGATTCAGGGCAAGCTGCCGGATCTCACCCGGAGCGGCACTCTCGGTCCCGCTCAGTGTGGCCAGATGATCGTCGCCCCACCACGGACGAAACCCGTGCGGCCGCGATGCAAGCTGGCATGCGTCGCCGGTGAGGCACTCCTGATTGGGAGGAGACGTAGGCGCCAGCATGAACCCTGAGCCGTGTGCGCCTGCGACGTCGGCACGTGAACGGGACATGAGCAAGGCCAGAACGACAGCAGTCCTCCTCGTTGGGGCGAGTGTCGCCTTCGTCTCACTGACCGCGACGCGCGCTTCCCAGGTCCCGGCACACACGCCGCAACTCGGTCAGCGCATCGCGGCGGCGCTCGCGCAGCCCGCGGTCCGTCTCCGCGCGATCTCCACCGAACTGCAGGCGCTCACGCGGATGGAGCACACCGAGCGCGTGCCGTCGAGGATGCTTCACGTCGGCATGAGTGGAGCAGATGTCCGAACCCTCAATCAGCGCCTCTTCACGTTGCACTTCCTGCCGGCGCCAGAGTCCAGCGAGTACACCGCGGCGACGGTAGACGCAGTCATCGCCTTCCAAAAATGGGCGGGCATCACCCGCGACGGCTCCGCAGGCCCGCAGACCCAGAAAGCACTGGCGCGGGCGGCAGCGCCGACGCCGCTGCTGCACCGCGCCGGTAGACGCGTTGAGGTATCAATCTCAAAGCAAGTCGCGCTCGAAGTCTCGGGCGAGAAGGTGGTATGGGTGCTGCCGGTGTCCACGGCGATGCCGGGCTACATCACTCCTCTCGGCCGCTACCGCGTGTACTCGCAATCAGTGGAATCCTGGTCGAACCCCTACAAGGAATGGCTCCCATACGCCAGCTATTACGCCGGCGGACGGGCGCTGCACGGGCTCTTCTCCGTCCCGCCATATCCGGCGAGCCACGGCTGCATCCGGGTGCCGCTCGAGTTCGCGCCGCTCCTCTACAAGTTCGACACCGTCGGCACGGAAATCGACGTCCTCGCCTGACTAACCGCTGAGGGCCTGGCCGCTCACACGCCCGCTGCGGAAGCGGACCGTCCGCCCGTGGTGTGCCGGATGCCGCGCAATTCGAAGGATTCGTTCCCGTCCGATCAGGCGGCGGTCACTGTTTCGGTCGAGATGTTGGATAACGCCACCATGGCGGCATCAGCCGGGAGGTCAAGATTGCGCGACCATGCGTGCCGGCAACACGGCAGCCCGCCGCAGCGCAACTTCTGCTGCCGAGGGGCGTTCCTATCCGCGTGAGGGTCGGCGCGGCACGAGTCGTGGGTGTACTGGCCGTCGCGGCGGCAGTGATGGCTGGCGGCGTTCCTGACGGTGCGCGGGCGGCCTCGCGGTCGTGGTCCCGCCCTCGGTCAGCTTGCTGTGCCGACCGGCGCGTTTGGGCCCGGCAACGGGATCTCGGATGTTGCGTGCCCGTCGGCGTCGCTGTGCACGGCGATCGTCAGCAACGGTGAGACGGTCACGTTTGACCCGGGGTCGCCGGGCGCGCATTTCTCGGCGCGTCTGGAGCCCTTCTGCAACGGGATCCATGGGACCTGCCCGGTCTCCCTTGCGGCAGTGGCATGTCCATCGGTCAGCCAGTGCACAGCCGTGGACGATGCTGGGCGTGAGATCACGTTCGATCCGGCTGCGCCGGATAGCTTCGTCCAGAGCGCCGTCGACGACCGTGCGCTGCGCTCCGTGTCGTGCCCGTCGACGCAGCAGTGCACCGCTGTGGAGAACGACGGCCTAGCGGTAACGTTCGACCCGACCTCGCCCAGCGCTCGGGCGCGACGGTTGGTGGATCCCGGTCATTTCCTGTTCGCCATCGCCTGCTCGTCGGTGAGGCAATGCACGGCCGTCGATGACGCTGGACGGGAGGTCACATTTGTGCCGGGTTCGTCGGCCACCCCGCGAGCCGCCGCGATAGATCGGCCGCACCCTCTAAACGGGATCGCCTGTCCGGCCGACGGCCAGTGCACCGCGGTTGATGACGCTGGGCGGGAAGTGACGTTTGATCCTGAGGCGCCGGATGGCGCCGCCATTAGCGTCATTGATCGCGGGCACTACCTATGGGCGGTCGCGTGCCCGTCGGTAAATGACTGTGGCGGTCGATGACGCGGGACGCTCGCTGGAGGGGAACCCTCTGCGTTCGCGCGCCTGGACATCCAACCAATCCCACGAGCCCACGCATTGACCACAGTCGCGTGCAACTCGATCACGCAGTGCGTGACGGCGGACGGCAACGGTGAAGCGTTTGGTGGCATCGGACCCAGTGACACAGTGCGGCTCACCTCATCCCGAGGGATCTCACTGACCGGTCAGGGGGTGACCTTCACCGCGACCGTCCGGCCCACGCCTAAAGGCGGAAGGATGATGTTGTTGGCCGACGGCCGGCCGATTTTCAGGTGCGGCGCTGTTGCGGTCAGTCGATCCCGTGGCACCGCCATTTGTCACACGCGGGTCGACAGACCAGGCACCGTCAGCGTTCAGGCGGCTTACTCGGGCGACGATCTGTCAGCCCCGTCGCAGTCATTGCCGATCGCGCAAGCGATCCACGCGAGACGCCGGCGCTAGGGCGCCACAGGCGGCCGCCCACGCAGAATTGCGGCCGATCGGCGCCCGTCCGTCGTGCAGGCTGCTATCAACGCCAGAGAGCCGCCCGTCCGAGTGGTGCCGTGAGGTTGCTCCTCGCGCACAAGTGGCGCCACCGGAGGAAGACCAAACCCGCGCTTCCGCGCTCGCCGCGTGACGAAGGCGCGACGTGAGCGCGTCAATCGACCCAGGGAAAAATCCTCTCGACCTGAGCGAAGAAGGCTGAGCCAACGCTGACTTGAGCCACGTATGTACTCGCGCACGTAACGGTCAGCTCGAAGTGCCCCGACTCTAAGAACGGTGCCCAAACGCTGTTAGAAAGCACGCCTCCCTCTGGCCATCCGAACATCTGATAGAGCTCGTTCCTCCCGTCACGGGTGGTGCGGATCTTGGGGACCCTGAAGCCGGCGTAGCCGGTCCCAGCTTTCGCGACGGCCACGATGTCGGCTTTGCTAATCGCCCGGATGACCTTGTGCGAATCGTCGCGGTCCTCGACCTTCGTCCCGTTACTCCGGACGAAAGGCGCGTCCGGTGGGCAAGTGAACTCGGGCAGGATCAGGTACGTGCGAGGGCCGAAGTCCCACTTCCAGTTGTAGGTGATGTCGGAAGCGGATCCAAGTGTATGTCTGATCACGTGGTCCGGGCGGGAATGGCCAATCACCGGCCGCTCGCGTGCGGCCAGCATTCGTCGGCTGATTGGGTGCCGGTTTCGTTGGCGGAGCGTGACGGTGAGGTCCAGCACGTGGCCGGTCAAAGCCGTGCGGACGCGGCGGCTCAGGCGCAAAATGACGCCCCGCTCGCTATCTGCGGGAATCGTGATCGACGCGCTCGCCAGGGTGGCGGAGCCTGTCAACCGCCGGGTCGAAGACCCTCGCGGCGACAGTTCCACAGTTCCGCTACAGCGGGCGCTGGTCGCTGAGCCGCTGCAGGTGACCAGGACCTCTGCTTGCCCGTTCGCGTTCTGAAGCTCGCTGCCCGCAAACGGCGCAAACTCCATCCGCCCACCGGCAACAGGCTGCGGCGCGGCACCTGCCGCCGCGGCAAGGATCCACGCCGAGGCCAGCCCAGCGAGCACGACTAGCCCTCGAGCGAGCTTGCTCCAAGCGCCCGACATTCGGCCCCTTTGCAGCACCTTGCGGAATGATGCCAAGCCGGTCAAGCGCCAGCCGGATCCTCCGCCGGCAGACCAGCCATCAGCTGGGCTCGATGCACCGGGGGCAGATCCAAACCGGACAGGGTGTCCGTATGCTGACGCAAGCGTGCGTGACGATGATGAGCATCTAGCTGGGCATCGATGACAAGCATCGGCGATGGCCAATTCCACAAGGGCCAGCCCGTCTGGGTCATCGAACCGGATGGCTCACGGCGGGCCGCGGACTTCGTTGGCGAGGGCGAAATGAGCGCCTGGTTCGGGGGCTCCCCCACGGTCATCGTTGTCTATCTCGACACGCGCGCCGGTGAGGCTGTCGAAATGGACCGCGTGATCCCACGCGACGCATAGCCGAGCGGATGGGCGCCATCGCCCGTCGGCAATCAGCGATCCCCGCGCATGGTCGTGAACGATCGCTCACAGACTGCGGCGCGCCGGTCGCAGCGCGCGGAGGGTTGGCGGTCATGGCCCGGCGTAGACCGAAGCGCGTGCGTCGCACTCAGGGCGCCGACTTGTGTAACGAGGAACGGCGCGTCCGATGCAGAGGAAAGGTGAAACGCCGGCCCGTTGTTCGGCACCCTGGAACCGTCGCTACTGGTTCAACGACCGCGGACATTTCGAGAGCGAGTTCAATGTTCGTTGTCAGGAATGATGGAGCGAGACGTCGCCGATGCAGTCGCAAAGCTCGGCAGCGGTCCGAGAGGCGAAAGCGATCGCCCCACGGGCCCCCTGCCGAGCGATTGGCCTGCCCGTGCTGCGGCGGTGCTGGGCGCATCCCCGCTGCGGATAGCAGCGCGAGCGGGCTTCGACGGCTTGGCCGGCGACGCCCGCCACGTTGACCGAGCGGAGAAAACGCTCCTGGAGCCGCGAGACTCACGCGTGAGCGAGCACGGGTTCGCGCTCCACGTGCTCGCCGTCCGCGGGATCGGCGTGCACCATCGCCGTGCGATACCACGCCGGCAGCGCCGCGAGCAGCCGCTCGCTCGTCGATGGGGTGGCCGCGTACGCCCAGGCCGAGATCGCTCGGTAGCGCAGGTTCGCGACGAGATGCCCCGCCCGCGGCGAGTCCTCGGCGATGACTCGCCCGTCGCTGAGCGACAGTGCCGCGGACACGACACCATCGAGCTCGCCGATCAGCATCGACCCGTGCAGCGGCGCAACGTCGTTGCGCGCGGCGAGAGCCCGAACGGCGTCGGTGTCCTGCTCGGTGGCGAAGCGGATGCGGTATGTGTTGGCTGCGAACATTTCGTGTCTCCTTATCGGGATGTTCTCTGTGTTTGCTGTGCCAACAGCATCACTCCGATCCGCTCGCCGTCCCATCGCTCAGCAGGACGATTGAGCGGAGGATCGGGACATCCTCCGACCGGCCGATACCGCCCTCCCCCGGGAGGTCCCCTGCGGACTCGCCGGTAGAGGAAGCGCCCGATCCGGGAGCCGAGTCGTGGGTACAGCCGTCTCGCCGCATCGCCCGGCGATCGTGGCGCGTCGCATGCCGGACGAGCGCGTGGTCGCGAAGCGCTCGTGAACCCTGAGGCCGCCCACCGGCGAGAGCGATCGCGGCCGAGATGCACACTTTCCGTGCAACATGGGGCAGGGCCTCGGCCCGCGAGATTCGCGCCGCGTGACTAAGGCGGGACCGACTCGACGGCGCGCACGCAGGCGCGCTCTGCGCTCCGCGACGTTCTCGTCTGGGCCTCTGCTTCACCGACGAGGCACGGTTCGCGGCGGCGCTGCTGCTCGCCCGTTTCGCAGGTGTTAGGCGGAGGGTCGTTTCCCCCCGGGTTACGCTGTGGCAGGGAGCGCACGGCCAGGCGCGTCGCTCGGTCCTGATCTCTCAGGTGTCCGACGCGCTTCCCGCGCGGCGCTTGCCGGCGGCGAGCAAGCGGATGATGTTGATGAGGCCGAGTGCGACCAGTCCGCTCGACACGATCCGGAGCGTCTTCTCGGCCGCGGGCGTTAGCGGTTGTGGCGGTGGATAGCCGATCCGGGCGATCGTGGCCGACGTCCATCCCATCCACCACCCGCCGCACACGGTTCGAAGCATCTTCTGGGTCGGAGGATCCAGTCGGCGCCGCGCGAGGACGAGGATCACGCCCCAGACGCAGCCGCAGCCAATGCTGTACCCCGTGTAGGTGTCGCGTCGCGGCCTCATTGCTGGGGTACTGAGAGCAGCACTCGAGGGTCCGATCCTCGCATCCTGTTCGCAGCGGATGTCGTTCTTTTTCCGATCAATCCTGATAACGAGAGTCGACCCCTTCGCGCGAGACGCTACGCAACCGGGGACGAGCGCTTTCGTTCTGACAGATTTCCCGGCCCATCCGTATGCCGCCGGTGGGGATCGAACCCACGACCTTCGGATTGAAGGTGCTCATTTCCAGGGAGCTTGGCGCAGCTGCGGGTGGTTGAGTGCAGTTAGCGCAAGTTGTCGCGGGTCACTTTTGCTGAGTTCGGGATAGACCCCGGGACACGCTCGACTAGGCCTTCAGGACGGGCGGCGCCAGCACCCTCATGGCTCCAGTGACCGTTCGGCTTCCCACCAAATTCCGCGGCGTCGTCAGTGGTGCACTCGCGCTGGCGTAGAAGGAGCCGTTGCGCGAAGCGTGCTCGCTGCGAGTTGGCGCCGCAGTTCGGTTAGCCGGAGGCGGATGACGGTGGCTGGACGTCCTTCGAGGTTCAGTGGCGGATCGAGTTCGTCCGGGACGTGCGTCTCGAGGTCCGCGAGCGTGTCGCGGTCTGAGAAAGGGTGGACCGCGACCTGCATATGTGTGCCATCCATTCACCGAGGTGTCGTTCGGACTCACGATCGAGTCGACCGGGCTCGGCCGGTCTGAGTCCCTGCCGGACGGCCAATTAGTGGCTCCGGTCTGCCCTGCGTAGATCCTTCCTCGCTTGATGGTCTGACCGAGGCCGAGCGTGAGTGTCCTCGCGCCGGCGGTGTCGACCCACCAGGAGTACAGCCCTGGCTGGATAGGAGCAGCGAGCCCGTCGCTGCTGCCGTTTGACTGATGTCGGTCGGAGACGCGCAGGCGAGGACGTCACGAGCTCGTGCCTGGCGGGCGGGTGCCGGCCACGGTTTAGGGACGCTCGCCGCTCGAGAAGCAGCGGTGCTACGCCGTGCGCCATTGGCTGTGGCCGGTCCGCGTCGTCGATCGCGAATCGAGAGTTGCCGTCTCACCTGACGGCGGGGATGATCTTGTCGCCGTAAGGCGCTTATTGCCAGCACCAGGAGGAGGCGAGCATGCCGCAGGTCGAGGTAGACGGGCTCACGATCAGCCACGAGGTGCAGGGGGAGGGCGAGCCGCTGCTGCTGATCCCGTACACGTCCGCGGATCACGCGTGCTATGCGTTCCAGCTCCCGTCCTATACCGAACATTTCAGCTGCATCGCGGTTGATCTTCCCGGCTCGGGCGAGAGCGACAAACCGGCAGGGCCGTATTCGACCGAGGGCTACGCCGACCAGGTCGCTGCCTTCCTTGCCGCGATCGGGGTCGAGAGCGCCCACGTGGCGGGCGTGTCGCTCGGCGCCGCAGTGGGCATGCACCTGGCCGCCCGCCATCCCGGCCGTGTGCGCTCGCTTTCCCTGCACAGCGCCTGGCACGCCAGCGACGAATATCTGAAGATCGTCGTGGAGCAGTGGCGCACGCTCGCGTCCACGCTACTGACGGTCGCGGACGTAGTGATCCAGGGCATCTTCCCGTGGTGCTTCACGCCGGAGATGTATGTCGAGCGGCCGGAATTCGTCGACACATTGGAGGACTTCGTACGGGGACGTCCCGCGCAGCCCGCGGACGCGTTCCTGGCCCAGATCGACGGGGTGGTCGCCCACGACGCGAGCGCAGCGCTGAGTGAGATCGACGTTCCGACCCTGATCACTTTTGGAGCGCGCGACCTTGTCTGCTCAACGCGCTTTGCAGAGCCGCTCAAGAACGGAATCGCCGGGAGCGAGCTGGTGGTCTTCGACCACCTTTCTCACGCCGGGCTGCACGAGGACCCCGAGACCTTCAACGGCGCGACGCTCGACTTCCTGCTGCGCCAGCGCGCGTGACTTGGGGTTGCGCGATCGGGTGATCGAGGCGCCGCATCTCGAGGACGCGCGCGCCGCTTGGCGCCGACCGTGAACTCCGTTCACCCGGCTCCCTACGCCTGACAGCGGTCGCGAAGCCGATGCTCCTTAGGACGAGCACCGGCAGTCGTGCGAGATCAGTCCACCTGTTGGTTGACCTGCGAGATCACCCGACCGTGGCGGAGCTCCGTTACCTGACGGACGACACAGCCGATCGTCTCTCGATCCGTGCGGTGCGTCACGCGAAGCGTCCGGCGGAACCGCTCCGGCGCGACCTCGTCGAGAGATAGGTTCTCGATCGTGCTTGTCGTGAAGCGAGTTTGAGTCGCGAGCCAGAAGTCGAGGATCGCATCCCGGCCGGTGATTGGTGTCTGGCTGAGCGCTGGGGGCGGAACGTAATGGGCGTCGTCGGCGAACAGTGCAAACACGGCAGCGTAGTCGCCTCGGTTGAACGCCGCCTCGGCGCGAGCGAGAGCGTTAGCCAGAACTCGCCGTCGCAGCGGTTCGGGAATGTGACCGGCCGCACGCGCGGCGAGGGCTGCAAGCGAGGGAGCGGCGATCTCGAGACGATCGGCAACCGGCCGCCGTGTCTGGATCCCCAGCACCGCGGAGATCCTAGCCGTAGGTTCGAGTATCCGGTCCGCGCGGCCAGTGCTGCTCCTCGGGGCATGAAAATGATCTTGTGAGAGTTCTGTCTGGGTCCGGGCTTACGGTCCGCCGATCGGGATAGGGGCTTTCTGGGAGAACGTAGCTGGGCAGGCCGTTTTGGACGATGGGCTTCGAGCCCGTGCTTTTCGGTGGCCGCCCCTGCGACTTGCCCGATTGCGCTGCGAGCGCGTATCCGTCGTTGTCGTTGTGCCCACGGTTCTCCCGTTCATTGTTGCTCGATCGGGAGGGAGAAGTGACTGCGGTCCTAACTGCTGTTGGTAGGGCGATTGGGTTGGACGTGCACCTCGATTTCTGCGAGGTCGCGATCTGTGAGGACGGGAAGGTGCGCTCCGCGGGGCGGGTCGCGTCGACGCCGGAGGCGTTGAAGGTCCTGGCGGAGAGCTTGATGGTGAGTGACATGGTTGCGTTGGAGGTGACCGGTTCGGCGTGGGAGATCGCGAGGATCCTCGAGCCGCATGTCGCGAAGGTGGTCGTGGTCTCACCGGGTGATACGGGGATCACCCAGGCGCGCGCGAAGACCGACCGGTTGGACGCCCGGACGTTGGCGCGGTTGTTGTTCTCCGGCGAGTTGGAGGCGGTGTGGGTGCCCGATGAGCTGACGAGGGTGTTGCGCCGGCGCTTGGCGCGTCGCGAGCAGCTGATGCGCGCACGGACTCGGGCGAAGAACGAGATCCACGCGATGTTGATGCGCCAACTGGTCGGCCGCCCGCCGGTCTCGGATCTGTTCGGCGTCAAGGGACGAGCGTGGCTGCGCCAGCTCGAGTTGCCGGTCGAGGAGTGCGAAACGGTCGAGGGGTGCATGCGCCAGGTCGAGTTCCTCGACGCCGAGATCGCGGACGTCGAACGATTGATCGCCCGCTACGCGCTGTCATGTTCGGAGGCCCGCAGGCTGATGAGCGTGCCTGGCGTGAACGTGATCTGCGCGGCGACGTTCCTGGCCGCGATCGGCGACATCCGCCGGTTCAAGACCTCCCGGCAGCTGGTCGGCTACCTCGGCTTGGATCCGAAGGTCCGCCAATCGGGCAGCTCGCCCGCTCGGGGCGGGCGGATCTCCAAGCAGGGCTCACCGCAAGCCCGGTGGGCGCTGGTCGAGGCCGCGTTCAGCGCTGTCCGCCAGCCCGGGCCGCTGCACGCGTTCTACGAGCGGATCCGTGCCCGCCGCGGCCACGGGATCGCGACCGTCGCCGCCGCGCGCAAGCTCACGGTGCTGTTCTGGTGCCTACTCACCCGCGAGGAGCAGTACGCCCACCAGCAGCCATCGCTGACCGCCAAGAAGCTCCGGCGGCTCGAGCTGACCGCCGGCGCGAAGCGCTACGACACCAAAGCCGCCGGGATCTGGTCGACCAACCAGGCGATGCGCGAAGCCGAACGAGCACTCGCGCTCCAAGCCGAGGCGTCCTACGTGCGGATGGTCCGCGACTGGCAGGCAACGGCACCGAACAAGAAAGTGGGCGCGAGCGTGACACCGGAGCGCGCATAACAGTGGCCCTTGAGGGGCAAACGTCGCGCGGCAGGCTCCCGAGCTCCTGACGCCTGCTCTTCGACACGTCATCGGCTCGCGCCCGCACACAACCTAACGCCACACACCAACGTCGACCACCCCGACGTGGACCTCGCGTGCGCAAATACCGGCCACAACCGCGCCGATCGGGCCGACCCGCCGCCGAACCGACCTCACAGGAGCCGATCTACGGCCCTCGGCGACCGCTACCTGACAGACAGGACCTCCGAAAAGTTGTCCCCAAGCCCTTGACTTTCATCCGTCGTCCAGAGCAGTAGTCCAGAGCAGGACCGGTTCGCTCGAGGCTCGGGCCGTGATCCATGCCGTCTGATCCGGCGCTGGGCGCAGCGTCGATTCTCGCGGGCTTGCGCTATTGCACGCGGGCTCGTGGTCGAGGGCGGGTTGGTGGCGCGGTCGGGGTTGTGTCGTTGCTGCGGAGACGGCCTTGGAAGTCGGCGAGGTCGAGGTCGCCCTCTAGGAAGCTGACGATGGCGTAGAAGATGCCCGCGCCGAGGAGGCAGAGGACGGCCTTGCCGAAGCCGACCCCGATCCAGGCCGCGACGAAGGCAAAACCGAGTATGGCGGCGAAGTATTTTCGGGTGATCATTGGAGCTCCCTTCGGCGGGTTCGGTGGTAGCCAGTGAGGGTCACGTTGACCGGAAGCACTGGAAGCCCGTGGGCGACGAGCTGCTCACGGGCCCTGGCGCGGACCGCGCGCAGAATGTCGGGTAGCTCGCTAGCCCTGGTCACGCTGAGGTTGACCGAAAGTTCGTCGCCGCTGTAGCGCGCTGCGGCGTCCTCTACGTCGCCGCGCTCTAGGGCGGCTCCCTCGACCGCCCGCTCAATCGCTCGTGGTGCGACGTCGACGGTCCCGCGGTCGCCCTCGCTCAACCGCAATTCGCTCCGGGTGAGGTGCGGCCGCGGCAACTCTTTGAACGCCAGGTAGCCGAACGCCAGGAACCCGACGAGTCCGGCCAAGCCGGCGATCAACCGCGTGCCACCGGTGATGTCGTGCGGTTGGAGTCCCGCGAGATAGTTGTACGCGCTGCGATACCCGCTGAGCTGATTGACGGTGTGGGGAGACGCCTTGAGCGCGAGCAGGACCAGCATCGCCCCATACCAGACCAAGGCCAGCGCGAAGAGCACGAGCACGATCCGACCGAGCACTGCAAGTGGGGAGCTGCCGACCCGAAGGCGTTGGCGGAACATTGAATTACTCGACTCTCCGCCCACGCTCTCCGAGCCGAGGGCTTACGCGGACGCGTAGTCCGAACGGCTCGGTCAGGGGAGCTAACGCAAGTTCGGTCCGCTGGCGGACATCCTGGGGCTGCTGGGTGTGGGAATAGTCAGTGCGTACCGCTAAACGGCCCCCGCCTCGCTTACCTGGGCTGACCTTGACTTTTGTCGCGGTCACTCCGCGAGGTTGCTCGGCCAGTGCGCTGGCTACGCGCGCGAGCACCCGTCGCCGCGCCGCTAAGGTGCCCTCCCCCTCGTCGCTCGTCTGCAATATCACGAGCCGTTCCCGGCGCCGCCACAGCGCCCCGACGAGCAGCAGGAGTCCTAGCGCGACCGCGGCCACTCCGCACAGCGCGGCTATACCCGCGGCCGGCCCTGGCGCCGTCAGGTCGTGAAGCAGCTCCCCGACCTGGTCGCGTAGGTCACCGAGATGCACCAGCCGCGCCAAGCCGGGCAGGTTGAAATCGCCCGTGCTCGACCACCCGATTGAGAAGACGGCGATTGCGAGCCCACAGACGGACAGAACGACGAGCAGCGCGAACGTGACCACCCGCGCAATCGCCCGGAGCAGCATGATCATGGCGATTCCTCGCTCCGGGCCGTCGCGTCGTGCACGTCCTCGAACCCGACCGTGATCGAGCCGAGAAGCCCGTCAAGGTGAACGCGAGCGGCGGCGCGCCGCACGCGCGTCCGAACCTGGTCCGCCAACGCGAATAAGGATCCGAACGGCCACTCCGCCACAAGATGCAGCTCGAGGTCAAAGCGACCGTCGGGACGAGCCGTAGCCACCACCCCCTCGAGGATCTCTCCGGCATCGGCAGTCGCCCACACCCGGTGGCGGCCGCGTACGCCGGCGGCGACCTCTGGCATTCCGGTCGCCGCCTCCAGCGCCACCCGCGCCAAGCGCGACCGCGAAGAGCCGACCAAGCGAGCCGTGCTGCTCGTGTAGGGCTCTGTGGGGGGCATCGACAGCTACTCGACTCGTGGTGCCTCCGCTGGCGTCTCGTCACCCGGGAAATAGAGGTCGTTCACAGCGATGTTGACCTCGGTCACCGACAGGCCGGTAATCCCCTCGACCCGCTTGATCACGTTGCCGCGAACTGCCTCGGAGACTTGCGGGATCGATTCGCCGTATTCGATAACCAGAGTCAGGTCCACCGCGGCCTCGCGTTGACCAACTTCGACCGAGACGCCTTGCGTGCGCTGGTCGCCGACGCCAGCACGTTGACTTATCGACCCAACGGCGCGGGCGACACCGCCACCGAGCTCGTGGACTCCAGGTACCTCGCGCGCCGCGATGCTGGCCACCTTCGTGACAACGACGTCGGCGAGGGTCGTCGATCCGCGGGTGGACTCAAGCGCTCCCGCAGCATGGGCCCCTGCACCCTCCGCAGCAGGCGTCCGCTGCTCGCCCTGTTTCTGCTCAGCCATGTAACCCTCCCTCTCCTGTTGTACGCATCCGCCCGCGGCATGTGACTTCTGGCGGTTCGATCCGAAAAGAAGTGCAAAAGGAAGCTGCGCACTCTCGGTGAGCCGTCCTGAAGAACCGCCGTGATGGCGCTGTCATCCAGCTACCCGAATGCCTTCTTACAGACACGCACGAAACTCCGTGGTTGGGCGGCAAACGCCCAATACGACTCGTCGGGCGCGCCTGGCCGGAGCCGGGAAGCGGTCGGCGGCGAGGTCCTCGCCGCCCTTCGCTCAGTGGTGCACCTACTCGCGTTGTGCGGGCGGACCGCGATCGCATGATTCCGGCGCGGAGCAGCTCCGGCTGAATGGTGCATCTCGTCTAGGGGAGAAGTCCTGGTACTGCAGGGACGGCCGTGGGGCGCTCGGCTACCGCTTCGGACGAAACTCAGCCGTCGGGGAGATGACGGGGCCCGCGCCGGCACGTTGCGATCGCATTCGTGGCGAGCGCTCGTCCGCCGCTCGTCGGGCTGACCACTCTCGCGTCGCCGAAACGATCGTCAGCTTCGGCTACCTCGCGATGTCGAAAGCGGTCGTGACCGACGGCGTCGCCGCCGTGCCTGCCTGACGCCTATTCGGGTCATGCCGGCGTGCTGGCCGCTTCGCACCAATTCCGGCAGCGTGGCTAGCCCGATGTCGCCGCCGGACGAAAGGCTCCGAGACTCGCGCCCGGAGACGGTTGTGCCGCTTCGTAAAGAGAGTAGGGTTGCTGCACGACGGTCGCTGACCACCGACCTGCCGTCGTCAAGACTCGCCGACGATTGGCCTCCGCCTAACGGGCGCTCCTCCATCGCGAGGACCAACGCCCGTTTCGAGCTACTGGCTTCATGCCCACGGGACCCTGTGCCCGGGGGGACTGACGCCCAAAGAGGAGTGATTGGGATGAGTGCAGCGGCGACTTCCGTTGGCGCTACCGCGACGCCGGTCTCGTACCCGCAGCCCTCGACTGGACCCCAGGCTTGGACGGGGTTAGCCTCGGGTTGTCGCGCCGAGCGCGAGGCCAAGCATCTGTCGGCCGTGGCGAGAACTTTGCAGTGGGCGGATGAGTCCGCTGAGCGCGGAGACCATCTCGACGCCATCGCCTGGCTAGGAGCGCTCGAAGCGATCGGGGACGAGCTTCCCGAGGTGTACAGGATCAGGCGTGATTCTTGGTTTGCTCAGCTAGCGCGTACCCGAGCGATCGACGGGACGGCCCGCCGCCTCAAGCGGGCGGCGTGAAGCTCCGCTCAGAACCCAGTCGCACGACAATCCCCGGATTGTCACGGGCCACATCCCAATCCGGGCCATGACCATCCTGTCGGCAGCGGTTTACTTCTGACCCGCCTTCGACGGTTGAGATTTGACCCACCCTGAGTCGTCCGGGTGGGCGTGGACCCTCGCTGGGTTCTGGAGGCGATCTGGCGAGGAGGAAGGTGGTGCTGGACGTGGAGCGCTGGGCTGAGCTGCGCCGGGAGCATTTCGTTCGTGGGGTTGGGGTGCGGGAGCTCGCGCGTCGGTATGGGATCTCGCGTAACACGGTGAGGGTCGCGTTGCGTTCGGAGGCGCCGCCGGCGTTTCGGTGTCCGGAGCGGCGGTCGATGCTTGATGAGTTCAAGGATGAGATCCATGCGTTGCTGCGGCGTGACCCGCGGTTGCCGGCGGTCCGGGTGCGGGAGCTGATCGAGCCGTTGGGGTTTGTCGGTGGGCAGACGATCGTCAACGAGTATCTGCGCGAAGTCCGTCCGTTGTTCTTGCCGCGCCGCACGTTTCAGCGGACGGTGTATCGGCCGGGCGAGGTGTGCTTGCACGCGGGTAGCGGGCGGCCGACGGAGAGCTATGCCGCGTTCTGCGGGCAGCTGAAGTGCGACTGGTGCTTCTGCGAGCCGGCGGACCCGCAGGCGAAAGGGGTGGTCGAGCGACTGCAGGGATATCTGGAGACGAACTTCGAGCCGGGTCGGCGGTTCGCGAATCACCTCGACTTCCAGCTGCAGCTCGACGCCTGGTTTGCCAAGGCCAATCAGCGGACGCACAAGACGCTGCGGTGCCGGCCTGTGGACCGGCTCGCCGAGGAGCTCGCGACGATGACACGACTCCCGGCCCGTGAACTCGATCTCGACGAGCGCCACGTGATCCGGGTGCCGGCGGATCCGCATGTCCGAGTGGACACCAACGACTACTCGATCGATCCTGCGTTCGCGGGCCGGCGGGTGGAGGTTCGTGTCTCGCAGCGGGAGATCACCGCGATCGTGCTCGACACCGGCGAACTGGCGTGCCGGCACGAGCGGAGCTTCGCCAGGCACCGCACGGTCACCGCCCTGGAGCACGCCCGGGCGCTGCGCTCCCCGCGCCGTGAGGCGTCAGCCGGGCTTGAGGTGGAGGTCCGACCATTGTCGGCCTATGACCGGTTGATCGCATGAGTCAGACCGCCGAGCTGACCCACCTGTTCCGCGAGCTGAAAGCCCCCGCCGCCGCGAGAGCGCTGCCGAAGCTCGCTGAGCGCGCACGCTCAGAGGAGTGGAGCTATGAGAAGTTCGCCCAAGCGCTGCTCTCCACCGAGGTCTCCGCCCGCGAAGCGCACGGCGGCGAAGGCCGCATCCGCTCCGCCCGGTTCCCCGCCCGAAAGACGCTGGACGCGGGTGGTGATCTGACCGGCACCTACCCGAACCCGACGATCGCCACTGGCGCGGTGACGACCGACAAGCTTGGGGACGGGTCGGTCACGACGAGTAAGTTCGCCGGCGGCGCGCAGGCGCCCGACTCGGCGGAACTCGCTGGTGCAGGGCCCGCCGCTTATGGCGCGGTGCTCAGCGGTCGAGTCAATGGGATACCAGCTGAAGCCATGGGCACGCATTTCGGGGCGGCAAGTGGCACCTCGACTGCATCGGGTACCGAGACCGACGTGAGCACGCTGTCTCCCGCCCACGATCTTGTCGCGCGGGACTTGAGCATCCAACTCACCTCGGCGCCAGGAGGCAATTTGACGCGTCAGTTCGCCCTGGACGTCAACGACGACGCGCTGGTGCATGGGCATATTCTCCTGTGCAACCTCACCGGTACCGCGACCACCTGCAACACGAGCGGCACCATTCAGGTTGCGGCCGGAAGCACCATCGCTATCCACGAGGAGACGATCTGCCTCGACCTCGTCCCCGGCTCGTGCACGGGGGAGACCGCGGCGGCCACCGACGCCCGCTTCGCATTCCGCCTAACGAACTCCTGACCGCAAATTGGAACCGGGCCGGGCTCCGGCCCGGCCCGGTCCTACCCTCCCCGGCCGAGACAGCCGCTTGGATCGAGCACCAGCGGTCTCCTCCCGACGGTCAGGCTGCTGAATCCGCCCGGCGTTGTAGGCAGCGCCGCCCATCGGAGCCGGGCGTATCGCGGCAGGCTGGAACCAGCGTCGCTATTCAAGAAAGCAGCGGTCAGCCGTTAGCGCTGGTGCTGATCACAGGGGAAGCGCCGATCATGATGGGCGTGATGACGGCTGTTGCCGCGCGGGGGTCGGCGCAGCGCCGCTTGTGGTCAGCGCAGGATCGTGAAGTGCAGGAATGCGGGGCGTGAGGCTCGTCCGTAGGCGGCCGCGGTGATCTTCAGGGTGTAGGGGCCGGGGGCGAGCCATGAGCGGCGGTTGATGCGCCCCTCGAAGTGCAGGCGGTTTCGCCCCGTGTGCAACGCCGGGTTTTGCACGAGAGCGCTGTAGCGGAGGGTGGCGGCGGTCACGGTCCGTCGGCACTTGGGCTTGCCGCGATTTCTTGTGGTCGGCGCGACGCATTTGCTGCCAACCAGTCGTCCCGGCACGACGTGGGTGAAGTCAAACTGCACTTGCGCGTAGTTCCCGTGGTCGAGCGTGAACGTGAAGGTGGTTCCGATCGGTGGCCGTGCGCGGGTGAGGTGCGGCAGGGCGTTGCCTCGCCGCCAGCGCTGCTCTGACTGGGAGACGTTTGTGAGGTGCGGGAGGACGAACACGCCGATCGTGCTGCTCTCGGTGCTCGCCGTGTGGGTGCTGTCGCCGCTGTAGCGAGCAGTGATCGTGGAGCACGGCCCCGATGCTTGCGCGCAGCGACTCGAAGAGGTGGGCTTGTATCGCGCTTGGCAGGTGGCCGAGACACCGCTGCCCGAGAGCGTGCACGAACGGGCGCTGAAGGTGCCACTATTCGCCGCGAAGGTCACCGTTCCGGTTGGGGTGCTCGGCGTTCCCATGTTCGTCACCGTCGCAGTGCAAGTAGTCCGTTCGCCGGCCATCACCGGATTCGGGGAACAGGTCAGCCGGAAGGCGCTCGTTGGCCGCGGGCCGCTGGTCCAGTAGATGTGCGTGCCGTTGACCGCTACTCCAAATAGGTTGACCGATCCTATGGTGATGAAGTCCTGCTGGACGCCGGATCCGTCGAGGTTCGCTCGACCGATCGTATCCCCGGTCGTCTTCACGTAGAACGGGGCATCGGACTTCGCCCAGTAGATGTGACCGGCGTCGAGCGCCAGTCGTGTCGGCAGCACGGCCGTGATGAAGTCCCGCCGCACGCCGGACCCGTCAAGGTTCGCGCGCGAAATCGTGCCGCTGCCGCATGCCCCCAACACGAGACACGCCTGACTCCAATACAGGTGCGCGTTGTCGACCGCGATCCCGGTGAGGAATCCCCCGGGCGGGGTGATGAAGCGCTGCTGGCCTCCCGAGCCATCGACATTGACCCGCCCGATCGTTGCGTCGGCGCTGAAGCTCGTCCAGTAGATGTGTCCACCGCCGACGGCGATTGCCGAGATCCCGCCCCCAATGTCGGCAGTGACGAGGATCGCGGCGGCGCCGGATCCGTCCAGGTTCGCTCGCCAGATCTCGGCCCACCCCGAACCCCCAAATGGCGCGGTAGATACGCCGATCGTCCAGTAGATGTGAGCCGCGTCGACCGCGACGCCATTCGGGCCCGTTCCGACCATAAAAGGGACGACCGAGTTAGGAAGCGGCACCGCAATGAACTTCGGCTCCACCCCCGACCCGTCAAGGTTCGCCCGCTCGATGGAGCTCGTCGTCGGGTTGGCCCAATAGACGTGACCGGCGCCGACCGCCACCCCACCGATCTGCCCGGCCGGAACCGTGATCAGGTTCGGTTCGATCCCAGATCCATCAACGCGTGCCCACCCGATCGCGTCCGCGCCTGCCGCAGGCGCGAACCCCAAAGATCCCACGACAGCGAACACAACCACCAAGCCAATACGCCGAGAAACATGCATCACACACCTCCGTGCACGGGTCCTCTCTCCAGCGCTCAAACGATCATCCCGGGCGACGTCAACGCCCACAACAGCATCAACGCGCAACATCAAATGCGTAGAAATCCGCATCCGACCGGACTGAGAGCGCGGCCGATGTGCGCGCGCCTCCGAGCGGCGACGTTTGGCGGCGTTCCAGCCGCGCAATCGCGGCTGCTCCCTGAGCTAGAAGCGGCCGCGAGCCGGGAGCGGCGATCCGGCTCGAAGACTGCCGCTTTCGCCTGGAACGAGAAGTCGCGTAGCCGTAACCGCTTCAGGCGTAGAGCACGCGCCGACGACCAACCCCGGCGTCGCTAAGGCGTCTCGTCTCGACTGGTAGCGGTTGCGGAGTCTCGTGCGCTCCCCGCCGCGACTGCGGGCTATCGTGACACGGGCGGTTCCCGCCGAGGCGTGGCCTTTACTCGGACGCGGGAACTATCACAGGGTTCCCCGTGGGTAAGCCGTGGGTTCGCACGATGAGGATGTGGCGGCAAGCGCCGGCTTGTCCTCGAGTGCGATCGGACGCAACCTCACCCGCGCACCGTCGCGCAGAGTGACCGTCTTGCCTCGAGCAGGGGATGGCATCGCCTCGGCTCAGCCTACGGGGGCCCAGGGTCCCAAGCGCGCCGCGGCGCGCGCGGGTTCAGCGCGCGTACAGCTGGTCGAAGACGTCTGCGTAGCGTTCGTAGACGACGTTGCGCTTGACCTTGAGCGTGGGTGTCAGCTCGCCGGTTTCCTGCGTGAGGTCGTGGTCGAGGATCGTGAACCGCTTGACCTGCTCGGCCTGGGCGTAGTGCGAGTTCGCGCTGTCGCACGCGACCTGCAAGAGGCTGTGTACCTCGGGGTGCTGGGACAGGGCGCCGAGGTCATCCGGCAGTCCGCGCTCGCGCGCCCACGGGATGATCGCCTCGGGGTCGAGAGTGACGAGCGCGACGGGATACGGGCGGCGGTCGCCGTACATCACCGCCTGCGAGATGAACGGCGACTGCTTGAGGTCATTCTCAACATTCTCCGGTGTGATGTTCTTGCCGCCGGCGGTGATGATGATGTCCTTCTTGCGGCCGGTGATACTCAAGAAGCCGTCCTCGTCGAGCGATCCCAGGTCCCCCGTGTGCAGCCATCCGTTCTCGTCGAGGGCCTCCCGCGTGGCCAGCTCGTTCTCCCAATAGCCCATGAAGATGTGCGGTCCGCGCATCAAGATCTCGCCGATCCTCGGCGATCCGCACCTCCACGCCCGGCGCGGCACGCCCGACGGTTCCGAGACGGAACGCCTCCCGGCGGTTGATCGTGCCGGTGGACATCGTCTCGGTCATCCCGTAGCCCTCCATCACCGGGACACCGGCCGCGTAGAAGAACTCGAGGATCTCCGGCGCGATCGGCGCGCCGCCCGACAGCGCCTCGCGCAAGTTGCCGCCGAACAGAGCCCGGACCTTGGAGAAGACGCGTTCGTCGGCACGCTCGAACGGCTCGCGCAACTTGTCGGGCACCGGCTCGCCGCGGGCCTCCAGCGCGCGGACCTGCATACCGATCTGCACGGCGTGGCGCAAGTCCTCCCGCTGCTCGGGCGGGACCTGCGTCATCGCCAGCGCGTAGAGCTTCTCGAAGATCCGCGGCACCGACGGCAGGAAATCGGGATGTACCTCCATCAACTCGGGGATGATCTGCGTCGTGTCACCGCTGTAGTACGCGAGCGCGGCGCCAACCTGAAACGCGGCGAACTGCGCGATCTGCGCGTATACGTGCGCGAGTGGCAGGTACAGGT
Source organism: uncultured Solirubrobacterales bacterium (assembly GCA_963778985.1). Classification (GTDB taxonomy): domain Bacteria; phylum Actinomycetota; class Thermoleophilia; order Solirubrobacterales; family Solirubrobacteraceae; genus Palsa-465. Next base: position 804,567 of record CAVZWJ010000013.1, on the reverse strand, counting down.
AAGCGACCTCGCCAGGCCGGAGCGTCTCGATCTCCACAACGATCGAGCACAACGACATCGCGTTGCGATGCAACAGCACGCACCCCTTCGGCGGGCCCGTCGTACCCGAGGTGTAGATGATCAACGCCGGGTCCTCCGGCGCCACAGTATCGCGGCGGCGCGAGAGTTCCTCGCCGTCGCCGCCCGAGACCGCCAGGTCGTCCAGCGCCACGACCCCCTCGCGGGCGTCACGACCCTCGACGATGAAGATCGTCCGCACGGCCGGGAGCGTCCCGCGGACCGCGTCGACCTTGGCCAGCTGCGCCGCGTCCTCGACGATGACCGCGACCGCTCCAGAATTCCCAGCCACCCACTCGCATTCCTCGGGCGAATTCGTCGGATAGATCGGCACCACGACCGCACCAACGCTCCACAGCGCGAACGCCGCCACCGACCACTCCGGACGCGTACCGGCCAAGATGCACACCCGCTCGCCAGGCTGAATGCCGTACCTGACAAGCCCAGCAGCCAAACGTTCGATCTCCCCCGAGACCTCAGCATAAGACCGCTCCTGCCAGCCACCATCGCGCTTGATCAGCACCGCCCGTCGATCGCCGTGTCGCTCCCCCGCGAACGCGGCCAAAAGCGCCAGCGTCCGCGGCGCAGCGTCGATCCCGGTCATGCGTGCCTCCTCCTCCGAAACGCGGCCGGACTCTCCCGCCCGGCTCACCTCAGAGCATCGCACAACGACCAAGGACAGCCCCAACGCCATGCATGGGCGCCCGACCGGCGAACCAGTCAGCATCAACTCAGCGACGTGCGCCGCTCGCCGACGAGCACTTCGACGCAACGATCGAACGTCGCGGCCGCCGACCTGCAATTCACCACAAGCGCACCTGCTGACGCATCGGAGACGGTCGGTCCGATCGTCGCCCGGGACGCTAACTGAAGTTCGGGAAGCTGCAAGCGCCAAAGTGGTCACGACGGCATCGACACCACGACCGCCGCTTCAGCGTGGAGCAGTAGTGGAAACCGCTGAACCCGGCCGCAGCCCTGCTTTGGTCATGCGGCGAGCATGTCGCCGGCAACGGCCTCAGTCTCGCAAATGCGGGGAACTCAGGTCTCCGTCGCAGATGCCGATCGTTGACTGCGGCAACCGGATCTCGACCCAGTGTCCACCTGTTGACGGCCGCCGGCCTCTCAGTTACCAACAATCTGCGGACACCTAGCCCCCAACCGGGTCGTGCAACGAGCCACGACGGGATTAATTCAGCGGAGTGCGGCACCCCGGTCTAGTTGTAGTTCCTGATGACGTTGTTCCGCCGGTGAAGTAGCCATCCGGTGCTCCTTGGAGGCTGAAGGTGCTCAAGCCATCAGTCCCAAGGAGGACACCGGATGAAGCTGCACCGTAACGCCAAGCTCAGCGTCAAAGGTCGGGAGCTGCTCGTGGAGCGCGTGTTGCGCGCGGTGCGGCACCCCTCGCGAGAACCGTACCGCCCAACCGTTGCAGACCGAGGCGAGCGTGGACCGGGACAACGATTCGAATCGGGCGTCCGATGACGAACCCCAATCGCGACAAGTTGGCGCTCGCCGCAGGCCTCCGGGGTCGACTGCGTGATTCGTCTCGATCGGCGACGGTATCCGGAGTTCCGGACCACCTCGGCCACCGTCTCGGGCTCCTCGACTAAGAGTTGTCGGGCGGCGCTTTGGTGTCCCGGCTGCGGCCAAGCTGCCACCGGCGCCACGGCCAGATGCCATCGATCTCTACCTCGAGCGCGAAGCTGAGAAGGATCCGGATCACGACGATGATGCCAAGGACGGCGACACTCTCGAGGGTGGTGTCAACGATAATGGTCCGGACGATGTCAGCGACGATCAGGACCTCGAGCCCCAGCAGGATGCAGCGGCCGAGGTTCCGGCGAAGTGCGTCGTAGGACCCCTGCGCCGTCTCGCCGTGCCGGGCCCGGGATGCGAACACGACAAACGAACCGAACCCGCCGATAACCATGATCCCCGCACCAACCGCCTCAACCACCTTGACGATTTCCGAGATCGTGTGCTCGTAGCTCATGCCGACCTACCGTACTGGCGCGTGGCTACCGGCGGCAGACGCTGGCCTCGGGATCTTTGGATGTTCCCGCGACGGGACCACCGGTGTTCACGGACGGCCCAGATGAACAGGGAGGACGTGCTCCTTGACGTCCTCACACACCGGTAGAGATCAAGCGCTCGCCCGGCCTGACGCGGACTTCCGGGTTGCGCACGCAGCCTCCGACAGCGCTGCTTCCACGGCTTGGTTGCATCCTCGTGTAGCCAAAGCCAGATCGTCGCCGCCGACGAGTCGCAGGGAGCACGCTCGATCACTAGCCGATCGCTGACTGCGACAACTTCGACGTCGCCTGATGCCCGAACGTCGTCTGTCTGGTCGGTCGCCGGTGGGGAAGGCTCGGCGAACGCTCCGTGCCCTGCTTGAGAGCGATCCCGGAAGATGAGATGGCGTGCGTGCGGATCCCTGAGAGATTCATCGCCGCCGCCCACGCTCGCGCCGCCTGGGCGCGCGGAACACGCTAGTGAATGCGGAAGTGGTCGGTGACTCCGTGTAGGCCTGCGAGCCCAAGGACAAGCAACACGATGGCGAGCGCGCCGACGAGCGCGAGCGCAACTAGGCCGAAGCGTGCGACTCGGGCGAGCGTGACCTGTCGCGGGTGACGAGCCAGCCGCCCGGGCCTTACGTATCCCGGGAGCGGTTTGATCGCCATCGGACGTGATACTACGCCGCGTGCTCAGCGGCTCGTCCCTTGCACAGGGCCTGTCCGCGGTGTGGTGTCGACGACGTCTCGCCTCGGTGCCCACACAGTCTCGCCGGTCCGTCTCAGCAACCAAGGATCACTGCGACGGCTGCTGGCGATTGGATTCGCCGCTAAGGAGTCGTCGGACGTCGACGATCCGCACGATCACTCGGTCGCCAACTCGATCGTCAGCTCGGCGACGTAGGGACGAGCACAGCGGTCGTCCGCGGCGGCCGCCGCGGGGCGACTGCATCTGTCCGATACCGGCAGCGAGAGCGCCGGCGACGACGCACGTATTCCGGCAGCAGAGCGGGATCGCAAGAGGCCGTCGGGAGCTGGGCGGCTCGAGAGTCGGGTGATCTTCAGCGCATCGTGATGACGACTTTGCCTTTGCTGCGTCCGCCTTCGACGTGAGCGAGGGCTTGTCGCGCTTCGTCGAATGGGTACGTCCGGTCGACGATGGGACGGAAGGCCCCTGATTCGAGGAGCTTGGTGGTCTCGTCGAGCTGAGCCCCGCTAGCACGCATGAACAGGAACGAATACCGAACACCGAGGCGGCGTGCCGCTCGTCGCGTCTTCCAGCTGAGCAGCGCCATGACGGGCATCAGCGGGAAACGCTTGCCCAGCTGGCGGGCGAAGTCTGGGTCTGGTGGGCCAGCGATCCCGATCGCGATGCCACCGGGCTTGAGGACGCGTAGCGACTTCGCGAGCGTGTCACCGCTCTGGGAGTCCAGGACGACGTCGTAGTCGTGGACGACCGCTTCGAACTCCTGGGTGCGGTAGTCGATGACGGTTTCGGCACCGAGCTCGCGGACCCAGTCCAGGTTGCCGGTGCCGGTGGTGGTGGCGACGGTCGCGCCGAGATGCTTCGCGAGCTGGATCGCGTAGGTGCCGACGCCGCCGGAGCCGGCGTGGATCAGCACCTTCTGGCCGCGCTTGAGGTTTGCTCGTTCGACGAGCGCCTGCCAGGCGGTCAGCGCGACGAGGGGAACGGAGGCCGCCTCGGCCATCGAGAGGCTCGCGGGCTTGATCGACAAGTCGTCCTCGTGCACGGCGATCCGCTCGGCGAAGGTGCCCATGCGTCCGTCACGCACGCGCGCGTAGACCTCGTCGCCGACGCTGACGCGCGTGACATCGGAGCCGATACGGCTGACGACGCCCGCGACGTCGTGGCCGAGGATGAACGGCGCCTTGTACGGGAGGAACACCTTGAACTCCCCGTCGCGGATCTTCGCGTCCACCAGGTTCACGCCGGCGGCGTGAACCTCGACGAGAACGTCGCGGGGCCCGACCACCGGCTCGGGTGCGTCGCCCGCTTGCATGGGGCGCTTGTACTTGTTGACCAGGTAAGCGCGCATCGCGGTTAGCCTCGCCGGCGACGTAGGGTGTTGATGCCGTTGCTATTCAGCGCGGAGAGCAGCGCGCGGCGGATGCCGTAGGACGGGTTGGGGTCCTTGCCCATGCCGATCCGGCGCAGCTGGTACTGCGTCCACCACAGCTCCGCGGCGGTGTCGAGCTTCTTGACGCCGAGTGGCTTGAGGTGGAACGAGGACTGCGTGCCGGCGGGGGCGCGGACGAGCGCGGACGGCAGTTCGGGCTCCAGCGCGAGCGGCCGGGCGAGCCCGACGAGGTCCGTTGCGCCGGTGGTGATCGCGTCGCTCATCCCCGCCCCGGAGCGGAAGCCGCCCGTGACGATCAGCGGGACGGTCGTGATCTCACGTACCGCTTCGGCGAACCCGAGGAAGTACGCCTCGCGACGCCGGGTACGCTCGGCTGCGCTGCCGGACATGGCGGGGGCCTCGTAGGTGCCGCCGGAGATCTCGAGCATGTCGATGTTCTCCCCGTCGAGCTGTGCGATGACATCCAGTGACTCCTGCTCGGTGAAACCGCCGGGCTGGAAGTCGGCGGAGTTCAGCTTGATCGCGAGGATCCTGTCGAGCCCGATCGCGGCGCGGACCGCGCGCGTGACCTCGAGCAGGAACCGCCGCCGTCGGTCGGCGTCGCCGCCCCAATCGTCGTCGCGCTGATCGGCCGCCGGCGAGAGGAACTGGGAGATGAGATAGCCGTGGGCACCGTGCAGTTCCACGCCGTCAAAGCCTGCGGAGACGACGATGCGGGCGGTCTCGGCGAACCGCGAGATCAGCTCGACGATCTCCTCATCGGTGAGCGCCCGCGGCTTCGCGGCTCCGGGGTAGTAGATCGCGACGGCGCTCGGAGCGACGACGCGGGAGGACATGCCGACGAACGACTGGCGACCGGGATGGTTGATCTGCACGATCGCCGTCGTCTCGTTGGCCTTAGCGGCGGCCGCCCAGCGGCGGAGCGCCGGGAGGTCACGGTCGTCTTCGACCACGACGTTGCGCGGCTCGCCGATCGACCGCTGGGCGATCATGACGTTTCCGGTGATCAGCATCCCGGCCCCGCCGCGGGCCCAGCGCGCATAGAGCCGCTCGAGCGCTCGCGTCGGCGCGCCGGTGACGCTGGCGAGCTGCTCGCTCACCGCGGCCTTCACGAGCCGGTTCTTGATGGTCGCGCCGGTGGGCAGGACGAGCGGCGTGTCGAGGACGCCGGCGGCGTTGTGCGTCGTGATGCTCACGATGCCTCCAGGAACTCGAGGACCGCCGGGACGAACTGCTGGTGGTACTGGAAGACCCCGCCGTGGCCGGAGTCAGGATAGATCGTCAGCTTGGCGTTCGGGATCCGCCGGGCGAGATCCTCGGAGTGGCTGCTGGCGACCATGACGTCGTTGTCGCCGTTGGCCACGAACACCGGCTGGGTGATCTTGCTGAGGTCGTGGGGCGTGCCGAGGCCGGCTTCGCGGATTGCCTTGAGCTGGGCGAGCCGGGCCTGCATCGAGATGGGCTTGTCGCGGTCGGTGGTGCGCTCCTTGAGACGGGCCATGTACTCCGACGCGGCGCGCTTGCCGACGGCGTTGCGGTTGAAGAAGAGGAAGTGCCGGGGGTCGCGCCGCGTCAGCGCGGCCTTCGTGTAGGCGCTGGCGGCGATCAACGGCATCTTCTCGATCCCGCCCCCGCCGCGGGGTCCGGTACCGGCGAGGATCGCCCGCCGGACGAGTTCGGAGTGGTTCAGCGCGATCACCTGCGCGACGCCGCCACCGAGCGAGAATCCGAGCAGGTCGACGCGGTTGTAGTCGAGGGCGTGGATGAACGCGACGGCGTCCTCTGCCATCTCGTCGATCGTGTGCGGTACCGATCCTCCTGTCCCCCCGACGCCACGGTTGTCGAACGTGATCACGTGGCGCTGTGAGGCGATGCCATCGATGACGCGCGGGTCCCAGTCGTCAAGGACGGCGGTGAAGTGATGAAGGAAGACGACCGGGACACCGCCCTTCGGGCCGAGCTCGCGGTACACGAACGGTGTCCCGTTGACGTTGATCGTGCGGGTTGGCGTCGTGCGCCAGGTCGTTGCCGCGGCCCCGGCGGTGGTCTTGGGGGACTTGGTCGTTGTCATGTTCAGGCTCCTGCGACGCGTCCGAAGCTGCCGGCTTCGAGCGTCTGCTCGTAGGTGAGTGGGTCGTAGAGGGGCAGGTCGCCGATCTCTTCGGTGCGTTGCATGTAGGCGAGCATCGCCTCCTGTGCTCCGGGGCTGGCGAGGGTGGAGAGGAACTCGGCGTTCTCGAGGTGCAGCCCCTCCTCGAGGCTCAGCGAGCCGCCGACGTAGACGCAACGTTTGACCGCGGCGACGGTGAACTTCAGCCGCTCGGCGAGCCGGTCGCCGAGCGTGACGGCGCGGTCGATCAGTTCGCCGGCGGGTACCACCTCGTCGACGTAGCCGATCTCCGCGGCCGCTTCGGGATCGAGGCCGCCGCCGTCGAGCATCCGCACCAGCCCCCGATGGCGGCCGACAAGTCGCACAAGGCGCTGGGTCCCGCCGCCGCCTGGCGGGAACCCAAGGAGGATCTCGGGCTGGCCGATGACATGATCGCCCTCGGCCATCAGGCGGTAGTCGCAGGCCAGCGCGAGCTCTGATCCGATCCCGAGCGCCGAGCCGTTGAGCGCGGCGACGAAGACGGCGCCGCAGCGGTTCATGCGCAGGAACGTCTCGTGCACGTCGAGCAGTTCGATCGCGCCGCTCAGGGGGGTGCGGTCGGCGAGCTTCCGAACCGGACCGACCGCTCGTGCGGCGCGGGCGGTGCTCACGAGCGCCGCCGCGGCCCGCGGGCCGACGGTCGGGCTCGCGGCACCGCCTTCCTGTAGCCAGCGCAGGTTGGCGTGAGCCACGAACCGCTCGGGGTGCGTGCCCGTGATCACGACGGCGCCGACGCCCGCGTCGGTCTCTGCGCGCGTCACGAGCGTGGCGAGGGCGGCGGCGATCTCGGGACCGAACTCGCCGCGCGGCCCGCCATGAAGGCGCGCAAGAAGGACTCGGCCGCGTTGCTCGACCTCGATTCCGAGGCGGTCGTTCTGGGTGATCGTGGTCATGCGGCGGGCCTTTCGTGGAGCGGCGGTAGCTGGCGGGAAGCAACCGTAGCAGGCTGAGTTGACAGAATAAACTTAGCTACCTAAGCTCGTCGCATGAGCCCCCAAACCTGCACGCGACTCGACGTCGACTTCACCTCCTCCGGCGACGAGTGCCGCGCCTGGCTGTTCCTCCCCGACACCGAGCAACCCCCGGTGGTGATCCTCGGCCACGGCCTCGGAGGCACCCGCGAGTACGGCTTGGAGCCCTACGCGCAGCGGTTCGCGGACGCCGGCATCGCCGCGCTCGTGTTCACCTACCAGCACTTCGGCGACAGCGGCGGACACCCGCGCCAGCTGCTCGACATCGAGCGCCAGCTCGGCGACTGGGCCGCGGCGCTCGCCTATGCGCGCACCCTCGAGGAGGTCGATCCCGCCCGCATCGCACTCTGGGGCACCTCCTTCGGCGGCGGTCACGTGCTCATCGCCGCCGCGCGTGACGGCGGCGTCGCCGCAGTCGTCAGCCAGTGCCCATTCACCGATGGCCTCGCGGCCACCCGAGCGGCAAACCCACGCAGCCTGGCGCACGCGACGGTGCTGGGGCTCCGCGACCAGCTGGCCAGCCGGCGCGGGAAGCCGCCCGTCATGGTGCCGCTCGTCGGCCCTGCGGGCTCCGCAGCGCTGATGACGTCCCCGGACTCCGAGCCCGGCTACCGCGCGCTGATCCCTGAAGGCGCCGACTTTCACAACGGCGTCGCCGCCCGGTTCCTCCTCCGCGCCGGGCTGCACCGTCCAGGCCGATCGGCGAAGAAGATCAACGCGCCGATCCTGTTCTGCATCTGCGAGACCGACGCCGTCGCCCCCGCCGACACCGCGCTGCACTTCGCAGCGACCGCCCCGCGCGGAGAAGTCAAGCGCTACCCCGTCGGCCACTTCGACATCTACCGCGGAGAGCCGTTCAAACACGCCGTCCGCGACCAGACCGAGTTCCTCGTCCGCCACCTCGGGCCCGAACAGCCCGCCACCGCCAACAGCGAAGGGAAGCACGCCGAACCATGACGACCAGCAAACACAGGCGGGGACAGCCCCGGTCGCTAGCCAACCAGGTGGTCGCGATCACCGGCGGGGCGCGCGGCATCGGCCTCGCAACCGCGACTGCGTTGGCGCGTCGCGGCGCCCGCATCGCGATCGGCGATCTCGATGGCGACCTTGCGGGACAAGTTGCCGCCCGACTCGGCGGAGACGCCTTCGGGGTCGGCGTCGACGTGACCGACAACGGAGCGTTCACCGCCTTCCTCGACGGCGTCGAGCACCGCCTCGGCCCACTCGACGTGCTCATCAACAACGCCGGGATCATGGTCGCGGGGGCGATCGACACGGAGGACGAGGCGTTGACCGCCCGCGCCGTCGCGATCGAACTACGCGGAACCGGCCTCGAGATGTCCGTGATCCGACCCTCGCTGTGCAACACCGAGCTGACATCGGGGTTCGCGGGGCTGCGCGGGATGCCATTCATCAACCCCGAGGACGTCGCCGCACGGGTCGTCGAGACGCTGCAGCGGCCTCGCTTTGACGTGCCCGTGCCCAAGAGCTTGGGACCGATGCTGTGGCTGGGCCAGGCGCTCCCGTTCCGCGCCCGGGTTGCGCTGGCACACCTCACAAAGGCCGACGACATCCTCAGCCACATCGACGCCGGGCAGCGCGCCGGATACGCGGCGCGCCTGGAGCGCATCGCGGCCGCCGCGTCCGAGCCCAGCGCCGACCTGGCTTCCGTCCACGCGACTGGCAAGGAGTGACCATGAACACGAAAACGACATACAGGCAGGTGCCAACCCAGACGGTCGATGTCGGTGGTTCGCGATTCGCTTACCGCAAGCTCGGTGCGGAGACCGGAGTGCCGGTGATCTTCCTCCACCATCTCGGCGCGAACCTCGACGACTGGGATCCGAGGGTCATCGACGGTATCGCCGCCCGACATCCGGTGATCGCCTTCGGCAACCGCGGCGTCGGCGCGTCGACAGGTCGGACGCCAACCACCGTCGAGCCGATGGCCCGCGACGCCGTGGCGTTCATCCGCGCGCTCGGGTACAAGCAGGCCGTCCCGAGCGGCAGCCTTGTCGGCGGTCTTGACGCCGGAGCGACCGCATGACTGCCATGAGCAAGACGATCTTGATCACCGGAGCCAGCAGCGGCATCGGCCGAGCCACTGCTCTGCGATTTGCTGACGGAGGACACACGGTGTTTGCCGCGGCGCGGCGCCTTGACCGGCTCACCGAGCTCGCTCACGAGACGTCGGGGACCGTGATCCCGGTCGAGCTGGACGTGTGCGATCCGGTCTCGGTCCGCAAGGCCGTGGAAAGGGTTGCCGAAGTGGCCCCCGATGGTCTCGACGTTCTCATCAACAATGCCGGCTACGCGCTTACCGGCCCGGCTGAGACGATCGCAACCGCCGACGTCAGGGCGCAGTTCGAGACCAACGTGATCGGGCTCTTCGATGTCACCCGAGCGTTCCTGCCGCAGATGCGCGCCCGACGCGCCGGCCGCATCGTGAACATGAGCTCGCTGCTCGGCGAGATGTCCGTTCCGGGAAGCGGCATCTACGGCGGTACCAAGCATGCCGTGGAGGCGCTGTCGGACGCGCTGCGGATGGAGGTGAGGCAGTTCGGCATCAGCGTCGTGCTCGTGCAGCCGAGCTTCGTCGGCACGGAGATCAATGTCACGGGCCACATGGCGACGAACGGTGGGACAGTCGCGGACTACGCGACGCTCGAGCACGAGCTCACGGCTTACCTCGAAGCGCAGACCAAAGCTGCTGTCACGCCCGAGGTCGTCGCCCGCGCCGTGGTCCGCGCAAGTCTCGCGCCACGCCCGAAGGCGCGCTACATCACGCCGAAGCGCAACGCCCTGGTCCTCACGGTGCTCACAACGCTGCCTACCCGGCTCACCGACCGCATCAAGCTACGACTCGTCCAGTCCGCAGCCTGACCGCTTCCGCGCTGACGCTGGGCGAGCGAGTGCAGCTCCCAGCAGCAGCGACAGCTCGCAGCCGCGGCGATCGCCGCCGGGCTCGGCGCGACCGGTGAGCCGCTGACGACGGTCTGCGCCGAGGCGGCGTGCTCGCGCACCACCGCTACGCCCCGGCCGTGATACCGCGTCCACACGGACCAGCGCGTGGTCGCCGATCGTCAGGTCGAGCTCGATCGCGCCCGCGCCGGCGCGGCGCCAGGCGGTGAACTCGTCGCCGTCGCAGGTGACGCGAACTGACTCGACGTCCGGAAGCTGCACAACGCGCATGCTCGTGGCGCGTCCGGCGCGGGATGGGCCGTGGCCTAGGTATGGATCGGCAGCTAGTGGGGCCAACCCAACGTTTGACCTGAAATGACTTCGTCATGCGGCGATTCGGTGTTTGCGTTCCAGGGCGGCGATGCGCCGGTCACGGTCGGCGCCGTTGCGATGGGTGATGTAGTCAGCGACCGCGCGCCGGGCGGTCTCCCAATCGCGATAGTCGGTGTTGTTGAAGACGAACTCTTGGATCGGGCGGAAGTGGCTCTCGATCCGGTTCAGGTAGCTGGCGTAGGTCGGTGTCGGGACGAGCTCGATCTTGTGGTTGGCAGCGAACGCGCGGATGTCGGGAGTCCAGTTCGCGCTGAGGTTGTCTTGGATCCAGTAGAGCTTCTGGCGGGCCGGGTAGACCAGCCGGATCGTTTGCATGAAGCCGAGCACGTCGCTGCCGGCGCGGTGGGGACGCATGCGGGCGTAGAGCCGGTCGCGGTGGACGTCCAGCGCGCCGAAGATGTAGCGGATCCCGTGCTTGCGGTTGTAGGTCGCGCGCAGCCGCTCGGGCAGCTTGAGCGGCCGCCAGCCGGCGCCCTGGATCGGTTTGAGGCTGATCGGCCCCATCTGGTCGAAGCTGATCACCGGTCCGTCAAACGGCGCCGCGGCATACAACTCCAGCACCCGGGCGGCCCTGGTCTCATAGTCGGGGTCGGGGCTGGCCTTCCACGAGCGCGTTCTCTGAAACGACAGACCGGCCTGGTCCAGCAGCCGCCAGAGATGGATCGGGGAGATCTGAACGCCACGCTCGGCGAGGTAGGCGCAGAGCCGATCCAGCGACCAGCGCGTCAACGGCACCCCTTGGGTGTCGGGGCGGGCACCAGCCACCGCGACCGCACGCTGGCGCTCGGCAGCGGTGATCCGGCGGGGTCGCCCGCCCCGGTACTCAGGGCGCAGACTGTCGAACCCTTCCTCGTTGAACTCATGGATCACCTTGCGCACATGCGACTCGTCAGTCAGCCACATCCTGGCGATCTGCGGCACCGGCGTCTTGACGTTCGACGCCAACAGAATCGCCGCGCGGATCCGAGTCGACTGGTGCTCCGCACGCGTCGACATCCGCTTGAGCCGAGTCGCCTCCTGGTGCGAGAGCGATCTGACGAACACTTCCGGGGGACGCATCACCACCTCCACGATCGAGATGCGTTCCCATTCGCCGTTGCCAGCGAGTTTCCGGTCAAACGATCATTGACCACTAGCCGCGCTCGAGCTCGTTGCGCGCGACGCTGAGACCGACCGACGGGGAGTCGACCCCATCGACCGTCGGCGCGGCGAATTGCGCGAGGTTCGCGTCGCGCGACCAGCGTGACCAGGCGCCGCGGCCGCCGACCTCCGGGACCATCAGCACGGCACTGTGCTGGCCACGCGGATACGGCTCCCCCAGCCGAAGAAGAACCCGAAGCGGTCGTCCTCGTCGCCGAACGTCCGTGGCTCGGAGCGCTCCCCGATATAGGCGCGCACGCGGACGCGCATTTCACACAGGGGCCGGCGGGAGCGCACCGGGGCCGTCCACGAGCTCGAGCTCGTCGGGCCCGGTGACGATGTGACCTTCCGAGCACGCGAACGTGACGTGCACCTCCTGACCGCACTCGGCATGCCGGGCCACCACGGGCGGACCCTCCGGATCCGCTTTGTGACGATCACCCCACTGCTGCAACGCGAGCAGGACGTACGCCAGCTCCCGCCCCTTGTCCGTCAAGCGGTACTCGGCGCGGGCCCGGCTTCCCGGCTCGCGATACTCAGACCGCTCGAGGATTCCCTCATCGACGAGCACGGTGAGCCGCTCAGACAATAGGTTCCGCGCGCACTGCAGAACGCGGTGGAACTGCTCGAACCGCGTCGCGCCATAGAAGCTCTCGCGGATGATCAACAGCGTCCACTTCTCACCCACGACCTGCAAGGTGCGGGCGATCGAGCAGTTGCTCGCCTGGTAGTTGGTGCGCTCCATAGGGATAGGACTCTACCAGGCTGGGTTGCTTATCTAAATCCAGACAGAGCCCGGGAAGGCAAGCGGCTCGACCTGTGCGCCAAAGCTCATCAACTCTCCTTCCGTTCCTCCCAAACGAGTCCGGCGCCGTCGATCGGCGGGCGCTAGATAGCAGCTCCCGCCCGCACGCCGGCGGCCGCGATCCTCCAGCCGGCTAGATGCTCGCACACGACACCAAGCGGGACTGACATCCGAACGCGGTTGCGTCCCCGCTTCTCGCCTCAGTGAGAACCTGACGGCTCGACGGTCGGAGGTTCTGTCCGGCTCGTCGGTTTGGCTCTCGGACGGCGGCGGGCTGACTCACTTTTCGCCTGTCGGCCTTGTGGTCTGACCGGCTTTTGCCGTGTCGCCCGCCGCCGTCGAGGATCACCGGCGTGACTTGATAGGAGCGTGGCATCGCCCCAACTGAGGTGTGTCCGCCGGAGATCCGCTCCGTCGGCCATATCCAACGAAGGGACGGCGTACATGATCGTGATCGGGGTGGACACACACAAGCGCTCGCATACGCTGGTGGCGCTCGATGCGGGGACTGGCGCGACGCGCGGGCAGCTGACGATCGCTGCTTCAGACGACGGTACGTTTGAAGCGCTTCGGTTCGCCGCAGAGCTCGACTCCGAGCGGGTGTGGGCGCTTGAGGACTGCCGACACGTGTCCGGGCGCCTTGAGCGCGGACTGCTCGCCAGCGGCGACCGGGTCGTGCGGGTCGCGCCGGGGCTGACTGAGTCCTCGAGACGGGCGGTGCGCGAACCCGGGAAGTCTGACCCGATCGACGCGACCGCGATCGCGCGAGCCGCGCTCAGAGAAGGGATCGACACGTTGCCAGTCGCGTTTCTGGACGAGCAGGCGCATGAGATCCGGATCCTGACCGACTACCGCGACCAGCTCGTCAACGAACGCGTCCGGCACATCAACCGGCTGCGCTGGCATCTGGTGCAGATCGCCCCGCAGCTCGAGGCGCAGATCCGGCCCGCCGGGCTGGAAGGCCCACGCATCCGGGCGAGGCTCGCCCGCCAGCTCGGGCAGCTGCCCCGCAGCCCACAGCTTCGCGTTGCGAAGGCGACCCTCAAGCGGATCTGCGAGATCTGCCAGGAGGAGCAGGCGCTGCTGGCCGAGCTCAAGGCGCTGATCGAAACTCACTGCCCGCAGCTGCTCGCCGAGCGCGGCTGCGGTCCGGTCACCGCCGCGATCATCATCGGCCACACCGCCGGCGCCAAGCGCTTCCCGACCGACGCGTGCTTCGCTCGCCATGCCGGCACCGCCCCAATCCCCGCCAGTTCCGGCAACACAAAGCGCCACCGGCTACACCGCGGCGGCGACCGCCAACTCAACCGTGCGCTGCACATCATCGCGCTCTCCCGAGCGCGCACCGACTCCACCACCCGCGTCTACCTCGACCGCCGACACGCCGAAGGCAAGACCAAGAAGGAAGCGATCCGCTGCCTCAAGCGCCACCTCGCCCGCCGGATCTGGCGCCTGCTCTACACGACTGCTGCGGCGCCCGTCCCAGCCGCGGCGACCGACAGCACCACCAAGCCGGCTGACCCCAACCAGAACACGATCCCGCCACGCCCCGCGCCCCGACGCCCGGTCGACCACACAATCCCGGCCGCCGCCCCGACCACCTGCATTACCTAAACCGGCGCGGCGCAGGTCACCACAACCAACCCCAGGTTCTCCGCCGGTCGCCAAGAACCCAGGCCGGAGATCAAAACACGCCACAAACCGTCCGCGGCGACCTCGCCGATGCCAACCGGCGCGTCCTAACGCCGTCTAACGCCCTCGAGCAGCCCCGCTCGACCCGCAGCACCCCAGATATCGATCGGCCGACCGATCCGAGCAGCCACTCACCTAACCCAGAAGCCCGCAAATAGCGAAGTTCACTTGACATAGGAGAGGCACAAGCGCGCACGCTGGGCATCGCAGACGGATCGGTCCGATCATCGTTCGGGGCGCTAACTGAAGGTCGGGCAGCTGCAAGCGGCACGTCGGCGGCCGAGCCGAGGTTTGGACACAGCGAGGCATCGAGGGGCACCACGGAGTGAGCGATCAGCTGGTGGCGTCGCACGCCGAGAGTCTGCCGCTCTCCAGTCGCGGCTATGGAGACCCCACACAACTACACGTTTTGCAGCGCTTTCCCGATGCCGCCGGTGGGGATCGAACCCACGACCTTCGGATTAAAAGTCCGCTGCTCTGCCAGCTGAGCTACGGCGGCTATGGGTCCATGATCGCGCATGCGTGCTCGGCCGGGCGAGCGGCGCAGGGCGTCTGGAGGTCACACGGAGGTTAGGCGGATCCGGCCGGGGCGAGCGCGACCGTCTCGACCTCGACGAGCATCCGCGGGTCGACGAGGGCCTCGATGCCGACCATCGTCATCAGCGGGCGGATCTCGCCGAAGACATCGCCGTGGGCGCGGCCGACCTCCTCGGAGCGGGACATGTCGGTGACGTACATGCGCGTCTGGACGACGTCGCCGAAGGCGGCGCCGACGCGACCGAGCTCGTGCTCGACCTTGCGGAGGATCTCGATCGTCTGGTCGTACGGGCTCGCACCGAGCACGACCCCGTCGGCGTTGACCGAGGTCGTGCCGCCGACGATGACGAAGCCGTTGACGACGGCGACGCGTGAGAACCCGTACTTGCCCTCGTACGGCGAGGGCGGGTCACCGCCGAGGCGCTGGATGGTTGGCCGCTCACGCCGGCGATGATCAATGGCGGAAGTGGCGGCGGCTCGTGAACACCATCGCGGCGCCGGCCTTGTCGATCGCCTCGACGACCTGGGGGTCGCGGACCGAGCCGCCGGGCTGGATGATCGCGGTCACGCCGGCCTCGAGCGCGAGCTCGGGACCGTCGGCGAACGGGAAGTAGGCGTCGGAGGCGAGCACGCAGCCGGCGATCTCGGACTGGGCCTTCTCCAGCGCGAGACGCACGGAGTCGACGCGGCTCATCTGGCCGGCGCCGATGCCGACCGAGGCCAGATCGCGGGCGAGCACGATCGCGTTCGAGCGGACGTGCTTGCACACGCGCCACGCGAACAGGAGCTCCTGCCACTCCTCCTCGGTCGGGCGGCGCTCGGAGACGACCTGCATCTCGGCGCGATCCTCGAGGTCGGCGTCGCGGTCCTGGACGAGCATCCCGCCGATGACCTGGCGGAGGTGGGGCTCGACCATGTTCGGGGAGCGCCGCTCGCGGTCGTCGAGGATGCGCATGTTCGGCTTGGTCGCGAGCACCTCGAGCGCGTCGTCGTCGTAGCCGCGGGCGAACAGGACCTCGACGAACTGCTCGACGAGCGCCTCGGCGAGCGCCTTGTCGACGCGGCGATTGATCGCGATCACGCCGCCGAACGCTGACAGCGGGTCGCACGCGAACGCGTTCTGGTAGGCCTCGAGCGCGTTCGTGGCAACCGCGACGCCGCACGGGTTGTTGTGCTTGACGATCACGCAGCCGGGCACCTTGAACTCGGCCAGCAGCAGCCGGGCGGAGTCGAGATCGAGCAGGTTGTTGAACGACAGCGCCTTGCCGCCGAGCTGCGAGACCATCGACAGGATGTGCGTGCGGGTCCCGACCTGCGCGTAGTAGGCGGCGCGCTGGTGTGGGTTCTCGCCGTAGGGCAGCTCGAGCACCTTCTCGAACGCACGGACCATCAGCGGCGGGAAGTCCTCCCGCTTCTCCTGGAACCAGCGGGCGATCGCGGTGTCGTATCGCGCGGTGTAGGCGAACGCCTCGGCGGCGAGGCTCTCCCGCGTCGTCGAGGAGAGGCGGCGGTCGGACTCGCGGAGTTCGTCGAGGACGGCGTCGTAGCTCGCCGGGCTGACGACCGGCGCGGCGAAGGCGGAGTTCTTGGCGGCGGCGCGGATCATCGTCGGGCCGCCGATGTCGATGTTCTCGATCACCTCGTCGTCGGTGACGCCGCGCGTCGCGGCGGTCCGCTCGAACGGATACAGGTTGACGCACACGAGGTCGACGAACTCGACCTCCTGCTCCTGCGCCGCCGCGAGGTGCTCCGGGTTGTCGCGGACGGCGAGCAGGCCGGCGTAGAGCTTCGGATGAAGGGTCTTGACCCGGCCGTCCATGATCTCCGGGAAGCCGGTGAGGTCGCTGATCGAGCGGACCGGGATGCCGGCGTTCTCAAGCTCGCGGGCGGTGCCGCCGGTGGAGATGATCTCGATCCCCAGGTCGGCGAGGCCGCGGGCGAACTCGACGATGCCGGTCTTGTCGGAGACCGACAGCAAGCGCGCGGGCGACCTGGACCTCGCCGGGAGCGACGGGCGAAAGCGACGACACGGACTCGGTGCCCTGCTGCATGGCACCCGCGACTCTAGCGAGATCGGCCGACCTCGGACCCGCGATCGACGATCACCCGCCGGGGATGCTCCGGATCGGACCGCACCGCGCCGCGGGCGATGAGGCGGACCGCCTCGGGAAGGAGTTCGTGCTCGATCGGGTGCAGCCGCTCGAGCACGGCGTCGGCGTCGGTCGCGTCCGGCAGCTCGATCGCGCGCTGGAGGATGATCGGCGCCGCAATCGACCCCGTCATCGACGAAGTGGACGGTGACGCCGAACACCTTGACCCCGTAGTCGATCCGCCTGCTGGACGGCGCCGAGGCCGGGGAACGCCGGCAGCAGCGCCGGGTGGACGTTGATGACGCGCTCCGGGAAGCGCGCGAGGAAACCCGGGCTGAGCAGCTGCATGTAGCCGGCGAGGACGACGAGCTCGACGCCCCGCTCGACGAGCCACTCGGCGATCGCGGCGTCCCGCGCCGCGCGGCCGCGCGTAGGC
Source organism: uncultured Solirubrobacterales bacterium (assembly GCA_963778985.1). Lineage (GTDB taxonomy): Bacteria > Actinomycetota > Thermoleophilia > Solirubrobacterales > Solirubrobacteraceae > Palsa-465. Next base: position 787,285 of record CAVZWJ010000013.1, on the reverse strand, counting down.
GTCGATCGGGAAGACCCGATGTCGGCACCCCGGCGCCGGCCGCCCGCTCGAGGGCGCGCGCGTCGGGCTTGTCCGAGGCGACGGCGACGATCGCGATCCCGTCCCGTCCGTGCACGCGGTCGAGCAGCGCCTGGAGGTTCGTGCCCGAGCCGGAGGCGAGGACGCCGACGTTCATGTCAGCGATCGGCGCAGGCGCGCGGAGCTTCGGGAACCGGCCGCCGCTCGAGGAGCAGCGTCCCGGCGCCGAGGAGCTCATCGACCCGGCCGAGCACGTCGTCGGACCGCAGGTGGGCAAACGACGCCGTACTCGGGAAGCTCGTCGTAGGCGTGCTCGGCGATGACCTTCGAGCGGCCGCCCCGGAGGATCTCGACCGCGCGTGTGCGGCCGACCGACGGCTGCGCGGTGCGCACGACGGACAGGATCGCGTCGTCGAGATCGCTCGGCTCGACCCCCGGGCCACCCGCCGCGGCCGGGGCACCCGCGGCGCCCGGGGCACCCCCGGTGCCCCGGACACTCCAAAAGAAAGCGGTGACCGGCCGCGCCCGTCGTCCGAACGCCTCGCTCGCCCACTCGGGCACGTCGCCGTCGCACACGTCGCAGCAGCCACCAAGCGGCGACGGTTCGGAGCGGTCGCCGAAGTGGGCAAGCAGCGCGCGGCGACGGCACTGCTGGCGCTCGACGTACTCCCAGATCGAGCGGTACTGCGCCCAGCGCGCCCGTTCGCCGTCGCGGGCGGACGCGCGGCAGAGCGCGAGCGAGCGGCCGTCCCAGGCGCCGATGATCTGTCCGGCGATCCGGTCGGGCGGAGCGGGCTCGGGCCGGATCATCCCGGCGCGGGCGAGGTAACCGATGATCGAGCGCGTCGCCTCCTCGGCGTCGCGGGCGCCGGTGAGGCCGGCGAGGTCGGAGACGGCGACGTCGTAGCGTCCGTCGAGTCCGGCCCAGCGCAGGCGCTCGCCGACTCGTTCGAAGACGCCGTCCTCGACGCGGGAGCGCTGGATGAAGAACACGTGCAGGGCCTTGTCCTTCTGCTCGGCGAACAGCAGGCCGCGCGCCGGGCGCCCGTCCCGGCCGGCGCGACCGACCTCCTGGTAGTACGCCTCGAGCGAGGCGGGCACCGCGGCGTGGGCGACCGTCCGCACGTCGGCCTTGTCGATCCCCATCCCGAACGCGTTCGTCGCGACGATCACCGGAACCTCGCCGGACATGAACCGCTCCTGCGTCTGGTGACGGACGCCCCGGTCAAGGCCGGCGTGATAGGCGAGCGCCTCGACCCCGAGCGAGCCGCGCAGCTCGTGCGCAGACTCCTCGCTCGCGGAGCGCGTCCCGGCGTAGACGATCGCGGGCAGCGCGTTCCCCTCGGCCAGTGCGGCCGCGAGCCGGCGGCGCTTGTCAACGGCATTTCGGCACGAGACGACCGAGAGCGCCAGGTTGGGCCGGTCGAATCCGGTCGTGACCTGCAGTGGATCGCGCAGGGCGAGGCGCCTCACGATGTCGCCCGCCACCGCCGGTGTCGCGGTCGCCGTCAGCGCCAGGGTCGCGCGCGCTCCGACCGCCCGGGCGGCCTGAGCCAAAGCGAAGTAGTCCGGTCGGAAGTCGTGGCCCCACTGGGAGACGCAGTGCGCCTCGTCAACGACGAACAGGCCCACGCGCGCGCGGGAAATGACATCGAGGAAGCGGGGCAAGGCGAACCGCTCGGGCGCGACGTAGAGGACTCGGACGTCGCCCTGGGCGACGTGTGCGAGCGCGTCCGCGTTGCCGGCGCTGCCGCGCTGAGCGTTGATGAGCTCGACCCGGCCGGGCGCGATCCGCCACAGCGTCCGGGCCTGGTCCTGCATGAGCGAGACGAGCGGTGAGACGACGATCGTCAGGTCGTCGCGCATGAGCGCGGGCAATTGGTAGCAGAGCGATTTGCCCGAGCCGGTCGGCATCACGACGAGCGCGTCGCGGTTGGCCAGCGCCGCCGCGACCGCTCCTTCCTGTCCGGGCCGAAACGCGTCGAAGCCGAAGACCTCCTTCAATGCGGCGCGCGGATCCATGGGCGGGCGACATTAGCGCCGGCTTCGGCGGCTCCACACCGATGTGACAAATGCCTGCGGCGCTCTGTGCCACACCGCACACCCGGACGGACGGCGACATCGGACACTGTCGGTCATGGATCTCATGGTCGGGGCAATCGTCCTCCTGTATCTCATCGTTATCGCGATCTCGCTGCTCGTGCGGCGGGACGCCGGGATCAGCCGGCATCCCTACCGCAACCCGTATGGCGACGCGCCCGGAGCCTGGTCAGACTGACAGCGCTCCGGCGCCGGGCGCACGCCTGACCCCGCGCGCCTTGGCGACCGCCAAGGCGAGGAACGCACCGAGCAGCACGATCGCCGCCGCCTCTGAGGCGAGCGCGATCACGATCTCGAGCCGGTAGCCGTACTCCATGAAGCCGAACAGCGGCTGAGCCTCGCTGATCAGCAGCGCGACGAGCGCACCACCGGCGACCCCGAGCCCTGCCACCGCCGCTGCCGCGTCGAGGATCAATCGTCGTCGACCGTAACCACCGCCCCAGACTGGGAGGAGCAGCCACACGCCGAGCACCGTCGCGGCGATGAAGTTGAGGAGGAACAGGGTTCCGATCGTGGGGACGACCGAGAAGTGACCAGCGGTGTACTGCTCGAGATGGATCCCGCCGACGACGAGCAGCGCAACGGCGCCCGTCGCCCGGGTAACCGCTGTCAGAGAGATGCGCTTAGTGCCCATCGTGATCCACCTTCGCGCCGGAGCGTGAGACGACGTACCACTTGGCACCGAACTGGTTGAGGGCCTGGCCGGTCGTCTGCCCGGGCTGGCTGTCACCGGCGTAGAGGTAGAGCGGATGGCCGTGGTAGGTGACCTCGGTCGCGCCGTCCTTGCGGTGGGTCGTCCCGAGCGCTGAGGCCATGACCGACGAGCCGGCCTTCACGGTGCCGCTCGTCGTGAGCGGCGGCCACAGATTGGCACACGCCCCGTAGCACGTGCTGCTGCTCGTCTTGTCGGCCTCGAACAGGTAGAGGGTCCGCCCCTTGGCGTCGACGAGGTAGGACCCGAGCTTGGAATGACCGATGTCGATGCTCGTCGCAGCCGCAGTGTTCTGCTGCTGCGGTTGGGGGGCCACGCCGTATGCCGACCCGCCACCACCACCGCCACCACCACAGCCGGCGATGACGAGTGCCGCGGCGACCGGTCCAAGGGCGAAGAAGAAACGCTTGTCCATGGGTTGTCTCCAGTCGTGCTGAGTGCAAGCAGAGCGGTGCTACTACCAGGGGTAGTACTCGCTCTCACCACGTCAGACGGTGACGCGCCATAGGACCTTCCCGGACTTACGCAACGCTTCAGAATTGCGCAAGGAACGGCGTCGATGGAGAAGCTGGTGGCGCTCGGGCGCGGAGGACCAGCAGGCCGGCCCTCAGACGCGGACGCGCGGCAGGCCCGGCTCAGGCGCGAACGAGCGGCAGGCCCGGCTCAAGGGCGAACTTGCCCCCGGCCGCCTCGGTTCCGGCGAGCGGGTACTCCCCGCTGAAGCACGCGTCGCAGTGCGTGTCGCGCGTCGTGCCGACCGCCTCGTAGACGCCCTCGAGCGACAGGTAGTGGAGTGAGTCGGCGCCGAGCTCGGTGGCGACCTGCTCCGGCGTGCGCCCGTGGGCGATCATCTCCTCCCGGGTCGACATGTCGATCCCGTAGTGGCACGGATGCTTGATCGGGGGCGCCGAGATGCGCAGGTGGACCTCGGCGGCGCCCGCCTCCCGGAGCATCTTGACGATCTGGCGGGTCGTGTTGCCGCGGACGATCGAGTCGTCGACGACGACGAGTCGCTTGCCGGCGACGACTTCGGGGAGCGGGTTGAACTTGAGGCGCAGGCCGTGACGGCGGAGCTCCTGACCAGGCTGGATGAATGTCCGGGCGACGTAGCGGTTCTTGATGAAGCCGTCGTCCTGCGGCAGGCCGGCGGCGCGGGCGAGCCCACGCGCGGCGGCGTTACCGGAGTCCGGCACCGGAATCACGACGTCGGCGTCGACCGGCGCCTCGTGCCAGAGGATCTCCCCCATGCGAGCGCGAGCGACCTGGAGCACGGTCCCGGACATCCGCGAGTCCGGCCGGGCGAAGTAGATGTATTCGAACACGCAGAACGCGTGGCGCTCGGACTCGACGGCCATCCGCGTCTTCAGCCCGCCGTCGACGAGCGTCACGACCTCACCGGGCTGGACGTCGCGCAGATAGCGCGCGCCGATCAGGTCGAACGCGCACGACTCCGACGCGACGCAATAGGCCCCGCGGCCGGTCGCCTCGTCCTCGATGACGCCGATCGCGAGCGGCCGCAGGCCGGCCGGATCCCGGAACGCGACGACCGCGTCGTCGGTCATGACGACCGTCGAGAACGCACCGCGGAGCCGCGGCAGGACGTCGGCGGCGGCGTCCTCGATCCGCTCGGCCGGGTGGGTCGCGAGCAGCGCGGCGATGATCTCCGAGTCCGAGGTCGAGCGGAACGGGACGTCACGGCCGCGGAGCTCCGAGTGGAGCTCGACCGCGTTGATCAGGTTGCCGTTGTGGGCGAGGGCGAGCGTACGCCGGTCGTCACGGACGATCGGCTGGGCGTTCTCCCACTCCGAGGAGCCGGTCGTCGAATACCGGACGTGACCGATCGCCATGTCGCCGACGAGCGAGCGGAGCTTGTGCTCGTCGAACACCTGGTTGACGAGGCCCTGGTCGCGGATCGCCATCAGGCTGCCGCCACGCGGGGCAGCCGCAATGCCCGCGGATTCCTGGCCGCGGTGTTGAAGCGCGAAGAGAGCGAAATACGCGAGCCTCGCGACGTCGTGCTCCGGCGCGTAGATGCCGAAAACCCCACATTCGTCCCGAGGTCCGTCGCGGTGGTCAGGGAGGTCAGCCATGCGAGAGGCCTCGGTCTCTAGGCTAGCAGCGGGTCCGGTGGCTCACGTGACGAGATCGGCCAGACCGCAGTCGCGCGCGTCGGCGAGTCCGGAAACTGGAACATTCAGTTCGAGCGACCCGGCGCGAAGGGCCAGCGCGTCACCCCTGACGCGCCCGATGACGCGCATCCGGACGAGCCCGGTCGCCTGGAGCGCCTCCTCGGATGCCGCCGAGACGATGAACGCCTGGCCGGGCGCCTCACCGAACAGTCCGGCCTCGCCACCGTCCGCCAGCTCGATCGCGGCGCCGACCGCGCCGCCGACGCAGCACTCGGCCAGCGCAACCGCGAGGCCGCCCTCGGCGATGTCGTGGGCGTTCTTCAGGACACCGGAGCGGACTGCTTCACGGAGGCGGTCGTGGACCTCCCGGACGGCGGCGAGGTCGAGTGCGGGCAGTGGCCCGACGGGCGGCTCGCCCCGCAACTTCGCGAGCTCGGAGCCGGCGAGCGCGTGCGTGAAGTAACCCGTCAGCGCGATCACATCGCCCTCGTCGGCGAAGCCGAGCCGTCCGGCGACCGTCGCGTCGGGGAGACGGCCGACGATCCCGACGACCGGCGTCGGGTAGATCGGGCCGGTCGGCGCCTCGTTGTAGAGCGAGACGTTGCCGCCGACGACCGGCGCCTCGACCGCCTCGCAGGCCTCGGCAAGCCCCTCGACCGCCCGCGTGAGCTGCCACGCGACATGCGGTTTTTCCGGATTGCCAAAGTTCAGGCAGTTGGTGAGCCCCAGCGGGGCCGCCCCGACGCAGGCAAGGTTCGCCGCGCATTCAAACACCGCTTCGACCGCGCCCGCGCGCGGGTCGCATGCGACCCGCCGTCCGTTGCCATCGATCGAGACCGCGATCGCCGAGCCGTCCGGGAGCTGGAGGACAGCCGCGTCGGCCTGCTCGGGCCGGCGCACGGTGCGTGACTGGACGACCGGGTCGTACTGCTCGAACACCGGGCGGCGGGACGCGATGTTCGACGAGCGCAGGAGCGCGAGCAGCGTCTCGGCGGGCGACTCGGTCCCGGCGAGCAGCGGCGGCGCACCCGGGTACAGCCCGGCGTCGGGCGGCTCCGGCGCGAGGTCATAAAGCGGGCAGTCGTCGACGAGCACCTCGACGGGGATGTCGGCAACGACGTTCCCGAGCTCGAGCACGCGCAGGCGCGGCTCGCTCGTGACGCATCCGATCGGCGTCGCGAGCACCTCCCAGTGCTCGCACACCGACAGCACGTCGGCGACCCGCTCGGGCTCGACGACGCACAGCATCCGTTCCTGGGACTCCGAGATCATGATTTCGAACGGCTCCATCCCGGGCTCGCGAAGCGGAACCTGCGTCACCTCGAGGTCGAGACCCACGCCGCCCTTGGAGGCCATCTCCGAGGACGACGACGTCAGGCCGGCGGCGCCGAGATCCTGGAGCGAGGTGAGGAGCTCGCGGTCGAGCAGTTCGAGGCAGCACTCGAGCAGCTTCTTCTCCGCAAACGGGTCGCCGATCTGCACCGACGGGCGCTTCGCCGCATCCGCCTCGCCGAGCTCGGCGCTGGCGAGCACCGACGCCCCCCCGATGCCGTCGCGGCCGGTGAGCGCCCCGAGCAAAATGACGACGTTGCCGGGGCCGGCGGCGGCGCTTCGGATGAGACGCTCCTGCGGGGCGAGACCGAGGCACATCGCGTTGATCAGGCAGTTCTGCTCGTAGGTCGACTCGAAGTAGATCTCGCCGCCGATGGTCGGAACGCCGATCGAGTTGCCGTAGTGACCGATGCCGGCGACGGCGTGCTCGAGCAGATAGCGGCTGCGCGCAGACTGAGCGGGCTCGCCGAAGCGGAGCGAGTCGAGGATCGCGATCGGGCGGGCGCCGACGGCGAACACGTCGCGGAGGATCCCGCCGACGCCGGTGGCGGCTCCCTGGAACGGCTCGACGGCGCTCGGGTGGTTGTGGGATTCCACCTTGAACGCAACCGCGAGGCCGCTGCCGACGTCGACGGCGCCGGCGTTCTCGCCCGGACCCATGACGACGTGTGGGCCGTCGGTCGGGAGGCCGCGAAGCAGTTTTCGGCTGTGTTTGTAGGCGCAGTGCTCGGACCACATCAGGCTGAACATCGCGAGCTCGACGCCGTTCGGCTCGCGGCCAAGGCGGTCGACGATCTCGGCGTACTCGCCGTCGGTGAGACCGAGCTCGCGGTGGCGGGTGCTGGTCGCCATGGGTGTCACGTCACCGAGAGGCTTCACTGGGGAGCGGTTGGCAAGGACGCAGGAGGTGACGCGCAGCAGCGCTGCGCGAACCGACGAGGACGCCGCCAGGCGCCTCCAGGGAAGCCTCGAATGACGGGACACCCATGGTGGCCAGCACCTCATGGCTGGTCGCCATGGGTGTCACGTCAGACGAGGACGCCGCCGGCGACATGGCCTCGCAACGACTCGAAGATCTTCAGACCGTCGACCGACCCCGTGAGCGGGTCGACGGCGTGCTCGGGGTGCGGCATCAGGCCGAACACGTTGCCCGCGTCGTTGCACACCCCGGCGATGTCGTCCTGGGATCCGTTCGGGTTCTCCCCGGGGGCGTAGCGCAGCACGACGTGGACGGGGTCCGGCGTGTAGTAGCGGCCGGTCGTGTGCTTGACCGGGATCGAGAGTCGCTCGCCCTGCGTACACGCGCGCGTGAACGCGGTGCCCGCATCGACGACCTCCAGGTCGACCTGGCGAAAGACGAACTTCAACGACGTGTTCGGCAGGAGCGCCCCCGGGAGCAGCCCGGCCTCGCACAACACCTGGAACCCGTTGCAGATCCCGAGCACGAGGCCGCCGTCACGGGCGAACTCGGCGACCGATTCCATCACGGGAGCGAACCGGGCGATCGCGCCCGCCCGCAGGTAGTCGCCGTAGGAGAACCCGCCGGGAACGACGACAGCGTCGACGCCTTTGAGATCACGGTCGGCGTGCCAGAGCAGGGTCGCGTCTGCGACGCGCTCTGCGGCGTGCAGCGCATCGATGTCGTCGCACGTGCCCGGGAAACGGACGACGCCGAACCTCATCTCAGCCAGCTCCCGCGAGGTCGCCGCCAGGCGAACTCGCACCGGAATCGGCGCCGGCCGATTCCACAATCTCGTAATCCTCGATCAACGGGTTCGACAGGAGGCGCTCGCACATCTCGGGCAGCCGGTCGGGGTCCTCGACGTCGAGCTCGATCATCCGCCCGACGTGGACGTTGCGGACACCGGTGAATCCGAGCGCCGGCAGGGCGCGCTCAACGGCCTGTCCCTGCGGGTCGAGGATCCCGGCTTTCGGCGTGACGAGCACGCGGGCCCTCACGCCCGCGTCCTCTCCTGCCACGCGCTGAACGACTGACCGGTGACCCGCTCGTACGCCTCGACGTACTTCTCGCGCGTCTTGGCAACGACGTCGTCCGGGATCTCCGGGGCCGGCGGATTGCGATCCCACCCGGTCGAGGAGGCCCAGTCGCGGACGAACTGCTTGTCGAAGCTCGGTTGACCGCGGCCGGGCGCGTACTCGTCGGCGGGCCAGAAGCGCGAGGAGTCAGGCGTCAGGACCTCGTCGCCGAGGGTGAGCGTGCCGTCGGCGGCGAGCCCGAACTCGAATTTCGTATCGGCAAGGATGATCCCGTGCGCGCGGGCGTGATCCGCGCCGGCCTGGTAGACGGCGAGCGAGACGTCGCGCAAGCGCTCGGCGAGCGCGCGGTCGCCGACGAGTTCGACGGCACCTTCGAAGTCGATTGCCTCGTCGTGGCCGACGTCGGCCTTCGTGCTCGGCGTGAAGATCGGCTCCGGCAGCCGGCTTGACTCCTGGAGGCCGTCGGGCAGGGCGATCCCGGAGACGGCGCCGGTTGCCTGGTAGTCCTTCCAGCCCGAGCCGCTGAGGTATCCGCGGACGACGCACTCGACGGGGAGCATCTTCAGCTTGCGGACGACCATCGCGCGGCCGCGGACCTCGTCCGGGACGCCGTCGGTGACCGAGATGTAGTGGTTGGGGACGATGCTCTCAGTCAGGTCGAACCAGAAGGTCGAGAGGCCCGTGAGGACGCTGCCCTTGTCCGGGATCGGGGTCGGATGGACGACGTCGTAGGTCGAGATCCGGTCCGACGCGACGAACAGCAGGTCGTCGCCCAGCGAGTAGATCTCACGGACCTTCCCCGAGGCGATGAGGGGGAGGTCGGCGATGGCGCTCACTGGGCCGACTGTAGCAACGGGGGCGGCGGGATTTCGTGCAGTCGGCTAGCTCCGATTGCATTGCGAGTTCGCCTGGCGGCGAACTCGCGGAGGGGCGGGCCGGCTACGCGATGACGTCGAGCCGGGCGACGATCTCGTCGGCGTACCGGATAAAGGGCCCGTAGTCGAAGATCGCGTCGAGGTCGAGGCCCTCGCCCGCGGGATCCGCGGCGAGCAGCGCGCGCATCGGCGTGCGCTCGTCGAGCGCCTGCTGGGCGAGGCGCTGGACGACGCGGTAGGCGTCATCGCGGGACAGGCCCCCCTCCACCAGCGCGAGCAGGACCCGCTGGGAGAAGAGCGCGCCGTGGGTGATCTCCAGGTTCTCGCGCATGCGCGCGGGGTCGATGACCATCCCTTCGACGAGCGCGATCACGCGGCGCTGCATGTGGTCGAGGAGGATCGTCGAGTCGGGGAGGATGACGCGCTCGACCGAGGAGTGTGAGATGTCGCGCTCGTGCCACAGGGCAACGTCCTCGACCGCCGCCGATGCGTTCCCCCGCAGCACGCGGGCGAGTCCCGTGACCTGCTCGGACTTGATCGGGTTGCGCTTGTGGGGCATCGCGCTCGAACCCTTCTGCCCGGCGCCGAACGGCTCGCGGACCTCGCCGACCTCGGTGCGAGCGAGGTGCCGGAGCTCGGTTGTGAAGCGCTCAAGCCCGGCGCCGGCGAGCGCGATCGCCTGGAGGAGCGCCGCATGCCGATCCCGGGCCACGACCTGGGTCGAGACCGGCTCGGCCTCGAGGTCGAGCCGCCGCAGGACCCGCCGCTCAAAGTCGGGGGACGTGGCGCTGTACGTGCCAACCGCGCCGGACAGCGCGCCGACACACGCCGCCGCAAACGCCTCGCGCAGGCGCTGCTCGTTGCGGGCGGCCTCGAAGGCAAAGCCGGCGAGCTTGATTCCGAACGTCGTCGGCTCGGCGTGGATGCCGTGGGTGCGGCCGACGCACAACGTGTGGACGTGGGCGCGGGCCTGCTTCGCCAGCGCGTCGACGAGGTGCCGCGCCTCCGGAAGGACGACGTCGGCAACGGCGCGCAACTGCAGCGCGAGCCCGGTGTCGAGCACGTCGCTCGAGGTGAGCCCATAGTGGATCCAACGTCCGGCGGGTCCGGCCGACTCGGAGAGCACGTCGACGAATGCGGCGGTGTCATGGTCGGTGACCTTCTCGCGCTCGTTGATCGCGTCAACGGTGAACGTCGCGGCGCGGATCGCCTCGAGCTCCTCCGGCGTCGGGCCGTCCATCTCGTCGCAGGCGGCGACCTCGACCCGGCGCATCGCCTCGAAGCGGGCATCGTCGGACCAGATCTCGGCCATCTGCGGCCGCGTGTAGCGGGCGATCATCGCGGCGGATTATCGGCGACGCGCGCTTCGGACCGTGATCACGCGGCTGACACCGACGCTGCGAGGCGCGCCGCTGGCCGATCGCAGGGTCGCGATGACGATGGCCGGGACCGTACGCGCCCGCCGCAGCGCGCGGAGGGCGTCCGACTGGACGCTGCGCCGGACGACGGTCGTGCCGCCGCCGGGGATGGTGACGTAGGCGAACATCACCCGCAGCCGCCCGGCGAGGCCGCCGGAGGCGCTCCGATACGTCTTCTTGGTGAGGATGAGCACCGTCCCACTGCACGCCTGACCGACCGTGGCTGTGCACCACACGGGAACCGAGACCTGGCCCGTCGGCGAGATGTCGACGGTGGCGCCGACGGCGCTGTTCGCCGGCACGATCTCGAATGTGTGGGTGACCGTCGTCGTATGACCGGCGTCGTCGTCCTGACTGACGCGAAGCGTGTACGTGCCGAGAGCCAGGCGCCCTGGCCATTGGAGCACCCAGCTACCGCTCGCCTGCGACGCGCGCCTCGTGCCGAGGCTCTTCGCGTGGGTGCTCGATCCGCCGAACAGCGTGGCCGCAATCTGCGTCGCGTCCCCGAGCGAGTGCCCGGCGGCGCCGACGAAGACCGGACCGCTCTGACTGAGGTGGCCGCCGGCGGCCGGCTGTGTCAGCGTCAGCGTCGGTCCGTGCACCTTGATCCGGAAGGTCACCGGATGGCTGACCCCGCCCGATCCGTCTGTCGCGATGGCGGTGTAGCGGCCGTCGGATAGCGAAGGGAGGCCGATCGAGAACCGGCCGTCGGACCCGGAGGTCCCGCTCGCGGTGGCGAGCGGGGTGCTGTCCGTCGTGTCCCCCGCGTAGACAGTGATCCGCACCGGCTGGCTGTGGGCAGCGACGCCGGTGAGCGTCGGGGTCGCTGTCTGGAGCGGGGCGGCGCCAGGGGAGGTGAGCGTGATCACGGCGCCGCCGGTCTTCAGGACGAACGTGTTCTTCGTGCTGAAGCCCTGTGCGCCGGAGGCACTGTCCTGCTCGGCTTGAGCGGTGTACGTGCCGTCGGGGAGAGCGGGGATCGGAGCCGTGCTGAAGGTGCCGCTCGAGACCGTCGTCGGCAGTGTCCGGAGCGGGATGCCGCTCGTATCCGAGCCGCTGTAGACCCGGACCGTGACCGTAGTGAGCGCGCCGAAGCCGGTGTTGGCGGTGCCGGAGAAGGTCGGCTGGCCGCTTGTGATGGTCGCGCCGTCGGGCGGAGTGGCGAGCGTGACGGCGGGGGCCGGAGCGGCCTGAGTGATCGTGAACGTCGCGCCCGTCTCGGCGCACCCGGCGTCGATCGTGAGCGGCGGAACGGCGACCTGCAGCGTGATCCGATCGCCCGGGCTCACCGTCACCTGCGCCGAATACGACTTCGGGGTCGTCGTCGCGCCCCCACCGGCGCCGATGCCGGCGCCGTTCTTCAGAACGGACCAGTTGGCGTTCGGACACGGCGGCAGCAGCCGAGGCGACTGGTCGGCGACCACCGAACCCGACACGGTCACGGTGCCGGACACCGGCGACGTCCAGGCGATAACGGCCGGGGCGCTCGTTGACGGCTGGAGCACGACCCGGTCCCGCGCGTCCGGGATGGCGACGAACGGCGTGCCGTTCGGGTCCTTCCAGCCGGCGAGATTGCCGTTGATCGTCGGGGCAGGCGTCGAGAGCTTGGCGGCGCTCGCCTCCTCATAGCTCCAGGGGTGGCCGCCGTAGCTGTCCTTGTCCGGATTGGCGAGCGGCGAGGTGCTGAAGTCCGACGTCACGCTCCACGTGAAGTTCGCGGCCGCGGCGACTCCCGGAACGCATACCAGCGCAGCGAGAACTCCGAGCGTTACGGCTGGCCACCGGGCACGGCCCACGGCGGTGAGAGTAACGCGCGACCGGACGGCGGGAGCCGGTAGCGGGCGGCGTCGTGCATCATGCGGACGCAGCGGCAATGACCGACTTCGACGCAGCTCACCCACGGTCCGCGCGCGTCAGCGAGATCCCGCTGCTGCTCGACATTCAGCGCCGCGCGTCGGAGATCTGGGCGGCGTATCGCGACGACCTCGCGGCGCACCCGGAAGTGATCACACTCCCGGCCGCGCAGGTCACGCGCGGCAACGTCCGCGTGATCACGGACGTATCGGATCGCCCGCTCGGATTCTCAGCGGTCATGAACCTCGGCGACAGCGTCGAGCTCGACGGGCTGTTCGTCGCGCCGGAGCACATGCGCCGGGGGCTCGGTGGACGGCTCATCGCCGACGTCGTCAACCGCGCGCGCCAAGCAGGCGCGCGGCGGATCGAGGTCACCGCCAACCCCGGCGCGGTGCCGTTCTACGAGCGTCAGGGCTTCCGGCACACCGGCAACGCGCAGACCCAGTTCGGTCCAGCTCCTCGGTACACGCTCGAACTCCGGAGTCTGTAAGCAAGGTTTCTTCCGCATGGCGGAAACAACCTTGCGCGCCCGCGACCCGTCAGATCGACAGGATCCGCGCAGCGAGCACCGCGGCGTTGCGCGGGTTGTCGACGCCGACGCACGCCACCGGAACGCCCGGGCGGCATCTGGGAGATCGAGAGCAGCGCGTCGAGACCGCCGGCGACCGATGTGCGGCTGGTCAACGGGACGCCGATGACCGGCAGGTCCGTGTGGGCCGCGACGACGCCCGGCAGCGCCGCCGACAGCCCGGCGCCCGCGATGATCACCCGCAGGCCGCGCACGCGCGCGTTGCGGGCGTAGTCGGCGACGGTATCGGGCTCCCGGTGAGCGGACATGACCCGGACTTCACAGCTGATGCCGCGGTCCTGCAGTTCCTTCTCGGCCTTCTCCATCTCCGGCAGGTCGCTCTTGGAGCCCATCACGATGCCGACGGCCGGGCCCTCGACCTCGACGCCCTCGAACTCGACGGCGGGCTCGGCGTACGGCGGCGGCGCCGTGGACGGCGGCGGTGCAGTGGTCGGTGCGGGCGGTGGCTGCTCGGTCACTGTTGAACGTCTCCCTGTCGGACGGCGCGCACGCGATGTCGCGCCGCAGTTGCTTTCCGTCGAACTCGATCACGTCGGCGGCAGCATAGGCACCCGCGCGGGCGCCGCCGCGTCCGACGCCGAGCGCCGTGACGCTCAGCACCCGACCACCCGCGGTGACGACCGCACCGTCTTCGCGCCGAACGCCGTCCCGGCGTGGGTGACGGACACCCCGGAGGGCACGTCCGACAGGCCGGAGATCACGTCACCGGACGACGAGCTCTCCGGATACCCCCGGCTCGCCAGACACGACGGTGACCGCACAATCGGGAGCCCACTCCAGCTCACCCCCGCCAGCCCGCCAGGCACGACCGCCGCATCCAACAGCTGCCAGCAGATCCGTCTGGAGCCGCGGCAGGATCGCCTGCGTCTCGGGATCGCCGAAGCGGACGTTGAACTCGAGCACCTTCGGCCCGTCGGCGGTCATCATCAGGCCGGCGTAGAGCACGCCGTGGAAGGCGATCCCCCGCCGGCGAAGTTCGTCCAAGACAGGTTGGTGGACGGACGCGACAGATCGCAGCGGCCGCGCGCCGCATCGACCGCCGGCACCGGCGAGTACGACCCCATCCCGCCCGTGTTCGGCCCGAGATCGCCGTCGAAGATCCGCTTGTAATCCTGCGCCGAGGCGAGCGGCAGCGCGGTCTCGCCGTCGCACACCGCCAGCAACGACAGCTCCTCTCCGGCGAGGAACTCCTCGACGACGACCTGCTCGGTCCCGAACCGCCGCTCGACCAGCAGCGCCTGCAGCGCCTCGGCCGCCTCCGACTCGCGAGCGCGGCGATGATCACGCCCTTGCCGGCCGCCAGCCCGTCGGCCTTGATCACCGTCGGGTAGCGGCCGCCGATCGCGGCCATCCCGGCGTCGACGTCCCGCACGACCGTGTACGCGCCCGTCGGCACCCCGGCCGCCTCCATGATCTCCTTGCAGAACGCCTTCGAGCCCTCGAGCTAGGCGCCCGCCGCGCCCGGGCCGAAGCAGGCGATGCCGGCAGACGCCAGGGCATCGGCGACACCTGCGACGAGCGGCGCCTCGGGCCCGACGACGACGAGCGAGACGCCCTCGGCCCGGGCCGCGGCGACGACTGCCGCCCCGTCGTCGAAGCGATCGACACCGGAGACCACTCGAGCGTCAGCAGCGATCCCGGCGTTCCCGGAGCGCACAGCAGCTCCGGCGCCTGCGGGGAGCGGCGCAGCGCCTGGATGATCGCGTGCTCGCGCGCGCCCCCGCCGAGGACGAGGACCCGCCGCGGCTCGGGGCTCGGCTCAGATGGAGCCAATGAAATCGTCGATCGGGATCGCGCTCAGCGTCTCGTACTTCCCGGTCCCGCGTGACCCGAGCTCCAGCGACACGCGCGCGATGACCTTCTCGTCCGGCGCCTCGACGACGTTGACGAAATCGAACTGGCCGAGCGTTGCCCACTGCGCCTTGACCGTCGCGCCGAGCTGCTCGATCTCCCGGTTGACCTCCCGGATCCGGGCAGGGTTGTTCTTGATCGTCTGCACGCCATCCGGCGTCAGGGTGGTCAGCATGATGTAGGTCGGCACGGCTCGCCTCCTATTCGACGTCGTGAAGCGGCACTTGTACCATGGCGCGCCTTGTCGGTCCTGTGCCCCTCCAGACGGCAGGTGATCCGGGCGCTGGCGATGTCGGGCGTCGTAACCGCATGGGCGCTGCAGCCCCTCCGCTGTCGTCGCGGCCTCCGGGCCGGCCGTGCGCACGAATCACGGGTGCTATCTCGTCGGTCAGAAGGTGGCGGTCACCGGCACCGGATTTGCGGCCGAGCGGATGTTTGACGTCTCCGTCGACGGGATCGACTTCGGCCAGAGCACGACGAATGCGTCCGGCGCGTTCGACAGCTCGCTCATCCCTGGCGGCCTCGGCGCCGGCCTCGCCCAGTTCGTCCACCATCTCGACGCGACCGACGGCACGACGAGCGCCGCCACGCACGTTCACCGTGACGCGGGCCACTGGCGCTCGGTTCCTCGCCGCCACGCGGCGACCCGCACACGCTGCGCGCGCCGTTTGAGGTGTGGGGTTTCGCCCTCGACGGCCGGCGCAGACCCGTCTACCTTCACTACATCGTGCCGTCTGGCCGGCCGGGCCGGACGTACGCGCTCGGGACAGCCGGCGGCCAGTGCGGCTACCTACGAACGAGCGCCCGGCGCGTCTTCCCGTTCTCGCCCTCGCTCGGCACCTGGACGCTCCAGGTCGATACGAGCAGCCGCTACGCGAAGCGCCCACAGGGCCCGGTCAGCCGCATCCGCGTTCACATCCACTGAGCGGCCCAGCCGGTCGAGCATCCGTTGCGCAGAGCGCAGCTCGATGTAAGCTCTCAGCGCACCAAACGGAGGTCGACTGCCCTGAACGCGATGCCGCAGACGAGATTTGCCAGGTCCGGTGAGCTGAGCATCGCCTACCAGGTGATCGGCGAAGGCGACGTGGACGTCATCCTCGTCCCCCAGTGGCTGTCGAACATCGAGCAGTACTGGGACAACGCGGCGGCCTCGTACTTTCTGCGCCGGATCGGATCGTTCAGTCGGCTGATCATGTTCGACAAACGCGGCACCGGCCTGTCCGATGCGGTGCCGACGACCCAGACGCTCGAGGAGCGCATGGACGACGTGCTGGCCGTGATGGACGCGGTCGGCTCCGAGCGGGCAGTCCTGTTCGGCCCCTCGGAGGGAGGACCCATGGCCGCGCTGTTCGCCGCCACCTATCCCGAGCGCTGCGTGAGCCTGATCCTGTACGGCGCATGTGCGCGCTGGCTGCAGTCCGACGACTACCCGATCGGCCGACCGGAGGAGATCGTGCGGGCGGGCGGGAAGCTGTGGATCGACGGCTGGGGCACCGGCACCTCGGCCCACGTGCTCGCCCCGAGCCTCGCCCGTGATGAGAACTTCCGCCAGTGGTGGGGTCGCTTCGAGCGCCACTCCGTGCGCCCTGGCATGGTCGGGCCGATCTTCGAGACGATCAACGCCCTCGACATCCGTGCCGTGCTGCCCGCGATTCGCGTGCCGACGCTCGTCATGCACCGCCGGGGCGACAGACTGATCGACGTCTCCAATGGCCGCTTCCTGGCCGACAGCATCGCGGGCGCCCGCTATGTCGAGCTGCCCGGCGATGATCACATCTACTTCGCGGGAGACGCCGACGCGCTGCTCGACGAGATCGAGGAGTTCGTCACCGGCTCACGCGGGATTCACGACCCCGAGCGGATCCTGGCGACCGTCATGTTCACGGATATCGTCCGCTCCACCGAGCACGCCGCCCGGCTCGGAGATCGCCGCTGGCATGACCTCATCTCCGATCACGACCGGCTCATGAACGACCAGATCGCCGTCTATCGCGGCCGGACGATCCGCACGACGGGCGACGGCGTGTTCGCGTCGTTCGACGGACCGGCCCGTGCGATCCGGTGCGCGCTCGCGGCGGTCGATGCCGCACGCACGCTCGACGTCGAGATCCGCGCCGGGCTGCACACCGGCGAGTGCCAGCTCGCGGGCAACGACCTGGCCGGCGTCACGGTGCACATCGGAGCGCGGATCGCGGACCTTGCCGAGCCGCGCCAGGTGCTCGTCTCGGGCACGGTGCGCGACCTCGTCGTCGGGTCGAACATCATGTTCGACTACCGCGGGGTGCAGCCGCTGGCGGGCGTCCCCGGGGAGTGGCGGCTGTTCACGGTCGCCGGCCACGGCCGATCCAACGGGCACGCCTGACGGCACGGAAACCGGCAACATGGCGCCGGCGATGGAGCGCGCGGATTCCGAGCTGACGCTGCGTCTCGAGCCGAGCGGCTCGGGCACGGTGCTCCATCTCGCCGGCGAGCTTGACCTCGCCACCGTCCCGCGGCTCAACCTCCAGCTCGACGAGCTCGTCCGCCAGGAGGGGGGCGGCTCGGTGACGATCGATGCGTCCGGCCTGACGTTCGTCGACTCGACCGGACTCCATGTGCTCATCAACGCCCAGCGCCGGCTCACACGGCAGGGCCGCGGCCTGAGAGTGATCGACCCGCCGGGTCCCGTGCGGCGGGCGATCGAACTCTCACGGTTGAGCGAAACGCTCGGACTCGACTAGGCCGCCGCCGCGGTCCCCGCGGGATCGCCTGCCCGGTCGAGCACGAGCTCTCCGTCGGCGGCGTCGACCCGGACGGTGTCGCCCGGGACGAAGCGGCCCTCCAGGATCGCGAGCGCCAGCGGGTCGACGAGGCGCTTCTGGATGACCCGCTTGAGCGGGCGGGCGCCGTACGTCGGGTCGTAGCCGAGGTTGCCGAGCAATGTTCGGGCCGCGTCGGTGAGCTCGATCTCGATGTCGCGCTCGCGCACTCGGCGCACCAGGCGCTCGACCTGAAGATCGACGATCTCGCCGATCTGCTCGCGGGTGAGCGTGTCGAACTCGACGATGTCGTCGAGCCGGTTGATGAACTCGGGCTTGAAGTTCGCCTCAACGCCGGCGCGTCCGCCCGGAATGTTCGAGGTCATGATCAGCACGACGTTCTTGAATGACACCGTCCGGCCCTGACCGTCGGTCAGGCGCCCGTCGTCCATGACCTGCAGCAGCGTGTTGAACACGTCGCCGTGGGCCTTCTCGATCTCGTCGAGCAGGACGACGCTGTACGGACGGCGCCGAACCGCCTCGGTGAGCTGCCCACCCTCGTCGTAGCCGACGTAGCCGGGGGGCGCACCGACGAGCCGGGACACGGAGTGCTTCTCCATGTACTCGGACATGTCGATGCGGATCATCGCGTCCTGGCTGTCGAACATGAACTCCGCGAGCGCGCGGGCGAGCTCGGTCTTGCCGACGCCCGTCGGGCCGAGGAACAGGAACGTGCCGATCGGCCGGTCCGGGTCCTGCAGACCCGCTCGGGAGCGCCGCAGTGCGGCGGACACGGCCTCGACCGCCTCGTCCTGACCGATCACCCGGCGATGCAGGCGCCCCTCCATGTGCACGAGCTTCTCGATCTCGCCCTCCAGCAGGCGGGAGACCGGAATCCCGGTCCACTTGGCGACCACCTCGGCGACGTCCTCGGCATCGACTCGGTCCTTGACGAATCGGGGCTCGCTCGTCGTCGCCTGGGACTCGCGCTCGGCGGCCTCGGCCGCGGCGATCTCCTTCTGGAGGTCGGGGATGGTTCCGTACTTGAGCTCGGCGGCGCGGCCGAGATCGGCCTCGCGCTCGGCCTTCTCGAGCTCGGTCTTTGCCTGGACGAGCCGGGACTGGAGCTCGGCGACGGTGTCGGTAGCCGCCTTCTCCCGCTGCCACTCGGCGTGCATCGCCGCCGAGCGCTCCTTCTCCTCGGCGAGCGTCCGCTCGAGCTGGTCACGGCGCGCCGCCGTGCCGGCATCGTCCTCGTCGGCGTCGCCGAGCGACTGCAGCTCGATCTCGAGCTGCATGATGTGCCGGTCGACCTCATCGATCTCGGTCGGCTTGGAGTCGATCTCCATGCGGATCCGCGACGCCGCCTCGTCGACGAGATCGATCGCCTTGTCCGGCAGGAAACGGTCGGCGATGTAACGATGGCTCAGCGTCGCCGCCGCGACGAGCGCCGAGTCCTGGATCCGGACCTTGTGGTGCTCCTCGTAGCGCTCCTTGAGGCCACGGAGGATCGCGATCGTGTCCTCGAGCGAGGGCTCGCCAACCGTCACGGGCTGAAAGCGCCGCTCGAGCGCGGGGTCCTTCTCGATGTGCTTGCGGTACTCGTCGAGGGTCGTCGCGCCGACGCAGCGCAGCTCGCCGCGCGCGAGCATCGGCTTGAGCATGTTGCCGGCATCGACCGACCCCTCCGCCGCGCCCGCCCCGACGATCGTGTGGAGCTCGTCGATGAAGACGATGATCTGACCTCGCGCGTCGGTGATCTCCTTGAGCACGGCCTTCAGCCGGTCCTCGAATTCCCCGCGGTACTTGGACCCGGCGACCATCGCGCCGATGTCGAGCGAGACGAGCTTGCGGTCCCGCAGGCCCTCGGGAACGTCGCCGCCCAGGATCCGCTGGGCGAGACCCTCGACGATCGCCGTCTTGCCGACGCCCGGCTCGCCGATCAGCACCGGGTTGTTCTTCGTGCGCCGGGAGAGAACCTGGACGACGCGGCGGATCTCGTCGTCGCGACCAATCACCGGGTCAAGCTTCCCCTGGGCGGCCGCCTCGGTGAGATCGCGGCCGAAGCGCTCGAGCGCCTGGAACTTGTCCTCCGGGCTCTGGTCGGTGACGCGCTGGCGCCCCGCAATCTCGGCAAGCGCCTTGAGCAGCTCCTCGTGGGTCGCGCCTGCCCTGCGCAGCGCGTCGCCCGCCTTGCCGCCGTGCGCGGAGATGGAGAGCATGAGGTGCTCGGTGGAAACGTACTCGTCGCCGAGCTCGCGCATCTCGTGCTCCGCGGCGCGGAGGACCTGCACGAGCTCGCTCGAGCCGCCGGCCGGCTCCGGCGTGGTGCCGCCGCTCAGGGTCGGCAGGGCATCAAGTGCCGGGGTCAGGCGCTCGCGGACCGCCGCCGGCGCGACGCCGAGCTTGCGGAGCACCGGGGCGACGACACCACCGTCCTGCTCGAGCAGCACGGCGAGCAGGTGCTCCGGGGTCGTTTGCGGGTTCCGCCGCTCGTCAGCAAGTCGCTGTGCAGCCTGAAGCGCCTCCTGGGACTTGATCGTGAACTTGTCTTGTTGCATCAACTCTCGGTTTCTGAAATCGCGTAAATCTTAGTCATGTAGACTTAGATTATGGCAGGTCGGGGAGTCATCCACAAGCGGTCGACGGGAACCGGCGCACGCCACTGAACGATCCCGTACATTTGACGGTGGGATGGCGGCAGGGTTCGTTGTGTGGCGGCGGTTGGCCGCGCTCGTCGTAGTTGCGGCGGCAGCGGCTGGGCTCGCCGGCGCGTCGGTCCCGTCCGCGGCGGCGCCGGCGCCGCCGGCGCCGTGGGACGGCACCAACCCGTTCCACTGCACGGTCCAGAACGCGGGCCAGGGCACCGCGGTGCCCGATCCGGGCGCCGACCCGTACTGCGTGCACTTCGACAAGACAGGCCAGAACGTCACCCAGCTCGGCCTCGTCGATTTCCTGCTCAAGGAGCCTGCCCGGGTCGCGGCCGCGGTGCCGAAGTGCTTCTACTACCAGGAGGACCACTGGCGGGGCTCGCTCACGCCCGGCGGTCCCGCCCTGTACGAGTTCACCGGCCACTACTTCTTCAACAAGGCGACCGGCGACGGCGGCGTCTGGGTGACGGGCTTCACCGTGGCCGGCCAGACGTTTGACCCGACCTCACTACCCGGCTTCCCCCCGGGGTACGGCCAGTACTTCGGTCCGGGGACGGGCGGGGTCATCACCCACGATGACATCCCGGCCGATCCACGCTGCGTGGCGCTGGCGCACGCGCAGCCCGTCTACTCGGCGCCCGCGAACGTCCCCCGCTGCGTCGCCGGCGGCGGATCGGTCGCCGCCGGCCACGTCGGCCCGGCGGTGATCGGCGCCCGCGAGGACCGCGTCCGGGCGCTCCTCGGCCCCCCAGCGGCGGTCAAACGTGGCTGGCTGCACTGGTGCGTCGCGCGCGGCGGCGAATTGCTGGTCGGGCAGCCTGGCGACCGGAGCGGGACGCTCGGGAGTGGCGGGAGGGCACCCACCGTCATCGCCCTCACGACGAGCCGGGTGTTCACGGCGCGGGGGACGCGGGGGCGAGTCGTCGCGGTCGGCGCACGCTCGACGGCGCTGCGCCGCGCGTTCCCGCGGCAGCGACGCGTGCTGCGGCTCGGAGGCATGACGATCCTCACCCTGGCCCGCGGAGTACTTGCCGGGACGAGCGGCGGGCGGGTTCGCTACCTCGCGGTGATCGACCGTCGCGCATTGCGCCGGACCCGGACCCTCGCGTCGTACCTGAGGCGAGCGGGATGACGATGCTCACCCGCCGCGAGGCGCTGCGCCGCGCCGGCGCCGCCGGTCTCGGCGCGCTCGTCGCCTCGGCGATCCCGCTGGCGACCCACTCCCCACCCGCCTACGCCGCAGACGTGTCGCTCACCGACGCGACCCTGCAGGCGTTCGCGGACACGATCCTCCCGGGTCGACGGGCGACCCGGACCGATCTCGGCAACGGCATCCACCCGCTCGCGATCGCCGGCGTCGACGGAGCGCCCGGCGCCGTCGAGACCGACGCGCTCGCCCTGTTCCACCATCCGGAGGTCGGTTTCGACGCCCTCGCCCCGGCCTTCCTCGGAGAGCTCGAGGCGCGGGCGCTGCTGCACGGCGGCGACTTCCTCCATCTCGGCTTCGACGCCCGCGTTACGACGTGCCTCGCCGGCCTGGACTTCGCCAATCCGACGCGGCTGGTCTGGGAGGCGGCCGCCGCTGTCCCGTTCACGTCCTTCTGCGCCGCCGCGCTTGTCCACAACGCGACCGCGGCCACGGCGTCGGGATACGGCGTCATGGGCTTGCCGGGCGTCGCCCCGAACGGCTACCGCGGCTTCTCCTACGGCCGGTCGCTGAGCGACGAGCGGACCACGACCGGGTCGCTGCCATGAGCACCGAGCGCGTCGACGTCGTCATCGTCGGCTCGGGGTTCGGCGGGTCGATCACCGCGTGGCGGCTCGCGGAGCTGTACCGGGCGGCCGGGGTCGACCCGCGATCGATCGTCGTGCTCGAGCGTGGCCGGCGCTACCGCCATGTCGATTTCCGCCAGTCGATGGACATCGACCATCTCTCGGATGTGTACCTGCTCATCCAGGGACAGGGCGCCCAGGTCCTCACCGCGAACGCCGTCGGCGGAGGGTCGAACCTGTACCTCGCCGCGTCCGTCCGCTCGCCCAGCGAGACGTTTGAGCGCCGTGACCGGCGGCCCGGCGATGGTCCGGCGCGCCGGATGTGGCCGCAGGCGATCTCCCGGCCGACGCTCGATCCCTACTACGCCCGAGCTGAGCGTGGCCTGCGCGTGACCCGGCCGCGGTGGGACCAGGTCTCGAAGTCCGGCGGCCTGTGGGCGGCGGCGCTGAACAGTGCCGGCTACACGTGCGACCGCGTGCCGCTCGCGATCTCCGAGGAGCGCTGCGTCAACGCGAAGTGGTGCCACACGGGCTGCATCTTCGGCGCCAAGAACAGCCTGATCACGAACTACCTCGCGGCCGCCGAGCACGCGGGCGTGCAGGTGCGCCCGAACGTGCAGGTCAACACGATCGGGCAGTCGAGTGCGCGCCCGTATCGCTATGTGGTCTCGGCTGACGTGATGGACAACGAGGGCGCGCACCCCACGCGCGGACCGAGCGGACAGGCGGTGCAGCTCGAGTGCAAGGTGCTCGTGCTCGCCGCAGGCGCGATGGGCACGCCGCCGCTGTTGATGCGTTCGCGGCCCGCGCTGCCTGCCCTGTCGGCGCAGGTCGGACGCAACCTCGGCGTCAACGGTGATCACATCGCCGCGATCGAATTCGACCCCGGGCGCGTCCGCTCCGTGCTCGGCCTCCCCGGCTACCACGAGTTCTACAAGGGCAAGCCGATCACGACGATGAGCTACGACTGGTGGGTCGGCCGTCGCGGCTCCGCGTATGACGGCACGCGGTTCAGCGTCCAGGAGATCTTCCTCTCCTCACTGACGAACTTTCTCTACGACAGCGGCCGGACCGTGCCCGGCGGCCCGTCGTGGTGGGGCCTGCAGAAGAAGCAGGCCGTCGCCCACTGGTCAAACCGGATCGAACTGCTGGCAATGGTCGAGGACACCCAGGACGGGACCTTCTACCTGCCCCCGCCGAGCGGAAGCGGAATCCGTGCCGGATCGGGTCCGATCGCAATCGGCACGTTCAACTACGCGATGTCCGAACAGTCGGTGCGCATCCGGGCGGCGGCCAACGACGCGATCCGGTCGATCGCAACGCACCGAGGCCTCGGGCGGTTCATGGCGCTGACCGAGACCCAGGGCGTGTATTGCGCCCACCCGCTCGGCGGCGCGCGGATGGCGGAGTCACCCGATCTCGGCGTCGTCGATCACCACGGCGCGGTGTTCGGCTACGAGGGCCTGTACTGCATCGATGGCTCGATCATCCCGACGTCCCTTGGGGTCAACCCATCGCTGACGATCTCCGCGGTCAGCGAGCGCTGCGCGGAGCGGCTCGTTGCCCGGGGATCCGACTTCGGCCTGCCCGCCCAGCCGGCATCGCTGCGGCCGCACGTGCCCCCCGAGCACGTCGGCCAGCGAGTCGTGCCTGTCTAGCCGTTGATCGTCAGCTTGACGGCTGCCGTGCGCGACGTGATCGAGCCGGCGGGATCGAACAAGACGCCGTAGACGGCCGAGTCGAACAGCACCGCGCGGACCGTCGCGCGGATGACCGTGTGATGAGCGAGCGCGGAGCGCAGCTTCTTCAGTGCGCGACTGGTGAAGCGCAGCGGCAGCGTCCGGCTTCCGGCAGCGGCCAGCCGCACGACGGAGGAGTTGACCTCGAACGCCTTGGCCCGGCCGATCGACACGAGCGCGTAGGCGCCCGTCTGGCACGGACCGGTGCACGTGACCGTCGCCCTGAGCGCGTGTTGGCGGACCGGGTGCTGCCCTCGCGGAACCGAGGCCCGCACGGTGACCACGGGTGGCTGCCGGGCGCTGGCCGCGGCGGCGAACGCGCCGACGTTGACGCTGCCGATCCCCGACGCCTGGTCGAACCCGACGCCCGCGCGGCAGCAGCCGAGTGGCTTGTGGTTTCCGATGTCCGGTCCGATGTCGTTGCCGTACCGGGTCACGTCGACGAAGACGCCCGGAGCGTGGGAGCGGGAGAGGGAGTACAGCAGCGGGTTGACGAGCCCGAGCGCGCGCTTGTGCGCGGCGCGAAGCTGCTGGTCGACGATCGCGAACCCACCGGCGAGCAACGGAGTCGCCGCACTCGTTCCGCCGAGCGCCTCCCACGGGTTGTGATTGACGTCGCTGATGCAGTTGGCGTCGGCCGCCGAGCAGTAGATCGCGTAGCCGGGGGCGATGTCGGAGAGCATCGACACGTCCGGGACCGCCCGGCCGTTCGCCTTCGTGCTGCCCCGCTGGTAGTTCGGGCGATTGAACAGGTCGCTCGTGCCGCCTCCGCCCGCAGAACCGGGCTGCTCCGCGGCGTCGTTCCACACGAGCTCGTCGGTGATCGCGTTCGTCGAGCTCAGCCCGAGGTTCGTCCCCCCGACACCGGTGACCCACCACGACGAGGACGGGTAGTTGACCGACAGCAACCGCAGCGGCGTTCCGCTGCCCGAGGTGCAGTCGGCCGACCCCTGGTCGCCGCTCGACGCGACGAACGTGACCCCGCTCGCCGAGGCCATCTCGAGCGCGCCCTCGGTCGAGAAGATGCCGTTGTCTCCGATGAAGTGCTGCAGCGCCGGCTCGCACAGGCCGAGCGAGGCCGAAATGACGGACGGCTTCTGCTTCGTGCGCAGCGGTGCCGTCAGCGCGTGCAGGGTATCGGCGGCGCTCGGCTTCGTCTCGAATACGTTGATCGAGCTGAGGTCGGGTGCGGCCGCGTCGAGCACCTCGAGGTCGAGCGTCGCCTCGCCGCCGGGCCTGAGCAGCTTCGAGATTCCGACGCCGTACGTATTGAGGGCCGGGATCGGTAGGTGGAAGCACCCGGCGTACGCCTCAAGGTCCGAGTACCTGTAGCCATCGACCTCGATCAGGGCGACCCGCTGGCCCTGGCCCGAGAGGCCGGCCCCCCGCAGGCCCTCGTAGCCGTACGCGGTCAGGTACTGGTTCGGCGTGAACCCGCCGGTGGCGAGGCCGGCGGCGCAGCCGCTCGGGGTTCCGGTCCGCCGCCGGGCGGATGTCGGTTGCGACGCCGCGTGCGCGGTTCGTGGAGCGGCGCGTCGCCGGAGCGCGCGGCGCATCGAGCGAGCGGTCGGGTGTCGAGCCCGACGACACCGGTGACGAGACCCTTCAGGCCGCTCGGGATGCGCGCCGCCCGGACGGATGCAGCGCTCGCGTTCGCCTCCGCCGCGGGGGCGATGAACCGGCCCCGGGCCGCCCCGTCGGCCCGGAACTCGGCAAGTGGCGTCGCGAACAGGCGGGCGGCCTCGGCGGCTGGGAGCGTGGCGGCAGCGAACAGTCCGGTCGGGTCGATCTCGACGTTGCGCGCGCCCGGCGCGGTGCAGGAAGGCGAGCACGCGGCGCCGTGTCCGACCGCTCGCGCCGAAGCGGCGGGCGAGTCTGGCAAGTGGCTGGTGGGCGCCGTACTGGGGCGAGCCGGGCGTGGTGATGGCGAGCGCCGTCTGGCGGAGTCCGCCGAGATCAGCGGTGAGCGGCAGCACCAGCTGGAGCGGGGTGTCGGCGCGAGCCGGACCGACCTTCGCGATCCGCGCCGCCGGCGCCGCGAGGGCAACACTCGCGGACACGAGCGCGGACACGGCAGCGAGAAGGATGGTCGCTACCCCCAACCTCCAGAAGCCCATGCCGCATCCTTGCACACCGGCGCGCTCGCCCGCTGCGGCGCTGTCGGCGCTCGAGCTGTCCCCCGGCCGTTCCGGCGAGGACGCATTCGGTCGCTGGACCGGAATCCTGAACCGCTGAAGATCCTTGTGGCGAACGATCTCGCCCCCGCGCTCGTACGGCACGATCTCGGCCCGCAGCTCGCGCCGCAACGCCTCGAGCCGCTCGACCTCGCGCCCCAGCTCGTTCGCCCGCCGCTCGAGCGCCGCGACCTTGCGCGACATCGAGTCGAGCTCCTCCTCGAGCTCGAACACGCGCTCGACGCCGGCGAGATTCATCCCGAGTTCGGCGGTCATCTCCTGGATCCGGCGCAGCCGCTCGACGTCCTTGTGCGAGTACAGACGCGTGCCCTTCGGCGAGCGCTTGCGGCTCGATCAGGCCCGCGCGTCTCGTACATGCGGAGCGTCTGCGGATGCATGTCGGCGAGCTCGGCGGCGACCGAGATCATGAACACGCCGCGATCGGAGGAGACCTCGACCCGGGTCGTCGTTCTCACGCGCCGCGTCGCCATCAGCTCCCGCTCCCGGATCCGGTGAACAGTTTCGCCCGCGGATTCCCGTTCATGACCGCGGATAGCCTGTCAACTGCTTCGGTCTGCTCGGGAGACAGGTGGTCGGGCACGTCGATCACGAACCGGTAGTGGATGTCGCCGTGGCCCTTGCCGCCGAGCTTCTGGGGGCCCTCGCCGCGGAGCCGCTGGACCGTGCCGTGCTTCGTGCCGCGCGGGACGCGCAGTCGCTTTGTGCCGGTCAGCGTTGGCACCTCGACGACCGCACCCTGAATCGCCTCGGGGATCGTCAGCGGGACCTCGACCTCGAGGTTCTCGCCGACGCGCTTGAACACTGGCGAGTCGCTCACGTGCGTGATGACGTATAGGTCGCCGGGATCGGCGCCGCGAACTCCGGGTTCCCCCTTGCCGGCGAGCCGGATGCGGCTGCCCTCCTTGACGCCCGCGGGAATGTTGACCCGCATCCGTCGCACGCTGCGCTGCGCGCCGGTGCCCTTGCACGTCGGGCAGGGGTCCTCGATGATCGTGCCGGAACCCTGGCAGTTCGAGCACGGCTGGGAGATCGAGAAGATCCCCTGACTCTGTGCCTCGATGCCACGGCCGTTGCAGACCGGGCAGACCTTCGGCGTCGTGCCCGGCTTGGCGCCACTGCCGTTGCAGGTCGGGCACGGCTGCGAGGTCGGTACGGCGAGCGGGATCTGTGCGCCGCTGACCGCCTGGTCGAACGTCAACTGCACCTCGGTCTCCAGATCGCGGCCGCGGGCCTCCCGCGCGCGTCCGCCGCGGACGCCCGCCGGCGCGGTCGCTGCCCGCCGCCGCCCCCGCCACCGCCTCCGAAGATGTTGGAGAGGATGTCGCTGAAGCCACCGCCGAACGAGCCGGGATCGAAGCCGCCCGGCACGCCGAAGCCGCCGAACGGCCCCGTGCCTCGGTCGTAGCTGCTTGCGCTTCTCCGGCATCCGAGAGGACGTCGTACGCCTGCGAGATCTCCTTGAAGCGCTCCTCGGCCTGCTTGTTGCCGGGATTGCGGTCCGGGTGATACTGGCGCGCCAGCTTGCGGTACGCCTTCTTGATCTCCTCGTCGGAGGCGTCCCTTGCCGACCCCGAGGGTCTTGTAGTAGTCAGGCCGGTCAGCCATTAGCCCCTCACGTCCTCACTACGCCGCAACGACGACGCGGGCCGGCCGCAGCACGGTTTCACCGAGGCGATACCCGCGCTGGTAGACCTCGACGACGGTTCCCGATTGCGCGCCCTCGACGGGCGTCTGGGCGATCGCCTCGTGATGCTGGGGATCGAACGGCTCACCCTCCGGCGAGAACGGCTCGATCCCGACGCGCGCGAGCGCGGCGATCACATCGGCGTGGACGAGCTTGATCCCGGACGCGAGCGTGCCATCGCTCGACGCGTCGCCGTTCTCGCTCGTGCCCGCCGCCTCGGCGGCCTGCAGCGCGCGGTCGAGGTTGTCGACCGCCGGCAGCAGCTCCTTGGCGAGCTTCGCCACTCCCCGGTCCTGCGCGAGCCGCCGCCTCACGGGCCGCCCGCTTGCGGAAGTTCTCGAAGTCCGCCTTCGTCCGCTGCGCCAGCTCCAGGTACTCATCGGCCTTGCCCGCCTTCGCGGTCAGCGCCTCGAGATCAACCGCGACCTCGCTCGGCGTCCGGAGCGGCGTCGGGATCCTGATCCGCCCCCCGCTCATCATCGGAAGGGAGCGCATCGGCGAGCTGATCGCCATGCGGTCGAGAAGGACCATCCTCTGCCTGCGGCTGGGACTCCTGCTCTTCCCCCTCTGAGGGGGTGTCGGACGGCAGCACCGAAGCCGGGCCGCGCGACGAGGCCACTCGCGTAGCGGCCTCGTCGTGCGCGCCCGCTTCGGTGCCACCCGAAACGCGTCGCTCGTCCATGGCTTACTTGCCCTCGTCGACAACTTCGGCGTCGACGACGTCTTCCTGCGCACTCGCGCCATTCGTCGCCGACTCCGCACCGGCCGCCGCACCGTCAGACCCCGCAGCCTGCTGCTCCTGGGCCCGCTGGTACATCGCCTCTGAGACCTTGTGGAAGGACGCCTGGAGCGCCTCGGTCTTGGCGTTGATCTCGTTCGCGTCCTCGGAGGTCAGCGCATCGCGCACCGCCTTGATCGCCGTCCTCGATCTCGCTCTTGGACGACGCGTCGACCGTCTCGCCGAGGTCCTTCAGCTGACGCTCGGCCTGGTAGGCGGCGTTCTCGCCGTTGTTGCGGGCCTCCGCCAGCTCGCGCAGGCGGCGGTCGTCCTCGGCGTGCGACTCGGCGTCGGTGACCATCCGCTTGATCTCATCGTCGGATAGCCCGGACCCGGCGCGGATCTCGATCTTCTGCTCCTTGCCGGTCCCCAGGTCCTTCGCGGAGACGTTGAGGATGCCGTTCGCGTCGATGTCGAACGCGACCTCGATCTGCGGAATGCCGCGCGGCGCCGGCGGAATGCCGGTGAGCTGGAACTTGCCCAGCGACTTGTTGTAGGTCGCCATCTCGCGCTCGCCCTGGAGGACGTGGATCTCGACGCTCGGCTGGTTGTCCTCGGCGGTCGAGAACACCTCGCCCTTGCGGGTCGGGATCGTCGTGTTGCGCTCGATCAGTTTCGTCATCACGCCGCCCTTCGTCTCGATTCCGAGGGTGAGCGGGGTGACGTCGAGCAGCAGCACGTCCTTGACGTCGCCGGCCAGGACGCCTGCCTGGATGGCGGCGCCGACGGCCACGACCTCATCCGGATTGACGCCGCGGTGCGGGTCCTTGCCGGTCAGCTCCTTGACCTTCTCCTGGACGGCCGGCATGCGGGTCATGCCGCCGACGAGGACGACGTGGTCGATGTTCGACGCGCCCTTGTCCTTGGCGTCGTCGAGCGCCTGGCGGACCGGCGCGACCGTGCGGTCGAGCAGGTCGGAGGTCAGCTCATTCATCTTGGCGCGGGTGAGGCGAGTGTCGAGGTGCTTCGGCCCGCTCGCGTCCGCGGTGATGAACGGCAGGTTGATCTGCGTCTCCTGCGTCGTCGAGAGCTCGATCTTCGCCTTCTCGGCGGCCTCGTACAGGCGCTGGAGCGCCATCGGGTCGGCCGCGAGGTCGATGCCCTGGGACTTCTTGAACTCGCTCACCAGCCAGTCGACGAGCGCCTTGTCGAAGTTGTCGCCACCGAGGTGATTGTCACCCGCGGTCGCCTTGACCTCGAACACGCCGTCGCCGATCTCGAGCACGGACACGTCGAACGTGCCGCCGCCGAGGTCGAAGATGAGGATCGTCTGGTCGGACTCCTTGTCGAGCCCGTACGCGAGCGACGCTGCGGTCGGCTCGTTGATGATCCGCTTGACGTCGAGGCCGGCGACCTTGCCGGCGTCCTTCGTCGCCTGGCGCTGATCGTCGTTGAAGTACGCGGGGACGGTGATCACGGCGCTGTCGACCGTCTCGCCGAGATACGCCTCGGCGTCGGCCTTGAGCTTGCCGAGGATCATCGCGCTGATCTCCGGCGGCGAGTACTGCTTGCCGGCCGCCTCGACGCGCGCGTCGCCGTTCGGCCCTGAGACGACCTTGTACGGCACGATCGACTCCTCGGTCTTCACCTCGGCCTCCTTGCGGCCCATGAAGCGCTTGATCGAGAAGATCGTGTTCTGCGGGTTGGTCACCGCCTGCCGCTTGGCGACGGTGCCGACGAGCCGCTCACCCGATTGCGTGAACGCGACAACCGACGGCGTCGTCCGGCCGCCCTCGGCATTCTCGATCACGGTCGGCTCGCCACCCTCGAGGACCGCCATGCACGAGTTGGTCGTCCCGAGGTCGATTCCGATTGTCTTGCCCATGTGTCGTTCTGCTCCTATGTGCTCGTAAAAATCTCAGTCCGAGAGTAGCAGATCTGGCACGGCTGGCCACATCGGGATCAGGGATGGAAGCTGATCCCGCTGAGGCTGATCGTGTCGCCATCGGCGGTTGTGCCCAACGCCCTGACCGAACCGTCGGGTTCGACGTCGATCATCACCGGCGAGAAGCTGACGTCGGTTCCGCCGGCGAGCTTGGGGGTTGTGTCGAGTGCAGTGAACTGCAGGGCGGCGGTGGGTCTCATCGACGGCGGGAGCCAGAAGAGGAAGCGGTCCAGTCGGTCCTCACGACGACCATACGCAGCCGCCCCCTCAGTCGCAAGGCTGCCGTGGAATGGCAGCGCGGTGTCGGACTGCTACGCCCCGTCGACGCCCACCCGGGGGCACATCCGCCGCAGCACGCACTCGCCGCACATCGGCCGCCGGGCGACGCACGTGCGTCGCCCGTGGCGCAGGAGGTTCAAATGGAATTCGAGCTCCTCGCCTCGTGGCGTGAGCGCGAGCATGGCGTCGTGGAGCTCCTCGAACGGCGCACCCGGCCGGAACAGCCCGAGCCGCGTGCCGACCCGCGAGACGTGGGTGTCGACCGGGACGTCGTGCATCCCGAAGGCGAACAGCAGCACGCACGCGGCGGTCTTGCGCCCCACCCCCGGCAGGCTCGTCAGATACTCCTGCGCCACCGGCACGGGCTGGCCAGCCAGCCAGTCGAGGGAGAGACCGCGGTCGGGGTCATCCGAGCCAGCCGCCGGGTCCGGCTGAGGCGCCCCCGCCGGCCGGGGGGCGTCCGTGATCGCGCGCAGGATCGCCTTGATCCGGGCCGACTTGATCCTCGAGATCCCGCCCGGCCGGATCGCCTCCTCGACCTCGTCGACCGGGGCGTCGCGGACCAACGCCCAGGTGTCCCCGGGAAATCGCTCCCGCAGCGCGAGGTACGCGACGTCCCGGTTGCGGTCGTTCGTCGATTGCGACAGGACCGTCAGCACGAGCTCCGCGATCGGGTGACCGTGCGGCGCCGCGAGCGGCCGGCCGTAGACCAGCCGCAGCCGATCCCGGATCGCCCGCACCCGCCGCGCGGCGGGCGCTGCCATCGGCGGGACCGCGTCCAGGACGCCCCTACTCAACGGCTCCCCACCGCTCGCAGCGCTCGTGCCGCGGCGGCCGCGCGCTCCCGCAGGCCGACCGCGCCGGCGGCGGATAGAACCCGGACGCGGCGAGCCGCGCCAGCAGCACCCCCATGAACACGTCGCCCGGCCCCGATCGTGCTGAGCACCCGCGCCGGCTCGACGGCGGCGACGTCCGCGCGGAGCTCCCCGCGGAGGATCGCGCCGTCCGCACCGAGCGTGATCACGACGAGCCGAGCCCCGGCCTTCAGCAGCGACAGGGCCGCCCGCTCCGGATCGTCCTCGCCGGTCATGAGCAGTCGCCTCGTCGGCATTGCACCGGACGAGCAGGGCACCCGGGAGGCAGGCGTTCGCGCTCGCCGCCGCGTCCGCCGCCGAGCTCCAGCGGTGCAGCCGGAGATTCGGATCGAAGATCACCGGCCGCTCGAGCGACAGCGCGAGCTCCCGCGCGCGCATCGTCACCGCCCGCTCGGCCTCGTCGACGAGCGTGTTCGTCGTGATGAACAGCGCCGCCGACTCCTCGACCGCCTGCTCGAGGTCGACGTCGCGCAGATGCGTGACCGACCCGAGGTCGGCGCCGTAGACGACGTACGTCGGCTCACCGTCCGTCGGCGACGGCGACGAAGGCGACCGGGGTCTGCCGACTCGCCAAGCAGCGCGAACCGCGAGAGATCGACCCCGGCCGCCGTCAGCCGCGAGCACAGCCAGCGGCCCCACGGGTCATCGCCGACCCCGCCGAGCAGCGCGACCCGCGCGCCCGCCTGAGCGCTGACGTACGCGACGTTCGCGACCACCCCGCCGAAGTGCGGGATGAACGCATCGGCGTCGCCGATCGTGTGATCGGACGCTCGCAGATGAGATCGACGAGCGCGTCGCCGAGGCACAGGGTGTCGGTCGGGCACGGCCGGGACGTTATCCTCGCCGCCGCGTGCGCGTCGAAGAGCACACGATCACTCTCGACCAATCGCCCGTCTTCTATCGCAGCGCTCCTGCCGCCGATCCGCCGCCGCTGTTCCTGCACGGGATCCCGACCAGCTCCGACGACTGGGGCGAGCTGCTCGAGCGAACGGGCGGGCTTGCCCCTGACCTGATCGGCTTCGGTCGCAGCGGCAAGGGTGGCCACCTCGACTACTCGCTCGCCGGGCTCAGCGACTTCCTGATCGAGTTCCTTGACGAGCTCGACGTCGAGCGGGTGAAGCTCGTCGCGCACGACTGGGGCGCCGCGATCGGACTGACGCTCGCCGAGCAGCATCCCGAGCGCGTCGAGCGGATCGTGCTGTGCAACCCGCTCCCGCCGCTCCCCACCGTCCACTGGCACCGGCTCGCCCGCACTCTGGCGCCGTCCGGTGATCGGCGAGCTGACGATGGGAGCGACGACCAAGGCCCTGTTCGCCCGGGCAGCTCCGCCGCGCAAGCGTCACGCCCGGCACGTGGCCCAGGCACCGCATCGATGCGCTCTGGGAGCAGTTCGATCAGGGCACCCAGCGGGCGATCCTGCGCCTGCACCGGGCCACGAGCACGCCCCTGCTCGTGACAACGACGGCGGCGCTCGACCAGGTCCGTCAGCCGACCCTGTCATCGTCGGCGAGCGTGACCCATGGCGCAACGCCCGCGACATCGACGAGCTTGCCGCCCGTCTGCCCAACGCACAGGTGATGCGATTCGCGTCGGCCGGCCACTGGCCCTGGCTCGACGACGCAGGCGCAGCCGCGGCGATCGAAGACTTCCTCCGGTGAGGACCGCGCAGATCAATTTCAAGCGCGCGGCCCCGACGATCGTCGCCGCGGTGTTCGCGACCGTGTACGTGATCGTCTCGCCGCCGAGCTTCGACCTCGCGGCCCACCTGCTGCGCGCCAAGCTGTTCCGCGCCGAGGGCTTCGGGCTGTGGAACAACTGGTGGTACGCCGGGCACCACACGCTCGGCTACAGCGTGCTCTTCGCACCGATCGAGGCGGCCCTGTCGCCGCAACTCGCGGCGGGTCTCGCGTGCGTCGCCACCGCAGCGCTGTTCGAGTTGCTCGCCTACGAGCACTTCGGCCCCGATGCGTGGATCGGCTCGGTGTGGTTCGGCGCCGCGACCGCAAGCAACCTGTTCACCGGCCGGCTCGCGTTCGCGTTCGGGATGCTCCCGGCGATGGCGGCGATGGTCGCGCTCGCAGCACCGCCGAGCCGTGCTCGCCACGATCGCCGCCGTGCTCGCGGCGCTCACGAGTCCGGTCGCGGCTCTGTTCGCCGCGCTCGGCGGCGCTGCGGTCGCGCTCGCGAAGCTCCTCACCGAACGGCGGCTCCGGCCGGCGCTCCCCGGCGCGGCCGTCGTCGTCGGCGCGCTGCTCCCGGTCGGCCTGCTCGTGCTCGCGTTCCCCGAGGGCGGCAGCGAGCCGTTCAGTTCGCGACGCTCTGGCCCGTCCTCGTGATCGCCGCGGCGACTTCGTCGCGCTGCCGAAGGACGAGCTCGTGTTGCGGATCGGCGTGCTGCTCTACGCCCTCGGCACGCTCGGGGCATACGCCCTGTCGAGCCCGGTCGGCAGCAACGCCGCCCGGCTCGCCGCGCTCGTCGGCGGGCCGCTCGCGGCGCTGCTCTGGTTCCGCCGGCATCCCCGCTGGCTGCTCGCCGCCGTGCTGCCGCTCGCGTACGTGCAGTGGCAGGCGCCGGTGCGCGACGTCAACCGCTCCGCCAATGACCCCTCGGTGCAGGCGTCCTACTACGAGCCGCTGCTCGCGTTCCTCCGCCGCCAGACGGGGCCGCCGTTCCGGATCGAGATCCCGTTCACGAAGTTCCATTGGGAGACGTACGACGTCGCGCCGTACTTCCCGCTCGCGCGCGGGCTGGGAGCGCCAGCTCGACATCAAGTACAACCACCTCTTCTACGACGGCACGCTGACCGCGGCGCACGTACGAAGCGTGGCTGCGCTCGCTCGCCGTCCGCTATCGTCGCGATCTCGGACGCGCGGCTCGACTTCTCGGCCGAGAAGGAGACGGCGCTCGTCCGCCGCGGCCTGCCCTATCTGCGGCTCGTGATGCGCTCGCGCCACTGGCGCGTCTATGCGGTCAGCGACCCGACGCCGATCGTGCAGGGGCCGGCGACGCTGACGCACCTCGGTCCCGACGACCTCACGATCGACGCGCACCGGGCTGGCGCGCTGTTCGTGCGCGTGCGTTTTACGCCGTACTGGTCGATCGAGGGCGGGCGCGGGTGCGTCGCGCCGGACGGCGATTTCACGTCGGTCACGGTGCCCAGGCCCGAGCGGATCCGCCTCGCGATCGACTTCGCGTTCGACCGCATCGGCGCTCGCTCGCGCAGGTGCAATTGACGCCCGCGACCCGGGTGTCGATGCTTACCGTGAACCAACATGACGTTAGTTACGATCAAGGAGTGATGCGCCGCCGAATCGACCAGATCGGCACGAAAGTGCTGCCGCGGGGCTGGACGGACGCCTTTCCGCCAGATCCTGCTGGGGGTCGGCGCCTACATGGTCTACGAGCTCATGCGCGGCGTCGTGTACGGCAACGCGTACAGCCCCGGCTACAAGCCGTTCGGCGACGCGACGAAGATCATCAACCTCGAGCGGTCTGCTGCACGTCTTCGCCGAGCCGAGCATCCAGGCGTGGGTGGCGGGCCGCCATTGGCTGATGGACATCGCCGACTGGACGTACCTCAACGCTCACTACTTCGTGACGCTCGCGGCGCTCGTGTTCATCTACCTGCGCCGCAACGACTCGTTCTACTTCGTGCGCAACGTGTTCATGATCGCGATGGGAATCGCGATCATCGGCTACGCGCTGTACCCGACGGCGCCACCGCGGCTGATGCCGGAGTGGGGCTTCACCGACTCGATCCACCAGTTCACCGGAATCACGGTCGAGAAGGGAGCGTCGAGCGCGCTGATCAATCTGTACGCCGCGGTCCCGTCGATGCACGTCTGCTTCGCGCTGATGGTTGGGATCCCGATGTCGCGCCTGACCACGGCACCGAGCCGCGCGGATCGCGTGGCGGCTGTACCCGCTGCTGATCACGTTCGTCGTGATCGCGACCGGCAACCACTACCTGACCGACGTGTTCCTCGGCGCGCTCACCGCCGGCGCGTCCTGGCTGATCGCCAGCCGATTGCTGGCTCGCGCGCGGCCCGACGCCTGGTCCTTCCGACCGGCGAGAGCCGTCCACCCGGCGACGGCCTAGGAGACCGATGCCTGACGGGACCGAGGCGCGGACTCGGAGCCGAGGCGCGCGCAGGCGCCGCGAGGGGCCGACGACGCAGGAGTTGATGCGCGAGCGCCTGATCGAGTCGCGGCTCACGCCGAACGCGATCTCGCTCACCGGCTTCGCGCTCAACCTCGCCGCGGCCGGACTGATCGTCGGCCGGATGTTCTTCCTCGCCGGCATCGCCTTCATCGTCGGCTCGATCATGGACACGCTCGACGGCCGGTACTCGCGCATGTCCGGGCAAGGGCACGCCGTTCGGCGCGTTTCTTGACTCGACGCTCGACCGGCTCGAGGAGGGGATCGTGCTCACAGCGGTCGGGGCGTACTTCGCCTCACGCCACAACCAGGTCGCGGTCGCGGCCGTGGTCGCGGCGGTCCTGTTCAGCCTGATGGTCTCCTACACACGGGCGCGCGCCGAGGCCCTCGGCGTCGCGTGCAAGGTCGGCCTCGCGACGCGTCCCGTCGGGTCGTCATCCTCTCGATCGGGCTCGTGTTCGCCAAGGGCGCGTCGCTCGGTCACTTCGAGCTGCTTGCGCCGGCCGTGTACGTCCTCGCCGGGCTCACGGTGCTGACGACGATTCAGCGGATCGCCTATGTGCGCAATCAGCTGAAGGCCGCGCCGTAGGCCAGCGCTCCGTGTAACAAAACGCGCCAGGAGGCCTAAATAGGTCGTCTGCGCCGCCACCGAAGTCGCGCAGGCTTCATCTTCTAGAAGGGAACTTCCTCACCGTGAGCACCACCAATGGTTCCACCAACGGCGCCGCGCGCCATCAGGCGGACAAGGTCCGTGTCGCGATCATCGGCGTCGGCAACTGCGCGAGCTCGTTCGTGCAGGGCGTCCACTACTACAAGGACGCCGACCCGCGCGAGTCCGTTCCGGGCCTGATGCACGTCGATCTCGGCGGCTACCACGTGCGCGACATCGAGTTCAGCGCCGCCTTCGACATCGACGCCGACAAGGTCGGCAAGGACCTGTCGCGAGGCGATCTTCTCCGGCCAGAACAACACGTTCAAGCTCGGCGACGACATTCCCAACCTCGGCGTCGAGGTCCAGCGCGGGATGACGCACGACGGGCTCGGCAAGTACCTGAGCCAGAAGATCACGAAGGCGCCCGGCCCCACGGCCGACATCGTCCAGATCCTCAAGGACACGCGCACCGACGTCGTCGTCTCCTACCTGCCGGTCGGCTCCGAGCAGGCGACGAAGTGGTACGTCGAGCAGGTGCTCGAGGCCGGCTGCGGCTTCGTCAACTGCATCCCGGTGTTCATCGCCCGTGAGGATTACTGGAACAAGCGCTTCAAGAAGGCCGGACTCCCGATCATCGGCGACGACATCAAGTCGCAGGTCGGCGCGACGATCGTTCACCGCTCGCTCGCGCGCCTGTTCCACGACCGCGGCGTCAAGCTGATGCGCACCTCGCAGCTCAACGTCGGCGGCAACATGGACTTCTACAACATGCTCGAGCGCGAGCGGCTGGAGTCGAAGAAGATCTCCAAGACGAACGCCGTCACGTCGATCATGGGTCATGAAGCTGCCCGCCGACGACGTCCACGTCGGGCCGTCGGACTACGTGCCGTGGCTGACCGACCGCAAGTGGGCCCACATCCGGCTCGAGGGCCAGGCGTTCGGCGACGTGCCGCTGACCGCCGAGCTCAAGCTCGAGGTGTGGGACTCCCCGAACTCCGCCGGCATCGTGATCGACGCGACCCGGATCGTGAAGCTCGCGCTCAACAACGGCCTCTCCGGCCAGCTCGACGGTCCGAGCTCGTACCTGATGAAGTCGCCGATGCACCAGCGACCGGACGACGAGGCGCGCGAGCTGACCGAGGAGTTCATCGCCAAGTACGCGCGCAAGCGCCGGTCAAGGCAGCCGCCGAAGAAGAAGAGCGCCGCCGCGACCAAGTAGCGGCGCGGCCACTATCCTCCGCGCCGTGCCCGGCGCGCTCGCGATCGCCCAGGTGACGCCTTTCGCCTGGGAGGCGACGAACGAGGTGAACCACTACGTCGCGCGAGTCTCCGACGAGCTCGCGCGACGCGGTCACCGCGTCCTCATCATCGCGCCGTCACAGTCGAGCGAACTCGTCCGAGATACCCGCCGGGCCCTGCGCAGCGCGCCCGACTCGCTGCTCGAGCAGGCCGAGCAGGGACCGGTCGTGCTCGGCGTCGGCGAGGTGCTGCCGTTCTCGCCGACCCAGCGCCGGACGGCGTCGCTGCCGGTCGACGTCGCGCGGACGATCGAGGACGCGCTCGGCGACCTCGCGCTCGACCTCGTCCACGTCCACGAGCCGTTCGCCCCGAGCGCGTCGAGCATCGCGCTGCGCCACTCGCGGGCGCTCAACGTCGGCAGCTTCCACGCACCGACCGAGCGGATCCTCTCCACCCAGCTCGCCCGCGGCCTCTCCCGGCTGCTGTTCGGCCGGCTCGACGCGCGGACCGCCAGCTACCGCGCGACGCGCGAGCTGATGCAGCGGTTCTTCCCCGCCGACTATCGGGTGATCCTGCCGGCGGCCGATGAGCCGGACGCGCGGCGACGGCGGGCAGCGAGCTCGTGATGATCGCGCGGGAGGAGCGGGCGGCGCTGCGCACGTTCCTGCGGGCGCTGCGGCTGCTCCCAGCTGATCTCGAGTGGCGGGCGACCGTCTGGTCCTCGCGTCCGCTCGCCGCGCCCGCGACCCTCGGCCGCATGCTGCGCGACCGCGTGCGGTTCGTCGACGCCTCGCAGATGTCCGAGGCCGAGGCGATCGCGGCCGCCGGCATCGTCGTGCTCGCCTCCGAGGGCGTCCGCGTCGACGCCGGGCACGCTCGTGCGGGCGCTCGCCGCGCAGGCGGTCCCGGTCGCCTCCCGCCTCGCCCCCTACGAGGAGCTGCTGTCCGAGGGCCACTACGGGCTCGAGTTCGAGCCCGGCGACGTCCATACGCTCGCGGCGCATCTCGAGCGGCTGTCTGCGAGAGCCGGCGACACACGGCGAGTTCGTATCCGCGGCCGAGCCGCTCCGCGCGACGCTGTCGCTGGCCGCGGCTGACCGACGACCTCGAGCAGGTGTACGGCGACCTCGTCGCGCGGCGTCACGACGGCCGCGGCGTCCCGAGGCTACGGCGCAAGCTCGCCGGCCGGCCGCTGATCGACGTCGACCTGCATATGCACACCGATCACTCCTACGACTGCGCGACGCCGGTCGAGGTGCTGCTCGCCGAGGCGCGGGCCCGGGGGCTCGGTGCGATTGCCGTGACCGACCACAACGAGATCTCCGGCGCGCTGGAGGCGCAGGCGAAGGCGGACGGCGTCAAGGTGATCGTCGGCGAGGAGGTCAAGACGGCCGACCAGGGCGAGGTCATCGGCCTGTTCATCACCGAGAAGATCCGCCGCGGCATGACGCTGCAGGAGACGATCGCCGAGATCAAGCGCCAGGGCGGGCTCGTGTACGTACCCCACCCGTTCGACCGGCTCCATTCCGTCCCGGATTACAAGCACCTGCTCGATGTGCTTGACGACGTCGACGCGATCGAGGTGTTCAACCCGCGGATCGCGATCACCGAGTTCAACGAGGAGGCGGTCCGGTTCGCCGCCAAGTACCGGATCCCGGCGGGCGCCGGTTCCGACGCCCACGTGCCCCAGGGCCTCGGCTCGGTTCGCATCCGGATGCGCGATTTCGACGGCCCCGAGGAGTTCCTCGAATCCCTGCGAGACGCCGACATCGTGCGCAATCCGGCCAGCCTGCTGTACGTCCAGGCGCTGAAATTCATCCAGACGAAGGCCCTTCCTGAGTCCGCCCGGCGGGCCTCCCGGGATCGGCGGGTCCGCCGCGTCCAGCGCAAGTCCTGATGCACGCGCAAGGACAAGCTGGACCGCCGTCCAATCCGAGGGGGATGCCGGCGACCGATGACGAGATCCGCGAGAAGTACCTCGAGCGGGCGATCCGCGAGCTGAACGCGTTCTCGCGTGATCTCCAGAGCTGCGCGCAATGCCCTCGTGGCGCGCTCATGCCCGTGCTCGGCTCCGGGCATCCCCAGGCCGACATCTTCCTCATCAAGTACTCGGCCCGCCCCTCCGAGGTCGAGGAGGGTGTCGCGTTCTACGGCCGCACCGGCAACGCGCTGATGAAGTCGCTCAAGCGCTTGTCGATCGATCCGCTCGCCGTGTACGGGACGCTGTGCGTCAAGTGCCCGGTGTTCGATCCCGTGATGGCAGACCCGGGCTGCATCGCCCGGCTCGCGGAGGAACTCGCGATCGTGCAGCCGAAGATCATCGTCGTGATGGGTGCCGAGGCACTCGCCGTCGTCAACGACCTTGACATCCCCCTTCACCAGCGAGCTCGCCCCGGATCTCGGCGTCGTGCAGCGCTACACGCCGTCGATCGAGGCCCTCTACGTGCCGAACATCGACGACGCGCTCGACGAGGAGACGCGCAAAGCGCGAGTTCTGGTCGGCGTTCCGGGTCCTCGGCCAGTGGTGGACCGACCTTCCGCCGTACTGATCGGTGTCCAACCGCACTCCGCGCCTCGGCAGCTCGGAGTTAGACTCGAATGTCATGGACCTCGAAGAGCGCACCATCGAGCAGATCGGCGACCGCTGCGAGGAGTGCGGCGCGAAGCTCACCCCGCAGGAGATCGAGGCGGTGATGGAGTCTGGCGGACCCGCGCTGTGCTCGATTCACGCCGCCGAAGACGAGCCGGGACTCGCTGCCGACGAGGCGGGCTTCAGCGAGCCCGAGTAGCCGTCCGGCCGGCCTGCGCCGGCCGGGCCGTCGACTACTCCATCACGACCACG
The DNA here is from genome assembly GCA_963778985.1 of uncultured Solirubrobacterales bacterium. GTDB lineage: Bacteria > Actinomycetota > Thermoleophilia > Solirubrobacterales > Solirubrobacteraceae > Palsa-465. The sequence goes on along the minus strand of CAVZWJ010000013.1, from coordinate 746,919 downwards.
ATCTTCCCGAGCTTCCCGCCCGCGCTCGAACTGCGCGTACGCCTCCTCGACCTCGTCGAGTGGATACGTCGCGGCAACCGGCACCCGCACCGCGCCCGAGGCGAGCAGCGGCAGCACCGAGCGCTCAACCGCACGGGCGGCGAGCGCCTTCTCCTCAAGCGGGCGGGGCCGCAGCGTCGAGCCGATAGATCCGCGCCCGCTTGCCCATCAGCAGACCAAGGTGGAGCTCCCCCTTCGCGCCGGCGCCGATCCCGATCACGACGATCCGGCCCCACAGGTTGAGCGCCCGGAGGTTGTCCGGGAGGTTCGGCGCGCCGACGAGCTCGAGGATCACGTCGAACGTGACCGTGCTCGGCGAAGCCCTCCGGCTCGATCACCGTGGCACCGAACGCGGCGACGCCGGTCACGCATGATCCGGGTTGCGCACGGTCGCGGTGACCCGGGCCCCGGCCGCGCGCCCGAGCTGGATCGCGGCCGTGCCGACGCCGCCGGCGCCACCGTGGACAAGCAGCCGCTCTCCGGGCTTCAGGCTCGGCCTGGCTGAACACGGCGTCGTGGGCGGTCGTGAACACCTCCGGCGTCCCGCCCGCCTCCGCCCAGCTGAGGTTCTCCGGCACCGGCATCAGCATCCGCTCGTGGACGACGGTCATCTCTGCCTGACCGCCACCTCCGACGACCGCCATCACGCGGTCGCCGGGCGAAAACCGCTCCGCGCCCGGTCCGCAGCGCGGCGACCTCGCCGGCGAATTCGAGCCCGGGAATGTCCTGCGGTGAGCCCGGGGGCGCCGGATAGCGGCCGAGACGCTGGTGCATGTCGGCGCCGTTGAGCCCGGCGGCCTTGATCGCGACGAGCACCTGCCCGGCGCCCGGCTCGGGGTCCGGGCGCTCCTCGACGATCAGCTGCTGATCACGGATGACGACGGCGCGCATGAGGCTCGGGAAGCCTACCTTTCGAGTACGGCCACACACTCGATGTGCGGCGTCTGCGGGAACATGTCGACCGGCCGCACGCGCGTCAGCGCGTACCCGGCCTCGACGAGCTGCGCGGCGTTCGGCGCGAGCGTCGTCGGGTTGCAGGAGACGTACACGATCCGCTTCGCGGACGCCTCGATCAGCCGGCGAACGACCTTCTGGCTGAGGCCCGCCCGCGGCGGGTCGACGACGATCACGTCCGGGCGTCCCGGCCTTCTCGACGAGCTCCCGGAGCGCCAGCCGGACGTCGCCGGCGTAGAAATGCGTGTTGTCGATCTCGTTGAGGCGCGCGTTGGCGATCGCGTCGGCGATCGCGTCCTCGACCAGCTCGAGTCCCCACACCTCAGCGGCCCGCGGCGCCATCAGCAGCCCGATCGTTCCGATCCCGCAGAACAGGTCGTAGACGCGCTCGTAAGCCACGCAGCTCGGCGTAACTCGATCGCGAGTCGCGTAGAGCTGCTCGGCCATCTCGGTATTCGTCTGAAAGAACGCGTGCGGAGAGATGTGAAAGCGCATCCCGCCGAGCTCCTCCTCGAGGCGATCGGCGCCGGTCAGCAGCTCGTCTCGCCGCCTTGCGTCACCTCGGCGACCGAGTCGATCTGCGACCACAGCACCGCATCGGCGCTGCTGGCGGCGGCCAGCGCATCGGTGTCGAGCTTGGTCGGGCTCGTGACGAGCCGGACCTGAAGCTGGCCCGTGCGCCGCCCCTCGCGGACGACGAGGTTGCGCAGGATCCCCTCGCCGCTGCGCCGGTCATAGGGCGCCAGTCCCGGCGCTGGCGGCACCAGCGCGACGATCTCCTCGCGGGCAGCGTTGCCGGCCTCGGAAGCGAGCAGACAGTCGGCGATCTCGACGATCTCGTTCCAGCGGCCCGGCGCATGGAAGCCGCAGACGAGCCGGCCATCCTCCGGCTCGGCGCCGAACGAGTACTCGAGCTTGTTCCGGTAGCGCCACGGCGCGACCGCGGGCACGATGTCCTCGAGCACGTAGCCGTCGAGCTTGCCGATCCGGCGCAGCGCCTCGTCGACCTGCTCCTGCTTGACCTTGAGCTGGCGCTCGTACGCGAGCACCTGCCACGGCGCCCCGGGATGGTGGGCGACGGGCGCAATCCGCTCCGGACTCGGCTGGAGGATCTCGACCGCGCGCGCCTCGGCGTACGCGCGCTTCGACTTCGTCACGACGGCGCGGACGCGATCTCCGGGGATCGCGCCCTGGACGAACACGACGTAGCCGTCGACGCCGGGCCACCCCGTTGCCGCCGTAGGCGAGCGAGTCGATCGTCAGCTCGAGTTCGTCTCCGCGGCCGGGTCGCGCCGCGGCCGGCGTCGAGGGGATTGAGGAGGACATGCCATCTAGCATGGCAGGCGCGTGGATCTCGAGGCCTACCGTCGGTCCGCCGAGGCGTTTCTCACCGAGCTGACCCGGGAGGAGTACCGCCATTTCGCGGGGCTCAAGGAGACCTACGAGATCGAGCCGATCTACGAGGCCCATGCGGAGCTGTTCACCCGCGGCTCGGTCGAGCGGCTGCGCGGACTGACCGACGCCTCGACGCCCGGGCAGCGAGCAGCAGCGGCGACTGCGGATGCTGCTCGACTTCGCCGTGCAGGGCCACATCGGACACGCCGCCAAGCAGGCGGAGGCTGAGCTCGCCCGCCGCGAGGCGACGCTCACCTTCGAGGTCGACGGCGAGCGCCTCGGATTCCGCGAGTCCTCGGTGATCCAGGCCAACGAGCCGGACGCCGAGCGGCGGGCGGCGATCGAGCAGGCCCGGCTCGCGCTGATCGCGGCCGAGCTGAACGGTCTCTACGCCGAGCTGATCGGCTGCCAGCACGCCGTCGCCCGCGAGCTCGGGTACGGCAGCTACCGCGAGCTGTGCGCGGCGTGCAAGGGCATCGATCTCGCGGGGCTCGGCCGACCAGGCGACCGCGTTCACGGCGGGTTCCGACGCCGGCTACGCGGGCGCCGTCGACGAGCCGCTGCGCGATGCGCTCGGCTACGGACTCGACCGGCTGCAGCGCGCCGACATCGCCCGGTTCATGCGGGCGCCCGGCCTTGACGCGTCACTTCCCGGCGGATCGACTCGTCGACTGCTTCGAGCAGACGCTGAGCGGTCTCGGCATCGACCTGCGCGCACAAGCCGGCGTCGTGCTCGACCTCGAGCCGCGGCCGAGCAAGACACCGCGGGCGTTCTGCGCGCCGGTCAGAGCTCCCGGCGAGGTCTACCTCGTGCTCTCACCGGTCGGCGGACACGACGACTTCGCGATCCTGTTCCACGAGGGCGGGCACACCGAGCACTACGCGTCCGTCGAGCCAGAGTCTTCCGTTCGAGTTCCGCATGCTCGGCGACAACGCCATCACCGAGTCGTTCGCATTCCTGCTCGAGCGCCTCGTCGAGAACCCGGCGTGGCTCGAGCGCCGGCTCGGCATCACCGAGGTCGGCGCGATCGCGGCGCACGCCCGCGCGACGCGGACGCTCTACCTGCGCCGGTATTGCGCCAAGTTCGCGTACGAGCTCGAGCTGCACGACGCGCCACCGTCACTGCCGCCGCTCGCCGATCGGTACGCCCAGCTGCTCAGCGACGGCCTCCGGGTGGCCTGGACCGGTGAGAGCTACCTCGCGGACGTCGACCCCGGCTTCTACTCCTCGTGCTACCTGCGTGCCTGGGCACTCGAGACCCAGCTGCGTCGCCATTTCATCGACCGTTTCGGCGAGCTGTGGTTCGCCTCCGCGGAGGCCGGCGCGCTGCTGCGGTCGCTGTGGCGCGACGGGCAGCGCCGGACGCCCGATGAGCTGCTCGGCGAGCTGACCGGCGAGCAGCTTGACCTCAGCGTCCTGCTCACCGACCTCGCGCTCGTATAGCGCCCCGGTCCCGTCAGGCCAGCGCCTTGTCGACCGCCGCCAGAACCGACTTGCGGTTCGCGTGGCGCCGCTCGTACTCGCCGACCTGGCGCAGCTCGGGCGGCGAGAGCTCGGCGAGGCGAGCCGTGACCTGGCGCGCGGTGAGCTCGTCGTAGCCGGCGATCGGGAGCGAGGGCCCGAGGCTGACGGTGCGGCGGGCGCGGTCGGCGCCGCGCACGATCCGATCGACCGGCTCCGCCTGTCGCGCCCGGCGGGTCGCGGACCCGAGCTGGTCACGACCGCGCCCGAGCATCTGCTCGATCTCGCTCCAGATGTCATCACGCTGCTGGCGCCCGCGGCGGACGAGCTCTGACGCGAGCGCGTTGGCGTCGGTGCGCGTGACCCGGCCGCGCTCGGCGGCGTCGTCCAACGTCTCCTGAATGCGCTCGCGCGTCAGCACGACGAGGTCAAGCCGCTTGAACACCCGGTTGGCGAGCTGCTCGACGAGGGTCGTGAGTCCCGTCGCTCCCGCTGGTCGCGCCCGACTCAGCCCGGTCGGGGCTCGAGGTTCCGGACGACTTCGCTGCTGGCATCTCTACCTCCCTCGTGGAGCGCTGCTCCCCGAGCTTACCCCTCAGCGCCCCTGACCGCCGACCAAGAACTCGAGCAGCGCCTTCTGTGCGTGCCGGCGGTTCTCCGCCTGATCCCAGATCTTCTGCCGCTCGCCGTAGAGCACCTCTGGCGTGATCTCCTCGCCCGGATGGGCCGGCAGGCAGTGCATCGCGACGGCGCATGGGGCCGCGAGGTCGAGCAGCGCATCGTCGATGTGGTAGCCGCCGAGCGCCTCCCGGCGGGCGGCGGCCGTCTTCTGGGTCATCGCTCATGCTCACCCACACGTCCGTGTAGAGCGCGTCCGCCCCGGCCGCCGCAGCGCGCGGGTCCTCGGTGAGCACCGCGTCCGCCACCGGCTCGAGCTCGTAGCCCGGGGGCGAGGCGACGCGCACCTCGACCCCGGCGAGCTGGCCGAGAATCGCGAGCGAGCGGGCGACGTTGTTCCCGTCGCCGACGTACGCGAGCGTCAGCCCCTCGAGGTGACCGAATGTCTCCTGAAGCGTCATCAGGTCCGCGAGCACCTGGCACGGATGATGCCGGGCGGTCAGCATGTTGATGACGGGGACCGTCGCGTGGCTCGCGAGCTCCTCGGCGAGCTCGTCCGGGCCGGTGCGGATGCCGACCGCCGCGACGTGTCGGGACAGGACGTACGCGGTGTCGCGAACCGACTCGCCACGGGTCAGCTGGAGCTCCTCGGGACGCAGCACCATCGGGTGCCCGCCGAGCTCCGGAATCCCGGACTCAAACGAGACGCGAGTGCGCGTTGACGGCTTCTGGAAGATGAGCCCGACGCTGCGTCGCGCGAGCACGTCGGACGAGTGCGGGGCGGCCTTGAGCTCAATCGCTCGGGCGATGAGACCGTGCAGCTCGTCGCGGCTCAGCTCGGCTCCGGTGAGGAAGTGGCGCAGCACCGCGCGCAGTGTACGTTGAAGGCTGGTGACGCTGCGGGTCCTCACCTGGAACCTCAAGCACGGACGGGCGGTGCCGTCGGCCGGGCGGAATCTGTTCGACGACTTCGCGGCTGCGCTCGACGCGTGGGAGTGGGACATCGCGCTGTTGCAGGAGGTCCCTCCGTGGTGGCCGGCGCGGCTCGCCGAGGAGCACGCGCTCGTGCTCACCTCGCGCAACGTCGGGCTCGGGGTGCGGCGCGTCCTCGCCGAGCGCTGGCCGGACGCGATCAAGTCGCATGGCGGCAGCTCCAATGCCACGCTCGCCCGCCACGGCCACCGGATCGCCGTGCGACGCGCGGAGCGCCTGCGGGTCCTGCCCGAGCGCCGCTGGTTACTCGGCGTGGAACTCGAGGACGGCCTGTGGGTCGGCAACCTGCACGCGTCAGGCCGCGGGATCGCCGAGGTCGCGCGCGCCGCCAACGCTCTGCGCAGATGGTCCGGCGGCGCCCCCGCCGTGCTCGGCGGCGACTTCAACCTCCGGCGCTTCGCGCTCCCGGGATTCGTGTCGGCCGGCGGCCACGACGTCGACCATGTGCTGCTGGACGGCATCGTGGCGGCCGCGCCCGCCGAGGTGCTCGAGCGCGGCCACCTGTCCGACCACGCGCCCGTGCTCACGCAGGTCACGTGGCCTCCCGATTGAGCGTTGGCTAGGCGAGCGCGGCTGCGCGCTGGGTGACGAGCTCGACGATCTCCGGAGGTGCTGTCTGGGTCGAGCCGCCGACGAACGGCGGCTGGGGGTCGTACTCAATCCCGAGCTGGATCGCCTGGGCGAGGGTGTCGCCGCCGATCCGCGCCGCCAGCAGCAGCGCCATGTCGATGCCGGCGGACACTCCGGCGGCGGTGATGACCTTGCCCTGCTCGACGACGCGACGGTCTCCGATGGGCACGGCGCCGAGCTCCCGCAGGCGGTCGAGCACGAGCCAGTGGGTCGTCGCCTCAAGTCCGTCGAGAATCCCGGCAGCGGCGAGCAGCAGGGACCCGGTACACACGGACGTTGTCCATTGCGAGTGCGCGTGGGCGTGGCGGAGCCAGCCGAGCATCGTCTCGTCCCTCGTCAACGCACGCGTGCCGTATCCGCCGGGCACGACGATCACGTCCGGCTCGGGGAGCTCGTCGAGCGTCCGGTCGGCGACGAGCCCGAGCATCTCCGTCTCGGTCCGCTTCGGTCCGGTCGATTCGGCGACGAAGTGCACCGCCGCCCCCGGCAGGCGCGAGAGAACCTCGTAGGGCCCGACGGCGTCGAGAGCAGCGAAGCGGTCGAAGATGGGGATGGCGATGTTCATGCGATTGAGTCCCTTCTGGTGATTGGGATGACGTTGGCGGTTGGGGCAAACCGACTGCGGTAGGCGTTCGGGCTGACTCCGAGACGGCGACCAAACACCCGGCGCAGCGTCTCGACGGTCCCAAACCCGCAGCGCAGCGCAATCTCGTCAAGCCCGAGTCCGTCGCCCGTCTCGATCAGCGTGCGCGCGCGCTCGAGCCGGAGGCTCTCAACGTAGGCGGCCGGCGTGACGCCGACCTCGCGGGCGAACACCCGGGCGAAGTTGCGCGGGCTCATGAACGCCCGCTCGGCGAGCGCCGGCACGCTGAGGTCATGGTCAAGGTGGTCGGCGATCCACGCCTGGAGCTCGCGGACACCCGGACGTGACGCCGACTGGCCCGCCAGCCCGGCGCTGAACTGCGCCTGGCCGCCGGGACGGCGGATGAACAGCACGAGGTCGCGCGCGACGGCGAGCGCCAGCTCCCGGCCCAGGTCCTCCTCAACGAGCGCGAGCGCGAGGTCGATGCCTGCGGTCACCCCCGCCGACGTGTAGACGTTGCCGTCGCGGACGAAGATCGGATCTGGCTCAACGGAGACGCTCGGGTAATGCCGCGCGAGCGCAGCACACGCGTTCCAGTGGGTCGTGGCGCGGCGGCCGTCGAGCAGGCCGGCGCGGGCGAGCAGAAACGCGCCGGTGCACACCGAGGTCACCCGGCGCGAGCGCCGCGCGGCGAGGCGCAGCCAGTTCGTCAGGCGCGGGTCCCGCGCCGCCGACGGGACGCCGAGGCCACCGGCGACGACGAGCGTGTCGATCGGCCCCCGGCACGCATCAAGCGTGCGGTCGGGGACGAGCCGCAGGCCGCTCGAAGCCGTGATCTCCCCCGACGCTCCCGACTCCCCTGACGTTCCCGACTGCGCCGCCACCAGCTCGAGCGTGTACTCCGCGGTCGCGCCGCCGGCCGCACGGTCAGCAAGCGAGAACACCTCGCTCGGGCCGGTGACGTCGAGGATCTGGACGTCCGGAAAGGCGACGATGACGATTCGGCGGGGTGCCATGCGGCTATGATCACGCTTCGCTCGCTTGGCCGCAATGCCATCGACCGGACGATCTCTGCCAGCCCTGGGCCTGGTGGCGACCGCAGGGTGCGCCGCCGAACTCCTGCGTTCTACCGGCACCCCTCGCCTGTGAATTGCGGAAGTTCGCCGCGGTCTAGCCGCGGCCGGCCCGCAGCCCGAACCCCCGCAGCATCATCAGCGCCTTCTCGCCCATCGTGCCGCGGGACGGCAGCACCCCGAGCTGCATCGCCGCGTCGTAGAGGTCGAAGAACGCGCGCACCCGGAACAGCTGCTCGTGGCGCAGTTCGCAGTAGAAGACGCAGTGCACGACGACGAACCGGTTGCTGGGAGGCAGGCTCTCGAGCTGCCCGCGATGGGTGCCGAGCACCTTGGCCGGGGCGGCCACGAAGCGCTCGTTGCTCAGACGCTCGCCCGTCTTCTCCAGGCGGGCGTCCGGGAAGGCGAGCCACAGCCGCTCGGCATGCCGGCTCAGCTCATCGAGGCCCTCGAGCGGCTCGGCCGTCAGCGGATCCTCGTAGTGAATCTCCTCGTGGCAGCTTTCGCCGAACGCGAGCGGGTCCTTGCCAGACCAGGCGCGCTCCCAGCGGTCGATCAGCTCATCGAGGTGCTCGGTCATCGTGGCGCGTCGAACACGGGAACGCCGGTCTCCGGCGTCGAGGCCTCCGCATACCGGCGGCGGGGGATGCGCCCGGCGCCGCGGGCGAGCCAGCCGGCCTGTACCGACAGGCGGATCGCGGTTGCCATGGCCACGGGGTCGTGGGCGCGCGAGATCGCGCTCGCGCACAGTACCGCGTCGCAGCCGAGCTCCATCGCGAACGCCGCATCCGAAGCGGTCCCGACCCCGGCATCGAGGATCACGGGCACACCGGCGCGCTCGACGATGATCGAGATGTTGTACGGGTTGCAGATGCCCATCCCGCTCCCGATCGGCGAGCCGAGGGGCATGACGGCGGCACAGCCGACATCCTCCAGACGACGGGCCAGAGTCGGGTCATCGGTGGTGTAGGGAAGCACGGTGAAGCCGTCGGCGACGAGTTCCTCCGCCGCGGCGACGAGCTCGACGGCGTCCGGGAGCAGGGTGCGGTCATCGCCGATCACCTCGAGTTTGATCCAGTCCGTCTCGAACGCCTCACGGGCAAGCTGCGCGGTGATGACGGCGTCCCGCGCCGTGTAGCACCCCGCCGTGTTCGGGAGCACGGCGACGCCGGCGGCAGTGAGCACATCGAGGATCGAGCCCCGGGACGCCGGATCAAGGCGCCGGAGCGCGACCGTGCAGAGGTCCGTCTCGGCGGCGGCGAGCGCCCGCTCGAGGATCTCGTGGTTGTCGAACCCACCGGTGCCGAGAATCAGCCGGGAGCGCAGCGCGCGGTCGGCGATCTGAAGCGGTGGCGGTGCGCTCATGTCCTCATCCTCCCTGAATTGCCGCGACGACCTCGATCCGGGTCCCGTCGGCAAGCTCCGTCTGCGCCCAGCGCCCACGCGCCACGACCTCACCGTCGACCGCGACCGCGACCCCGCGCGCCTCCGGGGCCACGTCGAGGAGCTCGATGACCGTGGCGACGGTCGCGCCGTCGGCGAGCTGTCGGTCCTCGCCGTTGACGCGGATCAGCATCCGACCACCGCCCCCTCGAACCGCCTGGGCGAGAACTCCGGCGGGGGATCGCCGCCGAGCAGGGCGTCAACCGCGATCTCGGCGGTGACGGGCGCGAGCAGGATGCCGTGACGGTAGTGACCGACCGCCCAGTGCAGCCCGCGCAGGGAACTCGGCCCGATCGCCGGCGCATTGTCCGGCGTGGCTGGCCGCAACCCGGCGATCAGCTCGTCGATGACAAGTTCGGAGAGACCGGGGAGCGCCTCCATGGCGTCCCGCAGCATGTCGAACAGCGGCCCGGCGGTGACCCGCGTGTCGAAGCCCCGCTCCTCGACCGTCGCACCGAGGACATAGCGCCCGTCCCCGCGCGGCACAACGTAGGGACCGCCCTGGATCCGCAGCGCGCGGCTCAGCAGTCCCGGGCCGGCGGGATCGTGGAGGCGCATGATCTGCCCCTTGACCGGCCGCACGGGCACGCGCGCCTCGTCAGGGATCCCGGCGACCGCATCGGACCATACGCCCGCGGCGATCACGATCTGCTCGGCGACGATGCGCTCGCCATCCTCGAGGAGGATCCCCTCGACGCGCTCTCTGGAACAGAGCACCTCGCGCACCCCGAGTCCGGCGTACATCTCGACACCGGCGGCGGCCGCCGCGGCCACGAGTGCGGGCGCGAGCGTACGGGGATCGATCGCGTGGTCGTCCGGCACGTCGAGGGCGAGCCGCACCGTCGGCGCGAGCCCCGGTTCGAGCCGACGCGCCTCGCTCGGCAACAGCCGGCTCACGGGCAGTCGGAGGCTCTGGCGCATGACGAGCTCGCGCTGGAGTGCCTCGGCGTCGTCGGCGTCGCGTGCCGCGGCGATCGTGCCGCACGCGAAGTAGCTCGGGTCCATGCCGGACGCCTCGGCGACGTCGGCGGCGTACCGGGGATAGGCACGCGCGCTGCGCAGGTTGAGGTGCAGCAGCGGCTGCTCGGTCGATCGCGCCTCGCTGATCGGGGCAACCATCCCGGCGGCGATCCGGGAGCTTCCGGCACCGAACTCCTCACGCTCGAAGAGACCGACCCGCATCCCCCGCCCAGCCGCCCGCCACGCGATCGACAGGCCGATCACGCCGCCGCCGACGACAGCTACGTCAAACGATCTCGATGGTTGCGACAAAACGTGCTCTCCCTACGCCGGCATGATCCGGGTCAGGTTCAGACGGTCGGCGGATGTTGCTCCGCCCTCTCAGCCCGCTCGCGCTCAGGGCTCCCGTTCACAGCAATCGTAGCGCCCCGCGCATGCCAGACTGGGGGCGTGTCCAATCGGCTCCAACGCCTCGCCGCGGCTCGGCTGTACCTCGTCTGCGACGCGCAGCCGCTCGCGTTCGTCGACGCCGCGCTGCGCGGCGGTGTCGACATCGTGCAGCTGCGCTGCAAGGACGCTCCCGATGCCGAGGTGCTCGCCGCCGCGGAGCGTTTCGCCGCGTGCTGCCGTCAGCACGGTGCGTTGTTCGTCGTCAACGACCGGCCTGACCTTGCGGCGGCGTGCGGTGCCGACGGTGTCCATGTCGGTCAGGACGACGTCCCGGTGGCTGAGGCGCGCGCCGCCGTCGGCGAGGATCGGATCGTCGGCCTCTCGACGCACAGTCCGGCGCAGATCGACGCGGCGGCGTCGGCCGGAGTCGACTACATCGGCGTCGGGCCCGTCCACGCGACGCCGACGAAGCCGGGCCGTCCCGCCGTCGGTGTCGAGCTCGTGTCGTACGCCGCGGGCCACGCCCAGGTGCCGTGGTTCGCGATCGGTGGCATCAACCCGAGCAACGTCGATGCTGTCGTCGACGCGGGCGCCGAGCGCGTCGTCGTCGTGCGGGCGTTGACCCAGTCGGCACACCCGGAATTGACCGCGAGCGTGCTGCGAGGAGCACTTCGCCACGAAGGGGATCGCGTTGGGGCAACGTAGCCGCAAGCGCGGCCGGCGCGGGCCGGGTCCCGCCACAAGCTCGGCGCCCGCGGCGCCGCCGCAGCCGGCCCGGCCACGGATGACCTCCGAGGAGCGCAACGCCGCGGTCCGCGCCACGCTCCGCCCGTTCGCCGCCGGCGAGCGCCCGTGGGCGATCAAGGTCAGCGTCGCGGTCGCCCTCATCCTGGCGCTGGCGAACCTCGTCCTGTTCATCGCCGGCGTCAAGCCCCGGGTCGGCGGATCGCATCCGCAGATCGTCGAGATCCTCATCTTCAGCGGGCTGATGATCATGTGCGCCACCGGCATGTGGCTGATGCGCTATTGGGCGGTGCTCGGCTTCCAGACGCTGCTCGCGATCGGCGTGCTCGGCTTCTCGCTCGCACTTGTCCGGGCGTCGACGATCCTCGGCGCGGTCATCTGCGTCGTCATCGTCGGCGGCGGTGGCTACCTGTTCTTCAAGCTCGTCCGAGTGCTGAGTCGGCTGCAGTTGCCGACGCCGCCCGGACGCTCGTAGCCGCCTGTCACGCGCTCCGCGACCCGATCGCGGGCCGCTTAGTAGGCTCAAGGTATGCCTGAGTCTGCCTACGACTGCGTCGTCATCGGGTCAGGTCCCGGTGGCTACGTCGCCGCAATCCGGGCCGCCCAGCTCGGGATGAAGACCGCCGTGATCGAGAAGGACCGAGTCGGTGGCCGTTGTCTGAACTACGCCTGCATTCCCGCCAAGGCGGTGCTGCGGACCGCCGACGTGCTCTCCGAGGTGAGGGAGGCCGAAGAGTTCGGGATCACTCTGTCCGCCGCCCCGCAGGTTGACTTCGGCGCCGTCACCGCGCGCCGGGAGAAGGTCGTCAAGACGCTCACCGGCGGCGTGTCGGGACTGTTCAAGAAGAACGGGATCGAGCTGATCGAAGGCGAGGGCGCGCTCGTCGGACCCGGTGCGGTCACCGTGGGCGGGGAGTCAATCGAGGCAAAGACGATCCTGCTCGCGACCGGATCGGTCAAGCGGCCGATCCCGGGCACGCAATTCGGTGGCCGCGTGATCGGCACCGAGGAGGCGTGGGCGCTGTCCGAGCTGCCGAAGACGATGGCGGTCGTCGGCGCCGGAGCATCGGGCGCCGAGATCGCGTCGGCGTTCGCGCGGCTCGGCACGGACGTGAGGCTGTTCGAGGCGCTCGAACGCGTGCTGCCGACCGAGGACGCCGACATCTCCAAGGCGGCCGAGCGCGGCTTCAAGAAGCAGGGCATTGACGTGCACACCGGAACGCTCGTGCGCAACGTCAATCCGAGCGAGCGCAGCGTGACGTTCACGTTCGGCGAACAGGACGGCGAGGCGGAGTGGCTCGTGATCGCGGCGGGCCGCGGACCGGACGTCGACGCACTGAAGCTCGACGCTGCCGGCGTCGCCTTTGACGACGCCGGCCTGATCGCCGTCGACGGCGCGATGCGGACGAGCGTCGAGGGCGTCTACGCGATCGGCGACCTCGTGCACGGCCCAGCGCTCGCCCACAAGGCCTCCGACGAAGGCGTGATCGCCGTCGAGGACGCAGCCGGACTCACGACTCACCCGATCGAGTACATCGATATCCCGCGGGCGACGTTCTGCACGCCCAACGTCGCGAGCTTCGGCCTCACCGAGGCGCAGGCGCGCGAGGAGGGCCACGACGTCGTCGTCGGCAAGGTGCAGTACGGCGCCGTCGGCGCGGGCACCGTGTACGGCGACCGCACCGGCGTGATCAAGGTCGTCGGCGAGAAGCGCTACGGCGAACTGCTCGGGGGCCACATCGTCGGCGCCAAGGCCACGGAGCTCATTCAGGAGCTCGTCAACGTGCGCGCGCTCGAGGGCGGCTACCCCGAGGTGGCGCGGATCATCCACGGCCATCCCACCCTCTCCGAGGGCGTGATGGAAGCGGCCCGCGCGGCCGACGGCTGGCTCATCCACGGCTGAGAAGTGTCGACCGAGTCCGGTTCGCAGCCGGTCTTCTACTACGACCTCGGGAGCCCGGCGTCGTATCTCATCGCCGAGCAGGTCAACACGGCGCTCCCGGTCGTGCCCGAGTGGGAGCCGATCCTCGCTCCCGCGACCGAGACGGTCGACCGCGAGCGGATCGAACGCGCGGCGGCGGCGGCGGGACTCATGCCCGTGCGCTGGCCGGCCAACTGGCCGCCGGATACCGCTGAGGCGATGCTCGTCGCCACGTACGCCAAGCGGATCGGGCGGAGCGTCGCGTTCTCGCTGGCCGCGTTTCGCCAGGCGTTCGCCGCGGGACGCGACCTCGGCGACCGGGACACGCTGCTGATCGCCGCCGCCGCGTGCGAGATGCACCCGACCGCGGTGCTCAAGGGGACTCGCGCTCACGTCGGTCATCGACGGGCTCGAGCAAGCCCGCGCGCGGGCGCGCGATGCGGGCGTCAACTCCGTCCCCGCGATCGAGATCGACGGGCTTCTGTTCGAGGGCGAGAACCTGCTCGAGGCGTGCGCCCGCGCGGTCGAAGGCGGCCGATGAAGGCAAACCGCACGTTCGAGCTGATCGTGTCGCGCGGGGGGATCGAGCCGGCGTTCATGGCCGGCCCCGAGCGCCTCGACCGGATCGAGGTCGTCTCGATCGACGACGGCGAGGTCGTCCTGTTCTGGGAACTCTCGGCGAAGGAGGCGGCACGGCTGCTCCGCGAGTTGCGCACCGACCTCGCGACGATGGAAGCCGACGAGTTCATCATGACCTGGGAAGGGACAGACGGCTAATGTGGGCCGGATGAGCCAGCCGTCCGGGGTCAAGGGCGAGGTGACGACGCAGGCGCCGGACCGGGCGGCCCGCTCCGTCGCGCGGCGCAGTGCGGAGTCGCGCGCCACGGTGCCCGACCTCGAGCTGACCGTGCAGGCGGCCGTCGGCGACCCGACCGCGATCACGACCGCCGCGCTCGTCCGGGACTGCGCACGAGCGTTGCGCGCCGTGCCCCGTGCGAACGCCGCCTATCGGGACGGGCAGTTCGAGCTCTACGGTCGGATCAACATCGGCGTCGTCGTCGCCACCGAGGACACATTTGCGATTCCGACGATCTTCGACGCAGACGCGAAGGGACGCCTGGAGATCAGCGAGGAGCTGGAACGTCTGACCGCTCGCGCCGAATCCGGCGAGCTGCTCGCGCCGGAGACCTCAGGCGCGACGTTCACGCTGTGGCACGCCGGCGCCGATGGCGTGGCGCAGGCGACCCCGCTCGTGATCCCGCCGCAGGCCGCGGCGCTCGCGGCCGGCGCCGTCCGGGATGTGCCGGTGGTGCGGGAGGGAGTTATCGTCCCGGGTCACATACTGACGTTGACGCTCGCCTGCGATCACCGGATCCTGTACGGCCCGCATGCGAGCCGCCTCCTGGGGCTGATCAAGCGAATGATTGAGGAGGACACAGGGTGACGGACTCGCTCGAGGACACCGCGCAGCGGATCGCCGAGCGCGGACGCGACGCGCTCGTGGAGCGCCTGCGGCCCGCCTTCAGGGACGCCGCGGCCAAGCACGCCGACGTGCTCGAGCTGCGCGATGAGCAGATCGAGGAGATGGTGCAGCGCGCCGCCGACCGGGCGGATGGGCTGCAGTGGCGCCGGGCGCTCGCGGGTGTCGCCACCGAGGAGCTGGGAATCGGCCTCGGCGAGGCCCTGTCACATCCCGCCGTCGCGCGGGCGCAGGCGATCGTCGGGGCCCCGTCGTACGAGGAGCGCCGCGAGGCGGTCGTCGCCGGCCGGCCGGAGGCGTCTGCGGCCACGACGCCGGAACCCCAACCGGAACCGGAACCCCAATCGGAACCCCAACTGGAACCGGAACCCCAACCGGAACCGGAACCCCAATCGGAACCCAACTGGAACCGGAACCCGAACCGGAACCGGAACCGGAACCGAAGCCCGAGCCCGTCCCGGTCGCGGAGACCCCGCCGGCCCGGCCTCTGCCGATCGAGCCCGAGGAGGGCCCCCCGTCAACGCCGACCGAGGATGAGGACGACCCCCGCGACATGGTTCGGCTGGCGGTCATCCATCTCGGCGGGGTCGCGAACCTCGCGGTGGGCGAACGCGACATCGAGCTCCGCATCTCCGGGTTCGGCCTCGACATCGTGCGCGGGGCCGAGCAGCCGCTCGGCCGTCTGACGTGGAGCGACATCCGCACCGTCAGCGTGCCGCCGCTGAGGGGCCTGCGACGCCGGCGGCGAGACGGGCGCGCCCACCTCGTGATCCATACCGATCACGGGGATGCGAGCTTCGAGGTTCCCGCGGTGGCGCCGGATGAGCTCCGGGACTATCTCGCGCCGGTCGTCGAGCGCCACGGCCGCGCCCTCGAGTCGCGCTGAGGAACGGATCAGCCGGGCTCGATGACGGCGGTGGCAGTCCGCCACCGGCGCAGCGCCTCGCGCCCGAACGCCGTCTGCTGGCGCGTGTGGCTCGGCCCGAGGCCGAGTCGAAACGTCACGCGCCCGTGGCGGTCGGCGCGGAGCCGGAGCGTCCGCCTGCCGAGCCGCACCACGACCGGTTGCCGGCCGCGGAAGTGCCGCGGGCTCTGGACCACGAGGACGCCGCTGCCCGTCGCCCGCAGGCGGTTTCCGCCGACGGTCACGTAGGCGAACTCGCGCACGCGCCGGATCGTCTGAAAGCCCCACCCCCACGCGGTGAAGGACCGGTGGGCCGACTGAACCGAGAAGCGCGACTGCACGGCCGGAGGGTGGCGAAACTGGGCTCGCAGCCATGCGACGAACTCGGTCATGTCCCGCTGCCAGTACGGAAGGCTGTGCGACCCGTGGAAGAAGCGGGCATTGACGCTCGCGTGCACCGCACGCAGTCCGGAGAGGAGCGCCTTGTTCTCGAGCTCCGCGCCGTATTCGATCGCGAGCTGCTCCCGACGGATGAGGGCGGCGAGCGGGTCGGCCGGCGGTGTCCGCGAGTCGTACGGGCCAGGCTGCCCGTCTCCCGAGCGGATGAACACGCGCACCCCGCGCAGGTTCGCGGCGAGCGCCGCGGAATCGTTGTCGCGCCAGATGACCTCATCCTTCGCCGGATCGCCCCAGCGGCAGTTCTTCGGCTGCACGGCGAGCGCGAGCGGCATCAGCGGGTGCGCCTCGCCGGAGAACGTCCCGGCGTAGCCGAACGTACCGGGATATTCGGCCGCGTACTTCGTCGCGCCGCCGCCACCCATCGAAATCCCGGCGACGGCGTGGCCGGCCGGGCCGGGGATGATCGGAAAGTGCGCGTCGATGAATGGGAGCAGTTCGCGGATGTGGAACGTCTCCCATGCGGGCGCCCGACGCCGATCGCTCGCCGCCATCGCCGTCCAGTCGGTGTAGTCGCCGTCGAGCCCCGCCTCGGTCCCGTTCGGCATCACGGTGATGACCGGGAGGTTCCCGAGCCGTGGCGTGAGGTGCCCGTCGATCCAGGACTGATAGTCGCCGCCCGCGCCGTGCAGCAGGTAGAGAACGTGGTAGCGGGTGTGCCCGGAGCCGTCGTAGTGCGGGGGAAGGATGACGTCGACCGGCTGAACGTCTCCCATCGCCGAGGAACGCAGCCGCAAAGTCAGCAGCCGTCCGTGCCGGGTGCGGCCGACCTCGCGGATGCCGACCCGGGCGGGCGCGGACCGCGGGACGCACGCCGGCCACGGGCCCGGACCGCTCGCGCCCGCCGACGGCGGCACCGTCCACGCGAGCCCGGATAGCAACGACAGCGCCAGCCGCGCGCAAGATTTCCGCCGCCTAGCGAAAGGTTTCTTGCACATGGAGATCCGGGCAGGCGTTACGCCGGCTCGGCCTCGAGCACCCGGAGGTCGTGCGCTAGCTCCTCGGGCGTGAGTTGTGCCGCACCGAAACCGACCCGCTCGATTCCCTTCTTGTCGATCAGCACCACGACCGCGGAGTGACCCTGCGGCCCGGTGCCGGGGGCGATCGCATAGTCGTGCCAGATCCGGCGCATCGTCGCCGGCGGCCCGTTGACGAACGCGATCCGCGCGTTCATCCGATGGAGCGTCAGGAACCTGCGACGGTTCGCGACCGTGTCCTCCTTCGGCGCGACGCTGACACCGATCGCCGGAATGCCCTCACCGGAGCCGGGCAGGTCGTTGAGCGCGCCCTTGATCTGCTCGACCATGAACGGGCAGTCGTCCCGGCAGAGCGAGTGGATGAACGTGAGGATCACGACGTGGCCGCGGTAGGACGACAGCGTCACGTGGCGGCCGTTCTGATCGGTCAGCGAAAAGTTCTTGGCGACCAGACCCGGGGGCATCGTCGGACCGGCGAACTTCGACTGCGTGACTGGAACCGTCGGCGTATCGCCGGAGTTGCGGCTGACGAGCAGGACGATCCCGATCGCCGCCAGCAGCGTCACGAGGACGAGCAGGAGCAGGCGCTGGGTGGCCGAGGAGGCGAGCATCGGGAGTGGGCTGATTTTCGCAGGCGGGCGCCGCGCGGCCGGCCAGCGCATCACGGCGGCGGCCCGCGCTCAGCGCATCACGCCGGTGTGCCCGAGCGAGTAACGGCCCGGCTGCGGCCAGACGCACACGCCGTGCGGCTCGAACCCCACCGGGATCCGGCGGATGAGCTTCCCGGTCCGGGTGTTGATCGCGTACACCGAGTTGTCGTAGCGCCCCGATAGCCACAGCACCCGGCCGTCGGCCGACACGTTGCCCATGTCCGGCGAACCCCCCGGAATTTTCCATGTCGCCACGATCCGCTTCGTGGCGAAGCGGATCACCGAGATCGTGCCCGCACCTCGATTCGAGACGTACAGGTTCCGCGCGTCGCGGCTCGCGTACAGACCGTGCGCGCCCGCCCCGGTGCCGATGAAGCGGCGCACCCGGAAGTGCCGGGCCCCGATCACCCACACGCCCCCGTACGTGAGGTCGGCGACATAGAACGTCCGCCCGTCCGGCGAGAGCTTGACGTCCTGGGGCGAGGCGCCACGCCGCAGCGGCTACCACTTTGACGACCCGTTGCGAGGGAATGTCGACGACGATCATCTTCGGCGCGAATTCACAGCTCACGAGCATGTAACGACCGTTCGCGGTGAAGTCGCCGTGGTTGACGCCCGCGCACATCGGCACCGCGAGCGCATGGTGGAGCTTCATCGTGTGCGGGTCGCGAAAGTCGATGCGGCGGCGCTCCTCCGCCATCACCATCGCGTAGCGCCCGTCGGGGGTGAAGTACAGGTTGTACGGGTCATCGACCGGAATCGTCCTCCCGGGCTTGCCGGTTGCCGGGTCGATCGGCGTGAGACTGTTGCCGATGTCGTTGTTGACCCAGAGCGTGCGCAGGTCGTAGGACGGGACGATGTGCTGGGGCACGGCACCCACCATGAAGTGCCGCACGATCCGGTAGGTCCGCGGGTTGATCTCGTAGACGTCGTCACTGCCCGTGTCCGGCACGTAGACGAGCGGGGGGTCGTGCCGGGCGATCGGAGCGATCACGGTGTCGGCGGCGTACACATTGCGGGCGTCGAGCAGCGGCGGCACGTGGTAGTAGACGCCGAGCGCCGGAGCGTGCGTCAGCGGCCGCGGAGTGCCGTTGTCCAGCGCTGCGAGCGACGGCTCTCGTACCGCCCCCGGGTGATGCTTCGTCGACCCGCACCCGGCAACAGCGAGCGCAACCATGGCCAGGACGACGCGGGCGAAGCGGAGGCTCACCATCGCCGTGACCCGGCGCCGAGGGTCGCGAAGAATCGCCAGATCTCGCAGGCTGCGCAGAACGTCGACGGCGGACCTGGATCGGGCGGCGTGGCCCCCGGCCATTGATGGCGGCCGTGGAGAACCCTGATGTGCTCGACGCGCACGCCGCCGGCGCACCGCGACCAGCGCAGCGCAGTCGCGCGGGTGGCGAGCTGCGAGACGCTCGCGCGCCCTCGGCACCGATCGCGGGCCACCCACTGGTTGACGAACGGCGGCAGGCCGTTCGGCGTCGGCCGGTGCGTCCGGCCGAAATAGGGGACGATCTGGTCGCTCGTGCCGTGCACCTCGAGCACCGACAGCGGGCGCTGAGGATGGCAGGCCGGCTGTCCGTCATAGCCGCCCGCGACGGAGGCGATGCCCGCGATGTTCGTCGACAACGCGCACCCGGCGAGCGCGGCCATCCCGCCACCGTTCGAGACCCCGGCGAGGAAGACGCGCGTCCGATCAACGCACTCGCGTGACTCGATGATGCCGATCAGCCGACCGATGAACCGAACGTCGTCCGGACGCCCGCTCGCCGCTGTGCTGTTCCAGGACGGGCCCGCCGAGCTCGGGTAGGCCACGATGAACCCGTGACGGTCGGCGACCCTGGAGAAGCCGCTGTAGGTCTCCATCTTCGGCCCGGTCCCGCCAACACCGTGCAGGGCGATGACCAGCGTCACCGGGTGATGTGCGCGGAGCTGGGCGGGGACGTGGAGGAGGGCTACGCGAGTGGTGGTGTCGATGCCGATCAGGAGGGACTGGTTTCCAGGCGTGGGCGCGGCCGCGCAGGCGGGCGCGACGGTCGGTGTAGCGCCGCTGGCCGCCGCCGCCCCCACCACGGGGAGCGCCAGCAGCATCCGGGCGGCACCTCGGAGGCTACCCGGCACGATCGGCCGACAGCAGGTAGAGGTGGGGCGGGCCGACGAGCCCGGCCGACCTCGTCACGTCGACCCCATGAGCCCGGACCCAGAGCGATGCCGGAGCGCAGGCGGCGGCGTGCCTGTTGTGCGGCAGCGCACAGCCGGCGCTTGCGACGAGCCCGTAGCGGACGGTGTCGGCGCGGACCGCGGCGCGCAATGCGGCAACGCTGGTCAGCGGTCGCCCGCCGAAGCTCGTCAGCGGCAGGATCGGCCGCTGATCACGGATCACCAGCGGAGCGAGCGACAGTGGCTCGTCCACGGCAAGCTCGTAGCGGATCCCCCGCGTGCGATCGTGCAGGAACCCGGAGAGCGCGAGCGCGTTCTCAGGCGCTGTCGTGGCAAGCCCGAGCGAGTCGTTCGCCTTCGAGCGCACGAGCGACAGCGTCTCGTGGACCGGGAACACGAGCGCGCTGGCCGTGATCATCGCGGCCAGCAGCCATTTCGCTGAGCGCTCGAAAGGCCCCGGACTCCGCGCGATCAGCGCGGCCCCAACGGCGGAGACGATCAGCGCGCCGGCCGCGGCGGCCAGCGACGCAGGCTTGAAGGTGAACGTGTAGGCGCACACGCACGCCAGCGCCGAGATAACGGCGGCGAGTGACGGTCGGGCCGCCCTCCCGGCGAGGCCGGCGAGGACGGCCGCGCCGTACCCGATCGCCGCCGCCAGCGCGGGCGCCATCGCCTCCAGATAGCGCGCGTGCACCGTATGCATCGTGTCGAAGGCGATCAGCGAGCACACGATCCATACGGCGAGACACACGGCGAACGCGCGTGGAACGCTGCTGGCCACGGCCCGATCACGCCGCTGATCGCGACCCCGCCAGAGCGTCACGCCCACGGCCGCGCCACCGATCGCGACGGCAGCGACGAGCATGCAGCCGAACAGCTCGTCGTAGTGCCAGCCCGTCGAGACGAGCAGGCGAAACGGGCCCGGTCCACCCGGTTTGGTGATCGGTGCCGTGCTGCCGAGCTTGCCGAATCCGTTGAACACGAACATCGCGTTCCAGATGCTGCCGTCCGAGGAGCCGACCGCCCACGGATGACGGCCCGGTGCGATCGATGCGAGCACGGCCCAGCTCAGACCGACGCCGACCGCAGCCAGGGCGCCCCCGGCGATGTCCCGGACCATCGCCGAGCGCGGGCGCCCGACGGGCGCGGTGAGCAGCAGGAAGACGATCATCGCGGGGGCGGCGATCACCGACTCGAGGAGCTTGACGTTGAAGGCGAGTCCGAGTGCCACCCCGGCGAGCACGATGTCGCGCCGCGGACGCGCGGTCGGACCCGTCGCATGGACGATCAGCCACAGCGCAGCGATGACGCACAGCATCATCACCGAGTCCATCGTGTCGCTGCGAGCGGTGAGAACGGACTCGGGCAGCACCGCCAGCGCGACCGCGGCGGCGAGACCGGCCGGGCGGTTCACGGCCCGGCGGACCGTGTCGTAGAGCAGGGGAACCGCGAGCGTGCCGGCAAGCGCCTCCGGCAGCTTGAGGGCGAACTGTCCCCAGCCGAACAGCTTCACGCTCATCACCTGCAGCCACAGATCGAGGGGTGGCTTGTCGATCGCCAGAACGGCCGCCGGATCGAACGCGCCGAAGAAGAAGTTGTGCCACGACAGCGTCATGCTGCGGACGGCGGCATCGTAGAACTCGTTTGGACTGACGTCCTCGATCGCGATGAAGCGCAGCAGCGCCGCAACGAGCGTGATCGCACAGATCGGCCATGGCACGGCGCGAATCAGGTGCCCGGCGCGTTCCCAGAGACCCCCCTCCGACGCGTGCTCGGTGACCAGATGGCCAGCCGACTCGTCCATCGTCGTCGACATCGGTCACGATCTTCTCATGGCTGAGCAGCCCCGACAGCTCGCGCGGCGTCTCCGCAGGGTGATCGAGGACCCGCGGGTTCTCGCTGCCATCGCCGAGGTTCCGCGGGATGCGTTCGTGCCGGTGGAGCAGCGCGCCCACGCCTATGACAACACGGCCCTGCCGATCGATTGCGGCCAGACGATCTCGCAGCCGCTCGTCGTGGCCCGGATGCTCGAGGTGCTCGAGCTGGATCCGTCCGACCGCGTACTCGACGTCGGCACCGGATCTGGCTACCACGCTGCGCTGCTCGCGCGGCTCTCAGAGCGGGTGTGGACGATCGAGCGCCACGCGGCCCTGACCGAGCAGGCGCGGCGCGCCATCGCCTCCCTCGGCATCACGAACGTCGAGTTCGTCGTCGGCGACGGCTACGCCGGCCTGCCGGCGGCGGCGCCGTTCGACGCGATCAACGTCGCGGCGGCAACGACCGCCGAGGGGCTCATCGCCCTCGAGCAGCAGCTCGCCGACGGAGGCCGTCTCGTGGCTCCGGTCCAGACGGACGACGACCAGCGGCTGATCCTCGAGCGGCGGATCGCGGATCGGATCGAGCGAGCGTGGCTGGAGCCGGTCAGGTTCGTGCCGCTCGTGCCTGACCCGCGTCAGCCATGAGCATCGCCCGGGCGGGCTCCGTGAGACGCGCCCGCATGACCTCGGCGGCGCTCGGGCTCTCGTCGATCAGCACGAAGCGGCGACCGAGGGCGCGGCAGACGGCACCGAGCGTGCCCGAGCCGGCGAACGGGTCAAGGCACCATCCGTCCGGTCTCGACGAGGCGGCCACGAGGCGGCGGAGCACGCCCTCGGGCTTCTGTGTCGGATAGCCCGTCTTCTCATGGCCGTTGGTCGGGACGATGGTGTGAAACCAGACATCTGTCGGCCGTTTGCCGCGCGCTGCCTTCTCGGCGCCCACGAGTCCGGGTGCCATGTAGGGCTCGCGCTCGACGGCGTCCGCGTCGAAATGGTGGCCGCCCGGCGTCCGGACGTAGACGAGAATCGTGTCGTGCTTGGCCGGCCAGCGTCGGCGGGGCTTGGCACCGTAGTCATACGCCCAGATCAGCTCGTTGAGGAAGGCATCCCGGCCGAAGATCTCGTCGAGCAGGAGCTTGCAGTAATGCGCCTCGCGATAGTCGATGTGAAAGTAGAGCGTGCCGTGGGGTGCCAGCAGCTCGCGCGCCCGGGTCAGCCGTGGCTCGAGAAACGCGAGGTAGTCGCCGAACTCATCGTCATAGCTGAGCGTGCCCAGCAGCCGCGAGCTGTAGCGGCGGCCCTGGAAGCCGACCCGGTTGCCGGCGGCGTCGGCCCTCACCTCGAGCGTCCGCCGCGCCTGCGCGCGCCCGGTGTTGAACGGCGGGTCCATATAGATGAGATCGAAGCGCGAGTCCGGCAAGGACGTCAGCACGGGGGCGTTGTCGCCGAGGATCACGAGGTCATCATCGAGGCAAACTACCTCGTCGGCGGACTGCAGGCGCATCGGCCAAGAGAACGTACCGGGTGGTCCGGTTGACAGCGACCTGACGGCACAATCGCTAGGATTGGCAGGCTGTGCCCAGCTTTGTACCGGAGAAATTGCAGAGGCTCCTCGACCGGCGAATCGCTCGATTCGCCGTTTCTTCGATGGTCGCCGCCGGAACGAGCGCCGTCGTGTTCCCGATTCTCTACGTGCTCGGGTTCTCGACGACGGTGTGCTCGATCGCGGCGTTC
Source organism: uncultured Solirubrobacterales bacterium (assembly GCA_963778985.1). Classification (GTDB taxonomy): domain Bacteria; phylum Actinomycetota; class Thermoleophilia; order Solirubrobacterales; family Solirubrobacteraceae; genus Palsa-465. The sequence continues at coordinate 723,536 of CAVZWJ010000013.1, read as the reverse complement.
GTCGCCGGCGCGATCCCCAACTGGACGCTCAATCGCCGCTGGACGTGGAAGGTCGAGGGGCGCGTGGCGCTCGGTCGAGAGGTCATCGCCTACATCGTGATCTCAGCGACGACGCTCGTCACGCTGTCGCTCGTCACCGGCTGGACCCATGACCGGGTGCAGTCGATTCCCGCCGGGCACGGGATCCGCGTGCTGCTCGTAACGGCTTCGTACTTCGGGGTGCTGGCGGCGCTGTACGGGGTGAGGTTCTTCCTCTACCACCACTGGATCTTTTCGGGTCAGAGCCGCGTGCGCGCTGCGCTGCGGTCCCGGCGCCAGGTGTGGATGGCCGCGCGCGCGAACCGCACGCCGTAGCCGAAGTTCCCGCCCTTCTTCGTGCCGGTGGCGTGCTCACCGCGGTCACGCATCGTCGTCGGGACCTCGGCGAGTCGGTACCCGTGCAGCGCGGCGCTGATCATCAGCTCCGACGCCTGGTACTGCGGTTGCTCGAGCGTGACCGCCGCGGCCACGTCTGCGCGCATCGCCCGGAGGCCGCACGCGGGATCGGTGATGCGATGGCGGACGAGGGCGCTGATCAGGGCGCCGAACACGAGCACACCGAGATGGCGGATCTTGTCCGTCGTGAGCTCGGCGCCGAGGCGGCGCGAGCCTGAGACGAACTCGGCCCGGCCGTCGAGGATCGGCTGAACGACGCGGCCGATCTCCTCGGGCTCGTACTGGCCATCGGCGTCGATCGTGCAGATCACCCGTGCGCCACGGGCCCGCGCCAGCCAGTACCCGAGGCGCAGCGCGGCACCCTGGCCGCGATTGACGGCGACGTCGCAGACGAGCGCCCCGGCCCGGGTCGCTTCGGCGGCGGTCGCGTCCTTGGCGCCGTCAACGACGACGATCACCTCGGTCTGAAGCCCGGCCGCCTCCCGAGGGATCTCGGCGATCACCTCAGCGACTGTCGGCTCCTCGTTGTAGGCCGGGATCACGATCGCGAGCGGCGCGCCGGCGCCGGGCGGGTGGGCGGCGACAAACGCGGCGGCCGCGTCCCGTTCAGCGGGCTCGAGCCGCCCGAGCTCGTCGTCGAGGTTGAACGGCTTCTCGGTGGTCAGGCTCACGACGACTGCGCTCCTGCGCTCACCGGCGCTGCCGGCGCGCCGGCAGCGATCGTGTCAGGGTCGGCACGGGACCATTCTTCCCATACCCGGGCCAACCCATCCTCCAAGCTGAACTTCGGCGTCCAGCCCTTTGCATGCGCCGCCGCGGGATCGACGATCACGGCCGGCATCTCGCCTGGTTTCGCGGGACCGTGACGGACCTCGAACGACGCGCCGGTGGCCGCGCGGACCGCCTCAAGGACCTCGAGCACGGACAGCGAGTGGCCCGAGCCGATGACGACCGGTCCGTGCCAGTCCTCGCTCGTCAGCGCGAGGCGAAAGGCCGCCGCGACGTCGGCGGCGTTGACATAGTCGCGCACCTGCGTGCCGTCGCCGTAGACCTCAAAGCTCCCGCCCAGTCGGATGACCCGCATGAGCCGAGCGACGATGCTGTCCTTCGCCTGCATCCCGAGCCCGTACACGTTGGTCAGCCGCAGACACGCACAGCGAACGCCGTACGAGGCGGTGTACGCGGACATCAGCATCTCCCCCGCCGCCTTCGTCGCACCGTAGGGCGTCAGTGGCCGCAGCGTCGCCTTCTCGGTGATCGCAGGCGCGTCCATCGGTCCGGTGACGGCGTTCGTCGAGGCGAACGCCAGCGCCTTGACCCCGGCGCGGCGCGCACCCTCGAGCAGACCGTGCGTCGCCTGCACGTTCGTGCGGTAGGTCAGCTCGGGCTGCTCGATCGAACGCAGTACGGAGGTCACCGCGGCGAGGTGGACGACCGCGTCGACGCCGCCACTGAGCGCCTCGGCGAGCACATCCGGATCGGCGAGGTCACCTTGGACAATCTCGACCGACGGGTCCGGGTGAGGCTTGAGGTCGATAACGCGCACGTCGGCGCCGTCGGACGTCAGCTCGGCAACCATGTGCCGGCCGATGAATCCGGACCCCCCGGTGACGAGGACACGGCGGCCGCTCAGGCCGGTATCGGTTGTGGGTGCGCTCACAATGCTCAGGCGTCGGGAACGGCAGGAACATCAGACAGTAGTCCCGCGCCGCGCCTAGGTTACGGGATTCCTGGAGGTCATCTCGGAACCGCGTGTGTGCGGCTGGCGACAGTGGGGGTATGGAGATGGCCTCTCCTGGCACTCCCTGACTGCTACCGTCCGCGCGGGCTCAGCCCTCGTGCCGTCCTCCCCGGCTGACCCGTGACTCCCGTGGCCCAGCAGACCGCCGAAGCACCGCCGATCGACGTCGGCGACCCTCCGAGCTCGGAGGCGCCCAACGCGCCGTCGGACAGCGGGCGGACGCAGGCACTGCGCGCGCTCGCCTGGCGCTACCGCTGGGTCCTCGGCGCGCTCGCCCTGCTCGCGATCTCGACGGTGATCGTTCTCCAGGCACAGGTCCGCCCGGGCTATGACCCGTACGGCTGGCTCGTCTGGGGCAAGCTCTCGCTCCACTGGAAGCTCGAGACTGACGGCGCGCCGTCCTGGAAGCCGCTGCCGTACCTGTTCACCCTGCCCTACTCGCTCGTCGGTCACTACGCCCTGTGGCTGTGGATGATCACCGCCGTCGCCGTTTCGCTGAGCGGAGCCGTGTTCGCGTGGCGGATCGCGTTCCGGCTTGTCGAGGCGGCGCCGCAGCGGCGCTACGCGGCGTACGCGGCCGGGGCGGTCGCCGCGATCGGGGTGCTTGGGATCCGCGACTACACCCACTTCTATCTCAGCTCGCAGTCCGATCCGATGATCGTCGCCCTCTGTCTGGCGGCGATTGACTGCTACCTGTGCGGGCGGTTGCGGTGGTCGTTCTGGCTGTGGGTTCTCGGCGCGCTCGGCCGCCCCGAGGTGTGGCCGTTCCTCGGCGTCTACACCGTGTGGCTCTGGCGCCGGGAGCCGGCGCACCGTCGCATGATCATCGCGGGCATCGCCGCCATCCCACTGCTGTGGTTCGGCATCCCGGGCCTCACCGCCCGGAGTCCGTTCGTCGCCGGGGACAACGCGCTGAAGTCCGTCCGGGCGCTCCACGAGAACAAGATCTGGGGCACGGTCGACCGCTTTCTCGACCTGCATGAGCTCCCGATCTGGCTCGCGTCGCTCGCCGCCATCGCATTCGCGATCGTTCGCCGTCAGCGGTTCGTGCTGATCCTCGCCGCGGGCGCCGTCGCCTGGGTCGTCGTCGAAGTCGCGTTCGTGCTGCACGGCTGGCCGGGGGTGCCGCGCTATCTGTTTGAGCCGGTCGCGGTCGCGTGCGTGCTCGCCGGGATCGCCGTCGGGCGGGTGATCCTTGACCTCCCGCCGCTGCTCTCGCGCAGCGCCCCTCGCCTCTCGCCGAACGTGATCGGCTGGGCGACCGGGATCCTCGTGCTCATGTTCCTGGCCACGTGGACCCCGGGAGCCCGTTCACGGCTCCGGACCGAGAAGGCCGACCTCGTCCACGAGCGCGCGCGCGGCCGCGAGCTCGGCCGTCTGTCGGCGGTCATCACCCGCCTCGGCGGGATCGAACGGATCAGAGCATGCGGCAGCCCGAATGTCCCGATCGGCTACCAAAGCGTGTTCGCCTGGTTCACCGGCACCGATGTCGGCAGCCTGTACATCAGCAAGGCGCAGTTCGCGAGCCTGTCTCATCCGATCGTCACGTTCCATCCCCTGCACGACGGCTGGAGCGTGGTCCCCAGTCACCTGGCCACGGCCGCGCAGCGCGCCCGCTGCCATGGCATCCGGCTGACGTATCACTCATGAGCGATGCCAGGCTCGCCGTGGCCGGTTCGCGGCTGCGACTGCTGCTCGCTGCCGGCGCCCTGCTGCTGCTCATCGGGATCATCGTCGCGGCGACGAGCGGCGGCTCGGATTCCCGCGTACGCGTTCCGCTCCCCGGGATCGGACGCGCGGCCCGAGCGGCCGACCCGTTCCTGTGGGTCCCCGGTCACGAGGCCGAGTTCGTCGCCCGGGCGACGGCCGGCAGCTCACACGTCCTGTTCAGCCAGAGTCCGGGCGGGGCGATGGCGACGGCCAAGCGCGTCGCGGCGTTCCGGCCCCAGATCGACGCCGCGGTGCGCGGCACGAACATCAACCCCGATGTGCTCGAGGGGATGGTGTTCGTCGAGAGCGCCGGTCGTCCGTACGTCGTCGCCGGCAGTGACGCGGCCTCGGCGGCCGGGCTGACCCAGATCCTCGCCGCCACCGGCCAATCGCTGCTCGGGATGCACATCGACCTCGCCCGGAGTCGCGCCCTGCTCGCGAAGGTCGGAAATGCGAGCTCGCCCGCGGCGTTCAAGCGTGACATTCGCGCCCTCGCCCGTGCCGATGACCGCTTCGCCCCCCGCAAGGCGCTCGCCGCGACCGTCCGCTACCTGCAGACCGCCGAGCGCCGGTTCGGCCGCCCGGACCTCGCCGTCGTCTCCTACCACATGGGGATCGGCAATCTGCAGCACGTCCTCGGCGACTACAACGGCGGCCGTCCCGTCCCCTACGCGCAGCTGTACTTCGACACCGCCCCGGATCACAACCCGGCGACCTACCGGCTGCTGTCCGGATTCGGCGATCAATCCTCGCTCTACTACTGGAGGGTGCTCGGCGCGGTGGCGATCATGCGGCTCTACCGCCACGACCGCTCCGCGCTCGAGCGTCTCGCCGGCCTCCAGACCGAACGCGACTCAACGGCCGCCGTCCTGCACCCCCCTGACCGGACGAGCACGTACGCCGATCCGGCTGCGCTCGGGGCGGCCTACGACAGGCGAGAGCTCGTCCGTCTGCCTCGGAACGGCACCGCCCTCGGCCTCGCCTACGGCCGCGCGCTCGGCGAGGGCGCGCGCGGGCTCGGAGTCCCGCCCGCCGTGTATCGCGGTCTCCGCCCGGCGGCAGTCGACCTCCTCGTCGAGCTCGGTTCGCGGGTGCGGGCGCTGAGCGGCGGATCACGGGCTCACCGCACCCTGATCGTGGCGCGGGCGGTGACCGACGTGCGTTATCAGCATGCGCTCGGCATCGACGACCCCGACGCGCTCACCGGCTACACGTTCTCGATCGACCGCCGCTACGACAGCCCCGCGGAGGCGGCGGCGTTTCAGTCGGTGCTCGACCGTCTCCAGGCGCTCAACCTGATCGCGTGGAGTCGGGGGCTGAGCGCGATCGAGGTGACGGCCGCCTCCGATGCGTCGCGGTATCTCGTCGGCGGGCCATAGGATCCTGGCCCGCCCGCGGAGGACCTCCGGTCGTATAGGTTCTCGGCCGTGACCGACGCTATCCGCACCCCTGACGAGTTGCTCGAGGGACTCCCTGGCTTCCCGTTCGAGCCCCACTACCGCACCTACGACGGCCTCCGCCTCGCCCACGTCGACGAGGGCGACGGGCCGCCCGTCGTGTTCTTCCACGGCGAACCGACGTGGTCGTACTTGTGGCGCAAGGTGATCGGACCGGTCCGCGACGCCGGCTTTCGCTGCATCGCGCCGGACATGCCGGGCTTCGGCCGCTCCGACAAGCCGACGGACTTCGATTGGTACAGCTACGACGCCCACGTCGCCGCGCTCGCTCCGCTGCTCGGAGAGCTCGACCTCCGCGGCGCGACCGCGGTCGTTCACGACTGGGGCGGGCCGATCGGCATGCGGCTGGCGGTCGAGCACGCCGATCGCTTTGACCGGATCGTGATCCTTGACACCGGCCTGTTCACCGGGCGCCAGAAGATGTCCGAGGCATGGATCGCGTTCCGTGACTTCGTCGATCGCACAGAGGATCTGCCGGTCGGCTTCCTCGTCCGCGGTGCCTGCAAGCACGATCCCGGCGACGAGGTGATCGCCGCCTACGAGGCGCCGTACCCGAACGCCGCCTCCAAGGCGGGTGCCCGTGCGTTCCCGCTGATGCTCCCGACCTCGCCGGAGATGCCGGGCGCGGAGGCGGGCCAGCGAGTGCTCGACACGCTCCGCGTCGACACACGTCCGAAGCTGGTGCTGTGGGCGGACTCCGACCCGGTCCTCACCCTGGACACCGGCCGGCGGTTCGCGGCCGCGCTCGGAACCGAGGTCGCCCACGTGATCGAGGACGCCAGCCATTTCCTCCAGGAGGACGCCGGGCCTGAGATCGGCCGGTTGATCGCGGACTGGCTGACCGCCGGCTGACCGGGGCGTCGCGCACCGCCGTTCAGCGTCCCGGATCGCCGGGGTTCCGCCCTTGCGGGCGCCGGTCGGCCAGCCAGCCAGGGCCGGACGGCCAACGCCCGCGAAGGGGGATGTCTACGGGACGATCAGACGCGCTCGCGCTCCGCGCCGGTCGCCGCGGCCTCGACAGCGGCTGCCGTCTCGTCGATCTTCGGCGCCGGCTTCGCGGTCGACGGCTCGGCGGGCTCGGCGGGCTCGGCGGAAGCGATCGTCTCCGCCATCCGGGCCTCGTATGCGGCACGCGCGGCATGGTCTGGGTGGGCGAGGACCTGATCGCCCTTCAGCGTCCGGCCCAGCCACTCGACCGCCCGCCGCGGCAGCAAGGCGTTGATGCGGACCATGCTGCTGATCGACTTCGGCACGAACACCTCGAAGCGGCCCGTCTGCAGCGCCTCGACAATGCTGTCGGCGACATCCTCCGGCTGGACGGCCTTGAAGCCGCGGGTCTCGGGCAGGCCGGAGCCGAGCTCGGTGTTGACGACGACCGGCATGACGACGCTGATGTCGATGTTGGTGTCACGCAGCTCAGCGCGGATCGCCTCGCTGAGGCCGACGACGGCGTGCTTGGTTGCGCAGTACGTGGCGCCGCCGGGGAACCCAGCCTTGCCGGCCATCGACGCGATCTGCACGAGGTGGCCGCGCCCGCGCTTCATGAACCGCGTGAGCGCCAGCTTGGAGCCGTAGATGACGCCGACGAGGTTGATGTCGATCATCCGGTTGGCGGTCGCATCGGATTCCTCGATGAACGGGCCGATCGGCATGATGCCGGCGTTGTTGATGAGGATGTCGAGCGGGCCGAGACGATCCTCGACCTCGGTGAGGAAGCGGTCGAAGCTGGTGCGGTCGGTGACGTCGAGCGCCAGCCCGATCGTCCCGCTGCCCAGCTCGGCCGCGGTCCGCTCGGCGAGCGCCGCGTCGATGTCGCCGATCGCGACCCGAGCGCCCTGAGCGATCAGGGCGGCGGCGGTGGCGCGGCCGATCCCGCGTCCCCCGCCGGTGATTGCAGCAGTCTGCCCGGCGAGCGAGCGTAGGGGTTGAGCCATGGAAACCCGTCCTCCTAGATCCGGCCCGCCCCCGCGGGCCTAGGTGCGATAGGGCGTCAGACGGTACCGCCTGGGGGCCTTCGGCGGCTGGGCGGTCAGCGAGTGCGGGAGCTCGGCTCGCCGACGGTCGGACCGCTCGGCGTGAGCGTGGCGGTCCTCCGGCCGCCGGCGTCGGGTCCGTTCGTGGACCCCGACCCGGTGGTGCCCGCGTTTCCTCCGCCGGTATTGCCGGTCGCTCCGGGGCCGGTATTCCCGGTCGCTCCGGGGGCGGTGATGCCCGTCGCCCCCGCGCCGGTGTTGCCGGTGCGCGACGTCGAGCCGGTGTTGCCCGTCGTCCCGGCGGAGCCGGTCTCGCCGGTCGTGCCCGTGTTTCCCGTCGATCCCGCTCCACCCGCGCCGGAGCTCCCCGTCGCGCCCTGGCCACGGGTTCCGCCGCTGGGGGCGCCCGGACCGCCCCTCTGCGGCACCGGCGTGCCGCTGCCGGTGTCGCCACCGCCGCCGTGCGCGGTGCCGGAAGAACCCGGCCGGCCACCCTGGCCGCCGCGCGAGCGACCCTGGTCGCCGCGGTTGCTGCCTGTGGGCAGCACGGTTCCGGCCGTGGCGGTCCCGTGACCAATCGAGCCACCGCTCGTCGATCCGGGGGCGGGCGTTGCGATCACGGTCGGCGTGGCGGCCACCGGAGCGCGCGGCGGCAGCGTGCTCGCCGGCGCGACCGGCGGCCGCGGCGCGACGGGCGAGCGGGGGGCGGCGCCACCTTTCAGCGCCTTGGGAACCCCGAGGCGCCGGGCGAACGGATTGAGCGACGCGGCGCGGATGAACGAACCCCCGCTGGCGTGCGTCGACGACGTCGCAGCCGGTACGACGGCTCCAGACGCGGCGGAGCTCCTCGGCCCGGGACGGACGCCCGCGGAAGGCACTGTCCCGGCAGCCAGAGCACGGGTCGTGGTCGTGGTCCTGGCACTGCCCGCCGGGGCCGCCGCGACGTTGGCGGCCTGCTGGCGATGCGAGGGCGCGGGCGAGCTCGGCAGCACGAGATTGTGCGTGGCGACGAGCGTCGTCGCCGCCCCGGCACCGGCGAGGAGCGCTCCGAGGGCCCCCTTGGCGAGGCCGCTCTTCAGGGCGGTTGAGATGAGGAGGCCACCGGTCCCGACACCGGCTGCGGCCCCCCCGCCGACGGTCGCCCCGAGCACGCCCTCCTTGAGCGCGACGGTCGGCACGACAGGAAGCAGCGCGGCAAGCTGGCGGCGCTGGCGCTCCACCTGGCGGCGAAAGTCGCGGCACCCGGCGCAGTCGCGAAGATGGCGGCGCAGGTTGCCGCGGCGCAGCGCGCCGCCCCGTTGGGTGGCGAGCTGCTCGCGGATCTCGGTGCAGTCGGTCTCGCGCGCAGCGCGGCTCGCGACGAGCGACTCACGCGCTTGAAAGACGAGCGCCTTGACCTTCTCGCGCGGGACGTCGAGCGCGATCGCGATCTCCTCGTGGCTGAGCGCATCGAGCTCGGCGAGCACGAGGGCGGCGCGTTGATCATCCGGAAGGCAGCGGAGGTCAACGACAAGGTCGCGCAGATCCTGGCGGCGCTGCACCTGCGAGGCGAGTCCCTCGGTCAGCGGTTCCTCGAGCTCGGCCGTCGGCTGCTCGCGGCGGCCCCGGAGCAGCGAATAGCAGCGGTTGCGTGCGATCGTGAACAGCCAGGCGCGCAGTTGGATCGGCTTATCCGAGCTGATCAGGTCGCTGTAGGCGGCGAGGAACGTCTGCTGGACCGCGTCCTCCGCCTCCTGCGGATCGCCGAGCATGTGCCGACAGAACGACAGGATCGCACGGTGGTGGCGGTTGTAAACGGCCTCAAAGGCGGCCGGATTGCGTTCACGGACAAGTGCGACAAGCCGGGCATCCGTTGCCAATCGCAACAGTTGCGGCGACAAGAACATGGCGGAGACGCCTGCCGGTGCTGCCCGCGGCACCGCGCTTGCTTCCATGGGCGGGCATTATCGTGACTCCGGGACGAAAATGCGAATTCCGCACCGAAATCGCACCTTTTCGTGACCCCAGAGGACGCCGGTCGCCCCAATCGGTCCACAAACCTCACCAGGAGGGCCGTCCCCGGCCCCGATCGAGCTGAGGCGAGCCTCCCGCCAGCCGCACAGCGGGGCGTTGCGAAACGACCTCCTAGGTGGGAGGGGGAGGGCCCGGCGGGTCGACGATATCGCGGCCTGTCGGCCGCAGCTGCGCGTCGAGCTCGAGCTGCCAGAAGTAGCGCGTGAACGTCACGCCGGCCCGGAAATCGCCGACGTGAGGCTCGATCCGCTCGCCCCGCGCCATGCGCACGATGAGCTCGGGGTACGTATGGCCCGGGCGGGCGGCATACATCGGGCCGGGGAAGGCGCCGCCGAAGCGCGTGTTGACGTCGGTGATGCCGAGGCCGATCTCCCGGTCGCGGAACACCTGGACCGTGCATGGGCCGCGCACCCCGAGTGACTCGACGACGCGCCGACCCAGGTCGATCAGCTCGGGATCGGCGATCACGGTCCCCTTGATCGACTCGCCCCCGCGGGACTCGATCATCGTGCGCGGGATCGCGTTCAGACAGCGTCCCTCGAGATCCGAGAGACAGTCGATCGAGAATTCGGGGCCGTCCATCAGCCGCTGGACCATTGTCGGCTCATCGACGTAGTCGACGAAGAACGCGGCCGCCCGGGCATCATCGGCGCGGTGGATCGAGCGGGCGCCGGACCCCTGGCGCGGCTTGACCATCACCGGAAACGAGGGCACTGTCTCCCCGGGGAGGATCGTCGGCGGCGACGGGAGGCCGTGGTGGGAGAGCAGCAGGTGCGCCTCGTACTTGTCGAAGGTGGCGCGAGCGATCTCCGGATCCGGGACGAAGGCCGGGAGCGCCCCGGCCGCGCGGGCGTGCGCCAGCACCTCGATGTCAAGGTCCGTGAGCGGGACGACGGCACCGATATTGTGCTGCTCGCACAGCGCCTGGAGCGCGGGCACGTACTCCGGGTCCGAGATCCGCGGAACCGCAACCCGATGATGGGCGGCGTACTGAGCCGGCGCGAGCGGGTTTGGGTCAGCGGCGACGACGGTCGCGTGCTGGGCGAACGCCGAGACGATGTCGTAGCGCTTGCCGACACCGGTCAACAGCACGCCGATGTCTACGCCGGGGGGTGCCATCCGCCTGTCTCTCCCTTGTAGAGGCCTCGCCCGGTGAGGACCAGTTCCACGGTCCGCGCCAGGATCTTCAGGTCAAGCAGCCAGGACCGATGCTCGACGTAGAAGAGGTCGAGCTCGATGCGCTCGGACCAGGGTAGGGAGGCGCGCCCGTTGACCTGTGCCCACCCGGTGATTCCCGGCTTGACTCGCAGGCGACCTCGTTGACGGTCGGTGTACTGCGCGACCTGCACCGGAATCGTCGGCCGCGGGCCGACGATCGACATCTCGCCGCGAACGACGTTCCACAGGTTCGGCAGCTCATCGAGCGAGTAGCGTCGCAGCCACGCTCCGATCCGCGTGATCCGATCATCGCCCTCCTGGATCGCGAGTCCGGCGCCCGTGAACTCCGCGCCGCGCACCATCGTGCGCAGCTTGTAGATGGCAAACGTCCGACCGTCGAGTCCCACCCGTGTCTGGGTGTAGATCGGGTGCCCGGGCGACTCGATCCGGATGAGGACGGCGAGCGCCCCGACGAATGGCGCCGAGATGATCGTGCCCGTGAGGCCGACCAGTAGGTCAAGCGCGCGCTTGGCGATCATCGCGTGCCCTCGGCCGGCTCCCACCCGGCGGCGGTCCCGTGGACGAGCCAGTCCCACAGACCCGCGGCGAGCGACGCCGTCGTCAGCACGTAGTACCGCGCGACGAGGAACGGCGTGACGTGGACGAGCGGTGCGAGCAGCGCGGCGATCAGGATCGCGACCTGCACGGCCACGGCCGCGATGTAGATCCAGCCCTGGCCGATCAGGGCGATGCTCAGCCCGAGGGCCGCGATGTGCAAGAACGGCGACCCATACCGCAGGATCCGGTGGGAGAAGATCATCAGCGCGTACAGCGGGTCGTACCCGCGCGGCGACAGCATCCCGCCGCGGAGGACGATCGGCCAGCCGTGGCTCATCATCCGCCGCTTGCGGGCGAACTCGCCCTCGATCGTCGGCACCATCTTTTCCGTCGCCCGGGCGTCCGGCGCGTACACGGCCCGCCATCCCCGCTTGACCATGTTGAACGGGAACGACAGATCGTGGCCCATGATCGGATCGACGACGAGGTAGGACTCGCGGCGGGTGGCGTAGATCGCGCCGTTGCCGCCCGTGACCGACCGCACCCGCGATTCGAGCCCGCGGACCCCCATCTCGTAGCGCCAATACAGACCCTCCTGGTTCGAGCCGCGCTCGTTGACGAACCGCACCTGACCGCACGCGTATCCCACTCGTGGATCGTCGAACGCGGCCACCAGGCGACGCAGGGCCTGCCGCTCCCAGACCGCGTTCGCGTCCGAGAACGCGACGAGCGCCCCGCGCGATCGCTCGACGCCGGCGTCCTGCGCGCGGATCTTGCCGCCGCGCGGCAGGTCGAGCACGACGTCGGCCCCGGCAGCTCGTGCGCGGGCTGCGGTCGCATCGGGCGACCCGTCGCAGGCGACGATGACCTCGAGCTTCTCAGTCGGGTAGTCGAGCGCGCGCAGGTTCTCAACCCGTCGCGTGATCACGTCCTGCTCGGCATACGCGGCCACGACCACCGAGACGTCGGGCAGGGCCGCGGCGTCCGCCCCGCCTCGGCCGCTGCGTCCGCGGCCGCGTCCCCCGCGCCCCAGCCGCGCCAACACCGCGAGCACGAGCGGGTAGCCGAGGTGCGTGTAGATGAGCAGGCCGGTGCAGACCCAGAAGAGAATCGCGAGCACGGTCACGGCGGCGGATTGTGACCGACCGCCGCCGCGACGGGCCGTTTGCTCATCCCCTCAGCGCGTCGTACACCGCGAGCGTCTTCCGGGCCGCCTCCGCCCACGAGTACGGTCCGCTCGCCGCCGCCAACGCAGCCCGGCCCATCTGCGAGCGCAGCGGCGCGTCGACGAGCAGCCACGTCAGCGCCTCGTGCAGTGCGACCGCATCCCCCGGCGGGACGAGCCGCGCCGCACCCGTCGCGGCGATCTCGGAGAATCCCCCGATGTCGGTGAGGACGCTCGGCGTCCCGAACGCGAGCGCCGTGGCCAGCACTCCAGACTGATCGAAGCGCTCGGTCCGCGTGTACGGGAGGACGACGATGTCCGCCCGCCGGAAGAACGCCGGCAGCTCGCGGTCGGCGACGAAGCGGGGGATGAACCGGACGTTTGCCCCGGCGCGCGCCTGCAACGACTCGATCGGCATTCGAGCGTGCCCGACGATCCACAGCTCGGCGTCCGCGACGCCGCGCCAGGCATCGATCAGCACGTCGAGGCCCTTGTACGGCCGCAGCAGTCCGAAGAACAGGACGACCGGCTTCTCGACCCGCTGGAGCTCCGCCGGCAGGGGTTCCTCGTTGGTCCGCCGCGTCAAGTGGTCAAACGCCCCGTGATGAATGACGTGGACGCGCTCCGGCGTGAGCCCCAGACCGTCGATCAGTTGCCGCCGTCCGTAATCGGAATGGACGACGATCGCGTCCATGCGGCGGTACAGGCGCCGCTGAGCGGCCGCCTGACCTGGCCGCGGTTCGCGCGGGAGCAGGTCATGCGCGGTCAGCACCAGGGGGCGACGAGGCAGCAGGACACCGTCGAGCCACTGCACGTCAAGCCACTGAAAGTGGGCGATTTCGGCGTCGCGGCGCGCCCGGCGGTAGCGGAGCATGTCCGGGACGTGCCCGGCCAGCTTGGACAGCCGGCGCGCGCGCGACCCGGCGGCACCGCGGGCGTGCCGGTAGAACAGCTCGTCCACCTCGTAGCCCTCGGGAGCGGGAACCTCGCCATACGCAAATCGGCTCGTGACGAGCCGGACCGCGGCCCCCGCGGCGGTCAGGGCGGCCGCCAGCGCGTGGTCGTAGGGGGGCGTGAACGCTGACGGATCGACGATGTCGACGCGCATCACGCGCCTCCGTCGGCGTCGGGCCGCCGGTCGCTGAGCCGCGCGAGCGCTGCGGCGATTCGCTGGGCCTCTCCCGGACCGAGTGCCTGCAGCCGCGCGCCCCGGTCACGCGTGAGCCGAACCGCCGCCGGCGCAAGGGCGGGCAGGCCCGGCTCCCCGGAGCGCACCGCCCGGGCGATGCGCACCGGATGGCGGAGCGCCAGCCGTGTCATCGCGACGCCGCGCGTCGCCGCACCATCATCCTCCCGGTAGTCGATCCGCAGCGCCCGCGACGCCTCCGGGGAAACCCGCGGCGGGCGCGCCACGGCCTCGACCCGCACCCGGTCGAGGGTCCGCGCGAATTCGACGAGCGGGTCGTCCTGGGCGGGAAACCGGTCGGCGACGAGTACGACTCGGACCGCGCCCTCAGCGCGGTGGCGGCGCGGCTGGTTGGAGAGCACGAAGCCGACGAGCTCCTCGATCGCGAGCACGCCATCGAGGGCGAGATGGCGCGCGCGCTCCAGCCGACCGGGCCGGGGCGCCGGGGGAGCCGACGGCGGGGGGGCAGACGCGGGCGGTGCCGACGCGGGCGGTGCCGACGCGGGCGGTGCCGACGCGGGCGGTGCCGCGACGCTCGGGGCCGAGGTGACCGCTCGCCGCGAACGCCGCCCGCGGCCGTGCAGCATGCGGCGCAGCGCCGGCTCCGGAGTGAATCCCTCGTAGCGGCGACCGAGCCACGCCCGGCCCGCTGCATAGCCGCGCCACTGCCGCCGAAGCGCACGGACCGTGCTGCGGTAGACGTGCTCGACGCGCGCATCACTCCGTAACTCGAGTCGCCAGCCGGCCTGCTGCAGGCGCCAGCTGAAGTCGGTGTCCTCGGCCGCCCGCACGCCCTCGTAGAAGCCACCCACCTGCCGGAAGGCGTCGCGCCGCACCAGCAGGTTCGCGGCGACGGCGCGAGGCCGGTATGGATGTGCGAGGTGGGTCGCCTGACTGAGGAATCCCCGGGCGGCGCCGTAGCGAGCGGCAACGCCGGCGCCCCGCGCCGCACCGACGACCTCGCCGGCGAGCGCGGCTACGTCGGGCGCAGGCTCACCGGCCGCGAAGTACGCATCGAGGAGGTCGGCCGGCGCGCGGGTATCGGCGTCCAGGAACAGCACCCATTCGTTGCGCGCCCGCTCGGCGCCGACGTTGCGCGCGTAGGCGGGCGAGGACTCGAACGTCGCCCGGACGATCGTCACCGGCGCTGCTCCAGCGGACACCGGGTCCTCCGCGTTGTCGACGAACAGGAGCTCGTCACCGGCCCGGATGGCGAGGGCGGTGAGCGCCGCGAGCGCGGCCTCTGCGTCGCGGCGCGTGCCGGCGAACGGCATGACGACGCTGACGGGCGGACGGCTCATACCGTGCCTCCGGCGGGCCGCAGGCGAGCGATCAGGGATCGCAACTGCCCGAGCTCCTCCCGGTGCGCGAACCGGGTCGCGAACAGCAGCAGCGGGATGAGGGCGAAGGCAACCGCGCGCGAGATGAACCCGCCGAGACCATGGGTCGGCAGCAGAAGGTCACCCGCCGCCGCAATCCCACCCGCGATGACGACGATCTGGACGAGGCGGCGCCATTCGAACGCGACCGAGAACAGCCGTCGTGTCAGCACGTACATGACCCCGAGCATCGCGACGTACGCACCGCACAGCGCCAGGCCCGCTCCGGCGATGCCCAGCGGCGGCACGAGCACAATCAGTAGCACGATGTTCGCCGCCAGACCCGCGAGCGAGGCGGGAAAGTTGCGTGTCGTCACCTTCGCGCGACCGGCGATCACGAGGAACACAACCCACAGGCCGTACATCGCCCAGCCGAGCGAGACCCACGTGAGCGCCGAGTAGGCACCGTAGTACTGCGGCGTCGTGAGCAGCCGCAGCACCCACCGGCCGAGCAGCGCGAGCCCAGCGACCGCCCAGCCGCTGACGAGCACGTAGTACGTCGTCACGAGCCCGTACAGCCGTGCCGCCTCGGCGTCGTCGGTGACCGAGTACGCGAGCGGCGGCCACGCGTACTGGAACGCGCGGACGATGAACGCGACCGCTCCGGCGAGCTTGACGGCGATCGAATAGAGCCCGGCGAACCCGGGACTCTTCTGGTGGTAGATGTAGTAGCGATCGATGATGTTGAGCGCGTACACGGAGATCTCGGCGGGCACGGTCGGCAGACCGAAGCGCAGCAGCGCGGCGAGTGTCTCTCCCCGCCCCCGTGACACGCGCAGTCGGCGGCGCATCGTCCACCACAGCGCGAACAGCACGACGGTCGACACCGCGTAGTTGCCGAACAGCAGGCCGCGGTACCCCTTGCCAAGCCCGACGACGAGCACCACGGTCAGGGCGACGGTGAGCAGCACGTTGGACACCGTTGCGATCGCGTACACGCGCAGGCGCTCGTCGACGCGCAGCAGGCCGTACGCGAACTCGAGGTTCGTGAACGTCCACAGCCCGAGCACGGCGATCAGGAACGTCGTCGTGTCACGGTGCCCGAGCACAACCTTCGACAGCGGGCCGGCGAACGCGGCGAGCACGGCGGCTGTGATCGTCGTCGCAACGAGCAGGAACACGAACGTGCGTCGCACCAGCGCGTCGCGACGGTGCTGATCCTCATCGGTGAAGTAGAAGCGCAGGAACGCCTCGATCATCCCGAAGCGCACGAGGATGCTGACGAAGATCACACCGTTGGCGAGCAACTCGACGACGCCGTATCCCGCTGGATTGATGTACCGCGTGTACACCGGCAGCAGCAGCACCGCGATGAACTTCGAGACGAGGTCGGCGAGCTGATAGGCGGCGAGCGAGCTGACGAGGCGCTTGAGGTAGCCGGTCACGCCGCCACACGGTACGGATCGGGCGGGCGGTCGAGGCCTCCCGCTCCGTCCGAGCCGGCAATTACCTTCCCGCGCCGTGCTCCACACGGCGTCCCTCAGCTGGTTCTGGGAGGCGTTGCGCTGGACGTGGCACGACCCCGACGGCTACAACTTCGTCAGCGGTCCGCTCGCCGACATCACGCTGCTCGGGGGCGCCTACGCGATCTATCGCCGGCACAACTGCGTCGTCAAAGGCTGTCTGCGGATCGGCCGCCATCCGGTCGCCGGCACGGACCACATCGTCTGCCGTAAGCACCACCCCCACGAGTCGCCGTCGGCCGAGCAGGTGCTCGCCGATCACGCGGCGGCCCAGCATCTCGACACGCTGACCTCGGCCGCGGCGGCCGTCGCCGAGGCCCAAGCGACCAGCCCGACTGCACCGGGAGAGCCGCCCCCTGCGTGAGCGGACCGGCTGAGGCCGCGTCGGCCGCCCGCCTGCTCGCGCCGGATCAGCGGCGTAGGCGGCCCCACAACGTGCCGAGGAACTCCTGGGCGTCGACGTTGTGAGCGACGGCGGCTCCGAAGCCGGGGAGCGCGATCTCCACGAGCGTCCCTCGGCCGACGTGCACGCCGATAATGCTCGTGAGCGAGTTGCTCGTCCCCGCCGCCGACGGCGGCGGATGCGGTGCGTGCAGCGGCTGGAACATCGTGAACCCCGGGAACGCACCCGAGGTCGCGGAGAAGATGTGCAGGTCGTCGCGGATGACGGTGATGAGATCGTGGCTGCGGGCGACAATCGATGCCGCCGCGATGCCGAACAGGTCGGTCGAGGCGAGGCCCGATGGATTGCTCGCGACCTTCCCGATGACGCGGACGCCGGCGCGCAGTGTGTCGGTGCCGATCGACGCGACCGTGCCTCCGGAGGTGACGTAGTTGCGCAGACCGGCTCCGAACGACAGGGCGGTCCAGCGCTGCGACCCGGCGAGCACGACCCCGGTGTGGCCACTCAGCGACGGCCCGATCCCGTTGATGACCCCGAGGTCGGTCGTCAGGTCGTAGGGCAGGTGAGCGTGATCGAGATACGCCAGCAGTTCCGCCTCGTCGGCGAAGCCGGGTGGGAGCCCGTCGGCGAGCGGCCGTGTCAGCCGCACGGGCCCGCCGTTCGACAGCGTGTTCGGAATCCCGTCTCCGTCGTCGTCGACCGGGTTGAGGCCCTGCCAGGTAAGAGCCGGGAGGACGACGAGCACATGCGGTCCCGGCGTCGCGGTGCGGGCCACCAGCGGCACCGTGGCGTGGTGCGAGCCTGAGCGAAGCGCGAGTTCGTAAAGCCCGGCGCCGAGCGATCGCGGCAGGCGGACGTGGAGCGCCACGGCGTGATCGGCGCCGTGGGCGACCGGCTTGCGCGTCCCGACGCGTGTCAGCGTCCACGTGTAGGGGCGCTGCCGAGAGTCGACGAACACGAGCGCGCGAGACCCGGCCGCGACCGGAGCCATCGGCGGTTGGGCGGCGAGGTAGCGGACGGTGACGCCCGCGCGCGGTGTCGAGCCGGGAGCCGGCGGCAGCGTGGCGGGAAAGCGACCGACGTTGCAGGCGCGGTCGACGACCTGCAGCCCGATGAGATACGTACCCGCCGGGGCCGGGCGGCCGTCAACCGTGCCGTTCCACGTCGTCGGCACGTGCGGATTCGTGGGGATGCTGTCGACGAGCTTCGGCGTGCCGGGTCGATCGGTGCGGTAGACGAGCAGGGTGCCGGCGCGCCGCTCGTTGCCCCGGTAACGCACCCCGACCGGCGCTCCGTTCTCCGGGATCAGCGCCGGCGTGACACTCGTCACCCGCGGATGCGGCGGAACGGTTTCCACGTACACCGGCTCGGTGAGCTGGACCGTGCGACCCTGCTGACGGAGCACTACGCGGAAGTGGTACACGCCGTCCGGCGCCACACGTCCGCTGTCGGTGCGGCCGTTCCAGTGGAACACGCCATCGGGCTTACGGACGCCGATCCGCATGTGCCGCCCCGAAGCGACGGTTCGAACGATGTCCTCGGCACTGTTGACGATGTACACGTCGACGTCGTCAGCGCGGTGCAGCAGGTAGAACGAGACCGTCGTGGCGCGATGGTCGAGGCCGTCGCAGCGATTCGCGTTGCGCGGGTTGATCCATTGTGGCTTCGGCCGCGGGAAGCCCGCGTACAGCGGCGTCGACGACTTCAGGTGCTGGGTGACGAAGAAGGCCCCGACGGTCGCGACGACGAGCGCGACGAACGCCACCGCCGGCAGCCGCCTCACAGCGGCACGACCGCCGTGTTCGGCACCGTGAAGGTGTGAAATGCCGCCAGGCCGCGTGGATCCGAGAGGCACAGCATCACCCGGATCGAGCCGCCGTGACAGACGACGACGGCCGGCAGCTCACCGGCCGCGCGGACGTCCTCGAGCGTCGCGGCAACCCGCTCCTGCTGGTCGAGCAGCGACTCGCCACCAGGGAAGCGAAAGCCTTCGCCGGCCCGAAGCCAGGCGGCGTACCCGACCGGATCGGTACGGGCGATGTCGACGAACGTATACCCCTCCCAATGGCCGCGGTTCGCCTCCCGCAGGCGCGCGTCGAGCCGCACGTCGAGGCCGAGCCGCGTGCCGACGATCTCGGCCGTCTCCCGAGCGCGGCTCAGATCGGACGCCCAGATCGATGCGACGCCGCTGCCGGCGACGCGTTCGGCGAGCGCCGCCGCCTGACGGCGCCCGGTGTCGTTCAGCGGCGTGTCACGAAAGCCCTGGACCCGGATTGGCTCGAGGTTGTCGTTCGTCTCACCGTGCCGCGCGAGGAGGATTGCGCCTGGTGGGTGGTGCTCATTCATCCCCGGCGGCCACGACCGCGCCGGCCCCTGCCGTATCCGAGCGCAAGCCGAGGCGGATCGTCTCCAGCGAAACCACGTCTTCCGGCACGATGTTGCCGAGGTTGACGTTCGGGCCAAAACGGCGGACGAACCACACCTGCTGCTCCTTGCGCGGAGCCTCGAACAGGATGTGGTTCGGGGCCACCGCATGGGCGATCTCGTCGATCAGTCCCATCCGGACCTCGCCGTCGTGCCGGAAGATGCCGACGTTGCCGCTCTCGCGCGCTTCGGCGATGACCTTCCAAGCGCCCGCTTCGAGCTCCTTCTGGATCAGCTCGACCCACCTGTACGGCGCCATGATCCGGGTGTCGTCCTTGGAACCAACCTCTGAGAGAACGGTGAACTCCGAGGCGAAGCGCGCGATCAGACCGAGCTTCTCCTCGTGGGGCATCGTGATCGTGCCGTCCGAGATCTCGATGTGCTCGAGGCCAAGCTCACGGATCCAGTCGATGAGCGACTCCAGGCGCCCTTGGGCGACTGCCAGCTCGGTCAGCGTGCCGCCGAGGACGACCGGGATCCCGTTCGCACGGTAGCGCTCGAGCTTGCGCTCGAGGTTGCCGGTGACGAGCGCGGTGCCCCATCCGAGCTTGACGAGATCAATGTAGTCGCCCGCAGACTCGATCAGGCCCTCGACCTCGCCGACGGACAGACCGCGGTCGAGCACGTGAGTGATGCCCTGCTCGCGTGGCTTGGCACTCCGGTCGGGGAGGTCGAGAAGGTCCATCATGGCGGTCGGGCTACTGGATCGTCGCGAGGTCGGAGCCCACGGTGACGACGACACCCGCCGTACAGGCGGTGCTGGGCGGACACGCCACCGCCTGCGTGTTCTGGTCGATCGGCTGCACCGACGCCGGGCCGAGCTTCAACGACTTGGCGACCGCGAGCGCGTCACGCTGGTGGCCGGGGAGGTACGCGACGATCGTGGCCGTCCGCGTCTGGTCCGCCGCCGTCGCGACCGTGCCCTCCTTGTAGCCGAGGCCGGTCAGCTTCGTCGCGACGCGGTGGGCGAGCTGCGCGGTCGCCGTACCGTTGAGGACGGACACGGTCACCGAGGACGGCGAGAACGCCGCCGGCTGCTTGCGACGGCGGCCCGCCGCGGTCGTCGATGTCGTGCTCGACTTGTTCACCGTCTGCTGTGAGCTCGTGTTGGAGTTGCTGCCGCTGTTGGTGATCAGGAACAGCGCAACGACGATGCCCGCCACGACGAGCAGCCCGAGCAGCGCCAGCAGAACGCGCCGGCCGCGCGACGGGCCTTTCCGGGGCGCGGGTGGCGGCGGATGCGACGACCCGGCGGGATCGAGGCGGCCGCGGATCTGGATGCGCGGCGGAACCGTCTGCTCGCCCGCGGCCGTGCGCTGGGCGGCCACCGGTGCCCCGACGGGAGGTGGGGGCATCGTCGCATGACCGTTGGCACCGCCGGCGACCGTGGCGGGCGCGGGGGCGCCGACCGTCGTGAGGTCAGGCTCCTCGGCGGCGAACTCCTCCAGACCGGCGACCGCTGCCCCGGCCGGGATCAGCTTCGTGGCGGCCGTGAGCGCAGGCGCCCCGACACCCGCCGGCGCCCCGACCTCGGGCAGCGCCGGCGCCATGGCCACCGCCGTCCCCGCATGTACCGGTGCGGCCGACGGCTGTGGCGCTCCGGTCCGCGCGACGGCGGGCTCGCCGACCCGCGGTACGACCGGCGGGGCCGGGGCGGGCGCCGGCTGGCGGACGAGCTGGGCGATCCGGTTCTCGAGCTGCTGGACGCGTTGGGCGGCCTCGTACGCCTGCTCGCGCAGCGAAGACGTCTCGCGTGCCTGGGCGAAATAGAGCAGCACGAGGATGGCCAGGCCGATGATTGCGGCAAAGCCTGCATACGCGCCCACCGAGTTGATGAAGTGGTGGACCGAGAAGGCGAAGGGGATCGACGCCATGCTGCGAGCGGAGTCTACGTGGCGATCCGGGCGCCAGGAGAATCGGGCGTCGGCCGGGCCCCGGCCAGGCTCGACACGTGCTCCGCCAGGACGGCTGCATCGCCCTCCAGGACGAGGAGGTTGATCTGGCTGAACGCCTCCTCCACCCAGGCCGGATCGAGCGGTTCCCGCTGGGCCCGCAGGATCTTCTGGGCCGGCGTCGGCTGGGGGTGCTCGGTCGGGTTGAACAGGTCCTCGTGGAACTTCTCGCCCGGTCGCGCACCGACGACCTCGATCGCGATATCGCGCCCCGGCTCGAGTCCGGACAGCCGGATCATCGTCTCGGCGAGGTCGATGATCTTCACCGGATCGCCCATCTCGAGGACGAATACCTCGCCGCTGCCCTCGCTGAGCGAGCCGACCCGGATGACGAGCTGGACCGCCTCGGGAATCGTCATGAAGTACCGGGTCATCCGCTCGTCGGTGACGGTCACCGGGCCGCCGGCCGCGATCTGGCGGCGGAAGATCGGCACGACCGAGCCCGAGGACCCGAGCACGTTGCCGAAGCGAACTGTCGCGTACCGGGTGGCCGGGTACTTCGCCGCGGCCGCCTCGACCGCCCACTCGGCGAGCGCCTTCGAGGCGCCCATCACGGTCGCCGGCTTGACCGCCTTGTCGGTCGAGATGAGCACGAACGTCCCGACCCCGACCTCGCCGGCGATCCGCGCGACGAGCCGGGTGGCGAGCGCGTTGTTGCGGACCGCCTCGACCGGATTGAGCTCCATCATCGTCACGTGCTTGTACGCGGCGGCGTGGAACACGACCGCGGGGCGGTGCTCGGTCAGCACCTCCCGCATCCGCTCCTCCTCCTTGCAGTCGGCGAGCACCGGCGTCGCGGTGCGGACGTGCCGCTCCTCCTCGAGCTCGCGCACGATCTCGAACAGGTTGTCCTCGGCGTGGTCGACGAGCACGAGCTTGCGCGGGCCGACCCGCGCGATCTGGCGGCACAGCTCGCCGCCGATCGAGCCGCCGGCGCCCGTGACGAGCACGACCTCGCCGGCGAGATAGGCGCCGACGCGCTCGAGCTCCATCCGGACCGGCTCGCGCCCGAGCATGTCCTCGACGCGCACCTCGCGCAGCTGTCGCGTCACCTTTCAGCTGTCCGGAGCCGTCCTGGAGCAGCTCGAACACGGTCGGCATCGTCCGCACGGGGATCCCGCGAGCGCGGCACGCGGTCACGACCCGTGCGCGCAGCGTGCCCGGCGCGGACGGAATCGCGATCACGACCTCCTCCGGCTCAGCGTCGTCGAGCACCTTGGCGAGGTCCTCGGCCGAGGTCGTTCCGAGCACGCGCAGGCCGTGCTCGTCCTTGACCCCGAGCTTGCGCGGATCGTCATCGACGAACCCGACCGGCCGCAGCCGAAGCTGCGGGTTGCGGATGAGTTCACGCACGACGAGTCGGCCGCCGTCGCCGCCACCGACGATGAGCACGTCCCGCGCGCCCTTGGCGACGCGGAGCGAGCGGACGCGACCCTCGGTGAACAGGTGAACGAGGAACCGGGCGCCCCCGAGCAGCGCGAGCTGGAGCAGCAGGAACAGCGCGATCACGCCCGCCGGGCAGCGTGACCGCCGTCGAGACGTAGCGGAACGTGTCGTGCTTGAAGACGAACTTCGGGGGCGTCTGCACCGGGTGCAGGAGCGCGATCGCGCCGACGATGATGAGCGTGGCGACGACGACCGCCTTGATCGACCGTCTCGAAGTCGCGCTGGCTGACGTAGGTCCATAGCCGCTGGTAGACGCCGAATCCGGCGAGCACGACCAGCGCGACCGGCACGACCCACGGCAGCGTCGAGTCGAGCAGGTGCTGGTACCGCGTTGGGACAGCATCATCGAACCTCAGCTGGAACGCGAGGTAGTAGGCGAGCGCGACCAATACGCCGTCCACCAGCAGCTGGGGCACCGAGTGACGGTGGACGGGGAAGGCCGCGGATCTGATCCGCCGGCGCATGCGACGGGCAATTCTAGTGCGGCATCGACCGGGTCCGCGCGCTAAGAGCGCGTTAGCGCCGGAGCGAGCAGCAGCTCGGCAAGTGTCGGCCGGATTGCGGCGGATTCGCGGGCGATGACGGCTGCGGTCGTACTTGACGAGACGCACGTCGGCGGCGGCGGTCAGCCGCTGGAGCCGCCCCTCGGCGATCAGCCGCTCGTCGACCGCCCCGAGGCGGCCCTCGAACACCGTGTAGACCGGCGTTCCCAGTGCCACCGCCTCGCGGTTCATCGTCCCGCCGGCCGAGACGACAAGATCGGCGTAGGCGATCAGCGATTGGGCGTCGATCGCCCGCTCGGGAACGATGAAGCCGCCAACCCGATCGAGGTCGGTGCGCTGCTCCGGTGTCCGCGGCAGGACGACGACCTGCGTCCCGCGCAGTCGCTGCAGGACGCTCGCGAACAGATCG
This sequence comes from uncultured Solirubrobacterales bacterium, assembly GCA_963778985.1. GTDB lineage: Bacteria > Actinomycetota > Thermoleophilia > Solirubrobacterales > Solirubrobacteraceae > Palsa-465. The sequence continues at coordinate 700,161 of CAVZWJ010000013.1, read as the reverse complement.
TTCTCGAACCGGTGATAAAGCGACACGGCCGGCGGCGTCCGGACAACCGCGATCGGCTCGGCCGGATCGAGGCCGAGCTCGTCCAGGACCTCGCTCGTCGGCTCGAAGTCCGCGAGGTAGTACTCCTCCTTGAGCCCGGGATACCGGTGCAGCTTGCCGATCGCCCCGTAGCGCCTCAGGCGCTCGGGCGGGATCGCGTCCGGCACGACGACCCCCTGCGCGAGGCGACAGTTGACCGTGTGCTGAACGATCGCCCACTCGTAGTCGAACATCGTCGAGCACGGGATCCGCAGCAGCGCGGGCCGCGACCGTGATGTCGTTCGAGCCGTGCCCGAGCGCGAGATCGAAGCGCCGGCCACGCGCCCAGCGCGCGAGCGCGTAGGAGCGCTGGAGCAGGCCGAGGCCCTTCGCCCCCAGGCCGCCGCCGCGGTGGCGGCCGATCGCCGTGTGGTCGATGCCGAAGCGCGCACACAGCCCGAGCGTCTGGGCGAAGTCACGCGCCGTGACCTGCAACCTGATGGCCGCGTGCCCGCAGCTCCGCGATCACCGGCCGCATCACCAGCACGTGCGGTGAGTTGGTGAGGTCGACCCAGATGTTCACGGTCACCTCACCCTATCCAGGCGCGCCGGCGAAACCCGACCCGGCTCGGGATCGGCCCGGCGGCCGGTACCCTAGCCGGGCTTTGCTGCCTGCCGCTTCTGCTCATGTCCTCCGTTGTCGACTAGCCGCACGGGGGAGGGTCTCCCGCTCCGGCAGGCGCTGGCCCTCGGGGCGCTCCACGGTCCCGCGGAACTGCTTCCGATCTCGTCCTCCGGACACATCGCCCTGATCCCATGGCTGCTCGGCTGGGACTACGACCGCCTCGACCCGGAGCTGCGCAAGTCCTTCGAGGTGGCGCTGCATGCGGGCACGGCAGCGGCGCTGCTGATCACGCTGCGGGACGAGGTTGGCGAGGCGCTTGGCGGTCTCGACATGCGCCGCCTGTGGCTGATCGCGCTCTCGTTCGCGCCGCCCGCCGTCGTCGGCTACACGCTCGAGCGCCCGATCGAGTCACGGCTCGGGACGCCCCCGACGATCGCCGCCGGCCTGATCGCCGGCTCGATCGTGATGGCGCTCGCCGACCGCCGACCGCAGGTCCGCCGGCACGAGGACGCGGGGGCCGTCGACGCGCTGTGGCTGGGCGTCGCCCAGGCGGCGGCGCTCATCCCCGGCGTCTCGCGCAACGGCGCGACGCTCGCGGCAGCGCGATTTCGCGGCTTTACCCGAGAGGACGCCAACCGGCTCTCCCGACATGTCGCGCTGCCCGTCATCGCGGGTGCGACCCTGCTCAAGGGCATGCGGCTCAAGCGCCGCGGTCTGCCACCGGCAACAGCCGCCCCGTTCGCGGCCGGAGCGTTCGCGTCCTTTGCCTCCACGCTCGGATCAACGTGGCTGATCCGACAGGTCGAGCGCGATCGCTCACTGCTGCCGTACGCGTGCTACCGGACGGCACTCGGGATGGTCGCGCTGCGAAAACGCTGGCGGCAAGGACGATGAGCGAGATGTCGGCCGCGATCCGGAAGCGGCCGATGCCCCACGTCATCGCGCTGACGACGATGACCATTGCGATCGGAGCGAGCAGCGCCCAGCGGGCGCGCCGGTCACGCATCCGGACGGCACCGATCACGGCGGCGATCAACAGCGGGTAATAGACGAGGAGGCCGACGATGTCGACCCAACGTGTGCGCGGCTCGCGGTTGCCCTGCCGCAGCGGTTGGAAGAGGTTGAACGTCCGCAGCACACGCACCGCCGCGATCAGCGGCAGGCGGGTGAGGTGGTTGCCGGCGTAGGTGTATGCGGCGCTCGTCGACGCGTCGCCGACGAGCAACTGCTCGCGCGTGCGGGCCCGCTCCAGGCAGCGGTTGCTCCACCACCCGATGTCGTGCCCGTAGTACGTGTCCGGGCAGTTCGCGCCCGCGATGACCGTGTTCGAATCGGCGGCCAGCGTCGCCCGGTGGAAGACGACCACGTTGCGGATGACCCACGGAGCGACGATCAGCGCGGTGGCGACGGTGGCGGCGAGCACGCGGGTGGCGCGTCCGTCGCGAGCGGCGAGGGCGGCCGCCGGCCAGGCGAGGAGCGGGACGAGCAGGATCGCCTCGCCACGGGTGAGCGTGGCGAGCCCGACCGCGACGCCGAGGATCGCGGCGGTTCGTGGGGCCGGTCGGTCGAGTACGGCGAGCGCGGCAAGCAGCGCGGCGGCGACGGTGACGACGAACAGCGGCTCGCTCATGACGAGTCCGTCGGCGGTGATGAACGGCGGGTAGACGGCGGCGACTGCGCCCGCGATCAGTCCGGCGCGGTCGCCGGCGAGGCGGCGCGCGAGCAGCCCGACGAGGATCACGCCGGCGCTGCCGATCAGGCACGAGACGATCCGATGGGCTGTGAGCGTCTCGCCGCCAACGAGCGAGCTCAGTGACAGGATGAGCGGATAGAGCGGCGGATGCTCGGCCGTGTGATAGGCATGGCCGAAGATCCCGCGGTACAGGAAGTGGCCGTTCGCGATCAGGTTGGCGGCGCTGTGGTAGAAGCCGGCGTCGCCGCCGACGCCGGTTGGCGCCGGAGCGATCGCGAGTATGTAGAGCAGCCGAATCCCGAGAGCGATCAGGCCAATGAGGGCAATCGACGTCCTGAATCGAACCGACATCCCGCTTCTCACGCCGAATCGGTGTAGTAGTAGACCGCGACGGTGGGCAAGTACCGCAAAATAGTGGGCAACGGATGAGCACGATCCTCGGCACGACGCTTTCCGGCCGCTACCGATTGGAGGCGCGGATCGGCGCGGGCGGGATGTCGACGGTCTACCGCGCACTGGACACGACGCTCCAGCGACAGGTCGCGATCAAGCTGATGAACCGCGAGGTCGCGTCCGACTCCGACCAGCTCGAGCGCTTCCGCCGCGAGGCCCGAGCCGTCGCCCAGCTCTCGCATCCCCACATCGTCGGCGTGATCGACGCCGGCGAGGACGAGAGCCGGCCGTACATCGTGTTCGAGTACGTCGAGGGCGAGACGCTCAAGGAGCGGATCCGCCGGATGGGCCGGCTGCCGATCGCCGAGGCCGTCGCCTACGGGATCGAGATCGCGCGCGCGCTCGGCGCCGCCCATGCCCGTCACATCGTCCACCGCGACGTCAAGCCCCAGAACGTGCTCATCGACGAGGAGGGCTCGGCCAAGGTCACCGACTTCGGGATCGCCCGAACGCTCGACGAGGAGGGGCTGACCGCCGACGGCCGGGTGCTCGGCACGACCGACTACGTCTCCCCCGAGCAGGCGCTCGGCCAGCCCGTGACCGGCCAGTCGGATCTCTACGCGCTCGGCATCTGCCTGTACGAGATGCTCACCGGCGAGGTCCCGTTCAAGGGCGACAGCCAGGTCGCGGTCGCGATGAAGCACGTCCGCGAGGCAGCTCCCCGACGTGCAGGCCAAGCGGCCCGAGGTCTCCTCGGCGCTCGCCGCCGTCGTCGACACCGCCACGGCGAAGCGCCAGGAGGACCGCTACGCGAACGACGCCGAGCTGATCGCCGACCTCGAGGACGTGCTCGCGATCGAGACCGCGCGGGCGGGCAGCGCGACCGGCGAGGTGACGACCGTCCTGCGCACGCTCCCCTCACGCACGCAGGCCCGCGTGCCGTTCCGCGTCCGCCACCGGATGACGATGCTGATCGTGCTGCTCATCCTCGTCCTCGCCGGCGCCGGCGTCGCCGTGTGGCTCGCCACCACCCGCACCCACCACGGCACCGGCAAGCTCGTCCAGCCCGCGCCCCCGCCGGCGCCGCAGCAGGTCCAGCTGTGCCAGTCGTGCGCCCACGACTTCGACCCGCTCGGCGACAACAAGCAAGAGGACCCCAACGAGGTCGGCTACGCGATCGACGGCCAGCTCGACACGAAGTGGACGACCGAGACCTACTAGAGCGGCAACCTCGGCAAGGCCGGCGTTGGCATCTACGTCGACGCCGCGCCCGGCGTCAGCGCCCGGCTCATGCGCATCGACACCGACACCCCCGGCTTCGCCGCCCAGATCTACGCCCGCAACGGGACCCCGCCGATGGCCTGGCCCGACGCCGGCTGGCACCTGATCGGCTCGGTCGCCCACGTCAAGCGCCGCTCCGACGTCAAGCTGAGCGCCGGCGGCGTGAAGTACCGCTACTACCTGCTGTGGATCACGAGCCTCAACGGGATCCCCCAGGTCGGCGATCAACGAGCTGGCGCTGTACAAGTAGCGCTTCGGCGGTTCCCGGGCGGCCTTAACGGGATTGGGCGGTCGTGCGTGGATGCGTCCCGGCGGCTGTACGCCAGAAACGCAGCAAATGCCCCGCGGCGATGGATTCTGGTGCGGTCCTTTCGCTCAGCGGAAGAAACGTCCCCGAATGTCATCGGCGTTCGCGATCTGATGCGTTTCTTGCACGTGCCGGGCGCGGTACCGGGCCCAGCGTCAGTGCCGGTGATGCCGCTCCCCCTCATACCGCTCGAGCGCCAGCCGCACGAGCCGGTCGAGCAGCTCCGCGTACGGGATCCCGGAGGCCGCGAACAGCGAGCCGAACACGCTCGTCTGCGTGAACCCGGGGATCGTGTTGAGCTCGTTGACGAGCACGTCCTCGCCCTCGACGAAGAAGTCGACCCGCGCGAAGCCGGCGCACCCTGAGCGCACGAACGCCTCCACCGCGAGCGAGCGCACGCGCTCGCGGGCGGCGTCGCTGATCCCGGCCGGGACGATCAGCTCCATCCCGCCGGGCGTGTACTTCGCCTCGTAGTCGTACCAGCCGGCCTCGCCGCCGGCGAGCAGGATCTCGCCAGGCTGCGACGCGATCGGGTCGTCGTTGCCGAGGACCGAGCACTCGATCTCGAGTCCCGACGAGAACGCCTCGACGATCGCCAGCGGCTCGTGCTCGAACGCGGTCTGGAGCGCCTCGGGCAGCCGTCGGCGCTCGCCACGCGGACGATCCCGACCGACGACCCGAGCCGCGCCGGCTTGACGAACACCGGCAGACCGAGCGGCGCGAGCGATCGCAGCACGGCATCGGGATCCGCGCTGCCATTCCGGCTCGCGCACCGCACGGTAGTCGACCTGGGGGATCCCGGCCTGGGCCATCAGCTCCTTGAACACGACCTTGTCCATGCACACCGCCGAGGCGAGCACGCCGGCGCCGACGTAGGGCACGTCGATGCACTCGAGCAGCCCCTGGACGGTGCCGTCCTCGCCGAACGGTCCGTGCAGCACCGGGAACACGACGTCGATGCCGTCGATGCCGCGCCCGGGATAGACCGCGATCGGCTCGGCCGTCGGCCCGGCGTCGCGCGCCCGCCATGTCCCGTCGCGGCCGATCACGATCTCGTGGACGTCGTGACCGGCTTCGCGCAGGCCCGCCGCCACCGACGCCGAGGACGCGAGCGAGACCTCGTGCTCGGAGGAGCGGCCGCCTCCGAGAACCGCGACGCGCAGCGGCGTCATTTCGTCGTTCACTTCTCGTCGTTGTCGTCGAGGTCGTCGGCGTGGTCGAGGTGGTGCGTCGTCGTCGTGCTCTTGAAGTGCCCGATCATGATCGTCACCGTACTGCCCTTCGTCTGGCTGCTGCCGGCCGCCGGGTTCTGCTGATGACCTTGCCGTTCTGACTCGGGTTGCTCGTGTCCTGCGTCTGGCTGACGACCGTGAAGCCGGCGTTCTGCAGCGTCGGTCGCGGCGCTCTGTTCGTCTGGCCGATGACGTCCGGCACCGGAACCTTCGGCGGCGCCTGGGCGACGACGATCGTCACGGTCGTCCCCGGTGGCTCGCTCGAACCGCCGCCGGGGTTCTGGCTGATCACGTTGCCGGGGGTGACGGTCGTGGAGCTCTGGTTGCTCGACGCGACCTTGAAGCCGGCGCCCGTCAGCTGCGAGGTCGCCGACCCCTGCGATAGCCCGGTGACGTCGGGCACGGTGACGTTCGGCTTGCCGGAGGACACGAACAGGGTCACGCCGGCGTTGACCGGGAGCAGCGTCCCGGCCACGGGGTCGGTGCGCGTGGCGTCGCCGACGGGGATCTGGTCGGAGTGCTCGGGCTGGACCCGGGACACCTTCAGTCGCGCCTGTTTGATCGCCTGCTTCGCCGCCGCCTCGCTGAGGAAGCTGACCGACGGAATCGTCGTCGAGCCCGGCCCCTGCGAGACCGTCAGCGTGACGGTCGAGCCGTCCTTCGCCTTCGTGCCGCCGAGCGGGTTCTGGGCGATCACGGTGCCGGACTTGTGGTTGTCGGTCCGGTAGATGAGCACCGGATTGAAGCCGGCGTTCTGAATCTGCGCCTGAGCGGTGCTGACCTGCTCGCCGGCGACCGCCGGAACGTCTTCCGTCTTGGCCCGCGTCAGCACGAATGCCGCCACCCCGCCGCCGATCAGCAGCAGGACCACGAGCGCGATCACCCACGGCAGCCATTTGCGCCGCGTCGTCCTCGCGTCGGGCTCCTCTTCGTCGAGCGCTCCGTACGGGGGCATCGTGTCCGACACCGCCGCGGCCGCCCCGACGATCGGCGTGCTGCCGTACGCCTCGGCGGCGGCGACCGCGCGAAGCTCGCCGTCCGCTGACCGCCCTGGCCCGCACTCGATCATCGCCTTGACCTGCTCGAGCGCGTTGATCAGCTGGTCGGCGTCGGTCGGGCGGTCGGTCGGGTTCTTGTTGAGCGCCCAGAGGATGACCTGCTCGAGCTCGGGCGGAATGTTCGGGTTGAACTGGCTCGGTGCGGGCGGCGCCTCGGAGACGTGCTTGATCGCGATCGTCACGGCCGCCTCGGCGTCGAACGGAACCCGGCCGGTGACGAGCTCGTACAGGATCACCCCGATCGAATACAGGTCCGACCCGGCGCTGACGGCATGGCCCTGGGCCTGCTCCGGAGACAGGTACTGCGCCGTGCCCATGATCGAGCCGGTCTCCGTCATGTCCGACGCACCGGCCCGCGCGATCCCGAAGTCGGTGACCTTGGCGTGGTCGGCCGTCGTCGATGATCACGTTGTGCGGCTTGAGGTCGCGGTGAATGACGCCGCGCCGGTGCGCGAAGCGCGCCGCCTTGAGGATCTGCAGCGTGATGTTGATCGCGCGAACGGAGTCGAGCGGCGCCTCCTGGCGGATCAGCTGCTTGAGCGTGCGCCCGGGCAGGTACTCCATCGCGATGTAGTACGTGCCGTCGTACGCGCCGCGGTCGTAGACGCTGACGACGTTCGGGTGCTGGAGGCCGGCGGCGGCCTGCGCCTCCCGGCGGAAGCGCTCGACGAACCCGGGGTCCTCGGCGAAGCGGCGGTGCAGCAGCTTGAGCGCGACCTTGCGGCCGAGCTGGTTGTCCTCGGCGAGGAAGACGTCGGCCATCCCGCCGGCGCCGAGCCGCGAGACCACGCTGTAGCGGCCGTCGATCAGTGCCCCGGTCATTGCATCGGTCATGGCTCACTTCGCACCCTGTTCCGAGAGCAGAGTCTGGATCACGGCGGCGGCGATCGGCGCGGCGACGGTTCCGCCGAAGCCGCCCTGCGAGCGCTCGACGGTGACCGCGACCGCGACCTTCGGGTCCTGGACCGGGGCGAAGCCGATGAACCACGGCTGGGTGAGGTTCGAGCCGACGATCCCGACCTGCGCCGTGCCGGTCTTGCCGGCGACGTCGATGCCGTTCAGCTGTGCGGCGGTTCCGGTCCCTTCGTCAACGACCTTCTTCATCATCTGCGCGAGCGCCTGCGCGGTCGAGGGCTTCATCACCTGGCTGTACACGCTCGGATTGATCGTGCGGACCGTCCGGCCGTCCTGATCGACGATCTTGTTCGTGAAGCGCGGCCGCATCAGCGTGCCGTTGTTGGCCACGGCGGCGGCGACCATCGCCATCTGCAGCGGCGTCACGAGCAGCCCTCCCTGACCGATCGCGATCCGGCCGATGTCCTCGTTCGGACTTCCCGGCGGATACGGGTGCGACGGCGGCCCGGCTGTCCAGGGCCGGCTGATGTTGATCTCGTTCGGCGGGTAGTCGAGCGGCGGCTTCGAGTAGAAGCCGAAGCGCTTCATGTACTTCGTCATCGTGCCGCGGCCGAGGCTCTCCGCCACCTGCGCCCACACCGTGTTGACGGAGTACGTCAGCGCCGTCGTCAGGTCGATGTCCCCGAACGTCTGGTTGTTGTCGTTGGACAGCGGCACGCCAGACACGGTGATCGGCGACTTGCCGTTGACCATCGAGTTCGGCGTGTACTTGCCGGTGTCGAGCGCCGCCGTCGCGGTCACGACCTTGAACGTCGAGCCCGGCGGATAGCCGGCCTGGGTCGAGTTGTTGAACTGGTGGCTCTGCGGCGTCGCGGTTGTTGTCGTCGTACGTCGGGTTGGCGTACATCACCTTCACCGCGCCGGTGCGCGGATCGAGCGCGACGACCGAGCCCGCCTGTCCCTGCAGCTGCTGGATCGCGACCTGCTGCGCCTTCGGATCGAGCGTCGTGTAGACGTCGTCGCCGACGCGTTGCTTGGACAGCTGGCCGAAGATCGAGCTCAGGCCGGTCTGCAGGCCCGCGGAGCGCATCGCCGCGCGACTGCTCGAGTCCGGCGGCGCGGCCGGCGGCGAGCGATCGAGTAGCCGACCGCCTGGGAGAACACCTGCCCCGTCGGGTAAGTGCGGCCCCACGTGCCACCGGGCTTCGGCACCGAGCGCGCGAGCACGTCGAGCCGTCGCCGGCGATGATCCGGCCGCGCTTGATTCTCAGCTCGTCGATCAGCACGCGCGCGTTGAGCGGGTTGTTGTTGAGCGAGCTCGCCTCGAACACCGTCCACCGCGACGTCCACGCGATGAGCAGCGCGAACAGCAGCACGATGAAGCCGAACAGCCGTGCGATCGGGCGCGTTCACGGCGCGTGCATGGCGTCCTTCCGCGCCCGGTCGGAGACGAGCAACAGCAACGCGAGCAGGACGAAGTTCGCGACGATCGACGAGCCCCCGTAGGAGATGAACGGCAGCGTCACACCGGTCAGCGGGATCACTCGGGTGACGCCGCCGACGATCACGAACACCTGGAGCGCGAACACGGCGCTCAGCCCGACCGCGAGCAATGACGAGAACGAGTCGCGGGCGAGCACCGCGGTCTTGAAGCCGCGGGCGACGAACAACAGGTAGGTGAGCAGCACCGCGGTCGCGCCGAACAGCCCGAGCTCGTCGGTGATGACGGCGTAGATCATGTCCGTCTGCGGCGCGGGCAGCAGATAGTGCGGCGTCGTGTAGCCGGGGATCGTGATGATCGCCTCACCGAACCCCTGCCCGAATAACCGTCCCGCGGCCTGCGCGAACATCGCGTTGGCCTGCTGAAAGCTGCCGCCGATCTTCCTGTACAGGTCGGGTTTGAGCGGGTGCAGCCACGCCTCGACGCGGTCGTGGATGTGCGGGATGTGCGTCCCCATGTACCACGCGCCGATCCCGAACGCGATCAGCCCGACGACGACGAACGACACCCGCCCGGTCGCGACGTAGAGCATCGCGAGCAGGCCGCCGTAGAACATCAGCGAGGAGCCGACGTCCGTGAGCAGGACCATGATCAGCATCGCGATTCCCCAGATGACGAGCACGGGCCCGAAGTGCTTGATCGGCGGGATCGTCACGCCGAGGAACCGGCGCGCGCCCATCACGAGCACCTGCCGCGTGTCGCGCAGATACGAAGCGAGGAAGATGACGAGGCCGATCTTCGCCATCTCGGCCGGCTGGAACACGAACAGGCCGGGGATCCGCACGCCGAGGTACGCGCCGTTCGCCTGGTAGCCGATCCCGGGCAGCCGCGGCAGGATCAGCAGGAACAGCGACGCGAAGACGATGATGTAGCGGTACTGCTCGAGCTTGCGGTAGTCGCGGAAGAAGATGATCGTCAGCGCGAACAGGACGAGGCCGAGCACGAACCACTGCGCCTGCTGGCGCGCGTCGGTCTCGCTGATCCGGTAGATCATCACGATCCCGAAGCTCGACAGCAGCGCGACGAGCGGGAACATGTACGGGTCGGCGTTCGGCAGCGTCATCCGGATGAAGATGTGGCCGGCGACGCACAGGCCGAGGAAGATCGCGCCGTAGGTGAGGGAGATGTTCGACAGCGCGTTCGAACGCTGGATGAACACGCCGGCGAAGCCCGCCGTGACGAGCAGCGAGGCGGGGATCAGCCCGATGAGCTCTCGGTTGCGCGCGCTCATCGCGTGCAGCTGTCCGAGTTCGACACTGCGCATCAGGCTGACGGCGTCCTTCTGCGAGCGCAGGTTGTTGTTGAGCAGCGTCTTGCGCCGGTCGGCCGGAATCGCCGCCGCCGGAATCCCGGACGTGTAGTACGTCTCGTAGAGACGGATCCCGGCCGGCAGGTCGTACGGCAGGCCCCGGTAGATCGTCACGATCCCCTGGGAGTTCGTGCCGAGGAAGTAGAGCTGGCGCGTCGCGATGTAGCCGCCCCCGCCGACGAGGAACAGCACGATCAGCGTTGCCGACCAGCGCCGCGAGCGGCTTTGCGTACTTGACGCGGCGTCGCCGCTTGGCCGGGCCGGGCCGAGGCCGTCCCTGCGTGCGGGCGAGCGGCGCGGGTGACCGGCGCCTCCGCGGCGGGGCCTCCGTCGCGGTCGTCGAGAACCCCTCACGCGAGGGCGGCGGGGTGACCGGGGCCTCCGCGGCGGGCGGGCGCGTCCGCTCGGCCGTGTCCGCGAGGGCGGTCGCGTCCGCTCGCCCGTGTCCGCGTCGCCGCCGAGACCATCGTCGGCTGCTCGACGCCGGCGGCACCGCCCGCGTCCTCGACGCGGAACAGGACGACGGTGATGTTGTCGCGCCCACCAGCCGCGTTGGCGGCATCGATCAGCGCGTCCCCCGCCTGCTCGAGGCTCGGGCTCTCCTGCAGGATCTGCTCGATCCGCGCCTCGTTGATCATCGAGGTGAGACCGTCGCTGCAGAGCAGGAGGACGTCGTCGGCGCGAACCGGATAGCGCCACGTGTCGACGGTCACCGTCGCCTCGGGACCGAGCGCGCGGGTGATGATCGAGCGCTGCGGGTGTTCGGCCGCCTGCTCTTCGGTCAACTTGCCCTCGCGGACGAGCTCGTCGACGAGCGAATGGTCCTGGGTGAGGCGCTTGAGCTTGCCGCTCCCGGAACAGGTAGGCGCGGCTGTCGCCGACGTGGGCGATCGCGACGTGCGTGTCCTCGAGATACGCCGCCGTGAGGGTCGTCCCCATCCCCGCCAGATCCTGCTCGGAGTGCGCTCGCTCGTAGATGTGGGAGTTGGCCTCCTGCACCCGGGTCGCGAGCCGCTCCTCGGCGCCACCGTCGTCCGGCAGCCCCTGCGCGAACGTATCGACGGCGATCCGCGAGGCGACCTCGCCGGCCTGCGCGCCGCCCATCCCGTCGGCCACGACGAACAGCGGCGCGCGGGCGAACGAGGAATCCTCGTTGCCCCGGCGCTGGCGTCCGGTGTCGGTCCTTTCGATGGTCTCAGCGGCGCGTAGCACGGTTATTGCAGGTAGGAGAACTCGGAATCGCCGATCCGGATGCGGTCGCCGGAGTGCAGCGGCTGGGGCCCGGTCAGCGGCTCCTCGTTGAGGTACGTGCCGTTCGTCGAACCGAGATCTTCGATGACGACGACGTGGCCCTGGCGGGAGATCTGCGCGTGACGGGACGAGGCAAACGGGTCATCGAGCTTGATCTCGACCTCGCCGCGGCCGAGCGTAGCGCCGCCCATGAGGTCGTAGGCGATCCCCGACTCATGGCCGAGCGCGTGCTCGACGAGCAGGCGCGGCTCGAACTCGTCCTCCCCGGCGCCGAGACCATCGGCGGCGGCGTACATGCCGGTCGCGTCGTCGACCGGAGCGTTGCCGACCGGCGCCGGTCCTGTGCTCGGCCGGCGAAGGTCCTTGAGCGCGCTGCGGGCCACCCACAGGAGGAACAGGTACAGGACGACGAGAAAGCCGAATTTCAATCCGACCGAGACGGGTTCGAGCACGGGCTTACTCCAACTCGAACCGGATCACCGACGTCCCGACCTCGATCTCGTCGCCGGGCTTGATGACTTCCGGGTGGTCGATGCGACGTCCGTTGATGCACGAGCCGTTCGTCGAGCCCAGGTCGGTGAGCACCCAGGAGCCGCCGCGAGGGCGAATCTCGGCGTGCTGGCGGGACATGTTCGGATCGTCGATGACGACGTCGCACTGGCGGCTGCGGCCGATCGTGACCCCGGTCGGGCCGACGACCATCCGCTTGCCGTCGACCATCAGCAGCGCGTTCTGCTGGTGGACCCGCGCCCGCTCCTCGAGTGGCTCGGCGACCCGACCCGCCGTGCTGTAGATCATCGTCCGGCCGGACTCTTCCTGAGGCGGCGGCGACGACGCTGCCGATTCGTGCTCCGGCTGAACGACGCGTGTCTGGATCCCGAATTCCCCCAAACCGAGCCGTCCGTCGGTCTCGAACTGGATGACCGGTTTTGACAGCATCGCGAACCGCTCGCGACGAGAATGTTCGAGCAGATACCCGCCGAGCTCGGCCGCCAGCGCCTCCTCATAGGAGGCGAAACGATCGCGGTCGCGCGGAGACAGGTAGACCCGGTACTCGTTCGGCACGTAGGTCCGGTTGACGGAGAACGACTTGTGTTCCTCCATCTCGCGGGCGAGTCGGCGGGCGATCTCGACGGGCCGCACCTCGGAGCGAAAGGCGCGGCTGAACGTGCCCTCGACGAGGCGGGCGATCTTGTTCTCGATGCTTCGTAGAACGCTCATGGGCAGGGTCCGGCGGCCGTCTCATGCTACGGAAGTTCCGGCTGAGGATTGCCTGAAAACCGGGTTAGGCGCACGTGTGCATACAGCGCGGGTGCGAGGGCGATCAGACCCCCGGCGACGGCACCGATGACCGCTCCGCGGGGCGCCCCGGGCCCATGCCCATGATGCACGGCGGCGACCATTGTCTCGGTGGCCGCCACGAGCACAGCCGACCACACGGTCGTGATCACGCAGCAGGCGGCAAGGGAACGGCCCCGAAGCAACCAGGGTAGCGCGGCGGCAGCGATTCCCCATACCGGGGCGCCGAGCAGTACGCCGGATTTCAGAATCGGGAGGAGAACATCATTGACGGTGACGCTGAGCGACCCCATCCACACATCGGGCGCCGGCGTGCCCGGCGGACGGCGCATGTACAGGTCTGTACCGAGGATGAGCGACGCGACCAGCACCCATACGTATCCGACGGCCCCGAGCGCGGCGCGGCGCCATCCGAATCCGGTCGCCCGCCCGGCGAGCGCCGGCCACGCGCCGGCCAACCCGACGGCCCCGAGCAGCCGGCGCGGCGACGCCGAGCGGCCAGCTCGTGGCGCCGCCACGGGATCAGGAGCACGGGGAGCAGGAAGCGCGATCATCAGGACGAGCGCCCCGCCGGGGTGGTGGTCCGCGGCCGCCGCGGCGACGAGGATCGTGCCGCTCGCGATCCAGCCGATGCGCGGCAGCGTGAGGACGAGCAGGAAGGTGAGGACGGCGAGGGCGGGCGGCGCCACCGGCAACGTGCCGAGCACTGATGCGCGACCCACGCCGCGCCGAGCGCGGCGGCAGTGGCACCGAGCGCCCGGCTCGGCCAGGACAGAGACACGGGCGCCTCGCCGCCGACCGCCGGGACGGACTCGTCGAACTCCGGCAGCGGCGCGTCCTGCGCCTCGCCGTCCCCGATCACGGCCGGCTCGTCGCGGGGGCGCGAGGTCAGCCGCGGCCAAGCGGTGAGGACGACGCCCGGCTCGTCGCGCAGCTCCGGCAGCGAGCCGACGAGCGCCGCACGGAGTTCGTCGAGCGTCCCGCGCTCCCGGGGCCGCGGGCGCAGCGCGAGATCGATCCCGCGCCCGAGCTCGCGGGGGAGATCGCGCCGCTGACGGCGCAGCGGCGGCAGATGGGCCCCGAGCCGGCGGGCCCGGACGGCAGCCGTCGTTCGTGCGGATCGGGTTGATCCCGGTCAGCGCCTCGTAGGTGACGAGCGCGACCGCGTACAGGTCGGCCGCGGCCCCGACGTCGCGCCCCTCGGCCTGCTCGGGCGCCATGTACGCCGCGGTCCCGATGACGTCCCCGGTACGGGTCAGCGAGTCGCCGCCGATCACCCGCGCGACGCCGAAGTCGGTCAGCTTGGCGGGATGCGCGCGGCTCGTCGGCTGCTCCGGGATGAGGATGTTCGACGGCTTCACGTCGCGGTGGACGATGCCGTGGGCATGCGCGTGCCCGAGCGCATCGCACAGGGCAGATCGCGACCTCGACGATGTCCCGATCCGACAGCCGGCCGGCCTCGAGCAGCGTGGCGAGCGTCGGTCCGCGGACCAACTCGGAGACGAGGTACGCGCCGTCATCGTCGACGGCCGCCTCGTACAGCGTGACGATCGCCGGGTGGGTCAGCCGCGCGGCGACCCGGGCCTCGCGCTCGAACCGGCCGCCGACGACGCGTTCGCGGGCGAGAACCTTGACCGCGACATCGCGATCGAGGCGCTCGTCGTGGCCCATCCAGACGGTCCCGAACCCGCCCGTCCCGAGCCGCCGCACGCAGGCGGTAGCGGCCGAGCACGAGCGACGGATCGCTGCCCGGCGGGCGCCCGCCCCGGGTCTGACGGCGCGCCGTCGGCAGCTGGCTCGCGCTCATGGGACGGCTTTTCCACGTCGCCGCCCCGGTCCCTGCCCATCGCCCGACCGGGTTCCGTGTGCCGCCCGGGACGTGCACGGCCGGTTGCGATGTTGCTTATCCAGCCGCATCCATGGTCATACTGAGGCTTTCCGATCCCCGCAAGGAGCGCAGAAAAGCTTGTCGTTCTTCGACGAGGCGGACGAGCCCAGCGTAGAGCCGCGAACAGCAGCGCGTAGACGCCGTCCTTCGGGAACCGGCCGATCCGGCGGTGGACGCCGCCCGCCGTCGGGGCGAGCAGCAGACGATCATGACGCGGCGCGTGATCGCCGCCGGTGGCGGGACTCGTCGTCCTCATCCTGATCGTGCTCGGCGTGCGCAGCTGCCAGATCAGCGCGCGCAACAGCTCGCTGAAGGACTACGCGAACAACGTCTCCTCGCTCAACCAACAGTCCGTGCAGACGGGCCAGCAGTTCTTCAACCAGCTCAGCTCCGGCAACAAGTCCGGCAACGGGACGGCGCTCCAGAACCAGCTCAACGAGACGCGGCTTCAGGCGGACAACGAGCTGAGCAAGGCACGCGGCCTCGACGTGCCAGACGAGATGAAGCCGGCGCAGTCGAACTTCGTCTATGTGATGCAGATGCGCCGGGACGGGATCGCGGGCGTCGCCTCGAAGATCCAGCAGGCGCTCGGGACGACGACGAGCAAGGACGCGGTCAACGCGATCGCCGCCGACATGGCCCGGTTCTACGCCTCCGACGTGCTCTACAAGGACTACACGACGCCGCTCATCTCGGGCGCGCTCAAGTCGGCGGGCATCGCGGTCGGGGGCGCAAACGGGATCTCGATCGACTCCCACCAGTTCCTCCCGAGCATCTCGTGGCTCGACCCGGCCCAGGTGGCGAGCAAACCTCGGCTCCTCAGGCGGTGCTTCGACCCCGACCGGGCCCGTCGCACCGGGTCTGCACGGCCACTCGCTCGACTCGGTCAGCGTCGGCGGGACGACGCTCCAGACGGGATCGACGAACACGATCCCCGCCAACCAGGCGCCGACCGTGACGCTCAACTTCACCAACGGCGGCACGAACAACGAGAAGAACGTCGTCTGCAAGGTGTCGATCAGCGGGACGAGCGACACCGCCAAGACGACCGTCCCGCAGACGACGGCGGGACAGAGCTCGAGCTGCCAGGTGACGCTCCCGTCGGCCCCGCCCGCGGGCAACTACACGCTGAGCGCCGAGATCGTCCCGGTTCCGGGCGAGAAGAAGACCGACAACAACACGTCCAACTTCCCGATCACGGTCCAGTAGGCGAGCGTCATCGGCTCCGGGGCGGACTTGTTCCGGGGGCGATCGGCTGAGAGGTCATCTGGGGCCCCGGGCACGCGGAGTTTGGGGATGACCACTTATTCTTAGGTCGGTGCACGACCTGACCAGCACGGCGGGGATCGTTGCGATTGCGGCTGCCGCCGTCGCCGCCGTCGCCCTCGTCACCAGCATCGTCCTCGCGTTCCGCCTGCGCCGCGTGCGGGCCGACCAGCGTGCCGTCCTTGGCGAGCGCCGCGAGGACCTCGTCGAACATGCCGCTTCACTGAAGGCGCAGTTCACGGCGCTCTCCGACTACGTGCAGGACGCCGCGGACCGGCTCGACGCCCGCATGCAGACCGCCGAAAGCCGCCTCGATCATGTCGTGACCTACCGGGCTCTCGTTCGCTATGACGCCTACGGCGAGATGTCCGGCCGGCAGTCGACGTCGATCGCGCTGCTCGACGCGACACGCTCGGGCATCGTGCTCTCCTCGATCCATCATCGCGATCAGGCACGCCTCTACGCCAAACAGGTGCACGAGGGGCGCGGCGAGCTCGAGCTGTCCCCCGAGGAGACCGAGGCGATTAAGCTCGCGCTCGAGGGTGACGACGGCCGGCGGTCGCCGGCGTAGTCCCCCGCTCACCGATGCGCATCGGCTACTTCGGACCGGCCGGGACGTTCACCGAGGAGGCGCTCATCACCGCGCTCGGGCCGGCCGGGCAGGCGGATGCCGAGCTCGTCCCGATCGCGACGATCTACGACGTCGTGATGGCCGTCCACGACGCGGGCGTGGAGCGCGCGCTCGTCCCGATCGAGAACTCGCTCGAGGGATCGGTCAACGCGACGCTCGACTCGCTGGCGATGGAAACCGAGGACGTCGCGATCGTCGGCGAGGTTGTTCACCCGATCCAGCACTGCCTGATCGCGCGCACCGCGCTCGAGCTCGGCGAGATCGAGGCCGTCGTCTCCCACCCGCAGGCGACGGCGCAGTGCGCCCGGTTCATCCGGCAGCGCCTCCCGGAAGCGCGCGTGTTGACCGGTAGCTCAACCGCCGAAGCGGTGCGCCTCGTCGCCGAGCACGACGGGCGATGGGCGGCCCTCGGCAACCGGCTTGCGGCCGACCTGTACGGATGCGTCGTACTGCGCGCCGGCGTCGAGGACGTGGCCTCAAACGAGACGCGGTTCGTGTGGCTCGCCCGTGCCGGGTCGGAGCCGCGCGCAGATACCTCCCCCCGCGGGCCCTGGAAGACGGCCATCGTCTTCTGGGGTGTCGGGTCCGAGGCGCCCGGCTGGCTCGTCCGCTGCCTGTCGGAGTTCGCCGACCGCGACGTCAACCTCACCCGGATCGAGTCGCGTCCGCGCAAGCAGGGACTCGGTCGCTACATGTTCTTCGCCGACCTTGAGGGCCGTGACACCGAGCCCCATGTCGCCGACGCAATCGCCGGCCTGCGCGGCCACGTCGAGACGCTGCGCGTCCTTGGCTCCTACCCGGCTGCGTAGCGAACCCATATCGACCGTAGTCCGCGCCGCTAGAATCCGGCCAGCCATGGCCTCCTCAGTACCAGCGCCAGTGGGGTCCGCGTCGCTTCCAGAGCACCGGCGACGCGGGCGTGAGGTTGGCCGGGTGCTCGTCTTCAACGCGACGTACGAGCCGATTAACGTGTGCACGGTGCGACGCGCCGTGGTGCTGCTCCTGAAGGAGAAGGCGGAGATCCTCGAGCGTGGCGAGTGGCAGCTGCACTCGGCCACCTCGACGATGGCGCGGCCGACGGTCATCCGTCTCGTCGCCTACGTGCGGATCCCCAGGGATACGCACCGGCGCAAGATCACGCGCCGGGCCGTCTTCGCCCGTGACGACTGGACGTGTCAGTACTGCGGCGCCCGCTCGAACCTCACCGTCGATCACGTCGTCCCGCGCTCGAAGGGCGGATCCTCGAGCTGGGAGAACATCGTCGCCTCATGCGCGCCGTGCAACCGGCGCAAGGGGAACTCACTCCCGCGCCAGGCGGGAATGCGGCTGCTCAAGCAGCCGCGGACGCCGAGCCCGCACGTGTTCATCCACGTGGCGAGCCCGACGATTCCCGCTGCCTGGCAGCAGTACCTCGCTCACGCGGCGTAACGCTGAGCGGCGCGGGCACGCGCCTTGGCCACCTCGACCTCGCGGTTCTTCGGCGGCGCCGCCGTCTCGAGCTCCTGCAGGAGCTCCGCGGAGATCGCGGCGACGGCCTCGACGGCTCGCTCGAACGCGGCCTCGTTGGCGCGGGACGGCTTCGTGAACCCGCTGATCTTGCGGACGTACTGCAGCGCGGCGGCGTGGACCTCGTCGGACGTCGCCGGCGGGTCGAAGTTGTGGAGCGTTCGGATGTTTCGGCACATGCCACCAAGCGTAGTGGCGCGTCCCGCCCGTTCGCTATTCTTTCGCCTACCAGAGAAAGGAGGTGGTCCGCCTGTCTGACAGTTCTTACGGGACCCTGGAGGTGTCCGGCCGCTAGGTCGGAGGC
Organism: uncultured Solirubrobacterales bacterium; assembly: GCA_963778985.1. Taxonomy (GTDB): domain Bacteria; phylum Actinomycetota; class Thermoleophilia; order Solirubrobacterales; family Solirubrobacteraceae; genus Palsa-465. Next base: position 681,744 of record CAVZWJ010000013.1, on the reverse strand, counting down.
TGGCCCCGCTTAGCGGAGTCCCAACCGTGGCACCGTCGTCGTGGGTGCCGGAGTTAGTCCCACCGGCAGCAGTTCACGTCCCGCGGCGGTTCCAGGCAGCCAGATGTACAGCGAAGGGCGTCGTGTCGACGACGCCCTTCGCCCGTTAACGGGACCCCGGACGTCGGCTGCCGCGCGCCCGGGCTTTGTCTCGGTTGGCGCGCGCCCGGTGTCGCTACTCGGCGCCGGCCGGCCCCGCTACTCGTCTGCGGTGTCGTTGTCCGCCGGTGGGGCGTCGGTGTCGTCGGCGTCTGCCTCGTCGGCGTCGGCGTCAGCTGCGTCGGCGTCAGCTGCGGCTGCGGCCGCGGCGACGGCGTCGTCGACATCGCCCGCGGTCACATCGACCGGCCCGGCGCTCGGATCGCCCTCGGCGACGGCCGCTGCCGTCTGCGCCTCTGACTCGACGACGAGCGCGACCGCACTCACCTGGTCCTCGTCACGGATGTTCATCACCCGCACGCCCTGGGACGCGCGGCCGTAGCGGTTGATGCCTCGCACAGAGGTCCGCTGGACCATGCCGTTCTGGGAGATGAACACGAGTTCCTGGTGCTCGCGGACGACGAGCGCGCCGGCGAGCGCGCCCTTGTTCTCGGTCAGGGTGATCGTCTTGACGCCCATCGTCCCGCGGCCCTTGACCGGGTACTCGGGAATCGGCGTCCGCTTGCCGTAGCCGTTCTCAGTGACGACGAGCAACTCCTGATCATCACGCGCGACGTCCATCGCGAGCACGGCGTTGTCCTTCTGCGCGACGTTCATCCCGCGCACGCCGCTCGTGTCACGCCCCATCGAGCGCACCCGGTCCTCGCTGAACCGAGACGCCTGACCGGAGCGCGAGACCATGATGATGTCGTCGTGGCCGCTCGTCCGGCGCACGGCGATCAGCTCGTCGTCGTCACGGATGTTGATGGCGATGATGCCGTCGGCCTTGATCGGCGTGTTGTAGGCGCCGAACTCGGTCTTCTTGACCATCCCCTTGCGGGTCGCGAACACGAGGTAGCGGCCCTCGGAGAAGTCGCGCGTGGCGAGCACCGACTGGACCCGCTCGCCCTCGCGGAGCGGGAGCAGGTTGACGAGCGCACGGCCGCGCGCGGTGCGTGACGCCTCCGGCAGCTCGTACACCTTGAGCCGGTACACCTTGCCGCGGTTCGTGAAGAAGAGCAGGTAGTCGTGCGTCGAGGACACGAAGAGGTGCTCGATGTAGTCGTCCTCCTTCATGTCCATCCCGGTCACGCCGATGCCGCCGCGTCGCTGCTGCCGGTAGGTCGAAAGGGGAAGTGACTTGATGTAGCCAGAGTGGGTGATCGAGATGACCATCTGCTGATCGGCGATCAGGTCCTCGATGTCGATCTCACCCTCGGCGTGGGTGATCTCCGTCCGGCGCTCGTTGCCGTAGGCCTCGGCGATCTCGGTCAGCTCATCCTTGATGATCCCGTTGACCTTCTCCTCGTCGCCGAGAATCTCGCGCAGCTCCTTGATCCGCTCGAGGAGATCGGAGTGCTCCTGCTTGATCTTGTCCGCCTCGAGCGCCGTCAGCCGGCTGAGCGTCAGCTGGAGGATCGCCTGCGCCTGGATGAGCGTCAGCTCGAAGCGCTCGATCAAGCCGTGGCGCGCCGTCTCCGGGTCCCGCGACCCGCGGATCAGCTCGATCACCTCGTCGAGGTTGGCGAGCGCGATCAGCAGGCCCTCCAACACGTGCGCCCGCTCCTCGGCGCGCCGCAACTCGTACTTCGTCCGGCGGATGATGACCTCGCGCTGATGATCGACGTAGTGGCCGATCACCTCGCGCAGAGACAGCGTCCGCGGGACGTTGTCGACGAGCGCGACCATGTTGACGCCGAACGTCGCCTGCATGGGCGTGTGCTTGTAGAGCTTGTTGAGCACGACCTTCGGGATCGCGTCGCGCTTGAGCTCGATCACGATCCGCATCCCATGACGGTCCGACTCGTCTCGGAGATCGGAGATCTCGGTGATCTTCTTGTCGAGGACGAGATCGCGGATCTTGAGGATCACGCCGCCGTCGCCGCCCTTGCGCACCTGGAACGGGAGCTCGGTGACGATGATCGCCTCCTTGCCCTGGCCGATCGGCTCGATGTGCGCCTTCGCCTGGACGCGAATCCGGCCGCGGCCGGTCGCATACGCGTCCCGAATGCCGTCGCGGCCGAGGATCGTCCCGGCGGTGGGGAAGTCCGGTCCCTTGATGTGCTTCATCAGCCCGTCGACGTCGATGAGCGGGTCGTCGATGTACGCAATCGTTGCCCTGACGACCTCACTCAGATTGTGTGGCGGGATGTTCGTCGCCATGCCGACCGCGATGCCCGAGCCGCCGTTGACGAGCAGGTTCGGGAAGCGCGCGGGGAGCACGACCGGCTCCTGACGGCTGCCGTCGTACGTCGGCGCGAAGTCGACGGTCTCGGCGTCGATGTCGCGCAGCATCTCGGTCGCGAGCCGATCGAGTCGTGCCTCCGTGTACCGCATGGCGGCGGCGCTGTAGCCGTCGATGTTGCCGAAGTTCCCGTGACCGTCGACGAGCGGATAGCGCATCGAGAAGTCCTGCGCCAGGCGGACGAGGGTGTCGTAGATCGCGCTATCGCCGTGGGGGTGGTACTTGCCCATGACCTCGCCGACGATCTGCGCGCACTTGACGTGCTTGCGGTTCGGCTGCAGGCCGAGCTCGTTCATCACGTAGAGCACGCGGCGGTGGACGGGCTTCAGTCCGTCCCGGACGTCAGGCAGGGCGCGCCCGACGATGACCGACATCGCGTAATCGAGATACGCAGAGCGCATCTCCTCCTCGAGCCCCCGGGGCTCGATGTTGCCGCCACTGATGGTGTCAATTGCAGACATGGTGTTCGTCCTGCCTTACTTGGACCATTAGATGTCGAGGTTGGTGACGAGGCGCGCGTTCTCCTCGATGAACGCCCGCCGGGGCTCCACCTGGTCGCCCATCAGCATCGAGAAGACGAGGTCCGCGGAGGCGGCGTCCTCCATCGTCACCTGGACGAGGGTGCGCGTCGCGGGGTCCATCGTCGTCTCCCGGAGCTCGTCGGCGTCCATCTCGCCAAGGCCCTTGAAGCGGTAGTAGTCGATGCCACGCTGGGAGATCGAGAGGATCGACTCGCGGAGCTCGTCGAACGTCGCGGCGTCGGTGGTGTGCTCACCGAGACGGACCGTGAACGGGGGCGTGCCGGCGAGGGCGATCAGCTCGCGATGGAGTTCCGCGAGCTTGTGGTACTCGTTCGCCTCGAGCGCGGCCCGATGCACGTGGTGCGTCGTCGCCAGGCCCGTCTTCGCCTCGATCGTCCGGATCACGATCTCCTCGTCGTTCTGCCCGATCAGCGTCGCCGAGTACGCCTCGCCGTTCTGGCCGTGCCTCTCGATGTAGCGGACGAGACCGTCGACGTCGGTGATGTTCTCCTCGAGCAGACGAGCCTGCTGGACGAAGTTGACGATCCCGTGACCGTGGGCGGCGCGCAGGGCCGCACCCCAGCCCTCGTACTGCTTGAGCAGGCGACTGAAGCGCTTCCAGCGCGCGTCCGTGAGCTTGAACTGGGTGTTGTGGCGGTCGAGGACTGTCAGCTTCTCGAACTTGTCGCCGAGCAGGATGTCCTCGAGCTCTGACTCGCGTTCGAGGTACCGGTGCTTCTGCCCCCGGGTGAGTCGGTACAGCGGCGGCTTGGCGATGTACACGTAGCCCGCATCGATCAGCGGCTGCATCTCGCGGAACAGCAGGGTCAGCGCCAGCGTCCGGATATGCGCGCCGTCGACGTCCGCGTCGGTGAGCAGCACAACCTTGTGGTAGCGCGCCTTCTCGATGTCGAATTCGTCGCGGACGCCGGTGCCGAGCGCGGTGATGAGCGCCTGAATCTCCTGGTTCTGGAGGACCTTGTCGATCCGGCTCTTCTCGACGTTGAGAATCTTGCCCCGCAGCGGGAGCACGGCCTGCGTGTTGCGATCTCGCGCACTCACGGCCGAGCCGCCGGCAGAGTCACCCTCGACGATGAACAGTTCGGCGAGCGACGGGTCCTTGACCGAGCAGTCGGCGAGCTTGCCCGGGAGGGTCGAGTTCTCGAGCGCCGACTTGCGCCGCGTGAGGTCACGCGCCTTGCGGGCCGCCGCGCGCGCCTGCGAGGCCGACACCGCCTTGCGGATGACCGAGCGGGCGTCCTTGGGGTTCTCCTCGAGGAACTCGTTCAACCGGTCGTAGACGATCGAGTGGACGAACCCCTGCATGCCGGGGTTCCCGAGCTTGGTCTTCGTCTGACCCTCGAACTGCGGGTCGGTCAGCTTGGCGGAGATGACGGCGGTCAGCCCCTCACGGACATCCTCGCCACTCAGGTTGTCGTCCTTCTCCTTGAGCTCGCCCTTGTCCCGCGCGTAGCGGTTGAGAGCGGCGGTGAGCGCCGAGCGGAAGCCGCTCATGTGCGAGCCGCCCTCGATCGTGTTGATGTTGTTCGCGAACGAGAACACCGACTCCTGGTAGGAGGAGTTCCATTGGAGCGCGACCTCGACCGCACCCTCGTCGCTCTCGCCGGAGAACCACACGACCTTGTCGTGGATCGGCTCCTTGTTGTGGTTGAGATGGGCAACCATGTCGACGATCCCGCCGTCGTACTGGAACTCGATCCGGTGCCCCTCCGCGCGACGATCGATCAGCTCGATCCGCAAGCCGCGGGTGAGGAAGGCGGTGTCGCGCAGCCGTTCCTCGATCGTCTTGAAGTCGATGTCGAGCGACTCGAACACGTCGGCGTCGGGCAGGAACGTGATCGTCGTGCCCGTCTCCTTTGTCTTCTCGCCACGCACGAGATCACCGCGCGGGACACCGCGGTCATACGACTGCGTCCACAGATACCCGTCGCGGCGGATCTCGACCGTCAGGTGCTCAGAGAGCGCGTTGACGACGGACACGCCGACGCCGTGGAGGCCGCCCGACACCTTGTAGCCCCGGCCCTCGCCGAACTTGCCGCCGGCGTGCAGGACGGTGAGCACGACCTCGACCGCCGGACGTTGCTCCTTCTCCATAATCGCGACCGGGATGCCGGCACCGTCATCGCGGACGGTGATGGAGTTGTCCGGATGAATCGTGACCGAGACGCTGTCGCAACGACCGGCGAGAGCCTCATCAACGGAGTTGTCAACAACCTCGTAGACGAGATGGTGCAGCCCCCGCTGACCGGTCGACCCGATGTACATGCCGGGTCGGCGCCGAACCGCCTCGAGTCCCTCCAGGACGGTGATGTCCTGGGCGTCGTAGCTTGACTGTTCGTTAGGGCGCCGCGTGGCACCGTCGTCGTTCGCCAACGAATCCTCCGATGACGTTGAGACGCCCCGGGTCCGCGCCGATGTCCGCGCGCCGGGGCGTCGAAGGCTGGTGTACAGAAGAATAGCACAGCGACCCCCGGAAAACCCTCTCGGGCGTGTGTCAAATTACCTGCAAATGACGGACAAAAGTGTAACCACGAGGGCAGTTCGCGAGCTGGTCCGCCTGCGCGTCCTTCCTCCGCACGTTGCGAGGTTTCAGTGGCGGGCACGGAGGCGCGCGCGTGAGCTCGGCGACGACTTCGCACTCGAGTCCTCGACGCGGCCGGCCGACCTCGCGAAGCTGCTGAAAATCGCCAACGGTCGGGACCGCGTGGTCGAACTGGGGACGGCCAACGGGTGGACGGCGATCGCCCTTGCGCTCGACGCTCCGAGCAGGCTGGTTCGCACGTACGACCCCTTCGATCGTCCCGAGCGATCGGCGTACCTCGAGCTCGTCTCAGCACACGTCCGGGAGCGAATCGCATTCATCGGCGAGCCCGGCCGGGTGGGACCCCGCACCGAGGACGGCGGCGGCGGCGAGACCGGTATTGAGCTGTTGTACATCGACAGCTCACACGAGCGTGAGGAGACCGTGGCCGAGGTGCGGGCGTGGGAGGAGGCACTCGCTCCGGGCGCGCTGATCGTGTTCGATGACTACGGTCATCCCCACTACCCGGGGGTCCGAGCCGCGATCGAGGACCTCGGGCTGCGGGGTCGGACGGTGGGGACGCTGTACGTCGTCAGCGCCGCGGCGGGGTCGCCACGCACCGTAGACGCGTGACCGTTCCGGCGGGGGTGAGCTTCGCGTTGAGGCGTCCGAGGATCGTCGGGGCCATCAGGTCGAGCTCCTGAGCCCACACCGACGCGGCACATGACACTGTGAGGACACCAGCCTTCTCGCTCACCGGCGTCGCTTCGTTTGCGATCGCAGCGCCGACCACATCGGGCCATACCGCCTGCACCGACGCGAGCAGCGTCGCCGGTGCCCAGTCGTGCCGGGCGGCACCAAGCGCGACTGCGACCGAACGCGGGGCGCGGCGGTACCGGGTCACCGCTCCCTCCTACGCGACGAGTGCATCCTGGGCGATCACTCCCGCCTCGACAGCGAGCCGCTCGACTCCGGGCTCGCGCGCTCCAGGGACATGTTCAAGGTCGGTCGTCGTGATCATGGATTGACCGGAACTAGAGCGCAGGAGGCGCACGAGGGCGTCGCGGCGAACCCCGTCGAGCTCGCTCATGACGTCGTCGAGCAACATCAGCGGCGGCGCGCTTCGGCGCGCTGCGATCGTCTCCCGCTCGGCCAGCAACAGCGCCAGGAGTCCGAGTCGCTGCTGCCCCTGTGAGCCGTACACACGCAACTCGCGCCCCTCTCGCGCCGCGAGGAGCTCGTCCCGGTGCGGGCCATGACCGGTGAACCCGCGCTCGATGTCCGCGGCGGTGCGCTCGGCCAGTTCCTCCGCAAGTTCATCGGGCGTCGTCGCCTTCGAGCGTGGACGGTACCCCACGGCGACGTCGGTGCCGAGCCCGAGTTCGTCCGCGATCCTGGTGAACGCGGGGCTCATCGCCGCCACGGCGTCGCGGCGGTCGCCCATCAGCGCGATCCCGTAGCGGGCGAGCTGCGCGTCCCAGGTTCGCAGTGAGTCCCCGGACGCGCCGCCCGCCCGGATCCGGCTGATGAGCGCGTTGCGCTGTGCGAGCGCCTGGGCGTACGCGCGTCGCGCCGCCGTACGCGCCGGCCAAAGCGCAGCGACGAATTGGTCGAGGTGGGCACGGCGCAGCGATGGCGCCCCTTTGATCAGCTCGAGCCGGTCGGGCAGGAACACGCTCACAAGCGGTCGGTCGGCGACGTCGAGCATCCGCTCGACGGTCGCTCCGTCGACGCGCATCCGCTTCGGCTGGCCCGGCTCGAAACCCACCGAGAGCTCATGCGGCCCGTCGTCGCCGACCGCGTCGACGACGACGCGGGCAGCGGCGCTTCCAAAGCGCACGAGCTCGCGCTCGCTATTCGTCCGGCACGACCGGCCGGTGCAACCGAAGTACAGCGCCTCGAGCAGGTTCGTCTTGCCGGCCCCGTTCGGACCGGTGATCACGGTGAGGCCGTCACCAAACGTCGCGCGGACGTGCTCGTAGCAGCGGAAGTCGCGCACGGTGAGGGCAGCGACCCGCATCGCCCCTACACGTTCAACCTGATCGGCATGATCAGGTACTGGAAGCGGCTTTCATCAGCGGACTCGATGAGCCCGGGGCGCAGCGGGCTGATCAGCTTGAGCAGCACATCGCCTTCGTCGATCGCCTCCAGCCCAGCACGCAGGAACTCCGGGTTGAACCCGATCTCGAGCGGCTCACCCTCGAAGGCGACAGGCAGTGACTCGAGCGCCTCGCCGACGTCCGGTGTCTGCGCGGACACGGTCAGCTCACCCGGCTGGAAGGCAAGGCGCAGTGGTGCGTTCTTCTGCGCCAGGAGACTGATCCGGCGCACGACGTCGGTCAGCTCAGCGCCGGCGATCCGCAACTCGTGCTCAAAGCTCTCCGGGAGGAGCTGGCGATAGTTCGGGAACTGGCCGTCGATCAGGCGCGAGGACAGGATCACTCGGCCGAGCACGAACAGCACCTGGTTCTGACGCACGCTCACGCTCACCTGCTCCTCATTGGCGTGGCCGGCGACCCGCGCGAGCTCCTGGAGGGCGCGTGCAGGAACGTTCACCTCAAAGCTCGAGGCGAGCGGCGCTTCGAGCACCGTCTCCTTGACGCTCAGTCGGTAGGAGTCGGTCGCGACCATCCTCAGCTCACGGTCGGACGCCGACACGAGGATCCCGGTGAGGACCGGGCGGGTCTCGTCTCGCGAGGCCGAGCCCGCGACCTTCAGCGCCGTTGATACGAACGCGTCGGCGGGGAGGCTGACGGCCGTCTCTGGATTCGGCTCTGGGAACGGGGGAAAGTCCTCGGTCCGCAAGGTGCGGATGTGGAACGTCGCCTTGCCCGAGACAACCTCGACGTCCTGCTCAGCAGGGCGGAGCTCCAGCGAGACCGACGGAGCTGGGAGTGAGCGGATCACATCGACGATGAGGCGTCCGGGGAGGACGACGACGCCCTCGCGAGCGACCTCCGCCTCGAGTGGAACCCGGAGGCCGACATCCATATCGGTGGCACACAGCTCGCAGAGCTCCGACGAAGCCGCGAGTTGAACGCCGGAGAGCGCCTGGATGGCACTTCGGGTGGACGCGACGCGACTGACCGTCTGAAGCTGTCGGAGCAGGACGTCGCGCTCGAGGGAGATCTTCACGATGAATACCTCTCAAGGAAGGTAGAAGTCATAGGGCGAATAGAAGCTGTGGATAAGTGCGCGTTCGTCCGCAACAAGCGGAGAAGTTGTCGCTCGCGCCGGACAGGCCAGTGTGTCAACAGGTGCGGTCGGGTTGTTGGCCGCGGATCGTCTCGGCGAGATGACGGACCTCGTCGGCGGCCTGTTGATCGTGCGTAAGGCGGTCGGAGACGCGCTTGCATGCATGGAGGACCGTCGCGTGGTTGCGCCCGAAGCCGGCACCGATCTCGTTGAGTGATGCGTCGGTCAGCTCCCGCGCGAGATGGAGGGCCACCTGTCGCGGCCAGGCGATCCGCGCGGTACGCGAGTCGGAGAGGAGCTCGTGGGTGGTGAGCTCATAGAACGACGCGGTCGTGCTCTGGATGCGCTCGAGGCTCACAGCTTCATGGCCGCGGGTCCTCGCAGCGGGATGGATCTCGTCAAGCACGCCCCGCGCGAGGGGAAGGTCAATCGCGTGTCCCGTGAGGGAATGGTGGGCGACGACGCGGATGAGGGCACCCTCGAGCGCCCGCACGTTGTCGGTGACGCGTTCGGCGATGAGGTCGAGCACCGCGTCATCGGCGAGGACGATGCCGTCGAGCACCGCCCGCTTGCGGAGGATCGCCACTCGCGTGGCGAAGTCTGGAGTGCGGATGTCGGCGACGAGCCCGGATTCGAAACGCTCGCGCAGGCGCTCCTCGACGGATGTCAGCTGGCGCGGCAGGCGGTCGCAGGTGAGGACAAGCTGTCGGCCGGTCTCATACAGAGCATTGAACGTATGGAAGAACTCCTCCTCGGTCTTCGCTTTGCTGGCGAGGAACTGGACATCGTCGATGAGGAGGACGTCGGCATCGCGGTAGGCGCGCTTGAAGTGATCGACCGAGCGCGTGGTGAGCGCGGTGATGAAGTGGTTGGTGAACGCTTCGACGGTCGTGTACCGGACGGTCGCGCCGCCGCCGAACGCGAGCACGTAGTTGCCGATCGCGTGCAGCAGGTGGGTCTTGCCGAGTCCGGGTGGGGCGTGGAGGAAGAGCGGGTTGTAGGCCTGTCCGGGAAGCTCCGCGACAGCGAGCGCGGCCGCGTGGGCGAGGCGATTACCGTCGCCGATGATGAACTGGTTGAAGCTGTAGCGCGGGTTGAATTCGGTCGACGCGTCGTCGAACCTCGCCGCCGTGCGGGGTGCGACCGACGCGGGGCGCGTCGGACCCCCGTCACCGTCGAAGCTGACACGAACGGACGACCCGACGACCGCGCGCGCGCAGCCCTCGACGATGCGACCGAATCGCTTGGCAACCCACGTCTGGGTTGCCGCCGGCGCCTGGAGCACGAGCACCGCGCCATCCCATGCCTTGACCTCGACCGGCGCGAGCCAGATCTCGTACGTCGACTCACCCACCATGCGGCGAAGCTCGGCGCGGATCTCGCGCCAGGCTGATGAGGGCTCGAGATGCGCAGGCAGCTCCAAGCGACTCCTTCGGGGAGCGTTCGTGGGGACCGATTCGTGAGGTGCGGGCAACGCCCGGGGACGGCGAATATAACAGCGGTCCTGCGGCGTGAAACCGCTGTCGGGGAGGTGTTGGCGCAAAGCGCGGGAAAAAGGGAGCGACGGGCGCGGGAGGTCCGCTTTCATGGGTCTCGATCGCCCGTGCGTATACTGGCTCACCACCCCGCCCCTGGGCTCGTGACCTATGAAACGCACCTATCAGCCGAAAAAGCGCAAGCGAGCGAGGACGCACGGTTTCCGCGCGCGGATGCGCACGCGCGGCGGACGCCTGACGTTGAAGCGGCGCCGCGACAAGGGCCGGAAGCGCTTGACCGTCTGATCCGGCGGTCCTCCGCCCCGCGGTCACGTCCAGCCCGCAGTCGGCTCTCCCGCAGCGCCGACTTCGATCGTGTGTTCCGCAACGGCCGATCGCATGCCGGCCGCGAGCTTGTCCTCTACGTCTTCCCGCGCGGTGAGGATGCCGGCCAGTCGCGGCTTGGTCTGTCGGTGTCCCGGAAGGTCGGCGGCGCCGTCGAGCGCAACCGCGTCAAGCGACTCCTGCGCGAGGCGTTCGCGGTCGAGTCAACCCGGCTGCCCGACGGCACCGACGCGGTGGTCGTCGCACGCCCGGATGCTCGGCCTCTGGCTGACCGTGAGGGTCTGGCGGGAATTCAGCGTGCGCTGGGAGAACTCGTCGACCGGGCGGCAGGTGCGAGTCATAAGAATGCATCCGACCCGGAGCCCCAGGTAGAGGCTGAGACGTGAGCTTCGTCCGGGCTATTGCGGTCTTCCCGATCCGTGCCTACCAGCGACTGCTCTCCCCAGTGTTTGGATCGCGGTGTAAGTACTACCCCTCATGCTCTGAATACGCCGCGCAGTCGATAACGAGATTCGGCATACTGCGCGGACTGATCCTGGCCGGCTGGCGGTTGCTGCGCTGCAACCCGTGGAGCCACGGAGGAGTCGACCTCGTCGAAGACCAGCGGCTGTTCAAGCCGCGGCACCCGGCCCCCATCGCCTGACCCATGCTCGTCGCCGCGAACATCTTCCAACCGCTGATCGACGTCTTTGAGGCGGTCCTCAAGGCCATCCACAGCACGATCGGCGGCTCGTGGGGCTGGTCGATCGTGCTGCTGACGATCATCATCCGGGCGATTCTGCTTCCCCTCACGGTGAAGCAGTTCCACTCGATGCAGCGCCTCCAGCGCCTCCAGCCGGAGCTCAAGGCGATCCAGAACAAGTACAAGGAGGACAAGCAGCGTCAGCAGCAGGAGCTGATGAAGTTCTACAAGGAGAATCAGGTCAACCCGCTCGGGTCCTGTCTCCCGCTCGTCGCGCAGCTGCCCGTCTTCATCTCGCTCTTCTACATGCTGCGCACGAGCCTGCGGAGGGACATCTGTCCGCAGATCCAGCTCGCGTTCCACGCCACGCACCCGCACACGGTCGGACAGACGGTGCCATGCGGCCCCAACCACGGCGCTCAGTTCCTGTTCATCCCCGACCTCACGAACAAGGCCACCGGCGCGGTCCTCGTCGTGATGATCATCCTCTACGTGGGCACGCAGCTCGCGTCGAGCATCATGATGTCGAGCCCCACGATGGACCAGACGCAGCGGCGCATCATGATGCTGCTCCCGGTCTTCTTCGTCGTCTTCATCATCAACTTCCCGGCCGGCGTGCTCGTGTACTGGATCACGACGAACACCTGGACGATGGGACAGCAGTACGTGATCAAGCGCCGTCTCGGGCCGGTGACGCCGGCGCCTGCGGCGGGTGGTGACGGCGGCTCGGGACCGGGTGGCGGCGGCAGCCGCGGGCGCCCGGCCTCAACGGCCGAGGTGGCACCACCCGAGAAGAACGGTTCCAACGGTGCCAGCGGCGGTGGCCTCACGGCCGGTCTCACGGGCCTGCTGCGCGGTCGCTCGAAGCAGGATGACTCCCCACCGGTCGGCGCGGGTAGCCGCAGCCGCGGTGGCCCGCCGCCTCCACCGCCGCGCAAGAAGAAGAAGCGCTCCGGTCGCCGGAGATAGAACGAAACCCCTGGGGGAAGAGAATCGATGAGTGAGCCTGCGGATCGCTTCCGCGAGTTGTTGGAGCGCCTGGCGTCGGAGATCGGCGTCGAAGCCACGGTGGAAGTGGATGAGGACCCCGAGGGGCTGACCGGCCGCTTCGTCGGCGAGGATCTTGGCCTGCTCATCGGCCATCACGGTCAGACGATTGACGCGATCCAGCACCTTGCCTACCGGATCGCGTACAAGGGCGAGTCGAACCGCCGCCGTGTGATCGTCGATGCCGGCGGCTACCGTGAACGGCGGGCGGTCGCGCTCCGGGCCACGGCCGACCAGGCCGCGGAGACGGCGGTGAGCGACCGCCGGCCCGTCGCGCTCGAGGCGATGAGCGCGCTCGAGCGCAAGGTCGTTCACGAGCACCTCAAGTCGCGCCACGACGTCGAGACGTACAGTGAGGGTCAGGAGCCCGCCCGGTACCTCGTCGTCGCCCCGCTCGTCGACTGACCGGTTTCGCCCAGCCTCGGTGTTTCACGTTTTTCTTGACGGTGAAACAGCGGTCGCGCTAGAACTCCTCGGGTGAGTGAGCTCACCGAGTTTGAGCGCGGAGTCGTCGTCGGGCTGCTCGTCGGCGAGGGCTCGTTCGGCGGCGACGGCAAGCAGCCGCAGGTGACGCTGCGGATGCATGTCCGCCATGAAGCCCTGTTCCGGTGGCTCGCGGCCCGCTTTCCTGGATCGAAGCTGTACGGGCCGTACCATCACGGAGGACGGTCGTATTTCCAGTGGATGGCCCGCGGGCGGACGCTCGTCACGGACTTGCTGCCGATCCTCGAGCGCGAAGTCCACGCCGGTCTCGACGGCCACGCCGCCGAGCGGCTCGGGCTGATGCGGGAGCGCTATGCCGGCTTCATCGAGCGCGAACGCCAGCGCGACGCCCGCCCGACGTGAGCCGATCGGATCCGATCGTGGCCCTCGCCGAGCGCTACGGGCTCGGCGACGGGGCATCCGACCGACTACGTGCGCTGCTGGCGGTGGTCGCGGAAAACGAGCTCGCCCCGACGACGGTCAGAGAGCCCTCACGGGTCATCGACGACCACCTCGCGGACGCGCTCGTCGCCCTCGAGCTTCCGGTGGTCCGAGCGGCAACGCGCATCGGCGACCTTGGCTCCGGCGCGGGCTTTCCGGGTCTGCCGCTCGCGATCGCGCTCCCGGGCGCCCGGGTGGCCCTGGTGGAGAGCAGCGCACGCAAGTGCGCGTTCATCAGCCGGGCCGCGGCGGCCTGCGGCGCCGCCAACGCCGAGGTCATCCACGCCCGTGCCGAGGAGTGGCAGGACGGCCTCGACACCCGCGATCTCGTCGTCGCCCGTGCGCTCGCCGCCCCCGAGGTGGTCGCGGAGTACGCCGCGCCGCTGCTACGCCTCGGCGGTGCGGCCGTGCTCTGGCGAGGCCGGCGGGATCCCGACGCGGAGGCGGTGGCCGCGCGTGCCGCGGGTGAGCTTGGTCTCATCGTCGGGCCGGTCATCCCCGTCCACCCGTACCCGAGCGCCGAGCACCGCCACCTCCATGTCTTCACGAAGGTCGCGGCGACCCCGGCCCGATTTCCGCGCCGCGCGGGAATCGCGCGCAAGCGCCCGCTCGGGCACGGCGTCTGACCGCATAACCCACTAGCTTCCCGGGTCGATGGGCACCGTCTACGCGATCGCCAATCAAAAGGGCGGCGTGGGAAAGACCACGACCGCCGTCAACCTGGCCGCCTGTGTCGCGGAGGCGGGCTACGACTCCCTGCTCATCGACATCGATCCGCAGTGCAACGCGACGCTCGGCCTCGGGATCACGAAGAACGCACCCCGGACTGTCTATGACGTGCTGAGCGGCGAGGTGTCGTTTGAGGACATCATCGTCCCGAGCGAGGTCGACAACCTCGTGGTCGCTCCCGCCGGCCCGGATCTCGCCGGCGCGACCGTCGAACTGCCGCGGGAGCCGGGATCCGAGACGAAACTGCGGGACGCGGTCGAGCCGCTCCGGGAGCGCTACGCGTTCATCTTCCTCGACTGCCCGCCGTCGCTCGGACCACTGACCGTCAACGCGCTCGTTGCTGCCGACCGGGTGATCGTCCCGGTGCAGGCCGAGTATTTCGCGCTCGAGGGTCTCGCCGGCCTGCTGGACACGCTGTCGCTTGTGCAGCGCGAGCTCAACCCGCGCCTGACGATCGCCGGGATGCTGCTGACGATGCACGACGGTCGGACGCGCCTCGCTCAGGACGTCGAGCGTGAGGTCCGCGAGCATTTCCCAGAACTGGTGTTCGATACGGTGATCCCGCGCAACGTGCGGATCGGCGAGTCCCCGAGTTTTGGCAAGCCCGTCATTCACCACGATCCGCACTGTGCCGGTGCGGACGCGTACTTCGAGCTCGCAAAGGAGGTGGCCGCTCGTGGCTGAACGGCAGAAGGGAATGGGCCGCGGTCTTGCAGCGATCCTGTCGGTGGCGCCGAAGGATGAGGCGGAGGAGCTCCGACAGGTTCCGGTCGACCTCATCTCCCCGAATCCCCACCAGCCACGCGCGTCCTTCGACGAGGACTCGCTGCTCGCCCTCGCCGACTCGATCCGGGCCCGTGGCGTCCTCCAGCCGATCCTCGTCCGGCCGCTTGTCGGCGGCCGCTACGAGCTCGTCGCCGGCGAGCGCCGCTGGCGGGCGGCCCGGCTCGCCGAGTTCGACACGGTGCCGGCCATCATCCGTCGCCATGACGATGCCGCCTCGCTCGAGGTGGCGCTCATCGAGAATATGGCCCGGGAGGACCTCAACCCCGTCGAGGAGGCCCGCGCCTGCGCGGCCCTCGTCGAGGAGCTGTCGCTCACGCGGGAGGAGGTCGGCCTGCGCGTCGGGCGCAGTCGCGTCGCGGTGTCGAACTTGATCCGGCTCCTCGATCTCCCCGATGAGGCGCTCGACCGGCTCGAGCGCGGCGACCTGACCGAGGGTCACGGCCGCGCGCTGCTCCTCGCCGGGGACCACGCCGTCCGCCGCTCCCTCGCCCGCGAGGCGGCCGCCGGAGGCTGGTCTGTGCGCGAGCTCGAGGCCAGGGCGCGCGTCGCCGCCGAGGCGCCGCGCGAGCGAAGCCGCCGCCCGCCGCGCCGCCGCAGCCGGGCGCTGCACCCCGACCAGGAGGCGGCGATCACCCAGATCTCCGACGCACTCGGGCAGGCGCTCGGCTGCAACGTCGAGGTTGCGCCGACCCCTACCGGCTACCGCGCGCAGGTGAGCTTCGAGTCGGTCGAGGATGCACTCGAGCTTGTCCGGCGGATCCGGGTCCGCGCGGTTGCATAGGACGGCAGACAGACCGCGCGGAGGACCCCGTCGCCTGCGGCCCCGATCGCCGTCTAGAATCACCCACGCGTGCGCCTCTCGCCCCGCGAAAGCGAGCCGGGCGCACGAATCGCCGGGCGATTAGCTCAGTCGGTTAGAGCGCTTCTCTGATAAGGAAGAGGTCCCAGGTTCGAGTCCTGGATCGCCCACTCCGGGATTGCCTGCACCGGTCACCGGCTAGAGCAGCCGGTCACATTTCGGTAGGGTGGCCACGGGATCCGCGGCATGAGGGCGCCGCGCGATCGTGAAGTCGCGACATTGGGGGTATCGGGTGGGACCGCGTCTGCTTATCGCTTTGTCAGTGAGCGCTTTGTTCATGGCCTTTGCGGCGTCGGCGGCTGCGGTCGCGACGGTGCCGCCGCCGGCCTGGGAGGAATTCGTGCCTTCGGTCGGGACCGGGCCGAACCTCATCACGCGAGGTCCCGACGGCGCGATGTGGTTCTCGGAATACAGCGCAAATCGAATTGGGCGCGTGGACGATCACGGCGCGGTGATCGAGTTTCCAACCTCCGGGCCGTCGCTGAGCGCCGGCGCGCATCCGTCCGGCGTTGCGGCCGGCAGCGACGGCAACCTCTGG
Source organism: uncultured Solirubrobacterales bacterium (assembly GCA_963778985.1). Lineage (GTDB taxonomy): Bacteria > Actinomycetota > Thermoleophilia > Solirubrobacterales > Solirubrobacteraceae > Palsa-465. The sequence goes on along the minus strand of CAVZWJ010000013.1, from coordinate 665,679 downwards.
TTCACCGAAAACGGGACCGGGATGATCGGCGCGATCGACCCTGACACCGGACAGCTCGTGGGGGAATTCCCGATCCCGTCCGGCGCCGCCAGCCAACCCGAGGGGATCGTCTCCGGACCGGACGGCGCGCTGTGGTTCACCGAGCCCGGCGGCGGCAGGATCGGCCGCATCGACCCGTCGACGCACGCGATCACCGAGTACCCGCTGACCAACTTTGTCGGCCGTGTGTCCTACCAGCCAGTCGACCTGACCAGCGGGCCGGGCGGTTTGCTGTGGGTCACGGTCATCGGTACCGGCCAGGTCGCGCGGGTCGACACGAGCGCCGTCAGCCCCGGTACGTCCAGCGGGATCACGCTCTACGACCTGCCGACACCGGCGAGCCAGCCTGAGGGGCTGACGATCGGCCCTGATGGAAACGTCTGGATCGCGGAGTACACGGGTCGCGTGGCACGTCTGAATCCGAGCGCCGTCTCGCCCGGCACCTCGGACGGCATCACCGAGTTCCCGACGGGCGGCCATCCGCTGTGGATCGCGTCGGGACACGACGGCGGTCTCTGGGTAACCGACAACCTCGATCACGTCATGATTCGCTTCGACCCCGGCACGCAGGCCACCACGGTTCTCAGCACGACTCAGGGCGTCGGCGGGGACGCCAGCGGTGACACGGCCGATGCCGAAGGGAACGTCTGGTACACCGAGTTTCACTCGAACCGGGTTGGCGAGGTCACGCTCGTCACGCCGCGCAACGTTGCGCTGCCGAGCGTGCTCGGCTCGGCGACTCCCGGGCAGACCGTCACCTGCTCGTCGGGGGACTGGGCCGACACCGGCGAGTCACCTGTCACCGCAAACGACAACTTCACGGTGCAGTGGCTCCTCGACGGCCAGCCGCTCGGTCCGCAGGACCAGCTGGGCACGGGCGATCCGCTGCCGCTCGGGCAGAGCTACGCTGGACATCAGCTCGCCTGCCAGATCACTGTCACGAACGCGGTTGGCGCGACATCCGCGACGAGCGTGTCGGTGCTCGTGGGAGGCGGAGGTGCTCCCGTGAACACCGGGCGGCCGCAGATCACGGGCCCACCATTGGTCGGCCAGACCGTGACCTGTCAGCCAGGGACCTGGACCGATCAGTCGGGGACGCCCGGATTTACGTACGAATGGTTTCTCGACACGGCGGTCATCTCAGCTCAGACTCAGCCCACGCTCGCCCTCACCGGGGCGATGACCGGCAGGCAGCTCACCTGTCGTGTCAGCGCACACGGACACGGCACCGGGCAGGCGACGAGTAACCCGGTCACGGTCAGCAACCTTCCGCCGCTGCGCTCGACAAGTCCGCCGGTCATCTACCACGGCTCGCAGCCATCGGACTTCGTTCACGCCGGCGACATCCTCACGTGCCACCCAGCGAAGTGGACCAACCCCATCCGCAGCCACCAGTACCACTGGTATTGGTATGAGACCGTGTCCGGCACGAAGGGCCACCCCGCCCGGGGAGTCTCCACGCAACTTGACACCGTTGCCACCCCGAGGTTGGTGCTGCCGGATCTTCCCGCCTCAATCTCGAATGCCGTCCGGGCCGGCGCCAGTCGTATCGCGTGTGTCGACGTCGCGTCCGACGGGCCCTCAATCGCCATCGCCCAGTCGGACCAAGTCCGGATCCACCCCGTCAAGCCGGCGCTCTCCAGGAAGAGGGTCACCCGCGGGCACGTGCAGCTCAGCGCCGTCGTTGAGCGTCCTTCGATCACGCCCGGCGTGGGGATCGATGGGACGAACTTCTGCAATCCGGGGAAGTGGGACCACTTCCCGCACTTCGACTACGCGTGGTACATCAACGGCGGCACCTCCCGACACGGCGTGACTCGGCAGAAGCGGATCGGCAGAAAGCAGTCGATCACCATCACCGCGTCCGACAAGTTGCATCGCATCTTCTGCGAGGTCACCGCCACCAACGGCGCCGGTTCCACGCTTGCGTCCAGCAACAGCTACGTCGTTCCGCAGCCACCCCCGCCAACCCACACGGGCGATGCGCGCGTACGCGTTGACTACCCGCCGGTGGACATCAACGGCCTTCCGGTTGTCACGCCTTTCCCCGTCACCAGCCCGAGCCATCCGCTCCAGGCCGGCGGCGACAACGAGTTCAGGTTCACCTGCGCCCCTCCCAAATTCACGCCGGCAAACGCAAAGGTCACGTTCACGTTCAGCGTCACCTATCCACCGCAGTCCCTGCCGGGCGACAGCGGCGAGTACCCCGGGAACACTCTCGTGGTTCCCGGCAGGGGTTCGCGGGGTGACGAGCTGACACTGCTCACCTCGACGTCGAGCCAGCAGGCCACAGTCAATGGCAAACCCGAGGAGGGCGCCGTGATCGTCACGGGCAGTCTTACTTGTACTGCCACGGCGAAGGTGCCCAACGCGCCACGAGCAGACGACGTGATGTCCAGCACGCTGTACTTCCATGGCGCGCCGTGATCGTCCACCGGTCTCGGCATGGGTTTCGTTTACATACACGTCAGTGATCCGGGCCTACCGATCTGGCAGGTGGTGCCGCTGACTCTGGTCGGCTGCGCGCTCGGCCTGGGGCTCGTCTGGTGCCTGGTCGCGCTGATCAGGCTGCCCGGGGAACGGCGCATCCGCCGGCGGGTCGAAGTGGTGGAAGCTGCGGCGGGAAATGATCCCACTTATGGTGGGGCCGCGGTCGTGGCGGCGACGGAGCGGCTGCTCACGGAGATGTTCAGCGCATGGGACGCGGGCGATCGCCAGCGGTTGGCGCGCATCAGCGAACCTGACTTGATGGCGGACTGGGTCAAGCGCCTCGACGGCTACGCGGCGAGGGGCAAGCGCCAACGGACGAGCCTGCTCGCTGCACCGCGACTGGATTACGTCTCCCTGCTGGCCGACCGGGGCCTGGTTCGTCTCAGGGTCCGCGCCAAGCTGCGGCGCGGTTTCGAGCCCGCCAACGCCCTAACCCAACCGGATCGCAAGCGACCGGTCGGCAGCAAGGTCGCCGTTGAGCAGTTCTGGACGCTGTGCCGCGCCGGAGAGGAATGGCTTCTCTGCTCCAGCCGCCCGGCGCGACTGGCCGCCGAGTACACGCACGAGGCGATCGTTCCCGCCTCCGTTGCCTCGCTGCCGACGCCGTGACGGCCGCGCCCCGCTTCGTCATCCAGCAGCATGCGGCGTCGACGCTGCACTATGACTTCCGGCTCGAGGTCGACGGCGTGCTGCGGTCATGGGCGGTGCCGAAAGGTCCGTCGACCGACCCACAGGTCAAGCGTCTTGCCGTGCAGGTGGACGACCACGCGCTCGATCATGGGTCCTTCGAAGGACGCATCGGCACCGGGGCCGTGATCGTGTGGGACGCTGGGACGTACCGTAACCTCGATCTCGACCACACGATCGCGGAGGCGCTCGCTGCCGGCCACGCGAAGTTCTGGCTTGACGGCGAGAAGCTGACCGGCGGCTGGACGCTGCAACGCACGGGCGGGCCTCGCCAGCCGCAATGGCTCTTGATCAAGCGGGTAGATGAGCACGCCGACGCAAACCGCGATCCAGCGGCGACCGAGCCGCGATCAGTCAAGTCGGGACTGACGCTTGAGGAGGTGGCACGCTCAGCAGAGGGGGCCGGCTGACTGCTCCCGGGTGTCCGGATAACGACCGCTCAGGGGCAACCAAAGGTTTACACCCGCCATTGGCGGGCAGCCCCGCGGCAACCGGTCGTCATTGGAAGGGAGCCGAGATGGAAAACGGAGCTCAGGCGCGCGACGCGTCGCTCGGAGAGCTCGTCAAGCAGCTTTCAGAGCAGACGAGCCGACTCGCGCGTCAAGAGGCGGAGTTGGCGAAGGTCGAGCTTCAGGAGAAGGGCAAGCGGGCGGGACTCGGCGCCGGGATGTTCGGCGGTGCCGGCATCTTCGGCGCGTACGCGCTCGGCGCCCTGATTGCGGCGGCGATTCTCGCGCTGGCGACCGCCGTCACGCCCTGGCTGGCGGCGCTGATCGTGGCCGCGGTACTCGGCGTCGTCGCCGGTGTGCTCGCGCTCGCCGGGAAGCGGAACGTGCAGCGGGCGACCCCACCGGTTCCGGAGCAGGCCACTGAAAGCGTGAAGGAGGACGTGCAATGGGCGAAGAGCCACGCGCAAGCGGCGAGGCAGTGACAGCGCCTGATCCTGAGCAGCTCGAGCGCGAGATCGAGCAGACCCGCGAGGAACTCGGCGACACGGTCGAGGCGCTCGCGCGGAAGGCCGACGTCAAGGGACAGGCCAAGCGCAAGCTCGGGGAGACAAAGACAAACGTTTCGGAGAAGGCCGACGAGCTGCTCGGCAAGGCAAAGAGCGCAACGCCCGACGACGCCACGACGGCCGCCGCAGCAGCGACGGAGAAGGCTCGCGAGAACCCGATCCCGCTCGCGGCGGTCGGTGCCTTCGCCATCGGCTTCCTCGCCGGCCGGTTGACGAAACGCTCGGGGTCCTGAGTATCGGAGGAGAGAGATGGCACTGCACACAGACGAGCGCGACGCCGCTCAGCAGCCGGCCCGCGCGACGCAGGCCGGGCCGGACAGCCCGACCGAACTGCGGGGGCGCTCGTGGCCCGGCGTCCTGAAGCGCACGGTTCGCGAGTTCCGTGAGGACAACGTCACCGACTGGGCCGCGGCGCTGACGTACTACGGCATCCTGGCGATCTTCCCGGCGCTGCTCGCGCTCGTGTCGGTCCTGGGCCTGATCGGCACCTCGGCGACCCAGTCGATGATCTCGAACCTCGGCAAGCTGACACCGGGTCCCGCTCAGCAGATCTTCACCAACGCGATTCACAACCTCCAGCACAGCCGTGGCGCCGCCGGGGTGGTGTTCATTGTCGGCATTCTCGGCGCTGTCTGGTCGGCTTCCGGCTACGTCGCCGCGTTCATGCGCGCCTCGAACGCCATCTACGACGTCGACGAGGGCAGGCCGATCTGGATGACGCTTCCGGTTCGCGTCATCACAACGATCGTCCTCCTCGCTCTGCTCGCGATCGCCGCCGTGGGTGTCGTCGTCACCGGTGGCCTGGCCAAGCAGATCGGGAATCTCATCGGCGTCGGCGGCACCGCCGTGACAGTGTGGGATATCGCGAAATGGCCCGTTCTGCTGTTCGTCGTCAGCCTGATGTTCGCGATTCTGTATTGGGCGGCGCCGAACGTGAAGCATCCCGGCTTTCGCTGGGTCAGCCCCGGTGGCCTGTTCGCCGTCGTCGTGTGGATCGCCGCTTCGGCCCTGTTTGCCCTATACGTCGCCAACTTCTCGTCCTACAACAAGACATACGGCACCCTCGCCGGCGTCATCATCTTCCTCGTCTGGCTATGGGTCTCGAACATCGCGGTGCTGCTCGGCGCCGAGTTGAACGCGGAGCTCGAACGAGCGAAGGTGATCGAAGCCGGCGGCTCCGACGTCGAGGAGCCGTTCGTCGAGCCGCGGCGCGCACCAAAGCCGGCGGCTGAGGGCTGAGCGCGTCGGCACCGGTACAGTGGCGGGCCGTGCCTGACGCCTTCATCGTCGATGCCATCCGCACCCCGTTCGGCCGCTACGGTGGCGGACTGGCCGCGGTGCGACCGGACGATCTGGCCGCCCATGTGGTGCGTGCGCTGCTCGTCCGGCTGCCGGAGCTTGACCACGAGCAGATCGATGACGTCCTGTTCGGCGATGCCAACCAGGCGGGCGAGGACAACCGCAATGTCGCCCGCATGGCCGCGCTCCTTGCCGGGCTCCCGACACGCACTCCCGGGTCCACGATCAACCGCCTCTGCGGCTCGAGCCTCGACGCCGCGATGCAGGCGAGCCGCATGATCGAGTCCGGCGACGCGAGTACCGTGCTCGTCGGCGGGGTCGAGTCGATGAGTCGGGCACCGTGGGTGATGCTCAAGCCAGAGCGCGCGTTCCCGCGCGGCCACGAACAGCTGTACTCGACGACGCTGGGCTGGCGGATGGTCAACCCCGAGATGCCGGATCAGTGGACGATCTCGCTCGGAGAGAGCGCCGAGAAGCTCGCCGGGATCTACGCGATCTCACGCGAGGCCCAGGATGCGTTTGCGCTGCGCAGCCACGAGCGCGCCGTCGCCGGGTGGGAGTCCGGCTTCTACGGTGACTGGGTCGTCCCGGTGCCGGGCACCGAGCTCGAGCGCGACGAGACGATGCGGCCCGACACGACGCTCGAGAAGCTCGCGAAGCTCAAGCCGGCGTTTCTCCGCGATGGCACGGTCACCGCCGGCAACTCGTCGCCGCTCAACGACGGTGCGGGCGCGATGCTCATCACCGATGATGCCGGCGCGGCGGCCGTGGGGCGGGAACCGCTCGCGCGCATCGTCGCGCGGGGCGTCGCCGGCGCCGATCCGGACGTGTTCGGGATCGCGCCGGTGCAGGCGGCCAACCGAGCGCTCGAGCGTGCCGGAATCGGCTGGGGCGACGTCGCGGTCGTCGAGCTCAACGAGGCGTTCGCCTCGCAGTGTCTGGCCGACATCTCGCAGTGGGACGGGCTCGACCCCGAGACGGTCAACCCCAACGGCGGAGCGATCGCGCTCGGGCATCCGCTCGGCGCGTCGGGGGTCAGGATTCTCGGCTCGCTCGCCCACGAACTGAGGCGTCGCGGCGGTGGCTACGGCGTCGCGGCACTCTGCATCGGCGTCGGGCAGGGTCTCGCCATCGTCGTCGAAGCCTGAGCGTCAGCGGATCGGCGCCTCGGCGAGCGCGGCGCGCACCAGCGCGCCCGCTGTCCACCCCAGAACGTCGGGAATCCTCGCCGGCGGGATGTCGCTGTTGTCCCGGAGTGAAACGATCGGGTCGATGCCAAACAGCACGGTGAGCGCGCCCGTCAGCCGCTCGTAGGCCTCGTCGGACAACGCCGGACGGACATCGGTGAGAAGCTGAGCGATGTACGTGCGGCGCCGCGCCGGCCGCGTCGTGGCGCCGGATTCGAGCGAGAGCCGGAGGATCGTGCGCAGGCGCGCCTCGCGGCCGACCGTCCAAACCGCGCCGCGCCGGACGGCCTCCGCGATTCGCTCTGCCGGGTCCGGGACCTCCTCGACGAGGTCGGTGATCGACCGCAGCGGGCCGCTGTCGCCCAGGAACGTCGTCTCGAGCAGCAGCGCCTCCTGGGTGGGGAAGTAGCGATACGCCGTGGCGCGGGCGACATCAGCGCGCTCGGCGACGTCGGCGACCGTCGGCACGCGCCCCTCGCCAAAGATCTCGTCCGCGGCGGCAAGCAGCGCCCGCTTTGTCCGGCGGGTCTGGCGGTCCCGCGTCCGCGGCGCGCCGTCGTGGCTGTCGGTCCCAGTTGACATCGGATCGAACGATACCGTAGTCTCCTAATGAGACAGGCGTCTCGGTACGGTACGTCCCGTCTCAACTCATCCATTTCACTGAAGAGGCAGATCAAGTGCAAGCATCAACGCTCATGTCCGCATCACCGTCAACCCCGGCCCTCGTCGCGCCTCACACCGGCGAGGCGGTCTGGTTCACGAACTACCGCATGACTCTGAAGGCGACCGCCGAGAGCACCGGCGGCGCCTACGGCCTCGTCGAGGCGCTCGCCTCGGTCGGATCCGGACCTCCGCTCCACGTTCACAGCCGGGAGGACGAGGCGTTCTGGATCCTCGAGGGCACTCTTGCCATCCGTTGTGGCGAGACGACGTTCGAGGCCGGCGCCGGGTCATTCACGTTCTTGCCCCGCGGCATTCCGCATACGTTTGCTGTCGTCGCCGGGCCGGCCAGGATCCTGTCCATCTGCACGCCGGGCGGCTTCGAGCGCTTCTTCGTCGACGCCGGGCGGCCGGCCGACACCGACGGCCTGCCAGAGCCCGGCTCGGTTGACGTTGCCACCCTTGCTCGGATCAGCGGCGAGTACGGGGTCCAGTTCGTCGGACCGCCGCTGTCGCCGGACCCCTCACCCCTCGGCTAAGGCCCGGCGGTTCCGGTCGAGGTCCATCTCTCGAACCCGTACGGCAAGCTGGTGGCGCTGTACGACCCGAGCGACCTGTTCCGCCGCAACGACCACCTCCCCACCCGCTCGCTGAGACCCGACGGGCCTCGCCGCTTTACCCTGACCGGCGAGGCCTTGGTCCCGTGTCCGCCGACGATATCCATGCTCCGATCGACGCCGTCGTGTTCGACATCGGCGGCGTGCTGCTCGACTGGAACCCGCGGTACCTGTACCGCAAGCTGTTCGACGACGAGACCGAGATGGAGTACTTCCTGTCCTCGGTGTGCACGATGGCGTGGCACCGCGACAACGACCTCGGGGTTCCGCTCGATGAGACGTGCGGGCGGCTCGTGGCGGCACATCCCGAATACGCCGCGATGATCTGGGCCTGGGGCAGGCGCAGCGAGGAAATGATCGCGGGGCCGATCGAGGGCACGGTCGCCGTCCTGCGCTCGCTCCATGAGGCCGGCGTCCGCTGCTTCGCGCTGACGAACATGGAGAGCTGGACGTTTCCGACGCGCCGCGCCCGGTTTGCGTTCTTCGAGTGTTTCGACGGGATCGTCGTCTCCAGCCACGAGGGCGTGGCGAAGCCCGACCCGGAGATCTTCCGCCGCCTGCTCGGTCGCTTCGGCCTCGCAGCTGGACGGACGCTGCTGATCGACGACGCCGAGCGCAATGTGGACGCGGCACGGGCGTTCGGGATGCAGGCGATCCGGTTCAGCTCACCGCAGCAGCTCCGCGCCGCGCTCGCCCACGTCGGTCTCCTGGCGGCCGGGTAGCCTGAGCGCAGCGTGGAGGCCTACATCTGCACCACGTGCGGCACGCAGTTCGCCCCGTCAGCCGCCCCGCCCCAGCGGTGCCCGATCTGCCTCGATGAACGGCAATGGGTCAACCACGGCGGCCAGCAATGGACGACGCCGCGCGCGCTTGCGCGCGACCATCGCGCCCGGATCGAGCCGGTCGAGCCGGGGTTGCTGGGGATCGGCGTGAGGCCGAGCTTCGCCATCGGCCAGCGGGCGCTGCTCGTCGACGGGCTGCTGTGGGACTGCATCAGCCTGCTCGACGACGAGATCGAGACAGCCGTGCGGACGGCCGGCGGGATCAACACGATCGCGATCTCGCACCCGCATTACTACGCGGCGATGGTCGACTGGGCCGAGCGGTTCGACGCTCGCGTGCTGCTTCACGAGGCCGACCGCCAATGGATCATGCGGCCCAGCAACCGGATCGAGCTGTGGTCTGGCGATGAGCTCGCCGTGTCGGACTCGCTGCGTCTGATCAATCTCGGCGGACACTTCGCGGGCGGCACGGTATGCCTGTGGACAGCCGGCGCGGCCGGCGCCGGCGCACTCCTCTCCGGCGACATCGTGCAGGTCGTTCAGGACCGCGACTGGGCGAGCTTCATGTGGAGCTACCCCAATCTCATCCCGCTGCCGGCGCGGGAGGTGGCACGGATCCGCGCGCGCGTCGCCTCGCTCGAGTTCGACCGTGTGATCGGCGCGTGGTGGGACCGCGTCATGGACGGCGACGCGCGGGCCAAGGTCCTGCGCTCCGCCGACCGCTACATCAGCGCACTTCAGTAGCGGTCGGCGGGCACGCCAGGACGGTGGGTCAGGCCGCTGTCTTACGCGGCGTCGCGGAGGCCTTCGAGCTCGGTGTGCTTCGCGAGACGGCTGAGGCCACGGGCCTCGAGCTCGCGGGCCCGTTCGGTCGTGATGCCGAGCTCGCTGCCAGTCTGGCGCAGCGTCCGCGGCTCATCGCCGGTGAGGCCAAAGCGCAGCCGGATCACGTTGCGCTCATCCTCGGGCAGCTGCTCGACGACGTTATGAACCCGATGGTCACGATCGGCGGTCGCGACCTCTTCGGTCGGCTCCGGCCGCTCGCTCGCGAGCAGATCGCCAAGGGCGGTCTCGCCGTCGTCGCCGACGGGCTGGTCAAGGCTCGTCAGGCCACGGCTGAGTTCACGCAGTTCCGCGACCTCCTCGACGGGCAGCTCGGCGACAGCCGCGATCTCCTCGTCGGTCGGCTCGCGTGACAGCTTGGTGTTCAGCTCGGCCTCGATCTTGCGGACCTTCACCTGCCGCTGAGCGACGTGAACCGGCACGCGAATCGTGCGGCCGTGGTTCTGCAGGCCGCGTTGAATCGCCTGCCGAATCCACAGGGTTCCGTAGGTCGAGAACTTGAAGCCCCGCCGCCAGTCGAACTTCTCGACGGCGCGGATCAAACCGAGCATGCCCTCCTGGACCAGGTCGCCCATCTCCAAGCCGTGCCCCTGATAACGGCGCGCCTGAGAGACGACAAGCCGCAGGTTCGAGTTGATCATCCGCTCCTTGGCGGAGAGGTCACCGCGCTCGATCCGCTTGGCGAGTTCGATCTCATCGGCTGCCGTCAGCAGTGGATGGGTGCGCGCCTGCCGAAGGAACAGGTCGAGCGAGTCGGTCGCTGCCGAGAAGTGCTCGTTCGTGGCGGCCGCCTCGGCCTGACGGGTCGCTGCATGGACCTCACGCCGCCGGCGCTGGCGCGTATTCCCTGCGGTGCCGGCCGTGTTTCTGGTGCGCCTGGTGTGTGTCTTTTCCGTATTTGGTTCTGCGTGGTCACTCCGAGCGCGCCTCGCGCCGTCGCGACCATGCATGTCAAAGCTGTTCAGCTCAATCTCCAGATAGTCGTACGTATGGGCATCTAAATATAGCACTAGTTCGATATATGTCGAACTAGTCCCGGTCCTCCAAAGCAGATCGCTCCGAATCGACCTCGTCGAGCCCCGGCATCGGGCCCAGTTGATCCAGTATTCGCCATTCCGGTGCCCGTCTACACAGTCTTTACGGCGTCTTAGCACTCCGTCCCTCTACGACAACGTGCCGCGCGCGCATAACCCGCCGCGAAATGGGGCAGGAGCGAAATATGAGGCGCCCGCTCCCACTCTCGTGTCTCGTCGCTGCTGTCGTCGTCATCGTCGTCGCCCTGGCTCCGAGCGCCTTGGCTGCGAGCCCGCCGCCCAAACATGCGGTTGCGGTCGGATCGGGCGGTGCCGTCGCCTCGGAGAGCGAGTACGCAACGCGGGCCGGCTTCTCTCGCGAGCGTTCGGGCGCCAGCGCGCCTGCCTCATCAATCCGGCGCACGCGCTGACGAGCCCGGTCGCCCCGGGCGACCCGTTCGCCGGGTCCGGCGGCTGCGCCGTCACGCGCGCGCCAGGTGAGCCACCCCCTCTCCACGAGACGGACACGAACCACTTCGTCGTCGCCGATCGCTACGGCGATGTCGTCTCGTACACGAACACGATCGAGCAGCTCGGCGGGAGTGGCATGGTCGTGCCCGGCCGCGGCTTTCTGCTCAACAACGAGCTGACCGACTTTGACTTCGCGCCGGCGAGCCCGACGGTGCCGGATCCGAACCTCCCCGCGGGCGGTAAGCGCCCACGGTCGAGCATGTCGCCGACGATCGTCCTTCGTCGCGGCCGACCGTTCCTCGCCACGGGAGCAGCCGGCGGCGCCACGATCATCACGACGGTGCTCGGGATCCTGGTCAACCGGATCGATCTCGGCATGACGCTGCCGCAGGCGATCGCCGCCCCACGCGCGTCGCAGCGCAACAGCACGACGACGCAGGCCGAGCCGGCCTTCATCGCCGAGCCGACGACTCCGGGACTCGAGGCGCTCGGCCAGTCGTTCACCGTCTCCAACACCTCGCCGCTCGATCCGACGATCACGATCCCGTCGACGATCGGGACCGCGACGGGACTCGAGTTCCTCACCGGGCGGCGGATCCTCGCCGCGGCCGAGCCGGTGCGCCGCGGCGGCGGCGCCGCAGGCGTGCTCGTCGCGCGCTGAGTGCGCTGCCAGGCGATGCCGGAGGCGCGCCCCGTAGGCTGTCGCCCGATGCAGATCTTCTCCGGCCTGTTCGCCCGCGGCCCCGTGCAGCGCGAGTTGACCGACACGGCGTTCGTGCAGGCGATGCTCGATGCTGAGCTCGCGCTTGCTCGAGCGCTCGCGGCCCACGGCTTGGCGGAGCCGAGCGCGGTCGACGAGCTCGCCACCGCATGCGCGTCAGCGTCCGCCTACGACCTCGCCGCGATCGGCCGCTCGACGGCCGACTACGGAACCCCGATCCCCGGCCTGCTTGCCGCCGTCCGAGCCGGAATCGGTCCCGAGGCGGCCACGACTCTGCACCGCGGGGCGACGAGCCAGGACATCGTCGACACCGCGCTGATGCTCGTCGCCAATCGCGCGCTCGGCCCGCTGCTCGCGGAGCTCGCCGGCGCGCAGGAACTGTGCGCGGAGCTCGCCGATGCTCACCGCACGACCGTGATGGCCGGGCGGACGTTGCTCCAGCAGGCCGAGCCGATCACGTTCGGGCTCAAGGCCGCAGTGTGGCTCGCCGGGCTCACCGAGGCCGTCGAGGCTCTGCGGAGCGCCCGCGCTCAAGCTGCGGTCGTGCAGCTCGGAGGCGCGGTCGGCACGCTGGCGGCGTACGGCGATCGGGGAACCGAGGTGCTGGGCGCGTTCGCCGCGGGGCTCGGGCTCGGGGATCCGGGGTCGCCGTGGCACACGGTCCGCGTCCGGGCGGCCGCACTGGCATCCGCGATCGGGATTGCCGCCGGCGCCCTGGGGAAGATCGCACGCGATCTCGTCCTGCTCGCCCAGACCGAGGTCGGCGAGGCGGCCGAGCGGCCCGATGGCGCCCGTGGGGGGTCCTCGGCGATGCCCCACAAGCACAATCCCGTCGGGGCAATTGCGGTGCTCGCCTGCGTCGAGCGGACGCCGGGCCTGGTCGCGACGATCCTCGCCGCGATGCCACAGGAGCACGAGCGGGCGGCGGGCGGATGGCAGGCCGAATGGGAGCCGCTCGTCGAGCTCATCGGCTTGACCGGGTCTGCCGCCACCTCGCTGCGTGAGGCGCTCGGCATGCTCGAGCTCGACGCCGATCGGATGACGGCCAACCTCGCTCCGTTGCGCAAGGCCACCGCGGAGCCGCCGGCCGAGCATCTCGGCACGACGGACGAGCTGATCAGCCGTGCCCTATCGCTGTACCGCACCACCCGTGAGACAGGAGGAGCCGATGAGTGACGCCGATTCAGGCATGAAGACCCGCCGCGAGGTGCTCGGAGACGAGCACGTCGACCGCGCAACCGCCGCCGCCGGGGAATTCGGCGCCCCGTTCCAGGACCTCATCACCCGGTACGCGTGGGGCGCGGTGTGGTCGCGACCCGGGCTCGATCGCCGGATGCGCAGCGCGATCACGCTGACGGCGCTCGTCTGCGTGCACGCCGAGCATGAGCTCGCGATGCACGTGCGCGCCGCCCGGCGCAACGGCCTGACGGTCGACGAGATCCGCGAGGTGCTGCTCCACAGCGCGGTCTACGCCGGTGTTCCGGCGGCTAACGCCGCGTTTCGGCTGGCGCGCGAGACGCTGGCCGAGATGGGTGAACTCGACTGAGGTCGACGACCTCGTCGGCGTGGGCGATCAACCGTTCGTCGTGTGTCGCGCAGATGACCGTCTGCGCGTCCCGCGCGGCGGTGTCTGCGAGCAGCCGGGCGACGTCGGCTGCCGCACGCTCATCGAGCCGGGACGTCGGCTCATCGACGATCACAAGTCCCCGTGCGCTCGCCAGCGCTCGCGCGAGCGCGACGCGCTGTGCCTCGCCGGCCGACAGCCGGCTGACCCGTTGCGCCGTGCGGTCGGCGAGGCCGAGACGGGCGAGCACCTCCGAGGACCGCTCGGCGGCAGTGATGAGAGCGAACCCCCGCACCCGCAGCGCGAGCGCCACGTTCTCCTGCGCGCTCAGGAAACCGACCGGTGCCGGATCCTGGGGTAGGTAACCGATCCGAGCCCGACGCCGTGCGGCACGCTGCTCGGGCCCCTCGTCCTCGACGGCGGCGCCGTCGATCACGACCGTGCCGCCATCGGGGACACCCAGCCCAGCGAGCAGCGCGAGCAGTGTCGTCTTTCCGGTGCCCGAGCGCCCGGTGACCGCCGTGAGCCGACCGGGCGCAAAGCTGTGCGTGAGGCCGTCAAGGACGCGGCGGGAATCGTATGTCTTCGTGACGCCCCGCAGCCCGACTGTCGCGGCGGTCCAGCCGACCCTCGCCGCCCCGCCGGCACCCGCCTCAGCCGCCGCCCGCCGGCACCCGCCTCAGCCGCCGCCCCGCCGGCACCCGCCTCAGCCGCCGCCCCGCCGGCACCCGCCCTGCCGCCGCCCCGCCGGCACCCGCCGCCGTCGCTGACACGCGCTCGGGTGTCCGGCCGTTTGCCGCCGCCCGCACGAGGAGGCCGCCGCGCGCAGGGCTGATCCGCACGCGATCTTCGATCCCGGCGTCCGCGAGCATGTCTGCAGGTACCCGAATCCACCCGCCGGTGTCGACGACGAATGCGCCGCCCTCCTCGACGAGACGGCCGTCCCGAATCCGGATCGCACGATCCGCGACCTCGGCCGTCGCCGCGTCGTGTGACACGAGGATCGCCGTCGCCTCCTCGGCCCGGGCGAGCGCGACGATCAGTCGGCGCACCTCCTCGGCGCTGTGATCGTCGAGTTCTCCCGTCGGCTCGTCGGCGAGCAGCAGCTGCGGCCGATGAGCGAGCGCAACGCACAGCGCGGCTCGCTGCCTCTCGCCTCCTGACAGGTGTGCGGGTCGGGCGTTACGCGCGGCACGCAGGTCGACAGCGTCGAGCAGCTCGTCCCGGCGGTGCTCGCGACGCGCCCGCGGCACGCCGCGCAGGGCGAGTGGCATCGTCACCGCGTCACCGATCGAGAGGTCGGGCGCCAGGCTGGCGCCGGCGTGCTGAGCGAGGAAGCCAATGCACGCGTGCCGCAGGCGCGCGCGGGCGCGTGACGGAGCGCGGCCGACGTCCTCGCCGAGCACGCTCACCTCGCCCGCCGACGGAATCTGGAGCCCTGCGATCACCCGCAGCAGCGTGGACTTACCGGCTCCGCTGGGTCCCAGCACGCACACGATCTCCCCGGGGGCGACCGTCAGCGTCGTTCCCTGGAGCGCCGCGGCGTCGCCCTCGCGCGTGCGATGCACGCAGAACACGTCGTGGAGCGCCACCGCCCTCACCGTGCCGCTGACCGTGCTCACCCCGTCACCCCCGGGGCCGCTGAGCCGATCACCCCGGCCACTCCGCACGCCGCGAGTGCGCCGACGCCAAGCGCCGCGAGCTCGCCCCACGGTGCGGCGGTGACGAGGGCCGGCTGCGGCGGCGCGATCCCGAGCCCGGCTCGCACGGCGGCTAGGGCGAGCATCGTCAGCGCGACCGCGATGACGATGCCGGCGGCAGTCCCGAGGGCCGACGCGATGACGATCCGCAGGCGCAGCTCAGCCCGGAGCTCCCGTGGTGAGAGCCCCTGCGCGATGAGGTCGGCCTCGACTCGCCGATCCCGCATGCTCCCGAGCAGTGCGATGAGGACGCCGCTAATCGCCAGCACGGCGGCGAGGGCGCCGGCGGCGACCATCGTCCCGACGATCGCGTGGGCGACGGGCGTCGTGCCCAGGGCGTGTTGGACGTCGGCGCGCCAGGTGTCGGTGAGGCCGGCCACCGGCGCGGCGCGGTGACCGCCGAGCTGCCACAGCTCGTCGGGGACACCCTCGCCCGGGGTCTGTGCGTCGAGTGCCGCGGCGAGCGTCGCTTCGTCGGCGATCACGAACCCGGACCCGCCGACGGTCGGGAACCGGCGCAGTGTTCCGACGACGCGCGCCGCCACCGGCTGACCGTCAACCGTCAGCGCGAGCCGCGCCGCGTGGGGGACGCCGGGGCTGGTGAGCACCGGGACCGGGCGCGAGTCACTCGGCTGCGGGGGCCGGATCAGGCCGGTGACCGCGGTCGTCGAGAATCGCACCGTCGCCGCGCGCGGGCCCGGCGCACGGACGCCGGTGATCGCACCCGTTCCCCGCCAATGGCCGACTCGGACCCCCGGGAGGTCGATGGGCCCGAGCCGCACGGTCGCCGTGAACTGCGTCGCCGCGGCGACGTTCTCGCCGTTCTGATGACCGGTCGTCGCCTCGAGGCCCGCACCCTCGCGCAGCTCGAGTCCGTCGAGCTCCCACGTGCCGGGCGGGATCTGGGCCCGCACCGTCGTCGGGCGGACGCCGGTCATCCCGAGCGGGAGGCGCCGATAGCCGCCGCTTCGCCCCCGGAGGATCGCGGTGACCGCGAGCCCCACGCCGGGCGAGTCGATCGGCACGCTCAGGACGCGGACGCCCGGTCCCACGATCGGCCCGGCTGCGCGTACCGGCCCTCCCGTGACGAGGCGGCGCGCGAGTATCGCCAAGGGAGCAGAGCCATCGCTCGAGCGCCAGCCGTGAATGCGCGGGAGCACCGCCGCCGGCACTCCGAGCGCCGGCACGGTGACGCTCGCGCCACCGTCGAGGAACGTCGCGTCGGTGCGCCGGACGGGCCACACGGCTCCGCCGACGCGCGTCCGCCATCCGGCGAGCGAAGCGACAGCCAGCGGCCGGGTGAAGCCGGACACCGGCGCGATCAGCCCGTCGAGTGGAACCCGATTGGCGGCTTCGTCGGCGGCGCCACGGAGCAACGTCGCCCGGTAGCACAGGGCGAAGCCCCCAAGCCCGACGCTGACGGCGAGGAATGCCGCCGCGAGCGCGGGCCCGGTGGGGGCCCGGGCGAGCCCGACGAACGCGAGGCGCACGATCACCGGCCCGCGTCGCGTGACGCGCTCGGCTGAGCGCAGGATCGCGGAGGCAGCGCGGAACACGAGCACGCCGCCGGCGAGCGCGCATAGCGGCGCGACGAGCACGGCAAGCGGGTCGCGTCCGCCGGTATCGTGGCCGGCCGCCAGCCCAACGGTCAGCGCGGCGACGGCGGCGAGCGCGAGCGCGTCCACCGCCCGTCCACCCCGGACCGCGGCGCCCCCGGCGAGCAGCGCCATGCCGGCGATCCAGGTGGCGGCGAGGACCGCGATCCACGCCGGGGTGATCAGGCTGTGGCTGAGGATCGCGTCGGCCTGGCTCCCGGTCGCGTGGGCGAGGACGATGCCGACGGCGAGCCCGGCGAGGGCGCCAAGGAGGACGCCGGCACCGCACAGCAGCGCGGCTTCGATCATCACGAAGGCCATCAGTTGGCCGCGCCGGGCGCCGGCGTTGCGAAGTCGCTCGAGCTCACGCGACTGCTCACGGCGGAGCGCCCCGGCGGCGAGGACGACGAACATGATCAAAGCCGCGGCCGCACCGCCCCCCGCGAGCCACAGGCGGCGTGGGGCGCCGCTCGCTTCCGATCGGGCGGCGTCGAGCGCTGTGAACGGCGCGGACATGCTGAAGCCGCTGCTCGATGCGAGCAGCTGTACCTGGGCGCGCCGCAGTCGCTGGGCGAGCGCTGAAAGCTGCCACGCGTGCACGGTCCCGATCGGCAGCGACGCGATCCAGCTGTGGGTCCGGTAGATGGCGTCGAGGCCGGATACCGCGTCGAGCCCTCGAGCGTCGCCGCTCAGGAGCAGCGGAGGCAGCGCATCGCCGGCGCCGGGCACAAATCCGAGCGGCTCCGCCGAGCCCAGTGTCGTCGTGCCGACGACCGTCACGTGCACCCCGGGCGCAGCCAGGACGCGCTCCGTCAGCGCCCGGCGTGCTGAGGCTCCGGCTCGAGAGGCGAGCAGGACGGGGCAGGCCCGGGGCGTGCACGCGCCGGCGCCCGCGGGCGTCGTCACCCATGGTCGCAGCGGCGTGATCGCCGCGGGCCGGACGACGGTGCCGCCCAGCCGGACCGGATTCAGGAGCACGACCTCGGCGGGCGAGCGCAGTCCGAGGCGGTGCAGCAGGGCGAGCGCCGTGGGCCGCACGTTCGGCGTGAGGACGCCCTGCCAGGTCAGGCGCACGGCGCGATCGGCCGGTGCGACCGCGCGCAGCACCGCGTGGGCGCTGTGGTCCGCGGTGAGCGTCGCGGCCACGACGACGGCCCCGCCGTAGGTGACCACGAGCGCGATCCCGGCGACGCTCAGCAGCCAGCCGCCGCCGCGTCGCCGGGCACGGGCGACGGCGAGCCGGGCGAGCGCACCGACGGCGGACACCTCAGCTGTCCCCGCGTGTCCGGCGGTAGTGCGCCTTCGCCTTCTCACGCCCGCCACAGATCGCCATCGAGCACCACCGGCCGCTGCCGTTGCGCGAATGGTCGAAGAAGGCCCAACCGCAGTCGCGGCCGGGGCAGATCTTCAGCCGCTCCCAGCTGCCGTCGCGCATCGCCTGGGCGGTGAGGGCGAGGATGAGCCCAACCGCGGAGGCGGCCGTACCGTCGGTTGCGAATGCCGGACCGGCGGGTGTGAAGCGGACCTCGACGGGGGCTCCCCGGCCGGCGTCCGTCAGCGCCATCAGGGCGTCATGTGCCGCCCGGCGGCCGCTCGCGAGCTCACGTGCCGCCCGTGGCCCGCTCGCGAGTTCACGTGCCGCCCCGGGGCCGCTCGCGAGGTCGCGGAGGCTCGAGCGGACGCGGAGTGCGCGGTGGTGCTCGGCGGCGCTGACGACAGCGGCATCGGCCACGAGTCCGTGATCGGTCAGCCATCGCGCGTACGCGGCGGGACTCCGCCACACCTCGGCGCCGTGATCGACCTCGAGGTCGTAGTGCGTGTTGAGGTAGGCCTGAACGAGTGCAAGCGGCCCCGGCGCCGGTGCGCGCCCGCCTGGCTGAGCCTGGGGAGTCTCACCGGTCATCACGCTGTGGCCGGTGAGATTAGTCGCTTACCCGGCTCCGATCAATGCCCGCAGCACATGCGGGGCGACGTACACCTCCCACAGTGCGCTCATCACGAGCACCGGTACTGCGATCACGACCGTCACGATGGTCGCCGCGAGCAGCGAATCCCAGTCGCCCCGGCGGCTCGCGATGATCCAGGCCGCCAGGGGCAGGAACAGCGCGGTCAGTTCTGGGACGGCGTGGGGGAGCAGCCCGAGCAGCAGGATGGCCGGCGAGGTATGCAGCGCGCCGGCGACGTGGGCCACGCTCGTTCCGAGCACGTACGCCTGAGCGCTGAGCGAGAATGTCGTGGCAGCGCACACGAACAGCATCGCCAGTCGACCACCCTGCTCGTGAACGACTCGGGCCAGGCCTGATTCATGCTTGGCTTGAAGCGGCAGCGAGCTGCCCGCGATGAACCCGGCCACGCACGCCATGGCGTGCAGCGCGAGGACGAGCGCGTTGCGAGAGAGGATGCGCACCACGTCGCTGGTCCCGCCGACGACGAGCGGGGGCCGGTTGATCGCGGTCGGCCCGTCAGCCCCGGACAGCGCGGCGATGACCAGGACGGCGGCGAGCAGCGCGACCGCGGCGAACAGGCTGCCGGCGAACCAGGCCCGCAGAACCGGCCATGGATGACGGTTCCATTCGCCCAGCGCCGAGCGGGTCCGGCGGATGCCGTGAGTGAAGGCGTCGGCCGACGTGTCCATGCTGAATTGATCGACGAATGGGTCAATCCGCTTTATCGGCGGCCGGAGCGGGCACCCTATACTTGGCCTTCCGGCAACGAGGAGTGGATCTGTGCAGGAAATGGTCATCTACGGCGTGAGCTTCGACATGGTCGGCAAGCAGCCGATCGTGCTGCTGAAGACCGTCGAGAGCAACAAGTTCCTGCCGATCTGGATTGGCCACCCCGAGGCGGCCGCGATCCTGATGAAGCTTCAGGGTGCCTCGACACCGCGCCCGATGACGCACGACCTTCTCTCCGACATGCTTGGCGAACTCGAGGTCGAGTGCACCCGTGTTGCCGTGACCGAGCTGCGGGAGAACACGTTTTACGCCTCGATCAACCTGCGCTTTGCCGGACGCGAGCTTGAGATCGACTCCCGCCCGAGCGACGCCCTCGCCCTCGCCGTGCGCTCTGGCGCGCCGATCTTCGCCGCCGACGACGTGATCGCCGAATCGGCGATCGAGTTCGAGCATGAGGTCGAGGACACGGAGGAGGTCGTCGAGAAGTTCAAGGACTTCCTCGACCGAGTCACACCGGAAGACTTCGCCGGCGAGTAGCCTCGCCGGCCAGCGCCCGTTCCATCTCGGCGTGGTGGTGGATGAGCACGGGCTCGTTGCGGCCATAGACGACCTCGGGCATCAGCCCACTGCGCAGCGAGCGATGGATGTCCTGCTGCTGACCGAAGTCCTCCTCGAACACGACCTTCGTCGTGAAGCGAACGTTCGCGTCCCAGAATGTCCGCTCATCTTCGGAGTCCGGCGCCCGGGGGATGAAGTACCGCACGCTCACGCGGGTCCGGTGCGGATCACCCGGCTCGGGGTACATCTCCCAGAACTCGGCGTGGCCGGTCATCGGCAGATTGATGATCACCGTCGGAAAGAGCACGTAGACGACCGACGCGTACGGCTTGAGCTCCCACTCCGATTCGGGGCGCTCGAGCAGCCCGATGACCTCCTTGCGCATCACGAGACCGCGGTCGTGCACCCCGAACGGATCGCCGACGAACGGCGTCGAGAGCATGTCCGGCGCGAGCGTGTTGCGATGCAGCGAGAACACGTGGTAGCTCTCGAGAAACGTGTCACGGATGAGCTTCCAGTTCGCGTTGAAGGTATCGCTCCGCTCCGCGTGGAACTGCCACGTGTGCAGCGCCCACTCGGCGAGCTCGGGCCCGAGTCCGCACAGTTCGTGCTCGACGTCGATCGGAGCGCCGGAGCCGCCGCTGTCACCGAGTCGCACGAGAATGAGGCCGAATCGCTCGGCGACAGCGACCGGAACCAGCCCGAGCTCGGCGCGGTCGACGGGCGCGAACGCGTCCCGCGCGAGCGGCTGACCGAGGAGGTCGCCGTCGAGGTCGTACGCCCAGGAGTGATACGGGCATTTGATCGCCCGGCCCGGTCGCCCACGGCCAGTGAAGACACGCCCGCCGCGGTGCCGACAGATGTTGAGGAACGCCCGCACCTCGGCGTCCTCGCCGCGGACGATCAGCAGCGGCACGCCCGCCACCTCGGTCGCGAGACAGTCGCCGGTCGACGGGATGTCCGCACTGAGCGCGGCGACCAGCGGCCGGCCGCGCAGGAGCGTCCGTTCCTCGTCCGCGAGCCGCTGTGGATCGGTGTAGACGGACGCCTGCTGGCGATACGGCGCCGCCGCCAGCGTCGTCGTGTGGGCGGCACGCAGGTCGAAGAAGCGCCGGAGCAGTTCTCGCTGAGTGCAGATGTTCAACGTCGTGCCGCCTTGAGGATTCGGTCGATGAGCTCGTCGAAGCCTATCCCGGCCGCGTCGGCCGCCTGCGGGAGCAGGCTCGTCTCGGTGAGGCCGGGGATCGAGTTCGCCTCGAGCACATACAGCTCGCCCGTCTCATCCTCCAGCATGAGATCGACGCGGGAGAAGCCGGAGCAGCCGAGCAGCGCGTACACCTCGAGCGCGATCTCACCGGCCCGCTTCGCCGCGTCCGCCGGCAGTTCGGCCGGGCACACGAACCGGGTGCGACCGATCTCGTAGCGGGACTCGAAGTCGTAGAAGTCCTCCTGCTCGGGAACCGCCTCGACGATCGGCAGCGTCCGGGGGTTGCCGTCCTCCTCGATGATCGACACGGCGAGGTCGCGACCGGTGACGTAGCGCTCGAGCAGCACCTTGCGGTCGTACGAGAACGCCGCGACGAGCGCTGCGGGGACGTCGGCCGTGCTCCGCGCGAACTTGATCCCGAGCGCCGACCCCTGACCGGCCGGCTTGACGACGATCGGGAAGTCGAGCCGCTCCTCGATCGCCGGGAGCGCCTGCGCGGCGCCGAGCTCCTTGAACGCGGTTTCGTTGAAGGCGTAGAAGTCCGGCGTCGGAATGCCGTGGTCGCGCATCGCGTGTTTGGCGAGCACCTTGTCGGCGGCGCGGATGCAGGCGGAGACCCCGGAGCCGGTGTACGGGATCCCCATCACCTCGAGCAGCTCCTGCACGGTGCCGTCCTCGCCGTCGCGTCCGTGCAGAGCGATGAACGCGATCTCGGGCCGGTCATCGCTCAGGCGCTCGACGAGATCAGCGCCGACATCGATCGCGATCACCTCGTGCCCGATGCGCTCCAGAGCATCCTCGACCCGGGCCCCCGATTTCAGTGACACCTGGCGCTCGAGCGATCGTCCGCCCTTGAGCACCGCCACTCGCATCATCCCGCGCGTTTGCGGGGGAGCCGGAGGACCTGTGCCAGCTCGGCGTCGGGAGCCCGTGGTGCCGGTTCCGCGGCGGCGCTGTCCGCCGCCGGGCGCTGCGGCTGCCGCCGCGGCGGCGTCGCCGCCGAGCCGGTGAGGGTGCCGTACAGGGCAACCTGCTCGCGGACGACCTCACCGAGGCGGCGGACGCCCTCGCGGATCTCGTCCTCGTCGACGCCGGAGAAGTTCAGCCGCATCGCCGAGCCGCCGCGGCCGTCGACGAACGCCGCGCGGCCGGGGACGAACGCCACGTGCTCACGCAGCGCGCGGGCGAGCAGGTCGGTCGTGTCGATGTACGGGGGCAGCGTCGCCCAGATGAACAGGCCGCCCTGGGGATGCGTCCACTCCGCCTCGCGGGGGAAGTGCTCGGCGAGGCTGTCGAGCATCACATCCCGCCGCCGCCGGTAGATCTCGATCAGCGAGCGAACGTAGTCGCCCCACGGACCGGAGTCGAAGTATGCGGCGACGAAGTACTGCGAGATCGAGCTCGAGCACAGGTCAGAGCCCTGCTTTCCGATGTTCATCTTCGCCAGCACCGGCGCGGGCGCGGTCGTCCAGCCGAGGCGCACGCCGGGGGAGAGGATCTTCGAGAACGTGCTCGCGTAGATGACGAACTCATCGTCGAGCGAGCGCAGCGTCGGAAGGGGGTCGCCCTCGTAGCGCAGCAAGCCGTAGGGGTTGTCCTCGAGTATGAGCAGTTCGCGCTCGCCGGCAAACTCAACGAGTCGCCGGCGCCGCTCGAGCGACATCGTCACGCCGGCCGGGTTGTGGAAGTTGGGGACGGTGTAGATGAACTTCGGTCGCCGCCCGCTCGTCTCAAGTTCGTCGAGCGTCCGCTCGAGCTCGTCGATCTGCATCCCGTCGCGGTCCATTGCGATCTGGACGACGTCGGCCTCGTAGGCGCAGAACGTCGGGACGGCTCCCGGATACGTGGGGGCCTCGGTGACAACGACGTCACCGGGGTCAACCAACGTCTTGCACACGAGGTCGATCACCTGCTGGCCGCCGGTCGTGACCAGCACGTCATCGCCGTCGAGGTCCATCCCCTCGGCCGCCATCACCTCGGCGATGCAGCGCTTGACGACCTGGAGGCCCTCGGTCGGCCCGTACTGGAGCGCCCGTGAGCACGACTCGGCCGCCACCGTGCCCATCAGCGAAGCGTATGAGTCCGGAGGGAACGTCGAGGTGTCGGGGAGCCCGCCTGCCAGCGAGATCACGTCGTCCCGTTCGGTGAGCGCCATCAGGTCGCGCATCGCCGAGGACTTCATCACCTTCGTCCGTCGCGCAAACAGTGCGCCGTAGCGCTCGATGTCTCGCGCCGTGGAGCGGCTGCGGCGCCGGCCCGGACGCGTGTCGTCTACACCGGAGCCACGGCTCATCGGCGTCTCTGCACTATCGTCACGAACCGTCACGGTACAGCACGGTGCATCTCGTCTTCGACATCTTCCAGGGAATCGGCATCGCGGCCGCACTCGGCATCCGGCCGTTTCTGCCCGCGCTCGCCACGGGCGCGCTCGCGGTCGGCGACGTCCAGATCAACTTCGACCACACTGACTACTCTTTCCTGGAAAGCGCGCCTTTCCTGCTTGCCGTCGCGCTTGCCGCAGTTGCCCTCGCGCTCATCGAGCGCCGCGCCCCCACCGCCGAGGGCGGTCGGCGCCACGCGATTGTCCTCGCACTGGGAGCCGTCGCGCTCGCGCTCGGGGCCCTGTTCTTCGCCGGAGCGCTCGCCCAGGACCGGTACACGGTGTGGCCGGGGTATCTCGGCGGCGTCGTCTGTGCCCTCGTTGCGGTCCTGGCCACGCTGCCACTGCTCGTCCGCGTGCGCGCTCGGCTCGACGCGTCGAGCGTCGGAGCGCTGCCGTTCTTCGTCGAGATCGCCGCTGTCCTGCTCGCGGTGCTGTCGGTGATCGTGCCGCCGATCGGGCCGATCGCGCTGGTGTTCCTGCTGTGGCTGCTGTTCGCGGGCCGTCGCCGCGAGGGCCAGAAGTACGCTGGCCTCCGGATCCTCCGTTAGGACTCCGGTCGCGCCGTGAAGAAGCTCGTCCTGGTTGTGATCGACGCGCTCAAGCCGGAGATGCTCGAGCGCGCCATCGCCACCGGCCGTGCGCCGGCGCTCGAGCGGCTCCGTTCCGAGGGCTCCTACGTCGATGACTGCGTCGCCGCGTTTCCCTCGGTCACGCCCGTCTGTGCTGCCTCGATCACGACCGGAGTCGGTCCCGACGAGCACCTGATCCCGAGCATGAACTGGTACCACCGCGGGGAGGCGCGTTACGTCGAGTACGGCTCGAGCTTCTCCGCCTCGCGGCAGTTCGGCGTGCTGCGGTCGCTCACCGACACCGTCTACCGGATGAACGCCGAGCACCTGAGCCCCGACACCCTGACGGTGTTCGAGTCGCTGGACGACGCCGAGCTGCGCACCGCGGGGACGACGTACCTCATCTACCGCGGGCGCCACCACCACGAGGTCGCCCAGGAGACGGCACTCGCTCGGATCGTCACCTCGACCCTGTTCCGGCGGACGATCGACGGGCCGCAGGAGCTGTTCTATGCCGACCTGTACGCGAGCCGCAAGACGGGCTGCCGCGGTCAGCTCGGGATGCCCGGCATCCGTGATCAGCACACCGGCTGCGTCGGCGCGTATCTCGTCGAGAACGATCTGTTCGACTTCCTGCTCTTCTCGCTCCCTGACAACGACGCGTGGTCGCACAAGAACGGCCCCCACGCACAGGTGACCTCGATCGCCGCCGCCGACCGGCAGATCGAGCGGCTCATGCACGCCGCCGGCGGACCGGACGCGTTCCTCGAGCAGCATGCGGTCGTCGTCTGCTCCGACCATTCCCAGGCGCCGGTCGAGGAGCGAATCAGGCTCGATGAGGCATTCGCCGAGTTCGACGTCGCGACCCCGAGCGCGCGTCAATCGGTCGGCGCCGAGGTTGCGCTCAGTCCGGCGCAGCGCTCGGCGATGATCTACGCGCTTGACGATGAGCGGCGCGACGACACGATCGCCCGCTCGGTGGAGGTCGTCTCCGCGCTCGACGGCGTTGACCTCGTGCTGTGGCGCGCCGCTCCGCGTGAAGGCGTCGTGCGGAGCGCTCGAGGCGAACTGCGATTCGCCCCGGGCGGCGACCTCGTCGACCTCCGCGGACGGCGCTGGAGCATCGACGGCGATCTCGCCGCGATCGGCGCGTCGGTGGGTGACGGGCGGCTGCTGACCCCGGACTACCCGGATGCCCTCAGCCGCATCTGGTCGGCGCTCACCTGCGAGACGGCCGGCGACGTGCTGCTCTCGGCCGCGCCCGGGTACGAGTTCGTCGACTGGGGCGGAGCGGACCATGTCGGCGGCGGCTCGCACGGCTCGCTGCACCGCTCCGACTCGCTCGGCGCGCTGCTGTGGTGCGGTACGGGACCGGGCAGCGCCGCGGCACGCGAGCAGTGGACGCTGCGGGACGTCACCCCCATGATCCGGGACCATTTCGGCGTCGGCGGCTCTGATTAGGAGCCCGTTAGCGAGGGTTTCCGCTCGCGTTCCGGTGGCTGTGCGCCGATAGATTTCTTAACCGATGTCCGAAGAGCTGACCCATACCGTCGAGCTCGAGCTTCCCTTCCACCTGCGGATCCGCGCCGGCGTTCGCCAAGCAGACAACTGGCGCCAGCTCATCCGCTTCGTCACCGTCGGAGCGAGTGGCTACGTCGTTAATCTCGGCGTATACGCCGCCGGTGTACATCTGCTCGGTCTCGACTACCGGATCTCGGCCGTCATCGCCTGGATCGTCTCGGTGCTCAACAACTTCTGGCTGAACCGTCACTGGACGTTCGACGCCAAGCACGAGCACCCGATCTTCCAGGCCGCCCGCTTCTTCGCCGTCTCGTTGATCGCGTTCGGCTTCAGCTACGCCGTTCTGATCGGCCTCGTCGACGGGATGGGCATGAACAAGCTGGTCGCGCAGGCGATCGCAATCGTCGCCGGAACCCCGCTGTCGTTCCTCGGGCAGAAGCTCTGGAGCTTTCGCGCCTAGGCGCGACAGCTCGGCTCTCCGGCATCGGCCTCGTCGCCCTCTGCGTGGCCACGGCTGCGATCGCGGCGGCGCCACCGCCGGCGCACGCCGCCACGACTGCGACTGACCCGAACGTCCCGGTTCTCGTCCCCGACGCCACCAAGCCGCCGGCCGGCTACCGGCTGACCGGGCACCAGGTCGAGGCCGTGGCAGCGCGCAACCCGCGGATCCGCGACGAACTCCGCCGCCACCATCACCTCGTCGCCTACGAGTACACGAAGGGCCCCGGACGTTGGCAGGTGAGCTGGTTCACCGAGGGGACGAACCAGAAGGAGATGGCGCAGGTCTACGTCGATGACGTCACCGGCCGGGTCACAGAGGCCTGGACCGGGTTTCAGGTCGCGTGGACGATGGCTCGCGGCTACCCGGGCGCGTTTGGCCGCCAGGTCAGCGCCCTGTACGTGTGGCTCCCGCTGTGCGCCGTGTTCGTGCTCCCGTTCCTTCCTCTGCGCCGCCGTCCGACGTTGTTGCACCTCGACCTGCTCGTGCTGCTGCTGTTCTCGGTCTCGCTCGCGTTCTTCGACCACGCTGAGATCGGCCTCTCGGTCCCGCTCGCGTATCCCTGTCTGCTCTATCTGCTCGCCCGCATGCTGCTGCTCGCGTTCGGGCGCGGCCGGCCTCGCGCGCCGCTGCCGCTGATCCTGCCGATCCCGTGGCTGGCCGTGATGCTCGTGTTCCTCGTCGGCTTCCGCATCGGCCTCAACGTCACGAACTCGAACGTCATCGACGTCGGCTACGCGGGCGTGATCGGGGCGGACAAACTGCTCGACGGTCATCATCTCTACGGGGGGTGGCCGCACGACAATGCCGCGGGGGACACGTACGGCCCGGTCAACTACGAGGCGTACGTCCCGTTCCGGGCGGTGTTCGGGTGGAGCGGGGCATGGGACGACCTCCCGGCCGCGCACGCCGCCGCGATCGCGTTTGATCTGCTGACGCTGCTCGGTCTGTTCTTCCTCGGGCGAATGGTCCGCGGTCCGTCGCTCGGGATCGTGCTCGCGTACGGGTGGGCGGCGTATCCGTTCACGCTCTATACGCTCAGTTCCAACAGCAACGACGCGCTCGTCGCATTGCTCGTCGTGCTCGCGTTGCTCGTGCTGCGCT
The DNA here is from genome assembly GCA_963778985.1 of uncultured Solirubrobacterales bacterium. GTDB lineage: Bacteria > Actinomycetota > Thermoleophilia > Solirubrobacterales > Solirubrobacteraceae > Palsa-465. The sequence goes on along the minus strand of CAVZWJ010000013.1, from coordinate 638,480 downwards.
CGGCCCCGGCCCGCGGCGTCGCCGGCGCGCTCGCCGGTCTGACGAAGTTCGCTCCGCTGGCGCTCGCGCCGTTGCTGCTTCGCGGTCTCGACGACTGGCACGCGCCGCGCCGCGCGCTCCGCTCGGCCGTCGCATTCTCGCTCGCGTTCGGAGTGACGGCACTCATCGTGATGCTGCCCGTTGCGCTTGACGGCAACTTCCACGCCTTCTGGCGAGACACGATCAGCTATCAGTCAAACCGGGGCTCGCCGTTCTCGGTGTGGGGGTTGTGGGGTGGGCTGTCGTTCGCCCAGCGCCTCGTGCAGGGCGCGGCTGCCGCGCTGGCACTCGTCGTGATGGTGTTTCCGCGGCGCCGCGGGATCGTTGAGGTGGCCGCGCTCGGGGCGGCGGTGCTGATCGCACTCCAACTCGGGATCAGCCACTGGTTCTACCTCTACATCCCGTGGTTCTTCCCGCTCGTGCTCGTCGCGCTCTTCGTGGCGCACCCGGTGGCCGGGGCCCTCGGGTCCGGGCCGGTCAGCGCGGCTGAGCCGGAGCCGCCTCGAGCACCTGCCGAATCGATGCTGCCCGCATCGGCTCCGCTTCCGTCGTGATGAGCACGCCGTTGAGCCACGGATCGTCGGTCGAAGTCTCGAACTTGACCGGCATCTTCGTCACCATCGCCGCGAGCGCCTGCTCGCGCTTGACACCGATGACCCCGCCACGGGGGCCCGTCATCCCGACGTCGGTGATGTAGGCGGTTCCACCCGGGAGCACGCGTGCGTCCGCGGTGGGCACGTGCGTGTGGGTGCCGACGACGGCGGTCACGCGCCCGTCGAGGTGCCAGCCCATGCCGACCTTCTCGCTCGTCGCCTCGGCGTGCATGTCGACGAGGATGTGGTCGGTCTTGCCCTTCAGCGCGTACAACGCGGCGTCGACCTCACTGAACGCCGGCCGGCCGGCGTTCATGAACAGGTTCCCGGAGACCGAAACGACGCCGAGCCGGACGCCGTCCTTCTCGCACACGCACGATCCGTGTCCGGGTTGACTCTTGAGGAAGTTGACCGGCCGCAGGATGCGATCGTGGGCGTCGAGGTACGGGTAGATCTCACGGTGCCGATAGGTGTGGTTGCCGAGCGTGATGACGTCGACACCCGCAGCGAACATGTCGTCCGCGCTCTTCGGCGTGATGCCGATGCCCCCGGCGACGTTCTCGCCGTTGACGATGACGAAGTCGACCGTGTGCTGCTCGCGGAGCGCGGGAAGCAGGGAAATGAGCGTGCGGCGGCCAATTCCACCAACGATGTCTCCGATGAACAGAATCTTGACTTGGTTCACGTTTGTGCTCCCCTCGCGGGCGCATACTTCCACGTAGATGGGTATCAGGCTCCCCCGCCAGCGGTCGTCTCCTGACGACGCGCCCGACGCGCCCGACGCGCCCGACGCGCAGGACGCGCAGGACGCGCAGGACGCGCAGGACGAGGCCAACACGCCGCCGCCGGTCGGCGTCGCCGCCGACGCGCCATCCGAGGCCGACCTGCCCGCTGACCCGGAGGGCACCGTCGAGGAGCGGGAGGGGCCGAGGGTTCCGCCGGTCATCGTCCCGCGCTGGGTCCAACTCGTACTGCTCCCGCTCGGGCTGCTCGCGCTGTGGGCGCTCGCGCGCGCCTCCGGCTCGGTCCTGCTGATCCTCACCACCGCGAGCATCGTCGCGGTCATGCTCAACCCGGTCGTGCGGCGCTTTGAGCGCTGGCGGGTGCCGCGCGGACTCGCGATCCTGACCGTCTACCTCGGCGGTTTCGCGATCCTCGGCGGCATCGGGGTGCTCCTGTCCGATCCGATCTCGACCCAGATCACCCGCTTTCAGCGCGACGTCCCGCATCTCGTCAGACAGGCGAACAAGGACCTCACGAACTTCCAGAGCTGGCTGGACCGCAACGGCATCAAGGTCCACATCCAGCAGCAGGGTCAGACCGCCCTGCAGACGCTTCAGAAGAACATTCTCAAGCGCTCCGGCGCCATCGTCTCGTTCTCCCGGGACCTCCTCACCCAGGTGGTGACGGTCGGATTCGATCTTGTTCTGATCCTTGTCCTGTCGATCTACCTGCTCGTCTACGGACGACAAATCGGCGAAATGGTCCGCCGGATCATGCCGGACGGCGACGGGACGCCCGAGGACGACTTCCCGCTGCTCGTGCAGCACGCCGTGTTCGGCTACGTCCGCGGCCAGCTCCTGTTCAGCCTCATCATGGGCGCGAGCGCGACCGTCGCGCTGTACATCTTCGGGCTCCTCGGGATCTTCCCGGACGGCGAGAAGTACGCCCTGTTCTTCGGTGCCTTCTATGGCCTGATGGAGTTCATCCCGTACATCGGTCCGATCATCGGTCCCGCGCCGGCGGTGCTCGTCGCACTGTTCAATGACCCCGTGAGCGCGGTCTGGGTCGTCCTCCTGTTCATCGCGCTCCAGCAGCTCGAGGGCCACGTCGTCGCGCCGCAGGTGTTTCGCATCAGCCTGCGCATCAACCCCATCATCATCATCCTCGCGCTACTGATCGGCTACCAGCTGTACGGCATTGCAGGCGCGCTGCTCGCGCTCCCGGTCGCGGCGGTGGTCCGGCAGACCGTCGTCTACCTGCGCGCCCATCTCGTGCTCGAGCCATGGGCCATCGTCTCGCCGGGGGTAGGGGTCCCACCCGCAGGCGCCGTGCTCGCCGATCCGCGCGCCGGTCCGCAAGGGGATGCCGCCGCCGGGGCGACCGGGGATGCCGCCGGGGCGACCGCGGATGCCGCCGGGGCGACCGGGGATGCCGATGTCCCACAGCCGCTCGATCCTGATCACTGTCCGGACTGCGGCTCCCCGTCCGGCCGCGGCGATGCGTACTGCCGCGCGTGCGGCGCGTCACTCGAGCCGACGGTCCGTACGCCGGGGTAGCCCTCCGCGGAGGTCGACTACCCTCCGCCCCTCGTGTCGGCCAGCACTCCCACCGGATTGTCGGACACCCGCCTGACCGCGCGTGCGGTGACCAAGCGCTTCGGCGAGCGCGCCGCGCTGGTCGACGTCAGCTTCGAGCTCGCCCCCGGCGAACTCGTGGCGATCATCGGCCCGAACGGCGCCGGCAAGACGACCCTGCTCTCGATCCTCGCCGGCGTGCTCGACGCCGACGAGGGTGAGCTCAGCCACTCGACCGGCGAGATCGGCTGGGTTCCCCAGCAGCCAGCGCTGTATTCGAAGCTGTCCGTCGCCGAGAACCTCCGCCTGTTCGCCCGGCTCGAACGCAGGCCCGACCCCGAGGACTCGGTGCGCCGGATGCTCGAGCAGACCGCGCTTGAGGATCGCGCCGACGAGGAGGTGGGGCGCCTGAGCGGCGGCAACCAGCAGCGAGTCAACATCGCGATCGGGCTGCTATGCGAGCCGGTGGCGGTCCTGCTGGACGAACCGTCGGCATCGCTTGACCCGCGCCAACGCGAGCGCCTGTGGGAGTTCATCGGTGCGCTCGCCGGGCGGGGGACGACCGTCGTGTTCTCGACCCACAACGTCGCCGAGGTTGAGCGCTACGCCGACCGCGTGCTCGTGTTGGTCGACGGTGAACTTCTGTTCACGGGGACCCCGGCTGACCTCGCCCGCGCCGTCGGCGGCGACGCCGGCGACTTCGAGGCCGCCTTCGTGCACTTCCTGCACGAGCGCGGGCACTGATCGCCGAACCGTCGCATGCGTTGGCTGATCGTCAAAGACCTCCAGATCCTGCGCCGGTCGCCGCTGCTCGTCGGCCTGCTCGTCATCTATCCGATCGTGATCGCGCTGATGATCGGCTTCGCCTTGTCGAGCCCGCCGGGCAAGCCGAAGGTCGCGTTCTACAACGAGGTCGCGCCCGGTAAGGGCCTGATCAATCTCGGTTCTCAGCGGATCGACCTCGCCGACTACGTCAACCAACTGTTCCAGTCGATCCAACCGATCAAGGTCCATTCCCGTGATGAGGCGATCGCCAAGGTCCGGGATGGCGAAGCGCTCGCGGCCCTCATCATCCCGGCCGACCTGCCCTCCGAGATCGCGAACCTCGTCAACAACGGCGTCGGCAACCCGACCATCGAGCTGATCCTCAACACGAAGGACCCGGTCGAGCGCGAGTACGTCAACCAGGCGATCCAGTCGCGGCTCAACCAGGCCGAGCAGGCGATCTCCCGTCAGGTGCTCGGCGCCGCCACGTCCGACCTGCGCCAGGTGCTCGACGGCGGCCAGATCAACTTCGCCGGCCAGAACGTGCCGCTGCTCGGTCTGCGCGCGTCCCGCGCGATCGTCCAGCAGGCGGTCTCGACCCTGCCCGCGGGTTCGCCGGTGCGGGCCTCGCTGCAGCAGGTGGTCGCCTTCGCCAACGTCGCGATCCAGGGGCTGAACCTCGCCTCGCCCGTGCTCGGCTCGATCGGCACGCCGTTGACGGTCGATCAGACGGAGCTCGCCGGCCGCACGACGCCGACCGACACCTACGCCGCCGCCATCGCCGTCGTCATCTCGCTGATGTTCGTGACCGTTCTGTTGGCGGCCGGCATGCTCGCCGTCGAACGCTCCGAGAACGCATACCGTCGCCTCGTCCGGGGACTCGTGTCGCCCGGCACGCTGCTGTCCGAGAAGGTCGTGCTCTCGGCCGCGTGCGCCGGCGTCGTGACCCTGCTGATGTCGGTGTTCGTGTCGCTGTTCATCCACCTGGAGTGGGCCCGCTTCCCGTTGTGGGTCGTCGCGCTGGCGTTCGGCGGACTGGCCTTCGGGGCCCTGGGGACCGCGATCGGCGGGGTCGCCCGTGAGGTCAGCGCCTCATCGCTGCTCGCGTTTCTCCTGTCGCTGCCGATCGCGTTCGTGGCCCTCGTCCCGGCGAGCGCGGTCTCGGGCGGGCTGAAGACCGTGCTCGATGCCGTCGCGTTCGTGTTCCCGTTCCGGGCGGCCCTCCAGGCCGTCAGCAACGCGTTCAGCGGCGCGTCGCCCGGGATCGTCGGGCCGTTGATCCACCTGGCGGTCCTGACCGTCGTGTTCTGGGCGATCGCGCGGCTCGCGTTGCGGCGCTTCGCCACGTGAGGCTGCGCATTCACGCCGCACTCGTACCCGGACGTTCGTTGCGGGTCGCCCCCGCAAGCGACAACGATTTCCCACGCTCGAGCACCCGCACGCCGCGTGGGAGATCACCTACCGCAGGCGACGGCGAATTCCCACGCGCCGGCTCGACGGGAACCGCGTGGGCATTCGTGGTCGGCGGGTGGGCCCGCCGACGAGGCGCGACATGCGCCCCGAGTCCGACGCAGAGCCGACGACTGCGGCGCTTACCGCGCGCCGACCATCCGCCGGAACATCACGACACACAAGGCCGCGATGATCAGCGCGACGATGGGCATCCCAGCTCCGACCGTCCCGATCGCGGCGAGCACGATCCCGACGACGCCGACGATCCCGGCGACGCCGCCGACCACGACCAACCGGTAGGCGCGCTTCTCACGAGCGCGCCGCGGGGTGTAGCTGCCCCGCTTCTGAATATCCGCCACACGCGGAGCGTACCGTAGGGTTCCATCGGCCATGGCTGAAGCATCAACCCACCACATCCTGTTCTACGAGTACGTCGAGAACATGGCCGACAAGCGCGGCCCCTATCGCGAGGATCACCTCGAGCGCATCAAGCGGGAGCGAGACGCCGGGCACATCACGCTCGCCGGCGCCCTCGGCGACCCGCCGCATGCCGCCGCGGTCGTGTTCAAAGACGTCGACGCTGCCCACATCGAGGCGTTCGCCGCCGAGGATCCCTACGTGAAGGCGGGCCTCGTCACCGTCAAGCGCATCGAGCCCTGGCGGCTCGTGTAATACCGCCGCCCCGCCGTACCGACCCGACCGCCACCCACGAGACGGCCGGGCCGGCACATTCGGGACGACCTCAGCGGATCGACGGCGACGAGAGGTTCTTCGTGTGATCGATCGTCACGTTCGAACTCTCGTGGTTGCTCGTCGACCAGCCCTCCAGGTAGTAGTGGATCTCGCGCACCGACAGCGCGCCGGACCGGGTCGCACCGATCCGCAGGACGTCCGACCCGAGGTCGCTGCACTTGACGTTGTCCCCCGGCACCAGCAGGCTCGCGAGCCACTGCACCAGCGATGCCCGGTAGGGGATCGGCAGGGGGAGGCTGAGCAGCAACTTCAGGCCCGCCCACGGCGAGTTCTTGCGACACGCCTCTGCCCGCACGGTCATCGTTCCGTGGGAGATCGACTGGGCGGCGACGCCCCAGCCGTAGGTGGTGCCGGACCCGCGCGGCTGCGCCTTCCCGTCCGCGCCGGCGTAGACGCCGGCCGCCCACTGCGAGAGCGCCACGGGCGAGAGCACCCGCCATCCGTGCTTGCCGAGGCACGTCACGGCACCGATGCTGACCCAGCCGATCGTGTGGCGCGACGGCTTCTTGATGTTCGTGATGACGATGTGGCCCGACCCCTCGTCGATGACCCGCTGCCAGCGCTCGACGAACGAGTAGACCGCGGTCTTGCGCTGATTCTGGTGAACCGTCGTGCACCCGGCCGCGGCGTGTGCCACCGGCCGTGCCCCGGACCCCGCGGGAGTCGCTACCGCGACTGCCACCACCGCCGCGAGCGCCGCCGCGATCAATCCCTTCCTCATCGCCCAACCTCCTGAGCATCGACTTCGGCCGCACCTCGGATCCTGCCCGTGATCGCCCCGGGGGTACCATCAAATGCGATGGCTTTTCCGCAGACCCGCATGCGGCGGCTCCGCGCCACGCACGCGTTACGGGGTCTCGTCCGTGAGACCCGCCTCAGCCCGGCCGACTTCGTCTACCCGATGTTCGTCGCGCACGGTCTCGACCGGCGCGAACCGATCAAGGAGATGCCGGGCATCGACCATCTCTCGATCGACCACGCGGTCGAGGAGGCACACGAGGCGCAACAGCTCGGGATCCCCGCCGTGCTTCTGTTCGGTCTCCCGGCGTCAAAGGACGAAGCCGGCACCGGCGCCTACGACGACGAGGGCGTCGTCCAACTCGCAACGAGAGCGATCAAGCGCGCTCACCCGGACCTCCTCGTGATCACCGACCTGTGTCTCTGCGAATACACATCCCATGGCCATTGCGGCGTCGTGCGCACCGACGGCAGCGTCGACAACGATCAGACCCTTGAGCTCCTGACCAAGACCGCGATCTCGCAGGCGAGGGCCGGCGCCGACATCATTGCTCCGAGCGACATGATGGACGGACGCATCGGCGTCATCCGCCAGGCCCTCGACGACGAGGACCTCACCGAGACACCGATCATGGCCTATTCCGCCAAGTTCGCCTCCGCGTTCTACGGGCCGTTCCGGATCGCCGCCGACTCCGCCCCCGCGTTCGGCGACCGCCGCGCCTACCAGATGGATCCGGCCAACGGGGCCGAGGCGATCCGGGAGACGAAGCTCGACATCGATGAGGGGGCCGACATCGTGATGGTCAAGCCGGCGCTCCCGTATCTCGACCTCGTCCGCCGGATCAAGGACGAGACCGAGATGCCCCTCGCCGCCTACAACGTCAGCGGTGAGTACTCCATGATCAAGGCGGCGGCGAATGCCGGGTATCTCGACGAACGCCCGGCCGTCCTCGAGGCGCTCACGAGCATCCGTCGCGCCGGGGCCGACATCGTCATCACCTACCACGCAAAGGACGCCGCCCGATGGCTGCAGTAGGCGCAGAGTCAAGCCAACACGGTCCGAAGCTGCGGAGCCGCAAGCACGGCGCCGCGATCCCTCTCGACGACCTCGACAAGCGCCTGCTCAACCTCATGCAGGGCAAGTTCCCGATTGCGCCCCGTCCCTACCAGCACGTCGCTGCCGAGGCCGGCGTCACCGAGGACGAGGTCATCGCCCGCGTCAAGAAGCTCCTCGAGGAGCGGATCATTCGCCAGGTCACGCCGATCTTCGACACGCGCGCGCTCGGCTACTCCTCGATGCTCGTCGCCGCCAAGGTCGACCCTGAGAACCCGTGGCGCGCGGCGAACATCATCAACGAGCATCCCGGGGTCAGCCACAACTACCTGCGCAACCATGAGTTCAACATCTGGTTCACGATCGCGACCGAGCCGGATTCGCCGCTCGGCCTCGAGGGCACGCTCGACGCCCTCGCCGAGCTCGCCGGGGCCGAGTCGGTCCGCCAGCTCCCCACCCTGAAGCTGTTCAAGATCCGGATGGACCTCGAGATGGAGGGCGGCACCGATGCCTTGTCGAAGGCCGCCGAGGCGGTCGAGCCCGCCGAGACCGAGCGCCAGCCCTACGACGACACCGACATCGCCGTGATTCGCGCGCTCCAGGGTGACATGCCGGTGATCCCGGAGCCGTACGCCCCGGCGGCGGAGCAGACGGGCATGTCTCAGGACGCCTTCCTGAAGCACCTTCAGGGCATGCAGGAGCGAAGGCTCCTGCGCCGCGTCGCCGCGATCCTGTTCCACCGCCGCGCCGGGTTCAGCGCGAACGGCATGGGCGTGTGGAATGTGCCTGACGAGCAGATCTTGGAGATCGGGGCCCGGATGGCCGCGTTCCGCGGGATCAGTCACTGCTACCAGCGCCCCACCTACGAGGACTGGCCCTATTCCGTGTTCACGATGGCGCACGGCCGCTCGAAGGACGAGTGCGACGCGATCCTCGATTCGATCGCTGAGGCAACCGGCATCCACGACCGCTCAACGCTCTACTCCTCGACCGAGTTCAAGAAGATCCGGCTCCTCTACTTCACCGAGGACTTCCGCGCGTGGGAACGGGAACACGCGGGCGTGTGAGCCACTCGTCCGAGCTCTACGAACAGGCGCTCGGGCTGCTCCCCGGCGGGGTCAACTCGCCGGTCCGGGCGATGCGCGCGATCGGTCGCGACCCGATCTTCATCGCAGGCGGCCGCGGCGCGACGATCACCGATGTCGACGGCAACGACTACATCGACTGGGTCTCCTCGTGGGGCCCCCTGATCCTCGGCCACGCCGACCCGTCGGTCGTCCGCGCGGTGATGGCGGCCGCGAATCGGGGCACGACGTTCGGAGCTCCGACAGAGAATGAAGTGACTCTCGCGGCTGAAATAGCGTCTCGCTTTCCGTCGGTCGAGATGCTGCGGATGACCTCCTCGGGGACGGAGGCGTCGATGAGCGCGATCCGCCTGGCGCGCGCCGCGACCGGGCGCGAGCTCGTTCTGAAGTTCGCCGGCGCCTACCACGGGCACGTCGACGGGCTCCTCGCCGAGGCCGGATCAGGCCTCGCCACGCAGGGAATCCCGGCGAGCCCCGGGGTCACCGAGGCGGCTGCCGCCGCGACGGTGATCGTCCCGTGGAACGACGCCGAAGCGCTCACCCGGGCGACCTCGCAGCATGAGCTCGCCGCGATCCTCGCCGAACCCGTCCCCGCGAACATGGGCGTCGTCCCCGCATCTCCGGGTTTCCTCGAGCTGCTGCGCGAGCGCGCCACGGCAACCGGTGCGCTGCTCGTCTTCGACGAGGTGATCACCGGCTTCCGGGTCGCCCGGGGTGGGGCGCAGGAGCTCTATGAGATCGCACCGGACCTCACGATCATGGGCAAGATCCTCGGCGGGGGCCTTCCGGCCGCGGCGTATGGAGGGCGCCGCGAGCTGATGGAACGCATCGCGCCCGCCGGCGACGTCTACCAGGCGGGCACGCTGTCCGGCAACCCGCTCGCCACGGCGGCGGGTCTGGCCACGCTCCAGCGGCTTGACGAGCGCGCCTACGCCCGCCTGGAGCTGACCACGATGCGCCTCGCCGACGGCCTGCGGACCGCCGCCGAGGCGGCCGGCGTGCCGCTTCAGGTGCAGAGCATCCGAGGCCTGCTGACGCCGTTCTTCACCTCCGAGGGCGTGAACAACTACGCGGACGCAGCCGCGAGTGACCGCGACGCCTACGGCGCCTGGTGCCGAGCTTTGCTGGCGCACGGGGTGTATCCGCCGGCCTCCCAGTTCGAGGCGTGGTTCCCGTCGCTTGCCCACTCCGACGAGGACGTCGATCGCACCGTTGCCGCCGCCCGGCAGGCATTTGAGGAGATCGCCGGATGAGCCCCGCCTTGCGCGAGGCGCTGCGCGGCAGGGCGGTCTGCTCGCCGAGCTCGCCGACCGACCCCGGGATCCGCAGCCGCCGGGCCCGCCCAGCCGAGCCGCCTCCGGTCCCCGGGCGGCCGGGCGCGAAGCGGAGTACGAGCTTCTGCTCGAGATGATCTTCGAGGGCTCGCGCCTGCACTATGAGGACGCCGACCTCGACCCGGACGTCGCGCTGCTGCTCGGCGATCAGCTCTACGCGCTCGGCCTCGAGCGGCTCGCCGACCTCGGCGACCTCGATGCCGTCGGCGAGCTCGGAGATCTCATCTCGCTCGTCGCCCAGGCCCGCGCGGCCGCCGACCCGGAGCTCGCCGCGGCCGTGTGGGACGCGGGAGCGGTCGCGATCGGGTGGGGCGCCTCAGAATCTCACGAGCGGGCAAAAGCCCGTGCACGCGCCGCAGATCCGGGCGCCGTCGCCGCCCTGCGGGGAGTGGCCTCGTGACCTTCGTCGCTTTGTTGACGATACGCTTCACGACCCGTTCAATGCATCTTTAGCTGTGGCAGATAAACACGAACAAGCGAAATCGAAGTACACGGCCGACCGGAACATCCCCGGCGCGTTCGAAGGCGAGACGGTCACCCGTCGCCGGATGATGGGCCTCACCGTCCAAGGGCGCCGGCATCATTGACCGTCGCGGCGTTCACGCTGCCGGCGCTCGGCTTCGCGTTCGGACCGCTGTTCAGCCGGGTCCCGTTCGAGTGGCAGACGATCGGCGTCCCGTCGGACTTCCGGAAGGACACCTACTCCACGATCACCTTCACGATCACCCCCGGCGTCGGCGAGGTCGGACGCACGATCGCCTACGTGCGCACCCGCGACCCCGTCGATCGACACCGAGAAGGAGGACCAGTACAACCAGTTCGTGGCGCTGTCCTCCCGGTGCATGCACCTCGGGTGCCCGGTCCGCTTCACGCCGGCCGCCGGACGGTTCATCTGCCCGTGCCACGGCGGCGTCTACGACTTCCGCGGCCTCGTTGACGGCGGCCCGCCGGTGCGCCCGCTCGACCGCTTCTACACGCGCCTCCATGACGGCTACGTGCAGATCGGTCCGCGGTACTCGGTCAACAGCGAGCTCCACCGCTTCTCCCCGCGGGACCCGGGCGAGCCGCTCGACGGGATCGGCCAGTACCTCTATCCGAAGCGATTCTCCACCTCCGTCCTCCCGAGCAACTGATGCCACGCCTCCCTGCACCCCCGCTGCCGAAGATCCTCCAGCCGAAGCCCAAGCGGCCCGGCGAGTCGAACGGCGCCGAAGCCGACGCACGGGCCCGCCGCCGAGGGCGGCATCCACGTCGTCGACTGGATCGACGAGCGCATGGCCCTCTCCGGCGGGATCCGCTGGATGCTGTTCCGCAAGGTTCCTCGCGGCATCAACTGGTTCTACACGCTCGGCTCGGCGACGATGTTCGCGTTCCTCTCGCAGGCCGTCACCGGCGTGTTCCTGGCGATGTACTACCGCCCGGACGCGACCGGCGGCGCGTACGAGTCGATCCGCTACATCACCGATCAGGCCTTCCTCGGGCAGTTCGTCCGCGGCATGCACAAGTGGGGATCGTCGGTGATGGTGATCCTGATCTTCCTGCACATGGCGCGCACGTTCTTCTTCGGCGCCTACAAGTACCCGCGCGAGCTGACGTGGGTGATCGGCGTGACGCTGCTCATCCTCGTGATGGCGATGTCGTTCACGGGCTACCTGCTCCCGTTCGACCAGCGCGCGTACTGGGCCTCGATCGTCGGCGTCAACATCAACGGCACCGGCCCGTTCATCGGCCCGTACCTCTCGGACTTCTTGAGAGCCGGCCCCGACTTCGGGGCCACCACGCTATCTCGGTTCTACGCGATTCACATGCTGCTGATACCTGGCGCGATCGTGGCGCTGATCGGCGCCCACCTCTACCTGATCACGAAGCTGGGCATCTCGGCCCCGCCGTGGCTCAAGGTCGAGGAGGACCCGGAAGTCCTCGAGCCGACCGAGGTCTGAGGACGATCGCATGAACCAGGCCGAGAAAGAGCTCTACCTCCGCGAGTACTCCATCCTGAAGAACCAGGGGAAGCCGTTCTACCCCTACGCGGTCGCCAAGGACGCGATCATGGCGCTGATCGTCATGCATCGTGATCATCTTCCTGTCGCTGATGTTCGGCGCGGAACTTGGTCCGAAGGCGGACCCGACGACGACGACCTACGTCCCGCGGCCGGAGTGGTACTTCTTCTTCCTCTTCGAGGTTCTTCGCGTCATGAAGAACGTCCCGAAGTTCACGCCGATGGCGACGATCGGCGTGCCGACGATCTGCATGATCCTGCTCTTCCTGCTGCCGTTCTATGACCGCAGCCCGGAGCGGCGGATCGAGCGGCGCCCGGTCGCGCTCGCGGCGGGCCTCGCGACGATCCTCGCGATCGCCTACCTCACCTACGAAGGCGCCAACTCGGGCTCGCCGAACTCGGTCGACATGAAGCCGCCGGCGAGCCTGACGCCGCAGCAGGTGGCCGTGTTCAACGCCGGCAAGCTCGTCGTCGGGCAGTCGGGCTGCCTCGCCTGCCACGTCATCGGGGAGAACGGCAACAACGGTCCGGGACCGCCGCTGACGAAGATCGGCGACAAGCTGCGTCCGGCGGCGATCGCCTCGACGCTGATCAACCCGACGGCGCCGATGCCGTCGTTCAAGGGCGCTCTCCCAGCAGGACCCGCAGAAGTTCCAGAACCTCGTCAACTTCCTCGCCGAGCTCCAGTAGCCCGGCGGGGCTGGTGCCGGCTCGGGGGCGACCGTGGATTCGGAGCATCCGGGCACCCTGGAGGAGACGCAGGTCCGGGCGATGTTCGATCGGATCGCGCGGCTCTACGACCGGATGAACACGGTCATGACCGCGGGGCTGCACCACGAGTGGCGCCGGCGGGCCGCTGACCTGGCGGACGTGGCGCCCGGTGACCGCGTGCTCGACGTCGCAACCGGGACGGGCGATCTTGGCGTTTGAGCTGGCCGGCCGGGTCACGCCCGGTGGCGAGGTCGTCGGTGTCGACTTCTCCGAAGGGATGCTCGATCTCGCCCGGGCGAAGGCCGTCGCCCACGCCCCGTCCTCTGGAATGAACGTTCAATTCAAGTGGGGGAACGCGCTCGCGCTCGAGTACCCCGACGATGCGTTCGCCGCCGCGACCGTCGGCTTCGGAGCGCGCAACTTCTCTGACCTCGAGCGCGGCCTGCGCGAGATGACGCGCGTCGTCCGGCCCGGAGGCCATGTCGTCGTGCTCGAGATCACGACGCCGACCCGGCCGCCGCTCTCGACCTTCTTCGATCTGTGGTTCGATCGCGCGGTTCCGGCGATCGGGAAGCTCGCCGGAGACTCGCAGGCGTACAGCTACCTGCCGAACTCGGTCAAGCGGTTTCCCGGCCCGCCGGCGCTTGCGGCGCTGATGGCGCGGCTGCGGGCTGAGCTCGCTGCGGTACGTGATCACCGCGGGCGGGATCATCGCGCTGCACGCCGGCGAGGTTCCCTCGTGAGCGCCGTCGAGGCCGTTGTCGCCGCTGGCAGGCGTCGAGGCGCGCAACGTCATGGACCGCGTCGAGGAGCGGATGCGCGATCTCGCCACAGGACACGGCGTGCTGCTCGCGGCTACGCCGGCGAGACGATCTCGGCCGGCGGCAAGCGCCTGCGTCCCCTGCTCGTCTGCCTGAGCGCCGGCGTGCCCGTGCCGGAGAGCGACGGGCTCGTGCGCTCGGCCGTCGCGGTCGAGCTGGTGCACGCGGCGACGCTCGTCCATGACGACGTCCTGGACGGCTCGGCGCTGCGCCGCGGGCGCCCGACGGTCGTCGCGGCGGGCGGGCGTCTCATCGCGACGGCGACCGGCGATCTGCTCTTCTCCCGGGCGTTCTCCGAGCTCGTCGCGACGCGATCGGTGGAGGCGGTCCGGACGCTCGCCCGCGCAAGCTCGGGGCTTGCCTCCGGCGAGCTGATGCAGCGCGAGGACGCGTGGCGGCCCGAGGTCTCGCTCGAGCGGTACCTCGAGCGCTGCCGGCTGAAGACCGCGGTGCTGTTCCGTGCCGCCTGCGAGCTCGGAGCGCTCGAGGGCGACGGTCCGGTCTCGGCCCTCGGCGGGCTTCGGCGAGCAGATCGGCGTCGCGTTCCAGATCCTCGATGACGTGCTTGACGTCTCCGGGCCGCCCGAGCGCACGGGCAAGCCGCGCGGAACCGACCTGCTCGACGGCACGGTCACCCTCCCGCTGATCCTCGCCCGGCGCCTCGATCCCGAGCTCGCCGCCATCGACCTTCGCGACGTGACTGACCCCGCGGCGGCCGCCGTCGTGTGTGACCGGATCGCGGCCACCGGTGCGCTCGATCAGGCGAAGAACCGCGCGCTCGCGCTCGTCGCCGGCGCGAAGGCGCTGTGCCGGACTCGGCCCGCGCCAGCGTGCGGCGCTCGAGCTCGTCGCCGACGGCGTCGTCGAGCGATACGCCTGAGCGTCTCGGACTAGAAGTCTTCGGGAAGGATGAAGTCGGCGTGCAGCGCGGTGATGAACCGGTCGATCTCCTCGGCCATGTTCGCCTGCGTCAGGCGCTTGAGGTCGGCGAGCATCTCGGCGAGCCCGTCGTCGAGCTTCTCCTCGAGCCGGTCGATCTGCTCACGCTCGTAGACGCCGTCCTCGAGCCAGCCGCAGTTCGGGCACTCGAGCGTCAGCTCCCACCGGTGATCTGCCGTCTCGCTCCAGCACACGGGCTGGACGAGCTCGCAGTCGCACACGGGGCAGACGTGGAGACCGTGACGCGTCGGGTCCTTCGCCTCGAACCGGACCACTTCAATCGAGCGGCCGCTGGGGAGGACGATCCGGCGTACTGAATGTCTGTCGCGATTCTCGTTCATCGGTGCCTCCTGGATGTGGCTTCTATCGGCGCTGCACATGCGAGGACTTGAGCGCCTTCACCACCGGATCGGCAACGCGACCGCTACGCTTGGGGGACCCCATACGGAGGCAAGGTATGTTCCGCAATCCAACAACGGATCTGATCGTCGTCCTGGTGATCGTGCTCCTGATCTTCGGGCCGAAGCGGCTGCCAGGCCTCGGTAAGCAGCTCGGTCAGGGGCTGCGTGAATTCAAGGATTCGGTCACGGGCGGCGACTCGGACGCAGACGAGGCCGAGAAGCGGCCGGAGATCGCCCGCACGAGCCGCTCCCCCGGTCGCCGGGACCGGCGAGCCGAGCGTCACGGCCGAGCCGGCGCCCGCGAGCGCCCCGTCAGCACGCGATTCGGCTGAGCGCAGCGCCTAGCCGCGGCTCGCGAGGGACGCGCCTATGCCGAAGGTCCTGCGGCCCATCGGGCACGAAGACCGGCTGAGCATCGTCGATCATCTCGACGAGTTGCGGTCACGCCTGATCGTGAGCGGGATCGTGCTCGCGATCGCGTTCGGCGTGTGCTTCTGGCAGAACCATGCGCTGCTGACGGCCCTCAACCGGGCGCTCCCGGCCAATCCGACGACGAGCTCGAACCACATCTCCGGATTGACCGCCGACCAGGTCAAGGAGCAGAAGGCGTGGGCTCAGATCGCCGCTGCCGCCAACGCGCTCGCCGGCGTCCGGCTCGCAGTCCGCGGCGGATCGCGCCCACTTCTCCCAGCTTGCCCAGGGAGCCGAGGCGGCCGCCAAGGCGCTCCCGAAGGACACCGCCAAGCGTCTGCCGATCACGATCGGCGTCGGCGAGCCGTTCACCACCACGCTGACCGTTGCGGCGTACTTCGCGCTGCTCTTCTCGCTGCCGGTGCTCCTCTACGAGGCCTACGCGTTCGTCATACCGGCCCTGAAACCGGACGAGAGGCGCATCGCGATCCCGGTGATGCTGACGGCTCCGCTGCTGTTCATCGTCGGCGTCGCTTTCGCGTACTGTCGTCGTGCTCCCGCCGGCGGTCCACTTCCTTCAGGGCTACAACGCCGAGCACTTCGACATCCTCGTCCAGGCGAAGACGTACTACACGTTTGAGATCTTCACCATGCTCGGCATCGGCTTGGTGTTCCAGTTACCGCTCGGCCTGCTCGCCCTCCAGCGCCTCGGCGCGATCAACGCTCGGACGCTGACGGGGAACTGGCGCTACGCTGTAGTCATCATGGCGGTGATCGCCGCCGCCATGCCCGGGGCAGATCCGGTCACGACCGGCCTGGAGATGCTCCCGCTCGTTGTGTTGTTCCTCGCCAGTATTGTGATGCTCAAGATCGCCGATCGCCGCACCGCCGCCCGGGCGGCCTCAGACCTCAGCGAGTCGTTCGGCGACGGCCTCGACCCCACCTAGGTTCTCATGCTTTTCGATCTTCGTAGCCGCGGTCGCCGGCGCACCGTGCAAGCCGTGTACCTCGGCCTCGCCATCCTCATGGGCGGCGGCCTCGTGCTCTTCGGGGTCGGTACCGGTACCGGCGGCGGAGGCCTCCTGAACGCCTTCGGCGGCGGCTCGAGCAACCAGAAGCAGGTCATCTCGAGCGACGAGAAGGCCGCCCTGAACCAGATCAAGCAGAACCCGAACAACGCCACCGCCTGGGCGAACCTGGTGCAGGCCCGCTGGACGAGCGCCGGCCAGGGCAACAACTTCAACGCCTCCACCGGTCAGTTCACCGAGTGCGGGAAAGAAGGAGCTCCAATCGGCCACGCAGGCCTGGCAGAAGTATCTGTTGCTGACCAAGAGCCCCGATCCCGACGTCGGGATCCTCGCCGCCCGCGCCTACTCAGCCCTTGGCGACTACGCCAACCAGGCCGCCACCTGGGAGCTCGAGACCCAGGCGAACCCCAAGGAGGCGAAGGCCTTCGAGTGCCTCGCGGCCTCGGCCTACGCGGCCAAGCAAACCCGCAAGGGCGATCTTGCGGCGGCCCAGGCGGTCCAACTGTCGCCGAAGGTCCAGCGTCTCACCGTCAAGACGACGCTCCAGCAGGCCAAGACGAACCCCCAGGTCGCCCAATCCTGCTGATCGGTTCGCCCCTCCGCATCAGCGGCGGGCGGCACATCCTCGCCACGACGTGCGGGGTAACATCGCTCCCACGGGCCGTTAGCTCAACTGGTAGAGCAGGGGACTCTTAATCCCAAGGTTGGAGGTTCGAGTCCTCCACGGCCCACTCCTCTCAAAGCCCCGGATTGCCGGGGTTCTTCGTTGGTCGGACCGGTCCGAACTCGGGCGCGTGTCCCCAATATGTCCGGGCAGCCTCGTCCGAGCAGGACTCGGCGATCTATCTGACGGCCGCCTTCACGGGCCTACGGATGGGGGAGTTGCTTGCCCTCCGATGGCGGGACGTCGACTTCGCCGGCGAGACGTCTGCCGGCGCTTCTTGCGCTCCGGCCGCCCGCGCAAGCCTGCTGCGGCTGTGCGCCGAAGATCCACAGGAGCGGCCGCGTGTGTCGGCCGTGGTCGGGGCCCACGCTCATGTCAACGGAGCGCTGATCGAGCATGAGGTGTTCCTCGCAACGCCGACCGCCGACCGCCGCCGATCGCATGGCGTGAGCCGGCGCACCTTGACTCATACACACCCCTACTGTCGGATTGTCTGCGCAGCTCCAGACGCATCGCCGCTGTTGACGGGCCGGGGTCGCCGCTCGTCGGCCGCGGTGGTTCGGTCTCCTGCGTCGGGTCTGGAGCGTGGCCCGCCGGGCAGCCCGTCGCTTGGGTGCGGATGATCGCGTCGAGCTGCGCACCGAAGAGAAAGACCGTCGTCGACAGGTAGAGGTATGCCATGGTGACGATTGCCGCGGCGAGGCTACCGAAGGCCGACTGGTAGGAAGCCACGTCCTCTAGGTAGAGGTAGAACACGACCGACACGACCAGCCACGAAACGATCACGATCGCGGCGCCGGCGCTCACCCACGGAATTGTTTGCGCGCGGGAGGGACCGTGGCGGAGGAGCAGCGCGACGATGCCGAACAGCAACGCGATCACGAGCGTCCAGCGGATCGCGAGCGATACGACGGGACCGATGACGCCCGACTGGGGCAGCGAGACGAACGGCGCCAAGAGCACGCATGCCGCAACGATGACGAACAGGAGGCTTACCTCGATCGAGAGCACAAACGAGATCGAGTAGCGCCGCAGGAACGGCCGCTCGCTGGGCGCCTCGTAGATCCGCGCGAGCGCCCCCATCACCGCGCGCAACGCGCCCGACACTTGCCAGAGCGCCAGCATCCCGCCGCCGGTGGCCCACAACAGGCGGTGACCGCCAAGGGCGTTATTGACGGCACTTCTAATGACCGCGAACACCGATGGCGAGAGCCTCGCGTGCAGCTGCGGCTCGAGCTGCCCATGCCACAACTCGTTGGCGTGCAGGATGCCGGCGAGGGCGAGCAGAAACAGCAGGAACGGGACCACGGCGGTGAGGATCTGGAAGGAGATCGCGCTCCCGTACGTGAGCAGATCGTTGCGCTTGAACCCGTCGACGAGCTCGCGTCCAAGCGCCCGGGAGCGTTCGCCGAATCGGTGGCGATGGGTGAGTAGCGGCGCCGGACACTCTTCAGTGCGGTCTGCCGAAGGGTTCCTGGATAAACCCAACGTGTCGTGACGCTACCCGGCTTCCCGTCGAACCGCACCCGCTGCGCATCGTGTGGGCGATCGCCGCCGCTGGTGCTGCGTCCCTGGCGCGGTCGGCCACCGGTCGATCACCATCGACGCGGGCAGCCGCGCGGGCGACATCCGCTCGCTGCAGGGCGTGTCTGGCACGCCGCTTCCCGGTGACGGAACTGGCGGTTCTGTCGGGCGGGCGAGGTGACGTTCATGCTCGGCCTGTGTCCGGACGTCCCCGCCGCAGACGAACTCGGGGATCACAGCTATGTCGCGTACGTGCGCGTGGATGATGTTGATGGATTCCACGAGAGAGCCGTCGCCGCGGGTGCCGAGATTCTGCAGGCGCCACACGACGAGCCATGGGGCATGCGAGAGCTCGCGCTGAGGTCTCCAGACGGGCATCGATTCATGCTCGGGCAATCCATCAGGTCGACCTGACGATCCGTTTCGGATCTCCGCCGGGGATCCCATCGGCGATCCGGTTCCGCACCCGGAACCGAATCACCGAAGGTCGGTGACGACGGCACTCGCGCGCAGACGATCGATGCGCGTGATGAGCACGTCATCTCTCCGCGAGGAGGGTCGCTCATGGCCGATGGCCACCGGCGGATGTGGCAGAGGGACGGTCGCGTACGCCGCCCTCGTCACGGGGATGCGCAGACGGCAAAAACGCGAAGCACAGCGTCGCTCGTGCGGGCGGACGCCGCCGTCGCCGTCGCCATCCAGCCAGACGGCGCGCTGCCGTCGAACTGGTAGTCGTTGTTGGCGCCGAGGGCCGGGCCCTCCCCGACGATGTGGTCGCCGTTGAAGTTATCCGGAACCACTCCGCCGAACAGCACGAACCCCGCTCCGCCGGCAATCGCGTGCTCACCCGGGTTACACGCCGCCGTCTGCGTTCCGCTTGCGCCAGGCCCGATGTTCACCACGGCCGACCGCGTGACGACACTCGTCGCTCCTGCGGATCCGGCGGGACCCGCCGGGCCGGTGTCGCCCTTGGGGCCTGTGGGTCCGGCCGATCCGGCGGGACCCGCCGGGCCGGTGTCGCCCTTGGGGCCCTGTGGGCCACCGCCGGCGGGACCAGCGGGACCGGTGTCCCCCTTCGGTCCGGCAGGCCCGGCAGCGCCCGCGGGGCCCGTCTGGTTCCATGTGACCGCGCTGGCGCCGCTCGGGCAGCGCGGCGGCGACGTCGGGTTGAGATGGACGTCGTACAGGACGCCGAGCCTCTGGTTCAGACACCCTTCGTAGACGTTGGAGGAGCCTGCGCTGGTGGCGAGGGCGGCGGCCGTCCCACCTCCGGCGACTACGGCCGCGACGGCGCCGGTGGCGGCCAGGCGTCGTCCGAACACGAGCTTGTTCATGGTGTCCTCTCTGTCGTAGTGGTTGCTCTCGCGTGAGCCCGACCGCCGCATCTCACGAAGTCAATGCGCGGAGTCGTTGAAACCTCAGGTGCGGGAGCCGGCACGCTGCGTGCCACTGACGTTTGCGCAGCAGTCCCGCGAAGTTCGCGAGCGTTACAAACCGTCACCGAACCCACGCGGCTGGCCCCATACCGAACCCACCCGTACGTGTTTGACCGGTGTGCCGGCCGAGCGAGCGGGCGCGAGTGGGCGCCCGCTCGCGAAGGGTCACTGTCATGAATCGCCAACCACGAAGCTCACGAGCGCAAACGCGAGGAGGAAATGACACGCCTCGGCAAGCCTGGAGCGAGTGCTCCCAATGAAAGTGCTCGCGACCGCACCGAGCCAACGTCAATCGGTAAGTGCCGAGTGTCGATCAGGTGAGCAGGGTCAGGCAGGCTTCTCGACGCGTCGGCTGCTCGGCGTACGCGCCGGACCTTTCCCGCGAGCACCACCGGTCGTTCGCAGTTGGGATTGGCGCCTTGGATTTCGTGAAGGTCAGAATCTGGCCAATCAGTTTGAACGAGTAGCGGCCCGGCTTCGGCAACTCAGGAAGGCGCGCCCTCCGGGTCGTTGCGAGGAACAAGCCCCAGTCCGGTCCGTGAGGGTGATCGTGTGACCGTCGGTCGCGTACAGCCCCGAGATGATCACGGTCTTGGCGATTCGGCCGGTGTATTTGAAGGTGTAGGTGCCATCGCGGAGCCGGAGGCTCCACACACCGTTCAGAAGCGCGCTCTCGCTCGGACTCGCGCCCGAGCATCACGACCGGCTGTATGGGCCGGCGGCGGACCCGTCGGCGCCGCGCGGTCGGATGGCCGGCCGGCGGTCGTGGGCTCGCTTGCCGCTCGGTTCCGACCTTCGTCCTCGCGGCACGCCGCCTCGTACGCACACGCGGCGAGGAACAGCAGGACGACCCCCATGACGAGCATGAGTAACGTCATCGCCGTCCCGAGTGGGGCGCCGAGCACGCTCGCAACGACGGCGAGCGCGCATGCGGAACCGAACACGGCGCAGTAGGCGAAGACGCCGGCTGACGGGGAGTCATCGTCGAGGACGATCATGAGACGACGGAACGCGAGTTGCATCGGTACGGGTGTATACGCGGCGCGCGACGGGGTTCCTGCCGCGCGTCGGGCCTCGGCGAGCTGTGCGCCTACGGCAAGCGCGGCTCGCCCAGTCAGCGGTGTAGCCGCGCGATACAGCCAGGTACGCGGCTCAATGCATCTGATACCGGGAAGGTGGCCGCTTGAAGATTTCCCATTCCGGCCTCGGGTGCACATACTCGCAATATTGCGAATGATCAAACACATGCAGAACATACATCTGGTCATTCCATTGCGCCGGTATCCTCCGCTTGAACCTTAGCCCGTGAATCTGACCGATCTTCCTGTCCGCGTGCTGCTCGTTGAATTCCTGTACCGCGAGCAGCTCACCGAGGTGCTCGCACATGATCTCCCAATCGTCGCCGATGATGTCGTCGAGGTAACAGTACACACGGGTAAGAGGAACTCCTCACGCGCGTCGAACAACCCAAGGGCCGCAACAGCGGCGCTGTAGTAATCGACATCAAGCGCCACAAAGCCAACCGGCGCCGGTCTGTCGGCCTCGAGAAACGCCCTGACCGTCTCCCGAATGTCTCCCAAGACAAGCTTGGCTCGCGTCAGACTCCCCCGTGCTTCCCCACGTCCATGTGGAACAAGGACGCCTTCCATACATTTGGCAAATCACGATGATCTATCGGCTCTGGCATCCCACTGCCCGTATCGAACCCGTATACATCAATCGACACTGACGTTTCGCGCTCGACGAGATCGGCGACTCGTTCCAATTCGACGAGGCCGCAGCGAGACCCGCCGTCCGGACGGTGGGCCCGACCGGGCCTGGAACAGAAACTGGCGGTAGGGCTGACCGCGCGGGCTCCGGGGGCTCGTGAGTGGCCAGCCGTCCGGGGTTCGACCGGGAAAACGGTGCGTGGCGCGGTCCAATCGCGGAGGATCGGACCGTGGACCCGCGGAGACCGGGAATCTGTGCCGATGAATCTGCCGGGAGGCTGCCGTCGGAGCTGTGTCTCGGTCCTGGGTCGGCGTCGGATCGGGGACACCGTCCCACTGCGGGGACGACACGATCACGGGGACGCTGCGGCGGGAACCACCTGGGAGTGGTCGCGCGCCTGCGCGTGATCAAGCCGCAGCCGGATGCGATAGCCCTTTAGTTGCCGCTGGCGAACTCGGGTGTGCGCCACACGCGCTGCCGCAGGTACGCGCGCACCTTGGCGATGTACTGCTGCGCGCCGAGGTCCCGCCATCGGCCGGAGTACCAGGCGCCGACCGAGCCCCACAGGTCATGCGAGCGGTACCGTGCGCCGTTGCCGGAGACGGTCGTCAGCCAGGTCTCGACGCCGTCGTAGTACGAGCGCAGGATGGCGCCGTAGTAGTCGGCGTTGAACGCTGCGTCGTCGCGGAACCAGCCGCACACGTGGCCCTGGCAGTGGTAGGGGCGCCGCACCTGGAAGAGCCCAAAGCTGTCGCCGCTGTCGCCGATGGTGCTCATCTTCCACCAGCTCTCGGTGGCGGCGACCGCGCGCAACACGTCTGGTGAGAACCCCCACTTGATCGCCGCCCACTGGATGATCTCGTCCGTCGTCCCGGTGAAATGCCCGGTCACCCAGTGCGCATACGGCATTTGCGACTGCGCCCGGAAGACCCGAAGCTGTGCGCGCGTCGGCGTCCGGTAGCGCGTCGCGCCGTTGTCATTGCGGGGCTCCCACGCGGACTTGTGCACCAGCCGTGCCGCCCGAGCGTCCGAAAGCGGTGCACGGGCATCCGGACGAGTGACGAGCGCCGCCTGCGCGGCACCAGTGAGGACGAGCGCGCAAACGGTGCTGAGAAGAGCGATCGACAAACGAGTCATCATGGACATCTTCCGAGCGAGTGGGGCGCGCACATGTTCACTTATCGGCGTCAGGCGAGCTCAAGCACAGCTCGCCGTCACGATCCGGCTCCGTCGGCAAGGTTGGCACTCCCAAGGCCGCTAGCTGCGTGTGCGGCTGACGAGCCTCTGGCGCTCCTCGGGGGACGGCCAGGGCGGAGCTCCGGCTGCGGTGTTGCTCCTGGCGTGCGCGGGGCTCGAAGTCGCGGGAATCGCAACGTGGACCCGCTCGTCGGCCAACGTCCACTTCAGGAGCTCGGCGGCGTCGTGTCGCCTCACGAGGGAGCCGCCGCCGAGCGGACGCATCGCGATCACCCCGAGATCGAGCTCGGCCGCCAGTGGGAGGATGCGCCGCTCGGCCTCGCGTTCGATCGGGTTGTACGGGACCTGGATCGCGTCGATCCGGCCCGTCCGCATCACCTGTTCGAGCTCGTCGAAAGCACTCGCCGCGTAGTGCGTCGCGCCGATGCACCCGATCCGTCCCGCTGTCCGCTCGGCTTCGAGCCAGTCGAGGTGGTCACGCCACGCCACGAGGTTGTGGACTTGCTCGAGGTCGATGTGTCCGCCGAAGAACCTGAGTTGCGCCGCGAACTGCTGCCGCGCCTCCGCGGTCGACCTCGTCCAGATCTTCGTCGCGATGCGGGCATCGCCGCGATGGGTCTCGAGCGCCCGCCCGAGCACGCCCTCTGATCGCCCGTACATCGGCGAGGAGTCGAAGAAGCGCGTGCCCCGCTCCCAGACGATGTCGGTGATCTCACGGGCCATGCCCTCCGCATCGGGGCCGACGTCGAAGGTCTGCCACGTGCCAAGCCCGACGACCGGCACCTCCCAGCCCGCACGTCCGAATCGACGGTGCTCCATCCTAGGGCGTCGTCGTCGGCGCGGTTGAACTGGTGCTGGTCGCGCTCGAGCTCGACGTCGCTTTCGCTGACGTGCTCGGCGACGAGGTCACGGTCGTGGTTGAGGTCGAGGTCGATGGCGTGGCTGTCGACGAAGAGCGCGCGGAGGTCGTCGTCGGGCTGCTCGACGGCGTGCTCTGACGACTCGTCGATGAAGACACCGCGCTCGACGTCTTCGTCGACGTCGTGTGTGTGTTGGATCCGGATGACGCCGCCAGCGCGACCCCGATACCGACGATCAGCGCGACGAGCGCCGCCGCGCCGACCAGGCCGAACGGGAAGCGGCTTTGGCCCGGCGGCGGCAGAGTCTGGGCCCTGGAGGGCGCCTCCGCGCGCGGCGCGACCAATGTCGGGGCAAGGGCGGCGTCGGCGACCGGCTCTGGCGGCGACGGCGCCTGAAGCGAGGCCCGCAGGTCGGCGGCGGCGCGAGCGGCCTCCTGGGGCCGCTCGGCTGGGTCCTTGGCCAGCATCTGCATCACGAGCGCGTCGAGTGCG
This sequence comes from uncultured Solirubrobacterales bacterium, assembly GCA_963778985.1. Lineage (GTDB taxonomy): Bacteria > Actinomycetota > Thermoleophilia > Solirubrobacterales > Solirubrobacteraceae > Palsa-465. Next base: position 614,176 of record CAVZWJ010000013.1, on the reverse strand, counting down.
GCCGGAATTGACGGCTCGAGCTCGCTCGGCCGCCGTGGAACGACGCTCACGTGCTGGTTGATCACCGCCGCCGGCAGCTCTCCGGAGAACGGCAGCCGCCCGGTGAGCATCTCGTAGAGGACGCAGCCGAGCGAGTAGATGTCCGACCGTGCGTCGGCGGTCTGCCCAAGGGCCGTCTCCGGCGACATGTACGGCGCGGAGCCGAGCATCGACGCGTCCTGGGTCAGCGCCGCATCCGCAGCCGCCCGCGCGATTCCGAAGTCGAGCACCTTGCAGGTGCCGGTCGGCTCGACCATCACATTGGCGGGCTTGACATCGCGGTGCACGATCCCGGCCGCGTGCGCCGCGGCGAGGGCATCGGCAATCTGCGCCGCGATCTCGACCGCCTCGGGCACGGGAAGCGCGCCCCGCTCCGCGAGTCGTTGCGCAAGGCTCTCGCCGGCCACGCACTGCATCACGATGTAGTGCACCGTCCCTTCGCGGCCGGTGTCGAAGACGCCGACGATGTTCGGATGGTTCAGGCGCGCGGCGGCCCGTGCCTCTCGCTCAAAGCGCTGCACGAGGAGCGCGTCCGACGCGAACTGCGCCGGCAGGATCTTGACCGCGACGACGCGGTCGAGCAGGTGGTCGCGCCCACGGTAGACCACGCCCATGCCACCGCGCCCGAGCACGTCAAGCAGCTCATAGCGATCGGCGATCATCTCGGCGGCAGGCGCCATTCCTGGATCTTCCCCGCGTTGCCGAGCCTGCGAAACACCGAACGCACACCAGCAGCATCGCATTTCGCGGAACGTGCCCGGGTGTCATACTGCTCGGCAACCGAAGGTGGTCGCTGCGTCGCGCGGCGGACCTAGGAGGTGGGCCGTGACGCATCGCAAGCTGGTCGCTGAAGCGCTTGGGACCGCCGTCCTTGTGATCGTCGGGGTCGGTGTGGCGACGTTGAGCTTTGGGTTCAAGCTCGCCGGCAGCTCGATCTCCGCGGGCGTGGTCGCAACCGCGCTCGCCTTCGGCTTCGTGCTGCTGGCGCTCGCGTACACGCTAGGCCCGGTGTCCGGCGCCAACGTCAACCCGGCGGTCACGCTCGGGTTTGTCCTCTCCGGCCGCATGTCGCTCGCCGAGGCGAGCGGCTACTGGGCGGCGCAGTTCGTCGGCGGCATCGCCGGCGCCCTTGTGCTGTGGGCGATCTTCTCCGGATCTCCCGAGTACTCGCGCGCGGTGGTGGGTCTCGGCGCTAACGGCTGGGGGCCGAAGGTGTCGATGGCCGGCATCAACGGCGGTGGCGCGTTCGCCACGGAGGTGCTGCTGACGTTCATCTTCGTCACCGTCGTGCTCGTCGCCACGAGCCGGGTCGGCTCGCCAGGATTCGCTGGACTTGCCATCGGCATCGCCCTGACGGTCGTTCACCTCGTCGGTATCCCGCTCACGGGCACCTCGGTCAACCCAGCGCGCAGCCTCGGACCCGCGATCATCGTCGGACACAAGGCGCTGTCTCAGCTGTGGTTGTTCATCGTCGCGCCACTGATCGGCGGCGCGCTCGCCGCGTTCACCTATCGATATTTCGTGCCCGCGGAGCCGGTACCCGTTCCCACCGCGCTCGCCGAGGGCGACGTGGAGCGCACGACCGGCGCCCCTCCGTCCTGACTCGGCGGCAGCCCGTTCGCGTAGGCGCTGATCAGAGGCATCGCGCCGAAAATCGACGGGAGCTGAGCCCGGCCGGATATGATCGCCGCGCGCGTCCCGCCGGAGCGGCGACACCGGCAAAGCGCTGTGTGGAGAGGCCAACGACCGGGCCGAGGTTGACGGAGGTGTGGACATGAGGGCATCGAGAGTCAGTCCCCTGCGGGCCGCAGGCGTCGCGTCCGCGGTGATGGTGATCGCCGGCGGTGCCGCCGCGAGCGCGCCGGCCGCCGGGGCCGTCAGCGTGTTCCCCGTGCCGGGCAGTCGGGTGGCGCCGCCCCGTGCGCAGATCGTCTTCCGGGGGATCGCGCCGGCGGCGATCGGTGCGGTGACGGTGACCGGCTCGCGCAGCGGCGCTCATGCCGGGACGATCCGCCCCGACTCTGACGGACAGGGTGCGAGTTTCATTCCCAAGAAGGCATTCACCGCCGGCGAGCAGGTGACCGTGCAAACGCACCTTCCCGTCATCGGCGCGGGCGCGGGCGCGTTCCGTTTCACGGTCGCTCGTCCCGTCAGCGGCTTTACCAAGCTGGTGCTGCCGACTCCGCCGGCGCACCGTGGTGACGTCTCCCGCTTTCGCTCACGGCCGGATCTCGTTCCCGCGGCCGTCAAGGTCACGAAGCGCACCGCGGCCGCGTCGAGCGATGACATCTTCGCCGGACCGCAGCAGGGCCCCGTGCAGAAGGGGCCGATGATCCTCGGCCCTGACGGACGGTTGATCTGGTTCAAGCCGCTCCGGGGATCCGACACGGCGGACGACTTCCGGGTCCAGAGCTATCGCGGACAGCCGGTGCTGACCTGGTGGCAGGGCAGTCTCACCAGCACCGGCGCCGGCCTTGGGGTCGGAATCATCGAGGACCAGACGTATCGGCAGATCGCCGTCGTCCGGGCGGGCAACGGCCTGAGCGCCGACCTCCACGAGTTTCGCCTCACATCGCGGAACACGGCGCTCGTCACCGCATATGTCCCGGTCCTGTGGAACGCGTCGGCCGCCCACGGGTCACGCACTCAGGTCGTGCTCGACTCGGTGGTGCAGGAGATCGACATCCCGACCGGACTCGTCCTCTACCAATGGGACAGCCTCGATCATGTCCCGGTCGGAGATTCGCAACTGCGCGCTCCACGCACGCGGAGCGCGGCCTTCGATTACTTCCACATCAACTCGATCGACCCGGAGGCCGACGGCGGCCTGCTCATCTCCTCCCGCAACACGTCGGCGGCGTACAAGGTCGCGTATCCGTCCGGGAACATCATCTGGCGACTGGGCGGCAAGCACTCGACGTTCAAGCTGGGCCGGGGCGCCTCGTTCGGCTTCCAACACGACGTCCGCTCGCGGGCCGCGGACGACAGCGTCATCACGCTCTTTGACAACGGCGGCGGGCCTCCGCGAGTCCACCGCGACTCAAGCGTTCTCGCCCTGCGCCTCGATGCGGCGAGGAGAACCGCGACGCGGATCGCGTCGTACGGCCACACCCCGAGACTGGTCTCGAACTTCGAAGGCGATTATCAGGTGCTCGGCAACCTCCACGCGTTCGTGGGTTGGGGCCAGCAGGGGTATTTCACCGAGTTCGACTCGAGGGGAGACGTCGTCTTCGACGCCCACTTCATCCCGGTCGACTCGAACTACCGCATCTACCGCCTGCCGTGGGCGGGCTTTCCGCGGACGGCACCCGCGGTCGCAATCGCCGCGGGGAAGCCCGCCCGGCTCTACGTGAGCTGGAATGGCGCGACGGCCGTCTCCCGCTGGCGGCTGCTCACCGGTCGCTCGGCAACGTCGCTCACCCCCGGTCTCACAGTCGCGAAGTCCGGGTTCGAGACCTCGGTGCGCGTCCCGAACGCGCCGTTTGTCGCGGTCCAGGGGCTCGACGCTTCAGGGCGGGTTCTCGGAACCTCGCGCGCGATCAGGACCTAGCGCTTTCAGAACACTGGCGGCGGGCGATTCAGTCGGGTCGCGAGCCGGTCGGGGGCGGCCGAGGCAAGCCCAAGGGTGCCTATGCAGCGGGTCGGTGGGGGCGCAGGATGGTCCCACTGACCACCCTGCCCATACGGAGGCAAGCAATGTTCCTCACTAAAGCCCGCTGCGCATTGATCGCGCTGTTCACGTCGGCCGGTCTTGCCGCCGCAGGGGTCGTACCCGCGGCCTCGCAGGCGCAATGGCACACGATCTGTTACTCGGGCCATTGCACGACGCACACCAACTACACCATCGCCGGCAAGGACCCGTGTGTGGCCATCAACGGGAACTACGACACGGCCTACGGGGCGTATCTCGACGCCCTGCAAAATCAGAAGGAGCAGGCGCTCATGGTCGACCCCACGATGACCCCGAGTCAGACCCAGGCGGAAGTCGACGAGCGCGAGGCCCAGGTCCTGGCCGACCAGCAGGCGGCGTTTGAGTGGGGCTGCTCGCTGTCCTAGCGGCGCGCTGTGCATCGCCCGAAGCGTCCGGTAGCACAGGCGTCCCGGTCCGCATGGGGCGCCTGTGCGTCCGGCCGTGAGGACGGCATCAGCTGTTCAATCGGGGAGCACGGCAAGCACGATGCTCACGGTCCCGGGAGCCGACCCACGGCCGCGGCGAACGCGGCCGCCTTCAGCGAGCCGAGCCCGGTCGCCAGGTCATAGCCGGGCTGGGCGGCGCCGCCAGCGGGCATACGTCCCGCGCGCGACTTCGGATGACGGGAGCTCGTACCCCGAGTGATGTCGAAGAAGATCGAGCGGGAGCGGGGTCCGCGCGCGAGCGCGTAGAGCAGCGGTGCAAGCGAACCGAGCGGTGGCCGCCGCGCGTTTCGCTCCTGCTGAAGGACGAGGGACACGATCCCGGCGGTCAATGGCGTGGCCGCACTCGTCCCGCCACCGAGTCCCCAGCCTCCACCGCCCGCGTCGAAGACGACGAGTCCGGGCGTGAACGATGCCATCGCAGCGATGTCGGGCTCGAGTCGGGTGGCCTTTCCCCGCTGCAGCCGCGGGGTGATGCCGGGTGCTCGTTGAAAGCTCGGCCGCGTCCACGACCGGCTCGGGCCGCCGCCGCTGCCGACTCCCTGGCCCGGTTGGGTCGCATACGTCGACCACACGACTTGACTGGCGATCCGATTGCCGGCGCTCAAGGCCAGGTGCGTGCCTCCGACGCTGGTGACGAACGGTGAGCTCCCCGGGAACAGCACGCCGGGCTTGTTGATGAAGCAACCCTCGAAACCGAGATCGCCGGACGCGGCCAGCGTCGTGATTCCGAGCGCCGCGGCCTGCGTCAGCAGCCGCTCTCCGAGCCCGAGCTGCCCGCGGGTGAAGCGGCTCTCGCAGACGCCGTCGCTGATCGAGAGAACGTTCGGCAGCTTCCCGCCCTGGCGTGACGGATCGAGCGCGCCGACCATGAACAGCAGGAAGGAGTTACTGAAGCTCTGGTCCAGGGGCACGAAGATCGGCGTGATCCGGTCAAGACCGGGCGCGAGCGATGCGAGCGCCTCGACGTCAAGAACCGTCTCCTCCGGAGCAGTACCTGCGTCGCGCACTCCGCCCGGCATCGCGAACTGCCGCACGGCCGGCGTGCGTAGGCCAAAGCATCGCGCCCAGGTTCTGAATCCACCGGTGCCGACCGCCTGGGAGCTCAGCGTGTCGACACGGATGCCGCTGCCGGTCAGGCCGCCGGTGCGGAGAGCGTCGACCCCGTACGCCGTCGCCAGCTGCTGCGGGATGAACGCCCGCGTCCTCATCGCACCCGCGCAGGTCCGCGCGACGCTCGCCGGGCTGCGGCGCGCGACCATGCGATCTCGCCGCGACGTTGTGGCGAGCTGATAGACCTCGCCCGCGGAGACGGCCTGCACCGACCGGCGCAGAGCTGCGGGGAGGCAGAGCCCGCCGGTGGGCTCGGCGTCAGTTCGAGCGCAGAACAGCCGACGCCCCGCTTCCGGCGTCACAACAGCCAGCACAACTGACTGATCCGAGCTCAGCCCCACACTGACGATGCCGCGCTGTGAGCGAAGGTAGCGCAGGACGCGCTGCCGGTCCGATCTGCTCGGCGAGAACCGCCGTCGGTACCGACGCAGGGACAGGAACCGCCGATACAGACGCGAGGACGGATTCGACACCTGGCTCGCGAACTGAGCCGGATTGCCACGCTGTCGCAGGCCGAGCAGCACCGTCCGGCGCTCGGCCTGAGCAGCGCCCGCCGCCGCGGGGACCGGGTGACTGCCGGCGCGCACGACATGGGTGTCGGCGACGCTCGTGCCGCCACACCGCCCAGCGATCAGGGCGAGCGCCATCGCGATCGTGAGGGCAGGGCGACGGCGCATCCTGACGGGGATGCTACGCGGGTAGGTGAGGATCCCATCACGCGAGCGCGTGGAGCCCAGCCGCGCAGAGCAGCGCCGCGAAGACGAAGCAGATCCCGGCACCGATCGCTTGGTGATGGGCAACAAAGAATCGATTGAGGGCATGCAGCGCCGGTGTCGCGCGCTGGCCGAGGAGGGTGACGGCGAGGGGTGGGACGACAACGGGAAGTAGGACAACGATGTACACGAGCGCGAACGCGACGGCCTTGTCGGCGACCGTCACCTGTGAGATGCCGATCGCGTGCATCGCGGGGAAGAACAGCGCGATCGTGGAGAAGTTGGTCAGCATCAGGCCGGCGCCGATGGCCACGGCTTGACGGCGCGGATGCGGGCCGACTCGCTCTGGCTTGGGCGGTCGCGGAGCCTGCAGGAGGGTGCGCGCCCCGAGCGCGACGAGCACGCTGGCGGCCGCCAGCTTGACGATCGCGCCGGCCTCGGAGCGGCTGTGCGAGCCACCCGCGCTCTTGGCCAGCAACAGGGCGGCGACGCTGAAGCCGGCGAGCACCAGGGCCGCCCCGGCCGCGACCGCCCAGGCGCGCGCCAACGGCGCTGTCCGGCGGGAGAGCGTCACCAGCTGGACGGCGAGCAGCGTCGGCGACACCGCGGCACCGAGCGCGAGCGGGAGCACGAGAGCGAGTAGCCGCGCCATGCCGGTCCGATCGGCATTTGACTCGCGCTTCTGGGCGGTAGAAACCCACAGTGCGCGCTCTCGCCGCCCTGCCGGGCGACGTTGTCCAGCCGCGGCATCGAGAGCGGTGATCGTCAGCCGGCCGGGGGCAGCGCGTCGCGCAGCGCCTGCTCAGTCGACCAGAAGGCGAGTTCGTCCCATGGGATCTCGGCCGGGGCGAAGGCCCGGATCTCCGGCGCCTCGGCCGTCGGCTGCGGCGAACCGGACGTTCGCGCTCGGTACACGATGAGGATGACGCGCTCCTCCGGCCGTGAGTAGACGCCGACGAGCGAGCCCAGTTCGATCGTCACCTGGATCTCCTCCGCGGTCTCGCGATGGGCCGCCGCCTCAACGGTCTCGCCGAGGTCAACGAAGCCTCCGGGAAACGTCCAGCGTCCGCGGCCCGGTTCGAATCCCCGTCGGAGCAGGATGACCCGCCCGTCGGCGTCGACGGGGATCACGGCGGCGACGGGTTTCGGATTGAAATACGCGGCATAGCCGCAGTGGGGGCACATGATCCGGCGCGGGAAGTCGCGATCGGCCGGCTGGCCGCAGCGCGGGCAGAACTGCGCCTCGGCGAGCGCGGGATTGATCGACTCATCCACCCGTCCGATCCTACGAGGTGCTGCTCGGCAATCGATCCGGTTCCCCCGGGTCGAGCGCCGCGACGCTAGCGGCGGTCGCCGTCGATCACGGGCTTGATGTCGACGATCGGTGTCCCGTCGAGCGCCTCGAGGTTGCTCACTCTGATCCGCAGGCCGTCGAGCTCGAGGATCTCCACCCGGTGCAGGCCGATCGGATTCGGTCGCTCCGGCGAGCGTGTCGTGAACACGCCGCGCATCGGAACGGCACTGTCATCCCGCGGGTGGACGCGCAGCACATCGCGCCGGGAGAGGTGCAGCCAGGTCAGGAGAAACACGTCGTCGCCGACGGCGAGACCCTCGAGTCCGTCCGCGACCCGGTCCTCGAAGACAAGCCACGCGTCCGGAGCGCCTTCATCACCCTGCTTCGGGGCCATGTCGCGATCCCCGAGCGTCGACTCCACGCGCCCGATCGCCGTGAGTTCCACGCGACAGGTCTATCACGGTGACGGGACTGTCAGGCCCGCGCGCAGCGCCCCGAGCCACGGCCCGGGGCGCCGGCGAGGAGGAGACTGCCGACGCGTACCGGTCAGGTCAGGTCGGCCCTCATCCTCGCAGGCTTCTGTGCTAGCGCCCCTGGCGGGTCTCCATCCCGCCACAGCGGTCCTCGCGAGGATGGGCGCCACGCAACCTAGCGCCCAAGCCGCGACGAGATGAAAACCCTCTGTAAACGCGTCACCGCTGACTCGCCGGCCGGACCGGCAGGTCGCTGCGCTCGTCTCCCGCCAGGTACACGATCTCGACCGAGCCGCCGCCGAGCGGGCGAGTGCTCTCATACATCAGCCCGGCATCGGCGCTGAGCGACGGGGTGAGCTGCATCCCGCCGCCGAACAGCAGCGGCACGACGACGAGCTCGAGCGTGTCGAGCGCGCCGAGGCGGCGGAAAGTCTCGATCGTCCTCGGACCACCGACGAGATGGACGTCGCCGCCACGATTGGCGGCGCGGACCGCCTCGAGCAGCCGAGCGGGATCGCTCTCGATGACGACATGGTCGGGTGTGCCCTCCGGCCGGTGTGAGCTCAGGACAAACGTCTGGAGGGTCGGCCATGGCCAGCGCTCGATGTTGAGGGCGGGCTCGAATGTCGTGCGCCCCATGAGCGCGGCCTCGCACCCAGACAGGAACTCCTGGATGCCGTGGCTCTCCCCAGACCGAAAGGCGGGGTCGGCGGTCAGGGCGGGCCATCCCGTCGGCGTCGTCACGTAGCCGTCGACGCTCGTACTCATGCGGGCTCGGATGCGCATCTCTTCCTTTCCCCTAGCGGTTGGCTTCTCAGACCGGTGGCGGCGGCCGGACTCATCGCCCCGTTCTCGCTCGAGGCCGTCTTGCGCCGACCCGTCCGGGTAGCTCACGGCGTCAATGACATCCGACGTGGCGGCCCGTGACGCGGTCCACGCAAGATTCCTTTCGCATCGCGGAAGAAACCTTGCGCGCAACCGTGTTAGCCCGCGGTTGAGGGCACACCTTTCGATTGACTACGCCGCCTGCGGGCTGTACCAATGATCTCTTGGGCGCCCGCGAGCACAGCGTGAATGAGTCGTATGCCGCTGCTCCCGCCGCGGTGCCACGGGCGCGCACGCGGATCGGTGAGTTCGCCGCGGCCACCGGCGTTACCGAACCGGCTCTCCATGCAATTCGACTTGCGGTCTCGGAGGCCGTCACGAACGTGGTGCGGCACGCGTATCGCGAGGGCGCCGGCCGGTTGCATGTGACGGCGGCACGACTCCCCGGCGAATTCGTTGTGCTCGTGAGCGACGACGGGTGCGGCTACCAGACACCGGCCGAGGATCCCGGCTTCGGTTGGGGACTGGCGTTGATCGCGGATGCTGCCGACGACTTTGTGCTCACGGAGAGGGGCGACGGGGGGACTGAGGTCCGGATGCGCTTCGTCATCCCGGAATCGCCCACGGCGACCGGTCAGCTGCGCGGATCGATCGACTCGGCGACCACGCCGGCCTGACCACGCTTTTCCACGACCAGCCAGTCCCGGCGACGCTCCACGACGTCCTCGGCGTCAGGCAGTTCGTGGCCGGTGACGACGAAGAACCGACGGGAGTGGCGTCGGATGCGTTCATAGTCACCCATCGTCAGGGTGACGACGGCGTTGCACTCGAGCTGCGCACATTCGCACCGAAACGGCGCCGTCTCGTTCTCGCCAGGCCACAACCCGCGCTGAATCGCCTCGTTCACCTCGCGGAACAGACCTTCGTTGCGACCGATCCGCTCGAGCGTCGACGGTTCCATCGTGACATCGTCGCACGCCGTCAGGCCGACGCGGACGCGGGGCGGACCGGCGTCTACCGTGTTGCAGCATGAGCCACGCGAACCGAGATCGGATCGAGGCCGTCCTCGCCGACGCGGCGGCGGCGCACGAAGCCCTCGTCTCAGGTCTGCCGGCCGACCTGAAGGCCTCGTTGCCTGTCGATGCCCAGGGAGTGACACAGGCGATTGATCTGCTGGCGTCCGTCGCAGGGTTGTCGGACGGCGAGCGCCGGGACCTCGTCCGTCCGCATGCTCTCAACCCGGCGGTCATGCACGCGCGGGTCTTCGGCCGGGCGCCGCTCACCCGGGAGACGGTCATCGCGTCGTTCGTCGAGGGGGCGCGTGTGCGCGCGGACGCGCTTACGGCGCTCGCCGACATGATCGGCGGCGAGCCGCTCGGTCACGAGATCCGTCGCCTGCTCGTGGCCCATCCACTCCCGGTGGCGACCGACGGGGACGAGGCCGTGCTGGAGCTCCGGGCCGCATACGCCGCCCACGAGCGTGCGGCGCTGGTGATGGCCGACTATCTCGACGTGAGCTGACGCTGCCTTCGCCGCCTACGCGAGCTGACGCTGCCTACGCCGCCTACGCCGCCTGCGCGTCGCCGACGCCGAGGCGGTCGAGCAGTGTCTCGACGGAGCCGATGCGGGGCACGAAGAGGAACGAGAACGACGCCGTCGACGCTTCGATCGTGAGCTTCGAGCGCATGAGCACGGTTGGGTCGGTCGGGTTACCGCCGCTCGCACCGCTCTGCGAGAGCAGCTCACCCAGCAGGTCGACCTCGACGGTCGGCGGCTCGGGCTCGAGCGACATGCCGGTCATCTCGACGATCGCGTTGAGGTACGACGCCGCGAGGATGTTGCCGACCTCCTGCAGGGCGGTCGGGCCGAGTTCGTCGTCGAGGCTCGTTCCGAGCAGCTGGCAGAGCTGCTCGCCGGAGTCGTCGGGGAATACGAGCAGCACGGTGCCGCCATCGTCCTGGATCGGCGTGTCGACGAGCGCGGAGCGGCTCATCGGCGATCCGATCTGGTCGATCGCCTCGGCGAGCACGGTGAGCAGCGCCTCCGAGTAGCTGATGTCGACCGGGCGGCCGAGCAGCTGCGACAGAGCTGTGGCGGCGTGCCCGGAGCCAATGTTCGCAACCTCGCGCAACGCGCTCTGCTGCAGCTCGGTAAAGCCGAGCTTCCCGGGGCCACCCACCGAATAGTCGCCGACGGCGGCGCCAGGCTCGACGATCGGGATGATTTCGTCGTCGAGCAGCACGACGCCACTCGAGTAGTCACCACTCGCCAGCCCAGGCATCTGGAGTCGCTCGAGCTGGAGCTGGCCCACGAGCTCGTCGACCGCGAACGCCCGCCGACGGCCAGCGGCCCACACGACGACCGCGGCGGCGGGCGTGCCCGGATCCTGGCCGAGGCGTTCGGCGAGATTGACCAGCTCGAGCACCGTTCCCCGGAAGCGCACCACGTCAACCGCGCCGACGCGGCGGGCGACTTGGCTGCGGAGGTCGAAGGTCTGCTCGACCGAGGCCATCGGGAGCGCCCACGGAAGGCCACCCGCGCGTACGACAAGGATGTGGACCGGCTCTGACATCGTGACTCCAATCGGGCAGGCAGGTGCTTTCCCGGTGATCGACACCGGGCGGCTGCGCTTTACCGCGGGTACGGGCGGAGTTCGGTGACGGCCTCGAAGGCGACCACGGGGCGCAGCGCATGGCGCACGGCGCTGAGCACGATGTCCCGGCTGAACGGCTTGACGATGAAGCCACGGGCGCCGACGCGGACGGCCTCCCGCGCCAGATCCTGAGCGCCGGACCCGGCACACACGATGACCGGCAGGGATGGGTCGATCGACTGCATTCCCCGCAGCGTCAGCAGCTCATCGTTGCCGGCGGGGGAGACCCCGAGCATCACGAGTTCCGGCGCGAGGTCGGCGAAACGTGCGACGGCACCGGCTCCGGGCTCCGCCTCACCGACGACCTCGTACCGGGCGTCGGTGAGGATCTGCCATAGCAGCCGACGTACGAGCACATGGTCTTCAACGATGAGAATGCGGGCCACGATCGGTGTCCTTTCCGCGGCGTGGGTCGACACGCCGTCCGTTATCCCACCCTCCTCATCGGGCCGGGACGGCGGTGGCATCGGGATTCGACGAAAACTCGGACGATCGTCGAGGCCCGGGTCACGGTTCCGCGGCGGCGAGGATCTCGGCGATCAGGTCGCTCTTGGCGTCAGCGTACTCGTTCATGTCGTGCCACTCGCGGGTGGCGAGCTCACGCTTGAGTTGCTCGTAGGCGCGGCGGTGCGCTGGCGATCGCCGGAGTTGATCACGGAACTGACGTTGGCGCTGGGGCTCTTGGTCGCCGTCGCGCCACACGTGCACGTGAACGTCACGCGCGGGGGTGCGGAGCATGCGGTGCCCTGGCTCCCGGACGCGGAGCTCATACCCCGCCGCCTCGAGGGGCGACACGATCGCCGCGTCGTCGTCAGGGTTCTCGACGGCAACGAGGATGTCGATGATCGGCTTCGCGGCAAGTCCGGGGACCGACGTCGATCCCACGTGCTCGATCGCTCGAGCGGCGCCGCGCAGCGCCTCTGCGATGCGCGCCCGCTCGCGCTGATAACGCTCCGGCCACGTCGGGTCGTAGTCGGCGATCACGATCGACCGCCGTTCGCGACCGCCGATCAGCACCGCGTCGAGGGAGGGGTCACGTTCGGCGGCGTCCATCGTCTCGGTGTCGAAGCGGCTCACACATGCCGCATGGCGTCCCGTAGGATGCCAGCCACTCATGCGATGGATTGTGGCGCTCGCCGTTTGGGTCGCAGCCGTGGCCGGCGCCGCGGGGCTCTCGAGCGTCGTCGCCTCGACGGTTCGGACCGAGCAGGCGTCCGGGGCCTCGTCGTCCTCGTTCGACGCCAGTGCGGTGAAGGCGGCCGACGCGAACTCGCTTTTCCATACGGCCACTCTTGCCAAGGCCCTGTCGATCGCCCGCAGCCACATCGGCTCCGGCGCACAGCTCGACTCGCTCGTCATCTATCCCGGCTACCTTTCGATGACGCAGGTCAAGGGCACGCGAGAGGCGGACGTTTACATCGCCGTCAACGGCCGCTACGACCTCACCGACACCGGCAGCCACATCGGTGATTCGTCGCTGTTCTCGCTCGCCCGCGTCTCCGCCACCGCGCCGGCGCTGATCGCGCAGCGGATCGCGAAGCTCGCCCACACGCCGCTGTCCCAGCTGCACTACATCGTGCTCGAGCCCGACCCGGAGACCCACCGGACACGCTGGCTGATCTACACGGTCGAGGGCAACCCGACCACATATTTCCAGACCGCCGGTCCCCACGCCCGGCTGTTCAAGCTCGGTCCGAACGGACTGGAGCGCGTCCGCGGCTGAGCGTCTCTCGGGGTGTGCCGCCCGCGCCGCGGGTGCCCGACACGGCTCGTTCGTCACGCCCGCTCCCCGACGAGCTGCACGAGGGCGACGCGACCGTCCGTCACGTTGCGACCCATTGCGGCCATCCGGGCCTCGTAGTTGGGCATCAGCAGCGCGAGGTCAAGCGCGTGGGCCGGCGGCGCGGGCGGCTCGGATGTCGCGGCCTCGGCAATCGCCCCCAAGGCGTCCTGCGCCTCTCGCCACTCGCGAAGCACGAGGCCGGCATCCTCGACCAAGCCCCGTAGTTCGGCGGCCGTGACCAGCCAACTCTGGTCCGGGCGGTCCGCCCATGGAACCGGAAACTCAAGCTCTCGGCCCGGCCGGGCGACGATCTCGAACATCGCCACGCGGCCCCCCGGTCGGACGACGCGGGCCAGCTCTCCGATCAGCCGGCCCTTGTCCTCGACGTTCTGGGCGACGGCCTGAGTCCACGCGAGGTCGAACACCCCGTCCTCGAACGGGAGCGCGAGAGCGTCGCCGTGGACGACCTCGACCTGATCGGCAACCCCGGTTCCGCGGGTGAGCGCCTCCGCGACGCGGCAGAACCGCGGCGTCCCGTCGAGCGCGGTGACGTGGGCGCCGTACCGGCTCGCGAGGAAGCGCGCCGGTCCGCCGATCCCGGCCCCGACATCGAGGACCCGCTGCCCGGCGGCGACCCCGGCGAGGCGGGCGAGCGCGATCGTCGCTGGGCGGCCGAGGGCATGGAACTCATCGAGCGGCGCGAGGTCGTCGACCTTAAGGTGGCCTGGGTCGAGGCCGGCGGCGCGGAGCGCGGCAAGGACGCGGTCGAGCAGGTCGGGCCCGTCGTAATAGGCGCGACCCAGCGCCCCGGCGGTGCGAGTAACCGATTGAGTATTCATTCCAGTTACTATGTAACGAATGAATGACAAAGTCAAGCGTACGTATGACGCGTCGGGGCGACGAGCGCGTGCTCAGCGGACCCGGCAGGACGTCATCGAGGCGGCGACCGGTCTGTTCGTCGACCGCGGCTACGGGGCGACGACGATCGCCGACATTGCGACCGCCGCGCAGGTCTCACCGGAGACGATCTACAAGGGCTTCGGCTCCAAGGGCGCCGTGCTCGCCGCGGTCGTGCGGGCGCAGATCCGAGGCGACGCAGACACCGCGCCGCTGCGGCAGCGGCCGGTCATCGATGAGATCCGGACCGAGCCGGATCCGCGTCGGCAGCTCGCGCTCTACGGGCGCCTGCTGACGGAGGTCCAGCCGCGGCTGGCGCCGATCATGACCGTCATACGGGAGGCGGCGCGGTCCGACACGGAGCTCGACGCGACACTCCGGCGGCTCGAGGCCGACCGGCTCGAGGGAATGAGGGAGTTTGCGGCCGCGCTCCGAAGCCGGGGTGGGTTGCGGGACGATGTCTCCACCAGGGCGGCGGCCGACATTCTGTGGGCGCTCAACGCGCCGGAGCTCTACGAGCTGCTTGTCGTTCGGCGCGGCTGGAGCGCGGCGCGGTACGGTCGGTGGGTCGCCGAGCAGCTCGCAGCGGCACTCCTCGCGTAGCCCGCCGAGCAGCTCGCTGCGGCACTCCTCGCGTAGCCCGCCGGGACGAGCGTCACTTCCACCGCCAGGCGGCGAGAACCTGCTGCATTGCGGGGAGCGACGACCGGTACCGGGAGCTGAGCGCGGTATAGGTCACGGTGTAGGCCAGGTTGTTGTGGAGGGCGTACACCTGGTATTGGTGCAGCGGCGGTCCGCCGGCGGGGCGGTTGAGGTAGTCGACTCCGCGCGCCGCGGCGCGGTCGAGCGTCAGCGTGCGGATCGTCGAGAATCGGTGCGCCCGCGGAGCCACCGTCTTGACGCCGACGATTTCGCGCTCGGCGACCGTGCCGACGTCGCCGAGGCCGTGCGCCGGCTCGCGAACGACGTTGATGTTCGCCCGGAAGCCCTCCACCTTCGGTGCCAGAGCCACGTACTGCAGCGTGACGGGGCCCCCGGAGAGCGCCGCGAGCCCGTTGACGAATCCCGCCGGAATCACCGTCGTGAACCCGCCATCCCGTCCGGCTACGCCGCCGGACGGCGCGTGCGTCGTGCTGCTGGAGCTCGCGTTTCCGCCGCACCCGGTGGCGGCGACGGCGAGCGCACACACGAGCACCAGCAGGCGGGTGATCCGGATCCTGTGGCGGTGCGGCGGCCCGTACATCCGAAACCCCAACCTATCTCATGATCGCGTCTGCTTGGTGCAGGTCCCGCTTAGGATCGCCGTGGTTGCTCCGGATTCCCGTGAGGGCAAACTACGGATGACAGAACTGGCGTCCGTCCGGATAGTCGTGCCCCATGGAGGAGGTGCTGCAATGCCCAGCGTGCGGGGACGCTCTGGGAATCTACGAACCGCTCGTCGCCATCAGCGTTGGGCGCGGACGCATCACATCGCTTGCCCGGGAGCCCAACGCCGGATCGGCCGCCGACGCGCTCGTCCATCGGACCTGCGCGATCGAGGGCCGGGCGGCAAGCTCCGGGCTGACGGCAGCCGCGGCTGCCGAGCTTGCCGACTGAGCACGACGGCGGCCGCTACTGCCGCTCGCGTTCGGTACGGAGACCGGTGGCCGCGACGAGCGGCCCCGTTCGCGGTGGCACCTGCCGGGAGAGCACGATGTAGCTCGTACAACGCCGGATCGCGGGCGTGCCGAGCAGCGCGTTGACCAGCACCTGAAGGTGCTCTGTATCCCGCGCGACGATCCGGCAGACGACGTCCTGGGGCCCGCTGATCGCGTCGGCCTCAAGGAGCTCCGGCATCGCCTCCATCACCTCGACGGCCTCAGCGAGCCGTCCCTGGGCGAGCTCGATCAGCACGAACGCCGTGATCGGGTAGCCGAGCGACGCGGCGTCGATCTCCGGACCGTGACCGGTGATGATCCCCGCTCGCTCGAGTTTTGCGAGTCGGGCCTGGACCGTCCCCCGCGCGACCCGCAGCCGCCGGGCGACCTCCAGGAGTCCCACGCGCGGGTTCTCGCGTAACGTCGCGATCAGGCGCGCGTCGAGTCGATCGATGGTCATATTGACCAGAAATATACGTTACCGACGGCCAATCAGCGGCAGTTTGCCTACCAATGATGGTCAGACTTGCACCTCCGGCTCGCGCGTGCTGGACTGGCGCCGAGGGATGTTTGAGGAGGGACAGCTCTATTCGCCTGTGAGCACCGAAGCCGACGGGTCCGTCACCGTCCATCTTGCTCACGACCATCCCGGCGCGAACGATCCGTCCTACCGGTCGCGCCGGGGCGAGATCGCGGCTGCGGCGCTCGCCTGGCGCTCCGGCGAGCCCGCACCGCGGATCTCGTACACCGACTCAGAGCAGGCCGTGTGGCAAACCGTCTGCCGCGAGCTCGCGCCCAAGCACGAGCGCTATGCCGTCGCCGAGTACCGCGAGGCTCTCGCCGCGCTCGATCTTCCCGCGGACCGCGTCCCCGGGCTCGACGAGGTCACCGAGCGGCTGCGTCCGCATGGGCGCTGGCGCTATGTGCCCGCCGCCGGGCTCGTTCCGCTCGACGTCTTCTACGGCTCGCTGGCCGACCGAAGGTTCCACTGCACCCAGTACGTCCGGCATCCCGACGTGCCGCTGTATACGCCCGAGCCGGACATCATCCACGAGGTCATCGGCCATGCGCACCTGCTCGCGACGCCGACGTTCGGTGAGCTCCACCGGCTTGCCGGCCTTGCGGCGCGGCGGCTGACCGACGTCCGCAACCTCCGCTTCCTCTCACGCGTGTTCTGGTTCTCACTCGAGTTCGGCGTCGTCGTCGAGGACGGGGAGCTGCGCGCGTACGGCGCCGGGATCCTCTCGAGCTACGGCGAGATCGACGAGTTCCGCGGGATGGAGCACCGACCGCTCGACATCGTCGGCATGGGCACCGCCGACTACGACATCACCGCGTATCAGCCGATCCTGTACCGCGCCGAGTCAACGGACGAGGTGTCGGACGTGATCGGCGGGTTCTTCACGAGTGCGACGGACGAGACGATCGCCGCCCTGTGCTCCTCGGCGGCATATCACTGACGGCAAGGGAGACAGCGATGGCGACAACGACTCCGACGACACATGAGCAGGGAACACGGGACTTCATGCCGTTGCACGGCATCGACCATATTGAGCTGTGGGTCGGCAACGCGGCGCACTCGACGTACTTCCTGAGCCGCGCCTACGGCTTCGAGGAGGTCGCGTACAAGGGCCTGGAGACGGGCGTTCGGGACTGCGTGTCGCACGTCGTCCAGCAGGGCCGAGTGCGACTCGTGGTGACGGGGACGCTGCGCTCCGAGACCGCGATCGCCCGCGAGCACGCCCGCCACGGTGACGGAGTCAAGGTGATCGCGCTCTCGGTCCCGGACGTCGACCGCGCTTACGAGGAGGCGACAGCACGCGGGGCCCGTGGCGTCACCGGGCCGCACACGATCTCCGACGCGGCCGGCGACGTCCGGATCGCCGAGGTCGCGACGTACGGCGACACATTGCATCGGTTCGTGGACCGATCCGGCTACCGCGGTGCGTTCCTCCCCGGCTACGAGGCGGCGGACTCGCGTCCACGCTCCGAGGCGATGCTGTTGACGATCGACCACATCGTCGGCAACGTCGAGCTCGGCGCGATGAATCAGTGGGTCCGCTACTACCAGGACGTGTTCGGGATGACGGAGATGATCCACTTCTCCGACGAGGCCATCTCGACCGAGTACTCCGCGCTGATGTCAAAGGTCGTGACGACGGGCGACGGTCGCGTCAAGTTCCCGATCAACGAGCCGGCCGAGGGCAAGCGCAAATCGCAGATCGATGAGTTTCTGGAGTTCTACGAGGGCGCTGGCGCGCAGCACATCGCGCTCGCGACAAGGGACATCGTCAGCACCGTCGAGCGCCTGCAGGAGCGGGGCGTGCAGTTCCTGCGCACGCCCGAGGAGTACTACGACTCCGTGCCGGAACGGATCGGCGAGATCGAGCAACCGCTCTCCGATCTGCGGCGGCTCGGGATCCTCGTCGATCGCGACGACGAGGGTTATCTGCTTCAGATCTTCACCAAGCCGCTCGGTGACCGGCCGACGATCTTCTTCGAGCTGATCGAGCGCCACGGCGCCCGTGGCTTCGGGGAGGGGAACTTCAAGGCGCTGTTCGAGGCGATCGAGCGCGAGCAGGAGCGGCGCGGGAACCTCTGATGCGCTACCTCGAGCTCGGCACGGTTCCGCGCAAGCGCCACGTCCAGGTCAGGAGCAATGGCGCTCTGCTCGTCGAGGAGGTCATGGGGTACGAGGGGTTCTCCGGCAACGAGTCGATCCTCTACCACCTCCACTCTCCCTGCCGGATCGACGCCGTCGGCGCGTTGACGCCGATCAACAAGCCGGTCTGGGTGCCGGACGCGCATGTCCACCGGCTCGCCGACATGCGCGGGGTCCCGGCGGGCGGCGATCCCCTCGATGGCCGTCGGCTCATCATGTTCAACGCTGATCTCGAGGTGTCTGTCGCCAAGCCGGCGATCGCGCGCGACGGCTTCTACCGCAACGGCGAGGGCGATGAGGTGATCTACGTGCACCGCGGAAGCGGAGCGGTGCGGACCGTGTTCGGCCGCGTGCCGTTCCGTGAGCGCGACTACGTCGTGATCCCGCGCGGTACGACCCACACGTGGGACCTCGACCCGGACGTCGAGCAGTTTTGGCTGTGCTTTCACACGCCGGGTGAGATCGAGACGCCGCAGCGGTACCGCAACCGATACGGGCAGCTGCTCGAGCACGCGCCGTTCTCCCACCGCGACGTCCACGGCCCGCAGGAGCTCGAGACGTGCGACGAGCGCGGGAGCTTCCGGCTCACGGTGCGGGTGCCGGCCGGCCTCCAGGACTACGTTCTCGACCGCCACCCGTTCGACGTCGTCGGGTGGGATGGCTACGTGTGGCCGTACACCTTCAACGCTGAGGACTTCGAGCCCCGTGCCGGCCGGTTCCATCTCCCCCCGCCGACACATCAGACGTTTCAAGGGCCGAGCTTCGTCATCTGCACGTTCGCGCCGCGCCTGCTCGATTGGGATCCGGAGGCCGTCCCGCTCCCCTACCACCACTCGAACATCCAGTCCGAAGAGGTCATGTTCTATGCCGCGGGGGACTACGCGGCGCGCAAGGGCGTCGACGTCGGCTGCATCACCCTGCACCCCTCGGGCCTCCCGCACGGGCCGCAGCCGGGCGCCGTTGAGGGCGCGCTCGGCGCCACCCGCACAGACGAGCTCGCGGTGATGTGGGACACCTTCCGGCCGCTCGCGCTGACCCCGCTCTGGCGCGAGCACGAGAACCCGGCATACGCGTATTCGTGGAACCCGGACCGATTTGGGGAGGGCAGGTCACCCGGCGAGGGAAGGGCGCCGGGTGTCGCGGAGAGCCCGGTCACCAGCGCGGCGCGGGTGACCGGGTGATCCACCCTCGCTGATCCATCTCGCGCCAGCCGGTGATAACGGCGACGCCGTTGGGTAACCCCTGATGAATGCCGACACCGGACCCGGTCAAGCGCTACTCGCCCGACGAGCCGAAGCCACTCGGCGGCTACGCGATCCTGCTGCTCGTCTTCCACACGCTCGTCGCGGTGCTCCTTGGCCTTCGACTGCGCTCCCGCAAGAAGCTTCCGGAGTCGATCCCAGTGGCGGACCTCGCCTTGCTCAGCGTTGCGACCTTCAAGCTGAGCCGGCTGATCACGAAGGACAAGGTCACCGCCGCGGTGCGCGCGCCGTTCACCGAGTACGAGCGTCCCGGCGGCCCTGCGGAGGTGGAGGAGAAGCCACGTGGCGAGGGCCTGCGCCGTGCCGTCGGCGAGTTGCTCGTATGCCCGTACTGCATCGGCCAGTGGGTCGCCACGCTCCTGCTCGCCGCGTACATCTGGCAGCCGCGCCTGACCCGCGCCGCCGGATCGCTGTTCACGGTCGTCACCGGCGCGGACTACATGCAGCAGCTCTGGGTCGCCGTCGACAAGGCGGCCTAGCCCTAAGTTCCGACCCTCCGGGGCCTGGCGGAAGCGGTGCTCGAGCGCCGCCGGAACACCGGGCGGGCCGTCCCAGCCCGCCGGTCTACCCTCCGTTGACGTCCTTGAGGACCGCCTCCTGCTTCCGTCGTGAGCTCTGGGTTCGTTTCCTGCCCCCGTTCTGCTGTCGCTTGCTGTCCCTGCTTGGCTTACGCTTGCTGTCCTCGCTCCGCTGTCGCTTGCTGTCCTCGCCCGTCATCTCCTCGAGCGTGCGCTCGAGCGCGTCCATCAAGTCGGGAGCCGGCGAGGGTGCCTTGGCGGCCGTCGGGGTCTTGATCGTCTCGCCCTTGCGCTTGCGGTCCACGACGGCCTTCAGCCGCTTGCGGTACTCGTCCTCATAGCGCTCCGGATCCCACTGAGCCGTCAGCTCCTCGATCACGGCGACGGCCGCGGTCACCTGCTTTGGCGTCGGCCTGTGCGATTTCTGGGTCGCTGCCTCGACGTCCTTGGTCGGCCGGACCTCGTCGGCGAACAGCATCGTCGTCAACGTGAGCACGCCATCCCGCGCCCGGACGATCGCCAGGTACTCCTTCGCGCGCATCACGAAGCGACCGAGCGCGGCGCGGTCGGTTCGGCTCATCACCTCGGTGAGCAACCGGTAGGCGCGTGCGGCGCCGTCATCGTCTGAGGACGGGACGAGGAAGTACGGGTGATCGAAGTAGATCGGATCGACGTCCCCGAGATCGACGAACTGCTCGATGTCGATGGTGCGCGTCCGCCGTGGCTCGATCGCCTCGAGCTCGAGGTCGCTCACGATCACCTGCGTCCCGTCCTCGCAGTCGTACCCGTGCGTGATCTCCTCGTAGGAGACTTCGACGTTCTCCTGGTCGCAGTAGCGGTGGATCTCGATCGGGGCGCCGTCCTTCTCGTGGAGCTGCGTGAAATGCAGGTCCTGATCGCGCACCGCGGTGATGAGCGCGACCGGCACGCTGACGAGGCCGAAGCTGAGCGAGCCTGTCCACAGCGACCGTGGCATCGACTATGCCTTCGCCAGGGACGCCTCGAGGGCGGCCATCAGGTCGGGTTGGTCCTCGTCAGGCGCGGCGTCGGGGGCGGGCAGGTCCTCGCCGCGGGCCTTCGCCGCGATCAGCTCGCGTACCCGCTCGCGGTAGCTGTCGGTGAAGTCCTCTGGCGTGAAGTCGTCATGCAGCGAGTCAACGAGCTTGCCCGCCATCTCGATCTCTCGGCTCGACGGCCTGCGGCTCGGGCTGGGCACATCGAGCTCACCCGGGTCGACAAGCTCGTCGGCGAAGCGCATCGTATGCAGAGCGAGCACGCCGTCGAGCGGTCGGATCGCGACGAGGTACTCGCGGTTGTGAAACACCCACCGGCCGATGCCGGCGCGCCCGCATCGACCGAGCGCATCGTGGAGCAGCCGGTAGGCGTCGGCGCCCTTGTCGCCGACCCCGAGGTAGTAGGTCTTGTCGAAGAACACCGGGTCGATCTCGGCAGCTCGGACGAACTCATCGAGTTCGATCAGCCGGGAGCGCTCACCCGCGGCGGCGTCGACTTCCTCCTTGCCGAGCAGGACGTACTCGCCGCTCTTCACCTCGTAACCCTTCGCGACCTGTTTGTAGGGAACCTCTTTGCCCTCCTTCGAGCAGATGCGCTTCTGCTTGATCTGCGCACCGTCCTTGGCGTGGACCTGGTGGAAGTGCACGCGGTGGTCCTCGGTCGCCGAGTGCACCTTGATCGGGACCGCGATCAGGCCGAACGTAATCGTCCCGTTCCAGATCGAGCGCGCCATCAGTTGACGGGATTACCCGATGACGACCCGGTTTCAACGTGCCTCGAGCGGGTGAATCCAGAAACGACCCGCATGGACAGGAGAACGAAGTGACAAGTCTTGATGAACAGTTGACGAAGTATCTCGCCGACGCGCACTCGATCGAAGAGCAGGCGCTGGTGCAGATGAAGATGGCGCCGAAGATCGCGGGTGATCCCGAGATCGCCGCGGCGTTCGCGGAGCACCTCACGGAGACCGAGGGCCATGAGCGGCTCATCCGCGAGCGCCTCGAGGCACGCGATGCAGGCCCGTCCCTGCTCAAGGACCTCGCCGGCAAGGTGACCGGCCAGGGCTTCGGCCTGTTCGCGAAGTTCCAGCCCGACACTCCGGGCAAGCTCGTTACTCACGCGTACTCGTATGAGCACATGGAGCTCGCGGCATATGATCTGCTCGGTCGCATCGCGGAGCGCGCCCGCGACGCCGATACGGCCGCGGTTGCTCACGAGATCCTCGCTGAGGAGCGCGCGATGGCGGAGCGCCTGTCGCTGCTGTTCGACCGGGCAGTCGAGGCGTCGCTGCGCGACCAGGATCCGGATGATCTCGGCAAGCAACTCGATGCCTACCTCGAGGACGCACACGCGCTCGAGGCGCAGGCGCTCGAGTTGCTCGATAAGGGCGCAGCGATCGTCGGGGAGGATGACCTCGCCACGGCGTTCCGCGACCATCTCGTCGAGACGCGCGAGCACGCCCGTCTCGTCGACGAGCGCCTGCACGCCCGCGGTGCCTCGCCCTCGACGCTCAAGGACACCGCGTTGCGGTTCGGCGCGCTGAACTGGGGCGGCTTTTTCGGCGCCCAGCCGGATACCCCCGCGAAGCTCGCCGGCTTCGCCTACGCGTTCGAGCACCTCGAGGTTGCCGCGTATGAGTTGCTCCGACGGGTCGCCCGACGGGCCGGCGACAGCGAGACGGAGGCGGTCGCCGAGCGGATCCTGGGCGAGGAGCGCACGGCCGCCGAGACACTGCACGACCTGTTCGACGCGGCCGTCGATGCCGCACTCCGTGACCAGGAGGTGAGTGCCCGATGAAGGCGGTCACGTTTCACGGCAAGCGCGACGTCCGCGTCGACAACGTCCCTGATCCGACGATCCAGGAGCCCACCGACGCGATCGTCCGCATCACCTCGTCCGGGCTGTGTGGCTCCGACCTCCACCTCTACGAGGTCATGGGGGCCTTCATGGACGAGGGCGACATCCTCGGCCACGAGCCGATGGGGGTCGTCGAGGCCGTCGGGTCCGAGGTGACACATATCGCACCGGGTGATCGTGTCGTCATCCCGTTCAACATCTCCTGCGGCCATTGCTTCATGTGCGACAACGGGCTGTTCTCCCAGTGCGAAACGACCCAGGTGACCGAGCAGGGCAAAGGCGCGGCGCTGTTCGGTTACACGAAGCTCTACGGCCAGGTGGCCGGCGGCCAAGCCGAGTACCTGCGCGTTCCGCAGGCCCATTTCGGCCCGATCAAGGTGCCGGACGGGCCACCGGACGACCGCTTCGTCTACCTGTCGGACGTGCTGCCGACGGCCTGGCAGGCGGTCGAGTACGCCGCGATCCCGACGGGCGGCACCGTGGCCGTCTTCGGCCTCGGGCCCATCGGGCAGATGTCGTGCCGGATCGCGCTCCACCAGGGTGCCGGCGCGGTGTACGGCATCGATCTCGTCCCCGAGCGGCTCCAGACGGCCGAGCGACACGGCGTGACGCCGATCGACGTCAGCGGGAACGGCAGCGCCCCGGATGCCGCCGAGATCCTGCGCGAGCACACGAGCGGCCGCGGCGCCGACTCGGTCATCGATGCCGTCGGGATGGAGGCGCACGGGTCACCGATGGGCAAGCTCGCCCACCAGCTCGCGAGCGTGCTCCCGGACGCTGTCACCCAGCAGATGATGGACAAGGCCGGCATCGACCGTCTGAGCGTGCTCCACGCGACCGTCGACGCCGTCCGGCGTGGTGGCACGATCTCGCTGAGCGGCGTCTACGGCGGGAGCGCCGACCCGATGCCGATGATGGATCTGTTCGACAAGCAGATCCAGCTGCGCATGGGCCAGGCGAACGTCAAGCGGTGGATCCCGTCGATCATGCCGCTGCTCGAGGACGAGTCGGACCCGCTCGACGTTGAGGGTCTCGCCACCCACCATTTGCCGCTCGACCAGGCCCCGCAGGCCTACGAGATGTTCCAGAAGAAGGACGACGGCGCGATCAAGGTCGTGTTCCAGCCGTAGGTACGCGGGGGCCCGCCCGGCGGGCCCCCGCCCCCGGTCGACTAGACCCGCCCGCCGACCCGAGTCAGCAGCTCCCGGGCCCGCCCCGGACCGCTCGCCTCCCGGGCGAGCGGCGGCGTATCGAGATCGTCGCCGCGGCGCATCCCGGCGATCAGCTCCATCAACGCGTCGAGCGACGACACGGTGGGCTCCCAGCCGAGCCCCGTCCGCGCCCGCGTCGTGTCCATCAGCGGCACGGACAGGGCCATGTCGACCCAGCCCGGCTCGCTCGGCTGGAGGTGCAACGCGTACGCCCCCGCGGCGGCGGCGCGCAGAACCCGCGCTGGGACGCGAACCCGGCGCGCCCGCAACAGCGACGCGAGCTCGATCGGCCCGATCGCTGGGTGGGCGGCGATGTTGAACGGGCCACTGACCTCGCTGACGACGGCGCGTCGGTACGCGTCGCCGACGTCGAGCGAGTGGACGGCCTGGAACCGGAGCCGGGGCACGTCGGGAACGATCGGGATCAACGCCGGACGCAGGAGCGCCCGCGGGAGGAACGGGCCCGCGAACAGGCGGCGGATCTCGGTTGCCGCTGTCGCCTTGAAGATGAGACCCGGTCGCAGGCGGACGACGCGCAGCTTCGCGTGCTCGCGCTCCAGCCGGTCGAGGATCCGTTCCACGGTCGCCTTGTGGCGCGCGTAGAACGAGGACGGAATCCCGTCGGTGGGCCAGGACTCGTCGACGTACCGATCCTTCGGACCCGGCGAGTACGCACCGACCGAGGAGGCGTAGACGATCGCTCGCACTCCGGCATCGACCGCGGCCGCAAAAACGCGCTCGCTGCCGCTGACGTTGACCGCGCGGGTGACAGATTCGTCGCGGCCCGGCTGAATCAACCACGCCAGATGCACGACCACGTCAGCGCCCCGGAAGATCGAGGTGAGGTCGGCGTCGACGATGTCGGCGGTGACAAACGTCGTGCGCGGGAATGCGCGCTCCGGCCGCCGGCGGGCGAGGCCGACGATCTCATCCACGGTGGACTCCGAGGAGAGTGCCTCGAGCACGCTCGTCCCGACATTGCCGGTCGCTCCGGTGACGATGACGCGCATACCGAGCGATTACCCGGGTATGCGATGCGAAACGCGGGCGGCGGCCTCGCGCATGGCGGGCGGTGTCGTAACCGCCCGCCGCCCGGACGTTCGCGGGACCTGCCCGCGGATCACGAGCATCTCCTCACGGCCGTCGTCGAGGAGCAGGCCCTGCGAGCGCAGCCACTGGCTGCGCTCCCGCAGCAGCGGTCCGAGTTCACCCCGATGGCGAAACACGACCTCGGTGCGCAGCCCTTGTGTGGCGAGTTGCTCGATCGTCTCGGCCTCGCCGCAGACCGAGGAGTGCACGAGCAGCATCACGCCGCCGGGGTTGAGATGCGCAGCGGCTCCGGCGCAGATCCGATCGATGAAGGCGCGGCCGTCATGGCCCCCCTCCCAGGCCCGGGCCAGCCCGCGCTCGGGAATCTCCCCCTCCGGCGTTGGCAGGTACGGGGGGTTCGAAACGATCAGGTCAAACCGGCGTCCCGATACGGGCGCGTATAGATCGCCGCGCAGCGGGCGGACGTCAGCGCGGTTGAGCCGGGCGTTGAGCCACGTGGCGGCGACGGCTCGGCGTGAGATGTCGACGGCGGTCATTTGGACCCCGCAGCGGATCGCTGCGACGATCGCGAGCACGCCGCTCCCCGTGCAGAGGTCGAGTCCGACGGCCTCGGGGACGGGGTGCTCGTCACGCAGGCACTCGGCGAGCATCCAGCTATCGCTCGGCGGCTGAAACACTCCTGGCAATGGAAGGAGCCTCATTCGAGCCGCTCTCTATCCCCCCGGTGGGCCCGGCAAACCCGCCGGCGGCGGTGGACGGGCGCGAGCTGCGCTGCGCCTTCGATGCCGGCGTTGCGTACTCGGTCGGCCTTGAGGACGAGGTCATGCTCGTCGACCCGGTCACGCTCGAGCTGATCCCGGCCGCTCCGCTCCTGATCGAGTCCCTCGCCGGTGATGAGCGCTTCAAGCTCGAGCTGCCCTCGTCGCAGCTTGAGATCGTGACCTCCCCGAGTCTCGTGATTGGGGACCTCGCCGGCCCGCTGCTCGATGCGCGAGCGACGCTCGCTGCGGCGGCCGAGGGGATCGCGCGCCCGCTGGGGGCTGCGGTGCATCCGTTCAGCCCCGGCGTGGGCGAGCTCAACGAGTCCGGCCGCTATCAGCACACGATCGTGGAGTACGCTCAGATCGCGCGCCGCCAGCTCGTGTGTGCGCTCCAGGTCCATGTCGCAGTCGGTGACGCGGACCGCGCCCTCCCCGTCTACAACGTCGCTCGCTCCTATCTTCCCCTGCTGGCGGCGCTCGCCGCCAACGCTCCCTTCTACGAGGGACGGGATACGGGCCTCGCCTCGGTGCGCCCCAAGCTGTCCGAACTGCTGCCCCGGCAGGGCATCCCGCCGGCGCTGGCGTCCTGGCGGCACCTGGCGGAGATCTTCGCGTGGGGGGCGACGTCCGGAAATTTCGAGACGTCGCGCACGTGGTGGTGGGAGCTCCGACCGCACATGAGCTACGGCACGCTCGAGTTCCGGGTCCCGGACGCGCAGAGCAGCGTCGCCGATGCGATGGCGATCGCTGCTGTCGCGCAGGCGCTCGTCGCGTGGCTCGCTGAGCGGCACGACGCCGGCGAGCGGGACCACGTCGCCGAGCCGTGGGTGATCGCGGAGAACCGGTGGTCGGCATGCCGCCACGGCCTCGACGGGACGATGGCCGACCTCCAGACCGGTGTGCGGCGCGCGACGCGGGACTGCCTGGACGAGTTGCTCGACACGCTCGCGCCGGTCGCAGAGCGGCTCGGATCGCGGAACGAGCTGGACCGGGCGCGCGCGCTCACGATCCGCAACGGCGCGATCGCCCAACGCGAGGTCGCCGCCGAGGGGGGTGTCCGCGCCGCGACCGCGTGGCTCGCCGAACGCTTCCTTGCCCCGGTGAGCGGGTAACAACGACGCCATGACCCGACTGCCTGCGGCGCGAGGCGAGATTTCGGCATGGACGTTGGACACGCTGACGGGGCCGCCGGAGGCTGTCGTTCCCGTCATCGTCCCCCAGATCGCCGATCCACTCGCCGACGACGATCTCCAACTCGCGCTCTACCTGCTCTACGAGCTGCACTACCGCGGGCTGCCGGGCGTCGATGAGCGCTGGGAGTGGGCGCCGCCCCTGCTCACGCTGCGCGCCGAACTCGAGCGGCAGTTCGAGGCGGCACTGTGCGAGGCGGTCCCGGTCCCGCCGCGGGACCCATTCGCTGAGGACATCGATGTCGCCCTGCGGGAGATCGCAGAGCGTGAATCGCCGTCGCTGTCGACCTACCTGAAGTCGAGTGCGACGCGGCCCCAGGCGCTGGAGTTCCTCGTCCACCGCTCCGCGTATCAGCTCAAGGAGGCCGACCCGCACTCGTGGGCCATCCCGCGCCTGTCCGGCCGGCCCAAGGCGGCGCTCATCGAGATTCAACACGACGAATACGGCGGCGGCCGGACCGAGTGGATCCACGCGGAGCTGTTTGCGCGGACGATGCGCGCGGTCGGGCTCGACGATCGCTACGGCGCGTATCTCGATGCCATCCCCGGCCTGACGCTGGCCACCGTCAACCTGATGTCGCTGTTCGGCCTCCATCGCCGCTGGCGCGGAGCGATCGTCGGGCACCTCGCGCTGTTCGAGATGACCTCGTCGATCCCGAATCGCCGCTACGGCGACGGCTTCCGACGCCTCGGGTTCGACGAACACGCGACGCTGTTCTTCGACGAGCACGTCGAGGCGGACGCGGTTCACGAGAGCATCGCCGCGGTCGACCTCGCAGGTGGTCTGACTCGGCTCAGGAGCCGGGGCTCGGGCGATCGCTGCTCTGGGGCGCCGAGACGCTCGCCTGCCTCGAGTGCCGATGGGCGGCCCGGGTGCTCGAGTGCTGGCGCGCCGGAGACACGTCCCTCCGGCGAGCGTTGCCCGAATACGACCGAGCCACCGGGTGCGCGGAACCCGATGAGCTTGTGCGTTCCGTCGCATAGCGGTAGGAGCCTGGATTTCCCGCACCGGCACAGGGCCACCGGACGAGCGCGGCGCTCAATCGGACGTCCGTCGGCGCCGACGAGCTCATACGGGCCTCGCACGAGCAATGGGCCGTCGCGGTAGGCAGTGACAGTGACGGCGTCTTTCGCCCGCATCGTGACCTTCTGCCCGGCTCCAGGAGGTTTACTCCGTGCTCGTGACCGACGTCATCGCGCGGACGTGGGGCGGTTTGGGTGCGAAACCCCTTGGGTAAGCCGTGATGCACATGCGTCTTTCTAGAACGGCATAAGGAGGTCCGAGGTGGCACAGGCGTTACAAGACCGAGTCGATAAGTCGAGCTCCCTCATCGAGAGGACCGAGTCGACCGACTTGTTCCGCCGGTGGCAGAAGGACCGGGACCAGCGCGCACGCGAGCAACTCGTTGAGCGCTTTCTGCCGCTGGCGCGCAAGCTCGCGCGCCGCTACAGCGGTGCCCATGAGCCGTTCGACGACCTGCTTCAGGTCGCCAGCCTTGGCCTCGTCAAGGCGATTGACCGCTTCGACACGAGCCGCGGGACGGCGTTCTCGTCGTTCGCCGTGCCGACGATTCTCGGCGAGCTGAAGCGCTACTTCCGTGACCTCGGCTGGTCCGTCCACGTGCCGCGGGGCGCGCAGGAGCTGGCGCTGAAGGTCGAGGAAGCCCGTCAGCGGATGATGTCCCGGACGGGGCGACCGCCGAGCGTGCCAGAACTCGCCGAGTACCTCGAGCTGAGTGTCGAGGACGTCCTTGAGGCGCTCGAGACTGCCGGCGCACACCACACCGCGTCCCTCGATGCTCCCCGCGACGACGGCGAAGACGAGTCAAGCACGCTGGGCGACTCGTTCGGCCAGGTCGGACGAGCGCTTTGAGCTCGTCGACGACAAGGTCACGATCGCCGCGGCGGCACGGCATCTTGGCGCGCGTGAACGTCGCGTCCTGCTGCTGCGCTTCGTCGAGGACATGACGCAGAGCCAGATCGCGGCGATGATCGGCGTCTCCCAGATGCAGGTGTCCCGCATCCTTCGCCGCGCGCTCGAGCAACTCCGCGAGCTCACGCAGCAGGGGGAGCACGTCGGGGCGTAATCCGGTTTCAGCCGGGCGGCCGCGGCTCCCTCTGAGATGCACGGGTGACTGCTTGCCGGTTGCGCAAACGACAACTCTGTCGTTTGACGCGCGCGAATATGGGTAGCTGCTCGTCCGAACCGACGAGCGACACTCCTGGGTACGCAACGCCGAACGGCGTTGCGTCCGCGAGTGGCCACCGGCGGGACGCGGAACCTCTCTCCGTCGCGTGCCCGCCGGTAGCCTCGCCGCTCACGACGCGCCCGATAGGTGCTTGGCGCGATACTGATTGCATCGTGGCCGCGTCGACAACCATCCGAGCCGGGATGTGATTGAGCGCCGTGGGTCCTGATCTGCCGTCCGCCGAAGCGACAGCCGCTCAGGCGCCGACGCTCACCCTTGAGCTGGAGAGCCGGCCGGAGACGCTGACGCTCGTGCGCGGCATGCTCGGCGGCATCGCTGAGCTCGTCGCGATGGATGCCGAGCTCCTTGACGACGTCAAGACAGCGGTCAGCGAGGCCTGCAACAACGTCGTGCTCCATGCCTACCCGGACGGGTCAGGCCCCCTGAGCGTCTCACTCAACATCACCGACGCCGGCATCGAGGTCGTCGTCAGGGACTACGGCATCGGCATTCCGGAGATCGCTACCGATGACGACCGGGTGCAGGGGGTCGGTCTTCCCGTCATCCGGGCGCTCGCGCAGCACGCCGACTTCCGCGCCCCGCAGGAGGGCGGCACCGAGGTATGGATGCTGTTCCCGGCGCGCCGGGACGGCCATCCGCTGTTCACATGTCCTGAGAGCGCGGCCCCGGACAACGGCGTCACCGAGCAGTTGACCGGCGACGCCGTCGTGTCCGTGTCCCCGGTCGAACTGCTGAGCGGCGTCCTCGGTCGCCTGTCTCGCGCGCTCGCCGCGAGCGCCCGGTTCTCCCTCGACCGCTTTTCTGACGTCTACCTCGTCACCGACGCGATCGCCGCCCACGGCGCCGCCGCTGCCTCTGGGCCGCGCATCGGGTTCGCGATCCGAGCAGGCGGTCGCCGGCTCGAGCTCATCGTCGGACCGTTCCGGGCGGGCAGCAGCGAGCAGCTGCGGACCGAAGCGGACGCGGACGACCGCCCGTCCCCGCTCTCGAGGCTGACCGATGAGCTGGAGCTCGAGCGTCTGGACGGAGCCGAGATGCTACGGCTGGTGATGATCGATCACCGTCGCTGGCCCGGAGCCTGAGCGGTCAGTGGCTGTCGATCAGTTCGGCCGGCGTATCGGCGAACCGCAGTCGCTCTTCGACCCCGGTGAGACTCAGCAGGCGCTGGACCTGTTGCGGGCCGCGCACGAGACCGAATTGCTTGCCGGCCTCCTCGGCCCGTTGGTGCGCCTTGACGAGCGTGCTCAGTCCGGTCGAGTCCATGAACTCGAGTTCGCGCAGGTCCAGCACGACCTGCTCGGCGTCCGACTGCGTGACGCGCGTCAACTCCTCCTCGAGCGCGGCGCTCGAGGCGAGGTCAAGCTCGCCGCTGACGCTGATGACGCTTGCGCGTCCCTCGTTGAGCACCTCTACGCGAAAGTGACTTTGCACGCTAGCCCCGAGCGTACTGATCTCCGCCGGACGATGCCGCAATGACACCGTTTTGATCACCCGAGTGATGGGAGAATCTCCTTGCCAATGACCACGATCGCATTCCTGGGCACCGGAACGATGGGGTTGCCGATGGCGCGCAACCTTCTGCGCCGTGCGGTTCGATCTGCGTGTGTGGAACCGCACGACCGATCGAGCGCAGCCGCTCGAGGCCGACGGCGCGACCGTGTGCGAGGACCCGCGCGAGGCCGCCAAGGACGTCGACCTCGTCATCACGATGCTGAGCGACGCGCCGGCCGTCCTCGACGTCGCCGCGGCCGCCCTCGACAGCGCGCCGTCGAGCGCGCTCTGGCTACAGATGAGCACGATCGGGCTCGAGGGAACGAGCCGCTGTCTCGAGTTGGCGCAGCGCGCCGGGATCCCGTGTGTCGACGCGCCGGTGCTCGGCACGCGCCGGCCGGCGGAAGAAGCCAAGCTCGTGATCCTCGCATCGGGTCCCGCAGAGGCCCGCGAACGCGTCGAGCCGGTCCTCGACGCTGTCGGACAGCGGACGCTGTGGCTTGGGGAGGCCGGCACCGGCTCGCGCTGCAAGGTCGTCGTCAACAGCTGGATCGTCGGCGTCGTCAACGTGCTCGCGGAGACGATCGCCGCCGCCCGGGCACTCGACGTCGACCCGCAGCAGTTCTTCGACGCGATCGAGGGGGGCGCCCTCGACCTGCCCTACGCCCGGCTGAAGGGCGCCGCGATGATCGCACGCAACTTCGACGACGCCTCGTTCCGGCTGGCCCTCGCCCGCAAGGATGCCGACCTCGTCCTCGCGGCCGTGTCCGACGCCGGCCTCGAGCTCCCGGTGATGGAGGCGATCGCCGCGCGCATGCGCCGAGCCGAGCAGGACGGACACGGGGACGAGGACATGGCGGCGACCTACTGGGTGACCGACCCGGGGCGCCGCTGACCGACTCCCCGGTTGGGGGAAGCTACTCGCGGGTAGCGAACGCACACGTGGCTGTGGGAGGCCCTGAGTGTCCGAAAGGAGCCGTGATGGTCGCACTGATCGTGCTGCTGCTGATTCTTGCCCTCTTCGGAGGACTTGGATTCGCCGCGCACTTTCTCTGGATTGTCCTGATCGCCGCACTCATCCTCTGGGTGGTGGGATTCTTCATTGGCGGAATCGAGGCCAGCGCCGGCCGCCGTCGCTGGTACGGCCGCTGGTAGAAGCGGCGCGGTGGACGACCGCCGTCAAAGGCTCGTTGGGGAGACGGCCTCTCTTGGGCGTCAGCGGCGCAGAGGAGCGTCGCTGCGGCGGTCGTCCGTCAGGTCGCGGAGCCTCTGAAGCGAGCGGCGCAACAGCCGCGACACCTGCATCTGCGAGACGCCGACCCGCTCCGCGATCTCCGTCTGGGTGAGGTCGGCGCCGAACCGCAGGAAGAGGATCTCCCGCTCACGCTGGGGCAGATGTTTGGCGGCCGCGAAGATCGTCGCCTGGTCGTCGACCAAACTGAGGCGATGATCGCCGTCGCCGAAGGACTCGAGCCGGCTCGCGGCCCCGTCCGCATCCCCCGACCCGGTGACCGGCGCGTCGAGCGACACGGTGTCGTAGGCCTCGGCGGTCTGGAGTCCGTCGAGCACCTCCTCCTCGCTCATCTCGAGATACTGCGCAAGTTCACCGACGGTTGGCGGTCGGCCCGTCCGTGCGCCGACCTTGCCCTGAGCGTCGAGTACCTTCCGCGCCCGCTCCTGGGCGGCGCGATCGACATGCAGCGCCCATCCGGAGTCCCGGAAGTACCGCTTCAACTCGCCGACGATCGTCGGGACGGCGAACGATGTGAACGCGAATCCACGATCCGGGTCATACCGCTCCACGGCTTTGACCAGTCCGAGGCTCGCCACTTGGACGAGATCGTCGTACGGCTCGCTCGATGTCAAATACCGTCGCGCAAGCTTCCGCGCGAGCGGCAGATACCGTGCGATCAGTTCGTCACGCGCCGCGCGATCCGAGAACCGCCGCCACCGGCGAAACAGCTCAGCGGACTCGGTAGCTGCGGGCGCCCTGCTCAACAACGCCATCGCTCAGCTCCTCATTGCAGACTACGTTTGTTGTAGCACAGTCCGGGGAAGGCGGCGCAAAGAATTGCGCAAAGTGACGCATTAACCGCGCCGGTTGGGCGGCGAGATTTGTTCTAAGGGTGGTTCTACGCGGCGAGCTGCGACAGCGCCGGTGAGTCGGTCTCCTCCTCGAGCAGGTCGAGCACCGCGGCTTCGAGCCGCGCTCGCGCCCGATCGTCACCCGGCTCGAGATCGCCGATCCGCCGCAGCCCGGCCGTGATCGTCCAGCCGGACTGATAGCGGTCGAACACTCGCGGGTCGATATACGATCGCCGGGCGACCGCCTTCGTGTTGCCGAGCAGTTCCGAGACGCCGGCGACGGCGCGATCCGTCGCGCGCTTGCGCCCTGCCTTCGAGGCCGCGATCTCGCCCTCTGTCGCGAGGGACACGGCGGCGAGAACGGTCGCGTTCCATGTCCGGAAATCCTTTGCGCTGAACTCGCCGCCGAGATGCTCCTTGAGGTACTCATTGATGTCGTCCGAGCGGACCGGCACCCACCGGCGGCCCGCGCGGAACGCGAGCAGCTCGGCGGGCCACCCCGTCGGCGGCGCAGCGCGCGGACGATGTCGCCGACGAGCGGGTCCGTGATCGTCTGGACGCGCTGGATTCCGCCCTTCGCCGGGTAGTCGAACACGATCGCGCCGTCTCGCTTGAGCGTGACGTGGTCGCGGCGGACCGTCGCGAGCCCGACGCCGTGATCCTCATCGGCGTACTGCTCGCTGCCGACCCTGAACAGGCCCACGTCGAGCAGCCTCACCGCGCAGGCGAGAACCGGCTCACGGCGGAGGTCGGAAGAGTCTCCGATGTCGGCCGCGAGGTCGCGGCGGAGCCGTGGCAGCAGCGCCGCGAACCGCTCCATGCGGTTGAACTTCTCGCGGTCGCGGCGCTCGCGCCAGCGCGGGTGGTAGAGGTACTGCTTGCGCCCCGCTGCGTCGATGCCGGTCGCCTGGAGATGACCCCACTCGTCCGAGCAGATCCAGACGTCGTTCCACGCGGGCGGAATGGCGAGGCCGCGGATACGATCGATGACGTCCCGATCTGTGATCGGATTGCCGTCGCCATCGACGTAGCTGAAGTCCGCGGCCGCGCTCTGCAGCCGGCGGTACCCCGGACCGGAGCAGTCAGAGCGCCGCAGACGCCTACGCGACGTTCTTGACGCGGTCAACGACCCCCGCCGCCTCCTGGCGGACACCGTCCTGCGCCTTACGCACCTCGGTCTCGATGTCGCGACGGCTGCGCTTCGCCGTGCGCTGCGTCCGCTTGAGCACGCGCTCACCCCGCCGCTCGAACCGATCGAGCTCGCGCACGACCTTGTCGAGCTTCGTGTAGGTCTGCGCGGTCTGCGCGATGTTGTCGCCGAGTGTGGCTGCGGCGCCCACCGGGATCAGTAGTGCCCGCTGCGCCTGGGTGGCCATCGCGTCGAGCCGAGCCGTCGCGGCGTCAAGCCGCCGCCCCGCCGTGCGCGTCGCCTGCCGACCGGTCCGCTGCGCCGACTTCGTCGTCGCGGAAGCCGAGCCGGTCGTCCGGCGCGCCGAGGTCTTCGTCGCCGACGCGCTGCGCTTCGCGGCGTTCTGCTTACGCGTCGCCGCGGCCTTCTTGCCGGCCGCCTGTCGCTGGGTCTTTGTCTGAGTCGCCATATCGATATCTATCTCCTGATTTCTCGTTCTTTCTGGCGTACCCGCTGCGAGCGCGCAGACAAACATCCGTTCGCATGTGCACGAGTCAGGAAACTGACAGCGAGGCGCTCAGGCGAACGAGCGAAACCGCTCGGTCATCGCCGCGTCCGCCGAGTCGTCCTCGTCACCGCCGCCGGTGGCCTCGTCGGCGTCATCTCGCCTCGTCCTGAGGCTCGTCCTCTGAGAGCTCGTGCGTGGCATTCGCCTGTTGCACGACGCTTTCGAGAAAGAACCGGAGCTTCTCCTCAGAGCCCGGGCGCAAACCGTCGACACGGACGCGGTGCTTCTTGAGCACGACGTCCTCCCACTCCCCGTTGGAGAGCAGTTGTGCGGTCACGCTCAAACGTCGCTTTCCAGCCGCGGGGAGCGTCGCCGGCGAGCGACACGGTCAGCTTGCCGTTCTTGACCTCCGCCTGACTCCAGTCCAGCTGGGGCTCGGACATCGTGGTGGGCTGCTACCCATGAGGACACTGGAATACTCATCGTGATGTCTGCGCATCCATTCACCTCCGAGCTCGCCGCTGAGCTCTCCTCCGACGTGCTCGAGCGCTTTGACCGCTACGTCCGGATCGGGACCCAGGCGCGTCGCGAGCGCGAGCGGTCACCGAGCACCCCAGGCCAGCTCGAGCTCGCCCAGATGCTCGTTGCCGAGCTTCAAGCGGCCGGACTCGACGGCGTGCAGCTCGACGACAACGGATACGTCACCGCGACCCTGCCTGGCGCGCCGCCCGCCCCGACGATCGGGCTCATTGCCCACCTCGACACGAGTCCCGACGCGCCGGCAGACGGCGTCGAGCCGATCGTCCACCGTGACTACGATGGCGGCGTCATCGAGCTGCCCCGCGGGGGCACCAGGCTCGATCCCGCGACAATGCCCGAACTCGCCGACAAGGTCGGGCACGACCTCGTCAGCTCCAGCGGCGACACGCTGCTCGGCGCTGACGACAAGGCCGGAGTCGCCGCGATCATGGCCGCCGTCGCGTATCTCGCCGCTCATCCCGAGCTGCCGCGCCCGACGCTGCGGGTCGCCTTCACCCCAGATGAGGAGATCGGCGAGGGCGCGACCCTGTTTGACATCGACCGTTTCGGCGCGCTGTGCGCGTACACGATCGACGGCTCGGATCTCGGCGAGCTCCAGGACGAGACGTTCAGCGCCGAGGAGGCGATCGTCCGAATCACCGGCGTCGAGATCCATCCCGGGCAAGGCGACCGGCAGACTCGTCAACGCGCTGCGCCTTGCCGCCCAGGTGGTCGCCGCGCTCCCCGCCGGGCGGCTCACGCCGGAGACGACGAGCGGCCGCGAGGGATTCATTCATCCCTACGAGCTCACCGGGAGCGCCGGTTCTGCAGAGATTCGCTTCATCATCCGTGACTTCGACAACGACCTGCTCGCCGAGCACGTAGCCCTGCTCGAGCGAGTCGCGCGCGAGGTTGTCGAGGCCGAGCCCCGGGCGCGGCTCGAGATCGACGTCCGCGATCAGTACCGCAACATGCGCCGCTATCTCGACTCGCGTCCCGGACGCGATGATCGTCGCTGAGGAGGCGATCCGCAACGAGGGCATCGAGCCGATCCGCCGACCGATCCGCGGTGGCACCGACGGCTCGCGACTCAGTGAGATGGGGCTGCCGACGCCGAACATCTTCACCGGTGCGCACGAATTCCACTCCGTGCGCGAGTGGGTTTCGCTCCAGGACATGGCGGCCGCGGCGGCGACGATCGTGCGGCTCGCCGATGCGTGGGCGGCGCGCGCGGGGGATCCGGCTGCGGTCGCCCCCAGCGGGTAGGCTGGCGTCGATGGCATCGCTCGCATCACTCGACGGCGAGATCATGCTCGCCACCGAGGCGATGATCCCGGCGACCGACGAGGGCCTGTTGCGCGGCGACGGGGTGTTCGAGGTCATCCGCGTCTACGACGGCCGGCCGTTCGCGATCGAGGATCACCTGACGCGGCTCGAGCGCTCGGCCGCGAATCTGCGACTCCCGATCGATGTCGAGGCCGTGCGCGCGGACGCCCATCGCCTCCTGGCCGAGGCGGGGCCGGGGCCCGACCACGACGTGCTGCGGGTCGTGTTGACGCGGGGCGGCCGCCGGCTACTGCTCACCGAGCCGATGCACGAGACGCCGGACCGGGTCCGGTTGGTTCCGATCACCTACTCGCCGACGCGTGTGCTCGACGGCGTCAAGTCCCTCTCCTATGCCGCGAACATGCTCGCCGGCCGCCTCGCGCGCGAGCAGGGCTACGACGAGGCGCTGCTCGTGACGCCGCACGGTCGGGTCCTCGAGGCGCCGACGAGCTCGATCTTCTGGGTCACGGGCGGCGAGGTGCTGACCCCTCCGCTCGATGACCACATCCTGGCCTCGATCACGCGGGCGATCGTCATCGAGATCACGGGCGCCCAGGAGCGCGCGTGCACGCTCGAGGATCTCACCGCCGCTGACGAGGCGTTCCTGGCGTCGACGTTGCGCGAGGTGCAGCCGGTCGCCGCGGTTGGCGACACCGAGTTCGCCTCGACCGGATCGCTGACGGCATCGACGGCCCAGGCGTTCAGCGAGCGGGTCCAGGCAGAGCTCCGCTAGTGCCCCGTTCGGGACACCGGGCGTGAACGTCCTCACGGTGATCGGCAACCGCCCGCAGTTCATCAAGGCGGCGGCGGTCTCACCGCGGCTGCGGCGCGCGGCGACCGAGACCCTTGTCCACACCGGCCAGCACTTCGACGACCGGCTCTCCTCCGTGTTCTTCACCGAACTCGGGCTCCCGTCGCCGGATCGCGAGCTCGGCATCGCGCTCGGGACGAACACGTCGCAGACGGCGCGCATGCTGGAGGCCCTTGAGCCCGTGGTTCGGGACGTGGAGCCCGACGCCGTGCTCGTCTACGGGGATACGAACTCGACGCTCGCCGGCGCGCTCGCCGCGGCGCAGGCGGGCGTGCCGGTGGCCCACGTCGAGGCGGGGATGCGCTCGTTTGACCGGACGATGCCGGAGGAGCTCAACCGCGTACTCACCGATCACGCCAGCTCGCTGCTGTTGTGCTCGTCGCAGGTCGCGGCCGAGAACCTTCGGCGCGAGGCCGTCGTCGGTGAGGTCGTCGTCGTCGGCGACGTGATGGTCGACGTTGCCCAGAGCGTCCAGCCGGCCGCGCGTGAGCGGCTCGATCTGCTCGCCGCTCGCGGAGTGAAGCGCGGGGAATACGTGCTCGCGACCGCACACCGGGCCGGGAACGTCGACATCCCCGACCGGCTGGCCAAGCTGGCCCAGCTCCTGCTCGCGGTGCCGCTGCCCGTCGTGCTCCCGCTGCACCCGCGGACCGCGGCGCGGCTGAGCGCCGCCGGTCTGCTCGACGCGCTCCGCGGAGCCGAGCACATGATCGTCGTCGAGCCGCTCGGCTACGTCGAGCTGAACGCGCTGCTCTGCAACGCGCGGGCCGCCCTCACCGACTCCGGCGGGCTGCAGAAGGAGGCCTATCTCGCCGGCGTTCGGTGTGTCACGCTCAGGCCATCGACCGAATGGGTCGAGACCGTGGAGTTTGGCTGGAACACGCTTGTCGATCTCGACGCCGACGCCATGCTCGCCGCGTTGGCGTCCCCGCCGCCCCGGGAGCATCCGCAGCTCTATGGCGACGGGGACGCGGGGGAGCGGGTCGTACAGGCGCTGCTGGCCCATGTGCGGGCCACGCCGGCCGCGAGTCAGGGCGCGCATGCCACGCGTTGACAGCGGCGCGTACGTCGCCGACGACGCGATCCTCGGCGAGGACGTCGTGGTGGGTCACGGTGCCGTCGTGTATGGCGGCACGCGGATCGGGTCAGGCTGCGTCATCGAGCCGCATGCGGTGCTCGGCAAGCGCCCCCGCCTCCGACCGGGATCGAGCGCGGCCCGGGCCGCCGGGGCGGACCCACTCGTCATCGAGGATGGCGCGACGATCTGCGCCGGGGCGATTCTTTACGCCGCGGCGCGGGTCGGCTCCCGGGCCATCGTCGGGGATCAGAGTCAGCTGCGCGAGCGGGCGACGATCGGGCCAGATTCGGTCCTCGGGCGCGGCTCCTCGATCGACTTCGACGTGTCGGTCGGCGCTCGAGTCCTCATCCAGACGGGCGTCTACGTCACCGGCGGCTCGGTCGTCGAGGACGACGTCTTCCTCGGTCCGGGCGTGCTCACGACGAACGACCACGCGATGGGGCGCCACGCCCCCGGTGAGCCGCTTCAGGGCCCGGTGTTCCGCCGCGCCTGCCGGGTCGGAGGCGGCGCGATCCTCCTGCCCGGGGTCGAGATCGGCGAGGAGGCATTCGTCGCTGCGGGCGCGCTCGTCACGCGCGATGTCGCTCCCCGTGCCGTCGTGATGGGCGCTCCGGCACGGGTCGTGCGGCGCGTCGGCGACGAGGACCTGCTCGAGCGGTGGACGTAGGTGTCCGGGCTTGCACAATTCCGGACCGGTAAGTACACAGCGAAGTCGTTGACGCCGCTTGAAGAATGGAGGCCGTGCCATGGAGACCTGGGACATCAGCTCATTGGAGATCGAGCCGCACCATCCGCAGGTGTTGCGCTCCGACGAGGAGACCCGAGCAATCGCGATCGAGCTCCCGGCCGGCGAGGAGCTCCAGGAGCATCAGGTGCACGAGCGCACGTACCTCGTCGTCGTCAGCGGCGAGGTCGAGATCTCACAGGATGGCAGCGGCGAGCGCGGCGGCGCCGGGCTGCTCGCCCACTTCGCGCCGAACGAGCGGCGGACGGTGCGCGCGCTCAGCGACGCTCGGATCGTGCTCGTGCTCTCGCCCTGGCCGGGCCAGGGACACCCGTCGCGAACGTGACGCCGGCTGGCGCGCGCCGCTCAGGCCGCCCGGAGCCTGCTCGAACGCACGGCACGACCATCTGAGCGCCATCCGGGTGTCGGCGTCGGGCGTCGGTCAGTTTTCGAGCTGGCGGGCGAGTTCGTTCAGGCACCCGCGCCAGCCGTAATCCTGCGAATCGCGGCGCTCGTCGGTCGCGATCCCGGTATTGACGAGGCGTACGGTGGTCACGCCGTCGGACTCCGAAAACGACAGGTCGAGCAGCTGTTCGTTGGTGGGATCGCTGCCGAAGATCCACGTCATCACAAGCCGGTGGGGGCGGTCGATCAGCGTGTAGACGCCCTCGGCGGACGCCTCGGTGCCGTCCGGCCTGCGCATCACCAGGCGCACGGCACCGCCGACACGAAGATCGACCTCGGCGACCGGGGTCTCCCAGTCGGCCTCGGTGTGAAACCAGCGCCGCATCACCTCGGGACTTGTCCAGGCATCGAACACGTCCGCCGCCGGCGCGTTGAACGCGCGCTCGATCCGTACCTCACGCGTCATCGCGCTGACAGTAGCCGGTCTCGATCAGGCACCGGCACCCGCCCCTGCCAACCGCCCGCACCCGCCCCTGCCAACCGCCCGCACCCGCCCCTGCCAACCGCCCGCACCCGCCCCTGCCAACCGCCCGCACCCGCCCCTGCCAACCGCCCGCACCCGCCCCTGCCAACCGCCCGCACCCGCCCCTGCCAACCGCCCGCACCCGCCCCTGCCAACCGCCCGCACCCGCCCCTGCCAACCGCCCGCACCCGCCCCTGCCAACCGCCAGTTCCAATTGTTAGCCTATTGGCTAACCATATACTCAGCCCGGAGCGAACAGGAGGCAGGACCATGCCGGACCACCGGATTGCCACACGCGAGGAATGGGATGCCGAGCGATCGACCCTGCTGGAGCGTGAGAAGGAACTGACGCGGATGAGCGATGACCTCGCTCGCCAGCGGAGGGAGCTTCCGTGGGTGCCAGTCGAGAAGCCGTACACGCTTCAGACCGCAGCGGGCCCGAAGACACTGAAGGAGCTCTTCGACGGCCGCTCGCAACTCGTCGTCTACCACTTCATGTTCGGGCCCGACTGGGACGCCGGCTGCCCGGTGTGTTCGTCGATCGCCGACAGCTTCAACGGGATCATTCCGCACCTCGAGGCGCGCGACACGACGATGATCTGCATCTCGCGGGCACCGATCGAGAAGTTGACGGCATTTGAGCGGCGGATGGGGTGGAAGTTCACCTGGGCGTCGAGCCACGAGCACGACTTCAACTCGGACTGGGGCCACTCCGTCCCGCGGGAGCAGTTCGCCGACTGGGCGAAGGAGGCGCCGCCGTTCGTCACCGAACTTGCCGCCGCCACGGGCAGCGACGTCGCCGGCTACGTCAGCGAGCGGCCGGGACTGAGCGTGTTCGCCCGCTCCGGCGATGACGTCTATCTCTCCTACCAGAGCACCGCTCGCGGACTGGAGGTCGTGATGACGTACTACGGGATTCTCGACCGGGTACCGCTCGGACGCGACGAGCACGAGCCGACGTTCCAATCCTGGCTCCGGCATCACGATCGCTATCCCTCGGCGTCGACGAGCCGGGCCGCGCCATGAGACCGCTCCAGGTGTCCTGGCGGCGCCGGGACATCGTCGCCATCCTGCTCGTCGCCGCCGGGCTAGCGTGGTGGTCGACGGCTGACCGGATGGCGGCAATGGACGCGGGACCGGGCACGGACCTGGGGAACATCGGCTGGTTCGCGGGCGCGTGGATCGTGATGATGGCGGCGATGATGCTGCCGTCATTCACCCCGACGCTCGCGGCATACGCGACGGCCACGCGCCGGCGGGCCGTGGGTCGGGAGCTCGTCTTCACCGCTGGCTACCTCCTGACGTGGGCCGTCGCCGGTCTGGCCGCGTACGGGGTCTTTGCGCTCGGGAAGGCCGTGCTCGGGAGTGCGCTCGCCTGGCATGGCGGTGGGGGACGCTGGCTCGCCGGCGGCGTCATCGCGGTCGCCGCCGTCTACGAACTGCTTCCCGTCAAACGCGTGTGCCTGACGCGCTGCCGCGGGGAGCTCGGCGAGGTGGGGGGCGACGGGCGGGGCGACGGGCGGGGCGACGGGCGGGGCGACGGGCGGGGCGACGGACCCGGGTCGTGGGCGGCGGCATTCGCGCGCGGGGTGCGCAGCGGCGGGTGGTGCATCGGGCGCTCGTGGGCGCTGATGGCGGCGCTGTTCGCCCTCGGCGTGATGAGCCTCGGCTGGATGGTGCTCATCGCGGTGCTGGTCGCGATCGAGAAGCTCGGCCCGTGGCCGAACGGGGCCCGGATCGTGACTGCGGTCGTCCTCGCCCTGCTGGCCGTGGCCGTTTTCGCGGCACCGGATGATGTGCCGGGCCTCGTCGTCCCGGGCTCTCAGCGGATGCTCTCGATGAGGATGCAGTCGACGCCGATGCCCGCCCAGCCGATGCCCGCCCAGCCGATGCCCGCCCAGCCGATGCCCGCCCAGCCGATGCCCGCCCAGCCGATGCCCGCCCAGCCGATGCCCGCCCAGCCGATGCGGTAGGCCGTGCGCCCGCGTCGGTCGTGGCCGCTGACGACGACTACGCGGCGGACGCGACCGACCCGCCGGCGCCGGCCATCTCCTGCCCGGCCGGCGTCCAGATGATCTCGTCCCGGCCCGGGCCGACCCCGACGAGGGCGATCGGGACGCGGACGAACTCGGCGATGTACCGCAGGTAGTCCCGCGCGGCCGCCGGCAGCTCCTCCTCGGTGCGGCACTCGGTGATGTCCTCCGACCAGCTCGGCAGCACCTCGTACTCGCCGACCGCGTGATGGAGGACAGTCTGGTGGTACGGGAAGTGCTCGAGCTCAGCGCCCGTCTCGCTGCGGTAGCGCGTGCAGACGTGGAGCTCCGGCAGACCGGAGAGCACGTCGAGCTTGGTCACCGCGAGGGCCGTCATCGAGTTGATCCGGACGGCGTAGCGGAGCGCGACGAGGTCAAGCCAGCCGACCCGGCGGGCCCGTCCGGTCGTCGTGCCGTACTCGTGGCCTCGCTCACGGATGTCATCGGCGAGGGCCCCTTCGAGCTCGGTGGGGAACGGTCCGGCTCCGACCCGGGTGCTGTACGCCTTGGCAACGCCCCACACCTCATCGATGGCCTTCGGTCCGACGCCGGCCCCGACGCAGGCGGCGCCGGCGACGGGGTTCGACGAGGTGACGAACGGATAGGTGCCGTGATCGATGTCCAGCAACGCGCCCTGCGCGCCCTCGAACACGACGAGCTGCTCGGCGTCAAGCCGGTCGAGGACGAGCCGGCTCGTGTCGGCGATGTACTGCTCGAGCTGATGGCCGTAGCTGAGGTACTCCTCCGCCATCGCCTGCAGGTCGAGCATCGGATCCTTTGCGTATGGCCGCAGCGACAGCCGCTTGGGCTCCAACGCGGTGATGATCTTCTTCTTGAGGATCTTCTCGTCGAGCAGGTCCTGGACGCGGATCCCGAGCCGCGCCGCCTTGTCCGCATAGCACGGCCCGATCCCGCGCCGCGTCGTCCCGATCTGCAGCTTCCCGAGCCTCGCCTCGCCGGCGTGATCGAGCATCAGGTGGTACGGCATGATCAGATGGGCGTTGGCGGAGATCCGCAGACCGCTCGTGTCGACACGCTGCTCGCGCAGCCGGGCCAGCTCCTCGGTCAGCACCTTCGGGTCGATCACGACGCCGTTGCCGATCACGCACAGCGTGCCGCTGTGCAGGATCCCGGACGGCATCAGGTGCAGCTTCCAGGTCTCCTTGCCTCGCACGATCGTGTGGCCGGCGTTGTTGCCGCCCTGGAAGCGGACGACGACGTCCGCACGCTCGGCGAGCAGGTCGGTGACCTTGCCCTTTCCTTCATCGCCCCATTGGGCGCCGACGAGAACGACTCCTGGCATTGCACGCTCAGTGTACGAAGGGTGGGCCGGGGGCGTGAGGAGGGCGTGATCGCCACGCCCCGGCTCAGGGCGAGCTGACGTCCATCCTGCGGTCATGTCCGATCAGTGGCAGCTCGTCGCACATCTCGGTCAGGCGGGACACCGTCCGCTCGGTGATCTGCTCGCACAGGGCCTCGCGATCGAGGATGTTCGTCGTGATGACCATCGAACGCTGGTCCTCGTAGCGCGCGTTGACGATCGAGTACAGCTCCTCCAAGACCCAGTCGGTTGTCCGCTCCGCGCCGACGTCATCGACGTGGAGCAGATCGACCGCCGTCAGCCGATCGAGCAGGTCGACGTGCGAGCGCTCCGCGCGATGGGTGTCCCGGATCTCGTTGAGCAGCCGGGGCAGCGAATAGATCGCGACCGATCGTCCCGCCTTGAGCGCCGCCCTCGAGACGAGCATC
The DNA here is from genome assembly GCA_963778985.1 of uncultured Solirubrobacterales bacterium. Classification (GTDB taxonomy): domain Bacteria; phylum Actinomycetota; class Thermoleophilia; order Solirubrobacterales; family Solirubrobacteraceae; genus Palsa-465. The sequence goes on along the minus strand of CAVZWJ010000013.1, from coordinate 570,499 downwards.
GCGAGTGTCGTCTTGCCGGTCCCGACCGGCCCCATGAACCACAGCCCGCGCCCGGCGTCGAGCTTCTCGTCGATCCGGTCGGCGAACCGTCGTGTCGCCGTGACGATGTGTGGGTCGATCTCGGTCACCGGTGGACGGTCGAACGACACGTCTCGGTAGCGACGGGGGATGACGGCGGACAGGCTCCGCGCCTTCGCGAGCGCGACCCGCTGGGCACGGCACTCGCAGTCATACGCCGTGTTCGTCTCCATGTCGTAGACGAACCCCGAGCCGTCGCACCTGCCGAAGGCGCATTCGCCGTCCGGGTGGCGCTGCACGTTCGTCGGAACCGCCGCGCGGTAGCTCACGACGTCGCTCCCGGCCGGCGGATCTCGACCGCTTCGCTCACGCCGCGAACCGCTCGCCGGCGTAGTTCATGAACTTCGGGTACTCCTTCTGGAACGTGAGCACGACCTCGCCGACCGGCCCGTTGCGGTGCTTGGCGATGATGATGTCCGCCTCGCCGGGCCGCTCGGACTCCCGGTCGTAGTACTCCTCGCGGTAGATGAACATGACGAGGTCGGCATCCTGCTCGATCGCGCCGGACTCCCGCAGGTCTGAGAGCACTGGCTTCTTGTCGCCGCCTCGCTGCTCGACGGCACGACTCAGCTGCGACAGCGCGATCACGGGCACGTTCAGCTCGCGGGCGAGACCCTTCAGCCCGCGCGAGATCTGGCTCACCTGCTCAACCCGGCTCTCGACCCGGCCTTCGTGTCGCATGAGCTGGAGGTAGTCGATGATGATGAGGCCGAGGCCGCCCTCGACCTGGTGATGCAGCCGTCGCGCCTTGGCGCGGACCTCGAGCACTCCGGTGTCGCTCGAGTCGTCGACGAACAGCGGCGCGTCGGACAGTCGCTGGCAGGCCTCGAGAATCTTCGGCCACCGATGTTCGGCGACCCGTCCACGCCGCAGGTCGTCACCCTTGATCCGCGCCTGGGAGGCGACGAACCGCTGGGCGAGCTCGGATTCGGACATCTCGAGGGAGAACAGCGCGACGGCGTGTCCCGCGAGCACCGCGTTCTCGGCGACGTTCGCGACGAGCGCCGACTTGCCCATCGACGGCCGCGCGGCGACGATCACGAGGTTGCCCGGCTGGAAGCCGCCGGTCTTCTCGTCGAGATCCTTGAAGCCGGACGGCGTCCCCGTGAGTGGCGTCTTGAGGACCGACAGGCGGTGGAGCTTGTCGGTCTCCTCGTGGAGGATGTCGGCGATCGTCCGGACCTTCTTCTGGCGATCGTCGTGCGCGACCTCGAGCATCGAGCGCTCCGCCTGCTCGACGAGTTCCCGCGCCGGCGCCTCCCGGGAGAGGACGCTCGCCTGGATCTCGTAGGACGCGGTGAGCAGGGCGCGCATCTGCGCGTTGTCCCGGACGATCCGCCCATACTCGCGCGCGTGCCCGGCCGCCGGGACCCAGCCGGCGAGCTCGTCGATCGCCTGCGCGCCACCGATCTCCTCGAGCTTGCCGTGCTGGCGGAGCGTCTCCGCGACCGTGAGATGGTCGATCTTGCGGTCGCTCTCGTACAGCTCGAGCATCGCCGCGAACACCGCCCCGTGCTGCTCGCGGTAGAAGTGCTCTGGTCGCAGGTGCTCCTCGATCAGCAGCGAATGCAGGTGCCGCTCATCGAGCAGTACCGCGCCGAGCACCGACTTCTCGGCCTCGAGGTTGTGGGGCGGAACCGCGATGTTCTGGACGGCGCTCATCAGGGTGCCTGAGCATAGGTCGGGCACCGGCGGCTGTAACACGTTGTTCCCGCTCGCTGCGCTGAAAAGCGATACGGCCGCCGACGCCCGCTCACGCACCCCGCGGGTCGGCGGGTCGGCGGGTCGATCCGTTCAACCGCGATACGTCTCAGGTGCCGCGACCGTCCGCTCGGGCCCATCCGGGATGACGTCCTTCGGCGCTCGCGCCATCTTCGCGAACCCGCGGAGCACTGCGAGCATCTGGAGCATCCCCCGCGGTGAGCGGACGTTGACGGCGCCGAGCAGTTGGCGGAGGAACGTCAGCTGATCGAAGTAGATGCGCTCGCAGACGAGCTCCTCGCCGTCAAACACGAACACGGCTGTCATCCGGACCCTGAACCTGCCGCCCGTCGGCGGAACCGGGCCCAGCGGACCGAGGTGCGTGCCCAGCAGGTAGAACTCCGCGATCACCGCATCATCGGCGTGGCGCAGCGCGATCATCTCGTGGCGCTGATCGGGGAACGCGGCGCGCGTCTCGTGGTAGTAGCGGCGGACCGCCGCTACGCCGTCATGGACGACCTGTTGCGGGATCAGTTCGTAGCGCGGGTGCGGGAACGTCGCCAGGACGGCGTCCCAGTCGTGCTGGACCTCGTCGTGAAAGTGGTCGAGAACGATCTGTTCGCGCCGCGCGCGGAGGTCATCGGTCGGCACCGCAACGGCTCCTTGTCGCTGGGTTGCTCATGCCCTCCCTCGCCTCGTTGGTCCCAGGGGGTGCGTTTTCGTCGCTAGCGCGTCGGGGTGGCGGGAGTGGCCACCACGCGTGGGCCCTATGCCGCGACGACCATGGTCTTGATCGTCGCCGTCACGTCATCGGTGACTTCGACCACGACCATGTAGGTCCCGACGTTGCGGATCGGGTCCTCGAGGTGGATCTTGCGCCGGTCGACGCGGATCCCGCGAGCATCGCGGATCGCATCGGCGATGTCCTGAGTGGTGACGGAGCCGAACAGCCGGCCGTCATCGCCCGCCTGCTGCGGGATCGTGAGCACGGTCCGGCCGAGCGTCGCGGCGTTCTCCCGCGCCCGCTCTTCCGCCTCCTGCGCGGCTCGCTCGGCACTCTCCCGCCGCCGTTTGGCCGCATCGATGGACCCCTTCGTGGCCGGCTCGGCCAGCTTGCGGGGCAGCAGGAAGTTGCGCAGGTAGCCCGCCGACACATCCACGACCGTGCCGCGCTCACCGAGCGACTCGACGTCTTGAAGCAGGATTGCCTGCGGCATCGTCCTCAGTCTGCCTCTCGACTCAGCGGTCGCGGTCGCGGTCCCGATCGCGGTCGCCGCGGCCGCTCCGCTCGCTGGCGCCCTCCGCCACGTAGGGCAGGAGCGCAAGCTCGCGCGCGCGCTTGACGGCGCGCGCGACCTGGCTCTGATGGCGACGGCAGGCACCCGTGATCCGCCGCGAGCGGATCTTGCCGCGCTCGGAAACGAACCGCCGCAGCGTCGAGATGTCCTTGTAGTCGACCTGCTCGATTCGGTCGCGGCAGTACGGGCAGGGCTTGCGCCGCCCGGAGGTCGGGCCGCCCTTCCTATCGCGCCGGCGGACCGGCCGTCTACGTTGCTTCGCCACTTGGCATCACCTAACTGTGTTCTTCTTCGCTCGTCCCGGCCTCAGAACGGAATGTCGTCGTCGGCCGCTGCGGCAGCCACGGGAGCGGTTTGGAAGTCGCCGGTGTCGATCGGAACGTCGCTCTCCGTTGCGCGGACGCCGCTGGAGAAGCCATTCCCGTTACCGGCGTCTTCACGCCCGCCGAGGAACTGCACGGAATCAGCGATGATATCGACTGCCTGACGCTTCTGCCCCTCAGGGGTCGTCCACTCGCGCCAGCGCAGCCGCCCGTCGACCGCGATCGGACGTCCCTTCTTGAGGTAGCGGTGGCAGTTCTCGCCCTGCTGACCCCACACCGTCACGTCGAAGTAGTTGGGCTGATCCTCCCACTGACCCGAGTCGTTGTTCTTGCGACGACCGTTGCAGGCAACCCTCAGCGAGCAGACGGCGGTGCCGCTTCCCGGCACCGAACCCATCTCGGGATCCCGTGTCAGGTTGCCGGTGATGATCACCCGGTTGATGTTTCCAGCCATGCTGGAGGCTCCTTTCCAAGCCGGTTTGCAAGCCTGCGACCGAGTCTAGGCACGCCCCAGGCGGCAATCCCGGAACTCCACGGAAAATGGACAGAAACGTTGCCGAGTTGGCACGGGCCCGTCACAGAGCGTGACGAAGCCGTGACAAACGCCGACGTTTCAGTCTTCGCCGCGCTCCCCGCGGTCGCCCCGCTCCCCGCGGTCGCCCCGCTCCCCGCGGTCGCCCCGCTCCCCGCGGTCGCCCCGCTCCCCCCGCTCGCTCCGGTCGGGAGCACCGGCGGAGGCGACGCCGACGAGCGGCGGCGGGTTATCCGGCGCGGGCGGCGTCCCCGTCAGAACCTTGATGATCCGGAAGCGCAGCACGTCGTCGGCGATCCGCAGGCTGTGGTCGAGCGACTCGAGCAGCGACGTCGGACCTGAGAACTGGAGCAGGTGGTACTCGGCCTCGGCCTCGTGACGGATCTGGTAGGTCATCGGCCGGGTGCCCCAGTTCTGGGTGCGCTCCACCGTGCCGCCGGCAGACGAGATCGCGGTCTCGACGTCAGAGAGGATTTTGGCGCGCGCCTCGTCATCTGCGCTCATCGAGAGCAACAGCGTCAGGTCGTAGATCGTCGGGAGCGGCGGCATGACAAGGGTGCCTCAGCGGGCGGCGCTCGACTATAGCAATGGTGTTGCGAGGAGCCTGTCCGACACAATCGCGGTCGGATGGAGACGAAACAGGACCTGCCGATCATGGAGTTCGAGGACGCGGACGCCTGGGCTGTGTGGGTTGACGACAACCACGAAACGTCGCCCGGAGTGTGGGTGAAGATCGCGAAGAAGGGCGCGCCGCGCTCGACGGTCAGCTATGCCGCGGCGCTCGACGTCGCCATCGCCTATGGCTGGATCGACGGGCAGAAGGGCCGCTACGACGACGCGTTCTGGCTGCAGCGATTCACGCGCCGCGGGCCCCGGAGCAAGTGGTCGCAGGTCAACCGGGAGAAGGCCGAGCACCTGATCGAGGCCGGCCAGATGCAGCCGCCCGGGCGCGCGGAGGTCGAGCGCGCCAAACAGGACGGCCGCTGGGAGGCGGCCTACCCGGCGCAGAGTCAGGCCACCGTCCCGGACGACTTCCAGCGCGCGCTTGACGGCAACCCTGGCGCCAAGGCGTTCTTCGAGACGCTGACCGGCTCGACCCGCTACGCGTTTCTCTACCGCCTCCACAACGTCACGCGCGAGGACTCCCGCGCCAAGCGCATCGCGGACTACATCGAGCGGCTGAGCGCGCGTAAGACCCTGCTCGACGACTAGCGGACGGTCGGTGGGCGATCGGTCGCCGGTTGGCCATCTAACCACTTCCCCGGTGGCGAGCAGAGCTGGCGGGTTGTGGGCTCCGTCGGCGGCCGTGAGTTCCATCGACGCAAGGTTTCCACCGCATAGCGGAAGGAAGGTTGCGCGAGGCCGAGCGTCTAGATCGTCGGCTGCCGCGTCGCGTTCTTGCGCCGGATGTCCTCGAGCTGCTCGTCGATCCAGTCGCCTGGATCACGGGCGGTGACGATCGACTGCAGACCCTCGAGCCGGCGCTCGCGCTCTGCCCGCGGCATCGTCAGCGCGGCGTGGATCGAATCCGCGAGCTCCTGGATGTCGAACGGATTGACCGACAGCGCATACTCGCCGAGCTCCTCGTGCGCGCCGGTGTTCTCGGACAGGATCGAGACCCCGGCCCGGGCATTGACCATCGGACCCTCCTTGGCGACGAGGTTCATGCCGTCGAACATGGCGTTGACCATCAGCACGTCGTAGTGCTTGTAGGCGGCGACCGCCTCCTCGAGGTCATCGCGGAGCTTGAGCTGGATCGGCATCCAGTCGGGGGATCCGTGGCGGTGATTGACGACGGCGACGACGGCCTCGATTCGCTCGAGGTACTCGGCGTACTCCGGGACATCGGTCCGGGACGGCATCAGCTGGGCGATGAACGTGACCCGCTCACGGAACTCGGGGTGCTGCTCGAGGAACACGTCGAACGCTCCGAACCCGCGGAGCACGTTCTTCGACAGGTCGGCGCGGTCGACACGGAGGATGAGGTGGTCCCGCCGGCGGCGCAGCAGCTCGGCCTCGAACTCCCGTGTCCGGTCCCGGCGGGCGACGGCCTGAACGGCGCCGGCGTCGATTGGCAGCGGGTAGTTGCGCACCCACACCTCGCGGTCTCCGCAGCGGACGACACCGGCGGCATGATCGACCTCGAAGCCCATCAGGTCCTCGCAGCATTGGAGGAAGTTGCGCCGGTAGGAGCGGGTGTGAAAGCCGATGATGTCGTTCGCCAGGATGCCGTTGTAAATGTCCTCGCGGATCATCGAGGGAAGGACCCGCCACGAATCGGACTGGCTCCACGGGATGTGGACGAAGTGGTGCAGAAACGCGTCGGGACGGGCGCGGCGGATGAGTCCGGGCAGCGTGTACAGGTGGTAGTCGTGAACCATCACGACCGGGTTCTCGACGCCCTCAACCTCCTCGAGGACGGCACGCGCGAGGTCCTCGTTGACCGCGTTGTAGCCGAACTCGAACGCCTCGGTCTCGTTGCGGCGGATATCCGGCGCGTTCGAGAGGTCCCACAGGTAATGCTGGATGAACCACAACATCGGGTTGGCCATGATGTTGTAGAAGCGGTCGTAGGCCTCCGGGTCTGATTCGACGAGCTTGACCCGGTACTCGCTGCCCTCCGGGGTGCGGACCGGGAACGACTGGCCGTCGTGCTGACGAGCCATCTCGACGTCCTCGTCGGTCATCGCCGAGGCGACCCAGGTCGCATCGCGGTACGAGGCGAGGCCGATCAGTGCCGTCACGAGCCCGCCGGTCCCGCGCTTGACGCCACCGCCCGGTTGGAAGGTCACCGGGCCGCGGTTCGAGACCAGCACAAGTGGCGATTTGCCGTTCATCTCCATGTCACCTCAAGGGATACCCGGAGTCTTAGACTCCGATCTCCCCGAACAATGCCAGCCAGTCACGCAGGAGTCGAGGCATCAGGAAGCGACGGCGTGCTGATTCCTTGCCCGCTCGGCCGAGAGCCTTGCCGAGCCCCGGGTCACGAAGGATCTCGAGCGCACGCTGGGCGCACTCCTCGTAGGTCGAGACGAGGAACCCGGACTCGCCGTCGGTGACCTGCAGCGGGATCCCGCCGACGTCGCCGCCGATGAATGGCCGAGCCTTCCAGATGGCCTCGGTGACGGTCAGTCCAAAGCCCTCTCGCGTCGACTTCTGGATGACGACGTCGGCGTGGGACTGGAACGCGTTGACCTCGATCGCGCCGACGTTGTTGAGGTTGTTGAGGATGTGAATGTCGGGATCGCCGTCGGCGTGGGCCACCGTGGCGTTGAAGTAGTCCCAGCCCTCGGGGTCGTCGGTGGCCATCGAGCCGACGAGCGCGAGCTGGACGTCGGGCATCTCCTCTTTGACGATCCGGTAGGCGTCGATCACGCCGAGCGGGTCCTTCCACGGGTCAAACCGTGACACCTGGCACAACAGCGGGCGATCGACGTCGATGCCGAACTGATCGCAGATGTAGACGGCGTCCTCGGGCGAGAACGCCATGTTCTTCGGCGCGAGCGGGTCGATCGCCGGCGGGATGATGTGCGCCCGGCCGTCGATCCCGGGCGGCACGTACGCCGGCATGTGGTAGACGGACGCCGGATACTGGTTGAGGTGCGGGAGCAGCTGCTCGAGCGTCGCCGGGTTCGGCGTCGAGAGGTCGATATGGCAGCGCCACACCCAGTGTCGCGCCTTGTTCGGCACGAGCGCGGGGATCGCCGCCGGCTGCGGGTCGTGGACGATGCACACATCCCAGTCCGAGCTCAGCTCGCGTGCGTTGATCTCGTTGTAGCGACGCCACGTGTCCCACTGCTCGGCCGTCAGATCCTGGGGGTTGCCCTGGAGCGCGTTGTGCATCACCTTCGTCGCGTTGAAGAACTCCTCGCGGCCGTAGATGACGTGCCACTCGGCGCGCAGGCCGACGTCGACCATCAACGGGACGAGCGTGTACAGGATCTCGGACACGCCGCCGCCGAACGCCGTCGCCGACAGGTGGAGGATGCGTTTACCGGCGAGCGCATCGGCGCGCTCGCGGATCTCCGCGACGAGCGAGCGGCCGACGATGCTCGCGTAATCGGACAGATGCTTATGGGCGACAGCGACAGGCTGGAGCATGGTGGGGTCCTGGCGGCGGAAAGGGGCGGCGCCGCGGCACGATAGCGGCTCGCGAGGTTGCCTCCGAGCCCCGTGCCCGCCCCGCCCGCGCCGCCCGCCTCGCCCGCGGGTTCAGAGGGGCAGACTCTCAGCCGTACGCCGTCCGCAAGCGAGCGACCCCGGCGTCGATTGCGCGTACCAAATGCTCGTGCAGCACCCGGTCGCAGGACGAGATCGAGGACATTTGGAACGCATGGCCGGAGCCGAGCAGCCGGTGGCGGTCAAGCGTCACGCCCCAGCCGTCGGTGACGATCCCACCGGCCTCCACCAGGCACAGCCACGGCGCCGCGAGGTCGTACGGCGAGTTGTTGAGGATCTGACCCCCGCCGACCCGCAGGAACGCCTCCCGCATGCCCGGCACCTCGTCGACGAGTCGCGAGCCGACCTCGACCACGGCATCGAGCTGGCCGGTGACGACGCGCGTCATCGCGAATGCCTGCGAGCCGAGCTCGAACGTCCCGCCGCCGACCGACGAGGCATCGATCAACTCGGCGAGCACCTCGACCGTGGCCCGCGCCGGCCGGCCTCGGAACCCGTAGGCCCAGAACATGCGGCTCGCATCGGTGTTGGCGCTGAGGCCGACCTCACGGCTCGTCCTCACGCCGCCACCGCGCCGCGCGAGATACCAGTCGCCGGTCTTGATCTCGACGACGCATCCGACTTCGACGTCGGCCATCGTCGGCTCGCCGTCCCCGAGCGGCGCGAGCGCGACGGCGACGCACGCCGACTCCAGACCGGCCATGGCCGGACGCGTCCCGTCGATCGGATCGACGACCAGCACATGCGTCGCCTCCGGTGCGGGTACGAGCCCGCGGTCCTCGGAATAGAACGTCATGTGAGGGGCGTGCGACGCGATGAACTCGGCAAGCGCCGCCTCCGCCACCTCGTCGACGGCGAACGTCACATCACCGCCGGCGCCGTCGTGCCGGTGCACGCGCCCGGCGTGGGAGCCGAGTTCGGGCAGGACGTGGCCACGCAGCTCCAGTGCGAGGTCGAGCACGAGCTGCTCGTCGGCTCTCCGTGTCCGCGTCGAGCTCATCTCCTCGCATTGTGAAGTGCGAACATCGCCGCCATGCAACGAGCCAACATCTTCAGCCCGGATTTCGACTACGACGACGAGGATCCCGCCCCGTTCCGCTCCGGGGTCGCCAACGTCGGCAAGGCGGCCAGCGGCACTGACCTCGCGGTCAAGGTGTTCGAGCTGCCGCCGGGCGTGAGTCTGTGCCCGTACCACTACGAGTACGAGGAGGAGTGGCTGATCGTCGTCGCCGGCAGCGTGTGCGTCCGCACACCGGAGGGCGAACACGAGCTCGGCGCCGGCGACGTCGTCCGCTTCGCGCCCGGTCCTGAGGGTGCGCACCGGGTCAGCGGCGGCCCTGAGGGGACCGCCCGCGTGCTGATGTTCTCCAGTGCGCGGACGCCCGCCGTCGCCGTCTACCCGGACAGCGACAAGATCGGGGTGTGGCCCGGCCACGACGCCGACAACGTCATGCTCCGCCGCGGCGACGGGAACCGCGACTACTGGGACGGTGAGAGCGCCTGACGGCCGCCGGCGCTCTCCGCCGGGATCTCCAGCGTGAACACCGTCTCCTGCGGAGTCGAGGAGACGCTGAGGCGGCCGGCCATCCGCTCGGCCAGCTCGCTCGCGATCGCGAGGCCGAGACCTGATCCCTGCGCGTCGTCAGCGGTGTAGAACGGCTCGAAGATGCGCTGCATCGCCTGTGGCTCGATGCCGGTCCCGTTGTCGCGGACGGCCATCCGGAGGCGTCCGTCATCGCGCCCGGCCGTCACCGTGATCTGCGTTCCGGGCGGCGTGTGGGTGAGCGCGTTGTCGATCAGGATGCGGATGATCTGGGCCACGCGCACGGGGTCGCAGACCGCCTCGATCCGGCGGGCGAAGCGGAGCTCGAGATGCGAATCGTGCTGCGCCAGCGTGGGTTCGAACTCGCCGGAGACCGAGCGCGTCAACTCGCCGAGCTCGACGGACTCGGGACGGAGCTCGAGCGAGCCGGCCTCGAGCTTCGAGAGGTCGAGCAGGTCGACGGACAGCTTGCGCAGGCGCTCGACCTGCTCACGAACCTGCTCGAGGAAGCGCGCGCGGGTCTCGGCGTCGAGATCCTCGTCCTCGAGCAGCTCGACGAACCCGCCCAGCGAGAAGATCGGCGTGCGCAGCTCGTGTGAGGCGGTGGCGATGAACTTCTTGCGCGCGAGGTCAAGCTGCCCGAGTTGGCGCTGCATCTGGTTGAACGCGACCGCAAGCTGCCCGATCTCGTCGGTCGAGTCGACCGGGATCGGCCGCTCGAACTCGCCGGCGGCGACGCGCTCGGCGGCCTGCTCGAGCCGCTTGACCCGTCGCGTCAGCAGGCGAGCCACGACATAGCCGCCGATCAGGGCGAGCAACAGCGCGATCCCTCCCGCGACGAGGATCTCGTGCCGGACCGTCTCGACGTTGCGCACCGCGTCGGAGACGGGGCCCGAATACGCGATCACGCGCACGACCCGGCCCTGGTAGACGACCGGGAAGGCCGCCTCGGCGACCGTGCCAGACGGCGTCGACTCGGTCCCGGTCTCGAGGCTGCCGCTGCTCGCCGCCCGGCGGGCGACGGGGAAGCTGAGCATCGCCGCCGACCCCGGGGCTGTTGAGTCCGCGAGCCGCGTCAGTTGTGGGCCCGCCGGCGCGACCGCGGTCGCCACGGAGAACAGCGTCACCCGGGCTCCAGAGCCGAGCGCGGCGCCGTTGACCCGGGCGTGAATCGAGCGGGATGTGTCGGCAGACCCGACGGTTTGCTCGATCGGGGCGGAGTGGCGCCGAGCGGAGAGCGCCAGCTCGCTCAGCTTCTGGTCGATGAGTCGCGTCTGCAGGCCGGGCGCGACGTACAGGTAGAGCACGCCGATCGCGATGAACATGACCGCTGCGAAGAGCAGTGCGAGCTTGTTGCTCAGCGAGATCCGCATGCCACCCGGGATCGACCTGCCCTACCCCTCGGTGTCGCGGAAGCGGTACCCGACGCCGCGGACCGTGAAGAGGTACTCCGGGTCCTTCGGATCTCGCTCAATCTTCTCACGCAGATGCCGGATGTGAACGTCGATCGTGCGCGGATCACGGTACGCCGAGTCACCCCATATGCGAGCCAGCAGCATATCGCGCGTGAACACCCGCCCCGGGGCCCGCGCGAGTGCGGCGAGGATCTCGAACTCGACGAACGTCAGCTGAGCCTCGTCACCGCGCACGCGGACCGAGCGCTTGGGGAAGTCGATCCGCAGTTCGCGGACGACGAGCGGGGCTTCGTCCGGCGCCGTCTCCGCCGGGCGGCTCATCTCCGCCCGGCGCAGGGCGGCCTTGATCCGGCTCGAGAACTCCCGCATCGAGAATGGCTTGGTGATGTAGTCATCGGCGCCGAGCTCGAGCCCCACGACCTTGTCGATCTCCTCGGACTTGGCGGTCAGCATGATGATCGGGACCGAGCTGCGGCTGCGCAGCTTGCGGCAGACCTCGAGGCCGTCGACCCGCGGCAGCATCAGGTCGAGCACCACGAGGTCGAACGGCTGCTCGTCGAAGCGCTCGAGCGCCTGCCGCCCGTCGGTGGCCTGAACGACGTCGTAGCCCTCCTTGCGCAGCGGGTAGGACAGCAACGTCTGGATCGACTGCTCATCGTCCACGAGCAGGATGCGGGCTGAACGATCGGCCACCGGGAATTCCTTTCGTACTTAAGAGTAGACCGCGCGCGTCAGGCCTCACCCGCCCACCCGGTTAACCTCTACGAGCCGATGTTGGATCCGCGCATCTACCGCACGGGATTCGCGGCGGTCGCGTTGGCCGTGATCGTCTTCGCGTTTTCGCTGGGTGATCAGCGGGGGGCGCTCAGCCCCACGCTTGCCCCTGACGCGTTCAACGGGCCGGCCGCGTACTCGCTGACGAACGCGTTCGCCAAGACGTACCCAGTCCGCCGCCCGGGCTCGGACGGCGACACCGCGCTCGCCGCCGATGTCGCGCGCCGGTTGCGGCGGATCCAGGGCGGATACACCGTCACGACGGACGTCTTCAAAGCGCGCACCGTCGATGGGACGCGCACGCTCGAGAACGTGACCGCCGCGCGCGTCGGTGAGTCACCGGGCACGATCCTCGTCGTCTCCCACCGTGACTCGCTCGCCAACGGATCGGCGGCGGACCTGTCGGGCTCGGCGGCGCTGATCGAGCTCGCTCGCGTGCTCGCCGGCGAGACGCAACACCACACGATCGTGCTGGCGTCGACGAGCGGATCGGCTGGCGGCGCCGGTGCGGCAGAGCTCGCCCGGTCCGTTCCGGGGCCGATCGACGCGGTGATCGTGCTCGGGGACCTCGCCGGCAAGGCCGTGCGCCAGCCGATCATCGTCCCCTGGTCGGGCGCTCAACAGGTCGCCCCGACGATGCTCCGCAACACCGTGGCGGCTGCCCTCGCCTCCCAGGCCGCGCCCCAAACGACCGGCACATCGGTGGCAGGCCAGCTCGCCCACCTCGCGTTCCCGTTCACGCTGTCCGAGCAGGGACCCTTCGGAGCAATGGGGATTCCCGCGGTGGCGCTCTCGCTGTCCGGCGACCGGGCGCCTGCCGCCGATGAGCCGACGAGCGCGGAGCAGATGACCGCAGTCGGCCGCAGCGTGCTCCTGTCGATCAACGCGCTCGACAACGGCCCCGAGCTGGAGCGCGCGGCGCCATACGTGCTGTTCCAGGGCAAGGTCATCCCGGCGTGGGCGATCCGCCTGCTCGTGCTCGCGTTCATCCTGCCCGTGCTCGTGGCGACGATCGACGGCCTCGCCCGCGCGCGTCGGCGCGGACACTCGATCGTCCGCGCGATCGTTTGGGTGCTCGCGTCGGCGGTTCCGTTCGTTCTCGCGGCGCTGCTCGTCGTCGCGGCACGCCTCGTCGGCGTGATCGACGCCGCTCCGCCCGGCCCCGTCGCCGGGGGCGCCGTCCCGATGCACACGACCGGAGCTGTGATGCTGTTCGCGATCGCTTTCGTGATCGCGCTCGCGTTCTTCGCGGCGCGGCCATTCGTCATCTGGCTCGGCGGAGCCAAGCGGGTCGCGAAGGTGCGGGACGGCGCGAGCGACTGCCTCGGCGCGGCCGCCGCGCTGCTGCTCGTCATGTGCGTGACCGCGCTCGCAATGTGGGCGACGAACCCGTTCGCGGCCGCGTTCGTGATCCCGGCGCTGCATCTCTGGATGTGGCTCGTCGACCCCGAGGTACGGCTGCACCCGGTCGGCGCTCTGGCGCTGCTGCTCGGCGGTCTCATCCCGCCGGCACTCCTCGTCCTGTTCTTCGCTCACGAGCTCGCGGCTGGACCCGTGGACGTCCTCTGGAACGGGCTGCTGCTGATCGCCGGCGGCCATCTCGCGCTCGTGGTGGCGATCGAGTACAGCGTTCTGCTCGGGTGCCTGGTGAGCGCGGCACTGATCGCGCGGCGCAAGCTATCCGCGCCGCGTCCGGAAGACGCTCCGGTCACCGTGCGGGGCCCGATCACCTACGCTGGGCCGGGGTCGCTGGGTGGAACGGAGTCGGCCCTGAGACGGTGAGACGGCTCATTCGCGACATCTCCTCGGTCCTGATCATCTCCGGCTTGCTGCTGGTGATCGATGCGGGCGTGACCCTCGTCTGGCAGGAGCCGGTGACGGCTGTCGTCGCGATGATCAAGCGCAACCAGATCGACAAGCGGTTTCTCAGCTACCACAGCGCGCCGCTGTCTCCCCTGGACGAGCACGCGCTCGGCGCGCTGCACACGATGGACGAGCGGATCTCGTTCCTCGCCCGGCGCGAGCAAGGTCAGGTGACGACTGGCGCGGCGATCGGCCGGATCGTGATCAGGAAGATCGGCGCCAGCTTCGACATCGTGCAGGGCACCGACACCTCGAGCCTCGAGAAGGGGCCCGGTCACTACCCGGGCACTGCGTTCCCCGGCCTCGGGCAGACGGTCGCCATCGCCGGTCACCGGACGACCTACCTGGCGCCGTTCCGGCACATCGATGCGCTCGCCTCCGGCGATCGGATCGTCGTCGAGATGCCCTACGGCACATTCACCTACGTCGTCCAATACCACAAGATCGTGCTCCCGACGGCCCTGTGGGTGATCAACAACGTGGGGTACGACCGGCTCGTGCTGTCGGCCTGTAACCCGCTGTACAGCGCAGCCCAGCGCATTATTGTGTTTGCCCGGCTCGCGCAGGTGCAGCCGACCGTGAAGACGCTGTCGACGGCCTGACCCCAGAGCCCGCACCGGGCGACATGAAGCCCTATCAGGACATCACCGATCCTGCGCTCGCCAAGGCCTTGGCGCACCCACTGCGCACGCGTATCCTCGCCGCCCTCGAGGACCGCACCGCGAGCCCGAGCGAGCTCGCCGAGGAGCTCGACGCATCGCTCGGCGTGCTGAGCTATCACGTTCGGCGCCTGACAGCCCTCGGGTTTCTGAAGCTCGTCAAGCGCGTCCCGCGTCGTGGTGCCGTCGAGCACTACTACACAGCCGTGGCTCGCCCGCGGATCACCGATGACGCGTGGGGAGCGACACCGGCGATCGTCAAGGAAGCGACGCTGCGCGCGGCGCTCGATCAGGTCGGCGGGATCGTCCGCGGGGCGGCCGCCAGCGGCGGTTTCGATCCGGCCGAGGCGCACCTCAGCCGTGTGCCCGTCGTCGTCGACCGACAGGGGTGGCTCGCGCTCGCCGGCGAGTGCGGAGCGTTGATGGAACGCGTCCAGCGCATCGAGGCGGAGAGCAAGGAGCGCCTGGAGCGCAGCGATCACGCCGGGGAGCGGGCGGCGGCCGTCGTGCTGATGCTGTTTGAGACGCCGCGGGACGCGCCCGCGGACGGTGCCGTCGCTTCGGCCCGGGAACGCTCACGCGGATGGGCGCGCACCCGTTGAGCAGCGGTCAAGAAACCCCGAACCGGGGTATCTGTCGAATAGGGTCCAGACCGGATCCAGTGGCCCCGCCAGGTTGCCGATGAATGACATGAATCCCATGGAACCGGATCCTGAGAAGGTGGCGGATATGCGGGAGCAAATCAAACATGGGGGGTACCTGGTGGAGCCCACAGCGGTGGCCGATGCCATCCTGCGCCGTCTGCATGAGATCGCGGTCGCGCGCGACGAGCACGTCGCGCCGGACGAACGCGCACGGGCACGCACCTACGAGGCTCAAATGGAGTGCTCGTATCCCGAAAGAGGCGAGCTTGTGCCACGGAAGGCCACGCCGGTCGGCCCCTCGACGACGCGGCCGACAACCGTGAAGCCGACCGTGATCGAGCGGCTGGCGAACGTCGTCTCCACGAGCCTTAAGCCGGACTCCGGCACGCAGGCACAGAGTTCGTAGTCCTCTCCGGCCCTCGCGGCAAACGTCTGTGGCTCCTCGCCCTGCGCCATGGCGACGTCCGCGACGCCCGCGGCCAGGGGGAGCGCGTCGAGCGAGATTTCGACGCGTGCGTGGCTGCGCCGCGCGAGGTGTCCGGCGTCCGTCGCGAGCCCGTCGGAGATGTCGATCATCGCCGTCGCACCGGCGGCGGCGAGCGCCCGTCCGGCGTCGAGTCGTGGGTGCGGGCGGGCGTAGCGGGCGCGCAGGGTTTCGGCGACCTCGGAATCGACTGTCGGTGCTCGACCTTCGATCACCGCCAGTCCGGCTCCGGCTCCGCCGAGGGCGCCGGTCACACCGACGAGATCTCCCGGGGCCGCCCCGTCTCGTCCAACGAGCTCTGCCGGTTCGTCGGTCCATCCGACGACGGCGAACGTGATCGTCAGCGTCGTCGACGCCGTCACGTCACCTCCGGCGATCGTGATCCCGGTTTCCGTGGCGAGCGCCTGTGCACCGCGAACGAGGCCGACCGTCTGCTCGATTTCCGTGCCGGCGGGCAGCGCCAGCGACAGATAGGCCTCGCCGGGCTCGGCCCCCATCGCGGCGAGATCCGACACGGCGGCGGCGATCGCGCGGTGTCCGATCTCCTCGGGTGTCAATTCACTGCGCCGAAAGTGGACGCCATCGACCATCGTGTCGATTGACGTCACCGCGTAGCCACGGGCACGCACGACCGCGGCATCGTCACCGAGCCAGCGCACGATGCGCGGTCCGCCGCGACACAGGACGGTCTCGAGCGCGTCGATCAGCTCGAGCTCGCGCACGTCCTCGGGCGCGCCGTCTCGCTAGCGGTGGCGGTAGACGATCCGGGCGCGGTCGAGGTCGTACGGCGAGAGCTCGACCCGCACGCGATCGCCAGGGAGGATGCGGATGCGGAACCGGCGCATCTTGCCGGCAACGTGGCCGAGAACGACTCGATCCATGTTGTCGAGCTTGACGCGGAACATCGCATTGGGGAGGGCCTCGACGACCTCTCCCTCGAGTTCGACCTTTTCTTCCTTCGGCATTGGCGGCGAGAACGCTAGCAGCCGCTCGGCGCGATGCCGCTAATGGTGGACCCCGGCGCCGCCCGTCGCCGGACCGTGACCGGTTCCAAAGCCGGGCGGTTTCGGCGGGCCCTGTGGCGGCTGCTGATACAGCGTCGGATTGTTATACGGGGTGCCCGCGTGGCGCGTTGTCGTGGTTGTCGACGTGCCGGTGTTGCCGGTGTTGCCCGTGTTACCGGTGTTGCCGGTGTTGCCCCGGCCGCTGCCGGTCGTCGCGTACTTGCCGAAGAACGCGGTGCCGTGGAACGGGTCGTTCGGCTGCGTGAAGTCACCGCAGTAGCCGTTCGATGCCCGCTGCATGTAGTCGTGCCAGATCGGTGCGGCGAGCGTCCCGCCGAAGCCGGGGCCGAGACCGTTGACATCGTTCATCGAGATCGTCGAGTTCGGATAGCCGACCCACACGGCGGTCGCGAGCTGTGGCGTGTACCCCGCGAAGTACGCGTCGGTGAAGCTGGAGGTCGTACCGGTCTTGCCGGCCGCGGGACAGCCGTAGTTGGCTGCGGTCCCGGTGCCACTCTGGATGACGGTCTTCAGGACCTGCGTGCCGGTGTACGCCTCGCCGGGCGTGAACACCCGGTTGCCCGCGGAGTCGCCGAGGTTGGCGACGCTGTTGTCGGCGAACACGACGCGGCTGATTGCCGTCGGTGGATGGTGGACGCCGCCGCTGGCGAGCGTCGCGTACGCGTCGGCCATCTCCAGCGGCGAGACGGAGACCGCGCCGAGCACCTCGGACGGCAGGTCGGTGAGCGGGGAGGTGATGCCCATCGCGTGGGCGGTGGCGCTGACCTTGTCCATCCCCTCGTCCTGGGCGAGCTGGGCGAACACGGTGTTGTCGGACTCCGTCGTCGCCCGCGTGATGTTGATGTTGCCCTGGTAGCTCAGCTCCGAGGTCTGAACGTGGTACGTCGGATACCCGGGCAACCAGCCGGGGGTCAGTTCCTTTGAGGTGTAGTACGTCTGGTTGGGGTCGCCGTGGAAGTCGTGGATGAGTGTCATCAGCGCGAATACCTTGAACGCCGAGCCCGTCTGCCGATGCGCCTGCGCGGCATAGTCGAACTTCGTCTCGTTGTAGCTCGAGGAGGTCGCCATGGCGAGGATGTGACCGTTACTCGGATCGATGCTGACGAGCGCCGCGGCCGGGTCGCCCGGCTGACCCTCGTTGGCGAGGATCGCCTGGCGTGCCTGCTGCTGGCGCTTGAGGTCGATCGTCGTGTAGACCTTGAGCCCGCCCTTCTCGACCGTGCGCAGCCCGTAGTGCTGAATCAACTGGTCGCGCACGTAGTCGAACACGTAGGGCTCGCGCTTGAGCGCGTAGGCGTCGTTGCGCTGGACCTGAAGCGGAGAGCGGTCGGCGGCCTTCGCCTGCGCGAGCGTGATGTAGTGCGATTGCACCATCGCGTAGAGCACCTCATGCCGCCGCCCCCGGGCGAGGTCGGGCGCCAGGAACGGGTTGTACTCCGACGGAGCCTGCGGAAGGCCGGCGAGGAGCGCGGCCTGCGCGAGGTTCAACTTGTTCACCGGCTTGTTGAAGAACATCTGCGCCGCAGCGCCGACTCCGACCGCCGTCTTGCCACCGAGGGTCCCGTAGTCGACGTCGTTGAGATACGCGGTGAGGATCCAGTTCTTCGAATGCTTCTTCTCCAGCTCCTGGGCGAGCTTGGCCTCGATGATCTTGCGCTTGAGCGAGCGGGTGTCGGCGAGCCGGTAGGGCAGATAGATGTTGCGCACGAGCTGCATCGTCAGCGTCGAGCCGCCCTGGATTGACTTGCCACCGCCGAACACGTCCTTCATCGCCGCGCGCACGATCCCCTCGTAGTCGACGCCGCCGTGCTTGTAGAAGCGCCGGTCCTCGATCGCGACCGTGGCACGCTTGAGCACGCGGGGGATCTGCTTACCCGACACATACGTGCGCAGAACGTCGGAGGTGATGTAGCCGAGCAGGCTGCCGTCGCTGCCGTACACCTCGGAGAGCTGCCCGGGATCGCGCGGCTTCAGTTGGCCGATGTCCGGCGCCGAATCGGCGACGTTGATGACCCACGCGGCGACGCCCGCCACGCCGATCCCGAGCGCCAGGATCGTGAGCGCCGCCGTCATCACGGCGACCCGGCGAACGGGATGTCCACGGTTGCGGGTGCGGCGTCGCTGTCGGTCGCGTCGGCTCATACGGACATGGCGTCGAGGGAACTCAGGGGACGTGCGCAGACGAGGTCGGTCTGCGCGGGCGTGGAAAGGAAGTGTACCTAGAGCGCCTGTTCGGCTCGGCGCCTTGTGCTCCTCCACGCGACAGGATGTGCCCATGACGACCGGTGCGCGGGCGCTCTTGATCGACGCCCTGGGAACTCTCGTGCGGCTCGAGCCCCCGGCTCCGCGGCTGCGCGCCGAACTGGCGGAACGTTTCGGCGTCGAGGTGAGCGAGGTGCAGGCCGGCGTCGCGCTGGCCGCCGAGATCCGTTTCTACCGAGCTCATCTCGATGCGGGACGGGATGCGACGTCGCTCGCCGCGCTGCGCGAGCGCTGTGCGGAGGTTCTTCGAGCCGCGCTGCCGCAATCCGCGCGGTTGGCCGGCGTTGCGGTTGGGGAGTTGACGGCGGCGCTGCTCGCGGCATTGCAGTTCACCGCGTACGACGATTCCCGGCCGGCGATCCTGGCGGCGCGGGACCGCGGGCAACCGGTCGTCGTCGCGTCGAACTGGGACGTGTCGCTGCACGAGGTGCTGGACCGCGTTGGTCTGAGGGCCCTCCTCGACGGCGTCGTCACCTCGGCGGAGGTGGGAGCGCGCAAACCCGCGCCGGCCGTGTTCGAGCGTGCGCTTGAGCTCGCGGGGGCCGCCGCGGGCGCTGCCCTGCATGTCGGCGACAGCGTCGAGGAGGACGTCCGCGGTGCGCTCGCGGCCGGGATCACGCCCGTCCTGTTGTCACGCGACGGGCGCGAGGCGCCGCCGGGGGTGCACCGGATCACGTCGCTCACGGAACTCGCTGGCCCCTAACCTCCCGTCGACGATGAGCAGTATCCCGCCGCCCGCCCCCATCCCGCCCGCACCCTCGACACCGGGCCCGCGGCCGGTTGCTCGCCGGGACGACGAGCCGGACTGGCGGATGTGGATGGCGCCCGCGGCGATCGTCCTCGGGCTCGCGCTCGGGGAGATGGGCGTCATCTTCGTGGACGCCATCGGGGCCGCTGCGGGGTCGAGCTTCACGCACCCGACGCCGGCCGTCAACATCATCGGCAACGTCGTCGTCGACCTGGCCTTCGTTGCCGCGGCGGTGTACCTCGCGCGAATGCGCGGCCCCGTCGGACCCGTCGATTTCGGGTTTCGGAGTGTGTCGCTGCGCCGCGGCTTTGCCGCGTTCATGATCGGCGGGGTCAGCTACTACGGACTGACCGCGATCTACGCGCAGATCTTCAAGCTGCATGGTCAGGACAAGCTCCCCAGTGAGCTCGGCGTCTCCAACAGCGATGCGGCCCTGATCGCCGCGGCGGTGTTCGTGTGCGTGATCGCCCCGATCGCCGAGGAGTTCTTCTTCCGCGGCTTCCTCTTCGGCGCGCTGCGGCGCTGGCCGCTGCGGATCGCCTCCTACGACGCCGGCCCGTGGATCGCCGCCGTGATCGTCGGAATCCTCTTCGGGCTTGCTCACACGGGCTCGGCGTCATCGCAGTACCTGGTGCCGCTCGGCTTCCTCGGATTCGTGCTGTGCATCATGCGCTGGCGGACGCGGTCGCTGTATCCGTGCATCGCGCTGCACTCGTTCAACAACGCCCTTGCCCTCGGCGTCAACGAGCTCCACTGGTCGACGGCGGGCATCCTCGGGCTCGTGGTTGCCTCCGCCCTCGCGGTGGGCGCGCTGACCTTGCCCCTCGCCGACCGCTCGGCGCAGCCGGCGGTCTGAATCCGGACCGGTCACGACGCCGTGACGCCGTATTGCGGATCGGTCTCTCAGGAAATGTGATCAATCACCGATGCGTTTCGTGGCGCGACTGATTTACTTCCGCTTCATGTCACGGACGCTCACCCGCCTACTCCCGCTGCTCGCCGCATTCCTGCTCGTTCCTGCGGCGGTCGCCGCTGCCGACAGCGGGTCGACGGTTCAGAGCGCCAGCACGACGCCGACGACCTCGTCGACGACCACCGACGACGACCACGACGACCACGACGACGAAGCCGAAGTCGGCAAAGGGCTCCGCCTACCTGCAGCTGCCGGACGCCTTCATCCTCAACCACGTCGCGGTCACCGTCCCCGGTCGCAGGATCCACGTGCAGGGGATCGTTCACCCGTTTGTCCGTGGCCAGAAGGTGCTCGTGGAGGCGTGGCTCGGCCACAAACTGATCACGCGCAAGCGCGTGTGGATCTGGCCCGGCAACAAGCGCCAGAGCTACGGGAAGTTCTCGCGGGTGCTCGTCGCCCCGGGGGTCGGTCGCGTGACGGTGATCGCGAGCCACGACCGGACCGACACGTTGAGCGGTTTCCGCGCGGTGCGCACGTATTCGGCCCTTGACACGAACGTCCACTTCGGTTCGGTCGGTCGGTTCGTGCAGCTGATGCAGCAGCGCCTCGTCGCGGTGCACATCTTCCTGCGGCAGACCGGCGTCTATGACACGAACATGGGGCTGGCGATCGACGCCTATCACCGTCTGCTCGGCTGGGGGGTCTCCCAAGCGCTTGACGGCAAGACGATCAGCTTCCTGCTCAACGGCTGGGGCTCGCTTCGTCCCCGGTATCCGTCACACGGCCACCACGCCGAGGGGTGGCTGCGCAAGCAACTGCTGATCCTCGCCGACGGCGGCGCGGTCCGCTGGATCTTCCCGATCAGCTCGGGGAAGCCGTCGACACCGACGGTGCTCGGCAACTTCCACATCTACTACAGCGTTCCCGGCTATCTGCCGGACGGGATGTACTACTCGCGGTTCTTCATCGGCGGCTACGCGATCCACGGCTACGACCCGGCGCCGGACTACCCGGCCAGCCACGGCTGCATGCGGACGCCGATCATGGACGCGACGTTCATCTACTACTGGCTGCGCTCCGGCGACGCCGTCGACGTCTACTACTAGTAGACGTGCTGCATGCTGGCGCCGCCCCGCGCGGCGTCAGCTCAGGCCGCGTGAGAACCGGGCGAGGTAACCGAGCCCGATGCCGTAGACGATCAGCGCGATGATCGACGGCAGGCCGCGGAGGACCCACTGGCTGTCGCTCTGGACGATCGAGGAGAACGGCGACGTGAGCGTGTGGGCCACATCGTCGATGAACTGCCGTGGCTGGCCGTGATGCTTCGCCTCCGGCGCGATCGGCTGGACCGCCGACGAGGTGATCTCCGCCTGCTGATGCTTTGAGGCACCGGACAACTGGTCAAGCGCGAACATCGAGAACGAGGCCACGACGAAGAAGCAGCAAACCCAGGCAACAATGACGAGCGCACGATGCACCATGGCCTCTTAATCGGCACGGGGGCGGACTAGGATGAGCGGCGGCACCATGGCTTCCGACGTTGATCTGACAGCGCGTGATCGGCTGCTGCGCTCGCTGCGGGAGGACGCCCTCGTCATCGGCGAGGTTGTCCTGACGAGCGGTCGCACGGCCCAGTACCTCGTCGACGCCAAGCGCGCCATCCTTCGCCGTGACGGCTTCATGGCCCTCGCCGAGCTCGTCGCCGCCCAGGCGGTCGCCTGGGGAGCCACGGCCGTGGGCGGGATGACGATGGGGGCAGATCCGATCGCCTGTGCCGCCCTCGCCGGCGGCGCCGACGTGAAGGCGTTCTTCGTCCGCAAGGAGGCCAAGCAGCACGGCCTCTCCCGGCGGATCGAGGGCCCAGCGTTGACCGCGGAGGACCGCTGCATGCTCGTCGAGGACGTCGTCACCACCGGTGGGTCAACGATCCGGGCCCTCGAGGCCGTGCGCGAGGAGGGTCACACCGTCTGCGGCGTGCTCGCGATCTGTGACCGGCTCGCGGGAGGCGCCGAGGCGATCTCGGCGGCCGCCGGCGGAGCCCCGTACGTCGCGCTCACAACGATCGACGAGGTCTACCCCGAGCGGCCCGACCGCTGACCGACCCCGGGCGCCCCGAGCGACCTCGAGCGCCTCGAGGGACGGAGCGCCCCGAGCGGCGCCGAGCGACCCTGAGCGCCGAGCGACCCCCGGGCGTTGAGCAACCCTGACCGCCGGCACCTGACGGCGGCGTCACCCGGAACCGCCGTCCGATCGTCCGGAAACCCCCCGCCGAGGAACCTCGGCAGCGACGTGGGGGTTGACGGACCATCTGGCGGTCCTGAAATCCCCTTCTCGTCATCGAGCGTCTGAGGAAGGGAGATCCGGACGATCCCGCCCGGCGCCCGGAGCCGAGCCGGCCGCCGGCGCCACACGGATCAGGCCGGCAGTCGGCGGCACGCCCCGTGCGGCTGGTGGAGCGCCTGGACCTTCCAGCGCCCGTGTGCCCCCGGCGTGATCAGCACGATCGGCCGCGAGGAGGCGATCGCGGGACCGTACTTCCACCCGACCTCGGTGACGTTGACCCGGAGCGTCCAGGCGACGATCGACTGGTACTCGAGCCGTGTCAGCGGCTCGCCGCAGGAGCGGATCAACGCGGCGCCGCCGGCCGCCGCGAGCGTCGGGCGCAGCCGGTTGATCTGTGCGGTCCGGAGCCGCTGCTCGTGGAGGTCGCGGTGCTCGGAGCGGGCGTGGGAGACGGCGATCGGGACGAGTAACGCGCAGCCGATGGCTGCCACCGCGATCCCGGCCCAGCCGGCAGCCGTCCCCCACCGCGGCGGCTCTCGCAGGAGCAGGCCGACGGTCACCCCGCCGAGGACGGAGACGGTGGCTCCCGCCTCGAACATGTACCGCGGAACGGCCGGCCAGCCGTGCAGCGCGAACGCGATCTCCACGACGACCCAGACGACGATCCCGCCGGCGAGCAGGAGCAGCACGCGGTGACGGCGCCACAGCGCCCATGCGATGCCGAGCAGCGCCAGGATCTCGAGCGCCACCGGCTGCAGATGCACGAACCGGCTGATCGTCTCGGTCACCTTGTTGCCGTGGGGCGCCCGGCCCGAGCCGATCGCGTTGGTTCCGGCGACGAACGGGCTGCGCGATGTGATGCCGGGAATCCCAAACCACAGGACGAGCAGGAGCACGATCCCGGCGCCGAGCAAGCGCCGCATTGACGGCACCGCGCGCCACGCCCAGACGGTGTACAGGCCGAGGAACGGCCACACCTCGGGCCGTCCGAGCGACGCGAGCCACCACAGTGCAAAGGCCCATCGATGCCGGCCGGTGAGCTGCATGTCGATGGCGGCGAGGCAGAGCGCGACGATCATCGAATCCGACTGGGCGCTGAGGATGACGTGGGCATAGTCGGGGATGAGAAGCACGCCGACAGCCGCGACGACCGCGGCCACCCACGCCGCGACCCTGGTGCGGCGATCCCTGGCGCCATCGGAACCGAGGACAAGCCGGTACGCGATCCGGCCCCCGAAGATCGATCCGGCGAGCGACACGGCGACGGCCGTGGTCATCCACAGGTAGACCTGGTAGTGCCCGAACAGGGCGTACGGGACCGTGAACAGGTACGGCAGTGGTTTCCACGAGGGGGCGGCATTCGTATCGAGCGCAAGCCGCAGTGTCTGCTGGCCCCAGACGAGCCAGCCGTAGGGGTCGAATCCGGGGCGCGTGCGCGCCCACAGCACGAGCACGATCGAGACGACTGCGATGACGGCGGCGACGATCCACCACGGATACGATCGGGCGATGCTGCGCTCCGGTGAGCGCCGAGCCGATGCCTCGGCGCTCGGCGATCCTCGGCGGTGCTGGTGCTCACACCGGTCCGCGGCTGTGAATGACCCGTCCGTCCGGGTGCTGGGAGTCGAACAGGACCCGCGCGTGCAGCCGGGAGCAGGTGGCCACCATCGCCGGCGGCACGTTCGCCGGCCGCACCGACCAGCCGTGGGGACCCTGGCTGAAGAGGACGATCCTGTGGTGATGCTTGAGTTCAAACGTCGGGCGGTAGCCGACGGTGCCGACGTTTTTGTGCGTGAGGTAGGCGAGGATGCTGACAAAGCCGACGTACGTCGTCGGCCGCCCGCACGCGAGGACCTTCGCCGCGCCCCCGAGATCCTTGATCGTGTGGTCAAGGCGTGTGATCTGCTTGGTGCGGAAGTGCTCGTGGACGAGGTCCTTGTGCTCGTCGTTGATCCGTGCCAGCGCGCCGGGGACGAGGCTGAGGACGAGCAGCGCGGCAGCGAGCACGCCGACCCAGCGAGGGACCGACCCGGACGCGCGAGCCTAGCCGGAGCTTCGGCAGATCGACGAGGATCCAGCCGAAGGCGACCGCGGCGAGCATCGTCTGAACGCCGGCCGATTCGATCATGTATCGCGGTACGCCGGGCCACCCGTGGAGGACGAATCCCATCTCCACGAGCATCCACAGCGACCGCGGCGCCGGCGAGGACGAGCACCGTCCGATTGCGACGGAAATAGCGCCCACACGACCGCGAGCAGCGCGAGCAGCTGGACCGGCAGGAACGTGAGCGAGGTGTAGCGGTGGAACACCCCGATGAACTTGTTGCCCTCGATCCGGCGCACCGACAGCTCGGCGAGCTCCGCGGAGACGAGCGGACGGTCATTGGTGATCGTCGGCACGCCGAACCACAACAGCGGAATCAGGACGAGGCCCGCGATGAGGAACTTGCGCATCTCCGGAATCGCGCGCCACGCCCACAGGAAGTAGAGCCCCGTGAACGGCCACGACTCGGGTCGGCCGAGCGCGGCCAGTACGAGGAACCCGTACGCCCACCGGTGGCGACCGCACAGGTGCATGTCGATCGCGCCAAGACACAGCGAGACGATCATCGTGTCCGACTGCGCGCTGAGGAACAGGTGCACCCACGTCTGAATGCCGAGCAGCGCGAGCCCGGCAAAGACGCCTGCGGCGATCGCCGACCAGCGGGTGTAATCGTCGATCTGACCCTCGGAGGGGAGCGTCAGGCGGTAGGCGATCCGCCCGGCGAAGATCGAGCCGCTGAGCGTGACCGCCGTCGCGAACGTCATCCACAGCGTCAGCTGGTGGCTGCCGAACAGCGCCATCGGCACCGTGAACAGGTACGGCAGCGGCTTCCACGATGGCGCGCCGCCGAGGTCGAGGCTGAGGTGGAGCGTCTGGTAGCCCCAGATCAGCCAGCCGTACGGGTCATAGCCGGGACGCGTGTTCGCGTGACGCACGAGGACGTACGAGAAGATGACCAGGAGCACGCCAACGATCCACCAGGGGTGCTGGCGGATGGCAGCGGGCAGGCGGTGCGTCCGTTCTGCCTCGCGCCTCGGTCCTCGGACTCCCGCTCGGAGGAACCGGGGGTGCTTCTAGCGTGCTCTCGGACACGAGGAGTCAGGCACGGTAGCAGTCGGGCCCCGGGGTCAGGCGGCGCCAACAAACCCCTAAAAGACCCGCAGGATTGGAGTCGATTGCGACGACCGATGCCCCCGGCAGGAATCGAACCTGCATCCCGCGCTTAGGAGGCGCGTGCTCTGTCCATTGAGCTACGAGGGCGCTGCCGCCTGCCGACGCTACCAGCCTGGCCGCTGGACGCAGGAGATGATGAAATGATCCAGAAGCTTTCAACCCGGCGGTCAGTCTCACCTGCGCAGCGTCTGGGGCTGCGATGTGAGGGTTGACATTTGACAACCGGTTTGGAACGCGAAGAATGACCTGTGTAGACCCTCGTTCTTGGGGAGAGGTGCGTATATGAGATCTGGAGTTTGTCCTGGGCCTAGCCGCTGGCGTGGCCTCATCGTCGGCCTCATCGCGGCTGCCTGCGCGGTACTCGTGGCGGCCTGCGGAAGCAGCAGCAGCAACACGAGCAACGTCAACCAGGCGCAGTCCAGCCTGGGCACGGTCCTGTACGGGTCGCTGCCGCCGCAGGGCACGCCGGTCAAGGGCGGCACCATCACCCAGGGCCAGCTCACTGGCCAGACGCCCACCTACATCTTCCCGATCGTCCCCGGCGCACAGACCTCGACGGGCACGATCTCGTTCCTCAGCGAGCTGTTCATGCCGCTCTACGCCGGCCCCTCCGGCGCCGAGCCCAAGGTCGAGTACTCGCTCAGCGCGGCCAACGCGCCGAAGTTCAGCGACGGCAACAAGACGGTCACGATCCCGATCAAGCCGGGTCTCAAGTGGTCCAACGGCGAGCCGCTGGTGGCCAACGACGTCGTCTTCTGGTTCGACCTGCTCAAGGCGGCGGTCAAGGAGAGCGCCGCCAACTGGGGGCAGTACACCCCGGGGCTGATGCCGGACAACGTCAAGAGCATCTCGACGTCGGGCAAATACAACGTGATCATGCACCTGACGCAGCCCTACAACCCGGGCTTCTTCCTCAATAACAACCTCCAGGACACCAACAACGTCTACCCGTTGCCGAGCACGTCCTGGAACATCGCCGCGTCGGGCGGGCCGCACCTCGACTACACCAACCCGGCCAACGCCAAGAAGATCTACGACTTCCTGAACAAGCGCGGCGGCTCGGTGGCGACGTTCGCCAGCAACCCTCTGTGGAAGGTGGTCTCGGGCCCGTTCAAGCTGAAGTCCTTCAACGCCACCAACAGCTCGTACGTGCTCGTCCCCAACCCGTCCTACGGCGGGTCGCCCAAGCCGATCATGTCCACGCTCTCCACCCAGACGTACACCGGGTTCACGTCGGAGCTCAACGCCGTCAAGAGCGGAAGCCTTGACGTGATGGTCGGCTTCGACCCGTCGCAGCTCGCCGAGGTGCCGTCGCTCAAGCAGCAGGGCATCGCCGTCTTCGGCGGCCCGGGCTGGGGCTGGTTTGGCGGTCAGATCAACTTCAAGGACAAGACCAACCACTTCGACAAGGTCATCTCGCAGCTCTACGTCCGCCAGGCGATCGACCACCTGATCGACCAGCCGGCGATCATCAAGGGCGTCTACAAGGGCGCCGCGGTGGAGGCCTACGGTCCCACGCCATCGGCTCCGCTCTCGCCCTACGCGCCCGCCGACTCCGCCACGCCTCCCGTACAAATTCGACCCCTCGGCGGCGGTGTCGCTGCTGAAGTCGCACGGCTGGAAGGTCGTGCCCGGCGGGACGACGACGTGCGCGAAGCCGGGAACCGGGTCCGAGCGAGTGTGGCGCCGGCATCCCCGCCGGCACGCCGATCTCGTTCGTGTGGGCCAACGTCCCGGAGTCGGTCTCCAGCACCGGCGCGCTCGAGTCCGAAGCGATCGCCTCACAGGCCAAGAAGTCGGCCGGGATCGTCATCACGCTGCAGACGAAGACGTTCAACTTCCTCACCGAGAACTACAACAACGCCAACCCGGCGGCGGCGAAGTACACCAACGACTGGGGCGTGAACAACTACGGCGGCCTGTACACGGACTACTACCCGACCGCATCGGGCGTGTGGAACGAGGGCGCCGGGTTCAACACGGGGTCCTACAACGACCCCAAGGCCAACGAGCTGATCAACGCATCAGTGCACAGCGGCGATGCCAATGCTGTCAAGACCGAGGCGGACTACTTCGCCAAGAACCCTCCGGTGTTCTTCATGCCCGACAACGACTACCTGGTGGCCGTCAACACCAAGAAGGTCGCGGGCCCCCCGAAGGGATGGACCTCGATGACGCAGCAGCAATGGTTCCCGCAGTATTGGTACGTGGTGAAGTAGCGAACGGCCTCGACGTGACGATGACGAGCGACCGGGCGGGACCGGGCGGATGACCGGTTACATCACCCGCCGGCTCGTGGTCGCCGTCATCGTCACGTTCGGGATCGCGTTCATCACCTTCGTGCTGCTGCACTTCCTCTCCCCGAGCCCGGTGTACGACGTGCTCGGGGCCAAGGCCCAGCCGGCGGCGGTGAAGTCGTGGAACCAGACACACGGCTACGACCGGCCGGAACTCGCGCAGTTCGCCACCTACGTCGGGCACCTGGTCCGCTTCGACTTCGGCTACTCGTACAAGCTCAGCCAGAGCGTGAACGCGCTGTTCAAGGAGAACGTCGGCCGCAGCGCGTACCTCACGCTTGCGGCGCTGGTCCTCTCGCTGATCATCGCCATCCCCCTCGGGATCTTCCAGGCGGTCAAGCGAAACAGCGTCGCCGACTACACGCTGACGACGTTCAACTTCATCCTCTACTCGATGCCGTCGTTCTTCCTCGGGCTGATCCTGATCCAGGTCTTCGCCCTCGATCTGGGGATCTTCCCGCCGACGGTGAGCACCTCGATCACCACCACCTGGGGGGCGGTGACCCATCCCCTTCAGCTCGCGCTGCCGATCATCACCCTGGCGCTCATCAACGTGGCTTCCTTCAGCCGCTACATGCGCTCCTCGGCGCTGGACAACCTGGGCCAGGATTACATCCGGCTGGCCCGGGCCAAGGGACTGTCCGAGCGCGCGGTCCTGTTCCGGCATCTGCTGCGCAACGCCTGCCTGCCGATGATCACGCTCGTGGGGCTGTCGATCCCCACCCTGCTGGCCGGAAACCTGCTCATCGAGGTGCTCTTCAACTACCCCGGCCTCGGGCTGCTCTTCTACAACGCCCTCGGTAACCAGGACTACAACATCCTGCTCGCCTACACGATCCTGGGCGGATTCCTGACCGTGCTCGGCAACCTCCTGGCCGACATCGCCATCACCTTCGCCGACCCGCGGGTTCGCCTTGTCTGATCCGCTCCGGCCCGTCGTCCAGGGCGAGGTGCCCATCGGCGCTCGTCGAGGTCGATGCGCCGCCCGGCCTCCCCGAGGGGGGCGATGTCGGGGCCGTCGCCGCGGGCTGGCGCCTGGCCCTGCGCGAGTTCATGTCCAACCGCGTCGCGGTGCTGGGCGCGGGGATCCTCCTGTTCTTCGTGGTCTTCTGCTTCCTGGGGCCGCTCGTCTACCACACCAATCAGACCGACTTCAATCCGCTGGCCACCAACCTGCCGCCCGGCGCGGGGCATCCGCTGGGCACCGACGAGCACGGCTTCGACGAGCTCGGGCGGATCATGGTGGGCGGCCAGACCGCGCTCGAGATCGGGCTGCTCGCCTCGGTGCTGGCGACAGTGATCGGGACGCTGTGGGGCGCGATCGCGGGCCTGGTCGGAGGAGTCATCGACGGGATGCTGATGCGCTTCGTCGACATCCTGCTGGCGATCCCGTTCCTCTTCATCGTGCTCGTGCTGGCCACCAAGTACAGCGCGACCGTCATCGAGGAGGCGCTGATCATCGGGCTGTTCTCCTGGCTGATCCCTGCGCGCCTGGTCCGCGGCGAGGTGCTCACCCTCCGGGTGCGGGACTTCGTCGACGCCGCCCGCGTGATGGGCAGCGGCCGGTCGCGGATCGTGCTCAGACACCTGATCCCCAACGCGCTGTCGGTCGTCATCGTCAACATCACCTTCCAGGTGGCCGACGCGATCCTCGCCCTCGCCTACCTCGGGTTCCTCGGCTTCGGGTTGGAGTACCCCGCGGCCTCCTGGGGGGACATGCTCGGCAATGCCCAGCAGTACGTCTCCTCCGGCTACTGGTGGCTCGTGTACCCGGTCGGCGCATGTCTGGTCGCGGTCGTGCTCGCCGCGAACCTCGTCGGCGATGCACTGCGCGACGCGCTCGACGTGAGGCTTCGCCGGCGATGACCATAGCCAACGGCGCGTCCGCAGCCCTTGAGGTCACCGACCTCACCACCCACATCAACCTCAGTCACTCCGTGGTCAAGGCAGTGGAAAACGTGGACCTGCGGATCGAACCCGGACAGACGCTCGGGCTCGTCGGTGAATCGGGGTGCGGCAAGTCGATGCTCGGCCTCTCGATCCTCGGCCTGCTGCCGGCCGGCGGACACATCGTCGGCGGTTCGATCAAGGTCGCGGACCGTGACCTCGTTGGGTTGCCCGAGGCCGAGCTTCGGCGCATCCGCGGCGACGCCGTGGCCATGATCTTCCAGGACTCTCAGTCCTCGCTGAACCCCACCAAGCCGATCGGAGAGCAAGTCGCCGAGCCGGTGCGACTGCATCGCGGGGCCTCGGCCAAGGAGGCCGCCGAGCGCGCGCTCGAGATGCTCGAGCTCGTCGGCCTGCCGCGGCCCAAGGAGCGGCTCGGCGCCTACGCCCATGAGCTCTCGGGAGGCCAGCGCCAGCGCGTGATGATCGCCATCGCGCTCTCCTGCGAGCCGCGCGTGCTGATCGCCGACGAGCCGACCACCGCCCTCGACGTGACGATCCAGGCGCAGATCCTCTCCCTCCTGGACGACCTCCGGGATCGGCTCGGCATGGCGACGCTGCTGGTGACCCACGACATGGGAGTGGTGGCGGGGCGGACGAGCCGGATCAACGTCATGTACGCGGGACGGATCGTCGAGACGGCGCCCACGGGCCGGCTGTTCAGCGAGATGCGCCACCCCTACACGCAGGGCCTCCTCGGCGCGATCCCGCGTCTCGAGTCCGACAATCGCCGGGCGCTGGTGAGCATCCCCGGTCTTCCCCCTGACCTGACCAGCCCGCCGCCGGGGTGCCGCTTCGCCCCCCGCTGCCCGCGGGCGACCGACCAATGCCACGCCCATGAGCCCCCGCTCAGCGGCGCTGACCCCGACCATCAGTTCGCCTGCTGGCACCCAGTCGACGGCCCGATCCGCGGCCGGCCCGAGATCACCCCCGCGGGTCCGGCGCGCCGGCAGGCGAGCGCCGCCAACGGGCCGCTCCTCCAGGTGCGGGACATGGTGCGCGAGTACCCCATCAGTGCCGGCCTGCTGAAGCGGACGGTCGCCACGGTGAAGGCGGTCTCGGGCATCGACCTCCACGTTGACGCCGGCGAGACCCTGGGCCTGGTGGGAGAGTCCGGCTGCGGCAAGACGACGCTCGGAAAGCTGATCGTCGGCATCGAGGAGCCGGACGCCGGTCAGGTCACGCTCGACGGCCGTGAGGTGTTCCGCCTGCGCGGGCGCCCGCTGCGTCGAGCGCGCCGCGATCTGCAGATGATGTTCCAAGACCCGTACGCCTCCCTCGATCCGCGGATGCGAGTCTCCTCGATCCTGCGCGAGCCGCTCGTGATCCAGGGCATCGGCAGCCGCCGCGAGCAGGAGGAGCGGGTGATCCGGATGCTGGACGAGGTCGGGCTTCCGGCACAGTCGATGGAGCGTTATCCGCACGAGTTCTCAGGGGGGCAGCGCCAGCGGATCGCGCTGGCGCGTGCGCTGATGCTCGAGCCCAAGGTGATGGTGGCCGACGAGCCCGTCAGCGCCCTCGATGTCTCGATCCGCTCGCAGGTCCTGAACCTGATGAAGCGGCTGCAGGCCGAACATCAGATGGCCTCGGTGGTGATCTCGCACGACCTGGCCGTGGTCAAGTACCTGTCGGACCGGATCGGCGTGATGTACCTCGGCAAGCTGGTCGAGCTCGGCTCGGGAGGCGACATCTACAGCCGCGCCGCCCATCCGTACACCGACGCTCTGATCAAGACGATCCCGGTTCCCGACCCGTCCGCCGAGCGCGCCAAACACGACGCCGGGATCCGGGGGGATCTGCCCAGCCCGGTCAACCCACCGTCAGCGTGTCGCTTCCACACCCGCTGCCCGAGGGCGCAGCAGCTGTGTGCTGAGGAGGAGCCTCAGCTGCGGTCCTTCGGTCCCGGGCACGTGGCGGCCTGCCACTTCCCGCTGCAGCCGCCGACGGAGGAGAACGGTGCTGGGTCGGCGAGCGTCGCTGCGGCGGGCAGTTCTGGAACGACCTGAAGCAGCTCCGCGCGAGGTGCGCTGCGCATGAGCCCGTTGCTCGAGGTCGAGGAGCTCGGCGTCCAGTTCCCGACCGAGGATGGCACGTCCGTGCCGTCGACGGACAAGGGCTCCGCGGCTTAACCCTCGGCGGCCTCCGGACCGGCCGTTGCCGTTGCCGTCGGCATCGGCGTCGTCGGCGTCCCCGTTCCCGTCCTCGTCGTCCTCGTCGATGTAGAGCGACTCGACGGCGAGCTCCTCGCCGCGACGGCCCCACAGTTTGACCTCGATGAAGTCGCCGCGGTAGTTGTCGGGCGCGACCAGGGTGAAGCGCTCATCGACGAGCTCGCACTGATCGACCGCAAGGTTCGCCAACTCGGCGGTCACGCTCGTCCCGCCGGCGAGCAGCGGAACGCCCCACACGAGGGTCATGTCGGCCGTCTTTCCCTGTTCGCCGCGCCACACGCCGATGACGTCGTCATTGAGGTCAAGCTTCCACTCGGGGTTGGACTCGGCGGTCTCCGAGGTGAAGTCGACACGCGCCTCGAAGTCGCTCGGGCCCCCGTCCGTATCGCTGAACGAGACGAACCCGAACAGCTCGTAGCCCTCCGTCGTCCGGGCGACCGCCGGGATGTAGGTGCGTCCGCCGAACGAGCGATCCGGAAACCATCGGATCTCGCCCGGCTCGCCGATGTCGACGCCCTCGGTGTCGATCTCCCGCACCGCGAGCAGGAACTGGCCGCGGAGCGTGTCGGCCCACCGGCCGTAGGGGATCCCCTCCTGGGGGGGCTCGGCGGCGAAGCTGATGACGAAGCGGTCGGTCGGCGGCACGGCGCCGCGGAGCATAGGCGCTGCGCGGCTAGAACGCGCCGCGGCGGCTGAGGACGGCCGGAACCGTCTTCAGCAGGATCGACAGATCGAGGAGCATCGACCAGCGCTCGAGGTACAGGAAGTCGAGCCGGACGAGGTCATCGAAGTCAAGCTCGGAGCGGCCTGAGACCTGCCACAGGCCGGTGATCCCGGGGAGTACGAGGTAGCGCTTCTTGTGCCAGTCCTCGAGGCGCTCGAAGTCCCGCATCGGCAACGGGCGCGGGCCGACGAGCGACATCTCGCCGCGGACGACGTTGACGAGCTGCGGGAGCTCATCGAGCGAGAACCGCCGCAGGAAGCGTCCCACCTTCGTCAGCCGGGGATCCTGGCGGATCTTGAACAGGGCACCCGACTGCTCGTTGAGCGGCTCGAGGTCGGCCTGGATCTGTTCGGCGTGCTCGCGCATCGTGCGGAACTTGAAGCACGCGAACGGCTTGCCGCCCATGCCGGGCCGGACCGAGCGGTAGATGATCGAGCCGCGGGAGCTCAGCTTGATCGCGCTCGCGATCGCGAGCAGGATCGGCGATAGGAGCACGAGCCCGACGGTCGAGAGCACGAGGTCGAAGGTGCGCTTGAGCGCGAAGTCGATGCCTTCGAACACCGGTGGGCGCAGCGTGAACAGCGGCACGCTCTGGCCGGGGACGAACTCGGCGCGGTCGAACAGGATCTCCATCGTCGACGGCGCCACATGGACGATCACGCCGCGCCGGTGGCAGAAGTCCACGAGCTCGACCGCCTGCTCCTGCGGGAACTCCGGATCGGCGATGATCACCTCCTGGACCTTCTCGGTGGCGAGGACATCCGGCAGATCATCGAGCTTGCCGAGCGAGCGCAGCCCGTTCTGGGGCCGTGGTGTCAGCGAGATGTAGCCGACGATCGCGACGCGCGTCCGGGAGCGCCCGGAGAGGGCGTGAGCGACGGCCTCGATGTGCTTTCCGGAGCCGACGATCAGCGCCCGGCGCTGGTAGCCGGCCTGTGTGAGCAGCCATCCGGTCACCTGGAGGTGCAGTTGCCGCAGGGCGCCGATGTAGGCGACGCCGATGACCAGGCTGCCGTAGAAGATGTAGTAGCTCGAGAAATGCTGGCCGTTCGCGAGGGCGAAGACGAGGGCGATCACAACCGCCTGGAACAGCGCGGTGGCGATCTTCGCCGTACCAGGGCGCCGCGGTCGGTCCGCATACAGGTCGACCCGAGCGAACATCAACACGGTCACGAGGTAGGCGAAGGCGATCCACGGCTTGATGCCGTGCCAGACGTTCTCGACCGAGAAGTCGCCGCGGAAGGCGAGCTTCAGACCGAGTGCCGTGAACAGGGCGCCGACGACCCCGATGAAGTCGAGCGCGAGCAACGACAGCACGCGGGTGGTGCGCCGCAGGGTCTCGAGCCGGAGGACGAACGAGAGCAGCGGCGGGCGCTTGCGCCTGACGTCCCGCGGCGGAAGGATCAGCGGCGTCGACGCGCCGTTCGATCGGCCGGCGACCGCGTCGGGGGCCTCTTGCTGCTCGGTTGTCACTGGGGGCTCACGTGTCGTTCCTCCCGCTACTCGTAACGCCGACTACAAGTCGAAGTTACGAGGTTGGGTCGCCGCCCAGCACGATCACCGCGTCGCGCCGACCAGCGTTTCGACGCCCGATTGGTCGATCGTCCGGGTGAGGCCGTCGCGCAGTACGATCGTCGGCTCCCACCCGAGGACTTCCCTGGCCAGGCTGATGTCCGGCTGGCGAACCTGGGGATCGTCCGTGGGGAGTGCTTCGAACACGATCACCGAGCGCGACTTCGTGACCTCGATCACGGTTTTCGCCAGCTCGAGCAGCGTGAACTCGTTCGGGTTTCCAATGTTCACGGGGTTGTGATACCCAGACTCGGCAAGCGCAATGATTCCGCGGATCAGATCGTCGACGTAACAGAACGAGCGGGTCTGAGATCCATCGCCGAACACGGTGATCGGCCGGTCCTGAAGCGCCTGGCGCATAAACGTCGGTATCGCCCGTCCGTCATGCGGGCGCATCCGCGGTCCATAGGTGTTGAAGATCCGCACGATCGCCGTGTCCACCCCCTGCTGGCGGTGGTACGCCATCGTCAGCGCCTCGGCGTACCGCTTCGCCTCGTCGTAGACGCCGCGGGGCCCGATCGGGTTCACGTGGCCCCAGTACGTCTCGCGCTGCGGGTGCTCCCGTGGATCGCCGTACACCTCGCTGGTCGAGGCGATCAGGAACCGCGCCCGGTGCTTCTTGGCGAGGCCGAGTGTGTGGTGGGTCCCGTACGAGCCGACCTTGAGCGTGTGCAGCGGCAGTCGCAGGTAGTCGATCGGCGATGCCGGCGAGGCGAGGTGGTACACGAAGTCGACCGCTTCATCGACGTAGTACGGGTCGATGATGTCGATGCTGAGGTGGACGAACGAATCGCTCCGAATGTGGTGAATGTTGGCGAGCGATCCCGTCTCCAGGTTGTCTACGCAGATGACGCGGTGGCCGCGGCGCAGGAGTTCGTCGCACAGGTGCGACCCGAGGAATCCGGCGCCGCCGGTCACAAGGCAGGTAGGCATACGCCGCAATCTAGCGTGGTAGGGCGACTGGGCGCGGACGCACCCGATCGCGCGGAGCGGGCGGATAGAGTCCTAACCGCCCACGAGAGGAGACTTGATGGCGACACCACGCTTCATCGAGAGGCTGAACGAGCAGATCGCCTACGAGTTCGCCGCCTCGCAGCAGTACATCGCCAACGCCGTCTATTACGACGGGCAGACCCTCCCGCGACTGGCTGCGTTCTTCTACGCCCAGGCGCTCGAGGAGAGAAACCACGCGATGATGATGGTTCAGTACCTGCTCGATGCCGACGCCGAAGTCCGCATTCCCGGGGTCGGCGAGCCGGAGAGCCAGTTCGCCGACGTCGTCGCCCCGGTGGCGCTCGCGCTCGATCAGGAGCGGCGGGTGAGCGACCAGATCGCGGCCCTGATGGGCGTCGCGCGCGACGAGGGCGACTTTCTCAGCGAGCAATTCGTCCAGTGGTTCCTCAAGGAACAGGTCGAGGAGGTCGCGACGATGTCCTCGCTGCTCGCGGTCGTGCAGCGTTCGACCGAGAACGCGATGCTCGTCGAGGACTACCTCGCGCGGGAGCATGGCAACGGGGAGGCGTCCGATCCAACCGCGCCGAGGGCGGCCGGCGGCGCCCTCTGAGGGCCGGCGGCGCCCTGCGAGGCGCGCCTAGCCTAGGGCTCGAGCGCTCGCGCCCGCACGACGTGCTGCTCGCCGCGACGGATCGTCACCTTCTCGGAGTCGAAGTGCTCGAGCAGCGCCTGCGCGAACTTCCGTGAAGTCTTCAGTTCGTTCCGCACTTCGGCGAGCGTGACCGCACCGTCGCGCCGCCGGGCGAGTTCGACCACCCGCCGGCGGATCTCGGCGAGCACGTCGGGGTGGTAGTGGAGCGTTCGTGAGACGCGCACGGCTCGGCCAGCCGCCCGCAGCGCGCCGAGGTCACCCGGATCGAGCTCGGCATCG
This sequence comes from uncultured Solirubrobacterales bacterium, assembly GCA_963778985.1. Lineage (GTDB taxonomy): Bacteria > Actinomycetota > Thermoleophilia > Solirubrobacterales > Solirubrobacteraceae > Palsa-465. The sequence goes on along the minus strand of CAVZWJ010000013.1, from coordinate 533,962 downwards.
ATCGGCGGCTCGATGCCGGCATCGCGCAGCCGCTGCTCGAGCGCGAGCGCGGACGGGCTCAGTGGCGGCGCCGGCTCATCGTGGGGCGCCGTGGGCGCCTCCCGCGGGACCGTCACAGCCTGCTCCGCCGGTTCCTCGCCGCGGGCCCGTCGGCGAAGGTCCGCGAGCAGCTGTCGGCTCGGTCCGTGCTTGCGAGGCCCCGGATCGAGGACGATCCCGCCTCCGAGCGTGTCCGGGGGCGCGATCTGACGGACGACGAACCGGTCGCCCCGTACCGGGACGAGCGGCTGTTCGAGCCGGACCTGCCAGAACGGACCGCCGAGCCAGGCGAGCCGGGCCGGGCTCTCCCGCGTTCCGTGATGCACCTGGACGCGGTCGCCATGCTCGGGCTCGGTGGCCGCAAAGGCCAGCTCGCCGTCGAGCAGATAGGTCGGCCGCAGTCCGGCGTTGCGGGTGCCGAGGACGTCGCCGCGGGCGATCTCGGAAGTCGCGACACCGACGAGATTAACGGCCACCCGTTGCCCGGCCGCGGCCCGCTCGGCGGCCTCGTCATGGACCTGGACGCCGCGCACGCGGACCTCGCGGCCGCTCGGCAGGACGACCAACTCATCCCCGCGAGCGATGCTGCCCGCCCACAGGGTTCCGGTGACGACCGTGCCTGCGCCCCGGATCGTGAACACCCGATCGATGTGAAGGCGGGCGGGCCCGTCGCGCTCGGCACGGCTGGCGACGGCGCCCGCGGCCACGTCGAGCCGCTGCCGGAGGACATCCAGGCCGATTCCGGTGCGCGCCGACACGGCGATCGTCTCGACGCCCGGCAGCAACTCGCCCGCCTCGAGGATCGCCATCTCCGGGTCGGCCAGATCGACCTTCGTCACGGCGATGATCCCGGCCTCGACACCGAGCGCCCGGAGCACCGCGGCGTGCTCGCGGGTCTGCGGCATCACGCCGTCGTCCGCCGCGATCGTCATCAGGAACAGGTCGATTCCGGTCGCGCCGGAGACCATCGTCCGCACGAAGCGCTCGTGACCGGGCACATCGACGACGGACAGCGTGCGGCCCGACGGCAGCTCGAGGCTCGCGTAGCCGAGCTCGATCGAGATGCCGCGCTCGCGCTCCTGAGGCAGGCGGTCGGTGTCGACACCGGTCAATGCGCCGATCAGCGCCGTCTTGCCGTGATCGATGTGTCCGGCCGTGCCGAGCGTCAGCGGGCCCGCGTTCATTCGCTCAGAGCACGCAGGACGATGGCGATCGCGCCGTCGATCTCATCCTCGGCGAGGGTGCGCGGATCGAGCACCACGCGCTCCTCGTGGACCCGGGCAATGAGCGAGGGCTCGCCGGCGCGCAGCGCCGCCATCAATTCTGCAGGGGCGGTCGGGCTTCGGAGCGCGACCGCGGGTCCCGGAAGCTCGAGCAACGGCAGCGCGCCCCCGCCGACCCGCGCCACCGAGCCGACGATCTCGCAGCGCTCGGCGCCGATGCCGTCCCGCAGGCGTGCCGCGCGGGCGGCGAGCACCTCATCGCCGACGTCGAGCATGGCCAGAACGGGGATCTCCTGGCGTGCTCGCGCTGGGTCGCGGTGGAGAGCGAGCGTCGCCTCGAGTGCGGCGAGTGAGAGCTTGTCGATGCGCAGCGCCCGGGCGAGTGGGTGCGAGCGGGCCGCCGCGACCGCCTCGGCGCGTCCGACGATGATTCCCGCCTGCGGACCGCCGAGGAGTTTGTCGCCGGAGCAGCAGACGAGCGCGGCGCCGGCGGCGATCGAGCGGCTGACGGCCGGCTCGTCGGACAGCTCCGGGATCCCCGTCGCCGACCCGAGCACCCCTGACCCGACGTCGTCGATCACCGGCGCGCCAAGGCCGCAGAGCGCTTGCACAGGAACGTCCTCGACGAAGCCGACGGAGCGGAAGTTGGACGGATGAACGCGCAGGATCACAGCCGGGCGTGTGCCCTCCTCCCGAAGCGCGAACTCGTAGTCGGCCAACCGGGTCCGGTTCGTCGTTCCGACCTCGACGAGCTCCGCTCCCGACGCCGCGATCACGTCGGGGATCCGGAACCCGCCGCCGATCTCCACGAGCTGCCCGCGCGAGACGATGATCCGGCGCCCCGGTCCGGCGAGCGCCGCCGCCGCGAGCAGCACCGCACCGGCGCCGTTGCCGACGACGATCCCCGCCTCCGTACCCGTCAGTTCGATGAGCAGCCGCTCGACGTGGGCATGCCGGCTCCCGCGGCGCCCGCTGGCCAGGTCGAGCTCGAGGTTGAGATACCCGCTCGCGGCGCGGGCCACGGCCTCGCGAGCGGCGGCGGGTAGCGGCGCTCGGCCGAGGTTCGTATGGAGGATCACGCCGGTGGCGTTGAGCACGCGCACGAGCGAGGACTGCGCACCGGCGAAGAGCAGCTCCCGCGCGCGGGCGGCGAGGTCACCGGGCGGCTCGGCACCGCCGCGGATCTGCTCACGGGCTTCATCAATCGCCGCGCGGGCGGCCGCGACCGCGAGCGAGTGAGGTGCGGGGAGGCCGGCGGCGAGCTCGTGGACGGCCGGGAGCGCCCTCAGGCGCTCGGCTGCGGTGGCGGTTCGGGTGTCGTTCCCGGCACCCACTCGCCCTCCTCCTTCTTCCAGATCGGCGCCTGGGCCTTGATCTCGTCGATGATCTCGCGGGCACCCAGGAACGCTGCGTCCCGGTGGGCGGCGGAGACGGCGATCGCGACCGACGGCTCTGACAGCGGGACGGTTCCGACGCGGTGCTCGGCGGCGGCGGCGCAGAGATCGTGCCGGGCGACGGCGGCAGCGACGATCTCGGCGATCTTCCGCTCAGCCATCTCGAAATACGCCTCGTACTCCAGCGCGTCGACCTCGCGAGTGACCCCGAGGAAGGTGACGACGGCGCCGGCACGGGGATCGCGCACCCGCTGCACGAGTGCATCAAGCGACAGCGGCTCGTCGGTCACGCGGGTGTGGAGCTGGTCCACCGATCCGCCTGACACCGGCGGGATGAGCGCGAGTTCGTCGCCGGCACTGAGCGTGACGGCCGGATCCGCATACTCCTGGTTGACCGCCATCACGACGCGGCTGCCGCCGGTGATCTCGGACAGACGGGCGATCGCGTCACCGACGCACGCCCCCGACGGCAGCTCGAGTTCGATCGACTCCGCACCGGCGCGCTCGCGCAGGCCGGCGAACAGACGGACATGGACCTGCATGTGAGAAAGACTAGCCCTGTGTTGCGAGGCCGTTAGGGGGCGCACCGTCTCGGGAGGATGTTGCATATTCTGCGATGTCTTACTGGGGATCTCGTCAAGGAGCAAAATCGATGCGCAGTTGGAGGACATGGTCCGTCGCCCTGGCCGCCGCCGCCTGCCTGGCGTTCGTCGCGGGTTGCGGCAGCAGCAACAGTTCGTCAAGTTCGAGCTCGGCCTCGAGTTCCGGATCGAGCAGCAGTTCATCCGCGGCGTCCAGCGCGACGAAGGACGCCAAGATCGCGGCCATGGTGCCAGCCGCCATCACCAAGAACGGCACGCTCACGGTCGCCGCGGACGCGAGCTACGCCCCGAACGAGTTCATCGCCACCGACGGTCACACCGTGATCGGGATGGACGCCGACCTGATGAAGGCGCTCGGCGCGGTCATGGGCCTCAAGGTCAAGATCGTCAACGCGACGTTCGACAGCATCATCCCGGGCCTCGCCGCGGGCAAGTACGACGTCGGCGCGTCGTCCTTCACGGACAACAAGGAGCGCGAGAAGACCGTCAACTTCGTGACGTACTTCACTGCCGGTGAATCGTTCTATACAAAGGCGTCGGGCGGAGCGGCGGTCAGCACGATCGCCGACCTGTGCGGGCACACCGTGGCCGTCGAGAAGGGCACGACGGAGGGCGATGACGCGACGGCCCAGGGCAAGAAGTGCAAGGCGGCCGGCAAGGCCGGCGTGACGGTTCTGACATTCCCGGACCAGAACGGCGCCAACCTGGCCGTCTCCAGCGGACGTGCGCAGCTCGGCTTCGCCGACTCGCCCGTCGCGGAGTACGTGGTCAAGCAGTCAAATGGCCAGTTCAAGCTCATCGGTCAGAGCTACGCGAACGCGCCGTATGGGATCGCCGTCCCGAAGAACAGTGGTCTCGAGAAGGCCCTCCTGGCAGCGCTTCAGAAGCTGATGAGCGACGGCCAGTACAAGGCGATTCTCACTCACTGGGGAGTCGAGGCGGGCGCGATCAGCAACCCGAAGATCAACGGGGCGGTCAGTTAGTGAAAGACTGACGCTCAGAGGTGAGCACCTCCGAGCTATCTGAAGAGACGACCGGGCGGCCCGACGACATCAAGGCCGTCCCGGTTCGTCACCCGTGGCGATGGGTCGCTGCGGTGGTCGTGCTGATCCTCGCCGCGTCGTTCGTCCGCTCCGCGATCGACAACTCGAACTTCCAATGGCACGTCGTCGGTCAGTACCTGTTCGACTCGCGGGTCCTGCATGGCGTCGTCGTCACGATCCGGCTGACCGTCATCTCGATGGTGATTGGGATCGTGCTCGGGGTCATCCTCGCGGTCATGCGCTTGTCGCCGAACCCGCTGATCTCGGGGTCGAGCTGGCTGTACATCTGGTTCTTCCGCGGGACCCCGCTGCTCGTCCAGATCCTGTTCTGGAATTTCGTCTCCGCTCTCTATCCGAAGATCACGATCGGCATTCCGTTCGGCGGCCCGTCGATCATCAGCGCGGATGCGAACACGCTGATTCCGACCTCCGTCGCGGTGATCTTGGCGTTATCGCTCAACGAGGCCGCGTACATGGCCGAGATCGTCCGTGCCGGCATCATCTCCGTCTCTGAGGGGCAGGCCGAGGCGGCGCAGTCGCTCGGCATGAACCGGATCCAGACAATGCGCCTGATCGTGCTCCCGCAGGCGATCCGCGTGATCATCCCGCCGACGGGCAACGAGGTCATCTCGATGCTGAAGAACACCTCGCTGGCGAGCGTCGTTGCGTACACCGAGCTGCTGTATTCGGTGCAGCTGATCTACGCGGCGAACTACAAGCAGATCCCGCTGCTGATCGTCGCGAGCATCTGGTACCTCCTCATGACGAGCGTCCTCTACGTCTTCCAGTACTTCATCGAGCGCCGGTACGGGCGCGGCTTCAGCCGGGCGGAGCGGGCGTCGATCGCCGCGCGCTGGCTGAAATTCGGTGGGGGGCACGATCGGAAGTGAGCGAGGCGATGATCAAGGCGGAGGGCGTGCACAAGCGCTTTGGCCGGCTCGAGGTGCTGAAGGGGATCTCGCTCGAGGTGCCGCGGGGGCAGGTCATGTGCATGCTCGGCCCCTCCGGGTCGGGCAAGTCGACGTTCCTGCGCTGCATCAACCACCTCGAGAAGATCAACGCCGGCCGGCTTTCCGTCGACGGTGAGCTCGTCGGCTACCGCGAGCAGGGCGACAAGCTCTACGAGCTGCGAGACCGCGAGATCTGTCGCAAGCGCGCCGAGATCGGGATGGTCTTCCAGCACTTCAACCTGTTCCCGCACATGACGGCGCTCGAGAACGTGGCGCTCGCGCCGGTCAAGGTGCTCGACGTCGACCGCAGGCAGGCGCGCGAGCGCGCGACGGAGATGCTGAACCGCGTCGGCCTCGGCGACAAGCTCGACACCTATCCGGTCGCGCTCTCCGGCGGTCAGCAGCAGCGGGTGGCGATCGCCCGGGCGCTTGCGATGGCACCCAAGCTGATGCTGTTCGACGAACCGACATCGGCACTGGACCCTGAGCTCGTGGGCGACGTCCTCGATGCGATGCGGGAGCTCGCCAGATCCGGGATGACGATGATCGTCGTCACCCACGAGATGGGCTTTGCCCGCGAGGTCGCCGACAACGTCGTGTTCATGGACGACGGCATCGTCGTCGAATCAGGTCGGCCGGGCGACGTGCTCGTCAACCCCAAGCACGAGCGGACGAAGGCCTTCCTCTCGAAGGTCCTCTAACGTCGCCGTGTCCGACGGCCGGGCGCGAGCGGCGCTCCGCCCGCGCCCGCACCATCCAGGCGCTCAGTGGAACTTGGCGGCGCAGGCCTGGATCTTGCCGGTGTCAGACCCGGCAGCGGCCATGCACGAGGTGAGGTCCTTGACGCCCTTCGGAACGGCGCCCCCACTCTGCTTGTCGGCTTGGTTGACCGCCTGCTGGACCTGCTGCTCGCTCTGCTTGATCGCGGTGTTTGCCGTGTCCTGATTGGGCTTGATGACGGCGAAGTAGACGACGGCGACGATGATCAGCGAGATCGCAAGCCCGATCACGCGGTAGATCGGATTACGAACGACGATGGTCATGGATTGAAGGACCCCCCTGACTGGTGATTGTCACTGCGGACGGTAAGTCGCAACCGGGGGTCTGTCAGTGTCGATACGGTCTCGCTCTGGTGCGCGAGACCCGCCATCCGCGCCTCGCCGGTACCCTGTGGCAGAGCGATGGCGACGACTGACGAACACCGGACGATCGCGCCGATCGTTGGGCCCGACGATCCGCGGCGGTTCACCGACTCCGGCATTGAGATCAAGCCGCTCTATGCCGAGCCCGACGTTGCGCCGGATCTTCCGACGCGTCTCGGTGAGCCCGGGCAGTACCCGTACACGCGCGGCGTCCACCGCGACATGTACCGCAAGCAGCTGTGGACCCATCGGCAGTACGCCGGCTACGCGAGCGCGAAGGAGTCCAACGAGCGCTACCGCTACCTGCTCGAGCACGGCTCGACGGGCCTCTCGATGGCCTTTGACCTGCCGACCCAGCTCGGCCTCGACTCCGATGACCCGCGCTGCCTGGGGGAGGTCGGCCGCACCGGAGTCGCGATCGACACGATCGATGACATGCGGACCGCGTTCGACGGCATCCCGCTTGATCAGGTCTCGACCTCGATGACGATCAATGCGCCGGCAGGTGTGCTGCTGCTGCTCTACGAACTCGTCGGCGAGGAGCAGGGTGTCACTTCCGAGCAGCTGCGGGGCACGACCCAGAACGACATCCTCAAGGAGTACATCGCTCGCGGGAACTTCATCTACCCGCCCGAGGGCGCCATCCGGCTGACGACCGACCTGTTCGCGTACTGCAACGACCGGGTCCCGAAGTGGAACACGATCTCGATCAGCGGCTACCACTTCCGGGAGAAGGGCTGCTCGGCCGTGCAGGAGGTCGCGTTCACGCTCGCCAACGGCATCGCCTACGTCCAGGCGGCGCTCGACGCCGGACTTGAGATCGACACCTTCGGCCCGCGCCTCGCGTTCTTCTTCAACGGCCACAACAACGTCTTTCAGGAGGTCGCGAAGTTCCGCGCGGCGCGCCGCATGTGGGCATCGATCATGCGAGATCGATTCGGCGCCCAGGACGAGCGGTCCTGGCGGCTGCGCTTTCACACGCAGACCGGGGGCGTCACGCTCACGGCGCAGCAGCCGGAGAACAACATCGTCCGGGTCGCGCTCCAGGGCTTCGCCGCCGTCTGCGGTGGGACGCAGTCGCTCCACACGAACGGCTTCGACGAGGCGCTCGCGCTTCCGACGGAGCGTGCCGCCAAGATCGCGCTGCGCACCCAGCAGATCCTCGGCTACGAGTCAGGCGCGGCCGACACCGTCGACCCGTTTGCCGGCTCGTACTTCGTCGAGGCACTGACTGACGAGATCGAGAGCTCGGCCCGCGAGCTGATCGCGAAGATCGACGAGCTCGGCGGCTCGATCCGGGCGATCGAGTTCATGAAGAACGAGATCGAGGAGTCCGCCTTCGGCTACCACGAGCGCTACCGGATCGAGCAGGACATCGTCGTCGGCGTCAACAAGTTCGTCGAGGACACGCCGGAGGTTCCAGACATCCTCCGCGTCGATCCGGAGACAGAGCGCGACCAGGTGGAGCGGCTGCGAGCGTTCAAGTCCGCTCGTGACCAGGAGCTCGTCGCGCAGCGTCTGGGGGAGGTCCGAGAGGCCGCGCGCGGCACCGGCAACATGCTGCCCGTGCTCAAGCAGGCCCTGAAGGATCGCTGCTCGATGGGTGAGGTGTGCAGCGCGATGCGCGACGTGTTCGGCGACTACCAGCCGACGCTCTAAGCGCACCGATGCTCGTTACCGCCGTCACGTTCGCCGACTTCGTGCTGGCGCTCCATATCCTCGCGGTCGTCGTCGCGTTCGGCGTCACGTTCGCGTACCCGATCTTCGCGCTCGTCGGTGGGCGCATGGACCCACGCGCGATGCCCTGGTTCCACCGCATGCAGGTGGCGGTCGGCCGGCGGCTCGTCAACCCCGGTCTGGCGATCGTGCTGATCGCCGGCATCTACCTCGCCTCGCACCTGGACGAGTGGAAGGCGTTCTACGTCCAATGGGGCCTGGCCGCGGTGGTCGTGCTCGGCGCGCTCGAGGGCGCGGTCATGATCCGCGGCGAGACCCGGCTCGCCGAGCTCGCCGACCGAGACGTCGCCGCCGCCGGCACCGGGGCGGTGAAGTGGAGCGCCGAGTACGAGGCCCAGTTCCGGCGCCTCGGACTGTTCGGCGCGCTGATGCAGTTGATCGTCGTGCTGACGATCTTCTTCATGGCCGCCCACGTTGGCGCCTGACCGGCTGGTTCACCGTTCGCTGTCGAGGTGGGCCATCTGCGCCTCGGGATAGCGCTCGCCGCCGGCCGCGTCCGCCGGCATCGCCCGCTCGATGCCGGCGAGATCCTCGTCGCTCAGGCTGAGCTCGAGCGCGCCGAGGGCTTCGGCAAGCCGATCGCGCCGCCGGGCGCCGATCAGGGGCACGATGTCCTCGCCGCGGCTTGCGACCCAGGCGATCGCAACCTGAGCGACGGACGCACCCTGCTCGTCGGCGACGGCGCGCAGCGCCTCGACGAGCGCGAGGTTGCGCTCCAGGTTCTCGCCCTGAAACCGCGGCGCGCGGCTGCGGAAGTCGCCCGGCGCCAGCTGACGATCGGCGTGCCAACGACCGCTGATGAGCCCGCGCGACAGGATTCCGTAGGCGGTGATCCCGATGCCCAGCTCGCGGCACGTCGGGAGGATCTCGCGCTCGATCCCCCGCGAGATGAGCGAGTACTCGATCTGCAGGTCGCAGATCGGATGCACCGCCGCGGCGCGCCGGATCGTCTCCGCGCCGACCTCGGAGAGGCCGATGTACCGGACGTAGCCGGCCTGGACCATCTCGGCGATCGCGCCGATCGTCTCCTCGATCGGGACCTGTGGGTCGAGGCGCGCCGGGCGGTAGACGTCGACGTGGTCGGTGCGCAGGCGCTGAAGCGAGTAGGCGAGCCAGGTCTTGACGGCCGCGGGTCGCGCGTCGTACCCGAGCCAGCTGTTGTCCGGTGCGCGCTGGGCGCCGAACTTGACGCTGATCAGCGCCTCGTCACGACGACCGCTCCCAAGTGCGCGAGCGATGAGCATCTCGTTGTGGCCCATCCCGTAGAAGTCGCCGGTGTCGAGCAGGTTGACCCCGGCGTCGAGCGCCGCGTGGATCGTCGCCGTGCTCTCGGCCTCGTCCGCGTCGCCATACATCCCTGACATGCCCATGCAGCCGAGACCGGCGCGTGACACCTGGGGCCCGGCGCTCCCGAGCGTTGTCGACATGCGTCGTACGTCCTTTCGATCGTGTCCCGTGAGGGTGCCCGCATGATCACCCCTGCAAGCCTTCGGCCGGGCGGCGAAGACCGGAAGGAGTCCCGCCCGGCCGCACGAAACCACGAGGCATGACAGAGCACGAGGCAAGCCGTACCCTGGTCAAGTCGCCGCCGGAACTGTGGGCGGAATGCAGCAGCGCCGAGGCGCTCTCGCGCCATCTGAACGGCTCCTTCGGAGAGATCCGAATCACGAGGCTCGAGCCTGAAACCGCCGTTGCCTGGGAGGGCGAGCTTGCGAGCGGCACGGTTCGGCTTGAGCCTTCGGGATGGGGCACGAAGGTGATCCTGACCGCGCGGCCGGAGGGCCCGGCCGACGCGGAGTCGGTGGCAATCGCCAAGCCGGAGCCGGAGCCGGAGCCGGAGCCGGAGCCCGAGCCGGTGGCAGTCGCCGAGCGGCCGCCCCAGGAGCCGGAGCCCGAGCCGGTGGCAGCCGCCGAGCCGGAGCCCGAGCCCGAGCCGGTGGCAGTCGCCGAGCCGGAGCCCGAGCCGGTCGCGGAGACATCGACGCCCGAGATCGCCGACGAGCCGCCCCGGGTTGGCTTCTTCGCTCGGGTACGGGCGCTGTTCGGCGGCGGGAAGGCGGTCGAGGCCACGCCCGAGGCTCTCGCCGAGCCAGAGCCAGAGCCAGAGCCAGAGCCAGAGCCAGAGCCAGAGCCAGAGCCAGAGCCAATGCTTGAGGCAGAGCGAGAGCCAGAGCCAGAGCCAATGCTTGAGGCGGAGCGGGAGCCAGAGCCAGAGCGGGAGCCAGCGCCAGCGCCCGTGGCCGTCACCGAGCCCCACCCCGATCTCGCGCCGGTCGTGGAATCCGAGCCCGATTCCGATCCCACACCGGCCCCCGAATCCGCACCGGTTTCCGAGCTCGGGGTCGCCGTCGATCACGAGGCCGTCCTGGTCACCGCGCTGGACAGCCTCGGCCAGGCGCACCACCGCCCCTTCTCGCGCGCCTGAGAAGAACGGCCGCGGCTGCGGGGATCGGCTTTTGCGTGGCACCCCCTGCCACGGAAACGCCAATCCCGCCGAGCGTGGCTCGACCGGGACCCGTACACTCGCGCACCCAGTGATGCGCGAAAAGGCCCCCGAGACATACGAAGAGAAGCTCGCCCAGCTCCACGAGATCCGCTCCGAGGCGATCCACGCCGGGTCCGAATCTGCCGTCGAGAAGCAGCACGCGAAGGGCAAGTACACCGCTCGTGAGCGGGTTGAGAAGCTGCTTGATCCAGGCTCCTTCCAGGAGCTCGACACGTTCGTGCGCCATCGCACGAGCGACTTCGACATGATGAAGAACCGGCCCTACGGCGACGCCGTCGTCACCGGCCACGGCACGATCGAGGGGCGCCGGGTGTGCGTCTTCAGCCAGGACTTCACCGTGTTCGGCGGCTCCCTGGGCGAGGTCATGGGCGAGAAGATGTGCAAGGTCATGGACCTGGCGGCCAAGATCGGCTGCCCGGTGGTCGGGATCAACGACTCCGGTGGCGCGCGCATCCAGGAGGGCGTGGTTTCGCTCGGCGCCTACGGCGACGTGTTCGTGCGCAACGTCAGGTGCAGCGGCGTGATCCCGCAGATCAGCCTGATCATGGGACCGTGCGCCGGTGGCGCCGTCTACAGCCCGGCGATCACCGACTTCATCTTCATGGTCAAAGAGACAAGTCACATGTTCATCACCGGGCCCGACGTGATCAAGACGGTCACCGGTGAAGAGGTCGAGTTCGAGGCGCTCGGCGGCGCGATGTCACACAACTCCAAGTCCGGTGTCGCCCACTTCGCCTCCGACGACGAGGATCAGTGCCTCGAGGACACGCGCTACCTCCTCAGCTTCCTCCCGCAGAACAATCTCGAGCCGCCGCCCCGGGTGATGCCGACGGACGACCCGCTGCGGATGGACGAGGAGCTTGACCACGTCGTCCCTGACAACCCGAACAAGCCGTACGACATGCGCGACGTGGTGCGCCTGATCGTCGACGACGGGGAATTCTTCGAGGTCCACGAGCACTACGCCAAGAACATCATCTGTGGGTTCGCCCGGCTCGACGGGTTCGCGGTCGGCGTCGTCGGCAACCAGCCGAACCAGATGGCCGGCGTGCTCGACATCGACTCCTCGGCGAAGGCCGCCCGCTTCGTGCGCACATGTGACGCCTTCAACGTCCCGCTGATCACGTTCACCGACGTTCCCGGGTTCCTGCCGGGGACCGCCCAGGAGTGGGGCGGGATCATCCGTCACGGCGCGAAGCTGCTCTACGCCTACACGGAGGCGACGGTCCCGAAGATCACGATCATCACGCGCAAGGCATACGGCGGCGCGTACGACGTCATGGCGTCCAAGCACATGCTCGCCGACTTCAACTTCGCGTGGCCGACCGCCGAGGTCGCCGTGATGGGTCCGGAGGGCGCCGTCAACATCATCTACCGGCGGGACATCCAGGCCTCGCCGACGCCCGACGAGCGCCGGCAGAAGCTGATCAACGACTACAAGGCCCACTTCGCCAACCCTTACGCGGCGGCCGAGCGGGGTTACATCGACGACGTGATCGTCCCGCACGAGACCCGCCCGAAGATCATCACCGCGCTGCACACGCTGCAGACCAAGCGCGAGCCGGGTCCGAAGCGCAAGCACGGCAACATCCCGCTCTAGACCGAACCACGGTGCGGGGCGGGCTCAGGCGATCCGCCCGCGCAGGACGCTGTCGCTGGAGTGCGCCGTCCCGCCGCCGACGCGCTGCTGGGAGATGTCGAGGTAGACGTAGTGGCGGGGATCGTCGGGCAGGCGGAGCGTCAGCTGAGCGCTTCCGCGTGCGCCGACCCGAAACGCGGCCACCGGCGCGAGCCGCTTGGCATCGCTCATCAGCCACAGTTCGTAGTACGTCCCGGACGGAGACGCTGGCAGGTGACTGACGCGGAGGACCATCTGGCCGGGGCCGGGCATGTACGCCGTGGCGAGATCCTGCTGCGGGGTCCCGACGAGCGGCCGCAACGCGACGGCAGGCCCGTGGGCCACCACGCTTGATCCTGAGCCCCCGGTCAGTACCGCGCCGCCGAGGAACCCGAGCGCCAGGGAGACCACGACCGCGGCTGCGGCGAGACCCGGGGTCGGCGCGAGCACGCGACCTCGAAGGCGGCCACGCTCGCCGGCACCAACGGCTTCCGGCGCGGGGATCGCTGCCCAGGCCTCCCCGGGCACGTCCTTGAGCAAGCTGGCGACCCCCCTCATCGCCTGCAGCTCGCGGGTCAGCTCCGGATCGTCGCTTGCCACCGGCTCCGGCCGGCGTGCCCCATCTTGCTCTGCGAGCACCCGTTGGGCGGCCGCGGTTCTGGTGCGTCTCCGACGCCACCGCTCAGTCATGTGTCACTCCGTTCCTCTGCCTCGAGTAGCTCACGGAGATGGCGCAGCCCGTTGACCATGCGGGTCTTGACGGTTCCCGCGGGTATCCCCGTGCGCTGCGCGATTTCACTCTGGGTCAGTCCTTCGTAGAAGCGCAGTCGCAACAGCCCGGCTTCGTCACGCGGGAGGCGCTCGAGCAACGATGCCATCCGCCAGCGCTCGAGCAGCCGGTCCGGCTCGTCGGCACCTGCGCCCGCGCTCGCACCCTGCTCCGCCGCGACTGCCGGGTCAAGGGGCTCCGGCACGCGGCGGCGCAGCTCGTCAAGCGCCCGGGAGCGGGCGATCGTCAGCACCCACGTGAGCAGGCTCGCTCGGTCAGGGTTGTAGTTTTCGGCCCGCTGCCAGACCTCAAGCAGGACCTGCTGAAGGACGTCTTCGGCGGTACCCGGGTCGCGCAGCATCTGCGTGAGGAACCCGAGCAGGGTGCGGCCGTGGGCTTCCATGACAAGCGCGAGGGCATCGGGACGTCGTGCCCGCAGGGCCTGTTCCGCGCGCCGATCGGCCCGGCGGCGGCGGCGCGGCGGGGGGGCGGGTCCGGTCATGGCCCCCGGGACCTTGATGGCAGACGCAAGAGCCGACATCTCAGGGTTCATACGTACCGAACAGGAATTTTGGTTGGCCAACCGCAGCCACGCCAGCCCCCGTACCTCAGGGCATCAGTTACCCCGTCCGAAGGAGACGCCCCAAATGAAGCGCATGCTGATTGCTCTGACCGCCGTATTCGCGGTCGCCCTCCCACTCAGCCTCCCGACCGCCTCAATGGCGAAGAGCCGGAACATCGTCCAGATCGCGGCGAGCGATCCACAGTTCTCGACGCTCGTCTCGCTCGTCAAGAAGGCGGGCCTCGTGAGCGCCCTGTCCGGAAAGACGAAGCTCACGGTGTTCGCGCCGACGAATGCGGCGTTTGCGAAGGTGTCGAAGGCGACGCTGAGCAAGCTCGCCAAGAACAAGGCGCTGCTCCAGAAGGTGCTGACGTACCACGTCGTCCCCGGCGTTGTTCCGGCGGCCAAGGTCGTCAAGCTGAAGTCCGCGAAGACGCTCGAGGGTGCACGTGTGCACTTCGCGGTTCGGGGCGGGAAGGTTTACGTGAACAAGGCGCGGGTCATCAAGACCGACATCCGCGCGTCGAACGGGATCATCCACGTCATCAACGCGGTGCTGATTCCGCCGGCGGGCTGACAGCTGGGCCGTGCGAGCGGCGGGCGCGTCACCTACAGAGCCACGCTCTGTGCCGGGACGCGCCCGTCGCGCCACGCCTCGTGCGCCGCGGCGGCCACGGCGAGATCCTGGATCGCCAGCCCGGTTGAGTCAAACAGCGTCACCGCCGCCGCTCCGGGCCGGCCGTTCGCCTCGCCGGCGAGCACGGCACCAAGCTCTGTCACCTGCTCGCGAGTGACGAGTCCGGCCTCCACTGCCCCGGTGAGCTCACCGCCGTGTGAGGCTTGAGCCCACTCGTCGCAGAACAGCGCGCAGGAGGCAACCGCGCCGACGCTCGCCTCCGCCTTGCCGGGTCCGTCGGCGCCGAGCATGTTGAGGTGAAGCCCCGGGCGCAGGTCGCCGGCATCGACGACGATCGTCTCGCCGGGCGTCACGCAGCAGACGACGTCGCAGCGCAGCGCCTGCTCGCGCGAGCCCGCGTCCCAGTCGAGCTCGCCGGCCAGCGCGGCCGCCGCCTCGCTGCGCGGGTCGAAGCACACGCCGGGGCCGTAGCCGGCGGCGGCCATGCACCGGGCGGTCCAGGCGCCGTGCAGGCCGCAGCCGATGATGCCGACCGTCCGCGCGCCGCGGCGGCCCAGCGCCTGCGCCGCCACCGCGGCCACGGCACCCGTGCGCAACGCGGTGACCGACCGCGCGTCGAGCAGCATCAGTGGCTGACCGCTCGTGGCGTCGGAGAGGCAGATCACGCCCGTGACCGTCGGCAGCCCGCGCGCTGGATTACCGGGGAACGACGTGATCCACTTCAGCAGCGCGAGGCCGTCGCCTCGCACCGGCATCGCCCGAAAATCACCGTACGGCGGGCAGTCGAGGTAGACCTTCGGCGGCATCACCCACTGGCCGGCGTGGTGGCGCAGGAGCCCGGTGCGCACCCGATCGATCGCCAGTCGGGGAGACACCGCCCCCAGCACGGCGTCGTGATCGAGGACCGGGAGCTCAGGCACAGCCGGAGACGATACGTTAGCCTCGCTCCGCGGTGAACCGCCGACCGAAGCTGACGATCGTCGCGCCCGACGCCTCCGCCGAGGAGGCGGCGGCTGTTGTGGCGGCGCTCGAGCGGTTCATGCGAGCGACCGCGCCGGCCCCGATGCCGCCGAGAGCGCCACGAAATGCGTGGCAGCAGGCTGCCCTGCACGAGGGCGTCGCCCGCGCCCCATCCGAACCGCTTCCCTGGCAGTAAGCGCTACATTCGGGTCGCTCCGGGGTTAGGGGAGCGCGGGGATCGCGACCCTGGGGCTCGTGACCCGATCACCTGCGGTCGATACATGGAACGATGAGCAAGCAAGGCACGCTGTGCACCCGTCTGGCGCTCGGCGCGGTTCTCGCGCTGATCTCGCTCGGCGCGGGTGCGGCGGGAGCCTCGGCGACGACGACCCGGCTCGGGCGCGCTCCGCGGCCGCCGGCCGGCGCTCGAGCGCTCGGCCGACTCCAGGACGAGACCAAGCTTGCCCTCACCGTGGCCCTCAGCCCGCGAGACCCGCTCGCCCTGTCGGCCTATGCGCTCGGTGTGGCGACCCCG
Source organism: uncultured Solirubrobacterales bacterium (assembly GCA_963778985.1). Classification (GTDB taxonomy): domain Bacteria; phylum Actinomycetota; class Thermoleophilia; order Solirubrobacterales; family Solirubrobacteraceae; genus Palsa-465. The sequence continues at coordinate 518,245 of CAVZWJ010000013.1, read as the reverse complement.
GGCTCGCCGCTGTACCGCCACTACCTGAGTGTCGCCGAATTCGCGGCGCGATTCGGGCCCACCGACGCCCAGATCGCGCAGGTGCAGGCATCACTGCGCGATCACGGCCTAGATCCGGGTCCACCGCTCGCGAACCACCTGTCAATCCCCGTTCGCGCCACGGCGCAGCGCGTCCGCAGTGCCTTCTCGACCCAGCTGGAGCGCTACGCCCTGCCGCACTCGGGCACGGCGTTCGCGAACACGGCGCCCCCGAGTTTCGATGCGCGGATCGCACGCTACATCCAGGGAGTCATCGGCCTGAGCACGCTGCAAACCCCAAAGCCGCGCGGCATCCGCGCGGTCCCTGGACGATCGCCGCGCGCCGTCGCGCCGAAGGTGGTCACCGGTGGCCCACAGCCATGCGCCGCAGCCCGTAACGCGGCGGCCAAGCTCGGGGCCGGCTACACGGCCGACCAGGTCGCCAACGCCTACCGTTTCTCGCCGCTGTACGCCGCCGGGGACTTCGGCGCCGGACAGACCGTGGCGCTGTACGAGCTCGAGTCCTTCGCCGCAAGCGACATCAGCACGTACCAGTCCTGTTACGGCACCAGCGCGAACGTCACGAACGTCAATGTCGATGGCGGCTCGACGGACGCCGGATCAGGCGAGTCCGTCCTCGACATCGAAACGATCGTCGGCCTGGCGCCTCAGGCGCGCGTCCTCGTGTACACGGGGCCAAACGCGGCGAGTGGTGGTCCCGGAGCCGGCCCCTACGACACCTACGCGGCGATCATCAGCGAGAACCGCGCGAAGGTGGTTTCCACGTCGTGGGGGCTCTGCGAGCCGCTCGAGGGCAGCGATGCGCTGGGTGAGAACACGCTGTTCCAGGAAGCGGCCGCTCAGGGGCAGTCGATCTTCGCCGCCACCGGCGACAGCGGGGCGAGCGACTGCCTCTCGGCGCTCGGTGCCAGCGGCGGCGCGCTGGCCGTCGACGATCCAGCCAGCCAACCGTTCGTCACCGGCGTCGGAGGAACATCCCTGCAGTCGACCGGACCCCCTCCGTCCGAGGCGGGGTGGCCCGGCAGTGGCGGCGGGATCTCCGCGCTGTGGAGCATGCCCGACTACCAGTCGGCGGCGGCCGCGACATTGGGCGTCGTCAACGCCAGCTCATCGTCCGCTCCGTGCGGCTCGGCGCCGACGCCATGCCGCCAGGTGCCGGACGTGGCCTCCGATGCCGCACCGGCCACCGGCTACCTGATCTATTTCACGCCCGATGGCTGGGCGCCGATCGGCGGGACGAGCGTCGGTGCACCGACGTGGGCAGCCCTGTTTGCACTCGCCAACGGCTCGCCGGCGTGCACCGGGCGCCCGGTCGGGTTCGCCAACCCGGCGCTGTACCGGATCGCCGGCAACGCTTATGCCAGCACGTTCAACGATGTCGTGATCGGCAGCAATGCGGTCACGGGGGCCGGTGGGTACACGGCGAAGCCCGGCTACGACATGGTCACCGGCTTGGGCACACCGATCGCCGCCCCGCTGGTGAGCGCCCTCTGTGATCGGGTCACCGCGCTCGCGCCCGCGAACCAGAGCTCGGTGGCCGGTCTGGCGGCCACGCTCAGGATCAGCGCCGCCAGTGCGGCCGGCGCGGCGCTGCGCTTCAGCGCCACGGGACTCCCGCGCGGTTTGTCGATCGACGCCGGCACCGGTGTCATCTCCGGCCAGCCGTCCTCCATCGGAACTTCGCCCGTCACGGTGACGATCGTCGACTCGCTGGGCCAGAGCGCGACCGTTTCCTTCCTGTGGACGGTGCGGGCGGCCACCGTCATCCTGACCAACCCCGGGACCCAATCGACGCTGATCGCGCATCGCGCACGCCTGCAGCTGAGGGCGAGCTCCAACAGCGGTCAGGCGCCGAGCTACCTCGCCACCGGGCTGCCGCGGGGGCTCTCGCTCAACGTCGCCGCCGGACTGATCACGGGCACGCCGAGCCGGGTCGGGCGCTTCACGGTCACGATCGGCGCGCGCGCGGGGAGCGGGGCGGCGCGCACAACGTTCTTGTGGGTCGTGGCGGGTCCGCCGGCGGCAGCCGCAGTGCAGCTGAGTGGACTCACGCACGGAGCGCCACGGCTGTCATTTGCGGTCGCCAGCGGCCGTAACGGGGCGCCGGTTCGCGCCCTGGCGATCCGCTCCTCCTCCTCGATCAGCTTCGCAGCGCGTCCCGGAGCGGGCATCACCGTGACCGACGCGAGCGGCCATCGACTCGGGTTCACCGCCAGGAGCGTCCACGGGGTGCTGACGGTGACGCTGAAGCGCCCCGTGTCGCGGCTGCGGGTCGCTATCGGCCCCCGTGCCCTCCACGTTTCCCGCGGATTGACCGCGCAGGTGGCGAGCCATCGCGCTCCGAGGCTCGTCCTGCGCGTCGATGCGCTCGACACCGCGCGCCAGACCACTCGCCTCACGCTGCGCGTCCGACCGCGGTAGCCCGAACGCGCCCGCGGCCCGGGTCACCGCGCCCTCCTGAGACGGGCCCGCGGTGAAAGCCCTGCACCAGGAGCCAAAAGGGCATATCTCGATCGGGTTTTGGTACATTTCGGGTCCCGAACGGCGAACCGGAAGGATCTGATGGAGCCTGCATCGCTCGACACCACCACCACCGGCCCGTCGCCTCGGGTCGGGTCGCTGGAGAACCCCGAAGTGCTCGAGAACGTTCCGGGATACGTGATCCCGATCCTCGAGCGCGAATTCGACGACTTCGACACCGAGTCGACCCGCTTCCTCCAGGGAGGCGTCGACGAGGAGACGTTCATCAAGTTCCGCCTCAAGCAGGGCGTGTACGGCCAGCGCCAACCGAACGTCCAGATGGTCCGCGTCAAGCTGCCGCTTGGGGGTGTCACCCCTGACCAGCTCGACGCGTTCGCAGATGTGATCGAGACGTACGTCCCGCTGCGCAAGGGACACATCACGACGCGCCAGAACATCCAGATGCATCACGTGCCGCTCGACGATGCCGCAAAGCTGATTCGCGAGCTCGGCGACGCCGGCCTGTCCAGCCGCGAGGGGTGCGGCAACACGATGCGCAACGTCACCGGCGACCCGCGGGCGGGAACGCTCGAGGACGAGCTCTTCGACATCACGCCGTACGCCGGGGCGTACGTCCGCTACTTCGTCCGTCATCCCACGACCCAGGCAATGCCGCGCAAGGTCAAGACCGCGTTTACGGCGACCGACGAGGACAACGCCATCACGCGGATCCACGACATGGCGTTCGTTCCCAAGCTGCGCGACGGCGTCCGTGGCGTCGAGATCCGTGTCGGCGGCGGTACCTCGATCATGCCGCGCCTCGCTCCGACCCTGTACGACTTCGTCGAGCTCGACAACGGCGACTACCTGAAGGTCACCGAGGCGTGCATGCGGATCTTCGACCGTCAGGACTGGCTGCGTGTCAACCGCGCCCGCGCCCGGATCAAGGTTCTGATCGACAAGATCGGGATCGACGCGTTCCGTGAGCAGGTCGAGGAGGAACTGCAGGGCGACTGGGTCGCAGAGCGGGACTTCTCACTCGACGGGATCATGTTCGACCACGACGAGGAGACGAACGCGCCGTCGCGGCAGGAGAGCTACGCGAGCCCGAATGGCGACCTGCGCCCGTTTGCCCGTTTCGCCGCCACGAACGCCCGCACGCAGCGCCAGTCCGGCTTCTCGACCGTCGAGGTCAAGGTCCGCCGCGGCGACCTCACGCCCGACCAGCTGCGGGGCCTGGCGCAAGTCATGCGCGAGTACACCGGTGGCTATGCGCGCACGACCGTCCATCAGAACCTCGTCCTGCGCTGGGTGCGCGACGAGGCGCTGTACGAGGTGTGGAAGCGCCTGGAGTCACTCGAGCTCGGTGATGCCGGCGCAGACGAGATCACCGACGTCGTCAGCTGCCCTGGAACCGACTCCTGCAAGCTGGGGATCACGAGCTCGATGGGGCTCAACCAGGCGATCCAGGACCGGCTCCGGACGATGGAGATCGATGACGCGTTGACCCGGAAGATCCACATCAAGATGAGCGGCTGCCCGAATGGATGCGGCCAGCACCACATCGCGAACATCGGGTTCTACGGGGCGTCGATCAAGGTCGGGGAGCACACGATTCCGGCGTACATCCCGCACATCGGCGGCCGCTACGAGGGCGGTGACGTCCGGTACGGCCAGCGGCTCAAGGCACGCCTTCCGGCCAAGCGGGTGCCCGAGGCAATCGAGCGCTGGGTACGCTTCTATGAGTCCGACCGTGCCGACGGCGAACAGTTCAACGCGTTCGTCGACCGGGTCGGGGCCTCGGAGTTCGAAGCCCGCGTGAAGGATCTGACGTTGCCGATCGAGTTCAGCCTGGAAAACATGACCTACTTCGTCGACTGGACCAAGAACGTGCCGTTCGAGGTCGTCCGCGGCGAAGGGGAGTGCGCCGTCTAGGCGAGGAGAAGTACCGCATGAGCGTTGCCACACCTGACCTGGAGACCGCCTCGGCCGAAGCGGTGCTCGCCTACGCAGTCGAGCACTTCCACCCGCGCCTGACGATGGCCTGCTCGTTTCAGAAGGAGGAATCGGTTCTCGTCCACATGCTGAGGGCGATCGGGGGTGGGCGGGTCCCGAGTCGAGTCTTCACGATCGACACCGGGGTGCTGTTTCCCGAGACGTTGAGCACGTGGAAGCAGTTCGAGGACCGCTTCGGGCTCAAGGTCGAGGTCATCGACGCCCGCAGCCCCGATGCGCCGTGGACCGCGGAGCGCTGTTGCGGGACCGCGAAGGTCGACGGGCTCGAGCGGGCGCTGACCGGCGTCGACGCCTGGATCACCGGGATCCGGCGCGAGCAGGCCTCGACGCGGGCGTCCTCCGCCAAGCTCGAACGTGACGAGCGGCGCGGCATCTGGAAGGTCAACCCGCTCGCCGATTGGACCGAGAAGGATCTGTGGACGTACATCTTCGCCCACGATCTGCCCTACCATCCGCTGCACGATCAGGGTTACGCCTCGATCGGATGCGCCCCCTGCACCCACCCCGGGGAAGGTCGTGAGGGGCGTTGGGCGGGCCAGGACAAGACCGAGTGCGGCCTGCACTCAGAGCACGCATGAATCCGCTTACGTACGAGCTATCCCACCTCGAGACCCTCGAGGCCGAATCGATCCACATCTTCCGCGAGGTGGCGGCCGAGCTCGAGCGCCCGGTGCTGCTGTTCAGCGGAGGCAAGGACTCGATCGTCCTGCTGCGCCTCGCCGAGAAGGCGTTCCGGCCCGGGCGGTTCCCGTTCCCCGTGATGCACGTCGACACCGGCCACAATTTCCCGGAGGTGATCGAGTTTCGCGACCGCTTGATCGACCAGATCGGTGAGCGACTGATCGTCGCCAGCGTCCAGGACTCGATCGACCGGGGCCGGGTGACCGAGGAGACGGGCCCGCGCGCGTCTCGCAACCGTCTCCAGACGACGACACTGCTCGATGCGATCGAGGAGCACGGGTTCGACGCCGCGTTCGGCGGCGCCAGGCGGGACGAGGAGCGCGCCCGCGCCAAGGAGCGCGTGTTCTCGTTCCGTGACGACTTCGGTCAGTGGGACCCGAAGCGGCAGCGACCGGAGCTGTGGGCGCTCTTCAACGGCAAGATCCGCAAGGGCGAGCACGTTCGCGTGTTCCCGATCTCGAACTGGACCGAGCTCGACGTGTGGCAGTACATCGCCCAGGAGAAGCTCGAGGTCCCCTCCATCTACTACGCGCACACCCGCCAGGTGTTCGCCCGCGACAGCATGCTCTACGCCGTCAACCCGCACGTCGAGCTGATGGACGGTGAGGAGCCGTTCGAGGCCAGCGTCCGCTACCGAACGGTCGGCGACATGACCTGCACCGGCGCCGTGCGCTCGACGGCAACCACGCTTGAGACGGTCGTTTCCGAGATCGCGGCGACCCGGATCACCGAGCGCGGCGAGACCCGCGCCGATGACCGCGTCACCGAGGCCGCTATGGAAGACCGAAAGCGAGAAGGGTATTTCTAAGGTGCCGGCCCCCGCAGACATGATCGCAGTCGAGGTGCGCCACCCATGACCCCCGGCGCCGCAACGAACGGGCATGCGACCCGCAACTGGACCTCCGAGCTGCTGCGCATCGCCACGGCCGGGTCGGTCGACGACGGCAAGTCAACGCTCATCGGTCGGCTCCTGCACGACTCGAAGTCGATCTTCGAAGATCAGATGGAGCACGTCGTCTCGACGTCCGAGCGCCGCGGAGACGGCTACGTCAACCTCGCTCTGCTCACCGACGGCCTGCGCGCCGAGCGCGAGCAGGGCATCACGATCGACGTCGCCTACCGTTACTTCCACACCCCGCGGCGCAAGTTCATCCTCGCCGACACGCCCGGCCACGAGCAGTACACGCGCAACATGGTCACCGGCGCCTCGACCGCCGACCTGTCGATCATGCTCGTCGATGCCCGCAAGGGCGTCTCAGAGCAGACTCGCCGTCACGCCTATATCGCATCGCTGCTGCGGATCCCGCATCTCGTCGTGTGTGTCAACAAGATGGACCTCGTCGGCTACGACGAGGCCGTCTTCTACTCGATCCTCGAGGAGATGACGGACTGGGCGGCCCGACTGGCCCTCCCGGACATCACGTTCATCCCGATCTCGGCGCTCCACGGCGACAACGTCGTCGAGCGCTCGTGGGCGACGCCGTGGTACGGCGGCGCACCGCTCCTCTACCACCTCGAGCACGTCGTGATCGCGCCGGATCGCAACCTCAACGACGTCCGCTTCCCCGTCCAGTGGGTGATCCGCCCGATGTCGGACGAGCACCATGACTACCGCGGCTACGCCGGTCAGGTCGCCGGCGGCGTGCTGCGTCCCGGCAGCGAGGTCGTCGTGCTGCCGGCCGGCCAGCGAACGCGGGTCGCGGCGATCGACACCTACGACGGCGAGGTCGACGCTGCGTTCCCGACGATGTCGGTCGCGCTGCGCCTCGCCGACGAGGTCGACATCTCTCGCGGGGACATGATCGTCGAGGCGGAGGACGCGCCCCCGGCGGCGCGTGAGTTCGAGGCGATGGTCTGCTGGATGAGCGATCAGCCGCTCAGCGAGCGCGGCCGCTATGCGATCAAGCACACGACGCGTGGTGCTCGAGTGGTCGTCGATGAAATCGAGCATCGCGTTGACGTCAACACGCTCGGCCATGAGTCGGCCTCCGAGCTCGGCCTCAACGAGATCGGGCGGGTGCGTCTGCGGGCGAGCGCGCCGCTGATGGTTGACCCGTATTCCCGTAACCGCACAACGGGCAGCTTCATCCTCGTCGACGAGTCAACGAACGAGACCGTCGGCGCCGGGATGGTGCTAAGCGCGCGTTAGGCCGCTCCGGCGCGTGGCTCGGCGCTGGGCGTCGGGCGCTAGCTTGTTCGATCGTGCGCAGACTCGGAATCCCCTGGATTACGCTGGGTTGCGCCGGCTCGCTCGCCGTGGCGCTGGCGGGCGCGGACCTGTTGCGCGGCAAGCCGGTGCGGTGGTTCTACGACCCCCACGTGCCCGCCCGCAGTGCCGTTTTCTACGGCGGGATCGCCGCGCTCTGCCTCGCCTGGTTGGCGATCGGCCGACGGCTCGCCGCGCGCGCGCCTGACGGCGGCAGCGTTCGGTCGCTGCTCGTCACCGGCGCGCTCTGGTGCATCCCGCTGCTCCTGGCGCCCTCGCTGTTCAGCCGCGACCTCTACAGCTACCTCGCGGACGGCGCGCTCCTGCACCACGGGCTCGATCCCTACACGCATGCCCCCGACGCGCTCGGGGTGCTCGGCCAGGGTCACGCGCTGAACGCGGTCTCACCATTCTGGCGGCACACGACCGCGCCCTACGGTCCGGCGTTCGTCGGCGTGGCGTCGCTCATCGCCGGCGCGGTCGGTCAGCATCTCGTCGGTGGCGTTCTGCTGCTGCGCGCAGTCGAGCTCCTCGGCGTCGCCCTGCTCGCGGTGTTCGTGCCGCGGCTCGCCCGTCGCCACGGGGCCGATCCCGCGCGGGCGACATGGCTCGTCGTGCTCAGCCCGCTCGTGCTGCTCGAGCTCCTTGGCGCTGGGCACAACGATGCACTGATGGCCGGGCTGCTCGTCGCCGGCGTGACCCTCGCGCTCGAGGACCGTCCACTTGCCGGGATCGCGGTGTGCGCGCTCGCGGCGACGGTCAAGCTCCCGGCGGTGGCGGCCATCGTGTTCATCCTCGTCGCCTGGGCGCGGGCTGAGAAGGCGCGCGCGATTCCCAATGTGCTCCGCGGTGTGCTCGTCGCCGCGGGCGTGCTCGCCGTCGTCAGCGTCCTCACCGGCCTCGGCCTCGACTGGGTCACCGGATCGCTCTCCACTCCCGCGAAGGTCCGCCTCGCGATCACGCCGTCGACGGCGCTCGGGTACACGGTCGCCCACGTGGTCGGCGCCGCGGGCTCGTCGAAGGCGATCGAGTCGGCGTTCGGCGTCATCGCGCTCGCGTTCACCGGCGGTCTCGGAGCCTGGCTTCTCTACCGGGTCCGGTTCGCCACGCTGGCCGCCTCACTCGGCATCCTGCTGCTCGCGGCCGTCCTCGGCGGCCCGGCGGCCTGGCCGTGGTACGGGATCTGGGGGCTCGCGCTCATCGGCTGCGTCCGTCCCGCTCAGGACTGGCGGTGGCTGCCAATCGTGATCGCGCTCACGGCGTTCCTGATCCGGGCCGACGGCCAACTCGTGCTCCCGCGCGAGACGGCTCCGATCATGCTCGCGCTGTATGCGGCTGCGGTGGCGGCATGGTGGACGCATCGGCGCCGGGGCGACTCCGAGACCCCGATGCGGAGCGCCGCGGAGTACGCCCGATGAGCGCCACGACGGCCGAGCGCTCGCTGCCGCCGCTCGGCGCACCCGACCCGCCGGCGGTCGCGCCGACGGCCGACCGCCGCGCCGACGTCGCGGCGATCGTCGGTCCCTGCGTGCTCGCGGCAGTGCTCGTGTTCCTCGAGCTCGGCGCACGGAGCCTGTGGCTCGACGAGGGCGCGACGGTCGCGATCTCGACGCAACACGGGAGCGCGCTCTGGAGCGCGATCGGGCACGACGGCGGCAACATGCTCGCCTACTACCTGTTTCAGCACGTGCTGATCGGCCTCTTCGGCCACGCCCCGGCGCTGATCCGGGCCCCGTCGGCTCTGGCCACGATCGTCACCGTGGGCCTCGTCGGAGCGATCGGGCGGAGACTGTTCGACCGCCGCGTCGCGCTCGTCGCCGGACTGCTGGCCGCCATCAGCCTCCCGCTCGTGTTCTGGGGGCAGGACGCGCGGGCCTACGCACCGATGATGACGTTCATCTGCGCGTCGTTCCTCGCCCTCACGTACGCCGCAGAGTCGCCATCGCGGCGGTGGCCATGGATCGCGTGGGCGGTGTCGCTCGTCCTCGCCTCGTATATGAGCTTCATCGCCGTGCTCGTCATCCCCGGCGGCCTTACCGTGCTGCTCGCTCACCGCCGCGCCACCTGGCGGGCGGCACTTCTGTCACTCGGCGCGGTCGTCGCGGCGTGTCTGCCGATCGCCCTCCTCGCGGCCCGGCGCGGATCGGGTCAACTGTTCTGGGTCCCGTCGCCCTCGGTCGCGCGGGTCGACGAGATGCTCCGCTGGGTGACGTCCTCCGGGATGCCGCCGAACATCCATCGCTCGGCGATCGGCGCCGTCCTTCTCGGCGTCTCGCTCGTCGCGCTCATCGCGATCCTCGTCCGCCTCGTGCGACACCCGTCGTGGCCCACGACGCTGCTCGGCGCCTGGCTGCTCGTGCCGCTCGCCCTGATCCTCGCCGAGTCGCTCGTCGGACAACCCGTCGCGCTCGCCCGGACGAGCCTCGTCGCCCTGCCCGCCGCGTCGCTGCTCCTCGCGGCCGGTCTGCTCAGCTCCGGACCGGCGCGGCTGCCACTGCCAACGTGGGTCGCGTGGGGGGCGGTGGCGGGGATCGTCATCCTGCGCGCGCTCGTGCTGGCGCCGAGCTACGGCACCTCACCGGAGAACTGGAGGGCGGCCGCCGCCGAGATCACCGCCCAGTCGCGTCCGGGGGACTGTGTCGCGTTCTATCCGCTCGACGGCTGGATGGTGTTCGACGCCTACTCCGGCGGCGGCGCGCGGCTGCCCGCCTCGGTGCTGCCGGCGGCTGCGTGGGGGCCGGCGCGTCCGTACATCGAGCGCTATGTCATCCCGTCCGCGGCGCGTCTGCGGGCAGTCGCGGGGAGGTGCGGGCGGCTGTGGCTCGTCGCCAGTCACGAGGGCCAGCGTGACGGACCGGCCGTCTCCCGCGCCAACCTCGTCCGCTTCCATGGCCTGGAGGCGTCCCTGCGGCGGATCTACGGCACGGCGTCGTCCGAGTCGCGTTTCGGATGGGCGGCGCCGGTCCGGGTGCGGCTCTTCGCACGGTGAGCCCGGCGGCACTCGCATAAAGTGCCGGGACGATGAGCGAGGGCTCCGCCTACCGTGCCGCCGGCGTCGACTACGGCACGCTCGATGCCGGCAAGCGCAACGCGCTCACCGAAGCGCTCGCCACGAGCGCGCTGCTCAGCGCCCGCGGTGGGCACGCGATCGACGCGTCCCGCGGGGAGCCGGCGTTCGCCTTCGCGTTCGGTGGGCAGACGTTCGGCTTCGTGCTCGAGGGCCTCGGGACGAAGTCGATCATCGCCCGTCAGCTCGAGGATCGGCTCGGCGCCGCGGCGTTCGCGGCGGTCGCCTACGACACCGTCGCCGCGATCGTCAATGACCTCATCTGCACCGGGGCGCTCCCACTCGTCGTCAACGCGTACTTCGCGACCGGCGCCTCGGAGTGGTACCGGCATGAGCGCCGCCAGAGCGGCCTGCTCGCCGGCTGGCGCGAGGCGTGTGAGCACGCCGGCGCGGCGTGGGGTGGCGGCGAGTCTCCGTCCTTGCCGGACCTCGTCGCTCGGGACGAGATCGAACTCGCCGGCTGTGCCGTGGGCGTGGTGCCCGGGGGCCGCTCTGCCATCCTCGGCGATGAGCTGCGCGGCGGCGACGAGATCGTCCTCATCGAGTCAAGTGGCCTTCACGCGAATGGCTCCTCGCTCGCCCGGCTGATCGCGACCCGGCTCCCCGACGGCTACGCGACCCCGTTGCCGAGCGGCCGGTCGTTCGGCGAGGCGCTGCTCGACCGCAGCGTGATCTACGTCTCGCTCATCGACGCGCTGTTCGCCGAGGCGATCGACGTGCACTACCTCAGTCACATCACGGGCCACGGGTTCTTGAAGCTGATGCGTCCCCGCCGCGAGTTCACCTACCGGATCACCGAGCTCCCTGACGTGCCGGAGGTGCTCCGGTTCCTCGCCGAGCAGGCGGGCATGGATGACCACGCCGCGTACTCGACGCTCAACATGGGGGCGGGTTTCGCGGTCTACTGCGCCGCCGGAAGCGGTGAGGCCGTCGTCCGGGTCGCGCGCGGGCTCGGTCTGCCGGCGCACGTCGCCGGAATGGTCGCGGACGGCCCGCGACGGGTCATCCTGGAGCCGCTCGGCGTGACGTTCGAGACCGGCGAGCTCGACCTCGGGCCCGCCTCAGGGCCGAAGCCCGGTGCCGACGAATGACACGAAGCTCATCGCGAACAGCAGCACCGTGGTTGCCGCGATCAGCTTGTTGAAGCTCCTCCCGCGCACCTCGTAGGCGACGACCATCAGCGCCGGGAAGGCGCAGATGAGCATCCGCGGATTCGGCGGGACGTTCTCGGAGGTGACGGTGAGGAACGTGATCCCGAGCGTCCACCAGATCGCCGGGGCCGGGATCTCCCGACGGTGCCGCCACATGAGCGCGAGCGCCCACGCGAGAAATGCCGCTCCGAGCAGGCCACTGACGTAGTTGAGGTTGACGCCCGGGTGATGGAGGTCGCCGAAGTGGACGATCTGGTGCCACAGCTTCGTCGTCGTGTGCCACAGCGCGATCGGGGTCGAGCGCTCATCCCAGCCATAGCGCTGGGCGATGTAGCTCGCGAACGGGGTGCCTGTCCACAGCCACAGGAACATGCCGAAGGCAACGGCGCCGAGCGGCGCGAGCAGCGGTGCGAGGAGCGACCGGCGCGCCTCGCGGTCCGCCCAGCCGCGACGGCGCAGCTCGACGAACGCAGCAGCGGCGCACGCCGGGATGATCGCGAACGCCACCGGCCCGACGGCCGTGGCCGTGGCCGCGAGGACTCCCCCGAGCACCCATCTGCGCTTCTGTAGCGCATAGAGGCAGCCGGCTGCGAGCGGGAGCATCAGGCCCTCGCTGTAGACCATCGAGAACACGATCGAACCCGGGAACAGCACATAGAAGAGGGCGGCCCGCCGGCCGGCGTCCTCGCCCCACCACGACGCTGCCATCCGCTGCACGAGCACCGTCGTGATGAACCCGCCGACTGTCGAGATCAGGACCCCGGCGATGACGTACCCGCAGAACAGGACGTGGGAGAGCAGCCACACGAGCCCGGGGTAGAGCGGGAAGAAGCCAAGCGTCGTCTGCAGGTGCGAGACGTGCCCGGGGTAGCCGTGGCCGGCGAGGACGAGGTACCAGACGCCGTCCCAGTTGGACACCTGGGCCTTGAGCGACCAGTGCTTGTACGCGACGTCGGCGAACGCGATCAGCAGGTAGAGGATCCGGCTGAGGAGAAAAATGCCCAGCGGCCAGCGCAGCTCACGCAGGACGCGCAGCCACCGCTCGCGCGGCGCACGAGCGGGAAGCTCGTAGAGCCGATCGAGTTCCGCCTGCTCGATCGCGTCCGTGCGTGCTTCGAGGTCCGGACGCGTCCCGAGCGTCTCCGGGACCGAATGCACATCCGGAATTTTATGGGGACTCTCAAGCACTGATCGGGCGCTAACGCGACACTAATCGTTCGCGCGACAGGCGCATATATATGGTCACTCGATTCATGACTGGCTTTGTGCACTTTCGAGCCTGTCGCCGGACGGTGATCGTTCCGGCGTCGTTCGTCGTCGCGTCGATCGTCCTGTTCGTGGCCGCCGGCGTCCCGTACAAACGGGATCTGCTCGCGGTCTGGCTGTTGCTCGGGCTGTTGTGCTTCTCGCTCACCGATCTGCGCGGCTACGCCAGAGGCGTCATCTTCGAGTGGCTGCCGTTCCTTGGCCTTCTGATTGCATACGACGCGCTTCGCGGGAGCGCGGGGCGCCTGGTCGCCGTCCATTACCTACCCCAGCTCGACGTCGACAAAGCCCTCTTTGGCGGGACGGTTCCCACCGTTGCGCTCCAGCGCTGGCTGTGGCATGGACGCGTCGTCTGGTTCGACGTCATCTTCTGGGCGGTCTACCTCACGCACTTCTTCGCCACTCCGCTCGTCGCCGCCGCGCTGTGGAAGCTCGACCGCGCCCGGTTCCGGAAGTTCGCCGTGCTCGTCGCGATTCTGTCGTTCGCCGGTTTGGCGACCTACGCCGTGTTTCCCGCCGCCCCACCGTGGATGGGGAGCCGGGAGCACCTGATCGCGCCCGTCACGCGGATCATTCCGCTCGTCTGGCCGTCCGTCGGACTGCATTCGGCCGGCTCGTTCGTCGAGCACGGCTATCGCTACGCGAACGACGTCGCGGCCGTTCCGTCCCTGCACGCCGCGTTCTCGCTGCTCATTGCGATCACGCTCTGGCCGCGTCGGCGCAAATGGCTCCGGCCGGTCCTCGCCGCCTACCCGTTGCTGATGGCCTTCTCGCTCGTCTACGGTGCCGAGCACTACGTCTCGGATGTCCTGCTCGGCTGGCTCTACTGCGTCGTCGCCGTGCTCGGTGCCCAGGCGGTCTTCCGCTGGTTCTCCGAGCGGCGGGCGGTGGCGGGCCTCGAGCTCGCCTAGTGTCTCGATTCAGAAGTTCGGTGGCACCAAGAGGTGCCGCCGGGGGATGCCGCGCAAGGACGCAGAATCCGACGTGCACTGGCGGTGCACGAGGATTCGAGGACGCCGCGCGCCGCCGCCGGGGGCGCCTCGACTGCAATCGAACTTCTGAATCGAGACACTAGCTCGTCCTTCCACGAGACCGGATTTCCGGCGCATCCCTTGTAAAGTCCGGCGCCGCATGTTCTCGAAGGTCCTGATCGCCAACCGCGGTGAGATCGCGGTCCGAATCGTGCGCGCGTGCGAAGAGCTCGGCGTCGCGACCGTCGCCGTGTACTCCGAGCTCGACCGCGACGCGCTCCACGTGGCCCGCGCCGACGAGGCGTACCTGCTCGGGCCGGGTCCCGCGTCGGAGAGCTATCTCAGCGTCGAGAAGCTGCTCGATGCCGTCAAGCGCTCCGGCGCCGAGGCGGTGCATCCCGGCTACGGCTTCCTCGCCGAGAACGCCGCCTTCGCCGCCGCCCTGGAGGAGGCTGGAATCACGTTCATCGGCCCGCCCGCCTCGGCGATCGATGCGATGGGCTCCAAGACCCGGGCCCGTGAGCTGATGGCCAAGGCCGGCGTGCCGATCGTGCCCGGCACGACCGAGCCGGTCGACTCGATCGATGAGGCCCAGAAGCTGATCGACGAGACGATCGGTTATCCGGTGGCGGTCAAGGCGGCCGGCGGCGGCGGCGGGAAGGGCTTCCGCGTAGCGCTGAGTGAGGACAAGCTGAAGGATGCGTTCGAGGGTGCCGCCCGCGAGGGCGAGAAGTTCTTCGGCGACGCCACCGTCTACCTCGAGCGCTACCTGCCCGATCCGCGCCACGTCGAGGTCCAGGTGCTCGCGGACTCGCATGGCAACGTCATCCACCTCGGCGAGCGTGACTGTTCGCTCCAGCGTCGCCACCAGAAGCTGATCGAGGAGGCGCCGGCCCCGGTCGTCGACGAGGAGTTGCGGGCCCGGATCGGCAAGATCGCCACCGACGCCGCCGCGGCCGTCAACTACACCGGCGCGGGCACGATCGAGGGTCTGCTCCAGGACGGCGAGTACTTCTTCCTGGAGATGAACACCCGGGTCCAGGTCGAGCACTGCGTCACCGAGATGGTGACCGGGATCGACATCGTCAAGGAGGGCATCCGCGTCGCCTCCGGCGAGCCGCTGTCGATCAGTCAGGACGAGGTTGAGCTCCGCGGCCACGCGATCGAGTGCCGGATCAACGCCGAAGACGCATCAAAGAACTTCGCCCCGGCACCGGGTCGCATCGGTGCCTACCGCGAGCCGGCGGGCCCCGGCGTCCGCGTCGACTCCGGCGTGGGGCCCGGCTCCGAGATCACGCCGATGTACGACCCGATGGTCGCCAAGTTGATCGTCTGGGATGCCGACCGCGAGCAGGCGACCCGCCGGATGGTCAGGGCGCTCGGCGAGTACGAGATCGGCGAGCTGAAGACGCTGATCCCGTTCCACACGGCGATCCTGCAAACCGAGCAGTGGGCGAACGCCGAGACATGCCGTGACCTGATCGAGGACCGCAAGTGGCTGAAGACGCTGGCCTTCGAGGCCCCGGCCCCTGCCCCGGCGGAGGATCAGGAGGAAGGGGGCGAGAAGGTCGAGCAGGCGTACACCGTCGAGGTCTCGGGCAAGCGCTTCGACGTCAAAGTCATCGGCCCGCCGTTCGGCGGTGGCGGCGTCGCGGTCGTGGCCAACGGCGCCGCACCCGGCGCCGCAGGCCGCAAGCCTCCACGTCGTGAGCGCTCCGGCGGAGGTGGCGGTGGCGGTGGCGACACGCTCGCCTCCCCGCTTCAGGGCACGATCCTCAAAGTCGCCGTCGACGCCGGCGCGACCGTCGAGGAGGGCACCCTCGTGTGTGTGATCGAGGCGATGAAGATGGAGAACGAGATCACCGCCCACAAGGCCGGCACCGTCAAGGAGTTGCCGATCTCCGTCGGCGGCTCGGTCGCCAACGGCGACACGCTCGCCGTGATCAGCTCGGACGGCGCTGCTTAGACGCTGTCGTTCCTGACCGCGTTGTACCGATTGGGTGAGGTTGCGGTTGGGTGAGGTTGCGGTTGGGTGAGGTCGTGCGGGCGGGGCGAGACAAACCGCCCGGAAACGGTCAGCCTTGCGTGGGCCCGACCACACACTCAACGTTCTCGGCATGGATCCGCTGCTGGACGCCCGTGTGTCGTCCGGCGGGGAGCGGCGCGTCGGCCCCGAGATCACGCAGGCCGCGCACGTAGGCCACGTCCTCGTCCAGGATCGCCAGGGCGCGCTCGGCCGCGATCGGGCCGCCGTGCCCGGGCACGACAGTCTGCACGCGCGCTGCCAGCCCACGGAGGCGGTCGAGCGTCTCGAGATAGGCATCGACCGAACCGCCCGCGGAGATCCACGGAATCTCCACCGGCGACAGGTAGTCGCCGCACACGAGCAGGCCGAGCCACGGGGCGAGATACGCGGCTCCGTCTGCCGTGTGGCCCGCCGCCGGATGCAGCTCGAGCTCTCGCCCGTCGGTCCCGAGATCGAGCCGCCCGGGAACCGGCAGCCCCTGGATCCCGTCGAGCGCGAGCGGCGGTCGGCCGGAGACGTAGTGCTCCTCGTCGAACGCCTGTAGTTCGCGCTGCGGCTGTGACGGATCGGAGGTGAGCAGCGCGACGGTGCTCTCGCCGGCGCCGACCGAGGCATCCGGGAACGCGTGGCGGCCGAGCAGATGATCCCAGTCGCCATGCGTCACGAGCAGGCCTGACACGGGGAAGCCTGACTGCTCGAGGACCTGCGGGAGCGCCTCGAGCTCGTGGGGCAACACCGGTGAATCGATCACGAAGCCCTCGTCGCCCGCCCGCAGGGCGGTGCACGTCGTCTGCCAGAACGCGCTGACGAACACGACGGCGTCCGCGTCAACGGCGAGGACGCGCATCGGCTCGGACCTAGTTCACGCCGATCAATTTGGCCGCCTCGCGCAGCGAGCCCACCTCGGCGTCCGGCTTCTTCTGGCCGGACTCGAGCTGCTGCTTGGTGCGGTTG
This sequence comes from uncultured Solirubrobacterales bacterium, assembly GCA_963778985.1. Classification (GTDB taxonomy): domain Bacteria; phylum Actinomycetota; class Thermoleophilia; order Solirubrobacterales; family Solirubrobacteraceae; genus Palsa-465. The sequence goes on along the minus strand of CAVZWJ010000013.1, from coordinate 501,408 downwards.
ACCCAGATCACCGGAATCTTCTTCTTCAGGCAGGGCTCGACGTCGTGGTAGTAGCTCGCCGCGACGTGAACCCAGCCCTTCTTTCCGCCGATTCGCCGTTCGCACTCGGTGAAGTGCGCCGGGTCCGGCTTGTAGGAGCGGACCTGCTGGGCGGTGACGACGAGGTCGAAGTCGAGTGGAATGTGGCGGCGCGTCTGACCGAGGAGTTTGTCGTCGATGTTTGAGATGAGACCGATCTTGTACTTCTTGGCGATCTTCTGGAGGACCGGATTGGTCTCCTTGAACGGCGGCCAGCGCTGGACGGAGTCCGGCAGGAAGCCGGACCGCGATGGTTCCAGCGGCCAGTCGATCTGCTTGGCGATGTCGACCGCGGTTCGGCGCAGGACCTCGGCGTATAGCTCGTAGGACCCGGCTTGGATTCGCTGCTGCACCTCGTGGAAGAGCGGGATGAGCTCGTCGCGCTCGACGGTGAAGCCGTCTCGTTCCGCTTCTTTGCGGAACGCGTCGTACGCGCCGGTCTCCCAGTCGATCAGGGTGCCGTAGACGTCAAAGGTGACGAAAGTGATCTGCTTTGGGATGGCCATGCGAGCGCGCATGATGCCACGGAAGCGGCTTCGAGAGGGCGCTCGGGGCCATCAGACACCCTCTCTTATACAGTGCAGATCGACTATGGACCTACTCGAATACCAAGGAAAACAACTGTTCGCGCGCCACGGCGTGCCCGTGCCGGCCGGTCGTCCCGCGAGCACGGTGGACGAAGCGGTGGATGCGGCAGACGAAATCGGATACCCCTGTGTCGTCAAGGCCCAGGTGCAGATCGGCGGCCGCGGCAAGGCCGGCGGCATCAAGGTCGCGAACGACCGCGCCGAAGCCGAGGAGCACGCCAAGGCGATCCTGGGCATGGACATCCGCGGCCTCACCGTCCACGAAGTATGGGTTGAGGGCGCCTCGGAGATCGCGTCCGAGTACTACGCGTCGGTGATCTTCGACCGCTCCGAGAAGGCTCCCCTGATCATGCTCTCGACCAAGGGCGGCATGGATATCGAGGAGGTCGCCGAGACCGATCCCGACGCCATCGCTCGGCTCCACGTCGATCCGCTGCTCGGCTTCCAGGACTTCCACGGGCGCCGCCTCGCATTCGAGGCCGGCGTCGACGGGGACGTCGTCCGGCCGATCGGCGGGATGCTCGCCAAGCTCTACGAGACGTTCGTCGCCGAAGAGGCGACGCTTGTCGAGGTCAACCCGCTGATCGTCACGCCGGACCGTCAGGTCAAGGCGCTCGACGCGAAGGTGACGCTCGACGACAACGCGCTGTTCCGTCATGCCGAAAACGCCGCGCTGCGCGACATCTCGGCCGAGGACCCGCAGGAGCGGATGGCGAAGGAGCGCGGCCTCACCTACGTCAAGCTCGACGGCAACATCGGCATCCTCGGCAACGGTGCCGGCCTCGTGATGTCGACGCTTGACGTCGTCGCCCAGGCGGGTGGCAAGCCGGCCAACTTCCTCGATGCCGGCGGTGGCTCGAAAGCCGAGGCGATCACGCAGGCGGTTGAGGTGATCCTCTCCGACGACAAGGTCAAGGCCGTGTTGTTCAACATCTTCGGCGGGATCACACGCTGCGACGAGGTCGCACGGGGTCTCATCGAGGCCTTCAACCAGATCAAGCCGCAGGTGCCGTTCGTCGTGCGCCTCGACGGAACGAACGACAAGGAGGGCCGCCAGTTGCTGGCCGAGGCCAACCTGCAGGGCGTGCACGCGGAGGCGACGATGGACGGCGCCGCCGCCAAGGTCGTCGAGCTTGCGGGAGCGGCCGCATGAGCATCCTCGTCGATAAGGAAACGAAGCTGTGCGTGTCCGGGATCACCGGTCGGGAGGGGACCTTCCATGCGCTGCGGGACCGTGAGTACGGGACCGATGTCGTCGCCGGCGTGACGCCCGGCAAGGGCGGCCAGAACGTCGAGGGCATCCCGGTCTTCAACACGTTCCACGAGGCCGTCGAGGAGACCGGCGCCAACACCGGGATGATCTTCGTGCCGCCGCGGTTCGCCGCCGACTCGATCCTCGAGGCCGAGGATGCCGGCATCCCGCTGATCATCGCGATCACCGAGGGCATCCCGGCGCACGACGAGCTCCGCGTCTTCAACACGATCAAGAAGAACGGCCGCTCGCGTCTCGTCGGTCCCAACTGCCCGGGCATCCTCTCGCCCGGTAAGGCGAACGTCGGGATCATTCCCGCGTCCTTCTTCAAGGAGGGCAACGTCGGCGTCGTCTCGCGCTCCGGCACCCTGACCTACCAGATCGGCAATGTCGTCGCCCAGAGCGGCTTTGGCAACTCGACGATCGTCGGGATTGGCGGTGACCCCGTCCCGGGCACCGACTTCATCGACGTGATCGGGCTGTTCGAGGAGGACCCCGACACCGAGTTGATCGTCATGTGCGGCGAGATCGGCGGCGATGCCGAGGAGCGCGCCGCCGAGTACATCGAGTCGAACGTGTCGAAGCCCGTCGTTGCCTACATCGCCGGTTTCACGGCGCCCGAGGGCAAGACGATGGGCCACGCCGGCGCGATCGTGTCCGGGTCCAAGGGCACTGCCGCCGCCAAGGCCGAGGCGCTCGAAGCCAAAGGCGTCAAGGTCGGGCGGACCCCGACGCAGGTCGCCGAGCTCGCGGTGTCGCTGCTCGGCGCGACTGCCTGACCGGTCCTCGAGGCTGAACGGCAATAGCCGGCGGTTATGCCGGCGATACGCGGTTGGCGTCTAGCGGGACGAGGGGTCAGCGACGACGATCTATGACAGAGAGTCGGATCTGGTGACCCACGGGAACGGGCCATCGTTCCAGCTCGCGAGCCCGAGGACGCCATGCCTCGGTCCCCGAACCCACGCGGGCCCCTTCCGATCACGGTGGGGGCCCGAATGGGTTATGGCCCGCCTTCCCCTGCTTGGGTTATGGCCCGCCCTCCCCTGCTTGCGTAGCTGCCCGAGGGCAGGGTGTGGAAAAGCCCCGATGGTCCGGCCCGGCGGCTGGATCATGCTTTATCCCGCTCATGGGGACGCTCGTAAAGCTCCGCGTCACGCACGAGGACGAGCCGTCGACAACGCAGCCCGCCGTGTCGTCGACCGTTGCCGCACGGACGCTCGTCCGGGCCCCGGAGCTCTCCGAGCTGCGCGCGTTCTGCGCGGCGGTTGATCTCGGCAGCATCGGCCGGGCGGCACGACTCATCCAGGTGAGCCAGCCCGGGCTCTCCAAGCGGCTGAAGGCGCTCGAGGCAGTCGCCGGAACGCGCCTGCTCGCGCGCTCCCCGCGTGGTGTCACCGCGACGCCGGCCGGGCTGCGACTGTACGCAGCCGCCCGCCGCCTGCTGATGGACGCCGAGTCGGTCGAGGTGCTGATGCGCGGCTTCTCGGGCCAGCCCCTGCCGGTCCGGATCGCCGCGAGCCCGACGATCGCCGACTGGTGGCTGCCCTCGGCGCTCGTCAGCCTGGAGTCGCGCCACGAGCGTCATGTCTCCGTCGAGGTCGTGACCGCGAACTCCTGCCGCGTGCGGGACATGGTGCGGACCGGCCGCAGTGACATCGGGCTCGCCGCCGTGGATCCGGGTGACTCCGGGTCCGACCTGATCCAGACGAGCGTGTGGCGGGACGAGATCGTTGTCGCCGTGCCGATCGCGCACCCGTGGGCCACGTGCGTCGAGATCGATCCGACCGAGTTCGCCGCCACGGCCGTCATCCGTCGTGATCCAAGCGCAAACTCATCTCGCGTCGTCGATGCGGCCCTCAGTGAGGCTGGACTCGTGCCGGTCGAGCCGCAGGCGCAGATCGGCAGCAACGCCGCGGCGCGCGCCGCGGCGCTCGCGGAGGGTGTGCCAGTGCTCCTGCCGGCCGCGGAGCTCGGCGACGAACCCGCCGGTGGCCTTGTCGCCCGGCGCGTCGCGGGCATGCGCTTCGAGCGCGACTTCATGCTCGTGCTGGGAGCCGGCTTGCAGGGGCTGACGGGTTCGGCGCGCGCGCTCGCGCAGCATCTGCTCGTCTACAGCGAGCAGCCCCAGGTCTGACGCGACTACCAGCGATCCTCGCGAGCGGGCACTACCGCGGCATGCGGTCGGTGACCGCCACGAGCAGCGCCCGGCCGTGGGCCGGCGTGATCCGGAGGCTGACGAGCCAGTCGCCGGGCATCTCGAGCGCGGTGACGCGCGCGCGGTAGACGCCACCGCCGCTGGCGGGCAGCGTTGTGCTCAGCACGCTCGGCATGTTCATGCTGGGCATCGAGTACGACACCGTCACCCGGGCACCGTCGAGCGGTCCGGACGGGCGGCTGAGCCGCAGCGTGACGAGCTGCGGCCGGGCGGCGTGGTTGGACGCCGTCCGCAGGGCGACCGTGTACCCGGCAACGGCGACGGTCGTGTTGACCGGTCCGGGGCCGACGCGCACGGCGGGGACGCTGGCCGGCTTCTGCAACTGAGCGAGGACATCCGTCCGGCCGCCACTGCGGGGCTGCAAGGTCACCAACGCGAGGCAGGTGAGGCCGAGCATGCCGAGCGTGGACAGCATGAGCTGGGTGCGGGAGACATGCCGAAGCGCCATCGGCAGAGTGCACCGTGTCGGGGCGCGCCGTTCATCGGGTCTCGCCCGCGCGAGTATCGCGGCAGACTACGGTTTCTCCGCTGCGCGGCGCGATACGCTCGCGTCGCGATGCCGAGACTGGGAAGCGATATCGACGAGCGCCTGGCGGACCTCGACCGGCGCCTGCGAGCGGTGCAGGAGGAGCTGTTGCCGGACCGCGAGCCGCGCCCGGCCGCGTCGCCGGCGGCCACGTCTGAGCCAGAACCAGAGCGGCCGCCCACGAGTGAGCCAGAACCAGAGCGGGCGCCCACGACTGAGCCTGGGCCAGAGGGTGCCCCCACGCGTGAGCCGGAGCCTCCGCGACCTCGGCACGGTCCACCGCCACCGCCACCGCCACCGCCACCGCCACAGCCACCGCCGCCACCCCCACGACCGCTGCCACCACGACCACTGCCCCCACCGAGTGCGGCGCCGATCACCGAACTGCACGCCAAGCTGCTCGCGTCGTTCCGCGAATTGCTCAACGCGTACGAGTGGCTGCTGACGCAGACAGCTCAGCACCCCGGCCCCCCGTCGTCGCCTGGCCCCGCGTCACACCCGACGGGGGTCACGGCGGGTCCGTTCCCGAGCACCGACGCCGTCCGCGCGTTCGAGGCGGAGCTCGCCGCATTGCCGGGTGTCCGGGCTGTGTCCATCCGCGGCTACGAAGGCGCGGACCGCGCAATCTTCGACGTTGAGGTGGGGGAGCCGTAACTCTCAGCGCGGAGCGCGTAGTCTTCAGACGATGCCTGATTCGATCTCATTCGCCCGGGGAGCACCGTCACTTGACATCGTTGACGTCAACGGTCTGAAGGCGGCCGCCGAGGCTGCCTTTGCCAACGACCCCGGCGGTCTCACGGGATATGGGACGGCCGTCGGTTACAAGCCGCTGCGCCAGTGGATCGCCGAGCGTCACAGCGTCGAGCCCGAGCAGGTGATCGTCACCAACGGGTCGATGCAGGCGGACGCGTTCCTGTTCGACGCCCTCGTCTCGAGCGGCGACACGGTGATCGTCGAGAAGCCGACGTACGACCGCACGCTCCTGTCACTCACGCAGCGCGGCGCGGACGTCCGAGCGGTCGAACTCGAAGCCGATGGGCTCGATGTCGCCGCGCTCGAGCGGGTGCTGCTCGCCGGCGCCAAACCCAAGCTCGCGCACATCATCCCCAACTTCCAGAACCCGGCCGGCTACACGCTCTCGGCGGAGAAGCGGGCGCGGTTGCTCGAGCTCGCGAAGGCGCACGAGTTCGTGATCTTCGAGGATGACCCATACGTCGAGCTGCGCTTCGACGGGTCGCCGCTCGCGACGATGCTCTCGATGGAGGGGACGAGGTCGTCTATGCCTCGTCGTTCTCCAAGACGGTCTGTCCCGGCATCCGCGTCGGCTACCTGGTCGGCCCGGCCGAGCTGATCGCTCGGATCACGAAGCTCGCGGTCGGCGCATACATCTCGCCGAACATGGTGGCGCAGGGAATGGTCTACGAGTTCGCGCGCTCCGGCGCGCTCGAGCGCTCGATAGAGACGGTCAAGGCGGCGCTCCGCGAACGCGTCCAGACACTCGCCGAGGCGCTCCGCCGCGAGCTGCCCGACGCCCGCTTCGAGCCGCCGCAGGGCGGATACTTCATGTGGGTGGAGCTTCCGCGGGGCACCGACGTGAACGCGCTCTTCACAGTCGCCGCCGACCGAGGCGTGCAGTTCGTCAAGGGCTCGGACTTCGTGCTCGAGGGCGGCGAGTCCTCGCTGCGGATCGCGTACTCGGGTGTCACGACCGATCAGATCGAGCGAGGCGTGAAGCTCCTCGGCGAGGCGTATCGCGAGGTCACCGACAGCGCCGATGCAGCCTGAGGAGATCATCGCCGCTGGTGAGTTGGCCGGCGAGGCCGCTGGGCACCTGGCGCTCCAGATCCGGGACATGCATGCCGGCATCGCAGGACGTGTATTCAGCGCGCTCGGTCGGACCGCCGCTCCGGTCCAGGTCATCCACGACGGCGTCGCCGAGGGTGCCTACACCGTCGCTCGCGGGTTGACGAAGGGACTCGTACGCGGCGGCGCGCTGGCGATCAGCGGCGCCCGGCGCCCGGACGCGCCGTCGCTCGAGCAGTCCGTGGCCGGCCGCCTCGCGATCGGCGCGCTCAACGGCGCGTTCGGCGACAGCATCCACCGGCGCGGAAACCGGCTCGCGCTGAGCATGGGCCTACGGGTGGGCGGCCGCGACGTGCCGCCGACGCGGTCGGCCCTGGCCGGCGCGTATCCCGATGCGACGCCCCGCCTCGCCGTGTTCGTCCACGGGCTGTGCGAGACCGAGGAGGCATGGCAGTTCGGCGCCGCCCGCCACGTGCCCTACGGCGCGCGCCTGAGGACCGAGCTCGGCTACACCCCGCTGTACGTCCGCTACAACACCGGCCGCCACATCTCCGAGAACGGCCGCGACTTCGCTGAGATGCTCGAGCACATGAGCGGCAACTGGCCGGTGGCGGTCGACGAAATCGTGCTGATCGGCCACTCGATGGGCGGCCTCGTCGCCCGAAGCGCCTGCCACTATGCCGACGCGCAGTCCTGGCCGGCCCAGGTGCGGCACGTGTTCACGCTCGGGTCGCCACACCTCGGCGCGCCGCTCGAGAAGGCCGCGACACTCGCCACCGGCGCGCTCGCCCGGCTGCCGGAGACGCGCGGTCTGGCCCGAGCGCTCAAGGCCCGAAGCTCCGGGATCAAGGATCTCGGCCATGGCTACCTCCTCGACGAGGACTGGTGTGACCAGGACCCGGATGCGTTCGTCCAACAGGCCGGGTCGCAGATCCCGTTTCTGGAGTCCGCGAACCATTACTTCGTCGCCGCGACGGTGTCACGCGAGCCGGATGCCCCACTCGGGCGCATCGTCGGCGATCTGCTCGTCCTCCGAAGCAGCGCGTGGGCGCAGGCGCATCCAGGGGAACGCATGCACTTCCCCGTCGACCGCTACTGCCACGTCGGGGAGGTCAACCACTTCGATCTCCTCAATCACCCGGCGATCTACGGGCAGATCCGCGGCTGGCTCGCCGGTCGGCCGGCGCTGCCCGCGGCGACGGCGACGGCGCCCGTCGCGTCCTAGTGTCGCGAGTCAGAAGTTCGGTGGCACCAAGAGGTGTCACCGGGGGATGCCGCGCAAGGACGCAGAATCCGACGTGCACTGGAGGTGCACGAGGATTCGAGGACGCCGCGCGGCGCCGCCGGGGGCGCCTCGACTGCCGTCGAACTTCTGACTCGGGACACTAGCGTCCGTACCGTTCCCGGCCGAGCACGAGCTGCTCGGGGAGCGCGATCCGTGCCGGCGGCGACGGATCCGCGAGCACCGTGACCGTCTCGGCGACGCTGACCGTGACGGTCGCATCGCCCCCATCCGTGTGCACGGTCACGACCTCGCCGTCGTTCGACGCGATCTTCCCCTCAGTCCCGGCTCGATCCCCGCGTCCTTGAGGTAGTGCAGGAGGTCCTCGGCCTCGTTCTCGAGGCGCAGGATCGTGACGGCCGCACCGGGCTCGCAGTCCGCGAGGGGCGCTCCGTCGATCCGCTCGCCGACCCGAATCGGATGGCCGTGCGGGCACGTCGGCGCATCGCCGACGGCGCTGCGCACGTACGCCTCGAAGCGCGGTGTCATCGCGTGCTCGAGGTGCTCCGCCTCCTCGTGAACGTCGTCCCAGGGCACGCCGACGACGTCGGTCAGAAAGCGCTCGATCATCCGGTGACGAGAGACGATCTGCTCGGCGTGCCGGCGACCGGAGGGAGTGAACGTGATCGCGCGGCCGACGTCCCGCCCGATGTAGCCGTCGCGCTCGAGCCGTCCGAGCATCTCGTGCACGGTCGGTGCCGAGAGCTGCATCGCCCGCGACAGGTTGGCGCCCGTCATCGGCAGTCCGGCTTCGAACAGCCAGTACAGCGACTGGAGGTATTCCTCCTCGGCGACGGTGGCGTGCCCGGCCATAGACGGATCGTATCGGGCGCCCAGCGCCCCGCTGATGACGCGCCTGGATACGATCGAGGTCACGTGTCCCTGCCGCTGAAGCCACCGATCCAGCCCCAGCTCGCTCGCTCGAGGCCCGAGCTGCCGCACGGCGATCAGTGGGTATACGAGCCCAAGTACGACGGTTTCCGGGCGATCGCGTTCGTCGACGGCGACGAGTGTCTGATCCAGTCCCGCGGTGGGAAGCCGCTCTCGCGGTACTTCCCGGAGCTCACGTTTCCGGCCGGCCGGTACATCCTCGACGGCGAGATCGTGATCGACGGTGAGGATGGGCTCCAGGACTTCGGGGCACTCCAGAACCGGATCCATCCGGCCGCCTCGCGGATCGCGAGGCTCGCCGAGCAGACGCCGGCCCACTACGTCGCGTTTGATCTGCTCGCGCTCGATGACGAGACGCTGCTTGACCGGCCGCTCGCCGAACGCCGGGCCGCGCTCGAGCAGCTCGTCGCCGAGCCGGTCACGCTCACGCCGCTGACCAGCGACCCCGCGCAGGCTGAGCCGTGGCTCGATCGGGGCGAAGGCGTCGTCGCCAAGGACTGCCGAGCGCCGTACCGCCCGGGCCAGCGAACCGGCATGGTCAAGATCAAACGGGTGCGGACGATCGACGCGGTCGTCGCCGGCTGGCGCCCGGGTAAGGAGGAGGGGACCGTCGGCTCGCTGATTCTCGGGCTGTACGACCCGGAGGGAAAGCTCCACATCGTCGGCCACTCATCGGGTCTGCGTGCCGCTGAGAAGCGGGCACTCGTCGAGCGGTTGAAGCCATACGAGACGGGCCGCCGCGGCCATGGCGATCCGAGCCGGTGGAAGAACGAGAAGGAGCTCGAGTGGATCGATCTGCGCCCCGAGCTCGTCGTCGAGATCACGTTTGATCACACGAGCGGGGGACGGATCCGCCACGGTACGAAGATCCTGCGCTGGCGCGAGGACAAGGCGCCGACGGAGTGCCTGCTCGCGCAGATGAAGTAGTCCGCCGGGCGGGATCTCAGCCGAGGCGCTGCACGAGCGCCCGGGGTGACTGCGCGAGGATGAGCGCCGCCGCGCCGAGGACCTCGGCGCGCTCCCCCAGCGTGCCCGGCACGACGCGCACGGCGTCGGCGGCGGGAGCGACGCCGTGGCGCGCGATTTCGTCAGTGATCGGGTCCAGGAGCACCGGGCCGGCCTGAGCGAGGTCGCCGCCGACCACGACCAGCTCCGGATTGAGCACGCCCACGAGCATCGACAGGGCACGACCGACGGCGGCACCGGCCTCGGAAACGGCGGTTCGGGCACCGCGATGCCCGGCGGCGATGAGCTCGAGCAGGCGCCGGACGGTCACGCGCTCGCCGAGGCTGCGCTCGAGCAGGGCGGAGACGGCCACCGGGCTCGCGACCGCCTCCAGGCATCCGCGATTGCCGCAGCGGCAGATCGGCCCGGCGGGGTCGGAGAGCACGTGTCCGACCTCCCCCGCCATACCCGCGAAGCCGTGATACGGCCGGCCGTCGAGGATCAGCCCCGGACCGATCCGAGCGGAGAGTCGGATGCCGTGGGTTGTCGCGGTGCGGCGTGGGAGCGTCATCCGGACGGTCGGCCGCGGCGTGGCCACGATCACCGCCCGGGTCCGCTGCCACGGAGTGACCCGCTCCACGCAGTTCGTGGTCGACGTCGGGTCGTGAGTGCGACGACAGCAAGTTCCCGTGCGCCGGACGTCACGACGCCGCGCGGGAACTTGCATACCGCAGACGACCACGATCTCCCGAGCGCCCCGTTCAGGCGGCCCGCGCGGGAACTTGCGTACCGCAGACGACCACGATCTCCCGAGCGCCCCGTTCAGGCGGCCCGCGCGGGAGTTCGTGGTCGCCTCAACGCAGCGCGGCGGGCCGTTTCTCGGCCCGCCGCAACTGCGTCAGCGCCACTGCGTCGTGTGCCTAGTGGTTGTAGACGGCCTGCACGAGCAGGAGGCAGCCGTCGACGCCCTGGGACTGCTGGAAGCCGTCGCCGAGCGACAGGTCCGGGTTGAAGAAGGTCAGCTGACCGGGGGTCCCGTCCGAGCAGTACTCGGCGGTGTTGTTGTTCGTGTCGAGGCCGACGTAGTCGCCCTTATGCACCTTGATGTGGACATTGAACGTCTCCACCGGCGAGCTGCCATCGCCGTTCGCCGACGGCCCGTTCGCGTGCAGCTTGCGGCTGATCGCGACGAGCTTGGCCTGGCCGCTCTTGTGGTTTGAGCTCAGGTGGCGGACCTGCATGAGCTTGAAGCGGAACGACATCGGGCCCTCGGCGCGGAGCTTGATCTTCGTGATCGTGCCGCCTGACGTTGCCTGCGCACGGCCGGAGAAGCCAGGGTAGAACGAGCCGACATGGGTGCAGAACGGCGGATTGTCAAGATTGTTCTGATCGCAGCTCGAGCCGGCGTTCGCCGGATCATGGTTGAGGCTTGAGCCGAACGTGCTCGTCGCCGCCAGCGCGCCGGCCGGCAGGAGCGCCGCGGCAGTGAGGGCGGTGACGAGACCGGTCACGAAGCGTGACCGGCGCAAGATCGTGGTGATGACTGACATTGGTTTCCTCCAGGAGACGGACGGTTGGGTGTGCGTAGGACGGACGGTACGTCCGGCCGGCGCCCCCTCCCAGGCGCCCTAGGGGTGGTTGAGACCACCCCAACCTCACGAGCTACGGCAGTCGTGCGGGGACTGGCTGCACATCCGAGCTGCGGCCGACGACGGCCACCGTCCGGGCATACGACGCGCGCAGCGCATCTGCGTCCGCCGGGTCGTTCCGCAGCCCCGTCCCGATTGGGACGACCGTGAAGTCCGGATGGCGGATCCAGATCGGGACATAGCGGACGCGTGTGACCCGCGCCCCGCGGCCGTCGACGGTGATCGTCAGCAGCGCGATCATCCCGTCCTGCGAGGCCTCCGGGCAGCACGCGGAGGTCTGGTTGGAGATCAGGTTGCCCTCGCCGAAGACGACGAGCTTGCCGTTGATCCGCCGGATCGGCTGCACGACGTGGACATGCTGGCCGACGACCGCGGTGATGTCCGGCGACGCGGTCAGCGTCCGCGCGAGACTGAGCTGGAAGGTGCTCGGCTGGGGTACGTTCTCATCGCCCCAGTGGATGTTGACGATCACCGCCTCGGCTCCGCCGGCGTGGGCCCGATGCGCCTCGGCGAGGATCTGCGTGACGTTCTGCGCCCGGTTGACCGACCACGGGTGCGGCGAGGGAACTCCATCCGTCAACTCCGTGTAGGAGAGAAATGCCACCTTGATGCCCCTGACGGTCATGATCAACGGCGTCTGCTGCGCCGCCGCGGAGGAGTACGTCCCCGCGTGGCGGATGCCCGCCCGATCGAGCGCGGCGATCGTGTCGTCGACCCCGGTCTGCCCCTGATCGAGGGAGTGCGTCGCCGCGGTCGAGCAGGCGCGCCAGCCGGTGTCCCGGATCGCTTGGGCGAGCGCCGGCGGGGTGTTGAAGACCGGGAATCCGGTCGGAGGGGCCGGTGTCATCGGCGTCTCGACGTGACACAGCGGCAGGTCCGTGGCCTTGATGATCGGCTGGATCTCGGCGAACAGGGGGTCGAAGTCGTATCGGCTTCCCCCTCCGAGCGCGAGGGCGCGGTCCCACACCGGCGAGTGAATGAGCAGATCGCCGCTTGCCTCGACGGTGAAGGTCACCGGGGCCAGGAGCCGGATGCCGTCGACCACGCTGCGGCGCGCGTCCCCCCGTGCGGCGGCGTGCCGAGTGTGGGTCTGGGCGGGCTGCGCGACGATCACCCCGGCGGCGAGTGACGCGAGGGCCGCCACCGAAAGCAACGCGAGCAGGCGTCGCAGCCGGCGTCGCCGCGCCGCCGCAGTCTGTCTCGACGTGGTCTCTCGCAACTCTTGTGCCCCTCGTTTGCCGCGGGCAAAGAATGACGCATCGCGGACCGCGCCGCAGCGGCGATACTCCCGCCGTGGCGACGATCCCCGGTGTTCCCACGACGATTCTCGTCGCCCCTGACTCCTTCAAGGGCACGTTCACCGCCTCGGAGGTTGCGGCCGCGTTGGCGCGCGGGATACGGGCGGCCGGGCACGAGGCCGACGAATGTCCCGTCGCCGACGGGGGCGAGGGCACGCTCGACGCGCTCGCGGGGCCGCTCGGTGCGGAGCTTCACGACGCGGTCGTGAGCGACCCGCTCGGCCGCCCGATCACCGCGCGCTTCGGGCTCGCGATCGGCGGCGGCCGCGGGAAGCGTCGGACGGGGATCGTCGAGACGGCTGCGGCGAGCGGGCTGAGTCTCGTCGCCGAGTCAGAACGGGACCCGCTCCTCGCCGATACGGCTGGGACCGGGGAGCTGATCGCAGCCGCGATCGACAGTGGTGCCGAGTGCGTCTATCTCGGCGTCGGCGGCAGCGCGACGACCGACGGGGGGGCCGGCGCCATCCGTGCGATCGACAGGGCGGGGGGCCTCCGCGGAGCTCAGATCGTCGTCCTGTGCGACGTCCGGACCCCGTACGAAGAGGCGGCCCGCGTGTTTGCGCCGCAGAAGGGAGCGGACGCTGCGGCAGTGGAGCGGCTGACGAAACGGCTGGTCGGCGCGGCGCGGCGCCTTCCCCGTGATCCCCGCGGGATCCCGATGACCGGGGCCGCCGGCGGTCTCGCCGGCGGACTGTGGGCAGCGTTCGGTGCCGAGCTCGTCCCGGGCGCAGCGTTCATCCTCGACCGGATCGAGTTCGAGCCCCGCATGCGAGCTGCCCGCGCGGTGATCGCCGGCGAGGGCAAGCTCGACGAACAGAGCCTCGCCGGAAAGGCGGTCTCGGAGGTGGCGACCCGGGCGCGCCAGTCAGGCATCCCGTGTCACGCTGTCGCCGGCCGTGTCGAACTCGACTCCTTCGGCGCGCGGATCCTTGATCTCCAGGCGATCATCGAAGCGGGCACGCTGCCGGCGCTCGAGCAAGCGGGGCGGCGGCTCGCTGGGCTGACCTGGGACGACAGCGCGGAAATGATCTAGATCAAGAACTTCTGAGTTGTGACGATCAGGTGTTAAGATCGATCGTATGGCCACCGCAGTAAACGATTCCGTTACCTCTGCCGCGCCGCCTGCGGCGTTGGCGTCCGATCTCTGCTGGCTTCTCTCTCGAGTGAGTCACGCGCTCGTCACCGAGCAGACGGCAGCGCTCGAGGATTCCGGGATCTCGCCGCGCGAACACGCGGTCCTTGCCACCGCGATGGGCGGCGAGCAGACCCAGACGGACCTCGCGCGCGTGATCGGCCTCGACAAGACGACGATGGTCGTCACCGTCGACGAGCTTGAGGCCGCGGGCCTCGCCGAGCGGCGCCCGGCGCCCGGTGATCGCCGAGCCCGTGTGATCAAAGTCACGAAGGCCGGCGAACGCAAGGTACGGGAGGCCGAGGCCATCCTCGGCCGCGTACGCGAGGACGTGCTCGCGTCACTGCCCGCTGACGAGCGGGATACGTTCCTCCGGGCCCTCGGCCGCCTCGCGTGCGGTCGGCTCGCTTCGCCGGTCGCGTGCTCCCAGCCGGTCCGCCGCCGCGGCTGAGTCCGACGCCACGCCCGAAGAGCGCCCGGCCCCGGCAGTAAGTAAGGGCTCTCGCCGTCCCTTTCGCTGCGTTCTCCCGATGCGCGCCGGCGTGTCGTAGCCGATCCTGACGTCAGACAAGAAACGATCCCACGTAGGATCGTTCCGTAGCAGACGATCTGATACGGTACTAAGCGAACGACCGGACACGACAGGGAGACGGTGATGAGAGATACCCCCGCAACGACAACCGGCCGCGCGTCGGTCGACGAGCGCCAACGCTGGATTGCGCTCGTCGTACTGTGCGCCGGCTTCTTGATGATCATCCTCGACCAGACGATCGTCAACGTGGCGCTGCCTTCGATCCAGACCGACCTGCATTTCTCGCAGTCGGACCTCGCGTGGGTCGTCAACGCGTACCTGATCGCGTTCGGCGGCCTGCTGCTGCTCGTCGGCCGCCTCGGCGACCTCATCGGCCGCAAGCGGATCTTTCTCGTCGGGCTGACGATCTTCACCACGGCCTCGCTCGTCTGCGGCCTGTCGCAGACCCAGGAACTGCTGATCGCCGCCCGGTTCGTGCAGGGCGTCGGCGGCGCGATGACCTCGGCGGTCATTCTCGGCATGATCGTGACGATGTTCCCTCGCCCCGGGGAGCAGGCGAAGGCGATCGGCGTCTACAGCTTCGTGGCGTCTGCCGGCGGTGCGATCGGGCTGCTCGCCGGCGGCGTCCTGACGCAGGCCCTCAACTGGCACTGGATCTTCTTCGTCAACATCCCGATCGGGATCGCGACGGCGTTCTACGCGGTGCGTCTGCTCGCCGACGAGCCGGGGATCGGCCTGCGCCACGGGGCCGATGCGCCGGGCGCCGTCCTGCTCGTCAGCGCGCTCATGCTCGGCGTCTACACGATCGTCGAGGCGAGCGGATATGGCTGGGGTTCAGCTCACACGATCGGCTTCGGCGCGGTATCCGTCGGCCTGCTCGCGGGCTTCGTCGTCCGCCAGCGGCTCGCCGCCAACCCGCTCGTGCCGCTGCGCGTGTTCCGCTCGCGCATCGTCACCGGAGCGAACCTCGTTCAGATCCTGATGGTCGCCGGGCTGTTCGGGATGTTCTTCCTCGGTGCGCTCTACCTCCAACGGGTCCTCCACTACGACGCGATCGAGGTCGGCCTCGCCTTCCTCCCCGTTGCGTTGGGGATCGCGGTCCTGTCGCTCGGCTTCTCGGCACGGCTCATCACGCGCTTCGGCGCGGCCCGGACACTCGTGCCGGGGCTCGTGCTGATGGCCGTCGGACTCGTTGTGTTCCGCGGCGCTCCGGCGAACGCCGACTACTGGACGCAGTTGCTCCCGGTGATGGTGCTCCTTGGGATCGGTGCCGGCCTCGGGTTCCCGTCGCTGATGACCCTCGCGATGTCGGCCGCCACGCCTGAGGACTCAGGCCTCGCCTCCGGACTCGTCAACACGACCCAGCAGGTCGGCGGAGCGCTCGGCCTCGCTGTCCTCGCGACACTGTCGACGACCCGCAGCAACTCACTCTCAGCAAGCGGTCGCTCGCTGACCAACTCGCTGATGAGCGGCTACCACCTCGCTTTCTCGATCGCAGCCGTGCTGCTTGTGCTCGCAATCGGGCTTGCTCTCGTCCTGCTCCGTCGCGTCCCCGCGGCCGAACACGGGTCGGAGGCTGAAGAGCCCCTTCCCGCCCTCGAGGCGGCCTAGCCCCGCCGCCCCACCCCCCCACCCCCCCGTGCCGTCAGCCGTCCACCGATTCGGTGGACGGCTGCGGTGCGCGGAGGTGGCGACGTGCCGCTGCCGGTACGGCCGGTGCCCCCGATCAGTGAGCGAATGTCTTGCGGTCCTCCGCACTTGGCCCCGGCAGCGGCTGGGTGAGCGACTCGAGGTACCCGGTCTCCTCCTTGATGTGCTCGACCAGCAGGTCCGCCAGGTCGTGGGTCATTCCGGCCCGGACGACGATTCGCAGCACGCTCAGGTCCTGGCGGTTTTCCGGGAAGGAGTAGGCCGGGACAAGCCACCCCTTCTGGCGGAGGCGATCTGAGACGTCGAACACCGTGTAGTACTCGCGGTCCGGCTTGAGCGCGAACGCGAACACCGGCAGCTCGCTGCCGTCGGTGATCAGGTTGTACGGGCCGATCTCTGCGATCCCGGAGGAGATGTGAGTGGCGACCGCCTGAGCGTTCTGCATCACCCGCTGGTAGCCCGTGAACCCGAGGCTGATGAACATGAAGTACTGCGCGATCACCTGGCTGCCCGGCCGGGAGAAGTTGAGCGCGAACGTCGGCATGTGCCCGCCGAGGTAGTTGACGTCGAACACGAGGTCTTTCGGCAGCGCCTCCTTCGTGCGCCACACCACCCAGCCGACGCCGGGGTACACGAGCCCGTACTTGTGGCCGGAGGCGTTGATCGACTGCACCCGGTCGACGCGGAAGTCCCAGTCGAGGTGGGGCTGCAAGAACGGGGCGACGAAGCCGCCCGAGGCGCCATCGACGTGGATCGGGACGTAGATGCCCTGATCGCTTTCGAACTGATCGAGCGCGGCCGCGATCTCCCTGATCGGTTCGTAGCTGCCGTCGAACGTCGAACCGAGGATCCCGACGACGCCGATCGTGTTCTCGTCGCACTGGGCGACCGCTTCTGCCGCGCCGAGATGGAATCGGTCGCCCTCCATCGGCACGAGGCGCGGCTCGACCTCCCAGTAGCGACAGAACTTCTCCCAGCACACCTGGACGTTGGCTCCCATCACCAGGTTCGGCTTGTCGGCCTGCTTACCCGCCGCCTGCATGCGCTCGCGCCAGCGCCACTTCAGCGCCATCCCGGCCAGCATCGCCGCCTCGCTTGATCCGGTGGTCGAGCAGCCTGTCGCCTCCTCGT
Organism: uncultured Solirubrobacterales bacterium; assembly: GCA_963778985.1. Taxonomy (GTDB): domain Bacteria; phylum Actinomycetota; class Thermoleophilia; order Solirubrobacterales; family Solirubrobacteraceae; genus Palsa-465. The sequence continues at coordinate 484,437 of CAVZWJ010000013.1, read as the reverse complement.
GATCCGGCGAGTTCCACAGCTCGGAGAGCATTCGCACGCACCGCGCCTCGATCTCCGCGGTCATCGGATACTCGTCCTTGTCGATCATGTTCTTCTCGGCCGTCTCGGCCATCAGCCGGCCGGCGATCGGCGGCATCCAGGTCGTCACGAACGTCGCCAGGTTGAGGCGAGCGTGCCCGTCGAGGAGCAATTCGCTGGAGAGCAGTTCGTACGCCGCCTCGCGGCTGATCCCGGTGCGCGGAATCTCGCGATCTGGCATCTCGACGGCGAGATCGAGCAGGTCCGCTTCGACATCCGCTGCAATGTGCTGGTGAATTCGATGCGTCCCTTGCCGAGTCAGCGCCATGGTGTTCTCCTTGGTCAGGTGAGGCTTGCCCCGGCATCATCGCGCAGCAAGGCGTCGAGCACATCACCGTATTGGGTGATGCCGAGTGACAGGTGGCCGTCGTCGGGTCGCAGCTCGAGCGACGCGCCCGGGACGTGCGTTGCGAGCCACTCGGCGTGAGCGGGTGGAACGAAGCGATCCTCAACTCCCTGCCAGATCGTCACCGGTCGGCGGATCGTGCCGAGGTCGAAGCCCCAATCGCTGAGACACGCGATGTCGTCGTCAAACCATCCCCACACGCCGGTGGCGACCGCGGCACGGCTCGTGTGCGCCATGTGTTCGGCAACGTCGCCGGTGAGCACCGCCGCGTCAACGGCCGACAGGAGATCCCCGAGCTCGGCTCGCACCTGCTCGGCGGTCACGCTCGCCAACGGCACGGCGTACGTCGTGAGCAGTTGCTCGAGCGCCTGCGGCCCGGCCTCGAGCGCGGCGAACTCGGCGATGTTCTCCTCGCCCATGCCGGCGAGCCAGTCGAGTCCCTCGGCGTCACGTGGCGCGACGGAGGCGATCGTCGCCGCGGCATCCACGCGATCGGGCAGGAGCGCGGCGCAGGCGAGTGCGTGCGGCCCCCCGCCTGACCAGCCGACGGTCAGGCACCGTTCGACCTCGAGCGCATCGAGGATCGCGACGACGTCGGTGACGCAGTCGGCAACGGTTCGCCCACGCTGGCGATCAGATGTCCCGTAGCCCGGCCGTGAGTAAGCGATGTGGCGCAGCCCCCGCGCGGTTCCGTCGGCGATCGCGGCGCCGAAGAGCTCCCCTGAACTCGGCGTGCCGGTGTGGAACAGGACCACGCGATTGCCGGCGCCGCTGAGCTCGACGTCGAGCCGGCGACCGTCCCGGGTCCTGACCTGGAGGAGGGAGGGCTCAGACATGCCAGCGGGCATTCAACTCGACGGGCTTACGGAACACCAACCCGCGCACCCTCGTTGGCCGATCCGGGTCGAGCGCGAGGCCGGGAAGTCGCTCGAGCAGTGCGAGCAGCGCGCTGCGAGCCTCGAGCCGGGCAAGGTGGACGCCGACGCAAACGTGCGGACCCTGAGCGAACGCGAGGTGCCGCCGCGAGTTGCGGCGGGAGAGGTCGTACCGGTCCGGGGACGCGAACACGGCTGGGTCCCGGTTGGCGCCGGCGATCGAGATTCGCACGAGCTCCCCGGCGCCGATCTCCGCGCCACCGAGAGCGACCGACTCGGTCGCGTAGCGGTCGATCACCGCTGCCGCGGGCTCGAGCCGAAGCGACTCCTCGATCGCGACCGAAAGCAACTGAGGCTGTGCGTACACCCGCGCGAGGGCGTCCTCTTGGGAGAGCAGGTGCAGCACGGCGTTGGCGATCATGCCCTCGGTCGTCTCGATCCCGCCGAACAGCAGCACGGCCGCGTTGGAGATGATCTGTGCGTCGCTCAGTTCGGTGTTCGCGGCCGCCGCCGTGAGCAGCGATCCCGGCCCGGTTTGCTCCTCGTGGATGACGGACTCCAGGCGCCGGCTCAGCTCAGCGAAGGCAGCCTCGCCCGCGGTCTGCGCACCCGCGCCGACGGCCTGCGCGCCCGTGCCGGCTGTCGGCGCCCTCGTGCCGGCCGTTGGCGCACCTGTGCCCGCTGTGATCCCCGTCACCGCGGCCGAGATCGCGTCGTACCAGCCGAGCACCGTTTCCGCCTCATGCCGGCCGAGGCCGAGCGCCCGGGTGATGATCGTCGCGGCATACGGGCCGGCAAACCCACGCCGCAGTTCCCCGCGACCCGCCGGGCGGAGCCGCTCGATCAACCGCTCCGCCTCATCGGCGGCCGAGATGTCAAAGCGCTCATGGACCGCGCTCGCCCGGAACGGGCCGACGAACAGCGCTCGGTGGCGCGCGTGCTCGGCGTGATCGAGGCTGAGCATGCTCGGGCCGATGACCTGGGCGGTCGAGAACCGCGGATCGTCGACCGTGAACCGCTTCGCCTCTCGCATCACCTCCAGCGCGAGGTCGTATCGCGTCACGAGCCACCCGTCGAGCGCCGGAATCCACGACACCGGCTCCCGGGCGCGCAGGTCTGCGAGCAGCGGGTGGGGATCGCGATCGAGTGCCTCCACGGTGACCGCCGCCCCCATCGGAAAATCCGTCTCGCGGGTCACCGGCGGAGCTTGTCACGGCTCCCTCCCCGGTGGCGGAGAAACCTCTCCCCACCCGTTTGGAGGCTGACACCCGATCTCGAGCAGATGGCGGGCGAAGGCCAGCCGGTCACGATCCGGATGGAACGGTTCGTTGCCGTCACGCAGCAGCGTCCCGATCCGCTCCAGGTCGTAGAGCAGCGCCAACTTACCGGGCGGGTCGTCCCACTCACCGGAGTCGTAGCGCTGCGTCCAGGCGGCGAGCGCGGCGAGCGCCTCGACCTGGACACCGTCCTCCCACCACCCGGCTCGGACCGGCAGGCGGTAACGGCCCCGGAGCGTGCACACGTCGGTCCACAGCTGTTCAAACCACAGCCAGCGCTCCCGCGGGTAGAGGCCATGCGGGACGAGCGGCCACCGCCGCGCCTCGGCGTCCTCCCAGCCATCGTCCCGATCAAATCTGCCATCGTCCGGCTCCTGCCAGCTCATGCCGGTGCCTCCGTCGGTGGTCGCGTCTGGGTCGCCGCCGGGCCGCTGCCCGCGAGCCGTCGCAGCCGCCGGTCCGCGAACCACATCCGCAACGCCAGATCGGCCGGCGCGAGCCGGCCGTACAGGAGCAGCGCGTGACCGTCCCGCAGCTGCCGCAGCGCCTCGGCGGCCACGAGCGGCCGGCGGCGCACGGCGCTCGAGCGGGTCGTACCGCCCGCCCCCGTGGTCCGGGTCAGCTCGTGGGCCTCCTCCTCGCCAACCAGGCCGGCGAAATACCGCAGCGTCTCGAGGTCGGCCACGCCGGGCAGCAGCATGCGCGCCCGGTGACTGTTGACGACCGTCTCGGCCTGCTTGCCGTACCGGCTCCGCGCCTGCTGGAGATCGTGGAAGATCGAGACGAGCTGGATGTTGTGACTCGGCGCCGTCGAAGCGATCTCGGCGAGCGCGGGGAGGGGTGCGACGTTGCCCGCCTCATCGAGGCACAGCAGCAGTGGCAGCTCGAGGCGCCCGCCGCCGAGCGTCGCCCGCTCGTAGGCGCGGTCGACGACCTCCGAGAGCAGCGCGAGAAACAGCGGCCGGAGCAGCTTCGACGCCTTGGCGTCGCCGATGAGATACAGCGTTGCCGCCTCGTCGAGGAGGCGGTCCGGCGTGATCTCGCACGAGGCCGCAGACCGGGCCACCCGGGAGAACCGATACGCGCGCAGGATCGCCTGGGCGGTCGCCTCGATCGAGGAGCGCGTCCGGTCGGCCTGCGCCTCGAACGCCCGCACCGCGTCATACGCGGCGTTCGCGTCGGCGAGCGCCTGCTCATCGGGGGCGTCTCCCGCGAGCCGCATCAGCTCCGTCTCCAGCTCGCGGCCGCCCTGGCCATACGCCCAACGCACGACGGTCTCGATCGGGGCGCCCGCCGCCGCCGCCGTGTACAGCAGCGGCGCCAGCCGCTGCTCCGCCGCGATCGCCCAGAAGTCGCCGCCCTCGACGCCGCGCTGGTCGACCTCCCCGGAGGACGCCAGCCGCCACGCGGTCTCAAGCGCTCCGTCCCATGTCTCGGCGCCGCGCAGCGGCGACCACGTGTGCGTCCGCATCCCGGAGAGCGCGAACGGATCGAAGATGAACGCTGGACCGAGGGCGCTCCGTCGTCGCAGTGTCGCCCCGAGCAGGTCGGTCTTGATCGATGAGGCGACGGCCGGCCCCTGCCACTCGAGCAGCGCTGGGATCGCCAGGCCGGCGGACTTCCCCGACTGGGGCGGACCGAAGGCAACGAGCGCGTGACGCTGCTCGGCGTGGAGCAGGCGCCCGCGGCTGCGGCCGAGCGCGAGTCGGCAACCGATGCGCTCACGGCGCCGCAAGACGCGCAGCTCGCCGCCGCTCGCCCAGCGTGCGCCGGCGGCGCCGCGGCGGACGCTCCCGCGGGTCCGTCCGGCGACGCGCGAAACAAGCGCCGTTGCCGCGCCCGCCAACAGTCCGACGAGCACGAGCGCGGCGTAGAACCCGGGTGGCCCCGGGAGCCCGGCGCGCACCCCGCGGGGCCAGGCCGACGCCGGGTCGGACAGGTGCCCCGGCAGACGCGCCAAGACGTCAAGGAGCGTGTCCGGGGGGATGCGTGGCCACCCGCCGCCGAACAGCGCGCCGGCGACGCCACCCCAGACCCACACGAGGGCTGCCGCGGCCACCGCTCCGCCGAGCACGACGAGGACCACGGCGTCCGACGCGCCGGTGTCGCGCGGGGGGCTCATCCGCGCCCGACTTCGGCGTCGCTGATCCGCATACCGGTGTCGGTGTTCGTCAGCCGGGTCTCGAGCCGCGAGCGGTAGTGCTGGACGACGAACGACCGCGAGCCAACGCGCCACAGCGCCTGACCGGCGCCGAGCATCGCGATCAGCTGCGCCTCGGTCTCGGAGAGGCCGAGCAGGGCGCGGGTGAGCGCCACCTGGCTCTCGTCCTGGTGATACACGATCCGGGTCGAGGCGTCGGCGACGAGGCCCTCGGCGATCCGTGCCGCGCGGGATCCGGCATCGCCAGCGGCCTGCAGGTCGGCGAGCTTGTGCAACACGACGAGGTTCATCACGCCGAACTGCCGGGCGAGCTTGAAGTTCGACTGAAACCACTCGCCGAGCCCCGTGTGCTGCACGATCTTCCACGACTCGTCGGCGACGTTGACAAGCCGCTCGCGACCGGGTCGCTCGGCCATCCGTGCCAGCAGGGCGCTCATCCACGCCGTCGCACACGCCATCAGGATGCCGACCGCCGGCGAGTCGCGGACGGCGTGCAGGTCGAGCACAAGCAGCCGCGCATCGAGTTCGAGCCCGGGCGTCGTCGGCCCGTCGAACATCCCCTTGAGCGGTCCTTCGCAGAGGTCCTGCAGGGCGAGCGCGGCACGGCGAGCATCGATCGCGAGTCCCTCCACCGTCGTGCGCAGCGCCTCCGCCATCCCGGCGGTGGGGGCGAACAGTGCGGCGGCGATCTCCGGCAGGGTCGGTTCGCCCGAGCCGCGCTGCCGGACGGTACGCAGCGCCTCGCGCAGTGCCGCCGCCTCGATCTGGGTGAGCGGGCCTCCGAGCGCGGTCACGGCGACGGCGCGCAGCAGTTCGAGCTGAGCATGCTCCTCCGGACGTGACGCCAGCGGATTGAGGCGCACGCCGCCGCCCGGCACGAGCGAGATCGGCGTGGCGCCGACGGCCCGGCAGAGCGGCCCGTACTCGCGCTTGACATCGAGCACAAAGGCGCGGCGGCCGAACAGCAGCATCCGCCACAGGAGCGTCTTGACGAGTGCGCTCTTGCCCTGCCCGAGCTTGCCGAGCACGATCACGTTCGGGTCGTCGAGCGCCCCCTCGCCGTACAGGACCCACGGGTCGAAACAGAACGCGGCGCCGGTCGCATGACGTCCGATGAACACGCCGCGCCCCCCGAGGCCGCCGGCCGCGATGAACGGGTAGACAGCTTGGGCATGGCGCGTCGTGCAGCGGTGCCCGGGGCGTTCGGCGGCGCGGAGACTCATCGCAGGCCTCGGCAGAGCGGGAGCGTGAACATGAACGCGTCGGCCTGCTGGCCGTACATGCGGTGGAGCTCGAGCCGGGCACGGGCCGCATGCTCGAGCACCTCCGAGCTCGCCCGGCGCAGGTCGTCCCGATCGCGGCCGGACACGGTGACGAATCCGGCGAGCCGGACCTCGGCGTGCCCGGCGGCGAGTTCCGCCTCGCGGCGGGCGGTGGCATCCTCGGCCTGGCGCTGCCGGGCCGTCTCCGACTGGCCGAAGCGATGCCGCAGCTCGCGGTCGGCGCGGTCTCGCGTCACCGCGGCCTCGACCTCACGCGTCGAGCGGTCCGGTGGGATCGGCTCGAAGGTGACCGCGACGGTACGCACCGTCGACGAGCGGCCGAGGAGGGCGTCCATGAACATCGGCGAGACGTCGACGCGTGGCCAGCCCCCGATCCAGTAGCTCGCGTGCAGCGCGCCGTCGCTTTGGTAGTGGTCCCACGCCTCACGGGTGGCGAGCGGCCACGCGTTGCGCTCGGCGAGCCCCGCCCGCTCGGGATCCACCGTCTCCAGCGCGGCGAGCTCGGCGCGAGCGTACGGATCGAATGCGGTGCGCAGGGCCCGCGCGAGCTGTTCCGGGCCGAGTGCGCCGAGGACGGTCACCTCGGCCGCTTCGAGCCCCTGAGCAATCCGCTCGGTTTCCTCCACAAGGGCGCGGGGGATTGCGTCGCGCCCCCGGTCGCGCACGCGGCGGGCGTCGATCTGGACCGCGACCAGGATCTCGTGCTCCTGGGTCACCCGCGCGGTCGTGCCGATCAGCTCGAGGTAGGACTCGATCATCGGCGTCCCGCGCAGCGGCACCGCCGGATCGCGCTCGGCGTGAAGCCATCGAGCGAGCTCGTCACCCTGCGCCGGCGCCGTCCGTTCGATCCACTGGACCCGGCGAATTGCCGTGCTCGCCGCACCGCTGAGGACGAGACCCCACCGCGCGAGCCGCCGCTCCTGCGCCTCGGGGTCGAGCAGTGAGAACGACACGACGCGACACGCGAGCACCGCGGTAAGCCGCCGGCCGCCCCGTTCGGACAGGGCTCCGATCGGGCGATCGCGGTAGCGCGCCTCGACGATCCGGACCCCGTGCAGCTGCGGCGGCACGTCGGGCGCCGGACCTTCGACGCTGCGACGCCCGACGAACCCGGCACGCGGAGCGTCCGAGCGAAACCGCGTGCGTCCGGTCAATCGCCGCCCGAGAAGCGCGGCGACGAGCGGGGCCCACTCCTCGATCGTCCGCCGTCCCACCGGCACGAGCGCGAGCGCACAGGCACCGCCGAGGCTCGCCGTCGACAGGAGCGCCCCGGACGTGTCGGGCGCGGCGTTGAGCATCACGATTGCGACGAGCACGCCAGCGGCGACGACGGCGGCCTGTCCGCCCCGCACGGACCCGAGGATGCCTCGTCGCTCGAGCGGGCCGAACCGATAGGTGAGCCGGGATCCGCTCATAGGAGCCCCTCGTCGGACGGCTGGCTCCGTGGCCGCGAGTCGGCGTCATCGGCGGCGCGAACGGCATCGGGCGGCCCGGTGCCGACGCCGTCGGTCCCGTTCTGATGTTCCCGCAGGTCGGCCTGACGCCGGTACAGCGGTCCCGGGGGGAGACCCTCGAGTCCGAGGACGAACGGTTCCATCTCGAGGTCGTCGGCGTGGAACATGTCGGGCAGGCCGGGGAGGCGCTGTCCGGCGATGTCGCCGGTCGACTCAGGCTGGTCCGCAGCCGCAGCCGCAGCCGCAGCCGCAGCCGCAGCCGCAGCCGCGGGCGCGGCGTCCGGGGGACCGTGCTCGGCACCGACGATCGACGTTTCGCCTCCCGCGGCGGCGGCGGTGTCGGCTCCTGTGGCAGCGGCCGTGTCGGTTCCGGCGGCGGCCGTGTCGGCCACGGTGGCGGCGGTTCCCGCATCGGGGCTTGCGGTCTCGGCAACGGCGCCCGCGGCCTCGGTGGCGGCCTTGCCGCCGTCCGGGACCGGTTCTCCGTCATCCGCGGTGGCGTCGCTCTCGTGCGGGGCCCGGATCACTGCCGGGGCGCCGTCAGCACTCTCGTCGGCCCCCCGCCGCATCCGTGCGACTGTGTCGCCCGCCCACCCGAGCGGACGGCCGGCGGTCTCGCCGGTGATCGCGTTCAAGCGGCCCAGCGCGGCGGGCGCCTCGGCGCGCAGCTGCCCCGCGGCTCCACTGGCCAGCTCGGCGAGTGGGATCAGGCGGAGCATCGCCCATGGTGAGAATGCGGCCAGGGTCACGAGGACGAGCCCGATCATCAGGCCGGTCGTGCCGCCGGCGGGACCAAGGGCAGCGCCGCCGAGCGCAAGGATCGCGACGATCACGAACTTGGCGACGATCAGTGCGACGAGCACCTCGGCGACGCGCAGCGCCCACACGCGCCGCGCCGGCCACACCATCGCGGCGAAGGCGAGCGGCAGCATCAGCACGACGATGTAGACCGCCGCAGCCCGCATCAGCATCTCGAGCCACAGAACGACGGCGGCGGCCGCGGCGAGCAGGGCGATGAAGAATTTGAGGAACCCTGATTGGCCGAGCGGGTCGAGCGTCGCAACATGCTGGCCGGTGAACGTCAGGAAGCGGCTTCCGGCCTGACCCGCCGCCGCCGATACGACCGCGGACATCTGGTCGGTCGCCGTGAGCATCAGCATCGTCACCGGGGCGGCGATGCTGACGGCGAGCAGGGAGAGCGGGAGATACCCGAGCGCCGACCGAGACAGGAGCGCGAGGTCCGAGCGCACAATCGCCTGTCCGGCGGCGGCGAACAGGAACGGCATCGTGAGCAGCGCTCCGATCGCTGTCATCCGCCAGTACAGAGCGGAGAACCACGTCGAGCGCAGCTGCGGTGTCGTCGTGCGTCTGATGATGCCGGCGGTGTTGTTGAGGGCGGACTTGGCGCCGTCCGTCACCCAGATCACGAGGGCGCCGAGGCCGAGGGCAGCCTTGCCCGCCCCGCTGGAGGTCACCGTCTTGACCGCCTTGCCAACGTGGCCGGTGGCGAGGCTCTTGCCCGCCTTGATGAGCTTGTCCGGGTGGGTCACGGCGGAGCACGCCTTCCCGGCCCAGCCGCTGAACGCGCCGACGGCACCGCACAGACCGGCCGAGGCCGGCGCGGGCCTGATCGCCGCGGTCCCCGCGAGAACCGCGAGCGTCACGCCGAGCACTTGGACGGCCCGGCGACAGGAGAGCACGCCGGCCCTCATTTCGCCTTCGTCCCCAGATGCTGGAAGAAGTTGACGAGCCCCGGGGCGGCGCCAACGACGAGCGCGGCGGCACCCGAGATGAGCGCGGCCATCCGTCCGCGCGCAGCGTAGTGGTGATTGTGGCCGTGTGAGGCGACCGCCCACAGCGCGGCGCCGATGAAGGCCCCGAGCAGCGCGATCGCGAGTGCCCACGCCTCCGCGCCGTTGACGAGCTGTTGCAGCACGTTGCTGCCCGGCAGACCGGTCGGGTTGGGGTGGGCGGTCACAGCGACGCTCCATGGGAACAAGACTGCCTCCTCGTCGGGGCTAGATACCAATTGAGACAAATTGAACCTATCATGACGCTGGGCCATCTGGTAACGTAAATGGTGTCAAATTAGTCTCAATTAGTGTCATAGGAGGCGGCGCGATGTTGGCGAGCAGGATCCAGACATCACCCCAATCGACGGTTGGCGAGCTGTACCGGGGCCTCGCCAGGCGGCTTGAGCAGATCGTGATCGCCGACGTGGGGGCGCCAGCGGCGGTCGTCGAGGACGCGTGTCAGTTCGCCTGGGGAAGCCTGCTCGCGCAGGCGACGCGGATCCGCGCGGAGGCTGCGCTGTCATGGCTGGCGACGACCGCGGTCCGGGAGGCATGGCGCCAGATGCACACGCGCGAGCGCGACGTGCCGCTCGAGGACGACGAGTCCGACGCGGGTGAGCCGACGGGACCGGCGGCGCCGGCTGCGCCGGCTCAGACCGACGCGGTCGTCGAGGATCGCGAGCAGCTTCGGCTCATGCGCCTGCTCCCAGAGCGCCAGCAGCGCATTCTGTGGCTGCACGCGCTCGGCCTCAGCTACGCGGAGATCTCCGCCTACACGGGTGACTCGATCCGGACCGTTGAGCGGCAGCTGCTCCGAGGACGGCGCCGGATCAGAGAGCTGGCCATATAGGATCCGGTCTCCGGCGTGTCGGGATACGGCTCGCCGCCTGCTGAGCCGGCCATGGCCATCGAGGAGCACATCACGTATTGCCGGATCTGCGAGCCCCTGTGCGGACTCGTGGCGAGCGTGCAGGACGGCGAGCTCGTGAAGCTCCGGCCCGACGGCGAGCACCCGTTGTCGAAAGGGTTCGCGTGTCCCAAGGGGATCGCGATGGCCGGAGTGCAGAACGACCCGGATCGCGTCGTCCATCCGCTCCGCCGCCGCGCCGATGGGACCTTTGAGCGTGTGTCCTGGGCCGACGCACTTGACGCCATTGGCGTGCGGCTGCGATCAATCATCGACCGCGGCGGTGCCGACGCCGTCGGCTGGTACTTCGGCAACCCGTCGGCCTTCTCGTACTCGCACACGCTCTGGGTCAAGGGCTTCATGGACGCGATCGGCTCGCGCAACGCATTCAGCGCGGGCTCGCAGGACGTCAACAACCGCTTCGTCGCGAGCCAGCTGCTCTATGGCTCGCCCGTCGTCGTACCGATTCCCGACCTTGACCGGACCGACTTCCTGCTGATGGTCGGCGCGAATCCGCTCGTCTCGCACGGCAGCGTGCTCACCGCACCGCGCATCAAGGAGACGCTGCACGGCATCGTCGATCGCGGCGGCCGGGTCGTCGTCGTCGATCCCCGCCGCTCCGAGACGGCGCGCGCCTTCGAGCACGTCCCGATCCGCCCCGACGCTGATGCCTGGCTGCTGCTCTCGATGCTGGAGGTGATCTTCAGCGAAGGGCTGCAGGACGACGGTGCGCTCGCCGAACAGGCGGTCGGCGTCGACGCGCTGCGCCGTCTGGTGTCCGATCACACGCCGGAGGAGACGGAGTCACGTACCGGGATTCCCGCCGCCGAGCTGCGCCAGCTCGCACGTGAGCTGGCGACGGCCCCGCGCGCGGCCGTCTACGGGCGGACCGGATCGTGTCTCGGACGGCGGGGCACGCTCGTCTCGTTCCTGCTTGATGTGTTGAGCATCGTCACGGGCAACCTCGATGCCCCCGGCGGGACGATCTTCGGAACGGGACCCGTCCAGCTCGAGGATCTCCTGCACCGGATCGGAGCGGACAGCTACGACACGTTCCGCTCCCGCATCGGCAACTTCCCGGAGATCCTCGGCACACTGCCGGCGTCGATTATGGCCGAGGAGATCACGACTCCCGGCGCCGGCCAGATCCGCGCCCTGTTCGTGTCCGCCGGCAACCCCGTCCTATCGGTGCCGAACGGGCCCGAACTCGAGCAGGCGATGCACGAACTCGATCTCATGGTCGCGATCGACCTGTACGTCACCGAGACGAGCCGCCACGCCGACTACATCCTGCCGGCGACGACGTTCCTCGAGCGGGACGACTTTCCCGCCGCGTTCCTCACCTTCAGCCTCACGCCGTTCGTCCAGTGGACCGACCCGGTGCTCGCGCCGCGCGGCGAAGCCCGCCAGGAGTGGGAGATCATCGACGAGCTCTCGCGGCGGATCGGCACGACGCCGGCGAGCGTGTGGCTGCTGCGGGCGCTCGGACGCGTCGGGATCCGACTCTCCCCGGAGCGACTCATCGACCTCGGGCTCCGACTGGGTCCCCGCGGCGACCTGTTCGGCCTGCGGCGCGGCGGCCTCAGCCTCGGCAAGCTGCGCCGGCACCCGCACGGGATCAAGCTCGGCGAGCACCATTCAACCGGGGTCCTTCGCAAGAAGCTGTTCCACCGCGACAAGCGCGTCCATCTCGACTCGCCGCTCATCACCGACGAGGTCCGCTCACTGGTCCGGGAGGCGGCGGCCGAGGGCAGCCCCGCGTTTCCACTCCGCATGATCGGCATGCGCGAGCTCCGCTCGCATAACTCGTGGATGCACAACGTGCCGAAGCTGATGGCCGGCGACCGCGTCCACACCGCGCGCGTGCACCCGGACGACGCCCGTGCGCACGGGATCGAAGACGGTGCGCCGTGCCGGATCGTGTCCGCCGCCGGGGTGATCGAGCTGCCGGCCAAGCTGACCGACGAGGTGATGCGCGGCGTGATCGCGATCCCGCACGGCTGGGGGCACCGTAGCGGCGGCGGCTGGCGCACCGCGGACAGCGCGGGCGGGGCAAACGTCAACCGGCTCGCCTCCTCGGCCCCGATCGAGCTCGAGCGACTCGCCGGGATGGCGTTCCTCAACGGGATCCCGGTGCGGCTCGAGGCGGTCCCGGCCGTCGCGACCGAACCGGCGGGAGAGGCCGTCGCCGCGACCGCTCCGTAGGACCGAGCCCCCGTCCTACCGAGCCCCGCTCCTACCGAGCCCGACCCCGCTTACGCCGCCTGCGCTCGGCCGGCGACAGCTTGCGCTGCTTCGGCTTCGCCTTCGATCCCCGCGACGCGGACCCGGGCACACCGCCGGCTCCGGCCGCGGCAGCGCGCACCGGGGCCCGCCGCCGCGCGTCACGCCAGATGAAGAACGCAATGCCGCCGAGCACGATCACCGCGCCGGCTGCGATCGCGATCGCAGCCCCGCCTGACAGCGAGGAGCTCCCCGACGACGGTGTCGTGGCCACGGTCGGGGGCGCTGTCGCGGTCGACGCCGTCGGCCCGGACGGCAGCCCCGGCGCGAACGGACTGCTGCCCCCGGCCCCGCTCGGAACGACGCCGGTGGAGCCAGCCGCGCCCGTCGGCGCGGCAAGCGCGACCACGGGGGTGAGGAACGCCATCACCCCGACGATCACCGACACACACGCGAGCCGACGCACCATGCGCCGAACCTACCGCTCGGACGCGAGCGGCTGCTCCATCGCCGGAGTCTCCGGCGCGGTGCGGTACGGGTCCTCGTTCTCCTGATGCTCTTCGTGGTAGACGCTCTCGGCGTTGACGGCCCAGATGTCGTGATGGGTGCCGAGCAGGATGTTGTCCACGGCACGCATCGCGGTGAGCATCGAGTGGTCGGAGTTGTTGTAACGGTGCAGCCCGTTGCGGCCGACCTGGGTGATGTTCTCGATCGTCTCGAGCCACGCCCGGATCGTCGCGACGCGTTCGGCGTAGAGCTCGTCGTAGATCGGGTACGCCTTGTGCACGCGGGCGACGAAGCCGAACTTGACCTTGTCGGCGCGCGCGAGGTGCAGTTTCTCGATCTCCTGGCCGGCCATCTTCACGAGGTCGTCGTCGTCCATGTTCCAGAGGTCGTCGCCCTCAAAACAGAAGTACTCCATGCCGATCGAGCCGTCGACCTCGTTCGGCACCATCCACGGACTCCAGGACTTGAAGTTCTGGATGCGCAGGACGCGCACGCCGGGCTGGTGGATGTAGATCCAGTTGTCCGGGAACAGGTCGGAGCCCTCGATCACGAGCAGCACGGTCAGGAATTCCCTGTACCGGAGACCCTGCGCCGCGTCCCGCACCGGCTTTGGCGCCTCGGGCGAGGCGATCCCGACAGTCGTCCTCAACGGCAAAGAGGAGATGACGTGCGACGGCGTCAGCGTCTCGCCGCCCGCGATCACCTGAACCACCCGGCCATGGTCCATGACCAGCTTCGTGACCGGGGCGTTCAGCCGCACCTCGCCACCGTGTTCGAGGATGTCCGCGGTCATCTGCTCCCACATCTGGCCGGGGCCGTAACGCGGGTAGTTGAACTCGGAGATCAAAGACTTGATCTTGTTGCCCTTGTTCCCGAAGAACGCCGACTTCGCGGCACTGAAGAACGACAGGCCCTTGATCCGCTGGGCGGCCCACTCGGCGCGGATCTCCGTCGCCGAGACGCCCCACAGCTTCTCCGTGTAGGTCTTGAAGAAGTGCTTGTACAGGCGCTTGCCGAAGCGGTTGGAGACCCATTCCTCAAAGGTGTCCTCGCGGCCCTTCGGCTTGACGGCCGCCCACAGGTAGGAGACCAGGCAGCGGGCGAGCTCGATCGGGCCGAGCTTGCGAATGACGTCCATGCCCTCGAGCGGATATTCGAGGAACTTGTCGTTCCAGTAGATCCGACTCTGGCGTGGGCGCTTGAGGAACTCCTCCTTCATGATCTCGTGCCAGAGGTCGTCGACCTCCTGGACCTTCGTGAAGAAGCGATGTCCCCCGAGGTCGAAGCGGTAGCCGTCGCGCACCTCGGTGCGGGCGATGCCGCCGACCATGTCGCTCGCCTCAAGCACGATCACGGGCTTGCCCGCCTTGGCGAGGAGGTATCCCGCGGTCAGTCCGGCCGGACCACCGCCCAGCACGACGACCGGATGGTCGGGAGTGATGTCAGCGCCCGGCGCGGGCGCGTCGATGGGCGTGGTTTCGGTCATGTCTGTTTCAGGCGGCCTTTTCGTAGAGGATGGCGCTATCCGCGACGCAGCAGGCACCGCGGTAGTTATGCGGAGCCCACCAGATGGGTTTCAGGGTTCCGCGGGCAGCGAGTGACGAGAGGATCGCGCCCCACTGCGCTGAGCGCCGGCGGACGTACTGCGTCCACGGCGCCTCCCAGCTCTGCGCCCCTTCTGTCATCGGGCGCACAAACAGGATCTGCTGACCAGGCTTGAGGCTAGCAACCAAAGGCGCAAGCGTCGCCTGAGGATTCGCGTTCTGAAGACGCTTGAGCGCATCGACCCAGTTCATCGACTGTGGATCGGATGACGGCCCGGTCGTGTCGGCGAAACGAAGCCCGCCGGGCAGGTAGTACCAGGCGAGGGGTACCTGCTCGGGCTGGCCGACAACGACGAGATCGCCCTGGTGCAGGCGCGGCGACATCTCGCCGGCGATGTCGCGCATGTCGCTCTTGTACTGCGGCGTGGACGAGGCGGGGTTGAACCAGAAGACGACGACCAGAGCGAGCGCGATCAACCCGATGCCCTTGGCGCGGGCCATGCCGAACGTCGCCAGCAGCAGCAGCGCGGCGAGGATCGGGGCGAAATAGCGGTACTGCCAGGCGGGCGAGAAGCGGGAGACGATCCAGCCGAACGCGAGCGTCCCGACCGGGAGGAGGATCAGCACCCACATCGTGATCCCGTCCCTGGTGCGCCGGCGGGCGCGGGTGAACAGCACCGCCAGCCCGATCGCGGCGGCGAGCACGAGCGCGGTCGTCGCGCGGTCGCCGCCCATCAGGTTGCGCGAGATCTGGATCGGGGCGCCGAAGTTCGGCGTTGGGTCCCATGGCGAGCCCGTGTGCGTCGCCTGGTAGAGGAGGGTCGGCAGCCACGGTAGGAACAGGACCGCGCAGGCGCCGAACGACAGCAACGCGTCGCGCAGCAACCCACGTCGCTCCGTCCGGTCGGACTCGAGCTTCCACACCAGTCCGAACGACACGGCGGCGCCGACGCCGAAGAAGATCCCCCAGCCGTGGGTGTAGAGCATCAGCGTCTGGCTGAGGGCAAAGAGGATGAGATAGCGCCGTCGTCGGAACACGAAGCCGTGGATGAACCCCGCCGTTGCCAGCAGACCGAGGAGCGCCATCAGCGTGTACATCCGGGTCTCCTGGCTGTACGCCGTGAGGAACGGGTTCAGCGCGAACAGGACGGCAGCGATCAGCCCGGCGCGACGACCCCACAAGCTCCACGCGACCCACGCTCCGGCCGGCACGCACAACGTCCCGAACACGAGCGAGAGCCCGTGCGTCGCGGTCTCGCTCGAGCCGAACACGCTCATCCAGATGTGGAGCAGCAGGTAGTAGAGCGGCGGCGAGCCATCGTGCCGCAGCACGCCGGGAATCGATGTCAGGGAGTGCGAGGAGATCCCCACTGACAGCCCCTCGTCCATCCAGAACTGCCCGCCCGCGTAGCGCGAGCGCAGGAACAGCGAGATGAACATCAGGAAGACGATCGAGCCGCCGAAGCGCAGCCAGACCGGCCAGCGCTCGAGCCAGTCCGGCGTGCGCAGGTCGAAGTTCGGGACGGAGTCGCTCAGCGCCCGGCGCGGCGTTTCATCGGCGGTCGGAGGTGACGGTGGTGCGGTGACTGTGGCCATGCTCAGAGAGACTCCACGCTACCCATTGCAGTGTTCATATACCTTGAATCGCTTGTTGCGCAGGACGAGCTGGTACGGCGTTGTCGGCCAGTTGCTGAGCAGCGGCAGCAGGTGGGCGTTGCGCTGCGCGCGGGCCTGGAAGATGACGTTCGGCGGGAGCCCAGGCTCCTCGCCCGCCGTCGGCGACGCCTGCACGTAGGACGTCCGCACGCCGAGCTGCCAGGCGAGCATCGGCACCTGGAAGCCCTCGGTCTGAACGCTGCCGCAGGCGAACAGCTTCGATCCGCCGCCGAGCTTCTTCACTGCCGCGGCCGCCGAATTGCGCAGTTGCGCCTGGTAGACGAGCGCGCGGTGGGTGCGCTGCAGGTCGTTGAGGTTGTTCGCCACCCAGTTCGGAAAGAACGCAAAGATCAGCGCGAACAGCGCGACCGACGACCACATCACCCCGGCCACCGAGCGACCGGCGAAGCGTCGTCGCAGCACCCCGCCGAGTTCGAGCGCAGCCCAACCCCATGCGGCGGCGCCGGCGATGTTGATGAGCGCTGCGCCGAGCACGAGGTACCGATCGTTCCCGGAGAACCCGGCCTGCGTCATGAGCCCGATCAGGACCCACCAGCCGAAGCCGAGCAGGCCGCAGAGCGCGAGCAGCGCGAGTGCCCGGTCGCGATCGTTCTCCAGGCGCCGCTGACCCGTTCGCCAGCGGCGGAGCAGCAGCAACAGCGCGCCCGCGACGGCGAGTGCCGCGGGGACCTTGATGCGCAGCAGAACCTTCGGCCAGGCATGGTCGACGACCAGCGCGCAGAACGGGCAGGACTTGAGCGCGGGGCTGTTAGAGCGCACGTGCTGCGCGCGGCTGACGCCCCGGAAGAAATGACCGGAACCCCAGTACTCGGGGACGAACCACAGCACCGGGATCAGCACGAACAACCCGATCACGAGTTTGCGTGCCCCTGGGTCCTTCCAGAACAGCCACAGTCCGTACGGACCCCAGACCAGCCAGATCTCCGGCCGGTCAAGCGCCGCGGCGAACCCGACACCGAACGCCCACCGCTGGTGACCGTCGAGATGCAGGTCGAGCGCGATCAACACGAGCGCGGTCATCAGGCCCTCGGAGTAGCCGAGCGCGTTGTCGGTGATGAAGCTGTCCGAGAAGCTGAGGCTGATCGCCGCGAGCATCCCGGCGAGCAGCGCCGGTCCGAGCAGCAGGCGACGACGCGCGGCGGCGTCCTCCCCAGCGCCCGACAGGACGCTGCCAAGCCCGACGACAACCCGCCACGCCAGCTTGAACACCATCGCGGCGGCCATCAGCGCGCCGGCGCGGGCGACCACGAGCCACATGTCCGGCGCGGCGCGCCCGAACGGCGCAAACAGCGTCGTGAAGATGACCGGCAGCGGCTTCCACGTCGGCCCGCCTGTCGTGTGGAGGTCGAGATGGACGATCTCCCGGCCCCATACGAGCCACGCCCACGGGTCATAGCTCGGCGTCGACGGGATCAGCAGGCTGAGTACTCCGATCACGAGCGCGCCCGCCGCCAGGGCGAGATAGAGCCGGCCGCCGGCAAGGTGCCGGGTCGCCGCGCGGGCGGAGAACTTGCTCGAGGCGCCGACGGTGGGGACAGTCAGCTCAGCTGTGGAACCTGACACGCGAATCAATCCAGACGATCGCCGTAGCCGGGACCGGCTTCAAGGGACCGGCGGCAAACGTACATGTGCCCGCGCACGCTGCGCGGGCATCGCTCGCGGATTCTAAAGGCCTTGATGTGGATGTACCGTTAGCGCCGATCGGGGTTCCGTTCAGCCGGCGACGCCCCGCTTGAGGGCGACGATGCGGAGGTAGGAGCTCTCGGCGTCGCGGCGGGACAGTTTCCCGCGCGCGAGATCGCTCTCCAGGGCGCTCAGCTCACCCGGCGCCGAGTCGGTGTACAGCAGGACGTCAGCTCCGGCTCGCGCCGCGAGCACCCCCGCCGTGCGCTCGTCGTGGCCGGTCGGCGTGCCGAGCGCATCGGTGATCGTCACGCCCTTGAAGCCGAGTCGCTGGCGGAGCCACACCTGACCGAGCTGGCGCGACAACGCGGTCACCGTCCCGCTCCGGTCATAGGCCGGGAACGCGGCGGTCGACAGCATCACGGTGTCGAGCCCGCGCGGGATCGCCGTCTTGTACGGGAGCAGCGCGGCGTCGCGCTGCGCCTTGGTGGGACGGAGCTTGTTGAGCTTGAAGTCAGTATCGATGGCGGCCGACCCGACGCCGGGGAAGTGCTTGCCGCAAGCGGCGGCGCCGCCCTTCTGCAGACCGAGCGCGAACTGCGTCCCGTACGTGGCAACGGCCGTCGCGCTGAACGAGAACGCCCGCCCCTGGCGCCAGATGAACGCGCCGGAGAAGGTCGGCACGTCGAGCACCGGCGCGAGGTCCCAGTTGATCCCGACGCTCCCCAGGTACCGGCCCGTGGCGAGACCCTCGTTGTAGGCGACCCGGCTGCTCCCGGTCGCCGCGATCTGCGGCGGGGAGCGGTCGGGCGGACCGTTCGGAAGCCGCTTGACCTGCCCGCCCTCCTGGTCGGTCGCGATCAGCAGCGGCGGGTTGCCCCCGGCCCGTGCCGCTCGCTGCAGCGCCCCCGTCAACGCGATCAGCTGCGAGCGGCTGACGATGTTTGCCGAGAACAGGATCACCGAGCCGACCCGGCCTGCGCGTACGTCACGCAGAAGTGTGGTGCTCGGATACGTCCCGTCCATGCCGACCATGATTCGCTGCCCGAGCAGCTTTGCCGCGGAGACGTTCAGCGCGGGGCGCGCGGTGGGATGGGATGGGGGCTGCCGAGGGGCTGGTGCTGACCGCACGACGGGGCGCGCCGCCGGAGCGTGTGGCGTGACGCCGGCGATCGTGCTGCCGATCAGGGTCAGGCTCGCGAGCAGGCCGGGCACCGCCACGGGACTACCCCGTGACGCCCTGGGCGAGGCAGTCCTCGATGACCTGGAGCTCCGCGTCGGACGCTGCGTTCGGCGTCAGCAGCGCACTCCCGATCACCTCGGCGTACTCAACCTGACCCTCGATCTGCTCGCGCTGGGCGGCACCCGGTGTCGGAGCGAACGTCACGGTCGGCCCGGTCGGTGGCGTGCCGATCTGCAGCCCCGCCTGTCCGACCTTGATGGCCGGCACCTTGTGCTCACGCAGACATTTGAGATGCTTGTTGCGGGGATCATCGACGCGACCTCGCCCGGCGTGGCTTTGAATCACCGCGGCCGAGCCCGCGATTGGCTTCGCCGATGTCCCGCAGGCGGACAGGCAGAGCGCCACCAGCGCACCGCCCGCCGCGAGCTTCGCAGAGGACATGTGCGGACAGGGTAGAGGATCGCACCGCGCCGTTCTCTACAGTCTCCGCGCGTGACCACGTTCGCTGCGGTGACCGGAACGCTTCCGAAGCTCGGCGTGGTCGGCGTCGCGCTGATCGCGGCGGCCTCGATGCTGGTGACCGAGCGCCGCGCGCGTGCGCTGGCGATGCTCGGCGCGCTCGTGCTCGCGCCGGTGCTGTTGCTCGCGGACATCTGGCACTCCCCACAGCTCCGCGTCGTCCATCGGCATCCGCTCGAGGCCGTCATCGCCGCCGCCGTCAGCCTCGCGGTCATCGGCGGTCTCGCGTTCCTCATCCGCCGCCAGCCGAAGCTGCTCGCGCCGCTTGTCGTGATCGCGCTGCCGTTCCGCGTGCCGATCGAGGCGGGCGGCACAACGTCGAACCTGCTCGTACCGCTGTACCTCGTCGTGGCGGCCGGCTCGCTCGCCGTGATCGTTCCTGCGCTGGTACGCGCGGACGACGCGGACGCTGCCGACGGCGGGGACCGCGCCGCGCCGCCGGGGGGCCTCGCCGCGCGCCTCAGCCCGTGGGTCCCGCGCCTGCTCGCGCTCTACGTCGTGCTGTACGGCATCCAGTCGGTGTACTCGCCGGACTTCGAGAAGGCGCTGCAGCAGGTCGTCTTCTTCTACGTGCCGTTCGCACTCCTCTTCACCCTGCTGCGGGATCTCTCCTGGACGCCGCGGCTGCTTCAGCGGTGCGTGCTGCTCCTCATCGGTCTTTCGCTCCTGTTCGCGGCCGTCGGATTTGCCGAGTACGCGACCAAGACGTTGTTTCTCAATCCGAAGCTGATCGCCGCCAACGACGTCCACACGTACTTCACGGTCAACTCGGTGTTCTTCGACCCGGACATCTTCGGACGGTTCCTGGCGCTGGTGATGATCATCGTCACCGCGCTGCTGCTCTACCGCCGCGCCATGCGCGAGCAGCTCGCTGCGATGGCGGTGCTCGCCGTGCTCTGGTGTGCGCTCGTGCTGACGCTCTCGCGCTCGAGCCTCGGTGCGCTCCTCGTCGGTCTCGGGACGCTCGGCGCGGTCCGCTGGCGCGCGACGCGGGTCCTCGGAGTGGCGCTCGCGGTGGTCGTCATCGGCGCCGCCGCCGTCGTCGCGTCGCCGAAGACCTTCGGGCTCAACCAGGGTGCGAACGGCGCCTCGAGCGGACGGGCAAGCCTCATCACCGGCGGTCTCGGCCTGTTCGGCGAGCGGCCCGTCTGGGGCTACGGCTCAGGCGCGTTCACCGCCGAATACAGCCGCCATCACGACACGTCGAAGACGCTCTCGGCCTCACACGCGATCCCGGTCACGATCGCGGCCGAGCAGGGCGTGATCGGCGAGCTCGCGTACCTCGCGTTGCTCGTCGTCGCGGCCGGCACGCTGCTCGCCGGCACGCGGTCGGATGCGGTCCGGGCGGCGATCGGGGCGGCGTTCCTCGCGCTCGTGTTCCACACGTTGCTGTACGCCGACTTTCTCGAGGACCCGATGACGTGGACGCTGCTCGGGGTCGGCAGCGCGCTCGCGCTCCTGCCCCGCATGGCCGATGCACCCGCCGCGGCGCCGAGCAGCGACGCCGCGCCTGTCCCGGCCTGAGCGGCTCAGCTCAGGAGCAACGCCGACACGTCCGCACCGTCGTCGGCGAGCAGCGCTCGCGGTACCTCATTCTGAGCCTCGAACAACAGGTCGTGGAGCGGCGCGCCGAACGGAGGGAGGTGGATGAGCAGGAGTCGCTCGATCCCCGCCTCGGCCGTGATCCGCGCCGCCTGGAGCGCCGAGGAATGGATGTCCGGGTTGCGCGGCGAGGCCTCGGTGAACCACGCCTCGTGGGCGAGCATGTGAGAGCCCGCGGCAAACGCCGTCGACTCCGCGTCATATGCCGTGTCCGTGACCCAGGTGAGCTGGTCGTCAAAGCGCAGCCCGAGCGTCGGCGCCGAGTGCCGGTCCTGGCGGCGCAGGTGGACGCGGGTCGCCGGCAGCTCGAGCTCCTCCTGCGGCAGATCGCGCACCTCGATGTCCTGAGCCTCGAGCGGCACGGGGTGAAACGGCTCATGGGAGAGTTGCGCGAGGACGAGCCGTGTGGGCGTCTCGTACAGCAGCTCACCGGGACCCCATAGCGTCGTCTGCTCGCAGGCGCCGATCGCCGGCAGGTAAGCGAGACCGGCGACATGGTCGAGGTGAAAATGGGTGAGGATGATGTCGAGGCGCGTGATCCCCTCGAGCAGATCGGGGCGCTCGACCAGTCGCCCGATCCCGGTCCCGGCGTCGATCATCACGGCCGAGTCGCCGTCGCGCAGCAGCGCACACGCCGTCTGGCGACCGTGCGCCGGGAACCAGCCGCCTCCTCCGAGGATGATCAAGTTCTCGAGCATCCGACCCACACTATGCCGGTTGACATCCTGTAACCGCGTGGATCATCACACATCCGGTCGGCCCTCGGATACCCGGAGCAGCAGGTCGTGCAGCGCTCGGCGCTCGACCGCGCTGAGCGGTGCGAGCAGTTCGTCCTCCGCTTGAGCGGCGAGCTCGTGCCCGCGGGCGAGTCGCTTCCGGCCGGCGTCGGTGATGTGCAGGGCGTGCGCACGTCGATCGGTCGGGTGACGCCGGCGCTCGACGAGCCCGGCCGCCTCGAGCTCATCGATCGTCGCCACCATCGAGCTTGGGTCCATCCCGATCAGCCGGCCCAGCGCGTGCTGCGCGAGCGGGCCCTCGTACTCGAGCACGTTGAGGGCCGCCCACATGCGGGTGGTCAGGCCGAGCTCCTCGAGCAGCTCCCCAAATCGTTTGCGGGACAGCATCCCCAGCCGGCTGAGCAGGAAGCCCGTGTGTTTGGCGAGCACGCTGTGCACGGCCGGCGACCCGGTGAGCGGTTGCGTCATGCGGACGAGAACGTAGCGTCCGCGGTGAAGAGCTCGGCTAACTGTGGGTTAGGCGCGTCGCGCCCCAATGCGGCAGCCCGATGCCGTACTACAGCGGTGTTGTGTACGCCCCGCTGATCCCGCCGTCGACGATGAACGTCGCGGCATTGACGAAGCTCGACTCGTCGCTGGCGAGAAACAGGACGGCGTTGGCGATCTCCTCGGCCTTGCCGAAGCGCCCCATCGGGACGTGCACGAGCCGCCGCGCCGCTCGCTCGGGGTCGGCGGCGAAGAGCTCGAGCAGCAGCGGCGTCTCGACCGGACCGGGGCACAGGGCGTTGACCCGCACGGCGCGCTTGGCGAACTCGACGCCGAGCTCACGTGACAGCGCGAGCACGCCGCCCTTTGACGCCGTGTAGGCGATCTGCGATGTCGCCGCGCCCATGACGGCGACGAACGAGGCCGTGTTGATGACCGAGCCGCCGCCGGTTTCGAGCAGGTGCGGGATCCCGTGCTTGCAGCACAGGAAGACGCTGCGCAGGTTCGTCGCCTGGACGCGCTCGTAGACCTCGAGTTCCGTGTCGAGTACCGACGCGTCCTCCGGCGGGCTGATCCCGGCGTTGTTGAACAGCACATCGATCCGGCCGAGCTCGTCGCGGATGCGCAGGTAGAGCGCGGCGACGCTCTCCTCGCTCGTCACATCCGCCTGCAGCGACAGCTCCCCGGCGGAGTGCTCGAGCAGGTCGACGCCGACGACCCGCGCGCCCTCCCGCTCGAACACGGACGCGGTGGCGGCACCGATGCCGCCGGCCGCGCCCGTGATGACGCAGACCTTGCCCTCGAGTCGCATCGCGCTCAGGAGGCGCTGGGCTCAGGTGCGACGCCGATCTCGCTGCCCTCGCCGCCGAGGTCGACGGTCCGGATTGGGCCCTTGAACGTCTTGTGCGCCGACGTGTAGTACCAGATCGTCACCGCGGCGATCACGATGATCGTGATGAGTGGGGCGTAGTTGAACGCGGACCAGCTGAAGGTGCTGCTGAACGGTACGGCGGCCGGCGTGAACGGCAACGAGAAGATGATCACGCACAGCACGACCCAGACGATCGCGATCAGGTTGATCCACTTGTACTTGGCCCCGAGCGTCCACGGCCCGGCCTCGAACTTGTCGCGCATCCGCCAGCGCAGGTACACGGGAATGATGTACGCGATGTAGAGCCCGATCACGGAGATCGAGGTGACCGCGAGGAATGCCACCGGGAGCCCGGCGTGGTTGCCCTTGTAAGCCGGGATCGTGATGATGAGCGCGATCACGGCCACGAACACGACCGCCCACGTCGGCGTCTTGTTCTTGCCGAGCTTGCGCCACAGGTTGTGGCCCGGGACCGCCCCATCGCGGGAGAACGCGAACGTCATCCGCGACGCGCTCGTGACGCAGGCCATCCCGCAGAAGATCTGGCCGACGGTCGAGATGACGAGGACCGCCTTCGCCGCTGCCGAGGTCAGTGCACTTTCGATGATCGACTGCGAGGTGCCGCCGGCGGCGTTGATGGCCTTGACGTTGGTGGCGGCGAAGGTCAGCGCGAGAAGCACCATCCAGCCGAAGATCGCCGAGTAGAACACCGAGCGCCACACGCCCTTCGGCGCCGCCATCGCCGCCCCGTGCGTCTCCTCGGAGACGTGGGCCGACGCGTCGTACCCGGTGATCGTGTACATCGTCAGCAGGAAGCCGAGCGGCAGCACGTAGAACCAGTACATGTTGTCGCTGAAGCCGGAGTTGTTGATCCGGTGGCCGAACACGAAGCTGGCGCTCTGGTGATGGCTCGGCACCGCGATCAGGAGCACGATGATCACCAGCACGCCGACCACGTGCCACCACACCGAGACGTTCGTGAACATCGCGACGAGGTGCGAGGAGAAGATGTTGATCAGCGCGTGCGCCAGGAGCAGCAGCACGAACAGCACGAACGTGTGGTGCAGCGCCGACTGCACGCTGGTGGTGGCGAAGTTCACGCCGAACAGGTGCAGGTTGTAGAAGGAGAGCGTCGAGTTGAGGAACGTCGCCGCGGCGTAGTCCACGGACGCGACGACGGCGACGAGGCCGACGAGGTTGAACCAGCCGGTGAACCATCCCCAGGCCGGACCACCGAGCTTCGACGCCCAGTAGTAGATCCCGCCGGCGGTCGGCATCGCGGAGGCGAGTTCTGCCATTGAGAACGCGACCAACAGGACCAGCACGCTGATCAGCGGCCAGGCGATCGAGATCGCGACCGGGCCGCCGTTGTTCCACGCCTGGCCGTAGGTCGTGAAGCAGCCGGCCAGGATCGAGATGATCGAGAACGAGATCGCGAAGTTGGAGAACCCGCTCCAACCGCGCTTCAGCTCCTGCTTGTAGCCGAGCTCCGCTAACCGTTGCTCGTCCGCGGTGAGCGTTTCACCCGTCGCCATAACCGGCCCTCCTCGAAAAGGTCTGATGGTCCGTCCTTAGCGCCGGAACCCTATTGCGCGCTCCAGACGGGTGTCAAGAAGATTTATGAGGTTCCGGGGGGCGCACGCGGCCTCGCCGACGACGTCATTCGCCCTTCGGCAACAGCCCGGCCAGGATGTGCTCCGTCCCGCGCAGGTGCTCGGCCATCTCGCGCGCGGCCACGGCCGCGTCCCCGCGCCGCACCGCGGCGAGAATCCGCCGATGTGACGCGTTCGAGGAGTCGAGCACCTCGGGGGGATGGGCGATGTAAGAGATGAGCCCGCTCATCGCGCCCTGGATCTCGGTCATCGTCGTCACCAGCCGGGGACTCTGGGTTGCCTCCGCGAGCGCGATGTGCCAGCGGACGTCGGCCTGGCGGTACAGGGTGAAGTCCTCGAGCATGCCGTCGAGGGCGTCGATCAGCTCCTCGAGCGTCGCGATCGCCCCGGCGTCCGCCCGCTCGGCGGCGAGCACCGCGATCCCGACCTCGACCGCCATCCGCTCGTCGCACACCGAGCGCCAGTCGGCGAGCACCTCCGCCGTCGGGGGCGTCGCCGGAGGCTGGGGGTCAGCGACGAACGTGCCGCCACCGCGGCCGCGGGTGGCGTGGAGGTGGCCGCTCTGGGCGAGCGCGACGAGCGCCTGGCGCAGGGTCGACCGCGCGATCCCGAAGCGTGCGCACAGCTCTCGCTCCGCCGGGAGCCGCGTGCCGGGTGGGAGCAGCCCGAGCTTGATCGCCGTCCCGAGCCGCTCCACCGTCTCCTCGAACGCCGTTTGCGAGCGCACCGGCGCAAACACCGTCTCCAGCGAGGCCACCGAGTCAAGCGCCGTGATCTCGGCGGGCTGCGGAACGGTCGTCACTCACAGTCGCTCGAACCCGCGCACACGCTCCCAGTCGGTGACCGCCGCCTCGAACGCGCGCAGCTCGACGTCGGCGGCGTGGACGTAGTGGTCGACGACCTCGTCGCCAAACGCGGCGCGGGCGACGTCGCTGCGGTCGAACAGATCGCGCGCCTCGAGCAACGTCGCCGGCAGCCGCGGCTTGTCGGTCGCCAGGTAGGCGTTGCCCTCGTACGGCGGCTCGAGCGACAGCCCCTGCTCGATGCCGTGCAGGCCCGCGGCGATCAGGGCGCTCAGGGCGAGATACGGGTTGAGGTCCGAGCCGCCGGCGCGATTTTCGAAGCGCAGCGACGGACCGTGCCCGACCACGCGCAGCGAGCACGTGCGGTTGTCCTCCGCCCAGGCGACGGCGGTCGGCGCGAACGAACCTGCGGCGTAGCGCTTGTAGGAGTTGACGTTCGGGGCGAGCAACAGCGTCAGCTCCCGCAGGCATGCGAGCTGGCCGGCGAGAAACGCGTCGAACACGGAACGATCACGGGCGAAGACGGGACCGTTCTCGTCGGCAAGGGAGAAGTGGATGTGGCACGAGCTTCCCTCGCGCTCGTTGAACTTCGCCATGAAGCTGATCGAGACGCCCTCCTGGGCGGCGATCTCCTTGGCACCGTTCTTGTAGATGACGTGCTCGTCGGCGGTGCGCAGCGCATCGGCGTAACGGAAGTTGATCTCGTGCTGGCCGAGATTGCACTCGCCCTTGGAGTTCTCGACCCGCAGCCCGGCGCCCGCCATCGAGTTGCGGATGCGGCGGATGAGCGGCTCGATCCTCGCCGTGCCGAGCATCGAGTAGTCGACGTTGTAGAGGTTCGCCGGATCGAGGTCGCGGTAGCCCTTGCGCCACGCGTCCTCGTAGGTGTCGACGGAACACGAGGAACTCGAGCTCAGTGCTCGCGTTCGTGCTCAAGCCGCGCTGGGCGAGACGCTCGAGCTGGGCGCGGAGCACCTGGCGCGGCGAGGCGACGACCGGCCGGCCGTCGGCCCACTGCAGGTCGGCGAGGCACATCGCGGTCGCCGGTTGCCATGGGACGAAACGGAGCGTGTCGAGGTCGGGGCGCATCGCGAAGTCCCCGTACCCGCGCTCCCACGATGCCATCTCATAGCCGTCGACCGGGTCCATGTCGACGTCGACGGCAAGCAGGTAGTTGCACCCCTCGGCGCCGTGCTCCGCGACTTCTTCCAAGAAGTGCTCGGCGGTGAGACGCTTGCCCTGCAGCCGCCCCTGCATGTCGCACATGGCGAGCAGCACGGTGTCGATGTCGCCTCGATGGACGTGCTCGCGAAGGTGCTCGAGGGTCAGAGCGGGTTCGGTCACGGCGTGAAGGTATAGGAAGCGAGCCTTAAGCGGTAGGTTTCGCAGCCATGGTCGATCTGACCGGGATCGTGGGCCAGCTGACGGGGCAACTTGGACCGATCGACGGCGAGCCGGTGCCGCTCGAGGGCGGCATCACGAACCGCAACTTCCGCGTGCGGTTCGGCGACGGCGA
This sequence comes from uncultured Solirubrobacterales bacterium, assembly GCA_963778985.1. Taxonomy (GTDB): domain Bacteria; phylum Actinomycetota; class Thermoleophilia; order Solirubrobacterales; family Solirubrobacteraceae; genus Palsa-465. Next base: position 457,359 of record CAVZWJ010000013.1, on the reverse strand, counting down.
GTACGTCCTGCGACTGCCGGGCAAGGACACCGCGCTCCTCGGGATCGACCGCGCGGCCGAGCGGATCGCCAACGAGGCGGCGGCCGGGCTCGGCATCGCGCCCGCGGTCGCCGCCGGTGACGAGTGCTCGCTCGTCACCCGGTTCGTCGTGTGTGAGCCGGTCGACGCCGATCGTCTTCGCGCCGACCCGGGGCCGGTAGCTCGCGCGTTGCGCGCCTTCCACGACTCAGGGACGGTGCTGCCAACGCGGTTCTGGGTCCCGGAGCTGCTCGAAGACTACGCCGCGATCGTGACCCGGCGGGGCGGCATGCTGCCGCCCGAGTACGCGGCGGCGCGCGACGTCGCTGCCCGGATCGCGGCGGCGCTGCCGCTCACCGAGCCGGTGGCATGTCACGACGACCTGCTGCCGGCGAACCTGCTGAGCGTCGGCGGCGCCATGATGCTCGTCGACTGGGAGTACGCCGGCATGGGACATCGGCTGTTCGACCTCGGCAACCTCGCGGTCAACAACGAGTTCGACGACGCCGCGGAGGCGCGGCTGCTCGCCGCCTATCACGGCGCGCCGCCCGACGCCTGCGCAGTCGGCCGCCCTGAAACTCATGCGGATCATGTCGGATGCCCGGGAGGCCGCCTGGGGCGTCGTTCAGGGCGTCATCTCCGAGCTCGACTTCGACTTCCGCGCGTACGCGGAGAAGCATTTTGCCCGGCTGGCCCGCGCGGCCGGCGATCCCCGATTCGAGGAGTGGATCCATGCCACGGCCGCGTGAGGTGCCGGACCGCGCCCGCATCGTCATCATCGGAGGCGGCGTCGGCGGCGCGTCGATCGCGTACCACCTCGCCGAGCTCGGCGAGCGTGACGTCATCCTGCTCGACCGCAACGAGCTGACGAGCGGCTCGACGTTTCATTCGGCCGGCCTCGTCGGTCAACTCCGGGGCAGCGTGTCGCTGACGCGGATGATGATGGACTCGGTCGAGCTCTACCGGACACTCGACTGTGGTTGGGTTGGCTGCGGCGGGATCCGCCTCGCCTGCACGCCGGAGCGCGAGCAGGAGGTGATGCGCCAGGTCGCGTGGGCGAAGACGTTTGGACTCCCGCTCGAGCTGCTCTCGCCGAGCGAGGCGCACGAGCTGTTTCCGCTGATGGTGACCGACGGCGTTCGCTGCGCCTCCTACCTGCCGACCGACGGCTATCTCGATCCTTCGCAGCTGACCTATGCCCTCGCCGAGGGCGCGCGGCAGGGCGGCGTGCAGATCTTCACCCACTCGCGCGTGAACGCCATCACGGTGGCGGGGGGGCGCGTCCGCGGCGTGGAGACCCAGTGGGGTGACGTCGAGGCGGAGATCGTCGTCAACGCCGGCGGCATGTTCGCAGCCGAGATCGGGCGTTTGGCCGGAGTCCGCGTGCCCATTGTCCCGTTCGCCCACGAGTACCTCGTAACCCAGCCGTTCCGCGACCGGACGCCGGGAGAGCACCTCCCGACCCTGCGCGACCCGGACAACCTCATCTACTTTCGCGAGGAGGGGGCGGGCCTCGTGATGGGCGGCTACGAGCGCCACAGTGCGCCGTGGGCGCTCGACGAGCACCTCGTCGACCGGATCCCGCCGGACTTCAACGGCCGCCTGCTCGAGGAGGACTGGCCGCGGTTCGAGGAGATCGCGCGCAATTCCTCGACGCGCGTCCCCGTGATGGAGGACGTCAAGGTGACTCGCCTCATCAACGGTCCCGAGGCGTTCACGCCGGACAACGAGTTCTGCCTCGGCGAGACCGAGGTCGGCGGCTTCTTCGTCGCGGCCGGCTTCTGCGCGCATGGGCTCGCGGGTGCGGGCGGGATCGGCAAGGTCATGGCCGAGTGGATCGTCGAGGGCGATCCGGGCCTCGACGTGTGGGAGATGGACATCCGCCGCTTCGGGGCGGGCGGGTCCCATTACTCGCCGAGCTACACGCTGAAGCGCACGCAGGAGGTCTACGAGAGCTACTACGACATCCGCTACCCCGGTCATGAGCGGCTCGCCGGCCGTCCGCTGCGCGTCACGAGCGCGTACGCGTGGCACCACGACCACGGCGCCGTGTTCGGCGAGAAGTCGGGCTGGGAGCGGGTCAACTGGTACGCGTGCAACGAGGCCGCCGGCGACCCCGAGTTGCGGCCGCGAGGGTGGGCGGGGATGCACTGGTCGCCGGCGATCGGCGCCGAGCACCGGGCGACACGGGAGACGGCCGGGTTGTTTGACGAGTCCTCGTTCGCCAAGCTCGAGGTGGCCGGTCCCGGCGCGGCCGCGCTGCTCGAGCGGCTGTGCGACAACCATGTCGCGCGCGACGTCGGCCAGATCACCTACACGCAGATGCTCAACCGGCGCGGTGGGATCGAGTGCGACTTCACGGTGACGCGGATCGCCGAGGACGTCTTTCAGATCGTCACCGGCACCGCGTTCGGCAATCACGACGCGTCCTGGATCCGCCGGCACCTCCCGGATGACGGATCGGTGCGCCTCACCGACGTTACGTCGCGGTGGGCGTGCTTTCCGTTGTGGGGACCGCGGGCGAAGGACATCCTAGGAGCGCTTACCCCGGACTCACTCGACTTCCCGTACATGTCGATGCGGGAGATCGCGGTCGGGGATGTGCCGGTGCGTGCCTTCCGCGTGACCTACACCGGCGAGTTCGGCTGGGAGCTCTACTGCCCGACGGAGTACGGCGCCGGATTGTGGCGCACTCTGTGGGAGACCGGCGAGCCGCACGGGCTCGTCGCCGGCGGCTACCGCGCGATCGATTCATTGCGGCTGGAGAAGGGCTACCGGGTGTGGGGCGCCGACATCACGCCGGACGAGACGCCGTTTGAGGCCGGGCTCAGCTTCTGCGTCCGTAAGTCGGACCGGGACTTCATCGGCGGCGAGGCACTCGGGGGCGTCGCCGATCCCGCACCGCCGCGCGTGCGCCTCCGCTGCATCGTGCTCGATGACCCGCGCTCGGTCGCCCTCGGCAACGAGCCGGTGACGATCGACGGTGCGGTGCGCGGCCGGGTGACGACCGGCGGATACGGATACACCGTCGAGCGCTCGATCGCGTACGCGTACCTCCCGCCCGGGGTGGAGCCGGAGACCCCGGTCGAGATCGACATCTTCGGGCGCCCGATCCCCGGCGTGGTGACGGCAGAGCCGTTGTTCGACGCGGCCGGGGAAAGAGTCCGAGGAGTGCTATCGCCCACGTAGCCGGAGTTGCAGCGGGACGTCAACGCGGTTACGTTCGGCACGAACCCAAACACCGGGAGCAAACGCATGTTCAAGAAGATCATCTGGGCAACCGACGGATCGGACGCCGCCGACCGCGCGCTGGAATACGCGAAGTCGCTCGCCGCTGCGGATGGCGCGACGCTCGTGGCCGTGCACAGCATCGAACATCTCGCGGGGCCTGGGTCACGGGGCGCCTATCCGGCCGACGCCGAGGAGGACGAGCACCAGGCGAAGATCAAGAAGCAGGTCGAGGAGTTGGGAGATAAGGCGGACTTCAAGCTCGTCGTCGGCGGGGTGTCGAGCGCCGCCCACGCGCTCGCCGATGTCGCCAAGGAGGAGGGCGCCGATCTCATCGTCGTCGGCACACGCGGTCACACCGCGCTCGGCGGGCTGCTGCTTGGAAGCGTTACGCAGCGGTTGCTCCACATCTCGCCGTGCCCGGTGCTCGCGGTTCCCCCGAACTGATAGCCCTCGGGTCCGGTTCGCGACCGTAGGCGGCGGCGCAGCGCTCCGAGGCGCCGCGCCGCTACATTTGCCGGCCTATGTCGGTCACCGTCGTCGGTTCCATCGCCTTTGACGCCGTCACGACCCCGTTCGGGTCGCGCGAGCGGATGCTCGGCGGGTCCGCCGTGCACTTCGCGCTTGCGGCGTCGTTCTTCGACGAGGTCAACGTCGTCGGCCCCGTCGGCGATGACTTCGGCGCCGCCGAACTCGAGGTCCTTCAGTCCCGCGGCGTCAACACGGCCGACATCGAGCAGGTCCCCGGCGGCCAGACGTTCTTCTGGCGCGGCGTCTACGGATGGGACCTCAACGACCGGGAGACGCTCGATACGCAGCTCAACGTGTTCGCTGAGTTCGAGCCCAAGCTCTCCTCGGACTCGGCCGGGGCCGATGTCCTGTTCCTGGCGAACATCCAGCCGGATCTGCAGCGGCAGGTCCGGACACAGTGCGCCGCGGCACGGTTCGTGGCGCTGGACTCGATGAACCTGTGGATCGAGACCGCGCGGGATTCGCTGATCGAGGCGATCTCCCAGGTCGACTGCCTGCTGCTCAACGACGCCGAGCTGCGCCAGCTCACCCAGGAGCCGAACCTCGTCCGGGCGGCGCGCAAGGTTCGTGAGTGGGGTCCCCGCGTCATCGTCGCCAAGCAGGGCGAATACGGCGCCGCGATGGTGACCGAGGAGGGCTTCTTCGGGCTGCCGGCCTTCCCCCTGGAGACCGTCGTCGACCCGACCGGCGCCGGCGACAGCTTCGCCGGTGGCTTCGTCGGCTACGTCGCCGCTCACCCCGACGAGCCGCTCGAGCACGATCTGCTGTGCCGAGCCATGGCCTATGGCACGGCGCTGGCCTCGTTCAATGTCGAGGAGTTCGGCGTCGAGCGGGTCGCCCGGCTCACGAGCGATGAGGTGACCGAGCGCGTCGGGGAGCTCGGGCGGATCACGCGCTTCACCGAGAAGCCGCTCGCCCTGCGCGGCTGAGGTGTTCCTGCCCACTTTCGACCGCTCCGCGCTCGGAAGTGCACACCGCGCTGAGACAACACGTGAAATCGCGGCCGAGACGGGGTAGGATCGTGAGGCCGTGACGTGGGGATTCCTGTGGCTCATGCTTGCGCTGAAGATTCCGCTCGCTGCCCTGATCTATTTGGTCTGGTGGGCGATCAAGCAGACCCCTGAGCAGCCCGAGTCATCCGACGGCGGCGGGGGCGGCACGAAGCTCCGCCGAACCCACCCGCGCAAGCCGTTCCCGCGCCGGCCTCGGCGTGGCCCGCACGGCGATCCGCCGCCGCCCGCGCCCGCCCGCATGCGCACGGTCCGGGCGCGCGGGCGGAAGATCGGCCACGGCGGTCACGGCACCCACTGACGGGGAGCGCGGGCGGGTCGTCCCTCCGCGTCCGCTGGCAGACTACCCGCCGCAATGCCCGACGCCCCGGCCTCCGTTCTCTCCGACGGAACGATCCTGCAACTCGTCTCCGACGGCCGGATCCGGATCGAGCCGTGGGACGAGAGCCTGGTCCAACCGGCGAGCGTCGATCTGCGACTCGGCGACTCGTTCCGCGTCTTTCACAACCACCGGGCGTCGGCGATCGACCTCCGGCAGCCGCCGGAGAACCTCACCGAGGAGGTGATCGTGCCCTCCGCCGAATCGTTCGTCATTCACCCGGGCGAGTTCTGCCTCGGGCGGACGCTCGAGTGGGTTGAGCTTCCGGACGACATCGTGGCGCGCATCGAGGGGAAGTCGAGCCTCGGTCGACTCGGGCTGATCGTCCACGCCACCGCGGGGTTCTGTGACCCGGGCTGGAAGGGAACGCTCACGCTTGAGCTCAACAACCTGACCCGGGTCCCGATCAAGCTCTACCCGGGGCTCCCGATCGCCCAGCTGTCGTTCATGTCACTCGACCGGCCGGCGCTGCGGCCGTACGGAAGTCCCGGCCTCGGCAGCCACTACCAGGGCCAGCGGGCCGCGACCGAGAGCCGCTATGAGGGTGGTCGGGCCCGCGACGAAGGGTCAACACCGGCGGCGAAATCGGATAGGCTGCCGCCGCGATGATCAGCGCGCTGCTCACCACGGCCGCCGTGTCAAAGGCGCCGTTTTACATTGCCGGCGGCGTGCTGGCGATCTATGCCGTGATCCTGGCCGGCATCGGGATCACCCACCCGAAGTTTCCCTACAGCGCCCGCGGTACGCGCGGAGTCATCCTGCTTTCGTTCCTGCTCGTCGCCATCACGATCGCGATGGCGATCAAGACGAGCACGTTCGAGTGACTCCGTAGCCGGGAAAGGCGCGTTCCCGCCGCGGGCTTCTCACCCGATACATCCGGGTACTGGTACATCCGACCGGAGATGCACGCGTACTAGAGTGATGCCTTGATGGTGCCTCGCGGCCACGGCGCCGCAGGAATTCAGGCAACCGCGAGAGGAGTGCCATGACAACGGAGACGGAACAGCAGGACGGCGCCGGCGTTTCTACCGCCAACGAGACTCTGACGGTGACCGACAATCGGACCGGGCAGCAGTACGAGATCCCGATCGAGGACGGAACGATCCGGGCCACCGAACTGCGCAAGATCAAGACCCACGAGGACGACTTCGGGTTGATGACCTATGACCCGGCCTACATGGCGACCGCGTCGTGCCGCTCCGGAATCACGTTCATTGACGGTGAACGAGGGATCCTCGAGTACCGCGGCTATCCCATCGAGCAGCTCGCGGAGAAGTCGAGCTACCTCGAGGTCGCCTACCTGCTCGTCCACGGCGAGCTGCCCACCCAGCAACAGCTGAGTGACTGGGTGCACGAGGTCACGATCCACACGTTCGTGCACGAGAACATCAAGGAGTTCATGCAGGGCTTCCGGTATGACGCGCATCCGATGGGAATGCTGCTCGCGTCCGTCGGTGCGCTGTCGACCTTCTACCCGGAGGCAAGCTCGATCAAGGACGAGCAGATCCGTTACATGCAGATCATCCGGCTGATCGCGAAGATGCCGACGCTCGCCGCGTTCTCCTACCGCCATAACCGTGGCATGCCGTACGTCTATCCGGACAACGACCTGAGCTACGCCGGCAACTTCCTCTCGATGATCTACAAGATGACCGAGCTCAAGTACGAGCCGGATCCCCGGCTCGAGCATGCGCTCGACGTTCTCTTCATCCTCCACGCCGACCACGAGCAGAACTGCTCGACGAGTGCCGTGCGCAGCGTCGGCTCCAGTCAGGTTGATCCATACTCCTCCGTCGCCGCCGGCGTCGCGGCGCTCTACGGGCCGCTCCACGGTGGCGCGAACGAGGCCGTCCTGCGGATGCTCCGGCGAATCGAGACGACCGACAACATCCCTGACTTCATCAAAGGCGTGAAGGACGGCCAGGAGCGCCTGATGGGGTTCGGCCACCGCGTCTACAAGAACTTCGACCCGCGCGCGAAGATCATCAAGAAGGCGTGCGACGAGGTGTTCGAGGTGACGGGCAAGAACCCGCTGCTCGATATCGCGACCGAGCTCGAGCGGATCGCGCTCGAGGATGACTATTTCATCGATCGCAAGCTCTATCCGAACGTCGACTTCTACTCCGGGCTCATCTACGAGGCCCTCGGCATGCCGATGGAGATGTTCCCCGTGATGTTCGCGATCGGGCGGACGAGCGGCTGGATAGCGCAGTGGCTCGAGATGATCGACGACAAGGAGCAGAAGATCGCGCGGCCGCGCCAGATCTACACCGGCCCGCGTGAGCTCGAGTACGTGCCGATGCACAACCGGTAGCCCCCACGCACGACCAGTAGCGACCTCCAGACCGCCGACGCGCCGGTGACACCCGTGTGAGCAGCGACACAGAGCCGGGCGCTTACCACTCGTAAGCTCCCGTCTGTGGAGCGCGAATGCCTGACCCTGAAGAGTGGCCGAACGGTGCTCATCCGTCCCATCTCCCCGGAGGATGGGCCGGGCCTGCGCGCCGCCTACGAGCGGCTCTCGGCGGAGTCGAAGTACCGCCGCTTCCTGGCGCCGAAGCCCCATCTCAGCACCGCGGAGACCCGCTACCTCGTCCAGATCGACGGGCGTGACCATGTCGCCCTCGTCGCGACGCCCGCCGACGACCCCCGGTACATCCTCGCGGTCGCCCGGTTCGTGCGCCTGGACGAGGACCCGACACAGGCCGAGTTCGCGGTCGTCGTCGGCGACCCGTTCCAGCAGGAGGGCCTGGCCACCGCGCTGATGGAGCGGTTGCGCCCGATTGCGGCGGAGCTCGGGATCACGAGCTTCAAGGCGACGATGCTTGCCGAGAATGCGCCCGCCCACCGACTCGTCCGCGGCTTCGCGACGACGCAGAAGACCGAACGGCACCTCGGCGCGGTCGACGAGATCGAGGTCGACCTCAGCGCCTAGACTAGTGCCCCGCGTCGAAAATTCGATGCCAGTCGAGGCGCCCCTGGCGGCGCCGCGCATCGTCCTCGGAGCCTCGCGCAGCGCTGCTGCGCCACGGCTCCTGCGTCCTCCCGCGGCATCCACCAGTGCCACCTCTTGGTGGCAACGAACTTCCGACGCGCGCCACTAGCGCCGTCGGTCGGTGCGATGATCGCGCCGGTGCCCTGGAGGTTGACCGTCCGTGCCGGCCCGAAGGTCGAGCGCTCCCGCTTCGATTCCCTCGACGCCGCGCTCGATGCCGCGGAGCGGCGGGCGCGTGAGCTTGCCGCGACGGCGCCGCGTCCCGCGATCGACGTCAAGGTGCGGCGCTTCGAAGCGATCGAGCAGGTTGCGGCCCGGATCGAACTCGCCGGTCCGGAGCGGCGCTTCCCGAGCGCTCGGGGCGGACTCGATGTCCGCGGGGACGGTTCGACCGAGGCCTACGTCGGTCGCCTCCGCCGCCAGGTCGTCAAGCAGCGCGGCGGCGAGAGCCCGTACTCGGCGCTCCGGCGCACGCTCACGAACAGCACAAAGACGCCCCGCTAACGCGCAGCGCCTACAGCACCAGCGTTTGGCCGTGCCGCTGGAGCCAGCGCTTGTGCTCGCCGTACGCGGGCCAGCGCTTGGCGAGCAGGGCCCAGAACCGCGGCGAGTGGTCCATCACCTCCAGGTGGCAGACCTCGTGCCAGACGACGTAGTCGAGGATCGGTTCCGGCGCGAGCAGCAGCCGCCAGTTGAAGCTCATCGTCCCCGAGCGCGAGCAGCTCGCCCACCGCGTCCGCTGACCGCGGATCACGAGCCGCTCATACGAGCTGCCGGCGACGGCACAGGCGTGATCGAGCCGCGGCGCGATCTCGGCCGCCGCGGCCCGGCGGTACCAGCGCTCGAGCGCGGCCGCCCGGTCGGCCGCATTGGCGGGCACGAGCAGGGTGTCCGCGCGCCGGTGCACGCGTGTGCGCCCCGGCTCGGCGACCGTGTGCAGGGTCCGTCCCAGGTACGGCACCGCGCTGCCCCGGGCGGCGACCGCGGCGCGGGCGCGCTCGACCTCACGCAGCCGCCGCTCGATCCACGGACGCAGCTCGACGACGGCCGCCGCCGCTGCCCGCTCCGGCGCGCGTCGCGGCAGCACGACCTCAACCCCCCGCGCCGGGTCGACGGTGACCCGCACGCGACGGGCCCGCTCAGACCGGCGGACCTGGTAGGAGATCCCACTCGCTTCCACGGCGCGACAGGGTACGGTGCGGCTACGACAATGCCCGCGATCCCCGATCTCAGCGCACCGCTCGCCGACGGCGAAGTGAGCATCCGGTTCTACGACGAGCGCGACATCCCGGAGATCCTCATCGCCTACCAGGACGACCCCCAGCTCCACGTGCAGTTCGGACTCGAGCGGCCGCCGACCGGGGCGCAGCTCGGAACCCAGAGCGAGGCCGCGTCCGCCGAGCGGGCGGCCGGCGAGCGGCTGCGTCTCACGATCGTGCAGACCGGCTCGGACGTCTGCCGCGGGCGGATCACCGTCGATCGCTTCGATTGGGATCACCGCCGGGCCGAAATCGGGCTCTGGCTCGCACCGCAGGTGCGGGGGCGGCGGTGGGCCTCGCGGGCGCTCCGGCTTGCGGCCGGGTGGCTGTTCGCCACATGCGGCATCGAGCGCGTCGAGTTGCTCACGCCGCCGGACAACGAGCCGATGCTGCGCGCGGCGGCCACCGCCGGGTTCGTGCGCGAGGGCGTCCTGCGCGCCTTCCTGCGCGACCGGCGCCGCCGCCGTGACATGGTCATCCTGTCGCTGCTCCCGAAGGACCTGGAGCAGGCATGAAGCCGCGCGTGTGGCGCGTCAAGCTCCCTCCGGGCGTCCGGACGCCGTTTCAGGTGTACGTCAACGGCGTGCCTCAGGAACTCGGGAGCGATTACCAGCTCAGCGAGGGAGAGCTCGTGTTCGAGCGCGAGCTCGTCCAGCAGAAGCTCGGCGCCAGGGCGTGGCTGATGGGCTTCTGGGGGATCGGCACGTACAAGCGCAACGACGAGGTCGACATCCGCTACGAGATCGACGGACGCCCGATGGTCGCTCAGGGACTCGACGTGATTCCACCCGACGGATGACGCCGTGGCGCGGCCGCTACGCGGTGCGGACGACCTCGCGTCGAATCCACGGCTGCAGCAGCCGCAGTGCGGACAGGATCGCCCGGGTCGCGGGCGAGCGGTTGAGCGTGTAGAAGTGGATGCCGGGCGCGCCGCGCGCGAGCAGCTCGGCGCATTGCAGCGTCGCGTAGGCGACCCCGAGCTGCAGGACGGCCTCGCGATCGGCGCCCCGCCACTCGAGCGCGGCCATGAGCGGCTCCGGAATCGTGGCGCCGCACATCCCAGTGATCGTCTTGATCTGCCCCACGTCGGTGATCGGCATGATTCCGGGCAGGATCGGCACCTCGATGCCGACCGCCCTCGCCTCCTCCACGAAGCGGAAGTACAGCTCGTTGTCGAAGAACAGCTGCGTGATCAAGAATGACGCGCCGGCTTCGACCTTTGCTTTCAGGAAGCGCAGATCGGACGCCAGGTCCGGAGCCTGCGGGTGGACCTCTGGGAAGCACGCGGCCCCGACGCTGAACGGGTAGCGCTCTCCGATCAGTGAGGCGAGCTCGGTCGAGTAGCGCAGGCCACCCGGGTGCGCTCGCCATTCGGTCTCGCCCTTCGGGGGATCGCCGCGCAATGCCAGCACGTTCTCGATGCCGACCCGCTCCATGCCGTCGAGGATCTCCTCCAGCTCCTCCCGCGTGCTCCCCACGCAGCTGAGATGGGCCATCGCCTCGATGCCGAGGTCGCGCTTGATCCAGTGCGTCAGCTCGACGGTCCGGTGGCGCGTCGACCCGCCGGCGCCGTACGTGACCGAGACGAAGTCCGGGTCAAACGCCCGCAGGTCCTCGAGGGTCGCGCGGAGGTTGCGCTCGCCGTCGTCGGTCTTCGGGGGGAAGAACTCGAATGAGAAGACCGGCTCTCCGCCGCTCGTGGCAATGATCTCGTCGATCCGCACAGTGGCGAAAGCGTACTACACCTTGACACACTCGTGTCAAGGTTGGGCCGCGCACCACCGCTCGACGCCACCGTCCGGCTCCCGCACGACCTCGCCGAGCCGTTCCAGATGGGTCAGATAGCAGAGCGTCTCCGAGAGCCGCCACTGGGCGTTGAACTCGCTGAGCGGCTCGCCGTACACATGCGGGGTGATTTCGATGGCGGTCAGGCCCTGGCTGCCGAGCGCCCGGCGCACCGCCGTGAGCCGTTCGTCAACGAGCTGACGGTTGCCCTCGATGTGTCCGTGCACGTCGACGAAGGGCCGTCCGTGCCCGGAGAGCGCGAGACGCGCATCGAGCGCGTCGACGACATCGAGCGACCCCAGGAACTCGCCCACCGGGTCCGGCGTCCAGCCGTAGTCGTAGTAGAGCGAGATGCGACCGAGCACGTGGTCGCCGGAGATGAGCAACCGCCGGTCGGGCTGGAACAGGGAGACGTGCGACGGCGCGTGCCCCGGCGTCTCATGGACCGACCAGACGCCGAGGTCGGTTTCGATCTTGACGCCCGCGACGAGGTCGCGATCGGGCTCGATCACCCTGGCGACCCCGGACGGGATCTCCTTGACCCGTTCCGCGTAGCGCTTCAGCGCCTCTTCGGAGACGCCGCTCGTGCGGGCCACCTCGATCCGGCGGGCGAGCGCCGCCTCCGGGTTCTCGGCCGCCCGGGTGGCGTGGGCGTGATTTGGATGCAGCCACATCTCACAGCCGGCCCGGTCCCGGATCGGGGCCGCCTGGCCCCAGTGGTCGGAATGGGCGTGCGTGCAGACGATGAGGCGGACGTGCTCCAATCGGAGGTTGACCTGATCGAGCGCCCGCTCGAGCTGTGCCAGCGACCCCGGCTGGTGCATACCGGTGTCGATGAGCACGATTCCGCTCGCCGCCGCGATCGCCCACGCGTTGCAGTGCGGCACCCCCGGCCACGGCAACGGCAGGCGCAGGCGCCACAGTCCGGGGAGGACGCGTTCGCCGCGTCCGAGCTCTCGCTGGCTCCTCACACGGCGCACGATATTGGCGGCGCGTAGACTGCGGCGCCTCGTGGCTTCCACCTCCGACATCGCCAAGCGGTACTTCGACGCGCTGTCCGCGCATGATCTCGACGCTGCCGTGGCCTGCTGGGCGCCGGGCGGCGTCGACAACTTCGTCGGTCAGCTTGAGGTGGTGGCGCCGGACGGTGTCCGTCAGTACTTCGCCGACGTGTTCGCCGCCTTCCCCGACTTCACGCTGGAAATCCAAGATCTGACGACCTCCCGCAACCGGACGGCGGTGCGCTGGCGCGCCCAGGCGACGTTCGCCGGACCCGGGACGTTTCAGGGATTCGCGCCCAATGGGGCCTCGCTCGTGCTCGAAGGCTGCGATGTGCTCACGGTCGCCGACGACCTCATCCGCCGCAACGACGCGTATCTCGACTCCGGCAGCATCGCCCGCCAGCTCGGCTTCCTGCCCCCGGCCGGATCCGCGACCGAACAGCGGATGACGAAGCTCGCCAACCTCCGCACGAAGATCCGCAGCCGCGTCCACGGCGTCGACATCGAGCGGATCGCGACCGGCGTGTGGGTCGTGCGCGGCGGCTTCCCCAGCAAGACCATGAACGTCTACCTGATCGAGGATGAGGGCGGCGTGACGGTGTTCGACGCCGGCATCTCCGACATGGGTCCAGCGCTCAAGTCGGCGTGTGTCCGCCTCGGCGGCGTCAAGCGCGTCGTGCTCGGCCACGCCGACTGCGACCACCGCGGCTCGGCACCCGTGCTCGGCGCGCCCGTGTACTGCCACCCGGCCGATCGCGACGCGGCGGAGTCGAACAACGCCTTCCGGGGGTATTGGGATCTGTCGAAGCTCGCCGCCCACGCGCGGCGGATCTACCCGAAGCTGCTGCAGATGTGGGACGGCGGTGCCGTCTCGATCGCCGGCACGCTCGATGACGGCGACGAGGTCGCCGGCTTCCGCGTCGTTCATCTCCCCGGTCACGCTCCCGGCCTGATCGGCCTGTTCCGGCCGTCCGACCGGCTCGCGCTCGTCTCCGACTGCTTCTACACGGTCGATCCGCAGACCGGACGCAAGAACGCCGCGCATGTCCCACACCCGGCGTTCAACATCGACACCGAGCAGGCACGCGCCTCGATTCGCAAGCTCGCCGGCCTCAACCCGTCCGCGGCATGGGCGGGGCACGCCGATCCGGTCACCGGCGACGTCGTCGGCGCGCTCGAGCACGCGGCGAACGCGCCGGCTTAGCAGTGGCCGTCGGCGGACACCATTAGCGGCGTGGGTCGCCGTCACCGCCAGCGCAACAGGCTGTCTGCTCCGACGAGCGAATACCGCGATCCCGAAGGCAACCTCCTCGTCCTCCGCGGCTCGCTGCCACCGGCCGCGCGCCGGGAGTACGCCGACACCCTCGCGGGGGGCGCACACCAGGAGGATGCCTGGCAGCGGGCGACGGAGTTGCTGTTCGAGCGCCTCGCGGTGTCGTGGTCGATCGCCGGGCTCGATCTGACGACGCAGAAGGAGCTGCTCGGACGCTTCCGGATGGCGTCGACCAGCGAGCGCCAATTCGTCCGTGACGCGCTCCGCGGGCACGTCGCCGAGCATTTCCCTGAGCTGGAGGCGCCGTGAGCACCGCCCCCGACCCAGTCGCCTTTGCCGCGCTGGTGTGCGACTGGTGCGTGGCCCCACAGCCCGGCGATCAGGTCCTCGTGCGGCTGACCCCGCAATCGATGCCACTCGGCCGCGCGCTCCACAACGCCGTGCTCGACCGAGGCGCCTGGCCGGTGATGGCGTTGAGCCACAGCGTCTTCGCCCGCGACTTCTACACCCATGCGCGCCCCGAGCACCTTGACGCGTTCGCGCCGCTGGCGCTCGCCGAGGCGCACGGGGCCGACGCGCTCATTCAGATCGACGCGCCGGAGAACACGATGGCGCTCGCCGGCGTCGACCCGGCGCTGATCACGCGTGCCGCCCGAGCACGGCATCCGGTGAGCGAGGCGCAGCTCGCGCTGCGGTGGTGCGGGACGCTGTGGCCGACGCCGGCGCTCGCCCAGCAGGCGCGGATGAACGAGGAGGACTACGCGGCATTTGTGACCCGCGCGCTGTTCCTCGATCAACCGGATCCCCGCGCCGCCTGGCGGGCGCTCAGCGAGCGTCAAGCGCGGCTCGTCGAGCGACTGCGAGGAGGCCACGAGATCCGGATCGAGGCCCCCGGGACCGACCTGCGCCTCCAGGTTGACGATCGCACCTGGGTCAACTCCGACGGAAAGCACAACATGCCGAGTGGCGAGGTGTTCACCGGTCCGATCGAGGATTCGGCGGAGGGGACGATCCTCTTCACGATCCCCTCGAGTCCTCGCGGAGTCGAGGTGCGAAACGTGCGGTTGCGCTTCGCCGGGGGCCGCGTCGTCGAGGCGCAGGCCCAGACCGGCCAGACATACCTCGAGGCCGCGCTCGATACCGATCCGGGTGCCCGCTATCTCGGCGAGATCGGGATCGGGACGAACACCGGCATCGACCGCCCCACCGGCTCGATCCTGTTCGATGAGAAGATGGCGGGCACGGTTCACCTTGCGCTCGGCCGCTCATACCCGGAGACCGGCGGCACGAACGTCTCGGCCCTGCACTGGGACATGATCTGCGACCTCAGGGAGAGCGGCCGGCTGTCGATCGATGGACAAGTGCTTAACGAGAACGGCTCGTTCGTCGGCTAGCGTGAGGGTCGATGCGCCGCCGCACGAAGATCGTCGCCACCGTCGGACCCGCCTCCCGTGATCCCGAGACGCTCGCCCGGATGGTGCAGGCCGGCGTCGATGTGTTCCGGCTGAACTTCTCCCACGGCAACCGGGAACTCCACGCCGAAAACGCGGAACGGATCCGGACGGCCGCCTCGCAGGTCGGGCGACCGGTCGCCATCCTGCAGGATCTGCCGGGCCCGAAGATCCGGATCGCCTCGCTCAAGGACGACATCGCCGAGCTCAAGCCCGGCGAGAAGCTCGTTCTCGCCTGCGGCACGGATGAGCCGGGAGACGACCGGCGGATGTCAGTGAGCTGGGCCGGCCTCGCCAGCGCGGTCGAGGTCGATGACGTCGTCTACCTCGCCGACGGCGCGATCCGGTTGCGTGTCCGCGAGGTCCACGAAGCCGAGTGCGAGGTCGTCACGGCGGTCGAGATCGGGGGGTCCGTCGCCTCCCGGCAGGGCCTCAACCTTCCGGGCTCGACCCGCGGCCTGCCCGCCGTCCCCGAGCAGGACCTCGACATGCTGCGGTTCGGCGAGTCGATCGGCGTTGACCTCGTCGCGCTCTCGTTTGTGCGGACGGCCGAGGACGTCACCGGGGTGCGCAAGCACACGCGCCTGCCGCTCATCGCGAAGATCGAGAAGCCGCAGGCGGTCGATGCCGCCGACGAGATCATGCGCGCCGCCGACTGCGTGATGGTGGCCCGCGGCGACCTCGGGATCGAGCTGCCGATCGAGGATGTCCCGATCGCGCAGAAGCAGTTGCTGCGGATCGCCGGCCGACTGGCGCGCCCGTCGATCACCGCGACCCAGATGCTCGACTCGATGGTGTCCTCGTCCCGTCCGACCCGGGCCGAGGTCGCGGATGTCGCCAACGCCATCCTCGACGGGACCGATGCCGTGATGCTCTCCCAGGAGACCGCCGTCGGCGCCTATCCGGTGGAGGCCGTCGAGATGATGGCGGCGGTCGCCGAGCGCACCGAGCACACACTCCCGTTTCGGGATTGGAACGAGGACCGGGTGCGGCGTGACGCCCGCGATCCCGCATACACCGTCGCCTACAGCGCCTGCGCGGCGGCACGTGAGCTGCACCTCGCCGCGCTCGTCGTCCCGACGCTCTCCGGGCGCTCTGTCCGGCTCGTCTCCGCGCATCGGCCGCAGGTGCCGATCTACGCGCTCTCGCCGGGCCGCGAAACCGTCCGGCGGTGCAGTCTCATGTGGGGCGTGCATGCCGCCTCGATGCGACGCCACGAGATCACCGAGGCGCTCATCGCCGATGCCGCCCGCCGGGTTGTCGAGCTTGGGTGGGTCAAGCCGGGGGCACGAGTCGGGATCACGGCCGGCTTGCCGAGCGGACGGCCGGGAACGACGAGCCTGGTGCAAATTCAGCGCGTGTAGTAACCTGTAGTTGTAACTCGGGGCCGAGGGTTGCGGTAGACACCGCAGGGGAAACAGTCGGGGCTGCGCGGCCGTCCAGGGGGCATGGCCGTCGGCAGCCGTGCCGCCTCACGCTAGCGCCGAAGAGGGTCCCGGCGCCTCGTCAGACGGCTGCTACGCGACGGCGCGGGCCCGGAATTCGGCTTCGGCGCGGCCGAGTTCGGTTTCCGGCTCATCGCCGTAGAACCATTCGCGGGCGATGCGGTGGAAGTTCCCGCGCGCGTACAGCTGCGCGATGACTGCCAGCGTGAGCACTTCCATCCGGCGCCCGAAGATGTGATCCGGCGGCGCCGACTCGTGCCGCAGGTAGCCGAAGTAGTCCGAGCGGGGATCGCTCATGTCAATCAGCACCTGCGTCGCGTACTCGGGCGCCAGCTCGATGTACGCGTCCGTCGTGTACCAGGACGTCGCCGCCCGGAAGTGCTCGAGCACCCGATCGGGCCGGAACTTCTCCGGATCGGGGAAGAAGCCGGTCTCCGTTCCCAGCCGCATGATCCGATCGCTGTCGCCCTCGATCACGGCCCGGGCGACCTCCATCTCGAGCTCGACCGCGCCGGCCGGCATCCGCTTGAACAGCCCGAAGTCGAGGAAGGCGACGCGACCGTCGGCGAGCAGCATCGAGTTGCCCGGATGGGGGTCGCCGGAGAACTGGTGGTGGCGGTAGAGGCAGCCGAAGTAGAAGCGGTACAGGATCTCGCCGACACGGTCACGTTCCTCCTGCGGATAGCCCTTGAGCTCCTCGAAACCGACGCCCTCGACGAATTCGCTGACGAGCACCCGCTCACGGGAGAGCGAGGTCACGACCTCCGGGATCTTGATGAACGGATGGCCGCGGAAGATCCGGGCCAGGTGACGCTGGTTCTGGGCCTCGAGTTCGTAGTCGAGCTCCTCGTGGATCCGCTCGCGGATCTCGTCGCCGATCGCCTTTGGGTCCATGCCCGGAGCGATCCGTTTGGCGAGGCGCAGGATCAGACCCAGGTTCTGCATGTCGGCGCGGACGGCCGCCGCGACGCCCGGGTACTGCACCTTGACCGCCACGTCACGTCCGTCAGCGAGCTTCGCCCGGTAGACCTGTCCGATCGAGGCAGCGGCGATCGGCTCGTCATCGAACTCGGAGAACACCGCCGACACGGGCTCGTCAAGCTCCTGCTCGATCACCTTGCGCATGTCCTTGAAGGTCACCGTGGGTGCCGCGTCGCGGAGCGCGGCGAGCTTGCGCTGGAATTCCTCTCGGTATTCCGGCGGAACGAGGCCGACGTCAAGGAACGACATCACCTGGCCGACCTTCATCGCCGCGCCCTTCATCGTGCCGAGCGCGGTGACGATCTGTTCGGCGGCCTCGATATGCCGCCGCTCGAGAGCAACGCTCCGCTGCTCCCGGCTACGTGTGACGTTCGCCGCTCGGGTCCCTGCCTGCCGGATCGCCTGACCCGCTGCCAGCCCCCCGATCTTGGCGGTACGCCCCACTCGTGAGGTGGGGATCTTGTCTTTCGCCACTTCAGCTGATTCTACGAGCCGGCGCGCTCAATTCTTGAGCCCGGGACGATGTCGTCCGAACCGTCGGGCCACCGGACCCAGGCCTTGTGGCCACCGTCGTAATCGTCACCGAGCAAAATCAGCGTCGCGTCCTCGCCGAGCGCCGTGCATGGTTCGTCGCCCTCGGGGTCAAGCCCACGCCAAATCCGCACGAACGCGTTGTGCTCAAGCTCGTCGGCCACAGTGCTCGGGTCGGTGTGACCCGGATGGATGCGCGTCTGGGGCGGGAGCGTGAGCAGGGTGTCCATGATCGATGCCTTCAGATCGGCGTAGCTCGTGCTGCCGGGGGCGCGCACGCCGCCGACCGATCCCTTGAACAGCGTGTCGCCCGTGAAGACGTCGGTCCCGTTGATGAGCAGCGACAGCATCCCGGCGGTATGGCCCGGCGTGTGGAGCGGCTCGATCGCGAGCGCGCCGGAGTCGATGACCGTGCCCGGGCTCATCGTGCCGGTCGCTCCGGGCACGAGACCACGCTCGAGCTCGTGAATCAGCACCGGGGTGCCGGGGCGGGCCGCCAGCACCTTGCCAAGCTCGGCGACGTGGTCGTGGTGGTGGTGCGTCAGCAGGATGTGGGTCAGCTCGAAGCGCATCCGGTCAAGCACCTCGAGCAGCGGCTCGACCGGGCCGCCCGCGTCGATCATGACGGCGTGCGAGCCGAGTTCGTCGGCGACGAGGTACGTGTTCGACAGCCAGTTCTCGTCCATGGAGCGCTCGATGATCACAGCCAGACAGCCTATCCTGTGCGTGCCATGAGCCTGATCCACACCTGTTACCGGATCACCAACATCGAACGGTCGGTCGCCTTCTACAACGCGCTCGGTTTCAACGAGATCGGCCGCCTCCCGATCCGCGACGAGGCGATCAACGTCTTCATGGGCCTTCCGGACGACGGTCCCGAGCCCCGGCTCGAGTTGACCTACAACGTCGGGCATGACGAGCCGTATGACCTCGGTACCGGATACGGGCACATCGCGATCACGACCTCCGATCTCGACCACGCGCTCGGGAGGCTCGCCGAGCAGGGGATCGAGCCGGAGCGCCCGCCCTACAGCATCCGGGAGGGTGGCAACCGGCTGTGCTTCGTCCGCGATCCGGATGGCTACCGGATCGAGTTGATCGAGCGCGGATAACGTGCCCGGGGCGCACTACGTGACCGCAGGATCGAGCGCGGATAACGTGCCCGGGGCGCACTACGTGACCGCAGGATCGGCCGCTCGACGAGGTAGTAGCTCGCGGTCGCGCAGATCACCGTCAATCCGGTGCCGAGGATCGCGACCGAGGCGAACCCCTGAAACCAGTGCCCGATGACGAAGATCAGCAGCGGGGCGTGCCACAGGTAGATGCCGTAGGAGATCAGGCCGAGCCAGGCGAGGATCGGCTACCACATGACCCGGCGCGGCCAGCCCCCTCCATGCTCACCGAGCACGGCGGGCAAGATGAGCAGCAGTGCGAACACGCCCCCGAGGACGTAATACCCGAGGATCTCCTGGGCCGGTGTGAAGACGCCCAGGCGGCCGTTCATCACGGCGATGACGAGGTAGACGGCCAGCGCTGCGCCCCAGCAGACCCCGGGGTGTCGCGCGACGGCGACGATCGGCGGCGACGCCGGCCGGTTCTGGAACGCCGCACTGATCACCGCGAGCGCCATCCCGAGCGCGAACCAGTAGAACAGCGACGGCAACGAGTTCTGGACGAGGTGTGACGGGGCGTACCGGTAGTTGAGGTAGCGCAGCGCTGTCGCGCCCGCAGCGAGCATGGCGATCAGGGCGAGCTGAACCCACATCGCCTCCCGCACGCTCCGGCCACGGGTCAGCCGGGCGGCGCCGAGCGCGAACAGCGGGAGTGCCAGGTAGAACGTGACCTCGACGCACAGGCTCCACGACACCCACAGGCCACTGTTGAGCGTCTTTCCCGAGTACGCCGAAAGGAACAAGTAGTACCTCCACGAGTCATGGGTGAAGACATCGTCCAGCCGGGATAGATCGCCAGCAGCGTCAGCGCGAGCCGATACGCGGGGACGATCCGTAGCGCCCGGCGACGGAGGTACCTCGGGAACGAGGCCTGCGGAGTCCCGTTCATCTGCGCGCTCACGAACGGTCGGTACATCAGGAACCCGGAGATGACAAAGAACACGGTCACGCCTTGGATGCCCATCGAGAAGAACGAGTTCCACCACACGTGGGGGCCGCGCGGCCCCGCGGTCAGAAGGAGCGCGTGTGCGAACACGACCATCAGCGCGGCGGCGGCCCGCAGCGCATCGAGCAGGGGGAAGCGCGGATTGCCGGGCGGCGGCGCGACCGCGGCGTCGACCGGCGGCTCCGACGCGAGCTCGGCGATCGGTACGACCAGCTGCTCGGTCGCCTGGTCAGCCGCAGCGGTCGCTGCGCCGCCCGCCGCGCCGGTCACCGCGCCGGTCGCCGCCGGCGTCAGAGCCACCCGCTCTCCCCGCTCATGGGCGGGGATCGTATGTGATCACGCGCTTACGCCTGCGTGTGCCACGCGGCGAGGTCGAGCCACTCGACCCGAGCCGGCGGATCGGCGATGCCGCCCGCCTGCAGAGCCGCTCCGAGCCGACCGTTCATGAAGCTCGCCTGCGACTCGCGGGAATCCCACACCTCGAGCACGACCCAGCCGCCCGGCTTGGCGCCGCCGGCGTGGAACAGCAGGCCGGGCGGCCAGTCGCCGGAGCCGGTGTCCATATCGATGCCGAGCTGCCCGTTGACCGCCTCGTACTCAGAACGGCCAACACCGTCGAACTCCAGGATGAGACCTTCCGCCATCACGCCCTCCTGACCGTGGGGTTTGTGGTTGATGCCACGATCCTCCCCGGAGGCAGACCCGCGCGTCAAGCTGACGGGGGCCAATCATGCGTCAAGCCGACTCATGGCGACAAACCGCGTACCCTTTGTGGGCAGCGATGGCGGAGACGAGCAAGATCGCCTATCTCCTCGAGCGCCTCGCCCAGGGCGTGGCGGCGCACGACCGCGAGAACCCCGGCCACCACACGTGGGGCATCGGGATGACCTACTTCGACATCGAGCGGCTCGGGCTCGAGGAGGGCGAGGAGATCCTCCCCGGCATCGTGCTCCAGGCCGATGGCGGCGTCACCGGGGCCTTCCGTGTCCTCTGCGACGGCGAGCACGACGAGAGCCTCGAAGAGGAGGAGGAACTGACCGTCGACGCGGTCGCCTCCGAGGAGATCGCCACCCCCGTCTACGGTCCGAGCGAGGGCGCGCCGCCGCCGCTCCAGCCGCCGCTCTAGCCTGCGCGCCGGCGAGCGCTACTAGATGGTTGATTCCACGACCGCGCGTGCCGGATGAATCCGGATGATCGGCGCTGGATCGGCGTCCTCGGGCTCGCCAATACATCGAGTATTGGCTTCGCCCTGCGTCCTTGACCGGCTTGATGGGTGGGCGGGTCCGATTCCGCGGCCCCACGCGGCCGCGGAATCCACCATCTGAGATGGACGCGCTGGTCAAGGGGGATGTTGGAGAAGTTGTTGTTCATGTTGGTGGTGGTGGTTGCTGGGGTCGGGCGACCGTCGCGGCGGCAACGACGACTGTCACTCTGAGATACGCGGGTCGGGACCGCAGGACAGTGTCCGGTCGTGAGCTGCCTCGCACTAGGGTCGCGAGTCGAGATCGCATAGATGGGTCGAGGGTCCTCCGGAAGGGCCGCGGCGGTCGCCGGACCCCAGCAGGTCGACGGGTTGTTTCAGTTCAGGCGGCGGCCTCCACGGCGTAGGGCTGGTGTGTGGCTGCGGCCCATAGGAAGCCGGCGAGCTCGCGGGCGACCGCGACGGTCGCGACGGTCGAGCGCTTGCCACGCTGCGTGGTGAGGTGGTGGTAGCGGTGGTGCAGCCGGATCTGCGCCTGCCAGGCGCGCGGGTCGGCGTCCGGGCCTCGGTCGGGACGCCGCGGTCGGTGCTGATAGGACCAGGCGGCCTCGATCAGCAATCGGCGGGCGTGGTGGTTGCCGGTCTTGGTGATGTGCCCGCGGTGGCGCTGATCGCCCGAGGAGTACTCGGAGGGAACGATCCCGAGCCACGCACAGAGTTCGCGTGGATTCGAGAAGCGGGCGAAGTCACCGATCTCGGCGATCAACCCGAGCGCGGTGCGGGTCGCGATCCCGCGGAACCGCGTCAGGGTCTCCACGGTCTGTGCCCAGCGTTCGCTGCGAGCGATCAGCTCCAGGTCGCGGTCGAGCGCGTCGAGCTGGCGGTCGAGCCCGTCGAGGTGCACGAGCATCTGCTCGAGTGCTCTGTGCGCGAGCTCATCGTTGAGCCGCTGGCGAGCGACCCACGCTCGGTGTGTCTTCGTCCACTGACTCTTCCCGTCGCGGTAGACGCGCCCGTGGCGCAGCAGCTGCTTGCTGACCCGGTGCCGGGCGGCGGTCCGCGCGCGCCGGAGATCGTCGCGGCAGCGCATCAGGTCTCTGAGCCCTTCGGTCTCCGGGGAGGGCGGCTGAACATAGACCAGTTCCCCGGCGCGATAGAGCCGCACGAGCTTCTTCGCGTCACGCCGGTCGGTCTTGACCCGGTCCCCAGCGCGGACTGGGATCAACGACGGCGCGATCACGTCGCACGCGACCCCGAGCTCGGTCAGGACGCGGAGCAGATCGAACCCGCCAGGCCCGGCCTCATAGCAGACCGCCAGCCCCTCCGGACCGCCCAGCCGGTCGATGAACCGGCGGATCGCAACCCGCGTCGTCTCGATCCGATGCACCTCCGGCCGCCCGCCGGTCGGCGGCAGCGTTGCCGCGACGATCGAGAACTTGTGATGGTCAAGCGAAACCCACACACGCACATCAGCAGGCGCCGTCGAGATAACGTCAGGCATGGCTGGTCCTCCGGTTGTATGCGGCTCTGGCCGAACGTGGCCCTATCACCGCCGAAGCTAACCCGCGAACCTGCAACACGCGAGGGCCAGCCTCCTCGCGTCCATACTGACTAGGGCGGGCTGATCCCGGCCCGGCGCGCGACCCGTTCCGCGAGTCGCTCCACCGTCGGGCACGCAATTCCGTGCCGTGCTCCTGCCCGCAGCACCGCGCCGGCGATCGCGTCGAGCTCGGGCTCTCGGCCCGCGGCGATGTCGCGCTGCATCGAAGAACCGAGTTCGGCGTGGGCGTCGTCGAGTTCGGCGAGCGTGTCGGACGGGTCGATATCGGCGCCGTTGGCATTAGCCACGGCGGCGGTTTCGTAGATGCATGCAATCAGCGTCTCGCGCCATTCGGGGTCCGTCCGGATGACGCCGATCGGGCGATCGGTGGCGCTCGTCGTCGTCGCCAGCGCGTTGAGCCGGACGAGCTTCGACCACAGGATCTGCGCCTCGCTTCGGCCGATGAGGACCGGCACCTCCGCGTCGAGCAGCGCCTGAGCGAGGGCGTGGAGGCCGGGGAGAAGGTGGGAGTCATCAGACGCCAGATCGACGCGGAGAAATGGGCTCGTCTGCACGATCTGGCCAGGTTCGGGGCGGTCAGCCTCGATCCGGATCACGCCCGCGGCGACCCGGTCGGCGCCGATCAGCTCCCGCACGCGCGTCATGTGGTCAAGACCGTTGAGCAATGGGACGACGAGGCCGGGCTCCACTCGGACGCGCTTAAGCGCGGCATCGAGCCCGCTCGCCTTCGTCGCGACGAGCAGCACGTCGACGGGCGCATCGAGCTCCGAGACCGCGCGCGGGTGCGCGACGAAGTTCCCGAGGCGGACGCTGCGAACAGCGATCCCGTCCGCCGCGATGAGTGCCGCCGTCGGCTCCCGTGCGATGACGACGACCTCCTCGCCAGCGCGGGCAAGCGCGGCGGCGAGGAATCCGCCGACGCCTCCGGGGCCGAGCACAGCGATGGAACCCATGCCGGACACAGGCTGCCAGAGCCATTTGCCCGGCGTCATCTCGCCGAACCCGGCCGAGGTTGCACCGTCCGGGACGGCGCACTCCTCTCCGGGAGAGTCGGCAGTTGGCCGCTCTCCTTGACTTCCCTGTTCGTCCCCTGACCGGCGCGCAACGGAACCCACGGCCGCCGGGTCTTTCCCGCTCAAGCACGTTGCGCCACGGTCGATCCACCGGGAGGAGAAAGGACGATCCAGGTGCGTACGAGTCAGCAGCCATCTCTTCCGCGGCAGATCCCGCCCGAACCGCCACCCCTTGCGCGGCAGGTCTCGCCCCAGCAGCCGGCTCAGACCAGTGTGATCATCCCGACGCTCAACGAGGCGGCCAACCTCCCCCACGTGTTCGCGCGGCTGCCGTTCGAACACATTGACGAGCTGATCATCGTCGACGGAGGCTCCACCGATGACACCGTCGAAGT
Source organism: uncultured Solirubrobacterales bacterium (assembly GCA_963778985.1). Lineage (GTDB taxonomy): Bacteria > Actinomycetota > Thermoleophilia > Solirubrobacterales > Solirubrobacteraceae > Palsa-465. The sequence continues at coordinate 433,184 of CAVZWJ010000013.1, read as the reverse complement.
CGCCCGGAGCCTGTGCCCTGAGGCTCGGATCATCCTCCAGGATGGGACCGGTAAGGGGAACGCGCTCGCCTGCGGGTTCTCGGCGGCTGCCGGTGAGTACATCGTGATGCTCGATGCCGACGGTTCGACCGATCCGGCAGAGATCGCGGACTTCATCCTGGCTCTCGATGAAGGGGCCGACTTCGCCAAGGGCTCGCGCTTCGCCGGCGCCGGCGGTAGTGAGGACCTGACGCTGGTGCGGAGAGCCGGCAACCGCTTCCTCAACATCATCGTCAACGCGCTGTATCGGACGCGCTACACGGACCTGTGCTACGGCTACAACGCGTTCCGAGCCGACGCGCTGTCTCGCATCAATCTGAACTGTGACGGATTCGAGGTCGAGACTCTGATGAGCGTGCGCGCCGCCAGGGCAGGGCTGCAGGTGACTGAGGTTGCCAGTGTCGAGCGCGAACGGGTTCACGGCGTGAGCAAGCTGCACCCGGGCCGCGACGGCCTGCGGGTCCTGCGCACGATCCTGCGGGAGCGAGTGCGCCGTTCTGCGGCCAGCGAGCAGGACTGGCGGCGGCCGGTGTTCGAGGTGCCCGCCGACGGCTCGCGCCGGTCCGAGCGGGGCAACGACGCTGTCGACGTCGCCTTTGCTGCCTGACGCAATGTCGGTCGCTTCCGCACAGCCGGGGTTTCCCGCACCACATGTCGAGCCGTCCCCGGCCCCGCGCGACGTCAGCGTGATCATTGCCGCCTACTCGCCCGATCGGTGGGAGGGGCTGATCCGCGCGACGCGATCGGCGTTGCGCCAGGACCCGCCACCGCGAGAGGTCATCTTGGTGGTCGACTACAACGAATGGCTGCTGGCACGGGCTCGACGGCGTCTTGTCGACGTGCGCGTCATCGCGAACACCGGCGAGCGCGGCCTCGCCGGCGCACGAAACGCCGGGGTCCAGGCGGCGCGCGGAGAGATCGTCGCCTTTCTCGATGACGATGCCGAGGCGCAACCGAACTGGCTGGCCAGGCTCATCGCGCCCTACGACGCGGGTGAGGTCGTGGGTACGGGCGGGGCGGTCGAGCCCGAATGGGCGAGCGGCCAGGCCCCGGCCTGGTTTCCGGCGGAGTTCTATTGGGTCGTCGGTTGCTCTTACCGAGGGCTGAGCGGCGACCAACTGCGCAATCCGATCGGAGCGAACATGTCATTCCGCCGCGCCGCGGTCGTGCGGAGCGGAGGGTTTGCCGACGGGCTGGGCCGGATCGGGGCGGTGCCGCTCGGATGCGAGGAGACAGAGCTCGCGCTCCGGCTGACCGAACCGGGTTCGGGCCGCGTGATTGCAAACGCCCCGGCCGCGCGCGTCGTTCACACGGTGACGCCGCAGCGCACGACCTGGCGCTACTTCCGCTCCCGATGCTGGGCGGAGGGCGTTTCGAAGGCGGCGGTCAGTCGTCGAGCGGGGTCCAGTCGCGGCCTCGCCAGTGAGCGCCGATATGTCTCCCGGACCCTTCCCGCGGGCGTCTTGCGAGAGGCGGTAGGTGGCCTGACCGGCGATGCCGGGGCCCTCTGCCGGGCGGGCGCGCTGTGCGCCGGGGTGGCCATCACCACAGCCGGATATGTGCGCGGCCGCCTGACGGCCGGTGCAGTGCGGGGGAAGCCGCGCAGTGCCGGCTGAGGCGAGCACCGCGGGCGAGCGTCTCACCGTTGTCGTCTGCTCGCGCAGTCGGCCCGCACAGCTCGCTGAGTGCTTGGAGCGGCTGCTCGCGTTGCCAACCGAGAGGCCGGTGTCGTTCGTCGTCGTCGACAACGCGCCGATCGACAATCGCGCGGAGGCGGTGGTGAGGGCGATCGCTGCGCGTGACGGCCGCTTTCAGTACGCGCGGGAGGACCGTCCGGGTCTGTCCTTCGCCAGGAATCGCGGTCTCGCGCTGGCCGAGGACACGTTCATCGCCTTCCTCGACGACGACGTGCGACCGAGCGACCGATGGGTCGAGGCCCTGCTCCAAGGCTTCTCGCAGCGGGCGGACGTCGCATGCGTCACCGGCATCGTCGAGACCGCCTCCGTCGAGGCGGCGGCCGAGCGCTACTTCGAAGCTCGGGTCTGGTGGTCGGCCGCGCAGGAGCGGAAGGTGTTCGATCGCTCCCGCGGGCCGCGGGGCAGCGCGCTCCACCCATACGCGGCCGGTGCGTTCGGCACGGGCGCGAACATGGCTTTTCGGACCGCGGTCCTGCGCGAGCTGGGTGGCTTTGACGAGGCTCTCGGCGCCGGCTCGCCGGCGGGCGGAGGCGAGGATCTCGATGTGTTCGTCCGCGTCATCCGCGCCGGTTTCGCGATCGCCTACGAACCGCAGGCCCTCGTCTGGCACCACCATCGCGCCGATGTCGACGCGCTCCGCCGGCAGATGCGCTCATACGGCCGGGGACTCTCTGCCTACCTGTGCAAGTACCTCGTGTCCCCGAGAACCTCGGTTGATCTCGTGAGCCGGCTGCCCGCAGGGCTGTGGCATCTCCGGCGGCTGGCGCACCGCTCGGCGCAGGCGAGCGTGGAAACACAGCTGCCGGGAATGTGGCGCGAGGAGCTCAGAGGCCTGCTGAACGGTCCCGGCGCCTACATGCGGGCCCGCCGACGGCAGGATCCGGTCAATCGGCTGGCGGTCGCGCCGTGATCGGGTTCTGCTTCCGATGGACCCGGGTCGTCACCGACGTGCTGCTGATCCTGCTGCTCGCGGCGGCGGCGGCGGTGAACGTCTTCACCGCACCGCCGGTTGCGAGGGGGTTGGTCACGCTGCTCGCGATGCTGCTGATCCCCGGCTCACTCGTCGTTGTTCGGCTCACGCTCGGCGATGCCCTGGCGACGGCAGCGCTGATCCTGGGGATCAGTATCTCTGTCGACATCTGCCTCAGCCTCGCGATGGTGCTGTTGCACTGGTGGCACCCAGCGCTCCTGGCGGCCTCGTTCGGTGGCCTCGCTGCGCTGATTCTGCTCCAGGACGGCATCTGGACATGGGTCGTCTGGAAGGGGGACGTGTGAGCGCCACCGCGGTCACGGCGGAGGTCCAGGACGGCATTCTCGACGGGGTGCGACACGCGTTCGTTCCGGCGGCCCTGATCGTGCTCGGCGCCGGTATCGAGCTGTGGCTGCTGAGCCTGCCGTCGGTTCAGGTGGGCGCCATGGGGCGCAGCGGCCTGGCCGGTGTCCTTCCCTCTACCTGGTATGTGGCCGCGGGCACGCTCGTCGCGGGAACCGTCGTCCTGACGCTCCAACGCCGGCCGAACGGCCTGCTCGTCGCCGCGTACGTGGCAGCGGTCGTGCTCATCCTGTACGGCACCATCCCGGCCGTTTCGGCTGAGCCCGCCTACCCCTGGCTCTACAAGCACGTGGGCGTCACGCACCTGATCATGTCGACCGGCGCGATCCATCCACACGTCGACATCTACAACCGGTGGCCCGGCATGTTCGCGCTGGCGGCGGCATTCTCAAAGCTGACCGGAATCGATCCGCTGGCGTATGCCGGCTGGTTCGAGCCACTCGCCACCCTGCTCGATGCGGTGTTGGTGGCAGCGATCGCGCAGGCGGTGACGCGGGATCGCCGCGCGGCCGGGATGGCCGCGCTGCTGTTCGTGATCCGCAACTGGGTCGGGCAGGACTACTTCTCGCCGCAGGCCACCGCATACCCGCTGTACCTCGTGATGATGCTCGTGATCATCAGGCAGTTCCGTCAGGCCGGAGTGTTGCGCCGGTGGCTGACGCAGCTCGTCGCGCGCATCTTCCGCCGCGCACAGTCACTCGCGCCCCTGGCAGACCCGCTGCCGATGAGCCGCGGGATCAGCGTCGGGTTCGTGCTCGTACTCGCCGTCGTCTCAGCGGCCACGCATCAGTTGACGCCGTACATGGCGATCCTCCAGGTGGGGATGCTGACGGTTCTCGGGCTCCGGCCGGTATGGCTCGTGGCTGTCGTCGCCGCGATTCCAGTGGCGTATCTCGTTCCGAACTTCTCCTACATCGAGTCTCACTACGGGTTGCTCAACAGCCTCGACCCGTTCGACAACGCGCAGGTGCACTCCGGAGTAGTGACGCACGGCCCGTGGTTCTACATGCATGCTGCGGGCATCCTGTCGGCTCTGTGCATGGTTGCGGCGGCGGCCGCCGCGATCGTGCTCATGCGCCGCGGGCGCGGCTATCCCGTGATCGCGCTCGGTGGCCTGGCCCTCGCGCCGTACGCGATGGTGCTGGCGACCAGTTACGGCGGCGAGGGCCCCCTGCGGGTGTTTCTGTTCTCCTCTCCCTGGACGGCGATTCTGCTCGCATGGGGTCTGTGCAGCATTGGGCGGAAGACCGCCCTGGCGATCGGCGTCGTGATCTCCGGCGTGCTGTGTGGCTTGTTCATGTTCGCCTTCTCGGCGTTTCAGGCCAGCAACCGGATTCCCAGCGGTGAGGTCAGGGCGAGCCAGTACTTCGAAACGCATGCGCCGCGGGGCTCGGTCTTGGGGCTCGCGGTGAACGGCTTCCCGGGCCGGGTCTCGGCTGGCTACGCCGGGATGAACATGGGCGACGGCCTCAAGCCGCTCCTGACCAACCCGCAACTGGCGTCGCTGCCGGCCTCGGCTGCGATCACCGTCTTCAGCACGGACCTTCTCGGCTTCTCGCCGCATGCGTTCCTGGCGTTCTCGACGAGCGAGACCGTGTTTGCGTCGACCGAAGGCGTCGCATCGCGAGTGCGGATGGCGCGGCTTGAAGCCGCCGTTGCCCGTTCGCCGATCTACCGGCTGTGGCACAAGTGGCCCGATGCGCGCATCTACGTCGTGCGGCGGATCTGCACCCCGGACACGCCGTGCCGCCATGCGGTGACCGGCCGGAGCGCACGGAAGAAGCAGCGATGAGCACCCCGGTCTCCGCGGTGAGCCCAAGCGGTGTGCCCGGTCCCGCGTCCGACGGTGCGCTGCTCGGACGGGCGCGCCGGCACCTCGCCGAACCGCTGAACCGAACCAGCTTCAGCCTGATGACGAGCACGTTGCTGACGGCCGTCGCCGGGCTCGGCTTTTGGGCTCTGGCGGCGCGACTGTACCCGCCCACGACGGTGGGACGTGACAGTGCCCTGATCAGCGCGATGACGGCGATCGCCGGTATCACGCAGCTCAACCTCGGCAACGTGATCGTGCGGTTCCTGCCGCAGGTGCGGGTGCGTCTGGGGTCGCGAATCGTTCAGGCGTATGCGCTGGCGGCTGCCCTGAGCCTGCTCGTCGGCGCTGGGTTCGTGGTCGTCGGGCCGCTCATGACCAGGCAGTTCTCGTTCCTGCGCGACGGCTGGCTGCTGACCGGCACGTTCGCCTTCGCAGTCGCGGCAAGTGCGATCTTCGCGCTTCAGGATGCCGTGCTCACAGCGCTCGGGCGGGCACCATGGCTGCCGATCGAAAACGGACTGTTCGGGGCGGTCAAGCTCGCCGCGCTGCCGATCGTGATGCTGCTCGGTCAGGGGCACGGCGTGTTCCTCGCCTGGGTCGTCCCGATGTTCGCGACGATCCCGGTGGTCAACCTGTTGATCGCCCGCCGCGCGCTCCCGGCCGCGGCCCGCGCGCAACGGTCGGCGCCGGGGGTCGTGTCGGAGCACGGGCGCCGGCCGCTGATCAGCTTCGTGGTGCAGGACGCCGCCGGGGCAGCGTCCTCGCAACTCGCGATGATCGCGCTTCCGCTCGTCGTCCTCGGCACGGTCGGCGCCACGGGTGCGGCCTACTTCTACGTGCCGCTCATGCTCGTCATGACCTTTGATCTGATGTTCCAGGCGGTCGCCATTTCGCTGATGGCGGAGGCGGCGCGGCGGCCGGATCGCATCGCCGAGCTGACCCGAGCCGCGGTCAGGCGGCTGCTCCGCTGGCAGCTCCCGGCTTCCGCTGCGATCGTGCTCGGGGCTCCCTGGATCCTGATGCCGTTCGGCGCTGCGTACGTGCACCACAGCACGGTGCTGCTGCGCCTGTTCGGGCTGGCGAGCTGCTTCAGAGCCATGCACTTTCTCTACGCCGCGGCGATGCGGCTTCAACGCCGCGGAACCCGGCTGTTGTCTGTGCAGCTGGCCAACGCGATTCTGCTCATCGGCCTGTGCAGCTGGCTCGGTGCGCGCTGGGGAATGGTCGGGCTCGGTCTCGGCTGGCTGCTCGCACCCGCCTCGCTGTGCGTGCTCATTGGCCATGACTTCGTCTCGTTTGTCCGCCACCCGCGGCTGCACAAAAAGCCACCGCCGGCGGCTGCAGCGGGGGTTCGACCGTGACCGCGGGTTCGACAGTGACCGCGCCCAGCCGAACCAACGGGTATCTCCCGATCGGACCGTTCCTGCATCTCGAGCCGACCGCGGTGGGTGTCCTCGAGCTCGACCGCCCGCTAGCGATCACCAGCCCGGCCGCCGATGCCGAGGCCCCGGAGCACCGTGATCTGCTCGTCCTCGTTCGCCTCCACGGCGAGCCGCTCGCGATGCTGCACCTTCCTGAGCCTCCGGCTCGCCTCACCCGCCAGGCACTCGCTGCCCACGTGTTCTCCGCGGCGGGGCCTGCGATACGCGAGCACGCTCGGCGACATCGCTGCTGCCGCGAGCCGGCCGCCGCGGCCGACCTCGAGGCTGGTCTAACCGCGCGCTGCGCATGCCCCGCGGCATCGCCTCTGAGCCCGACGAGCGTGACCGTGATCGTTCCGACCGGCAACCGGGCCGAGCAGGTGGTTCGGTGCATCCGCTCGCTGCTCAGCCTTCCGCGGCAGGACTTCGAGATCATCGTCGTCGACAACCGGCCGGGAGAGGGGGGCACCGAGGACGCGGTGCCCGCCATCGGCAGCGATCGCGTCAGGTATGTGGCGGAATCGAGACCGGGCAGCTCGGTGGCCCGGAACCGGGCCATCGCCCGGGCCGGCGGCGACATCCTCGTGTTCACCGACGATGACGTGGTCGTCGACGGCGCCTGGCTCGACTGGCTGTTGGCGCCGTTCGCCGACCCGGCAGTCGGCGCCGTGACGGGGATGGTGCTTCCGCTCGCGCTGGACACGCCTGCGCAAAAGAACTTCGAGGGCTACGCGGGCTTCTCGAAGGGGCTCGTCCGGCGGCGGTTCGATCTCGGCCGCCATCGCGACGATTCGCGACTCCTGTATCCGTATTGGGGCGGAGTCTTCGGCTCCGGCAACAGCGTCGCGTACCGACGCGAGAGCCTGCTTGCGTCCGGTGGCTACGATCCTGCGCTGGGGGCCGGCAGCCTGGCGCGGGCAGGCGCCGACATCGAGGCGATGAGCGCAGCCATCCTGCGCGGGGAGACACTGGTCTACGAACCGCGCTCGGTGTGCTGGCATGAGCATCGGCACGAGGAAGGGGCGCTCCAGCGCCAGGTGTTCAACTACGGTGTCGGGTTCACGGCGATCCTCACCAAGGCGCTTGTGCGCGATCGGCGCTTCCCGGTGGCCGTTCTGCGATCGATCCCGGTTGTGCTCAGGCTCCGCCGCCGCCGCCGGGAAGCGGGCGGGTCGGATGCCATTGCGCTGCCGCGTGAGCTCGCCCGCCTCCAACGGAAGGGCATGCTCAGGGGCCCCTGGCTGTACGCCCGCAGCGTGCGCTGGGTGCGGCAGCTAAGACTCGACGAGGTGATCCGCGGTGCCTAGCTCGCCGGGTCACGCCGGCGAGGGCCTGCCTCCAGCCGTGGCTGTGTACCGCGAGTTCCTGCTCCCCCAGTCCGAGACGTTCGTGCTCAACCAGGCACGGTCGCTGAGGCACTTCGAACCAGTGCTCGTTGGACGCCGGCGGGTACCGGGGCTCGATCTCGCTGCCATGAGCTGCGAGTTGATCAATCCCGGCGGTTGTCGCGGCGCACTGCGCGAGGTCTCGCACCGCCTCGGGCGGGTTCCGCCCGGCTTCGCGCGGGTACTGAGCCGCCGGCGGCCGCTGCTCCTGCACGCTCATTTCGGACCTGACGCGCTGGCCGCGCTCCCCCTCAGCCGCCGGCTGCGGATGCCCATGCTGGTCACGTTTCACGGCTACGACGCGACGCGCCGCAGCGATCTCTCCTCGGGCCTGCGGCACTGGCGCTATGCCCGGAGGCTGCCGGTGCTGATGCGCGAGGCCGCAGGGGTTCTGGCCGTCTCCGAGCACGTCCGCCGGCGCCTGATCGAGCTCGGGTTTCCCGAGCAGAACGTCCGCACCCACTACATCGGCGTCGACACCGACCAGTTTTTCCGGGCGCCCCGAGCCGAGCGTGAGCCTGTCGTGCTCGCGGTCGGGCGGTTCGTCGAAAAGAAGGGTTTCGCCGACTTGATCGACGCGATGGCTGAGGTCTCCCGCGCGGTACCGGCGGCGCGGCTCGTGCTGATCGGAACCGGCCCGCTGGAGACTGAGCTGCGCGCCCAGGCCAGCCGCGTCGCCGCGGTCGAGTTCGCCGGGCCGCTTCCCGCCGCTGAAGTCCGGCGCTGGATGCACCGAGCCCGCGTGCTCGCCGTACCGAGCGTCACCGCCAGCACGGGGGACACCGAGGGACTGCCGATCACTTTGCTCGAGGGCATGGCCAGCGGTCTGCCGCCGGTCGCGACGCGGCACGCTGGAATCCCCGAGGCGATCACCGACGGAGTGGAAGGCCTGCTGCTCGACGAGCACGATCCGCGCGGCCTCGCCCGCGCCCTGATCGCCGCGCTCACGCGGAATGAGCTGTGGGATGAGCTAAGCGAGTCGAGCCGACGCGCCGCCGTGACCCGCTTTGACCTGACGCGGCAGACGCGCGTGCTCGAGGAGATCTACGCGGCGGTGGCCTTTCGCTCACCGCAGCTCACGTTTGACCACTGCCGGCATCCCGGCTGCGAGCACGCCGGCTGGAATGCTGCCGCGTACCACTGAGCCCGCGCCGATCACCGACTCTTCCCCGATGCGTGCGCCTGCGAGGACGACGCTGTTGGCGCCGAGCAGGACGCCGTCGCCGATCGATATTGGTGCAACCTCGTACTCGTTCATGCGCGCGTCGAGATCTGAGAGAGGCTCGATCACGTGGTTGGAGTCGATGACCGACACGCGTTCACCGAGCCGCACCCGCGCACCGATTTCGACGCTGTGCATCGCCGCGAGCAGCACGCCACGGTTGGCGAACATCCCGGCGCCGATCCGCAGCCGCCCCTGCACGACGAGGGTGAGATCGCGACGAGCGCGAAACCCGGGGGCGACGTCGAGCTCGGCCTCCGGTGCCAGCAGCAGGTGCGCCCCGCGCCCGAGCCGCATCCGCGTCCCGCGTAACGCGGGATTGCGAGCAGCCGCGTACAGGTACAGCAGTCGGTCGCGCGTCTCGTTGAAGAGCGGCTGGGTCACCGCCGCCGGCCGCGCTCGCATGCCCTACTGCCTGACTCGCGACACTGTGGTCAGCTCAGCACGTCGTCGTATCTGCCGCGCATAAACCAGGCGGCGGTGGCGAGGTCGCCGCGCTTCACGCACCTCAGGGCGAGGGTCACCCGCCGGGCGAGCTGCACGATCTTCACGCCGTACACGAGCCGACGGCGTCTCAACCTTCGGGGCTGGAGTGCCGGCCGCCCGCCGAAGCTGCGCATCGGTGCGAACACCATCACCTGGTACTCGGGGCTGCCGGCGAACACGTCGTACGCCTCAAAGCGGATCAGCTGCAGGCCGGTGGCCTCGGCCTCGGCGATGATTGCCGGCAGCTCGACCTCCTCGTCGATGATCTGCAGCGCCGTACCGGCCGCGCGCTTGGAGCGGGTGGCCGACGGGAACGGCGTGGACAGGAGGATCAGGCCATCGTCCGCCACGCGCTCGCGCAGCTGCCCGATGAACTCAGGACGCTTGTCGGCCGGGATGTGCTCCAGCACGTCGAACAGGGTGATCAGGTCGTAGCGCTCGGCCGGAAGCGCTTCCACTCCCCCCTCCCGAAATGTCGCGCCCGAGGCGTATCGCCGGGCCGCGGCGATTGCAGCCGTGCTGAAGTCGACGCCCACGACCTCTCCGAACCGGGTGAGGAAGTCGGTCATCACTCCAGCGCCGCAGCCCACGTCGGCGATCCGGAGATGGCGGCGACCGTCGAGAACGTCCTTGACGACCAGCTTGAGCTGCTGGTGGCGCAGGTTCGGGACGATCCAGTCGCGTTCGCCGACGGCCAGAGAAAAGTCCTCGTAGTACGCCTGCGCTTGATCGTGGCTGACGCTGGACATCGACCGAGCGAACGGTATCGGTCTCAACGGTAGACGCGCACCCAGTCGACGAGCATCCTCGCCGGGAACCGCGTTGCCGAGCTCGGCGGACCCGGCCATGAGCCGCCGACCGAGAGGTTGAGGATCAGGTCGAACGGCTTGTCGAAGACCCAGCGCTCGCCGGAATCGAGATCCGCGGGGGTGCGGGTCGCGTAGACCATGCCGTCGAGCGTGAACTGGATCCGGCCCGGCGTCCACTCGACGCCGAACACGTGGTACTGAGCGCCCAGGCGCCGGCGAAGTCGGACCGCCGAGATGTGCTGGTACCCGAGGGGGTATCCGGCGGCCGGTCCGTGGATCGTGCCGAACGCGTTCCACGGCGCGCGGCCGATGTACTCGACCATGTCGAGCTCGCCCGACTGTGGCCAGCCAACGCGAGGATAGTCCGAGCCGACGCCCCAGAAGGCCGACCACAGTCCACGCCCGTACGGGACCTTGATCCGCGCCTCGATCCTTCCGTACCGGACCTGGAAGAGCCGTCCCGTTTCAAGTCGCGCGGAGGTGTACGGCCGCCTCGCGGGGCCCGAGCCGCGGGATTCTCGCCGCGCCGTGATCTGCAGGTGTCCCGAACCGTCGAGAGAGACGTTCCTTGGGCGCGCCGTGTAGTACTCGAGCTCCTTGTGCGCGTACGTCGGACCAACGATCGGGGTCCAGTGGCTCCGATTGGGGCGCGATCCGCGGGGGCCGCTGAACTCGTCGTGCCAGATCAGACGGTGAAAGCGGGTGTGCAGCGCTACGCGTGCGAGAAACGGCGGCGGGCTCTGGCGGGCGTGTACGGCGACGAAGGCGACCGCCGCCAAGCCCAACGAGGTAACGGCGACCACGACGGCGAGTCTCCGAAAGAGAGATCCTCGGCGAGGCTTCTTCACGCTAGTCATGCTGTGGCGAGACGGCGACGGCTGGGGGCTGAACCGGTGCGCGCCGCGGCACGGGGCTGCGGACGCGCCATCGGACGCGCCCGACGGCGGCGAGCAGGCATCCGACGACGGCGCCCGCGTACAGCGCGTGTGGCACGGAGACCCCGCGATTTGACAGCGGCCACAGCAGCGCCACTCCGTTGCCGGGTTCCGCCAGGTCGCGGAAGAAGTGCACGCCGATGCCGAGCGCGATCGCCAGCAGCACGTCACGATGCCGACGCCATCCCCACGCAAGGAGCAGCACGAGCATGACCGTGAGCAGCGAATGCGTGTATGGCCGCGGGGTGCCGTCGGTGAGCCAGCGGGCTCCCAGCCGATCCGGGATGTGATCGACATCGATCGCCACCGATGCCACCAGCGCGGCCGGCCATAGTGTGGGGCGGCAGACCCGCGGCCCGAGTGCCCACAGAATGATGATCATGGTGCTCAGGTGCGCGATCTCGTCAAGCGGGCCGCCCGGGAAGAACGAGTCGCCGGCGATCATGCTGGCGACGTCGGCGGCGACGAAGACGACCGCGACGAGCGCGATCGACCGCAGCGTCGGCCGTGGAAGCGATCGCACCCAACCGACGTCCCGCCCGTCGTCGTCTTCTTCGGGCACGCTCATTGCCGAGACGTCTCGGCGGGAGAGTCTGAACACCTCCCCGGCGCGCAGGCCAGGTGCGTCCACGACCTCGACGCTGACCGTCGCCGCGTCCCAGCGGCGGACGCGGTAGAGCGCCTCGCTGCCGAGCAGTACGTGGCGTCGCAACTGCCCGACGGCGAGATCTCGCTTGGCACACATTGTCCGCACACCCAGGTTATCGGCGGCGAACCGTGCCGACATAGGGCGCATGGGCGGAGGTCGGCTCAGGAGCCGTAGACGCGGACCCAGTCGATCAGCATCGACGCAGGGAACGGCGTCGTCGCCGCCGGGCTCCCGGGCCAGCTGCCGCCCACCGCAAGGTTCAGCAGAAGGTAGAACGGCTTGCCGTCGAACACCCAGCGCTGACCGGGATTGAGCGAGCTGGGCGTGCGCGTGGCGTAGACGCTCCCGTCGAAAGTGAAATCGATGCGTCCCGGACTCCAGGTGATTCCATAGACGTGGAAGCTGTCCGCGAGAGAGTTCGCCGAGCGCTTCGCCGCGGTCATCCCCCATGGCGCACCGGTGCTCGTCGGCCCGTGCAGACTGCCGAAGAACGTGAACGGGTCCTGGCCGAGGTTCTCCATCACGTCGATTTCGCCGGAGCCCGGCCATCCCACGCTCCCGATATCGGAGCCGAGCAGCCAGAACGCCGGCCACAACCCGCGGCCGGCCGGCAGCTTGATCCGCGCCTCGACGCGGCCATACGACGTGGAGAACGAGCCCAGCGTCTGCAGCCGGGCCGAGGTGAAGTCACGCGTGACCCCGTTCGCGCCGTAGCGCTCGCGCCGGGCCGTGAGCGCGAGGTTGCCCTGGCCGTCGAGGCTGGCATTGGCGGCACGGGCGGTGTAGTACTCGAGTTCGTGGTTGCCCCACCCGCCGCCGCCCTCAACGGCATGCCACCCGCTGACACTCGGAAGCGCGCCCGCCGGGCCAGTGAAGCTCCAGTCGGCCACCAGCGTGTCGGCGGAACCCGGCGGCGTGACGGCGACGGTCGGCGGGTTGGCGCCCTGTTCCCTGTCCCCGTTCGACTTGTGGGTGTGCGTCTTCGCAGGCTGGGCCGGTCGCCCAGGCCGGTCGGGCGCGAACCTGTGCGCCACCCGCCACTGCCCCGCGTTCGCCGAAGCCGGGCCGATCGCCGCGATGAGCACCGCGAGCGTGAGACTCCCGCGCACCTGTGAAGCGGAGAACCCCATCAGAATCCTTTCTGCTGGCAGCCGGACGACTGTGAGCCTTAAGTTTAGTCCATCAACCTAGACAAATGTTCTATTCAGCTCCCGGCCGGTCGTGCCGAGGCCGGAGCGGTGTGATCGCGGTCGATCAACACGCCTGGGGTGAGCACACGCCGGGCACGGGCGGCCCGCGCTATATGCTCGGCGCCATCTCGCGGAGCCCTCTCACCAGCGATCGCGCCCGACAGGGCACCTACTCGATCGTCGCGCGCGATCCGGACACGGGTGAGCTCGGCGTCGCCGTTCAGTCGCACTGGTTCTCGGTCGGACCCATCGTGCCCTGGGCTCGGGTCGGGGTCGGCGCCGTCGCCACTCAGGCGAACGCCGAGATCTCTTACGGTCCGCGGGGCCTCGAGCTGATGGCGTCCGGGCTGCCGGCGCCGGAGGCGCTGACGCGGCTGCTCGCCGAGGATCCGCTGGCCGTCACGCGCCAGGTGGCGATCGTCGACGCCGACGGGCGCGTGGCCGCGCACACCGGCACCGGCTGCATGCCGTTCGCAGGCGATGTCAGCGCCGACGGGGTGTCATGCCAGGCGAACATCATGGCCAGCGAAACCGTCTGGCCGGCGATGCTTGACGCCTACCGGGCGACGCCCGGGCCGCTGCCAACGCGTCTCGTCGCGGCGCTCGACGCGGCGGAGGCCGAAGGCGGCGACCTCCGCGGTCGGCAGTCGGCGGCGATCGTTGTCGTCCCGGGCGACGGCAATCCGTGGGATACGGTGGTCGACCTGCGCGTCGAGGATCACCCTGAGCCGCTCGTCGAGTTGCGCCGGCTGATCGGCATCGACGCCGCCTACAAGCTCGCCAACCGGGCCGACGATCTGGCGGCGCGCGGGCAGCACGACGAGGCCGCGGCGGCGTTCCAGCAGGCCAGTGCGCTCGCTCCGGACAATCACGAGCTCATCTTCTGGGTGGGCTCGGAGCGGCACAGGCAGGGGAGGTCGAGCTCGGCGCCTCGCTCGTGCGCCGGGCGATCGAGCTGCAGCCCGGCTGGGGTGTGCTGCTGCCGCGGCTGCCGCCGGCGCTCGCACCATCCGCCGCCGCGGTCCTCGCGCGGCTGCGGCGGACCGGATAGCCGACGAACTCGCGGAGCCGTGCGCGTGCGCGCCGCCAGGGAACTTCGGACGTCCCGCCTGTGGCTGCGCCAGTGGCGTCCCGGCGACGAGGTGATGATGACGCAGATCAACAGTGATCCGGAGGTGACGCGGTACCTGAACGCGCCGACCGGCGCCGCTGCCACGCGCGCGTTCTACGCGGCGGCTGTCGCCCATTGGGAGGAGCACGGCTTCGGATTCTGGGCGGTCGAGTCGCTCGACCCGAGCGACGCCGGAGCATTTCTCGGCTTCATCGGCATGGCCCATCCACTGTTCCTCGAGCTGCTCGCGGCACGGGTTGAGATCGGGTGGCGGCTCGCCCGGCGGGCGTGGGGTCGGGGACTCGCCACCGAGGGCGCGCGCGCTGCGCGCGACCACGCGTTCGACGTCGTCGGACTGGACGAGCTCATCTCGATCATCCATCCCGAGAACGCGCGCTCACAACGAGTCGCGTCGAAACTCGGTATGACGGTGGAGGAGCTGATCCGCCACCCGGGGCTTGGTCGCGACGTCGAGGTGTGGCAGCGCCCGCGGTGAAGAGTCGGGGACTTCTCGCACTCCGCGGATGACGATGACGACGGCGTGCCGTCGGCGGCGACGGGTTCCCACGCCGCGGTCCCGCTGCCAGCGCGTGGGACTTTGCCTACCGCAGACGACCCCGAGCTCCCGAGCGTTTGGTCGGGACGCAGGGCGTGGGCATCCGTGGTCGCTCAACGCGACGACATCAGCGGGTCGATCAGCACGCCCGGATTGAGCGCGCCGGCGGGGTCGATTGCGGCCTTGGCGGCGCGCAGTGCGGCCGCGAACGGATCCGGACGCTGTCGGTCATACCACGGGCGGTGATCGCGGCCGACGGCGTGGTGGTGGGTGATCGTGCCGCCGTGCTCGATCACCGCGTCACCCGCCGCCTGTTTGATCCGCGCCCATTGCGCAAGCTCCTCGCCGCGCCGCGCGGGGGCGAGAATCGTGTAGTACGGGGCGGGGCCGTCCGGATACACGTGCGTGAAGCGACGCGTCACGGTGCCGGCGCCGCACGCGTCGGTCACCGCTGCGGTGACGCGGTCACGCACCGCCCGATCAAACGCGGGGAACCGATCCCACGTGATCGCGGTCTCGAACGTCTCGGATAGGACCCCGAGGGCGACGAACGTATCCCGGAGATACGGTGCCCGCAGGAACGCCTCGCGCCACCCGCCGACCGACCCCTCGCGGCCGCCCGGCCCCGTCCCGCGGCGCTCCCACGAGCCATCGTGTTCGGCACACACCTCGAGCGCGAGTGCCATCGCCGGCTCGACGTCGTGGTGGGCGGACTCGAAGCCGAGCATGAGCAGCGCGTGGCTGCCGTCCCCGGCGCCTGTGATCGCGGCCTCCTCGGCGTCGATCAAGCGGCAGTTGGCGGGATAGAGGCCGGCCTGGGCGATCGCCCGGACGGCCTCTGCGCCTGCGGCGAAGTCAGGGAAGCGGACGCCGGTCGACGCCCGCCGATCCGGCCGCGGGCGAACGCGCACCCACGCTTCGGTGATCAGCCCGAGCGTGCCCTCCGACCCGAGCAGCATCCGGTCCGGTGAGATCCCGGCCCCGGAGCCCGGCAGCCGCCGCGACTCCCAGACCCCACTCGGCGTCAGCGCCCGAATCGACTCGACGAGGTCGTCGATATGCGTGAGCAGGGTTGCGAAATGTCCCCCCGCGCGGGTCGCGATCCAGCCGCCGAGCGTCGAGAACTCGAACGACTGCGGAAAGTGGCGCAGGGTGAGCCCGTGCTCGGCGAGCTGGGCCTCGAGCGCCGGGCCGGTGGCGCCGGCCTGAATCCGGGCCGCGCCGGAGGTCTGATCGAGCTCGAGGACCCGGTCGAGCGCTTTGAGGTCGACCGTGACGACACCGGCGTAGCGGTTGCCGACAAGCGGCTCGACACCGCCGACGACGCTGGTTCCACCCCCGAACGGAATCACGGCGGCACCGCTGCCGAGCGCCCACTCGAGCACGGCCTCGATGTCCGCCTCGTCGCGAGGACACGCGACGACGTCCGGCGGGTTGGTGAAGTCGCCGCGGAACGCGCGGATGACATCGCGGTACGAGCGACCGTAGCTGTGGAGCGCGCGCGTGTAGTCATCGGTGCGGCAGACCTCCGCGAGCGCGGCCGGGACCTCGAGTCGCGGCGCCGGCAGGCGCGGCAGCGGCGCAGGCGTCTCCGGCTCGCTCGCTCCGAAGCCGAGCCGCTCGATGAGAAACCGCGCCGTCGCCCGCTGCTCATCGAGCGAGGGCTGCTCGTCCTCGTACCCCCACCCCCAGTGCTTCAGCCGCCGCGTCACCGGTCGGCAGCCTACCCCGCGCTACCGTTCGGGTCGTGTCCGACCTACCCGGCGTCCTCGCACGCGGCCCCTGGGATCCCTCCGACGTTGAGGTCTCGTGGCGGACGGATCCGTTCGAGGCCGCCGATGCGGAGACGGAGGCCGCCGATCGAGCCCTCGATGCGCTGCGCCGGCGTGGCTCGCCGAGTCACGACGGGCTGGCGGGACGACTCTCCGGCTACGAGCTCGTCGACCACGGGCTCAAGCTCGAGCTCCAGCCCGCCCGGTGGTCGCTGCGGCTGAACCCCGAGAACGCTGTCGGCAGCCTCGCCGTCCTGTGCATCGTGCGCCGCGCGGACGGTTCGTGGCTCGCCGGACGCCGGGCACAGTGGCTCGCCTCGTGGGCGGGCCGGTGGGCGCTCGGCGCCGGGGGCTCGGTCGAGGTCGACGAGAACCCAACCGAGACGATGACCCGGGAGCTCCAGGAGGAGTGGTCGGTCAGCCCCGCCCAGCTCCAGGTCGAGGCGCTCGTGCAGTTGCCGAGCCGGGCCGTGCTGCTCGTCGGACAGGCGTGGCTGCCGGACGGTGTGCTCGTCGTTCCGGACGACGAGCATGACGACTTCACGTGGTGGCCACCTGACGTCGTGCAGTGGCCCGCCGAGGCCGACGAGCCGCTGCGGCTGATGGCGAGGATGCTCGGCTAGTGTCCCGATGCAGAGAATCGAGACCCGGATGATCACGTTTCGCCGCCTCGAGGCCGTCTCGTTCTTCCACTCCGGCGTCTATCTCGCGCTGCTGATCTGCGCCTTTGGGCTCGGCAACCCGGAGCCGGCGACGTTCATCCTCGGCCTCGCTCACGGACTGATCTGGATCGGGATGTCGCTCGCCTGTATCTACGCGACGCGGATCCGCGTCATCCCGTTCTGGCTCGCCGTCACCGTGGCCGTCCTCGGCGGTCTCGGCCCGTTCTTCGGCACGATCGGATTCGTCATCGTCGAGCGACGGAATCATCACCGGATGTCAATGACCACGCGTTACAGTTGATCCCGTTGTTCGATTTTCTGGGTTCTGACTAGTGGCAGTGGAAACCGGCACCGTGCAGGTCGTCATGCCTGCGATGGGCGACTCCGTCGCCGAAGGCACCGTGCTCGAATGGCACAAGCAGGAGGGCGACGCCGTCGCCGCCGACGAGACGCTCGTCGAGATCTCCACCGACAAGGTCGACGCCGAGGTGCCCGCTCCCGTCGCCGGCACGGTCGTGAAGATCCATGCCACCGAGGGCGACACCGTCACGGTCGGGGGACTGCTCGCGGAAATCTCCACGAACGGTGCGACCGCGGAAGCGCTTGCGAACCCTCCGGGCGATGCTGAGCCCGCCACACCTGAGCAGGCCGTGGCGGCGGCCGCGACTGAAGCTCAGGGCGTCGCCGCGACGGAGGCGGCGAGTGGCGCGACGATCGACATCGTCACTCCCACCGGCGGCGAATCTGTCACCGAAGGCACGATCCTCGAGTGGTCGGTCAAGGTCGGTGACACCGTCAAGGACGGCGACACAGTGGTCGAGATCTCGACCGACAAGGTTGACATGGAGCTTCCCGCGCCCACCTCCGGGACGATCACCGAGATCCTCGCCGCCGAGGGCGACACTGTGACCGTTGGTCAGGTGATCGCGCGGATGACGGCGAGCGCCGGCGCTCCGGCAGCGGCACCCACCGGCGGTCAGCCCGCCGCCCCGCCGGCCACGGCGGCGGCGCCCGCGGCGACCGCGTCCGGCAACGGCGACGGCGCCAACGCGTCGCCGGTCGCCCGCCGTGTCGCCGCCAGCGAGGGCATCGACCTCGGTCGGGTCCAGGGCTCGGCGCGCGGCGGCCGGATCACGAAGGCCGACGTGCTCGCCGTCGCCGCCAACGGCGGTTCGGCCGCCCCGGCGGCCGCTCCGGCTGCGGGCGGCGCGCAGCTGCTCAAGGGCGGCGCCGCCGCGCTCGCCCGGTACATGGATCAGAGCCGCTCGATCCCGACGGCCACCTCCTTCCGGACACTCACCGTGACGACGCTCGATGAGCGGCGCAAGCAGCTGAAGAACGCCGGCCAGCGGGTGTCCTTCACGCACCTCATCGCCTACGCGATCGCGCTCGTCGGCACCGACGCGATGCCGGTCATGGCCCACCACTTCGCCGAGATCGACGGCAAGCCGCACCGGATCGATGACGGCGGCGTCAATCTCGGCCTCGCCGTTGACGTCGAGAAGAAGGACGGATCCCGGACGCTGATGGTCCCCGTCATCCGCGATGCCGGCCGGCTGTCGTTCAGCCAGTTTCTCGATGCCTACAACGCGCTCGTCGAGAAGGCCCGGACCAACACGCTCGGCGCGGATGACCTCGTCGGCGCCAACATCTCGCTGACGAACCCGGGCGGCATCGGCACCGTCGCCTCCGTCCCGCGGCTGATGGAGGGGCAGGGCACGATCGTCGCCACCGGCTCGATCGCCTATCCGGTCGGGCTCGGGAATGTCGGCGCGATGATCGGAGCGGAGAAGGTCATGACGATGACCTCGACCTACGACCACCGGATCATCCAGGGCGCCGAGTCAGGACGGTTCCTGCAGCGGATCGAGGCCCTGCTCCAGGGCGAAGAGAACTTCTACGGTCGCGTGTTCGCGGAGCTCGGCGTCGAGCTGCCCGAGCTCCCGCCGCCGCCGGCTCCCGCCGCCGCCGCGGCCGCCACGCCCGCCCCGGCGGCCGCCCCCGCCGCTGGCCCGCCGGATGAGGAGCTGCTGCAGGCCGTCCAGGCGGCGACGTCGCTGCTCAAGGCACATCGCACGCACGGCCACCTCGCGGCCAAGCTCGACCCGCTCGGTCGCGAACCCGAAGGCGACCCGGCGCTCGACCCGGAGCCGCTCGGTCTCACGCCGGAGCTGATGGCAAAGATCCCGTCGCGCATTCTCCGCATGTCCGTCCCCGGCGCGACGCTCGCCGACGCGTTGCCCCATCTGCGTGAGACGTACTGCGGGCCGATCGCGTACGAGATCGAACACATCGCGTCCCATCGGCAGCGGCTGTGGCTGCGGGAGGCGATCGAGTCCGGGTCGTTCCGCAAGCCGCTCACCAACGAGGAGCAGAAGACGCTGCTCAAGCGGCTCACGGAGGTCGACGCGCTCGAGCGCTTCATGCACAAGGCGTACCTCGGGCAGAAGCAGTTCTCGATCGAGGGCCTCGACATGACCGTCCCGATGCTCGACGAGCTCATCCAGCTTGCCGCCACCCGCGGCGCCCGGGAGGTCGTCATCGGGATGGCCCATCGCGGGCGGCTCAACGTGCTCGCCCACAACCTCGGGCGGCCGTACGACAACATCTTCGCCGAGTTCGAGGGCTCCTCGACGCTCGAGCCGATCACGACGATTCCCCAGGGCGGGACGGGCGACGTCAAGTACCACCACGGCGCCCAGGGCAACTACCAGCTGCCGAGTGGGGAGTCGATCATCGTCCGGCTCGAGTCCAACCCCTCGCACCTCGAGTTCGTCGCGCCGGTCGCCGCCGGGTCGACGCGGGCCGTGCAGACCGCCCGGCAGGGGCCGCACGCCCACCAGGACACGAACGCGGCGATCCCGATCATCCTGCACGGCGACGCCGCCTTCCCCGGCCAGGGCGTCGTCGCCGAGACGCTCAACCTGCAGGCGCTCGACGGCTACACCGTCGGCGGCACGGTCCACCTCATCCAGAACAACCAGGTCGGCTTCACCACCGACCCCGAGGACGCCCGCTCGACGACCTGGGCCTCCGACCTCGCCAAGGGCTACGACGTGCCGATCATCCACGTCAACGCCGACGATGTCCCGGCCTGCGTGTCCGCGGTGCGTCTCGCCTTCGCGTTCCGCCAGGAGTTCGGCCACGACGTCCTCATCGATCTGATCGGCTACCGCCGCTTCGGCCACAACGAGGCCGACGAGCCGGCCTACACGCAGCCGGAGATGTACCAGGTGATCCGCAAGCACCCGCCGGTCCGCGAGCTGTTCGCCAAGCAGCTGATCGAGCAGGAGGTCGTGACCGAGCAGGAATCGACTGAGATGACCGACCAGGTGTGGTCGGTCCTGAGCGACGGCCATCAGCGGCTGAAGGAGATGATCGCCAACGCCCGCGAGGTCGAGCACGCCACCGGTGAGTACCAGCTCGACCGCACCGCCTCGCCGGAGGTCAAGACCGCCGTCGCCTCGGAGCGGCTCAGGGTCCTGGGCGAGGAGCTGCTGTCGGTGCCCGCGGGCTTCACCGTCCACCCCAAGCTCGTCCGGCAGCTCGAGCAGCGCGAGGCCGCGATGGCCGGGCAGGGCGGCATCGTCTGGGCCCACGCCGAGGCGCTCGCGTTCGCCTCGCTGCTCACCGAGGGCATCCCCATTCGCCTCACCGGTCAGGACGCGGAGCGCGGAACGTTCTCGCAGCGACACCTGGTGCTCCACGACCCCAAGACCGGCCAGGAGTACTGCGCGATGCAGCACCTTCCCGGGGCGCTGGCGCCGATGGAGCTCCATAACAGCCCCTTGAGCGAGATGGCGTGCCTAGGGTTCGAGTACGGCTACTCCCAGGAGGGACCCGAGACGCTCGTCCTCTGGGAGGCGCAGTTCGGCGACTTCGTCAACAGCGCGCAGGTCATCATCGATCAATTCATCATCTCCGGTCTCGCCAAGTGGGGGCAGACCTCGCGGCTGACGATGTTGCTCCCCCATGGATATGAGGGCTCTGGTCCCGAGCACTCCTCGGCGCGGCTCGAGCGCTTCCTCCAGCTCGCTGCCGAGGGGAACATCCGGGTGGCGAACTGCACGACCCCCGCTCAGTACTTCCACCTGCTGCGACGCCAGGCGCGGATCGCCAAGCAGCGGCCGCTCGTGATCATGACCCCCAAGTCGCTGCTGCGCCTGCCGCAGGCGACGAGCGCGGTCGAGGATCTCGCCGAGGGCCGGTTCCAGCCGGTGCTCGCCGAGCCGGACGTCGATCCGGAGAAGGTCACCCGCCTGCTCCTGTGCAGCGGCAAGATCTACTACGACCTCGCCGGTCACGCCTCCCGTGAGAGCGTCTCCGAGGTCGCCATCGGCCGCGTCGAGCTGCTGTACCCGTTCCCCCAGGCCGAGATCCTGTCGCTCGTCGAGAGCTACCCCAACCTCCACGAGGTGCTGTGGGTCCAGGAGGAGCCGCGCAACATGGGCGCTCGCGCCCACATGTCACCGCGCCTGCTCCAGGTCCTCCCCGAGCATCTCCAGTTTGGGTACGTCGGCCGCCCGGAGCGGGCCGCCTCGGGCGAGGGCTACCCGGTCGCCCACGCGCACGAGCAGGACCGGATCGTCTCGACGGCGCTCGACATCGGCCAACCCGTCTCCCAGTATCCGCGCAAGCCGCCGGGCGATCGGTAGACCGCGCGCTGCGGGCGCGGTAGGGTTCGCCGCCGTCGCCCGCGCCGCTCCCATCCGGGTGTGGCAGAGGAGATCCGGTTGGAGGGAGGTATCGAATGCAGCGTGCTTGGCGTGGCGCAGTGTCCGCGGCCGTCGTGCTCGTCGTGTCCGCCGTGTGCGCGGGGGCGGCCGTCGCCGCGACCGGACCGTACGTGTCGCTCGGCGACTCATACACCTCGGCGCCGCTCGTCCCGATCCCCACCGGGAATCCGATCGGCTGCGGGCGCTCGACGCACAACTACCCGTCCGACGTCGCGCGCGTGATCGCGTCGAGCTCGTTTACCGACGTGAGCTGCGCCAGCGCGACGACGGTCAACATGACCACGTCGCAGTCGGTGCCGTTCGGCGGCACCAACCCGCCGCAGTTTGGCGCCCTGTCGGCCGCCGACAGGCTGGTCACGATCGGGATCGGCGGCAATGATGCCGGTCTGATCGGGGTCGCGGAGACGTGCGCCGAGATCGATCTCACGCATCCGTTCGGCAGCGCGTGCAAGAGCCATTACGCCGGCGCCGGCGGCGATCCGAACGTGGCCGCGGTCAATGCCACCGGGCCGAAGGTGGCCGCCGTGTTGCAGGGTATCCACCAGCGTGCGCCTCAGGCGCGCGTCCTGATCGTCGGCTATCCGGACGGTCTCCCGGTCAACGGGTCGAACTGCTGGCCGCTCGTCCCGCTCTCCTCCGGCGACATCACGTACTTCAACTCGCTCGAGCAGCGGCTGAACTTCGTGATCGCCTCGGCCGCCGGGGCGAACGGCGCGACGTTCGTCGATACGTGGAACTCGAGCATCGGCCACGACGCGTGCAAACCGGCGGGCACCGCCTGGGTCAACGGGATCATCCCGAACTCGGTCGCGTATCCGCTACACCCGAATCTGAGCGGGGAGCTGAACATGGCCGTCCAGGTGCTCGCCCACCTCGGCTGACCCCTTGTGGTCAGGGGCGCCTGCGGTCGTGCGCGCGCGACCGATCGCGCCACCGCGCTGACGAACGCGTCGCCTGCTGCCCGGGTCTGCCACTCTCTTGGTATCCGGTTTCGCAGAGACGGCTCCCGTCGCGACATCTCCCGGCGTCATCTGGCGCCCACCCTCGGCGTCAACGACATGGCGATCGATCTCGGCACCGCCAACACGCTCGTGTACGTGGCGGGCCGGGGAATCGTCGTCTCCGAGCCGTCCGTCGTCGCCTCCGACGTCGACACCGGCCTCGTGCATGCGGTCGGCTCCGATGCCGAGCGGATGATCGGCCGCACGCCGGCGACGATTTCGGCGACCCGGCCGCTGCGCCACGGCGTGATCGCCGATTTCGAGGTCACCGAGGAGATGCTGCGGTACTTCATTCGCAAGGTGCTCAACCGCCGCATGGCCCACCCGCGGTTGATCGTGTGTGCGCCGTCAGGCGTCACCGAGGTCGAAAAGCGCGCGGTTGAGGAGGCATCGCTCGCTGCCGGCGCGCGACGGGTCCACCTGATCGAGGAGCCGATCGCGGCCGCGATCGGGGCCGGGATCGCGATCGAGGAGCCGATCGGCCGCATGGTCGTCGACGTCGGCGGGGGAACGAGCGAGATGGCGATCATCTCGCTGGGCGGCATCGTCGTCTCCCGCTCGGTCCGCGTCGGTGGCTACGAGATGGACGACGCGATCACCCACTACCTGCGCAACCGCTACAAGCTCGCGGTCGGCTCCCGCACCGCCGAGTCGATCAAGATCGCGATCGGCTCGGTGACCACGCTGGCCGAGGAGCTGACGATCGAGGTCCGCGGCCGCCACCTCATCTCCGGCCTCCCCACCGCCGTCCCGCTGCGCTCGGAGGAGGTCCGCGAGGCGATCCGGCTGCCGGTGCAAGAAATCTTGCAGGCGATCCGTGACACGCTCGAGGAATGCCCGCCGGAGCTGGCGAGCGACGTCGCCAAGGACGGGATCCTGCTCGCCGGCGGCGGCACGCTCATCCGCGGCCTGCCCGAACTCGTCTCCCGAGAGACCGGGATGCCCGTGTTCCGTGCCGACTCGCCGCTGACCTGCGTTGCCTTCGGGTCCGGCCAGGCGCTCGACCACATCGACCACCTGAGCGCGATGGCCCGCCGCCGCCGGCTCGAGACGACGCCGGACTGGCGCACGGCCTAGTCGGCCGGCCCCACGCAACATTCCTTTCGCTATGCGGTAGAAACCTTGCGTCGGCGGGGCTCGGAGCCCGTCAGTGCGTGATCCCGACGATCCCGGCGCAGACCCAGTTCGACGCGCCCGCGCCGCCGTTCCAGATCCGGCTCGCGACCGCGTCCTGCTCCGCCTTCGATGCCAGGTACGCCGCTGGTCCGGTGCCACCGAATGACGACCAGGTGCTCGGGATGATCTGGTAGTAGCCCGATGCGCCCGCGCTGTTCGGCGGGAGGTTCTGGCCGCCGGACTCGCACAGAACGATCGCGTAGGGGATCGCCCAGCCGCCGTTGGGACCGAGCGCCGGCCCGGGCGATCCCGACCCCGACCCCGATCCGGAGGACAGGCTCGGCGCCGACTGGGCGGCCTGGGCGGCAGCCCGCGCGGCGGCCGCGGCCTGCGCCGCCTTGACGGAGGCGATCTGCGAACGCAGATGCTGCGCCCGGGCCCGGCTCGCGGCCAGCGCATCCTGCTGGGCGGATTGGGCCTGCGCGAGCGCCGACTGGCGCGATTGCAGGAGCGCGTTCATCCCGGCGAGCGCCCGCGCGTGCAATGCGGTCTCGTCAGTGAGGACACGGCGCGCGGCCTCGAGTTTCGCCAGCCGATGAGCGGCGATCGTCGCCCGCGCCTTCGCCGTGCGGGTCAACGTGATCACGGTCTGCTGCTGCTGCTCGGCCCGGTGCAGGAAGTCGAGGCTCTCCAGTAGATCCGTGAAGCCATGGGCGCTGAGGACGACGCTGACGAGATCCGGGCGGTCGGTCTCGTAGCTCGAGAGGAGCTGGCGGGAGAGCAGCATCCGCGCCCACGCCAGCTGGGCGCGCAGCAGCTTCAACCGCGAACGCTCGCGTACCAGTGCCGTGTGCGCTGCGGCGAGCGCCGCCTGATCGTGCGCGAGCTCAGCGCGCACGGCGGCCTCGCGTGACTCGACGAGCGTGATCTGCCGGTTCAGTGAGCCGATCAGCGAGGACAGTCGGCTGAGGCTCGAGCCGAGGCTCTGCTGGCGGGCCTGCTGCGCCCCGAGCTGCGAGTTCAGCTGGCCGAGGCCGGCCGCTCCAGCCGTCGTCGCCGGCCCCGCGGACAGCGCCACGATCCCGGCCGCCAGGACGGCGGCGACGGTGCTGCGAGCGACGAGAGGGCGGCGGCAGGTCAACATAAGAACGACGTTTGCAGGGAAAACTGCGTCGCCGACCTTACCAGGGCAGGGCCGTATGCTCCTCGGAGCCATGCCCTCGCAACGGGACGCCCAGATCCTCGACCGCGTCCGGTCCACGCCGGCCGGCTACGTCCGCACGTACGGTGACGTCTCGCCGGGGGCGCCCCGCGCCGCCGGCGCCGCTCTGCATGCGTGCGACGACCCCTCGTTGCCGTGGCATCGCGTCGTTCGCGCGGACGGGACACTCGCGAAGGGACGGCGGCAGCGCACGCTGCTCGAACGGGAGGGCGTACCGTTCCGGGGGGAGCGCGTTGACATGCGGGTCGCCCGGATCCCCGAACTCTGATGTGGGTCCAGCGCGAGATCACCCTCGATCCGCGGCCGCGGGGCTTTCACCTCGTCACCGGGGAGGTGCACGGCGCTCTGCCTGAGCTCGGCTCGGTCACGGTCGGCCTGCTTCACCTCCTCATTCGCCACACGTCCGCCTCACTGACGCTGAACGAGAACGCATCCCCCGACGTCCGCCGGGACTTCGAGACATGGTTCAACCAGGCCGTGCCCGAGCGAGCGCCCTACTGGACCCACACGCTGGAGGGATCCGACGACATGCCGGCGCACATCAAGGGCTCCCTGCTCGGACCGTCGCTCACGATTCCGGTATCCCGCGGCCGGCTGGCGCTCGGCACGTGGCAGGGCATCTATCTCTGCGAGCACCGTGATCGCGCCGGCGCTCGGTCGGTGCTCGCCACGCTGTGGGGCGAGGGCGATTGACTGCGCTCAAGAGAACGCGCGCCGGGCCGATCCCATAAGCAATGAGCCTGTCGGGTTCTTCGGGGGCGGACGGACGGGTCGATCGACGCGACGCCGCCGCCCCCTCTGCCCTTGACGCGCTGCCCGGCGCGTCCGTGCTCGCGTTCGACGGTGCGCTCCGCTATGTCCTGTGCGCCGGGCGAGCTCTCGCCGAGCACAGCCTCTCGCCGGACGACCTCGAGGGCCGGCTGTGCGCCGAGGTGGTGAGCCCGGACCGCTGGGCGTTGTACGAGCCGATGTACGTGGCCGCGCTCGCCGGCGAGGCAACCTCGACCGAGGTCATCGATCCCGAGGGTGAGCACCGGTACGTGATCGACGTCGGGCCGCGGCGCGACGGCGCCGGGAGGATCGTTGGTGGCGTTGCGATCGCCCGCGATGTCACTGCTCAGCGCCACGCCGAGCACGCCCTCCTGGAGGCGCAGCAGCTGTTCGAGCAGGCGTTCGCCGAGGCGCCGATCGGCATGGCGCTGGTCGATCTCGACGGCCGCTGGATGCGCGTCAACCGGGCGCTCTGTGAGATCACCGGCTACAGCGCCGAGGAACTGACGGGCAAGCCGTTCGCGGACATCACCCACCCGGACGATGTCGAGACCGGCCTGAGCGAGCAGCACCGACTCGCCGGCGGGGCGACACGCAATTACCGCGTCGAGAAGCGCTACATCAACAAGCGGGGCGAGGAGATCTGGGTCAACGTGTCGGTGTCCGTCGTCCGCGACGCCGTCGGTCGGCCGAGTTATTTCATCACCCAGGTCCTCGACGTTTCCGCGCAGAAGCGCCTCGAGCAGGGCCTTCGCGATCTGGCCGACTACGACAGCCTGACCGGCCTGCCAAACCGCCGGTACTTCGAGGAGGCGCTGGCGCTGCAACTCGGCCGGTGCTCCCGCTACGACGAGACGGCCGCCCTGCTGATGCTCGACCTCGACAAGTTCAAGGCCGTCAACGACCGCTACGGCCATCGCGCGGGTGACAGGCTGCTGAAGGCCGCGGCCGACGAGATCCGCCGGCGGATCCGCGCCAGCGACATCGCCGGCCGGCTCGGCGGCGATGAGTTCGCGGTGCTGCTTCTCAATCCACGCCCTGACGGCATCGACGCGCTCGCCACCGAGCTGATGGAGGCCGTCGGCCGGGCGCAGATTGACGTGGGCGGCGCGTCAGTGAGTGTCGCGGCGAGCGTCGGTGTGATCTTCATCGGCGGGGGCAACGTCGTCGACCAGGACAACGCCCTCGCGCTCGTTGACCAGGCGATGTACGCGGAGAAGGCTCGCCATGCTGCCGTGCTTGAGCGGTCCCGTCGGAACTGGGGCGTGACCCCCGGGCCGGGCTCGCCAGGGCCGGACTCGCCCGGGCCGGACGCGCCGGGGCCGGACGCGCCCGGGCCGGGCTCGCCAGGGGCGGACTCGCCCGCGTCGGACTAGTGTCCCGAGTCAGAAGTTCGACGGCAGTAGAGGCGCCCCCGGCGGCGCCGCGCGGCGTCCTCGAATCCTCGTGCACCTCCAGTGCACGTCGGATTCTGCGTCCTTGCGCGGCATCCCCCGGTGACACCTCTTGGTGCCACCGAACTTCTGACTCGCGACACTAGCGGCCCTTCCACACGGGCGCGCGCTTCTCGGCGAACGCGACCGAGCCCTCACGGGCATCCTCGGAGCTCATCACCGGGCCGGAGATCTCGGCCTGCCGGGCGAAGAACTCGGAGTCCGGCCAATCGACCGCCTCGCTGAGGATCCGCTTCGTCGCGGCGAGCGCGAGCGGTCCGTTGGCGGCGATCGTGTCCGCGAGTTCGAGTGCCGCCGCGACCGCCTCACCCGGCTCCGTGAGCCGGTTGACGAGCCCGAATGCATGGGCTCGCTCCGCGTCGATCGGATCGCCCGTCAGCGCGAGCTCCATGGCGATCGTCCGCGGCAGGACGCGGGGCAGGCGCAGCAGCGCGCCCCCGGCCGCGACGAGCGAGCGCTTCACCTCCGGGATGCCGAGCCTCGCCCCCTTGGCGGCGACGATGACATCGCAGGAGAGCGCCACCTCGAGCCCGCCGGCGACCGCGAACCCCTCGATCGCGGCAATCAGCGGTTTGCTCGCCGCCCGCTGCGTGATCCCGGCGAACCCGCGGTCATGGGCGTATGGCGACTCGCCGGCGACGAACGCCTTGAGGTCCATCCCCGCACAGAAGCCCTTGCCCGCACCGGTGAGGATTCCGACGCTCAGCTCAGGTGCGTCGTCGAGCTCGTCCATCGCGGCGGCGATGCCCTGCGCGACGGCCGCGTTGACCGCGTTGCGCTGGTCCGGCCGGTTGATCGTGATCAGGAGAACGCGCTCGCGGCGCTCGGTGAGAACTGCTGGCTCATCGTTCATGCCGCGAACAATTTCAGCTCCGGCTCGCGTTCGCCGCGCAGAACCGCCAGATCGACCTCGATGCAGTCGATCCCGCGTGCCGTCGCGAGGACCCGCGCCTGCGGTTTGATCAGCTGCGCGGCCAGCACGCCGCGGCACTCGGTGAACGCCGGATCGAGGCGAATCCGCTCGAGGTAGCGCGCCAGTTGCTCGACCGCCTCGATCCCGGCCACCCGCTTGATCTCGACCGCCACCCACGCCTCCTCCCGGTCGCGGCACATGAGATCGACCGGGCCGATATCGGTCGGCCACTCGCGCCGGACGAGTCGCAGCCCTTCGCCGCACCAGTGCGGCTGCTCGGCGAGCAGTTCCTGCAGGTGGGCCTCGACCCCGTCCTTGGCGAGCGCGACCTCCGCGTCCGGCGAGCCCATGTCGTGGGTGACATCGCTGAGGACCTCGGTGAGGTCGATTTCCAGCCGATCCTCGGTCTTGCCGGCCCGTTTGCGCACGATCATCCGGGCGGGCTCCTCCTCGATGACCGTCGGCGGCGTCATCCAGTTGAGCGGCTTGTACCCGCCGGCGTCAGCATGGACGAGCACCGACCCATCGGCCTTGACGATGATCAGGCGCAATGCCTCGGGGAGCAGAGCGTCCAGGCGACCGGAGTACCGGACTTCGCAGCGGGCGACGATCAGGCGCATGAGCGACAAACCTACGCGGTGGGCGCGACGGAACCGATGTGGGACGATTCGCCCATTCAAGCGACGGCGGCCGCGAGGGAACCGCGGCTGGGGAAACGGAGAGATGTCATGCGCGCATGTCGACGGGCGATGGCCTTGACGGTTGCGAGCACCGCTGTTCTGGCGAGCGTCGCGGTCGGCACCGCCTCGGCGGCGCGGATCGACACCCTGACGTACACCATCGGCAACCTGGCCGGCGGTCCCCCGGTGCAGATCTTCTACACGAGCGGCGTCGGCTCGGCGTTCGGCGGTGTGCTGACGGTGAGTTCGGGGACGGTTCTGGCGATGGGCGTGACGACCAATTCGATGTTTCTCCAAGCGTCCCGGGGTCCGGTGAACGCCACGGTCATGCACTTCGTCGCGCTCAGTTCGGGCCCGATCGTCGGGACGGCATCGTTTCCGGCCGGTGCGACCGTGACGGTGAACGACCAGCTGACGAACAAGACGTACAAGCTGACGAACGGTGGATTCACGATCCCGACCGCCACCGGCCAAGGCGCCGAGCCGCCCGCCGGCGGGAGCCGGACGGTCCGCTGCCGCGGGACGGCCCGGTCGTGCGCGGCCCAGGTCTCCATCGCCGGGGGTGCCACCAACCGCAAACTCGTCATCAAGCTCACCGACACGAACCTTCGGCTGCGCTCGGTGAGGGCCGTCCCGGGGCGCTCGCGCGGCGCCTACCTGCTCAGCGGTGGCCACTTCGCGCTCGGCGGGTCTGAGTACGTGGTCACGTTGAACGCGGTCAGGTCCAACCCGAAGGGTGCACACCTTGTCCTGACGTTTGCCGCCTAACATCGTGGACATATGCGCAACCAACTCCGTCCTCTGTTTGATCGGGTCGTGATCAAGGAGCTCGACCCCGATCGGATCCGCCGCTCCGGCCTGCTCGTGCCGCCGGGGACGAACGAGCCCCCGCCCCAGCACGGGATCGTGCTCGCCGTCGGGCCGGGGCTTGACTGGTGGGATCACGTCGGCGTTCGGATGCCGGTCAAGCCGGGTGATCACGTCGTGTTCCCGGCCTCTGCCGGGTCCTGGGTCGAGGTCGACGAGGAGCGTCTGCTCGTCTGCGGCGTCGGCGAACTGCTCGGCGTCCTCGAGCGGGCCGAGGACTGCCCGATGTGCGGTGGCCGAGGCCTCGAAGGTCAGGACGCCTGTCCCGTGTGTGGGCGCGAGGGCCTGCGCACGTCGCCCTAAGGGCGTCGCGCCTACGCGTTACGCCGCCGCGCTGCGCTGCGCAAGCTCCCGCGGCCCGGCGGCCTGGACCCGCCTCAGCAGATCGGCGACCTCGGCGTCAGGTCCGAGCGCGAGCGCCTTCCGGCACGCGTCGATGCACTCCCGCACGCGATCGGTACGAGCGAGGGCGTGCGCGTACGTCGACCACGCCATCGGCGAGGACGCGTCGACCCGGGTGGCCGCCTCGGCCGCCGACACCTCGGCGCCGACGTCCCCGACGAGGTGGTAAGCGAGCGCGAGGTCAACCAGTCCCTCGACCGTCGGCCCCATCAGCCGGGCTCGTTCGAGTGCGATGACCGCCCCCGCGCGATCCGAGAGCCGCAGCCGCATCCGGCCCAGCCGCTCCCAGGCGGACGCATCGTTGGGAGCGCGCTCCGCCGCGCGCTGGGCCGCATCGGTGGCCAGGTCGTACGCGCCCATGTCCTCGTAGATGCGCGACGCGAACCGCTCGGGCGTCGGCCGGTCGGTCTCAACCCGCGCCCAGTCACGCACCGCACGAGCGGCGGCCGGCAGGTTGCCGGCCTGCCAGAACGCGACCGTCAGCAGCCGGAGCACCGAGGGGTTGTT
This sequence comes from uncultured Solirubrobacterales bacterium, assembly GCA_963778985.1. Lineage (GTDB taxonomy): Bacteria > Actinomycetota > Thermoleophilia > Solirubrobacterales > Solirubrobacteraceae > Palsa-465. Next base: position 402,435 of record CAVZWJ010000013.1, on the reverse strand, counting down.
CGGCTCGGCGTCACGCGCGTACACGAGCCGCTGCGCTGCAAGCGTTGGGTCGCCGTCGGCGAGCGCGTGCTGGGCGGCGGTCATGAACCGCTGGACGCGGTCGGCCGCCGGATCGGGCTTCGAGAAATCGACGAACTGCAGCGACCCGGCCGGAATTGTCCGGACGCCGACAGCGAACGAGACGCGCGCCCACTGCTGCACGTCGTCGCCGTCGCCCGAGAAGTAGATGCCGCTCACGGTGCCGACGCCCCACTCCGGATACGAGACGCATCGTGCATAGCGGTGAACGACTGAGTGATCGGGCACCCGGGAGCCGAACGGGTCGTGCTTCGCTCGATCCGCCGCCGCGGCCCGCGCTCGCTGTTCCTCCTCGTAGGCGCGGCGCCCGGCCTCCTCGCGGGCTCTGCGCGCTGCTGCCGCCGACACCTTGACGGCGTTGCGGCTGACGCGTCCACCGCGTGAGGTCTCGGCGAGCTGCTGCAACTGGTCGGCGGCCTCGTTGATCGCCTGGAGGTGGCGCTGATGCTCGTGCTGGCGACCCGGCGGCGCAATGTCGGGGTGCCAGCGCTTCGCCATCCTCCGGCGGGCCAGCTGAACCCCCCGTTTGTCAAACGGAGCCTCGAGCTCCAGGAGGAGCATCGCCTGTTCGAGATCAAGGAAGCGTGGCATTTCGAGCACCGAGGTTAGCGGCGTCGCCTAAACACCACGCGAGCCGAGCGGACAGTTTCACTCGCGCGAGATGTCACAACTTTGTACCAATTTGTCCCATCGCTCCGGACTCGCCTTATGGTGAGCCGCCGTGCCACCTCAGCGTCCGCTCGCCCGCTCCCGCCCCGTCGCGATCGTCATCGCCGGGATGTTCGCCGGGGTGACGAGCGTCGGTATCGGCGTCGCCGTGCTGATCGTGCTGTTCGGATCGCAGAATGCGGACAACTGCGGCACCCCGGCCGGTGGCGCGACGTCGATCGCCCTCGGTCCCCCGGGGAGCGGCCAGACCGTCGGCGCAACCGAATACGGGGGCCCGGGCGACACGAGCTCAGGCTCGCTGGGGGCGCGCGGCGACAACCTGCTCCTGCATCCGGACACGTATGCCGAGCTCGGCGGGATGACCTGGCAGACGGCCGCGGCGATGGGCGGCCTCGCCTACATGACACCGCTGCGCGTCACCTGGGGCGCCCACTCGGCGATCGCCTACAAGCGGGATTTCGGCTTCGGCGGGGGACCGATCGACGGGCTGCCCCGGGTCATCGACCTGTGGTGGCAGTTCGCCGAGCGCCTCGGGATCCCGTACGAGAACGGGATGTGGTCGGGGCCCGTCCGGGTGCAGCGCCCTCCGGAGCCCGGAGCCGCGAACGTCCTGGGACAGGCGGCGCCCGCCCCGACGTCCCCCGACGTCGCCTGCAGGCCGAGCGCGGCGACCGGCGTGCCGCTGACGCCCGGTCCACACGCTCGGCTGCTGGCGAACGGCCAGGCCGCCGCGCCCACAGGCGCGCCTGCGGCGATCCGGGAGATCATCGCGGCGGGCAACCAGATCGTCGGGAAACCGTACGTGTACGGTGGCGCGCACGGCCTGCCGCTGTCCGACGTCGCGCCCGCCTATGACTGCTCGAGCAGCGTCGAGCATCTCCTCTACGGCGCGCGACTGGTGCCCGTGACCTACGGCGCCGCCTCCTCCTCGCTCGAGAGCTTCGGCGCGCCCGGGCCCGGTCACTGGGTCACGCTGTACGCGAGCGCGGATCACGTGTTCATGTACGTCGCCGGCCTGCGCTGGGACACCCATGACGCGGCCGGTCCTGGCGACGGCAGCGGCGGGATCGGCTGGCACCCGCTCGTGCGCAGCGCCGCCGGATTCGTCGCGCGGCATCCGGTGGGGCTGTGAGCGCGGGGCGGGTCCGGCACGCGCTGGCGCTCGCCGCAGCGGCCGCGATCACCCTCTCCGGGTGCGCCCCCTTCGGTGCGGGCGGCGCGTCCACGTCAAGCCGCGCTCGCGACGGCACCGCAGCGAAGGTCGCGCAGGCCGAGACGACGCATGAGTACCCGGCCCCGTCGCCACCGCGCCAGACCGCGTCCGGGGGCGCGAGCAGCGCCGCCGCCGCCGCCGTCCGGCGATTCGCCGCCGAGTACATCAACTGGAACGCACGCACGGTCACCCGGCAGATGCAGGCCCTCGCGCTCGCGAGTGTCGGCCAGGCCCGCTCGGCAATGGCCCTCGCCGCCGCCGAGAGCCAGAACGACTATGAGCTTGAGCACGGCGGGATCGCCAACCATGGCGTCGTTGAGGCCGTCACCGGGCTCCCCGGCCGTCGGGACGAGTTCGTCGTCGTCACCCGCGAGCAGACGACGGCAACGAACACGTCGGCCTACGCCGGGCTGCGGCCGGCGTGGCACATCGCGATCGCCGGCGTGACTGAGCTCGCGCCCGGCCAGTGGGTCGTCAGTCGCTGGCAACCCGAGAGCTGACCGCTGGTCAATGTGCGAGCACGTTGAGCACGACGGTCGTCGCGAAGCACGCCAACGCGGCGATCCGCAGCACTGCGCCAACCCGGTCGCCCGGCCGGCCGGTGACCATCCCGACGATCGCCACCGACATGCAGCCGACGGCGATGAGAGCGAACACAGCCGCCAGCACCCGCATCGACCCCATGGTCGCAGGCGGCCGCAGCGTCCTATCCTGCGAAGGCGAATGAACGCTCAATACATCTTCACGACCTACAAGCTCTCGCGCCGGTATCCGCCGGACAAGGAGGTCCTCACCGACATCTCCCTGTCGTTTATGCCGGGCGCGAAGATCGGCGTGCTCGGGTACAACGGGGCCGGGAAGTCGACGCTGCTGGAGATCATGGCTGGTCTCGACACCGAATTCGATGGCCAGGCTCAGCTCGCACCCAAGGCGACCGTCGGGCTCCTCGCCCAGGAGCCCGAGCTCGATCCCTCCAAGGATGTCCGCGGCAACGTCGAGGACGGCGTCGCGGAGGTGCGGGCGCTGCTCGACCGCTTCAACGAGCTCTCGATGAACTACTCCGACGAGACCGCCGACGAGTTCGCGCGTGTGCAGGAGCAGATCGACGCCGTCGACGGCTGGAACCTCGACACGACGCTCGAGTACGCGATGGATGCGCTGCGCTGCCCGCCGGCCGACGCCGACGTCACCAAGCTCTCCGGCGGTGAGCGACGGCGTGTCGCGCTCTGCCGGCTGCTACTGCGGCAACCCGACTTGCTGCTGCTCGACGAGCCGACGAACCACCTCGACGCCGAGTCGGTCGCCTGGCTCGAGCAGCACCTGCGCGACTACCGAGGCACGATCGTGGCCATCACCCACGATCGCTACTTCCTCGACAACGTCGCCGGATGGATCCTCGAGCTCGATCGTGGTCACGGCATCCCGTATCAGGGCAACTACTCCGGCTGGCTGGAGCAGAAACAGATTCGCCTCGCCCAGGAGGAGCGTCAGGAGTCCAGCCGACAGCGGACGATCGCGCAGGAGCTCGAGTGGGTGCGGATGAACGCGTCGGCCCGTCGCGGCAAGCCAAAGGCACGGCTCAACGCCTACGAGGCGCTGCTGGCCCAGGACCGCAACGTCAAACTCGATCAGGTCCAGATCCACATCCCCGCCGGGCCGAGGCTCGGGGACGTGGTCGTCGAGGCTGACGGCGTGCGCAAGGGCTACGGCGACCGCCTGCTGATCGATGATCTCAGCTTCAAGCTGCCGCCGGCCGGGATCGTCGGGGTCATCGGCGCCAACGGGGCAGGCAAGACGACGCTGCTGCGGATGATCACCGGTGAAGAGGAGCCCGACGCTGGCACGCTCAAGCTGGGAGACACCGTCAAGCTCGCCTACGTCGACCAGTCGCGTGACGCGCTGGACCCGGACAAGACGGTCTGGCAGGAGATCTCCGGGGGCCTTGACGAGATCCCCCTCGGTGACCGGACGATCAACAGCCGCGCGTACACAGCCGGGTTCAACTTCAAGGGCACCGACCAGCAGAAGAAGGTCGGCAAGCTGTCCGGCGGTGAGCGCAATCGCCTGCACCTCGCCAAGCTCCTGCGCACCGGCGGCAACCTGCTGCTGCTCGACGAGCCGACGAACGACCTTGACGTCGACACGCTGCGCGCGCTCGAGGAGGCACTGCTCACCTTCGCCGGCTGTGCGGTTGTCGTCTCGCACGATCGCTGGTTCCTCGATCGGATCGCGACGCACGTGCTCGCGTTCGAGGGCGATTCCCAGGTGCGCTGGTTCGAGGGCAACTTCGAGGCCTACGAGGCGTTCCGTCATGAGCAGCTCGGCGCCGAGGCCGACCGGCCGCACCGGATCACGTACAAGAAGCTCGTCCGCGGGTAGTAGGCTGGCCGCCGTGGCAGGCGAATCGCATGCGGTCCTGATCACCGGCTGCTCGTCGGGCATCGGCAAGGCGACGGCCGAGCGGTTGAACCGCGACGGCTTCACCGTCTACGCGACCGCCCGCCGCCCGGAGACGATCGCTGACCTATCGGAGCAGGGGTGCAAGACGCTCGCCCTCGACGTCACCGACGAGGACTCGATGCTCGCCGCCGTCGCCGCGGTCACCGACGCCGAGGGAGCGGTCGGAGTGCTCATCAACAACGCGGGCTACAGCCAGTCAGGCGCAGTCGAATCGGTTCCCCTCGATCAGGCCCGGCGGCAGTTCGAGACGAACGTGTTCGGCCTTATTCGGATGTGCCAGCTCGTCCTGCCCGGCATGCGCGACCAGCGGGCGGGCAAGATCGTCAACATCGGCTCGATGGGTGGGCGGCTCACGTTCCCGGGCGGAGGCCTGTACCACGCGACGAAGTACTCGGTCGAGGCGATCAGCGATGCACTGCGCTTCGAGGTCAAGGGCTTCGGGGTCGACGTGATCCTCGTCGAGCCCGGTCTGATCGTCACCAACTTCGGCGAGGTGGCGTCGGCCTCGGTCGGCGTGTCCGGTGACGCAGGGCCGTACACCGACTGGAACCAGAAGGTCGGGCGGATCACCGAGGGTGCCTACCGGGGCCCGATGGCCAAGCTCGGCGCCGGTCCGGAGAAGGTCGCCGACACGATCGCGAAGGCGATCACCGCCAAGCGGCCGAGGGCCCGCTATCCCGTCACCGCGAGCGCGCACGTGATGATCAACCAGCGGAAGTTCACCCCGGACCGCCTGTGGGATCTGATGATGCGCGCGCAGTTTCCCACGCCGAAGCGCTGATCGACGCCTCCCACCGTGCTCGGCGGCCGGGTAGGATCGCCGCAATCGACGACCGAGGTGGTGGGTGATGAGCCAAGTAGCCGGCCGGAGGATGACCGCCGAGATCGAGGGCGACTTCGTCGTCTTCCTGATCGGCGCCTCGTTGAACAGCAAGCTGCACCTCCTGCGCAGCTTCGCCGACCTTGGCGGCCGCCGCGGCATGAGGCACATGCTCGACTACCTCGTCGAGCACCCGGACAAGGGGCTGCTCGCGTACGAGATGGGGCTCCCGACGATCGTCCAGTACTGGCGGTCCTTCGAGCATCTGGAGGCGTTCGCGAAGGACAAGGACGACCCCCACCTCGAGGTGTGGCGCAACTACTGGCGCCGTGTCGGGCGCAGTGACCGGACCGGGATCTGGCACGAGACGTTCCTCGTGAGAGCCGGGGAGTACGAGGCGGTCTACGGCAACACACGCGCGCGCGGCCTCGGCAAGGCGGGACGGCTCGTGCCGGTGGCCGAGTCCTCGAGCGCGCGCTCGCGGCTGGGCGGCGGCGCGGTCACGGCCTGACCGGCGACCTCACACCGACGACCCCAGACCGCCTACGCCGCCTCGAGCGCCGCCTCGATCAGGCTCCGCAGCTCGGTGGCGGCACCGACGACGGCGTCGGCTCCGCCGAGCTCGCTCATCTTGAACGGCCCGGTGGCCACCGCGAACACGCGCAGCCCGTCGGCGCGGGCACACGCGACGTCTCGCGGGGTGTCCCCGATGACGATCGTCTCAGAACGCGGGTACGGCCGGCCCCGCTCCCCGGCGCGGCGCCGTGCGATCGCGGGCAATGCACTGCGGTCCTCGTGATCGGACCCGAAGCCGCCGATCCCGGCCGGGAACACGGCGCCGAGGCCGGCGCAACTGAGCTTGCGCCGCGCGATGCACTCGTAGTTGCCGGTGACGAGTCCGAGCGTCATGCCGTCGAGCGAGCCGAGCCACTCGAGCAGCTCGTGGATCCCGGGCAGCACGGTGTGGGACAGGTCCTGCGTCGCCAGGCGCGTGTAGGACCGGCAGCACGCCTCGCGGACGAGGTCGGCGCGCTCATCGATCCGGTTCGCCGAGACACCGGCGCCGAGCAGGAGCGCCCGCGCAATTTCACCATCGGTACGTCCCGCCGGCGCGAGCGGGCGCTTCAACGAACTCGCGTCGATGCCATGGACCTCACGCAGGGCGACGTGGAGCGCGTCGCGGTGGGTGTCCGTCGCACCGGCAACGAGCGTGCCGTCGATGTCGAACAGCAGCAGCACGGGTGGCGCCTCAGCGCTCGAACGAGGTCTCGCTCGTGAGCCGCACGGCGAACGCCGCGATCAGGCGGGCGGCGGCATCGATGTCGGCGAGTGAGATGAGCTCCACGGGGGAGTGCATGTAGCGCAGCGGAACCGATACCAGTCCGGTGGGAACGCCGGCACGGCTGAGATGGATCGCGTCGGCGTCGGTGCCCGTGCCCCGGCCGAGGGACTCGACCGTGAACGGAATCCCCTCCGCCTCGGCGGCGTCGTGGAGCAATTCGAACACGAGCGGATGAAGCGTCGTTCCCCGGGCGATCACCGGCCCGCTGCCGAGTTCGTGCTTCGTGATCGGTCCCAGCTCGACGCCGGGCTGATCGGTCGCGAACGTGACGTCGACGGCGATCGCTACGTCGGGGCGGTGGCGGTACGCCGAGGTCCGCGAGCCGGCGAATGTTGTCTCTTCCTGGGCGACGGCCAGCGCGATCACATCACCGGCGGCCCGACCCTGCTCGGCGACGAGCCGGGCGGCTTCGGCGGCGACGTAGCAGCCGACGCGATTGTCGAGCGACCGCGAGACGATCCGATCGTGGCGCAACTCGATCGGGGCGACGTCGATGACGGCGACATCTCCGATGCGCACCACCTCACGTGCCTCGTCGGCGTCCGTCGTGCCGATGTCGATGTGAAGGTCCTTGAGCTCGGGAACCTGCTTGCGGGCCTCGTCCTTCAGCAGGTGGATCGGCTGGCGCGCGATGACCCCGCGCACCGGACCGTTGCGGGTCGTGATCACGACCCGCTGACCGACGAGCACGACGGGGTCCCACCCACCGACCTGGCCGAACTTGAGGAAGCCGCTGTCGTCGATGTGGGAGATGTGGAGGCCGATCTCGTCGATGTGGCCGACGACGGCCACCGATCGCCCGTCGCCGGAACCGCGCACTCGGGCGTACGACGATCCGACGAGATCGCCGCCAACCTCGTCGGCGAACGTCCCGCAGTGCTCGCGCCAGACCGCCGCGGGCGCCGTCTCGTGCCCGGACGGGCCGGCGGTGCTGATCAGCCGTGCGAAGAAGTCAGGTATCGCCACGGGCCAAATCTACCTGGCGTCGCTCATCCGCCGCCGCCCGCCAGCAGGTTCCGCAACACGAACTGCAGGATCCCGCCGTGGCGGTAGTACTGCTGCTCCTTCGGCGTGTCGATCCGCACGCGCGCCGTGAACGTCTTCTCATCAGCCTTCACGGTCACTTCGCGCGGGATCTCGTCGACGTCCGCGAGCCCGGCGATCGTGAACGTCTCCTTCCCGGTGAGCCCGAGTGACTCAGCCGACTCGCCGTCGGCAAACTGGAGCGGGAGCACGCCCATGCCGACGAGGTTCGAGCGATGGATCCGCTCGAAGCTCTCCGCGATCACGGCCCGCACCCCGAGCAGCCGGGTGCCCTTCGCCGCCCAGTCGCGGCTCGAGCCCGAGCCATACTCCTTGCCCGCGAGCACGACGAGCGGCACGCCGGCGCCGACGTACTTCATCGCAGCGTCGTAGATCGGCATCTGCTCCTCGCCGCCGTCGCCGAAGTACACGGTGAACCCACCCTCGGGAAGCGGACCCCGCCCACCCGCGAGCTGATTGCGCAGGCGGATGTTCGCGAACGTCCCGCGCATCATCACCTCGTGGTTGCCCCGCCGTGACCCGTACGAGTTGAATTCCTTCGGCTCGACGCCGTGCTCGATCAGATACGCACCCGCCGGGCTGTCACGCTTGATCGAGCCGGCCGGGGAGATGTGGTCGGTCGTGACGCTGTCGCCGAGTCGGACCAGAACCCGCGCGTCCTCGATGTCGGTGATCGGGGTCGGCTCCGCCGGCAGGTCGACGAAGAACGGCGGCTGGCGCACGTACGTCGAGTCATCATCCCACGCAAACCGGTCCCCGCTCGGTACCTCGAGCGAGTTCCAGCGCTCGTCTCCGTCGAACACCTCGCCGTAGCTCTTGTGGAACATGTCCGACTGCACGGCGTCGCCGACCATCTCGGCAACCTCGGCCGCACTCGGCCAGATGTCCTTCAGGTAGACGGGCGCCCCGTTCGAACCCTCCCCCAGCGGCTCGTCGTAGAGGTCGATGTCCATCGTCCCGGCGAGCGCGTACGCGACGACGAGCGGCGGAGACGCGAGGTAGTTCATCTTCACGTCGGGGTTGATCCGGCCTTCGAAGTTGCGGTTGCCCGACAACACCGAGACGACCGCCAGGTCCTCGGCATTCACGACGTCCGAGATCTCCTCCGGCAACGGCCCGCTGTTGCCGATGCACGTCGTGCAGCCGTAGCCGACGAGGTTGAACCCGAGCTCGTCGAGGTATTCGGTCAGGCCGGCCCGGTCGAGGTACTCGGTGACGACCTTGGAGCCGGGCGCGAGCGAGGTCTTCACCCACGGCTTGACGACCAGGCCCTTCTGGACGGCGTTGCGCGCCAGGATGCCCGCGCCGAGCATGACCGTCGGGTTTGACGTGTTCGTACAGCTCGTGATTGCGGCGATGACGACGTCGCCGTGGTCGAGGTCGGTCTCGGTCCCGTCCGCGAGCGTCACCTGCGCGTGGGTCTCGACCCGATCCGCGACCTGGGCCCCGCCGGAGCCACCGCGCGGCTCATGGCCGACGCCGTTCGGCGTGTGCGTCGAGATCGGATCGCTCGCCGGGAAGCTCCCCTCGCCCGCCTCGTCCTCGCTGCTCTCCTCGGGCAGGAAGCCCTCGAGCGCCATCCGAAACGCGCCCTTGGACTCGGTCAGGGATACGCGGTCCTGAGGTCGCTTGGGACCCGCGATGCTTGGCACGACCTCCCCGAGGTCGAGCGCGAGCGTGTCGCTGAACATCGGCTCCTCGGAATGCTCGTCGTGCCACATGCCCTGCTCCTTCGTGTACGCCTCGACGAGCTCGATGAGCTCCTTCGGCCGCCCCGTGAACTCGAGATAGGAGAGGGTCTCGGCATCGATCGGGAAGATTGCGCACGTCGAGCCGAACTCCGGCGACATGTTCCCGATCGTCGCCCGGTCGGCGAGCGGCAGGTTCGCCAGCCCGGCGCCGTAGAACTCGACGAACTTGCCGACGACACCCTTCCCACGGAGCATCTCGGTGACGGTGAGGACGAGGTCCGTCGCCGTCGCGCCCTCCTGGAGCTCCCCGGTGAGCCTGAAGCCGAGCACCTGCGGGATCAGCATCGACATCGGCTGGCCGAGCATCGCCGCCTCCGCCTCGATCCCGCCGACGCCCCAGCCGAGCACGCCGAGCCCGTTGATCATCGTCGTGTGCGAGTCCGTCCCGACGAGCGTGTCGGGATAGGCGAGGTTGTGCTCGGAGTCAACGAACACGACCCGGCCGAGGTACTCGAGGTTGACCTGGTGGACGATCCCGGTGTCCGGCGGGACGACCGCGAAGTTGTGAAATGCGCTTTGACCCCAGCGCAGGAACGCATAGCGCTCCTTGTTGCGCTCGAACTCGAGCTCGGCATTGCGTTGGAAGGCGCGCGGCGTTCCGAACTCATCGACCTGAACGGAGTGATCGATCACGAGCTCTGCCGGCACGAGCGGGTTGATCTTCTCCGGGTCGCCCCCCATCGCGTCCATCGCATCTCGCATCGCGGCGAGATCGACGACGGCGGGCACGCCGGTGAAGTCCTGCATCACGACGCGCGCCGGGGTGAAGGCGATCTCCTGGCTGGGCTCGTCCTTCGCGTTCCATCTGGCGAGCGCCTCGATGTCCTGCGCGCGGATCGTCTCGCCGTCCTCGTTGCGCAGCAGGTTCTCGAGCAGAATCTTCAATGAGAACGGCAGCCGCGCGACGTCGAACTTGGACTGCAGCGCATCGAGGCGGAAGATGTCATAGCTGCGGTCGCCAACCGAGAGTGTGGCCTTGGCGTCGAAGCTGTTCGTTTCCATCTCTGATCTCCTGTTTCAAAGAGCGGTGCTTCGTACTGTAGGACTCTGCCCGTTCCTACGCCGCTCTTAGCAAGGTCTTCGCGGCGTCTTGCGGGTGAGGTCGATTCTGATCGTGCAGATGAGAACCGTCTCACCACATCGAAAGGACAGCCATGAGACGAGTGCGACGGGGTTTGCGGAGCTGCGCGATCGGCGTGCTGGGAGCGATGCTCGCGGCGGCCGCGTACACGGAGACACATCGCGTCCCCGGACAGCCATGACCGACGTGCTGGTCGTCATCCCCGTCTACAACGAACGGATCGCGCTTGAGGGCTCGGTGCGCCGGCTGCACGGGTTCCTCAGGCGCTTCTTCCCATTCTCCTGGCAGATCCTGATCGCTGACAACGCCAGCGACGACGGGACCCGTCAGATCGCACACCGGCTGACATACGAACTCGACCGCGTCGACGCGATGTGCCTACCAGAACGGGGCCGTGGCCGCGCGCTGCGAGCGGCATGGTCCCAGGCGGACGCGCGCGTGCTCTGTTACATGGACGTCGACCTGTCGACCGACCTGGCGGCGCTGCTGCCGCTCGTCGCGCCGCTGCTCTCCGGACACAGCGACATCGCGATTGGGACGCGCCTCGCGCGGGACGCCCACGTGCAACGTAGTGCCCGGCGCGAGGTCATCTCCCGCGCGTACAACCGGCTGCTGCACCTCGTGCTGCGGGCCCACTTCAGCGACGCGCAGTGCGGCTTCAAGGCGATCCGGGAGGAGGTCGCGACCGAGCTCCTGCCGCTGATCTCCGACGAGGAGTGGTTCTTCGACACCGAGCTGCTCGTGCTCGCCCAGCGCGCCGGGTTGCGCATCCACGAGGTGCCGGTCGATTGGGTCGAGGACACCGACTCCCGCGTCCGCGTCGCCTCGACGGCGCTCGCCGACCTGCGCGGTATCGCCCGGCTCGCCGTCCACCGGCACTCTTCGCAGACTCCTACGTTGCTCTCACCCGGTCAGCCGATGCTGGCGCCATGAGCACGGACTCGCTGTCCTACCCTGCGCCGAGAACCGGGCGGGCGACGACCCGTCTGGCGCGGGTCCGCTCTGTCGCCACCGCCCGCCCTGAGCTCCTTGGCCTGATGGCCGTCGCTGCCGTGCTCAATTTGTGGGGCCTCGGCATCAACGGGTGGGCGAACACGTACTACAGCGCGGCCGTGCGGTCGATGAGCTCAAGCTGGCACAACTTCCTGTTCGCGTCGATGGACCCGAGCGGGCTGATGACGGTCGACAAGCCACCGCTCAGTCTCTGGGTACAGGCGCTCTCGGCCCGGATCTTCGGCTACCACCCGCTCAGCGTCCTCGTCCCGCAGGCGCTCATGGGCGTTGCCGCGGCGGCGCTCGTCTACGACCTCGTCCGCCGTCGCTTCGGCCGCCTCGCCGGCTTCATCGGCGGCCTCACGCTCGCGCTCACACCGACCGCGGTCGCGGTCAGCCGCCACAACAATCCCGATCAGCTGCTCGTCCTCTGCAGCGTCGCGGCGCTGTGGTTCGCCGTCCGTGCGTTCGAGACCGGGCGGACGAAGTGGCTCGTGCTGAGTGGCATCGCCGTCGGTCTCGGCTTCGAGACGAAGATGGGCGTCGCGCTGATGGTCATCCCCGGAATCGCGCTCGCCTGGATGTGGGTCCGCTGGGATGCCCCCGGCGGCAAGCTCCGCGCGCTCCGCCAGCTCCTCGCCGGCGGGGTTGGGCTGGCGGCCGCAGGCCTCGCCTGGCCCCTGCTCGTGACGCTCACCCCGGCGGCGGACCGGCCGTGGATCTCCGGCACCTCGGACAACAGCATCTGGTCGCTCATGTTCGGCTACAACGGGCTCGGCCGCGTTGCCGGTCAGACCGGCGGGCCGGCCGGCGGGGGGGGCGGAGGCGGCCCCGGCGGCGGGACGATGTTCGGCGGTGCGACCGGACCGTTCCGGCTGCTTCAGAGCGGACTCGGCGATCAGGCCGGTTGGCTGCTCGGCTTCGCTCTCGCGGCGGGCATCGCGCTGCTGGTGCTCACCCGCCTGCGCCGGCGCGACCCGCGCACCGGCTGGCTGATCGCCATCGGCGGCGCGTTTCTGAGCACCGCCGTCACCTTCAGCTTCGCCAGCGGGATCTTCCATCCGTACTACGTCTCCTTGCTCGCGCCGTTCTCGGCCCTGTTGGTCGGCGCGGGCGTCGCGCTCATGCTGCCCGCTCCGTGGGGTCGTGCCGACTCGTCGCGCAGCGCGCGGGTCGTCGCCCCGGTTCTGATCGGCACCGGCGTCGTCACCGAGGTCGTCGTGCTCGGGACGTTGGGCGGCGCGCTGTCGTGGGCGGTGCCGCTCGTAATCGTGCTGGCCGGCGGTGCGGCGGTGTCGCTGGCCTTCGCGCTCCCGAGCCGAATCCGGCTCGGCCTCGCTGCCGTCGCGATTGCGGCCCTCACCGCGGCGCCGGCAACCTGGGCGGCGGAGACGATCGGTCATGCGACAAGCGGCACGTTCCCCACCGGCGGTCCGGCGAGCGCGGCCATGGACGGCCCCGGTGGCGGCCGCGGAGGCTTCGGCGCCCGCGGCGCGATTCCCGGCGGTGGCGCCCCCGGGATCGGCGGTGGCGCCCCGGGCTTCGGCCCCGGCGGCGCCCCCGGCATCGGCGGCGGCGCCCCCCGGATCGGCGGCGGCGCCCCCGGCTTCGGCCGCGGCAGCGGCGCCCCCGGGATCGGCGGCGGCGGCCCGTTCGGCGGCAACAGCGCATCCCTCGCCGCGGCGACCCGCTACGCCCACGCCCATGGCGGCGGCACGATCGGCGTCATGAGCCAGAGCAGCGCCGCGGGGGCGATCGTCCAGAGCGACGCCGACGTCGCCGGCCTCGGCGGCTTCTCCGGACGGGAGAGCACGATCTCCGCGTCCTGGCTCGCCGCGGAGGTGAAGGCGGGACATCTGCGGTTCATCCTTGCCGACGACACCGGGGGCGGCCGGCTCCCCGGCGACACCCGCAGTGGGAGCCAGTCAGCGTTCAGCGTGGCCGCGAAGGCGTGTCGAGCCGTCAGCCTGAACACCGCGAGCGGGACAGCGACGATGTATGACTGCGCCGGGCGCGCGTCTGCCATCCTCCGAGTGGGCGCAACGACTGGTTAGGTTGACAGGACGTGTTCAAGTTCCCGGGCGGAATACCGAAAAGAGAGAAGTGCACCTCCCGTTGCGTCTAACCCTGGCTGTGTCCGCGCTGCTCGCCCTCAGCGCGCCGTCCGCGCTCGGGGACACCGCGCAGAGTTCGAACTGGGCCGGCTACGCGGCGCACCGTGCCGGCGTCCGCTTCAAGAAGGTTGTCGCCGCGTGGAAGCAGCCCGGCGTCGACTGCTCTCGCTACAGCCCGGCGTATTCCGCGGTCTGGGTCGGCCTCGGCGGCTACAGCGCCAGTTCCGAGGCGCTCGAGCAGATCGGGACCGAGATCGATTGCAGCCCGTCGGGCCGCGCCGTGTCGAGCGCCTGGTATGAGCTCGTCCCCGCCCCCTCGCGGGCGGTTGGGATCCGCGTCAGCCCGGGGGATGCGATGTTCGCAAGCGTCACCGCGGCAGGCTCGCGGGTCACCGTCGTGCTCCAAAATCAGACCCGGCACAAGACCTTTCGCAAGACCCTGCGCGTGTCCTCGATTGACCTCTCCTCAGCGGAGTGGATCGTCGAGGCGCCGTCGGAGTGCATCAGCGCCAACACCTGCCGGACGCTGCCGCTCGCGGACTTCGGCACGGCATCCTTCACGCTCGCGGGCGCACAGACGACGAGTGGGCATTCGGGAGCGATCAGCGACCGCGCCTGGAGCACGACCAAGATCAAGCTCACTCCGAACGGTCGCCAGTTCGTCGTCGGCGGGGGCGGAGCGACGGACGGCGCCGCGACCCCGTCGGACCTGACCGCGCGCGGCAGCTCGTTCAAGGTCACGTTCCAGAGCGCCTCGATCCAAGGGACCCGGCTCGCCCGGGCCGCAGCAGCCATGGTGCCGGGCGGCTACATCGTGCACGGCGCCCGCCGCTAAGCGGCTCGCGTCCGGGCACCGGCTCACACGAACCTCTTACCCGGCCCCTACAGATCTCTAGCGGACGGCCTCGATGCTGTCCTCATGCACATTGATCCGACGCCTCACCTGTTCTGGATCACGAGCCGCGCCGCTGGTGTTGCCGCGCTCGTCCTGGCCAGCCTTGCCGTTTCGCTCGGCCTGCTGATGAGCACGAAGCTGCTGCGCGGTCGCGCGGCGGACCTGCGCGTGACACACGAGATCCTGTCCCTCTCGACGATGGCCGCGATCGTCGTTCACGCCGTGACGCTGCTCGGCGACAAGTTCCTGCATCCGTCGGTCGCCGACATCGCGGTCCCGTTCGCCTCGAGCTACAAGACCGCCTGGATGTCGCTCGGCATCGTCGGTGGATGGAGCATGGTGCTGCTCGGCGTCTCCTACTACGCCCGGCGCACGATCGGCGCCAAGCGCTGGCGCAAGCTGCACCGGTTCACGGCGCTCGCCTGGCTCGCCGGGCTCGGCCATGCGATCGGCATGGGGACCGACGCCGGCCAGGCATGGTTCCTGGCGATGATCGGGATCGTCGCGGTTCCGGCGCTCGCCCTGCTCGTCCTGCGCTTGAGCGGCAGGGGTGCGCGGCCGGCCGCACGGGCCGCCCGTCCCGGTCGCACGGTCGATCGGGTTCCGACCGAACCGCGGCCGCACCTGCCCGCTCGCGGTGCCGTCCGCCCACGGCGCGTGCCGGCGCGGACGCTGCTCTAGTGTCGCGAGTCAGAGGTTCGGTGGCACCAAGAGGTGTCACCGGGGGATGCCGCGCAAGGACGCAGAATCCGACGTGCACTGGAGGTGCACGAGGATTCGAGGACGCCGCGCGGCAGGACCGTGTGGCCGAACGTCTCGTGTGCGGATCGGCTACAGGCCCGGCGGGTGCCGGACGACGAACCCGGAGAACTCGCCGCCACCCTGCGACCAGCGGGTTCCGCCGGAGGCGAGGGCGACGGTGTCGAACCGCCAGCCGGCAACGCTCATCCACGCGTGGTCGGCATTCGCGTACACGGTGATCCAGCGGCCCGGCCCCGGCGCGCCCCAGCTCTCAAAGCCGGTCGAGTCGAGGGGCGAGGAGAGCAGGCCGGCGGCGGCGAGCGCGTAGCTGACCGAGCCGGAGCAGTCGTATCCGCTTGCCTGGAACGAGCCGTGGCCACCACCCCAGATGTACGGGAGCGTCGCGATCGCGTTGCCCGCGGCGATCACCTGGGCGACGGCGGGCGGGGCACCGGGCGGGGGCTGAACCATGCCATGCGTGTTGACGGCGATCCCGCCCACGGCGGCGTTGCCCGACGCGGCGGCGGCGCGCGCCTGCGCCGCAGCCTTCGCCTCCAGCGAGTGCAGCCGCGCATTGAGGTGGTGGAGCCTTGCGCTATCGGCGGAGCGGGCACCGAGCTGCTGGATCTGCCGACCCAGCAGGGCGGCTCGGATCGCCGCGACCTGGTTGCGCTGGGCGAGGATCTGGTCGGTAAGCGTGCGGTCGCGCTGTTCGAGGGCGGCCAGGCGCTTGGCCTCCCGGAACACCTCGGCGCGGGCGGTGCGCGTGGTGCCGACGATCTGGGCGTCCTGGTGACCGATGCGCCTCATGAAGCTGACCCTCTCGAGCAGGTCCTTGAACCCGTGCGAGGAGAGGATCACGCTGACGAGGTCAGGCGGGCTGTTCTCGTAGGACGCGACGAGGTTGGCGGCGAGCGCCCGGGTCGACTGCTGCAGGCGGTTCTCGAGCTGGACGAGCCGATCGCGGGCCGCGATGAGCTGGTCCTGGACCTCACGGAGCTGGGCCTCGCGGGCGGACAGCTCGGCCTGCACGCCGTTCAGGCGACGCTCGGCGTCGGCGATCCCCCCGGCCGTCTGCTGGATGCGCGCGCTCTCGGCGTTGATCTGCGAGCGGAGCGAGTCGGCGCTCGAGCGGCTGGCGTCGATCTGGCCCTGCAGATCGCCGGAGCTCGCCGGCACGAGGCTCGTGCCGAGCATCGCGCTCGCCACGGCGGCGGTGACAGCGGCGGCACGGAACCGGCGTGTTGTGGTGAACGCGATCGAGAACATGGCAATCGGGACGTCAACCAGCGCCGCGGCGGACGCACCTCGAGGCGGCGTCCGTCCCGGTCTGGAACGATCATTACGGCGGGGCGGCGAGCACCCTAACACGCGCCGTCGCGCGTCGGCCCCGTGACCCTACCTCTGCAATAAATCCTGCAAAAGCGCCGTTTGCCGGTTTCTGATCAGGGGCGCGCACGCGCGCCCCTGCCCCGGGCGCATGCGCCCGGGGGGGCGGGCCGCATGCGGCCCGACCTGCCGCTGACTGAACGCGGACCGACGCGAGGCTTGCAATACTCGGACCGTGAACTTCCGCAGAATGACGCTCTTATCGCTCCTCGTCGCGTCTGCCCTTGCACTGCTTGTGCCCGTGTCGGCACTCGCCAGCGGCGGCTCGTCCGCAGGGGACCAGCAGTACGTCGATCCGCTGAGCGGTAACAGCGGTAACGGCGGCAGCGGCTCCTCGGGCTCCGGCTCGAGCTCGTCTTCTTCGAGCTCGTCCGGCTCGGGCAGCTCCGGCTCCGTCTCATCGTCAGCCGGCTCGACCGGCTCGACCGGCTCGCTCAGCGCAAGCTCCGGGTCGACGACGACTGGGACAACCACCGGAACGACCGCGACGGGCAAGCTCCCGTTCACCGGGTTCGACGCACCGGCTGCGATCGCCATCGGCGTCGTTCTGATCGGTGCCGGGTTTGTGCTGCGCCGCCGCATCCTCCGCGCGTAGCCCGGAGGTCCCGGCCTGATGGTGTCGCGCGTCCGGGCGGCCCCGGTCGCGATCAACGCCCGCGCCGCGGTCCGCGCCGAGATCGGCGGGGTCGAGCGGCTGACCCGTGAGCTCGCGTTGCGGCTGCCCGCACTGCGACCGGATCGCTACCGGGTCATCCGGCCGCCGCACGCTCTCGCCCACCGCGCCGGCCATCTCTGGGAGCAGGCGCTGCTCCCCGTGCAGGCGCTCGGTGCGCCCGTGATCCTGTCGCCGGCGAACCTCGCTCCGGCCGCCTCGCGGCGCAACGTCGTCGTCATTCACGACGCCGCGGCGCTCCGTCACCCCGAGGCGTACTCGCGGGCGTTCGTCGCCTACCACCGCCACATCCTGCCGCTGCTCGCCCGCCGAGCGCGGCTCGTGCTGACGCCGTCGGCGTTCTCGCGGGATGAGCTCGTCGAGGTGCTGGGCGCCGACCCGGACCGGGTCTGCGTCGTTCCTGAGGGCGTCGACGAGCGTTTCGCCCCCGACGCCGACCCCGACGCCACCCGGCGTCGCCACGGACTTGACCGTCCGTACGCGCTCGTCGTCGGCACCGTGTCGAATCGCAAGAACCTCGCCGCCCTCGAACCCGTCGCCCGCGCGCTCGGCGAGCGGGGGATCGAGCTCGTCCTCGCCGGCTCCGACCGGGGGTACCTCCGGGGCGAGGTGCCCGGCGTGCGCCGCCTCGGCTATGTCGAAGAGGCGCTGCTCCCCGGGCTCTACGCCGGTGCCCGGCTGGTCATCATGCCCTCCCGCTACGAGGGATTCGGACTCCCCTGTCTGGAGGCGATGGCCGCCGGGGTACCACTCGTCGCCGCCCGCGCCGGCGCGTTGCCGGAGGTGTGCGGCGACGCCGCCGTGCTCGTCGACCTCGACCACCCTGGTGAGCTCGCCGCCGCCGCAGTGACGGTGGCCACCGAGAGCCGGACGCGGGCGGCGCTCCGGGTCGCCGGGATCGTTCGTGCCGCGCAGTTCACGTGGGACCGCACGGCCACTCTCACCGACGAAGCGGTCGGCACGCTGCTTCGGACGATCTAGACTCGCCGGCGATGCGGCGCGCACACCTCCTCGGCCGCATTCTCCTGGCGCTCCTCGCCCTCGTGACCGTCCCGGCCACCGCGAGTGCCCGGGTACCCCAGGGGTTCGTCGGCATGAACCTCGGTCCGTACGCGTTCGCCCCGGGGCTCGACCCCAACGGCCAATTCGACCGGATGGTGAGCAGCGGGGTCGAGAGCGTGCGGATCGTCTTCAGCTGGAAGGACGCACAGCCGTACGCGAGGTTCTCCGATGTCCCGGCGGGTCAGCTGGGCGCCTTCACGGGGAACGCGGGCGGCGTGCCGACGAGCTTCGGCGCGACCGACGAGGCGGTGACCCTCGCCGCGTCGCATGGGCTGACCGTGCTCCCGGTCGTCATCTACACCCCGGGCTGGGAGGAGCGGCCTCATCCCCTGGCCGACTTCGGGCTCCCGAAGTCGAACGCCGTCTACGCGAGCTACGTCGAGCTGCTCGTGCGCCGCTACGGCCCGCGCGGCTCGTTCTGGGCTGAGCACCCGGACCTGCCGTACGTCCCGATCCGCGCGTGGCAGATCTGGAACGAGCCGAACACGAGCACGCGCTGGCCGATCCAGCCGTTCGCGCCGACATATCTCGCGATGGTGCGCGCGGCGCGCACCGCGATTCGCCGGGCCGATCCGCAGGCCAAGGTCGTGCTCGCCGGGATGCCGAACTACTCGTGGCGGTCGCTGGAGACGATCTATCGGGTGCGTGGTGCACGACGCCTGTTCGACATCGTCTCGATTCACCCCTATACGGCGTCGCCGGAGGGCGTGCTCACGATCCTCCGCCGGGCTCGAGCGGTGATGCGCCGCCACGGGGACGGGCGCAAGCCGCTGCTGGCGACGGAGACCGGCTGGCCGTCCTCGTTCGGTCATTCCCCCGAGCACTACCCGTTCGACACGACGCCGTCGGGACAGGCGCGCAAGCTCGCGACCCTGTTGCCGCTGCTGGCGCGCAACCGGCGCGCCCTCGGGCTGCTCGGCTTCGACGTCTACACGTGGCTTGACACCGACGCCGGCCACTCGTTCAGCTACTCGGGCCTGCTCCGCGTGCGGGGCAGCGCGATCACCGCCAAGCCGGCGTTCGCCGCGTTCAAGCGTGCCGCGCTGGCCCTGGACGATTGTCACGTGAAAGGGCGCCTCGCGACGATGTGCACGCGGCGCTAAGAACGACAGCGGTTGCCGACCGACTTGCTCCGGCAGCCCTCGAGCTTCAGCGCGACGCGCTTGAACGCACTCAGCGCCGGCTTGGCGACGAACCGCGAGCCGGTGTAGCGCAGCAGGCCGGAGAAGTCGAACGTGTACGCGCCCCGCCGCTCCTTCGCCGTCCAGGTGTAGAGGTAGAACCCGCTCAACCCGAGTCGCTTGCGGGCGCCGGCGAGCAGCGGGAGCACGGCGGCGATGTTCCGCGCCTGGCCGGCCTCGTCCGTCTCGAACCCGAACAGATCCTTCGTCTTGCCGACCGACGACGGCCAGCCCATCTCGTCCGCGAGCAGCGGCTTGCGGCTATCACCGTGCTGATTCATCACCTGCCGCATCTTCCCGATGATCGTGATTACCCCGGCCGGCTGCTTTGTGTACGGGTGGACGGCGGCGACGTCGAACTGGCCGCGCGCCCCGCGGATCCTGTAGACCTGGTTGAGGTAATCCCACGACGTGAACCCGGGGGCGCTGGGGAAGCCGGCGAGGACGACCTTCGCGCTCGGATCGGCCTGCTTGATGGCCGCGTGCGCGACGCGCAGCAGCGACACGTAATCCTTCGCAAATGGCTGGGTCGGCCACAGGCTCGTCTCGTTCGGCTCGTTCCAGATCTGCCACGAGCGGATGGCCAGCTTCGGATGGTGCGTCTGCCAGAAGGTGCCGCGTGGTCCGTAGCGGCGGATGAGGACCGTCAGGAAGTTCGCATACGGCGCCGTCCGGCGGGGGATCTGCGTGATCGCATTCGCCGGGCCCTTGCCGTCCCACGGTGGGGCCGCGAGCACGCTCGGGAGCAGCGAGATCCCGCTGCCCGCGGCGTCGGCGACGAGCGTGTCGAGCGCCCCGAACTGGGTCGGCACGTTGTCGACGCCGTCGCTCGAGAACTGGGCTCGTTGCGCGGCGGGAACGTCGTTCCACGTCGCATAGGGCTGAAACGCGCCCCAGTACAGCGCGAACCGCATGCTCTGGACGCCGCTCGAGGCCATCAGCTTGATCTGCTGCGCGAGCGTCACGTCGGACACGGCCGGCGGCACGAGCGGCGGCCCGGCGACGACGCCGACGAAGTTGCCGGGCACACGCGACGCTGCGGACGCGCCTGCGGCTCCGCCGAGCGCGACAGCGGTCGCGAGTAGGCAGACAAGGACGTGCAGACGGCTGCTTAGTGGTCTAAGCATCGGGCGAGTGTACGAACACAGCACGAAGGCGTTAGTCGCGGTCGGTGTCCGTGACACGGTCCGTCGTCGTGAGATCGGGCGACCTGTCGTGCCGCTCGCGTCATCCGCCACAGACCGCCGCCGGCGCACCCGACGGCGCCGACGCGAGTCGGATCGCGCTCGTGAAGGCCGCCACGTCCGCGGACGGCGCCGGCCCCCGCCCCGGCGGCGGGTTGATCCCGTACCAGTCCTCGAGGTACCCCGGATCACGTTCCGGTGTGACCCACGAGTAGACGAGGATCGCGCCGATCCCGCAGTCCGAATGCCCGAGCGTCGCGACCGTGCGGGCGATGTGCGACGGCCGCAGGCGCGCCGGCGCCCAGAACGGGTTCCGGGCCAGACCGACAGGACGGGTCGACCACCCGATCTCGGTGATGTAGAGCGGCACGGCGGCCAGCCCGGCGGCCCGCATCACCGCGCGCACCGTCCTGACCCGGGAGAACACGCGCGCTGGGCTGTGCTCATAGAGGTGGATCCCGACGCCGTCGAGGTGCGTCGCGAGCCCTGGTCGCGCCGCGAGCATCGCGGGTAGGAAGGTCTCCGCATGCGTGAGGCCACCGATCACGACGCGGGATCCCGGCGCCACGGCGTCGATCGCTGCGCGAGTCTGGACGTACAGGTCGGCGAAGGCGGCGGCGTTCGGCGCCGGGTACCAGAAGCCACCGTCCGGTTCGTTCCACACCTCAAACGTTGTCACCGGCTGCGCCGTGAGCTCGGGATGCGCGTGCCAGAACGCGCCTCCGGGGCCGTACCGCGACGCGAATGCGCGGGCAAAGTCAGCGAAGTCGCGCGGGGACCGCGGTGGCGAGTGCAGCTGCGCCGGGTCGGCCTTCGCCCAGTTCGCCGCGTAATCGAGGATCGGCAGCCAGGTCAGACCGTTCGCCGCGAGCGCCGCGGCGATGTTGTCGTCGAAGCTCCAGTCGAAGTGGTGCACGCCGGCGCGGGGCGGACTCAGCTCGACCTTCTCCCACAGGACGTCGCTGCGGGCGACCGTCGCGCCCGTCGCCCGCAGCGCGGCGAGCTCGGCGTTCACCTCGTCCGCGGTGTAGAGCGGAGCATTGAAGAGCGAGTTGACGGTCGCGCCGAACGCCGTCGTGCCGGGCGCCGGGACCGAGGGCGGCTCCGGGGCCACGGCGTGGTGCGCGGAGCTCCCGCCGCACCCGCCAATCGCGACGGCCAGGCCGGCCACGCCGACCGCGACACAGGAGGCCATCCACCGGCTCGGCCTCATGCCTTGGCCCGCCGCGCCGCCGACAGCGCCCGTAGCTGCCGGCGTTCCCGCTCGGCCCCGCGGCGCAGCGCCCCCCTGGCGACGATCCGGGTCATGAACGTGAGTGTCTGGATCGCGTCATCCCGCGCCCGGCCCCGCGCGCCGAGCCGCCGCGCGATCGCCGCACGCCGGGATCGGGCGAGCAGTTCGAACGGCTCGCCGCCGAACTCGGTCACGGTCGAGCGTCCGCCATGGTGCACGACGCGCCCGGCCGGCCAGAACCACGTCTCGACCCCGGACTGGGCAGCGTGGAGACACAGGTCAAGGTCCTCGCCGAAGAGGAAGATCCGCTCGTCGAACGGCCCGAGCGCGCGCAGCACTGACGTTCGCGCCACGAGCGCGCAGCCCACCGCCCAGCCGACGCGTCGCGGTCGCTCCGAGCGCCACGGCGCGAGCGCGACCCCGAGCGCGCCCGGTGTGCGTCGCGGCGGGAGCAGGACGCCGAGCGCCTCGGGCAGCGACCCGGGCCGCGGATGGGCCGTGTCCTGCCGGCTGCCGTCGGAGCAGAGCACGAGTGGCGCGAGCAGACGTGGCGGGACATCGCCCCGCTGGACCTCGGCGACAAGCTCGAGCAGGGAACCGTCGAGAAACTCGACGTCCGGGTTGACGAGCGCGGTCACCGGCTCGAAGACGTCCTCGATTCCGCGGTTGCACGCCCGCCCAAAGCCCACGTTCTCGGGCAGCGCGACGACCACGTCCGCGCCGGCCTCGGCGGCGACGGCGAGCGTGTTGTCCGAGGATGCGGAATCGACCACGATCACGCGGCTCCCGGGCAGGTGCCGCGCGGCCGACTGCAGCAGCGTTTCGATGTCCGCGGCAGAATTGCGCGTCACCGTCACGAGCGCGAGCGAACCGGGTTCTGTCCCCGCCGTCACGCTCAGCAGGCTAATGAGTGCATAGACTGAGCGCGGATGCCAGGTCGAGTTCAGAGTCCGGACAGCATTTCCCGCGTCGCGCTCGTCCACGATTTCCTGCTCGATCTGCGGGGAGCTGAGCGGGTGTTCCTCGAGCTCTGCAACATCTGGCCCGAGGCTGACGTCTACACAACCGTCTACGACGAGGAGGGGACGGAGGGGCGTTTCGCCGACCGGCGCGTGCACACGTCGTTCCTGCAGCGGCTCCGTCCGACCGCGAGCACGTTCCGTGCGCTGCTGCCGCTCTATCCCGCAGCCATCGAGTCCTTGGATCTGTCCGAGTACGACCTCGTCGTCTCGAGCTCCTCAGCGTGGGCGCACGCGGTGATCTGTGGCGAAGGGTCAGTCCATGTGAGCTATTGCTACAACCCGTTCCGCTACGCGTGGAACGACCGCGACCGGACGCTCGCCACCCGCCACGACCCGGTCACGCGCACGTTCCTGCGCGGGATCTTTCGACGTTGGCGCCAGTGGGATTGGATCGCTGCGCAGCGGACCGACCGCTACGTGGCGATCTCACGCACGACGCAGGCGCGGATCCGCGCGTACTTCGGTCGCGAGTCGAACGTCGTCTACCCACCCGTGGATACCGAGCGGTTCCATCGAGCGGCGGTGGGTGATCACTACGCGCTCGTGTCCGAGCTGATGCCCCACAAGCAGATCGAGGACGCGATCAAGGCGTTCAACGCCCTCCGGCGGCCGCTCGTCGTGGTCGGGGACGGCCCGGACGCCCGACGGCTGCGGCGCGCGGCGGGCCCGACGATCACGTTCACCGGGCGAATCGCCGACGCCCAGGTTGCCGAGATCCTCCAGTCCGCACGCGCACTCGTCGTCACGGCGATCGAGGAGTTCGGCATGGTCGCGGTCGAGGCGCAGGCGGCCGGACGGCCGGTGGTCGCGCGGCGGGGTGGCGGCGCTCTGGAGACCGTCGTCGACGGCGTGACGGGGTGCTTCTGGTCCGGCGATTCCGACGACCTGGTCGAGGCGATCCTCGGCTTCGACGACGGCGCGGTTGATCCCCAGAGCTGCATCAGGAACGCGGCACGCTTCAACCGGGCCAGCTTCAGGCAGGCCATCCAGGCCGAGGTCGATTTGGCGATCGCCGACGATCGGCTCCCGGTCCGAGATCGTCAGCCGCGGGCTGCGACGCGCCTCCTGAAACGCGCCGCCCGCGAAGCAAACCACTGATCCGCATGCAGACAGCGGTTCGACGCGCGGCGTGCGTGGTGGTCCTCGCCGGGCCGTTCGCGCTTGCGTTCTTCGCCGGCGGGTACTTCGACGAGCCGCGAAGCTACGCCGGGATCGTGGTGTGGCTGGTCGCGGCGCTCGCGGCGCTCGTTGTTCCGCGGCCGATCTCCTCGAGCTGGGCGGTCCGCGTCGCGCTCGCGAGCCTGGCGGGACTCGCCGTATGGACATTGCTATCCGTGATCTGGGCCCCGCTCGCGGGGGCCGCGTACCAGGCGGCGCAGCGCATTGTCCTGTACGCCGGCGCGTTGTTTGCCGCGAGCGTGCTGCTGCGCGACCGAGCGTGTATGCGCGCTGGCGAACCGGCGGTCGGGCTCGGTGCCCTGATCGTCGTCGGGTATGGGCTCTCGGAGAGATTTCTCCCGGGCGTCCTGCATTTCACGCGGTCGGCGAGTGCGCTTGGTCGGCTCGAGCAGCCACTCACCTATTGGAATGCGATGGGAGAAATGGCGGCGCTCGGACTGGTCGTTTGCCTGCGGATCGCCGGCGACGGGACCCGGCGTCGCGGCCTGCGAACATTCGCGACCGGAGCATCGGTCCCGCTCGGCGTCGGCCTCTACGTCTCCTTCTCCCGCGGCGCGCTCTTCGCATGCGCCGCCGGCGTGATCGCGCTGATCGTCGTCGCACCGTCACGGGAGCAATGGAAGTCTGGAGCGGTCGCCCTCGTTGCCGCGGCGGTTGCGGCAGCGCTCGCTGCCCCCTTCGGCGCGATCACCTCGATGGCCGGGAGCTTGGCCACGCGGGAGCGTGAGGGCGCGATCGCCCTCGGCCTGCTCGCGGCGACAGTGGCGGTCGCTGCCGGGATCCAGTGGTGGATGATCGGGCGCGAGGTTCCCCGGCCGATCACGCTGCCGCGTTGGGCGCCGGCCACGGCCGTGATCGTCGTCTGTCTCGGGCTCGGTCTCGCCATCGCGGTTGGGGCAAAGGAGCATTCGACGCAGTCACTGAGCGGTGGCGCCGCTCGTCTGACCTCGCTGCAGAGCAACCGCTACGCGTATTGGCGCGTTGCCTTCCGGGCCTTCGCCGCGGAGCCCCTTCACGGAGTCGGCGCCGGCGGGTGGTCGGTCTACTGGCTGCGCTATCGGACGGTCAACGAGTTCGCCCACGACGCCCATTCACTTCCACTCCAGACGCTGGCTGAGCTCGGGCTGGTCGGCCTCGCGTTGCTCCTGGCGTTGATCGCCGCCGTCGCCGTCGCCGCCGTGCAGGTCCATCGACGGGCTCCGGCCCTGGCCGCCGGTCCGATCGCCGGGGCGGTGACGTACCTCGCGCACTCGCCGCTTGACTGGGACTGGGAGATGCCGGCCGTGACGTTGGCGGCGCTGATTCTCGTCGGTGCGCTGCTCGCGCTGGCTGAGCCCGCGCCGGCGCAAGCGGATGCGCCGGCGCCGGCTGAGCCCGCGCCGGCGTCCGCGGACGCGGCGGCCTAGGGCGAGCCGTCCGCGTGAGCTCCCGGATCGAGGGGGACGCGCTGCAGGAAGCCCTCGGGATGGCATGAAATCCCGTAGAGCTCGAGGTCCCGGCGCTGACGGAAGTGCGAGCCTGCCGGTCTCTTCAGCCACTCGTGCACGGCCGGCAGCACTCCCCGAGGCCAATCCGGATGCACGCGCAGCTCCTCCACGTCGACGCACCCGTCCTCAACCACGAAGTAGCCGCCCGGTCTCACCAAATCCGAGAACGCGTTCAGCGCCGCGAGCGTGGTCTCGTAAACATGGGCCGAATCTTCGATCACGAGACATGAGCTGCCGGGACTCACGAGGCGATGAACGCGCGCCGCGGTTGCCGGATCGAGCACATCGCCCTCGATCAGGGTGATCTCGTCGGCGTAGTGGGGATCGGCGCCCGCGAGATGGGCGCGGGCCGGGCTGAGGTCGATGTCCACGCCGATCACCCGGGGATTGGCGATCACGCCGTACGTCGCGAGCGTACGCAGGCGATCCCGGAACCAGAGCGCGCTTCCGCCCTGCTGGACTCCGATCTCGATCACCACCTCGACCCGGTCGAGCCAGAGAAGGTGTTCGTAGACACGAAGGTCCTCTGGGAACTTGAGCATTGGGACGCCGGCGTAGGTGTCGAACACGCTCTGCCTGACGCGGTCGCGGAACAGGTCCGCGGCCGGCGCTCCGTAGTCCACCCTCGACGCCGGAGGCAGCCGGACGTCGGGCGCGGTGATCGGGCGCCCCGGGCCCCGACGAACTCGCCGCATCACGCTTCGCAAGGCCACGCCTCCGGGCGCTTACAGGGACTCCGCGACACGCGGAGCCTCCCGCCGAAAGACCCACACCGCGAGCACGCACACCCCGATGTAGATTCCGATCGGAATGAGCAGGCGCCACGCTCCGCCGGCGATGCTGGCGGGGCTCGGCGCGTTCGGATCGATCACCCAGCGGCGTGCCTCTTCGAGGATGGGCGTCAGCGGGTTGAGCGAGACAATCCGCTGAAGGCTCTGGGAAACGTGGTCGACGGCGTAGAGAACCGGCGTCGCGTAGAAGAGCGCGGTGACGGCCACTCCCCAGATGATTCCGAGGTCTCGGAAACGCGGATACAGGGAGCTCAGGATCATCGCCACCGCCACCGCGAGCACGCCGATCAGCACCACGATCACCGGCAACAGCAGCCACGTCCACATCGGCGTGATCCCAAACGCGAGGATGAAGATGAACGCGACGAACAAGCTCAGCAGAAAGTTGAAGAGCGCCGTCAGGACGACGGCCAAGGGGATCACGAGGCGTGGAAACTGCGTCTTGCGGACGATCGATTCCTGGGAGACGATTGACGGGACCGACGTGATCGTCGCCTCTTGGAAGAGGCCGAACAGAGTCAAGTTGAACAGGAGCAGCACCGGATAGTGCGGAACCTGGGCGCCCACGTGAAACGCTTGCGTGAACACGAAGAGGAGCACCCCGAACAGCAGCAGCGGCCGGGCGATCGTCCAGACATAGCCGAGCGCGGTGTCGAAGTAGGTGCGCTTGAACTCGGTCGAAGCCATGATGTACAGCAGCTCCAGGGAGCGTCGCCAGCCCCCGCCGAGCGCCGACGGACCCCGTACCTCCCGCAGCTCAGCGGTCGTCTCGGTCATCCTCCACGCTCGCCTGAGATGCGGTCCACGCGTACGTCGTCGTGGATCTGAACGCTCCCCGGACCGGGTTGGGTGCCGTAGACGGCGAAGTCGTGCAAGCGCATGGAGTGCATGGCCAGATCACCGACGGCGCGATTGCGCGCGATCCAGCAGATGATGTGATAGCTCCCTGGGAGCAGCCGGTTCTCAAGCTCTCCGGAGATGTGGACGCGTTCACCGGCGCGGAGCGCGTCGGGTTCCTCGGGACGTGAATCGAGTGTCTTGTTGAAGCCGAACAGGCGGGCTCCGTCAACGTCCATGAACTGGAAGCTGAACACCGGGTTGCGCAGTTCTCGGCGGGCTTCGATGACGCAGTGAAAAAACAACCGCTCATGCTGCTCGACGTTGGTGATGCGCTCCCCGGCGGCATTTGCCAGCCACGTGTCGATGATCCGAACATTGACCTCGGGCAGCGATCCGGGCGTCTTCACCTCATCGGCGTCACCACCGAAGTTGAGGCGGTAGTACCGCAGCGCGGTCTCGTCAGGTTCGCCGATGTATTGCAGCTCGGCATCGTGGATCAGGATCGCCCGGTCGCAGAAGCTCTGCACCGTCGCCATGTCGTGGGTCACGAGCACGATCGTCCGGCCGGCGTCGCGCCGCTCGCGGAAGACCTGGAGACATTTCTGGGCGAACGAGGCGTCACCCACGGCGAGCACCTCGTCGATCAGCATCACGTCGGCGTCCGCCTCGACCATGACCGCGAACGCGAGGCGGACCATCATGCCGGAGGAGTAGTTCTTCAGTTTCAGATCCGCGAAATCGGAGAGTTCAGCGAACTCGAGTACCGCGTCGAGACGGCGGATCGCCTCGCGGCGGCCGAGTCCCATGAGCACACCGTTGAGCACCACGTTCTCGCGTGAGGTCAGCTCAGGGTTGAAGCCGACCCCGAGCTCGATGAACGGCGCCAGGCGTCCGGCGATCCGCACTCGCCCGGCGTCCGCGCGGTAGATGCTCGCCATGATCTTCAGCAGCGTGCTCTTGCCCGACCCGTTCCGGCCCACGATCCCGAAGAACTCGCCTCGCCGAACGTCGAAGGAAATGCCGCTGAGCGCCTGAAGCACGCGGTAGTCACGGCCGACGTGAGGATGCGTCAACCGCTCGCGCAGCGAGTCGAGGCGATTGTGTGGGATGCGGAAGGTCTTGTGGACGTCCCGGACCTCGATCGCAACCGGCGCGCGAGCGAGACGCTCGGCGCGCTTGACGCTTGGGGACTCGGTCGACGGTCCGGTGACGGCTGTCATCGACGTGCTGCGATGAGGTTGTTCGGTGCGGACAGCAACGCGGATGAGCGTACCGACTAGATGCAGCGTCGCCGTGCGCACCCCCTCGGCTATCCTCGCCCGGCATGAGCCGCGATTTGCCCGCGCGAGCTAGGGGATCCGCAGGCGGGGTGGATCGCCTGCGGCCAGTGCGGGTGCCGCCCGCGGGCCCAGGCGTGGACGCGCTGCGCGCCGCCTACCTCGAGCTGCTGAAGCTGGCGCTCTGCGATCTTGCCGGTGCGGGCACGACCGCCTTGAAGGGACTGTCCCACGGCCGCCTCGTCTCACGCGAGGTCGACTCCCATGACTTTCAGGAACGCGCCCACGGCCGCGACTGGCCGCTGCACGCACTGACAATGACGGGTCTGGTCCGGCTCGATGATCTCCAGACGTGCGTCGAGGCGATCGTCCGGGACAACGTTCCCGGCGACCTGATCGAGGCGGGGTCGTGGCGCGGTGGTTCCTCAATCCTCATGCGAGCCACGCTCGACACGCTCGGCGCTGCCGAGCGTACCGTGTGGGTGGCCGACTCCTTCCAGGGTTTTCCCAAACCAGAGCCGCCAGGTACTCCGAGCGGCTACACCGGGAGCCTCGCACCCTATTTCGCCGCGTTCGATTTTCTCGCCGTGCCACTCGAGGAGGTGCGCGAGAACTTTGCCAGGTTCGGCTACGAGCACGGCGTGCGGTTCGTGCCCGGGTTCTTCGAGGACACGTTGCCCGGCCTGACTGGCGGCGAGCAACGATGGTCGGTGGTTCGCCTCGACGGCGACACCTACGACGTCACATTGCTCGCGCTGCGGTGTCTGTACCCCAATCTCAGCCCCGGCGGGTATCTGATCATCGATGACTACCTCGCCCTCGATGAATGCCGTCAGGCGGTCGATGACTTCCGCCGAGAGCACGGAATCGAAGAACCCGTGGAGCAGGTCGACTGGACCTGCGCGCGGTGGCGACGGGTCAGCGACGCGCCGATCGAGCCCGTCCTCGCGAGCGCCGAGCGACCGCCCGCGCCGCGTCAAGCGATGCCGCGAAAAGCGCGGCAACCGATTCCCACCGGGCGGGAGCTTGACCTCGAGCGGGAGCTCGACGAGCTCGGGAAGCGCCTCGATGAGGCGCACGCCCGCGGCCAGGCGCTGGAGCAGCAGCTGCGTGAAGTCGCCGCGAGCACGAGTTGGCGGCTGACGCGCCCGCTGCGCCAGGTCCGCGCCCGGGCGAAGCGCCCGCACTGACGGCATCTGCCCTGTGTCCCGAGTGCGAAACTCGATGCCAGTCGAGGCGCCTCTGGCGGCGCCGCGCATTGTCCTCGTCGCCTCGCGCAGCTCCGCTGCCTCTGGGTCGGCCCGCTCGGCATCCCGCCTCGCCAACGGCCGGGCCGCCCCAGAGTCGTCCGGCAGGCTCCTGCGTCCTCCCGCGCCATCCACACCAGTGACACCTCTTGGTGGCACCGAACTTCCCACTCGCGACACTAGCGCGCTTCGAAGACCCTCGCGCGCCAACGGCGCAGGCGCTTCTGCTCAAAGTGGGGCGGATCGGGGAATCGGGCGTCGAGGGCGAGCCGCGCGGGCAACGCGCGCCACCCGCACACGGTGGCCGCCCACCGCCACAGGATCCCCGGGGCGAGCTCCCATTCGCCGCCGAGCGTCTCCGTCCGCCCCGCCAGTGCGCGCAGCGGCCGAAGAACGAACCAGGCGAAGCTCGCCGGTGAGGCATCGCTCGCCACATACCTCGCGAGCGCGCGGCGCTTCGGGGCCGTCATCCGGTCGGCGCAGCGGTGCAGCAGCGCCTGCGCCCGCACCTGACCGGGGACGTATCCAAGGAAGTAGGCCGCTCGCCACTCACGCATGCGGGGCACGTGCAACCAGCCCCGCCGGCCCTCGCGCCGCTCCCCGGCCACCTTGCCGAGGATCGCCGATTCGTGTTGCACGTAGTCGTAGAGCGGGCGATCGACATACGCGAGCTCGCCGCAAGCGAGGGCCACGAGCGCAACCCACTGGTCGTGGAACTCGATGCCCGGGCTGTCCGGAAACGGCAGCGCGCGCTCCACCACCTCGCGCCGCATCAGCGCGGCGGCGCCGGTGACCGTGTTGGCGATCAGCATCGAGGCGATGTTCGTGGAGTTGTTCGCTCGGCGCTCCCACATCGTCTCCCGCAGCACGCGACCGGTGCGGTCGACGAGCCGCTGATCGGAGTAGACGAGCAGCGCCGAGCCCAGCTCGTCTCGGAGCACGGCCAGCTTGTCGGCGTGCCAGACGTCATCCTGATCGCACAACGCCACGAGTTCCGCTCCGTCGGGTACGAGGCTGAGGGCGCGTTCGAAGTTGCGATAGAAGCCGATGCGCTGCACCGAGCGGGACACGCGGAAGCGTTCGTCGCCGTCGAGGAGGCGCAGCAGCGTGGCATAGCTCTCAGGAGCGGAGCAGTCGTCGCTGATCACGCACCTCCAGCGGACGTACGACTGCGCTCGGATCGACGCCAGCTGGGCCGCGAGCAGCGCGGGGTCGGGGTCGAAGGTCGCCATGCAGATCACGATCTCGTCGGCGGCAGCCCGGTCGACGCCCGCCGCCTCTGCGAGGGTCGGGCGGGGGGTGTGCGCGGGGATCGATCCGACCGTGAGCGCCGCGTGTCCGGCGGCGCGAATCGCGAGCTCGAGCGCTCCCTCGGTTGGCATGGTCACCGGGATCACGCCCCAGAAGCCCGAGCGCAGCACCGGCATGTCGAACCGCGGCATTGCCGCGGCGGAGAGCCGCTGGGGCACGCCGTTGACGAGGAGCTCGAGCTCGTGCACGGGTTCGCCGCGCGCCCACGCGGTGCCCGAGACGTACAACGCCGTCCGCGTGCCCGGCTCCAGGAAGGCGGGCAGGGGGCTCTCGAGGTTGGCTCTCAGCGCGTCGGCCATCGCTACGGCGAAAGTACACTGGCGGGCACCGCGTGGCTGCTACGGAGACATCACCCCCAGCGACCCGTGACCCGGCGCGGGGAGGGGATCCGCTCGAAGCCGCGCCCTCGCCCGGACTCGCGCCACCGCCTGGGAATCCTCGGTTTCCGCTGTTTGACGGCCTGCGGGGAATCACCATCGTCACGATCCTCGCCTTCCACGCCGCGGAGATGACCGGCAAGGTGGGCATCGGCATCGTCGGGCGAGCACTCGAGGCGTTCTCGGTCGCGCCGTGCCTGTTCTTCCTCATCTCAGGATTTCTGCTCTACCGGCCCTATGTGGCGGCGCGCTCTCATGGTCGCTCCGGGCCACGGCTGCGGCGCTACGCGCGCCGACGCGTCCTGCGGATCGTGCCGGCGTACTGGGTCGCGCTGACCGTGCTCGCGATCGTGCCCGGAGTCGTCGGTGTCTTCTCCGGCGACTGGTGGCGGTACTACGGCTACCTGCAGATCTACAGCAACCGCACGGACGGCGGTGGGATACCAGTCGCCTGGACACTCTGCGTCGAGGTCAGCTTCTATGTGCTTCTCCCCCTGTTCGCGGCACTCGTGACCCTCGTGGCGCGCCGTGGGCGGCGGCCGTTTTCGTTGCGGGTTGAGCTCCTGCCGGTGGTGCTGGTCGCGCTCGGGGCCGTCCTCGTCCAGCTGCTCGCCGCCGGGCGGCATATCTCGTTCCTGATCGCGACCTCGATCGCCGGACAGGCCGTGTGGCTCTGCATCGGGATGGCGCTGGCAGTGCTGAGCGTGGGCACCGAACGCGATCCGCGGCTGGCTCGCCGGGCCGACGCGCTCTCCCGTCACGCCGGTCGCTCGTGGATCCTGGCCGTGGCCGCCTTCGTCGGGCTCATGGTGCTCGTGCCCGCCGGTGGGCTGTTCGGGCTCATCGCACAGACGACGCAGCCCCAACCGATCGCATCGGCGCTGGCGCGGATCGCGCTCACGGGTGTGCTCATCGCGGCGATGGCTCTGCCGGCGGTGTTCGACTCGCACCAGCCGGGGATGAGCCGCCGCGTGATCGGCTCCTGGCCGTTGATCAAGCTCGGAGTGATCTCCTACTCGTTCTACCTCTATCACTTTGCGGTGACCCAGGTGATCGCCTTCAAGCACGCGCCAAAGTGGTTCTCCGGCACCGGGCTGGGCCTCATGTCTCACGTCCATGGCGCCCGGACCCTCATCCTGTTTCTTACGGCACTCGCTGCCACGACGGTGCTCGCGACCATCAGCTACCGGTTCGTCGAACTGCCGTTTCTCCGCCGCAAGGGGTGAGCCCCCCGACCCGGCCGAGTTTCTATCCTCCGCCCGGCGATGCTGATCTTCGGCTGCTCCGTCACCGCTCCCGACGTCTACGCCCGCGCCGCCGAACCGGGGTTGCGGCTGGTCGCCGAACCGGACTCGGAGATCATCGCCAATGCGGCCGCCGGTTCCCTGTTTCGCTCCTACAACCTGATCATCGACACGGCGGCCCAGCACGACGATCTCGAGGCCTTGGTGCTCGTCCATCAGGATGCCGAGATCGCCGACCCCGGTTTCTGCCGCAAGATCCGCGAGACGCTCGCCGATCCGCAGGTCGGCGTCGTCGGCTGCGTCGGGGCGATCGATGTGCGGAACATCGCCTGGTGGGAAGGGTCAGTGACCTGGGCGTCGTTTACTCACCGCTACCAGGAATTTGGTGGGGGCGAGGTCGAGGCGTTCACGTGGCTGGGCGATGGTCATCCTCCGTATGCCCGCACCGGCGAGGTCGACTCGCTCGACGGCTTTGTTCTCGTCCTGTCGCCGTGGGCGGTGCGCAACCTTCGCTTCGACGAGTCGCTGGACAGCCAGATCCACGGCTATGACTTCGATTTCTGCCTGCAGGTTCGGGAGGCCGGGCGCAAGGTCGTGACCGCCGACCTCAAGGTGGTTCATCACCATTCGCTGGAACTCGTCAGCGATCCGGGCACGTGGATCCGGGCGCACATGGCCGTGGCCGAGAAATGGCAGGACCGGATGCCGGGGGTCGGGCGGCCGAACTTCGGCTCCGCCCCAGAGGACTGGAAGCACCGAGCGCGGCTGGCCGAGGCGCAGACCGGCGCCGCCCACCTGGAGCGGGTCTCGGCGCAGATGCAGGGTGAGGCCCGGGAGCGCGAGGTGCGCGCGCAGCTCGATGAGGTCCTGAACAGCACGAGCTGGCGTCTGACACGTCCGCTGCGGCTGGTGGGCGCGGCGCTCAAGGCTCGCCGGAACGGCAGCACCGCGCGATGATCGCATTCGGGTGCCCGGTGACGCGACCGGAGGACTACGAGCGCTTTGCCGCCCCCGGACTTCGCCGCGCCGCCGAGTCCGATTCCGTGCTCTACGCGAACTCGTCGCCCGGATCGATCTACCGGGCCTACAACCTCTTGCTGGAGATGGCCGGTGAGCTCGAGGGGCTCGAGGCGCTCGTGCTGCTGCACCAGGATGTGGAGATCGTCGATGCCGAGTTCTGCGCCAAGGTGCGGCGGGTGTTCGCGGACCCGCAGGTGGGGATTGCGGGCTGTGTCGGCGCCCTCGACGCCCGCTCGATGGCCTGGTGGGAAGGGGCCGTCACCTGGGCGTCGTTCACGCACCACTACTACGAGTACGGCGGCGGCGAACTGCCCGCCTTCGGCATGCATCCCGAGCGGGTCCGTCCACCCGCGTACGCGCGCACCGGCGAGGTCGACACGCTCGACGGCTTCCTGCTCGTCCTGTCGCCGTGGGCGGTGCGCAACCTGCGCTTCGACGAATCGCTCGGGCAGTTCCACGGGTACGACTTCGACTTCTGCCTCCAGGTCCGCGATGCCGGCCGCAAGGTCCTGACGGCCGACCTCAAGGTCGTGCACCACCACTCGCTCGAGTTGATGACTGATCCCGAAAGCTGGGTCGAGGCGAACATCCGCATCACCGCGAAGTGGGAGGGTCGCTTCCCGCTCGTCGGCGCGGAACTCGGCAGCGGCAGCGAGGACTGGAAGGCCCGGGCCCGCCGGGCGGAGGCGGAGGCCCAGGCCGCGCGCACGCTCCGCATCGCGGAGCGCATGCAGGGCAGTGCCCGTGAGACACAGCTCCAGCGGGAACTCGCGGTGCTCACCGACAGTCTCAGCTGGCGATTGACCCGGCCGCTGCGGCATTTCGCGGCGCTCGCTCGCGCCGCGCGGCGCCCGCCGTCGACGAGATCCTGAGCCCTGAGCGATGCGTCGTGCGCTGCGGCAGCTGATCCAACGGCCGATGCGGTCGGCGCCTGCGCCGCAGCCGGCACCGGCGCCGGCATCCGGCGCCTCGGCGGAGTCGATCCTCGACGCGTACGTCGACCGTGCACCGAACCCTCAGAACGCAATCGACGTGTTCGCCGGCGAATGGTCGTCCCGCTTTCCGGCGCCGCTGGCCGACCTGGTCGCCGGGCCCGTGCCTCTGTTCGAGGATGACCGGCTGACGTGGGCGCTCGCCGAGCTGGGCGATGTGAGCGGACGCCGGGTGCTTGAGCTCGGGCCGCTCGAGGGCGGGCACACCTGGCAGCTCACCGAGGCCGGGGCCGAGGTCACGGCGATCGAGGCGAACACCCGGGCGTACCTGAAGTGCCTGATCGTCAAGGAGCTTCTCGGGATGGACGGCGCTCACTTCCTGCTCGGCGACTTCCTCGCCTATCTGCGTGAGAACCCGTCGCACGCCGACCTCTGTCTGGCGAGTGGCGTGCTCTACCACTTGCGGGATCCCGTCGAGCTGATCGCACTGCTCGCGCCGGCGGCCGACCGGCTCGTCCTCTGGACGCACGTCTATGACGACGAGGTCATTGCCGCCGCCCCCGAGTTGGCGCGCCGCTTCACGGCCCACGCGCCGACGAGTCGTGACGGGCTTGTGCACACGCTGCACCGCTTCGAGTACGCGGAGTCGCTCGAAGCAGAGGGCTTCTGCGGCGGGAGCGCCCGCTATGCGTCGTGGCTGAGCAGAGCCGATCTCATGGCCGCGCTCGAGCACTTCGGCTGGCACGTCGACGCGGTCGCCTTTGATCAGCCGCACCACCCTCACGGCCCGGCACTCGCGCTGATCGCGAGCCAGCTTCCCGCGAGCCGCTAGTTCTTGGCGATCACGCGGCGGATCTGCGCCCGTGAGAAGGCCGGACGGCCGCGCTGCCGCAGGCGCAGGAACATCTCCGCCGCGGCGAACGCACGGGAGTGGAGCATCCGCTCGAGCAGTTGCTGTTGCTCTCGGGCCTGCTCCTGCGCGTCGAGGGCCAGTCGGAGCTGGACCTGCGAGGACGCGAGGTGGAGCACGCGGTTGCGCTCGAGCCGGGCGAGCCAGGGAGTGTTGTCGTACGGAGCGAGCATCTGCTCGAGCGCCTGCGCGTAGGGGGCGGAGCGGCGGAACACGAGGCCGAGGCCGAAGAAGGACGGCACGACTATCAAACGCAGCTCGTCACGTCCGGCGACGAAGTCCTCGACGGCGGTGAGCACGCCGTTGCGCGGACCGCCTTCCCGCGCGGCGGGGAAGTGATACGGCAGTCCCCCGTACTTGATGCCGTCGACGCCCGGGTACACACCGCTCTCCGGAGCGATCGGCTGGCGGAACTCCGCCGGAATCTGCTCGGGATCGAAGTAGTCGTCACGCCGGGCGTGAGGCCAGGAGACATCGTGCAGGAGCAGCAGCGGGAGCTCTCCGTCCGCCCGTGTGTCGATCCGGTGAAGCTCCTCGGTGACCGTGTAGTAGTTGTGGTCGCCGTCGAGGATGATCGCGTCGGCCAGATCGATGTGCTCGAGCGCCTCGAGGCTCGTCTCGCGGATGAGCCGAAGCTCGCCCCAATCGCGCTCGAGCGATTCGAGGGCCGGCTGGGGCGACGGGTCGACGGCCGTGATCTGCGCCCCGCTCTCCCTTGCCCATAGCAGCAGCAGCCGGGTCAGGTCGCCGGCGTAGGCCCCGACCTCGATCACCGAGCGAGCCGCCGTCGCACCCAGCACGCCGAGCAGGATCTCGGCGTTGTTGACGAGCGACGCGCCCCATGCTCCAGGGTCGCTGGCGTACGGATTGAGTCCAAAGGGCAGATCCATCGGATCGCGAGTGTACGCACGCCGGGCGCCCGAGCGAGCGTCGGCCGATCGCTCAGCGTGCGTCGTACCGGAGAACGGTGAACGGGAGCAAGCCGCTGTAGTGGCGGCGGGACGCAAGCGCGAAGCCGGCCGGGTGGGGCGTGGGGATATGCGATACGCGTGCCACCGTCTCGTCGTAGACGACGTACACCGAGCCGCCGGCGGCGACGTCCGGCCAGTGCGCCTGGAGGCCCCACAGCACGGGGTGCGCTCGGGCGAACTGGGCCGGTACAGCCTGCGTCAGGTTGAAGGCCGACGGGTACATGATCACCGGATCGCCGGGCCCGGCGGTGCGATCGATCCATTCCGCGGCAGTGCGAAACGGCGCCCGGGCGTATCGCGACGAGACGGCCCGTGCTGTCCCAAAGGCGAGTACGAGGAGCGTCAGGACGACCCCGACTGGTCGCACCGCGGTGGGTGCAGCGAGTACCAGCGCCGCAAGGAGGACGGCCGCCGCCGGCGCCGACGCGTACAGGTTGCGCGAGCCCCAGATGTCGGTGCCGAGCAGGGAAGCGAGGAGCACGCCCACGGGCGTCGCCACGGCCAGCG
This sequence comes from uncultured Solirubrobacterales bacterium, assembly GCA_963778985.1. GTDB lineage: Bacteria > Actinomycetota > Thermoleophilia > Solirubrobacterales > Solirubrobacteraceae > Palsa-465. The sequence goes on along the minus strand of CAVZWJ010000013.1, from coordinate 365,396 downwards.
CGCCGATGAGTAACGGCGTATCGGCTCGGCGGAGCGCGCTGCTGACGCCGCTCGGGTGCCGGCGGTGGGCGCGCATGAGGACGGCGGCGAGGCCCGGGAGCGCGCAAGCGACGAGCAGTACGAGACCAGGAACGGTGGGGATCGCGGTCAGGGATGCGTAGGGATACCCCGCGATCGGTTGAGCGACATCGCGCAGGACGTGCCCGAGCGTCAGCGGCTCGAGCAGGCCGTACACGCCGAGATGGCTTCCGTGGACGTTCGGCAACCACGGTAGGTAGAGGAGCACGACCAGCAGGTTGGCGAGCACCGGTCGACGCCACTCCCGGCGCCCGGTCCGCAGCGACCACACAGCCTGCACGACAAGGACGAATACGGCGGTGTAGTGGGTGTACACAGCCGCCGCCGCGGCGACTGCGTAGAGAACCCACCATCCCCACGATCCGGTCTTCACCGCCCGGACGACGGCGAGCGTCGAGAGAGCGACGAAGCAGGCGAGCGCGGCGTAGGGACGGGCCTCGACGCCGTAGTACGCAGCGAATGGGCTGACGGTGATGACGGCGGCGGCAAGCAACCCCACGGCGTTGCGCACCGTCTCCCGGCCGAGCAGGTAGACGAGCGGCACCGTCGCCGTGCCGAGAATGACCGATGGCAAGCGGATCCACACCGTCGGATCCCCGAGCTTCGCCGAGAACCAGGCGAGGACGAAATAGAGCGGCGGTGAGCTCTCCACGCCCGCGCCGACCGTGCGGATCGTCCCGCGCAGGCCGTGCCCGGCGATCTCGTGCAGGGCGAGGACCTCGTCGCCGTAGAGGCTCTGATGCAGCTGGCTCAGCCGCAGGGCGAGGCTCACGACCGTGAGCAGGCCGACGATGACGGCCGGCCCGGGAACCGCGCGCAACCGCATGCCCCTGACGGCCGCCTCCGGGACAGTCGCGCTCACAGGTCAACGATATCGACGGCGTCCGCCCGGGGGCCCCGGTCCCGCTCGGGGTGCGCAGTCTCAGGAACGGTGCCGCACGAGGGGCTCGAGTCGCCGCACCTGGTCGAGCGCCAGCGTGAACAGATGCTCGTTCCGGGTTGCGGCACGGGCGAGCGAGAGCCACGCCTCGAGGTTCTGCGGCTCGGCGTGGATGACGCCGAGGAGGATCCGCTGAGCGGCGAGCGGATGACCGCTGCGCAGCGACACCGCCCCGCGCAGAATGTTCACCTGCTGATCGGGATTGAGCAGCTTCGCCTCGTGCAGGAGCGCGTCGGCACGTCGGGCATCGGACGGACTGAGCGTCGAGGACCGGGTGATGATGGCCGTCGCCGCGTTGATCCCATGGGCTTGACGCACGCCGATCACAAACCAGCCCGCGATGATCAGCGCGACCAGCGCACACGCGGTCCGCGTCAGCAGTTCCCTGCGTGTCATGACCCGCCGGAGTCTATGACCGGCCGCAGTCCATGACCCGCCGTAGTCTAATCCGGGGGTGCGGACCCCGAACTTCGGCAGCACACCGCCGGGGGGCGGCGGGGGAATGCGGAGGTTCGTCAGTCCGGGCCAAAAGAGCAGACGCTCTGCGTCTCGCTGAGGTTCGGAGCGACCGCCTCTCGGTGCGAACGAACTTACGTGAGCGCCCACTAGCCTTACGCGCTTGCCCAGCCTCAGCATCGAACTCGATCGCCCGCTGCCCGAGACGGTCAGCGTCGGTGCCGGGACCGCGGTTTTCGTCGGCGGGCGCTGCTTTCATCCGGCTTCCCGGATCCGGTCGCTGAGCTTCGTCGTCGACGAGCAGCGGCAACCGGTGATCGCCCACAGCATGCCGCTGCTCGATCACTTCCGTGAGCTGCACGCCGGCGTCAGTCCCTACGACACAGCCGACATGGCCGAGGACCCGGGTTCAGGCGAGGATCCGCTGATGCACGCATACCTCAGCGGGTTCTGGGGTGTGGCGCGGATTCCGAGCGGCGCTGAGGGGAGCGAGTGCGTGCTCGGGCTCGAGGCCGTCCTCGAGGACGGCTCCAAGGCGGTGGGAGCGCTCGGGCGCATTGAGCGGACGCGGTTGCCCGAACCGCTCGTGCTCGACAGGCTGCATGACGGCGACAAACCGCTCGTCGCCGTCTGCATGGCGACCTTCGATCCGCCCGACGACCTGCTGGCGCGGCAGCTTGACTCGATCCGCGGGCAGACCTACGACAACTGGGTGTGCGTCATCAGCGATGACAGCTCCCGGCCCGAGCGCTACGCGGCGCTCGAGCGTGCGATCGGCGGCGATCCGCGGTTCGTGCTCACGCGGTCTCCGCGCAGACTCGGCTTCTACCAGAACTTTGAGCGGGCGCTGGCGCTCGCGCCGGCACGCGCCGCGTACGTTGCCATGGCCGATCAGGATGACTTCTGGCATCCCGACAAGCTCGCCACGCTCGTGGCCACGATCGGCGACGCGCAGTTGATCTTCAGCGATGCCCGCGTCGTGGCGCGGGATGGAAGCCTCATCGCCGACACCTGGTGGAGTCATCGGACGAACAATCATCGTGACCTGTTCACGCTGCTCGTGGCCAACTCGGTCACGGGCGCTGCGTCGCTGATGCGCCGCGAACTGCTTGACACCGCGCTCCCTTTTCCACCGGCGCAGTTCGCCCATTTCCACGATCACTGGCTGGCGCTCGTGGCGCTCGCCGTGGGGCGCATCGAATACGTCGACCGACCGCTCTACGACTACGTCCAGCACTCGCAGGCATCCCTTGGGCACGCCGGCGCAAATCGCGTGACATCGGTGTGGCGTCGCCTCTCCAACCGGACCGGCCTCCGGGAACGGGCGCGTGTCTGGCGGACGTTCTACTACGTCGACTGCTGCCGACTGACCCAGTTCGCGACGGTGCTCGAGATGCGCTGCGCATCACGCATGACACCGGACAAGCAGCGGGCGCTTCAGCGTTTCACCGGCGTCGAGGATTCCACGCCGGCGCTCGCCGGGCTCGGGGTGCGCGGTATGCGCGAGCTCAGCCGCAGGCAGCCGGAGACGCTCGGCGCGGAGTGGCTGTTGTTCCGCGGATTCGTGTGGCGACGACTGCTCGCCGCGACCGCACGCGAACGCCCTCAGCGGACGTTGCGTCTTGACGCGCTTCCGCCGCGCTTCCTCACCGCGCAGCCGGGGCGTGCCGGTCCCGACGGTGCCGCCAGCGTCCTCGCGGAGAAGATCACGCCGCTGCTGATGGCCGTGTCGGATAGCGCGCCGCGCCGGATCAACATCATGATCCCGACGATCGATCTCGATCACTTCTTCGGGGGGTACATCACCAAGCTGAACCTCGCTCGCCGGCTGTCAGAGCGCGGTTTCCGAGTGCGTGTGCTCACGGTCGATCCGGTGCCGCGGCTGCCGCGCACGTGGCGGAGAACGATCGAGTCCTACAGCGGCCTGCAGGGCGTCTTCGATCACATCGAGGTCGAATTCGGGCGAGAGTCGCCGGGGATCGAGGTCTCGGCGACAGACGCCTTCGTGGCCACCACGTGGTGGACCGCTCACCTGGCCCATCGCGCCCTGGGCTCGCTAGGTGCCGACCGGTTCCTCTACCTGATTCAGGAGTACGAGCCGTTCACCTTTCCGATGGGATCGGCGGCCGCCCTCGCCTCCGAGTCGTATCGGCTGCCGCACTTCGCCCTCTTCTCCTCCGAGCTTCTGCGCGGCTATTTCCGCGCCCACGGGCTCGGCGTGTTCGCCGACGGTGCCGAGAGCGGCGACTCGTCATCCGTCGCATTTCAGAATGCCATCACTCCGATCGACCCGCCGACGGCTGAGGAGCTGAGTGCTCGGACGGTGCGGCGCCTGCTGTTCTACGCCCGGCCGGAATCGCACGCGGCCCGGAACATGTTCGAACTCGGCGTGCTGGCACTGAGTCGTGCCCTCGAGGACGGTCTGTTCAGCGGCTGGGAACTCAACGGGATCGGCAGCGTCGAGGTCGGCCGCAACCTGTCGCTCGGCAGCGGCGCGACGCTCAACCTGCTGCCGCGAGCCGATCAGGATGCGTATGGGCAACTCGTGCGTGAACACGATGTCGGCCTCGCGCTGATGTACACGCCGCATCCGAGCCTCGTCCCGATCGAGATGGCATCGGGGGGCATGCTGACGGTGACGAACAGCTTCGAGAACAAGACCGCGGCGGCGCTCGCCGAGATATCGACGAACATGATCACCGCGGAACCGACGATTGACGCAGTCGTGGAGGCCCTGCGCGAAGCCGCCAACGCGGTCGGCGACGTTGATCGGCGAGTGGCGGGGAGCCGAGTCGCCTGGAGCACGGACTGGCAGGACTCCTTTGACGACACCCTTCTCGACAAGCTCGCGCCGGTGCTCCGCGGCGACCGCTGATGGCCGCTCCCGCCCATATGTCCGGAGGCGAGCCACGACCGATGCGAATGCGCGGGCGGGCCGGGGTCGCGATTGGTGCGGCGCTGGGCATGCTCGTGTTCGGGGCCGCGCTCGCCTCGGCCGATCTCACGACATTCGGCTATGGCAACTCGCGACTGGGAACCGCCCCCGCCAACGCAGGCGTTGCCCCGACGCGCGCCCGCAAGCTCCAGCCTGTGTGGCGCGCCAAGATCGGTGGCGCCATCAACTCCCAGACACTCGTCGTCGACGGCCTGCGCATCAACGGGCACCGTCACAACGTCGCGTTCGTGGCCTCCGAGCATGGGGACGTCGTCGCCGTCGACACGGCACATGGCGCGATCCTCTGGCGGCGGCATGTCGGTACACGCTCGCTGATCCCCGACTGCGGAGCGACCTCGGACGGCCGGTTCGGCGTCACCGGCACGATGGTCGTCGACAAGCCGAGCGGGCGACTCTACGCGGTTGACGTCAACGGGCTCGCGTGGGCGTTCTCACTGACCGACGGTCGGGTCGCTGCCGGCTGGCCGATCCGCGTCCACCCGCGGGGGCCGGACTTTGTCTGGGGGGCGCTGGCAATCGCGGCCGGCAAGCTGTACGTCCCGATCGCGTCGCTGTGCGATTCGGGGCGCTATCGCGGTGGTGTTGCTGCCGTCGACCTCGCACATCCGACGCGGGTGATCAACTGGCAGACGACGTCCGCGCCGGTGTACGGCGGCGGGATCTGGGGCTGGGGCGGGGTCTCGATCGACGGGACGAGCGGCGACGTGTACGCGGCGACCGGCAACGCCATCGGCGGCGCCTCGGAAGCCGACGGCGACGGAGAGAGCGTCGTGCGCCTCAGCCCGACGCTGGAGCCTCGTGAGGGCAACACCCCGCTCGCTCCGCCGTTCAAGGTGTACGACCGGGACTTCGGCACGACGCCGGTCCTCATCGACGCGAAGGGGTGTCCGCCGCTCCTCGTCGCGATCAACAAAGTGGGAGCGCTGTACGTATACGAGCGCGGCGACCTCGCGGCGGGCCCCACGCAGACCCTGATGGTGGCGGCCGATTCCCCTGATGGGATTCCTCTGTACGGGATGCCGGCCTACGACGCGGCCACGCGCACGCTCGTACTTGTCAGTCCGACGACGCCTTCCAACAGCCCGCTCCGGGCGGGCGTCCAAGCGTTTGCGCTGACGAACTCGTGCCAGTTCGCGCTCAAGTGGCAGCAGAAGTTCGACCCGCCGGACGCCGGCAGCGCACCGACGATCGCCGGCGGGGTCGTCTACATCGGCAGCGGTCGCAACGGCTGGCTGCAGGCGTTCCGGCTCACGGACGGCGCGCGGCTGTGGGGTCGCTACCTTGCCGGGGGCACGATCTTCGCCGCGCCGGCCGTCGATGGCGGGACTGTCTATGTGGGCACGTGGAGCGGCGAGCTTGTCGCACTTCGTCCGCGGCGCTGAGGGTGACGCTCGAGGTCACACCCCGGCGCTATGTGGCGTTCGCCGCGGCAGTGAGGACCTGATACGCGCCGTAGCGCGCGAGGGGTCGGAAGTGCTGCGCGAGGTACTGGTCGAGGATCAACACGTGACTCGAGGCATCAGCGCCGTTGTGCTCGGGCGCGAGCGCTCGCGGATCGAGCCACCGAATGACGACGCGCGTGTGCGAGCGCTCCAGCGAGGCGACGATCTCGCGCTGAGCCGAGGCCGTCGTCACCAGCCCCGGCTGCATGACGTCGTAGCGGGTCGGGTTCGGATGGTCGAGGATGACGTACAGGAGCGGATCGCCGCCGTGAACGACATCGTGGCGCGGAGCGGCGACGAAGATCGGATCGCCGGGACGGGTACGCCGAGCCACGGCGGATTCGAGCTGGGCAAGCGCACGCGCATCCGCTGCGTCCGTCTGGACGCCGTCGCAGGCCGGGCCCGGCACCGCGGCGAGCGCCGGCGGATGAAGGATCTTCCCGGCTTGGCGGTCGAGCCCGTGCAGCGCGATGAGCGTGAGCGCGACGATCAGCAGGATCCGGAGCCCGCCCCGGGCGAGCGCCGCCTCCGTGGCGAGCATGACCGCGAGCGCGACTGACAGCGGGATGAGGTGAAACGCGTCGGTGCGGGCGAGCAGATATGCGAGCCCGACGGCCGCCAGCGGTGCGAGTTCGAGCGCCCGAGAGCCGGGCTGCGTCGGGCGCGGGGAGGTGCCGATGCCGGCTCGCAAAGCTGCGTGCGAGCGAGCGGCGGCGCGTGCGCGGGCGCCGAGAGCCACGGCCCAGACGACGCAGCTGAGCACGAGGATGAGCGGCATGTAGAACTCGATCAGCTTGCCCGGCCGCAGCGGCCCGTCGAAGCCGAGCGGGAACGGGAGCCGCTGGAGACCCTGGATGCCGTAGAACCCAAACAGGTCGCGAGCGAGTGCGCCCGGCGCGACGATGATGAACGGCACGAAGCAGACCGCCGCAACGAGCAGCGCAGCGAGCAGGATGCGCAGCCGCTTGCCGGGTGCGACCGCGAGCATCGCGCCGACTGCGGCAGCGATCCCGATCTCGATCCGGAACAGCGCGGCGAGCCCGGCAAGCCCCCCTCCGATCGCCGGACGTCGCTCGGAGAGCAGGATCGACGCGAGCGCGAGCCCGATCGCCGTCGGGTTGGGACCCGGCCCGGTGGGGAACGCCATCGCACCGGCCACCGCGAGCCAGGCGAGCAGGGCAAGCGACTGACCGGCCCGCTTGTCGGCAAGGCGAAATGCGAGCAGCGCGACGACCGAATTCGTGACGACCCGCAGCACCCGCCAGGCGAGCAGCGAGGGTCCGAACACGAGTTGGAGCAGCGCGAGCAGGAGTGGCTGGCCGGGGGGATAGTTCGTCCAGAAATCGCGGTACGGCCACTGGCCGTGTGCGATCCGCGCGCCGGCCTGAAGCATCGACCCCTCGTCGTGCAGGCCGATTCCCCGGAAGATCGTGGTCGCCGAGAGCGCACCGGCGAGCACGAGCAGCACGGTGGTGAGGATCCAGTCGGGCGAGGCGTCGCCCGCGGCCCGGGCGCGCAGGGTCGCCGCCGGCGGGAGAGCGGAGGAGAGGAACGGCCGCTTGCGCTCCCGCGACGTGGGTCCGGCGCTCGTCGAGCTCATCGGCGCGGGGCCCCCCGGATCGGACGGGGCGGGACCGCGACCTCGATCGGGACGACCGCGTCTCGGCGGACCGCCCGCCGCTCGCGGAGCATCGCCGGCAGCAACCGCAGCGCCGCCCGCGCTCCGGTGAACTGCGCTCGCAGGGTGCTGTCGCGGATCGCCGCGCGCGCCCAGCCGAGCTGCCGGTAGAGGACGAGCGGGAGCCAGCGCGGCGAGAAGTACTTGGCGACGATCAGCAGCGTGTTGCGCTGCACCCAGTGCTCGACCGGCGGATCGAGTTGCCACGAGGAGCCGCCGCCCGCGTGCAGCGCGACGACCGGCTCGTACCAGCACCGCCAGCCGGCGAGGGCAAGCCGCAGCCCGAGCTCGACGTCCTCCAGGTAGGAGAACAGCCGCACGTCGAAGCCGCCGACGGCGAGCACGGCCTCACGACGGTAGAGCGCCGCGCCCGCGCACGGGGCGAAGATCTCCTCGCCGGTGTCATAGCGCCCCTCGTCGATGTCGAAGCGTCCGCGCTGCTCGCAGGCGCCGTCGCGCCGCAGGAAGTCCCCGGTGTCGTAGATCCGGATCGGGTCGTCCATCTGGAGCATCTTGCATCCGACGGCGGCGAGCCCGGGATCGTCCGCGAGTCGCGCGGTCGTACGCGTGATCCATTCCGGACTCAGGATCACATCGGTGTTGAGCAGGGCGACGGCCTCACACCGGGCCGCCTCGATGCCAACGTTGACCGCGTTCGCGAAGCCCGTGTTGCGGTGCAGCTCGATGATCCGAGTGCCGGGGACGCCCGTCGCCAACTCGAGCGAACCGTCGCTCGAGCCGTTGTCGACAATGATCACTTCGGCCGGCGGGCTGGTCTGCTCGCTCAGCGCCCGCAGGCACTGCCCCAACCAGCGTCGCCCGTTCCAGTTCGGAACGATGACGGCGACGTGCATCCGGCGCGAGTCTATCTGCGAGCTCAGCCAGGTACGGTGCGCCGCATGGTGCAGCAGCTGTGAAAGTCGGCGTTGACGCGCGGTCGGTGACAGGACCGCGCGGCGTCACCCGATACACGACCGAGCTCCTGCGCGCGCTCGTTCGCGAGTTCCCCGAGGACCAGTTCGTCCTGTTCGTCCCCGGCCGAGGCCCGCTGCCCGCGGTCGCCGACGTGCTCGCGGCCTCCAACGTCACGGTCCACCGCCATGCGGTCCCGAGCCGTGCCCTGTTCGGGTCCGCCGCCGTGCTGCGCCGGCCGCGGCTCGAGCGGCTCCTCGGCGAGCCGATCGACGTCGTCTGGATTCCCGCCCCGGTGCCGGTCGCACTCGGCGGCGAGGTGCCGAGCGTGCTGACGCTCCACGACATCGCCTGGGAGGCGCGACCCCGTGATTTCACTCCGTATGAGCGCATCTGGCACAAGCTCGCCCGCCCGCGCGCGCTCGCTGCCCAGACGCGTTCGCTGATCGTCCCGACCGCCGCCGTTCGCGATGAACTGGTGACGCGGTGGAGCGTCGATCCGGCGTGCATCCATGTCATCCCCGAGGGGGTGCGGATGGAATCCGACGCCGACATCGATGTCGCGGGGCGGCTCGATCGCCTCGGACTGCAGGCGGGGCGGTACGTGCTCGTGTCCGGCGCGATCGAGCCGCGCAAGGCGCCGGTCCTCATCGCCCGCGCGTTCGCCGCCGCCCGCGAACGCGGCCTCGATGCCGAGCTCGTGTTCGCCGGGGACGGACGGTTGGCAGAGGCGGTTGCAGGGCCCGGGGTGCGTGTGCTCGGCTGGCGGGGCACGGGTGAGCTCGAGGCGCTGTATCGGGGCGCGATCGGGCTCGTCTTCGCCTCGCGGCTGGAGGGATTTGCGTTGCCGGTGTACGAGTCGCTCGCCCGCGGCACCCCGGCGATCGTCACCGACCTACCGGTCTTCGGGCCCGAGCTCTCCCCGGGGCTGATCCGCATCCCGGTTGACGATGAGCGCGGGCTCGGCGAGGCAATGCTGCGGCTCACCCGAGAAGGGGCGCTCCGCCGCCAGCTCGGCGACGCTGGGCGCGCTGCGGTGCGCGGGTTGACCTGGGAGCGCGCGGCCCGTGCCACGCGCGAGGTCTTCGCGCAGACATGGACGCGTGAGGCTCCGGACGACCGGGTAGCCCTGTGACATGGCGCTCACTAATCGCACAGAGGAACCAGTCGGCGAGACGCCGACCACCGTCGATGATCGTGCCGCGGCACCGCGCCGCGGATTCGGAGTCAGGCGGCGTCGTGCCGGTGGCGCGATGGCTGCGGCCGGAGCCGGAACGTCGCTCGCGATTGCTCGCGTCGTCCGGATCATCACCGACGTCGTCGCGCTCATCCTTGCCCTGGGGATCCTGTTCGTGCTCCTCAAAGCGTCGCCGAGCAACACGATCGTGTCGCACGTCCACGACTGGGCGCACTGGCTGGCCACGCCGTTCAACGGCCTGTTCCATCTCCACAGCGCGCGCGGTACGACCGCGCTCAACTGGGGGATCGCGCTCGTCGTCTACCTCGTGGTCGGGCACCTGATCGCGTCGATCATTGCGACCCCGGCGCGCGTGTTCCGACGCCGCGCGGCCGCGGTCTAACCGACGGTCGCAGCCTGGCGCGCGTTCGCCGCGCGCGCCAGCTTGCGCCGCTGGCTGGCGTCGAGCGTGACCTTCCGGAGTCGCACCGCGTGGGGTGTCACCTCGACGCACTCGTCGGCACGGAGAAATTCGAGCGCCTGATCGAGCGACAGCTCGCGCTTGGGCACGAGCCGGACCAGTTCGTCCGCCGTCGAGGAGCGCATGTTCGTGAGATGCTTTTCCTTCGTCGGATTGACGTCGAGGTCCTCGGCCCGCGCGTTCTCTCCGACGATCATCCCCTCGTAGACGTCGTCGCCCGGCTCGACGAACAGGCTGCCGCGCTCTTGGAGGTTGAACAGCGCGAACGCCGCCACCGCGCCCCGCCGGTCGGCGACGAGGCTTCCCGTCGGCCGCGTGCGCAGCTCCCCGTGCCACGGCTCCCAGCCGTCGAACACGTGGTGCAGGAGGCCCGTGCCGCGGGTCTCGGTGAGGAACTCGGTGCGAAACCCGATCAGTCCGCGGGCGGGGACGAGGTACTCCATCCGCACCCAGCCCGTGCCGTGGTTGACGATCTGCTCCAACCGGCCCTTGCGCAGCGCGACGAGCTGGGTGACGACCCCGACGTATTCCTCGGGAACGTCGACGCTCATCCGCTCGACCGGCTCGTGCAGCTTCTCGTCGATCTCCCGCGTGACGACTTGCGGTTTGCCGACCGTCAGCTCAAAGCCCTCGCGGCGCATCAGCTCGACGAGGATCGCGAGCGCGAGCTCACCGCGGCCCTGGACCTCCCAGGCCTCGGGCCGATCGGTCGGGTTGACGCGCAGCGAGACGTTGCCGATCAGCTCGCGCTCAAGCCGGGCCTTGACCTGGCTCGCGGTGAGCTTGTCACCGTCGGTGCCGGACAGCGGTGAGTCGTTGATGCCGATCGTGACGCTGAGCGACGGCTCATCGACGGTGATCACCGGGAGCGGCTGCGGATCGTCTGGGTCAGCGAGTGTCTCGCCGATCGTGATGTCCGGGATCCCGGCGACGCTGATGATCTCCCCGGCGCTCGCCTCGGTCGCGTCGACACGGTCGAGCGCCTCGGTGACGTACAGCTCGGTGATTCGGACCGGCTCGGTCGTCCCGTCGGCCTTGCACCAGGCAACGGTCTCGCCGCGGCGAATCGTCCCCTCGCGCAGGCGGCAGATCGCGATCCGGCCGACGTACGGCGAGGCATCGAGGTTCGTGACGTGCGCCTGGAGCGTGTGCCCAGGCTCGTATGTCGGCGCTGGGATGTGCTCGAGCAGAAGGTCAAGGAGCGGCGCCAGGTCACTGCCGGGATTGTCCGGATCAAGGGTCGCGGTCCCGGCCTTGGCGTTCGTGTAGACGATCGGGAACTCGATCTGCGACTCGTCGGCATCGAGGTCGAGGAACAGCTCGTACACCTCGTCGACGACCTCGTCGATCCGCGCGTCCGGCCGGTCGATCTTGTTGATGACGAGCACGACCGGGAGGCGCTGCTCGAGTGCCTTGCGCAGCACGAACCGTGTCTGCGGCAGCGGCCCCTCGCTTGCGTCGACGAGCAGCAGCACGCCGTCAACCATCGTCAGCCCCCGCTCGACCTCCCCGCCAAAGTCGGCGTGACCCGGCGTATCGATGATGTTGAGCTTCGTATCGCCATAGCGGACCGCCGTGTTCTTGGCAAGGATCGTGATCCCCTTCTCCCGCTCGAGATCCATCGAGTCGAGCACGCGCTCGTTGACGTCCTGGTTCGAGCGGAACGCGCCGGACTGCCAGAGCAGCGCGTCGACGAGCGTCGTCTTGCCGTGATCGACATGGGCGACGATCGCGAGGTTGCGGATGTCGTTGCGAATGGCCATGAGCTGTCACTGACTGTAGAAGGCCCGGACGTTCCCGGGCTTTTCTCACGTCATCGGCCGGCCTCCAACCGCAATATCGTTCGACAGCGACGGCCTCCAGCGGGCGCTATCGACCGAAATCGTCGAAAACCGCGCTGGCGTTCGAGATCGACTGAAACCGCGCTCGCCGTCGAACGTGATTGCGGTCCGGACGGGCAGAGACACGGGCGCGACGGGCGCCCGCCTGCAGCACGGCGCCATAGCGCCGCTATTCGGCTTCGTCGACCGGCTGACGCGCCGGGCGCTCCACCCGGCCCGTCGGCAGCGGAGCCCCATTTCCGGCCTCCAGCTCTGCCGGCGCCGCGGCCCCGTTCTCCACCGCCTTCGGAGCCTCGGGAGCATCCGCCTCACCGGACTCCGCCGCACCCGACTCCGTCGACCCGGACCCCAGCACACCGAGCAGCGGCTTGATCAGGTCGATCGGCATCGGGAACACCACCGTCGAGTTCTGGGTGCCCCCGATCTCGCGCAGCGTCTGGAGATACCGGAGCTGCAGCGTCACCGGGTTGCGACCGATCACGTCCGCCGCCTCGGCGAGCTTCGCGGCCGCCTGGGCCTCGCCGGCGGCGTTGATGATCTTCGCCCGCCGCTCTCGCTCGGCCTCGGCCTGACGGGCGATCGCGTGCCGCATCTCCTCGGGGATCTCGACGTCCTTGATCTCGACGGTCGTGACCTTGATTCCCCACGGCTCGGTCTGGGCGTCGATCACGTGCTGGAGGTTCTCGTTGAGGCGGTCCCGCTCGCCCAACAGGGTGTCGAGGTCGGCGCCGCCGAGCACCGAGCGCAGCGTCGTCTGAGCGATCTGGAGCGTCGCGTTGTGGAAGCTCTCGACCTGGGTGACCGCCTTGTTGGGATCGATCACCCGGTAGTAGGCGACCGCCGTGACGCGCACCGGGATGTTGTCCCGCGTGATCGTCTCCTGGGGCGGGATCGACAGGGTGATCGTGCGCAGGCTGACGCGGACCATCCGGTCGATCGTCGGCATCAGCAGGACGAGCCCGGGGCCGCGCTGCTGCATCAGGCGGCCGAGGCGGAAGACGACGCCGCGCTCGTATTCGCGCAGGACCCGGACGGACGCCCCGGCTGCGGCGACGGCGATCGAGACGAGCACGATCAGGATGACGACGACTGCGGTGATCATTGGTGAAGCTCCCATTCCTCGGCGGGGCGGACGGCGAGCGTCAGCCCGGTGAGCCGTTCGACGACGATCTGATCCCCGGCGTGGAGCGCAAGCTGATCCTCGTCATCGTCGAGCCCCGGAGACCGGCGCGCGCTCCACAGCGCGCCGTCGACGAGCACCTTGCCGGTCGGCTCATCCCACGAGCGGACGATCCCGACATGCCCAATGAGGCCCTCCGCGCCGGCGCTGATCCGCCGGCGTCGAACCGCGAGGCCCTCGCGCAGCGACACCGCCACGACGGTGCCGGAGACCGCGACGAGCACGACGGCGAGCACCACCCCGAACACGACGCTGCCGCCGAGGGCGCTGACACCGAGTACCGCCCCGGCGGCGAGGGAGACGATCCCCGGCACTCCGAGCACACCGAGCGACGGGACGTGTGCCTCGAGCACGATCAACATGACCCCGGTCACCAGCAGCGCGACGCTCAGTGCCGTCATACATCGAATGGTACGCCCGCCCCAACGGCGGCCTGCGCGGTGTCGCTGACGTGTGGCGGGCGCGGCTGCCGACGCGCGTCCTCCGATCGCCTACAGACGTGAATGCGGCGGCGGCGGGCAGCCGAGCGGCCCGGAGTAGGTGAGCTCTGGGACGTCGCTGTAGCGGACGGAGATCGAGCCACTCTGGACGACCGAGATCGTGCCGCCATCGATCACGAACGTCGCTGCGTCACCGTGGGCCGGCCCGGCGTTGAAGGAGGGGAGGGTGGGCGTCTTGAACGCGGTCGCGCCGCAGCCGCCGATCACGCCGCACAGCAGCAGCAGCACGCCCACGGGCGCCCCGGTGCGCATCCGTCGCATCGCCCGCAAGCGTATCCGCACCGGGACCGGGTAGCCTGCCGCCATGCGCGTCGCGATCGCCGGAGCCCACGGGAAGATCGGTCGGCTGCTCACGCGGTTGCTCACCGCCAACGGCGACGCGGTCATCGGCCTCATCCGCAACCCCGATCACGAAGACGACGTCCGCGCGGACGGGGGACGGCCGGTCCTGTGCGACCTCGAGCAGGTCGGAGCCGACGCGATCGCCGAGGCGCTGGCCGGCGCAGATGCGGCCGTGTTCGCGGCCGGCGCAGGCCCGGGGAGCGGTTCCGAGCGCAAGCTGACGGTGGACCGCGACGGCGCGGTCAAGCTTCTCGCCGCCTCGCGCCAGGCAGGCGTTGCCCGGTTTGTGATCGTCAGCTCGATTGGGGCCGAGAACCCGCCGCCGGTCGATGACGATGACGTCTTCAGCGTCTACCTCCGCGCGAAGGCTGAGGCCGACGCAGCGGTCACACAGAGCGACCGCGAATGGACCGTTCTGCGTCCGGGTCGCCTCACCGACGATCCGCCGGCGCACACGATCCGCCTTGACCGCGACCCGTACCGTGGCGAGGTCACGCGGGCCGATGTCGCCGCGGTCATTGCGGCCGTGCTCTCCGAGCCCCGGAGCGTCAGGTTGACGCTCTACGTCAACGGTGGTGAGACGCCGATCGCGGCAGCGCTTGAGCAAGCGCTGAGCGAGTCAGCCTGATCCGCCGGCCTCAGCGGCGGTCTGTGCGGGGCGCGCACCGATCACAGATGCAGTGCCGGCCGTGAACCGGTGAGACGTCGAGCCCCATCATCGCCGGATGACGATGCGGGGTCACGGCTCCGGGAGCGGCGGCCTGACTGTGCGGTGCTGCCGTACGTGAGCGACGGGCGCCCACCACGCGGCGAAGATGTGACCAATTCGGCATTGTTGTCACCATACGAGTTAGCTCGGCAGAATCCGCCGGGACTGAAGCCCTACGCGCCACCGGAATCGCCGGATCCGTCGAGGATCGCGCTAGGAGCGGGATTAATCTGTGCGATCTCGCACGCAACCTGCTGGGCCCACCTGCGGATCTCGTCCCAGTTGCGCCGGTCGCGGTATTCGGACGGGGTGTTCTCCACCATCGTCCGCTCAATCGGTCCCTTTGGCTCGGTCGGCATGCGCCCGCCGAACACCGTATGCCCGTTGAGCCCCAACGCCTCGGCGCGCTCGATCACCCGGGGCGGCTCGTACCACGACCTGTCCGAGTTCTCCTTGGACGGGTCGCCCACCGGTCCTGAGCTGAACACCCAGAATGGGGTGTCAGCGAGCTCCTTGGAGTGCTTGCGCAGGAAGTGTTTGGCGTCACCGCGCCAGCGCTTCATGTACACGGCACTGCCGAGCACGACGGCGTCGTAGGGCCCGAGGTTCTTGACCCCGTCGGCCGGACGACAATCGACGATGTGCCCGGCCTCGCGAATTGTTGTCGCGACCGCATCGGCGATCTCCGCGGTCGAGCCGCGCTTCGAGGCGAAGGCGATGAGCACACGGGCCATGACATCAGCGTCGCACCCGCGCTGCGCGTGGGCATCAGGGTTTTCTGCGCGACCTGATGTGGGGTTACCGTGCCGCCGGGAGGCTGAAGCGGACCCGCGTCCCGGCGTCGGTCTCCGCCAGCCAGATACGGCCGCCGTGCGCCTCGACGATCGCCCGGGAGATCGCGAGGCCGAGCCCGGCGCCACCGCCCGTTCGTGGCGCGTCC
Organism: uncultured Solirubrobacterales bacterium; assembly: GCA_963778985.1. Lineage (GTDB taxonomy): Bacteria > Actinomycetota > Thermoleophilia > Solirubrobacterales > Solirubrobacteraceae > Palsa-465. The sequence continues at coordinate 349,764 of CAVZWJ010000013.1, read as the reverse complement.
GCACCGGCGCGATAGAACGCGTTGAACACGCGGTCACGCTCGTCGCCGGGGATTCCATCGCCGGTATCGGCGACCTCGACCTCGATGCCGTCTGCGACCGGCTCGGCGCGCACGACGACGCTCCCGTCGGCGGGCGTATGCCGGATCGCGTTCTGCATGAGGTTGAACAGCACGCGCTGCAGCTTCTCCGGATTCGCGCGGGCGGCCTCGAGCCGCGGGGAAATCTCGGCGGTGACCAACACGTGCTTGGCGTCGGCGGTGACGCGCATCGCCTCGATCGTCTCGCTGACAAGTTCGTCGAGGCGGACGCGCTCGAGTGACCAGTTGATGTCGCCGGCCTCGAGCCGGGAGAGCTCGAACAGGTCGTCGATGAGCCCGCCGAGGGCTTCGAGGTGAGTGCGCATCCGCTTCAAGTAGCGGCGTCGCGTCGCCTCGTCGACGATCTCGTCCTCAACCGCCTCGGCGAGCAGGCGCAGCGACGTGAGCGGCGTTCGCAGATCATGAGAGACGGCGGCAATCAGTCCGCGCCGCGCCGTGTCGGCCTCGGCACGCAGCTCTTCCTCGGCGCGGAGGCGCTCGATCATCATGTTCGCGGCACCGGCAAGCTCGGCCAGCTCGTCCCGGGCGGCGGTCGCAATGTGGACGTCGCGCTCGCCCCGTCCGACCGCTCCCAGTCCGTCCCGGATCGTCTCGACGTCGCGCAGGATGCCGCCGGCGAGCAGACGGCCGGCGACGATCGCGACCGCGCCGGCGCCGAGCACGATCACGGCAATCAGGACCGCCTCGTGCCCCGAGATGACCATCAGCGCGCCGATCACGACGAGCGCGACCAGCACCGGGGCGACGACGATCGCCACGGCGAGGGCGAACTGCCGGGACAGCGAGCCGGTTCGGATCCGGATGGCCCCCATCACGCGACCCATCCCACGACTCATCCCGCGTTCTCGCCCGGACACTAGGGCTGGAAGCGGTAGCCGACGCCCCACACGGTCTGGATGTGCCGCGGCTGCGCTGGGTCGGCCTCGATCTTCGCGCGCAGCCGCCGGACGTGCACGGTGACGGTCGAGGTGTCGCTGTAGAAGGAGTATTGCCAGACCGCGTCCATCAACTGGTTGCGTGAGAACACCTGTCCGGGGTGGCGGGCGAGGAACAGGAGCACATCGAACTCACGCTGGGTGAGCTGGATCTCCTCGCCCCGGACGACCACGCGCCGGGCGGCCGGGTCGATCGTCATGTCATCGAGCTCGATCGGTGCCTCGTGCTCGGGTGAGGTGTCGATGCGCCGAAGCACGGCATCGACACGGGCCACGAGCTCGGCCGGCGAGAACGGCTTGACGACGTAGTCGTCCGCTCCGAGCCGCAGACCGATGACACGATCTGATTCCTCGCCTTTGGCCGTGAGCAGGATCACCGGGGTGGTCCGGTCCTGCTCGCGCAGGCGGCGCATGACCTCGAGGCCGTCGATCCCCGGGAGCATCAGGTCGAGCACGACGAGGTCGGGACGCGCCGCGCTCGCCGCATCGATGGCCGCGAGGCCATCGGCGGCGATGCGAGTCTCGTACCCGGCCCGCTCGAGGTACCGGGACACCACCTCCGCGATCGTCGGCTCATCGTCGACGACGAGCACTGAGCCGCGGGCATGGTCATCCATGTGGCGATTGTCGCATCCGATCCGCCGCCGGAACGCGATCTGGCGCGCGAGTTCACGGCCTGTTCATCCGGATGAACATTGTCATTGGGTTGGCGACGACCCCGTTGACGGCGCGCGTCGTTAGCGCTCGGTGAACGTGTCGCCGTCCTTTAGGTTCGGAACGCGTCCGGTTCATACCCTCACCCCAGATCGAGCCGACAGCGGCTGATCCGCACGATGATCGACCGTCCTTCACTGCAGAGATGGATCGCACTCGGCGCCGCGCTCACGTGCGCGGTCTTCGGCGTGCTGGCGGTCGTCAACCGTGAGGGTCGCGCAGAGCCGGGAGGCGCCGGGCGCGCCTCGACGGCGACCGCCTCACCCACGCCAGCCACGGGTGCACATCGGCATATTCCGGCGCAGCGACCGCCGGCGCACGCGACCCTGACCTGGAACGAGACGACCGCGTCGATCCCGGTGCCGCCGTCGTTTCTCGGCTTCTCGACCGAGTACTGGACGCTGCCACTGTGGCAGCGCCACCGCGCCCTGCTCGAGCGCGCGCTCGCGCTCATCCACGTGCCGGGCGACGGCAGGCAGGTGCTGCGCATCGGCGGCGACTCGGCCGACCACACGTTCTGGAATCCCCGTCGGCGCTACCTGCCGCCGTGGGCGTTCGGGCTCGGCCCGTCCTGGATCAGGTTCGCCGCATCGCTCGTGCGCCGCGACCGGCTCCACCTCATCCTCGACCTCAACCTCGTCACCGGCTCCTCGCCCAAGGCGGCGCGCTGGGCCCGCGCGGCGCGCCACGACTTGCCCCGCCGCAGCATCGTCGGGTTTGAGATCGGCAACGAGCCGGACATCTACGACCGCTGGAGCTGGGTGCAACAACTCGGACGTCCACAGTCTGCGACGCCGTTCCTGCCCCGCCGGCTGTCGGCCGCCACCTACCTCGCCGACTTCCGCTCGTATGCCCATGCGCTCGTGCGCGTGGCACCGCGGATCCCGCTCGTCGGCCCGGCGCTTGCCAATCCGCAGACGAACTTCAACTGGCTCGCCGGCCTCATCACGGGGGCTCATCCCGGGCTCGGGCTGGTCAGCGCGCACCGGTATCCGTACTCCGCGTGCGTGCGCCACACCGCACTCGCCTACCCGTCGATCGCCAAGGTGCTGAGCGAGAATGCGACGTCCGGGCTCGCTCGGACGGTACTCCCGTCGGTCCGGCTGGCGGAGCGCTCCGGGCTGCCCTTCCGTCTCACCGAGCTGAACTCCGTCACCTGCGGCGGCGTCCCCGGGATCAGCGACACGTTCGCGACCGCGCTGTGGGCGCCGGATGCGCTGTTCGAGCTGATGAAGGCGGGTGTCGACGGTGCCAATGTCCACGTGCGCGCGTACGCGGTCAACGCCGCCTTCGCGCTCAAGCAGTCGGGCTTCCACGCCCGTCCGCTCATGTACGGGCTGATCCTGTTCACGCGCGCCATCGGTCCCGGGGCGCGGCTGATACCGCTGCACCTCGGCGCCCGGCGGGCGCTGCATCTGAAGGCGTGGGGCGTGCGCCTGCGTAATGGTCGACTGCACGTGGTGCTGATCGACAAGGGACCCCGGTCAGTCCGGGTGGCGCTCGCGCTTCCGGCGACCGCGCCGGCCGACGTCCAGCGACTGGCCGCGCCCTCCGCGCGCGCCCGCTTCGGTGTCACGCTCGCCGGTCAACAGCTCGACGCGGCCGGGCGCTGGGCCGGGCGGCGAGTCAGCGAGCGTGTCCTCCCGGTCGGCAGCACGTATGCGGTAACGGTGCCGGCGATGAGCGCGGCACTCCTCAGCGTTCCGGGGCGCCCGTATACGCAGCCGTGACGCGGGTGGCGGCGGCTGCGGCGTCCGCTTCCGCGGTTCCGCCGGCGACGCTCGCTTCCCGCCAGCGCTCGCTGCTGAGCAATACGAAGCTCCGCCCGTCGTCGGACGCCATCCAGCCGGTGGCCTCGGCGCGGTCGACCGGGGCACCGGATGCGGTGTGGAGCGCCAGCCCGATCAGCGCCATGTCCCAGCCGATCCCGACCGCCCCGGGCCCGAACTGCGCCCAGATGCCATCGTCGGCAGGCGTGATGTGCTCGATCTCGAGGCGGGTCCGGTCGGCCGTCTCCGCGATCAGGCGCACGTCGACCCAGTTGACGTTCTCGCCGAACTCCCACGTCGCAAAGAACCGGTGCGGCGGCTCGCACTCCTCGACGACCCCGCCGGCGTTGCCCTCGAGTTGGTAGCGGCCACCGAGCCGCAGCTCACCCGAGATCGGCAGAAACCACCGTGGGATTCGCTCCGGGTTCGTGCACGCATCCCACAGGTCACGTACGTCGGTGTCGTAGGTCTGGCTGATCGTCACGCTGCGCGCGGGAGCGTCCGCCTGTCGGCGCGTGCTGACGGACCGATTGACGTTGCCGATCTGCTCGGTGACGTTGATCAATGCGATTCACCTTTCTCTCTCGTTGGGACGGGTGCGGCGCCGACGCTTGCCCCGCGCGATCTCGGTCGCGAGGGCCTCAAGGTGAGGCGTCCAGAAATGCCGGAACTGATCGAGCCACCGGTCGGCCTCGCGGAGCGGCTCAGCCTCGACGGCGTACAGACGGCGGGCCCCCTCCGCCCGCATCGTCGCGAAGCCCGCCTCTCGCAGCACGCGGAGATGTTGCGAGACCGCGGGCTGGGAGATTCCGAACTCATGCCGGATGACGTCCGTGACGGCGCCGGAGCTCAGCTCCTGATCCGCGAGCAGTTCGAGGATGCGGCGCCGAACCGGATCGCCGAGAACGTCGAACGCGTGCATCAACGGGAAGTGTATTAGCTACGACTTATATAAGTCAAGCCTGATAGAAGCGCCGGAGCGCCGACCGGGTCACAGCTCGGCGAGCAGTTTCGCCTTCTCGCGGTTGAACTCGTCCTCGGTGAGGGCCCCTTGTTCGCGGAGCTTGGCGAGCTTCTCGATCTTGTCGAGCGCATCGTTGCTCCTCGCCGGCGCGGCACTCGGCGCCACCGGTGCGCTCACGCTCGTGGGTGTGCCGAATGAGCCGAGCCCGCTGGGAGCGCTCGCCACCGGCGACGCTGTCGGCGCGCTCGTGTAGGCACCCATGATCGGATCCTGTTTGAGCGCGGTGGGACTGAACGTCGACACGGGTGTCCGTGCGGCGCTCCGGCGCAGCGCGCTGACTGCCCAGAGGAGCAGCGGGACGAGCCCGAAGAAGGCAAACGCCCCGCCGAAGATCGCGCCGAACGTCTTCGTCGACGACGACGCACTTGAATCGAAGGCGACGGTCAGCGCCCCGACCCCGATCCCGGCAAACACGGCGGGGACGATCAGTAAGGCGCTCGCCGTGCCGCTCACGAGACCTCCGATGACGGCGAGGAAGATCCCCCCGATGACGAACAGGATCCACCATCCGGTGCCCTTGGGGCAGTACGGGACGGGGCCGTAGTGGCTGCTGTATCCGGTCGACGAGCACGTGCCCGTCTTCACGAGATGGTGCATCCCGACGCCGAGCACGACTGCTCCAAACAGCAGCATCGCGACGCCAATGACCGTTCGGTTACTCGGCTGCATTGCGCCCCTGCCCGGAAGCCCGGGCGTTTGGTCGCGCAAATCGTACTTCTCAACGCGGCGCGGCGCGAGGCGAGCTCAGACGTCCGAGGGGCACCGTCCGCCGGGGGTGAGCGGACGGTGCCCGTGCCGTGTCGGACCGCGGTCAGGCCGCGAGCTTGAATTGCGCGACCAGGGCGTTGAGTGCCTCCGCGTTCGAGGACAGTTCGTGGGCCGACGCCGCGATCTGCTGCGCCGAAGCAGAGGTCTCCTCGCTTGAGGCCGAGACCTCCTCGGTCGATGCCGAGGATGCCTCGGCGACGGCGGCAACCTCACCGACGCTCGTCTGCATACTCGTCGCGCTGGCGGTGATCTGTTCGGCGGCGGCGGCGATCTGCGCGATCCTCGCGTCCATGTCCTCAACCGCCTGACCGATGCTGAGGAACGCTTCTCGCGCCTGTTCGACGACGGCGACGCCATCCTGGGTGCGAAGGTCGCCTCGCTCAGTCCGCGGGAGCTCCAGATCTTCAGCTTGCTCGCCGAGGGCCTCACCGGTCAGGCGATCGCCCAGCGCCTGTATCTCTCACCGGAGACCGTCAAGACCCATATTCGCAACGCGACGTCGAAACTCGAGGCCAAGACGCGCGTCCAAGCGGTGGCCCTCGTCGTCCGCGAAGCCCAGTTCGACCCATAACAGACGCGCCCCACAGGCTCAACGCCGGTCGCCCACCAGCGTACAGGCGGAGCTCCGCTCGGCGAAGGGCAGTTACTACGCAATCGCGGTGGGGGATTCGCCAGCGCCGGCGCTTCCGCGACGGCGAGCGCGGGCAACGGCGACGCCGACGGGCCACGCCTCTCCGCCGTCAGGACGAACCGCTGCCAGTTCCGGCAAGCACGGCCGCCGGTGCCGACCCCGTCACCGACGTGCCGGCACCCACATCCGAGCGCACCTCCAGCGTGCCGCCGATCGCCTCAACTCGGTCTCGCATGTTCGTCAGACCGGTCCCGGGCGTGACGGCTCCGCAGTCGAAGCCAGCGCCGTTGTCGCGCACCTCGAACCACACCTCGGCGTCCCGGCGCCACAGGCGGACGGTTGCGGTTGCCGACTCGCCGCCATGTTTGACGACATTCTGGAGCGCCTCGAGACAGCAGAAGTACACGGCGACCTCGACGTCCTCCGGGTACCGTCCGATGTCCGTGGCCCGGACGGTCGCGGCGATCGGGAGCCGCTGCGCGGCCGCCGTCAGCGCAGCGGCGACGCCGCGCTCCCCGAGCAACGCCGGGTAGATCCCGCGTGCCAGGTTGCGCAGCGTCGCCAGCACCTCATCGATTTCGTGCTCGACCTCGTAGAGCATCTCCTCGGCGACCCGGGGTCGCGCCTGGACCGTGTCTGCGGCCATACCGAGCTTGATCCGCAAGCCGACGAGCTGCTGCTGGACCGTGTCGTGAAGGTCGCGCTCGATCCGCCGGCGCTCCTCGTGCGCAGCTTCGACGAGCCGAATCCGCGATGCGTGGAGGTCGGCCGTCGAGGCGCGGAGGTCGGCCTCGAGCCGTGCCCCTTGGAGGCGCATGAAGGCCACCGCCGTCGCGGCCTCGATGAACCGCTGCTGGTCACGGAGTTCGGAGCTGTAGCTGACAGCGGCGACCGGCTTCTGATCGCGGGCGATCAAGGTCACCTCGCGTCCGGGCTCGGAGGTCGTCACGGTCACTGGGGTTCCGTCAAGCGTGATGTAGGAATCGAGGCTCGGACGGCGGTAGGCGATGCGCAGCGTCGGATCCCCGAGCGATGCGGCCATCAGCGCCTCGGGGTCGGCGGTGGGCGTGGCGGCGAGTTGACCGAGGAACCGCGTCAGCGCACCGGCAACGTACAGGCGCTCGCGCCCGAGCCCGATGAGGATCGCGAGCGGCACCACTGTCGCGACCACGATGTACGCGACGCCGACGAAGCGCCCGCCTGAGAGCCCCAGTTGACGCAGGAGGAAATAGCTGGTCAGGAGCAGCGGGACGGGCACGGCGGCGAGCACGACGGGGCCGAGCGCGCTGCGCTGCAGCGGGCTGGCCGAGCGCCAGCGACGAATGAGGAGCACCGCGGTGGCGCAGCTCACCGTCAGCCACAGCACGACCGCAAGTCCCGTCAGCACGAGCGCGAGGCCCGCCGGCCGGGCGCCGAGATACAGCAGATTCCGTGGGCAGTGCACCCCGCAGCGCATGAGCGGGCTGCTGAGCGGTGCGCGCGGACTGACGAGCATGAGCAGCATCCACACCGGTGGGATCACGCGCCACGCCGCGGCGATCAGCTGCCGTTCGATCGGCGCGGCCAGCCGGCCCTGGGGATGGCTCAGCACGAGCGCCGCGAACACGACCGGAGCAACTCCGGCGGCGAGCGCGCCGACGGTGAACGCGACCGAATCGGCCGAACCGTTGAGCAGCCACAGGACGGAGTAGAGGCCGGCCGCGATGAGCAGCCAACCCATCTGGGTCTGAAGGCGGTTCGTCTGCGCGTAAATCCCGGTCAGCACGAACGCCATCACGATGACGACGCGGGTAACGACCGCCAGTTGAGGTGGCTCGGCAAACGGGTTGACCGAGGCGAGGTAGCCAACGCCGGCAGCACCGACGCCGCCGAGCGCCGCCAGCAGTGTCAATCGCGTCCCGGGCGGGACTGTCGCCCAGCGGGCGCGCATTTCTGTCGTTACCTTGGTCATAGCGATCCGCTCCCCGGGGTTGGGCAAGATCGCTCCCAGACGTTAGGAGTGCTCCATGCGGTCTCCAACCGTATTTTTCCGATGACTTCAGACCGGCCCCGCTCACAGCAGGCCGATCACGCCCTTGCCGATCAGCAGCACTCCTACTGCGGTGAAGCCACGGACGGCGAACACGTGCGCGTGCCGGTTCACCCACGCCCTCGCGCGCTCGATCGCGTGCGGCGTCCAGTCGGGCGCGACGAGAAACCCGAGCAGCGGCACCTCGAGCAACCACAGCATCACGAGGTTGAAACCAAGGACGACGAGCACGGTCACCGGGGTCGCGAGATTGTGTTTGTGAATCTCGCTCAGCCCGGCGAGATACGAGGCGCCGGGAAGCGTGAGGAGGATGCCGACGACGAACGTCGTCCGCGGCGAACCCTTGCTCAGCTCGCGTTGCCAGCGCGGCGGTCCCTTGTCCGGCTTGGCCGCCCGGCGGGCCTTCCGCCGCTCGCGCATCCGTGCGACATGGCCGCGCCACACCACGTATGCAATCACGAGCGCAATCGCGCCAATCGCGATGTCGATTGCCGGGTTCAGCGTGTTCTGGGTCGTCGTCGCCGCGCTCGAATCCGACAGCGAGAACACGATCACGAGTCCCAGCGTGATGCTCGTGAGCAACGCGCCGAGCAGGTAGCCGAGCATCAGCCGAGCCGGATGGTCGAGTAGCAGCATCAGCGTCGTCGCCGCGAGCAAGGTCGGGTTGAACGACGCTGCGAGCGCCAGGACAAGGATGTCACCCATGATTGCCGGCAGCATCCCATGGGCTGCCGGGGCCCACATCGTCCGAACCGGATGAGAGCCCACGCCATAACCCCGTTCGGGTGATGCGCGCCAGTGGCGGGGGCGTAGCCTGCCCACCCGGCGTCGAGGACCCGACCGGAAAAGGAGCACATCAATGCCAACGGTCCCGCATCTCACCGTGAACGAGCGCGCGGCGCGCGGCAAGGCGGCCCGGGCCGAGGTGCCGCGGTCCTCGCACGCCGTATTCGAACCGGCCCCCGACCGGCCGGATCCAGTCGATCTCCTCGAGCGCCAGGCCGAGACCCGCGTCCCGGAGCTCGTGCCGATCCGCTACGGACGGATGCTCGTCTCGCCGTTCACGTTCTACCGCGGCGCCGCCGCGATCATGGCCGAGGATCTCGTCTCGACGCCGCGTTCGGGTCTCACCGTCCAATGCTGCGGCGATGCGCATCTGTCGAATTTCGGCGCGTTCGCCTCGCCCGAGCGCCGTCTTGTCTTCGACCTCAACGACTTCGACGAGACACTGCCGGGGCCGTGGGAGTGGGACGTCAAGCGCCTCGCGGTGAGCATGCTCATCGCTGCGCGTGACAACGGCTACACGCCCAAGCAGCAGGATGAGATCGTGCTGACCACGGTCGGCGAGTACCGCACCGCGATGCGGAACTTCGCGGCGATGAAGAATCTCGATGTGTGGTACTCCCACCTCGACATCGACGCGGCGATTCAGGATGTCGCGGCGCAGATCAAGCGCACGAAGGCGGTCGAGAGGCAGCTCGCACGGACCGAGAAGAACATCGCCAAGGCGCGGACGAAGGACAGCATGTTCGCGTTTGCGAAGCTCACCGAGGTCGTGGATGGCACGGTACGGATCGTCGATCAGGCCCCGCTGATCGTTCCGATCACCAAGCTCGCCGGGGACGTCCCGGCCGAGGAGCTCTTCGAGGGTCTGCACGAGCTGATCCGCGCCTACCGCAACTCACTCGAGCTTGATCGGCGGGCACTCGTTGAGGAGTTCGAGCTACGCGACGTCGCGCGCAAGGTGGTCGGGGTTGGCAGCGTCGGTACGCGGGCGTGGATTGCGCTGATGATGGGCCGGGACACGGCCGACCCTCTGTTTCTCCAGATCAAGGAAGCCGAGGCCTCGGTGCTCGAGGCGCACCTCGGGCGCAGCAAGCACAAGAACCACGGCGAGCGCGTCGTCGTCGGGCAGCGGCGGATGCAGGCGGCCAGCGACATCTTCCTCGGGTGGCTGCACCAGCCCTCCGGCTTCGACGGGAAGCCGCGCGACTTCTACGTCCGCCAGCTGAAGGACTGGAAGGGATCGGCCGAGATCGAGCAGATGGTCCCGGCCGGGATGGCGACCTACGGTCGCCTCTGCGGCTGGACGCTCGCCCGAGCCCACGCGCGCAGCGGCGACCGGATCGCGATCGCCGCCTACCTTGGTGGCGGCGAGGTGTTCGACCGGGCGCTGCTCGCGTTCACCAAGGCGTACGCGGACCAGAACGAGCGGGACTACAACGAGTTGCGCGCCGCGGTCGACTCCGGACGGCTCGTGGCTCAGACCGGGCTGTGACGCGGCGGCGACGGGCCCTTCACGACGAGGACGACGTGGTCGCCGATGTCCATCGCCTGCTCGCTGACACGGGTCAGGCACTCAGCGGCGAGCACGGCTGACCCGAGCGCCTCGCAGCCGACTGCCCCGTCGTCGGCGACGCGTCCGTGACCGCCAATCTCGTGGTTGAGCGCCTCGATCGCGGTGTGCACCCGCCGCAGGCCGGAGGCGAGTGCGTCGTCGCGGGTGGCGAGCGCCTGGGCCGCGGTCCGGATCTGACCCCGGCTCAGGTCACGCATGGAGACGAGCGCCGTCGCGATGTGCGCGTCGTCGGGTTCGGAAAGGCCCGCAAGGTGGCTGAGATCGACGTACTCGTCGCACATCGCGGCGATGACGTGGCTCGTGTGGAGCAGGGCCACGGCGAGCCGCTGGTCCTCGGGTGACAGAGCGCCGTCGGCGAGGAGACCGAGGAGATCGTCGCGCGCCGCACGCGCGCGCTCGCGCACCTGCCGTTCGGCGACGATCATCCGCAGGCCGGAGGCGCGCCGGTCAGCCACGGCGGGCGTGAGCAGCCCATCGACGCCGGCGAGTGCTTCGAGAACGGCTCGCTCGGCGCGCGCGAGTTGATCGTGGCGCTGTCGCTCGGTCTCGGCCATCGATTGAATCGTCCCGCTGGCAGCGCCGGGCGCATCATCCTCATGGGGTGACGAACCTCTTTCAGGAAGGAGCGTTGCCTTGCTCGGAGAGGAAGATCAGGGTCGCCTTGACGCGACGACTGACATCGGCAGTCTCCGGCAGGTCGAGCTTCGCGAAGATCGCGTTGACGTGCTTCTCGACGGCGCGCTTGGTCAGGAACAGCGATTCGGCGATTGCGCCGTTGCTCTTTCCGGTGGCAATCTCGGCGAGGAGTTCGCGCTCGCGCGGGGTCAGTTGATCGAGGCGCGAGTTCTCCGCCCGGGATCGGGCCTGAATGAGCACATCGACGATTGCCGGGTCGATGACCGAGCCGCCTCTGGCAACCGCCGCGATGGCATCGACCAGCTGTTCCTTGCTGCGGATGCGCTCTTTGAGGAGGTATGCCCGTCCACCCGTCCCGTGCCCGAGCAGGTCGAGGGCGTACTCCGGCTCGGCGTACTGACTCAACACGACAACGCCGATGTCGGGGTGGCTCTCCTTCAGTGCCGCGGCAATGCGGATGCCCTCGTTCGCGCCCGACGGCGGCATGCGGATATCGGTCACGACCACGTCGGGATCGAGCGTGGCGATCGCCCGCTCAAGTTCGATGCCGTCAGCGCACACCGCCACGAGCGCGATCTCGTCGGTACCGGTGAGCAGGGCGGTCAGGAACTCGCGGATGATGTACGAGTCCTCGGCAATCACCACCCGCAGGCGCGTGCCCGCGGCCCCGGCGTCGTCGATGGCATGTGAGCTCTCTGCGATGGTCGTCTCCTTCGGGTCCCGCCGGTCGGCGCGGGCCTCGGATGGGCATTTTGCGGAGAAATACGGGTTCAGCCGCTCAGTACGGGCGATAGCGTTTCCCAATCATCTCGTCTGAGGATCAATTATGGGCTGTCTCATCGCGCTGTTTGCACTTATCTCGCCCCGCCTCGCACTGTTCCTGCTGTGGCTGTTCAGCAATGTCCTGTCGCGGGCCTTCGACACGTGGGTGGTCCCGTTCCTCGGCTTCTTCCTGCTCCCGTGGACGACGCTGACGTACGCCGCGTTCTGGGATTGGGGCTCGGGTCACCACGTCACCGGCTTCGAATGGTTCTTCGTCGTGCTCGCGTTTCTCGTTGACCTCGGAGCGTACGCGGGCGGGGGACGGGCGCGCACTCAGCGTTCCTCGGGGTAAGCGACTCAGCCGTGACCGCATCCGGCGCGGACGTCGGCGGGACGGCCGCGCACGCCACGCGTGCCGGACGGGATGCGTACCGCTCGGCGGCCGGTGGCCTCAGGCCCCGCCCCGCCGCGCCGGCGTCAGCGTGACGCTCATCTTGAGCGCGCTGACGGCCCCCGTCGCGCCCGCCTGAAGCGTGACTGCGACCACCAGCACGAGCAGTCCCGGGATAAACAGCACGCGTGATCCGAGCATCAGCACGCCGATCCGTCCCATCGCGTACGGCGGGGTGCAGACCGTGATGCTGATCGCGCCGCCGACGATCGTCGTCCACATGCGATCGTGCCGCGAGTGCACCCTCTCCACGCCGACCAGCCGCGCCGGCACCGCCACGTAGAGGACCATCATCAATCCGATCGTGATCCCGAGCGCGATCGTGAACCACGGCCGTCCCCAGCGAGTGACGATGGCGACCGAAAACGTGAGCAGTGCGCCGAGCAGCCCTCCTGTCAAGGCGATCGCGCCGAGTCGCTCGCGCGCCTCGCGCATGGCCGGTCGGATCATCGGCGGTCCGGGGCCGGCGACCGCAAACGCGAAGACGGCGTTGAGAAACAGGCAGGCGATCGTGATCGCGATGATCACCAGGGCGATGGGGATGAGGACCGCCCCACGGAGCACGTTGAAGGAATGCCCATGCAGGACGTGGAGTTTGAGGTCGAACATCGCGAGCCAGATCCACATCGCCGGTAAGACCTGAACGAGCATCAGCCGCCAGTTGGAGACGAGCAGCCGCAGCCCCTCGAACAGCAGCACGACGGCGCTGATCGCGAGGGCGAGAGGCGAGAACAGCCGTCGAGAGCGGCTGAGCCGAAGCACTGCCTCCTCGATCTGCGCCTGGTCGTTCTCCTGAATCGCCTGGACCAGGGAGCGGATCCGGCTCGACAGGGCCTCGGCACGATGTCCTTTCTGCGCCACGACTCACCGCCTCGATCTCTTCAGGCTGAGACGGGATCGTGGCAGTGGGGACGATCCTCCGGATCATCCAAATGGGGTGATCGCGCCGAGCCCAAAGCGGAAGATCATGTGTGACATGCACGAGCCATCCCGACCTAGCGTGCGGCCATGACCCGGCGACTGTGGTCCCTGGGCACGCTGCTGCTGATCCTCGCCTCCTTCGTCCTCGCGGTCATCACTGCCATCCGTCACTTTCCGGCGGGGGCGACCGTGTGGCTGTGCCTCGTGGCCGCGATCGCGGCCGCCTGGTTCGGAGCGGGGCGGCGCGGGCCGGCCAGGACCGGCGGATTCGTCGTGTCCGGGCTGCTCGTCGCCGGTGCGATCGTGCTCGTGATCACCCAGCGTGACCTCGTCGACGACCTGATCGTATTCGCCGCCGTCTCCGGCGCGCTGCTCGCCGCTCGGATGGCGTTCCGGGTGCACGTCACGCTCCCGCGGGCCGAGCCACCGTCACGCCCGGTCCTGTTCTACAACCCGAAATCGGGAGGCGGCAAGGCGACACGCTTCAAGCTGCCCGATGAGGCGCGCCGGCGCGGTATTGAGCCGATCGAATTGCAGCTCGGCCAGGACCTCGAAGCGCTCGTCCGCGGTGCCGTCGCGAACGGTGCGGATGGTCTGGCGATGGCGGGTGGCGACGGCTCGCAGGCAATCGTGGCGATGGTCGCGGCCGAATTCGATCTGCCGTACGCCTGCATTCCGGCCGGGACGCGCAACCATTTCGCGCTTGACCTCGGCGTCGACCGCGATGACGTCGTCGGCGCGCTCGACGCGTTCGTTGATGGCGGGGAGCGGCGGGTCGATCTCGCTGAAGTCAACGGACAGGTGTTCGTGAACAACGTCTCGCTCGGCCTCTACGCCGAGGCGGTACAGCGCCCGGGCTACCGTGACGCCAAGCTGCAGACCCTGCTCGACTCGGTTCCCGATGCCATCGGCCCGGAGGCGGAGCCGCCGTCGCTGCGCTGGCAGGGTCCGACCGGGCCGCAGTCCGCAGTCGCGATCCTCATCTCCAACAACCAGTACCGGCTCGGCACCGTGCTCGCCTCGGGAACTCGGCCGCGCCTGGACGAGGGCGTCGTTGGAATCACCGTTCTCGCCCCGATCTCGGAGCGCGGAAACGGTGGTTCCCAGCGCACGCTTACGATGGAGCAGTGGACGACATCCGAATTCGTCATCGACGCCGACGGCCAGACGGCGGCCGGGATCGACGGTGAGGCGGCTCTCCTCGACCCGCCGCTGCGCTTCACGCCGCGCCCCGGAGCCCTGCGGGTTCGGATCGCGCCATCGCACCCCGGCGCCTCGCCGTCGGCGCTCACGCCGTCCGGATCGGCTCAGACGCTTTCGACGCTGGCCCGCTTTGCCGTGCACGGCGATCCGCCGCAGCATGTCCTGTCGCGGTGAGGAGGGACGCGCGCGGTGAGGGCCCCCCTGCTCACCGACGCGGAACACGTGGACCGCGCGGTCTACCGGGCGATCGCCGCGACGCCAACACCGACGCTCGATGCGGCGATGCGCCGGCTGTCCCGGGCGGCCGACTACTCGAAGCTCTCGATCGCCTCGAGTGCGCTGCTCGCCGTGGCCGGCGGCACCACCGGTCGGCGGGCGGCGGCGTCCGGTCTCGTCTGCGTCGCCGCCACCTCCGCCGCGGTCAACATCGTCGTCAAGCCGATGGCCCGCCGCCGTCGCCCGCGTCGGGTCGAGGACGGCGTGCCCGCCGCCCGGCACGTCGCGATGCCGATGTCAGCATCGTTCCCCTCCGGCCACACGGCGGCCGCAGTGGCGTTCGCCGCCGGGGCAGGGCGGGTGGCGCCGTTGTCGAGCATCCCCTTGCACGGGCTCGCTGGCCTCGTCGCCTACTCCCGGGTGCATACCGGGGTGCATTACCCCGGCGACGTGGTTGCTGGGGCGCTCATCGGGGCGGTGATCGCCGACCTCGCGGCGACCGTCGCCCGCCGAGTCGTCTCTTAGTGTCCCGAGCCGGTGACACCTCTTGGTGCCACCGAACTTCTGCCTCGCGCCACTAGAGCGCGAGCAACCGCGCCTTGGCCGCCCGGTACTCCTCGGGCGTCAGCGCGCCCTGATCATGGAGATCGGCGAGGTCACGGAGCTGCTCGGGGATCGTCGGGGCCCCGCCGCCGAGCGACGGTGGTGCCTTCGGCTGCTGACGGCCGGCACGCATCGCGTGGAACCGCTCGCGAAGTCGTGCGGTCGCCGCGCCGGCTCTCGCGTCGGGGAATTCGCGCGCTGTCTGCGCCCGGAGTACATAAGTCCCGAACAGCGCCAGGGCAAGGAACACGATGATGCCTCCCACCTTGCCCGTCGCCGGAATCGGGTTCCAGATGAACACCAGGACCATCAGTGCGAGCGTGGTCGCATACGCGCCGCCCGGACGATCGCGCAGGAACGGTGCCATCGCCTCGCGGATCGCCCGCGCCACCCGGGCCGGGCCGGCAAACCAGGCCGCCACCACGAGTACGAGGCCGACAGCGACGCACGCCCCCGCGATCTCATTGATCATTCCGGTGGCGATCGAGAACACCGCCTTGACCGTTGGCCGGAGCGAGGCGTCGTTCGTCAGCGCACCGGAGCCTTGCGACTCGAGCAGCGACCGTCCGAGCAGTGCGATCACGCCGGCGATCGCGATCGCGAAGCCGACCGTCATCAACGTCCGGCGCCGCCGTCCGGTGGCGAGGAAGATCGCTAGGGCGTAGAGCAGCGGGGTGAGGATCGTCAGCCACAGGGCGAGACCTTTGATCGCGGAGCCGACGTCCTGCACGAGGCTCAGCTGGCTTGACTGGAGCACGGTCAGGTTGGCGATGTTCGCCGGCAGCTTCGAGCTCAGATCCGGCGGGAGCCCGAGGCGCGAGGCGACGTTGTCGACGATCTTCCCAAGATCCAGCGTGACCACACCGTTCTGGACGCCGACGGGACCCTTGCCGCCGTTGACGACGGCGATGAACGTCTGGTCCGCGGCGCGATTCGCGGCCGCCCACAGGTTCTGCACGCGCGGACGGGTCAGCGCGAGGTCAACGCCCTTGACCGCGACGTTGCGCAGGGCGCCCGCTGCCGGGGCCGCGAGCGGCGCCAGGCGCGGCGGCAGCCCTGAGCTGATGAGGCCGGTGACGTCGACGTTGGCGTAGAGCTGATCGACGAGGTAGTTGGCCGTCGTGGATCGGATCTGGGGGTTCTGGAGCAGTTGGGTGCTGGTGTTCGACCAGTTTTCCGGGTTGAACAGCAGCCGGTTCGCCCACACCGAGAAGATGCCGACGATCAGGAGCAGCGTCGTGACGCTGATCAACGAGTTGACAGCGATCCGGCGCTTGCGCGAGGCGGGCTTCGGCTGGGACGGTTCCGGTTGCGACTCGGTGGTGGTATCCATCGTCACCGCTCGATCCTCCTACGTCCGGCGGCCGACCGCATCGTCCGAAACGGGTGATTGCGGATGGCACACGCGATGTCAGGATCATCGGACCCGCGACGATGCCTGACGACCGCGCACCCGAGGGCCGAGCAGGCCTGCTGCATGGCCTGACCTCACTTGGGGGACGGGCGGCAACCGCGACGCTGCGGCCGGTGAACGACGAACTCGAGCGGGCTCTGATCTCGGTCGTGAGCAGCCCGAGGATCCACGCGATGTTGCGCCGCGCGCTGAACAGCGACGCGGCACGCGATCTCGTGGACGACTTCTTCGACAGCGGCCTCTTCGACCGGTTCGCCGATCGCCTGCTCGCCAGTGACGCTCTGTGGCGCCTGGTCGACGAGATCGCTGACAGCCCATCGGTGACGGCGGCGATCTCCGGCCAGGGGCTGAGCTTCGCCGATCAGCTTGGCGGCGAACTCCGGTCGCGCTCCCGCCAGGCCGACGCGCGGCTGGAGCGCATCGCCCGCCGCATCGTCGGCCGTGATGAGCGTCGCGCCGCCGGAGCAGGTCCCGCAGACGACGGAGCTCACTGACCGAGGAGACCCGCCTCGCGCGCCAAGAGCACCGCCTCGGATCGCGATCCCGCCCCGAGCTTGCGGTACACGGCGTGAGCCTGCGTCTTGACGGTGTTTGCCGAGACGCCGAGTTGATCGGCGATCTCGCGGAACGGGCGGCAGCTCGGGAGGAAGCGCAGCACCCGCAGCTCAGCGATCGTCAGGGCCGACGGTCCGGCGAGGCTCGCTTCCGCGATCGTGTCGAGGTAGGACCATGCGTTGGTGAACCATGCCGAGAACGTGACCGCGTCCCCGGTGCGACGTGCCTGCCGCGATGCCTGGGCGAGGAGCGCCCGCGCGCCGACGACGTCCGCGAGATGCAGCGACGCGTGCGCGAGCACGAGCCGTGTCTGGGCGCCGTACCAGCCGAGCGCATCGTCGACCTCGGCAAGCGCCGCGCTCGCGCGATGCAGGTCATGCTTGGCCTCGTCGCCGCGGCCCACGTGGGCCCGCACAGCGGCCACGACGGCGAGCGCCAGTGCGGTGATCGGCAGTTCGCACCGGTTCGTCGTGATGATCGCGTCGGCTTCGTCGGCCAGGTCAGCGGCGAGCTCCCAATCATCATCCTCCATCGCGAGCATGGCGCGGGCGCCGAGTGCGGATGCGGTGAGTGCCGGGAACGTGGGCCCGCAGAACGTCGCGGCCTCGTCGAACAGCGAGGCCGACCGGGCCCGATCGCCGCCGCTGAGATACATCGCGATTCCCTCGAGCCACGCGCATACCGCCTGCCACGGGCTGCTTGACGACAGCGCGCGCCGCAGCCGGCCCGCCGCGGCCTCGAGTCCGTTGAGGTCGCTCGTGGCCGTGATCGCGGCGATGAGATCCGCGCCGGCCAGCAGCGCCGCATCGGTGGAAGACCGCTCACCCGTCGCCGTAAGGTCCCGCACGTAGCCGAGCGCCGCCCCGGTCCTGCCCGCCGCGAGCGCGCTGCACGCCGCGCTCATCGCGAGTGGAGGGCTCGCGGCGATCGCGTCTGCGTCGAACCGATCGAACCACCTCGCGGTCCGGTCGATGCCTTCCGGCGTGAGGAAGGGGAGGAGTCCGTCCCACAGAAGCGCTCCGGTCCGTCGCGCGTCTCCGGCGGCGGCGGCGTGCTCGATCGCATCGTCGAGACGGCCCTGCTCGGCGTACCACACCGACGCGCGCGTGTGCAGGGTCGGGATCAGCTCCGGCTCACGCTGGCGCAATCCGGCGCTCAGTGATTCGCGGAACAGCGGATGGCAGCGGAAACGCTCGTGCGCCGCGTCAAGCGGCTCGAGCAGCGGCGTCGCCTGAGCGAGCTTCGCCAGCTTCCGCCCCGACCCTCGCTCGCCGAGCGCCGCGTTACACACATCGCCGGACAGCTCGTCAAGAATCGACGCCCGGCGCAGAAACGCCAGCGACGCCCGCGGAAGGTTGTCAAGAACCTCGTCACGGATGTACTCGGTGACCAGATGGTTGTCGCCCCGGAAAGCGACGACGCCGTCGGCCGCGTCATACGGTTCGCACATCGTCAGCGCGGCGAGGTACAGCGCGGCAGGCCAACCTTCGGTCCGGCGCACGAGTGTCTGGACCGTGCCGAAGTCGAGCTCCAGACCGGCCCGCTTGAGGAGCGCGCCCGCCTCGGCCGGCGTCATCGCCAGCTCAGGGGCCCGGACCTCGATCAAGGCGCGATGAGCTCGCAGCCGTCCGAGCGGCAGATCGGGCTCCGAGCGCGCCGCGATTGCGACCATCGAGTCGGCGGCAACGCGGTCACGGATCGTCTCGAGCACGCCGCTCAGCGTGTCGGCTCCGAGCAGGTGCGCGTCGTCGATGACGACGACGCACGACTCCCCGCCGGGGTCGAGCGACGAAATGGCCTCCTCGACGCAGTCCGACCGGATCAGGACGAACGGCCGATCCTCCGCCTCGGCCCACTCGGCGATCAGGCTTGATTTTCCATAGCCGGGGGGAGCGACAAGGACGCCGAGCATGCCGTCTGTGCCGCCCCGCAGTCGTTCGACGAGCCGCGGTCGGCGGACGAATTCAGCGGGAAGCGCAGGCGGTGCGGCGCTCGCTTCGGCGGCGTGGGTAGCGTGAGCTGTCCTCATGAGCTGGAATCGCCCTGCCGCGATGCACTGTCAGAGAGGTTGTCCCGCACCTGGTCGTCCGGGACAAGGGCGCCCGCCTGCCGATTTGGGGGTGCCAGCACCACCATCGCCCGCGGGTCGAGGCGCGCGGCGGAGCGTCATCCCTTACGGATGACGCGGCGCGGGGCCCGCCGATCGATGCTGGGCTCTACGTCCCACGTGGAAGGAGTTGACCATGGAGCAAGACAGAGGCGTCGGGCGCGCCATGTTCGCCAGTGTTCTGCTGATGATCGGCGGCGTCCTGAACGTCATCTACGGAATCGCGGCGATTTCGAACTCGAGCTTCTTCGTTCACAACGCCCATTACGTCTTCGCTGACCTCAAGTCGTGGGGATGGATCACGCTGTTGCTCGGAATCCTCGAGTTCGCCGCGTCGCTGTCGCTCATCCGCGGTGCGACGTACGGCCGTTTCTTCGGGATCTTCGTCGGCTCGCTCGCCGCGATCGGCGCGCTGTTCAGCATCCCGGCGTATCCGTTCTGGTCGATTGCCGTGTTCGCGCTCAGCCTGTGGATCATCCACGGGCTCGCAATCTACGGCAGCGAGTAGCGCTGGCGGGTGGAGCCCGGCGCGCGCCTCGGCGGTTACCCGCCGAGGATGCGCGCCTTCTCCGCCTGGAATTCCTGGTCGGTGAGGATGCCCTGGGACTTGAGGTCCCCGAGGTCCTTGAGTCGCTGGATACGGTCTTCCTCGCCGCCGCCCGCCGCGGGCGCAGGCGCGGCCGGTGCCGGCGCGGGCGCGGGTTGGGCGGCCTGCGCCTCCTGGTCCGACCACTTGTTGTACTGGCGACGGCTGACTCGGTTGGACACGGCCGTAGCGGTGCCGGCGATGGCGGCTGTCCGCGCGAGGCCGCGAAGCAGTCCTGGCATGGGTGTTCCTTTCAGTCGGCGGCCGCTTCGGCCGCTTCGAGAACATCGATGAGATCCTGCGCGCTGATCCGCTCACTGCCGATCATCCGGCCGCCGTTGCGGTGAACCGCAGCGATGAACGGCGCCGCCCAGCGGTTCTCGTACATGATGACCGCGGCCGCTTCGCCGGACTCGAGCTCGGCAGCGACGAGCTCGATGTCATCGTTGTCGAGCATGCCTGTGGTGGCGCCCGAGAAGACGCTGAGGTCGCCCGCCGTGTCCTCGTCGAGATCGGCGAAGTCGAAGCCGGACACCGTCCCATCATCGTTCTTCCTGACGAGCAGGGCGTCAAACACGCGGATGATCCCGCGGTCGACGAGGTCGAGGAAGATCGGAATCGCCTCGCCCCGCATCGGTGCGCCCGCCGGGTACCCGATGACCACGATATCGATCGGTCCGAGAACTTCTTCGGTGTTGTTCATGCCGCGAGTTGATCATGCTCGTCCCTGATGGCATCACCTGATGCGGATGACGCTTCGGTCCAGGGCAAGCACGGTGAGCGCGTACATCGTGGCGGCGAGCGCTTCGCCGGCGATCACGTCCGAGATGTAATGCGCCCGGAGGTAGATTCGGCTGAGGCCGACGAGGAGAGCGAGAAGCGCGCCGGCCGCCACGACCGCCAGCCGGGCGGCCCGTGAATGGATCAGTGCCGTCAGCGCGAGCGCGAGAGCGAACCATCCCACCGCATTGGCCGCGTGTCCGGAGGGAAAGCTCTGGCCGACGGTGTGTACGAGTGGGGCCGGTGGCCGTGGCCGGTCAACGGCCAGCTTCGTAATCCAGACGCTCACCCAGCCGAGCGCGGCGCCGATCAGCAGCACGGCGGCGCGGGCGCGGTGGCCGGCCCTGGCGAGGACCACGGCGGCGAGGAGCACCGCGGGACCGACGAAGACAAGCAGCCCGAGCTGCGTGATGACCTTCGCAGCGTGGTCAAGCCACGCGGCGTGCACACGGCGTGCGGCCGTGAACGCGTCCCCGTCGAGCCCGAGCGCGCCGTGCGACGTCACGAGGATCGTGAGCGCGATGAATACGGCCGCACCCGCCAGCGCGACCGCCGAGGTGATCCGGCGGCAACGGCTGGTCAGGGTCAGTGATGTCACGAGGCGCGCTCCATCGGTGGATGTTCCAAGATCCCAGGCATGACGGGCGACGTCGGTGCACGGGAGGGCCCCACGCGCGTCTCCGTGAGGATCGACGACGTTCGGGTCGCCCCGGGCCGCCGCGCGGTCGCCCCGCGCCGGTCGCCCCGCGCCGGTCGCCCCGCGCCGGCCGCCCGTGCCGGCCGCCCGCGCCGGTCGCCCCGCGCCGATCGCCCCGCATGCATCTATCGTTAGCACAATGGCTAACGATGCGTTCACCGCCCTCGCCCACCCGCTCCGTCGCGACATCGTCGCACGGTTGAGTGGCGGCCCGGCGACGGTCGGGGAGGCGAGCCGTGACCTCGGGGTCTCAAAGCCAACGATCTCCCGCCATCTCAAGCTGCTCGAGGAGGCCGGAGTCGTGACGCGCGTGATCGACGGTCGCACCCACCGCCTCGCGCTCCGGCCCGAGACGCTCGCCGAGACGGCCGCCTGGATCGAAGAGCAGCGCTCTCGGTGGGAGCGGCTCTTCGACGTCGTCGACGAATACCTCGACGAGCGCAGGGACGTTCGCCGCGGCGGTTAGAACGGTCACCGCGTACCGACGATCAGCCGCTCGCGATCGAACAGACGCGACACGACGCGCCAACCGAGCCGGTTGAGCACGACGAGCGCGATCCCGAGGGCGAATGCCAGCCGGGCCGATGGGTGGATCACGCCAAACGCGATCATCGTCGTCACGAGGATCGTCGGCAGACTCGCGAGCACCGACAACTGCTGTGCGACCCGGATGTCGGCCACGCGCGTCGAGATCGCCATCCCGACCCAGATCGACCACGCGGCGATCAGCGGCGTGAAGATCAGCTGCGCGATCACATCCGGGCCGCGGATCAGCGCCGACGCGATCCCAGCGTGCGCAAACAACGCCACGAGCACGAGGAACCCGGCGAAGACGGCATAGGCGACGACGACCGACGGCACGAGCACGGCGAGCGCCTTGCCCAGCAGCAGCTCTTCGCGACGCAGCGGGGTCGACAGCAGCGGCTCGAGCGTGCCCTCCTGGCGCTCGCCGACGATGGCATACGCCGCGAGCATGACGGGCACGAGCGCGGGGATCCCCAGCATGTACACCAGTTCGTGGTGCTGACGGAGTTGATGCGCCGCGTGCGAGGACAGGGCGAAGACGGAGACGAGCGGCTGCACGAGAAAGATCAGCGGGATGATCGCCATCGCCACGACGATCGAACCGTTGCGGCGATACGCCCGGAGCTCCTTGCGGATGATCGCCGTGATGCATCGGCGGCTGACGCGCGCGGTCATGCGCCGAGCTCGCGGTCTTCGTCGACGAGCGACAGGTAGACGTCCTCGAGCGAGTGGTAGGACTCGGCGATCGACAGCACGTCCGCGTCGGCGGCGACGAGCGCGCGGGTGATCGCCGGGGCGGCGACCGCCGTGTCAGAGACCGAGATGTCGTAGCTCCCGGCACTCCCGTCTCGCCACCGCTCGACGCCGGGGAGACCAGCGAAGACGCGCTCCGGCGCGGCGAGCGGCGCGAGCGTCTTCACCATGAGCGACTTCGCAAACAGCCGGTCCCGCAGTTCGTCGGGGCGGCCGATCGTTTGCAGTGTCGTGTTGAGGATCGCGACCCGATCGCAGAGACGCTCGGCCTCCTCGAGGCGATGCGTCGTGAGGAAGATCGTCACTCCGCTGCTCCGCAGGTCCGCGATCAGCTCGTGCACCTCCCGGCTCGCGACCGGGTCGAGGCCCGCGGTCGGCTCGTCCAGGAACAGCACCTCCGGCTCGCTCAGCAGCGTCCGGGCCAGTGCCGCGCGCTGGCGCAGTCCTTTTGACAGCGTTCCACACGGATCGTTGGCGCGCTCGGTCAGGTTGACCGCCCGCAGCGCACGCTCGATCCGCGCCCGCGGGTCCCCGACCTCGTACAGGTCCGCGAAGCACTCGAGGTTCTCGGCGACGGTCAGCCGCCCGTACAGCCCTGGCGTCTCCGGCATGATCGCCACCCGCCGTCGGATCTCGACGCCGTTCTCGGGCGTGAGCGGTAACCCGGCCACGGTCGCGGACCCGGTGCTCGGCGCGATCAGCGTGCCGAGTGTCCGGACGGTCGTCGTCTTGCCGGCGCCGTTCGGCCCCAGGAACCCGAACACCTCGCCGGACGCGATCTCGAACGAGACGCCCTCGAACGCGACGCGGTCGCCGAACCGCTTGCCGAGGCGGTCGGCAGAGAGCGCGGGATCGCCGCGTCCCCGGTCCGCAACCTGGCGTTCGTGCATCGTGTGACTCCGTCTCAGATCGGCAGCGCGTCGCCGCGCTTGACCAGCTTCATTGTGAACTGTCGCGGCGCGGGTCGCGGCGAACGCGGGCACCTACCCGCCGGCGCTCATACCATTGCGGGATGGTGATGACGCTCGCCCCGACGCGCCGGCGCACGGTCCGCGACGCGGCCGGGATCGGTGTAACCGGCGCGTCGCAATTCGCCTTCATCGGTGTGCTCGCCGCCGGCGGCGGTGCGCTCGCCGCACTCGGTCCGGCGGTCATGCTGGCCGTGCGCAATGCTGCCTACGGCCTGTCGCTGGCGCCGATCCTCCACGGGCGCCTCCGTCATCGCGCAGGCCTCTCTCAGTTCGTCATCGACGAGACCACGGCGATGGCCCGTTCGCACGACGAGCCGACGGCGGCACGGTACGCGTTTCTGGCCACCGGGATCAGCGTCTGGCTCTGCTGGAACGCCGGCACGCTGATCGGCGCGCTGCTCGGCGGTGGGCTCGGCGACCCTCGCGCGCTGGGGCTCGACGCGATGTTCCCGGCCGCGTTTCTCGCGCTGCTGGCGCCGCAGCTCCGTCGCCCCGGGGCGCCGGTCGCCGCGATCGTCGGCGCAATGGTCGCCGTGGCGATGGTGCCGTTCACGCCCGCCGGCGTCCCCGTGATCGCGGCGCTCGTCGGGGTCGTGCCGGGAGTGCTCGTCGCCAGGGGAGTCCGTCCGTGAGCTGGGCCGCGCTGCTGACGCTGTGCGTGATCAGCTACGCGCTGAAGGCGATCGGGCCTGTGCTCGCCGGCGGTCGGGAACTGCGTCCCTCGGTCCGCCGGGCACTTGACCTTGTCGCGGTGCCGCTGCTGGCAGCGCTGATCCTCGTCCAGACGCTGAGCGACGGTCACCGCTTCGTGGCCGACGCCCGCGTGCCGGCGCTCGCCGTGGCCGGCGTCCTCGTCTGGCGCCGCGCGCCGTTCCTCGTGGTCGTGCTCGCCGCCGCGGCGACCGCCGCCCTTCTGCGGGCGATCGCCTGAGGCGTTCTGACGCGATCATGGCGTCCGGACCTCGATCGAGAGTCATCGCCAACGCGAGTCCGAGGATGACGTAGGTTGGCCTCACCCCGGAACACCCCGCCGCGGAAGAAATGCTCGGCCCGACGCGTCTGCAGTTCGACGCGACAGCCATCGAAAGGACGGGAAAATGTCGAAAACGGAGGACAGCATCGCGGAGGGAGCCCAGGGCCTGCTCGAGCCGGGAGAGACGATCATCTCAGCGCTCGTCGTCTCCCCCCGCGGCAGCGCCACCGCCGCCGCTGCGGGTCTGGGACCAGGGGAGATCGGTCGTCGCTGGAGCAGCAAGAACAAGTCGGCGGCGGCCGATGCCGGTCTCGTCATCACACGCAGCTCCGGTCTCGTCCTCACGACGCGGCGCCTGCTCACGCTTGACCTCGCCATCTCGATGACCGGGGCGGTCAAGGAGGTCAAGGGCCTGCTCAGCGAACTCCCGCTTGATCAGGTCGATGGAATCCGGAGCAAATGGAACGTGCTGACGATCAGCGCGGGGGGAGCCGAGTTCAAGCTCGAGTGCAAGCCCCCGGCAGCGAAGGCGGTGGCGAAAGCATTTGGTGCCGCCCGCGCGGCGGCATCGGCGTGACGTGACGGGGCGCGAGCCTCGCACCCCCGGGGCCCGAGGTCGCAACGGCTCAGAAGCGCGTCTAGACTCCGCGGATGCCGTGGCGACGCGGGCGGGGTCCGACAGGCAGCCGCTGGGCGGTGGTGGTGTTGGCGTTGCTCCTTACCGGTCCGATGGCCTCCGCTCGTGCCGCGGGCGGCCCGCCGGTGATGACGCTCCAGACCGCCGAGGTGGCAGGGCCTGCGCTCATGGGGTTTGGAGTGCAGTGGGACCCGTACGACACGTTTCGGCCGACACAGGCAGATTGGGATCGGTCGTTCCAGCGCGTGGACTTCATGCACCCTGGGTTCCTGCGCATCGTCGAGCCGGCCTACAACTACTTCGCCGGATACGACGCTGCCCACAACCCGGTCTACCGGTGGAAAGCTCGGCATGTGCTGCAGCTACGGAAAATCCTCGACTACGCGAAGAGCCGCGGGATCGCGGTCGTGCTCGGGGATTGGCTGAACCCGCTGATCGGTGGCGACGCCCGCATCCCAGCTGGCTTCCTGCAGAAGCTGCACGACGTCTACGGCTACACCAACATCAAGTATTACAACGTGATCAACGAGCCGAATGACACGGCGACGTGTGACTTCGGCTGCTGGGCAGGCATTGTCAGAGCGCTGTCAGATGAGTTGACCTCGCGTGGCATGACCAGTTGGCTGAAGGTGGTCGGGCCAGATAACGAGAACTCGTGGGATGACACCCCGAGTGCGCAGGCGCTCGACAGAACATCTGGACTCGACGCGGACAACCCGCTTGGCGGTGACTCCTGGGTCACCGACACCCTGACGGCGATCCCCGGCCTGATCGGAGCGTACGACTCGCACCGCTACGGGACCATTTGGGGGATCGAGAACGGCGTGTATGAGGACCAGATGCGCGCGCGGCGGGAACAGATCAGCAACCTCGAGTCGCCGAGGAAGACGTATTTCGCGGGCGAGCTTGGACTGGTTGTCAGGTCAGTCTCGCCTTTCTCCGCGCTGGACGGTCCGCACGCAGCGCAGGCGCTGGCGGCGCTCATGGACCCAAGTGTGACGCCACGCGCTGGCACGTTCGTGGACAGCCAGCCTCACATCCGCCAGTTCGCCTACGGCGTCTGGATGGGGGACATGATGATCCAGGGGATTGACGCCGGGATGGCGGGCGGGAGTGCGTGGGATCTCGACGACGCCATGCACATCGGCGGCCAGTACGGCAGCCAGAACCTCAAGCAGTGGGGCTTCTGGAACTCGTTCGGTGGCAAGGACGGCTACCCCGCCAGCGACCTGGCGCTGCGTCCGTGGTATTACCCGTGGTCAGTGCTCGCGCGGAGCTTCCCCGCTGGCAGCCAGCCGCTCGTCATTCCCGACTCCGGCGTGCGTGGATTGCGGGTCGCGGCAGCCAAGATCCCGAACGCAGGCGGGTTTGACCTCTCGTTTGCGGTCGTCAACGACTCCGACACGCCGCGGTCGATCAAGCTCTCGGTGCCGTCGGTCGCGAGCCCGGTGACCTTGGCCCGCTATGACTATTTCCGGAGTGACCGACCAGTCGACGCGGGCGGGTACCCAGTGCCCGCGAAGGTTCTCCAAGGCGTCCTGCTCTCTGACGGCGTGACCATCCACCTGCCCTCTCGCGGGATTGTCGTGCTGAGCTCGATCGGGTCCGGCACGCCGATCAGCTTGAACGGCGGCACGAGGACACTGCTCGATGGTCTCGGCAACTGGCACAAGGTGTCTTTACACAGCAGACGCTTGAAGCTGGAGCACGGCGAACCGGCAGATTTCAACCAGGACGGCTCGCGCGCGACCCCGAGCGGGAACGCCGCCGGCTACCTCATCTATCGCGCAAGCGAGATCACGAGCTTCGAGCTGAAGGCCTATTACCTTCGGCGCCTCCGAATCGCCGCGTACGGATCACAAGACGGAAAGGCCTGGGTGCCGATCAGTCTCTCGTCGACCCACCCGGCGCCGGCCCTGGGCGGTGGCGGCTGGGACCTCGCCGAGATCCTCCCCCGGCGCGCGCTGCCCACGGGCACGAACTGGCTCAAGCTCACGCTCACCAGCGACCGCACCGTCCGTACCGAGCTCTCGGAGGTGGCGATCCGAGCTGGATGACTGGGGCTGTCGCCGACACCGCCGACCACCGCTTCGGCCGCGGCGATCACCTTCGCTCGGCTGGCCTGCTCGGACTGGCGGCGACGGTGCCGTAAAGCGTCGTCTAAGCTCATTGTCACGGCGAGCCCCGGGCCGGGCTGCGCGCTCGTCGTTTCACCCGATGTGAGCGAAAACCATACCGGTGATGCATCATCAATTCCGCGCGCGCGCGGCCCGGGCGCTCGTTGCGATATTCGCGACGGCGATGTGTCTCATCGCCTGCACCGTTCCGGCGCAAGCGCGAGCGACGATCACGGTGTCCCGACACTCCGTAGTCGTGCGCGCCGGGGCCGCCTCGCTGCGCGTGACGCGGTCGCCGTTCCGCATGCAGATCTTTGACGCTGCCGGTCGCGCAGTCCTCGCCGAGGTGCCGAACGGCTCGGCGCGGCCGGCGCTCCAGAAGCCGATCGCCGACCCGATCGCTCCGGGCTTCGACAACCCCGCGGCTCGGCCGCTGTACGCGCCGCTCAGCTTCCTCGTTGGGTCGCAGAGCATAAGGCAGCACGAGGGCTCGATCTGGGGCGGGAACCTACTGAGCGGCACGCTGGCGGGTACCTGGTATTCGGCGCGGCGGGTGCTCCGCGTCACCGCCGGCGCGGGTCGCGTGCGCCTCCTGGTCGCGACCGACGACCTGAGCGGGCGGCGCCTGACCGTCGAGGTACGTCCCATCGCCCGGTCCGCTTTCCGCATCGCGGTGCACGTGAGCCAGCCATCCGGGGTGGCGACGCTGACCGACTCCTTCGCGTCGGCTCAGTATGAAGGATTCTTCGGGTTCGGCGGGCGGCACGACGCGGTCGACCACCACGGCCGGCTGCTGTCCTCCTTCGTCGCGGAGGAGAACGTCAACGGGCTGACGGGCTTCGGGCAGGGTGGCGGGGGCCGGTCGATGTATCCGAACGGCCTGACCGCGGCGTACTATCCGCAGGCCGAGTTCTTCTCCTCGCACGGTTACGGGTTCCTGCTCGACAACCCGGAACTGGCCCGATTCAGGATGGATTCCGATCGCGCGGCGGCATGGAACGTCGAGGTCTCCGCGCCGTCGCTCGACTACTTGGTCGCTCCACAGCCGGCCGCAGCCGCGATCGGCACGCTGACGCGATTGAGCGGACGCGAGCCCGCTCCGCCCGCATGGGCGCTCGGGCCAATGCTCGACCGGCTCGTCAAGAACTTCGGCGAGACCGAGCAGGACTACGAGTCAAACGTCGCGGCCGACCTCACCAACCTGTCTCGGTACCACGTTCCGCTGACCGCGTATCGGATCGAGGGATGGGGCTTCCCCACCGCCGGCAACGACGGCTTGGCCCTGCACTCGTTCATCGCGCCCGCGCAACAGGGACAGACGATCCGCACGCTGCGCTCTCGCCACATCCACCCGCTCGTGTATCTGCGCCCGTGGATCACACCCGGATCCTCCGTGGTGAAGACGGGGCTCGTCGTCCGGCACGCCGACGGGTCGCCGTACTACACGACCGGAACATCCGGGCAGCCGATCGCCCTGCTCGACTTCACGAACCCGGCGGCCGTGCGGTACTGGCAGCGCGAGGTCGCCAAAGCGTTCGATCTCGGGGCGGACGGGTTCATGCAGGACTTCGGCGAGGAGGTCCTGTTCGACATGCACTTCGCCGATGGCGAGACCGGGCGGACGATGCACAACCGCTATCTCGTCTTGTACGCGAAGACGACGCGCGAAGAGATCGCACGCTACGAGCGCGCGCATCCCGGCCGGCACCTCTGGTTCTTCGACCGCGCCGGCTACTCCGGCCTTCCCGGAACCGCAGCGTACGACGGCGGCACCTTCCCGGGGGATGAAACGAATGACTGGACGCCCTCCTCCGGCCTGCCGTCGCTCACCCCGGACATGCTCGGACGCGCCGTCACGGGATCGTATGGGTACGGCACCGACATCGGCGGCTACTACGACCTCACGAATCCACCGACCTCGAAGGAACTGTTCCTGCGGTGGGCGGAATGGGCGGCCCTGAGCCCGACCTTCCGGCTGCACGGCACCGGCAAGGCGGGAACACACACCCCATGGTCCTACGATGCGCAGACCGTCCGCGCCTACAACCAGCTCTCGCAACTGCACCTGCGCGCGGTGCCGCTCATCCTCTCGCTCTGGCGCGAAGCCGATCGCACCGGAATTCCACCGACACGACCGCTGTGGCTCGCCTATCCGCAGGACCGAACCGCCCGGCGTCAGGCCCAAGAATGGCTTCTCGGCGCGGACGTGCTCGTCGCCCCGGTGGTCAACCCTGGGCAGGTCTCGCGCCGTGTCTACCTCCCCCAGGGCTGCTGGCAGGCTCCGGCAACGCGTGAGACATACCGTGGAGCACGGTTCGTCACCGTCGCGGCACCCCTCACGAGCCTCCCCTACTTCATTCGCTGTCACACACATCCGCTGGGAGGCTGACGAGCGAACTGGGCGACCAGTGCCGGACACGAGGAGCCGAAGCCGAGCTATCGCGCGCCTGCCGTATTACACGGAGGTGATGAATGTCATAGGCAGTGACGTTGGCTCACGGCTATGTTCGAGGTCAGCTCATTCACACAAGGGGGATGTCAAATGACGCTTACGTGGCCGCAGCAGCAGCAAGGGTCCACCGGGGAGGATGTGAAGACCGTCCAGTACCTCGTGACGGCGCACGGCCACTCGACTGGGGTGGACGGCGTCTTCGGTCCACAGACGAAGGTCGCGGTTGAGGGTTTTCAGTCATCGCGCGGGCTGGCCGCCGACGGAATCGTTGGGCCGCAGACCTGGCCGCAGCTGATCATTCAGACGCAGCAGGGAAGCACAGGGGACGCCGTCCGCGCGGTTCAGAGCCAGATTCACGGTCGCGGCGACGGCGGCCAGATCGCCATCGACGGCAGCTTTGGCCCGGACACCAACGACGCGGTGCGGGCCTTCCAAACGCTGCTCGATCTGTCGGTTGACGGGATTGTCGGCCCGTTGACGTGGAACCATCTGGTCAACGGCTATCTCGCCGCTCCGGACCCGCAGACCGCCGCCAAGGACGTATTCAACGCCTGGGCGGCCCACAACCGCGACCTGGCCGGCAAGAATGCCACTCCCTCAGCGGTGAACGAGATCTTCGCCGAAAGCTTCTCATCAGGTGATGGCTGGTCGTTCGAAGGCTGCCAGGGCGCCGCCGGACACACGTTCTGCAGCTGGAAGCGTGCCAATGGCCACGAGTTGAGGATCGGCGTCATCAACGCGGTGGAGGGTCCGTACTACGTCGCCGACCAAATCCAGTTCGCTTAATCAAGCGAAAATCCGTCACCCTCGCTGATCACGCCCGAGCCGCCTCCGACAGCTGGTGGCCGGTGGCGTCGAGCTCCTGGCCGCGGGTGTTGGTGGCTCGCAGTCCGATCACCGCGGCGGCGAGGATCAAGACGCTGCCGACGAGCAGGGCTCGCTGAAAGCCCGAGGTGAGGGCGTCCGCCATCGGCGTATGCGCGGCGAGCAGGTGGTTCGTGTGCGCGGTGGCGATGGCAGTGAAGATCGCCAGCCCGAGTGCACCGCCGACCTGCTGCGAGGCGTTGAGCAGCGAGGCGGCGAGTCCGGCCTTGTCCGCTGGGACGCCCGCGTTGGCCGCCGTGGTGACGCCGACGAACACGGGTCCGATGCCGATCGAGAGGACGAGCATCCCCGGGAGCAGATCGGACAGGAAGGATCCGTGAACCGGGATCCTGGAGAGCCAGTACATGCCGGCGGCAGCGATCACCGCCCCGGCAACGATCACCGGCCGCGTCCCGACGCGGGAGAGCAGCTGCGACGAGACGCCTGCGGCGATCCCGATCGCGAAGCACAGTGGGAGGTATGCGGCGCCGGTCTGGATCGCCGAGTAGCCGAGCACGTTCTGCATGTACAGGGTGAGGTAGAAGAACACCGCCAGGAATCCCGCGAACGCGATCAGCTGCGTCACGTTGGAGAAGCCGAGGCCGTTGATCCGGAAGATGGACAGCGGCGCGAGCGGGTTGCGATGGCGCCGTTCGTTGAGGACGAAGGCAGCGAGGAGCGCGAGCGAGCCGGCGAGTTCGCCGACTGTCCGGCCGGAGCCCCAACCGACGGTCGGCGCCTTCACGAGCGCGTAGACGAGAAGCAGCATGCCGCCCGTCGCAAGGATCGCTCCGAGCGCATCGAAGTTGCGATGCCGCGCTGCGCGCCGCTCGCCCGGGATGAGCCGGAGGATCGCCGTGAGGACAAGCACGACGGCGATCGGGTTGACGAACATCACCCAGCGCCACCCCGGGCCTTCAGTCAGCAACCCACCGAGCAGCACACCGACCGCCGAGGCGATGCCGGCGACACCGCCCCAGATCCCGAGCGCGGTGTTGCGGTCCTTGCCCTCCTTGAATCTGGTCGTGAGGATCGACAGGGCAGCCGGGAGCGTCATCGCAGCGCCGAAGCCCTGAGTAAGGCGGGCGGCGATCAGCACGCCGGTGCTGTCGGCAAACCCGCCGATCAGCGACGCGACACCGATCACCGTCACTCCGGCGAGGAGCACTCTGCGTCGGCCGAGTAGATCGGCGGCGCGGCCGCCCAGCAGCATGAAGCCGCCATACGTCAGCAGGTAGGCAGCGGGGACCCACTGCAGGTCAACAACCGAAAAGTGCAGGGCGCGGCGAATCGACGGCAGAGCGATGTTGACGATCGACGCGTCCACGAAGTCAAGGAACGCGACTCCGCACAGCAATGCCAGCGTGAGCTTGCCGCGACGAGTCGCGAGGAACGAAGGTGAAGCGGTGAGTGTCGACATGCTGGGTCCTCTCCCAATATGGTTCGCACTGACGGAAGACATACAATATGGAAACCATAGCATATGGGAATGAGATCAAATGGACTCCGTATCACCCCAGCGTGCCGCGGCGATCCGTCGCCGACAACAGGCGACCAGCGAGATCCGAGACTCCATTCGCGAGCTTCGGATCCAGCTGGCGCTGCTCAACTACCGGGTCGGTTCGCAAGTCGAGCTGAAAGATGTCGATCTCGACTGCCTGGACATCCTCGACGCTCACGGTCCGCTCAGCCCAACCGGGCTCGCCCGACGCGCCGGCGTCCATCCGGCGACGATGACCGGGATCCTCGATCGACTCGAGAAGGGCGGCTGGATCGTCCGC
This sequence comes from uncultured Solirubrobacterales bacterium, assembly GCA_963778985.1. Lineage (GTDB taxonomy): Bacteria > Actinomycetota > Thermoleophilia > Solirubrobacterales > Solirubrobacteraceae > Palsa-465. The sequence continues at coordinate 317,432 of CAVZWJ010000013.1, read as the reverse complement.
GAACGTGACCCAGCCGACCGTCGTGCCGTCCTCGTGCGGGCGGTCCGCGACCGCTACGCCGAGCTCCTCCGCCACTACTCCGGGCTCAGCCGCGCGATGAACAAGCTCCTGGCGGGCTACTCCGATACCGACCTCGAGCTCATCGCCGACTTCATGCGTCGCACCGTCGATGCTGGACGGAAGGCCACCGAGGAACTGGGTGCGGACTAGAGCGAGGGGCGACCGACGTTCCCCGCCGTTTGCTTGCGCCCGCTCGCGTCGCGGCCTGAACGACCTGAAGCCAGCGTTCCGACGCCGGAGTCAGGTGGAACGGTCGCTCGATGGGTCGATCAGGTACTTCGTCCCCGTGCTGCGGCGCGCGAAGACGGCGAGGACCTCGGGCTGCAGGACCTCGCGCAGCCCGATGGTCTGTGCGTAGCTCGAGGCAAACGTCGTCTGAGCCTCGGCCAGGACCCGCGCGCGCATCCGGCCGATGGCCTCCCCGCCGAGGCGGGGGAGCGCGTTCGTCAGCAGGTATCCGCCGACGCCCCATGTCAGTCCGAACTTGCGGTCGATGACGGTGGGGGAGAAGTCGAGCGAGCCGTAGATGTATACCTGCTTGTGCACGGTGGTTCCGTACGGTGTCCACGACGTGAGCGGCGGCTGCGCGCGTTCCATCGCGGTGAGGATGTCGCCGGCCAGCGAACCGCCGCCGATGGCGTCGAAGGCGAGGGTGGCCCCGGTCTCGCGGATCGCTTCGGTGAGCCGGTCGGCGAAGTCCGGCTGCGTGGAGTTGACGACGTGGACCGCGCCGATGCTGCGCAGCATCTCGGCGTGCTCGGCGCGGCGCACGATGTTGACCAGCCCGATGCCGTCGGCGGCGCAGATCCGCACGAGCATCTGCCCGAGGTTTGAGGCGGCGGCGGTGTGGACAAGGGCGCTGTGGCCCTCGGCGCGCATCGTCTCGACCATCGACAGCGCGGTGAGCGGGTTGATGAACAGCGCGGCGCCTTGAGCGGTGCTGACCTTGTCAGGCAGTTCGACGACGGCGCCCGCGTCGGCCACGCGATAGTCAGCCCACATCGACCCCCCGAACAGCGCAACCCGCCGGCCGATCAACGCGGCCGCGTCGCGGCCCGCCGCGACCACGGTGCCGGCGCCCTCGTTACCGACCGGCAGCGGTTTGTCCAGCCGGTCGCGATACAGGGGCAGCGCCGCCTCCGGAACGGTACCCACCAGATCCGGCCCATCGGGGTGCAGCGTGCCCGGGGCGACGGCGCCCAACAGCACGCCGAGGTCAGACGGGTTGATCGGCGACGCTTCGACAGCCACGACAACCTCACTCTCGCCAGGCGCGGGAACATCGCGCTCGACCAGTTCCAACCTGAGCTCGCCGCTCGAGGAGATGGTGGATCGCAGGCTACGGCCGCGATTGGGAGTCGCGTCGGGAGACGTCATGAGAAGCCTTTCGAGTCGGTCAGCGGAGCCTATCCCAGCGAGGTGCGGCCCTCAGCCGCTCACGGGATCAGCGCACTCATCGCCTGACATCTACCGTCCCCGCCGCACCGTGAACCTCGGCGGGGGCGACCTATTCTCGATGGAATGCTCCCCGTCCGCACACCGTTTGTCGCCGCCCGGTTCGCCGCCGCGTAGATGCCACTCGTCGACGAAAGGGTGCTCGGCGATTTGACGCTGCGGGACGAGCAGCGCCTTCGCCGCCAGGCACGCGGGCTCCGCCGGGGCAACGAGCAGGCTCGGGCGCGCTTCGAGCGACAGCTCGCCGAAGCGCGAGCCCGGGTGGAGCGGCGTCGTGCGTCGGTCCCCGAGATCTCCTACCCGCCGCAGCTGCCGGTGTCGGGGCGTCGCGACGATCTGCTCGCTGCGATCCAGGATCACCAGGTCGTCGTCGTGGCCGGGGAGACCGGCTCGGGCAAGACGACCCAGCTGCCCAAGGTCTGCCTCGAGCTCGGGCGCGGCGTGCGCGGAGCGATCGCTCACACCCAGCCGCGACGGATCGCGGCGCGGACCGTGGCACAGCGGATCGCGGATGAGCTCGCTGTCCCGCTTGGCGGCGCCGTCGGTTACGCGGTCCGCTTCGACGATCGCGGCTCGGAGGACACCTTGGTCCGCCTGGTCACCGATGGTTTGCTGCTGGCCGAGATCCGCCGCGATCCGCTCCTGCGTCGCTATGACACGGTGATCGTCGACGAGGCGCACGAGCGCTCGCTCAACATTGACTTCCTGCTCGGCTGCCTGCATCGCATCCTGCCGCGGCGGCCCGACCTCAAGCTGATCATCACCAGCGCGACCATCGATCCTGAGCGCTTCAGCGAGCACTTCGGCTGCGCGCCGATCGTCGAGGTCTCAGGCCGCACGTACCCGGTCGAGGTCCGCTACCGGCCGCCGCGGGAGGACGAGGAGCTGCTCGATGCGCTTGCGGACGCCGTCGAAGAGCTGCTCGGCGAGCGGGACGGTGACGTGCTCGCGTTCTTCTCGGGGGAGCGGGAGATTCGCGACGCGGCAGAGCTGCTCAGCGGCCGGCTGGGCCCGGGCGTGGAGGTGCTGCCGCTGTACTCGCGGCTTGCGGCTGCCGAACAGCAGAAGGTCTTCGGCCGGAAGAAGCCCGGCCAACCCCGCCGCGTCGTGCTCGCGACGAACGTCGCCGAGACGTCGTTGACAGTCCCCGGCATCCACTTCGTCGTCGACACCGGCCTCGCGCGGGTCTCGCGCTACAGCACCCGCCTGAAGGTCCAGCGGTTGCCGGTCGAGGCGATCTCACGCGCGTCGGCCGACCAGCGCAAGGGCCGCTGCGGCCGCGTCGCTGACGGGATCTGCGTCCGGCTCTATTCCGAGGAGGAGTTCAACGGGCGGCCGGAGTTCACCGAGCCGGAGGTGCTGCGCACGAACCTCGCGAGCGTGATCCTCCAGATGGCCGCACTCGGGCTGGGGGAGGTCGCGGCGTTCCCCTTTCTCGAGGCGCCCGACCGCCGCCAGGTGCGCGACGGCGTCGCGCTGCTCCATGAGCTGCGGGCGCTCGATCCGTCGGCCGACGTGGCACTGACACCGCTCGGGCGCAAGCTCGCGCGGCTTCCGATCGACCCGCGGCTGGGCCGGATGGTGCTCGAGGCCGACCGGCTCGACTGCGCCCGTGAGGTGATCGTCATCGCCGCGGCGCTGTCGATCCAGGATCCACGTGAGCGGCCCGCCGAGCAGCGCGCGCAAGCCGGCCAGCTCCACGCCCGCTTCACCGACCGGGGGTCCGACTTCCTCACCTATCTGAACCTGTGGGGCTACCTGCGCTCGCTGGAAGCCGAGCTCTCACGCTCACAGGTCCGCAGGCGCTGCAAGGCCGAGTTCCTCCATTACCTGCGCATCCGCGAGTGGCAGGACCTTGTCGCTCAGCTAGAGGACGCGGCGGACGAAGTCGGGCTGAAGCTCAACGATGCACCAGGCGATGTGCCCGAGATCCACGCTGCCCTTCTCGCCGGGCTGCTCTCGCACCTGGGAATGAAGGATGGTGAGACCCGGGAGTACACCGGTGCGCGCGGTGCCAGGTTCATGATTTTTCCCGGCTCGGTGCTCGCGCGGCGCGGGCCGACGTGGGTGATGGTCGCCGAGCTCGTCGAGACGACGCGGCTGTGGGGTAGGACAGCGGCGGCGGTCGACGTCAAGCAGATTGAGCCGCTTGCTGAGCACCTCGTGAAACGCTCCTACGGCGAGCCGCGCTGGGATCGCCGGCGCGCCGCGGTCGTCGCGTCCGAGCAGGTGACGCTGTACGGCCTGCCGATCGTGTCGTCACGAACGGTCCAGTACGGGCGGATCGATTCGGCGGCCGCGCGCGAGCTCTTCATCCGCCGTGCGCTCGTCGAGGGCGATTGGGATGAGCGTCACGCATTCATGCGTGAGAACGAGCGCCGTGTCGATGAGGTCGAGGCCCTCGAGGCCCGCGCGCGGCGACGCGACCTGCTCGCCAGTGAGGCGATGCGAGCCGCGTTCTTCGATGAGCGGATCCCACAGGACGTCGTCAGCGGTCGTCACTTCGACCGGTGGTGGAAGCAGGCGCGGCAGACGGAGCCGACGCTGCTCGACTATCCGATGGACATGCTGATCGAGGGGGAGGTCGCGCCCAACGATCGTGACCGGCCGGCGCGCTGGATTCAGCCCCACCCGCCGCTCGAGCTCGCGCTGTCGTATCGCTTCGATCCCGGCTCGGCGGCCGACGGCGTCACGGTTCACATTCCGCTCGTATCACTCGCAGCGGTGCAGGAGACGAACTTTGAATGGCTCGTACCCGCGTTTCGCCAGGAACTCGTCGTCGCGCTCTTGCGCGCGCTGCCGAAGCCGCTGCGGACGCCGCTCGTTCCGATCCCCGACACCGCGGCCGCACTGCTCGCCGATCTGACGCCCTGTTCGGGCCCGCTGCTCGGGGTGCTCGCGGCGGCGATCGAGCGGCTGCGCGGCGTCCGGATCAGACCCAGCGACTGGTCACTCGAGGCTCTCCCTGCGCACCTGCGGATGACCTTCTCCGTCGACGACGAGGACGGCACGGTGCTCGCGTCAGGCCGGTCTCTGGACGCGCTGCGCGATGAGCTGCGGCCCGTCCTGAAGTCGCGACTGCAGCGCGCGGATCCGACCATCGTGCGCCACGGGCTGCGCGGCTTCGACGTCGAATCGCTGCCGCGCACCGTGGAGCTCGCGGGCGGGCTGCGCGGCTACCCGGCGCTCGTCGACGAAGGCGACGCGGTTGGGATCCGGATCTGCGACAGCCCCGGCGAGCAGGCGGTGACGATGGTCCGCGGGACCCGTCGCCTGCTGCGCCTCACCGTTCCCTCGCCGCATCGATGGGTGACCAGCCAACTCACGCCGCAGCAGAGCCTCCAGCTCGCGACCGCGCCCCACGGGACACTGGAGGCAACGATCGACGACGCCACGACGGCGGCGCTGGACGCGCTGATCGTCGGTGCCGGTGGACCGGCGTGGACCGCGGAGGCGTTCGCGGCGCTCCGCGAGCACGTCCGCGGTGAGATCCGGCCCACGACCCTCGAAGCTCTGCTCGCGCTCGGTCGGATCCTCGAGGCGGCGCGAGCCGTCCGTGACCAGCTCGACACGCTCCCGGCGAGCGCCGCCCTCGCCCCCGCACGGGAGGACGTTGCCCGCCAGCTCGGCCGGCTCGTGTACCCCGGAATGCTCGCCGCAGCCGGGCTCGCGCGACTGGACGATGTCGAGCGTTACCTGCGCGCCGCGGCGCAACGCCTCGAGCGGTTAACCAAGCGCGTCGCGGCCGACCGCGAGCGGATGGCCGCGATCCACGAGCTGGAGGCTCAGGCCGCCGGGCGCCGGGACGTGCTGTGGCTCATCGAGGAGCTGCGCGTCGCCCAACTCGCCCCGGGCGCACACGTCCGGCCGGGCGCGACGGTCAAGCGCGTCCGCGAGGCACTCGCTGTCGGCTGAGGAGACCGGCAATGAGATCGAGCACGCCTCGTCGCCCGATGGGCGAGGGCGCGCGGCGTGGTCGCGGGCGTGCTGTCGCGTGTCACCCGGTTTGGATGATGCGAGGCAGGGCCCTTGTCGCGATGGTTACGCCCTGACTTGTCCGGTAGACCGAAAGGACCTCAATGACCGACGCATCCTCCGAGACTCCCGTCCTTGACACGCTCGCCGCAATGACCGCGGAATCGATCGCGCGGTGCACGCTGGACGCCAACTCGCTCCTTGCCGCGCGTATCGCCGCTCTGGCCGCCGTCGACGCACCGCCGGCCTCCTATCTCATGCATGTCGGCCCGGCGATGGACGCGGGCGTGACGGTTGACCAAATCCAGAACATCCTCGTTGGCATCGCCCCGGTTATCGGCACGCCGCGGACCCTGGCCGCTGCGCTCAACATCACCGAGGCCCTGGGGATCGCCATCATCGCGCTCGAGGAGCTCGAGATGGAGCAGGAAGAGCAATAGCGCACGGCCGCCACGGCGGCCTCACAGCTTCGTCGGGCCGCGGCGCGCCTGCTCAGCGGAGCGGCGCTCACCCGGGTTGAAACAGGACCGCTGAGCGGATCGAGCGGAACGCCAGGCGTAGAAGCGTTCCCGCGGGGTAGTCCCGACGTATGCCCAGCTCTGGAGATCGCAAGAGGAGTCCGCGGACTCCGCCGGCGCCAACGCTGCCCGACGTCGACAGTCCGCCGCCAGAGGCCGTGCTTGACAATGTGCCGTCGACGGAGGAGATCATCGAGCACGCGGAGCCGGCGAAGGATATCGTCGACCAGCAGCCGAGCGTCGAAGACGTACTGCAGCGCCGTCGCTGATCATCGCGAGAGTTCGATCGCGCCGCAGCGTCGCTCGCGCTCGCCTCCGTGTCGTGCTGGTCTGGCAGAGGGTGCATCGCGGTCGGAGGCGAAAGTGAAGCGGGGTGCTGCACTCGTTCGCCGATGCGGCCGACCTATATCGGTTCTTTGCTGGCACGCTGGCCGAGATCTGGAATGCGCGTATCTCGGCCATCCAGCCCCCCGCCCGTTCGCTTTCGTGACTTAGGATCGCGTCAGTGGTTGCGATGCCCGATGCCGCTCGTCGCCGGCTTCTGCGATGTCTGGTGGTGTCATGCGCGTGCTTGGGGGTGACGGGATGTGCCTCGGGTGGAGCCAGCCGGGTCAGCCGCCTCGTGGTGCCAACGCCGACGGTGGCGGGTCCGATCCCTTCGACGCCGTCGGACTTCCCGTTTATCGCCGATGGGTTCGGCCCCGAGCCACCGGTGCCTTCCGGGTACGTGGAGAACGAATACTTCGTCTCAGGAAGAGCGAAGCTGTGGGAGTACGGCGCGACGGGTGTTCGGGTTATCGCGCCGTGCCCGCCCAGCGCCGGACCGCTGGGCTGTCGAAATCTCCCGTACACGACGCGAATGCTCGTCAAGCGCCCGATCGATCCAGGTCGGTTCAGTGGCACGGTGATCATCGAGCCGTTCAATCCATCATCCGGGTACGACATCGCGAACGTCTGGGACCGCTCCTGGCCGTACTTCGTGCGTCAGGGGGACGTGTTCGTTGGGTGGACGTCGCGATACGGATCGATCCTCGCGCTCGAGCAATTCGAGCCGAGCCGCTACGCGCACTTGAGGTGGGCCAACAACAGCGCAGTCGATGATGGGATCACGTTCGACATCGCGGCGCAGCTCGGAGCGCTGTTCAAGCTCAACGGGCCCGGGAGCCCGCTGCACCGCCTGAAAGTGCGCCGCGTCTTCGAGGCTGGGTTCTCGCAGGACGGCGGGTTCACGTTCACACAGGCCGATGTGTTCAACGCCATCGACCGGCTGCCGGACGGCGGCCCGGTGTACGACGGTTACGTCCCCGGTGGCACCGTCGGTCCAAGCGACATCAATTTCGGGCTGACCGCTGCCGGGACGCTCCCGCCCGACGATGCGCGGAACCGCATGCAGCCGCGCGACTCGCCCGTCATCCAGATCAACACCGAGACCGAAGACGTTCTCTTCGGCGTCCCGACGACGTCCGGCGACCGCCGGCCCGACAGCGACGCCCGCAACGATCGATACCGGCTCTGGGAGGTGCCGGGAGCGAGCCACATCTCGAATGATCTCGGCAGCTCGCCGATCACCGAGGAACGCGACCTTGCGGAAATCGAGCGGGTCCCGCTGAGCGCACTGCCCCCCACCGGGTGCGCGCACCAGCAGTACCGGCCCGGTCCTTGGGTCGGCCTGAGTGGCACCAACGACCCGAACCCGTACCCGTTCGGATACGTCGCCGACGCCGCTTTCGCCGACCTGACGAAATGGCTCGATGACGGCACCCCGCCGCCGCGCGCGGCCAGGATTCAAGTGACCGATGCACAGGCCGGCACGGTCGTCCGGGACCGCTTCGCCAACGCACTCGGCGGGGTCCGCACCCCGTTCGTGGACGTTCCCGCCGCGACGTTCTCCCCCACCGACGGCAGCGCGCACGACACCCCGTTGTCCGGATTGTGCCCGCTGATGGGGTTCAGTATCCCGCTCCCTCACGCGACGCTGCGCACGCTCTACCCCAACCACGCCGCCTATGTCGCGAGGGTGACTAGCGAGGCCAACGAACTCGTCCGGGAGGGCTTCTGGGTGGCCTCCGATGCCGCGCAGGTCGTGCGGCAGGCCGCCGCCTCCGACGTCCCGTAGCCGACTCCGTCCAGCGGCGGCTCACAGCCAGATGGCAGGAAAGCCGTGGCGGCCGGTAGAACGCGTCCGCCTGCGACCGATCGACGGCAGGCGGCGCTCAATGGACGGATGTCGCGCGCAAGAGATGGCCTCTGTCATACTCGCCCCGCCCTGCCGGGGACGACAAGAGGGTCTTCATGGCTGGAGGGACCAGACGGGTTTTCTGCCCGAGGGGATTATTGGCTGTAGTTGGTGCGTTGGCGTGCTCGCTCTCGGTCGCGGCTGCGCGACCGCACGCCGCGTCGGCCGCAGGCGTGCAGAGCAGGATCAACGCTCTCATCCGTGACGCGATCGCACGTCATGGCCTCAGAGCCGTGATCTTCCAGGCGACGAGGAACGGCCGCACGATCATGACCAGGGCGTACGGCGATTCGCAGACTGGTGTGCCGGCCACGACGAACATGCACTTCCGCAACGGGGCGGTCGCGATCTCATACATGTCAACCCTGCTGCTGCGACTGGTCGACGAGGGCAAGGTCACACTCGACGACAAGATCTCGAAGTGGCTGCCGAACCTCCGAGACAGCAACCGGGTGACGCTGCGAATGCTTGCGTCGATGACGGCCGGCTATCACGACTACGAACTCGACCCGCAGCTCTCCAACAAGTTGTACGACAACCCGTTTACCACGATCACGACGCAGTTTCAGCTGAAGCTGATGCTCGATCAGCGACAGCAGTTCACGCCAGGCACGAACTTCAGCTACGCGCACAGCAACTACGTCATCCTCGGGCTTGTCCTTTCGAGGATCACCAAGCTTCCGCTGGACGTCGCCATTAGCCGGATGGTGCTGCGGCCGCTTGGGTTGAAGAACACGGTCGCATCGATCAACCCGCCGATTCCGTTGCCCGCACTGCACGCGTACTCAGGCGAACGGGGCCCGTTTTTTCACATACCGCCGAAGGACCACTTCATCGAGGACGCGACGTACTGGAACCCGTCCTGGACGCTGGCCCACGGAGCGATCGAGACGACGAACATCGGCGACATGACGCGCACCGCGATCGGGATCGGCAGCGGGAAGCTCCTCGCCCGCCGTTCTTACCTCGCGCAGATCGATCCGCACATCGGGTTCGGTCATTCGGCGCCGAAGACCTGCGAGCGCTGCATGACGCTCAACAAGTACTACGGGTATGGAATTGGGATAGTGACCAACGGCAGCCGCGGTCAATGGCTTCTCCAGAATCCGCTGTTCGCCGGCGAGGCGGCGATCGAGTCATACCTGCCCTCGCGGAGGATCTCGATCGCGATCGTCACGACGTTCAAGCCCACAGCGTTCGACGCCGACGGCAATCCCGGCCCGTACTGGCAGATCCTGTGGGCCAAGATTGGAAAGGTCCTGGCGCCGGGCGACGCGCCGGCCGTACCGCCCGGACTGGGGTAGTCGCTCAGGGGACCGTCGTACGGAGGGCGCGCGGGTGTGCCAGGCTGCCGCTCGATGCGAGGCACCGGAACGTACGGGGTCGACTTAGCGGCGCAGCCGAAGAAGACAGCGGTCTGCATGATCGAGTGGTTTGAGGACGGTCGCGGGCGTGTCCACTGTCCGGCCCTGGGCGCGAGCGATGCGGACATCCTCGTCCAGATGGGCCGCGACGATGTCTCGGTGAGCGCGATCGACGCTCCGTTCGGCTGGCCAATGATCTTCACCCGATCGCTGTTGGACTACGCGGCGCAGGGTTTCTGGCCAGACCCTCCGGGCGTTCAGCTCATCCAGGAAGCGATGCGTCTGCGCGCAACCGATCGGGCCGTGCACGAAGCGACGAGGCTGACGCCGCTGAGTGTCTCAACTGACAGGATCGGCGTCGTCGCAATGCGTTGTGCGCGCCTGCTTGCGGCGCATTGGCAGGCGACCAGCCAACCGCCCGACAGATCTGGTGCAGGCGGAGTCGTGGAGGCGTATCCGGCCGCAGCACTCGTGCAATGGGGAATCAGCCAGCGCATCGGCGTCTCGGATCCTGGCACCTACAAAGGCACCTCGGCGTCCGCTGCGGCTCGGCGTTCGCGGATCATCGACGCGATTACCGGCGCAGCGTCGTGGCTCCAGATCAACGGGAAGACCCGGGCCGTTTGCAGCAGGAGCGACGACTGCCTTGATGCGCTGATCTGCGCACTCGTCGCGCGCGCCTACGAGCTGAACCGAATCCTCCCGGTCACCGACCTCACGACCGCTCGGGCTGAGGGGTGGATTCAACTCCCGACGCGAGAATCGCTCGGCGTTCTGGGCCCGAGCTGAGTATGCCGGCGAGCTGGCGGACGACCTTTGGGCGGAACGGCGCGTCGCCGCTGCCTTTCGTCGTGCGCGGCACCGGAACAGGTCACGGCGGGTCGCGCTTTCGCCGTTGCCCCGAGCGGGTGGCCTACATTCTCGGCTGACTGTGAGCGTGTACACCCTTTACGTGATCCCCGGCTCGCATGCCTGCCGCGCGGCAATGCTGATGCTCGATCACAAGCGCGTTCCGTACCGGAGCATCACGGTGGTCACGGGCGTGCACCCTGTCGCTGCGCGGTTGCACGGATTCGACGCAGGCGGGCAGAGGCGCACGGCGGGCGGGCGGCGCACGCTCGGGTTGCGGCTCGGCGACCTTCTCGGCACGGTCCCCGGGCTCGCCTGCGGTCAGGAACGGATCTCGACCAACCACGCGATCGCCCGCTATCTCGACGACCGCCACCCCGAGCCGCCGTTGTTCCCAGCCGACCCCGAGCAGCGGTCGGCCGTCGAGGACGTCGAGCGGTGGGCGAACGACACTCTGCAGATGAACGCCCGGCGGATCGTGGGCCCCGCCGTGCTGCGTGATCCCGACGGCTTCAGCCGGTCCTCCGCCAACGGCCGGCTGGGACCCCTCTTGTATCGCCGCCGCATCGCCAGACGGCTGCTGATCCCGCGGCTCGGTCCGATGTTCGCCACCAGCGCGGGGGCCGAGCCCGCGCTGCTCGCTGAGTTGCCCGCGACGCTTGACCGGATCGACGCCTGGATCGCCGATGGCATCCTCGCCGGGCCTCAGCTCAATACGGCCGATTTCATGGTCGCGCCGAGCCTCGCGCTGATGCTGTACCGCTCCGACCTCGGGCCCGTCTTCGAGGGCCGTCCCGCGCTGGCACTGGTCGACCGGCTACTTCCCGCGCCTGCGTAGGGCCGCCCGCAGGAGGCGCCAGCGTGGTGTCGCTCGGCGAGCACATCGACAGTCGTGGGAGCCGTGTGGTGTGAGACGGCGTCCCCTGCCCACAGCCGTGTGAGGTACCGGGCACTGGGCGGGCTCGCGGCACGCAAGGCCCGCGCGGCCAGGCCAGGAACTACACGCTAACGCTGATGGCGTGCCTTCAACGCCGCAGTAATCCGTTGAACGGCGTCGTCGCGAACGAGCCGAAGTCGCTCGCGACGTTCCTGCCCCGGCCAGCTGAAGCCGCGCTCTCGGAAGGACAGCCTGACCTCTGTCCCATCGTTCAGAACCACGCGCATGAGTGGGTGCTCGCCAGTAGCCTCTTCGACCCTTGAGATGTCGTCGAGCCGCGCCGCGCCCCGGTCGGTGGCGAGGCCGAGAAACTTCTCGGCGACAAAGAGCCCCCACGTGCCCGAGGACGAACCTTTGGGCCGCCTCGCCGGTTCCTCGGCTGGATCAAAGATCAGGCGCTGGTCGGTTAAGAACAACTCGCCCGCCGCTCGTGGGATCCGCCCGCCGAACCGCTCGTAGGGGAGGCCGGCCGGCCATTGCGCCTCCACGACCTCACCCGGCACTAGATCTTTCGGCTGCGACCGTCCCGGAGCGCGAGACTTCTCCCTTCTGGACAACCTGGCCCCCGCTTTCGGTTCCACCGTATCGCTCCCGTTGGCATCGTAGCTCGGGCGGGTTCAGCTGTGCGACCAGCGGACGCAGAGCCGGGGACCGCGGCGACAATGCGTTGCCTCGGTCGCGCTGCGCTCTGACGCGCGACCGAGGCGTCAGTCGGCTGAAACCGGAGACCACGGGCGGCGCCGGCGGATGACGTACGGCAGACCCCGGCCGACCATGCCGAAGGTCGCGCCGATGCGGCGAGGCCATGAAGGTTCGGGAAGCGGCGCGGCGATGTCCTCGACGTCCATGAAGTACGAGAGCACTGCCCCAATGCCCTCGAGGTCCTGTGCGACCTCCTGCATCGCCGGCTCGGACGAGGCGGTGCCAACGTGCCGGTAGAGGTCCTCGGACACGAGGAGGTACTCCGGCACCGGGACGGGGTTCTTGAGTAGGCGGTGGACGTAGATGACGTCCATGCCGACGAGCTTTCGCCGGCGCTTGATCGTCTGCGTCGCGACCTCGCCGACGTGGGCTACGAACTTGAGCCTCAGGGCGCTCGTCTGGGTGCAGCTCTCGCAGGGGCACATGTTGAGCTCGATGAGACGGCGCTCCTCGTGGAAGGCACGGTGCATGGCGACGGATGCCTGGGTGATGGCGGTGAGCGTCGCACTGCCGTCCAGCACGTCGGCGTCGCGCGAGAGGAAGGCGGCGTCGCCCTCGATTTCGATCAGGTCGAAGCCCCGCGCGGCGTCGACGACCTTGTCGAGCATGCGACTCGTGGCCGCCTCCGCGTGCCCGAGGATGCTGCGGTGGAACTGCATGTACTCCGTGTAGCCGCCGATGTCGGCGATCAGGAGCAGCGCACGCTGAGTCGGCATGGGGGAACGCTAACAGGGCCCGATGTGGCCAGGGGCAAACGCCCGCACGGAGTCCGTTCCGGCGGGCCCGAAAGCCGCTAGGCTCGCGCCATGCTCGATGCGCGGCTCGACACCATCGCGAGGTGATGGGGCCCGTATCCGATCGTGAATCCGGGACGCGCCCCTCCGCGGGCGAAACGCGCCTTGCGGCGGACGCTGGCGCGACGTACTCGCGCGTGGCCGACCTGCCTCTGCGGATCGAACGGTGCGACTTGCTGCCGCTGGTGCGCGACACCTCGAGCGGATTCACGAAGGTCTCGATCGTGGTCCGGCTGACCGGGGACGGCCACGAGGGCCAAGGCGAGGACATCACGTGGGACCAGATCGACCAGATCGAGCAGCTCCGGCATGCGGGCGACCTCTCATGGCTCCGCGGTAGGCGCACGCTTGACGAGTTCTCGACGCTGCTGGGCCTGGCCGACCTCTTCCCGGTCGAGCCAATCCGGGAGAGCGCCCGCGACTACCGCCGTTGGGCGTTCGAGAGCGCCGCGCTCGACCTCGCCCTCCGCCAGAGCGGCTGGTCGCTCCAGGGTGCCCTCGGCCGCGCGGCGCAACCCGTCAACTTTGTGGTGTCGCTGCGGGTCGCCGACACCTCGGGCCTCGCCGCGGTCCGAGCGCTGCGTGGCGCAAGTCCGCCGCTGCGGTTCAAGCTCGATCCGACACCGAGCTGGGATGACGCGCTCTTGGCAGAGCTAGCATCACTCGCCGCCGTCGAGGTGGTCGACATGAAGGGGCTCTACCGCAACGCGACGGTGGCCATGGACCCGGACCCCGACCTCTACCGTCGTGTGTTCGAAGCGCTGCCCGACGCCTGGATCGAGGACCCCGCCGTAATCGACGAGACTATCGCGCTCCTTGACCGTCACCATGAGCGGATCACCTGGGACGTGCCCATCCGTTCGGTGGGCGACATCGTGACCCTGCCCTGGCCGCCCCGCCTCCTGAACATCAAGCCCGCCCGCTTCGGCAGCGTTCGTCGACTGTTCGAGACCTACGACTACTGCGAGGCGCAGGGCATTTCCGCCTACGGCGGCGGCATGTTCGAACAGGGTCCGGGACGGGGGCAGCTTCAGTACCTGGCGTCGCTCTTCCATCCCGGCGGTCCGAACGACCTCGCCCCGGTGGGGTACAACCTGCAGTTCGGCGTGGCGGACCTCCCGCGCCCACCGCTTCCGCCCATGCCACATGAGATCGGCTTCCGCTGGGGGAGCTACGACGGGCGCCGCAGCATTCGCGAGCGACAGCCGCAATAGCCTGCGGCGGCCGCCGGCGTCGTCACGACGCGGAGCGAGACGTCTGCCTCGTCCGCTCGCGTGGCAGCTTCGACCGACCGCTGGAGTTCCTGGTCCTGGTGCCTGCCAGCGGCGCCCGAGGCCCGGCGGGCTTGTGCGGGGCCACCACCTCGGTGGCACTCGACGCCGGCGAAGGTGCGGCCGGCTCGTGCGTGGCGTCCGCGTTGTCGGCGTCTGTCGCCGGCGACGGCTCTGCCGGTTCGTGTGTGGCGTGCTCAGTGGGATCCTGAGCCTGGGCGCTCGAGTCGCCCACGCGGAGCCGAAGCGGTTTCAACAGCGCCGGATCGAGTTTCCGCCATTGACGGACGTTCACGATCCACTCCTGATCGTCCAGCGCGTCGTGGATGACGCGCAGCCGCCCGGGGCCGCCGTTGGGTACGCGGCCAAGCATGCCTTCGACGCTCTGGAGGTTCCCGCGTTTAGCAGCTTGCCGGAACGTCTCGTCCAAATCGGTCGCCGTCCGAATTCCGTACCGGCGCAGCGCCGCAAGCCGATCTGCGGCTCGGGGGCCGGCGTGGAGGTACAGGATCGCCTGGTCGAGCCAGTCGACCAGCCTCGGGACGGGAATCCGCGTCTGAAGCATCAGCTCGACGACGTCGTGATGAGCGAGATTCTCGACATTCGTGACGCCCTCGTCGAAGAGCCGGGCGCGATCGTACAAGTCGATGCCCTCGAGCTTGGTGAGCGCATCCGGTTCCTCCTCGATCAGCGAGACTCGGCTCGGAACGCTCGTGCGAATGCTCTCGCGAATCAGTAGCAGTGCCGTCTCCGGAACGATTCCCGCGAGGAACGCGATCACATAGAGCGTCGAGTTCTGCCATACAACCTCGAGAACCCACGCGAGCACGACTACGATGAAGATGCGGACCGTGAGCGTGCTGTACGTCTTGGGCCGTAGATCGCGGCGCACGTACCCGCGCAGGATCGCGTTGATGCCATAGAAGTAGGCGCCCATGAACCCGTAGGAGACGGCTGTCTGCCGCGGTTCGAACAGGCTGGCAATGCCACGCTCATGAATGACGAGCACATCTCCGTGCAACAACGTGAACGTCCAGCCGAGCGACATGGCAAGCGTCGCCAGCAGAAGCGGCGAGCGCCGTCCTGGCAGGATCTTGCCGGATGAATCGCGGCCGTACGCCTCGTTCATCTGGCTGCCGTACTTGGCGATCACGTCACACCGCGTGCGGACCGTAGGGTCGAACCTCATGATCTGGCGGTAGAAGCGCTTTCGAAGAGTGTTCAGATGCTCTCGATCAAAGAGGAAGTAGAGAAGCGCAGGAAGGATCGAGGCGGTTGCCACGAAGATGACCTGCATAACCCGTCCGATGACAGTGACGACAACGTCCGGTTCGTTCCTGATGCCATGAGTCGTGACGAGGTGAATCAGCTGTAGTCCGTCGGCCGCGAAGAAGATCGCCGCGGCGGGCAAGACGACGGCTATCACTCCGGTTAGGAAGAGGTAGGCAAACTGGCCGCCCTCGCTGCGGAACCAGGCGATGACCTCGCCGCCAAACGTCGTATCGATCGGATCGTCGCCGTCACTTCGATGTTTGCGCCAAAGAGAGGCCATCGGCGGGATCACCAGAGCCATGAGAAGCGCGAGCGCACCAGCGGCCGCAACCCCGACGAACACAAGCCAGGACACGATCCCGGTCAGCACTAGTGCACCCGAGCCGGCAAGGAGAACCAGGCAGAGGAGGGTTCCCCACGCGAGATACGGCAATCCCGGGCGCGAACGATCCGGTGGAATCGCCTCCACAACGATCACGTCCGGCCAGGCCCTGAGTGCAAATCGGTCAAGGTCGGCGGTATCGACCGACTTCGGGTCCAACGGTCTCAGACACATCCACGTCTGGTCTCGCCCCTGAATCTCGATGTTGCGCATCGTCTCGTTGGTGACCCGCCATTCCGCGACAGGTCGACGTTGGCCGTCCGCGTCTAACCGCTTACTGGGCGTGACTGACCCGTTCTGACCCGCCATATGTCCCCCTCGCAAAACTCCGACGAACTTCAGCCAATGCGCCGCTGCGGTGGCGACTCCGCCGCCGCCCGTTCAACATGGCGAGCGTATATCAGGGGTGCCGGTACCCGTGTGACTTTTATCCGGCCGACAACTCCGGCGAGCGGTGGAAACATACCTAAAGGTCATCAACGCTCTGCCTGGGCCGCGGCCAGGCCAGTTGGGAGCGTCAGCGAAGGACGCCGAACCGTACGGATTCAGAGCGCTCATCGAACCCTGGCCGGCATTCCTGGCCGAGCCAAGGCGATAGCAATGTCAGCCCGAGCAGCGTAGAGATGATGATGATCATGCTGTGTTCATTAACGGCCGCCCATCCGGATTGCCTGAGCGACATCATCGATCGTTGTAGTGCCCGCCCGCGGCAACCCTACGCCGCAAGCCGGGACGTGCCTCGACAGCTTGGCGGCGGCCGCGGCGCGCTGCTATCTGGCGGGCTGCAGAGGGCCGATGTACGTCCGCTGCCTGAGCTCGTCGGCTCGACCGGCCCGCGCGCACCGCAATCCACAAAAAACCTGTAGACGTGGTCGAAACGAGGTGCGCACGTGGCGCCGACGGTGAGGCAGCTGATCTGACCGTGAACGTTCGCGCGCAGGCAGCCGGCACGATCGTGGCCGCCTGACGCGCCCGTGATCCGCTGTGGCTCACCGGGTGGGAGAGCAAGCGCAATGGCTGCGCGACGACCAGCCACACGTACACCAGCACCGGAACCGTCACGGTGACGCTCACCGTGACCGACGACGCCGGGATGACCGACACGATCAGCCACGACGTCTTGGTCACCGCGCGTCCGACGACGACGTACACGGGTCCGAACAACGGCGACTACAACGACCCCGTCAAGCTGTCGGCGAGGTTGACCGACAGCGGAACGTCAGGTGGGCTCGCCAACCAGACGCTGATATTCACGCTCGGCGCGGGAAACCTGCACGGGTACGACGGACACGCGCGGCAACGCCAG
The DNA here is from genome assembly GCA_963778985.1 of uncultured Solirubrobacterales bacterium. Lineage (GTDB taxonomy): Bacteria > Actinomycetota > Thermoleophilia > Solirubrobacterales > Solirubrobacteraceae > Palsa-465. Next base: position 300,311 of record CAVZWJ010000013.1, on the reverse strand, counting down.
CTGCGCCGTCACGCCACTCGATGATCCCGGCCCGTACACCGTCACCGTGACCTACGGTGGCAGCGCGACGTATGCCGCCAGCGGCGACAGCCGGGCGTTCACCGTCAACAAAGAGGAGAGCCAGGTCACCTACGACGGTGTCGTCACCTCCCATTATCATGATGCCGCCAAGGTCTCGGCCACGCTGACCGACCCGGACGGCGGCGCTCCGATCGCCGGTATGACGATCGTGTTCACGCTCGGCAGCGGGGACACGTGCAGCGCCAAGACGGACGCCTCGGGCGTGGCTTCGTGCTCGATCACTCCCACGCAGACCGGCACGAAGACGCTGGTCGCGTCGTTCGCGGGCGATACGGACTACCTGTCCAGCAGCGACAGCAAGTCGTTTGCGATCACGCCGGAGGAGACCACGACGACGTACACCGGCCCGAAGGTGATCCTCGCCGGCGCGTCAGGTGCGACGCTCACGGCGAAGCTCGTCGAGGATGGCAGCAAGGACAGTGACGGCGATGGTGGTGCGCCCGCGCCCTCGCCCGCTGAGACGGTCACACTGAGCCTCGGTGGCCAGTCCTGCACGGGCACGACGGATAGCTCGGGCAATGTCTCGTGCACGATCGCGTCCGTCACCGTGCCCTTGGGGCCAGAGAACGTGGGTGCGAGCTTTGCCGGGGACGCCTACTACCAGCCATCGAGCGACAGCACGACGGCGATCGTGTTCGCGTTCCCCAGCCGGGGCGCGTTCACACTCGGAGACAAGACAGCCGCCAGCGCGACGCCGACGACCGACGTCACGTGGTGGAGCGCGACCTGGAATCAGGCGAACGCCCTGGTCGGTGGGGCGGCACCCGCCGCGTTCAAGGGCTTCGTCGACAGCGTGAAACTGCCGACGACCACCCCTGCCGCACCGAACGCATGCACACCTGCCTGGAATAGCTCTCCTGGCAATAGGTCAGGTCCGCCAAGCAGCGTTCCGTCATATATGGGCACGCTGGTAACGAGCAAGGCACGAAGAGCGGCAACGACGTCGGCGGCAACACCGTCCACATCGTGGTCGTGAAGACGCGCAACGGATACGGGCCCGATCCGGGTCACGCCGGCAGCGGGCAAATCCTGGCGACGTTCTGCTGAGCGCTCGCCCGGCGGCCCGGTCGGCGGCTCGGCGTCGTGCCGAGTCGCTGGCCGCCACGGCGGCGGCGCGCTGGCCACGGATCCGACAGTGACCGATCGCGATGCGCCGGGTTGGAGGAGGCGTTCCGCCATCGCACTTCGGTCCCAGGCACGAATCGCCCGCATGAGCGGGCGATTCGTCCGATGGAGCTAGGGGGACTCGAACCCCCGACCTCCTGGGTGCGATCCAGGCGCTCTCCCAACTGAGCTATAGCCCCGGGAAGCGGCGCATGCCGCGGGACAACGGAGGATTCTAGTGTCTGAATCCGGGGCACACGCTTCGGCATCCCGCGGGCCGGGGCTTGCGGAATTTCGCGGATCGGTCGATACGCTCGTCACCGGGTCGGGCAAGCCATGAGTTTTCGTACGCGCCTCACCAGCTTCTTCGTCCTCATCGTCGTTGTTCCGATGGTCGCTGTCGCGTTCCTCGTGTTCCGACTGATCGGCGACAGCGAGCAGGGCAAGGCGGACGCGCGCGCCAACGGGCTCGCCACCGCCGCGGCAAGTCTGTACACGAACCAAGCTGCCGCCGCGCGGGCCGATGCCGAGACGATCAGCCGAAGCGGCCTGCTGCTCAGCCGCCGCGACCTCTCATCCCGCCTGTCTGTCTTCGCCACGCGGGCGGGTCTCGCGCGCGTTGTTGTCAGCTCGCGCGGCCACGTGCTCGCTGACGTCGGCGACCGGACGGCGCTCGCACCCGGGGTCGTGACCGTCAAGGGCGCGCCGGGGGGCTCCCCGCTGACGGTGCGGGCAGCCGCGGTGACCGCCGCCGAGTACGCCCGTGACCTCGGGAGCTCGCCAGGCGCCGAGGTCGTCGTCCGCGAGGGCTCGCGCCAGCTGTATTCCACGGTGGCGCTGACCGGGACGGTCGCCCTTCCTCGGCGCGGGACGGTGAGGCTCGGGAACGTCGACTACGAGGCAGTTACCCAGTCGTTCAGAGCGTTCGGCGCGCTCGCCGACGTCACAGTGCTGTCGAACCGTGCCGCGACGGCCACTTCGGTGACGACGAGTCGAATCGTCGCGGCGGTGTTCATCGTCGCGTTCCTGTTGCTCGCGTTCTCGTTCTCGGTTCTCGCCTCGCGCGCGCTGCAGGGGCACATCAGCGGCTTCCTGCAGGCGGCGAAGCGGATCGGCAGCGGCGACTTCTGACCTCGCGTGTCCCGATCGTGGGCAACGACGAGTTCGCCGAGCTCGGGGAGGAGTTCAACCGTATGTCCGCCGAGCTCGAGGGCCGTCTCGAAGAGCTCTCGCGCGAACGCGAGCGGCTGCGCGCGTCGATCCGCCGGATCGGCGAAACGTTCGCCTCCAATCTCGATCGACCCGCGCTGCTGGAGCTTGCTCTGAAATCCGCGATCGACGCAGTCCAGGCCGACGCCGGTCGCCTCACCGCGCGATCGGCGCCTGACGATCCGCTCGCCGAGGCGGTTCGCGTCGGCTCGATCGACGGGCTCCAGGAGCCGATCCACGATGCCGAGCGGGCCGCGCTGCAGGCGGGCGGTCTCGGCCAGGCGTCGACGGCGGACGGCCCGGCCGTGCTCGCTGCCGCCCTCGGCGTGATCGAGGGCTCGAGCCGAGCCTATGGCGTGATCACGGTGTTGCGGAGCGGACGGCCGTTCACGGACGACGATCGCGAGCTTCTGCGCTCGCTGGCGACCCAGGCGACGCTCGCCCTACGGAACGTCCAGCTCCATTTCCAGGTGCGCCGGCAGGCCGTCACGGACGAACTCACCGGGCTCGCGAACCACGGCCGTTTCCAGGACCTTCTGAGCGCGGAGGTCGAGCAGGTGCGCCGCTACCACCATCCGGTCGGATTGATCATGCTCGACATCGACGATTTCAAGGCGGTCAACGATACCTACGGGCACCAGCAGGGCGATGTTGTTCTCAGGCACGTGGCGGAGGCTCTCCGGGAAACCTCACGTGAAGCCGACACCCCGGCGCGATACGGTGGCGAGGAAATGGCGCTGATTCTTCCTCACACCGACCTCGACGGGGCGTACGCGATCGCCGAACGCCTGCGCACCGCGGTCGCCGCGCTGCGCATCCCCCGCGTCGACGGGGGGAGCGTCCTTCGCGTCACGGCAAGCGTCGGCGTCGCGTCGTCATCCGAAGGAATCAAGGATGGGCTCATCACGAACGCGGACGCGGCTCTCTACACCGCCAAGCGTCAGGGGAAGAACCAGACGGTGAAAGCAACGCCGCAAACCGCGAACGTGTTCGCCGCCGAGTAAGGTTTGTCTCCATGGGTCTGTTGGACGACGCGATCCGTGAGCACCTCGACCTCAAACGGCGCCGAGGGGCTGATCCGGCCGAGATCGAGCGGGCTGAGCGTGAGGCTCTCGGGCCGGTTCGCCGTGCTCCCGAGCCTCAGGAAGCCGGGGAGCCCGAGCTGGCGCAGGAGCTGCCGTACAACGATCGGGCCGGAGACGTTGCGGCACACGACGACGAGGAACTCGCGTGGGACGACGGGTACGAGGACGAGCAAGGGGGGTTCGAGCCGTTCGACCATGAACCCCGAGCGGCGGCCGAGCCAGAGCTGCATGAGCCGCCGCCGCCGCGCGCCGCTCCCCCGCCGGCAGACGCCCCGACCCAGCACATGTCGCTTCCGCATGAGGATGCCGACGACGAGTTCGAGGAGGAGTCGTCCGCGGCTGGGGTCCCACGGCCCCATCCGGCGGCGCCACCCTCCGCCGATGAGCCATCGGCCACATCCCGCCACGCGGACGATCGCCTCGGTGGTGAGACCGTCGAGTACGAGGTCGAGGGCGAGTTTGCGGGCGAAGCCGACCAGAACGACGAGGACGTGCTCGAGGAGACCCCTGAGTTCCTCCAGGACACGCCGGACCACGACCGGCTGTGGTTCGAGCAGCGCCCGCCGAAGGACTTCGACTTCGACGGCTGAGAATCAGCCGCTTGCGCGTTCGCCTTCGCTGACCGCGAGCAGCCGCTCAATCACCTCAATCACCTCGTCGGACTGCCCGACGCAGCTGGCCCGCAGGCCATTGCGGACAGCGGTCGCGGCGACCCGGCCGCCGATGATCACGCGTGGCGGCTGCGCAAGCTTGCGCACCTCGCCGACCTCCCACATCAGCGTCGGGATGCTGAGCGGCATGCTGACGGTCAGCCCCAAGACGTGGGGCTCGTGCGTTCGGCAGGCGTGGATGAGCGAATTGAGTGGAAGGTTCGCACCGAGATAGGCGACGTCGTAGCCCGCGAGCTCGAGCACGTCGGCAGCCATCCGAAGCCCCAGCACATGTTGCTCGCCCTGAACGGCTGCCATCACGACACGCTTCCCGCTCTGCGGCGCCCCGTTCATCGATCTCCAGAACAGACGTGCGGCGACCTTGTGGCTGATCTCGGTCGCGAGGTGCTCGTCGTCGACCGAGATGGCGTTCTGCTCCCACAGGTCCCCGATCCGTTTCATCGCCGGACCAATCACATGGCTATGGATGGTGGCGATATCGGCGCTCGCGTCAAAGGCCTCGTCGACGACCTCGATCGCGACGTCCGACCGGCCCTGCCGGAGCGACTCGAAGAAGCGACTGCTCAGATCCCCCATCGCGGCCGGCGCACCTGCCGGCCGCGCCGTCGTCCCGGTAGCTCCACCGTGACCAACGCTGAGCCAGGATTTCCTTTCGCCCGGCGGTGAGCCACGCAGCGCGGCTACCGCGTCGCCGCGCCGCCGCACGAGGTCGCGCGCGATTGGGTAGAGCAGTTGACCGGCCTCGGTCGCAGCGACGCCGCGGCGTCCGCGGGCGAGCAACGGCGCGTGCGCAAGCAACTCGAGCTGACGGATGCGCTTCGCCGCCCCGGGCGAGGAGATTCGCAGCCGAGCAGCGGCGCGAGCGATGCTTCCCTCCTCGACGGCGAGCACGAACGTCTCAAGCTCAGACAGTTCTGGAGCCCTCGCCGACTCGGCCACGGACCGAATATAGACCCGCCCCCCAAGACTGGACGGCTTGCCGTGGGCATCCGGCGGTTAGGCCGTGAACAGCGGCTCGCGGACCCGCCGATACACTCAGGCTCCGGCGGGGCCATAGCTCAGTTGGGAGAGCGCCTGCTTTGCAAGCAGGAGGTCGCCGGTTCGATCCCGGCTGGCTCCACTCGCCAGTTGCCCGTAACGCGGACGATTGAGCCGGCGGTCGCAGCGTGGCGTTTGACCGCCGGGGGCTGGCGGCGGATCACGATCGTTCGTCGGCGCGGCCGAGGTGATCGACCGCGGGGCGAGCCCGACCGGCCCGATCGCCCGCGCGTGTCGTCGCGCGCCGCGGTTCGGGAGCTCGTGCCGCTATGAGCGGCACGTCTGCCCATCGGTCCGGTCGCACCGGGACGCGTGGGCACTCATGCCGGTCTGCGGCCACGGTCCGGCCGGGAAGTTCGGCGGCCTCCTCGCCTCTGGGCTTAGCCGGCCGTGAAGGTGAGCAGCGAGGCGCTCAGTGGCGGGATGTTGACCTGGTAGGCGCCGCTTCTTGGGCTCAGCGTTGTGGTGACAGGGGTGCCCTGCCATGCCCCGGTGTTTGAGAGCTGCTGGCCGCCGAAGGTGACCTGGGCGCCGGGCGACATCGAGGAGCTCTGAAGCGACTGCACGTGGGCTGTGCCCTGGGCTCCGGCTTGGAGCGCGACGGTCGCCGTGGATGGGGCCTTGTTGATCAGCAGCACATGCATCTGGCCTCCTTGCGCCGCCACTGGCCACACCGACAGACCTGTGGGCAGTTGGCCGGTGACGCCGGTTTGAAGCAGTGACGCCCCGGGGCCGAGCGTGCGGCTGAACGCGACCATCCCGTAGAAGAACGGCCTGGCGATCGTGGAGCCGGGACCGTCCAGCGGTGTGTTGGAGGTGTTGTAGCGAGTGTGTATGTTGACCCCGTCCACGCCGTCAGCGAGCATGTGGAACAGCACGTCGGGCGCCCACAGGGCGACCGCGAATGTGTCAGAGACGCCCGGCAATCCTGTGCAGGATGCCGACCCGAGCTCGGTCAACCTGAACCGACGGCCGGCCTGGTGCGCGGCGGCGATCGCAGGCAGCAGGCTGGCGGCAAGCCCTGCGGACGCCTGGTCCGAGAGCTGTCCCGGGATCGTCGGGTACTGCGGGGAGCCCGGGGTCGCGCACGCGTTGAACGGGTAGCGGTGGCCGGTCAGAAGCCCGACCTTTGGACCGTCGGTCTGAAGCAGCGTCTGATACCAGCTGGCGCCCATGTTGGCGAGCACGGGGCCGGCCACCGGCACGCCCGGCGTTGCGCTGGAGAGCGCGTCCGCGTAGGTACCGAAGTCGCTTGCGTAGGTCTGCGGCGAATAGGTGGCTCCCCACGTCAGATTCGCCGGGTTCCAATTCCAGCCGATCAGCGAGTGGTACAGATCGGGCTCGTTTCCGACCTCGAGCGCGTCGAGGCTCCCTGCTGGCAGCGCCTTCTGAGCTTCGGTGGCGAGGGCCGCCGCCATCGGTGGGTCGTGTGCGGCCAAGTTGAGATCGAGCGTCACCGTCAGCGGCACCGAGCGCGCGAGCGCGCCGAGGCGCTGGAGGTAGGGCAAGTCGATCCCGACGCTCTTGACGCCGCTTGGCTGCGAGAACCCATCCGCGTTTAGGTAGGTACCGTCGGCGGATTCGCCTCCGATCCGCAACGACACCGGGCTGTTGTCCCCGACCACCGCCAGCTGCTTGAGCAGCGCCGGGAACGACGGCACGTTCTGCACGAACTCGCCGAACTCGTCGGTCTCCATCGACACTCCGAGAAACGAGTGGGGTACCGCCCGCAGAGCAGCGCCGATCGTTACCACCGCGCTGCCGATCGGGTCGCTCACGGGGCTGTCGGCACTCGTGGCGCCTCCTGTGGCGCTGGCCGTGACCCTCACCGCAATCCGATATCCAGCGTCGGCGGCGGCGAGCGTGTAGGTGGGGCCCGTTGCGATCTGTGTGCAACTGACCGTGATCAACGTGGCGTCCAAGGGGCAGCGCTGCCAGCTGTAGCTGAGCGTCGCTCCCGCTGGATTCCAGCTGCCGCCATCGGCGCGCAGCGTGTACGTGCTGGCCAGCGTCCCTGACGGCATCGCGGGACCGTTCTTGACTACCGGAGGCACTCCGGTCGCGGCGCTGGTCGCGTTAGTCGAGCCGTCGGGGTTAGTTGCCGTCACGATCACTCGAACCACGGCGCCCGCGTCCTCCTGGGTGACGGTGTAGCGCCGAAGATTCGCGCCGCGGATGTCGCTCCAGGTCGTGGCGTCGGCCGAGCGCTGCCAACGGTAAGCGAACGTCGATCCCGCCGGAATCCAGCCGCCTGGGCTGGCGCTCAGCGGGGCGCCCGGCTGTGGTGTACCGGTGATCGCGGGAGGGCTCGTGCTCAACGGCAGCGCAGGAGCAACGCGGGCGGTCGCGTTGCTCGGCACCGCGAGCGAGCCGTCGCGATTCGACTCCGTCACCAGGACCCGCAGGCGCGCGCCCTCGTCTGACTTCGCTGGCGTGTAGGTGGCTCTGTGAGCTCTGCGGATACTCCGCCAACCAGTCCTGGTCGAGCGCTGCCACCGGTACGAGACCGCGTTGCCGGCGCCGCTCCAGGATCCGACTGTGATCGTGCTGAGCGCGAACCCGCGCCGTGCCGTGCCCCCGATCACCGGCGGCGAGCTGTTTCGGGGCGGGGACGGTCTCACCGGCGCAGACGCCCTGCTCTGGACCGTCGTCCGCCCGTGCGCGCCGATCGCCGTGACTCTGACACTGATCCGGGCGCCCTCATCTGAGAAAACCAGCAGATACTGCGAATCGGTGGCGCCCTTGATCCGCCGCCAGGTGCGCCCGCGATTTCGTGAACGCAGCCACTGGTAGCGAAAGGAACTGACAGCCGGACGCCAGATCCCAGTCGAAGCGCTCAGCCGCTCCCCGCGCTGCGGGATGCCGCTCACGGTCGGCACCGCACTGTTCACGGGTGCGGCACCGTTGGCGCCAGACAGGGCAACCGCCGCCGGGCTCGCCGCCAGCAGTAGCGCGACTCCGCTCAGACGCGTCGCTCGAATGCCACGGTTGCGCCCGAGCCCGAGACTGAGCCGGCAGAGCATCCGCGAACGGTAGCGTCGATCCTTCGAGTTCGGCTACCCGCGTCATCGCGCTGACGCGCACGCATGCGGCGCGAACCGGTGTCCCTAAGACGGTGCACGCGCTCACGCTCCTCCATGGCGGCTGGTAGGATCTCCCGTGGGGTGAGCGCATTCAGTGGCGTTCGGGTCCTTGGACCAATCGAGGTATGGGATCGCGACGAGCGCCTCGATGTCGGGGGCCTACGACAGCTTGCCCTCCTCGCGATTCTCGCGCTGAACGTGAACAGAGTCGTGTCCAGCGACTCGCTCATGGACGGAGTCTGGGGTCACGAGCTGCGAGTTGGGCGCAAGTCTCTGCAGATGGCTGTCTCTCGGCTTCGACAGACGCTCGCTCCGCTGGGTGCCGATGGCGAACCGTTACTACGGACCGTCACCGGCGGTTATCTTCTGACGCTCTCACCGGATCGGCTCGACTCTCACCTGTTCGAACAACGGCTGCGAGAGGGCGAACGGGCGCTCGCCGAAGGGGACGTGATGAGGGCTCGCACGACGATCGACACCGCCCTCGCGCTCTGGCGAGGGCCGCCCTTCGCCGAGGTGACGTTTGCCGATTTCGCTCAGGGGGAGATCAGGCGCCTCGAGGAGTTGCGGCTCCGGGCACTCGAGGTGAGGATCGACGCCGACCTCCGGCTGTCGCGGCACGCCGCCTTGATCGACGAACTACAGGCGCTCGTGGTCGCCGAACCGACCCGCGAGCACCTCGTGGGGTGTCTCATGCTTGCCCTCTACCGGTGCGGCCGCCAGGTGGAGGCGCTGGAGGTGTATCAACGTTTGCGCGAGCGTCTGGCGCGAGACGTGGGGTTAGAGCCGGGGCCAACGCTGAAGACGCTCGAGACGCAGATCCTGTGCCACGCGCCGGAGCTCGACGTTGAGAGCTCGGTCGATCTGGCTGCGACGGAGCGAACGAGCACGAGCAGCCAGGGAAAGCCATTGCCGCCCCGACCCAGCGAAGCCCAAGCGGAGAGGACCATCGAGCCCGAAGCGCCGGGCCTGCCACCGGCCCTGCGACCAGTTGCCGCAGCGCCCTACGTCGGTCGTGACCTCGAGCAGCAATCCGCTGAGCAGGCGATCCGCGAGGCAGCCGCCGGGGCGTGCCGGATCGTCGTGATCTCCGGTGAGCCCGGGGTCGGAAAAACGCGACTGGCGGCGCGGGTGGCCCTCAAAGCGCACGAGCGGGGCTACTGCGTCGGCTGGGCGACAGGCAGGGAGGGGCTCGGAGCGCCATACGCCGTCTGGTCGACGCTGCTGTCGCAGCTGATTGAGCACGCGCCGCGACGGATCGTTCAGGAGATCGCCTCGCGACGCGGCGGCGAACTCGTCCGCATCGTGCCATCGCTCGCCGACCAGGCCGATCGCGTGTCCGAGCCACAGCGATCGGACGCCGAGACGGAGCGCTTCCTGATGTTTCAGGCGGTGATCGGGCTGCTCGAGCAGATAACCGGACTCTTCCCGGTCGCACTCGTGTTCGACGACCTCCAATGGGCGGACGCCCCCTCGTTAGAGCTGCTCCAGCATGTGGCTGGGTCGACCGGTCATCTCCCATTAGTCATGATCGCGACCAACCGAGACTCGGCGGTCCACGGACATGCTGTGCTGCGCGACGCGCTGGCTGCCTTCCATCGGTCCGACGGGTCGCGGCAGGTGCTCCTCGGGGGGCTCAGGCTCGACGACATCACCGAGTTGATATCGGCGATCGCCGGGCACGAGCTCGGTGCAACCGAGGTCGAGGTAGCCAACCAAATCGCGGCTGAGACGGACAACCCGTTCTTCATCGTGCAGATCCTGCGGAACCTGGCCGAGCGCGGGTTCATCGTCCAGGACCCGAATGGGAAGTGGCGCGTCCGCGGCTCGGGGACGGTTCCGCTGCCGCTGGGCGTGCGGGAGGTCGTGGCCGCGCGCGTGGGTCGGCTCGGCGAGGCCACAGAAGCGGTTCTCGAGGTCGCGTCGGTGATCGGCGAGACATTCGACGTCGCGTTACTCGCGCGCGTCATCGGTCGGGACCACGACGACGTCCTTGAAGGTTTGGAAGCCGCTGTCCGCGCGTCCATGCTGACCGAGTCGACACAAGACGTCGGCAGATTCAGCTTTGCCCACGCGCTGTTCAATCACTGTCTCTATGAGCAGGTCGGGCCCACCCGGAGAGCCGGGATCCATCGCCGCATCGCAGAGGCAACGGAGGCGATCGGCCAGGCCGCGCCGGAGCGGGTGACCGAGCTCGCGCACCACTGGGCGCTCGCGAAATCGGAACCGCGCAAGACCGTTCACTATGCTCAGCTCGCCGGCAAGCAGGCGCTGGCCCGGCTTGCTCCCGACCATGCCGTGCGCTGGTTCAACGTGGCGCTCGAAGCCCTCGGCAGTGCTCCTGACAGCCCGACCACCCGTTGTGAGCTGCTCATCGATCTGGGCGAGGCCCTGCGCCAGGCCGGGGATCCTTCATTCCGCCGGGTTCTGCTCGACGCGAGCGCTCTCGCCGACGAGCTCGGTGACGTCGACCAACTCACACGGTCTGTGCTCGCGAACACCCTCGGTACCTATGGCACGGCCGGGCGGCCTGACCCGGAACGAGTCGCCGTCCTCGAGCACACGTCGCGGCGGCTCCCCGACGACGCGCCGGATCTGCCACTTGTACTGGCCATCCGCGGGAGGGAGGTCTACTACGGTGGCGACGCCGACGGGGGAGTCGAACTCGTCCGGCACGCCCTGTCGCTCGCGCGCAACCGCAGCGACGCACGCGGGCTCGCGGCGGTGGTGTCATACGTTGCCAACATCGGCCCCGTCGCACCGCTGAAGGACCACGACGCGCTCGTGTGTGACCTCGCGCGGCTCGCCGTGGCGATTGCCGATCCCGAGCTCCAGTTCCGCGCCGCGTACCTCGGGTTCATCCACGCGATGCACGAGGGCGCTCGGGGGCCTCTGGATGCCGCGCTTGCCGAGATGCTTCGCCTCGCTGAAGCCATCGGCCAGCCGGTCCTCCGCTGGACCGCACTCTGGTGCCACAGTGCTCAACGGTGGATCGCGGGCGACCTCGTTGGGTCAGAGACGCTGACGAAGGAGGCTGCGGCGATTGCGGTCAGACACGCGATTCCGCAGGCCATGCTTGTCACCTTCGGCCAGCTGATGGCGATCCGAACAGAGCAGGACCACCTCGACGAGCTTGTCGAGCCGCTCAAGCGCCAGACCGAGGACGCCCCCGATCTGCGTCTCCTCCACGTGACGCGAGGCTTCGTCGCCGCCGAGCGCGGCCACCTCGCCGAGGCGGCGGCGGCGCTCATGGAGTTGGCCTCCGACGGGTTCCGATTCGGGTTCCACCAGACCCGAGCGTTCAACCTCGCCCGCTGCGCCGACATCGCCCTCCGGGTCGGCGAGCTCGAGGTCGCCGCCAGGCTGTACCCCATGCTGCTCGATCAACGCCCGCTGTTTGCCACGACCTCCGGCGTTTCGACGCGCGGCTCCGTTGAGCTGAATCTCGGCCGGCTGGCCAGTGTCCTCGGTCGGTACGCCACGGCAGATGAGCACCTCACGGAAGCGATGAGCGCCCATACCCGGTTTGTCGCGCCCCTGCTCACGGCGCGCACTCATGTCGCCGTCGGCGAGTCGCTGCTGGCTCGCGGAAACCCGGCCGATGCCCGCCAATCCCTGCGCACGGCCGCCGAACTCGGCCGCCAGTACGGAAGCCGTGCGATCGAGCGCGAAGCCACCGCCCTACTGGGCGAGACCGCGACGCCACAACGCGTCGGCGGCTGACCCCAGCGACGAATCCGGGAGGCAGAGACAGTCTTCGAGTCCCCAGGCGTTCGTCGACCCGCTCACGCTGGACAGCGTGCTCGGGAAGCGCCAAGTTTTCCCCCGGGGACCCCGAAATCCGAGTAGCGTCTGATCCAGGGCTGATATGGCGCTGCGTCGACACCTAGCGACGTCGATCCGGTCTCGTAGGGCGTCGAAATCGGGTACACCGGAGGTCGCGTTCCCACCGCCGACCGTGATGTCGCCGCGGCAGCGCCTGCGCGTGCGCGTCGGCACGTGGGCGTACGTGACGATCGTTGAGTGCGCTGGGCTGAGCAAGTGGCTCCGCGAGTCAGTTGAGGGTCGCGAAGGACGGGGAGCTGTCTACCTGGTGGTGGAGGAGACGCTTGAATCCGGGCTGCTCCTGCTGATCTTCGTACAGGGCCCCCAACACCCGCCGACGAAACCCGACCCGGCCGTCGCCGCCCATCTTCAGAGCTCTCAGAGAGCCGCCGCACTCGCGATCAACGCCGAGATCGTCATCTGGCTCGTGTGGTTCGCCCTGATCGAGAAACTCGGCCCCGTGCCGGCCACGGGCGCACTGCTGGTGAGCATGCATCTGAAGCATCAAATGGAGGCGGCCACAGTGCTGGACGAGCCATATTGGTCCCAGTTCAGAAAATGGCCGGTGATCGTCGGCAGCCTGAGCGAGGTGGTCGGAGCGACTGCCTCGTCGACGTTGATGCGCGCTGGTCGGCATCGCGCGGCGGCGGCCGCCCTGTCTCTCGGGATCGGCTTTGAGCACGCCCTGTTCATCACCGAGGTCCAGAACGAGATGGCCAAGCGGGACATCTGTCTGCCAAAGCCCGCAGCGACGGGCGGGGCGGGCCCTTGGGGTGCGTCGTCCCCGCCGACGGGTGGTGGCGTCGGCCCGGGACTCGCCGCGCAGCCAGAATCGTGGCCCTTCGCGCGCCTCCGCCAGGCAGTGCGTCAGCGCGGCGTCCGTAACGCCGCGACCTACTGGATGATCACGAATCTGCCCGAGGTGTGGCGGGTCCTCAACCGGCCCGGAGTCCTGCACTCGGTCGTCAACGACAACTTCATCAATCAGTTCGTTATGAGCATGGAACCGCGGCCGCCCAGGCTGACCACCATGTCGGACCACACCTCGTGGGCTTCGCTGACGGATAAGACCTACAGCGCGCGTCACCTCCCGTCGTGGCCGAAAGGCCGTCACTACCCGGACGTCGACAAGGTCGCCAAACTGTTCGACCGCCCGGTCACAGGCGGAAAATGGTCGGAGAAGTCAACACTCCTCTTTCCTTTCTTCGCGCAGTGGTTCGTTGACGGCTTCCTGCGCACCGACCCTGGCAACCCACGGAAGAACCAATCCACCCACGCGATCGACCTCTGTCAGCTGTACGGGTTGACTCCAGAGCAAACCAAGGAGCTACGTGGGAAGGACGGCGAACTCAAGTATCAAACTGCGAAAGACGGGGGCGAGATACCCCCACCGTACAGCGACTCAAAATTTCCGAGCCTCAAATTGACAGTAGCGGGCAAGGACCGCAAAGGTCCCCTCCTAGACGAGAAACTCAAGGCCGATCCACGGTTCCTGTCCGACGAACGCAGGAACCAACTGTTTGCCGTCCCGCTTCCCCGGGGCAACGTTCACTACGGCATGCTGCTGATGAGCACGATCTTCCTGCGCGAGCATAATCGGGTGGCTCGCGAGATCAAACGGGCCAATCCACGCTGGTGCGACGACAGGATCTTCGAGACTGCTCGAAACGTGCTGATCGTCCTGCTGCACAAGGTCGTCATCGAGGAGTACATCAACCACATCACCCCATTCCACTTCCGTTTCTCGTGTGAGCCGGGCACGGGTGGCGAGCGTGTCTGGTTCCGCCCAAACTGGATGTCCATCGAGTTCGATCTGCTCTACCGCTGGCACCCGCTGATGCCAGACTCGATTGATGTCGTTACCGGCGAAACGAGGACGGTTAAGGGCCTCCTGTGGGATACCGGGCCCCTGCGCAAGCATCCGCTGGCCAACCTGATCAGTTCCGCATCGAACCAGCGCTGCATGGAGATCGGTCTCTTCAACACGCCGCAGTACCTGCGTCAAGCCGAAGCCGACTCGATTCGGATGGCGCGCGACGCCGATCTGGCCGGTTACAACGATTACCGAGCGGCGTGCCGCTACCCGCGACTGCAGTCGTTCGCGGACGTGACCTCAAACCCCTACGTGCAAGAGCGTCTCAGCAACCTGTACGGAGGCAGTGTCGACAACATGGAATTCTACGTCGGATTGTTCGCGGAAGATGTCGGCCGGCCAGCCGCGCTGCCGATGCTGATGGGGACGATGGTGGGGGTCGACGCCTTCTCACAGGCCCTGACCAATCCATTGCTTGACCCTCGCATCTTCTCCGCGGATACGTTCTCCGAGCCAGGTCTGGCCGCCATCAACGACACGAGGTCGCTGCAGGACATCGTCGACCGGGTCGCCGGTCCGGTGGACCGGGTCAGCTTCGACGCGACCGGCCTGCCCTACGGGGCCGCCAGCCCATAACGTCGCCGTTCTCGTTGTACACGTAGCTAGCTGCGTCGCGCGCGGCCCCGCGAACGGACCCTGACGCCGGCGCTCGCAGGCCGCCTGCAGCGTGGTCGGCTTTGACGTGAGGAACGCCGCCGAGTCGCAGGCTCGAGATCAGGACGGTTTTGACGCCCGGCGTTGACACCGGCGGCTCGCATACGGCGCCCGTGCATCGCTGTGACCAGGTTGTTGCCGCGCGTGAGCGCCGGGTTACCCGACCCCCGCACAGTCCTCGCCAACAAGAGACGACGCTCTTCACAGGCGGGTGACCCTCACCAGGACCGGCTGAGCCGCAGGCGACGCCAGCCGAGCGCACCCGCGAAGAGCCCTTCGTTCTGACGCTCTGAGCTGGCTCGGGGCGAGAGGGGAGCGGCGATGGCTGTCGATGCACGCCCCGGGCTTCGCCTGGGCACGATCACCCAATCGCGCACTTGCGCGGCGGCCGCGGAAACACCTGGCGAACAGCGATCGATCGGCGCGGCCGCGCGTCTGAGGACAATCGGGCTGCTGCGCCGCGCGGCGCCTGCGCTCGCCGCGATCGCTGCGATCGCTGCGTTCCCGAGCGCGGCTGCGGCGGGGACGATGCCGCGTATCGTCGTCCGCGGAGACCGGCTGTACGCCGGCGCCCGGCCCTGGCGGGCCTGGGGACTGAATTGGGGAATGGGCGACCACGAACCGGTCGTCGCCTACTTCGACGATCCCACGAGCGCGAACCTCGCGGTGCTGAGAACCGAGCTCCGCACCGCTCGCCGCATGGGCGCCAACAGTATGCGGATCTACCTCCAGCTCAGCCAGGTGATGGCGACGCCAACTCGGCCGCGCGAGCGCACCCTGGATGCGCTCAGGCGGCTGCTCGGGCTGGCGCAGACTGATCGGATCTACCTCGACATCACGGGCGACCTGGTCTGGCGCCCGGATCTGGTGCCCAGGTGGTACGACGAAATGCCATGGCGGGCGCGCTGGGACGTGCAGGCGCGGTTCTGGACCGCAGTCGCGCACGCCGCCTCGAGCTCGCCGGCGGTGCTCTGCTATGAGCTCAGCTCTGAGCCGATCGTCGCGAGCACCCCCGGCTACTACTACGGCGCAATCGGCCGTTGGTGGTTCGTGCAGAGCATCGCCACCGCAGCGGGACGAGAGGCCGACGAACTGGCCCGCAGCTGGACCCGGCTCATGGCCGGTGCCGTCCGGACCCAGGACGATAGACCCGTGAGCATCGGGCTGCTGCCGCAGATCACCGGGCCGTTCTCGCCCGCCAACGTCGCCGACCTGCTCGACATGGTGATCGTCCACGAATACCCAACGACGGGCCACCTGCCCGACGCGCTGTCGGTCATCCGCTGCTTCGCGCAGGCCCGCAAACCCGTGCTGCTGGGCGAAACGTTCATGCTCAACGATGATGCGGCAACCGAGCAGGCGTTCCTCACGCTCGCCGCCCCGTACATCACCGGCGCGTTTGAGTTCTTTGACGGTCGTGACCCGCAGGCAGTGCAGGCGCACACGATGGCCGACGCCATCTACCGACTGAGCGTTCAGCAGTTCGGCACGCTTCGACGCCTGCTGCTCAGCGTCTAACGCCCGAGCAGCCGGCCGGCGAGCCTCGTCAGCGTCGCCGTGCCTCCGAGTGTGAGCGATGCGGCAATCGAACTCTCGCCCAGCAGGCGCCCGCAGCGCCGCGCCGGCTCCGTTATCCCGCGTGACCGCCATGTGACCGTCAATTGGGACGTTCACGGTCCTTGCCGTTTGTCTCACCGGAGGCCACAGCATGACCACGATTGCCACCGCCACTGCACAGGATGCACCCGCGGCTGACGCGCCGGCATTTGACGAGCATCCAGCCCGCCTCGCACCCGCCAGCAACCCTGAGTGCAAGACCGCCACGGTACTGTTCACCGACGTCAGCGGTTCGATGAGCCTGAGCCATTCGCTCGATGCCGACGACTGGTGGTCAACGATGGCAACGCTCTTCGAGCTGAAGTGCGAAGGCGTCTATCGTTTTGGTGGGTGGGTTGGGGGCTTCACCGGCGACGGCATCATGGCCGTCTTCGAAGCGCCCCACGGGAGCCCGGAGCACGCGCGGAAAGCCTGCGACGCCGCGCTCTGGCTGCGGGAGCAAATCGACGTGCTGGCACAACAGCTGCGGTGCGACCAAGGATTCGACCTCGCGGTTCGCATTGGGATGAACTCGGGCCAGATCCTGACCGGGACGATCGGGGATCGATACTGCCGCTATTACACGCTGAGCGGCTACTCCGTCGCTCTCGCCAAGCGAATGGAGTCGATCGCGCGGCCCGGGCGCATCTACATGACTGAGGCGACGGCGGCCCTCGCCGGGCCAGTCGTGGTCGCGCAACCCCTCGGTGCGCTCGAGGTCAAGGGCGCGCACGCCCCGATCAATGTGTTCGAACTCCTTGCGAGCACCTCGAGGCGATAAAGCGCCGACGCCCTCGAAGGCGGCTCATCCCGGCCGGCTCCACTGAGAACTTCGGCGCAGAGGCGGGGCCATTCGAGCCGCCAGGCCACTTTGGCCGGGTGACGCGTCACGGGCTAAGCGTCATCTCATCGTCGGCTTAGCTCCGGCTGACTCGACGCTTACCGGTGGCTTGGACGCCGGGCGGACACTCACGCGGAGATGTGGCCGCCGTCCTTACGTGAGCTGGCGCTTGTCGATGGGTCGCTCGGCATCAGGCGGCCGCTCAACGTGACCACTCGACCTCGAGGCTATGGCCGTTCCCTCGGCAGCCACCTCCCCCGGTCCTCCACGATGACCGGGTGAACCTGTGAGGCCACGCCTCGTAGGGGTGCTCGCGAGCGGCAGCGCCGCGCTCGCCGTCGCTGGGTGCGGCACCAGTGCCACCGGCAGCGGCATGACGAGCCCGACCCGCAGCGCGTCGATGACGCACGTCGCTCGCCGCACACCGCGTCGCCCTCGGGCGCCGTTGCCTGTGTCATTCCCGCAGTTGCTGCACGCTGCGCTTGGCTCCTCGCCGACGGCGTTCATTCCCGCGGTGCGCTGGCGTGGGCAGACGGCGGTGTGGATTGCCCGGGCATCATCCGGCGTGGCGCTGCTCTCCTTCGATCAGCGCCTCGCCACGCTGAGGCTTCACTCCGGCACGGTCGACGCGGGCGGAACCGGCTGGCGGTTTGGCCCGCTGGTGACCCGCGCCGAGCTGGGACGGCTGATCGCCGCGTTCAACGGTGGCTTCAAGTTCTCCACCGGGGCGGGCGGCTTTGAGTCTTACGGACGCACTGGAGCGCCGTTGGTCGACGGGCGTGGTTCGATCGTCACCTACGTTGACGGGCGTACCGACATCGGGGCGTGGCATGCCGGTGTGCCGACGCCGGGAACGCAAGTCGCCTCGGTGCGCCAGAACCTCACTCTGCTGATCAACGGTGGCACGGTGGCTCCGAACGTCGACTGCCTGTCGTGCTGGGGTGCGACCCTCGGTGGGGTCAGTGCTCCCGCCCGCTCCGCGCTCGGGGTGACGGCTGACGGGCGTCTGGTGTGGGCGGGCGGCGAGCACCTCACCCCGGCGCAGCTCGCGGATGCGCTCCTCGGCGCGCGTGTCGTGCGTGCCGTCGAGCTCGACATCAACCCGGAGTGGGTGGCTGGCTACCTCTACGGGCACCGAGGTGGGGTGGGACCGCTCTCGCCCGTGCCTCTCGTTCCGGGCCAGCCCGGGGTACCGGGGTTTTTCCTCTCGGCGTATAGCCGAGATTTCTTCACGATTGAGGGCCGATGAGACGGCATGCGCCGCGGTTCACCGGCGGTCGTTTTCCAGCGCTTGCGCTCGCCGACGTTGGCGTCCTGATCTGCGAAGCTCTGGCGCGTGATCACCCTGCGGTGTACCCGGGATCTGGTGCGCATCGGCTCGATCGGTGTGTTGGCTGTTGGCCTCGTCATGGGCGTGTTGCTCGTGCGCCCAGTGGCTGCCGCTGCAGCCACTTTGTCGGTCACGACCACCAGGGACGAGTTCGTCGCGCATGACGGGAGATGTTCCCTGCGGGAGGCTGTCGAGGCGGTGGAGTCGCGGGGAACGCGAAACGACTGCGGGCGCGGCAGCCGGGGTTCGAACACGATCGTGCTCGGCTCGGGTCGATATCTGCTGTCGATCCCCCGTGCGGGCGCGGATGGCAACGCCAGCGGCGATCTGAACGTGAACGGCGCCGCGCCGCTCACGATCACCGGCGCCGGGCCCCGGGCCACGGTGATCGATGCGAGGGGGGTCGGGGACCGAGTGCTGTCCGTGGCGAGCGGCGCCCGGCTCGTGCTGAGCCGCCTGACCATCACCGGCGGCCGAGCACCGGCCGGACCGGCGGGGGCGAGCGGCGTCGCGGGCGTCAGCTGTGCCGCGGGCGGAGCCGGAGCCGACGGACTCGACGCAGGGGACCTCGGCAGCGGCGGGGGCATCTTCAACGCTGGGGCGTTGGAACTCGAGCTCGTCGCGGTCACCGGGAACGCGGCGGGGCCTGGGGGTTCCGGTGGGAGTGGCGGAGGCGCCGGCTGCAACGGCGGAGACGGAGGCCTCGGAGGTGGTGGTGGCGGCGTCTACAACCGGGGGGGGATGATGCTGGTCGACTCGACTGTCTCGGGGAACCGCGCCGGGGCGGGCGGAGGCGGAGGCGGCGGGGACGCCAACCCGCTCGGAGCGTCCGGCGCGGGCGGCGGCGGAGGGACCGGCGGAAGTGGCGGCGGGCTCGACAATCACGGCACGCTTTCGGTGAGGGCTTCGACGATCAGCCGCAATAGCGCCGGAGCCGGGGGACCTGGGGGCCCTGGGGTGAGCGGCGCGGGGCCGCTCGGCGCTGACGGCGGCGGCGTGGGCGGGCCAGGGGGCGGCATCTTCAGTGAGGGCGGGTTGCTGAAGGTGATCGACAGCACCGTGTACGGCAACATCGCGGGGGCTGGTGGCGTCGGGGGCGGGCTCACCGGCGGGGGCGCTACCGGCGGCAACGGCGGTGGGATCGCGGTTGTGGGGGGACCCAGCCAGGTGCTGAATGCGACTGTGGCAGGCAACGGGGTCGGGCTCGGCGGCGCTCACGGGTCGACCGCGGGCAATCCCGGCGCCGCAGGCGTGGGCGGAGGCCTGTTCGTCGGACCCACGCTCGGTGCCGACGACATGCGGTTGCAGAACACGATCGTCGCCTCGAGCCGCGGAGCGAACTGCGCCGGGAGCACCGGCAAGGCGATCGCCAACGGCGGCCGGGACCTGAGCTATGGCGACCGGACCTGTCCCGGCCGCCACGGTAACCCCAAGCTCGGCCGACTGAAGGACAACGGAGGCCCCACCGCCACGATGGCGATCGGGGCGGGCAGCACGGCGATCGATGCGATTCCCGCGAGAAACGGCGGCTGTCCCGCAACGGATCAGCGCGGCGTCCGGCGGCCCGAGGGGCGGGCGTGCGATGCCGGCTCCTACGAGTTCGCGACCCCCCAGATCACGATCACCGCGCCGCTGCAGGGCGCGTCCTACGAGCGTGGCTCGCGGATCCGTGCCCACTTCCGGTGCGAAGAGGGCGGGGTTGCCAGCACGATCGCCTCGTGCACCGGCAGCGTCGCTCGCGGCCGTGCCCTCAGCACCGGACGGCTCGGCACGGTGCCGTTTGTGGTCACCGCGATCGACAAGAACGGCACCCGGGCTCGCAGGAGCGTCCACTACGACGTGTGGATCTACGTCAACCCGGTCCGGGAGGTGAGCGGTCTGACGCCGCGGCGGATCGACCTCGGCGTGGATTACGCGGGCACCGGGCCACTGCTGGCGATCGGCCGGGCCCGCGTGACGATGGCCAGCGACACGGACTCGGGGCCGTCGAGCTGCTGGGCGGTCAGCTGCTGGCCGGGTGGCGGGATCGTCGTCATGCGGCTGCTGGACGGTCCGTTCGCCGGCAAGTACGTGTACGTGGCCGAGCACATTACGGTGAGCGTTCGGGCAGGGCAGACGGTCAGCGCCGGGCAGCAGATCGCCACGCTCTACGCGGGATACCCGTGGTCGGAGTGGGGCTGGGCGGCCGGACCCGGACCCGAGGCGCTGGCGAGGGCGGACGGGCACTGGTGCCAGACGTGCCCCGACGTGGGCGATTGGTCGACGATCGAAGGGCGGAACATGAACGCGCTCCTCGTGCGGCTCGGGGCGCCATCCGGGCTGTTCCAGCCGATTCCCAGCCAGAGCATGCCGCCGGGCTGGCCGACCTGGCCGAGGTAGCTATGGCCGCAATCGCAGCGGCGATGTCACGACGTCGTCCTGTTGCTCGATAGGGCCAGTGCTCTCCGAGGCCACGGGCGTACCGTGCCGCCGGTCAGCGCGCGTTCACCGGAGCGCTCATGGCGGTCGTCGCGCCCGCCGCGTTCGATGCCGTCACGCCGCAGCTCACGCTGCGTCGTTTGTGGGCTCGGCCGACGGTCAGTCTGGGCTCAGCATCTCTCTGTATCGCCCCGTTCACCCGCCATGTGTAGGAGAAGCGTTTCGCTTGGCGCCAGCTTCCGCGCCGGCAACTCAGGGTGCTTCCCGAGCGCGTGAGCGTTGGTCGGCTCGTGTTGAGCGGCAAGGCGCTCGGGCTGGCCGTCCGCCAAAGCGTTCCAGCCCAGCCATCCTTCACGTACAGCATGCCTGAGGTCAGCCCGAGCGCCAAGACGGGTGCGCCCACCGACGATCCGGCCGGCTTCACGATCGCGGAGGGAAGTTGGATCGTGAACGTCTGAAGGCTGGGGAGGAACAGCCCGCTGAGGCGGCCGGTTGCGGTCGGCCACACAATCGCACCGGCGTTCGTGGCCAGGGCGTACGACACCGCGATGTTTCCGGTGGCGAGCTGTCGTCGCAGGCGCGTCCCGCACCGCTCGAGAAAGACACTGGTGCCGGGGCCGACCACGAGCGCGAATTGACCGTAAGGAGTCAGCGAGCCCCAGCCCGTCCCGAGCGGGTCGGGATCAGGCATGATCTGCACCCCCGGACACGGCCGCTGCGCCAAGACGGGCGAGTTCAGGTCCGCGAACGTCTTCGCGTTGGTCGGGTCGCGCCGAAGCTCGCCGGTCTGGATGTTCTGAAAGTAGATGCTGGTCGGGAGGTGGTGATAGCTGCTCGCGACCCACTCGACCCAGTAGGCCCCGACGGCGTCAGCGCTGCATTGGACCTCCGGGTCGAACGGGGGCGATGAGCAATACGGCATTCCTGGGCTC
The DNA here is from genome assembly GCA_963778985.1 of uncultured Solirubrobacterales bacterium. GTDB lineage: Bacteria > Actinomycetota > Thermoleophilia > Solirubrobacterales > Solirubrobacteraceae > Palsa-465. The sequence goes on along the minus strand of CAVZWJ010000013.1, from coordinate 278,571 downwards.
AGCGTCATTGTCTGACGTTTCCCGTCCGCGAGCGAATAGAGCTCAACGTCGTAGGGCCCGTACGGGTCTGGATTCTGCGGACAACTCATCAAGACCCATGGCGGCCCGAGTGCGTCCGCGTCGCAACTCGGGTCGAGTGCCGTCGTCGTGCCGAGTCGGTCGTTGATGACGATCGGAGCGAGACGGTGCGGATAGAAACCATTCGAGATCGTGCTGAGCAGATAATCGCCGCTCGCAAAGACACGCCCGACCCCGGCTCTGATCGGTCGAAATGAGCTCGTCAAGACGACATGACCGGCGGACGCTGCGCCAGCGGACTGATGCGACATGGTCGCCGCGGCAGGCGCGGACCAGACTGCAGAACAAGCAAGCGCCAGCGTCAGGCATCGCAGGCGACGAATCCGCACACCACGAGAACGGGGATCGACGCGAGAAGTTGCGCCCGAACACTGGTGCTGAGGGGGAGCGCCCGGCTCGCTCCGCGCGGGTGGGAGACCCGCCCGCGAAACTTCACCGCGCGCCGCCCGTTCAGATCACATGCGCGCGCTTCGGCTGGTCGCTCCGCTGGTCGTCGTGCTGGTGGCCGCGTTCCCCGCGCCCTCCGCTGCGAAACCGCGCGCGCCGCGCTGTGTGGTGCCGCGCCGCTGGCATGTGGTCGCACGCAACCCGAGGGCGGTGCTCATCCAGGGCACGGTCAACGTGAAGAACGCGTACGGCGGGGGAACGGACGGGCCTGAACGCCAGTGGCGCTACTGCGCGATGCGCCGAGCCTGGCACTGGGCGCCGCTCGTCGCCGAGGCCGGCCAACCGGGCGGCTATGTCGACATCGTCATGGTCGGGCCTGTCGCGCTGGCGGGCATCTACGCGGCGTACGCCGCGACCGACGAGCTTGGCGGTGGGCGCTATGGGGCCGTGACCGGGCTCACGGTGACGAACGTGCTGACCGGCGAGAGCGAGAACGCCGACGTGACTGGGGTGGGATTCGTGCGTGTGGCGCTCGCACCGCCGTTCGCCGCCTGGATCTCGTTCTCCGAAACCGGCGGTGGGCTTCCTTACAACTGGTTCGTACAGACGTTCGACGGGCGCAGCGGCAAGACGACGCTCGTAGACAGCACGTGTCCGCAACCGCCCAGCGGCTGCGATGCGTCCGACGCCTCGAACCAGAGTCCGTTCACCGATCTGCAATTGCTCAGATGCCTCGACGGCTGCCCGCCGGGCGCATCCACCTCAGCGGTGTGGTCGCGCAATGGCGTCTGGCGGTACGCCCCGATCGGGTGACACGCCGCACCACATGTCCTCGGTCACCTCGAGTTCCCGCGGTGGCCTTGAGAGCGAAGGTGGCTCCTCTGGTGGCGCTGGTAGCGACGGCGCTGACAGGGTTGGCGCTGGTCGGGTCGACGGCTCCAGGGGCTGTGGGCGGGGCTCGTTTGGTGCCGAGCGCCCAGCTCGCCGCCAGCGGCGGTCCGATTGATCGCGGGTCGATCGCGATGTCCGGTGGGGTCCTGGTTGCCGGTGCCTCCGGGTTCATGCCGGGGACGAGCACGCAGGGAGTGGGGTACGTGTTCACGAGACCGGCGCAGGGGTGGTCGGATGACAGCGAGGCGGCGAGGCTGATCGCCTCCGATGGACGAGTCGGCGATGGCTTCGGAAGCTCAGTGGCGATTTCCGGCAGCGCTGCGGTCGTGAGTTCCGGCTCTGGCGGACAGCCCCTCGGGAACGCGCTGTACGTGTTCACCAAGCCGCGCGGCGGCTGGGCGGGAACGCTTCACGAGCGCGCCCGATTGGCCGTCGGCCCGAGCGTCGGTCCGCTCGGCCCTGTTGCCGCCTCTGGAACCACCATCGCGGTGGGCGTTCCTCAAATCGGGGTGGACGCCCCTCGAACCGGGCCCGGAGCGGTCTACGTCTTCAATAGACCCCGCCGAGGCTGGTCGGCCACCGTCTATCCAAGCGCCAGGCTGACCGCTGCCCACGAGGCGGGTGAAACGCAGCTGGGGTACGCGATCGCCGTGTCAGGTCGGAATATCTTCACCAGCGCTTTCACCTCGCCCTCCGTTGGAACGATCTTCGTGTTCAGCGAGCCGCGACGCGGCTGGAAGGGCAGCATTCACGAGCGCGCACACTTGACGTACCGGTCAATGATCCCCGGCCCATTGGCCGTGTCCGGCTCCAGCGTCGTGGCCACCACTCAAAGCCGACCCTTCGAGTTCGGTGTGTGCGAGCTTGTCGCATTCCAGAGGCCGGCGCGCGGGTGGTCTGGTACGCGCCTGCCCACCGCTCGGTTGAGGCTTACACCCCCACCGGTCTCGAGCGCCGGCTGTCTGGCTGTCAGCGACCTCGCTGACTCAGGCAGCACGATCGCGGCGCTCGCCGTAGGTCCCGATAGCTCGTCGTGCGATCCCTTCCCCGGCCAATGCAGAGAGATGCTGTACACGTTCAGCCGACCATCGCGCGGATGGCGCGGGACGATCCGGTCCGATGCCAACGAAACCATCACTCCGCCCGACGGGTATGCCGGGGACGGGGGTACCTACCTGCTCGCGATTGCAGGGCAGACAATCGCCACGGCAGGCGGCAAGGCGATCGACATCTTCGCCCACGCCGCGCGCTGAGGACTCCCGTCCCGCTGATCGCGTCGGACGCAGGACTCGCCGTGCGGCGCGCACAACCCGGACCGTATGCACGCTGGAACCCCTCTACGACGCGACTGGCCTGGCGGCTGGGCGCCTTGGTTCGCTGGACTGTGATCGGCGCCAGATACGAATCAGCTCGGTGATCGTGATTGCCGTCGCCGCCATCAGCGGACCGGCTACCGGTACCGTGTACCGGCCCACGTAGTTGGCGCTCAGCACCGGCGCAGCCAGTAGCGACAAGCCCCCGACGCCGAATAGCAGGACTCCAACGCGCGATCGCCGAGTTCCGACGGCCAAGCCGATGAGGGTCAGAGCGGTCGTGATGGCGAGCAGTGTGGCACCAAAGCGGAACACGACCTGCCAACCACGGAGGACGTGGCGGCCCCAACTGACGTAGTGGGTCTTGATCGGCCCGAAGTAGTGCTCGAGAGACTGCAGCGCCGCAGCGGCGAAGAACACGTTGCCATTGTTTGTGAAATCGAGCTGAGGATCGAGCTCCGTACGACTGGTCTGCAATCGTGCCGGTAGGGAGCTTGGTACGTAGTAACTTCGAAGGTATGTCCATGCCGTGATGAGGAAGTCACCGGGCTGCGCGCGGAGGGCCCGGCTTGCCCAGCTACCCACCAATTGGTCATCCTTCCCAAACGTGCCGACAAGCCGAAGCGCCGGCGAGGACTTCGTGTCGAACATATAGCTGTAGGCGCCGGGTCTCTGAGACACAGGAATTGTCTGACACAGCGACGCGGTGCGGGGTGGCGGTGTGAATTGCCTGCAGTCGGCGAACTGCGCGACGCGGCCGTACAGGTACCATCCGGGCGAGGGCGCAATCCCGAACCCGTCGCCGAACTTCGCGTTGGCGCCCGCGAAGGCAACTAAGACAATGGCCGCGACCCCGACCGCGGCGACCGGACCGAGCCACCGCTGCCACCACCCCTTCATCGTCGACGGCGGGGCGACGAGCAGCGCGACTGCTGCTACCACGACGAGCACGATGTTGGCGCTGCGGATCGTCGTGGCGACCCCAAGCGCTGCGCCGGTCCAAAATGGCCATGGCGTGAGCGGCGCCGGCCGGTCGAAGCTGCGCACCGCGGCGTATAGGCCGATCGACGTCGCCAGCATCTCCCAAGTCTCCGACATGATCGACTGTTCGAGGTAGATCACATCGCCGTCGAGCAAGATGATCCCGGCCGGCAGCAGGGCAGCCCAGTCGGATCCGGTGATGCGTCGCGTCGCGGCGCCGAGCAGCAGCGCCGTGATGACCCCGGCCAGGTGCTGGAGTCCGACGGTCACCGTGATGTTGTGCGTGACAAGCCCGATCCCCCTCAGGACGAGCGCGTATCCCGCTGGGTGCAGAGGATCTTGGAACGAATGGGAGTCGGCGTAGGTCTGGTAGCCGTCCTCAAGGATCGTCGTCGGCCACAGGCTGGCCATCGCCAAGACCCGCAGGAACACGCCGAGGCCCAGCAGCCCGAGGGCGACACGGCCAGCCGTCCCGGACGGCCAGGCACGTCCAGCCGCCTGCGCATGCCGGCGGATGGCCCCGGTGGCGTGAGTACGCGCGCCGGTCAGCTTCCGTCCTTCCTGCGCAGCTTGGCCCATGGAGCTCGTCGCATTCGATCGCACTGGATGTAGGCGGCATGCTGGCAAACCCCGCGAGAAACGGCGGCGCACCGGTTCGCTGCGGGCGCTGACTCACATTCTGCAGTCGGCAAATGGATGCTCAGCAGATGAGTGCGCTCGGTGTGGATCAGCGGTTGCCGCGGTGGTCGAGCCCGTAGAAGAGCCCGGCCGCCGCGATCAGTGTGAGGGCAGGGAGGATGAGCAGCCCGGCCCGTAGGCCGGCCCCCTGGGCAATCGCCCCGACGGTGAGAGGCCCTGCGAACTGGCCGACTGATGCGACCGCCAAGACCTGAGCGACAGCACTGTCCGCACTGCGCGGGCTGGCCTGCACATGCAGCGCGGAGGTGAGCGGGAACGTTGCCCCGATGCCGATCCCGGCCACGGCGATGCCAACCGCGGCCGCGGGCGCGCCGGTGGCGATCAGGAGCAGGGGCAGGCCGAGCAGGGCGGTGCCCAGCGCGCCGGCGAGGAGCCGCTCGGCCCCGGTGCGTCGCGCAAGGCGGCTGACCAGCAGCCGCCCGGCAAGGTTCGAGGCGTACAGGCCGCTGACCAACGCCACTGCCAGGTTTCGGGCCAAGCCGATGTCGTCGTTCAGGTAGCTGGCGAGCCAGAAGCTGAGCGAGAACTCGAGCGCCACGATCGCGAAGACCACGACCAACATCGGCTGCGGCCACCGGCCCGCGGAACCGCCGTTCGGGCGAGTCTCTTGGGCATGGGTGTTGACTGGCGGTGGCATCCGGGCTCGCCATACCCAGAGGGCCGCCAAGCCGGTTGCGCCGACGCCAAGCACGAACGCAAAGCGCCAGCTCAGCGCGGTGACGGCCAGCTCGCCGATCAGGACCGGGGTGAGGATTCCGGCCAGGCTGACCGATACCTCTCCCTCGCTCATCGCGACCGCGCGACGTGGGCCATGGACGTCGGCGAGCAGTGCCCATACCCGAATCAGCGCCGAGGTGCCGAGCAGGCTCATCAGCATCGCACCCGCGATCGTGATCGCGGGTGCCTCGCCGTAGCCGACCGCCAGCCCGGCGAGCGCCGCCCCGGTCAACCCAGCAATGATCGAGGTGGCTCGGCTGTTCGAGCGCCGCTGACGTGCGGCGAGCAGGCCCGCCAAGCCGCCGCCGAGCGCGAACGCCACCTGGTGAAGCGTCCCCACCAGGTAGGAGATGCGCTCGACCGCGCGGAGGTAGGGCAGCGCCGGCCCCAGCACCGCATTCAGAAACCCGAATGCGAACAGCGCGCCAAATGCCGACCACGTCGTTCGATTTCGCCGATACGCCTCGGTCGACCCGCGCGATCCTGGAAGCGAAAGCCTCCGCGACTCCGCGACCCGCTCCCCGCCGGATGAGCTCAGGCTGCGGTTCCCGCTGGACTCCGTGCCGGCCGCATGTTGTGTAACGATACACACCCCACGAAGATGCCCAGGAGTCGGCGCGGATACACATCGTGAGATGACGCCCAGAACCTCACGGGATGACGCCCGGATACACATCGTGAGATGACGCCTCAACCTCGCGAGCTGACGCCCAGAGCCCGTCGCCCGACCATGGCCCACGTCGCCCAGGCCGCCGGGGTGTCGGTGATGACCGTGTCCTACGCCTACGCCCGGCCGGACCGTGTCTCAGCCGACGCCGCGGCCAAGGTCCGCGCGGCCGCGGCCAAGCTCGGCTACCCCGGCCCGCACCCGGGCGCGCGCTCGCTCCGGCGAGGCCGGGCCGGGAGCGTCGGCGTCGTGCTCGGCGAACGGCTGACGTACGCGTTTGACGATCCCCAGGCGGCCCGGTTTCTCTCCGGCGTGGCGGAGGTCTGTGCCAACCAAGCGGTTGGGCTCACGCTCGTGCCCACCACCGGCCAGGACAGCGATATCGCCCGGGTCGCCGACGCCGCCGTCGACGGTTTCGTCATCTGGACCACCACCGAGGAGGACCCCGTGCTGGGCGCGGTCATCGCCACCGGCCTGCCTGCGGTCATCCACGCAGGGCCACACCGGGCGGGCCTGCCCGTCGTCGGGATCGATGACCGCGCCGCCGCCGCCGCGATCGGTGAAGCGGCCTTCACGGGCGCGCGACGCCCAGCGGTGCTCAGCTTTCCGCTCGACCGCGACCGCCGCCAACAGCTGGTGCGCGGATTGGATCCGGCCCGCGTCGTCTTCCCGGTCACCCGCCGCCGCTGGCAGGGCTTCGCGGACGCCTGGACGAACCTCGGCGGGGCGGTCGACCAACTACGAGTCGCTGTCTGTGCGCGCAACAGCGCCGCCGACGGTGAAGCGCTCGCTCGCCAGCTGCTGGAAAGCGAGCGCCCCCCGGACGCGATCGCGGCGATGAGCGACGAGCTCGCCCTGGGCGCGCTCCGCGTCGCCGGACACGAAGGAATGGCCGTTCCCGCCGCTCTCTCCGTCACGGGATGGGACGACAGTCAGGCCGCCGGCCCGGCCGGCCTCACCACCCTCGCCCAGTCCTTACACGACCAAGGCATCCACTGCGCCGAGCTCGCCCTCGGGACCGCTACCCCGGGCAGGGGAGATGACCGCGCCGACTGGCACGTCGTCCACCGCTGCAGCACACGGCAGCCTCCGCCGCCCCCGACTCGACGGCCCGCGGGTCCGCGCTTGCCGAGTCGACGGTCGTGAGCGCTCTACTGACCTCGGGAATCCTGTAGAGAGTGAGCCGATGAGTCGCACCCACGGCCTCGACAGCACGATCCTGTCCCCGGATGGGTGGCCGTACGCGTCGTCGCTGCCGATCAACGCGCAGGACCCGGGCCGCTTCCACGCATTGTTTGGGCGCGACTCGCTGATTTCCTCGCTGCAGGTGTTGCCCGCGCAGCCCGAGGTTGCGCGCGCGACGCTCCGGGCGCTGGCGGCGCTTCAGGGGCAGCGCGATGACCCCGAAACGGACGAAGAGCCTGGCAAGATCGTGCACGAGTATCGGCCGCACGCCGACGCCCGCTTCGAGGAGATGGGGTGGCCAGTGCGTGATGGACAGCTGCGCTACTACGGCTCGGCCGACGGCACATCGTGGTTCCTGGTGTTGCTGGCGGCGCTGGGCGACCGCGCGCTCGTGCGTGAGCTCTCACCCCACTGGCACGCGGCGAGCGCGTGGATCGAGCGCGCACTCGAGCAGGGCCGGGGCCTGGTTCGTCATGGACCGCGGCTGAGTTGTGGAGGGCTCGTCCAGCAGGGATGGCGCGACACATCCGACCCGCAGCAGTCCTACGGCGGCGGGATTCTCGACGCCGACGGGCGGGTTCCCGAGCCGCCGCTCGCGGATGCCGACACGCAAGCCGTGACCGTCGCCGCGCTGCGTGCGACGGCCAGGCTGTCGGGGGACGGTCGGTGGTTGTCGCTGGCCGAGCGGATGACGGAGCGGATCGCGAGCGTCTTCACGCCGGAGACGATCGCCGTGGATCACAGCGATCGTGGCGTACCGGGCGCAGGTTCGCACCTCGGATGGCTGCTGTGGGCCGACGCACTTCCCGTGCCCGAACGCGACCACTACGCCGAGCGACTGTGCCAGCCCGACGTGCTGACCGATTTCGGCCTTCGCACGCTGTCCTCGGCGCATCGCCAGTTCAGAGTGGCCGCCTACCATCGCGGTGCCGTCTGGCCGTTTGACTCCTGGCTGGGATGGGGCGGTCTACGCGCCGTGGGCCGCACTGGCTCGGCCGATCGTGTGCGCCACGGAGTACTGGCCGCGCTGGAGCGGTTAGGACACGCGCCGGAGCTGTATGCGGTCACGTCCCGCGGTCCCGAGCCGGTCGCGATCGCCAACCAGGTGCAAGCTTGGACAGCTGGCGCGCGGATCGCGCTCGACCAGCGCTGGGACGGTCGCCTCAGCCCTTGACCGCTCCCGCGGTCAGGCCGGCAACAATCCGCTTCTGGAAGATCACCACCAAGATGATCAGGGGGACTGTGATCGTCACGAGCGCGGCGCTGATCGTGCCGATCGGTACCTGGAACTGCGTGCTGCCGGTGAAGAACGCGATTGCGGCGGACACCGGCCGCCGCGAAGCGGTACTGGTGAGCGTGATCGACAGCAGAAACTCGTTCCAGGCGAAGATGAACGCGAGCAGCCCGGCCGTCACGAGTCCGGGAGCGGCGAGCGGCAGCACGACCTTGCGAAACGCCTGGAAGTGCGTCGCCCCATCCACGAGCGCGGCTTCCTCGAGCTCCTTTGGGATCTCCCGGAAGAACGAGACCAGGATGTAGATCGTCAGCGGCAGCACGAACGTCAGGAACGGCAGGATCAGGCCGAGGTACGTGTTGTACAGGCCAATGTCGGTCCACAGCTTGAATACGGGCGCCGCGATCGCGATCGGCGGGAACGTCGAGATCGACAGCACGATCGCGAGGACCAGGAACTTCCTCGGAAAGCGCAGTCGTGCGAGCGCGTAGCCGGCAAACGATCCGATCGTGAGCGCGATCAGCGTCGCCGCGCCGGCATCGATCGCGCTCGTCTTCAGGGCCGTCGTGAAGTCGCCGTTGCGGAAGATCGAGCTGTAGTTGGCGAGCGAAGGATGCGCGGGAAACAGCCGTCCGGTGGAGAGCTCGGCACCCGTCTTGAGCGACGTGTTGATGATCCAGTAGAACGGAAACAGGCAGAAGATGATCGTCAGCAGCACCCCGATCCACAGGAGGATGCTCGCGCCGCGTGAGCGCCGCGATCCGGCGGCTCCGTGCTCACCGGCGAACATCCTCATACGCCGAGGGCGAGGTTCGGTTGCAGCGGTCGCGCTCATTTCTCCGCCGCCAGTTCTCGGATGTTCTGGCCCGCGAGCCGGATGTACAGGAACGACACAGCCATCACGATGATGAAGGTGAGGACGGCGAGGGCAGAGCCGGGGCCGATCAGGCGGTTCTGAGTGAGCTGCTGGTAGGAATACAGCGACAGTGTGGTCGTCCCGTTCGCGCCCTGCGTGAGGACATAGGGCAGGTCGAAGATGCGCAGCGCATCGAGCGTCCTGAAGATCAGCGCCACCAGGATCGCCGGGCGCAGAAGAGGCAGCGTGATCCTGACGAACCGCTGCCAGGCGCTTGCGCCGTCGACCCTCGCGGCATCATTTAGCTCCTCCGGGATCACCTGCAACCCGGCGAGCAGCAGCAGCGCCATGAACGGCGCGGTCTTCCACACGTCCGCGAACACCATCACCGCCATCGCGTAGCCGGTATGCGCGAGCCACACGGTGTGGGCGCCCGGGAGGTGGAGGGCCTTGAGGATCTCGTTCAGAAAGCCAGAGTCCGGCGCGACGATGTAGCGCCACGTCAGTGCGGTGCCCACCGTCAGGATCGCCCACGGCACCAGCACGACCGCGCGCAACAGCGAGCGCCCGCGGAATGCGGCGTGCATCAGCAGCGCCATTCCCATCCCCAACACGAGCTCGAGCGTGACGGAGATCGCAGTGAAGATGAACGTCACCTTGAGCGCGCTCCAGAAATCGCTCGATTTCAGCGCGTCGCGGTAGTTGTCCAGTCCCACCCACCGCGACAACCCGGGGTGGATGACGCTGTACTGGTGGAGTGACAGCCAGATCGCGTAGGCGATCGGAAACGCCGCCACGATCAGGATCACGATCAGCGACGGCGACAGCATCGCCGCGGCGAGCCGCCGCTCGGAGAGGCCCGAGCGGCGGCGCCCACGAGGAGCGGCAAGCGTTGCCTGCGCAGTGCTCACGGCGAGCTAGAACGTCTTCAGGGCCGAATTGATCTGGCTCTGTGCATTTTTCAGGGCCGTGGCCGGTGCCGTGCCGTTCGACAGCGCCGAGTAGACGTTCTTGTAGATCGCCTCGCTGATCTGCGAGTAGACCGGCGAGACCGGACGCGGGATCCCGTTCTCGACGGCTTTGAGCAGCGGTGGCGCGAACGGCTGCGACTTGACCACCGCCGGGTCGTGGTAGACCGACGCGATCACCGCGGGGAGCGACGACTTGATGAAGAACTTCGTCTGCGCCGCCGGAGCGGTCGCATAGTTGACGAAGCTGAGCGCCGCGCCGGGGTTCTTCGAATACGTCGAGATCCCGAGGTTGTAGCCACCCAGCACGCTCGCCGGCTTACCGCTCGCCCAGTCGGGAAGCGGCTCAACGCCGAAGTTCACGTGGGCCTGCTTAGCCAGCGCGTAAACGTAGGGCCAGTTCCGAAGCAGCGAGACCTTGCCCGTCTGGAAGGCGTTGCGGGATTCCTCCTCCATGTAGGTGAGGTTGGCCTGGGGTGCCGCGCCGTCCTTGAGCCCCTGCTGCATGAATGCGAGCACCTGCTGAGCCTGCGGCGAGTCGACCGTCGCGGTCTTCCCGTCAGGGGCGAGGACCTTGCCGCCGGCGCTGTAGAGCATCTCCAGGAAGTCCACAGTCAAGCCCTCGTAAGACTGCCCTTGGTAGCCGATGCCGCCGCTGGACTTGGCCATCTGGTAGGCCTGCTGCCAGGTGGTCGGGGGGGTGTGGATCTTGCTCTTGTTGTAGAACAGCAGGCCGGCGTTGGTGTTGAACGGGACCGCCCAGTACTTGCCGCCGACGTTGGTGGTGGCGAGCGTCGTCGGGATGAACTCCGATTGGCGCGCCTGGATCGCCGGCGTGACGTTTCGGAGCCAACCCTGTGCGGCGAATTCCGCTGTCCAGATCACGTCCATCCCGAGCACGTCACATTCAGGCGACTTCGCCTGCTCGCGCTGTACCAGCTGGGTGCGCTGCTGGTCGGCGGATGTCGGCAGCTCGAGCAGCTTGACGTGGACATTGGGGTGCGACTGGTTGTAGAGCTTTACGACCTGGCTGAACGCACCGGTCGTGTCCTTGCCGATACACCAGGTGACGCTGCCCGAAGGGTTGCTCGCCATTGCCGGGGTCACGGTCGGGCCGCCATTGACGGTGGTCCCGCCCGAGCTGCTGCTGCTGCTCGCGCCGCCGCTGCTGCTGCTGCTCCCGCAGCCGGCGGCCAAGGCAGCGACGCACCCAAGAACCGCCCCGACGGTTGCAGGCTTCGTGCGCACGACTTTCTCCTCCTCCTGTGGGTGTTCCCCCAGTGCTGCCATCGCTAGTACCCGTATCGGGCCAGGGCAATGCGCTCGAGATCACGGCCGTGCCGATGCTTCATCAGATCTTCATCTGCGACCGTCGCGCGCGCCGGTGATTCATCTACGACGCGTCGCGCGGGCGTCCCCGATCGTTCGACAGTTGGCTTTGGCCTCGGCGGATACGGGTACTTTCCCGCCATATTCATCGCTGGCGGAGGAGAGACATTTCGGTGTGGAGGCGGTTCTCGATCGGCCCCGAGCGGGGCCGGTGTGGAGGCGGTTCTCGATCGGCCCCGAGCGGGGCCGCTGAGATGAGGAGCCGCGTTATGCAGCTCTACTGGCCCAGCATCGCCGGCTCAAGCGCCTGGCGCATGCGAGGAGCAGTGCCTGCCGCTCAGCCAGACAATGCCCAGGTGTTTGCGCCGCCTAGAAGGAGGAGTCCGCGAGATGGCTGAGATCACGTTTCAGGACATCACCAAGCGCTACCCGGACGGCTTCGAAGCCGTCAAGCATCTGAATCTCGACGTCCCCGACGGGCAGTTGATGATCCTGGTCGGCCCGTCCGGCTGCGGCAAGTCGACGGCGCTGCGGATGGTGGCGGGGCTTGAGGACATCTCGGACGGACAGCTGATCATCGGCGGCGAGGTCGTCAATGGCCACGCACCGAAGGACCGAGATATCGCGATGGTGTTCCAGAACTACGCTCTGTATCCGCACATGACGGTACGCGAGAACATGGGATTCGCCCTGAAGCTCGCGAAGATCCCGCACGACGAGATCGACCGCAAGGTGAGCGAGGCCGCACAGATCCTCGATCTGGAGCCGCACCTCGATCGCAAGCCGGCAAACCTGTCTGGCGGCCAGCGCCAGCGCGTGGCGATGGGCCGCGCGATCGTCCGTGACCCGCGTGCCTTCCTGATGGACGAGCCGCTGTCGAATCTCGACGCGAAGCTGCGAGTGCAGATGCGGACCGAGATCGCCCGGATCCAGCAGCAGCTGGGGACCACCACCATCTACGTGACCCACGACCAGACCGAAGCGATGACGCTCGGCCACCAGATTGCGGTGATGCGCGCGGGCGTGCTCCAGCAGGTCGGACCGCCATCGCAGCTCTACTCGCGTCCGGCGAACCTTTTCGTCGCTGGATTTATCGGGTCGCCGTCCATGAACTTCCTTCCTGGCGAGATCGAAGGCGACAGTGTCAAGCTGCCGATCGGCACACTGCGCCTTCCCGACGCGATCCGCCGCTCGCTCGAGGCCGGTTCCGGGGGCGGTCGTAACGGCGTGGTTGCAGGTCTGCGTCCAGAGCACTTCGACGATGCGAGCCTCGTCAGGGATCGCGACAGCGGCCACACCTTCAGCGCCAAGATCGACGTCCTCGAGTCGATGGGCTCGGAGTTCTACGCGCACATCATGCTCGACTTCGAACGCGTATCCGCGACCGAGCTCGAGGAGCTCGCGCAGGATGCCGGCGCGGCCGATCTGCCTCGATCACGCCAGGGCACCGAGCTGATCGCCCGCCTCGATCCCGCCAGCCGCGCGCGCCACGGTGAGGAGGCGGAGTTGTGGGTCAACAGTGAGCACTTGCATCTGTTCGACGCACACTCGGGTCAAAGCCTGCTCGCGGGCGCCGCCGACCGCGACGCGACGGCGCAGCAGCCGCCTCACTCCGTGCCGGCGGGAGCAGCGCCCGGCAGCGGCTGAGCCGACCGCTCGCAGAACCAGCGAGATTCCGATACGACGCGGACTCTGACCCCTCGCGAACGCTCGGGTTGCGTATGGTGAGAACCGTTCAGCACTTCGACTTTCAGTTTGCGCCCGCGTACCGCCGCGCGGCGCGACCGTTTGGCATCACGCCCGACCGTGCCTGGGTGCGGATCGATGACACGTACCTGATCGCCAACTACGGCCCGTGGCGTTTGCGAACAACGCTGACCAACATCAGCGAGGCGGCGATCACCGGCCCGTACCGGTTCTACCGCACCGCCGGGCCAGCACGACTGGGGGTCACCGACGGCGGTCTGACGTTCGCAAGCAACGGGGAGCGGGGCGTCCTGCTGTCGTTCCGCGAGCGCGTGCCGGCCATCGATCCGCTTCGGCTGATCCGGCACCCTGAGTTGACCGTGACCGTCGCGGACGTGGACGGCCTGGTGCGCGCGCTCGGCGCCGACCGCGCGCTCGGCGCCGACCGATAGCGCCAAGGGCTTCCGGCTCTCACCGATCCTTACCGCACTGGGCGAAACGCAGCCGCGTTCACCACGGCACGACCGTCCCGTCCCAGGAGAAGAGCTGACCGGTGGGGCCGTCGTCGGGCAGCAGCGCGAGCCGGATTGCGCCGGCCGCCGCTTCGGCCGGGTCGCCGCCGGCCGCGGCGGCTCGGGGGTTGAGATTCGTGGCCCGCAGTCCGGGCGCCAGAGCATTGACCTTGAAACCATCACGGGCGAGGGCCTGCGCGTAGAACACGGTCAGCGCGTCGAGGGCGGACTTGGAGGAGCGGTAGGCGGCGCCCGAGCCCGTGGCGGCAGCCTGATAGTCGAACTGCGGATTGGGGCCGGTGCTCCAGGTCAGCGACCCGGTGCCGCTGGAAACATTGACGATGCGCGGCTGCGCGGAGCGACGCAGCACGGGCAGGAACGCGTTGGTGACTGCGACCACCCCGAACACGTTGGTCTCGTAGGTGCGCCGGAACACCTCGACCTCGGTCTCGGTCACCGGCGCTCCGGTATCGAGCGAGATTCCGGCGTTGTTGACCAGGGCGTCAAGTTCAGAGACGGTGGCGGCGGCCGCCGCGATCGAGTCCGCGTCGGTGACGTCGAGCAACAAAGGGCGACCCCCGACCTGGACGGCAACCTCCTCGCCCCTGGCCGCGTCGCGGGCGCCGACGAGAACCGTCCACCTCAGCTCGGCGAACTGATGGGCGATGTGCAGGCCGATCCCGCCGGTGGCGCCGGTAACCAAAGCGGTGCAGCGGCTCATGCCCCCATGGTCCCTCCGCGGCGTCGCGCGACGAGACAGAGGGCCCCGCCCCAGGGGCCCTCTCTGCTCGGCAAGGGGAGCGGCGCGTGCCTAGGGTGTTGCGCTGCTGATGAACTCGTCGGTGGGGTTGGCGTTGGGGAACGTCGTGTCGCTGCCGGCGTTCGCCAGTGTGAACAGCGGTCGGAACACGCTTTCCTGAGAGTCGAGGCCCTGGTAGTCACCGATGAAGTAGCCCCGGGCATACGGCGCCTGGTGCATGTCAAACGGGCCTCCCAAGTGGTCCTCGGTCCACGTGGTCCCGCCGTCGTGCGAGTGCACGATCCAGTGGTCCGTGGTCAGGGCTCCGTCGCCGGAGACATCGTGGCGGAAGTCGTAGTAGCTGACCGCAACGACGCCGTCCGAGTTCACGTGTACCGCCGGCTCGAACGCCTGGTCGGTGAATGTGCCGCTGGGAGTCTGGTTGACCTTCACGGGGGCCGACCACGTGAGGCCGCCGTCGTCGGAGTGCGAGAGCATGATCAGGTCGTCACCGAACGGGTTGTCCTGATGATCCTGCCAGACGACGTAGAGGCGGCCACGATGCGGGCCATTGCTGTAATCGACCGCCAGGTCCACGATCACGCCGTCGGAGCGCACGATCGTGCACGGAGGGTCTCCGGTGATGAACGGCCGGCAATGGATCGGCTCAGGGTCGGTCTCGCCGATCGCCGCATCGGGCGAGACGATGATCGCCTTCTTCGACCAGCTCAACCCCTTGTCGGTCGAGCGAATCACCGCCACGAAATTCCCGGGGTGCGCCTTCGTCTGGAAGAGGTAGAACCCGTCCACGAGCGTTCCGTCGGGCGTGACGACGATCTGATTGGAGATCGTTCCGTTCTTGGTGCCCGGATCGAAGATCTCGCGCGCCACCCAGCTGGGGGTTGCGGCGGCTCCGTTCGTCGTGCGGGCGAACCACACAGGCTGGTGGAAAGCATGGGCATGCTCAAACGCTGACAACGGCGCGTTGTTGCCCGGAGACACGAATCGATCCCACACCGCGTAGACGAGGTTGCCGCTCGGGTCCGTCCGATCCGCGGTGATCGACTCCTTATCGTTGAAGTTGGTGCCCTGCGGGACGCCGGTCCTCGAGGTGTCGAACTTCAGCACGAACGGCTCGCTCCACGTCGTCGTCCCGTGCGCCATCCTCGCGGCCAGCACTCCGTTCCGCGTGGTGGTCTGGTCAAACGACAGGCTGATCGACCACAGGTCCCCGTTCGGAGCCCACGACAACCACGGATCCGACGAGCGGCCGAAGTCGCCGCCATTGGCCGCAGTGCCCCCCGCGCAATTGCTGAAGTGCGGAGCCGAGTACGCGAAGCTCGCACCGCCGTCATGACTGACTGCCGCCAGTAGCCCGTGCGAGCCGCCGTCAGACCACCGGTCCTGCTGCCAAAAGCCTGCCAGATCGTTCGGGTTGGTCGGGCTCACCGCCAGCCACGGCTCGGTCTCGGCGTTGGCGTAGTTGAAATTCGCACCTGGGACACTGCCCTCGGT
Organism: uncultured Solirubrobacterales bacterium; assembly: GCA_963778985.1. Lineage (GTDB taxonomy): Bacteria > Actinomycetota > Thermoleophilia > Solirubrobacterales > Solirubrobacteraceae > Palsa-465. The sequence continues at coordinate 262,814 of CAVZWJ010000013.1, read as the reverse complement.
CGGACCGCCGCATCCCGGCGAAAACGGTGTGCCGATACTGATCGGCGTCGGGGGCGTGACCGTCAGCGGCGCGGCAATGGCTGAACCCGCAATCACCGCAGCACCCAGCGCGGCTGCTGCAAGCGCGGACAGCAACCTGGACATAACTCCTCCCTTCCTCTACCTCCCCGGCCAGACTCGCTCGAACGCCGAACCGCCGACCGGGCCTGGCTCCAACGCTACTCTCGTCGCGCCGGATTGCAAGGGAGTCGTCTCCCGAATCGCGGCCACGCAGGCCATCCGATTGCCGCCGTTGGCTCGGTGGGATCTCGCGCTAGTTGGCTCCGCGGGAAGTCTGCCTCCGGCGTGAGCATCCTTGAGGTCGGCCAGAGTAGGTTGACTTGCATGACAGACGCAAGCAGCACGCACCCCGAGGTGACTGTCATCGGGGCCGGCGTGATCGGGCTGACGTGTGCGCACGCGCTGCGCGAGGCGGGCTACCGAGTCACGATGATCGCTGCAGACCAGCCGAGGGTCTCGGACGTCGCGGGCGGCCTCTGGCTTCCTTACGCGGCCGGCACCGGCACGGACGTGATGCGATGGGCGTTGGAGACCCTCCCGTGGCTAGAGGCTCGCGGCTTCCCGCCCCGGGAGTATCTGCATCTCCAGGCCAGGGAGCCGTGGTGGCTGGGTGCGCTCCCCGGCGGTCGTGTGCGACCCGCGCAAGCGGAGGAACTGCCGGCAGGCTATGACCGCGGGTGGGTGTTGCGCGTGCCGTTGGTCGAGATGCCAGATCACCTCAGGGCGCTTGCGCCGGCCCGCATCGAGCGCCGGACGGTGAGCTCGCTGGCGGAGATCACCGGCTTGGTCGTCAACTGCAGCGGATTGGCTGCCCGCGAGTTGGCCGGCGATCCGACAGTCAGTGCTGCACGTGGCCAAGTCGTGCATCTGGCGAGGCTGCCCGGCGTGCCCTGCGTGTGCGACGAGGACCAGATGATCTACGTCCTGCCGCGCGCCGACCGCACGATCGTTGGCGGCTCCTATCAGCCGGGAAACGAAGACGAGGCCGTCGACCCGGCAGAGACACGGTCGCTGCTCGCCCGTGCCGGTGCGCTCGTACCGCAACTCGCCGACGCGACGGTCCTCGATGCTCGTGCCGGCCTGCGCCCAGTGCGGGCGGGCGGCCCGCGCGTTGAACGTGTTGGCGACGTGATCCATTGCTACGGCCACGGCGGGGCGGGGCTGACCCTCTCGTGGGGCTGCGCGCGACGAGTGGTCGAGTTGGCTGCCAGCTAAGAGGCGGCACCCCGGTCATGTCCGGTGCCTCGGTGGCAAGGGGTTCGGCGCGTGAGCCGAACCCCTTGGTCACTAGTCCTGGCCGCGGTGGCAGCCGGCGCTGCCCGTGTCGCTGTGCTGGCTGGCGTTCCCGAAGGCGCGTCCGGGCTTCGCATCGCGGACTCGTAGTCCCGACGGTAGCCGTCGCGATCGAGCACCAGTTTCAAGGCGCCGTAGTACTGGTCGGCGCCAGCCTGGAGGTTGGGCGCGCTGTGGTTGAGCGTGTCAAGCGACTCGCCGCCGGTTCCGACCGTGAATTCGCGAATGCCGTGGTTCGGGTCGGCGTGCCCGGCCGGATCCATCGGGGCGAAGCGCGCGTAAACGTGGTCGTGGCCGTTGAGGATGAGATCCGCGTGGTGGGCGTACAGAAGCTTCCACCACACGTCCGCGGTTGGTCCCTCAGGGTCACCGCCTTGCGAGACGGGCAGGCTGCTCGACGGGTCAGCCCCGCTGAAGGTCGGCTGGCGCCAGTAGGCCAGAGGGGATCGCGCATGGTTGTCCTGGAGATCCTGGGCGAGCCACTTGATCTCGCTCTGGTACCAGGCCGAGTTCGGGTCGCAGTTGCCGTGCGCGGGGGTGTCGCACTCGGCGCCGCCTGGTGCTTGAGATCACCGAGAGCCTCGTCCTTGACCCGTGGACAAAACCAATCGTCACGCGACTTCGGGCGCTCGGGGTGCAGCTCGCCCTCGATGACTTCGGTACCGGCTACTCGTCGCTCGGCAGCCTTCAGCGGTTTCCGCTCGACCTCGTCAAGCTCGATCGCGCCCTGATCGCCACGCTCGCCGAGGGCAACGGTGCTGCCGTCGTCAGAGCCGCGGTGGAGCTCGGTCAGGCGCTGGACGTCCACGTCGTGGCTGAGGGCATTGAAGGGGAGGGGCAGCTCGATACGTTGCGGATGCTCGGATGTCCCTTCGGCCAGGGCTTCCGTTCGCGAAGCCGCTGGCGCTCGAGGACGCGCAGCAACTCGTGGACGGCTTCAGCGCTCGGGCCGACGCGGCCTGAGTGGATGCTCGATCCGCCCGAGGGGTGCGGACCACTCAGATGAGGCGCCGCGCACGAATCAGGGCGTCGACGCCGGTGCCGGCTTCGGCCCGGGCGCGGTCCTCGGCGACGTCGATCCCCCACGAATCGTGATCAAGCGCGGCGGTCGCGGTTTCGACCGAGACCTGGACCTGACCGGCGGCGATCGTCGCCGCCCCCGTCTCCGGGTCGACCGGGCGGTGCCCGACGAGCAGCAGAGTCCCGCCCGGCGCGACCCCTGATCCCATTCGCCGCACCATCTGCGTCACCGATCCCGGGACGTGGACGTACAGGCAGACCACCAGGTCGTAACGACCGGGTTGTGGGGTCCAGCGTGCGAGATCTGCCTCGATCCAGTCGACTCGCCCAGCGACGTCGGCGCCGGCGGCTTCGGCTGTCGATTGAGCGTGAGCCAGGGCAGCCGCGGAGAAATCGACGGCCGTCACCTGCCATCCGCGCGTCGCAAGCCAGAGCGTGTCGGACCCGTGACCACATCCGGCGTCGAGGGCAAACCCCGGGCGGAGGTTCCCGGCCTCCGCGGTCAGGTGCGCGTTCGGTGGCCGACGCGCGACATCCCCCGCGCGCTCGCGCAAGGTCCGCGACCAGAGTTGTTCCCAGAAGTCTCGGTCATAGCTCGGCATGGTGTGCGCAACATCGCCAGGCTGCGGGCGGGTAACGAGCGCTGAACCGTGAGATCCGTAGCCGTCAGCCGACCACAGTCAGGACGGCTCGGATCTCGCTCGGTCTTCCTTCTCCTCGCGCTCAACCATCGGCTCGCGCACCTCGGTGCGAAACGGCTCGCCGGAACTCGGCTGAACGTCGATGAGGTAGTGCGTGATGATCGGCGAGTTATCACCGGGTCCGAGCCGGCTGACGCGCGTTTCCCGCACGGTTCCCTCGCCCTCCTGCCACTTGTGCCCGAACATCGATCCGCCTCGTGTCTGTGTGGATGCGAACGGAACACGGAGGTCGCGTCGCGGTGTTGAGCATAACCGGCGCCGATGCACCCCTGGAACGACGGTCATGGCCGCGCCCCCTCGGGCAAGCTCGTGAATGTATGCCGACACGACCGCCGCGTCCGTGCTACCACGGAGCCGAGATCTGGTGGCTGCGCCGATGTGCTTCGCGTCGTGCGGCGGGATGCTCTCCGTGAGTCAAGTCACGACCCACGGAGCGGCACATGTCGAACACGTTGACCACCAATGACACCCTCGCCTCCCTCCTGCCCGGCGCGGTTCAGTGCCATGGCGACCGGGTCGCGATGCGCTACCGCGACGGCGCCGACTGGCGTCACGTGAGCTATGCCGAGGCGGGTGAGCTCGCGACGGCGATTGCCCTCGGGTTGATCGACCTCGGTGTGTCAGCGGGCGAGCGCGTCGCGATCCTCGCTGCGACCCGTCCGGAGTGGACCTACGCCGACTTCGCGATCACGATGGCGGGCGGGGTCGTCGTGCCGGTGTACCCGACCAACTCCCCGCAGGAGTGCGAGTGGGTGCTGGCCGATTCCGACGCTGTCGCGGTGATCTGCGAGGACGCCTCCCAGGTCCAGAAGATTCTCAGCGTGCGGGCGCGCCTGCCACGTCTGCGGACGATCATCTCGGTCGAGCCCGCGGATAACGCAATCCCGCTCGATGATCTGATCGCGCGTGAGGGCACCGTCGATACCGACGTGCTCGAGCAGCGGATCGGCGCGGTGCGGGCTGAGGACCCGTACACGTTCATCTACACGTCGGGGACGACGGGACCGCCGAAGGGCTGTGTCCTCTCACATGGCAACTTCCGCGCGGTGCTCGACATGATCCGCGAGAGCGACCTGCTCGGCGGGCGAGACGACATCACGTACCTGTACCTGCCGCTCGCCCACGCGCTCGCTCTGATCATGCAGCTGTCGAGCGTCGAGGCGGGCGGCACGATTGCGTACTTCGGTGGCGATCCCACCGCGATCCTCGCAGAGCTGACGGAGGTCGCTCCGACGTTCCTGCCCTCCGTCCCGCGGATCTTCGAGAAGGTCTATGCGGCGGTGACGGGGGCCGCCGATGATCAAACGCTGCGGGCCGCGGTCGAGGTCGGTCGGACCGTCGAGGACCTCCGCCGGAGCGGGGCACCCGTCCCGGCGGATCTCAAAGCCGCCTATGACGCGTTCGACGAGCGCCTGTTCAGCGGGGTTCGTGCGGCCTTTGGCGGGCGGCTCCGTCTCGCGGTGACGGGAGCGGCACCGGTGGCCCCGCAGATCCTCGAGTTCTTCTGGGCGAGCGGCGTCCCCGTGATGGAGGGCTACGGCATGACCGAGACCGCGAGCGCGATCTCGATCTGCACGCTTGATCACCATCGCTTCGGCACCGTCGGTAAGCCGCTGCAGGGCCTCGAGGTGCGGATTGCCGAAGACGGCGAGATCCTCGTCAGCGGACCCAACGTCTTCAGCGGCTATCACAAGCGGGCGGACACGACGGCGTTCGGCGCGGTCGAGGACGGGTGGCTCCACACGGGCGACCTGGGCACGCTGGACGACGACGGCTACCTGTCGATTACGGGCCGTAAGAAGGACATCATCATCACCGCCGGCGGCAAGAACCTCGCCCCCGCGAATCTCGAGAACGACCTCAAGCAGAGCCGGTGGATCTCGCAAGCGGTGATGCACGGCGACCGTCGTCCATACCCGGTGATGCTGATCACCCTGGACGAGGAGCAGATGCGCACGTGGGCCGAGGAGCGCGGGCTTCCGTCAGACGTCGCCCGCCTTGCCGAGCTCCCCGCCGTGCGCGAGTTGATCGGGCGCGAGCTCGACCGCGCGAACGCGAACTACGCCCAGGTCGAGCAGGCCAAGAAGTTCGTGATCCTCGACCACGACCTCTCGCAGGAGAGCGGTGAACTGACACCGACGCTGAAGGTTAAGCGGGCCGTGGTCAACGAGAAGTACAGCGCCGTGATCGACGCGCTGTACGCGTGACGGGTCCCCCACATCCACACCCACCCGGAGGTCCCCGGGAGGCCGAGGGAATGCGGTGAAGGGTCAGGGCGTCAGCACGACGCGGCCGAACGCCGCGCGGCTCTCGATGTACGCGTGCGCCGCCGCGGCCTCGGCCAGCGGGTAGGACCGGTCGACCTCAACCCGGAGCTCGCCCGCAGCGACGTGCCCAAGCAGCTCACCGATCATGGGATGAACCCGCGCATATTCGGAGAGGAGGGCACCGCCGAGGTAGACCCCGCGCAGGGAGTTGTTCTGCGCCCATAACGACTGAGCCTCGATCAGCGAGCCCGAGCGGGAGGCCACGCCGACGCTGACCAGCGCCCCCCGGTAGGCGAGAACGCCGACACTGTTGACGAGGTTCTGGCCGCCGATCGAATCCAGGACGACGTCAACGCCGCGGCCGTCGGTCAGCTCGCGAACCCGCTCGACAAAACTGTCGGTCACGTAGTTGATCCCGTGGTCGAGCCCGAGCGGCTTCAGCCGTTCAAGCTTCGCGTCGCTCGAGGCGGTCGAGATCACGATTGCGCCCGCGCGCTTGGCGAGCTGGATCGCGGCCATCCCCACTCCGCCGGCTCCGGCGTGGATGAGGGCGGTCTCGCCCTCGGCGAGGTGGCCGGCGGTGAACAGACATTCGTGGGCCGTCCCGAACGCGACGGGCACGGATGCCGCACGGGCCGCGTCGAGGCCGTCGGGCAGTGGCCAGGTCATCATCGCGGGGACCGCGCGCCGGGCGGCGTGAGAGCCGGCGGCGTTCAACGCGACGACGCGGTCCCCGACGGCTCGCGTATCGACGCCCCCGCCGACCTCGCTCACCGTGCCGGCGCTGAGGTAGCCGACGATGTGTGGGGTTGCGGCCAGGGCGCCGCCGGCGCGGGCCAACAGGTCGCCGCCCTCGATGCTGATCGCCTCGGCATCGACGATGACGCAGCCGTCGGGGCAGTCAGGATCGGGCACCTCTTCGTACCGAAGCGCGTCCGGCCCACCGTTCTCGTAGATGACTGCGGCTTTCAACGCGGGCATTGTGACCTCAATAACCCGCCGAAGTCCACCCGGACAACCTCGCCATGGTGAAATAGCTCGCGTGCGAGGCGTTGGCATTCCGGCCGAGGTCGTGCTCGACGAGCTGGGCCACGCCGGCGCGACTCACGCTGTGGTTGTTCCTGACACGAATCAGCGAACGGTCCTCGAGCTGCTCGACGAGCGTCGGCTCATACCGGTCATTCGGTGCGCGGCCGAAGACGATGTGTTCGGCGTCTGCGCTGGTCTCTGGCTTGCCGGTCAGCGTCCGGTGGCGGTCATCCAGCAGCTCGGGCTGTTCGCCGGCGCCAACGTGCTCCGCGGCATGGTTCACGATCAGCGCATCCCGTTGGCCATCGTGGCCGGCATCTACGGCCGGGATGTCAGCCGAGCGCTCGTCGACGATCCGGCGTCGGCCGTCCGCCTCTGCACGCCGCTGCTCGATGGTCTCGAGATCCCCTGGTCGCTGATCGAAGCGCCGAAAGCCGCGCCCCAGATCGGTGCGGAACTCGCAGAGGCGTTTGACGCCGAGCGGCCCCGCGTCGTCCTCCTCGGGGCGCCCACGGTATGACCCGGCGGTCGATGGACGTCGACGAGGCGGTCGCAGCGCTCCACGAGCACCGCGACGATGCCATCGTCGTGATGACGATGAGCGCGATCGCGTTCTGGCCCGAGGTGTCGGAGCTCGACTTCCGCCTCGTGGGAACGATGGGCGCCGCGGCGTCGATCGGGCTCGGCCTGGCGCTCGGTCGGCCGGAACGGCCCGTCTGGGTGGTCGACGGCGACGGATCGCTGCTCATGCAGCTTGCCGTGACGCCGGCGATCGGAACCGCGGCTCCGCCCAACTTCGTCCATGTCGTCATCGACAACGGCGTCTATGCCGTCTCCGGCGGCCAGCCGACACCCGGACCGCGCGACTGGCCGGCGCTGTTCCGGGCGGCGGGTTATGTCGACGCCGAGCTCTGCGACACCGCCGGGTCGGTGCGTGCCGCGATCGGTCGGCCGGTCCCGGGACCCCGAGCGATCGTCGCCCGCTGCCGCAGCGAGCGTCCGGCGTACCCTCCTGGGTGGCTCACCGTGCGCGCCGCCGACGAAGCGGCACGCCTCCGTCGCGCGCTCACGCGGCGTGCCGTTACGCCGCCTCGGCCGCCTTCGCGGCCCGGCGCCGCACCACGTGGCGGGTGATCGCGGCGAGGACGAGCAGCCCGACCGCGATCGCGAAGTACAGGTCGTAGCGCGTGACATCGTCGTAGATCGTCTTGATGTGGCTGCCGGAGAAGTAGCCGACGCTCGTCCACACGCCGACCCACAGGGCGGCGCCGATTGCGTTGAAGAGGACGAAGCGGGCCCAGTGCATGCCCGTGATCCCGGCGATGATGCCGTTGGCCTGCCGGAGACCCTCGATGAACCGGGCGACGACGACGATCTTGCCCCCGTGGCGGCGGAAGAAGTTCGTCGCCTTGTCGAGGCGCTCGGGAGTCAGCAGGATGTAGCGGCCCCACCGCTCGGCGAGCGGCCGGCCACCGAAGTGCCCGATCGCGTAGCCGACGTTGTCACCGATCGTCGCGGCGATGAACCCAAGCAGCGCCACGAGCCAGATCGAGAGCCGTCCGGTGCCGGCATAGGCGGCGCCGACGACGAGGATGGCCTCGCCCGGGACTGGGACGCCGAAGTCCTCCAGGAAGACGAAGCCGGCGACCGCGAGGTAGCCGTAGTGGTTGAGGGGCGACTGGAGTGAATGGAGCACGCCCGGCAGCTGCTGCGGGGCGGTGGCGGCGAGCGTGACGAGTGAGGAGAGCACCGCGTGCGTTCTACCCAGCCCCGGCGAGTGCGTGAGCGGCCACTAGGGCTGGCGTCTCAGCGGAATGAACCGCCGGAGCTTGCCCGTCGCCGCGTGACGCTCGATTTCGGGGACCGTGCGCACCCGGATCTGGGGATCGGTCAGGCCGAACGGGCGCACAGAGGCGGCGAGCGCCGCGCCCACGGTGGCGACGTCCGGGGTGCCGACGACGGCAACATCCGCCCCGTCGGCGGTCTGCTGCACCTGGTACTCGGAGATGCGCGGATCGGTGCCGAGCACGTACCGGAACGCGCTCGCCGGAACGACGGCGTCGCCATAACTGAAGTCGTCGTCGCGGCGTCCGGCGATGTCCGCGACCCTGATCATGGTGCTCCCGCACGGGCACGCTCCCGGCAGCAACGTGACCTCGTCTCCCAGGTCGTAGCGGAGGAACGGGAAGGTCCAGTTCGCAAGCCCCGTCGCCAGCGTGCGCGCGGCAGGCTGATCGGCGGCGACCGGCATCCCCGCCGCATCGACCCGCTCGAGGATGACCTCGTCCTCGCAGATGTGCAGGCCCTCGCCGTGCCCGCACCCGACCGCCTGGACGCCGATCTCCGTTGAGCCCCACAGGTTGTGAACCGTTGACCCCCACGCGGCGACGATGGCCGTACGGTCCTCATCGGTGAGCGGCTCCGAATTCGTGCTCACGCGGATCGGCGTGACCAGGAGCTCCCCGGCCAACCTCGCCCGCGCCAGGCGACCGACGACCGACGCGTAGCCGACGAGGTGGGTCGGCTCGGCCGCGGCAACCGCGGCCACCACCTCGTCAAACGGCGCGCCGGCAGCGATCACGACCGTGTCCATCTGTGGCGTCGTGGCGACATCGAACAACGGCGTGCTCGCGTGTGGTGGCTCGGCTGCCTCGAGCACGGCGAGTCGCGCGCGCCGGCCGGCCGCCGGGGGGCTCGGCTCGGCTCGAGCCTGCATCCGCCACGCGAGGCAGGCGGCGGTGATGAAGAACTGCCAGCCCCACACGTAGACGCCGCGGACGCCGCTTGACCCGCCGGAGCTGAACACCTGCTCGCCGGCCGGCGTGTATGAGAACCAGCGCTGCTCGGCGAGGATCCGCTCGGCTCCTGCGCGGTCGAGGCCGGGCGCGGTCACGATCGCGTCCCACTCGTCCTGTGCGTCACGCTTGACCATCGGCGGCAGCCTCGGCAGATCGGCCACCGTCGCCGTCGCCGGATCCACATCGGGCATGCGGGCGGCATGAAACGGCGAGCGCTCCCGCGCGAACGCGAGCAGTCCGCGCAGCCGCGCGGTGCGGTAGCGCTCGATCTGCGCGCGCGGCCACTCGACCCGCGCGACGTGGTCCTCGAGCGAGGCTCTCAGCTCGTGTAGATGAGCGGCCCGGAGCCGCTCGTATTCCTCGCGGGACCGCGTCACTGACTCTGGCACCGAGCTGATCCTATGCCCTGAGGACCATGTGGTGGGGCGGAGCTGCGGACGGGCAGTAGCCTGACAATGCACGTGGACCACGCGATGACACCGTCGTTCTGGCTCGACGAACTTGAGCCGCAGGCCCGCCGGCCAGCCCTGAGCGGGATGCGCGAGGCCGACGTGTGCATCGTCGGCGCGGGGTTCACGGGGCTCTGGCTCGCGTATGCGCTGCGCCGATCGGACCCCGCCCGAGAGGTCGTCGTGCTCGAGGCCGAGCGGGTCGGGTTCGGCGCGTCCGGACGCAACGGCGGCTGGGTACAGGGTGAGGTCTCCGGGAGCGCGAAGGCGTGGCGGCGCCGCGGTGGTTCCGGTGCGCCCGTGGCGATGGAACGTGCGATGCGCGCGACCCTCCCGAACATCAGCGAGGTGATCGAGCGTGAGCGGATCGACTGCGACTGGCATCACGGTGGCTCGCTCACCGTCGCCCAGACCACGATGCAGCTCGCGCGGCTCCACGACGAACTGCGCCATGAGCGCGAGACGCTCGCAGAGCACGGCACCTGGCAGTTCGTGAGTGCGCACGAACTCCAGCATCGCGTCGCTATTCGCAACGGACTGGGTGCGCTCTTCACGCCCCACTGCGCCCGGGTTCAACCCGCCAAGCTCGTCGCCGGGCTGGCGGAGGCCGTCGAGCGCGCCGGGGCCGTCATTCACGAAGGCACGCGGGTCATCAATGTCGAGCCCGGGGTCGCCAACGCCGCCGGCGCTGTGGTCCGCGCGCGGCATGTGATCCTCGCCACCGAGGCGTACACGGCCGACCTCCCGGGACGCCGGCGCATGGTGCTTCCAATGAACAGCTCGATGATCGTCACCGAGCCGCTGCCGGAGACGTTATGGGCGGAGCTGCGCTGGGCGGACGCCGAAACGCTGCTTGACGGCTCCTACCTGTACACGTACTCGCAGCGGACTGCCGACGGCCGGATCGCGATTGGCGGCCGGGGGGTTCCGTATCGGTTCCGATCACGCACGGACCGGGAGGGTCCGGTCCCCGCGCAGACGGTCGTCCAATTGCGCGAGCGCCTGCGCTCGCTCTTTCCGCAGCTATCGGATGTGCCCGTGGCGCGGGCGTGGCATGGGGTGCTCGGTGTGTCCCGTGATTGGTGTCCCACCGTCGCGCTCAACCCGTCGACCGGCGTCGGCTTCGCCGGTGGCTACGCGGGCGAGGGGGTGGCGGCCTCCAACCTCGCGGCGCGGACGATGGCCGACCTCATTCTCGGCCGCGACACCGAGCTGGCGCGACTGCCGTGGGTGGACACGCCGCCGCGCAACTGGGAGCCCGAGCCGCTGCGGTTCATCGGCGCTCGCTCGGTGTTTCATCTCTACGGTGCGGCCGACCGCCGTGAGGAACGGACCGGCCACGCGACCCGGCTCGCGTCGGTGGCAGGTCTCATCGCCGGGCGATAGTGGCCCTCGACGTCGCGACGGGCGTCGTGACCCGATCCCGTCAGTGACCGCCGAGAGCGTTCTTGACGATCGCGATCACGACGGCCGCGATGAGCACGATCGCGGCGTAGACGACCGAGCGCGCCCGGCTCGCGCCGCCACTGCGGGCGACGGCGTACCCGACGAGCCCGATGAACGCGGCCAGTGTCAGCTCGGCGGCCTCCAGTTCGGCGTTCTGCGGCGAGACCAGCACCGGGATCGACGCCAGCAAGGCCACGACGGCGGCACCCGCAAGTTGGCCGGTCGCCATGTGCAGGTCGTGGCGGCGAACCTTGCCGTCGCTCACGAGCGTCGCCGACACGCGGAACGCGAACCAATGCGCGAGCGCGAGGCCGACCGTCACCCCCCAGATGATCGCGATCACCTGCGCGTCATCTTCCTGACGGCAGTGCGATGAGCGCGCCGAGCAGACAGATCGCCACGTACAGGCCCATCGTGTACGCCTCCTTGCGCACTTCGCTCGACGCCAGCGGTTCCTGCAGCAGCGCGCCGTCGGCCAGCTGATCCGGCGGGCGAGAGGGTTCGGTCGACGCGGCGGGAGCGTCCGTCATGCCGCCGCGACCATACCGCCGGCCGCCAGGATCGGCGTTTGCGTGGCACCCCCCGGTACGCAGGAGCCAATCCCCACTCCGTAGATCGCCCGCATGCGACCGAGCGCCTGACCCCGATGTGCCGAGAGGTGCGTCGCGGTACATCATGTGGATTCCGAGAACTCAGGAGGTCGGTCTCATGTCTGAGCAGGTTTGGCAAATGAGCATCGCGTTCAGCGAGGACGGAGACCGGACCCGAGCCGATGCGGTGCTCGAGTTGGCGACGCAGCGGTTCCACGGGTTCGGCCAGGCGAAGCGCACGCCGAGCGATCCGAAGGTTCCGGTCGTCGGCCAGGAGCTGGCCGCCGCGCGGGCCCTGTCCGATCTCTCCGGTCATCTGATCCACGCGGCGGCCGAGCGGATCGAGACCTTCGAGCCTCCCGTCGCCGAGTCGTAGTCGCGGGCGCCGGCGGAGGCGGTAGGGCGTCGTTGCCCCGCCGCCCGGGGGACAATAGGGTCCCTGCCACCAATGCCGGAGTTCAAAGCCACGGAGCGCTTGGAGCTCCTCGCCGCCGTCGGCGAGGTGACTGACGGGACCCGGCTGCTCGGCGAGACGGTGCAGCGCCTGCTCGACGTGATCGTCCCCGCCTTTGCCGACGTGGCGACGCTCGACGTCGTCGGCGCGACGGGTGAGATGCGGCGGCTCGGCGCCCGCGTCGAGGGACCGCGGGACGCCGAGCTCGAGGCGGGCCTCCTCGCCCGCCATCAGTCGGGAGACGATGCCGTCGGCGTGCTGCGTGCCATCCACAGCGGCGAGAGCCAGCTGCTGGCGCCGATCAACGATGAGACACTGCGCGCGATCGCGACGAGCGAGTCGGACCTCGAGCTGCTCCGGTCGCTGCATCTGCGCGAGACGATCTACGCGCCCCTCACCGCCCGCGGGCGGACGCTCGGCGTGCTCGCGTGCAGCACGCGGACCGCGGAACGGCGCTTGCAGGACGACGATCTCCGCTTCGCCGAGGTGCTCGCGAGCCGTATCGGGTTGGCGCTGGATAACGCCGGCCTGTCGGAGACGGTCAGCGGTCTCGAGCGCCGGCTGGAGGCGACGCTCGCGAACCTCGCTGCCGGTGTGATCGTGCGCGACGTGAGCGGGCGCATGGTGTTCGCCAACGCCGCTGTCGCCGAGCTGCTCGACCTCGGCTCGGTCGAGGAGTTCTTCACCGTCAGCTCGCAGCAGCTGATGGACATGTTCGATGCCTACGACGAGGAGGGCAATCGGCTCTCGCTCGACGAGCTGCCCTCGGCACGGGCGCTGGGCGGTGAGCGTCCGGCACCGCTCGTCGTGCGCAGCGTGCGTCGTGGTACCGGCCGCGTCCGCTGGCTGCTGCACCAGGCGACGCCCGTGTTCGAGGCGGACGGCCGGCTCTCGCTCGTGGTCAATGTGATGGAGGACATCACCGAGAGCAAGCGCGCGGAGCTGGCGCAGCGCGTGCTCGGCGACGCCGGCCGTGAGCTCTCGTCGTCGCTCGACTACGAGCAGACCCTGCAACACGTCGCGCAGCTCGCGGTGCCCACGCTGGCGGACTGGTGCGGTGTCTCGATCATCGGTGCCGGGGAGTTCCTTCGCCAGGTCGCCGTCGCCCATACCGATCCGGAGAAGCTCGAGCTGGCGCGCGAGTGGGGTGAGCGCATTCCCGCCCGCCTCGACAATCCGGCAGGCGCGGCGCAGGCCATCCGCACCGGCGAGCCGCAGATGATTGCCGAGATCACCGATGACGTCCTCCGGGCCAGCGGCGCGACCGAGGATCAGCTCAGCCTCGTTCGCGCGATCGGGATGCGCTCGATCATCATCGTCCCGCTCGCGATCTCCGGTCAGCCACCGTTCGGGGCGCTGTCGCTGGTGATGGCTGAGTCCGGTCGCACGTTCGACGGCGACGACCTCACCGTCGCCCAGGAGCTCGGACGCCGGGCAGCGGTCGCGGTCGAGAACGCCCGTCTCTACACCGAGCGTTCACGTATCGCAGCGACGCTGCAACACAGCCTGCTGCCGCCGGAGCTGCCGGACGTGCCCGGCTTCGGCCTCGCCAGCCTGTACCGCCCGGCCGGGGAGGACAGCGAGGTCGGCGGCGACTTCTACGACGCGTTTTCATGCGGCGAGAGCTGGCTCGTCGTCGTCGGCGACGTCACGGGCCACGGCGCCGAGGCCGCGGCGCTGACATCGCTGTCGCGTCACACGCTGCGGACGGCGGCCCGTCTGCTCGGTGATCCCGTCGCCGCGGTTGAGCAGCTCAACCTCGCTCTGCTCGAGCGACCCCAGCTGTCGCTCGTCAGTCTGTGCTGCGCCGCGCTGCGCGTCGACGGTGACGAGGTCACGGCCGACGTCCTGCTCGCGGGGCATCCGCCTGCCTACCACCTGCGCGGCACCGAGCAGCATGCCGTCGGCGCCCAGGCGATGCTGCTCGGATTCGACGCGCACGGCCACTGGGAGACGCGCACCCTCCGCCTCGATCCCGGCGACCTGCTCGTGCTCTACACCGACGGCGTGATCGACACCTACGGCCGCGCCGAGCGCTTCGGCGAGGAGCGGCTTGCGGCCACGCTGCGGGATGCCGTCGAGGCCGCCGACGCCGTTGCGCGAATCGACGCGGCCCTCACCGCGTTCGGCGAGGGACCCCAGCGTGACGACACCGCCGTGCTCGTGGTCCAGCGGCTCTTACTACCCTCGGGGAATCATGAGCTCGCTTCCCGCCCTCTCGATCCGCGCGCTGACCAAGCGGTATGACAGCGGCCTGCTCGCCCTCGACGAGCTCACTCTGGAGATCCCGGACGGCGAGTTCTTCGGCCTGCTCGGGCCGAACGGCGCGGGCAAGACGACGCTCATCAGCGCGGTCTGCAATCTCATCCGCCTGAGTTCCGGCGAGATCGCCATCTTCGGACGCCGGCACGACGATCCGGAGGCGCGGCGGATGATGGGGCTCGCCGAGCAAGACGTGAACCTCGACCGGTTCCTCGACGTTGAGGAGACGCTCGTCTACCACGGCGGCTACTACGGCATGAGCCGTGTTGATGCTCGCCGTCGGGCGCGCGAGATGATGGACGTGTTCGACCTGCGGGCGAAGGCCGGCGTGCGCGCGCCGATGCTCTCCGGCGGCATGCGGCGCCGCCTGCTGCTCGCTCGGGCACTGATGCACGAGCCGCGGCTCGTGATCCTGGACGAGCCGACGGCGGGCGTCGATTTCGAGCTGCGGATCGAGCTCTGGCGCTACATCCGGCGACTCCATGACCAGGGCACGACGATCCTGCTCACGACTCACTACCTCGAGGAGGCGCAGGAGCTCTGCGAGGACATCGCGCTCATCCGCGGCGGGCGCCTGATCGCGCGGGACAGCCCAGCCGGGCTGCTGGAGCGCTTCGAGGCGGAGTCGCTCGCCGACGTGTACGTCAGGGCGATGGCGGCATGAGCACCGCGACGATCGCATCGCAGCGGCCGCTCCGGGCCCTGCTCGTCCGGCGTCGCGGCCTCGGCGCCCTCGCCGGACGTGAGATCCTCCGCGTGCTCAAGCTGTGGACCCAGACCGTCGCGGCGCCGGTCGTCGCGTCGTTCCTGTTCATTCTCGTCTTCGGGCTCTCGCTGAGCGGTCGGATCCGTCACGTCGAGGGGTTCGACTATCGCGTCTTCATCGTCCCCGGGCTGATCACGATGGCGATGGTCCAGGCCGCGTACGCGAACAACTCCTCGTCCGTGTTCCAGTCCCGCTTCGACCGCTACCTCAACGACGTGCTCGCCTCGCCGATGCGCAACTGGGAGATCAACCTCGGCCTGTCGCTCGGCGGCATCGTCCGCGCGCTCCTGATCGGCATCTCGCTGCTGCTCCTCTCGCTTCCGATCACACACGTCCCCCTCCGCGAGCCGCTCGTCCTCGTCGCCGGCGTCGCGCTCGGCCTGACGCTGTTCGCCTCGCTCGGGGTCGTCGTCGGCATCTATGCCAAGACGTGGGACCACGCCGGCTTCGTGCAGAACATCGTGATCGTCCCGCTCAGCTTCCTCGGCGGCGTCTTCTACTCCGTCTCCGTCCTCCCCTCGCCATGGCGCGAGATCTCCCACGCCAACCCGATCTTCTACCTCGTGCAGGCGGTCCGATACGGGTTCCTGGGTTCAAGCGACGTCCCGGTCGGCGTTGCCCTCGCGATCACCGCCGCGCTCGCCGGCGTGACGGTCGCGTGGAGCGCCTGGCTGTTCCGCAGCGGGCGCAAGCTCAAGCCATGAGCGAGCCGATCGTCATCCCCCCGGGCCAGGGGCACCGGATCGGCAACGTCGAGTTCCTGGCGCGGACGGCCGACACGCCGCGCTTCACCTTCGGGATCATCGAGATCGTCCCCGGGCGGGTGCTCGAGGCGCACACCCATGCCGACGAGGACGACGCGTTCTTCATCATCGAGGGCGAGCTGACGTTCACGTTCGGCGGCCGAGACGCTCCCGCGCCCCCGGGGACGTTCGTGCTCGTTCCGCCCGGCGTGGAGCACGGCTTCCGCAACGACGGCTCGGTGCCCGTCCGGATGTTCAACATCCACGCCCCGGCCGGATTCGACCGGCGTATCGGCCTGCCGGACGACGCCTGAAGCTCACGGCGGTCCTACCCTTCTCAGTATCGAGTCGCTGACCGCGTACCCGGCCCTTGCGGAGCGCCACCCGGCGTATGCCGTGGCCCTCGCCGACTGGCTGGCGTGCGCCTGCGCAGGCGTCGGCGAGCGGGCAGCGCGGGCGGTCCGGTCCGGCGGCGACGGTCTGCTCACGCGGGTTGCGTTCGCTGCCACGGCCGGTCACGTTCACGACTTTGACGACACGTTCTCCGACGGCGTCGCCCACGTGAGCGCAACCTGCGCACCCGCCGCACTCGTCCTCGCCGCCGACGGCGGGGCGACGCTCGGTGAGGCGCTGGCGGCGTACGCCGAGGCCTACGAGGTCATGGCGGCCTGCGCGGCGGCGAGTCATCCGGCGCTGTACGCCGCGGGCTGGCATCCGACCGCCGTCTGCGGGCCGGTCGGCGCGGCGGTCGCGGCCTCACGCCTACTGCGCCTCTCGCCCGCGCAGCACGAGCAGGCGCTTCGCCTCGCGCTGCTGCGCGCCGGCGGGACGCGCGGCGCGTTTGGGTCGGACGGCAAGGCAATCCAGGTTGGCCTGGCCGCCGCCCATGGCGTGCAGGCGGCGCTGTTCGCACGCGGCGGGGCGTGCGTCGACGAGCGGGTGCTCCGCGGCGAGCTCGGGTTCGAGGGGGTGCTCGGGGCGCGTGTGGATGCGCCGGATGCCGCACGCACGTCCGGGCCGGCGATCGAACGCAACTGGATCAAGCTGTACCCGAGCTGTCTCGGGACGCACTCACCGATCGAGGCAGCGCTTGAGGCGACGGCGCTGGGTCACGATCTCAGTCAGGCACCGCTGCACGTGACCGTGCACCCGGTCGCACGCCAGGCGGCGCACCTCGACCTCGTCGACGACCCGCTTGCCGGCAAGTTCTCGATCCCGTATTGCGTCGGCCTGGCGATTGCGAGCGGGCGCCCCCGCCTGCAGGACTTCGCCGCCATCGACCCGCGCGCGTGCGACGTGGCGCGGGGCGTCACGGTGGAGGTCGACTCGGACCTACCGGAGTTTGGGGCCGTGCTCACCGTCGCCGGCGTCGAATTGACGCGCGTGCCGAGCCCGAGCGGATCGCCGGAGCGCCCGGTCGCCGCACCCGAGCTCGCGCGCAAGATCGGCGACCTCTCGGGCGATCGACTGCTCGGCGTGCTCGACGATCTCGGCGAACCGGCCGCCCGCGTGCTGCGCGCGGCCCGCCTGGAGTGAGTCGGTGTCGTCCCGGCCGTGGATCGCGGTCTATTCGCGGGCCAGCATCGCGGCGGCCTCGCGTTCGAGGTCGACGTAGGGATCGCCGCTGACGTCGACCGCGACGCGGTTGATGATTCCGCCGGTGAACGCGTGCGGGTGCGGACCTGGGTAGTCGTCGGTGACGGGCTCGCCAGCGTCGCGTCCCACGCAGAGGCCTTCGCCGGCGATCGAGAACTTGCCGGGCTGGGTCTTGATTCGCGCTTCGCCGACCTTCGTCTCGCCGTGGTAGAGGGACAAGATCCCGGTCGAGACGCCGGGCGGGTCCTCGCCATCCTTGACGAAGTTGGCGGCCAGGATCAGGTTCTTGCCGACCGGCACGTCTTCCTCGCCGACGACCTTCTGCTCGAAATGACCCACCCAGTTGTAGACATAATGCAGGCGGTTGTCCTTGATGTAGAGCGCGTGCCCGCCGAATCGCGAGCCGTGGGCGAACAGGACGCCTTGGGCGCCGGGTGCAGGAATGTCGACGAGCGCGCCGATCCCGTATGAACGGTTGCGGATGTTGACCGCCTGAGACTCGGCCACCTCCGCCAGGTCCGGGTAGTAGACGTAGCGGTTACGGGCCGGGCTGAGAACCGGACGCGGCGTCGTGAGGATTTCGATGGCTGAGCGGTCGTCGAGTGGGAACGCTCCGTTGCGACCGGCTTCGGCGTACCAGAGACTGATCATCTCGTTGAGTCGCTCGGGTTCCTGTTCGGCGAGGTTGCGCAGCTCGGCGCGGTCGACGTCGGTGTGGTAGAGCTCCCACGTGTCGGCGCCGAAGTGGCTCCAGCCGCTGATCGTGGGGTGGGTGGTGACGGCCTTCCAGCCGTCGTGCCAGATCGCCCGGGAGCCGAGCATCGAGTAGAACTGCGTCGCTCGAGCGGTCGGGATCGTGCCGTGGTCGAAGCTGTAGCGCATGCTGACGCCGTCGAAGTCGCTCTGGACGTGACCGCCGATCGTCTCAGGCGGCTCGACGCCCAAGCAGTCGAGAATCGTCGGGACGAGATCGATCGCATGGTGGTACTGCTCGCGGATCTCACCCTTCGCCGCGATCCCGGCCGGCCACGAGATGACGCACGGGTCGCTCGTGCCCCCGTTGAACTCGTAGCGCTTCCACATCTTGAACGGGGTGTTGAACGCCATCGCCCAGCCGTTCGGATAATGGTTGTAGGTCTTCGTGCCACCGAGCTCGTCGAGCATCGCGAGGTTCTGCTCCATCGAGTCCGGGATGCCATTCGTGATGTTGTTCTCGTTCACCGACCCGTTCGGCCCGCCCTCGCCGCTCGCGCCGTTGTCGGAGATCAGCACGATCAGCGTGTTCTCGCGCTGCTCGGTCTCCTCCAGATAGTCGAGCAGACGCCCAATCTGAGCATCGGCGTGCGCCATGAACCCGGCGTACACCTCGGCCATCCGGCAGAACAGCCTCTGCTCCTCGGCCGACAACGAGTCCCACGGCCGCGTCATGTCCAGCGGCGGGAACGGCTGCCCTTCAGGCCCGGTGTGGGCGGCGATCGGGTTGATCGGCGGCAACTCCGTGTCCGCCGGAACGATCCCGAGCTCCTTCTGGCGGGCGAGCGTCTGCTCACGGATCGCCTCGTAGCCCATGTCGAACTGGCCCTTGAACTTGTCGCTCCACTCCTTCGCCACGTGGTGCGGCGCATGACACGCGCCGGGCGCGTAGTACAGGAAGAACGGCTTTTCGGGCGCGACCACCTTCGCGTCCCTGATGAACTCCAGCGCCTTGTCGGTCAGGTCCTCCGTCAGGTGATAACCCTCCGCCGGTGAGCGGGGTGGATCCACGAGGTGGCTGTCGTACACGAGGTCCGGATACCACTGGTTGGTCTCCGCGCCGAGGAACCCGTAGAAGCGCTCAAACCCGCGCCCGGTCGGCCAGTTCCGGCGCGACGCTGCGAGGTTCATCTCCGACTCCGGGCACAGGTGCCACTTTCCGACCATGTACGTGTTCCAGCCGGACTGCCCGAGGATCTCCTGAATCTGCCCGTTCTCTGGCGGGATCACCCCGCTGGCGTTCGGGAACCCAATCGCGGCCTCGGTGATGCAGGCCATGCTGTTGCGCGTGTGATTGCGTCCGGTCAGCAGACACGATCGCGTTGGCGAGCACAGGGCGGTCGTGTGCATCTGCGTGTAGCGCACTCCGTCCGCGACAATGCGATCGATGTTCGGAGTGGGAACCGGACCGCCGTAGCTGCTCAACACCGAAAAGCCGACATCGTCCAGGACGATGTACAAGACGTTCGGCGCGCCCTCGGGAGCCTTCGGCGCCTCGAACGGAGCCCAATCCGGCACCGAATCACGAATGTCAACGTTGATAACGCCTGCGAACCGCTCGCTCATTGCCTAGCCTTGCCTGTCTGCGGGGGAAGAGATCGCGCACCGTCGCGCGCGTCGGCACGGTCACACACCCCTGCCGGCTGAGCATCATCCGGATCGGGTGACGGGTCCAGACGGCGGCTCACACGTCCGCCGTTCGGCCTCTAATCCACGGCGGCGGCGCCGCCGCGCGAGAGCAGCCCGAGCTGCCGCCGTCCGTACTCGGCATGCGGTTGACTCGCCGAGCCGCTCAGGCGGGTGAGCGCCACGGCCAGGAGATCGGGTTGTGGCTCATCGCCGGCCCGCTCGCGCTCGCGCACATACGCGGCGATGCCCTTGGACCGTCGCCGCCGGTTGCAGCTGCGGCAGGCCACGGCCAGGTTCTCCGCGATCCCCCGGCCACCACGCGATCGCGGCAGCAGATGTTCGGCGGTGAGGTCACGCCGCCACGGTTCGCGGCCGCACCAGACGCATGCGGCGCCGTCGCGTGCAATCACCTCATCAAGCGTCACCTCACGGAGAGTAGGCTCAATGCGTCTAGATGCGCGTCAAGGTGCCGCCGCCGAGCGGCGCGATGTAGCCGGTGTGCGAAGCGTTCTTGACGAAGATGACCCACTGTGGCGGCTGCCCCGACGACGTGCTGACGACCGCGTAATCGACGCGGCGGGCCACCACGCCAAAACGCCGGTGCAGCTGTGCGAGCAGCGCGCCAAGGACGTTCGGCCTGATCTGCGACGCGGGGATCGGCCGCTCGCCCGACGCGCTCGCCGGGCTGACAAACGTCACCGACGGGCTCAGGTAGATGTGGCTCGTCGTGCCATTCGGCCGCGTCGCGTACACACTGAGGGTCCGCGCATCGACGCGGAGCAGCGTGAGCTTGGCGCCGTGCGCGAGTCGGGCCACGTGGGCGAGCCCGGCGCGGAGTCCGCGCGGCGTCAGGTACGTGACCGCTCGGGGAGCCGGAGTGGGCCCCGAGCCGCCGGGCGTCGGCGTCGCGACGGTTCCGGTGTTGAACGCGAACGAGGGGATCTTGATCGAGTGCACCGAGTGGCCGACGCTCAGCGCCGTCGCTCCGATCACCACCGACACGATCCCGACAATGACAAGCCGCCATACCCCGCCGATCCCCCTGCCGACGCCGTACCCGGAGCGCCGCGGCAACGACGAGGTCGCATTCAGTGGACCAGAGGACGGCGGCGGGATGGGAGGCGGGGACGACACGGGCGCGGCGGTGACCGAGGTCGCCGGGCTCCGCGGCGCGGACGGGTCCGTCGGCGCGTCGTTTCCGAGCCCAAGCTCGGGCACGGTAGGCGTGCTGCGGTATGTCCCACCGTCGTTCAGCGCGGCAAACGGATCCTCATCATCTCGACGTCGGCCGAACATGGCACGAACTTACCGCCCCGGGGCGGCCGCGTCAGTCTCTGATTGGTCTCAGGCGACTCGCCGCCCCGCCGGTTCGTTAGGCTCGGGCCGTGCGGTTCCGTGCCGATCGTCCGCTCGGGCTCGCGCCGGCCACCGTGCTCGACTACCGTGAGCTCGCCCGGCGCCGGCTACCGCGCCAGCTGTTCGACTACATCGATGGAGGCGCGTACGACGAGGCGACGATGCGCGCGAACGTCGCCGACCTTGAGCGGCTGCTCCTCCGACAGGTCGTGATGCGAGACGTCACACATCGTGACCCGTCGGTCGAGGTGCTCGGTCACAAGCTCGCGCTCCCCGTCATCCTCGGGCCCGTTGGCCTCGGCGGGATGTTCGCCCGCCGGGCCGAGGTCCAGGCCGCTCGCGCTGCGGAGGCGGTCGGGGTGCCGTTCGTCGAATCGACGGTGTCGATCTGCGGCATCGAGGAGGTCGCGAACGCGACGACGACGCCACCGTGGTTTCAGCTCTATGTGATGCGTGACCGGGGCTACGCCGAGGAGCTGATGGCTCGGGCGCGCGCGGTCCGAGCGCCGGTGCTCGTGCTGACGATCGATCTCGCCGTCGTCGGCGCCCGGCACCGGGACATCCGCAACGCCATGGGCGCGGGAGTGCCGCCGTGGGCCAAGCTCGTGCGGGGGTTTGACCTCATCAGCCACCCGCGGTGGGTGCGCGATGTGCCACTCGGCGGCAAGCCGCTCACGTTCGGAAACCTGGAGCGGGCCGTGCCCGGGGCGACGACGCCGGACGCGTTCCGCGCGTGGGTCGACGCCCAGTTTGATCCGAGCGTCACCTGGGATGACATTGCGTGGGTGCGCGAGCACTGGGACGGGCGGCTCGTCGTCAAGGGCATCCTCGACCCCGACGACGCGCGCCGGGCCGTCGAGGTCGGTGTCGACGGTGTCATCGTCTCGAACCACGGCGGCCGTCAGCTCGACGCCGTCCCCTCGACGGCACGTGCTCTGCCGGCGATCGTGGAGACGATCGGCGACCGTGCCGAGGTGCTCGTCGACGGCGGCGTTCGTACCGGACTCGACGTCATCAAGATGATGGCGCTCGGCGCCCGAGCGGTGCTCATCGGACGAGCCTGGGCATGGGCGGTGGCCGCGCGTGGCGAAGCCGGCGTACGCCATGTCCTGCGCGGGATGAAGTCCGACATCGACGTGGCGCTTGGGCTGACCGGTCAGACGTCGATCGCCGACGTTGATCGCTCCGCGCTGTACACCCCCGTGCCCCCCACTTGAGAGCAGCGGCGCACACCGTCCTCCGCGACGCCCCGGGCGTCGACGTCGCGCGGCTCTTCGATGTCGTCGTCGCCGAGGATGTCCTGCCGAAGGTCCTGCACCGCTGGGGCCCGGTCCCCGGCGTCCGCGGCACGACCGGGAACACGGGGCCGTGGGACACCCCCGGCTCGAGTCGGACGGTCGTGCTCGAGGACGGCAGCACTGCGGGTGAGACGCTGCTGCGCTGGGAGCGGCCGTCGATCTTCGCGTACCGGGTCGAGGCGATGACGAATCCGCTGGGGCGCCTCGTCGATCACGCGCACGGCACCTGGAGGTTCACGGCGACGCCGGGCGGCGGCTCGCAGTTCACCTGGACGTACGCGTTCATGCCGAGGGGGCGGATCGCCGCCCCGCTCATCCGTGCGTTCGTCGCCATCGCATGGGCGCGGTACATGGCCGGCTGCGCGGACCGCTCCGTCGCGCTCGCGAGGCAGGATGGCTAGCCGGCGGGCGGCGAGCGTCGCCGCGGTGCTCGGGGCCGTGGCCGTTGCGCTGCCGGCCGCCGCCGCGTCCGCCTCGACGCGGCCGGCCGCCGCCGCGTCCGCCTCGACGACGCCGTCGCTCCGCTTCGGAGTCGACCCTGGGCTCGCCGGAAGCGTCGGTTCCGCCCAGCAGCCGTCGGTTCCAGACAGCCCGGCCCGAGACCTCCGAGCGCTGCGGGCGCTGCGCCCGCCCGGCAGGGTGCTCGTGCTGCGGCTCAACCGTCTGTTCTTCTCCGCCGGTGAGGCCGGGATCCGACGCTTCATGCGAACCGCCCGCGCCGACACGCGGGCCGGGTTCGACGTCGAGATCCAGGTCCGCTACCACCCGGCCGCAGGTCAGGCGGGGGATCTGCGCGCCTGGCGCGCGTACGTCGAACGCGTCGTCGATGGGTTCGGGCCGAACCGGCACGTCGTCGCCATGACGATCACGAACGAGGTCAACATCGCGGTCTCGCCGAATACGTCCGATGGCGCCTTCCCGCGGGCGCGGGATGCGCTGATCGACGGGATCACGAGCGCCCGCGCCGAGGCCCGCCGGCGGCATTTCGACCAGCTCCGGTTCGGCTTCACCTACGCGTACCGGTTCGACCACGATGCCGCGTTCTTCTCCTACCTTGGTGCACACGGCGGGCCGGCGTTCCGGCGGGCGGTCGATTTCGTCGGGCTCGACTTCTACCCCGGCACGGTCGTCCCGCCGGTGCTCGCTCCGGGCGACAGCTATCGGGCGGAGCTGGCGGCGGCCGCAGGCACGCTCCGTCACGAGTTGATGCCGCGTGCGCGTCTCGGCGCACGGGTCCCGATCTGGATCACCGAGAACGGCGTGCCATCCGGCCGGATGAGCGATCGCCAGCAGGCGAGCGCGCTCAGCCAGCTCGTGCGCGCCGCGATCGCGTTCTCCCGCACGCTCGGCATCACCGACTACCGCTGGTTCAACCTCCGCGATTCGATCCCCCCGCTCCCCGCCGGGACCGCCGGTCCGCTGTTCGCGTTCGACGGGCTGCTCCGCTCCAACTACAGCGAGAAGCCGGCGTTCGGCACGTTGCGATCATTGATCGGCCGGTTCGGCTCGCGTGTGAGGAAAATCACCCCACGGCGCCGAGCCGGAGTGGTTCGCTGCCGTCGGGACCGCAACCATCTTGGGAGATGCCAATGAGTGATCGGTCTGGAGCGCAGCCGACGGCGGGGTCCGCGGTGGACGAGAAGCGCGTCGACCTCGTGTTCGAGGGCGGGGGAGTCAAGGGCATTGGCCTCGCCGGGGCGTTCGCTCACCTCGACGCTCAGGGCTTTCAGCCTCAGCGGGTGGCGGGAACCTCGGCCGGCGCGATCACCGCCGCCCTGGTCGCCGCCGGCTACTCGGGCGAGGAGCTGGGGCGGCTCGTCCTCGAGGAGATGAAGTACCGCAAGTTCGAGGACGGGGGGCACTGGCCGGTCAGCCAGGGAATCGAGATGCTCCGCCGCAAGGGCCTGCATCCCGGGACGTACTTCGAGGGCTGGATGCGCGAGCACCTCGAGCACAAGGGCATCACGAAGTTCGGCCAGCTGCGGGACCCGGTCGCCGCCGATGCCGGCTCGGACGAGCCGCAGTACCGGCTCCAGGTGATCGCGTCCGACCTGTCAAAGGAACGGATGCTCGTGCTCCCGCGCGACGCCCGTGACCAGCTCGGCGTCGATCCGGACGAGCTCGAGGTGGCGCGGGCCGTCCGGATGAGCATGTCGATCCCGATCTTCTTCGATCCGGTCGTCCACCGGAACCCGGCAAACTCCGACGACGAGCACGTGATCGTCGATGGCGGCCTGCTGTCGAACTTCCCGATCTGGCTGTTCGACTGTCCGCCGGACCAGGCTCCCCAGTGGCCGACGTTCGGGATGCTGCTCGTCGCTCCGGATCAACGGGACCCGCTCCTCGCCGGCCCTCCGCAGACGCTACCCGGGCATGAGTCGGGCTCGATCATCAGCTTCCTGATGTCGATCGGCCGGACGATGATGGAGGCCCACGATCGGCTCTACGTCGAGCAGGCGAACTACGCCCGGACGATTCCGATCGGCACGCTCGGCGTGAAGACGACGCAGTTCAGCATCGACGACGACGCCGATCTCAAGCAGCGGCTGTACCAGTCAGGACACGATGCGGTCGGCACGTTCCTCAAGACATGGGACTTCGACGCCTACGTCAAGGCGTTCCGCTCGCAGGCGCCGCGCACGCGGCGGGAGCTCCTCATCGATGAGATGACGACGCGCAGCCGCCCGTCGGGCGGCTGAGGCGGAGCGTGGGGACGCAGCCGGTGTGGAACGCTGCGTCGGCGCCCTCAGCCGCTGACGGCTCCCCGGCCAGAGAGGTCTGGCGCACGCGGAGGTCGGCAAGGAGAACGAGCGGCTCGTAGACGCCGATGGCGTCGTCACAGATTGAACATCGCGGGGTCTCGGACACGAGATTGAGTATCGAGACCCAACCGGAGGTTCACGTCCGTAATCAGCCGCGATCTCGTCTCTGTTAAGCCGCCGGCACGACGCGCCCGTCCGCGCCCAGCACGAATCCGGGCAGGCCGAAGTGCTCGGCGAGCAGGTCGGGAACGGCCTCGCGTTCCACCGGTGTCACCTCGGTCGCGCTCGGCGTCCGGACCGTCAGTGCCAACTCGTTCCAGTCGCTCAAGGATGCGCGGCTGCCGTCCGGCTGGTGCCTCGCCGCGACGAGACCGGTGACGAAGGGAGACCGCGGCGACGTGGCGGTGAACCAGTTGCTCGTCTCGATGTCGATCGGCGGCACGGGCTCCGGAACGAACCCGTACACATCGACCCACCCGCCGTCGTCGCCGGTCTGAAGTACGAGTTCGCGATCATCCTCGATCAGGCGGAAGCGCCAACCGAGCTGCTCCACCTCGGCTCCGGCGGCGAACGGGATCGGCTCGATCGGCGTGCCGAGCCCGAAGCCGACGTCCGCGAGCCACGTGTCCGCGCCGTCCCGGACGCGCAGCACGAGATGCGAGCGCGGCCGGATCGTGCCCTCCGGTGCTCCGCTGCGCACCCGGGCAAGCATCGGTTCGACTACGTGGCCGAGCTCCTCGAGCGCGCCCGCCAGCAGCAGGTTCTGCTCGAAGCAGTACCCGCCCCGGCGCTCGGTCACGAGCTTGCGCTCGAGAACCTCCGGCTCGAGCGACACCGGCACGCCGCGGTGCGGGTCGAGGTTCTCGAACGGGATCGAGAACACATGCGCGCGGTGCACATCGGCCATGGTGGGATCGGGGACCAAGCCGACCCGCCGCGCATACGCCCCAAAGTCGATCACGAGCTCTGAGCCTAGCGGCGGTAGCCTCGGCGCAGTGGCGGGCCGGCGATGAGTCCGGGCCCGCGTCACGGTCTGTGCCCCAGACACCAAACGATTCGGGAGGGATGTTGACTGACTCGGCGATCGCGGCGAGCGCTTTGCGCCGGACATTCAAGGGCGGCATCGACGCCGTCCGAGGCATCGACCTGACGGTTCGCTCCGGCGAAGTGTTCGGGTTCCTCGGGCCGAATGGAGCCGGCAAGACGACGACCGTGCGGATGCTGTGCACGCTGCTGCCGCCGACCGACGGTGAGGCCCGCGTCGCCGGGCTCGACGTCGTCGACGACGCCGCAGAGGTGCGGCGACGGATCGGCGTCGCCCTGCAGGAGATCGGACTTGATCCCGTGCAGACCGGCCGCGAGCTGCTCGAGCTGCAGTGCGGCCTGTACGGCATCACCGGGCGACGCTCGCGCGAGCGCGCCGCCGAGCTGCTCGAGCTTGTCGGGCTCACCGATGCCGCCGACCGGCGGACGAAGACGTATTCAGGCGGGATGAAGCGCCGCCTCGACCTCGCGACCGCTCTCGTCCACGCCCCTGACGTCCTGTTCCTCGACGAGCCGACGACGGGGCTCGATCCGGCGTCACGGATGACGATCTGGGATGAGGTTCGCCGGATCAACGCCGGCGGCGCGACCGTGTTCTTGACGACGCAATACCTCGAGGAGGCGGACCAGCTGTGCGACCGGATCGCGATCATCGACGACGGCCAGATCGTTGCCGAGGGGACACCGGAGCAGCTGAAGGGGGAGATGGGCCACGACGTCGTGTCCGTTTCGCTCGACGGCGCCGACCGAGCGGTGACCGAGGCAGCGCTCGACGGCCTTCCCGGGCTCGAGCGGATCGTCGAAGAGAATGATGCGCTCGCGCTGTATGTCGAGGACGGTGCGAGTTCGATCGCGGAGATCGTGCGTCGGCTTGACCGCGAGAGCACGCGGCTGGGCGCGATCTCGGTTTCCCGTCCGAGTCTTGACGATGTGTTCCTGCGTGCGACCGGGCGCCGCCTGGAAGGTGCCGAGGCCGGCGCTCAGCCGGAGGTGACGCGATGACCGAGGTGATGCTGCTCGGCCGCCGGGCCGTGCGCGAGATCGTCCGGTACCCGGAGGCGACGATCCCGACGCTGTTCATCCCGCTGTTCTTCCTCGTCGTCAACATCGGGCAGGTCTCGAAGACCTTTCCGAGCACGACCCCGTTTCTCAACGGGCAGGGCTACGTCGCCTTCCAGCTCCCGGTGTCGCTGATGTTCGCCGTAGCGACGGCGACGTCCGGACTCGCGCTCGTCACCGAGATCGACCTCGGCTACTTCGACAAGCTGCTCGTGGCGCCCATCCGTCGCTCCTCGCTCATCTTCGGGCGACTGACCGCGGACCTCGTCCGCGGGATCCTGAGCTCGGCGCTCGTGCTGCTCGTCGGCATCGCCCTCGGCGCCCGGATCGAGAGCGGACCGCTGGGAGCGCTCGTGATCGTCCTGCTGTCGTCGCTGTTCGGCGTCGCCTATGCCGGCTTTGGGATTCTCGTCGCGCTCCGGACCCGCAACGTCCAGGCGACGCAGTCGAGCTTCCTGCTCTTCTTCCCGCTGCTGTTCCTGACGCCGAACTTCGTTCCCTTCGACCGGCTGTCCCCGGCGATGGAGACGCTCGCCCGGATCAACCCGGTGAGCTACGTGATCGTCGGGCTGCGCTCGCTCGTGATCGACGGCTGGGACCTCGGCAAGATCGCCGTCTGTCTCGGCGTGATCGTCGCCCTGGGGGCGATCCTCACCGGGCTGTCCCTACGGGTCATCGCCAACTACGACCGCTGAGGATCGTCCCCGTCCGCGTCGTCGCGGTCCGCCCACTCGAGCAGCCGCTCGAGCCTGAACACCGCGTCATCGATCCCCGCGTGAAGATCGCCGAGCTCGGCGAACCGCGCGGGGACGGTGGCAATCGTGCAGTCGGCCGGCTCGACGTCGTCGATCTCCTCCCAACGGATCGGGGTTGAGACCGTCGCCTCCGGGACCCCCCGGACCGAATACGCGCTCGCGATCGTGTGATCGCGGGCGTTCTGGTTGAAGTCGACGAACACCTTGTCCACGGGACGGTCCTTGCGCCACCAGGTCGTCGTCGCGTCCTGCGGGATGCGGCGCTCAACCTCCCGTGCGAACGCGAGCGCCGCGCGCCGCACATCGGCGAAGCCCCAGTCGGGCGCGATCCGCACGTAGATGTGCATCCCGGACCCGCCCGAGGTCTTCGGCCAGCCGGTCGCCCCGAGCTCGTCGAGGACCTCGTGGGCGACGTGGGCGACCCGTCGCACGGCGGCGCGCGAGCATTCCGGCATCGGGTCGAGGTCGATGCGCCACTCGTCTGGGCACTCGACGTCGGCGCGGCGTGAATTCCAGGGGTGGAACTCGACCGTTGCCATCTGGACCGCCCAGATGACGCTCCCGAGCTCGGTCACGCACAGCTCGTCGGCGTGCCGGTTGTACCGCGGGAAGGTGACGCGGACGGTCTGCACCCAGTCCGGCGCGCCGCTCGGAATTCTCTTTTGATGCACCTTGTCGCCGTCGACGCCGCTCGGAAAGCGATGGAGCATGCACGGTCGTTCACGCAGCGCGCGGACGATCCCCTCGCCGACGCTCATGTAGTAGCGAGCGAGGTCGAGCTTCGTCTCGCTCCGCGCCGAGAAGTACACCCGATCGGGGCTCGAGATCCGAACGGCACGGCCGTCCACCTCGAGCTCGACTGCGTCTGTCGACTTCGCCACGGTCGCTCCAGTATGGAATGCTGAGCCGATGGGAGATCTCGAGGGCCGGAATTTCCTCGTCACCGGCGCGAACACCGGCATCGGTTTCGCCACCGTGCGCGGGCTCGCCGCGCGGGGCGCGCGCATCTGGCTCGCCGGGCGCTCCGAAGCGAAGACGCGTGAGGCGATGCGCCAGGTGATCGACGAAACCGCCAACACCGCCCTCCACTACCTGCCGCTCGATCTCAGTTCCCTGTCGTCCGTGCGCGCGTGCGCCGACGCCTTCCTCGTCGCGGGCGAGCCGCTGCATGTACTGATCAACAACGCCGGGCTCGCCGGGCAGCGGGGCATGACCGACAGCGGGTTCGAACTCGCGTTCGGCACGAATCACGTTGGCCCGTTCCTGCTCACGCAGCTGCTCCTCGACCGGCTGCGCGCGAGTGCCCCGGCGCGGATCGTCACCGTCGCCAGCGATGCGCATTTCGCCGCCAAGGGGATCGACTGGGAGATCGTCCGCCAGCCGACCCGCAACCGGACCGGGTTTCCCGAGTACGCGGTCTCCAAGCTCGCCAACGTGCTGCATTCCCAGGAGCTCGATCGCCGCCTCGATGGCACCGGCGTGACGACGTATTCCCTGCACCCGGGCGTGATCGCGTCCGACATCTGGCGCAAGGTCCCGTGGCCGGTGCGACCGTTGATGAAGCTCCGCATGCGCTCGACCGCGGACGGCGCAAGGACGAGTCTGTACTGCGCGACCGACTCCGAGCTCGCCGGCGAGAGCGGGCGGTACTACGAGGATGAGGCGCGCAAGGAGCCGAGCGCGGTCGCGACAGCAGCGCTCGCCCGTGAGCTGTGGGAGCGCACCGAGAACTGGGTCGGCGGTTGAGCACATGCGACGGCCAGGCCGTGCAGAATCGCGCCGCCGCACGCCGATCCGCCTCAACTGGCTCTAGAGTCGCGCCGATAGCTCGGTACAGACCCGTCCCAACCTGACCGAGCTGCGCCCCACCCGTCCGCCGATGGCCTCCCTGTCCAGTTCCCCGATTGCCGTCTATCGCGGGCGCTTTACCGAGCGCCACGCCACCCGGCTGCTGTGGCGGGCCGGCTTCGGCCCGCGCCCCGGCGACGTTCGCCGGCTGCAGCGGCTCGGGATGGAGGGCGCCGTCGCCTCGCTCACGCGGCCGGCCGGCCGCGCCCGGCTGATCGGCCGGGCGCCCCACGACGACAAGGGCAACCCGCTCGATCCCATCAACGTCTGGGGTCACGACCACTGCTGGTGGCTTGACCGCATGGTCCGCTCCAACCATCAGCTCACCGAGCGGATGACGCTCGTCTGGCACAGCTGGTTCGCGACCTCGGTCGAGCAGTCGACCGCCAAGCTGATGATCCGCCAGAACCAGATGATGCGCGCCCGGGCGCTCGGCAATTTCCACGACCTCCTGGTCGAGGTCACGCGCGATCCGGCGATGCTCCTGTTCCTGTCCAACAACGAGAACACGAAGTTGAGCCCCAACGAGAACTACGCCCGCGAGGTGATGGAGCTGTTCACGCTCGGGGCGGACCGTGGGTACACGCAGCGTGACGTCCACGAGCAGGCCCGTGCGCTCACCGGGTGGACGAACGACTGGAACGCGGACACCGGGCCGACGAACTTCCGCTTCGATCCGTCGCTCCACGACACCGGGGTCAAGCGCATCTTCGGCCATCGCGGTCACTGGGACTGGAGGGACACGTGTCGGCTGTGCGTGCACCATCCGATGCACGCCTCGTTTCTCGTCGGCAAGCTCTGGGGCTACTTCGTCGGCGTCGATCCGCCCGCCGGGACGCGTCGCGCCCTCGAGCACGCGTATGTCCGCGGCGGCTTCCAGGTCCGCCCGCTCGTCGAGGCCATCCTTCGCCACCCGCTGTTCTACGAAGGGCCGCGGATGGTCATCCCACCTGTCGTCTACGTCGCCGGCCTGCTGCGAGGACAGGGCCGCACGGTTGAGACCGACGCGTGGTCGTGGATCAGCGAGATGACCGGCCAACGGCTGTTCCAACCGCCAAACGTCGCCGGGTGGGACTACAAGCACTGGCTGGACACATCGCGCTGGGCGGGGCGCTTCACGGCGGTCGCGTACGCGATGAGAGGGGCCGAGCTTGACCCCGACAAGGCGCCGTACTCTGTCCACGAGAACGCTGCCCAGGCCGTCAGCGCCGCGCTGCGCTACTGGCATAACCCCCCGGTCTCGCCGGCGACGCGGCAGAGTCTGCTGACGTTCAGCGGCCGCGCCGGCCGCACGATCACCGCCGACTGGGAGCAGAAGACCTACCGGATCCTGCGCCAGAACGCGCTCCGCGCGCTCGTCCCCACGACTCCGGAATGGCAGACGTCCTGATGGCGCGCATGTGTTGCGAATGGGATCCGCGGATGCCGGTGCCGGCGGGCACCGGGATGGACCGGCGCCGGTTCCTGCTCGGTGCTGCCGGGGGCCTGCTGTCGGTGTACGGCGCCGACCGACTCGGGCTGACCAACCGCGTGCTCGGCGACGGCATCGCCTCGGCCGCTGCCGGACCGGTCTCGCCGGTGTTCGTCTCGGTGTTCCTGGCCGGGGGGGTCGATGCGCTGTCGATCCTCGCGCCGGTGAACGACCCGACGTATCGCAAGCTGCGCCCCACGCTCGCCGTCTCACCTGGTTCCGGCGTGCCGTTCGGCGAGGATCCGCGATTGCACTGGCATCCGTCTGCCGGGTCGTTCGCGAAACTCCACGCCGGCGGCAAGATGACCGTGTTCCCCGGGATCGGCTACACCGATCCGGACATGTCGCACTTCACCTCCCGCCATTACTGGGAGGTGGGCGCGACCGAGACTAGCGTCGTCACCGGTTGGCTGGGCCGCTATCTCGATCTCGCCGGCGACCCGACGAATCCGCTTCAGGGCCTGTCGATGGACGGCGAGATGAATCCGACGCTCGCCACCGCGCGCAATCCGGTGGCCGCGATCCAGAAGCCGGAGGACTTCTCGCTGTGGCTCGGGGGGGTCTGGGGCGACATCTTCGATTACACCCTCGATTCCGCCGCCGGCCTCGGTGACGCCCAGCGTCACTCCGCCGACCCGGCGATCGCCCAGGTTGCGGAGGCGGCCTCCGAGGTCGGCGTCGTCCGTCGCGCGCTCGCGCCGTTCCGGGACAACAACGGGAACGCCGCCTACCACAGCCCGGTCGTCTACCCGAAGTCCGCCGACTCCGACTTCCCCGGCCGCCTCGCCGGACTGGCCGCGATGATCGCCGCCGGTCTGCCGCTGCGCTGCGTCGCGCTGACCGCCGACGGCGAGTTCGACACGCACTCGGCGCAGGAGAAGCCGTTCGACGACGGGCTCTCGCTCGTCGCCGATTCGCTGGCCGCCTTCCAAGCCGACCTCGAGGCCCGGGGCATCGCCGATCGCGTGCTCGTCCACGTCTGGTCGGAGTTCGGCCGCCGCGTCGAGGAGAACGGCTCCAAGGGCACCGACCACGGCGCCGGCGGAGTCTCGATGCTGATCGGCGCGCGCGCCAGCGGCCGGATGGTCGGCGAGTTTCCGGGCGTCACGCGGCTCGATGCGAACGGCAACCTGATCGAGAACGTCGACTTCCGGGGCGTATACGCGTCGCTGCTCGAGCAGTGGTTCGGGCACGACGCCGCGTCCGTCATCCCCGGCGCCGCGCGATTCACCCGCTACCCGCTGCTCCGATGAGACGCCTCGCCATCGCCGCCGCCTGTGTGGCTGCCGGTGTCGCGGTCAGCGCCGCCGCCGCGGCCGGCCGCCACCCGAAGCCGAAGCCACCGGCACGAATGCTCGTCTACGCCCAGGAGTGGAGGATGTACGGCTCGCGCCAGTCGGTCCCGGCGGGCCGCGTCATCGTCCAACTGTGGAACCGCGGCCAGGATGCGCATGACCTGCGCATCCGGCGCCTCAACGCCCGCGGGCAGATGGTCGGCGGCGTCCAGAAGGTCGCCATCACGGGGTCGGGCGCGATCGGCCAGGCGAACTGGAAGCTCGGCAGAGGTCGCTACGAGCTGTACTGCTCGCTCTACCAGCATCTCCAGCGCGGGATGCACACCCGGCTGACCGTTCGGTAGCGCGCTCGCCGCCGGTCGGCACGTTCCCTCGCCGCCGGTCGGCACGTTCCCTCGCCGACGCTCGTCCCGCGGCGCGTGGCGATTCGTGTACCTGTGCGGTAGGCAAGTTCCCTCGCGCGACGTCCGGTCCGCTCGCGTGGGCATTCGTGGTCCGCCGGGATCGCGGCCAAGATCAACGCGCCGCCGAAACGCGCCACTCGATTGACTGGAACGGAACGCTCCGTTCTGATACAATAGAGCTACGAACAGGTCGCACCGGATACCGATTGCCGATTGCCGATCGCCGACTTGCCGATTGCCGATTACCGGATACCGGATACCGGATACCGGATACCGCCCATCGCACCCGCCGCCACCCCCCGAAACCGCCGCCACCCCGCGAAAGGACCAACTGCAATGGACCTCAAGCTCGAACTCATCGCCGTTCCCGTCTCCGACGTCGACCGCGCGAAGGCCTTCTACACCGACGTCTTCGGCTTCAATGCCGACCACGATCATCAGGTCAGCGACGAGCTCCGGTTCGTCCAGCTGACCCCGCCGGGCTCGGCGTGCTCGATCGCGATCGGCACCGGGGTCGTTGAAGGTGAGCCCGGCTCGATCAAGGGCCTCCAGCTCGTCGTCTCCGACATCGAGGGCGTCCGCCGCGAGTTGCTGCAGCGCGGCGCCGGCCCCAGCGAGATCCAGGAGGTCCCGTGGGGGCGGTTCGTGTTCCTGAGCGATCCGGACGGCAATCGCTGGTCGCTCCAGGAGCTTGTGCCCCGCGCCTGAGACGATGAATCTCAGTTCACCGGCGCCCCCCGCCTGTGAACTGCGGTTCATCGCCCGGGGGGCGGTCGCTCGGGCGCGTGAGCTTCGCCTCTCCGAGTGCGCACTGTAACGCCGTCGCGCCCCGGCGGACCCATTCTCGAGTGGCCGCTCAGTGGCCGCCGGAACGAGAGGACGAGAGCATCGATGAAGTCGACGAGGACAGTCCGTGTTCCCGAGCTTCCGCGAGCCGTGAGCCTCGGAGTGAACTCTCGGCCGATGAGCGAACGCCCCAGCTCGTGATGGTCCTTGCACGGCTTCTTGCCGGTGCCGTGTTCGTTGTCTTCGGCGCCGGCAAGTTCGTAGGTCACGGCGCCGAACTCGCCTCGTTCAGGACCTACGGCCTGCCCGCTCCTGAGGTGTTCGTCATCGTGGTCGGCGTGCTCGAGCTCGTCGGCGGTGTCGCCCTGATCCTCGGCTGGTACACGCGCCTGTGGGCGCTGGCGCTCGCCGCCGACATGGTCGGCGCGATCATCGTCTCCGGCCTCGCCGAGGGAGAGCTGGTCAGCCTGACGCTTGCGCCGCTGCTGCTCGCGGCGATGATCGCCCTGCTGTTGTGGGACGGTCCGGACAGCCACGGATGGCCACCGAAGATCGGTAGGTGGACCGCGAGCAGGTAGACCGTTGCGAGCACCGTCGCCACACTGAGCCGGCGGTTCGGCACAAGCGCCGCGACCGGCAGCAGCCATACGAGGTACCAGGGCGCGAGCGAGGCGATGGCGGCGATCAGTGCGAGCAGCGCCCAGCCGGCGGCGAGGAGCGGATCGCGTCCCCGGGCGGCGAGGACAATCATGACCGCGGCCGTCGTCAGCGCGCCAGCGGTACAGAGGACGCGGAGCGCTGAGGTGATCGGCGTTCCGAGCAGCGACGCGAGGCGGTCCGGGCCGCTGAACGCAATGTCAAACCGCGGCTCGCTCGCGATGCGATGCAGCTGATCGAACAGGTGCGGGCCGAACAAGACGACGGACACCGCGGCGATCCCGATCGCCGCCACCCCGCTGCCGGTGAGCGCCGCCCGCCGGCGCGCCGCGGCGAGCACGACGAACGGCACTGCGAGCCCGAGCGTGAGCTTGATCGCGGCTCCGGCCACCGCGACGCCCGCACCGACGCGCTCCCGGCCGGCCACGACGAGCGCGAGACCGCAGACGACGAGCGCCGTCGCCAGCAGGTCGTTGTGCGCCCCGCCGACGGCGTAGAACAGCAGCACCGGGTTGAGTCCCACGACCACTGCTGCGCGGGCGGGATCGAGCCCGCGGGCTCGGGCAATCCGAACCACGACGATCGTCAGAGCGACACTCGCCAGGCCGGCGAGGAGCTTGTACGCCCACAGCGCGACGCCGACCGGCACGAGGCCGAGCGGCATGCTGAGCAGCGTGAAGAACGGGCCGTAGGGACTCGTCGCGTTGCGCCAGAACAGGTACGGCAGTACGGGGTCGCCGACGCCGAGCCGCGGCGGGGCGAGGTACGGGTTGAGGCCGTGCGCCGCCGCCTCCCGGGCGTACGCGATGTAGCCGAACACGTCGCTGGAGACGATCGTCGGCGCCAGCACGAACGCGCCGGTCGCAACGATGACGGCCGCCACGGCGGCGCGAACGGAGATCGCGGCGGCGAAGGCGATCGCGCCGAGGTACGACGCGATCAGGACGAGCAGCGCGATGCTCACGCCCGACGGCCCCGCGGTGAGGATCCCGCGGAGCGGTCCGGCGATCCAGGCCGCGTCGGCGTTGCCCGGAAGGTGAATGAGGTACGTGCTGCCGGCCGCTGCCCCGGCGAGCCACCATGCGGCGAACGCGCTCGTGACGAGCGCCCCCCGTCCGGCGTATGCCGTGAGGGCCCGGCGGTCGCTGACCCGTCCGAGCCGGGCGTACGCCGTCGCGCTCACGCCAGCAGCGCGCCCATGTCACGGACAGCGCGGACGGTCCCCCGGACGCTGCCGCTCACCTTCGAGCGGCCCCCCACGCGCGGCCGGTACGGGACCGGCGTCTCGATGATCCGCCAGCCGTTCGCGGATGCGGCGAGGATCATCTCGAGCGGCCATCCGAAGGCCCGGTCACGCAGGCCGAGGCGGAGCAGCGGCTCGCGCCGGGCAGCGCGCATCGGCCCGAGGTCCCGCAGTCCGACGCCGCAGCGCCGGCGCAGCTCGAACGCCAGTGCGCGGTTGGCGAGCCGGGCGTGCCACGGCCACGCGCCGGGGTGCGCGGCCCGGGCGCCGAGCGCGAGGTCCGCGTCATCGCGGCGCACGGGATCCCCGACCAGATCGAGGTCGGCCGGATCGAGCGAGCCGTCGCAGTCCATGAAGGCGACGACGTCGCTCCGCGCCGCGCTGAGTCCAGCAAAGCACGCCGCCCCGAAGCCCGGGCGCGGCTCGACGACGACCTGGGCCCCGAGCGCGCGGGCGACGGCGGCCGACCCGTCCCGTGAGCCGTTGTCGACGACGATCGGGGTGTAGCCGTCGGGCATCGCACCGAGCACGAGCGGGATTGCCTCGGCCTCGTCGAGGACCGGGAGAATGACCTCGATCACCCGCCGGAGGCTACGGAGGGATCTCTTACAAGACGCGAAATTGTGCTCCCCGACGACCGCCGGCGGAGGGCTGGTCGCCTAGCGTGCGCCACGATGATTCTCGTTACCGGCGGCGCCGGATTCATCGGGTCGCACATCGTCGACGCACTCGTTGCGCGCGGCGAGGACGTGCGCGTACTGGACGTGCTCCTGCCCGCGGCCCACGCACGACGTCCGGACTACCTCAACCCGGAGGCGGAATGGATCGATGGTGACGTCCGTGATCCGGCCGCCGTCGCCACGGCGCTCCGCGGCGTCGATGCCGTCTGTCACCAGGCGGCGATGGTCGGGCTCGGCGCGGACATGCGCGACATCGCCGAGTATGCCGGGCACAACGACCTCGGGACGGCGGTGCTGCTCCGCGGCCTGGCCGAGATCGCCTTCACGGGCCGGCTCGTCCTCGCCAGCAGCATGGTCGTCTACGGCGAGGGGGCGTACCGGTGTGCGACCCACGGCCCCGTTCGCCCGCCGGCTCGCCTCCTCGAGGATCTGGCGGCCGGCATGTTCGAGCCCCGCTGCCCGGGGTGCGGGTCGGCACTGGAGCCGGTCGCGACTGTGGAGTCGACGCCGCCCGATCCGCGCAGCGTTTACGCGGCGACGAAACTCCACCAGGAGCATCTGTGCGCGGCGTTCTCCCGGGAGGCGGCGGTCCCGGTCACGGCCCTGCGCTACCACAACGTGTACGGGTCGCGAATGCCGCGGGACACGCCGTACTCCGGCGTTGCCGCGATCTTCGCCAGCGCGCTCGCCGCCGGCCAGGCTCCACGTGTGTTCGAGGACGGTGGCCAGCGGCGTGACTTCGTCCACGTCCGGGACGTGGCGCGCGCGAACGTGGTCGCGCTCACCTCGGCGGATCCGGTCCCCGGTGCGTTCAACGTCTGCAGCGGCGAGCCGCGCACGATCAGCGAGATGGCGCAGGCACTCGCCGGCGCGGTCGGCGGTGACGCTCCGGCCCCGCGGATCACCGGCGAGTTCCGGCTCGGCGACGTGCGGCACGTGTTCGCCTCACCCGGGCTGGCCGCGGCGGAGCTCGGGTTCAGGGCGCAGGAGGACTTCGGCGCGGGGATGGCCGCGTTCGCGGCTGCGCCGCTCCGTGCCGGATGAGCGCCACGGCGTAGGCCAGGCCGGAGAGGGCGAACAGCACGCCGCCGGCGATGAGGAAGCGCGACAGGTACACGTCCTGATGCAGCCCACTCGCGGTGTGGAAGCTGCCGTCGCCGAGGCGGAGGATCTCCGGGGCGAACACGACGAACAGCAGCGCGCAGAGGATCGCCGGGATGCGCACGTAGGGCCGCGCCGGCGGGCGGCTCCCGGGCGCGCGAGGCATCCGCGCCGGCGCCCGCCGCCCGGAGCCGAACACGAGCCGGTCCAGCAGCGAATACAGCGGGAGGAACACGAGGTCGTGCAGCACGATCGCGGCGAGGAACCAGACGAGGATCGCCTCGGCGGCCGACAGGCGGCTTTCCAGCCACCCGGCGACCGCGAGCCCGGCGACGACGAAGGTCGTCAGCATCGCCCCGAGGTGAAAGCGGCGCGCGCGGGTGCTCATGCGCCCTCGAACTCGAGCCGCGCCACCCACTTCGTGCAGTGAACGCCCGGCAGTCCAGGTCCGATCACCCGGGCGGGGAAGCCGTGATCGAGTGATAGCGGCACCCCGTTCACCATCAGGGCGAGCAGTGTCCGGTCATCGTCGACCTGGCCGTGGGCGAGCGTTGCGCCGTCGAACACCCCATTCGTGGCCAGCGAGTGGGCGGTCATCGTCGCGCCGCTCGGGGCCCTGACGATCGTGGCCAGGTCACGCAGGCGCACGCCGGCCCATCGCTGCGTCGTCGACCATCC
Source organism: uncultured Solirubrobacterales bacterium (assembly GCA_963778985.1). Lineage (GTDB taxonomy): Bacteria > Actinomycetota > Thermoleophilia > Solirubrobacterales > Solirubrobacteraceae > Palsa-465. The sequence continues at coordinate 224,521 of CAVZWJ010000013.1, read as the reverse complement.
CTCGACGCAGGCGATCGGGAGGTCATAGCTGTGGAGCGGGAGACTCAGCAGCTGCCGGCGAGAGAACGTACGGGTGCGGCCGCCCGCCGAGACGACAAGACGCCAGCGCTCACCGACCTGCTGCGGCGTGATCGCCGCGGCGGCGGCAGTCCGGTTGACGGCGAAGCCGTTCGGTCCGGCGCCGACATGGTCCCGCGGCGCAAGGAACGCGAGCCGCCGCAGTGGCCCTCCGACCGCCTGGCCGGCGCCCTGGAGCATCAAGAGCAGCGATCCGGCTCCGACGGTTCCGAGGAGCGTCCGGCGGGACATCGTCGCCGTGGCCGGGGCGACCGCGACGAGCGAGCTCTCCTGTGCACTCAACTCTCGCCGGGTGGCGAGCGCACGTCGCATTGTCGGCAGCTTCAACGCCACGTGGCACAGAAACGCCGCTGTGAACACCCACGCGCCGTAGTAATGCGCCGGAGTGAAGAAGAAGTGGAACAGGTACGCGTACTGAATATTGAGGATGCCGGTGACGAACTCGAACAGTGCGCCGCCCACGAGGAGGGCGAGTGACACTCGCTCGAGGGCTTCAGTCGCGGTCGCGAACGGCGGCCAGACGAACAGGCGCGGCACGACCGACCACAGCTTGGCGAGGAGGATCGGGAACGCCCCGAGACCGATCGTGACGTGTAGACCCTGAGTGAGCGCGTACACCCACGAGGGCGAGCGCGGGAACGAGAACAGATAGACGTCAAGCGGACCCAGCGTCCGCCCGGTGGCGTTCCCGCCCAGGCGTGGGTAGTAGGCGGCGTTGGACAGAAAGCCGGTCACGGCGATGATCGGCACCGCGACCAGCAGGGCGAGTCCGAGGAGCGCGGTCAAGCGCGGGCCGCGCAGGGGGCTGCGCCAGAACTCCCGGCGAAACGGACCCGGCGGCGGCGATTCTCCGAACGAGCGCACGACCGTCAGACTGACATATGGATTGGCGCCCGGGCCCGTCGCAGCAGAACCGTTAAGACACTGTTCACGGCTGCTCGCATCCGGCGATCAATTTCGTTTTCTGTAATCGAAACACGACGTCTCACCGCATACCGTGCCCGCCGTGGACAGTGTTGCGTTGCTCGTGATCGCCAAGGAGCCCGTGCCGGGCCGGGTGAAGACGCGCCTGACGCCGCCGTTGCTCGCCGCCGAGGCGGCGCGGCTCGCTCGCGCCGCACTCGAGGACACGCTTGACGTGGTCAGGCGAACGCCCGTGCGGCGTCGCGTCCTGGTGCTCGACGGTGATCCGGCACCGTGGCGTCGGTCCGGACTCGAGGTGATCCCGCAGCGTGGCGACGGGCTCGGCGAGCGTCTCAGCGCGGCATTCGCCGACGTCGGGCAGCCTGCCGTGCTCGTCGGGATGGACACGCCCCAGCTGACGGAGAGGCTGCTGGGAAATGCCGTTCGGACCCTGGCGGCCGGTGACGCCGATGCCGTTCTCGGCCGCGCCCGCGACGGAGGCTACTGGCTCGTCGGGTTTGGACGGGACGGTCCCGACGGTGCCTTTGCCGGCGTCCCGATGAGCGATCCCCGGACGTGGTGCCGCCAGCGGGCACGGCTGGCCGAGCTCGGCATGAGCGTCCGTGAGCAGCCGCCGCTGCGTGACGTCGACACGATCGCGGACGCGCGGGCGGTCGCGCGGCTGGCGCCGCGATCACGCTTCGCGGCAACAATGAGAGCGCTCGCCGCGTGACCCACCCGCTGTTGCTCTATGCCGACGGGCTGCGCCGCACCGTCCCGACCGAGCACTGGTTGCGGTTGCTCGACGGACGCACCGTCCCGCTCCCCCTCGACCGTTACGTCAATCCCGCCGACGCCGTCGATCGCGTTCTCCTCACTGGACTAGACGGTCCAGTACTCGATGTGGGCTGCGGCCCCGGCCGGCATCTGCGCGCGCTGGCCGCGCGCGGCGTGTTCGCGCTCGGCGTCGATCTGTCACCCGCCGCCGTACGGCTCGCGACCGGCTCCGGCGCGCGGGCGATCGTCGCCTCCATCTTTGATGAGCTTCCCGGTGGCGGGGCGTGGCGGACCGCGCTGCTGCTTGACGGCAACATCGGGATCGGTGGGTCGCCGGAACGTCTCCTGCGGCGGATCGGCGCCCTGCTGCGAAGCGAAGGCACCGCGCTCATCGAGCTCGACCCGGCCGCGGACGCGACGGTCGCCACGCTCGCCCGGATCGAGACCACCGAGGCCGTCAGCCGCTGGTTTCCGTGGGCGTGGGTCTCGGTCCGGGATATCGAGGGCCTGGCCGGCGCGGCCGGCTTCATCTGCGAGCGGGTGTGGTCGAGCGGCGGGCGCGCGTTCGCGGCGCTACGCGTACAGGGTGACGTTGCGATCGCCTCGCGTCCCGGCAAATCCATTCGGACGCCCACCCTGTGCGTCGAGGAACGCGAGCTGCCGGGCGATGCCTCCAAGCCGGCCCGGGAGGGCGTGATCGAGCATCCACGTCTGCAGGGCGACCCGGCCCCGCTTCGTGCGCACGAGCCGTAGCACGCGCGCCTGCTGGGGATAATCGATCAACGAGGCTGTGCTGATCAGCCAGTAGCCGCCGGCGGGGGACCGGCGCGGAGCGATCCGGTTGCGGTGCGTGTGGCCGTGGAGGGCGGCGATCACGCTCGGCGCCCGGTCGAGGAGCGCGAGCAGCGCACCGCCGCCGGTCGAGCTCTCGAGCGGCTGGTGTGAGACGACGATCACCGAGCGCTCCTTCGCCGCCGTGAGGGCACGCGCCAGCCAGTCCGCCTGCCCGGCGGCGACGATCCCGCCCGAGCCGCCGTCGCGCCGGACGAGATCGAGCACGACCAGCCGCAGATGCGGACCGACGTCGACGGTGTAGTCGAGCCGCTCCGCGGAGGCACCGCCGCGCGGCACCGTCGCCGGCGCCGGGCTCAGGAGCCGGCCACCCGCCTCCGTGAACGCCAGCTGACGCCGGCGATCGTCGGCCGGAACCCGGACCGTCGGCCCGGCGAGCGCCCGGCGGAGGAACTGGTCGACGAGCCCGGGATCCGGAGGACCGTCCGGCGAGGTGATCGCCTGCCGGCGCGCGCCCGGTGGAACGGTGAGTCCGGGTGGGAGATCCCACAGCGCCCGGTCGCCGACGGCGAGCGCCCGCGTCAGCTGCGTCGGCACGACCTCCCCGGCGACGAGCGCGTCGTGGTCTCCGAACACGGGGATGCACGGCGCGCCGAGGCCGGCACTCCGGAAGCTCCGCACGGCAGTCTCCAGCAGGCCCGGGAATTGCGGCGCGTCGACATCCGGGCGGTAGTAGAACGGGTCGGGATTGGATGCCAACTGAACGCCGAAGTAGCCGTGCCGGCCGCTGCCGGGGTGAACCAGCCCGCCCCGGAGTACGCGAAGTGCCTGCTCGAGTTCGTTGCTCTGCGCGTTGTCGATGAGATCGCCGCCCTGGATGACGACGTCCGGGTGCACCGCCCGCACGGCGGTGACGACGCCCGCGAGCACCTGCACCGTCAACGCCTCCTGGGGGCGGAACGTCGACTGAAACGGTGCTCCCAGACGGTCCAGAAACGTCACGCGGGCCGGCGAGGACGCGTCGAGGACATGGCTGTCGGTTACGTGCGCGAGCGTCGCGAGGACCTCGGCCGGCGCCGCGGCGGGAGCGAGCTCGATTCGGTCGACGAGCCGCTCGCCCGGGCCTCGTCGCAGCTGCGCGTCGCCGATCGGATCGATCCACGTCGCGCGGAGCGTCGACCCGCCGTCGCTCGAGCCGCCGCAGCCCGCGAGCGTCGCCGTGGCCCCGATTCCGAGCAGCACCGCCTCCCGACGCGTGAGGTGTCTCATCCCCGCAGCCCCGCGGCGACGGACTCGTGTCCGGCCTGACGTGCGACCCAGGCGACGGCGGCCGCTCCGGCGATAACGACGCCACCGAGGGTGCCGAGCAGCGCCGTCGCCGTCAGGTGCAGCGGAAGCGTCGCGTAGCCGGCGGCGAGGTCGGTGAGCGTGGGTCCGAACAGCACCCGTTCGAGCAGGATGCCGAGGAGCACGGCAGGCGTGAGAAGCGCGAGGACGGCGCCGACGAGCAGCCGCCGGACCGCCGCCGACCCGCCGCCGAACGCACGCAGCACAGCGATCGTCCGGCGCCGCTCCTGCACCGTCAGCGCGCACGCCTGGATCAGCGCATAGATGCACACAAGCCCGTCGATCACGGCGACCGCGATCACGATCGTCCGGAGCGTGTCGACGAGCGGTGCGCCCCTCGCGGTGGCGCCGCCGGCGGTGGCCGGCGTGGCGCCGAGCGCGGTGAGCGCGGCGCTCACGTCCGAGACATTGGCCCCCGGAGCGAGCCGGATCGCGAGCGTCGACGGTGCCGACGGCTCGGCAGCGAGCAGGGCCGTGGCGGGCACGTACGCGACGCGGCCGTCGTGGGCGAGCGAGCTGACGATCCCGGCGACACGCAGTCGAAGCTCGCCGCCGTTCGGGAGCGCGAGCGCGAGCGTCGAGCCCTCGGTGAGACCGAGGGCGTCCGCCAGGCCGGCACCCACCTCCACCTCGTGGCGGCCGCGCAGGCGACGGCCGGAGATGAGCGGCGGCGCCTCGAACGCGGTGTGATCGCCGCCGAACGCGACCACGTCGACCGACTCACCGAGGGCGAATGAGTCCGCCGCTTGCAGCTCGTAGCGTGGCGCCACGGCGGCGACCCCCTGCACCCGGCGGACCTCCGCCGTGCGCGACGGGGGCAGCGAGGCGGTTAGGTCGTAACGCTTACCGAGCGCGCCGGGATCGGTCTCGAGCGTGTTCAGCGCCCCCGCGAGCGCCAGCATCAGCAGCACGAATGCCGTAGAGATGCCGAGCGTCAACGCGGTCGCGATGAGGCGGACGCGCCGCACCGAGACGAGCCTCGCGCCGAGCCGCGTGAGACCTCCACGCCCTGCCCCGCGACCGGGGTGCCGCCCGCCACCGCCGACGTCGGCGCCGCGCAGCAGGCCGACGACCGGCCGCCCGCCCGCGCGCCAGGCCGGCCACGCCGCACCGGCGGCAGGCAACGCCACGCCCGCCAGCCAGGCGCCCAGCAGTGGCAGCGCGAGCTCGCCGGCGGGAGGCGGCTCGTTCAGCAGCGTGAGCAGGCGCTCATCCGGTCCGTACGTGGCGAACAGGCCGGCCAGCGTGCCGAGCGCCGCCGCAGGCGCGGCCACGAGCACTGCCTCGAGCGCGCCCGCGAGCGTGATGTACGCGCGGGAGGCACCGATCGCACGACGCGTGCCGATCGCACCGAGGCGCCGCTGCACCTCTGCCCGCGCCGATGCGAACAACATCGTGCCGGCGGTGAGCAGCGCGATCGCGGACAGGGCCACGAGCAGGTCGATCACGATGCCGGCGGCCTGGTCGAGCAGAACGCGCACGCCGGACCGCGTCGCAAAGCGGATGTTGCGCAGGCCGAAGCTCGTCGCGCGGGCCTGGACGAGAACCTCGTTGACGTAGCGTGGATCGCGTAGCCAGATCTCCGCGATGTTCGCCCGGGGGGCGCGCTCGGCGCCGAAGCGCGCCTCGATCGCCGGTCGCGACACGTAGAACCGCGGCTTGGCGAGCGGGAAGCCGACGTTGTCCGGGGCCTCGGTGAGGCCGACGACGCGCAGTCGGCCGAGGCCGTCCACGAACAGGGCGTCGCCGACGTGCACCCCCCAGGCGTCGGCGAACGCACGCTCGACGAGCACCTCCCGGCCGAGATCGGAAAGGCCGCGTCCGGCGACGATCGCGTAGCTGCGCCGAGCTCCAGGGTTGACGACCTCTGCCGCCGCGTCATCCCGTTCGTGGTGAGCAGTCCCGACGCCGACGCCGGTCACCTCGAACCGTGTTGCGGAGGCGGCGACATCCGGGAGCGCGCGGATCCGCGCGGTCACTCGCGCGGCGCTTTGCGGGTCAAAGCGGACGATCACGTCGGCGAGGTCCGCCGCCCGCGCCGCCCGGTCAAAGCCACGGCCGAGGCCATCGGCAACGACGACGGCAGCGCTCAGCATCGTCGCGGCGAGTGCGATCCCGACCGCGGTCAGGACGCTCCGCCTGCGGCGCTGGCGGAGACTGCGGCGGGCCTCGGCGAACGCCGCGCCGAGGACGGTGCTCATGGGGTGACCTCGGCGGCGGGATCCAGCCGCCCCGCGGACAGGTGGAGCACGCGGTCCGCAATCGCCGCCGCGTCCGGTTCGTGGGTGACGATGACGACGGCCCGGCCGCGCAGACCACGCAACAGCTCGAGCACGATCGCCCCACTCTCGGCGTCGAGGTTGCCGGTTGGCTCGTCGGCGAGTAGGAGCTCCGGCTCGTTGACGAGCGCCCGCGCGATCGCGAACCGCTGCTGCTCGCCCCCGGACAGTTCGTGGGGCCGGTGGTCGGCGACGGACCGCAGTCCCAGTTCGTCGATGAGCTGCGCCGCCCGGTGCGCGCCGCCGGACGGGGCGCCGGGCAGACGGGTCGGCAGCAGCACGTTCTCCGCCCCGCTCAGTTCCTCGATCAGCTGGAACTGCTGGAAGACGAATCCGATGTGTCGCAGACGGAGCCGTGCCAGGGCCGCCGGGCGGCGTCCGTCAAGTCGCTCCCCGGCGAGCGTGATCTCTCCGGCCTCCGGTGTGTCAAGCGCGCCGAGCAGATGCAGCAGCGTCGACTTTCCGCTCCCAGACCGCCCGAGCACCGCGACGACCTCGTCACGCTCGACGCTCAGATCGACACCGTCGAGGACCCGCCGCGCCCCTCGGCCAGACCCGACGGTCTTCGTCAGCCCTACCGCATCCAGGACCGCCACGAGCCCACGGTAGCGAGCGCCCGGTGGCGGCCCGTCCGGGTGGCGTCAGTGTTCAGCGGGCGTTAATCGTTGGGGCGAAGCGGTTCGATCGATGAGCGCGGTCATGACACGCGCCCCCGCGCCTTGTCGATCTCCCAGGCGGCGGTGATCAGACCGATGTGGCTGAACGCCTGGGGGAAGTTGCCGAGCTGCTCGCCGGTTGCGGTGTCGATCTCCTCGGCGAGCAGTCCGAGGTCGTTCCCGTAGCCCGCGAGCTGGTCGAACAACCGCTCGGCGCGGTCTGTCTCACCGGCCTTGGCGAGTGCCGAGACGAGCCAGAACGAACAGATGACGAACGTCCCCTCCTCGCCAGTCAGGCCATCCGCGTTCAGGCCCTCGTCGTTGCGATAGCGGAGGACGAGGCCGTCCTCGGTCAACTCGTCGGCGATTGCGTCGATTGTTGAACGCATCCGCTCGCCGGTCGCCGGCAGGAAGCCGAGGATCGGCATGAGCAGCGCTGCCGCGTCAAGCTCGTCCGAGTCGAACGACTGCGCGTAGGCCTGACGTCGTTCGCTCCAGCCGCGCGTCAGCACGCCCTCGCGAATCTCGTCGCGCTCGGCGCTCCAGTGGTCGACCTCGGCGTGCATCCCGAGCTGCGGCGCAAGCGCGATCGCACGGTCGAGCGCGACCCAGCAGAGCACCTTCGAGGAGAGATGGTGTCGTGGAGCGCCGCGCATCTCCCACATCCCGGCGTCGGTCTCACGCCAGCGGCGGGCCGCCGTGTTCGCAAGGTCGGCGACGAACCGCTGGATCTCCGGATGGAGGTCTCCGAGCTGGTCGCGATACAGGTAGAGCGCATTGAGCAGCTCCCCGTAGACATCGAGCTGCGTCTGGCCCCAGGCGCCGTTGCCGACGCGGACCGGAGCGGAGTTCCGCCACCCGCGCAGGTGCGGCAGCTCGCGCTCGGTGAGGTCGTGCTCGCCACCGATCCCGTACATGATCTGCAGCGAACGCTCGCCCGCCCGACCGCCCGCCGAGCTGGTCATGAACGAGACGAAGTCGATTGCCTCGTCCGAGCACGCGCCGATGTAGAGCGCTTCGAGGGTGAGGCTCGCGTCGCGAATCCACGCGTAGCGGTAGTCCCAGTTGCGCTCGCCGCCGACGCTCTCGGGCAGGGAGGTGGTGGGAGCGGCGACGATGGCGCCCGTCGGCCGGTAGGTGAGGCCCTTGAGAACCCGAGCGCTCAACCGGACGAGCTCGCGATGCGGTCCGCCGTAGATGTCGTGCTCCCGCTCCCACGAGCGCCAGCCTTCCACCGTGTCGGCGATCCGGGCGGCAATGTGATCGGCGGGGAACGGCTCGGGCGCCGGCGCCTCGGGAGAGGCCCACTGGAGGGCGAAGCCGACCTGCTCGCCGGCCGCCACCGCGAACGTGGCGCGCATCGTCGAGTCCTCGACGCGCGTCGCCACGCCGGTGCTGATCACGACCGGATTCGGGCCGCCGAAGGTTCGGCCGCCGGTCTCGGTCGACCGGAACAGCGGCTTGACGAGGCCATACTCCGGTCGGGGCGCGAGATCGAGCTCGAGCTCGACGGCGCCCGACACACCCGCCACAGAGCGCAGGACGAGGTGCGGGGCGGCCGAGCCGAGGTCATGATGGCGCTGGCCCTCGGCGAACGCCATCGCGTCGGTGAGCGTGACGACGCCGGCCTCGGTCGTGAACGTCGTCTCGATCACGAGCGTCCCGGGGAGGTAGCGGCGGGTCGTCGTGTAGGGCTCCGTCGGCTGGATCGAGAAATGTCCGCCGTCCGGGTCGAGGATCCGAGAGAACACGGCAGCGCTGTCATAACGGGGCAGGCAGAGCCAGGAAATGACGCCGTCGCGGTCGACGAGCGCCGCGGAGTTGCAGTCCGCGAGCAGCCCGTAGGCCCCAATCGGCTGGAACTCGTCCTCGCTCGCGGCGCGACGCGTGTTGGACTCGTTAAAAGTGGTGCTCATCCTCTTCTCGGCTCCCGGTTGGCGACTCTGTGGCATCGGTCTGAAGTATCCGGCTGGCGTTACAGGCCGCCGGTACATTCCCTCCCGGCGGACTGCCTCGACGCGGCGTAACGAACAGGGGACCCGGGAGACACATCGGAGTGGAGCGCCGAGCCGTGACCCCCGAAACTCCGAGGAGAACCCGATGAGCACCGACTACGACGTCATTGTGATCGGCGCGGGCGCGCCAGGCGAGCACTGCGTCGGCGCGCTCGCCAAGGGAGGGCTGAAGGTCGCCGTCGTCGAGCGCTCCCTCGTTGCCGGTGAATGCTCGTACTACGCGTGCATCCCGTCGAAGACGCTCCTGCGGCCCGGCGAAGCGGTGGCGGGCGCGCGCGACGCGCCAGGCGCGGCCGAGGCGGTGAGCGGCGAGATCGACCGCTCGGCTGCATTGCGGTGGCGTGACTACGAGGTGTCCGATTACGACGACTCGGCACAGGCGCAGTGGCTCGCCGACGCCGGCGTCGACCTCTACCGGGGTCAGGGCACGATCACCGGACCCGGGACGGTTGAGGTTGGCGACCAGCGGCTGACCGCCCGTCACCTCGTCGTTGCCACGGGCTCTGATCCGGTGATCCCGCCGATCCCTGGACTTCGGGACCTCAGCGGGGTTTGGACGAACCGGGAGGCGACCGGCTCTACCGAGATTCCCGGGTCGCTTCTGATCCTTGGCGGCGGACCCGTGGGCGTGGAACTCGCCCAGGCGTTCGCGGCGTTCGGCACGAACGTCGACCTCATCGAAGGGCAGGACCACATCCTGCCGCGTGAGCCGAAGCCGCTCGGCGAGGCATTGGCTGAGGCCATCCAGAGCGACCGGCTACGCATCCACCTCGGGCGCCGAGCAGCGAGTGTCTCCTCTGAGCACGGACGCTTCGTCGCCGCCTTTGACGACGGCTCTCAGCTCGCCGCCGAGAAGCTGTTGGTGGCGACCGGCCGGCGTCCTCGCGTCGACGGGATCGGGCTCGAACGCGTCGGGATCAAGGCGGAACCGAGCGGGATTCCGGTCGATGCACGAATGAGCGCCGCTGACGGAATCTGGGCGATCGGGGACGTCACCGGCATCTGGCCGCTCACCTACGTCGGTAAATACCAGGGGCGGATCGTGGCCGCGAACATCCTCGGCGAGCACCGCGAGGCGGACTTCACGGCGGTCCCACGCGTCATCTTCACCCATCCCCAGGCGGCGTCCGTCGGTGAGGCCGACGGCGTGGTGTCGGCGACGATCGCGCTGTCGTCGGTGCCGAAGACCTCGACGTACACGCGCGCGTGGGATGAGCAGACGGGATTCCTGACGCTCGTCTCCGACGGTGAGGTCCTCACCGGCGCCTACGGAGTCGGTCCCGAGGCCGGCGAATGGATGCAACAGGCGACGGTGGCGATCAAGGCGCGGATACCTCTCGCCGTCCTGAACGACACGATTCAGCCGTTCCCGACGTTCTCGGAGGCGTTCTACTTCGCGCTGGCCGAGCTCGTGACGAAGGTCCCCGCGGGCGCCGTGAGCTAGCACTCGCGACACTAGCCACCCCCGCCTCCGGGCCGTACACTCGTGCGCAACTCCGCGGCGGCGGCGGAGCGGTCAGCGAGGAACCAGAATCACAGTGACCAAGGTCGATGCAGGGTCGTTTCTGACGATCGTTCTCGTCGGTGCGGTCGCGGCCGTCATCGTCAGCGCCGTCCCCGGGCGCTACACGCCGCCGGTTGTCGTACTCGAGATCGTCTTCGGGATCATCGTCGGCCCTCAGGTGCTCGGCCTCGCGCACGTTGACGGGTTCGTCGAGTTCTTCTCCAACCTCGGCCTCGGCATGCTGTTCTTCTTCGCCGGCTACGAGATCGACTTCGATCGGATCCGGGGCCGGCCGCTGACGCTTGCGGTCTGGGGATGGGTGATCTCGATCGCTCTGGCCTACGGCATCGGCGGGGCACTCGCGGCGGCCGGCATCGTGCTCTCATTCCTGTACACCGGCTCGGCGCTCGCGACCACGGCGATCGGAACGCTGATTCCGATCCTGCGCGACGAGGACGAGCTCCGGACCCGCTTCGGCACGTTCCTGTTGGCGGCCGGCGCGATCGGCGAGTTCGGGCCGATCCTGCTGCTCACGCTTGTGCTCTCGACTCAGAACGCGATCGACCGGGCGCTGCCGCTGCTCGTCTTCATCGCGCTCGCGATCGTCATCGCGCTCATCTCCGTGCGCACCGCGCCAGCCGGGTGGAGCGCACTCGAACGCTCGATCGAGGCGAGCAGTCAGCTCGCGGTCCGGCTTGCGGCGCTGCTCGTGTTCGGCCTCGCCGCACTCGCCGCCCAGCTCGGCCTCGACGTCGTGCTGGGAGGCTTCGTGGCCGGGATGATCACCCGGATGGCGGTCCGCGGTCACGAGGTGTCCGTGCTCGAGTCCAAGCTTGCGGCCGTCGGCTTTGGACTGCTCATCCCGTTCTTCTTCACCGTGAGCGGCATCAGCTTCAACCTCGACGCGCTCGTCACGAGCCCGGGCGCGATGCTGAAGCTGCCGATGTTCCTGCTGCTGTTCCTCATCGTTCGCGGGCTCCCGGCGCTCCTCCTCTACCGCGGCGCGCTGCCCCAACTTCGTGACCGGTTCGCGCTGGCGTCCTACTCGGCGACGGCGTTGCCGCTCGTCGTCGCGATCTGCGACGTCGCCATCCAGGACGGCCACATGCGCTCTTCGACGGCGGCCGCACTGATCGGCGCGGCGATCGTCTCGACCGTCGCGTATCCGTTCCTCGGCGGGATGTTGCGGGCAGGCCGCGTCGAGACGGAGTCGTTCCCGACCGCGGTCCTTGAGGCTCCGATCGGCGCCGCGTAGCGGCGTAGCGCGCCTACGGCACCCAGCGGTCGCCGGACGGGGTCAGCACGAGCTCGTGCGTGTAGCCCCGCTCACCCTGATTGACGAGGTACGCGACGGCCGCGGCGACGTCGGCCATGTCGGCGAGTGCGCGGCGAGGCCTCTCACCCGTGAACGCCTCGGTCTTGGGTGATTCGATCGTCGCGTCGACCGCGAGCAGGGCGGCGTGGATCCCATCGTCGCGGAGCTCCTGAGCGGCGGCTTGGACGAGCGCACGGGTCGCAAACGCCCCGGCAGCCCACAGACCCTTGCCCGGCATCGCCCGCCGGGAGGAGCCGCCGGTGATCTGCACGAGCGCGCCCCCGCCACTCTCCTTGAGCGCCGTGGCCCCAGCGGAGAGAAACACGAATGCCTGCTCGGCGACGGCCGCGGTCCAGCCCCGAAACGCGGCGAGATCGGCGTCGGCGAGCGGCCCTCCGCCGAACGGCCCGGACCCCGGAGGGCGGGCGGCACTGACCGCGTTGACGACGGCGCCGAGCGATCCGTACTCGGCCCGGACCTGGCCGAGCGCATCGCTCAGCGCTCCGAGGTCGGAGGCGTCCGCCGTCACCGCGAGGGCGCCGCGCTCCCGGAGGGGGGCGAGCGATTCCTCGCTGCGGGCGACGGCCGCCGCGTTCCAGCCGAGCTCGAGGAAATGCCCGGTGATCGCCCCGCCGAGATTGCGGGCGCCGAGCACGACGATGGTCTTGGCCATGCTCGGGTTATACCGTTCAGGGAGCCGATGGCAAGCCAGAGCCTCACCAATGCCGTCTCCACGGCACTCGCCGCGCTCGCGGTGCTGCTCCAGGTTCTCGTCGTACTGGTCGCGCTCGTCGCGCTCGTCGCGCTCGTCTCACCGGCGGCGCGACGGCTGCTCGTCGAGGTGCGAGACACGCTGCTCGGCAGCGAGGTGTGGATCGCCTGGGCGATCGCGCTCACGGCGACGCTCGGAAGCCTGTACTTCTCGGAGCTCGCCAAGTACGTCCCCTGTCACCTTTGCTGGTATCAGCGCATCGCGATGTATCCGATGGCCGTGATCCTGCTCGTCGGAGCGTTGCGGCGTGACGTCCGGGCGGCGGTCCAGTACGCGTTCGTGTTCCCGATCGTCGGAGCGCTCATCTCGATCTACCACATCTATCTCGAGGAGAACCCGAGTGCCCAGCCGGCCGGGTGCAAGGTCGGGGGCACGACCTGCGCAACGAAGTGGATCGACAAGTTCGGCTACATCACGATCCCGGTCCTCGCGCTCACCGGGTTCGCCGCGATCCTGACACTCCTGCTGTTCGCGTGGTCACGACGCAACAACGCTCCCTCCACGCCGGCGCCCGACCAAGCCGCCGAGCCCACTGCGGCGCCCGTGTGATCGCCCGCGGCGCCACGCTCGCCGCCCTGTTCGGCGTGCTCGCGGTCGCCGGCTGCGGAGGCGGTGGGGGCTCCTCGAGCGTGCCGCGCAACGCTCCGCCTGGTGAGCGGGTGTTCGCCGACAACTGCGCGACATGCCACACGCTGTCCGCGGCCCACGCAATGGGCACGGTCGGTCCGAACCTCGATCACCGTCGGCTCTCGACCGCCGCGGTGCAGAGCAGTGTGCGGGGCGGCGCCGCCGGGATGCCGTCGTTCTCCGACCAGCTGAGCGCCACCGAGATCACGCAGGTGTCGCGATACGTCGCGAGCGCCTCGCGCTGAGGGGCGATCAGCTCAGGCGCACGCCGCCGTCCGGCGTCACCGTCCAGTGCGGGTTGTGCGCGATCTCCCACGGGTGTCCGTCGGGATCGATGATGACCGCGCTATAGCCACCCCAGAATGTCTCGGCCGGCTCGCGCCCGAGCGTGGCACCCGCCGCTCGCGCCTCCTCGACGACGGCGTCGACCTCCGCGGGGGAGCCGAGGTTGAGCGCGAGCGTGACTCCGCCCCACCCACCGCAGTCCGCGACGCAGCTGTCCTCGGCGAGGCGCGCTCGATCCCACAGGGCGAGCACCATGTCGCCGGCCTGAAAGAACACCACGTCATCGTCAGGCGCCGCCCCCGTCCGCCACCCGAGCGCCTCGTAGAAGCGCCGCGAGCGGGCGAGGTCGCTGACGCCGAGGGTGACTAGGCTCACGCGTTGCTTCACATGACACAGCATGCCGCAATCGATCCCCGAAGGACACTCTTGTTCGACCTCGACGGTGTCATCATCGATTCGAGTGCGAGCGCGGCGCGTCACTGGGGCATGTTCGCCGCCGAGTACGGCCTTGACCCGTCCCCGGTCATCGCGCGGATCCCCGGCCGGCGCGCGATCGACAGCGTGCGCGAGTTCATCCCGGACGCGCCCGAGGAGGAGATCGTCGCAGCGGCGGCGGCCCAGGAGCGTGCGGCACTCTCAGATCACGAGGGCGTCGTCGCCCTGCCGGGCGCCCACGTTCTGCTGGCGGCGCTCGGAGCGGAGGGCTGGGCGGTCGTCACGAGCTCTCCCCGTGAGCTCGCCACCGTCCGTCTCGACGTCACCGGCCTGCCACAGCCGCCGGTGTTGATCGCCGCCGAGGACGTGCGCGCGGGCAAGCCTGACCCGGAGCCATACCTCAGCGCGGCCGCCCGTCTCGGCGCCGAGCCCCAGGCCTGCACCGTGTTCGAGGACGCGCCGGCCGGGGTCGCAGCAGCGCGTGCCGCCCGGATGCAGGTCATCGCGCTCAGCACCTCGCATCCGGCTGAGGAGCTCTCGCGGATCGCAGACAGCGTCATCGCCGACCTCACGTCGGTGCGCATCGGTTAATGCCGGCGGTCAGTCGCGGAGGGCAGGTCCGGAGGTCGCGCCCCAGTCCTCCGGCGCGACGTCGGCCACCGATTGGCTGAACGTCCACCGGTGCCCGGCGAGATCCTCGGCCGTGTACTGCCGCTCGCCGTAGGGAAATTCCTGCGGCGCCTGCAGGATCCGAGCCCCGCCCTGGCGGGCCTGGCGATAGTGGCTCTCCAGATCGTCGACGCGGACGAGGACCGAGTGGCTGACCTCGCCACGTCGCGGAGCGCGGAAGATCGTCGGGTCGTTGCCCTCGAGTGCTCTCGCCACCCGGCGTTCGCCGACGACCACCGCACTGTCGCCGATCGCGAGCTGCGCCCGATGATTCCCGGCTCGCCAGCGCTCGGCGAATCCGAACGTGTCGCACAGCCACTCCACTGCCTCCTCGACGTCCTCGTACACGAGCACGGGGATCACCGCGGACGGCGGCATCGAACGGTTCTCAGGCATCGACCTCCAACGTTAGCGCTCACTTCCGTGCCGGATATAGTCGCGCGGCGGTGCAGAGCACGTCGACGAGCCACGGCGCCCCCGACCTCGAGCTGCTGACGATCGGTCGGATCCAGCTCGCTCACGGTGAGGTCGGCACCGAGCTCGCCGTGGCCCTGCCGGTGCTCTGGGTGTCGGCCGGCGCCCTGTCGGCGGAACCGAGCGCGACGACGACCGAGGCGCTGCTGCACGCCCGAGGGCGGGCCCGGCACACGATCCTCGATCTCGACTACCGGCCGACCTTCTGGGGCTCGCGCGCCGAGGCCTCGGAGCGGATCGGCGCCGCTCTCGGCCACGCCACGGTCGCCGTCGGCAATCGGGAGGAGTGTGACGTCGCCGTCGGCGCCGGCGAACCGCGCGAGGCCGCGCGGCGCCTGCTCGAGCGCGGCGTCGAGCTCGCGATCGTCAAGCTCGGCGGGGATGGGGTGCTGGTCGCGTCGGCCGCCGGAGAGCAGCTCATCGGACCGGCGCCGATCGAGGTGCTGTGCGGGCTCGGCGCCGGCGACGCGTTCGGCGGTGCGCTCTGCCACGGGCTGCTGTCCGGTTGGGATCCCGCCCGCCTCGTCGCGTTCGCCAATGCCGCCGGCGGGATCGTCGCCTCGCGGCTGCTGTGCTCGGCGGCGATGCCCCACGAGCGCGAGGTGCTCGAGCTGCTCGCCGCCAGCGGCCTGTGAGCGTTGCGCAAGCACGCGTCTCCTCGACGTGGTTCGGTTCGGGTGATAGGACTCGAACCGTCCCCCGAATGAGGCGCAGGAGGTCTCGCCCGTGAGCACGATTCAGCTGACGACCGCCCAGGCACTGGTGCGGTTTCTCGCCGGGCAGGAGATCGAACGTGACGGCACTCGGAGGCGGTTCTTCGCCGGCTGCTTCGGCATCTTCGGCCACGGCAACGTGGCCGGGCTCGGGCAGGCGCTGCACCAGTATCGCGAGCAGCTGCCGTTTCATCCGGCGCGCAACGAGCAGGCGATGGTGCACGTTGCCGCCGCCTATGCGCGCCAGCGCAACCGGCTGGGGACCTTCGTGTGCACGACCTCAGTCGGCCCCGGCGCGACGAACATGGTGACCGGGGCGGCCGCGGCGACGATCAACCGTCTGCCGGTGCTGCTGCTCCCGGGGGACACGTTTGCCACGCGGACCCCGCACCCGGTGCTCCAGATGCTCGAGGTCCCGCACGACGCGACGGTGTCGGTGAATGACTGCTTGCGTCCGGTCTCCCGATATTTCGAGCGAGTCGAGCGACCGGAGCAGCTGATTGCGGCCGCGCTCGAGGCGATGCGCGTCCTCACCGACCCGGCGGACACCGGTGCGGTGACGCTCGCGCTGCCGGAGGACGTTCAGGCCGAGGCCCACCCATTTCCCGCTCGAGTTCCTCGAGCCGCGTGTATGGACCGTCTACCGGCAGCCTCCGGCGTCGGAGGCGCTCAGCGCGGGCCGTCGCGTTGATGCGGGCGGCCAAGCGGCCGCTGATCGTCGCCGGCGGCGGGGTCATCTACAGCGAGGCGACCGGCGCCCTGCGGGAGCTTGTCGATGCGACCGGGATCCCGGTCGCCGAGATCGATGGCCGGGCGGGGTGCGCTTGTGTCCGAGCACCGGCTCAGCCTCGGGGCGATCGGCGCCACCGGCACGGCGGCGGCGAACCGCCTGGCGGCCGAGGCGGACCTCGTGATCGGGATCGGGACGCGGTGGAGCGACTTCACGACCGCTTCCAAATCGCATCTTCCAGGACCCGCACGTGCGGTTCGTCAACGTCAACGTCGCCGCGTTCGATGCGGCGAAGCACAGCGGCCTGGCACTGCTCGCCGATGCGCGCGTCGCCCTCGAGGCCCTCCGCGATGGGCTCGCCGGCTGGCGTGTCGCCGAGTGACTGGGAGGACCGGGGCGCCGCCGAGGTCAGCGACTGGTCCTCCGAGGTAGCGCGCCTCGTGTCCGCCGCCCCGCGCACACCCGATGGGCCGCCCCCACAGGCGGCGATCATCGGAGCGATCAACGACGCCGCGGGCGGCAGCGGCGTGCTCGTCAACGCGGCGGGATCGGCGCCTGGCGACCTGCATAAGCTGTGGCGCGCGCGGGATCCCGAGGGCAAGTCCTACCACGTCGAGTACGGCTACTCGTGCATGGGTTATGAGATCCCGGGCGGGATCGGCGTCAAGCTCGCCGCCCCCGAGCGCGAGGTGTACGTGCTGATCGGCGATGGGTCCTACCTGATGCTTCCGGGCGAGCTCGTCACCGCGGTGGCCGAGCGGATCCCGCTCGTGATCGTGCTCATCGACAACCATGGCTACGCCTCGATCGGGTCGCTGTCGCGCTCGCTCGGCTCCGCCGGCTACGGCACGCACTACCGCTTCGCGGCGAACGGCACGCTGGCGGTCGACTCCCCCGACGGCGCCTCACTCGCCGATCCGGCGTCCTCGGACGTGCTTCCGCTCGACCTCGCCGCGAACGCGGAGAGCCTCGGTGCGCGCGTCATGCGCGCGACGACCGTCGACGAGCTGCGCGCGGCGCTCGCCGAGGCCCGCGGAGCTGAGGGACCGGTCGTCATCTACATCGAGGCTGACCGGTACGCCGGCGTCCCCGGCTACGAGAGCTGGTGGGACGTCCCGGTGGCCGAGGTGTCCGAGGAGGAGACGGTGCGCGCCGCGCGCGCGGCAGTACGAGCGGGCGCGCCGGGCCCAGCGCGCCTATCTGCGGGTTCCCGGTCATGAGTGAGCTCCTCGTCCGCGCGGCGAGCCGGAGCCGGACGGGACGCTGCTGCGCGTCACGCCGGAGTCCGCCGGGTGGCGGTACGTCGGCTTCGAGGTGCTCGCGCTCGGCGGCGCCCGGGCCTCGGCCGAGCGCGAATGCGGTGAGCGTGAGGCGTGCATCGTGGTCATCTCCGGCACCGTCAACGTCCACTCCGACCACGGCTCCTGGGACGGCCTCGGCGGCCGGCCGACTCCGTGGTCCGGGCGGCCCGACGCCGCCTACCTGCCCGCCGGCTCGCGCTTCTCGATCGAGGCGGCGAGCCCGGCTCCGAGGCCGAGGTCGCCCTGTGCTGGGCGCCGGCACCCGGCGGCGGTGCCGCGGCGCGCCCGTTGCCGGGTGATGAGATCGCGAGTCGAGACCCGCGGCTACGGGGCGCAGGAGCGGACGATTCACCCGATCCTGATGGCCGACCGCGAGGCCGAATCGCTGCTCGTGTGCGAGGTGCTGACGCCCGCCGGCCACTGGTCGAGCTATCCGCCGCACAAGCACGACCGGGACGCCCCGCCGGCCGAGACGTTCCTCGAGGAGACCTACTACCACCGGATCGCCCCGGCCCAGGGTTTCGGCCTGCAACGTGTCTACACGGACGATCGCTCGCTCGACGAGTCGCTCGCGTTCGGCGATCGGGACTGCGTGCTCGTCCCGCGTGGCTACCACACCGTCTCGGCGCCCCCGCGCTATGAGCTCTACTACCTGAACGTGATGGCCGGCCCCACCCGCCTATGGGCGGTTGCCAATGATCCCGACCACGAATGGACGCTGAAGGAAGGCTGATGTCTGCCACCGCCACCCGACTGCTTGACAACTACGTCCGCGGCCAGTGGACGGCCGCGACCGACCCGACCGACGTGCTCGACGTCACGAACCCGGCGAACGGCGACGTGCTCGCCCGCGTGCCGCTCTCCGGTCGCGCTGACCTCGATGCCGCCGTGCAGGCGGCGCGTGACGCGCTGCCGCAGTGGCGGGCGGTGTCGACGATCGCGCGGGCACGCAAGCTGTTCGAGTTGCGCGAGCGCCTCGTCGCGCGGCACGAGGATCTGGCGCGGTCGGTGACCACCGAGATGGGCAAGACGATCGCCGACGCCCGCGCCGAGGTGGCCCGGATGATCGAGATGGTCGAGTGCGCGTGCGCGGTCCCGACGACGATGCAGGGCCGCATCCTCGAGGACGTCTCCCGCGGCATCGACGCCGAGACGGTGCGCCAGCCGGTCGGGGTGTGCGCGGCGATCGTGCCGTTCAACTTCCCGGCGATGGTGCCGTTCTGGTTCCTGCCGTTCGCGATCGCGTGCGGGAACACGTTCGTCCTGAAACCCTCCGAGCAGGTGCCGCTCACGCAGCAGATCGCCTTCGAGGAACTCGACGCGCTCGATCTGCCGGCCGGCGTCGTCAATCTCGTCAACGGCGGGCGCGAGGTCGTCGAGGGCATCCTCGAGCACCCCGGCATCGACGCGGTCTCGTTCGTCGGCTCGGCCCCGGTCGCGCGGCTCGTCTACGAGCGCGCGGCGAAGGCCGGCAAGCGCGTCCAGGCGCTCGGCGGCGCCAAGAACCACATGGTCGTGATGCCCGACGCGGTCATCGACAAGACGGTCGACGGCATCATCGGCTCGGCGTTCGGGGCCGCCGGCCAGCGCTGCATGGCCGGCTCGGTCGTCGTCACCGTCGGCGACGCGCACGAGCAGCTGATGCCGGACCGCTCGATCGAGGCGACGCGAGCGCTCACGGTTGGTGATGGGCTGGCCGAGACCGACCGATGTCGGTCCGGTGATCTCGTGCACGGCACGCGACCGGATCCGCGACGTGGATCGACCGTGGCGTCGCCGACGGCGCGAGCATCGTTGTCGACGGCCGCGAGGTCGCCGACGAGCACGATCCGAACGGCGCGTTCGTCGGCCCGACGATCCTCGACGGGGTCACGCCGGAGATGGAGATCGCGCGAGAGGAGGTGTTCGGGCCGGTGCTGAGCGTCATCAGCGCCCCGACGCTCGATCAAGCGATCGACATCGTCAACTCAAGCCGGTTCGGCAACGGGGTCTCGATCTTCACCGAGTCGGCCGCCTCGGTCCGGCTGTTCCGCCATGACGTTGAAGCCGGCATGGTCGGCGTCAACATCGGCGTCGCCGCACCGGTCGCGTTCTTCCCGTTCTCCGGCTGGAAGGACTCGTTCCTCGGTGACCTCCATGCGCACGGACCGGACGCCGTCGAGTTCTTCACCCGCAAGAAGACGGTCACCAGCCGGTACTTCGCCAGTGGCCAGGGCAGCGGCAGCTACTTCGTCGAGCGCTGAGGAGGCCCACCGCGTCCGTGATGCGCAGGTGTAATCCGTGGCCCTCACGGGTAGTCGGTCGGCACGGTGATTCGTGTGGGCGAGACGCACAAGTTGATCCGGACATACGAAGCTGTTCCGTCATCGGTGCCGGAGGCACGGCACGCGATCGCCGCGTTCGCCGTCGCCGCCGGGGCGACCGGCGACGAGCTGCGATGCCATCCGGCTCGCCACCTCGGAGGCGCTGACGAACGTCGTCGTGCACGCCTACGGCGGCGGCGCCGGGACGGTTGCACGTGAGCGCGGCCGTGGCAGAGGACGAACTGTGGGTGCTCGTCGGTGATGACGGCGGTGGACTTCACGCCGGCAGCGTCGCGCGGGGGACTCGGCGTCGGGCTCGCCGCTGATCGCCGAGCTGTGCGACAGCTTCGCCATCGTCAATCGCTCGACGCGGCGGAACCGAGGTCCGGATGCAGTTCACGCTCGCGCGGGTCCGCACCCCGCATGAGGACGCCGGCCGTCAACCGGCCCGGTCGTCGATCGCTTCGGCCGTCCGCCCGGCTTCGTCGGTCTTCTCGACCACGAGGTAGCCGGGCCGCCGCTCCACGATCGTCTCGACCTCTGGCAGCTCGTGTCCGGGGCGCACGACGAAGTGGCGCGGATGGACACGCACCTTCTCGTACGCCCGCGGCGTCAGCTCAATCAACTCGTTACACCCAAACCGGGCGCATTCACAACGGAATGAGGCCGGATCATCCTGCTCTCCGGGCCACTGACCGCGGGCGATCGCCTCGTTGACGTCCCGGAACGCCGACTCGTTGGCGGCGATCCGCTGCTGGAGCTCCTTTTCCACGCTTGATCCCTTGTCAGACGTCCCGAAAGCCCCCGTCGGGGCCATGTCCGCAAATAGCGAGCATATCCTGACCACCCCGCTCAAGTTCCTGAGCGCGGGCGCCGATGGTGGACGCACATATGACGGAGCGATATCTGTCATGCCGCGCGGCCACGCGGTGGGGCACCGGTCTGCGGGGTGTCCTTGTACGCGCTGGCGGATCGCTGCTGCGGCGTGTGTGCCTTCGTCCGTCACGACCACCCGTGTGCGACCTCGCCGACCACGAACGTGCGCTTGCCGATCTCCAGCGCCTGGCCCAGATCGGGACGCTGACGTGGGACATCGAGACCGGGTCGATCGCGTGGTCGGATGAGATCTACCGGATCCTCGGGCTGCGGGAGGACAACGCTCCACCGACGCTCGCCAAGTGGCGGGAACGGGTTCATCCCGACGACCTCGCGGAGTTCGATCGCGGGCTGGCCGACATGGGCCGGAGGCTCACAACATATACGGCGACCTACCGGATCGTTCGTCCCGACGGACGAGTGCGAACGCTCGAATGTCACGGACATGTTGAGCTCGACGCGAACGGCCACGCGTGCCGCGTCGTCGGCACCGCGCAGGACATCTCCGCGACCGCGTTCGCCGAGGAACGCTTCCGCTCGCTGTTCCAGGCCGCCCCCTACCCGCAGGTCGTGATGGATCGCACGGGCTTGATCGTGCTTGCGCAACGCCGCCGCCGACGCCCTGTTCGGCGCCTCCGACGGCGGCTTGGAGGGGCGCCGGGCCGGGGACCTGATCCCGATCGGCGCCGAGCTGCCGTGGTACCTCCGGGTCGGCAGCGCAGCGCCGCCGAGCAGCAGCCAGCTCGAGCTGCAGGCCCGCCGCTTCGACGGCACCGAGTTCCCCGTCGAGGTCACGCTCACGCCGCTCGTCAGCGAAAAGGGCACCCTCATCTGCGCCGCGATCCGCGACGAGACCGAGCGCAAGCACGCGGCCGACGCGCTCGCCCACCGCGCGAGCCACGACGCGCTCACCGGGCTGCCGAACCGCGCGCTGTTCCTGGACCGGCTCGACCACGCACTCGACCGGGCCCGGCGCTCGCGCCGCACGCTCGCCGTCATGTTCCTCGACCTCGACGACTTCAAGCTCGTCAACGACACCCGCGGGCACGACGTCGGGGATCTGCTGCTCGTGGCACTGACGCCTCGGCTTCGCGCTGCCCTGCGCCCCGGCGACACGATCGCGCGCTTCGGCGGCGACGAGTTCGTCGTCCTGTGCGAGGAACTCGCCGATGCCGAGGATGCACAGCTCGTCGCCAACCGGATTGCGGAGGCGTGCCACGGCCCGGTGATGATCGGCGACCGCGAGCACGCCGTCACCGTCAGCATCGGAGTCGTCGTCGTGTCCGATCCGGACGCGGCCACGCCCTCGCGGGTCCTGCGCGACGCCGATGCCGCGATGTACCGGGCCAAGGACGCCGGCAAGGGACATGTCGAGGTCTTCGACGAGCGGATGCGCGCCCGCCTGATGGAGAGAGTCGCGATCGAGGGCGCGCTGCGCACGGCGCTCGAGCACGACGAGCTCCGGCTCGTCTACCAGCCGGTGATGGCGCTCGGCCAGGGCCGGATCGTGGCGCTCGAGGCACTGCTCCGGTGGCAGCATCCGCGCCGCGGCCTCCTCCACCCGGACGCCTTCATCGCGGTCGCGGAGAGCAGCGGCCTGATCGTCGAGATCGGCGAATGGGTCCTGGAGCAGGCGTGCCGTCAGGCAGCGGCCTGGCGAGATGGCGCCGGGCCCCACGCCCAGCCCGTCCGCGTCTCGGTCAACGTCTCGCCCCGGCAGCTCGCGCAAGGTGACCTCGCCGTCACCGTCGCCCGCGTCCTCCACGAGACGGGGCTCGAACCCGGTCTGTTGGAGCTCGAGCTGACCGAGCAGATGCTCTCTGACGACGTCGTCCAGGGGATCGAGTCACTCGCCGAACTGAAGGCTCTCGGCGTCCGCCTCGTGCTCGACGACTTCGGCACCGGCTACTCCTCGCTCAGCTACCTACGCCGGCTGACGATCGACGCGCTCAAGATCGACCGCGCGTTCGTCGACGGCCTCGGCCGTGGGACCGCCGACGGGGCGATCGTCGGCGCCGTCCTCAGCATGGCCGATGCGCTCGGGCTCGGGGTCACCGCCGAGGGCGTCGAGACGCCGTCCCAGCTCTCCCGGCTGCGCGAGCACGGCTGCGAGTACGCCCAGGGCTTCCTGTTCTGTCAGCCGTCGTCGGCCGTCGAGGTGACCGAACTGCTCGGCGCCGCCGACCAGGCTGACGGCTGCTGGTGCGAGGGCGCCCTGGCCACGTCGGCCGTGGCGTGAGCGGTTGCCGCCGGATATGGCGGCGGAACCTGGCTGGTCGGCACCGGCCCCACGCGGCCGCGGAATCCACCATCTAGGCGCCGCGGGTGGCGAACCCGGCGTCGAGCAGCTTCTCTGCCTGACCGGGCGGATCCTCGGAATGGAGCAGCACGACGGCCAGCCACTTGTGACCCCGCCGGGCCGCGGCGACGAGACACGGTCCGGCCGCGAAGGTGTAGCCGGTCTTGACTCCGTCGGCTCCCGGATACCGCGCCCGCAGCAGCGGATTGTTGTTGTACAGGTAGAGCTTGCCGCCCTTGATCGGAAACGGGAGAACCGCGTCCCGGGTCGCGACGATCCGGGCGAGGCGCGGCTGCTCGAGCACCGCGTGCGCGATGGCGGCGAGGTCGCTCGCGCACGAGTAGTTGCCGCGGTCGATGATCCCCGAGACGGTCGTGAAGTGGGTGCAGCGCAGTCCCATCGCTCGGGCCCGGGCGTTCATCATCGCGATGAATCGTCCTTGGGTGCCGGCGACGTGCTGGGCGAGCGCGATCGCCGCATCGTTGCCCGACGGGAGCATCAGCCCGTAGAGGAGCGTCTCGAGCCGGACATCCTTGTGCAGCGGCAGCAGGCCGACGCCGGATCCCGAGAAGTCGATCGCCGCCCGGGTGATGAGCACGCGCTCGCCCGGCTTGGCGTGCGCGACGACGACGAGCGCGGTCATCATCTTCGTCAGGCTCGCGATCGGCAGCCGCTCCGTCCGCCGGCGCTCCCAGAGCAGGCTGCCGGTACGCACATCGAAGAGCAGGCCGCTCGTCAGCGACAGCTTGAAATGCGGCCGCACGCGGGCGTGAGCGGCGAGCGCGACTCCGTACTGGGGCCGCGGCGCCGGTGCGCTGTGGTGCGGTCGCTCACCGGAGCCGATGTGCGCACGTGACACGGTCGCGGGGCCGGATGCCTTTGAGGACATGAACACGAGCAGCGCGATCACGCCCGCGATGACGAGCACGAGCCCGAATCCCGCCAGCCGGCGGCGGCGCCGACGGCGCGCCTGCTGCTCCCGGATCGACCGGCGCAGCCGTCCCTCCTGAAGTACCCCGAGATCCATTACGTCCGCGGGGGCTCTCTCAGGGCCCCGACGATCCCAATCATAAAGAGGACGAGCACGAGGATCGCCAGCACCGACAGTACGGTCACGCCGTACCGGGCGATGTCGATTCCCGTCAGCACGCCGAGGCCAACGATGAACAGCAGCGCGATGACCAGGACGGGGACGCGCATGAGCGCCGCCTCAGAAGACCGGGACCCGCGGCGGGACCGGTTTGCGGTTTGTCGCCAGCACCCTGATGGCCGCCGCCCCGAACACGAACCCGCCGACGCTGGCGAGGTCGGCGACGACGCCACCCCCGCCGGTGGGCGTCGTCACGTCCGTGGCGCCGAAGACGGCCTGCACGAGAAACCAGGCGATCACCATCACGACGATCGGCACCTCGACGACCGTGACGTAGAACGGGATCAACGAGAACGCGAGGACCCGCGCGTTTGCGTACAGCAGCACGTATCCGCCGAGGACGGCGGCCACCGCCCCGGAGGAGCCGACAATCGGGGCCATCGAATTCGGTGTCAGGAGGACCTGGAGGGCGAGCGCCGCGATCCCCCCGAGGACGTACAGAACGACATACTTGATCCGCCCCGTCGTGTCTTCGATCGTGTTCCCGAAAATCCACAAGAAGAGCATGTTCACGGCGAGCGCCAGCAACGAGCCGTGGACGAGCATCGAGGTGAACGCGGTCTTCCAGGGGACGAGCGCATGCGCGGGCGCGTTGCCATGGACGAGGGCGTGAGGGATCGCGCCGTACTTGACGATCTCCTGTGCGTCGGGCCCGCCGAACAACGAGCCGTTGTGGATCATCAACACGTAGACGATCACGTTGACGGCGATCAGCACCAGCGTGACGACCGGCCGCCGGTCGGTCGGGATGTTGTCCTTGATCGGGATCACGCGGGCTCAGCGTACCCGCGGGCGGCCAGATGGTTGATTCCACGCAGCCGTGGAATCAACCATCTGGTGGCCGCTCACGTAAGTACGTCCGGAATCGAGGCGTCCGAGCGAACCTACGCGAACGACCACCAGGCACTCAGGAGCGGGCCAGCGGTGAGCCGGCGCTCGCGATCCGCCACGGCTGCTTCTCGTCGCCGTCGAGGGCGAGCGTCCAGCGCTCGGTGAACTTCGTCTCCCGTGATTGGCTGCCGCTGACGACGGCCGCCGTATCGCGATCCTCGAGGTATCGCCGCCCGCTGAGGTCGATTTCGATCGTCATCGTCGGTGGTGTCGCGGCGGCGTCCAGCCCGGCGATCCGGATCTGCCGGACGCGCGGGCCCCGGACGACGACCCGGGTCTGCTGGCTCGGGATCGCCCGGGTGCAGGAGCTCCTGCGCGGCGGCCGGATGCGCGATCGCGTTGAGCTTTGCATCGTCCCCGTCGACGGCCTCCGCCCACGCCTGAATCGCGCGGCGAGCGGCGACCTCGAGGATGTCCGGAGCGAAGCGCCCGTCCGCGAGGCTCAGATCGTTTGCCGCCGCGCGGGCATCGCCGGTGAAGTCGAGGTCGGCGAGCTCGGCGATGTTCGTGTGCTCCGGCACGGCGTCCGCGACAGCGCCCTCGATGAGTGCCTCGTCACGCATCGCGCGGTCGTCTGACCACGGCGTGGCGACGATCTCATCGGACAGTGCGTGCTCGCCTTCCGCACCCTGCTCGATCGAGAGCAGGATCCAGTTCCCATCGCGTTTGCCAAGCGTCCAGTACTCACGGACCATCGTCGTGTCGGAGAGGGTGTCGGTCCGGCCGAGCCGCTGACCGTAGGCGTCGACGACGTGGTCGCGCAGGCGCGCCTGGATGAGCACGGTGACGCGGTCCTCGCGGTCGT
Source organism: uncultured Solirubrobacterales bacterium (assembly GCA_963778985.1). Taxonomy (GTDB): domain Bacteria; phylum Actinomycetota; class Thermoleophilia; order Solirubrobacterales; family Solirubrobacteraceae; genus Palsa-465. The sequence goes on along the minus strand of CAVZWJ010000013.1, from coordinate 198,525 downwards.
CAGCGGCGTTGCGCAGGCCGACGTAATCGACACTCGGCGCGCTCGCCACCTGCACGCGGTTGCGCCAGCCCTTGCGGTCGAAGTCATCAAGGCGGCGTGCCCACTCCTGATAGAGGTCAGGCGCCACGAGCTTGGCGAGCGTCGCGCGGTCGGCGCGGTCCCACGCCGACTGGACATCCTGGAACAGCTGCGTCGCCGCGGGGCGCACGACGTCAGGGGCGAAAGTGCTGTCGTCCTCTGACGCCTCCGCCGCCGCGAGCTCGACCCGTCGCTCGCGCTCCTTCACCTCCTGGCGGCCGGCGACGCGCTGGCGCACGCTACGGCCGGCGGTCTGCTGGCCCCGCCACCAGGTCATCACCTTCGGCAGGATCCAGAAGACGAGGATCGCGATGATCACGAGGATCAGGAACCCGCCACCGCCGCCGATCGGGATGAACAGGAAGTGACCGCGGCCGCCGAAGCCACCGCCACCACTGCGGCCGAACCCACCGCCGCCTCCGCCGAAGTGGGAGCTGCCGCTGCCGCTCCGAGCGAGCGCGGCCGGCGCGGCAAGGAGCGCGGCGAGCAGCACGGCCATGCTTCGCGCAGCGAGACGTCGCGGTCGCGTCATCTCGCCGACACCTGTGCGAGTGGACCGGTGCCCGGCTGGGCCTGGGGCACATGCTGGTCGGCGTGATAGCTCGAGCGCACGAGCGGCCCGGCCGCCACGTGCTCGAAACCGAGGGCGTACGCCGCCTCCTCGAGCGCCGGAATTCGTCCGGGTGCCAGTAACGCACGATCGGAAGGTGATTCTCGGTCGGTCGCAGGTACTGGCCGATGGTGAGCACCTGGACGTCGGAGCTCGCGCAGCCGCTCGAACGTCTCGACCATCTCGTCGAACGTCTCGCCAAGCCCGACCATCAGCCCCGACTTCGTCGTCACCTCATCGCCGCCGATTGCCTTCGCGTTACGCAGGACGCGGGTCGAGCGCTCGAATGTCGATCCGCGCCGGGCCACAGAATAGAGCCGGGGCACGACCTCGACGTTGTGGTTGAACACGTCCGGCCGTTCGGCGATCACCTTGGCGAGTGGCATCTCCTCGCCGCGGAAGTCCGGGGTGAGCACCTCGATCTGCGTCTGGGGCGACTGGCGACGGATCTGGCGGATGACGCCGACGAAGGCATGGGCGCCGAGGTCCGGCATGTCGTCGCGGTCGACGCTCGTGATGACCGCATGGCGCAGTCCCATACGCGCCACCGACCGCGCGACCCGCGCCGGTTCAAGCGGGTCGTTCCACGTCGGCTTGCCGGTCTTGACGTTGCAGAAGCCGCACCGGCGGGTGCACGTGTCGCCGAGGATCATGAAGGTCGCGGTACCGCGCTGCCAGCACTCCCCGATGTTCGGGCAGGCGGCCTCCTGACACACGGTGTGAAGGTTCTCGTCGGTGATCAGCCGCTGGAGCTCCCGATACTTCGGGCCGCCCGGAGCCGGCACCTTGAACCACGGCGGCTTGCGGCCGCGGTGCGGCTGGATCTCCTCGGTGCCGAGCACGGAGAGGACGTTCTGGATCCCGCCTGGATTCGACCGTGCCCGAGTGACGTGCTGACGTTCGCTCACCGTTGAGCCAAGGCTAGTACACGCGCCGCGCGTACTAGCTAGTCGATCCGGCTCAGGCCTCCGGAACGCGATCCAAGGCGTCGTGGACGCCGTCCGCATCGAGGAGCACGTTGTACACCGGGGTCCCCGGCTGCTGGCGGCGGCCGTCACGCAGATTGCCGGCGTCGACGGGGTCGAAGCCGATGTCGTCGACCAGTTGGGACGCGAGCGCCTTCGCCTCCGTGTCGTCGCTCGCCACCGGCATCGCGAGACGCTCCTCAGCGCCGGCGGCAACGCTCTTGTGGAGGATGTTCTCCGACCACATCGTGTTGAACGCCTTGGCGACGCGGGCGCCCGGAAGGTGCTGCGCGAGCCACTCACTCGACCCGAGGCCGGCGTCGATCTCCGGAATCTGGCCGTCTCGCTGCGGGTAGTAGTTGTTCGCGTCGATGACGATCTTGCCGGACAGCGCCTCCGCCGGGAGCGTCTCGACGGCGGCGAGCGGCGTCGCCACGACCACGAGCTCGCCTGCGCGTGCCGCCTCGTCGACCGTGACCGCCGATGCGGCCTGCCCGAGCTCCTGCTCGAGCCCGGCCAAGCTCTCCGGTCCGCGCGAGTTGCTGATCAGCACGGTGTGGCGCCCGGACGCGATCAGCCGGGCCACCGCCCCCGACCGAGAGCGCCACCGAGCACGCCATCGTCGATCTGGGCCGAGCCCGCACCTGCCGTCCCTCGAGCGGCCAGCGTGTGGTTCGCGTTTGGCGACGGCGACGACCCTTCAGCGGTGATCTTACGTTGTAGAGCGTGTCGACCCACTCGCCGTGCTGGAAGCTGACAGCCGCACCGCCCCTGGGACGGCCCGTGCCTGCGAGGCCGACCGCCGCCGGGACCAGCGGTTGGTCAGGGCACGGGTGGCGCTCCGTGCGCGCGACCCGGCGTCCTGCGGGACCACCGGCCTCGGTGGTGGAGCTCGTGGGGACTACGGAGCGGGCGACCGCGTCGACGCCGACCGCGTCGAGCAGCCGGGGCAGGCTGATCAGTCGTTGTCGTCGGCCAAGCGCCGCGGCCACCTGGTAGGCCATCCGGCGCCGGAAACACGGCAGCTGGCCGGCCAGCCGCCGCGTCTCCTTGATCAGGCTCGTCATCCGGACGCCCTCGAGGCCGCAGGGCACCACCCAGCCGAACGGCTGCAGGTCGTTCTCGACGTTGACGGCGAACCCGTGCGTCGTGACGCCGCGCTGCACGTGCACGCCGATCGAAGCGATCTTGCGTTCCTCGACCCACACGCCGGTGAAATCCGGTCCGTCGTCGTAGCGGGCGCGGGCATCCGGGACGCCCTCTGCGCCGAGCGTGGTCACGATCGCCTGCTCAAGCGTGCGCACGTACGCGACGACGTCGTCGATCCGGACGATCGGATAGCCGACGAGCTGACCGGGTCCGTGGTAGGTGACCTTGCCGCCCCGGTCGGCCTCGATCACCTCGATCCCCTGCATCCGATACCAGTCCTCGCCCATCGGCAGCTCACCCGGAGCCGACCGCCGGCCCCGGGTGTAGACGGGGTAATGCTCGAGCAGCAGCATCACATCGGGGACCGCGTCCCGTTGGCGGGCCGTCCGGATGCGCTCCTGGAGCTCGAGCGCCTCGCGGTACTCGACCGTGCCCAGATGACAGACCCACAGCTCGCTCACGCCACCGTCTCCAGCTGCCGCTTGACGCTCGCCAGGAACTGGGCCGCCTGGACGCCATCCAGCGCGCGGTGATCCCAGCTCAGCCCGAGGATCGTCATCGGCCGGATGGCGATCGCGTCGTGGCCGGCCATGTCGGTCACGACGACGGCGCGCTTGACGGTCGCCTCGAAGTCGAGGATCCCGACCTGCGGTTGGTTGATGATCGGCGTGGCCATGATCGATCCGTACTGACCCGGGTTCGTGATCGTGAACGTCCCGCCGGCGACGTCGTCCGGCGTCAGCTCACGCGACCGCGCCCGGCGGGCGAGATCCTTGATCCGGGCGGCAAGTCCCTCGACCGACAGCTCGTGGGCGCCATGCACCACCGGCACGATCAGCCCGTCCTCGCCAAGCGACACCGCGATCCCGAGATTGATCTCGTGATGGCGCGTGTAGCGCTCGCCGTCGAGTGTGGCGTTGAGCGCCGGGTGCTCCCGCAGGGCCGCGTTGACCGCGCCGGCGACGAACGCCAGAGCGGTCAGGCCGAGCTTCGACCGGGCGGCCTCGACACCGCTCATGTCGACCTCGATCCAGGTCGTGCAATGGGCCGCGGTCTCGAGCGAGCGCTTCATGTGCTCACCGATCTGGCGGCGCATCCGGGACAGCGTGCCGCCCTCTGGCCCGAGCGAGGAACCAGGCGGAACGGGCTCCGGCACGTAGGGGCTCTCGATGTGGAGCGGCGGCTCGGGCGTGGCCGCCGGCCCCGGCGCCCCGGCACCACCGTTCACGAGCGCCAGCACGTCCTGCTTGCGCACGCGTCCATTCCGTCCCGTGCCGGTGACGGCCGAGAGGTCGATGCCATGCTCGGCCGCGATCCGCTGCACGACGGGTGAGTAGCGGGCTCCCGCGCGCGAGGGCCGGTGGGCTCCGCAGGCGCGGCGGGTGCGGCCGACGCGGCGGGCGCGGCGGCGCGGCGGGCGCGGGCGGCGCGGCGGGCGCGGCGCCGTTGCTCGGCGGGCCATCGGCGGGCGCCGGCACATCACTCGAGCCGATCCGGGCGAGCACCGTCCCCACGGGTACCGTCTCGCCCGCCGCGACGAGGATCTCCGCTACGACCCCGGTGACCGGTGAGGGCACCTCGGTGTCGATCTTGTCCGTCGAGATGTCGCAGATCGCCGCGTCCGTCTCGATCCGGTCGCCGACCTCGACGCGCCACCCGATGATCGTTCCCTCGGCGACGGAGACCCCCATCTGGGGCATCGTCACCTCGACGCGTTGGTCAGTACGCAAGGAGCTCACGGCACGCCTCCCTCACGCGATCGACACCGGGCAACACGGCTTGCTCGAGCGGCGGCGAGAACGGGATCGGAACATCCGGCGTCGCCACCCGCACGACCGGTCCGTCGAGCGACTCAAATCCGCGCTCGGCGATGACGGCGGCGACCTCCGCCCCGGCGGCGCACGTCGAATTCGCCTCGTCGACGATCACGACCTTGGAACAGCGCTCGACTGAATCGAGGATCGCATCGACGTCGAGCGGCTTGAGCGAGCGCAGGTCAAGCACCTCGACCGACGCATCGTCGAGCGTTTCGGGCGCCGTCGCCTCGAGCGCGACGTCGACCATCGCCCCGTAGGCGATCACGACGAGGTCGGTCCCGGGGCGGGCGATCCGCGCTGTGAACGGCGTCTCGTAGATCCCGTCCTGCACCTCGCCGCGCACTCGTCGGTACAGGTGCTTGTGCTCCATGAAGCACACCGGATTGGGATCGCGGATCGCCGCGTGGAGAAGCCCCTTCGCGTCGGCGGCGGTGGACGGCGCCACGACCTTGATGCCCGGAGCGTGCATGAACCACGCCTCGGGATTCTGGGAGTGGAACGGCCCGCCGGAAAAGCCGCCACCGGACGGCAGCCGCACGACGAGTGGGACGGCGAGGCCCTGCCGGTAGTGCATCTTGCCGGCGACATTGACGAGCTGGTCGAACCCGCACGAGATGAAGTCGGAGAACTGCATCTCGCACACCGGCCGCAGTCCGACGACGGCCGCCCCGATGGCGCAGCCGATGATCGCAGACTCGGCGAGCGGCGTATCCATCACCCGATCAGCGCCGAACTCCTCGATGAACCCGTCGGTCACCTTGAATGCGCCACCGAACACGCCGACGTCCTCGCCCATGACAAGCACGCGCTCGTCGGCTCGGAGCTCGTCCCGCAGCGCCGAGGAGATCGCCTGGAGGTAGGTCATCTCGCTCATGACAGGTATCCGCTCCAGCGGGCGATTCCGTCGCCGAGGGGCTCCGGCTCGACGTCGCAGAACACGCCGTCGGTCGCTGTTGCCGCGTCGGGCATCGGCGCGGCGAGCGCCTCGGTGGCCGCGGCATCGATCTCCGCGGCGACCTCGGCCCGCAGCGCGGCGACGTCGACGTCCAGCGCCTGGAGGCGCTGCTCCTGACGCTCGATCGGATCGCGCTTGCGCCACTCCTCGACCTGTTCCTTCGGTACGTACTTCATGTCGTCGTGGGCGGCGTGTCCGTGCATCCGCATCGTCACCGCCTCGATGAGCGTCGGGCCGTCGCCGGCGATCGCCCGCGACCGGGCGGCGAGCGTTGCCTCGAACATCGCCTCGACGTCGTTGCCGTCGACGGTGACACCCGTGAACCCATACGCGGCCGCGCGTTCGACGGGATCAACGGCGAACTGCTTGTCGAGCGGGGTCGAGTACGCGTACTGGTTGTTCTCGAGCACGAACACGATCGGCAGCTTCTGCACGCCGGCCCAGTTGAGCGCCTCGTGGAAATCGCCGCGCGAGGTGGAGCCGTCACCGAACCACGTGAGCGCGCACCGCGACTCACCCCGAAGCTTGAACGCCATCGCCATCCCCGTGGCGACGAGCATCATGTCGGGCAGCATCGAGACCATTCCGACGCAGCCGAGCGTCCGGTCGCCGAAGTGAACGTTGCCGTCCCGCCCGGCGGTGATGCCGGTGGCGCGGCCCATGTACTGGGCGAGGATCCGCACCGGCGCAACGCCGCGGATGATGTGCGCCGCCAGATCACGATGCAGGATGCACAGCCGGTCCTCCGGAGCCATCGCGAACGCGGCGCCGGCCGAAACCGCTTCCTGGCCGTAACCGTCATAGAACGAACCGGGGACCTTGCCCTGGCGGTAGAGGGTCATCGCCCGCTCCTCGAGCCCCCGCATCAGCAGCATCGCTCGGAGCAGCCAGACACGGTCGGCGAGTACCAGCTGCTCGGGCGAGGTCACGGTGCTCACGCCTGCCGGGACCGCGGTTCCGCTCACGCCGCTGCCCGGCGGAGCCGTTTCGGTAGCCATTTCTCTGTCCTCCCTATCCGGGGGCCGAGCGGGATCTCCGTCCGGCCCCGCTTTCAGTGGCCGCCCCCGGGATCTCCGGGGGCCGGCCCCGCGAACGGGGTAGGCCCCCACCTTACTCCCTCGGCGGGCGGTCCGACCCACCTCGGGCAGCGAACGACGGCCGTTAATCTTCGACAGATGGAAGGTGCCTGGCTCACGCGCATGCGCTGGCGTCGGCGCGGTGCCTGGCTGGCCCCGGCGCTCGTCGTGGCGACCGTCGCCGACGCGATCATCGGTCACCTGCTCCCACCGGCGGGAGAGTCCCAGACACTGTTCGCAGCGGCTCTGCTCGGGGCGGTGTTCAACCTGCTCGCGGTGCTGTGGCTCCGCGTGCCGATCTCCGCGCTGCTCCGCCGCCGCCGTTCCGATCTCCCGCGCGTCGTCTCCCGTGACTACGCCGGCACGGTCGCGGTCACGTTCGTCTCCGCGGCGCTGCTCCTCGTCGGTCTCCTCCACCGCCCGACGATCGTCGCCAACCGCAACGCGATGAACGACGCCATCACCCGTGCGCAGGCCTGGATCGGCGCTCACGCCCCGGCCGAGTTCCGCCGCGACGTCGCGCGCGTCAGCACGTACGTGATCGAACCGGGGCGCATCTACCGGACGTGTGTCCCGAGCACCTCCACCCGGCGGACATACTGCGTTGTCGTCAAGTCCAAGATGCCCTTCGCGCAGAGCGTCACCTTCGCCGGGTACGAGTCGAACGCCGACTTCGCCCGCGGCGCTTGGTAGGCACACCGCGGAGAGATCCTCCGATCGGAGGAGCCCAGGATCGTCCCCGGGACGGCCCGACCGGGGGATGGCGGGGACGCGCGGCGAGAGTGAGGATCGGTGCATGCCATTCACCACCGCATCGAGGCTCACCGTCAAGCGTGGTAGCGACGCGATGATTGCCCTGCTCGTCGTGGTCGCGCTCGGACCGCTGATGCTTGCGATTGCGCTTGCGGTTCGTCTCAGCTCGCCCGGACCGGCCCTGTTCCGTCAGCGACGGATCGGGCAGGGCGGCCGCGAGTTCGTTCTCTACAAGTTCCGCACGATGGTCGACGAGTCTGGCGCTCGCGAGTTCGAGGTCCCCGCTGGCGCCGCTCCGGGTGGCATCGAGGGACATGATCGGCGCACGCGAATCGGTCGCTGGTTGCGGGCGACGTCGCTCGATGAGCTGCCCCAGTTCTTCAATGTCCTCCGCGGCGACATGAGTGTGGTCGGCCCCCGGCCCGAGCGCCCCGACTACGCCAAGCGGTTCGCGCTGACCGTACCCGGCTACGTCGATCGGCTGCGTGTGAAGGCCGGGATCACCGGCTGGGCGCAGGCGAATGGTCTCCGCGGTCAGACCCCGATCGCCGATCGTGTCGCCTTTGACAACTACTACATCGATCACTGGTCGCTTGGTCTCGAGCTCCGGACGATGGCCTTGACGGCGATCGAAATCGGCCGCCTGCGCGACCGCGGTGTCAGCCGCCGAGGGCCCGCAGCCGTTGTCCGGAGCCGTCCACTCCCCGAGGCGCTCGGGTAACGGCAGGTCGGGGCGGGCGGCGCGGGCCCGGGGGACGTGGTCATTACGCTGGGTTGATGGACACGAAACGGCTCGCGCTCATCGCGAGCATCGTCGGCTCAGGGGTCGTGTTCCTTGACAGCACGATCGTCAACGTCGCGCTGCCGTCGATCCGGGCGAGCCTCCACGGCGGCCTCGCCGAGCAGCAGTGGGTCGTGGAGGCGTATCTGCTCACCCTCTCCTCGCTGCTCCTCGTCGGCGGCTCGCTCGGCGATCTGTTCGGCCGCCGACGGATCTTCGCGATCGGTGTCGCCGCGTTCGGCGCGTTCTCTTTGCTGTGCGCGGTCGCCCCGAGCAGCGGCTGGCTGATCGCCGGCCGGGCCGTGCAGGGCGTCGCCGGTGCGCTGCTCGTCCCGAGCACGCTCGCGCTCATCGTCGACACGTTCGGCGAGGACGAGCGGCCGGGCGCGATCGGGACGTGGACGGCCTACACGGGCGTTGCGACCGTCGTCGGGCCGCTTGGCGGCGGTGCGCTCGTGCAGGCGACGTCATGGCGCTGGATCTTTGCCATCAACGTCATCCCGGTGCTCATCACTCTGTGGCTGCTCTCGCGTCTGCCGAGCGACCGGCGGACGCCGGGGCATGTCGACGTCGTGGGTGCGCTTCTGTGTGCGCTCGGGCTCGGCGGCCCGGTGTTCGCGCTGATCGAGCAGCCGCGGTACGGCTGGGGAGATCCACTCGTGTTCCTGCCGCTGCTCGCCGGCATCGGCATGTTGATCGCCTTCCTGGTCTGGGAGCGGCGCAGCGCGCATCCGATGATGCCCCTGACCCTTTTCGGGATCCGGAATTTCGCGGTCGGCAACCTGACGACGCTGACGCTGTACGCCGGGCTTGGCGTGGCGACGTTCTTCCTCATCCTGTTCATCCAGCAGGTCGGCGGCTATACGCCGGTTCAGGCCGGGATGTCGCTGTTACCGATCACGATCGTCGTGTTCCTGCTCTCGAGGCGCTTCGGCATCCTCGCCGACCGGCTCGGTCCGAGGTGGTTCATGGGCGGCGGACCGATCGTCGCCGGCCTCGGCCTGCTCTTACTCACACGCGTCAATGGCAGCGCTGACTACCTCACCGAGGTCCTGCCCGGCGTGCTCGTGTTCGCGCTCGGGCTCGCCGCGACCGTGGCCCCGCTGACGGCGACCGTGCTCAGCTCCGTCGAGCCCGGCCACGCCGGCCTCGCCAGCGGCGTCAACAATGCCGTGGCCCGGATCGCAGGGTTGCTCGCGATCGCGGCCCTGGGCGCCGTCGTCGCGAACAGCTTCAGCTCCCGGGTGACCGACGAACTGGCGGCACGGCCGCTTTCGCCACCGGCGCGGGCCGCATTGATCGAGGCCCGAAACACGCCCCTCGTGACCAGCGTCGCCGGGGTCGCGCCGGCCGAGCGGCCCGCGGTTCACGGCCGGCTCGTCGATGCGTCGGTGTACGCGTTCCGGATCGGCATGGCGATCGCGGCGGCGCTCGCCATCCTCGGGGGCGTGGTCGCGCTCGTCGGGATCGTCAATCCGCGGCGCGGTGTCCAGTGCGCGGAATGCCCCGGTGGTGCGTTAGCCGCCGGCAACGGGGCGTCGGTCCAGGTGGCCGAGGCACAGCCGGCCGGCACCGCGACCGCCGCCTGAGAGTCGCCGCCGGTGGGACAGCGCGTCTTACGTCTGCGGGCGGGTCATTCGCGCTTGCGCCGGGAGCCGGAACAGTGCGGGGAAGCGCAGCGCCAGGAACGGGTCGCCGGAGAGCACCAGGCGTCCCGTCGACATCAGCTTCGGCCAGCCGACGAGGCCGAGCGAGAGCCGGATGAGATCGGCGAGCGTCACCGCTGCGACCGCGCCCGCGGCGCCGGAAGCGCCGCGTCGGACACGGCACGCGCCGTCCTCGATGCGCACGGTGAACCGCAGCGGCTCACGCCCTGGCCGCTCGCTCACGCGCAGTTCGAACGCCGCCGTCAGTCCGCCCGCGGACGCGCCATCGAAGCGGAGCGGAATGACGCGCGCGATCGCCCACCCGGTCATGCCATCAGGTACTGCATCGCCTCGGTCGGGTCCGAGAACAGCATCAGCGCGTCGTCGGTCGCGACCATGCGGCCGTAGTGTGTCGACATCTCGTGCTGGATCGAGTACGCGCCGATCTCGTAGCCGAGCTGCTCCGAGACCTCCGCGTACGGAATCGACAGGCGCCCGCGCGAGCGGATGTCCCAGAACGCCGGCTGTTCGAGCACCTCGATCCCCTCACGGCGACCGAGGATCTCGGCGACCGCGTCGCCCTCGGCGCTCTTCGCCATCACGATCCCGACGTAGTCGAAGCTCCCGTCGTCGATCGTCGCTGCGGACACCGGCTTGACGTTCGATGGGCGGGTCCGGCGACGGGAGGCTCGAGGCGTGCCGGTCGTCAGGTTGGTCTGCGCGCGGATGCGCTCGGCATACGCCTGCACACGCGCGACCGCGCTTCCAATCTCGATGCCGCGCGGAATCTGCGCGGCGAGCGGCGCCAGCGCGAGCGCCGCCTCGCTCGCCAGTGGTTCCCAGTCGGCGATCCAGCGGTCGATCACCGTCCGGTTGTGTTCGCCGTGTTCACGATCGGAGGAGAGGAAGCGGACGAGTTCGGTGCTCCACGCTTGGGCCCACTCCCACTCTTGGGTGGCGACGCGGGCGAGCACCGGCGTCACCGTGTCGCCGTTCGCGGCGGCCGCGCGGATCCCGAGCTCGCGGCGCAGCAGCGTCCCGACGACGGGTTCGAAGCACAGGTTGGCCGCGACGATCACCTCGCCCCAGTCCGCGGTCGCGGCGAGCCGCTCGAGGTATCGGCGCGTTGGCTGCCACGCCGCGTCGCGCAGGAACGCCTCGCGGGCGGCCGCGATCGGGAACGAGCCGTGGTGCTGTTCGAGGTCCATCGCGTACAGGACGAGCGCCTGGGCGGAGCGCTGCTTCATCGCCGCCTGAAGGCATACGCATGTCGCCACCGAGTCCGACAGACAGGCACGGCCGATCGTCGCGAGCGCGAACCACAGCCCGTGCTCGACATACGCGGGCACCTGCAGGCTCGCGCGCAGGAACTCGATCCACTCCGGGCTGAAGTCGTCGATGAGCCCCTGCTCCACGGCGGACCGCATCGCGCCGTCGATCTGCTGCTCGATCGCCGCCTCACGCTGGTAGTACGGCCGCTCCCAGTACTCGCCGGGGTCGCGGAACGCGAACCAATCCGTCGACCGCAACGCCGTCGACGCGTCGTCCCAAGTACCGCGTCCGTCCTCGAAGCTCACCGGCCAGCCACGGTTGAGGTGCCGGTGCACCGAGGGCTGAGTGTCGATCGTGACGTCCTCGTACAGCGTCGCCCGCCGCTTGGCCGGCGTGTACCACGCGAAGTTGCGCTCGGATTCGTCGCCCGTTGTCGCGCCCGTTGCCTCGAAGCGTTTGACGGGAGCCCCGGATCGCCCGCCGAAACGCGCCAGCGAGTGCGTCAGCACTCGCCGTGAACTTGTCGACGAAGATCCGCCGCTCTTCGATCCCACGGCGGGCGAGCATCTCCTCCGCGGCCTCGACCATCGGCGGCGGCCCGCACATGTACACGTCGGGCTGCTCGCCGGTGCCGGCCAGGTACTCATCGACGACCTCATGCACGAACCGTCCCGTGACCGGCGTGAACTCGGCGAGCTCGGCGGCGATGTCGGTGTAGAACAGATCGTCCTCGGTGCGCACGCCTAGAAGAAGCGGATCGGCCGCGTGCACCCTTGTCGTTTGAACTCGCGCAGCAACGCGAGGATCGGCGCCATCCCAGAGCCGCCGGCAATCATCAGGATCGGCCGGTCCGAGTCCCGCGCGCGCAGCGAGCCGTACGGCCCGGTGTAGCCGATCTCATCGCCTGGCTTCAGCTCACCGTCGAGCTTGCCGGAGAACCGTCCGCCCGGATAGCGCTTGATGATCAGCTCGATCTGTCCCCCCTCGATGTCCGCCATCGAGAACGAACGCCGCTCGCCGTCGACATGGAGATCCACGTACTGCCCGGGCGTGAACTCGAAGCCGTCGGCGCGCAGGACCAGCCGCGTGATGTCGTGCGTGAGGGATTCGACCGTTTCGACGACGGCGACTCCGTCGGCGATCGTGTGCTCAAGCCGGTAGTTCTCGGGGTCGTAGTGGAGCAACTCGACGACGAGGTCCTCCTCCGGTATCGACCGGCACATGAGCGCGTACCCGTTCGCGCGTTCGGTGTCCGACAGCGCGAAGTTGGAGTAGCGCTCGAGCGCGACGTCGCCCTCGAGCAGGAAGCACTTGCACGCCGAGCACTGTCCCTCGCGGCAGCCGTACACGAGGTTGTAGCCCTGACGAAACGCGGCGTCGAGGACCGTCTCCTCCGGACCGCAGTCGATCTCCTCGCCGATCGGCTCGAACCGAACCCGGGTCACGTCAGCGGCTCCAGTCCCCCGACGGGAGCCCGAGCTCGTGCGCGACGCGGATGTTCGGGCTGACGAATCGCAGGTTGTGGCGGCGGATGTCACTGAGCGTCCAGCGCCGCTCGTCGTTCAGGTGCGGCTGCCCGATGAGCGTCTCGCCGTCGGAGCGAACGAAGCCGATGTCCCTGATCACCTCGGAGGCCTCCCAGCCGTGGTAGCGATCGAGGTAGTTGCGATCTCCGGTGTAGCGGCCGGGATTGGACTCGTCCATCCACTGGCACTCGCGCGAGCAGTAGAAGCGCGTGCGCAGATCCGGCGTCCCGTTCGCGTTCGGCCCGGGAACGATCCGATGCCGGCGATCGGCCTCCGCGACGCACAGGCCCTGACAGGTCCAACAGAACGGTGGCGCCATGTTCATGAACTGCAGTGGCAGGAAGCCCGCCGCCGGATCGATGCCCTGGCGGTAGGCCTCCCAGAAGGAGCCGTACTCGGCATACCAGCCGGGATATTTCGCCTCGAACCATTCGAAGTCGCGATCGTCGAGCGGGTCAAAGCGCCAGTGGGCGAGCGGCCACGCGGCAAACGCGAGGATCGCGTGGCGGTGGTGGACGCCGGCCACGAGCCGCTCCCGGGCGCGATCGAAGATGTCCGTCGGGATCTCGAGGCCGAGCTTTCCGAGCTTCATCACGTACGCGCGGTGCCAGTCGTCACGCACCCACCGGTCCCACTTGTCCAGGTAGGACTCCGGATCGGAGCGATCGCGGGAGAAGTACTCCATGACGACGGCCGAGAAGATGTCGATGAACGCGTGGTTGATCCAGAACGCCTGCTGGAGGTCCCGCTCGATGAGCGGGGCGTTGTGATCGTCCTGGAGCACGGTGAGCAGGGTCGCGTAGCCGTTTGAGATGTGCCGCGCCTCATCGGACTGGACGCTCAGATATGTCGTCGGCAGCGTGAAGTCGCCGTTGCGTGCCGCGACGTCCGGGAGCGCGACGAACACGATGTTCGTGAACGCGGTCTCGGCCACGACCTGGAGGGTGAACGCGCACTGGATCGGGTCGCCGACCATGAAGTGACTGAGCATGTTCAGCCCCGGATTCGTCAGCACGCTGTTCGTGAACGCCTTGGGGCCGAGGTTCCACCCGGCCGGGTCGGGCACGTTCTTCGCGTACCAGCGCGCGAGCGACATCTGCATCCCGGTGTGGCGGATCTCGTCGACGAACTGCACGTGGTAGCCATTGCGCAGCTCGTTGTTGGGCACCGCGCTCATCAGCATCGACATGCATCGGCCGGCCCCGATCTCGGCGAAGTTCGTGACCGTGATGAACGGCTTGAGGATCTCGAGCCAGCGCTCGTGCGCCTTGTGCGGCATGTCGGCGCGGACCGCGGCATCGAGCCCGCCGTAGACCCGCTCGTCCTTCTCGAGCTCCATCGGCAGGTACTCCCGCATGATGTGCTTCATCGGGTCCTTCGCCTTGTGCGGGAACCGGTAGCGGGTCGGGTAGCGAACCGTCGGCTCGTGATACGACGGTTCCCAGCCGAGCTGCGCGATCCGGTCGTGCGTTTGGGTGATGCTCCGGCGACTCATGACGCTCACCGTATGCGTCTTGCGGCGGGGGATCCACCCCCATTGGCAACGTTCTCGCCGGACCCGTTTGTCAAGATGTGACAATGGACCCGATTCCGGCGGAGACGGTCGCGGCCGTGCGGGCGGCGACGAGCCGCCTCGTGGACCGGATCATCGACGAGATCCGGGGTGAGAACCCGGTCTACGCGGACGTCCTCGAGGGCCCGGAGGGCGTCGGCATCCGGCTGGGAATCGAGCAGGCGATTGGGGCCTTTCTCGATGCCGTCGAGCGCGGCGACCGTCCCGGTGGCGAGACGGCCGAGGTGTGGCGGCGGCTCGGCGAGGCCGAGTTCCAGGCGGGACGCAACCTCGAGGCGCTCCAGGCGGCGTGGCGGACCGGGACCCGGGCTGCGTGGCGCGGCGCGGCCGATCTCGCGGCCTACGCCGGGATGCCGACGGCGACGGTGATCGCGCTCGCCGAGGCGATCTTCGTGTTCACCGACGAACTTGCCACCGACGTCGTCGAGGGCTATGTGCGCCGGCAGTCCGACGAGGCGGGCGAGCGCGAGCGCCGCCGTCGCCGGCTCGTCGGCCTGCTGCTCGACGCCGACGGCGCCGATCCCGAGGCGCTCGCGCACGCTGCCGAGCTCGCCCAATGGCCCCTGCCACGCGCGGTCGCTGTGCTCGTGGTCGACTCCGACAGCGCCGGGCCGCTCGTCCGCCGGCTTGACATCGACGCGCTCGTCGGCAGCGACGCAGGCGGTGCCATCCTCGTGCTGCCGGACCCCGAGGGACCCGGACGGGCGGCCGCTCTGCGCCGCGCGCTCGGCGATCTCACCGTCGCCGCCGTCCTCGGTCCGACGGTTGCCGCCCGTGAGGCCCAGCGCTCGCTGCGCTGGGCGCGGATCACCCTTGAGCTCGTCCGCCGAGACGCGGTGCCCGCGGGCGGCCCGACGCGGGTGGTCGACCACCTCGCGACGGTCGTCTTGCTCCAGGACCCGGGGATGGCCGGCGCGCTCGTCAAGCAGCACCTGTCCGCCGTCGAGACGCTCCCGGAGGCCGAACGCGAGCGGCTACTCGAGACGCTCGGCGCGTGGCTCGCCCACCAGCGCCACACGCCGCGGATCGCCGCCGAGCTCCATGTCCACCCCCAGACTGTCCGCTACCGGATCGGCAAGCTGCGGGAACTCCTCGGCGAGCCGCTCGACACGCCCGACGGCCGCTTCGAGCTCGAGCTCGCGCTCCGGGCCCGCACCGCGCTCCCTCGGTAGCCGGGCCCGCACCGCGCTCCCTCGGTAGCCGGGCCCGCGCCGCGCTCACTCGGTAGCCGCGTCCGTCACCAGCGTGCCCTTGGGGCATTTTCCACGCCAGAGGTGGAAAATGCCCCAGGCCCGGTGCGGTGCCGAGCTACCCGGACGGCCGGCCAACGTGAGTCGACGCGCGACGACGGGCGTACGATGCCGCCTGCTGGTGCACCAACCCCACGAGATTCCCGAGTGCGAGGTTGACGTCAACCCGGTGCAGGCCCCACGCCGGTCCGAGCGAGGGCGTCACCACCGGCCGGTGATCGGTCGCCCCGCTGTCGGGTGTGACGTCGAGCCATGTCGCACCGCCCGCCGTGCGGCACCGCGCCGTGTACTGGCCGGGGAACGCCACCCACGGGGTCGCCGGAGGCCTGGGCGCGGGACCACGCGGCTTCAGTCCCGAGACCGACGCGCTGATGAAGTACGGCAGGAGTGACCCCCGGCCACCCTGCAGAGCCCCCGGGTTGACACACAGGATCTGCAGGTCCTGTCCGCGGTGGGCGAACGGGTTGATGCCCGTGCCGACCCGGCCGAACAGGCTGTCGGCGGGCGGCCTCCCGCTGAACGTCGAGTAGGCGACGACGCACCCCGTCTGCGCGGCCCGTCGGCACGCCGGGACGTGGGCGAAGTCACCGCCGATCCCCCGGCCCCGCTTGACGGTGACGTTGCCACCGAGCAGCAGTGCCGACACGAGGCGTCTGCGAACGCCCGGCGCTGCGTCGACCTCATGCGCGAGCAACGGGATCAGCATCGACGAGCCTTGGGAATGGCCGATGAACACGATCCCGCGGCCGTGGTTGTCATGCGCGAGGTAGTCCCGGAACGCGGACAGCACCCCGCCGTACGCGATCGCCGCACCCACCGGCGTGATCCCGCCGGGCGTGAGGATCGCGTGGAGCGTCAGCTGCGGGTACATCGGGGCGAACACGCGGCACACGCTCGAGAAGCGCGACGCCTGGTCGATCGCCACGACCTTCTCCTGCGGATCAATCGTCAGGTTGGCGTTGGTCGTCGGCTGCGTGCTCACCGTCGGGTAGACGTAGAAGCAGTCCACCGCCGGGTGCGCGGCCGGGCGCGTGTGGGTCACGCGTCGGTGGCCGCGGGCGTCGATCACCGTCGCCGTCTGGCTGCTCGTGCACGGGTTCTGCGCAAGTCCGGGGCGGCACAGCCAGACGGTCGCCCCGCCATCGGCCGCCCCGCCGACAGCGAACCCGAGCCCGACCACGACGGCAACGATCAGCCCGCGCATCAATCGCTCGCCGCCAGCTCTTCGATCTCAGCGATCTCGACGGGCAGGCACACGTCGCAGAAGTCCTGCCCGAACGGGCTCAGCCGGATGCTGCGGTGCACCGTCTTGGCTCGGGAGGTCTCCTTGATCGCCTGCAACACATCGGGCTGGGCCTCGAGCACCTGATAGGTGATCGGATCCGACAGGGGCTCGTCGGAGAGGAAGATGAGACCGAGCCGATGCAGGTTGTTGAGGTAGGCAGGCACGCGCTCGCGATGGCGCAACCCGGCCTGAGCGCCCACCATGTTGAGCCCTTCGCCGACCAGCTGTGAGCCGACGCCGATGAGGTTGGTCGCGCGGACGTCAACGAGTGGCTGCGGCCCGTCGACCGTGAGCACGCGGAGGATCCTGGCCTCATCGGGAGCAAGCTCGGTGAGGATCCGGGCGTACGCCGGGTGGGCGGTGTCCTGCTCGTACACGTCGGCGGCCTGCTTGAGCAGCTCGGCGCCGAGCCGGCGCAGGGCCTGGCTGTCGGTCACGCGCCCGTTGCGCCGGCCGCGCTGGGAGAGTGTGGCCGCGCCCGCGGGCGGCATCAGCAGCTGGACCTGATGATCGATCTCGTTGACCCCGAGGAACTCCCGCGCATAGCCGCGCAGCTCCGTGCGCACGTCGAGCACGAGCTGGGTCGCGGCATCGGGGTCGACCGCCGCTCGCGCGAGCCGGCGGCCGGTTCGCATCGAGCTGGTGAGGCCCCACGCGGCCCCACGCATCCACGCGCGGACGCTGAGCCGGGCGAGTGCGGGGAGGAGCGTGGCGAGCACGTCGGGCTCGCTGAGCGCGTCGGCGGGCTCGGAGACGCTCGCTGCCTCCTCGACGAGCGGATCGTCGCGGTCGCTCATCCGAACAGCGCCAGGTGTACGAGGCCGCCGGCAAAACCGAGCACGGCGCCGTGGAGGAGCAGCAGCCACTCGTCCTCTCGGGTCGCTGTGCGGAGCATGTCGGCAAAGTCGGAGGCGGGCATCTCGCGCATGCGCTCGGAGATGAGCTTACGCATCGTCTCGCCTTGTCGGCGAGTGAACTCGGGGTCACTGAGCGGGGTCATCATCGACTGCACCGGCTCGGCGGCGAGCGACTCGCGGATCGCGTCGTACTCGCGGCGACCGATGGCGACGCGGACGGCGGCGCGAGCCGGCCCGATCGCCTGGTCGATTGCCGGGCGCATCGATGACTCGATGAGAAAGCGCGTGCGGTCGGACTGTGGGCCGTTAAGGAGCTCGCCGCCGAAGTTCGCGACCGTGACGATCTCGTCGGCGACGATGCGCGCGTACACGTCGGCGACCTCCGGCTGGCGTTTGACGAACAGCCCCTGGAATCGGAACGGGCCGATTCTCCGCGGCTCGGGCGGCTCGTAGATCATCCACAGCGCGACCCAGTTGGTGACGTAGCCGACGACGACGCCGAGGATCGGCAACAGCCACCAGTTCGTCACGAAGTGCGTGACGCGCCGCGACGGGGATCCCGAGCGCGAAGCCGAAGAAGAAGCCGAAGTTCTGGATGAACTTGAGCTCCTGGCGGCCCATGTCGAGGAACACGCGGTTGGCGAGTTCCGGATCGAAGCGCTTGATCACCATCAGCTTCACGTCGACGAGCTGCTCGATGTTCGTGCCGATCTCGTCGGTCAGGCGATGAACGACGTCCGGGAGGCGCTGCTGCACCCGCTGCTGGACGAGCCCGCGGATCTGCGGCGGGAGCTCGCGCCATAGCCGCGGATGCTCACGCTCCATGATGCCCTCGACGATCCCGCGCATCTCGTCGCGCAGGCCGGTGATGATCTGTTCGGCGATCTTCTCCGGATCGAGCTGCTGGAAGAACTCGCTCGGCGTCCCGAGCTTGGCGATGCCGCTGTCGACCGCGAGGCTTCCCATCTTCGCGGCGCGCGACGGGATGATGCCCTGCCAGCCGATCCCGCCGACCATGATTCCGGGGATCTGGCGCAGCTTGTAGGGAGCATCCGGGCAAACGACTGAAGCCACTTGGCGCGTACGCCGCGGAAGTGCACGGGGTAGAAGAGCATCAGCACCCCGGTCCAGTTCGTCAGGTAGCCGATCGCGCCAGTGACGAATGGGACCGTGATCAGCGCCAGCGTGCTCGTGCTCAAGGTGGGCAAACGCTACCCGCGAGTAGGCCGTAACGCACGCCCGGATACGCTTCGGCGGCCATGGCCTACGTCATCGTCATCACCGGCGCGTCGAGCGGCATCGGCGAAGCGGCGGCGAGGCGCCTCGCGCGTGAGCCCGGAGCCGAGCTCGTGCTCGTCGCGCGGCGGGAGGACAAACTGAACGCCCTGGCCGCTGAGCTCGCCGGGGTCAGGACGACCGTGCTCGCCCTCGACCTGACCGACGACACCGCGCCCGCGCGCGTGGGCGAGGCGCTCGAACGCGGGCACGGCGGCCGTCTGCACCTGCTCGTCAACAACGCCGGCGCCGCGTGGCGCGGGCGGTTTGACGAGACCGGCTGGGCGAACATCGAGCGCCACATGCGGCTCAACTTCGAGGCGCCGGTCAAACTCACCGCCGAGCTCCTACCGATGCTGAAGGCGACGGCCGCCGGCGGGGAGAAGGTGGCGATCGTCAACATTGCGAGCACCGCCGCCCGCGTGTCCCGTCCGAACAGCGGCGCGTACTCGTCGAGCAAGTTCGCGCTCGCCGCTTGGAACGACGCGATCGCCGGGGAACTGCGCGCCGACGGCATCCACGTCGGGATGGTGCTCCCCGGCTTCGTCAAGACCGAGGGGTTCCCGGCGGCCGAACTGCTCGCCAAGCCGCACACGCGATGGCTCGTCTCGGCGCCGGAGAAGGTCGCGGAGGCGATTGTCGACGCCGGTCCCGGGGGCAAGGCGGAACGCTATGTGCCCCGGCCCTACTGGATCCCCGCCGCGCTGCGGATCCTCGCGCCCGCGCTCGTGCGGCGTGGTACGGCCGGCGGCGCGTTCACGACAGCGACGAAGGCCAGCGACTGAGATAGCCGGTTCACGCGCTGCGCGTGCGCGTGCCCGTGCTCGCCGCGCTGTCGAGCTCGGCGGCGAGTTGCTCGACGCGGCGGGCGATGTCGTCGCGGATCACGCGGACCTCGTCGGTCGGTCGTCCCTTCGGATCGGGCAGTTCCCAGTCGACATAGCGCTTGCCGGGGATGAACGGGCAGGCATCGCCGCAGCCCATTGTGACGACGACGTCGGCCCGTTCGGCGAGCTCCCGGGTGAGCCGCTGCGGGCGTCGGTCGGAGAGGTCGATGCCGAGTTCGCGCATGACGTCGACGACTTCGGCGTGCACGTACGCGGCGGGGTCGGCTTCGCTGCCGGCCGACAGCGCATGATGTCGGCCGGCGGTCGCGCGTTCGAACAGGGCGGCGCTCATCTGCGAGCGCCCGGCGTTCCGCAGGCACACGAACAGCGCGGTCGCCATCAGGCCACCACTGCGGGCTTGGAGCCGGGATCGGGCCGGGATTCGGGTGCGGTCGGCCACCAGCGGCCGCGCAGCCAGAGCGCGACGTAGACGAGCGCGACGAGGACAGGGACCTCGATGAGCGGTCCCACGACGCCGGCGAGCGCCTGGCCGGACGTTGCGCCCCAGACTCCGACCGCGACCGCGATGGCGAGCTCGAAGTCGTTGGAGGCGACGGTGAAGGCGAGCGTCGCGGTCTTCGGGTAGCCGAGCTTCATCGCGCGTCCGGCGGCGAATCCGACAATCCACATGATCGCGAAGTACGCCAGCAGGGGTAGGGCGATCCGCGCGACGGTGAGCGGCTCCGAGGTGATGTGCTTGCCCTGGATCGCGAACAGCAGCACGATCGTGAAGAGCAGTCCGTACAGGGTGATGGGCGCGATGCGCGGGATGACGCGGCTCTCGAACCATTCGCGGCCGTGGCGGCGAACGCCCCACCGGCGGGTGAGGTACCCGGCGGTCAGCGGGACGCCGAGGAAGATGAGCACCGTCCGCGCGATCTCCCAGATGCTCACCGAGAACCCCTGCGTGTCGAGACCGAGAAGCTTCGGTAGCTCGGTCAGGTAGAACCAGCCGAGCAGGGCGTAGGCGGCGATCTGGAAGATCGCGTTGAAGACGACAAGGAGGGCGGCGCGGTCCCGGTCACCGCCGGCGAGGTCGTTCCAGATGAGCACCATCGCGATGCAGCGGGCGAGGCCGACCACGATGACCCCGGTGCGGTACTGCGGCTGGTCGGAGAGCAGCAGCCAGGCGAGCGCGAACATGAGCACCGGGCCCACCACCCAGGAGAGGAACAGGGAGACGCCGAACATGCGCCCGTCGCCCCGCATCTTGCCCATGTCCTCGTAGCGGACCTTCGCGAGGACCGGGTACATCATCAGCAGCAGCCCGAGCGCGATCGGCAGAGACACCGTCCCTACCTGCAGCTTGTTCAGGGCATCGTTCAACCCTGGCACGAGCGAGCCGAGCCCGAGCCCGGCGGCCATCGCCACCGCAATCCATACCGGCAGGAACCGGTCGAGCGTCGAGAGCCGCCGGATGACAGTGGTTTCGCGCGTCGCGCTCATATCAATGACCGTTTATAGCACGATCTGACCCTCATATCGACTCTTCTTTATTTGACTGGTACCGCGACCGTCTCACGTGCCGCGGGCTAACCTACACTGCTGTAACAACCCGAATCCAGGAGCAGTCTGATGAACGCTGACGCCCGCCGTGTGGCGGTTCTCGGGGGCATCCGGATCCCGTTCGCGCGCCAGGATGGGCCGTACGCAACGGCGTCCAACCAGGACATGCTGACCGCCACGCTCGACGCGTTGGTGACGAAATTCGACCTCGAGGACGAGGTCCTCGGAGAAGTCGCCGCCGGCGCCGTGCTCAAGCACAGCCGTGACTTCAATTTGACGCGCGAGTCGGTCCTCGGCTCAAAGCTTGCCCCGGAGACGCCCGCCTACGACGTCCAGCAGGCGTGCGGCACGGGACTCGAGACGACGATCCTCGTCGCCAACAAGATCGCGCTCGGTCAGATCGACTGCGGAGTCGCCGCGGGCGCGGACACGACCTCGGACGCGCCGCTCGCGCTCAACGAACACCTGCGGGGCGCCCTGCTCGAGGCCAAGCGCGCGAAGACGAACGGCGGTCGCCTTCGGGCGCTCGCGAAGCTCCGGCCGCAGCAGATCGTGCCCGAGATTCCGCGCAACGCCGAGCCGCGCACCGGCCTCTCGATGGGCGAGCACACCGCGCTCATGGCCCGCGACTGGGGGATCGCCCGCGAGGAGCAGGACGAGTTGGCGGCGCGCAGTCACCACAACCTCGCACAGGCCTACGAGGGCGGTTTCCTCGACGATCTCGTGACGCCGTTCCTCGGGCTCCAGCGTGACCAGAACCTCCGGCCCGACTCGAGCGTCGAGAAGCTCGCCAAGCTACGTCCCGTGTTCGGCGGCCCGGAGGGCACGATGACCGCTGGGAACTCGACGCCGCTCAGCGACGGTGCCTCGGCGGTGCTGCTCGCGAGCGAGGAGTGGGCGGCCGCGCACGACATTCCGGTCCAGGCGTACCTCACCGGCGCGCAGACGGCCGGCGTCGATTACGTCGGCAAGCAGGAGGGCCTCCTGATGGCGCCCGCGTACGCGATGCCGAGGATGCTCACGCGCGCCCAGCTCACGCTCCAGGACTTCGACTTCTACGAGATCCACGAGGCGTTCGCCGCGCAGGTCCTGTGCACGCTGCGGGCGTGGGAGGATCCGGTGTTCTGCCGCGAGCGGCTCGGACTCGATCAGCCGCTCGGTGCGATCAATCGTGAGCGGCTCAACGTGCACGGCGGCTCGCTCGGCGCCGGCCATCCGTTCGGCGCCACCGGCGGGCGAATTGTCGCCGGCCTCGCCAAGGCGCTGGCCGAGCGGGGCTCCGGGCGGGGTCTCATCTCGATCTGCGCCGCCGGCGGACTTGGTGTCACCGCGATCATGGAGGCGGCAAATGGCTGACCGCTATCAACAGCTCATCAACACGCCGGTCGGGCGGATCGTCTCCAAGCAGGTCGGTCTGCCTGCCCCCGTTCGGCTCGAGCGCTACGCGCCCGGACAGCGTGTGATCGCCGGCCCCGTGCTCCTCGGCGGCGCGCCGTTCGGACGGCTCCTCGGACCGGCGATGCACGTTCTCTCCGCGATCGGCGCCGAGACGCACACGCCGATGCTGGACGAGGTTCGCTCGGCCGCGGCCGACGCCGGCGTCGATGCCCGTGTGTTCAACCCCGAGGTGGCGCCTGCGGATCAGACCTTCAAGGCGCTCGTCTTCGACGCCACGGGGATCACCTCGACCGACGCGCTCGACGAGGCGTGGGCGTTCTTTCATCCGACGATCCGCCGCGTGCGCCCATCCGGCCGCGTGATCGTGCTCGGGACGGCGCCGGAGGACGCCACCTCGCCGCCTGAGGCGATCGCCCAGCGCGCGCTTGAGGGCCTGACGCGGTCGCTCGGCAAGGAGGTCCGCGGAGGCGCGACGGCCCAGCTCGTCTACGTCGCTCCATCAGCCGAGCAGGGCGTCGAGTCGACGCTTCGGTTTCTGCTCTCGCCGAAATCGGCGTACGTCTCCGGGCAGGTCGTCCGGATCGTCGCCGGTGGGTGGATCACGCCCGGGATCGATTGGGAGCGCCCGCTCGCGGGCAAGGTCGCGCTCGTCACCGGCGCCTCCCGCGGGATCGGCGAGGCGATCGCCGAGGTGCTTGCCCGCGATGGCGCGCACGTGCTCGGCGTCGACGTGCCTGCGATGGGCGCGGAGCTTGCGAAGGTCACCGGCCGACTCGGCGGTTCCTCGCTGACCGCCGACATCACGGACGAGGCTGCGCCGACGGAGATCGCCGATCACCTGCTCGAGGCGCACGGCGGGGTGGATGTCGTCGTCCACAACGCCGGCATCACGCGTGACAAGACCCTCGGCCGGATGAGCGCGGAGCTGTGGGACGCGGTGATCGGAGTGAACCTCAACGCTCCCCAGCGGATCGATCGGGAGCTGTTCGAGCGCAAGGTGTTCCGCGACCACGGTCGGATCGTCTCCGTCTCGTCGATCAGCGGGATCGCCGGCAACGCCGGGCAGACGAACTACGCAACGTCGAAAGCCGGCGTGATCGGGTTCGTCCAGGCGTGGGCACCCGAGACGTTCAAGCGCGGGGTCACGCTCAACGCCGTCGCGCCGGGCTTCATCGAGACCAAGATGACCGCGGCAATGCCGATCGCCACGCGCGAGGTCGGGAGACGGATGAACAGCCTCTCCCAAGGGGGCCTGCCGATCGACGTCGCCGAGACGATCGCCTGGTTCGCGTCTCCGGCATCGGGGTCGGTCAACGGCAACGTCGTCCGGGTGTGCGGGCAGAGCCTGCTGGGGGCATGAGCGCCATGTCCGAACGCACCCTCGCCTCCTCGCCGATGATGCCGGTCCTGTTCGCGCGGGCGGGCGCGGCCATGATTCCCGGCGCGTCGCTGCTGCCGTTCGTCGGCGGCGGCGGGGGAGACATCCCTGACCTGACGCTTGTGCTGGATGACGTCCCCGTCCAGCGGGACCGGCTGGCGTCGTATCGGCGCGTGTGCGGATTCCCGGCCGGCGATGGTGACGTTCTGCCCGCCACCTATCCGCACATGCTGGCATTCCCGCTCCACCTTGCCCTGATGACCGACTCGAGCTTCCCGTTCCCGGCGATCGGGCTCGTGCACATCGTCAACCGGATCGTCCAGCACCGGCCGATCCGGACCGACGAGCGGATGTCGCTTCGCGTCTGGGCGACCCCGCTCGAGCCGCACCCGCGCGGCCGCCAGTTCTCGATCCGCTCCGAGGCGCGGGTCGGCGACGAACTCGTCTGGGAGGAGATCTCGACGAATCTCCGCCGAGGCCGCTCAGACGGCGCGGCAGGCGCTCCGTCCTCCGACGCGATCGACGTCCCGGAGGCGTCCGATCTGCCGGAGGTTGAGGAGTGGTCGCTCCCGGGGGACGTCGGCCGGCGCTACGGCTCCGTGTCCGGGGACCTCAACCCGATCCACGTCCACCCGCTGACCGCGCGCCTGTTCGGCTTCTCGAGCGCGATTGCGCACGGCATGTGGACGAAGGCGCGGTGTCTCGCCGCGCTCGGGGACCGGCTCCCGGATGCGTTCACTCTCGACGTCGCGTTCCGCAAGCCGATCATGCTCCCGGCGACGGTGACGTTCGCGGCGAGCGACGGTCCGACGCCCCGCTTCGGCGTCCGCGCGGGGGGCGACAAGGCGACGCGGCACCTCGACGGCGTCGTCCGGGACGGGGCCGCCGCGTAGCCGCTCAGGAGTCCTCGCGGAGCTCCTCGAACATGTCGCGCATCCGGTCGAGCACCGCGGCCGCGGTGCGCAGCTCGTCGTCGCTGAACTCGCTGAGCGCCGCTCGCCACCGCGGCTCGAACCGGGCGTGTCGCTCCTCGATCAGCCTGTGGCCGTGCTCGGTCAGCGAGATGAGCACGACGCGCCGGTCGCGCTCGGAGCGCTCGCGCCGCACGAGCCCGGACGCGACGAGTCCGTCGAGCATCTCGGTGGCCGTCGCCGGGGACAGGTCGGCGGCGAAGGCGAGCTCGCTCGAGGACAGCGCCTCGAGGTCACGGAGGCCGAACAGCAGTCCGTATTGGGCGTCGCTCAGCTCGCTGCCGTGTCGGCGGGTCTCCCGACCGCGCAGCCGTCGCACCGCGGCCATCGCGCCCTTGAACGAGCGCCCGAGCTGCGCAAGCGGCTCGAGTCGGCCCTCCGTCGACCCAGCGCGGGCGGCGGGGCTCGTCGCGCGTGTGCTCACGCCGCGACCGCCTCGGCGAGCGTCTCGGCCGACGGCTCGGCACCCTCGCCCTTCGCCCGCCGCGCCGCCCGTTCCGCTCGCATGAGGATCACGCACGGAATGATGGCAAGCGCGGCGATGGCGGCGGACCACCAGAACGCCGTCCCGTAGGCCGCCGCCGCGCCGCTGACCGTGTGAACGCCGACGAGCGAGCGCTGCAGGATGACCGCCAGCACGGCGGTGCCGAGCGAGCCGCCGACGCGTTGGAGCACGTTGAGCTGCGGCGTCGCCTGCGGCAGCTCGGAGCGATCGAGCGACGCGAACGCGGCCGCCATCGCCGGCATGAACGCGAAGCCGATGCCGACCCCGCGGGCGAACATCGCGACCGAGAGCCACGCCACGGACGTGTGGGCGCCGACGAATCCGAACGGGATCGTCATGATCGCCGTCACGGTCACGCCGAACAGCGCGAGCGGCCCGCCGCCGTAACGGTCGGTGAGCCTGCCTGCGAGCGGCATGATCAGCGCCATCCCCAGCCCCTGCGGGGCGGTCAGCAACCCGGTGTCGAAGACCGTCTCGTGACGCACCGTCTGCCAATACAGGGGCAGCAGGATCATCCCGCCGAACAGCGCCGCGCCGAGGCAGAACATCGCGAGTGACGCGGAGGAGAACGTCGGCCGTCGGTACAGGCGCAGGTCGAGCAGCGGATACCGCACGCGCAGCGCATGGACGGCAAACGCCCCGATCAGCACGAGTCCGAGCGCGATCGACACGACCACCTTCGGTGAGGTGAAACTGCCGGTGCTGCCGATTTCGGCGAGGCCGTAGGTGAGGATCGGCAGGCCGGTCGACATCAGGATCAGCCCGCGCACGTCGAGGGCATGGGTGCGCTTGGGCTCGACGCGCGGCAACGTCCGCCACGCCGCGATCACGGCGATGATCCCGATCGGGACGTTGACGAAGAAGATCCAGCGCCAGCTGATGTTGTCGACGATCAGTCCGCCGAGCGTCGGCCCGAGGATCGGCGCGAGCATCGCCGGGACGGCGACGATGCTCATCACGCGGCCCATCCGCTCCGGCCCGGCGGCCTGGGCCATCATCAGCTGTCCGACGGGGAGGATCATGCCGCCGCCGACGCCCTGGAGCACACGGAAGATGATCAGCTGGGTCGACGAGTCCGCGAATCCGCACAGCGCCGAGGCGGCCGTGAACAGAGCGAGCGACACGAGATACACCCGTTTGGCCCCAAACCGCTCGGCGGCCCACCCGCTGACCGGGATGACGGCGGCAAGCGAGAGCATGTAGCCGGTGACCACCCACTGGATCTGGGAGATCCCCGCGTGGAGGTCGCGGCCGAGCGTGGCCAACGCCACGTTCACGATCGTCGTGTCGAGGATCGACATGATCGCGCCGAGGATCACGACGATGCTGATCCGCCAGACGTACGAGTCGATCCGGGTCTTGTTGGTGCTCACGGAGGTAGGTCCTTCCCCTGTCACATCTCTGCGGTTCCGAAAGATTAGGCCCCGAAGCATTCTCGTGTCAAGCTATCGTCATGGGTAATGACTCCATTTGCTGATCTCGGCCTCGAACCGGCGCTGCTGCAGGCGATCCATGACGTCGGTTATGACGCTCCGAGCCCAATCCAAGAGGAAGCGATTCCCCCGCTCCTCGCCGGTTCGGATGTCATCGGGCAGGCCCAGACCGGTTCAGGCAAGACGGCGGCCTTCGGTCTGCCGATGCTCCAGTACGTCGATCCCACCGAACACGAGGTCCAGGGGCTCGTGCTCACGCCGACCCGTGAGCTCTGTATCCAGGTCACGCAGGCGCTCCGCGCGTACGGCAAGGAGAAGGGCGTCGACGTCGTCGCCGTCTTCGGCGGCGCGCCGATCCGCACCCAACAGGCGCAGCTGCGCGGCGGCGGCCACATCGTCGTCGGGACCGTCGGTCGCGTCAAGGACCTCATCTCGCGCCACTCGCTGATGCTGCATGCGTGTCGGTTCGTCGTGCTCGACGAAGCGGACGAGATGCTCGACCTCGGCTTCCTCGAGGACGTCGAGCGGATTCTGTCGCTCACTCCATCAAGCCGGCAGACCGCCCTGTTCTCGGCGACGATGCCGCCGGAGATTCGTCGCCTCGCCGACCAGTACCTGTACGACCCGGTGACCATCAAGGTCAAGACCGCGACGCTGACCGTCGACACCGTCGAGCAGTTCGCGCTGGAGGTCAAGCCGCGTGAGAAGGCGGACCGGCTCGTCGAGGTGCTCGAGAGCGAGCGCCCGGAGCAGGCGATCGTGTTCGTGCGGACGAAGATTCGCTGCGACCAGCTCTATCGCACGCTCCGCGACCGCGGCATGGACGTCAAGGCGCTGCACGGCGACATGAGCCAGGGCGCGCGTGACGGCGTCATGATCTCGTTCAAGGACGGGCGGCTGCCGCTGCTGGTGGCCACCGATGTCGCCTCCCGCGGACTTGACATCTCAGGCGTCTCGCACGTCATCAATTTCGATGTCCCCACCTCGCCCGACATCTACGTTCACCGCATCGGACGCACCGGTCGCGTCGGACGCAGCGGCCGCGCGATCACGTTCTACGAACCGCGCCAGCAGCGTGAGCTGCAGGCGATCGAGCGCCACGCCGGCGTCAAGCTCTCGCCCTGGGTCAAAGACGCCCGGGTGGCGCCGACCGCTGCCAAGCCCGCCCGACCGCGCCGGCACTCGAAGCCGCACGTCTCCGCGAATGGCGACGGGCCCGTGCGCAAGCTGATTCTGTCCGGCGGCCGCGCGGCCGGGCTTGAGCCCTCCGACATCATCCACGCGATCACCGCAGCGACCGGACTTGACGGCGAGGCGGTCCGCAATGTCCGCGTACTCGAGCGCTTCGCGTTGGTCGAGGTGCCCGAGCCGGATGCCGACCGGGTCGTCGACCGCGTGCGTGGCACCTCGATCCGCGGTCACGAGCTCCAGCTCGAGCCGGCTCGGACCTGAGCTCGGCAGATACCCTGACGCAATGTCCACAGCGAACATGAACACGACCCACGGCACGATCGCGCTCGAATTCTTCGACGACGACGCGCCCAAGACCGTCGAGAATTTCCGCAAGCTCGCGGCTGACGGTTTCTACGACGGCATCATCTTCCACCGCGTCATCCCGGACTTCATGATCCAGGGCGGCTGCCCCCAGGGCACCGGCACCGGTGGTCCCGGCTACGAGTTCGAGGACGAGATCAACGAGCACAAGGTCGTCCGCGGCGCCCTCGCGATGGCGAACGCCGGACCGAACACGAACGGCAGCCAATTCTTCATCGTCACGATCGATGCCGCTCCGTGGCTCGACGGCAAACACACCGTGTTCGGTCGAGTGACGGCCGGGATGGACGCGGTCGACGCGATCGAAGGGCTTCCGACAGGCGCCCGCGACCGGCCGGTCGACCCGCCGGTGATCGAGTCGATCGAGCTCGATCCGGCCTCATGAACCCTGACGAAGGCTCTCAGAACAAACCTTGAGATTTGGCCGCCGCGGCGACATCCCGAGGCGAAAGACGGGCCATGACAAAGCGCGCGCCCGTGTCATCCTCTGCACGAGGAGGTGATGCGCGTGACCAACGACACCCGGCTGTGGCATCCGTTTGCCGACATGGGCGCAGTGCGCCACGCCGAGTTCGTGATCGAACGCGGCGAGGACGTTTGGGTGTGGGACAGCGACGGCCGGCGCTACCTCGACGCCACCGCCAGCCTCTGGTACGCCAACGTCGGCCACGGCCGCACGGAGATCGCTGACGCGATCGCCGCCCAGCTCGCGAAGATCGAGGCCTACTCGGCGTTCGGGGACTTCGCCAACCCGCCGGCGCTGGGCTCGCCGAGCGCCTCGCTGACCGGGCGCCGGTGAGCGGCGCGCGCGTGTTCCTCGGTTCAGGCGGCGGCGACGCCGTCGACACCGCGGCCAAGCTCGCGCGGCGCTACTGGGTCGACGCTCGGTCACCCTGACCGAGCCGTCCTGCTCAGCCGCCACGCCGGCTACCACGGGACCCACGGGTTCGGGACGGCGATCGCCGGGTATCCCCGCGAACCGCGAGGGGTTTCGGCGAGATCGCCGCGAACGAGCGGGTCGCGCACGACGACCTCGACGACGTCCGCGCGACGGTCGCAGCGGATCGGCGCCCGAGCGGATCGCCGCGATCTTCGTCGAGCCGGTGATCGGCGCCGGTGGCGTGTACCCGCCGCCCGAGGGCTACATCGAGGGTGTCGCCGAGCTCTGTGCTCAGACGGGGATCCTGTTCATCGCGGACTCGGTGATCTGCGGCTTCGGCCGCCTGGGAACGTGGTTCGGGATCGAGCGCTGGGACGTGGAAGCCGGACATGATCATCTTCGCCAAGGGCGTGACGAGCGGGTACCTGCCGCTCGGTGGGGTCATCGTCTCCGGCCAGATCGCCGAGCCGTTCTGGGGCGAGGCGGGCGGTCCGGTGTTCCGCCATGGTGCGACGTACGCCGGCCACGCAACCTGCTGCGCCGCAGCGCACGCGAACCTCGACATTCTCGAGCGCGAGGTGCTGATCTCCCGTGGGCGTGAGAACGAGCGCGCGATGTTCGACGCGATCGCACCGTTCGCCGACCTCGATGCGGTCAGCGAGGTGCGCGGCGGCGTCGGCATGATGGCGGCCGTCGAGCTGTCCGACGAGCTCCTTGCCGCTGACCCGAAGGCGCTCTCGACCGTCGTCATGACCGCCCGCGAGGCCGGCGTGCTCCTCCGCCCGCTCGCCAAGGCGGTCGCGATCAGCCCGCCGCTGACGGCCACCGAGGAGCACTTCCGCCTGATCGCCGAGGCGATCGAGCAGGGTCTCTCAGCGGCGGCGCCCGCAGCCCTCCGATAGCCTTGTCGGAAAACCGCCCCCGCAGCGGCATTCCGCGCGGGCGCGCTCATTTCGAAAGCGGCATAGAGGAGACAGGATGGCGAGCGTCAGTCAGCAGTCGCCGGTCCAGGCCAACGGCGCAACGGCAACGCCCACGATCGGGGTCGAGAACCCCGCGACGGGCGAGCTGATCACCACGATCCCCGTTCTCGGAGCGGATGACATCGCCGAGCTCGCCGCGCGGGCGCGCGCCGCCCAGCCGGGTGGGAGGCGATCGGGTTCGAGGGGCGAGGCCGCGTCATGCGCCGCGCGCAGAAGTGGATGCTTGACAACGCCGACCGCGTGATCGACGTCGTTGTCTCCGAGTCGGGCAAGACACACGAGGACGCCCAGCTCGCCGATCTCGGCTACACGGTGAGCGCGCTCGGCTTCTGGGCCAAGGAGGCGGAGAAGTACCTCGCCGACGAGCGCGTCCCGTCCTGGAACAACCCGGTCGCCGCCGGCAAGAAGCTGATCATCCGCTACGCCCCGGTCGGCGTCGCCGGGATCATCGGGCCCTGGAACTACCCGATCGCGAACTCGTTCGGCGACTGCATCCCGGCGCTGATGGCCGGCAACAGCGTGATCCTCAAGCCGAGCGAGGTGACGCCGCTCAGCTCGCTGCTGATGGAGGAGATGATGGTCGAATGCGGGCATGCCGGACGGACGTCTTCCAGGTCGCGACCGGCGACGGCTCCACCGGCGCCGCGCTCATCCGTCACGTCGATGTCGTCATGTTCACCGGCTCGAGCCGCACCGGCCGTGCCGTGATGAAGGAGGCCGCCGACGCGCTCATCCCGTGCTACCTCGAGCTCGGCGGCAAGGACCCGATGATCGTCTGCCGCGACGCCGACATCGAGCGCGCCGCCAACGCGGCATCGTTCTACTCGATGAACAACGGCGGCCAGGTGTGCATCTCGGTCGAGCGGGTGTACGTCGAGGAGCCCGTGTACGACGCAGTTCGTCGAGAAGGTCACCGACAACATCAAGCAGCTGCGCCAGGGTGCGCCGTCCGGGGTTGGCTCGGTCGATATCGGCGCGGTCACGTTCCCGCCGCAGATCGACATCATCGACAGCCACGTCCAGCGACGCCGTCGACAAGGGCGCCAAGGTCCTCACCGGCGGTCATCCCCGTTCCGGGACGGGTCGCTTCTACGAGCCGACCGTGCTCGTCGACGTCGATCACTCGATGACGTGCATGAAGGACGAGACGTTCGGCCCGACGATCCCGATCATGAAGATCTAGGATCCCGAGGAGGGCGTCCGGCTCGCCAACGACTCCGAGTACGGTCTCCAGGCGAGCGTGTGGACGAAGGACATCCGCCGCGGCGAGGAGCTCGCGCGCCAGATCCACGCCGGGGTCGTGTGCGTCAACGACGCCCAGGTCAACTACACCGCGCTCAACCTGCCGATGGGCGGCTGGAAGGAGTCCGGCCTCGGCACGCGCCACGGCGCCAACGGGATCCGCAAGTACACGAAGATCCAGTCGCTGCTCGTCACCCGCCGCGCGCTCAAGCGGGAGCCGTTCATGTTCCCGTACCGTGCCAAGCGGACGATGATGCTCCGCCGGATGTTCAACGTCCTGTACGGGCGCGGCAAGCGCGACTAGTTGCCCGCCTGATATCGGCTTGCGTCGGGGGCGCGCTCGGTGCTGGGCCTCGGCCTCGCGCTGAGCGCGTCGCTCGGCTGGGGCGTCGCCGATTTCCTCGGCGGCCTTCAGGCTCGGCGTGTCGCGCTGCTGCGCGTGATGGTGATCAGCCAGGGGCTGGCTCTGTGCGTGCTGCTCGTGATCGTCGCCGTGCGCGGTTCAGGGCCCCCGGCGTTCTCCAGAGTGTGGCCGGCCGCGGCGGGCGGCCTCGGCGGGATCGCCGGGCTGACCGCGTTCTACCGGGCGCTGTCGATCGGGAAGATGAGCATCGTCGCGCCGATCGCCGCGACCGGCGTGGCGATCCCAGTGATCGTCGGGATCGCCGGCGGCGATCACCCGGCGACGATCCAACTGCTCGGGATCCTCGCCGCGTGCATCGGCGTCGTGCTCGTCAGCCGGGAGACCGAGCACGAGCCGATGTCGCCGGGCGCGCGGGCGACACGCGTCAGCATCGCTCTGGCGCTCGTCGCCGCGGTCGGCTTCGGCTGCCTCGCCGTCGGACTGCGCTCGGCCGCCCGCGGCGACGTGCTGTGGGCGCTCGCCGTCGCGCGTGGCGTGGGCGTCTTCGCCGTGCTCGTCGTGTTCCTCGTCCGCCGCCCGGCGCCGGAACGCGAGCCGGTCCCGTACGGGGTGCTTGCTCTGATGGGCTCGCTTGACCTCGGCGCGAACGCTCTCTACGCGCTCGCCACCCGCCACGGTCTGTTGTCGATCGTCGCCGTCGCCGCGTCGCAATACCCGCTCGTCACGGTGCTGCTCGCCCGGATCGTGCTCCATGAGCGCGTCCGCCGCATCCAGGAGGTCGGGATCGCCGCCGCGGTTCTCGGCGTCGGCCTCATCGCCGCGGGCTAACCCTCTAGTGCACTGTCCGGCAATTTGGGCACATGTATCGCGGTCCCGGATGACCGTCACGCTGCGTCCTCGGAACCTCGCGCAGCGCTGCTGCGCCACGGTTCCTGCGTCCTTGCCTGCCGGCCCCCGGGCCTCGCGCTCCATGCACCCTAATCACCGGACAGCACACTAATGCGCGTTGAAGATCGCCGAGTCGAACATCGGCAACTCCAGATTGCCGGCGTAGCCGAGCCGCTTCAGCGAGAACAGGTTCTCGATCGTTGCCAGCAGCGAGTAGTGGTTGTAATAGTCGACGAGATCCTGGGTGCCGGGCTTGACGAAGCGTGAGATGAGAACCAGACCCACCTGTCCGCCGCCACCGGTCGGCGTCGTCTGACCCGTCGCACCCGCGGGAGGGGTGCTGGCCGTCGTCGATGTCGTGGTCGTGGTACTGCCGGCCGGGGTCGTCGTGGTTGTCGTCGTCCCGCTTTCCGTGGACGTGGTCACCGGCGTCAACGTCGTCGACGTCGTGGACGCGCTGACGCCGGTGCTGTGCGGCACGTTCGGATAGGCGGGCGTGTTACAGCACGCGCTCGGGTCGGCGTGCAGCCCGCTCTGCGGCGCCTCGTCGGAAGTGACGACGATGAGGCCGTTGTCCTTATACGCCGAGGACTTCTTGATCTCCGCCACCGTCGCGCGCACGAACGCATCCGCCGGCGCCAGCCCCGCGGGGGCACCGGGCGCGCACGGGTCCGCGCTGCCGCCGTGGCACGCGCTCGGGAGGATGAACGACACCGTTGGCGCTTGGCTTCCGGTCCTCACGTCATATTGGAGTGCGTCCAGACCGACGTCGTTGTCAAGGCAGTCGGTGCCGCTCGTCATCGCGGTGAAGTAGACGAACGGGTTGCTCCAGGTCACGTACGGGTCCTTGACGCGCGGAGCATGTTCGGCGTCGGTGGCCCCCAGCGTTGGATGTCGGCAGCTCGTCTGCTGACCGTTCGGAGCCGTGTCGATGCCTTCAACGTACGCCTTCCACGTGTGGTGCGCAGCCGTCAGTTCGCCGGCCAGCGTCTGTGTCGCAGCGGGGTACACGCAGCCCGTGCCGAGGACCTGGCCCGCCTTGCGGGTACCAGGCTTGATCGCGGCGTACACCGGGCAGTTCTGGATCGTCTGGGGGGTCGGCCCCTGGCCGCTGATCAGGGCGATCCGGTTCGCCAGCGGGCTGCCGGCAACCGAGTAGTAGTTCGTGATCAGTTCGCCCTGTGTCGTCAGATCCTTCGACAGAAAGCGGTCCGCTGAGGTTGGCGCGAACGTCTGGCCGAACCCCTCGTCGGAGAGAACGATGATGAAGACGTGATGGATCGGCGGCAGGCCGTAGAGGTTCTGCGACGGCCCGGCGCCGCCGCCGCCGGGCGTGACGGGAGCGGCGGCCGGGGCGCCGCTCGGCGCCGCGCCGCTCGCGGGCGCGGACGTTGCCGGCGGCGCGCCCACGACCGTTCGCGTGATGACCGTGGTCGTCCCTCCTCCACCGGACGAATCAGCAGACCCGGCGGCGGCCTGGGGCGTAGTCGCGGTCTGTGCCGGAGGGCGCGAAACGGCGACGAGCAACTGCGAGCTCGCCAGGCTCTGGAGCGGGCGGCCGACCGATCCGACGAGCACACCGAACGCGAGCATCGCAAGCACTCCCGCGGCGGCCGCCCGTGGCGTCGGCAACGTGATTGCCGGCACCCAGGAGGCGCGGGGTGGTGGCGGCGCCGCGGTGCTCCGCGGGCGTGCGGCCTGGAACCCCTGCTCGTGGATCGCGCCGATCATCGCGGCCACGCCTGCCGGGAGGGCGGCGCGGCGCGATCCGCATTCAACGCAATAGCGTTGGTCGTGCGCCATTCGCGTGCTGCATTCAGCGCAGGATGAGATGTCGTCCGGTGACCGGTGATGGTCGTGCATCCGGCCCGCCAGTGTGGTCGCACGTGGGCGCAGAATTGTGGACAGCTTGTGAACGGCGGCGCGAGTCCCCGATGTCGCTCGGTCACATGTCGGTAACAAGGTGCCCGGGCGCCGTCTTTACTCTCGTCGACAGTTATGGGGGTGACTTCCGCGAGCGCCAGTGACGAAGCCGAGGACGTCCCGCGCGCTGGCGCGGGCGGCACGGGGGTGCCATCTGACCCGCTGCGGGATTCATCGTCCGCTGCCGTGACGCAACGGTTCGTCGCCCCCGCGGTGGGGGAGCGTTGTGTCACCTGTGATGCTCCGCTCGCCAGCGATCAGCGGTATTGCCTGAACTGCGGGGAGCGGCGCGGACGGAGTCGCTTCTCGCAGATGGGTGCTCCGGCGCCGCCGGCCGAGGCGGGACCGCCGGTCTCGGTCGAGCGCCCGCGACGCCGGCTGTCGTCCGGGGCGACGCTCGTCGCCGGCATCGCCACCCTTCTGCTCGCGATGGGCGTGGGCGTTGAGATCGGACGGATCGACAACCAGGGCCAGCAACGCGCAAGTTCACCCGGCGTGCAGGTCGTGACCGTCGCTGGATCCGGTGCCAGCGGTACGGCGGGCACCACCGCCAACACTTCCGGCGCTGCCAACACGAAGAGCCGCGCCAACACGAAGACGGGCAAGGCGAAGCCAAAGGTGGTCCACATCACCCAGAAGGTCCAGGCGCAGGCGGCGACCGCCGCGAAGAAGGTCCTCGGCGCGGGCTCAGCGAACCTGGCACCGCCCACCGTCCAGCCGGGGCAGAGCTGCACGCACGGTGCCGGCTGCCAGAACGGCAAGTTCACCGGGAATTTCTTCGGGCCGTGAGCCGGCTCTCGGAGGTGACGCGATGACGAAGCCCGGTCAGAAGCGGCGCCTGCGCATGCGATCCCTGCGCGGCTCCGGACGCCGGACCGCGTCTCGCAGCACCCCGAGTGCGGGCGCCGCCCCGCCGCTGCTCCCGGGCTCGCTCCCGCGAGACGAGCGACACGCCGTTGATCTCCGGCGCCGCCGCGACCAGCTGGCGGCACGCGTCGCCGAGCTGCAATTCGACCTCGGTGGGCTCGTCTACGAGATGGCCATTCGTGACCGGATCCGTGTCGACATCCTGGTTCAGAGATCCGCCGCGCTACAGAGCGCCGATGCCGAGTTGGCCGAAGTGGAACGCATCCTGCGCCTCGAGGAGACCTCCACTGCGGGGGCCTGCGCGTCCTGCGGGGCACCCCATTCCACGGGTGCGGCGTACTGCTGGCAGTGCGGCCAGCCGTTGCTCCAGCAGGTTTCACACCACGCGATCGTTGCCCCGTAGGACCACGCGGCGGCCGCAACTGTGGCCGCGACGGCCGCAGCCGGGGGTCAGCCGAACTGGCCGGTCACGTAGTCACGCGTGCGGGAGTCGAACGGTCGTCTGAAGATTGTTTCCGTATCCGCGTACTCGACGAGCGTGCCGACGCGGTCCGCGCCGTTGCTGTCGAGGCCGAAGAACGCCGTCTGGTCTGCGACCCGGGCCGCCTGCTGCATGTTGTGGGTGACGATCACGATCGTGTAGCGCCGCTTGAGCGTGTGCATGAGCTGCTCGATCGACGCCGTCGCCACCGGGTCGAGTGCCGAGGCGGGCTCGTCGAGCAGGAGGACGTCGGGTTCGATCGCGATCGCGCGGGCGATGCATAGCCGCTGCTGCTGCCCCCCGGACAGGCTCAGCGCGCCGTCACGGAGACGGTCCTTGACCTCGTCCCACAGGGCGGCGTGACGCAGAGCGCGTTCCACCCGCTCGTCCAGGTTGTCCCTCAGCCCGAGGTTGCGAGGGGCCCACGCGATGTTGTCGTAGATCGTCTTCGGGAACGGGTTCGGTTTCTGAAAGACCATGCCGATGCGCCGGCGGACCTCGACGCGATTGGTTGCGGGCGCGTAGATGTCGTGGCCGTGGTAGAGGACCTGGCCTTCGAGGCGAAAGCCGGCGATCGCATCGTTCATGCGGTTCAGACTGCGGATGAAGGTGGATTTCCCGCAGCCGGAGGGACCGATCACGGCGGTGACGAGGTTGCGGTAGATCTTCATCGAGGTCCAGCCCAGGGCCTGGTTGTTGCCGTAGAACACCGACATGTTGGTGATGTCGAAGACGGTCTCCTGTAGCGGCTGTGCCCGTGGTGTGGCCGACGGCGCGGCGGGCCGCTCCGGCTGCGCATTCGGCGGGGCGTGTATCCGCACCCGTCGCGGAGCTGGATTCTGGTCGCCGCCGGTGTCCGGTGGTGAGTAGTCCATCGTCACGCCGAGATCCGTGCCCGCGTGCGGGCCAGCAGGACGCGGGCCACGATGTTCGCAATGAGAATGAACGTGAGCAGCACGAGCGCAGCGCCCCATGCGCTTGTCAGCGCCGACGGTGACGGCAGGTCGTAGGTCGTGAAGATGTAGATCGGGATGCTCGGGATCCCATGGCCGAAGATCATGAGCTCCGTGGTCGTCGGGTTGTAGATGCTGTTGACGAACAGCAGGGGCGCGGTCTCGCCGGCCGCGCGCGCAATCGAGAGGATCGCACCGGTCGCGATGCCGCCCATCGCGGCGGGCAGGATCACCCCGAGGACTGAGCGCCAGCGTTCGACGCCGAGTGCGTCAGCGCCCTCACGCAAGATGTTCGGCACCAGCAGCAGGACCTCCTGGCTCGAGCGGGCGATCAGCGGAAGCATCACGATCGCCAGCGCGACCGCGCCGGCAAAGCCCGACTCGCGATGCGTCGGGACGACGATCAGACCGAACACGACGACGCCGACGATGATCGTCGGGACGCCCTGGAGGAGGTCGAGCATCAGTTTCAGCGCTCGCGCCATCCGCGATCGTGGCCCCGCGAACTCCGTGAGATAGATACCGGTGAGGACACCCACCGGGAGGGCGATCAGAGCCCCGAAGAACACGAGCACCGCGGTCCCGATCAGCGCGTTGGCGATGCCTCCACCACCGAGTCCGGTCGGGTTCTTGATCAGGAAGTCGAGATTGATCGCCGCAGCGCCGCGACTGATCACCGTGTAGGTGACGTTGGCGAGCAGCGCCACCGCGAGGAATGCGGAGGCGGACGCCGCGACGGTGGTGACGCGGCTGACGAGTGCGCGCCGACGCAGGTTTCCGGACGCGGTCAGCGGCCGAGTCGGATCGAGCTCGGGCGGCACCTCGGCAACTGCACCGGAGACAGGAGTCACGTCAGCACCTCGGCAACTGCACCGGGGACGGGAGTCACGTCAGCACCCCCCGTCGCACGTCGAAACGGCGCGCGATCGTCCTGGCGAGAAGGCTGGTCACGAGACCGATGACGAGCAGGATCAGCGCCAGGTAGAAGAGCGACGGGATGTGGAGCTTGTGCTCCGGCGTGTTGAACTCCGTCGCGATCCGGCTCGCCAGGCTGTTGCCCGGGAGGAACAGCGAGGAGTGGATGCCGGCGCCGTCGCCGATCATCTGGGTGACGGCAATCGCCTCGCCCAGAGCGCGGCCGAGGCCGAGTACGGTTGCCGCCGCGAGCCCCGAGAACGTCGTCGGCAGCATCACCCCGCGGATGATCTCCCACCGAGTCGCACCCAGAGCCGCGGCACCGTCCCTCAGCTCCTCCGGCACGGTGAGGAACAGGTCGCGGCTGAGGGCGGCGATGATCGGCAGCACCATCAGCGTCAGCCCGAGCCCGGCCGTGAAGATGCTCAGTCCCGTGGTCTGAGGCGGCCCGAACAAGGGGATGAAACCAAGCACGTCGTGCAGCAGCGGCTCGAGATGGTTCGCCGCAAACGGGGCAAGCACGACCACGCCCCAGAACCCGACGATCACGCTTGGGATCGCGGCCAGCATCTCGACGAGCGGTCCGACGACCGCTCGCACCGCCGGCGGCGCCATCATGCTGAGGTACAGACCGATCGCGATCCCCAGCGGAGCTGCCAGGGCCAAGGCGATCAAGGAGCTCATGACGGTCCCGTAGATCGCCGCCGCGGCGCCGAACACGCCAAAGTTCGGCGCCCATGCCGAGTTGCCGACAAAGCCGATCCCGAAGCGGGAGATCGCCGGGTCCGCGCCGTGGATCACCTGATAGGCGATCTCGCCAAGGACGAACACGCAGAGCAGCCCGGCGCACGCGCTCAGCCAGTAGAGGACGCGATCGCCGGTGTTCGAGCGCTCACGCGCGGCGGGCGAGGAGGGTCGCCTCCCGCGCGCGGGCAGGCCGAATCTCATGCCGGTGCTCGATGACACGGCGCGCCAGCGTAAGGCAAAAGTTCCCACGACTTGGTCGGCGAACGCGCCAGTAACGACACTTCTAAATCGCAGTTACAAGTCAGCAACAGGTCACCAAACGGACACCACGATGCTTCCGCCGGGGGCACGACCCGGCGGCCGGGCCGCGGCGAGCCCGAGAGTCACGTCTCCGAATGGAAAGGAAGTTGCTGTGGTTTCGAAGAAGCTGACCAGCATCGCGTGCGCTGGGCTGCTGGTCGCCGTCTCAGGTTTGATGGCGAGCGTCGCTTCGGCGGCACCCACGTTGCAGGGTGCGGGATCAACGTTGGTCGCGCCGATCGAAGCGGAATGGGCCGCTGCCTGGGCGAACCAGACCGGAAATCCTGCACCCACCTATCAGGCCGTCGGGTCCGGTACCGGGCTCAAGGACATCGGCAGCGGCCTCGTCGACTTCGGAGCGTCGGACGCCCCGATCTCGGCGTCGACGACGCCGTGCCCGGGCTGCTTTCAGATCCCGTGGGCGCTGTCGGCGACTGGACTGACGTTCAACATCCCCGGCGTTCATCGGCTGCATCTGACTGGCTCGGTGATCGCCCAGATCTACCTCGGACAGATCACCAGCTGGAACGATCGCCGCATCACCTCCCTCAACAAGGGCACGCACCTCCCGAATCTGAGGATCACCCCGGTGCACCGGTCCGACGGATCCGGTGACTCGTACGCGTTCACCGATTACGAGTCGGCCGTCAGCGGTGCGTTCAAGAGCCGTATCGGTCGCGCGACGAAGCCGACGTTCCCGGTTGGTCCCGGTGCCAGCGGCAACAGCGGCATGGTCGCGGTGACGGAGGGCACGCGGGGCGCGATCGCGTACGTCGCGGTCTCATACTTGATCGCCCACCAGCTTCCGGCGGTTGCGATCAAGAACCAGGCCGGCAACTACGAGGTCCCGAACCTCAAGAACATCTCGAATGCCGCGTCGAGCGTCCGGAGCGTGCCGGCCAGCAACGAGCTGCACATCGTCAATCCGTCGCGCGGGGCCCGGATCGCGTATCCGATCTCGACGTTCACCTACGCGATCCTCCGGTCGCCCGACCCGCTCGGCAATGGCGGCCTGCTCAAGTCGTTTGTCGGCTACGCGTTGACAACCGGTCAGTCGTTCGGCCCGGCGCTTGACTTCGTGCCGCTGCCCAAGAACGTCAAGCGTGCCGCACAGGCGGCGCTTGGCCGGGTCCGCTGATTGACCCCGCGTCAACACGCTGCTGCACCCTGCCGGGTCGTCGTCACGATCCGGGCAGGGTGCGGGGGCCTGCAACTCCTCGGCGGCGGTCACGTCGCCAAAGACCATGATCGTTCCCATCACCCGAGAACCGGGAGGTCGTTGTGAAACGTCGTATCTGCGTCGCGGGCGTCGCATTGTGCGTGGCTGCGCTGACATTTGGAGTTCCCGCCTTGGCGGCGGTGCCTAAGACGAAGCCGGTGAAGCCGGCGACGGTCAACGTCAAGTGCGCCACCACCGTGGGTGTCATGGTGGCCAACGGCGACATGAGCGTCACGCCGCCGGTCCAGCAGGGAAGCGAGTACGGGCCCGCGCACTGCGGAAAGTGGGGAAGCGGAGTCCAGGGTGACAGCTTCACCGTCGCCGACAGCGGGGACACCGTGGCGAATTTCACCTGGTATCTGCGGACCGGAACCGTCTCAGGCAAGTACGACCTGACGCCACAGGAAGGGACGCTCAACTTCCTGAATGTCACCTACGACGGAACGGTGACCGTGACGGGCGGCACCGGCACCTTCACCGGTGTCAAGGGCACCGGCACGATGACCTGTGCCAGCCAGGATGGCATCCACACGAGTTGCACGGACAAGCTGAAGGTGAAGCTGGCGAAATAGCAGTGGGTGGCCGGCGTGGGCGCGGGGAACCGCGCCGGCCAGCCGCCGGTCGGTGGCGCCGGCCAGCCGCCGGTCGGCGGCGCTGAGCAGCCGCCGGTCGGCGGCCCTGGGTGTCTAATGGCTGACGCAGGCCGGGATCCCGAGCGACGTCCACGCCTGGTTCTCCTGCGCCACGACCGGCGCGAGCTGCTGCCCGAGCGACTGCATCGTGCTCACCGGGTCAGCACCGCCGGCGATCTGCCGGGCCGCCGTCCGCAGCAGGTCGAGCTTCTTGGCCGACGAGTCGACGGCGGTCTTGTACACGTCCTCGGCATCCTCTGGCGGACGAAGCTTGCGCAGCTTCGCCACCTCGGGCGTCAGGGCTGTGATCCCCTGCCGCAGGAACGTCTGCGAGCCGGACGGCGCTGCCGGGGTGGTGATCCGGTTCGTCTGGCGGGTCGTCAGGGTGCAGATCTGGCTCGCCTGATTGGTCAGGTCGCTGCTCGAGAGTCGTCCGCTCCCGCCGCACCCGGCGAGCGCCACGACGACAAACGCGACCGCCGCGCCCGTGCCGCGCCTCATGCGAGCGGCACCCCGAGCAGCGGCTCCAGCTCGGCGATTGTCTCTTCGGCGCTCACGTGAAGAACGGTCGCCATCCCGAGCGCGACCGCCGCGTCGAGGTTGACCGGCATGTCGTCGACGAAGACACAGTCCGCAGGCGCCAGTCCCGCTCGCTCGGCGCTCAGTGCGTAGATCTCCGGCGCGGGTTTGCGCATCCCGACCTCGCCGGAGATGACGACGCCGTCGAACAGCTCGGCGAGACGGGCGCGGTCGTAGCGGCGCGTGCCCCACGAGTTCGACAGCAGGCCCGTCCGGATCCCGGCCGACCGGGCGCGGGCGATCGCCGCGAGCATCCGCTCGTCGGGCTCGTAGTGGGCGAACAGCCGGTCGATCAGTCGCTCCGGCGTCACGCCGAGGATCGTCCCGAAGCGCGACTCGAACTCGGACTCCGGCAGCTCCCCGGTCTCGAGCGCGAACACGAGCTCCCGCGCGGCCACGTCGGTGCGCAGCCGGGCGATGATCGCGTTCTCGTCGAGGCCCTCAGTGACGCAGAACCTTTGAAACGACGCGAATGGGCTGCTCGTCAAGACGCCGCCGTAGTCCACGATCAGACCACGACGGTGCCCGTTCTCAGAACCCATTCCGTGTGACGTCGAGCGCGCGTTCGGCGAGCTCGACGACGCCCTCGCCGAACGTCTTCAGATACGGGTCGTCGGTCGCGCCGGACACGGCCCGCTTGTAATTGCCCTCCATGAACACGACTGCCTTCCACAGCGCGAGCGTGACGTACCAGTCGAGCGCCTTCATCGAGCGCCCGGAACGGTCCTCGTAGCGCGTGATGATCTCCTGCCGCGTCGGGAAGCCCGTCCGTGTCGTGACTGCCTGAAGATTGAAGCGCCCAACCTTGTCGGTCGGCTCGATCCAGTGGATCATCATGTACCCGAGGTCGGCGAGTGGGTCGCCGATCGTCGCCATCTCCCAGTCGAAGATCGACACGAGCCGTGCCGGCGCGCAGTCGGCGAACATCGTGTTGCCGAGCCGGTAGTCGCCGTGCACGATCGTGGCAGGCGGAGACTCAGGGAGGTTCGCCGCCAGCCATTGCCCGACCTGCTCCACCTGGGGCAGCTCGCGTGTGCGGTTGTGCTCCCACAACCCGGTGAAGCGGCGGAGCTGGCGCTCGAGGTACCCGCTGGGCTTGCCGAAGCCCTCGAGTCCGATCCCCGTGAAATCAACCGTGTGCAGCTCGACGAGCGCATCGATCAGCTCGTCGGCGATCCGGCTGCGCTCCACCTCGTTGTCCAGCGGCTCGGGGATTGTGTCGGTGATGACATGGCCCTCGACCTTTTCCATC
Source organism: uncultured Solirubrobacterales bacterium (assembly GCA_963778985.1). GTDB lineage: Bacteria > Actinomycetota > Thermoleophilia > Solirubrobacterales > Solirubrobacteraceae > Palsa-465. The sequence continues at coordinate 155,800 of CAVZWJ010000013.1, read as the reverse complement.
ACGTAGAACGGCGAGCCGATCACCGATAGGTCATCGCAGACGGCGAGCACGCGCGGGGTCCGGACGGGCGTCGGCTCGAGCGCCCGCAGCAGCCGCGCCTCACGGAGGACGTCATGCGCGCTCGGGGGCAGCGGCCCGCGCGGCGGGCGGCGGAGGATGACGTTCGTCGAGAGGGCGAACGTGACGTTGGAATGGCCGTCGCCGACCGGCTGCGCGCCGAGATCCGCGGGCGCCTCGAGTCCATGGGCATGCATGAACGCGAGCAACGGCTCGAGAACGAGCAGCGGCTCGCGCGCGTTCGCCTCCCCCTCGGCGTGGGTGCGGACGACGTCGTCTGGCGCCAGCGTCGCGCTCATCGTGGGTGAGCAGGGTACCGGCGGAGGCGGCCGGGCGTCAGGCGGCGAGGGCGGCGCGGGCGCCGACCACTCGGTCGAACCTCCACCCGCGCAGCTGCTCACGATTGCCTGCCGTACCGACGACGATCGCGCCGGTGCGGCGTTCGATCCTCGCCAGCAGTCCGGCGATCCGGTCGCGCAGAGCGCGGGCGGGCTCGGACTCCTCGGAACCCCAGTCCACGCCGGTGCTCTCGACGAGCACCGTCACCCGGTCCGGACGTGCGTAGGCGATCTCCTCGAGCAGCTCGTCCTCCGATGCCGCCGGTCCGACTATTGCCAGTAGATCGCTCATGGCGGACATCCTTTGCCTCGCGCGTAAAGAAAGGCTGAACCGCCGCGAACAATTCCGGAATAGGCGATCTCGGCGGGTGGCCGGGACGCTGGCTCCCGGGCGACACGGGTCACGCGAAGTACGCTCAATGCAGGCATGCCCGAGCTACCTGAGGTCGAGATCACTGCGCGTCTCATCGGGGACGCGATCACCGGCGCGCGGATCGAGTCCGCGCTCGCTCCCGGCGTCAACGCGTTGAAGACGTACGATCCGCCGCTGAGCGCGATCGACGGACGGGCGTTCGTCGGCATCCGGCGCCGCGGCAAGCTGTTCGTTGCCGACATCGAGGACGAGCTCGCGCTCGTCATCCACCTCATGTCGGCCGGGCGGCTGCAGCTGTTCGACACGCGGGCGTCGCTCCGTGACAAGGCGTCGCGGTTGCTTGTCCGGCTCGACGATGGTCGCGAGCTGCGCCTGCGAGAGTTCGGGACCAAGCAGCGCGCGTGGGTCAAGCTGTTGCGGGCGAGCGAGGTCGAGTCCGAGGAGACGATCGCCTCGCTCGGGCCCGAGGCGTGGCCCGATCCTCCGCCGCTCGATGACCTGCTCGACGCGCCCCGACCGCTCTACGCGCTCCTCCGTGACCAGCACGTGATCGCCGGTATCGGCCGCTCGTGGGTCGACGAGATCCTGCACGCGGCAAAGATCTCACCGTTCAAGCGTGGCTCGGACCTCGAGCCGGACGAGGCGGAGCGGCTCCGCGTCGTGATCCGGACCCGGCTCGGAGAGGTGATCGAGCATTACGAGCAGACGATCACACTGCCGATCCCGGACAAGCTCCCGATGCCGCTCACCGTCCACCGGCACAACGGCCAACCGTGCCCGCGGTGCGGCGATCAGATCGAGGCGGTGTTCTACGAGGACTACGTCATGTGCTACTGCCCGACGTGTCAGACCGACGGCAAGCTGATGAAGGATCGTCGGCTCTCTCGGCTGCTCAAGTAGTCAGGTTGCGGGTGCCTCGGCGACGCCGTGCGCGCGGCGTGCCCGCACCTGCGCCGGGTGGGTCTTGAGGTCGAGGTAGATGAGCGTTCGCCCGACGGCCGCGTACTGGACCATGAACGCGAACAGGATGGCGCCGAACGTGTTCACCCAGACCGCGGAGATCGGCGTGAACAGGAACCCGTAATTGAGGAGCGGTGGGAGGACGTCGCCGATCAGCAGCAGCACGGCGACGTAGGCGGTGCTGTGGAGCCAGCGACCGCGCACGGTCCGTCGGCTGGCGTGGAACGCCTCGGTGATCGAGCGGTCGTCAAACAGCACCTCCTGCTGGACGTACACCCAGTCGCCGAGCTTCTTGATCGCGTACGGGATGCCGACGATCGTCACCGTCAACCCGACGACGGCGGCGAGGAACATGAGCTGGATCGCGATGATCCGCCCTAACCTGCGGATCACGACGCCCCAGACATGGCCGAAGCCTGTCGGTTGCCCGCTGTCGAGGTTGCGGATCGCCGCGATCGCCGTCGCCGAGGTGAGCGCCGTGATCAGCGGCTGGAAGATGCCCGCCGAGGTGGTGGCGCCGAGCGTCGTGCCGGAGTCGGTGAAGCTCAGACCGCTGTGGCGCACCCCGAAGACGTGCAGCACCAGGTACTCGATGAGGTCGATCGTCACGATGATCAGAATCGAGCTGAGCGCCAAGGCGACCATCGTCCAGCGAAAACGCCACTGCAACCGGATTGATGCGAGCAGGACCTGCCCGAGCCGGCGCCGCGCGCTGAGCGGCTCGACCACCGCCGGGAACCACCGCGTCAGGAGCACCGCGAGGAGGATGAACACGGCGAGGACGAGGAGCGCGAGCGGAAGTGCGCCGATATCGGTGCCCGCCGCGAGGTTGATGAACAAGGTCACTCCGGCAACTGCGCTGCAGAAGCGCTTCGCCACCGAGGGGCCGAGCAGGGTGCCGACCGGGACGATTGGGCTGGTTGTGCGCGTGCCGTTCATCCAGCTGAGCGGCTCGCTCCACTGCGCCTTGGTGACCGGCCCCGTCGGTCCGTCGTTGAAGCTCGCTTCCCGCTGCCCCCAATGGCCGGTGTAGCTGAGCCACGCATACGGGCCGCTCGTGCTGGGCTGGTCTGGCAGCAGCACGGCGCGAGGGCGGGTGCCGACAACGGGTCCGGTCGTGTTGTCGCAGCCGACACCCGAGCCGTGGGAGCCGTTGCCGAGGTAGAGCTGCGAGTCGTAGTAGGTCGCGTGCGAGCCGGCAGCGGCGTACACGACCGGATGAGTGCCGTTCTTCTGAACGCGGCGATCAAGCCAGCCGGCCTGCTCGCCGCCGGCGTGCTGGAAGAGAACGATCCGGTACGGGGCCTCGCCGAGCGCCTGCTCGGGCGTGCCCGCGTCGAAGGCGAGCTGGATCCCCTCCCAGTCACTCTCGTGCACATCGTTGAACTGGTTGAAGTAGTAGTAGAACCAGTACTGGACGGCCAGCCCACGCTCGCCCGGCTCGTGCGCGATGTAGGCGTAGGTGACCGCGGGCGCACGGCCAGCGCCTCGCAGCGCCCGGAAGTCGCGGGCATACCGGCATGCGGGATTGAGTGGGTCGCCCGGAAGGTCGAGGTAGTACTCAGGCCCGAGGCCGGCGAGGCCGGCGGCACTCGGGGCAGCCGTGACGAGCACGCTTCTGCGGCGGCCCCCGCGCATCAGCCGCACGGCCCGGTTGCCGAGCACCGCGTCGACCGACGTGGGTGGGGCGAACTGCTCCTGTGCGGTGCTGCACACGTTCGTCAGCTTGCGCACCATCACGATCGGCGCGTACCGGGTCCACGAGCTGCTGCGCGGCGCCGTCCGGTCCGTCCGCCGACGCAGCGGACCCGGTCGCGCAACACAGCAGCCCGAGCACGACAAACATCGCCGTGGCGGCCGGGCGGAGGGCCCGGCTCATCCTGGCCGGAGGGTCGATCGTGCTCATCAGGGCTCCCGTCCCGGTCATCGGAATCCCCTGCCGATCGTGTGGCGCACCGCAGCATACCGACGGCGTTGCGGCGGGGGTTAGAGTGTCGGCATGCCACAGCCAGGTGATCCCGCGCCCGACTTCACGCTGCCTGACCAGGACGGTAACGAGGTTTCGCTGTCCGGCCTCCGCGGTAAGACCGTCGTCCTCTACTTCTATCCGAAGGCCGATACACCCGGCTGCACCACCCAGGCCTGCGGGATCCGCGACCATCGCGCCGACTACGCGGATGCCGACGCGGTCGTGCTCGGCGTCTCACCCGACGCGCCGAAGAAGATCGCCAAGTTCGACCAGAAGTACTCCCTCGGCTTCCCGCTGCTCGGCGACGAGGATCACTCCGTCGCGGAGGCGTACGGCGTCTGGGTCGAGAAGTCGATGTACGGCAAGACGTACATGGGCATGGAGCGCTCGACGTTTGTGATCGGACCGGACGGCGTCATCACCAACGTGTTTCGCAAGGTCAAGCCGGCTGAGCACGACGCCCTCGTCCTCGGCGCGCTTGCCGGGCCGTAGCGCTCACAACGACCGGAGTTGCCAAAACACGCAGGAAGCCGCATAAAACCTGCGCCGCCGGGGTAAGCCCAGGGCAGGACCACAGGGACCACAGGAAGGAGGAGCAATGTCTTCCAACGACACCGAGCGGTATCGACGAGCCGCCGAGGACGCGCTCCAGCAGCTGGATTGGACCATCGGCTACCTGCATGGCATCAGGAAGACGAAGATCTCACGGTCGCTGGCCCGGAACCGGACGTCGATTCAGCGCAACCTGATGCGCCAACCGACGCAAGAGCTGCCGTCCGAAACGACTGCCGAAACGTAGGCGCACGATGGCGTTCAAGTTCGACTATCACCACCTCGGGCGCCAGCCGAGGGGGAGCACGGTCTTCGTTCGTCTCCACGGTACCGCAGCGAACGTGATGCTCCTCGACGCGGCGAACTTCGCCCGCTACCAGGCCGGAGACGGGTTCATCTCCACCGGCCAGTTCGTCCGGCGCTCGCCGGTCGAACTCACGATTCCGCGCGACGCCGATTGGTACTTCGTGCTTGACCACGGAGGCTACGCCGGTCGAGTGTGCGTGCAGGAACTGACCGTCGTACCACCAGCCGGCAGCGAGTCTCGCGACGCGCGGCGGGTCGTCGCCGGGCGACCCTGAGCAACGGCTGACTCAGCCTCAGCAGGGCCAATATGCGCAGGGAGCGCTACTGAAGGCCCTCGCGCGCCTCGCGCACGAGTGTGACCGCTTCCGGGAAGACGGTCGCCATGACCGACCGCAGCTGCTCGGCCTGCTGCTCGGTCGTACCCTGGATGTTGATCCGGTTCATCGCGGCGACCGTGAGGTCGGCCGCAAGCCTGATCGCGTTGTCTGCCCAGGCGAGCCGCTGAGCGCCCTGCATCTGCTCGGCGAACTCGCCGAGCCGACGCTGGAGCTCATCCGGATCTCCGAACATTCCGCCGAAGCCACTTCCTTCCATACCGCCTATGGTACCGGCATGCCTGGGTCGACCACCAATCCCGTGTTGCGGGCTCGGATCGAGACGATGATCCGGATCGCGTCGCCGCTGCTTGATCTCGTCCTCCTCGTCGGCGATCGCGTCTCCCGCGTGCTTGAGGCCGACGACCCGACATACGTGCCCGCGCGGATGCCACACGAGGGCGAATCCGCCCCCCGCGGCCTGAGACCCCGTACGTCCGGGCCTCGGCCCTGAAGTCCCACTAGCATTGCCGGACGCATGAACGTCGAAGACCGACTGGCGTACGAGCGCCGCGTGGGCATGCGCTATGCCGTGATCGCCGCGCTGGCGGGGATCCTGCTCGTCGCTGCCGTCGCGGTGCAGCTTGGCGGCGCCTCACGCCAAGGTCGACGAGCAAACCCTCGGCCTGATCACCGAGAACAAGCGCCTTAGCCGAGACATCGCCGGGTCGCTGCTCGACGCGCTGGGCTATTTCTCGCTCGGTGCGACGCTGTGGTATCTGTGGGGGTGCATTCGCGCCCGCAACCCGGACGTCAAGCCCGGTTTCGTCGGGTACATCGCCGTCGTCGGCGCTGTGCTGACCGGCATCAGCATCCCGGCCTACGTGATCCTCTACGGCCAGAAGGCACACGACTTCGTCGCCCTCAGCGCCCAAACGTACCCGCAGGCGAATCACCTCATCAGCTCCACCTCGCTCGTCTTTCCCCAGCTCGGCAACTACCTCGGGGTGCTGCTCTCGGCGATGGCCGTCGTGCTCGTGTCACTCAACGCGATGCGCGTCGGGTTGCTCACTCGCTTCATGGGCTTTCTCGGGATCTTTGCCGGGGTGCTCGTCATCTTCCCGCTCGTCCCGATCCCGATCGTCGAGGGCTTCTGGCTCGTCGCGCTCGGCTTGCTGTTTAGCGGGCGCTGGCCGAACGGGATGCCGCCGGCGTGGCGCAGCGGTCGGCCTGAACCGTGGCCGTCATCGCAGGCGATGCGGGAGCAGCGCGCCGCCCGCGGCGGAGGCGGAGGCAGTGGGCCGCGCGGAGGCGGCGGGCTCTTGGGAGGGCTTGTGCGCCCAAAGCCCGCTTCCGCTCCACCCCGGCGCCCGAGCCGGTCGGCGCGTCGACGCCGGCCCGCACGCGGTCGACCACACCGAAGCGCAAGCGCAAGCGCCGACGCTAGCGGTCGCCGTCAGACATCCGTCCGCCGGGCCTCTCGGTCGCGTCCCCGTGATCCGATCATGGGCATGTCCTCACTCGTTACATCGCCGGCGCCGCTCCGACGGTCATCAACACCGCATCGGTAGTCCCTTGCGCCTGGCGAGTACCGCCCCGGCCGAGACGGCCCTGTCCCCTGTCCACGCCGGGGGTCAGGGCCGCGGGGCCGTCGCTTTGCGGTGACCGCTCACCGCTCCACCGTGACCGTTCAGCGCACTTCAACGGCCGCCGAGCGATTGCGTACTTGTGAGCCGAGGATGCGGCGCGAAGGTATGCGCCACTCTGCACTCGAAGGAGAAGGAGGTACTTCATGGAAGCGAGTCGCGCTTCGCGAGAGGCCGACGTGGCTCCGGCACCGGACCCGACGGGCGGACGCTCGGCGTTTTGGAGCCCGGCCGATCCAGGCCCGCTTGGTTTGGCGGCATTCGCCGGGACCACGTTCATGCTCAGCATGATCAATGCCGGACTTGTCGGCAGCCACAACGCGCCGGGCGGCGGGCTGCTGCCGATGGTCGCCGCACTGGCGCTCGCGTACGGCGGCGTGGCACAGTTCGCCGCGGGCCTGTGGGAGTTCCGCACCGGTAACACGTTCGGTGCGGTCGCGTTCTGTTCGTACGGGGCGTTCTGGATCTCGTTCTTCTTCGTCGTCCAGTCCGTCGGAAAGAACCTGCCGACCCAGATATTCAGTGGTCTCGGCCTGTACCTATGGATGTGGGGGATCTTCACCGCGTACATGTTCATCGCGTCCCTGCGGACGACCGGAGCGGTGGCCTTGGTCTTCCTGCTCCTCACGATCACGTTCATCATCCTCGGCATCGGAAACGCGAGCCTGGCCGGCACCAGGCAAGCCATCAACGGCACGATCAAGCTCGGCGGCTGGTTCGGCCTCGCGACGGCGGTCGCCGCGTGGTACGCGTCGTTCGCCGCGGTGATCAACTCGACGTTCGGGCGGACGATCGCCCCGGTGATGCCGCTCAGGCGCTGACGGCGAACGGGACAAACCCAGCGGCGTCGGGTACAACTTCTCGTATCAGATCGCCGCACAGTTTTCTGAGCTCGGGCGCCGGCGACGCAGTCGGCGCCCGCGCTGTTGAAAGACGTGAGACGCAAGAGCGACAGAAGGAGAGGGTTCTTATGGCAGACACTGCCACTCCGACCGGCGAGGGGACGCTTCAGTCGAAGCTCGAAGAGATGCTCGACACCGAGACGTTCGAGCCGCCCGAGAACTTCAAGAAGCACGCGCTGCTGAACGACCCCTCGGTCTACGACGAGGCTGAGAAGGACTGGCAGGGATGGTGGATGAAGCAGGCGAAGGAGCTCCACTGGTTCAACGAGCCCACCGTCACGCTCGAGGACTCAAACCCGCCGTTCTACAAGTGGTTCACCGACGGGAAGATCAACGCGTCCTACAACTGCCTTGACCGGCATGTCGAGGCCGGCAACGGGGACCGGATCGCGTTCCACTGGCGCGGCGAGGAGGGCGAGGAGCGGGACATCTCCTACGCGGAGCTGCACCGTGACGTGCAGAAGTTCGCCAACGCGATGAAGGATCTCGGCATCGAGAAGGGCGACATCGTCGGGATCTTCCTCCCGATGATCCCGGAGGTCGTCGTGGCGATGCTCGCCTGCGCCCGCATCGGCGCACCGCACAACGTCGTGTTCGGCGGCTTCTCCGCCGACTCGGTCAAGGAGCGGATGGAGTTCTCCGAGGCGAAGGCGCTGATCACCGTCGACGGCGCCCGGCGCAAGGGCAAGACGGCGCCGATCAAGGAGCAGGTTGACGCGGTGATGGCCGGCCTCGACACGCTGGAGCACATCATCGTCGTCCAGCACACGAACGCCGAGTGCGAGATGAAGGACGGGCGCGATGTCTTCTACCACGAGATCGTCGAGAAGGCGGCCGATGAGTGCCCGGCCGAGGAGCTCGACGCCGAGCATCCGCTGTTCGTCCTCTATACGAGCGGCTCGACGGCAAAGCCGAAGGGCGTGCTGCACACGACCGGCGGCTACCTGACCGGCGTCTCGGCGACGCACAAGTACGTGTTCGACCTCAAGGCCGATCAGGACGTGTTCTGGTGCTCGGCCGATGTCGGCTGGGTCACCGGCCACTCCTACATCGTCTACGGGCCGATGGCCAACGGCGCAACGAGCGTCATGTATGAGGGCGCGCCGGACTACCCGCACAAAGGCATCTGGTGGGAGCTGTGCGAGCGCTACAACGTGACGCAGTTCTACACCGCGCCGACCGCGATCCGTGCCTGCATGAAGTGGGGCGTGGACCACGTCCAGAAGTTCGACCTGTCGAAGATCCGCCTGCTCGGTACGGTCGGCGAGCCGATCAACCCGAAGGCGTGGCTGTGGTACTACGTCGTCGTTGGCGGCGAGCGCTGCCCGGTCGTTGACACCTGGTGGCAGACCGAGACGGGGGCGATCATGATCACGCCGCTTCCCGGCATCATCGCCACGAAGCCGGGGTCGGCGACGCGTCCGTTCCCCGGGATCGAGGCCGACGTCGTCGATGAGCGGGAAGGGAAACCGCTGGACGAGGGCCAGGGACTGCTCGTGCTCAAGCGTCCGTGGCCGTCGATGCTGCGCACCCTCTACAAGGAGGACGACCGCTTCGTCGACACGTACTTCTCGCGGTTCGGCAAGGAGACGTACCTCGTCGGCGACGCCGCCCGTAAGGACAAGGACGGCTACTTCTGGATCATCGGACGCATCGATGACGTCGTCAACGTGTCCGGGCACCGGCTCTCGACGGCCGAGGTCGAGTCGGCGATCGTCTCCCACCGCAAGGTGGCCGAGGCGGCGGTCATCGGCCAGACCGATGAGGACACCGGTCAGGCGATCTGTGCCTTCGTCACCCTCGAGGGCGACGACGCCGAGGGTACCGACGCAATCGTCGACGAGATCCGAGCCCACGTCGCCGACCGGATCGGCAAGTTCGCCCGCCCGAAGCGGATCGTGTGGGCCGACGATCTTCCGAAGACCCGATCGGGCAAGATCATGCGCCGGCTCCTGCGCGACATCGCCGAGGGGCGAGCCCTCGGGGACGTCACCACGCTGCGGGACCCGGACGTGATGGAGCAGCTCGAGGGGAAGATCAAGGAGGAGCAGGCGGCCGCAGAGGGATAGGGAATGAGCGCGGGGCGGGTGGAACGTTCGGCGTCTGAGTTCCACCCGCTCGCGTTCTTACCGAAACCGCCGGCGCAACACCCGATGACACGGCGCATCGGTAGGGCACTGGCGATCGCCGCCGCACTGATGCTGTGCCCTGGAGTCGCTGCCTCGACCGCCGCCTCACCGCCGCGGATCACGTTCTACTTCGGCCTCAAGCGTCCCGAGGGCGCGGCTCGGTCCGCGTTCTTCTCGGTCCAGGAGCCGCGGTCGCGCTCGTACCGTCGGTTTCTGAGAGTTGGTCAGGCCGCGCAGCGGTACGGCGCCAGCCAGAGCACGCGGACCGCGTTTGCTCGGCTGCTGAGGCACCGGGGTTTGTCGGTGCGGTTCGATCGCTCCGGGGTGTTTGCGCGAGTCAGCGGGACGGTCGTGCAGCTCGAGCACGTGTTCGGGGTGCGAATCACACGGGTGTTCTCGAACGCGCCGAACGTCTACATCTACTCGCCGGCGGCCAACGGCCGCCTGCATCTGCCCGCGGGACTCGGGCACCTCGTGCAGGACGTCGTGGCGACCTATGCTCACTCGGCGCCGGCCAACGGCGGGGCTGCGCGGGCACGGGCTCACCTGGCGCGGCGCCGACCACCGAAGCGCACCGGCACCTGGACCCGTGGCTGCCGGCAGGCAAAGGCGACCGGCGCGTTCAGCTTCGGCCAGGTCCGCCGGGCCTACGGCATCGACCAACTCGGCAGCGGCACGGGCGCGTCGGTCGCGATCCTCAACCTCGGCGAGGGTGTGTCGGCCGGCGATATCGCTGAGAACGCGCGCTGCTTTGGCTATCCGAAAATCCGCCCTCGCATCCTGCGCAGCGATGGCCAGACGGGGCCGTTCTCCCAAGGGACGTTCGAGCCGGAGGAGGATCTCGCGGTCGTCCGCGGGATTGCCCCGGGGCTGCGATCGCTCACGTTCACGCAGGCCTGGCTGACGCCGCAGTTGTGGTTCCTTGGCGTATCGAACGTCCTCGCCGCGGGGCGTCTCCCGGACAGCCTCTCGATCTCCTACGGGGAATGCGAACGCGACATTCGCGCTAAGGGGTCAACGCCGCTCTCCCGCGCCGGCGCGAACCTCATGGATGCGGTGCTCGTCCGGCTCGGTCTCACGGGCGTCGGGGTCTACGCCTCGTCCGGCGATTTCGGCTCGAGCTGTAATGGGCGGCCCTACCAAGGGACCGCATGGCCCGGGTCGTCGCCGTATCTCACCGCCGTCGGTGGTACGCAACTGACACTGGCCCGCGACAACCGGCGAGCGCGCGAGGTCGTCTGGAACGACCTGAAGTTCGAATCCATCAACAATGGCGCCGGCGCCGCCGGCGGCGGGTACTCGGCGGTGTCGGCGAGGCCGCCATTTCAACGCGGGCTCCGCCTTCCTGGGACGACCCGGATGACGCCTGACGTGTCGGCGGTCGCCTCGGAGTTCCCGGGCTGGCCGGTGGTGCTCGCCGGACACTGGGCGACCGATGCCGGCACGAGCGGATCCGCGCCGCTCGTCGCCGCGGCGATGGCCATCGTGAGCGCCGGGCAGCGACACCGTCACCGTCCACCGGTCGGCCCGGCGAACGGTCTCTTCTACTACCTGGCCGGACGCGTGCCGTCGACGATCTGGGACGTCGTGCGCGGCAACAACGGCTATCTGCGCAACGTGCGCGGGCATGTCGCCAGGCGCGGGTACGACCTCGCCAGCGGGGTCGGCGCCCTCCGCTTCGCGGCGCTGTCGGCTCGCCTGCCGCCGCCGGCCAGATAGGGGTGCCGACCTGGGTTCGGACGCTGGCCGCGTCCGGGTTCGGTTCCGCGCGGCGGGAGCAGGATCCTTGCTTACGGGGACGGCCAGGCGTCGACGATGCGCTCGTGCTCGGTGAAGTCGCTGCTGCGCGTCGTGCCCTGGGCGCGCCCGATGGCGGCGTTGAGAACGTCCTGCCAGGCGTGTTCGAGCAAGACGGCTAGGACCGCCGCGCCGGGCTCGAGCCCCTCCGCCAGCGAGTTGATGAGCGGCCCGGCCGGGCCCTGCATCGCCTGCCGCGTCGTCTTGGCGCGGTCCTGAGGCTCGAGGCGAAACGTGATCAGACGGGACACCATTCCGGCCGTCCCGCCGGACATGGCGACGGCAATCGGCTCGCCGCTCTCGGGATCACGTCCCACGAACACGGCGTCGAGGATGCGCAGCGTGCCGCCACTCTCGATCCGCTCCAGCGCACCGACGAGTTGACCCTCGTACGAGGATCCGGGCGGGAACTCGTAGACGAGGAGCTGCCGGGTCGGTCCGTCGGGCATGCCGGGAACATACGCCTCCCACGCCGCGCGGCATCGTCCGAATCGGGTGATCGGGGGCCGCCGTGCGACCACCGGCACACGTTCCCAATGACGACCGCCACCGGCTCACCCCCGCGCTTTGTGCCGGTGTCAGCGGTACAACCTCCCATTCAGCGAGCGGCGGATCGGCCAACGGGATATCGTGCCGATCGGCGCCCGGGGCGGCCGGCAGGCCTGGCCGCGTCGCGGTCACACCCCCAGCCGGCGACCGAGGTCGGCGACGTGGCGCCGGGCGATCGGGATCGTCTGGCCGTCGGCGAAGCTCAGCTCGGCTGTCGACCCGAGGCGCGGCCGAAGTTCGACCGCGCGCGTCAGGTTGGCGACGAACTGACGATGCACCCGGACGAAGCCGTACGGCTCCCAGCGCCGCTCGAGCTCGCCGAGCGTCGCGCGGAGGAGATAGCGCCCGTCGTCGGTCACGATCCGGACGAAATCGCCGTGCGACTGGGCGTACAGGATCGAGCCGCGGGAGATGAGGCGCGTCGTCCCGTTGCGGACGTTCGCCACCGCGATCATCTCGGTGTCGCCCGCGGCCGGGCCCGGCGCCGCGGGCGTCGGTGCCGTGCCGCGCATATCGACAGCCGCCTGCACGCGTGCCAGGGCCTCCCCGAGCCGTTGCTTGGCGACCGGTTTGAGCAGGTAGTCGAGCGCACCGAGCTCAAACGCGTCGACGGCGGCGTGGTCGTATGCACTGACGAAGACGAGCACCGGCGGCTCGGCGAAGCGCCGCAGTACCCGGCCGAGCTCGACGCCGTCGAGGTCCGGCATCCGCACGTCGAGGAAGATCGCGTCGTACCGGCTCGCCGACGCCTTGACGAGCGCGTCGTGACCGTCGAACGCACACTCGACGTCCTCGACGCCCGGGAAGCTGCGCAGCATCCTGGCGAGATCCTCGAGCGGCGTTCGCTCATCGTCGACGGCGAGGATCGTCAGCCCGTCGCTGCTCATGCCGGGGCGGCGCTCATGCCGAGGCGTCGCTCATGCCGGGAAGGCGCTCATGCCGGGGCGCCGCATCATGCCGGGGCGCCCACCTGGACCGGTGCCGAGGCCTCCGCGCCGGGGAGGTCAGGGACGGTCATGACGACGGTTGTCCCGTGTCCGGCCCCGGAATCGATCCGCAGTGCATAGCGGTCGCCGAACGTGGCCCGCAACCGGGAATCGACGTTCGAGAGCCCGATGCCGCCGCCGGCTCCCGCGAGCACGGCGGGTACGCGCTCCGGCGCGATGCCGGCGCCATCGTCGCTGACGAGCAGCTCCACGTCGCCATCGCGCTTCTGGGCGCGGATCTGGACATGGCCAGAGCCACGGCGGCGCTCGACCCCGTGGCGGACGGCGTTCTCGACGAGCGGCTGCACGGACATCGACGGCACGACCGCGGCGAGCGTCTCGAGGGGTGCGTCGATCGTGACACGCAGGTCCCGGAAGCGCGCCTGCTCGAGCCGGAGATACCGCGCGACGTGCTCGAGCTCCTCGCCGAGCAAGACGTACGATCGTCCGTCACGGAACAGATACCGGGTGAACTCCGCGAAGTCGATCAGCAGCTCGCGAGCGTCCTCCGGACGGGCATGGATCTCGCCGGCCACGGCGGCGAGCGCGTTGTAGATGAAGTGCGGTGAAATCTGCGCGCGCAGCGCTCGCAACTCGGCTCGGGCGAGCCGCTGCTCCTGCTCGGCGATGACCGACAGCTCGACCTGCGCGGAGACGAGGCTCGCGGCCTCCTTGACGACTCGCAGCTCCGGCTGGCTCGGCTCGCCGATGGCCCGGTAGAACGTGATCAGCGTCCCTGCTCGCTTGCCCTGCACGGTCAGGGGCGCGAGCACCGCGGAGCGCAGCGGGCAGCGGGGGTCCGAGGAGATGAGCCGCGGGACGATGTGCATGTCGCCGTCCGGGGTCAGTGCGAGCAACCTCGAGAGAAGATCGCCCGGTCGCACCTGCTCTCGTCCCTCGCCGTCGATCGCCAGGACCGCCCGCGTGTCGGCGAGTGCGACCGCCGCCGCGCCGGTGAGCGCCCGCAGATACGGCACCGCGGCCTCGGCGGTCGGCGGGATCAGCCCCCCGCGCAAGTGCGGCAGCGTCGCCGTGGCGGCATGCAGCGCGGACTGCATTCCGACGGCCTTCGGGGTCCGGGTGGCGCGGGATGAGGGCAGCCACCGCCACACCGCGAATGCCACCGCGGCGATTCCGATCCCTGCGAGCACGCCGAGTGCTGGATGCATCTGAATGTCTGACGATGCTACGGAAGGGCACCGAGCTTACTCTTGCGCCGCGGTCGACGGAGGAAGAAGATGTGGCGATGAGCTCCACCACGACCATCACCTCTTACGAGGACGCCTGCGCCCAGCACCGCTGGGAGGTGCCCGCGCGCTACAACATCGCTGCGGACGTCTGCGACAAACACCCGCGAGAAAAGCTCGCGATGATCCACGAGCACTGGGGCGGCACCGTTCAACAGGTCACGTGGGGCGAGCTGCAGGACGACGCGAACCGGTTCGCCAACGTGCTCGCGGCGCACGGCGTCACCAAGGGAGATCGCGTGGCGATGCTGCTGCCGGCGACGCCGCAGACCGCGGCCGCGTTCTTCGGGACGTGGAAAGTCGGCGCGATCCTGCTCTCGATGTCGGTGCTCTACGGCGATGAGGGCATCCGCCACCGGCTCACCGACAGCCAGGCGAAGGTGCTCGTCACCGACGCCGCCAACGCCGACCGGATGGAGCGCGAGCTCGTCGAGCATGTCCTGATCCTCGACGACGACCTGCTGCGCGGCGCAGCAACCGAGTTCGCGACTCTCGACACTGCCGCCGACGCTCCCGCTCAGCTCTATTACTCGTCTGGCACGACGGGACTCGCGAAGGGCATCCTGCACGCGCACAGGTACCTCCTCGCCCATGAGGAGTTCATCTACTGCCACGACATCCGTGACGGCGAGGTCTTCCACGGTATGGGCGAATGGGCCTGGGCCGCCGGTATCTGCCCCCTGATCGGCCCGTGGCGACTCGGTGCCGTGCAGGCCGTCTACCAGCGCGAGGGCGGGTTCGACCCGCGCAAGCAGCTCGAATTTCTCTCACGCCACAGCGTCACCAACGTGTTCGGAACCCCGACGGCGATCCGGTCGATGATGTCGATCACGGACGCCGGTACGCGCTACCCGCAGAAGTTCCGCATCGTCTGCTCGGCGGGCGAGCCGCTCAACCCGGAGGCGATCCGGTGGTTTCGTGAGCAGTACGGAATCACCGTGCTCGACTACTACGGCCTCACCGAGTCCTATCCGCTGTGCGCGAACTTCCCGTTCATGGAGGTCCGCGAGGGGTCGATGGGCAAGCCGATGCCCGGCTGGGCGGTTGCCATCCTCGATGAGGACGAACGCCCGGTCGCCCAGGGCGAGCGCGGCGAGATCTGTCTCAGGGCCCGATCCAACCCGCACTACCCGCTCGGGTACTGGAACCGCCCGCCCGAGGACTCCGATGCCGTTTTCGGCGGCGACTGGTTCCACACCAAGGACGCGGCCAAGGAGGATGAGGACGGGTACTACTGGTACGAGGGACGGGCCGACGACGTGATCATCTCGGCCGGCTACCGGATCGGTCCGTTCGAGGTCGAGTCGGCGTGCCTCGAGCATCCGGCGGTGGCGGAGGCGGCGGTGGTTGCGTCCCCGGACGAGCGCCGCGGCTACGTCGTCAAGGCCTTCGTCATCCTCGCGGCCGGTCACGAGCCGTCCGATGAGCTCGCCGACGAGATCAAGACGTTCGTCCGCGACCATCATTCTGCCTACGCGTATCCGCGCCGGATCGAGTTCGTCACCGAGCTTCCGAAGACCCTCACCGGCAAGATCCGGCGGATCGAACTGCGCGAGCGCGAGCGCGAAAGTTAACTCACGCCGGACCCCTTGACGGCGCGGACAATCGGCGGTTTGCTGACAGCCTGCCTCGGGCAGCCCGATGCTCGAGAGGATTTCTCCCGTCGAGGAGAGGAGAGACATGCCCGACGAGCGGCACCCGAGTCCGGCCGAGGAAACGCGTCGGCTCTACGAAGAGGCGGAGTCGCGGACAGCCCGCGCATTTGAGCAGTTGGTGGCGCGGGACAGCTTTGGTGAGCTGCTGGCGAAGGTGACCGAGAACGTCGTCGGGCTGACGAAGCTCACGACCGACGCCTTCGATCTCGTGCTGCGCAACCTGCGCATCGCCGGGCGGCAGGACATCACCCGCCTGTCTCGACAGCTCGCGCGCACCGAGGACAAGCTCGAACAATTGCTCCAGGAGGTCGAGCGGCTGCAGGAGACGGGGACGGGCGGCCGGCGCGCCGCTTCGTCACCGAACGGGAGGGGCTCGGGCGGGTCGCGGCGGAGCGGCCGTCGGACGGGGAGCGGGGCATGAACACGATCGAGCGCATCGCCCGCACGCCGCTTGCGGCGCTCGAGTTCATGAACATCTTGCTGACGCAGGGCGACACGCCGGTCGGGACCAGTCCCAAGGACGTCGTGTGGACGCACCGCAAGACGACGCTGTACCGGTACCGCTCGACGCAACGCAAGCACCCGATTCCGGTGCTGCTCGTGTTCGCACTCATCAACCGGCCGGACATCTTCGATCTGCGCCGGGGGTCCTCGTTTGTCGAGTACCTGCTCGGCGAGGGCTACGACGTCTTCCTGATCGATTGGGGCTACCCCGACGAGGAGGACGCCGACGTCGGGCTCGAGCAGTACGTCTGCGAGGAACTCGAGTCCGGCATCCGCGAGGTGCTCCGGGCGAGCGGGCAGGACGAGCTGACGCTGCTCGGCTGGTGCATCGGCGGAACTCTGTGCCTGCTCTACGGCGGCCTGCACGAGGCGAGCCCGGTTCGGAACATGGCGCTCCTGACGACGCCGGTCGACACCCGGGGCTCGCTCTACGCCAACTGGGTCGGGCGCGACTCGTTCGACGTCGACTACGTCGCCGCGGGCTACGGCGCGGTTCCCGGCGCGGCGATCGATTGGGCGAACAAGATGATGAAGCCGGTGACGAACTACTGGACCACGTACCGTCGGCTGTGGGAGGGCGTGCTTGACGGCGAGGCGCGTCGCGACGCCTACCAGCCGATGGCGCGGTGGGTCGCCGACAACCCGCCGTTCCCGACGCGGGCCTACCGCGAGTGGATCACCTGGATGTACAAGGAGAATCGGCTCGTGCAGGGGCGCATGCGGCTTGACGGGCAGCGGGTCGACCTGGGACGGATCGACCAGAGCCTGCTGATCGTCACCGCGGGCGCCGACCACATCGCGCCGCCGGAGGGGACCCACCCCTTGCTCGAGCTCGTCTCGAGCGAGGACATCACCCGGGTGGACCGGCCGGGCGGTCACATCGGCCTGATGGCGGGCTCGGGGGCGCGCAAGGAGATCTGGCCGGAGATCGCGCAGTGGCTCGAGGAGAGATCGCAGATCACGAGGAGAGGTGGCACAGATGGCAGCGGTACAGACACGTGAGAGCACCGCGCAGTTCGCGGGGGAGAAGCTGAAGGGACGGGTCGCCCTCGTCACGGGTGGGACACGCGGCATTGGCGCCGCGATCGGCCGCAGCCTCGCAGCGCAGCATGCGACGGTGGCGGCCGGGTACAGCCGCAACGAGGAGAAGGCGCGGGCATTCCAGCACGACCTCGAGGAGTTCGGCGTCGAGGCGAGCATCCACCAGGGCAATGTGGCGTCCGCCGAGGACTGCCAGCGCACCGTGCAGGAGGTGATCGCCCGCCACGGCCGGCTCGACATCCTCGTTAACAACGCCGGCATCACCTCGGACAAGTCGATCCTGAAGATGGCTCAGGACGACTGGTACAAGGTGCTCGCGGTCAACCTCTCGGGCGCGTTCTTCATGTCCCAGGCGGCGCTGCAGCACATGCTCGAGCGGGGCAGCGGTCGGATCATCAACATCTCCTCGATCGTCGGCCAGATCGGCAACATCGGCCAGTCGAACTATGCGGCCTCAAAGTCGGGCATGTTCGGTCTGACGATGTCGCTTGCGCGGGAGGCCGCGTCGAATCTCCAGCGGTCCGGCAAGGCCGACCCGAACGGCATCGGCCTCACCGTCAACGCGGTTGCACCGGGCTTCATCGAGACGGAGATGCTCGACTCGATCCCTGAGAAGGTGCTCGACAAGATCCGCGCTCAGATTCCGCTCGGCCGGCTCGGCCGACCGGAGGAGGTCGCCCGCGTCGTGCACTTCCTGTGCGCGGACGCCTCCTCATACATCACCGGGCAGGTGTGGGCGGTCAACGGCGGCCAGGAGATGTGACCGTCAGCTCACCCGGTGGCCGGTGGCATCGACTCCGTACCACGTGCCCCCGGAGGCGGTGATCCCGAGGTAGCTGGTCTGCCGCGGCCCGAAGTCGCCGCTGTAGCGGTACAGCGGGTGTCCGGCGTACGTCACCTGCCGGGATCCGTTCGGCAGCTTGATCGTCCCGAGCAGCTTGGCATTCACGCCCCGGGTGGCGACCGGCTTCGCCTTCGTCGTTATCGCCGGCCAGACGCTCGCGCAGCCGCTGATGTGGACACAGGCATCGTGGTTGCGGCCGTCCCGTGAGAACTCGAAGAGCGTGAATCCGTTGTTCGCGGTGAGCAGCATGCCGCGGCTCGTCTTCTCAAGCCTGATCGTCGTCCCTCGCTTGGCGGCCGCTCCGGCGCTCGCGGCGGCGACCAGCGCCACCAACGCGGTCAGTACGGCCAGATAACGCTTCATTCCGAGTCCTCCGCTTTCGTCGTTGGTCCTAGGGTCAAGGACGCTGACAGGGCGGAGGCCCTTCCCGAACGCACCGGCTACTTGACGATCCGTCCCGCCGCGTTCAGCGCCCACCAGAAGCCACCGGATTGCTTGAGACCGACGAACTGGGTCGACCGCGGGAAGATGTCTCCGATGTAGGTGTACAGCGGCCAGCCGTTGTAGGTGACCTGCCGGGACCCGCCCGGCAGCTTGATCGTTCCCAGCAGGCGCGCCTTCACGCCCGGCCCGGCGATCGGCGTGCTCTTCGTCCTCACGAGCGGCCACACCGTCGTGCAGTCCCGGATCTTCACGCAGACGTCCTTTCCACGCTTATCCCGAGAGAACATGTAGAGCGTGAACCCGCGGGCGGTCGTGAGGATCTTGCCGCGGTTTGTCTTGGTGAGCTTGATCGTTGTGCCCCGGGTCGCCGCCGTCGCGGATGCCGCGCACATCGCCAGCGCCAGGGTCCCGAGCGCCAGAACGACAGAAATGCTGCGCTTCAACTTCCACCTACCTCTCGGTTGCCAATGACGTCAGCTTACGGCCGGTCGAGCATTGGCACGTGAGTGGGTGCGCATCTCAGACAGGATCCGCTCGAGCCGTGGCTCGGTGTCGGTGTCGATGTGTGACATCGCCGCGGCGACGGTCGGATGCACGGACGCGATCTGCGCGTGCATCTCGTGGGCGACGGCGCGGTAGCTCGGGTGCCCCTCGCGCCCGGACCGCAGCTCGATCAGCTGCATCGCTTCGCGCGCGTTGAGGTCGAGGATGAACCGGATCCGATAGCCGAGGCACAGGGCATAGGGGGCGGCGAGGCGCTGACCCTGCCCGGTGAGGCGGGTGTACTCCGCGGCGGAGAGCTCCAGTGCCCGGCGGTACTCGTCGCCGCAGCCGGCGAGCTCGACCTGCTCCGGGACGTCGGCGCCGAGGTCCGGCGTCAGCGACTGCCACTGGACGGTGAGCATCCGGTGGCGCTGGAGGTCCCGGAAGGCGCCGTAGTCGGCGACGATCTCGAACCGGTACCGCACGGCCTCGAACCCGCGGCCGGGACGGTGGCGGCGGTTGGCCCGTGTCCCGACGAGGTCAATGAGCAGGGCGCGCCGTTCGCCCTCGTCGAGGTGGCCGACCGCGTCGCGGATCGCATCTTCGCCGGCCGCCGTCGACTCGAACAGCAGCGCGGTGATGAGGTCATCCTCATCGCCGTCGGTGTGCACCAAGCGCACAGATGGCCCGCCGGCGTCGACGCGCCCCTCATCGAGCCCGAGCCGCTCCGCCCACCGGACGCCGGCTCGTGCCCGGGCCTCGAGGTAGCCGACCCATTCGCCCCCGCGCTCGGGCCGCTCGACGCGCGTGACGAAGCTCGGCATGACCGTCTTGATCTCCTCGAGGATCATCCGCCCGTAATCCTGCGCCTCCGGCAGCGGGTGAGCGAGAAGATGGAGGATCAGCTGCTCGTAGGTCTGGCCGCTCGCGAAGATGCCCATGTGCGAGAGCGAGCTCGCCGGCAGCAGCCCACGGAGCAGATCGAGCGCCTTCGCCTTGATCGCTCGCGCATGGGCCGCCGGCGCCTCGCCGTCGGCGCGCGGAAACTCCGTCTCCGCCCACGCGGCGACCCGTGGCAGCGCGTTCGCGTAGATCCCGAACAGTGCGTCCATCGCCGCCGTGTACTCGGGACCGAGCTGTGCGTCGCGGTAATAGCGATAGCTCGGGCGGGCCGGGTCCGGCCCCGGCATTGCCGCGTCGTAGGCGATGTACCGCGTGGACTGCTCGAGGTAGGCGCCGAGCCGCGGCCGTTGCAGGATCTTCGTGAGCACGTTCGAGACCCACTCGCACGCAACGTGGGCGCCCCCGAGCTGGGCGACCGAGTCATCGCCATAGCCGAGGAAGATCCGCTCGTACAGCTTCGCCGCCCGCTCGCCCTCCTCGCTGTCGGTGCGCCTCGGCATCCCGGTGACGTCGTCGGCGAACTCGTCGAGAAACAACCGCCGCAGGGTTCCCTGGTAGCGCGAATACCGCGCGAACAGCGCCCCTTTGACCGTCTCGGGCAGGTTGACGAGCGCGAACACCGGCCGGTCAAGATTGGAGAAATGCGGGCGCAGCCGCTCCTGTTCCTGCGCGCTGAAGCTCTCAACCGGGTAATCCACGGACGGCGGATCGTAGCGCCGCCGTCGGCCGGTCCCGAGCCGCTCGGTCAGCCGGCGTTCCGCGGGTGGCCGGTCGCCTGCGAGTCCTCGCCGGCACCGCCCGGGTTGCCCTCGTTCGAGCCGCCGCGATCGTCGCGATCCTTGGTCTCACGGCCCTTGCCGTCGACGCCCGGGGCGGACTCCTCTTCTGTGTTCTGGTTGGACACGCCGCTAGGGGGCGACTGGCTCCCGAAGGTCTCGGCGGTGTCCGAACTGCGCTCGTTGTCGTCCATGCCACAGCTCTACCCGGCCTCGCGACCGCGAAAAAGCCGCTCCCGCGACGCTACTCACGAATTTATGCCTCACGCCAGTAGTGTCCCGAGTCAGAAGTTCGACGGCAGTCGAGGCGCCCCCGGCGGCGCCGCGCGGCGTCCTCGAATCCTCGTGCACCTCCAGTGCACGTCGGATTCTGCGTCCTTGCGCGGCATCCCCCGGTGACACCTCTTGGTGCCACCGAACTTCTGACTCGCGACACTAGAAGATGCCGCTCAGGGCGTGCCCGGCGTGGGCGACGAGGTTGAACAGCGGCGACGGGAAGATCCCGAAGAACACGCTTGCGGCCCCGAAAACGACCGCCACGAGCACGACCTCCGGGCGCGGAGCCGAATCCGCCGATGCCGGCCGGCCGCCCGCCTCTGAAGAGGGTGCCGCAGGCTCCGCCTCACCGGACGCGCCCGCGATCGGCGGCAGCGCCCCGCCCGCCCCCGCACCGGCACCCGCAACCGCCGGCGAGCCGACGACCGGCAGCGTGCCCGGCCGCATCCACATGACGGCGATCACGCGCAGGTAATACCCGAGCGAGATCATCGAGCCGATCACGAGCACGATCGCGAGCCACGTGTAGTCGCCGTTGACAAGCGCGTGGATCAGCTGGAACTTGCCGATGAATCCGACCGTCGCCGGGATCCCGGCGAGCGACAGCATCGCGATCGTCATCGGCCAGGCGAGCCACGGCCGCCGCGCTCCGAGACCGGCGAGCGCCGACATGTCATCGCCGCCGGTCCGGTCCTCGGAATCGTCGGAGCCAAACAGCTCGTCCTCCTGCGCCACGATCACTGCGAACGCCGCCAGGTTCATGAACAGGTAGACCGCCAGGTACAGGACGGTGGCCTGAATGCCGAGCTGGGTGCCGACGACCACGCCGCCGAGCATGTAGCCGGCCTGGGCGACGCCCGAGTACCCGAGCATGCGTTTCAGCGACGACTGGCCGAGCGCGCCGACGTTGCCGACGATGATCGTGATCGCCGCGATCGTCGCGATTGCCGGTGCCCACTCGTTCTGCTCGGCGATCCCGGCGACGTCGAAGAAGCGGATGAACACGCCGAGCGCCGCCGCCTTCGTCGCCGTCGCCATGAACGCCGTGATCGGTGTCGGCGCACCCTCGTACACATCAGGCGTCCACTGGTGAAACGGCGCCACCGACGCCTTGAACGCGAACCCGACGAGGACGAGCGCGAACCCGGTCAGCAGCAGCGGGTCGCCGAGGGCTCCGCCGGCGAGCGAGCCGCTCGATATGGCCCGGGCGATCCCGGAGAAGTCGGTCGAGCCCGTCGCGCCGTAGACCATGGCCAGGCCGTAGACGAGCGTGGCCGAGCCGACCGAGCCGATCACCAGGTACTTCAGGCCGGACTCGAGCGAGACCTCGCGGCGGAACTCCGAGGCGCACAGCACGTACAGCGGGATCGACAGCAGCTCGAACCCGATGAACAGCGTGATCAGGTTCTGCGAGGAGACGAGCACGCCCATGCCGAGCACGCTGAACAGCAGCAGCGAGAAGAACTCTCCCTGGCCGGCGGACTCGAGGCGCCCGCGTGCGCCACGCGAGCAGCACGGTCGCCATTGCCGCGATCGCGAACAGGAGGTCGAGCACGAGCGCGAGATCGTCGACCCGCAGCGCGCCGGAAATGATCGTCCGCGGGTGGTCAAAGCGGGCGATCTCGAGCGCGATCGCACAGCCGAGCGAGATCAGCGTGGCGAGCGGCACGACGCGTTCGCGCACGAACTCCGCGCTGATCAACCCGAGCAGCAGCACGACCAGCGAACCGATCGTCAGCGCGACGAGCGGCGACAGGCTCGCCCAGTCGATGTGGGGACCCGTGATGCGGGTGGCGGCGGCGAGCAGCGTCATGGCACGCGCGCGGTCGTGATCGACGATGAGTTCTGCGACTGCGACAGGGCCTGCGCGCTCGCGATCGCAGTCCGCACGCTCGGCTCGCTGCGCTTCAAGACGAACTGGGGATAGAACGCGAACACGATGATGACGAGCACGAGCGGCGCGAGCGCGATGAACTCGGGCCGGGTGATCTCACGGGAGTCAACTGTCGGTTTGACGCGGTTGTGCATCGCGCCGATGAACACGCGCAGGGCGTAATACGCCGCGCCGACGACGCCGACCGAAGCGATGAACGCGATCGCGAGCTTCGACTTGAAGGTCCCGAGCAGGATCAGGAATTCCCCAACGAAGTTCGGCGAGCCCGGCATCGCGAGCCAGGCGAAGGCGACGATCAGGAACAGCCCGGCGAGCACGGGCGCCCGGAAGGCGATGCCGCCCATGTCGCGCAGTGACTCTGAGCCGCCGGCCGTCCGCGCCGCCAACGCGGCGACGATGAAGAACGCCGGTGCGGTCACGAGACCGTGGTTGACCATCTGGATGATCGCGCCCTGGGCGCCCTGAGGCCGCAGCGAGAAGATCCCGAGCGTGATGAAGCCGAGCTGCGCGACGCTCGAGTAGGCGACGACGAGCCGCGCGTCGGGGGTCGTGAACGCGACCGCGGTCGCCCACAGGATCGAGAGCAGCGCGATCAGCAGCAGGAGCATCTGGAAGTGGACGGTTGCGAACGGGAACAGGGGCAGGACGATCCGAAGAAAGCCGTAGGCGGCGACTTTGGAGAGCACGCCCGAGAACACCGCGACCGCCGGGATCGGCATTGCCTTGTAGCCGTCGGCGAGCCAGCCGTGGAACGGCACGAGCGGCATCTTCACGAGAAACGCGACGGCGAAGCACAGGAAGATCCACTCCTGTGAGCCGTGCGAGAGCGGCAGCGCCTTCAGAGCGGAGAGGACGAACGTCAGGTTCGTTCCATGCTGCGAGGAGGCGAGCACGCCGGTGGCGATCGCCGCGACGAGCATGAAGAACGACCCGATCAGCGTGTAGATGACGAGCTTCGTCGTCGCCCGGACCCGATCTGGCCCGCTTCCGAACATCCCGGTCAGGAAGTAGAACGGGATCAGCATCAGGTCGAAGAAGACGACGAACAGCGCCAGATCCTGCGCGCAGAACGCGCCGAGCACGGCGCTCTCGGCGAGACCGAGGTGGAAGTAGAAGACGCGCGGCCGGTCCCACTCGCGCAGCGATGACCAGATCATCGAGCCGGCGAACAGGATCGTCGTCAGCAGGATGAGCGCGATGTTCAGCCCGTCGACCCCGAGCTTGTAGTGGATGCCGAGCGCCGAGATCCACACCTTGTCGGTGACGAACTGCAACCCGGAGCGCCCGGTCGAGAAGCGGGCGAGGAACGAGATCGCGATCCCGAGCGTGACGAGGCTGCCGAGTGCCGAGGCCCGGCCGGCGTAGCCCCGCGGGAGCAGCGCGGCGACGAGCGCGACGGCGAGCGGCAGCCAGATGAGGATCGACAGCGTCACCGGCCGACGCTCCGGGAGGTGTGCAAGAGACGGACGGGGGCCGGCATCAGCTTGACGAGATGAGGAAGTAGAGGGTCATGAGCGAGATCCCGACGATCAGCGCGGCGGCGTAGTAGCGCAGGAAGCCCGTCTGCAGGCGGCGCACGGCGGCCGATCCCGCCCGGACGACGCCGACGGTGCCGTCGGTGATCGTGCCGCTGATGACGATCCGCTCGAGTACACCGTCGGCGAATCGGCCGATCCACAGCGCGGGGCGGACGACGACGAGGTCGATCAGCTCATCGAAGTACCACTTGTGAGTCAGGAACGTGTGGATCCCGGCGAAGCGCTCCTGGAGTGAGCGCGCCGTCTGCGGCGAGCGGACCCAGATCCGGTAGGCGATCGAGATGCCGACGATCGCGATCGCGGCGCCGACGAGCAGGCCGATCCACTCGGAGCGCGTCGAGCCCTGGAGCGCGTAGAGGTGGGAGTCCGCGAACGTCGGATCGAGGAAGCGCTCGACGCCGCGGTCGATGCCCGGGATCTGGAGCAGGCCGTTGACGATGGCGCCAAACGCCAATATGGACATGGCGATCTTCATCGGCCACTCGCGCTCGGCGATGTAGTGGCCAGGTCCGGGGAAACCGACGTCGGTGTCCTCCTCCTCGCCGTTCATCGGGTTGGTCGGCACCTCGGCGTGGGCGAGATGGCCGTGTTCGAGCTCGACCGCCTCGGGAACCGGGTCCCCCCAGAACGCGCGGAAGATCATCCGGAACGTGTAGATCCCGGTCAGGAACGCCCCGACATATCCGGCGATCCCGAGGATCAGGTAGCCGCCGCCGCGATGGTCGAGGTAGCCGAGGATGTCGTCCTTTGACAGCCAGCCGGAGAAGGGCGGCAGCCCGGATAGGGCCAGGCCGCCGATGATGAATGAGACCAACGTGAATGGCAGCACACGTCGGAAGCCGCCCATCCGGTCGAGCGACTGCGCGCCGGCCATCGCGCCGATGATTGAGCCGGCAGCCATGAACAAGAGCGCCTTGAAGAAGGCATGCGTCATCAGATGGAACAGGCCGGCCGAGTACGCGCCGACGGAGACGGCCATGATCATGTAGCCGATCTGCGACATCGTCGAGTACGCGATCACGCGCTTGATGTCGGTCTGCACGATCGCCACCGTCGCCGCGATGATCAGCGTCAGGCAGCCTCCGATGGCGCCGACGTCCTGGGCAGTGGTCGATTGCTCGAACAGAGGGTGCATGCGGGCGATGAGGTAGACGCCGGCGGTGACCATCGTCGCGGCGTGGATCAGCGCCGAGACCGGCGTCGGACCCTCCATCGCGTCCGGGAGCCACGTGTGGAGCGGAACCTGGGCGGACTTTGCGAACGCACCGACGAGGAGCAGCAGGCACCCCGCCGTGATGTCCGGGGAGTTGTGGGGGAAGACGTGATGGGCGGCGTTGAACGTCGTGACGTAATCGACGCTGTTCGTGTGGCGGAAGATGAAGAACGTGCCGAGCACGAGTCCGACGTCGCCGAGTACGTTGATGAGGAACGCCTTCAGGCCGGCGCTCGTCGCGGTCGTGCGCCGGTACCAGAACGAGATCAGCAGGTAGGACGCGGCGCCGACGAACGCCCAGCCGACGATCAGCAGCACGAAGTTGCCCGCCATCACGAGGAGGAGCATCGAGAGCACGAAGTAGTTGAGGTACGCGAAGTACCGGCGTACCCCGACGTCGCTCTTCATGTACGAGACCGAGTACAGGTGGATCAGCGTCGACACGCCGGACACGACGAGCGCCATGTACACCGACAGGGGATCGACGTAGATCGAGAGCTTTGCGTCGAGCCCGGCGGTGACCGCGTAGTCCCACAGCGTCGAGCTGTACTTGCGGTGGTCGGCGTCATGGCCGAACAGCGACAGGAGCATCGCCACAGCGAACGCAAACGACAACGCGATCGCGAGCGTGCCGATCCAGCCGGCGGCGCGGGCGGGAATCACCCGCCAGCCGAGCGACAGCACGAGCATGCCGACGAGCGGGCACAGCAGCACGAGCCACCCGAATGTCGTCGCCGACGAGCTTGTCATCGACACATTCATCCGCTCAGCTCACTCAGCTCATCGACGTCGATTGGCAGGCGCCGACGGTAGATCGCGACGATCAGTCCGAGGCCGACCGTCACCTCGCACGCGGCGATCACCATCACGATCAGCGCGAAGATCTGTCCGTCCTCGCCGCCCCACATCCGTGCGAACGCGACGAGCGCCAGGTTCGCGGCGTTCAGCATCAGCTCCAGGCACAGCAGGATCACGAGCGGGTTGCGGCGCGCGAGCACGCCTCCAGCGCCGATGCAGAAGATGAGCGCGGAGACGACGAGGTACCAACCGATCGCCATCAGAGATGACCCCCGGATTCGCCCTCGGACTTCGTGCCGATGACCTCGACCTCCGGCTCCATCGCTTCCGCCTCCTCGTGCACGGCCCGGCGAATGCCACCCGCCTCCGCCATCGTTCCCGCCCACGGAAGGCGGGGCGTGCGGATCTGCCGCGCGGCGTCCTCGTCCGCCGACTCGAGGCCCCGGCGCCGGCGGGCGAGCATCACCGCGCCGATCGCGGCGACGAGCAGCACCAGCGACGCGACCTCGAACGGGAACAGGTACTTCGTGAGGAACAGCGTCCCGATGTGCCGCGGCGTCCCGAACCCGAGCACGTACGGCGCGCCCTTGCTCGAGATCCCCTTGAGCGCCGAGCCGAGCATCGCGACGCACAGCTCAACCGCGAGCGCGAGCGCGAACAGCGGCCCGAGGATCCGCAGCGCGCTGCCTGCCGCGATCTCCTCGCCCCCGCCGACGTAGGCGACGACGAACACGTACAGGACCATCACCGCACCGGCGTAGACGACGACCTGCGCCGCGGCGACGAACTCCGCCCGCAGCAGCAGGAACAGCGCGGCAAGCGCGATGAGGTGCACGACGAGCGCGAGCACGCTGTAAAACGGGTTGCGCAGCGTGACGACGCCCATCGCCCCCGCGATCGCGAAGATCGCCGCAATGAAGAACAGGACCGCGCTCATCCTCGAGTGCCCCTATTCCCCTTCGGCTCGCAATGGCGTGCGCTCGATCGGCTCGGCGAGCAGCATCTCCTTGGTGAAGATGAGGTCCGAGCGGGTGTAATCGGACAGCTCGTAGTCGTGGCCCATCGTGATTGCGTCGAACGGGCAGGCGACCTCGCAGTACCCACAGAAGATGCACCGTGACAGGTTGATCTCGTACACGGCGGCGTAGCGCTCGCCCGCAGACACACGGTGCTCCGGCGTGTTCTCGGCAGCCACGACGCGGATGCAATCGGCGGGGCAGGCCGCGGCGCACAGCGAGCAGCCGACGCACTTCTCGAGGCCGGTGTCTTCGAAGCGATGGAGCTTGTGCCGGCCGCGGAAGCGCGGGTAGACCGGCGTCTTCTCCTCGGGATACTGGATCGTCACCGGTCCCTCGACGACGCGCGCGAAGGTCGTCTTGAGCCCGCGCAGCGTCTCACCGAAGGCGCGGTACGTGCCGGCGAACTTGCCGGGCGACGGCGGGCGGATGACCTCGACGACGTCGGCACCAGGGTCGTAGGGCATCAGGACACCACCAGGATTGCGGTTACAAGCAGGTTCAGGGTCGCGAGCGGCAGCAGCACCTTCCACCCGAACGACATCAGCTGGTCGTAGCGCAGGCGCGGCAGCGTCGCCCGGATCCAGATGAAGAAGGTGATGAACAGGAACATCTTCGCGATCACGACGATCGGATCGACCCAGCCGGGGGGATGGATCCCGAACGGCAGCATCCAGCCGCCGAGGAACACCGTGACCGTGATCCCGGAGACGACGGCCATGTTCATGTACTCGGCGAACAGGTAGGCGACGAACGGCGTGCCGCCGTACTCGGTGAAGTAGCCGCCGACAAGCTCGGCGTCGGCCTCGACGAGGTCGAACGGCGCCCGGTTCGTCTCGGCAAACGACGCCACCATGAAGATCAGGAAGCCGACGAACTGGGGCACGATGTACCACATGCCCTTCTGGGCGTGGACGATGCCGGTGAGCGACAGCGTCTGGGCGGTCATCACGACCCCGACGAGCGCGAGCCCCTGCGAGACCTCGTAGGAGACGAGCTGTGCGGCGCCGCGCATCGCCCCGAGGAACGAGTACTTCGACCCCGAGGCCCAACCGCCGAGCATGATCCCGTAGAACGAGATCCCGGCGAGGGCGAATACGTACAGGGGGCCGATCGAGACGTCGATGCCGTAGATCCCGACGCGCCGACCGAAGATGTCCATCGTGTCGCCGAACGGCACCAGCGCGAGCGCGCCGATCGCGGTGAGGATCGCGATGATCGGCGCGATCCGGTAGAGGAACCCGACGGACGTCGTCGTCCGGAACGGCTCCTTGGTCGCGAACTTGACGATCTCCGCGAGCGGCTGCCCGAGGCCGAACGGACCGACGCGATTGGGCCCGTACCGGGCTTGGAAGCGCCCGAGCAGCTTGCGCTCGTAGACGACGAGCACTGGGAGGATCGCGAACGCGACGCCGAAGATCACGAGCGACTTGATGATCTGGATCCACCACGGCTCGAAGTAGTTGACGTCGGCGAAGCCGATCACGGCTTGATCACCTCGATGAACGGTTCGGTCAGCTCGTTGGCGGAATCCTCGGCGATCCCGGTGGCGAGAAACGCGGTTCCGGGCTGAACGCCGCTGCGGACGGCCGCCTTCGCGCGCAGCCGGGTTCCATTCTGTGCCACCTCGACGCGCTCGCCGGAGGCGATCCCGAGCCGGCGCGCGTCCTCGGGGGAGAGCTCGATCTGCTGCTCGGCGATCGTGTAATGAAGCGCCGGCGAGATCTCGACCTCCGGCGCCGCCCAGATCGGGCGGTAGGTCCCGACGCGCAGGCCGCCGTTCGAACCATCATCGGATGAGGCGGCCGGCATGGTGCTCGGCTCGGCCTTGCCCGAGGGCGGCGCGGACTCGCCGCCAGGCGCTTGCGACGCGAATCCGGCGCCGGCCGGACTCGCCGGCCATCGGACGCCGCGGCCCCCGATCGCCTCGAGCGTCAGGTCGGCGTAGAACGGCACGGCGCGGACAAGCTGGGCGAACACCATCGAGCTCGTCAGCGCACCCGTGTCAATCCCGGCCCGCTTGGCGACCTCGGCGATCACCGACCAACCGGCACGGATGCCGTCCGGGTGCGCGATCGCGACACGGAGACGCTGGACGCGCCCGTCAGGATGCACGACCGTGCCCTCCTTCTCGGCGCTCGACTCGGCGGGGAAGATGACGTCCGCGTGCTCGCGCAGGCCATCGCTGAGCACCGACGCGTGCGCGACGACGAGACTGACGCGATGCATCGCGCGCTCCCACAACGCGCGGTTCGGCTGATCACGGAACGGGTCGGTCTGAAGCAGGTAGAGCGCCGTGATCTCGCCGTCGGCGGCCGCTTGGGCGATCTCGGCGACGCCCCGACCCGCGGTGGCGAGCTCCAGATAGCCGGGCCCGGCGTTCGGGAGCACGCCGGCCTCGCGCAGCCCGCGCCCGTTCGATCCCGACGGGATCTCCAGCAGCCCGGCGCCCGCGTGATCGGCGAGGCCGAGCGCTCCGGCGATCCGCAGCAGCGCGGCTGCTCCCTCGGCGCCGAGGCGCTCACCCCACACGATCACGACGTCCTCGCCGCCGTCGCGCAGGAGCTGCGCCAGGTCGCTGCGGGCCTCGCCCGCCAGTTCGTCGGCAAGGCCGGCGAGGAATGCGGTCGTCTCGCCGGGGGCGTATCGCGCGACCGCGTGCGCGTTGGCGTCCAGCGCGCTCGGGCGGTCGGTCGCGATCGCGAGCCGGACGCCGCGGCGGCGGACGCCCTTGCGGATCCGCAGATCGAGGATCGGCGCGTCGTCGACGGGGTCGCAACCGACGAGCAGCACGGTGTGCGCGAACTCGAGGTCGGAGACCTTTGCCTGGAGCGCCGGCGCAGCGAGCGCCCGCGCCGTCTCGAGCGGAACATCACCGTGGGCGCGGCAGTCAAGATCGTGGGAGCCGAGGCCTTCGCGCAGCAGACGCTGGAGCAGGAACCCCTCTTCGTTCGTCGCCTGGCCGCCCGCGAGCGCGGCGACCCGCCCGCGGTGCTTGGTGAGACCGGCCGCCACGTCGAGCGCGCGCTCCCACGAGACCTCGCGCAGCTCACCCCCATCGCGCACGAGCGGACGGCGGATGCGCTCATCGACGTGGATCGCCTGATAGGCAAAGCGGCCCTTGTCGCACAGCCAGCCGTCGTCGACCTCCTGGTGGTCGCGCGCGAGCACCCGCATGACGCGCTCGTCGCGGACGGTGAAGGTGACGTTGCACTGCGACGGGCAGAGCGTGCAGATGCCGCCGGCGCCCTCGATGTCCCACGGGCGGGCGCGGAACCGGTACGGCCGTGACGTGAGCGCCCCGACCGGGCACAGCTCGATGATGTTGCCGCTGAACGGGGCGACGTACGGATGGCCGTCGTAGGTCGACACAAACGCGTGGGACCCGCGCTCGGCGAAGATCAGCTGATAGTCCTCGGCGATCTCCTGCGAGAAGCGCACGCAGCGGTAGCACAGGATGCAGCGCTCACGGTCGATCGCGATCAGCGGGCTGAGCGCGAGCGGTTTCTCGAAGTGCCGCTTGGGCTCGATCATCCGGGAGCGGCCGAGGCCCCAGCCGAACGTGATGTCCTGCAGCGGGCACTCGCCGCCCTTGTCGCACACGGGGCAATCCAGCGGGTGGTTGACGAGCAGGAATTCGACGACCGAGTTCTGCGCGTGGCGGACACGGTCGGTCTGGGTGTGGACGACCATCCCGTCCTTGACCGGCGTCGAGCACGACGTCTGGAGCTTCGGGATCCCCTCGATCTCGACCAGGCACATGCGGCAGGCGCCGACGGGGTTGCCGAGCTTCGGCTCGTAGCAGAAGTACGGGATCTCGACGTCGCCGTACTTGGCGGCATCGACGAGCATCGTGCCTTCGACCGCATCCACCTCGCGGCCGTCGATTGTCAGGGTGATCGTCTTCTCTTCTGGGCGTGGCATGTCTGCTGGTACGCGCTAGTGGACCGGCATGGGACCGGCGTGCTCGTCGGCCACGCCGAGAGGGACGACGTCCTCGAGGTCGCCGGCACCGGCACGCTCACGCGCGGCCTCGATCTCCGCCTCGAGTTCGCCCCGGAACTTCTGGACCATGGATCCGATCGGCATCGCCATCGCGTCCCCGAGGACGCACAGGCAGTTGCCGATGATCTGCTCCTGCACGGACGCCATGATGTCGAGGTCCATCGGCGTCGCCTCGCCGGACGAGATCCGGTCAAGCATCTTCACCGTCCAGTTCGTGCCCTCCCGGCAGGGGACGCACTTGCCGCACGACTCGTGCGCGTAGAACTTGGCGGTCTTCTTGGCGACCTCGAGCACGGTGTGGGAGTCGTCGACGACGATGATCGCGCCGGAGCCGAGCATCGTGCCGGCCTTCGCCATCGAGTCGAAGTCGTACGGGATGTCGAGGTCGTCCTTCGTCAGCACCGGCGAGCTCGAGCCCCCGGGAAACCACAGCTTGATCTCCCGGCCGTCGAACGGCCCGCCGGCGAGGTCGTAGATGAGCTGGCGCGAGGGGATCCCCAGCTCGATCTCGTAGTTGCCGGGACGCCTCACGTCGCCGGATACCGACACGAGTTTCGTGCCGGTCGAGTTTGCGGTGCCGAGCTTGGCGTACTCGGCGCCGCTCATCCTGATGATCGCCGGCACGGTCGAAAGCGTCTCGACGTTGTTGATCAGCGTCGGGCCGTGGTAGAGGCCCTCGATCGCCGGGAACGGGGGCTTCAGTCGCGGGTTGCCGCGCTTGCCCTCGAGCGAGTCGAGCAGGCCCGTTTCCTCGCCACAGATGTACGCGCCGGCGCCGCGGTGCAGGACGAGACTGAACGAGTGCTCGGAGCCGAGGACGTCCTCGCCGATGAAGCCGGCCTCCTCGGCCTCGGCGATCGCCGCCTCGAGGATCTCGGCCTGCAGCTCGTACTCGCCGCGGATGTAGATGAACGCGCGGTTGATCCCGGCGGCGTACGTCGCGATCGCGATCCCCTCGATCAGCATGTGCGGGGTCTTCTGCATGAGCTCGCGATCCTTGAAGGTCCCCGGCTCGGACTCGTCCGCGTTGCACACGAGGTACTTGTTCATATGCCCGCGCGGCAGGAACGAGGCCTTGCGGCCCATCGGGAAGCCGGCGCCGCCACGGCCGCGAAGGCTCGACTCGTTGAGGTTCTCCAGGACCTCGTCGGCGGTCATCGCGAGGGCCTTGCGCAGCGACTCATAGCCGCCCCGGCGCTGGTACACGTCGAGCGTGTTGAGCCCCGGCTCGTCGATCCGATCGAACAGCAGCTTCCTCACGCGTCGTCCTCCGGTTTGTCCGGGGCTTCGTCTGGAGCCTCGTCCGGGGCCTCGTCGACCGGCTCCTCGATCGCCGCCGTTGGTCCCGGCCGGTCGGACGGGTCGCCCTGCGGCCCGAGTCCGGCCGTGTCCGCCCGCGGGGCGTTCTCGCCGGGAGCGCTGAACTCGCCGGCCGTCTCGTCGAGTCCTTCATTGGCTCCCGGGTCGGCGCAGCGCCGGTAGCGCAGCTGCTTGTGCTCGAGCACCGCCCGCCCGGCCTTCAGATCGTCGAGGATCCGCCCGGCATCCTCGGTGTCGAGCGGGCCGACGTACTCGCCGTTGACCGATGCCATCGGGGCGATATCGCACGCGCCGAGGCACTCGAACGATTGGATGTTGACGTCGGCGTCGTCGCCCGCAGCGTCGATCATCGCCTCGTAGAACTCATCCGCGCCGCGCAGACTGCACGAGATGTTCGTGCACACGTAGATGTCCGTGGAGGGCTTCGGGACCGTCTTGAACATGTCGTAGAAGGTGGCGACGGAGCTCAGGTAGGCCGGTGTCAGCTGCATGACGGCCGCGACCTGGGTCATCGCCTCCGGGGAGCACCAACCATGGAGCTTCTGTGCGGCGTGGAGCGCGGGAATGACCGCCGAGCGGCGATCCGGGTACTTCGCCATCGCCTTGACGATCGTCTCTCGGAGCCCCTCGGGGACCGGCGTCGTCGCCGGGTCGGGAATCGTCGCCGGCGGCTTCTCGAGATCGACCGCCTCATCCCAGCCGGGCACCCGTGAGCCGTGCCCAAAGCGGGGAACGTTCGGAACACCCGTGCTCACTCTGCGGTCCTCCGGGGGGTCGGAGTTTCGGCCTCGCCGAAACGCCCAAGCGAATTCGCTTGCGAATTCGCTCGCCATCCGCCGCCCCCCGAGTCCTGCGAATTCGCCGCCGTCCTCCGCCCGCCGGGAGTTTCGGCCCTGCCGAAACTTCCAAGCGAATTCGCTTGCGAATTCGCCCTCATCGGTCGATCCCTCCGAGGATCGGGTCCAGACACGCCAGCGTCGCGATCAGGTCGGCGACGTACCCGTCGCGGACCATGTGGACGAGAGCCTGGAGGTTGACGAAGCTCGGATCGCGCATATGGACGCGGGCCGGCTTCGCCGATCCGTCGGCACGAACGAAGCAGCCGAGCTCGCCGCGCGGGCCCTCGATCGGGTAGTACGCCTCGCCTGGCGGCACGCGGAAGCCCTCGGTGACGAGCTTGAAGTGGTGGATGAGCGCCTCCATGCTCGTCGCCAGCTCGTGACGTGGCGGGAGCGCGATCTTGCGGTCCCCTGTGATGTGCGGACCCTCGGGCAGGCCCTCGAGCGCCTGCTCGATGATCTTCACCGACTCGTACATCTCGGCGTGCCGGACGCGATATCGGTCGTAGTTGTCGCCGACCGTGCCGACCGGGATCTTGAAGTCGAAGTGGTCATAGCTCGAGTACGGAGCCGCCTTGCGCAGATCCCATGGCTTGCCGGTGGCTCTCAGCAGCGGTCCGGTGACACCGAGCTTCAGCATCGTCTCCTGATCGACGACTCCGGTGCCGCGCAGGCGCTCGAGCACGATCTCGTTGTTCTCGAGCAGATCCGCGTATTGGTCGGCGCGGTTGGGCATGTCCTTGCAGAAGACGCGCACCTTCTCGGCCCACCCGGCAGGAACGTCCTCGAAGACGCCGCCCACCTGGATGTAGCGCGTGTGCATCCGCGCGCCCGAGGACATCTCGAACAGGTCGAGGATCTTCTCCCGCTCACGGAAGCAGTACCAGAACATCGAGATCGCGCCGAGGTCCAGCGCGCTCGTCCCGAGCCACACGAGATGGGACATGAGCCGGTTGAGCTCGAGGTGAATGACGCGCAGGTACTGGGCACGTGGCGGCACCTCGACGCCGAGCAGCGTTTCGACGGCACCGCAGTACGCCAACGCGTTGAAGTAGTACGCGAGGTAGTCCATCCGCTCGACGACCGGAATCGCCTTCCAGTACGCCTTCTCCTCGGCCGTCTTCTCGATGCCGGTGTGGACGTACCCGATGTACGGCCTGATGTCGCGGACGACCTCGCCCTCGAGCGTCGCCAGCAGCCGGAGCACGCCGTGGGTCGCCGGATGGTGCGGGCCGATGTTGAGCGTCAGCAGCTCGTGGCTCTCCTCCGAGGTCTCAGAGGCGAGCGTGATCGATTCCTCGCGGCGGCGGTAGTCGCTCGTCACTGCCATCTGCCGTAGTTCTGCTCTTCGTTGTAGGTGAACAGGATCGGCTCGCCGCCGATCGGGAAGTCCCGTCGCTGCGGATGCCCCTCGTAGTCCTCCGGCATCAGGATCCGGCGCATGTCCGGATGGCCCTCAAACGTCACGCCGAACATGTCGAAGACTTCGCGCTCCGGGAAGTCGGCACCCGGCCACAACTCCGTCACCGACTCGATCTTCGGGTTGTCGGTGTGCACGCGCGCCTTGACCGAGATCCGGTCGACCGCGTTCATGTCGAGAAGCTCGTAGATGACACCGAGGCGCGGCTCGTCGGGGTAGTAGTCGACCCCATGAAGGCTGGCGAGGAACCCATACCCCTTCTCGAACAGCTGAGCAATGATCGCCTTGATCTGCGTCGGATTCGCGACCAGCGTGGCGCGGTTGCGGTGGAACTCGGTGTCAAGGATGGCGCCCGCGTCAACCTGCTCTCGAAGCTCCTGGGCGATCAGCTCAAGCCCTGTCGCGTCAGGCACCGGCGGTGTCTCCGGGCTTGAAGATGTTGACCGCCGCGGTCTCCGCGCCCGTCGGCTCGTGGAGGATCTCCTCGGTCCCCTCCGCCCCGTAGCGCTCGCGCCAGCCCTCCGGCGGGTTGCCGTGGACCTTGTCCCGCAGGCGCAGGATGCCGTGGGCGAGCGACTCGGGACGCGGCGGACAGCCGGGGACGTGGACGGAGATCGGGAGGAACTTGTCCGCGGGAACGAGCGAGTAGTTGTTGAACACGCCCATCGACGAGCAGCACGCGCCCATCGAGATCGCCCACTTCGGGTCGAGCATCTGGTCGTAGAGGCGACGGATGACCGGCGCCATCTTGATCGACACCCGCCCGGAGAGAATGATCAGGTCAGCCTGCCGCGGCGAGGCGCGCAGCGCCTCGAACCCGAACCGCGCGATGTCCATCCGCGCGCCGACGATCGACATCATCTCGATCGCGCAGCACGCGAGGCCGAAGGTCAGCGGGAAGAACGAGTTGCCGCGCGCCCAGGCGACGGCGCGGTCCATCGTCGTCGTAAGGACGCGCTCCTCGACGTAGCGATCGAGGTCTTCGCCCTCGAGTCCGCTCAGCAGATCGTGCGCCCTCAGCTTCTCGACGCGGAGGTCGCCAGGTGGGGTGGGATTGACGCCGCCTAGCGGCTCCCGCTTTATCTCCACTCGAGAGCTCCCCGCCGCCAGACATACCCGAACGCGATCATCAGCAGGATCACGAACACGAGGGTCTCAACCATCGCGAACGTCCCAAACGCCCTGAGCTGGACCGCGATCGGGTACAGGAAGATGACCTCGATGTCGAACAGGATGAACAACATCGCGACCAGGTAGAAGCTGATCCCGAACCGGAAGCCCCGCTGGACCTCCGACGGAAGGCCGCACTCGTACGGCTCGACCTTGTGCTTGTTCGGCCGACGCTTGCCGAGGAAGATGTTGAGCACCGAGAACAACAACCCCACAGCGCCGCCCAGGATGAGGAAGACGATTGCGGGGAGGTAGGTTCGGAGCATCGGAAGAGCGTTATAGCACCGCTGAGCGGTAGCTTGTAACAAAGTGTTACTTAGTGCGAAATGCGGCTATCTGCGAGCGCATACGGATTACCCATTTGACGTGGCCGCAACAGGGCAATTTCGAACCGTCGCATGAAGTCCATCCACATAATCATCGGTGTCGCGTCAATCGCGCTCATGGGCGCGGCCGGGCTGCTCGGTGCATGGCTCTGGTGGCGCGCGGAGACGAACGCCTGGTTTTGGCGCCTGCTGCGCGCCGGCCAGGTGGTCGTCGTGCTCGAGGCCGCCCTCGGCGGGGTGCTCCAGCTCGGGCATCACAAGAGCCCGTCGATCCACGTCATCTACGGGCTGCTGCCCCTCGCGGTGTCGTTCATCGCCGAGCAGCTCCGGATCGCCTCGGCGCAGATGATCCTCGACGCCCGCGGGTTCGAGTCGGCGTCCGACGTCGGCAAGCTGCCCACGGACGAACAGCGTCATGTCGTCGTGGCGATCGTCCAGCGTGAGGTCGGGGTGATGGCCCTCGCCGCGCTCGTGATCGTCGTCCTCCTCGTCCGCGCGGCGGGGACGGCCTGAGGCCGCCGACGGCGTGGGGCCGGCCGCTCGACCGCCCCCGTCCATATGAATCACGATTCACCGGCACCCCCCGCCTGTGAAACGCCAAACTTCGCCCGGCCGGCCGGCCGGCCGGCCAGCCAGCCGCGGACGCCCGGGGACGAGGCCGGCCCGCCCGACCGCCCCCGCAAACATGAATCCCAATTCACCGGCACCCCCCGCCGGTGAAACGCCAAACTTCACCCGGCTGGCCGGCCAGCAGCCGCCGGACCCCGGGGACGAGGCCGGCTCCCGACGATCACGCTCGCCGCCGCGGAGCTGCACGGCTACGCTCGGCGCTCAGCGGGGATCGGGCATGAGCGGGAGGCTGTGGTAGCGGCCCTCGTACCAGAGCAGTGGATCGCCGCCGCCGAGGCCGAGGGCGACGACCTCGCCGATCCCGATCGTGTGGTCGCCGCCGGCGATCAACTCCCGGAGCTCGCAGGCGGCCCAGGCCAGGGCGCCGTCGATGATCGGGACGTCGGATTCCATCCGGTGCTCGACGCCGTCGAGCTTCTCGCTCTCCGGGAGCTTCGATGCGAACACCCGCGCGATGTCCTCCTGCCCGACGCGCAGGATGTTCACCCCGAAGCGGCCGGCGTCGCGGACGATCGGCAGGGTCCGGGCGCGGTTCTCGAAGCAGACGAGCGCGAGCAGCGGGTCGAGCGACAGCGAGCACAGCGCGTTCGCGGTCATGCCACCGGATCCGGTTGGGCCGGTGCTCGTGATCACGGCCACGCCGGTCGCAAAGCGGCCGAACACCTCGCGGAACAGCTCTGGATCAGGCGGGCGCGCCATCGCGGGACGGTTATAGCGCCCGGGCCGTGGCGGCGAGACGATCTGCCCCGGCGCCGGCCTCTAGGTTGCCGCCGTAGGAGGACGATCGCGATGAGAAACGAGGCGAACGTCTCAACGGCCGACGCCGGGGGGATCGCCCACAGAGGTTCGGCGTGCCGCGCTCCGCTCCTGCTCCGCGCCGCAAGAATTCGCCCGCGGGCGCTCAGTGGACGGTGATCGTCCCGTACTGCCCGAGCGCCTGGTCGGACTGGATCGTTGAGGTCATCAGGTACGTCCCGGGCGCGAGCGAGAGGTCGAGCTCGGCCTCGCCGCCGGGGGGGATCCCACGCGTGGACGCGATCGAGGTGCCGTTTTCGGAGACGACGAGGTTGTGCGTCAGCCGGCCGTAATTGTGGATCAGCATCGTCAGCGTTCCCGTGCTGACGGCCACATCCTGGGGGTTGAGGCGATACTCCGTGAGGGCGACGCGAACCGATCGGTCGCTGCCGACATCACGGGTGTGACCGCAGCCCGCGAGCGCGCCCGAACCGAGGACGAGACCCGCCGCCACGACCGATGAGAGGGCACGGAAACGCACCGGACGATCGTAACTTCGTATCATCCCCCGCCGCATGAACCGGCCGACCAGGGTCCTTCTCATTTCGGTGGCACTCGTCGCCCTCGCCGGGTTCATGGCGGCCTGCGGGACGCAGCGCGTCAACGTCCCGTCCTCCAATGCCGATGTGCATAACGGTGCCGTGCTGTTCTCGCAGCGGTGCGCCGGGTGTCACACGCTCTCCTATGCGGGCACGCACGGGTCCGCGACGAATGTTCGCTCCCGTGAGATCACGGACGGCCCGAACTTCAACGTCCGCTGCGAACGGCCCATCGATCGTGTCCTGTACGCGATCGAGAACGGCGGGTTCTCCGGCGCGATCATGCCGCAGAACATCGTGACCGGCCAGCAGGCGCGCGACGTGGCCCAGTTCGTCGCCACCTACGCCGGCCGGGCGGCGCCGAAGATCGTCGGCCAGCAGCAATGCGTGGCGACGCCGATCGGCTCGCTGCCGCCGGCGGGGTCGACGGCGACCACGTCGACGACGGCCGCGTCGACCGACACCGGGCCGACGAATTCGGTCGCCACCCAGAAGCCGCCCCACTCCAGCAACAAGAAGAAGTAGGCGGCCGGGCGCCGGCTCGCTCGGGACGACGGGTCCAGGAGGCATCCCATGCTCGACGTCAGGCTGATCCGACAGGACCCCGAGACGGTCCGAGCCGCGCTTGCCCGACGGGGCGCCGACGCCGCGGCCGCCGTCGACCGCGTGCTCGAGCTCGATGAGCGCTGGCGGGCCCTGACGACGCAGCTCGAGGAGCTGCGTGCCGAGCAGAACCGGGCGAGCAAGGGTCGAACCGGCGCGCCGACCCCCGAGGAGCGCGAGCAGCTCGCGGCGCTCGCCGCGCGCGGCCGTGCGCTGAGCGACGAGGAGGACGCGGTGCGTCGGGACCGCGATTCCGCGCTGGCGTCGCTCCC
This sequence comes from uncultured Solirubrobacterales bacterium, assembly GCA_963778985.1. Taxonomy (GTDB): domain Bacteria; phylum Actinomycetota; class Thermoleophilia; order Solirubrobacterales; family Solirubrobacteraceae; genus Palsa-465. Next base: position 116,371 of record CAVZWJ010000013.1, on the reverse strand, counting down.
CAACCTGCCGGCCGCCGACGCTCCGGACGAGGACACCGTCCTCAAGGAGGTCGGCGACGCCGGCAAGACCGGCAAGGATCATCTCGAGCTCGCCGGGCCGCGGATCGACATGGAGCGCGGCGCCCAGGTCTCTGGCTCGCGCTTCGCCTATCTCAAGGGCGACCTCGTCCTGCTCGAGCTCGCGCTCGTCCGCTATGCGTTCGAGACGGTCATGGGCCACGGGTTCGAGCCGGTCATCCCGCCGGTCCTCGTCCGCGAGCAGGCCCTGTATGGCACGGGCTTTCTCCCGGACACCGAGCAGCAGATCTACCACCTCCCGGAGGACGACCTGTATCTCGTCGGCACCTCAGAGGTCCCGCTCGCGTCGTTGCACGCCAAGGAGATCCTCGCCGGCGACCAGGTCCCGGCGCGGTACGCCGGGTTCTCGAGCTGCTTTCGCCGGGAGGCGGGGGCGGCCGGAAAGGACACGCGGGGCATCTTCCGCGTGCATCAGTTCGACAAGGTCGAGATGTTCAGCTTCGTCGCTCCCGAGGAATCGACGGCCGAGCATGAGCGGCTCCTCGCGATCGAGGAGGCGATCCTTCAGGAGCTCGAGATCCCCTACCGCGTGGTGGCGATCGCGGTCGATGACCTCGGTGCGTCGGCGGCGAAGAAGTACGACTGCGAGGCGTGGCTCCCCGGGCAGGAGCGCTACCGCGAGCTCACGTCAACGTCGAACACGACCGACTACCAGGCGCGGCGGCTCGACATCCGCTACCGGCCCGGCGACGGCCGGCCGGCGATCGTGCACACGCTCAACGGGACCGCCGTCGCGGTCGGGCGAACGATCATCGCGCTGCTCGAGAACGGGCAGCAGGACGATGGCTCGGTGCGGGTCCCCGAGGCGCTGCACCGCTGGGGGGCGCCGGCACTGCTCCCGCCCGCCGGCTAATGTCGTGAACCGTTAGTTCGGTGGCTGCCACCGAACTTCCGCTTCACGACACGAGCCGAACCTACTCCGGCCGGACAGCCCGGAGGCCGGGCGTCCCGTCCTCGAGCACGATCAGCGCAGCGCGAGGCGGCCCGCACGGGGCGATCTTCGCTCGCATCCGGACGCCGAAGGTGTTCCACGGTCGCACGAACGCGTGCATCGGGTCCTCGGCGCCCGCCACCGCCTCGGCGACGGCGCCGGCAAACCCGATCCGGCCGCGCGCCTCGGCGTCAGCGGTCTGCAGCAGGTCGGCGACCGGTCGGTGGATTGCCGCCTCCTCGGTGACCGCGAGCAGCCGTTCAGCCTCCCGGGAGAGTGCCTGGAGGAGCAGCGCCCGAGTCGACGATCAGGAACGCGTCCCGAGGGCCGGGAACGATGTCGCGGCGCGCCTCGAGCATAACCCCGAAGCCGCACGACGGACACACCCGGCCGCCCGGAGACGGCGGTTGGCCCCCCGGGGACGGCGCAGCGCAATGACCGCAGAACCACCCCCACTCCTCAGGCGCCGTTTCGCTCGTATGAACGAGCCGAAGAGCGGGAGTTGGCGATCGTTTGAATCCTTTCATTGCCCCGGCGGAAGTATAGATTTGGGACAACCCGGCGGCAACCGCAGAGGCAACTTGCACAACTTCGGCGGCCAGGATGCTCCCACGCGAGGCGGCAACAAAGGCGGAGAGGGGGGGATTCGAACCCCCGAACGAGGTTAACCCCCGTTACGCGATTTCCAGTCGCGCCCGTTCAACCGCTCCGGCACCTCTCCGCAGGAGCATCGCAAGCCTAGCGCGCGCCTCGCAGGCGAGCCCTGGAGCCCGGGCGTCTACAGCTGCCACTCGCCGCCGCGAAGCAGCGGCACGTCGTGGCCGTCCGCCGTGGTGCCCGTCACGGCGACGTCGTCGGAGCCGATCATGAAGTCGACGTGGATCGTGCTCGCGTTCACCCGCCGGCGTGACGCCTCGCCACTGACCGCGAACTCGAGGCCCTGACCGAGCGCGATGTGGCTGGCGGCGTTCTCGTCGAGCAGCGTGTCGTAGAAGATCGTCCCGAGCTGGCCGATTCGGCTCTCGCGGTCGACGAGCGCAACCTCGCCGAGGCGGGCTCCCCCGTCGTCCTGACGGGCGAGTGCCCGCAGCGCCATCCCGCCCTCGTCCGCGTCGATGTCAACCGCTCGGCCGTGCTCGAAGCGGACCCGCAGCCCGGTGATCGTCGTGCCCGTCAGCTCGAGCGGCTTCGTCGAGGTCACGTGACCGGCGGTCCGAGTCGGGTCCGGTGTCGTGAACACCTCCTCGGTCGGGATGTTCGGGACGTGCTCGATTCCGCCGGCCGTCTCCAGGCGCGCCGCCTGCCAGCGGCTGCCCGGGAGCAGTCCGACCTCCAAGTCGGTGCCGGGCCCCTCGAAACGCAGCCGATCGAGCCGGTGCGCGTCGAGCCTGGCGCACAAACTTGTCAGCCGATCGAGCCGCTCGCCCCAGGCCGCGACCGGGTCCGGTTCATCGAGGCGGCACACGTGCGCGATCTCCTCCCACAGTCGTTCGTGGGCCGCGGCCGGATCGAGTTCGGGGTGGACGAGCCGGCCCCAATCAGGGGTCGGGCACGGGATCAGGCACCAGTTCGTCGTGCGCGCGTTGAGCACCTCGTTCGCCTCGCGCACGCGTGGGAGCGTGTCCCGGCCGAGCAGTTCGAGGTCGACCCCGTCCATCACGTGCGGATCGGGCGGCCCGGTCAGCCCGATCCGCGCGCACCGGTGCTCGCCATAGGCCAGCATCTGCTGCCCCCACCACGGTGGCACGTAGGACAGCGTGTCCGGATCGGCATGCAGCGCCCGAGCGCGCTTGAAATAGAGGTCGAACACCCGGAGGTCGACAAACAGGGCGCCGTGCTCGTAGGCGCACTCGGCGACGGCGCGCGCGAGCGCCTCCTTACCGGGCTCCGAGCTGAGGATGAGGATCTGCCCCGGTTGCACGTTGGCCCCGAAGCGGACGGCGAGTTCGGCGAGACGCCGGATGTCGTCAGCCTCGCTCACCGCGCCACCAGGATCCCGGGATTGAGAATCCCCGCCGGGTCAAGGGAGGCCTTGACGGCACGCAGCACGCCCATTCCCACCTCGCCGATCTCCTGTTGGTACCACGGCAGGTGGTCCCGCCCGACGCCGTGGTGATGGGTGATCGACCCGCCGGCCGCGATGATCGCGTCGCTTGCCGCCGCCTTTGCCGCGTGCCACTGGGTGACCGGGTCCTCGAGCGCGGCGCACCCGATCGTGAAGTACAACGACGCTCCGGCTGGATACACGTGCGAGATGTGGCACAGGATGACGGGCGGCGTTCCCTGCCCGGCGAGCGCATCGCGCAGCGCCGTGCTCACCGCCTTGTACAGCGCAGGCAGTCCCGACCAGAACGTCGCCGTCTCCAGCGTCTCGACGACCGCCCCGGCGTCGAGCAGTGCGTCCCGCAGGTACGGGCCCCGGAAGCGGTCGTGGGCCCATGCCTCACCAGCGCCCGGGTCGGCCGGCTCGGCGCCCGCCGCCGCCAGCACCCGATGGGCCCCGGCCCGCGCGGCGGCGACGTCGTCCGGCGTGCCCTCAAACCCGATGATCGCGAGGCAGCCCCCGGCCGATCCCTGCCCGAGCTCCCCCGGCCGTGCCAGGTTGAGCGCCGTCTCGGCCTCGTCGGAGAGGCGGAGCACGGTCGGCAGCGGCCCGTCCTGGACGAGCGCTCTGACGACGTCGGCACCCGCGGTGAACGACGGCAGCCGCCACCCCTCATAGACGCGCTGGTCGGGCGCTCGCCGAACGCGGATTGTCAGGCCGGTGATGACGCCGAACGCGCCTTCCGAGCCGAGGATCAGCTGACGCAGGTCCGGACCGGCAGCGGACTTCGGAGCGCGCCCGAGCGACAGGGTCCCTGCCGGCGTGGCCACGCGCAGGCCGACGACGAGCTCGTCAAAGCGCCCGTACCCGGCGGAGGACTGACCGCTCGAGCGTGCGGCGGCGGCGCCGCCGAGCGTCGCGTACTCGAACGACTGCGGGAAGTGACCGATCGTGTAGCCGTGCGCGCCGACGAGCTCCTCCGCCTGCGGACCGCGGAGACCGGGCTCGAACGTGGCCAGCCGGGAGGTCTCGTCGAGCTCGAGCAGGGCGTCCATCCGTCGAAGGTCGACAGCCACGACTCCGGCGTAGCCGTCGGTGTCCGGCTCGAGCCCGCCGACGACCGATGTGCCGCCACCGAACGGCACGACGACGACCAGTTCCTCGCTGCAGATTGCGAGCAGCTCGAGCATGTGGCCGTGCCCCTCCGGCCGCAGGACGAGATCGGGGGCGTCGGCCGTGTCGTGGGCCCGTAGTCGGAGAAGGTCCGGTGTCGACTTCCCGCGCAGGTGGCGCAGGCGCGCCTCGTCGCTACCGTCCGCATGCTCGGCCCCGACGACGGCGCTCAGCCGCGCCACCACCGCGTCCGCGAGCCGTCGGGCGGGAAGCTCGTAGTCGGACAGTGGGCCGGGCGGCCGTCCCGGCGTGCGCACCCCGAGCCCGTCGGCGAGCAGCTTCAGCATCGCCTCCGGCAGCGTCATCGCGAGCGCGGGGTCGCCCCAGCCAGACCAGGACAGGTCGGGGTGCGGGTGGCTCGGGCGCTCGATCGCCATCGGCCCCGCACGGTATCCGCTCCGGCCGTACGGAGGTGCCCCGCCCGCTATCCGCTCCGGCCGTACGGAGGTGCCCCGCCCGCTACGTCCTGGGCTCGCCGCCGCTCTGCCAGTGCGGGACGCCGAGTAGCGTCAGCCGCAACTGCTTCTCGGCGACGAGCGCGATCTCAGCCTCGGCCTCCGGACCGGCCACCGGGGCGTCGAGCATCGCACCGACGGTTGCGATCATCGTGTTGACGAGCAGCCCGGCGAGCATCTGCAGATCGTCGGTGCTCCAGTCCCGGAGGATCGGGAACCGGGCCAGGTCGGTCGCGAGCTCGCTGGTGAACAGGCGAACCTCGCTGCGCACGGCGTGGCGGAGGATGACGTTGCCCGTGTAGCCGACACGTACGACGAACACGAAGTGCAGCCGGTGCTCGCGAACGTGGTCCATGAGGATTGCGACCGAGCGCCTGATGATGTCCTCGGGCGGCAGGTCTTCGCGCGCGTCCCGGAGCATCGCCCGCAACGTCCGGAACGAGTCCTCCACGAGCGCGAGTCCGAGTTCATCCATGCCGGCGAAATGGCGGTAGAACGCGGTCGGCACGACGCCGGCCGCCTTCGCGACGCTCCGGAGGCTCAGCGAGTCGAAGCTCGCGCCGGCCTCGATCTGGTGCAGCGCCGCGTCGAGCAGCGCATGCCGCGTCTGCTGGCGACGTTCGGCCTGCGTTCGCCGGTGGCGGGCGGAGCCGGAGCGCGTTGTGCCCCGCGTGGATCTGTGTGTACGAGCGTTCACGTGTCTGTGTCCTGACTTGCGCGGAGAAGTTTACCGGTTGACAGCGTCGGGAACAGTTCTAAACTACGACTTGTGAACAGTTGTCCACTAATTGATTGACGCGATGACGCCCATGAAGACAGTCACCCGCAGGTTGCTGCGCTCGTCGCTTGTCGACCTGCTCGTCGGCCCCCACGGGATCGATCGCTACCTCGAGCTCATTCGCCCGGAACTGACGATCTCGGAAGCCCGCGCGCGGATCGTTTCCGTCGAGCGGCAGACGGCCCGCAGCGTCACCCTCAGGATCCGGCCCAACTCCGCCTGGTCCGGCTTCCAGGCAGGCCAGTTCATCCGGGTCGGGGTCGAGATCGACGGCGTGCGGCGCACACGCACGTACTCTCCGGCCAGCTCGCAGTACCTCGCCGACGATCTGCTCGAGCTGACGATCAGCTTCCTTCCGGACGGCCTCGTCTCCAGCTATCTCCGCCGGGAGAATCCCGGGGGGACCGTCTACCTGGGCGCCGCTGAGGGCCAGTTCATGCTGCCGGCTCGCCGTCCGGAGCGGCTGGCGCTCGTCAGCGGCGGCAGCGGTGTGACCCCGGTAATGGCGATGCTGCGCACGCTGTGCCACGAGGGTCACGCGGGCGAGGTCACGTTCATCCACTACGGACGGACGCGTTCTGACTGGCTCTACGAGCGCCAGGTCCGAGAGCTCGCGGCCTCGTACCCGAACATCCGCCCGGAGTACATCGCCACACGCGAGGGCGGCGCGCATTTCAGCCGTCCGGCCCTCGGCCTGTCGGCCGACGCGCACGTCGCCGTGTGCGGGCCGCCGCGTCTCATCGACGCCGTCCGCGAGGCGTGGGCCGACGCACCGGAGCGAGTGATCACCGAGACCTTCACGCCGCCGACGCTCGCCGTCGGCGACACCCCCGCCGACGGCACGCTGCGCTTCACGCAGACCGGCACGACGGTCCCGATCACGACCGGCACCCTGCTCGAGCAGGCCGAGGCGGCCGGCGTCGCTCCCGAGTTCGGCTGCCGCATGGGCATCTGCCACACGTGCACGTGCCGCAAGACGGCCGGCGCCGTCCGCAACGTCCTGACCGGCGAGGTCTCCGACGAGGAGAACGAGAGCATCCAGCTGTGCATCTCGGTTCCCGCCGGCGACGTCGCTCTCGAGATCTGACCCCCTCGCACACAACGGAGAGATTGCCTATGCCCACGAAGCACCCTGACCTGACGCCCGAGCAGATCGACGCCCTCGGCCGTGAGCTCGACGAGCTGCGCAATCGGGTGCTCGCCGATCTCGGCGAGCGTGATGCCGAGTACATCCGCCGAATCATCAAGGTCCAGCGCGGGCTTGAGGTCGCCGGGCGCGGCTTGCTGTTCGGCGGCGCGCTCCCGCCCGCGTGGGTCGCCGGCGTCGCCGCCCTGTCGCTGTCGAAGATCCTCGACAACATGGAGATCGGCCACAACGTGATGCACGGCCAGTACGACTGGATGAAGGACCCCGCGCTGGACTCCAAGCGGTTCGAGTGGGACACGGCCTGCCCCGGTGACCAGTGGCGCCACTCCCACAACTACCTGCATCACACGCATACGAACGTGCTCGGCAAGGACCGGGACATCGGCTACGGGATCCTCCGTATGTCCGAGGATCAGCCGTGGCGCGCTCGCGATCTCGGCAACCCGCTCTACGCGCTGATGCTCGCGCTTCTGTTCCAGTGGGGAGTCGCCGTTCACGATCTCGAGGTCGACCGGATCGAGGCCGGCGAGATCGCGTTGAGCGACAAGCGGGACATCCTGCGCGCGATCTGGCACAAGGGCCGCCGCCAGGTGCTCAAGGACTACGCCGTGTTCCCGCTCCTCGCCGGGCCGGGGGCGCCGTTCGTGTTCACCGGCAACCTGAGCGCGAACCTCATCCGCAACCTGTGGTCGTTCATGATCATCTTCTGCGGCCACTTCCCGGATGGGGTCGAGGAGTTCTCCGAGGACGAGGTCGAGAACGAGACACGAGGCGGCTGGTACGTGCGGCAGATGCTCGGCTCCGCGAACCTCACCGGCAGCCGGCTGTTCCACATCCTCAGCGGCAACCTCAGCCATCAGATCGAGCATCACGTGTTTCCGGACATCCCCGCGCACCGGTACGCCGAGATCGCGACCGAGGTCCGGGCAATCTGCGAGCGCTACGGGCTCCCGTACAACACCGGCCCGCTGCACAAGCAGTTCGGCTCAGTGGTGCGGAAGATCGTCCGGCTCGCCCTGCCCGGGTCAGGGAGCGAGCCGGTCGATGCGCCAACCGCCGCCGTCGACGGGGATGTAGCGGATGCGGTCGTGGAGCCGATCGGCGCGGTGCTGCCAGAACTCGAAGCTGATCGGCTCGATCCGGAAGCCCCCCCATCCTGGCGGCATCGGGAGCTCAACCCCGTCGTAGCGGGCTGACATCGCGGCGACGCGCCGCTCGAGCGCGTCACGGCTCTCGACAACGTGACTCTGCGGGGACGCCAGCGCGCTGAGCTGGCTGCCCCGCGGGCGCGAGCGCACGTAACGCTCGGTCTCCTCGCGGCTGACGCGCCGGACCGCACCCTCGATGCGCACCTGGCGCTGCAGCCGCGGCCAGTAGAAGAGCAGCGCCGCCTGCGGGTTCTCAGTGAGCTCACGGCCCTTGCGACTGTCGTAGTTCGTGAAGAACACGAACCCGCCCGGGTCGAAGTCCTTCACGAGGACCATCCGACTCGAAGGGGCGCCGTCGGCGGTCGCCGTCGACACAGCCGCCGCCTCCGGCATGTCATGGCCGGCCTGACGCTCCTCGCCGAACCACGCCGCGAACTGGACGAGCGGGTCGCGGTCGACGTCGGCTTCGGCGAGCGGGGGAGGGTCGAAGGACATGGTGCGTCGCGGCCCGACGGTAGCTGACCTTGCGAGTTCACCGGTGGTGGTGTCGGTAGGGTGTGTCAAGATCGCGGACGCTTGTATGTGATGACAGATACGACCGGCACCGCCGCCGAGACCTTCGACCAGTTCGCCAGCGGCTACAACGCGTCCCGCCGGCGCCTCATCCCGCCGTTCGACGCGTTCTATGGCACGGCGGTCGAGGCGCTGGCGCTCGGCGTCACCCCGCCCGGGCGGATCCTCGACCTCGGCGCGGGAACGGGACTCCTCGCCGCGATCGTCCGTGCGGTCTATCCGACCGCCGAACTCACCCTGCTCGACGGCTCGGCGGGGATGCTCGAACAGGCCCGTCACGCGCTCGGTGACCCGGGGACGACGTACGTCCACGCCGACCTCGGCGAACCGCTCCCAGCCGACCCGGATCGCCCCTGGGATGCGGTCGTCTCGGCGCTCGCGATCCATCATCTCGACGACGCGGCCAAGCGGGCACTGTTCACGCGCATCCATGACGCGCTCAGGCCGGGCGGCGTGTTCGTCAACGCCGAGCAGGTGATCGGGCCCTCGCCACGGTTCACCGAGGCGTACGTGCGCTGGCACGAGACGCGGGCGCGGGCCGCCGGATCCGACGACGCCGAGTGGGCGGGCGCCGTGCAGCGGATGTCCCACGACCGGTGCGCGACCGTCGAGGATCACCTCTCCTGGCTTCGGGCGGCCGGGTTCGCCGACGCGGACTGCCTGTTCAAGCAGTACTGCTTCGCCGTGCTCACGGCACGTCGAAACGGCTGAGCTGAGCGCCCCGTACGTCCTGAGGTTCGGACCGTGGTGCGGCGTGTCATTGCGCTGCCCTGCGGCGACCGAACGTAGGACCTGACAACCACTAGGCTCTCGGCCCGGATGAAGATCTGGTTCGACATGACTGCCTCCGCGCACCCGGTGGTGTTCCGGCCGATCATCCAGCGCCTGCGCGCAGATGGTCACGACGTGCAGATCACAGCGCGTGATTACGCCCAGACGCTGGGACTGCTGCGGCTGCACGGGCTCGACGCGATCGTCGTCGGCCGCCACGCCGGGGCATCACGTGCGCGCAAGGCTGCCGCCCTGGCGCAGCGCAGCGTGACACTCTTTCGATGGGCTCGCCGCCAGGACTTCGACCTCGGCGTCGCGCACGGATCGAACGACCTCGCGATCGCGGCGGCGGCCGCCCGGCTCCCGGCGGTCAACATGTTCGACTACGAGTTCGCGATCCAGCAGCACAACCTCGGCTGCCGGCTCGCACGCAAGGTGATCACCCCCGACGCGATCCCACCCAGTCGGCTCGCCCGCTTCGGGGCGACCGGTGACAAGCTCCTCCAGTACCCCGGCCTCAAAGAGGAGTACTACCTCGCTGACTTCCAGCCTGACCAGGGGATTCTCGCCAGGCTCGGCGTCGATCCCGCGCGGATCGTCGTCGTCGTGCGACCGCCGCCGGACGTGTCTCTGTATCACCGAAAGTCGAACCCACTGTTCCCCAGCGTGCTCGGATACCTGGGCGACCGGGCGGACGTTCATGCTGTCGTGCTGCCGCGAACCGACGCCCAGCGCCAGCATGTCCGCTCGCTCAATCTTCCCTCCGTCGTCATTGCCGAAGGCGCCGTGGACGCTCAGAGCCTCATCGCCGCCTCCGATCTCGTCGTCTCGGCGGGTGGGAGCATGAACCGTGAGGCCGTCGCGCTTGGTGTCCCCGTGTACACGACGTACGGCGGCCGGCTCGGCGGAGTCGACGAATCGCTCATCCGCAGCGGCCGGCTGCGTCCGCTCTCCGACGCCCGCGCGCTCGAGCTCGAGAAGCGGACGGGCACGCTCGACTGGCCCCGACGCGACCCACAGATTCTCGTCGACATGATCCTGTCCGCTGTCCGATGACGATGGGCACCAAGCCGACACGCCCGGTGCGCGTCCCTGGACGCCTCGCCCGTGTGCTCTCCGGCGAAGCGCCGCCGGCTCCCCCCGCTCAGCACGGTTCGCTCGTCGATCAGTACGCGGCGATGTCGCACGCGTTCCAGCCTCGGCTTGTCGACAGCGTGCTCCGTGCGCTCGACGTCGTCATCGCGGGGACGGCCGCCACGCTGACGGCGCCGCTGTCGCTGTCGATCGTGATTCTGCTCAAGCTGAGCTCGCCGCGCGGGCCGGTGCTGTACCGCGGCTGGCGTGTGGGACGCGGCGGTCACCTGTTTCAGATGCTGAAGTTCCGGACGCTTGCCCCTGATGCCGAGCAGCGGCTCGGGCCGTACCTGGGGCCGGAGCTGACCGCGCTCACCGAGAACGAGGTCACTCGCATCGGGCGCGTCCTGCGGGCGTCGAAGCTCGACGAACTGCCTCAGCTCCTCAACGTCGTGCGCGGTGACATGAGCCTCGTGGGGCCACGGCCGATCCGCCCCGCGTTCTTCGAGGAGCTGTGCGTCAGCATCCCCGAGTACTGGCAACGGCTCGTCGTGCGGCCTGGCGTCACCGGGCTGGCGCAGCTCCGGCTCACGCGGGAGATGACGTGGGCGGAGAAACTCGCGCACGATCTCGAGTACATCGCCGACCGCTCGGTGCAGCTCTACCTGTCGGTGATCTTCACGACGATCTGGTTGATTGTCGTCCGTCCGGCGAACCGGCGCAGCGCGCTCAATCGCCTCCCCTGAGCGCGCCGGGACATGTGCGGTATCTGCGGCAGCTATGATTTCGCGCGCGGGCGCCCGGCCGACGCGGGACTGCTCGAGCGGATGAACGAGACGCTCGTGCACCGGGGCCCGGACGCCGGCGGCCTGCACGTCGACGGCCCAGCGGGACTCGCCGCGCGACGTCTCGCGATCCTCGACCTCGCACACGGTGATCAGCCGATGCTCACCGACGACGGGACGGTGTGCGTCGTGCAAAACGGCGAGATCTTCAACTACCCGGAACTCCGGGCCGAGCTCGAACGCGACGGCGTCGTCTTCCGCACGCATTGCGATACAGAGGTGCTCCTGCACCTCTACGTCGCGCACGGACCGGAGTTCGTGCGACGGCTGCGCGGGATGTTCGCGATCGCGATCTGGGACCGTCGCGAGCGCCGGCTCCTCCTCGCCCGGGACCGGTTCGGGATCAAGCCGCTCTTCTACTCCGTCGGAGACGGCGAGCTGAGCTTCGCTTCCGAGCTCAAGGCGCTGCTCCGCCGGCCGGGGTTCTCCCGGGATCTCGACGCCGATGCGCTGCACACGTTCCTCGCGTTCAATTCGATCCCCGCGCCGCTGACGATCTTCACCGCCGCGCGCAAGCTGCCACCCGGCCACACATTGCTCTGTACGACCGACGGCCCCACCGTGATCCGATACGCGCGTCCGGCACCCGCGTCCACGGAGCAGCTACGGGAGGAGCCGGCCGCGGCGCTCGCCGAGGAGCTCCGACAGCGGTTGCGTGATTCGGTGAGTGCCCATCTCCTCTCCGACGTGCCGGTTGGCGTGCTCCTGTCCGGCGGCGTCGACTCCTCCGCTCTCGCCGCCCTCGCCGCCACGGCTTCGTCGACTCGGGTCTCGACGTTCTCGATCGGCTTTCGCGAGCGCTCGTTCAATGAACTCGATCTCGCCCGCGAAGTCGCCCGGCGCTACGACACCGATCATCACGAGCTCGTCGTCGACCCGAACGTTGAGGAGCTGTTGCCGAAGATCGTGGCTGCGTGTGACGAGCCGTTCGCGGACTCCTCGTCGATCCCGACGTTCCTCGTCTCCGACCTCGCCGCCGGGCACGTCAAGGTCGTCCTCTCCGGGGAGGGCGGCGATGAGCTGTTCGGCGGCTACGAGACGTACGCTGCCGATCAACTCGCTCAGCGGGTCGGGGCCGCGGCGGCGCGTCTGCAGCCGCTCGTCGAGTTGCTCCCGAGCTCGAGCCGGCGCGTGAGCTTCGATTACCGCGCCAAGCGGTTCGTGCGGGCGGCCGCGATGCCGCCGCTCGAGCGGCACCACGGCTGGAAGGAGATCTTCTCCGACGCACAGCGCGCCGAGCTGCTCACGCCGCCGTGGCGCCGCCCTGACAGCGACGCGCTCGCCACTTGGCGCGAGCGGTTCGCGGAAACGGCTGGCGCGCCGCTGCTCGCCCGCCTCCAGGACGTCGATCTGGGCATCTACCTGGCCGACGACCTCCTCGTCAAGACCGACCGCATGAGCATGGCGCACAGCCTCGAGGCCCGCGTTCCCTACCTTGACCCGGTCGTCGCCGACCTCGCCCTCGCGCTCCCGACGAACCTCAAGGTGCGGGGGCTGCAGAAGAAGCGGCTGCTCCGCCAGGCCGTCGCGCCACTCATTCCGGAGAGCATCATCAAGGCGCGCAAGCGGGGCTTCTCGATTCCGGCCGCCGCGTGGCTCCGTGGCGAGTTGCAGCCCTTGGCGCGTGACCTCCTCTCGCCCGGGCGCACGCGCGCCCAGGGGTACTTCGAGCCCAGCACGGTGACGCGGCTGCTCGATGACCACGTTGCCCGGCGCGAGGACTACAGCCGCCAGCTGTGGGGCCTGATGTCGTTCTCGCTGTGGGTTGAGCACATCGACGGCCTGGGGACCGCATGAGTGGCGCGGCGCGCCGGCGCCGGACTGGCGCCGGTCGACGCACGCACGACCAGCGGCCCGCCCGGCACGATCGCCGGACGGGCCGCGGCCCGGCCACTGCCTGCTGCTGCCGCCAGGGGCCGCTCGAATGACGCAGGACCTACGGATGGGTCCACTAGTGGCCGAACTTGGCCTGGCAGATCTGCACCTTTGCCACGTCGGTCCCGGCCTGCGACATGCAGGCGGTGAGCTTCGAGGCCTTGTCCAGCTGCGTCTTTGCCGACGTCGCAACCGCGCCCGCCTGACCGGCCGAGGAGCTGGCCTCGCTGCTCGCGGACCCGAGCTGCTTCTGGGCCTGGTTGATCGCCTGCTGGCTCTGCTGCAGGCCCGACTTGAGCGCCTGATTGGCGGTGTCGCTGCTCGGCTTGATGACGGTGAAGAAGACGACGCCGAAGATCGCGAGAGAGACGGCCATACCGGCCATCCAAAGACGCCAATTGGTGGTAACGACAAGCATGTGTTTCTCCTTGGTAGGAATGAACTTGGTGGAATTGGGTGTGGGCCTGCGGACCCCCGCAGGCCGTTCGTGGAAGCGGTGACTAGACGGTGGTCGTGCGGGCACCTCTCCGTTCAGTCGGGGGTGCCTCGTCAAGCGAGAGCACGATGCGGCTGCGGTCGGCCGGGTCGACACGGACCGCGACGGTGGCGTCGGGGAGCATCAGCTCCGAAAGGACCGACGCCCTGACCGCCTGCCGGCAGGTCGCCGTGTAACGCCGCCGGCCCTCGAGCGCGACCTCCACAGTGAACACGCAGATGTGGGCCAGGTCGGTGCCGTGACCAGTGCTGACCTCCGTCTGCTGGGCGCTCACGATCATTCCGAGACCCGCCTGTCCGCGTTCCAGCAGTTCCGCCGGAACCCGTCCCGTGTATGTCTGCATCTGGTTGAAGAGACCCATCGTGTTGTCCTTGAGTGGGAACGTCGAGTTGATGCGGTGCAGCCTGAGCCGTCGCACCTAACGCGCACCAAAGGACCGCCAAAGGCACCTTTTGCGCCTTGCCGCCCGGTACGCTGTGGACGGGGTGGCAATCGGCGTGTGTCGTTTCGGGATCCTCGGTCCGCTGACGTTTGAGCGGGACGGACAGCCGCTGCCGCTGCCGAGCGGCCGCCAGCGATCGCTGCTCGCACTCCTGCTGATGGCCGGCGGCGTCCCGCTGTCGCGGGACAGGCTGATCGACGAGCTGTGGGGAGAGCGTCCGCCCGCGAGCGCCGTTTCAGCGCTCCACGTGCATCTGTCGAAGCTGCGGGCTCTGCTCGGCGGACTGATCGTGCTCGAACCGGCCGGGTACTCGCTCGCGCCGGGAAGCTTTGAGGTCGACGTCTGGCGCTTCGACGAACTCGTCGAGCAGGCCCGGGCGCAGCCTGAGCATGCCTCGTCGCTGCTGCGCGAGGCGCTGCGTCTGTTCCGCGGCGACCCGCTCTGCGACGTCACCGCGGAGGGCAGCGTGGCACAGTGGCGGCGCGCTCTGGACGACGGATGAAAGTCAAGGGCTTGGGGACAACTTTTCGGAGGTCCTGTCTGTCAGGTAGCGGTCGCCGAGGGCCGTAGATCGGCTCCTGTGAGGTCGGTTCGGCGGCGGGTCGGCCCGATCGGCGCGGTTGTGGCCGGTATTTGCGCACGCGAGGTCCACGTCGGGGTGGTCGACGTTGGTGTGTGGCGTTAGGTTGTGTGCGGGCGCGAGCCGATGACGTGTCGAAGAGCAGGCGTCAGGAGCTCGGGAGCCTGCCGCGCGACGTTTGCCCCTCAAGGGCCACTGTTATGCGCGCTCCGGTGTCACGCTCGCGCCCACTTTCTTGTTCGGTGCCGTTGCCTGCCAGTCGCGGACCATCCGCACGTAGGACGCCTCGGCTTGGAGCGCGAGTGCTCGTTCGGCTTCGCGCATCGCCTGGTTGGTTGACCAGATCCCGGCGGCTTTGGTGTCGTAGCGCTTCGCGCCGGCGGTCAGCTCGAGCCGCCGGAGCTTCTTGGCGGTCAGCGATGGCTGCTGGTGGGCGTACTGCTCCTCGCGGGTGAGTAGGCACCAGAACAGCACCGTGAGCTTGCGCGCGGCGGCGACGGTCGCGATCCCGTGGCCGCGGCGGGCACGGATCCGCTCGTAGAACGCGTGCAGCGGCCCGGGCTGGCGGACAGCGCTGAACGCGGCCTCGACCAGCGCCCACCGGGCTTGCGGTGAGCCCTGCTTGGAGATCCGCCCGCCCCGAGCGGGCGAGCTGCCCGACTGGCGGACCTTCGGATCCAAGCCGAGGTAGCCGACCAGCTGCCGGGAGGTCTTGAACCGGCGGATGTCGCCGATCGCGGCCAGGAACGTCGCCGCGCAGATCACGTTCACGCCAGGCACGCTCATCAGCCTGCGGGCCTCCGAACATGACAGCGCGTAGCGGGCGATCAATCGTTCGACGTCCGCGATCTCGGCGTCGAGGAACTCGACCTGGCGCATGCACCCCTCGACCGTTTCGCACTCCTCGACCGGCAACTCGAGCTGGCGCAGCCACGCTCGTCCCTTGACGCCGAACAGATCCGAGACCGGCGGGCGGCCGACGAGTTGGCGCATCAACATCGCGTGGATCTCGTTCTTCGCCCGAGTCCGTGCGCGCATCAGCTGCTCGCGACGCGCCAAGCGCCGGCGCAACACCCTCGTCAGCTCATCGGGCACCCACACCGCCTCCAACTCGCCGGAGAACAACAACCGCGCCAACGTCCGGGCGTCCAACCGGTCGGTCTTCGCGCGCGCCTGGGTGATCCCCGTATCACCCGGTGAGACCACGACCACCTTCGCGACATGCGGCTCGAGGATCCTCGCGATCTCCCACGCCGAACCGGTCACCTCCAACGCAACCATGTCACTCACCATCAAGCTCTCCGCCAGGACCTTCAACGCCTCCGGCGTCGACGCGACCCGCCCCGCGGAGCGCACCTTCCCGTCCTCACAGATCGCGACCTCGCAGAAATCGAGGTGCACGTCCAACCCAATCGCCCTACCAACAGCAGTTAGGACCGCAGTCACTTCTCCCTCCCGATCGAGCAACAATGAACGGGAGAACCGTGGGCACAACGACAACGACGGATACGCGCTCGCAGCGCAATCGGGCAAGTCGCAGGGGCGGCCACCGAAAAGCACGGGCTCGAAGCCCATCGTCCAAAACGGCCTGCCCAGCTACGTTCTCCCAGAAAGCCCCTATCCCGATCGGCGGACCGTAAGCCCGGACCCAGACAGAACTCTCACAAGATCATTTTCATGCCCCGAGAAGCGACTGCAGGCCATCATGCTGCGGATCGACGCCGACCTCGCGGGGGGCGCCGCCGGCGAACTGATTGCCGAGCTTGAGCAGCTCATCCGCGAGCACCAGTTCGAGGAGCGGCTGACGGGTCAGTTGATGCTCGCCCTGTTCCGGGCGGGACGCCAGGCCGATGCCCTCGAAGCGTTTCAGCGGGCCCGGCGAGCGCTGTCCAGCGAACTCGGCCTCGACCCCGGGGAGCCGCTCGTTCGTCTCCAGCAGCAGATCCTCGCCGGCGACGAGACGTTGCACGCCGGGACGGCGACGCCGCCGGCATCGCCACCGGCGTCGCCCTCGAGCCCTCCCTCGAACCTCCCCCGCGCGCCCACGCGGCTCGTCGGCCGCGAGGAGGAGCTGACCGCACTTGCCGGTCTGCTCGCCGATCCGGACGTTCAGCTGATCACACTGACCGGTCCCGGCGGCGTCGGTAAGACCCGGCTCGTGCTCGAGCTGGCCGGGCGCGAGCTCAAGGCGTACGCGGACGGCGTGCTGTTCGTCCGGCTCGAGCAGCTCACCGACGCCACCCTGATTGCGGCCGAGATCGCCACCGCCCTCTCACGGCGGGACGCCGGCGACGGCCTCAGCGCGGACGGGCTGTCCGCCCACCTGCGCGACCGTGAGCTGCTGCTCGTCCTTGACAACTTCGAGCATCTGCTCGGCGGCGCGCGCCTCGTCGCCGACCTCCTCGCCGAAGCACGCGGGCTGCGGGTGCTGGCGACGAGCCGGATCCCCTTGCGCCTTCGCGGCGAGCGGGTCTTTGAGGTGGAGCCGCTGCCGCTGCCGGCCGGCGAGACCGAGAGTGACGCCTCGGAAAGCCCCGCCGTGCAGATGTTCCTCCAGTGCGCGCTGGCCACGAACCGGCGGCTCGAGGTCGACGCCGCGACGACTCGCACCGCCGCCAGCATCTGTCGCGCGCTCGACGGTCTGCCGCTCGCGATCGAGCTCGCCGCGGCCCGGGCCCAGGCGATGGGGCCGGCAGAGATCGCGGAGCAGCTCGCCCAACCGCTGTCGATCGGAGAGCACGCGCTCCGAGACCTTCCCGATCGTCAGCAGACCCTCCAGGCAACGATCACTTGGAGCTATGAGCTGCTCAGCGCCGAGGCACAGGGGGTGCTCGCGCGGGCGTCAGTGTTTCTCGGCGGGTTCACCGCCGCGGCGCTCGATGCCATCGTCGACGCGCCGTCGGGAGCGCAACTCGGCGAGCTGCTCGATGCGAGCCTCGTCCGGCGCCGTCCTCGAACCGAGCGCTACGAACTGCTCGAGCTCGTGCGCGCGTTCGCCGGAAACCGGCTCGCCGACGGCGGGGACGGGACGGAGGCTCACGCCCGGCACCGGCGGTACTTCGCTGCCCTCACGGCCACGGCGCGCGATGGCTTTGACGCCGGCGGCTCGCCCGCCGAGCTTGCCGCGCCGTTGCTCGCGGAACACGCGAACCTCCGGGCGGCGGCCCAGGATGCGATTGACACCGGCGATGCCGAGGCGGCCGTGGCCCTCGCGCTGGGGCTCCGGCCGCTGTGGCTCGCCGGGATGCTGCGGCAGGAGGGCCAGGAGCTCGTCGATCGTCTGCTCGCGCGCTTCTCGATCCCCGGCGATCAGGAGATCGCGCTCGTGCGCGCGTGCGCGTTTCTCGACTTCACGCCGGCGGCAAAGCTGTGGCATCGCCGGCTCGCCACGCGCGCGGCTGAGATCGGCGACCAGGAGGCGGTCGCGACGGCGACCGGGAACCTGTTCGGTCAGGCGCTCAACGCCCGCGATCGTCAGGAAATGGCGCTGCTGCGTCCCGAGTTGCTCGCGCTCGTCGACGCATCGACGAGCCCCAAGGCGCTCGGCTGGATCCAGTACTTCCTCGCGCTCGACGCATACGTCGACGGCCGGTTCGAGGCGGCGGCCGAGCACGCGGCGGTCAGCGTCGAGAAGGCTCGCGAGACGGGCCACGAGTTCATGTTCGCGAGTGCGGCGGCGACCGGGCTGCTCGCTCGCTCGGCGCGGGATGGCGAAATCCGGCAGGCCGAACTGGCCGAGACGGTGCAGCTCATGCGGCGCTCCGGGGTTCCGCCGCTGGTGGCGTTTGCGCTGTGGTTCGTGGCGCGCTACGCGGCCGGGGTCGATCCGCCCGCGTCCGCGCGGTGGCTCGCCCATGCGGCGCGCATCGTCGAGTCCCTTGACGCCGATCTGTGGCCAGAATGCGAGCTGCGCGAGGAGTCGCTGGCCGTGCTCGGCACCGGTGATCCGGCGCCGCTGCTCGCCGCCACCCCGCCGCTCGACCCCGCCCAGGCGCTCGCCGAGGCGGCCGCGTGGCTCGCCGCGCGCCCCGGTGACGAGGCCGCGCCCCGGGTCGTGACGGGGCAACTGTCGGCCGCTGCCGGCATGTGGGACTCCACCTACACCTCGCTCAAATAGCGCCCGATACGAGCGCGCCAGCGCGTCGGCCGCGGAATCCTGACCGCGCTCAACGTCGGGACGACGAATGCCGGGAGGCCACCCGCCCACATGACCGCGCCCGCAACGCGCTGGTCATGCAGAGCTGACGGCCCGAGCGTGCCGAGGTAGTGCCCGTAGACGACGTGCCCCGCCGTCCCGAGCCACCCGGCGACGAGCAGCATCGGCACCATGCAGGCGAGCATGCAGGCCCACTGCCCCCGCGTCCCACACCGATGGGGGAGCGGATCGACGCCAAGCAGCGGCACCCACACGAGCAGGGCGGTCGTCAGGTACAGCGCGTGTTCGGCCTCGTGGGCGTAGTCGCTCGAGAGCGCCAACCCATATACGACGGGAATGTGAGTAAGGATCAGGGCCGCGGCGAACGCGCTGACCGACACCGAGGGTCGCGTCAGCGTTGACACAAGACGGGAGTGGAGCGCCCGCGCCAGCCGGCGCCGCCCGGTCCGCCCCAGCGCAAAGAACGCGAGCCGCACCGGTGCGCCCGCGGCGAGCAGCGGGGCGACCAGCACCCACATCATCATGTGCTCGACCATGTGAGCCGACAGCCGCTCGTCGGCCGCCGCCCCGATCCCGGAATAGAGGGCGACGATCAGGAGCGCGAGCCCGCCGAGGAAGCAGGTGGTCCGGTGCTGCGGCCAGCGCCGCCGGCGTCGATCCCGCCGCTCACCCCGCCGCGCCGCTGCCACGTAGCCGAGGCCGACGAGGATGAGCGCGGACAGGAACACGGCGCCGGTCACGCCGTCGATGCTCCAGTCAAACAGGAGCCCGTGAAGGGTCACGCGCTACTGGAAGATCTCGGTGGTGCAGTCGCCGCCCGGCAGGTGAATCTCGTGCGGCCGCGCTCCGTCGGCCTGTTCGTGAAAGTCGACAAAGAAGTCCTCATCGAGCGCGAACGACCCATCGGCCTGCCGGTCGAGCTTGACCATCCATCCGCGGAAGTCGGGAAAGAACTGGTTGTCACACGTCGAGAACAGCGAGTTCGTGGCGTACACGCGGTTGCCGTCGAGAGAGTTCTGGAGCATCTGGGGGCCGCCGTTCAACGGCTGCGCCGCCTTCGGGTGCCCACCGTCGCGGCCGAGGAGTCCCCCGAGCCAGATCTGCGAACGGAGCACTGGATGCGTTGGGTCCGACACGTCGTAATGGCGCAGGTCGCCGTGCAGCCAGTTGGAGAAGAACAGGTCACGGTCGTCGAGCGAGAGCACCAGGTCTGTGATGAGGCCGGGCACTCCACCCTCGAGCGGCCAGCCCTCCAGTTCCTCGTTGGCGACGTCGATCACCGTCTGCGCCGCCCATGAGCCGTTCGGCTTGTGGAAGCGGATGATGTTGCTCGAGAGTGTCGCCCCGACGAAGCCCTGCGTTGAGTCGGGATTGTGCTGCCAGCGGATCTCGAGTGGGATCAACCCCTCGGCGCCGAGATCGAGCGTCTGTACCTTGGAGCGCTTGTCAAGGTCCCAGAAGTGGAGCCGCCGGCCGTACTTGCCGGCGGCGACATCGGCGGGGTTGAACCCGTCAAGGAACGTGTTCGGAGCTGCCCACTCGCTAGAGACCAGCGCGTTCTGCCGGGGCTGGTACCAGAAGTCGTACATGAACTCGAGGCCGTTCGGCTCGCGCTCCCACCGCTCGGCGACCGAGAAGTCACGCGCGTCAAGCACGGCGAAGCCGCCAGGCGTGTTGCCGTCCGCGTCGCCGAGCATCGAGATGGTGACGATGTCGCCGGGCATGCAGTGCACCGTGTGCGGGGCGCTCAAGCCGAGCTTCTCCTTGATCTCCGCGCCCTCGATGACGTTCTTGATCCGCGGATTGCGCGGCTCGGAGATGTCGACGATGTGCAGCCGGGACGAGCGCATCCCGGGCACGATCATTGTGTCCCGCTGGAGGTGTGAATGGCACGCCGAGGAGCATGAATTCCAACCGAAGTGATGCAGTTCGTCGCCGACGTTCGGCATCTCGGTCGGTGGACGATTTGCCCATAGCGTCGGCGAGCTCGCATCGACATCGACGACGGCGATGAAGTCAGGCCGATCGATGCCGGTGCCCTCGTACAGGGCGGCGACATACGCGAACTGCTCGGGCGGCTGCTCGCGGGCGACTGCCGGGGTGGCATAGCCAGGGCCGTGGTGCTCGTGATCTGCGTGATCGTGCGCGCTCATCGATGCGGGCTCCTTGGGATCGCGGTGGCGGGAGACGTGGCCGCCAAAACCCTACCAGCAGCACAAAGCCAGTCAACTTGGTGAGCTTTAGCTTCGGCCCCCCGTTGCGGCTCGTCAGGGCGGCGGTGGCGGCTGGCCGAAACCGACTGCGAAATGACGTGAAAATCCCTTGCAATTCTCGCGCGCCTGAGTTACCCTCGCTCGAACGCCAGGAGTTACCCCTTATGAACGCCACCTCACTCACACACTTTCTCGCAGCCACCGCGGCGGAGATGCGCGCGCCGACGCAGATCGTCGTGAGCGTCGCCGGATCGGCGGGCCTGCGTGAAAACGATCAGACCCTCGCTCGGAGGTGTGTGCGCTGAGCCAACGGCGCACCCATGGATGTCCCGAGCGAGGGCGGTCAAGGTGACCGCCCTTTTTTATTGCCTCAACGACGCCCAGGGAGGACAACCATGAAGCAGCAGAGCCCGAGGACCACCTGACTTAGTCTCCGCCCAGCGAAGGGCGGGATAGGTCACTGACACATATGTAAGTCACTGTTGCACGAGTGTGCGCGTGCCGACGCTGCACGCCGTGAGGTGGTGACACAACAAGACTGGCGAGACGCGTTCTGGCGAGCGCCGACCGCCCCTGCCCGGCCACCGGGCATGTACCAGCAACCAACCCACATGGAAGGAGGATCTCCCATGCGAGGAGATCTCCGCGCGGTGAGCATCCGCTCACTATCGCGCGTCCCGCGCCCCGAGTTCTCGGAGCGGATCGTGTCGCTCAGGCGTCGCCGGGAGCGCCAACGTCTGGAGCGGCTCGAGGTCATCGAGCGGCTCGACCGGATCGAACGCAACCGCCGACGCGCCGGGGAACGAGTGCCTGACGTCGCCGCGTTTCGCCGCTGGTGGTGAGCACGGATGCTCAGCGCCGGCCGGCGCAACCTCTTGACCAACGGGTGCGGACGCAACACGTTCCACATGAAAGGCTCAGGTATTCCTCAGCTTTGAGGTCGATAATCGGCTGCGTGAGCGTTTCAGACGGGCGGTCGCGTGTGCTCGTCGTCGACGATGAACCGAACATCGTCGATGTCGTGTCGATGGCACTGCGCCATCACGGGTTCGACGTGAGTGAGGCGCACACCGGGACGGGCGCGCTCACCAGCGTGCGTGAGTTGCGGCCCGATGTGCTCGTCCTCGACGTCATGCTGCCGGACATCGACGGGTTCGAGGTCGCCCGCCGCCTCGCCGCCGAGCACGCCGATGTCCCAATCCTGTTCCTCACCGCACGGGACGCGATCTCCGACAAGGTCTGGGGTCTTCAGATGGGGGGCGGCGATTACATCACGAAGCCGTTCAGCCTGGAGGAACTCGTCGCGCGCCTGCGGAACATCGTGCGACGGGCAGGAGCGCGCCAAGACGAGCCCGGGCGGCTGCTGTTCGCCGACCTTGAGCTTGACGAGGAGACCCGGGAGGTCAACCGCGGCGGCCGGCACATCGAGCTGACCGACACCGAGTTTCGGCTGCTGCGCTACCTGATGCAAAACCCACGGCGGGTGTTGACGCGGACCCAGTTGCTCGAGCACGTGTGGAGCTATGACTTCGGCGGCGACGCGCGCGTGCTCGAGACGTACGTCAGTTACCTGCGCAAGAAGATCGACCTCGACGAGCTTCCGCTGATCCACACCGTTCGGGGGGTCGGGTACTCGCTGCGACTACCGAGAGATCCTGCCTGATGTCGCTGCGCAGCCGGCTGCTCATCAGCGTCGTGCTGCTGTTCACCATCGCGCTCGTCGTCGCTGCGGCCGCGATCTACACCGAGCAGCGTTCCTATCTGTATGGGCGCCTCGATCAGCGGGTCGTCGCCGCGGCAGCTCCGATCTCCTATGTGCTCGGTATCGAACCGCAGCTCCTCAATGGCGGCCCGAGCGTGACCAACCGCCTCGGGGTCGGGCGGGCGGTCGAGTCGCCGCTCGGGCGCGGGCTCGCCGGTTTCGTCCCATCGGGGACGTTCGGTGAGTTCGTCGGCAGTGACGGCCGCGTGAAACGGGGGCCGGTACTCGCCAGCTATGGCGAGAAGCCGCCGCCGCGGCCCGCGATCCCGCACCGCATTCTTCAACTCCAGCCGAGGGGCTCGCCACAGATGTTCACGGTCGGGTCAACGCCGCGTTCACGCGTCCGCTTCCGCGTCGCTGTCGTCGCGCTTGACTCGGGTGCCGGGACGATCATCGTCGCGGTTCCGCTCCGCGAAATCGACCAGACGCTTGATGAGCTCGTGATCGTCGAGGCGCTTGTCGTGGCCGCCGTCCTGATCGTGCTCGTTGGGCTCGCGTGGGGTGTCATCCGGGTCGCGCTGCGCCCGCTCGACCAGATCGGGCGGGTCGCGAGCGAGATCACAGAGGGCGACCTGTCCCGGCGGGTCAGCCCGGCCACGCCGCGCACGGAAGTCGGGCGGCTCGGACTCTCGCTCAACCGCATGCTCGTGCGACTTGAGGAGGCGTTCGCGGACCGCGCCCGCAGCGAGGAGCTGCGACGCCAGTTCCTCGCGGACGCATCCCACGAGCTGCGAACGCCGCTCGCCTCGATCCGCGGCTATGCCGAGCTGTTCCGGCTCGGACCTGCCCGCGATCCTGCCGCACTCGAGCGGGCAATGGCCCGGATCGAGGCGGAGGCCGCACGGATGGGGAAACTCGTCGACGATCTCATGCTGCTGGCGCGGCTAGACGAGCTGCCCCCGTCCTCGCCCGGTGTCGTCGACATCAGCGAGCTCGCTGCCCACGCCGTGACCGACGCGCGGGCAATTGCGCCGACGCGAAGGGTGACGCTTCAGGCGCGAAGCTCGGTCCAGGTCCTCGGCGACGTCGATGGGCTCCGCCAGGTGCTCGCCAATCTCCTCAGCAACGCGATAATCCACACCCCGGACGGCACGCCGGTCGAGGTGACGGTAGCCCGGCACGGGGCCGACGCCGTGGTCGAGGTGAGCGACCGCGGGAGCGGCCTTCCGCCCGGCGCGGAGGAGCAGGTGTTTGAGCGGTTCTGGCGAGCGGAGGAGGGGCGGGCGCGCGGCCCGGGCGGTTCCGGGCTTGGCCTGTCGATCGTGCGTGAGATCGTGGACGCCCATCGCGGCACCGTGACGGCGTGCAGTCGCCCCGGCGGTGGTGGCGTCTTCACGGTCAGGATGCCCGCGTACTCAGCGGATTCTCAGGGTCCTCCCGGCCCGGTCTCAGACACGCGGACCAAAGTGTCAGCCGGATGTTCGGAGACATCGGTGTCGGGGCCCGCTTCATTGCCTACTCGATCGTGGTCGCAGCCACGGTCGTCGCCGTCAGCGTCGCGCTCGACGCGCTGACCTCTGCCGACCAATCGCTCATCCTGAGCGCCGACGCCGGTCTGGTGCTGGCGGCCCTGGCACCGGTCGCGCGGCGTCGCCCGCGTCCCGCGGATGCCGCGCTCGTGTCCGTCGCCGCGACATCGGAACTCGTCGAACCGCATGAGCTTCAGCTCGCGGCCGCCCAGGACCTCGTCGACCGTCACGGCGAGGACTCGCTCGCTCCCTTCATCGTCCGGCCAGACAAGGCGTTCGCGTTCGCTGCCGGCGGGGTGCTGGCGTACCGCGTCGTCGGTCGCACCGCGGTCGTGTCCGGTGACCCGGTTGGGCCCCCGGGGTGCGCTCCGGCGGTCCTTGCCCGCTTCCTGCAAGATGCGCGTGCCCGGCACTGGAACGTCGCCGTCTACGGTGCCTCAGCGACCCACATCGACGCATACGCAGACCTCGGGCTGCGGGCGCTCTGTGTCGGCGAGGAGGCTGTGGCCCGGCCGCACCAGTTCACGTTGGAGGGACGGTCGGTGCGCAAGCTGCGCCAATCGGTCCATCGCATCGAGCGCCGAGGCTGGGAGATCGTCGCCTGCGACGGCATCGAGATTGACGCCGGCACGGAGGCCGAGATCGGTCAGCTGGAAACGGCTTGGCGAGGGGCGCGGACACGGCTGATCGGGTTTGCGATGGGAATGGGCGCGTTCGAGGGTGTGGTCCGACCCAGCGATCTGTATCTCCTCGCCCGGGCGCCGGACGGGCAGCTGTGCGCCACGATGCGGTTCATCGCGCATCGCGGCAAGTTGTCGCTCGACACGATGCGCCGGATCGGTGAGACCCCCAACGGGCTCAATGAGGCGCTCGTGTGCCGGGCGCTCGAGCTCGCCCGTACGCGCGGAATCCCCGAGGTGAGTCTCAACTACGCCGGACTGGCGCATCTCGTGCGCCGGCCGGTATCCGGGAGCCGGCTCAAGCGGAATTTCTCGCGGGCGCTCCTCGCATTGCTCAGTCGACGCTTCCAGATGGAACGGCTCGTCCGCTTCAACGAAAAGTTCTCGCCGGAGTGGCGTCCCCGCTATCTCGTCTACCAGTCTCGTCACGGCCTGCCGCGGGCGGTTCTGCGGACGCTCCAGGCGGAGGGCTACGTGCGCGGTCCCCGGACGTCCGAGCCTCATGAGGACGGCCGGCGGGTGGGAGCGGCGGTGACCGTATGAGGCGGTTTCGCTGGTGGCGGACGCTCGGGATGCTCGTTGCCGCGGGCGCCATTGGGATTGGACTGCTCGGCGCCTACAGCTACGCCCAGACCTACTCCCAGCACCGTGGGTTCGGGACGATCAGGCGACTCCCGCGGGCGCGGTCGGGCCGCCTCGTCACGGTCCACTTCTATTCACGCGCGCTCCATCGCCGCACCGACTACCTCGTGTATCTCCCGCCGGGATACACACGCGCCCGCCGCTACCCGGTCTACTACCTGCTGCATGGGGCCCCGGGTGCGCCGCAGGCCTTCATCAGCGTCGCGGGCCTCGATGTGCGGCTCATCAACCGGCTGAGCGAGAACCGGCTAGCACCAATGCTGCTCGTGTTCGCCGATGGCCGCGTGCACGGCGACACCTTCTCGGACTCAGAGTGGGCGAACACTCCGTCTGGGGCCTTCGAGAATTACGTCATCGACGTCGTTCGCGATGTCGACCACCGCTTCACGACCATCCGCTCCCGAGACGCTCGCGTCATCGGCGGCTACTCGGCCGGCGCGTACGGCGCCCTCAACATCGCGCTCCATCACCTTCCGATATTCGCCAACGTGCAGTCGTGGTCCGGGTACTTCACGCAGACTCATGACGGCGTGTTCGCGCACGCGAGCCCAGCGACGATGCTCTACAACAGTCCGCTCGCGTTCGCTCGGATGCCCTCCGTGCACCGCGCGATCGCGCTGCACCCGCTCCGCGCGTACATGTTCATCGGACGGGCCGACCCGGCGAGGCCGCAAATCCGGCCGATGACCCGGGAGCTGCGTCGTGACGGCGCGCGCGCGTCCTACAACGTCTTCCCGGGCGGTCACGACTGGCAGGTCTGGTACGCGCGCGTCGATCCAATGATGATCCTCGCCTCGGATTGGATCAGCCATCCCCTGCCGCCGCCATCGATCAGGGCGCGCCGGACGGCGGGCGTACCGACCACTCCGCCTCCGGCCGCCCTGACGACGTCGCTTCTCACGCCCGTCCATGCTCGGCACCACAACACACGGCTGACGCCAGGTCGGTTCACGCTCGAGATCGGCCTCATCCTGGCGGTCGTCTCCGCCGCCCTCATCAATCTCGGCTTCCTCCTCCAGCATCGAGGACTTGCCGACAGGGCGACCCAGGGGGAGCCGATGCTGATCGCAGCGCTGCGCAGCCGGGTGTGGCTCGCCGGGCAAGCACTGGGGTGGGTGGGTTTTGCCACCCAGATCATCGCCGTCGTGCTCGCCCCTCTGTCGCTCGTGCAGGCCTTTGCTGCAGGCGGCCTCGCCGTGTCGGTGCCATTGGCGGCGGGCATCTTCCACTACCGCGTTTCCCGTCGGCAGCTGGCGGCCGTCGCGATCATGACGCTGAGCCTCGCCGTCCTGCCGCTCGGGATCCGGGCGCCCGCCATCCAAAGCGCCACGGGCGCGATGATGGCCGTTGCCGTCGTGTTCGGAGCGATCGCCGGCGCGGTGGCGGTGCGGTGGAGCAATGCGGCTGGGCGTGCCGTCCTCGCGGGCGTGTTGTACGGCATCGCGGACGCGGCGATCAAGGCCGACGCGGCCGGAGCCCGAATGCACGGATCGACGCCGCTGCTTTCAGGATGGACGCTCCTCGCGCTGCTCGGGACGTTCGGTGGCTTCCTCGCCTTTCAGGCGGCGCTCCGTCACGGCAATGCCGTGGCGGCGATCTCCCTGATGACGGCGATGGCGGCATTGACCGCGCTCGCATTCGGGCTCGTCGCGTTCGGTGAATCCCTCGGCCGCTCAGCCGTTGCGTCGGTCACGCACCTCTGCGCGATCGGATGCGTCCTGGCGTGCGTCCCGGTGCTGGCGGCGGCGCAGCAGGATGCAGGGGGGCGCGCCGCGCGGCAACCGCTGTCCTCCTACCGCGCGCGGTGCGCCCGGGCAGGGACAGTGATCGCGATGACCGTCGCCACCGTCCTCGGCCTCGTCGTCGCGGTGTTCTCGGCAACCGGTCTGCTGTACGGACTGCGCGGTCTCGGCTGGTTCCCGGCGGGACCAAAGATCCCCAACGCGCTTCCCCTCCTCCAACTCGCCGGATTCGACGTGCAGCCGCTGCCGCGGGTAGTCGTCGCGTGGATCCTTGCCGGCGTTGCCTTCGGCGTGCTCTTCGGCCGCATCCGGCCACTCCAGCGTGGCGGCATCGCCGCGATGCTGGCCCTCGCCTTGCTCCTATTTGCCTCCGACGCGTCACTGGCGCTCGCCCGCAACCTCCGCCTCACCGATGTTCTGGGGACGACGATCCCGGGCATCGGCGCCTGGTTGGAGGCGGCCCTGTTCGCGCTCGGCGCCGCGCTGCCCGGATCCCGGGGTCTACGGATGCCTCGCGTCGTGTGGAGGGTGATCCGGACCAACCCGCTGCTCTCAGGTCGCACCAGCTGAGTGACGGGCCGACAGCACGACCTCGCGGCGGACGCCGCCTGCTGGTCGTGAGCACGGCGGCCGCCGTGCTGGCGGGTGTTGCGCTCATGCTCGCCAACGCGCTGGCCGGCACGCATCCGTCTTCGCCGCGGTCGGTCGCGATTGGCTGTCCGGCTCCATCGCTCGCCGGCTCGCTGCCCGCGCTCGTCTCCCTCCCGGCCGGCTACAACGGGGGATCGCGGCGGTACCCCGTCATCTACGTCTTGCATGGCCTGCCGGCGGGGACCCAGGAATTCACCCGCAACAATGTCATCGCCGAGACCGTCGCCTCCGGGCCGATGCCGGCGATCGTCGTCGCACCGCAAGGCGCGCGCACCGAGAACAGCGATCGCGAGTACCTCAACGAGAGTCCGACCGAGGACTGGCTGCGCGCGATCGCCCATGATCTGCCGCGTTGCATCGATGCGCGCTACCGCACGATCCCGGGCCGGGCGGGGCGGGCGCTGGTCGGCTTCTCGGCCGGCGGGTACGGCGCCGCCAACATCGGACTGCGAAATCTCCGGACGTACGGTGCGGTCGAGTCGTGGAGCGGCTACTTCGAGGCCACCGATCCGAGCGGCTTGCATGTCCTCAACCTCGGGTCGGAGGCCGCCAACGCGGCAGCGGCCGTTCCCCGGGGGGCATGGCTCCGCCGGCAGTTCACCCGGCACCCGGCATTCTTCGGCTTCTACATCGGCGCGCAGGACTCGCGCTTCCTCGGCGATGATCGAGCCTTCCACACCGCACTGCGGCGTGCGCGGGTCCCGCACACGTTCGCCGTGTATCCGGGCGGCCACACGGTTGAGCTGTGGAGCAGCCATGCCCGCCAGTGGCTTGGCTACGCGCTGCGGGCGCTGCACGGGATCGCCGTGCTCCGCTCACCATGATGAACACGACGTTTCCGTGAACATCAAGTTTGGTGGCGACGCTGAACAGCGCAATTGCTGTCGTTGTCGGTGGGGTTTCTCGTCGCGGCTCACGGTCGAAGGCGCCGAGCTCGCCGAAGCGGTGTAATGCGCATCAACGTGCTGATCGGTGACGACAAGCCGGTGCCGGACCTTCGGTCGCTCGTGGCCGGAGAGCAGCTGGTGCTTGCGCCCGGTTGCTTCGACGCCCTCGGCGCTCGCCTGATCGAAGGGGCGGGATTCACCGCCGCCTACATGACCGGTTTCGGGACGGCCGCCGCGCAGCTCGGGCAGCCCGACGTGGGGCTCCTGACCATGACTGAGATGGTCGACAACGCGCGGCGGATCGCCCGCGCGGTCGGGATCCCGGTGATCGCCGACGCCGACACCGGCTACGGGAACCCGCTCAACGTGATCCGGACCGTGCACGAGTACGAGGCCGCCGGCGTCGCCGCGATCCATCTTGAGGATCAGGTAATGCCGAAGAGGTGCGGTCACATCGAGGGCAAGCAGGTGATCGCCGCCGCTGACATGGGCGCGAAAGTCCGCGCCGCGGTCGCCGCCCGGTCATCGCCGGACTTTCTCATCATTGCCCGGACTGATGCCGGGGCCGTCGAGGGTCTCCCGGCCGCGCTTGACCGGGCGCGGCGCTACCGCGAGGAGGGCGCAGACATGCTGTTCGTCGAGGCACCGCAGTCGATCGCCGAAATCGAGACGATCGCCGGCGCTCTGACCGACGTGCCGCTGCTCTTCAACTACGCCGAAGGCGGCAAGACGCCTGCCGTCAGTCGCGCGCAGCTGCAAGAGCTCGGCTTCAAGCTCGTGATCTTCCCGGTCGGTCTGCTGCTCGCGGCCACCGCGGCGATGCGCGCGCTGCTGGAGCGCATCCATGCCGACGGCTCGCCGATCGAGGTGCTGCCGACGCTGATGCCGTTCGGGGAGTTCCTCGACTTCATCGGGCTGCCAGAAGTCAACGAGCTGGAGCGTCGTTTCGCCGATGCAAACTAAGACCGCCGAGGAGGCGATATGAGCGAGGTGTACGAGAAGAAGTCGATCAGCAGCGAGCTGGCGCATCGGGTGATCGCCGCCGCTGAGGCGAAGGCGACGGAGATGGGGGTGCCGATGGGGATCGCCATCTGCGACGAGGCCGGCGTCCTGAAGGCGTTCAGCCGGATGGATGGCGCGGCCCTGTTCGCCGTCCAGATCGCCCAGGACAAGGCCTACACGGCCGTCGGCTTCGGGATGCCGAGCGGCGGCTGGCACGATTTCATCAAGGACGATCCGCCGCTCGCGGCGGGGGCCGTGGGTGGGATCGACCGGCTTGTGATCTTCGGCGGTGGCTTCCCGATCACGGTCGGCGACACGATCGTCGGCGCGATCGGCGTCAGCGGCGGGCATTACAGCCAGGACATGGAGGTAGCCGAGGCCGGGCTGGCTGCGGTCGCCGGCGACTGAGCCGATTCGTCGCTCCGGCGATCGCGAAGCTTCGTCAGGCGCGTGACGGCCGGAACTGCACGCCCGCGCGCTCGGCGACCAGCCGTGCGGCCAGCAGTTCGCCGTCGACGTCGCCGTAGCGCGCGAGCGCGTCCGCGTACAGCTCGGTCACGCGCTGCGCCAAGCTGACCTCCACATCCCGCCGCTGCGCCAGCTCGAGCACCCCCTCCAGCTCGTCGAGGCAGCGCCTCAGCGAAAACGCGGGCATGTCATCGCCGCGCAACAGGACCGGCGCGTCGGTCTCCATGAAACGACTTGCGGCCGCGCTCTCCTGGACGGCCCCACGAAACGTCTCGAGGTCCAGGCCGAACCGGGCGGCGAGCGCGAGCGCCTCGCTTGCGGCGACCGCTTGACCGAACCACAACAGGTTGACCAGCAGCTTGACGAGGTAGCCGCTGCCGGCGTCGCCGACGTGCAGGACCCGTGATGCGAACGTCTCAAGCAGATCGCGCTGGGTCTCGACGTCGTCGGCGGCGCCGCCGGCAAACACGAGCATGCGACCGCTCCGCGCCGCGGTGGGAGATCCCGCCATTGGCGCGTCCAGGGCCCGTAGATCATGGGCGCGGGCGGCCCCTGCGATTTGATCCGCCACCTCGGGGGTGGCGCTGCTCAGGTCGATCCACGTCGACCCGGGTGCGAGCGCCTCGACGAGCGGATCGATCAGCGCGCCCACCTCGGCCGCCCCCGGCAGCACGCTGATCACCACGTCGCACCGGGAGCCCACGTCGGCCAGCGAATCGACCCAGCGTGCCCCTGCGGCGATGGCGGCCGGTTGGAGCTCGCGACGAAGATCGGTGGCCGTGACCGGAAAGCCCGCCTGAACGATGCGGGCGCAGATCGCCATCCCCATGCGCCCGACGCCGACGATTCCGACTCGATGCCGCGACATCGCTAGATCATGACGGCGGCGCGTGAGAGCGCGGCGCACGGCGGCCGGCCTGCTGCTGGCGGCTCGGCGGCGGCACTTCCGTTTGCCGCACCGAATTCCGTGATCAGAGCTAGCACTTGGGTGTGGTTCGTGATTAGGATCGCACTTTGAGCGCGCGTCGAGCGTGAGCCGGGCATGACAGAACCTTCCGCGACGCTAACCGAGCCGGGTCCTGGAGCCGTTCCCCAGCCTGACCCTGCCCTCCGGAGATTGTTGATCATCGCGCTGGTCGGGGCGGCGATCGCACTGACCCTGGGGATCTACGCCAACGCGCACAGCCCTTCGTCGGACTTCGTGATCACGCTCGGATTCAAGAACACGATCACGATGAAGGTGTGGTTGACGACGATCGCGCTGTGCTTCGCTCTCGTCCAGCTCGTCTCGGCGCTGTGGATGTATGGCAGGCTGCCGCTGGGGGCCGCCCCGGCGTGGCTTGGGAATGCTCACCGCATCTCGGGTCGGCTCGCGTTTCTCATCAGCCTGCCGGTCGCGTACCAATGCCTCTACCAGCTCGGCTTCCAACACTCGAGCGCGCGGGTGCTGCTCCATTCGATTCTCGGTTGCCTGTTCTACGGCGCGTTCGCCGCGAAGGTGCTGATCGTGCGCTCCCGAGGTCTGCCCGGCAGTGCCCTGCCCGTGGCCGGCGGTCTGGTGTTCGTGCTGCTGGTGTACATCTGGCTGCTCTCGGCGCTCTGGTACATCAATCAATTCGGCTTCCCCTCGCTCTGATGTTGCGGGTCCTCGATCGCGGCCTGATGGTCGTCAGCTGGATCGCCGCGGCACTCGTTGTCGTGCTGCTGTTCGCCGGCCCGAGCCTGGTCGGAGCGAAGAAGGCGACGGCGTCACCGGCGAGTCAGGGATCGGGGGCGAGGTCGACCAGTCAGATCTCGGGTGCTGCCGTGTTCGCGAGCGCCGGTTGCAGCGGCTGCCACACGCTGAAAGCCGCGCAGGCGACCGGCTCGGTCGGGCCCGACCTCGACCAGCTTCGACCGAGTGCCACACAGGTCAGCCAGATCGTCCGGTCGGGTGGCGGCAGCATGCCGTCGTTCTCGGGCAAGCTGAGCGACGCCGAGATCGCCGCCGTGGCGACCTACGTCTCCACGGTCGCGGGCCACTAGCGGATGGGTCCACTAGCTCCTCAGAACTGAATCTCGATGACCTTCCTGTCCTGGGTTGCGACCCAGACCGAGTTCGCGTTCACGGCGAGCGCCAGCGGTGCGGCGGTGAACGTGATCGCGCCGGTGACCGCGGGAGTGTCCGTGTTCGTGATCCGATAGACGGCTTTGTTCTGCTTGCTGATTGCCCAGACGAACGGGCTCGGATCCGTGGCCGCGATCGCATCGAGCTCCGGCGCGACGGGTAGGTCGGTGGTGACTTTGAGCTCGTGGGGACTGAACCGGGTCACGTGACCGTTCGTGTTGGCGACCCACACGCCCCCATCCAGGGTGACGGCAACCGGGTGCTGACCGGCCGGGTACGCCGTGCTCGAGCCGCTGCCGTCGAGACTGATGCGGACGAGGCCGTTGGCGCCGCCGTTTGCGGCCCACAGCCAGCCCTCCCCCCACGCGATGTCGGTCGCGGCCGGGGCGCTGTGTGCGGAGGTCCCGACCAGCTGACCGCCGACTGCGACGTGACTGATGGCCCCGCTCGTGTCGGCGACCCAGGCCGAGCTGTCGTTCTGGTCAAACACGGTCGCGACCGGACGACCGGAAAGCTTCGTGCGGGCGACCTGGGTGCCGGCGTCGCCGTTGAATTGCGCCAGCGCATTCGATCCTGCCTGGGCCACCCAGAGCGCACGGAACCCAGCGCTGAGCGACGTCGGGCCGCCGGTGGCCGGGAATGTCGTGTGGGCGCCCGATTTCAGGTTCCAGCGGACGAGCTGACCGGCGACGGGCAGCGATGTCCAGACGTTTCTCTTGCCGATCGAGACCCCACCGGGAAGGCTCGCGAGCTTGATGGTCGCGCCCAGCCTCAGACCGCCGCCCTGGAGCTTGACCACCGCGGAGGCCTGAGACGACGCGGACGCGGCCGGCGCGTAGGTCGGTCCGGGGCTCGCCGGGTTATCTGAGAACGTGGCGATCAGAACACCGGCCAGCGAGAGCGCGACGGCGGGCACAACCCACCGCAGCGCGGAGCGGCGCCGGTCCGGCGCGGCGCGCGCCGGCTCTGCGACCGGCCGATGCGTCGGCCCCGCGGCTGAAGCGCCGGTCGCATCGGTCGGCTCGATGCGGGTCGCGAGCTCGTCGGTGACGACCGTCGGCGTCTCCCCGTCTGTCGCATCGGACGATCGCTCCGCGGCGTCCGGCTGACCCGCGCCTTCAAGGGCGAACGACGCCTGTGCGAGCGCGGCGGCGAGCTCGGCCGCGGACCGGTAACGGTCCTCCGGGCGCTTCGCCATCGCGGTGGCAATGATCGCGTCGAGCTGCTCAGGCACCTTGGGAACTGCTGCGCGTGCCGAGGGCACGGGCTCCGTCATGTGGGCGTGAATCGTGGAGATCGTGGTCGGGCGCTCGTAGGGCACTTTTCCGGTCACCGCCTCGAAGAGCACGCAGCCGAGCGAGTAGATGTCGCACGCCGCGTCTCCCCTGCCTCGTTGAAACCGCTCCGGAGCCGCGTAGTCGACCGTGCCGACGAACACGCCCGTGCGGGTCATGGACTCGGCGTCGGTGCGGCGCGCGATCCCAAAGTCGGTCAGGTAGACGTGGCCATCGTCACCGTCCTCGCCGCGCGCGACCAGGACGTTGGCCGGCTTGACGTCACGGTGCACCAGGCCCCGCCGGTGGGCGGCTGCGAGGGCAGCGGCCACGGGCTGCAGCAGCTTGATCGCGCGTTCGGGCGGCAGACGTCCGGAGCGGTCGAGCACCGTCCGCAGGTCAGTGCCGTCGACCCAGCGCATCACCAGGTAGAGCGTGCCGTCGAGCTCCCCGGCGTCATAGACCGGGATCACGTTGGGATGATCGATCGATGCCGTCAGATGGGATTCGCGCTCGAAGCGGGCCCGGAAGTCGGGGTCTGCGGCGAGGGCCGGCGCGATCGCCTTCAGCGCGACCGGACGCTGGAGTGCAACTTGCGTCGCCTGGAACACCACGCCCATGCCTCCGCGGCCGGCGACCCTCTCGATGCGGCACCCCGCGAACGTCAGCCCCGGTTCCAACGTCTCGGCCATACACGCGTTTATACCGCGGCGGCGCGGCGGCGTGGCGTCAATGCGGGTTCGGATCCGCTCGCAACCGCGAACGGGCGCGAGCGGATCCTCGGTCGATTAGGCGTCCTCGTAGATCTCGATCCTCGGAGGGCCGTCGACGCCGGCGTCGTGCATCCCCTGGCGCAACTCGGCGGAGCTGAAGAACGCCTCTGCCTCATCGACCGCTTCGAACTGGTGGACGACGAGCAGGTCGTTTCCGTCGCCCACGAGGCGGTGAACGCTCTTGGCGGTCACGCCGCCGTCGGCCTGAAGGTCGGCCAGACCGAGCGTCACCTCACCGACGCTGACATCAAGGCCCTCAACCGGGCATTCGCGAAGCTTCGCGACCACGCCCGCCCGCTCCGCCCGGGCGCATCAGGGGCGGCGACACTCCCCAAGGCCTGCCGAAGTGAGGCTCCCGAACGCGCGAGGGGGCGTGGGTGGCCGACGCGCGTGTCGAGAGCGCGGTCTTTGTCGCCGTACGATGTCGAGCGGTGAGCCCTCGTACGTCAGGAGCGTTGCGTGAAGCTGTACTTCGATGATCAGAGCTTCGACGGCCAACTCCAGCGATCGGTCGGGAAGTGCGATTCGGGCATGGCGAACGTCGGCGAGTGCCTGTACATCGCATCCCAGATCACGCCCGGCGACCGCGACAGCTGGTATGAGCAGTGGTCGGCGTTCGCCGACGAGCTCGCGCAACAGGCTGACACGGCGCTCGCAGCGGGTCACACGGTGAGTGCGCGCGGCCGCTACCTGCGGGCCGCCGAGTACTACCGCCAGGCGTTCTTCTGGCACCGCGACGACCTCGATGCAGCGGAGCTTCAGACTGCCTATGCCGCGAGCGTCCGAACGTTTCGCCATGCGCTTCCGCTGTTGGACCCGCCCGGCGTGGTGCTCGACGGCACCACCCCCGGCTACCTGTTCGTGCCGCGGGGCGACGGACCGTTCCCGACCATCCTCCACATCGGGGGCTACGACGGCACGGCCGAGGAGAACTTCGCGTCCGTCGCGGCGGCGCTTGACCGGGGGTGGGCGTTCGTCTCCCTCGATGGTCCGGGCACCGGAGTCCCGCTGTACGAGCGACGTGAGCCGATGCGCCCCGATTGGGAGCACGTCGTGCCGGGAATGGTCGATCTCGTCCTTCGCCAACCGGACGTCGACGCGGAACGGATCGTGCTCGTCGGTCGGTCGTTCGGTGGTCTGCTCGCACCCCGGGGCGCGTCAGGTGAGCCGCGCCTGGCGGCGATGATCGCCGACCCGGGTCAGATCGACATGGCCGAGCCCATGTCGGCGCGGCTCGGTGAGCTGTGGAACCACGTCGACGACGCCGGGGCGGATGAACAGTTCCAGGCGATGCTGCAGAACCCGGCGCTGAAGACCCTGTTCGGACCGCGGATGATCACGAACGGCGTGTCGACCGTTCGCGCGTACGTCGCTGACATGCGCCGGTACACATCCCGCGATCAGGTGGCGGCGATCACCTGTCCGAGCTACGTCACCGATAACGAGACCGATGTCGTCTCAACCGGGCAGGGCCGGGAACTCTATGACCAGCTGACGTGCCCGAAGGAGTTCCGTCGCTTCCTCCAGGCCGAAGGCGCCGAGGGCCATTGCGAGGGCATGGCACCCGTGGTGTTCTGGACCGCCGCGTTCGACTGGCTCGACAACACGCTGGCTCGCTGACCGCGAACGCGCGGGAGGTCGTGTGTGGTTCACCGAGGAGCTGCCGAAGGGGCCGACGGGCAAGATCGTCAAGCGGGAGATCGAGGTACCGGAGGCTGTGGCCAGGTAGGGGTCGTTGCCGGCCATATCTCGCGCCGGCACCTGACACATGGGATACACACGAGCGGAGCGCCCGGAAGTCCACGGCCACGCTGGGCCGCCCGCCACGGCGAGGCGCGGACGGCACCGCGTCGCTCGCGTGGACCTAAGGGCACGCATCACCCGGGCCTGAGGCGATCTTCGGATGCTCGCTGTCGAGCGCGATCGCGAACGGCAACTCGAGCAGGTCGGAGATACTGCGTGGGCAGCGGCCTGACCACTGCTTGAGGCGAGCGAGGCGGAGCCGCCTCTGCGCCCCGCTCCGGCGGCGAGCAGGACGGGCGTGAGCGCCGACTGCGCTGCGCGTCCCGCGGAACAGTTTGTGCAACGACGCACTCAGGGTTGAACACCGCTCGACCGCCTGCATATACTCGGTGTCAGCGCACGGGTGTCAGTGCGGAATGGATTCCGCAACAGCAAGGGGCCGATGAGGACTTACCTGGTGACCGGCGGCGCGGGGTTTCTCGCGTCACATCTGATTGATGAATTGGTTTCGCGCGGCGACAGCGCCGTGGCCCTCGATGACCTGAGCACGGGCACGGCGGTCAATCTGGAGGGTGCATTGGCGACCGGTGCGGCCGAGCTCGTCGTCGGCTCGGTGCTCGACGAGGCGCTGGTCGAGAAGCTGATGAGCAGGGTCGACGTGTGCGTGCACCTGGCGGCGGCTGTCGGAGTTGAATTGGTGTTGAGCCGGCCGCTCGAGACGCTGCTCTCAAACGTGCGCGGGACCGACGTGGTTCTCGCCGCCGCATCGCGGACCGGCACGCCGCTGCTGTACGCGTCCACCTCGGAGGTGTACGGCACGCTCAGCTCGACCGCGATCGGCGAGGACGCCACCCGTCAGCTTGGCTCGCCGTTTACCAGCCGCTGGAGCTACGCGATCGCGAAGGAGTTCGGCGAGTCCGCCGTCCATTGCTACGCCCGGGATGCGGGCAGCCGGATGGCGGCGGTCCGGCTGTTCAACGCCGTCGGCCCGCGGCAGAGCGCCGAGCACGGGATGGTGCTGCCGCGGTTCATCGACCAGGCACTGTCGGGGCGCGCGCTCACGGTCTACGGAGACGGTCGTCAATCACGCTGCTTCACCGATGTCCGGGATGTGACGCGAGCCATGCTCACACTGCTCGATTGCGATGCCGCCTGGGGTCAGGTCTTCAACCTCGGCACCGATCGCCCGATTTCGATCCTCGACCTAGCGCGGCGGGTGATTGCCATCACCGGAGCGCAGACGACGATCGAGTTCATTCCGTACGAGCGCGCGTACCCAGATGGACACGCCGAGCTGGGAAATCGCGTGCCGGATACGCGCGCGCTCCGACGGCTGACCGGGTGGACCCCGGTGCACACAGTCGACGAGACGATCGCGTCGATGCTCGGACGCACGGTGATCGCGGTCGCCGCGTGAACCGGTTCTTCGAAAGCCTCTGGCCGATCGCCGTCGTCGGGGCCGCGGCCTGCGTCGTCCTGATCGTCGTCACGTTCGGCGCCGTTGTGCGGGCCCGCGTCCGCGCCCGGCGCCACGCACGCGCGCTCGCTCGCGTGCGTGAGCAACTTCCGGCGCTGCTCGCGGCTGACGCCGACCGGACCGCAGGCGTGACTGAGCTGCCGCTCAGCCTCGTTCGCGAGGCGAGCGCCGGGCTCGCGCCTGCCGAGGCGGATCAGCTTCGCCGGCAGCTGATCGATGCCGGCACCGCGTCCTCGATCGAGTCCCGGGCGATGCACGCCCGGCGGCGGTGGCGAAGGGCTGCACAGCTTGAACTGCTCGGGTGGATGCGAGCCGAGAGCTCGCTTGGCGTCCTCGAGCAGATCCTCGCCGGGGATGATTCCGATCTGGCGTATGTCGCGGCGCAGTCGCTTGCCGCGTACGACTCGGCGAGGGCGTACCGCATCCTCACGGATGCGCTCGTGGCCGGGCGACTACCCCGTTCGCGAATCGCGACTCTGCTCGAGAGCGCACGCTACGCCGGAGCCGTTGAGGCGCTCAATCAGCTGAGCTCCCATCCAGACGGGTCGGTGCGCTTCTGGGTCGCCTACCTACTCGGCCGGACCGCAGACCCAGCCGCGCGTCCGCCGCTCGAGCGGCTCGCCGGTGACGACGATTCGAACGTACGGGCGAACGCGGCGGAGGGGCTCGGACGTCTTGGTCGCAGTGCTGCGATCGGGATGCTCCTCACGGACCCGGATTGGGTGGTTCGCTCGCACGCGGCGACGGCGGCGGGTGTCGCCGCATTGGACGAGCTTGCGCCGCGCCTGTCCGCCCTGCTCACCGATCGCGTCTGGTGGGTGCGTCAGAACGCCGCCCGGAGTCTGGTCGAACTGGGGCGGGCCGCGGACCCACATGTCGTGCCACTGCTGCGCAGTCACGACCGGTTCGCTCGCAACAAGGCTGCAGAGGTGCTCGTCGCGGATGGTTTCGTCGATCAACAGGTCGCGACGGCGCTTGCTGAATCCGACGGCGAGGGCGCCCGCGCCACTGGGGTCTTGATCGCTGTCGCCAGTGCGGAGGCTCAGGCGTCCGTCCGCAGCCGGCTGGAGCGCGCCGGCGACGCCAATGCCGTGCGCGTGCTGCAGGAGCTCGAGCGAGCCAGCGTCATCTCGGCGGTGCCGCAATGACGACGGTCATCTGGATCGTGTACGGGATCCTGCTCGCCTACTTCGTCGTGCTCGGCTTGATCCAAGTCGGTCTCCTCATCGGCGGTCTGCGACAGAACTGGATCAGGAGCCGCCAGGCGAGGCACACGGAATTCGGACGATTGGTGACGTCTGCCGCCACGATCCCGGTCAGCGTGATCGTGCCCGCCTTCAACGAAGAGATCGTGATCCGAGACTGCGTCCTGTCGATCCTGCGCTCCGATTACCCCGAGTTCGAACTGATCGTGGTCAACGACGGTTCGAGTGACCGCACGCTGGAGGTACTCCGCGAGGAGTTCTCGCTCAATCTGTGCGACAGGTTCGGGCCGCTCCCGCTCCACACCCAGCCGGTGCGCGCCGTCTATCGCTCGGACCGGATCCCGAACCTCCTCGTCATCGACAAGCTGAATGGCGGCCAGGCGGATGCGGTCAACGCGGGCATCAACCACGCCCAGTACCGGTACCTCCTGCACACCGATGCTGACTGCGTCCTCGAGCCAGACACGCTGTTGCGCACGATCCGTCCGGTCAGCTTCGATCCGGGGACGGTGATCGCCGTGGCCGGACAGCTTCGTCCGGCGAACGGGCTCGTGGTCCGTGACGGCACGATCATCAAGCGTCGCGTGCCGCGCCGCCTGATCGAACGGTTCCAGACGGTGGAGTACCTGAGCTCGTTCGTCACTAACCGCCTCGCCTGGAGCGCGATCAACGGGTCACCGGTTGTGGCCGGCGGCTTTGGTGCCTGGCGGCGGGATGCGGTTCTGGATCTCGGTGGCCAGGCGATCGACACGACCCACCAGGACATCGAGATGACGATCCACGCGCACGAGCATTTCCGGAGCAAGCACTTGCCGCACCGGCTGATGACAGTGCCCGACGCCGTCATCTGGACCCAGGTCCCGGCGACCTGGCGGGACCTCTTCAACCAGCGCAAGCGTTGGCAGCGAGTCGTCTACGAGGTTGTTTGGAAGTACCGCCGGATGCTCTTCAGACCGCGTTACGGGACGGTCGGGCTGGTGACGATGCCCTACCTGTTGCTCTACGAGTCTCTCGGTCCGTTCGTCGAAATCTTCGCCTATGCGTTCACCGGAGCGTTGGCCGTGCTCGGCATCCTTGACTGGCGCGCCCTGTTGGGGTTCGTCGCCTTCTCAGTTTCGTTTACCGCGCTGATCAGGCTGGCGAGCCTGCTCCGCGACGTCATCCTGTTCGATATGTACTCCGTTCGCGAGGTCGGAACGCTCGCGCTGGTGGCGCTGGTCGAGCCGATCGCGTACCGGCTCGTGCTGGTTCCGGTGCGCATCTACGCGTTCATCGAGTTCCTCCAAGGCAGGCAGACGCACGAACAGCTCAGCCGAGCCACTTTGACGGCGCAGCCGGCCGAGACATAAGGCCGTGAGGCCGCGGATTCGCGATGCTCTTCGGCTCAGTCGCCCGGGGCGAGGCGACGCCTCGGTTACGTCGCGCGGCTCGCGCGGAGGGTGAGCAGCAATTGGAATCCGTCGGGGTCTGCGAAGGCGCGGGCGGTGCGCTGCCAGTATGGATTCGCCGGCGTTGTCTCACTTCGGCTCAGCCGTGCTGCGATCGCGTCGAGCTCCTGCTGCGTTTCCAGGTAGAGCACGAGCAGCGACTCCTGATGCGGCTCTGGCGCACGAAGATCTCCACCGGCAGTGAACTCGAGGTGAGATCCCGTCCCCGGAAGGTCGAGGAACACGCCGTCATAACCGTCGTGGTCGGTGAACCGACCGAGTTCTGGAAGTCCGACGCGGTCCCGATAGAACGCCACCACTTCCTCAAGCCGATCGGTGTGGCGTGCGACGCGCAGCTCCATGCCGCGAAATTGTGTCAGCAGTGAATTGCCTGCTCTCGGGTTCCCACGGCTCCAGCGCACGCAGCGGTCCCGGTCCCTGAGCGGCCTCAGACGGCTTGAGGCGCTGCTGGGCAGCGGCTCGCAGAGGCACCGATTCCATGCAAATGACGAATAAGACGGAGAGGGAGGGATTCGAACCCTCGATGGACGAAACCGCCCATACCGGTTTTCGAGACCGGCGCATTCAACCGCTCTGCCACCTCTCCGAGCGTCGTCCGATTGTAGGTGCGTGCCGCGTCGGAGGATGTGCCGAGGCGCTACCTGCGCCGGTCGGCGAAGAACGCCCGTAGAAGATCGCCGCACTCGGCAGCGAGGAGGCCGGACTGGACCTGCGGGCGGTGGTTGAGGTCCGGGATGTCGAGCACGTTGATGACGCTGCCGGCAGCGCCGGCCTTGGGATCGGTCGTACCGAACACGATCCGCGGCACCCGTGCCAGCACGATCGCGCCGGCGCACATCGCGCAGGGCTCGAGCGTCACGTACATGACCGAGTCGAGCACTCGCCAGCTGTCGAGCACCCGGGCGGCGTCACGGAGGGCGACCATCTCGGCATGGGCGGTCGGGTCAGCGCGTAGCTCGCGCTCGTTGTGGCCCGCGCCGATGACCTCACCGTCCTTGACGATCACGGCGCCGATCGGGACGTCGTCGTGCTCAAGGGCCCGCTCGGCCTCGCGCAGGGCCAACCGCATGAAGTACTCGTCGCGGGGGAAGAAGTGCGCGCTCGCCATCGCGCACGACGGTACCGCCCGCGCGGCTGCTATTCGAACCCGGGGGGAGGTCCGATCGTCGCCGCCTCGGGCCCGAATGCCTCGATGTAGTGGTCACGGACGTCTCTCCAGCCGTCCATCGCCTCGCGAGCGCCGGCGGCTGACGCTCCGCCGAGGTCCGCCTCGAGCGCGGCCAGGCACGCGTGCCAGCCGGCGCCGTCGCGCGCGCCCTTCCCGCGGTCCTCGAGGACGGCCAGCAGCCGGAGCAGGGTGCCGGATGAGATCGGCTCGAGCTCGATCCGGACGGTGTCCGGCCCCCACTGCAGCTCCATCAACGACATCGGGTCGAACGCGAGCATGACGCCCTCCATCGGCTCGGCCTGGCCGCCGGGAAAGCTGAACCGCAACCGCGCTCCGGTCGCACGCTCGCCGTCGATCGTCGTCGGAAACCAGGCCGCGAGGTGGGAGGGCTCCGTCACCGCCTGCCACACCGCCTCGACAGGGTGACCGAGCCGTCGCTCGAAGCGCAATTGCCAGCGCCCGTCACGGGTCTGTTCGAGCTCTCCA
The DNA here is from genome assembly GCA_963778985.1 of uncultured Solirubrobacterales bacterium. Classification (GTDB taxonomy): domain Bacteria; phylum Actinomycetota; class Thermoleophilia; order Solirubrobacterales; family Solirubrobacteraceae; genus Palsa-465. The sequence goes on along the minus strand of CAVZWJ010000013.1, from coordinate 74,608 downwards.
TATTCAGCCATCGGAGCCTCCCTCCGAGTCGGTCATCGTTCCCAGGTGTCGCTCGAGGTCGTCGAGACTCGTCGCCCACATCCGCCGGTACGGGGCGAGCCACTCGTCGACCGCCCGCAACGGCTCGGGGCGCAGCCGGTAGAGCCGCCGCTGCGCCTCGCCCCGCACCTCGACCATCCCCGCCTCGCGAAGCACGCGGAGGTGCTTCGACACGGCCGGTTGGCTGAGGGGCAGCGCCGCCACGAGGTCGCCCACGGGCCGCTCGCCGTGCCGCAGCAGTTCCAGGATCTGCCTGCGGTGGGGTTCGGCCAGGACCTCGAACGACAACATCCTCACCGAATATGCCAGATCACTCATATAGCTGTCAAGGCATATAGGACAGCCGGATTTTCGCAGCGCTACGGTTCCCTTACGGCAACTTTCGGGTTCCGCGCCTGTCTCTAGCTACGGGACCAGCTTGCTCACGACCCTCGTCCATCGGCCGTTCCTCTGACGTCATGCTTCACCGCGCCCCGATTACCGCTCTTGTCCTGACCGCGCTGACCGCCGCGGCGTGTGCCGCCCTGCCCGCGGACGCGAGCGCCGCCGACTATGTCCCCGGTCAGGTCATCGTCGCCTACGCGCAGCCGCCGACCGGCGCGGTGGTGGCAAACGTCGCGCGCGCGACGGGCACCGAGACAGCCCAGGCGGCGCCGTCGCCCGCGCCTGACACACACGTCGTGGAACTGAAGCCCGGCGTCACGGTCCCGGAGGCCCTGCGCAAGCTCCGCCGTCAGCGCGGGGTCGCCTACGCCGTCCCGAACTACATCGCGCACGCGAGCGGGACGGGCGGCACGTGGACCCCGAACGATCCGGGCCGCGCCAAGGTCAGGGCAGGCTGGCAGCGGCTGCAGTGGAACTTCCTCCCGGGTGCCGGCGTCAATGCGCCCGCTGCGTGGGCGAACCTGATCGCCGATCATCGTCCCGGTGGCAAGGGCGTCACGGTCGCGATCCTCGACACCGGCGTCGCCTATCGCAACTGGAAGCAGTTCCGGAAATCCCCGGACTTCGGGCGCACCCGGTTCGTCGCGCCGTATGACTTCGTCCTGCACAACCGCCTTCCGCTCGACCGTGAAGGACACGGCACGTTCGTCGCCGGGACGGTCGCGGAGTCGACCAACAACGGCTACGGCCTCACCGGCCTCGCCTACGGCGCGTCGATCATGCCCGTGCGGATCCTTGGTGCCGATGGCAGCGGTGACGCCGCGACGATCTCCCGGGGCATCCGCTATGCCGCGACCCACGGCGCCCAGGTGATCAACCTGAGCCTGGAGTTCTCGCTCGATGTCACCTCGTCGGATATCCCGGACATCATCTCGGCTCTCCGCTTCGCCCACAGCCGCGGGGTCGTTGTCGTGGCCGCGGCCGGGAACGAGGGCGTCGAGCAGATCGCGTACCCCGCCCGTGCGCCCGCGGTCATCTCCGTCGGCGCGACGACAAAGGACCGTTGCCTGGCCGACTACTCGAACGGCGGCACCCGACTTGACCTCGTCGCGCCCGGTGGCGGCGACGACACGACGCTCCTGACCGACCCGAACTGCCACGCGGGTCGCAACCTTCCGGACATCTCGCAGATCACGTTTTTGAACGCGGCGAACCCTCGTCGCTTCGGGTACCCGAGCGGCTGGTTCGGGACGTCGATGTCCTCGCCGCACGTCGCGGCTGCGGCGGCGCTCGTGATCGCAAGCGGTGTCCTCGGCCGGCGTCCGAGCCCCGACGCCGTGCTCAAACAACTCGAGCTCTCCGCCCAGCCCCTCGGCGGCGCCAAGCCGAACCAGTACTACGGCTACGGACTCCTCGACGCGGGCGCCGCGACGGCGAAGCTCGCCACGGCCCCACGCACCTAAGCCGTCACGTCGTCCGGACGATCAGCACCGAGCACGGCGCGTGGTGCGAGACCTTGTTCGGCACCGAGCCGAGCAGAAACCGCTTGGCGCCGGTCATTCCGCGGTTGCCGACAACGATCAGGTCGACCCGCTGCTCCTCGGCGACGTCAAGAATCGCGTCCGCAGCGTCCCCCTGGCGGGCGTAGGTGTCGACCTGCGCGACTCCGGCGACGTTCGCATCGGACTTCGACTCCTCGAGCATCGCAAGCACGTCGTCGCGCGGGTTGACGATCCATTGGAGGTCCTTCGGGACCTCGACGGCGTCGCCGCGCAGACGCTGGTTGGCGACCGCCTCGTACGCACTGACGATGAGCAGCCGGGCGCCGAGCTCACGGGCGAGATCGATCGCGTAGTGGACCGCTGTGGTCGCGGTGTCCGAACCGTCGGTGCCGACGAGGATCGACGCGAACACGGCTAGTGCCCCGCGTCGAAAATTCGATGCCAGTCGGAGCGCCCCTGGCGGCGCCGCGCATCGTCCTCGGGGCCTCGCGCAGCGCTGCTGCGCCACGGCTCCTGCGTCCTCCCGCGGCATCCACCAGTGCCACCTCTTGGTGGCAACGAACTTCCGACGCGCGACACTAGCGGGGTCCCACTACGCGATTCGCGTGATCGCGATCACGATGCCCGCGAGCACGAACACCGTGATCAGCACCATTGTCCACAACCACAGCTTGGGCAACTGCACCCCTCCAAAGTATCGTGAAGCGGGTGACCGACTCGATGATCCTGCGACTGAAGGCGGTCAGCGACGCGGTTCTGGCGGTCACGTCCCACCTCTCGGTCGAGCAGGTTCTCCAGCGCCTCGTCGAGGCGGCCCGCGACCTCGCCGACGCCCGGTATGCCGCGATCGGGATCCCGGACGGGGATGGTGGCTTCCGGCGGTTTCTCGTCGCCGGCATGAGCGATGAACTGATTGAGGCGATGGGGCCGCTGCCACGTACTCACGGGATGCTCGGCGCAATGCTGCAGACTGCCGAGCCATTCCGCACGGAGGACATCCACACCGACCCGCGGTTCCGCGGCTGGTGGCCGCGCCGACATCCGGATATGCGCTCGTTCCTCGGCGTCCCGATCGTCGCCTCGGACGGCGTCATCGGCGCCTTCTACCTGACGGAGAAGGCAACGTCGGCGACGTTCGACGAGGCCGACCAGCGGATGATCCAGCTGCTCGCCGCGCACGCGGCGATCGCGATCACGAACGCCCGGCTGTACGAGCAGAGTCGGGAGCTGTCGGCCCTGTCGGAGCGCAACCGGCTCGCGCTCGAGCTGCATGACGCCGTCAGCCAGAAGCTGTTCAGCGTGATGCTGACCGCCGAGGCCGCGGCCACCCAGCTTGATCGCGACCCGACCGCCGCGCGCGAGCAGGTCGACCGCGTGCGCGCCCTGGTGGGGGAAGCGCTTGATGAGTTGCGCTCCCTGATCCTCGGCCTGCGCCCGCCCGAGCTCGAGCGTGATGGACTCGAGCTGACCGTGCAGAAGACGGCTGAGATGCTCGGTCGCGTGCACGATGTGGAGGTCGAGCTCGTCACCGACGGCGTGTTCGCACCGGGCGACGACGGCGAGCACGAACTCGCGCTCCTGCGGATCGTCCACGAGGCCCTCCACAACGCCGTTCGTCACTCCGGCGCGCGCCGCATCCTCGTCCGCCTTGGAGCCGACGGGCTCGAGGTCACCGATGACGGTGTCGGCTTTGAGCCCGCCCGTTCCGAACTCCGCTCGCGGCATCTCGGACTGACCTCGATGGAGGAACGGGCCCGTGAGCTCGGCGGTCAGCTCGAGATCCGCTCCGCGCCGGGCGCAGGAACGACCGTTCGGCTCAGGATGCCGACATGACGAGCGTGCTGCTGGTCGACGACCACGCGGTCGTGCGGGAGGGGCTGCGCACGTTCCTCGAGCTGCAGGACGGGATCGAGGTCATCGGCGAGGCGGCGGACGGCAACGCCGCGATCGAGGAAGCCCGTCGTCTTGACCCCGACGTCATCCTGATGGACCTCGTGATGCCCGAGCTCGACGGGGTCGGAGCGATGCGCGTCCTCCGAGCCCAGGCGCCACGCAGCCGGGTCATCGTCCTGACGAGCTTTCTCGATGACGAGCGGTTGCTGCCGGCGATCCGGGCCGGGGCCGCCGGATACCTGCTCAAGAACGCCCAGCCGGCCGAGCTCGCCCGGGCGATCCGCGCCGCGCAGCGCGGGGAGACGATCATCGATCCGAGTGCCGCGGCGCGGCTCGTCCAAGCGATTGCCGAGAACGCCAACCGGGTGATCGTCGAGCCGGAGCGCCTCACACGTCGCGAGCGCCAGGTCCTGGAGCTGATCGCGGCGGGACGCTCGAACAAACGGATCGCGTTCGAACTCGGCATCTCCGAGAAGACGGTCAAGACCCACGTCGGACATCTGCTCGCCAAGCTTGGTGTCACCGACCGCACCCAGGCGGCGCTGCTCGCGGTCCGCGACGGTCTCATCGCCGAGCGGTCCTAAGTCCATATACCTGACAGGAAAATGACGTTCAGGCTGCCGCGGCCTCCAGGGTGACGTGGTGTCCGAGCGCTTGGAGTTGGGCGATGAGGCGTTTGGTGATGCGTTCGGGGTCGCGGCGTTGGTAGTAGTCGCCGCCGAGGTCGGTGTAGAGCTCGCCGGTTGAGAGCATGTGCCAGCAGGCGCAGATGATCGAGTGTTTGACCGCGCCGAGCGCTTTCTTGTGCCCGCGGCGTGGTCTGAGACGTTGGTATTGGGCGGCGAGATAGACGTCTTTGGTGCGGGTCGCGGCGAGCGCGGCTTCTTCGAGCGCCCAGTCCAGCCACTTCGATCCGTCTCGAGTGTTGCCGGAGCGGCGCTTGCCGGCGGACTTGTCGTTGCCGGGGCATTGCCCGGCCCAGCTGGCGAGGTGCTTGGCCGTCGGGAACACGTTCATGTCGATCCCGATCTCGGAGACGATGACCTCGGCGGTGCGCCGTTGAACGCCGGGGATCGTGCACAGCAGCTCAACGGCTTTCTCGAAAGGGGCGATCTGCTCCCCGATCGCCTCGGTCAGGCTGGAGATCTGCTCGTCCAGGAAATCGAGGTGGTTGAGGATCGCGCCGATCCAGACCGCATGCAGATGATCGAAGCGACCCTCCAGGGCCTCTCGGAGCGCGGGGATCTTCGCGCGTAGCCTGCCGCGGGCGAGATCGGCAAGGACGTCGGGGTCGGTAGTGCCGGCCACGAGCGCGTCGAGCATCGCCCGGCCGGACTTCCCGAGGATGTTGGTCGCGACGCAATCGAGCTTGATCCCCGTGTCCTCCAAGGCTTTGTGCAGCCGGTTCGCCTCGCGGGCGCGCTCCTGGATCTGCGTCTTGCGATACCGGGTCAGGTTTCTGAGCGCGCGGATCGGCTTCGGCGGCACAAAGCTCGAGCGCAACAGGCCGGCCTCCGCGAGCTGGCACAGCCAGGCCGCATCGGACACGTCGGTCTTGCGGCCGGGGACCTGCTTGACGTGCCGAGCGTTGACCAACAGCAACTCGAACTCGTCCTCGAGCACCGCCCACACCGGCTTCCAGAACACGCCGGTCGCCTCCAGCGTGACCTGCCCGACCCCATACGCGGCAAGCCAGTCGCGCAACGTCAACAGCCCAGCCACCGTCGTTCCGAACTCCGCCACCTGCTGCTCGCGCTCCCCGTCCGGACCGGGAACGCGCACGCACGCGGTCACGTGCTCCTTGTGGACGTCCAACGCCGCCGGGCGTTGCACGATCGTCTCCATGCCACCTCCTCAGACGCGATCGACAAGAAACGTCGCCCAGGGGCCTCTGAGTACTAACGAATCTGACAGGCGTGCTCGTGGCAACAATCCGGAGCTCCGGGGAGACCCACACGCCAGACTAGGCTCGGGCTCACACGCACCAAGGACTGGGTCGGCGTGTCGCGGGCGACCCGCACATCATCACGATTTTCACCAGCCCGCGACCGACCGACAGGTCAGAAGGACTAGGACCAATTGCCGCTGGAGAGCGGGACCGGCGCGGGCGTACGGTCGTGGCATGCCACTTGCACTCATCACCGGAGCCTCCCGCGGCCTCGGTCTCGCCCTCGCCAATGCCCTCGCCGACCGAGGTTGGTCGCTCGTCATCGACGCCCGCCACATCGGCGATCTTGATGCCGTCGCGCGGGAGCTCGGAGAGCGCACCGAAATCGCGGCGGTCGCGGGCGACATCGCCGATCCCGACCACCGGCGCGCTCTCCTGCACGCCGCCGGCGAGGCGATCGATCTGCTCGTCAACAACGCGAGCGTGCTCGGACCGAGCCCACAGCCGGAGCTCGCTCGCTACCCGCTCGACATGCTGCGCCGCGTGTACGAGGTCAACGTGCTCGCACCGCTGGCGCTGATCCAGCTCGCGCTTCCGCGGATGGTGGACGGCGCGGCGATCGTCAACGTCACGTCGGATGCCGCGGTCGAAACGTATGCCGGATGGGGCGGATATGGCTCCTCCAAGGCTGCGCTCGAGCAGCTCTCCGCGATCCTCGCTGCCGAGCAGCCGTCGCTGCGCGTCCTGACGGTCGATCCCGGCGACATGCGGACCCGGATGCATCAGGAGGCGTTCCCGGGCGAGGACATCTCCGACCGGCCGCCGCCGGAGGAGAGCGTGCCCGGGCTGCTTGCGCTCATCGACGGTGGGCGCCCGAGCGGGCGCTACCGAGCGCGGGAGATCGAGGTCCCGGCGTGACCGCGCTCGCCTTCGAGCTGCCGGCGGGACTCGAGGCCTCGGCTCCGCAGGAGGCCTGGGACACGCCGCGCGACGGGGTGCGGCTGCTGGTCGCCTCCCGCGCCGAGGAGACGATCGAGCACGCAACCTTCTCCGAGCTTCCGAACATCCTCCGTAGCGGTGACCTGCTCGTCGTGAATGTGTCCGCGACGCTCCCGGCCGGGCTCGCAGCGCGCCGAGCCGATGGATCGCCGGCGCGCGTCCACGTGTCCACGCGTGCACCCGCGCTCGGGCCGGATTGGCGCATCGTCGAAGTCCGCACGCCAGACGGCGCCCACTCGGCGCCCGGCACGGACGGCGAGCAGCTGACGCTCACCGGCGGCGGCCGCGTGACGCTCGTGATGACGTACACGCCGGGTCGCCGGCTGATGCTCGCGCAGTTCTCCGCCCTCGGCGGCCGGACCGTTGAGGCCTACCTCACGGCGCATGGCGAGCCGATCCGATACGGCTATGTCGGGAAGCGCTGGCCGCTCGCCGACTACCAGAACGTCTACGCGACGGCGCCCGGAAGCGCCGAGATGCCGAGCGCGGGCCGGCCGTTCACGGAGGCGCTCATGACTCGACTGGTGGCCTGCGGCGTGCACGTCGCGCCGCTCACGCTGCATACCGGCGTCTCCTCGCCCGAGCGCCACGAGGGGCCGTATCCCGAGTTCTACGACATCCCCGCGGCGACGGCCCGGCTTGTGCATGCCGTGAAGGAATGGGGTGGACGCGTGATTGCCGTGGGCACCACCGTCGTCCGTGCGCTCGAGACGATGGCCGGTGATGAGGGATCGTTCGCAGACGGCGTCCGGGGGTGGACCGACGTCCGGATCACGTCGCAGCGCGGCGTGTGGCTCGTCGACGGGCTCATCACCGGCTGGCATGAGCCGGAGGCGTCACACCTTGAGATGCTCGAGGCGATCGCCGACCGCGAGCTGCTCGAACGCTGCTACGAGGCCGCCCTGAGGCACGGGTATCTGTGGCACGAGTTCGGCGACAGCCACCTCATCCTGCCGTAGACGTCGTCCGTCGGACGCCGAGCCGCTGAGCCGCGGCCGCAGCGGCGGCCCGGTTCGGGACAGACAGCTTGGCGAGGATCCGTGACACGTGGACGCTTGCCGTCTTCTCGCTGATGAACAGCTCGCCGGCGATCTCGCGATTCGTCATCCCCTCGCCGAGCAGCGCCAGGACCTCGAGTTCCCGGGCGGTCAACGCAAACGCGTCAACGTCGCTGGGGGCGGCTCGGTCCCCGTCCGTGGGCATCCGGAGATCGAGACGGATGCGACGGGCGAGCAGCTCGAGCTGCTCGCGCAACGGACGAGCGTCGAGTTCGCACGCGCGCGCGTGCGCTTCGCGGAGCAGCTCCTCGGGCGCCGACCGCGGTCCCCCCGCGGCGAGCTGCGCCTCAGCGCGGCGCCACCGGGCGTATGCAGCCTCGTAGGGATTGCCGGCCGCCTCCCAAGCCTCCTGTGCCTCGCGCCACGGCGCGTCATCCGCCGGGGTCTCGATGCGGGCGAGCTCGGCGAGGCAGGTCGCCCGGCACGCCGCGACGTATGGAGAGACCGACACCGTCAATGCCGCGATCCCGCGGTCAAGCTGAGCGACGAGTCGCCGCACTCGCTCGATATTGGCGGCTGCGGCACCGGCGTCGCCGGCGGCGCCCTGCGCCAGGTCCGCGTAGGCGCGTGCGCCGGCCACGTACGCGCCGCCGGAGAAGAACACGTGCTCGGCGTCGGCGATCTGCTCGAGACAGTCCTCGACGATGCGCACCGCGCGACGCGGACGGCCCCGCCACAGCTCGAGCGAGGCATGCGTTGCAGCGTGGGGGCCGAGCCACATCGACCCGCCGCCGCCGCCGAGCTCCGCGGCCTCGTCGAGCAGCGCGAGGGCGGACTCGAACTCCGACCGCTTGATTTCCAGGCGCCCGAGCTGGAGGAACGCGATGGCGCCGGTCACGCCGGTCGGACCGCGATCGACGACGTCGTCGAGCAGCGCCTGGGCCTCCGCCCAGCGCCCGACGTCGATCAGCCGGCCGGCGATCTCGCCAACCAGGAAGTCGCCCATGTGGCTCATGCCGAACTCGCGCGCACTTGAGACCCCTTCCTGGGCGAACGCGATCGAGTCCTCGATCCGTCCCTGCTGGTGCAGCGCGTCGCTGCCGTTGACGAAACTGCGGTGAATCTCCTCGCTGAGGCGCAGACGCCGGCCGATCGCGAGCGCGTGCTTCGCACTGCGCACGGCACCGTCCAGATCGCCGGTCGCGGTCAGGTTCCCGCACATCGTGTTGAGGATGTGCGCCTCAACGGCCTCGGCCCCGACGGCGCGGGCGATCCCGAGCGCCTGCTCGCACAGCGCCAGCGAGTCAGCGAAGCGATGACAGAGCATCAGCGCCTGCCCCTCGGCCGCGAGCACGTAGGCGAGCGGTTCGCTCTCAGGCTCGCTCGGCATCAGCTCGACCGCCCGGGCGTACTCCGGCAACGATCCCTCGCCGCACCCGTCCATCCAGAGATACCGGCCGAGTCGCTCGTGGGCGAGCGCGGCGTCGACCGGCTCCTCCTCCTCGTCGACCTCGGCGAGGAGTTCACGGGCGATCCGCAGGCCGCTCCGGATGTCACCCGTGAGGACAGCAGCGTCGGCCGCGCGCCGCAACAGATCACATCGACCGAGCGGCAGCTCGTCCGGGATCGACTCCAGCCGTTCCCAGATCTCGAGGGCGCGGGCGTAGTGCAGCCAGGCCTCACCGAGCGCTCGCAGCTCTTCGGCGGCGAACCCGGCGGCGAGCGATGCGCGCAGGGCTGTCGGCAGCTCTCCCGCGGCGTACCAGTGATACGCGAGCTCCGCCTCGGCGAGGGCCGCCCCACCGGCAAGATCCGGCCGCTCGGATAGTGTCTGCGCGAGCGTCCGATGCAGCGCGCGGCGCTCGCCCGGGAGCAGGTCCGAGTAGATCGCCTCGCGCAGCAGCGCGTGCCGGAAGGCATACCGCGCCGTCGTCGAGTCGTGGGTCAGCAGCGAGTCATCGACCGCGGCGCGGACCACGCGGTTGAGCTCGTCCTCCGGGATGTCGGCCGCCGCGGCGAGGAAGGCGTGCTCGACCGTCCGGCCGGCGACGGCGGCGACCCGCAGCACGTCCTGGACGGCGCCGTCGTGCGTCTCGACACGGCTGAGGAGGATGTCTCGGAGCGAGCGCGGGAGCTCGCGGGTGTCTCCCGGCAGTGCCGCGAGCAGCTCCTCGGTGAAGAACGGGTTGCCCTCGGAGCGCTCGAGCAGGGCGTCGAGCAGCAGCGGCGGCGGCGCGGAGTCGAGGATCGCGCTGACCTGTTCGCGTACCTCCGCCCGCGTGAGCGGCCCGAGTTCGATCTTCGTGGCTGTGCCGACGCGCTCGAGGTCAAGCAGGAACGGGTGCGCCGGGTGACGTCGATTCAACTCGTCGGCGCGGTAGCTCACGATCAGCGCGATCGCCTCCCGGCGCGACGCGCGGACGAGGTAAGCGAGGAAGTCGCGTGTCGAGCGGTCGGCCCAGTGGAAGTCCTCGATGACGAGCAGCAATGGATTCTCGCTGGCGGCCGCTCGGAGCACGGCCATCAGCTGCTCAAACAGCCGCCCCTGGGAGAGCTGAGCGGGCGAGGAGCCCGAAGCGTCGTCCGGTCGTGCGAGCTCGGGGAGGAGCATGGCGAGCTCGCTGCGTCCCGCGCTGAGCCAGGCCTCCGCCCGGTGACCATCCCCGTTGCGCAGCAGCGAGCGCAGCGCGGCCATGATCGGTGCGTACGGCAGCTCACCATTGCCGAGCGGCAGACACTCGCCGAGCATCACGGTCATTCCGTCTCGCTCGGCGGCCGCGGCAAGCTCGGCGATCAGGCGACTCTTCCCGAGCCCGGCGTCGCCGGCGACCAGCGCGAGCGCTCCGACCCCGCTCCGGGCCCGGGCGAGCGTGGTCTGGAGCGCCGCGAGTTCCTCGCGACGGCCGACAAACCTTGAACTGGACACGCGCCCGACCACAACCCGATTATCCCGAGCACCACCAGCGGGGCCGGAGACAGCCGCTAAGGGACGGCGGGTGGCAACTAAGGCCAAAGATCAGGCACATGCCCGATGTGCGCGGTGACGGCGTAGGCCAAGGTGTCCTCACCCACCGCCAGGACCAGGAGATCACCGTGAACGCCAACCTCACACGCACCATCGCCATCGAGCACTCCGCCGAATTGCAGCGCGCGGCTCGCGACGCCCGGGCCGCCCGTGTTGACACGCCCGCATGGCAGCAGTCGCGTCGGTCGCCGCGGCTCGTCCGGTTGCTGCACGTCCGGCGTGCCCGCCTGAGCGGACGCCTCGCCACGTCGCCGGAATCGTGCGATGCGTAGCCACTGCGCCGCTGTCGGTCTCGGGTCCGACGCCGTCTGGCCGGAGGGCGAGCGCCTCGCCGTCCGCCCGCTCGAAGCGACCGACAGCGACGCGTACGCGGCGCTGTTCGCACGGCTCAGCCCCGACTCGCGGTACCGGCGGTTCCACGGCCCGAAGCCCGCGCTCGGATCGCGGGAGCTCGCTTACATGACGGAGGTCGATCACGTCGAGCATGAGGCGCTCGCCGCGGTCGACACCCGTGACGGGTCGATCATCGGCGTGAGCCGGTACGTCGCCCGGGCCGACGCGTCGGGGGCTGCCGACGTCGCCGTTGAGGTCGCCGATGACATGCAGGGCATCGGCATCGGCACGCTGTTGGCGCGCCTGATCGTCGATCGCGCCGCGACCAACGGCTTTCGCCGCCTCACGGCAACGACGCTGTGGGACAACCAGCCCGCGCGTGCGATCCTGCGCCGCCTCGGATTCCGGGCCCAGACGAGCGCCGGCAACGTGATCGAGCTGCATCTCACGCTCCCGGCGACCTGAGCTCGTGCTCACCCCTGGTAGCGTCCGCCCGTGGTCGACCGCGAGGTCAGGACGCGCTTTTGTGGGGGCGATCAAGCCGCGGTGCGCACCGTGTACCGCGCATACGGGCGGCTCGTGTATGCCGTGGCGCTGCGCATCCTCGGTGATCGCACACTCGCCGAGGAAGCGACGCAACAGACGTTCCTGAAAGCCTGGCGTGCCGCCGGCGCGCTCGACCCGACGCGTGAGATCGGTCCGTGGCTGGCGACGATCGCCCGGCGGGTCGCGATCGACATATACCGGCGCGAGTCGGGGCGGGCGGCGACACCGCTTGACGCAGTGGCGCCGGGGCACCCGGCGCTCGCCACGGCACCCGAGGGCACCGAGCGCATCCACGACGCGTGGGCGGTGCGGGAGGCTGTGGACACGCTCCCCGATGACGAGCGGCTCATCGTGCGCCTGCAGCACTTCGAGGGCCTGACCCACGGTGAGATCGCCGAGAAGCTCAAGCTCGCCGTCGGGACCGTGAAGTCGCGCTCGTTCCGAGCCCACCGCAAGCTGGCCGCACAACTCGCGTACCTGCGTGAATGAAACCGAGTGGCCGTGATCTACCGTAATAGGACACAGAGAGAGGACCCCGAGTGACCCCGAGCGACGACGACCGGATCGCGTACCTGGCGGGCGACGCCGCCGAGGCGCTGTCGGCCGCCGACCGGGCCGAGCTCGACGAGCTGCGTGCGCTGCTCGAGTCAGCGGCAACCTGGGACGAGCCGGATCCCGGGCTCGAGCAGCGGATCGTGAGCACGATCGCGGACGCCGCCGGCTCGGGGCCGGGGCCCGCACCGCGTCCCCTTGCCCGGCGCTCGGTCGGCGGGCGCTTCCGTCGGCCCGCCGTTGTGTTCGGGTCGCTGGCGGCCGCCGCCGCGGTGATCGCCGTGATCCTCGTCGTTGCGCTGACCGGCTCCGGACCGGCCCAGCTGCGATTTGCGATGGTTGTGCACGGGACACCGCTCGCGCCCGCTGCGCACGGTGACGCAACGCTCACGAAGACAACCTCCGGCTGGCGGATCGAGTTGCACGCCACCGGCCTGCCGCACCTGGAGAACGGCCGCTATTACCAGGCATGGGTGAAGAATGCGGCCGGCATCCTCGTCCCGGTGGGAACCTTCAACGACGCCCGCTCGGTGACCCTGTGGTCAGGGGTGCCGGTCACCAAGTTCCGGACGCTGACCGTGACACAGCAGCGGGCGAACGGCAACCCGGCATCGTCGGGACGCCGCGTTCTGACCGGGACGATCACGCCCGCGCACTGACGCTTCGCGACCGTACATCCGCGCGAACCGTCTGACGATTTTCCCCGTACTGCGGTTCAGGTCCATAGAGTCGACCCCCCATACCGGGGACCGAAAGGGGAGTAGATGCGCAAGCTAGGGCGCAAGCGTGTGGCAGCAGCGAGCATGGCGGCGGCGCTCGCCGCCGCTGGATCGGCGGCCGCATTTCAGCAGCTACCGGCATCCAACCAGGTGAACAACGACCCGGCGGCGGGGATCAACCCCGCGCTGGGGGTGGGCACTGACGATCCGACGAACGCTGACGTCGTCGGTGGCGCGCTGACGGCAGGGAAGGTGGCCGTACCGTGGGCCGTGTTCCGCCAGCACGAGACGAGCGGATCGAAGGACCAGGTCTTCTCCCGGTCATTTGCTGCCGGCGCGTGGACGACGCGCGGCATCGGCACGGTCGGCGGCCGCTCGAGCGCCGCCCCGACATTCAAGGGTTCGCTCAACTTCGACCAGGGACAGGACGGCGAGGCCCCCGCAATCGACTTCGCCGGCGCCGGTCGCACGGTGCCGTGGGCGACGTGGTACGAGAACACGAGCGGGGCCGGCTTTGGCAACAACAACGTCTTCGCCAGCCGCTTTGACAACAACGGCGACGCGAACCAGGGCAAGTGGATCTTCGGCGGCCAGGGCCGCGGACTTGGCGGCGGCTCGGTGCCGGTCCCCTCGCTCAACATCCACACCGATCAGAGTGCGGAGAACCCGTCCGTCGCCGGCGGCTCGGCCGCGGACCCGACGAAGCCGGGACCGTGGGTGACGTGGCAGGAGACGGGTGCGAACCCGCCCGGCGCCGGCAACGAGCAGATCTTCACGGTCAAGCCGACCGGTCCGGGCGCGGCCAACTGTAACGGCGTCAAGCCGGCCGGCGCCACCGACGGGAGCGGAAATGTTCCGGCGATCGGCGGCTTCTGCTGGAACCAGGTCGGGGTCGAGCGCCTCGGCGCTGACCCGTCGATGAACGTCGACCGGACCCGGGATGGGGTCGAGCCGGACATCGCGTTCACCGGCGCGAACGATGCCGTGCCGTGGGTCGTCTGGTATGAGCAGGGCACCAGCGCCGACGGTCTCAACAACAACGAGATGGTGTTCGCGGCGAAGGGCGTCCCCCCGAGCACGGCGACGCCACCGACCGGCACGGTCGATGGCGGCTTCAACTGGGTCGCCGTCGGGGGCACCGGCTCCGGCGTCCTTGACAACTCGGCCCATGGCGGTTTCTGTGGCACGAACACGGCCAACGAGCAGGCATGCTCGCTCAACAAGGTCGGGACGGCGGACGCCGAGGACCCGCGGGTCGCATCGGGCACGATGGCGGCCGGGAACCCGACGGTTCCGTGGGTTGCCTGGGATGAGAGCGTGGGTTCGGTCCACAAGATCTTCGTCTCCCGCCTCGTCACCGCACCTGCCCCAGCGCATTTCGAGCTGGCGAACACCGGCCAGCCGATCTCGATCGATTCCAACGACGCAACCCGTCCGGACATCACGTTCGATGGCCACACGCCGTACGTCACATGGCGTGAGAACATCGGCGGCGGCGTCACGAAGGGCTTCTCCGGGCACTTCACGACCCCGGACCACTTCGTGATCGACGCGACGAACGTGCCGCTGACGCCGACCACTCAGGCCGACGTCCGCGAACCGATCTCGAGCGGCTGCACCGCCAACCCGTTCAACGGCGACGGGACGACGTGCCAGGGCGGCGCCGTCGGCACGCCGTTCTTCCTGTTCACAAACGGAACGAGTCCGCCGAACCTGTTCGCAAATGCCTACCAGCCGAACACCCCGGCGACCGGAGGAGCAAGCGGAGTCACGACGACCTCGGCAACGGTCAACGGGAGCGTGGCGACGAACGGCGCGGCCGTGAGCGTCTCGTTCCAGTTCGGCACGACGACCGCCTATGGTCACACCACCCCGGCGCAGAAGACCGCGCCGGACGGCACCCCGGCGGCGTTCTCGGCAACGTTGAGCGGTCTGCCGGCGAACTCGACGGTTCATTACCGCGCGGTCGCCACGAGCGACTTCGGAACGTTCACCGGACCGGACCGGGCTCTCCGCACGGCCGGGGGCAGCTCGTCGGGGCGTGCCTCGATCGGTCGCGCGAGCGTGTCCGGAACGACCGCGAGCGTCCGCGCCGCGTGCTCCGGCAAGTCCGGCGCGACGTGCCAGCTGTCGTTCAGGCTGACCGTCACCGAGACGCTGCTCGGCAAGAGGATCGTCGCGATCGGCGCGCGGGCGAAGCCCAAGCGCCACAAGGTCACGGTGACGGTCGGGACGGCGTCGACGCGTCTGAGCGGCGGCCACAGCAGGGTCGTGAAGATCTCGCTGAACAACGCCGGCAAGCGCCTGCTGTCGCGCTACCGCACGCTGCGCACGACCATGCGCGTGACGCAGACCGGACGCAGAGGCGCGGTCTCGACGCAGACAGTGAGGTTCAAGGCATAGAAGCCGGGAACGACCGCTAGTGCAGCGCGGCCGCCGGCACGTCGTCGAGCAGACCGACCGCCCGCGGCTCGCCCCCATCGTCGATCACGACCGCCCCGCCCGGCCAGTACGGGTGGGGCGGTTGTGCGTGGTGGACGAGCAGCGGTTCGTACAGCCACGCGCCGGTGTTGGCGATCCGGGGGCGGCCTCCGGGCCCGCGCCAGTCGGCTAGGTCGTCGGTGGCGAGCGGACCGAGGCGGTGCACGTGACCGAACACGACCCGGTCGGCATCGACCCCGAGCCGGTGCACGACCCGCGCGAGAGCGGGGATGCTCGCCCGTCGCATCTGCACGCCGAGGAGATGCGAGGTGAGCGGCGACAGATGCGTGCCGAAGCGTCGGCGTCGCTGCTCACGCGGCATCGTCGAGGCGCGGACGAGTATCGCGAAGTCGTCGACGAGCGTGAGCAACGGTCGCGGCAGCCATCGGGTGGCGCGGGTCATCGACGGCCGGCTCGCCGTTTCGTAGGCGATCGGCACGACCGCGTCGCGCGGCGGGTCACGGAGCGATCCGCGCGCGAAGCCGAACGACGAGACCGGCATCAGATGCTGGTCAAGGTAGTGCCCGTGCGTGACCCACGTGCGCTCGTCGAGCCACACGCCGGGGTATGAGACGCGCACCGAAGCCGGCGCCAGCCACGCCGTCAGCCGGGCGAGAGCCGGGCTTGCGTCGAGCGGCACCGGGGTCGCCGGCTGCAGGGCGCTCCCGGCCCGGCGAGCCCAGGCACGCACCAGCGGACGATCGTGATTGCCCGGCACGACAATGATCTCTCCGTGTGCGCCGATGACGCGCGCGGCGGCGCGCAGCACCGGCTCGGCGACGCCCATCGCCTGCTGTGCGCGGCCCTCCATCAACTCGACGATGTCGCCGAGCAGCACGAGTCGGTCGACGTCCTCGAGCGCGGCGAGCAGCGCCGCGAGCGGTTCTTCTCGCCGCAGGACGTCGTATTCCAGACGTGTGCCGAGATGCAGGTCGGAGATGAGCAGCGTGCGCAAGCGCGCGACGATAGCTACGCCGTGGCGGGCACGGCGAAGCGCAACGGGACCCCTCGGGCGACGACGAGGACCGGCGCGGTGGCGCTCTCGATCTCGATGCGAGCCCGGGCGCTCACCATCACCCGCCCGGCGGGAGCCTCGTCCCGCGATCCGACGACGAGCAGATCGACGCCGTGGGCACGGGGGACGAGGTCGGCATCGAAGCGCTCGGCGAGCTCCCGGCCGGTGACGAGCGCCGCGTCGTCATCGGACGAGCTCAGGCAGCCGATCGTGTTGATCCGCGGCACGCGATCTGACCGGTAGCCGGCCGGTGCGATCGCGACCGCCGTCGGACCGCCGTCAAGCAGGGTCTGGGTCGAGCGCTGCGGCGCCACGTGGCCCGCCGGTGTTCGGTAGTCCGAGCCGAAGATGACGAGGTCGGCGTGCTCCTGCGCGGCGATCCGGCGCAGGCCCTCCGCGGTCGACGCGCTGACGACGATACGCGTCGCGTGGGGGTCGCCGAGACCGCCGAGCCAGCGGGCGCCGCGTCCGAGCAGTTCCTGTGCCGCATGTTCCTCCAGTTCCTCCCGGCTGCGCTCGGCGCACGTTGCGTGACGGACGTAGACGAGGATCGGCTGCGCGCCCGCGGCACCGAGGATGCGCGCGAGCATCAGCGCGTCGCGATCGCTCGGGGTGTCGTCGTAGGAGACCAATGAGGTCAGTGACATGGAGTCCTTCCGGGTCGAACGGGGCGTGCGCTTGGTTTTCGCCATCCACCGGCGCGCCCCTTGTGCGACGCCCACGCCCGCGCGGTCCGCGACCGACCCAGAGGGGAGCAAATCGCGGTGATCGTCCGGGAATCCCTCGCTCCGCGCTCCGAGCACGACAGAGGGGTTTGCGGACCATCTGGTGGTCCCGAAACCCCTTCGTCGAAGTGAGGGACCGGAGGAAGGGGGATCAGGACGACGACGGCCGCGCGCGTGTCTGCCGGCGCCCCGATCAAGGCGCCGCCGCGACGGCCGCCGTGCCGCCTGCGGCCGGTGCGCCGCCGGCCGTTCGCAGCACGCCGGTGTCACGGGTGAGCCGCTGGGCGAGCGCGACGGGGATGATCGTGATCGCGATCACGAGGAGCACCACGACGTTGACCTCCGGTAGCTGCTGGCCAAGCCGGATGTTCCCGAAGATCCACAGCGGCAGCGTGTTCTGGGCGCCGGCGGTGAACGTCGTCACGATCACTTCGTCGAACGACAGGGCGAACGCGAGCAGGCTGCCCGCCACGAGCGCAGTGGCGATCACCGGCAGGGTCACATGGCGAAACGTCGTCAGCCCGTCGGCGCCGAGGTCCATCGAGGCCTCGATCAGCGACGTCTGCGTGCGGCGCAGCCGGGCGATGACGTTGTTGTAGACGATCACGATGCAGAACGTCGCATGTCCGATGACGATCGTCAGCAGCGACAGGTTGACGCCGGCGAAGGTGAAGAACGAGTTGAGCGCCATCCCGGTGATGATTCCCGGGAGCGCGAGCGGGAGGATGAGGATGAACGAGACGACCTCACGCCCGAAGAACCGAAAGCGGTGGACGGCGAACGCGGCCATCGATCCGAGGATGATGGCGATCGCGCTCGCGATCAGGCCGGCGCGCACAGACAGCCACAGCGACTGGCGCATCGCGTCGTTCTGGAACGTCTGAGAGAACCACTTCGTCGAGAGGCCGGACAGCGGCCAGCTCTGGACGTTCGACGGATTGAACGCGTACAGGATGATGAGCACGATCGGGAACATCAGAAACAGGACGACGAGCACCGCCCAGATCGAGAGTGCGACCCGCCCGCCGCGTCTCATAGCGCCTCGAACGCTCCCAGCCGACGGGCGATGACGAGGTAGATCGCCATCACGGCGAGCGGGATCGTGGCGAACGCTGCCGCGAACGGGACGTTGTTGGCGACGCCGACGTTCTGGTAGACGACGTTGCCGATGAAGTCAGAGCCCGCGCCACCGACGAGCGTCGGCGTGATGAAGTCGCCGAGGGTCAGCGAGAAGGTGAAGATCGAGCCGGCGACGATGCCCGGCAGGATGAGCGGGAACAGCACACGGCGGAACGTCGCCCACCCACGGGCGCCGAGATCGGCGGATGCCTCCAGGTAGGAATCCGGGACACGCTCGATGGCCGTCCACACCGGGAGGATCATGAACGGCAGCCAGATGTAGCTGAACACGATCCACACCGACCAGTTCGAGTACGCGACATTGACCGAGCCGAGGCCGATCTGGTGCAGGAACCAGTTGAGGATCCCATCCTTGGCGAGGATCAGCCGCCACGCGTACACCCGTACGAGGTAGCTCGACCACAGCGGAATGAGCACGACCACGAACAGCACGGACTGCAATCGCTTGCTCGCGATGCGCGCCGTGAAGTAGGCGAACGGCAGCGCCACGAGCGCGTCGGTGAGGGTCACCGCGGCCGCGATCCCGATCGTTCGCAGCGCGATCGCCCGGTACGTCGGGTCGGTGAACAGCGTGTTGAAGTTCTTCAGGGTGAAGCTGTGGACGACGTCGCTCGTGAACGGGTCGACCTGCCAGAAGGCAGAGATGAACAGCACGACGAGCGCCGCGATATAGATGAGGACGAACCACGCCCCCGGCGGGGTGAGCAGCAGCGTGGCCCGCAGCCACGCCCGGCGGAACAATGCCGCCGAGACGCGACTGCGGGACGAGCTGCGTGCGGGACTACCGGCTGGGAGGCTGTGGGCCTCGATCGCCGATCACCCCTTGACCTCTGTCCACTTCTGCTGCCACTCGCTGTAGTCGGTGCAGTTGGTCTGACCGTTGCCGCAATCCTGCGTCGGTGTCTGCCAGAACTTGATCGAGTCGAAGTACGACGCGGGCGCGTTGGCGTGGTACTGCGCGCATGCGCCCTTCTGGATCTTGTCCATGTAGGAGCAGGCGAGCTTGTTCGCCGGCGTCTCGCCGAAGGAGATGGCCTGCTGTGCCTGGACCTGCGGGGTCGAGACCCACTTCATCCACTCATACGCGCAGTTCGGGTGCTTCGCGTGGGCCGAGAGCATCCACGTGTCCGCCCAGCCCGTGGCCCCCTCCTTCGGGATCAGGTCCTTGACCGGCGCCTTGTCGCCCTGGAGCGTGATCGTCTGGTATGGCCAGGACGCGCCGATGACGGCGTTGCCGTTCTTGAACAGGTCGATCTCGTCGGACGCCAGCGCCCAGTACTTGACGATCAGGGGCCGCTGCTGCTTGAGCAGGCTGACCGCGGCGTCGAGCTGCTTCTCGGTCAGCTCGTACGGGTTGGTGATGCCGAGGCTGGGCTGCGTCTTTGACAGGTAGAGCGCCGCGTCGGCGATCTGGATCGGGTTGTCGGGCACGGTCACCTGGCCCTTGTACTGCGGGCTGTAGATCGTCGACCAACTCGCCGGCGCCGGCTTCACCTTCTGCGTGTTGTAGAGCAGCGTGTTCGGCCCCCACTGCAGCGAGATCCCGTAATGCACGCCGTTGACGGTGTTGTGCGACGGGGACTGGAGCTGCGGGATGAAGTTCTTCCAGTCCGGGATGAGCGCGACGTTGACCGGGGCCACGTCACCGCCCCGGATGAGGCGCAGGCTCGCGTCGCCGGAGGCGGAGACGAGGTCGTACTGCGACCCGCCGCCCTGGCGCATCAGCGTCACCATCTCGTCCGAGGATCCGGCGTACTTGGAGTTCACCTGGCAGCCGGTCTGCTTCTCGAACGGCTTGACCCACTGGGGCTGCGTGTACCCCTCCCACGCGATCACGTTGAGCTGACCCTCGCCCTTGCCAATGCTCGTCGGCAGCTTCGAGGTGCTCTTGGAACTGCTCGACGATCCGCCGCAGGCGACGACCGCCATCGACAGCAGCGTGATCGCCGCGGCCATGGCGACACTGCGCCAGTGTCGTGACCCTTCACTCATTTCAGCTCGTCTCCTGTTGTCGCTCTGGCCCGGCGTCGACGGCGGACAGGTGTTCCTGCCGCCACGCCACGATCACCCGTCTTCCGCGCTCCGCCAAGGCTTCTGTGGCGGAGGCTTCGAGGTTCTGCCGCAGCGCGGTCAGCGTGCCACCGCCATCCAACGCGATGACGTAGCGCGTGACCGCGCCGAGGTACACGACCTCGCCGATTGCCCCCTTCTCGCCCGACATGCCATCTGGAATCGGCGCGTCCCCGGCGAGCACGTGCAGCTTCTCCGGCCGGATCGTGTAGCGCCGCCCGTCGCGCTCGACCACGTTCGACGTTCCGACGAAGCCGGCGACGAATTCGTTGACGGGATGTTCATAGATCTCGCCGGGGGTCCCAACCTGTTCGAGTCGCCCGTGTGACATGACGGCGATCCGATCGCTCATCGTCAGTGCCTCGTCCTGGTCGTGCGTGACGTAGACGAACGTGACCTGCTCGGAGAGGTCACGCTGAATGCGTTTGAGCTCGAGCTGCATCTCCTCGCGCAGCTTGAGGTCGAGTGCGCCGAGCGGCTCGTCGAGCAGCAGCACGCGCGGCTGGTTGACGAGGGCGCGGGCGAGGGCGACGCGCTGGCGCTGTCCGCCGGAGAGCTGAATCGGTCGGCGCTTGCCGAGGCCCTCAAGCCGGACCATGGCGAGCGCCTCCTCGGCCCGCGCCGCCCGCTCGCGCGCCGGGATGCGCTTGACCTTCAGGCCGTACGCGATGTTCTCCGCCACGGACATGTGCGGGAACAGCGCGTAGTCCTGGAAGACCGTGTTGACGTCGCGCTGGTACGGCGGCCATCCGGTCACGTCCGCGCCGTCGAGCTCGAGCGCGCCGGAGTCCGGCTGCTCGAACCCGGCGATCAGCCGTAGGGTCGTCGTCTTCCCGGAGCCCGAGGGCCCGAGCACCGTGAAGAACTCCCCGGGCCAGACGTCGAGGCTGAGGCGCTCGAGCGCCACATGGTCCCCGTAGGTCTTTCGCAATCCGATCGCGCGAATGGCGGGAACGCGTCCGTCTTCGGCCGCGTCGGCGTCAGGGGTCGATGCAGACGATGAGACGGAGGCCTCCACCGGGGGGAGGATGCTACGTCAAAAGGTCGGCGAATCAGTCCAAAGCTTCGACGGCTTTAACGACACTTTGGAGTGTGCGCGCATCCATGGCGAGCGCGCGCTCCTCGACCCACTCCTGGGCGACCTCCCGCAGCACGGAGAGCATCGCCGCGGCCGCCGGCGCGCGGTATCCCGCCGGCAGCGCCACCATGATCGGGCGGGGTGGGGGTGCAGGGTCGAGCACCCGCACGACCACGTCCTCGCGGATCCCGCGCGTGACCATGTCCGGGATGAGCGCGACCCCGACGCTCGCAGCGACGAAGCCGAGGATCGCGGGGTAGTCGTCATTCTGAAACGCGATCTGGGGTTCGAACCCCGCCTCGTGGCACGCCCGGAGGAACAACCGCGAGTCCGGACATGTCGCCGTCGTGGCGAGCATCCACGGCTCCTGCGCAAAGCGGCCAAGATCGAGCTGCGGGGCGTCGACGAGCGGGTGAGACGCCGGCATCGCGACGTACATCGGGTCATCGAACAGATGGATCAACTCGATGCCGAGCACCTCCCGCATGGCGCCGTCGCTGCCGGCCACCGATCTCACGCCGGTCACCGTCGAGTCGTTCAAGGGATCATGGGACAGCGCCAGATCGAGCTCCCCCGCGCGCAGCTGGGGCAAGGAGTCGACGGGGTCGGCCATGACGATGTGCAACTCCACGCTCGGATGGCGCGCACGGAACCGAGCGACCGCCGAGGGCACGATCGACGCCGCCGCAGACGCGAACGTGGCGAGCCGCAGGCGCCCACGGTCGAGTCCGGCGAGCGCGCGCAGTTCGGTCTCAACGTCGTCGAGTCGCGCCAGGATCGCGTCGGCGCGCTCGAGCAGCAGCGCGCCCGCGTCAGTCAGGACGGCGCCCTGGGGGATGCGCCGGACGAGCACCGTGCCGAGCTCTGCCTCAAGCGTCGCGATCTGCCGCGACACGGCGGGCTGGGTGTAGCCGAGCGCCTCAGCGGCCGCCGAGAACGAACCGTGCCGCGCCACCTCGCGGAAGACGCGAAGTCGTCGTGTATCGAGCATACCGTCAAGTTATACCCCCTCAATCAAACCCCTATTTGCATTTATAGGGTGCGGGCGGCAGTCTGACGTTACGAACCCGCAGGAGGACCCTCATGGCACCGCACTCACTCTCACTCTCACTCTCGGAGATCACGATCCGTCCGGCGTACGCGGATGACGACGCCGCGCTGATCCGGCTCGCGACGCTGGACAGCGCTGCCGTCCCCACCGGCCCGCTGCTCCTCGCCGAGGTCGATGGCGAGTTGCGGGCTGCGCTCGCCACCGACGACGGCAGCGTCATCGCTGATCCGTTCTTCCGTACCGCGGAGCTGACCTCACTGCTGCGCAAGCACGCCGCTGTCAGCCAGGCGATTCCGGCCCGGCGCCGCGCCTGGTTCGGGCTGCGCGCGACGCTGCGGCTGCTCGGCGACGGCGTCAGCCAGCAGCAGCTCGCCTCGCGATGAATCGCAATTCACCGGCGGCAGGTGCCGGTGGAATGCGCAAGTTCCGGCGAGGTGCTCACAACGACCGTGCTTAGATCCGTCCTCGATGGCCGCCGAGGACGGGATCACGCACGGTGACGACGGCGTCGCGCGGTGCGCGTGGGCGGGGTCGTCGCCTGACTATCGGGCCTACCACGACACCGAGTGGGGGTTTCCGGTCTCCGACGATGTCCGACTGTTCGAGAAGCTGAGTCTGGAGGGCTTTCAGTCCGGCCTCTCGTGGCTGACGATCCTGCGCAAGCGTGAGGCGTTTCGCCGCGCGTTCGCCGGCTTCGACTTCACGCGCGTCGCGTCGTTTACGGACAAGGACGTGGAGCGGCTCCTCGCCGACGCATCGATCGTCCGTCACCGGGGCAAGATCGAGGCGGTGATCAACAATGCCCGATGCGCGAGCGAGCTCGTCGACGCAGCCGGCTCCCTCGCCGCCCATGTGTGGAGCTTCGAGCCGAGCCCGCCGTCGCCGAACCGGCCGCGCACGCTCGCCGACGCGCGGGCCATCACCCAGACCGACGCCTCGCGCGCGCTCGCGCGTGACCTCAAGCGCCGCGGCTGGCGGTTCGTCGGCCCGACGACGGTGTACGCATTCATGCAGGCCATGGGGCTCGTCAACGATCACCTCGGCGGATGTGACACGCGTCGCCGCGCCCAGCAGGCCCGCGCCGAGTTCGACCGCCCGTGAGCCGGCTCGGACCGGACCTCGAGTTCGATGGCCACCGCGTGCTCACCGGAAGCTGCTCGTGGACCGACGCGACGCTCGTCAGGGACAGCGAGTGGTATCCGAAGCGGACGATGAGCGCCGAGGAGCGGCTGCGCTTCTACGCCGAGCAGTTTCCACTCACCGAGATCGACTCGACGTACTACGCGCCGCCGTCCGAGCAACAGGCGCGGCTGTGGGCGGAGCGCACGCCGGACGGCTTCCGTTTCGACGTCAAGGCGTACTCGCTCCTGACGGGTCACCCGACTCGGCCGAAGAGCCTGTGGAAGGACCTGCGCGAGCAGCTCGATCCCGAGGCCGAGGGCAAACGCAACATCTACGCGCACCATCTCCCGCCGGACGCTGTCGAGGAAGCGTGGCGGCGGTTCGCGGACGCGCTGCGCCCGCTTCATGACGCCGGCCGCCTCGGCGCGGTCCTGTTCCAGTATCCCCGTTGGTTCGTCCCCAAGAAGGACAACCGCCGGGAGGTCGAGGGCCTGCGCGAGCGGCTGCCGGACTACCAGATCGCGGTCGAGTTCCGCTCCCCGATGTGGCTCGCCGAGACGCGTGACCGGGAACGGACGCTCGGAACGCTGCGCGACAGCGAGCTCGTGCACGTGGCCGTCGACGCCCCGCCCGTGTCCGAGCTGCCGCGGGTGTTCGCGGTGACGAACCCCGAGCTGTTCACCGTCCGGTTCCACGGCCGCGCCGACGCGACATGGAACGACACCTCGCGTTCGGCGGCCGAGCGCTTCCGCTACCTGTACTCCGCCGAGGAGCTCAAGGAGCTTGTCCCGGAGCTCGCCGAACATGCCCACGAGGCGCGTGAGACGCACCTGCTGATGAACAACTGCTACCGCGACTACTCGGTCCGGGGTGCGGGCGAGCTCCGGGACCTGCTCGCCCGCTACACGGAGTAGCGGTCCTCAGCGTCGGTGGTCAGTCTTCGACGATCCCCACGACGCGCGCCGGCGCCGCGCTGCCACCGACGAGCCGCAGCGGGAAGCAGGCAACCGTGAACCCCGTCGTCGGAAGCCGGTCAAGGTTCGCGAGGCGCTCGATCTGCGAGTACGCAAGGTCCGCCTGGTGCGCGGCCCAGAAGATGCCGGGCTGTCCATCCTCGAGCGCCTCCTGCGCCTGCAGATTGAGCGGCCGGTCCCAGCCCCAGGCGTCGATTCCCATCACCCGCACGCCACGGTCATAGAGCCAGCGCGTCGCCTCCGCGCTGACGCCGGGTCCGCGGACCATGTAGTCCGGCTCCATCAGAAACGCATCACGCCCGGTCCGGACCAGGACGATGTCGCGCTCGCGCAGCGTGTGGCGGGCGGCAGCGAGCGCCGGCCGGAGGTCGTTCACCTCGATCGTCTCTCCGTCGGCCCGGTCGTGGAAGTCGAGCACGACCCCGGGCGCGTAGAACCAGTCCAGCGGCAACTCGTCGATCGTCTGCGCCGGCGCTCCACCGATCCGCGAGTTGTAGTGATACGGCGCGTCGACGTGCGTCGAGTTGTGTGTGCCGAACCGCGTGAACGTCTCGACCGCCCACCCCTCGCCGTCCCGCAGCAATTCGGGGCCGACGCCGAACATCGCCCTGATCTGCGCCGCCCCCGCCGCGTGGTCGGCGAACTCGATCTCGGTCCGGAGCAGATCCGGCAGCGTCGCGGGGCTCGGGACGATCGGAACCGAGAGATCGATCAGCCGTCGGGACACGGTCGCCGAGCCTAGATGATCGATTCCACGAGTGCGCGGGTCCGTCGGCACGCGTCTCGCGGCATCGGATCGCCACCCAGAATCGGCCCCACCCACCCGTGGCGCTGCCACTGTGCCCTTCAGCGGTCGGCGCCCGGCACTCGCGAGTCACGCACGTCCGGATCCGGCCCCCGCGGAATCAATCATCTTGCGGTAGCAGGCGCGCCGGTGAAGCTGCAAGACTCGGAACCGATGCAGCCTGCGCCGGCCGATACGTGGACGATCCGCGTGGTCGCTGAAGCCGACCTCGACGAGCTGCTGCCGCTCATGCGGGGCTACTGCGACTTCTATGAGGTGACTCCCTCCGACGCCAGTCTGATGGCCCTGTCCCGCGCCCTCAGCGCGGACCCGCTCCACGAGGGCGTGCAGCTGATCGCCCGCGGGTCTGACGGGCAGGCCGTCGGCTTCGCGACCGTCTATTGGAGCTGGTCGACGGCCCAGGCGGCGCGCATCGGTGTCCTCAACGATCTGTTCGTTGCGCCGAATGTCCGCGGGCGCGGCGCCGCCGAGGCGCTGATCGCCGCGGGCCTCGAACAGTGCCGCCAGCGCGGTGCCGTTCAGCTCAGCTGGCAGACCGCACCCGACAACCATCGGGCGCAGCGCGTTTACGACCGGATCGGCGCGACGCGCGAGCAGTGGCTCGACTACTTCCTGCCGGTGTCGCCCGCTGACGGGGAAGCCCCCTCCCCCCGTGTGGCGAACTACCGTTGTGAGCCCGCGGACGGCTGCCGAACATCTGGCTACACCACCGTAACTGCGTGTGAGATGGGCGATTGACAGAGCCGACCGGTTCACCGCGCCACGAGCGCATCGCCACCGCCGGTGCCAGGGCACGCCTGCGTGCGTGGTACACGGGGGCGCGGCGACCGCTGCGCGTCGCCGGGTTTCGCCAGGTGGCCGCGGGCTACACGATCAACGAGCTCGGCAACTGGCTAGGGGAAATTGCGCTCGCGGTACTCGTGTTCGACCGCACCCACAGCGCGCTGGCGACGGCCGCGCTGTTCCTGTGCGCCCGCTTCCTCCCGGCGTTGTTCGCACCACCCCTCACCGCGCGGCTTGAGCGGCTCCAAGGGGCGCGCGTACTGCCGGCGCTTCATCTCGCGGAGGCGATGGTGTTCGGCGTGCTCGCATTCACAGCGACCAGTAGCAGTGTCGTGCTGCTCGTTGCGCTCGCCGCCCTCGACGGAGCCCTGGCGATCACCGCCCGGGCGCTCCTGTGGGCGACCACCGCCGAGCTGCTCCGTCCCCGTGGCCTGCTCCGGGAAGGCAACTCCCTGCTCAACGGCGGCTTCACTGTGGCTGGTGCGGTCGGTCCGATCTGCGGCGGCGTGCTCGTGGCCACGATCGGCTTCGGTCCGGCGCTCGGACTCGACGCCCTGAGCTTCGTTGCCGCTGCCGGCTTACTCGCCGCGGCGCGGGTCCTCCCCCTCGGCGCCGCGGCGGAGGGGGAGTGGTGGGGTGGCCGGCTGCGTGAGGGCATCCGGTACGCGGTGCGGACGCGCCGCGTGCGGGCATTGCTCGGCGCGCAGGCCGTCGCGCTCGTTCTGTTCAGCCTCGTCGTCCCGATCGAGGTCGTGTTCGTCAAGGGACAGCTTCACGCGGGCAACGCCGGCTACGGTGCGCTGCTCGCCGCGTGGGGTGCAGGCATGATCGTCGGAGCCGCGATGTTCGCGCTGGCACGGCGCACGGGGATCATCTGGCTGCTTGGCGTCTCGGCGCTCGCCATCGGCGCCGGCTACCTGGGGATCGCCGCCTCGCCGACGCTGCTCGTCGCGTGCCTGTTCTCGCTGCTCGGGGGTATCGGCAACGGCATCGAGTGGGTGGCGCTGCTGACCGCCCTGCAGGCGGAAACCGCTCCCGAGCGTCAGGCCGTGGTCATGTCGTTATTCGAGGCCCTTGGCATGGTGATGCCCGGCCTCGGGTTCTCGCTCGGCGGAGTGATCGCAACGGAGTGGTCCCCACGCATCGCGTACGCGGTGTCCGGAGCCGGCGTCATCGTGCTCGTCGCGGTCGGGGTGGTTGCCGCCCGGCGGTACCGGGAGCGCGAGCCGGCGAGTCCGCCGGCATACCAACCAGACATCGCAACGTAAGGCAGGAGATCCCGCCGATGGCCGAGCTTCATTCGGAGCAGTGGCTCGCTGATGCGAACCGAGACTTCTATTGGAACCGCGACCAGCTCCAGCTCGTGGCCGGCCGACTCGGACTCCAGCGAGCCAAGACGATGCTCGACGTCGGCTGTGGCAAGGGTCACTGGACGTTCCTGCTGGCGTCGGTGCTGCCGACCGACATCGCGGTCACTGCAGTCGACCAGGAGCCCGAGTGGGTGCGCTCGGCCCGCGCTCGCGCGCAGGAGCTCGCGCTGAGCGATCGCTTCGAGTTCCGCGATGGCGATGTGATGGCGCTTGACTTTCCCGACGCGACGTTTGACCTCGTCACCTGTCAAACGTTGCTCATGCATCTCCCCGACCCGCAAGCCGCGCTCCGCGAACTGCTGCGCGTGACGAAGCCTGGCGGCGTTGTCCTGTGCGCCGAGCCGAACAGCCTGTCCTCCTACGTGATGCTGTCGAGCGTGAATGTGCTCGACCCGATCGACGAGATCCTCGACGTGTTCCGTTTTGGTCTCACCTGCGAGCGCGGAAAGGCGAGCCTCGGGGAGGGCAACGACTCGATCGGCAACCTGCTGCCGGGATACTTCGCCGGGATCGGCGCCGTCGACGTGCAGAGCTTCGCGTGCGACAAGGTCCACACATTGCACCCGCCGTATGCGGGCGAGGAGCAGAGCGCCCTGCGGGACTACTACCTCTCTGGTGCGGAGCGGACGCTCTGGCCGCGGCCGACGGCGAAACGGTACTTCCTCGCCGGCGGGGGCTCGGAGTCGGAGTTCGACGCCGCCTGGGAGCGACGCGAGCAGGAATGCGCCCGGGACGCCGCGGCGATCCGGAAGAACGCGTTTCACATCTCCGGAGGCTGGACGCTCTACCTGATTGCGGCGCGCCGCGCCGACGACTCCTGATGCCGAGCATCTTGCTCGTCCGGCACGCCCAGGCATCGTTTGGCTCCGCGGATTACGACGTGCTCTCCGACCGCGGCCACGAGCAGGTCGCTGCGCTCGTCCGGGGGCTTGCGACGCGAGCAATCGTCCCGTCAGTAGTGGTGTCGGGAACGTTGCGCCGCCAGCGCGACACGGCCGCACCATGCGCGGCCGCCCACGGACTCGAGGTGCGCGCCGACGCGCGGTGGAACGAGTACGACGACCGAGACATCCTGACCCACCACTCGGATGCCCACGTCGGACTCGACCAGCACGCCGGCGATGAGCCGATCAGCTCGCGCGAGTTTCAGAAGATCCTCAACAGCGCGCTCCGGTCATGGATTGCGGCCGCCGATACCGGGCCCGCCGACGAGTCCTGGCCAGCTTTTCAGGGGCGGCTCACCGGCGCGCTCGCCGACCTGTCCGCATCGCTCGGCCGGGGTGAAGTCGCCCTCGTCGTCAGTTCCGGCGGGGCCATCGCGGCGCTCACCGCGGCGCTGCTCGGACTCCCACCGGAAGCGCTGATCACCTTCAACCACGTGAGCATCAACGCCGGCATCACAAAGCTGACGGTTGGCCGCGGCGGCACCACGGTCATCTCGATCAACGAGCACGCCCACCTCGACCGGCCAGACGGCTCGCTCGTCACCTATCGCTGAGATCGCGCTCGACCTGTGCGGCGGCTATACGATGGGTTCGCCTGACGCCGGGGGACGCGGCTGGAGACGCTGGAGAAAGAGAGAGAGAGAGCATGAAGCGCATCGCACTACTGGTCGTCGGACCCCTGCTGGCGCTTGCCGGCGTCGCCACCGCCGCCACACCGGTCGTCCCGATCCAAAGCACCGGTCCGACGCCGACGCTGCCGACGTTCCGCGGCCAAGCCGCCGTCGCTCATCCGGTGCCGGGTGTCGGCGTCGCCTGGCAGGACCCGTTCATGGCGCCGAACCCGAACAACAGCGTCCACAACGACGCCTGGGCGAGCGATGACTACACGGCGCGCTCGGGACCGCTCGGGCGGCGCCTGACGACGTTCTCGACGGCGATCGGCCGTGATTGCATCACGCTCGCCTTCAACCATCGGGGCCAGATCATCGGCACGTGCACCGATCTGGGCCACGGGCCGGGCCTCTACCTGCTTGACCCGAACACGCTCGCCACGCTCGCATTCCTCCAGCTTCCGTTTGTGCCGCCCCCCGCGGGGACCAACCCGGCGACGAACACGACCGGCGGCGCGTACTTCTACCTCGACAACCACGACCGCGTGGTGGTCGCGGCGTCGGACCGGCGTATCCTCGTGATCGCGCTCGTGCACCACGGCGCCACGCCGGCGTTCCAACAGGTCGCGAACTACGACCCAACGCCGTGCCTCTCACCCGCTGACCGGATGCCGTCGGTGCTGCCCGACGGGCAGGGGCGACTGTGGTTCGTCGGCCGCTACCAGGGCGCCGTCGGGGTGCTTGACCCAACGACCGGAAGGTGCCGGTCGGTCATCCTCCACGAGGAGATCGAGAACTCGTTTGCGGTTGGGCGCGACGGGGCGTACATCGTCACCGACAAGGCGATGTACAAGGTCCGCGCCGGCAAAGACCTCCGCCCGCAGATCGTCTGGAAGAGCCGCTACCGCAACATCGGAAAGCAGAAGATCGGACAGTTCAATGCCGGCTCCGGCACGACGCCGACACTCATCGGTGGTCCAGGCGCCCGAGCGAAGACGGCGATGCCGACGTACGTGGCGATCACCGACAACGCGGACCCGATGGACGTCGTCGTGTACCGCACGCAGGACCGACTCGGGACCCACCAGCGCCGCGTCGTCTGTCAGGTGCCCGTGTTTCGCAAGGGCGCGAGCGACACGGAGAACTCGCTCATCTCGATCGGCCGCTCGCTGATCGTCGAGAACAACTACGGCTACGACCTGACGAAGTTCAATGACGTGATCGCCGGCGGGATCAAGGTCCCCGGCGGCAAGCTCGGGTCGCTCAGCAGCCCCGGCATGGACCGGATCGACATCAACCGCAGCGGCTCCGGCTGTCATATCGTGTGGCGCAACACGACGATTCGTGCGCCCTCGGTCGTCTCCAAGGGCGATGCTGCGAACGGTCTCATCTACACGTATGTGAAGGTCAAGGATCCCGGTCGGCCCGGCGCCGGGGTGTGGGCGTGGGCGGCTGTCGACTACCGCACAGGGAAGCTCGTATGGCAGCGCATCGCCGGCCACGGTGGCCTCTACAACAATCACTACGCGGGCATTGCGCTCTCACCGACGGGCAAGCCGACGCTGTACCTCGGCGGCGTCGGCGGGATCGTCGCCCTGCGTGACGGATAGGCTGGTCAACATGAGTGACATGAACCGTCGGCTCGTCCTCGCCGAGCGCCCGACCGCGGCGGTCGATGAGCGCACCGTACGGCTCGAGCGAACCGATCTCCCGGAGCCCGCCGCCGGCGAGGCGCTCGTCCGTACGCGGTACATCTCAATCGATCCGACGATCCGGACGTGGATGGACGACGCTCCGGGATACCTGCCGCCGATCGCGATCGGTGACGTCGTGCGCGCTGCCGGCATCGGCGAAGTTGTCCGCTCGAACAGCGATCGCTACCAGCCCGGACAGCTCGTCTTCGGGATGACCGGATGGCAGGACTACACCGTCGCGGACGAGCAGACGGCGCAGATGCAGTTGCTGCCGGACGGGATCGACCCGACGGCTGCGCTCAGCGTGTTCGGAACGACGGGCATGACGGCCTACTTCGGCCTGATCGACGTCGGGCGTGTCAAGGAGGGCGACACGGTTGTCGTCTCCGGTGCCGCCGGCGCGACCGGCTCAACGGTTGGCCAGATCGCCCGCATCAAGGGCGCGGGGCGCGTCGTCGGGATCGCCGGCAGCGACGAGAAGTGCGCCTGGCTGGTCGACGAACTCGGATTCGACACCGCAATCAACTACAAGGAGCCGGACGTTGCCGGCCGCCTGCGGGCCGCCTGCCCGGGCGGCGTCGACCTCTACTTCGACAACGTCGGGGGAGAGCTGCTCGACATCTGCCTCGGCCAGTTGGCGATGCGCGGGCGGGTGGTCCTGTGCGGCGCGATCGCCTCCTACAACGAGCCCGGCGCCCCTCCCGGGCCGCGCAACTACATCAACCTGCTCGTCCGCCGGGGTCGGATGGAGGGCTTCATCATCCTCGACTATCTCGACCGCTTCCCAGAAGGGCAGGCCGAGATGGCGCAGTGGGTGGCCGCGGGGCAGGTCAAGTTCGCGGTCCATCTCGTCGACGGGCTCGAGCAGGCGCCGTCTGCCCTCAACCTGCTCTTCACGGGGGGGAACAGGGGCAAAGTGATCGTCCGGGTGGAGTAGCCTCCGCAGTCACATGGCTGAGGGTCCGGTATTCGACGCCCGCATCGAGCGGCGAGCGGGGTACGTCGTCGTCGTCGTGCACGGCGAACTCGACATGGACTCCGCCCCGCCGCTGCGGGCCTTGCTCGTCTCACCGGACGCTCAGGCCCCCACGGTCGTTCTTGACCTGCGGGCGGTGACCTTCGTCGACTCGAGCGGCCTCAGCGTGATCGTTGGCGAACACCAGCGTGCCAAGACAGAGGGCTACCGGTTCGCCGTGTCGATCGCCGGCGCGCGCCAGGTCGAACGGCTGTTCGAGCTCTGCGGCCTGAAGGGTACGGTGGCGACCGTCGAGGACCCCGATGCGCTGTCGGTCGCGTAACCCGCGACGACGCTCTAGGCGATGGCGGAGCCAGGCGGCGAGCTGAATATCGTCGAGGCGCTCGCCGCGGCGGGCCAGGTCGGGCGCGACCTCCTCGCCGTCGACTGGGCAGCGACGCCGCTCGGGCCGCCGGAGTCATGGCCGCGGAGCCTGGCGACGGTTGTCCGCGTCGTCGTCAGCTCGCGGTTTTCGATGTGGATGGCGTGGGGTCCCGAGCTCACGTTCTTCTGCAACGACGCCTACCGGCGCGACACGCTCTCCAAAAAGTACCCGTGGGCGCTCGGCCGCCCGGCACGAGAGGTATGGGCCGAGATCTGGGATGACATCGGTCCTCGCATCGAGACCGTGCTGCGCACCGGCGAGGCGACGTGGGACGACTCGTTGCTGCTGTTCCTCGAGCGCAGCGGCTACGTCGAGGAGACCTACCACACGTTCTCCTACAGCCCGCTCACCGACGACGCCGACGCGATCGTCGGCATGCTGTGCGTGGTCAGCGAGGAGACCGAGCGCGTCGTCGGAGAGCGGCGGATGGCGACGCTCCGCGAGCTGGGCTCCGAGACGACGACAGGGCGCGACGAGCAGGCCTATCTCGAGGCTGCGGCGCGCAATCTCGAGCGCAGCAACCACTCGCTGCCGTTCATGCTCATGTACCTGCTTGACGAGGACGGAAGCCGGGCCGAGCTCGCCGCGGCCGCTGGCATCGACCGCGGGCATCCCGCCGCTCCACCGAGCATCTCACTTCGCGACCGGCGGCCGATCTGGCCGATTGCTGAGGTGACCGGCACGGAACCACTGATCGTGCAGGGCATCGACGAGCACTTCCAGGGCGCTGCCGACGGGCGCGTGGGTCGAGCCGCCGACGGCTGCGGCCGTGCTCGCGCTTGCGCAACCGCTGCAACCCGAGCGCCCGTACGGCTTTCTCGTCGCGGGCCTCAACCGCTTCCGCCCGCTTGACCGGCCGTACATGTCGTTTCTCACCCTGATCGCGGCGCAACTGTCGTCCGGGATCTCGGCGACCCGCGCGTACGAGGCGGAGCGACGCCGGGCCGAGGACCTCGCGGAACTCGATCGGGCCAAGACGGCGTTCTTCACCAATATCAGCCATGAGCTCCGCACTCCACTCACGCTGCTGCTGGGACCGGCCGCGGACGCGCTGGGAGACCAGCACGATGTGCTCTCCCAGACGAACCGCCACCGGATGGAGATCATCGCCCGCAACGGGGAGCGGCTGCTGAAGCTCGTCAATACATTGCTCGACTTCTCGCGGCTCGAATCTGGTCGCGCCACGGCCAGCTTTGAGCCGGTCGACCTGGCTCGCTACACGACCGAGCTGGCGTGGATGTTCGACTCGGCGATCAGTCGGGCGGGGCTCGCGCTCCACATCGAAGCCGAACCGCTCGCCGAGCCTGTCTACGTCGATCGCGAGATGTGGGCGAAGATCGTCCTCAACCTGCTCTCCAACGCGCTCAAGTTCACGTTCAGCGGATCGATCACCGTCGCGCTGGACGAGCACGACGGTCTGGTGCGGCTGCGGGTGATCGACACCGGCATCGGGATCGCGCCCGCCGAGCAGGAGAAACTGTTCGAGCGCTTTCACCGCGTTCTCGACGCGCGCTCGCGCACGCACGAAGGGTCCGGCATCGGTCTCGCCCTTGTGGCCGAGCTCACCGAACTGCACGGCGGCCGCCCATCGGTGCAGAGCACTCCCGGCGGGGGCAGCACGTTCACGGTCGAGATCCCCTTCGGACGCGACCACGTCACCGCGGAGCAACTGAGCGAAGGTCCCCGGGAGATCTCGGTGGAGCGCGCGGCGGCCGGTTTCCTGGCCGAGGTGAGCCGCTGGCTGCGCGACCAGGCCGACGCGGTGAGCGCGGGTGCGTCCCTGGGCGTCGATCGCCCGCGCGTCCTGGTGGCCGACGACAACCCGGACATGCGCGACTACATCGCGACGCTGCTCGGCGACGAGTACGCGGTGCAGACCGCCGCCGACGGGCAGGCCGCGCTCGAGCTCGCTGTGGCCGATCCGCCGGATCTCGTGCTCACCGACGTCATGATGCCCCGGCTCGACGGTTTCGGGCTGCTGGCGGCGCTCCACGATCACCCGATGACGCTCCACATTCCGGTCGTCATGGTCTCCGCGCGGGCTGGCGAGGAGGGCGTCATCGAGGGGCTCGAGGCGGGCGCCGACGACTACCTGATCAAGCCGTTCAGCGCCCGGGAGCTGCTCGCGCGCGTCCGCGCGAACCTCGAACTTGACCGCGCCCGGCGCACGCGGGAGCAGCTGGAGCGCAGCCAATCGCTGCAGAACGAGGCCGAACGGCTCGCCGAGGTCGGTAGCTGGGAGATCGATCTCCGCACCGAAGCCGTCCGCGGCTCAGAGCAATTGCAGCGCATGCTCGGCGTGGGCGGCGATGAGCTGACGTCGGCCGGCTACCGGGAGCTGATCAGTCGGCTCGTCCATCCGGACGATGTCGCCGATGTCCAGGCGAAGGTCGCCGCCGCGATCACCGACCGGCATCCGCTCGAGCTGGAAACGCGGATCGTGCCTGTCGATGGCGGCGTGCGGTTGCTGCGCGTCCGTGGGGAACTCATCACGGACGAGCAGGGCTTGCCGACGGGGCTGCGCGGCTTTCTCCAGGACATCACTCAGCGCCGCGCGGCGGAGCGGGCGATCGCCTCGGCGGCGGCGGCGCGGGAGGCCGCCGAGCGTGAGCACCAGATCGCCGACGCCCTGCAGCGCAGCCTGCTTCCGGGCCGAGGGTTCGAATCGGTGCATCTTGAGGTCGCGACCTTCTACCAGGCCGGCGTCGAGGGGACGCGCGTTGGCGGGGATTGGTACGACGCGATCGACCTGGGTGCGGGGCGCACGGCACTCGTCGTCGGCGACGTGGCCGGGCGGGGGATCCGCGCTGCGAGTCTGATGGGGCAGCTGCGTGCTGCGGTGCGGGCGTATGCGAGGCTTGATCTACCGCCCTGCGAAGTGCTCGAGCAGCTCGACGGCATCGTCTCAGAGCTCAGCGACAACCAGCTCGTGACCTGCATTTACGGCGTCTATGACCCGGCGATGGGCGAGCTGTGCTATGCCAACGCCGGCCATCTGCCACCGCTGCTCGTGACCCCGGGCGAGACGCCCAAGCGGCTCCCCGAGGCAACCGGGCCGCCGCTTGGGGCCGGTGCCGTTCAGTTCGGAGAGCATCGCGTGCCACTGCCGAGCGGCGCGGTGATCGTGATGTACACCGATGGCCTCGTCGAGCGTCGCGACCGCGACCTTGACACCGGGATCGACACGCTGGCGGCGCGCATGCGGAACGGCTCGGAGCCGGTGCAGTCACTTCCCGGCTCGCTCGTCGGTGCGCTTGCCCCGGAGGGCAGCGAGGACGACATCGCGATTCTCGTCGCCCGGATCAGTGACGAGTCGGTTCAGCGCAAGGCGGAGATCGAAGTCCCCCCGGTCGGCAGCGCCGTCCAGGAAGGCCGTCGGTTCGCCGCCGCGACGCTGACCGACTGGGCGCTGCCCGCGAACATCGTCCAGGACGCGACGCTGATCGTCAGCGAGTTGCTGACGAACGCGATCGTCTACGGAAGCCCTCCGATCCGACTGCGCCTGCGCAAGACACTCGAGGAACTCGCGATCGAGGTCGACGACGCCGCGAGCGCGATGCCGCGCAAGCTGCGCGCGGCGCCGACGGACCTCCACGGCCGCGGTCTGGCGATCGTTGCCGACGTCGGCAGTCGTTGGGCAGCGCGTCCCGACGGCTACGGCAAGACGGTGTGGAGCACGCTGGCGATCCCGCCGGCGCCGGCGCCGCGTTAGGCGGCGTCCGCGAGCGCTCGGCGGCGGGCAGCGTGCGCCTCGGCCCGGCTCTGAACGGCGGCCAGGCAACACGCGAGCAGCGGCTCGAGCTCTTCGGGGAGCTCTCCCTCGACGGCCTCCAGAACGCGCATCCAGGACAGTGCGTCCTGATGTTGGCCCGCGGCGGCTGCGTCCTTGGCCCATTGGATCGTCTGCGCAACTGCCCGGCAATGCCGGTCCTCGGGGGCCTTGGTGGGTCGTTTCCGTCTCATGGCGGCTGTCGATCGCCGATCGCGCTCCCTCACACCGCGATACGACCGTGGTGATCGGCAGTTTCCCGCAGACTTGAGTCCGTGGTTTCTACGGACGGCGCGGGGGGTCGGCCGTCAAGCTTGTCGCGTTCGAGACGATCACCTGAGCATGACCGGGACATTTGCAGCACACGCCCGCGGCGTGGGCCGCCGCGCGCTGGCGCCGGCGACCAGCGCGATCGGCCGGCTGCGCTACGCGTACAAGTTCGCCGTCATCGGTGTTGTCATTCTCGTCACCGTCGGCTTCGTCGGCCTCGCGTACCTGAGCGAGGTCTCCAAGCAGATCGACTTCTCATCCAAGGAGCGCGTCGGCGTCGTCTACGTCGCGCCGGCCGCCAGGCTGGTGGAGACGCTCGTGGCGTTGCGGAGCGCGGTCGTAGCCGGCGATCCCGCGCGCACCGCCGCGGCGGGCGCCGCCGTGCGCACGGCGGTCGGTCGCGTCGACGTGGCCAATCACGGCGTCGGCGGTCAACTGGGCGTCAGCCAGGAGTGGGCCAAGCTCCGGCCGCTCGCACTGTCGCTCAGCCACCAGGGCACCGGCACCCCCGGTCAACACGACGCCGCCGTGACGGGTGCGTTGGCGCTTGTCACCGATGCGGGGAACAACTCAAACCTCATCCTCGATCCGGATCTTGACTCGTTCTACGTGATGGACGAGTGGATCACGAAGCTGCCGCCGCTGCTCGACACCGCCGGGAAGGCGAGCAACCTGCTCCGCTCCCTCACCGGGACGGCGAACGCCGGTCTTGAGCGCCGCATCAACCTCGCGCTTGAGCAGGGCTCGGTCTCAACCAACCTGAGCGGGATCAATGGCGACCTCACGACGGCGTTTGCCCACACGTCGGACCACGGGCTTCGCCCTGCGCTCGCTCCGCCGTTGACGGCACTCAACACTGCCGTCACCGCCTTCTCGCAGCAGCTCCAGGCATCCGTGAAGAGCGGGCACGCCGGTCCTGCGGCCGCGGCTCTGTTCGACCGCGTTCTGGAGACAGGGACGCAACTCGAGACGCGCAGCGGCCCCCGGCTTGACCGCCTGCTGACCGCGCGGATCAGCCGTCTGCAGGCCGCCGAGCGCCGCGTCGAGATCATCGCGCTGATCGGCATCCTCGTGCTCGCGTACCTGTTCGCCGGCTTCTACGCGTCGGTCACGGGCTCGGTCAAGGACGTGCTGCGGCGTCTGCGCGGGCTCGACGAGCATGAGCTCACCGATCTGTCCGGCGGGCTGCAGGCGATCGCCTCCGGCGACCTCACGGTGGTGGCCGAACCGACGACGGCGCCGATCGACCATCACACCCGTGACGAGCTCGGCGAGATGACGCAGACGTTCAACCACATGCTCGTCAAGACGCGTGAGAGCTTCACGGCGTACGCCGACATGCGGGATCAGCTGATCGCGATGCTCGGCCAGATCTCGACGAGCTCCGACACGGTCTTCTCCGCCTCGCACCAGATTGCGTCGACCTCGGAGCAGACTGGCCGCACGAGCGGCGAGGTCGCTCATGCCGTCGGCGACATTGCACATGGGGCCGAGCGGCAGGTCGAGAAAATCGCCGACGTCAAGGACGCGGCCCGGCGGGTGGCCACCGCGGTGGCCCAGTCCTCCGAGGACATGGCGATGACTGCCGAGGCGGCGCGCGGCGCGCGCGAGCTCACGCGCGGCGGGGACGAGGCGGCGGTGCGGGCGAGCGCGGCAATGGAAGCCGTGCGTGATTCCTCACACGAGACGATTGCGGCGATGAACGAGCTCGGGGCGAAGTCCGAGCAGATCGGCGAGATCGTGCGCACGATCACCGCGATCGCCGAGCAGACGAACCTGCTCGCTCTCAATGCCGCGATCGAGGCCGCGCGCGCCGGTGAGCACGGCCGCGGGTTCGCGGTCGTCGCCGAGGAGGTCCGCGCCCTCGCCGAGGAGTCCCGGCGCGCCACCGACGAGATCTCGACCGTCATCTCGCAGATCCAGGCTGAGACGGCGAAGGCGGCAGATGTCGTCACGGCGGGCGCCGCTCGGACCAACGAGGGCGTGACGGTCGTCGAGGAGGCGCGAGCGGCGTTCGCCGAGATCGCGGCCTCGGTCGACGGGATCTCGGCACGCATCGAGCAGATCGCCGGGACCTCAGCCGAGATCGTGAGCGGCGCCGACGCGGTTCAGGCCGAGATCGACGAGGTCGCCTCGCTCGCCGAGCAGTCATCCGCCTCGACCGAGCAGGTCTCAGCTTCGACCGATCAGACGGCGGCGTCCGCCGAGCAGATCGCGGCAACGGCGCAGGAGCTCTCCGGCAACGCGGAGGCGCTCACCAGCCTCATCTCGCGCTTCACGCTGAAGCGCCCTTGAACAACTCGTAGCCGACCTTCCGGAGCTGAACCTCCTCACTCCCCTCGGTGATCCGGTAGCGGCGGTGGTGGCGGTAGATGTGCTCGAAGGGCATGTGCCGCGTGTAGCCGATCCCGCCGCACGTCTGCATCGCTCGGTCGGCCGCCTCGCACGCCAGCCGATTCGCCCGGTAATTGGCCATCGCGACGAGGTGGGTGACCTCCATGTGGTGGCGGCGGTCGAGTTCCGTCGCGGTGCGGCGGACGAGCCCGCGGACGAGCTCGCAGTCGGTCCACAGCTCTGCGAGCGGGAACTGGATGCCCTGGTTGCGCCACAGCGGCTTGCCCCAAACCGTCCGCTCCCGCGCCCAGCGCACCGCCTCGTCGATGCAGTAGGCGGCCGCCCCGAGACTCGATGCCG
Source organism: uncultured Solirubrobacterales bacterium (assembly GCA_963778985.1). GTDB lineage: Bacteria > Actinomycetota > Thermoleophilia > Solirubrobacterales > Solirubrobacteraceae > Palsa-465. Next base: position 35,734 of record CAVZWJ010000013.1, on the reverse strand, counting down.
CCTGACGAATCCGGTTCTCGTGCACAAACCGCTGGGCGAGTGCGAGGCCGAGGTCAGGCTCGCCGAGGATCGCGTCATCGCCGACCCGGACGCCCTTCAACGACACCTCCGCGTGGTCGGTCGGCATGTTGAACGTCCACCAGTAGAACTCGATGTCGAGGCCGGGGGCGTCGCGCGGCACGATGAATGCCGTGATGCCACGTGCCTCGCCCGGTGAGCCGGAGGTGCGCGCAAACACCAGGTCGTGGCTTGCCCGGTGCATGCCGGAGTTAAAGCGCTTGACTCCGTCGATCACCCACTCGTCGCCGTCACGCCGAGCCGTCGTCTCAAGGAATGTCGCGTCGGAGCCGTGGTTCGGCTCGGTGAGGCCAAAGGCGAGTCCGACCTCACGGCGCAGTGCCGGCTCGAGCAGCGCCTGCCGCTGGGCCCCGGTCCCGAACTCGTGCAGCAGGATCACGGTCGGGAAATTGCCGATCATCGAGATCTCGCTCTGCGGATCGTTGTGCAGACCGATCCCCAGGCGATTGAGATGCTCGCGGACGACAGCCATCTCGTAGTTCGTCGCACCCCGGCCGCCGAGTTCCGTCGGGAGCGCGAAGCGCCACAGGCCGGCCCGGTCGGCGCGAGTCATCATCTCCTCGAGCAGCCTCTCCCACTCCTCGCTCGGGATCCCTCCACGCTCGAAGTCGGTGCGCGCATGCTCGCGGCGGTGATCGAAGAAGCGGGCGTTGTCGCCCTCGCGCTCGAGCGGGCGAAGATCCCGTTCGATGAAGTCGTCGATCTCGGCGATCACTCCCGCCAGCTCATCCGGCAGATCCGCGGTCATGGCATCTCCTTGTGTGAATAACCCGGGTTGGCAACGTCGAGCTTTGCCGCGACGAGCGTCCGCAGGACCGCGCACAGCCCGTCCTCGCGTCCGTCGAAGGCGCCCCCACGGATCACGGTCGCGAGTTCGGATTCGCCGCTGACGCCGAGCGCAGCGAGCGCCGCTTCCCGTTGCGCAGCGTGCTCTTCTGCGTGGATCAGCTCCCGGCGAACCACCCCCAGCGCCCGCATCGTCACGCGGGTCTCGAACGCCGGACGACCCTCGAGCCACGGCAGGACGTGGTCGCCGAGCGCCGCGCGGGCGCCGTCAAGCAGCTCGATCATCGTCGGGCGGTCGTGGAGCGTCGGCGGTGTCGGCGGTCGGTTCGGCTCGGGCGCCGGCCGGACGAAAGCCACTGGGTCGAGCAGCTCGAGCAGGTCCCATTCCACCTCGCACGTCCGCCGCCCGATCACCGCGTGTTCGATCGATGTGATTGCTCCGGAGAGATGGGAGAACGCCTGCATGACGCACATCACGCCCCAACGGAGCGTGCTCAAGAGCTCCCACCACCGCAGTGTGTCCGCGTCGACCCTGTGACCACCGTGTCGCTCGTACGCGTCGATCAACTCGGCGCGGGTCCCGAGCCCCGCCGCCGGCCGGTCGGGTCGGCCGAACCGCCACGCCGGTACGCACAGCCACCCGAGGTCCTCCACGGGGTCGCCGAGATGCGCGAGTTCCCAGTCGAGCACACCCGTCACCCCGTCGCCCGAGACCATCAGGTTCCCCATCCGGAAATCACCGTGCACGAACGTCTGCCGAGCCGGCGCCGGCGGCCCAGTCGCTGCAAGCCTCCGGAATGCGAGCTCGAATACGGGGTGCGGCTGGCCGAGCCGATCGTGCCAGTCGCGCAGCAGGCCGAGGGCGTCGCCGACCGGCCGCGCGAGCTGCGGATCGGCCGGCATCCGGTGAACGGCGACGAGGACCCGGGCGATGTCGTCAAGCAGAACGTCAGGCGCGGGGACGCCGTCACCAGCGAGGATCGCCTTCGGATCGGTCGTACCAGTGAGCGACTCGACGACCCACCAACTGGCTCCGAGACGCGGATCGTCCTGCTCGTGCGCGATGACCGCCGGCACGGGCACGCCGGCGGCCGCCGCCGCAGTCAGCAACGGCGCCTCGGGTGGTGTCTCGCCGAGCGTCGCCCCGCGCTGCTCGATCTGGACCACGAGCGCTCCACGAGACGGGGCCGTGAACGCGAACGTCTCGCGTGAGGCGCCGCTGCTGAGCCGGCGCAGATCTCCCTCGATCGGCTCTCCGAGCACCTCACCGAGGCGCTCCGCGATCTGCCTCAGTCGATCGTCCACGGCGCGGACTCTTTCAGCTTCGCGCGTCCGACGACGTCCACGCTCAACCGGGTTGTAGTGTCATCGTCGAACGCGTCGGTCGCCGCCGCGACCGCAGCGACCGCGACGACGGGGACGATTGTGGCGGGTCACGCCGGCCGCGCCACGATCACGCTCACATATCAGCGCGAGCGCGAGAGCGGCGCGTACGTCGACGTGTTCAATCTCCGGCCCCACCTGTCCGAGCCGGTCCAACGCACACTGCGCGTTATCGTCACTCGCTGAGTGGCCGACGTCCGCATCACCGAGTTCACCGATCCCGGCTGCCCGTGGGCGTACAGCGCTGAGCCCGTCCGGCGGCGCCTCGACTGGCTGTATGGCGAGCAGGTCGAATGGGACGTCCGCATGGTCGTGCTCGCCGATGACCCGCGGGAGTACCTCGACCGAGGGTTCACGACCGCCAAGCAGGCGCACGCGTACAGGAAGATCGCGCGGGAGTACGGGATGCCGATCGATACCACCGAGCGGCCGCGGATGGCAGCCACGCGTCCGGCCTGCCGAGCGGTCGTGGCCACGCGGCTCCAGGCGCCGGAAGATGCTCGTCGGCTGCTGCGTTGCTTGCGGGTGCACAACTTCGCCGGCGACGGGCTGCTCGATGAACCGGAGTTGATCGAGAGGGCCGCAGGCTCCGCCGGGATCGACTGGAGCGACCTCCAGCGATGGCTCGCCGATCCCCGCGTCGAGGAGGCTGTGGGCGCCGACATGCTCGCGGCGCGTGAGCCGATCGGCGCCGCCCGCGTGCTCGATCACAAGCTCGCGAACTGGTCCGGCGGGCGTCGCTACACGTGCCCGTCCTATGAGATCACGCGGATCGCCGATGGGGTGACGATCGCCGTCCCCGGCTTTCAGCCCTTCCCCGTTTACGACGTCGTGCTCGCCAACCTCGTTCCCGGGACCGACCGGCGGGAACTGCCTGCGGACGTGGCCGAGGTCCTGCGCTGGGCGGTGACGCCGCTCGCCACGCGTGAGGTCGCGGTCCTGTGTGACGTCGACCAGCCAGACGCGCGTGAGGCCCTCGGCCGGGTGGCGACCGAGCGTCATGTCGGCTCCGACGGGTTCTGGATGCTTCCGTCTCGCTGACGTGAGAGCGGTCACCGCGCCAGTCGGAGTGAGCTGGCCCGTATTGACAAGTGACCGGAGTGCGATGGACTCACCGCCGCGCGCCTAGTCAGCAAGGCGACCGGCGCTGAGAACGACCCTGCGCTGTCACACGGGGCCAGGCCGACCGCAACTCAGCCCGGGTGTGAGCCACCGCCGAGCACATGCTCGACAGCCCCAGCGTCGCGGACCGAGACGCCGTACCGCGTGAGCACGTAGGTGAGGTGGGCGTCGGCAGCCGTGCCTTGGAAGCCGAACCTCAGATGGCAGCGCAGCAGCGCGGCGTGCTCGAGCGCTTGCAGCGCCTCGGAGACGAGGCCGTAGAGGACGCGCCCCTGCGGGCCTGAAGCATCGAGCTCCTCGCTGCGGGGGAGGAATAGCCAGTTCGCGACCTCATACGGCGATGGTCCCCGGCCGAACGGGTCGACCCAAGGTGGTTCCGTGTCATCGGCTCCGGCTTGGCCGGTGAACGCCTTCGACATCACCTCCATCGCGATCGCCGTCACCGACATCGAGCCGAGCCGCTCCACCTCGGCTCGTAGCGCGTCGCTCTCGGCAAGCGCGTCCTTCGTCCACTTCTGGCCCAGGTGCACGGTCCCTCCTTCTCGTCGCGTCGTGTGCGCCAGCCTAACCCGATCCGCGGCCTCCGTCGTGACGCATGCTCTCATTGACGCGCCACCCGGACCGGGCGATCGCGACGAGCCGACCGTCCGGAACTGGGACTAATCAGGTCGCCGAAACTTCTGAGCGTCCCGCACGTTCCACGCGCCGTTGGCCTCGGTATGTGCTGTTCGCGGAGAATCCTCATTCGCAGGGGCGGGCGTGTTGGAGTGGCGCTCGCGGGCGTTGCGCTGACCGGCTTCACGATCGCGCAGCCCGCGAGCGGTCATCCCGGCGGCCAGTCCGTCGCGCTGGCCGCGATCCACCACAGTGCTGACTATCCGAGCCCGGGATCACGCGCGGTCTACGCCGGGACCGTGAGCGGCAAGCTTGGCCGTGGCGCGATCGTCGACCGGATCACGATCACGGGTCATCCAAAGCTGACGACGTTCACGTTCAAAGGAACGAGCACGGGCTTCTACCCCCACGGAACGTCGAGAAGCCGTATCACCGGGTTGGCGACTGTGCGGCGCGACGGCAGCGTGGCGCTTGCCGGACATGGTCACTACGCGGGCGGCACCGATTCCTATCGGCACGCGCGTGGTAGCTACTCATTCACTGGAACCGCGCCGGCATTGCCACCGATACGTCAGCCTCCCCCGTGCGCCGTTTCCGCCGGCTGGAAGGTTGTCGCGCGCGACTCGCAGGTCGTGGTGGTTCTCAAACAGCCGGACTACCCCATCGAGGAGTACCGATACTGCAGCTACGCCCATGCTGCTCAAGGGTTCCAGCTTCTCAGTCACAACGATGACAGTGCGTTGCTCGGTGGGGAAGCGAGATTCTCCACCGTAGATGGAGTTGCTCTTTCCTACCTCCTGTACCACTCCGGCACGACAGCGGACAGTCCGGTTGCGGAGGACCAAGGGTCGTCACATCTGACGTATATGCGGTGGACACGAGCTCGGGGCACAGTGAGCATCTTTGGCAAGGCCCGGGACAAGTCGCCTCGGCGTCGCTGGCCCCGACCGGAGCGGGTGCCTGGCTGGTCGATGACGCTCCGTGCCTGCCGTTTCAGCCTCAAGCGCGCCACGAATCGTGCAATCGTTCTACTTCGCGACGGGAACGCTCACCACGCTTGACACCGGCGACCCAAACGAACCTCCTGGCTCCCCCGTCTCGCTCGCGAACCTGGGGATCTATCCATGCGCAGCGGGCTGCCGAGCCACTACAACCGTGGTCGCGTGGACGCACGATGGCGCGTGGCGTTACGCCCACGTTGGCTAGTGTCGCGAGTCAGAAGTTCGGTGGCACCAAGAGGTGTCACCGGGGGATGCCGCGCAAGGACGCAGAATCCGACGTGCACTGGAGGTGCACGAGGATTCGAGGACGCCGCGCGGCGCCGCCGGGGACGCCTCGACTGCCGTCGAACTTCTGACTCGGGACACTAGGCGGCTCACCTCCGTCTTGACCGAACAGCCGTCGCTGCTGCTCGATCGAGCATGACCGCGAAGGTATCCTCGGCGGGTGTTCGACCACGTCGGAATCGCCGTCGCGGACCTCGCCGCGTCTGTGCGCTTCTACCGCACCGTGCTGTCCGTGCTGGGCGCCGAGCCGAGTCACGCGGACGCCGAACTCGTCGAGTGGGAGGACTGGGCGATTGGTCCGACGGACCGGGCGCACGCCGTAACCCGCGGCCTGCACGTCGGCTTCCGCGCGGCGTCCCGCGAGGCCGTGGACGCCTTCTGGCAGGCGGGAATCGACGCCGGATACCGCGACGGCGGCCCGCCCGGCCCGCACCCGGTGTACGGCCCGGACGACCACGGCGGCTTCCTGCTCGACCCGGACGGCAACCGTGCGGGTGCGGTGCACTCCGAACGCGAGGGACCGGTGCCCGTCGGCTGGATCGATCACCTCTGGATCCGCGTCCGCAACCCGGCCGCGTCCAGGCGCTTCTACCTGACGATCGCCCCGCACGCCGGGCTGCAGATCGGAGCGGATGAGCCAGACCGCGTTCAGATGGACGGCGAGGACGTCAGCCTCTCGCTGATGGCCGACGGGTCCCCGCTCACGGAGCACGTCCATATTGCGTTCCCGGCGCACGACGACGCGACCGTACGGGCGTTCCATGCTGCCGCGCTCGCGGCGGGCTACGAGGACCATGGCGGTCCCGGCGAGCGCGCCGTCTACCACCCGGGCTATTACGGCGCGTTCGTCCTAGACCCGGACGGGCACAACATCGAGGTCGTGAACCACAACGGCTGAGCCATGGCCGACGAGGCCGTCGTCCTTGAGGTAGTCGCGGACGGTCGCCCACGACGGCCGTCCCACGCCAGCGCACGTCATCGATCAACTCCCGCGCAACGCTCACCGGGTCAGTCTAAGAACACGCAATTCGGACGCCTGCCTTCGGCACAACACCCGCCCTCAATCCGCGTCGAGGTGCCGGTCGCAATTCGCCGGTGGGTGACGCATTAGTCCAGAAAACTGGCGTAAAGTGACTGGTCCTGCGTATCCATTGGCACGGGTTGGCGTGCCGCACCCTCCGCGGCTCATTCCAGGGTGTCGCGGGCCATCACAAGAGGGAGGTCTTCATGCAGCACTTACTCCGGTCGGCTCGATCAACATGGGCCGCCGTAGTCACCCTTGCTCCGCTCGTAGCGCTGCTCATCGCCGCGACCACGGCAGACGCGGCGACAGTCGGCAACTTCTCCTACGGCCAGCTGCAGTCAGCCCTCGTCGGCGCCGCCGGGTGCGGAACGAACTCCGCCGGCGAGCCGGCGATTCACGTGTCGCGTGCGAACAACGTGTTCCTCGGATCCGAGCTTGGACTCGGCGGTGGCAGCACGCTATGGCGCGGGCTCGGAGCCGCCGGTGGGGCCAGCGCATCCGGCTGTGGGCTTGAGTACCGCGGGCAGCCGAACGCGGTTGGCGCCGGGCTCGGCGCCTCGGGAGGCGACATCGACCTGGCGATCGCCAGCGCCGCGAACAGCAGCGGCAACTACAACCTGTACGTCGCCAGCCTCAATCTCGGATCGGTGAACGTCGCCCGCTCCAGTGACAACGGCACGACGTTTTCGCAGACGCCGGTGCAAGCTGGCCTGCCGGTCGACGACCGTGAGTGGGTCGCGGCCTTCGGCGCGAATACCTCGCTGCTCACCTTCCATGACATCGCGACGAGCAACATCGACGTGCTGCGCTCGGACAACGGTGGCCAGACGTACACGCAGACCTCCCGGGTGATCCCGGCGACCGACTACAAGGCGTCGAGCAACGAGCTCGGCAACTTGGTCATCGACCACCGCAACCTGCCGGACTCGGCGGGTGACTTCTACGCCTTTCAGGCGTTCGTGGCACCGTCCAGCTCGTCCGGCTCGAATAACAACGAGGCTTTCCTCGGAGTCTCGGCGGACGGCGGAAAGACGTGGACGGACAAGCCAATCCCGTGCAGCACGGCATCAGCGTCGACCGATCTCAATCACAACTTCCCGAACGTCTCCGTCGATCCGGCGGGAACGTCTGGTACGCATGGTCCGACGACCACAACATCTTCACCGCGGAGTCCGCCGACCATGGCAACACGTGGAGCTGCTCCGGCGCGGTCTCGACGAGCACCTCGCAGGCGATCTTCCCGTGGCTTGCCGCGACCTCCGGCGGTGTCGATCTCGTCTACTACGGCGCGCCGACCACGACGAACCAGACGTGGTCGGTCTACTTCGCTCAGAACACCGGCGGAACCTGGGGCGCGCCGCAGCAGCTGATGGCAGTCCACACCGGATCAGTCTGCGAGAGCGGTGCCAGCTGCACGTCAGGCCGCAACCTGTTCGACGACTTCGGGGTTGACACAGACAGCCTCGGCTGGGCGCACATCGCGTTCTCGCAGGACAGCCCGAGCCTCGGCGGCTCGGGGACGTCGACGGGCTACGCGGTGCAGGCGGGCGGCACCGCCGTAGGGGCGCCGAACAACTGAGATCCCCGTGCCGAGCGGCGGCGGCGTTTGTCGCGGCCGCTCGGCATGGACGTCGCGGGTGCTGCGCGCGCCCTCGAGCTGCAGCAGCTTGCCGAACTGTCCGCTGGCGGATCATGCCCGGTGGGCGTATTCCTCGCTTGCGTCCGGCGTTTGGATGCGCTCGATTTGGCACAGTGACGCGCGGAGCGGGGAGCTGCCGCTGATCGGATCAGCGGGCGTCTGGCGCAGGATGAGGTTGAGGTTGGCGCTGTTGGGGCCGTACGGGGGATACCCCGGCAGCCCGAGCTCGGCGCATCCCTGCCACCAGCCGTGCTGGCCGCACACGACTCCTGGGTCGAGGCTCGAGTTCAGCCGCGCTCGCGCGCGGACGGCGCCGTTCGGGGTCAGATCCGCACCCAGTCGCCGGCCGTGATCGCGCGCTCGGCGGCGGCGTCGGGATGGATCTCGACCTGTGGGTCGGGCGTCGCACGGCGCAGCGTCGCGATCTGCCGGTGCTGGGACTCGGCGAACCGCACCGACTTGGCGCACGTGAGCACGAGTGGGTAGCGGCGGGCGAGGTCTGGCCGCGAGCGGGGGCTGATCGCCGGCTCGGTGAACGTTGGCAGCCCCGGGTACCCGTGTTCGGCGAGCGTTTCGGACAGCAGCTCGACCTTTCCGGATGGGGTGCGGAACCCGACCTGGACGCCGTCCCGGAGCTGGGCGTGTTTGAGGTGGATGGTGGCCAACGGCAGCCTGATCCCGGCCGGTTGCGCGCGGAGCTGCTCGACCGTGATCCCGCTCGGCGCGAGCTGGTATCGCCACGCAGCATCGATGTCGCCCTCCCAGAAGTGCTCGCCGAGGCCGAGGCGCCTCGCCAGCGCGAACACGATCTGCAGATCGGAGCGCGCCTCGCCGCTCGGAGCCAGGACCGGCCGCCGCAGCTGAACGAGTGACTGGGCTTCCTGGCTGACCTCGAACCCGATCCGCAGCGCCTCGACCTCGAACGGGGTGGCGACAGGAAGAACGATGTCGGCCAGATCCGCCGTCGGGCTGAGGAACGTGTCAGCGTGGACCACGAACTCGAGTGCCGCCAGCGCGTCCCGGCCGCGGGCGCTGTCGGCCTGGGCGATCACCAGGTTGGCGCCGAAATTGACGAGTGCACGGGCGCGGCCGTCGAGCGCGGCCGCGTAGACGTCGGGCCCGGTGACGAACTCAAACCGCGCCGGCCCGAGTGGCCGCTCGTCGAGCCCGATCGCCTTCGCGCGCTGCTCGGCCGCGAGCAGCTCGAACCCGTCGATTGGGTTGGCCGGCACCGCTGTGAAGAGCACGTTGCCGCCCGGCGCGTCGAGGCAGCCGAGCAGCGCGTAGAGCACATTGATTGCGCGGATCGTCTGCGTCGTGCCGCTGTGCTGCTCGAGCCCGCTCCACGTGTAGAACGCCACGGGGCGGGAGCTCCACAGGGTCTCGGCCACGTGCTCGATCTGCGCCGCCGGCACTCCGGTGATCACGGCCGCCGCCTCCGGCGTGCACTCACGGCAATGCGCGACAAGCTCGGCCAGGACGGGGCGGCACTGGATCTCGCCGATCGTGTAGCGGCCATCGAGCGCCAGGTGTGCCTCGTCTCCGTCGTAGCCGCGGGTCGCTGCGTCATAGCTCACAGGCCCGGCGAGCGTGGTGTCCCACGCGACGTAGCGCCCGGGTTCCGCGCCCGGAACGTCGTCGGAGCGCAGCAGCCGCCCGGTATCGGCGCGCACCAGCAGCGGCGCGTTCGTGAAGCGCCGGACGAACTCGACGTCATACAGCCCGCGGTCGAGCAGCACGCGGGTAATCGCGAGCGCGAGCGCGGCGTCGGTCCCGGGGCGCACCTGCAACCAGTGGTCGGCCTCCGCCGCGAGCCCGGCGCGGCGTGGATCGATCGCCACGAGCTTCGCACCCCTCCGACGGGCGTTGACGGTCGCGGTGGCGTGCACGAGTCGGGCGACCGACGGGTTGTACCCCCAGTACAGGATGCAGCCGGCGCGCTCGAGATCGGGCATGAACGCCCCGGGCACCGGCGAGCCGAAGGTGTACATCGAGGCGAGATGCCGGCCCCACCCGCACAGCTCCATCGAGTTAGTGAAGTTCGGGCTGCCGTACGCCCGGCGAAGCGCGTGATCCAGTCGACCGAGTCGCTCAGCGCCGAGGTCGACGGTGACGCTGACCCGAACACGACCGACTCCGGCCCTGACTCAGCGGCGATCTCTGTCAGCCGCGCGGCGACCGTGTCGAGGGCCTCGTCCCAGCTGATCCGCTCCCACCCCGGGTCGTCCGCCCCCTTCGGCGCCGAACGCCGCAGCGGGTGCAGCAGCCGATCGGCGTGCCCCACGATCGCCGGCGCTGCCTTGCCCTTCACGCACAGCGCCCGCCCCGTCGGGTGGGCCGGGTCGGGCTCAAGCGCCGTGAACCGGCCATCAACCGTCACCGCAGTCGCGCCGCAGCGGGACACGCACAACGCACAAAACGTCGCCGTCCGCACTTGTCCTCCGGTCTCAAGCATGCCCCATCTGCGCCCACAGTAACACCGCTCTCCGGTCGGCTCATGGATGAGCGTGTTGGGCAGTGCGTCGCCCTTGTGTTCGGACAGATAGAGCCGGACAGATCCCCGCGCGATTGAAACGAACCAGGGGAATCCGGGCTCGAACTGGTGTCCCCACTGCTTGCGAAATCCGAGCCGCTCGTACCAGGCGACCGCCCGTCGGAGTGCTACGAGTGCCTGGCGATCGCCGGGGCTTAGGTGCGTCGGCATCGGCGGGACCAGCCATCGGACGTCCGGCGCGAGTTCTACGTACCGCTCGCGCTGGGCGAAGGTCGTGTCGCGCCACCAGCGCCGCGGCAAGTGGGTCGGAGAACTGCGCGTCGAGCGGCGGGACGAAGCGGCGCAGCATTTCCCGCCCAGCGTCGCCGTCCACAAGCTCGACGACGCCGACCTTCACCTCCCGCCGCACGCTGAGGCCCCGCACCGGCGCGAGCACCCACAGCGGCTCGAACGTCACGGCCTCTGCGAGCCCGTGGATGTTGTTGTCCTCGGGGGCGATGCCCGCCTCGCGCGCAGCCAGGTACACGATCTCGCGCCTGTCGATCTGGTGCACCACCATCGGCGGCAGCAGCGACTCGTCCAGCATCGTCGCGCCGCGCCGCGAGACCGCCACGCTGCCGTCCTCCTGTGACTGTGCCTGGATGACGCGCCCATGCGTCGCGTCGTCGCCCTCGATGGAGGCGTGGGCTGATCCCGCCCAGTCAGCACCCCGCTCGGCCAGATCGTCGGCGGCGACGGTCCCGCTCGCCCTGTCCGGCTTGTTCAGCTCGGTCGTGACGCGCCCTTCCGAGCACACGAACGTCCGGCCGCCGACCGTGATCGTGAACCGGTCGCTCATCGGCGGCACGCTACCCCGACGCGGGGCTACGTGGGTGGCGTTCTACTCCTCGTCGGCCGTGGGCGGTCGGCCCACTGATGCGCGTCACGACCGCGCGTTCCTTCGAGCCTGGCGAAGAGCCACCGGCGCGCGAGTGCCGCATCCGCCGCCCGACCGCGAGCCGCATTGACGGCTAGCTGACTTGTGCTGCTCGCGCGAAGCGATCGCCGGCTTGAGCCGCCCGCATCAGCGCCGTCGACCGGCTTCGGCATGAGCGTGGACGAGGGCGCGAGATCTAACCCGCTCGCGGGCAACCGGCCCGCTGGGTTGTGTTCAGAGGGGCGCGGTCGTAGGGTCCCCCTACAACCCAGTATGGGAGGTGACAAGATGCTCGACTCGGCGAGCGCCGACGCGATGATCGGTGTGAAGGACCTCAGCCGCGCCAAGGAGTTCTACAGCGACAAGCTTGGCCTCACGGTCGCCGATGAACTTCCCGCCGGTGCTATCCGCTATGCGGCGCGCGGCGGGACGTGGTTCTTGGTCTACCAATCTCAGTTCGCCGGGACGGCAAAAACCACGTGCATGAGGTTTGAGGTCGAGGACATCGAGGCTGCCGTGACGGAGCTTCGCGATCGCGGGGTCGTGTTCGAGGAGTACGACCTTCCGGAACTGAAGACTGTCGGGGGCATCGCCCGGCACGAAAGCGGTGCTCGAGGCGCGTGGTGCAAGGATCCCGACGGAACATCCTCGAGATCGCGCAGTTCTTCAGCCGCTGAGCGAACGAGCGTCTGCTTGCTCTGAGTCCAGCTGGCGCCCCCTGTCGCGTGAAGGCAGGCGTTCCGCGATTCGCGGCGGCCGGACTACTGCTTTCGTTCCCGGCGCGGGATCCGAGCCGGCGATCGCCTTGGCGACGCAGGAGTCGTCGCCCGCTGCCAGCGCCCGACGACTGCTTGGCGCGAAAAAGGAGTCGCCGACTTCCGCATCCTTCGACAGCCCCATTGCCGCTGCGGAGGTCGCGCTGGCCTGTGCCTGCTTTGGCCCGACGACCGCGGAAGCAGCCATGTGGTCTGGCGGCTCGTGGAGCGGCGAAGCGGCTGTCTACCCAGCCCGACATGGGCGACTTCTTCCACGCGAAACCGCAAGCGGGCCAGTTTCCTCAGGCTTCACGTTTCATCGAGCATGGACATCGCGTTAGCAGCGGGCGCTTGATCGGTAACTTGGATCGACAACGACTGAGGGAGCATGACGATGCGGCTTGCTGTTGTTGGGATGGGAAAGATGGGCCACGCAGTTGCCGAGCGCTTGCTTGGGGGCGGTCACGCCGTCACCGTGTGGAACCGGACGCCGCATAAGGCCGACGATCTCGTCGCGAAGGGCGTTCGAGAAGCCGCAACTTCAGCTGGGGCCGCTGAGGCAACCGAGGCGACCTTCACCTCGCTCGCGGATGATGACGCCGTGCTCACGGTCGTTACACGAGCAGATGGAGTCGCTGCTGGCCTCGGCGACGGCGTCCTCATCGACGCGAGCACCGTGTCGCCAGAGACCACGGTGCAGATCAACGAGGCGGTGTCGGGCCGATTGCTCGCGTCGCCGATTCTCGGCGCTCCGGCCGCTGTCGTCTCGGGTGAGGCCGCTTACTTGATCGGTGGCCCTCGCGAGTTCTACGACCGGCTGCGGCCGGCCTACGAGGCGCTCGCCGACCAAGGGCGTCGTCGCTACGTCGGCGACAACGCAAAGGTGGCTACGACGCTGAAACTGCTTTCCAATTACCTGCTCATGTCCGGTATCGCCACTCTTGCCGAGACCGTAGCTGCGGCCCAGGCGGTCGGGCTGGCGGACGACCTGATCCGCGACTACTTCAGCCAGCTACCGCTCCTCGCTCCTGCACTGCGCAACCGTCTCGACGATATCGTCTCGGGCGACCACGATGGATGGTTCTCGACGACGTTCGGGGCCAAAGACGTCCGGCTGGCCGAGGACCTCGCCCGAATGCACGGCGTGCGACTGCCGCTGGCTGAAGTCGTGAAGCGCCGCTACGAACAAGCGGCGGCCGAAGGATGGGGCAACGCCGACATCGCCGCGGTCGTCGAGCTGGTCAGAAAACACGACTGAAGCTCGTCTGCTCCACGCTGCAAGCGACCGACGTGATTGACGTGACTGCTGCCTCTGTCGCAATGCGCGAAAAGAAGTCGCCGGCTCCCGTACGCGTAGACAACCGCTTCCGCTCGACGAGGCGCACGGCCAGACGACTGCTCCGGCGGTCGACGCATCGGAAGCAGAAGTGTCGGCTGACGGCCGGTGCAGCGGCAATCCGGTCGTCTCCGCGGACGATCCGTGGCGCCTCCTTCTGTCCGGGAACAGCAGCAGGCGGCGGCGCCGGCCCTCTCGAAATCGTGACTCCTTGTCTGGGAAGGCGGTAACATCGGCGGCGGCGCTGCTTCACTAGGCGAAGCCAACGTCTACTGCGGCCGGGGGCATGCTCTCCCAACTCGTCCGATCCGGGCGTCTCGATCCGACCGCGCCCTGTGACCGCATTGTGGCGGAGCAGAAGCCGGCAGTGCTTGCCGGCCTCGGGTTGGGCGACCACGGAGCTAGCAGGCCAGCTCGTGATCGTCCGCTTCTGTTCGGCCTAGCGGGGAGCAGCGTGGAGCAGGTGCCCGGCGATCAGTGCCGCAGAGGTCTCGACAGGTGTCCCACGCTCGCGGCGGCCGGGCAGCGTGATGGTCGCGATCGACTGCTGCTGCCTTCGTGCCACGACAAACGGTTACACCGAGACGTACACACCGGGGTGTGTCCTCGGCGCTGGTGTCCGGGTCGGGCTTGGCGTCGGAGCAAGTCGCGCACGCCTGCCGTACCTGGATGAACAGCAGGTCAAGGATCCTGGAGATCCGCAGCAGCATCTATCCGGTCGCTGCGCCCGCCGTTCTAGCGGCAAGCCGGTAGCCCCTGAGGTGCGGCGCGACCAGCACCGCGCGCCGGACCATTCTCTGTGGTGGTTGTGGCCGGCAGGGGGAGCGGCCCCCGTGAGCGCCCCGCCGGGCGAACGCGGGAAGGCGTACGCGCGGCAGGGGTGACGTAGCATCATTACGCGAGTGACTCCAGTCACCTGAGAGGCGCCGATACTTCGGGCGATTCGGGCGTGATCGTTGAGTACGGAATCATGGATTCGCGGTACACCGCGACCGGTTCTCTGGACGCGGCGGTCGCTCGCGCTGCCCGCAGCGACGCGGTGGCGTGGGTCGGGGCCGTTGATCCATCGCCGGCCTCTGTCGAGGAGATCGCGCGGCGCCTCGGACTGGGCGAACCGGTGAGAATCGAATTCGAGCACCGATTCGGGTCGCCCCGGGTTCCGAGAACTCGGATCGCCCGTCTCGGGCGCGGGGTTCACGTCGTGATGCTCGGTGTTCGTATCGACGACACGGGGGCGCCCCGGCTGATGGGGCACCTCGATGTTCTCGCGACGCCCGATTGTGTGGCGGTACTCGCCTCCGAGCTGCCAGAGCACATGCGCCCGGCGGCGATCCGCGAGCGCCTGGAGCCGTCGCTCGCCCAGAGCGACACGCCGAGCGGCGGCCTGGTGCTCGGCTTGGTGGTGTCGCACGTGCTTGAGTGGTACGAGGAGCAGCTCGATGAGCTGGAGGATGAAGCGCTCCGAGTCGCAGACGAGGTGTTCGTCAGCCGCCGCGCCGATCAGCTCAAATGGATCTCCGTGCTGACGCGCCCCGTGCACGCGGCCGCCGCGGGGGTGCAGCCGCTGCTGCGGGGGTTGGATGAGCTCGGGTGGGGCTCCGGGCTGCGCGTTGACGTCTCGCTCACAAAGCGGCTGCAGTCGGAGATCCTCCACCTGTCCGGCCGTCTCCAGAGGATCGACGCCCTGCTGTCATCGGCCCAGCAGTCCTACTTCAACCTCGCTCAGGACGACGCGAACGCCTTGATGGAACGGCAGGCAGACGTGACTCGCAAGATGTCGGGGTACGCGCTCCTCGTCGCGATTCCCACAATCATCTTCTCCCTCTATGGCACGAACTTCCATCACGTGCCGCTGCTGAGCAAATCGTGGGGCTACGGAGTGATGCTCGGCATCACCGTCGTACTGTGCCTGTTCGCCTGGTGGCGTCTCCGTAAGTCTGGGTGGATCTGAGTTTCGACACACGCTGCCCAACCCCGCCTCGCAACAAAGCGGGTCCAAAGCCTCGCCCAGCGGTCCCGTTCCTCGCCAGCGGTAGGATCCCCGGAGGTCGACGGCGCGCACCTGCTCGCAGACGAAGCGACCGCTGCGATGGGGTCGGAACCCCACCAGCGTCGCGCTAAGCCTGGGGTTGTCAGAGCATGACGTCTACGGCGCCCGCGGGAGCCGGCCGCTTGAGGGCCCTCGGCCGGGGCGAACGGGCGTAGCCGCGGCGCGAGCCGCTGCACCGATCCGCCGCCAGGCACGCGCACCGGGGTGTCGCTCGCGTCGCGGAACAGCTATCCGAGACCACGCTCGCGTTGATGCTGATTCGGACGATCCGCGGCACTGATCGACGGGCGTCCGCTCGACGCTGCGCCTGCAAGAGGCGGAGCGGGAGCGGCCGGTCGCGAGCTGCGCCGCCAGCTTGATCGCCGCGGAGGCGGCTCCGAGCAAGCGCCCGCGGCTTCCGCTCCGTCACGAACGCGAGCGCCCGGTGGAGCCCCTCCGACACAGCCGGAATGGACGAGTTGGGAGAGCGCGGTCTCGACCGTGCAGCCGCCTGCCCCGCCTGGCGAAAGAGCGACGCCACCGATCGATGCGACGCTCCCGCTTTTCGTGCGGAGGAGCCACGGCTCGCCCATGACCGCTTGAGGCGTAAAGGAGGCGCCACGGATCGTCCGCGGAGACGACCGGATTGCCGCTGCACCGGTCCTCGTCGCCCGCTGCTGCTTCCGATCTGCCAGCCGCGAAAGGAGGCGTGTCGCCGGGCGACCGGTCGAGCGGCAAAGCGGGCGCCCGGCCGGGCGCAGGGGCTCCTTCTGGGCGATTGCGCGAGCTGGGCTCGCAGGTTCAACGGTCGTCGGGCCGGCGGCGCGTACACATAGGCAGCGCTGCCCGATCGGCGACTGCATCGCGCTTGTGCGTTAAGCCCCGAAGCGGAAGCGAGCCGTGACCTGCTTCATGCGAGGAGCAGGGGCTGCGCGATCGGGAAGGCCTGTCGAACTGGCTGACTGATATTGGCACCGGGCCCATGCTGTCGACGCCGTTGCCCTGGCCATCAGCTGACCAGCCCGACGACCCCTTTGATGATGAGGAGCACGCCAAGGGCGGTGAATCCTCTGACGGCGAACATGTGCGCGTGTCGGCTGACCCAGGCCTTGGCGCGTTCGATCGCCCGAGGTGTCCAGTCCGGAGCGACGAGGAAGCAGGCGAGCGGGACCTCGAGTAGCCACAGCATGACGATGTTGAAGCCGAGGACCACGAACACGGTCACCGCCGTCGAGTAGTTGAGCTTGGCGATCTCGTGGAGGCCGGCTAGGTACGAGGCTCCTGGGAGCGTGAGCAACGCCCCGATCACGAAGGTGATCCGCGGTGAGCCCTTGCTCAACTCCCGCTGCCACCTTGGAGGTTCCTTGGGCCCCTTTGCCTCTTTGCGCGCTCGTCGGCGCTCCCGCATGCGTTCGGCACGCCCGAGTAGATGCAGCGGAGGTGCGGCTGCACGTGTCGCTGGAAATGGCGCAGCGACATGCCGAGCGCGGCCGCAGCTTCCCGACGGCTCAACGCGAGCCGCGGCGTGTTCGGATCGGGGGAAGCGCTCATCGGGAGCGATCGAGCTGCCGAGCGCGTGCGATCGTGGCGACGTCGGTGAGAGGCAGCATGGCGCGCACGGTTCGTTCTCGCGGTCGTGTGGACAGTAGGAAGCTTCACACTATAAGAGGTGGCTATATATCGTCAAGTAGTGTTATTATCTGTAGTCGGCGTCAGGCCTCCGGTCTCGCTTCGCCGGCAATCCGCGCACGTTGAGACCAGAGCTACAGTGCGATCCCGGATTTGTGAGCCGTCAAAGCGGCGCCCGCCGGCGTGCTCCGCAGGCGTCGCATAGGAGGCGTCAGCGTCGGGGGCCCGCGGCGCCTTCCCCTTGAGCGGAGACGCAAGCGCGCTGTAGACAGCCCGCAGCCGGATCGGCACGATCGCAATTCGCCAAAGTCAGCGCAGGTCTGTCCGGGCGCCCGGATCCCGTTGAACTCGATTGTCAGCGCCGGCACGGGCCGACGAATGCTCTTGAGCGAAAGCGATCGCGCGCCGCGGCTCCGATGGGGCTCGATCCGGACGATCCCGTTGTCGCCAAAGGAGTGGCGCGACCCGCGCCAGTCGGAGCGCGAAAGGTCACTTCTATGTCAAGAGGTGGTCGCTGTTTGCGGGCTTCTGAGCGCTGGCTGACATGGAGGGTTGGATGGCTTTGGAGCTGGAGGTCGCGCCGGATCGGGGTGTTGTCGGTCGCGGATGGTCTGTCAAGGGCCGCACACGGGCTGACAACGCGCGACTCGGTGTCGGTGAGGGGCTGATCGGCGACGATCGGGGCTGATTTGCGGCAGGGGGTGGCGACGGCGAGCGTTCGGCGCGGGGGCACAGGGCCGGAGAACGGCTCTGACGGTCGGGTCGGCTCGCTCTAGGTGGTGCAGACCATCAAGGCGGGGGCTGCATCGGTCCGCTGGACTTCTCGCTGGCGGGGAGGAGGCGGCGGGAGCTCCGGCGGCTTGTCGTCGCTTGCCGCCGGCTGCGGCTCGACGGTCGGCTGGCCATTGGTGGCTTGCTGTTGGTCGGCGGGCAGCTCGGCGAGCAGCCGGTGGAAGCGGCCGGCGAGGTGGCGCTTGAGGGAGCGCAGCGCGCCCTTGGTGGTCTTGCCCTCGGTTTCCTTGCGCGCCAGGTACTCCTTGGTGGCCGGGTCGCGCTGGGCGCGGGTGATCGCGATGATGTGTAGCGCGTGGTTGAGTTGGCGGTCCCCGCCGCGGTTGAGTCGGTGTTGGGTGCGCTGGCCGGAGGAGCACGGGACGGGCGGGGTCCCGGTCTTCATTGCAAAGCTCGCCTCCTTGCGGAACTTCTCGTTGCCGGCGGTGTGGCCGATCAGGATCGCCGCGGTCAGCGCGCCGCAGCCTTGTTCGGCGAGTAGGTTGGGGTGGTGCGCGGCGACGAGCTCGGCCAGCTCGCGGTGGCTGGTCGATCTGGCGGTTCAGGGCGCGCAGCTTCGTGATCTGCTCGCGGGCGATCCGCACGCGCGCACCGGCGGGCAGCTTGCGCAGCCGTCGGTCGATGCGGTCAAGCGCGCGCGTGTGGTTGAACGCGCCCCGCTTCAGCGAGGACTCAAGCTCGGGACACAGCACCAGCAGATGCCAGCGCAGCCGGTTCACGACGCGGGTGCGGTCCGCGACGAGGTCGTTGCGATGGTCTGAGATCAGCCGGATCTCCATCGCTTGCTGGTTCAGATAGGCAGCCGGGAACGCCTCGACGCCGTCCTTGACGACCGCGCGGGCGACCGCCAGCGCGTCGATCTCGTCGGATTTGCCCCGCTCGCGCTCGCCCTTGCGCGAGGCGCCCATCCGCTGCGGCGCGACCCGCACGACCCGCTCGCCGGCCGCGATCAGCGCCTGCTCGAGCCGCTGGGAGACATGCCGGCAGTCCTCGATCGCCCATACACGATCGTCATCCAGGCCACGCGCCCAGCGGACCGCGGCCAGATGCCCGGCATCGTCAGCTGTGATCTCGCGGTGGCCGCGCACCTTGCCGGTGCCATCGTCGACCGCCGCCAACGCGTGCGACCCCTTGTGCGTGTCCGCCCCAATCACGATCATGCGACCGTCCCTTCGTTTGGTTGACGCCGAATGAAGCGGATCACCGGCGGACAACTCTCACGCGAGGCAAACAGCCACGCTTCTATCAAGTCACGCCGGCGGTCCTCGGGCGGCGACGGGCGACAAGACCTTTGTCAGTCAGACCAAGCGGCCGACACAGTCGTCAAGAGTCAGCCCGCCGCCAGCCCGAAGGACCTACCGGTCGGGTCGGACGTCACCGCCCAGACAGCCGAGCACTCCGACAGTGACAGTCGTCGCGTACCGGCGCTGCTGGCGCACGGATGTGGGCGACAGCGATCGCGCGGCGGCCGACCCCTTGCTGGCGGTGCGCCCGTTGGCTGCGCTGCCTGGACCGTGTTCGAGTGCTAACACGCGCGCGGCTGCCAGCTAACTCCGAGGAGATCGGCGTGACTGCAATAGCGGCGAAGCAGCTGCGACGAATCCCGACGACGCCGCGACTGCCTCGTGGCTGGTGCTCGCCATGAGCGGCAGTCTCGATCGCTTTACCCGGCGATCGTGAGGTGTCTCGTGTTTCGCTGCAGCAGCCATGTCGTACCAGTCTTGCCCCTCCCGATCCGCAGCCGAGGCTGTCGCGCCCGGAAGCCGGGGTTGGGCAATGGGAAGAGTCGTGGTTCTTGTTGCGTAACGGGCATGCTGGCGAAGCGCTCGCCTGCCCGCGGCCCTAGACAGTCTCCATCTGGTCGCCGGCGCCTGAGGAGTCGTTGGCGGTCGCGGCGTGCAGGCGTGTGGCGAGTGTGCGGGTGATGCCGGTCAGCTCGGGTGGGCCGAGGATCTCGATCGGTTCGTCGAGCAGCGCCATCCAGATCAGGAAGTGGCGTGACCAGGCGCCGCGGGTGGTGACGATGCAGCTGTCCTCACCGTCGGGCTCGACGATCGCGTAGCGGCTGGGGACGCGCTTTGCGATCCGCGTGGCGCTGGCCCGGATGCGGATCGTTCCGGGGGCGGCGTCGGGCTCATCGGCTCCGGTGGCCTGCAGCTGCTGCTTGACGAACGCCGCGGCGTCGCCGCCGGGAACGGTTCGCTGGCGCCCGCGCTCGCCCAGACGGACGCGGCCGCGGATGCGATCGATCCGGAACGTGCGCCAGTCGTCGCGGCCGAGGTCGAAAGCGAGCAGGTACCAGCGGTAGCCGCTATGGACCACGGCGCTCGGCTCGGTGTGGCGCTGCGAGCTACGGTCGTCTCTGGCCACATAGGTGAAGCGCAGGCGGGTTGTGTCGCGGCAGGCGCCGGCAAGGGTGGCCAGCAGGTGGGCGTCGATGCGCGGGCCGTCGACGCCGAAGGCCGAGGTCGCGTCGCCCAGCGCGCTGACTCGTCGGCGCAGCCGGCTGGGGAGCACCTGCTCGAGCTTGGCCAGCGCGCGTACCGAGGTCTCCTCGATCCCGGAGATCGACCCTGAGGCGGCGGTGCGCAGCCCCACCGTCACGGCGACGGCCTCGGCGTCGTCGAGCAGCAGCGGCGGCAGCTCGCCCCCGGCGCCGAGGCGGTAGCCGCCCGCCACGCCGGGCGCGGCCTCGATCGGATACCCGAGCGAGCGCAGCTTCTCGACGTCACGCCGGATCGTGCGCGGTCCGACTTCGAGCCGATCGGCGAGCTCTGGGCCGGTCCACTCACGGCGGAGCTGAAGCAGCGACAGCAAGGCGAGCAGGCGAGCTGACGTCTGGATCATAGTGGTGCGAAGCCTGCCACAGATAGGGGACAGAAGCTGACCGCATAGTGCCTCTCTGCCCGAAATCGCGGCCCGAAAATGACCTAGTTACCTGAGAGGGTGCGGTCATGTCAAGACCCGCTCTCACCCTACCCATGACCGCGAGCATCTCGCGGTCAACCGCCGAGCCGCGTGGCTCGGCTTCCTCGTCGTTCCTAGCAACCGAGTGCGCACGTTTTGAGAAGACAATCGAGGGGCGACGAGTTTTGATCCCGGGTGGAGTCTTAGCGGGTGAAATTTGAACTGGATGCTGATCTTGAATGTCTGTTTCGGTAGCACTTGAGATGGAGAACGAGGAGCTGGAGCTCGTGGCCGCTGAGCCGGCCGCCAGCGATGAAGTGATCGTGGCGCGTCGGTTGAGCCGCTCGTTCAAGGGTGGGATCCAGGCCGTGCGTGGCCTGGATCTGACGGTGGGCGCCGGGGAGGTGTTCGGCTTTCTCGGCCCTAATGGTGCGGGCAAGACGACGATGGTGCGGATGCTGTGCACGCTGCTGCCGCCGAGCGCCGGCAGCGCAAGGGTCGCCGGGCTGGACGTCGTGAAGAGCGCCGCCCAGGTACGCAAGCGGATCGGCGTGGCGCTGCAGGAGATCGGGCTTGACCCTGTGCAGTCGGGGCGTGAGCTGCTGGAACTTCAGTGTGGGCTGTACGGGATCAGCGGCAAGCGGGCCCGTGAGCGGGCGAACGAGCTGCTCGATCTGGTCGGGCTGACCGAGGCGGCCGAGCGGCGGGCGAAGACGTACTCGGGCGGGATGAAGCGGCGGCTCGATCTAGCGAGCGCGCTTGTGCACCGGCCTCAAGTTCTGTTCCTGGATGAGCCGACGACCGGGCTTGACCCGGCGTCGCGGTTGACGATCTGGGACGAGGTGCGGCGCATCAATGGCGATGGCGCGACTGTGTTTTTGACCACGCAGTACCTCGAGGAGGCCGACCGGTTGTGCGACCGGCTCGCGATTATCGACCACGGGAGGATCGTGGCTGCGGGGACTCCCGAGGAGCTGAAGGCCGACCTCGGTCACGATGTCGTGTCGGTGTCGCTGAATGGGGCGCACCCCACCGCCGCCGAAGCTGCCCTCGCGAGCCTCCCGGGGCTCGAGCGCGTGGTCGCCGAGCGCGACGCGCTCGCGCTGTTCGTCGAGGACGGCGCTGGCTCGATCGTCGAGATCGTGCGCCGGTTGGAGGGCGAGCGAATCTCGGTCGGGGCGATCAGCGTTGCGCGGCCGTCGCTGGATGACGTGTTCCTGCAGGCCACCGGCCGGCGGCTTGAAGGACGAACGAACGACGATCAGGAGGTCCACTCATGACGGGTCTTACGCTGGCCAACCCGCGGGCGATCCGCGAACGGGTCGCCGCGAGCACGGTCCTAACCGAGATCGGGCTGCTCGGCAGGCGGGCGGTTCGCGAGGTCGCGCGGTATCCCGAGGCGACGGTCCCGACGCTGTTCATCCCGTTGTTCTTTCTTGCGGTGAACATCGGACAGGTGTCCAAGACGTTCCCGAGCTCGACGCCCTTTCTGCACGGTCAGGGCTACGTCGCGTTCCAGCTGCCGGTGTCGCTGATGTTCGGGGTCGCGACCGCGACCTCGGGGCTTGCGCTCGTGACCGACATCGATCTCGGCTACTTCGACAAGCTGCTGGCCGCTCCGATCAGCCGCTCGTCGATCATCTTCGGGCGCCTGGCGGCGGATCTGGCCCGCGGGATCGGGGCATCGACGGTCGTGCTGCTGGCGGGACTCGCGCTCGGGGCACGGATCCAGAGCGGTGTGCTCGGGGCGCTCGTGATCGTCCTGCTGGCGGCGATGTTCGGGGTCGCGTACGCGGGCTTCGGGATTCTGGTGGCGCTGCGGACGCGGAACGTACAGGCGACGCAGTCGAGCTTTTTGCTGTTCTTCCCCCTGCTGTTCCTGAGCCCGAACTTCGTTCCATTCAACCGACTCTCGTCGCTGATGGAAACGCTCGCGCACATAAACCCCGTCAGCTACGTGATCGTCGGGGTGCGTTCGCTCGTGATCAACGGCTGGGTGCCCGGTGAGCTCGCCGTGTGCGTGCTCGTGATCGTCGGGCTGGCAATCGTCCTGACCGGACTGTCGCTGCGGACGATCGCTACCTACGACCGCTGACCCGCGGCCGTCGCATTCACGAGGACCCGGTCCGCTACCGAGGGGATCCGGTGGCCGCGATAGCGATATCGGGTCACCGGAACCTCGGCGGGCCACGCGAGCCTCGTGCCTTCGCGGCTGGTCCAGTTGCGCCCCCAGCACCGTCGCCTGAGCTGTTTCCAGGTCAGCCGCGGGTACTTCTTACGCAGCCAGCGGATCACTCGCCACCACAGGTAGTGGCTGAGATACGCGAAGCAGCGCTTACTCGCGTTGTGACGGTGGTAGTTGGTCCAACCCCTGAGGATTGGGTTGAGCGCGTGGATCAGCTGATCCAGCGAGAGGTTCAGCGTGCTGCGGTTGGTCAGCGTCTTGATTCGGTGCATGACCTCGCGCAGCGCTCGTTGGCTTGGGAACGTATAGGCGACGTGCTTGCCAGCGGCCCGCCAGGGTCGCCGCTTGATGCGGAACCCGAGCAGGTCAAAGCCGTCGTCTACGTGGGTGACGTGCGTCTTCTCGGGCGAGAGCGTGAGTCGCATGTGCTCTCGCATGAACTCGGCCGTCCGCTCCTTGATTGCATGGGCTTGGGCTTCGGTGCCGCGCACCAGCACCACGAAGTCATCCGCAAAGCGGATCATCCGATAGCTGGGGTGGCCCTTGGCCCGGTCACGCGCGCGCTGGTCGTGCGTGCGTGCCGCCCACACCGCCTCGAAGCGGCGGTCGAGCACCGAGAGGGCGATGTTCGACAAAAGGGGCGAGAGACTCGACCCTTGTGGCGTGCCCGATGGCGTCGCGGTCACGGTGTCTAGCTCGCGCATGACACCGGCGGCGAGGAACAGACGGATGAGCGCCAGGACGCGCTTGTCGGTCACCCGACGGCGCACCTGGTCCATCAGCAACCCGTGATGGATCGACTCGAAACAGTCCTCGACGTCTCCTTCTATTACCCACTCGTACGCGCGCGGGTCGTTGATGAAGAACCGCACTTGTTCGATCGCGTCCTGGGCTCGGCGCCCGGGCCTGAATCCGTACGAGGTCGGGCAGAAGTCCGCCTCGAGGATCGGCTCGAGCACCAGCCTGGCCGCGGTCTGCACGATCCTGTCGCGCACAGCGGAGATGCCCAAGCTTCTGAGCTTCCCCGAGCGCTTCGGGATCAGCCGCTCGCGGGCCGGCAGCGGTCGATAGGTGCCGCTCTTGAGCTCCTGGCGGAGCTTGGCGAGGACACCATCGACGCCTGCCTGCTCGACTCGCTTGCGGGTCTGGCCATCGACACCGGCGGTCTTGGACCCCCGGTTTCGTTTCACCCGCTCCCACGCGACGAGCAATGTCGCGGGGTCGCAGATCAGGTTGAACAGGTCGCCGAAGCGCTGCTGCTCGTCCTGGACTGCCCATCGGTGCAGCTTGGTCTGCCATCCCAGTACCCGCTCTTGGGCCAACTTGGCGTCAAGCGGCGCGAGCGTATTCACGCTCGACCTCCCGAACGGCTTCTGATGCTGCGGTCCTGCTGTCCGCCTTCGCCATGTGGACGGCTTTCCCGGGTAGGCCGGGCGCATTGCTGCGCCCGGCCCCCCTCAGAACCGGACTCGCGGGTTTCCTCGCATCCGGCTCAAGCAAGCCCCGTGGGCTCGCGGGCGGGCAGAAGTGTTGGGCCGCTGCCGTGGTCGGCGGGGTGCCGATGCTGGCAGTGGGCGTGTATGAGACGGCGCTCGTTTGACGTGCCGTGGTTCCCGTGGGCGACGACGTGTTGGGTCGTCATCGCCTGACGGGTGTCCGCCAGCCATGCTTCCCATGCTTGTGGGCTGTCGGGCTGGTGATCGGCGGGCAGCAGGTAGTCCCCGCAGAGCGGGCAGCGGCCGGCCTGCATCTTCAGCAGGCGGGCGTTGTCGATCGGCGGGGGTGGTCCTTTGCGTCGCCGCTCGGCCCAGTAGTCACGCAGCGCGGGGTCGTCAAGTGACGATGTGCCAGTGACCATCTGGTGTCGAACGATCTTGGTCCAGGAGAATTTACGCAGGTAGGCGCCGCTATCGCGGTCGCCGAACACCCACCGGTTCTGCCTGGCCTGATTGAACTGGCCGAAGTACCGCTCAACGATCCAGTGCCTCGACTTGTTCTGGTGGCTGTACTTGGCCCACTTATATGTAAGCTTCCATACGTAGTCGTCCAGTGCGGTGAACGCAATGCTGGACACCACCGTTCGGTAATAGGCGGACCAGCCGCGCACGATCGGGTTGATCTTGCGCAGCACCGCCACGCCGTTGGCCCCTCGCAGGGCCCACATCTCGGCGCGTAGCCGTTCCCGAATTCGTCTCAGAGCCGCCTTGCTTGGCTTGATCAAAAGCTTCTCGCGATAGCGACGGACGTTGAATCCCAAGAAGTCGAACGACCCCTCGTCGAGGCACACAATCCTTGTCTTATCCTCGTTGAAGGTCAACCCCCTGGGCGCCAGCCAGGCGAGAAGCCGCTTCTTGACCTGCTCGGCCTCATCCCTGGAGTGGCATAAGGCGACCAGATCATCGGCGTATCTCACCAGCACCGGAGAACCCGCTCTCGTGAAGTCGGCATCCGTGCCGAGCTTGCGGTAGCGGACCCCGGCGGCGTGCTCCATCCCGTGCAGTGCAATGTTCAGCAGCGCCGGGGTGATGACTGCTCCCACGCAAGTGCGAACTTCGAGTTCGAGCGGTCGTTTCCGCGGCCGGCGAGAAGGAGTCGGCCGTGAGATGTAGTAGAGGTATGTCGGATGGCACGCCGCCGGGCTTATGCCGACGAGTACGCGGTTCGTGTGAATCGCGCGGTCGAGTTGCTGGTCGATCTCTCGCCGGCGGACTCGGTGCGCGCGCTGCAGGCCGAGCATGGCTTGTCGGAGCGCCAAGCGCGTCGGTATGTGAACGCGGCGCTGGACCGGCCGGAGGGTGTGGTCGTGCCCGAGCGGACGGCGGTGTTCACGGTCCGGTTGGCGCCGTCGTTGATCGCTGGGCTGCGCGAGCGGGCGGGTTCGAGCGGCCAGACGCTGAGCGCGGCGACGGCGGAGGCGGTCAGTGCGTATCTCGATCACGCCCACGAGCGACACCGTGGCAAGGCGCGTTGAGATCGAGTTTGTGGGTGACCGGCTCGCCGGCGCGCGCCTCGCGCAGGCGTACGCGATCTTGGCGCCCGAGCGGCGCCGTGTGACAGGCAACGAACGGAGGGACGATGAGCAGCGTGGCCTCGCTGGAGCAGGCGCCGGACCGGGCGGGCAGGGTGGCGGCGATCTACGCGCGGGTGTCCTCCGAGCGCCAGCGCCAGGACCAGACGATCGCAAGCCAGACCGTCGGGCTGCGTGAGCTCGCCGCTGAGCGCGGGCTGCTCGTCACCGAGGATCTCGTGTTCGAGGACGAGGGGTTCTCGGGGGCGAGCCTGCAACGCCCAGCGCTGGAGCGGTTGCGCGACCGCGCGGCGGAGGGAGCGTTCGAGATTCTGCTCTGCCACGCGCCCGACCGGCTCGCGCGCCGCTACGCCTACCAGGTGCTGCTGCTCGAGGAGTTCGCGCGCGTGGGCGTGGAGGTCTGCTTCGCGAAGGAGTCCGAGCGGGGCGGCACGCCCGAGGACGAGCTGTTGCGCCAGTTCCAGGGGATGATCGCCGAGTACGAGCGCGCGCAGATCCGTGAGCGCTCCCGCCGCGGGAAGGCGCACCGCGCCCGCGGCGGTTCGCAGGCGGTGATGTCCGGCGCTCCCTATGGCTACCGGTACGTCAGGAAGTCCCAGCATATGGACGCCTTCTACGAGATCGACGAGGGCGGGGCGGAGATCGTGCGTGAGATCTTCGACCGCTACACCGAGCGTGGCGAGTCGATCGCGGACATCGCCCGGGCGCTGTCGGCGAATGGCGTTCTGACACGCACCGGCAAGCACGTGTGGGATCGCTCTACGGTGTGGGCGATGCTGCGCAACCCCGCCTACCACGGACAGGCAGCGTTCGGCAAGACGCAGACCACCGGCCAGCGCGCGAAGCCCACCCGTCCGGTCCGCGCCCGCGGTGAGCGCCACGGCCGCCGCGAGACCAGACGCGATGTCGCGCCCGAGCAGTGGACCAGCATCCCCGTCCCGGCGCTGATCACCGACGAGACCTTCGAGCTCGCTCAGGCGCGCCTCCAGGAGAACAAGCACTACGCCAAGCGCAACAGCAGAGAGCCCGCGCTGCTGAAGGGCATCCTCGTCTGTCGCGACTGCGGCTACGCGTGCTGGCGCACATCGGCGCGCACCACCAAGCGCGTGATCTACTACTACCGCTGCATCGGCTCGGACAACTACCGCCACGTCGGCGGGCGCATGTGCTCGAACCGACCGATCCGCGCCGACGAGCTCGACGCACTCGTGTGGGGCGAAGTCGAGCAGCTGCTGTCCAACCCCACACTGATCAGGGCCGAGATCGAGCGGCGCCTGACCGCGCTGCGGACCGAGACCCCCGCCGCTCACCGCCGCGACGGCCTGGAGCGCGAACTCGCGCGCGTGAAGGCCGGCAGCGCCCGCCTGATCGAGGCCTACCAAGAACAGCTCATCACACTCGACGAGCTCCGTGCCCGCATGCCGACGCTGCGCAAACGCGAGACCACACTCGCCGCCCAACTCGCCGCGCTCGACGCCGAACTGCACGACGCCGAAACCTACCTCCAGCTCGCCGAGAACCTCGAACGGTTCCTCGCCCGACTCGCCGAGAACGCCCAGAACCTGACCGTCGAGGAACGCCAACGCGTCGTTCAACTCGTCGTCCGAGAAGTGCTCATCGGCGACGACGGCATCACAATCCGACACACGATCCCCACCCCCACAAGCCCCAACGACCCAAGTTACTTGTTGCGTGGGAGCAGTCATCACCCCGCCTTGCGGGGTGATCGACTCGGTCGGGGCGAAGCGGCCGTTCTCGATCACACCCGCCTTTAGCCATTGCACGACCAGTCCCCTCGCGGGGAACGTGCCGAGCATGGCCAGCAGGTGGTTGTGGTCGATGCGGTCGAACGCCGCCGCCAAATCCGCGTCTAGCACCCACCGGCGCTGAGGGTTCTTCCCGTTCAGCGTCAGGTAGATCGCAGAGACCGCGTCCTGGCAGCCACGGCCAGGCCGAAACCCATAGGACCTCGGCTCAAACCGCGCCTCCCACTCGGGCTCCAGCGCGTTGAGGGCACGTGCTTGCAGCACGCGATCAACGATCACGGGAATACCAAGCGGGCGCCTCTTCGCACTGCCTCGCTTCGGGATGTACACCCGCTTGAGCGGACGAGCATGCCACGGCTCGGATGAGCGCTGCACCCATTCGGCCAACTCCATCTTGGCCTCGGGCGAGAGCACCACCTGACCGTCGACGCCCGCCGTCTTGCGGCCAGCATTGCGCTCCGTCACCCGCCGCACGCTCACCAGCGTGTTGGCGCGCGAACGGAGCATCAACTTCTGCAGGTTGCGGACCTTCTTCAGGTCCCCCGCCTGCGACGCCGTGAAGATCCGCTGCCGCAACCGCCGTACGTTCCCCTCCGCGGCACGCCAATCAACAGCGCGCCAGACGAGGATCGCGTCCTTTGGTCCGTTCGCCACAACGACTGTCGCGGCGTCCAACTTGCCCATCGGTTCGGGCGTTGCGGTCATCTTCCTCTTCACAGGCTCACCTGGCCACCTGGGCGCCCTTTCGGGCCGGGCCACGCGGGCCCGTATCCGGCCAGTTATCCCGGACGACCGGCGGAGGAGCCAGCCATCTTGTCCCGGTTTCCTGTTGTCTTTCGACTGCCGGCGTTCGCTTCTTGGCCATCGTGCGCCCGCTGGGGGGTTGGGCTTCCCTTGCGGTCGGCTTACCGGGCTTCTGCGCCCGGACCCCAACGGGGTCGTCGCGTTCCCCACGAGCGAGATGCGGCCGGGGTGGGTGCCCCCTATACCCCGGGACTGCGGTGCTCTCCCGACCGGCTTGGGGTCCTCCGGTCGGCGCCGCCGCTTCCCAGCGGCCAGTCCTGGACCCCGCTCCAGCAACCCATCTGCGGGGCTTCCGATGACGAGGCATCAACAGGGGTTTACTTGCGTTCACCCGTCCGGCCTTCCTCTTCACCTGTAGCTCCCGGATGGAACGGGAGCCCTTGGGCTTGCAACCTGAGCTTCGCACCCCGCCGGCACAAACCGACGACGCACGTCAGGCCGGGGACAGGCCATCGAGCACTGGCCCGTAGCTGCACCTTCGACTTCAACTGCCAATCGACCTCCAATGGTCAGCTCACTCGTGCGACCTCGCGTCGCAGCCCGCCCTCGGACTACTACGCGGACTCCGCCACACCCCGCGCCCATCAGCCGGCATCGGGCCTTGCCGGGCCGCCACCAGCAGCCCGGCGCGCGCGGGGCGCTTCCCACGTTCACCATGATCCGTTTGACCGGGTTGGCAGCTGGCTTTACCCCTACAGCCCAGCCGGCGGGCACTCGCAGTCTCCCGCCGGCCACCACGCCCGGACGAAACAGCCGGACGCGGAGCGAGCCGCCGTTAAACAGAGCGGCATCGTTGCTGTCGACGACCCAGATCCACCAGGTTTCGGGTCGCTCAAGGAATCGAGGGGCTTCTACCACCAGATCGCTCTCGCTCTACCTTTCGGTCTCGCTAGCACGCACGCGGGCGTCTGGCGGTACCGCCCGGCCGTCGCATTGTCGGGAACGCTTGACCTCCGGCGCGCGATCCCGCGCCTCGGCCGTCCCCAGCTTCTCCGAGCCGCTGCATCAGCCCGGGGCCAGCATTCCAGCCGGCACGGATGAGATGTTTGATGTCCGTCATCTCCTTTCGCATGGCGCCTCGTGGCGCAGGTTTGACTTCCTCGGCTACACGTTCCGTCCGCGGCTGTCGAAGAACCGGTTCGGGAAGCACTTCCTGAACTTCACTCCGGCGGTGTCGAACGAGGCGAAGACGCGGATGCGGCGCGAGATGCGCAGCTGGCGCGTCGCTCGCCGGTCGGACAAGACCCTCACGGACCTGGCGCTGATGTTCAACCGTCAGCTCCAGGGCTGGTCGGGGTCGACGGCGAGGCGCCGTGTCAGCCTTGCGGCTGATGGTCTCCTTGCCGCCGCCCGCCGAACCGGACATGCGCATTCCTGCGCATCCGGCTCTCCACAGGACATCCGCTGGTCGATCTTTGACGCTGGTCAGGCAGCGGCGGTCTCCGGCCGGGTGGTGGCCTGGGCTGTTCCGGGGGCCGCCCACGGCGAGGGGTTGCGGCGTCCGCGATAGCGGGTCACCGGGACCTCGGCGGGCCAGTGAAGCTTTCTGCCTTCGGGGCTGGTCCAGTCGCGTCCCCAGTACCGTCGCTTGATCTGTTTCCAGGTCAGGTGCGGGTACTTGTTGCGAAGCCAGCGGATGACTCGCCACCACAGGTAGTAGCTGAGGTATCCGAAGCAGCGCTTCGCCGCACCGTGGCGGTGGTAGTTGGTCCAACCCCTGAGTTTGGGGTTGAGCGCGCGGATCAGCTCGTCGAGCGAGAGGTTCACCATGTTGCTCTTGGTCAGCGTCTTGATGCGGTGTTTGATGTCCCCGAGCGCGCGGTCGCTGGGGAACGTGATCGCGACGGGTGCTCGTCCGGGTCTGGGCACGCGTTTGACGCGCCAGCCGAGGAAGTCGAACCCGTCATCGACGTGGGTGATCGCTGTCTTCTCGGGCGAGAGCGTCAACCGCATCTGCTCTGCCATGAACTCGGCCGTCTGCTTCTTGATCGCCTCGGCCTGAGCGCGGGTACCGGCCACCAGTATCAGGAAGTCGTCCGCATAACGGATGCACCTGAAGGTGGCTTGACCCTTTGCCCGCAGTCGCACACGCCGCGGTGCCGCGCCGTATGCTCGCCAGGTCGCCTCGAAGTGGCGGTCGAGCACAGAGAGGGCAACGTTTGCAAGGACGGGCGAGAGAATCGCCCCTTGCGGTGTGCCCGATGGTGTCGCGGTCACGGTGCCAAGCTCCAACATGACACCGGCGGCCAGGAACTTCCGGATCAGCGCCAGGACGCGCTTGTCGGTCACCCGACGACGCACCTGTTCCATCAAGAGTCCGTGATGGAGCGCCCCGAAACAGTTCTCGACGTCGCCTTCTATCACCCACTCATAGCACCCGGGTGGGTTGATGAAGCGCCGCACTTCCTCGATCGCGTCCTGCGCCCTGCGTCCGGGCCTGAATCCAAACGAGGTCGAACTGAAGCCCGCCTCGAAGATCGGCTCGAGCACGAGCTTGGCCGCCATCTGGACGATCCGGTCGCGCAGGGCGGGAATGCCCAAGCTTCTGACCTTCCCAGACCCGCGCTTAGGGATCTTGCGCTCGCGTACCGGCAGCGGGGCATAGGAGCCGTCGCGGAGCGACCGTCTGAGCTCGCTCAGCACGTTCTCCACGCCTGTTTGCTCGATCCGTTTGCGCGTCTCACCATCGACACCGGCGGTCTTAGACCCCCGGTTTTGCTTCACCCGCTCCCACGCGACCATGAGGGTCCCGGGGTCGCACAGGAGGTTGAACAAATCGCCGAAGCGCTTGTCCTCGTCCTCTGCTGCCCAGCGGTGCAGCTTGTTCTGCCACCCCAGTACCCGCTCCTGCGCCGACTCGACGGCAGACAGCGGCGCGGGCGTATTCACGCCCGACCTCCCGAACGGCGTCTCATGCTGCGGTCCTGCTGTCCGCCTTCGCCATGTGGACGGCTTTCCCGCCCTCGGACTACGAATACGCGGACTCCGCCACACCCCACGCCCATCAGCGGACATCGCGCCTTGCCGGGCCGCCACCAGCGGCCCGGCGCGCGCGGGGCGCTTCCCGCGTTCACCAGGATCCGTTTGACCGGGTCGGCAACCGGCTCTACCGCTACAGCACATCCGCTGGGCACTCGCAGCGTCCCATCGGCCACCACGCCCGGGTTCACTAGCCGGACGTGGAGCGCGCCGCCGTTGATTAGGGCGGCGTCGTTGCTGTGGACGGCCCATGTCCACCAGGTTTTGGGCCGTTTGTAGTGTCGAGCGGCTTCTACCACCGGATCGCTTTCGCTTTACCTTTCGGTCTTGCTTGCACGCACGCGGGCGTCTGGCAGTGCCGCCCGGCCGTCACGTTGTCGGGACGCTTGACCTCCGGCGCGCGATCCCGCGCCTTGGCCGCCCCCAGCTTCTCCGGGCCGCTGCATCAGCCCGGGGCCGGCATTCCAGCCGGCACGGATGAGATGTTTGTCGTCCTGCATCTCCTATCGCCTGGCGCCTCGCGGCGCACGATCAACTACTTTGGGCGCTTCTACAAGTCCATGTTGTATCCGGTCTGCCGCCACTTCAACGACACGCTCGTGAGGTGGGCCATGCGGAAATACAAGCGCTTGCGCCGCCGTCCCCGGCGAGCGCGCAGGGTTCATCGCTGGCATCGCAAGACGCCAGCCTGGCCTGTTCGCCCACTGGCGGTTCGGCGTGCGCCCCGACGGTTGGACGATGGGAGCCCGGTGAGCTGAGAGGTTCACGCCGGGTTCTGCGAGCGCCGGGGGGCGAGACTCCCCCCGGCGACTCTCCGACGGATCTACGTCCACAGCAGGCGAGCGGGCGAGCGGGTCATGGAGAGCATCACGCACTACGTCGAGCAGCGCCTGAAGCTACGCGTCAACCGCGAGAAGTCGGTGGTCGACCGGGCGACGAAGCGACCCTTCTTGGGGTTCGGCTTCCTCTACAGGGGCGGCGAGGTCAAGGTACGAGTGGACCAAAAGGCCCGCAAGCGGGCCAAGGATCGCCTACGCCAATTGACCTCGCGTCGCTGGGGCGTCTCGATCGAGCGGAGGATCACGGAGATCAACCGCTTCACGGTCGGGTGGACTCCCTACTTCGCGTTGGCCGACACGCCCTACCCGTTCGAGCAACTCGACGAGTGGCTCAGACGGCGACTGCGGCAAGTCCGGTGGAAGGAATGGAAACGTCCCCGCACGCGGAGACGCAACCTGCGGGCGCTAGATATCAACGAGCTGAACGCCCGTCAGTCGGCGTCCTCACGCAAGGGATACTGGCGGATCGCGGGCTCCTGGGTCCTCTGCTACGCCCTGCCCAACGCCTACTGGGCCAACCTCGGCCTACAGGGATTCGCTGATCCATACCGTCGTTTCCGGGCCGCTAACGCGAACCGCCCGGTGCGGACCCGCACGCCGGGTGGTGTGGGAGGCGTCGGGGTGAGCTCGGCGCCTACCCGATCAATACGAGGTGCGCGGCCATCGGACGCTCGAGACCCGCTTTGGTATCAGCACGGTCCTTCGCGCTGCGCAGCGGACAGCAACTCTTCTGCGCCCTGCGAAGGATCAGTGGGGCCCGCGTCATGCCTGAGCGCTCGCATGTCGTCCACACGATCAGCGTCGCGCTCGGCCAGCGCGCCTGATGCTGGGCATACGGCGCGATCTACCGATCAAGCGCCGAACGCAACGTCGCCCTCACCGGCTGGCTCGACTGGGACAACACCCGACGACCACACGGCGCCCTCAGCCACAAGCCACCCATCGCTCGCCTCAACGAGCTGGACAACCTCCTCAGGTCTTACAGCTAGCGGGGCCTTGTCGCCGACTGCCGCTCCGTCGGTAACGCACTCGTGTGGTCGACCGCGCCGGCGAGGTTGATGGACTTGTTCAGAGCGATCGGCTCCGAGGCCGGTTCGTCCTTGTTTGGTCGAGGTCAGTCGCTGTCGCGGACGGTTTGCATGATCGCGTCGATTCGGTCTTACGCCTGTTCGCGGTCGACTAGGTCGTAGAAGGGCTGGCCGGCGGCGCGGACCGACGGAACGATCACGTCGAAGTCCAGGCCGCGCATCGACTCCAGGCTCTCGAGGTACCGGTGGCGGTCGCTTGAGTCAAGCACCTCCGCGATCCACTCGCCGCCGGGGAAGTTGATCGTGTCGCCGCTGAACAGGCAGCGATGTTCACCCGAGTCCCACAGAAAGCAGGTCGCGCCGGGCGTGTGAGCTGGGGTGGGGTTCACGGCGAAGTCGCGGTCGAGGACCTGACGGGCGGAGAAGGTGTGATCGACGTGACACCGCTCGGCAACGTGTCCGGCGTCGGCGGCGGGCCAGTGGACCGGCGCGCTGTCGCGCCCAGTCGCACTCGGCCGATGCCTCGTGCCAGTGGCGAGGTACTGGCGTTCGATTCCGCTCCAGCTCGCCGATCTGGCTGGTCGCGTCGCGCAGCGCGGCAGATCGGTAGAGCAACAGGTTGCCCTCTGCGCGGACGAGCGGGAACGCCCGGACCTCAAGCGACGGGCCGAACCCAATGGCTCTCCCGCTGACGCGTACAGACCCGGGACCACTAGCTCCAATCCTCTCACCCTCCTCGCACATCAGGATCGTCGCTCCGCCGGTCGCGAAGTTCTCAAGATCGGGCAGCACGGCCCGTCCGGACGGTGAGCCGATCCCAGCCTGTAGATCAGAGATGCTTTCGTAGGCCAGCCAGGAGCCGCGGTAGCAGGGCGGTGGGTCCTGCGCCCGGTGCTCCAGCGACCCGCAGGTTCTCGGCGCCGGTCACGTTCGGCATCTGCTCGGTGGCGTACGGGATGTGACGATTGGCGTAGTAGACCTCAAACGCCGCCGGGTCCTCGGGATGCCCGTAAAGGATCACGAGCTTGGGCATGTATCCGCCTCCTTTGTCGATGGATGCGAGAGGAATCTCGCAGCGGCGCGGCGGGACGACCCGCCTGTCCTCAGGTCACGTTCCGGCGCGCTAGTGGGTTTCCTGGGAACGTTTGACCGGAAATAGGGCTCGGGCGGCGAATGGGGATGTGTGTCCCCGAGCCTGGAGGTGGTCATGCGTCCGCCGGAGGTGTTCGTGCGCGAACTCTCGCCGGAGGAAGGTGCGCGGTTGAAGTCGATCTCTAAACGCGCGAAGTATCAGTCCAAGCGTCAGCGGGCGATGATCTTGCTGGCGTCCTCGACCGGGATGTCGGCGCCGCAGATCGCGGCGGTGGTGCGCTCGGACGAGTCGCATGTGCGCAAGGTGATCCATGCGTTCAACGAGCGGGGGTTCAGCTCGTTGAACCCTGACTATCGGGGCGGGCGTCCGAAGAAGACCACGCCTGTGCAGCGCGACCGGATCGTGTCGGTCGCGCGCGCCCGCCCTGATACCCAAGGCGTGGCGTTGACGCGCTGGTCGCTGCCCAAGCTCCAGCAGCATCTGGCGGGGATGGGGATCTTGCTCTCCGAGGAAACGCTGCGTCAGACGTTGATCGGCGCCGGGCTCTCGCACCAGCGCACGCGTTCGTGGAAGTGGAGCCCGGACCCGGACTTCCAGGCCAAGTCCGAGCGGGTGCTCGGCCTGTATCGCGAGTGCCCGCCCGACGGGGTGGTGGTCTGCTTCGATGAGATGGGACCGATCCAGCTGATCCCGCACCAGGGGTCTGGGTGGGCGCAGCAGAAGCGACCCGAGCGGCTCCGGGCGACCTACAGCAAGCACGGTGGGGTGCGCTACCTGTTCGGCGCCTATGACGTGCACGCCGACCGCCTCCACGGCCGGCTGCGCCCCCACAAGAGCGGCCAGGAAGTCTTGGCGTTCTATCGCCAGATCCGGATGCGCTACCGGCCGAAGATCCGGATCTACCTGGTCGCCGACAACCTCTCGGCGCACAAGACCCCCGACATCCGCCAGTGGGCGGATGAGAACAACGTCGAACTGGTGTTCACACCGACCTACGCCAGCTTCCTGAACCGGATCGAGTGTCACTTCTGGGCGATCGGCGAGTTCGTCGTCAACAACGCCGACTACCCCGACTGGAACGCGTTCAAGAAGGCGATGGCCGACCACATCACTTACCGCAACGGCCCGCACCGCGATCAGCGGCTGCTCAAGGCCGAACGCCGGCTCTTGATCGCCGCCTGACCGATGACGTTTCGGGTGCAACGTTCCTGGGAGACCCAC
>CAVZWJ010000012.1:0-1494825 GCA_963778985.1 uncultured Solirubrobacterales bacterium | reverse complement strand
TCGAATGCGAACCCAGCGGAGATCGCCGCAGAAACGACTGTGGCGAAACCCGGATCGCTCTCCTCGGGCTGGTTCCCGCGGCTACGGATTCCAGAGCTGCGCGGTCGCCCGGCGGCGCGGGCGGTCGCGGCGACCTCTAGCGCGGCTGTGAGCGAGCTGGGCTGATCTGCGTGACCGCGCGGGCGGCCGCCAATGCGGCGAGCGCGGCACCAGCCCCGCGCTTCAGCGCCGCCAACAGTGTCGCTCTCCGCGACGCGCTTACCCCTCGCTCGAGGGGAGGACCGAGGCGTTGCAGCGCCTTCGAATCCCAGCTCCAAGGCACCGCCTGACGCGATGCCGGCTGCCCATTGCTTGATCTCGACACCTTCGAGGAGATCTCCCTGACGGCCTTGAACACCGCCGACGCACCCCGTCGGGGCGGGTGAGGGTCCGGTTCCCGAGCTTGCCGGCGCACATGTGGTGTCTGGGGCGCGCGTCGCGGCTCAGTTCCGTGTCAACCGAGTCGTCGACCATCTGTTGGACCGACCCTCGCGATAGCTCGCAGACAGGCCGGCTCGAGAACAGCCAAACGGGACGTGTGCCGAGCGCCTCGATGGACCGCTCAACCAGCTCCCAGGTGCGGTTTCAGCCGATGGGCCGCAACCGCGTTGCCGACTACGACCACAATTGCTCGATGCTGCCCACGTATTGCAGCGCGATCACCACGACCACGACACGCGTTCGAGGAGCGTCTCGGCAATCGCTAGGCGATCCCGCCGGTGGGTCGAGCGTCCGCGCGATTCAGTGCAGCTCCGTGATCAAATCGTGCCCGAGAAACGAGAGGATGATGCGGCGGCGCCGTGGCCGCGTGCGCATGGCGCGGACGACCAGCCCTCGCTGCGGACCCCGCACGGCGCTACGCACTGGTTGATCAGCGGGCCGCGCGAGGGTGACGCTCCGGTCGAAAGGCGCGTGGCACCCCTCGACCGGATGCGTGGGTCAGCCGCCGATCGATACGTAGAACGTTGAATGAACGGCGCGGCTCGGTGCTGGGACGTCACCTGCGTATGACCGCTCAACGTCAAGCAGCACCATCTCACCGATCTGCAGGCCGGCCGGCCAGCCCCGCATCCGTGGCCGCACGTTGATCATGGAGCCGGCGCCGACCGTCTTGGAACGCGCGGATTTCGGAGACTGCCGCTCGGCCGGCGAAATGCAGGAGCGGGGTCCAGTCGGTAGGTTCTTGCCTCTCACCGTCGTCCATCTGGGAAGTGAGGGGGAGCACCGAGCCGACGCCTGCTCAATCGCGAGGGCGAGACTGCCGGCGCTTGCTGGACTCGGCTGATCGAGCTGGCCGGCAACCGCTTCGGCGGGTGCCGCTCGCCCTAGTGCATCGGGCATCTCCGGTCACGAACTCCGCCGACGGTCGGTTGACCAGCCCGCTTGTGAGTCGGGGTGGTTGTACCGGCTGGGCGTCTCTCGGAACGCGGAACGGGCTCGCGCCGGTTTGGCGGGCTCGGGAGCGCTCCACGGTGGGTGGGTATGGGGTGAAGCCGCGGCTATTCGCCCATCTGCCAGTCGACGCGATAGCCGTTGGTGGCGCGACGGCAGGTGATCGTGGCGCGACGGGGGCTCGGAATGCAGCGATAGCCGTTGATCGTGCAGGCCTTCCTGAATGAGCAGCGACTGGCGCCGGCGTCATACCACGAGCGTGCCAGCTTGCCTCCGCTCCTGCAGGTCGGTCCGAGGACATGCATGCCGAAGAAGCCGACACCGCGGTAGGAGAAGTCCTTGCAGCTCTTGGTGAACGCTCCGCAGCCGCCGCCGCCGACCGGCGTGTAGGTGATCCGCCGCATGCCTTTGGTCATCAGCGTCTGCTTGTCGGTGACAACCGTCCATCCGGCCGACACGGTGCCCTTGACGCAGCTCGTGACGATTCCCCGAGCGGCCTTGCAGGAGATCTTGGTCGCTCGGATGTTCATCGCCCCGCCGCTTCCCTCAGGCTTGAAGTTGACCCGAAGGAAGCCGCAGCCTGTGCTGGCTATCGATCCTCTTGCAGGCGGCTGGGACGCCGCTGCGACCCCGACGAGAACCGACAGTGCGACGCCAAGAACGACGAGAAGGCGAGCGGAGCGGAGCAGCATCACGGCGCGATCCTACGATTGCGGCGATCGGCCGGGCAGCGCACGCTCTACGGGTCGGGATCCGTACTTCTCCTCATCGGCGAGCCGACGCGGAGTCACGTCAATGTCGCTTGGACGCGTTCGGTTGTCCCTGACTCAGCTCAGCGGAAGCCACACTGCGAGCTGCAGGCCCACCGGCCGCGCTGCGCCGACCAGGTCCAGCGCTCGGTGTGCTCGCGACCGTCTCTGGTGTGCGTGGCCTTCAGGAACACGCTGACGCTCGCGCGTCCGCGCGCGGAGGGGTGCAGCGCGACGCGGTCGCCGGCGATCACCTGCAGGCGGGCGAAGGTGCGCGCGTATCTGGACGTCTGGCGAAGGATCGTG
Organism: uncultured Solirubrobacterales bacterium; assembly: GCA_963778985.1. GTDB lineage: Bacteria > Actinomycetota > Thermoleophilia > Solirubrobacterales > Solirubrobacteraceae > Palsa-465. The sequence continues at coordinate 1,492,339 of CAVZWJ010000012.1, read as the reverse complement.
AGCAGTTCGCCGGCCGAGGGGGTGATGAAGTCGCGGATCGCGATCTCGAAGCGCTTGTCGCGGTTGAGATCGCCGACCCATGCCTCGCGCAGCCCGCTGTCTCGGGAACCGGGGCTGGTGAATGTGTACTTGAGCTGCCCGCGGACCAGTCGGCCGCCGACGCGGTCGCAGACCATGAACCCGGTCATGGCAGCGCCGCTCGCGTCGGAGTTGAAGACGTCGATGCGCTCCCGGCCGCCGTCGCGGTCGAGCTTGACGTTGAAGATGTGGTGGCGGTCGGTCTCCGGAACCTGACAGGGCGCCCCGGCGGCGCTGCTGACCTTGATCGTCGGCGCCCCGGCGGCAAGAGCCGTACCGGCGAGAGCGCCGACCACGCCCAATACGGCGATCGACACACGGCGATACCCCACGGCGGACCTTCCTTTCCGGACGACCTTGCGAACCGAGACCCACCACGATGCTACGCCACGTCATGAGTCTGCATGGAACGGCACCCACGCGGAGCCGTCAGGGAACGCATCCACGTGAGCGTCACCAAGCGGGAAACGGGGCAGATATCGTGCTCTCCACCCTCCACGCGAACGCCTCGCCAGCACGCAACAACGTTTGCATCGCGACCTCCAACGCGTCGCCATGGCGCACAACACGCGCACGAACCGGGTAGCGCGGCTCGCCATGCGGACGACTGACATGCACCTTGCCGCCGGGCGTCAGCTGCACTTCATAGCGCTGCTGGTCGACACCTGACACGGAGGCAGCGCCACCCGTCGGCTGTCGGCGGGTCTCAAACGCGAACTCGCTTCCCACACGCACCCGACCGGCCAGACGAAAAGACACGCAAACCACACCGTCACCGCCACGGCGCACAACCACCACCACCAGATCGGCGCTGGCCATCCTGACCACGCGCACCTGGCCGCTGACCGGCACGAGCCTCACATCCCCCCGGCTATCACGCTCGACTTGCCCCCCACTGGATCGGCAACGCAGCACCGGCCCGCCCCCGCGCGATGTCGTAGTCGGTCCCCTTGCAGACGTCGCTCCGCCACCACCACACCCCACGAAGGCGGCCAGCGACGCGACCGCCCCCAGAACCACAACAACGAACGAACCTACGCCAGCCGACCGCACCACTCGTAGCCTAGCCTCGACGCGGAATCAACCCCCGCACCGCTAGGAGCCTCATACCCCGCGCGGGTCCAGGAGTGAACGACTCCCGAACAGGACGTCAGCACCCGCGTCACCAGGGCGAGCGGCACCCGCTGAGGCGCTGGCTCCGGTGCTCGCGTCACTTCCCAGTTGGACGGTGGTTGTCGGGCAGCGAGGCGTGTCGCGGGCGCCGTCCCAATTCAGCGCCAATTTCGGCTGTTCTGACGTAATGCAGCCCACTACCTGGGGTTTTCCCGACAGCGTCCCGGGCGGCCCCTTGCGCCGCCACCTATCAAGGATGAGAATGTCTGAGCCGCCGGGCTGACGCCGGCGAGGCTTGGTGCGGTAGTGAGAGCCCGTGCGACAGCGTGGCGCGGGAGCCTGTGGAACCGTTGATTGCTGCCATGAGCGCGAAAGCCAGACTCATCTCTGGGAGTCTCCTCCCGGCGGCCCACACCGACCCTTCGGCCAAGGAGTCCGTCGGCCACAGCTGACAACCGAGCATGCTCACCCGGGCCTGTCAGTCGGCAGGCCCGTTTTCGCATGCTCGTATCGCTCCTCGACTCCAAGGGGATTCACAAGCCAGCCACGACGACGAGGAGCAGTGGCAATCGCTGCTGTCGAAATCCGGCGATGCGTAAATCTCGTTGCGCAGCCCGTCGGCGGCCATCAACACCATCTGCGCCCTCGTGACCTGCCAATACGGCAACGTATACGAGCGCGCCAACGACTCCAGCACCGCGCGCTCCTCGTCAGTCAGTTCGATCCGATAGGGGCTATGCCTTGGCATCAGCGTCCCTCCACGAGACAACAGGATGCCACGCACGCTACGGCCGAGGGCGGACGCTAATACGTCGCCTTATTTAGGCAGAAGAACACTAAGTCTCCCGTTCCGGCTGCGATGTCCTCGAGGCAGCGGTCCTGGCCTCCTAATCTCGCTTCGGCCTACGGCCTTCGCTGACAGCGCCCGGACGGGGATCAGACGATGCGCAACGTCAGGGGTGGTGCACTGACCGGTTGAGGCCAAGTACCGCGACGAGCATCTCGGCGCTTTCGCCGCCGGCCCTGCTCCGCGCGGCGAGCAGGGCCCCGTAGCTGGACAGCTCCGCGTCCGCAAGCCGATCGTCGACCGCAGCGAGTCGAGGCTCGGCAGGTACCTCGACGCCGGGCGCTGGTCGGTATCTCAGCCAGGGACGGAACTACAGACTGCGGGCCCTTGTCGCTGCCTAGCAGGGAGCCTAGGGCTTCACGCCCCGTCGCTGTTCTACTTGGATGTAGACCAGCAGGGCGATGATCGCGCCGATGATGGACCCGATCCAGCTGGAGGTCTGGACGAACCCGCTCCCGTGATGGAACAGAAGACGGCCGAGGAATCCGCCTACGAACGAGCCGACCACGCCCAGCAGGATCGTCTGGAGGACGGTCATTGACTGCCTGCCGGGGACCAGCGCCCGTGCGATGAAGCCGGCGAAGAATCCGATTATTATGAGACCGACGATCGTGCCCAGCATGAGCGCTCCGGGGAGTAGAGAGTGGTCATAGCGAGTCTACTGCTGGACCGTCCGATGAATGGTGAGCTGAACGTCGCTGCGGGCAGGCAGCAGTGGAATCGAGCGTCAACTGCGACCGACGGCTCCAACCCGGTGATCTGCCGCGATACCTGGGCGCGTAGCGAGACTGCACGCAGGACGTCTCCGGCCGGTTCGCCGGTCCCCTCCTCGCGCTGCTGCTCTCGCCCATCAGCGATTACGTCAACGCGGCCGGACCGTACGCGCGAGCAAGTCGCGCCGAGCCGCGGCGGGGCAAGTCCAGACCAGGCCGGACCGCGTGTCATCCGCCCGGAAGCGCCGCTGTGCTGGTCGTCAGCCGTGCTCACGATTGAGCTCTTTTGGAGACGGAGTGCGGTGGGCGTCGTCGACGGCCCACCGCAGACGCTCGACCAGATGCGCACGATAGAACTCGCTCTCCATATCGCTGGGCACTACGCGCTCCCGCAACGTGACCAGGCCTTCGTCTGTGTTCGTTTCGATCGTGATGTATGCCATCGCTGTCTCCTTGAATCGTGCTCATAGGCCGGGTGACTAGGGCGCGCTCAGCTCCCCAACGCTCCCGGCGCGTCCGTCAAGCAAGCCCCGCCCCACTCCTGCGCGGCCGTCTCGTCGCTTCACCATCGTCGTCCGATGCCGGTCGAAGTCCTGTCAGTCGTGCGAATGCGTGAGGTAGTCGAAACGGGGGTCTCGTGGACCGCGGTGGCTCGCGTTGCTGCGAGCAGCGCTGGGTCGGGTGGTGCTGGGCCGCTGGCGGGCGGCGGTGACGCGGGTCAGCCATCTGCCATTGGCGTTGCGCCTACGCTCGCCGCGGTTGCGCTGCACCTCGTCGCTGTTGATGCGTGTCATCGGTCTTGAACTCTCCCGTTGCCTGAATTGGATTCGCGCGTGACAGCAACGTGCCTAGGCCGAGGCGACGAGGCACGTGAACGAAGCTATGCGCGTCGACGGACGCCGACCGCAGAAATGGAACACCGGCCCCGCAGTCGCACTCGGGTGTCCCCGCTCGCCGCGCACCGCACATTGGCGCCGTGAGTTGTTGATATCGGCTTGAGCTAGTAATGCCGGCCGCAGGGCTAGCTCAACTCTTCACGGTACTGCTATCGAAGGCCTCCGACGAAGCGGGCCGCGATCTTAACGCGAATCGTGCGTTGACCCGGAGGACTTGAGGTGAAGCCGTTGGGCTGGTCCGAGCTGGACCCGCGAGGCCCAGTCGAGCGCGCCTGCGCCCAGCTCGAAACAAGCTTTAGCGAGGACGGCCTGCGGACGCTGCTCGCCGACGGTCATCAGACGCCGCGTTCGATCCACCCGACCCACGCTTCCCGCGCTTCGAGCTCGACTGTCGCCTCGTTCAACAGACAGGCCGTCTCGTGCGCGGCGGAGGTCCCAATCGCAGCGTCCGCGTCTGCGGCCCGACGATGCTGCTCGCCGCGGGCCTCAGCCACACGTTCGGTGGCACTCTCATGTGCGGGGTCGCCCTCGCGTGATAGTTCCGGGAAATTCATTCGCTCCCCGTTCCTTGACCCCTCTGGGTGTGCGCGCGAAGGAAGAAGGGCACAACCCGCCGAGCGATACGTGCAGACGATCGTAGCGCGACCCTGGCTCCCTGTCGGGCAACGCCGGCCGCGCGCCGCCAGATGCCAGAGGCAGCAAGCCGCCTTCCCGCGATGCACCGAGCGACTCCAGGTAAGCGGGAGTCCGGTCGACGCCGGCGATCACTGCTGCTGCGGGACGAAGACCAGCAGCCGGCGGCCGCGTCGGTGGACCTGCCTCTGTTTGGGTGAATGCCTGCCCGATCGGAGCGACGCGCATCGTCTCGGCGGTCATGTCAAGCTCGCGAACAGATCGCCGTACTGCTCGAGGTGACGGTCGCCGAGGAACTCGGCTGCCGCACGCGTACGAGCGTTACTGCCCAGTCGCGCCGCTTCTTCAGGGTCGCGCAGCAACCGCTCGACGGCCGCACCGAAGGCGGGGAGGTCGCGCGGGTCATCGATCAGCAACCCGTGCTCTCCGTCCGTGACCTGATCGCAGATGCCGCCGACGGCGCTGGCGACGATCGGTCGTGACTTCCACATCGCCTCGGCGACGGTTAATCCGAAGCCCTCGGCCAGACTCTTCTGCACCACCACGCTTGCGTGCCGCTGCAGTGCGTTCACGATCGCCGCGTTCTCGTCCGGGTCGGCCAGCGGCACGCAGGCCAGGTGCACCCTGCCACGGATCGCGTGCGGGAGCTCGCGCCAACGCTCGAGGCACTCGTCGTACACCTCGGCAGCCTCGGGATCGTCCGCCACTCCCGTCACGGCCGGCCCGGCAAGCACAAGATGCGCGCCCAGCGCTGAATCGACGTACCTGGCGAAACCATCCATCACGCCGGCCATGTCCTTCATCGAATCCCACCGCGAGACCTGAACCACGAGCGGTGCCTCGGCGTGCGCGGCAGGCCCACTCTGCACGATGTCAACGTGACGGTTGATCCGGCCCGGCGAGCCGTCTCGGCGCATGAACGGAACCACGGGCGGCTCGCGCTCGCCATCGAGCAGGCCGACATAGCTCAGCGCAAGCCGCACGTTCCGGCGCGACATCGGCTCGTTCTTGGCCGAGAACGGATCGATCGACGGCGCGATCACGTGCGTCCTCCTCGGCTCCGCCCACGGCGGCGCAAAGACCGCGCGTGAGACCACGTACGCGTCCGCTGCCTGCAGGTACGGGCGCAGGAACTCCCACGCACGCGCCGTCCACTCATTCGGCTCATCGCGCCCGACGTGGCAGCGCCACACCACCCAGGCGCCGGCGCGCTTGACCGCTTCCACCATGCCCGCGGGCTGCGGGTCGTGGATCAGCACCACGTCACCCGGACGGACCAGCGCGAGCAGCTCATCGGCGTTCCGACGCAGCACCCGCTCGTAATGACGCCGCTCAGCCATGCCCAGGCGCGCCGCCATCGCCGCCGGAGCCGTAGAGCCCGTTATGAACCCGCTTGGTGATCGCGAAGAACTCAGGATCGCCCTCGATCACCAGCCACCGCGCATCGATACCCGCCCCCCGGGCATAGGCCAGAAGCGTCTGCAGCATCTCCGCCACACCACCACCGGTCGCCGTCGAGTTGACGTTCAGCACCGCACGCCCGGCAAGCGACGCCTGCGCCGCGTCGGCTACCTGCTCAAAACGCCTCATCCGCTCCGCCCCGACCAACGACTCAAGCCGCGCCGCATCCAACGCGTGAACGTCCACCTCACTGCAACCTCACGTCTGCACCCTCATCGACTCCTCGCCACACTCGTAGCGCACGACCTCGACCGGACAGACGCGCGAAGCGCGGATCGATGAATACCCGCGCACCAACGGCACCCTCCAACTCGGTCACCGCAGGCCGGCGCGCCGACGCCAACGTTCGCGGTCGCAGCGTCACCGAGGCGACCCGGCGCCCCTACGCCTATACCGCCGCCCCGACGAGCGCTCCGATGCCTGCGGTGATCGCCATCGCCACCGCACCCCACCCCACGACGCGCGCTATCGCGCGACGTTGGTCGCCGCCGCCAAGTCGCGCGCCGAGGGCGCCGAGCACCGCTAGTGCTAGCAACGTGACCGCGACGCACACGACCGCACGCGCACCGGCTGGCGCCACCGCCACCGAGAGGACCGGCAGCACCGCGCCCGCGGAGAACGCGAGCGCTGACGCCCAGGACGCCTGCAGCGGCCGGGCGCGCCGCTCCCGCTCAAGCCCGAGCTCATCGCGAGCGTGCGCGGCGAGAGCGTCGCGCTCGGTGAGGGCGACGGCGACCTGCTCTGCCAACTCCGGTGGGACGCCGCGCTTCTCATAGATCCTCGCGAGCTCTCCCAGCTCCCCCTCGGGGTCGTCGCGTAGCTCCCGCTGCTCGAGGTCCAGGTCGGCCCGCTCGGAATCGCGCTGGGAGCTCACCGACACATACTCACCGGCGGCCATCGACAGCGCCCCCGCGACCAGGCCGGCGACCCCCGCTGTCAGGATCGCGCTGCTCGACGCGCCCGAGGCCGCCACGCCAAGCACAAGGCTCGACGTGGACACGATGCCGTCGTTCGCTCCGAGCACCGCGGCCCGCAGCCAATTCGAGCGATGGCTGAGATGCCCCTCGGAGTGCCGGGCAGCGCGCATCCGCCACGGACGGTACCGCCGCCCAGGACTGCGTCCGTGACTGGCACGACATCGGCGTGGCGGGCGCTCGCGGCGTCCGACAGAACGATCCGGGTTACACAGGGGCTCGTCGAGAGACGTCGGACAACAACGTGTAGCCGTCGATGCCGACCACCCGCAGGCGCAGACGACTACATCGACGTGGTCAATATGAAGTGGCGTAACAGCCCGTCGTCGTTCCCTCCAAGGCCTGGGCGACAGACATCTGCGCCGCGGTGGTCCCCCATGATGCGTGGACGGCGGGCACTCCAGATCGGTAGTTCCCCCATCCTCGGCGCGCGACTTGCGCCGATGCGCTCGTGCTTGTCGGTTGAGAGGATCGGTGCTGTACGAGTTCGCCACCGCGGATTCTTCTGGTTGCGCATCGCAGTGCCAGTCGACCCTTCGCTCGGCGTCCTACGAACGAGATCCCGGGGATCCCCGCGCAGGCTGTCCTCGACCGCCGCAGTTCACTGAGCCTGAGGAGAGAAATCATGCCCGCCACCATCACAGCCCCAGCCAATGCGCCACCGCTGCGGCCTGTCGCCGAGCGCGCAACCGGCGCGCGTACCGTCGGGCGGATGGTCCTGGTGGCCGCCGAGCGAGGAGATGACGTCGCGCTGCGCAACCCCCGCGGCGGGCGGACGGAGACGATCAGCTACGCGCAGCTGGCGGACAGATGCCGGGCGATCGCGCGTGGGCTGATCGCGTTGGGGCTCTCGTCAGGGGATACGGTCTCGATCCTCGGCTCGACACGTGTGGAGTGGACGCTGTGTGATCTCGGGTCGCTGTGCGCGGGAGCCGTGGTGGCCCCGATCTACCACACCAACGCCCCCGAGGAATGCGCCTGGGTGCTCTCTGACTCCCGGGCACGGGTGGTGTTCTGCGAGGACGCCGAGCAAGCCGCGAAGATCGCCCAGATCCGCGAGGACTGCCCGCTGCTTGAGCACGTGGTGATGATCGACGGCACAGCGCCGGGCGCGATCACGATGGACGAACTGCTGGCCCGCAGCGTCGAGGTCGACACGCAGACCGTGGATCAGCGCATCGACGCGGTCGCGCCCGAGGACCTGGCCACGATCGTCTACACCTCCGGCACGACCGGGCCGCCGAAGGGTTGCGCGCTCAGCCACGCTAACTTCATCGCCGCGAGCACGATGTCGCGGGGGCTGCTGCGGCTGGATGAGATCCAGCCCGTCGTCTACCAGTTCCTGCCGCTCGCGCACGTGTTTGCCCGCGTGATCCAAACGGTGGTGCTCGACGTCGGCGGGACATTGGTGTTCTGGTCCGGTGATTCCAAGCGGATTGTCGCTGACCTGGCCGAGGCGCAACCCACCCACCTGCCCGCGGTGCCGAGGATCTACGAGAAGGTCCACACGGCCGTGCTCAGCAACATGCAACGCCAGAACCCAGCGCGCCGCGCGATCTTCCGCTGGGCGCTGGCCGAGGGCAGCCGGGCCCGTCGGACGCAGCGAGCCGGAGGGCGTCTAGGCGCGCTCGCGTCAGCCCGCCACAGTCTCGCCGACCGGCTGGTGCTCTCGAAGGTCCGCAGCATATTCGGCCCACGGCTGATCATGGGCATCGTGGGGGCCGCTCCGATGAGCCGCGAGCTGTTGGAGTTCTTCGATGCCTGCGGCGTCCTGCTCCTCGAGGGCTGGGGCATGACCGAGACCTGCTCGGTAGGCACGCTCAACCCAGACGACGCTCCGCGGTTCGGCACGATCGGACGCTCGATGCCCGGCTGCGAGATTCGGATCGCCGAGGACGGGGAGATCCTCGTGCGCGGACCGCACGTGTTTCGCGGCTACTACCGAAACCCCGAGGCCACGATCGCGATGATGGAGGGCCCCTGGCTACACAGCGGCGATCTGGGATCGGTGGACGAGGACGGCTACGTGAGCATCACCGGCCGCAAGAAGGATCTCATCATCACCTCCAGCGGCAAGAACATCGCACCGCAGAACATCGAGACCGGGTTGCGCGACAGCCGCTGGATCTCGAACGCCGTCGTCTACGGCGACCAGCGCCCGTACCTGGTCTGCCTACTCACCCTCGACCAAGACGAGGCTCCACGCCTCAGCGAACAACTCGGCATCACCGGCGACCCGGCCTCGATGGCACGCGACGAACGCGTGCACGCCATTCTGCAAGCTGACATCGACACCAACAACCGCCGCTTTGCCCGGATCGAGCAGATCAAGCGCTTCGAGATCCTCGACCACGACCTCTCCCAAGCCGACGGCGAGCTAACGCCCACCCTGAAGGTCAAGCGCAACACCGTCTACAAGCGCTACGCCCCGATCTTCGACCGGCTCTACGAAACCGGAGAAACGACGTGATTGCCACCATCACCGCGACTCTCACGTCGCCTGCCCAGCCCCGATGCCGCCTGGAAAGGGCGGCAAGCGCCGTGAGGTCGGTCTGGACCCTTGGGCATGGGAGCAGCTCGATGCATGGCTCGAGATCCGCGGGCAACTGCCGATCAGCACTGCTGTGCGTGATCCACGGACCGACCGCAAGCCGACACAGGAAACCATCGACTGCGCGCAAACAGCTGCATCACGCGGCGGCTGGATAAGGGCTTGCTCACCTGCTCCCACGCCTGTCTCACCACAATCACGTGCAGGTCGACGATCTCCGGATCGAGCCGGTGCCGTCGTGCGACCTTGGCGTAGGCGTGAGTTAGGGCTACCGCGTCCCGGCGTAGCCGTTCGACCTGCTTGCGTGCGAAGCACGACTCACAGCTGTGCGTCGGTGCTGTCCGTCGTCCTCTCGGCCGGGCGGCTGCGCTCTACTTCTCGTCCTCCTCTCGGCTGACCGCAGTGGCGGCGTCCTGCACGACGCTGCGAAGGAACTCGTACTGGGTCTTGACGAGTCGGTCGGCCATATCCATCGCGGCGTCCACGATCTCGCGCCGCCGGGACGGACGCTCGCCGTGTGGCAACGCTGGCAACGCTTCGTCAACGACGTCGACGAACTTGCGGACCGCCTCGATCGCGGCTCGCGACCCGGTCTCGAGCGACTTGAGCACTTCGTCGGAGAGCTCGGCGGTCCGGTCGATCTGTTCTTGCCGCTTGCGCTCGTGCTCCTCCTGCTCGCGCTCAAGCTCGCGGGCCTTGTGAGCGGCCGCACCCTTGCGTGCCGCCTCGCTGCGCTGGGCCGTGGTCTCTGGCATTGGGATTGCCTCCTTCGAGGGACTGCGTCGCATTGACACGCATTCACGGGAGCCGGTCGGCCGGGGCTCCCGGCTCGCGGGACCCGCTTCGCGGCCACCGTCTTGACTGACCCTAGGCAAGCCCACCGGCCGTGCCATCCGGGAACAAAGCGACGGGTCATCGGTAGAAAGCCCGGACGTCGCCGAACTCTCGAAGGCCGTTACCGAAACTCGGGCTCGGACGGCAGTCAAGCCAGCTCGTGCCGGGGCCCTCGGAGCCGGCTCAACAAGATCTCCCACCACGCGCCGTGCAGCATCCTCATCGTGCGAACTGACGAATAGCGCGCTCGATCCGCGCGCAGCCCGCCACCCGCGAACCTTGCCCCAAGAGAGCCTCCGCTCTCCGACACGCCGTCGTAGGCTCGCCGACCAGGATCCCCCTCGCGATGGCTCTCGACGTGCTATCTCAGCCAGGGGGAGCGGGCGGCCCACGCCAGCGAGTCGGCTCGTGGCCTCGCCGGCACGTGACCGCTTCATCGCCTTTGCAGCCATGAGCGCGAGACTTCCCGTTTCGTCGGGGAACGGCCAGTCTCGTCGTGACGACTGCCTGAGTCGTAACAGGGCCGTCACGTCGGCGGAGCCGGCGCCGCAAGCGCCCGTCGGTTTGTGAACGGCATTGACGCCCAAGCGTTCAAGGGCCGCCGAAGGCGTGGGCAACGGCCGCCGCCCAACTCCCGTACAGATCGATGACAGTGGACGGCGCGGGCCATTCTCCGGCCTGTAGTCGTTTGAGCGCTTCGCCGCCGCGCCGGCGTGCGTGCGTGCGCGACCAGTCGTAGGAGGACGGCGCAGCGCCGTAGCGCGCTCGCCATGCGCGCATCGCTTCGCGAACCCGTTCCCGGGTCCATTCCGGCGCAATCGCGCCGGGATGGCAGCGTTTGCAATACGCGTAGGCGTCGCCCTTGCCGTTGCGTGGCGCGGTGGGCGCCCCGCAGCCGCGACACACTCCCCGGTAGCGCGCCTTGACCGCGCGTGCCTTCTCGCCGGTTGGATCGTAGAGATACGTCTTGATGGTCGCTTCTGCGCGTCCCAGCCGACGAGCGATCTCCGCGATCGACAGACCCTCCTGGTCGCGGTAGTGGCGGGCGAGTCGCGCCGCGCGGCGCCGTTCCGTGACCCGGTCGAGCATCAGAACCCCAAGCCTACCGGCGGTGCTGGACAGCCCGGTCGAGCGCAGAAAAAGTCCATCGGGGACGAATTTCTCCTCGTGGTGGTGCCGCATGCAAGTGACTTCGGAGCTCGCGACCTCGTGCCTTGGCCTCCCGTTCCCAGCTGGGTCCTTTGTTAGCATCCGACGGGTCGTAGAAGTACGCCTTGATCGTCGCCGGCGAACGGCCCAGGCGCTGGGCGATCTGGCCGATCGAGAGGCCCTCGAACTCCCGGTAATGCCGCGCCAGCGCGACCGCGCGCCTACGCTAGAGAACCCGACTCAATCGAGCGGTTGACGCCTTGCCCATCACAAGGCGTCACGCTACCTCGCTCAATTGGCGTTGCCGTCGAGGTCGGCACGCACGTGCCGGCGCATCGGCTGAACCTCCTACCCGCGCATAGGGAGGTGTGGATCGACCGGCGGGCGGAGACCTGCATCCGAAATTTGCGGGGCTCAGGATCTTGCGCGCGATGCCGGATTACGCGTCCCTGCATTCGCGAATTTGCGGTGCTCGCGGCGTCCGCGGCGCTGCTCGTTGCGTTCCTGGGAGATCGCGTACACGAGCAGCACCAGCGCGCCTGTGCCGGAGATCGCGCCGAGCACGTCGAACCGCCGGCGCGTCGTGGCGAGCCGGCTGTCGGGGACGATCCGCGGTGCGAGCGCTAGCACGGCCGCACCGATCGGGACGTTTAGATAGAAGATGTACTGCCATCCGGCGTACCGGGTGAGAACCCCGCCGGTGATCAGCCCCACGGTCGCGCCGGTGGCACCGAGCGCGCCCCAGATCCAGAGCGCCTTGTTGCGCTCGGCGCCCTCTTGGAACATGTTCATCACGATCGACAGGGCAGAGGGCAGCATGACCGCCGCGCCCAGACCCTGAACCGCCCGGCTTCCGATCAGGAACGCCTCGCCGGTCGCGAGCCCGCACGCCAGCGAAGCCGCCGTGAACACCGACAGGCCGAGCATCAAGACCCGGCGGCGGCCAAGCAGATCCGCGGCACGCCCGCCGAGCAGCAAGAAGCCGCCGAACGTGAGCGAGTACGCGGTCACCACCCATTGCAGGCTGGTCTCGCTGAAGTGCAGGTCCCGGCCGATCGTCGGCAACGACGTGTTGACGATCGTCAGATCGATAACCACCATGAAGAACGACACCGCCAACAGCGCGAACGCGCGCCAGCGCTTGATATTTGATGATGCGGACATCGTTAGACCTCCAATGGTCTGGTCAGGAAGGGACAGCTATGGGAAGAAGGAAGCGGTGGTCCTGCGGCTAAGCCGCCACGACGACCGCCCGCTTGGTGACCTTTCTGGTCATCACCTGTGTAGGCGTCGGGATGTCGCGAAATTGAGCGACGAATTTGCGCCGCCTGCGACGTCAATAGGGGTGATGGCCAATAGCGGAGGCTTCAATGCCAGGATGCGGACGTGACCGAACGCGCGCTCACGCCCGCTCTCGCCGGGGACGAGAACGCGTTTCGCGAACTAACCGAGCGCTACCGGCGTGAGCTGCGACTGCACTGCTACAGAATCGTCGGCTCGACCCAGGACGCCGAGGACCTGGTCCAGGAGACCTTGCTGGCTGCTTGGCGCGGGCTCGACCAGTTCACGGGGCAGGCGTCGTTCCGGACTTGGCTGTACAGAATTGCCACCAACCGATCGCTTGACGCCCTGCGTGCAAACGCGCGCCGCCCACAGCGCCTCGAACCGTTGAACGACCCGCCCACACCCAGCCGCATGACAGAACCGATCTGGCTCGAGCCCTACCCCGACGTACTTGTCGAGGGGATCGCCGACCAAGCACCCGGGCCTGAGGCCCGCTACGAGCACAAGGAAGCGATCGCCCTCGCCTTCGTTGCCGGCCTCCAGCACCTCCCGCCGCAGCAGCGGGCCGTTCTAGTCCTACGCGACGTGCTCGGCTTCCGCGCCGCAGAGGTGGCTGCGATCCTCGACACCAGCGAAGCCGCAGTGAACAGCCTGCTGCGACGCGCCCGCACCGCGCTTGAGGACCGCCTGCCCGCCGCCGGGCGCGACCGAGCGCCGCTGCCTCACTCCCGGCGCGAACGCGGGGTGGTGGGGCAATTCGCGAACGCGCTCGAGGACGGCGACATCGAGTCGGTCGTCGCGTTGCTCACCGACGACGCCTGGCTGACGATGCCGCCTTACCCCTACCAATACCAAGGCGGCGCAGCGATCGGAAACTTCCTGCGCGTCCGCGGCGCGCGCCACGAGACGCCACTGCGGCTCGTCCCGACCCGGGCCAACGGTCAACCCGCCTTCTGCTACTTCCCATGCCCCCAAACAGACATCGCGCGCGCCTATGGGCTGATGGTGCTCACACTCGCGGGCAGCAACATCGCCCAGATCACCTTCTTCGCCGGCAGCAGCATCTTCCCCCACTTCGGCCTCCCCCGCACCGTGCCTAAACGGCGCGGCTGAGGCGACCCAACCATCGCCAGGTTGGCCTGATCGCGGGGGCGGTTTCACTCCAACACCAGCATTCGCACACCGTCGGGAAGCGCCCCCTCGTTTGCGCGCGAAGGGCGCCTCAGTCTTCGCGCCGACGCTTCCGGCGCCACCAGAATCGCGCCGTCCCCGACATCCGCGCAAACGAGGACCGGCGCTCAGCCTCTGAGATGCATCCGCGGGCACGGATGCAGGTCCGGGATTCGGCGGCCGGCCTGCTGGGAATTAGCCACGCGTTGGCCGACTTGGCTGCTCCCGGTTTGTCACCGATTTCTCCTCCACGTCGCCAGCGATGTGTGTCAGGTCGCCTGGAGGGCGACCTCGAAGATCTCGCTCGGTGGCGGCTTGATGCCGACTTGTGCGGCGGTGCGCTCACGCAGAGCGGTGGGCGCCTCAAACTGACGCAAGTCTTCCTCGGTTTCCCAGAGAGAGATCACCAGGGCCTTCTCGTTGTCGCGGTCAATGAGGCAGTAGCAGCCCTTAAAGCCCGAGAGCGCACGCAACTCCGGAAGTTGCTCGCGCCCAGCCCCGGTCACCCCCTCGAGCTTGTCGGCCGGCTGGTGGAGGGTTTGAACTCTTGCGAACACAGACAGCATCCTTTCGACGAATGTCTCTAAACGAGATGGGAAGCCCACGCCGATCGAGAGCTCACGAATCGGCCGATCGAGATCCGCGTGGAACCGTTCTGCTAACCCGTCACGGACGCGGCGATCGACCCCGCCGCGGAGCTCGGCCAGGTAGTCGAGCACCTTCGTACCGGTCAGCTTTGGGTGGAGCACGAAATCGCCGGGAAGGAAACCAACGCGATGACGGATCTCCAGGCTGTCCTCTCGGGTGTCCCGTCCGAGCACCGACGCCCTACCCGACGTCGGCTTGATCAGATCGAGCAGAAGACGCATCGTCGTTGACTTCCCGGCGCCGTTGGGCCCGAGAAAGCCGAAGACCTCGCCCCGGCTCGATCTCCAGATCGAGAGTCGTGCCCGGATCCATAATCCTTCGAAAGACGGCGATCGCGATAGCGGGTTGGGTGGCCCAAGGGCCGCCGATATGTGCGGTGAGTGTTCAGCGTCGCTGTCCTCCTCTCCGCATCGGCTTGGACGGGAGTGCCGGCGTGCCATTCAGCGCGGCGACCGTCTTCGCCGCTAGCTCGCCAGGAGCGGAGATGGTTTCAGCTTTCGACGCCGGCGTGGACATGGCGCGCAGCCATATGGCGAAGGCCTCGATCCCGTCGATCACCGCGTCGAAGCGAGGCGAGTGGAACAGGTCGAAGGAGTGCTCTGCCCCGGGCAGACGGAGGTAGACGACCGGGCGGGTCGAACGGGCGCGGAACCGGTGCACGAATTCGTCGGCGTGTTCGATTGAAATGAGCGGGTCGTTGACCCCGTGCGCGACGAGGAACGGCGGCGCGTCGCGGCTGAGGTAGGCCTCCGGCGAGGAGGGGAGCGCTCCCGCGCCGCGCTCGCCGTAGTAGCCGTACAGGCACACCGCGGCGCTCACGGCGGTGTCGGCGTCCTCGAAGCCGGGCTGGAACGCCGGCTCGTTGGGGGTCAGTGCGGCCATCGCCGCCAGGTGGGCGCCGGCCGAGCTTCCCGCCACGATCAGCATCGAGGGGTCGGCGCCGTATTCAGCGGCGTGTGTCCGCGCCCAGCTGATCACCCGCTTGGCGTCGATCAGCGAGTTGGGGAACCGGCCCGTCGCACCGAGCCGGTAGTTGGCGCTGATGCATACCCAGCCGTGGCCGGCGAGCCGGTGCAGCAACGGGCGCGCCTCTCGGCTCTTGCCGCCCATCTGAAAGTGGCCACCATGGAAGTGGATCAACACCGGCAGGGCGCCCCCAACGCAGCCGCGAGGTCGATACACGTCGAGGCGGTTGCGCCTTCCGGCCTCGCCGTAGGTGAGGTTCCTGATCCGCTGAGTCTGCCGAGGGCGCAGCGGCAGCGGAGCGAGCAGCTCGCGCGCCAGCCGAAGCCGGCGGGACCGGCCTGCCGGCCCCGCCGCAGAGCGCCAGCCACGGCCGAGCTCCTGGTCGAGCGACGCCTCGACCACCGGCGCTGTCATCAGCCCGCGCCGGATGACCTCGAGCAGGCCGAGCGCTGACAGCGCCGCCAGCGCGAGTAGGACCCCGTCGCCCGCCGAGATCGGATGAGCCCCGATCAGCGCGAGCACCGTGCCGGCGAGCAGCGCCCCCAGCGCGAGCCCAGGAAGCTCGTTGACCAGATGGCTGACGAAGAAAAGCGCGAACGCGAGTCCTCGTGGGAGTCGTGGCGGCCACAGGACCAACAGCGTGTACAGCCCGATGATCACCACCAATTGCACATATCCGCCCGGCACGGCTCAACCCTCCTGCTTGACACTCGACCGGTTCGCAGCGCCCAGTGGCTTCGCAGCCGTGGCGCGATCGAACAGGGTCGCGAGCTCGCGGCCGTAGGCGACCGGATCGAGCTCCGGCTCGTCACGCAGCCGGTAGGCCACGGCGTCGATCGCGGCCCGGATCGCGAGCGCCATCACAACCACCGAGAACCGGCGCAGCTGACCGACGCGCTGACCTTCACGCAGGTAGCCCTCCAGCTGCGCCAGGCCGCGAGCGTGACGCGGCGCATACGGTTCCGCCTGCCCGCCCGGCCCCCGCGGCAGCGCATTCTGGATCTCCGCCACCGCTCGCACATGTCCCGGGTGCAGGGCCATGAACTCCAGATTGGACGTGATGTACGCGCGCAACCGGGCGCGGCCCGCGGCCGCTGCCTCGATCCGCGGCACCATGAACCCCTGTCCCGCCGCGACGACCTCAGCCACGACATGGTCGATCAGCTCCGCCTTACTTGCGAAGTGATACGAGATCAGCCCGGTGCTCGACAGCCCCGCGCGCCCTGCGATCTGCGCGTACGAGGCACGCCGAAACCCCACCTCCGCGATCGTCGCGATCGTCGCCTGCACGATCTGCGCCCGGCGCGCAGCCTCGGTGAACGTCGCCGAGCGCCGCTCAGGGCCGCGTGAGGCTCGACTCGACTCGGTCTTGCTCATATGAGCTAAAATTAGCACAGATGTGCAAAGCGAGCCGTCGCGTGCGTCCGGCGCTGCTGCCCCGCGCGAACGAGGACGTGGGCGTCCCGCGGCGCCGAGGGCGGGAGTCGTGCCCGGGGAACGCTTTCCTATCGGAGCATCCGCGGCAGCCCGAACTGCGGGAAGGCGCTGTTGTCGCCAAACCAGGTGATCGCGGAGATCTGTTGGCCCTCGAGGGTCAGGACGACCATTCCGCACAGTCGAGCGATCTCGGTCTGGGGGGTGCGAGGTAGACGCCGAATGCGGGGTGGTGTCGAGCATCTCGGCGACCTCCTCCGCGCGGCAGCCGAGCACGTCGCGGAGCACCAGCACCGCGCGCTGGGGCGGGGACAGATGCTGAAGGCCGACGATGAACCCCAGCTCGATCGCCTCCTTGGTCTCGTACCTGATCGCGGAGCTCGACTGGGACGACATGACCGACCTCGAGCATGCGTTCCAGACCCCTGAGGGGCGAGCGTGCGCCGACGATGTCGCTACCCTCGCGCCGCCAGACAAGGTCCAAACCATGATCTACGAACTCGAGGACGCACTGCAATGAGCCTCCTCGACGGCCTATCGGAGCCGGAGCAGCGCCAGCTCAAACGTCTGCTGCGCAAGCTGGATCGTCGAGCACCGCCCAGTTCGAGTCGGCAGTCCTCGGACACCCGCTTTCGCGACGGCTGTGGCATCTGGGCACAACAGCCATCGCCCCGCAATGCGCGGACAGCAGGGCGGCGCCGACGTCGAATGTGTCTCCGCCAGCGCCCTGGTATGCCGGCATACCAGGGCGCGCAGCCCGCTTCCCCGGTTCGCGCGGTACGCAGGGAACTCGGTCCGGCGTTACGGGAACGGGGCTACCCCGGCAACCTGCTCATTCGAGATCCTCCCGGTGGCCGAAGAGTCAGCGCGTGCCGAGCTCGTCGGAGGGCCGAGCGAGCCCACGGACCGCGCTTCGTAGCACCGGGATCAGCCGATCGATCGAGACCACCAGAACGTTCTGCTCGAGCCGCTGGACGCCGCGTGCGCGAACGAGACAGACCACCGGCACCGCGCCGGGCCGACACCATCGCCGGCGCCGGCGCGACAGCCATGCCGCCTGCTCGTGCACCCGAGCGAGATGGCGATGGTCATACGTCCTCGTTTTCGTCTCGACCACGAACCCGACGCCGGTCGGCGCGATCGCCAGCGAGTCGATGTCCCCGCGTTCTCGCCACGGCAGCGAGTGCCGCAGCCGCCACCCCTCGCTCTGAAGCGGCGCAAGCGCACGCCGGACCTCGTCCTCCGAACCAGCGCCCACGCGGCTGCGCGCGGCGAGCGACAGCCAGCGACGAGCGTAGAGCCCGAGTCCGAGGGCGAGCAAGGCGCCGCCTACGGATACCGCGCCCGCGCCGGCGACGGCCAGGGCCAGCAGCACGCTCGCGCCGCTCGCCATCGCTGCCATTGCGGCCCTTGACAGCCGCCGGTACTGCTGACGGCGCGCGTAGTTCAACCCGTGCCCTGCCGGATCGCGGCTCGCTGACGATCGACCATCCGCCGATGTTCCCACCGACCCAGGACGCCTCTCGATGAGGCTGCCGCTGGCGCCCTACTGGGGGCGATTTGATTAACCCCGCGAGCCGCTCCGCGGCGTTAAACCCCGCGGAAGTGTCCGCAAATCAGCGGAATTTCGCTCAGGGCGATCAAGCCGCGGCAGTGGCCGATTTCCAGGGTTTTTGTGCCATTCGACGCCCGATGCGGTACCGCTTGCCATGCAGAAGGTCGAGGGTTCGAGTCCCTTCAGCCGCTTGTGCGAAAGCCCCGGTAATCCGGGGCTTTTTCTTTGCCCGAACAGCGCGGACAGATGGGGAGTTAGTCGGCGCTACCACACGGCGCTGCCAGAACGTCCTTCTCGGTGGCCGAAATGAGGAGTCTCGGAATTGGCGACTTACAGGGAACTTCAGATTTCGACAGAGAGACCCCTCGGAGAATCGAAGCAGGGCCGTAGGCCGGCGCCGCGGAGGCAGTCGCGCGTAACACGTCGCAAAGCGAAAGCAGGTGCGCCGGCGTGACGGTCACGCCCATCGGCGCGTCGAGGACGCCGAGAGCCTCGCACAGGGCGAGGGGCAGGTCGGGGACGGCTTCGGCATGCGGGCACCGCGATGCTCACCAACAGCCGCCGCAAACCGGATAGGACGTCGCTGTAGACTCGCCGCAACCGCCCACCGGGACGGGGACACTACGGGCCCTGGGGGTCAAGGATGTTCGGAGCCTGCATGTGCGGGGCATACGGTGCCGGACCGGCGGCCACTCGGTCGCCGCGAATCAGATCAACCCAAGGCGAGCCAGGGGCAGCGTGACTTTTCACACGGCTGCCATATGTCGCCTGACTTTCGGTCGCGCGGCCCGGCAGCGAGTCTCGCGTGCATTCACACAGTCGTCTTGACGTCGGAGAACTGAGAGAGACATGTCGTTGCCAACTCGTATCGCTGTGATCGTCAGCAGCGTCCTTGGCCTGTCGGCGCTGCTCGCGTCAACGGCAGTCGGTCAGGCACTGCACAACGAGCCCGCGCTTCGGTCTGCGATCGCCGCCCAGATGGCACAAGGCCCACAAAACGAGGCAGCCTTGGTCGTCGACCTTGGCAACGGCCACGTCATGTTCTCTGACCGCGCCGGCACTGCGCTTCCGACCGCTTCGCTGATGAAATTGTTCACCACCTCGACGGCCCTCATGCGCCTCGGCACCGGCGCCCGGCTGACGACCCGCGTGTTCGCTACCGGAACGCGCCAGGGCAACACGTTGAACGGCAACCTGTATCTGCGCGGCGGTGGCGACTTCACGTTCGGAAACGCCTCGTTCAGCCACCGCGCGTACGGCGACGGCGGCACAGTCCAGTCGCTTGCCGCGGCCATCCGCAACTCGGGGTTGCGCCGGATCCAGGGCTCGGTCTACGGCGACGCGTCGTTGTTCCGTGACGGCACCGGCACCCCGTTTGATCTCGTGCTCTGCAAACAGCCCCTGTTCGGGCCCGGCTGCCCCTACGGCCCCGCCGGTCGGTTTGAGCGCCTGCTGCCATGGGGCCCGCGAACGGCGATCAGCTTCGACCGCGGACTGGCCAACGCCGCCAGCGCCCGACCCCAACAGCGACCGGTCCAGTTCGCCGCCCAAGCGCTGATCAATCGCCTCAAAGCCGATGGCATGCGGGTGGACGGCGTCGCCGGCGCACGCGCCACCCCGACCCTGGTCACCCCGGTCGCTCAGACGCAGTCGCCGCGGATGTCGCGGTTGGCGGCGCTGATCAACCGACCCTCGGACAACTACGCCGCCGACGTGCTGTTGCGCGACCTCGGCGCGCGCCTGGAAGGTCAGGGATCAGGCGCGGCCGGGGCGATCGCCGTCACCGACACGATGAGTCGCTTCGGTCTGCATCCGCAGATGGTGACCGGGTCAGGTGAGAGCGTGCGCGACCTGGACTCACCGCGCGATGTCGTCGACCTGCTGCGCCTGATGGACCGGCGTCCGGAAGCCGCAGCGTTTGCACACTCGCTGTCGCAGGCCGGTCGCAACGGTTCGGACACTGGCTATGCCCACACGGCCGCGGACGGGCGCTGCGCGCTGAAAGGCGGCACCCACGTCGGCCTGAAACAGTCAGAGAACACCCTGAACGTGAGCGGGTACTGCCGCAGCATCGGCGGGCGACATTTCGCGTTCGTGGTGATGATGACCGGACTCCCGATGAATTTCGTGCCGCCCGACAAGATCGTCTCACCCGGGTACGCGCTCCAGCACCAGATCGTCGAGGACCTCGCGGACTATCGCGGCTGACCCGAGATTCGCCAGGAGCACAACCGCCGCCGTCGTCGTCCGCGTCGTCGACACGACCGTCGACCACGAGCAGCGCGTTTTCCTGAAACCAGGGCACGCGCCACAGCTGGTTGCGGCGCAGATGCGGTGACCCGGAAGATCCGAAAGCAAGTCTGAGCCCGCCCGTCGACCCGCACCCCCTTTGCGCACAGTGGCTGGAGATCTGAATAGACACTATGGAGGAGCTGGCTGGCGGTTGTCGAAGGGTTCGGCACTCCCCGCGCAGTCTGCGGGGTAAGTCTTCGCGCTGAGGATTGCGGCCTCGGCGCGGGGCCCACAAGCTATGAGAGGAGTGCCGATGCCTGACGGTATCCGTGGGTCGGTCTGGACGTGCACGCGCGCGAGTCGACGCTCGCGGTGTTCAACCAGGCGACAGGCGAGGTGCTGACGAGGCGGGTGGTGGGCCGGCCGCCCGAGCTGCTGCCGGCGCTGCGGGAGATCCCGCGTCCGGCCAGGATGGTGTATGAGGCGGGCCCGACCGGCTACGGGCTTGCGCGTCGCGCGCACTCGGAGGGGATCGAGGTGGCGGTGTGCGCGCCGGGGAAGACCGATCGTCCCGCGTCGGATCGCATCAAGACCGATAAGCGCGACGCGATCCGGCTGGCGCGGTTGCTCGCCGCGGGCGAGCTGGTGCTGGTCACGATCCCGTCGCTGGAGCGTGAGCAGCTGCGTGATCTGGTCCGCTGCCGCGAAGACATCCGCGCGGATCTGATGCGCGCGCGGCACCGGATCGGGAAGTTCCTGTTGCGTCGCGAGATCTACTACGACGGGCCGGCGGTGGCGTGGACGCTGAAGTACCGCTCGTGGCTGACCTCGGTGCGGTTTGCCGATGCGGCGTCACGGGCGACGATGGCTGACTATCTGCACGCGCACGACGTGCTGATCGCCCGCCGCGGCCAGGTCGAGGCCGAGCTCGCCAAGCTCGCGCTGAGCGCCCCGTGCGCGGACACCGTGGCGCGGCTGCGCTGCCTGCGCGGGATCGACACACTGACCGCGTTCGGGCTGTGCGCCGAGATCGGCGAATGGGAGCGCTTCGATCATCCCGACCAGCTCTCCTCCTACCTCGGGATCGTTCCGTGCGAGCACACCACCGGCGCGCAGCGCCGGTTGGGATCGATCACGAAGGCGGGCTCCACGCACGCGCGGCGGCTGCTGGTCGAGGCCTCCTGGCACTACCGTCGCGGGCCCGCCGTCGGGCAGGCGCTTGAGCACCGCCAGCGCGGGCACGCGCCCGAGATCATCAACATCTCCTGGACAGCGCACCGCCGGCTGAACGCCCGGTGGCGCCAGCTCAAAGACGCTCGTCACAAGCCCGGCGGGGTCGTCGCCGTGGCGATCGCCCGCGAGCTCGCCGCGTACTGCTGGGAGATCGCCACCTTGACCACTTCGTCCTGACCCGGTTCCGCCGGCGTCCCTGACGGCGGGCGACCCCCTCACGCAGGCAACCCCGCTCCCACCGAAGCAGAGAAAGACCACCCGCCGGAGGATCACCAACTCACGCTGACACCCTCCGTTTGACACCTTCCGTGCGGCTGGCGAGGCGGCCCGAGGCGCCCCGCTCGCGCACAGCAACTCCGCGATTCGTCGCCTGAGCAACCGTCCCAACCGGGCGGCCGCGCTCGACAATAGACAGCGGATGTGCGACGAACAAAGGTCTTGGGACAGCCCCCGAATATGAGCATGACCACCGTCGCGAACCCGAGCATCCCGGACCGCCCCGCCAGCCGCACACCATCAACGACGCACCCAACCAGCCATGGCCATCAACCCCCACCCCTTGACACCCGCTCCTCGATATGGGCGACTACGTCGTCGACGAGGTACTCGACGACGGGCGCCTGGTGATCCGGCGCAATACGAGCGCCGACGTGATCCGGCGCAATACGAGCGCCGACGCGATCCGCCGCCGACAGGGGCTCGCGCCTATCAGCCCGACTGCGTTCGAGCAGCAGTTCGGCCATTTGCCGACCGACGACGAAGGCTAGTGCCGGCAAGCGGCGGCGCCAGGTTTGGCGCGCGCTTCGACGAACTTGCGTTGACCGAGGACCTCGCCCATGCCACACCGGCCGGACGCGAGGTGGCCGTCGCCCGCCGGCCAAGGACGGCCGGCGGAATGGGCGCGGACGAAACGGCCCGCGACGTGCGCCCTCTCAGGCGGGCGCCGTGGCCGGAACCGCCTTCTGCGCCGGCTCGGCCGGGGCACGCGCGTACGACCGTGTCGTAACGAACAGCGCCGCGGTCGACACGAGGGCACCGGCCACGAGAGCAATCACCCAGCCGCCGGGATTCTTGATGGCACCGGGTACGAAGAGATCGATGATGCCTCCGTGCGGCACGATGCTGGCGGCGCTGAACGCCATCGAAAGGGCGCCTGCGGTGGCCGAGCCGACCATCAGCGCGGGGATGATCCGCGCTGGGTTGCGCGCGGCGAACGGGATCGCGCCCTCGGTGATGAACGCCAGTCCGAGCACTGCTGCGGGCTTTCCCGCTTCTCGCTCCTCGGGCAGCCAACGCTCCGGGAACAGCAGCGTCGCAAACGCGAGCGCCAGCGGCGGCGTCATGCCGGCCGCCATCACCGCGGCCATCGGCTCGCGCACGCCGCTCGCGATCAGCCCGACCGCGAAGGCGTAGGCCACCTTGTTCAGGGGCCCTCCCATGTCGAAGGCCATCATCGCCCCCAGCACCACGCCCAAGAGCGCCGCGTTCGAGCCCTGCATGTTCTTCAGGGCCGTCGTCAACGCGTGTTGCAGCGAGGAGATCGGCTCGCCGATGACGTAGAACATCGCCAACCCGACGATGAGCGTCGAGGCGAGTGGCAGGATCAGGACCGGCTTTAGCCCCGCGAGCGTCTGTGGCAGCTTGATGTGGGTGGCCAGGAACCGCGTCACATAGCCGGCGAGGAACCCGGCCAGGATCGCGCCCAGGAAGCCGGTGTTGATCTCTGACGAGAGAAAGCCGCCGACGAGTCCCGGCGCAAGCCCAGGACGGTCGGCGATCGAATACGAGATGTAGCCCGCCAGGACGGGCAGGAACAGCTGGAAGCTGGTCGAGCCGATCAGAAACAGACGGCCCGCGAGCGTGTGTATGTGGCTGGGGGCGTCAGCATGGATGCTGAAGGCGAACGAGATCGCAATCAGCAAGCCACCGGCGACGATGAGCGGCAGCATGTGGGAGATCCCGGTCATGAGGTGCTGGTAGATGACCATGTACCAGCGCGTCCCACCGCCCCCTTCACCCGCGGAGGCCGCTGTCGCGCCGCTGTCTGCACGCCCGTCCCCGCCGTGGAAGACCGCCGTCGAAGGGTCGAGCGCAGCGTTGACGACCTCGTCTCCGTGCTTGAGGGCCTCCTTCGTACCGGTCTGATAGAGCGGCTTGCCCACGAAGCGCGAGAGGTCGACCCTCGTGTCGGCCGCGATGACCACGGCGTCCGCGGCGGCAACATCCTCCGCCGTCAACAGGTTCTTCGCGCCGACGGACCCCTGCGTCTCGACCTTGATCCAGTAGCCCATGCCCTCGGCGGCCTTGCGCAAGCCCTCGGCGGCCATGAACGTGTGCGCGATCCCGGTGGGGCACGAGGTGATGGCGACGATCCGCTTCTGGCCGTCGCCGCCGGCGGGCGTCGGTGCCGGCTGGGTCTCGGGCTCCGATTCGGGGAGTGCGATATCAGGTTCGGCGGTCGCCGCGGCGGCCGCCTCGATGACGTCGTGGGGATGGCGGATCGCGTCGGCGGTCGCCGCCGCGCTCACCGGCTTGCCCGCGAAGCGCGTCGGGTCGACGTAAATGTCGGCCGCGAAGATCACCGCATCGGCCCGGGCGATCGTGTCGGGATCCAGCGGGTGGGACGTGCCCTCGGCGCCCTGGGTCTCGATGTCGATCTGGTGCCCCATCAACTGCGCCTGCCGCTTGAGCGCCTCAGCAGCCATCAGCGTGTGGGCGATGCCCGTCGGGCAGGCCGTGACTGCCACGAACCTCATAGCCGTGTCCTCCTCGCGTGAAGATCTTGCATGACCGCCTCGACCGAGACGGCCCGTGCCGTCTCCTCGACCGCGGGACGATCGAGATGGGGGCCGATCTGCGTGATCGCGACCGCGGCGAACGCCGTCGCCAGTGCCGCCGTCTCGGCCAGCCCGAGCGCGCCCAGGATGCCCGCGAT
This sequence comes from uncultured Solirubrobacterales bacterium, assembly GCA_963778985.1. GTDB lineage: Bacteria > Actinomycetota > Thermoleophilia > Solirubrobacterales > Solirubrobacteraceae > Palsa-465. Next base: position 1,467,633 of record CAVZWJ010000012.1, on the reverse strand, counting down.
GGTCCCGGCGACCATCGCATCGCCCGCTCCCACCGTGCTCGCGACCCGAACGGGCGGTGCGGCCGCGAATGCTGCGTCCCCGTTCCGCGTGAACAGCGCGCCATCGGCGCCGAGCGAAACGATGACGGTTCCCACGCCGCCACGGGCGAGGTCGGCGGCTGCGTCGGTCAGTGCCGCGCGATCGGGCAGCGGCCGACCAATGAGCTCCTCGAGCTCCTCGCGATTGGGCTTGACGAGATCCGGCTTGGCGGCAACCGCCTCGCGCAGAGCCGGCCCGCTGGTGTCAAGAGCCACGCGCCCGCCGCGCTCACGCACGAGCGTGACCAGGCGCCGGTAGGTCGTCGCCGGAGCCCCGGCGGGAAGGCTTCCGGCCAGCACCACCCAGCGGCCGGGGGCGACCACCGCGGCCAGGGCGTCCTCGAGCGCACGGAGATCGTCCTCGTCGACTTGGAAGCCGGCGAAGTTGATATCGGTGGTCGCGCTGGCCACCTCGTCGACGATCTTGATCCCGGTCCGGGTCGTGCCGTTCACGGCGACGAACTCGTATGGGATCTGCTGCTGCTCGAAGAAGGCTTCGAACAACCCCGCGTTCGGCCGTCCGAGGAATCCCGTCGCGAAGACGCGCACCCCGAAGGCGGCGAGGAAGGCGGCGACGTTGACGCCCTTGCCGCCAGCGGTCACCTGCTCGCTGACGACACGATTGACCTCGCCGGACCGGAAGCCGGGCACCCAGATCGTCTGATCGACCGCGGGGTTTGCCGTCACGGTTATCACGTCGACATCGAGATCACGAGGCGCGCTCACGGCAGTGCGAGCTCCCGGACCTCGCCCGCCGTGGCGCACTGGAGCGCGCGGTCGGCGAGTCGGCGGACCGCCGCGCGATCGACCGATCGCAGACGCGCCTTGACGGCGGCGACGCTGGGGATCGTCATCGACAGCTCGCGGACTCCAAGGCCGGCGAGGATCAGCGCGCCCTCGGGCTCGCCGGCCATGCCCCCGCAGACCCCCACCCAGATGTCTGCCGCCGCCGCGGCGTCGACCACCGACTTGATGCTGCGCAGGACCGCGGGATGCAGTGCGTCGGCCTGCTTGGCCAGCGCGGGGTGCATCCTGTCCATCGCCAGCATGTATTGCGTCAGGTCGTTCGTGCCGATCGAGAAGAACTGCACGCGCCTGGCCAGTTCTGGTGCCATCGCCACGGCCGATGGCACCTCGATCATGATCCCGGTGTCGATCGCGTCGGCGCCGACCTGCCCGCGCGCGCGCTCGGCGTACTCGAGCGCCTGCTCGAGGTCCTCGAGCCGGGCGATCATCGGGAACATGACTGAGACCGGCCCGAGCTTGGAGGCTCGGTAGATCGCGCGCAGCTGCGGCTCGAAGAGTTGCGGCTGTTCCAGGCACAGGCGGACCCCGCGGATTCCAAGGAACGGGTTGTCCTCCTCCGGGAGCTTGATGTAGGGCGCGTTCTTGTCGCCGCCGATGTCGAGCGTGCGCACGATCAGCGGAAGGCCATTGAGTGCGCGGACCATTGTCGCGAGGGCCTCGTATTGCTCGTCCTCGTCCGGAGGAGCGTCGCGGCCGAGGAAGAGGAATTCCGTGCGCATCAGGCCGACGCCCTCAGCGCCCGCCTGCACCGCGGCCGCCGCCTCCTCCGGAGCGGCGATGTTCGCTGCCACCTCGACGCGGTGCCCGTCGCGCATGATGGCCGGCTGGTAGCGCGTCTGGTACTCGCGGTCGCGCAGAACCGCGATGTCGTGCTGGGTGGCGGCCGCCGCGGCGAGGTCCTCGTCGGTCAGGTGAAGCCACAGGTTGCCGGTTTGACCGTCGAGGACCGCGACCTCGTCCTGGTTCTGGTCGAGCAGCGCCGGGCCGGCGCCGACCATCGCAGGGATCCCCAGGGCACGCGCGATGATGGCCGTGTGGGACGTTCCCCCGCCCAGTGCGGTCGCGAAGCCCACGACGCGCGCGGGGTCGATGGCAGCCGTGTCGGATGGCGTGAGGTCCTCGGCAAGCAGAATCACCGGGTGATGGGGAAACTGCGCCTCAGCGTCGTCGCTCTCGGCCAGGAAGCGCAGGACGCGCTGACCCACGTCGCGCAGGTCGACAGCGCGGGCGGCGACCAGCGGATCGTCGACCTGCGACAGCTCCTGGGCTCGAGTGTTGGTCACCTCTCGCCACGACCATCCGGCCGAGGTTCCGGTGCGGATCGCGGCGACGGCTTCCCGCTCGAGGTCCGGATCGTCGAGGAAGGCCTCGTGGGCGCGGAAGATCGACGCCTTGCGGGCGCCGGACTTCGCCCTGACCTCCTCGTAGAGGTCGCGCAACTCCGCGCGCGCGGATTCGATGCCGCTGCGCAACTTGCTCTCCTCCACCCGCGGGTCCTTGGCCGTGCGCTCCACGACGAGACGCCGCCGCTTGAGATGCCATAGCGGACCGATCGCGATCCCCGGCGAGGCCGCGATTCCGGGAACGCCGGTGGCAGAACCCGACGGCCTCCATTCCGGCAGCTCGGCGACGGCCTCCTCAGCCTCTTCCTGTTCCTCGCCGAGCCCGGACGCTACCGCGTCCTGCAGCGCTCGAAGCGCCTCCCGGTCATCCGGGCCGCTCGCGAGCAGCGTCAGCGTCGAGCCGGCGTCCGCCCCCAGGCTCAGCAGCGACGCCAGGCTCTTGCCGTTCACCACCTTGCCGTCGTGGCGGACACGAACCTCGGCCTGAAAGCCCTTCGCCACGTCGACGAAGAAGGTCGCGGGGCGCGCGTGCAGGCCGCTCGAGCCCTCGACGACGACGTCGGCGCTCGCGTACCCCTCGAGCGGCTCATCCGACGTGACGCCGGTCGGCGACTCGGTGTCGCCGGCCCGCGTGAGGCGGTCGACGAGCACCGCGGCGTCAGATGTCGTCGAGAGCCGCTCGACCTCGTCCGCGTCGGCGAGGACCTGTGTCAGGTTGGCCAGGATCTGCAGGTGCTCATCTGAGGCAGCCGCGATCCCGACCACTAGACGGACCTGCTCTCCCGGATTCCACTCGACGCCGGCCGGGACCTGCACGACGGCGATCCCCGTCTGACGAATCATGTCCCGGTCCTTGAGCATGCCGTGCGGGATCGCGATCCCGTCGCCAAGGTAGGTATTGGCAACCTTCTCCCGGCCGAGCATCGACTCGGCGTAGCCCGGATCGATGTGACCCGCGCCGGCCAACAGACCGGCAACCATGCGGATCGCCTCTTCCTTGGTCGCAGGCGCCGCGCCCAAGCGAACGGTGCCTGCCTCCAAAGCGATCAGCACGGCCTCCTCTCTACCTCCCCCGTCACCGACGGGCGACGCTAATGCTACTTGCTACGAGAGCGCGGGGGGCGCGGAAACAGGGCCTCGGATCACTTCGTACGCAGCTTCCTCCCCACAGCGGTACCAGATCGTCCCAGCGGTCAGGTTCCGGCTCGGCTCGCTGAAGCGCTCTGAGTCTCCCCCGGCATACGGAGGGGGTACGGATGGGGTTCTGGATTTGGCGGTACGAGACTCGCCGACCCGAGCAGCTACTGGGTGTCGATGATGCAGTGCAGTACGACTTGGTACTTGTCCGTGCCCGTCAGCCAGTGCGTCGCGCTTGAATCCCCCTGCAGAGTCCCAACTTCGTCGTCGTGGGGGATGGTGACGCCGATCGCCCACAGACCCCGGACCTCTACGCCCCCCGGAATTGCGGTCCCAAACGGGTTGAATTCACTGCTGCTCTCGAGCAGCCATTTCCTGATGACTTTGCCGGTGAAATTGAACGTCAGTGTCGGACATGAGTAGGCGGGGAGCGGCTTCTCGGAGGCAAAGAGACCGGTGAGCGACCGCTCGGGAAAACGCATCACACAGTTGTCAAACGCTCCGGACGTGAACTCATCACATTGTTGCTTCCAGGAGTCTGGGCCTCCGGTGAGCGCGCGACGATAGGGATCGCCATCGGTCCCTCTGCCCTCCAGGGGCGCCGTACCGGTGAGAGGCCGAGGCTCAGTGAGTGGCCCAGAATCGGACCCGGCACAGAGCAGGATCGGTCCACTTTGGGCGAGGACATGCCATTTCGCGCTGTGTGGGCCAATGCGGCTCACCGGCGTGCCGATGATGTGGTGACCCTTGCGACCGCACACGAATCCGTGACGCGGATTGATTTTGCTGACCAGCCAGTCGAAGCGGCGGCGCGTGCGCAGGCTGCGGGGGCCGCGGTCGAGCGCCCGATTCATGGCCCTCATCTCGCGACTCCCAGCATGGCGGTACTCCGTGGCCACCAGCTTGGAGACCCTTGTGCTGGAGTCGCCAGTTCCACGCGCCGCGAGCGCCGCTGCGGGCAATCCGCAGGCGAGCGAAGCCACCGCCACTGCTCCGACAATCCAGTGTCGCCGCATATGCCAGTTCCAGCTCATCACGAAACCCCCTAATCCCAGTCGACCACCCCCAGCGCCATGCAACATATCGGATTCCAGAGCTGACGAACACGGCGCAGAGGACCGAGTTGCGGTGCCGCCGAAACCTCGTCGTGCGGTCACCGGCCGCCCATCGCTTGGATTCGAGGGAGGCCGGCGTCGACCAACGACTCAAGGTGACGGCTCGATGGCGCCGATATCACTATCGATGAAACGAAGCGCACGCCTCGAGTCTGCGCTGCGGTGGACGGCGCCGCCGGTCATCGGTGCCGCCACGATCGCAGCGGGGGTTATCTCAACCGGGGATTACGGCCGCGGGATGTTCACCGGCGATGACCCCGTACCCGCTCTGTCAGCGCTCGCGCATGGACACGTGCTCGTCGCTGCTCATTCTCAGCCGCTGATGAGCCTTACCTCGATCCTCCTGCGGCTGCCGTTCGTCATGCTCGGTTCGCAACTTGGCGCCGACGAGCTGGCCAGCTACCGCCTCGGAGTGTTCGCCTGCGGTCTGGTGGCGGCCGTGGTGGCTGTCGCGGTTGTCGAGCTGGCGCGTTCGCGCGGTCGCGCTTCTTTGACTGTGGTCTTGATCGCGGCGCTGATAGTGATCAATCCGGTCACGATCGGGCTTGAGCTGGCCGGCCATCCTGAGGAATTGCTGGGCGGGGCGTTGTGCCTCGCCGCAGTGCTCGCCGCGATCTCCGAGCGCCCGCTGCTCGCGGGAGCGATGCTTGGACTGGCGATCGGAACCAAGCAGTGGGCGGTGCTGGCGGCCGTACCGACGGTGCTCGCCTGCCGGCGACGGCGCCCCGCGATGCTGCTGGTGGCCGGCGGGCTCGCCGTCCCACTGGTGCTATTGCTGCCAGTGCTTGACCCCGCCGCCTTCGCGCGGGCGTCGAAGCCGATCGGCGAGCTTCATTTCGTCTCCTTTGAGTCATGGTGGTGGCCCTTTCACCACGATCACAGCCTGAGCGCCGAAATCAACGGTGTCGTGCACACCTTGACGAGCCACTCTCTCCCGCTCGGCCTCTCGCGTTCGCAAATCGCTTGGCTGCCGTTGGCGGCCGCGGCGGCGATCGGCTGGCGCTACCGGCGAATCGGGGCTGACCGCGACCCGGCAAACGCGATCGGGGTGCTCGCGCTCCTTATGTTGCTTCGCTGCACGCTCGATCCCGACTTGACGACCAACTACTACCTGCTGCCGGCACTGATGGCGCTGCTGGCATGGGAGGCCCTGACGCGGCCGACTCGGCCGTTCGGCTCAGTGTTCATGCTCGTTGCGCTGCTGGCAAACCAGCACTACCGGTTGCATTTCCTGGCCCACCCGCCGCCAGCAGCGCTCGCGATGGCGCCAAGCGTCGCGCTCGCGCTCTACATAGCCGCAGCGACCCGCGGACCCGGGCGTGGCCGCGCGGTTATCGGCTTCGAACCACGCCACGCGATCCTCCAGTAGGACGTCGTCGCTGAGCGGCGAATAGCGGGCGATGTACCTGCTGCGTGTCCTGGGCGAGTCCGCCGGCGAGGTGCGCAACGTCGTGCGCGCCGGAACGCCGACCCACCGTCGTCTTCGCGACCGACTCGTCGCCATCGCGCTGGCGACAGTCGGTCTCGACTTGGTCTGTGCCGTTCTGGCGTTCCTGTTCGAGCACCATCAGAAGCAGACCCAGATCGACAGCTTCGGCAGCGCGTTGTTTTGGACCACCACCCAGATGCTGACGGTCTCCTCCAGTATCCAGAACCCGATCTCCCTTCCGGGACGGGTCCTCGACATCGTGATGGAGATCTATGCCATCACCGTCATCGGTTCCCTCGCTGGCGCGCTCGGCGCGTTCTTGATCAAACGCGGCGAGGAACTCGACGCAGCGGCGAAGCCAGGCTAACCGGCGCTCGACGGTTCCCGGCGAGGCTGCGTGCGCCGCTGCCGGTCGCAGCGATCGATTCGTCCCGTCTACCCCCGCCGGTTCAGATACGCCCCGCGCCGGTTCAGATACGCCCCACGCCGGTTCAGATACGCCCCACGATGGGCTTGTACTGACCGCGGGCGGCATGCCGACGCTCGCGCCCTTGGGGTGCGTCGATCGTGCCGGCGCCGCTAGCCGCCTGGCGTGGATCGTCACGGTGCTGGGTGAGGATCGCCCACACGAGGGGCGTGACGACCATCACGGTCACGCCAATCGCGAGGATCGCATTTAGGAGGACTGTCAGGGTCATCATGGCTCCTCGGCTGTGGTTTGCGCCTGTCTCCTGGAGTCGGGCCGGCCGGGCCCGGATGCCGGCGGCGACATCATGAGCTTGTCCCGCGATGGTTATGGAACGGCAATGGGGCGGTAGCGAGTGAGAAAGCCGCACGAGCGGGCGGGAAACGCTGTGGAACAATCGCCGCCAATGGCGACTGCAGCGCGTGTTCTGGTGGTCGATGACGAGCACGCGCTTCGGCGCCTGCTGCGCCTCTACCTCGAAAAGGAGGGATACGACGTGGTCGAGGCCGACGACGGCCTCGACGCGTTGTCGCTGCTCCGCCGCGGCGGGATCGACGTGGCGCTGGTCGACGTCATGCTCCCTGAGCTCGACGGCTTTGAGGTGGTGAGACGAATCCGCACAGAATCCGGGATTCCCATCATCCTGATCACCGCCCGCGGCGAGGAGGCGCAGCGGATCACCGGCCTCGAGCTCGGTGCCGACGACTATGTGGTCAAGCCGTTTTCGGCGCCGGAGGTCGTCGCGCGGGTCCGGGCACAGCTGCGCCGCGCACGAGGCCACTTCGGCGCGCAAGAGCCTCTTCGGAGCGGGGCCGTGGAGCTTGACGAGGAAGCGAGGCGGGTGACGGTCGATGGACGGGAGGTGGAGCTCACCCGCCGGGAGTTCGACCTGCTCACCGCGCTGCTGCGCGATCCCGACCGCGTGCACACCCGCGATGCGCTCCTCGAACAAGTATGGGGGTCCACCTACCTTCAACCGAAGACGGTCGACGTGCACATCGCCGGCCTGCGGCGCAAGCTCGGAGACGCGCTGAGGATCAGTTCGCTGCGCGGCGTGGGCTACCGCTTGGAGTCCTAGTACTGCTCACCCGCGCGCCATCTCTGCGGTACTGGCTCCTGGTCGCCATGATCGGAAGCGCTGTCATCGGCCTAGGAGCCGCCGTGCTCCTGTTCAACCATGTCGAGACGGTCCACGAGCATGCGGCCGATACCGCCAAGGCCCGCCAACAAGCGCGCACGATCGCCGCCCAGGTCGAGGCCGGCGCCGGCCAGGCGCGGTTGGACGCATTGCAGGAGCTTCTGGGCAACGACCAGATCACCGTCTACCGCGCAGGACGCATCGTCTTCCGGGGTCCGCCCCGGACCGGACGCGAGTTCGAGCTGCGAGTAACAGCGCAGTTCCCCGGCGGGATGGTCACGATCGCGGACTACGCCACGCCGGGGCCGAGCACCACGCTCGAGCTGACGCTGATCACCGCGGGCGTGCTCGCGCTGGTGATCGCCGCTGCGACGATCGCCGCCACGCTGGTGACCCGGGCTGTCCGCGCCCCGGTCCAGCGCGCGATCGATGCCGCCGAGTGGGTTTCCCATGGCGACTTCACCGCCCGCATGGGCACCTCGGGTCCGGAGGAGCTGGTCAAGCTCGGCAGCGCGTTCGATGACATGGCCGCACGGCTCGAGCAGGCCGACCGCGATCAGCGCCAGTTCCTGGCGGACGTGGCCCACGAGATTGCCACGCCGGTGAACGCGGTCTCGGGATTCGCGCTCGCGCTCGCCGACGGTGCGGCGCAGGGTGAACAGGAGCGATCCGAGGCGAAGAGCGTGATCGATGCGCAGACCGGACGCCTGAGGGATCTGCTCAGGGATCTGCGGGAGCTCACTCAACTCGATCTCGCGGAGGGCGTGCGGGTGAGCCCTGTCTCGCTGCGGCCGTTCGGCGAACGGCTCGTGGCGAGCATCGGTCCAGTCGCCCGGGAGGCGGATCTGGAGCTCCGCCTCGCGGCTGATGATCGCACGGTTCTGACTGACCCCCGGCTGCTCGAGATGATCGCCTCAAACCTCCTGTCAAACGCGATCCGCTACACCCCCGCGGGCGGCTCCGTTCAGTTCGGACTCCGACGCCGCGGCGGGGAGCTCGTGCTGCGCGTTCGCGACACGGGCGTGGGAATCGCCCCTGAGCACCAAAAGCGCATCTTCGAACGGCTCTACCGCGTCGATCGGACCCGCGACCGCGCCACCGGCGGCTCCGGCCTCGGACTCGCGATCGTCCGTCGTGCCGTCCAAACCCTCGGCGGTCGGATCGAGGTCGAGAGCACTCCCGGTCACGGCAGCGAATTCCGCGTCATGCTCCCCGCAGACGGCTCGCCTGGAGAGCCCACGGCGTAAGTCGCTTCGCCGCGTCGGGTGCGGGCTCGTCCCGACGCGACACGGCTCAACAGGTCCGCCGCGGCGGAAGATCTTCGGGCACGGAACTGAGGTCGATGAACTGGGTCGTGAAGTCCTTGAACCGGCGGGCGTCGTTGAAGTTCGATGCCAGCCCGAGCGAGGCGCGGATCGCTCCACCGGAGTGCAAGCCAAGGGCGGCGACGTAGTCATCGAGCGTCATGGCCTCACCGAACTCGCCCCCGACGAGCGTCTCCCGTGCGATGGTGAAGGCAACCTCTCCGGCTCCGGGGTTACAGAAGCAGCCCGTGCGAAGCGAAATGCCGTGTCGGCCGGCGATCCGGTCCACGTACCGTTCGTCGATCACGCTGCCGTCGGGGTGAAGGAAGTTGAACGCAATCGTCCCGCCATGCCGGTCCCACGTGCGCGGACCGTAGATCGTTGCGGCCGGTGAGCCATCGGTGTGCCGGAGACTCGCGAGTCCTTCGAGCATCCAACTCCCGAGCGCCGCGACCCGCGCGTGGATCCTGTCGATGCCGATCCGGTCGAGAAAGCGCAGGCCGATCTCGACCGCGGGGAGGCTGAGGTAGTTGACGGTGCCGTCCTCGAAATGCGCCGCGCCGGGTGCGGACTGGTAGTACTCGCGCTGAACGAACGCCGCGACGATCGTGCCACCGGAGAACCACGGCCGCTCGAGCTTGGCGAGCGCGTCTCGGCGGGCGATGAGGCACCCGACGCCGGTCGGCCAACCGAACATCTTGTAGAACGACAACGCGACGAAGTCCGGATGCCAGATGCTCAGGTCCAGCCGGTTTGCGGGCACGTACGCCGCGGCGTCGAGCAGCACGTCCCAACCGTGTGACCTGGCCAACTCGATCCACTCCAGCGGATGCTGAACGCCCGAGAAGTTCGACTGCGCGGGATACGCGAGCAGGTTGTGGTGATCGCCGATCGTGTCCGTCAGGTAGCGCGCCAGCAGTTGCTCGTCGACGCGTAGATCGGGCGCCAGGCTCGGCACGTACGTCGTCTCGGCACCGCGGACGCGGGCGAACTCACGGATCCCGTTGACCGAGTTGTGGTTGTCGAACGTGAGCAGGAAGCGATCACCCGAGTGAAACGGATAGGCCTCGCCGACCAGCCGTAGCGCTCCGGTCGCATTCGGGGTGAAGATCGCCTCGTATTCATCACCGGAGGCGTTGAAGAACTTCAGGACCGACGCGCGGGCGCGCTCGACCAGACTCGTGCTCGCCGCGGAGGTCGGATTGATCGAATGCGGGTTGCCGAAGACGCCGCTCTCGAGCAGTCGCAGGTGCTCTCGCAGCTGGGACTCGGCATAGAGGCCTCCACCTGTGTAGTCGAGGTAGACGTGCCCGCCTCGGTCAAGGCGCGCGAACTCGCGGTCGCGGAGCTCGTCGATGGCCGCCGTCTCGGCGTAGAGAGGGTGCCGACGCCGAAAGGTCTCCTCGATTCCGCTGATCTTCGACGGAGCGACGGTCACAGGCAGAGCCTACCGGCCCCTGCTCGTTTATACAAGTACACAGTTGTACAGTTTGACAGGTCCGTGACCGAGCGCTATCCTCCCACATATTCACCATTTTACAGTTGTGCAGTCGTTGGCCGACGATGCATAAGAGGAGTGCTCATCGCATGCCCAGCCGCAAGAGAGTCGTCATCCTTGGTTCCAGCTTTGCCGGGTACACCGCTGCGCTGGAGTTGCGAAAGCGCATCGGCGACCGGCACGAGATCATCGTGCTCGACCCGAGGGCGGACTTCACGTTCATCCCGTCGCTGATCTGGCTGCCCTTCGGGATCCGCAAGCCGCAGGACGTGACGTTCCCACTCCGCCCGGTCTACGCCAGCAAGGGCATCCGGTTTGTCAACGAGGCCGCGAGCGCGATCGACCTCGACGCGCACGTCGTCACGAGCAGCTCCGGCACGGAAATCGCCTACGACAAGTTATTGATCGGCACGGGCCCGCGGCTCGCCTTTGAGAAGGTGCCGGGTCTCGGCCCCCACAGCGGTCACACGCAGTCGGTCTGCAACCTCGAGCACGCCCTGCTCGCGGGTGACGCGTGGCAGCGGTTCCTCGAGCAGCCCGGTCCGGTCGTGATCGGCACCGCTCAGGGCGGATCGTGCTTCGGCGCCTCCTACGAATTCATGTTCAACGTCCGTCACCGGATCAAGAAGGCGGGCCTCGACAACGTCGCACCCGTCACGTTCATCACGGCCGAGCCGTTCCTCGGTCATTTCGGTCTCGGCGGCGTCGGCGAGTCAGAGAAGCTCGTGCAGCGGTTCTTCGAGCGCTACGGCGTCGAGGGCCTCCCCAACACGGTGATCAAGGAGGCCCGCGACGGCGAGATCGAGCTCGAGGGCGGGCGGAGGTTGCCGTTCGCCTACTCGATGATCGTCCCGCCGTTCACGGGCGTCGATGCCATCGCCGGCACCGAGGGGCTGGCAAACCCAATGGGGTTCGTGCCCGTCGACGAGCAATTCCGCCATCCCGAGCACCGCGACGTGTTCGCCGCCGGTGTGGCGATCGCGATCGCGCCGCCAGATCCCACGCCCGTGCCCGCCGGGGTCCCCAAGACCGGTCAGATGACCGAGACGATGGCCAAGGTCGCCGCGCATAACATCGCCGCCGACCTCGATGGCACGGGCAACGATCTGCTGCCGATCGACGATCTCGGCGCCATCTGTGTTCTCGACGCCGGCAACAACGGCGTGATCTTCAAGGCCGAGCACGTGCTCGCGCGCAACGGCGCCACGGGTGGCAAGGCGCCGAGCGCCCGGCTCATGGCGGGCCCGCAGGCCCACTGGGCGAAGCTCGCCTTCGAGCGCATCTTCATGAGCAGCCGCAAGCGCGGAACGCTCGTCCTCTGACCTCATCTCCAGACAAGGAACACGCGCAATGCCAGCAACGATCGAACATCTGAGCGAGGGCACGTTTGCCGAGGCCGTCAGCGATGGTCTCACCGTGGTCGACTTCTGGGCCAGCTGGTGCGGACCCTGCCGCGCGATGGCACCGCAACTCGACCGCGCCGCGAAGCTACGCCCCAATTACCGGTTCGCCAAGGTCGACGTCGACGCCGAACCCGGACTCGCCGCGAGATACGGGATCCGCTCGATCCCGACATTGATGGTCCTACGCGATGGCGCGCCCGTCGCTGCCGAGGCCGGCGTGATCGGGGCTGGCCAGCTCGTCGACGCGCTCGACCGGATCGCGGCCACCCCCACCGAATCCGCTGACGCCGAGGAGGCTGCGTGATGAATCGTGCACCCCGATGGCCCCTCGAGCGCTCGGAGGTGAGGGTCTGATGACGATCGTTGATCCACCGCGCCACGGCGAGACCGAGACACCGGTTGAGGAGTATCCCCATGGCGTGAATGTGGGGCCGATCGGCCGCCTTGGCCGCTACACGGCGACGCATTTCCGCGCCGTCGTCATCGGCTGGCTGATCGTCGCGTTCGGGCTCGGGTTCTTTGCGCCCCGCGTCGAGACCGCGCTCTCCGGTGCCGGCTGGGAGACGTCGGGGTCGCAGTCGGTGCTCACCCGGCAACTGATCGACAAGCATTTCCATGGGCTGTCGAGCTACGCCTTGATGACGGTCGTCTACTCGCCCGCCACCACGGTGAGCGATCCGGCGTTCAAGGCGACCCTCGCGCGGGTCGAGGCGACGCTGCACGGCAGCTCGGCCGTGGCCGCCGTCATCACCCCCGCACCCGGCGTGTCGATCTCCCGTGATGGTCACACGGCGATCGTGCAGGCAGGAGCGGCGAAGAGCTCGAACGGGATGGTCAAGGCGGCCGATGAGCTGAAGGGGAAGCTGGCCGCGCTGTCGAGCGCCGGGGTGAGTGTCCGGTTGACGGGCGCGTCCGGGATGTGGTCTGACTTCAATGCGGCGAACCGCTCCGCGATGCTGAAGTCGGAGGTGATCTCATGGCCGGTGACGCTCGGGATTCTGTTGCTGGCGTTCGGGTCGCTCGTCGCGGCCGGTCTGCCGTTGATGCTGACGATGCTCGGTCTCGCCTCGGCGGCGGGAATGCTGTACCTGGCCACGTTGGTGATGCCGGTCTCGATCTGGGCGATGAACTTCGCGTTGATGTTCGCGCTCGCACTCGGGATCGACTACGCGCTGTTCGTCGTGCACCGGTTCCGTGGCGCCTACTTCGGCCACCAGCGCAGCGCCGTTGATGCGACCGCGGTGGCGATGGACACCGCCGGCAAGGCCGTGCTGTTCAGCGGGGTCACGGTGCTCATCTCGCTGAGCGCGGTGATGTTTGTCCCCTCCCCCGCGTTCCGTTCGATGAGTCTCGGGATCATGCTCGCGGTCATCTTCGTGCTCGCAGCGACCCTGACGCTGCTGCCCGCTGTGCTCGCCCGCCTCGGCCCGCGAGTGGATAAGCTCGCGCTGCCGTGGGCGCACTCCGGCGAGCACCGCTCCACGCGCTTTGCGGCGTGGGGTGAGCGGCTGTGGCGCCAGCCGGTTCGCTTCGGGGTGGTCGCGCTCGCAATCCTCATCGGGCTCGCGCTGCCCGTCACGCAGCTGAAGACGGCGATGCCGTCGATCAAGGTTGTCCCGCCCGCGGACGCCTCCCGCGTCGGCTACACGCAGGTGCAGGCCGCCTTTGGCCCCGGCGCGACCGGGCCGCTGCAGATCGTCACCTCAGCGGCGCGCGCACCCGCGGCGGCGGCGATCATCCACCGCGACGCCGGCATCGCCGCCATGATGCCCGCGCAGACGAGCGACGGGTACGCGCTGCTGACCGCGATCCCGAAGCAGGATCCGTCTAATCCGGCCGTCGGGCATACGATCGAGCGGCTCCGCGCTCAGCTGCCCGGCGGGTCGGTGATCGGCGGCGCGGTCGCGGAGAACCACGATCTCCAGGCCGCCCTGTCCGCGAAGACGCCGCTGGTGATCGGTGTCGTCCTCGCGCTCGGGTTCCTGCTGCTGCTCGTCGCACTGCAGGCACCGCTGATCGCGGCGGTCGGCGTGCTCACCAACCTGCTCGCCACCGGCGCCGCGTTCGGCGTCGCGAAGTGGGTCTTCCAAAACGGCGACCTGCACTCGCTGCTCGGCTTCCAGCCACAGGGGTTCCTCGACGCATGGGGACCGGTGTTCTTCTTCGCCATGATCTTCGCGATCTCGATGGACTACACCGTGTTCCTGCTCTCCGCGGCGAAGGAGCACTGGGACCACACCCACGACCCGCGCCTCGCGATGGTCGGTGCCGTCGCCCACTCCGGGCGCGTCATCTTCGCCGCCGGCGCGGTCATGGTTGCGGTGTTCTTCACGTTCGCGCTCTCCGGTCCCCTTCCCCCGAAGGAAATGGGGATCATCCTCGGCGTCGCCGTGCTGCTCGATGCCGCCCTCGTCCGGCTGCTGCTGCTCCCCGTGCTGCTCCGGTTGATGGGCGCCTCGGCATGGTATCTGCCGAAGTGGGCCCAGCGGGTTCTCCCGAACGTCACCTTCGGACACAGCTGAGATCAGGAGGTCACGCATGACAGTCCCACCACTCGAGCTATGGCAGACCGAATGGTGCCCGGCATCTCACCGGGTCCGCCAGCGCCTGACCGAGCTCGGCCTCACGTACACGAGCCGACAGGTCCCGGTCAGCCAGGAAGCTCGGACCGAGCTGCACACCGCGACCGGCGCCAGCGAGATTCCCGTGCTCGTCGCGGGCGAGGAAACCGTCCGCGGAGAAGCCGGAATTCTCGTCTACCTGAACGAGCACTTCATCGAGCCGCCCGACGCTGCGGCGCAGCGGGCAAAGGCGGCGAAGGCAAAGCGAAAGGAATTGGAGGCAGCATGTCCCGAGTTGGCACTGACTACACACTGAGCACGGCGACCCCGCTGACGTTTGACGAGGCCGTCGCCCGCGTGCGCGAAGAGCTCGGCGCCGAAGGCTTCGGCGTTCTCTGCGAGATCGACGTCCAGGCCACCCTCCAGAAGAAGCTCGGTGTCGTGCGCGAGCCGTACCTCATTCTCGGCGCGTGCAATCCGGTGCTCGCGCACGCGGCGCTCGACGCCGAACCGGAGCTCGGGACGCTGCTTCCGTGCAATGTCGTCGTCTACCAACAGCGCGGGCAGACACACATCGCTGCCGTCAACGCCGAGCAGATGCTCTCGATCGTCGGCAACGACGACCTGGCAGAGACCGCGTCAGAGGTGCGGCTGCGGCTGGAGGCGGTGCTCGAGCGAGCGGCCGGCCATACCGACATGCCGCTGGGCACACAGCGGTAGGGCACCGTCCGGGCGGCACGGCTGATACCCCCGCCGGCGCAGCGAGCGTCACTCTCGTTACCACCCGGTTGCCCGCGCCGTGCGGTGCGTCTAGGGTGCCGCCGCGGGTGCCCCGTCCTGGGGTCGGGAGTGTCCTGGAGGGAGGGTTTATGCCACGAGGTACCCCGAGGCGGCTGCGGCTGCTCGCGATCTTGCTCGTCTGCGTCGCGGCCGGTGTGGCCGCGCCATCGGGCGCCGGTGCGGTCTCCGAGGCCGGATGCCAGCACCGAGTCAACGACACGCCCGGGAAGCTCATTCCGTGCATCCGGACCGCTGACCTGTGGGCCCACATGCAGCGGTTTCAGGCGATCGCCGACGCGAATCCGGGCGCCGACGGGCATCCGTCGCGCAATTCGGGCGAGCCGGGCTACAAGGCATCGGTCGATTACGTCGCAGGCGTGATGAGGCAGGCGGGCTACAACGTGACGGTCCAGACATACCACTTCGACTACTTCTCGTTCGTCGGCACGCCGACGTTCAGCGAGGTCTCTCCCACCCCGCACGACTATGCGCTCGTGTCAGAGTGGAATCCGGGACGGAGCAACGGGAGCGCTGACGCCGAGGTGCAGCCGGCCGGCGGCATCGTCATCCCGCCGACGCCGGCGCCGAGTTCCGCGAGCGGCTGCAGCCCTGCGGACTTCAGCAATTTCGTCGCCGGACGGATCGCGCTCATCCAGCGCGGAACGTGCAACTTCGGCGTCAAGGTGCAGAACGCAAAGGCGGCGGGCGCCTCCGGCGTGATCATCTTCAACGAGGGCAACCCGGGCCGCACCGGCGTCACCAACGGCAGCCTGGTTGACGCCAACGGGAATCCGATCATCCCGACGATCCCGGTCGCGTTCACGTCGTTCGACGTCGGCCAGGGCCTCTACAACGAGTACCAGGCGGTCAGCAGCGGCGGTGCTCCGCCGATGGTCAAGATCAGCATCCAGTCGATCGAGAAGCCAAACGCCGAGGACTACAACCTGATCGCGGACTCGAGGGGCGGCGACCCTCACAGTGCCGTCGTCGTCGACGCGCACCTCGACGCGATCTTCGGCGCCGGGATGCTTGACAACGCCTCCGGTTCGACGACGATCCTCGACATCGCACAGATGATGAGCAAGGTGAGGCCGCTGCATAAGCTGCGCTTCATCTGGTTCGGGGGCGAGGAGCTGGGCCTGCTCGGCTCGGCCTACTACGTCAACAATCTGACGCCAGCCGAGCTCAGCGACACCGCCTACGACCTCGATGCGGACGTCACCGCCACCCCGAACGGGGTGATTGGGATCCTCGACCCGGCCGCGCCGGACTTCTTCGGCCGGACCGTGTCGACAACGTTCCCGAGCAACGTGTACGAGCCGTCGAAGATCTCGCGCGATCAGTCGATCCAGTACTTCAACTCGATCGGCCGCAACCACGAGCTGTTCTCGCCGGTCGGGACCGACGCGTACAGCTTCAACAAGGCCGGCGTGCCTGCCAGCGGCATGCTCACCGGGCAGGATTGCTGCAAGACTCAGGATGAAGTCGCGCTGTTCGGCGGCTACACCGGGAACTACGAAGGCAACGTCCCCAGCACGGACGGGGGCTGCGTCGACAACCCGTTCCGGTGGTGCGACAACCTGAGCAACAACGATCCGGCGGTGCTCACGTACATGTCGCAGGCGTTCGCCAACACGGTTGTCCGGATGGCGTTCGACCGCAACCTGTCGGGGACGACGACCACCCACCCCAACGCCACCTTGAAACGCGCGGCGGCCGCGGGCGGCGGCCGGTTCGCTGTCAGGTAGGGCTCGTGGCGGCGTCGCGGAACTCCCGCGGCGCCGCCGCGCTCACTCGTCGGCGTCGCCTGCCGCGCCAGACGCGTCGACGTCGGCGAACAACGAGCGCATCCGTCGCGTCGCCTACCCTGAAGCTGTGACCGACCGCGAGCCGTCCGTCCCGGCCCGGCGAGCATCCGACGCCGAGCGCGAGCGCGCCGCCGAGGTGCTGCGCGACGCGATGGCGAGCGGACGGATCAGCGTCGAGGAGCTTGACGAGCGCACGCAGCATGTGTTCGCGTCGACGACTCGGGCGGAGCTCGAGCGACTCGTCGAGGACGTCCTTGTCCCGGCCGACGACACGCATCCGCTTGCCGGCGCGTCCACCATGCTGACGGCCGACCGCGAGCGCCTGCCCGTTCGCGAGGGCTCCGACGGAACCGGGCGGATCCTGTCGATCTTCAGCGGCGCCTCGCGCAAGGGGCATTGGCGCGTCGCTCCCGTGTGCAACGTCGTGAATGTCTTCAGCGGCGTCGAGCTCGACCTGACTGAGGCCGAACTCGCTTCCGACTACGTCGAACTGAAGCTCGTCAGCTTGTTCGCGGGCGCGCAGGTGGCGATCCCTGCTGGCCTCAACGTCGAGATTTCCGACGTCGCGGTGCTCGGTGGTAACAACATCGATGTCGGCGAGGAGCGCCCGGACCCCGGTGGGCCGACCGTGCGCATCCGGCTCGTCTCGATTCTCTCCGGAGCAAAGGTGAAGCGCCGCCGGGCCTGAGACTCACTTGTTCCTGAACGGATTGCCCTTGCAGCCGGTCGTGCGGGTGAGCACGCAGTAGCTTGCGCGGGGCGTACCGCTCGCGTCGAGCAGGCCGGAGTCCCACTGCACTCGGCCGCTCGGCGTCGGCCGCAGCGCGCGGAACTCGTACCAGAACAGTTCCGTGATGCGCGCATTCCGGTAACTGCCGTCTTGCGCGAGGTGGTTCTTGAAGTCGTTGGCGCCGGCCGCCTGAGCGCGCGCGTTGCCGTCCACGCAGCGTCCGAGCCCCTGGAGGTGACGGTCGTGGTTGGTGCCGAACTCGCAGCCGTGAGCCCGCGAGGAACCGCCGGTCGGCGGCAGCTTGGCCCACTCCGATAGGTACACCCCAGACTCCGTGATCCACAACTCGAACCGCCCGCCCCACCGCTTCTCCAGGCTCATCGCGAAGTTGTGGGCGAGGCCTGCGCCGTTCGAGGTCGGGTCGATGTAGTCGTGGAAGGAGAGGACGGCCGGTCGGACGCGCAGGTAGTCGATCAGCGCGTGCAGATACCCGTTGGTCCAGGTTCCCGGACGCGTCGCCGCCATCGCCGCCACCTTTCCGCCGACGTGGGCGGCGGTCAGCTGATGGGTGAGCTCGACGTAGAGCCACGCGGCCTCGAGCGGTCCACACTGGTTTCCAACGCTGCTCGCGCATAGCGCGCGGTAACGACCGCGGCAGCTGCTCGACGCGGTGCCACAGGCGCCGTTGAGCCGACCGTTGTACGAGCGCCGAGCGTCAGGCTCGTTGAACGTCTCCCACTCAGCGGGGGGCGCACCCGCCGACTGCTGCTCGGTGCGGACGGCCTTGATGAGCGCACTGATGCCGCAGCGGTAGCCCTCCCCGGCGACCGTGCGGCTATAGCCGTGGCCGTTCCAGTACATCGGGATCGGCCACTTTGGGTCGCGGGTGTTCGGAGAACCGAGTTCACGGCCATCGATGATCGCCACGAGCGGGGTCATCCCGTTGGCGCGAGCGACTGCGAGCTCGGAGCGCAGAATCTGCCACCCGGCGCCCGGGGCCATGTAGCCGTGGCCGTCATCACCGCCGACGGCGTACGGCGCGCTCGGCTGGCAGCGCCGGGTCGAGGGGTTGTAATCGGCGATCAGGTTGTAGGGCGCGTTGAGCCGCGCGTACCGAAGTGGCAGACGTTTGACGAGCGTGCGGAACGTCGGAGTGCTCGCGAGGAAGCCGATCCCGCTGTCCCACTGCGTGCAGAACGGCTGTCCCCATTGGCTGCAGGCGCCCGTCGGCTCCGAAAAGCCGAAGCTCGCAGCACCTGCCGAACCGGCAGCCACCGCAAGAAGCAGCGCGCTCAGGGCGAGCGCCATTGACCCCCTGGTCAGTCGTGTCATGCGTCCCAATCTGCGAAGTCGTGTCGCGGCCGGAAAATTGTACGGTGTCGCGAGCTCCCCACGCTCCGGTACGGTTACCGTTCACGATCGCCTCGGGGGGCACCACGGCGATGAAGAGATCACAGAGGACGTCACCGATCATGCACCGGTCAGTCAACCGATGACGCCGCGGATCCGCCGCGCTCTCGCCGGCATGCTGGGCGTGCTGCTCGTCGGGCTGACGCAGATGCCGATCTCCGCGGCCAGCGGCGCCACGCAGGTCCCCACGGTGACCCTGACGGTGGGGCCGCGAGTGCGGGCGATCCCGGACGATTTCTTTGGCCTGTCGATCGAGGTCGACAAGCTTGCCGCGTTTGCCGACGCGGGCGACGCGTTCGATCGCATCCTCGCCATCTTGCGGGCGACCAACGGGAAGCCGTTGCTGCTGCGACTGGGCGGCCGGTCGGCCGACGCGGCCATCTGGGGCCAGAAGCCGGCGTCTGCGCCGCGATGGGTGTTCGGGCTGGGCGACTCCTGGATGAGCACCCTCGCCGGCCTCGTGCGCCGGGACAACTTGCAGGTTGAGCTCAACCTCAACCTCGCCATCCACTCCCCATCGATGGGGCTCGCGTTCGCCGAGGCCGCCCAGCGTGCGCTTCCGCGGGGCGGACTCGCCGGACTCGCCGTCGGCAACGAGCCCGACCTGTATCGCCTGCAGCCGCGTCTGGAGAAGGAGCGGATCACGAGTACGACGCGCTCGACGCCGACCCACTGGACCCGCACGTATAACGCCGCGCGGTACGTGAGTGATTTCAACAGTTACGCGTCCACAATCCGCCGCCACCTCCCCGGCGTGCCGCTCGCGGGCCCCGAGCTGACGTACCCGAGTCTCGATTGGCCGACGAAGCTGATCGCTCTCGGCTCACGCCGGCCGGACAGTCTCTCCTTCCACCGATACGCCACCGCGACTTGTACGAGCAAGCAGCGCCGCGCCGTGCCCGATGCCGCCGCGTTCCTCGAGAACCGGTTTGCCGGCGGTCTCGCGCGTACGCTCGCGACCGACCTGAAGTTCGCGGTGGTCAATCAGATCCCGCTCCGCGTCAGCGAGATGAACTCGTTCACGTGTGGCGGCCGTTCGGGGCTCGCTGCGTCCTTCGCCACCGCGTTGTGGGCGCCCGACGCGCTATTCGAGATGGCGAGGATGGGCGTCGCCGCCATCAACTGGCACATCCGGCCGGAGCTCGCCAACGCCCCGTTCGGGCTCGACGCCCAGGGCGTAACGGCCCATCCGGAGGCGTACGGGCTCGCCGTTTTCACCCGGATGCTCGGTCCCAGCGCGCAGCTCGTGCGCGTGCGGAACGATGCGCCAGACGCCTTGTCGATCAAGACCTGGGGCGTCTCGTCGCGGCACGGCACCGCGGTCCTTGCCATCAACAAGGGTCCGCAGACCGTGCTCACACTCGTCCACGCGCTGCGCGCCCGGGACGCACGCGTGAGCCGACTGCTCGGCCCGTCCCCTGCCGCGCTGACCGGCGAGACGCTCGCCGGTCAGACGATCGGCGCCGACGGTCGCTGGCACGGCGAGCGAACGATCACGTCCGTCCGCGGCGTGCGCGGCCTGTACCCGGTCCGGCTCCCCGCCTACAGCGCCGTCCTCGTCACCCTGTAGCGCGCGCACAGGCCGGCGGCGGCCCCGGCCGCGCCAGCGTCACGCCGGTGAGCCAGCCGTTCACGTCAGTCGTCTGCACGCGCAGCGCCGCGAGCTGTTGCTGGAGTTGCGGGAGACACTGGGCGAGCTGGTACACGCTGGCATGCAGCGCGTTGAGATCGGCTGCCGAGGCTGTGACCACGGAGGCTGATTGCAGCGTGGCGAGTGCCGATCGCGTCTTGCGCTCGGCGGCGAGGCGTCGGTGGCGCTCCGCGGTGAGCGCACCGGCCTGTGCCCGGACGTGCGCCTCGAGGGCGCCGACGCGATGCGTCAGCGCCGTCACCTCACCGCGCAGTCGCGAGGCCGGCGGTTCGTTGATGAACGCGAGCAGGCCGAAAACGAGCGCGACGATGCTCAGCGTCACGAGCACCGGCACGAGCCACGCGAGCTCGCGGGTGGTGCGCGGCGTGTGCGGCGACGCCGGCGGCCTGCCGATGGTGGTGGCGCCCACCTGCGCACCTCCTTGCGCGCAACTGCTGACGAGGAACTACGGTCAGGGTCCCGCGTGCGACCGTCCGGCGCATCCGTGGAAAGCTGCGTCCGAGCAGCGGTGATCTACGACACCGCACGGGTAACGGTCGGCGACGCGGGGTAGCTCGCCCCACGAGGGACCGAAACCGGAGACGAGGAGGACGAGATATGACCGCGCCGATCGAGGACGTCAGCAGCCTGCCCGGGCAGAAGGTCTCAGACCAGGACGAGAATCCGATCGGCGAGATCAAGGAGATCTACGCGATCGACGGCGACGGTGATGCGATGTGGGTAAGCGTCGAGGCGAAGTTCGGGATGGGCGACAAGCGCACGGTGCTGATCCCGCTTGCGCGGCTCAAGGATGAGAACGGCGCGCTGCGCGTCCCCTACAGCAAGGATCACATCGGCAACACGCCTGAGATCGACGGGACCGACGAGATCTCGGCCGAGTCCGACCGTGCGCTGCGCGACCACTACGGCATTGACCGCGCTGACCAGGAACTGCGCGACGACAACGACTCGTACGCGACGCTCGTGGCGGACACGGACGCGACCGCGCGGCGGGTCGAGGATCCGGAATCACTCGACACTCCGCAGGCAGACAAGATCAGCGAGGAGACGAGACAGCGTCTCCATGACCCCGGCGACGCCAAGACGCGCGACGTCGACGCCGGCGCGCTCGCCGACGAGAACGCCGCCGAGCAGGCCGACGTGCAAGCTCGCCGTCACGACGACTGACATTCGGTCCGCGCTGCTTCAATTTGCAGCGCATGGACGACAAGATGGTGCCGGCGCGCCCGCGCGCGGCTGGGCAACTCCTGACGAAATCGGATCTGACGGCGCGGCGGACCGCATCCCGGCGGCGCCGGGCACAGCGGCGGCGGCGCACCGCCGGCGCCGCCGTCGTCGCGGCCGTCGCAGCCGGCGCCGCGTACACCGTGGCGTCGGGTGGAGGGTCACCGGCGAGCCATGAGGCGCGCGCTCAGCCGGTCAGGCACAGCCCGTCGCCGGCGAACACGACGCCCGCCCACACGAGGCCAACATCGCCATCACATCACGTGGGGCGGCCGCCGGCGCGGCACTCGCTCTCCTCCGGGAGCTCCGCCTCGGTCAATCACGTCCTCCGTTACACGTCCTACGTCCAGCTCGCGGGACACCGCCGACGCGAGGTCGCGCTGACCTTCGACGACGGCCCGAGCCCGTACACGCCCCAGGTGCTCCGGATCCTGCACCGCATGCACGCCCACGCGACGTTCTTCGTCGTCGGACATGAGGTGGCCGCGTACAAGCGATTCGTCGCCGCCGAGGCCCACGCGGGAAACGACATCGGTGATCACACGATGAGCCACCCGCCGCTCGCCCAGCTGTCCTCGTCGGCGCAATCCGAGCAGCTCGCCGGCGACGCGCGGCTGATCACGGCGGCCGGTGCGCCGGCGCCACGACTGATGCGCCCGCCGTACGGGTCGTTCAACACGACGACGCTGCACGTCCTGCGCGCGCAGCGCCTGCTGATGGTGCTGTGGAGCGTCGACACGAAGGATTACGCGCGCCCCGGCACGGCGCGCATCATCTACACCGCGGTGAGCGGCGCCCAGCCCGGCGCGATCATCCTCATGCACGACGGCGGCGGTGAGCGCAGCGAGACGGTGGCCGCGCTGCCGCGCATCATCGCCCGGCTGCGTCAGCGCGGGTTCAAGCTCGTGACGCTCTCCCAGCTTGTCAAGGACGATCCGCCGCCGCGCCACCAGCCGCCGCCGCACTCGCTCTCCGGCGGCGTTTAGTCCCGGCGCGGCACTGAGTAGTCCGTGCGTACCGCCGGTGCGGGAAAGCGCGCTGTCCGGCTCACGGCTGCAGGCGTACGGTGAAAGTGAGGCTCTCACGACCGAAAGGAGGTCTCATGTCTGCCACACGCACACCAACGCGGCGTGCCCGGCCGACACCGACCACCCGTGAGCGGGCCGAGGCTGACGTTCAGCGGCTCGAGCAGATCCAGCAGATGCTCGACGTCGCCCAGCGCGACCTCGCCTCGATTGGCGGCAACGTCGGAACCGGCGTGCGCGACCTGCGCCGCGACGTGACGAAGCTGTTGCGCGACGCGCGACGCGATGTCACGAAGATGAGTCGCGCCATCCGGCGCGATCTCGAGCGGTTTCAGCGTGATCTGACGGCCGCCGCGGCCGGCAAGCCGGCCCGCCCGGCCCGTCGGCCTGCCACCAAGCGGCCCGCACGGACGGCGCGCCGCCAGACGGCGCACTAGTCAGAGCCGTGCCTGCGCTGGCCCTGCCTGCCTCGCCGGAAAGCGAGGCAGGTGGGGTCGCCGCGGCGGGCGTCAGACGACGCACTGCTCGCGGGCGTAGGCGCTGACCTCGGCGCGCGTGCTGCGATGGATCTTGTGCTGCAGGTGTGAGCGATGCGCCTCAACCGTGCGTATGCTCAGATGCAGCTCCTCCCCGATCTGGGTGTTGGTGTAGCCAAGCGCCACGAGCCTGAGCACATCGAGCTCGCGCGGGGAGAGTCCCTCCGCTTGCCCGGGTGCAACCTCCGGCTCGCAGACGGCGCGCGCCGCCAGTTCCGGATCGAGGTAGCCATGGCCCTCGTACGCGGAATGCACCGCGTCGACGAGTTCCGTGTCCGCTGCCTCCTTGAGCGCAAATCCAACCGCACCGGCGCGCAGCGCAGTGCGCGCCGCCGTCGGAGAATCCTCCATCGTGAGGATGACGATCCGCGTCGCCGGTGAGACGCCGAGAATCCTCGGTATCGCGTCGTACGTCGAACCGTCCGGCATGTTCAGATCGAGGACGAGCACGTCCGGCTTGTAGGCCAGGACCTTGCGCGTCGCCGACCCAAGGTCCGCTGCCTCGGCGATGACGAGGAAACCGGGTTCGGTCTTCAACACGCACCGCAGCGCCGCCCGCACGAGCGCCTGGTCATCCGCCAGTACGATCGTGATGAGATCTGCCCCGCCGACGCCTCCCTCAGTGACGACGTCAGCATTCATGAAGATCACGCTCCCAGCATGGGCTTTCGCGGAGCACATCCGCGTTTGGACCAACATACCGCGGGCTACACCGGTGTCACATCGGGGGTGGCGTGCAGATCTGGCCGTAGTTCCTCCTGACAACCGCGGACCTCGTGGCCGGCCGCTCGCCATCCGCCGTCCTGATGTCCCGGCCTGAGCAGCAGCCCGACCCGGTCCTCGCCGAACAGCGGGCCTACTACCGGGCGGTCGCCGACACGTACGAGGATTATGCGATCGCGGACGCGTGGGGCGGCGATGTCGAGGTCGCGCTCGACGCGTTCAAGCCGACCGGCGACGTGCTCGAGCTCGCGTGCGGTCCGGGGACGTGGACGGTCCAGTTGCTGCGCCACGCGACGCGTCTCACCGCCGTCGACGCGTCGCCGGAGATGCTGCGGCGCGCCGAGGCGGTCGCCGCCGGCCACGACGCCCGGTTCATCCACGCCGACATCTTCGGGTGGCGGCCGGAGCGGGCCTACGACGTCGTGTTCTTCGGCTTCTGGCTCTCGCACGTGCCGGAGGACCGCTTCGACGCATTCTGGCGGCTCGTCGCCGAGGCGCTGAAGCCCGGCGGACGGGTGTTCTTCGTCGACGACTCCTTCCGGACCCCGGACGAGCTCGTGTACGGCGACGCGTCACCGCTCGTGCGCCGCCGGTTGCGCGACGGCCGCGAGTACACCGTCGTCAAGGTGCCACGCGAACCGGCCGCGCTCGAGCGCCGGCTCCGCGGCCTCGGCTGGCGAATCACGGTCCGGCCGGCGTCGCCGCCGTTCTTCTGGGGCGAGGGCACACGCGCGTAGAGCGTGGCGACGGTCAACCCGCCCGGGTAACGGAGCCGCCCGGCGCGAACTCGCGCACCCCACCGCCGCCCCCCGGCGGTGAGGTGCGAACGTTCGCTGTCTCCCCGCCGTCGACGGCGTGCACCGCTGCGCCCGCCGTCACCGTGATCGCACACAGCAGTCCGCCGGTGACGATGAGCGCCGCGCGCGGTCCGCCGAGCGCGACGAGCGCCGGGACGAGCGCCGATCCAATCGCGAGCGCGAACATCGACGCCCCCTCGAGCACGCCGAACAGCTGGCCGCGGACGGCGCGTGGCGCAACCCGGAGCAGGATCACCCGTCCCGAGGTGTCAAGGAGGCTCCTGGCGGAGCCGGCGGCTCGCGAGCAGCAGGAACGCGCCCGCCACCGTCGGCCACACGCCGAGCAGCGCGAGCACCGATCCCCAGCCGAGCGCGGCGACGCTCAGCGGGCCCGCGAGCCGGTGCCGGCCGATCAGCCACACCGCGCCCACGGACCCAATCACACCTCCCGCTCCGAACGCGGCGGTGAGGTACCCGGCGCCGGAGGCGCCGAGGCCGAGCTCGGCGATCGCGAGCACGACGAGCAGCACGTCGAGAGCCCCGATGACGAGGTACTGAGTCGCCACGAGCAGCACGAGCGGCACGAGCGAGCCGTGCTCGCGCAGCAGCTGACGGATTCCGCCGGGGCCGCGACCGTCGCCGCCGTCCCCGGTACGCGGCTCACCCAGCCCACTCGGGGCGCGCCCGGTGCCCACCGCATGCACATCGAGGCCGCGCGTGACGAGCGCCGCGGCGAGCGTCAGCGCGCCGGCGAAGCACGCCAGCGCCACGGGCGGACCGTCGAGCGCGAGCATCACCCCCGCGAGCGCCGGCCCGGCGAGCACGGCGGCGCTCTCGACCCATCCGGAGAGGACCGTCATCGCGGTCACGTCCTCCGGGCGCGGAGCCAGACGCGGAATCATCGTCGCGTGAGCCGGGCGCGTCACCGTCACGGCGCTTGCCGCAAGCACCGCGGCCGCATACACGCTCACGGCCGGAGCGTCCGCGAACATCAGCGTCGCGGTCGCCGCGTACGCCACCGCCTGCGTCCAGTAGCCGACCCGGAGTGCGCGCGCGGGCCCGCGCCGGTCGACGGCCCGCGCCGCCAGCGGCGCGACGATCGCCGCGGGCAGCAGCTGGCACACGGCGGCTAGTGCCGACTCGGTCGTGCCACCGCGCTCGTATGCGTACACGAGGATCGCGACCCAGGCGCCGTACTCCGCCATGGAGAACGCGCCGAACGCGGCGATCAGCGGCCTCACCCCGCGCACCCGCGCGACCCGTCCCAGGATCGTCACGCGGTGACTCATTGCGTCGCCGGCAGCGCCAGCGGCGCGTGGGCGAACCAGTGCAGCGTGTGTTCGACGTCGTCGGGCCCGCTCGTGTGGTTCATGACGCACATCCGGATCGCGTAGCGGCCGTCGAGTCGCGTCGAGGAGACGAGGCCACGACCGGAGGCTTCGAATCCCGCGACGAGCTCGGCGTTGAGCCGCTCGCACTCGGCGTCGTCGACCGCGCCGGGGATACGCCGCCGGAAGCACACGACCCCGAGGACCGCCGGAGCGAGCAGCTCGAGTGATGGCTCGCGCTCGATGCGTGCCTGGGCCGCCCGCGCGAGGTCAAGCGAACGATCGATTGCCGCGCGGAACGCCTCGACGCCGAAGTAGCTGAGCGACAGCCACACCTTGAGGGCACGGGCGCCCCGCGTCAGCTGGAGCCCGCGGTCGCAGAAATCGACCTCGCCGCCTCGGTAGTCGTCGAGGTAATCGGGCGCGATCGCGAACGCACGCTCGAGCAGTCCGGGCCGGCGAACGAGGACGCAGCCGCACTCGATCGGCTGGTAGAGCCATTTGTGCGGATCAAGCGTCACCGAGTCCGCGAGCTCAAGTCCGCGCAGCAACTCGCTGCCGCGGTCGGTCAGCGCCGCGAAGCCGCCATAGGCGGCGTCGACGTGCAGCCACAGCCCGTGCTCACGGCAGACTGCCGCGATCTCGTTCAACGGGTCGATCGCGCCGGTGTTCGTCGTGCCCGCGTTGGCGGCGACGATCAGCGGGCGCAGACCGCGGCGGCGGTCATCGGCGATCGCCTGGGAGAGCGCGTCAAGGCGCAGTCGGTACACACCGTCGGTGGGCAGGCTGCGGATCCGCTCGGGCGCGAAGCCGAGCAGCCGCGCCGCCCGGGCAACCGATGAATGCGTGTGGCTGGAGATGTAGACGACGGCGTCGGCGGTGCCGGTGCCGACGAGGTTCTCCCGGGCACACGCCAGGCCGGTGATGTTCGCGGCTGAGCCCCCGCTGACGAGCAGCCCGCCGGCGTCGGCCGGATAGCCGATCCACTCCTTGAACCAGTCGAGCACGATCGACTCGAGATGGCTCGGGCCGGCGGCGGAGCTCCAGCTGCCGGCGTCGATGTCGAGCGCGCTCGCGATCAGGTCGCCGAGCGCGCCCGGGAACGTGCTCGACGCCGGGATGAACGCAAAGTACCGAGGGTGGGCGAGCCGGCTCATGGGAGTGAGGACGCCGGCCTCGAGTTCAGAGAGCAGCTCGGGCCAGAGCCGCGGCCGTTCGGGGATCGCGGCGTCGAGCCGCCCGCTCAGCTCGTTCACCGCGGCGCGCCGCATCGCGACCGCGTCCGGATCGACGAGCTGATCGACGAGCAGATCGACGGTTTGGTAGCCGAGCGCCCGCATGCGCGATGGGGAGAGCGCGAGCGGGTCACGCTCGCGCTCTGTCGTTCGCCCGGTGTCCGCGTCCGACGTCCCCGTCTTGAACATTGCCCCCAATGTGTCCACGGGGAGCAGACTCCCGCGGGACCGGGTCTCACCGCTGTGACATTTGGCCTCTGAGCGCTACGTCACACAGGTGCTCGTGGTCCGACTAGGGGCGGCCCGCGTGTGGCACGTCGACGTCGACGGCCAGCAGCTGACCGGTGCGGGCGCCGTCCTGCGTGCTCTCGACGCCCGCCCAGGTCCGCGCGACGATGAACAGCGTTGCGCCCGCGGCGCCGCCGAGCATGCAGGCGAAGCAGCCGCGGTCGTGCTCGATCGTCTCGAGCACCTCACCGCCCTCGTGGACGCGGACGCAGCGACGGTTCGGGACGTCGGCGTACCAGACGGCACCCTCGGCATCGAGGCAGATCCCGTCCGGCGTGCCCTCGCCGAGCTCGGCCCACACGCGGCGGCCGGACAGGCCGCCATCGTCGGCGATGTCGAACGCCGTGAGCCGGTGGCCGTAGGACTCGGCGACGATCAGCGTCATACCGTCATCGGTAATCGCCATGCCGTTCCCGAAGGCAATGTCGTCGGCCACCTGACGCGCGGTGCCGTCCGCGGTGACAAGCGCGATCGTGCCCGGCGCGGGCGGCTCGCCGGCCATCATGTCGAAGCCGCCGCCGTTGACGTAGGCGCGGCCGTGGGCGTCAATGACGATCTCGTTGTTCGGCGGGCGGTCCGAGAGCCCGCCGAGGTCGGCGTAGCGCGTGAGCGTGCCGTCTTCGCCGAGCGTGAGCAGCGCCTGCTGGCGGGCCGAGACGATCAGCAGCCGTCCATCCGGCAACCAGTCGATCGAGAACGGAAACGAGCGGACCGTGGCGATGAGCTCGCGCTCGCCGCCGGGCGTGACCGCGATCAGTTCCTCGGCCGCCCAGTCGCAGAGCCACAGCCGTCCGTCGTGCCAGCGCGGGCATTCGCCGAACGCGATGCCGTCGAGCAGGATCCGCGGTTGTGGCCGGGAGCGGTCAGACATGGGGCGGTGACCCGTCGATCGTCGCGTAGCTGGCGATGATGACGCCCTTTGTCGTCACCGTGGTGTCAATGAGCCGCAGCGATTGGGGTGCGACGCCGTCGGCGAAGATGCGCCAGCCGGTTCCGAGCACAACCGGGTGGATCGGGAGGACCCACTCGTCGACGAGGTTGCGGGTCATCAGCGCCTCGATCAGGGTCGCGCTGCCGAGAATCGAGAGGTTCCCCGCCCGTGTGCGCTTGAGCTCGGCGACCGCGTCGCGGACGTCGCCGGTGAGCAGGATCGAGTTCTGCCACGGGAGCGGTTCGGTGAGCGTCGTGGAGGCGACGTACTTCAGGCTGTTGTCCATGGCCGCGGTGAACGGGTTGCCGTCGGTCCGGCCGTGCCACACCTCGTACATCCGCTCGTACGTCCAGCGCCCGAACAGCATCGCCCCGCCCGCCGCCATGCCGCGGCCCATCACCTCCATCATCACCTCGTCCTGATTGACGGCGGCCCAGCCGCCAAACGGGAACTCGTCCCGCGGGTCCTCCTGCCGCCCGGCCGGTGACTGCATCACCCCGTCAAGCGTCAGATGGTTCGTGACCACGACCTTCGCCATCGCGCATCCTCTCGGTCTGTCGCTCCCACTCAGAACTAGACCGTATAGTACCGCCTACTGGACTAGACCGTCTAGTACTCTGTTGGCGATGACCGATTTGGCGGCGTGGGAGCTCGGTGAGAGCCGAACGGAGCGCAAACAGCGAGCGATCCTGGAGGCGGCGACCAGCCTCTTTCTGGAGAACGGGTATCGCGGCACGTCGATGGAGCAGATCGCGACGCTCGCACGGGTCTCGAAACAGACGGTCTACAAGCACTTCTCCGACAAGGAGGCGCTGTTCAACGCGATCGTCACCGCGACGGTCAACGACGCGAGTGACACCGTCGCCGCGGCGGTCCACGACCTCCCCGACAGTGGCGATCTCGCCGCCGACCTGCGCGCGCTCGCCCGGCGGGAGCTCGAGCTCGTGATGCAGCCGCGCATCCTCCAGCTCCGGCGGCTCGTCACCGCCGAGGCCGCCCGCTTCCCCAGTCTCGGCCGGATGTTCTTCGAGCGCGGACCCGGCCGCACGATCGCCGAGCTCGCCGCCGTGTTCGAGCGGCTCGCGAGCCAAGGAAAACTGCGGATCGACGATGCGCACGTCGCCGCCGCGCACTTCAACTGGCTCGTGATGTCGATTCCGCTCAACCGGGCGATGCTGCTCGGAGTCGACGCCCCGCCGTCACCGGACGAGCTCACCCGCCACGCGTACGAGGGCGTCACCGTGTTCCTCGCGGCGTATGGCCCGCCGATCCGATAGGGAAAACGCCCGATGACCGATTGGCGGCCGCGTGCGAGGCTGGGCCCACACCACAACAGGAGATCAGACGATGTCGACTACGAACACGGAGACGACCGCGATGTGGCGACTCGGAGCCACCGAGCTCGCTCTGGCGATCCGGGCCGGCGAGGTGTCAAGCCGCGAGGTCATTGACGCGCACCTCACGCGGATCGAGCAGGTGAACCCGGCGGTCAACGCGCTCCGCGTCACGCTCGCCGACCGGGCTCGGGCCGACGCGGACGCCGCCGATCGCCGTCAGGCCGAGGGTGCGCCGCTCGGACCGTTGCACGGGGTTCCGTTCACGGTCAAGGAGAACATTGATGTTGCCGGCACGGCGACGACGTGGGGCCTCGTACCGATGGCCGAGGCGATCGCTCCGCGGGACGCACCGGTCGTCGCGAACCTGCGCGCCGCGGGGGCGATTGCACTGGGGCGGAGCAACCTGCCAGACCTCGCGTTGCGCTGGCATACGGACAACGCGCTCGCGGGTCCGACGATCAACCCGTGGAACGCACGCCTCACGCCCGGCGGCTCGAGCGCCGGCGAGTCGGTCGCGCTCGCCACGGGGATGACGCCGCTCGGACTCGGCAACGACCTCGGTGGGTCGCTGCGCTGGCCGTCGCAGTGCGCCGGAACGGTCGCCCTGCGACCGAGTCAGGGACGCGTGCCGGATGCGAGTGACATCCCGCCGACCGACGGCCCGCCGTCAATCCAGTTCTTCAACAGCCAGGGCCCGATGGCGCGCTCGGTCGCGGATCTCCGGACCGCGTTCGCAGCGATGATCGCGCCGACCGCGCGTGATCCGTGGCACACGCCCGCGCCGGCCGAGGGTCCCACCGGCGCGGCTCGCCCGGTGGTCGCACTCGCCGTGCCCGACGACTCCGATCCCGGCGTCAAGGAGGGGGTGGCGCGGGCGGCCCATGCGCTGGCGGCGGCCGGATACGAGCTGCGAGAGCTCATGCCGCCTGACGTCGAGCAGGCGATGACACTATGGGCCGAGCTGATCAACGAGGACATCCGCCACTTCTGGCCGAGCGTCGAGCCGGCCGCGGGCGAGGGCGCGCGGCAATTCATCGCGCACGTGCTCGCCGCGACCGAGCCCCTTGACACAGCGGGCTACGCCGCTCGCTGGCAGGCCCGCCAGGCACTTGCCCGCCGGTGGTCGGTCCAGCAGGAGCAGACGCCGCTGGTCCTCGCGCCGGTCTGCCTGCGCCAGCCGTTCGCGCCGGATGACGACCTCCGGAGCGCCGACGACGTGCGAGAGATCCTCGACTCGATGCGGATGGTCGTCGCTGTCAACCTGCTCGGGCTCCCGGCCGCCGCGGTTCCGGTCGGTCTCGACGGCGCCGGCCTGCCGCTCGGCGTGCAGATCATCGGCCCGCGTTTCCGTGAGGACCTGTGCCTCGACGCCGCCGCCGCGGTCGAGCAGGCGGTCGGATCGATGGTCCCGATCGACCCGCGGAGCTAGCGGCGGCTCACGCAGGTACGTCCGGATTCGAGTCACCGCCGGGGACTACGCCGCGGCCGATTCGGCGAACGTCGTCGGACTCGCGGCCGCGCCGCCGATCTCGGTGGGCTGCTCGGCTGTACCGGTCTCGAGGTCGATATGCATGCGGGCGACGGTGCCGCTCGCGGTCGGGCGCAACTCAACGAGGTCGCAGAGCTCGTTCATCAACCACACGCCCCGCCCGGAAGTCCAGTCGAGGCCGGGCCGTGCCTTGCCGGCGAGCGGCTCGTCGAATGTCCCCCCGTCGGTCACCTCGCAGACGACGTGCGCGTCACACCAGATGCGGACCGCGGCGGCGCCGCCACCGTGCCGGACGGCGTTCGTCGCCGCCTCGTCGACCGCGAGCACGAGATCCTGGCGGCGCAGTCCCGCGACGCCGAGGTCCTCGAGCTGCTGTTCGGTGAAGCGGCGCACCGCAGGGAGATCTCGGCTCGCGGCGAGCACGGCCGGTTGGGCGAGCGGGTCAGGCAGTGGCCATTCGGTGCCCCGCCACAGCTCGAGCGGGTCCGCGTAGCTGTCGCTCGGGCGGTGACACCCGCCGCCTACGAGCCTCGGGTGGGTCCGCTCCGCGTCCTCGAGGACGCTCGGCGCCAGCCGCGCCGCGTCGTATGGGCACAGGATCGTCGTCGGGCAACCGGCGAACGCCAGGTTGACGAGCGCCTCGTGACGAATCACCTCGATGGACTCCGTCCGCGTGCGACCGGGCCACACCGACTCGCCGATGACCCGGCAGCGCGACGCGGTGTGCGACTGACGATCGATCCATTCGCGGACTGCCGGAATGATCCGGCCGGGATTGCGGCCGAGCAGGCTCATGTTGCAGAACTCAACGCCGGTCCCCGACAACCCCAGCGCGCCCCGCATCCGGGGGAGCTTCCGGCCGGGCACCGCAACGAGGATCGACTCGCCGGAGTCGCGGCCGTCCTCGATGAAGTCCTGCACCGCGGTCAGATACTCAGCTTCGTCCTCGTAGATGAGGCCCAGGTGTTCAAAGTCCTCTGTTCGTCCCATCTCGCATGTGATCGTCTCATCGCCGCGCGCCGCCACATAGGACATCGCGTCAGGGGCCCCGGCGACGCTCGTGCTCTCCTGGCCCCACCGTGGGGCCGGACATTTACCTACCCGGAGCCAAGCGTTCCAAAAACCCTGGTGGACACAGAAATGGGACTCCGTGGCTCTCGTGGACGCAGCCGCGGCCACGGCCGCGCGGAAAAAAGCGGGGTGTGCCGGCGGGCGGGCGCGCCAGGCGAGGCTGCCAACCCGGGGAACGCGCCAGCACGCCCCGTATAAGGGTCGACAACGCCTGCAGGCAAGACAATTGCGGTGCAGGAAACTCAGCGCTTGGTCGAGGGAACTCTGCACAAAGCGACGCGCTGGCATCATCGGGCGCGAATGTCAGAGGCGCCGATTCGACGTGGGCTCCGGCTCGGGATGATCGCTCTGATCGCGACGGTCGGGATGGCCGGCCCGTTCGGCTGCGGCGCGAGCGCCAAGCGGCTGCCGGCACAGAACCACCCGTCCCCTCGGCTCGCGCTGCGGGCGTCACACATCGCGGTCATCGTGATGGAGAACGAGGAGTACGGCGACATCATCGGCTCCTCCGCGACGCCGTTCATCAACCGGCTCGCCGCCACGTACGCGCTCGCGCGGCAGATGTACGCGATCCGGCACCCGTCACTGCCGAACTACCTCGCTCTCAGCGGCGGTTCGACGTTCGGGATCGACAGCGACTGCACCGACTGCAGCGTTCCGGGGAGCGGGATCGCGGGCCAGCTGACGGCCGCCGGACACAGCTGGAAGGGGTACATGGAGGACCTCCCGCGACCGTGCTTCACCGGCGGCGAGTCCGGCAACTACGCCAAGAAGCACGACCCGTTCCTGTACTACCGCGCAATCGTGCGTGACCCGCGCGCCTGCCGGAACGTGGTGCCGCTCGGGCAGCTCGCCAGCGACGAGCGCACCGGCCGCCTGCCGACGCTGAGCTGGATCTCTCCGAACCTGTGTCACGACATGCACGACTGCGACCCGGGTGTCGGTGATCGGTTCCTGCGAACGCTCGTGCCGCCGTTGCTGCGCGCACTCGGGCCGCATGGCCTGCTCATCGTGACCTTCGATGAGGGCTCGAGCGACAACGGCTGCTGCCGCCTGGCGGCCGGTGGGCACATCGTCACGATCCTTGCCGGTGGACTGGCCCGCCACGGCGCGCGCCTGACGACGCCGGTCGATCACTACTCGACGCTCCAGATGATCGAGGATCTCACCGGTGTCCCGCGGCGGCAGGGGGCCGCCTGCGCCTGCACGCCAACGCTCGGCCCGATGCTCGTGGGGAGCGGCCGTCGGGCGAGCGGGTAGGCTGGCGCGGATGAGGAGCAGATCGCTGAGGGCTCGTGCCGTCGCCTGCTGCGCCGCGATGTGCGCCGTCGGCGCGGGTGCCGGCGCCGCGAGCGCCGCGCCGACGCAGCCGCTGAGCCACGCCGGTCGCTGGATCACTGATGCGAGGGGACGCGTCGTGATCGTCCACGGGATCAACATGGTCTACAAGCTGCCCCCGTATGCCCCGGCCGCGACGGGCTTCGGAGACGACGATGCCGCCTTCCTCGCGCGGATCGGGTTCAACGCGGTGCGCGTCGGCGTCATCTGGAAGGCGCTCGAGCCCTCCCCCGGGCACTACGACGACGCCTACGTGGCGAACATCGCGAGCACCGTCAAGACGCTCGCGCGGCACGGCGTGCTCTCGCTGCTCGACTTTCACCAGGACATGTTCAACGAGAAGTTCCAGGGCGAGGGCGCACCCGACTGGGCTGTGGAGGATGGCGGTCTGCCGAACATCCCCAAGGCCGGCTTTCCGGTGAACTACCTGGTCAATCTCGCTGTCGAGCACGCGTTCGATCAGTTCTGGGCGAACGCGCCGGGTCCCGGCGGCGTCGGCCTCGCCGATCGCTTCGCAGCCGCGTGGGCGCATGTCGCCGCGGCGTTCGGGCGGACGCGGTCGGTGTTCGGCTATGAGCTGTTCAACGAGCCGTGGCCAGGCACGGCGTGGCACCCGTGCGCGCTCCCGGCGGGCTGCCCGGCGTTCGACGTCAAGCTGCGAGCGTTCTATCAGCGCGTGTTCGCCCGCGTGCGCGCCATCGACCGGCGCCAGCTCATCTGGTACGAGCCGAACGTCCTGTTCAACGGGGGCCCGAACACGCATCTCGGGCCGATCGGAGATCCGCGGGCCGGGTTCGCCTTTCACGACTACTGCCTGTCGGAGCCGGCGACCGGGCCCTCAGCGGCCTGCACGGCGGCGGATGACTCGGTCTTCTCCCACGCCGTCGCCCACTCCGCGAGCACGCACGACGCGCTGATGGAGACCGAGTTCGGGGCCACGAACGACATCCCCTACCTGAACGAAATGGTCGCGCGTGCGGACCGCTTCATGGTGCCGTGGCTCGAGTGGGCCTACTGTGGCTGCTCTGACCCGACGACCTCCGGACCCGGCACGAAGCAGGCGATCGTCATCGATCCCTCGAAGCCGCCGGCAGGATCGAACCTGGAGCTCCCGACGCTCAGAGCCCTCGTCGAGCCGTATCCGCAGGTCGTCGCCGGAACCCCGACGGCGTGGAACTTCACGCGCGCCTCCCGGACGTTCCGGCTCACGTACTCAACCGGGCGTGCCGGCCGTCCGTCGCGCTTCGGCGCGGGCTCGGTCAGCGAGATCGCGACGCCGGCGCTCGTGTACGCCGGGCGGTATTCCGTCTCGGTGAGCGGGGGGGTACCGCTGTCCAGGCGAGGCGCGTCGACGCTGCGCGTCGCGTCGTGCCGGGGCGCTAGGACGGTCACGGTGACCGTGGCGCCGGGGTCTGGGCGACACGGGTCCTGCACAGCGCCGAAGCGCCGCTGAGGAATCAGCGGGCGGCGACCGGCGGCTCGGCCTCCTCCTCGCCGAGCGTGAGCGTCGGTCCGAAGCCGATCCGCATCCGCGCGCCTCCGCCAGGCGCATTGCTCGCCTGGACGAAGCCGCCGTGCGCCTCGGCGGCCTGCCGGACGATCGCCAGCCCGAGTCCCGAGCCGGGCTTGGAGCGGGCGTCCTTGGCGCGGTGGAAGCGATCGAAGACGAACGGGAGGTCCTCGTCATGGAAGCCAGGCCCGTGATCGCGAATCGTGAGCGTGCCGTCCCTGAGGGTCGCCTCGACGACGCTGCCGGCAGGGCTCCACTTCATCGCGTTGTCAAGGAGGTTGGCGACGGCGCGGGCGATCCGGTCCGGCTCGCCGCGCACAAGCGTCGGCTCGATCGACGACTCGATTTGGAGCTGCGGGGCCCGACGCCGCACGCGGTCGAGTGCCTGCGAGAGGACGTGATCGAGCCGCACGTCGCCCAGCTCGCCGCTCGGCTTTGACCCGCGGGCGAGCTCGACGACGTCGCCGACGAGGCCGGTCAGCTCGTCGAGCTCCTCGATCATGTCGGCACGGAGCGCCTCTCGGTCGGCCGGTGAGAGCAGCGACTCGTCACGCATCAGCTGGAGGTTGGCGCGGATCGAGGCGATCGGCGTGCGGAGCTCGTGCGAGGCATCGGCGACGAGGTTGCGCTGGGAGGCCATCGCCGCCTCGAGTGCGTCAAGCGTCGTGTTGAACGTCCGGCCGAGGCGGGCGAGCTCGTCGTTGCCGCGGACGTCGAGGCGATCATGCTCGATCCGCTCCGGATTGGCGGCGATCACCTCGGTCTGACGGGTGAAGCGGGTGATTGGCGCGATCGCCGTCCGGGCTACGAGGAGCCCGAGCAGCGCGGCGAGCGCGATGCCTCCGGCGGCGATGAGCACGAGCAGGAGGAGCTGGCTGCGTAGCGCGTTGTCGACCTCGGTGAGGGGCAGGGCAATCGCGAGCGCGCCCTTGTCGCCGATCCCAGTGACATAGACCCGGATGTGCGTCCCGGACGCGGTCATGGCCGCGTAGTAGCTGCCGTGGCCGCTCTTGGCGAGGGCACGCATCTGGTCGTCAACGGGGATCGTGTAGGGCTGCGTCGGCGGCACGTAACTCTTGCCGTTGGCGTAGACCAGGGTGATGATGCCTGCCGCGCCGCCGAAGCCGGGGCCGCGATGATCGAGGTTCAGCCCCTCGTCGCCGTACCCGGGGGCCTCCCCTGAGCCGCTCGCGGGAGTCCCGCCGAAGAGCGGCACGCCGCCGGCCCGATTGGGATCGCCAGGGCCACCCTGTCCATGACTGAGGACGTCTCCGCTCAGCCGACGGAGCTGGCTGTCGACCGATCCGGTGAGCTGCGAGCGCGTGCCCGCGTAGGCGGAAAACGCCACGGCGATGACCGCCACTGCGACCGCCACGCCGACGGCCAGACCCATCCGCGCGCGGAGGCTCACCCGCCCGGCTCCCGCAGCGCGTACCCGACGCCGCGGACCGTGTGAATCTCCGAGGTGGCTCCGGCTTCCTCGAGCTTGCGACGCAGGTATCCGATGTAGACCCGCAGGGCGTTCGAGGTCGGACCGAAGTCATAGCCCCAGACCCGGTCGTAGATCGTGCTGTGCGGCAGGACACGGCGAGGGTTGAGCATCAGCAGCTCGAGGAGCTGGTACTCGGTCCGGGTCAACTCGACGAAGTCGTCGCCGACGACGACGCCGTGCCGGGCCGAGTCCAGCTTGAGCTCATTGAACGCGAGGTCGCCCTGACCGTCGCTGTCGGCGCCGGACCGGCGGAGCAGCGCGCGGATCCGAGCCTTCAGCTCGTCGATATCGAACGGCTTGACGAGGTAGTCGTCGGCGCCGGCGTCGAGCCCGTCGATGCGATCGCTGACGGCGTCGCGGGCAGTCAGCATCAGGATCGGGACCCGGTTGCCCTCGCGCCGGAGCAGCCGGCTCACCTCCAGCCCGTCGATGTCCGGCAGGCCGATGTCGAGCACGACCGCATCGGGCACCGCGCTGGCGACCTCCGCGAGCGCGCCGGAGCCGCTGTCGGTCAGGCGGACTTCGTAGCCGGCGAGCTCGAGCGCGCGGCGCAGAACCTCACGGAGCGCGCGATCATCGTCGACGACTAGCAGTCTCATGCTCTCATTGTGGCTACGGTGCAGGCGATTCGCGACTTTTCATACGAAGCTCCTACGCGGTCCGCTCCCTGAGCGCCGCGGCCAGGATCCCGTTCACGAACGCCGGCGCGTCGGCGCCGCAGAAGCGCTTCGCGATCTCGACGGCTTCGTTGATCGCCCCCTCCGGCGGGATCGCCTGCTCGCCCGGGAGCTCATCCGGATAGAGCATCTCGGCGAGTCCGGTACGGAGGATCGAGCGCTCCAGCGGGGCGATGCGATTGAGCGTCCAGCCGTGCGCGTGTCTGGCGATCAGCTCGTCAAGCTCGGGCTGATGTTCCCGGACGAGGCACGCGAGTTCCTTCGAAAAGGCGTGGACGTCCCGCGGAAAGGTGTCCTCCAAGGGGCGGTCGAGAAGATCGCTTTGATACAGCGCCCAGACCGCTGCCCGGCGCTGATCGGTTCTACGCACGTGAGACGTACTCGCCCGAGCGAGTGTCCACCCGAACGACGTCCCCGATGTTGATGAACAGCGGCACCTGGATGCGGGCACCCGTCTCCAGCGTCGCCGGCTTGTTGCCGCCCCCTGACGCGGTATCGCCGCGGAGGCCCGGTTCGGTCTCGGTGACTGCGAGGTCGATCGCGCTCGGCAGCTGGACGTCGGCCGGCGAGGCGTCGATGTAGAGCACCTCGACCTCCTCGGACTCCTTCATCCAGCGCAGCGGCTCGGCGAGCGTGCTCTCCGGAATCGTCAGCTGCTCATAGCTCTCGGTGTCCATGAAGTGCGCGTCAGTTCCGTCCTTGTACAGGAACTGCATCCGGCGAACCTCCGTGCGCACGGCGCGGAACTTCTCCCCCGCCCGGAACGTCCGGTCGATCACGTTGCCGTCGCTCGCTCGGCGAAGCTTCGTGCGCACGAACGCCCCGCCCTTGCCAGGCTTGACGTGCTGGAACTCGACGATCTTGAAGATCGTGCCCTCGACGTCGATGTGGTTTCCGTTGCGAAATTGGTTCGTGCTGATCATGCCGGTGGGCCAGTGTAGACGGCGCGCGAGCGAGCGCACCGCGCCGCTACGACGTGATCAGGAACAACCCTCAGTTGACGACCCGCAGGTCCTTGGTCAGCCCCGTCAGGATCTCGCAACCGGTTTCGGTGACGACAACGAGGTCCTCGATCCGGACGCCGAGCTCGCCCGGCAGGTACACGCCCGGCTCGACCGAGACGACGTTGCCGGTCTGAAGCGTGTCCTCCGAGCGCTGGGAGAGCCGCGGGGCCTCGTGGACCTCGATGCCGACGCCGTGGCCGAGGCCGTGGCCGTAGTCCTCGCCGTGTCCGGCGTCCTCGATCACGCGGCGGGCGACGGCGTCGACTTCGCGGCCGCCCCGGCCGGCGGCGACGCCCTCGAGCCCGGCGAGCTGAGCGGCGCGGACGAGCCCGTAGATTTCCTGGGCGTGCTCGGACACCGGGCCGGTCGCCACCGTTCGGGTGCAGTCCGAGCAGTAGCCGTCGAGCTCGGCGCCCCAGTCGATGACGACGAGCTGGTCCGGTCCGATGACGACGTCTCGGGGCTGGGCGTGCGGGAGCGCACCATGAGGCCCTGCGGCGATGATCGGGTCGAAGCTCGGGCGCCTGGCCCCCAGCTCCCGCATCGCGATCTCCAGGGCGAGCGCCACCTCTCGCTCCGTGCGACCGATCAGGCCATCGCTCAGCACCTGCTCAAGCGCGGTGTCGGCGAGCTCGCAGGCCGCCCGGATCGCCGCGACCTCATCCGCGGACTTGACGGCCCGCAACCGCTCGACCAATCCATCCACCCCCGCGAGCGAGACGGACTCGGCAAGCAGGCCACGCACGCGGTTGAAGGTTCGCATCGGCATGTGCGCGTCCTCAACACCCAGCCGGACGGCGCCCTCCGGGAGCGCGTCGGCGACGGCGTCCAGCAGATCCTGGGGCGCCTGTCGCCGCTCGAAGGAGGGATCGACCTCCTCGGCCGCCTGCTCGACGTAGCGGAAGTCGGTGATGAACGTGCGCGTCGCCGGGCCGACGAGCGCGACGCCGTTTGATCCGCTGTAGCCGGTCAGGTAGCGGACGTTGGGGAGGTGGGTGACGAGCAGGACGTCGACGCTTTCGTCGGGCAACAGCTCGACGAGGCGATCAGCACGCTCCTTCATGCTGCCAGCTCCGTCTTGATGAGTCGCAGCGCCTCCCGGTAGCCGGCCGGTCCCTGTCCGGCAACGCGGCCGGCGCACAACTCACGGATCACGCTGTGGCGCCGCCACTCCTCCCGCGCGTCGACGTCCGACAGGTGGATCTCAATCGCGGGTAGGCCGGTGAGTTCGAGCGCGTCTCGGATCGCGTAGGAGTAATGCGTCCACGCGCCCGGATTGAGCACGATCCCATCGGCCATCCCATCGAGGCGGTGCAGGTGCTCCACGAATTCCCCTTCGTGATTGGTTTGAAAGAACCGGACCTCGAGCTCGAACTCGAGGGCCATCTCACCGATCTGCAGCTCGAGCTCGTCAAACGAGACCCCGCCGTAGACCTCGGGATTGCGCCGTCCGAGCTGGTCGAGATTGACCCCATGCATCACCTCAACGCGGTTGTGGGCGAGCGGAGTCACGGGGCCAACTCTCGCACGGCGGCGATGAGGTCGCGAGCGGGAACGACCTGACCGGGCTCCGCCGCGCCCGGCTCCCGGAGCAGGACGAACGGCACCGGCCCCTCCCCCAGCCGCTTCTTGTCCCTCTGGGTCGCCATCACCACCGCATCCGGATCGGTCCCGTCGAGCGCCGTCGGGAGGCCCTGAGCTGAGAGCAGCGCCTCGACCTCATCGCGCAGCTCGCCCGCTCCGGACAGCCGCAGCGCCGCGAGCAGGCCAAGCGCCACCGCCTCGCCGTGGCGGTACTGCGCGTACCCGGTCGTCGTCTCAATCGCGTGGGCAACGGTGTGACCAAGGTTGAGCACCTGCCGCAGGCCGCCGTCCCGCTCGTCCTGGGCGACGATCCGGAGTTTCGTGCGCGCACAGTCGAGGATCACCGACGGATCGTTGGGTGCAGCGCCGCCGCGCACCCGATCCCAGAGTGGTCCCCCGGCGATCAGCGCGGTCTTCACGACCTCGGCATAGCCGGCGGCGAGCTCCTCCGGCGGAAGCGACCGCAGCGCCCCGGTGTCGACGAGCACCGCGGAGGGCTGGTGGTAGGCCCCGACGTAGTTCTTCGCCTCGGCGAGATCGACGCCGGTCTTGCCGCCGTATGCCGAATCGACCTGGGCGACGAGCGTCGTCGGTACCTGGACGTAGCGGACACCGCGCTGGTAGGTGGCGGCGCAGAAGCCGGCGAGATCGCCGACCACCCCGCCGCCGAGCGCGACGATCACGTCCTCCCTGGTCATCCCGCCGCGAGCCAGCTCGGTCCACACGATCTCGGCGTGGGCGATCGTCTTTGACTGCTCGCCCGGCATGATCGAGACGCGGCCGTCGAGCGGCTCAAACGCATCCCCGTAGAGGCGCGCGACGCGGCCGTCGGTGACGAGGTACCGGCGTCCCGGAACGATCTCCGCGGGCCAGAAACCGAGCAGCCCGTCCCCGATGTACACGGGGTAGTCGCCGGAAGCGCTGGCCGCCCACAGGAGCGTGGCCGCGTCAGGCGCGGCGGCGATCGCGCGGAGGACCGGCCCGATTTCGTCTGAGCGCAGCGCGGGCACGATGGCGTCGGCGACCGAGGCGTACAGCGGCTCCCGCTCGGCGTACAGGCGCTCGAAGGCGCGGCGGTCCCGGGCGAGCGGCCGACCGGTCCCGTGTACCCGCTCCCACGCGGTATCGAGATCGACGTCCACCCACAGCACACGACGGTCGGCGAGCGCCGCGCGGACCGTGGTCGAGCCGACCGCACCCCCGCCGAGCGAGAGCACGGCAGCCTCGGACTCACCGGCCGCGGCGAGCAACTCGAGCGTCACCCGCTCCTCGACCTCACGGAAGTGCGCCTCGCCCTCATCGTCGAACACGCGGGCGATCGGCTTGCCGAGCCGCTGCTCGATCACCTCGTCGACATCGACCGGCTGCACTCCGAGGGCGGCGGCAGCGCTGAGTGCGGCGGTCGTCTTGCCGGCCCCCATGAACCCGACGCAGACGAGCGCCCGGCTCACCCGCCTCTCCAGGCGATCCGGTGCTTATAGGTCTCGAGCGCAGCGCGGACGTCGTCGATGTGGTCGCCGCCGAACTTCCGGCGGTACGCGTCGGCGAGCACGAACGCCACCATCGCCTCCCCGACGACTCCGGCGGCCGGAACCGTGCACGAGTCGGTGCGCTCACGGAGCGCCTGCGCGGGCTCGTGGGTGGCGATGTCGACCGACCGCAGCGGCTTGGTCAGCGTCGGCAGCGGCTTCATCGAACCGCGTACGACGAGCGGGTCGCCGGTCGTCATCCCGCCCTCCACTCCCCCGGCCCGATTCGTCCTGCGGTAGTAACCGCGCTCCGAGTCGTAGAAAATCTCATCGTGGGCCTGGGATCCAGGCAGGCCCGCAACTTCAAACCCGTCGCCGACCGAGACGGCCTTGATCGCCTGAATCGAGGCCAGTGCCTGAGCGAGCCGGCCGTCCAGCCGCTCCTCCCAGGAGACGTGCGAGCCGAGCCCGGGCACGAGCCCGAACACCCGGACCTCGAACACGCCGCCGAGGGACTCGTTCGCCTTGCGCAACCGGTCGATCTCGGCAACCATCGCGCGACTGGCGTCCGGGTCGAGGCAGCGGACGGGCGAATCGTCGACCGCGGCGAAGTCCTCCGGGGTGAGGTCATCACGACGCGGCGCGCTGACAGCGGTGATCTGGAGCACGTGGGAATACACCTCGACGCCGAGCGCCCGCAGGAACGCTTTGGCGATCGCGCCGCCGGCGACGCGGGCGGCGGTTTCCCGCGCGCTCGCACGCTCCAGGATGTCCCGGACGTCGGTGAGCCCGTACTTCTGCGTGCCGACAAGATCGGCGTGTCCCGGGCGTGGGAGGTGCACCTCCTTCAGCTCGGCATCGACCGGCCAGGGATTCATCCGCTCTTCCCAGTTCGCGTAGTCGCGGTTGATGACGCTGAGCGCGATCGGGGCGCCGAGCGTACGACCATGGCGAACGCCGCCGGTGACCTCGGCCTGGTCTCGCTCGATCTTCATCCGTCCGCCGCGCCCGTGCCCAAGCTGGCGGCGGGCGAGGTCACGGTTGAGCGCCTCGCGATCGAGCTCGAGTCCGGCTGGGAGGCCCTCGATGATGCACGTGAGCCCAGGGCCGTGGGATTCGCCGGCGGTGATGAGACGGAGCGCCATGGGCGCTGTAGGTTAGTTCGCCTAGTAGCTGCCCGCCGCCACGGCGGTGCCCTTGTCACCGGTCGATCCGGTGAGCGACAGGCGGACGGTGAGCTTCAGGTGCCGGAGGCGCCCGAGCTTGTTCGTCATCGCACGCGAGAGCCGCAGATGCAGCCGCACAGTGCCGTTCTTGATGCCGGAGACGGTGCCACGACCGACGACGACGCTCGCGCTGCGCCCAGTGCGAAGGTGGGCGTGCTTGGCGGCGCTGCGGGAGATCAAGATCGTTGAGAACCCGTCCGCCGGCTCGTTCGAGGTCACCTGCAGGGCGATCCCGGAGCGCAGCATCGATTTGTAGCTCTGCGGGATGAGGGCGACCCGTGCCTTGAGTTTGGTCTTCGTGTTCGGCGGTGGTGGCGAATTTCCGCCGGAGCCGGTGACCGTCACCTGCTGCGTGGCCGCGGCGACGTTGCCGCCCCGGTCGGTGAGGGTGAGCCGAACCGAATAGACACCGGCCTTGGCGAACGCGTGCACGACGCTCGGGCCGGTCGCCACGGTGCCATCGCCGAAACTCCACGCGTACCCGGCCTTCGGCACCACCAGCGTCGAAACCGAGATGGACCCATCGAAGGCCACGACGTCTCCGGCGTCGATCGGGCTCGGCGAGACGAAGGTCGGCCACAGACTCACGAGGATCTCGCACGCCTGTGCGTTTGGGTCGCTCTCGATCGCAGCGGCGTCGTTGAACTCGCGCTGCAGGTAGTACGAGCCGCCGGCCAATGACGCCCCGTCGACCTTCGCCTCCGGACCGCAGCCGAGGTTGTCATTGATCTCCGAGCCGTTGTTGGCGAACCACGCGTCCAGTCCAGGATTGACGATTGACGCGATCTGAGCGGCGCTGAGCGGACTGACGAGCCGCATGCCGGCGTTCGTCGCGACCTCCTCCGTGGTCGGCGGGTCAGACAGCTTCGGAACATCGGGCTCGTCGCAGCCCGTGTACGCGCTCCATGGCTGC
The DNA here is from genome assembly GCA_963778985.1 of uncultured Solirubrobacterales bacterium. GTDB lineage: Bacteria > Actinomycetota > Thermoleophilia > Solirubrobacterales > Solirubrobacteraceae > Palsa-465. The sequence continues at coordinate 1,423,778 of CAVZWJ010000012.1, read as the reverse complement.
ACGACGTAGGGAACCCTGGTCCCGTCCGGCATCGTGAGCTGCGAGTGATAGGAGCAGAATTCGGCCTTCGCCCCGCTGCCCGCGGAGCAGAGCGCGCCGGCCTTCAGGCAGGTGTCGACTCCGGAGGGCAGCAACAGCACGACGAGCGGCGTATAGCCGGACTGAGTCCGGTGGACGAACCCCATCTCTCCGATCGTCGTCTTCAGCTCGGCCTGGAGCTGGTCATCCGTGAGGCACGCCAGTGCGCCCTTCACCTGGCAGCCACTGGTCGGATACGGCTGACCGACGGTTGACGTCACCGCATTGGCGAACCGGCAGGTGGCACCGCCGGGGTCGCCGTAGTCGATGCAGCCGCCACCATACAGCGACGCATGTCCGGCCCGGCCCGTCGCGTCGGTGTACTGGGAGACGACCGCGTATGGCGTGAACAACGAGCTGCTGGCGTCCGCGACGTTGCGCAGGAACTGCTCGACGTAGCCCCGAGTGGTCGCCCAATAGCGGCGCAGCGGATCCCAGGTGACCGCGAACGTCTCATTCGCGTGCAGCACCGATCCGCCGGTATGCCAGCAGAGACCGGTCGCGCTGGCCGGGAGCGTGCCGCCGGGGAAGACATGATTGATCCCGAGGTCCGGCGGGAGTGCCGGATCGGTGCACGGAGCGTTCGCCGTGACCGGAGTGATGCCGGCCTTCGCCAGATCACTGCTCGTCCCGGGAACGAGCGCGACGCCGGCGCGGCCTGAGGCCCCGAGCGGGACGACCACCGCCATGGCGCTTCCGGCACCGAGCAGCGCGAACGCCGCGGCGGCGAGCGTGATCAGAAACGTCCGGCGCATCAGCTTCCCCCTGCGCTCAGGTTGCGTTGGTCGACGATCGCGCCGACGCCGGGCTCGTAGGGGAACAGCGCGAGGGCCTCGTACTTCAGAGCGCTCAGGAGCTTCTGCCCAGTCTTCGAGACCTGACGGCGGGCCTTGGTGGCATCCGCCGCGGTCTTGTGCGAGACCGTCCTGATGCCGGTCACGGCGAAGTCGGAGACGTGCGACGGCCCGCTGGCGGTGTTCACGTACATGCTCTCGATCTGGTTCGGTGCGAGCGAGATGATCTGGCAGTCGACCTTGCCGGGCAGGCACTTCGCGGGGCCCTTGAGGATCGTTCCCGGCTGCACGACGAACAGCACCTTCGAGCCGCCCTCCAGGACGCCGAGCTCGAGCAACAGCGGCTGCGTCGCACTCGGCAGCGGGCTCAGGCGCACGACCGGATCGATCGTGGTCAGCCCACCGTCCGGGCTCGTGATCGCGAGCGCCACCTCGTAGGACTCGGTCCTCGTCAGACCGGGCGGCGCCGGCGGGGTCGTCTGCGTCGAGGTTGTCTGCGTCGTGGTGGTGGTGGTCGAGCTGTAGCCGCCCGTGCCACCACCACCCGCGCCGCTCCCGGTGCTCAAGCTGGAGCCGTGGGAACCAGTGGTGCTGATGGCGCCACTGGAGCTGCTTGAGACGGGAGACGCCTGTGACGTGATCGTTGTCAGCGTCGTCGTTTGCTGGGTGAACGGGTCGCGGCCGGGACCGGGCAGGTGCGAGAACTGGGGGGTCTTCGACAGCTCGACGACCGGCAGCCCCGAGATCGGCGAGGTCGTCGTCACCCCTCCGTTCGCGGCGATCGCCGGTTGCGGCTTGGGAGCGGGCTTGGCGAGCAGCACCGGGACCGCGATGAGGGCGACGGCGAGCACGACCACGACGGGCCACAGGCGTTTCTCGCGCAGGTCGGTGATGAGTGGCTGGAAGAGGTTCATCGAATCGGCGCGATCGCCACGGCGGCCGGCGTGTTGGAGCCGGTGCTCGGGGTGGAAGTGTTCTGGGACTGCGATCCGCTCGATGGCCCGCTTGCGGTCGCGCCGGCCATCACGCCCTGCGACGCGGGCACGAGGTAGGCGGTCGCGGAGATCGTCGCGGAGATCTGCGGAAAGCCCGCCGGTCCGGGGCCGAGGCTGATCGCATTGAACGCCAACAGCCGACCGCTCACGATCACATCGTTGTGCTTGACGACGACGAACCCCTGAACGCGGCCGAGGAAGCTCGACAGATGGAAGAAGTTGCCACGGAAGTTGAACGTGAAGGACTCGATCGGAAAGCCGGCGGGACCGACGGCCGCCCCGGGCGGGAGCGTTGCCGTCACGGCCTGGGTGGTCGAGGCGCTGACGGCCGCCGTGGTGGTGCTCGAGGGAGCGCTCACGTTGAGCGTGCGGAAGTCCACCTGGTCCGTCGCGGCGGCGTTCTGGAGTTGGAGAATCATCGACGGGACGTTGTCGTCGGCGGGCACGGCCTCACCGAGGCGCGCCATTTCCGTGTAGCTGGCCGCAAACTGGTGCTTGGCCGCCAGCCCCGCCTGGACAGCGGACTGCGCGCTCGCGAGCTGGGCCTGGGCCACCTTCAGCTGATTACCGAGCTGCGAGGCCTCTGACCGCTTCGGCTGGACGACGAGCAGCCAGGTGCCGACGACCGCCGCGGCGATGACAACGACGAGCAGCACCATCCGGTCACGTCCGGTGAGTGCGTTGAGGGCGCTCATTTCGATCCTCCTGACGCGGCGGGGGAGCTCATCGAAGCTGCACTCGTCGACGGGGTGCTTGCTGAGGCACCCGCGGCGCTCGCGGTCGACGAGGTCGTCGTCGACGTCGTGCTCGTCGTGCTCGCGGTCGAAGTCGTGCTCGCGGTCGGGGTCGTGGCCGCGCCGGTCGTGCCGGCGGCCGACTGGCCGGGAAGCGGCGAGAAGAAGATGACGAGGTCAAATGTCGGCCAGTTCGCCGGGCAAGACGGGCCGCCGGCTCCGGAGGACACGACGCCGGCGCCCGCGGTACCGGCGCTGTCCTGCTTGACCGAGTCGGCGAGCGTCACGCGCGTCACGCCGTTGATCAGCCGCAGACGTGACATCAGCTTCGCGACGTCGTCCTGGGTCGCGGTGCAACCCCTGATCTCGAAAGCCGGGTTCGTGATGTCGCCGCGCAGCGCACCCGTGCTGACCGCTGAGCCGCCGGTGCTGCCGCCGGCACCGTTGACGCTGGCCGTGGGCGACACCGTGCCCAGCAGCGACTCGAGCGAGGTGTTGGGCGGGACAACCTTCGAGAGGTCGGACAGGGCGGCGTTCCAGTCAAAGCGCTGAGCGGCGATCTGCCGGACGGTTGCGGAGCGGCTGTCGGCAAGGTTGACGAAGGTGGCGTAGTTGGTGAGCCGCGCGGCCTGCGCCTGGGCGACGGTCACCTGCCGCTGGACGGTCGCGATCTTTGCCTTGCGATCGGTGATCGTGTTCGACGTGAGCACATAGACGGTCATGAAGGCGAGCGCGATCACGAGCAGGCCGATGAGGACGACGGCGGGACCCTTCGGCGCGCTCGGCGTCCGCGCGCCGCCCCGCTTGCCGTCGGTCGGGATGAGGTTGACGGCTTTCATGCGCCTACCTCGTCGACCGTGAGACCCGCGGCCACCGCGAGGCGACCGGCGTCAACGCCCCCGAACGCACCAAGCTTCGCCTCGGCGATCTGCCCGATCTCAACCTCCAGGCCGATCTGCTCACTGAGGTTCTCGGCGAAGCCGACAATTGCGATCGCAGGCCCGGTGAGGACGGCATGCTGGATCTCGCCCGCGCCCTCCTGCATGACGTGGTAGTCGATCGAGTTGCGGACGTCGTCGGCGATCCGGCGCACGCTGTCGCCGAGGATCGCACGAGCCTCCATGACGATCTCGGGGTCCCCTTCGAGCTCATCGACGGGTGTCACCAGCCCGACGTGCTGCAGCCACCCATGGGCGTGTTCGAGCGTGAGCCCACGCCGCTCGGCGAGCTCCCCCGCCATCGACTCGGTGCCGTTCATCGTGACGCGGGTGAACAGGCACGTCGTCCCCACGGCCACCGCGAGGTTGCTGACCCCGCCGACGTTCATGTACAGCGTCGGCTCGGCGCGCTCGGGGCTGTGAAGCGCGCGGATCATCGCGAACGCGGAGAGGTCGATCCCGTGGGGCCGCAGGCCCGCGCGGCGCACTGCCTCGAGCACCCGGTCGATCATGTCCCGGCGCGCGGCGACGAGCACGACGCGCGTGCGCGGCCCGTCGGCCGTCTCGACGATCCCGAGCGCGTGGTGCTCCAGCACCGCCTGCTCAAGCGGCATCGGGATGTGCTCCTGCGCCTGAAACCGCGCGGCCGACGCGATGTCCTTCGCCTCCGTGAGCGGCGGCAGATCGAGTGTGCGCATGACGATGCGCGGATTGGCGATGCCGATTCGCACGCGCTTACCGAGCTTGTTCGCGGCGAACATGTCCTTGAGCACTCCCGCGAGCGTCTCGACGTCGACGACCTCGCCGTCGCGGACAACGCCCGGCGCGAGCGACGCCGTTGCGGCGCGCTCGACAGAAACCCCTCGGGCTCCACCCTGAACTGCGGCGACATACCCGGGCTCGATGTCGAGTCCGACAACGTTCTTACCCGTGTGTCCCATGGCTCTCGATGAAATCGGCAGGGTGGGGGTCGAAATTGAGCGCCGTCCACCGCGATCTCGACGTTCGGGTCGACGCGGGACGAATCCGAGCCGGTCTAGATGGTTGGTCTAGGCGGGCGTCAGGGCGTGCGGTGACGCCGCGATCGGGTCGGCCGCACCCCGCCGGGTTGACAGCTCGCGCGGGGTCGGCGTCGGCGCGGCCCCGGACGGAGCGAGGACGGCCACGAACACGTACGGCAGGAACCAGACTGCGTAGTAGTAGAACCAGTGCTGCGAGGTCAGCTCGAGTGCGATCGTCACCGCGCCCGCAAGCGCGCAGATCTGGGGGACCGACCGGCGTCCCGGCAGCAGCGCCACGCCGAATACGAGGGCGACGGCGAGCACCTCGAGGACGACCTTCAGCGCCCCGAGGCCGGGATGTAGGGCCCAGGCGGAGAACACGTCGCTGCGATGCAGTTGGTAGCCCACCGTCTCGTCGTAGAGGAGGTCCAGGCCGCCCCCCGGGAGCACGAGCAGCAGCGACGCCCCGACCGCCAGGCCGAAGCCCGCGACGCACGCGGTGACGCAGCGTCGTGAGCGCTCGTGAGCGGCGGCATACAGAGGCAACAACGCGACCGCGACGAGCTTCGCGGCAGCGCTCAAACCGAGCACCGCCCCGCGCCGGGTCGGAGATCGGAACGTGAGCAGGCTGAGCACGACGAGCATCGCGATGAGCCCGTCGTTCGTGTGCATGATGATGCCGAGCAGCGTGAACGGGCACGCCGCCCAGGCCCAGGCGAGCAGCACGCCGAGACGGCGGCCTGGGGCGCCCGGCGCGAGACGCCGGCCGAGCAGCACGAGGCCGACGACGGTCACGAGGTCAAACGCGATCGTCGCCGCGTGGGCCGCGGGCAGCGAGTCCCAGGTCCCATGCCACGGGAAGATGAGCTCGAAGGGGGCGTACGCAAGGTACGTGATCGGCCCGTATGTGTCGCTGTGCGCCGCTGCGGCGTAATACAGGCTCTGCCCGTGCGTGAGCCGGTGCGCGCCGATCACCGACGCGTAGCCGACGTCGATGACGGTGTGGCCGGCAAGGCTGAGGATGACGCGGGCGGCGACGAGCACGAGCAGCCCCACCCACAGGGCCCGCTCGGAGAGCAGGCCGTCGGTGAGTGCTGGCAACCGCGCCACCGGCCGTCGCACACCGGCGAGGCACATGCGCGCGGCGAGCGCGATGAGCGGCGGGTAGATGAGCCACACCGCCGGCTCGAGCCGACCGTGCGCGAACAGCACGTAGGAGACGAGCAAGGAGAGCACGAGCAGCGCGTCAAGGCGCACGCGCCGTCGGCGCGGGTCGAGGAACGGGACGAGAAACAGCACCGAGAAGGGGACGAGCACCCATGGTGAGCTGAACAGCGGCGCGAAGTGGCCGCGGGCGTAGACGGCACGCGCGAGCGGCCCGGTCCACACAGCCGCAACGTGACCCGCGGGCGAAACGTCGACCTCGGCGACGAGGATGCCGCGGTAGGAGAAGTCGACGTACCACCGGCGGCCGGCCCAGACATAGGCCTGGACGTCGAGTGGATGCTGGCGGCGGTGCAGCGCCTGCATCGCCGCCGTCGACTCGGCGGCCGTGACCGCCTGAGCGGTGTTGGACGTGAAGCCCGGAGGCACCGTCGCACCCGCGTACACCGGCTGGAGCGGCAGCGCGACGCCGGTGGCGGTGCCGGGACTCGCGTTCGCTGTGCCCGCGACCGGCCCGACAGTGAGCGCGGCGGCAAGACCAGCGACGGCGAGCAGACGGCGGACCATCAGACGCCTACCCCATCGTGTGGAGGTACCAGTGGATGATCTGCGGTCCGCAGAGCAGAGCGACGATCCCGCCAAACGCCAGGAACGGCCCGAACGGCACGGCCGTCTTGCGTCCTTCCTTGACCCCAACGCGCGCCATCACGGCGGCGCCGAAGATCGTGGCCACGAGCGTGCCGACGATCAGCGCGACCGCGACCGATCGCCCCAGGTAAAGCCCCATGATCGCGGCGAGCTTGACATCACCCATGCCCATCCCCCGCGGGTATGCGACCGCAAAGACGAGCAGGAACCCGCCTGCCGCGGCGCCGGCGATGAGCTGCTCCGGGACCCCCGAGGGCTTGATCGCGAGGCCAAGTCCGACCGCGAGTACGGCCGCCGGGACCGTGATCTTGTTCGGGATGATTCGCTCGTCGAAGTCGATGAGTGCGACGGGAATGAGGATCGCTACCAGCACCAGACCGAGCACGCGCTCGGCCCACGTGGGCTTGACCAGCACGACCGCCACGGCGAGCGCGGCGCTCGTCAGTTCGACGAGCGGATAGCGTGCGCTGATCGGCTCGTGACAGGTGCGGCAGCGCCCGCGGAGCACGACCCAACTGAGGACCGGGACGTTGTCGAACGCGCGAACCGGACTACCGCAGCGGGGGCAATGCGACCCGGGGAAGGCGATCGACTCTCCGCGCGGGAGGCGGTAGGCGACGACGTTCAGGAATGAGCCGATGGTGAGGCCTCCCACCATCGCGAGCAGGATGACCATCATGCTGGGACTCCTGATGCCACGGTCGGCATCCGTCGGGTGTTGTCAAGCGAACCGGACGCCGCCGACCGGATCCGCCGGTGCAACGCGGCACGAGCCAGATAGGTGGCGAGCGCGAGCACGAAGACGATCGTCAGCGCGCTCGTGACGCCCGGCGCAACGTGCAGCCGCCCGCCGAACAGCAGCGTGGCGGCGAGCGTCGATGCGGCGGCGAGGACCGGCAGGCGGCCGAGCTCGAGCGCCTCCCAGACGGCAAGCGGGACCAGTGCCGCAACAAGGTTGTACTCGAGCGGGAGAGGATCGACGGCGCAGCGGACCAGGCCGAGCAAGGCCAGCAACGCGAGCGGATCAAGTCGACGGTCATGGCGCGTGCTGCGCCACGCGAGCAGGGCGACGGCCACCAGCGCGGCGCTCAGCGCGATCAGTGATGCGGCCGAGCGGTCGAGTCCGAGCGGCAGCCGGTGATCGGTCACGCCGGTATGGAGCGCACCGCCGAGCGGCCACCAGAGACTTGCCGGACCACTCACGTGCATATGACCGACGGCGCCACCGGCGCGGGCGAAGGCGGACGGATCGAGAAGCGGAAGCACGGCCATGACGGGTGCCGCCACGCACCCGGCAATCGTCAGCGCGCGGATGCGGTGTGCGGCAAGTGCGGCGACAACGGGCGCCGCGGCGAGGACCGCCCACGGCTTGCTTCCGATGGCGAGCCCGAGCAGGATCGCGGCGGCGAGCGACCGGTCCGCGAGCGCGGCGATCACGGCAGCGGTGGCGAGCGTGATCGCCAGGACCTCCTCGGGGTGGCCGACGGCAACGGCACCGGCGGTCGCCGGCCCGGCGAGGACGAGCAGCGCGGCGATGATCGTGGGCACGCGTTCGCCTCGCGTCGGGCCGCGGCGCGTGACCAGTCTCGCGCTCAAGATCGCGAGTGGGAACAGACAGGCGCACGCGCCCAGCCGGTACGCGAGTTCGTTCCCGCCGCCGAACCGGATGACGGCCGCGACGAGTGGCGCGCGCAGCACGAGCGACACGAGGCCCATGAACGGCTGATGGGTGAGCACTGCTCCGAGATGACCGTGCGCGAGCGCGCTCAGCGCCGGTCCGGCGTTGTCGCCGGCGACCGGGAGGCCGACGCCATAGTCCCCGCTGCCGGTCGTCGTGAACACGACCAGGGCGACGAGACCGGAAAACGCCAGGCTGACGGCCAGCAGCAGCCGCCGGTGCGTGCGAGGGCTCACGATGCTCTTATCGGCTCCGCACGGCGGGTCATGAGCGGTATGGCCCGGTCGCTGCGGAGCTCGCGCACGAGCACGTACGTCGCCACGACGGTCACTGCGATGTACGCGGCGTTCGTCGCCTGCGCGGAGAGGTACCGCGGGAAGCGGTCGAGCACGACAAACGCGACCGCGGTGGCAGCCAGGGCGGTGACGGGGATGGTCCGCCCTTCCCACGCGTCGAGCGTCACCAGGACGAGCAGCAGCGGGAGGTGGTAGTACGCGACGGATCCCGGATCAAGCGCGCAGCGCAGCAACAGCGCCAGGGCGGTGGCGATCAGCAGCGCACCGGCGCCCGGTCGACCCTGCGCCCGCCACCACACGTACACCGGTAGCGCGAGGCCGACGGCCACGATCAGCGGGTGCGAGAGCAGTGTCTCGATCGGCAGGATCTGATGGGCGGTGAACGGCGCGCGCGCCCCGTTGATGTCACTGATCCGCACGTTCCCTGTCGACGAGAACGGATACAGCCACGTGTACACGGTGACGAGCGGCTGCGGGCTTGAGATGTACCGGAGCACGTGCCGGAAAGAGGCGAGATTGCCGATGATCATTGGCAACGTGCTGAGGACGGCGATGGCGATCGCACCGGCGCCGGCGCGGAGTCGGTCGCGGTCGAGCAACAGCAGCGCCGGGATGAGCGTGACCAACGCCCACTGCTTGCTGGCGATCGCGAGGCCGGCCAGAAGGGCCGTGGCCAGCGCGCGTTGCTCAAGGGCGGCGAGCAGCGCCCCGGTGGCGAGCGCTGCCGTCAGAATCTCCTCGGGATGTCCCCAGTAGAGGGCGTCGCCCACCAGCGGGTTCAGCAGCACCATGCCGACGATGAGAGCTTGAGCGACGTGCCCGGCACCGCGCCGCCCGGCGACCCGGGCGAGCCATACGGCGACGAGCGCGAGCGCGATCAGGCACGGCAGTGAAGCCCAGCGGTACACCCCGAGCGCATCGTCACCGAGTGCGACGCCAAGCGCCGCAAAGGGCACGCGCAGATACAGTGACAGCGCCCCCATCGCGGGTTGGTGGGCGAAGAAGGCGGCGAAGTTCCCGTGAGCGGCAGGGGTAATCGCCGGGCCCGCATCACGCGGGTAGTCGCCGAACCCCGGAGCGTGGACAGCGATGATCGCGACGGCGATCGCCGCGCCGCCGGCGAGCACCAGCGTGGCAAGGCGGTCTCGATGGCGGTGGGAAGAAGGCATCGGCGAGGCGCAAAAATGTGGGGCGGGCCGACTGACCCGCCCCGTTCAAACTTCGCCTGAAATCAGGCTCTTACCACTTGCCGCTCACGCACCCACCCGGGCTGCCGGAGCCGCTGCCGGTGCTGCAGGTACGGCTGACGGTGCCGTCAGAGTTGCGCGTGATCGTGAACGCGTCGCCCGTCGCGTTGGAGGTCGAGATGACCGAGTAGCCGGTGGACGAAGCGGTGCCGACCGACACGACGGCGGAGCCGGTGTCCTTCAGCGTGCTCTCAGTCGCCTGCAGCGCCGAGAGCGTCACACCGCTGTAATCGCCGTTGTTGTCGGTGGCGAGCGTCTCCGCCGCCGTCTGGGCCGTGCGGGCCTGCGACTTGGCGGCAGCGTCGTTCGCCTTGCCCTTCTGATTGAGGAACGACGGGATAGCGATCGCGGCAAGGATGCCGATGATCAGGATCACGACGAGGAGCTCGATCAGGGTGAAACCCTTCTCATCCTCCCCGCGACGACGGAACGTATGGAGCATTGGTCCTCCTTGAGGCGGTTGGGAACTGGGGTGCCAGATCCCTCGGTCCGTCGCCAACCGTGGCCTCGACAGGCTTGAGCTTTTGGTGGCAACCCGGCTTCCTCCGGGACGGAGGTCCGTGGCTTTGCGTCCCGCCCTCACGAGCGGTTTGCCTCTGGCACCGTGACTCTGGCACTGCATTTATCGACCGCTCCATCCCTGGGGTTAATGACATTGGACAAACGGTCGACTGAAACGACAAACGGGGGCGCGAGACGCGCCCCCGTTTGTCATAGGCCGGAGATTTCAGGTGCTTACCACTTGCCACCCACGCACCCACCCGGGCTGCCGGAACCGGTGCCGGTGCTGCAGGTACGGCTGACGGTGCCGTCAGAGTTGCGCGTGATCGTGAACGCGTCCTTGGTGGCGTTGGAGGTCGAGATGACCGAGTAGCCGGTGGACGAAGCGGTGCCGACCGACACGACGGCGGAGCCGGTGTCCTTCAGCGTGCTCTCAGTCGCCTGCAGCGCCGAGAGCGTCACACCGCTGTAATCGCCGTTGTTGTCGGTGGCGAGCGTCTCCGCCGCCGTCTGGGCCGTGCGGGCCTGCGACTTGGCGGCAGCGTCGTTCGCCTTGCCCTTCTGATTGAGGAACGACGGGATAGCGATCGCGGCAAGGATGCCGATGATCAGGATCACGACGAGGAGCTCGATCAGGGTGAAACCCTTCTCATCCTCAGCGTGCCGGCGAAGCTTATAAAGCATGGATCCTCCCGGGATCTTGTCCTTGATTTGACAGAGCGCCAGATACCGCGAGGCTTTGCCCGGTGTTCCCTCTGGCACTTCCTGTATCGACGCGTCTTAAGACGCGGCTTAGGGCCGCTGGACGAACGGTCGACACATCACCACTTCCCGCCGATGCATCCCGCGGGCGCAGATGGCACCGCGGCGACGCACGTGCGCGTGACAGTGCCGTCGGCGGCCTGGTGGATCGTAAATGTATTACCGTCACGCGAGAGCGACGTGACGGTGAAGCCCTTGTCCCCTGCGTCCGGCGCGGCTGCCACGAGCGTGGCGTCGCTTGTGTCACGGAGGATCGGCTCGATGCCCTGCAGGACGCTGACACTCACCGTGCTGAATGAGCCTCCGGTCTCGGTCTCGAGCACCTTGCCAGCCGTGAGCGCGGTGCGCGCCTGCGCCTTGGCCGTGGCGTCGTTCGCCTTGTCTGTCTGACTGAGGAACGTGGGGATCGCCACGGCAGCGAGCAAACCGATGATCAGCAGGACGACCAGCAGCTCGATCAAGCTGAACCCACCGTCCTCGTCCTTCACGCGGCGCAGTCCGCGACGCATCGTTCACCCCATCGTTGCTCGGTTCTTTGGGCGGGGCGCACCCGCCTAGACCCGTTATCGGCCGCCACGCGCGCGAGTGGAGCACGGCGCGAACAACAATCGACAGGTAATCGACGGGTGTGTCAGGGATCGCCGGGTGACGGCGGGTCCTGGTCCGGCGCGGGCGGGTCCTGCTCCGGGGCGGGCGGGTCCTGCTCCGGCGCGGGCGCGGCCTCCTGGGCGTCCCGTCCGCGGTGAAACACGCCATCTCCCCCGCACCAGGGACATGTGACCTCATGCGGGCTACCACCGAGGCCGGACACAACCCGGCCGGTGCCGCGGCATGCCGTACAGGTCGTCCGCTCGTCGCTGTTCGCCGCCGTCGTCATCTCCCGACCTCCGCATCGCGAATCGCGATCAGCACCCCGTCTCCGACGGGCGTGATCGTGCCGGTCAACCGCTCGTCGGTGACGAGCCGGTGGTTGAACGCGCGCAGGCCCTGCACCTGCTCCTCGCTCCAGTACGCGTTGCCGTGTCCATCGGCGACCGTCCCCGAGGCAAGCACGTTGTCGACCGCGAGAACGCCCGCCGGCGCGAGGAGCGGCAGCAACTGATCGAGGTAATCGGTGTACTGCGCCTTCACCCCGTCGATGAACGCCATATCGAACACTCCCTCAAGTTCGGCCAGCCCGGTCCGGGCGTCCTGCAGTCGCAGATCCGCACGGTCGAGCAGGCCGGCGCGTTCGAAATAGCCGCGCGCCGCCTCGTGGCGCACCGGATCGACCTCGAACGAGACGATCACCCCGTCCGGCGGCAGCGCGCGCGCCATGTACAGCGTCGAGACGCCGATCGCGGTGCCGACCTCGACGATCCGCCGCGCGCCCCGGGCCCGCGCGAGAATCTGCAGCAGAATTCCCGTCTCCGGGACGACGATCGGAATGCCCTCCCGCTCGCCGTGCGCCTCCATCTCCTCAAGCAATGGATCTGGCTCAGGACGCGACGCCTCGAGGTATGCCTGAACCGAGTCGGTGACGATCACGTCGCTGCACGATACCTGTCCGCCCCCCGACGGTGACCACCGCGAGGTATCCGACAAGCGGGATGACGAGCGCCATGTAGGCGAGGTACTGCGCCGTCAGGCTGCCGGTGCCGGACACGGTATGAAAGATGAACCAGAAGCCGGCCAGGCTGATCAGGGACAGCAGCGGGACGCCGCGCACCCGAGCCTCCCAGGCCCCGAGCGCAAGCACGAACGGCACTTGGTAGTAGACGTGGTTGCTCGGATCGAGCACGCAGCGCAGCAGAAACAGCAGCGCGAGCAGCGCGAGTGCGTCATCGGCAGTCCGCTCGCGTCGCCGCGCGATCGGCAGCGCCAAGGGGATCGCGAGAAGCACTGCGAGCATCCGGGCGTGGTCGGAGATGAGCGCCGGCAGGGCGTACCACGGCGTCGTCCCCGGGGCGGCCCGCAGATGGGCGAGCGGCCACCACACATCCTGCGGATGCGCGACGACCGCGCTGCTCGACGTCAGCATGCTCTGGCGGAAGTTGCTCGGACTGCCAACGTAGGTGGCCAGGGTCCAGCCGCCGGCGATCAGGGCGGCGAGCCCGAGCAGCCTGACCCGGCGCTCGCGAGCGGCGAGCACCACGGGAAGGATTGCGAGCACGCCCCAAGGCTTGTTGATGATCGCCAGTCCGAGGAGCGTCCCGGACAGCTCGCTACGCCCGTTCGCGGCCAGGAGCACCGATCCGATGCAGAGTGCGGCGCCGAGCGGCTCCTCAGGGTGTCCGTAGAACACCGCGTCGAGAATCGCCGGCGCGAGCAGGAACACGGCGATGAGCGCTCCCCGTGTCAGCGCCGGCCGACCCGCCGCTCGGACACCGGGCAGGCAGACGGCGACGGAGACCGTGGCAAGCACGCAGAAGAGCGCCCCGAAGCGGAAGATCGCGGGCTGGTCGCCGACCAGCGCCTTCCCGATCCAGGAGAACGGCGCTCGCAGCAGGATCGACCCGCCGGCGCCGTCCGTGGGCAGGTGGGCGAAGAACGCCCCGATGTGCCCGGACAGCAGCGCGTTCGTCGAGGGGGCGAACCAGTTGCCGTAGTCGCCCATCACCTGCGGGCGAAACCCGAGCCACGTGACCCACACCGCGGCAAGAACGATCAGCCCACCGCCGGCAAGCACCTGAATGGCGTCTCGGCGGGTGCGCAGAGTCGTTGGCACAGGGATCGTTTCGGCCGAAATCGCCTTTTTCATGAGCGCGGCGCTTGCGGGGAAACCCGGTCCGTCATCCGTGGAAGGGCTCGTCAATCGTCGTTCGGTTACGGATGCGCGAAAGCGTCCTGACGTCGAGATTTCACTCAAGTTCGAGGATCACTCGCCTGAGGAGGCGTTCGCATGGCAACTGAAACCGTCCACCCCCCTGATACGAATGGCCGCGGGCAGACTCCTGACAGCGGCGCCCCGGAGCAACAGAATGCTCGGGCCTGGCATGAATGGCTCGCCGTCGGAGTCGGCCTGGCCGGACTGCTCTCGATCGCGGCGATCATCGTCTCGCTGGTCGCGCTGTCCGCAAAGAACCCCAATGCTGGGCCGCGCACGGTGACGGTCCAGGCAGCCAGCCCGGCAGCGAACTCGACCCCGGCGGTCGCGCCGCTGGCGGTGAAGATGATCGTCAAGACCGACACCGAACACGGGAAGAAGGGCCCCGACGGCCAGTGGCACGACGCCATCCTCGGCGGCAACCTCACCGTCAAGGCCGGGCAAACGGTGACCGTGACCGTTACCAACTTCGATGACGCGCCGCACTCGTATACAGCCCCGGATCTCGGGCTCAATGCCCGGATCCCCGGAGGCTCGGCGACAGGAAAGACCACGACGTTCACGTTCAAGGCACCGACCAAGGCTGGGACGTACCAGTGGTTCTGCGCCTTCCCGTGCGACCCGTGGGCGATGGCCCATGATGGGTACATGCGCGGCCACGTGACCGTCACCGCATAGTCGCGCAACTGCACTCTGGACTGCTCGTCGCCCGGCTCACCGGGCGGCGAGCAGCTCTGCGCTGTAGCCCGGCACCCTCATCACGTAGGTGCCGTCGCCGCCTCGCAGGACGGGAACGACGGCGAGGTTGCCGGCCCACCGACCGTTCGCGCCGAGCGTCTGCCCGGCGAGCGTGAGCCCGGAGGTCGCGGTCAGACCCGGCGCCCGGAGCGCCTGCGACAGTGCCGTCGACCGCGTCGGCAACCTCAGACCGACGGTCAGCCTCCGCCACGACTTGTTGATCAGCAGGACGCGCACCGAGCCGTCGCCCAACTGAACGACCCACGCCGACAGCGCGAGCGTCTTCGCGGATCGCACGCTCGTGCGCAGCAGCCGCGCGCCCGGGCCCAGCATCCGGGCGAACGTCACGAGGCCGTAGAACATCGGGCGTGCCTGGAGCGTCGGCACGCCGCTCAGCGGCGTGTTCGGCGTCCGCCACCGGCTGTGCACGTTGACACCGTCAACGCCGGCGGCGAGGAGGCTGAACAGCGCGTCGGGCGCCCACAGGGCGGTGGCAAACGTGTCCGTCGCGCCCGCGTGTCCGGTGCACGACGCCGAGCCAAGCTCGGTGACCCGAACCCTGAGCCGGCGCTTGCGGGCGAGCGCGAGCGAGGGGCCGACGCTCTGGGCGAGACCCGTCGCGGCGGCCGCGCTGAGAAACCGCGCCGAGGTCGGATAATGCGGCGTGTTCGGTCGCCCGCAGGCGGCGAACGGATACCGGTGGATGCTGACGAGGCCGAGCTTCCCAGCACCTGTGGGAAGCGCACTCCACCACCTCGTCCCCGGGTCCGCGGACGCTGGGCCGGCGATCGTGATCCCGGGTGCGCTCGATCGCAACGTCGACGCATAGGCGTTGAACTCGGACAGGTAGGACTGGGGCGAGTAGCCGAACGCCCAGCCGAACGCCCCCGGAGAACGCGCGCGGACCTTGCGGATGCCGACGACCCCGAAACGGAACAGATCGGGCTCATTTCCGACCTCGAAGGCCTGCACCGATCCAGCGGGCAGGCCGGCGAGCGTGGCCCGGGCCATGTGAGCCGCCTGGGCGGCGGAGCGGACGGCGAGGTTGAGGTCGACGATCATCCGCATGTGGACGCTCGTGATCAACCGCGACAGCGATGCAAACCATGACGACGTGAGGACGTACGACCAGCCCGGGAGCTGCTGGGATTTCGAGAGGTAGGTGTTGTCGGCACTCTCGCCACCGACGCGGAGCGACAGCGGGCCCGAGCCCGGCGTCTCAAGCTGCTCGAGGAACGTTCCGAACGCCGGCAGTCGCTCGTAGCGAGCGAGCTCGTCGAATTCGATCGAGAGTCCGAGGAAGGAGCTCGGGACGGCGCGCAGCGTCGAGCCGGCATGCACGATGATGTCCGGGGACGCGGGCGTTGTCGCCCGGGCACCGGACGGGCCGAACGCTGCGAGCGACAGCATGACCGCCAGCACGCCGACCGACGCCATGGCCGCGTGCTGTCGTGGCAAGTGAAAGCGGATGATGCAGCCCCTCGTGGTGCGCGGACTCCCTGTCGGGCTGCATCTTGGCGAATCCGGCACGCAGACGCGTCCAGCCCGGGGCGCGCGGGCCCCGATGCGGCGTGCGCATGGGCAGAGGCCTAGCGGATCGAGTTGTAGACGTTGAACAGCGGGAGGTACATCGAGACGACGATCACGCCGACGATGCCTCCGACGAGGATGATCATCGCCGGCTCCATGATCGAGGTGAGGGCCTTGACCGCGGTCGCCACCTCCTCCTCGTAGAACTCGGCGACCTTGGCGAGCATCGCGTCGAGGGCGCCGGTCTCCTCTCCGACGCCGATCATGTGCGGGACCATCACTGGGAACGCGCTCGACTTGCTCAACGGCTCGGCGATCGAGCCGCCCGCCTTGACCGAGGCGATCACGTCGTCCATGGCGCTCTCGATGACCGCGTTACCGGCCGTCTTGCCGGTGATCTCGATCGCCTGGATGATCGGCACGCCGGCGGAGGTCAGGGCCGAGAACGTGCGCGACCAGCGGGCGATGGCGACCTTCTGGACGACGTCGCCGATTTTCATCGGGATGCGCAGCTTGAACGCGTCCCAGTGTGGGCGCCCCCACTTCGAGTTCTTGAATGAGAGAAAACCGCCGACCAGCGCGACGATGGCGAAGATGAGCACGTACCAGCGCTGGGTCAGCAGGTGCGAGAAGCTGACCATGAATTTGCTGAGCCCCGGCAATGTGCCGTGGAACTCCTTGAACACCTTCTCGAACACCGGAATGAGAAAGGCGACGAGGGCGAGCATCACGGTCAGCGCGAAGGTGATGACAAGGGTCGGGTAGATCATCGCCGCGCGGATCTGCCGCCGCAGTGCGGCGTCCTTCTCCAGCTGGTCGGCGGTGCGCAGCAGGGCCTGCTCGAGCACACCGCCCGTCTCCCCCGCGCGGACCATCGCGACGTACAGCTTCGAGAACACCTTCGGGTGACGCTCCAGCGCGTCGGACAACAGCAGGCCGGCCTCGACGTCGTGCCGCACCGCGGTGAACGTGTTGCACAGCAGCTTGGACTTCGTCTGGCTCTCAAGCACGTAGAACGAGCGCAGGATGGTCATCCCGGAGGTGACCATCGTTGAGAGCTGACGCGTGGCGACCGCCAAGTCGGCGGGCTTCACCCGCGCGAAGAGCTCGACGTTGAGCTCCTTGGAGCGGTACTTCGAGGCGATGTCGATGACGACGAGCCCGCGCTCCTTGAGCTGATCGGCGACGTCCTGCTTGGAATTGGCCTCGACCTCCCCGCCGGCGGGGACGCCGGCGAGATCCATGGCTTTGAAGACGTACGTGGCCATGGTGCGCTCCTACGCCGCCTTCATCCCTTGGCCGTTGTAGCTGCCGCCCGTCGGCATACCACCGGAGATCAGCCGCTTGAACTCTTCGACCGAGTGTGCCCGGGACTCGGCGAGCTGGCGCGTGATCTTCCCGGCGCGCACGAGCGTCGCGAGCGAGGCATCCATCGTCTGCATCCCGTGCTGGCCGCCCGTCTGGAGCACCGAATAGATCTGGTGGCTCTTCGCCTCGCGAATGAGGTTGCGGACGGCCGGAGTCGGGACGAGGATCTCGCAGGCGACGCAGCGGCCGGATCCATCGGCGGTCGGCAGCAGGGTCTGCGTCATGATCCCCTGAAGCGCGACCGACAGCTGGGCGCGGATCTGGCCCTGCTGGGCCGATGGGAACACGTCGATGATGCGGTCGATCGTCTGCGGGGTGTCCTGAGTGTGCAGCGTGGCGAACACGAGGTGGCCGGTCTCCGCCGCGGTGATGGCGGTGCCGATCGTCTCCAGGTCGCGCATTTCTCCGACCAGGATGACGTCGGGGTCCTGACGCAGAGCGGCCTTGAGCGCCTCCGCGAAGCTCGTGGCGTCGGCCCCGAGCTCGCGCTGGTTGACCATGCACTTCTTGTGGTTGTGCAGGAACTCGATCGGATCCTCGATCGTCATGATGTGCTCTTCGCGGCTGCAGTTGATCACGTCGATGAGGCTCGCCAGCGTCGTTGACTTGCCGGAGCCGGTCGGGCCGGTCACGAGCACAAGGCCGCGTGGCTTCTTCGCGAGCTCGGCGACGATGGGCGGCAGCCCGAGCGACTCGAGCGGAGCGATCTCGAATGGAATGAGACGGAAGGCGGCGCCGAGCGCCGAGCGCTGGAAGTAGGCGTTGACGCGGAATCGCGCGGCACCCGGGATCTGGTAGGCGAAGTCGATTTGCCAGTTGTTCTCAAGCTTCTGGCGCTGCGCGTTGGAGAGGATCGAGTAGACGATCTCACGCGTATCCGTCGGCGTGAGGACCGGGTAGCCCTCCATCGGCGTCAGGCGACCGCGCACGCGCACCATCGGAGGCGCACCGGCCGTCAGGTGGAGGTCCGAGGCACGCCGCTCAACAACCTCAAGCAGGACCTCGGCGAAATCAAGTTCCATTCAGCGCTCCGTTCCGCGGGAGAACGATTCCCATAGCGTCCTTAGTAATCGGCAGATCAGTGCGATCCCGTTACACGGGAGATCTCTGCCATGGACGTCAGGCCAGACTTGACCTTGTCCAGGCCGTCCTCGCGCAGGCGGCGCATGCCTTCGCGAACGGCGACGGTGGCGATCTGATCGGCCGACGCGCGCTGGAGGGTGAGCTCGCGGATCTCCTCCGAGATGAGCATCACTTCGTACAGGCCGGTACGGCCTCGATAGCCCATGTGGCTGCACCGCACGCAGCCGACCGGCTCGTAGGCCTCGATGTCGAACTGGGCGTGGAAGCCGTGGTCACGGAGGATCTCGGCGGAGATGATCGTCCGCCGCTTGCAATGCGGGCACAGCGTGCGCGCCAGCCGCTGAGCGACGATGCAGTCAAGCGCCGAAGCCACCAGGAACGGTTCGATCCCCATCTCGATCAGTCGCGTGATCGCCGAGGGTGCGTCGTTCGTGTGCAGGGTCGAGAGGACCATGTGGCCGGTGAGGGCGCCCTCGACGGCGATCTGGGCCGTGTCGCGGTCGCGAATCTCGCCGACCATGAGGATGTCCGGGTCGGCGCGCATCATCGACCGCAGTCCCTGCGCGAACCCGAGACCGGCCTTCGTGTTGACCTGGACCTGAGTGATCCCGGCGATCTGGTACTCGACCGGGTCCTCGATCGTGATGATGTTCTTCTCCGGCGTATTGAGCTCGAGGAGGGCGCCGTACAGCGAGGTCGACTTGCCTGATCCAGTTGGGCCGGTGACGAGCACGGCGCCGTAGGCCTGGTTGAACGCGCGCCGGAACCGAGTCAGCTCGTGCTCCTGCATTCCCATCTTGTCGAGCTCGAGCCGGATGTTCTCCTTGTCAAGCACGCGGAGGACGACCGACTCACCATGCACGCTCGGGATCGTCACGACGCGGATGTCGACGTGACGGCCGTCGATCGTCAGCCCGACGCGGCCGTCCTGCGGGATCCGGCGCTCCGAGATGTCGAGGTCGCTCATGATCTTGATGCGTGAGACGACGCCCGCGACCATGCGCTTGGGGACCCGGGTCTGTTCGGTGAGCACGCCGTCGATGCGCATCCGGACCCGGAGCTCGGCGCCCGCCCGGCCCCGCTCGTCGGCCTGTGGCTCGAAGTGGATATCGGAGGCCCCGCGGTCTGCCGCCTCGGCGATGATCGAGTGCACGAGCTTGATGACCGGCGCGTCCTCCGCGGACTCGCGCAGGTCGACGATCTCGAGCGGGGCGGCGTTGTCCTCCCCCTCGTCGACCGCTTCCTGAACGGCGTCCTCGAAGCGGTTCATCGAGGCGATGACCGCAGCGATGTCCTCGGAGGATGCGACCGCCGGCTTGACATCCATACGGGTGAGCAGAGCGACGTCGTCGACGGCGAGGACGTTGGCCGGATCGGCCATCGCGAGCAGAACGGTGCGCTCGTCGACGAACGACACCGGAACCGCCGAATACCGCTTCGCGGCCGCTGCGCTCAGCAGGTTGACCGCCGCCATGTCGGCCTTGAACACGCCAAGATCGAGGTGGTCCAGGCCGTAGCGCTCGGCGATGGCGTACGAGAGCTGTTCGGAGGTGATCGCCCGCTCCTCGAGCAGGACGCGCTCCGGCGGGATGCCGGCCGAGCGGGCGTCCTCGATCGCCTTCTGGGCGCGCTCGCGGTCGGCGAAGCCAAGCTCGACGATGACATCGGTGAGAAACCGGCCGGAGCCGCCCCGCCGCCGTGGCGGAGTGATCCCGGTGGCGCGCGCCGGGCCGACGGCCTCGGCCCCATCGACCGCGCGCAGGTGCGGGGCGGGATCCATCATGGACCTCGCGCGGCGTCTCGCATCAGCTCGGCCGGCGCAGGCCGCCCGGTGAACCGTTCGAACGCGAGCGCTCCCTGCGCCACAAGAAGCTCGAACCCGTCGACACTCGGGATCGAGCGGGCTCGTGCAGCCTGCACGAGCGGAGTGCCCGCATGCTCGGGGTTCGTGTACACGAAGTCAACCACACACCTATACCTGGTGAGACCATCGGCGCTCACCGGAACATGTTTGAACGTCCTGTCTGGAGCGTCCAGGCCACTGGACGTACATTGGATGAGCAGATCCGCCCCCGGTGCGTCGCGAACCGGTGTGCCGCCGAGCTCGGCGCACAGCTCGTCGGCCCGAGACGCGGTGCGGTTCCACACGAACACCGGCCCGGCACCAGCATCGAGCAGCGCCCACAGCGCAGCCCGTGCGGTGCCGCCGGCGCCGAGGATGAGGGCACTCCGACCGGCCGGGTCCAGCGGCAGCGAGGCGATCAGCCCGGGCGCGTCGGTGTTCTCGGCAGTGATCGACCCATCGTCGCCAAACAGGAGTGTGTTCGCAGCGCCGATCGCGGCCGCTCGCGCGGTCGGACGATCCGCGAGCGCGAGCGCGGCGTGCTTGTGGGGGATCGTTACGTTCGCGCCGCGAAAGCCGGCACCAGGCAGGGCGCGGACCGTCTCGTCGAACAGCCCCGGCGGCACCGGGAGCAGCTGATAGCGCCAGTCGGTGAGACCGACGGCCGCCAGGGCCGCGTTCTGCATCGCCGGGGAGCGACTGTGGGCGACCGGCCACCCGAGGACGCCGAGTCGAGTGGACTCTCCGGGCATCGGTCTCGCCCGGCGCTCAGCAGCTCGTCGGCGAGCGGCCGCCGTGCGCAGCGCGAGCCGACTGGTACAGCTGCTGGAAGTGCAGGAACTCCTGGTAGCTCGCGGTGAACACCGACTGGCCGTTGCCGCACGGTTTGACGACGAAATACAGGTAGTTCGTGCGGCTCGGGTGAGCGGCCGCCTGAATCGCCGCCGTGCCGGGATTGCTGATCGGCGTCGGCGGCAGGCCCTTGTGGATCCGCGTGTTGTACGGCGACGGGGAGTTGAGCTCGGAGGCGGTCAACGGCTTTGAGTAGTTGCCGGTGGCGTAGCGCGTCGTCGCGTCCATCTGGAGCGGCATCCCGGCCTTCAGGCGGTTGTAGATGACCGACGCGACGAGCGGCTGGTCGTGCCGCGTGCCGGCCTCGGCCTCGATGATCGACGCAATCGTGAGCACGTCGTACGGCGTCAGGTGCTTGCTGCGGGCGTAACCGAAGTTGACCCGGGCGAACTGCTTGCGGAACTCCTTGAGTTGGTCGGCGACGATTGCCGAGACGCGGATCGGGTCGATGAGCTGGTACGTCGACGGGAACAGGAAGCCCTCGAGCGTCGGCGTGTTCCGGGGAGCGCCGTAGCGCGTCGGGCGCAGCAGCGGAGAGTGCCGGGTCGCGCCGAGGTAGTTGCCGCGGATGCCCTGGGCGTGGAGCAGCGCAGCGATCTGGCGGCGGGTCTTGCCCTCGGTCAGCGTCAGCTCGCTCACCTTGGCGGCGGGCGGCGGCGTCGTCAGGACCGTCAGCACGTCGCTGTAGCTCATGTCCTGCTTGAGGTGGTACGTCCCGGACCGCAGATCGCTGCGCTTGCCGGCCAGCGTCGCCCGCAGCTCGAAGAAGAAGCTCGAGGAGATGACCCCGTCATGGACGAGCAGGTCCCCGACCTGGCTCGAGCTCGCGTGCGCGGGGATCTGCACCGTGACGCGCCCGTGCCCGGAGCCGTGGAACGGCTGGAACAGCTGGACGAGGAACCAGATGAACGCGGCAGCGAGAAGAATCGCGAGCAGGGCGGCGCCACGGCCGAAGTGGAGGCGGCTCCGGCTGCCCGCGCGCGCCTGGCGCGGGGGGCGTCGCTGGCGACGGACCGGGTGATTGCGACGTCCGCGCTGCAGCCCGGTGACGCGCCGCGTCCCGGCCGGAGCCTCCGCGTCATCCTCGGCGTCGTCGCCCTCCAGCACGAGCGGCTCCACCAGCTCGTCGTCGTCGTGATCGGACTCCGCGTCGGCGTCGGGAAAGCCACCGGCATGGCCGATCGGGCCCGGGGTGGAGACGACCGGCTCGAGCGTCGGCTGGGGCTCGGGCACCGGGTCGGGATCGTTCGGCGGCGGCGGGACGTCAGACGTCGACTGGCCGCGCATCGCGCGGCGGCGCTCGCGCTCGAGCCGAGCCGCCTCGCGCTCCTCAGGCGTGCGGCCGTTCATGCGGGGCCTCCGGCGCGATTCCGGGCGGCGAGCCAGCTCTCGAGCAGGTGCGCCGCGGCGCGCGAGTCCTCACTCGCGGAGCCGCCGGAGCGCTCCGCCAGGCGTGTCGTGAAGCGCTCGTCGTAGAGCTCGACCGGGACCGGCAATTCGGTCTGCAGGCGCTCGGCGAACGCCCGCGTCTCGGCCGTCTGCGCAGAGTCCCCACCGGACAGGGACAGGGGCAGGCCGACGACGATCTGCTCGGCGCCCAGCTCGCGCACGAGCGCGCGCAGCCGACCCCGCCCGCGCCGCGTGTTCGGTGCGAGGACTGGATCGATCGGGGTCGCCAGGACTCCGGTCGGGTCACTGACGGCGCAACCGCATCGCGCGCTGCCGTAGTCGAGCGCGAGCACCCGCATGACCTTAGCGACTAGCCCTTCCGCTCCGGCCCACTACTGCTCGAGGGCGGACTCGATCGCGTGGCGGGCGGCGTCGATGGCGTCAGGCAGCTTCGCCGGGTCCTTGCCGCCGGCCCGGGCGAGCGTGTCACGCCCACCGCCGCCGCCGCCGACGACGGCCGCCGCCACCTTCACGATCTCACCAGCACGAACGCCGCGCTTGACCACCGCGGGTGTGACCGCGGCCACGAGGTCGACCCGACCCTCGCCGGCGCTGCCGAGCACGATCGCCGCGTCGCCGAGCTTCGCCTTGAGCCGATCGGCGAGAGCGAGCAGCGCCTGGCCGTCGACGCCCTCGACCGCCGCGGTGAGCACGCGCGCGCCGCCGTGATCGGCGGCGGTGGACAGCAGCGCGTCGATGTTCGCGCCACCGTTGCCCGGGCCGCCGCCGCGCTTCGCCGCCTTCTCGAGCTCGCGGACACGGGACCGCAGCTCGGTCACGGTCTCGGCGACCCGCTCAGGGGGGACCCGAAGGGTTTCGGCGGCACCGAGGAGCGTCGCGTCGTGCCGGCGCATGAGCTCGACCGCCGCTGGGCCGGTCAACGCCTCGATGCGGCGGACGTTCGCGGCACTCGAGGTCTCGCTCATGATCTTGAACAGGCCGATCTCGGATGTCGTGTGGACGTGGGTCCCGCCGCACAGCTCACGGGAGAACGACCCGTCCCCGACCTCGACCATGCGCACGACGTCGCCGTACTTCTCGCCGAACAACGCCGTCGCACCGAGCCGCTTGGCCTCCGTCAGGGTCGTCGTGAGCGCGTGCACCGGCTGGCTCTCCAGGATCCACGTGTTGACCTGATCCTCGATCGCCTGCACGTCGTCGCGGCTGAGAGCACTGCCATGGGTGAAGTCGAAGCGCAGCTTGTCCGGGCCGACATAGGAGCCCGCCTGATGCGCGTGGGCACCGAGGCGGCGGCGCAGTGCCGCGTGGAGCAGATGGGTCGCCGTGTGGTTCGCTTCGGTGGCGTGGCGCGTCGCGCGGTCGACGACGGCGCGGACGCGCTCGCCCGACTTGAGCTGACCCCGCTCCGGGATGAGCGCCACGACCTGATCGTCGCCGAGGCGGACGACCTCGTCGACCCGCGCGCGGCAGTCCCCGTCAGCGCACTCGACGTAGCCGGAGTCGGCCACCTGACCGCCGCCGGTCGCGTAGAACGGTGATTCGACGAGCTTGACGAGCAGCCGCCCGTTATCGGACTCGACGGCACCGACGGTCGTTTCCCGCTCGGTCGTCGCGTAGCCGACGAAATCGGTGGCGAACCCGCTGGCGCTGGCGAACTCGAGCGCCCGCTCACGCGTGTCCTCGCCGACCGCGGCCCGACCCCCGCCCCGCCGGGCGCGGTCGCGCTGGCCCTCCATCAGCGACTCGAAGCCGGCCTCATCGACGCCGAGACCCTGCTCGGCGGCGAGCTCTCGGGTGAGGTCGATGGGAAAGCCGTAGGTGTCGTGCAACAGGAACGCGTTCTCGCCGCCGATCCCGTCGGCCCCGGACGTCTTCGCCCGGTCGATGAGCTCGTCGAGCAGCTTCGTGCCCTGGGCGAGTGTCCGACCGAAGCTCGCCTCCTCGGAGGTCAGCCAGGTGTCGATCGCATCCCGCTGTTCGCTGAGCTCCGGATATGCCGACGCCATGAGGTCCGTCACGCGCTCGGAGTACCGACGCAGGAACCCCGGATCGAGGCCGAGCGTATGGGTGCCCTGCAGGATCGCCCGGCGCATGATCCGCCGCAGCACGTAGCCGCGATCCTCGTTCGACGGGACGACGCCATCGGCGATCAGGAACGTCATCGCCCGGCCGTGGTCGGCGAGGATCCGCATCGCCCGGTCGGTGTCGTACCCCTCCCCGTAGCGGCGGCCGGACAGTTCCGCGCCAAGCTCGATCAGAGGCGCGAACTGATCGGTCTCGAAGACCGACTGCTTGTCCTGGAGCATCGCCGCCATCCGGTTGAGCCCCATGCCGGTGTCGATGTTCTGCGCGGGCAGCGGGGTGAGTGTGTTCACGGGGTTCTGGTCGAACTGCATGAACACGAGGTTCCAGTACTCCATGAACCGTTCGTTCTCGCCGCCAGGCAGATCGTCCGGCTTGCCGAACGCAAGGCCGCGATCGATGTAGAGCTCGGAGCAGGGTCCGCACGGTCCGGTGGGACCGGCCTGCCAGAAGTTCTCCGAGCGGGGGCACTCGACGATCCGCTCCCGCGGGACGCCGACCTCGAGCCACGCCTCAATCGCGTCCTCGTCGGGCCCGAGCCCGAGCTCGTCATCACCGGCGAACACGGTGATCCAGATGTCCTCCGGCTTGAAGCCGAAGCCCTCGCGAGACAGGTCCCACCCGAAGCGGACCGCCTCGCGCTTGAAATAGTCGCCGAACGAGAAATTGCCGAGCATCTCGAAGAACGTGAGGTGCCGCGTCGTCGTGCCGATGATGTCGATATCCGCGGTGCGGAACGTCTTCTGGCAGGTCGTCACGCGCACGTGCGGCGGGCGTTCCTGGCCGAGGAAGTACGGCTTCAGCGGGTGCATGCCCGCGACGGTGAACAGCGCCGACGGATCATGCTCAGCCGGGATGAGCGACCCCGAGGGCAGGCGCTTGTGGTCACGGTCCTCGAAGAACTCGGTGAATACCCGGCGGATCTCGTCGGAGGTCATAGGCGACGGAGTGTAGGCACGATCGGTCAGCTGAGTTCGGCGGCTCGCGGCCGCTGCGAGGTTGTCGCGTCAACCCGCGCGGGCGCGCGGCGCTACCCCAAGGTCGGCCCTCAGCGCAGGAACGCGATCGACGTGCCGTACGTGGTGTAGCTCCGGTAGCTCCCTCGCAGCCAGAGCAGGCCCATCGGCCCCCGCGTCCAGCCGCGGGGCACGACCGGGCGCACGTTGTCGGCACCGTTTGCGGCCACGACGCGGTGGCGCCACGTGTTGCCGTCGTCGGTCGTCCACCACCGCTCGATCCGGAAGCGTCCGTCGATCTTGCGGGAGAGGAAGAGCGTTGTCGGGTCCGCATGGTTGAGCGCGATTCCGCCGGAGTACTGCTGCTCGATCGTGCCCGGGCTGATCGACGGGCCGCCGTCAGTGAGAGGGTGCGAGACCCACCGGGCTCCGTTCCAGCGCGCGTACCAGTACTGATGGTGGGTCGGCTTCGGGAACGTCGCGTACACGATCACCGGATGCCCGCTCGAGCCGAGCGCGACGTCCCACACCCAGGCGGAGGTGTGCGTCGCTCGGCCGTCGTAGACGAGCTGACCCTGCTGCGGGCTGATCGGCGCCTTCGCCAGCGGCCGGATCCGCCGTCCGCCGGCCGTCATCAACCAGCCGTGCCGGTACAACGCGAAGTAGACGCTCGTCAGCGCTTCCCGCGGGTGACCGTTCGTGTAGGCGAGTGCGATCGTGTCACGCCCATCCGAGTCGACTCTGAGGTACGGCCGCTCGCCGTGGTCGGCGATCAGCCGGTGCGCGTCGGTCCAGTGACCGGTTGACGACCGGGTCGTGTAATCGGCGCTCCAGTCCTCGCCACGCCAGAACAGATAGAGCTGGTCGTGCTCGGCGGACAGAGACACCGGGTTGGGGTACGTGAAGCCACGTTGCCCGTAGTGGCGCGAGGGAACCACCTGCGACGGCCCCCAGGACGAGATGTCCTCCGGCCGCTCGGTCGTCCGGTAGTGCATCTCGGCACCGTTGTGCCCAGAGAAGAACACGGTGACCCGCTTGTCGGGCTCCAGGAACAAGGCGGGGCTGCTGTGGTCATCCGGATAGAGGTGGCCGACGATGCGCGTGAGAATGACGCCGAGGCGTGAGTCGTACGAGGCCACGGTCACCGCGCCGGTCGGGCTGATCCAGCCGACGATGGTCTGGTGAGAGCCCGGCAACTCGATCGCCCGCGGGTCACCGAACCAGCACCAGGAGCCCGGAGACAGGACGGCAATGCGCGCGGTCGGCCCGCTCGCGCGCGCTGGCGCCCCCGGCTGCGCGAGCACAGTGGAGACGACGAGCCCGGCGGCGATGCCCCCGATCAGAAGGCCCCTGAACCTCACGATCGCGGGCGAGTCTATAGGCCGCGCGCGATCGTGCCCCAGCCGACGACGAACTCGCCGTCGAGCAGGCACGCGAGCTGACCGGGGGCCGGTCCCTCGACCCGATCAGAGAGCTCGACGGTCACCTCCGGATGGCGTCCTGGTGTCAGCGCGGCGTCGATCCGCGCCGGCAGGGGGGCGGCCCGATACCGCAGCTTGACGCGATCCACGCGGCTGCCGTCACGATGCAGGCGCACGCCTCGGAGCCGGACGCGCTCGGCCGCGAGGTCGTTCCGGTGGCCGACGACGACCCGGTTGCGCTCGGCGTCCTTCTCGAGCACGTAGAGCGGTTCACCGTTGGCGACGCCGAGCCCCCGCCGCTGCCCGACGGTGAACAGATGCTGCCCGGCGTGCCGGCCGAGGACGCGTCCGTCACGGTCGACGATCTCGCCCGGGCGCTCATCGATCCCGCCGTGGCGGGCGAGGAACCGGCTCCGGGTCGTCCCGGCGAGGAAGCACAGGTCCTGAGAGTCGACCTTGCTCGCGACCGGCAGCCCCGCCGCCGCGGCGAGCCGTCGCACTTCGGGCTTGGTCAGCTCGCCGAGCGGGAAGCGCATCCGGGCGAGACTCGGCACGTCAAGGGCGGCGAGCATGTACGTCTGGTCCTTCGCCGGATCGGCCGCCACCCGGAGCAGCGGGCCGGACGCGTTCTCGCGTTGCGCGGTCCGGGCGTAATGGCCGGTCGCCAGCTTGGCCGCGCCGAGTCGAGCGGCGAGGTCGAGCATCGCGTCAAGACGCACGTGACCGTTACAGCCGACACACGGGTTCGGGGTCTCCCCGCTCGCGTAGCCGGCGATGAACGGCTCGACGACACCGGTGCGGAACTCGTCGCGCAGGTCGATCGTGAAGTGTGGGAGGCCAAGCGAATGCGCGAGCGCGCGCGCCTGGGCGACGGCCGTCGAGGAGCAGCAGCTCTGCTCGGCGTCATTCTCGGGGTCGGCCCATAGCTCGAGGGTGACCGCGATCGTCTCGCTGTCGCGCGCACACAGGAGGGCGGCGACGGAGCTGTCGACGCCGCCGCTCATCGCGACGAGCGTTCGTGCACCGCCGGCGGGAGGTGCGACCCGCGCGCGGCTGCGGGCCGCCGCCCCGAGCGCGCGGGCGAGCGCGTCCGCAGCCAGCTCAGCGGCATGGACCTTCGCCGGGCTGAGACCGCCGAGCTCCTCCGCGATCGCGGCGGCGCAGATCCGCGCCGCGTCGAACAGGTGCAGGCCGCGGACGAGCGTGACCGCAGCGCTCCCGGCGGCCGTCGCCGCGCCGCAGCCGGACGCGTCGAAGCCGGCATCCGTGACGCGCTCACCATCGGTGGCGAGCGAGAACCTGATCAGGTCACCGCAGGAGCCGCCGTCGGCGGTGACGGCGAAGCCGCCGTCCGGCACGCAACGGTGCCCCTGCGGCGAGGTGAGATGGTGCTCGAAGGCGAGCGTGTCCACCCGCGCGAGGATAGAAGCGTCAGCTGGCCGTGGCCAGGAGGGCGTCTGTGACGCGCTGCGAGATTTCGAACTCGGTCGCGTACCCGACGATCGTCCACGCCTTGTGCTGAGCGTCGATGATGATGAGCGTCGGCGAGGCGGTCACCGGCACCTGCTGGGTGACGATCCTGTACCGGGCAAGCTCGACGAGCGGCACAGCTTGCTTGACGACGCTGCCGCCGTAGGTCGAGACGAGCGCGAGCTCTCGCTTGACCGCTCGGTCGTCCGCCGCCCGGGCGTTGAAGAAGAGCAGCGCGATCACCTTGTGCGCGCGCAGCGCGCGCGTTACGACCGCCTCACGCTGAGCCGCTGTCCGGAGGATCGGAGCGGGCACGTGAACGATCGCGGTCGCCGTGGTGCTTGGCTTGGCCGCTGCAGCGGCCGGTGTGGCCGGCATGTGAGACGCGAGCGTCGAGGTCTTCGCCGGCGTGGTTGCCGCCGGTGTCGTTGTCGTCGGCGTCGTTGTCGTCGGCGTCGGCGTCGTGGCGACTGTCCCACCGTGCGCGACGCTCGCCGCGTTCGATTTCGCCACCGCGGCGTGGGCCTTGTCGACCGCCGACTGCAGCGGGGCCGAGTGGCTCGACGAGCCGCTGTCTGACTTCGGCTTGAGCGCGACCATCCACACCGCAAAGAACACGACAGTGGCCAGCAACAGCGCGACGAGTGGGCGCGAGACGTGTGTCATCACCATCATGATCGGCCTCTTCCCCCCAGATCCTGAGCCCCAAATCTCCTGCGCGGACGCCCGGGGCAGCCGAGCTGTGCTCAGGCGAGGCGCAGGCCGAGCTCGCGCAGCTGCCGTGGGTCGACCGGCGCGGGGGCGCCGGTGAGCGGGTCGGCTCCGCTGGCGGCCTTGGGGAAGGCGATCACCTCGCGGATCGAATCGATTCCGGTGAGCGCCGTGACGATGCGGTCGAGGCCCATCGCGATGCCGCCGTGCGGGGGCGCGCCGTATCGCAGCGCGTCGAGCAGAAAGCCGAACCGCGCCTGCGCCTCCTCCTCGCCGATCCCGAGCAGCTCGAAGACCTTGTGCTGGACGTCGCGCTCGTGGATACGGATCGACCCACCGCCGATCTCGGCACCGTCGAGGACGAGGTCATAGGCGCGTGAGGTCAGATGCGCCGGGTCATCGAGGTTGCCGGTCGGCGCCGTGAACGGATGGTGGGCGGCGTCCCAGCGCGCCTCGTCGGCGTTCCAGAAGAAGGCGGGGAACTCGACCACCCAGAGGATGTCGTGGCGTCCCGCCGGGATCAGATCGAAGCGTCGCGCCAGCTCCATCCGCAGCGCGCTCAGGGCCTGGCCCGCGGTCGTCACCTCGTCGGCGACGATCAGCAACAGGTCACCGGGGTGTGCCGTGAAGCGATCCTTGATTGCCGCGATCTCCGTCTCGCTGAGGAACTTGGCGACCGGGGATCGCAGGCCTCCGTCCTCCTGTACGAACATCCAGACGAGCCCCTTGGCGCCGTGCTGCTTGGCGAGGTCAGTGAGCGCGTCGAGCTCGGAGCGCGGCAGCTCGCGCGCGCCGGCGTTGATCCCGCGGACGACGCCGCCGGACGCGAGGATGCCCTTGAACACTTGAAACTCGGACTGCGCCAGCGCCTCACCGAGATCGGACAGCTCGAGCCCGAAGCGCGTGTCCGGTCGATCGATGCCGAACCGGGAGACGGCCTCGGCGAAGGTCATCCTCGGCCACGGCGGCGCGGGGACGTCGAAGCCCTCGCGCTCGAACACGGCGCCCATCACCGCCTCCATCGTCTCGATCACGTCGTCCTCGCCGACGAACGACATCTCGACGTCAAGCTGGGTGAACTCGGGTTGGCGGTCGGCACGCGTGTCCTCGTCCCGGAAGCAACGGGCGATCTGGTAGTAGCGCTCAAAGCCGCCGATCATCAGCAGCTGCTTGAACAGCTGTGGTGACTGGGGCAGCGCGTAGAAGGAGCCGGGGGCGATCCGGGCGGGCACGAGGTAGTCGCGCGCGCCCTCGGGCGTCGAGCGGGTCAGGTACGGCGTCTCGATCTCCAGGAAGTCTTGGTTGTTCAGGACCTCGCGCATCGTGGCGGTCACCCGGTGCCTGGTCGCGAGCCGCTCCTGCATCTCGGCGCGGCGCAGATCAAGCGGGCGGTGACGCAGGCGCAGGTTCTCATCGACGCTGTCGCCCTCGTCGAGCGGAAACGGCGGCGTGTCGGCGTCGGCGAGGATCGCCAGGTCCGAGACGGCGAGTTCGATCTCGCCGGTCCTCAGGTTCGGGTTGACGTTCGCCGGCTCGCGCCGGGTGACGGTGCCCGCGGCACTCAGGACGTCTTCGGAGCGCAGCCGGTGGGCCAGCTCATGGGCGGTGCCGGAGCCGTCCGGATGGAATACGAGCTGGACGATGCCCGAGCGGTCCCGGAGGTCGATGAAGATGAGGCCGCCGTGGTCGCGACGGCGATGCACCCAGCCGGCGACGCGTGCCTGCGTGCCGGCACGCTCGGCCGTCAGCTGGCCGGCCCAGCTGTCGCGGTATCCGTTGGGACGCGGGGCATGCTGCATCACAGGCGGTCTCCGCGGAGGATGGTGGGGATCACGTTGTGCACGTCGGTCTCATGTTGCTCTCCGGACTGCATGTCCTTGAGGCTCGCCTTCGAGGGGCCTTCGACGATGGCAACGTAGCGGGCGCCGATGCGATCGGCTTGTTTGAGTTGCCCCTTGAGTGACCGGCCGGCGAGCTCGAGCTGGGCGGTGAGACCCGCGCGGCGGGCGCCGTGGGCGAGCTCGAACGCGCTGCGGCCGCCGGCGTGATCGTGTCTCGGGAGCGCGACGAACAGGTCGACGGGCTCCGGCGCGATCGGCAGCTCGCCGGCGGCGAGCAGCATCCGCTCGACCCCGGCCGCCCACCCGGAGGCGGGAGTCGGCGGGCCATCGAGCTGCTCGATGAGGCCGTCGTAGCGCCCACCGCCGGCGACGCCGGACTGCGCGCCGAGCGCATCGCTCGTGAACTCGAACAGCGTCCGCGTGTAGTAGTCGAGGCCGCGGACAAGGGTCGGGTCAAGCTCGTATCGGAGGCCGGCGTCGTCGAGCAGCGACTTGACCTGCTCGAAGTGGGCGGCATCCTCGTCGCTCAGGCGCTCGAGCAACGTCGGGGCGCCGCGCATGACTTCGCGCGTGGAGGGATCGCCGGCGTCGAACGCGCGCATCGGGTTGAGGTCGATCCGAGCGCGCACCTCGTCGCTGAGCCGCTCCTCGTGGCGTCGGAGATAGACCCGCAGCTCCTCGCGGTACTCCGCCCGCGTCTCGGGCGTGCCGAGGCTGGACAGCCGCAGGCGCACGTCCTTGACCGACAGCGCCTCGAGCAGGTCGGCGAGCAGCACGATCAGCTCGGCGTCGGTCTCCGGGCTCGGCGAGCCGATCGCCTCGGCCCCGACCTGCCAGAACTGCCGGTAGCGACCCTTCTGAGGCGCCTCGGCGCGGAAGAAGCTCGACAGGTACCAGAACTTCACCGGCTGCGGGAGCTTGTGCATCCCGTGCTCGATGTAGGCGCGGCACACCGGCGCCGTCCCTTCCGGGCGCAGCGTCAGAGAGCGGCCGCCGCCGTCGTCGAAGGTGTACATCTCCTTCTGCACGATGTCGGTCGCCTCGCCGACGCCACGGGCGAACAGCTCCGTCGACTCAAAGGTCGGCGTTTCGATCCGGCGGTAGCCCGCAGCACCGAGAATCCGCTTCGCCTGCGCCTCGAGGTACTCACGGCGGGCCGCGTCCTCCGGGAGCACGTCGAACGTGCCGCGAGGAGCCTGGATCACTGCTTCAGGGACAGCTCGCGCAAGAACGGGTTGCTCGCGCGCTCGCGCCCGAGCGTCGTGAGCCCCATGTGCCCCGGGTACACGGTCGTCTCGTCCGGATACCCATCGACGAGCGTCTCGATCGAGGCGAGCAGCGTCGGCCAGTCACCACCCGGCAGGTCAACCCGGCCGACCGAGTCCTGGAACAGCACATCGCCGGAGAACAACGCGTTCTCCCCGCGCGCGGCGTAGGTGACGTGACCCGGGCTGTGACCGGGAGTGAAGATCACGTCGAAGGTCATGCCGGCAAGCTCGAGCGTCTCGCCGCCGGCGACCGTGTGGTCGGCGTCGTAGCTCTCGAACGGTCCGAATCCCGGCCACGGTACGAAGTCCATGATGTTCGCGAGAACGCGGGTTTCAAGCTCCGGGCAGTACACCGGCGCCCCGGTCGCGCGGGCGACGGGTGCGACCGCGCCGACATGGTCGAAGTGCGTGTGGGTGACGAGGATCGCGTCAAGGTGGGTGATGCCGAGCGCCTCGATGGCACCGAGCAGCTTGTCGGCCTCGTCACCGGGGTCGACGATCACGGCGTGTTCGGAGTCCTTGACGCGGACGATGAACGCGTTCTCCTGGACCGGGCCGACGGTGAACATCCGAACGTCGATCATCGGCCTGCCTCCTTGCGCTTCTGGCGCCGGCGCCAGAGGAACACCTCGAGGTAGTACCCCGCCGGCACGTAGAGCACGAGCGCGAGCACGGCAAACACGACCGACGCCGCGACACGGTTCTTCCCATGCGTCGTCACGAGCAGGAAGATGAACATGATCACCGCCGCGAACGACGCCCGAGTGAGCGAGGACTTCCACGTCGGCTTCTGATTCATCCGCCGCTCGCGGGCGGTCGTGCGCTGCTGCTTCTTGCGCTCCTCGGCGGTCGGCGGCCGACCGGTCCGACCGCGGTTGGTCACCGTTCCGGCGGCGGTACCCCGGTGCTTGGTCCGCCGCTTGCGCTTCGTCTGAGCCATGGTGAATGGAGCTTAGCCTTTCACTGGGCGAGTGCGTCCTCGATCAGGCGTTTGTTGCGGACGCGGACTTCGGTCGGAAAGCCGGCGAAGGCCGCGGTCGGCGCAAGTCCGACGAGCTCGGCCTCGAGCGGCGTGGCGTGCGACGCGATCGCCTCGACGAGGGTCGCCAGCGGGACCGCGCGGTGATCCTCGACGTTCGTCGAGACCTGGGCCACGTTCCGGTGCTCGAGCCACAGCCCGATCGCGCGGACGCCCGGGAGACCCTCCGCGCCGCCCTCACGGATGAGCGCGGCGATCCGCTTCGCATCGTCAAGGGTCGCCGGCGGCGCGAGCTCGACATTGAACGCGACGAGCGGCGGCCGCGCACCGACGAGCACGGCCCCGGCCGTCGGGTGCAGTCGTGGCGGCCCGAAGTCCGGCGTGAGCTCACCAGTCTCGATCCGGGTGCGGAGCGCGCCCGGGCCGCCGCGCCGCAACTCGGCGCGGGTCCGCCCGGCGGCGAGGATCCCGTACAGGAACACGGGGAGCCTGACCTCCTCGCCGAGCCGGTCGGCGAGCACGAGGGCCTCGGCGCACGCCGCCCCCCGATCCTCGTCGGAGAGGAACACGATCGGGGCGACGTCGAGGGCGCCGATGCGCGGATGGATGCCCACGTGCGCGCCGATGTCGACGGTTGCGGTCGTCATGTGCGCGGCCGCGGTCACGGCCGGCGCGAGCGCACCGGGCGCGCCGGCGACCGTGAACACCGTGCGGTGATGGTCGGGATCGGAGTGGATGTTCAGCACCGGGAGGCCGAACGCGGGCGCGATCGCCTCGATGGCGGCGCGGTCGCGCCCCTCCGAGATGTTCGGGACGGTCAGGAGGGTGATCACGGCGAGGCGCATCATAAGAGGCGCGAACGTGTGTGGACCGGAGCCGTAGCCCACGCCGTCCTGACATATGATCGCGGCGTGTTGGACCCATTCGATGAGCTCGCGGCGTTCCTGCGCATCCCGTCGATCAGCGCCGATCCGGAGCACCGCGCAGACGTGCTGCGTGCCGGTGAGTGGGTCTGCGATTTCATCCGAGGCGGCGGCGGCGACTGCGAGCTCGTCGACTGGCACGGCCAGCCCCTGGCGATCGGCGAGCTCCGGGCGTCGTCTGATCCGCAGAGCGCACCGACCGTCCTCTGTTACGGACACTTCGACGTGCAGCCGCCGGATCCGCTGGAGCTCTGGGAGTCAGCACCGTTTGAGCCGGAGATCCGCGGCGAATACCTCTACGCCCGCGGTGCGGCCGACGACAAGGGCCCGCTCTATGCGTTGCTCCGGGGCGCACGCGAGCTCGCACAGGCCGGCGAACTGCCCGTCAACGTCCGGTTCGCGTGTGACGGCGAGGAGGAGACCGGCGGCCACTCGATCGTCGAGTTCGTCGAGGCAGACGAGCGAGGCGCCGACGCGGCGGTGATCTTTGACACCGTGATGGTTCGCCGCGGGCTGCCGTCATTCGCCGTCGCCGCCCGTGGGGTCGTGTATTTCCACGTGACGGTCCGCACCGGTGAGCGAGATCTTCATTCCGGTCTGTACGGCGGGGTCGGGCTCAACGCCGCGCACGTCCTGACGCGGGCGCTTGGCGCGGTCCTCGCCGTCGACGGGCGCCTGATCGAGCCGCTGCGGGCCGGGATCCTGGCGCCGACGCCAGCGGAGATGGAGACCTGGCGCAGCCTGCCGTCCGGCGCCGAAGCCCTCGCCGAGCAGGGTGCTCGTCCGATGGATGCGCGCGCCGCCGATGAGTTCTACCTGCGGACGCTGGCGGAGCCGTCGCTGGACATCAACGGGATCGAGAGTGGCTCGCCGCGCCTGATCAAGACGGTCCTTCCGGTGCAGGCAGTCGCGAACGTGTCGATCCGGCTGGCCCCCGGCCAGGATGTCGCTGAGATCGCCGCCGCGTTCACCGGGCTGCTGCGAGACGCGGTCCCCTCGGGGGCCGAGCTCGAGGTGGAGCTGTTGTCCTCGGCGGCGCCCGCGATGGTGGCGCCTGATGCCCGGGCCGTGACGATCGGATTGGACGCATTTGAGCGCGTGCTCGGTGTGCGGCCCCCGGTGGTTCGCTCCAGCGGAACGCTCCCGATCATGTCGGCGCTCACGGATCGGGGGATCCCGACGATCGTCACCGGCTTCGCGCTCCCGAACGGAAACATCCACTCGCCGAACGAGCGTCTGCTCGCCGACTATGTTCCCCAGGGGATTGCGACCGCCCGCGAGCTATTCCGCGAGCTCGGGCGGCTCACAGCGTCCGGTTGAACCCGACGACGCCGGAGACGCTAATCGAGTGCGTACGTGCCGTTGTCGAGGACCGTCGTCGGTCCGATCGTGAGCGACACGCCCGGCGCGACGACATCGAGATGGATCGGCACCGACACGGTTCCCCCGATGCCGGCGCTCGCGCCGAAGGCGACGTGGACGGTGCCGAGGATCTTCTCGTCCTCGAGCACGAGCCCGGTCACGTGTGCCTGGTCGTTCGTTCCGACGCCGAGCTCGGCGAGGTTGAGGCCAAGCTCGCCATGCTCGCGGAGGCGGGCGATGAACTGCGGCCCGACCCCGCCGCGCGCATCGACGAGCCGGCCGTCCTCGAGCGTCAGGGTGACGGGCTCCTCCGAGATCCCGATCGACCCCACGCTGGTGACGACGATCTGGCCCTCGCCTCCGGTCGGCGCGACGAACGCCTCACCGCACGGCAGGTTGCCGAACGCGCCCGGCGCGGTGAGGTCGCCGTTGTCCGAGATCCCCGCCCGCCCGCCGAACGTGATCGTCAGGTCCGTGCCGTCCGCCGAGGTGATGTGCGCCGTATCGCCGTCGTCGAGCAGCTTCGCGACCGCGTCGGAGCGGCCGGCCATGCGGTCAAAGTCGACGGACATGACGCGCGCGAGCATGTCCTCGGTGACGCCGGGCATCGTCGCGCCGCGGATGCCGGCCTCGGTGGCGCGCTTGCGTGCGGGCGTGTGACTGATCGAGCGCGTCGTCGGAGCGATGTACACGTCGCAGCCGATGAGCCCGGCGGCGATCGGCCGCGCCGGGTCGGTCCCGTCGGTCGCCCGCTCATCCATCACGGCGAGCACGGCATCGGCGCCGACGGCCCGGGCCTCGGCGCGGAGCGCCTCGCCGATGGGCATCGTCGCGTCGTCGACGATGACGAGCACGTCCTCGCCCTCCGCGACCGCGAGGCAGCGGCGAACGACCGTGCTGACGGCGGGTCCGAGATCGGGCATCGGCGGATCATAGGAGGCGCGGGGCTCTGCATATCCGATCCGGGTCTTTCGGACTAGTGTCGCGAGTCAGAAGTTCCGTGGCACCAAGAGGTGTCACCGGGGGATGCCGCGCAAGGACGCAGAATCCGACGTGCACTGGAGGTGCACGAGGATTCGAGGACGCCGCACGGCGCCGCCGGGGGCGCCTCGACTGCCGTCGAACTTCTGACTCGCGACACTAGTCGCGCAGACGCTCCGGATCCCATCCGAGCGTGACCACGCCGAACCGCTGACCCTTGACGTAGAGCGGGACCGACAGCGTGGTCAGCACCGCTCCCGTGTCACGCGCGTACGTCTGAAGCAGGAGCGTGCGCTCCGCGTCCGCCGGCTCCCTGAGCTGCGCACCGGCGCGCACGATCTCGGCACGAGAGAGCTGGCGCTGCGGCAGCTCGACGCCAAGCTCCATCCGGGCGGCCCGCGTCAGCGCGGCTGAGTCCAGGAAGAACCGCTTCGTCCGATTCCCGGCGAGATCCCGTTCGGGATCGCCAGTGCAGTCGCGGGTGAAGGCGCTGTTATGCGCCGGAACGTACGCGTTGAGATCGAAGGGCAGCGCGAACGTGAGCCGTGGCTCGGCGGCGAGCACAGCATCCATGCGTTCCATCATCTGAACGTCGACGAGGCTGTCGTAAGCGGTGACGAACTTCGGTGGCTCGAATCCGCTCGGCGGGACCCGACTGACGTCAAACAGGCGCCCGAGCTTGCGGATCCGCGCGCCCGTGACTTCGTCGTACGTGAGGGCAAGCATCTGCTCGAGGGTGACGCGGCCGCTGTCGACAGCCTGCTCGAGGATCGCCCGCAGCTGGCCCGCAAGCTCGACGCACATGGCGTGCAGCCGGTCAATCGGGCCGCCGGTGTGAAACGCGGCGAGCTTGAGGGCAGCGCGCTCCGTGCTTGCCGACAGCTCAAGCTGATTCGTCGACACGGCCGCCGTGCGACTGTGGATCTCCGCGGCAGCGGCCGTGATGTGCTCGAGGTTCTCGGCCACGTGCTTGACGTCGTCGAGCTCGCGATTGGCGAGTTCGGCCATCTCAACCGCCGACGCGGATGAGGTCTGGACGAGTGCGCCGATGCGCTCGAGCGCGCTGCGGCCCTCACCGGTTTCGGCGGCGCTCTCGGCGGCTCGCTCGCGCGCGGCCTCGGCGGCCCGCTGGATGCTCTCCATCTGCTCCCGGGTCCGGTCGATCGTCTCGCGGATCTGGGCCGTCTGCTCTCCGGTCTCGGTGGCGAGTCGGCCGACCTCGTCGGCGACGACCGCAAATCCACGGCCGTGCTCGCCGGCACGGGCCGCCTCGATCGCGGCGTTCAGCGCGAGCAACTTCGTCTGCCGGGCGACGCCGTCGATCACCGCCGAGATCGTCCCGATGTCCGCCAGCTCCTTGCGCACCAGGCCGTCGAGCAGATCGGCAACGCGAACGCTGTGCCCCTGCAGCTCACCGATCGCGTCAATGACGCGGCTGATCACGGCGGTGCCACGCTCGGCCTCGGCGGCGAGCTCCTGGCTCGTCCCCGCCGCGTCGGTTGCCGAACTCGAGGCGTGCTCCGAAGACGAACGTAACGACGCGACACGTCCCGCCAGGTCTGACAGCTCACGCTCCAGCCGCTCCACCTCCGTCGCGATCACCCCGATCGACACGGCGCTGCGAGCGGCGCCGATCGAGAACTCGCTCGTGGTCTGCCGCAGGTCATCGATGGCCGTCGCGAAGTCGTGCGCCATGGAACCCGTCTCTCCGGGCTCCTCCCGCAGCTCGGCAAGGTTCCACACGGCGCCGCGCCTTGGCCCAGGTGTCGGCGGACGGGACATCGACATGGCGAGTCCTAACGCATCGCCCCGGCTTTGAAAAGGGGTCCTAAGCCTGAGCCCGCTCGGTAGTTTCCCCGGATGCGGGCCACCGACTGAGACCAAGATCACGCTCGCGCGCCGACCAGATAGCCTTGAGAGCTCTCCTGCCGGAGTAGCTCAGTCGGTTAGAGCAGCGGAATCATAATCCGCGTGTCGGGGGTTCGAGTCCCTCCTCCGGCATGCTCGCTGTTCCTGGAATCCCCCGTGGTTACGGGCGATTCCGCGGATTCGGTCTGCGGGCTGTCGCCCGCCACGAACCGCTTCGAACCGCCGGTCGGCTGACAAAACAGTCCAACGAACCGTCCAACGTGCGGTTCCAAGCGGCTCCCCTAGAGGTGCGGCGGGCCTCAGGGCTCAGTCGCCACACGGGACGCCATGATCGCGGCCGCGCGTGGCTCGAACGCGCCGTAACCGTGGTCACGTGAGAGCTCGAGCGCGCGGGAGGCGTGCTCGCGGGCGCGGTCGAGCCCGCCTCGCTCGGCAAGCGCCTCCGCCCAGCCGAGCTCGGACCGGGCCTCCCCCACGCGCATGCCGTGCCGGTGATGGAACTCGCAGGCGAACGCGAAGTCCGCATCGGCGAGCTCGTGGCGGCCAAGGGTCGCGGCGAGCATCGCGGTGTACGTGCGCGCGTGTCCGAAGCTGACGCCGGGGTTCGAGATGAACTGGTCGGCGTACGGCTCGATCAGCTCATACAGCATCGCGGCGGCTTCGATGGAACGCGTCTGCGCGGCCGTGTCCGCGTACAGGGCCAGGCCGATCATGCGATTCTGGTCATAGCGGAGGCGTTCGAAGTGCTCTGCGGTGGCGCGGGCAAGAATCTCCGCGCCTTCTGGGCGGCGGTCGACGAGGCACAACGTGTAGGCGAGCGCCGCCTCCCACGGCACGCCCGGGGACTCGGCCACCATCCGCTCGATCAGCGCGATCACCTCGGCGCCTCTGCCCTGGACCATGCGATTCGCGACGATCGTGCTTCCGTAGTTCGTCGCGGCGTCCGGTTGACCCGCGTCCTGTCCGAGTGCGAGCGCCCGTTCGGCCTGCCGCTCGCCGGCCTCCAAGTCGCCGCGCATGCACGTCATCCCGGCGGCGAGGAAGCCCGCGTTCCATCTCTGGGTCGGCTGCCGTGTCTGCTCCGCGATCGCCTGAAGACGCTCGAACGCCGCGTCGGCCCACCCAAAATCGCACAGCTCGATCGCCGTATTCATCTCCCTGACCCTGGCGGTGAACTCGACGTGCAGATCCCCCACCTGCGCGATCAGCGCGCTCAGCTCGCGAACTCGCTCGGACCGTGTGGCGAGCGTGTCCGGCGCCCAGATGGCGTAGCAGGAGCTTTCGAGCACCGCCGCGAGCGTCCGCAGATCGGACGCCTGGCGGGCGAGCGCGATCGCCTCCTCGGCCAGCGCCCGGCGCCGGGCGTGCTCCGGTTCGAACGCCAGCTCCTTGGCCAGCAGCGCCAGCAGCCGCGCGTGGCGGGCCGGCTGCGGCGGGTCGTCGAGCTCGAGCGCCCGCTCGATCGCCGCGACCCGCTCCGGATCGACGTCGCCGAATCTGCTCACCCAACCGCGGCTATTTGCGAGCGTCGCGCGCGCGGCGAGGTCGGCATCCCTCAGTTCTGCTGCGATTCCCGCCGCCTCCAGCAACGTCTCGCGGTAGGCCGGCACGCCCGTCTGCCGCTGCGCCTCACCCAGCCCGATCAGCGCCTCGCACCGGGCAGCGCTCGCGACCGAACCAAGCATCTCAAGAGCCTCGCCGAACAGCTTTGCGGCCTCACTCGGAGCGAGGCTGTCGAGCGCACGCCGGCCAGCCCGCAGCGAGTAGCCGGCCGCTCTGCGCCTGTCGACCGACACCGTGGCCAGCCGCCAGTGCAGCGCCAGCTCGCCCAGATGCTCGTCAGAATCGATGCCGTACAGCTGTTCGATCGCCTCGGCGACCCGGTGGTGGGCCCGTGCACGGCGAGTCCCACCCAGCCCCTGGTACAAGGTGTGATTGATCAGCGCATGCTCGAAGTCGAACCGTCCGACGACGTCGGTCGACTCACGCAGCAGTGACGCCTGAACCGCGGCTTCGAGCACGTCGAGCAGCCGGGCCTCGCTCAGCTCAACCAGCTGCGCGAGCAACTCGACGGCGAACGAGCGCCCGATCACCGCCGCCATTCTCAGCGCCTCCCGGGCCTGCTCGCCGAGCCGGTCGATTCGGTGCTCGATGACCTCGCGGACGCTCTCCGGCAGGCTGCTCAGCGCCGCCTCCTCGACGCCCCAGCGACGTGCCGTCTCGTCGAACGTGATCGACCCGGACTCGATCAGGCTGCGCAGGATCTCACCGACGAAGAACGGGTTGCCGCCGGTCTCGGTCGCGAGCCCACCCGCGAGCGCCAGACCATCGGCATCGAGCTCATGGCCCGCCGCGGCAGCCACCAGCTCCGCAACCTCGTCCGCTCCCAGCCCGCTCAACCGGACCCGCGCCACGCCCTCGCTCCGCCGCAGATCCGCGAGCACGCCGGTCAGCGGGTGATCCCTGCTCAGCTCCGAGTCGCGATAGGTGACGATCACCATCAGCGCGCCCTGCTCGGCCGCTCCGACCACGTGCCCCAGCAGCGCTACCGACTGCCCGTCAGCCCAGTGGAAGTCATCGAGCACCACGCACAACGGCTGCGAGCGCGCCACGGCGAGCAGCAGCTCTCCGACCGCCTTGACCAGCAGGAAGCGCTCGGTCTCCGGATCCGTTGACTGCGGCGCGGGCGCATCCTGCACCCGGCGAGCGAGATTGCGCGCCAGCCGGCCGACCTCGCCACCGTGCGCCGCAACATACGCACCGAGCACGTCGCCCGGCGCATGCTCGACCAGCTGCGAGCAGACCTCGATCCACGGCTCATACGCCGCCGCGACATCCTCGCTGCACGCACCCCAGCACACCGCGAACCCCTCGGCATCCGCGCGCAGCGCCGCATACGAAGCAAGCCGGGTCTTCCCGATCCCGGGCTCACCGGACAGAAGCACCGCCTGTCGTACGCCCGCGCGCGCCTGCACGCGCCAGCGCTCCAGCAGCCCCCGCTCGCCGGCGCGGCCGACATACGCTGCGCGTGGCGGAATCCGCAGCGCAGCCGGCACGGGCCATGCTCCGACGTGAATTCCGGACTCGTCCGCCAGCGGCTCCCAAACGACCGCGAATGCCTCCATCGGCTCCGGAATCCCCTTCAATTCCAGCTCGCCCAACGACTCAAACCGCGCGCCGTCAACCCGGCCCGCCAGCAACTTCGTGGCCGGCGAGACGAGGATCCCGTCCGCCGGCGCCTTGTCGCACAACCGGGCCGCCTCGATCGCCGGCAGACCGAAGTAATCCCCGTCCTTCACAGTCGCCTCGCCCGTCCCCAGCCCGATCCGCACACGCAACCGCTGCTCCGCCCCCCGATATCGCCGCTCGAACAGCTGTTGGGTCAACACCGCACAACCGACCGCCGCCGACGCCGAAGTGAACGCGACCATCAACCCATCGCCCGTGTTCTTGAACTCCCGGCCCCCGGACGCGTCGATCGCCTCCCGCAGCAAACCGAAGAACTCCTCCCGCAGCGCATCCGCTCGCACCGGGCCGACAGATGTCGCCATCCGCGTCGAGCCGACCAGATCCACGAGATAGATCGTCGCCAGCTCGACAGTCTCAGCAGCCATCCGGCCCCCTGTGCAGCGCTTCCAGTCCCGCGCACAGTCTATCGGCGCGCACCCAATTCTGGGTGTTTAAACGGCCCACAACTGGGTGGATGACCGGCTCCGCATCTTCGACGCTCCACGGCATCGCAAACCACGTGTCGGGAGGAATCCGATGAACGGTCAATTGACACACCTTCGCGCCCAACAGCACATCGCGGACCTGCAGCGCCAGGCAGACCACGCACGACTCGCGGCCACGACTGACACCGAGCCGGCCACGTCGGCCATGCCCCGCCGAACGTCAGCGCGCCGGCGCTGGCTCGTCCTGACGCTGGTGACCGATCGCCGCCGCGCCTGACCCAACCGTCGGCCAGCGGCCAGTCGTGCGGCCCGTCGGATCTACGAGCCGCGGTGACGCAGCGCATCGATGTCGCGAACGACGATCCGCTTGCGTTGCGTCTGGATCCAGCCCAGCTCGCGAAGCGTCTGCAGCGCCTTAGCGACACCCGCGTGCGACGCGCCGGTCCAGGCACCGAGCTCCTCCTGAGTGAGCGGCAGACTGATGATCGTCCCCTCCGGCGAGACCTCCCCGTAACGCTCGCACAGCTCAACCAGACGAGCCGCCAGCCGACCGACGGTGTCGAGCTCACGGAACTGCACGCGCTTGCGTGACGCATCGCGAAAGCGCGCGCTGAGCGTCCGCAGGATCACCAGCGCGACCCGCGGCCTCTCCTCGAGGTAACGCCCGAACACACCCGCCGCGACCGCGAGGACTTCGACCGGCTCCAACGTGGTGACCGTGCTGAGCCGCGGCTGGTCGTCGAGAAACGACAGCTCACCGAGGATCTCGCCCGGCCCGCGGACGCTGAGCAGCGTCTCCTGCCCATCATCGCCCGTGGTCGTGACCTTCACCCGCCCGGCGAGCACGACCATCACCCGGTCGCCCGGCTCGCCCTCATACATCAGCACCGCCTCGCGCGCCACCGTCCTGCGATGACCGCGAGCTTGCAAAGCCGCCCAATCCTCCGCCTCCAGCAGGGCTGCAAAGCTCCCAGGTTCCAGCAACGCTCCACTGTCGGTCAGCGCGCTCACCGCTCCGATTCTCGCCGCCAGACCCGCCGCTGACAAGCCGCGCAGACCCGATGCAGCCACAACTGGGCCCTCGGATCACCCAGAACTGGGTGGAGGCAAGCACCCCCTTACCTGACCATGCACTTCACCGACTGTCCACCAGCCAACCACGCAGGTTGATCGGTATCTAACGAAGGGGTTTCTCATGTCACTAGTCGAAACGGCTGCACCCGCTGCCGGGCAGGCTGCACCAACCGTTCTCCGCTCCCGTTACGTGCAACTCCGAGCACTGCTTGCGATCGCGACCACCGCGGTCGCAGGACTAACCGTGGCCCTCGTCCTAGTGTCGTGAAGCGGAAGTTCGTGAGCAGCGTCGCGAGTGGCTGGGCGCGGATGACGGATGGGGATGATCCAAGTCGTACTGGTGGTACGGCGGGATCATCCCCATCCGTCAGGCGCGTCCAGACGCCGCGAGGCTGCCACCGAACTAACGGTTCACGACACTAGTCGCCACCAGCAACAGCAACCTGCGCACCCGAACTGTTGCCGCCGCCGCGAAACCGACGATTCGGGTCAGCCCCGCAGCTGAGTTGGGAGCGAAGCTCGATCACAGTGGGCGGCGCGATTCGCTCGCATTGGCTGAGTTGGGTGCCAGGCTGGATCACAGCGGGCGTCTCCGGCGTTTCGCCACACGGTGAACTGGCAAGCCGAGAGATATTCATCCATGAGGGCGGTGAACGGAATCTCGACCGCGTGAGCCGGCGGTGCCGCTTCGGGGTGACTGGTCAGACCAGCCATCTGCTCCGGACCGGTCTTGCGAGGAGGCAACGCCGAAATGCGC
This sequence comes from uncultured Solirubrobacterales bacterium, assembly GCA_963778985.1. GTDB lineage: Bacteria > Actinomycetota > Thermoleophilia > Solirubrobacterales > Solirubrobacteraceae > Palsa-465. The sequence continues at coordinate 1,379,944 of CAVZWJ010000012.1, read as the reverse complement.
CTACTGACGGGGGTTCCGCGGCAGGCTTGCCTCCGGTGTCCTGATCGGGTCCGTGTTGGCCGGCGTGCCGCTCCCATTGGCGGCATCTCGTGCTCGTCGAACAGGCCGGAGGCTGGTGGTGGTGGCCGGACGGCGCCGACGGTGTCGTGTTCCAGCCGGGGTCTCTGACTGAGCTGCGCGGCAAACTAGACGTGGTTTGACGTTTTTGACGTTCTTGACGATAATCAAGGTATGTCCCTGAAGACGCTCGAGCACGAGGTGGCCCGCCTTCCCGAATCTGATCGCGAGGAAGCGGAGGACGCCGTCACGGCCGTCGGGTCGGTCCTGATCCAGGACACCGGCGCGCTTCTAGACGTCGCGAGGCTCGTTCGAGCGGGGACGGATGAGGAGTCGCAGTCGCCCGCTGCCCAGGAGGCGCGGAACCTGCGTCGCGTGTTTGCCCTCTGGCGCCGCGCCGGCGAGGAGTCGTTGACGGCGGACGACCTCGGGGTGAGTCGTCAGCAGCTCAAGCATCTGCGCGACGGAGGCAAGCTCGTCGCGCTGCGACTGCCGATGCACCGCGAGTTCGTGTACCCGGCGTGGCAGTTCGACTCTGCGACCGGCCAGCCGCTCGATGGCATTCCCGAGGTCCTGGAGGCGGCGGAGGAGGCGAAGCTCTCTCCGCTGGGTCTGCATCTGCTGATGGTCTCCAAAGCAGCGGAGGAAGGCACAACGCCGGCTGAGTGGCTCGCCGCCGGCAAACCGGACTACGTAATCGAGCTCGTCGCCGCCGCGAACGCGCACGGGTCGTGACACCCGGCCCCTCGGGACTCGATCTACTCCCGAAACCGCCGCGCTCGCTTCCCGCCCCGGGCTTCGCTCTTGACCTGGTCGACGATCTCGTCGCGTACCGCCTGCATTGGGAGGGAAGCCCGCTGCGGCCAAGCGGCACCCGCACGGCAAGTTCCGCTTTGACGCGCCTCGCGATGGCGCTGAGTACGCCGTCACCTACGCGAACCTGGCTGAGCACGGAGCCCTTGCTGAGGTCTACGGCGATTCGCAGCTGATCAGCGAGCTCGAAGCGACACGGCGGCTGAGCGAGCTCCACGCGGCGCGGACGCTCAACCTCGTCCCACTTGACGATCCGACGGTCCAGAAGACACTCAAGCTCGACGGCCGGATCGCGATGTCAAAGCAATACGAGACGACCATGCTGTGGAGCCGCGCGCTGCATCGGTGGTTCCCGTCCGCCGACGGGATCCGATACGCATCGCGCCACGCCGGCGCCGCCTTTCCGAACTTTTGCCTGTTCCTCGATCGCTGCCGGAATGCACTTCATGCCGAGCCCCGCGGCACCCTCGGCGATCCCGTGCTACGGCCGCTGATGCTCGACGCCGCTGACCGGTACCGCCTCGCCGTGCTGATCCCTCGCGGCCGCTAACGCTCGGGGACCGAAACGTGCATACCGCCTGACAAAACAGTCCAATTTGCCGTCCAACATCGCCCCGATCGCCCGTAAACGCGGGAAAGGCGGCCGGAATCATAATCCGCGTGTCAGGGGTTCGAGTCCCTCCTCCGGCATTTGGTTTTCCCTGCAAATGGGCACCTTGTCGTCGACGGGTGTTGCTTACCGTCGGTAAGGCTCCGCAGACCCACACGTCTGCACGTCTGTAATCGAGAACGCTCGCACAACAACGATGCGGGCGTCATGCCCGCGGTGGACGGTGCTCGCTGCCAGCCGCGTGAAGGTGGCTGCCGACGGCGTCGAGCTCATCTGGGGTGAGGGTCGCTTCGATCCGCCCGAAGACCGTTCGCTCTTCGTAGCGAACGTGCTCACTGAGCAACTTGCCGAGTTCGTTGAGGACTTCGGCTTTAGGGTCTGGCGTGCTGTCGAGCTCGGCGATGCGGCGACGGATGTCCGCGTGCTCGGCCAGGATGCGCTGGATGTCAGGGTCGTCCGCGCCGGCGTGTTTCGCCAGGGCGGGGAGGAGCAGTTCTTCTTCGAGGCGAAAGTGTTCGCTGCATTCGGAGCTCCAGAAGGCGAGTGTCGCTTGCCTGACCGTGTCGGTCTGAGCCTCGTCGGCTCTTTTCAAGCGCAGGGCGATTTCCAGGGCGACGTGGTGCTCGCGTGAGAGTGCGGCGAGCTGGCTTGAGCGTTGCAAGGTGGGACTCCGTCGTGTGGCGGGTTGGCGGTGGCATGGAGACGCGGCCGTGGCCGCCGGGTCTCACGCCGACGTGACGGCGGGTTCGGATCCTTTTGGTCCGAGGTTCGGCGATGACTTGGGCACGGCCCGGGCGATCGCGGCGAGGACGATCAGGCACATCGCCGCGACGGCCGCGAGGAGGATGAACCCGAGGGCATAGCTGCCGGTGAGGCTCTTGACGATTGCCATCAGGAGCGGGGGGAAGAATCCGCCGAGTCCGCCGGCGGCGCCGACGACCCCGGTAACGGGGCCGACGTCGCTGGGGAACCATTGGGCGACCAGCTTGAACACGGCGCCGGTGCCAAGTCCGAGCGCGATGGCGCTGGTCAGACACGTGATCGTGAGCGGGACCATGTGCTTGTAGGTGAGCGCGAGGGCGATGCCGAGGACGATGATGGCGGTGAAGGTGATTCGCAGGACGCGCTCGGCGCCGATGCGGTCAGATAGCCAGCCGCCGACGGGGCGGGCGATCACGGCGAGCAGCGCGAACCCCGCGGCGCGGTAGCCGGCGTCGGTCTTTGTGAGGTGGTGGATGCCAGTGAGCAGCTTCGGCAGATACAGGAACAGGGCGACGAAACCGCCGAAGGAGAGGAAGTAGAACAGCGTCAGCGCCCAGGCCCGAGCGCTGTGGCCGAACATCTTCAGCGGCGCGATGAACGACAGCTTTTCGTGTGCCGACGCTTGTGTCGGCGCCGGGGCGTCACGGGCAGCAAGCCAGAACACGATCGCCATCGCAGCCATGAGCGCGGCGGCGATCCAGAACGGCGCCGCGAGACTCCAGTGCTTGGCGATCTTGGGCGCGGTGAGCGCGGCGAGGACGGTGCCGCCCATGCCCATGCCGTAGATCCCGAGCGCGAAGCCCTGGCGTTCCTTGCCGTACCAGCGGTTCACGAACGGGACCCCGACGGCGAACGAGGACCCGGTCACGCCGAGCAGGAAGCCGAGCACGACGACGGTCGCGAACGAGTTGTGAAACAGCGCCAGGAGCACGAGCGGGATCACGCTGTAGGCCATCAGCATGGTGAACACGACGCGCCCGCCGTAGCGTCCGGTGAGGATTCCCATCGGGATCCGCATCAGCGAGCCGAGCACGACCGGGATCGCGACGGCGAACGCGAGCTGGAAGTCGCTCAGGTGCAGGTGGGTCTGGAGAGTCGGTCCGAGCGGTCCGAACATGCTCCAGGCGAAGAAGCAGACGGTGAAGGCGGCCAGGGCGAGCCCCAGCGCCACGGGGTTGGATGTGCGTTCGTCGGGGCGCATGCGCGGTTCCTGTCGTCGGTTGCTCTGTCTCGCAGATATGTCGTGACACGACATATCCGTTACTCCAGATGATCGCCGCTGTCGCCGGCGTCGGAACCCGAGAAATGTCCCGGATCGGGTCGGGGTTTTTCCGCAAACCCGCGGGTGTCGCGTCGATCAGTTTCCGGCGCCGGTGCGTTCCGCGGAGGCGGCCGTCGATGGCTCAGGAATGCGCGTGCGCAGCCCGGGGCGGGAATAACGGCGGCGGTAGAGGATGTATGGACGGCCGATGTACTGGACGGGGATGCTCCACGCGTGCACGAGCCGGCTGAACGGCCATAGGGCGAGGATCGCCCACGCCGACAGGGTGTGGATCTGGTAGACGAGCGGCACCCCGGCCATCAGCTGGGCGTGGTCCTGGAGGACGAACACCCCGCGGAACCAGATCGCGACGGTGTGCCGGTAGTTGTAGCCGTCCCCCGAGGCGAACACGTTGTGCGAGAGCGTGTCGAGCATCCCGAAGGCGATGACGAACAGCAGGAGCGCGTACACGACGAGATCGACGTACGACGTCGTGACCGCAACGCGGCGGACGCTCGCTCGCCGATAGATGAGGATCACCAGGCCGAGGAGGGCGGCGCCTCCGGCCAGCGTGCCGGCGATTGCCGAGATGACGTGGTAGGCGTGTTCGTCGATGCCGACCGCGCTGGTCGCGCTCTGCGGGATCAGGATTCCGAGCACGTGCCCGCCGATCGCTGCGAGCGCGCCGTAGTGAAACAGCGGGCTTCCCCATTTGAGCATTCGCCGCTCGAGCAGCTGGGTGGAGCGGGTGGTCCATCCGAACTGGTCGTGGCGGTAGCGCCACACGTGACCGAGGATGAAGATCGTAATCGCGACGTACGGGATCACGATCCACAGGAAGATGTCGCTCGTGCTCACCGCCGAGCCTCGACGTTCGGCATGACTTCCGGTGGTGCGAACGGCTCGAGCCCGACGAGTTCCTGCGGCGGCCCTTGCGCCAGCAGTCGGTCAAAGCTCAACCGCTCGCCGGCGGACAGGCCGCCGACGAGCTCGCAAACCGCGTCGAGCACGAGTTCATACGGACTCTCTTGCTCACGTAACGAGAGGCGGATCACCTCGAGCGCCGGCCGGTGCTCGCGGAGGACAAGCTCGCCATGCTCGTGGGACGCGGCCGCCGCGAACTCGAGCATCAGCGGGAGATAGTCAGGCAGCTCGGGCCCGTCCGACGGTAGTCCGGCGGCGCGGTAGAGCTTCTTCAACCGCAACAGAACGAGTCCCCGCTCGCGACGGTCGCCGTGCGAGTAGAAGGTCACGTACAGCCCGGTCCGTTTGTGGAGGTCGAACGTCTTGACGTAGTGCCGCGCGAGCTCGAGCGGCGGCGCCTGCGTGAACCAGCCGAAGAACCGGTTGAGCGAGTCGCCGACGGGACCGCGCGTCAGGTTGGCCGCGGCCGTGGCGAGCCCGGTGCGACCGGTGATGATCTCGTCGTCCGGATATTGCAGCGCGAGCGAGCAGAGCTTGTACACGCTCGCGCGTTCGGATTGTCGGCGGTCGGAGCGACGCGTCATCGAACGTCTTCGCCTCGCTGCTGGGCGATCTGGACGATGTCGAGTTCGACAGGCTGCTCGGTCAGCATGAACTCGCCGTTGTCGGGTGTCGGGTCGGCGATCATGCCGCAGTTTCCCGGTCCGCCCTCGAAGTCGAGGCCGCACGTGCCCTGCTGCTCCATCAACCGTCCGGCGAGCTCGGTGTGGGCCTTGGGGATCACGTAGCGGTCCTCGTACTTGCCGACCGCCAGCAGCCGGTACATGTCCTCGACCTCGGCGACGCTCATGCCGGCGTTGGTGGCAATCTGCTCGTCGTGTACGCCGAGCACCTCGCGCTTGCGCATATGCCCGCGCATCGCGGCCAGCCGTCGCAGCACCCCGCGGATGACGTCGGCGTCCCCGGCGGACAGCAGGTTGGCGAGGTAGTCGACCGGGATCCGCATCTGCTCGATCGCGCCGAACACATCGTCGGGGTTGGCCTCGTACCCGTCGGTCTCGAGCGTGTTGATGATTGGCGAGAGCGGCGGGACGTACCACACCATCGGCAGCGTCCGGTACTCAGGGTGCAACGGCAGCGCGACCTGGTAGCGGTGCGCGAGCGCCCACACCGGCGAGCGCCGAGCCGCGTCCAGCCAATCGTCGGGGATCCCGTCACGATGAGCCTGCGCGCACACGGCGTCGTCGTTCGGATCGAGAAACACGTCGCGTTGGGCGGCGAGGAGCTGCTGCGGATCGGGCGTCGAGGCGGCGGCGTGGACGCGGTCGGCGTCGTACAGGACGATCCCGACGTACCGGATCCGTCCGACGCACGTCTCTGAGCAGATCGTCGGCAGGCCCACTTCGATTCGTGGGTAACAGAGCGTGCACTTCTCGGCCTTGCCGGAGCGGTGGTTGAAGTACACCTTCTTGTACGGGCACCCGGAGACACAGAAGCGCCAGCCACGGCACTTCTCCTGGTCGACGAGCACGATCCCGTCCTCCTCACGCTTGTACATCGCCCCCGACGGGCAGGACGCCACACACGAGGGGTTCAGGCAGTGCTCGCAGATCCGTGGCAGGTAGAACATGAACGCCTCCTCATAGGTGGCTTTCACCCTGTCCTGAAGTCCGGCCATCAGCGGGTCCTGATCGATTCGCTCATACGTCCCGGCGAGGTTGTCGTCCCAGTTCGGGCCCCAATTGATCCCTTCGAGCTCGCGTCCGGTGATCTGCGACCGGGCTCTCGCGACCGGATCGTGCTCTGAGAGCGGTGCGGTGATCAGCTTCTCGTAGTCGTAGGTCCACGGCTCGTAGTAGTCGTCGAGCTCGGGCAGTTCTGGGTTGTAGAAGATCTGCGCGAGCTTCTTCAGCCGTCCGCCGGCCTTCAGCCGCAACCGGCCCTTGCGGTCGAGCTCCCAGCCGCCCTGCCACCTTTCCTGGTCCTCCCAGCGCTTCGGGTACCCGAGCCCCGGCTTGGTCTCAACGTCGTTGAACCACATGTACTCCGCGCCCGGCCGGTTGGTCCAGACCTGCTTGCAGGTCACCGAGCAGGTGTGGCAGCCGATGCACTTGTCAAGCGCCATCACCATTCCGACCTGCGCACGAACCTTCATCAGAACTCCGGTTTCGTGGCCCGCTTGCGCAGCACCGTAACCTCGTCGCGCTGAGAGCCGGTCGGGCCGTAGTAGTTGAACGCGAAGCTCAGCTGCGCGTAGCCGCCGATGAAGTGCGTCGGCTTCATCACGATCCGCGTCAGCGAGTTGTCCGTCCCGCCGCGTTTGCCCTGAAGCTCGGTCAGCGGCACGTTCAGGTGCCGGTCCTTGGCGTGGTACATCAGGCACGTCCCCTTGGGGATCCGATGCGAGACCGCCGCGCGGCAGGCGATCACGCCGTTTCGGTTGTACGCCTCGACCCAATCGCTGTCGCGAATGTCGAGAGCCTCGGCGTCCTCGCGGCTGATCCACAGCATCCCGCCACCGCGGAACAGGGTCAGCATGTGCAGGTTGTCCTGATACTCGGAGTGGATCGACCACTTCGAATGCGGCGTCAGGTACTTGAGCGTCAGCTCGGCGCGGCCGGACCCGTCGGCGTTGCCCTGCTCGCCGAAGATCGCGCGATGATGAAGCGGCGGTCGGAACACCGGCAAGCCCTCGCCGAGTTCCAACATCCACTGATGATCGAGATAGAAGTGCTGACGGCCCGAGAGGGTGTGCCACGGCTTCTCACGCTCGGTGTTGATGGTGAACGGCGAGTAGCGCCGCCCGTGGGACTCGATCCCTGACCACTCGGCCGAAGTGATCACCATCCGCGGCTGCGTCTGTGCGTCGTGGAACTCGATCCGGTCGCCCTCCCGCCCTGCGGCGAGATCGGTCAGCTTGACGCCTGTCCGCGCCTCGAGCGACCGGAACCCCTCGACCGCCAACCGCCCGTTCGTCGTGCCCGACAGCGCGAGGATCGCCTCACACGCATACTCCACGCGCTCCAGCGAGGGCCGGCCATCCGCGATCCCCCCACGGACGACGCCGTTCTTCGCGCGGAGCTCTTCGATCTCAGGCGCCGGCTTCCACGACGCGCCCTTGACCTGGCTGCCGAGCGTCTCGAGCAGCGGCCCAAGCGCTCCCCACCGCTCGGCGACATGGGGGTAGTCGCGCTCCACGACGATCAGCTTCGGCATGGTGCGGCCGGGGACCGGCTCGCACTCGCCGGCCCGCCAGTCGCGAACCTCACCCAGCGGCTGGGCGATCTCGTCCGGGGTGTCGTGCTGCAACGGCGCCGCGACGAGATCCTTCTGCACGCCGAGGTGGCGCTCGGCGAGGCGCGAGAACGCTTTGGCGATGCGGTGGAACGCCTCCCAGTCGGATTTCGCTTCCCACGGCGGCGGGATCGCCTCGTTGAACGCGTGGACGAACGGATGCAGATCCGTCGACGAGAGGTCGTACTTCTCGTACCACGTCGCCGCCGGCAGCACAACATCGGAGAACAACGCGTTCGACGTCATCCGAAAGTCGATCGTCGTCATCAGATCGAGCTTGCCCTCAGGTGCGTGCTCGTGCCACACGACGTCGTTGGGTCGCAGCTCGGGCGGGGATTCCTCAGCCCGCGCCGCGCTCTCGGTCGTGCCGATCAGGTGCTTGAGGAAGTACTCGTTGCCCTTGCCCGAGGAGCCGAGCAGGTTCGCTCGCCACACCGTCATCACCTTGGGATGGTTCTGCGCCGCGTCAGGGTCCTCGCACGCGAACCGCAGCCGTCCCGCTTGCAGCTCCCGTACGACGTACTCGGCCGGGGCGATCCCCTCGGCCTCCGCGTCAGCCACGATCTCGTGCGTGCTGCGATCAAAGCTCGGGAACGAGGGCAACCACCCCAGCCGCGCGCCGAGCGCGTTCACGTCGGCGATGTGTCGACCCTCGAAGAGCCCCTGTCCGAGCGGCGAGGCGAGATGCTCGGGCTGGATCCGCTCGTACCGCCACTGATCGGTCGCGAGATAGAAGAACGGCGTACTCGATTGATGGCGCGGCGGCCGCGTCCAGTCCAGCGCGAACGCGACCGTTTGGAGACCAGTCAGCGGACGGACCTTCTCCTGCCCGACGTAATGCGCCCAGCCGCCGCCGTTACGGCCCTCGCACCCACACAGCATCACCAGCGCCAGGAACGTGCGGTAGACCTGATCGGAGTGAAACCAGTGGTTTGTCCCGGCGCCCATGCAGATCATCGACCGGCCCTCGGTCACCTCAGCGTTGCGGGCGAACTCGCGCGCCACCTTCGCCACGAGCGGGCCGTCGACGCCGGTAATCGGCGCCTGCCACGCCGGCGTCCCCGGCGTCCGGGCGTCGTCGTAGCCGGACGGCCACTCTCCCGGCAGTCCGGGGCGCGCAACGCCGTACTGCGCGAGCACGAGATCGAGCACGGTTGTCACAAGCTTCCCGCCGACGCGAATCGCCGGGACTCCCCGGCGGACGATTCCCCCACCCTCGCCCTCGCCGACGTCGAACCGCGGAAGATCGACCGGGACTCGCTCCGTGGCGCGGTCGATCAGCGTCAAAACCGGCTCGATCCCCTCCAACTTCAGGTTCCAGCTTCCCTCATCGGACGCGGCGTACCGATGCCCGACCGAGCCATTCGGGACCAGCGGCTGACCGGTCCGTTCGTCGAGCACGACCGTCTTCCAATCAGCATGCTCGGGATCTGGATCGGCCCCGGTGAGGTCGGACGCCCGCAGGAGGCGGTCGCCCACATATCCGTCGTCTCGTTCGCGGAGCGTCACCAACAGTGGCAGATCGGTGAACCGGCGAGCGTAATCGCGGAAGTACGGCGTCTCGCGATCGACGTAGAACTCCTTGAGGATCACATGACCCATCGCCATCGCCAACGCCCCATCGCTGCCCGCCTGCGCCGCGAGCCAGTCATCCGCGAACTTGGTGTGCTCCGCGTAATCCGGTGAGACGACGACGACCTTCTGACCGCGGTAGCGCGACTCCACCATGAAATGCGCATCCGGCGTGCGCGTCGTCGGCAGGTTCGTGCCCCAGATCACCAAGTAGCTGGCGTTCCACCAATCCCCGGACTCCGGCACGTCGGTCTGATCCCCGAACGCCTGCGGCGAGGCCGGCGGCAGATCGGCATACCAGTCATAGAACGACAGAATCACCCCGCCGATCAACGACAGAAACCGTGTCCCCGCCGCATACGAGGCCATCGACATCGCGGGGATCGGCGAGAACCCCACCACCCGATCGGGCCCGTACCGCTTGATCGTGTGGACATGCGCCGCCGCGATCAACTCGGTGACCTCATCCCACGAGGAACGGACGAACCCGCCCTTCCCGCGCTCGCGCTTGTACCGCCGCGACCGCTGCGGGTCATCGACGATCTCCGCCCACGCATCCACCGGATCGCCCAGCCGCGCCCGCGCCTCACGGAACATCTCGATCAGGCTCCCGCGCACGTACGGGTAGCGCAGCCGCAGCGGCGAGTACGTGTACCACGAGAACGACGCCCCCCGCGGACACCCGCGCGGCTCGTACTCAGGCGTCTCTGCACCGATCGACGGATAGTCGGTCGCCTGCGACTCCCACGTGATCAGCCCGTCCTTGACGAACACCTGCCACGAGCACGACCCCGTGCAATTCACGCCGTGTGTCGAGCGCACCACCTTGTCATGCGCCCACCGCCCCCGGTAGGAGCGCTCCCACGCGCGATCCTTCGCGACCAACTGGCTCCAGCCGTCGGCATTCACCGGCCCACGGCGCAGAAAGCGGTGGGCCTCGAGCAACGCGCTCCCGGAGCGCGAGCCCGGGTCCTCGGGGCGTACTGTGGACCTGCGCCTAGCGCTGCTCAAGGCTCGACTCTCCGGATGGCGGCCCTCTGAATCCGCGACATTATCGCGCCACGACATGTCTCAGCAACCGACCGAAGCCGACTACCAGCGCCTGCTGACGTTCCGGACCAGCCTCCGACAGTTCCTGCGCTGGAGCGAACAACAGGCCCACGCGCAGGACCTCACCGCCGCGCAACACCAACTGCTGCTCGCGATCAAAGGCCACCCAGGCCCGGACGGCCCGTCGATCGGCGACGTTGCCGGCTACCTCCTGCTGCGTCACAACAGCGCCGTCGGTCTCGTCGACCGAGCCGAAGCGAAAGGTCTCGTCAAACGTACGATCGACCCTCATCATCGACGCACCACCCGCCTCACGCTCACCGAAGACGGCGCCCGTCGCCTCGAAGCGCTGTCCGAGCTGCATCTCCACGAAGTACCGCGCCTCGCCACCACGATGCGCGCGTTGTTCGCGGACCTCGACGGCGACCATCAAGCCTGAGGTCAGAGGTCGGCGCGAGCCGCGGATCGGGCGCGAAGTGGCGTTCTCAGAGCCCGCTCTCTCTGAGGTCAACGTCCGAGGACGATGCGCGCCTGGCCTCGAAATGCGCGCCAGTTTCGCTCCCACTCACCGTCCCGTGGGGTCACACGCGTAAACCGTGAGAGGAGGTCGAACAGCGAGCGCTCCAATTCGATGTCCCGCAGCGCCCGCGCGCGCTCGGTCTCGAAGGCGCTCGCCTCCACCCACTCCAGCGGGCGCCAGATACACACCCCGATACATGGCTGTGTGGCATCAAGTCCGCCGCAGTCCGGACAACGCCAAACTGTGGTTGCGTCGGCAGACCACGCCTCGCCGTCAGGCGCCTGAGGGGTCGGGTTCCCGGTTGCCCGCAGAACGACTCGTCCGCGTTCCTGTGCCGACTCGTAGAGATCTCTGCAATCGGCCGGCCGCGGCGCCGAGCTCGCCAACTCCTCGACGACCGGCACGAGACGTGCTATCCGGATCCGACAGGCCGCGGCCACATCCGCCAACTCGTCGTACTCGGCGCCGCTGACGAGGTCGAGCCTGCGCTCTCGGCAGATCCCCGGGCAGCTCTCGAACTCCCGCATCGACCCGCACCCGACACATGTAGGAATGGTCACGCGTGCGGGATCCATCACCTCAATTTAGGTCACCGCAGCGTGCCATCCGGACTGCGTTGCAGCTCGCTGGTATGTCATGCCGTTGCTCGCACGGCAACGACACTGGGCGGACATCGTTCGTGACGCCCGTTCGCGGTGTTTACTCCCGGTCGCCGGAATCCGCATCGCGGAGGTATGCCTGATCCTTTGGCCGATTCGCAGCGCGCTTCGATGCGTGGATGTCGTCGAGTGACGCGACGAGAACCGTGATGGCAGTGCCGGCGACCCGCCTCAGGGCCGCGCACGCGCAAGCTCGCGGTAACCGCCTGGGAACCCGCTGGGCGTGAACGTGACATCGAGCTGGCCGTGACGCGTCGCAAGATTCCAGACGCCCGCCGCCAGCAAGCTCCGCCGGGTGAAGTAATTCGGTGGTCACCGCACCCACGCCGTCGTGTCCGCCGGATCGGTGACGAGCCGACGCTCGAGCCCATTCAGAGCTGCGGCCAGCCGCTCGAGGTTCAGTTGCTCTGCGTCGCGTGTCACGTCGACGTCCTGGGTATCGAACCGCCGGCCGTGGGACTGGATCGCAGCTCCCCCAATCAGCACGAACGCCACGTCATGGCGGATCAGCTCCCGCAGCAGCGCCTCGCGCTCCGGGTCGGCCGCGGGCTCTACACCACCGGCGTCTGGCGCGTCACCCACGCCTCGATCCTCTCCTCAGCCCTTCGGTTATCCGCGCCCCGCTTACCTCGTTGCGCACGCTCGACATCGAGCACCGCCTGATAGGCGAGCGCCTCGCGTCGCGCTTCCGGGGCCCCGGACGCCTCGGCGATACGCAGCAGATCGAGCAACCCAGCGACATGCACCGCAGAGCCCCCCACCGTCACGGCTTCCGCTGCCCGGGCCAGGTCACCAAAACCGAACGTCCCCGCCGGCATCTCGTCGACGATCAGCCGCACTCCCCCAGCCAGCGCATAACCGTCCTCGACCTCGCGGGCGCCGAGTGACACCACGACTCCGTCGATGTCCGCTGGGCGGGCGCACACCTCGATCGCCGCCGCGCTGAGCACGAGCGGCCAGGCATGCAACGCACCAGCGACCTCGCCGATCACGATCACCGACGAACTGGTAGCGGCGGCGAGCAGACCGAGCGCGTCACCGACATCCGGCGCTCCGATCGGAGTCAGCCGCCGCACGCGCTCGAGCGGCTCCAGCTCGAGCGCCGTCGCGATCTGCGGCCACCAGAACCGATCCTCGACCGCGAGATGCGCATCGAGCTGCATGGCATCGGTGCCCAATGATCCCCTACAGAGATCAACGGCGCCGACAGTCCTGTCCACATTCCTGTCCACATTTCAGGGCTCTAAGTGACCGATCTCGGCGGCGAGGTAGGCCTCCAGCTTCTGGCGGGCGGTGGTGCCGCGCGGAACCGGCAGATTCTTGATGTAGCGGCCGGTCGTCACGAGATCCGCGTGCCCCAGGTACTCCTGGATCTGCTTGAGGTTGTAGCCCGCCGCCATCAAGAAGCTGGCGTACGTGTGGCGGGCCTCGTGCAGCGTCACGCGGGCGCGCCCGGCTCGCTCCCAGGCGGCGTCCGCGGGCCTGCCACTTGCCGAAAGCATCGAGCGCGTGACGATCCGCCCCGTCGCTGGACGGCACGCGCGCATCCACTCCTCACGCAGGATCTTCTTCAGCGGGGCGCAGTGGCCGCACGCGCCCCACCGCCGGAGGGCCGGCTGGGCAAACCCTCGGGACAGGTCTGGAATCCGCTGCCCTCCGCGAGCTCACGCGATCGCCAACCGGAGGTACGCTTGCCGGTGGATGGCCACGCCCGCGCTGGTGTCAGAGCAGGCGGCGTTGCGGCGAGTCGCGACGCTGGTGGCGCACGGCACGCCGCCGGAGCAGCTGTTCCGCGCCGTCATCGAGGAGGTGGGGCGCCTACTCGAGGTCGAGTACGCATACATGGGGCGTTACGAGCCCGACGGCATGATCGCCTTCGTCGCTTCCTGGGGCCCGGTGGGCCCGCATTTCCGCGCCGGTGGCCGGGAGATAATCGGCGGCAGAAACCTCGTGACGAGGGTGTTCGAGACCGGCGTGTCGGCGCGGACTGACAGTCTCGCGGACGGGTCCGGTCCGTTGGGTCTGGCGGCGCGCGAGTTGGGTGTCCGCTCTGCGGTCTCGAGACTGGGCGTCCGGCCCGGATGGAAGGCTTTGCCGACGGTACGGGCCCGCTCGGTGTCGCCGCGCGCGAGATGGGCCTTCGCTCGTCGGCCGGGGCGCCGATCATCGTCGAGGGCCAGGTCTGGGGTGTCGTGATCGCTGGGACCACCGCTGAGGAGCCGCTCCCGGCGGACACCGAGGCACGTCTGGGCTCGTTCACGGAGTTGGTGGCGACGGCGATCGCCAACGCCGAGGGCCGCGCCGCACTGGTCGCGTCGCGCGCGCGGCTCGTCGCTGCCGCCGATGAGAGCCGACGACGAATCGAGCGCGATCTTCGCGACGAGGCCCGGCAGCGGCTTGTGCACGCGGTGATCGTCCTCAAGCTCGCGTTGCGCGCGCTCACTCGCGTCGACGGGAAAGCGAGCGAGCTCGTCGCCGAAGCACTCCGGCACGCCGAGGAGGCGAACGCAGAGCTGCGCGAACTCGCGCACGGGATTCTCCCCGGAACGCTCACCCGCGGGGGGTTGCGCGCGGGGGTCGCGGCGCTCGTCTCGCGGGTGTCACTGCCGGTGCGCGTGGATCTGCGCGTCGAGCGCCTCCCCGCTGGCGTGGAGGCGGCAGCGTATTTCGTCATCAGCGAGGCGCTGACGAACGTGGTCAAGCACGCTCAGGCACGCGGCGCCGCGGTTGACGCGCGAGTCGAGTGCGGCGAGCTGCGAGTGGAGGTCCGCGATGACGGTGTCGGTGGGGCGCGCGCCGGCCACGGCGCCGGACTTGGGGACTCGAGGATCGCGTGTCGGCGATGGGTGGACGCCTGGTGCTGGAGAGCCCGACCGGTGGCGGAACGCGCGTATGTGCCGCCCTGCCCATAGGTCCCGACCCGAGTTAAGCGGTCGCCCCGTTCCGCAGATAGTGAGTGCGGGGTAGGGCTTTCCCTACCCGCCACTCCGGAACTCAGGGGTGATTCCTCGGGCACAGCCATATGTGCGCAGGCAGGGGCAATGAGAAGCTGTTTCGAGCCAATCACCCGAACCTGAACCACCACGTCTACGAATGAAGAGGTCCAAATGACCGTTACACAGCTCACAACAACACAGCTTGGCGACACCGGCCTCGAGATCACGCGCGTCGGGTTCGGCGCCTGGGCGATCGGCGGCGGAGGCTGGGAGTTCGGCTGGGGTCCGCAGGACGACGATCAGTCGATCGCCGCGATCCACCGCGCGCTCGAGCTCGGGATCAACTGGATCGACACCGCCGCCGCCTACGGCTTCGGCCGCTCCGAGCAGACCGTCGGGCGCGCGCTTGAAGGCGTCACCGACCGGCCCTACGTGTTCACCAAATGCTCGCTGGTGGAAGGCCCGAACCGGACGGTCGCGCACAGCCTCAAACGCGACTCGATCCTGCGCGAGGCCGACGCCAGCCTCGCCCGGCTCGGTCTCGACGCGATCGACGTCTACCAGATCCACTGGCCGAACCCGGAGATCGACATCCAGGAGGGATGGGCTGCGCTGGCCGAGCTCAAGGAGCAAGGTCTCGTGCGGCATATCGGTGTCTCCAACTTCGACGTCGCCCAACTGCGACAGATTCAGCAGATCGCGCCGGTCGCGACGCTCCAGCCGCAGTACTCGTTGATTGAACGCGACGTCGAGCGACAGATCCTGCCTTTCGCCGAGCGCGAAGGGATCGGGGTCATCGTCTACTCGCCGATGGGCTCCGGGATGCTGAGTGGTGGCATGACGCGCGAGCGCGTGGAGCAGATGCCCGAGGACGACTGGCGTAAGCACGACACGCGGTTCAACGAGCCGCAACTGTCTCGCAACCTCGAGCTCGTCGATCGGTTAGGGCAGGTCGCTGAGCGCTACGACACGACCCCGGGTGCGATCGCCGTCGCCTGGACCCTCCGCCACCCCGCCGTCGACGGCGCGATCGTGGGTTTCCGTCGTCCCGACCAGGTCGACCCGATCCTGACCCCCGCCAACCTCGACCTCACCGACGAGGACATCTTCGACATCGAAGGGAACACACGATGAGCACCGACCACTCAACACAGGAGCAGGTTCGCGTCGGGATCCTCGGCGTCGGCCTGATGGGATCCGCCATGGCCGGTCGGTTGGTCGATCAGGACATCGCGGTGAGCGCTTGGGACCGCGATCGGGCACGCGCTCATGCGCTCCGGGACCGGGGCACGATCGCGGCCGACGAGCCCGGCGATCGAGATCTTCGCCGGCAGCGGGAGGCGTCCCGGGAGGTCGAGCAGCGTGACCCCCACGGCGGCGCGATCTGGATCGGCGCAACGTCGATCCGCAGGAGCTGATGGAGGTGCAGGAGCCGCGCGACGTGCTCGCCCTGGCCAAGGAACGGCGCTGTCTCCCGACCGGGCCAGTCATGGAGTTTGACGGTGTTGTGAGCTGCCGAGCGTGGCCTCGACGGGCTTGGGACGGCCGAGATGAAATCCCTGGGCGTAGTCGACACCGAATGAGCGGAGTAGCGCCAGGGTCTCCTCGTCTTCGACGCCCTCGGCAACAGTCTTCTTGTCAAGCCCCCGGGCGAGGTGGACGATTGAGCGGACGAGATGCTGGTTGGTGTCACTGTGCGAAAGGTCCCGGACGAACTCAACATCGATCTTGAGATATGCAGCTGGCAGCAGGCGGAGATACGTGAGGCTCGCGAAGCCCGTGCCGAAGTCGTCGAGCGCGAGGCCGCAGTCGATCTCGGCGAGGCCTGCGGCGAACCGCTCACCCGCGGCGATGTCACCGAGCAGCGCGGTCTCTGTGAGCTCGAACATCAGATTGCTCGGATCGGCGTCCGCGGCTGTCAGCTCTTCTCGGATGAACTCGAGCAGGGGATCGCTGACCGATTTGGCGGACAGGTTGATCGCCACTCGTCGGCCGGCAGCCGCGATGCGCGTCGCTCGCGCGATCACCCACCGGTCGATTTCCTCGATCAGCCCGTACTGCTCGGCAGCGGGCAGGAACGCGCCCGGCGGGATGATCTCCCCGTCCCGCCCGATCATTCTGACGAGCAGCTCTTCGGCTGGTGTACCGCCGGCGAGCGGGATGATCGGCTGGGAGTAGAGCAGCAGGCGATCCTCGTCGATCGCCTCACGCACCCGCCCGAGCCAGTGCAGCGTCTCGAGGTCGCGCTGTGCGCGCAGTCTCTCTGCGCGCTCCTCCGTCGCGTCCCTGAAGACGACGACCACGCCGGACCCTGTGCCGTCGCTCGGAAGCGCGGCGGCGGAGTATGTGACCGGGAACATCGCTCCGTCGCGACGGGTGAATGTGTCCTCGATGTGCTTGACCGGCCGTCCGTCCCGTTGGACCGCGAAGATCGGGCATTCCTCCTCGGCCAGCGGCGAGCCGTCTGCCCGTTGGAAATGAATCGTCTCGTGGATGTTTCGGTCGCGGAGCTCAGCGGCACTCCAGCCGAGCATCGTGCACGCGGCCTCGTTGATGTATGTGAGCCGGCCATCCCCGCCGAGTGCGTACAGACCTTCGATCATCGTGTCCATCACAACGCTGCGGAACTCCTCGGCGGCGAACCGCTCGCTCACGTCGACAACCAGGACGCCAATGCCGACGACCGCACCGTGGGAGCGGATCGGGTAGATGCTGTTCATCCAATGGCCCGCTCGGCTTGCGGATCCGTCGCCACTGACCATGTGGTTGACGATCGGCTCACCGGTGTCGAGGACGCTGCGACAGGGCAGCTCGAGCTGAGGCCAGAACTCGGGGACCACCTCGCGGGCGCTCCGGCCGACGTGGTCCTCGACCGGGCGCCTGTTCATCTCGGCGAGCGCGCCGTTGACGCGCACGAACCGGAAGTCGCGGTCAAGGCACGCAAGGCCAACCGGGGCGCTGCTCTGAAGCGCCTCCAACAGAGCCGCAAACGCCGCACCGGCGCTTTCGGCTTCCTCGAGATCCTGGTCCACCATGGCCGCCTCGCCAAGCCGCTCGCGCAACTCCACTATTCGCGCGATCAGCCGCGCCGACATGCCACGAAGCCGATCGAGCTCCGGGCTTCCGACGGGCATCTCGAGCATGTTCACAGCCATGCCTCAAGGATCGGCCTCGGAGCGACACCCGAATGGGCCGAGCGGCTCACCGCCCCGGTGGAAAGGCCGCCGATGTGCTGCGGCTTTGTACTGCCCCCGCCTAGTTCGTAGGACAGCGCCCCATCGCCTCAGCTTGCTGGTCTCTCTGGCCCTATCGCGCGTAGTGACGCGAGGCAGCCGTGGAGAGGTTGCGAGCGTATGCGGCGAGCGACGCTACGTCGATGCGGTTGGGGTCCGTTCCTGCGGAGTGTTCCTCGGCGATTGCCGTCATATCGGCGAGCCGGCGGCAGACCTGCGCATAGATCATGGTCACGGCGTCGAGCAGATGTGTGAGGCCGCAGAGGCTGTTGGCAGCGACGTCGAGTTCGCAGTTGGCGAGTTCTGTGCCGGCGATCACGGTCGTGGCATGCTGAAGACAGGAGTCGATGATGCCGAGGGTGGTTGTTGCTTGATCTGCGAGCGCGTGCGCCGCGGCCGCGAGGTCGGCGAAAGCGTGCTGCTCGTACGGAGCTTGGTCTGCGACGGCGTGTGCGCGAGCCGCGATGTCGCGGACCAGGCAGACAGTGTTGGCGGCGACATCGTGCAGCTGTTCGGGGTCGAGTGGCATGGTTATGCCGCGAGCGGGCCGGTGTCGAGGATCACGACCTTCGTCTGCTCGGCGAGCGCTGAGCTGACGCCGAGACGCGCAGCGAGGTCGTACACGGTGAACACGGCGAGCTGCCGTGCCGAGCGTTCTTCGGTCGACATGCGGGTGACTCCGAGTGGGGGTTGGTGGGCTGGCGGGCGCCGCTCACCGGTTGACAGAGTGGTGAGCGGCGCCGGATGCCAGGGAGGAAGCCGTCAGTTCGTGAGCTTGAACTTGCCGACGAGGCTGTTGAGCACCTCGGCATTGCCGGAGAGCTCCTGCGCGGAGGCCGAGATCTGCTCGGCTGACGCGGAGGTCTCCTCAGTCGACGCCGAGACCTCTTCGGTTGAGGCCGAGGATTCGGCGGCGACCGCGGCGACCTCGCCGATGCTGTCCTGCATGCTCTGAGCGCTGGCCGCGATCTGCTGCGAGGCCGCGGCGATCTGCTCGATCCGGCCGGCCATGTCGTCGACGGAGCCGCCGATCTTCAGGAACGCCTCGCGCGTCTGCTCGACGACGGTGGCGCCGTCCTCTGTGCGCCTGGCGCCATCCTCGACGACCTCGACGGCGTGGTTGGTTTCGGTCTGGATCGCTCCGATCAGACCGGAGATCTGCTGCGCGGCCGCCTGGGACTCCTCGGCCAGCTTTCTGACCTCTTCGGCGACGACCGCGAACCCGCGTCCCTGCTCTCCAGCCCGGGCCGCCTCGATCGCCGCATTCAGAGCGAGCAGGTTGGTCTGCTCGGCAATCCCGGTGATCGTCTGCACGATCGCCCCGATCTGCTCTGACTTGGCCGCCAGCTCGCGGATCGCACCGGAGACCGCCGAGGAGGACTCTCGCACTGAGCTCATCGCCTCGTTGGCCTGCTCGGCCGCGCCGACGCCCTGCTGGGCGACCTCGCGCGCCTCGTGCGCGACCTCGGCCGTCTGCGACGCCGTCTGCGCCGCCTCCTCGACCGCGCGGGCCACTTCCTCGGCCGAGCGCTTCGCGGCCTCGACGATCTGCACCTGACGCTCGGCGCCGTGGGCGATGCCGCTCACCGCGTTGGCGATCTCACCGGTGGCCTTCCCGGACTCCTCAGAGGTCGAAGCCATCTGATGCGAGGCGGCCGACACCTGGCCCGCCGAGCCGGAAACCTGCCCCACGAGCTCGTTGAGGGTGCCGCGCGTCTCGTTGTAGGCACCGATCGTCGCGACAAACCGGTCGCGCACCCCGTTGACTGCCTCGGCGACCTGACCGATCTCATCCTTCGAGGGGTTCTCGATCAGCGGTGTGACCGCCTCGACCGGAACCGTCAAATCGCCGTGCGAAAGCGCCTCGATCCCGCCTTTCAGGTTCTCCGCACAATGATCGCGTAGCGAGCTGAGCCGATCGAGCACCGCGTCGATACCGCGCTTGATCGACTGTGACACGAGGAACGCGATCCCCATCCCGACGATCACCGCGAGTACGAGCAGTGCGATGCCGAGCGTCTTCGCCGAGCTGTACGTCGACGCGTTGCTCTTCACCTTCTGGTCCGCCCACTTGAGGTTTTCCGTGCGCCACTGGTCGAGCGTGCGCTGCAGGTTGGTGAACGTCGGGCCGCTGTTGTTGACAAGCGCAAGCGCGGCTGCGGTCTCCGAGCCGGCGCCAACGACCGGGACCCGTGCCGTCTGTGACGTGTACGTGTTCCACTGGTTCTGCACCGCTTGCCACAGCGATCGGTCCTGGGCGTTCGTGAATGCCGTCTGGTACTTGCGCATCTGTGTCTGGAAGCCAGCTGCGTCAACTGTCCACTCGTGCTTTGCCGTGGCGAGCTGCGCTGGAGTTGACTCGAGCACGTATTGCAGCTGAGCGCGCCGGTAGTCCGTCACATCGCTGTCGAGTAGCCCGATCATCTGGATGCTGGGGACAGCGTTCGTGCCGAGGTACACGCCGCCGCTGTTGACGCTGCCCATCTTGCTCAACAGCACCAGCCCGACGACCACGGCGACGACGACCACTGCGCCGAAACCGCCGAACAGCTTCGCGCGCACCGACAAATTCCTAAAGAACTGCATCAGAAGGCTCCTCCTGGATCGATCAGCATGGTCACAGCCATGTCTCTAGGTCGGCCTTGGAGCGCACGCCCGACTGGGCCGAGCGGCTCACCGCCCCCGCGGAATTGCCGCCGACCCGCTGCGGCTCTGTACTGATCGCGTCAGCTGATCAGACCGCGCCGCATCGCCTCGGCAACAGCCGCCGCCCGGTCGGAGACGCCGAGCTGCATGTAGGCCCGCTCGAAGTGTCGCTTGATCGTGGCGACGCTCACGCCCAGTTGGCCGGCGATCGCCTGAGCGTGCCACCCGCGTGCGGCGAGCTGCAACACCTCCACCGCGCGCGGGCTCAGCGACGAGCCTGCCAGTTCACCTCGGCGGCTGGCGAGAAAGTGCCCGATCTCATGCCCGATCCCATAGAGCGCGCGGGACAGCCGACTCGTGAGCTCAACCGGCTCGACCGAGAGAAACTCCAGCACGGCGAGCGTTTCGTGCTCGAACACCGCAGGTATCAGCAGCGCCGTTGTGATGGCCGCCTGCCGCATCGCGGTCGCGCGGTCCCGAGGTGCGCTCGCCGACAGATCCGTGGCGAGCAGCGGCTGCCTCATCGAGAACGCCCTCCCGATGGTGGGGGAGCCCGGACCCGGACACCATCGCGCGGACGCGGCCGCGACCCAGTCGAGTTCGGCGGACGCGGCGTGCCACATCGCGCGGACGGCGAAGCTCCCACCATCGCGGGCCCACAAGGCACCGAACGGAAACCCCATCACCCGCGCCACACCCGCCAGCACCCCCGGGGCACCGTCCTCGAGCGTTCGCCACGCCTCAAGCGCCTCCGTGAGCGCGAGCCGTGCCGCGACCTCGCGCTCGAGCCGTCGCTGAGCGGTCAGGTCCTGCACCGAGCCGATGATGCGCCGATCGCCCGCTCCGCTCTCAGCGATCATCGCCACCGTCGCGCGCAGGAACACCACATCGCCATCGTCACGGCGAAAGCGATACTCAACGCTCCGTGGCTCGCCCGAGCTCAGAGACTTCAGGGTCGCGATCACCATCTCCAGATCGTCCCGATGGACACGCTCAACGACGAACCCGGGAGACGGCCGAATCGCTCCGACCCCCACCCCGTACAAGCGGAACATGTTGTCGGACCACACCAGCTCATCCGTCGCGGGAGTCCACTCCCAGCTACCCAACCCCGCCAGCCGCTCCGCATGATCCACAACGACCGGATCGAACGTCACGCGATTTCGGCTTTCAAGCTCTTCTGGCACGACATCAGCATCCCACTCCGTGCCATCGGCCGCCTCGGCTGCGCCTCCTGGTAATCGCGCCCAGCCGACCTATTCCAGGTGGGGAGGCTGATGACTGGTCACATCCTGGAGGTTCTGCCGCTCTCGCGACACCGCTGGATCGTTCGCTGTGAAGCGGACTTCAGAGCCCCGACACCTGCCGATGTCAAAGGCCCGCACGTAGAGCCATGACTCACTCTCCACGAACGTGAAGGTCACGATCATCGGTACGGGCAGGATGGCCCGCGCGATCGGCTCCCGCGTGCTGGCCGGGGGTCACGCGATCGATTTCATCGGGACTCACATCAGCAAGGCCCGCGAGCTCGCAGACGAGATGGTGGGCGAGGGCTCGGTCGCCGCCGCCGAAAAGATCGAGGCCGAGGTTGTCGTGCTCGCGGTCCCATACACGGACGCGCCGCACGTGGTCCGCCAGCGCGCCGACCAGCTGCGCGGGACGGTGATCGTCGATCCCACCAATCCCGTCGACTTCAGCATCGTCGAGCCCCTCGACCGCGACTGGATCGGACCGTTCGGCTCGGGCGCTCAGCTCCTAGTCTTCCGCTGCCCTCGCGTGTTGCGGTTCGCGGGTTAGCTTCGGCGGTGATAGGGCCACGTTCGGCCAGAGCCGCATACAACCGGAGGACCAGCCATGCCTGACGTTATCTCGACGGCGCCTGCTGATGTGCGTGTGTGGGTTTCGCTTGACCATCACAAGTTCTCGATCGTCGCGGCGACGCTGCCGCCGACCGGCGGGCGGCCGGAGGTGCATCGGATCGAGACGACGCGGGTTGCGATCCGCCGGTTCATCGACCGGCTGGGCGGTCCGGAGGGGCTGGCGGTCTGCTATGAGGCCGGGCCTGGCGGGTTCGATCTGCTCCGCGTCCTGACCGAGCTCGGGGTCGCGTGCGACGTGATCGCGCCGTCGTTGATCCCAGTCCGCGCTGGGGACCGGGTCAAGACCGACCGGCGTGACGCGAAGAGCTCGTGCGGCTCTATCGCGCCGGGGAACTGGTCTATGTTCAGCCGCCCTCCCCGGAGACCGAAGGGCTCAGAGACCTGATGCGCTGCCGCGACGATCTCCGGCGCGCGCGACCGCCGCCCGGCACCGGGTCAGCAAGCAGCTGCTGCGCCACGGGCGCGTCTACCGCGACGGGAAGAGTCAGTGGACGAAGACACACCGAGCGTGGGTCGCTCGCCAGCGGCTCAACGATCAGCTCGCGCACAGAGCACTCGAGCAGATGCTCGTGCACCTCGACGGGCTCGACCGCCAGCTCGACGCGCTCGACCGCGACCTGGAGCTGATCGCTCGCAGCGAACGCTGGGCACAGACCGTGGAGACCCTGACGCGGTTCCGCGGGATCGCGACCCGCACCGCGCTCGGGTTGATCGCCGAGATCGGTGACTTCGCCCGCTTCTCGAATCCACGCGAACTCTGTGCGTGGCTCGGTCGTTCCCTCCGAGTACTCCTCGGGCGATCAGCGCCACCGCGGGCACATCACCAAGACCGGCAACCACCACGCCCGCCGATTGCTGATCGAGGCCGCCTGGTCCTATCAGCACCGACCGCGGCGTCCCGACCGAGGCCCGGACGCCGACCCGCGCGCCTGGCAGGCGCAGATCCGGCTGCACCACCGCTACCACCACCTCACCACGCAGCGTGGCAAGCGCTCGACCGTCGCGACCGTCGCGGTCGCCCGCGCTCGCCGGCTTCCTATGGGCCGCAGCCACACACCAGCCCTACGCCGTGGGGCCGCCGCCTGAACTGAAACAACCCGTCGACCTGCTGGGGTCCGGCGACCGCCGCGGCCCTTCCGGAGGACCCTCGACCCATCTATGCGATCTCGACTCGCGACCCTAGTGCGAGGCAGCTCACGACCGGACACTGTCCTGCGGTCCCGACCCGCGTATCTCAGAGTGACAGTCGTCGTTGCCGCCGCGACGGTCGCCCGACCCCAGCAACCACCACCACCAACATGAACAACAACTTCTCCAACATCCCCCTTGACCAGCGCGTCCATCTCAGATGGTTGATGCCACGGCGGTGCGTGGTTTGAAGGGGACATAAGGAAGCGATCGAAGTCGGCGGTGCTCAATAGCCAGCACCGACCGGAAGGGGCCGTGATGGACGCCGACCTCGATTCGCTTCTGACCGTGGTGTTCTGCACCGCGGACGATCTCCTGCCCACGAAGGCGGGAAACGCGCGACGTATCGTGACCGACGCGGAGGTCGTCACGCTCGCTGTCGCGCAGGTTCTGTTGGGCTACCACGACTCTGACCGGCGGTTCCTCGCCGCCGCGCAGCGGCGCTTGACGCATCTGTTCCCGCAGATCCCGACCCAGGACGCGTTCCACAAGCGCCGCGCCCGGTTGGAAGCGAGCATCGAGTGGTTGATCGGCGTGTTCGCCGCCCAGAGCCCCGGCTACTACGACGACATGCTCGTGCTGGATTCCACGCCCGTGGAGACCGCCCGCTCGCGCGAAACGGTCAAACGCGCGGGCGACAGCGCACTGGCGGACGCGATCGGCGACGCCGCCGGCTACGGCTACAGCCCCGCGCATTCGCGGTTCTTCTACGGAATGCGCCTGCATCTGCTCGCCGCCCTGGACGGCACCCCGCGCGCCGCGACCTTGTGGTCCCCCGAGCGCGGAGAGCGCGAGGTCGCGATCACGCTGCTCGCCCGTGGACTGCACGGCGGTGAGACCGTGATCGCCGACAAGGGCTACGCCGGCCACGAATTCCAAGCCGCCGCGGCCGAGCTCGGCGCCACGATCGTGCGTCCCAACCGCAAGACCGAACCCGGACAGGCACCCATCATCTCCGGCGTCCGCCAACGCGTCGAATCGATCATCCAGACCACCAAAAGCACCCTCGGCCTCGAACGCCACGGCGCCCGCACCCTGCACAACCTCCGCGTCCGGATCTGCGTCCGACTGCTCGCACTCGCCGCCTGCATCACCCACAACCACAACCTCGGCCTCCCCAGCCGTCACCTCACGCCATACACCGTCTGACCGTGGCATCAGTCATCTAGCGGCGGAGGCTCCGGATGGCGCCGCCCTCGTCAAGGCGTTCAACACCAATTTCGCCGGGCCGCTCTTGGCCGGCCAAGTTGGCGGGCAGCCGTTGGACGTGTTCGTGGCCGGTGACGATGACAGCGCTAAACGGAAGGTGACGCAGCTGATACGCGACGGCGGGATGAGGGCACTCGACGCCGGGCGTCTGGCGCGTGCGCGCGAGCTCGAAGCGACCGCGCTGCTGCACATGGAGATCCAGGGGACTCTCGATGCTCGGTACGCCTCGGCGATCAAGGTCCTCACCTAACCGCTCTCGAGCATGCGCACGCCACGAGCATCTCGCCCGAGGTGTCGCACAGGATCGGCAGGCGGACCGCCGAGAGCGACCCGCCTGCCGGGGAGGAGAGACGGGTTGCACTTCAAGTGCTACCCGATTCGATTCTTAACCTAGGACGCGTCCGCCGGAGCTCAAGCCGGTATCTCCGCCGAGCCATCAGCATCAGGAGGCGCACCCGACAGTAAGCCACGCTTGGTGTTCACGGCTGGTGGTTCGCCCTGCACGGCCTAACCGGTGAGGCATGAGGCGTGTCCCTGCCGCCGCCGCTTCCAGCGATGATGAGCAGCGCTCTGGCAGGTGCCGTGGCGTTGCGCCGGCGACGCTGAGTGCGGCCACGGACTTGCTGATCGCAGACTATGTGGCGTGGCGCGAAGCGCGTACGCGTGTGAGAGGGGCATACGCGATCTGGGCGCACACCAGTGGGCACGCGAAAGCCGCGTTCGCGGCGTACCTTGCCGCGCTCGATCACGAGGAGAAAGCCGCGGGCGGATACGCGCGGAGCATCGAACGCGTTCGCCGGTTCGTGTCCGCTGGTTCCGACGGCGAGCCGGAGGACGGGACCTAACGGCCGCCGGCACCGCGCCCGACGACCTCGACCGTCGCCTCGACCGGCCAGGCCCGACTTGGATGCCTGCCGCTGTGGCCTAGTCCTTCTGACCTGTCGGTCGGTCGCGGGCTGGTGAAAATCGTGATGATGTGCGGGTCGCCCGCGACGCCGACCCAGTCCTTGGTGCGTGTGAGCCCGAGCCTAGTCTGGCGTGTGGGTCTCCCCGGAGCTCCGGATTGTTGCCACGAGCACGCCTGTCAGATTCGTTAGTACTCAGAGGCCCCTGGGCGACGTTTCTTGTCGATCGCGTCTGAGGAGGTGGCATGGAGACGATCGTGCAACGCCCGGCGGCGTTGGACGTCCACAAGGAGCACGTGACCGCGTGCGTGCGCGTTCCCGGTCCGGACGGGGAGCGCGAGCAGCAGGTGGCGGAGTTCGGAACGACGGTGGCTGGGCTGTTGACGTTGCGCGACTGGCTTGCCGCGTATGGGGTCGGGCAGGTCACGATGGAGGCGACCGGCGTGTTCTGGAAGCCGGTGTGGGCGGTGCTCGAGGACGAGTTCGAGTTGCTGTTGGTCAACGCTCGGCACGTCAAGCAGGTCCCCGGCCGCAAGACCGACGTGTCCGATGCGGCCTGGCTGTGCCAGCTCGCGGAGGCTGGCCTGTTGCGCTCGAGCTTTGTGCCGCCGAAGCCGATCCGCGCGCTCAGAAACCTGACCCGGTATCGCAAGACGCAGATCCAGGAGCGCGCCCGCGAGGCGAACCGGCTGCACAAAGCCTTGGAGGACACGGGGATCAAGCTCGATTGCGTCGCGACCAACATCCTCGGGAAGTCCGGCCGGGCGATGCTCGACGCGCTCGTGGCCGGCACTACCGACCCCGACGTCCTTGCCGATCTCGCCCGCGGCAGGCTACGCGCGAAGATCCCCGCGCTCCGAGAGGCCCTGGAGGGTCGCTTCGATCATCTGCATGCGGTCTGGATCGGCGCGATCCTCAACCACCTCGATTTCCTGGACGAGCAGATCTCCAGCCTGACCGAGGCGATCGGGGAGCAGATCGCCCCTTTCGAGAAAGCCGTTGAGCTGCTGTGCACGATCCCCGGCGTTCAACGGCGCACCGCCGAGGTCATCGTCTCCGAGATCGGGATCGACATGAACGTGTTCCCGACGGCCAAGCACCTCGCCAGCTGGGCCGGGCAATGCCCCGGCAACGACAAGTCCGCCGGCAAGCGCCGCTCCGGCAACACTCGAGACGGATCGAAGTGGCTGGACTGGGCGCTCGAAGAAGCCGCGCTCGCCGCGACCCGCACCAAAGACGTCTATCTCGCCGCCCAATACCAACGTCTCAGACCACGCCGCGGGCACAAGAAAGCGCTCGGCGCGGTCAAACACTCGATCATCTGCGCCTGCTGGCACATGCTCTCAACCGGCGAGCTCTACACCGACCTCGGCGGCGACTACTACCAACGCCGCGACCCCGAACGCATCACCAAACGCCTCATCGCCCAACTCCAAGCGCTCGGACACCACCTCACCCTGGAGGCCGCGGCAGCCTGAGCGTCATTTTCCTGTCAGGAGATGCCATGACGACACAGTCGACGCCCACCCACCGGTGATCGCGCCCAGGTCGCTGCGGCTCGCGATGATCGCGACCCTGAGCGGCAGCCCCGCCTGGTTCGCTCGGTGCAGGACATCACCGAGCTGTGCCTGCTGGGGTACGGACACGCCGGCGTCGGTGGCGAGGCACAGCCGCTGGTAGGCGAGCACGTCGCTGCCGGGATCGCCGTCCGCCCGCGCGACCGACGCGGATGCCGCAACGATGGCGAGGAGCGTGAGAGCGAGCGCGCGCGGTCGCATCGAGCTACCCGAGGACGCTGCGAACGAGCAGGATCGCGACGATCACTGCGCCTGCGCCGGCGCCCAGCGCGACCATCGCCGCCAGCAGCCGGACGGTAACGCCGCCACGTCTTCTCTGATCAGCGCTGGACGGGGTGTGACGCTCGCCGATGCTCATGAGCGGGCGTTGAGCGTGAACGGCGCGGTGATGTGGCGGCCGTTGATGTAGGTGAGCAGGAACAGGCGCCAGGTGCCCGGCTCGGGGAGCAGCACGCCGACTTTCAGCTCTCCGGGCGCGCTCGAGCTGCCGCTCACCCGGGTCGCGCCGAGCGCCGAGCTGCAGTAGCGCGCCCCGGGGCTGCACACGTGGGTGTGGAAGTAGTCAAGCGAGCGGTCGTGGATGAAGATCGCGTGCGCGAGCGCGCCGCGCCAGGTGCCGAACACGGCCTTGTGCCCGGCGGGGTCGGTCACCTTGATGGTGAGGAAGTTCGCCTCGATCGCCTTGAGCTTCGGATGGCCCTGGATCTGGAAGTGGTAGCCGTCGATCACCTCGCTGGCGCTGTAGGGCGGCACGGGGCGGGGGTGGTAGCTGCCGCGGACGGTCACCCAGGTGAACAGCTGGAAGTTGATCGGCGCGTTCGGCGCGGTCTGCTTCGGATAGGCGTCGATGATGATCCGGTAGCGGCCGGGTGTCGGGAACGTGATCGGCTGGGTGACCGTGCCGTCGGGCGCGATGTCGGAATCGTCGTACTGCACATGGCTGTCGTCGCTGCGCACGACGATGAGATCGACGCCGGCGTGCGGATCGCAGCACGTCCGGTAGTGGGTCAGCGGCGCGCCCGACGGATCGTGGATCGTGAACGAGATCTTCGTCGCGTGACCCGCGGTGACCGGCGCGGCGGGCTGGAAGGCGGCGAGGCTGTAGGTCTTCGCCGGCGCGATCCGCGGCGCGCTCACCGTGCTGCTCGAGCCACCGCACCCGGCGAGCGCGCAGACCGCCGCGATCAGCGCCACGGCGGTGCCCGTGTGGCGTCGCTGACGTGTGGGCCGGGGTCGCTGGGACCCGCGCGTGTCGGCATGCTGGGGGTGCACGACGTTCTCCGTCATCCGTTGGCCTGGTCGACGATCAGCGCGGTGAACGGCGGAGCGCCCTTGGGCGTGATCTGGAAGCTCAGCCCCCACCGCCCGACCATCACCAGCGCCGGCGCGCGGCGGGAGTACACGCCGGGCTGGGTTTCGCTGAGTTGGTATTCCTGCTGGGGCATCTGCATCTCCAGGTGGTTGAAGGTCAGGGTCACGGTCGCGCCGCGTACCGGCTGGCCGTTCTTGGTGATGCGCAGCGCGAACGCGTCGGGTGCGGCGGCCTTGTTCGGCGAGACGAGTACCTGCAGCTCGTATCCCGCGCGGCTGACGGTTCGGAGCACGCGGCCGGGTCCGACTCTCGCGACCGCGGAGTTCTCGAGCGCGAACGCGGGCGGCGGCGGCGCGAGGCTGGAGAGGACCGCGGCGGCGAAGATCGCCCCGGCGATCAGCACCGCCTCGCCGCTGACGCAGCGTTCGGAGCAGCCGGGCGGGGCCGGTGCCGAGCTCCGGCTGCTCGCGGCTCGCGGCCAGCCGCGGGGTGGAGCGCAAGAGGTTGCCGGCGGCGAGCGCGAGTGCCGCGGCGAGGAGACCGGTCTTCACCAGGATCGCTTGGCCGAACCCGGTCTCCCACAGGGCGTTGAGGGCCGGCAGGTGGTTGATCGTTTCGCCGATCCCCGCGGCGGCGAGCAGCGCGACCGACCCGAGCGCGACCTTCGAGAAGCGCGGCGCCACGTGGGAGAGCGCGCCGACGCGCTCGCTCGCCTCGAGGCTCGACCAGAGCACGAGCAGCCCGATCAACCCGCCGAACCAGACCGACCCCGCGGCCAGATGCAGCCAGTCGAACGCGAGCGTCAGCCCGCGCGGGGAGGTCTGGGCGGCGTGCCCGGCGGCGCCGGGCACGATCAGCGCCGCCGCGGCGGCCAACAGCGCTCCCGCGGTGGCGATGAGCTCGGCGAGCGAGCGATGCTCGCGCTCAGGACGGTCAAGCCAGATGGCGATCCATGCCGCCACGCAGAACAACGCGAAGCAGATCCCGAGGTCGAGGATCGCCCGGCCGAACGCGGTCACCCGAAACAGCGGCACGAGCGCGGTGACGTCGAACACCGAGCGCAGCGAATCGTTCGCGGTCGAGAAGTCCAGGTACACCGGGATCGCGATCACGCCGACCACGGACGTCGCGACGAACGCCACCGATAGCCCGTGCAGGGTCGTTCCGGGCACGCGTCTGACGAGCGGGCGCGCGATCAGCATGCGCAGCACGAACAGCCCGATCGCGGCCATCACCGAGAAGAACATCACCCAGCGCGGGATCAGCACCCGCGGGGCGGTCGCCGTCGCCGAGATGCTCGGCACCGGGAACTGCGGCGCCGGCCCCGGGTTCGGACCGACCGCGTAGGTGAACGCTCCCTGCACGGGGTGCCCGTCGACCGAGATCGCGCGCCAGTAGATCAGATACCAGCCCTCCGGCAGATGCGCTCGCAGCGGCACCACGAGCGTGTCCGGATTCGCCGGCGAGCGCCGAACCGGACCGGTCGTCTGCTGTCGGCCGGAGGCATCGGTCACCGAGACGATCGCGAACCGCGGTTCGACCGCCTCGTCGAAGGTCAGTTGCACGTTCGGGGGCGGAACATCCAGCACGCCGCTCGCCGCGGGCACCGTCTTGATCAGGTACGCGTGCGCCGACGCGGCGCCCGGCAGCGCCGCGGCGAGCGCGAGGGCCGCGGCGAGCGCGAGGATGATCCGCCCCCGCCGACTCATGCCAGCGAGCGCCCCCGCGAGCCGCCGAGCAGCGCAAACCCGCCGGCGAGCAAGCCGAGCACGCCGACCACGAGCGCGATGATCGACAGCGTCGAGCTGCCACCGCCGCCGACCGAGCTCGAGGCCTCGATTGTCGGCGCGGGCGCGTCTGAGGATTCCGGGCCGGCCCAGTTGACGATCGACCCGTCCGAGTAGGTCTGCTGCACCTGGAAGGTGTACGTCTTCGCTGACGCGGGCTGGGCGAGGAACTGAAACAGCGAGTCCTCGCCGGTCGGCGTCTTGCCGCCGGTCCAGGTGACCTTCGTGATCACCGCGCTGTCGCCCGAGCCGGTCTGCTGGAGCTGCTGGGTCCAGCCCGGCGGAGGCGGAGCGAACGAGTCGATCCCGAACCCGGACGGGACGGTCATCACGATCTTGGTCGTGGTGAGACCTTCCTTCTCGGTCGGGACCGCGAGGCTGTAGAGCTGCAGCTTGCCCGACAGCGAGACCTTCGGGCTCACCTCCGCGTGCGCGGACGCGAGCGCCGGGAGCATCAGCGCGGCCGCGCCGGCGCCCAACAACGAGCGGCGCAGCGCTCGGATTGGACTATTCACTTGATGTCTTCTCCTGTGTCGTAAACGGGACCAGCGCGCCCGCCCGTGAACGCGGGCAGGCGGCATACGTTGTGGCTCAGGGGACCTGTCGCTCCATCCCCGATCGCCCCGTGAGACGGGATGAGTCGGCGATGTCGCCGTTCCGCGGCGGGATCGGGGCGATCTCAGCGCAACGGGCGACGGTTCTAGATCAGCGGACAGGTCGCCGCAGCATCGACCGTCGAGATCCGGGCTTGGCGGATCGACGATCGGTCAACGGCGGGAGCTGAGCGCTAGCGCGGCGGCCCGCGGTCCGACCAGCCCTCCGCCAGCGGCGAGAGCCGGGGAAGGCACACAGCAAAGGCACGTCGGGGCAGGACACGGCCGGACGTGTGGGGGCGCTCCGGACGCTCGCGGCGCTGCGCGATCTCCTCGAGCACCCAGCGGGCTCCGTGAAGCACCGCCGCGAGCACCAGGCCGACGCACAGCGCGGCCGGAATCGACCACCAGCCCCCGTACCCGAACACGCCCGCCAGCCCGCCCGGATGACCGGTGGCGAACAGACCCTCGAGCAGCTCCTGACTCGCATAGATCGCCACCAGGCAGACCGTGCACACCAGCCACAGCGCCGCCAGCGACAGCGTGTAACGCGGCAGCGAGCGCTGACCGCCGAGCGCCCGCCCAAGCGCCCACAGAAACGCGCCGACGGCGACACCGAGCAGCAGCACGATCCACGGCACCAGCGAATGCAGATACGCGTGCCCCTGCCGCGCCAGCTCGACATTCGCGCCGGAGCCGAACGCCAGCCAGAAGCGCAGCTGATGCACGGCCAACGCGCACGCCGGAACCACGGCCATCCGGGCAACAGAGCGGATCACCGCTCGACGATCAGCACCCGCGCGCATCAACCGGCACGATACCGCCGAAGCTCAGAGCGGGGGCCGGCCGCGCGATCCGGCTCAGATCGCGGCGGTGGCGCCGAGCCGGTGGGCAGCTTCGGCTCGCCCGGTCTCCCCGCCCAAGACATCTCAGTGTCGGCGTAGACGAACGCGCCGAGCGCCGCGGCAGCCAGACCCGCGCCGATCGCAACGACACACGCGAGGCGGACCGCGACGGCGGGCAGGATCGCGAGCACGATCGGATGGACGAACACGCCGCCCTCGAGCAGGCCGACCGCGAGCGCGACGAGCCCGACGCCGACCGCGCCGGCGATCCGCCAGCGCTCGGGTCCGCGGAACAGCACCCAGAGCCCGACACCGAGGAACGCGACCGCGTCGAAACCCTCGATCCACGTACCCGGAGAGGCATACGCGTCGAGCGCGAACGCGATCAAGAGCAGAATCGACGCGGCAGACGCCGCCACCGCGAAGCCAGTCGCCGTGACGCCGGCCAACTCGCGACGACCGAGCAGCAGCGGCGCAGCGCCGCTCGCTACCACGATTGCCAGAACAATCAGCCACGGCCACAGGGCGGGAGCGGGGAAACGCTGTAGCTCGCCCCGAAGGGGGGATCGGTGCCCGTCGACGATCAGCGGAACGCTCCAGGCGCCGCCGCGCACGCCCGCCGGAAGTCCCTGCGCGCGGGCGTCCTGCCACACCACCGAACGCGTTGCCTTTCGCAGCCGCCAGTGGGGGGTCGCCGCCACGACCCGACGCGATCTGCTGATCAGACGAACGACGACCGCGGTCGGAGAGGCAGCGTTGACCGACAGGCCCTCCGCGTCGAGCCTGAACACCGGCTCGCCGAGATACCCGACGAGCACGACCTCGTGCCCGGGGTTGATCGTGAGGCCGATCGCACGGTCGCTCTGGAAGATCCGCGCCGCATACGCCGACGTGCGCGACTGCAGAACACTGGCGCGATAGTCCACCGCGACGGTGCCCGAGCGCAGATGCGCGCCGGCCGCCGCCGGCACCGCGAGCGAGGCCAGCACGACCACGCCCCACAACAGCGTCCTGGCGCGCGAGCTGTCGGCCGCGTCGGGCGACGGGCTGCTCAGGATCGCTCCAGCCATCAGCGGATAGCCCCCAGGGCCATGACGTGCATTCTGATCCCTATGTCACGGGGGCGCACCTCGAACCGGGTTCACTCGCCGGCCCAAACGCCGAGCCCGGGCGCGGCTTCGGGTCGACCGCACTGTGTTCAGGCGCCAGGCGGGAACGTGTACGACGCGTGGGGCGGGACGAACGGCCCGACCTCCAGCACGATCTCCGCATGCCTCACCAACGGAACGCGTCCGGGTCGCCCACGCCAGCGCTGCCCCCCGACAAACACGTCGACACGGGCGCCAGGTCGCGCTCGAAACGACAGCAAACGCCGAGCTGACAGCGGCTGCCCCCAGGCGCGGAACAGATCGGCTGTAGAAAGGCGCGCTCCGGGACGGATCAGCACCACCCCGGTCGGCTCGAGTGTCACCAAGTCCCCGTAGCAACCCGCGGCGGAGATCCGTCCGGCGGACAGGGCTCGCGGCGGACGGGTTCCGATGCCCGCTGGGATCAGCACGACCCTGTTCCCAGCAAATACTTCGACATGGACTCCGTAACGGGGACCGATCCCGCGGGCGCACCGGCCGATGACGGGACCGGCGGCGGGTGGATGAAACGGTGCCCCGTGACCGATCGGACGCGCCTCTGCCATGAGCGCTCGCGGGATTCCGGCGTCCGGCGAATGGCTGTGCCCGGCGCCGCAGCCAGCCGCCAGAACCAACGCGGCCAGCACCATCACCGCCCTCCCGTACGACGTGCGCTCGCCGCTGGCTCGCTCCGTCCGCGGCCGCCACCGATCTGGCTCCTGGTCGCTGCTGCTCAGGAGCGTGACTCCCACAGCATCGCGTCCTCATCCTCATACTCGTCGCCGTCGGCGGCTTCCTCCGGATCGCCCTCGCCGATCAGACGCGAGGCGATGACGAGCAACCCGATGCCGCAGCCAAGGCACACCACGCACGCCGCTCTCGTCACGAACGCGGGCGTGGCAGCCAGAACGAACCCATTCAACAGCGTCGGTATCAGGTTCGCCCCCTCCCAGATCGCGACAAACCCGATCGCGAAGTAGGTGAAGTATCCGGACCGCCGCCGCAGCAGCCGGAGCGATGCCCACACCACAAACGCAGCGATCACCGCGAGCGTGACCATCTGGAACCCCGAGACCGCGGGGCGACCGTGCAGCTCTCTGCCCGCTCCCGCGACAGCGATGCCGACCAGTGCCGCCACGGACAGCCCCCGCGCCAGTCCCAAATCGAGCAAGGGGCGGTGGACGCGACGTGCCGCGAGCGTGCATGCGAGCAGCACAACGATCGGCCAGAACCACACCAGTGACGGATCATCGGCATGCCACAGGCCACCCGCGATCACGCCGGGAGCGCCGTTCACCCGTACCGGGATCGACCACCGCCCCACATATGCCGTGCCCGGGGCGATCGCCACCGCCGCCAACGCGTGCAGCCTGCCGTCATGCCAGCTGTACTCGTGCCCTGCGCTCGCGCGTGACCATTTCGCAGGCGTGGCGGGCCCAAGACCTGACGGCGGGATCTCCGCCGGCGTCTGGTTGAAGTAGAACATCGCCGAGTTCTCATTCACGGCCACCCCGGACGGCGAGAACCGCAGGTACGGCGCCCCGCGATAGTCCAACACGACGACCGTCTCGCTCGGCGAGACACGCAGCCACAAGCGCTGATCACCGTCGATCACCTTCGCCTGGGCACCGGCCGGAAGCTGACCGATTCTCGCCAGATAGCTCGTCGCGATCGGCGCGACGGGCCCATGCGCGTCGGCCACGCCCGGCAGCACCGCCAGCACCAGACACGCCGCTGCCACTGTCAGTCCCGCAACCCGCGGACGAGCGCCGACCATAGACTTGTGGCTGGCCGCACCGGCGGCCCAGACGCGCCGTCTCCGTCCGCGCCTCATCGGGTATGACCGACTCTCCGCATCGCCATCACGCTTCATTCTCCCGCCTGCCATTGCGAACGACCCTCATCGCCGTCCTCGCCACACTCGCTGTGGGAGCGGGTTCACCCGTGGCACTCGCCGACGGCGATCCCGCCAGCGACGTCCTTGCCCAGCAGAGCCTGTTCCTCCCCCAGGACGCCGGCGTCTCCGCCCACCAGCAGGCACAACTCGCCGCGCTGCTGCAAGCCGCAGCCCAGGCCGGCTACCCGATACGCGTCGCGCTGATCGCCTCGCCGACCGACCTCGGCTCGGTCACGGCACTGTGGCGAGCGCCACAAAGCTACGCCAAGTTCCTCGGCCAAGAGCTCGGACTCGTCTACCACGGGCCCGTGCTCGTCGTCATGCCCAACGCCCTCGGGCTCTACCAGCTCAACCGACCCGACGCCGTCCAGCAAGCCGCGCTCGCCCACCTCCCGACCCCACGACCCGGCACCGGACTCGGCGCCACCGCACTCGACGCCGTCCAGAGGCTCGCCGCCGCATCAGGCCACCCGGTCCCCATCCCGAGCGCCAGCACCCCAACGAGCCCCAGCGCCACCGACACCACCGCATGGATCGTGTTCGCCGCCGGCGCAGTGCTCATCGTGCTCGCCTGGGCGGCCAGCTTCCGCGCAAAACCTCCGCGACTACCCCGTAGGCGAGCCGCTTCAACCTGACCCGGGATTTGGAGCGGCTCGTGGCCGAACTCAAGCACCGCAACCTCCGGGTGCGATCATCCTGATGCACGACGCCAGCGGCGAGCGGAGCGAGACGATCGCCGCGCTGCCCCCGATCGTCCACGGTCTGCGCTCCCGCGGCTACAAGCTCGTCACGATCCCACAGCTGGTCCTGGACGATCCACCGCAGGGCCACGAACCCACCCCGACCTCCCTCGCCGGCGACTGACCGCCGTGGAGCCGCGAGGGCGTCCGGTTAGCACTGTGTAGGCGGGTGGTGGGTAGGTTAACGGTTACTCCGAGAGTGTCAAAGTGTGACTGTCAGTTTGCAACCGGGACGCGGTCACCGAAGTGGATCTTGAACGCCAGCAGCGCGACCGTCCAGTTCCGCACATCGCGTCCACTGCGGGACCGCGTTCTGGAGCGCGAGGTAGACGAGCTTGCGGGCGGCGTCCTCGGTCGGGAAGCTGCCCTTCGTCTTGATCGCCTTGCGCAGCTGGCGGTTGAGCGCCTCGATCGCGTTCGTCGTGTAGATCACGCGGCGGACCTCGTCGGGGAACGCGAGGAACGGGATCACGTGCTCCCACGCGTTCAGCCAGCCCTGGGTGATGACCGGGAACCGGGCGTCCCCACTTCTCATCGAACGCCTCGAGCTCGGCGTGGGCCTGGTCGGCGTCCTTGGCGGTGTAGATCGGCTTCAGGTCCCGGGCGACCTGCTCGCGCTCCCGCCGCGGAACGTACTTGAGGCCTGTTTCGGATCAGGTGCACGATGCAGGTCTGCACTGTCGTCTTCGGGAAGATCGCTTCGATCGCGTCGGGGAACCCGGTCAGGCCGTCGACGACAAGCGATCAGGATGTCCCGGACGCCGCGGGTCTTCAGGTCGTTGAGCACCTGCATCCAGAACTTGGCGCCCTCGGTCTCCTGAACCACATGCCCAGGACGTCCCGGTCGCCGTCGAGGGTGACGCCGAGCGCGAGGTACAGCGCGCGGCGCTGGACTGTGCCGCCGTCGCGGATCTTCAGGACCATGCAGTCGAGGAACACGATCGGGTAGATGTCCTCAAGCGGCCGCTTGGCCCAGTCGCGCACGTCGTCCATCACACCATCGGTCACGCGGCTGATGAGGTCGCGGCCGACGCTCACGCCATAGATTTCCTCGAGGTGCGCGGAGATATCGCGCGTGGACAGCCCGCGGCTGTAGAGCGCGAGGATCTTGTCGTCGAACCCCTCAAAGCGGCGCTGGCGCTTGCGGACGATCTTCGGCTCAAAGCTCCCGTCACGATCACGCGGTCCGTCGATCTGGACCTCCCCGTGCTCGGTGATCAACGTCTTCGGCGAGGTCCCGTTGCGCTGGTTGACAGCGCCACCCGGCGGCTCCTGATGCGGCTCGTAGCCGACGTGATCGGTCAGCTCGACCTCCATCGCCCGCTCCACCAGCCGCTTGGTCAGCTCGGCCAACAGCCCGCCGGGCCCGGCGATCTCCTGCTCGGTCGACGCGCCGGCGAGCAGCTCATCGATCATCTCGTCGCTGATCCGCCTGTCGGACGGCATCCCGAGAGATTGACGGACCCGGCGGCGGCCAGCCGCCAGGTCAACCGCCTCATCAACCAGCTCTCGGGGGAGCGCCGGGGCGGTGTCCGGCCGGCGCGCCGCGCCGAGGTTGCCCAGCGCCAAGCCCAGCTCGCTCCCGCTCGCTGGTCTCGTCGCCGGTCAACCCCGGCGCGATCCCAGCCCCCAGGGCCGCACGCTCCCGATCGCGGTCCAGCCCGGTCGTGGTCCCTGCGCTGCTGCGTCCTGCTTCTCGTAGTCGTAGGCATGGCGATCTCTTTCGCTCAGGCCTACACAGTTCCTAGGACAATCCCGGAGCCGCCGAGCGCGGAGGCTAGGAGCCCGGGTTAGGGCTTGGCCGCCTTGGCGAGCGGGACGGGCTGGCCGTGGTGTTGTGCCGCTGTGGAGCCGGTGAAGGTGACGGATGAGAACCCGAATGCGGCGACGCAGAGGGCGATTGTTGCGGCGCGTAGGCGGCGTGGGGTAAGCCAGTTGGCGTGTTGTGCTTGGAGCCAGGAGCGCGCGCCGCTGGCTCCTGCTGCTGCTGCCATCACGCATCCGGCGCACATGGCGGAAAGGTTAGTGGACCCGCCAGCGCCGATCGAGCGCTCGGCCTAGCTCAGTCGCTGCAGTCTTGGCAGGCGCCGTGGAGGACGATCTCGTGTTCCTCGACGCGCATCGGCACACGGCGGCTGAGTTTCTTGATCGCGTTCTCGAGGTCGGGGTCAGTGAAGGGGGTGACGGTGCCGCAGTTGTCGCAAACGAGATGGTGGTGGTGCCCGTCGCCGGTGCGAAGCGGCTCGTAGCGGGCCATGCTTTGGCCGACTTGGATTTTCTGGACGAGGTGCAGGCGTTCGAGCTCGTCGAGGATGCGGTAGATGCTGGCGCGCCCGACGGGGCGGTCGCTGCCGCGCAGTGCGTCCTCGATCTCGATCGCCGAGAGCGCGCAGGCTTGGGAGTCGAGCAGTTCGATCACTGCTTGGCGGGCTTGGCCAGTGTGGTGGTTGGCCTGGGCGAGGACGCGCCTGGCGTGTTCGGCCCAGGGCTCGGGGGAGGCGGTGGTGCGATTCATCGGAGCTTTCAGTTTAGGTCTCATTCCCGCGGATCAGGGTCGGCACGAGTCGCCGCAGATCGGTGGTCGTGAGAAAGGCCAGCAGATAGATGGCGGTGGCGACGGCGATGATCGCGGAACTCGGCGGGAGCTTCGGGATCTCGTAGCTGATGATCAGGCCGGCCCAAGTGGAGAGGACCGCGATCGCGGCTGACAGCGCGAGTGCGCGATACGGGTTGGCGGTGAGGCGCCCGGCGGCGCCGGCCGGGGCGGCGAGGAGTCCGAGGAAAAGGAGCGCGCCGATCGCCTGGGTGGCCTCGGCGGTGGTCGCGCCGAGCAGCGCGAGCAGCAGCAGTCCGAGCAGGCGGACGGGGACGCCCCGCGCGACCGCGACCGCCGGGTCGAGGCTGGCGAACAGCAGCGGCCGGGCGATCGCGAGCAGGACAATGACGATCCCGGCGGCGATCACGGCCGCGAGCCTCGCGTCGGCGCCGCTGAGCCCGAAGATCGATCCGAACAGGGTGCGGGCGCCAAGGAGGCCGTTGCCGCCGCCTGATCCTTCGCTGAAGATCGCGAGGAACAGCACACCGAGCCCGAGGATCGCGGCGAACATGATCCCGATCTCGATGTCATCGGGGTGCGAGCGCTCGCCGAGCACGCCGAGGAGCAGCGCGATCGCGATCGTCGCGGCGAACAGCCCGATGCGGGTGTCGACGCCGCCGGCCGCGGCCGCAAGCGCCCCGGTGAACGCGACATGACTGAGCGCGTCACCGGCGAACACCTGAGCGCGGAGCACGACGAAATAGCCGATCAGGCCGCTCGCGAGCGCGATCGCGGTGCCGGCGAGCAGCGCGTTGCGGAAGAACTCGTGGGCGAACATCAGCCCGCCGCCTCGAGCGCGGCGCCGCGGCGGCGCCCGAGCGCAGGGTGGCTGATCGCAGCCCGCGCGAGCCGGGTGATCACGTACACACCGAACGCGACGGCGGTGATGTAGAAGCCAACGGGCCGGTTGTAGAAGTAGGCGAGGGCGAGCCCGACCCAGGTGATCGCCACGCCGATGATCACACTGAGGGCGAGGCTCACGCCAATCCGGGGGGTGATCAGCTGCGCGGTCGCCGGCGGCGCGACGAGCAGCGCGAACACGAGCAGCGCCCCGGTGATCTGAGCGGTCGCTGCGACCGAGAGGCCGAGCACCACGAGGAACGCCAGCGACAGCGCGCGCACGGGCACGCCGCGTGCGCGCGCGACTCGCTCATCGACGGAGGCGAACAGCAGCGGGCGCCCGATCAACGCGAAGAACCCGAGCGCGAGGAGACACACGATCAAAAGCGTCAGCACCTGCGCCCGGGTGATGCCGAGGAAGTTGCCGAACAGCAGGTTCTCATAGCCGCCGAGGATGCCGTGGTAGAGGCTGAGAAACACAAAGCCGCACGCCAACCCGAACGCCTGCACCGTGCCGGTGACGGCCGTCTCCTCCCCGCGCCGGCCGGCGCCACGTGACCCCGCCACTCCGATGATCAGCGCGCACAGCGTGCAGAAGCCGAAGTAGCCGGCTGCTGCGGAGAGACCGATGAGCAGCGCGCCGGCCGCGCCGGGGAACGCCATCACCGACAGCGTGTGCCCGGCGAAGCTCTCACGGCGAAGCACCATGAACCAGCCGACCACGGCGGCGATCACCGCGACGAGCGTGCCGGCCTCGAGCGCGTTGACCATGAACGGGAACTCGGTCAGCTGCCGGAAATCCGACACGAGATCCGGGGAGAGTCCAGCGATCGCGACGGCACTATTCATGCTCGTGGCGATCGTGGTGATGGGCCGGCGCTTCGGGCAGGCCGACGACGACCAGGCGGTCATCGGCGGTGGAGAGGACCTCGATCGCGACGCCGTAGAGCCGCGAGAGCGTAGGCGCGGTGATCACCTCCCCCGGTGCGCCGACCGCGGCGTGTCCGGCCCCGAAGTACACCACCTTGTCGAGGTAGTGAAGCAGCGGGTTGACGTCGTGCGCG
Organism: uncultured Solirubrobacterales bacterium; assembly: GCA_963778985.1. GTDB lineage: Bacteria > Actinomycetota > Thermoleophilia > Solirubrobacterales > Solirubrobacteraceae > Palsa-465. The sequence goes on along the minus strand of CAVZWJ010000012.1, from coordinate 1,340,047 downwards.
ACGAGCAGCACGGTCACGTTCTGCTGAGAGGAGATCCGGGCCAGCAGCGCCGCGACCGCCGTCTGGTTGGGCAGATCGAGGCTGTCCAGCGGCTCATCGAGGATCAACAGCCGCGGCCGGCTGACCAGCGCCTGCGCGATCAACAGCCGCTGCTGCTCGCCGCCCGACAGTCGCCCGATCGGCCGCGACGCGTACGCTCCGGCGCCGACCAGGTCAATCGCCTGCGTGACCTGTTCGGTTCCCGAGCGCCGCAGGGGCAATCCCCACCGAGCGCCGTCGAGCCCGAGTCTGACCAGATCGATCCCGCGCACCCGCACGCCGCCGTCGAAATGCCTTCGCTGCGGCAGATAGCCGATCTCACGGTTCGCCGACCCCGGCGGCCTCCCGAGCACCGAGGCGCGGCCCGCCGCCAACCTGAGCTCGCCCAACAGCACGCGCAGCAGGGTGGTCTTGCCCGAGCCGTTCGGGCCGAGAATCGCGACGAACTCGCCGGCGGACACCTCCACGTTCACGTCGCTCCAGATCGCGTTTCCCGCGACCCGCGCTTGGGCCCGCTGGACGTGCACGATCGGCCCGGACCCCGGCGGCACCGGCTCGACCCCACCGCCCGCGGCGCCCGCCGTCTGGGGTTGTGCCTGATCTGCCGGGGTGGTGCTCATCGGCCCGTCGCTCCGTGAAGGGCCTGCTGCAGACTCATCAGCTCCGCGACTTGCCACTGCTCGAAGCTAGCGCTCGCCGGCGAGAGCGTCTCGGTGATCGTCGCGACCGGGATCCCCGCCGCGCGCGCGAGCGCATTGACGCGCTGCACGTCTGGTGTCGCGTTCTGGCTGTTGTAGATCCACACCTTGATCTGCCGCTGCTTCGCCTGCGCATCGACGCTTTGCGTATCCGCTGCGCTCACATCCGTGCCCTCCGCGATCGCCTTCGCGAAGCTGTACGGCGTCAGCAGCTTCAATCCGAGCGCCACTCCGAGCGGCTGGAAGATGCTCTCGCTGTAGCCGACCGGCACTCCGGCATACCGGAAGCGGATCCCGGCGATCAGCCGGTGGTACTCGGCCAGCCCCTTCGTCTCAAACGCGGTGCGCTGCTGGTCGAAGTACGCTCTGTCCTTCGAGTCAAGGCGCTTGTAGTCGGCCACGATCTGATCGATCACCCGCCGCACCGAGGCCGGCGAGTACCACTGGTGCGCGTTATCCCCCTCCTTGAGACCGAGCAGATCGCCCACGTTCAGCACGACCCGCGCGCTCGACGGGTTCGCGTCGATCAGCTTCGACGCCCACGCGTCATAGCCGATCCCGTTCACGACCGCCATCTGTGACCTCGCCAGCGCGATCCCGTCAGCAGCGGTCGGCTCATACGAGTGCGGATCGGTGTCCGGGTTCACGATGATGCTCTTCACGCTCACCTTGCTGCCCCCCAGCTGGCTCGCGATGCTCCCCCAGAAATTCTCCGCCGCCACCACCCGCACGCGACCGCCCCCGCCGCTCGCCCCAGTCGCACCCCCGCCGCAACCTGCCAGGACCGCAGTGCATAGAAGCAGCAGCATGGCGAGCAGCCACACGCGCGCGGCTCTCTGCAAGCGCGGGTTCTGTTTCGGGGTCGACCGCCGCACGAGCGCACCATACCACAGGAATGAGAGTCAGTCTCCTTCTTGGAGCGGGTGGACGGCGGTCGCACCCATGCTCCCTGACCCGCACGATCACCACGAACTCCCGAACCCACGTGCGCGACGACACCCGCGGGCGATCGGGCCGGTCGGGCTAAACCCAGCGCTCTTGGGGTCGCCCGATCATTGCTCGCGAAACGAGCCAGTCTGGAACGGTCTCAGCTGCTTCGTATGTCGGCTTCGCTGAGGAGCACTAGCCACGAAGGAGGTGTCGGTCAGATCGAGACGGGTCGCCTACGGGTAGTGGCAGTTGTTGTTGGTGCTCGGGAAGCCGGAGCCCGTGTTGGAGTTGTTGTTCTCGTCGCTCTCCGCGACCAGCTGCGTGGCGTCGGCGGTCACGACCGCGGTGTTGTCCTGGCCGTAGCTGCGAGCGAAGCTCACGGTCGTGCTCTGCCCCGGAGCGAGAGCTGGGGTGGCCACCAAAGTGTTGAATCCCGTGCCGTCCGCCGGCGGCGAAGCGGCGTCGCTGAAGCCCGTCTCGGTCGCCGGCGCCGGCGCTGTGCCGATGTTCTGAACGTCGGCGAAGATCGTGCAACTGGTGCTGGACTGATCACCGTAGACCTGGGTGACGACGAGATCGGCTTGTGGCGGCGGTGCGACGAGGCAGCTGACCGTGGCCGAGGCCCCGTTGTTCGTCTCGTCGCTCTCCGTCACCAGATGCGTTTCGTCGGCCACCGCGCCGACGTCGACGGAGCCACTACTCGGGCAGTTGACCACGGCTGTGGCCGTCGCACCCGGGGCGAGCGCCTGGACATCGAACAGTTGGAAGACGCTGCCGTTGAGGCCGTAGCCGAGCTTGCTGGCGGAGGCCGCCGCGTTGCCCGTGTTCTTCACCTGAATCGCGATCTGGCCGGCATCGCTTGTGATCGAGCTGACGATCAAGTCCGGTTGACTCGGCGGCGGTGGCGGCGGTGGTATCGGCGGCACGGTGCAGTTGGCCTCCGTGCGCCCGAAGAAGATGTAGTGCGGATCGATGAAGGCCGAGCGGCTGATCAGGCTCGTCTTTGTCGCCGAGCCGGCGGCAGCGAAGCACTGGGTGCCGGGCACCTGCGCGAGGCCGACGTAGTCGCCACCGTAGTTCGGCTCGATCGAGGTGGTCTGGCCACGCACAGTCAACGACACTGCGTAGCCGATCAGGAACCCAACGGCGTGTGACGGGTACAAGGTCGGGCCCCCGTACATGAAGCTGAGCGCGGTCGAGCCGTCGGTGTTCGCCCGCAGCATCGGGAGCGCCGCGGCGAGGTTGGCGTACTCGATGTTCGAGCCGGCCACCTTCAGGGGCGGATCCTGGTCCGAGTTGATCACCACGAAGCCGAGACCCGGTTGGTCGTGCACCGTCTTGAGCTCAGTGGTTCCGTCGGAATGCCGAATGGCCCTCTGGCGCCCGTACATCCACCCGAACAGCAGCGTGTTGCCCGTCTTTGCGCCGGTCACGACGACACCGGCCTGCTTGCCGTACCGGCTCATCCAATCGGTGCCGCCGGGGTCGTTGCTGACCATGTCCTTGGTGGCGATTGACGCGATGTCCATGTCGTACTCGGTGATCGGATTCGCGGTGTCCGACCACTTGTAGATGTTGAGCTTGCTCGTGGACGCCGTGCCGGCGAAATACTGAACCCGGTCGTTCTGGCTGGCGTCCTGGGCCGGTCGCACCTTGCTGGAGGCCTTCGGCAGCTCAAGGTACTGATAGCCGATCGATGCTTGGCCCAGCTGGCGCGCGTTGATCCGCCACAGGACCGTCCCCCGGAAGTCCGTCGATGAGCGGAAGTCGTCGACGGTCAGATACACATTGCCGCGGGTGAACGCGACGTGAGCGCGGTCGAGGATGATCTGACCTTTCCGGGGGCGGACGAGGCCGAAATCCTGCGGATAGAAGTCATGAATCCGCCACGTCGTCCCGCGTGATGCCACGAAGTCGTGCAGCGTCGTGCTGGCGACGCGGATCATTCCCACGCCTCGCTTGCCGGGTACCGCGTACTGCAGAACCCAGACGAAACGCTTGACCACCGGGAGGTAGGCGACAACCTGATCGCAGCAGTACCCACCCGCCGGCGCGGACGCGGCACCGAATGCTGTGGCCGGGTTCAGATAGGTGAAGCTGAAGCCGCCGTCGGTGGAGATCCCGTCACCGTTGTTGGTCGTGTACATGACGGCGCTGCCACGTGGGCCGGTGGCCACGCTCTGCTCGCCGCCATCGGCGTTGTTCAAGCTCCTGCTGATCGGCATGGAGAACGGTGGCCCGAACGCCTGCGGCCGCAGGTCGCGGTTCCGCACGACCTGGATGTCTCCGACCACCGCCGCCCTCGCGCGCAGATCACGTCCGGGAGCGAGCGGGTTCGTCTCGGTGCTCGGCGGCGGCGGGGCGATCACCGTCTTGCCCGGCGGGACATACGGCCCGATCGGGATCGGGACGGCCTCGTCGTCGCCGGCGTCCGGCGTCGGTGGGGCCGCCGGCGGAGTGACCGAGGACGGCGGTCCGACGATGAGCTTTCCGCTCACGTTGTCCTTGTGCGGCTTGACCCGGGCCGGCGTCGGATTCGCGCGGCAGCCGGCCGGTGTCGGCTTGAACGTGTGGCGCACGTGGCGCTGGCGCTTGCGGACGCAGTGCAGGCGGTGATGGCGAGTCCGGTGCTTGGCACGCGGGCTCGCTGCCGCAGCAGGAACCGCATCCCACGCACCGAGCACAAACACCATAACGGCGACCATGACCGTCGCTCGCGCCCAACCCAGCTGCATTGCATCCCCCTCAGAACGCCCGAGCCCACCCTAACCGCTCGGTCACGCACCGGTCAAGGCGCGAACACGCCGAAGACAGACCCGGGGGTCACGCGGCCGCGAGCGCTCGCACCTCGGCGAGCGACTCGTGGATGAGCTCGATCCGGTCCCGCTCGTTCGCGTCGGCGATCCAGCGCTCGAACGCAATCCGAAAGACCGACATCGCGATCTCGGCGGTCAGACTGGCGGAGGGCTCGGTGACACCGCGGTCACGAAGTGCGGCGGCAAGCGCCGTGGACAGTGACGCGAGCTTGATCAGCTCCCGCTCCTGCAGCTCTGGGTTCGCGGCGATGATCGCGCTGCGCCGGCGCGCGAGCTCTCGGTCTGGGAGCTGCGCCACGATTGCTTCGAGGCCCACGGTCGCGAGGTCGATTGGCGCCAGCGAATCAGGTGCATCGGCGACGGCGTCGACGAGCACGCCCTCCAGTACCTCCGCGCCGGCGAACAGGACCTCCCGTTTGTCGGCGAAGTGGCGAAAGAACGTCCGCTCGGTGAGCCCTGCGCGCTCGGCGATCTCGGCCACCGTCGTCTGCTCGAACCCGCGCCCCGCGTACAGAGCGAAGGCGGCTTCGGCAAGCCGACCACGCGCATCAGGTTCCCAGCGAGCCATCGTCCGAATTGTATTGATGTCAGCCACTGTCATCGCTGTGCTACTGTGATGGCAGGGACTGACATCGACGTCTTCGGAGGTTCACTCATGCATGTATTCGTTACCGGGGCAACGGGCTTCATCGGCTCCGCCGTCGTCCGCGAACTCCTCGCCTCGGGCCACGACGTCACCGGCCTGGCGCGGTCCGACGAAGGCGCGGCGGCGGTCGCGGCGGCGGGTGCCACCCCCCATCGGGGCACGCTCGATGATCTGGAGAGCCTGCGCAGCGGCGCGGCGGCGGCGGACGGCGTCATCCACACCGCGTACGTCCACGACTTCTCGCAGATGGCCAAGGCGGCGGAGACCGACCGGCGGGCGATCGAGGCACTCGCCGGCGCGCTCGAAGGGACGGGCCGTCCGCTCGTCGTCACGACCGGGACGGCACTCGTCAACCCGGGCCAGGAGGCAACCGAGCTTGACAGAGTTGACCCGGCCTCCGCGACGCACCCCCGCATCGGGACCGAGCAGCTGGCGTTCGCACTCGCGCGTCACGGCATCCGGACGTCGGTCGTTCGGCCCGGCGCATCCGTCCACGGCGAAGGGGACCACGGATTCGTGCCGATTCTCATCGACATCGCCCGCACCCACGGCGCGTCCGCGTACATCGGCGACGGCGCCAATCGCTGGCCGGCGGTCCACCGGCTCGATGCGGCGCGGCTGTACCGACTCGCGCTCGAGACCGGGACCCCGGGATCCGTGTTCCATGCCGTCGCCGAATCCGTCCCGACCCGTGACATCGCCGAGATCATCGGCCGGCACCTCGACGTGCCGGTGACCTCGATCGATCAGGGCGACGCGGCCGAGCACTTCGGCTGGATGGGCGCGTTCTTCGGCCTTGATGCTCCGGCCTCCAGCGCGCTGACCCGCGAGTGGCTCGGCTGGGAGCCGACGCAGGTCGCCCTGATCGAGGACCTTCAGGCCGGCCACTACTTCCGGAGCGCCTACGGAGCCCGGTTCCGGCTGAAGCAGAACTGACCCGCCCCGCCCCCCAGCGGAGAAGGCACCGGCCGTGCCCCGGACAATCGCGGCGGCGCCTTCTTTCGCAGGGCGGTCCTACGCAATCTCGACGACGACCGCGGGCGCGTTCATCGCATCGGACGCTACCCGGTGAGCGCCAGCCGCTCGGCACGCTGCTTGATCCCGCACAGCATCTTCCGCTCCATCACGAGCGAGGCCGGCTCCATCGGCAGCATCCCGAGCCGCGCGACAACCGTGGGGAGCCGGAAGCGGTTACGGCTGATGAGCGTCGTCGTGCCGTCGTGTTCGCGCAGGACGAAGCTCCACACCCAATCACCGGTTTCGGAGCGCCACGCGAGCACCGCGCCCGGCTCAACACGCTCAAGTCGCATCCGGTTCGTGCCGTAGCCGATGACCTCGCCGGGCCGTGGATCCTGGAACTCGGGGAGCACGCGGTCGACGCTGTGCATGTCGAGACCGAGCAGGTTCTCGATCCAGTCGTAGGTGTACGCGCCGCCGCGTGGCGATGGGCCCATCTGCGCGATCCACGGCCACACAGCGCCGGCGGGCGCATCGATCTCGATCGCCCGTGTGCTGACACCCGTCCGCGTCCTCGAGCAACTCGTCACCGGGCAGCCGCGTTCGTGCGTCAAGCCCGCTCGCGCCCCAGTTCATGATGCGCGGGCGCACCAGGCCGAAGTACACAGCCACCAGTCCGACGACAGCGAACGACGAGCGGATCCGGATGCGCATGGGGCCGATGATCGCGATCGCACGCGGACCACTCATCCGTCAGAAGCCGCAGTGCCGTCGCCGCAAAGTACGGCTGTTACGGGCGTCGGCGGGGCCGGCCCCGGACGACGCGCTGTGGCAGCGGCACGGGCGAGAACCGGGCGGCGACGAGGCCGGCGAACAGACGCGGCTCGAGCTTCGCCGTGAGCGCCTGGAACTCGGCACGCTCTCGGCCCGACAGGTTGCGCTGCCGCCCACGCGCGCGGGCCATGAGGGCGACGAACCGCCGGCGCTCATCGGGGTCCAAGCGCTCGAAGTGACTCCGGGCAAGGATCGCGATCTCGCCGATCACAATCAGCCGTGCGACCGGGATCCACTTCAGGCCGGGCACTTTGCCGGCGGTGCGTTCAAGCATCGATTTGTGCGCCATCACCAACCATGATTCCCGCCCCGCCGGACCGACAACCAGACCGCGTCGACGTTGGTTTCCAACCTCCCGCGCAGATCGCCGGCGATCGGCCGAGCTCAAATGGTAGCTGCGCCCCGCGCTCGTTACCGGGGGAGCGCCCGTGGCAACTCTTTTCGCCAGCCTGTCGATTCCGGCATTGTCCGTGTGTCTTATGGGCAACGATCCGCCCAACCAAGGAGCGACACGAGATGAAGTACATCCTGCTGATCCATCAGGGCACTGCCGCCACCCCGCGTGACCCGGAGGCCTGGGCCCAGCTGTCCGAGGAGGAGCAAGGCGCCGTGTTCCGCGACTATCAGGAGGTGACGAGCACGCCGGGCGTCACACCCGGGCTGCAGCTCGATGAAGCCTCGACGGCGACGACCGTCCGCGTGGCGAGCGGCGAGACCCTCGTGACCGACGGTCCGTTCGTCGAGATGAAGGAGGCGCTGGGCGGCTACCTCATCTACGAGGCCGACAACCTCGACGCCGCGATCGAGCTCGCCGCCCGGGTCCCGGCCGCCAGGATGGGCGGCGCCGTCGAGGTCCGCCCCATCGTCGAGTGGTGAGTTGCGCGACGTGACCAGCCACGTCGAGCAGGCATTCCGGGACCACTGGGGTCGCGTGCTCGCCTCGCTGATCGGCTTCCTCGGCGACTTCGACCTCGCCGAGGAGGCCGCCCAGGAGGCGTTCGCGATCGCGGCGGCCCGGTGGCCTACGGACGGGACGCCGTCGAACCCCACGGCGTGGCTGATCACAACTGCTCGCAACCGGGCGCTCAACCGCATTCGCCGTGAACGCACGCTCGCGGCGAAGACCCGGCTGCTCGAGATTCCCGAGGTCGTGGAGGACACCGTGACGGAGCCCACCTTCAAAGACGAGCGGCTCGAGCTGCTGTTCACCTGCTGCCATCCGGCACTCGCCGTCGACGCCCAGGTCGCGCTGACATTGCGAACGCTCGGCGGCCTCACGACGCCGGAGATCGCGCGGGCGTTCCTCGTCGAGGAGGCGACGATGGCGCAGCGCCTCGTCCGCGCCAAGCGGAAGATCAAGTCGGCCGGGATCCCGTTCCGGATCCCCCCTGACCACCTGCTCCCGGACCGCCTCGCCGCCGTGCTGGCGGTGATCTACCTCATCTTCAACCAAGGCTATTCGGAGCGTTCCCGGCATGAGCTCGTCGATGAGGCGGTGCGACTGGAGCGGTCGCTGAGCGAGCTGATGCCGGATGAGCCCGAGGTGCACGGTCTGCTCGCGATGATGCTCCTGCTCGACGCCCGCCGAGCGGCGCGCTTCGCCGGCGAGGACCTCGTGCTCCTGGCCGACCAGGACCGCTCGCTCTGGGACGAGGACCAGCTCGACCGAGGACGCGACGTGCTCGACCGAGCCCTCGCGCTCCGCGGACGCGGCCCGTACGTCATTCAGGCGGCGATCGCAGCGCTGCACGCCGAGGATCCCCGCGACTGGGCACAGATCGCGGCGTTGTACGGAGAGCTCGGACGGCTGACGGACTCGCCGGTCGTCGAGCTCAACCGCGCGATCGCCGTCGCCGAGCACGCCGGACCGGCGGCGGGCCTTGAGATCGTGGAAGCGCTGCCGCTTCAGCAATTCCGCTACCTGCACTCGACCCGCGCCGAGCTGCTGCGCCGTCTGGGGCGGGGCGCCGAGGCCCGCGATGCCTACCATCGCGCGCTCGAGCTCGTCCACGACGACGCGGAGCGGCGGCTGATCGAGCGACGCCTCGCCGAGCTCGGTCCGGCGACGTCGTGACTATTTCGCCGGCGCGCCGATCGTCAGCAGCGCGGCACTGGCGGCGGGGAGCTGGACGACGTAGCGCGAACCGTTTGGGGTGATCGTCTCCGTCGACGCCGTGCCGGCGAGGGACCCGGTTGACGTCTGGCCACGGAAGCTCTGTCCGCCGAAGGTGACGCCGTGCTTGGCCGCCGGGCTCGGACCACGCAGGCGGCGCGACGAGTGCCGAGCCGCTCGCCCCCGCGATGCGGAGCGCGACCGTGCGGCCGTGCGTCGCGTCCTTGTTGATGAGCACGACACGGATGCGCCCGTCCGGCGCCCGTGTCGCCCAGATCTTCAAACCGGGGACGCCGGGGTCGCCGACCCGGAGCAGGCGCGAGTTCGGCGGAGCGGCGTCCGCGAACATCATCAGGCCGTAGTACACGGGGTTGACCGTCGCCGTCCACCGGCCGTGGTTCTTGGCGAAGCTGAACAGCTCGTTGGTGACGCCGGGGCGTGAGTGGAGGTTGACCCCGTCGACCCCGACCCGAGCCATCTCGAACATCGCGTCCGCCGCCCACAGCGCCGCGGCGTAGGTGTCGCTGACGCCCGGCGCGCCGCCACAGGAAACGGAGTTGACCTCGTCGATCCGCAGCGGAACACCGTGGCGATGCGAGATCCGCGCGTACCCGGCGACGCTGTCGGCCAACCCGCGCGAGGAGGCATCGGAGAGCAGCTGCCCGATCGTCACGTGTGCCGACTTCGTACAGCGCTTGAGCGGATAGCGGTGGAGCGTCGCGACGTGGATGCCATGCTCGGTGCTCAGGAACCGGTCGAGGATCGGCATCCACTCCGGGCCGCCGGTGTTCGGTCCGGCGAGCGGAGCCGCCGGCATCACCCGGGCGGTGGCGGCGTAGTCATGCAGGAAGGCGTCGAAGTTGTAGCTGTGGGGGCGCCCGAAGTGTCTGACGCCGCGCAGCACGTACCACGCGAAGCTGCCGTAGAGCTCGGGCTCGTTGCCGATCTCGAGACCCTCGATCCGCTGGACGCCGAGCGCGCGGAGGAACGCTCGCGCCTCGGCGGAGGCGAGGTGCGGATTGTTGGCCTCGAGGTTGATCCCGATGATCGTCTTAGCGTCGAGGGCCGCGGTGAGCGCGTGGGCGACGCTGAGCCAGCGGGGCGTGATGTCATACCGGACACCGGCCGGCCGCTTGAGGCCTCCGTACGGGTACCACGTCCAGTCGGTCGTGTCGCCACCGATTCGCAGCTGCGCGGACTGGCCGGGCGCGAGGTTGCGCAGCAACTGCACGAACACCGGGTTGATCGCAGCCGGATTCGCGCCAGCGTACGTTTCGAGCGTCCGGAACTCGACTGACAGCCCGACGAAGCCGGACGGGATCGGGCGCGTGGCGGACGGACCTCCGACGGTGACCGTCTCGGCCGCGGCTGCGACCGACGGCGGGGTCGTCTTCGTGCCGTGGGCCCCGGACGCAGACGTGCCGCACCCAACGGTCAGAAACACGGACAGGGTCGCCACCGATGCGATCAATCCCCGGCCCGCCCCGAGGACGGATCTCAATCTCACTCCCACATCGTGCCATGAACCGGAACGGACGCGCGCCACCGTCCCCTCGGACCGGCGGCGCGCGTTGCGCCGGCTCCTTACTTCAGCATGTCGCGCGCTGCCTTCGTCCACGCCGTGGTGACGTCGCGGATGAACTTGGCCTGCGCGGTCGCGAGCGCCGAGATCCATTCGACATCGCTGCTGCCCGGGCCGCGCTCGAGCGTGCCGGCGATCGACTTGAGCGCCTTCTCGTAGGAGGAGAGCGCGCCCTCGCCGGCGTTCTTCCCCGCTTCGATGATCCGCTCGTTCAGCTTGCGCAGCCGCTGAGCGGCCGCCTCGACGGCCGGATCGACCGCTGCCGCCGCGGCGGATGCCGCGGACGCCGCGCTCGACTGACGGCTCTGCTTCGACTGACGGCTCCCGCTGCTCGCCGCCCGCCCCGACGTTGACGAGCGGCTGCCGCTGCGAGAGGACGTCGACTTCCTCGCCGTGCTCCCGCTCCGTGAGGAACTGGATGCACGCTTCGCTCCGCCGCTCCGTGAACCTGAGCCCGAGCTTGATCCGGATCCACCACTGCGTCTGGCCTGGGCCATACGAATCTCCTTCCACCGACGGTCGGGGGGTGCGCGCACCCTACCTGTTGATCGGTGCACGTGTGGGGCCTTCTCCATCGGCGAATGCCGACACCGATGCGTTTGCTCCGCTCACAGGCGGGCAAGTCTCGATTCGAGCCGCGTCGTCAAGGAGACACATGGAGAACCCGCCGACCGGATTCCCGGAGCCACCGGGGGTCGACCCCGACAACCGAGCCGAGGATCCGGACCCTCATCACGTCCTCAACAATCCGGCGACTGACCCGGACCCCACCGAGTGGCCGGACCCGTATGAGCGGCGGGAGGACCCCCGCGATCCTCCCGATCCAGATGGTGCCCCGTTCGGTGAGGCGCCCCACCCGCAGACGGGAAGCCGAAGCACGAGCGAGCCACACCCGCATGACGATCCTGAGGCGATCCCCGCGGAAGCACCGAAGCGCGACAAGGTTGATGACTGAGCCGGCTCCGTAGTTCGTCCTCTCAACACGCACGGTGGGGTGGCCGAACCTGTGGAGGAGACCGGAACCAACCCGCCCGTCGTAGGCAAACGATCGGAATTGAACGATGAGGGACAAGTCGGAGGAGCAGCGTCAGGAGAGGCTCGCGATCATTCGCGAGCAGATCAAGAATGGGACGCTCGTCATTCGTCAGATGACGGACGAGGAGCGCGAGCTCTACCCCCCACGCAGCCGCAAGCGCGCCGCGGTCAAGCAGCGGCCACGGTCACGGCCGCGTCCGCGGCTCCAGGTCAGCTGACGGACGGGCGGCGCGCCGCCCACGGTGCAGCCGCTTCGATCTGGGCCGCGAGTGAGTAGAGAAGATCCTCGGCGCCGAGGCGACCGACAAGCTGAACGCTGAGCGGCAGACCGTCCGCGCCGACTCCTGCGGGGATCGAGATCGCCGGCTGCCCGGTGAGGTTGAACACGGGCGTGTAGGGCGTGAACCGGCCCGCGATGTCAATCGCCACGGGCGCCGGCTTGCCGTAGCCGCCCTCGGCGGCAATCGCCGTCTTGGCGAGCGCCGGCGTGAGGAGGACATCGTTCTCAGCCCAGAGACCAAGGATGCGGTCGGTCGTCCGTGGCCGCTTGCGCAGCAGGCTGGTCCGGCGGCGCGCGGGCACGAGCCGCTGGCCGGCCCCGGCCATCTGCCGGGTGAGCGACTCCAACTGCGAGCGGTCCGGGATCCCGAGCGACTCCTCGTGGATCCCGCGCAGCCACATTTGCAGGAACTCGATCTGCACCATCCCGTATGCCGGATCGCGGTGACTGACGTGGTGACCCAAGCTCTCAAGCATCCGCCCGGTCCGCTCCCACGCGCCGCGCTGCTCGGCCGAGAGCCTGGCGAGCAGACCCGGCGGCACCTTCTTCGACATCGCGATGCGCAGCGGCTGGGGCGCACGGCCGGTCGCCTCCACGTAGCTGCCGTCGAACGGAGGCGCATGATCGGCGTCGCTGCCGATCGCACCGTGCATGACGTCGAGCATGAGCGCGCTGTCGCGCACGGTACGCGCGAGCCCGCCATAGACGCTCAAGCCGAGCCACCCCTCACGCGCGGGCGCCGTCGACACTCGGCCCCGGGTCGACTTCATTCCCACGAGCCCGCAGGCGGCGGCCGGGATTCGGATCGAGCCACCGCCGTCCGACCCCGTCGCGCACGGGACGAGCCCGGCCGCGACGGCCGCCGCCGACCCGCCCGAGGACCCTCCCGGCGTGCGCGTCAGGTCCCACGGATTGCGGGTCACGCCGTTCGCGTCCGTCGCCGTCCACGGGAAGATCGTCAGCTCCGGCACGTTCGTGATGCCGATCGGGATCGCGCCCGCGGCGCGCAAGCGGCGCACGGCCTCGGCGTCGGCGTCGGCCGGCGCGGGCGGACCGAAGCTGCGAGCACCACGCGTCGTGGACTGCCCTCGCACGGGAAGGTCGTCCTTCACCGCGATCGGGACACCAGCAAGCGGACCGCTCGGCGTCGGGTCGGCGTTGGCCGCAGCGAGAGCCTCGTCCGCCATCGTCACGCGGAACGCGTTCAGGCGCGGGTTGAGCTCCTCGATGCGGCGCAGCGAGAGCTCGACCAGCTCGCGAGGATGCACCTCTCCGCGGCGGACAAGATCGGCAAGCGCGGCCGGTCCGGCGAAGGCGAGATCAAGGTCGGCGGTGGTGCTCATGGTGTGCAGCCTTTCAGGTGTCAGGTATGGGGCGAATCTTCACACGAGGGCGCGCACGAGCTCACGGACTGCGCCCGGGTAGCGGTACGTGATCCCGCCGTGCTTGCCGTCGAACAGCTCGAGCGTGTGATCGGCGCCGAGCTTCGTCAGTTCGTCGGAGAACGCCTGGGCGCCGAGATCGAGGAAGTACTCATCACCGCGGCCGGCATCGAGATAGATCCGGCGCATGCTGCGCAGCGCATCGGCGTGTGCCGGCGCCATGCGCACGGGGTCATACGCGAGCCACTGCGCCCAGACCTCGTCGACGATCCGCCCCGTCGCTACGTCGAACGGGAGCAGGGCGTGGCCGGGGTGGCTCGGATCCGGTGAGTACGCGCACGCGTATCCGTAGATCTCGAACGGCTTGCCGAACCTCTCCCAGTCGAAGTGGTCCGTGTCCGCAAGCCGGTCGAAGAACACCTCGTAGGAACCGTCGAAGCCGTCCCGCAATGCTCGGGCAACCGCTGGGAAGTCACGCGCGTAACACGACTCGAACAGTGCGTCGCCGGCATGGGAGGCGAGCGCGCCGAACACGTCGGGACGGAGCATCGGTACGACCATCGCGCCGTAGCCGCCGGACGACTTTCCGCTGAGACCGCGGTGCTCACGCCCCGGCTTGACGTCATAGTGCTCCTCGATGAACGGGACGACCTCGTCACAGAGGTAGTCGAGGTAGCGCCCGGTGCTCGTCGAGTTGAGGTACTGAGACCCGCCCCGCGCCGTCCACGCGTCGACGAACACGACGCGGGCGTCCGGACAGTCACCGGCCGCGAACATCACATCGAGCCGCTCGATGAAGGTCTGCTCAAACGTCGGCCGGCCCAGCCACATGTCGACCTGACCCGTGTAGCCCTGGATGACGTACACGGTGGGCACGGCTGCGCCCACGGCGCCGGGTGAGCTGTACACGTAGAGCGGCCGGCGCGCCGGATCTCCGAGCGGGTTCTCGGCCAGATACTCCGACTCGACGACGAGTTCGTCCAACGCGCCTTGGAGGGTGCGATTCCACGGCGCACCGGGTAGTCCATCAACAGTTCGCAGGCCCATTTCGCCACCGTACCGAACCCCGCAGATGGGGGGTGGTGGCGAAGGTATAGTGATTTCGACGGGCCGTATCCATTGCAACACCAAGGTAGACAGGGCATGACCGATCAGGTCACGAGTCAATCTTCGAACGGTGCCGGGACGGACATCGACACGGCCGAGACGAGCGAGTGGCTCGAGGCCGTCGACGCCGTTGTCGCCCACGATGGCCCAGGACGCGCCCGGCAGATCCTGACGCAGGTCGTCGAGCGTGCGCAGAGCGCCGGAACCGGTCCGATCGCGACGCTCGGCACGCCGTACGTCAACACGATCCCGGTGTCCCGCGAGGCACAGCTCCCCGGCGACCCCGCGCTCGAGCGACGGCTGCGCTCGATCATCCGCTGGAACGCGATCGCGATCGTCGTCCGCGCGAACAAGGTGTCCTCGGAGCTTGGCGGTCACATCGCGAGCTATCAGTCGCTCGCGACGCTGTACGAGGTCGGCTTCAACCACTTCTGGCACGCGCCCCACGACGGCCACGGCGGGGACCTCGTGTACTTCCAGGGCCACTCCTCCCCCGGCAACTACGCGCGCGCGTACCTCGAGGGGCGGCTGACCGCCGAGCAGCTCGACGGCTTCCGCCAGGAGGTATCGGTGCCGGGCGGGCTCAGCTCCTACCCACACCCGTGGCTGATGCCCGAGTTCTGGCAGTTCCCGACGGTCTCCCTCGGTATTGGTCCCGATCACCTCGATCTACCAGGCGCGGTTCATGAAGTACCTCGCCGCACGTGGGCTTGCCGACACGGCCCCGCGCAAGGTGTGGGCGTTCCTCGGCGACGGAGAGATGGACGAACCCGAGTCGATGGGCTCGATCGGGCTCGCCGGGCGCGAGGGGATCGACAACCTCATCTGGGTCGTCAACTGCAACCTGCAGCGCCTCGATGGTCCCGTGCGCGGCAACGGCAAGATCATCCAGGAGCTCGAGTCGGACTTCCGCGGCGCCGGCTGGAACGTGATCAAGGTCATCTGGGGCTCGCGCTGGGATCCGCTGCTCGCCGCCGACGTCGATGACCGCCTCGTGCGGCGTCATGGAGGAATGCGTCGACGGCGACTATCAGACGTTCAAGTCGCGGGACGGCGCGTACGTGCGCCAGCACTTCTTCGGACGAGATCCCGGTCCTGCTCGATCGCGTCGCCGGGATGACCGACGACGAGATCTGGCTGCTCAACCGGGGCGGGCACGATCAGCAGAAGGTCTATGCCGCGTACCACGAGGCCGTCCGGCACGAGGGCCAGCCGACCGTGATCCTCGCCAAGACGATCAAGGGCTACGGGATGGGCGTCTCCGGCGAGGGGCAGATGATCACCCATCAGGCGAAGAAGATGACCGAGGACGCGCTGCTCCAGTTCCGGGATCGCTTCGACCTGCCCCTCACCGACGAGCAGGTCCGCGCCGCCGAGTACTACAAGCCCCCGGACGACGCACCGGAGATGGTCTATCTGCGGGAGCGGCGCGCCGCCCTCGGCGGCGGTTCGCTGCCGGCGCGTCGCCGCCGGGCGCCAGAGTCCGATGCGATCGCCGTCCCAGAGCTGTCGCTGTTCGAGTCGCAGCTCGCCGGCACCGGCGAGCGCGAGATCTCGACGACGATGGCGTTTGTCCGCGTGCTCGCCGCGCTGCTGCGTGACAAGAAGATCGGCCCCCGCATCGTGCCGATCATCCCCGACGAGTCACGGACGTTCGGGATGGAGGGTATGTTCCGCCAGCTCGGCATCTACTCCCCCGTCGGCCAGCTCTACCAGCCGCAGGACTCAGAACAGCTCATGTTCTACAAGGAGGACGAGCACGGCCAGATCCTCGAGGAGGGCATCACCGAAGCGGGCTCGGTGTCGTCCTTCATTGCCGCGGGCACGTCGTACAGCGCCCACGGCGTGCCGATGGTGCCGTTCTACATCTACTACTCGATGTTCGGCTACCAGCGTGTCGGCGATCTCATCTGGGCCGCCGGGGACAGTCGCGCTCGGGGCTTCCTGCTCGGCGGCACCGCCGGCCGCACGACGCTCAACGGCGAGGGCCTTCAGCACGAGGACGGTCACTCGCATGTCCTGTTCTCTGTCGTGCCCAACGTCCGAGCCTACGACCCGGCGTTCGGCTACGAGCTCGCCGTGATCATCCAGGACGGACTGCGGCAGATGGTCGGCGAACAGGAAGACGTGTTCTTCTACCTCACGCTGATGAACGAGAACTACCCGCATCCGCCGATGCCGGAGGGCGCCGAGGAGGGCATCCTGCGCGGCATGTACCGGCTGCGCGCAGGATCAGGCCCGGAGAGCGCGCCCCGTGCCCAGCTGCTCGGCTCGGGAACGATCCTGCGTGAGGTGATGGCGGCGGCGGAGCTGCTCGAGGCCGACTGGAACGTGAGCGCCGATGTGTGGAGCGTCACATCGTTCAACGAGCTGCGGCGAGACGGGATCGAGATCGACCGCTGGAACATGCTGCATCCGCTCGAGGAGCAGCGGACGGCGTACGTCTCGCAGTGCCTGTCGGGCGACGGCGGACCGGTCGTCGCCTCATCGGACTACATCCGCGGCTACGCCGACCTCATCCGGGCATGGGTCCCCGGCCGCTATCGCGTGCTCGGCACCGACGGCTACGGCCGCAGCGACTTCCGCCGCTCGCTGCGCAAGTTCTTCGAAGTCGATCGCCATTACGTCACGGTCGCCGCGCTGTCCGAGCTCGCCGCGGCGGGCACGATCGACCACGCCCGCGTCCAGGAAGCGATCGAGCGCTACGAGCTCGATCCCGAGGCACCGGTACCGATGGACGTATGACGGCCACCGGTCTCATCCCCGTGGAGGTGCCGGACATCGGCGACTTCGATGCCGTGCCGGTCATCGAGATCCACGTCGGCGCGGGAGACACGGTCGCGGTCGAGGACCCGCTCGTCACCCTCGAGTCCGACAAGGCGACGATGGACGTGCCGGCGCCGTTCGCCGGGACCGTGCGCGAGCTCCACGTGAAGATCGGCGACCGGGTCGCGACAGGGGGCGTTGCTCGTCTCGATGGAGAGCGCCGAGGGCGCCCCACCTGAGGTGCCTGCGGCGGACCCGGTGCAGAGCGCCGTCGAGGCCGAACAGCAGGAGCCGCCTTCGGCGCCCGCCGCCGAGCCAGCCACCACCGCCGAGCCAGCCGCCGCCGCCGAGCCAGCCGCCGCCGCCGAGCCGGCTGCCGCCGCCGAGTCGGCCGCCCCGCCAGCCTCGGCTCCGGAAGCCCGCGGACCGATCTACGCGAGCCCCTCCGTGCGGCGGATGGCGCGGGAGCTCGGGGTCGAGCTCAGCGGCGTGAGCGGGAGTGGCCGGAAGGGCCGGATCCTCCGCGAGGACGTCGAGCGGGCGTCCTCGAACGGTGCCTCGTCGGCACCGGCTGCGGCGCCGGCGGGCGCGTCGGTCGGTGGATTGGAGCTGCTCCCGTGGCCGAGCGTCGACTTCGAGAAGTTCGGTCCCGTCGAGCGCGTCGAGCGGAGCCGGATTCAGCGGATCTCAGCGCCGAACCTCGCCCGCAACTGGGTGATGATCCCGCACGTCACCCACGACGACGACGCGGACATCACCGAGCTCGAGGCGTGGCGCAAGCAACTCAACGCGGAGCAGAGCGACGTCAAGGTGACGATGGTCTCCTATCCTCGTCCTGGCATCGATCGCCGCGCTCAAGGAGTTCCCGATCTTCAACGCCTCGCTCGACGGCGACGCCCTCGTGCTCAAGCGCTACTACAACATCGGCTTCGCCGCCGACACCCCGAACGGCCTCGTCGTGCCCGTGATCAAGAACGCCGACCAGCTTGGCCTGCTGGAGATCGCCGGCGAGCTGACCCGGCTGTCCGGCCTGGCCCGGGACGGCAAGCTGATGCCCGGTGACATGCAGGGCGCGTCATTCACGATCTCCTCGCTCGGCGGGATCGGCGGCACGTCGTTCACGCCGATCATCAACGCGCCCGAGGTGGCGATTCTCGGCGCGACGCGCTCGGCGATGAAGCCGGTGTGGAACGCGAGCACGTCGTCGTTCGAGCCCCGGCTGATGCTCCCCCTCTCGCTGTCCTACGACCATCGCGTGATCGATGGCGCTGCCGCAGCACGGTTCGTCGTCTACCTCGTCTCCGTGCTCTCCGATCTGCGTCGCGCACTGCTGTGAGCGAGGAGCGTGAAGTCCGCGTCCCTGACATCGGGGACTTCGGCGATGTGCCGGTAATCGAGATTCACGTCGCCATCGGCGACACCGTCGCACTCGAGGATCCGCTCGTCACGCTCGAGTCCGACAAGGCGACGATGGACGTGCCGGCACCGGTCGCGGGCGTCGTCAGGCAGCTGCGGGTGTCGATCGGCGACCGCGTCTCCGAGGGAAGCGTGCTGCTCATGGTCGAGGCCGAACAGGATGGCGCCGCTGCGCGCGAGGAGTCACCGGCGGAAGTCCCGGACCCGACCCCCCAGCGGACCCCGGCCCCGACCCCCGACCGAACCCCGGACGCGACCCCGGACCCGACCCCGGTGCCAGCCGCGGCGCCGCCATCGCCACCGCGCTCCGAGGGCGAAGCGCACGATGCCCAGGTCGTCGTCATCGGCTCTGGCCCCGGCGGTTACACCGCCGCCTTCCGCGCCGCCGACCTCGGACTGAAGACGATGCTCATCGAGCGCTACGAGACGCTCGGCGGCGTGTGCCTGAACGTCGGATGCATCCCATCGAAGGCGCTGCTGCACGCGGCGCGGGTGATCGGCGAGGCGCAGGAGATGGCCGAGCACGGCATCGCTTTCGGGAGGCCGAAGATCGACCTCGAGCAGCTGCTCTCCTGGAAGGAGTCGGTCGTCTCGAAACTGACCGGCGGGCTGCGCGGGTTGGCGAAGCAGCGCAATGTCGAGGTCGTCACCGGCGAGGCGCGCTTCGCGTCCCCGAACTCGCTCGTCGTCGGCGAGCGCACGATCACGTTCGACAACTGCATCGTCGCGGCGGGCTCCTCGGCCGTGCGCCTGCCCGGTTTCCCGGACGACGATCCGCGCGTCATCGACTCGACCGGCGCCCTGTCGCCGCAGGGCATCCCCCAGCGGCTGCTCGTCGTCGGAGGGGGGATCATCGGTTTGGAGATGGCGACGGTCTACGACGCGCTCGGGACGAAGGTCACGGTCGTCGAGTTGATGGATCAGCTCATTCCAGGGTGCGATCCGGACCTCGTCCGACCGTTGCACCGGCGAATCGCCAGTCGCTACGAGGGCGTCCTCCTGGAGACGAAGGTCGAGTCGGTGAAGGCATTGAAGGGCGGACTGAAGGTGACGTTCTCCTCCGGGGACACCGACAGCTTCGACAGCGTGCTGGTGGCCGTCGGCCGGCGGCCGAACGGCCCTGCCTTGGGCGCCGACGCCGCGGGGGTGACGGTCGACGAGGCCGGCTTCATCCCAGTCGATGCCCAGTTGCGCACGAACGTCCCGTGGATCTACGCCATCGGCGACGTCGTCGGCGGCCCGATGCTCGCCCACAAGGCCTCCCACGAGGGCAAGGTCGCGGCCGAGGTGATCGCCGGAGTGCCAGGCGCGGCGTTTGACCCGCGATCGATCCCGTCCGTCGCGTATACCGATCCGGAGGTGGCGTGGACAGGGCTGACGGAGACGGATGCTCGCTCGGACGGCATCGAGTTCGAGTCGACGTCGATCCCGTGGGGCGCATCGGGCCGGGCCCTGTCGCTGGCTCGTCCCGAGGGCATGACGAAGCTCCTGTTCGAGCCCGAAACGCACCGGTTGCTCGGCGCGGGCATCGTCGGCGTAAGCGCCGGTGAGCTGATCGCCGAACTGGTCCACGCGATCGAGATGGGCTCGGACGCCGAGGACATCGCGCTGACGATCCACCCCCACCCCACGCTCACCGAAACGGTGATGTTCGCGGCCGAGATGGCCGACGGGACGATCACGGACCTGATGCCGCGCCGCAAGCGCTGAGCGCGTCCGGGCCTAGTGGACCCATCCGCTAGGAGCGCTTGAGCCGCTTCAGCGCCAGAAGCGCCGCGACGGCGAGGGCGCCGAGGACGATCCCGCGGCGGACCCCGCCGTCCGGATGGCGCATGAGCGAACCCTGGCCGGCGGTCTGACCGGCACCGAGCGGGTATTCGTCGGCGGCGAGGACGTCATGCGGCACGGGGATGCCCGATGGGTCCTCGGGGACGGCATGCGGTGGGTCCGGGGCCGGCATCGCGAACTCCTCGGCGGCGAGGACGTCGTGCGCGGGCTCCTCAGCAGGTGGCGTGTCTGATTCAGCCATGGCCGCCCATCATCCCAGAAGCGGGCTGGTCCGGCACGCCGGCGGGAGGCCCGGCCGACACCCCCACCAGGGCGGTCCGATAATCTCAGTGGTGCGCACTGAGATCACCTCGCACTCGGTCAGTGGGGGTGCTACCCTTTCCTACTTACCCAACGTAAGCTTCTAGCGAAAGTGAAGACACACGGATGAGCCGCCTCCTCCTAGTCCCGCTGGACGACGTCGTCGTCTTCCCCGGTATGTCGCTGACGCTCGCCGTCGACGCCGGTGAGGAGGATCGCGTCTTCCTCGTCCCCCACCACGAACAGGAGTACGCCAGCACCGGCACCGTCGCCGAGGTCGCCGACCGCGTGCGCCTGCCGGGCGGCGCGCGCGCCGTCGCACTGCAGGGCCTGCACCGCGGCATCGCCGGTGCCGCCCACACGATGCCCGACGGCCGTCTCTACGTCGAGGTCGAGGAGCGCCCCGACGACGTGCCCGTCGACGGCAACACCCGCAACCTCGAGCGCGAGTACCGCGCGGTTGTCGAGGAGATTCTCGAGTTGCGCGGCGACGACGGCCGCATCGCGGCGTTCGTGCGCAGCATCACCGAGCCCGGCAACCTCGCCGACACGAGCGGTTATTCACCCGATCTCAGCTACGAGCAGAAGGTCCAGCTGCTCCAGGCGCTTGACGTCACCGAGCGGCTCGAGCTCGCATTGAAGTTCCAGCGCGAGCGGCTCGCCGAGCTCCAGGTGCGCAAGCGGATCCGTGACGACGTCGAATCCGGCGCCGAGAAGCAGCAGCGCGAGTATTTCCTCCGCAAGCAGATGGAGTCGATCCGCAAGGAGCTCGGCGAGGACGATGCGTCCGTCGTCGAGGAGTACCGGACGAAGATCGAAGAGGCCGGCATGCCGGACGCCGTCCGGGAGCAGGCCGAGAAGGAGCTCGGCCGCCTCGAGCGGGTCGGCGAGCAGTCCGCCGAGTCAAGCGTGATCCGGACGTACCTGGACTGGCTTGTGGCCGTGCCGTGGAGCAAGCACTCCGACGAGCGGCTTGATCCCGGACATGCCCGCGCGGTCCTCGACACGGATCACGCCGGACTCGAGGACGTCAAGGATCGGATCGTCGAGTACATCGCGGTCAAGAAGCTCCGCGTCGAGCGCGGGATCAGCGAGGACAGGCGCTCCGGTGCGATCCTCACGCTGATCGGCCCACCCGGCACGGGCAAGACGAGCATCGGCGAGTCGATCGCGCGCGCGACCGGTCGCGAGTTCGTCCGGATGTCGCTCGGCGGCGTCCGGGACGAGGCTGAGATCCGCGGTCACCGCCGGACGTACATCGGCGCGCTGCCGGGCCGGCTCGTCCGCGCGCTGCGGGACGCCGGGACGATGAACCCGGTGATCATGCTCGACGAGGTCGACAAGGTCGGTGCCGATTGGCGCGGCGATCCGAGCTCGGCGCTGCTCGAGGTGCTCGACCCGGCGCAGAACCACTCGTTCCGTGACCACTACCTCGATGTCGAGCTCGACCTCAGCGGCGTTCTCTTCATCGCGACCGCGAACGTCGCCGACACGATCCCCGGACCGCTGCTCGACCGCATGGAGGTCATCCGCTTCGACGGATACACAACCTCCGAGAAGGTCGCGATCGCGCGGGATTATCTCTGGCCCCGCCAGCTCGAGCGCAACGGTCTCCGGGCCGAGGAGGTCGAGATCAGCGACGAGCTGCTGGGCACGATCACCACCGAGTACACCCGTGAGGCGGGCGTGCGCCAGCTCGAGCGTGACCTCGGAACGCTGCTGCGGAAGACCGCGACGAAGATCGCGGCGGACGAGGCGAGCGCCCCGATCACGGTCGACCTCGACGGTGTCCGCGACGCCCTCGGCCGCCAGCGCCACTTCCAGGAGTCCGCGATCCGCACCGCCGTCCCCGGCGTCGCCACGGGGCTCGCCGTGACGGGTGCCGGCGGCGACGTCCTGTTCGTCGAGGCGACCGGGATGGAGGGCAAGCCGGGCTTGACGCTCACCGGCCAGCTCGGTGACGTGATGAAGGAGTCGGCCCAGATCGCGCTCTCCTACGTGCGCGGCCATGACGAGGCGCTCGGCATCGACCCGCACGCCTTCGAGGACCGCACGTTCCACGTCCATGTCCCGGCGGGCGCGATCCCGAAGGACGGCCCGAGCGCCGGCGTGACGATGGTCACCGCACTAGCATCGTTGCTGAGCGGACGGCCTGTTCGTCACACCATCGGGATGACCGGCGAGGTCACGCTCCAGGGCCGGGTCCTGCCGATCGGCGGCGTCAAGCAGAAGGTCCTCGCCGCCCACGCGGCCGGACTGACCGACGTGATCCTGCCCGAGCGCAACCGCGGCGACCTCGACGACGTTCCAAGCGAGGTCCGCGACGCGATGACGTTCCACTTCGCGATGAGCATCGACGAGGTGCTCGGCGTCGCGCTCGAGCCGGCGCCGCTGCGCTCGGCCGCCGCCTGACCACAACCTCTCCCTCCCCTCCGCGGCGTCGCCACTCGGCGGCGCCGCGGTCGGTTAAAAGATGCGGTAGCCCTGAATCGCGATGAAGAAGCCGTGCCCGGTGCCCGTGTTCGTGCACGTCACGCCGTTCGTCGCGCTCGAGCAGCTGAGGTCGCCGACGACGGTGTCGGTGTTGTACGGCAGGACCTTCGCGGACGGATCCATAACCGTGTCGCCGGCGCACACGAAGCGGCCCGAGCCGGAGCGGTTGACCGCGAGGCCCTGGCCGAAGTCGACGATGTTCGGACAGTTCGACGGGCGCGGCGGAGGCGACCACGTCCGCTGACGGATATCACAGCGGGCCCCGCCGGCGATGATCAAGCAGCCGATGTTCCCGCTCGGAGACTTGAACGTCGCCAGGTGCACCGTGGCCGTGGCGCTCGACGCCGTCGACGTCGTGGTGCTCGGCGGGGTCGTCACGGTCTCGCTCGTCGATCCGGTCGACGTGGGGGTCGCCGTCGAGAAGCTGAAGCTCGAGCTGCTCGAGCTGCTTGACGTGCTCGTCACGGTGACGGTCTTCGTGCCGCCCGACCCGCACCCGGTCAGGGCCAGCGCCGCAGCGATGGCGGCCGCCCATAACTGCTTCACGCGGTGGAGCCTACCGATGCCGCTGGTTGACCGACGGTCGCTGTCGGGTAGGTTCCATGCATGAGCACGATTAGCGCCCCAGAAGAGCAACGCATCCTCGACGAGGTCCCCAAGCAGCTGTATGTCGCCGGCGAATGGCGTGACGGCGAGAAGGGCACGCTCTCGGTTGAAGACCCCGCCACCGGTCAGTCACTCACCGACGTGGCGGACGCCTCCGAGGCCGACGCCAAGGCCGCCCTCGACGCGGCCGTCGCCGCCGGCCCCGACTGGTATCAGCATCCACCCCGTGAGCGGGGGGAGGTCCTGCGCCGCGCATTCGAGGCGATCACGGCGCGCGCGGATGAGCTGGCGCTGCTGATGACGTTGGAGATGGGCAAGCCGCTCGCGGAGTCCAAGGCCGAGATCACCTACGGCGCCGAGTTCTTCCGCTGGTTCTCCGAGGAGGCCGTGCGGATCGAAGGACGCTATGGGGTCGCGCCGAACGGTCAGGGCCGGCTGCTGACCATGAAGCAGCCCGTGGGTCCCTGTCTGCTGATCACGCCGTGGAACTTCCCGCTCGCGATGGGCACCCGCAAGATCGGACCCGCGATCGCCGCCGGCTGCACGATGGTCGTCAAGCCCGCGCAGCAGACGCCGCTCTCGATGCTGATGCTCGTGAAGATCCTCGAGGACGCCGGACTGCCGAAGGGCGTGCTCAACCTCATCACCGCCTCGTCATCGAGCGAGACGATGGCGCCGCTGATCGCCGATGACCGCCTGCGCAAGCTGTCGTTCACCGGCTCGACCGAGGTCGGGCGCAAACTGATGGAGCAGGCCTCTCACAATCTGCTGCGCCTGTCGATGGAACTCGGCGGCAACGCCCCGTTCATCGTGTTCGACGACGCCGACGTCGACGACGCGGTGAGCGGCGCGATGATCGCGAAGATGCGCAACATCGGCGAGGCGTGCACGGCAGCGAACCGCTTCCACGTCGCCTCGCCGGTGGCCGACGAGTTCGCGTCAAAGCTGGCGGAGCGGATGGCCGCGATGAAGGTCGGCCGCGGCACCGAGGACGGCGTCGAGGTCGGGCCCCTGATCGACGATGCCCAACGGTCCAAGGTCGCCGAGCTCGTCGACGACGCGGTCGGCAAGGGCGCCCGCGCGCTGGTCGGCGGCCACGCGCGTGACGGCGCCGGCTACTTCTACGACCCGACGGTCCTCAGCGATGTCCCCGAGGACGCGACCCTGCTGCGAGAGGAGATCTTCGGTCCGGTCGCCCCGGTCCGCGGGTTCGCCGATGAGGACGAGGCGATCGCCGCGGCGAATGACACCGAGTTCGGGCTCGTCGCCTACGTCTACACGAGCAATGTCAAGCGCGCCCTGCGCGTCGCCGAGCGCCTCCAGACCGGCATGGTCGGCCTCAACCAGGGCCTCGTCTCCAATCCCGCGGCGCCGTTCGGCGGCATCAAGCAGTCCGGGTTCGGGCGTGAGGGTGGCGCCGAGGGCATCGAGGAATACCTGGAGACGAAGTACGTCGCGGTGAATCTGTCGTAGGGGGACGACGGATGAGGGTGGGGCGGATCAGCGACGCCCGCAGCGACTGACGGGTCGCTTCGCCGCCGGACCGTGCGGAGGTCGCCCCGCCGTGCGGAAGCGCCGGGCCGTGCGGAAGCGCCGGGCCGTGCGGAAGCGCCGGGCCGTGCGGAAGCGCCGGGCCGTGCGGAAGCGCCGGGCCGTGCGGAAGCGCCGGGCCGTGCGGAAGCGCCGGGCCGTCCGGCGGAGCCGGGAAGGATGCGGCTGAGTCGGCAACGGTCCGATCAAGAGCGACCGGGACACGGTCCCAATGTGCGGGCCTCGCCGGGTGGGGCGCACCATCGACCCGGCCAGATCGGGTGAAGATCCCAACGCTCGGGCCCCAGCGGGTGGGTTGCACCATTGACGCGGTCAGATCGGGTGAACATCCCAATCCACGCCCGACAGGCATGGGATTGGGACGTTGGCCCGGCGCGGGCTCAGAGGGTCGCGGGCTCAGAGGGTCGCGGGCTCAGAGGGTCGCGGGCTCAGAGGGTCGAGGTGACCCGCGTGACCTCGACGATCGAGGTGAGCCCCTGCTTGACCTTCTCCATTCCGTCCTGGGCCATCGTCTGCATTCCGTTACGTGCCGCGACCATCGTGATCTCGTCGATGCGATGGCGCTCGATGAGCATCTGGCGCATCTCCTCGCTCATCGGCATGACCTCGTAGAGGGCGATCCGGCCGCGGTAGCCCGTCCATCCGCAGCGGATGCAGCCGACCGGCTCGAAGATATCGGCGTCCCCGAGGTGGTGCTCGTCGCGGACCGGTTGGGGGATCTGGATGGAGCGCTTGCACTGCGTGCACAGCGTCCGGGCGAGTCGCTGGGCCACGACGCAGTCGATCGCACCGGCGACGAGGAACGGCTCGATTCCCATGTCGATAAGGCGCGTGAGCGCGGTCGGCGCGTCACGGGTGTGAAGGGTGGAAAGCACGAGATGCCCGGTGAGCGCCGCCTGAATCGCGATCTGTGCCGTCTCCTTGTCCCGGATCTCGCCGACCATGATCACGTCCGGATCGGCACGAAGGATCGACCGGAGTCCCGCGGCGAACGTCACGCCGGCCTTGCTCGCGACCTGCATCTGCTTGATGCCCGGGACCCGTGTCTCGACCGGGTCCTCGATCGTGACGATGCTCCGCTTGCCGTCGTTGATGACGTCGAGCGCGCCATACAGGGTCGTCGACTTGCCACAGCCGGTCGGGCCGGTGACCAGGAGAGCGCCGTACGGGCGGCCGATCGCCTTGATGAAGCGGCTGCGTGCATCCTCGTCCATGCCGAGCGAATCGAGATCCCGCAACACGTGCCCGCTGTCGAGGATGCGCATGACAAGCCCCTCGCCGTTGATCAGCGGCAGCGTGACGACGCGAATGTCGACCCGTCGTCCGTCGACCGTCAGGGCGACCCGGCCGTCCTGCGAGTGGCGACGCTCAGAGATGTCGAGGTCGGCCATGATCTTGATCCGGGAGATGACCGAGCCGGTCATCTTGCGCGGCACGGTGGCCCCGTGCTTGGGCACGCCGTCGACGCGGAACATGACCTGCATCTCGGGGACCTCGGGATTCCAGTGGATGTCGGACGCGCCCTGCTCGATCGCCCGAGCGATGATCGTGTGGACGAGCTTGATCGCAGGCGCTGCGTCCGCCGACTCGCGGAGCTCGAGTTCGGGCTGGATCTCCTCCTCGGCCTCCGCGATGTCCTTGACGGCCGCATCGAGGTCGCCGAGCCGATTGATGAGCGCGAGGATGTCGGCCTCGGCGGCGACCGCGGGACGGACCTCGAGACCGGTGATCATCGAGATCTCATCGATCGTCATGACGTTCGTCGGATCTGCCATCGCGACGATCAGTGAGCCGTCCGGCATGAAGCCGACCGGGACCGCGCTGTAGCGCCGGACGTTCTCTGGCAGCAGCAGGTTGACCGCGCCCATGTCGACGTCGAAGATCGACAGATCGACGAAGTCGAGCCCGAGCCGCTCGCCGAGGGCGCGGGCAAGCTGCGCCTGGGAGATGAAGCCGGAATCGATGAGAACCTGCCCCGTCGGTCGCCCGCCCGCGCGCGCAGCACGCACCGCCTGCTCGACGTCGCCGCGCGCCGCGAAGCCGAGCTCGATGATCACTTCGCCGAGCATGCGGCGAGACCGGCCCCGCTGAGTCGGCGGTACCAGCCCCTTCGGACGTCCCTGATCCTGCCCAGCGGACCCCGCCGCAGGCGTGGCCACGTGTGGTGCCATAGCCAGAGGATCGGCAGCTACGGGGTGGATCTTAACTGCCGGGGTCGGAATGTCGTTGCGGGAGAAGTCGGCTAATGCAGGGTAGTCTCGGCCGCCGGGGCCGCGCGAGCCGCCGGAGCCGCCGAGGCCGCCCGGGCCGCCGGAGCCGCCGCGGCCATCGTCGGCGCGACGACGTGGTCGATCCAGGCCCCGAACAGCCGCCGCGCGGATTCGGTCATCTCGGCTTCGCGCCGCGCCACCTCGTCGATCAGGCGGGGCAGCGCGCCGGGACCGAGGATCGCCTCGAGACTCGCCGCGTATGCGGGCACCTCGCCCCATTCCGTGGCTAGCGCCACCCCGACCTCGAGATGGAACTGGACGCCGTACGCGCGCTGCCATGCAAACGCCTGCTGCGGATAGGCATCGGAGCGGGCCAGGTGGACGGCACCGTCGGGAAGCTCCCAGGTGTCGGCGTGCCACTGCAGCGCCGGGAACTCGTCCGGCAGCACCGCGAACACCGGGTCGGCCGCACCCTCCGGCGTGCGCTGCACGCTCAGCACGCCCACCTCGGCGCGCGGGCCGGGGGCAACGAGCGCTCCGAGGCTCGACGCGAGCAGCTGCGCCCCGAGGCAGGCACCCCACATCGGCAGGCCGGCGCGCACGGCGTCGGCGATCAGCGCCTTCTCGTCGGCGAGCCACTCCAGGCGGTCCTCCTCGTAGGCGCCCATCGGGCCGCCCATCACGATCAGCCCGGTGAAGTCGCGCCAGTCCGGCAGGCGCTCGCCCTCGTCGACCTCCACCCGCTCGAGTGTGTAGCCGCGGGCGCGCAGCTCGTCCTCATACGCGCCCGGAGGCTCACACGCGATGTGCTGCAACACCAGGAAACGCCCGTCAGCGGTCATCCGATCACTCTCTCTGCCTCGGGATCACTCTCTCTGCCTCGCCGCAGTGATGTCCAGCGAGGCCGTCAATACGCCGAAACCGAAGTTTCGCATCCCGCGCGGCCTCACCTGTACCCTCCTGAAGACGCATGGCCTACGCCGAGCAGAGCCCGGCCCGTATGAGGGGACCCGTCAATGAGCAGGCGTCCGCCCTCGCACACGAGTGGCGGCGGCTGACGCGCGCGGCAACCGCCGTCGCGCTGCTCACGGCGCCCGCCTTCTTCCTCGTCCTCTACGAGTCCAACCACCTCAGCCTCGTCGCGTCGCTGATCATCACGGCGCTCGCGGTGCTCATCTTCCGCGGTGTCGTCGAGGTGGTCGCGCGCAAGCTCATCCCCTCCCCCAGCCTGCTCGGAGCCGACGAGAGCCTCCGTGAAGAGGACATGGTCGCCCGCCGTCGCTACTGGTGGTGGCGGACGCGCTTCCGCCGGTTGCCGTACTGGATCGCAGCGATCTTCCTCCTGCTCCTGGCCGCCCAGTTCTTCCTCTGGCTCGGCGGCGTCAGCGCGCCGTTCTTCAATCCGATGGAGGGCCTGCGGCAGATCTTCCCTCCGTCGGAGCTGCCGCAGCTCGGGCTCGTCCTGCTTCAGCTGCCGCTGCTCTTCTTCATCAACTTCGCGATCTTCTTCGGCCCCTTTCTGTTCTTCGCCGTGCGACAGATCCGCGGCTATGAGCCGGGCGATGCGAGCTGGGGCGTGAAGATCGACGACGTCCGAGGCCAGGCCGAGGCCAAGGAGGAGATCACGCGGGTGATCACCCTGTGGCAGTCCGGTGAGGAGTTTGAGCAGGCCGGCGGCAAGCGCGAGCGCGGCCTGCTGTTCCTCGGCGCCCCGGGCACCGGCAAGACGATGATCTCGAAGGCCATCGCGACGAACTTCAACTGCCCGTTCGTGACGATCCCGGGCTCCGGATTCGCCGGCATGTTCATCGGGATGGATGCGATCACGGTGCAGTTCCTGGCCCACAAAGCGCGTCGGCTGGCGAAGAAATGGGGCGGCCAGTGCATCGTCTTCATCGACGAGATCGACGCCGTTGGGATGCGGCGCCAGGCGCTCGGCGCAGGACTCGGGATGAGCACCGCGGCGACGAGCTCGATCCACGACTTCTGCTTCTACGGCCCGAACGGCTCATTGACGCCGACCGGCGACATCGTGATCGAGTCCCGCGCGTGGCGCGAGCGGCTGTTCGCCGAGCGGGCCGAGACGCCGGGGAGCGTGTACCCGCCGATCATGGACAAGATCAACGACAAGGTCCGGCGCTTCTATCCGGGAATGGGCATGGGCGGCGGAGGCGGCATGGCGCTCAACCAGCTGCTCGTCGTGATGGACGGCATCGACGAGCCGCCGATGATGCGCAAGTTCTTCACGAACCGCATCAACACGTTTCTGGACGCGTTGTTCGTGGTCCCGCGCAAGGTCGGTCCGGTGCGGCTGCGCATGCGACCGCCGAAGCCGCGCCCGGAGCAGATCTACTTCATCGGCGCCTGCAACGTCCCGATCGAACAGCTCGACCCGGCGCTCACCCGGGCCGGCCGGATGGGCCGCCACATCTGGTTCCGGACGCCGACCAAGAACGACCGCCTCGACATCTTCGACCTGTATCTGGGCAAGGTCGATCACGAGCCCGACCTCGACACCGACCGTCGCCGGGACGAGCTGGCGCGGATCACGAATGGCTACTCGCCGTCGATGATCGAGCAGTGCACCTCGATGGCGCTGACGATCGCCCACGCCGAGGGCCGGCGCATCTTCGGCTGGGGCGACATCGTCGAAGCGATGACGACGGTCGAGGCCGGCACGGCGCAGAACATCGAGTACATCCCGGAAGAGACGCGCGCGGTCGCGATCCACGAGGCCGGGCATGCCGCCGCCGGACACGCGTTCATGGGCGAGGACATCCTCTCCACCCGTCTGTCGATTCGGAAGCGCGGTGGGTCGCTCGGTCACTACCAGGGCATGGAGAAGGACGAGCGCTTCTCGCACTTCCGCAGCCGGGTGATGGGCAGCCTGATCATGACCCTCGGCGCGATGGCCGCCGAGCACGTCTTCTACGGCGAGAACAGCCAGGGCGTCAGCGGTGACGTGCAGAGCGCCACCGCCACCGCCGCCGCGATGGTCGGCATGTGGGCGATGGGGCCGGACGCCGTCCACCTCGACGGCTCGCTGGACGTCGGAGGGGACACCGCCGAGGTGCTCAAACGGCTCGAGCGGATCGGCATGTCGATCATGAACCGCGCCAGCGGCGGCATGCCGATGATGCCCGACCCGATCAACTCCGTCCTCGGCGATCCGAGCAAGCGCCGCGCCGCCGCCCAGATCATCGGCCAGGCCTACGTGAGCGCGTACGCGCTGATGGCCCACAACCGCGATGCCGTCGAGCGGATCGCCGACATCCTCATCGAGCGCAAGGAGATGCACGGCGACGAGGTCGTCGAGATGCTCAGCAGCGTCGGGCTCGAGCGGCCCGCGCTCGACCTGCTCGACGACAGCACGTGGCCCAAGGTATGAACACGTCGCTCCCCTCCCACCGCTTCCGCGCCGCGATCGCGACGCTCGTCGGCATCGCGATCGGCGCAATCGCCGTCGCCGCCGTCGTGCTCGTCAGCGGCGACACAAAGGCGGCGACGCCGAAGTGGTCCACGTGGTCACCGCCGGACAGCGGGACGGCCGGGGCGCGTGAGATCGCCGATCATCTGGCACCGCTGTACCGGATCTCCCCGGTCAACCAGCTCGACGTCATCACCGTCGTCAACCTGAGCAACGCGTCGGCGGCGGCGACGGGGACGACGGGCACCGGTGCCAGCGGTGGGACCAACGGCCTCCAGGTCGCCGTCCGGGCCAATCCGTCCTCGAGCCAGGTGTCGTTGCTGACCGGCAATACGATCGCTTTCAACCTGTGCGGCATCGGCAGCTCGAACTGTGCCATCGGCGTCGGCAAGTCGAGTCCCGACCGGCTCCTGCTGCTGCGCCGTGAGGCGCTCGAGCTCGCGCTCTACACGTTCAAGTACATCGACGGCGTCCAGAACGTCGTCGCGATCCTGCCCCCCGGCCACACGGTCCAGGGGTGCTCCGGGATCTGCCCGACACCGCATCCGAAGACCTCGGTCAAGCCGGTCGACATCGCCCTGCTGTTCGTCAAGGCCGAGCTCAAGCCGTGGCTCGACCAGCCCCTCAGCGCCACGTTCCCCGAGCGCTTCCCGCCGGAGGTACCCGAACTGACGCTGTGGAAGCAGACGCCCGAGGCCGGGCTCGTCGCCCAGATCACCGAGCGCGGCCTGTTCTCCGAGAAGCTCGTGCAGGCGCAGGACGGCAGCAACCTGATTCTCCTGGACCCGCAGCCCCCGCAGTAGGGGGCCCGCTCAGGCGAGGATGTCGACGAGCGATCGCTGGGCCCGGAGCTCCATCGCCAGCACGTCGACGGCGAGGCCGGCGGCACCCGCGGCGCTCGCGCCGGCGTCGGTCGAGCTGGCGGCGGCCGCCTGCGCGGTCGCTCCGGACATCATCTGCGCGGCCGCAAGATTGCCGAGCGACATGTTCACCGACGATACGTCCACGGGAGAGGCATCGGCGCCCGGCCGCAGGACCTGACCGCCTAGGCGGGGCCTCAACGCATTGGTGGATTGGGGAGTCGGAATGACTACTCTCAGAGGTGATGAGCATTTTCAGAACCGCAGAACATCCGCTGCGCGTCGCCATCATCGGCTCTGGCCCGGCAGGCTTCTACGCCGCCGGTCAGCTGCTGGCGAGCGAGGATCCCGTGATCACGGTGGACCTGTTCGACCGGCTCGCCACCCCGTGGGGACTCGTCCGCGCCGGCGTCGCCCCCGACCACCCGAAGATCAAGTCGGTCACCCGGGTGTTCGAGAAGACGGCGCGCAAGCCGGGCTTCTCCTTCCACGGCAACGTCGACGTCGGTAGCGACGTCAGCCACGAGGAGCTGACCTCGGCCTACCACGCGGTGCTGTACGCCGTGGGGACGCCGAAGGACCGCCGGCTCGGCATCCCCGGCGAGGACCTGCCCGGCAGCCACGCCGCCACCGAGTTCGTCGCCTGGTACAACGGCCATCCTGATTACGTCGAGGAATCCTTCGACCTCAGTGCCAAGCGGGCGGTCGTGATCGGCAACGGCAACGTCGCGCTCGACGTCGCCCGGATGCTCGCCCTGGCGGTCGACGAGCTCGCCGTCACGGACGTCGCTGACCATGCCCTCGACGCGCTCCGCCACAGCGCGGTCGAGGAGATCGTCGTCCTCGGACGCCGCGGCCCGGCACAGGCGGCGTTCACGAACCCCGAGCTCCGGGAGCTCGCCGACCTTGAGCTCGCCGACGTGATCGTTGATCCCGGCGACGTCGCCCTCGACGAGTACAGCACGGCGGCGCTGCAGACCTCCGACGGGACGACGAAGCGCAACGTCGAGACACTCGACCAGTACGCCGAGCAGCACCCCGTGGGCAAGCCGCGGCGGATCGTCCTGCGGTTCCTCGTCTCGCCGGTGGCGATCGAGGGCACCGACCGCGTCGAGGCCGTCGTCCTCGAGCGCAACCACCTCATCGTCTCCGAGGACGGGTCGCTGAAGGCAAGGCCCACCGGGGACCGCGAGCGGATCGAGACCGGCCTCGTCCTGCGCTCGATCGGATACGTCGGCGCGCCGCTGCCGGGGGTCCCCTTCGATGACCGGACGAACACCGTGCTCAACGACCGCGGGCGGGTGCTCGCTCCCGAGACGCGCCGGCCGCTGACGGGCGTGTACGCCGCCGGGTGGATCAAGCGCGGGCCCTCGGGCGTGATCGGCACGAACAAGAAGTGCGCTCAGGAGACGACCGCGCTGCTGCTCGAGGATTTCGCCGCCGGCCGGCTGCTCGAGCCGACCATCGAGCCGGGCGAGCTGGTCGCGTCGCTCAGGGCGCGCGGCACCGAAGTCGTCGACTACGCCGGCTGGGAGGCGATCGACGCGCACGAGCGCGCGCTCGGGGAGCCCGCCGGACGTCCGCGTGTCAAGGTCGTCCGGCGTGAGGAACTGCTGAAGCGCGCCGCGGGCCGCTGACGCAGCGCTACGGGCGCTGCTCGTAGCCCGCGCATTGGTGCACCGGGAGCCGCGGGTAGCGCGGGAAACGTTCGGGCTCGTCCCGGGAGCGCCGGCACAGTGAGAACACCGACCCCCGGGTTGTTCGCACGAGCTGCTGGTGGGCGCACGTGTTGCACAACCCGGCCGGCGGGGGCGGCGGCGGGGGCTTAGGGGTCACCGCTTGCTCAGGACAGCCCCGCCGCGTGGATGTCGCTGGCGATCTGCGCGCCCGAGCCGCGTGACGCAACACCGACGAACGTGATCCGTCCGCCGCGTGCGGACCACACGTAGCGCCAGCCGCCCCGGTGCGCGGCGCCGACGTGGATGCCGGCGCGACGGAGCCGCTGTCCGACGCGGTGGCCCCCTGCGCGGTAGCCGCGCGCCGTCGTCGCGATCAGGGACGCCCGTCCGGAGCTGCTGAACACCGTCGCCGCCGTCCCGCCGCCCGTCACGCAGTAGCGGAACGAACGGCCCGGCCGCGATGCCGGCTGACCGGCCGCATACAGGGCCGACTGCGGGCTCGCGCCGAGCCGCAGGCTCCCCGCACCCTGCGCCCCGAACGTCCCCGACTGCGGTGAGCAGTGCGCCAGCGGCACCCCGTATGCCCGCTCCCACATCTCGAGATACGCCTCGGCCCCGTGGAACATGTCGGCGAGGATCGGGCGACCGGCGAGCGTCTGGAGCTCCTGGAGCCAGTCCGGGAACATGCCGTAGTTCGCGACGCCGTCCTTGTTGAGGTCGAACGTGCGCTGGCCCCACTGCTCTCGCGTGAACGTGACGTTGCCGTCGTAGGAGTGGAATGGGTACGTGATCGGGTGAGCGGCGGTCGGCTGGCTCTCCTCCGCGAGCCCGTTCATGTCGGCGCCGTACCCGAACCCGGCGCCGGAGTAAAAGCGCGGGTCGCGGACCTTGCGGCTGGCCTGCCACTGGGAGATGAACGACCCCGGCGAGGCGCCCGCGATCGGGGTCATGAACCCGCCGAGCTTGTAGATCCGCGGGTTCTCCTCCGGCGAATCCCACGAGTGGGCCGAGATGACACCGGAGTAGTGGTGCTGCTCGAGGATCGAGAGCGTCTGATCAGCGCTCTTGACGTCCATGTGGTCGAGCTCGACGATGAAGTGCTGGCGGATCATCTGGTTGATGAGATAGCTGCCGAGCGACGTCAGCCCGCGCACGTTGCAGTGCGGCGGCGGTGGGTAGACCGGCAACGTCCCGCCGATTGGCAGCAGCCCAGTCGGCAGCCCGAGGGCCCGACCGACCCTCCCGCGGAGCAGCGTCGTCAATCCTCCGGTGGGCAGGCTCGTCAGCTGCGTCGAGTCGTGCTCGGGACCGGTGCACGTCTGGATGTTCCAGAACTGGCCGGTCTCGAGATGCTGGCCGAGGTTGACGAGCACGCCGAGCTCGCCGCTGTCCATCTTCGTCCCGCCGAAGGCGTTGTCGAACTTGTGGATCGGGAAGAACGTCGAGACCCCGAGACGGCGCACCTCGGCAAGCCCGGCGTCGATCTTCTGCGGCGAGCAGTCGGGCACCCCGAGCGTCTCGCCGCAGTTGAAGAGGTGCGAGACCTCGATGCCCTCGACAACCGCGAGCTTGCCCGAGTTGATCACCTGACGAGCCTGGAACGGATTCGTCACGATCCGGAAGAAGCCCTTGCCCGGACCGCCGGACTGCGCGTCGATGTAGTCCTGCAGCGCCCGCAGGTCACGGGCCTGGAGCTCGACCGCCTGCATGTCGTTGCACGGGTTGCGTCGCGTAGGTCATCAGCGTGCACAGCGCCTCGTTGTCGACGAGCTGCGTGACCATCACGCGCAGTCCCGCCATCCACGCGCGCTTGATCCCGGTGTAGTAGTCGCCCTCCTCGGCGAGGTCGGTCGGCGACGGCCAGGCCGAAAACGTCGGCCAGCCGCGGGTGTCGTGCGGGTGCGCCGGTGCGCCGTAGTCGATGAAGCTCTCGACGGTGCCGTTCGTCCCCTGCTCGTACGGCGCGCAGTCAGGCAGCGCGAACGGGATCCCAAACGGATGCCACGGCCGACCGCAGTGCCAGTCACCGCCGAGAAACTCGAACGCGGTGACATGCGTGTGAGCGTCGATCGTGCCGCTCACCTGTCCCTCCGGACTCGAGCCGGTGAACGTCGGCCCGGTCGCGTCGACAGCGGCCTCGGGATATGTCGCGCAGCCGGTCGCCGGCGTGAACGTCACCGGCAAGCTCTCGTGCGTGCCGAGGTTGGTGATCGTGAAGTGCCCGTCAACCTGCCACACGGTGCTGTTGCTCGGGCCGGCACCGACCGTCAGGCCCGGACCGAGGAACTCGTTCGGCCCCGCGTAGAGGAGGTACTGGCCGAGCGCCGTCGCCTGCATGCGAAACGGCCCGCGCTGCCCCGACGGTGTCCCGAGCGAGTAACAGCCGCCGGCGATCGAGTAGCGCGTCATTTGTGGGGCGGCCAGGGCTGGTTTCGGCCGCGTCCCCGCGAGAGCGGTGGCGACGAACACGCCGGTCACCACAATCAACATCACCCCTGCCAGCTTCTTCATCTTCGCGTGGCCTCCTCAAGCGCGATCACGAATGACTCATAGGGACGGCCGGTGTGCAGCGCGAGCGCCGCCTCGCACGTCCGGTTGCTCGACACACAGATGTCGAAGGATTGCCCGTCAAGTTCCTGCGCCACGTCGCGCAGAGCCGAGGCGGGGAGTTCAGGATGCAGCCAGCCGCGGTCACCCGCCATCCCGCAGCAGCCGCGTGCCGCCGGCACGACGACGTCCTCGGCGATCTCGGCCGCGATCGCCGTCAGCTTCGCCTCCAGCCCGAGATGCACGACCGAGCAGGTCGGATGGACGACCGCCCGCGGCCGCTGCGTCCGCACCTCGAGGTGGTCGAGCAGGTGGTCATGGACCCACGCGATCGAGTCGAGGATCTCGATGCCCTCGGGCGCGACCTCGGCGAGCAGGCCATGGCTGCACGAGCTCGCATCGATCACGACCGGGAGCGCGCCGCCGCCCGTCCAGCGCCTGAGCGCACCCGTGATCCGCTCGGCCATGAGCTGCCGCCCGCTCGTGAACCCCTTCGAGCTCCACGGCACCCCGCAGCAGTGCCCGGCGACGTCGTCGGGGATCCACACCGGCCGCCCCGCCCGCCGCGAGAGGGCGACGAGCGCCTCCGGGAGCGTCGGGTGCGGATCGGCGCCGACCGCATTGCCGAGGATCCGGTTGATGCACGCCGGCATGTACACCGCCGCCGCCCCCTCGCGCACGGTGAACGGCAGCTGGCCGGGCGCTGCGCCGGGAATATTCGAGCGCATGCGGCGCGCCGCGCCCCCGCCGACGCGCAGGCCGGCGCGGGCGGCGCGCTCGACGATGCCGTAGCGCTTCGCGAGCTCGGCACCGGCGCGCTCGGCGCGCTCGCTGTGGTGCTCGTGCCGAAACGCCTTGACGAGCTTCCCGGTGTCGATCGCGACCGGGCACGCCTCCATGCACGAGCCGTCGACGGCGCACGTCTCGATGACCTCGTATTGAAACTGCTGCTCAAGCGCCGCGAGCACCGGTGAACCGGGCGCCTGGCGGGCCATCTCGCGGCGCAGGACGATCCGCTGACGCGGCGTCGTCGTCACGTTCCGTGACGGACATACCGGTTCGCAGAATCCGCACTCGATGCACTTTGTCGCGACGTCCTCGATCTCCGGGATCGACTTGAGGTTGCGCAGGTGAACGCCGGGATCGCGGTTGAGCACAACCCCGGGCGCGAGAATCCCGTCCGGGTCGGCGAGCGCCTTGATCCGCCACATCATCGCCGTCGCCGTCTCGCCCCACTCGCGCTCGACGAACGGCGCCATGTTCAGCCCGGTGCCGTGCTCCGCCTTCAGACTTCCGTCGTAGGTGTCGACGATCAGCGTCACGAGCTCGTGCATGAACGCGTCGTAGCGCTCGAGGTCGGCGGACTCGCCGAAGTTCGGCGTCAGCAGGAAATGGAGGTTCCCGGCCGACGCGTGGCCGGCCAGCCCGGGCAGGAAGCCATGCTTGCTCAGCAGCGCCTGGAGGTCCTTCGCCGCCTCGGCGACCCGCGCCGGCGGCACGCAGACGTCCTCGATGATGAGCTGCACCCCGGGCGGCCGGATCGCGGCGAGCAGGCCCTGCATCCCCTCGCGCACGCGCCAGAGCATCTCGATCTCCTCGGCGTCACGGGAGAACGCCGGCGGGTCGATGACCGGGCGGCCGTCGAGGATCGCCAGCGCCGCGCGCTCGAGCCCGTCAAGCGTGTCGGGCTCCTCGACGCGGAACTCGACGAGCAACGCCGCGGATGTCGGCGGCAGTGACTGCCAGCGCTCCGGGGTGCCCGGCATGTTGTAGGCGGCGGCGATCAGCGTCGGCGCGACCATCAGCTCGGTCGCGGTCGCACCGGCGGCGACGAGCCCGGCAACCGCGTCGGCCGCGGCGTCGAGGTCCTCGAAGAAGACGAGCGCGATCGTCGTGTGGCGACAGAGCGGCACGGTCTCGAACTCGGCGTCGGCGACGAACGCGAGCGTGCCCTCGGACCCGACCACCAATCGCCGGAAGATCTCCAGCGGCGTGTCCGCGTCAAGGAATGCGCACAGCCGGTACCCGGTCGTGTTCTTGATCTGGAACTTCGTCCGCACCCGCTCGGCAAGGCTGCGGTCCGCCCGCAACTCGTCCCGCAGCTCGATCAGGCCCGCCGCCAGCTCCGGGGCGGCCGCGGCGAAGCGCTCCTCCGCATCGGGCGCAGCGGTGTCGATCACCGCGCCGTTCGCCAGCACGAGCGTCAGCGCGCGCACGGTCTGGTAGGAGTCGGCGACGACGCCGCACCGCATCCCGCCGGAGTTGTTCGCGATCACGCCGCCGACGCACGCGATGTCGATGCTCGCAGGATCAGGTCCGAGCTTGCGGCCATGGCGGGCGAGCAGCCGGTTGACGCGGCCGAGCACGACGCCCGGCTGCACCCGGACGCGGGCGCCGTTGTCTCGCACGCGGACACGGGTGAAATGCCGGCGGCAGTCGACGAGCACCGAGTCGGTCTGTGACTGGCCGCCCAGCGAGGTCCCGCCGGCTCGGAACACGATCGGGCTCCGGGTCGTCCGCGCGCTGGCGAGCAGCCGGACGACGTCGTCGACATGGCGCGGGGTGACGACCGCCTGCGGGATCAGCCGGTACGGGCTCGCGTCCGAGGCGTACTTGATGAGGTCGCTCGCACGGGCGTGGACCTGCTCGTCGCCGAGCGCGGCGGCGAGCTGCGCCTTCAGCGTCCCCGGTGTGCCCTCGGCGACCCAGTCAGGTGCGCGGTCGCGCGCGTTCTGACCGACTACTCCAGCCACATTCCCGACGCCACCCGCGCCTGCACGAGCCGTGGCCCGTCCTGGATCGCCACGTCCCGCCTGAGAACCGCTTCGAGCTCTTCCGCGTCCGAGACCTCCTCGGCGGGCATCCCATACCCGCGGGCGACGGCCGCGACGTCGAGCCCTGGCAACTCGAGTCCGGGGGCGCCCTCCACCTGCTCGAGCATCGCGAACCATTTGAGGATCATGTATTCCGCGTTGCGGAGCACGAGGAATGTCACCGGCGTCTTGTACGCGACGGCGCTCCACAGCGCCGTGATGCCGTACTGCGCCGAGCCCTCCCCGAGGATCGCGACGACCGGCCGGTCGGGCTGCGCGAGCTGCACGCCGACGGCGGCCGAGATCCCGAAGCCGAGGCCGCCGCTCGCGCCGAAGTAGTAGCTGCCGGGGCGCCCGAGACGCAGCCGGTTGCGCGCCGCGAGCGTGCTCGAGGGCGCCTCGAGCACGGCGATCCCATCCTCCGGCCACGCCGTGGCGAGCGCGGCGAGCGCCTGCGAGCCGCTCATCGGCTCGGCCTCGGGCGGAGCACCGGCCGGCGGGCGGGCCGGGGGGGCCGGACGGTCCGACTCGCCGACGAGTTCGACGAGGGTGGCGAGCGCACGGCCGACGTCACCGACGATCGCGTCGCCCATCGGTGCCCGGGCGGCCTCCCCCGGATCGCTCGTCAGCGCGACGAGCTCCGTTCCGTCGGCGAGGAACGGGCCGGGGATGTACGGGTAGTACGGAAACACGGAGGACCCAACGACGAGCACGAGGTCATGATCCTTGAGCGTCTCGGCGATAGCGCCGATTGCGGGCGGCAGCACGCCGACGAACTGGCGGTGGTTCTCCGGGAAGCCGAGGTGGCTCCCGCCGGTCGCCGGGCTCGCCCACACCGGCAGATGCTGCTTCTCGGCGAGCGCGATGGCGGCCTCCCAGCCGCCGGACGTGTCGATGTCAGGGCCGGCGACGAGTACCGGGTTCGTCGCGTTCGTCAATCGCCCGGCCAGCGCGGCGAGTGCCGCATGGTCGGCGGAGGTGGTGCCCGTCACCGCACGGGCGGCCGCCTGACGGGCGATCTCCGGGTCCGCCTCGGCATTCCAGTCGTCCATCGGGATCGACACGAACGCGGGGCCGCGCGGCGGCAGCGAGGCATGGTGGATCGCGCGCGCGATCGCGTACGGAACGTCCTGGGCACGGGTCGGCTCGTGGCTGTACTTCACGTAGGGCTGCGGTCCGACGACGGCGTCGCGGTTCGTCAGGTTGGCCTCGATCGACACCTGGGCTCGGACCTGCTGGCCAGCGGTGATGACGAGCGGCGATTTGTTCGCCTGCGCGTTGAAGATCCCGCCGACGGCGTTGCCGACGCCGGGCGCGGTGTGGAGGTTGACGTGCGTCGGCCGGCCGGTCGCCTGGGCGTAGCCGTCGGCCATGCCGACGACGACGAGTTCCTGAAGCCCGAGGACGTATGTGAAGTCCTCCGGGAAGTCGCGCAACATCGGCAGCTCGGTCGAGCCCGGATTGCCGAAGATCGTCGTCATGCCGTGCGCCCGAAACAGGTCGAACGTCGCCTCCCGCACACTCGCCATCAGCCCTCTCTCCTCCTTGGTGCCGTTCGGAGACCCGGACCCTACAGCGCGGCGAGCACTTCGGACGCCGCCCGCTCGCCGGAGCGCACGGCGCCGTCCATGTAACCGTTCCAGTAATCGCTCGTCTCGGTACCCGCCCAGTGGATGTGGCCGACCGGCTGGCGGAGGTGCGGCCCGAGTGCGGACAGCGTCCCGACGGTCGGGATCCCGACCGGGCAACCGCGGGTCCACTGCTCCTCCGTCCAGATCGTGTCGAAGAAGGCGCGCGGC
Organism: uncultured Solirubrobacterales bacterium; assembly: GCA_963778985.1. Lineage (GTDB taxonomy): Bacteria > Actinomycetota > Thermoleophilia > Solirubrobacterales > Solirubrobacteraceae > Palsa-465. Next base: position 1,299,373 of record CAVZWJ010000012.1, on the reverse strand, counting down.
TTGAGCGCTTGCGAGCCGTAGAACCCGGCGAACTGGTTGAGGACGGCGGCGCGGCGTGCCGCCGGAGAGCTGGCGTTGTACGTGCGAGCCTCGTCGCCGCCGACGAATCCGAAGATGATCCCCGGCGTGCCGCTCGGCGGCGAATCGTCGAACGTCGCCGACACGGGCCCGGCGGTCGAGAGCGCCTGGCCGGTGTATCCCTGCTCGCCGCCAAAACGGGGTGTCGTAGACCGCGGCCACCTTCGTCAAGGTGCCCTGCGGGAAGCGGTCGGTGAGCTGGTGGCGCGCGGACGGCAGGCCAGACGGATAGTGGATCCGGCCCGCGAGCACCGGTGGCATCGCCACGATCGCGTGCTTCGCCTTGACGATCATCCGGTCCGAGTGGACGGTCACGATCCCTTTGTGCTCCTCGATCGTCCGTACCGGCGAGGACAGGACGACGCGCTTGCCGAGCTGGTGCGCCGCGAGCAGCGCGATCCGCTGCGAGCCGCCGATGAAGCGGGACTCCTGGGCACCACCGCGGGTGTTGAAGTTCCGCTCGAACGTGCCTGCGTTCTGGGCGTTGCCGGACGATGCGACGTAGAAGAGGACGAACAGCAGAGAGAGCTCGTGCGGTTCGGCGCCGAAGATCGGTCGCGTCGCCACCGGCAGCAGCGCCTTGAACTGCGGGGTGACGACGAGGTGGCCGTTGATCCAGCTCTCGAGCGTCTGGGTGTCCCACTCGCGGGCTTTCGCCGCCGTCCACGGCGCGCCCACCGGGACAGACTGCGACATCTGGTCAAGTTCCATGACGACCTCGTAGAGGTTCGGCAGGGCGAGCGGGTCGGGCGGCGCGTTCCCGAGCAGCGGATTCGTGTCGTCGTAGGCCAGTCGCGTGCTGCCGTTGATGTACAGGTCCTTGCCGGCGTCATACGTCGGGAACGTCCCGACGCCGAACTCGTTGGCGAGCGCGAGCACCCGATCCTGCGTCGGCCCCACGAACGTCCCGCCCCGCTCGGAGACGACGCCGCCACCGAGGTTGTGATTCCACACCCGGCCGCCGACGCGATCACGCGCCTCGAGCACGATCACCGACCTGTGCTTCTGCATCAGCCGGCGACCGGCGGTGAGGCCGGCGAAGCCGCCGCCGATGACGACGACGTCGGCGCTCCGGGTCGGCGTCGTGTGGTGCTTGGTCTGGTGCTTCTTGCGCTTCGCCTCGGCGGCGGCCGGCACCGCGGCCGCGCCGGCGGCCGCAACGCCCCCGGCGATGAAGAGGCGTCGTGTGGTCGTGTTCGTGTCAGTGGGCATGGTGAGGCTCTCGGGTCGGTGTCTGGGTGATGAAGCGCTGCAGTTCCTCGAGGTCGAACACTCCGTAGTCCGACCCGAGTCCCTGGGCGACGTGCGCCGCCGCTGCGCACCCAAACACGGCGGCCTCACGAAGGTCGCGGCCGAGGGAGCGGCCACGGAGAAACCCGGCGGAGAACGCGTCCCCGCATCCGGTCGTGTCGACGACGTTGACGCTGAAGGCCGGGACGTGCTGTGCGACCGCGGCGTCGACGACAAGCGCGCCGTCGGCACCGCACGTTGCGGCGACGCAGCCGACGCCGGTCTCGATCAGCGCTCGCGCGCCGACTTCGAGGTCGGTCGCACCGGTGAGGCCGAGCACCTGCTCGTCGTTCGGGAGCAGGTAGTCGAGATGCCGGAGGGCGGGCGCGACCCAATCGCGGATCGCCGCGGCCTGCGCGCCGGGGGCGAGCAGGTCGGCGCTCGTGACGACGCCGCGCTCCTGGGCGAAGGCGAGGATCTTGGCCGCCTCCTCGCCGCCCATGAACTCGGGGGCGCCGAGATGGAGATGGGTCGCGTCGGCGATCGCGCCATACGGCGCATCGGCGGCCGTCAGCGTCCCGTTCGCCCCGATGACGTGGAACGCCGGACGTGACCCGTCCGGGCGGATCGGCAGGACGCTGGCCGAGGTCTGAACGTCGTCGCGGCGATGCAGGAGGGTGGTGTCGATCCCGGCTGCGGCGAGCAGCGCGAGAAGCGCGTCCCCGAGCGCGTCGGTGCCGACCGCGCCGGCGCTCCGCACGTGCGCGCCGAGCTTGGCGAGCGTGATGGCCGTCCCGCCGGCGGAGCCCGCGGCGGTCATCCGGATCTCCTCGACGAGCTGGCCGCCCTGGCCCGCGGGGATCTCCTCCACTGGGCGGACGAGCACGTCCAGCACATGGACGCCGAGCGCGATCGCGCGCATCTCGCTCGGTCACCGGGCCGCCTTCTGCTGTGTGCCGTAGCGGCGGGCGGCGACGGTGTCGAGCACGGCCTGCTGGTCGTCGGCGTCGAGGGTCCGGGGAGTGCCGATGGCGGCGGCCCGCCAGTAGACCTCGCACGCCCACTCGAGCAGCAGGGCGTTGTCGAGCGCCGTGCCGAGGTCAGACGCGAACGTCACCGTTCCATGGTTCGCCATCAGCGCAGCGTTCCGGCCCCTCAGCGCGGCGACCGTGCGCTCGGCGAGCTCGGCTGAGCCGAACGTCGCGTACCGGGCGACGCGGACCGTGCCGCCGAGCGCGAGCATCCCGTAGTGGACGAGTGGGAGCTCGTCGATCACGCACGAGAGCGCCGTGGCGATCGGAGGATGGGCGTGGACGACCGCGCCCGCGTCGTAGCTGTCGTAGATCGCCAGGTGCAGCGCCAGCTCGGAGGTCGCGCCGAGCTCGCCGTCGACGTGGGCGCCGGCGCGGTCGACGACGGCGATCTCGGTCGCCGTGAGTTCGCCGAGCCGGGCCCCGGTCGGCGTGATCGCGATGCGATCGCCGGCGCGCTCGGAGACGTTGCCTGCCGTCCCGAGCACAAGCCCCTGGTCCGCGAGCCGCCGGCTCACGTCGGCGATGCGCTGGCGCTCTGTTGCCATCAGCACCCGCCTGACGCTAACATGAGTCAAAGCTCACTTTCAAGTTTGAGGGCGGGCGGGGCACCTGACCGAAGAACCTTTCACTCCCCCATTGCGGAACGTCCCGATCCAAGCCCGGAGCCGGGAGCGGCTGCGCCGCGTCCTTGACGCAGCCGACGAACTGCTGGTGAGCGAGGGGGCAGAGGCGTTCACGACGAATCGGATCGCGCGCCTCGCCGGCATCCCGGTCGGCTCGGTGTACCGCTACTTCCCGGACAAGGAGGCGATCGTCCAGGCGCTCGCCGTCCGCTACTGGAGCGACTTCGAGGATCTCGTCGCCGCCGCGGCCGAGGCCGATGAACGCGACCCCCTCCCCGAGCCCGGCGCGGTCGTCATCGACGCGCTCGCCGCCGGCTTCCGCGCCCGGGCGGGGTTTCTCGCGCTGTGGTACGGCGGCCTGCGGACCGAGCAGGTGCGCGACGCCACCCGGCCGACCCGGAGCGCGATTGCGCGGTCGATCGAGCGGATCCTCTCCGTGCACTGGCCGGACGCGTCGGATGAGGACCGCGCCACCGCGGCGGCGATGGTCGTGTTGGCCGGCGACGGCATCCTGCGGGAGGCGTTCCGTCGTGACCCCGCGGGCGACGAGCGGGTGCTGGCGGAGAGCAAGGTGATGCTCGACGCGTACATCGTCGCCCGGCTCGGCCCGGCCGCGCGGTAAGGGAAACCGCAACAGCAGTGCTTTATCGCGCCATCGCCAGGCCCACCGACCCGGCTCACCCCGTAACTCGGCCTATCCTTATGTGTTGGTGTCAGTGATGAGTGCTTTCGGACCGACAGACGAGCAACTTATGCGGAGGCTGATCGCCCCGCCGGAACTCGACGATGGCGTTGAGTCGCTCGACTACTGGCACCGCCGCGGGCGGCGGCTGCCGTGGTATCGGATCCGCGCCCGGCGAGAGGCGGTGCGGATGACGGCGCTGTGGGAGCGGCGGGTCGGATCGGCCGTCGTGTCGCAGCGCCACGCGTCGCTCGAGGCACGTGTCTCGGCCGGGGCGCTGGTCGCGCGCACGCGGGTGGGGCGGTGGATGCGCCGCGCCACGGTCGCCGTGCTGGCGACGGTGACGACGGTTGTCGTCGTCGTCACGGTCCTCACCGTGGCCATGCTGACTGCCCTGATCCACGCGCTCTAGCGTCCCGAGTCAGAAGTTCAATCGAGACACTGGCCGAGCTACTTCTTCGGGACCTTCGCCTGCGTCACGTGCGGGTAGTACGACGTGAGGATCCCGTTGCCCCAATTGAATGGCGGCTGGACCCGGCAGCGGACGTTGCTGTGGGCGAGCGGGACCTGGGAGACGTTGCCAGTGTTGTTGCAGTTGGCGGAGAGCAGACCGCCCCTGCCGACGTTGGCGAGCTCGCCGGGCGAGAAGTAGGCGTTGTTGCGATTGTCGGGCTCACGCACGGTGTGGCCGTAGATCGACTCCGGCCCGAGCACCGAGGCGGCGCGCAGATAGCTGGCCGACCCGGTGCTCGTCGCGGCGGAGGTCCTCGCCTGAAGGTCGGCGGCGAGGTTGCCCATCGCGGCGACGAGTTCCTGGCGGTATTGCGCGACGAACGTGATGATCGGGGCGAGCTGCTGCGCGGCGGGCAGGAGCACGTCGACGGCGGGCTTGAACGCCTCGCTGAAGCGGGTGATCGCCGGGAGGGCGGCGTTCGCGGCCGAGAACAGGGACGGCGCCTCGCGCAGCAGCGCGGTCGCCGGTCCGGAGAGCTGGATGACGGCGCTCAGCGCCGGTGTCAGGAGTGGCGCGACCGGCCTCAGGACGGCGAGCGTCGGCCGGGCGATCCCGAGCGTCGTGTTGAGCGCCGTCAGCGTGCTGCGCAGCTGGACGTCAAACGGGACGAGCGCGTTGACGGTCGCCGTCAGCGATGCGTTCTCGGCGGCGGTCGCGCTGAACACCTGGTTACCCGCAGTGATCAGGCTCTGGAGATCGGCCGAGCGATCGCCGAGAGTCGTGAGCACGATCGCGCCGTTGTTGATGACGCTGCGGATGTTCGACTGCTGGTCGTTGAGCGCGCCGACGAGTGCGGAGAGCTGCGTGATCGCGGGGTCGAGGTTGCCGATCGCGTTGTTGAGGTTCTGCCCGCGGCCGGCGAGCGCGACGGCGGTCCCGGACAGGAAGGCCTGGAGGTTGCGCTGGGTCGGACGGTCAAAGGAGCCGAGCACCTGGTCAAGCGCCTGGGTCGGTTGGATCTGCGTGACCGGGATCGTGCCGCCGTCGTGGAACTTCGGTCCGGAACCGGTGCCGGGCGAGAGTCCGATATAGGCCTCGCCGAGCAGCGTCTTCTGGCGCAGCACGGCGCGCGTGTCGGTGGGGATCGGCGCGTAGGCCCGCTTGATGTCCATCGTCACGTAGGAGTTGACGCCGCGCGCCTGGACCGCGGTGACCTTGCCGACGTTGACGCCGGAGATCCGAACGTCGGCGTTCGGGACGAGCAGACCGGTCTCCTTGAAGAGTGCGTGGATCCGGTAGCCCTGCGGGCTGAACGGGATCGTGCCGCCGAACTGGACCCAGACGAAGATCATCAGGCCCACGCACGACAACGTGAACGCGACGGCGGCGAACACGGCGGCGCGTCGTGGTGCTTGTGTGACCATCTAGTGGGCTCCAACCATGTGGGCCACGATGTGCTCGGACACCATCACTTGCACCCGAAGTTCGTGCCGAGGAGCGTTTCGATCAGGGGCCCGAACGCGAATGACTTCAGGCTCGGGCAGGTCGCGAGGATGAGCGCTCGCCACACCGGGCCGTTGGCGTCGGAGTTCGCGATGAACGAGTTGGCGTTGTGGGCGAACCACGCGATCCAGTACAGGAAGCCGGGGTTCTTGCCACCGGGACGGTAGGCGACCTCGTTGGTGACGTACGTCAGCACCTTGAACGAGTTGATGAGCGGTGGCGTCGCCGCCGCGAGCGCGGCCTGGAGCGGCGGAAGCTGGGTCGTGAGCGGGGTCACCGCATCGACGAACGGCTTGATCTGATCGAGCGGAAGCAGCGCGGCGCCTTGGAACAGCGTCTGTGTGTCCCGCAGGGTCTGGGGCAGCCGGTGGACGATCGGGACGAGCGCGTTCGCCGTCGGCGACAGCGCGTTCGCGAACGCCGCGGTGTCGACGAGCGTCGTGCGCGTCGTCGCGAGCGTGCTCGGCAGCCGGTTGACTGACGTCTGCAGCGCCGCGGCCTGGCTGGCCAGCGCACGGACCGTCGTGTCCCCCGCCTTGACGACCTGCGCGATCTGGGCGTCCTTGGCGCTCGCCGCCGTGCTCAGCAAGCCGAGGTTGTGGACGAGCGTGGCGAGCTCGTGGCGCCGATCGGCGAGGAGGTCGCCGACCTGGCGGAGCTGCTCCGAGGTGGGACCGAGGTTCCTCAGCAGCTCCCGGATGTCCCTGCCGCGGCCGGCCGTCCCCTCGTTGAGCGCGGTGACGAGGCTCGTGAACCACGTTCGGGTGTCGCCGTCGAGCGCGCTCAGCAGCTCATCGTTGTTGACCGGCGACAGGGTTTCGCCGACCGGGATCGTCCCGCCATGGGGGAGCGCGCCCGCCGCAGGACTGCCCGGCCAGATGTTGACCTGCATGTCCATCAGGGGCGTGTTCGGGACGAGATCGGCGTGCGCGTTGCGGTAGATCCGCGGCAACTTCTTCGGGTCGATCTCCATGTGGATCACGCCGAGCCCGCTGCGCAGCGAGGTCCCGGAGATCGTGCCGACATGAACGCCCGCGACGTTGACGGGCTCGCCAAGTCCGGGGACGACCGCCGCCGCGCTCGGGAACTCGGCGTTGACCGCGTAGAGGCTCTGGAACGGATTCGGGAGGCGCTGCTGGCGCAGGATGTAGAACGCGGCCGCCGTGCCGGCGATCATCAGCGCGATCAGGATCAGGAAGTAGCGCCCGTACCGCCGGACCTGGAGCGCGGTCCGGCCCTTCATCGTCCGCTCCCTGCGCCGGACGCGAGCCGCGTGACGTCACGCCGGGTGAGGACCTGCGCCGGCGGGGTCCGGGTGGTGTGCAAGTCGGTGGCCGCGGCGGGCGCGGCGAGGCTCGGGACCGGCTGGCTCGCGCAGGGGACCTCCGGATGGAACGCCGACGAGCTGAGATCGCCGACCCACGAAGGACGGGCCCCGAGCAGCGACCCGCCGCCGGGCGGGGACGAGCCGACGATCTGGCCGAGGATCGGGATGCTGCCGAGAAGGCCGCCGGTGAGGGAGTCCGATCCGGCGCCGGCGAGCACGCGGGTGTATGGGCCGTTGGCGTCGAAGCTCCCGCTCGCGCCGGCAACGCCCGGCAGGAAGTGGGCGAAGTCCTGCCACACCGGCCGGCCGGTCGACAGCGAGCCGTCCGGAACCTGCGACTTGAAGATCGGGACGACGTGCGTATGCAGGCAATCGCTGACCTGCTTGGTGCTCGGGAACACACTCGCGAGCTGGGTCTGGATCGTCGGGAACTCGACGAACGTCGCGTTCAGCGCGTTGAGGAACCGCTGGCGTTCGGGCTGCGCGACGATCGTCCCGAGCTGCTCGACCGACCGTGTCACCTGCGTGATGAGCGGCGGCGCGATCTTCAGCACGGGAGTGAGCGCCTTGGACAGGTTGACGACCGCCGGGAGCGCCCGGTCGACCGCGGCGAGTGTCGCCGGCGCGACCTGGAGCGTCTGATCGAGCCCGACGATCGTCTGGCCGAGCGCACCGTCGGTCGCGGCGAGCGCCGTCGAGGTGACATTGAGGCTGTGGATGAGATCGACGAGCTGCGGGGAGACACCGGCGAGCGTGCTCGTCACGCTCGACGCCGACGTGAGCAGCGTGCCGATGTCGCCCGGGTGCGTGCCCCGGAGCGCCCGCGAGACCCACGCGACGTCCTTCAGCGTCGGCGTCAGCTGCGGGACCGCCTGCTTGAAGCCGGCCGCGCCGCTCTGCGACAGCGGCTCTCCCGGCCGGGCACTGAACGCCTCATTCATAGTGTTCAGCAGGTTCTGGAGGTTCTGCCGGGTGGCGATGTCGAAGGTCGAGAGGACCTTGTAGAACTGGACGGGCGTGCTCGTCTGGGATTCAGGGATCTCGTAGCCGCTCTTGGCGATCGGCGCGCCCGGGGTTCCCGGGTTGAGTTCGAGGTAGTAGCCACCCTCCAGGAACAGCCGATCCCGGATCCGCAGCGTGGCGTCCCGGTGCACCGGTAGCCCGTTGTCGTTGAGGGTGAAGGTGATCTTCGACGTCTGGCCTGGCCCGGCGTCGACACCGGTGACCGCACCGACATCGATCCCGGCGATCCGGACCGGAGAGCCGGAGCGGACGTTGACGCTGTTGTTGACGAGCGCGCTCAACGTGAAATGCGACTGGAACGGGACGGTGTGGGTGAACGCGTAGTACGTGATGGCGACGGTCAGGACGATCGCCGCGATCGAGACCGCCAACGGGTGGATGCCGCCCCTGCGGCGGCGACGGGGCGGGGACGGCGCGCTCGGACGGCTCGCGGTCACGGTCATGGCACGAGCCCCGCCTGCTTACCCCGCGCGAGCACGCCCGGCGGCGGTGTCGTGTTGTCGACCACGGTCGAGGTGGGACCGGGGTCGCCGATCAGCTGGGCGCCGCGGTACACCTCGTTGCCGGCCTGGCACCCATTGGTCAGGTCTGCCTTCGGGTAGTAGTTGAGGTGCAGGTCGGGCGACGGCGTGCCGGTCTGGAACAGCTGGGTGGGCGAGGTGATGATCGGCGCGAATCGCAGCCACGCACCGGTGCTGTCGCCCTCGCTGAGTGACGACGCGAAATTGCGCACCCACAGGCCGGTGACGTTGCAGGCGAACTGCTCGTCGGCGACGGCGCGCAGGATCGCGCCGAGCCCGATGAACGCCGAGGAGCCGAATGTCGCCAGGTCCGTCGAGCCCAGCACCTTGAAGGTCTGGATCGCCGCCGGATCCTTGGCGAGCGCATCGACCGCGTGCAGGGCGGTCCGGAGATTGGCGGACAGCTCGGGCACCAGCTTGAACACCGGTGTCGCGGCGCGGACGATCGTGTCGAGCCGCTGCGTCGCGAGTGGCAGCAGTGCCGCCCCCGGCTTCAGGCTCTGGACGATCGACGCCGCATCGGTCAGCACCGGCAACGCGTTCGTCAGCACCGTCGTCGCGACCTGCTCGGTCGGCGGCGTCTGGTCGATCGCCGGGCCGAGGTTGGAGTTCGTCAGCGCGTCGAACGTCGTCGATGCGCTGACGAGGAGCGAGGACAGCGTCGGCATCACCGGCGCGAGCGCACTCGTCGTCGCCGCCAACCCGCTGATGAACTGGCTCACGTGGGTGTCCGGAGAGGCGAACAGTGCAAGCAGGCTGTCGAGCGGACCGATGAGGCCGCGCGTCGAGTAGATCGCGTCGTTGAGCTGGCTGCCACGTCCGGCGACGGCGTCTCCGAGCTGGGCAATGACGAGCCGGAGGCCACGCTGGGTCTTCGGCCCGAAGGTCGCGAACGCGGTGTCAAGGTCGACGAACGGCCGGTTGTGGTTCAGACGCGGATTCGTCGAGATCGTCAGCGTTCCGCCGTCCGGGACCCCGCGTCCCGGCGCATGCCCGGGGAACAGCTCCAGGTACTTGCCGCCGAGGACCGACGCCAGCCGCACCTGATACTGCGTGTCGCGCGGGAGCGGCTCCAGGCTGCGCTGGAGCGAGAGCCCGAGCTGCGCGTACGGATGCGGGTACCGCCTCGTCGCCGGCTCCGGCGTGATCGTCAGCACCTGGCCCACCCGCGCACCCCCGATCCGCACATCCGCGTTCTTGACGAGCTCGGACGCGTTCGCCACGTCAACCTTGACGCTGTACGTCGGCACGAACGGCAGCCCGTTCTCGGCGATGTACGACAAGTACACGGCCACGATGACGACGAGGATCGTGATCGTCCCGACGAGGATCGGGTTGTCAAAGATCTCTCGGAAGCCCCGTCGCTGCTGTCTCATTTGAGCAGGTACTGGACGAGGCTCTGCAGGGACTGAGACGGCGTATGGCTGCCGGTGACAGGGGCGGGCGCGGGTGTGGGCGCCGGCTGTGCGGCACTGGTTTGGGATGGTGCGGCTGGTGCGGCGGTGGCTCCCTGCGGGCGGTGCTGCCGCTGAGGCGCACCTTGCGCGCACGACGCGGCGGTACCGGCGCACGCCGCGCCGCGCGGGTGCGCCTCAGTGGCGGTACCGCCTGCCCTCGCCCGGCGGGGCGCAGCAGCGGACGCCGTAGTCCGCACGGGTGTGTACGCCGGCTGGGACCCGTAATGGGCACTACACCCCGCGACCGGCTTCGTCGCAAACATCCCGCAGAGACCGTTGTTGGGCCCGATGAGAAGGATCGACAGCAGGTGCGAGGTCTTGTCGAACCGGGACAGCGCGGCGGTGATGTAGTAGGTCACCGACAGGAAGTTCTCGACAAACCCGTGCTGCTGGAGGTTCGACGCCAGCTGCGCGAACAGCTTCGTGCTCGACAGCGAGCCCTCCGTGTACTGGCGCACCGTCGTGACCAGCGGGGTCACGTCCTTGAGCGCCACCGTCCCCTCCTTGAGCGTCGTCGACAACGACGCCAGGGCCGGCTTGGCCGCGGCCGCGAACGGCACGAGATCGGCTTGGAGGCGGCTGAGCGACGGTGCGGCCGCCCCGAGCTGCGCCACCAAGGGCGTCCCGTCCTTGGCGACGATGTCGAGCTGCTGGAGCGCAGGCTCGGCGGCGGCGAGCAGCCCCGGCAGCAGCTGGATCGAACGGCTGATGTTCGAGCTGTGGCTCGCGGTGACGTTCGTCAGCGCCGCGGCGCTGTCCAGGAACCGCTGCAGGTTGGCGCTGTGACTGGCGCCCTCGGCGGCGATCGTGCTTGTGGCATCGATGATCGTCGCGAGCTGCGCCTTCTGCCGCGCGAGGATCCCGATCGCCTGCCGGGCGAGCGCGAGCGCCGGGTTCGCACGGCGCAGGATGTCGTTGAGATCCGCTCCGCGTCCCGCGGTACCGATCCCGAGTTCGTTGACGAGCAGCGTGAGGCGCTCGCGGGTCGGCGCGTTGAAGATGTTGAACAGGTCGAGCAGGCTCACCGGTTCGGTCGTGTGCGTGACCGGCACCGTCGGCGGCTGCCCGGCCTTCGCCTTCAGGACCGGGCTGTTGGCCGTGCCCGGATCGCAGTCGATGTAGTTCTCGGCGATCAGGCCCTCGGGGCGAATCGTGCACGTCGCGTCCTGGTGGAACGGCACGAAGCGCGTGTCGATCGTCGCCTCGACGCGGGCCTTGAATTGCGACGTGACGGTGACGTTCTCGATCGTGCCGGCCCGGGCGCCGGCGACCTTGACGAGCTGTCCGCCGACGAGGCCGCGGGCGTCGTCGAAGATGACGTCGAAGCGTGAGGTCGAGCTCCCCTCGGCCCGGGTCCCGGCGATCGCGGCGCCGACCGCGGCCACGGCGACCACCAGAGCGATGAGCCCGAGGCGCCTCATGGTCGCTGGTTATCCGCCGGGTTGCAGATGTTGCCCGTCGTCGGGAGAACGTCCGGGTTGTTCCACGGATTGGAGCCGTCGACGGCCGGCGGACCGCCGCCACCGGGACACGGCGCGAGCAGACGCGTGCGCCCCCCATTGAGCGGTCCGAGCTTGCCGGTGAGCGGCCCGATGAGGCTGAGGACGCCCGTGAGCGAGGCCCCGCCCCCCTGGACGGTGAGCTCTGAGCGGAGATAGTGGCCATTGGCATCGTAGGCCCCGCCGGTCGCGCCGCCCACGCCATTGAAGAAGCCGGCGACGACGTCCGGCGTGTAGGGACGCAGGCCGGCGAGGATCGGGGTGACCTCGCCGAGCGCCGTCGTGAGCGAGTGGACCGCCGGCGTCGCCTGGCGCTCGACGGGCGGGAACGCCCGCAGGGCCGACTTCGCCGGTCCGACGAGCGCCTGCACGCCGGCAATCGTCGGGATCGTGTTCTGCGCCACCGGGACGACCTTCTGCAGCAGCGTGGCGAGCCGCGGCGCGACGGGTTGGAGCGCTCGAAGCGCCGGGTTGAGGAACGTCAGCGTGTAGCTGACGTCGGCGAGGACGGCCGTGCTCTGCCGGAGGACCCCGGGGGCACGGACGAGCGTGTCCTGGAGCGCGGAGCGCTGCGAGGCGACCTCACGCAGCACCGCCGCCGTGTTCGTCACCGCGCCACCGAGGTCGCTGTTGCGGGTCGCGAGCGCCTGCGCCACCTGCGCACTCGAGGAGATGAGCCGATCCAGCGCGAACCGGTCGGAGACGACCTCCGCCGCGAGTTGGGTCAGCTGACTGAGCGCAGGGTTGAAGTAGATCGACGCCCGGTTGAGCTGCGCGGCCGTCGGCTGGTGGACGAAGTAAGCGCCCGTCTTCAGGATCTGGTTGATCGAGGCACGGACCCGTGGCGTCAGCGCGTCGAGGAACACGTCGAGGTCGACGATCCCGCGGGACTGCGTCGACGGGAGCGTGCCGCCGTTCTCGATCGCCTTCCCCGACCCCGACAGCTCAAGCCCGACGAAACGGTTCGCGACGCCCGTGAGGCTGAGTTGACCGATCCGGGCGATCGTGTCGGCGTGGACCGGGGTGATGCTGCGGTCCGAGATGTTCAGCTCGATGTCGGCGAGCCCATTGTCCGAGAGCTTGATCTGGCCGACCGAGCCGACCTGGTGGCCGGCCACGGTGACGAGATCACCGCGTACGAGCTGTCCGGCGTCGGAGAACTGCACGTGGAGGACGTAGCTCGAGCCACCGGTGAGGAGCAGCACGAGCACGACGACGACCGCGAGGCCGAGCGCCAGCATGGAGGTCACGCGCGCGACGCTGGTCATCCTCCGATCGGTGCCCTCGCGTTCCCGCCCCAGAAGAGTGCCGTACCGACCATCCCGATCAGGTGAATCCCGATGATGTTCGCGACCATCGACTGTGCGGTGGCCTTGCCGACGCCGACCGGGCCACCGGTGACGTGGTAGCCGTAGTAGATGCACACGAGGACGATGAACGTCGACATCGCGATGCATTTGATGAACGCGAACACGAAGTCCTGCGGCGACTGGAACTGCCAGAACAGCTGTAAGTAGCCGCCCTGGGAGACCTGCCCAAGCTGAATGACGTCCGCCAGGTAGGACGCCGCGAACCCGACGAGGACCGCCAGGGCGTACAGAAACGGTAAGACGATCCACGATCCGAGCAGGCGCGTCGACCCGAGGTACAGGATCGAGTCGAAGCCCATCACCTCGAGCGCGTCGATCTCGTCGGAGATTCGCATCGAGCCGATCTCAGCGACGAAGCCCGTCCCGACCTTGGCGGCCATCATGTAGCCGAACGCGTACGGGATCACCTCGCGCAGGTCGCAGAGCGCCGTGATCGCCCCGGTCGAGGACGTCGCACCGACCGTCCGGGCGGCGTATGCGCCCTCGATGCCGCACTGAAGCCCGAGGATGAAGACGAGCCCGAGCACGATGACCGCCGAGCCGGTGATGAGGATCCCGGCCTGCCGGACGGTCTCCCCGATGAACCGCAGCACGCGGCCGTTGAACACCTTGATGACGATCCTGGTGCAGAACTTCGTCGCCTCCCCGAAGGCGATGAGCGCCGCGTAGGGCCGGGAGAGAGCGTTCATCGCGGCGTGTTGAGGGCCGGGTGGGTGGCGAGCAGCGTCTGCGTGAACACGTAGTCGATCGCCCCGATGCCGAGGAAGGCGATGACGACCGCCTGGTTGACGGCGCGCCCCACCCCCTCGGCCCCGCCGGAGGCGGCGAGGCCCTTGTAGCAGCAGACGATCGCGATCATGGCGCCGAAGATCGAGGACTTGACGAACATCGCCACGAACTCGGCCGTCGTCGCCTGGGCGAAGAACGTCGAGAAGAACGGACCGATCTGGGCGCCGTTGGAGATCGTCACGAGCACGCCGCCGAGCGTCCCGAACAGCAGCGCGTAGATCGAGAACAGCGGCGTCAGCAGCATCAGCGAGAGGAACCGCGGGACGACGAGGCTCTTGATCGGGTCGACGCCGAGCACCATCAGGGCGTCGAGCTCCTCTCGGATCTTGCGCGCCCCGAGATCCGCCGTCATCGCCGTGCCGGCGACGCCGGCCATCACGATCGCGCACACGAGCGGAGCGAACTCGCGCATGACGATGATCACGAACAGGCCGCCGAGCCGGTCGAGGGCGCCGAGGAGGTTGAGGAAGTTCCCGACCTCGATGCCGGCCGGCCCGTACGTGAACGCGAGCGACGCGAGGATCATCGGGAACCAGCCGAGCCGCAGCGCGAACAGGAACTGATCGACGAACTCCGGTCCGTAGTTGTACGGCGGCGTCAGCGCCGCCAGCAGCGTGCGCCGGAACAGCAGCACCATCGCGCCGATCGTCGAGATGAAGCCCCGGAGCGGCGCATAGCCGAACCTCAGAACGACATCCAACTTATCGGTCGCCTCTCCTTCTCCGCTGCCTTCGGGCGGCCAGCCTCCCCTGGCCGCGGAGCGGCGGATCATATGACGGATCTCAGGTGACCGGCAACAGGGAACCGTGCACGCAGGCAGTCGTGCAGTGATCGGAGCGAGCGCGCCGCCGGCGTGCACACAGTCGGGTGTGCACGCCGGCCGGGCAGCGCGTCATGGACCGGTTAGGGCGCCACCCAGGGCTCGCTCTGCGTCCAGCAGCGTGATGAGCCGATCGCCGACCTTCGCGATCTCATCGCCGAAGCTCCCTTCGGACACGGGCATCGGCTCGATTGCGTCGGCGGAAACCAACAGAACCTCATCGACCGAATCGACGATCAATCCGATCGCGCCCGCCGAGAGCTCAACGACGAGGATCTTCGTCCCGTCGTGGACCTCCAGCGCGCGTCCGAGACGGCTGCTCAGATCCGCCACGGGCAGCACGCGTCCGCGGAGACTGATCATGCCGAGGATCAATCCACCGGCCGCACCCTTTGCCTTCGGCGGGGTGTAGCGGATGATTTCCCGAACGGATGTGATCGGCAACGCGTAGTGCTCGTCATGGAGACCGAACACGACGAGCTGACGCTCATCCCGTGCCTCCCGCACGGCGCTGGGATCGAGAGTGGTCGTGCTCATGGCGGTCCTCCTTAGACCTTGAACTTTTCGGCGAGCTGCTCGAGCTCCTTGGCCGTGCTGGCAAGCTCCTCGCTCGAGCTGGCGATGTGCTGCGACGTCGCCGCCGACTCCTGCGCCGAGGCCGAGACCTCCTCGGTCGCCGCGCTCGTGTCATCGGCGACGGTGGCGACGTGCTCGACCGCCTCGTTGATCCGCGCGATGCAGTCACCGACCTCCTCGACGCTGCTGCTGAGACCGTCGAAGGACTCACGCGTCTTGTCGGCGGCCTTGGACGCCGACTCGGCGAGCTTGCGGACCTCCTCGGCGACGACGGCGAAGCCGCGGCCCTGATCGCCGGCGCGCGCCGCTTCGATCGCGGCATTGAGGGCGAGCAGGTTCGTCTGGTCAGCGATCGCGCCGATCTCGCCGGTGAGCGCGACGCCCTCGGCCGCGACCTCGCGGGCCTTGCTGGAGAGGTCGACGGCCTCGGTGGCGACACCTCGGGCGTCGTGCACCATGCCCATCTGCTTCTCGGCACCGGCGGCGACGCTGCCGGTCGCCTGAGCGATCTGCTCGATCGCGGAGCCAGTCTGCTGCGAGGCGGCTGACATGTTCTGGGAGGATCCGGCTACCGTCGCCGCGGTGCTCTGGATCTGCCGGATCATCGCGGCCAGCTCGCCGCGCATGGCGTTGTAGGACTCGATGCTCCCCTGGGCCTGCGAGAGCATCCCGTTGAACGTGTCGCCGAGCTCGCCGATCGCCGCCCCCGGCGCTGCGGTCACCGGTGTGGTCACCGGGACGGCTTCGGCTGTGAGGTCACCCTTCGACGCGGCCTCGAGTCCGTCGTTGAGACCGGCGAGGCAGTGGTCGGACAGGCTGTGCAGGCGCTCGGTGAGCGGGCCGAGGCATGACTGGTCGCCGAGCGCCGCCCGGAGCTGCTCGCGCAGGAGGTTGTAGCCCTCGAGCGCGGCCTGGGCCTTGGCCAGCATCGAGTTGAAGACCTCCGAGAGCTCGGTGAGCCCGGGGTCATCGGTCGTCATGTCCATCGGCTTCGTGACCGGGATCGCCTCCCGTGTGAGATCACCGTCGACAGACGCCTTGAGACCGTCGACAAGCGACTGGAGGCAGTTGTCGTCCATGCTGTGCAGGCGGACGGCCAGCTGCTTGCGGAATTCCAACTGCTCATCGCTTGTGGCGGCGGTCGCAGCCGACGCTGCGGCATCTTTCCGCCGGATCGAAATGGACACGGGGGGTGCCTCCTACGTTGAAGTGAAGAACGACGAACGAACTCACTTGTGAGAACGGCACAACCCCGGCCAAGCTGCTCCGCACTAACCCGCAGCTTCCTCCGGAAAGCTGCGAGAACCGGAGGTTTCCTCCGCTGAGACCACCGGTCGGCGTTCCGTTGCTGCCAGCGAACCGCGCGGTTTCGCAAAACCGACTTCCTATACTTTCTGAAGTATGCTGACGTTCCGGCGCCTCCTCGCCTTCTTGCGGCCGTACAAGCGCGGTGTTGCCGTGTCGTTCGCGCTCGCCGCGGGCGCGATGGGGATGACCGTCCTGATCCCGTACCTCACCGGACGCGCGATCGACGCCGTGCGCCTGCACCATCGCCACGACCTGGTCATGTGGGCGATCGCGATTGCCGTCGCCGGCGTCGCCCGGCTCGTCCTCAGCGTTCTGCGCCGGCTCATCGCGGGCCAGGTCTCGCTCGGCGTCGAACTCGATTTGCGAAACCGTCTGTACGGCCAGCTTCAGCGACTTGAGCTCGCGTTCTTCGACCGCCAGCAGACCGGGCAGCTGATGTCACGCGCCACCGTCGACCTGCAGTCGGTGCGGTTCTTCCTCGGCTACGGGTTGATCTTCATCGGCCAGTCGCTGCTCACGATCGTGCTTGCCGGCGTCGCGATGTTCGTGCTCCAGCCCGCGCTCGGTGCGCTCGCGCTGGCGCCGACGCCGTTCGTGGTGGCGATCGCGTTCCGGTACGGCAAGCGCTCGCGACCGGCTGTGCAGGAGGCCCAGCAGCGGATCGCGGAGCTGACGGCCGAGACCGAGGAGAACGTCTCCGGCGTGCGCGTCGTCAAGGCGTTCGCGCAGGAGGACCGTCAGCTCACGCGGTTCCGCGGCTCGGTCCAGCGCGTGTTCGACCAGCAGATGATCGCCACGCGGATCCAGGCCCTGTTCGGCCCCCTCATCAGCTTCCTGCCGAATCTCGGGCTCGCCGCGATCCTGCTTGTCGGCGGCCGCCAGGTGATCAACGGCTCGCTCACGGTCGGCCAGTTCACGGCGTTCTACGCCTACCTGCTGATGCTCATCTCGCCGATGCGCACCCTCGGCTACATGCTCGGAGCGGCGCAGCGGGCGACGGCATCCGGGGCGCGCATCTTCCAGATCCTCGACCGGGCGCCGGCGATGGTCGTGCCCGAGGACGCACCGGCGCTGCCGGACGGTCCGGGCGCGGTCCGCTTCGAGAACGTCCGCCTGACCTTCGAGGGCTCCCCGCAGCCGGCGCTGCGCGACATCGACCTCGACCTCGAGGCCGGCCGGACATACGCGCTCGTCGGCGCGATGGGTTCCGGCAAGACGGCGCTGGTCTCGCTCCTGCCACGGCTCTATGACGTGAGCGGCGGATCGGTTTCGATCGACGGCGCCGATGTGCGCGACGTCGACATGGCGAGCCTCCGGCGGGCGATCGCGATCGTCAACGATGACCCGTTCTTGTTCTCCGCCACCGTCCACGACAACATCGCCTACGCCCGCCCCGATGCGAGTCGCGAGGAGGTGGAGCGGGCTGCGCTCGCCGCTCAGGCCGCCGACTTCATCGAACGGCTGCCGGAGGGCTACGACACGAGGGTCGGGGAGCGCGGCCTGACGCTGTCCGGCGGGCAGCGTCAGCGGCTCGCAATCGCCCGCGCCGTCCTGGCCGACCCGCGGATCCTCATCCTCGATGACGCGACGTCCTCGGTCGACGCCTCGACCGAACAGGCGATCAAGCTGGCGCTGCGCGAGGTGATGGACGGACGCACGACGTTCGTCATCGCCCACCGCCTGTCGACGATCGCCCTCGCCGACGAGATCATCGTGCTCGAGCACGGCCGGGTCGGGAGCCACGGCACGCACGAGGAACTGCTCGAGCGTTCCGATCTGTACCGCGAGATCGTCGAGAAGGGCATGCCCGACCAGGTGTTCCTCACCCGCAAGCCGCTCGAGGCGGAGGTGGCCGGGCTATGAGCGGCCCGGCCCTCACCCGTCGCGACGAGCTGCGCCGCCGGCTGCGCGCCACCGGCGGCCGCGGTCGCAAGCTGCGCGGCCTCGCGGGCCTGCTCGCGCCCTACCGCTGGCGCGTGGCGGCGATGATCACATCGGTGGTCGTGGCGACGGCGGCAGCGCTCGCCCCGGCACCGCTCGCGAAGCTCGCCATCGATGACGGCATCAGCCGCCACGACGTCGCCGCGCTGGACATGATCGTGGTCGCCTTCCTGCTCAGCGCCGTCCTGTACGCCGTCGCCACCTACCTGCAGACATACCTCGTCGGGTGGGTCGGGCAGCGGGCCCTCCAGGACCTCCGCGTGCAGCTGTTTCGCCACCTCCAGGACCTCTCGATCGGGTTCTACTCCCGCAACCGCGCGGGCGTGATCATCTCGCGGATGACGAACGACGTCGAGGCGCTCGATCAGCTCGTCGAGGACGGAATGGCGACGCTGCTCCAGTCCGGCCTGACGCTGATCGGTGTCGTCGTGATCCTCCTCGTGATGGACGCCCACCTGGCGCTCCTGACGTTCCTGGCGATTCCGCTGCTGCTCATCGGCGGAGTCATCTTCCGGATCGCGTCCGCCGACGCATACCGCATCACGCGGGAGAAGATCGCGTCGATCACCGGCTATCTCCAGGAGAGCCTGTCCGGCATCCGCGTCGTGCGCTCATTCGGCCAGGAGCACCGCCACATCTCCCGCTTCGGCGAGCTCAACGACGAGAACCGGAACGCGAACCTGAAGACGGTGTACCTCAACGCCGCTTACTTCCCCGCCGTCGAGATGCTCTCGGCCCTCGTGACAGTCGAGATTCTCGTGATCGGCGGCATCGAGGCGATCAACGGCCACACCTCGACCGGCGTCGTGTTCGCGTTCATCGCCGCGCTCAACAACTTCTTCGACCCGATCCAGCAGCTCTCGCAGCTGTACACGACCTACCAATCCGGGATGGCGGCGCTCGACAAGATCTTCGATCTGCTCGATGAGCAGCCGGAGCTCGTCGACGCTCCGGACGCGGTCACGCTCCCCGAGCTTCGCGGCGAGCTGCGCTTCGAGGACGTCTCGTTCCGCTACGGCGCCGCCCTGGACTCGCCGTACGCGCTGCGCGACATCGACCTCGCGATCCCGCCCGGGCAGACAGTGGCGCTCGTCGGCGAGACCGGCGCCGGTAAGTCGACCTTTGCCAAGCTCGTCGCGCGCTTTTACGATCCGTCGTCCGGTCGGGTGCTCGTCGACGGCCATGACCTGCGCACGGTCGCGGCCCATTCGCTGCGCTCGCAGATGGGGATCGTCCCGCAGGAGGGATTCCTGTTCAGCGGCACGGTCAGGGACAACATCAGCTTCGGGGCTCCGGACGCGACCGACGAGACGATCGCCGCCGCCGCGAGCGCCGTCGGGGCCGCCGAGTTCATCGAGGCCCTGGAGCACGGGTATGACACCCAGGTCGGCGAGCGTGGCGTGCAGCTGTCGGCCGGTCAGCGACAGCTCCTCGCCTTCGCCCGGGCGCTGGTCGCCGATCCGCGCATCCTCGTCCTCGACGAGGCGACGTCGAATGTCGACGTCCACACGGAGAGCCTGATCGAGCACGGGCTGCGACGGCTCGTCGCCGGTCGCACGGCAATCGTCATCGCGCACCGGCTGTCGACGATCCAGCGGGCGGGACGGATCATCGTCCTCGAGCACGGCCAGATCGTCGAGCAGGGCACGCACGAGGAGTTGCTCGCCGCCGAGGGCCGGTACTGGCAGCTGTATCGCGACTGGGCCGAGCAGGCGGCGGCCTAGTGGGCCTCCACTAGCCGATGCCGCGCGCTGCGTCCACGGTCACCGCGCTGTCGGTGACGCCGGTCAAGGCGACGCGTCTGCATACCGTCGGCGCGATTGAGCTTGATGCGGACGGCGCCCGCGGGAACCGGCGTTTCTTCGTGATCGACGACCGCGGGCGGATGGTCAACAGCAAGGTGATCGGCGAGCTTCAGAGCGTCGTCGCCCGGTGCGACACCGACCGCCTCAGCTTCACGTTCCCAGACGAGCGGACCGTCGAAGCGCCGATCGAGCTCGGTGCGCCGCTCGAGGTCACGTTCTTCTCCGCGCCTGTGACGGCCCGACTGCTGCTCGGCCCGCTCTCGGATGCGCTGTCCGAGCATGTCGGCCGCCCCGTGCGCGTCGTCGAGGGCCGGCCGGCGGTTGACCGGGGTCGCGAGGGCGGTGCCTCGCTCATCTCCCGCGGCTCGCTCGAGCGACTCGCCGAGGTCGCCGAACAGGAGGCGGTCGACGCACGCCGATTCCGCATGCTGATCGAAGTCGACGGCGTCGCGCCGCACACGGAGGATTGCTGGGTGGGACGGACCGTGCGGATCGGCACCGCGACCGTGCGCTTCCACGGTCACGTCGGCCGCTGCCTGATCACGAGTCGCGACCCGGACACCGGCATCGTTGACCTGCCGACGCTCGACGTGCTCGGGCGCTATCGCCGTGAGGTGGAGTCGACCGAGCCGTTGCCGTTCGGCATCTACGGTGAGATCGTGCAGCCGGGCACGGTTCGCCTCGGAGATGCGGTCCTCGCGGACTGACCGTGAGAGATCATCTCGTGGACCGATCCGCAAGTCCTCTAGTCTCCCGCCCGAGATGAGCGAAGAACGGGTTCAGATCGAGGTCGCCGACCACGTCGCCGTTGTGACGCTGACGCGGCCGGAGAAGCACAACGCGCTGGACCTGGCGATGTTCGAGGGAATCATCGGCGCGGCAGCTCGGCTTCGAAGCGAGCCGGGCGTCCGCGCCGTCGTGATCCATGGCGAGGGCCCGAGTTTCTGCTCGGGGCTCGACATTGCCGGCGTGATGGCCGACCAGGGCGCCAACGGGCTCACCGAGCCGCTGGATGCCGAGCCGCCGAATTGGTTTCAGCGTGCCGCCTACGACTGGATCGAGGTGCCGGTCCCCGTGATCGCGGCGGTCCATGGCAACTGCCTGGGCGGAGGGCTGCAGATCGCGCTTGCCGCTGACATCCGGATCGCGACGCCCGACGCGCGCCTGTCGGTCATGGAGATCAAATGGGGGCTCGTCCCCGACATGTCGATCACGCGGACACTCCCGCGGCTCGTCGGGATCGATGTCGCGAAGGACCTGACGTACACGGGACGCGTGTTCAGCGGCGAGGAGGCGAAACAGCTCGGGGTCGTCACGCACGTCTCTGAGGAGCCACTCTCCGCCGCGCGCGGACTGGCGACCGAGATCGCGAACCGCTCGCCGCATGCGGTCCGTGCCGCGAAGCGGTTGTTCGACGAGGCGTGGGTCGGATCCGCGCGGGAAACGCTCGCGCTCGAGGCCTCGCTCCAGCGTGGTCTGATCGGCTCCCCGAACCAGCTCGCGGCGGTCACCGCCGGGCTCACGAAGCAGCCTGCCGAGTTCGCCGATCTGCATCTGTAGTCGCGCACATCGCCCCCGCCCGGGTGTACGGAACCTCATCCGGGGTTTCCCACAGAGTTGCTCCAATGCCCTCGTAAACGGGGTGTCAATCGACAACACTGCGCAGGCACAGGAGGAGGAAGAGACGGGGTGATGCGCGGTCACGATCAGCAGCCAGTGGACGGGAACATCGAGTCCCTCTTCGCCGGCACGGTCGGCGCCCAGATCCCGCGGTCCACGGCGTCGCCCGCCGGCCGGCCGTCCGCGCTCGGCATCCGGCCGCGGCTCACGCTGATCGTCGCCGGCGTCCTCGCCGTCGTCGCCATCGCTGCCGTCGTGGCACTGACGTGGCACGCCAATGCCGCTCGCGACAGCGAGGATCGGATGGATGACATCATCGTCAACCTCAACGGGCTCCAGGATGTGCCATGGCGGCTGGAGAGCTCGGCCGGTCAGCGGGGGACCGCTGAGCGCCGCGGGTGCGCGTGCGCACATGACCGCCACTGAGCGGCTGATCGTCACTCAGCTGGCGGCGTTGCAGCGCTCGGCGCCTGCCGAGGGGCTCGACGCCGCCCGGCAACCGCTGACGCGCAACTTTGCCGCGCTGTCGAGGACCGTCGGCGTCATCACGAGTGGCAACCCGTCCCGCGCCTGGCTCGCCGCCCCGGCTGTGTTCCGGTCCCATGACGAGGTGCTGGCGGCGCTGGATCGGGCGCGGTCGCATTACGGCACGGTCGCCCAGGGCAGATTGTGGGAGGCGACGATCGGGTCGATCGTCGTCATGGCGCTCCTGCTCGGAGGCTTCGTCGTGTTCTTCTGGCGCTCGGTCAAGGCGCGGATGAACACCGAGGCACTCGCCGACGAACTCGAACTCAGCCGCCAGCACCTCGAGTACGCCCAGAGCGTCGTCGGCGTCGGCAGCTGGGAATGGAACGATGAGGACCGCGTCCTGCGCTGGTCGCCGGAGCAGGCGCGGCTGCATGGCTGGACGGGTCCCAATCCTCCACCCACCCCCCGGGTCTTCCTCCGGCTGATCGCCCCCGACGACCGGCGCCGAGTGAGCACGGCGATGCGCGAGGCGTTCGTCGAGGGTAAGACGATCGACCTCGAGTACCGCGTCGCGGAGTCGCGCGGCGGGCGTCTCATCCACATTCAGGCCTCGACCGTCACCGATGCCGATGGACGGCGGCGCGTGATCGGAACCAGCCAGGACATGACCGACCGATTCCGGCGCGTCGAGGCGGAGCGGGCGAACCGAGCGAAGAACGAATTCATCTCCCGCATGAGCCACGAGCTCCGGACTCCGCTCAATGCCGTCCTCGGCTTCGGTCAGCTGATGAGGATGTCCGATCTCGATGAGCGCCAGCAGGGCAACGTCGAGCACATCCTCTCAGCGGGAGGCCACCTCCTTGACCTGATCAACGAGATCCTCGATATCTCGCGGATCGAGTCGGGCGACATCCGCATGTCGCTCGAGCCGGTGATGCTCGGCAGCGTGCTGGTTGACGCCGTCGACCTCGTCAGCCCGGTGGCCTCGGAACACGACATCTCGGTCGACCTCGATGCCGAGGACGGTCTCTGGGTCCGGGCCGATGCGCAGCGGCTGCGCCAGGTGCTGCTCAACCTGCTCTCGAACGCTGTCAAGTACAACGCCGACGGCGGCCACGTGTGGGTCCGGGCGCGCCGGGACGACGCCGGTGGCGGCATCCGGATCGAGGTGCACGACGACGGTGCCGGCATCGCCCCAGAGATGATCGAGCGTGTGTTCAGTCCGTTCGAGCGCCTCGGGGCGGAGCAGACGTCCGTCGAGGGCACCGGTCTCGGGCTCGCCGTGTCCCGCGGAATGATCGAAGCGATGGGCGGGCGGATCAGCGTCCACAGCGTTCACGGCACGGGCTCGACGTTCACCGTCGAGCTGCCGGAGGCCTCCCAGCCCCCGACGCTCGCCCGACGACGGGCAGACAGCGCCGGCGCCGTGGCGCCCACGGACACCCCCCTGACCGTGCTCTGCATCGAGGACAACGATGCGAACGTCGAGCTCGTGGAGCAGATCCTCGCCGAGCGCCCCCGGGTGCGATTGCTGACCGCGCCCGACGGAGGACGCGGGCTGGCGCTCGCACGGGACGCGCGCGTCGACCTCATCCTGCTCGACCTTGACCTGCCCGACGCCGACGGCGCCGAGCTGCTGCGCGAGCTCAAGGGGTCCCGGGCGACGGCCGAGATCCCGGTCATCATCCTCTCGGCCGCCAGCGCCGAGGATGAGACCGCGCGGCTGCTCGAGCTCGGTGCCCGCTCGTACATCAGCAAACCGCCGGGCGTGACGGCCCTCCTGCAGGCCGTGGACGGCGTGTCCGTGCCCGACCCAGAACCACGCGCCGCGTAATGGATGCGACGAGCGACATGCGAGTGCTGATCGTCGATGACAACGCGGCGAATGTCGCGCTGCTCGAGCAGGTGCTCGCCCAGGACGGCTACAGCGACATCCTCAGCACGCGCGAGGCGGCGAGCGCTCCGACCATGTGCTACGCCCACAAACCCGACCTCGTCCTGCTCGACCTCCACATGCCCGGCGTCTCCGGGTTCGACGTCCTCGCGGAGATCCGCGACCTGATCGACCCGCCGGAGAGCCTGCCGGTGCTCGTGCTCACCGCCGACGCGAGCCGCGACGCGCGCCACCGCGCGCTCACCGCCGGCGCGCGCGACTTCGTCAACAAGCCGATCGACCCGACGGAACTGCTGCTGCGCGTCAGCAATCTGCTCCGCACCCGTCAGCTGCAACAACAGCTCGAGAACCGCAACGAACTGCTCGATGAGGCCGTCCGGATTCGCACCGTCCAGCTCGAACAGGCCCGCCTCGAGAGCCTCGTCGTGCTCGCGACGATGGCCGAGTACCACGACTACGCGACCGCCAACCACACCCAGCGCGTCGGTCTGATGGCCGCCATGATCGCCCAGTCGCTCGATCTCCCGGATCAGTTCGTCGCCACGATCCAGGATGCCGCGCTCCTGCACGACGTCGGCAAGGTCGGGATCTCCGACCGCGTGCTCCTGAAGCCCGGCCGGCTCACCCCCGAGGAGCGAGCCACGATGATGACCCACGTCGAGATTGGCGCTCGGATCCTCGGCCGGACGCGGTCGCCCGTCCTCCGCGCTGCCGCCGAGATCGCCCGCACCCACCACGAGCACTGGGACGGCTCGGGCTACCTGCTCGGCCTGAGCGGCGAGGCGATCCCGTTGGCGGGACGGATCACCGCCGTCGCCGACGTGTTCGACGCCCTCACCCACGAGCGGCCATACAAGTCAGCGTGGGCACCTGACCGGGCGCTCGCCGAGATCGTCAGTCAGGCCGGCCGGCAGTTCGATCCGCGCGTCGTCGAGGCGTTCACCGCGATCGACCTCTCAGCGGTCGGGAACGGGCTCCCCAGCGAGGCGCGCCTCCACGACAACGGCCGCGCCGTCACCGACGCCGGCGCTGGCCCGGACAAGCGCACATCGACGGCGTAACCCGCACGGCCGGCGCGCACGTCGAGCAGAACTCGCCCGCGACCGGGCTATACTCGCCCGCGTTGAGCGCCTGGTCTGTCCGCACCGCGGGCTGACGCGCGGCGGCCAACCGATGCGGGGTGGAGTAATCGGCAACTCGCCAGGTTCTGGCCCTGGAATTCAAGGTTCGAGTCCTTGCCCCGCAGCTCCGCCGTACCGGTCCTGTCGTGCGTGTCCTCGGTCTCCCCCTCGCGCCCCCGCAAGCTGTCGTCGTCCGCGTTCTGAATGACGTTGGCGCACTCGTGCACGCCGCCCGGCAGATGCCGGGGCAGCTCGAGCGGATCATGGAGCTGGGTCAGGAGATCGCGCAGATCGGACGCGAGGTGCTGCTCGTGGCGCAGCGGCTCGACCAACGGGCGGAGGCGCTGATGGCGCTCGGGGAGCGCCTCGATGTCCGCGCGAGCGAGCTGCTCGAGCTCGGCGACGCGATGCGCGAACTCGGCGACCGGATCGACTCGCGCGGGGGTGAGATCGCCGACCGAGCGGGGCAGGTCGTCGACACCGGTGCCGAGCTGATCGCGGTGCTGCCGGCGTTCGAGCGCGCGCTCGAGATGGCGACGCCGCTCGAGGGCGCGATCGACCGGTTCGGCCGGCTCGTCGACCGGCTGCCCGGCGGTGCGGCACGGCGCCGACCCGCGCCCCTCAGCGGCCCTCAGGCGGCGCCGGAGTCGCAGCCGGAGCCGGGTCCAGAGCCCGGGCCGGCTGCGGAGGCAGAGCCGGAGCCGGGTCCAGAGCCCCAGCCGGTTGCGGAGGCAGAGCCGGAGGCCTAGGCGTGAGCGGTCCTGGCCGCGCGGCGCCCCGGGTGCTCAGCCTACAGCGAGGAGAGATCGGTCGACACGTCGCCGAGCGCGGCGACGCGCGCGCCGAGGTCGGTGCCGGAGGCGATCAGCCGACGCGCGTGCTCGAGGTCGTCGGAGCGACCGACCGAGAGCGCGCCGGCGACGCGGCCGCTGCGGACGTACCAGACGCTGAACTCGCCGTCGTCGAACGAGCCCCGTACGATCTCCTGATCCCAGTCGCTCGCGGGGCCGACGTACTCGAGCGACGACCAATCGGCAAGGTCGGAGAAGAAGTAGGGCACGACGTCGTGCGGCTGGTCGGAGCCGAGCATGTTGAGCGCGGCGGTCTTGCCATGGTTGAAGGCAACGTCCCAGTGCTCGACGCGGATCCGGCGACCGTCGTGAACGACGCTCTCGTACTCGGCGATGTCGCCGGCGACGAAGATACCGGGGACGGGAGTCTGCAGCCGGGAGTCGGCGACGACGCCACCGGCCTCGCCGAGCTCCAGGCCGGCCGAGCGGGCGAGCATCACGTCCGGGCTCACGCCGACGCCGATGACGACCGCGTCGGCTTCCAGCTCGACGCCGCGCTTGGTGACGACGTGGGTGACGCGACCGTCGTGGCCCGTGAAGTGATCGAGCTCGTCGTCGGGGTGCATCGTGATGCCGTGCTCCTCCAGGCGATCCTGGAAGAAGCGGCCGGCCGCGTCGCCGAACGTGCGGCTCAGCGGACGCGACTCCAGCATCACCATCGCGCAGCTGCTGCCGAGCACGGTCAGCGATGCCGCGACCTCGCTGGCAATGTAAGAGCCGCCGATCAGGACGACCCGCTTCCCCGCCGCGTCGTCGCGGATCGTGTCGCTGTTGCCGAACGTACGCAGATAGTGGATGCCCTCAAGCTCACAGCCGGGCACGTTCAGGCGGCGAACGTTGGCGCCGGTCGCAAGCAGAGCCTGCTTGAAGCTGACGGTTTGCCTGTTGGCGAGGGTCAGCGTCTTCTCGGCGGGGTCGAGCTTCGTCACCGACGTCCGGGTGAGCAGCTCGACATGCTGCTCGTCATACCATTCGGCGGGCCGGAACAGGACGTCGTCACGGCTCTCCTTGCCCTGGAGATACTCCTTGGAGAGGTTCGGCCGGTTGTACGGGGCGTCGGGCTCCCGACCGATCAACAGGATCTCGCCGTCGGCGCCGCTCTCCCGCAGCCAGCGGGCGCAGTTGCCGGACGCGAGCCCCCCGCCGATCAGTGCATAGTCGACGTGGCGATCCGCCATGACGGACTAGATCCCCGTGCCGTTGGGGGCGAACTGCGGCGTGATCTGGCCCTCGAGGCCGGGATCGAGGATCAGCAGGACCTGGTCGCCGGACTCGATCATCGAGTCGGCTTTGGGCACGAACCCGGCGCCGCCGCGTAGCACCGAGATGATGAGGCTGCCGTCAGGGAGGGGCACGTCCTGAACGCGCCGGCCAGCGGCGGGCGACCCGTCCCCCACCTCGAGCTCGATGATCTCGAGATGCTCCTCCTCGAGCGCGAGTAGCTGTACGAGACCGTACTCCGGCACCTCGTGCTCGATCAACCGGAGGATGAGGTCGGTCGCCGACACGGCGGGCTGGATCCCGAGCAGCTTGAAGTGCTGGAGATTGCGCGGGTTGTTGACCCGGGCGACGATCCGCTGACAGCCGTACTTCTCCTTCGCGACCTGGCAGATGAGGATGTTGTCCTCGTCGTCGCCGGTGACGGCGATCACAAGATCAGCGCGCTGGATCCCGGCGCGCTCGAGGATCCACAGCTCGGTGGCGTCTCCGTATTGGATCGCGTGCTCGAGCTCCTCCTCGACGACTCGGTAGCGGCTGTGATCGGATTCGATCAGCGTGACCTCACGGTCCTTGGCGATCAGCTCGCGCGCAAGGTTCCAACCGACCTTCCCCGCGCCGGCGATGATGACGTACATCAGTCGATGCACCCCCTCATGGCGCGAGCACCAGGTCCTCGGCCTGGTCGATCGCGGCCTGCGTCGGGCAGATCGTGAGCAGCCCCTGTTCGGCGTACCACGACGGCCCGGCCCGGATCGGCGACGCGGACGACGACGCGCGGCACCTTGAACCGGCGCTGGGCGATCTGGGCGATGACGAGGTTCGTGTTGTCGCCTCGGGTCGCGGCGAGGAACACGTCCGCCTCCTCGATGCCGGCCTCGATCAGCCCGTCGATCTCGAGCGCCGCACCGACCGTGAAGCGTCCCCCGGAGTCCTCCCACGTCGTGGTCTGGTCCTTGTCCAGCCGTTCATGCGAGAGCGGGTCTGAATCCATCACGGACACCTCGTGCCCGGCGGCCAGCGCGCGCTTGGCCACCGCGGACCCGACACGACCGGAGCCAACGATCAGGATGAACATGGGCTGCAATCTACTCGTTCTCGACGGCCCGGAGCGGCGGCGGCGTGAGAGCTGCGGCAATGATCACGAGCGCGAACGCCAGCACCCGGATCGTGAGCTCGAGCTTCCCGGCCGGAAGCGGCTCACCGAACACGATCGGACCCGCCGCAATCGTCGTCAGGTTCGCGGCCGCGCTCGTCAGCGCGATCACCGGCACCGCGTCGCCGAGCTGAAGGCTCCGCGCCGAGACGAGCAGCCCGAGCAGCGACGCGATGAGGATGACGAGCGCGAGCGGGTGGACGAGGACCCCGAACCCGAGCGAGCCGAGATGGCCGCTCAGCGCCTTGATCGACGTGTCCGAGGCGGCCCACAGCAGCCCCGCCGAGACCGCCAGCGCGGACGCATGCCGCGACCGGGCGGCGATCAGTAGCCCGACCAGGCCCGACCGCCGAGACGTAGATCGCGAGCGTGCCACCGTGGTAGTGGGAGTGGGCGCTGCGCCCGCCGCCGTCGAGCGTCGCCGCGAGAAACGCCAGCCCGGCGGCGGTGAGGGCGACGCCGATCCACTCGCGCCGGGTCACGGCGATGCCGAACAGCCGGTCGGCGACGACGGTGAGCAGGACGAGCCCGCCGGCGATCACCGACTGCACGAGCGAGATCGGCGCCAGCGCGAGCGCGCCGACGTGGAGCCCCCACGAGCCCATCGCGATGAGGATCCCGAGCGCGTACAGCGGCGAGCGGAACAGCGCGATCGAGCTGCGCACCGGACGCGACATGTCGACCGCCGGAGCGTCGCGGGCGCCCCGGAACTTGTAGAGGAACCCGGCGACCGAGGTGAACGCGGTCAGCAGCGCGAGCAGCAACCCAAGCTGAACGGAGAGCGACATCGTCTGACCGCGAGCGTATCGCCGGGGGTCGATGGGCCGTAGTGGGGCTATAGCAACACTGAGGCCCGCCGATCCTCAGCCGGACGGGGCCGGACCCTTCGCCAACGCGGGGTCATTCGGCCCGATGTAAGTGCGGGCGAGGGCCGTGGCGAGGGATCGGCGCGCCGCCGGCGAGGACCCGCGGGGCGTGCACCTCGACCGTCACCAGCACATGCCCGTCACTCGTCAGGAGCTGATCGAGATCCGGCACCCAGGAGGCGTCGAGCCCGAGGTGCGTGACCGTCTGCGGCGGCGCGAACGTCCGTTTCGTCCCAAACTGCTGTCCGTCCTCGACGATCGCCCGCTCGAGTCGCGCATACGGCTGCGGCGAAGAATCGAGATTGACGACGACCCGCACTCCGGGCGCCACAAGCCGGCACTCCGGCGCCCCGTTGTTCCCGGTCCCAACGGACGAGGAGACCTGTGCCGCGGCGACGTGATCGGCGAGCGCTACGAGCGTCTTGGCGGAGGGTCGACACACGGCCGCAGCCCGCGGCGCCGTCCGCTTCACCGTCGCGGATCTGCTGCTGCCCCCGCAAGCGCTGAGCGAGCAGATCAGTCCGATCGCCAGCCCAGCCGCGAAGGTGCGCACCCCGCCGGGGGGACTCGCGCGTCGCACGCATACCTTCCGCATACGACAAACGTAGCCCGTCCCCCCGGCGGGGTGTCACCGGAGCTCTCAGGTAATGAGCGGAATGATCAAGAGAGCGACGATGTTTGCCACCTTGATCATTGGGTTGATGGCGGGACCTGCCGTGTCCTTGTACGGGTCGCCGACGGTGTCACCGGTCACCGCGGCGGCATGCGCCTCGGATCCCTTTCCACCGTACGCACCGTCCTCGATCAGCTTCTTGGCGTTGTCCCACGCGCCGCCACCGGACGTCATCGAGATCGCGACGAACAGCCCGACGACGATCACGCCAATGAGCAGCCCGCCGAGCGCCTCGGTGCTGATCACCCCGACGATGAACGTCACCACGATCGGGATCAGCGACGGCAGGATCATCTCCCGCTGAGCGGCGCGGGTGACGAGGCTGACCGCGGTCGCGTACTCGGGCTCCTCGGTGCCCTCCATGATCCCGGGCTTCTCCTTGAACTGGCGTCGCACCTCCTCGACGACGGCGCCGCCGGCGCGGCCGACGGCCTCCATCGCGAGCGACACGAACAGGTACACCATCAGTCCGCCGATCAGCAGACCGATGAGCACCGCGGGGTTGTCGATCGAGAAGTTCGGGTGCTTGCCCTTGTCGATCAGCTCGCGCTCGAACGCGTTGAACAGCACGAGCGCCGCGAGCGCCGCGGAGCCGATCGCGTATCCCTTCGTGACGGCCTTCGTCGTGTTACCGACCGCGTCGAGCGGGTCGGTCACGTTCCGGACCTCCTCCGGGAGGTCGGCCATCTCGGCGATGCCACCGGCGTTGTCGGTGATCGGGCCGAACGCGTCGAGCGCGACGATCAGGCCGGTCAGCGACAGCTGCGCCATCACCGCCACGCCGATCCCGTAGATGCCCTGGCTGTGACCGCCGGTCAGTTTCCAGGCGCCGAAGATGCCGAGCGCGATGACGATCGCCGGGGGCCCGGTCGACTGGAAGCCCTGGGCGAGGCCTTGGATGATGTTCGTTGCGTGACCGGTCTGCGACGCGCGGGCGGTGCTCCGCACGGGAGCGAACCGCGTTGACGTGAAGTAGTCGGTGATGACGAACAGGCAGGCTGTGACCCCGATCCCGATCAGCGAGCACAGGTAGAACTTCCACCACGCCGGAGTGGAACCGTGCTTGAGGATGACGTGGTTCATCATCCAATAGGTGATCGGGAGGAAGGCGAGCGCGGCCAGCACCCCGGAGACGATCAGTCCCTGGTAGAGGGCGCGCTCGACGTTGCCGGCGCGCGAGCGCACGGCGTAAGTGCCAATGATCGACGCGATGATCGAGACGCCGCCGAGGACGAGCGGGTACAGCGCCACGGTCGCCTGGTTCACGAACAGCAGGACGCCGAGCAGCATCACGGCAACCGCGGTGACGGCGTAGGTCTCGAACAGGTCAGCCGCCATGCCGGCGCAGTCGCCGACGTTGTCGCCGACGTTGTCGGCGATCACGGCCGGGTTGCGCGGGTCGTCCTCCGGGATCCCAGCCTCGATTTTGCCGACGAGGTCGGCGCCGACATCGGCCGCCTTCGTGAAGATGCCGCCGCCGAGGCGGGCGAACACCGAGATCAGGGATCCACCGAAGCCGAGGCCGATGAGGGCGTCGATCGCGTGGCGGGGGGTCTCATTGGCGATCGAGGTGAGGATGCCGTAGTACGCCGCCGACGCCGATGAGCGCGAGTCCGACGACGAGCATGCCCGTCACCGCTCCACCACGGAACGCGACGGACAGCGCGGGCGAGATGCCCCCGCGTGCCGACTCGGCAACGCGGGCGTTCGCGCGCACCGACACGTTCATGCCGATGTAGCCGGCGGCGGCGGAGAAGACGCCACCGATCGCGAAGCCGATCGCGACCCGGATGTTCTGGATCGGGATGAGGACGATGAACAGGATCACGCCGACGCCGGCGATCGTCGCGTACTGACGGTTGAGGTAGGCGCGAGCGCCTTCCTGCACCGCTGCGGAGATCGAGCGCATGCGCTCGTTGCCGGGCGACAGGGCGAGCAACTGGCGGGACGTAACGGCGCCATACACGATTGCGGCCGCTGCACACACGAGCGCGACCACGACGCCGTGGTGCGTCAGGAAGCTAGTCAAGGAAGTTCCTCCGGGGGAGCTCTGAAAGCGACGCGCGAAGCGCGCGGTCAAACAACAGGAAAAGGGCCACCACCCGTTGCGAGCGGAGGCCCGGGAAAGTCAGACGGCGCGTGAGTCTAGCGTGCTGGACTGTCGGACGTCTGCGTGAGCGGTGTCCGCGTCCGCCTACTGACCTGGAATCCACAGCCGCCCGCTGCGCTGGGCGGGTCCCGCGTCGCCCGGCTGTGGCGACTCGGGCTCCGCCGGCGGCCGGGGCGGCGGACCGGCGGTCGACGTCGTCGAAGAGCGCGGTGGCGGCGACGCAGGCGTCTCCGTCCCGGCGGGCGGGGCCTGGCCACCGACGCGAACGTAGGCCATCTGGAGCTGGGAAAGGGCGTCCCTGATCGGTCCGACCTGTGCCGGGGCGATCTGCTCGACAAGCGGAAGCAACAGGCGGACGGCCTCGATCGCCAGCTGCACCTGACCGGGGTCACGCTCAGCTTCGGTCCCGGGTGAGAGCCCAGTGCGCCGCATCCCGAGGTTGATCAGGGTGACGACGTTCTCGAGCACCACGTGCTCGACACGGATCTTCTTGACCTCGGCCTCATAGGCCGCGCGCAGCTCTTCCTCGGTCGGCGGCGGGCCGCCGGGGGATTCTCCAGCCATCAACTCACCTCCGCGGTGCGGGTCGCGCCGGCGTACGTCTCGCGGGTTTCCGCCACCAGCGATTCATAGATCTCCTTCATCGCAGCCCCGGCGGCGATCAGCCGGCGCTGCCGCTGCGCGCTGTTCATCGCCGGCAGCGACACCTCGATTCCGAGTTCGGCGCGTACCGGTGCCGTCCAGTCGAGCAGCCGGCTGACGGTGTCAGCCGCTGGGTAGGGCTCGCCGCGCTCGAGGTCGAGCATCTCGCCGTCGAGCCCATGGCGGATCGCCCGCCACATGTTCTCCTCGATCAGCCGCGGCGGCAGATGGACGAACGGCACGCCGGCGTCGATATCCCGGGCGGCCTGGGCCACACAGGCGACGATCAGGGCAGCGAGGCCCTCGGACTCGGGACCCGTCGGCTGTGCGTCGCAGATCCGGACCTCGACGGTGCCGAAGGCAAAGTGGGGACGGACCGACCACCAGACCTGCGTGTACTCGACGATCGACCGGGTCCGGGCGAGGAACTCGATGTACCGGGCGTACGCGTCCCACGAGCCGAACGCGTCCGGCACGCCGCAGCGCGGGAAGTTGCGGGTGAAGATCTGGGTGCGCGCGCTGTGCAGACCGGAGTCGCGGCCGTCGAGAAACGGCGACGAGGCCGATACCGCGAGGAGCAGCGGCAGCACGGGCCGCAGGCGGTCGCACACGAGCACGGCACGGTCGGCGCCGCGCACGCCGACGTGGACGTGGACCGAGAATGCGTTGTTGCGCCACGCGACCCACTTCAGGCCGTCCTCGACGCGGCGGTAATGCTCGGTCTCGATGATGTGCTGCTCGCGGTAGTCCGACCACGGATGGGTGCCGCTGGCGCCGAGCACCACATGGTGCTCCTCGGCGAGGGCGAACAGCCGACGCCGTCGGTCGCGCTGCGCCGCGATCGCCGCCGCCAGGTCCTCGCCCCGTCCGGACCGGATCTCGATCTCCGAGGAGATGAGCTCGCCCGCGATCGCATCGGCGAGCACGGGGTCCCCGGCGGCGGCCGCCTTGAGGTCCTCAAAGCGAGCGGTCAGCCCAAGATCGCGAGGGTCGAGGAGGGCGAACTCCTCCTCGATCCCGACCGTGAAGTCGGTCGATGCGTCGAATGCGGCGCGCGCACTGTCCAGGTTGAGGTCCATAGCGAAGACGAGGTACGAGGCGTACTAGGTCAGATAGAAGTACAGCGCGTAGAGCAGATCGACTGCCGGACTCGACGTGTGCACCGTCACCTCGGGCGGGACCTGGAGCAGCGCGTCGGAGTAATTGAAGATGATCTTCACCCCCGCCTCCACGAGCTCATCCGCGACGACCTGGGCCGCCGCGGTCGGGACGGCGAGCACGGCGACGACGATGTCCTCGTCCTCGATGACCTCGCGCAGCTCCGAGTTGTGCCGCACCGTGAGGGTTCCGACCTGGGTGCCGATCTTCTCCGGGTCGACGTCGAACATCGCGACGACCCGGAAGCCGTGGTCGGCGAAGATGTCGGACGTCGCGATCGCGATGCCGAGATGCCCGGCGCCGAACAGGGCGATGTTGTGCTGACCGGACGTCCGGAGGATCTTTCGGATCTGGGTGACGAGCGACTCGACGTTGTAGCCGACGCCGCGCTTGCCGAATTTCCCAAAGCCCGAGAGATCACGCCGGATCTGCGTCGAGTTGACGTGCGTGTAGTCCGCGAGCTCCTGCGAGGAGATCGTGTCCTTGCCCATCTTGCGGGCCTGCGTCAAGACTTGGAGGTAGCGCGACAGCCGTGCCGCCACGCCCAGGGACAGTTTCTCCCCTGGCCTGTCGGCGCCCGGCTGAGCGTCTTCGGTACCACGACCGACCGTGTAGCTCATCCTCGTCTCACTCTACTGATGCGGCTCACGCTGCCGGCCGGACATCAGCGCCTCCTCGAGCCGCTCCTCGTCGACGAAGAACTCGAATACCTCGGCGCCGTCGATCGTCACCACCGGGATCCTCTCGAGGTACGCGGCGAGCAGCCGGTCGTCCTGCTCGATGTCACGCTCGCGCAGCGTGAAGTGCAGTCGCTGCTGTGCGTGCTCGAGCACCGCGCGGGCGTCATCGCACAGACAGCAGCCGGGACGGCCGTAGAGCACGATCTCCGCCGTCATGCTGCGAGCGCCCGTTCGCCGGAGGCGTAGACGTCGAGGTCGAGGTAGCGGGGATAGGCCAGCGCGGGCACGAACCGTGCCGCGCTCGCGATCATCGCGGCGTTGTCGGTGCACAGCTCGCGCGGGGGGACGTCGAGCTCGACTCCGAGTGTCCCGAGGCGCTCACGCAGAGGTCCGTTCGCCGCAACACCGCCACCGATCGCGAGACGCTCGCGGCCCGTCTCGCGGAGCGCGCGCTTCACCCGGAGCACGAGCGACTCGATGATCGCGTGCTGGTAGGAGGCCGCGAGGTCGGCGCGCCGGCGGTGCGCCTCGGCCTCGCCGAGATCGCGCACCCGGTAGAGCAGCGCGGTCTTCAGCCCGGCGAACGAAAAATCGAGGCCTGGCAGCTTGCGGGCGATCGGGAACGCGAACGCCTGCGGATCGCCGTCCCGCGCGAGCCGCTCGAGCGCGGCACCACCGGGATAGCCGAGCCCGAGCAGGCGGGCACCCTTGTCAAACGCCTCGCCGGCGGCGTCATCGAGCGTCTGTCCGAGCACCGGGTACGCCGGACCGTGGTCGCGCACGTCGGCGATCAACGTGTGCCCTCCGCTCGCGATCAGGCACAGGAACGGCGGTTCGAACGGAACGGGCTCGATAAAGCTCGCCGCGATATGGCCGTGGAGATGGTCGACGCCGGCGAACGGGAGCTCCCGCGCGGCGGCGAGCGCCTTCGCCGTCGAGACGCCGACGAGCAGGGCGGAGACGAGTCCGGGGCCCCGCGTGGCGGCGACGAGGGTGATGTCATCGAGCGACGCCGCGGCCCGGTGCAGGGCGTCCTCGACGACCGCGCCGATCAGGTCGAGGTGGTGCCGCGAGGCAATCTCGGGCACGACCCCGCCATAGAGGTCATGGACGCCCTGCGAGGAGATGACGTTCGCGCGGATCGTCCCGTCCGGGCTCACGACCGCGGCACAGGTGTCGTCGCAGCTCGTTTCGAGCGCCAGGATCACGCCACGCTCCTCGGGCTAACCCGACGTGCCGGACGTCGAGGTGAGCTCAGCCGTCCGCCACATGATCATGGCGTCCTCCCCGGTGTCCTGGTAGTACCGGGGGCGGGTCCCCGCGGAGCGGAAGCCGAACTGTTCGTACAGCGCGATCGCCGGCGCGTTCGACGTGCGGACCTCGAGCGTGTAGGACTCCTCCGGTCCCGCGCGCTCGATCAGCGCCTCGAGCAGCCGATGACCGAGGCCCTGGCGCCGAGCGGAAGGGTCGACTGCGATGTTCATCAGGTGAAAGACGCGGTCGTACTTCGAGCAGATCAGGTAGCCGACGATCGCGCCGTCCTGCATCGCGGCGAGGCAGACGCCGGAGGGCTTCGACAACTCGAGCACGAACATGGCGAGCGACCACGGGGTCGGGAACGACCGCCGCTCGATCGCGATCACCTGAGGGAGATCGGAGTAGGAGAGCGACCGGATGCTGATCTGCGTGGCTGTCATGGTCTGTGGGCGGCTCGCCGGGCTATCTCTGCGTCCGGGAGGCGGAGGTACTCCGGCTGTATCTGATCGAGAGGGCTCGGCGGCCTGCCGTCGGCCAAACGACAGTGGTTGATCGCAGTGACCCGGTTGACGTCCGAGCGTCCCTCGGCAACCAGCGCCCCTGACCGCTCCAGAACGCCCTTGAATTCTACCGCGCCGTCGCCGACGGCCAGCACGCTTGTTCCCAGCGTCCTCAGCCGCTCTCCGAGGGTGTCCGGGGCAACCGCGCAGGGCTCGAGCAGCCGCCGCCGGTCCGGCGACCAGGCGGCGGCGAAGACCTCGCCGCGACGGGCATCGATGACCGCGACAACGGCATCCAGGCCGGGCACGTCGAGGCCGTCGAGCGAACCATGGGCGACGGCGTCGATGCCCCCGAGGGCGAGCGACTCGAGCGTCGAGATCCCGATCAGCGGGAGCGCGCGGGCGACCGACAGCCCGCGCGCGGTGGCGATCCCGATTCGCAGTCCCGTGAACGTGCCCGGGCCGGTGCCCACCGCGATCGCGTCGAGCTCAGCCCAGCCGAGCTGCGCCTCGTCGAGCAGCTCGGCGATCAGGGGCAGCAGCCGGCTCGTGTGCCGCGGACGCGTCCCGGTCGGCGGGTCGTCACGGGCCTCGAGCGTGAGCCCATCCGGTGAGGACAACGCCACCGCGGTGGCGCGGGTGGCCGTGTCGAATCCGAGGATGGTCACGTGATCTCCACCGTGCGCCGGTCTCCACCGGCGTGCGAGAGGCGGATCCGGTGGGCGATGTGTGCACGTTCCCCCAGGTCCGCCTCGGCGCCCTGGGGCCACTCGACGAACGTGATCGTGTCGGCGC
Source organism: uncultured Solirubrobacterales bacterium (assembly GCA_963778985.1). GTDB lineage: Bacteria > Actinomycetota > Thermoleophilia > Solirubrobacterales > Solirubrobacteraceae > Palsa-465. Next base: position 1,262,324 of record CAVZWJ010000012.1, on the reverse strand, counting down.
GGACGTACTCGTCGAGCAGGTCGGGATCCTCGTCACGGAGGCTGCCGACCCGGTACAGGTCAACGTGGGAGACCGGGACCGGGGCCTCGTAGCGCTGGCCGATCGTGAACGTCGGGCTGGAGACGACGGCGGTGACGCCGAGCGCGCGGCACGCACCGCGGACGAACGTCGTCTTGCCCGCCCCAAGCTCGCCCTCGACGAGCACGACGTCGCCAGGACGGAGCGTGCGGGCCACCGCGGCACCGAGCTGCTCGGTGTCCGACGGCGTCGTCGATTGTTCGCGGCGGGGCATCCGCCGATCCAGATTAGAACGCCGTCACTACCTGGGCGCGCGGGCGACGCGAACGCGCAGCAGGCTCCCGACGCCGATCAGCACGAGGCCCGTCAGCGCGAGCCGCGGAAGTTCGTCACCGGTGCGCGGCAGGGTCCCGGTGGGTTCTGAGGTCTCCACGAGCCACGGTGGCTTGTGGAGAGAGAGTGCGCCGGTCGCACCCACGGCGGTCGCCGGCACCAGTGTGAGTGCGAGGCACACGAGCAGGATCATTCTGGCCCAGACGCGTGTCATCGCTATCAATGACACTCTAGCCCGAGCCGCGGCTGGGTCCGTGGCGGGAATCCCGTGCCATTGATCCGTGGATCACCCCGGTTCGGTACCGTCAGGACGTCACAATGTCTTTGAGAAGCAAGTACGAATCGCGGATCCGCGGCCTGCTCCAGGACTCGGACACGGCGAAGGCGGCCGGACTCGCCCTGGCGATGATCGTCAACAACGTCATCGCGCTCGGGTCGACGGTCGTGTTCGCCCGGCTGCTGTCCGATTACGGATCGCTGGCCGCGCTCATCAGCTACTTCCTGATCCTGTCCGTCGTGGGCCAGGCGATGCAGGTGGCGACGGCACGGGAGGGCGTCCTCGGAAACCTCGGCGTCGGCCATGATCTGCTCGCCACGCTGCGGCGATGGACGCACACGATGGTGATCTTCACGCTCGTGCTGACCGTCGTCTCGGTGATCCTCCGCGACCCGATCGCCAGTGCCGTCGGCGTCAAGCATGATCCCTGGGCCGCCGCGATCGGGATTCCTGCCGGCTGCCTGTGGCTCGAGCTCTCGATCCTCCGCGGCGCGCTCCAGGGCGTCGGCGACTACAAGTCCGTCGGTCTCAGCCTCATCTACGAGCAGGCGAGCCGGCTTGCCACCGGCGCGGTGCTCGCCGGGATCGGGCTCGGGGTCACCGGCGCGTACCTCGGCACGCCGCTGTCGTTCATCGCGATGTGCGCCTACTGCGCGCTGCAGCTGAGGCGCCACGTCGAGCGGACGACCGGGACGAAGATCGAGCCGGGCAAGGTCCACGCCGCGGCGATCGAGCTCGCGACACACGTGCGCCGCGCCTGGGTGCCGATCTGCGGCCTGATCGTGATCGCGGTGCTCCAGAACATCGACATCATCGCCGCCAAGCACCGCCTGCCGGGCAAGGAGCTGCAGAGCTCGTACGCCGCGACGGCGGTCGCCGCCAAGGTGCTCATCTGGGTCGCGATCGGCGCGAGCTTCTACCTCGTGCCGGAGGTCTCGCGCCGCAGTGCCGAAGGGAACGAGACTCGCCCGGTGCTGTTCCGCGCGCTTGCGATCGTCCTTGTCTGCGCGGTGCCAGTGCTGCTCATCTTCGCCGTCGCCGCGGAGCCGCTGCTGAGGATCGCCTTCGGCGCCAACCGCACCGCGGCCTCGGACTCGCTCCTCGTGCTCGGCGTCGCGTTCACCTTGCTCGCGTGCACGTACCTGGCGATTCAGTACATGCTCGCGCTCAAGCGGAAGTGGTTCCTGGTCCCGATCGCGCTTGTCGCCGTCGCCGAGCCGATCCTGCTCCTCAATGCCTCGACGCAGCCGGCAAGCTTCGCGGCCGTCGTCCTTGCGGTTCAGGCGGCGGGTGCGATCGTCGCTTTCACGCTCGCGCTCCGCGGCTCAGGCGCGCGGGAGCGAGCGTTCGCCCCCGCCGCGGGCGACGTGAGGACTACGGGCGAGAGGCCAGATAGTCAGCAACCCGCTCCGCAGCCACTCGCAAGCGCCGGAAGTACGCCGCGCGGCTGAGTGACAGGTCGATGGCGGCCTGCTCGTGGCTCGCCGCCGGCTCGATGTAGCCGCGGATGAGCACCCGTTTCAGCAGCTTCTCGTTCTCGTTGTCGCCGAACGCCCGCTCGGCGGCGTCGCGTAGCAGCGCGCGCACCGACTCGGCACGCTCGTCCGGGGTCTCGCCGGTTGCGAGGGGGCTGCGCGCGAGCTCGTGCGGGACCCGGAAGTGGCGCAGCGCCTCCCGAACGGCCTCGCTGTCGAAGCCGGCCGGGGTCGTGTCGGCGCTCGCCGGCGGGGCGAGTCCAAGCTCGGCGTAGACGACGCGTCGCTGGGCCGCGATCAGGCCGCCCGGGCCGTAGTCGATCCGGTGACACTCGATCCGCCGCCCCCCGAAGGCGAAGTCAAGCGCGGCGATGTGCTCGGCGCCGAGCGCGCTGGCGAACGTCAGCGCGTCGGGATTCGACGGGTTGATCGGCATGTAGGCGAACCGGGGGTTGGGCGCGCCCGAGCGGAGGATGCCGGCCATTCCGAGCATCGCCTGCACGCGGCCGCGACGATCGCCGGTGAAATCGATCGACGTGTGCCAGAGGACCGAGTCACCGCGGTGCGCGTCGCATGCGGCGTGAGCGATCCACGGTCCAACCAGCGGGTCCTCACGGGCAAACTCCGGCGCGGTCGCCGGGCTCATACAGATGAAGTAGCCACACAGTCGATCCTCGCGATCGCGGGCGATCGCGACCCGTTCCGGCGACTCGCCGAAGTACCGGCGGGATAGCTCCCACCACTCGCTGAAATCGCGCTCGGTGAGCAGCCGCACGATCTCCTCGGCGTCCCCGGGGGCAAGATCGTCGATCCGGTAGTCGACGCTTCCCTCCCACCCGAATCCCCATTTGATTGCGGCGTTCTCGATCAGGTGGGCCATCTCGATCGCGAGCAGGGGGTCGCCGCCCTGAGCGCGCTGGTAGAGGTAGTCGACGATCCGCCGGCGCAGCTCCCGTTCGCGCTCCTGATCGCGCCTGCGCATGTCGGCGTGCAGCGCCTTGCGCACGAGCTCGTGGAGGGCCAGCCCATCGCCGAGCGGCTCGGTGAACGTCAGCGCGCGCAGCTGCTCATACGCCTCCGGGGCCCCCACATCGGGGAGCACCGCGGCGATCATCTCGACGGTCGTGACGCGCGCGATCGATGCGACCCCGAGCGCCGAGAGCCGCACGCCGTCGAGTTCGGATTCGACGAGGCGGCGGATGAGCGAGCGCACGATCTCCGGTCGCTCACTGCCCTCCTCGGGGCGCCAGTTGCTGTCCGCGACCCCCGTCTCGGCGGCGAGCGCGAGAGCCAGCGGTGAGCCTTCCGCCCAGTCGACGACCGCGGGGGCGCGCGCGTCGGACAGGCCGTAGGCGGCAAGCAGCCGCATCGCCTCGGTGACGTCGAGGGCGTCGAGCTCGAGGTCGGTCGCGATCCCCTCCCAGCCGCCGGTGAACCAGCTCGGATCCGGCGGGTTGCGGCCCGCGATCACGACAATCGTGCGGTCCGGGAGCGACGGCAACAGCCCCCGGCGCAGGTAACCGTCGAGAGCCGTCATCCGCTCGTAGGTATCGATCAGCACGAGCGGTGCGTCGCTGTTCCGGGCGCCGGCGAGCACGTCCTCCAGCGCGTCCGGCATCGGCGGCAGCTCCCGCCCCTCGACGAAGAATGTCTCGAAGCCGCGCTCCTGCGCCCGACGGGCAAGCTCGCGCAGCAGCGTGCTCTTGCCGATCCCGCCGGGGCCGTGGACGAGCACGACGCTCGCCGGCGGATCCTCACTGAGGCAGCGCTCGAGCAGGTCAAGCTCGCAGGCACGTCCGACGAACCGGCTGCGATCCCGCGCCGCGACCCTGGCACCGAGCGTCCGGCTGACCCTGTCGGTCGTGGGTGAAGAGCGCCCCGCCTCCTCCATGATGCCGGAAGCGTACTGCGCCGATCGGCTGCCGCGGCCCGTCTGGACGGTCGTTTCAGAACAGGCCGAGCTGGGCGGCGACGGCGTCGGAGGCGGGCTCCTCGCCCGTCGTCTCCTCGAACTCGGGGACGTCCTCGATCTCCTCCCGGGGCTGGGGCGGCGGTCCGAGGGCGAGCAGCTCGGGGATCCGGTGGAAGTCGGCGCGCAGCGCCTCGAGCGTCGAGGGGGTATACAGAGCGGCCGCCGGGTGGTAGAGCGGCAGCAGCCGGACGGTCCGATGACCGATGGTCAGCTCCTCCTCCCGGCCGTGCAGGCGGGAGATCCCGGTGGTGTCGGCGCGGAGCAGCTTGGTCGCGAAGTTCCCGAGCGTGCAGATGACGGTCGGCTCGATCAGATCGACCTGGCGGCGCAGATACTCCGAGCACGCCTCGATCTCGTTGGGATGCGGGTCGCGGTTGTCCGGCGGCCGGCACTTGAGCGTGTTGGCGATGAACACGTCCTGACGCTCGAGCCCGATCTCGACGAGCAGCTTGTCGAGCAGCTTCCCTGCCTGCCCGACGAACGGGAGTCCCATCCGATCCTCGTTCGCGCCGGGCGCCTCGCCGATGAACATCAGCTCGGCATTGGCGTTCCCGGCCCCGAACACGACCGTGGTGCGGGTCTTGTGCAGCGGGCAGCGGGTGCAGGTGCTGGCCTCCTCGTACACGGCCTTCAGCAACTCTCGGCGCTCGCTGGGGCTGCTCACTGGTGCGATGGTAAAGCCCGCTCTGGACGATGCCGAGCGCGGAACGGCCATTGACTGCGCACCGTGCGGAAAACTCGGTCCTCGCTTCCGTGACCGATCGCACACGAGCGCCGCCCTGACCGCTGTGTCCTTCTCGGGATTCCGGGTACCATGCTGCATGACGCAGCCGTCACCTTTGTGGGACGGACCGCGGCACCTTTGAGCTGAGCCACTATCGCCTTTAGCCGACCGGTATCTCCCAATGCGGGAACTGGAACGGGATTCTTCCTTCGCCCCCCCCTGTGCACGCCTGACCGTCATCGGTCGGGGCCGGCTCGGGAGCGCGCTCGCACGGGCGGCCGCCGACGCCGGAGTCGAGGTCGTGGGCCCGCTCGGGCGCGGGCCGCACGTGGAGCTCGATCGGAGCGCTCCCATCCTGTTGTGCGTGCCGGACGCCGAGATCGCGCGGGCCGCCGCACGCATCGACCCCGGACTCCTCGTCGGCCACTGCTCCGGTGCGACGACGCTCGCTCCGCTCGCCGGCCACGAGGCGTTCTCGATGCACCCGCTGATGACGGTGACGCCGGACGGCGCTGACTTCGCGGGTGCGGGCGCGGCTGTCGCCGGCTCGACGGCGCGGGCGCTCACGGTCGCGCGCGGACTCGCCGCTGCGCTCGGCATGCGGCCGGTCGAGATCGCGGACGCCGATCGCACGACGTATCACGCGGCCGCCTCGATCGCGTCGAACTTCCTGATCACGCTCGAGGCTGCCGCGGAGCGACTCGCCGGAGGGGTCGGCGTCGACCGGGCGCTGCTCGCGCCGCTCGTCCGGGCAACGGTGGAGAATTGGGTGAACGTCGGTGCCGAACGGGCGCTCACCGGACCGGTGGCCCGCGGCGACGAGTCGACGGTCGCCGCCCAGCGCGCCGCCGTGGCGACGGCGGCTCCGGATCTGCTGTCGCTGTTCGACACGCTCGTCGATGCCACACGGGCGCAGACGGCCCGCGCTCGCGCCGCGGCCGGCGCCGGGGCCGGAGTGCCGGCATGACGACGATCCGCACGGTCGCCGAGCTGCGCCCGGTCGTCTTCGCCGAGCGGCGGGCGGGGCGCTCGATCGGGCTCGTCCCGACGATGGGGGCGCTCCACGCCGGCCACCTCTCGCTCCTGCATCGAGCCCGCGCGGAATGCGACGTCGTCGTCATGTCGCTGTTCGTCAACCCGGCGCAGTTCAACGACGTCACCGATCTGCGGGCGTATCCCCGTGACGAGGAGCGCGACGCCGCGCTCGCCGCGGAGGCCGGGGTCGACATCCTGTTCGCACCGGCGGTCGACGAGGTCTACCCGGACGGCTTCGCGACGACCGTGTCCGTCGCCGGGCTCACCGAGACGCTCGAGGGCGCGATTCGCGGCCGGGAGCACTTCGACGGTGTCGCCACCGTCGTCACCAAGCTGTTCAACATGGTCGCGCCCGACGTCGCGTACTTCGGGCAGAAGGACGCGCAGCAGGCGATCGTCATCAAGCGGTTCGTGCGCGACCTCAACATCCCGGTGCGGATCGAGGTGTGCGACACCGTGCGCGAGTCCGATGGCCTGGCCCTGTCGAGCCGCAACGTTCACCTCGAGGGAGCGGATCGGACCCGGGCGACCGCGCTCAGCCGTGCGCTGGACGCGATCGACGCCGGGCTCGCCGAGGGCGTGCTCGACGCCGATGCACTTCGCGGCCGCGCCGAGGCGGAGCTGCGCGCCGCCGGGATCCAGCCCGAGTACGTCGCGCTCGTCTCGGCCGAGACGCTGGCACCGATCGACCAGGTGCAGGGCGAGGCGCTCGCGCTCATCGCCGCGCGCGTCGGGAACACGAGACTGATCGACAACCACCGGCTCATGCCCGCACGAGTGACGGCAGGTGCCACTGAAAACGGGAGGCAATGAGTGCAGCGCACGATGCTGAAATCGAAGATCCACCGGGCGACTGTGACCGACTGCGACCTGCATTACGTCGGGTCGATCACGATCGATCCGGAGCTGCTCGAGGCAGCCGACATCCGAGAGTTCGAGCAGGTCGCCGTCGTCGACGTGGACAACGGTGCCCGGTTCGAGACGTACACGATCGCCGGCGAGCCCGGTTCGGGCGACATGAAGGTCAACGGCGCGGCGGCACGCCTCGTGCACCGCGGCGACACGATCATCGTGATCTCCTACGCCGGTTACGACCCCGACGAACTGCAGAACTACGACCCGCGCGTCGTCCACGTCGGCGCGCACAACGAGATCATCACCGTCGATCGCGAGGTGGCGACCCTGCTCGGGGCGCCAACCGCCGCGTAAGAGGAGAGACGATGTCTGCCACACCCCGTACACCCGTTCCGCCCAGCCTCGATGCCCCGCTGCCGATGACGCTCCCGCGGCTCGCCGAGAAGAAGCGCCTCGGCGAGGCGATCGTGATGGTCACGGCGTACGACTACCCCTCGGCGCAGGTCGCCCAGGAGGCGGGCGTCGACGTCGTCCTGGTCGGCGACTCCGGCGCGATGACTGTGCTCGGCTATCCCTCGACGGTGCCGGTCTCGACCGAGGAGATGCTGATGCTCGCCTCGGCCGTGCGGCGCGGCCTGTCGATGCCGCTGCTCGTCGGCGATCTGCCGTTCGGCTCCTATGAGGCGTCCGACGAACAGGCGATCGCGACCGCGCAGCGGTTCATCAAGGAGGCCGGATGCGACGCGGTCAAGCTCGAGCGCGGGGGCACGAGCGTCCAGCGCGCCCGCGCGATCGTCGAAGCCGGCATCCCGGTCATGGGCCACGTCGGGCTGACGCCGCAGACGGCGACCGCGCTCGGCGGCTACCGGGCCCAGGGCCGCAGCGCGACCCAGGCGATGGGCGTCGCGCGCGACGCGCTGGCGCTCCAGGAGGCGGGCTGTTTCTCGATCGTGTTCGAGGCGATCCCGGCCGCTGTGGCCGCCGTCGTCACGCAGCGCATCGAGATCCCCGTGATTGGAATCGGGGCGGGACGGGATGTCGACGGGCAGGTGCTCGTGTATCACGACCTGCTCGGGATCTACGACGGCCATGCTCCGCGGTTCGCCAAGCGCTACGCCGAGGTCAAGGCCCAGATGGTGGCCGGCGTCGCCGAGTACGCGCACGAGGTGCGCCGGCGGACGTTCCCGGGACCGGAGCACGTGTACTCGATCGACGAGGCGGAACTGGCGGAATTCCGCGCGGCATTTGACTGACCTCTGTCGGTGCCCGGCTGGTAGTGGCCTGCAGGCGCGGGTCACTACCATGCCGCACAGTGCCCCGCCTGGGAAACGTCTTCGCGCCGCGCGACCGGATCTACTTCGAGCTGTTCGAGGAGGCCGGGCAGAACGTCCTCAAGGCCTCGGACCTGCTCGACCAGTTGCTCTCGGCCTACCCGGACAGCAAGGGGCTCGAGGAGGACATCGTCGTCTGCGAGCACGAGGGTGACCGCATCACCCACGACATCATCAGCCGCCTCAACCACACGTTCGTCACCCCGATCGATCGTGAGGACATCCTCGCCCTCGCCTCCGCACTCGACGACATCGTCGATTTCACCGAAGAGGTCGCCGTGTACCTCGGGCTGTACAAGATCGAGGCGCCGATGGACCAGTCGATCAAGCTCGCGCGGGTGCTCAGGGCGGCGTGCCGGCAGGTCGCCGACGCGATCCCCCGGCTGCGCGGGTTCAGCGACATCTCGCATTACACCGTCGAGATCAACCGGCTCGAGAACGAGGGCGACCGGATCACCCGGGAGGCGATGGCCTCGCTCTTCGACGGCGGCATCGACCCGATGGTCGTGATCCGCTGGAAGGACCTGTTCGAGCGCCTCGAGGAGGCAATCGACGCGACCGAGCGCGTCGCCAACATCCTCGAGGGGATCGTCATCAAGAACTCTTGACGCGCGGCACGCCGAGCAGCGCGGCCTGAACCTCCCGGAGGCGTCGGTGGTCGCCGCGGATGTCGGACGACGCGTCGTTGTACAGGAACGCCTCGGCGAGCCGGACGACGGCGTACGCGAGCGTGGCCGGATCGGCCGGAGGGTCGTAGCAGCCGGCCTGCACTTCGTCGACGATCAGCGTCTGCACGCAGGCGACCGCCCGCGGCTGGACGATGCCCCCGGTCGACGTCAGCAGGCGCATGCCCCCGCTCGGCTCCTGCTCGAGCAGCCGGCGCAGCGGCCGGGAGGAGGCGAGATCACGATTGATCCGGTCGAACACCTCGAGCAGCCCGCGCGCGCCGTGCTCACGCATCGTCGCCCGCCGACGGGCGACGAGCACCTCGAACTCCCGCGCCACGACCTCCCCGAGCAACGACTCCCGCGAGCCGAACCACCGGTAGATCGTGGCTCGGCTCAGCCCCAGGGTCCTCGCGACCTCGGTGAGGTCGAGCCGCTGCCCGGCGAGGTACTGCGCCGTCGCCGAGCGCAGCACGTCATCCGGCGAGGCCGTGGCCGGACGGCCCCTCCGGTTGTGAGTCGCCGCGCTCATGTCTCTCGGCCCTGATCCGCCGGATCAGTTCCCCGGGGAGAACGTACCGGATACCGTCCCGCCCGTGTCCGGGCCTGCCACGACGCCATACCGGATACAGTCCCGCCCGTGTCCGGGCCTGCCACGATGCTGCGGAGGGTCAACCGGGGGATGGTCGCCTTCGACCTCGCGCTCGGGAGCGGCGCGCTGCTCGCCCCGGACGCGACGTTGCGGCTGCTCGGCCATGCCCCGCCGTCCGACGACGCTCGCCACCTGTTCCGCCGGTGCGGTCCCATCTGGCTGACGTTCGCCGCGGCGCATTTGGTCGCGGCCGTGCGGGATCGCCCCGAGGACTGGCACGCGCTCGCCTGGCTGCGGGGAACCGAGATCGCGACGGACATCGTCTGGTCACGCTCGGGGGCGGTGTCGCGGCCCGGGGCGAAGGCCGGGCTGTGGATGGCCGGCGCGTTCAACCTGGCGGTCGCGGTGGGGTTCGAGGGGCTGGCACGGCGGCGCGGGTAGTCGGGTCGTCGGTGTCGTCGCCGCGCGCCCGGTGCGGTTGGCGCCGAGCGACCTAAGGGCGCATCGACGAGGCTCAGGATCGGCGGGGTGCTAGGCCGGGACGGTGTCGTCCGGCAGCGTCTCGACCGTCCCCCCCGGGTACGCCACCTCCCCGATCACCTTCGCCGGGACCCCGGCCGCGATCGAGTACGGCGGGATGTCCCGTGTGACGACCGAGTTGGCGCCGATCACCGAGCGACGGCCGATCGTGACGCCGCTCGTGACGACGACGTGGGCGCCGCACCAGACGTTGTCCCCGATGCGGGTCGGGCCCTTGCTCGTGAACCCCTGCCACGGAACGGGGAGATCCGGGTCGTCGAAGCGGTGGCTCGCGTCGGTGACGAAGCAGCCGTTCGCGAACATGCAGTGCTCGCCGATCTCGACGAGCTCGGAGGCGGCGATCATCACTCCCAGATTGAGGAAGCTCCCGCCGCCGATCCGGACCCGCGCCGGGTCCGGCATCGTGATCCACACGCCCGGCTCGAACAGGACCTGCGGCCCGACCTCGAGGCGACCGGCCCGGAACGCCTCCAGCACGTTGCCGTGGACCGGCCAGCGCACAAATGACTGACGGCGCAAGAACTCCCAGTGGATCCGGGCCCGGTTCCACGGCAGCGCGTTCGTTTCGTACCAGAGCCACTTCTGGGCCCACAGCCTCAGCAGCGCGGCGGTTGGGTCGCGCGGATCGGCTGCCATCGCGCTGGATTGTGGCATCCGACCGCGGGTGGCCGCAGCAACCCGGGAGTGGTCGCCGTCTCAGCGCGCCGCGGTCGTCTTCGTGCGGCGACTCTTGGGCTTGGCGGCGGCGCCGTTCGACCCACGGTTGCCGCCGCCGGCGCCGTTCCGTGAGCGCGTTGTCTTGCCGCGCGCGGCGCGGACGGTGAGCACCTCAGAGAGGAAGCGCCCCGTGTAGGACCCGGGCGTCTCGGCGACCTTCTCCGGGGTCCCGGCGACGAGGAGCCGGCCGCCCTCCTCCCCGCCCTCTGGGCCGAGGTCGATGATCCGGTCGGACACCTTGATCACGTCGAGGTTGTGCTCGATGACGACAACCGAGTTCCCCGCATCGACGAGCCGCTGGAGCACCTCGAGCAGGCGCTGGATGTCGGCGAAGTGCAGGCCGGTCGTCGGCTCGTCGAGGATGTAGATCGTTCGGCCGGTCGCGACCTTGGCGAGCTCAGCGGCGAGCTTGACCCGCTGTGCCTCGCCGCCGGACAGCGTCGTCGCCGGCTGACCGAGCCGCATGTAGCCGAGTCCGACGTCGACGAGCGCCTGCACGCGCCGCCGGATCTTCGGAATGTGCTCGAAGAACTCGAGCGCCTCGGCGATCGGCATCTCGAGGACGTCCGCGATCGTCTTGCCCTTGAAGCGCACCTCGAGCGTCTCCCGGTTGTACCGCTTGCCGTGGCATTGCTCGCACGGGACGTAGACGTCCGGGAGGAAGTGCATCTCGATCTTGATCTGACCGTCGCCGCGGCAGACCTCACAGCGGCCGCCCTTGACGTTGAACGAGAAGCGTCCCGGCTTGTAGCCGCGGGCGCGCGCCTCCTGGGTCCGGGAGAACAGGTCGCGAATCTGGTCAAAGAGGCCGATGTACGTCGCCGGGTTCGACCGCGGCGTGCGCCCGATCGGCGACTGGTCGACCGAGATGATCTTGTCCAGCTGCTCGATCCCGGTGATCCGCCGGTGCGCCCCGGGCCGCTGCTTGGAGCGGTGCAGCCGGTTCGAGAGCGCCTTGTAGAGGACCTCGTTGACCAGCGTCGACTTACCGGAGCCCGACACGCCGGTCACGGTCGTGAGCACCCCGAGCGGCACCTTGACGTCGACCTTCTTGAGGTTGTTCTCGGCCGCCCCCTCGATCCCGATGTAGCCGGCCGGCCGGCGCCGTTTCGCCGGGATCTCGATCACCCGGGTCCCGGCGAGGAACTGGCCGGTCAGCGAGTCCGGCACCTTCTGGACCTCGGCGGCCGTGCCCTGGGCGACGACGTGGCCGCCGTGTTCGCCGGCCGCGGGACCCATGTCGACGAGATGGTCGGCCGCCCGCATCGTGCCCTCGTCGTGCTCGACGACGAGCACCGTGTTGCCGAGATCCCGGAGGCGTTCGAGTGTCGCGATCAGCCGCTCGTTGTCCCGCTGATGCAGGCCGATCGACGGCTCATCGAGGATGTAGAGGACGCCGACGAGCGACGAACCGATCTGCGTCGCCAGCCGGATGCGCTGCGCCTCCCCGCCGGACAGCGTCGAGGCGGCGCGCTCCATCGAGAGATACCCGACGCCGACGTTCTCCAGGAACTGCAGCCGCTCCTCGATCTCCCGCAGGACAAGCCGTGCGATCCGCCGGTCGTGCTCGCTCAGATCGAGCCCGCGGACCCACTCGAGCGCCCGGCCGGCCGACAGGCCTGTGAACTCGTGGATCGCCGTGTCGGCGACGAGCACGGCCCGCGACTCGGGACGCAGGCGCGCCCCGGAGCACTCCGGGCACGGCCGCAGCGTCATGTACTCCTCGATCTTCTCCCGGGCGAACTCGGAATCCGTCTCCTTGTAGCGCCGCTCGAGGTTCGGGACGATCCCCTCGAACTGGGTCGCGTACGAGCGCCGCCGGCCGAAGCGGTTGCGATAGGACACCTGGACCCGGTCGCCGTTGGTCCCGAACAGGAAGAACTCCCGCTCTGCGGGGTCGAGGTCCTGCCACGGCGTCTCGAGGTCGACGCCGTACCGCTCGGCGATCGCCTGGGCGAGCTGGTCGTAGTAGTCGGACGCGCTGACCGACCATGGCGCGATCGCGCCCTCGCCGATCGACAGCGTCGGATCCGGGACGACGAGCTCCGGATCGATCTCCATCTGCGAGCCGAGCCCCGTGCACCGCGGGCACGCGCCGTGCGGCGAGTTGAAGCTGAAGATCCGGGGCTCGAGCTCGACGAGGCTCGGCCCGTGGACCGGGCAGGCGAACCGCTCGGAGTACGTCTGGATCTCGTTCGTGTCGACAAGCTCGATCTCGACGAGCCCGTCGGCGAGCGCGACCGCCGTCTCGATCGAGTCCGCGAGCCGCTTGCGGAGCTCGCCCTTCATCACGAGCCGGTCGACAACCACCGCGATGTCGTGCTTGTACTTCTTGTCGAGCGTGATCTGCTCGTCGAGCCGGCGCAGCTCGCCGTCGACCTTGACCCGGCTGAAGCCCTCAGCGCGAAGTTCCTCAAGCTGCTTGCCGTACTCGCCCTTGCGCCCCCGGACGATCGGGGCGAGCACCATGAACCGCGTGCCGTCCGGAAGCTCCATCACCTGATCGATGATCTGCTCGGCCGACTGGCCGCTGATCGGCCGTCCGCAGACATGGCAGTGCGGATGCCCGATCCGCGCCCACAGCAGCCGCAGGTAGTCATAGATCTCGGTGACCGTGCCCACCGTCGAGCGCGGGTTGCGCGATGTCGTCTTCTGATCGATCGAGATCGCCGGCGACAGGCCCTCGATCGAGTCGACGTCTGGCTTGTCCATCTGCCCCAGGAACTGGCGGGCGTACGCCGAGAGCGATTCGACGTAGCGGCGCTGCCCCTCGGCGTAGATCGTGTCGAACGCGAGCGACGACTTCCCCGAGCCGGACAGCCCGGTGATGACCGTCAGCGATCCGCGAGGGATCTCGACGGTGATGTCCTTGAGGTTGTGCTCCCGCGCGCCGGAGACGACAAGTTTGTCCACATAACGTAGGTTAGTCACACGAACGGACGTTCGGGTCCGGCGAAACCCGCTATGTGGGGAAAACGCCTAGTGGGTCTCCGCCCACTAGGAGCCGACGATCGCGCCGCCGCCGTTGTCGATCGCGACGCACAGCGACGTGCTGCCACAGGCGATCCCGCTCAGGAGGTGTTCGCCTGAGGGTGAATCCTCGAGGGTGACGTGCTGCCAGTGGTGGCCGAAGTCCGAGGTCACCCATCCGTCGCCGAAGCTGAAGTCGCTGTGAGTGATGCCGGCACAGAACGACGCAGTGACGCACGAGACGGCACCCCGGGCGAACCCCTCGTGGGGATAGCCGGTCACGTCCCCGTCCGGACGCCAGATCCCGGAGCTCGTCGGATGGGTGCTCGGGCGGAAGGCGACGTCGGTGGCGTTCTCGTAGTTGACGATCATGCACGCGTGGCTGGTGGCGCACGAAACGCCGAGCAGCACCGTCTCGGACGGGAGCACGGTGTGCGCGTGCCAGGCGCGCGCCCCACCGGCCGGATTCGTGGAGACGAGCACGCCGTGGAAGTTGTTGGCCGCAACGCACAGCCGCGTCGACGGGCACGCGACGGCCACGAACGAGGTGTTCCGGAGCTCGAACCGAGCCCAGGAGCGATGCGGATCGCTCGGATGCGTTGAGGTGAGAATGCCGCCGTGGCGGTCAACGGCAACGCACAGCTTCGTCGAGGCGCAGGCAATGCCGGTGATCCACCGGCCGGGATCGATCGTGTGCGCCGTCCAGGCGGACGTACCGCCCGTCGGCGACGACGTCGTCAGCACTCGGGAGGCGTTGTCGGTGGCGGCGCAGAAGGTGACCGAGGCGCAGGAGAGGCTGATCAGCCGGTGGCTCCCGTCGACGTCGGCGCCGCTCCACGCCGCAGCGCCGCCGGCCGGGTGTTCGGAGGTGATCGCGAGACCGCCGCTCCCCGCAGCGACGCACAGCCCGCTGCTCGGACACGTGATCGCGTCCAGCGCGTGGGGCGAGATCGACACGCGCGGCGCCCATGTCGTCGGCGCGGCACTCGCCACCACAGATCCGGACCCGCACAGTAGCGCGAGGACCAACCCGACAACCAATGCTCGCCACCGTCCCATCCGGCACCTCCTCGGCGTCCGCCGTTGTGATGGCGCAGAGCGTATCTCCGCGCGCGATGCGCGGTTGTGGAAATTGACGCGGTCGCCGAGTCAGCCGTCGACGCTCGCGTACACCTCGTCGAGCAGCGCTTCCCGGTCGGCGAGCGCGAAGTTCTCGGCGAGGTAGCGGTCGGTCTGCTGCCGCGGCGTGCCGTTGAGCGCCATGTTGAGCGCGATCAGCCGAGCGCCCTCGGCGTCGTCCGAGCCACCGGCGGCGGCGGCCGGCTCGGCCGTCTCGGCGCCGGCCCCACCGTCGGCCGGGGCGTGCGTCTCGACCGGCTCACCGTACTCCTCGACCTCGGTCTCGGCGGCGGCACTCGAGTCGATCGGCTCCACGTCGGCGACGGGCTCGGCCGTCACCTCGTAGACCGGTGACTTGTCCGCCGGGGCCTCTGGCTCGGCTGGGGGGGCCTCTGGCTCGGCTGCGGGGGCCTCTGGCTCGGCTCCGGGGGCCTCTGGCTCGGCTGCGGGGCTCGGCGCCGCCGCGGCGGGCGCTTCCCGCTCAAACCGCGGTGGGGCCACCGCCTCGCCGACATCGGTGAGGTTGCCCTCGAGCAGCTGCAGGTCGGCGTTCAGGCGATTGGCGCCCGTGCGCAGGGCCTCCGTCAGCGCGCCGAGCTCGCTCTCCATCGCGTCAAGGCGCTCGAGCATCGTGGAGGTCGACTCCGATACCTTGCCGACGTACTCGCGCGCCTGCTCGGTCGCCTGCTCCCGCGTCGAGCGCGCCTCCGCGTTGGCCTCCGTGCGGATCTCCTGCGCGTCCTCCTCGGCCTGGCGCTGGATCTCGGCGGCGCTCGACTCGGCGGCCTCGACGATCGCCCGCACCTGCTCGCTCGCGGACGACGCGAGCGTCTCGACCCGCCGCCGCGACGATCGCTTGAGCTCGTCGACCTCGTCGGCCAGTGCACTCAGGTGCGTATCGACGGCCTCCGGGTCATAGCCCCGCCGCCCGATGGGAAAGTCCTTCTTTTCGATGCTTTGACGTTCGAGGGCCACACAAACCTCTCAGATGTTTCGGGGATGATTGGGGCAATCTATCGGCGCGGGCGGCATGTCGGCGAGTTCGGGGGTGGCGAGCTAGGGATCACGTCTCCGGGGACGCCGACACAGGACGCGCGAGCCACCCGCGAACTCGCAGACATACGGCCCCAGTATCCCTCCAACCGCATTTTTCTTCAGGGAGCAGGAGTCCCCGCGTCCCACGCAGACGCTCGTACTCGTGCCCTCACCCCCATGGGGGCGAGGGTCAAGACGCCCCACGGACGCCGCCGGCGGCGGCCGCAGGGTCAGACGCCGGCTCGTCCCTCCGAGATAGCGACATCCAGCTCTCGCTTCAGGTCCCGGATCTCATCCCGCAGCTTCGCCGCGTACTCGAATCGCAGGTCTTCCGCCGCCGCCAGCATCTCCTCCTCCAGCTCGACGATCGTCTTCTCGAGCTCCGCCGGGCTCATCGATCCCTCCGGGCGCCGGCGCCGGCGCCGGGACCGCGGAACCTTCGACTCCGACTGGAGGAACTCGGCGATATCGGAGATGCCCTTGACGATCGTCTCCGGTGTGATCCCGTGCTCCTCGTTGTAGGCGACCTGGATCGAGCGGCGGCGATCGGTCTCGCCGAGGGCGGCGCGCATCGCCGCGGTCTCCTTGTCGGCGTACATCAGCACCCGTCCCTCGATGTTCCGGGCGGCGCGGCCGATCGTCTGGATGAGCGACGTCTCGCCGCGGAGGAAGCCCTCCTTGTCGGCGTCGAGGATCGCGACGAGCGACACCTCAGGGAGGTCGAGTCCCTCGCGCAGGAGATTGACCCCGACGAGCACGTCAAATTCGCCGAGGCGCAGCTCGCGGATGATCTGGATCCGCTCGAGGGTGTCGACCTCGGAGTGCAGGTAGCGCACGCGGAAGCCCATCTCGAGCAGGTAGTCGGTGAGGTCCTCCGCCATCTTCTTCGTCAGCGTCGTCACGAGTGTGCGCTCGTCACGGTCGACGACGACGCGGATCTCGTTCATCAGGTCATCGATCTGGTTGCGCGTCTCACGGACCTCGACGGCGGGATCGACGATCCCGGTCGGGCGGACGATCTGCTCGACGATGCGCTTGGAGTGGGTGCGCTCGTACTCGCCCGGCGTCGCCGAGACGAACACGATCTGCGGCGTGATCGAGAGGAACTCCTGGAACTTCTGCGGCCGGTTGTCCATCGCGCTCGGCAGGCGAAAGCCGTAGTCGACGAGCGTCTGCTTGCGCGAGCGGTCGCCCTCGTACATGCCGCCGATCTGCGGAACCGTCTGGTGGGACTCGTCGATGAAGCAGACGAAGTCCTCAGGGAAGTAGTCGAGCAGGCAGTACGGGCGATCGCCCGGCTGGCGTCCGTCGAGGATCCGCGAGTAGTTCTCGATCCCGGAGCAGAAGCCGAGCTCGCGCAGCATCTCCATGTCGTACTGCGTGCGCTGGCGCAGCCGATGGGACTCGAGCAGCTTGCCCTGAGCCTCGAGCTCGGTGCAGCGCTCGTTCAGCTCGCGCCCGATCTCGGAGACGGCGTCCTCGATGTAGCCCTCACGGACGTTGTAGTGCGAGGCGGGCCAGATGCCGACGTGCTCGAGGTCGTCCTCGAGGATCTCGCCGGTGAGCGCGTCGAAGTGCTGGAGGTGTTCGACCTCGTCGCCGAACAGCACGACCCGGTAGGCCGTCTCCGCGTACGCGGGGAAGATCTCCAGGGTGTCGCCACGCACCCGGAAGGTCCCACGCGACAGGGCGGTGTCGTTACGGGTGTACTGGATCGAGACGAGCTTGCGCAGCAGCGCCTCGCGGTCGATCATCTCGCCCTTCTTCAGAGTCTGGAGGTTCTCGTCGTAGGTATCCGGCGAGCCGAGGCCGTAGATGCACGACACGCTGGCGACGATCAGCACGTCGCGCCGGGCGAACAGCGCCGCCGTCGCCGAGTGGCGGAGACGGTCGATCTCCTGGTTGATCGCCGAGTCCTTCTCGATGTACAGGTCCTTGCTCGGGACGTAGGCCTCGGGCTGGTAGTAGTCGTAGTAGGAGACGAAGTACTCGACCGCGTTGCGCGGAAAGTACGTCCGGAACTCGTTGCAGAGCTGGGCGGCGAGGGTCTTGTTGTGGGCGATCACGAGGGCCGGCTTCTGGACCTCGGCGATCGTCGCCGCCATCGTCATCGTCTTGCCGGTGCCGGTCGCTCCGAGCAGCGTCGTGAACCGCTCACCGGCATTGATCCCCTCGGCAATCGAGGCGATCGCGGCCGGCTGGTCAGCGGTCGGGTTGTAGGCGGCGTCGAGTTCGAACTGTGGCACCGGAAATCCAGCGTAGCGCCCGCCAGCGACGCTCCGCACGGATTGCGGTCAACTGCCGTCCGCGTTCTCGCAGCAGCGCGACGAGCGCCAGCGTGGGGTGGAACGGGTCGGCGATGACGATGCCGTCCTGGAGCGAGATCGCGGCCCGCAGCTCGCCGCCGACCTCGGCGACGAGCAGCGGCGCGTCCGGCACCGACGCGCTGTCGAGCGCGGCGAGCCGCGCCACTGCCGCGTCGTCGTCGGGGAACGCGTAGCGGAGGGTGATGCCCTCATGCATAGACACGCCTCCACTGCTCGACCGAGGCAGGCACGTCCACCTCGCAGCGATCGTCGGCGATCGGCTCGCCGGGCTGCAGAGCCAGCGGCAGCTCACCGGCCCAGATCGGCAACGCGTAATCCTTCGCGGCGTCGGCAGGCGGTCCGGTACGGACCTTGGCCGAGGCCTCCGAGATCGTCAGCGCCAGCACCTCGGTCGCCTTCAGCTCGCCGTCGCTTGGACCGCGGACCTCATCGGAGCGGCCGCGCGCCACCTGCTCGACGATCAGCCGGAGCGCCTCGTGCTTCTCCTCGCGGTCGTCGATGATGCGGCCGGTTCCGAGGATCACCGCCGAGCGGTAGTTGATCGAGTGGTGAAACGCCGACCGGGCGAGCACGATCCCGTCGACGAGGGTCACCGTGAAGCACACCGGGATCCCGAACGCCACACCGCGGATGAGCCGGCTCAGCGGCGAGCCGTGGAGATACAGCTCACCGTTTCCGCGCGCGTAGAGCATCGGGATCGCGTACGGCTGCCCGTCCGCGGCAAACGCGAGGTGCCCGACGAACGCCTCATCGAGGATTGCGTCGATTGCCTCCCGGTCGTAGGTTCCGCGCTCCCGATGGCGTCGCACCGTCGCTCGCTCAGTTTTGTTATAGTACAAACTCATGCTTGATCTAGCACAATACCGAATCGCGGGCTCGACGGCAAGGGAAATCGCCACCAGCACGGAAACGGCGATCCGCGACGGCCGTCTCGCCGCGGGCGAGCACCTCCCCACCGTGCGTGCTCTCGCCGAGCGGCTCGGCGCCAGCCCGGCGACCGTCAACGCCGCCTATCGGATCCTGCGCGAGCGCGGTCTCGTCATCGCCGACGGCCGGCGTGGCACGCGCGTCGTCCCGCGTCCGGCCGTCCACACGCAGTCGCCACCCCGACGCTATGTCCCCGAGCCGCCGCTGCCCGCCGGCGTGCGCGACCTCACGATCGGGCTCCCGGACCCCGAGCTGCTCCCCGACCTGCAGGCGGCGCTCCGGCGCGTCGATCTCACCGAGAAGCTTGCGGTGAGCGGACTCGAGGCAGCCGACGCGGAGCTGCTGGCGCTCGCGAGCGCCGCGTTCGAGGCTGACGGTGTCCGTGCGGGCGCGCTCGCCGTGGTCGCCGGCGCCTTCGACGGCGCCGAACGCGTGCTGCAGGCGCATCTGCGCCCCGGCGATCGCGTCATCGTTGAGGACCCGTCATACATCGGCATCCTTGACCTGCTCATCCCGCTCAGCCTCGTCCCCGTCCCCGTCGAGGTCGATGAGCTCGGACTCGTCCCCACGGCGCTGCGGGCGGCGGTCGAGCGCGGCGCCGAGGCGGTGTTCGCCGTGCCCCGAGCGCAGAACCCGTACGGCTCGGCGATGGACGAGGAGCGGGGCGCCGCCCTGCGGGAGATCCTCGCTCGGGACGAGCATCTGCTGATCGTCGAGGACGACCACGCCGGCGGGGTCGCGGGCGCCGAGTACGAGACCCTTGTCGCCCCGGAGCGCGCGCGCTGGGCGATCATCCGCTCGGTGTCGAAGACACTGCATCCCGACCTGCGCCTGGCGATGCTGGCCGGAGACGAAACGACCGTGGCGCGCGTTGAGGGGCGGCAGATCCTCGGTCCCCGATGGGTCAGCCACGTCATCCAGGCGCTCGTCGTCGAGCAATGGCGGGACCCGACGTTCCCCGCGCGCACCGCGCACGCCCGGGACACGTATACCGCCCGCCGGCAGGCGCTGCTCGACGCGCTCGCCGAGCAGGGGATCACGGCGCACGGCCGCTCCGGGCTCAACGTGTGGGTGCCCGTCCGCGAGGAGTCCCAGATCGTCCGGGGACTCGACGCCGCCGGCTGGCGCGTGCTCGCCGGCGAGCGCTTCCGGCTCGCCACACCGCCCGGCATTCGGGTGACGACCTCGACCCTCCCGACCGAGGAGGCGCCCGCCGTGGCGGCGGCGATCGCCGCGACCGAGAACGCCGGTCGGTCGCGCCGGCTGTACTGAGCGACCTACTGGTACCCGAGCTGGCGAGCGTAGGTGTGGCGGTAGTCGTGCTGGGCCTGGAGGACGCGCTGCACGTACGCGCGCGTCTCCGGGAACGGGATGTCGCGCAGTCTCAGCGCATGACCGTGCGCGCGAGCGCGCGCAAGCCACCGGCTGACGTTCGCCTCGCCTCCGTTGTAGGCCGCGATCGCGGGAACGAGCTTGTTCCCGTATTCGTCGAGCAGGTAGCGCAGGTAGTAGGTCCCGTAGGCGATGTTGACCTGCGGCGTCGCGAGGTCCGCGGTCGTGAACGTCGTCGCCCCCGACTTGCGGGCGAGGAACTTGGCGGTCTCGGGCAGGATCTGCATCAGCCCCTGGGCGCCGGCCGCCGATGGTCGAGGGTCGAACTTCGTCTCGGCGTAGATGACGCCGGCGACGAGCGCCGGATCAAGATGCTTCTGGGCTGCCTGCTGGCGGATGATGTCCTGGTGCTGGAGGGGGAGCGTGAACTCCTGATATGCCTTCTTGACCGTCGGCAGCGCGACGATCAGCCCGATGCCGATGAGTACGAGGACTCCGAGCACGAACACGGCCCGACGACGCCGCACGGCGCTCCGACGCTGGGCTGAGGCGCGCCGACTGCGCGCCGCCACACTCGCGGTCGGCGGTGTCATCGCCTCAGGATGTCAAGAACATCGGCCAGCTTCACCTCCAGCTGGTCGACGTCCCCGTCATTGACGACGGTAAAGGTCGCCCGATGCGACTTCTCCTCCTGCGTGAGCTGACGGGCGAGCCGCTCGTCGAGGGCCTCGTGCCCGCGCCCGCCCGCCCGCTCGGCGCGGACATCCTCCGGCGCGATCACGGCGATCGTCGCGTCGAACCCGCTCTCCATGCCGGCCTCGAACAGGAGTGGGACCTCGACGACCGCGGCCCGCGGCGGCGCCGCGCGCCGGCCGAGCTCCTCGCGCCAGGCCACGATCCGGGCGCCGACGCGGGGCCAGAGCATGCTCTCGAGCCACTGCCGGTCCTCCGCGGTCGCAAATGCCCGCTTGGCCAGGGCCGCCCGGTCCACTGACCCGGTTGGTGCGACGGAAGATCCAAACCGCTCGACGACCGCACGAGTCACCTCTTCCTGTTCATAAAGCTCGTGCACGACGGCGTCGGTCGAGAGGACAGCCGCGCCGAGCCGCTCCAGCGCGGCCAGCGCGGTTGACTTCCCGGCCCCGATCCCGCCCGTCAGGCCGACGAACGGGATGGGGTCAGGCAGATTCCTCGGGCGTCGGCTCCACCGGATCAGCCAGGGGTTCGGCGTCCTCGGCGAGCGCGGGTTCCGCGCCAGCGGAACCCGCAATGGAATCGGCGTCAGCCGATTCCACCGATTCCGTCGATTCCACGAACACGTCCTCGGAGAGGCCGAGCTCGGGAACGTCGTCGAGGTCGCCGGTGTCGCCATCGGCCGGCGGCACGATCGGGCGCACCGGGAGCACCTGCCCCTCGACGCGCTTGATCGACAGCGACAGGCGGCGGCGCTCGGAGTCGATCTCCAGGATCTTGACCCGCACCGGATCGCCCGGCTGGATGATCTCGCGCGGGTTCTCGACGTGATGCTGGGCGAGCTCGGAGATGTGGACGAGGCCCTCGACGCCGTCGAGGATCTCGACGAACGCACCGAACGTGACGACCTTCGTGACAATGCCCTCGAGCTCGTCGCCGATGTTGTACGTGTCGACGACCCGCTGCCACGGATCCTCCTGGGTCTGCTTGAGGCCCAGCGAGATCCGTTGACGGTCGCGGTCGATGTCGAGCACCTTGACGCTGACGGTGTCACCGATGGAGAGGATCTCCGACGGGTGGTTGACGTGCGACCAAGAGAGCTCCGAGATGTGGATCAGGCCATCGATGCCGTCGAGGTCGACGAACGCGCCGAAGTCGACGATGTTGGAGATCTTGCCCTCGACAACCTGGCTCGGCTGGAGCCGGTCGAGGATCCGCTCGCGGTCCTCCTTGCGCTGCTCCTCGAGCACGGCGCGGCGGGAGAGGACGACGTTGTTGCGCGAGCGGTTGAGCTCGATCACCTTGCACTCGATCTCCTGGCTCATGTACTCGTCAAGATTCGGTACACGGCGGATGTCGACCAGCGAGGCCGGCAGGAAACCACGGACGCCAAGATCGATGATGAGACCGCCCTTGACGACCTCGATCACGGAACCGATGACGGGCTCGCCGGACTCGGCGGCGGCCTCGATGCGCCGCCAGGCCTTCTCGAAGCGGGCGCGCTTCTTGGAGAGGATCAGGCGTCCGTCCTGGTCCTCCTTGGTAAGAACGAGCGCGTCGACCTCCTCGCCGAGGGAGACCTCGTCGCTGGGATCGACGGACTTGCGGATCGACAGCTCGGTCGAGGGAATGACGCCCTCGGACTTGTAGCCGATGTCGACCAGAACCTCGTCGTTGTCGATCCGGACGACGTGGCCGGTGACGACGTCACCCTCGGCAAACGGGTGCAGCGTGGCGTCGTAATTGGGAACAATCTGGCCGTCGATCTCGAGCAGCAGACCGTCGGAGCCTTCAACGATCTTGGCGTTCGGTTGATCGGCGGCGAGGTTCGGAGATGTAATTGTGGACATTAGTTCTTCGCAGGATAGCCGGGTTCGGGCGGTGGGACACGCTCCGCTCTGGCGGCGCGCGCGTCAACGTTGGCGGTCGCGAAGCAAAAGCCGCGCGAGCCAGAGCGGAGCGTGCCTCCACTCGCCCTCCTGAAGCCCCGGCCGTGTCAGGACCAATTGCTCCGTATCATCGGCGTCGTGCCGGTGAGAGCGACAAAGCGCGGCGTCGACCGCACCCCGATCGATCGGGACTGTGACGTTCTCATCTGTGGGGCGAGTTTCGCCGGCTTGGCGGTGGCCCGGGAGCTGGCGGGGTCCGGGGCGTCGGTGCTTGTGATCGATCGATATGAGATCGGGGAACGGCAGACGTCGGCGTGCGGCATTCCGACGGCGTGGCTCGACGCGATGGAGTTGACCGAGGCGCTGCAGCAGACGTTCGGCGAACTCGTCATCCACACGCCGCACTCCACCGCGCGGCTCGATCTGCCGTGGACGTTCTCGACGTTCGACTACCGGACGCTGTGTGCCGCGCTCGCCGCCCAGGGCGACTTCGACTTTGAGACCGCGGCGGTGCGCGGTCGGAACGGGAATGTCGTCGAGACCGACCGGGGTCAGGTCCGAGCGGGTCTCGTGGTGGACGCGCTCGGATGGCGCCGGGTGCTCGGCGCCGGGTCGAACATCCAGCCGCCGGACGCGCTGCTGTCGCGCGGTCTGGAGGTGCATCCGTTCGGCACCGGGCGCGACCTCGAGGTGTGGATCGATCGCTCCTACGTGCCGGCCGGCTACGGATGGCGGTTCCCGGCCGACGGAGAGCTGCGGATCGGGGTCGGGTCGTTCGATCCTCGCTACCACGTGAAGGAGCCGACGGTGCGGCTCGCGGCGGACCTGGGCGCCGACACGGTGCGCTATCAGGGCAATTGGATCCCGCACGCGCTGCGCGACGGGACCGAGGACGGCGTGTTCTTCGTCGGCGACTCGGCGGGACACTGTCTGCCGCTCACCGCCGAGGGGATCCGCACCGCGCTGTACTTCGGCGTGGCGGCCGGGCGCGAACTGCGGGCCGTCGTCGATGGTTTTCAGTCCCGCGAGCAGGCGCTGACCCGCTACCACGCGTTCTCCGCCTCGCACGCGTTCCCGTTCCGCTCGCTGCTCCGGATGCAGCGGCTCGTGCCGCGCGTCGCACCGCGGCTGCTCGCCGGCGGCCTGCGCGGCATGCAGGCGAAACGCTTTGTCGACTGGTCGTTCGGGCACTACCTGAAGATCGCGCACCCGAGCTTTGTCGGGCGGGGTCCGGTCGGCTCAGCTCCGGCGCTGGCGGCGAACGCGGCCTGAGCGCTTGCGCGGGGCGTGCTTGGTCTGGGTCACCGTCACCGCGTTGACGGCATAGGCCCAGTTCTCCCAGGTGTCGGTGACGCGGAGCACGACCCGGTAGGACCCCGGCCGCGAAAACACATGCGAGACGGTGCGCCCGCGTCCCCGGCCGCGGCGGCCGAAGAACCAGTCGTAGGCCTTGACGCGGGCGCGGCCGGTGCTGACGCGTGCACTGAACCGGACCGCCTGGCCGGTAAGGATGCGGTTCGGGATCTGGAACGACGCCACGTCAGGACTGGCCGACGCGCGGCATCCGCGATCGGCGTTGCTCCATTCCTCCTGAAGCCAGTAGTGACCGCCGGCGATGACCTGCGACCAGCGCGAGGATCCGCTGCCGCCGAGCGTGGGCGGGACGTCGTTGGACATGTCGATGCACAGGTCGCCGTTCTCGTTGAAGCTCGAGTCGATCCAGCCGGTGCCCGTCGGGTCGGTCACCGCCTCGTTGTGCTCGTGACTGATCGTCGAGATCGCGGGGTCGGCAGTGCTCGCGTTGGGCCTGGGACTGCCGGATTGGCAGTGGCCGGGGAGCGCGTTGTAGGGGATCACCGCGTAGAGCAGCTCGCCCTCGGGATCGTCGGAGTGGTAGCCGCAGAACGACCCGTCGTCATCGCCGCCGCCGAGCGCACACCCGGGCGGTCCGACGCCCTCGCACACGCCGAAGCCGTTGGGCAGGACGAGGAGGTAGAGATCCTTGGAGGTCACGGGCAGGCGGTCGGTGCGGGTCACGGTGCGGAGCTCGGCGACGAGCTGCTGATCGGTCAGGCAGACGCCCCACCCCGGCCCGGTCCCGAGTGGCGGGCCGATCGGCTCGGTGCACCCGTTCGGAGGGAGCCGGTTCGTGTCGAGCACCGCGCCGCCGAACGTCGAGGCGTACGCGGCCGGCCCTCCGGCGTCGTAGTACTGCCCGCTGAGGCTGTAGACGTTCGTTGTGGTGTGGCTGTCGCGGGCGACGCGGCGCAGGAACGTCTCGACCTGCTGCTGGTAGCCCGGGTCGTACGTCAGGACGGAACCCTGCGGCTGCCAGAAGATGACGTGGGTGCGGTTGCTGTGCATGACCGGGCCGCCGTCGTACGGGAGGTTCGCGACGTGCGCCCGCGTGCTCGCCTTGACGTGGCCACCGGTGGGGATGTCCGGGACGACGCCGCCGAACGTCTTGGCGACGGCGCCCGGAGCGCAGGCGAGAAGCAGCGCGATGACGGCACCGGCCACGCATCGCGGGCGGCGAGAGGTCATAGCCGCCGGGCGCTCACTTGGCTGAGAGCCAGTCCGACCCGATGCCGGCGTCGACCGCGAGCGGCGGGTCCATGGCGAACGCGCCGGCCATCTGCTCGCAGGCGATCTGCTTGACCGTCCCGGCCTCGTCGGCCGGACCCTCGAACAGCAGCTCGTCGTGGATCTGGAGGATGAGGCGGGTTGTCAGGCCCGCCTCCGTCAGCGCCTGGTCGGTCCGGACCATCGCGACCTTCATGATGTCCGCGGCGGTCCCCTGAATGACCATGTTGACCGCGAAGCGCTCCCCCTGTTTGCGCATCTCCCAGCGCCGGGCGCGCAACTCGGGCACTTGGCGGCGGCGCCCGAAGAGCGTCGAGACGTAGCCGTGCTCGGTTCCCTGTTCGATCGTCTCCTCGATGAACGTCTTAACCGCCGGGAACCCGGACAAGTAGCGCTGGATGAACTCGTCGGCCTCGTCCTGCGGGATGTCGAGGCGATCCGCCATGCCGTACGCCGAGAGGCCGTAGACGATCCCGTAATTGATCATCTTGGACTTCGAGCGCATCCCGGGATCGATCTCGTCGGCGGCGACGTTGAACACGCGCATCGCGGTCGCCGTGTGGACGTCCTCCCCGCGGCGGAAGATCTCCTTGAGAACGTCCTCGTCGGCGATGTGGGCGAGGAGGCGCAGCTCGACCTGGGAATAGTCGGCGCTCACCAGGAGGTTGCCGGGCTCGGCGATGAAGCAGGCGCGGATCTCGCGGCCGAGCTCGGTCCGGATCGGGATGTTCTGGAGGTTGGGGTTGTTCGAGCTGAGCCGGCCCGTCGTCGCGGCGGTCTGGTTGAACGTCGTGTGCAGGCGGCCGTCGGGGGCGATCAGGACGGGGAGCGCGTCGAGATAGGTCTGGGCGAGCTTCGTCAGCTCGCGCCAGCGCTCGATCTTCGGGATCACCTCGTGCTCGTGGCGGATCGCCTGGAGCACCCGGGCGTCTGTGCTGTACCCCGTCTTCCCACGCCGCTTGCGGCTGAGGCCGAGCTTGCCGAAGAGGACCTCCTCAAGCTGCTTGGGGGAGCCGAGCGTGAACTCTTCGCCGGCGAGGTCGAAGATCTCGCGCTCGAGCTGATCGGCCTCGGCCTTGACGCGCGCCGAGATGTCCTTGAGCCGTTCGGTGTCGAGCTTCAGCCCGGCCTGTTCCATCTTGCGGAGAATCTTCACGAGCGGGAGCTCGACCTCGTTCATGAGATCGGTGAGGCCGCGGGCTCTGATTTCGGTGCGCTGCCAACTCGCCAGCGCGTGGGTGAGCAGTGCATCGGCGGCGGGTCCGTCCTCGGCTGGGATGTCGGTCGTGAAACCTCGCTCCTCGGTCAGCTCGCGGAACGGGTACGCCCGCCGGGCCGGCTCCAGCAGGTAGGCGCCGATCTCGGTGTCGTGGACGAGGTTCGGCGGTACCTCGCCGAGGGACTTCGCGTCGTGGGCGATCGTCGGGCGGCTGCCGAGCGCCTCGACGAGCGCCTCCGGCATCGGGGTCTCGCCGAGGAGGACCTCCTTGGCACCGTCGGCGTGCGCACCGAACCGCCATGCGCTGTCGGCGGCGAACAGCGCGTCCTCCGGGGTCTCGGGCGGCTGGATGGCGACGCTGATCTCGGTGTGCGGGAGGGCTCGGACGGAGGTGAGGTTGGCGTCCCGTTTGACGGTGGCGCTCAGCGCGTGCTCTCCCCCGGGCGCGGGGGCGGCGGCTTCGGCACTGCCGAGGGCCTCCTCGAGGCGGCGCAGCGGCTCGCGCAGCTCGAACAGCCGGAACGTGTCCCGGAGCTTGCTGCGATCGGGCGGTGCCGACGCGTACGCCTCCAGATCGAAGTCGAGCTCGATGTCGCGCTTGGCGGTCGCGAGCTGCTTGGAGATGCGCGCATCGTCGGCGTGCTCGGTGAGGTTCTGCTTGCGCTTCGCCCCGCTGATCTCGTCGATGCTCGCCAGGACGTTCTCGAGCGAGCCGAACTTCTGGAGCAGGTCGGCGGCCGTCTTGTCGCCGATTCCGGGGACGCCGGGGATGTTGTCGCTCGTGTCGCCCTTCAGGCCGATGAAGTCAGGGACGAGCTCGGGCGGGATGCCGTAGCGGTCGACGACGCCGTCTCGGTCGTAGACCTTCGTGTCGGTGATCCCGCGTGACGTCGTCATGATCCGCACGCCGTCGTCGACGAGTTGGTACGCGTCGCGGTCGCCGGTGACGACCATCACCGGAATCGGCGGCTCGGCGTGCTTGGCCCGCTCGGCAATCGAGGCGATCACGTCGTCCGCCTCGAATCCCTCGGCGCGAAGGTTCTTGTAGCCGAACGCCTCAACGAGCGGCTCGAGGTGCGGCCACTGCTCCTTCAGGAGGTCGGGCCGGGTCTTGCGCTGCGCCTTGTACTCGGTGTAGAGAACCCGTCGGCCGGTGTCACCGGCGTCCCACACGACGACGGTCGCCTTCGGCCCGTAGTCGGTGAGGATCTTGACGAGCATCGAGGCAAACCCGAAGATCGCGTTCGTCGGCATGCCGGTTGAGGTGGCGATCGATTCGGGCAACGCGAAGAACGCCCGGTAGGCGAGGCTGTTCCCGTCGATCAAGAAGAGTTCGTCTGGCATCGGTGGCAAATCGCTCGGCGTTGCTCTTATGTCAGGCTATCTGGCGAGATGGCGACAACACCGAGTGCCCAGTACAGCCTCACGATGCGGGTCGAGATCGACCACCTGCCGGGAATGCTCGGCAAGGTCGCGTCGGCGATCGGCGAGGCCGGTGGCACGATCGGCGCCGTCGACCTCGTGTCGGTCGAGGGGTCGCACACCGTCCGCGACATCACGGTCGAGACCGCCTCCGCTGACGACTGGCCGCTTCTCGCCGCCGCCGTCAACGGGATCGTCGGCGCCCGCGTGCTCGACGCCACCGACCGGACGTTCAGGCTCCACGCCGGCGGCAAGATCGAGATGCACAACAAGAGCCCGCTGAAGACGCGGGATGACCTCTCGATGGCGTACACGCCGGGTGTGGCGCGCGTGTGCAGCGCCATTTACCGCGATCCTGATCGCGCGTACCAGTACACGATCAAGCGCAACACGGTTGCGATCGTGTCGGACGGAACCGCGGTCCTGGGGTTGGGCGACATCGGGCCGCGGGCGGCGATGCCGGTGATGGAGGGCAAGGCGATGCTGTTCAAGGAGTTTGCCGGCGTCGATGCCTTCCCGCTGTGCCTGGACACGCAGGATCCGGACGAGATCGTCGCCGTCGTGCGGGCGATCGCGCCCGGCTTTGGCGGAATCAATTTGGAGGACATCTCGGCGCCGCGGTGCTTCGAGATCGAGAGCCGGCTGAGGGATCTGCTCGACATCCCGGTGTTCCATGACGACCAGCACGGGACCGCGGTCGTCGTGCTCGCGGCGCTGTACAACGCGGTCAAGCTGACGGGACGCTCGATCGCCGATCTGCGGATCGTCGTCTCCGGGCTCGGCGCGGCGGGCGTGGCGGTCACCCGGATCCTGCTGGCGGCCGGCGCGCGGGACATCATCGGGTGTGACTCGCGGGGGGCGGTATCGGTCGACCGCGCCGACTACGTGGACGGCTCGATGCCGGGCACGAAGCGCTCGATCGCGGAGGCGACGAACGTTGAGCGGGCGTCAGGCGGGCTCGTCGACGTGCTCGCGGGCGCGGACCTGTTCGTCGGATTGTCGGGAGCGCGGCTGTTCGGCCGAGAGGCCCTGCGGCGGATGGCACCGAACCCGATCGTGTTCGCGATGGCCAACCCGGATCCCGAGGTCGCGCCCGAAGAGGCCGCAGGCGTGGCGCGGATCATCGCCACCGGTCGGTCGGACTACCCGAACCAGATCAACAACGTGCTGTGCTTCCCGGGCGTCTTCCGGGGCGCGCTGGATGTCCGCGCGACCGCGATCACGGAGCAGATGAAGATGGCCGCGGCGCGGGCGATCGCCTCGATCGTCGGCGACGAGGAACTCCGTGAGGATTACATCATTCCGTCGGTGTTCAACCGGGACGTCGTCGCCGCCGTCGCTTCGGCCGTGGCGTCGTGTGCTCGGGAGGGCGGGCTGGCGGCGGCGGCGGGATCGGAGCTCGGGTTCGGGTCGACCGAGGAGATGCGGATCCTGCCGAGTCGGTAGCGCACGGTCGGCGTCTGGTCGGCGTCTGGTCGGCGTGTGGTCGGCGCGTTCGGACGCGGTCGGCGTGCGGTCGGCAAAAAAGGCGCCTCGAGGGGGGCGAGAACGGGCCGCTCCGCCCTCTGTTGAGGTATGGAGCATTCAGCCGGGAGAAGATCCCAACGCCAACCCCGTCTCGATTGGACTGGGACACCGTCCCGATCCGATCGAGACAAGTTCACATTCCGGGTTCCCGTGCTCGGGCATTGGGACCTCGTCCCGATCAGCGGCACCCGAGATCGACGGGTCGCCGCAATCGCCGCCGAGCAGCGCGGACGCGCGAACCGTCGGCAGTTGCGGGCCGCCGGCATCACCGACAGCCAGGTCGGGACGATGCTCGGCAACGAGTGGCTACAGGCTCGGTTTCGCGGGGTGTATGTCGTCGGTCACGCACCGGTCGCCGAATCGACTCGTGAGACCGAGGCGCTGCTCGCATGTCCGTTCGGAGCGCTGCTCGACGGCGTGTCGGCAGCGGCTCACTGGGGCGCGATCCCGTGGCGCTTGGCGGCGGGCCCGGTCGAGATCGCGATCCAAAGCGACCACCAGCGCCGTCATCCCGGCATTCGTCTGCACCGAACCCGCTCCCTCGATGTCAATCTCGACGTCCGGATCCACAACGGACTCCCGACCGTCTCCCCCGCGCGCGCCCTCGTCGCGATTGCCGGATCGGTGACGCCGCGTGAACTCGAGCGCGGACTTGACGACGCCCTGCACAGCAACGTCGTCCGGCGCTCACAGGTGCGGGAAACGCTGATGCGGATTGGCCGGCACCGCAAGGGGGCGCCGGTCCTCGATGCCCTGCTGACGGAGCGGGAGGACGGATCTGGGTTGAGCCGCTCGGACAGCGAACTCGCCCTCTGGGATGCGCTCGTGGCATCCGGGCTGCCCCGCCCACAGCGAAACCAGCGCCTGCTCGACTACGAGGTCGACTTCGTGTGGCCGGAGCTCCGGGTCATCATCGAGGTGGACAGCTACCGCTACCACCTGCGCAAGGCGAGCTTCGACAGCGACCGGGCGAAGGACGCCGCGCTGGAGGCCCGCGGCTACACCGTGCTCCGGTTCACGGCGAAGCAGATCGCCGAGGAGCCGTTCGCCGTGATCGCCAGGATCGCGGCCGTGCTCACCTGGGCGTCAACTCGGGCCGCGTAGCGTCGATCGGCGGGGCTGACACGGCTCGACGGGGCCGGCTCGCGATCAGGCCGGGCGCCTGGACGGCCAGCCGGGCGCTCGGACGACCAGCCGGGTGCGAGCGCGATCGGGATCGATCGGGCCAAAATCCCAATGCGCGAGCATCTCAATTCACGTTGGGAGCCTGCCGCGATCCGATCGGGCCAAAGGTACAACTCGATTCGTGACGTTCGAGCGTTGGGATCTTGACCCGACATGGGTCCGGGGCGACGAGGCCATGGGCCGAACGAGACCGCGGACGCGGCCGACGAGGCCATGGGCCGAACGAGACCGCGGACGCGGCCGACGAGGCCATGGGCCGAACGAGACCGCGGACGCGGCCGACGAGGCCATGGGCCGGACGAGACCGCAGACGGCGACCCACGGACGGCGCCACCACGAACGGCGACCCACGGACGACGACACCGCGAACGGCGATCCCGCGGACGGCCCTAGTCCCAGCCCCGGGGGGGCAACGACTCCCGGTCTACGTCCGACGGCGGGACCGCTTCGGCAGCGCGCCCTCGACCTTCCAGAGCGATCCGGGCCGCGCCGGCAGCAGCAGCACGATCAGGAGCCCGACGGCCGTGAGCAGCAGCCCGAAGGTGAGGCCGACCTTCTCGCCGTAGCCCTTGCGGTCAGAGATCAGGGAGCCGAGCGCGGCCGAGATGAGCCACACGAACAGGAGGTAGAGCCCGTCGGCGCCGATCTGGGAAGCGAACGCGATCATGCGCCGAGGTAGGCCCGCTGCACTTCGGGGTCGTCGCGGAGGGCCGCCGACTCGTTCGCCAGGACGACGCGACCCGTCTCGAGCACGTAGCCGCGCTTCGAGATCTCCAGGGCGTAGTTGGCGTTCTGCTCGACGAGGAGGATCGCGACGCCGGTGCGGTTGATCTCGCCGATCGTCTCGTAGATGCGCTGGACGAGAATCGGGGCGATTCCCATCGACGGCTCGTCAAGCAGCAGGAGGCGCGGTTTGGCCATCAGCGCGCGGCCGATCGCGAGCATCTGCTGCTCGCCGCCGGACATGGTCCCCGCCTTCTGGTTCTCCCGCTCCTGCAGGCGCGGGAACAGGGTGAAGATGCGGTCGAGGTCCTCGTTGATGTCGGCGCTGCGACGGCGGTAGGCCCCCATGTCGAGGTTCTCGCGGACGGTCATGCGGGCGAAGCAGTGGCGGCCCTCCGGCGACAGCGCGATACCGCGGCCGACGACCTCCTGAGCCGGGACGCGGGTGATGTTCTCGCCCTCGAACAGGATCGACCCGGATACCGCCGGCGTCAGCCCCGTGATCGAGCGAAGGGTCGTCGACTTGCCGGCGCCGTTGGAGCCGATCAGGGTGACGACCTCCCCCTCCTCGACGGTGAGCGACACGCCCCGGAGCGCCTCGATGTTGCCGTACCGCGTGTGGATGTCCTGGACCTCGAGCAGCGGGCTCATGTCTGCACTCCGAGGTACGCCTCGATCACGCGCGGGTTGGCGCGGACCTCGGCCGGCGGTCCCTCGGCGATCTTCTCGCCGTGGTCAAGCACGGTGATCCGCTCAGAGACGTCCATGATCACCTTCATGTCGTGCTCGATCAGGAGGATCGTGAGCGACAGGTCCTTGCGCATCGTGCGCATGAATGCGGTGAGACGGGCGGACTCCTGCGGGTTCATGCCGGCGGTCGGCTCGTCGAGCAGGAGCAGCTTCGGCTCGGAGGCGAGTGCCCGGGCGATCTCGACTCGGCGCTGGTCGCCGTAGGAGAGATTGATCGCAAGGTTGTCGAAGTGGGCTGACTGGAGCCCGACGTAGGAGAGCATGTCCGCGGCCGCCTGGCGGACGTCGCGCTCTTCGCGCCTGACCCAGGGCGGACGGCCAATCGAGCCGATCAGGCCAGTCTTCATCCGGGCGTGACGGCCGACCATCACGTTCTCGAGCGCCGTCATCGCGCCGAACAGGCGAATGTTCTGGAACGTGCGGGCGACGCCGCCGGCGGTGATCTTGTCCGGCCGGGCCCGGGTGACGTCTCGCCCGTCGAAGTAGATCCGGCCGCTCGTCGGACGGTAGAGACCGGTCAGCATGTTGAAGAACGTCGTCTTGCCGGCGCCGTTCGGACCGATGATCGAGACGATCGACCCCGGCGTGATGTCGAACGAAACGTCGTTGACGGCGACGAGGCCGCCGAACTCCTTCGTGACGCCGGTCGCGTACAGCAATGGCTGGGCAGCGCCCGCGGAGGAGTCCTCGTGGCCGGAGCCGCCGTCGGGATTCACTGGTGGGGCATCGGTGCTCATACGCCCATCGTCTCCAGGTCTCCGGGCTCCTCCATCTCGATCTCTCCGATCCCGCGCCGCAGCTCGAGCTTGCGCCGGCGCTCGGGGATCAGGCCCTGCGGCCACAGCACCATCACGAGCACGAGCAGGAAGCCGAAGATGCTGACCTGCAGGTCGGTGAGGCTGAAGTTGAGACCGAGCTTCGACGGCAGCGGATTGAGCACGTCAGGGATGAGATAGAAGTTGATGTTCGCCAGCAACAGCGCCCCGACGACGGCACCCCAGATCGATCCGAGTCCACCGACGATGACCATCGAGAGGACGAAGATCGAGAAGCCGAACTGGAACTCGGAGGCGTTGATGACCGTGCTGTAGGAGCCGAGGAACGCGCCGGCGACCCCGCCGAAGGCGGCGCCGAGCGCGTACGCGAGCAGCTTCGTCTTGACCATCGGGATCCCCATCGAGACGGCGGCGACCTCGTCCTCGCGCAGGGCGATCCAGGCGCGGCCGAGGCGCGAATCCCGCACCCGGAGGTTGACGAAGATCGTGATCAGCACGATCACGAAAATCGTCCAGTACCAGGGTTTGAAGTGGAGCTGGTCGAACGGCTGACCGCCGAAGTAGGGCGGGTCGGTGCCGCTGATGCCGATGTTGCCGGCGGTGAGCGGCATCCCGTCGATCTTGATGTCCGGGCCGTTGATCGCGAACACGCGGATGATCTCGCCGAAGGCGAGCGTCACGATCGCGATGTAGTCGCCGCGCAGACGCAGCGTCGGCAGACCGATGATGATGCCCGCGACCGCCGTGACCAGGATCGCCGCGACGATCACGAGCACGAAGTTGAGGTGAATGCCCGGGAGAACCTTTGCGTACGGCGATGAGAGGACATGGAGGTTCGCCTTGAAGAAGAAGCCACTGCCGAACCATCCCAGGCAGTACGAGCCGAGCGCGAAGAATGCGAGATAGCCGAGGTCGAGCAGGCCGGCGAACCCGACGACGACGTTGAGCCCGAGCGCGAACACCACGTACGCCAGCGCGATGATCTCCTTGTTCATGAAGTTGCTGGCGTCGGAGAAGAAGAACGGAGCCACCGCCCCGATCACGATCAACAGGCCGGCGAACGCCTTCGTCCACCACGGCGGCAGCCGACGCTCGACGGCGATACGCCAGTCGCGGTACTGCGAGCGCAGTTCGTTCCAGCCGCCGGTGGCGGGCTCGCTCATCCGGCCTCCCGCGTCTCCTCGCCGAGGAGGCCGCGCGGGCGCAGGACCATGATCACGACGAGGTAGCCGAAGACGATTGCCGGGGTCCACTGCGGCCCGATCCGCGCATCACTGATGTTCTGGATGCAGCCGATGATGAGGCCGCCGAGGACCGCCCCGCGGATGTTGCCGATCCCGCCCATCACCGCGGCGGTGAACGCGATCAGACCCGCCTGGAAGCCCTGGAAGTACCAGATCGTCGTCTCGTACAGCGCATAGATGAGGCCGGCGGCGCCGGCGAGCATGCCGCCGATGAGGAACGTCAGGGAGATCGTCGTGTTGACGTTGATCCCCATCAGCCGGGCCGCCTCCGGGTCCTGAGCGGTCGCGCGCATTGCCTTGCCCTGCCGGGTGCGGTTGATGTACCACGTGAGCGCGAGCACAAGCGGGATCGTCATCCCGATCGCGAACACGTCGGCGCGCCGGATGACGATGCCGGAGATCTTGATGACCGTGTCGTTCTGATGGATGAGGTCGTCGACGCTCGCCGGCGAGCCGCCGAGCCACAGCAGCCCGACGTTCTGCAGGATGAAGGAGAAACCGACCGCAGTGATGAGCGGCGCCAGCTTCGGTGCATTGCGCAGCGGGCGGTAGCCCACCCGCTCGATCAGGACGTTGAGCGAGCCGCAGGTGAACATGCAGACGATCAGCGAGACAAGCAGGCCGAGCACGAGCCCGAGCGGTCCAGTCGTCAGCCCGAGCCCGATCGAGGACCAGAACGCAGCGCCGGTGAACGAGCCGATCATGAACACGTCGCCGTGGGCGAAGTTGATCAGCTCGATGATCCCGTAGACGAGCGTATAGCCGATCGCGATCAGCGCCCAGATCGTCCCGTTCGAGACGCCCTGGACGAGGTTGTTGCCGAGATAGGTGAGATCGTGACTGACCGTCGCGTGCCCGTTCGCGAACCCGGAGTAGCCGGAGATGAGGTCGTGAATCCCGTAGTAGGCGGGGAGTGCCGCGAGCGCGACGATCAGGCCCCACCGGCCGAGCCAGCGCCGCAGCCACGCGAGCGCGGGCGCAGCGAACGACAGCGTCGAGGGCCTAGGCGCGAGGGAGTTGGCTTCCACGAGGCGGGAATGGTACGGATATAGGGCGGAGCCGCCAACCGGCGACCCCGCCCCACACCACGCTCTGTCCTACTGCGGCGTGACCGTACGCTCGAACAGCGGGTCGCCGTTCTTGTCGACCTTGTACAGGCCGTACGACTTGAGCGTCGTATCGCCGTTGGCGTCGAACCCGTAGGTCCCGAGCACCGAATGGCGCGCCTTGATCGCGAACAGCGCCTTCAGCACGGCGGCCTTGTCGTTGCCCTGGGCACCGAGCGAGCCGACCGTGTCGAGCCCGAGCTTCATGACCTCGTAGCCGTAGATCGCGTACGGGTCCGGGTTGGACGATCCGTACGCCTTCTTGTACGCCGCCAGGAAGTCCTTGCCGCCTGGGTAGGTCGGCAGGTCAAGCGTGGCGACCGTGCACTGGATCTTCGGGTCGATGCTCGCCGGGACGCCATGCTGCGACGCCGCGGTGTAGGAGCTCGTGCACACGCCGTCGCCGCCGTAGATCTTCGCGCTCGGGATCGCGGCATTGACGTCCTTGGTGATCTGCACCGCACCGTTGGACACGATGCCGGCGAAGTAGAAGCAATCCGCGCCCTGGCCCTTGATCGTCGAGGCGTAGGAGCGGAAGTTCGGCTGCGTCGGATCGATGCCCGTGTTCGAGACGATGTTGACGCCGTACTTGCCCTTTTGGAGCTCGAGCAGCGCCGCCAGACCCGTCCCGTAGGCCTCCTTGTCGTTGGCGACCGCGACCTTCGTGCAGCCGTCCTTCTTCATCGTCTCCAAGCCGGCAGCGGCCTGGATCGTGTCGCGCGGAACGATGCGCAGGTACGTGCGATCGCCCTTGGGGTAGTACTTCTGCGGCTCACCGGGAGCGCTCCCCGGCTCGTTCGTCGTCAGGCCGACGTACGTGTTCGCCGGGCTCACCTGCGGCACGCCCGCCTCGTTGAGGATCGGGATCGACACCTCGGACGCACCGGAGTTGAACTCGCCGATGTAGAACACGGCCTTGGGGTCGGTCGCCGCCTTGCGGGCATTCGCCTGCGTCTGGTTCGGATCCCACTTGCCGGCCTGTGCCGTCGAGTCATCGAGGGACTGGTAGTTGACCGTGAACTGCCCGGCCTTGTTGTTGGCCTCCGAGAGCGCCAGCTTGATGCCCTTCACCATCGGGTCCGTCTGCGCGGTGGACGCGCCCTGGAGGGGGAGGCTCGAGTAGAAGTCGATGGTGTTGCCACCGCTGCTGCTCGAGCCCCCGCCGCTGCTGCTACTGCTACTGCTACTGCTGCTGCTCCCGCAGGCGCCGAGCGCCAGCACGGTCCCAGTGAGCAGGACGCCCGTCATAGCTCTGCCGAGAAAACGCATGCTCCTCCTAATTTGATCGGTGCCCCAGTTCTCGGAGCCGGAAGGGTATGCCTGACCTCGGACCGACCGCAAGGCCCCCGGGGTCGCTCCTAACGAACCGGCAACGGGAGCTGAATGCGCTCAGGCCGAGATCGCCGCCGAGAAGACGAGGCGCCCGTCGACGATGCCGTAGACCCCGTAGCGCCGCAGGGTCGTGTCTCCGTGCGGGGTGATGCTGTACGTCCCGAGGACGCTCCGGCGCCGCCGGGTCGCGAACAGCGCCGCGACGACCTTGGAGCGACGGGCCGCCCGCTGACCGTGATCGGTGGCCCGTGAGATCGCGCTCAGCAGCACACTCATCGCCTCATAGCCGTAGATCGCGTACGGCTGCGGGACCCCGTAGCGGCGGGTGTAGGCGGCGAAGAAGGCCCGGCCCGCCGGCGGATAGGAGGCGGGGTCGAGCGTGGCGATCGTGATCATCACGTGACTGTCAAGCGAGCTCGTGATACCGCCCTCGGCGGAGTCGGCGTATGTCGACTCGGCGACGCCGGCGGTCCCGAAGATCTTCGCGTTCGGCAGCGCGGCGACGATCTGCTTGGTGAGCAGTACGGCGTTGTTCTCGGTGATCGCGCTGATGAGAACGCAATCGGCCCCGGTCTGGGCGACCGCCGTGGCGAGCGAGCGGTAGTCGCTTGCGTGCGGGTCGAACGGCTGGGTGCCGGCAAGCGACAGGCCGCCGCGCTGGGCGGCGACGGCGAACGTCGTCGCCATGTCGAGGCCATCGAACTCGCCATCGTCGAGCACGAACGTCTTGCGACAGCCCTGGCGGAGTTGGAGCGCGACCTGAGACGCCGCCTGCACGGCATCGCTGGGGACGATCCGGGCGAACGTGCGCACGCCCGTCGGGTAGTACTTGTCCGGTTCGCCGGGCGTGGCGCCGGCGCCGGCCGACGTCAGACCGACGGCGGTGCTGGTCGGGCTGATCTGCGCGATATCGAGCCGGTTGAGCAACGGAATCGACACCGCGCTGGCTCCGGAGTTGAACTCGCCGAGGTACCCGATCGTCGTCGGATTCGCCGTGGCGATGTGGGCGTTCGTGCTCGTCTGGCCGGGATCCCATGCACCGCGCTGGACGGTCGAATCATCAAGCGGGCGAAGCACGATGTGGTACCTGCCGATCGTGCCGTGCGTCTGGGCAAGCGCCAGCTGCTCGCCGTTGAGGACGGCGCGAGCGGCGACACGTGAGGCTCCGTGGAGCGGCACGCTCGAGTAGATCGTCAGGGTCGTGCCCTTGATCTCATCGCCCGGTAGCGCCTTGACGTCCGCACGTCCTCCGCAGCCCGTCAGCCCGACGGCGGCGAGCGCGACACCGCCGGCGAACGCCAGGGCCCGGCGACGGCCCATCAGCCCTGCGCGGTGACCGACTTGAACGGTATGAGGCTCCCACCCCGCAGGCGGCTGAACACGAAGGCGGCCAGGCTCGTGTCGCCCGTCGCAGAGCTGATCGAGTACGGCGTCGGAACCGCAAACGCCTGGTTCTTGAGTGCGAGAAAGTCCTTGACCACCGTCGAGCGGTCGTTCGCCTTGGCGCCTGCCTGGGTGAGCGTGTGGAGCACGGCGGCCATTGCCTCGTAGCCGAAGATCGCCTGCGTCGATGGGGCGTGCCCGTACGTCGACTTGAAGTCGGTGAGGAACTTCTGGCCCGACGCCGTGAGCTCCTTGGTGAGGAAGCCGGGCATCGATACGTACAGCTGGGCCCCGGTGGCGACGCCCAGCGCGGTGACCGCCGTCGGACTTGCGAACGCCGACGGGGCGAACACCTTGAGCGTTGGGTTCGACCGCAGGACGCCCGTGAACGCCGCCGGATCCCGGCCGGCGAGGAACACCGCGTCCGCGCCGGACGCCGAAGCGGCGACGGTGACCCCGGCGCCGGGAGCGTCACCGCGCAACGCCTGCGCGATCGCCTTCCCGTAGTCGCTGCCGTCGCCGGCGATGTACAGCCGCTTGACCCCGAGCGCCTGCATCTCCGACGCCTGGGCCTTGGCCTCCTTCGCCGACGTCGGCACGACCCGGGTGAAGGTGCGGCCGTAGTTCTTGAGCGCCTCGTAGTAGCTGCCGGGCGATCCCGGGACCGCGGCGGACTGCTGGGTGAGCTCGACCGCGGTGTCGGTCGGGGTCACCTGGAGCAGATCCTGGGCGTTCGTGATTCCGAGCGAGTCGGCCGAGTCTCCGGGACGGATCTCACCCACGTAGGCGATCGCCCGCGTGTCGCTGATCGCGGTGCGAGCGTTGTCAGACAGCTTCGCGCCGTGGAGCATCTTCAGGTTGAGCGTGAAGGCGGTGACCTCGGCGTGGTGCTGCGTGAACGCGAGCTGCTCGGCATCGAGGACGTCCCGGGCGACCGGATCGCTCGCAGCGGTGCCGACGGGCTCGGAGATGTACAGATTGAGCGATTTTCCGCTGACGGTGACCGAGCCGGCCCCCTGCGCGGCGCACCCGGCGAGCAGTGCACCCGTCAGCACCGACACGAAGCCGGCGACGAACGTCCGCATAGCCGAGGTCAGTCCCGCCGGCCGGGCAGGAACGGCAGGATGGTCCGCACGCCGACCGCGACGAGGATCATCACGATTGCGATCAGGATCGCGTCGAACCCTCCGACGTTGAGTGACCACAGGATGATCCACAGACAGAGCCCGGCCGTGGCAGTGATGATGATGCCCATCGCGGTCGAATCCTATCCGGTCAGCGCCGCGGAGAACTCCCGGACGAGGCTCCCGACCGCGGCCGCTGGATCCGAACTCTCGCCCGCCGCCCGCACGAGCCGGCTGCCGATGATGACGCCCTCCGCGCCCGCGTCGGCGGCAGCGGCCACCGCGGCCGCGCTCCCGATCCCGAATCCGACAGCCACCGGCACCCGCGTCGAGGCCGCCGCTCGGGAGACGACGTCGGCGAGCGCCGGGTCAACGGCGGCGCGCTCTCCGGTCGTACCTGTGACCGAGACGGCATAGACGAACCCGCGCGCATCGGCGCCGATCGCCTGCATGCGCTCCGGCGGCGTCGTCGGCGCCACGAGCGGGACAAGGGCGAGTCCCCGCTCATCGCATACCTCGAGCGCGCGGAGCGCCTCCTCGTGCGGGAGGTCGGGAACGATCACGCCGCTGGCGCCGATCGCGACGAGCGCGTCGGCGAAGCGCTCGAGGCCGCGGGCGAAGATCGGGTTCGCGTAACACATGACGATCACCGGGACACGCTCCGCGAGCGTTCGCCCGACGTCAAGCACCTCGTCGACCGTGACCCCGTGGCCGAGCGCAGCCGTCCCGGCGGCATGGACGACCGGTCCGTCGGCGAGCGGATCGGAGAACGGCACGCCGAGTTCGATCAGGTCGGCGCCGGCGTCGATGTAGGCGAGCCCGATCCGGCGCGAGGTCTCCAGGTTCGGATAGCCGCCCATGAGGTACGGCATCAGCGCAGCGCGGCGGCCGTTGGCGTGGGCCGAGGCGAACGCCTCGGCGATCCGTTCGATGCCGGTCATCGGCGGCCGAGATGCTCAAGCGCCTCGGCGAGGTCCTTGTCGCCGCGGCCGGAGAGGCAGATGACGTCGAGCTCGCTCGGACCGTTCGCCATCGTCCAGGCGAGCGCGTGCGAGCTCTCGAGCGCCGGGATGATTCCCTCCAGCCGGGAGACGCGCGCGAACGCGTCGAGCGCCTGACGATCGGTGACCGCGACGTACGTCGCCCGGCCGCTGTCGCGCAGCCACGCGTGCTCGGGCCCGGTGCCCGGGTAGTCGAGGCCGGCGGAGATCGAGTGCGCCTCCAGGATCTGACCGTCCTCGCTCTGCATGATCGCCGAGTACGCGCCGTGCAGCACGCCGCCGCGCCCGCCCGGGCCGCTGACCGTCAGCGGGGCGCCGTGGCGGCCGGTCTCGAGCCCCTCTCCCGCCGCCTCGACGCCGATGAGCTGCACGTCGGCGTCATCGACGAACGGGATGAATATGCCGATCGCGTTCGATCCGCCACCGACGCAGGCGATCACCCGCTCGGGCAGCCGGCCGGTTCGCTCGAGCACCTGGGCGCGCGCCTCGTCGCCGATCACGCGCTGGAGGTCGCGGACGATGACCGGATACGGCGCCGGCCCGACGCACGACCCGATGATGTAGTGGGTCGTCGCGACGTTGGCCACCCAGTCGCGGATCGCGGCCGAGACGGCCTCCTTGAGCGTGCGCGCACCGGCGTCGACGGGCTCGACGCTCGCGCCGAGCAGCCGCATCCGCTCGACGTTCGGCTTCTGGCGGCGCATGTCCTCAGTGCCCATGTAGACGACGCACTCCAGATCGAGCAGGGCACACGCGGTCGCCGAGGCGACGCCGTGCTGGCCGGCCCCCGTCTCGGCGATCACCCGATGCTTGCCCATCCGCCTGGCGAGCAGGGCCTGGCCGAGCGCGTTGTTGATCTTGTGCGCGCCGGTGTGGTTGAGGTCCTCGCGCTTGAGCCAGATCTCGTGGCCGGCGGCGGCACTCAACCGCGACGCTCGGTACAGCGGCGACGGTCGCCCGACGTAGTCACGCAGCAGCCCGTCGAGCTCGGCGCGAAACCCGGTCGTGTCCTCCCAGGCGTCGGCCCACGCCGCCTCGAGCTCGCTCAGCGCCGGCATGAGCGTCTCCGGGACGTACTGGCCGCCGTACGGACCGAAGCGATGCTGAACCGCGCTCATGGCGTTGCGACCTGCTCCGCACTGCGCCAGCCTGACCGCGTGCGCGAATGCCTCGAGCTTCGCCGGATCCTTGCGACCGGGGCTGAGCTCGACCCCACTTGCGACGTCGACCGCGAACGGCTGGACGTTGGCGATCGCCTCGCCGACGTTCTCCGCAGTGAGCCCGCCGGAGAGGATGACCGGGACCGAGCGTCCGTGCGCGCGGACGAGCTCCCAGGCGAACGTTTCGCCGGTCCCGCCGGGGATTCCGGGCGCGAAGCTGTCGAGCAGGTGAAAGTCGGTGTGAAACGGCGCCAGCGCCTGGATGTCGGCCCGGGTGCGCACGCGGGCGGCTTTGACCACCTTGCAGCCGGTCCGGCGACCGGCTTCGCCGCAGAACGCCGGGCCCTCGTCCCCATGGAACTGGAGCATCGTCAACTCAAGCGTGTCGGCCGTCTGGACGACGTGCTCGAGCGTCGGGTTGACGAACACGCCGACGAGCTGGGCGCGGCGTTTGCACAGCGCGGCGATCTCCGCGGCGGCGGCGAGGTCGACAGCGGCGCGGCGACCCGGGATAGAAGATCAGCCCCACCGCCCACGCTCCCGCCGCGAGCGCGTGCTCGGCGTCGGCGGGCCGGGTGATGCCACAGAACTTGATGCGGGTCGGCGGGTTCGCCACACCCACATCGTAGGGAGAGTCAGTGAAGCCGAGCCAGTTGACGCAGGCCGGCCTCGACGTCAGCCGAGCGCATCAGCGCCTCGCCGATGAGCACCGCGTCGATGCCCGCCTCGCCGAGCTCCTCGAGCTGCTCGGGGCGGCTGTAGCCGGATTCGGCGACGGCGACCGTCCCCGTGGGCAGCGCGGCACGCAGCTCGAGCGCGCGGCGCGTGTCGACCTCCAGCGTCTTCAGGTCCCGGTTGTTGATCCCGATGATCGGGACGGCGAGTTCGGCTGCGATCTCGAACTCGAGCTGATCGTGGACCTCGACGAGCACGTCGAGGCCGAGTTCGGTCGCGTCGAGATGGAGCCGCGGAGCTCGTTGGTCGTCAGCGCGGCGACAATCAACAGGATCGCGTCGGCCCCGGCGGCGTACGCCTCGAGTACCTGGTAGGTGTCGACGATGAAGTCCTTGCGGAGGATCGGGAGCGATGACGCCACCCGCGCCGCGGCGAGGTCGCCGAGCGCGCCGCCGAACCGGGACCCCTCGGTCAGGATCGACAGCGCCGCCGCGCCACCCCGCTCATACGCGCGGACGATATCGTCAAGCGCGAGGTCGTCCCGGATGACGCCGGCTGACGGCGAACTGCGCTTGTGCTCGGCGATCACCGACAGCCCGGGCGCTCTCGAGCGCTTCGGCGAACGAGCGCTCATCGCCGGAGGCTCGCCGTGCCTCACACTGCTCGAGCAGCACGTGGCCGGGGAACTGCTCGCGGCGGCGGGCGAGCACCTCCCGCGTCGCCGCCACGATCCGGTCAAGCTCACTCATGCGCGCGACCTCGTGGGTGTGGGCGACGAATCGGGACAGCGCGGCAGCCGCAGCGCCGTCGTCGATCGCCTGCTGCGCGGCGGCGACCCCATCAGGAAGC
The DNA here is from genome assembly GCA_963778985.1 of uncultured Solirubrobacterales bacterium. Lineage (GTDB taxonomy): Bacteria > Actinomycetota > Thermoleophilia > Solirubrobacterales > Solirubrobacteraceae > Palsa-465. The sequence goes on along the minus strand of CAVZWJ010000012.1, from coordinate 1,219,439 downwards.
GACTCGGCTCCGCCCGCCGCGTAGATCGCGGCGCCGGCGTTGAGGACGGCGAGGTCCCGAGCCGGCCCGGGATGCCCGGCGAGGATCCGGTGCGTCGTCTCGGCATTCTGCTGGGGGTTGCCGCCGGGGATCGCCTCGGCCGGACTGCGCTCGAGGCCGACCTCCTCAGGCGTGATCGCGTAACGGCGGATCTCACCCCCGACGACCTCGACGACGTTCGTCGCCGCGGATGTCGAGAGCTCGTCGACCCCGTCCTGACCGGACACCAGCAGGGCGTGCTCGGTGCCGAGCCGCTCGAGCGCGCCGGCCATCGTGTCGATGTACGCGGGATCGGACACCCCGATGAGCTGGCGCGTCGCGCCCGCCGGGTTCGTCAGCGGGCCGAGGAAGTTGAAGATCGTGCGCACGGCCAGCTCGCGGCGGACCGGGATCACGTACCGCGTCGCCTGATGGTGGGCGGGCGCGAACATGAAGCCGAAGCCGACGTCCTCGATGCACCGCGCGACGGCGTCCGGCGACAGGTCGATGCGAGCGCCGAGCGCCTCGAGCAGGTCGGCCGAGCCCGACAGTCCGGTCGCCGAGCGGTTGCCGTGCTTGGCCACGGTGCACCCGGCGCCGGCCGCGATCAGCGCCGCCGTCGTCGACACGTTGAACGTCCGCCGGCCACCGCCCGTGCCGGCCGTGTCGAGCAGGTCGCCACGCCCGACGGTCACCCGGGCCGAGCGCTCCCGCATCGTCCGGGCCAGGCCGGCGAGCTCCTCGACCGTCTCCCCCTTCGTGCGCAGCGCGATCAGGAACGCGGCGATCTGGATCTCCGAGGCGTTCCCGGCCATGATCTCCGAGAGCACCGCGGCGGCGTCCTCGAGGCTGAGGTCGCGGCCCGAGGCGAGCGTGTCGATCGACCGCGTGATGAGTTCAAGCCCGCTCGTCATCGGGTGCCCGCCAGGAAGTTGCGCAGCAGCTCGCGGCCCTGCTCGGTGAGGATCGACTCCGGGTGGAACTGGACACCCTCGGCCGGCAGCTCACGGTGGCGGACGGCCATCACGACCTCGCCGCCGAAGGCGCTGCGCTCGAGCACCTCCGGCAGCTCCGGGTCGGCGACGAGCGAGTGGTAGCGGCCGACCTCGAGCGGGTCCCGCAGACCCCGGAAGATCGTCCTGCCGTCGTGCGCGATCGAGGTTGTCTTGCCATGGACAGGCTCGTGCGTGATCACGCGCCCGCCGAACGCCTGCACGAGGGCCTGGTGACCAAGGCAGACGCCGAGCAGCGGCACGTGCGCCTCCGGGAACCGTCGCACGGCCTCGAGGCTGATGCCCGCCTCGTTCGGCGTGCAGGGGCCGGGCGACACGATCACCCGGTCATAGCCGCGGACGAGCAGCTCCTCGACGGTCGCGTGGTCGTTGCGCACGACCTCGACCGCCGCGCCGAGCTCGCCGAGGTACTGGACGAGGTTGTAGGTGAAGCTGTCGTAGTTGTCGACCACGAGGACTCGGATCCCGCCCGTCCTGCCGCTCACGCCGACGCCGCTCGTGCCGTCGCCGCTCGTCATGGCCAGTTCTCCTGGCCGACCGCCAGCTCGACCGCCTGGAGCACGGCCCGTGCCTTCGCCTCCGATTCCCGCAGCTCGTACTCCGGCTTGGCGTCCGCGACGGTGCCGCCGCCGGCCTGCACGTGAGCGATGCCGTCCTTGATCACGACGGTGCGGATATGGATGCAGGTGTCGAGATCCCCGGTGTAGCTCGCCCACCCGATCGCGCCGCCGTAGCCACCCCGCTTGACCGGCTCGAGCTCATCGATGATCTGCATGGCACGGACCTTGGGGGCGCCGGACAGCGTCCCGGCCGGGAGCACCGAGGCGAGCGCGCCGAGTGCCCCGATCTCCGGCCGCAGGGTGCCGCTCACGCTCGAGACGATGTGCATGACATGGCTGTAGTTCTCGACCGCCATGAAGTCGTCGACCGCGACCGTGCCGTACTCGCAGACGCGACCGAGGTCGTTGCGGCCGAGGTCGACGAGCATCACGTGCTCCGCGCGCTCCTTGGGATCCGCGAGCAGCTCCTCGGCGATCCGCCGGTCCTCGTCCGCGGTCCCGCCGCGCGGGCGCGTGCCGGCGATCGGACGCGTCGAGACGTGGCGGCCGCCGACCGTGATCAGCGGCTCGGGGCTGGCGCCGGCGAGCTCGAAGTCGCCGAAGTCAAGGAAGTACATGTACGGGCTCGGGTTGACGGCGCGGAGCCCCCGGTAGATGGAGAACGCCTCGATCGGCACCGGCGCCGACCACCGCTGCGAGGGGACGACCTGGAAGGCGTCGCCGGCGTAGATGTACTCGATGATCCGGGCGACGTTCGCCTGGAACTGCTCCGGGGACATGTTCGAGGTGAAGTGCGGGGCGACGCGGTCCCGCTGTGGTGGCCGGGCGGGCCGCGGCACCGGGCCGGCGAGCCGCCAGCGCACCTCGGCGATCGTGTCGAGCGCTCGTTGGTATGACTCCTCGACGCTCGTGTCGTCGTTGACGTACACGTTCGCGAGCACCGTGACCGTGTGCTTGAGGTGATCGAAGACGACGAGCCCGTCGGTCAGCATCAGGGCGAGGTCCGGGACCCCGAGCGGGTCCGGGTTCGGGTCGCCAAGCGGCTCCCGGGTGCGGACGAGGTCGTAGGCGAACATGCCGACGGCGCCGCCGGCGAACGGGGGCAGGTCCGCGAGCGGTGCCACGTCGTACGCCGCCAACTCGGCCGCGGCGAGCGCGTACGGGTCGCCCGGGTCGCCGAGCGACCAGCGCAGCACCTTCCGCGGCCGAAACCCGATGAACGAGTAGCGGCCCGACCCGTCCCTGATCGGCCGACTCGAGCAGGAACCCGGGGCGGGCGGGGTCCGTGTCCCGCAGCTTGAGGAACGCCGACACGGGGGTCTGGCAGTCGTCGATGAACGTCTCGCGGACGGGGATGAGGTTGTGGTGCGCAGCGAGTGCGCGCACGTCCTCGAGCGAGGGCGTTGCCCCGGCGCCGGGCGCCGCGCTCGTGCTAGCCCCGGCGACGGCCATCGAGTACCCGCTCGGCATCCCGCAGCGACAGCCCGCGACCGCGCAACAGCACCGCAAGGTGGTAGAGCACGTCGGCGGCCTCCTCGGACACGCGCTCGTCCGATTCCTCGCGCGCCGCCCGAGCCACCTCCTCGGCCTCCTCGCGCACCTTGGCGCCAATCCGCTCGGGGTCGGCGAGCAGCGATGCCGTGTAGGACCCGTCCGGACGCTCGGTCGCCCGCGCCGCGATCGTGCGCTCGAGCGTCGGCAGCACCTCGTATGGCGCTGCCGGTTCGACGTCTCCCCGGAAGAAGCACGTCCGCTCCCCTGTGTGGCAGGCGGGGCCGGCCGGCTCGACGAGCGCGAGCAGCGCGTCGCCGTCGCAGTCGATGCGCAGCGCCCGCAACGCCTGCGTGTTGCCGGACGTCGCCCCCTTGTGCCATAGCTCCTGACGCGAGCGGCTGAAGAAGTGCATCTCCCCCGTCTCCCGGGTGAGGCGCAGCGACTCGGCGTTCATGTAGGCGAGCGTCAGCACCTCGCCGGAGCGTGCGTCCTGCACGATGCAGGGCACGAGGCCCCGCTCGTCGAAAGCGATCTCGGAGTCGTCCATCGCGCCCGATTCTAGGGTTCTCGTGGGGTGACGGCTCGCGTCGTCGCGCCCCGCCAGTGCCAGCAGCGCACGGTCTCCGGCGGTGCCCCGGCCGCGACGGCGGCGGCGGCGCCATCCCCCGGATCAAGCTCGGCCACCCACGGCCACGAGCCCGGCGGCAGCGCCGCGAGATCGGCGGCGCCGATCCCGGTTCCGAGGCATTTGACGGTCGCCTCGTGTCGCACCCAGGCCCGGACAAAAGCGGCGTCACGCCCTGCCGGGGCGAGTGCGGCGAGCCGGTCGGCCTCCGCTGCGGTCATGAACCGGCGCGCCAGGCGAACGGTGTCGAGGCCGGGCCGGGGCCGCTCGACATCGACCCCGACGGCCAGCTCGCGGGCGATCGCGTACAGGGCGAGACCCCGCGTGTGCGACATGTTGAACTGCAGCGGCGGCGCTCCCGGCGGCGCCAGCGCCGGCTTGCCGTGCGGGCCGATGGCGAACTCGAGCACCCCGGGCCGGATGCGCAGGTACCGGGCCAGGAGCGCGCGGAGGATGGTGCGCGCGTCCGCCCGCCCGGACACCGGGGCCCGCCAGACATCGAGTGTCGCGGGCGGCAGATCCGGGAGGTCCGGGGGCTCTCGCCATGTTGGCTCGTTCATCGCCACAATCTCGCATGTGTCGACGATTCCAGTGTTCGACGGGCACAACGACGCCCTCACGAAAGACGACTACGCCGACCTCGCCTCCGGCCGCAAGGGCGGGCATCTCGACCTGCCCCGGATGCGGGCCGGAGGCATCCGCGGCGCGATCTTCGCCGTCTTCACCCACTCCGAGGATGAGAACGAGGTGCCGATCCCGCGCCACGACGACGTCATCGAGTTCGAGCTCGCGCCAGAGGTGCCGCGGCCGGTCGCCGCGGCGAACGCGACCGCGGTCGCAGGTCGGCTGCTCGCGCTCGAGCGGGCCGGTGCCCTCGTCGTCGCCCGCACGATCGCGGACGTCGACCGCGCCCGGGATGGCGACGGCCCTCCCGTTGGAGTCCTGCATTTCGAGGGCGCGGAGGCGATCGATCCGAAGCTCGAGGCCCTCGACACCTGGTACGCGGCGGGGCTGCGATCGCTGGGGCCGGTGTGGAGCCGGCCGAACGGGTTCGCCCATGGCGTCCCGTTCATCTTCCCGAGTTCACCGGACACCGGTCCCGGTCTGAGCGCCGCGGGCCGCGATCTCGTGCGCCGGTGCGCGCAGCTCGGGATCCTGGTCGACCTCGCGCACATGAACGAGGCCGGATTCTGGGACGTCGCGCGGCTCGAGCCCGGACCGCTCGTCGCCAGCCACGCGGGCGCGCACGCGGTCGCCGCCGCGTCACGAAACCTCACCGACGCCCAGCTCGACGCGATCGCCGAGAGCGACGGGCTCGTCGGGATCGTGTTCGCCAGCTCGTTCCTGCGCCCGGACTTCGCCGACACGCCGGACACGCCGATCGAGCTCATCGCCCGCCACGCGCGGTACGTCGCCGACCGGATCGGCGTGCGTCACCTCGCGTTCGGCTCAGATTTCGACGGCACGACGATTCCCGACCCCGTCGGCGACGCGGCCGGGATGCCGCGGGTGCTCGACGCGCTGCGCGACGCCGGATTCAGCGAGGAGGAGCTCGTCGCGATCGCCTGGGACAACTGGCGCCGGGTGCTGAGCGCCTGGTGGCGGTGATGAGCCAATTCCACTGGAACCCCGACACCTACCGCGAGCTGATGCGCTCGGAGGTACCTGACTACGACCGCCTCCAGGCCGAGGTGGCGCGCGCCTGCGCGTCGGCGCCCGGCCCGGTGCGAACGATGCTCGAGCTCGGGACCGGCACGGGCGAGACCGCGCGGCGGGTGCTCGGCGTTCATCCGGGCGCACGACTGACCGGCGTCGACTCGAGCGAGCCGATGCTCGCGGTCGCCCGTGACGCGCTGGCCGCACACGAGCCGGCGGTCGACCTCCGCGTCGGCCGGCTCGAGGACCCGCCGCCTGATGGTCGATTCGAGCTGGTCTTCTCCGCCCTCGCGGTCCACCATCTCGACGCTCCCGGGAAGGCGGCGCTGTTCGCACGGGTCGCGGGCGCGCTGGCCCCCGGGCGCCGGTTCGTCCTCGGCGACGTCGTCATCCCGATCGATCCGGCGGACGTCGTGACGCCGATCGACGATGGCGGCTACGACCGGCCGAGCTCGGTCGCCGACCAGCTCACCTGGCTCGACGCCGCCGGGTTCGACGGGCGCGTCGTGTGGGCGCACCGGGATCTGGCGGTGCTCGTCGGTGACCGGCGGAGGGCCGCCCACGCGAGCTCGGGGTAGCCGCGGCGGGCTGGACGAGGTCCGGCTCGGCGGATGAGACGAGGTCCGGCTCCGGGGGGACTAGACGAGGTCCGGCTCGGCGGGCGCGTCGAGCGGGAGCGACGCCTCTGGGTCGCAGCTGGCGAGCAGCGCGCGGACACCCTCAGGATCGAGCGGCCGGGAGAACAGGTAGCCCTGTCCGTAGGCGCAGCCGAGCGCCTGGAGCCGGCGCAGCTGCTCGGGCGTCTCGATCCCTTCGACGATCACCCGCATGCCGAGGCTGTGCGCGAGGCTGACGGCGGAGCGGACGAGGATCTCGTGGCTCGGGTCGCCGGTGGCGAGCCACCCGACGAAGCTGCGGTCGATCTTCAGCGCGTCGAATGGCAGCTGATTGAGCGTCGCGAGTGACGAATAGCCGGTGCCGAAGTCGTCGAGGTGCAGTCCCGTCCCGTCGAAGCAGAGGTCGGAGACGATCCGGCGCGTCCCCTCGGGATCGTCCATCAGCGTGCTCTCGGTGATCTCGAGCCGGAGCGCGGTGACCGGCAGATCGTGCGTGCGGATCGCGTCACGGACGGCATCGGGGAAACCGGGATCGTCGATCTGGCGCGAGGAAACGTTGACGCTCACGTACACGTCCGCGTCGAGTCAGCCCGTCACGGCGCCAGGCGGCGAGGTCGGCGAGCGCTCGGTCCATCACGTGGGAGCCGAGCGCGCTGATCATGCCGGTCTCCTCCGCGATCTGGATGAACTCGATCGGCGGGACGTGACCCCACCCTTCCGGCCACCGAGCGAGCGCCTCCAGCGCGCGGATCCGACCGTACGAAGATCGACGATCGGCTGGTAGTGAACGGCGAGCAGCCCGTTGTCGACGGCGTGGCGCAGTTCGTTCTCGCGCACGAGGCGCTCGATGACGCGCCGCCGCATGCTCTCGTCGAACACGCTGCAGCGATCGGGCCCGCGCCGCTTCGCGTCGTACATCGCGATCTCGGCCTGGCGCAGGAGCTCGTCGGCGCTGCCCGCGTGCCAGCTGCACGCGACGCCGATGCTGACCGAGACGAACAGCTCGTGGGCGCCGAGACGGAACGGCGTCGCGAGGAGCGTCTGTACCCGGGCGGCGAGGGCGACGGCGTCGCGCGCTGCGTCCGGACTCTCGATCAGCAGCGCGAACTCGTCGCCGCCGATCCGGGCGATCAGCTCGCTCGGGTGCAGAGCCTGGCCGAGGCGCTCCGCCAGCGCCACGAGAAGCCGATCGCCGATCGCCGTGCCAAGGCTGTCGTTGACGAGCTTGAAGCGGTCGATGTCGACGAGGAGGAGCGCCGCGCCTCCGGGGCGGCGACCCGCCGAGCGCGCGAGCGCATGATCGACGGCTCCGCATCAGCCGGGCGCGATTCGGCAGGCCGGTGAGCTCGTCCTGCCGAGCGCGTGGGTGCCAACGCCACGCGGCACGCGCGATGCGTTCAAAGACGACCGGCGCCCGAACGGTCGGCGCCAGGACCGCGCCGCGCCTGACGAGTGATCCCGGACCTCCAACCCGCTCGTGCCGGCCGGGAGTGGTCCTGGCGTGCACGGTCACGGCTATCGGCGCCAGCGTACGTTCGGTTTACCGAAGTTCAGATCGTCAGCAAACCTCGGAGCGTTTCGCGACCCAAAGCTCCATTAAACCGCTGCACAACCCTAAAATTATTCCCGACGGTCCGGACGGATAAGCCCGGGCCGGGGACTCCGGACTGGAACACGCCGCGCCTCCGGACGGACACGCCGCGCCTCCGGACGGACACGCCGCGCCTCCGGACGGACACGCCGCGCCTCCGGGCGACGACGCCGCGCCTCCGCCTCCGGACGGCCACGCCGCGCCCGGGGAGGTTCGGCAGCCTACTCGATTCCGAGGCGATCCAGCATGCGCTCGTCGGCGCGCCAGTGGCGCCGCACCCGGACCGACAGCTCAAGATGGACCTGCGTGCCGAGCTCGCGCTCGATCACCCGCCGCGCCGCGGTGCCGATCGCCTTGATCATTCGCCCGCCGGCGCCGATCAGGATGCCCTTCTGCGACTCGGTCTCGGCAAGGATCACACCGTCGATCCGGACGAGTTCAGGCCGCTCACGATCGATCGACTCGATCTCCACCTCGACCGCGTGCGGGAGCTCCTCCCGCGTGCGCACGAGAATCTGCTCGCGGATCAGCTCGGCGAGAAGCACGTGCTCGGACTGATCGGAGCGCTGGCGCGGCTCGAAGTAGAAGGGACCCTCCGGGAGCAGCGCGACGAGGTGCTCGACGAGCGCCGGCACGCCGGACCCGCTCCGCGCCGAGACCGGGAACAGCTCATCTGCGACGTCGAGCTCGGCGGCGGCATGAAGCGCGGCGGCCGTCTGCGGGCTCTTGCACCGGTCGACCTTGTTGACCGCCATCACGACCGGCACCGGCGAGGCGCGCAGCAGCTCGGCGATGAACCGGTCGCCGGGACCGATCCCCTGCTCGGCGTTGACGACGAACAGGGCGCCGTCGGCATCGGCGAGCTCGCGCTCGACCCGGCTCTGCATCCGCTCGGTGAGCGCGTCCCGGGGGCGCTGCACGCCCGGGAGGTCGATGAGCACGAGCTGCCACCCAGGCCCGGTGGCGACGCCGCGAATCGCGCGGCGCGTCGTCTGCGGCTTGTCCGAGACGATCGCGACCTTGGCGCCGACGATCGCGTTGGCGAGGGTCGACTTGCCGACGTTCGGGCGGCCGGCGAGCGCGATGAACCCGGACCGGGTCCCGGCCCCACCCGTCCCACGGGATTCGCCGCCCGGAACGATCCCGCTCATGTGATCCATCGCATCAGCTCGGCCTGAAGCGCGAGCATCTCGCCGTCGTCGCGCTCGTGGTCCATGCCGCTGAGGTGCAGGCTGCCGTGGACCACCGCCTCCCGCAGGTCAAACGTGTGCTCCGGGCAGATGACGATGTCGCCGAGCTCACGAGGACCTGCCGAGGCACCATTCTCGTCGACCCCGAACGAGAGCACGTCGGTCGGCTCGTCCCGCTGCCGGTACTCCCGGTTGAGGTCCCGGATCCGCTCCTCGTCGACGAACTCGATCGCCACGTGCCCGTCGTCGATCCCGGCCGATGACATCGCCAGCGCGCACAGCTCCTCGACCTCGACGGCGGTCGGCCCGTCGCCGACGAGCGCGTCGATCCCGATCACCTCGATGTCGAGCATTGACGCCTTACGCGCGCTTGCGGGGGCGCAGCTCCGGCGCCATGCGCTGCGCGTGGTCGTTGTACGCGGCCACGATCCGGCGGACGAGCTTGTGCCGGACGACGTCCTCGTCGCCGAAGCGCACGAACTCGATCCCCTCGACCCCATCGAGGATCTCGTTGACGACGACGAGCCCGCTGTCGTTCTCGCGGGGCAGGTCGATCTGCGTGATGTCGCCAGTGACGACCATCTTCGAGTTGAAGCCGAGCCGCGTGAGGAACATCTTCATTTGCTCGGGGCTCGTGTTCTGTGCCTCGTCGAGGATGATGAAGCTGTCGTTGAGCGTCCGTCCCCGCATGAAGGCCAGGGGCGCCACCTCAATCGCGCCGCGTTCGAGGTACTGGGAGACGCGCTCCGGCTCGAGCATGTCGTGAAGCGCGTCGAACAGCGGCCGCAGATAGGGATCGACCTTCGCCATCAGATCGCCCGGAAGGAACCCGAGCCGCTCGCCGGCCTCGACGGCCGGACGGGTGAGGATGATCCGGTTGACCTCACGGCGGCTGAGCGCGGCAGCGGCCAGGGCGACGGCGAGGAAGGTCTTGCCGGTGCCCGCCGGGCCGATGCCGAAGGTGATCGTGTTATGCCGGATCGAGTCGACGTAGCGCTTCTGGTTGACCGTCTTCGGCGCAACCTTCGTCGTGCGGTGACGCCAGACGACGTCCTCCAGGATCTGGGCCGGCGACTCGTGCTCGTCGAGGGCGCGGCTCACCGCCTCGATCGTCCCCGGCGCGATCTCGTGGCCTTGGGCAATCAGGTCGGAGAGCTCGCGCACGACAGATGCGGCAGCGTCGACGGCCTCGGGCTCGCCCTCCAGGGTGAGGACGTTGCCGCGGAGGAAGACATCGCACTCGAGGTGGCCCTCGAGCGTCTTGAGCACCGCGTCGCGGCTGCCGGCGAGCTCGGCCGCGACGGCGTTGTCGAGCTCGATCTGTCTACGCACGCAGGGCCTCGCGCACGCGGGTGGACGCGCGCTTCCCGTCGAGGCGTCCGCCACCCCGCGCCATCACGGCTTTCATGACCTGACCCATGTCCTTGACGTCGGTTGCCCCGACCTCCGCGATCACGGCGGCGATCATCTCATCCAGAGCGGCGTCGTCGAGCTCGGCCGGCAGGTAGGTCTCGATGAGCCGCGCCTCAAACTCCTCGTGCTCGGCGAGCTCCGGCCGCGAGGCGGCGTGATACTGCTCAGCTGCGTCGAGCCGGCGCTTGCGCTCTCGCCGGAGCACGCTGAGCTCGTCTCCGCTGTCGTCCTTGACCGCCTTCTGCAGCTCAGACAGAACGAGTCTGAGCGCGCCCACGCGCTCCTTCTCGCCCGCCTTCATTGCGGTCGTCATATCTGTGCGGACCTGATCGATGATCGCCACCCTTCTCAGGATAGCTTTGGACACACCGCAACCCGTCGGCATGGAGCTCCACGCAGACGGCGTCCACGAGCGCGCCCCGGACCTCAGCACCGGCCGGGAGATAGCAGCGCGTGTAGTCGGCGGTGTAGCCGGAGCACTGCGTCTCGGCGACCTTGTCGACAAGCACACGTTCGACCCCGCCGAGCTTGGCCGTGCGGTGATGCCGCGAGCGGACCTCGGCGTGCCCACGCAACACGCGCGAGCGGCGCTTCTTCTCCTGCGGCGGGACCCGGTCCCCGAGCTCGGAGGCGACCGTCCCGGGCCGGGGCGAGTACGAGAACGCGTGGACCCGGCTGATCCCGGCGGCGTCGATCGCGTCGAGCGTCCGCCCGAACGCCGCCTCGTCCTCGGTCGGGAACCCGACGATGACGTCCGCGGTGACGTTGACCATCGGGGCCGCGGCGCGCACCGCGCGGATGCGCTCGACGTACTCGGCCGCCGTGTAATGGCGGCCCATCCCGCGCAGCACGTCGTCGTCGCCGGACTGCATCGGGACGTGGAGGTGCGGGCACACCTTCGGCTCGTGGGCGAGCGCATCGAGGAGGCTGTCCTTGACGTGGATGACCTCGACGCTCGACAGGCGCACGCGCTCGACGCCCGGGATCCGGGCGACCTCGACCATCAGCTCGCCGAGCTCGAGGCCGTGCTCGGGATCCCGGTAGTCCCCGACGCTGATGCCCGTCATCACCATCTCGGGCTGGCCCTGGGCGACGCGGCGGCGCACCTCCTGCACGACCGCGCTCGCCGGCCGCGATCGGGCCGGGCCGCGCACGGACGGGATGATGCAGTACGCGCATTCGCTGTCGCAGCCGTCCTGGACCTTGACGAACCCCCGCGTTCGGGCGCTCGGGTGATCGGCGAGCGGGCGAGCACGTCATGCCCGACGTCCGCGCACGCGCCGAGCTCGGCGGCGACGTCATCGGCCGTGCCGACGAACGCCTGGACCCGGGGATCGATGTCGGCGAACTGAGAGGCGTTGAGGTTCGTCGCGCAGCCCGCAACGTACACGTCGGCGCCGGTCGCGAGTGAGCGGCGCACCGACTGGCGGGATTTCGCCTCCGCCTCGTTCGTGATGCAGCACGTGTTGATGACGTGCAGCTTGGCCTCGGCCTCCGGGACCTCGGTATGCCCGGCGGCGAGCAGCGCGTCGCGTGCCAGCATCGCGTCGGCCTGGGAGACCTTGCATCCGAGGAACTTGACCGCGAACGACGTCACCTGGGGCGCCACCGTAGCGCGCGCACCCAGGCGACGCCGTCAGCGAGCGGATCCGCTCGCGACCGGCGTCCCGTCGTACTTCCCGATCATCGGCCCCAACGGTGTCCTCGACCCGGGGCGCTCGGAGAGAGGAGAGAGCTCCATATGGGATCCGGATCGAGGCTTCGGTCGAGGGGCGACGACATCGAGGAGCAGGCCACCGAGGGTCACGCCGATCGCGAGCGGGTTAGGCAAGTGGGAATCACCTCCTTGAGCTTTGGGCCAACCGCACGATGGGAAAGGATGCGCCGTCGAGGCCTGTCCGTCACCGTCCCGTCGTCCAGGATTGGCTCAGGAGGGTTGTCCATTGGTCGAGGCGGGCCGGCTGGCCCACCGTCCCGCACCGGGGCGTCAGAAACGCGGCTCAGCCCGTCGCCGCCGGTGACGGATCCGACGCCGGCACATCGTGCTCCTCGAGCGACGGCGGATGGCCGAGCGAGCCCAGTTCCGCCGTGTCCCGCCGAAACCAGAAGTCGACCGTCCAGTCGGTGATCAGCAGCAGCTTGCGGAGGAACCCGGGGATCCACGCCAGGTGGTAAAAGCGGCAGATCGCCCACGCCGGAAAGCCACGGACCCGCGTGCCCATCAGGTTCGCGACCGCGTTGTGCCGGCCGAGGTCGGCGAATGCGCCGAGCGTCTTGAACTTGAACGGGCGCACCTCGGCGCGATGCCCGAGCGCGGCCGACACGTTCTTGCCCATCAGCTTGCCCTGCCGGATCGCGTGCTGCGCGGTCGGGGGCGTCGGCTCGCCCGGACGCGCCGGGTCGGGGATCGCGGCGATGTCGCCGAGCGCCCACACGTTGTCGTAGCCCGTCACGCGCATCTCCTGAGTGCAGGCGATGCGGCCGCCGGCCAAGGGCAGGCCGAGCTGCTCGGCGACCGGATTCGCCTTCACGCCGGCCGTCCAGCACACCGTGCGGCACGGGACGATCTCCCCGGTCGAGAGCGTCACCGACTTGTCGGTCACCTCGTTGAGCTGCGTGTTCGTCAGCACCTCGATTCCCCGCCGCTGAAGCACCTTCTGTGCGAACTCGGCGAGCTGGGGCTGGATCTCACGCATGATCCGATCGCTCGCCTCGACGAGGATCCACCGCGTCCCGGTCTGACGGCACCGCGGGTAGTAGGTCAGCGCGTCCTCGGCGAAGTCCTCGAGCTCGGCGACGCCCTCCGCGCCGGCGTAGCCCCCACCGACGAACACGAACCCGAGGTATTGCCGCCGAACGTCCTCGTCCTCGATCTCCTCCGCGGTCTCCAGACAGCGCACGACCTGGTTGCGCAGCGCGAACGCCTCGGAGATCGTCTTGAAGCCGATCGCGTGCTCGGCGAGGCCGGGAATCGGAAACGTGCGAGAGACCGACCCGAGGGCCACGACGAGCTGGTCGTAGACGAAGTCGACCTCCTCGCCGTTGAGCATGCGCGCGCAGAGCCGGTTCCCGGCGGGATCACCGCCGGTGACCCACCCGAGCCGCAGCTCGGTCCGCCCGAGTTGCTCGCGCAGGGGTACGACGACGTGGCGCGCCTCGAGCGTGCCGGCGGCCGCGCCCGGGAGCAGCGGCGAGTAGAGCATGAAGTTGACGTCGTTAACGAGTGTGATGCGGACGTCTTTCGGCGTCACGCGCTCGAGCGTCTTGGCGGCGTAGTAGCCACCGAAGCCACCGCCCGCGATCACGACATGCTGGCTCACGGCCCAGAGCCTACCCCGGGGTCAGCCGCTCTCACGCGTCAGCCGCAGCGCCGCCCATTCGCCGCCGATCCGCTCCTCGGCGACCGCCATCCCGGCGGCGACAAACGCGGCGGCGACACTGTCGCGCTCGGTCGCGAGCAGGCCGCTGGCGATCACGCGGCGCGCCCGGCCGGCGATCCGGGGCGCCCACGCGCGCAGCAGCGGCCCGAGCAGGTTCGCGGCGACGGTGTCGGCGGGCGGTGGATCGGCGTCTCTGAGGTCGTACCGGCGGACGTCAAGACGCACGCCGTTGGCGCGTGCGTTCGCGGCCGTTGCCTCAACCGCGGCGGAGTCGAAGTCGAGCGCGAGCACGGGCTCAAACCCGAGCCGCGCGGCTGCGATCGCGAGCACGCCGGACCCGCAGCCGAGATCGAGAAACGGACCGCTGGCGGGGACGGCCTCGGACAGCAGCAGCTCGAGACACAGCCGCGTCGTCGCGTGCGCGCCCGTGCCGAACGCCTGCCCCGGCTCGATCACGAGGTCGATCGGCTCCGCTCCCGCCGGCTCCCACGGCGGGCGGACTCTGAGGCGACCGGGAAGCACCAGCGGGCGATGGAATTCGCGCCAGCGCTCAGCCCAGTCATCGGCCACCTCCGCCGTCGAGACCTCGACGAGCGCTCCGCCCGCCGCCGCGCGGAGATCCGGCAGCGACGGGAGCTCGCCGGGCGGCCCGTAGACGGCGTATTCGACGAGCTCGTCGCCGAGCGCGACCTCCTCGACGCCGCTCGGGGCGAGCTCGAGCAGCTCGGCGAGCACGAGCTCGGACTGAGCGCGCGCAACGCGCACGGCAAGGCGCAGCATGCCGGTCCGCGCCCCGCGGGCGCGCTACCCGTGGCCGCCGAAGGCGCGCCGCAGCTTGCTGAACACGCCGTCGTCGGTCTTGAGGTTGTGGTCGGTCATCGAATCGGCGAACCGCTGGAGGAGCTCGCGCTGCTCGCGCCCCAGGTGCCGCGGGACGACGACGTTGACGACGACACGGAGATCACCGCTGCGCCGGCCCCGCAGCGAGGGCATGCCGGCTCCGCGCACGACGAGCGTCTCGTGCGGTTGCGTGCCCGCTGGGACCTCGAGCTCAATCGGTCCGTCGACCGTCGGCACCTCGACCGTCGTCCCGAGCGCCGCGAGCGGCGCCGCGACATCGATCGCGGTGACGAGGTCGTCGCCGTCACGCAGGAAGCGCGGGTCCTCGCGGACGCGGACCTGGACGTACAGATCGCCCGGCGGACCGCCGCGCTCGCCGGCGTGGCCACGTCCGGCGATCCGGATCCGCTGGCCGTCCGCGATGCCGGCCGGAACGTCGACGGAGACCTTCACGTGGTCAACCCGGCGGCCCCGCCCGTCACACTCGCGGCACGGATCACGGGCGACGCGCCCGTCGCCGCCGCAGACATCGCATGCGGTCGTCCGCATCACCTGCCCGAACGGCGTGCGCGACACGGCGCGCAGCTGTCCGGTGCCGCCGCAGCGGTCGCACGTCTCGATCGGCGTTCCCGGCTCGGCGCCGTTGCCGTGGCAGTGCTCGCAGGTCACGACCACCTCGTAGCCGACCTCGACCTGCG
This sequence comes from uncultured Solirubrobacterales bacterium, assembly GCA_963778985.1. Lineage (GTDB taxonomy): Bacteria > Actinomycetota > Thermoleophilia > Solirubrobacterales > Solirubrobacteraceae > Palsa-465. Next base: position 1,204,344 of record CAVZWJ010000012.1, on the reverse strand, counting down.
TCCCGTGCGCCGCGTCTGCGAGCTCGATCACGGCACTGACGCCGACGTCGCCGCCCTGGACCGGGCCGGTCGCACGCCCCCCGCCGAACGCGCCGCCGAAGCCGCCGCCGCCGAAGAACGCCTCGAAGATGTCGGCGACCGAGCCGAAGCCCTCGAAGTTCGGGGCGTAGCCGCCGGTGCGCAGGCCCTCGTGACCGTAGCGGTCATACGTCGCGCGGCGCTCGGGGTCGTTCAGGACCTCGTAGGCCTCGGCCGCCTCCTTGAACTTGTCCTCGGCGGCGGGGTCGTTGCGGTTGACGTCCGGGTGCAGTTCCCGGGCGAGTCGCCGGAATGCCTTCTTGATCTCTGCCTCGTCGGCGTCACGGGACACGCCGAGGACGTCGTAGTAGTCGCGGGGAACCTGGCCGGCGCTCATCGCTCGTCGTATACCTCGGCGATGAAGGTCGAAAGCTGGGCGGCGGCGTCACGCACCGATTTGATCGCGCGGCCGTAGTCCATCCGCAGCGGCCCGATCACCGAGACGGCGCCGAGGCGGCGCTGCGGCAACCCGTACGCGGCCGCGACGAACGCGACCGACCGGAGCGCCGGGGCGTCGTTCTCGGCCCCGATCCGCACGAGCACATCGCGTTCGGCGAGCGCGCCCTGGAGCAGACCGAGCAGCGTCACGCGACGCTCGAGCATGTCCATCAGCGAGTTGAGATCCGAGACGTCGCCGAAGCGGTCAAGCCGCAGCAGTCGCGAGGCACCCTCGACGTAGAGCGTGTCCTGCGAGGACTCCTCGAGCTCGGTGAACACCGGCGCAAGCGCGTCCAGGAAGGCCGACTCGGTCGCGCTCAGGGAACTGTCGTGCAGCCGCTGGTGGAGCATGCGGGCACCGAGACCGATGCCGACCAGCCGCTCGTTGAGATAGCTCGCGGCCCAGTCGGCGAGCCCGGAGTCAACCGGGCGATCAAAGGTGAACAGGCGCTTGGTGACGCCGCCGGTCGAGGTGATGACGACGACCATCAGCACCTGGGGCTGGAGCACGAGCACCTCGATATGGCGGATCGTCGAGGTGTCAATCGGCGGCGCGGTGACGATCGCGAGCAGGTTCGTTACCTGCGAGAGCGTCTCGGTCGTGACCCGCATCGCCTCGTCGAGCTCACGCCGAACGAGCGTCAGCGCCAGCTTCGGCTGACCGTCGTCCTCGGGCAGCAGCCGATCGACGAAGTATCGGTAGCCCGCCTCGGTCGGGATCCGTCCGGCGGACGTGTGCGGATGGGCGAGCAGCCCGAGCTCCTCCAGGTTCGCGAGCTCGTGGCGGATCGTCGACGGACCCCATTCGACGTCGGCGGAGAGCGCCTTCGAGCCCACGGGCGTGCCGGCCTCGAGGTAGTCCTCGACAACCTTCCGCAGCACGAGTTCCTGGCGTTCAGTCAGCACGGTCCTGATTGTAGGTCGGCGTCTGCCAGGGCCCGGTGGGCCACCGGAGACAGCTACGGACGTCCATCAGCAGAGGTTCCGCTCGGGTTCTTCGGCAAAAACGCCGAACCAGGCCAGAAGCGCCGCACGGTGTGCAGTGCGAGAACGGCGATGGCAGGCGGGAAGATGAGCGATTCCAACTGGTTGATCCGCGACGGTATGGACCGAGAGCGGATGCTCGATATGGACCGGCGGATCCGTCCGGCCCGGATCGCATCGCTGGCGGTGCTTGGAATCGCGTTGCTCGCCTGCGGCCCGTGGCTCGGATGGTGGACGCTCGCGCCGCTGCTGCTCGCCGGCGTCCTCTTCAGCCGCGCCGAGAAGGCGCTGCCGCACCTCCAGCGGCCCGAGTACGTGATGTTCGCCGCTTGGGCGGGCGCGGAGACCATCATCGCGGTCAGCGTCGCGCTGTCCGGCGGACCGAAGGTGGCAACGATGTCGTGGCTGGCGATGCCGGTGGTGACGCTCGCGTCCCGCTTCTCCAACCGCGGCATCGCCGCCGGCGTCGCCCTCGCGCTGGCGCTGTTGCTGATCGTCAGCTTTGCCGTCGACGCCGATGCGGTCATCCACAACCCGCCGTTCGTGCTCGGCCCCGCGGCGCTGATCGTGTCCGTCACCCTGCTCTCGATCGCGCTGATGAAGTCGGACGTCGAGTTTCGCACCCGGGCGGTGCTCGACGAGCTGACCGGCATGCTCAACCGCTCCGCGCTCGCGACGCGCGTCTCCGAGCTCACCCAGCAGTCCCAGGTGACGGGAGAGGCGGTCGCCGTGATCATCGCGGACGTCGATCACTTCAAGGACATCAACGACGAGCATGGCCACGCCCGGGGTGACGCCGTCCTCAAGGACGTGGCCTACGCGATGCGCAAGTGCCTGCGCGCGTACGACCTCGCCTACCGGCTCGGCGGTGAGGAGTTCCTCGTTCTCGTTCCCGGTGCCCACCAGTCGCAGGTCGAAAGCCTGGCCGAGGAGCTCCGCGCTGCGGTCGAGGCCGAACCGCTCGCGGGCGGCCTGCGGGCGACGATCAGCTGTGGCGTCGCGGCCTCACGCCCGGGCCAGGCGCTCGACTACCCGGCGCTGTTCGCAGTCGCCGACGAGCGCCTCTACCGCGCCAAGCACGCGGGCCGTAACCAGGTCTGCTGCTCGGACACCGGGGTCAGGACGCTCGCCGCCTAAGCGGCTCATGTGAACGTAGGCGTTCGGTAGAGTCCGGCCCGCCGCGACCGATCCAGCCGCGGTCACATCACCGTTCGTCAGACAGGGAGCAGGCACATGAGTCGTGGTCTCACGCGTCGTCAGCTGCTGCGCGACGGAGGCGTTGCGCTCGGCGCCTCCGCGCTGCTGGGCAACGAATTGATCGCGCAGGCGCACGCCGCGGCGCCGAGCTGCGGCCGGCTCAGCGACATCGAGCACGTGATCATCCTCGTGCAGGAGAACCGGTCGTTCGATCACCTCTTCGGCTCGTACCGCGGAGTCACCGGGTTCGCGGACCCGAACGCGCTGCCGCTCGGGGACGGGAGCGGTCTGAGCGTATTCGCGCAGCCCGGCTACCCCGGCGGCTACGACGGCGATCATCTGTATCCGTTCCACCTCGACTCGTACAAGAACGGCGAGTGCACGAACGACATCAACCACAGCTGGGGCCCGCAGCACAGCTACTGGGACGGCGGGAAGATGGACGGGTTCGTCTCCGGGCACCTGGCGGCCGACGGCTCGGCCAACGGCCCGCTCACGATGGGGTACTACACCCGCGCCGACCTCGACTTCTACTACGCGCTCGCCGACGCGTTCACGATCTGTGACCACTACTTCTGTTCGGTGATCGGCCCGACCGACCCGAACCGCCTCTACACGTTCTCAGCGACGCTCGATCCCCAGGGGACGCACGGCGGCCCGATCCTGTCGACGAGCTCGACCCGGGTCGAGCGCTTCGGCACGCTCAGCTGGACGACGATGCCCGAGCAGCTGGCAGCGCGCGGGATCAGCTGGAAGGTGTACGGCAACCCGGACGGCAACTACGGGGACAACGTGCTCCCGTACTTCAAGCAGTATCAGACGAACCCGGCCCTCGCAGCGCGCGCCCTCGCCCCGACCTATCCGGGGACGTTCCAGACCGACGTCGCGAGCGGGCAGCTCCCATCGGTGTCGTGGGTGCTCGCGCCACTGATCGCGAGCGAGCATCCGCCCGCCCCGGAGATCTACGGCGAGAGCGTCGCCGCCGACGTGCTGCGGACGCTCGTCGCCAATCCCGGCGTGTGGAAGAAGACGGCACTCCTCATCACCTACGACGAGAACGGCGGCTTCTTCGACCACGTGCCCCCGCCGCTCGCGCCGGCGGGCACGCCCGGCGAGTCCCTCACGGTCAGCCCGCTGCCCGCGGACGCGTCCGGCGTCGCGGGGCCGATCGGGCTGGGGTTCCGGGTGCCGATGCTCGTGGTGTCACCGTTCAGCCGCGGCGGCTTCGTCTGCTCGGACACGTTCGACCACACCTCCCTGCTGCGCCTGATCGAAACCCGGTTCGGGGCCGAGGTACCGAATCTGACGGCGTGGCGTCGCTCGACGGTCGGTGACCTGACGCGCGCTTTCAACTTCGCCAAGGTCGACCCGTCGGTCCCATCGCTGCCGACGCCGGACCCAGCGGATTCGCGGATCGTTCTGTCCAGCTGCGCCGCCAGCGCCCCACTGGATCTCGCGACCGACTCGACGAACAGCCTCAAGGCGCTCGAGCAGACGCTCGTCGCCCCGTACCCGGTGACGGTCAATTCGGCGGCACCCCCGCAGGAGCCCGGCACGGCGCCGAAGCCGAGCGGGCCGGTGGCGTGTAGCAAGTAGCCAGCGGCCCATGCGCCCGCGGGCCCCTTTTAGACCGCGATCTCCGCGACTGCGTTGCGGATGATGCGACTGCCGTTCTGCTCGGCCTCGGAGGACACCGTCACGATTCCGTCCTGCGCCTCGCCGACGGCTCCGGTCACGGTGATCTCGGCGCCCATCACGCCCATGCCGCGGAACTGCACGGACAGCGATTTGAGCACTTCCGGTCCGCCCGCCGCCTCCGTGTGGGCGCGCGCGACCTGAGCCATCGTCCACAACCCGTGGAGGATCCGGCCGGGCAGACCGACGCTCTTGGCGAACTGCTCGTCGACGTGGATCGGATTGAAGTCCCCGGACGCACCAGCATATCGCACGGTCACGTAGGGATCGGGGGTGACCTTCAGCTCGATCGTGTCGCCGGCGTGCAGACTCATGAGACCCCCCTGACGATGTTCGTCCACGTGCCGGTGCAGACGGTTTCGCCGCGCTCGTTCTTGGACACGGATTCGAACACGTAGAAGCCCATCCCGCCGCGATCGGCGATGTCCTTGACCGCGGTCGTGGTCGTGATCTCGTCGCCGGCGACGACGAGCGGCCCCCAGCGGAACTCCTGGCCACCGTGGACCATCATCGCGAAGTTGAGGCCGACGTCGGGGTCGAAGATCGCCGGGGCGAGCGCCCGGGCGGCGTACACGACGACGAACATCGGCGGCGCGACGACGTCGGCGTATCCGGCACCTCGTGCGGCGTCGACGTCGAAATAGAGCGGGTTGGTCTCGCCGACGGCGGACGCGTACTCGCGGATCTTCTCGCGCCCGACAGCGTAGACGTGCGGTTCGTAGGTCTTGCCAATCGCTTGTGTGTTGAGCGCCATCGCCGCCGGAGGTTACCCGCGGCAGAGGTCATCTCGAAACTCCGCGTGTGCGGCTGGCGAGCGCCGGATCACGCGAGGCAAGGACGCAGGATCCCGACGCATAGCGGAGCTATGCAAGGGTCCGAGGACGCCGCCTCGCGCAGATCCGCCGCCGCCAGACGTGCGCGGGGGGTTTTGAGATGACCTCTCAGACGATGCTCGGCACGCTGCCGCCGTCGACCGACCACGCCGCCCCGACGACGTTCGATGCCGCCTCGGAGGCGAGGAACGTGATCACCGCGGCGATCTCCTGCTCGGTGCCGAGTCGACCGAGCGGCACGCGTCCGGCCGCGTTCTCGAGCGCCTGCTCGCGCGTGAGGCCCTGCGCCTCAGCGACCTGCTCGGCGAGCCCCCCGGGCCCGGCCCAGAGCTCGCCGGCGACCGGGCCAGGCGCGATCGCGTTGACGAGCACTCCGCGATCGGCGTACAGGTCGGCGAATGACCGTGACAGCGACAGCTGGGCCGCCTTGGTGACGTTGTAGGCCATGTTCGTCCGGCCCGGGCGCTTGCCGGAGGACGAGCAGACGTTGACGATCCTCCCCCACCCCCGCAGCCCCATCACCGGCGCCGCCGCTCGCATCAGCCGCATCGGTGCCATCACATGGAGCTCCCACTGGGCCTGCCAGTCAGCGTCGCTGAGCTGTTCCAGCGTGCGGAGCTCGCTCATCCCGGCGTTGTTGACGAGCACGTCGAGGCGCTCGAGCCGCCCCAGGCACACATCGAGCAGTCGCTCGCCCGCGAGTGGGTGGGTGACGTCGAGGACGAGCGTCGCCGCGCGGCCCCCGGCCTCCTCGCACGCCTGCGCAGTGTCGGCGAGACCCTCCTCACGCCGGCCGACGAGCACGACCACGGCGCCTTCCCCCGCGAGCGAGATCGCCGTTGCCCGCCCGATTCCGCGGGACGCACCGGTGACAACACATACCCGCTCGCGGAGGCCGAGGTCCATGGCCTCGGATTCTCACATGCTGGGCGGAGGGAGGCGCGTTCGCCGGAACCCTCTTCGTTCTACGACGCCCCGCTCGCGCCGGTTGTCATCTCGACGAGACGGGCGTGCTCACCTGCGGAAACGGCCGACGACAATGTCGACGGCCGCTCCTGAGCGATCTGCGGGGGGATCAGCGACTCATCCGTCCTGAAGGACGAGCAGCCGCGGGTAATCGGTCAGCCCGACCTCGAGCACCGCCGTGGTCGACGATGTCGGGGTGACCTGCACCGGCACCGAGCTGCCGGTCAGCGGATCGGTCGCGGTCACCTTCAGGTTCGTCGCATTGACACCGCCAACGGTCAGACGGTACGTCTCGGGCGGCATGTCATAGCGCGTGACATCCGTCGACGGGGCGGACGGGTTGTACAGCGTGGCCATATTGCGAGTCATCACGTACGCCGGGACCACGAACTTGTTCGTGTCCACCTGGAACGGCAGGAACGCGACAACCTGGCGGTTGTACAGCGGCGGGTGCGCCGCCGTTCCGTCACCGGCGAACTGAGTCCAGTTCCCCTGATCGGCGATCTGCGACAGACTGATCGACCGACGGGTCGGAATCGTTGCCGGGCCGGCAAAGGCCTGCGTGAAGGTCTTCACCGCGGTCATCGTCGGGCCGCCTCCGGGCTGGGAGGTGTCGACCATCGCGTAGTCCCCGTCTCCAACAGCGTAGAGGTACAACGCCGAGACGCCCTTGTTCACGTATGCGCTCAGTGTGCGCAGTGTGGCCTTTGCCTGCAGGTGCCACTTGTCAGCCGTCGTCAGCGCTTTGGGGCTGGAGGCGAGGTCGATGTTCGTCTCGGTGATCCAATCCTGCGGAGCCGTCGTGGCTCCGGCCGGCTTGGTCGTGCGGCCATGAGCGGTTGAGCCGATGTACGTGGTGGTCGGCGAGAGATCTCGCTCGAGGAACTCCGTCTGAATGCCGCTCAGGAGATATTCCGGGAAGAAGGCCGTGTAGGTGGGCGCGAAGGAGTCGTGCCAGTTGCCGTTTTGGTCGACCGAGCCTTCCGGAGTGCCAAGGGCGTTGACGGGTCGTTGGTTGGCGGGGAAGGGCTGAGCTCCGGGGAACGCGTACGGCTCCTCGTGGTAGGGATGCTTGTCGATCGCCGTGACTCCCTGCGGGACGGTCGTCCCGGAGACGAACGGGCTCTCGTTGGCGAATCCGTCGCCGATCCCAACGTCGGGAAGTCCGTTGGCCGGGTCTCGGATCCATTTGACGGTGCGAGCGAGCAGCTGGGTGGGAACGCTGCCGATACCTTGCATCGCAGACGGGACCGGATTGTAGTAGCGCGTCACATCGAGGAAGCTCGAGCCAAAACTCATCTCATTCCAGACCTCGACATCGAAGTTGTCACTGCCAAGGACCTTTCGCGCCTCACTGGTGACTGCCTTGACGTACTGGAGCCAACCGCTCAGCGTCAGTTCAAATGCAGGATTGGGATTTCCGTTCGCGGTGAATGGTGGGGCGAACGGCGGGTACCGCAGCGTCGTGACGGTATACGTCCCGGCCTGAATCGCAACCGGGATGGGTTGTGAGAGCTGCACCAGACCGGTCGAAGACACCGAGGTCGCAATGAATGCGGCGACGGGACCGCCAGGGATATCGAACCCCGACAACCCGGGGACGAGCATCCGCGCCGTCGCGGAGTCGACCTGGACCGTTCTCGCCCCTGCAGCCACCGACTGAGTGATGTGTGCGGCGAACGACAGCGACGGACCCGGTCCGCCGTCGTTTGCGTTGAGGAGGATAAGTGGCCGGATACCGACCGCCTTCAGCGCCGCGAGCCGGGTGTCGATCGATGCCGGGCTTTGGAGCTGGCTGGGGTCTGCGAACGACATCGAGTTCCATCCGATCTCAAGCCGAGCGCGGGTGAATCCACTCTGAGCAAGCAGGCGCGCCGTGGCCGACGCGTCCTGGGGCGCAACGTTGAAGTTGATCCCAACGGCGTTGCGGAGCATTGCCGCCGGCTGGGTGTCCAGATAGGCGCGCCACGGCTGGAGCCAGTGCGAGCGGTCGCCGAACGGCAGCGCCGTCTGCTGGGTCGCGCTGATCGGGTTCGACAAGATATTCCAGCCGGCCCACGAAAGGCTCCCGGTACCGGTGGACGAGGTCGAAGTCGTGGCGGTTGACGAGGTCGTCGTCGTCGTCGTGTTCGCCGTCGTCGTCGAGGTCGTAGTGGTCGTCGTCGTCGTCGTCGTCGCGGCGAGGTCGACGTCACGCCGCCCCGGACCGGCCAGATGAACCAGTGCTTGATCGCCGTATCGGCCTTCGCTGCTGGTTCGTGACACGCGGTACGTTTGCCCCACGACCTCCGCAGGTGCGTCCGCGCCGCCTTCGGGCTCGTCTTCGCACATTGCCTGGCGTGATGGTGGCGGCTGGAGGCGGCGGCCGCCGGGCTCGCGATGCCCATGACTGCGCAGGCCAACACAGTTGCGAGTCCATAGCCTGTCTGTCGGTTACTCGAGAAGCGCATGCCCAATGCATCGGGGCGCCCTCAGCGGGTCTTGACCAGCCCCGGGGTGCCTGGACGGTTCTCCGAGTGGGTCCCAGTTCGCTCCGCGGACGCATCACCGCTCCACCCCGGGGAGCTCCTGGCGCTGCGGGCGTCCGCTTGAGCGTGGTCCGGAGGTGGCGAGATCTCGGGCTGCGCTTCGCGTAATCTGGCGGCAACGTCCGCTAGCTGGTACAACTAGCCGGGGCGTGGGGCTTCGAAGGGGATCGGCCCACAACGAATCGAGGCCATCGGTCCATCAGGACCGGATCTCGTGCGCTAGCGAATGAGACCAAGGAAACGGATGACGGCCGAGATACGTTCTCGAATGAGCGTGCTCCGTAAAGCGGGGCACTGCTCGTGAGTCCACAAGACCAGCGCGAGCGCGGGGATCTCGGCGCGCTGATGCGGATGCTGCGGCGGCGCCTGCCGCTGATCGTGCTGACGACCGTCATTGCGGTTGGAGCGGCCTTCCTCATCGCCAAGAGCCAGAAGAAGGCCTACACGGCCACCTCTGTCCTGCTGTTCAAGCCCCTCCTCCTCGACGTCCAGCTGACCGGACTCCCGCTCCAGCTGCAAAGCTCGGACCCAACCATCGAGGCGGCCACCGACATCGGCCTCGTATCGCTGCCGCAGGTCCGCAACGCCGCCGCCAAGAGCCTGGGCGATGGCTATACGCCTGACTACCTGAAGAACCACGTGACGGTGTCGCAGCAAACCAAGTCGCAGCTCATTGGCATCCAGGCCACAGCGCCGACGCCGGCGGCCGCAGCCACGATTGCCAACGCGATGGCCAGGTCATTCCTCGCGTACGAGCGCGCGGCCCTCGTCTCCAGAATCAACACGGGCATCGCCCACGTGCAGCACGACCTCAACGCGCACGGCCAGACCGCGCTCCAGCGCGCCGTCCTCAGAAACAACCTGACGAAGCTGACGGAGCTCAAGGCGGTTGAGCCGGACAACGTCCAGCTGGCTGCGCTGGCACTCCCGCCGACGTCGCCATCCTCGCCGAAGACGACGCTGGATCTCGTCATCGGCGGCATCGCGGGCCTGATCCTGGGCCTTGCGCTCGCGCTCATCGCGGAGCAGGTCGATCCCAAGGTGCGGCGGGCCGAGGAGGTCGAAGATGCCCTTGATCTCCCCGTGCTGGCGACGATCCCGAGGAGTCGCGTGCTCCGAAAGGGGGTGGGTCTCACCACCAATCTGTCCGACCGTGACCTCGAGGCATTTCGGCTTCTGCGGACCAACCTCCGTTATCGCTCAGGCGGCCGCGACATCCGTTCCGTCCTGCTCACGTCCGCTGCGCAGGGGAGCGGCAAGACCACGGTCGCGCTTCACCTCGCCGCCGCAGCGGCTGCGGCGATGAGCGGAAACGTCCTGCTGATCGAGGCCGACATGAGAAGGCCGCACCTAGCCGAGCTGCTCGATATCGACCCTGAGCACGGGCTGAGCACGGCGCTGCGGTCCGGGAAGGAACTCAACGAGGTCGTCGTCCCCGTGCCCAGCGCTCATTGGACCGGAACCAACGGCTCCGATCCAGCTCACACTGCCAACGCTCCCGGCGGCTTCGACGTCCTCGCTGCCGGATCGCCGGCCGCAGACGCAAGCGAGCTTCTCGGCTCCGAGCCGATGAGCCGCCTGCTGGCATCGGCCGCGGCGTCGTACGCGCTGACGATCATCGAGGGTCCGCCGCCCGGCTTGGTGTCTGACGTCATACCGCTCATCCACCAGGTTGATGCCGTACTGCTCGTGGCCCGGCTGGGACGCGAGAACAGCCCCGAGCTCAGGAACCTGCGAACCCAACTCGAGGGTCTGGGAGTGACGCCGCTCGGCGTCGTCGCCAACTTCTCACGCCGCACGTCGAACCCGCCTGTCCCGACGCGGCGGTAGCAGTTGACCCGCGTCGGCACCGCGATCAGGCCCGGTCTGACGATTCCGCGAGTGGGACGCGGGGCACGGATCTACTTCGCAGCGGCATTCTCATCGGTCGTCCTCGCGTTGTTCGTGGACGCGGGCACCAATGTCGGACCGTTACTGCGCCTGACGGTCGCCGGAGTCGTCGCCCTCCTGCTGATCACCGTGTCGCTCGCCCGGCCGGCCGCCGGCGTGATCGCCACGTTTATCTACCTCATCTTCCTGGCTTTCCTGCGTCGGTTGCTGATACCGGCGGCGGGATGGCTGCCGGCCGACCCGATGATCCTGGTGCCCTACGTCGTCGTGTTTGTTCTGATTGTCAAGCTGTACTTCCTCGAGCGCCGCCCATTGGCGCCGGACCTGCTGTCGAAGCTGATGCTGGCGTTATTGGCGTTCACCTTCCTCGAGGTGGCCAACCCCACGGGGGCGGGCGTGGCGGCGAACCTCACCGGGCTGCTCTATATGGCCCTGCCTCTCCTCTGGTTCTTCGTCGGACGAGCGGTCGTGGACGACGCCTTGAGTGATCGCATCCTCGGCATCGTGCTCGCTTTGGGCATCGTCATCGGCGCGTATGGGGTGTACCAGACGCAGGTGGGCGATCCACCGTGGGATGTGAACTGGCTCAATGTGGCGGGGGGATACAACGCCCTGCACGTGGGAAATACGGTCAGAGCTTGGGGGACTTTCTCCAGCAGCGGGGAGTACGCGCTGTTCGTTGGTTCCGGGCTTGCCATCGCGTTCGCCTACGTCCTCCGAGGGCGGACCGCCGCGCTCCTGGGGGTTCCCGTGTTGGCAGTGGCGCTGTTCCTCTCCTCCGGCCGCAGCGCGCTGATTCTCTCCGTCCTCGCCATCGTGGTCATGCTGGCGCTACGCACCCACCGGCCGCGGATGGCGCTGATCATCACCGTGTGTGCCATCGGGGCGGCGTACGGAGGACTCAAATTGTTTGGCTCGACCCTCTCTAGCGCCGGCTCTGGATCAAGCGCGCTCGTGAGTCACCAGTTGGGCGGGATCGCCAACCCCTTGGATCCGAACAGCTCCACGCTGCTCGTCCACGTGCAGGAGGTCATCACCGGATTCAAGAAGGGGTTCACCCACCCGGAAGGCAACGGACCAGGCAGCACCAACCAAGCGGCCGGGGTCAATCATCAGCAGTCCACGACGCAGCAAAGCCAGGCGACCGAGGTGGACATCTCCAACGCGTTCGTGAGTCTCGGGATTGTCGGGGGCATCCTGTACCTGGCGATCGTGCTCTTGGCACTCGGCAAGGCCGTCGTCGACTATTTCGCCGGCAGGGAGGCGTTGCTTCCGGTGATCGGGGTGCTCGTCGTCGGGGCCGGGCAGTGGCTGACCGGAGGCAATTACGCCCTGTCCGCTCTCAGCTGGCTGTTGGTCGGCACGATCGCGGCCGGTCCGAGCAAGACCGCGGCTCGCAGACCGGCCTGGGAACACCGCTCGTTTCCGCCCCGCAACGGAAACGGAATCGGGGACGTCAGCGAACTGCAAGCGGGTCGTCAGTGGCGCGGTCCCAGGCCCGTGACCTAACAGGACGAGCCGCGCGTTGTCAGCTTTCGGAGAGCTTCGCGGGGCGGACGTCGCGCCCCTCTCGGTCGTCTTCCTCACCCATGTCGCCCGTTTCTCGGGAGCGGAGATGGAGATGCTGCGCATCATCCAGGCGACCGATCAGATCCAGGCGACGGTCGTGCTCGCGGAGGAGGGTCCGCTAACGGATGCCCTTGCCGACGCCGGCGCTCGGGTCGAGCTGCTGCCGCTGAGCGAGCGGACCCGCGGTCTCAAGCGGACAGAGATTCATGCCGGACGCAAGCAGGCACTCGCCGCCCTCGACGTCGCTGACTACGTCCGGCGCCTGAGACATCGTCTCGTGGAGCTGAGGCCGCACGTCGTCAGCGCCATCTCGCTCAAAGCGGGCATCTACGGCACGCTGGCCGCCCGGCTGGCCAGACTTCCAGTCGTGTTCCACCTGCATGACCAGATCACCGCTGACTACATCGCGCCCCAGGCCGTCCGTCCGACGCGGCTGCTGGTGGGCACGCTGCCCAGTGCCGTCATCGCGCCATCGAGAACGATCCTCGACCTCGTCGGCTGGTTTCGTCCAGGCATGCGTGCCGAGGTGATACCGCACCCGATCCCCATGCCGGCCGACCCGGTGCCACGACGGCCGCATGTCGAGCGGGTCGGAATCGTTGGGCGGTTGGCGCCGTGGAAGGGTCAGGACGTGTTCCTCCGCGCGTTCGCTCGGGCGTTCCCGCGATCGTCGACCCGCGCTGTGGTCATCGGCAACGCGATGTTCGGGGAGGAGGACTACGCCGGCGAACTGCGAGCTCTCGCGGGCGAGCTTGGAATCGCGGATCGCGTCGACTTCCTCGGCTTCCGACGGGACATCGAAGCTGAGCTCGAGCATCTCGACCTGCTCGTTCACGCCTCGGTCCTCATCGAGCCGCTGGGAACCGCTGTTTTCGAGGGTATGGCGGCTGGGCTGCCCGTGATCGCCGCCGCCACCGGCGGACCGGCCGAATACATCACACATGGGACGGACGGTCTTCTCCACAACCCGGGGGATGTGCAGGACCTCGCCGCCATGATGTCGCTGGCGGCCGACGATCGCGACCTGAGGGCTCGTCTTGCGGCGGCGGGGCGCGAGCGGGTCCGTGACTTTGCGCCGGAGGCCGTGGTGCAGGCCTGGCTCGAGGTTTACGACGGCGTAGTGCGCGGAAACCGCGCCCAAGCTCTCAGCACGTTCGCGTAGTGTCGCGCCAGCTGCCCACGCTGATGGTCGTCAGCCATCCGAACATCGTTCCCCACAACCAGCTCGTGTACGTGCGGCTGGCCGAGCTCGGATGGGACGTCAAACTGATCGTCCCCAACCGATGGGCCGACGAGTATTCGCCGGACGGCTGGATTCCGCAGCCGGTGGAGGGTCTGGTGGGGACGTTCGCACGGGTGCGAACGGCGCTGGCCGGCCATTACCAGAGGCATTTCTACGTCACCCGCCCCGCCGATTGGCTGAGGCGCTGGCGGCCGACAGCCGTGTTCCTCGAACAGGAAGTGTTCTCAGTGCCGGCGCTCCAGTGGGGATGGGCCTGTCAGCGGCTCGGAATTCCCTGGGGAACGCAGAACGATGAGAACCTCGACCGCGCGTTCCCTTGGCCGGCCCGGCTGATCCGTCGCTGGGTGATCCCGCGATCGGACTACTTTGCCGCGCGGTCTCCAGCCGCCGGCGACATGCTCCGCCGCTGGGGCGCGCGTAAACCGATCGCGGTGGTGCCGCACACCATCCCCGAATGGCGTTTCTCACCCCGTGAGGAGGCTGATCGGTTCACCATCGGCTTTGCCGGCCGGCTGGTGCGTCAGAAGGGAATCGACGTCCTGATCGAGGCCGTGCGCCAGCTGAGGTTCCGGTTCCGTCTGCTCGTGATCGGAGACGGCCCGCTGCGGTCAGTCCTGAAGTCGGCCGACCTCGGCCGCGCTGAACTCGAGCTGCACGTTGGCGTCGTCAGCGCGTCGATGCCCGACTTCTACCGGCAGATGGACCTCCTCGTCCTGCCCTCGCGTACGACCGCGACGTGGGCTGAGCAGTTCGGAAAGGTCCTGTGCGAGGCGCTGTTGTGCGGGGTGCCAGTCGTCGGCTCCTCGTCGGGCGAGATCCCGTGGGTGATTGAGACCTCGGGCGGCGGGCGCGTGTTTCCGGAAGGCGATGCCGCCGCGCTGGCGACGACTCTTACGGAGCTTCACAACGACCCGGACTCGCGGTGTGAATTCGCGCGCCGCGGACGAGAGGGTGTCGAGCGCCACTTTGCCCCTCGGGTGGCAGCTCGCGAACTCGATGCTCTCATTCGATCGGCACTGTGATGACAGACCAGAATGACCTGACCTTTGTCGTCGTTGGAGGCAACGAGTACTCAGAGGGAATGAACCAGCCGGCGACGGTGACTGTGCGTGAACTCTCGCAGCGGTATCGGGTACTCAACCTCAACAGCGAGGCACACGGAAGCATCCTGCGGCGCTTGCACGGCCGTGCACGGCACATGGGTGCCCGGGAGATCGTTCGCACGGTCCTCGGGACCACGCGTCCACGTCGGGTAGCGGAGCGTTTGTGGCTGGCTCCCGTTCGGGGACCGGCGGCCATTGGTCCCCTCAGCGTCCCCGAGGCGATGAGGCGTCGCAACGCCCGCGTTTTCACTGCCGTCATTCGTGATTGGCTGAAGGAGAATGGCACGGAGAAGTGCATTCTTCTGTTCTACTGGTGGGCGCTGCCCGAACTCGTGGAGAGCGTGCCCCATGTGGCAAGCATCTACGACTGCACGGATGACTTTTCGGCGCTTCCAGGCGCGCTTGTCTCGCCTGAAGTTGTCTCGCGGGTTGAGGGTCGCATGCTGGACGCCGTTGACCGCACCTACGTGGTGTCCTCCGGTCTGCTTGAGCATCGCGCCGGTCGTGGACGCCGAATCTCCGTTTTGCCCAACGGCTTCGATCTCACACTCTTCCGGCGGCTCGAACGGAGAGGCTTCGCGGTTCCCGAGCCGCTGCGGTCGATACCTCGGCCGGTCGTCGGCTACGCCGGTGGCCTGGGTACTCGGATGGACTGGGAGCTGGTGGCGGAGCTCGCGCTTCGCCGTCCGGAATGGAGCTACGTCTTTGTCGGCGGGGACCAACGCGCCGCTCCCGAGGAGCTCCGCCGACGGCCCAACGTCTTCTTTCACGACTCGATCCCCTACCCGGCTGCGCTCGCGGCGATCTCGGGCTTCGACGTTGGCACGATCCCCGCACTCAACCAGCCCTTCAGCCGGGGCAACTCGTTTCTGAAGCTGCTCGATTACTTCGCGCACGGCATCCCGGTGGTGGCGCCCCCGCTTCCGGACACCAAGCAGGTCGCCGAAAGCCACCCGGGTCTATTGCGCCTCGCCGCGGACGCGGACGAGTGGGAGACGGCGCTGGCGAGCGCAATCCAGGAACCCGTCGACTCGCCGTTGCGGGAGGCCCGGCGAGCCCATGTCGAAGAGCGAAGTGTCGAGCGGCGAGTGGCACGGATGATCAGCGAGGCGCTCGGAACAGCGCCGGCTGATCACGCAGCGGCTGAACGAGCGGCGAGAGACGACACGGCTTGACCAGGTATGGCTAGCGCCCGCATGCGTGTCGCCTTTGTGCTCACGATCCCCTATCCGGCCGCGCCCGGGGGGGCCGAGCGATACGTGGCCGAGACTGCTGCAGCGCTTCGCGAATATGTTGACGTCGTTGAGCATTACATCAACGCACCCCTGACGCTGGCCAATGGTACGGCCGTACGCTGCCATCACGCGCTCGTGCCACCCGGTAGAGAAGGATTCAGATTTGCGATCGCTCCCACGCTCCTGAGAGAGCTCACGCACGCTGACGTCATTCACGTGCATCAGTACGGTACGGTCACCTCGTGCCTGGCAGGGGCCTTGGGGCGACTCACCGGCAAGCCGGTCTTTGTCACGGATCACGGCGCAAGCGGGATCGCCATTGGACGGCGAACCGGCATTGACCGACTCTTCGTTCGTCACCTGGCCGTTTCGGAGTTTGCTCTCCAGCAGGCTGGTGTCGATCGAGGCGACGTGATCTACGGCGGCGTTCGCACCGAAAAGTTCCGTCCGGGGCTCCGCTCCGAGGAGCCGTTCGCTCTCTATGCCGGTCGCCTTGTTCGCCACAAAGGGGTGGATTGGCTGATTCAGTCACTGCCGCACGATGCCAAGCTTGTCATCGCCGGCCGTACAGACGAGGCCGGTGCACCGGGCTACCTGTCACTCCTCCGCGGCCTCGCCCGAGGTCGAAACGTATCGTTCGAACTCAACGCCACCGATGAGAGGCTGATCGAGCTCTATCAGTCAGCATGGACTGCCGTCCTACCGGCACTCCCCGTTGACACGACGGGAAAGCAGTTGCGGATACCCGAGCTCTTGGGGATTGCGCTGCTGGAGGCGATGGCGTGCGCGACGCCCACGATTGCGTCCACGGTCGGCGCTTTGCCGGAGGTGGTGACACCGGAGTGCGGTTTCCTGGTCGAACCTGGCGATCAGGCGAAGCTCACGGCGGCACTCGCGAGGCTGCTCAGGGACCGAAACCTTGTCGAGCGGCTGGGGTCGGCCGGGCGGATCCGGGTTCAAGAGGGCTTTACGTGGGACCGCGTCGCCCGGCGTTGTCTGGCTGCTTATCAAACCGCCGTCTAGACTAGTGCCCCGCGTCGAAACTAGCCGACCGGAGAGATCTGCCACCCTCGCCAGCACGACGGCGTCCCCAGGCGCAGCAGCGTCGCCGCCGCGGGTCCGGGCCGCCGGTCGCCGCTGGCGTCGTGGCACAGAGCCGATGGTGCGATACGCTTAAAGTCGCTCCGTGTGGAGCGGACGGGCGACTGCGGCGCGGATGGGGAGCGCCGCCGCCGGAGCAGCTGAGAACGGGGAATCTGGGAGCACATGTCACGAGTTCTGATCATCGGCGCTGGCCTGACTGGCTGCACGGTGGCCTGGCGTCTCGCAGAGGAGGGATACGAGTGTGTCCTGCTCGAGCGAGAGCCCGTTCCTGGGGGGCTGATCAGGTCGGAGCACATGCACGGGGTTCTGTATGAGCCGCATGGATCTCACATCTTCCACACCGAGGATCAGGAGGTGTGGGAGCTGGCCAATTCGTTCACGCGGTTCCGCCCGTATCGCCACCGGGTTGACATCGTCGTCGAGGGGAAGGTGCTCAATTGGCCGATTCTGCTCTCCGACATCGAGGCGCAGTCACGCAGCGTCGAAATCATGCGCGAGCTCGAGGAGCGCCGGAACGTCGATGCCAGCGCGCGTGCCGAGGCGGCCAACTTCGAGGAGTGGTGCCTCGAGTTGATGGGGCCGATCCTGTACGAGCGCTACATCAAGCCGTATACGGAGAAGCAATGGGGCCGGCCCGCCAGCACGCTGTCCGCCCAGTGGGCGCCGCGACGCGTGTCGGTCCGCTGGGACGACGATCCGTATCTATTCCCTGATCCCTATCAAGGATGGCCCGGCGGGCCGAACGGATACACCGATTTGATCGACGGCCTGCTCGCGCACAAGCGAGTCGACTTGAGGACTGGTGTCGACGCCGACTTGAAGAGCATCGGTCACCACATCGCGCGCGAGCAGTCGGATCTGCTCGTCCTCACCTGTCCCCTCGATGTGCTGGCCGGCTACCGGTTTGGCAAGCTTGACTGGCGCGGCATCGCCGTCCGCTCGGTGCACATTCCTCATGTCGAATACGCCCAGGGCGCAATGGTGGTCAACTATCCCGGGCACGAGTATCCGTTCATTCGCATTCATGAGACCAAGCACGCGTCGGGCCAGAAGTGCGAGGGGACAGTCCTCGGCTTCGAGTTCACCAATGCTCCCACGCGCTACTACCCGGTCGAGCTTCCGGAGAACCGTGTACTCAACGACCGCTACCGGACTTACATCCGCGATCTCCTAGGTCGAGATCGGACGTATTTCGCTGGCCGGCTCGCCAACTACATGTACATCGACATGGACGACTGCATGCGTCAGGCGCTTGACTGTGCACAGGAGCTGATCAGCGACCAAGCCGTGGCGAGTCGGCGACGCGCCGCAGCAGTGCCGACAGAAGCAGGACTCCACCGATAGCCTCGCCATTTTTCTCGTTGCGCCTGCCTCCCTCACGGCCCCGGTCGGCTCACCGTCGCGCGAAGGACTCCTGTGGAAACCCAACCTGACGCCCCGGACGTCACGATCGCAATCGTGACCCGGGACCGCAAGCACGAGCTTCGAAACGCCTTGGCCACGGCGCTCGTGCAGGAGGGTTCCATCGAGGTGGTGGTCATCGACGATGGCTCGCAGGACGGAACTGCAGCGATGGTGCGCGAGGAGTTTCCCAAGGTGCGACTGGTGCGTTTCGACGAGCCGGCCGGTCTTGCCGCGCGGCGCAACGATGCCACCGAGGCGGCGCGGGCGGACGTGATCGTTCAGATTGACGATGACGCCGTCTTCTCCTCGAACGACATCGTGCGCGACACCCTCAGGGATCTTGACCATCCGCGAGTCGGGGTGGTGGCGATTCCCTACGTCGATGTGGGTACAAGTCTCGACGAGCTCCATCGCGTGCCGGACCGCGAACACCGCTGGGCTACCTCGGTCTTCCGCGGCACCGCCTTTGCGCTTCGCCGGGACGCGGTCATCAGGGTTGGAGGCTGGAGTGGGCCGATCTTTCACCAGGGTGAAGAATGGGACTTGTCGCTGAGGTTGCTCGATACCGGTTACGTCATCCGCTTGGGTACAGCTTCCTCACCGATTCTCCATCACGCGTCTCCGCACCGGGACCTTCACAAGATGGATGTCTACGGACGTCGAAACGAGCTACTGATCTCCTGGATGTACTTTCCGGCTCCCTGGAACCTTCTGTACGCGGTCGGATACGCGCTGAAGGGCGTCGTGCTGGGTTTCAGGGTAGGGCGGCCCACAGCCATGATCGAGGGCATCGTCGCCGGTGTCCGCGACTGCTTTGCCACCCCCCGGAGACCAATCAGGCGCGACGCCTTCAGGTTCGATAGGCGGGCGCGAGCCCGTGGTCCGGTCCCGCTCCCTGCGGCTGAGCTGATCCTTGGACCATTTCCCGGGCCCACCCAGGGACGAGCGGCCTGGCCCTGGCCGCTGCGGTCACTCCACGAGCCGCTGCGAGCTATCAGGACGCGGGTGGTCAGACGAGCCGGGCGACCGATCCGATGCGAGGTCTGCGGAGAAGTTCTCTTCCGCGGCTGTGCGTTCATCTGGGGCGGACGGCTCACGGTCCTGGGCGCGGAGAATGCGCTCGTCCGCGCCGACTGGGACAAGATGAACCGGCTCACCTTTCGCCATGTGGAGTCCAATCACTGCGGTCGAACATGGGCACGCTGACCACTGTGCTCACCCATCTGGATGCCGACCGGGTTCACGAGACCGTCGAGCTCCTCACGTCGATGACCAGGAAGCATCACTTGGTGCTCGCTCACGCCGGGAAGCGTGAGGACTTCGAGCGGATCGAGTTCGAGGACAAGATCTTCATCGATGACCTCACGCTACGCGGGCCGGAACGCTCCCTGCAGTCCTGGAGTCAGATCTTCGAAGCCGTTTGGCGGACGCGCTTCCAGGCCGACGAGGCCCTTGACTCGCTGTACCTGATCGAGTACGACCATCTCATTCTCGACCAGGGCTTTGAGCGCCGGCTCGCCGACCTGGCAGCCGGGACGGGCGCCGACTTCCTGGGCAAGAACTGCGTCGATCGGACCGGCACCAATTGGGAGCATTACGTGCGGTTCCGCAGAGACGAGCGTCTGCTCGCTCACCTGCGCCGAGTCTCCGTGCGAGAGGATCCGGAGCGGCTATTCGGCTGCCTCGGGGACGGCATGTGGCTCTCCCGCCGGGCCCTCCAGGCTTATGTCGAGACCGCCGGCCACCCCCCGTGCTACTGCGAGACCTACGTACCAACTCTGCTCCACCACCTTGGGTTCCGGGTCGTCGACATCGATGCTCACAGCAGCCTCTACCAACATGTGCGATGGAACCCGCCGTTCACGGCCGAGGACGTATACGAACTTTTTCACCAGGGCGCGGCGTTCCTGCACCCCGTCAAGGACCAGGCCGCGGTGCGGAAGCTCCTCGATACGGTCGGCGCGACAGACGCGGCCCTGCGGGCGGCCGACGCTCCTCGTGGATCATCCTGCTAGCCGGCCGCGCCCGGACGCCCAGCAGCGTGCACCAGACGACACGGGCTCGCTCGCGCGGGACCTTTGCGAGCCTCGTCGGCCGGGCCGCCCGTCACCTCGTCGATACCATCCCGCCAGGGCTATCTGCGATGAACTACTCGCGCCTCCGGGGGCTCCTCCGGCATCAGATCAGCAAGAACGTCATCGCACTGTATTGGGTGCAGGCCGCGACGTTCGTGGTTCCGCTACTGACACTGCCTTACATCTCCCGCGTGCTCCGACCCTCCGGTTTCGGCCTCGTCGCGTTCTCACAGAGCTTCTCGATCTTCCTCACGCTGTTCATCGATTGGGGATTCACGCCGTATGGCGTACGCAAAGTAGCGGCCGATCGCAACGATCCTGACGCGCTCGCGGACACGGTGGGGCATGTTCGGAGCGCGCAGCTGCTGATGGCGCTCCTGTCCGCCCCGATCGCGATCGGGGCTCTCGTCCTCATCCCGAAGTTCAGTCATCATCCCGCATTCCTGGCGATGGCCTGGGTCGCGGCCGTCTCGAGCGGGCTGATGCCCAACTGGTACTTCGTCGGGTCGGAGTGGGTTCGGCCAACGGCGATCGTGCAGCTTGGGTTCCGGGTGATCGGCGCCGCGCTGACATTCGTGCTGGTGGACAAGCCCAGCGATGCCTGGATCGTGATGGCCCTGTACATGGGGTCCTCGATTGGCATGTGGATCTTCTCGGATGTGTTGGTCTACACCCGCCTGAGGTTTCGCCTGCGCGGGTTAGGAGCCGCCGCAGCAGGCGTTCGAGACTCCGGTCGATTGTTCATCGGAACCATCGCGGTCTCGCTGTTCAGCACGTTCAACGTCGTCCTTCTCGGTCTGTTCGTCTCCAGCGCGCAGGTCGCGAAGTACGCTGCCGGCGAGCGGATCTTGCGGACGACGGAACAAATTCTGGGTCCGATCGGTACGGCTGTTTATCCGCGTTTGGCACACCTGCAGTCGTCGGGTCGACCTGATCGGGCACGCAGGCTGGAGGGGATAGCGTTTCTCGTCGTAGGAGGTATCGGAGCGCTGTTGGCGGTTGTGCTGGGTGTTTTCGCTCCCGTCTGGGTGCGCATCGTGTTCGGCCCGAAGTACGTCCAGGAGAGCTCGGTGATACTCCGCATTCTCGTGCTGATGATTCCTGCGGGAATCGTCAGCTATTTTGCGGCCCTGTGGCTGATGACGCTCCACCGGGAACGGTCATTGGTGCGCATCGCGATCGTCGCCGGTGTGCTCAACGTCGCGCTGGGCAGCATCCTCTCGTCGTTGATGGGGCCGCAGGGGATGGCCTGGTCAGTGGTGATCGTCCAGTTCGTGGCAGCCGGTGGGACGCTGGTGTCGGTCTCTCGAATCCGAGACCCAGGATCGCCCTTTTCGTTCGGCGCCGCGTGCGCTCTGAGGCGCGTGTAACGTGGCCAGTCGTGCCGGCGGGTGCGGTTTCGGCGGAGGCTTCGGCAGAGGATGAAGCGCGCGTTGAGTAGCGGTTCTGTCGGGTCGGTGTGCCGGTTTGGTGGCTTCGTGGGCCTTGTATAGTCTCGGGTTGGGCGGTATGGACTCCTAGGTGTGCTTGGGGAAGGTTGGGGTCGCCGAGTTGGAGGCCGTCGCCATGATTTTGCGTTTGGGGTTCGTATGAGACCATTACGGAGGGCGACGTTGCACGTAGGTGCCGATCGGATCGTGGCGGGGGTGTCGTGGCGTCGGTGAGCAGCCGGGCCGATCTCGCTGGAGCGTCGGGAGACGGGGTCCCTGGAGTGCATGCGGTGCCGTGGGTTCTGTCGGCGAGGAGCGCGTCTGGGTTAGCGGCCCGGGCGCTGTCGCTGGCTTCGCACCTTGAAGCGAATCCCAGCGTGCCGATCGTTGATGTCGGCCATGCGCTGGCGACGTCGCATGCGCCGCTGGAGCATCGCGCCGTGGTGGTAGGAGCGGATCGGGGTGTGCTGCTCGACGGGATTGCGGCGCTCGCCGGGGGCAGGCCGAGCACGAGCGTGATCCAGGGTGTCGCGGATGTCGAAGATCCGGCATCCGGGGTGGTCTTCGTGTTTGCCGGTCATGGCTCGCAGTGGCCTGGGATGGCGGTGGGCCTGTTGGAGCGCTCTCCGGTGTTCTCGCGGCATTTGCGCGCTTGCGCCGAAGCTTTGTCGGCGTATGTGGATTTTTCTGTCGAGGGGGTGCTGCGCGGCGAGTCCGGGCAGCCGACGCTGGATCGCGTTGATGTGGTCCAGCCGATCTTGTTTGCGGTGACGGTGTCACTGGCGGCGCTGTGGCGTTCTGCGGGGGTGCAGCCGGATGCGGTGGTGGGTCATTCTCAAGGCGAGGTAGCGGCTGCGCATGTCGCGGGGGGGTTGTCGCTGGATGACGCAGCGCGGGTCGTTGCGCTGCGTAGCCGGGCACTGGCTCGTATCGCTGGACGGGGAGGGATGGTTGCGGTTGGTCTGTCCCCGGCTCAGTTGAGCGAGCGCCTCGATGGACTCGCCGAGAAGGTCTCGATCGCGGCGGTGAATGGTCCCGCTTCGGTGGCGGTTGCCGGCGAGCTTGATGCGCTGCAGGACCTGATCCGCAGGTGCGAGGCGGAGGGCATCCGGGCGCGCAGGGTTCGCATCGATTACGCGTCGCACTCGCCTGACATCGAGGCGATCCGCGGAGAGCTGTTGGAGGCGCTCGGCTCGATCGCGCCGCGCAGCGGTGACGTGCCGTTCTACTCGGCCGTCACTGGTCAGGTTCTGGATACGTCAAAGCTGAACGCCGAGTATTGGTATCAGGCGGAGCGCAGCCCGGTCCAGCTGGACAGGGTCGTTCGGGAGTTGTTGCGCGAGGGCCACCGCGCGTTCGTGGAGATCAGCCCGCATCCGGTGTTGACGGCTGGGATTCAGGACACCGTCGATGCAGCGTCCACTGACCCGGAGCGGGTTTCGGTGATCGCCTCGCTGCGGCGTCAGGAGGGTGATTCCGAGCGGTTCCTGACCTCGCTCGCAGGCGCGTATGTTCGCGGCGTGGATGTCGACTGGGGCGCGCTGTTCAAGGACGCTGGCGCTCAGCGCCTGGAGCTACCGGCAGACGTACTGGAGCCGGTCGGGAGCCCCCAGGACGATGACCGCGCGGACAGCTTCGTCGGCAGAGTTGTGGGCTTGCCCGGTCGGGAGCGCGACCGGGTGGTGCTGGAGGTGGTGCTCACCCAAGTGGCGGCGGTGCTGGGACGCGGTTCGACCGACGGCCTCGATCAACGGCGCACCTTCAAGGAGCTGGGGTTCGATTCTCCGTCGACGGTAGAGCTGCGCAACCGGCTGAACGCCGCCACCGGACTGAGGCTTCCTGCATCGCTGCTGTTCGACTATCCGACACCGGCCGAGGTACGCGATTGCCTCGTCGGCGAGATCACCGGCGTTCGCCGATCAAATGACGCGCCGTCGGTGGTGCCCGTGGATGAGCCGCTGGTGATCGTGGGGATGGCGTGCCGATATCCCGGCGGGGCCTCGTCGCCGGAGGAGTTTTGGCGACTGATCGAATCCCGTGGGGACGCGATCGGCGAGTTCCCAACCGATCGGGGTTGGGATCTCGAACGGTTGTATGACCCAGACCCCAATCAGGCCGGCACGAGCTACACGCGCCACGGGGGCTTTTTGTATGACGCGGGCGAGTTCGATGCGGAGCATTTCTCGATCTCCCCGCGCGAGGCGCTGGCAATGGATCCGCAGCAGCGGCTGCTTTTGGAGACGGCGTGGGAGGCGTTGGAGGATGCGGGGATCGACCCGCTGACCCTCAGGGGAAGCCAGACGGGTGTGTTCGTGGGGGCGATGAGCCAGGACTACGGCTCGAGGCTGCATGAGGCTGCTCAGAGCCAGGGGTACGCGTTGACGGGCAGCACGGTGAGTGTCGCGTCAGGTCGCGTTGCGTATGCGTTCGGCTTCGAGGGCCCGGCGGTGTCGGTGGATACTGCGTGTTCCTCGTCGCTTGTGGCCCTGCACCTGGCGTGCCAGGCGTTGCGCCAGGGCGAGTGTTCGCTGGCGCTGGTGGGCGGGGTCGCGGTGATGGCCAACCCGGGGATGTTCGTGGAGTTCTCGCGCCAGCGCGGTTTGTCGCCCGATGGGCGCTGCCGGGCGTTTGGAGCCGGAGCGAGCGGCACGAGCTGGTCTGAGGGCGCCGGTGTGATCCTCGTCGAGCGTCTGTCCGAAGCTGAGCGGCAGGGTCATCGGGTACTGGCGCTGATCCGAGGGAGTGCGATCAATCAGGACGGCGCGTCGAATGGGTTGACGGCGCCGAACGGGCCGTCGCAGGAACGGGTGATCCGCCGCGCGCTCGCGAGCGCGGGACTTTCGCCTTCCGAGGTCGATGTGGTGGAGGCGCATGGCACCGGCACGACGTTGGGAGACCCGATCGAGGCCGGAGCGCTGCTCGCGACCTATGGTCAGGAGCGTACGAACGGGCCGCTGTATCTGGGGTCGGTGAAGTCGAACATCGGTCATACCCAGGCGGCTGCTGGCGTCGCCGGGGTGATCAAGATGGTGCTGGCGTTGCGCCACGAGGTGATACCTCCGACGTTGTGGGCGGAGGAGCCCTCCCCGCACGTCGACTGGGAGGCCGGTGAGATCAGGTTGTTGACCGAGTCCGTGCCGTGGCCGGCGGATGGGCGCCCGCGGCGAGCAGGCGTGTCGTCGTTCGGGATCTCGGGGACGAACTCGCACGTCATTCTGGAAGAGGCGCCGACCGCGGCGGCTGAGCGCACTGAGGAGCCGGGCGACCGGGTGCTTGAGCTGGGGCGGCTGCTGCCGGTGCTGGTGTCCGGATCCAGCGAGGGGGCGCTTCGCGCTCAGGCGGGTCGGTTGCGGGGGTTCGTCCAGCAGCGGTCCGAGCTTGATCTCGGTCGGATGGCGGCAGGGCTTGCGCTGGGGCGCGCTGCGTTGTCGTACCGCGGGGTGGCGCTGACCGACGGCCTCGACCAGCTTGTGGAGTTGCTGGGGGCGCTTGAGCGCGGCGAGCGTGTAGACGGGCTCGTCGAGGGGATCGCTCGGGGTGAGGGCAGGGTTGCGCTGATCTTCCCGGGTCAGGGGTCGCAGTGGGCGGGGATGGGCTGGGAGTTGTGGCAGTCCTCGCGGGTGTTCGCCGAGCTGATGCAGGAGTGCTCGCAGGCGCTCGGCAGGTATGTGGGTTGGTCGCTTGAGGCTGCGCTGCGCGGGGATGTGGGCGGGCCGTCGCTCGAGCGGGTGGATGTGGTACAGCCGGCCCTGTTTGCGGTGATGGTGTCGCTGGCCGGGCTGTGGCGGTCGTGCGGCGTTGAGCCGGCGGCGGTGGTTGGTCATTCGCAGGGAGAGATCGCGGCGGCGTACGTGGCCGGCGCGCTGTCGTTGGATGACGCGGCGAGGGTGGTCGCGTTGCGCTCTCGGCTGGTCGGTGAGCAGCTCTCGGGTCGCGGCCGGATGGTGTCGATCGCGGAGCCTGCCAAGAGCGTCGGCCTCCGGTTGGAGCAGTTTGCCGGCCGGATCTCGATGGCGGCGATCAACGGTCCTTCGGCGGTCGTGGTCTCCGGTGAGAACGAGGCGCTTGATCGGCTGCTCGCCGAGTGCGAGGCAGACGGAGTCAGGGCGCGGAACATCCCGGTCGACTACGCGGCGCACTCGGTGCAGATCGAGGCGCTGCGGGAGCGGATGCTTGACGAGCTCTCGGTATTGACCCCCCGCACGCCCGAGATCCCGTTCTACTCGACCGTGACGGGCGCTCCGCTTGACGGCGTGCCGCTGGATGGGGAGTACTGGTATCGCAACCTCCGCGAGACAGTCCAGTTCGAGCAGGCGATCCGGGCGGCGGCGGACACGGCTACGACACTGATCGAGACAAGCCCCCACCCGGTGCTCACGGTCGCGGTCGAGGACACCATCGATGCCACCGGTCGGGACACCGGAACCCACGCCGTCATCGGATCCTTGCGCCGCGACGACGGCGGCCCGGACCGCTTCCTCGCTGCCCTCGCCCAGGCACACGCTCACGGGATCGACATCGACTGGCGGGCAGTGTTCGACCGACACACCGCAGCTGAGACCGAGCTCCCGTCATATGCGTTCCAGCGCCAACGCTACTGGCTCTCTCCCAAGACCGAGGCTGGGGACCCGAGCTCGCTGGGCCAAAGCGTCGATCAGCATCCGCTCGTTGGCGCCATGGTGCCGCTCGCAGATGGTGGGGTGCTGCTGACCGGGCGGCTGTCGCTCGATGCTCACTCGTGGCTGGCCGATCATGCGGTGTGGGGGACTGTGTTGTTGCCTGGCGCGGCGTTCTTGGAGTTGGCGTTGCATGCGGGTGCGCAGGTGGGTTGCGATGTGGTCGAGGAGCTGACGGTCGCGGCGCCCTTGGTGCTGGATCAGCAACGGGCGGTGCACCTGCAGCTCATGGTGTCGGCGGCCGATGAGGAGGGCCGCCGGGAAATGTCGATCCATTCGCGGGTTGAGGGCGCGTCCGAGAGCGGGTCTGAGTGGATGCTGCATGCGTCCGGTCTGCTCATGGAGGCGCAGGTTGCTGCGGGTTTCGAGGCGTGGATGCCCGAGGGTGAGCTCGTCGATGCGGAGTCGGTCTACGATCGCTTTGCGGAGCTGGGGTATGACTACGGGCCGGCGTTCCAGCCGCTGAGAGAGACGTTCTTCTCGCCCAGCGGTGGGGTGTGTGCCGAGGTGAGGCTTGGTGAGGAGCTCGTCTCGACGGCGAGCGGCTTTGGGGTCCACCCGGTGTTGTGCGACGGGGCGTTGCAGGCTGCGGTGCTGGGGTCGCTCGAGTCACAGCGGTCCGCGCGGCCACTGGTGCCGTTCACGTTTTCTCACGTGCGCCTGCACCGTCAGGGGGTGTCATCGTTCCGGGTGCGGGCCGGCTCAGGTGAAGCTCGGCACGAAATCGTGGCGGTCGACGAGGACGGGGCGGTGGTGTTGTCGATCGGCTCGGTGCAGTTGCGCGCGATCGAACCCGGCCAGCTGTCAGCGGGTCGCCAGGGCGCGCCGGACGACTTGTTCGCGCTGCGATGGACAGAGCTCGATCGCGCCAGCGAGAATCCCGCACTCCGAGCGGCCGTTTTGGGTGAGAGCGAGCACGCACCCGCAGATGCCGCCGGTTACCCGAGCCTCGCGGCGCTGGAGCGGGCCATCGACGGTGGCGCTGACGTACCGGAGGTGGTGCTGGCCGAGGTCCAGGCCTCCCCCACTGCCGACGCACTCGTTCCGCGCGTGCATGAGGTGACTGAGCGGACGCTGGCTTTGCTGCAGTCGTGGCTTGCGTCCTCGGCGCTGGCGGAGTCCCGATTGGTGGTTCTGACATGCGGCGCCGTTGCGGTTGGTGAGGGAGAGTCGCCCGATCTCGCGCTGGCGGCGTTGCCGGGGTTGTTGCGCAGCGCGCATTCTGAGCATCCCGATCGGTTTGGCCTGGTGGATGTCGGCGGCAGTGAGAGCTCCCGCGCCGCGGTGTCGGCGGCGCTGGCGTGCGGCGAGGCGGAGGTGGCGGTCAGACAGGGCGCTTTGCTGGCGCCGCGGGTCGTGCGCCACGCGCCCGGGAACACTGCAGCCGCGGCGTGGCGGTTGGCGGTCGAGTCACCGGGGACGCTCGAGACCCTGAGGGAGACCGAGAACCCGTCCGCGCAGGCGCCGCTCGGGGCAGGGCAGGTGCGGATCGCGATGCGCGCCGCGGGGTTGAACTTTCATGATGTGGTCGCGGCGCTGAATCTGATCCCCGGTGACACGGAGGTGGGAATCGAGGGCGCCGGCGTGGTGTCGGAGGTCGCTGACGATGTCTGCGATCTTCAGGTTGGCGATCGGGTGATGGGGCTGATTCCGCGGGCGTTCGGTCCGATCGCAGTCGCCGAGCGAAATCGGCTGATCAGGATCCCTGATGGGTGGTCGTTCGGCCAGGCGGCGTCGGTGCCCGCGGTGTTCTTGACCGCGTACTACGGGCTGGTGGACCTCGCGCGGCTCGGGCGCGGTGAGCGGGTGTTGGTACACGGTGCCGCGGGCGGGGTGGGAATGGCCGCGCTCCAGCTCGCCAGGCATCTAGGGACTGAGGTGTTCGCGACCGCTCATCCCGACAAGTGGCAGACGCTCACAGAGCTTGGTCTTGACGAGGCGCATATCGCCAGCTCGCGGAGCACGGAGTTCAAGGACAAGTTCCTCCAACAGACCGACGGTGCGGGAGTGGATGTGGTGCTGGGGTCGCTGGCCGGGGAGATGGTTGACGCCTCGCTCGCGCTGCTGCCTCGGGGCGGACGGTATGTGGAGATGGGCAAGACCGACATCCGCGACGCAGAGCAGATCGCCTCCGAGCACTCCGCCGTCAGCTACCGGGCGTTCGACCTCCTGCAGACCGCTCCCAACCGGCTCTCCGAGATGCTCGCAGAGGTCGTGGCGCTGTTCGAGCAGGGCATCCTGGAGCACCTCCCACTCACCACGTTCGACGTTCGTGACGGCCGTCGGGCGTTCCGCTATCTGCGGGAGTCGCGGCACACCGGCAAGATCGTGTTGCGCGTCCCCCAACCGCTTGACCCGAACGGGACGGTGCTGATCACCGGCGGCACCGGCGGCCTCGGAATGCTGCAGGCAAAGCACCTCGCCGCCCACCACCACACCCGACACCTGCTGCTGGTCAGCCGCCGCGGCCGCGAGGCATCCGGCGCCAGCGAGCTCGCCGCCGAACTTGAACGATACGGCTGCCAGGTCGAGATAGCTGCGTGCGACACCACCAACCGCAGCGAGCTGAAGAAGCTGATCGACGGGATCCCGCCGGAGCGGCCGCTGACAGCGGTGATCCATGCCGCAGGCGTGCTCGACGACGCCCTCATCTCCTCCCTCGATCCGCAGCGCCTGCACCGCGTGATGGCGCCCAAGCTCGACGCCGCAGTCAACCTGCACCAACTCACCGAAGACGTTGAACTCTCCGAGTTCATCCTCTACTCGTCCGCGTCCGCCACCCTCGGCAGCCCCGGCCAGGGCAACTACGCCGCTGCCAACACCTTCCTGGACGCACTCGCACACCAGCGCCGCACCGACGGCCGACCCGCGATCTCACTCGCGTTCGGCGTCTGGGAGCGAGCCACCGGAATGACCGGGCATCTGGCCGGCTCGGGCAGCGTCACGACGAGTGCGATGGACTGGATCCCGCTCGGTGACGAGGAGGGAATCGAGCTCATCGACCTGGCGCGTTCTGCCGATCACCCTCTGCTGCTGCCAATGCGGCTGGATCTGCCGGCGCTTCGCGCCCGCGCGCGAGCTGGGGTGCTGCCAGCGATCATGAGCGAGCTCGTCCAGGTCCGGTCTCGCGCTGCCGGGTCGCGTTCGTCGTTGGCCAAGACGCTGGCCGCCGCCCCCGAAGCCGAGCGCGACCAGATCGCGCTCGAGCTCGTCCGAGGACACGTTGCAGCGGTACTCGGCCACGGCGCTGCGGAGACATTGGACAGGGACCGCGCGTTTAAGGAGCTTGGTTTCGACTCGCTGGCGGCGGTCGAGCTTCGCAACCGGCTGAATGCGGTCACCGGGCTGAAACTCCCTGCGACGCTGATCTTCGATCACCCCACCCCCGCCGCGGTCGCCAGACTGCTGCGCGACACGATCGAAGGTGCGGAGCGGCCAGCGAAGGCGCCGGCGCGGCGCACAGCCCCGGTGGATGAGCCATTGGCGATCGTTGGGATGGCGTGCCGATATCCGGGCGGGGTGTCTTCGCCTGAGGAACTGTGGCGGCTGTTGAAGTCCGGCGGGGACGCAATCGGCGCGTTCCCGACCGACCGCGGCTGGGATCTCGAACGGCTGTACGACCCTGATCCCGATCACCCCGGCACGAGCTATACGCGCCACGGCGGCTTTCTCAGCGACGCGGCGGAGTTCGACGCGGAGCATTTCTCCATCTCCCCGCGCGAGGCGCTCGCCATGGACCCGCAACAGCGGCTCCTGCTGGAGACGGCGTGGGAGGCGTTGGAGGATGCCGGCATCGACCCGCTCACGCTGAAGGGCACTGCCACCGGCGTATTCGCCGGGGCCTACTCCTCGGACTACGGCGTCGGGCAGGCCGTACCCCCAGAACTAGAGGGTTTCCGGGTCACCGGCGGAGTAACCAGCGTGATCTCCGGTCGGATCGCGTACACCTTCGGTCTGGAGGGCCCGGCGGTGTCGGTGGATACCGCGTGTTCCTCGTCACTGGTGGCGTTGCACCTGGCCGGTCAGGCGCTGCGCCAGGGCGAGTGCTCGCTGGCGCTCGTCGGAGGAGTGAGCGTGCTCGCTACGCCCTCCTTGTTTGTCGACCTGTCGCGACAGGGCGCGCTCTCACCGGACGGCCGCTGCCGAGCCTTCGGCGCTGGCGCCAACGGAACCGGCTTCTCCGATGGAGCCGGTGTGATCCTCGTCGAGCGCCTGTCGAACGCGCAACGCAACGGGCGTCGGGTACTCGCGCTGATCACGGGCAGCGCGATCAATCAGGATGGGGCGTCGAATGGGTTGACGGCTCCGAATGGTCCGTCCCAGGAGCGGGTGATTCGGGCGGCATTGGCGAGCGCAGGGCTGGCGCCTGGGGATGTGGATGCGGTGGAGGCGCACGGGACCGGGACGTCGTTGGGTGATCCGATCGAGGCTCAGGCGGTGATCGCCACCTACGGCCAGGGTCGCTCCGAGGGGTCCGTTTACCTGGGGTCGTTGAAGTCGAACATCGGCCATACCCAGGCGGCTGCGGGCGTCGGCGGCGTGATCAAGATGGTGATGGCGATGCGCCGTGGCGTGTTGCCCAAGACACTGTGGGCGGAGGAGCCCTCGCCACATGTGGATTGGGAATCCGGCGCGGTCAGGCTCCTGTCTGAGGCGCGTGAGTGGGTTGGTGGTGAGCGTGTGCGGCGCGCCGGTGTGTCGTCGTTCGGAATCTCGGGCACCAACGCGCACGTGATCCTGGAGGAGCCGCCGGCGCTCGACGCCAGCGAGGGACCCCAGGAGCATGAACCGGTCGCGGTGCTGTCCGGCGGGGTCCTGCCGTTCTTGGTGTCGGGCACAAGTGAGGGCGCGCTCCGTGCGCAGGCGGGACGGCTCCGCGAGTTCGTGCAGCAGCGGTCGGATGTCGATCCCGACGGAGTGGCCGCTGCCTTGGCGTTGGGGAGGGCGACGTTGTCGCATCGCGCGGTGGCGCTCGCGGATGGACGTGATGAGCTTGTGCGGTTGTTGGGGTCGCTGGAGCGCGGCGAGCCCGCGGATGCGCTGGTGCAGGGTGTGGCTCGGGGCGAGGGCCGAGTGGCGTTCGTGTTCCCGGGCCAGGGTTCGCAGTGGGTGCGGATGGGCGTCGAGCTGATGGAGCGTTCGCCCGTGTTCGCCGCGCATATGCGCGAGTGCTTCGAAGCGCTCGCGCCGCACGTTGAATTCTCTCTCGAAGGAGTCCTGCAGGGCGATCCCGGACAGCCGGCAATGGATCGGGTCGAGGTGATCCATCCGGCGTTGTTTGCGGTGATGGTGTCGCTGGCGCGGCTGTGGGAGTCGATCGGGGTGCGACCTGATGTCGTGGTGGGACATTCGCTGGGGGAGATCGCGGCGGCGCATATCGCTGGAGGATTGTCGTTGCAGGATGCGGCGCGGGTGGTGTCGTTGCGCAGCCAGGCATTGGCGACGGTCGCCGGGCGAGATGGGGCGATGGTGTCGGTGGCCCTGTCGGCGGAAGAGCTGACCGAAAGGCTCGGTCGGCTCGATGAGCGGCTGTGGCTAGGGGTGGTGAACGGGCCCGGCTCTGTGGTCGTGTCCGGCGACCTGGAAGCTGTGAACGGCTTGCTCGAGCGGTGCGATGCCGCGGGAGTCCGGGCACGGGTGATCGCGGATGTGGCGTCGCATTCCCCGTACATGAAGGCGATCCGGGAGCAGGTGCTGGACACGCTCGCGCCGGTCACTGCGCGCAGCGGCCAGGTGCCGCTGTGTTCGACGGTCACCGGCGGGCTCATGGATACCGCGCGGATGGATGCCGAGCACTGGTACCAGGGCCTGTGTCAGACGGTTCAGTTCGAACAGGCCGTGCGCGAGCTGGTGCGATCGGGGTATCGGACGTTCATCGAGATCAGTCCTCATCCGGTGCTGACCGTGGCCGTGCAGGGGATTGTCGATGAGGAGTTTCATGAATCCGAACAGGTCGCGGTGTTGGCGACACTGCGACGCGACGACGGCGGGCCAGACCGTTTCCTGGCCTCTACCGCGGAGGCACACGCCCACGGGGCGGATATCGACTGGGGGGCACTGCTTGACCGTCGCGCGGCTGCCGCAGTTGAGCTTCCGACGTACGCCTTCCAACACCGCCACTACTGGCTCACGCCGACTCCGCAGGCGGGAGACGTCACCGCGGCCGGGCTGGATGCATCAGATCATCCGCTGTTGGGCGCGATCGTGCCCCTGGCGTCCGGCGAGGTCGTATTCACCGGCCGCCTGTCGCTCGAGTCGCATCCGTGGTTGGCGGATCACGCGGTCATGGGGACTGTCCTGTTCCCGGCCACTGCATTCTTGGAGATCGCGCTGCACGCAGCAGCTGAGACCGGCTCGGCAGGGATCCAGGAGCTGACGTTGGCGGCCCCACTGGTTCTGGATGAACAACGCGCGGTGCATCTGCAGGTCTGGCTATCCGCGGCGGATGATCGGCGCCGCCGCACGCTGGAGATCCACTCACGACCGGACGCCGCCGGCGCCGACACAGACGCCGACTGGACGCTTCGCTGCTCGGGTGTGCTCACGTCCGACGGGGAGGACGATGCGACGGGACCCGCTGAGCCGGCACCGCACGCGTGGCCTGAGGGGGCCGAGCGGCTCGAGCGCGACGATCTCTACGATCGCTTGGCGGAGGCAGGCCATGAGTACGGCCCGGCGTTCCAAGCAGTGCGGGAGGCTCTGCGAACCAGCCATGAGGTCTATGCTGAGGCCCGACTCGCGGGTGAGCAGGTCTCGCAGGCTAGGACCTACGAGCTGCATCCTGCGCTTTCTCACGCGGCCGTCCAAGCGGCTGCACTCCTGGGTTCACAGAAGATCGGGGAGCCACTGGCGCCTTCCGCGTTTCGGGCGGTGCGGCTGTATCGGCGCGGGGTGTCCTCGGTGCGCTTGCGCGTGGCCCAATCTGAGGACGGGGCCGAGCTGGTGGGTCTCGACGGATCGGGTATGCCGGTGTTCTCGATCGGCTCGGTTCAGCTGCGGCCGATCGCGCCCGGTCAGCTGACAGCGGGCGGTCTGGTCTCGCACGATTGTCTGTATGCGGTGCGGTGGGTGGAGGTGGCCCTCTCCGCGAACGATGGTTGGCCGCCGGCGGTGGCGACGCTCGGCGAGGGCGAGGGGCTCCCGGTCGGGGACGCGGGCAGGGCGTACCCGGATCTCGCGTCGCTGGAGGAGGCGGTTGCAGCCGGGGTCCCGGCACCGGACGTGGTGCTTGCTGAGGTCGGGCGTCCAACCGGCCGCAGCGGGCTGGTCGAGGCCGTGCACGAGGTCACCGAGCGCACATTCGAGCTGGTGAAGGCTTGGGTCGACTCACCTGCGCTCGCCGATGCAAGATTAGTGCTGGTTACGCGGGGGGCGCTGGCGGTCAGCCGGGGCGAGGCGCCTGATCTGCATTTCGCCGCGCTGCCGGGTCTGGTTCGGAGCGCCCACTCCGAGCATCCCGATCGGTTTGCGCTGGTCGATGCTGACGGCAGCGTGGCCCCCGGCGCATCATTGGCCGCCGCGTGGCTGAGCGGGGAGTCGGAGGTCGCGATCAGAGAAGGTGCGCTTTACGTGCCGCGCGTCGCGCGAGTGAAGGACGTCGGATCGCTGCCTCGCTCCAGTGAGCGTGGCAGGCGGCTGCAGGAGTCGCACGGAACCATATTGATCACCGGTGGGACTGGTGGGTTGGGCGCGCTCGAGGCGAGACATCTGGCAGCGCGACACGGGGCGCGGCACATACTGCTGGTCAGCCGACGCGGGCCTGCGGCGCGAGGGGCGGCGAAGCTGGTGGACGAGCTTGCGGAGCTGGGTTGTGAGGTGCGAGTCGCGGCGTGTGATGTGGCTGACCGGGCGCAGCTCGAGGCGGTGATCCGCGAGATCCCTTCTCAGCGGCCTCTCACTGCGGTGGTGCACGCAGCGGGCGTGCTCGATGACGGCATGATCTCATCGCTTGATGGCGAGCGGCTGCGGCGCGTGATGGCACCCAAGGTGGACGCGGCGATCCATCTGCATGAGCTGACCGCGGATCTGGAGCTGTCTGAGTTCATTCTGTATTCCTCGGCTCCATCGACACTGGGCAGTCCCGGGCAGGGCAACTATGCAGCGGCGAACGGGTTCCTCGACGCCCTCGCGCAGGCGCGACGGGCGACCGGGCTTCCGGCGATATCGCTGGCGTTCGGTCTCTGGGGGCGGGCGACCGGGATGAGCGACCAGCTCAGCAACCCGGTTTCAGTGAGCGTCGGGCCAATGGACCTGCTGCCGATGGAGGACGAGGACGGACTCGAGCTCATCGACCTGGCCTGTGACAGTGACCAGCCGCTGGTTCTGCCGATGCGCTTTGACCAGGCCGCTCTACGCGCGCGCGCCCGAGACACCGCGCTACCCCCGATCATGAGCGGCCTTGTTCGCGTGCCCGCCCGCCGGCAGTCGGAATCGGAGTCGGAGTCGGAGTCGGAGGCATCGTTCGCGCAAAGCCTCGTCGCCGCGCCGGAATCGGACCGCGATGAGATCGCCCTCCGGCTAGTGCGCGCACATGTGGCAGGACTGCTTCGGCACGGATCCCTGGAAGCAATCGAGAAAGATCGCCCGTTCAGAGAGCTCGGATTCGACTCGCTCTCATCCGTCCAGCTCAGAAACCGCATCTTCGAGGCCACGGGGCTGAAGCTTCCGAGGAGCCTGACATTCGACCATCCCACCCCAGCCGCAGTGGCGAGACTACTGCGCGATAGCGTCGAAGGAGCCCAGCGCCCGGTCGCGCGCGCCGCCGAAGACTTGACCCCGGCGGCGACGCCCGACGATGCGAGAACCGAGAGGCAACCCGACGGCGAAGAGATCGCGATCGGATCGGCATTGCGCGCGTCCGCGGGGAGACGGCCTGTGGCGGTTCGGGCGATCCGCCGCGCGGCGATCACAGCGCTCACGAGTACCCGCACGCGGCGCCTCTATCCGATGCGCCTCGCCCTTCCACTGATCGACGCTTACGCGGCCGTCGCGCAGCGAAGGGGTGCCTTGCCCTGGGACATGAGTCGCCGCTTCTACGCCGAGCTGCTGGCGTACACACCCCTCGCCGGAACCGAGGACGACGTCGCGCGTCGCGCCATAGCCGAGTTCTTCCGGGTCCAAGAAATGTTTTGGCGGCCCTGGCTGATGACTCGAGGGGAGATCGACGGGCTGGAACACTACGAGACCGCACGCTCTGAAGGTCGCGGCGTCGTCGCTGTATGCGGCCATTTCGGCAATTTCGCCGCGCAGGCTCCAGTCATGAGGAGGCACGGGATCGACGCCTCGATCATCGTTTCCCCGCATACCCTCGCAGGTGTCGGCAACGGCTACGGCGGCCGATCCGCGCGCCAGGCCACGAAGTACCTCGAAATGTTGGGGGCAGATGGCGTCCTCGCCCGCGCCGGGGGGGCGACGGGCCCCGACGAAGATGCGTTCAGTCGCTCACTGCGTCTGTTGCGCGATGGCGCAACCGTATCTCTGACCTTCGACATGGTCGGGACCCTCCCCACCCCGTTCCTCGGGCGCCGCGTGATGCTCGCGGCCGGACCTACTGAGCTCGCTTACACGACCGACGCACTGGTCGTCCCGTTCGTTCATGGCACGCGTGGTCAGCTTCCGATCATCAGGTTCGCCCCCCCGCTCGATCCTCGGCGTTTCAATGGACCAGAATCGCTTCAGGAGGCGATCGCAGCAGTCATGGAAAAGTGGGTCCTTGAGCGCCCGGAGGCCGTCTGGCCACTGGCCGAGCAACCGGGTGGAGCGCCGCTGATCAACGGACCGCCACTCAACCCGCCACCGCGGTCCGAGGTGGGTGAAGAGAGCGACACGCCGACAGCTGACGTCACAGCAGTCGTGCCGCAATCCCCGGACGGTCAGCATGCGATCCGGTCGGGATGGCGGGGCTCCGCGAGGAAGCGGTCTCTGCCGGCTCGAGCAATTCGCCGCGCGGCCATCACGGCCTTCACCACTACCGGCCTGCGGCGCCTATATCCGATCCGCCTCGCCTTTCCCCTGATCGATGCCTACTCCGCCGTCGCCCAACTGAGGCGTAGCCCACACTGGATAGAAAATCGCCGCTTCTACCGTGAGCTATTGGCGTACACACCCCTGGCCGGAACAGAGGACGAAGTCGCGCGTCGCGCCATTGTCGAGTTCTTCCGGGGCAATGAGATGTTCTGGCGACCTTGGCTGATGATGCGAGGCGAGATCGACGGACTGGAACATTACGAGACCGCACGCTCTCAAGGTCGTGGCGTCGTCGCGGTCTGCAGCCATTTCAGCAATGCGTACGCGCAGGCCGCAATCATGGCGAGGTACGGGATCGACATTTGGGTCATCGCTTCTCCACACACCCTCGAAGACACCGGCGAGGGCTTCGCGGGTCGGCGTGCGCGGCAGGCCAGGAAATACGTTGAGCTCCTCGGGGACAACCGAGCCATCGTTCGCGGCGCGGGGGCGGCCACGCGGAGCGAGGAAGATGCCTTCAGTCGCTCGGTAGATCTGCTGCGCAATAGGGCAACCGTGTCGCTGGCCTTCGACAATGTTGGAACGCTCCCCACCCCGTTCCTGGGGCGGCGCCTGATGCTCTCAGCCGGGCCAACCGAGCTGGCGTACGCGACCAACGCGATCGTCGTGCCGTTCGTCCACAGCATGCGTGGTCATCATCCGATCATCAAGTTTGCCCCTCCGCTCGATCCTCAGCATTTCGACGGACCCGAGTCGCTTCAGGCCGCGATCGCGGCGGTCATGGAAAAGTGGGCGATCGAACGGCCAGAGTCGGTGTGGCCGCTGGAGGCCCAGCCGTGGCCTCCCCTGATCACAGGGGAGCCGCTAGCGGAAACCGCTCCCGTCGAACGTCCAGAGGTCTACGCAGCACCTCGTCACGAGTGACCCGGCGCCAGGAGGTTCAGCCTGGGAAGACTGGTCCCATAGGTGGGGACAACGAGGTAGTTCAGAAAGAAGCGCTCGATGTCCTCCGCGTTCGACGCTGCCACAGAGCCGGAGAGCGGAATGTGACCGCCGTCGTAGTTAACGACAGTGACCGGTTTGCGGGCTGCGGCCGTCGTCATCCTCGCCAACTTCGGGGGGACGAGTGGGTCGTGGATTCCGAACATCAGGAGCAGAGGCCGAGGCGAAATCTTGCCGATCCAGCGACCCGGATCGAGCGGCGAGAGTAGACGAGTGGCTGCTTGCAGCTGAGCGGCATGAGTCGTAATACCCGGGAGGAGAACCGTTCCGCACTGTCGGGTTGCTGAACACAGGTGATTCGTCACCTCGATCAGGGACCGGTAGGTTGGAGGCACCGACATCAGAGCGACCGCCCGCACGCGGGGATCTTGCGCCGCGACGACGGCACCGATCATCCCCCCGAGGCTCAAGCCGGCGTAACCGATGTTGTGCCGACACAGGGGCTGCGCCCAGAGATAATCGACGGCGCGCTTGAGGTCGTTGACGGTCCCCGACACCAGTGAATCCCAGGCCTGCGGACTTCGCAATGCCGCAAAGCGCTCGTTAGGACTGGTCGCACGCTGACCATGATCTCGCAGGTCGATGGCAAACATCGCGAGCCCCAGCCTCACGCCCCCATCGAAAAGTCGCGCCGCACCCTCCTTCGTCCCGCCAAACCCGTTTTCCCAGATCAAGCAGCCGCGCGCCGGCGCGGCGCGCGGAATGGCGAACAGCGCCGGAACGCGCGCTCCATCAAACGTCCTGTAGGTGATGTGCTGAACCGACATCGGCCCCTGCGCGGACGTCGTGGTTGTGGTCTGGACGACCACCCATCGCCGCAGCCGGCCAGCACGGAAGCCGCAATCACAGCGGCAGTCAATGCCCACAGTCGCTTGGTAGCTGTCCCTGCCGAGATGTGCGAACGTGACCATTACGCGGCGGATTTGTCGTGAATCAGGTTCTTCGTCAGAAAGGCGTCGATCTTCGCCGCGTTGGCGCGTCCTTGCGGTGCGGCAAACGGGTCGTGGCCGCCCGAGGACAACACGATCGTCTTGGGATTGCGGGCCGCGGCGGCGAGGTCCAGTGCATCGACCGGTGGGATGGCGGGGTCAGCTAGACCATCGACGATCATCACCGGACGAGGCGAGATCTTCGCGATCCAACGCGCCTGATCGATCCGCGCCAGCGTGGCGACCGCAGCGTTGAGCTTCGCCGGGTCATCGACGATCCCGTGTGGGAGATGCGGTGAATAGAAGAGCCTGGCTCGCCACGTTGCACCGATCGAGCAGAGAACGGTGGCGCGGACTCGCGAATCTGCGCCGGACAGCAGGACGCCGAAGACGGCGCCTTCGCTGATGCCCATATATCCGACGTTGTGGTGGCAAGCCGGTTGCGCTTCGAGATAGTCGAGGCCGCGGCGCAAGTCGATCACGTTGCTCCGGAAGTAGGACGCGAGCGCGTCCGGGCTGTTGGAGATGGCTTGGATCGCGCCAGGTCCGCCGGGCCGGGCGCCGGTGTCGCGCGGATCAATCGTGAACACAGCGACACCGTGCTGTGCCGATGAAGGCCACACCCCAGCGGCGGCCTCTTTGGCTGTTCCGACCCCCGGCTGGTACATCAGGCAGGCGACGGCCTTGGTGTTGCGCGGCACGGCGAACAGCGCCGGGACTTTGCTGCCATCCGCCGCCGCGTACGTAAGGCTTTTGACCTCGACCGGGCCGCGGACGCTGGTGCCGCTGACCTGAACGAGCAACGGCTTGGCGGCGTCATACGCGAACAGATCCTTCGGCAATCTCTGCTTGCTCCCCCCACCACACCCGGACAGGATGAGGCTCGCCACGGCCACGGCCGCGATCGCCCGGGCAACGGTGACACGACGCATGCCCCGATGATAGAGAGGGCTCCCTGCTCGTCCCGTTAGCGTCTGTGAGGCGTTCTGCGACCTCGGCGAGCTCTCGCGCAGAGGGCGAGCGGCCCCGCCCTTGGCTGTGAGTTCACGAATGCCGCTGCCCGGTACTATGCCATCGAGATCCGTAAGAAGCGGGTGCTCAACCGCAACCATGGCTAGTGCCCCGCGTCACTAGTTGCGAGAAGCGCTCAGGGCGGGTCGCGCGTAGACGGCCGAGCCGTCGCGAGGCGCAGCGCATCGAACGCGTGCGCAGCGCATCTGAGCATGTAGTCGAGTAGCCGTTAGCCCGTCACACCTCCGATCTTGTCGACGCCGCCGATCCGCCCACTGTTCCTCCTCTCCCAGCCACGCGCTGGATCGACACTGGTGCAGCGCGTCCTGGCCGCGCACCCGCAGGTGTCGACAGCGTCGGAGCCGTGGGTACTTTTGCCTCTGGTTTATGCCCGACGGTGGAACGGGATCCGCGCCGAGTACTCCCAGCAGACGGCAGCCGACGCGATCGACGACTTCGCCCACGCGCTCAGAGGTGGCGTTGCCACGTTCGACTTGCGGCTGCGGAGCTTTGTTGAGCAGCTCTATGAGGATGCTGCAGAAGAAGGTGTCACTTACTTCCTTGACAAGACTCCGATTTAC
Organism: uncultured Solirubrobacterales bacterium; assembly: GCA_963778985.1. Classification (GTDB taxonomy): domain Bacteria; phylum Actinomycetota; class Thermoleophilia; order Solirubrobacterales; family Solirubrobacteraceae; genus Palsa-465. The sequence goes on along the minus strand of CAVZWJ010000012.1, from coordinate 1,164,407 downwards.
CACTTCATCGTGGAGGACCTGATCCGTCTCTTCCCTGACGCTCGCTTTGTGTTCCTTTGGCGCAACCCACTCGCCGTCATCTCGTCGCTCCTGGAAACCTTTCGGATGGGACACTTCGAGCCTTATGAATTCCCGAGCGAGTTGGTTCGCGGACCGACGGCGCTCGCGTCAGCTTTCGCCGCCCACCGAGACCGTGCTCACGCGGTGCGATTCGAGGATCTGGTGGGTGAGCAGGGCGAGGCCCATTGGCGTGGGGTGTTCGAGTACCTCGAGCTCGATTGGGAGCCGGACGTGCTCGAGCGATTCAGCAACGTGCAGCTTCACGGACGATTCGGTGATCCGACTGGCATTCATCGTTACACCAGCCTCTCGACGGAGCCCCTCAGGAAGTGGGAGCAGAGCTTCCGCGGCCCGGTACGTCAGATCTGGGTGAGCCGATGGCTGAAGCGGCTGGGCCCCGCCCCACTCGAGATCATGGGTTACGACCCTGACCAGCTGCTGCGTGATGCTCAGGCAGCCGGATCGGCGCGCGCCGACCAGGTTGCCATGGATGCGGTTCTGTTGGCTGGTTCGGCGGCTCGCCGGTTGTTCCGAAAGCAGGCGCTGCGGATCTCCGACGTCCCACGACTGCTGGGAGAACAGTTCGATCCGCGCCCACGCGCTACGGCGGAACTGCTTGGACACATGCGCCGCTTCCTTCTGGGCCGAAGGTGAACATCGCATGAATGACACCCCGAGCTCAGACACTCAAAGCGAACCCCATCAGGGTCCGACCGAACAGGTCAGTCCTGTCCCTGCGAACGACCACATTGGCCGTGTCAGCGTTCCTTTGCGTATCTACGCGTCACACCACGCCCACCGACTGATCCCGGCGCCCGCCGCGCTCGCGGTGGCCGCGTCGATCGGACCGGTAGCGCGACGATTCAGGAATTCCGCGGAGCGCGATGATGCTCAGAAATTCATGCGGGACCTGCTCCTGCACACACCGCGAGCGGACGAAGCCGACGTGCTTGCCGAAGAATGGCTGAAAGAGAAGTCACGAGTCCGGGAGTTGTTCTGGCGTCCGTGGCTGCTGAAGCGCTCCCGCGTCCTTGACTCGGAGCATTGGACGAACGCGCATGCAGACGGGCGCGGATGCGTGATCGTTTTTGGCCACTTGGTCGCGTCGTGGGCCGTCGCCGCGATTCTCACGCGTCAGGGATTTGACCACTACGCGGTCGTCAGTCCGCACTACTGGAAGGCGGTCCCGCCCGGATACGAAGGGTTGGAAACGCTTCACCGACGCCGGGAGTATGGAGAGAAGGTCATGCCGCGGTCACGGATCATCCTGTCCGACGCGCCGCCCGCCAGGTTGCTCGAGCTTCTGGAGACAGGGGCATCGATGGCGATCGCATTCGACGTTCCGGGCTGGGCCGCAACGCCGTTTCTCGGACGCAACATCGTGCTCGGTGGCGGTCCCGCAACGCTTGCCTTCAAGACCAAGTCGAAGGTGCTTCCGGTTGTCCCCGTGCGCCGCGGCGCCGGGCTCGATCTTCGCATGCTGCCTCCGCTGGACCCGTCGGACTATCCGGACCTCAGGGCGTTGCGGGTGGCGATCGCACAGGTGTTCGAGGCGCTCGTCCTCGCCCACCCGGAAAGCGTGGAGCTTCCGTGGCTTCCCTCCCCGCTCGTCAACGAGGTCCCGCCGCCGCGCGGCGCCGCAGAGGCCACGCAGGCCCCCGTCTAGGGCGTCCCGGCTCGCTCGCCAGCCACCGCTCCACCGCATCGGCCGCCAGGTGAGCGCGGTCCTCGATGATCGTGAAGTGGTTGGCCTGAACGGCGATGGTTGCATGGCACTGGCTCCACGTTGTCTGCCAGTCTCCATTCGCCGCCAATTCCGGTAAGGGTTCCGAGGCCTTGACCAGAAGCGTCGGCGCCTCCGCATCGCCAGGGTCCCACTGCTCCAGCAGGCGTAGGTATCCACCCATCGCGGTCAGCCGCTCATCGTTGAGCGACGGCCGACCGGCCTCAGGCTCGAGCATGCGCCGGCACGCCGCGGAGAACAGCGCGGCCATCGTGTCCGTCGGATATGTGTCGATCAAGACCACCAACGGCTCTGCACCCGCCTGCACAAGCTGCGCCGCCACCGCGTAAGCCAGCAGACCGCCGGTGGAGTGCCCAACGAGGATGAAGCGACGGTCCTCGGTGTGGGCCCTAATCGCGTCGGCGTGCGCTGCGATCGCCGCGTCGAGCGAGCCGGGGAGAGGCTCGCCCGGTTCGAAGCCCGGCAACGCAACCGCGATGATCTCGCGAGTGTCGCGGAAGCTCTTTGCGAAGCGAACGTATTCGTGGGGTCCCCCGGTGGCCGCGATCGACGGAAAGCAGAACATGCGTGGAGGACTCCCGCCGCGGGACAGCGGGATCAACCGGTGATGCGGTGCCGGGTCCGTCCCGGCATGGCCGTCGTAGACGGGCCGAATCGCGGCAGCGGCTTGCACGAGCGCGATTCCGTCGTGCGTCCTGTCGAGCGCCTGTGCTCTGACGAAGAGCGCGGTGAGTGAGTTGCTGTCCGGGTTTGGGGGCGTCGCGTCCGGCGTCGAGGAGGGCGCGGAATCGGTCGGCAGTTCGTGCTGCGATCCCATCCGGGCCTGTACATGCTCGACCATGTCGGCGGGTGTCTCGATCTCGAACATGAGTTCAGCCGGCACCTCCAAGCCAGTGACGGAGTGCAGTCGGCGTCGGAAATCCTCCGCCACCAGGGAGTCGAGACCAAGCTCCAGGAACGTCAGCTGCATGTCGAGAGCCTCTGGACTCTCATACCCCAGGGCAATCGAGAGCTGGGCGCGTACTGACTCAGCGACCAACCGATTGCGCTCCTCCCCCGCGACGCGTTCCACGCGCTGAGCAAGCGGGCGACCGACGCCGCCGCGTGGACTGCTTGCGCCGGCGGGTGCGAGTTCCGCGAACAGCCTTGGAAGCGTTCCGTCTCGTGCCTCGGCGGCGATGACCCGGCGATCGATCGGGACAACCATGACGAGGGGCTCCCCGCTGGCGAGCGCCTTGTCGAACAGCGGAAGCATCCCCTCCGCCGCCAACCCCCGATAGCGGGCGGAACCCATCGCTCTCGTCAGGAAACGATCATGCTCGCCGTCGTTGCGCTCACGATCCGGATGCGTCCCGGTCCACAGTCCCCACGCCAACGAGGTCGCCGCCCGGCCGCGAGCCCGGCGTTCGGCGGCAAGCGCATCGAGGAAAACGTTGCCCGCCGAGTAGTTCCCCAAGCCTGCACCTCCCACGACGCCCGAGAAGGACGAGCACAGCACGAACATGCTGAGTCCAAGGGATTGGGTGAGCTCGTCCAGCAGCAGCGCACCGTCCAACTTGGGCCGGAGCACCTCATCGATCTGGTCCGGAGTCATCGAGGCGACCGTCGCGTTGTCACCGACCCCCGCGGCGTGCACGACGCCGACGAGCGGTTTCTCCGCGGGGATCGAGTTCAGCAGGGCCGTCAGCTGCTCGCGATCCGTCACGTCGCAGGCAACGACCGTTACCTCCGCACCAAGGTCGTTCAGCTCCCTTTCCGTCTCGCTGGCCGTGGGCGCGGATGACCCTCTCCTGCTGGTCAGGACGAGATGCTTGACGCCGTGCTCGAGAACAAGATGTCGCGCCAGGTGCCGTGCGACCGCTCCGGTGCCACCGGTGATCAGAACGGTGCCGCGCCCGTCTACCACGGGAGCCGCGAGGGGTTCGTCTGCGATCAGGCGCGTCACACGCGGAGCGAGCACCGATCCGTCGCGCACTGCCATTTGTGGTTCGCCGGAACCAAGGACGCTGAGAACTGCGTCGAGCGGGAGCGTCGTACCGTCCAGATCCAGGAGCGCGAACCGGTGTGGATGCTCGGCCTGAGCAGATCGGATCAGACCCCAGAGAGGAGCAGCTTCCAGGGTCGGCACGCCCTCCTCGGATCTCGCCGCAATTGCGCGGCGGGTGACGAACACCAACACCGAGTCGCCGAACCGCGCATCCGCGGTCCATTCCTGCACGAGGCCGAGCGCTTGGTGCAGGAGAGGTCGGGCATGCGCCGTCAGCGCGTCGACGTCGGAACCGCCCGCGGTGCCGCAGAAGTCGGCGAATACGACGTCTGGGGCCCTGTCGTCCGCCGCGGCCCTCAGCGACTCCAGGTCACGGTAGGTATCGAGGCGTACCGCGGCGTCGGCGAGGCATCCGCCAGACGCGGCGCCGTCCGGAATCAAGAGAGCCGCGTCGGCCGTTTTCGTCTCCGGTTCTGCGGATACCGCTGTCCATTCGATGCCGAAGAGGGCGTCTCGGTCAAGCCGCCGCGAACCGCCGTGAACCTCCGGCGCCTCGCCGAAGACGACCTCTCGCATCGACGCGATCATCGTCCCAGCCTCGTCCCAGACGGTCGCGGCGATGCCGTCGGTGTTCTCGGCCGGGTCGATACGGACGCGCACGGAGGATGCACCGGCGTGGTGGAGACGAACGCCCTTCCACGCTACGGGTACGGCCCGCCGGCCATTTGCGTTCATCGAGGGGAGCGCTCCAACCGGGGCCAGAGCCGCGTCGAGTAGCGCGGGGTGCAACGCGAACGTGTGCGCCGGCGCGCTGCCGTTCCCGGCCAGCGCGGCCTCGGCGAAAACGGCGTCCGGGCCGCGCCATACCGCTCGAACGTCAACGCCGCGGTCCGCCACAAGTTCATACGAGTCGTCGGGTGCGAGTTCCTGTGCGCCCTCGGGCGGCCACGCCGGACCAGCGGTGAGGTCCCACCCCGGCGCGACTCCGTTGGCCGCTGGTGAGGAGAGCACACCCGAGGCATGAGCGGTCCACTCCGCAGGCGGTCCATCCGCTGGAGGGGTCTCCGGCCGGGAATAGATCGAGAGCCGCCTGCGCCCCTGCTCATCCGGCGCGGAAACCGTCAGCTGAAGCTGCACCGCCTGGTTCTCGTCGATCGACAGCGGAGCCCGCAGCGTCAGCTCTTCGATCACCGGGGATCCCATCTTCGCCGCGGCATGGATGGCGAGATCGAGGAACACCGTCCCGGGCACGGCCGCCGTGTCGATCACGGCATCGACCTGCCAAGGCCGCACGCCAGGCGCAAGCCGGCCCGTAAATACAGCGCCGTCATCGCCGAGAGGCACCATCGCACGGAGCAGCGGATGCTCGTCGGATGTCTGTCCGAGTGAGCCGGCGTCCGGCGCGCCCGCCGCTGCCGTGAGCCAGTAGCGACGGCGCTGGAATGCGTAGCTCGGCAGGGGGACCCGACGCGTCCCGCTGCGGTGCAGGAGCCCTCGCCAATCAACCTCCACGCCCGCTGCGTCCGCTGCGGCCAGGAACTCGACGAACGACTCAGGTTCCGAGCGCTCGGTTCTCAGGGCAGCGGCTGACGCGGATTTTCGTGCCGCGTCGTCACTGAGACACCGACGAACGAGTGCGCTCAGGACGCCGTCGGGTCCGAGCTCCAGGAAACGCGAGACGCCGGCTCGCTCGAGCGCCGCCACCCCATCAGCGAATCGCACTGCCCCGCGCGCGTGCTCAACCCAATACGCGGCGGAGCGAACCTGCTCCTCGGTCAGCAGCTCACCGGTCAGGTTCGAGACGATCGGCAGCTTCAGCGGATTGAAGGTGAGGCCGCCCACGACCGTCGCGAACTCGTCCAACATCGGCTGCATCAGCGGCGAATGGAAGGCGTGGCTCACACGCAGGCGTTTGTTGCGCCAGCCCTTGTCCTCGAACCGCGTGCGCAGGGCACCAACCGTCGCAGCATCACCAGAGATGACGACCGCGCGCGGCCCGTTGACCGCGGCGATGGACACTTCGTCTTCGTATCCGGCGATCTCCTCACGCGCCTCAGACTCCGATACCTGGACGGCGAGCATCGCGCCCGTCTCAGGTAGCGACCCCATCAACCTGCCGCGCGCGGCGACAAGCTCGCAGGCATCGGCCAGTGACAGAGCATCCGCAACGTGTGCGGCGACGAGCTCACCGATCGAATGCCCGATCAGGAAATCAGGCCGCATTCCCAGTGACTCCACCAACCGGAACAACGCCACCTCGATGGCGAACAGCGCAGGCTGGGTGAACTCCGTACGGTCCAGCAATCCTGTCTCCGGGGCGCCATGGGGGGCGAAGATCACCTCGGCGAGAGCGCGCTCCATGTGGGGCTCGAACGCGGCACAAGCCTCGTCGAAGGCACGGGCGAAGACGGGAAACGCGTCATATAGCTGCTGTCCCATCCCCTGCCGTTGCGCCCCCTGACCGGTGAACATGAATGCCGTCTTGCCTCGTGCAGCGGTATTGCGTGGGAGCGATGCTCCACCGCGCGCCAAGTCCGCAAGGCCTTCGAGCAGTTGCTCACGCTCCCCGGCCACCACTGCCGCGCGACGCTCCAGCCGCGCCCGGCTCGTGGCGAGCGAGAATGCCACGTCCCGTGGACTCAGCTCCGGGCGATCGACGAGATACTCGAGTAGCCGCTCGGCCTGTGCCTGCAACGCGCGGTCGCTCTTGGCCGAGACCAGCCACGCCACAGGATGGATGTCGAGCATGCCGCCGTCCTGCGGCTCCTCGGCACGCTCCTGCGCCGGCGCCTCTTCCAGAATCACGTGCGCGTTCGTCCCGGAGATACCGAACGATGACACTCCGGCCCGCCGCGGATGCCCACTCCTCGACGGCCACTCCACCGCCTCCGACAGCAGCGCGACCTTCCCGGACCCCCAGTCCACATGCGGGGAGGGCTCCTCGGCGTGAAGCGTCTTGGGCAACACGCCGTGGCGCATCGCCATCACCATCTTGATCACCCCGGCGACCCCGGCCGCCGCCTGGGTATGACCAATGTTCGACTTCGCCGACCCGAGCCACAAAGGCCCATCCGACCGGCCCTGACCATACGTCCCCAACAGCGCCTGCGCCTCGATCGGATCCCCCAACGTCGTCCCCGTGCCGTGCGCCTCCACCGCGTCCACATCCCCGGCCTCCAGCCCAGCGCTCGCGAGCGCCCGCGCGATCACCCGCTCCTGCGACGGACCGTTCGGCGCCGTCAATCCGTTCGACGCCCCATCCTGATTCACCGCGCTACCGCGCACCACAGCCAGCACCGCATGACCGTTGCGCCGCGCATCCGACAACCGCTCCAACACGAGCAGGCCCACACCGTCCGAGAACCCGGTGCCATCCGCCCCCGCCCCGAACGCCCGGCACCGCCCATCCGGCGAGAGCCCCCGCTGCCGCGCGAACTCGATGAACAGGAGGGGGCTGGCGAGGACGCTCACGCCGCCGACCAGCGCCAGCGAGCACTCCCCCGCCCGCAACGCCTGCCCCGCCAGATGCATCGCCACCAACGACGAGGAACACGCCGTATCCACCGACACCGCCGGCCCCTCCAATCCGAACGCGTACGCCAGGCGACCGGAGGTCACGCTGGTTCCGGCGCCAGTCGCGCGGAAGCCTTCCAGCTCAGCGGGTGAACGGGGGCCGGTGCCGTAGCCGGAGTCGTAGACACCCGCGAACACTCCCGTCGGCGTTCCGCGCAGCGTCTGCGGGTCGATGCCTGCGTCCTCCAGCGCCTCCCACGCGGTTTCCAGCAGCAGCCGCTGCTGCGGATCCATCGCCAGCGCCTCCCGCGGGGAGATCGAGAAATGCTCAGCATCGAAATCCGCGGCGTCATACAGGAACCCGCCGTGACGCGTATACGTCGTGCCCGGCTGATCGGGATCCGGGTCATACAACTGCTCCAAGTCCCAACCCCGGTCGGTCGGAAACTCGCCAATCGCATCCTGCCCCGACGCGAGCAACCGCCAGAACTCCTCTGGCGAACTCGCCCCGCCCGGATAGCGGCACGCCATCCCCACAATCGCCAACGGCTCATCCAGCGACCTCATCGCCGGCGCGATGACGGCCCGGGTGGGCGCTCCCGTGATCTGGCCGAGGAGGTACTCGACCACCGCGAGCGGGGTCGGGTGATCGAACAACAGAGTCGCCGGCAGCTTGAGAGCGGTCCTCTTGACCAACCTATTGCGCAGCTCAACGGAGGAGAGGGAGTCGAAGCCGAGTTCCTTGAACGGCGCCTCGGGGCGCACCGTCTCGTCGGAGGCGTGGCCGAGGACAGAGGTGGCCTCGGCGCGAATCAGCTTCAGCAGCGCGTCGCGTGCCTCGGATTCCGGCAGTCCGCCGAGGTGGCCGGCGAACGTGCCTTCCCCGGTCCGCTGCCGACGGGCACCCTCCTGAACCAGGCCGGCGAACAGGACCGGGAGTGTCCCCGCGCGCGCCTGGGTACGCAGCGCAGCCCGATCCAACTGCAGCGGCAAGACCACGACAGCCGGGAGCTCGCGGGCAGCGTCAAACAGCTCGAGGCCCTGCTCGGTGTCGAGCGGCCCGAGACCGTGGCGGCGCATCCGCGCGTGATCCGCATCGCTCAACCCCGCCGTGAGGCCGCTGGTCTGCCGCCACAGGCCCCACGCGAGCGCCCGGGCGGGAAGACCCTGCCGACAGCGATGCGCGGCCAGCGCCTCGAGGAAAGTGTTCGCCGCCGCATAGTTGCCCTGCCCGGGAGCGCCCAGCGCCGCCGCAGCCGACGAGTAGAGGATGAAATCCGACAGCCCGAGGTGGCGGGTCAGCTCGTGCAGATTCAACGCCGCGTCCACCTTCGGCCGCAGGACGCTCTCGAGCTTCTCAGGTGTGAGCGTCTGGATCGTCGCGTCGTCCAACACCCCGGCGGTATGGACCACCGCGCCCAGTGGGTGCATCGCCGAGATCGTGTCCAACAGCCGCTTCAGCTGACCCCGGTCGGCGACATCGCATGCCGCGACCCGCACCTCACATCCCAGCTCCTGAAGCTCGGCCACAAGTGCGTCGGCACCATCAGCCTCCGGACCCCGGCGGCTGACCAACAGCAGATGCCGGACGCCGTGAGTGGCCGCCAGGTGGCGAGCCACCAGGCCTCCCAACTCGCCGGTCCCGCCGGTGATCAGGACGGTCCGCGCGCGGTCCAGAGGCTGGGAGATCGTGAGGACGACCTTCCCAACGTGCCGCGCGTCACGCAGATACCGGATTGCCTCCGGTGCCTCGCGCACGTCCCAGCTGGTGATCGGCAGGTGCTGGAGCGCACCACCTTCGAACAGGCCGACGAGCTCGGTCAGCATCTCATGGAGGCGATCGGGACCGGCCTCGTAGAGATCAAATGCCCGGTAGGCGACGCCGGGACAGCGTGACGCGACCAGTTTGGGATCCCGGATGTCCGTCTTGCCCATCTCGATGAACCGGCCGCCCTCGGGCAGCAGCTCGAGCGAGGCGTCCACGAACTCGCGCGCCAACGCATCGAGCACGACAGCCATCCCGCGGCCGTCGGTAGCCGCCAGGAACTTGTCCTTGAACTCAAGATCCCGCGACGAGGCGATGTGGTCCTCATCCAGACCGAGCCCCCGCAGCGTGCCCCACTTGCTGGGATGGGCGGTCGCAAACACCTCGGCACCGAGATGCCGTGCCAGCTGAACCGCGGCCATACCGACCCCGCCCGCAGCCGCATGAATCAGCACCTTCTCGCCGGGTCGTACCTGCGCCAGCTCGGTCAAGCCGTAATGCGCCGTCAGGAACACGGTTGGCAGCGACGCCGCCTCGGCGAACGACCAGTCATCGGGGAACGGCACGAGGCATCGGCCATCCGTGACCGCCATCGGCCCGAAGGCGTCGGGAATCAGCCCCATCACGCGATCTCCGACCCTGAGACCCTCGATGCCAGGGCCAGTCTCGATCACGACTCCTGCGCCCTCGATCCCCATCGAGGCCTGGCCCGGGTACATGTCGAGGGCCACAAGCACGTCCCGGAAATTCAGCCCGGCCGCATGCACCGCGACGCGAACTTCACCGCGAGCGAGCGGCCGCCCGGCGCTCTCATTGGCCAGCAACTTCAGGTTCTCGAGCGTCCCGGTGGGCTCGACGTCGAGATGCCACGTCGGCTCGTCCGCCGGAGGCACGAGTGACTTGACGTCATCGGACCGAACCAGCCGCGGCGCATAGATGCCACCCGCCCTGAGAGCCAGTTGGGGCTCGCCGATCGAGACAGCGCGTGGCAGCGTGGCCCACGACTCCGTCGAACCGTCGACGTCGATGAGGGCGAACCGGTCCGGATGCTCTGATTGCGCGCTGCGTAACAAACCCCACAACGGCGCGACTGACAAGTCCGGCGTCTCCCCCGGACCAGCCGCCACCGCGCCACGCGTGAGCACCACGAGTCGAGACTCACTGAAGCGCTCGTCGACCAGCCACTCCTGCATGATCTCGAGCACCGCTTCCAGCGCGCGGCGCGCCTCGTCGGCGACGCCCTGAGCCGGGGGCGTCGGAGCGTCGACGAACACGACCTCCGGCTTCGGTGCGCCGGCGTCGAGCGCCGCGGCCAGCTCGGCCAGATCCCCGAACTGCCCGGCCTGGCCAAGCTCGAGCTCGCCGCGTCCCGTGCCGATCAAGGCGAGGGTTCCAGCCAAGTGTGCGGAGCCGGGCTCGACAGCTACCCAGTCGAGCGCCAGCAACCCCTCGCCACCGGCGCCTTTCCGGAGATTTCCCTGAGCCGGGCGCAACACCAGCGACTCCAGCGAGAGAACCGGCACGCCTTCACCATCGACCGCCGAAAGGCGGGCCGCGCCGTCATCCGCGAGTTGGAGCCTGACCCGCAGCGAGGGCGCGCCGGCCCGGTACAGGCGGACGCCTTTCCAGGAGAACGGCAGCGGCAGCTCGCCATCTCCGAGTCGCATGAACAGAGAGTGGAGCGCAGCGTCCAGCAACGCCGGGTGGACGCCAAAGCCATCCGCCTCGGCGGCCTCCGCCTCAGCCAACCCGACCTCGGCAAAGATCTCGTCCCCGCGCCGCCACGCGCGCTCCAGACCCTGAAATGCGGGCCCGTAATCAAAGCCGGCCTCCGCTAGCTGGTCATACAGATACTCGACCTCGACTGGTTCGGCCCCTTCAGGCGGCCACAGCTCCTCGGCCAGATCCGCCACCGCCGCGGAGACCGAGTCCTCAACGGGCGCCACCGTGCCGCTCGCGTGCTCGATCCACTCCTCTGCGCTCGGGTCGGCTTCGCCCCCAGCCGCAGCAGCAGCAGCAGACGAGTGGATCGTGATCTGGCGGCGACCCCGCTCATCCGCACCGCTCACCGACACCTGGAGATGAACCGCCTCCTGCGTCGGCAGGAGCAACGACTGGGCGATGACCAGGTCCTCAAGTTGGCCGCACCCGACGTGGGTGCCAGCCGCCAACGCAAGCTCGACGAATCCCGTCCCCGGAAGGAGCGTCGTTCCCAGCACCGCATGGTCGGCCAGCCACGGTTGCGTCTCGAGCGAGAGGCGGCCGGTGAACACCCAGCCGGCATCCCCCGCCAATCGTAGTGCCGCGCCCAGCAGCGGATGATCAGGTGAATCCAGCCCGGCCGCCGTGACATCTCCTGTCTGTGGCGCGGGCGTGAGCCAGTAGTGCCGGTGTTGGAAGGCGTACGTCGGAAGCTCGGCTCCGGCGGCCGCGTGACGCTCGAGCAGGGCGTCCCAGTCGATATGCACACCGCGCGCGTGGGCTTCGGCAAGCGAGGTCAGGAACCGGTCCGGTCCTCCGTCGTCACGGCGCAGCGATCCGATGGCGGCGATGCTCCCGGTCTCCCTCCCGGTCGCTTCGATCGTTTCTTCGGCTGCCATCGTCAGCACCGGGTGCGGGCTGGCCTCGATGAACGCGCCGGCGGTTTGCGACACGGCGCGGACCGCCTGCTCGAACTGAACGGTCTCGCGGAGGTTGCGGTACCAGTAGTCGCCATCCAGCGCGACGCCGTCCAAGAGCTCGCCGGTGACCGTGGAGTAGAACGGGATCTCGGGGGGCCGCGGGGTGAGCGAGGAAAGCTCAGCGAGCATTCGCTCTCGCACGGCCTCGATCTGCACCGAGTGCGCCGCGTAGTCGACCGGGATCAGCTTCGCCCTGACGCCGTCTGACTCGCAACCGGCGAGTACCTCTCGCAGCGCTTGGAGCTCACCTGAGACGACCACCGACGAAGGGCCGTTGACCGCCGCCAGCGACACCCGCTCGCCGAACGCCTCCAAGCGCGCACGCACCCGCTCGGCGTCCTGTCCCACCGACAGCATCCCGCCCCGCCCTGACAACTCGTCCCCGACCAGCATCGACCGAAGTGCGACCACTCGGGCCGCGTCATCCAACGACAACGCACCGGCCACATAGGCAGCGGCGATCTCCCCCTGGGAGTGGCCCACCACCGCAGCGGGCTCAATCCCAAAGGATCGCCACAGCCCGGCCAGCGACACCATCACCGCGAACAGGGCCGGCTGCACGACGTCCACCCGGTCAAGCGAGGGAGCGCCCGGCGCGCCACGCAGCACATCCTCCAACGACCAATCCACATATCGCGCAAGCGCCTCAGAGCACGCCTCCATCTCCCGGGCGAACACCGGCGAGGATTGCCAAAGCCCCCAGCCCATGCCTTGCCACTGCGAGCCCTGACCCGGGAACACGAGCGCCACCCGGCCGGCGCCCCGAGCCACCCCCTCAACTAGGCCATCCGCCGGGTCGCCCCGCTCGAGCGCGGCCAACAACCGCACAAGCTCGTCCCGTCCCTCTGCGAGCGCCACGGCCCGGTGCACCAATGCCGAACGCTGGAACGCCAACGACGCCGCCACTCCCTCCAGGTCGGCACCCGAGCGCTGCTGCACAAACTCCCGCAGCCGTCTCGCCTGCGCCCGCAGCGCCGCGTCGCTCGAGCCGGAAACCAAGAACGGCATGACGCGGCCTCCGTCGAGCGCCGGTGCCCGAGCGACAACTCCAACCGCCGACTCGGGCGCCGGTGCCTCCTCCAGGATCACGTGCGCGTTCGTGCCGGAGATCCCGAACGACGAGACGCCCGCCCGGCGCGGCCGCTCCCCCGCCGGCCACTCAACCGGCTCGGTCAACAGCTTGATCGTGCCCGCCTCCCAATCGACGTGCGGCGAGGGCTCCTCCGCATACAGCGTCCTCGGCAGCAGCCCGTGGCGCATCGCCAGCACCATCTTGATCACACCAGCCACCCCGGCCGCCGACTGGCTGTGACCGATGTTCGACTTCACCGACCCCAAATACAGCGGACCGCTCGAGCGCCCCTGACCGTAGGTCGCCAACAGAGCGCCGGCCTCGATCGGATCCCCCAACGTCGTCCCCGTCCCATGCGCCTCCACCACATCCACATCCCCCGGCTCGACGCCGGCGACGGCAAGCGCCCGACGGATCACCCGCTCCTGCGACGGTCCATTCGGCGCCGTCAACCCATTCGACGCGCCATCCTGATTCAGCGCGCTGCCACGCACGACAGCAAGAACCTGGTGACCGTTGCGCCGGGCATCCGAGAGCCGCTCCAACACCAGCAGGCCCACACCATCGGAGAACCCAGTGCCGTTCGCCCCCGCCCCGAAGGCCCGGCATCGCCCATCCGGCGAGAGCCCTCGCTGACGGGCGAACTCCGTGAAGACTCCGGGGCCGCCGATCACCGCCACGCCGCCGGCCAGCGCGAGCGAGCACTCACCATCGCGGAGCGCCTGACCTGCCAGATGCATCGCCACCAGCGAGGAGGAACACGCCGTATCCACCGACACCGCCGGCCCCTCCAACCCGAGCGCGTACGCCACCCGACCCGATGCGACGCTCGAGGTGGCGCCCGTGATCCCGTAGCCCTGAGAGACATCCGCCTGATCCAGCCGCACTCCGTACTCCAGGTGGGTGACCCCGACGAACGTCCCCGTCTCGCTACCGCGCAGGCTCAGCGGGTCGATCCCAGCGTGCTCCAACGCCTCCCAGGCAGTCTCCAACAACAGCCGCTGCTGCGGATCCATCGCCAACGCCTCCCGCGGCGCGATCGAAAAATGCTCCGCATCGAAACCCGCCGCGTCATACAAAAACCCGCCCTGACGCGTATACGTCGTACCCGGATGATCCGGATCCGGGTCATACAACCGCTCCACATCCCAACCCCGATCCACCGGGAACTCCCCAATCGCATCCCGCCCCGACTCAAGCAACCGCCAAAACTCCTCCGGCGAACTCGCCCCACCCGGATACCGGCACGCCATCCCCACAATCGCCAACGGCTCATCAACCCGAGCCACACCACGAACCGGCTCCCTGACCCCACGCTGCCCACCCTCAACCAAGCCCCGCAACAACCTCGCCACCGCCACCGGACTCGGATGATCAAACACCAACGTCGCCGGCAACTTCACGCCCGTCGCTTGCGCGAGCCGATTTCTGAGCTCCACCGCGGATAGGGAGTCGAAGCCCAGCTCCTTGAAGGGCCGGTCGGATTCGACTGCCTCCGGCGAGCCGTGACCGAGCACGGCGGCCGTGTGCGTTCGCACGAGCCCGAGCGCGATCTCATCCCGCTCAGACTCGGGCGCCCCGCCGAGCAGCCGCGCCAATGAGGAGCCGGACGCACTCGCGCGGCGCGTCGATACCTGGACCAGGTCGCTGAAGATCGCCGGCAGTGCGCCTCCTCGCGCCCGGGCCCGCAACGCGGCGACATCGAGCCGTATCGGTAACAGCAATGGCTCATCGAGCGCCCGGGCCACGTCGATGAGCTCCAGCCCGTGCCGGTCTTCGAGCGGCATCAGTCCGATTGCACCGGCGTTGACCGTGGCGGTTTCGCTCAAGTGGCCGGTCATGCCGGTGGCCCTCTCCCACAGCCCGAACGCCAGCGAGGTCGCCGGCAGCCCGTTCGAGCGACGCCACTGCGCCAGCGCGTCCAGGAACGAGTTCGCGGCCGCGTAGTTGCCCTGACCGGGAGCACCCAGCGCCGCCGCCGCCGACGAGTACAGGATGAACTCCGAAATTTCGAGGTCCTTGGTCAGCTCGTGCAGGTAGAGCGCAGCGTCGAGCTTCGGGATCATCACGCGCCGCAAGCGCTCGCCATCGAGCGACGTGATGACCCCGTCGTCCAACACCCCGGCCGCGTGCACCACTGCCGTGAGCGGCCGCTCGGGATCAATCGCGTCGATCAACCGCGCCAGCTGCCGGCGGTCGGACACGTCACAGGCCGCGATCTGGACCTCGCATCCAAGCTCCGACAGCTCGGCCGCGAGCTCCTTGGCTCCGTCAGCCTCGGCCCCGCGGCGACTCACCAGCAACAAATGCCGTACGCCGTGCCGGACGGCCAGCTGCCTCGCTTCCAACATCCCCAAGCCGCTCGTACCACCGGTGATGAGCACCGTCCCGTTCGGGTACAGCGGCTGGGGAATGCGCAGCACGTTCTTCCCCGTGTGCTTGGACTCCCGCAGAAACCTGAACGCCTCGCGTCCGCGGCGCACATCCCAACTCGTGATCGGCAGGTGCCCCAGCACGCCCTGCTCGAACAGCTTCAGGACGCTGTCGAGGATCTCGCCAAGACGCTTCGCCCCCGCGTCTTCAAGATCGAAAGCGTGGTAGGTGACGCCGGGGCGCTGTGATGCCATCAGCGCCGGATCGCGGACGTCCGTCTTGCCCATTTCCATATAGCGCCCGCCGTCGGCGAGCAAACCGAGGGAAGCGTCGACCATCTCCCCGGCCAGCGATCCGAGCACGACGTCCATGCCCTGCCCCCCGGTGGCCGCGCGGAATTTCGACGTGAACTCGAGATCCCGCGAGGAGGCGATGTGGGCGTCGTCGATACCCATCGCGCGCAGGGTCTCCCACTTGCCCGGTTGAGCGGTTGCGAATACCTCGACGCCCAGATGGCGCGCCAGCTGCACCGCGGCCATCCCCACTCCCCCGGCGGCCCCGTGGACGAGCAGCCGGTCCCCACGCTTCAGTTGGGCCAGATCGATCAACCCGTGGTACGCCGTCATGAACACGATCGGAACCGACGCGGCGTGGACGAACGACCAGCCATCGGGAATCCTCGACAGAGACCGATGATCGGCCACCGCGACAGGTCCGAACGCACCGGGGATCACGCCCATCACGCGATCCCCCACGGCGAGGTCCGCGACACCGGCGCCGACCTCGGACACCACGCCCGCCCCCTCGACCCCGACCCCCCATTCGGGACCGTCAACCAGCCCCAGCGCAATGACGACGTCCTTGAAGTTCAATCCGGCCGCGCGCACCGCCACCCGTACCTGACCTGGGCGCAGTGGCGCTTGCGCCGCTGGGTTCGGCGCCAGGGTCAGGCTGTCGAGGGTGCCTGGCGAGTCGATCGTCAGACGCCACGCCCGCTCGCCCTCGGGAGGCACCAGCCCGGCATCCTCCGACGACCTGACCACCCGCGGCACGTACAACGCGCCCTCTCTCAGCGCGACATCTGGCTCGTCGCTCAATAACGCCCGCGAGAGCGCCACGCGTGACGCGTCGCTGCCATCGACGTCGACGAGCGCGAACCGATCCGGATGCTCCGAATGCGCGGTGCGCACCAACCCCGGTAGCGTCGCCTGCCGAAGATCCGGTTGCTCCCGCTCACTGACTGCGAGCGCCCGCCGGGTGAGTAGGACCAGCCTCGAGTCAGCCAGCGACTCGGAGGCCAGCCATGCCTGTAGCAACTCGAGCGTCTGCTCGGTGACCAGGTGAGCCGCCTGCGCCAGACCGCCCTCGACAGTGGGTGAGACGTCGACGAGCACCACCTCGGGCGCTCGCCTCCCGTCGGCGATCGCGGCCTCCAACGCCGAAAGATCCGAGAAGCGATCTCCTTCGATCGGCGCGTCGGCCTCACCCACGAACGCGGCATCGGCCGGGCCGCCCTCGGGTAGCGGCAATTCCCTCCAGCGCACGGCGAACAGGCCATCGTGATGGACCTGGCTCCCCGCTCCCAGCTGAGCCGGATCGATCGCGCGACTCTGCACCGAGTCGATCGAAAGCACCGCCGCGCCCGCGGCATCAACCGCCAGCACGCGGAACCCGCCGTCCACCTCGCGCACCAGGACCCGCAGAGACGAGACCCCGGGCCGGTACAGCCGCACGCCGGAAAACGAGAACGGCACCTTCGGCTTGCCGTTCAGCGTGTCCAGCCCCGAGAGCGCCACCGAGGACTGCAGCGCCGCATCGCTCAAGGCCGGATGCAGCCGAAATTCACCTGCCGCAGCAGCGAGGTCGTCATCAAGCCCCGCCTCGGCGTAGACATCGCCGCCGGCGGTGAACACCGCTCGCAGCGCTTGGAATGCAGGCCCATACTCGTACCCCGCCTCGGCAAAGCGGTCGTACAAGGCCTCGCTTTCCAGCGCGCTGGTGGCGACGGGAGGCCACTCCGACGCGAACGCCAGCTGGGGCCCTTCGCCATCGGTCGCCGCCGAGGCGAGCGCACCCCACGCATGACGGACCCACCCCCCGGTTGAACGCTCCGGCTGCGAGAACATCGACAGCTCCCGCCGTCCGTGCTCGTCCGCCGCACCGACCCGGACCTGCAACTGCACCGCTGCCTGCTCATCGAGAACCAGCGGCGCTGCCAAGGTCAGCTCCTCAACGAGCTCGCAGTCCAGCCGCTCCGCCGCGTGCAGCGCCAGCTCCAGGAACGCGGTGCCCGGCAGCAGCACCTTCCCCAGCACCACGTGGTCCGCCAGCCAGGCGTGCGACTGGAGCGAGAGCCGGCCGGTGAAAACTGCACCATCACGCATCGGGCAACCCGACCATGGCACCGAGCAGGGGGTGGTCATCGACGGACAGGCCGAGGGCGCCGGCGTCGGCCGCGACCGGCCGTGGGGTCAGCCAGTAAGGCCGATGCTGGAAGGCATAGGTGGGAAGATCCTCGGACCTGGCCCGGCGGTGGTCGAGCAGTCCGCCCCAGTCAACCCGGGCGCCATTGACATACGCCTCGGCCAGCGAGATCGCAAACCGGGCGGGACCGCCGTCGTCGCGCCGCAGGGAACCGAGCACTGTGACCGGCCCCGACACCTGCGAGCTCGACTCGACCGTCTGCTCCACGGCCACGGTCAATACCGGATGCGGACTCGCCTCGATCAACGTCGTCGCCCGCTCGGCCACGGCACGAATCGCCCGGTCGAACTGGACCGTCTCCCGCAGGTTGCGGTACCAGTACTCGGCGTCGAGCGGCGTCGAGTCAAGGAGCGCGCCAGTCACCGTCGAGTAGAAGGGCACCACAGGGGCCCGCGGGCTGAGCGTCGCAAGCTCACGCAGCATTCGCTCCCGAATCGCCTCGATCTGATGCGAATGCGCCGCGTAGTCAACGGGGATCAACTTCGCCCGCACGTCGTCTGCCTCGCACTGAGCCAACAGCCGCTCGAGGCCTTCCACCTCACCGGAGAGCACGACCGACCGAGGACTGTTGACCGCCGCCAGCGAGACCCGGCCCTCAAGCGGCGCGAGCCGCGCGCTCACCTGCTCGGCGCCCTGCGCCACCGACAACATCCCACCACGCCCGGATAGCTCCTCGCGGACGACCAGCGAGCGCAAGGCGACAACTTGGGCTGCGTCGTCCAGCGAGAGAGCTCCCGCCACATAGGCGGCGGCGATCTCACCCTGCGAGTGGCCCACCACCGCTGCTGGCTCCACCCCGAGGGAGCGCCACAGTCCGGCCAACGACACGAGGACAGCAAACAGGGCCGGCTGCACCACGTCCACCCGGTCAAGCGAGGGAGCGCCCGGCGCGCCACGCAGCACGTCCTCCAACGACCAATCGACATACCGCGAGAGCGCCTTCGCGCAGGCCTCCATCTCTGCGGCGAACACCCGTGAGGACTGCCATAGCTCCCAACCCATGCCGGGCCATTGTGACCCCTGACCAGGGAACACAAAGGCCACCCGACTTTCGCTGCGGGCGACACCCTCAACCAACCCCTCGGCCGTTTCGCCGCGCTCGAGCGCCGACAACAGCGCGTCCAGCTGCTCACGGTCGCCCGCGAGCGCCACCGCCCGATGCGGCAGCCTGGCCCGCCCAAAGGCCACCCCGGATGCGAACGCGTCGAGGTCGAGGTCTGGCCGCCGCTGCACAAACGCGCGCAGGCGCGCCGCCTGTCCGGACAGCGATCCCTCGCTCGAACCCGACACCAGCACCGGCACCGGCCCTCCCAAATCAACGACCGGTTCCTGATTCTCGGCGTCGGATACGGGTTCCACCGGCGGCGCCTCCTCCAGGATCACGTGCGCATTGGTCCCCGAGACCCCGAACGACGAGACGCCCGCCCGGCGCGGCCGCTCCCCCGCCGGCCACTCAACCGGCTCGGTCAACAGCCTGATCGCGCCCGCCTCCCAATCGACGTGCGGCGAGGGCTCCTCCGCATACAGCGTCTTCGGCAGCAGCCCGTGGCGCATCGCCAGCACCATCTTGATCACCCCTGCCACCCCCGCGGCCGCTTGGGTATGACCGATGTTCGACTTCACCGACCCCAGATACAGCGGACCGCCCGAGCGCCCCTGACCGTAGGTCGCCAACAGAGCCCCGGCCTCGATCGGATCCCCCAACGTCGTCCCCGTCCCATGCGCCTCCACCACATCAACGTCCGCCGGAGCCAGACCCGCGCCGGCCAAAGCCCGGCGAATCACCCGCTCCTGCGACGGCCCATTCGGCGCCGTCAACCCATTCGACGCACCATCCTGATTCACGGCGCTGCCGCGCAGAACACCGAGCACCGGGTGCCCATTGCGGCGCGCATCTGAGAGCCGCTCCAACGCCAGCAGCCCGACACCTTCACCCCAGCCGGTGCCGTTGGCGCCCGCTCCAAACGCCCGGCAGCGCCCATCCGGCGACAGGGCACGCTGGCGCGAGAACTCGATGAAGTGAGACGGCGTCGCCAGCACCATCGCCCCGCCTACCAGCGCCAGCGAGCACTCGCCCTGCCGCAGCGCCTGACCTGCCAGATGCAAGGCCACCAGCGAGGAGGAACACGCCGTATCCACCGACACCGCCGGCCCCTCCAACCCGAGCGCGTAGGCCACCCGACCGGAGGCCACACTGGGGGTGGTGCCCGTCAGCGTGTAGCCGTCGGATGGCTCGCCGGATTCGTACACGCGCGAGCCGTACTCCTGAGCGCTTACCCCGACGAACGTCCCCGTCTCGCTACCGCGCAGGCTCAGCGGGTCGATCCCAGCGTGCTCCAACGCCTCCCAGGCAGTCTCCAACAACAGCCGCTGCTGCGGATCCATCGCCAACGCCTCCCGCGGCGCGATCGAAAAATGCTCCGCATCGAAACCCGCCGCGTCATACAAAAACCCGCCCTGACGCGTATACGTCGTACCCGGATGATCCGGATCCGGGTCATACAACCGCTCCACATCCCAACCCCGATCCACCGGGAACTCCCCAATCGCATCCCGCCCCGACTCAAGCAACCGCCAAAACTCCTCCGGCGAACTCGCCCCACCCGGATACCGGCACGCCATCCCCACAATCGCCAACGGCTCATCAACCCGAGCCACACCACGAACCGGCTCCCTGACCCCACGCTGCCCACCCTCAACCAAGCCCCGCAACAACCTCGCCACCGCCACCGGACTCGGATGATCAAACACCAACGTCGCCGGCAACTTCACGCCCGTGATCGCCGCCAGCTGGTTACGTAGCTGGATGGCGGAGAGAGAGTCAAACCCGAGGTCTTTGAACGGGCGGTCCTTGTCGATCGCCTCCGGGGCGTGACCGAGGACGGCGGCTGCGTGCGTGCGCACCACTCCGAAAGCGATCTCATCGCGCTCGGCCTCCGGCGCCGCCGCCAGCATCCGCGCCAACGACGACGCCGCACCCGCCCGCTGACCAGCCGGAACCCGAACCAGACCATTGAGGATCGCCGGTAGCAAGCCGGCCCGGGCCCGCGCCCGCAGCGCGGCCATGTCCAGCCGCATCGGCAACAACAGCGCCTCATCAGCTGCCCGCGCCACGTCAATCAGCTCGAGTCCCTGTTCATCTTCCAGCGGCAAGAGGTCGATCGGCGCGCCGCTCGCATTGGCCCGCTCGCTCAGGCGGCCTCCCATCCCGGCGTTGCCCCACATCCCGAACGCGAGTGAGATCGCCGGGAGGCCCTTGGCACGGCGCCAGCGCGCGAAGGCATCAAGGAACGAGTTCGCGGCCGCGTAGTTCCCCTGACCGGGAGCACCCAGCGCCGCCGCCGCCGACGAATACAAGATGAACTCGCTGAGCCCGAGACCCTCGGTCAGCTCGTGCAAGTGGATCGCGGCATCCAGCTTCGGGGCCATCACCCGCCGCAACCGCTCGCCATCCAACGACGTGACCACGCCATCGTCCAGAACCCCAGCCGCGTGCACCACCGCCGTCAACGGGCGATCGTCCGGAATCCTCCCGATCAACCGCGCGAGCTGATCGCGATCTGAAACGTCACAAGCTGCGACTTCGACCTCGCAGCCAAGCACCCCGAGCTCCGACACCAGGCCAGCCGCGCCGTCTGCGTCGAGCCCGCGGCGGGACACCAGCAACAGATGCCGGACGCGGTGCTTCTGAACCAGCTGCCTCGCCTCCAGCATCCCCAAGCCACCCGTACCACCCGTAACGAGCACCGTCCCCGCCGGATCGAGCTGACCGTGGGACGAAGGTGACGCCTGGCCAGGATCGAACCGGGTGACCCTCGGCACATACAGTGACCCGCCCCGCACCGCGACCTCCGGCTCTCCGCTCATCAGGGCCGCGAGCAGCGCCGAGTGAGACTCCTCGCTGTCATCGACATCGACCAGGGCCAGCCGATCCGGATGTTCCGAGCGCGCAGTGCGCAAGAGACCCGGCAGCGCGGCCTGCGAGAGGTTTGGAACCTCGCCGTCGAGGACCGCCACCGCCCCGTGGGTGACGAGCACCAACCGTGCATCCGGCAGCCACTCCGTAGCCAGCCATCCCTGCAGCAACTCCAGCGCGCGCTCGCTGAGCTCATGCACGGCGTCGATCAGCCCCTCGCCGCTCGCCGAGCCGAGGTCCAGCACGACCTGCTCAGGCGTCGACATGCCTTCGGCAACAGCCGCCTCCAACGCGCTCAGATCGCGATACCCGGGCGCGTCGATATCCGAGAGGCCCTCGCCCTCGCCGAGGACCGCCAGCTCGGCCGCCTGAGGTTCGGTCGCCTGAGGTTCGGTCGCCTGAGGCGTGAGCTCGGTCCAGCGAAGCGCATATAGCCCATCTGATCCCGCGGCGACACCAGCCCGCAACTGCGCCTCGTCGACCGTCTGCATCTGTACCGAATCGATCGAGAACACAGGCGCGCCGGAGTCGTCGATCGCCTCGATCGCGGTGCCGTGCTGACCGCGCTTCAGACTCACCCGCACCGCGGCGGGGCCATCGCGATACAACCGCACCCCGGTGAACAGGGACGGAACCTCGAGACCGTTCGACGACGACGAGTCACGGGCGAGGGCAAGCGCCTGTAGCGGTCCCTGCGTCAGCGCCGGATGCAACTGAAAACCCGCTGAGGACGAGCGCTCGTCATCGAGCGCCACGTCGGCGTAGATCTCATCACCGGCCCTGAACGCGGCACGCAGGACCTGGAACGCGGGCCCGTACTCGTGCCCGGCCTGCGCGAGGTCGTCATAGACGAACTCACCGCCAAGCTCCCGAGCTCCGGCTGGCGGCCACTCCCCGCCCGGTCCGGCGAGATGCGGGGTCTCTTCCGCGACCTCCCGCGACAAGCCGGCCACGCCCGACGCTCGGCGGACCCACGCCGGCGACCCGTCATCCGCCGTCTCGAGCCGCGAGAAGACCCCCACCTCGCGACGACCCTCTCCGTCCGGCGCTGCAACCATCACCTGGAGGTGCACCCCTCGCTCTGAATCGAGCGCCAGTGGTTCGGCCAGCGTCAGCTCCTCGATCACCGGCGCGCCCAACTGCGCCGCCGCATGCAACGTCAGCTCCAAGAACGCCGTGGCCGGGAAAACGACCACCTCCCCAACGACGTAGTCCGTCAGCCAAGGATGCGTCTGCAATGAGATCCGCCCGGTGAACAACGCCGCGTCGCCATCCCCGAGCCGCACCATCGCGCCGAGGAGTGGGTGCTCGTCGCGGGCGAGGCCGAGCGCGGCGGGATCGCCTCCGTTCCCGCGCGAGGCGAGCCAGTAGCGGCGGTGCTGGAACGCGTAGCCGGGCAGCGGGATGCGGTGCGGGCCGGGGTAGAGCCGGGTCCAGTCGACGGTGACGCCAGCGCAATCGGCCTGCGCGAGGAAGCTCAGCAGCGACTCGGGCTCGGACACCTTCGGGCGCAGCGCCGGGACCGCCACTGCGCGCTCCTGAGCCTCCGGGGTCAATGACCGGGCGGCCATCGCGCTCAGCACCCCGTCCGGCCCGAGCTCGAGGAAATGAGTCACCCCGGCGGACTCGAGCGTCGCAATTCCGTCCGCGAACCTGACCGCGTCGCGCACGTGCCGCACCCAATACCCGGGCGACTGGGCCTGCTCGGCCGTCAGCGCTTCGCCCGTCAGGTTCGAGACGATCGGCATGCGTGGAGGCGAGAACGACAGCTCGCTCATGACCGCGGCGAACTCCTCCAACATCGGCTCCATCCGCGGCGAATGAAACGCATGCGAAACCCGCAGCCGCTTCACCCGCGCGTCCCGCTCCCTGAAGCGGGTCTCGAGCGCCTCGACCGCATCCGCATCCCCGGAGAGCACCACCGAGCCCGGAGCATTGACGCCCGCCACCGACACCCGACCCTCAAGCCCGCTGATCGCGGCGACGGCAATGGACTCGGGCACCTCGACCGCGAGCATCGCCCCACCCTCCGGCAACGCCCCCATCAACCTTCCCCGCGCTGCCACCAACCGACACGCATCCTCAAGCGAGAACACTCCCGCCACATGCGCCGCAGCGATCTCACCCACCGAATGGCCAATCAGAAAATCAGCCTTGACACCCAGCGACTCGACCAGCCGGAACAGGGCGACCTCGAGCGCAAACAACGCCGGCTGCGTGAACTCCGTCCGATCCAACAGATCCGCCTCCGGCGAGTCCTCGGCCGCGAACACCACGTCACCCAGAGGACGCTCCAGGAGCGGATCGAGCTTGGAGCACACAGAGTCAAACGTCTGTGCGAACACCCCGAACGCGTCATACAGCCCGCGACCCATCCCCGCACGCTGCGCCCCCTGCCCCGTGAACAAGAAGGCTGACCGCCCACCATCCGCCGAACCCCGGATGACACCTGGGGCCGACACGCCCCGCGCCAGCAATCCAAGCCGCCCCAGCAGCTCCTCCCGCCCCGTGCCGATCACCGCGCAGCGACTGTGAAGACGCGCGCGGCCGCTGGCCAGCGAGAAGGCCACATCCTTTAGAGCCACATCCGGACGACCGCCCACGAACTCGAGCAACCGCTCGGCCTGTGCCGCCAGAGCATCGTCGCTCCTCGCCGAGACAAGCCACGCCACCGGGCCCACACCGTCAGGCTCCGCCACCTCCGGCTCCGGCTCCGGGGGCGCCTCCTCCAAGATCACATGCGCGTTCGTGCCCGAGATCCCGAACGAGCTCACGCCCGCTCGGCGCGGACGCCCACCCTCCGCCGGCCACTGCACCGGTTCGGTGAGCACCGCGATCTCCCCGGACTCCCAGTCCACGTGCGGCGAGGGCTCCTCCGCCCACAACGTCCTCGGCACCACCCCGTGACGCATCGCCAACACCATCTTGATCACCCCAGCCACACCCGCGGCCGCTTGGGTGTGACCGATGTTCGACTTCACCGACCCCACATAGAGCGGTCCCCGCGAGCGGTCCTGACCGTAGGTCGCCAACAGGGCCCCCGCCTCGATCGGGTCTCCGAGCGTGGTGCCGGTTCCGTGCGCTTCCACGACATCGACGTCGGCCGGCGCGACGCCGGCTGCCGCCAGCGCCTGGCGGATCACCCGCTCCTGCGACGGCCCGTTGGGTGCCGTCAACCCATTCGACGCGCCATCCTGATTGACCGCCGAACCCCGCACGACCGCCAACACGTTGTGCGAGTTGCGCCGGGCATCCGAGAGCCTTTCAACCAGGATCATTCCGACGCCGTCGGAGAACCCGGTGCCGTCCGCCCCCGCCCCGAACGCCCGGCAGCGACCATCGGGCGAGAGGCCGCGCTGACGGGAGAACTCGATGAACAGCGACGGTGTGGCGAGCACCGTCACACCCCCCACCAGCGCCAAAGAGCACTCGCCATCCCGCAGCGCCTGCGCCGCCAGATGCAGCGCCACCAGCGACGACGAACAGGCCGTATCGACCGACACCGCCGGCCCCTCCAACCCAAACGAATACGCCACCCGACCGGAGATCACACTCGTGTGCCCGCCGGTCAGACGGAAACCCTCGAGGCCGTCCGGCGAAACACTTCCCGCACCGTACTCGGAGGAGAACGCGCCCGTGAACACGCCGGTCTGGCTGCCCTTGAGCGTCAGCGGATCGATCCCGGCGTCCTCGAACGCCTCCCACGCCGTCTCGAGCAGCAGTCGTTGCTGGGGGTCCATCGCCAGGGCCTCACGCGGGGAGATCGAGAAATGCTCGGCATCAAAATCTGCCGCGTCATACAAAAAGCCGCCGCGCCGGGTGTAGGTCGTGCCGGGACGATCGGGATCGGGGTCATACAGCCTCTCCACATCCCAACCCCGGTCGCTCGGGAACTCCCCGATCGCATCCCCGCCGGCCTCCAACAACCGCCAGAACTCCTGCGGGGAGTTCGCGCCACCCGGGTACCGGCACGCAATCCCGACGATGACCAACGGATCATCCGCCGCGGCCGACCGCCGCGCGACCGCCTTCGTCGGACGCTCGCTGCCCGCGACCAGCTCGCGCAGCAACTTGGCCACCGCCGCGGGCGTCGGATGGTCAAACACCAACGTCGCCGGCAACTTCAAGCCGGTCGCCGCGCCGAGCCGGTTGCGAAGCTCGACCGACGACAGCGAGTCGAATCCCAGCTCCTTGAACGGCCGATCCCGGCCAACCGCCTCAGGCGAAGAGCCGAGCACCGCCGCGACATGGGTGCGCACCACTCCCAGCGCGACCGCGTCCCGCTCGCCCTCCGGCGCCTCAGCCAGCAACCGCGCCAACGATGACCCCGCCGCGGCCCCCGCCCGCTGAGAAGCCGGAACCCGGACCAGATCGCTGAAGATCGCCGGCAACGCGTTGTCCCGAGCCCGAGCGCGCAGGGCGCGAAGATCCAGGCGCATCGGCAACACGTTCGGCTCATCGACCGCCCGCGCCAAATCGATCAGCTCCAAGCCCTCCTCATCCCCTAACGGAACCCAATCCATCGCGCCGCCAGCCCCCCGGCCGCTCTGCGCCAGATGCCCCGTCATCCCCGTCGCCGTCGCCCACACCCCAAACGCCAACGCCGTCGCCGGCAGACCAGACGCCCGGCGGACATGCGCCAGCGCGTCCAGAAACGCGTTCGCCGCCGCATAGTTGCCCTGCCCCGGGGAACCCAACGCCGCCGCGGCCGACGAATACAAGACGAACTCCGAGAGATCGAGATCCTCGGTCAGCTCGTGCAAATGAACAGCCGCATCCAGCTTCGGGGCCATGACCCGCCGCAACCGCTCGCCATCCAGCGCCGAGATCACGCCGTCGTCCAGTACGCCCGCCGCGTGGATCACCGCCGTCAACGGCCGCCCGGCAGGAATCCGCTCGATCACCCCCGCAAGCTGAGCCCGGTCTGACACATCGCAGGCCGCGACCTCAACCTGACAACCACGTTCCGTGAGCTCAGCCACCACCTCGGCTGCGCCGTCCGCCTGAGGCCCACGGCGACTCACCAGCAGCAGATGCCGCACCCCATGAGCCTCGACCAGCCGCCGGGCCTGGAGCGCCCCCAACCCGCCGGTGCCACCGGTGATCAACACCGTCCCGTCCGGGTCAAGCGGCTGGGGGACGCGCAGCACGACCTTCCCCGTATGCCGCGACTCCCGCAACAGCCGGAACGCCTCCCGACCCCGACGCACATCAAACACCCGCACCGGCAACCGCTCGAGCACCCCCCGCTCAAACAACCCCACGATCTCGCGCAACATCTCCCCGATCCGCCCCGAATCCGTCCGCAACAGATCAAACGACTGATAGCTGACCCCCGGATACGCGGCCGCCACCCGCTCCGGCTCGCGGATATCGGTCTTGCCCATCTCCACGTACCGCCCACCCGGCGCCAACACCCCCAACGACGCGTCGACCATCTCCCCGGCCAAGGACCCCAACACCACATCCACCCCACGACCATCGGTGGCCGCCAGAAACTGCTGCGTGAACTCCACATCCCGCGAGGACGCGATATGCGCGTCATCCAAACCCATCCCCCGAAGCGTCTCCCACTTATCCGGATGCGCCGTCGCGAACACCTCCGCGCCCAGATGCCCGGCCACCTGCACTGCCGCCATCCCGACCCCGCCGGCAGCCGAATGGATCAGCACCCGCTCTCCCGCACACAACCCCGCCAGGTCGACGAGCCCGTACCACGCAGTCAAGAACACCACCGGCACCGACGCCGCCTGCACAAACGACCACCCATCCGGCACCCGCACCAGCCGCGCTGCCTCAGCCACTGCCACCGGACCGAACGCGTCCGCAACCAAACCCAGCACCCGATCCCCGGGAGCGAGATCGGTGACATCCGGAGCGACCTCCAACACCACACCCGCACCCTCAATCCCGACGCTCACCTCCGGATCGGCCACCAACCCGAGCGCGACCACCACATCCTTGAAGTTCAAGCCCGCGGCGCGCACCGAAACGCGCACCTGCCCCGCCCCAAGCGGCGCCAGCGCGGACGGACTCCCGGTCAGCTGCAGGCTCTCAAGCGTCCCCGGCGACTCGACCGCCAACCGCCACGCGGGCGTGTCCGCCGGCAGCGCAAACGCGTCGCCGGCGGTGAAGCGAGCCACCCGCGGCACAAACAGCGCACCACCCCGAACCGCCACCTCCGGCTCACCGCACAGCAGCGCCCGCACAAACGCCGCGTGAGACGCCTCATCACCATCGACATCCACGAGCGCGAACCGATCCGGATGCTCAGAATGGGCGCTCCGCACCAAACCCGGCAGCCCCGCCAGAACGAGATCGGGGACGTCGCCTCTGACCGCGACCGCCCGCTCAGTGATCACCACCAGCCGCGAATCGGCCAGCTGTTGAGAAGCAAGCCAGTCATGCATCAGCGCCAGCGTTCGCTCAGTCACCGCACCGACCCGCGTCGGCAGCGGCCCCTCCGACGGTGCCGTGGCCTCTGCCAGCACCAAGTTCGGCACCGGCGCCCCACCCGCCACCGCACGCTCCAAAGCCCCGAGGTCCTCGTAGACCGGAGCCTCGAGCCGTTCACGGGCAGTTCCGCCCGCATCCACAATCGCTATCTCTGCAGCGGGAGCCTCGCCCGCCGTAGCCGGCACCTCCACCCACCGCAGCTCAAACAGCCCATCCGAGGCGGGCTGACCCGCTGAGCTCAGCCGGCGTCCATCGATCGGACGTAGCTGCACTGATTCGATCGAGACCACCGGCGCGCCCGACTCATCGACCCCGACGATCGCCGGGCCACGCTCGCCCTCGATCACCCGCACCCGCAGCGAAGAGGGGCCTTCGCGATACACGCGGACACCCGAGAACGCGAACGGAACCACGGTCCGCTGCGACTCCAGACCGTCGAGCACCGCCGCCTGGACCGCCCCATCACACAACGCGGGGTGCAGCGCGAAGGTGCCCGCCGCAGTGGCCTGATCATCACTGACCGCCGCCTCGGCAAACAGCCCGCCAACCTGCCGGTACGCCCGGCGCAGCACCTGGAACGCCGGCCCGTACTCGTAGCCCGCCGCCGCCAAACGGTCGTACAGGTCATCGCCCTCGAGCTCCTCAGCCCCCACCGGTGGCCAGGCGTCTTCTCGCAGACCGCGCGTGTCGGCGATCGATCCGCTGGGCTCGGAGGCCAGGACGCCCGTCGCGTGGACGATCCAGGCCGTCGATTCGTCCGCAGGCTCCGGTTCGGGACGGGAATGAACCGTCAGCTGACGATGTCCGTGCTCGTCTGGGGCCGAGACGATGACCTGAAGCTGTGCCGCGCGCCGCTCGTCAAACGTCAGCGGAGCAGCCATCGTCAGCTCCTGAACCACATCGCAACCCAATCGCGCGGCCGCGTGCAGGGCCAGCTCCAGGAACCCGGTGCCCGGTAGCAGCACCGTGCCGAGCACCGCATGATCGGCGAGCCACGGATGCGTCTGCAGCGAGATGCGCCCGGTGAATATCGCGCCCTCCCCATCGGCGAGCGCAACGTGCGCACCCAGGAATGGATGCTGATCACCCGAGAGTCCAAGCGAGCTTGCATCCCCCGTCGCGGTTCTGGAGGCAAGCCAATAGCGCTGCCGACGGAAGGGATAGGTCGGCAGGGAGACGTCGGCTGCGGACCGGCGGTCGAGCAGCCGGTCCCACTCGATCTTCACACCGTGCGTATGCGCCTGCGCGAGCGAAGCCAGGAACCGCTTGGGCTCTCCATCATCGCGCCGCAACGAACCGATGACGGCGTAGGTGGCGGGGTCCCGGCCGCTTGCTTCGATCGTCTCTTCGGCCGCGACGGTCAGCACCGGATGGGGGCTCGTCTCGATCAGGGTCGTTGCGGCGTGCGCCAGCGCCCGGATCGCCGGCTCGAACTGGACCGTCTGGCGCAGGTTGCGATACCAGTACTCGCCATCAAGCTCGACACCGTCCAACAGCTCGCCGGTGACGGTGGAGTAGAAGGAGATCTCAGGCACCCGGGGAGTCAGCGAGGAGAGCTCGCCGAGCATCCGCTCCCGCAGCCCCTCGATCTGAACCGAGTGCGCCGCGTAGTCGACCGGGATCCTCCTGGCCCGCACCCCGTCCGCCTCACACTCCGCTAATAGCCGATCAAGCGCTTCGTTCTCGCCGGAGACCACCACCGCCGACGGGCCATTGATTGCCGCCAGCGAAACACGCCCTTCGAAGCGCTCCAAGCGCGCGCTCACCTGCCCGGCCGACTGCGCGATCGAGACCATCCCGCCGCGCCCCGAGAGCTCCTCGCCGACCAACTTCGAACGGAGCGCAACCACCCTGGCCGCGTCATCCAACGACAACGCTCCCGCCACATACGCCGCCGCGATCTCCCCCTGGGAATGACCCACCACGGCCACCGGCCGAACCCCAAACGAGCGCCACAAACCGGCCAGCGACACCATCACCGCAAACAGCGCCGGCTGCACCACACCCACGCGATCCAACGACGGCGCGCCCGGCGCCCCGCGCAACACATCCTCCAACGACCAATCCACATACCGCGCCAGCGCCTCCGAACATGCCTCCATGCCCTCAGCGAACACCGGCGAGGACTGCCACAACGCCCAGCCCATCCGCTCCCACTGCGACCCCTGACCCGGGAAGATCAGCGCCACCCCACCATCCCGGCGAGCGACGCCCTCAACCAGCTCATCCACCAGCTCGCCGCGCTCAAGCGCCGCCAAAGTCTCTAACAGCCCATCACGGCCGGAGGCCAATGCCACCGCGCGGTGCGACAGCGACGCGCGACCGAACGCCAACCCGGCTGCGACCGCATCAAGTTCAACCTCGGGGCGCTGCGCCACGAAGGACCGCAGGCGCTCCGCCTGTGCCCTGAGCGCCTCCGCACTGGAACCAGACACCAAGAGCGGCAACCCACCGCCTTCGAATGCCGGCGCCGCGTCGCCCCCTTCGAATGCCGGTGCCGCGTCGCCCGCTTCGAATGCCGGTGCCGCCTCGCCCCCTTCGAATGCCGGTGCCGCCTCGCCCCCCTCGTGCGCCTGGACAGGCCGCTCCATCGGCGCCTCTTCCAGGATCACGTGCGCATTGGTCCCCGAAATCCCGAACGACGACACTCCCGCCCGGCGCGCGCGCTCGCCCCCCGCCGGCCACTCAACCGCCTCGCTGAGCAGCTCGACCTCGCCCGACTCCCAATCCACGTGCGGCGAGGGCTCCTCCGCATACAGCGTCCTCGGCACCACCCCGTGACGCATCGCCAAGACCATCTTGATCACCCCGGCCAGGCCCGCCGCCGCCTGTGTATGACCGATGTTCGACTTCACCGACCCCAACCACAAGGGCCCGCTCGCCCGCTCCCGGCCGTAGGTCGCCAACAACGCCTGCGCCTCGATCGGATCCCCCAGCATCGTCCCCGTCCCATGCGCCTCCACCACATCAACGTCCGCCGGCGCCAGACCCGCGCTGGCCAATGCCCGGCGAATCACCCGCTCCTGCGACGGCCCATTCGGCGCCGTCAACCCGTTCGAGGCCCCGTCCTGATTGACCGCGCTCCCGCGCACCAGCGCGAGAACCCGATGACCCCGCCGCTGTGCCTCCGACAGCCGCTCGACCGCGAGCACCGCGACGCCCTCGGACCAACTCGTGCCATTCGCGCCCGCACCGAACGCCCGACACCGACCATCCGGCGAAAGCCCCCGCTGACGCGAGAACTCCACGAACATCCCCGGGTTGGCCATCACCGTCACCCCGCCCACCAGCGCCAGTGAGCACTCCCCTTGACGTACCGCCTGAGCAGCCAAATGCAACGCGACCAACGACGCCGAGCACGCCGTATCGACCGACACCGCCGGCCCCTCCAAACCGAACGCATACGCGATCCGCCCCGACGCCACACTCACCGTGTTGCCGGTCAGCGCATAGCCCTGGCACTGACCCGCCTCGTGCAGCCGCGAGCCATAGTCCTGGCTCATCGCGCCCACGAACACACCCGTCTGGCTCCCCCGGAGGGTCAGCGGATCGATCCCCGCATCCTCCAACGCCTCCCACACCCCCTCCAACAACAGTCGCTGCTGGGGATCCATCGCCAACGCCTCTCGCGGCGAGATCGAGAAATGCTCCGCATCGAAATCCGCCGCGTCATACAAGAACCCGCCGTGGCGCGTATACGTCGTGCCCGGATGATCCGGATCCGGGTCAAACAATCGCTCCACATCCCAACCCCGATCCGTCGGAAACTCCCCGACCGCATCCCCACCGGACTCCAACAACCGCCAGAACTCCTCCGGTGAGCGCACCCCACCCGGGAACCGGCACGCCATCCCCACAATCGCCAACGGTTCATCGGTGGAGATTCGTGAGGGCTCCGGGCCACGCTCACCGCTCACGCCCGTGAGCTCACCGAGCAACAGATCGCGCACCGCGAGCGGAGTCGGATGATCAAACACCACGGCCGCAGGCAGCTTGAGACCCGTTGCCGCGCGCACGCGGTTGCGCAGCTCCACCCCGGCCGCCGAATCGAACCCGAGCTCCTTGAATGCCTGCCGCGGGTCCAGATCCTCCCCCGACACATGCCCGAGCACAAACGCCACCTGCGCGAGCACCAGATCCAGCACAATTTGCGCCCGCTCCGGCTCGGGCAGACCAGCCAGGCGCGCCGCGAGCGATCCCGCAGACCGACCCTGCTCGGGGAGCGCCTCGGCAGGCTCAGACTCGGACACGCTCACGTCGAGCGGGACCCGATCAACGCCGGAAGCCGTATCCATCCCCAACCAGTAGCGCCTGCGCTCAAAGGCATAGGTGGGCAAATCGATCCGACGCGCGCCCGAGCCCCTGAACAACGCCTGCCAGTCGATCCTCGCCCCGTGCGCATGCAGAGCGGCGAAAGCGCTCATGAACCGCTCAGCACCACCATCGTCACGCCGCAACGTCCCGAGCACCGCGACCCCGGCCGGATCAGGGCACTCGTCATCGATCGTCTCCTGAACCCCGACGGTCAGCACCGGATGCGGGCTCACCTCAACGAACGCCCGGTCACCATCACGCGCGAGCTCGCGAATGACAAGCTCGAACTGCACAGTTTGACGCAACCCGCGATACCAGTACTCCGCATCCATACTCGAGATCTCCAGGCGCTCGCCGGTCACCGTCGAATACAGCGGCACGTCACCATCGCACGGTGCGATCGGACCCAGCGCTTGCAGCACCCGCTCGCGGACCGCCTCCACGTGCGGAGAATGCGAGGCATAGTCGACCGGAATCGTCCGAGCGCGAATACCGTCGGCCTCGCAACGCTCGAGCAGCTCCCCTAACGCCTCGAGATCCCCGGAAACCACAACCGAGGCGGGGCCGTTCACAGCGGCGATCCCGACCCGACCGCCCAGCGCTCCGAGACGCTCGCCCAACTGATCGGCCGGGAGAGCGACCGAAACCATTCCGCCCTGCCCCGCGAGACTCGCCAAGGCGCGGCTTCGCAACGCGACGACCCGCGCCGCGTCCCCGAGCGACAAACCACCCGCGATGTGCGCCGCGGCGATCTCTCCCTGTGAATGACCCACCACCGCCTCGGGGCGCACGCCCACCGACTCCCACAGCCGCGCCAGCGACACCATCACCGCGAACAGCGTCGGCTGGACGACATCGACGCGAGTAAGTCCCGGCTGCTCAGGATCGCCCCTCAGAACACCCTCGAGCGAGAAATCGCAATAAGGCAAGAGCGCTTCCGCGCAATCCCTCATGCTCGCGACAAATACCGGCGAGCGTTCCATCAGCTCGAGACCCATCCCGATCCACTGAGAACCCTGACCGGGGAACACGAACACGACGCCCCGACCGCCGCCGTGCCGGTCAGCGACACCTTGAACCAGATTGCCCGCCGACACACCTCCGGCGAGCGCCTCAAGCCCCTCCAGCAGGCGCCCCCGGCCATCGCCGAGCACCACCGCGCGGTGCTCAAACGCCGAACGGAATTTCGCGAGGGAGAAGCCCACATCCCCAACCCGCAGATCGGGGCGACTCTCTAAATGGGAAACCAGACGGTGCGCCTGCGCCGCCAAACCCGACGCAGTCCTGGACGACAGCACCCACGGCACCACACCAACCGACGGAACACCATCCGGCGAGCCATTCGGGTCCGGCTGCTCAGCCTCCGGCGCCTGCTCAAGCACCAGATGGCAGTTCGTCCCCCCGATCCCGAACGAGCTGACGCCGGCTAGTCGCGGCTGCTCGACCGCGGGCCATTCGCCCAATGCCTGCTGCACCCGCAAACGCAGGGCCCCAAGCGGAATCTCCGGACTAGGCTCCGCGAAGTTCAAGCTGGCGGGAATCTCCCCATGCCTGATGCTCAACGCCGCCTTGATCAGCCCAACGACCCCCGCAGCGCCCTCCAGATGCCCCACATTCGTCTTTGCCGACCCCACCCACAACGGATCATCAGTCGGTCGGACGGCACCCAAAACGGCACCCAGCGCCCCCGCCTCAACCTTATCCCCAAGCGGCGTTCCGGTGCCGTGCAACTCGACGTACTGAGTCTGCCACGGCTCGACACCAGCGCGCTCATACGCCACCTGCAACAACTCCTCTTGCGCCCGCTGATCAGGCGCCGTCAAACCCTCGCCCCCACCATCGTTGTTGACCGCCCCACCGCGGATCACGCAATAGATCGAATCGCCATCCACCAACGCGCGCTCCAGCGTCTTGAGCGCCACGACACCCCCGCCCTCGCCACGGACAAAGCCATTCGCGCGGGCGTCAAACACAAAACAACGCCCCTCCGGCGAGAGCGCACCCAGCCTGGCCAGCGCGACTGCGTTATGTCCGCCGAGATTCAGGTTCACGCCGCCCGCAAGCGCGAACGACGACTCCCCGCTAAGAAGACTCTCGCACGCCAGATACACCGCCACCAGCCCCGAGGACTGCCCCGTATCGACCGTCAAGCTCGGACCCCGAAACCCCAGCGAGTACGAAACCCGATTCGCGATGATCCCGCGCTGCGTTCCCGTAAACGCATGCCGGGTCAGCATCTGAGCGTCCCCACGGTCAAGCAGATCCGCGTACTCACTGGACATCGCGCCCACATAGACCCCGGCCCGGCTCCCCCTCAAACTCGCCGGCAGCACCCCCGCATCCTCAAGCGCCTCCCAGCTCAACTCCAAAACCAGCCGCTGCTGCGGATCCATCGCCTCGGCCTCCCGCGGCGAAATCCCAAAAAACGGAGGATCGAAGAGATCCACCCGATCCAAATAGCCACCGCGACGCAACCCCGCCAACGACCCGTCAGCCCCCGACAAGCCGTACATCGCCCACCGCTCCGACGGAGTATCGCCGATCGCCTCTCGACCATCACATAACAGCCGCCAAAACTCAGCCGGAGACGCCGCACCCGGCAAACGGCACGACATGCCGACAACCGCTACGTCGTGGCGATTCGTCGCGCCCTTATCCCGCTTCATAGGTCGTCGTCTCAAGCCCGTTGACGCGCTTCAAGATCACGCGACGACCTGAAGGTCGGACACAGCTGGACGAGCCGCTCGAGGCATCGACGCAACTCGCGGCGGACCAACCACCTCGAGTCCCGGCGTCCACTGTTCGCCGAGCCGCTTTCGCCCGGCCGACGTCGCCTTTCGCGACTGACCGGAAAACGACCAATAGGCGTCAACTACTAAGCCCCCCAAAGCTTGAAATCTATCCGAAACCCTCCGCGGAACAGTCCGTCTACCGTGCAGGACGGCTGCGCCAGCGCCCACGGACAGACTATACAAAAAGCCACGAGCGTGGGAACCCACCACGGCGCTCGCCAGCCGCGCGTCCACCGGGATCAGCAGACCACGACGGCCGTGCAGATGATGCCTTCCTCCATGTGCCAGCGGCCCGTGAATTCGGTCAGTCGCACCCCGTCAACCATGGGTGCCGGGACGAGAAGCCGAGCCGAGAAGACGGCCTCCGGGATGTCGGCACGGAATTCGACGTCCTCGAAGCCCAGCCAGCGCCGCGTGAGCGGAAACCACGCCTTGTACACCGCCTCCTTGGCGCTGAATATCAGCGTGTCCATGCAGATCGGTCCGCCGGCAGCCAGCAGTTTGCGTTCTCGCCTGGACGCCACCACCTCCAGCACGCCGTCCGGCAGCGGCGCGTTGACCTCGGCGTCGATCCCAATCGCCTCGACATCCCCGACCCTGGCCACCGCGCACGCGCGGTAGCCAGGGCAGTGGGTGATGCTGCCGAGAACCCCCTCGGGCCAGAGCGGCTCACCGCGGGGCCCGTTCGGGATGTCGGCAGGCGCCACGCCGAGCCGACCAAGAGCCTTCCGAGCGCACGCTCGTCCCGTAACGAACTCGCGACGGCGCTTCTCCACCGCCCGCCCCATAGAGCGCCGCTCCCCGGGGAACAGCTCGATGTCGAGGATGTCCTCGCGTGTCTCAGCGGTGGCGACGGTCCCAGGCACCAAGCGGTCGAACATCGGCGGCGGGAGCCTCCTTCCTATGCTCCATCAGCAGTCGCGAAGCCGTAAGCACACGGCTGCTCGAGAGCGCGGACGCGACGGTCATGATCGTCGACCAACAAACGAGGCTGAAGTTCATCGTGTTCTGCCGCAGACCGCATCTGATCACCCGCTCCGACATAATCAGCACCGTAGCCAGCGCATCATGGACCTCGTAAACGAACCATGCCATCTCGCGGTCGGCGGCGCCGCGGGAACGGTGCTACCGCCTGTTTCCGTCGTCTTCCTAGCCCATAACCGGAAACCGGAGCTGCAGGAAGCGCTGCGGCGCATGGTCTCCGAGAGCGGGTATCCGCGCGACAAACTCGAAGTTGTCGTCGTCGACAACAACTCCGATGACGGAACCGTGGCAATGGTTCACGAACACTTTCCGGACGTCCGAGTCGTCCGGAACGCCCGGAACCTTGGTGCTCCGGGCTGGAACGCCGGCTTCAAGATCGCCGGGGGTGACTACATCCTGATACTGGATGACGATGCGTACCTTCCGCCCGGCGGACTCGAGCAGGCTGTCACGTCAGCTCAGGAGGATGACGCTGACCTCGTCTCTTTCACCGTTGTGAGCTCGCTTGAGCCAGGGAGCCGCTTCACGGACTCCTACCGGACCGGTCTTCTCAGCTATTGGGGGTGCGCGGCACTGGTCAGCCGGCGCGCGTTGAGCGCGCTCGGAGGCTACGACCCCAACATCTTCATCTGGGCTAACGAGCTCGATTTCACCATGCGCCTGCTTGATCACGGGTTCCGGCATCTCTTCCTCCCTGAGGTCGAAGCCGTCCACATGAAGAGGCTTGTGATCGGGTTCGATCCCCTCAAGCATCGGATGCGCAGTCGTCACTTCGCCTATGTCGCCGCCAAATCCATGCGTCCGCGCGATGCGCTGGCGGTGCTCACCAACATGGCCATGAGCCAGATCGTCGATGTGTTCGTCGAGAGTCCCTCTGCCGTCCGGGCACTTCTCCAGATCCCGCTGGGACTGGCGGACGGTCTGCGGCACCGACAACGGGTGCGCTCCGACGTGTCAGCCGCGTACCGCAAGAACTACCGCTCGTTTGCGTCGCCCTGGCGATTCATGCGGCAACCGGCTGAGCGCCTGCGGTCCCGTCGACAGGATCGGCTCGCCGACACGCAACGCGCTCAGCGCCAGCAGGCCTACTTTGACGAACGGCCGGAGTTCTTCCCGACACAGCGTGCCTCGCTCAAGATCTGACGCGCCCCGCTCGACCACAGGCGTCCGCTTGATACGTCGCCTCGCGCTCGGATGACAGGCGTTCGACCCTTGAACGGTGCCGCTGTGGAAACGGTGTGCGCCGTTGTTGTCACCCATAATCGCGTCGAGCTGCTCAGGCGCTGCCTCCACGCAATTGAGTCTCAGATCCGCCCCGTGGACCATCTGCTGGTGGTGGACAACGCAAGTAGTGACGGGACCGCCGAGATGGTGGCGAACGAATTTCCGCACGCAGTCCTCCTGCGGCTCGAGCGGAACGTCGGCGGGGCGGGGGGATTCTGTCGCGGCATGGCGTGGGCGCATGAGCGTGGCTATGACTGGCTGTGGCTGATGGACGATGACACCCTGCCGCTCGATGACACCCTCCGAGAATTGCTCGCCGGTGCCCGACGGGCGCCGCGCGATCCGCCGCTGATGCTCGCGAGCCAGGTGCTCTGGAA
Organism: uncultured Solirubrobacterales bacterium; assembly: GCA_963778985.1. Classification (GTDB taxonomy): domain Bacteria; phylum Actinomycetota; class Thermoleophilia; order Solirubrobacterales; family Solirubrobacteraceae; genus Palsa-465. The sequence continues at coordinate 1,126,665 of CAVZWJ010000012.1, read as the reverse complement.
GGACGACAGGCTGCATCCGATGAACATCGGACTGCCGCGCTGGCGCGCGCGCGAGGCGCTTGCCGAGAGCGCCGCTCACGCGCTGCTGCTCATGCGTTATGCAACGTTCGTGTCGATCGCGGTGCATCGAGACGCGATCGACCGCTTCGGCCTTCCCCTGCCTGACTACTTCATCTGGGGAGACGACGTGGAGTTCACCGCTCGCATCCTGCGCGACAACCCCGGGTATCTCGTGCCGGAGAGCCGCGTCTATCACCTGACCGCGACCGCGAGCGGCCCGGACACGGTGACCGATGCCCGCTTCTACTACCACGTGAGAAACTCTCTGCGCCTGCTCCGGGGGTCGGCACTGGCGCCAGCGGAACGCCTCGATTACGCTCGCTACTACGCGCGGACCATTCTGCGCTACCTACGCGCCACCGGACCTGACCGCAAGAGCCTGACGATCGTTGCGCGGGGTGTGCGCGATGGCCTTCGGATGGGGGTGCGATGAACTCCGGCCGGCGGGTCGTGGGCGTATCGGGTGACGCGGGCCCCGAGGCCTTGGATGAGCAAACGGTTCCGTTGGCGTGCTCATTCGCCGGGAGTGGCGCTCTCGAGCGGGCGGTTGCCTTGGACTTCGAGTGGATCTGGTTCATCGCGCCCGGCGCGCAACCTCGGTGCGACGCCCTCGAACGCCTCTTCGAAGCCGTGCAGCCCGACGGTGAGCCTCCGGCGGTGCTGGTGGCGGGCATGGTTCTCGACAGCAACTCGCGGCCACTGGACCACGAACTTCCCGCCGCCGACCACACCGACATGAACGTGGTCATCCGCCTGGTGAGCAGGGGCCTGCTGCCAGTCCGTCACGTCACGTTTGCGCACTGCCTGGTCGAACGTCGCGCATTCCTACGGCATGGACTGCCGGATACTCGGCGGTTCGGGCGCTACGCACCTCTTGATTGGACGGCGCGCGCCCTCAGGGAGGGCACGGGCTACTTCAACCCCCGGAGCGTGGTCACGCTCGCTCGCAACGCACTGCCGGCTCGCGAGTCGGCGCTTTCGGCCACGCTCACGACCCTCCGGATGGCACGATCAGGCGCCTGGACGAAAGGGGAATCAGTACGCGCGCTCAGCGGGTTGATTTCGCAGAACCTCCGTACCTCCCACCTCGGGCCGCATGGAGGACGTGCCGGTCGGCTGGCGGAGCTGGACTGACGCTGTCCAAGGCTTCGATCAGAGGCGCGAACGTCTACCCGTCGGTCAACGGGTTTCCCGCGTCGACTGGACGGATGTTCGATGCTATGTCGCCGCCGGTTGGGATACAGTGCCGGGCCGATAAACGAACTTGCGGGCACTCGGGGCGCGAACTGGGGGCTTGTGGGTCGCGAAACGGAGTTTCACCCCAAGGGGGGGTCGCGGATGTCAGAGTGGGGAACCTTGCCGCAGCCGGACGCTGCGGCGGCTGTCAGCTCGGTCGAGCCAGGGCTCGCGCCGATCCTGTTCCCCGCGCTGCAGCGACCGCGATCCCGCATCCGCGCGTCACTCGCTCGGCGAATCTCGCTGCAGCGCGACTCGGTGTATCGGCGCGCGCTTGGGATGGCCGACATGCTCGCCGCCGGAGGCAGCCTCGTCGTGCTCAGCGTCGTGGGCCAGACGCCGTTGCGGCCCGCCAGCGTGGTCGCGCTGCCGCTCGCGGTGCTCCTGAGCAAGCTGCTCGGGCTCTACGACCGTGAGCAGCAGATGCTGTGGTCGAGCACGCTTGACGAGGCGCCGCGCGTCCTCGTCATGGCGCTCGTCTACACAGTGATCGTCTGGCTCGCGGCCGGGTCGTTGCTGCCCGGGCACGTCCACAAGGGGCAGTTCGTGCTCACGCTCGCGACGATGTTCGGGGGCACCCTGACCGCGCGGATCGCCGCGCGCCACGCGGCCAGGGCGCTGACGGAGCGCGAGCGGTGCCTCGTGCTCGGCGATCCAGCCTCATTCGAACGCGTTCGCCGGCGCCTCAAGTTCGGGGAGGAGGGCGCCGCCGAAGTCGTGCTCGGGATCCCGGTCACAGAGCCCGAGGGGTTCGACCGCCTGCTCGACGAGGGGATCCTTCGTGACCTGCTTGACGAGCACCAGATCAAGCGCGTTGTGATCGCCTCCAGCGGCCACGACACGGATGCGGTGCTTGAGCTCATTCGCCAGGCGTCGGCCATGAACGTGAACGTGAGCGTCCTGCCCCACTTCTGGGAAACGCTCGGGTCGCTCGTTGTCGATGAGATGCCGGGGACGGCCATGCTCGCGGTGCGCCACTTCGGACTCAGCAAGTCCTCGGAGGTGATCAAGCGCGGCCTGGACATCGCCGTGGCGGGCATGACACTGGTGCTCGCGGCGCCGCTGATGGCCGCGCTCGCCATCGCGATCAAGCTGACCTCACCGGGCCCCGTGCTGTTCCGACAGGGCCGGGTCGGCCGCTACGGGACGACGTTCGGGATCCTCAAGTTCCGCACGATGTGCTTCGACGCAGAGGCGCGCCGGCACGAGCTCGCCGACCTCAACGAGGCTGACGGCCTGTTCAAGATCCGCGCGGATCCGCGGATCACCACGATCGGCCGCTGGCTCAGGCGGACCAGCCTCGACGAGCTGCCGCAGCTGATCAACGTTCTGAAGGGCGAGATGAGCCTCGTCGGGCCGCGTCCGCTCATTCCGGAGGAGGACGCGTCGATCGTCGGCTGGCGCCGGCGGCGGCTCGACGTCCCGCCAGGAATGACGGGGCACTGGCAGGTGCTCGGCGGAGCGCGCTTGCCGCTCGACGACATGGTCGTGATCGACTACCTGTACATCGCCAACTGGTCTCTCTGGCGGGATATCAAGTGCCTGCTCCGGACGGCGAGCTGCATGCTCGCGCAGCGCGGTATGTGAATGACGCTCCGGGGCACCCGTCCAGTCGCGCGCGGTGAAGCGACGCCGGTCGGACTCGTGCACGACTACCTGCTCGTCCTGCGCGGTGCCGAGCGGACGTTCGCTCAGATCGCCGGTTGCTGGCCGGAGGCGCCGATCTACACACTCCTCTACGACGAGCACGGAACGAAACGGGAGTTTGCCGGTCGCGTGAAGCGCACGTCGTATCTCCAGCGGCTTCCGGTCAGACAGCGCAACTTCCGGATGCTGTTGCCCGCCCTCCCCTCCGCCGCCGAGCACCTCCGACTGGGTGAGCATCGGGTGATCATTTCGAGTTCGAGCGCCTTCGGCCACGGCGTGCGCCCACCCGCCAACGCAGTCCACATCAACTATTGCCACTCTCCGTTTCGCTATGTCTGGCACGAGCGCGAGCGGGCACTTCGTGAGTTCCCCCGGCCGCTGCGCCCGGCCGGCTCGCGGCTGCTCGACCGGATTCGCGTGTGGGACGTGGATGCGGCTGGGCGGGTTGACCATTTCATCGCGAATTCGCAGACGACGCGCGAACGGATCCAGTCAGCCTGGAACCGAGATGCGGCGGTCGTCCATCCGCCGGTCGACGTGGAGCGGTTCTTCATCGGCGAGCCCGAGGACTACCTGCTGCTCGTCGGCGAACTCGTTCCGCACAAGCGCGGCGAGCTCGCGCTCGAAGCGGCGCGGCGCGCCGGTCATCGGGTGAAGGTGGTCGGCGAAGGACCGTGCCTCCATTCCCTTCGCGCACGGTTCGGCGACGTGGCCGAGTTCCTCGGCCGGGTGGACGATTGGCAGCTGGCTGAACTGATGGCGCGTGCGCGCGCGCTGGTCGTCCCGAATGTCGAAGAGTTCGGGATCGCGGCGGTAGAGGCGCAGGCAGCCGGTCGGCCGGTGCTCGCTCCCGACCTCGGCGGCACGCAGGAGACGGTCATCGACGGTGTCACCGGGGTGCTGTACCCCGCCGGGGACCGCGACGCGCTCGTCGAAGCGATGCGGCATATCGACTTCGATCGGTTCGACCCGCATCTCATCCGGCGTCACGCATGCAGCTTCTCGACGGACGCGTTCCGGGCGCGTTTGGTCGCCGAGGTCGATCGCGTCATGGCGACCGCCGGCGCAGGCGGCCCCGACGGAGGGGCGGCTGTGGTGCAAGAGCCGCGTCTCGCGCTCGCGTAACGCACCGCGGCGCCGCAGCCGGCTGGCCCTTGCCCGCCTACGCGGCCCCGCCGGCTGGCCTGGCCGCCTACGCGGCCCCGCGGCGCCCTATTCGATAGGACGCCTGCGTCGACCGAGCCTTGACTAGAACGCGCCGATGCCGTTGGGCGTGCCGAGCCCGGTGGGGCCGTCGTATCCCGGTCCCGCCGTGCAGAGGTACCCGGGTGAGCAACTGCCGTTCGAGCCGCTCGTGACATCGAATAGCGCATCCGTATGGCTGTACGGACTGCTGCCGTAGGTGACGGTGTTTCCGGCCAGCGCGTACACCGACGCGATCAGTGGCGAGGCCAGGCTCGTGCCACCGACCTGCGCCCAGCCGTCGAGTCCACGCAACAGCCCGAGCTCGATCAGCACATCGCAGATCCTCGCCGACCCGCACCTGTTGTACGTGTCGTAGACACCAAGCCCGGTATACGGGTCCGCGTCGGCCGACACGTCGGCCACGGTCCGGTTGTTCGGACAGCCGCTGTCGTGCTGCCACGGCGGCTTTGGCTCGAAGCGAGAGCAGCCGCTGCCGGCCCCCGACCACGCCGTCTCGTTCCAGCCTCGCGCGTTGGCGGCGGAGGTCAGGCTCGTCCCACCCGCGGCGGTCACGTACCTCGAGGATGCCGGCCACATGACGCCGTATCCCGAATCGCCCGTGCTCGCCGTGATGGCCACACCGGGATGATTGAAATGCGCGTCGGCGGAGAGGATCGTCACGTTTTCGGCGCCCCCCCAGCTATTCGAGATCGAGGCGACACCGGGCGTGGCCGCCGCGGTGTCTTCAGCCTTCTGGAGATCCGACGTGAGCGCTGAGTTGGCCTCGACGAGCACGATCCGGCAATCGGGGCAGACCGAGGACACCGCGTCGAGGTCGAGGCTGATCTCGGTGCCCCAGCCCGGGTCGCCGCCCGGAAGTGGAGCGCTGGATCCGTTCTGGTTGACCTTTGTGAAGCAGCCGTTCCCGGTCGTGCACGGCGTGAGCCCATACGTGTGACGGAACGTTGCCAGGTCGGACTCCGCCTTCGGATCGTCATACGCGTCGACGATCGCGACCGTGCGTCCTCCGGAAGTCAGACCCGTCAGCTTGTAGGCCGACCGGATCTGCGTCGGGCCGTAGCCGACCGGGCCCGGCATCACCTGCGGCCCGGCTCCCGGCGCGTGGGCCACCACCTGTCCGAAGCAGCGCAGCGCGCCGCCCACGAGAACCCGCGCGGGTCCGAGGACGCGGCCGTCCGCCCCGTGGTTTGCGGGGTTGGCACACGGCAGGCTGGCCAGGGAGCGGAAGCCTTGCGCTCTCGACAGCAGGCGGCCGCCCGAGGAGGCACCGGCCGGGACGGAAGCAATCACCGCGATCACAACAGCAAGTCCTACGATCCGTTCAGCCTGTTGCGCGATGCGGGCAGCGCCTCTCAACCGCATGACAGCTACACCTCCGACCGATGAATAGCAGTGACCGCGCAGTCTACCGCCGCGACATCAGCTGTCGAACCACTTCGGTTCAGCACTGAGCGCTCCTGGTCGGGCCGGGTATCCTGAATGGGCTCATGGACGAACGGCGTGTGAGCGGGGCTGCTGATCGAGTTGGTGCGCGAGGCTCTGCGGGGGGCCGCGGCCGCGCCGAGCAGCGTGTGATCCTCTCTCGTCTCGAACGCCTCGAGGCCGAGAGCATCCACATCATGCGCGAGGTCGCCGCCGAAGCCGAGCGGCCGGTGATGCTCTACTCAATCGGTAAGGACAGCTCCGTCCTCCTGCATCTCGCGCTGCGCGCGTTCCATCCCTCCTTGCCTCCGTTTCCGCTGCTGCACGTCGACACGCGATGGAAGTTCCGTGAGATGTACGCGTTCCGCGACCAAACGGCAGCCGAGCTCGGCGTCGAGCTGATCGTCCATGTCAACGAAGAGGGCGCGGCGTCGGACGTCAACCCGTTCGAGCATGGACCCGACGTCCACACGCACGTGATGAAGACGGTTGCGCTCAGGCAGGCGCTCGACCGGCATCGCTTCGATGTGGCGATCGGGGGTGCCCGGCGCGACGAGGAGGTCTCGCGAGCGAAGGAGCGGATCTTCTCCGTCCGCTCGGCGCAGCACACGTGGGATCCCAAGCGCCAGCGCCCGGAGATGTGGCGCACGTACAACGCGCGCCGAGGCCGGGGCCAGACGCTGCGCGTGTTCCCGCTCTCGAACTGGACCGAGCTCGACGTGTGGCGCTATATCCGGCTCCGTGCGATCAAGGTCGTGCCGCTGTACTTCTCGGCGCGCCGCCCGGTCGTCGAGCGCGACGGAACGCTCATCCTCGTCGACGACGACCGGCTGCCGCTCGCGACCGGAGAGCAGCCGACGTGGAAGCACGTGCGCTTCCGCACCCTCGGCTGCTATCCGCTCACCGGCGCCGTCGAGAGCCGCGCGAGCACGCTCGACGAGGTGATCGCCGAGACGCAGCTGGCAACGACCTCGGAGCGTGTCGGCCGGGTGATCGACCACGATCAGAGCGCGTCGATGGAGCGCAAGAAGCGCGAAGGCTACTTCTGAGCACGGCGGGTCTGACCACGGCGGGTCTGACCACGGCGGGCCTACAAGAGCCCGCGACCGCCGAGCAGGTCGATGACCGCGGCGGCCGCCTCATCCGGTGACAGCGTGCCCGCATCGATTCTCAGCTCCGGAGCCTCTGGCGGCTCGTACGGTGAGTCGATCCCAGTGAAGTTGCGCAGCTCGCCGCGGCGCGCCTTGCGGTAGAGACCTTTCGGGTCACGCTGCTCGGCGACGCGCAGCGGGGTGTCGACGAAGATCTCGAAGAACTCGCCCTCGCCGAACAGCGATCGCGCCATCCGCCGTTCGGCGCGGAACGGGGAGATGAACGAGACGAGGACGATCAGACCGGCGTCGCACATCAGCCTCGCCACCTCCGCGACCCGGCGGATGTTCTCGACGCGATCGGCCTCGGTGAAGCCGAGATCACTGTTGAGCCCGTGGCGGACGTTGTCGCCGTCGAGGACGTAGGTGTGGTAGCCGCGGCGGTGCAGCTCGAGTTCGACGAGGTTCGCGATCGTCGACTTTCCCGCTCCGGATAGCCCTGTCAGCCACAGCACGAGCGGATGCTGCTGCAGGCTCGTCGACCGCGCGGGCTTGTCGATGGTCAGGCTCTGCCAGGAGACGTTCTGCGAGCGCCGCAAGGCGAACTCGATCAGGCCCGCGCCGACCGTGTCGCTCGTGATCCGATCGACAAGGACGAAGCCGCCGGTGTCGCGATTGTCTCGATAGGCGTCGAACGCGATCGGCTCGCCGAGCTCGAGCTCGCATGCGCCGATCTCGTTGAGCTCCAGACGCGTCGCCGCGAGGTGCTCGAGCGTGTCCACACTCAGCTTGTATTTCAGGGGCGCCACCGTTGCGGTGACGGTCTTCCCGCCGATCCGCATCAGGTAGTTGCGTCCCCGGAGCATCGGCTCCTCGGCCATCCAGATGACCGTCGCCCGAAACTGGTCGGCCACGCCGGGCGGCTGCTCGCGGGTGGCGATCACGTCGCCGCGCGTGACGGCGACATCGTCGCTGAGCGTCAGCGTGATCGACTGGCCGGCCACAGCGAGGTCGACGTCGCCGTCGTAGCCCACAATCCGCTCGACGCGCGACTCGGTCCCCGCGGGTGCCACGACGATCGGATCACCCCGTCGGATCCGGCCGGCCGCGACGGTGCCCGCGATCCCCCGGAAGCCATTATCGGAGCGCGTGATCCACTGCACCGGCAGGCGGAAGGGCGCGTCCTGCATCCGCTCCTGATCGACCTCGACCGACTCGAGGAACTCAACGAGCGTCGGACCCCGGTAGCTGGGCATTCGGGGGCTCTTCGTGGTGACGTTGTCGCCTCTCAGCGCGGAGATCGGGATGCACGTGACGTGCTCGAGCCCGACCTGCGCCGCGAACGCGCGGTAATCGTCCTCGATCTCCCGCAGGCGATCCTCGGAGTACCCGACGAGGTCCATCTTGTTCACCGCGAGCGCCACCGTCGTGATTCCGAGGAGCGCGAGGACTTGCGTGTGCCGCCGCGTCTGCGCGAGGACGCCCCTGCGCGCGTCGATCAGGAGCACGGCGCAGTCGGCGGTCGATGCCCCGGTGACCATGTTCCTCGTGTACTGCTCGTGGCCGGGAACGTCCGCGATGATGAAATCGCGGCGCCGGGTCGACAGGTGCCGGTAGGCGACGTCGATCGTGATCCCCTGCGCGCGCTCCGCTGTCAGCCCGTCCAGCAGCAGGGCGAGGTCGGGCGGGTCAGCGTGTTCCACGCCGGCCGACGCGTCGGCCATCAGGCTGTCCAGCTGGTCGCTGAACACCGCACCAGACTCGTACAGCAGCCTGCCGATCAGCGTGCTCTTTCCGTCATCGACGCTCCCACAGACGACGAAACGCATCAGCGTGCGCGGCTCGTGCGCCGTCGGCCGGTTCTCGCCTGCCGAACCGCCGGACCCGCGGCCGTCGCCTGGCCCTTGTCGTGTCACGAGCGTGCTCATGATCCCGGGTCACGCTAGCGACGTACGCGGGGAAATTCCACCACCGGCGCCCCGGTCGTGCCGGGATCGACATATGACCGACAAATGCCTCGGGTCGCTTGTGAGGGGCACCCCGCCGCGCTAGCCTTGATGCATGGCGAGACGCGCGATCATGAGAGCAGCCGATGCCGATCGTGAGCACGTCGCCGAGCGCCTGCGCACGGCCGCCGTCGAGGGCCGGCTGCTGACCGAAGAGCTCGAGGAGCGGCTCGAGGCCGTCTTCTCCGCCCGGACATACGGCGAACTCGAGGCGCTCACGCAGGACCTCCCTCGGGCGCCCGCCCCGTCGTCGCGCAACCGCCGGTCGTCGGCGCCGATCCCGTGGCCCGCGGCGGTGCTCGTGGTCATGTTCGTGATGCCGGTCGTCGTCGCCGTCGTCGTCGCGGCCGTCGTGCTGGTCGCCAGCATGTTCCTCATGTGGGGCTTGGTCGCCGCCGTCGCGATGTGGATCTTCGGCCACCGGCTCCGTTCCTTCGGGCCTCACGTTCACGGACGCGCGCGGCACGCCTGCGCCGGACGCTGGCGCGCCTGAGCGGTCGGCTCCCGGCCCGCACGGGCTGGGCCGGGCGCGTCAATCCTTCTCGCCGAGTTCGAGCACCGCGAGGAACGCCTCCTGCGGCACCTCGATCCGCCCGACCTGCTTCATCCGCTGCTTGCCCTTCTTCTGCTGCTCGAGCAGCTTGCGTTTCCGGCTGATGTCGCCGCCGTAGCACTTCGCGATCACGTCCTTGCGGTACGCCTTGATCGTCTCCCGGGCGACGATCCGGGCGCCGATGGCGGCCTGGATCGGGACGTCGTACTGCTGGCGCGGGATCGTCTTGCGGAGCCTCTCGGTGAGCGTCCGGCCCGAGTCGTACGCCTTGCTGCGATGGACGAGCATCGACAGCGCGTCGACCGGATCTCCCGCGAGCAGGATGTCGAGCTTCACGAGGTCGGACTCGCGCATGCCGAGCAGCTCGTAGTCAAGGCTCGCGTAGCCGCGCGTCCGCGACTTGAGCTGGTCGAAGAAGTCGAGCACGATCTCGGCGAGCGGCAGGTCATAGGTCAGCTGGACACGCTCGCTTGACAGATAGTGCATTCCGGCGTGGTCGCCCCGGCGCTCCTGGCAGAGCTCCATGATCTGACCGACGTACTCCTTCGGCGTCAGGATCGAGGCTCGGATATACGGCTCCTTGACCGTCTCGATCCGGCCCGGCTCCGGCATGTCGGTGGGGCTGTGGACATCGATCACCTCGCCGTCCGTGAGCGTCACCTCGTACTCGACGCTCGGCATCGTCGCGAGCAGCTCGAGGTCGTACTCGCGCTCGAGCCGCTCACGAACGATGTCCATGTGCAGCAGTCCGAGGAAACCGCAGCGGAATCCGAAGCCGAGTGCGTCGCTCGTCTCCGGCTCCCAGCTGAGCGCCGCGTCGTTGAGGGACAGCTTCTCCAGGGCGTCTCGCAGATCCGGGTAGGCATCGGAGTCGATCGGAAACAGGCCGCAGAACACCATCGGCTTGACCTCGCGGTAGCCGGGCAGCGGCTCGGTTGCGGAGCCCGCCTTCGTCGTTAGCGTGTCACCGACGCGCAGCTTCGTCACGTCCTTGATGCCGGTGATGAGGAACCCGACCTCGCCGGCCGAGAGCTGGTTGGCCGAGGTCATCTGCGGCGTGAAGAAACCGATGTCGTCGATGTCGGCCTCGGTTCCGGCCTGCATCGCCTTGATCGCCTCGCCCTTCGTGAACGTCCCGTCGACGACCCGGATGTACGCGATCACGCCGCGGTACTGATCGAACTCGGAGTCGAAGATCAGCGCGCGGGGGGCGGCGTCCGGATCGCCCTGCGGGGGCGGGACGCGCTCGATCAGCTCATCGAGCACCTCAACGACGCCCTCGCCCGTCTTTGCGCTGATGCGGCGAACCTCGTCGGCCGGTTCACCGATCAGGTCGGCGACCTCCTCGGCGACCCGCTCGGGCTCGGCCCCCGGCAGGTCGACCTTGTTCAGGCACGGGATCAGCTCGAGACCCGACTCGACCGCCAGGTACGTGTTGGCCACCGTCTGCGCCTCGACGCCCTGTGAGGCGTCGACGACGAGGAGCGCGCCCTCACACGCAGCCAGGCTGCGCGAGACCTCGTAGGTGAAGTCGACGTGACCGGGCGTGTCGATGAGCTGCAGCTGATACGCCTGCCCGTCCTTCTGGCTCGTGTAGAAGACGCGAACCGCCTGGGCCTTGATCGTGATCCCTCGCTCGCGCTCGAGGTCCATCGAGTCGAGCAGCTGGGCGCGCATCAATCGCGGATCGACGGTGTGGGTCAGCTCCAGGATGCGATCGGCCAGCGTCGACTTCCCATGGTCGATGTGGGCGATGATCGAGAAGTTGCGGATGTGAGCCTGGTCTGCCATCGGCGTCCGACATAGAGGGTATTCGGGCCGCGGCCGCTCGGCCCGCTGGGCGTGCGGACGGCTTAGATCGCGCCGAGGTCTCTCATGCACCCCCCCGGAGCCGGCCGAGGATCAGCGCCTCGATCTGACGCGCCTCGGGAATCCGCATCGTCAGCACCGTCTTCGCGTAGAACGCGCCGGCGAGCGTGACGCTGAGTCCGACCGAGATGATCTGCGCCACCAGGCTGCGCCCGAGCAGCGAGTCGAGCCCCTTCCAGATGACCCACGCGAGACCGGCCATGAGCGCCGAGGCGAGCAGCACCCGGATCGTGATCATCAGGTTCTGGGCGTCGTCGAGGCGGCCGTTGAAACCGAGGCGCAGGCGGTGGTACTGCAGCACCGTCATCACGGCGTTCGCGGCCGCGGTGCCGATCACGAGTCCGGCGATCCCCAGCGGCTTGTACAGGGCAACGCTGACGATGATGTCGACGACCATGTTGATCGCGGCGAGTCCGGTCGGGATCCAGGGGCGCTGAACGGCGAAGAACGAGCGGGTGAGGAGCAGGTTGACGCCGCCGAAGGGAAGGCTGACGGCGAACCAGAACAGCGCGATCGACACGAGGTGCGTCGAGTAGGCGTTGAAGTGGCCGCGCTGGAAGATGAGCCGGGTGATCGGCGTCGCGAGTACCATGATCACGCCGGCCGCCGGGATGAGCAGGAGGTTGATCTGGCGGACCCCGTTGGCGACGGCGCGGCGCATGCCGGCGACATCCCGCCGCGCGGCCTGGCGGCTCAGCGTCGGAAACAGGACGGTGGCAACGGCGACGCTGAACACGCCTTGCGGGAGCATGTAGATCCGGAACGCGTTGTCGATCGCGCGCGGCGCCTGAGCGGAGACGAGCGTGCCGAAGACCGAGTTCAGCAACTGGTCCAGATTGACGATCCCGAGCCCGATCGTCACCGGAAGCATGAGCGTGAACACCTGCTTGACCCGCGGGTCGCGCCAGTCCATCGAGAACTGGAGGCGGAAGTCGATCCGCCGCATCGCCGAGGCGATCATCAGCAATTGCACGACCGTGGCGATCAGCCACGCGATCGCATACGCATAGATCTGCTTGCCCGGTTTGAACTGATCGTGCAAGGCGACGAGCCCGACGATGATCACGATGTTCCACACGGCCGGCGCGATCGCCGGAATCGAGAACTCGTCGTAGGACTGAAGAATTCCCACCAGGAGCCCCGTCAGCCCGAGCAGGAGCACGACCGGGAACAGCACCTGCGCGAGGCCCGCGGTGAGGTTGTCCAGGGTCTGGTTGAACTCGGTCCCCGTGAACAGCGGCATGATCAGGTTCGCGGCGAGGATCCCGACGATCGTGAGCGACCCGAGGGCGATGAGGATGATCCAGAACAGCGTCGAGGCGAGCTTGAACGCCTCCCGCTTGCGACCCTGCTGGAGCAGGTCGGTGAACACGGGCACGAACGCGGCGGACAGGGCCGACTGCGCGAACAGGTTCGACATCAGGTTCGGAATCTGCGAGGCGATCGTGAACGCCGACGCCGCACCGCTCGTGCCGAAGTAACTGGCAGCGACGATCTCCCGCGCCAGCCCGGCAACCCGAGACAGTGCGGTGGCGATGGCGAAGATCGCGGTGTTGACGCTCAGCCGGCGTCGCGGGGGGTCTGTGCTCACAGCGGTCGCTTCGGTCGTCACCGGGGCGCTATAGTACGGGCGTGCCGCGGCAAGAGACCGCGGCTGTTTGATGCCATGGCAAACATTCCTTCACAGAAGAAGCGGATCCTCCGTTCCGAGCGCGAGCGCCTCGAGAACCGCCGCTACACATCGAAGATCAAGACGTACTTCCGCCGCCTCGAGAGCGCAGTCGCCGAAGGCGACGACGCCGCCGCTGAGGTCGAGCACCGCACGCTCGTGCAGACGATCGACAAGGCCGTCAAGCGCGGCGCGCTGCACCGCAACAACGGTGCTCGCAAGAAGTCGCGCGCGGCGCGGCTTCGGCGCTCGTCGCCTGCTGCCTGATCCCTCGTCGCGGGTGGTGCGACCGCTGGTCGCCGGTCGCCCGACCGCTCGTCGCCGGCTACCTGACTGCTCGTCGCCCGGCTCGTCGCCGTCTACCTGACTGCTCGTCGCCGGCTGCCGCACCTGCGCCGGCCTGACGCGGCCGGGTGAAAGATTCGTCGATTCGGGGTAACTGCAGTCCCGATGGCCCCTGCGCCGGAACCGACCATCCAGGCCGAGCAGGCGGTGTTCGAGCCGGACGAGGTGACGTTCGCGGACGATCGCGTCGCCGTGACCGGACGGTGGTTCGGCGTCCGGGGTCGGCGGTTTGTCCGGCCGACGCTGATCCTCGGCCCCGACGGCGCCGGGTCGCGGATGCTCGCCGACCTTGAGCACAAGCCATGGACCGCCGAGGACGGGGAGCCGTGGACGGCGTCCTTCGCGGTGCCAGGCAGCAGCGGCGGCGCCGACGAGCTCGAGCTCGCGGTCGCCCCCGACATCGCGGTTGTGCTGCGGGCGCCAGAGGCTCTGCGGTCGCGCCCGAAACGGGATGCCCAGCCCCGCCGGCGGGCATCCGCCGGCCGCTTCGGCGAGAGCAACGCCGCGCGTAACGGGCACGGTGGCCCGAACATGGCCGCCTCGCAGGCGAAGGTGGAGCAGCAGCAGGCCGAGATCGCCCGGCTCGAGCGGCTGCTGCGGCGCAACGAGATCGTCCGCGCGGAGTTCAAAGCCGCGATGTCAAGACGTGACGCGGCGGTCGCGAAGCTCGACGCGGTGCTCGAGGAGCGCGATGCGGCGGTGGCCGAACGGGACGCTGCGGTCGCGGAGCGCAACGCCGCGTTCGCGGCACAGGTTGCCGCGGTCAATGAGCGCGACGCGATCCGGGATGACCACCGGCGGGTGGCCCGGGAGCGGGATGCACTCGAGCAGGAGCGGGATGTGCTCGGGCGCCGCCAACGGGAGCTCGAGCAGGAGCGGGATGTGCTCGGGCGCCGCCAACGGGAGCTCGAGCGGGCCCAGGCGGAGCTTGCCCACGAGCGCGATCAGCTGCGCGCCAACCTCGCGGAGGCGATTGCGGCGCGCCGGGACGCGACCCGTCAGGAGCGTTCCGAGCCCGTGCCGGTGCCGCCGGTCGTCCTGGCCGCGCCTGCCCGGCCCACACCCCGCCTCCGAGCTGCGAACCTCCCGTCGATGGGGTCGATCCCGGCGGCGCCCGCGCGTGCGCCGCGGAGCCCGACCGTCATCTGGCTGACGCGCGGGATCGCGCTCGCCGTGCTGCTCGCCGCAGTCGTCGCGCTGCTGCTCATTCTTCAGTCCGTCTGAGAACGCGCCGGGCTGCTGCTCACACATGAGCCCGGCTGAGAACGCGCCCGCTATGCGGCGATCCGGCCGATCGCGATCAGCGCCGCCGTGTCCTCTGCGGCACCGCCCGCTCCCCCACCCCGCGAGGCGAGTTCGAGATCGGCGATCTCTCCGATCGCAGCGCGCAGCTTCTCGACGCCGGCGGTCCGGGCATCGGCGATGAGGCGATCGGCGGCTCGCGAGGGCATCCGCAGCCGGCGCTTGATCTGTGCGACGGGCTGCCCGGACTCGATCGCCTGAGCGACCTCGTGGGCGAGCCGGATCCGCTGGCTCATCCAGTAGATCAGCCCGGGCAGGCGCTCGCCCTGGGCCCGCAGCGCGATGTACAGGCGCGTTGCGTCCTCGACGTCTCCGGCGACGAGCGCGTCGGCCAGCGACCACGCCCGCCGCTCGGAGGAGGCAGCCGTTAGCTCGTCGATCTCGGCCGCGTCGAGCGCGACGGGCGCACCGTCGTCGCCGGCGAGGGCGAGCTTCTCGAGCTCGCGCAACAGCCGCTGCTGACGATCGCCGACGTGGGCGACGAGCGCCCGCGCGGCGTCCGGCTCAAGCGTGACGCCGAGTTGCTTGGCCTGTCCAATGACCCATTTGGGGAGCTCCCATGGCTTGACCATCTCCTCGGAGTCGATCTGGCCCTTCGCCTTCGTCACCGCGTCGTGCAGGCCCTTGGGCGCCTTCGTCCGCGAGTCCTCCCGGGCGAAGAAGACGACGGTCGTGTCCGGCGGCATGTCGCTCAGCGCAGCGACCAGCGGCTCGAGTTCCCTCTCTCTCCACCGCTCCGTCCCCTCGACGATGATGAACCGCCGCCCGAGCGCGAAGGTCATCGCGTTCAGCGCGTTCGCGACCGCCTCGGGCGTCGCCGCGTCGTTTTCGAGCACCTCGGTGCCCTGGGTTCCGCTCTGTGCCTCGGCCAGCGCCCGCAGCCGCGCGCGCCGCTCCGCGAGGCGGCCGTGATCGTCACCATGGATGAGATATGCGGGCTTGAACGTCGGCATCGGCGTGGTCTCGGCGTGGGTCCTGGCGTCGATCTCGGCTTCGGTCCTGGGGTTCAGTCTCGGCGTCGGTCTCGGTCGGACGCAGTGTAGGCCCGGGTCAGGCGTTTGCGCGGGCGTGGGCGAGCGCGCGCTGCGCCGCCTCGGCCGCCGTCGGCGCCTGCTCGATCCCGTCGATCGCCCACGTGTCGACACCGACGACGGGGAGCCCCGCCCGGAGGGCGAGAGCGATCTCGGACAGCGTCCCGTAGGCGCCGCCGACGGCCACGACGGCATCCGCGGCGCGGATGATGAGGCCGTTGCGGAGCTCACCGAGGCCGGTGGGAATCGCCACCGTCACGTGCGGGTTCGCGTCTGCGCGATCGCTGCCAGGCAGCAGGCCGATCGTGGTCGCGCCGGCGCTCGCGGCCCCGCGCGAGGCGGCCTCCATGACGCCGCCGCGCCCACCGGTGATGACGGTCGCGCCCGCCTCGCCGAGGGTGCGACCGACGGTTTCCGCGGCCGCAAGCTCGGCGTCGCTCGCCGACGATGCCCCGACCACCGCGATGTACAGCGGCGTCGACGACGGCATCTCGCTACCGAATGACGACGTTGACGAGCTTGTCAGGCACGACGATCACCTTGACGATGTCGTGCCCGTCGACGTGGGCCTGAACCCCGCGGGTTCCAAGCGCGAGCCGCTCGAGCTCCTCACGCGGAGCGCCGCTCGGCGCGGGCACACGGTCTCGCACCTTGCCGTTGACCTGGCAGACGAGCTCGAACGTGTCCGCGACGAGCATCTCCGGATCCGCGTCCGGCCACGGCTCCTCCCACAGGCGCCCGCCCGTGAGCCGCTCGTAGACCTCGGACCCGAGGTGCGGCGCGAATGGGAACAGCAGGCTCGCCGCCGTGGCCGTCGCAAACCGCCGCGACGCGACGTCGGCCTCGAGACTGGGGTCGTAGAGCATGTTGATGAGTTCCATGATCGCCGCGATCGCCGTGTTGAAGGCAAAGCGGTCGGTCATGTCACGCGTGACCTTGTCGATCGCCCAGTGGGCCTTGCGGACGAGCGTCAGCGAGTCGCCCTCCGGGGCGGCCGGCTGCTCGACCGATGCGGCCCCACCCGTCCCGTCGCCCTGAAGCGCGAGTTCGTCGCCGAGCCGCCACACGCGGGAGAGGAAGCGGTGCACGCCGGCGAGCGATGCCTCCGACCACGCCGCGTCCTGATCCGGCGGCCCGATGAACAGGATGTAGCACCGTGCCGCGTCGGCGCCGTAGCGCTCGACGATCGGCATCGGGCTGATCACATTGCCCCGGGACTTCGACATCTTCTGTCCGTCCGGACCGAGGATCATGCCCTGGGTGAACAGCGCCTGGAACGGCTCCTGGAATCCGAGCAGCTCCATGTCGGCGAGCGCCTTCACGAAGAAGCGCGCGTACATGAGGTGGAGGATCGCGTGCTCGATGCCGCCGATGTACTGGTCGACGGGCATCCAGCCGTCGACGATCGGCTTGTCCCACGCCACCGTGTCATTGCGCGGGTCGCAGTAGCGCAGGAAGTACCAGCTCGAATCGACGAACGTGTCCATCGTGTCGGTCTCCCGCCGAGCCGGGCCGCCGCACCGCGGGCATGTCGTGTTGACCCAGTCCTCGGCGGCCGCGAGCGGCGAGCGGCCCTTCGGCTGGTACTCCTCGATCTCCGGCAGCTCGATCGGGAGCTCCTCGTCGGGCACCGGCACGACCCCGTCGGTGTCGCAGTAGACAACCGGGATCGGACAGCCCCAGTAGCGCTGGCGCGACAGGAGCCAGTCGCGCAGCCGGAAGCTGACCGACGAGTGGCCGCGCCCCTCGCGGTCGAGCCAGTCGACGATCGCCTGGTACGCCTCGCGGTTGTGCATGCCGTCGAACTCGCCGGAATTGACCATCGGCCCGTCGCCCGTGTACGGAAGCTCGTCGGTTGCGCCGGGATCCTCGCTGTCCGGGTCGGCGATGACGCGGCGGATCGGGAGGTTGAACGCCTGAGCGAACGCGTAGTCGCGCTCGTCGTGCGCGGGCACGGCCATGATCGCGCCCGTGCCGTACTCCATCAGGACGTAGTCGGCGACGAACATCGGGATCTGCTCGCCGTTGACCGGATTCGTCACCGTGCGGCCGAGCGGCACGCCGGTCTTCGGCTTGTCGGTGGCGCCGCGCTCCTCGACGGATTCGGACAGCGACCGGTTGACGTAGCCGTGGACGGACTGCTCGTGCTCGGTTCCGGCCGCCAGCCGGAATACGTCCGGGTGCTCGGGGGCCATGACGAAGAACGTCGCGCCGAACAGCGTGTCCGGTCGCGTCGTGAACACCGGATAGTCGATGCCGAGCTCCTCGCAGCGGAACGTCACCTCGGCGCCCGTGCTCCGCCCGATCCAGTTGCGCTGCATCGCCTTGACATGCTCGGGCCAGGCGATCGAGTCGAGATCGTCAAGCAGCCGGTCGGCATAGTCCGTGATCCGGAAGAACCACTGCTCGAGCTGCCGCAGCTCCACCTCGTGCCCGCAGCGCTCGCAGCGCCCGTCGATGACCTGCTCGTTGGCGAGCACGGTCTGATCGTTCGGGCACCATTTGACCGCGGCCTCCTTGCGATACG
Source organism: uncultured Solirubrobacterales bacterium (assembly GCA_963778985.1). Taxonomy (GTDB): domain Bacteria; phylum Actinomycetota; class Thermoleophilia; order Solirubrobacterales; family Solirubrobacteraceae; genus Palsa-465. The sequence continues at coordinate 1,108,701 of CAVZWJ010000012.1, read as the reverse complement.
CGAGGTCACGCTCGAGCAGCTTGAGGAAGATCCACTGCGTCCACCGGTAGTAGCTCGGTTCGTGGGTGGCGAACTCGCGTGACCAGTCGATCGAAATGCCCCATGACCGGAACGCACGCTGAAACGCCGCGATCGACGCATCGGTCGACTGCCGCGGGTGGATGCCGGTGTTGATCGCGTGGTTCTCGGCGGGCAGGCCGAACGCGTCATAGCCCATCGGGTGGAGCACGCGCTGACCGATCCGGCGACGGAAATGCGCGATCGCGTCGCCGAGCGCGTAATTCTTGAGGTGGCCGATGTGCGGCTCGCCACTCGGATACGGCAGCATCTCAAGCACGTACGCCTGGTCGGAGCCGTCGCTCTCGTTCGCCACCTCCCACGTGTGCTCGCGCGCCCACAGCTCCTGCCACTTGGGCTCAATCTCATTCGGTTCGTAGCGCCGGTCTGCCATCTCTCTAACGGAGGTTACTTCCGTTTGGGCGATCGGATTCTCCTCAGCGGGAGCTCGGATCGTCTCCAGCGGGAGCTCGGATCGTCTCCAGCAGGAGCCCGGATCCTCTCTCACGCGACGGGAGGATCGGTGGCGAACTTGCGGAATTTGCGAAAGACCGCTTTACCATCACGGCGTGGCGGAGAATGGACCCTCCTCAACGCCGTCGGCGGCTGCCGCGGAGCGGGTCAGCTCGATTGTCGCGGCCGCCGAGGCGGCGGCCGATCGCATCCGTCGCGAGGCGGAGGAGCGGATGCGCGCCCGGATCGCGGAGGGCGACCGGGCAGCGGACAACCGCGTGGAGGCCGCCGAAGAGGAAGCGGCCGAGATCGTCCGCCTCGCGCAGGTCGAGGCGACCCGACTCCGGGAGACCGCACGCACCGAGTCCGAGCAGCAGAAGGCGGCAGCGGCGAGCGAGGCCCTGACGGTCGTCGGCAAGGCGCAGGAGGAGGCCGACAGGCTGCTCACCGATGCCCAGGCCGCCGCCGCGAAGACGCGAGAGGAGGCCGCGCACACCTCGCGCGAGATGCTCCGCGACGCCCGCACGACGAGCAGCGACGTCCGGACCGAGGGCCTGGAGATCGTCGGCAACCTGCGGGAGATGGGCGACTCGCTGCGCTCGAATGCCGAGCGACTCCTCCGTGACGTGCAACTCGTGCACTCGCGGATGGTGGCCCAGATCGACCGGACCGACGGCGGCCTGCCTCCAGAGGCCCGCTCCGGGACGCCGATCCGCGCCCGCCGGGCCACCGGCACGCGCTCGAGCACGCGGACGTCGGCGGGCGGTGGCCCGGACGACCTCGACGTGCCCGAGTTCATCCCCCCGGGCTGACCACCGGTCCCCTGCCGCCGTATTGGATTGGTTTCGAGGTGCGGCGAATGTGGGTTCGCTGCTAATGGGATGTTTCCGTCCGAACCCTACGGGAACATACGTTCGCATGTTGAGCACCAACAATCAGAAGGGCGCTGTCGCCGAGCTGGAGATCGCTGTCGCAGCGGCGCGACTCGGTATCCCGGTGCTCAAGCCGCTGAGCGAGCATGGACGCTCAGATCTAGCCCTTGAGGTTGGTCACCGTCTCTGGCGAGTCCAGTGCAAGTGGGGACGGCTCAACGAGAGCCGTGATGTCGTCATCGTGAAGCTCGGCGGGAGCAGGTGCTCACCAACCGGCTACGGAAGGACCACGTACTCCGAACACGAGGTCGACTTCATCGGCGCCTACTGCGGCGAGCTTGATCGCGCGTTTCTTCTTCCGATCGCGCTGTGTGCCGACAGAGCCGAAATCTGGCTGCGACTCAGTGCGCCGCGCAACAATCAGAGGGCATGTATTAACCTTGCAAGGCACTTCGACTTCCCCGGGGCTATAGCTCAGTTGGGAGAGCGCGTGACTGGCAGTCACGAGGTCGCGGGTTCGAATCCCGCTAGCTCCACTTCCCCGCCGGAGACGATTGTGATCGGCTCGAGCGCATTTCGGGATCGGCTCGGCTACTGGATGGACCGTGTCGCTGCGGGCGACGACGTGCTGATCACCCGCCACGGCAAGTCGCGCGTTCGCCTATGTCCGGCCGGTCGGCCCCCGTAGTCAACCATCCTGGCTTCCGTGGGCAGGCCAGCCGGACTTCCGCTGGGTCGATCCAGCGCTCGCAGCCACGGGTCAGCGTGCGCTGCGGACCGACACCGTGCGCGTCTCGAACTCCGAGCGCCACCGGCTCAGCCCGGCGACGAAGGCGACCTGGACGGTGAGCGCGCCGGCGGCAGCGACGGCGAAGCTGAGCGCGGTGCCGAGTAACGGCAGGAGCACGGCAACGAGAAAACAGAATGTCGCGAACCCGAACGCGCCGCGGAGGAAGCCGCGGAGCAGAACGGTCGCCTGCGGCGAGCCCTCCTGGGCGAGCACGAACGCGGCCAGCACGCTCGTGGCGACCGGGAACGGGGCGAGGATGCCGGTGAGGTGCGGGCCGAGGGCCGAGGAGGCGCCGGTGACGGCGAGCACGAGCACCATCGTCGCCACCGCGCGAGCCGGGAGATCCCAGCTCGGCCGACCGGGGCTCGTGGACTGGCCGGCCGAGACGTCGCGGACGCCGATGGCGAGCGCACCGGCGAAGGCGGCGGCCGCGATCAGCAGCCCGATGCCCGGCGCCGTGTGAAGGCCGGACAGGGCGGCGTCGCAGAGGATGCACGCGATCGTGCCGGCGCTGACGGCGGTGATCCAGCCGCGGGACCGGCCCGCCTTGACGAACACGACGGCGAACAGCGCCAGACCGACGAGGCCGAGCAGCGCGCCGGCCGCGGCGCGGGAGGCGAAACGATGTCCGTGGTCGAGGTCGGTGATGAACAGGATCGGGCCGGCGACGACCGGAAACGCCACGAGCGTGCCGGACATCGACGGTCCCCAGCGGCGGCCGGCAAGCGAGGAGGCGACGACAAGCGCAGGCGCCAACAGCAGCTTCAACACCAACGAGGAGGTCACATCGAGATGATGCCCTGAACCATGGATGTCATTCCAGGCACGGTCAGGACGTCGTCGCCGCCCTCTCGGGACGTCGCCCGAGGCCCGTCAGCACGTCGCCCGAGGCCCGGGTCGGCTAGTAAACCTGCGGCACGAACGTCTGCTCGTCGATCGGTGGCCTGACGTACGGAAGCTCGGCCCGCGGCGGCAGTTGGAGCGGCGGCGGGGTGAGATCCTCGTACTCGACCATCGAGAGCAGGTGCGCGATGCAGTTCAGTCGCGCTCGGCGCTTGTCGTCGGCCTCGACGACCCACCATGGGGCGTGCTTGATGTCGGTGTAGCGGAACATCTCGTCCTTGGCGCGGGAGTACTCGACGTACTTGGCGCGGGACTCGAGGTCCATCGGGCTCAGCTTCCAGCGGCGCATCGGATCGTGGACGCGGGCCTGGAAGCGCCGCTCCTGCTCTTCGTCGGAGACGGAGAACCAGTACTTGATGACCTGAATGCCGGAGCGCACGAGCATCCGCTCGAACTCGGGGCAGGAGCGCATGTACTCCTCGTACTCCAGCTCGGTGCAGAAGCCCATCACTCGCTCGACGCCGGCCCGGTTGTACCAGGAGCGGTCGAACAGGACGATCTCGCCTGCGGCCGGCAGATGGGGCACGTAGCGTTGGAAGTACCACTGCGTCCGCTCACGCTCGGTCGGCGCCGGCAGCGCGACGACGCGGCACACCCGTGGGTTCGTCCGCTCGGCGATGCGCTTGATCACGCCGCCCTTTCCCGCCGCGTCCCGGCCCTCGAAGATCACGACGACCTTCACGCCCCGGGCCTTCACGTACTCCTGCATGATCACGAGCTCGCGCTGGAGCTTGCGGAGCTCCTTGTCGAACTTGTCGCGCGACAGCCGCGGTCGCGGCTTCTGCTTGCCGTTGTTCCCGTGATCGGCGGCCTGTGTGTGAGTTCCGTTGTGCCCGTGATCGCTGACGGGCTTGGAGTGTTTAGCTTTTGACGCCATTACCTAATGTGATCGGTCCGTCCCTGGGCTGGCTTGATTATCCGACCTGGTCCTGCTTCGCCGCCTCCAGTGCGGCCGGTGGATCGAGCGCCGCGTTACCGGACGCGAGGACGAGGGCGCGATCGGCCACCTCGGCCGCCTCGGCGCCGCTCAGCGACTCATCCCGCAACGCCAGCGCGAGCAGCACTTCACGCATCAGCTCTGGACTGCTCGTGTCCGGAGGCGCTCCGGCCGGCGGCAGCGCGCCCACGATCGCCACGAGCTTGGTCGCGTTCACCCCGCCGCCGAGCAGGCGGCCCGGCATCTTGTCCGGAATCGTCGCCACCACCCCGCCTGTCGCCGGATTGACGAGGTTGACCTTGCTGCGCAGACCGTGACGGTCGAGCGCCATCCGGTAACCCGAGAGACGCAGGTACCCGAGTTGCGCCGCGAGCCGCGTGAACGCAAATGCCTCGTTTTCGTCGCGGAGGCGCGGCTGATGCAGCGCGATCTGCGTCCCGGCGTCGGGAAGCGTCGGGTCCGGATCCGGAGCGACGAGCAGGAACGCCTGCGGCCCGAGCCGGCCGGCGCCGACGCCGGCGACGTCGGCGAGCAATTGATAGCCGCCGAGGCTGAGTGCCCCGACGATCCCGCTCGGCAGCGGGTGCTTGGCGAGATGACCTGGTTCGAACGCCATGATCAGGGCCTCACGATCAGTTGTCGAGGATCCCGCGGGCGATCCCGCCGAGCAGGCCCCCACCCGTGTCGCTCGCGGCGTTGCCGCCGGAATCCGAGCCGCCCGTCGGGTTGAAGTAGGCGCTCTGGAGGCAGACCCGGCCGGGGCCGGAGAAGCGGTTGAAGACGAGGTTGCCACTGCCCCCGCCGAGCAAGCCGGTCTTGAAGCCATAAACCTCCTGGGTCATCTGAACCGTGTGGTCCCGGTACACCCAGCCGCCCGGCTCGATGTCGATCGTCTCCCCCGGCTCGAGATCCTTTTCGAACAGGTTCCCGTAGCCGTGGATCCACACGACGCCCTCGTGGTCTGAGGCGAAGAAGTGATCGACGAACAGGCCGCCGCCGTAGAGCATGTTCGAGAAGCCCTTGATCCGGCTGTAGTCGTACTGGACTCCACCGGTGGCGGCGAGGAACTGATGCTCGCGGACCATGATCCCCTCGCCGGCCTGGAGGTGGATCGCTGCGACGTGGCCGGGCGCGTCCCGGCTGAACGCGATCTCACCCGCCGACTGGGCCTCGATCAGCAGCAGCGGCATCCCGCCGAACACCCGGCGCTTGAGCCCCTTCTTGAGCGGATGCAGACCGACCTGCATCTGTGGGTACTTCCAGAGCAGCACGTGATGCTCGAAATACACCGGGATCTGCCCGTCGAGCGCCATGTGGAGCACCGGCACGAGCTCGCCCTCGAGCCGGTACTTCACGCCCGGCGCGGCGCCCTCGGTGATCTGGGTCGGAAGAATTCGTGGTGCGGACGGCATGCCTCTCCGATTCGTCATGACAACGGGATCCGAGGCGCCGGATCCCCGCACCTCGATTCAGTACGCCGAGACGGTATCGCGCTCTGGACCCTGTCGCCAGAGCACAGGCCCGTCTCGGTTACGCATTGTCATCGGCCGGCCGCCCTCGGGACTGAGCCAGCACGCGCGCGGGGATGACACGATACTGGCGTGGTGCGCCCCATCTACGTGAGCGGTCATCGCAACCCGGACACCGACTCGATCGCATCTGCGCTCGGGTACGCCGAGTTGAAGTCGCGCCTCGATCCGCGGCACGAGTACGTGCCGGTTCGGCTCGGCGAGTGCAACCCCCAGACCAAGTGGCTGCTGGAGCGCAGCAAGGCCGAGGAACCGCGGCTGCTGCCGCACGTCCTGCTCCGCGCCCGGGACGTGATGCGCACCGAGTTCCCGACCGCGCGCCGAGACGACCCGATTCGCGCCGCCGGATTCGCGATGACTCGTGCCGAACTTGAGCTCACCCCGATCGTCGACGCGGACGGCGCCCTGACCGGCGTCGTCACCGAGCGCACGCTCGCCCGCCGGTTCGTCCGGGAAACGCGTGAGACCTCGAGCCTGAGGGAGGCTCCGACGCTCGTCAGCGCGATCGTCGACGTGCTCGAGGGCGAGCTGCTGACAGGCGCGGACATGCTGCTCGAGCGCCGCGTGTGGGTGCAGTCGATGGACGTCACGAGCCCGAGCGGCATCTCCGACGGCGATGCGGTCGTGGTCGGCAACCGGCCAGACGCCCAACGGCTCGCGCTCGAGCGCGGCGCCGCCCTGCTCGTCGTCTCCAACGGGGCCACGCCGGACGCGGAGGTCCTCGAGCTGGCGCGGTCGAAGGGAGCGGCCGTCATCGCCTCCCCGCTCGACTCCTACGTCTCGGGACGGATGATCACGCTCGCCGCACCGTGTCGCTCCTACATGGAGTGCGATCCGCTGACCGTCACCACCGAGTTCCTGCTCGCGGACGTCTCCGAGCAGATCAAGGAGATTCACTACGGCGCCGCGGTCGTGATCGACGGCGAGCGCCGGCCAGTCGGCCTGATCACACGCTCGGACCTCGTGGCTCCCGTTCCCCGCCGCGTGCTGCTCGTCGATCATGCCGAGCAGGCGCAGAGCGTTTCGGGCATCGACCAGGCCGAGATCGTCGAGATCCTCGACCACCACCACATCGGCTCGATCGAGACCCATGTCCCGGTCACGGCGATCTTCGATCCGGTCGGGTCGACGGCAACGCTCGTGATCGAGCGCTTTCGCCAGAACGGGATGGAGCCGACCCGCAGCACCGCGATGATGCTGCTCGGAGCGGTCCTCTCCGACACCGTGATCCTCAACTCCCCCACGACGACCGAGCGGGACCACGCCGTCGTCGAGTACCTCCAGCGGGTGCTCGCGCTCGACGCGCGCGAGCTCGGAGGTGAGATGTTCGGAGCCACGACCGACGTGTCGGAGGTCAGCGCCGACGAGATCATCACGCGGGACGCGAAGGCGTACGAGCTCAGCAGCGGCCAGACGATCTGCATCGCGCAGATCGAGGTCGTCGGCAAGGGGCTGCTCGAGCGCCGCGCCGAGTTGCTGGAGGCGCTGCGGAGCGAGCGCGACCGCCGTGACCTGCTGCTCTACGCACTGATGGTCACCGACGTGATGAGCAAGGGCACCGACATGCTCGTGGCCGGCGACACCGCCGCCGTGGCGCGCAGCTTCAACGTCGAGGCGGCGGATTCGACGATCGAGCTGCCCGGCGTGATGAGCCGCAAGAAGGAAGTCGCGCCGAAGCTGATGGCGACGCTGTGAGTCCTCAGGACCGGCCTCAGGCCGCCCCGGCCCCGGCACCGGCACCGACGACGGCGGCGGGCGCCTCGCCCCACAGCTGCTCGAGCCGGTAATACTCACGCGTCTCCGGCGTGAACACGTGGACGACGACGTCGAGGTAGTCCATCAGGATCCAGTTCGCCTGCGAAACTCCCTCGACGCGGCGCGGCAGCAGTCCATGCTCGTCCTTCATCCCCTTGTGAATCGCGTCGTGGATCGCCTTCGTCTGTCGGTCGGAACGGCCGCTGCAGATGACGAAGTAGTCGGTGTAGCCGATGATCCCGCGAAGATCGAGTCGCACGATGTCCACCGCCTTTCGGTCGGCGGCGTACTCGGCGACGGCTTCTGCGATCTCTTCCGGCGTCATGTGCGTGTTCTACCTCCGTAGAGCCCGTGCTCGTTGATGTAGCTGGCGACCCCGTCGGGGACGACGTATCTGATCGGTTGTCCGCTGCGCACTCGATCCCGCACCATCGTCGAGGAGAACTCGACCGCCGGCATCCGGAAGAAGCACGCCCGCTCGCCTCCTCGCAACGCCCCCAAGGCCTCCCTGATCGAGGCCCGCGGCGTCCCCCTCCGCTTCGCGATCGCCAGCGTCGCGTGCGACAGAACCCGCTCGGGCTCGTGCCAGCCGGGCAACCCCGCCGCCACGTCGCCGCCGACGATCAGGAACAACTCGGTATCTGGATCCTGAGAGTGCAGCTCTTCAAGGGTATCGACCGTGTACGACGGTCCGTCGCGTCTCATCTCCAGGTCGGAGACGGCAAACCTCGGATCGCCGTCAACCGCACGCCGGCACAGCTCCAGGCGGTGCTCGGGACCAGGCTCGTCGTCGACGGCCTTATGTGGCGGAATCCGGGCAGGCATCAGCATCACGCGGTCAAGCCGGAGCTGAAGGTACGCCTCCTGCGCGCAGACGAGGTGACCAAGATGTGGCGGGTTGAACGTCCCGCCGAAGATTCCCAGCCGCACTGCGTCTCAGGGTCGGACGTGCCCGTCGCCCTCGACGAGGTACTTGAACGCGCACAGCTCGCGGAGCCCGATCGGACCGCGCGCGTGGAGCTTCTGGGTTGAGTTGCCGATCTCGGCGCCCATCCCGAACTCGCCACCATCGGTGAAGCGTGTCGAGGCGTTGACGTAGACGCAGGCCGCGTCGACCCCGAGCTGAAATGCGCGGGCCGAATCCGTCGATCCGGTGATGATCGCCTCGGAGTGCCCGCTGCCGTGGACGTTGATGTGCTCGATGGCCTCGGCCGTCGAATCGACGACGCCGACGGCGAGCTCGAGCGAGAGGTACTCGGTATCCCAGTCCTCGTCGGTCGCGGGATGAATCGGGATCCCCCCCGCCGCCGCGCCCGCCCGCGCGCGCTCGTCGCCGTGCAGCGTCACCCCGGCCTCGTGAAGCGCGCTCAGCGCCCCTGGCAGGAACGCCTCGGCGACATCGGCGTGCACGAGCAGTGTCTCCGCCGCATTGCAGACACCGGGGCGCTGCAGCTTGGCGTTCAGGGCGATCGCCTTCGCCGCCGCGAGGTCGGCGGTCGCGTCGACATAGACGTGGCAGTTCCCCGATGCCGCATAGATGACGGGAACGGTCGCCACTCCCTTCAAAGCCGCCTTGAGCCCCTCGCCACCGCGCGGGATGATCAGGTCGACGACGCCGGTCTGGGTCGCGAGCTCGGCAAGCTCGTCGCGTCCTCCGCCGGCAACGAGCGACAGGGAACCGGCCGGCAAACCGGCTTCGGTGGCGGCCGCCGAGGCGACGCCGGCGAGGATCGCGTTCGAATGCATCGCCGTGCTCGATCCGCGCAGCACGATCGCGTTGCCGGATTTCAGGCACAGCGCTGCGGCATCGATCGTGACGTTCGGACGCGCCTCGTAGACGACCGCGACGACGCCGAGCGGGACGCGCACCTTGCGCACGTCGAGTCCGTTCGGCAGACGGAAGCCATCGATCACCTCGCCGACGGGATCGGGCAGCCGGGCGATCGTGCGGGCACCCGCAGCGATCGCCGCGATGCGCTGAGCGTCGAGGCGCAGCCGGTCCATCAGCGCGTCGCTGAGGCCGGATTCGCGTCCCGCTTCAAGGTCGCGGGCGTTGGCCTCGAGGATCTCCGAGGTGTGCGCGATGAGCGCGTCGGCGATGTCGTCGAGCGCGCGATTCTTGATGTCCGAACCGAGCGTTGCGAGGGCGCGCGACGCCCGCTTGGCCTCGGCGCAGATGTCGGCCACGGATGTGAGGGTGCTCGCCATGGTCCCTACAGGTTACGCAAGCACGAAGTAGTCCCGGTGAACCGCCTCTTCGCTCGCGCGGGGAAGCAGCGTCCGCACGTCGGCGGATTGCATTCCGAGCACCTGCCGGAGCTCGGCTGCCGAGTAGTTGCAGATCCCCTTGCCGACCGTCTCGGCCTCGTGCGCGATCTCGACGGCGTCGCCGGCGTCGAAGTCCCCGGCGACGTCCGTGATTCCGACCGGGAGCAGGCTGGTGCCACCCTCGCGCAGCGCCCGCGCGGCGCCCGCGTCGACGAACACGCGACCGCGGGTCGGCTTCGCGTACTTCAACCACAGCTTGAAGCTCGAGTAGCGGCCGGCCTGCGCGGCGAACCGAGTGCCGACGGGCTGCGACGCGACCGCCTCGCGGATCGTCCCCGGCTCGAGCCCGCTCGCGATCACGGTCGCGATGCCGGCGGCCGTCGCCATCTCGGCGGCGACCACCTTCGAACGCATCCCCCCGGAGCCGAGCGGCGAGCTGGCATGGCCGATGTCAAGCCCCTCGAGCGCTTCGAAGCTTTCGACCTCGGTGACGAGTCGCGCATCCGGACGCTCGCGCGGGTCAGCGGTGAACACGCCCTCGGCGTCGGTGAGCAGGAGCAGCTGGTCGGCGCCGAGCAGAATCGCGACCTGGGCGGCGAGGAAGTCGTTGTTGCCGAAGGAGATCTCGTCGGTCGTCGTCGTGTCGTTCTCGTTGATGACCGGAACGACGCGCCAGTCGAGCAGCTTCCGGAGCGTCTGACGGGCGTTGAGGTAGTGCGTGCGCGCGCTCATGTCGAAGAACGTGAGCAGCACCTGCGCCGTCGGGACGCCGCGCGCCCGCAGGAGCTCGTCGTAGACCTGGTAGAGCTTGCCCTGCCCGACGGCGCTCGCCGCTTGGAGCTCGTCGATCGCGCGGGGGCGCAGCGGGATCTCCATCAGGCCCATGCCACGGGCGATCGCGCCGCTCGTGACGACGATCACCGAGCGGCCGTCGCGGTGCAGTTCGGCGAGCTCGTCACAGATGCGGCCGAGCACGTCGCCGCGCACGAGGCCGTGCTCGTCGACGACGATGCTCGATCCGAGCTTGATGACCAGCGGTCCCATCGCCGCTGGACGATACGGCCCCGGCGCGGACGCCGGGGCCGTCGTCACGTTACGTCAGGCCTTCCGGCACCACGGGTTCCTCGGAACCCCGGCGCACGGATTCGGCATCGACTTCAGCTGCCTGGTCGGCAGCGGATGCATGACCGTCTTGGTCTTGCGCGGGTACTGGCCGGTCGGGCACGGCGAGGGCTGCCCGCCGAGCTCCACCTGGGAGTTGCACAGGACCTCGGCGAGGAACTGGGGGCTGCTGCCGCCGCTCTGCGCCGGTGTCCCGTTGCAGGCGGGATGGGCCGACTGGAGGCCGGGCAGGTCGCCCTTGAGCGAGCCGCCACCGATCGCCGAGTTCGCGAAGTAGCAGTCGGTGGGATGGCCGGCCTCGAACGTGTACGCCGCGACGTCGCCGTTGCTCGGGTGCCCGAAGGTCCCGTTGCCGCCGAACTTGTTGTTGTGGATCGCCGTCCCCCACTGTTCGAACAAGCACGGCGCGATCGCCGTATTCAGCGTGCCGCCGGTGCACGGCGGGCCGCTGTCGGTGAACGGCACGAGGATGATCCCCCAGGCGCGGTTGTTGACGAAACGGTTGTTCATCACCGTGTCGTTGCGACCGCCGGAGATCGACATGCCGGTGCCGACTGGCCCGGCTGCCGCGGAACCGGCGGCCGGCACGTTCGGGTTGTTGTTGTCGTGCACGTAGTTGTTCATGAACACCCAGCACGAGTGCGTGTGGGTGATCTTGCTCACCGTGTTGCCCGGGCAGGCGCCGTTTTGCGGCGCGGGATCGTCACCGTTCTGGCTGTTGGTGTCGAACCCGTCCTGGTTGTGGTCGAACTCCGAGTTCTTGACCACGAGGTTGCCGCCCGAGTTCGAGCCCGAGTAACCGAGCACGCTGAACTGCGACCACGCGCGGTCGACGACCTGGTTGCACTGCTGACGGCAGGCGCCGATGTAGTAGCCCGAGTCGTTGAAGTTGCTCGCGTACGTGTTCGCCCACGTTCCGCCGTTCCAGTTGCTCGAGAAGATGCCGTACTGGGCGGCGGTGTCCTCGCCGTGGTAAAACGTGCTCGTCGCGTTCAGGTAGGAGCCGTAGAACTGGTAGCCGCCGACCTTTCCGCTCCCGTCGCCGCCGTTCCACCAGATCTCGTTCCCGGTGTCACCCGAGCCGTGCAGGTAGTTGCAGGCGGTCAGGTTCTGGATCCAGACGTTGCGCGCCTTCCACACCATGATCCCGTTGAGGCCAAGCGGCTTGGCGCCCGTCGCGAGCCCCTGGGACCGAATACCTGAGCCGAGGCCCTGTTGCTGCAGCGGGCGCTTCCCGGCTTCGTCCCGTCGACGATGACCGTGTTGCGGTTCATGCCGCGCAGCTTGATCCCCGACTTCGTGATCAGCACGCCTGAGGGGCGGTCCCTGAAGGCCGCGCCTTTCGGGGTCCGACCCGAGTGCTCCTTGTAGTCGCCTGGTCCGACGAGGATCCAATCGCCGGGCTTGGCGGCGTCAACCGCCGCCTGGATTGACGTGAACTGGCCGCGTATACCCCTGTACTTCCCGACTCGCAGCACACGCGCGTTTGCCGTCGCCGCTCCCACGACAACAAGCGAAAACACGATTGCCGTGCTCATTACACGACGCATCCGTTCTCCTCTCTCTCACTCTTGGCTATCCGGCCAGCCGGGCGATCCTACAGATTCGGATCGAGTTCGAACGCGACGCCGGCGATCTCGACCTCGTCTCCGGGCGCGAATCCCTCGGCTTCGAGCGCCCGGATGACCCCGATCCCGCGCAGGCGCCGCTCGAGGTGGGCGAGCGCGTCGTCGTTGTCGAGGTCGTACCGCGCGAGCAGCCGCTCGATCCCCGGGCCGATCACACGGAAGGACCCCTCGCCCACCTGTTCGACGCGGTAGGCGCGGTCGGCTGCAGGACGAAACACGCGGTGCTCGGCGAGCTCGCTCGGCGCCGCAGTACCGACGGCGTCTTCGGTACCGCCGGGGGAGTCGTCCTGCACCGGGATCCGGTAGCTCAGCTCGCGAGCGAGCTCGTCGAGCCCCGCCCGGGTCGCTGAGGAGGTGAGGATCACCGGAACGTCCTCGCCGACGCGGGCGCGCCATCGCTCCCGGGCGCGCGCCGCCGTGTCGGCGTCGACGAGATCGACCTTCGACAGCGCCAGGATCCGCGGCAGCGTTGCCAGGCGCGGATCGTGCAGCGCGAGCTCGCGCTCGACGGTGTCGTAGTTGAGCTCCGGCTCGGTGCCATCGAGCGGGGCGACGTCGAGCACGTGCACGAGCAGCCGGGTGCGCTCGATGTGGGCGAGGAACTCGTGCCCGAGCCCAGCCCCGGCGCTGGCGCCTTCGATCAGTCCCGGGATGTCGGCGATGACGAGCTGGCGCTCGTCGAGCTCGAGCGTGCCGAGCGCTGGTTCGAGGGTCGTGAACGGATAGTTGGCGACCTTCGGCTGCGCTCGGGTGAGCCGCGCGAGCAACGAGGACTTGCCCGCGTTCGGGAGCCCGACGAGACCGGCGTCGGCGAGCAGCTTGAGTTGGAGCGACAGCCACGACTCGTCGCCCGGCAGGCCGCGCTCGGCGAAGCGCGGCGTCTGGTGGGTCGGCCCGGCGAAGCGCTTGTTCCCGCGCCCGCCGCTGCCCCCACGCGCGACGACCGCGCGCTGACCTGGTCGTACGAGATCGTGCTTGGTGCCGTCGGCCTCGACGAGCAACTCGGTGCCCGGAGGCACCCCGATCGTGAGTGTCGACCCCTCCGCCCCGTGACGCAGCGAGCCCTGGCCGTGGCCGCCCCGTTTCGCCTTGAAGTGGGCGCTGCGCCGGAAGCGCTCGAGGTCACGCAGGTTGTCGTCGCACACGAGCACGACGTCGCCACCCCGGCCCCCGTCGCCGCCGTCGGGGCCGCCCTTGGGGACGTGGGCCTCGCGGCGGAAGCTCAGGCAGCCGTTGCCGCCGGCGCCGGCCTGGACGTGAATGCGGGCACGATCGTGCATGACATGATCCTGACATGCCAGATCCCGTCTTCCTCATCACCGGCGCGTCGAGCGGCATCGGCGCCGCCACCGCCCGCCACGCCGCGGAGGCCGGCTACCGCCTCGTGCTCGCGGCGCGCTCGGCCGACCGCCTGCGTGAGCTCGCCGACGCGATTGGCGGCCCTGAGCGCGCACTCGCGGTCACGTGCGACGTCACCGAGTCCGATCAGCAGCAGGCGATGGTCGAGCAGGCGCTCGAGCACTTCGGGCAGCTTGACGTCGCATGGGCCAACGCCGGGTTCGGCGCCGCCCGCGGCTTTCTCAAGGAATCACCCGAATACTGGCGCTCGATGGTGCTGACGAACGTGTACGGCGCCGCGCTCACGATCCGGGCGTGCCTGCCGTCGATCATCGAGACACGGGGCCATTTCCTGCTCACCGGCTCGGTCGCCGGCCGCCGAGCCCTCCCCGGCTCGCTGTATTCGGCGACGAAGTGGTCGGTCACCGGGATGGGCGAGAGCCTGCGTCAGGAACTGAACGGCACCGGCGCGCGGGTCACCGTGATCGAGCCGGGCATGGTCGACACCCCGTTCTTCGACAACCCGGTGACGAACGCGCTGTCGCCGGACGACGTCGCGCGCGCGGTCATGTTCGCCGTCTCGCAGCCGCCGCACGTCGACGTCAACGAGATTCTCGTCCGACCGACGGCGCAGGAGGGCTGACCCCGGCCCAGGATCGGGCGGCAGCCTTGATTGCGCGTGGTCCCGTGCCGGGCAGAGCTCGCCGGCTGAGCTCGCCGGGTGCGACAGTCCCTGGATTCAGTTCGCCGTCGCCGTCGGCACGTACGTCCGGCACGGCTCGCCGCGCAGGCCCGGGCACGGCGGGAGGCCCGTCGGCACCGACACGCCTGGCACGAGCGGCAGCACGAGCCGGGAGGGCATCGATGGCGAATGGGCGATGAAGACCTTGTCGGTGCCGCTGCTCGGAACCGTGTTGCGGAACGACCAGATCGGGTTGTCGCCGTTCGGCGCCGCGAGGATGACCCGAACCCGCGAGCCCTTGCGGTAGACGTGGCCCTCGTAGTAGAGCGGGATCGTCACTTCAGTGAACGTGCCCGTAGGCAGCGGTCGCACGTCCGCGCGCCGGAACGTCGGCGCGGGCGCAAGGATCGAACTGCCGGCGGCGAGCTTGCGCCGGCTTGCGCGCAGCCACCCGCTCTGCACGAACGTCTCCTTGCCGTCCGGGCGGACCTCGGTGACGGTCGCCTGAAGGTCAACGTCCGGCGTGGCCGACTTGATCCACACCTGGACGGCGCCGCCGCCGATGATCGTCGTGTGCGCGGCCAGCGGGGCGGACACGTACGAGACGGCCGTGCCGGGCGGGTTCTGGGTCCAGTTGTACGGCGGCGTCGCGGTCCACAGGCCGCCCGATCCGCCGCCGGTGTCGCCGGAGAAATCGGTCGGCGGGCGAGCATTCTTGTTCCATGTGAAGTGGTCGCCGGTCGAGGTCTCGGTCGGCTTGGCGTCGGTCAGGGAGCCGCTGGCGCCGAAGTACCACGAGCGGACCTGGGTGCCCGGGATCGGGAACGCTGGGAACGAGTGCTCAAAGCCGGGCACCGGGTTGCCCGCCGTCGCGGACCCGGCGCCGTTGTCGAACAGGACGCGGACGCGGGGCAGCTGCTGATAGGCGGCGAGCGCGGCGGAGTAGCTCGGCTCAGACTGAATCGGGTCGCTCGGCAGCGTCACGCCGCTCACACCGAGCACCGCCTTGTACAGCGCCGGCGCGGACCCCTTGACACCGGCGGAGAGCGTCGGGGTCTGGCGGGCGACGTACAGCTTGAGGAAGTCATACCAGCGGTTGAACGTCGCCGGATCGAGCGAGTCGGTATGGACACCGTTCGTAAACGTGAACCACTTGTGGGTCGTGCCGGTGAAGTGCGGCACGAGATCGGAGCAGTGCCCACCGGTCTGCTCGTCGGTGAACTGGCAGGCGAGGAACACCGGCACCTTGATCTTGTTGACGAACGTGATCGGGCTGACCGGGTCGGCGGTCGCCGGGACGTAGAACGGGTTGGCGTAGACCTTCGCCACGAGGTTGACCGCCTCGGCGTGGAGCGCCTGATTGGCCTTGCACGTTGTGTCGCCCTTGGCGATCTCCTGCAGCACCCACGGCTGGCCGCCCGTCTTCGAGGCGGGCAGCGCGTCGTGGTCGCGATCGGCGGCCCACGGCAGCGTGAACCCGGTGTTGAGGATCCCGCCGGGATAGAGCGTCGACGCGCTGTCGTCGATCACCGACAGCGGTGCGATCGCGGCGAGGTGCGGCGGAGCCGTCGCGCCGACGAACAGCTGACTGATGCCGCCGTAGGAGATCCCCATCGTCCCGACCCGGTGGTGGAGCACCCACGGCTGGCGGGCAACGGTCTCGACGATGTCGTAGCCGTCGAGGCTCTGGAGGCGCTCGAAGTAGTCAAACGCACCGCCCGAACAGCCGGTGCCCCGCATGTTGACGTCGACGACGGCGAAGCCGAGGAGGTTCGCAACCTGGGCGAGCCCGCTGTCCGGACCGTGGAACGGATCGGCGTAGCCGTAGCCGGCGTACTCCACGAGCGTCGGGTACGGGCCCTTCGCGGAGCCCGGGAGATGGACGTCAATCGCGAGCTTCGTTCCGTCCCGGGTCGTCAGGTAGCCGTAGCCGCTCGTGGGGATCTTCTGGCTGTAGCCCTTCGTGCTCGGCGGCGCGTCGCGGTTCGTCATCACCGTGACCGCCCGCGAGCGGCGGTGCCCGCTCCTGACGCGGTAGCCGGAGCCCGGTGTCACGTTGCGGAAGATCAGCGCGCCGAGCCGGTCGACGCGCTTGGTCTGGACCGTGCGGCCTCGACGGTTGACAAGCGTCAGCTTCGCCCCCGGGGTGGCCCCGGTCAGATAGACCTGCTGGGCGCTGCCGGCGACGGTGCCGAGCTTCGTGGCAGCGGCGGCCGCCGAGGCGAAGGCGAGCGCGCACGCCAACGCGGCGACGAGGGCCGCCGCCCTGAGCGCACGCCGTGCGCCCCTCTCTCTCCGCTGCGCCACGTCAGACCGCCGCAAGGCGGCGCAGCATAGTGGAGCTACGCCGCCTCCGTGACGGTTCTCATCAGCGCGGCGCGGATGTCATCCGCAACTGCCCGCGCTTGCACTTTGAGCTGGTAAGCGGTGTATCGGAGGACGAGATAGCCATGCCGGCGCAGAATGAGATCGCGCTGCCGATCGCGCTCGCGCTGGCTGACCATGTCCACCCTCGCCGTCGATCTCGACGACAACGCGCTCCTCCAGCCACACCGCATCGACGGTGAAGCCGAGCAGCGGGTGGTTGACGAGCGGCAGCGGGACGTCCTCCTGCTCGCACACGAGCAGCAGGTCGATCTCGCCCGGGCTCTTCGTCCGCGCGAGCTGGGGCATGTGACGCCTGAGCGCGACCCTCACTGCGACGCTCCCGGGCCGCCCGGGCCCGAGGCCCGCCTCGACCTCGGCGAGGGTCGCGAGGCGGCGGTACTCGACCTGGGAGAGCAGGTAGCGGACCTGGTCGATGTCGGCCCGGGCGGCGACATCGAGGACGACGTCGATGGGCGTGGTCACGGGGAGGCGGTCCAACCACGCGCGCCCTCGATGCCGGCGGTCGTAGACCCGAATGCCGTCGCGCGACTGACACCGCCGGGGGGTCGTCACCTCGATCGTGTAGTGGTGGCGGCCCGTCAACCCGAGCCACCAGGCCCCGGTGTGATGGCTCAGCATCGCGCCCGGGCCCGCGTACAGCAGCGCGCCGATGAGATCGGCCTCGACGGATGGGGCCGTGTGGCCGACGGCGTAGACGCCCGGGAGCACGTTGTGCAGCTGACCCCTCTCGACCCAACGCCTGACCTGCTTGCGATCGATCTCGAGCCAGCGCAACTGCTCCGCCCCCACCCGCCCCGATTGCTGGCTGGCTAGCCAGCCGACGCGATGGTACGGCGCGGCGTCCGGACCGAGGGCACCCCACGACTCCGAATCGAAGATCGGCGGGTGGTCCAGAGGGCGCGGATTGTCTCTTGCGTACCGAGGGGTGCCACCGAAAAGACATTCCCCCCGGCTGATGGAGCGTCCGCCCATGCGCTGAAGGGTGGCGCGAGACCGTGTAACGGAACAGGACATACCTGTGCCAACTGTGTGCCAATCACGTTCCGACCGGGTGTGCCCATCGCGTTCCGACCGGGTGTGCCAATCGCGTTCCGACCGGGCGCTCCCCTAGGTTGCCCGGGCATGAAGTTGCTCGTGGAGTTCAAGAAGTTCCTGTTCCGCGGCAACGTCGTCGATCTAGCGGTCGCGGTCGTTGTCGGCACCGCGTTCACGGCGGTCATCACGGCCTTCGTCGCGGACCTGCTGACACCGCTCATTGCCGCCATCTTCGGCAAGCACGACTTCGCTGCGCTCACGTTCACGATCAACGGGAGCACGTTCAAGTACGGCGCGTTCATCAACGCCGTGATCGCGTTCCTGTCGGCGGCTGCGGCCGTGTTCTTCTTCGTCGTGCTTCCCCTCAACCGGTTGCTGGAGAACCGGGACAAGGAGGATCCGACGGTGAAGGAGTGCCCGGAGTGCACGAGCGAGATCCCGGTCAAGGCCCGACGGTGCCCACTGTGCACGGCCGAGATCGCGACCGCGAGCGGAATCTGAGCAGCGAGAAAACAGGCCGGCGGCTGCGGCGCGCCCCGGGGAGCGCCGCAGAACGCTGGGAAGACCTGGCCGGGGCTAGTGTCCCGAGTCAGAAGATCGACGGCAGTCGAGGCGCCCCCGGCGGCGCCGCGCGGCGTCCTCGAATCCTCGTGCACCTCCACTGCACGTCGGATTCTGCGTCCTTGCGCGGCATCCCCCGGTGCCACCTCTTGGTGCCACCGAACTTCTGACTCGCGACACTAGTTCTCGCCGGGGACGACGGAGATCACGCGCCCGCGGCGACCGCGGGTGAACGCCACCGTGCCGGCGGCGCGTGCGTAGATCGTGTCGTCCTTGCCGATCCCGACGCCGTCGCCGGGATGAAAGCGAGTCCCGCGCTGGCGGACGATGATCTCGCCCCCGGTGACGGACTCGCCGGCAAAGACCTTGACGCCGAGCCGCTTGGCATTGGAATCACGGCCGTTACGCGAGGACCCGAGGCCCTTCTTATGCGCCATTCTCCGTCGCCTCCTCGGAAGTCGAACTTGGTGACGGCGCCGCCACGGGCTTCGGTCCGGCGGCCGCCGTCTTCGCCGAAGACCCCGCGCGCCCACCGGACAGCTTGATGCCGGTCACCTCGAGCCGGGTCAGCTCCTGGCGGTGACCGGTGCGCCGCTTGTAGCCGCGCTTGGGCTTGAACTTGACGACGCGGAGCTTGGGCCCGCGCTCGTGCGCGACGACGCGAGCCTCGATGTTCACCCGACCGAGCTCATCGGCCGAGTCGAGGACCGTATCGCCGTCGACGTAGAGAAGCGGCTGGAGCGCCACCGACGCCCCGTCCTCGGCGGGCAGACGCTCGACGAGCAGGGACTGACCTTGCTCGACGCGGTACTGCTTTCCACCTGTCTTGACGATCGCGTACACGGTTACTCCGACGAAGAAGATGATGACGACGACGCCGCCGATGTGGACTCGGCCTTGGCGCCGGAACGGCGCCGTCCGCCTCTGCGGCCACGGCGCCGATTCTTCGATTCTAGGACATCGTCCGATCCATCTGCGCCTGAGCCCTCGGGACCGTCCCCGGGCGGCCCCGGCTCGGCGTCGACGAGCGAGGCGCGTGCCGCCGTCCGGCCCACCTCCTCGATCCGCACGAGGTGCTTCTCGCCGACGTACGGGGTACCGCCGGCGACCGAGATGATGTAGCCGTCCACCTTGGCGACGGCGTCGCCTGGGTTGAACATGTGGGGCTCGACGATCTCGACGTGGACCTCCTCGCCCTCGCGGAACGGGAGCGCGCGGTCGAGCACCTCCTCGCGGTCGGCCTCCATCAGCACGGCGAAGTGGTCGAGCGGCAGGCCCTCCGAGCCCTCGAAGTGGAACCACTTGCCGGTTTCCTCCTCGATCGCGTGCAGCGCGCGCGCCTCGTTGCCGGTGAACTCGGCGCTCACCCGCGGGTTCATCTGGAGCAGCAGCGCCTCGGCCTTCGTCTCCTTGGCCAGGTCCCGCATGCGGCGCTCGAACTCGATCGCGATCGTCTCCTCGGACTTGATCACGCCCTCTCCGTGGCACGTCGGGCACGGGCGGGTCATGATCTCCCGCACGCCGTCGGTGACGTTCTGGCGGGTCATCTCGACGAGCCCGAGCGGCGAGATCTCGACGACGAAGGTCTTCGTCCGGTCCTCGTCGAGCGCCTTCCGGAGCGTCTTCAGCACCGCGTCGCGGTTGCGCGCCCGGGCCATGTCGATGAAGTCGATGACGATGATCCCGCCGATGTCGCGCAGCCGGAGCTGACGGACGACCTCGTCGGCCGCCTCGAGGTTCGTCTTCGTGATCGTGTCCTCGAGCCGCGCGCCCTTGCCGCGACCGATGAACGACCCCGAGTTGACGTCGATCACCGTCAGCGCCTCGGCGTAGTCGATCATCAGATAGCCGCCGCTGGGGAGATCGACGCGACGGGACAGCGTCGAGTCGAGCACTTTCTCGACACCGAACGCCTCGAACAGCGGACGCTCGTCATCCCACAGCTCGACGTGCTCGACGAGCTCGGGCGCGGTCCGCGAGAAGAACGAGACGAGCCGATGGTGCTGCTTGGGATCATCGACGACCGCCCGCTCGAACTCGGCGGAGTAGATGTCGCGCACAACGCGGACCGACAGGTCGGCTTCCTGGAAGACGAGCGCCGGGGCCGGCGTCTCCGCGACGCGGTTCTGGAGAACCTCGTTCAGCTTGAACAGGTACAGCAGCTCACGCTCGAGATCGGGCCGCTTGGCCCCCTGGGCGGCGGTGCGCACGATGGCGCCCGCGCCCCCCAGGTCGAGCTTCGCGGCCTCCTTGCGCAGGCGCTCTCGCTCCTTGTCGTCCAGCCGGCGCGAGACGCCGACGCCCTCGCCGAACGGCGCGAGCACCATGTATCGGCCGGCGATCGTCAGGTCCATCGACAGGCGGGCGCCCTTCGTCTTCAGCGGGTCCTTGACGACCTGCACGACGATCTCCTGCCCGGGCTTGAGCATGTCGGTGATCTGCCGGTTGTCCCGGCCGCTGCCGCCACGCCCGCGGCGCGGCGCCTCGACCCCCGGGAGCACGATCTCATCGACGTGGAGGAAGCCGTTCTTCTCCAGGCCGATATCGACGAACGCCGCCTCAAGGCCGGCGAGCACGTTGTCGACGCGACCCTTGTAGATGTTGCCGACGATCGACCGGGCGCCGCGACGCTCGAGGTAGAGCTCCGCGACGCGATAGCCGGCACCCGGATTGGCGCTCTTGCGCCGTCGTCGGCCGCCGGAACCCGGCTTACGTTCGGCGACCGTCCCGGTCGCCTCGAGCAGCGCGACCCGGGTTTGCCCGCGGTCGACGCTGACCATTACTTGCTTCTTCAATTGTCGTTCAGTCCTTTGTGGTGTGTGTGCGCCGCGCGTGCCAGCGGGGCACGGGGCGCGGTTTGACCGGCTGCGCACGTGGTGGCGCCGGCATTACGAAATGAATGCCCTTCCCTTGCCGGCAGATGCGAACCGGGCTTGGATGTGGATGGACTGCAAGAGCCCAAGGGCGATGAAGGTGATCAGCACGGACGAGCCGCCATAGCTCATGAGCGGCAGCGGGACCCCCGTGATGGGCATGATTCCGATCGTCATACCCACGTTGACAAACACCTGGAACATCAACATCCCGAGGATCCCGGCCGCGATCAAAGTCCCGTAGAGGTTCTTTGCCAACGTCAAGATCCGGAGCGTGCGCCATATCAGCAGCGCGTACAGCGATAAGACGAGCGCGGCTCCGACGAACCCGTAGGTTTCGCCGACGGCCGCGAAGATGAAGTCGGTTTGATGCTCGGGGAGATAGTTGAGGCTCGTCTGCGTGGCATGCGCGACGCCCCGACCGGTCTTCTGTCCTGAGCCGATCGCGATCTCGGACTGCAGGATGTTGTAGGTCTGGTTGCGGGGATCCCGGGACGGGTTGACGAATCCGGTAAGCCGCTGCACCTGGTAGGGCTTGAGCACGTGAACCCCGAGCGCGGGCGCGCCGGCGAGCGCGATCGCGACGGCGGCCACGAACGCGGCAACGAGCGCCCCGAGCTGGCGTCCGGGCGTGCCGGCGAACACGAGCATCATGAACCCGACGACGATGTACACGAGACCCGTGCCGAGGTCGGGCTGCGGGATCACGATCAGCGCCGGCAGCAGGGTGAAGATCATGATCCGGGCCGTCGTGCGCAGCTCGTGCAGCCGCCGCATGCGGTCGACGGCGAACGCCGCGAGCGACACGATGAGCAGGATCTTGCCGAACTCCGAGGACTGGACCTGGAGGAACGGCAGCGGGATCCAGCGGTGCGATCCGCGGATCGCCGGCATCGCGAACACGACGATGTTGAGCGCGACGAGCAGGCCGTAGAAGCCGTAGCGATACTCGCGCAGCCGCGAGTAGTCGATGCGGCTGATGAGCAGCGCCAGCACGACGCCGATGGCGACGTAGATCGCCTGCCGCTCGACGTAGAACAGCGGGTGGCCCTTGACCGCGTTGCGCGTCGCCCCTTTCAGCGTGATCAGCGAACACGCGACGAGCCCCGCCGTGGCGAGCAGCAACAGTGGATCAAACAGCGGCAGCGAGCGGGCCCGAGGCGCGCTCGCCTCCTCGGGAACCTGGATCGGCGTCGTGACGCTCACAGCGTCTTCGAACTCCCGACGACGAACTGGCCACGCTTGCCGTAGAACCACTGCGAGAGAATCTCGCGGGCGGCCGGTGCCGCCGCTTGGGCGCCGAAGCCGCCCTGCTCAACGGTGACGACGACGACGATGGGGCGCACGGGATCGGGCACGAAGCACACATACCACGATTGGTCCTGCTGACCGAAGTGCTGGGCGGTTCCCGTCTTGCCAAACACCGGGAAGCGGCTCTGATCCCAGCCGGCAAAGACGTCCGCCGAGGTGCCACCGGACTGCGATGCTGCCAGGTGAAGACCGGAACGGATCGCGTCGAGGTTCTGGGGGTCGATGTGCAGCCGTCGCGCCGGCGGCGGGTCGATCCGCTGGAGCACGGTCCCGTCCGGGGCGTCGACCTCGAGGCCGACGTGCGGGCGGACGACGTTGCCGCCGTTCTCGAGGGCCGAGTAGGCGACCGCGAGCTGGAGCGGTGTCGCCTCGAGGTCGCCCTGGCCGACGGCGAGGTTCTCGTTGTCGCCGACCGACCATGGTCGGCCGTCGGCGATCCCGCAGCTCGGGATCTTGCGCCTCTTCTCGCACTTCACCTCGAGCCGGTCCCGCGCCGCCCGCCACGCCGGCGACGGCAGAATGCCGGCGTTGTCGCCGCCGAGGTCGATCCCGGTCGATCGGCCGATGCCGAAGTTGCGCGCCCACTGCTGGAGTGCGCCCCCCTTCGGATGGGTCGTCGGATCGGCGTTGAGCAGCCGCCCGAGGTTGTAGAAGAAGTTGTCCGAGGAGACCTGGATCGCCTGGGTCAGGTTGAGCGCGCCGTAGGCGGCGTGGCCCGCGTTATGGCGCTGATCGCCGGGGCCGTTCTGGTAGACGCCGGTGTCGTCGTAGATGCTGCCGAGGTTCCACGCGCCGCTCTGAAGCGCCGCGGTCGCGGTGATGCCCTTGAACGTCGAACCGGTCGGATACGAGCTCTGGATCGCGCGGTTGAACAACGGATAGCCGCTCGAGGCGTTGTTGAGCTTCTGGTAGGCGGACTGGGTGAGCGGCTTGGTGAAGATGTTCGGGTCGAACGTCGGGGAGGAGCCCATCGCGTACACCTCGCCGTTGACCGGGTTGAGCGCGACGAACGCGCCCGCGGGCGCGGGCGGATTGTTCGCGATCGCCTCCGACAGCGCCTGCTGGCCGGCCTTCTGGAGACCCAGGTTGAGCGAGAGCTTGAGCGAGTGTCCGGCGGTCGGCCTGCGCTGCGATAGGTAGCCCTTGAACCGACCGAGCGCGTCGACCTGCACCCGCTCGGCGCCGTCGACGCCGCGCAGGTACCGGTCGTAGTACCACTCGAGGCCGGACTGGCCGACGATCGACTGCTGCGAGACGCCCCGGTAGCGGGACTCGCGCAGCTCGCCCTGCGTGATCGGGCCGACGGTGCCGAACAGCTGGGCGGCGAGGTCGTGCAGCGGATAGCGCCGCAGCCAGACCTGCTCGACGCTCACACCCGGGAACTGATCCTGGCGCTCGGCGAGGTAGTAGTGGACGTCGTTGGGAACGTCGGTCTTGATCGTGACGTTGGCGTAGGGCAGCAGGGCGTGCTGCTGGTCGACCGCGCATGGGATCGGCGCGAGCCGCGCGTGCACGACGTGGGGGCCGCCGATGATCGTGCACTTCTTCGGTGCCGTCGAGATGCCCAGGATCTGCGCGAGTCGGCCGTAGAGCCGCGCGCGGCGCGCCAGATTGCGCGGCAGGTCGGGCGGCGAGAGCTGCACCGCGATCGTCGGCTTGGAATCGACGAGCACGTTGCCGTCACGGTCGAGGATCTGGCCCCGGGGCGCCGCGATCGCGATCTGCCGCACCCGGTTCGTCGTCGCCGCCTTGGCGTACTTATCGCCGGAGAGGACCTGGAGGAACCACAGGCGGAAGAAGATGATCGCGAACATCGCCAGCGCGACGCTGCCGACGATCGCCACCCGCAGCGCGAGCTGCGGCGTCAGCGGCGGACGTCGTTCCTCTGGTATCTGCATCATCGAGACGCCGAGCGGGGAATCTGGCCGAGGCGTTCGGACGGACGCTGCAGCGGGCTGAGCCCGCCGGTCGTGTACGCGCGGCGACGGCGACGGCGAGGATCGTCCGGGAGCGTCGGCTGGATGATCCGCCGCACGAGCGCGTATACCGGCAACGCGATCAGCGTGTTGACGAGCACGGTGATGCAGAGCTGCTGGATCAACAGCCAGCTCACCGGCGCATCGACACCGAGCAGGAACTGGATGAGCGCCATGCCGATGCCGGTGAGGGCTGTCGCGGCGGCGCCCAGCGCGAGTGGCACGAGGCTGTGGGAGGGGTCCCGCAGCTCACGGAGCCGACCGGACCAGTAGCCGATCGCGATGTACAAGAGCGAGGTGACGCCGAGCGTCTGCACGAGCACGAGGTCGACGAACAACCCGATGCCGAAGCCGGCGACCGCACCGAGCAGCGAGCCCGTGAGCAGGCCGATCGACATCACGACGAGCGGCGTGAGGTCGGCGCTCACGCCGAAGAGCGAGATCTGCGAGACGGCGGCCTCCTGGATCACGACGGTCAGAAACCCGAGCAGGACGAGCCGCAGCGGCAGACGGAGCGACACGCGGGTGGACTCGCTCATGGGTGCGTCGTCGGCAGCTGGACCCGGCGCGTGCCCGCCTGCGGCTGGGTCAGGATCTGCACGAAGTCGAGGTGGCGCAGGTCGGCGGCCGGTGCGACCTTGACCTGCCGGTTGTTGATCAGGTCGTTCTGATTGGCGTCCGAAACCTGGCCGATCGGGATCCCCGGGGGGAACAGCGATTCGAGCGCTCCGGATTTGAACCCGGCGGTCACGACCATGTCGCGGCCCGCCTGAATGCTCGCGTTCTGGGGCAGGTACTGGAGCAGCAGCTGGTTCGGGTCGCCGACCGCGGGCACGAGCACGCCGGCGTCGCCGGCGCTGTTCTGGACCTCGGCGGAGACGGCGAACGAGTGGTCGGTGATGAGCGTGACGACCGACACGTTCGGCGCGACCGTCGAGACCTTGCCGACGAGCGCGCCGTCGCCGATCACCGGATCCTCCTTGCGGACACCGTCGGCCGAGCCCTTGTCGACCTCAACCGTCGCGTACCAGAGCGTGGGATCGCGGCCGATCACGTGCGCTGCCACCGGCGCGAAGTTGCTCACGCCGATGCTGTTGTCGAGGCCGACCTGCTTCGTGAGCTGGCTGTAGAGGATCGCCTTCTGGTTGGCGACCGCGAGCTCGGCCTGCAGCTTGGCGACCTGCTTGCGCAGCGCGTCGCGCTGCGCCTTGGCGTGGAACGTCGACGAGAACCAGCCGGCAACGTCACGAACCGGCTTGAGCGCCTTGCTCGCGCCCTCCTGGATCGGAGAGAGCACCTGGACGATCCCGCGCTGCACACTGTGCAGCGGGCTGCTCGGCGACTCGCCGAAATATGCGGTTAGAAGGATCAGGGAAACGACGACGAGGAGCGCGAGAATCGCGCGACGGCGCCGAATGGTCTTCTTGTCAGGCACGTGGTGCGTGTCTCCAAAGCTGTGCTCCTGCGTGCTCGGCTACCAGGTCAAACCTAGTAGCGCCGACGCCGGTTGCGTGAATTCTTGCTCGAACGATGGATCGCCTCGAATTCCTCCAACGACCTCCCCGAGCCAACCGCGACACAGGTCAGCGGGGACTCGGCCAGGTGCGCGGGCATCTGTGTCTCGTGACGCAAACGCTCTTCGAGCCCCTGGAGCAGCGACCCACCTCCTGCGAGCATGATGCCACGATCCATGATGTCGGAGGCGAGTTCCGGCGGTGTGCGGTCGAGCGTCTCCTTGACGGCGTCGATGATCTGCGACACCGGCTCGCCGAGCGCCCCCCGGATCTCCTCGCTTGTCAGCACGACGGTCTTCGGTAGTCCGGAGACCATGTCCCGGCCTCGAATCTCGGCCTGGACCTCCTCCGGCATCGGGTAGGCGGAGCCGATCTCGAGCTTGACCTCCTCGGCGGTCTGCTGGCCGATGAGCAGCTTGTACTCCCGTTTGACGTAGTTGATGATCGCCTCGTCGAGCTCGTCGCCGCCGACGCGGATCGACTGCGAGACGACGATGCCGCCGAGCGAGATCACGGCGACCTCGCTTGTGCCGCCGCCGATGTCGACGACCATCGAGCCGGTCGGCTCGCCCACCGGCAGCCCGGCGCCGATCGCCGCGGCCATCGGCTCCTCGATCAGGTACGCCTGCCGCGCGCCGGCGCTCAGGCACGCCTCCTCGACGGCCCGCTTCTCGACGCCGGTCACCCCGGACGGCACACAGACGACGACTCGCGGGTGCGCCCAGCGATTCTGGTGGACCTTCTGGATGAAGTGCCGGAGCATCTCCTCGGTCACCTCGAAGTCGGCGATGACCCCGTCCTTGAGCGGCCGGATGGCGGAAATCGTCCCCGGAGTGCGTCCGAGCATCCGCTTCGCCTCGATCCCGACGGCATGGACCTCGCCGGTCCGGGAATCGACGGCGACGACGCTCGGCTCGGACAGCACGATGCCTCGCCCACGCACGTAGACGAGCGTGTTTGCGGTCCCAAGATCGACCGCCATGTCGCGGCCACCGAAGCCGGTCAGGTACGTGAAGAAGCCCAAGTGATTAGAGGGGTGATGGGGGCGGGCGGACAAGCGGTTTTGTGAGCGCCGGCCGTCCCCGGCCTGCCCGCTCCGTCCACAAACGAGTTTAGCCGAACCGTCTGAGCCCCCGAAGTCCGGCCAGCGCACTTGCAATAGCTAAAAAAACCTGCAAAACACTAAGTGGATCCTAAAGTGCGCGACAGGGGATTGGCTTTTGCGTCCCGCGGGGTGCCGCGGAAAAGCCAATCCCCTGACCTGAGCGACGTCGGCGTGGGCCTAGGCCCAGACGAACGGCGGGTACGCCTCTTCCATCCAGTACAGGTACGTCCCGGTGCGCAGCGCCCAGCGGTGGGCGATCAGCACCACGTTGAACATCCCCTCGGGATAGCGGCCCGTGATGAGGATCGCGAACCAGGCGAGGAACACGCACACCTCGGCGGCGATCAGGATGAGCCACGCGAGGAAGGCCGCCGGGATCACCAGCAGCCATGCGACGAGCGGGCGCCAGCGGGCGATCGTCGGCGGGTAGTCGATCTCGACTCGGACCGGGTAGTTGGGATCGTCCTCAAGGGAGAACGGCGGATAGGCGTCGGTCATCAGGAAGACATATGCCTGGACGCGAGCGCCCCAGCGCAGGACGCCCGCCATGTAGTTGAACATGCCCTCGGGGTAGGCGCCCGTGATGATCACCGCGAACCACGAGATGAGCAGTACGACGTAGGCCCCGATCGCGAGGAAGAACAGCGCGATGAAGTGCGGAATCGCGAGCAGCCACTTGACAAAGATCAGCAGGCGGCTGAGCGAGTCCGGGTACTCGATGTCCAAGCGGACGGGGTACTGCGGATTCGGTGGATACATGGGTAGGTGCGCCCCTCTTGCGCTCAGTAGCAGTTATGCACCGGTGACCCTAACCGCCGGTGCGGACAACGGAGGCTTTATCGGATGTTGAGGCCGGCGCCTAAAGGGTCAGAAGGAACGGCGCGATTCCAAGCACGGTCACCACCGGCAGGCCGACGACGTTCGTGTAGTCGCCCTCGATCCGCTCGATGAGCGCCGCCCCGCGACCCTGGATCGCGTAGCCGCCCGCCCGCCCTCGCCACTCCTCGGAAGTGACGTACCAGCCGATCAGGTCCTCGTTGAGCGTCCGGAAGGTCACCGTCGTCTCGGCCGCCGCGGTCCGCGCCCGGCCGTCGCCCTCGATCAGGCAGACGCCGCTGATGACCGTATGCGTCCGGCCGGAAAGGGCCCACAGCGTGTCCTCGGCCTCCCCCGGCTCGATCGGCTTGCCATACATCCGCGCACCGAGCGCGACCACCGTGTCGACCCCCAGGATGAGCCGGCCCGCCCGGGCGGCGCCGGCGGACTCGGCGCCGGCGGACTCGGCGCCGGCGGACCCGGCGCCGGCGGACCCGGCGCCGGCGGACCCGGCGACGGCGGACCCGGCGACGGCGGCGGACCCGGCGACGGCGGACTCGGCGACGGCCGCCGCCTTGCGGTACGCGTTCTCGATCGCGACCTCGTGCGGCGGCCCCTCCTCGAGCTCGTCCACCCCATCCGGGACGACAACCTCGAACGCGACGCCGAGCTGCTCGAGGATCGCCCGCCGCTGCGGCGAGCGCGAGGCCAGAACGAGGCCGCGGGTCACGCCATCACCGCGCTGCGCGCTCAGAGCTCAGGGAAGAACAGCCCGACTTCGCGCGACGCCGATTCGGGCGCGTCGGAGCCGTGAACCATGTTCTGGCCGACCTCGAGCGCGTAGTCGCCGCGGATCGAGCCGGTCGTCGCCTGCAGCGGGTTCGTCGCGCCGATGACCTGGCGGGCCGCCTCAATCGCGTGGTCGCCCTCGAGCACCATCGCGACGAGCGGGCCTGAGGTGATGAAGTCGACCAGCTCTCCGAAGAACGGCTTGCCCTCGTGCTCGGCGTAGTGCTCCTCGGCGAGCTGGCGCGTCATCGTCATCTGCTTCAGCGCGCCCAGCCGCAGGCCCTTGCGCTCGAAGCGGGCGATGATCTCGCCGGTGAGGTTGCGGGCAAAGGCGTCGGGCTTGACAAGGATGAGCGTGCGCTCCATCGGGCTGCGGTCTCCTTCTGAGATGTCAGGGTCAGGCGGCGGAGGCTACGCGACGCGCGAGCTGCTTGATCTTGCGGCCGCGTGGCGGCCGACCATCTACCGCACAGGCTGCGTGCCCGGCTCCGTGGCCGGAGGCGCGACCGACTCGGCCCCCTCGACGCCCGCGGTGCGGCGGCGACGCGTACGCCGCGGCGCCGGCGGAGCGACGCCGATCTCGGCCTCGCAGTACGGGCAGATCTTCCAGGACGGGTCGAGCGGCTTGCCGCAGTTGGCGCACGGATCCTTGAGCTTGCGCATGCAGCTCGGGCAGCGCAGGAAATCCTTCTCGACCTCGTAGTCGCAGTGCGGGCAGAGGTGGTAGCCGACCTCGGCGAGGCGAGCCTCTGCGGCCTGCATCTCGAGATCGCGCTCACGGACGTCGTCGAGATACTCGGGCGGCCGCACGATCATGTAGACGATCGTCCCGATGAACGGGAACAGCGACGCGGCTGCCGCGCAGCCGATCAACATCGGGTCGGCGATCCGTCGCCGGGCGTCGGCGTACGTCCAATAGACGAGCGACAGCCAGATCACAACGAGGAACAGGATCAGCAACTCCACGACTAGGTTGATCGTGTTGTTCTTGATCCCGAAGATGCCTTGTACGAGGAGCATTAACGATCCGAGTGTAGTGGTCGACGGGGTTCTCAGACCCCGCATGGACGGGCGGCCGGAGTAAGGACCTTCACAAGAACACGCGCCCGAAGAGATAGCCAATCCCGAAGAATACGAGGATCACGACGGCCACGATCAGCGCGACGAGTCCGATCATCGTCAGGAAGTTGGGCTGATCGTCGTCGTCGTTCACAGCATTGAGGCGCGCCGACCGTCAGCAGGCGCAAGCAGGTCGGCGACGAGGTAGATCGAGCCGGTCGCGATGACGAAGCCGTCCTCACCGGCGAGCTCCCGTGCCCGCGCCACCGCGGCCCGCGGCTCGCGCACGACCTCGGACGGCGGACCGTGAAGCTGACGCGACAGCGATTGGAGGGTCGGCGGTGGCAAAGCGCGAGGATTCTGACTGCTCGTGAGGATCAGCGCATCGCACGTCGGGAGTAGTTTCGCCAACATCCCCGCCGCATCCTTGTCGTCAAGGATGGAAATAACGCCGATCACAGGGTTGTGCGCGGCGGTGATCGCCGGAAGGGACTCGGCGAGCGCGGCCATTCCATCCGGGTTGTGGGCGCCGTCAAGCAGCGTCAGCGGCCGTTCACCGACGATCTGCAGCCGCCCGGGCACGAGCACCTCGGCGGCCGCAGCCCGGACAGCTTCCTCCTCGAGCGACCCGAGGTACGCCTCGGCCGCCGCTCGGGCGAGCGCGAAGTTGCGCCGCTGGAACTCCCCGAGCGCGGCCAGCTCGACGCCCGGATCGGTCCCGGCGTGCACCAGCCGGACGCCCCGCTCCGCGGCGACCGCCTGTGCGCGGGCCAACGCGTCCGGATGGAGTCCGGCGCCGAGCACGAGCGTCGCGCCGGGCTGCACGACGTCAAGCTTCTCCTGCGCGATGTCATCGATCGTCGGGCCCAGCCAGCGGGTGTGCTCGAGTCCGACGCTCGTCAGCACCTGAACCTTCGACGGGATCACGTTCGTCGCG
Source organism: uncultured Solirubrobacterales bacterium (assembly GCA_963778985.1). Classification (GTDB taxonomy): domain Bacteria; phylum Actinomycetota; class Thermoleophilia; order Solirubrobacterales; family Solirubrobacteraceae; genus Palsa-465. The sequence goes on along the minus strand of CAVZWJ010000012.1, from coordinate 1,078,003 downwards.
TCGTAGCGGCCACCGAGCCCGGCCTCGATCACCGCCACCTCGACCTCCTGCCGCGCGAGCTCGTCGTACGCGGCCGCGGTGAGGGCCTCGAACTGGGTCACGCGGTCGTCGTCGGTGAGCGAGCGGTCAACGAGCTCCGCCGCGTGCGCCGCGCGCGCCACCGCCGCCGCAAAGGCACTCGGCTCGAGGTCCTGATCGTCGATCCGGATCCGCTCGCTGAACGACACGAGATGCGGGGACAGGTAGGCGCCGACGTGGAGCCCGTGTCGGCGGAGGATCGCCGCGGTCATTCGCACGGTCGAGGATTTGCCGTTCGTACCGACGACGTGAATCGACTCGAACTGCCGCTCGGGGTGATCAAGTGTCGTCATCAACCGCCGCATGCGGTCGAGCCCGAAGCGCATGCCGAACAGCTCGAGGGAGAGCAGGTAGCGCTCGGCGTCCTGCGCTGTCACCTCACACAGCCTCCCGCTCCCGGCGCAGCCGCTCGAGCTTGTCTCGCTCGGCCTGCACGATCTCCGGACGCGCCTTCGTGACGAAGCCCTCATTGGCGAGCTTGCGCTCAGAACGCTCGATTTCGGCGTCGAGCTCGGCCCGCTTCGCCTCGCGTTTGCGCTCCGCGGCTTCGAGATCGACGTCGTCGCTCGGGAGGATCTCGACCGTGCCGCCGGGCACCGGCACGGCGGTGATCGAGTTCCCGCCCTCCCCGCCGCCGTTCTCCGAGGCGGTCAGCCGGGCGAGGCGCACGAGATGCTCCGCGGTCTGCGTGTAGCCCTCGGCGGACAACCGCGCGGGCACGAGGGCACCGGCGCGCACGCCGGCGGAATCCCGCCAGGCTCGGATGGCCTGCACGGCCTCGATCAGCCGCGCGAGCTCGGCCTCGGCGTCGGCATCCTCGCCGTCGCCGCCGCCAGCCGGTGCCTCGACGCGCCCGGCGAGCAGCCCGGACGCGCCGGGGACGAACGAATAGATCTCCTCGGTGACGAACGGGATGATCGGGTGCGCGAGCGCGAGCGTCTCGGTGAGGACGTGAAGCAGCGTCGCACTCAGCTCAGGCTCGCCGGCGCGCAGCCGCGGCTTGACGAGTTCGAGATACCAGTCGCACAGCTCGCCATAGACGAAGTCGTAGAGCCCGAGCGCCGCCCGGGAGAAGTCGAACGCGGCCAACTGCGCCGCGAAGGCGGCCTTCGCCCGCGATAGCCGCGACAGGATCCAGCGGTCCTCGATCGTGGTCGGGCGCACCGCCGCGCGCGCATCCTCCCCCGCGCCGAGCAGGATCAGACGCGACGCGTTCCACAGCTTGTTCGTGAGCTGCTGGCCCTGGGCGACCTTGTCCTCTGAGAAGCGAACGTCCTGGCCGGAGGACATCGCCAGCAGACCCCAGCGGACGGCATCCGCCCCATACGCGGGAAAATCGCCGCCGGCCTCGAACACGGGTGGGCGCGGCCCGCCGTTGATCAGGTCCATCGGGTCGATCCCGGTGCCGAGGCTCTTCGACATCCGGCGGCCGTCGGGCGCTTGGATGATCGAGTGGACGTAGACGTCGGAGAACGGCTCGCGGTCGGTGAACTCGATCCCCATCATCACCATCCGCGCGACCCACAGGAAGATGATGTCCCGCGCCGTCGAGAGGACATCGGTCGGGTAGAAGGCGCGCAGTTGCGCGGTGTCGTCCGGCCAGCCGAGGGTCGCGAACGGCCACAGCGCACTCGAGAACCACGTGTCGAGGACGTCCGGGTCGCGCTCCCAGCCCTCGCCGGGCGGGGCCTCGGTGCCGACGTACGTCTCGTCGCCCCGGTACCACACGGGTATCTGGTGGCCCCACCACAGCTGGCGGGAGATGCACCACGGACGGATGTTCTCCAGCCAGTCGAGGTAGCGGCGGCGTTCGGAGTCCGGATGGATGCGCACGCGCCCGGCGCGGACGGCGTCGATCGCCGGCTTGGCGAGCTCGTCCATGCGCATGAACCACTGCAGCGATACGAGCGGCTCGATCCGCTCGCCGGAGCGGTGCGAGTACGGCACGGTGTGCGTGTACGGCTCGGTGCGAGCGATCAGTCCCTGCTCGCGCAGCTCAGCGACGACGGCCTCCTGGGCCTCGGTGATCGTCATGCCGACGAACCGCTCCGACGCCTCGTCGGTGATGCGGCCGTCCTCGCCGATCACGCTGATCACCGCCAGGCCGTGACGCTGGCCGATCTCGAAGTCGTTGGGATCCGAGCCAGGCGTGATCTTGAGCGCGCCGGTGCCGAACTCGGGCTTGACGTAGTCGTCGGCGATGATCTTCAGCTTGCGGCCGACGAGCGGCAGGACCGCCTTCTCGCCGACGAGCCGCCGGTAGCGCTCGTCCTCGGGGTGGACCGCGATCGCGACGTCGCCGAGCATCGTCTCGGGGCGGACGGTGGCGACCGTGATCGCGCCGCTCCCCGACGCGAGCGGATAGTCGATGTAGTAGAGCGTGTCGGTCTCCTCGCGGTCCTCGACCTCGAGGTCGGAGATCGCCGAGCGGCTCCCCGGGTCCCAGTTGACCATGTAGCGGTCGCGGTAGATGTAGCCCTTGCGATAGAGGGCGCCGAACACATGGAGCACCGCCTGGGCATACGCCTCGTCGAGCGTGAACCGCTCCTCGTCGTAGTCGCAGGAGGCACCGAGCCGCTTCAGCTGCTCGATGATCGTGCCGCCGTACTGCTCCCGCCACTCCCACACGCGGCGGATGAACTCCTCCCGGCCGAGGAGCTCGCGGCTGCCCCCCTCCCGCTGGAGCTGGCGCTCGACCTGCGTCTGCGTCGCGATCCCGGCGTGGTCGGTGCCGAGGATCCACTTCGTGCGCTTGCCCCGCATCCGGGCATAGCGGATGAGCGTGTCCTGCACGGAGTTATTGAGCGCATGGCCCATGTGAAGCGCGCCGGTGACGTTCGGCGGCGGGATCGCGATCGAGTAGTTCTCGTCCGCGTCACCCTCCGGATCCGGATGGAACAGCCCCGAGTCACGCCAGCGCTCGACGATCCGGGGCTCCACCTCGGACGGGACGTAGCGGGTCTTGTCTTGAAGGTCACTCACCTTGAGCCGAGGGTAACCGCATGCGGCTTCGGGCCGGGCTTCGCTCCGCTCCACGAGTCCAGGAGAACGCTTCGCTCGCCCGGCAGTTTCCACGGCCCAGCATCCAGCTGGGCCAGCGCTACGCCGCTTCCTCCTCGGGCGCGGCGACGGTGACGAGCGTCGGCGAGGTGCCGTTTGTGATCGTCTCCCGGGTGACGACGCACTTGCGTACGTCGCGGCGCGAGGGCAGCTCGAACTGCACCTCGAGCAGGACCTCCTCGATGATCGAGCGCAGGCCGCGGGCGCCGGTCTCGCGTTCGAGCGCCTTGTCGGCGATCGAGTGCAGCGCCTCGTCGGCGAACACGAGCTCGATGCCGTCGAACTGGAAGAAGCGCTGGAACTGCTTGACGAGCGCGTTGCGGGGCTCGGTGAGGATCTGCATCAGCTCGTCGCGGGAGAGCTGGTGGATCGCCGACATCACCGGCAGGCGGCCGATGAACTCGGGGATCAGGCCGTACTGGATGAGGTCCTCGGGCAGGCAGTGCTCGAACATCTCCCCCAGGTCACGCTGCTCCTTGGACTGGATCGCGGCGCCGAAGCCGACACCCTGGTGGCCGATCCGCCGCTCGATCACGCGGTCGAGGTTGGCGAACGCACCACCGCAGATGAACAGGACGTTCGTCGTGTCGATCGACAGGAACTCCTGGTGGGGATGCTTGCGACCGCCCTGGGGCGGGACCGAGGCGGTCGTCCCCTCGAGGATCTTCAGCAGCGCCTGCTGGACGCCCTCGCCGGAGACGTCGCGCGTGATCGACGGATTGTCCGCCTTGCGCGCGATCTTGTCGACTTCGTCGATGTAGATGATCCCCGTCTCGGCCTTCTTGACGTCATAGTCGGCGGCCTGGATCAACTTGAGCAGGATGTTCTCGACGTCCTCGCCGACGTAGCCGGCCTCCGTGAGCGCCGTCGCGTCGGCGATCGCGAACGGGACGTTGAGGATCTTGGCGAGCGTCTGCGCGAGCAGCGTCTTGCCGCAGCCGGTCGGCCCGAGAAGCAGGATGTTCGACTTCTGCAGCTCGATGTCGTTCTCATCGGACTGCATCATCTGGACGCGCTTGTAGTGGTTGTAGACGGCGACGCTGAGCGAGCGCTTCGCCTGCTCCTGCCCGACCACGTACTCGTTGAGGACGTCGTAGATCTCCCGCGGCTTGGGGAGGTTCTCGATGTCGAAGCTCGGCGGAGCGGTCAGCTCCTCGTCGATGATCTCGTTACAGAGATCGATGCACTCGTCGCAGATGTAGACGCCCGGCCCTGCGATCAGCTTCTTGACCTGCCGCTGCGATTTGCCGCAGAAGCTGCAGAGAAGCTGTTCGTTGGAGTCCGTGGGACGTGCCATCAGTGCGCCTTCCGGTAATCAGAGGATACGGAGCGCGCGACCCGTGGACCGGCGAGCGGGGACGCAGATGCGAAGGCGTGCTCCCAGCACGTCGAGCATCGAGGACGAAGGTCGGCGGTCATCCGGGGCCGCGATACGTGTGCTCTGATTGCCGGATGGTGCACGCAATTTCCTCTCTCCGGAAACGGTCGCCCGATCGCCCGACCTCGAAGCCTAGAGGGTAGACCCTCAGTGCTGTGAGATCACGCGGTCGATGATTCCGTATTCCTTGGCCTCCTCAGAGCTCATGAAGTAGTCACGATCGGTATCGCTGCGCACCTTGTCCAGTTCCTGGCCGGTGTGGTGGGCAATGATCTCATCGAGTCGTCGACGCACATCGATGATCTCTTTAGCGTGAATCTCGATATCTGTCGCCTGTCCCTGGAAACTCGACGAAACCTGGTGGATGAGGATCTTCGCGTTCGGCAGCGCCATCCGTTTGCCGTGTGCCCCGCCGGCGAGCAGCAGCGCGCCCATCGACATCGCGATGCCGACGCAGATCGTCTGCACGTCCGGCTTGATGAACTGCATCGTGTCGTAGATCGCGAGGCCGGCATACACCGAGCCGCCGGGCGAGTTGATGTAGATCGAGATGTCCTTGTCGGGATCCTCTGACTCGAGATGCAGCAGCTGCGCCACGATCAGGTTCGCGATTTGGTCATCCACGGGAGTGCCCAGGAAGATGATCCGCTCGTTGAGCAGACGGCTATAGATGTCGAAAGCGCGCTCCCCGCGGGAGGTCTGCTCCACCACCATGGGTACGAGTGGGCTCATGTTCCTCGCTTCTTTTGCTTGCACCGGCCGATTCCTGCCGAATGTAGCAATGAGCCTGTCCGGCCCCCACCGGGTGAACTACGTAGGGTCCCGGCCGTAGCTGCGAGCGAGCTTGCGGTGTGCTACTCGCCCGGCGTCCAGAGCTGACCGCTGCCCGAGCCCTCGCCGCGCTCCTGCCCCGGAGTCCAGAGCTTTTCGCGGGCCTGGGCCTGCTCGACGCTGATCGGCTTGGCCTCGCGGACGAGCAGCTCGAGCGCCTGGCCGGTGGCGACGTCCTCGCGGACGCGGTCCATCCGGCCGGTCGACTCGAGTTGCTCGAGCACCTCCTCGAGCTTCTGACCGGCGCGCTCGGCCGACGGCGCGAGCATCTCCCGGACCTGCTCCTCGGTCGGCTCGATCCCCTCGGCTTCCACGACGGCGGCGAGCACGGCCTCGCGCCGGAGCGCCTGGGCGGCCTCATCCTCGGCCTCGTGGGCGAGCTCCTCCTCGTCCTTGCCGGCGATCCGGAGGTATGTCTCCTTGGAGATCCCCTGGCGGGCGAGCCGGGTCATCGTCTCCTCGACGAGCTCGTGTGCGCGCGCGTGGATGAGCTTCTCCGGGAGCTCGATGTGGGCCTCCTGGACCGCGGCATCGAGGACGGCGGCCTCAAACTCGTGCTCGATCGCGTGCTCGTCGGACTCGCGCAGGCGCTTCTCGATGTCCTCGCGGAGCTCCTGGAGCGTGTCGAGGCCGGCCGCCTCGGACGCGAACTCGTCGTCGAGCTCGGGGAGGCGCTTCTCCTTGACCTCCTTGACCGTGACCTCGAACGTCGCCTCGTTGCCGCCGAGCTCGCCCGGGTAATCGTCCGGGAACGTGACCTCGACGTTGCGGGTGTCGCCGGCGCTCGCGCCCGTCAGCTGCTCCTCGAACCCGGGGATCAGCCGTCCCGAGCCAAGCTCGAGCATTTGGTCGCGGCCCTCGCCGCCCTCGAACGGCTCGCCGTCGATCCGGCCGAGATAGTCCATGACCACGTGGTCGCCCTGCTCGGCGGGCCGTTGCACCGTCTCGAGCGTCGCGACGCGGTCGCGCAGACGATCGAGCTCGGCTTGCACCGCGGCCTCATCGACGCGCGGCTCGCGGCGGCCGACCTCCACTCCCTTGTACTCGCCGAGCGTCGCCTTCGGCCGCACGCCGATCTCGATCGAGAACGACAGCGGCTGACCGGCCTCGGGCAGATCGCCGACATCGAGATCCGGCTCCCCGACCGGGGTGATGCCGGCGTGATCGATCGCGTCGACGTACCAGCTGCCGAGCGCTGAGCGCAGCGCCTCGTCGAGCACGGCCTCGCGCCCGAGACGGCGAATGACGACCGGCGGCGGCACCTTGCCCTTACGGAAACCGGGGATGCGCATCTGGCGCCCGAGCTGGCGGGCAGCCTGCTGGACGCGGCGCTCGACTTCCTCTGCGGGGACCTCGGCCTCGACCCGGACGCGGGATTCGGGCAGCTCGGTGACGCTCGTCGTGACTGGTGTGGACCCGGCCATGGGTCCAGACGATAGCTTCACACGATGCTCCGGCGATTTGCGGCGCGCGCGCTCACCGGGCCGGTCGCGTTCTTCGTGGCCGGCGTGATCGATATCAGCGCGTTCGGATTTGCCGCGTGGCGGGACCGGCGACGCGACCGGATCGGCGGGCCGTAGGCCGGATCGGCGGGCCGTCGGCCGGATCGGCGGGCCGTAGGCCGGATCGGCGGGCCGTCGGTCGGATCAATGGGCCTGAGTGCCGGGTCGATGGGCCTCAGTGTCGCTATAGCAACACTGAGGCCCATCGACCGGCCGCTTGTCAGGCGGTGCTCGCCACTTGGACCGGTTCCCATGCGAAGCCGTCGGGGTCGGTGAAGGCGTCGGTGGCACCACCGCCGCCGATCGCGAGCCGGTGTGAGCCGGTGCCCTCAGGCGGGACGCCCGCATCCTTCGCGAGCGCGCGCCGGCCATAGAGCGCGAGCTTGATCGGACTCGACGGCATGTCGAACTCGACGTACTTCGAGAGGAAGCTCTTCCCCACCTTCAGCCCGCGCTCGACGTAGAACCGCTTGCTCGCGGCCACGTCGGCGACGCCGAGCAGGAGCACGATCTGGTCGATCTCGCGCGTGGCCGGGCCGGTGTCTTTCTTCGCCGACGTGGCCACCTTCCAGATCGCTCCGTCCGGCGCCCGGACGACACCGCCATAGCCCCAGAACGACTTGGCGGCCGGTTTCAGCGGCGTTGCGCCGGCGTCGAGTGCGGCATCGACGAGGGCGTTGACGTCCGCCGGCTGCGAGACCAGGAGCGAGACGGTGAAGGCACGGAAGCCGTCGGTCGGGGCCTCCGACGCGCGCACGCCGATCTCGGTGTCCAGCCCGAAGGCGGCGGTATAGAAGCGGTGGGCGGCCGTTGGATCAGCCACCTCGAGGGTGATGGAATCGATGGAAGTCATGGCAGACACCGTACGTCTGGCTCGGGACTCCCGCTTCTCGATTCCTGATCAGTTCGTCACGGCCGTCGCAGCTCGATCACGTGGTACCGGCTCGTTGCCCGGAAGGCGGCCGGGTCCTCGTTGTGCTCGCGGAGAGCGGCGAGGGCGCGGTCGTGCATCGGGCCCGCTTCGACGCCGTGCTCTGCGAGCACCTCGCGCGCCCAATGCGCGGTCGGGTGCTCCGCCTCCTGCTCGGTCAGGAACGCCTCCGGCGACTCCGCCGTGAAGGCGAGCGTCCCGTCGTGGAAGCACACCCGTCGCGCCCACGTCTTCGGCAAGCTCGCGGACCGCGTCCCGGTCACCCCAGCGAAACCGGGCCGGCGGCGGGCCGAGCACCTCGTTGATCGCGCCGACCATGGCCCCGATCATCGCGTCGGCGCCGCCGCCTGGACACCAGGCCGCGAACAGTGCACGGCCTCGCGGTCGCAGGACGCGCAACGATTCGGCGATTGCACGGCGCGCGTCCGGCGCGAAGATGACGCCAAACACGGAGACCGCGAGGTCGAACGTGGCGTCCGCGAACGGGAGGGCCTCAGCGTCGCCAACCGTGAAGGTCGCGGTCACCCCCGCGTCCGCCGCTCGCCCGCGCGCGACTTCGATCAGCCGCGGCGCGACGTCAACCCCGCTGACGACGGCGCCGCCGCGGGCGGCGAGCAGTGCCGCGTTGCCGGTGCCGCAGGCGATGTCGAACAGCGTCTCGTTCGCGGCCGGCGCCGCGAGCCCGATCACGTGCTCGGAGACGGGCATCAGCCCGGCGGCGATCGTCTCGTACCGCCCGACGTCCCAGTCGATCGGGGGTGGTGCGCCGCTCACGGACCGACGTCCCAGTCGATCGGGGGTCGTGCGCCGCTCACGGACGGCTCACCCTGCCATCGTGAACGACTCGGCCCCGGCGACGCCGCCGCCGGAGATCCCGCCGCGGATGAGGCTGCGCACCTCCCGCAGAGCGACCGGAAGCGTCGTCGTGTCGTAGCTCCGGGACGCCTTGATGTCCGCGAGCATGCTGAGACACCGCTCGAGTGCGGCGCCGTTGCGATGGGACCACTGCTCGATCGCTTTCTCGGCGCCACCGCGGGCCGCCCCTTCGCTCAGCACCTCCTGGGTGAGAGCGCGGTGCAGGCTGTACAGATCGTCGCGAAGTGCCGCCCGGGCCAGGGTCTGCCAGCGGTTGTCACGCGGAAGGTCGAGGATCCGGTCGCGCAGCCACGTCAGCTCGAGCCGCGCGCCGAGGCGGAAGTACGTTTCCATCACGACGCCCAGCTCGTGTCCGGTGCTGTCGGACACCTCGACGATGTCGAACGTGTAGAGCAAGGAGGGAAATCCAGCAACGCGGCGCGCGAGCTCGCCGGGAACCCCGGCCTCGGTCAGTTCGGCCGCGTGGGCGTCGAAGTTCTCCCGCTCGGCATCGCCGAGGATGTCCGGGAGCGCCTCGCCGAGCAGTCGCGCGCCGTCGGCGAAGTACCGGGCGCGTTGGGCGATGTTGATCGAGCTCGGGGTCGAGCGGACAAGCCAGCGGGAGGCCCGTTCGACGAGCCGTCGGGCCTCGATCAGCATCGCGGTCTGCGTCTGCGCGTCGACCTGATTGTCGAGCGCCTCGACGGCCTCCCAGAACGACAGCATGTCGAACACCTCGCGGGCGACCGCGTAGCCGCGGGCGATGATCGACACGCGCGCGCCGGTCTCCTCATGCAGGCGGAACGCGAATGTCGAACCCGCGCGGTCGACGAGCTGGTTGGCGACAACCGTCGCGATGATCTCGCGGCGCAGACGGTGTCGTCGCATCTGCTCGCCGAAGCGCTCGGGCAGCGGCGGCGGGAAGTAACGCTCGAGGTCGTGGGCGAGATACGGATCCTCCGGCAGGTCCGTTTCGAGCAGCTGCGAGTAGAGATGGATCTTGCCGTAGGCCAGCACCGCCGCGAGCTCGGGGGCGACGAGCCCCTGATGGTTGCTGCGGCGCTCGGCGAACGTGTCGTCGTCGGGGAGAGCCTCGAGCTCGCGGTTCAGCCCGGCCTCCTGTTCGAGGTTGCGGATGAGCCGGGCGTGGACATCGACCATCGGGGTCGCCTGCGCCTCGGCGAGGCTCATCGCCTGCGTCTGCGTGTAGCTGCCGTACAGCACACGGCTCGCGACGGCATCGGTCATCTCCACGAGCAACTCGTTGCGCTGTTTCTCGGTCATGTCCCCGGCGTCAACGAGCGCGTCGAGCAGGATCTTGATGTTGACCTCGTGGTCGGAGCAGTTGACCCCCGCGACGTTGTCGATCGCGTCGGTGTTGATCCTCCCGCCGGCGAGCGCGTATTCGATCCGGCCGCGCTGGGTGAAGCCGAGGTTGCCGCCCTCGCCGACGACCCGGCAGCGGAGGTCCGAGCCGTCGAGCCGGACGATGTCGTTGGTCTTGTCGCCGGCGTCGGTGTGGGACTCGCTCGACGCCTTCACGTACGTCCCGATGCCACCGTTCCACAGCAGGTCGACGGGCGCGCGGAGGATCTCGCGGATGAGCTCGACCGGCGACAGCTCATGCGCGTCGATGTCGAACACCGCGCGGACCTCGTCGGAGATGGGGATCGACTTGACGGTGCGGTCCCACACCCCGCCGCCCGCGGAGATCAGCTCGCGGTCGTAGTCGCTCCACGAGGAGCGCGGGAGCTCGAACAGCCTCCGGCGCTCGGCGTAGCTCGTCGCCGGGTCCGGGTCGGGGTCGATGAAGATGTGGGCGTGGTTGAACGCCCCGAGCAGCTTGATATGCCGCGAGAGCAGCATCCCGTTGCCGAACACGTCGCCGGACATATCGCCGATCCCGACGACCGTGAAGTCACTGTGCTGGATGTCGGCGCCGAGCTCGCGGAAGTGGCGCTTGACCGACTCCCACGCGCCCCGCGCGGTGATGCCCATCGCCTTGTGGTCGTACCCACGGGACCCGCCCGACGCGAACGCGTCGCCGAGCCAGAAGCCGTACTGCGCTGAGATCTCGTTGGCAATGTCCGAGAACGTCGCCGTGCCCTTGTCCGCGGCGACGACGAGATACGGGTCGTCCTCGTCGTAGCGCACGACCCGGGGCGGCCCGACGACGTCACCGCCGACGATGTTGTCGGTGACGTCGAGCAGGCCGCTGAGGAACGTCCGGTAGCACGCGATCGCCTCCTCCTGAAGCGCCTCCCGTCCGCCGGTGGCGGGCGGCCGCTTGACGACGAAGCCGCCCTTGGAGCCGACCGGGACGATGAGCGCGTTCTTGACCATCTGCGCCTTCATCAGCCCCAGGATCTCCGTGCGGAAGTCCTCCCGGCGGTCGGACCACCGCAGGCCCCCACGGGCGACCTTGCCGCCGCGCAGGTGGACCCCCTCGACGCGGGGCGAGTAGACGAAGATCTCGAACTTCGGCTTCGGCAATGGAAGCACGTCGATGAGCGACGGATCGAGCTTGATCGACACGTGGGCGGCGGGCCTGCCCGCGTCGCCCCGCTGGAAGAAGTTCGTTCGCAGGGTGGCGCGGATGACACTGAGGAACGCCCGCAGGATCCGATCCTCGTCGAGGCTGACGACGGCGTCGATCCGCTGCTCGATCTCGCGGACGAGCGTGTCGGCGCCGCTGCGCTCCTCGCGGTCGGGATCGAGGCGCAGAGCGAACAGGCGAATGAGCAGCTTGGTGATCTCGGCCTGCCCGAGCAGCGTCCGCTCCATGTAGGCGTCCGAGAATCCCATGCCCGCCTGGCGCAGGTACTTCGTGACCGCGCGGATGACGACGATCTCGCGGCCGGTGAGGCCGGCCCGCAGCGTCAGCGCATTGAGCCGGTCGTCCTCGTACGCGCCACGCCAGACGCCGAGGAACGTCTCCTGGAACGTGTCGCGGATGCGGTCGACGTCCTCATCGACGCCCTGGAGCCCGAAGTCGTACAGGTAGAGCGGCGAGCGGTCCGCGGGAGAGATCTCGTACGGGCGCTCGTCGACGACCTTCGCCCCCATGTGCTCGAACGTCGGGAGCACGTCGGACAGCGACACGCCGCGCGCGCTGAAGAGCTTGCAGCGGACGAGGCCCTCCGGCGCCTCGAGCGGCCGGTAGAGGCTCATGATCGGGGCGTCGGTGCCGCTGAGCTCCTGGATCCGGGCGATGTCGGCGACCGCCGACCGGGCGACGCGCTCGTCGCGGTAGGCCGGTGGGAACGCCCGCTCGTAGTTGCGGAAGAGCTTGCCGCCCTCGTCCTCGCCGTGCTCCTCGATGAGCGCCTCGCGCAGGTCATCGCTCCATGCCCGCGTCGCCTTGATGAGCCGCGTCTCGATCTCCGTGACGTCGATGTCGACGGGCGCGCCGTCGGGGCAATGGACGATGTAGTGCACGCGCGCGAGCAGCGACTCCGAGAGCTGCAGGGACCAGTCGACGTGGGATCCGCCGAAGGCCTCGATGAGGATCCGGGCGACCCGCTCGCGGTTCTCCGTGTTGAACCGATCACGGGGGATGCAGACGAGTGCCTCGACAAATCGGTCGAGCCGGTCACGGCGGACGAACAGGCGCAGCCTTTGGCGCTCCCCGAGCGCGAGGATCCCGATCGTGATCTCGAACAGATCCGCGGCCTCGGTCTGGAACAGCGAGTCGCGCGGGTAGGACTCGAGGATCTCCAGCAGCGCCTTGTAGTCGTGGCTGTCCGGAGGGAAGCCGGCCCGATCGAGCACGTCCTGGACCTTGCCGCGGACGATCGGGATGTCCCGGGCGCTCGCCTTGTACGCAGCCGTCGTGTACAGGCCAAGGAAGCGGCGTTCGCCGATCACTGTGCCGTCGTCCGCGAAGCGCTTGACGCCGATGTAGTCGAGGTACGCGGGCCGGTGCACGGTCGCCCGCGAATTCGCCTTCGTGATGACGAGCGCGTGGCGTGAGCGCGCCATCTCGATCGCGCCCGGGGTGAGCTTCGTGTACGGCGTCGTCGGGGCTCCCCGGAGGATCCCGAGCCCCGAGTCGGGGACGGCCTTGAGCCCGGTGTCGGCGCCCTCGCCCACGAGCTCGTACTCGCGGTAGCCGAGGAACGTGAAGTGCTCGCGGGTCAGCCAGTGCAGGAACGCCTTCGCCTCCTCGAGCCCGGCGGCGTCGAGCGGCGGCGGCTCATGCTCGTCGAGTTCGCCGATCAGTCGCTCGGCGCGGCCGCGCATCGCGTGCCAGTCGGCGACCGCGGCGTGCACCTCGCCGAGGACCCGCTCGACGCTGCGGGCGAGCTCGTCCTGACGCGGCGGGTCGGACTCGCGGGCGACCTCGACGTGGAGCACGGACTCCGGGATCGCGCCATCCGAGCTGCCGCCGGGATCGGGCACGTCGACGAGGTTGCCGTCGCCGTCGCGCCGGACGCTGATGACGGGATGAATCACGAGATGGATCGGGTGCCCCTGCCGGGCGAGCTCCATCGTCACCGAGTCGACCAGGAACGGCATGTCGTCGGTGACAACCTCCACGATCGTGTGGGGCGACTGCCAGCCGTGGTGCTCGAACGTCGGGTTGTAGACCTCGACCTTGATCTCCCCAGGCGCCCGACGCTGCATCTCCATGTAGTGCTGGAGCGCCGCCCCGTAGAGATCGAGCGGGTCACGCTCCGCGAGATCCTCCGCCGGGACCCACCGGTAGTACTGGCGGACGAACGACACGCACCGCCGCGCCTGATCCTCGGGCAGCCGTTCGCGGACGCGGGCGCAGACGACGTCGATCAGCTCGGTCTCGAGCGTCGCCGCCTTCACGGCCATCTCAGTGTCCTCGTTGCCCACACGTTTGGCGTCCTGAGCGTACTGCGGCGCTCTGCGCGCTGCATGCGCTCAGGTCTCCGAGCCACCGGCCGATGACGTGGAGGGGGACGGCTCGGCCACCGCCGCTCGGCGGCCCCTGCCTTCACTCGTACATACGTCCGGCGCCCAGCGACGGGTGTCCACCCGCGGCCTGGACGTGCCGAGATCACTCAATAGCGTCACGCAAAGCCACCGCCCGGCGAGCGCTCGCACGTCCAGCGATCTCGCCCGTACAGAGCCACCGGAGAAGCTCGCGTGGAGCACAAGCGTTCGGACGCGGCCCTCGCCGAGCGGTTCGGCCCTCGGCGAACGAGGCCGCGTCCGACGACCTACGCGCCGGACGTCGCGCCGCATTAGTGTGTGCGGCGCGATGTCTGCGCCCGAGGTGAGTCGTCCCCCTGCCGCGCCCGCCGCTGCTTCCGCGCCCGCCGCTGCGTCCGCGCCCGCCGCTGCGTCCGCCGACACGCTGAGCGCGCCGGCGGACGCCATCCCGCGCCGCGATCCGACCGCGCTGACGCTCGGCGACTGCTGGCGGGATTTCTTCCGACGCCGGACGCCCCCGCTGCTGGCGCTCGCGATCCTCGCCGCGGTCGTCGTGCGCGTCGCCCTCGGGAGCTGGGATTGGCGCGACGGCGTCGTCGCGGTCGGCGTGCTCGCCTTCACCCCCCTCGCCGAGTGGCTGATCCACGTCTACCTGCTCCATGCGAAGCCGATCGCGATCGCCGGTCGCCGTCACGACCTGCTCGCCGCCCGCGAGCACCGCGCCCACCATCTCGCCCCGGCCGAGCTCGATGGGGTGCTCGTCCCACGTTACGCGCTGCTCATCTTCCTGCCGCTCATCGCCGTGACCGTCTGGGCGCTGTCGTTTCCGATCCACCTCGTGCTCGGCGGCGACCGGATCGCGCACGCGGCGACGGGGCTGCTCGTCAGTTTCGGCGTACTGAGCGCATACGAGTGGTGCCACTTCCTCATCCACACGCCGTACCGGCCGCGCAGGCGCTACTACCGCGCGATCTGGCGTGGGCACCGCCTGCACCACTACAAGAACGAGCATTACTGGTTCGGCGTGACCTCGACGGTCGGCGACCACCTGCTGCGGACCGCGCCTGATCAGAAGGGCGTGCCGAAATCGAACACGGCCCGGACGCTCGGTCGGTCCTCGCTCGGCTGACGCGGTCGGTCCTCGCTCGGCTGACGCGGTCGATCCTCGCTCGGCTGACGCGGCCGGTCCTCGCTCGGCTGACGCCCCGCGGCCGGCTGTCGACCCGCGGCTGGCGCGAACTTCCGCATCGTGCCGGCCCCCGGCGGCTGCCGGCGATGAATCGCAGTTCACCCGCCGAAAACGGCCGGTGAATTGCGATTCATGCTCGGTCGGTGACTCGCGTTCGTCCGGCGTTAATGCGAACATATGTTCGGTGACGAGCGACGGTAACCCCTACGCGCGCTTCCGCCGGGCGTTGACCACCGGCAGCGAGGCGCTCGTCATCGCCGCCGCGCTCGAGCTCCCCCGGATCGCGCTCGATGACGCGCTGCGGATCTGTCTCGTGCTGCGCGGCGGTGACCCGGACCGCTACGAACGCGCGGCGGTGCGATGGCTCGGACGGTTCGCCCTCGAGGGCCGCCGGGTGACGATCGACGATCTTCGTGACGCCGCCAACGCGCTCGACGCGCTCCCCGATCGGCCCGCCGACGCGATGGAGCGTCTGCAGCGTCTCTGCGTCGAGCGTGGTGTGGCGTGAGGAGTAGGCTGCCTGTCGATGAGCGCGCTCCGCTGCGGCCCGGGCTTCCGCGGGTAGACGTGACCGCCACGCACGAGCCAGGTAGGCCGGCGTGGGTGACCGATGAGGCGTACCCGTTCGCGGATCGTTATCTCCGCGTGGGCGACGCCACCGTCCACTACGTCGACGAGGGCGACGGGCCCACACTGTTGATGCTCCACGGCAACCCGACGTGGTCGTTCCTGTACCGCGAGATCATCCTCGGCCTGCGTGACCGCTTCCGATGCATCGCGCCGGACTACCCCGGCTTCGGCCTCTCCCGGGCGGCGCCTGGCTACGGGTTCACCCCCGCCGAGCATGCGGGCGTGATCGAGCAGTGGCTGCAGGCGCTTGATCTCCGTGACGTGACGATGATGGTGCAGGACTGGGGCGGCCCGATCGGCTTCGCCGCCGCCACCCGTCACCCCGAGCGGTTCGCCGCGTTCGTTATCGGCAACACCTGGGCGTGGCCGAAATCCGACCCCGGCACGCAGGTCTTCTCCCGCATCCTCGGCGGCCCGATCGGCCGCCATCTCATCCTGCAGCGCAACTTCTTCGTCGAGCGGATCATCCCCGGCGGCGTGCGCCGCAAGAAGCTCTCACCTGCCGTGATGGAGGCGTACCGCGGACCGTTTCCAACACCGGAGTCCCGGCGCCCGACCCACGTCTTTCCCCGGGAGATCCTCGTCAGCCGGCCGTTCCTCGCCGAGGTCGAGCGCCGTCTACCCGCGGTCGCCGACCGCCCCGCGCTCCTGATCTGGCCGACGTCCGACGTCGCGTTCCGGGCACGCGAGCGCGCGCACTGGGAGCGGATCTTTCCCGCGCACCGCACGGTCGTGCTCCCGGGCGCGGGGCACTACATCCAGGAGGACGCGCCGGCCGAGATCATCGCCGCCATCCGAAGCTGGCCGGACGCACCCGGCCACGTCAGCCGCGCCGCCTGACATCAGCCGCGCCGCCTGACCGCGCCCCGCGCCACCTGACCGCGCCCCGCACCACCTGACCGCGCCCCGCACCACCTGACCGCGCCCCGCGCCGCCTGACCGCCCCCCGCGCCCCCGCGCGCGCCCACGCGTCTCAGCGGACGAACGCGCGCAGCTCAGCGAAGCTGCCGACCCGGAGATCGGCGTCCCGGATCCAGACGTAGGCACGTCGGAACTCGCCGACGCTCACCTGCGCGAGCAGCCGCCAATCGGCCGGCCCCGCTGACCCGGGTCCGCCCGCCGACTCGGCCGGCTCGGCCGGCCCAGCCCCCTCGGCCACCGGTCCGGCGCACTCGGAGGGCATCGTGCCCGTTGTGTCGTCCGGGTAGCCGAGCAGCCGGTGGTAGGCGATCGATGGCTCGCCATCGTCGTCGCGCTCGACTCCCTGCATGTCCTGTACGCGCGCGCGCAACCGACCGTACGCCGCGGACTCGGCGTCGTCCAGATCGAGTGCCTGAACGGCTTCGTGCCAGATCCGCGGCAGGACGAGCTCGCTGGCCAGCGCCACCGGCTCGACAACGCTTGAGATTTCGGCGGGATGCTCGAGCAGAACGCCGTGCGCGTGCAGTCCCTCCCCGCCGGATGGCTCGTCGTCGGTGCCGGCGAACAGGACCAGCCAACTTCCCGTCGGCAACCCGGATCCGGCAACGGCGGTCGCCGTGAGGTTGATCTGCGCGAGCAAGACCTCCGAGCCGGACACGTCGACCCAAGCGTCGGTGGTCGAGATCCAGGCATCTGCGCAGCGGGGCACGACCGACGTCATCCGCAACGACGATCGTGCGAGCTCGGACAGCGCCTCGTCACGCCCGGTCAGGCCCTCCTCGTGGGCCATCGCGATCAGCTCATCGACCGAGACGGCCCGGTCCGGGGCGCGCGCAGGACGGCGCCACGCCGCTGCGATCCGGGCTCCGGAGGTGCCGGCGGCATCCGGCGCCGCGTCGCCGAACGGGTCAACCTGCGCCAGCAGCCCCGGAAGCCCCTCCGGCCCGAGGGCCTCGGCCCCCTCCTGCGCGCGGCGCCGTGCGCTCTGCGCGAGCGCGCTCAGCCACCCCCGCCGGGTGGTCGTCTCGCCAGGGTCGGTCGGCTCGTCCATCGCGACACATTCTGCACCCGCCGGCGCCCCGCACGCCACGGGGCCAGCGCGAGCGCCGCGGCGTCACCGACTGACGTCGCGTCTGAGCCTCGGGAGCGGAGGTTCTCCCGGAGCGCGTCGCGCCATCGCCGCCGCTGGCTAGCCTCTGCGCCGTGTCAAGCATCGGCGTGCTGCGCGAGGGCCCGTTGCACGCCGCGGTCAAGGCGATGCTGGCGGCTCCGGGCGACCGGCTGGAGGTGCCGGTGGACCGGTTCGTGATTGACCTGATGCGGGCCGACGGAGAACTCGTGGAGGTTCAGACCGGCGGCTTTGGCCCACTCGGGGCCAAGCTCGATGCCCTGCTTGACCAGCACCGTTTCCGAATCGTGCATCCCGTCGCCGCCGAGCGGCGAATCGTGCGTGTGGATGAGCATGGCGAGGTGCTCTCAGTCCGCCGGTCCCCCAGGTGCGGGACGGTGGTGGACGTGTTCGACAAGCTGACCGCGTTCCCGTCGCTGCTGGGGCACCCCAACTTGACGGTTGAGGTGCTGCTCCTGGGCGAGGACCACATACGCGCGGCGGCACCGCTGACCGTACGCCGGCGAACCCGCGACCCGGGAGCGCGACACCTGCGCGAAGTGCTCGCCCGGATCGAGCTCTACGACGCAGACGACATCGTGCGTGCGCTGCCGGCGTTTCCGAGACAACCGTTCAGCACCCGCGAGTTGGCATCTCTGCTCGGATGCACCACGCAACTCGCCCAGCGCACGGCCTACTGCCTGCGCGCGCTCAACATCATCGAAACGAGCGGCAAGCGCGGCCGCACGCCGTTGCACCGGCGGGTGTCGCCCGCAGCAAGCGACCTCGCCTAGTAGTGGTTTTTCCCGGCCAGGGGTGCCTCGAATGTCCCGCTATGTCGTCCGTGACGGGCCACTAGTTCGCTGTCCGCGTGCAGGTGAAGATGTTGTGCGCGGCGCCCTTCACAGCGCCGGCCGCGATGAGGACGAGGCGGTTGGCGTCGGTCATGTCGTAGCCGACAGGCGCCCTCGACCCGAGGGGCCGTCCGTCGATCGAGACCGAGCGAAACGTGGTGGGGGTCACGTCCGGCGGCGGAAGCTCAGTGTGTGTCTTGAGATTCTCGCTGGCCCAGTAACCCACCAGCTGCGCATTGGGTGCGATTCCGCGTCCACTCCTCGTCAGCGTGTACCTGCGGTGCGGGTTGAGGTTGCTCAGCTGTACGACGGTTTGGTGTCCCGGGTCGTTAGTCAGCTTGACAACGATGTTGTCACCCGGCGCGAGCGGACGGTGGGCGTTGAACTCCTTGTCGTTCACCAACAGAACCGGGAATCCAACAGCGGTGCCGTTCAGGCAGCCGACGATGATGTTCGCGGCGTTGAAGACTTCGCGGTCGGCCGGACCGTTGAGCAGGAACGCACCCGGACCGACGGCCCTTTGTTCATTGGTGCACTTCAGGTTGGGAACCTTGAAGTGAGCGACGACCGTCGTCACACGCCCCTTGTGGTGGGTGACGTACCCGGCGAATCCGCGATTCGGGAGGTTCTGCGTTCCCGAAGCGGCGTGCCCCCTCGTCGTTCGTGCGGCGGGTCCACCACCGGGGGCGACGAGGGCAAATACGTGCTGGGCGAGCCGAGTTGATCGGCCTGCGTCGGTGCGCGCGGGTGCCGGTGCGACCACGCCCACCGTCAGCGCCAGCACCGCCAGTGCGATGAGCGTTTCGGCGCGCCGATTCCGCTTCGCTTCATACCTCATCGAACCACCTCCGTCTGCGTCGCACCCGAAGCGTTCACCTGGCCGAAGGCATCTTCCACAATCAGTGACACCTGATACGTCCCCGGTTGCGCGTAGACGTGCCGGGCGTGGCGACCACTCGATGCGTCAGGAGGCGAACCATCGCCGAAGAACCAAATGTAGGTTCTGATTGTCCCCGTCAGGTCGTAGGAGTCGCTGCCATCGAGCGATGCGGTCGAGCCGGCGATCGACGCAGTGAAATAAGGGCTCGGACCGACGCGTGGCGCGCATCCGGCGGTGTAACCGTTGGCGGCTGGAGCCCAGATCGACTGCGTGTAGTACTGATGGCCGGCGATGAGCTGATTGAAGGCCGTGTTGGCGTTGAGGGATCCGCCAAGCACCTCCCCGTAGTCGCTGTTGTCCCCGCTGTACGGCGGGTTGCACAGATCCCCCACCTCCGCGCCGGCTCTGGTTGACCACCCGTAGTCTTGCGACCCTTTGGCGAAGGACTCCGTCGCCGACTCCATCACCTCATGGATTGCGCTGTCCAGAGTGCCATCCGCATCGGCATTGCCGAATACGCCCGCGGGCCTCTGCCCCGAATCGCACCCCGGTAGGTAGGGCATGTTCGAGTACACGACAGCATTACGACGCACGTAGAACGCGCTGTGATAGGCGCAGAAGCCATTGTCGCCGCCGCTGAACGTACACGACGATTGAGTGGAGTCCTCGCAGCTATCGACGTTGCGAGGCGTGAACAACAGGTACTGGTTCCGGGGATTGCCGGGCCGATCCGTCGGCCAGTGCTCCGCCCGAATCACACGGGCTATCTCCGCTTGTAGCTGATCGTCGGTCAGGCACGTGTTGTTGTTGTGAGGGTTCACGCAGTTGCCCTCGGGGTACGGGTCCCCGTCCAGCACCGCTCCCCCGAACGACACGGTCCGGCTGATCCTACGCCTCGGGTGGTTCTTGTAGTACAGGGACGCAACCGAGAACGCGTTCGTCGTCTTGCCCGAATCCGCTGCCAGGTCCTGCGCCCACTGCGCGATTGCATTCGTATAGCTGGAGTCAAACGATCCGTTTGGTCCCCAGAAGATCAGATGGAGGTTCGAGCTGAGCATCACGGTGCCGCCCCAATACTGCATTCGAGGTGCGGCAGCGGCGATTGCGTGGCCACGAAACGAGCGGGCGCCCGGCTTGAGCATGATCCCGTAGAGGTGTCCGTGAGGACCGCGCACGACGTACGCGCCGGCATTGCCGGCACCGAATGCCGTCGCAGCAAGCAGGACCAACATGACGATGCCCGCGCGCCGGACATTGATGCAGCTTCGCATTATCCGATCTCTCCCCTCGATGTGACCCCGGCAACGCCCTCTGCCAGACCCCCGGCATCGATGCGCGATCACGCTATCCGCCGGCTCGGGAAAAAGCAAGCTCGCTCAGGACGCCGTGACCAGCACCGCCTCGTCGCTGTAGATCTCACCGCGCTGTGCCATCTGGACCAGCGACTGCGGCGGCTCGAACCTGTCGCCGTATGCGGCCGCCAGTTCACGCGCGCGGTCGACGAAGCCCTGCGGGCCGCCGCTGTAGCCGTTGATGTACTGGAGCACGCCGCCGGTCCAGCCCGGGAATCCGATGCCCAGGATCGATCCGATGTTGGCGTCGGCGACCGACTCGATCACGCTTTCGTCCAGGCACTTGACGGCCTCGAGCGACTCGATGAACAGCATGCGCTCCTTCAGGTCCTCGAACGGGAGCTGCGACGGGTCGCCGATCGGCGGGAAGAGGGTGCGCAATCCGGGCCACAGCCCGGCGCGCTGACCGTCGTCGTAGTTGTAGAACCCAGCGCCGCGCAGGCGGCCGGGGCGGCCCTCCTCGAGCATGCGGTTGACCACGTGCTCGGAGGCGCCGCCCTGCCAGGTGCCTCCTTCGGCCTCGACCGCTTCCCGGGTCGCCTTGCGGATCTTGGCCATGAGCTCCATGTTCAGCTCGTCGGCGAGCTGCAGGACCGGCGCCGGGTATCCGGCCTGCGAGGAGGCCTGCTCGATCGACGGCGCCGGCACCCCCTCCGCCAGCATCGCGATGCCCTCGTTGATGAAGGTTCCGATCACGCGGCTGGTGAAGAAGCCGCGGCTGTCGTTGACGACGATCGGCGTCTTCTTGATCTGCTTGGCGACGTCGAGCGCGCGATGCAGCGTCGCCTCGCTCGTCTTCTCGCCCTTGATGATCTCGAGCAGCGGCATCTTGTCGACCGGCGAGAAGAAGTGCAGCCCGATGAAATCCTCCGGACGGCTGACGCCGTCAGCCAAGCCGGTGATCGGCAGCGTCGAGGTGTTTGACCCGAGCAGCGCGTCGGGAGCGAGATGTGGCTCGATCTCGCCGAAGACCTCGGACTTGACCGTCGGGTCCTCGAACACGGCCTCGATCACCAGGTCGGCGCCCGCGGCGTCCGGCGCCTTGTCGGTCGCAGTGATCCGGGCCAGGAGCGCGTCGGCATCCTCCTGTGAGCTCCGCCCGCGACCTACGGCCTTCTCCACCAGCTTGGCCGAATACTCCTTGCCGCGCTCGGCCGCCTCGAGCGAGACGTCCTTGAGGACGACCTCGATGCCGGCCTTGGCGCAGACATAGGCGATCGCTGCCCCCATCATGCCCGCGCCGAGCACGACGACCGTCCCCGACTCGAAGCGCTCGGCGTCATCGTCGCGACCGCGACTGCCGTTCACGCGCTGCAGGTCGAAGAAGAACGCCTGGATCATGTTCTTGGCGACCCGCCCGGTGGCGAGGGCGACGAAGTAACGACCCTCGATCTCGAGCGCGTTGTCGAAGTCGACCTGTGCCCCCTCGACGGCGGCGGCCATGATGCTCTTCGGCGCCGGGTAGTTGGCGCCCTTGAGCTGCTTGCGCAGGTTGGCCGGGAAGGCTGGCAGGTTCTGGGCCAGCGCCGGCGTCGACGGCGTGCCGCCCGGGATCTTGTATTTCTTGTCGGCGTCCCACGGCTGCTGTGCGTCAGGATGCGCCTCGATCCACCGCTTGGCCGCCGGGATGAGATCGCCCGGCTCGGCCACGATCTCGTCGACCAACCCGAGCTCCTTGGCCTGCGCGGGCCGCAGCCGCTGGCCCTGGAGCAGGCATCCCATCAGCGCCTGCACGATTCCGAGCATCCGCACCGTGCGCACCACGCCGCCGGCTCCTGGGAGCAGGCCGAGCTGGACCTCCGGGAAGCCGACGACCGCCTTCGGATCGTCGACCACGATCCGGTGGTGGCAGGCCAGGCAGATCTCGAGCCCACCGCCGAGCGCGGCACCGTTGATGGCGGCGACGATCGGCCGCCCGAGCGTCTCGAGGCGGCGCAGGAGCGCCTTGTTGCCGCGGACGCCGGCGGCGAACTCCGCCGCCTGGTCCGGTCGGACGGCGCGCAGGTCGTTGAGATCACCGCCGGCGAAGAACGTCTTCTTCGCCGAGGTGATGATTACGCCGCTGATGTCGTCCTTCTCGGCCTCGAGCCGGTCCACCGTCGCCTCGATCGACGCCCGGTAGGCGGCATTCATCGTGTTGGCGGACTGGCTGGGATCGTCGAGCACGAGGAGGACGACGCCGTCCTCGTCACGCTCCCAGCGAATCGTGTTGCTGTCGCTCGTCATCAGAGTGCCTCCACGATCGTCGCGATGCCCATGCCGCCGCCGACGCACAACGTCGCCAGGCCGTAGGTGCCGCCGGTGCGGTGCAGCTCGTCGATCAGCGTCCCGAGGATCATGGCGCCGGTCGCGCCGAGCGGGTGGCCCATGGCGATTGCACCGCCGTTGACGTTGACCTTCTCCATGTCGAGGCCCATGTCCCTGACGAAGCGCAGCACGACGGCCGCGAACGCCTCGTTGATCTCGACGAGATCGAGATCGTCGACCGTGAGGCCGGCCTTGGCCAGCGCCTTCTTCGATGCCGGCGCGGGACCGGTGAGCATGATCGTCGGATCGGCGCCCGAGAGAGCGGTGGCCAGGATGCGCGCCCGCGGCCGCATCCCCATCTCGGACCCGGTCTGCTCGTTGCCGATCACCACGAGCGACGCTCCGTCGACGATTCCGGACGAGTTCCCCGGTGTGTGGACGTGGTCGATCTTCTCCACCCAGTGGTACTTCTGGAGGGCGACGGCGTCGAATCCGCCCATCTCGCCGATCGCCGCGAAGGACGGCTTCAGCGCTCCGAGCGTCTCGACGGTGGTGCCGGGTCGGATGAACTCGTCCTGGTCGAGAAGGGTCTGACCGCTGATGTCCTGGACGGGCACGACGGAGTTCTCGAAGCGCCCTTCCGACCGGGCCTTGAACGCCAGCCTCTGCGATCGCGCCGCGTACGCGTCGACGTCGTCGCGGCTGAAGCCCTCGACCGTGGCGATCAGGTCGGCGCTGATGCCCTGCGGAACGAACGACGTGTCGTACGCCGTCTCGGGGTCCATCGCCCAGGCGCCGCCGTCCGAGCCCATCGGCAGGCGCGACATGGATTCCACACCCCCGGCGAGGACGAGATCCTCCCACCCTGAGGCGACCTTCTGCGCGGCGACGTTCACCGCCTCCAGGCCCGAGGCGCAGAACCGGTTGAGCTGAACACCGGCGACCGTATCCGGCAGGCCGGCCTTCACCGCAGCCGTCTTGGCGATGTCGGCGCCCTGATCGCCGACCGGCGTCACGCAGCCCAAAACCACGTCGTCGACTCGCGAGGCGTCAAGCTCGGGGTTGCGCTCGAGCGTTTCGTGCATCAGGCCGACCACGAGGTCGACAGGCTTGGCCGTGTGCAGCGATCCATTGGACTTTCCCTTGCCGCGCGGCGTTCGGATGGCATCGAATATCAGCGCTTCGGTCAAGGCAAGCTCCTCAAGGTCAACATCTCTGTGGTTCTGGACAGGCGAGACCGTACTATAGGGTATGGATCGTCTGCAGCGTCCGGGTTGCGGCATCCTCCGGGCGAGGATCCATACCGCTCGGTACGGTACCGTATGCAGGATCATGCCCCCGTCTTCGTCCCAGACCGGATCGCGCCTGTCCGCCGAGGACTGGATCGCCGGCGGACTCGCGCTGCTCGCGGAGGAGGGACTGGCCGGCATCAAGATCGACGCCCTCGCCCGTCGACTTGGCGTGACCAAGGGCAGCTTCTACTGGCACTTCGAGGGTCTGTCCGCCTTCCTCGACGCGATGACCGAGCGCTACTGCGCGCGCCGCGATGCCGAGATCGAGGCGTTTGGCGACACGGCGCCGGTCGAGCCAGAGGCCCGACTGCTGTACCTGATGGAGCGACTGACCGATCCCGCGACCTGGAACCTCGAGCGCGCGGTGCGCGCCTGGGCCTACTCGAACCCGCGCCTCCAGGCGTACGTCGCCGAGCAGGACATCTGGGCGTTCGGGCAGGTTCGCGCCTGCTTCGACCGGCTCGGGTTCACCGCGATTGACGCCGAGATCCGCGCCAAGACGCTGTACTACGCGGGCATCGGATTCCTGCACACCGGATCGCTCGGAGAGCCGGAGCGCCGCAAGCACCGCGAAGGCCTGCTGGCGCTGTTGACGCGCCGCTGACTGAGGGCAGCGTGACCGGCCCTGACACCGCGAGCCCGGCGACCGCGGGTCTTCGCGGCCGCCGAGGGAGTGTCATGCGCTAGCCGCTGATGACCGTCAACGTGAACGGCCCGCTGCCCGTCGCCCGTACCGTGATCTCGAGGCCACGATTCGTCACGCGGCTGGAGAAGCGACGGACCGCCTGGCCGTTCAGGAGCACCTGCTTGACCGGGCTGCCCGCCGGGAGCGTATGGCCGATTTCAAGCGACCCCGGGCGCAGACCGTCCAGCGTGAGTCGCGTGGTGAAGCGGTTCGCGGCGCGAGTCGCGGAGACGTTGATGGCACCGGTGCCGAGACGGATGTTCGATCCTGAGACCGACGGCTCGCCCGGCGGCACCTGAGGCACGACCTGGAGATCGCCTTCACCAAGGAAGGGCCGCACACCGAGCTGCTGGTGCACGACCGACCACGCGGTCCCGTAGTTGCCCCAGGCCTGCAGGAACATCGACCGGCAGGTCCAGCAGCGGTTGATGTTCGGCGGTATGCCCGCCGACGCGTTGCCCTGCGGCGTGGACGGGAAGATCTCCGGCATGGCGCCGGGTTGCTCGTCCGGCGTTCCGCCGGTTGCCGGCTCGGAGAACATCGTCTCGGCGCTGGCGTCCGTGTAACGCCGTTGTTGTCCGGGACCGAGCCGTCCGTAATTCCCCTCGCCCACGGCTTGAATCGAGGTCGTCAGCGAGAAGATCTCGAAGTCACCCTTGCCGTCCGATCCGCCGCCGCAGCCCGTGTGGAACAGGCCGAGGTTGCCGGGACGCACGCCGCTGAAGCATGGCGCTTCGCGAGCCGTCAGCGCAGTGGTTCCGTGTTCGTGCGTGGCGACACCAGGTGCTGCCGTTGTGCCGAGGTTGAGCTCCGCCTCCATCGGCACGTGGCCGATCCAGTGCTTCTGGAACACCTGGACATTCCCGGGATCCTGTAGGGAGTCGGCGTATTGACTGACACCCGGATCCCACCAGGTGGCCTCGAATTGCCGGCGCAGACGGTCGGCCAGTCCGATCGCCCATCGTGCCGTTGCCAGGTCGTGCTTCGACAGCGCCATGTCAGCCAGGTCGTAGAGCCCGCGCATGTAGTACACGCCGTTATCGAGCTTCTCAGGACCCATCCCTGGTCGCTCGACGTTGCCGGAACCCTCCGGCCAGCCGTCTCGATCGACGTCGAGACGCTGATCGATGACGAGCATGTTCCGCCGCG
Source organism: uncultured Solirubrobacterales bacterium (assembly GCA_963778985.1). GTDB lineage: Bacteria > Actinomycetota > Thermoleophilia > Solirubrobacterales > Solirubrobacteraceae > Palsa-465. The sequence continues at coordinate 1,052,156 of CAVZWJ010000012.1, read as the reverse complement.
CGAAGTCGTACATGTCATCCCGGAAGCGGTTGTCCCCCGTCCAACGCCACACGAGGGCCACCGCGCTTGGGAACTTCACCGTTTCATCGGTGTTGAAGTCGTTCGTCGGGGGCGATCCGTTCGCACCCGGCGTCTGACTGTCGTGGCCGAAGTACACCGAGCCGTCAGAAACCGTCTCATGCACGACGATCCCGGAGCGGTCGTTGAGGATGTCCGAGATCTGTTGCAGTGCGCGCAGATGATCCTCGATCGTCTGAAACTGTCCGAGCGCGACCGCTGCGAACGCGGTGTATTCGGCATCGGTGGCGAAGATCCACGGGTAGTCGGGATATCCGGCTCCAAACCAGCGTGCATGCGCGACCGTCCCAAGCGGCGATGGGAACTGCATGCCCTGATTCGTCCACCGAATCTGGAGGTTGGACGCGGTTTGCGTCAGGTCGGCGAGGTTCTGCTTGCCCCAGTTGATCGCCCGCGCGAGCAGCGGGTCCTGCGGCAGCGAGACCACGGTCCGCGCCGCCAGGCGCGTGCGCGACGCGACCTTGGCCGCCAACGCGGCGTCCGGCGCTTCCAAGGCGCCCGCCAGCTCGGTCTTGGCGGCGGTCAGACCCTGGTCTGATCCGGCGACCGCGATCCACACCGTTCGGGAGGCGCCGACCGGAATCGTGATGCTGTAGCGCAGCTCGCCGCCGGTGCCCTTGCCGAAGGGGCCGTCATCGCAGGCGCCAGGCAGTGATGTGCTGTCGTCCGCGGTGCACACGTGGCCAGGCTGCGGCCCCCAGAACCCACCACCGGTGTCAGCCGCGGTGCCCGAGCTCGGCGGCAGGTTGGATGAGACAAGCGCGGCATAATGGTGAACGGGCGCTCCGTTGCCGATCGAGCCGTCGTCCGTGAACACGAGCGACCGGCCGTCGAACTGACCATGGTCAGGGAGGTTCGCGTTCGCGTTGGGGGTGACTCCGGTGAATCCCCACGGGTAGGCGCCCATCAGTTCGGAGTGAGCATCGACGTCGAGGGTGATCGTCTTGCCGGCGCCGGGATTGGTGAGGCGCAAACCGAACAGTGCCGCGCGGTGCGCATCGGGGGCGAAGTCAGTCCGCACGAGCGTGAGCCCTGCGGTAGACGGCAGCGTGTAGCGGGTGTACCCCCACCCGCTGGAGAACCTCGTCGCCGGCCCCACCCACGTGTTGTTGATGCCGAACCACACACCGTCGACCAGCTTCAGCGGCGGTGCCCAGACGCCGCCCATTTCGCCGCTGATATGCCAGCCGTTGGCGTAGAACCGCCCGTCCTCGAAGCCCTGGGCATACGACCGTTCTCCGGCAGCGATCTCCCGCCGGTCCTGCAGCCGATTGCTGGTCGTCAGCTCCGGCGTCGCAGCTTGCGCCGAAGCACAGCACATCACGGCGGCCGCCACTCCTAGCGTGAAGGCGCGTCTCCGCACGACCGCAGCACCTCCTACCTCTCCTCTGGACGGTGAAACGGCCCCTGCCTACCCGCCACCGCGCCGCCAAAACGCCAGTTCAAACCGCCCGGCCGACATTGGGCCGGACGTAACCTCCTCCGGGTCCGGTGCTCGCGCCGCTCATCGAGCGCGAGCTGCACTACCGGCTGCTGTCCGGCGAGCACGGCCGCCTGCTGCGTCAAATCGCCACCGCTGACAGCCACCTGTCCCAGATCTCGGCCGCGACCGACTGGATCCGCGAGCACCACGCCGAGCCGATGCGAATCGAGGAGATCGCCCACCGCAGCGCCATGAGCACCACCTCGTTTCACCGCCACTTCAAAGCCGTCACGATGCTCACACCCCTCGAGTACCGCACGCGCATCCGCCTCCAAGAGACCCGGCGCCTCATGCTCGTCGAAGACCTCGACGCCACCGCGATCAGCCTGACCGTCGGCTACGAAAGCCCCTCGCAGTTCAACCGCGAATACCGCCGCCACTTCGGCGCCACGCCCGCAGCCGACGCCGCGCGACTGCGCCGGGAGGCCAGTGGCCGCGCCGCATAGGCCGGGTGACAGGGGCCAGGTCGCCGGCCACGGATGCCCTGAGCCGGTCCCAGACGAGCAGTCCGGCCACCCTGACAGACATGCGTCTAGGGTGCCGAAGTATCCACTGTTGGGTGACGGGACATTAGGCTGCGACACGGAGGACCGGCAACCCAAGAGGAGGACAGATGTCCCGCTTCAATCGTCGCTCGACGCTGGCTGCCGTGGCTGTGATCGCCGCGCTCGCACTCGCGCTCGCGGCCGGCGCCGTCACCGCCCAGACGAAGGGCAAGCCCGAACGCGGAACCGTGCACTTCGCCATCACCCACACGGTGGGGAAGGTCAACATCAGCGCCGGCGACGTCACCGACTCGCTGTTCGGCGCCGGCGCCGTCGTGTTCCACCTGCACGTTCTGCCGAACTCGTCAGGCAACCTGACGATCACAATCCAGAATGTGACGCTGTTCTATTCCACGGGCTCGGCCTCAGGCACGGCGACCGCGACGCTCACCATTACCAACAAGCCCCAGTCCGGTGACGCAACCGTCACCCGCGGCGTGATCAAGCTCACCAAGGGCTTCGGCACGCACAAGGGCCACACGTTCACCGGGACGTTCTCCGGGAAGGGCAACGTGAACGGCGGTACCTACACGATTAATTACAAGGGCACCTACAAGTAGGACTCGCCCGAGACCGCGGCGATGGCGGGGGCGTAACGGCCGCCGCCATCATGCGCGCACCCGCATCGGCCCAGCGGGCCCCCGACACCGCCTTACGTTCCGCCCGTTCGTGCGGCACATGCTCACGCCGACCGACCGCTGGCCCAGTGACGGGAGGTCGGTCAAGGAGTAGCCGGTCCGGCGCGCTCGGGCCGCGCCCGGCGTTACTGGGAGACGCTCAACAGGATCTCTGCGACTGCTCCGGGCATGTCCGCCATCGGGACGTGCCATGTCGGCAGCTCGAGGTAGGACCAGCTGTCGGCTATGGCCGGGTCCGCGATCTTCGCCCTGGCCGTGTTCGTGACGGGACGGAACTCGCTCTCGGTGCAGAGCACGTACGTCTTCGGGATCGGGTCCCATCGCGATCGGTCAAACGACAGCTTCTCGACGTACGGCGGTGCGGCCTCGAGTCCCGGGAATGACAGCGGATCGCGGCCGCCAGACTCGATGACGTCGAACAGCGACTGTCCCGGGTCTGGCACCGCCGCGTCCACGTAGGCCATTCCCCGCACCCGATCGGCGAGCTGCGCGGCGACGCCGGTGATGACCATGCCGCCGTAGCTGTGGCCGGCGAGGACAACGTCGTGAAGCTCGTTGTCAACGATCAGCGACGTGATCTCGTTGATGTGGCCGGTGAGGTCGACGACATGCTCATCGCCGAGGGTCGGAGCGAGGATCGCCTTGGCCTTCGGACCGAGCTCGCCCAGCAGCGGCTCCCAGATCCGGCCGCCCATCGTCCCATCCGGCGTCGAAACCGGTTGACCAACCGTGAACCGGTTCCAGGTATCGGTCGACATGTTGCCGCCGTGCACGAGCACGAAACTCGGTTTGCCCCCGGCTCCCATCATTGGGGCGACAAGCTTACGCCCAGGGCCGGAAACCGCCTGGACTGATTGCTGCGAGAGCGTCGCCAGCACCAACTCTCAGCCAGCAGCCGAGCGTCGGCGACCGGCGCTGCGGTGGCAGCAGGCCGCTTCGCCGATACCCCGGAGGGTGAGCGATGGGACTCGAACCCACTACCGCCTGGACCACAAATAGGCGCCAGGGGGTTTGCGGAGGCGATCATTTTGCCTGCGTTTGCGCTGCAAAAAACGCGATTTCGGAGTTGTCTTGAGTTGCTCGAAGTTGACGCGACTTCCGGCCAGAGTGGTACAACGAGTGGTACAACGGGATGACGACTTCAGAGGCAAATCGGGCGGCAGTGGCGCGCACCCAGCGGGGCGCCCGGTACGGCAGCGGGACGCTGATCCGGCGTGGCGGCCCCAAGGGCGACACGTGGATCGCGAAGTGGCGCGACGGCGGTCGCCAAGTCCAGCGCGGGCTCGGGTTCGTCCATTCCAAGCAGCATCCGGCGGGCCTGACCCGAGCCGAGGCCGAGGTGGCCCTCGGCAAACTGCGCGAACAGGTGGCAATCGAGCGCGCCGACGAACGCGCGGCGGAGGTGAAGCGCGCGGCGGAGGAGCGGCGCCGGCCGCTCGCCCAGGTCGGCGAGGCGCTGATCGCCGCCAAGCGCGCGGCCGGGCGCAAGCCGTCGACGATCGAGGCACACTCGTACTGGCTGCGGATCCACATCATCGACTTCTTCGGTCCGACGCCCGTCGGCGAGATCACGCGCGAGGATGTCCGTGGCTTCGCCGCTGCCCTGGAGCGCAAGGGACTGGCTCCGAAGTCGCGGGCGAACGCGCTTGGGACGCTGCACTCGTTGATCGAGTTCGCGATCGACGAGGGCTGGATGGTCGGCGAGAACCCGGTCAAGCGCGTCGAGAGGCCGGCGCTCGCGACGACCGACCCCGACGTCCGCTTCCTCGACAGCGAGGAGGTCGAGGCGCTGTTGCGCGCCGTCCCCGACGATCCGCTCGGACGGGTCGAGCGCGTGATGTACCTGACCGCGGCGATGACCGGGATGCGCCAGGGCGAGTTGTTCGGTCTGCGCTGGCGCGACGTCGATTGGACCGCGCGCCGTATCCGCGTGCGGCGCAACTTCGTCCGCGGCGGGTTCGGCACCCCGAAGTCGAAGCGCTCGTCACGGAGTGTTCCGCTGGCCAGCCGCGTCGCCACCGAGCTCGAGCTGCTGTTCCAAGACTCGCAATACAAGAAGCACGACGACCTCGTGTTCGCACACCCGGAGACGGGCAAGCCGATCGACCGCTCGAGGCTACTCAAGCGCTTCAATGCCGCTCTGCGCCGTGCGGATGTTCGCGCCGTTCGCTTTCACGATCTGAGGCACACCTTCGGAACCCGCATGGCTGCGCAGGGCGTTCCCATGCGCGTGCTCCAGGAGCTGATGGGCCACCGCGACTTCAAGACCACGCTGATCTACGCTGACTACGCACCGAGCGAACGCGAGGCCGAGTGGGTCGAGGAAGCGTTTCGGCCCACCGCCCCGGACGCCATCGACGCTCCGGTGATTGGCTGAGGTCCTGCAAACCTCGGTGCTACCCGACGGTGCACTGGCTCTCGGGCGCCGTCGAGATCCGATTCTGGGGCGAGGGGTGGCTACGCCGCGCTCGTCGTGAGGCGCTTCGCATGCCCATAGAGCGTCTCCGGGGCGATGTCCGCGTCGTTCGGCCACACGATCGTGCCGGCCTCCTGGTCCGCCCGCAGCTGCCGGAAGTACTCGGGGTCCTTGAGCGGTTCGAAGACCCCGCCGTACTCGGTGAGGTATGAAAGGTCGACGTCGCCCCTGGTTCCATCCTCGAAGCGGACGCTGACGACGTAGCCGTCCAGCGCCGTGGCCTCGGTGAGTAGCGGTGTGCTTCGCATGTGAGACAAATCGTAGAGCCTCAGCGAAGCGGCTCAATCCGGCGCAGCGGCTCATGCCGGCGAGCGCGATCCCAGTTCTCGCGCAGCTCTTCCTGATGGTCTGACGCCCACTCCCTGACGAGCCGCAGCGCACGTGGCGGAAGCCCGCCCGCGAGAACCTCGACGCTCTCGATCGTGAGTGATGCCTCGTTGTCGCCGTAGCGCGCGTGGAAGTGCGGCCGGCCGAGGTGGTGGATCTCGTCGTGGTACATCCAGACCACGATCCCGTAAAAGGCGCTTATCCGCGGCACGCGGGCATTCTCGCGATCGATCCGGTCAGGACTGTGTGCCTCTCGGTCGCGACGTGGTGCGGCGCGCGATCCACTTCTCGATGTCCTCTGGCCGGTAGCGCACCTCACGCGGTCCAATCCGCACGGTGGGAATCTCGCCGCGCCGACTCATCGACCAGACACGCGTCTTCGGCACCGCAAGCAGCTCCGCGACCTCCCCCGCAGTCATCAGCCGCGAGGACATCACGGAGGAGGCAAGATCGGGATGCATCGGCGGCAACTGGGAGGATCCTTTGATGCCAGCGGCAGGTACCGCGGGCTCATCTACGATAACGCAATTGCGCTATTTGCACTAGAGTGTGAGCCGGTTCCGATGCCTGAGTCAAGTCGACCCGATTCCGACGATCCCTGGCTGACCCCGACGGAGATCGCCAAGGAGATTCGCGTCAACGCGGCGACCATCAGGCTGTGGATCTCCAAGGGACTGCTGCCGGCCACCCGGGCCGGGCAGCGCAAGCTGCTTGTCCGCCGCTCGGAGGTCATGCGACTGCTCGCCGAGCGGAGCTCAGCCGGCGGGGCGCAGCCCTATCGTCGCCCGCGGCATCCGCGTTACGCGGGCACGGCCGACCCGAGCGCGTCGGTCAGGGGGGGCTGGTCGACGAGCAGCCTGTTCGCGCGGGAAGGCGATCCCGGGGAGCTTCTTGCCGCTGCACAGGCGCTGCAGGAGGCCGACCGTGTCTGGAACGAGGCACAGGTCGCCAGCGACAATCCCTCCTCCGGATCCGGGGTTCGCCTCTCGCGTGCGAGCGTTCGCGGAGGCATGCGAGCAGCAGGCCACGTGCCTGAAGGTCGCGGCGGATGTGCCCGGCTTGGTTTGGACGCCGGAGCCTGACGCTCGCGAGATGGTGCTCTCCTACGAGCTGCGCCCCGCGGCCACCCGTCCCGGGCCGGCTCGCCTGTGGCAGCGGTTTGACTCGGCCGTCCAACTGCTGGGCATCGCGAAGGAGGGCGTGACGATGAGTCTCGTCGCGGCCGGCTACGCCGAGGTCGCGGCCGTGATGCACGAGATCGCCGACGCCCTCGACGCGCAGACGAGTCCCGCTCGGCGACGCAAGACCGCATGAAGTTCGACACCCACTCTGCGACGCAACTGTTCACGTGCGCGCGGGTGGCATTCGAGGGCGGTCGAACCTCAGACGCGGGCTCGGACCGGTCCGCGACGTGGTCCGCAGTTTCCGGACTGGCCCGGTCTGGTGTGCGGACCACCAGCAACCGCCGTCCGCCCCGCCCACACGGGCTTCTCCTGTTCCCCCGGCTCTCTTTGTGGCAGCTGACTACCCGCCCTCCACGTAGTCGTTCGGGTGGTCAGCTGCCAGTCGAGACCCGGGGTTGCCCATCCGTGCGGGCGGGGCGGACGGCAGGCGGTAAGCAGGATCGTCAGGTCGCCGGGGTGTGATGGGCAGGCGGGTGGTGGGTTCAGGTCCTGGGACGCTGCGGGTGGGGCGGTTCATCGGAAGGCGAGTCGTGTCGCTTCCAGCGGTGCAGGTTGGGCTTGATCTCGATCAGCGAGTCGTTCGGCGACATGTTGCGAAGCTCGAGGCGGCTGGCTGGCTCGGCCGCGCGCCATGGGTCTGGGGCGAAGGATCGGTCGCCTGGCTGACGAGCCTCGGCGTCGAGCGTGCGGGCCTCGGCGGAGTGCGGGCCGTCAAGGCGCCTCCGGCGCCGACGACAATCGCGCACGGGGTCCTCGTCGGCTGGTCAGCCGCGCGCGCCGAGAAGCGCGGACGCGTGTGGAAGTCGGCGCGCGAGCTCGCCCTCGACCCCGACCGATGGGCGGTGTCGATGCGCTGCGAGCGCGGGTCCACCAAGCAGCTGCCCGACCTCGCGGTTTGGCTCTCGAGCTCCGGGCCACCCATCGCCGTGGTCGCTGAGAGCGGCGGCCGGCGGGAAGATCGCCAGCAATGGATCCTCGAAGGGTGGCGCGACGCGCTTTACGCCAGCCAGTACTCCGCGGTCCTCTACGACTGCGCAAACGAGTCCGTCGCGCGCTGGATCCACCGCCTGGCCAAGAAGGTTCGGCTCGCGCGTTCGGAGTTCAACGCAGTCGTCCAGCCACGCGCGGACGAGATCGCAGCCCTGTCACCCGCCGCTGACGACGTCGATGTGCCGACCGATCGCAGCGCCGACGGCGAGCCGTCCTCTGCCCGTGGAGTCCAGATCGAACCGGCTCAGGGGCCCGAGCCTCCTTCGCCGATTCACCCAGCGCAAGTGGCAGCCGCAGCGGAGCCACGCCCCGAGACACCAGAGGAGGCCGCAGAGCGCGAGCGTCGCTATCGCGAAATCTTCGGCATCCCGAGCCCAAGCCGCGCCGACGGGTGGCGACGCTGAACTGAGCACCGACGCACTGCAGATGCGTGGAACCCGCGTCGGCGTCGAAAGCCACGGTGGCCCCGGGGCACGGAACTTCATCCATGCCCAGTTCCGCTGGCATCCATGCCAGCGGGCGACACCCTCGTGCAGACAGCCTCCAACCCGCCGAAGCAGGCCAACACCCGGCGCGGCCCCAAGCTCGCTCGGTCCGTCGCTGGCGATGAGAGCATGGCCCGAGTCCGGAGCCGCGCTCTACATTCGTCACACCGGCGTGCGGACACCCCCGGTAGTGCGAAAGGCGTGCGGACACCCAATGTGACACGCGGCGGCCCTTCGCCCGCTGATGATCCGGCAGCGCGCCTGCTGCTGACGGGGTTCGGATCGGCTTGTGCGATGAGACCAGCCTTCCGCGCGCAGGAGGGCGAGGCCCCGCGGAGTCGGAGATACACGCCGCCGACTGAAAGCGGGGCCGGTCGTCAGCCCGCCCGGCAGCGAAGCGTGAACGTAGCTTCGCGCCTTTCTCAGTCTCTGGCGGCCAGACCGGCCTTCATCGCGACGACGACCTCTGACAGCTTCTCCGCCGGGCTGAACTGAACGATCTGGGTGCCTGCTTCTGCCTCTGGCGCATGGCCGGGAGGCATGTAGAACGCGTCACCGGCCTCGATCACTTCCTCGTGATCGTCGTAGCGGACGATCATCCGCCCCTTGATGAGGTACCCCCAGTGCGGGCATGGGCAGTTGCCGCCGGGAAGCCCTCTGAGCATCGGTGCCAGATCGTGGCTCTGGCGGATGGTGACGAAGTTGACGGTGTAGCCGTCGAGGTCGTCGTGTCGGTCCTCGGCAACCCCGAAGTCATCGATCTGCTGTGCACTATCCATCGACACCTTGGGCATCGGGTCTCCTCTCGATCTAGTTTGCGAGGAGGAGGCTAGGATCACCCGGCGGCGTACACATCGGGCATTCGCCCGATCTTCACGCGGCTGTGGTGTTCAGCAGGCCGGGGTCGGGCAGCAGGCCGTGCTGCACAGCAAACAGGCTCGCCGTTGCGCGGTTCGACGCGGCGATCTTGGCGTAGATGTGCTCGACATGGGTGCCGACCGTTTTCGGCGAGATCACCAGCCGCACCGCGATCTCCTTGTTCGAGAGCCCGCGCGCCAGCAGCTTCAGCACCTCGACCTCCCGCTCGGTCAGCCCTGCCGGACGCTCGCGCCGGCGCGACACGCGGTGCCCGGCGGCGGCAAGAACCGCATCGACGGCGTCGGCATCGAGACGGCCGGCCTTGACCTCTGCGCGCAGCTGCCCCGCTGCGTCGCCAGGCGAGAGCGGCGGCCGATAAGGCCGCGGCTCACACATCGCCTGATAGGCGTCCGCGCACGCCAGCACCCTCGCGGGGGGCGAGATCGCCGTGCCCGCGATCCCGCGCGGATAGCCGGATCCGTCAAGGCGCTCGCGATGCTCCACAGCGACCTGTCCGAGCGGCGCGAGCGCCGGCGAAAACCGCAGCATCCGCTCGGTCAGGTAAGGGAACATCCGGATCCGCTCCCACTCCCCCGCCCCGAGCGGACCGCGCTTGTCCCAGATCGCGTTGGACACGCCAAGACGCCCGAAGTCATGCACCAGCCCAGCCCGCCGCAGCGCCTGCGCCTCCTGCCCCGGCAGCCCAAGAACGGCCGCCGCGTCGGCGGCCAGCTCGGCAACCGCGCCAGCGTGCCCGAGCGTATATGGAGACTTCAGATCGACAAAGTTCGCGACCGCGCGCAAAGCACGATCGAACTCCTCGCCCGACAGCACCAGGGCCAGTGCCGGTTCCGCATCGATCACGGCCTTCCAGTTCCCGACGTCGTCAAGTCCGTCAAAGATCGCCGTTGCGCTCGACACCAGCAACGCCGCCAGTTGCGGGTCAAACTGCGTGCCAGATCGCTCCCGCGCCAGCGAGATCGCCGCCTGCGTCCCCCCGACGCGCTGCGCCACCTCCACATACTCCGCCAGCTGCGCAAGCCGCGTCGCTATCGGGATCTCCTCGCCGCGCAGGTCTCCCGGCCAGCCGCGACCGTCCCACCGCTCGTACGCGGCAGCGACGGCATCCCGCGCCGAGGTCGGCAATCCCAGCTGCTCGGCCAATCCACGCGCAAGCCCCGAATGCGTCATCACCATCGCCTCAACTTCGCGGTGCCCCGACAGCGCGAACGCAAGCCCGACGCGCAAGCGGTGCAGCGGCGGATTGCCCGGCACCAACCCGCCGCACGTTGTCGACCACGGCGCGCACGCTCCGTGCGTCATGCGGGCCGTACTTGGTCGCCTTCAGCGCGATGTCGTCTCCGAACCACTTCGCCTGCTCATGTGCGTCGGCATGACAACCGACAGTGACCAGCAGCGCCGTGTAATACACATCAGAACGCGCCCGTTCATCGAGCCCCGCCCGCTCCGCCAACCGCAACGCGATCAACGTCTGTCGAAGCACATGCTCCATCGGCTGGCCAAAGCCAAGATCGACCCCCAGCGACAGCGCCGCCACCAACTCCGCCAGGCGCACATGCGCGCGATCAGGAACCCGAGCCACCCGTGCATCAGGCTACTACCGCGGGTGCGCGAACACGCAGGACCGCTAGCAGTCGCAACCCCAGCGGCCCGGAAGACGCGCCGTCAGGACGCGACCCATGGATACCTGTCGGAGGAGGAGAGCAGGGCGCGACCCAGTTCAGCCGCCGCGCCCTCAGTTTCGCCAGATGCACGCCTCTCGATCCCTCAGGACGTCCCCCATCGGAGAGGCCGCGGCCAGAGGTTTCGCGCCCTCAAGTGGTACAACGAAGCGGTACAACGGCCCGGCCGCGGGCTCGTCCTCTGTGCCTCGCCAAAGAGAAAGTTCCCGCTAAACGCGGCATCTCACGAGGGGTGAGCGATGGGACTCGAACCCACGACCGCCTGGACCACAACCAGGAGCTCTACCAGCTGAGCTACGCCCACCGTGCAGGGGTGTCAATCTAGCAGTGGATCAGCCTGCCCTGAAGTGCGCGCTTGACGCGACTGTACCCGGCGGCGAGGATGCCGGGCGGACGATCACGATGAGCATCCCCGCCCCCCATCCCGATTCGGTGGCCTTGATCACCGGCGCGTCGGCCGGCATCGGCGAGCAGTTCGCGCGGCAGCTGGCGGCTCGCGGGCACCGGATCGCGATCGTCGCCCGCCGTGAGGAGCGACTCGCCCGGCTCGTCGACGAGCTCGGCGGTCCCGAGCGGGTGACGGCGATCGGCGCCGATCTCGCCATCCCAGAGGACCGCGACCGCCTCGCCGAGCGCGTCGACGAGCGCGGTGCCCAGGTCGAGATCCTCGTCAACAACGCAGGTCTCGGGACCTTCGGCGCGTTCGTCGAGACCGGACGGGAGGCCGAGCTGCGGCAGCTGCGCGTCGACGTCGAGGCGGTGGTCGACCTGATGGCGCGGTATCTGCCCGGCATGGTGCGGCGCCGCCGCGGCGCGGTGATCAACATGGCGTCGACGTCGGGCTTTCAGCCGCTGCCGTACAACGCCGGCTACGCCGCTGCGAAATCACATGTGCTGCTCCTCTCCGAGGCGGTGAGCGCCGAGGTCAAGGAGCACGGCGTGACCGTGACTGCAGTCTGCCCCGGCCCGGTGCCGACGGAGTTTCAGGAGACGAACGACGCGCGGTTCGTCGATCGACTGCCGAAGATGGCGTGGGTCTCCGCCGAGCGCGTCGTCAGCGACGCGCTCGCGGCGGCGGAGCGCGGCAAGCGGACGGTCGTTCCCGGGCCGCCCCAGGTCCGCGCCTCGTTCGTGCCGAACCGGTTCGCGCCGTCGTGGCTGGCGCTGCCGATCGCGAAGCGGATCATGCGCCGTTAGCGGGCGTCGATCTCACGGCCCGGACAGTGGGGCCGCGATGCGCGAACACCCAGGTCCGCAGCGCCACGTAGCGTGTCACGGTCGCGAGCAGGCTCGCGGACACGAGGACGGCGACCTCAAGGGCGCGGGCCGGGTGTGGGTTGAGCGCGAGGAGCAGATCGAGCGCGCCGGCGGTCATCCCGAGCGCGAGCAGGTACACGAGTGCGCCCGCGGCGTGCTGGCGCACGAGTCCGTCGCGGCCGCGCAGGCGAAACGTGAAGTACCGGTTGGCCTGCGTGTTCGCAACCGCGGTGAGCGCCAGCCCGGCGGCGTTCGCTCCGTCCGGACCGAGCGGGCCGCGGAGGAGCAGATAGAGCACCGCGTAGGCGAGCGTCGAGATCACGCCGATGACCGCAAAGCGCACGACCGGCAGCCCGAGCGCAAGTCGGGCGATCCCGCGGAGGTCGTCGCAGGCTGTGCTGATGACGTCGACGCGGCTGTCAGGGTCATCGATCCAGTCGACGGGCACCTCGTGGATCCGCAGGTGCCGGCGCTGGGCGAGGATCAACAGCTCGGTGTCAAAGAACCAGCCCTGATCGCGGACGTCTGCGAGCAACTCGCGGGCGACGTCGGCGCGGACGGCCTTGAAGCCGCACTGTGCGTCCGAGAAGCGCGCCCGGAGAGCGAGCCGGAGCAGCCGGTTGTAGCTGCGCGAGATGAAGTCCCGCTTGCGGCCGCGGACGACCCGGGCGCCGCGGGCGAGCCGGGTTCCGATCGCGACGTCGCTGTGCCCGGAGACGAGCGGAGCGACGAGCGGGAGCAGTGCGTTGAGACCGGTCGACAGGTCGACGTCCATGTAGCAGACGACATCCGCCTGGCTGCGCGACCACGCCTCCCGTAGCGCGCGTCCTCTCCCCTTTTCCGCCACGTGGAGAACCTCAACGCCGGCGAACTCATCGGCGAGCCGGCGGGCGATGCCGAGCGTTCCGTCGCTGCTCGCGTTGTCGGCGATCACGATCCGCCAGACGAACGGCATGTTCGAGCACAGGTATGCGTGCAGCCGGCGGATCGAGCACGCGAGCGAACCCTCCTCGTTGAAGACGGGAACGACGATGTCGACCGCCGGCCGGAGGGACACCGGGCGCTCGGCTGAGCCGATCGTGGGAAGAGGTGTCGTGATGGCCATGCGGTCGATCATCGTCTGGGGAGGGGATGCGCCGTGAAGCTTGCGCCCCCAGCCGAAGGCGAGGATGTGATCCGCGTAAGACGTGCGTCGGAGTGTCCGTCACGCGGACAGGCGGCGGCCAAGCACGACGAGCGCGATCGCGGCCTCGAACTCACTGGAGTGCAGCGGCGAGATCTTCACGCACTACGGGTCGCGCTCGGTCCTCATCGAGCTCAGGCTAACGACTGGGGATACGATCATCGACAGGCATGCCCGCCCGATTCAGCGACATCCGCGACGCGATCCGACGCGTGTGGCCGCACGCATGGACTGAGTCGGGGTTGAACGAGCGGCTGGACGCGCCGGAGGGCTCACGGGCTGCGTGGCGGCCATGGTGGTCCGCAGCCAGGTTGACATCGAGCCGCCGTAGGGACGGGCGGCAGGCTAGACCCTGACGACGCCACGCGCTCACCCGAGCAGGTGCTCGATCACCATCTGATCGAGCGCCTGGTAGTCGCGGTCGGCGATCAGCGCATCGGCGGCGGCGTGATCGAACGACCGCGCCTTGTCGACGAGCCGCTCGAACGTGCGACGGCTGTTCGTCAGATGGTCGAGCGCGTGGTCCATCGTCGTCGTGCGGAACGAGTGGACATCGATCCCGACGTAGCCGCGTGCCGCGTAGCCGTGGCGCTCGAGCACGCGCACCTGGTCGAAGGCACTGCGCAGATTGACGCTCCCGAACGGCTTGTCCTGATCGAACTTCAGGCCGTTCTGATCATTGATGTGGACCGACCACAGCTTGCCCTGAGCGAGCGCGAACTCCATCTCGTCCGCCGGGTCGAGCCCGACGAGGACGGCGTGGGCGGTCTCGACGAGGCCGCCGACTCGCGCCGGGTCGCTCGTGAGATGGGCGAACGCGAGGGCGTGGCCGATCGTCGGCAGGTACGCGATGTCCGCGGGCTCATTCGGCTTCGGCTCGATCGCCAGGCGGATCGCAGGGTCGTGCGCGAGCACGGCGTCGACGGCCTCCGTGAGCTGCTCGAGAGCGCGGGCCGCCGACTTTGCCTCCCGCAGGTAGGTGCCCTCACGGGCCAGCCACCAGACGTTGAGATCAGCTCCGAGCACCCGTGCGATGTCCGCCACCTGCTTCGCGCGGTCAATCGCGTAGGCACGGGCCTTCGGGTCGTTGCTTGTGAAGCCGCCGTCGACGAGCAGGGGGTGAAACCACAAGCGAGGGGCCACGAACTCGGCCACCAGCCCGGCGTCATCGAGAGCCGTGCGGACACGCGTGGCCTCAGCGAGCACCTGCTCGGGACTCTTGTCCTCCAGCCCGGGAACGACGTCGTCGTCATGGAACATGACCGCCTCGAAGCCGGCCGCGCGGAAGCGCTCGAGCTTCCAGGCGAGGTCCTTCGTCGGCCGGGTCTCCGGCCCGTACGGGTCACGGCCCTCGCTGACGTTCCAGGGCCCGATCGAAAATCGGTAGTCGGACATGGGGTTCCTTACTTGTGCAGGGATCCAGCGTCGAGCGCGAGATCCGGGTTGTCGGGTTGGTACTGCTCAGGGTTGGGGGTGCGTGGGCGCGGTTGGAGGTATCCGTCGTGCGCGCGCGGTCGCCCAGCCTTACTTCGGTCCGCGGCCCTCGGGTTGGCTCCGGGTCCGGCGACATGATGGTTGATGGGGACGATCCCGCTGGGGGAAGCGTTGCGACCGCTCGTTCTTTCTGGGCTGGCCACGCGGGCGTGGCAGCAGGAACCTGATGGGAGCTGGCCGCGATGATCGGTGTGATGAAGGGCTTGGCGCGCACGGGCGAAGGTCATGCGACGGCTAACGCCTCCTCTCCAAGTTCGCGGAGCGTGTGGTAGCTGCGCTGCAGCAGCTTGCGAGCGACGGCCAAGCAGGCGCGGTTGCCGCCGATCCGCTCAGCTGTCTGCTCGTAGTAGCCGCGGTCGGGGCTGGTCGGGCGGCGGGCGACCTGCGCGGCCTCGTATAGCGCCCAGCGCAGCGCGGGCGGCCCCTGTCGTGAGAGATGACCGCGGGAGCGGCGCGTATCGGACTCGGGCACGGTGATGTCCATCCCCGCGTAGCGGACGGCTTGGCGGGAGGAGGAGAACCGGCGGCAGTCACCGAGCTCGGCGAGGATCGTGACCGCGGTCAGCTCGCCGATCCCGTAATGGCGCATCAGCGCCTTGCATCCCGGCTGACGGCGCGCATAGGCGCGCAGCTCCTTCTCGATCGGGGCGATCTGCCGCTCGAGCGCCTCGATCATCGCAAGCGCCACGGTCACCTGTTCGCGTGCGGTCGCAGGCAGCGGCTGCGCGGCCAGCCACTCCCGCCCCTCACCGCTCATCAGCGCTCGGCGCTGCGAACAGCCGTGGTGATAAAGCGTCGCCTGGATCCGCTGCTGCCACTCCGTGCGCTGCTCACCAAGGGTGTGCCGCAGCCGCACACGCGCGCGGAGATCCAGGATGTGATCGGGCGGGATCCACGACTCCGGAAGCCGTCCGACCATCAACAACTCGCGCAGATGCCGGGCGTCAGAGCGATCATTCTTCGCGCGCTTCTTCGGCCCACGCAACCCCGCGGTCTCTGCCGGCTCCGCGAGATGCGCGACCGCACCGACCCGTCGCAGCTCGTCGACCACGAACCGCCACCCAGTCGTCGCCTCCAACGCGACCTCCAGCTCCTGGCCAGAGAACCGCTCCAGGAACCGGCGCACACCGGCACGGTCCGCCGGCACGACCCGCGCGCGCTTCACCTCACCGGTCTCGGTCTCAAACCAATCGGCGGTGACCTGCGCTCGATGCTGATCAAGTCCCATTACGATGCTCACAAGGGGCCTCCTCAAGCTCCACGGTTTGAACGCCCGCGCGGTCACGCGCCGCGCTTGAGCTGAGGAGGTCCCTACACGCGTGGGTGGACAGACTGCTCATGCCATCTTTCGGTTCGTAGGCCACTGGGTTACGGCCTGCGGTAGCGTCGCGCCAAAGCACCAAGGAGGTCGCAACACATGAGGGACAAGGTCAACCTCGCGGAGAAGTTTGCTCTTCTCGACGAGCACTATGCACCCGGGATCGTCGGGTACCTCAACGACTACAAGCTCCAGATCGTGAAGCTCAAGGGTCCGTTCGTGTGGCACAAGCACGACGAGACGGACGACTTCTTCCTCGTCATCCGTGGCCACCTGACGATCCATCTCCGTGGCCGGGACGTCGAACTCGATGCCGGCGAACTGTTCGTCGTCCCTCGCGGCGTCGAGCACTGCCCGGAGGCAGAGGAGGAGACCGAGGTCCTGCTCATCGAACCCGACGGGACCGTCAACACCGGTGATGCGGGCGGCGAGATGACCGCCGAGCCGAGAGTCATCTGACCCGCGGGCTCAGGTTCCCCGAGCCTTGGGCCGATCTACTCAGCTTTGGTCGGGGGCAGCCGATGTCCTCGTACATGGTCACAGGATTGCGTCTGGCCTGGAAGCGCGCGGGCTGGGCCTGGCGCCCGGCGCTGACGATGCTCGCAGCAGTGGCGGTCATCGTCGCGATGGTGCTCGTGGCGCAGAGCGCGCGGCGAGACGAGAAGCACCACCAGACCGTGCAGGTGCTCGTCGAGCGAGCCCGCGCCAGCGGTCTGGAGCTCGAGAACTTCATCTGGCGCGGCCTCGCGGAGGCATTCGACAGCCACGAGCGTGTCATTCATGCGGGTCCGTTCGTGTCGCAGGCGCTGCGCCGCTGGAACACGCTGGCGGCCGTTGTCGCCGGACTGCGCACATCCGACCAGAGCCCGACGACGCATGTGTTGCTCAACGACGCCGGCCGGCTCTACGGCGCGGGCATGAGCCTCGTCTCAAGTGCGAACGGGCTCGGGAGCGTGCACCAGGGGATGACCTCCACCGAGGCGCTGTTTGCGCCGGTCGTCGAGGCCCTTGACCGCGATGCCAATGCCGCGGCCGCCGCGCAGCGGCAGGTCGCGGACCAGGCCGCCACCCGTGCCGGCGTCGCCTTCTTCGGCTCGCTCGCCGTCGGGCTGGTGATGCTCGTGCTGCTCGGATTCCAGCTCTACCGGCTTCGGCGCAGGTCGCTGCTCGAGCGTGAGCGACGGTTCCTGGAGCAGCGCACCGAGCGCCGGATCCGGGCGCTCGTCGAGCATTCGAGCGACATCATCGTCGTCATCGGTCCAGATCTGACCGTGCGCTGACAGTCGACCTCGGTCCAGACGGGACTCGGTTATCCCGCAGGCGAGGTGATCGGTCGGCGCGTCAGCAGCCTCGCGCATCCGGATGACGTCCAGCTGCTGGAGAGTCACCTTGCGGCCGTGATGCGCCATTCGGGGTCAGTCACCGTCACGTCTCGGTTCGCCCACGCACGCGACGGGTGGCGGGACCTTGAGGTGATCGCCGAGAACCGCCTGACCGACGCGGAGATCGAGGGTGTCGTGCTCAGCATGCGGGACGTCAGCGACCGTAAGGCACTGGAGGACGAACTCCGTCACCAGGCGTTCCATGACTCGCTGACGGGGCTGGCGAACCGCGGCTTGTTCGAAGACCGGCTGGCGCACGGCCTCGCGGGCGCCCGCCGACACAAGCATCTCGCGGCGATCTTGTTCCTCGATCTCGACGACTTCAAGACGATCAACGACAGCCTCGGCCACGCCAGCGGCGACGAGCTGCTTCAGGCAGTGGCGCGCCGCATCGCACGCGTCGTTCGGGTCACGGACACGGCCGCCCGCCTCGGCGGCGACGAGTTCGCGATCCTGATGGAGAGCCTCGATGACCCGCAGTCCGCGCAGCGCACCGCCACTCGGCTGCTCGAGGAGCTGATCCCGCCGTTCCAGATCGCAGGGCGCGAGCTCCGCGTCAGCGCCTCGATCGGGATCGCCCTGAGCGACGGCTCGACCGGCGCCGAGAATCTCCTCCGCAACGCGGACACGGCGATGTACGCCGCCAAGGACGCGGGCAAGGGCACCGTCGAGTCCTTCGAGGACGGCATGCACGAGCGGGTGCTCGCGCGCCTTGAGCTGACCGGGGAGCTTCAGCGCGCGCTCGACCGCAGCGAGTTCGAGCTCGACTACCAGCCGATCGTCGATCTTCAGCGCGGCGATGTCGTGGCGTGCGAGGCGCTCGTCCGCTGGGCTCATCCCGTTCGCGGCCGCCTGGCTCCCGGCGACTTCATCAGCGTCGCGGAGGACACGGGCCTGATCGTGCCGCTCGGCGCGTGGATCCTGCAGAGCGCGTGCGCGCAGGCCGCGGTCTGGCAGCAGACCTACCCGGAGCGAGACCTGCAGATCAACGTCAACGTCTCGACCCGCCAGCTGCGCGACGCGTCGTTTCCGCCCCTCGTCGAGCGGGCGCTCAGCACGAGCGGACTGACCCCGGGCCGGCTCGTGCTCGAGATCACCGAGAGCCTGCTCCCCGACGACGACCAGCAGACGATCGAGCGGCTGCACGCACTCAAGGCGCTCGGGATCCAGATCGCCGTCGACGATTTCGGAACCGGCTATTCCGCCCTCTCACGCCTCCAGGACTATCCGGTCGACATCCTCAAGATCGATCGGTCGTTCATCGACGGGATCGAACATGACCCCGGCAAGGCCCAGCTCGTGCGCGGCATCGTCGACCTCGGTAGGAGCCTCGAGATGACGGTCGTCGCCGAGGGCATCGAGCAAGCCGGACAGGCCGACCACCTCCGTCGGCTGCGTTCCCCGCTCGGGCAGGGCTTCCTGTTCTCGCGCCCGGTCGGCGCCGTCCAGGCGGAGGCGCTGCTCGACGCGTCGGTAGGAGCGTTGCGGGAAATTTCGGATCAGGGTTTTCGAGTTGCTGCCGATACAGACCCGCAGACTGATTCCTCGATGGAGATGACCTTGTGACTGCACCCATTGATCCGCAGGTTCAGACCGACTCGCGCCGCATCGCGGCCGAAACCCCACCGGCCGATGCGCAGCGCAGTGGCCGCGGCAGCGTCGGCTCGGTTGACTCCGACGACGCCGGCCAGGGCGCCCTCTCCGCAGCCGTCTCGGTCGACGTCCGCGGCGCTGTCGGTGCTGAGAATCAGGCGGCCGCGGCGAGCGCCGCGGAGGACGTGGACGCGGCGGCCCGGCTCGTGTCTACTCTCAGCGCTCAGCTCGCCGCCGATCCGAGCAGCGCGCGCGGCGTCCACGCTGGCGTCAACGGCCAGACCGCGTTGAGCCTGCTCACCTGAGGTGCTCGCCGGTCGGTCCCGCGTGGACCGGCGCCCGTCCCTGCCGGGTGGGCCCAGCGCTGCGAGCACCCCTGGGCACAGGATGAAGAACCAAGTCAGGGGAACATCTGAACGCACTAACATGTGTTGAGATGACTCACGGAGTTGGCGGCAAGACCACGACCGGCGTCGTCGATGCCGACACCGCCCGGATGGTGGCCGAGCGGATGCAGGTGCTCTCGACCCCCAGCCGGGTGCAGATCCTCAGCCGGTTGCGGGACGGCGCATGCTCCGTCGGCGAGCTCGCCGCGGCAGTCGGGATGGAAGCATCGGCCGTGTCCCATCAACTGCGGGCGCTCCGTCACCTCGGCTTCGTCGTAGGTGAGCGGCGGGGCAAGCGGGTGATCTACGGACTCCACGATTCACATGTCGCCGAGTTGCTCGATCAGGCCGTCTTTCACGTGCAGCATGTGCGGCTGGGTGCGCCGGAGCCGTTGCTCCCCGCCCGGGAGGCCGGGTGAGTCTCGAATCTGGCGGGGACCACTCGCGCGGACACGAGCACGCACACGAGCACGGACTCGGACACGGACACAGTCATGGCCTCGTGGCGCGCTCGATCGTGTCCTCCCGCGCCGGCCTGCGCGCAGTCTCCCTGAGCCTGCTCGTGCTGCTCGCGACGGCCGCGGTTCAGACGGCCATCTTCGTCCTCACCGGCTCCGTCGCGCTTCTCGCCGACCTCATCCACAACTTCGGGGACGCGCTCACCGCCGTCCCGCTCGGAGTGGCCTTCCTGATGCGGTCGTTCACGGCCGAGAAGCGCGCCGGCTACTTCGTCGTCGCAACGATCTTCTTCAGCGCCTGCGTGGCGTTCTGGCAGTCGATCGAGCGGCTCATCCACCCGCAGGCCCTCACGCACCTCTGGCCGCTGGCTGCGGCAGGCGTGATCGGGTTCGTCGGCAACGAGATCGCGGCGTTCATCCGCACTCGCGCCGGCAGGCGACTGGACAGCCCAGCGCTCATCGCCGACGGGGCTCATGCCCGCACCGACGGCTATGTCAGTCTGTCGGTGGTCGCGAGCGCCGTCGTCGTCGGTCTCGGGCTCACGATCGGCGACCCGATCATCGGCCTCATCATCACAATCGTCATCCTCCGGATCACCTGGCAATCGTTCATCACCGTCCAGCGGGACCCGGGAACGAACCCGCACGAGGGCGGCCCCGTCCTCACCGAGGACGCCGAGGCCGCGTGACGACGTCGCGGCGGTGCGAGGCGGCGAACGCGCGGCGGAACGCCGAGGCGACGTGGTGGCGCCAGTGGCGCTGGAAGCGGTCACGCGACGCGCTGTGGCGCCTCCTCGACCGACACGTTCCGGCAGATGCGGTCGTCGCCGTTGTCGGTGCCGGTACCGCAGATGATGTGCCGCTCCACCGCCTCGCGCATCGCGCCCGCCGGGTCGACCTCGTCGACGTCGATGGCGCTGCTCTCGGCCGAGGGCGCCGGCGGCGTGCGGTCCACCGAGGGCGGGTCACGACCGAGGTTCTCGACGTCACCTTCGGTGCCGCGGACGCGGTCATCAGCGCGGCCTGCGAGTGTCATGACATCGCGCCCAGAGGCGATGGGGACACCCTCACGCGCGCGCCCTACGACGTGGTGGTTGCGGACCTCCTCTACACACAGCTGGTCTACCCGGCGCTGATCGACGCCGGATTGCCCGGACCGGCGATCGACGCCGCGCTGCGACGTCACGGACAGCATGTGACCGACGCGCTCGTCCGGTGTCTGCACGCCAGCGCGCCGACGGGCACGGTCGTTCACCTGCACGACATGCTCGGATGGTGGCCGGGACACGTGCAGCCCTTCTCGCCGTCGGAGATACTCGACGTCGCACGACGTGATCCGGATGGCGCTGTCGCACTGAGTGAGCGGGGCCACCAACCTCTGGGGTGTGAGGTTCGCCGTGCCGTGACGGCCTCCGGCGCTCGGATCGTCGATACGTCGGTGTGGCTGTGGCCCTTCGCGCCGGGTGTCGACTACCTCGTCTGCGCGACCGTCGCCGAGGCCGACACGGCTGATCGCCGCCCCGCTCAGGGCGCGCCCTGCCCAGACTCCGTCTCGTCAGATGGGGACGCGCCCGGCCCAGACTCCGTCTCGTCAGATGGGGCATCGTCGTCTTCTCGCAGAACGGTGACGCCGGACATGGCCAGCGGCTTGAGCGCCGGAACGACGACGGTCGGAATCAGGAGCGGCAACAGCAGCAGGCGCAGCCAGTCCCACACCGTGTTGTGCCGGAACCCGGTCCACGTCCAGTCGGCGAGGTAGCCCCCGACGACGACGGCGGCGAAGACGCAGGCGGCGGCAAGCGCGATCAGTGTGTGCCGGCGGCTCCGCGTCCGACGCAGCTCGGCGGCGACCGGAGTGAGCGCAACCGCAAGCGGAAGCGCGATCAAGCCGAACCAATCCCACAGCGTGTTGCCCCTGAACCCGGTCCAGGCCCAGGGAATCGTGTAGCCGAGGACGACGACCACCGCGAACGCCGCACCGGCAATCGCGCCGACACGCTTCCGGCGCGCGGAGACGCGGGTCGTCCGGCTCAGCCAGATCGGCAGGAACGCAAGGACGAACGGGAGGAGCAGCAGGTGGAGCCAGTCCCACAGCCTGGCTGTGCGCCCGTTGATTCCCGCCCACGACCAACGCTGCGTGTAGCTGCCCCACACGAGGAGACCGAAGAGCACTGCCGAAACCGCGCCAAGACGTATGCGCGAGACTCGGCTGCGCGCCTTATAGCGCGTGTACGGTGCTGCGTTCGCGTCGTCCATCCGCCCGCCGGACAGTTCATCAGATCCGGGCGGGAGACTCCGGTCGACCTCGACGGCCGGAGGGCACGGCGAAACAGCCCAAGCCAGTTCGTTACCGTGCTGGGCGATGAGCGTGGACGTTCGCCCGGTGCGTGGCTGTGCTGAGGTCCGCGCGTTCGTCGCGCTGCCCTTTCGCCTGCACGCGGACACGCCGTGGATCCCCCCGCTGAAGCTCGAGCGGTACGTGTTCCTCAGCCGCCGGATGAATGCGTATTTCACGCACGGCACCGCCGAGTATTTCCTGGCCCGCCGAGGCCGGCGCGTCGTCGGGCGGGTCACCGCGCAGGTCGATCACGCCTTCAACGCGTTTCACGGCAACCGCTGGGGGATGTTCGGATTCCTCGAGTTCGAGGATGACCAGCACGTGCTCGAGGCGCTGCTCGAGGAGGCAACCAGCTGGCTCCGGGCGCGCGGGTGCGATCGGATGGTCGGCCCGATGGATTTCCAGATGAACGACGAAAGTGGCGTGCTCATCGAGGGCTTCGACCGCGACCCGATGGTCAAGCAGCCGTGGCACCCTCCGTACTACCAGCGGCGCTGCGAAACGGCCGGCCTGCACAAGGCGATGGACCTGCTGATGTGGGAGCGCAGCGTGTTCGACTCACAACAGGTCAGCCCGCAACTGCTGCGCATCGCCCAGCGCGCCCGAGACCGATACCAGGTGCGCATCCGCTCCATGTCCCGGCGCCACCTCCGGCGCGAGCTCGACGAGTTCGCCAAGGTCTACAACTCCGCCTGGTCTCGGAACTGGGGGTTCGTGCCCTACTCCAAGCGCGATCTGGACGCGTACGCCCTGGACCTGCAGCTGGTCTACGCGCGCGACTGGTTCATGATCGCGGAGGTCGACGGGCAGACGGCCGGAATGGCGATCACGGTTCCCGACATCAACCAGGTATTGAAGAAGATGCGCGGGCGCCTGCTGCCGCTCGGGTGGTTCTACTTCCTCACCAAGGGGCGGATCATCGACCGGATCCGGGTCGGATTTCTCGGCGTCATCCCCGAGTACCAGCACACGGGTGCGGGGGTCGCGCTGTACCTCGCGCAATATCGGTCCGGGGAGAGGACGCGTCAGAAGGGCGGCGAGATGGGATGGATCCTCGAGACCAATCACTCGATGAACCGGGCGATGGAGGCACTGGGGGGCCGGATCGTCAAGCGTTTTCGGATCTACGAGCGCGACCTAGACTGACGCCGGACCCCACTCCAGGAGCGTCGCACCCCAGGTGAAGCCGCCGCCGAACGCGGCCAGCAGCACGCGGTCGCCCGGATGAAGCCGTCCCTCCTGCTCGGCCACCGACAGCGCGATCGGCAGGGTTGCCGTTGACGAGTTGGCGAACCGGCTGACGTAGTCGACAACGAGCTCCGGCGGAAGTCCCAGCCGCTGCCCCACCGCGCGGATGATGCGCGAGTTCGCCTGGTGATAGACGAACAGGTTGACCTCGCCGATGTCCACCCCGCTCGCCTCGAGCGCCTGCACGGTCACGCTTGACAATGACTCCACGGCAGCGCGGAAGGTCTCCTGACCGCGCATCTGGATGCGCCCGCTGCGCTCGAGTCTGATCAGCTCCGCGCCCTCCGCGTCGTGGCGCAGGAGCACGGGGCCGACTCCTCCGGGTCCACCGGTGCTTGCCGAGACCACCGCGGCGCCGGCGCCGTCGGCGAACAGCGGCGCCGTGTCACGATCGGAGAGATCGAGGAATCGGGACAGAAAGTCGGCGCCCACGACGAGCGCGTTCCGGGCGCGGCCGGATTCGATTTGACCGCATGCCAGCGCGAGCCCCGCCAGCCAGCCCGTGCATGCCGAGCCGATATCGAAAGCGCCGGCTCGTTCAGCCCCGATCAGTCCCGCCACCAGCGGCGCGGCATTCGGGGTGATCTCGTCGGCCGTCGAGGTGGCGACGGCAATAAGGTCAAGCTCGCTCGCGTCGATCCCGGACTTCGCCAGCGCGACTGCGCCCGCGCGTGCCGCAAACTCGCTCATCCGCTCGCCCGGCAACGCCCACGGGCGCTCCTGCGTCCCGGTGCGCTTCGTGATCCAGCCTGCCTCGACGCCCAGCCGCTCAGCGATCTCCTGGTTTGAGATCCTCCGATCCGGGACCGCCATCGCTACGGACCTGATGGCGGCGCGACGCCCAGATCCCTCCGGGCTTCGGCGTCTGCCAGCCGTCGGGAGCGTCTCGGCCGTGACAGAACCTGGAGCCACGACGCGAGTGTACGTGGCGGGGATCCCCGCGAAAGCACCCCGAACCCGCGGCGCTCTGCGCCCGACGACAGGGGGACTGACGGGGCACAGTTGGGCGAGGCGGATCGGGGTATGTTGAATTCCGTGGACCCCGCCGACGAATAGGACTCACATGCAGATCACCCGCAGCTCGATCGACACCGTCAAAGGTCCCGCCGATTGGTTCACCGGCGATGTGTACATCGATGCCCTCGCTGCCCCCGCCGGCAGTTCCACATTTGCCGCGGCCAGCGTCCACTTCACCCCAAGCGCCCGCACGGCCTGGCACACCCACCCGCACGGGCAGACGATTTTCGTCGTCGAGGGCATCGGCCTGTGCCAGCGCGAGGGTGGACCGGTCGAGATGATCCGGCCCGGTGACCGCGTGTTCTTCGAGCCCGGCGAGAACCACTGGCACGGAGCGACGCCGCAGCGGTTCATGGTCCACATCGCCATGCAGCAGAACGACGAGTCCGGCAGTCCGGTCACGTGGGGTCGGCACGTCACCGACGAGGAATACGCCGCCGCGCCGAGCACCGGGGGCTGACCAACGAGGAGACCTTCGGCCGCGAGATCCCGGAGACCTCCCAGCCGACCACCTCCCAGCCGACCACCTCCCAGCCGACCACCTCCCAGCCGACCACCTCCCAGCCGACCCGAATCCGCGCACCGGCACCTGCGGATACACCGGACCAGGAGCGGGTAGCCCATAGGTCTAGGCACGTCGAATCGTCATGGGATCGAGAATGGCCGTGCTCACGGATCGCAGTCAGAGCCGGTGTGTTGGCGTGGAGAGCGAACAGCACCTGGTGGAATTGGCCCGTGGGGGCAGCGTCGCAGCGTTCGAAGTGATCGTCCTGCGATACCAGGAGCCGTTGCTCAGACACTGTCGGCGGATGCTGACGCCGACGGAGGCGGAGGATGCTGTCCAGGAGGCGTTTCTGGCTGCGTTCCGGACGATTGACCGGACCGGACCAGACCTTCGGCTCGGCGGGTGGCTGTTCCGTATTGCCCACAACGCTGCCTTGGGCATCCTCCGCCGGAGGATCTCGACGGCGCCGGTGGAAGAGCTCCCGCTCGTGACCGAGTCGGCGGACGACACAGTGGAGCGCCGGCAACAGCTACGGGACACGCTCGAGGCGATCTCGAACCTGCCGGAGGCCGAGCGCCGGGCACTGATCGCGCGTGTGCTGGCGGGCAGTGGCCATCGCGAGATCGCGACGGCGCTGGGGCGTTCGGAAGGATCGGTCCGCCAGCTCTTGCACCGGGCGCGTACTCGGCTCCGGGAGTGCGCCGCGGCGCTCGCGCCACTCTTGGTACGACTTGCGCCAACGACGCTCGGCGAGCGGCTCGGGGGGTTTCCGTGTGCTCTGAGGGGCGGTGCGATCCTCGCCGTTGGGTTCACCGCGGTCGGGGGTGGCTCTGCGGTGCTCTCGACGGGTCCGGCCCGGATTGGATCGCATGCCCCCGACGGTGAGCACATGTCCCGCCCGGCTGTGAGCTTCGATCGCCGATCGCAAGGTGATCCGCGGGTGGTGATCCGTGTCTCGGAGCGAACGCGAACCCGTCGCGGCGACCGAACGGCCGAGCGCACGTCCATGACCCGGGTCGCCGGGCAGCCGGCCGGTGGCATCCACAATGGCTCGACCAAATGGGCGACGCGGTTTGATCGCCGCGGTGCGGCGACGGCAACGCCGCGCAGCAGTTCGGGCGATGCCGGCACGAGCGGCACCCAACCGATCGCGACCCCTGGTGTGCCCGGAAGCTCGACCGTGGCCACCACGAACCAGCCCAGCGCGCTGCCTGCCACGCCTCTCGGCGCATCGGCTCCCGGGGGGTCCGGCACCGCGCTGGGACAGTCCGGCGCGGCGCCGGGACAGTCCGACACGACGCCGGGACAGTCGGGCACGGTGCCGGGACAGTCCAACACGACGCCGGGACAATCGGGTGCGACGCCGGGACAGTCCAACACGACGCCGGGGCGATCGCGCGCCACATCGGGACGGTCCGACACGACGCCACGACAGTCTGCGGCGCCGGGACAGTCGCGATCGACAACGAGCTAGCCAGTCTTGGCGTCGGTGCGGTCGGGCGCGCCGGCCGGGGCGCGCCGGCCGGGCCGTGCCGGGCGGCCACTCGCCGTGGCTGACGTGAGCCATGTCAGCGCTCATACCTCCTGAGCTGCCGACGCGTGATCTTGCGTTCCGCACGTCATTAACACATTGGAATCGATATTTGCTGGAGGCCGAATGCATCAACAGTGCGGTCTTCGGCCATGACCAAGGACGGTGCGCGCGGCGCGTAGCGGACCGCTTACTCGGGAGGAGCCGATGAATCGCATCGCAACGGTGCTGGTAACGCTCTCTGTGATGTTGGCGCTGATGCTGGCGCCCGGGTCGGCGTTCGCGCAAAGCGCGACGTGCCAGGCGTACAACCCCCAACTGTGCGCCGTGTCCAGCGGCCCGGAAGGAACCTCCAGCGGCCCGGAGGGCACCTCGTCCGGCGTGGCTTCCGCCGGGACGCTGCCGTTCACGGGTCTGGACACCGGCCTGTTGGCGATCAGCGGTGGCGTGCTTCTCGTCGCAGGAGCGATCGTACGGACTCGCATCAGGCGCCTGGGGTGAGTTATCCGGCTCACGCCTTGCCCCGAGTGGCCGAGGAAGCGCTCGACCGGGACCGCCGTGGCGTATTGCGCGACGTGCGAGAGGTCGTGCCTCGGCTGTCGCGTGGGCTCTTCTCGGCCGCGTGCGGACTGATCAGCCGCACCACGTCGAGATCGGAAGGCGACCCGGATCCCCGACATCGCAGCGAGCCCGCCACCTGTCCGTCGGTGGACGCGGCCCGCGTGCGGCTACACGTTGTTGTCGGTGGACGCCATGACGGCGCCGGAGACGATCACGTTGCTCGGTGAGGATTCCGTTGCGCACACGGTCGCCCCGACGCCGCAGTCCGCTCGCGCGGACCGATGGCGGGTAGTCGGTCCACGTCTGTGGGCCCGGGTGTGCTTCCTCACCGATCTCGTGGCACTCTGTGGCGTCGCGGCAACGGCAATCGCCGCCACCCCGAGCGACCTGGGTCCTCACTGGCCCGGCATGCTCTTCCCTGCGATCGTCATGGCCTTGTTGCACACTCGGCGTCGGCAGGACCAGCGCGTGTTCGGCTCTCTGGCAGACAGCGCGGCTGACGTGGCCGGTGCGATGGGGCGGGCAACCGTCCTGGCACTCGCTGCGTGTGCCGTCGTGGCAGCGCCGCACGCTGGCCGGATGATCATGCGCGAGGTCCTGATCACGGGTGTGTGTGTGGTCGTTGCGCGAGCAGCCTTGATGACGGTGCGACGCTGGGCATCGCTAGCGAGGCTGTGGGCGACGCCAACGATCATCGTCGGCGCCGGGGCAGTCGGCGAATCGCTCGCCCAGCGACTGCTGGACGAGCCGTCCTCCGGGTTGCGCCCGGTCGGCTACGTCGATGCCGATCCCCGTCCGGCGAACAACCGATCCGGAGGACGTCTTCCGCTGCTCGGCGGCCTGGACAACCTCCCCGAGGCGATTCAACGAGCGCGAGTCCATCACCTCATCGTGGCGTTCTCCTCAGAGCCCGATCACGAACTCGTCCAGAAGCTCGGCGAATGCGGGCAGCTTGGCGTCGAGGTCTTGGTCGTGCCGCGACTGTACGAGGCGATCAATGAGCGCTCGGCTCTCTACTACGTTGGGGGCCTTCCCGTTCTCACGCTGCGCCCGACGGATCCTCACGGATGGGAATTTGCGGTCAAACATGCGCTCGATCGCACCGTTGCCGCGATCGCTCTGCTCGCCCTGGCACCGCTGCTGCTGACGATCGCGATGGCGGTGCAGCTCACATCCCCCGGCCCCATCCTGTTCCGTCAACGCCGTATCGGGCGCGACGGACACGAATTCACGCTCCTCAAGTTTCGGACCATGCACGTGCCGCGGCGGATCGGTGAATCCTTCGCGCCCCTCCCGGGGCTAGCGCCGGGAGGCATCGAAGGCGAGGACCGGCGCACCAGATTGGGTCGGCTCCTTCGCGACCTATCGCTCGACGAGCTCCCCCAACTCATCAATGTGCTGCGCGGCGAAATGAGTCTCGTCGGCCCGCGACCCGAGCGGCCAGAGTACGTTCGGAAGTACGCACACGAGATCTCGCGCTATCAGAACCGCCATCGTGTGAAGTCCGGGATCACGGGTTGGGCACAGGTACACGGACTGAGGGGACAGACCTCGATCAGCGACCGCGTCGAGTGCGACAACTACTACATCCAAAACTGGTCGCTGCGGCTTGACCTGAGGATCGCGCTGCTCACGATCGCGGAGCTGATGCGATTCCGCGGGTAGGTAGCCAGCCTTCAGGGATCAGGGCACGCGGGACGAGGAGCACTCAAGCCGGCGGTTGGTGGGCGCGAGGTGAGGCGGCGTGACCGTGGGTCCATCCGGCAACAGAGCCCCGGCGGCCCCGAGTCATCGGACACGCGGCTGCCGGATCTGTCCGGGCTGTCGAATCGCGCGTGCGTGGTCGATACGTCTGTCAGTATCGATCGTAGAGGCGAGCAACTGCATGAGCGGCGGCACGAACAGATGAGTGTCAGACGGCCGACGGGTAGCAGTTGACGATGTTGGGTCGTACCCGCGAACGCGACAGACGATCGGGCGCCGAGAGCTCAAGCGTCCCCTCGGTGCCGAAGGAGCGCCCGCCGGTCGAGATCCTCGCGCCGCAGATGGCACTGGCCAGCTTCGCCCGGGGCTCGGGAGATTGGCCGGCATTCGAACGCGCACGCGACACCGCCGTTCGCCTCGCGCTGAGTCAGCGAATCGAGGACGAGGTGAAGCGTTTTCGACAGGTGATGACTGCCTGTACCGGCTGGCAGGACTGGGCCATCGCGAAGGCCAGCGCAGCCGCGACTGCGCCACGGGGGACGCGCTGCATCCGCACGACCTGTATCGAGGTCCTCCTGTCCGAGAACGGTCATCTGGCCGACGACATCCGAGCGGCGTTCGGCGAGACTCCTGACCAGATCGCCGCGAGGTTGACGAAGCGCGACTGGGTCAATTTCGTGCTGCCGCTGCTGAGGATTGCACCGGGAGAACCGCGCCCTGAGCTGATCGCCGCAGCTCGCCAGTCGCTCCGCCGCACCCTGTTCGAAGCCGCCGCGTCGAAGCCACAGGACTCCCGGCCGCTAGGCTCGCTCCACGCCCGGAGCCGAGAGGAGGCCAAGATGGAGGACGTCGTGCTTTGCGAGGTGGGCGACGACGGGGTTGCGCTGTTGACGCTGAACCGCCCCGATCGTCTGAACGCCTGGACTTATCAGATGCAGATTGCGCTGTTCGACCTGCTGCAGACGTGCGCCGAGGACGAGCGCGTGCGGGTGATCGTGATCACCGGCGCCGGCCGCGGGTTCTGCCCCGGTGCCGACATGAACGACCTCACCGCTCTGTCGAGCGGTGACAGTGCCCTCGAGGCGAGAGCCAACCGCACGGACCCGAGACCGATCACGTTCGCGATGTCAATTCCGAAGCCTGTGATCGCAGCGATCAATGGCGCCTGCGCGGGCCTCGGGCTCGCGTTTGCACTCACCTGCGATATCCGCTTCTGCGCGGCGAATGCGAAGCTGACGACAGCGTTCTCGCGGCGGGGATTGATCGCCGAGCACGGCACGTCCTGGATCCTGCCGCGACTCGTCGGTCCCGCTCGCGCGCTCGATCTCCTCATGTCCGCCCGCGTGTTCCGTGGCTCGGAGGCGGTCGAGCTCGGGATCGTGAATCGCGCCGTCGAGGACGAGCATGTGGTCGATGTCGCGCTCGAGTACGCCCGCGACGTCGCCGCGAACGTCTCTCCGGCGAGCCTGGCAACGATCAAGCAACAGGTGTACGAGGCGCTCACGAGACCGCTCGGAGCTGCTCTGGAGCTCGCCAATGTGCTGATGCTCGAATCGTTTTCGAAGCCGGACTTTGCCGAGGGTGTCCAGAGCTTCGTCGAAAAGCGTCCGCCGGCCTTCCCACCCCTCGCTGCCATCGCGAGCCCGTAGAGCGGCGTCCCGGCGGTGTCAGCTCGGACTGGGGGCACCTCATCAGCCGCGGGCTTGCGTCACCCGGCGTGCGGCGTCTAGTCTCCGGCGTTCAGCGATCCGGAGCGGGGGTGTGTCGAATGATTCGTCGGTGGTGGTGGGGTCTGCTGGCGTCGTTGCTGGTCGCGTCCGGTGTGCTGGCTGCCGTGCCGATCGCGGCCCAGGCGACCGCGATCACCGAGTTTCCCCCGAATGGCGGCCTCGGCTCGGGTCATGATCCCCTCGGTCTCGAATCCGGTGCCGACGGGAATCTCTGGTTCACGGATGGCGGTACGCCCCACGCCATCGGCAGGATCACGCCGTCCGGCGCGATCCAAGAGTTCACACAGGGGCTGACGAGCCCGGCCACGCCGTTCGACATCACCCAGGGGCCCGATGGGAACCTGTGGTTCACCGCGACTGGCCACGCACCTGACAACGCGATCGGCATGGTGACGCCAACGGGTGCGATCAAGGAGTTTGGCCCCCCGACAACTCAGCCGAACATGGCTCCTGCGGACATCACGGTCGGCCCGGATGGGAACCTGTGGTTCCTCGACGTCGCGACCCCGGCGATCGGAAAGGTCACCCCGGCGGGAGCGATCACCGAGTTCACGTCGGGCCTGCTCACGGGGGCGATGCCGGAGACGCTGACCGCCGGAGCCGACGGGAACATGTGGTTCACCGACAAGGCGAAGGGCGCGATCGGCCGGGTGACGCCGGCCGGAACGATCACCGAGTTCCCAACCGGCGCCGCGATGTCGATGCCGACCGAGAGCACCCTGGGCGCCGACGGGAACATCTGGTTCAGCGACCCCGGCGTGCCGGCCGTCGGACGCGTCACGCCTGACGGCACGATCACCGAGTTCACGCAGGGCCTCAAGGCGAACGCCGACCCAGACCCGATGACAGTCGGGCCAGATGGCAACGTGTGGTTCATCGACCAGAGTGCCGCCGATCGGGCGGTCGGCCGGATCACGCCCTCCGGGGTCATCACCGAGTTCGACCAGGGTCTCAGTCAGACCAATCCACAGGACGACATCACGGTCGGGGCCGACGGCAACATCTGGGTCGAGCAGGCATCGCAGGACGGGCTCGCGCCCGGAGGGGTGGCGAGAATTACGACCGCCGGTGTCATCACCGAGTTCACGGCCGGCCTGAACCGCAACCCCGGCCAGGGCGCGGACGGTGATGCGCTGCTGTCAGGCCCCGACGGCAACCTGTGGTTCACCGATCGCGGCTCGAAAGCGATCGGACGGATCGCGTTGCAGATCCCTCCGACCGCGACCACCGGCCCCGCCGCCGCGGTCACCAACACGACGGCGAGCGTGTCGGGGATGATCAGTCCGCTCGGGGCGTTGACGACCGTTGCGTTTCAGTACGGGACGACCTCGGCGTTGGCGTCGAGAGCAGCCGCCGGAACGCTGCCGGCCAGCGGCGAAGCCTCGAAGGTCACGGCCAGATTGACCGGCCTCCCACCCGGGACGGTCATCCTCTACCGCGTCACGGCGAGGAACGGTTTCGGCGGGACCGTGGCCGGCGTCGTGCGGTCGTTCAGGACGACTGGCAGGCCGCTACCGCCGGCGCGGGTGACGACGGCGCGGGTCGGCAATCAGCAGGTCGAGCTGACCACGCCATCGCTGCGCGTCTGCACTGCGAGCGCGAAGACCCTGAGCGCGGTGCTCCGCTCGGCCGCGATCGCGCACTCACGCGCCGCCGTGCTCCGCTTCCAGCGTGCCGCCTTCTTCATCGACAAGGGCATCAGGCACACCGCGAACGCGGTTGCGCACCACCTGCCCTCGAGGCCGGTGCTTCGGCTCGCCGGGCTGAAGTCAGGAGCGCACACGCTGCGGGTGACCGTCGTCTACAAGAAGACCGTGACCAGCCACGGGCATCGCAGAGCGGTCACCGTCACCAAGACGGTGAGCGCGACGTTCAGGGTCTGCTAACCCCACTTGTGTGCCGGACGATCGCCGCGGCGATGGTGTCCCGGTCCACCGGGTCGACGCCGTGCCCGGCGCCGTCCAGCCTCAGCAGCCTCGCCCCGGGAATCTCGTGCGCGAGTGCTACGCCGTGCTCGATGGGGAACATTGGGTCCGCCGTCCCGTGGATCACGAGCGTCGGCGCCGCAATCGTTGACAGCCGCGCGCGCGGCGTCCGGCCCGCGTCCAGCAGATCATGGTTGCGCGCGGCCGCGGGGTCCCGCGCGCGCTCGACGTCACGGTGCACGAGGTCACGCATTCGTGTCTCATCGAAGGGGCGGACGCCTCCGGAGAGCATCCGGCAGTAGGCGACCAGGTACTCCACCGCCGATTCTCGATCGGACCGATCAACCTGGGCCGTGGCGACGAACGTCCGGAACGCATCGGTCGGGGGCGGCAGCTCGCGGTCGCCGGAGGTCGCCGGCGAGCTACTGAGGAGGACCAGCGACAGCACACGTTCGGGGAACTCGAGGGCGAGCAGCTGCGCGAAGGCGCCACCCGCCGACACGCCGACGACGTGGGCGCTGGGGATACCGTAGGCATCGAGCACGCCGGCCGCGTCAGCCACCAGGTCCGCGCCGGTATAGCCCGGCTGCCCTGGCCTGTAGGTGATCGACCGTCCGGTGTCACGATGGTCGTAGCGGATCACGAAGCGCCTCGAGCCGGAGAGGATCCGACAGAAGCCCTCATCCCACCACAGCATCGACGCACCGACTCCTTGCACGAGAAGGATCGCCGGGGCAGCCGGATCGCCAAACGACGCCGTGCAGAGCTCGACGCCGCCGACACCGATGATCCGCTCCGTCATATCGCGACTTCGGGCCAACCTTCGACTCGCCGACGGCCTCAGCGACGAACCGAGGCTTGTGCTCCGACGCGTCCGGTCTCGCTGCCGGTCTGGACGAACTTCCCCGCCGCTTCGATCGCATCGGCGGCTTCGGGCAGGAACGACCAGAACAGGTGGAACGCATGCGCGTCGACAGGGAACAGCTGAAGCCGCGCGTCGACACCGTACCGACGGGCCCGCGCGGCGAGGGCTCTAGCGTCTGCGAGCCGTGCGTCGCCTGTCGCCGCCTGGATCAGCATTGGCGGCAGGCCCGTCAGATCCGCGGATAGCGGGTCGACCACTGGGTCGTCGAGCGGGTGTCCGGCGAGGTACATGGCCGCGCAGTTCCGTGCCTCGTTCTCATCTGCGAGCGGGGCGGTGACGTCGCTGGGCTCCCGTTGAAGACGGAGCGCGAGGTCCAACCACGGGCACATCAGGACCGCAGCACCCGGCTGCGGAGAATCCTGCTTCGCGAGTGTGAGCAGCAGTGAGAGGACCAATCCGCCACCCGAGGAGTCGCCGGCGACCGTCACCCGCTCGGGCGCGACACCCCGGTCAAGCAACCATTGGTAGGCGCTCAGCGCATCATCCACGGCCGCGGGGAACGGGTGCTCGGGAGCGAGCCGATAGTCGGGAAGGAGGACGCCGGTTTGTGCCGCCGTTGCGATCGCGCCGGCCTGGTGCTGGTACCCGAACGCTGACCCGAATACATATCCGCCACCGTGGAGATACAGAACGGTCGCTGGCCTGTCTTCGGAGGGGGAGACGAGCAGCGAAGAGACCCCGCCAGCGGTGACGGGCCGCACGCGGGTGCCGAGCGGCGGCGGCATTTGCGCGAGCAATTCCTCGCCCGCGGCCCGAGCCTCCTGCAGGTCGGCCTCGGGGGCGAGAAGGCCCACCATCGGCTCCCACAGCTTTGTGATGCGGCTCAAGAGCTCGCCACCGACCGCGAGCGTCGCGGACACCGCCTCGTCGACATCGCGCAGGACCTTGTGCGAGCGATCCAACAACGCCTCACCCGCGATCGTGAGCTCGACTCGGTGCGTGGAGCGGCGCAGCAGTTCGCAGCCGAGGAGCTGCTCGAGGCCGCGGATTTGGCGGCTGAGGGCCGACTGCGAGATGTAGAGCCGGTCGGCGGCGCGACCGAAGTTCAGCTCCTCGGCGACGGCCACGAACGCTCGGAGGTGCCGGAGCTCGATCCCATCCGGAGCCTGCGGGAACGGGAGTAGATGTCCGCGCTCATCCACTCTCCAGAGTATGGCGTTCGAGCCGCGGAGTGGTGATGCCGAGCGTGCATCACCGCCTTGTGTGATCGGACTTTCCCTTTCGTGAGCTCCGCTGGGACGCTGACTCCGATGCCACACGCAAGCTGTCCCCTCAACGACACGACCGCCCGTTCTGTCCTCACCGCGAGACTGATGCTGCGTGTTGGCGGTCGCCGGCTCAACGGTCGGGTCTACTGGCCGGATGGGAACGATGCCAACGTCGGCTCGGCACTCATCTTCGTGGTGGCGCTCGCGGAACCCGGGGACTCCGACCCGATGTGCCGGCTTCTGTGCTCCGCCGCCGCCACCGTCGTGCTCGCCGTCCCGCACCCGCACGGGACGGATCACGATTATGAGCTCGCCGCGCTCGGCTGGGCCGTCGAGCACGCTGCCGACCTCAGCGCGCGGCCGGAGCAGATGATGGTCGCGGGCGCAGGCACCGGTGGCGCGCGCGCCGCGCGGCTCGCCGT
The DNA here is from genome assembly GCA_963778985.1 of uncultured Solirubrobacterales bacterium. Classification (GTDB taxonomy): domain Bacteria; phylum Actinomycetota; class Thermoleophilia; order Solirubrobacterales; family Solirubrobacteraceae; genus Palsa-465. The sequence goes on along the minus strand of CAVZWJ010000012.1, from coordinate 1,017,204 downwards.
CCGCGCGCGCGACGCCGGCTGGCCGCAGCTACGCCATCAGATCCTTGTCTATCCGACTTTCACGCAAACGTGCCCGATGCCGTTCCTGCTCACGGGCGTCGCCCCCGCGACGGTCATCAGCAGCGACACGCGAATCGACGACGGGAGTACGTACGCGGCACGGCTACGAGCCTCTGGCATCGCAGTCGATGTGCTTCGTTACCCGCCGGCGATTCTTCCCGGGCACGGCGCCTTGTCGGCCGCGCTCGCTCGGAGGAAGGGATGAAGCGGATCGTGGCGTGCGTGTTCTGCTCCGTGGACGGCTTCGTCGGTGAGCCGGCCGAGTGGCTGGCGATGAGCGACGACCTGACGGCAGCCGTCGCGGCGCAACGCGCGTCCACGGACACCATCTTGCTCGGCCGCGCGACCTACGAACAGTTCGCCAGCGAGTGGCCCTATCGATCCGGTGCGATGGCGGACTTCATGAACCGGACGCGCAAGGTGGTGGTCTCGACGAGCCTCGACGACGCGGGCTGGCAGAACACAGACCTCATCGACCCCGAGGCCAGCATCGGAGAGGAACTGCGGAGACTGCAACGCGCGCCGGGCAACGAGATCCTGGTCCTCGGAAGCGCGACCCTCGTCCAGTGTCTGCTCCGTGAGTCGATGATCGACGAACTGGTGCTCCTCGTCGAGCCGGTGATCAAGGGCCGCGGGAGACGACTATTTGACGAGTTCACCAACCACGTGCCGATGCGGCACATCAGCTGCGTCACATTCAGTAGCGGCGCTGTGTCTCTCAATTACGAGATGAATATGCGGGACCCAAGCGGTCCTAATAGACAGACACGACGACACCGTACGAACGCGCAGGAGGACACGATCGTGAACACGCCCAACCATCGCACGACCCGCGAGCTGGACCACCGGGTGAATGACGGACTCGACGTGAAGCTGCTCTGGAACTCGCTGACAGACCGCGTCTCGGTCGCAGTGCAGGACGAGCGGACGGGCGAGTTCTTCGAGTTCGGCGTCGATCCCGGAGACGCGCTGATCGCCTTCAACCACCCCTACGCGTACGCCAGCCGACCCCGGACCGATCACGCGCTCGCCGCTTGAGCACGGTTGCTTCCGCGATGTTGCGAAGCCATCGTGCTCCGCCCGGAGCGAGCCCGGCCGTGTAGGGAGGTGAGCTCGGCGTAGCATGGGGCGCCGCCGGAAACAACCGGAGGAGGGCGTCGGAGAAGACCGCGGCGGCGAGGTAAGAGCCGATCAGGCTCGGGTGATGGCCGTCGCTGGCCCAGAGCGGCAGGCTCGGGTCGTCGCGCAGCGCTCGCTGCCACGCATCGCCAACGGCAACGAACCGCACGCCTTGCCGCTGGGTCAGGAGGGCATACCCACGATGGAGACGACCCTGCATCGCCGCGTAGGTGTCGCCTGGCTAGTTCGTCACGTCACGGTCTCGGTAACCCCAGGTCTCAAATCCGAGCGGGATCGCCCCGACGCGTCGGATCAGGACGTCCAGCCACGCGACCGTCGGCAGCGTCTCGCGGTTGAGGAAGTACGGCAACGCTGGTCGCTGACTCTGTTCCTGCAGGACAACGGCGCTCCAATGGGCGCCGGTGAGCAAGCGCACGAGCTGCGGATCGTGTGCGGCGAGGTTGAGCGTCCAGTTGGGCGGCGCGTACTGGACCGCGAGGATCCGGCGGGGAGCGACGCGGTTCGTCGCCGCCAGCCGCTGGACCATGTCGGGAAGCTCGTTCGTGTACGTGAAGCTATTGCCGATGAATAGGACGCGCAGTCCGGGCGCTGACGACTGTACGCGCGCGAGCTCGGCCGTCACGTACGTCGGATCCACGCCATGCGTCTGCGTTGGAGCCGCGGTCGGGCGTGTGACCCCGGCGGCCCGTGTCGCGTTGCGGACGAGAACACCGCACAGGACCCCAGTGACGGCAACGAGGAGGATGAGCACCCAGCTGCCCACCGAAGAGCGGTCCCAACGCTCGAACAGCACCCGCATGGGGACTCGCATCGGCCACGGACGCGGCCGACTTGAGCCGCATCCTAAGCGGAGGCCCGCGCGGCGATCCACTCGTCGCTGGAACCTGCGGGCGGTCAGCCGTTGGTCGACGTCACTCGTTAGGTGACCGGCTCGGGTGGCAGTTCGCCGGCGCGCGCGGCCGCCAGCAGCGCACGGGCGTATTGGGCGATTCGGTCGGCGGATGGGTCGCCGCCGGCGGCGACGGTCGCCCATTCCAGTGCCAGCCCGATCTGGACAACCGCGTCGGTGAAGCCCGTCAGTTGAGGGGCCTCGTCGGGGTAGACGGTCTCGAGCAGGGCTTGCACACCGGTGCGTAGGCACAGGCGCACGGCGCCGTCCTCGGCGAGCAGGACTCGCAGGCACAGCTCCGGCTCGCGTTGAGCGAACCCTCGTAGGGGCGCGAATCCCGATGTGGCGCTGACGAGAGCGTGCGCGAGTTCGGCGACGGCGTCGTCGGGATGCGCGCGGGCCCGAACGGCCGCCTCCTCGAAGAATTCCGCGGCAAGTTGCCCGAGTACGTGGTCGAGCAGCTTCTCGCGGGTGTGGACCCATCGGTGCAGGGTCGCGCGCGAGACGCTCAGACGCCCGGCGAGAGTGTTGAGGTCGACCCGCTCGTCCGCGAGGAACATCTCGCGCGCGAGCGCAAGCGCGTCCGCCTCGGTCGCGCGACGGAAGCTGGGCGTGGCCGGGCTCAGGTCGGTGGTGCTGTTGTCGCGACGCTCACGCACGCTGGCGGGTCAGGCTACTGCAATGCGAACTAGTCGGACAATATCGCGTTTGCGACATTACTTGGAATTGTCGCATCGGTCGGGTAGGCTGCGGCGACGTCAGCCGTCCCGCACACCGAAGGAGCAGCATGAGCGTCCCGACCGAGATCCCCGTCGAGCAGATCGACGTGGGTGACATGGAGCTATGGAACGACGGATTTCCCCACGCCGTGTTCGAGCGCCTGCGGCGCGAGGAGCCGGTGCACTGGAGCCCGATGGCCACGTGGAAGGGTGAGCCGGGCTTCTGGTCAATAACCCGTGCCGACGACATCCACGCGATCAGCCGCGACTGGCAGACATTCTCCTCCCAGGAGGGTGGGATCGTCGTCACGGACCACGGCACGCCGCTGGAACTCCAGACGCAGATGTTCATCGCGATGGACCCGCCGCGACATGACCGCATCAAGGCGCTGTTCCAGCGCGGGTTCACGCCTAAGCGGATCAACGAGCACGAGGAGAAGATCCGCGCGATCGTCACGCGCACGCTCGATCGGCTTCAGGGCCGCGAGGAGATCGAGCTCGTCTCGGAGATCGCCACCCCGGTCGTCAGTCGCGTGATCGGCAGCTTCGTGGGTACCGCCGAGGCCGACGATGCCGGCTGGTCGGAGTTCGCATTGCGGGCGATGGCCTTCGGCGACGACGAGCTGCAGCCGGGGGGCCTCGAGACCGTCATGCAGCAGATCCACAAGGTCTTCGAGGACGGCGGCAAGCTCGTCGCCGAGCGTCGCGCCAGCCCCACCGACGATCTCACGAGCGTCCTGGTGACCGCCGAGGTCGACGGCGAGGGCCTCAGCGACGAGGAGATCATCATGGGCTTCGCCCTGCTCCAGCTCGCCGGCAACGACAGCACGAAGGCGACCTTCTCAAACGGCATGCTCGCGCTGCTGCAGAACCGCGATCAGTGGCAGAAGCTCGTCGATGATCCGTCGAAGATCGAAGGCGCCGTCGAGGAGATCCTGCGCCTGGCACCCGCCTTCTCGCACTTCCGTCGCACCGCGCGCGCGACGTCGAGTTCCGGGGCAAGCAGATCCACAAGGCGACAAGGTCGTGCTGTGGTACCCCTCGGCGAACCGCGACGAGAGCCGTCCACGAGTGCCCGCACATGCTCGACGTCGACCGCAACCCCGAGCACCAAGCCTTCGGCGCCGGCGGCCGGCATTTCTGCCTTGGCACAGCACTGGCTCGCCTGGAACTGCGGATCCTCCTGGAGGAGACGCATCAAGCGCTGGCCGGAGATGGAGCTCCTCAGCGAGCCAGATCCCGTGCGCTCGCTGTTCCTCAACCAGCAGAAGGCAATCCGAGTTCGCGTCGCAGCAGGGTCCGCCGGGCACTGAATCGGCTCCGGGACGCTCGAGCTGCCAGCGGGGGGACAGCCGGTTCCGAACAGATCCCGGTTTGCAGCGCAGTCCCCGCGCCCCCCGCAGGCCACCGGTCGGAGGGTTAGCGCCAGCGGGCGCATGCGCCCGCGGCGGGGAGGTGCATGCACCTCCCTGCTCCAGAGGATTGGCTTTTCCGTGGCGGGGGGTGCCACGCGAAAGCCAATCCCCGAGCCGCTGCCCATCAACGTGATCAGGACCTACAGCTGGCGGGTCAGCTGGAACCGGTCGCGGTATTCGGCGGGTGAGACGCCGAGGTGGCGGTGAAACGCGCGGCGTAGGACTTCGGCGCTGGCGAATCCGGAGGATTGGGCGACGGCTTCTAATGAGGGGGCGCCGTCTTCGAGCAGGTCTCTTGCCCGTTCGATACGTAGTGCCTCGACGTACGCGGCGGGGGTCTGGCCGACTTCGCGGTGGAATGCGCGGCTGAACGATCGTTCGCTCATCAGCGCGCGCTCAGCCAGCGCGGGTAGCGACAGGTTCTCTTCCAGGTGACCGGCGATCCATGCCTGGAGCTCGCGGAGCTCGGGTCTTGTCGCTTGTTGCGCTGCGAGGGCGGTGCTGAACTGGGACTGACCGCCGGGTCGTTTCAGGTAGACCACCAGCTCGCGGGCGGCGGACAGCGCCGCCTCCGGGCCGAGGTCTTCCTCGACCAGCGCCAGAGCGAGGTCGATGCCCGCGGTGATGCCGGCTGAGGTCCACACGTCGCCGTCGTTGATGAAGACTGGATCCGGGTCGACGTGGACGCGCGCGTACCTGCGAGCGAGGTCATCGCAGTAGGCCCAATGGGTGGTTGCCTTACGGTCATCGAGCAGTCCCGCGGCGGCGAGCAGGTACGCGCCCGTGCACACAGACACCGTGCGGCGCGCGCGCTGGGATGCACGAAGAACCCAGTCGACGACTGCCTGGTCTGCGACGGCGGCGCGCGCCCCAGGTCCGCCCGCGATCAGGAGCGTGTCGTGAGGCGGCGGCGGTTCGGGCAGCGGCGCGACGCCCAGACGCTGGCCGCTGTCCGTTGTGACCGCGTCGGCATCGCTCGGCCCCACCACGCTGACCTGGTAAGCGCCCGGAACCTCGATCGATACGTGGTGAAAGACCTCGACAGGACCGAGCACATCGAGCGACTGGCAGCCTTCAACGGCCAGGACGAGCATCTTGCGGGGTCGCGGCATTGCCACATCATGCCGCCGACGCGGCTTGGCGCCAAGGACGGATGCCCAACGGATCCCGCCAGGCCGATCGGGTGCGATCCGTTTGGCGTAAAGCGTGGGGTATCGGACCTAGGCGCCAAGCCCCCGCCAGGTCAGGATGGCCTCAGTGTCACGCCCGTCTCCCAGGATGACCCGCCCGGTGAGAACCGATGCCGGCGTGTCGTCCACCACTCCTCTGGAGGCTTCAATGCACCTTCACCACCCGACCACTCACACAAGCCTCCCCGAGAGCTCGAAGCACACCGGAGGCTGGCTGCTCGCCATCTTGCTGATCGCTCAGCTGATGGTGATCCTCGATATCACGGCGGTCAACATCGCCATGCCGAGCATCGCCAAGGACCTGAGCATCAGCGGCACTGACATCAGCTGGACGATCACCAGCTACTCGCTGATCTTCGGAAGTCTGTTGCTTCTGGGCGGCCGAGCCGCCGACCTGCTCGGCCGCCGTCGGCTGTTCTTGACCGGCCTGGGCGTCTTCACCGTCTCATCGCTCCTGTCCGCGTTGGCCGGCTCGGGGGCCGCGCTGTTCGCCGCCCGGGCAGGTCAGGGCCTGGGAGCATCGATGCTCTCGCCCGCTGCCCTCTCGATCATTACCACGGCTCTTCACGGTCAGCAGCGCGCCAAGGCGCTGGCGGCGTGGGGCGCAGTCGGCGGTGCCGGCGCCGCGATCGGCGTTCTGCTCGGCGGCGTCCTCACCCAGCTGGCTGACTGGCGGATGATCTTCTTCGTCAACCCGCCGGTCGCGCTTGCGCTCGCGATTGCAGCGACCAGGATCGTTCCCGCTGACACCAAGCGGCCACAATGGAAGGGCCTTGACCTTCGTGGCGCCGCGCTGGCTATCACGAGCATTGGGATGATCGTCTATGCGATCACGCAGGCCGACCAGGCGGGCTGGACCTCAGCGCAGACGCTGATCATGGGAAGCGTCGGACTCGCGGGTCTTGGACTGTTCGCCGTCTGCGAGCGTCGCACCGAGCAGCCGCTGCTCAGGATCGAGCGGCTACGCGATCGCGCAGTCTCCGGCGGGATGATCCTGATGCTGCTCGGTGCCGGACTGATCTTCGGCCTGTTCCTGCTGTGCTCGCTCTACCTGCAGTTCGTCCTTGGCACCGGGCCTCTCTCAACCGGTCTGTCGTTCATCCCGCTGGCGGTGGCTGCGGGAGCCGGAGCACACGCCGGCGGGCACCTGATCAACCGTCACGGAGTTCGTGGACCGCTCGCGGCCGCCTTCGGGATCGCGTCAGTCGGCCTTCTGCTGCTCTCAGGGCTTGGGCCGCATGGCAGCTACGTCCAGGACATCCTGCCCGGCATCCTGATCGCTGGCGTTGGACTCGGTGTCGCGACCGTTGCCATCTCGGTGGCGATCCTCACCGGCGCTCGCTCCGAAGAGACCGGGATGCTCTCCGGCTTGAACTCGACGGGCCATGAGATCGGCGGGACTCTTGGCATCGCGGTCTTCACCAGCATCTCCGCGGCCGTGACTGGTGGTCTCACCGGCTCAAGCGGTGCGTCCGGCATCGCCGACGCTTTCCTCATCGCCGCGCACGTCGCGGCCGTGGGCAGCATTGCCGCGCTGATCGCCCTTCCCGCCGCCCGTGTGTTCCTCCCGAAGCTGAGGCTCAACCCGCAGGCGATGGCAATCCACTGAGCACTCGCTCAGAGGTGAGATCCGCTCCTCCGGCCCCGGTCGCCCCGGGGCCGGAGGCTTACCGGCACTTCGCCGCGGTGTTCCTGCAGTTCCATACGGACACACGTCGGATGAAGGACTCGCCATCGATCCCGTTTGCCAGATGGCCGTGGATCCCGAGCGCGCGGCCGGTCGGCTGAACTACAACGACAGCGCCTACTTCTTCTGCACTCTCACCTGTGCCAGCGCGTTCGCGCGACATCCGGAACGCTTTGTCAGCGGCCGCTAGCCTCGTGAGGGAGGGGTTCTCACGGGCGGACGCGGCGGCCCTGCCGGCCGTCGATCGCGTCCCGGCAGACGAGCCGCGAGCCGCTCGCCGCTGCGGAGTCGCACCCGTGCAGGTTGGGCATCGCTGAGCGGAATGCCACCGCCCGGTGGTTCTGACGGAGGGCGCGGCGGTGGTGGACCGTCTCCCCCGCCGTCGTCCGGCTCAGTGTCCGATCGTCCGGGTGGCCGACACAGGAGCAGCGGCGAGAAGACGACGGCCAACATGATCACCAGGGCGAGAAGTCCAGGAAGATCAAGTCCGCCGGCCTGCGACTGTCCGGGCACACAGCAACAGTATCGCGGGAGCCCGTTAGGGTCACGTGCCCGTGTGCTTCTCCCCGGAGGCTGACTTCGCGGCCGGCGCGGCTGTCGCCGGCATCGGGATTGCGACGTTGCGCCAGCTCCGCTCGCCGCGCGAGTTGGTCGTCGGTGCACTGCCCCTGCTGTTTGGGCTGCACCAGTTGGTCGAGGGTTTCGTATGGCTGGGGTTGCGGGGCCAGGTCTCGGTTGGTTGGGGCAATGTCGCGAAGGGTGCGTACATCATCTACGCGCATGCAGTTCTACCCGCGATCGTGCCAGTGGGGTTCTTGCTGCTCGAGCCAGACCGTCGCCGACGGCGCTGGCTGTGGCCCCTGGTCTGCCTCGGGCCGCTTCTCGGGGCGTACCTGCTGTGGCAGGTCACCGCGTATCCGGTGGGGGCGCAAGAAGCCGGTCACTGCATCGACTACACGACGCACACGCCGAACGACGTCGCACTCGGTCTGCTGTACGTGATCGTGACCTGCGGCCCGGCCCTGATCTCAAGCCGTCGATACCTGCGCTGGTTCGGGGTCGTCAGCCTCATCGGCGTGATCGCGACCGCGATGATCCGAGTCGACGAATTGACCTCGCTGTGGTGCCTGTACGTGGCGATGGTCAGCGTGCTCCTCCTGGAGCACTTCCGCCGTGAGCGGACGCGGGACGCACACCCAATCCCGATCGGACGACCGACGTCGCCCGCTTAGCCGGCGCGCGGCGCGTGGCGCTAAGGTGCGCGGTAATGGACGAGGGGATGGCGATCGCCTACGAGGTGCTCGACGAGGGTGTGCCGGTCTACTCGTCCGACGGTGAGCTGCTCGGAACGGTCGAGCACGTGGTCGCGGTTCCGGCGCAGGACATCTTCCACGGCATCGTCATCCACGCGGAGACTGATCGCCGCTTCGTCGCCGCCGACCAAGTCGCCTGTCTGCACGAGCGTGGCGTGGATCTATGTATCGATGCTGCGACAGCCAGGACTCTCCCCGCACCGGATGGTGCGGCGCCGGCATGGCGCGTGCACGAGCCGGGGGTCAAGCCGAGCCGCTGGAGGCGCCTCCTCGACGAGCTCGAAGGCAAAGCACCGACGCGCCGGGACTGGACCGAAGAGGACTAGCGGTAGTTCCTGATCACGTTGTTCCGGTCTGAGGGGTAAGTCATCCGGTGCTCCTTGGAGGCTTACGGGTGCTCAAGCCAGTACGGCGGCCCCCGAAGCGGCTCACGCAGCGTCGGCCGGGCCGGATGTCGCAAGGCGTTGTTTTCGTTGGCATGCACGACCGCAACCACGGGCCGGAGCGCCGATCAAGAAGATGGCCATTTTGCAGGCGCAGTCCCCACGCCCCCGGCAGGATTCGAACCTGCGACCATCGGATTAGAAGTCCGGCGCTCTGTCCACTGAGCTACGGGGGCCGTCTGAGGAGGAGACTGTAGAGGTGTTGAGGCGATGCAACGGATGGCCGACGCGGCTGGCGGCCGTGGTTGCGACGATCGTGGCGCTCGGGGCCGTGCCGGCCGGAGGGGCGGGCGCGCGCGGTCGGGCGGTATGCGTCGTGCCGGGCTACGGCGTGCGGCTCAACTTCCTGTGGAAGCCGAACATGCAAGCCGCGGTCGACTACGCGCGGACGCGGCAGGGAGACATCGCGTTCGTGGTGCGGACCGACCACCGCTTCTACGGCTACCGGCCCGAGCACGTCGAGTGGTCGGCGAGCGTCGTCAAGGCGATGCTGCTCGTCGCCTACCTCGATCGGCCGTCAGTGGCAAACCGCCCGCTCAACGGGTATGACGGGTCGCTGCTGCGGCCGATGATCGAGTTCTCGGACAACAACGCGGCATCGAGCGTCGTCGGGATCGTCGGGGACAGCGGGCTGTGGGCGCTTGCCCGCCGAGTCGGGATGAAGCATTTCGCCACCGACCCGGTCTGGGGCAAGACGCGGATTACGGCCGATGACCAGACGAAGTTCTTCTACAGCATCGACCACTACGTCGTCGCGCGTCATCGTGCGTTCGCGATGCACCTGCTCGCGTCGGTGACGCCATCACAGCGGTGGGGTATCGGGGAGATCCCGCCGGCGCACTGGAAGCTGTACTTCAAAGGCGGCTGGGGCTCCGGCACCGGGCTGCTCGATCATCAGGTCGTCCTGCTCACCCGCGGGTGCGCGCGGGTCTCGCTCGCCGTGCTGACCATGTACGACGGGTCGCATCAGTACGGGAAGGACACGTTGCGCGGGATCTTCGCCCGGTTGCTGCGCGGGTTCCCGACGGCACGCTCAGTCGGGTGGAGGCGGTCGCGGTCACACGGCGACTCGGCACCGTCTGGGCGTTGAAATCGGGGCGGCCGGATTCGAACCGGCGGACCTCTCGGCCCCAAACCGAGCGCTCTAACCAGGCTGAGCTACGCCCCGCGCAGCGCGGCTGATTCTAGGAGATACGCCGTCCGTCCTCGCAGGAACGTAGGTTCGCATGCCGGCCGGACGGTCTCGGAGACCGCTCGCGGCTCACGCCCCCCATCTGCGTCGAGTAGCCTCAGCCCGCCATGGCGAAGATCGAACCGCTCACCGCGCTGCACTACGACCTCACGCGGACGGGCGGGCTGCAGCCCGTCGTCGCGCCGCCCTACGACGTGATCGACGCGGCCGAGCGGGCGGAGCTCGAGGCCCGCTCGCCGTACAACGTCGTCCGCATCGATCTCCCGCAGGCGGCCGACGGCGGCGACCCCTACGCGCACGCGGCAGAGCTCGTGAGCGCCTGGAAGCGCGACGGCGTCCTCACGACCGACGAAACGCCGGCGCTGTGGCCGATCGAGCAGGACTACACGGGACCGGATGGCGCTGTCCGCACCCGCCGGGGCTTCCTCGCGCGCGTGCGCGTGGAACCGTACGGCGCGGGTCGCATCCGCCCGCACGAGCGGACGCATCCGGGTCCGCGGGAGGACCGCCTTCGCCTCACGCGGGCGACGCAGGCCAACCTCTCGCCCATCTTCTCGCTGTTCTCCGACCCGGCCAACCATGCCCAGCAGGCCCTGAACGCCGCGATCGGTGACACCCCGCCGTGGGGACAGGCGACCGACGACGATGGCACGGTCAATCGGATCTGGCGCGTCGCCGACCCGGCCGCAATCGCAGCGGCGACGGACGCGCTCAGCCAGGCCGAGCTGCTCATCGCCGACGGGCACCACCGGTATGAGACCGCGCGGGTCTATGCGGAGGAGATCGGCGGCGAGGGCCCACACCGGTACGTGCTCATGTGCCTCGTCGCGCTCCAGGACCCGGGTCTCACCGTGTTCCCGACGCACCGGCTCGTCCGGGGCCTGCGCCTCGACCAGCACGAGACGCTGGCGAACACGCTGAGAGCCGACTTCGAGATCGAACGGCTCGACGACCCGGCCCAGCTGACGCCCCCTCCGGCCTCGGATGTGGTCCGGTTCGGCTACATCGACGCCCATTTCCGGCGGCCCTTCCGGCTCACGCTCAAGGACCCGGGCATCGCCGATGCAGCCCTGCCCGGCCACGCCGAGCCCTACCGCCGGCTCGACACCGCGGTGCTCGAGGCGCTGATCCTCAAGGGGCCGCTCGAGATGACCGACGAGCGCATCGATCACCTTGACGGGCTCGGCTACGCACGGGACGACGCCCAGGCCCGTGAGCTCGTCATGAATGGCGAATATGACGCCGCGTTCTTCATGGCGCCGACGCCGGTGGAGCGGATTCAGGCGGTCGCAGCGGCCGGTGAGAACATGCCGCCGAAGTCGACCTACTTCTATCCAAAGGTACCTACGGGGCTGCTGTTCAATTCGTTGCGCTGAACGGCCGTCGGGCGGCGCTACGATGCGAGTTGCCATGGTGCAATTCCGACCCACAAGGACACGCCAATGAAGGCCACCGCACGCCGCTTGTCGGCCACAGGATTCACGCACCGCCTCGACGTCCGCCACCATCAGCTGACCGCTGATGAGCCGGTTGAGCACGGCGGCGAGGACGAGGGACCGAGTCCGCAGGAATTGCTCGCCGCCAGCCTCGCCTCGTGCACGGCGGTCACGGTGGAGATGTACGCCAAGCGCAAGGGCTGGGACATCGGCCAGCTGGAGGTCGTGTGTGACTACGCGGCGGCGGAGCGCGGCTGTCCGACGAAATTCAAGGTCGAACTGCGGATCCCGAACGGCTGCAGCGACGACCAGATCGAGAAGCTTCGCGTCATCGCCGCGAAGTGTCCGGTCCACCGGACGCTCGAGGGCGAAGTGATGTTCGAAGACGAGATCAAGCTCGTCACGCCCGCCACGACCTAGCCCGACGGCCGGGTCACCCGGCGACGACGGGAGGACGCGGCGCTTAGCCGTGCGTCGTCGTCGTCTGACCGTCCGACCCGCCGCCGCCGTCGCCCGACGACGTGCCGGACCCGGATGCGGATCCGGAGCTCGACGTTTGGCCGCCGCCCGAGCCGTCGCCGGATTCGGCCGCGGCCGAGGTCGCTGTCGTCGTGGTCGTCGAACCGCCCGAGCCGTCCTGCGACCCGGCGCCGGAGCCATCGCCGGAACCGGTGCCGGAGCCCGCGCCAGAACCCGAGCCGGACCCGCCGGAGCCAGACGAGCCACTGGACTCATGACGGGACCCGCCGGACCCTGATCCCGAACCCGAGCCCTCGGAGCCGCCGGAGCCGGACGATCCACTGGAGCCCATGGACCCGCCGGAGCCGGAGCCGCCGTCGCCGTGACCGCCGTCGTGCCGGGAACCCGACCCGGAGCCCGAGCCGCCGCTGCTCCCGGAACCCGAGTTGCTCGGTGCCAGGCCTTGCCGGTCGTGGCCGCCGCCAGTGGAACCCGCCCCGCCGCTCCGCCCTGACCCCCGGGACCCTTTCCGGGGGGAGGTACGCACCGCGGGACCGGACTGACCGCCGGCACCGGACGCTGAGCGCACCGCCGATGACGAGGTGGTGGTGAAGGCCGCGGTCACGGCTGCGCCGGTGGCGGCATCGCGGTGGGCACCCGGCCGCCCGAGGATGCCCGCCTCGACGCGATGCACCCGCCGATGCGCGCCGTGGTCCGCGATGCCGGCCGCGGTGGCGAGCGCGCCCGCGGCGGCGACGACGGCGCCACCTTTGACGATGAGTCCGCCGATCCCGACCGAGCCGCCGCCCGCGAGCGCTTCGATGACGGCCGCGGAGCGTCCGCTGCCGGCTCCCTGGCGGGCCGCCCAGTGGACGAGCGGCGACGGGATGACGACGGCCGCGGCGGCCCGGAGCGTCGCGCGTGCCCGGTAGATGAGGCCGCGCACCGCGCCGTGACTCAGGCCGAGCGCGTCCGCGACCTCGTCGTGGCTGCGTCCCTCAAGGGCCGTGCTCAGCATCACCTCGCGCTGGAGCTCCGGCAGTGATGCGATACCGGCGAGGGCGGCGCGCGCCTCGAGCCGGCGCTCGAGCTCGTCCTCGCCGCCGCGGGCGAGGCCGGTGTGCGATGCCTCGAGCGAGTCGTGCACAGGACGGCGGAGCTGGCTCATCGCCGTGTTGTGGACGATCCGGTAGAGCCAGGCGCGGGCATCGCGGACCTCGACGTCAGGATTACCGAGCGCGACCCACGCCTGCATCAGCGCCTGCTGAAGGACATCCTCCCCGGTCGCCTCGGACGGCGTGAGCCGGCGGCAGTACCTCAGCAGCGGCCTGCGGTAGCGCTGGACGAGGGCCTCGAACGCCCGCTCGTGGCCGGCGCGCGCCAGTTCGACCAGGCGGCGGTCCGGCTGGGTCTGCAGGAAGCGAACCGATAGCGCGAGCGGACTCATATGTCGAGGGACCCTCCTGGTCGGAGCTTATGGGGCGGACACGCCACCGGCAACGAGGTACGGGGCGGACACGTCACCGGCAACGAGGTACGGAGCGGACACGTCACCTACAACGACGCCGGACGACCGTGGACCTTCCCCGATCAAACACAGCACACCGGTCGCCACAACGCAGCAGACCAGCGGCTCTCAGGGAGAGCCGCCGGCCGTACTGCAACCTGATCGCCTTAGGCGCTAGGAGACCAGGTCAACCTTCTCCCACACCGCCCCTGCGGATGAGATCTTGAGCTCGGCACCGCTGACGGACGCACCGGTCGTCAGGGCGCTGGTGGTGCAGGACTGCTGCTGACCAGCGTTGTCCTGGCCGTTGTCGTCGCCGCCGCCGTTGTCGTCGCCGCCACTGTTCTGGTCGCCGTTGTTGCCGGAGCCACCAGACGACGAGTCACCGCCGCCGCCGTCACGATGAATGTCCGATGTCATCGAGGACGAGGCGCTCGAGCACTCCATCTCGGTGTCGTTCGTCACCGTCCCGCTCACCGTCGAGCCGTTGTTCAACTTGATCATGAGGGTGGTGCCGTCAAACGACGCGATCGTGCCGATCGCCGACGACGTCGGCTGAGTGGTCGGAGCCGTCGGGTTGTTCACGTCACCGAAGCGCCGGTGGATCACGCGGTGGGCGCGTGCCTGATGACGTTTGTGGTGATGGTTATGGTGGCGCGCCAGCGCGCTCGCCGGGGCCAGCGCCAGCACGAGCGAACTCGTCGCCGCGGCCAGGATCATCCGTCTCATCAACTACCTCCCAAAGTGCCTCCGTCGTGCGGACGGTGCCTCGTGTTGCAGAAACCAGACCTAAGACGCGCGCCGCCGCAAAACTTCACGCGCGCGAACGCAAAAGTGTCTTCCGACCGACACGCCGGCATACCGGAGCGCTGCCCGGCGGCGGCTACCGCGGATGCATCCCGCCGTCGGCGCTCAACACGTGGTTCGGGATGTAGCCGTTGCGCAGCACCGCGGGGGCCAGATCCGCGATCTCATCCGGCTGCCCGACCCGGCCGACCGGAACGTGAGCGGCCAACTCGGAGGGGTCACCGGGGAGCATCGCCGTCTCCATGAATCCCGGCGCGATGGCATGGACGGTGACGCCGTCGGCCGCGCCGGCCAGCACGCCTAGGCGAGCAGGAACGGCGCTGCGAGCTGCCGACAGATCGCCGCGCCAATCCCGCCGCTGCCGCCGGTGACGAGCGCCACGCGCCCGCCGAGCACATCAGTCGACAACGATCACCCCGGCGTCGCGCAACTCCTCGACCGCGCGCTCGCCGTCGCCCGGTTCGACCTCCACCGGGCGGGTCGCGTCACGGTGCACGATGACGTCAAAGCCGGCGCGCTTGGCGTCGAGTGCGGTCGCCTTGACGCAGTAGTCGAGGGCGAGGCCGCCGACGTGAACTGTGTCGACGTCGTGCGAATGCAGGAGCTGCTCGAGGTCGGTGTCCTCAAACCCCGAGTAGCCCTCCGCCTCCCGGGTGCGGCCGGCATCGACGGTCGCGTCGATGCGCGAGGCGTCCAGCCGCTCGTGGAACTGCGCGCCCGGCGTGTCGCGGACACAGTGCACCGGCCACGGCCCGCCCTCGGCGACGAACGACGCATGATCCGGCGGGTGCCAGTCGCGCGTGGCAACGACATAGTCCGCGTCCCGCGCGAGCCGGTTGACCGGCTCGATCACCGCGTCACCGTCGGGAACCGCAAGCGCGCCTCCGGAACAGAAGTCGTTCTGGAGGTCGACAATGATGAGAGCCACCATCACCCCGAATATAGTCAGAAGATGGCCAGCCGCCTGAGCACGCTTCGTGACGAACTCAGTCGCGTGCTGCTCAGCCCGGAGCAGGCGATCGCCCTTGATGTTCGTGGCCACAAGGACGCCGCTGTGCTCGTTCCCTTGTACGTCGAGGATGACGAGTTGCACACCGTCTTCACACGCCGCCGTGAGGACCTTCGCCGCCACCCGGGCGAAATCTCATTCCCGGGCGGTCGCTATGACGAGGGCGAGACCGATCTCCGCGCCACCGCGTTGCGCGAAGCGAACGAGGAGATCGGGCTCGAACCGGACGCGGTCGACATCGTGGGAGCGCTTCAGCCGACCCCGACGATCGCGACCGGATACGCCGTGTATCCGTTCGTCGGTCTGATCGAGCCCGGCGCGCAGTGGACGCCGAGCGAGGCGGAGGTCGCCGAGGTGCTCGAGTTCTCACTTCGAGACCTCGTGCGCGGCTACGCCCGCCGCCGGCTCGTCCGGCGCGGCCTGCCGATCCGCACTGACACGTATGTCGTCGACGAAAACCTCATCTGGGGGGCGACAGCCCGGATCCTCGCCGACCTGTTCGACCGGGTCGAGCCGCTGCTCGATCTACGGGCCGAGGCCGGCTGAGACCTCGACGGACAGCACCCCGTCGACCGCCCCCAGCGCCGCGGTCATCCACTCGTCATAGCGCGCCGGATCGGCGGCGAGCAGCTCGTAGGGAATGACCGAGTCCTCGGCGACCGCGCGCACCTGCGCTGCGCCCGCCGCGAGCGCATCCTCCGGAACCGTGCCCCGGGCCTCGTAGATGATGGCGCGCACGGTCGTATCGACGAGTTTCGTCAGCAGCATCTGGAGCCGCGTGCCATGCAGCGCGCGCACGTCCTCCTCCGCACCCGCAGCCGACCCGAGCAAGCAGGCACGCCACGGTCACGTGCTCGAACGTCGGCGTGATCGTCATGATCCGGTCAGGGTCCGCAAGCACCGCCTCCACGCCCGCCGCCTCGAGGACGCCGAGCCGTGCCGGATCTCGCGTCGTGCCACGCACCGCGTGGCCGCGCTTCCGCAGCGCACGCGCAAGCGCGAGACCCCGGCAGCCACAGCCGACAATCAGGACGCGGGCCACAGTGTGGTCAGGAGCCCGCGGATGAACCGCGGCCGAATTCCTTTTCGGCCTCCGCGCGGGTGCGCTCGGGGAGCCCCCGCGCCCGTCGGCGCGCGTTCGTCGCCTCAAGTAACTCGTCAAGCTCGCGGTCAGCGAGGTACGCCGCGCTACGGCGCCGCTGCTCTGCCAGATCATCCATCACTTGATGCTCGAGATCGGTGACGGTTACCTCGCGTTCGCCGCGCGCTCGCCGGCGAGCGTTGTGCGCGGCCAGCATCTGCTCCAGATCCTCGGCGTCGAGTGCCTCGCGGTTCTCGGTGATCTCCCGCGCGCTCTTCAGGCCGAGCTGCTCCAGCCCGTTACCGGGGTAGTACTTCCCGAGCAGCCAGATCCACAGGATCAGTGCCGCCAGCCCTCCCAGAAGCACGAGTGCGAACGGGTCCACCGGGAGGGAGTCTACCCGCGTCGGCGAGCCGCGCGGGCGAGACCAATTAGAGACTCGGGCGCGATTGTCGGCGGCGCACCAGGCTGGCACCGTGTCCGCATCGGGACCCTTGGTGATCACCCGGGGACCACCGAGGGCCGGGGCTACACCGCGTCCCCGGGTGCGAGCGGGTCGGGACCCTCGCAGACCGCACCCGGGGGCGCACCGTGGCGCTCATTGTCGGCGCAACTTTTCATTTCTCACCGGGTTAGTGGGGTCGTCAAGCAGCCCCCGACCGGACGGGAGCCGGAATCCGGCGGTGGGACCACCTACGAATGCTGGGAAAGGAGGGCCTTATGCGCCCACGCTTTGCCATGCTTGCGTCGCTGGTGGCCGTCGTCGCGGCCGCCGTGAGCCCAGGCGTCGCCGGTGCAGCACCTCGGCATAACCATGGCCTGACGATCAACGCCACCCCGAACCCGATCGTGTCGGGTCAGGGCGTGCTCATCTACGGCCAGTTGCAGCGCAACCCGGTCGCCGGACAGCCGATCGTGCTGTACCACCGGGTTGGATCGCAGCGCCACTTCACGGTGATCGGTCACACGACGACCGACTCCTTCGGGTTCTACAAGTTCACCCGTGAGGAGGGCATCGTCACGACCAACCGCAGTTGGTTCGTCCGCGGGCCGAACAGCTCGCACAGCCGCACCGTTCACGAGCGGGTCGCGGCGCTCGTCAGCATCGCCGCCGACAAGACGGCCGCTGACACCCGTCAGCCGATCACGTTCTCCGGATCGGTCAGCCCGAGCCACGCCTTCCAGCGCGTGTTGCTGCAGGCCCAGACCGGCGTCGAGCGACGATTGGCACACGCTGAAGAGCGGCCGCCTCGACGCTCGCTCGCATTACTCGATCTCCTACCGCTGGGCGGTGCCGGGCGACCGCGACGTGCGCGTCGTCCTGCCGGCTGATCGCCCGGAACGTCCGCTCCGAGTCAGACGCCGTGACCGTGACGATCCAGCAGGCTCAGGCTGCTGACTTCACGATCAACACCTCGCAGCCGATCATCCCGGTCGGCTCGACGGCGACGATCTCCGGCGTGCTGGACCAGCCGAACACGACGACGCCGGAGCCGACACCGGTGTGTCACTGTGGGCACGTGGCCCGGGCCAGGCGAAGTTCCACAAGCTCGAGGACACGACAGACCGCGACGCGACGGCAGCTACAGCTTCGTCGAGAAGCCCTCGACGAACGAGGTCTACCAGGTGCGGACCACGCTGCCGGCGAACCGCCACACGGCGGCGCTGTTCGAGGGCGTCCGTGACGTGCTCGCAGCTCCAGGCGAGCCCGACGACGTCGCCCGTCGGCGGCCAGGTCGAATTCACCGGCTCGGTGACACCGGACAAGGCGGGTCACCTCGTCTACCTCCAGCGTCTCGGAACGGATGGCGACTGGCACACCGGTCGAGGTTCGCGTCGTGCGACCGAGTTCGACGTTCCAGTTCAGCTGGACGTTCGGGAAGGCCGGCACGGACGAGTTCCGCGCGCGGATCTTCAGCGATCACGCGCAACGTCGGTGGCGCATCGGCTGCCGTGACGATCACGGTCAGCGGCGTCGCCCCGGTGTCGACGTTGCCGCCGGCCTCCTAGAGGACCCGACCGGCAACGACCAGTCTGCCCGGCCCTCGCCGCCACGTGCGGCGGGGGCCGGTGGTCGTTCGCCGCCACGTCGCGGGGGGGCCGGTGGCGAGCCCCGCCGCCACGCGCGGCGGGGGCCGGTGTCGGCCCTCGCCGCCACGCGCGGCGGGGGCCGTGTCACGTCTACCCGGCGACGGCCCACAGCCGCCACGTGCCGGGCACCCCGCGCAGCTCCGCCTCCCCCCGGTCCTCGAACGGATCCCGGAGCCGACGACGAGATCCTTGACGGTGCCGGAGACGAGCACCTCGCCCGGGCCGGCCTGCGACCGCCGACGCGGGCGCCGATGTGGACCGCGATCCCGCCGACGTCGTTCCCGATCACCTCGACCTCGCCGGTGTGCAGCCCGCTGCGCACCTCGAGGCCGAACTGCGCCCGCGCGGCATCGCGGATCGCGGTCGCGCAGCGGATCGCGCGGGCGGGACCGTCGAACGTCGCCAGAAAACCGTCGCCGAGCGTCTTCACCGCGCGCCCGCGGAACCGGTCGAGCTCGCGGCTGACGGTGGTCGTGATCGACTCGAGCAGATCGCGCCAGCGCCGGTCGCCGAGCTCGGCCGCACGCCGGGTCGAGTCGACGATGTCGGAGAACATGACCGTGGCGAGGATCCGCTCGGGTCGGCGCACGCTCCGCGCGCCGGTGAGGAACTCCTCGATCTCGTCGAGCAGCGGCGCGCTGTCCGCCGCCGAACGACAGCGCCTCCTCCCCGGGAGCACGACGAGTCGGGCACCGGGGATGTGCTCGGCGAGGTAGTACGAGTGGCGGATGTCGACGAACCGGTCATCGCGGCGGTGAAGCACGAGCGTCGGCACGCGGATCGTCGGCAGCACGGCGCGCACGTCGACCTCCGCGGTCATCGCCATGAACTTCGCCGCCGTGCCCGGGCTGGCGGCGAGTCGCTCGAGCTTGGCGAACCAGCTCCGAAAGCGCGGATCGCGCGCACGATCTCGGCGCGAGCCCCTCGATCCGCCGACCGTCGCCCCACGGCCGCGCGATCGCCTCCGCGCGCTCGTCGTCGCGCAGCGCCCAGTCGTAGTCCGGCGCCCACGCCATCCGCGGCATCCCCTCGTAGATGACGAGCGCGCTCGTCCGCTCCGGATGGGTCGCGGCGAACAGCGTCGCCATCGCACCGCCCTCGAGCTGCGCGTATACGGCGGCCCGCTCGGAGCCGGCCGCGTCCATCACGGCGACGACGTCGTCCATCTGCTCCTCGAGTGTCGGCACGTTCATCACGGGGTCCGAGAGACCGGCGCCGCGCCGATCGAACAGGATCAGCCGGCTGAATGACGCGAGCCGCTCGAAGTACCGCGCGATCATCGGCTCTTCCCACAGGTGCTCGACCTGCGAGATCCAGGTCGGCACGTACACGAGATCCCGCGGTCCGTCGCCGACGACCTGGTAGGCGATATGGACGCTCGCCGCTGCGGACATATCTCGTCTCCGGGGCCATCGCGGCGCCCAGCCTACCCTGCTGCGGTAGCGTCCCGCCCATGGACTTCGAACTAAGCGACGAGCAGCGCCTCATCCGGGAGACGGCGCGTGCGTTCACCGACAACGAGATCATCGAGCAGGCGAGGGAGAACGACCGCAACGAGCACTTCGACCTCGAGCTCGTGAGCAAGATCGCCGACCAGGGCTACCTCGGCGCGATCGTGCCGCGCGAGTACGGCGGCGCCGGCCTTGACTACCTGACCTACGGGCTGATCGTCGAGGAGATCGGCCGCGGCGACTCCGCGATGCGGACCGTCGTCTCGGTGCAGACCTCGCTCGTGTGCTCGGCGATCCTGCGCTGGGCGCACCGAGGAGCAGAAGCACCGACTACCTGCCGAAGCTGTGCGCCGGTGAATGGCTCGGGTGCTTCGGCCTCACCGAGCCGGACACGGGTTCCGACGCCGCGAACCAGCGGACGCGGGCGCGGAAGACCGACGGAGGCTGGGTCATCAACGGCGCGAAGATGTGGATCTCGATGGGCAACCACGCGAAGGTCGCGCTGATCTTCGCCCAGACCGATCCGGACAAGGCGCACCGCGGACTCGCGTGCTTTCTCGTCGACACCGACCAGCCCGGCTTTCAGCCACAGCCGATCCATCACAAGATGGGCCTGCGCGGATCGGACACGGCGTCGATCTCGCTCGACGACGTCGAGGTCTCCGACGAGCAGATGCTCGGCGAGGTCGGTGACGGCTTCAAGGTCGCAATGAGCGCGCTCGACTCCGGTCGTTACAGCGTCGCGGCGGGCTGCGTCGGCATCTGCCAGGGGTGCGTCGAGGCGTCGGTCGACTACGCCAAGGAGCGCATCCAGTTCGGCAAGCCGATCGCGAGCTTCCAGCTCGTCCAGGGGATGCTCGCCGACATGAAGGTGCAGACGGACGCGGCGCGGATGCTCGTGTGGCGCGCCGGCTACCTCAAGGACACCGGGCAACCGAACACGACCGAGACCTCGATCGCGAAGCTGTACGCGACCGAGGCCGCCGTCCAGTGCGCGAACACGGCGATTCAGGTCCACGGCGGCTCCGGATACGTCGACGATCACCCCGTCGAGCGGTACTTTCGCGATGTCCGCGTCACGACCCTCTACGAGGGCACGTCGCAGATCCAGAAGCTCATCATCGGTCGCGCGCTGACCGGCATCAATGCGCTCGTGCCGGCGTAGCGCACAACGGTGAGCCGCGCCCCAGACGATCGGCGTCCTCGGCGCCGGCACGATGGGTGCCGGCATTGCTCAGCTGGCGTGCGTGAGCGGCGCGCGGACGCACCTGCACGATCCGATCCCGGAGGCGCTCACCCACGGGCACGAGTCGATCATCAAGCGGCTGCGCCGTGAGGCCGAGCGGGGACGGATGAGCGAAGCGGACGCGGACGCTGCGATCGAGCGCCTGGCGCCGGCGGCGACGCTGAGCGATCTCGCCGCCTGCGAGCTCGTGATCGAGGCGGCACCGGAGTCGCTCGAGCTCAAGCACGAGCTGTTCGGGACCTTGTCCCGGGACGTGCTTGGCGAGGACGCGGTGATCGCGACGAACACGTCCTCGCTGCTCGTCACCGCGATCGCGTCCGGCGCGCACCGGCCCGAACGTGTCGTCGGCATGCACTTCTTCAACCCGGCGCCCCGTGATGCGGCTGGTCGAGGTCGTCGCCGGCGCACAATCGGCTTCGTGGGCGCTCGACGTCGCCCGGGCGGCGGGCCGAGGCGATGGGCAAGGTCGTCATCGACGCCGTCGACGGTCCCGGTTTCCTCGTCAACCGCTGCAACCGCCCGTTCGGTCTCGAGGCGCTCAAGCTGCTGGCCGAACGCGTCGCGCCGCTCGAGCAGATCGACCGGATCTGCCGCCTCGGCGGCGGGTTTCGGATGGGGCCGTTCGAGCTGATGGATCTCGTCGGCGTCGATGTCGGGCTCGACGTGTCACGCTCCTTCTACGAGCAGAGCTTCGGCGAGCCGCGCTGGCGTCCCTCCCCGATCACGGTCAAGACCGTCGCCGCCGGGCGGCGTGGACGCAAGACCGGCCGCGGCTACTACGACTACTCGAGCGGCGCGCACCGCCCGCCCGATCCTGCCCCGCCCGCCAGCGGTGGCGGTGACGGCGCGGTCGTGATCGCCGGTGAGAGCAGCCTCGCCATGGAGATCGCCGAGGCGGCAGACGCGGCCGGCTGGGAGGTGCTCGAGCCCGACGAGGCGCTCGACCGTGAGCCGCCGGCACTGATCCTTGACCTGACGCTCGACGGGGAGGATCCCGGAGCGCCGCTCCAGGGGGCGCCGCAGGCGATCTGCTGCGCCGGCGGATCGCTCGGCGCGCTCGACCCCGGCGGGAATGCCGTCGGCTTCCATGCGCTCCCCCCGCTCGCCGAAACGAGCGTCATCGAGCTCACGAAGGGACCGGATACGGCGAGATCGGCCGCGGAGGTCACCGAGCGGTTCTTCACGACCCTCGGCAACCACGTCGAGTGGGTCGCCGACGCACCCGGACTCGTGCTCGGCCGGATCGTCTGCCAGGTGATCAATGAGGCGGCATTCGCGCTCGGCGAAGGCGTCGGCAGCCCGACCGACGTCGACGCCGGGATGGTGCACGGCCTCAACTACCCGCGGGGAATCCTCAGCTGGGCGGACACGATCGGACTCGACCACGTCCTGTCGGTCCTGCTCGCCCTCGTCGACGAGCGACGCGAGGAGCGCTACCGGCCCGCGCCGGCGCTCACGCGGCTCGTGTGGTCCGGTCGACTCGGCCGGCAGACCGGCGCCGGGTTCTTCGACTACGAGGAGTGAGTCGCCGCCGCTCGGCGGGCGCGCTCGTCCGCCGGATCGCGCTTGACATCTCGCCGCTGCGCGCCTCCCGGGACTTCCGGCTGCTCGAGGCGGGCCAGGTCGTCTCCGGAATCGGCAGCCAGATCGCGCTCGTCGCGCTGCCGACCCAGATCTACCTGCTCTCCCATTCGGCCGCGCTCGTCGGCCTGCTCGGTCTGTTCGAGCTCGGTCCGATGGTCGTGGCCTCGCTGCTCGGCGGCGCGCTCGTCGATCGCCTTGACCGCCGGAGCGTGCTGATCGTCGCGCAATTCATCGCGATCGCGGCCGCGGGCGCGCTCGGCGCGGTGACGCTCGCCGCCCGTCCCCCCGCTGTCGTGATCCTCATCCTCGGCGGCCTGCTCGCCGGCAGCTCGGCGCTGGACAACGTCACCCGGGCGGCGATCGTCCCCCGCATCGTCCCGGCCGACCGCCTGCGCTCCGCGCTCGCCTTCAACTACGGCGCCTACCAGCTCACAGGGATCGTCGGACCCGGCCATCGGCGGGATCCTGATCGCGACCATCGGGCTCGGCAGAGCTACCTGATCGACGCCGCGAGTTGCCTCGCGATGCTCGGCTCAGCGATCGCCCTGTCCGCCCAGCCACCGGTCGACGCGGCTCACGCATCCGGACGGCAGCCGATCCTCCGCTCGATCGCCGAAGGGCTGCGGTTCGTGCGCCACAACCAGGCGCTCTCCGGCAGCTTCGCGATCGACCTCGTGGCGATGACGTTCGGCTGGCCGCGCTCGATGCTCGCCGTGCTGTCGCTCAGCGTCTATGGCTCGGGCACCCGCGGCACCGGGCTGCTGTTTGCCGCTCTTGCCGTCGGCGGCACGCTGTCGGTGCTCACGGCCGGCTGGATCGAGCACGCCCGCCGGCTCGGGCGGATCGTGATCGGCGTCGTCATCGTGTGGGGCCTGGCGATCGCGGGCGTCGGTCTCGTCCGCTCGCTCGGGCCCGCAATGGTCCTGCTCGCCATCGCCGGCTTCGCCGACGGAGTGAGCGCCGTGTGTCGCTCGACGATCAACCAGACGGTCACGCCGGACGGTCTGCGCGGCCGGATGAGCGCGGTGTATACGCTCGTCGTCACCGGCGGCCCGCGACTCGGGGACATCGAGTCGGGGCTCGTCGCGGGCGCCACATCGGCGGTCACCTCGGTGTTCACCGGGGGCCTCGCCTGCATCGCCGGGGCGTTCGCGGTCGCGTTCTCGTTCCCGGCGCTCGTCCGCTACGGCGAGGAACCGGTTGAGCCGGTGCTCGAGGGCGCGACGGACTGACCGACCACGGATTCCCACGCGCCGCGACACGGGCCGCACCGCGCCGGGCAGCCGAGTTCGCCATCATGCGGCCCGCATGCGAGCCGTCACCTTCCAAGCCCCCGGCGAGGTCCGCGTCGAGGAGCGCCCGGATCCGGAGCTCGAGTCGCGGACCGACGCGATCGTCCGGATCGAGGCGAGCGGGATCTGCGGCTCGGACCTCCACATCTACCACGGCCGGGTCAAGATCGAGCCCGGGTTCACGATCGGCCACGAGTTCGTCGGCACGGTCGTCGCGGCCGGCGACGACGTCACGCGGGTCAAGCCCGGTGACCGCGTGCTCGGCTGCTACCACTCGGCCTGCGGCACGTGCTTCTTCTGCCTCCGCGGCGTCTACCACAAGTGCGACCGGATGCGAGTGTTCGGCCACGGCGCGCTCCTCGGCGACCTCCAGGGGACCCAGGCGGACCTCGCGCTCGTGCCGATGGCGAACATGACGCTCCGACCGGTGCCGGATGGGGTCTCTGACGAGGTCGCACTGTTCGCCGGCGACGTGATGGGGACCGGCTACCACGCCATCGCCGAGGCGAACATCGCCCCTGGGGACAGCGTCGCCGTACTCGGGCTTGGGCCGGTTGGCCTGTGCGCCGCGCAGGTCGCGCTCGCCGCCGGAGCATCCCCCGTGCTGGCGATCGACAGCGTCCCCCAGCGGCTCGAGGCCGCGCGGGCGTTCGGGGCGGTCCCGGTCCATCTGACCGAGGAGAAGCCCCGTGACGTCGTGCGCGAGCTGACCCGCGGCCGCGGCGTCGATGCCGCGATCGACGCGGTTGGCCACCCCGACGCGTTTGACCTCGCGATCCGCCTCGCCCGCAAGGCGGGGACGGTTGTCGCGATCGGGGTCTACGCCGAGCCGGCCCAGGTCCACATGGGCCTCATCTGGATCAAGGCTCTGACCGTCAAGAGCGGACACGCTAATGTCATCGGCCACGTCGACCGGGTGCTCTCGATGCTCCAGGCCGGGTCCGTCGATCCGGCGCCGCTCGTCACGCATCACATGCCGCTCGATGACGCCGCCGAGGCGTACGCCGTCTATGACCGGCGCGAAGCACTGAAGATCGTCCTGCAACCGTAGGAGCCGCGATGTCCGTCACCGCACTGCCCGAACAGCTCTCCGACGCCGCTCGCGCGTTCGCCGCGCGTGAGCAGCTGCTGCTGATCGGCGGCGACCGGGTTCCGGCGGCCGACGGCGAAACCTTCGAGACGCTCGATCCCTCGACCGCTCGCCCGATCACGACCGTCGCCCAGGCGGGTGCCGCCGACGTCGACCGCGCCGTGGCCGCCGCCCGGGCGGCGTTCGCCGACGGCCCCTGGGCGAGCGTCGCCGCCGCTGACCGCGCGCGGTTGATGAGCCGCTTTGCCGACCTCGTCGAGGCCCACGGGGACGAGCTCGCGGAGCTCGAGTCGCTCGATAACGGCAAGCCGCTCAAGCTCGCCAAGATCGTCGATCTCGCCGGCACGGTTGCCCACCTGCGGCACTTCGCCGGCTGGCCCGAACGGGTGTACGGCACGACGATCCCCGTCCGCCACCCGGACATGCACGTGTACACGCGCAAGGAGCCGGTCGGGGTGTGCGCCCAGATCATCCCGTGGAACTTCCCGATGCTGATGGCCGCCTGGAAGCTCGGCCCGGCCCTCGCTGCCGGGTGCACGGTCGTCCTCAAGCCGGCCGAGCAGACCCCGCTCACGGCGCTGCGGCTCGGCGAGCTCGCGCTCGAGGCGGGCATCCCCGAGGGCGTGCTGAACGTCGTCACCGGCGACGGGTCGACCGGCGCGGCGCTCGTCGATCACCCTGCCGTCGACAAGATCGCGTTCACCGGCTCGACCGACGTCGGACGCGAGATCGGCGCCAAGGCGGGACGTGCGCTCAAGCGGGTGACGCTCGAGCTCGGCGGCAAGTCGCCGAACATCATCCTTCCCGACGCCGACCTCGACGCCGCGATTGCCGGCTCCTTCCAAGCCATCTACTTCAACTCCGGCCAGGCGTGCAATGCCGGCAGCCGGCTGTTCATCCAGCGTGATCAGTTCGACGCTGTCGTTTCCGGCCTCGCCGAGCGCGCCGCGAAGACCCGGATCGGCGCCGGCCTCGAGAAGGGGACCCAACTCGGTCCCGTCGTCTCGCAGGAGCAGCACGACCGGGTCATGTCCTACATTGAGGCCGGCCGCAGCGAGGGCGCAAGACTTGTCACCGGCGGCGAACTCCCAGATTCCGGTGATGGGTATTTCATCGCCCCGACACTATTTACGGCAGAAAATGATGATTTGAGAATCGCTCGCGAGGAAATCTTTGGTCCCGTGCTTGTCGCGATGCCGTACGAATCGCTCGAGGAGGTCGCCGCTCGGGCCAATGACAGCGATTACGGTCTGGCCGCCGGGGTCTGGACCCGGGACGTCGGCAACGCGCACAAGCTGGCCGCGTTGCTCCGCGCCGGCTCGGTGTACGTCAACACCTGGGGCGACAGCGATCCCGGGGCGCCCTTCGGCGGCTACAAGGCCTCCGGCATCGGTCGCGAGCATGGTCGCGAGGGCCTCGAGGCATATTTGGAGACCAAGACGATCTGGACCAAATTGGCGTAAATCGATCTTTGCAGCGGTCTGAGACTGGACGCATGTCCAAAATCGGCCGCCGACGCTCGGCGCCGGGTGCGGGTGCTTCGATGCTTCGATTATGGACCTCCGTCGACCCATCGCATACCTCCCCATGCTCCTGGCCATCGCGGTGCTCGCGTCACCGACCGCCGCGCCAGCGGCACGGGCACATGTCGCGTCGGGCAAGTGCGTCAATCGAAACACCCCGGCCACCCGCATCGCCGCCGCCGCAATGCGCCAGGCCGTTGTCTGCCTCGTGAACAAGCAGCGCGCCCACCACGGGCTCCCGCCGCTGCGCGAAAGTCGCCGGCTCGACCGCTCCGCCCAGGGCTGGTCGAACTGGATGGTGCGCGCCGCGAGCTTCACCCACGGCGCCAACTTCGCCGGCCGCCTGTCGGCCGTCGGCTACAACTGGTCGGCGGCGGGCGAG
This sequence comes from uncultured Solirubrobacterales bacterium, assembly GCA_963778985.1. Classification (GTDB taxonomy): domain Bacteria; phylum Actinomycetota; class Thermoleophilia; order Solirubrobacterales; family Solirubrobacteraceae; genus Palsa-465. The sequence goes on along the minus strand of CAVZWJ010000012.1, from coordinate 990,198 downwards.
AACATCGCCTCCGGCTTTGCCACCCCGTGGGACGTCATGCGCGGCTGGATGGGCAGCCCCGACCACTGCCGGAACATCCTCAACCCGGAGTTCCACGACATCGGCGTCGGGGTCAACACCCACCGGCTCGGGATCTACGGTCCGGCGACCTGGACCCAAGACTTCGGGCTGTGGATGGGCCACCACGCTCCGTCGCACAACACCGGCCCGCAGAACGGCTGTCCGTACCGCATCTAGAACGGGGTTCGCGCATGCGCCCCGGCGACCCCTCAACTAGGCGGAGGCGGCCGCCTCCGCGTTCTCTACGGGGAACGGCGTGTCCCGGAGGTACCACTCGGCGTCGAGCGCGGCCTGGCAGCCGGACCCGGCGGCGGTGATCGCCTGGCGGTAGGTGTGGTCAACGAGGTCGCCCGCGGCGAACACGCCTGGCAGATTCGTCAGCGTTGAGCGGCCCTGGGTGGCGACGTAGCCGTTCTCGTCGAGCTCGACCTGGCCGGCGACGAGTTGGGACTGCGGATCGTGGCCGACGGCGATGAAGGCACCCGCGACCTCGACCGGGGTGACGATGTCATCGTCGCGGTTGCGCAGGTGGGCGACGGTCAGGCTGCCATTCTCGCCCGCCGCGAACTCGTCGACCACGTACGGCGTCATGAACTCGATGTTGGGGATCTCCTTCGCCCGGTCGAGCATGATCTGGGAGGCGCGGAACTCGTTGCGGCGGTTGACGATGATCACCTTGGAGGCGAATTTGGAGAGGAACATCGCCTCCTCCATCGCCGAATCGCCGCCGCCGACGATGATCGTCGGCACGTCCCGGAAGAACGCCGCGTCGCAGGTGGCGCAGTAGCTCACGCCCCGACCGGACAGCTCGGTCTCACCGACGACGTCGAGCTTGCGGTGCTGGGCGCCCATCGCGAGCACGACCGAGCGGGCCTTGTGGACGTCGTCGCCAACCCACACCTTGTGCAGGCCGCCGTCCGTCGAGAGCTCGACGCGGGTGACGTCGTCGGTCTCCAGCCGGGCACCGAAGCGCTCGGCCTGGTCCCGGAAGCGCTGCATCATCTCCGGGCCCATGATCCCCTCGGGAAAGCCGGGGTAATTCTCCACGTCCGTGGTCTGTTGGAGCAGACCACCCCACGCGAAGCCCTCGATCACGAGCGGCTCGAGGTTGGCGCGCGCGGTGTACAGGGCGGCCGTGTACCCGGCGGGGCCGCTTCCGATGATGATGACGTTCTCGACTCTGTCCATTACTTCACTAAGTATAGCTTGGCACGTCGCTGTTGCGCCACCGCTGGACGGTCTTGCGCAACTGCAGATAGGCGATTCCGCCTGGAATCGTAGGCAACCAGAAGGCGATCGCGCGGTACGCCAGGACCGACACGACGGAGACCTCCACCGGCACCCCGAATGCGCTGAAGGCGCCGATCATGCCGCCGTCGACGCCGCCGATCCCGCCGGGGAGCGGGAGGATGTTCCCGAGCATCCCGACGAAGTACGCCATCACGATCACCGCCTGGGGCGGCGCGGAGCCAAACGCGTGAAAGCACGCCCACAGCACGGCGATGTCGAATCCCCACCACGCGATCGCGCCGAGCAGGTACGGATCACGCGAGCGCACGAGCGAGAGCGCGGTCCGCACGCCGGTCGCGGCGGTCGCCGGAATCGCGGCGACCCGGCGGGCCGTCCGTCCCGCCCAACCCTGCCCGGTCACGTACCGGGCCACGAGTCGCTCGAAGTCGCCGGGGAGGAACGACACCGACAGGAAGAGGACGATCACGATGCCGCCGAAGATCGCGGGGATGACCGTGATCGCGAACGGCGCCGGCCCCGGGAACACGCCGAGATACAACCCGAGGCCGTCAATCACGAGCGTCGCCATGTAGACCCCGTAGAGCAGCGCCATGAACGCGATCATCCGGCAGGCGACGATCCGCGCCTCCATCCCCGATCGCCGCAGCGCCCAGGCGGTGAGCGCGATCCCGCCCGCCCCCCCGGCGGCGAACAGCCGGGTCGCCGCGAGCCCGGCCATCGTGATCTGGTAGCTCTCCCGCCAGCCGATCTGTGATTCACCGCGGACGAACACGCCGCGGAACACGGCGATGTAGCCACCGAACGAGCAGACCTCGAGCACGACGCCGAGGGCGAGCCACCAGACGTTCCCCTCCTGGATCCGGTTCCAGGTCTCCTGCAGGCCGAGGATCTTCGGCAGCACGAGGTAGAGGAATGCGACCGTCGAGACGACGAACAGGATCGAGATCAGCAGACGCCGGCGCGTGAACCGGATCCGCGGCATCTCCTCACGGGTGTCGACTCCGAGCGTGTCCGGCGGTGGCGGTACCGCCATTCGCTGCTCGGTGGGCGCCCGTTCGGCCATGTCTACCCCGCCGATGCGCGAGCCTCGAGCAACTGGACCGCCTTGGAGATCCGCTGCGCCAGCGGCGCCATCCGGGGCGCCTGGATGCGCACGGTCTCGGCCAGCGCGGCCCCCGCGATCAGATCGGCCACGTAGTGCTCGCCGAGGTAGACGAGCGCGAGTCCGAGCAAGGCCGCATAGGAGAACCCGAGCGCGCCCGCGATCGGTCCTGTCTCGGCCAGAACGTGGGCCGCCATCAGAGACGTGGCGAAATGAAGCGACGGCATAGCAGCAAGCGGGTTTCCTCCAAGAACATCGTAAAGGTCGCCCCAGCGGTCTCCCCAGAACTGTTCTCCGTACTCGATCATCATCCTCCGCATGTGGACCGCATGACCGTCCTCGAGGTCGCCGTGCCGGGCCGCCCACCACGGCGGCGCCGTCGGGATCGCCCAGTAGAAGACGGCGCCGAGATCGAATACGGCGTAGATCCGGACGGCCGAGCGGCCGAACTGACCACGGTGGCGGAAGAACACGTAGGCGACCGTCCCGTGCGGGATGAAGAACCACATCCAATGGCACCACGCGAGCACACGCTCGAAGCGGTTGACCTGGCCGGGCCTGGAGAGGGCCCGCTGCAGGCGCAGGGTCGGGGGCACGCCGAGCCCGATCGCGCGGTCGATCGCGAGCGGGTAGCGATAGCGCACCCGGCTGACGAGGCGCTCGGGGTCATCGTTCGGCATCTCGTACGCCGCGAGATAGCCCCACATGTTGAGCCCGCACACTGCGGCATCTCGAAATCGAGAGCGCGGCAGGGCCACGCACAGGGCAATCGGCGCGAGTCCCGCGGTGCCGAGCACGACCGCCGGCGGCAACCGACGACGCTTGCGCAGAGCAGGCGCAGCCACCCCCGCAGCAACAAGGGCCCAGGCCGCCGCTCGGATGCCCCTCGACATGCGCAAGGACGGCCAGTATAAGAACGAAGGACAGACGGAGCCCTGGGATGACCGCGGGGCTTTCGTCGGCCCTCCGTGGGTAGAATCCCGCCGCCTTGCGACCTGCACGTTCAGAGTCCCGATCCCGCCGCCGCCGATTGGTCCCGCGCATCGCCGCGACGGTCGTGGTGGCGCTGGTCGTTTCACTGCTCCTGGCGCCCGGCGCGTTCGCCAACTTCCTCACGCCGAAGTCGGGCGGGTCCCCGAACGCCGATTCGATCTCGACCCTCTACAAGATCATCCTGTACCTCGCGATCGTCGTGTTCGTGATCGTCGAGGGCGCGCTCGCCTACTCGGTCTACAAGTTCCGCGCCAAGAAGAGCAAGGTCGCCGCCCAGATCCATGGCAACACGCGCCTGGAGATCGGCTGGACCGTCGCGGCGGCGGTGATCCTCGTCATCATCACGGTGGTGACGTTCGTGAAGCTGCCGAGCATCATCAATCCACCGAACACGAGCGCCAACGGCCTGCTGTCGGCGACGCTCAGCCGGCCGAGCCCGCCGAACGGCAAGAAGGTGACGATCTGCGTGCAAGGGCGGCAGTTCATCTGGCGTTACGTGTACGGCGCCCAGTGCGCGAACAACGCGTTCAATTCGAAGCTGCCGTACTCGTACACGACGATGTTCGCGCCGACGAATACAACCGTGGTGCTCGTGATCCAGTCAACCGACGTCATCCATTCGTGGTGGATCCCGTCGCTCGGCGGCAAGGTCGACGCGGTGCCCGGGTACACGACCTACACGTGGTTCAAGTCGCCGAAGAATGCGCTGTATCACGGCCAATGCGCCCAGCTCTGCGGCCGTAACCACGCCGCCATGATCGGCCTCGTCCACGTCATGGATCCCGCCGCGTATCAGGCGAAGCTTCAGCAGCTGAGCACCGAGATCTCTCAGCAGAACGCGCAGGTCACGCAGCTGCGGCACATCCTGCAGCAGAGCGGCAACCTCGTCCCGTCAGCAAATCCCTAGGAGATTCAGGCACTGATGTCGACCAGCGAATACGTCGTCCGACCGGTACCGCAGGTGATCGCCCATGAGGTGACGGTGCCGCGCACGACCAAGCGCTGGCTGGACTGGCTGACGACGACCGATCACAAGAAGATCGGGATCATGTACCTCGTCGCCACGATGGTGTTCTTCATGCTCGGGGGCATCGAGGCGCTGCTCATGCGCTCGCAGCTCAGCGTTCCGAACAACACGCTGATCTCGAGCGAGCATTACAACCAGCTGCTCACGATGCACGGGACGACGATGGTGTTCCTGTTCGTCGTGCCGATCATGGCCGGGTTCGGCAACTACTTCGTGCCGCTGATGATCGGCGCGCGGGACATGGCCTTCCCGCGTCTGAACGCGCTGTCGTTCTGGCTGCTCCTGTTCGGCGGCATCGTCTTCTACATGACGATCTTCTTCCATCCGCCGGAGGCCGGCTGGTGGAGCTACCCGCCGCTGTCGAGCATCGTCTACTCCCCCAGCGGCGGTCAGGACGCGTGGATCTTCCTCATCCACATCACCGGCATCTCCTCGCTCGTCGGCGCGATCAACTTCTACGCGACGATCGTCAACATGCGGGCTCCGGGCATGAGCTGGGGCCGGCTGCCGCTGTTCGTGTGGTCGATCCTCGTCTACGCGATCCTGCTCATCATCGCGTTGCCGGCGGTCGCCGCCGCCGTGACGATGCTGCTGACCGACCGCCACTTCGGCACCCACTTCTTCGACCCGACGAACCACGGCTCGCCGGTGCTCTGGCAGCACCTGTTCTGGTTCTTCGGGCACCCCGAGGTGTACATCATGATCCTGCCGGGGTTCGGGATGATCTCGGAGATCATCCCGGTGTTCAGCCGCAAGCCGGTGTTCGGCTACAAGGCGATCGCGGCCTCGACGGCGGTCATCGCCTTCCTGGCGACGCTCGTATGGGCCCACCACATGTTCGTCTCCCCCGTCCCGCTCGTCGTGCTCGGGTTCTTCATGCTCAGCTCGTTCCTGATCGGGGTGCCGACGGGCGTGAAGATCTTCAACTGGATCGCGACCTTGTGGCGAGGATCGATCGTCATGACGGCATCGCTGTACTTCGCGGTCGGGTTCATCGCGATCTTCATCGTCGGCGGCATCACTGGCATCTTCCTCGCGACGTTCCCGGTCGACTGGCAGCTCAACGACACGTACTTCGTCGTCGCCCATTTCCACTACGTGCTGATGGGTGGCGCCGTGTTCTCGATCTTCGCCGGGCTCTACTACTGGTATCCGAAGATGACGGGCCGGCTGATGAACGAGCGGCTCGGCAAGGCGTCCTTCTGGGTCATGTTCATCGGCTTCAACCTGACGTTCTTCGTCCAACACGCGCTCGGCCTCTCCGGGATGCCGCGTCGCGTGTATACGTATGCGCCGGATCTTGGTTGGTCGACGTACAACTTGATCTCGACGATCGGCTCCTTCATCCTTGGCGTGGGCATCCTGATGACGGTCGTCAACCTGGCGCGGAGCTACAAGCACGGTGCCATCGCCGGGCCCGACCCGTGGAAGGGCAACACGCTCGAGTGGTTCATCTCCTCGCCGCCACCGGTCAACAACTTCGACGTGATTCCGCGCGTGCGCTCGGTCGAGCCGATGCGGGACATCCGCCGGCAGATCGAGCGCGAGACCGGCGTCACGCAGAAGACCGGCGGCAGCGAGCGTTACGCCAGGGTGTGAGCGCGTGAGCGCAAACGCCTCCGCGTCCGCGACGGCCACCGCCGGGCGCACCTCCGCGGTCGCCGGCGCCCGTCAGCTCGTCGCCGACTACGTCGAGCTGACGAAACCGAAGGTCCAGTCGCTGCTGCTGCTGACGACGATCACCTCGATGGAGATCGCGGGCAGCCCGTCGGTATCGAAGATCGCGCTGACGTGCGTCGGTGGATACCTCTCGGCCGGCGGCGCGGGCGCCGTCAACCACTGCTACGACCGGGATATCGACGCCCAGATGGCGCGGACCGCGTCGCGGCCGATCCCGGCCGGCCGGGTCTCACCGCGGGCGGCGTTGATCTTCGGCTTCGCACTGTCCGGGTTGTCGTTCGCGCTGTTGTCGCTGACCGTGAACGTGCTCGCCGCGTCGCTGGCCCTGACCGGCTTCGTCGGGTACGTGGGCGTGTACACGGTGTGGCTCAAACGCCGCACCCCGCAGAACATCGTCATCGGCGGCGCCGCGGGCGCGGTCCCGCCGCTCGTCGGCTGGGCGGCGACGCGCGGCTCGCTGTCGTGGACCGCTGTGTACCTGTTCGCGATCGTCTTCTACTGGACCCCACCCCACTTCTGGGCACTCAGCCTCCTGATGAAGGGCGAGTACGAGAAGGTCGGCGTCCCGATGATGCCGGTCGTCCGCGGCGAGCGGGAGACGCGACGGCAGATCCTGCTCTACACACTGCTGCTGTACGCGATCACGCAGCTGCCGTTCTGCGCCGGCGAGTTCGGGGGCGTGTACCTGGTGGCATCGATGGTCTTGGGGCTGGCGTTCATCGGTGGTGCGGTGACGCTCTACCGCCGCGCGGACCGGCGTACCGCACTGCGCCTGTACCTGTTCTCGCTCCTGTATCTGGCGCTGCTGTTCGGCGCGATGGTCCTCGACGTAAAGCTGTAGCCTCTACGCCGTCATGGATCGGAAGCTCGCCCGCAAGAACATCCGCTCCGGGCTGATCGCCGGGGCAATCTGCATCTTCCTGTTCGGCATCACGTTCGTGGCCGCCGCGATCTACGTCCACTCCTAGAGCGACCGGGACGCATCTCGTGAGCGACATCGAACAGCAGGCGCCGCCCGTCGGCGAGGAGATCCACCTTCCGAGCCCGTCGCTGCTCCCGCTGCTGAACGCGGTCGGGATCACGCTCGCCGTGATCGGCACGACGATCAACTGGCTGTTCTCGATCATCGGCGTGATCATCTTCCTGCTCACCACCATCCGGTGGGTCAGGGACACGCGCCGGGGCGTCTCGGAACTGCCCGAGGAGCACACGCACTAGTCCGGATCCGGTTGCGTCGGGCCTGGGACGCCGGTCTGCCCCTGGGACGCCGGTCTGCCCCTGGGACGCCGGGTCTGCCCCGTCCGGGCGTCCGGTCTGCCCCCGGGCGTCCGGTCTGCCCCCGGGCGTCCGGTATGCGTCCTGGCGCCGCTATGTCTCTGCCGTCGCTCGCCCGTACGCCGCCTGACCGGCCCAGATGAAACGTCTCGGCCGAGCGGACGGTTCCGCCGGCGTGGCCGTCAACACGCCCGCAGCCGACCGGGTCGGGAGAAACTCCCACTGCAGCGCGTTCCGGCCTCGGATTGGGACGTTCTCCCGACCGGATCGGGACAACGTCCCAGACCGGCCGCCGACGCCCGAGCATTGGGACTGTGTCGCGGGCCGATCGGTGTCTTGGGCTGAGCCTTGCCCCGCGGCTGAGCCTTGTCCCCCGGCCGAGCCTTGTCCCCCGGCTGAGCCTTGCCCCGCGGCTGAGCCTTGTCCCCCGGCCGAGCCTTGTCCCCCGGCTGAGCCTTGTCCCACGGCCGAGCCTTGTCCCCCGGCCGAGCCTTGTCCCCCGGGGCTGAGCCTCTGCGAGGATCTCGCTCGCGAGTCAGGCCTGCGACTGAACCGCCGCGGGGATCTCGCTCGTGGCGCCGTCCTGGGTCCAGCAGCGGACGATGTCACGCATCGAGAGGATCCCGACGAGCGCACCGCCCTCGACGACGACGAGATGGCGAAAGCCGCCGCGGGTCATCGCCTCGGCCGCGCGCTCGAGCGACCAGGAGGGCGAGGCGAACGTCAGCTTGGAGGTGAGATGGTCGGCGACGCGCTCGGAGTCCGGATCTTCGCCGGCGGCGACGGAGTGGAGGATGTCGCGCTCGGTAATCACCCCGGGACCCTGGGCGTCCGGATCGAGCACGACGGCGGCGCCGACGCGCCTGCCGACCATCAGGGCGGCTGCGTCGCGCAGGCTGTGACCGGGTCCCACCGTGAGGACGACCTCCGACATCCCGTCTCGAACCTGCATGGCACCTCCAGATGTCAACGTAGACCCGGCAAAACCGGGGGAGTTTGCAACGATTGGCGCAATCATAGACAAGCAGATCGCACCGTCGCGGCCCAAACTCTGACCATCGCCACGCGGCGGGCACGTCCGTCGCGCAGAATGCATAGGATGCGGTCCGGTTCATGAGAGAGGCGGTTGAAACGTTGCTGCTCGAAGCACAGGTCGATGCGTAAACACCCCATCCTGCAGATGGTCGTATTTGGCGTGATCGCCTGCGCGATCGGCATTCCGCTGGCGTTGGCGGTTCCGTGGTTCCCGTCCACCGGATCCCACCAGGCGGACAACATCCACACGCTGTACGACGTGCTGCTGATCGCGTCGGTGCCGATGTTCGTGCTCGTCGTGACGGTCGTGCTGTTCTCCGTGTTCAAGTTCCGCATGAAGCCGGGTGAGGAGCAGAAGGACGGGCCGCCCGTCCACGGGAACACCCGTCTCGAGGTCGTGTGGACCGCGGTGCCTGCCGTCCTCATCGTCGCCCTGTGCAGCTATGCCTACGCCGTGCTCCGTAACAACGAGTCGCACAAGCAGGGCGCGATGACCGTCAACGTGACCGAGCGGCAGTTCGCCTTCGCCTTCTCGTATAACGAGAACGGGAAGAACATCGTCTCGCCCGAGCTGTACCTGCCCAAGGGCCAGCCGGTCGTGTTCAAGCTCCACTCGCTCGACGTGATCCACAGCTTCTTCGTCCCCGAGTTCTCCGTGAAGCTCGATGCCGTCCCCGGGATTACGACGACCCTGCGGGTGACGCCGACGCGGACGGGCAACTACCCGGCCGAGTGCACCGAGCTGTGCGGCGCCGGCCACGCGCTGATGCGCGCGCCGGTCCACGTGGTCACGCCCCAGGCCTTCCAGAGCTGGGTCCAGACCCAGCGCGCCGGCGGCCCGTCACCGGTCGGCACCCCGCCGCCGAACGCCAACGCGCCGGGCATCCCGGGCGCCAGCGCCAGCGCGGCCCCGAGCGCCGGCGGAGGATCGAGCTCGTCCTCCTCCAGCAGCACCAGTGGATCGTCGGCGACGCTGTCGCCAACCGCCCAGGCCGGCAAGGCGGTGTTCACCGGCGCGTCAGGCTGTGGCACCTGCCACACGCTCGCGGCCGCCGGGACCACCGGCACGATCGGGCCCAATCTCGGCACGAAGGTCGTCCCGGACGCCAAGAAGGCCGGCCAGCCCCTGAAGGCCTTCATCCGGGAATCGATCATTGACCCGAACAAGTACGTCTCACCGGGATTCCCGCCGAACACGATGCCCCAGAGCTTTGGGCACTCGCTGAGCTCGACGCAGCTGGGCGACCTTGTCGATTTCATTGCGAGCGTGACCAAATGAGGCGTACCCTGAGGAGACAGAAGATGGATGTGACCAGCGGTTCACAGGGGAAGGAGGTCTGCTGATGCCGCTTCCGGCGAAGCTGCGCAAGCCCGGCTGGTATCGAGCGGCGCTGTTCGACGTGCTCGGTTTCGGGTTCGCGTTCGGAATGACCGTGCTCGTCCGCGCCCTGATGCACTACCACCCCGTCGTCGACGGCCAGGCGATCACATACACGGCGCTCGTCGCCGTGCCGCTGTTCTTCCTCGTCGGGATCGGGACCTGCGACTACTGGCTCTACTGGGCGACCGGGCGGAAGACGCGCGCGGAGGACCACTCCGACCACGGCGCCAAGACGTGGCGAGACTACTTCCGGGTCAACACCGATCACAAGGTGATCGGGATCCAGTACACGGTCACCTCGTTCTTCTTCCTGTTCGTCGGCGGTCTCCTGGCGATGCTGATGCGCGCCGAGTTGGCCCGGCCCGGCATGCAGTTCGTGACCCCGGAAGAGTTCAACGGGCTGTTCTCGATGCACGCCACGCTGCTCATCTTCCTGTTCACGGTCCCGGTGTTCGCGGGGCTCGCGAACTACGTGCTGCCGCTCATGATCGGGGCGCCGGACATGGCGTTCCCGCGGCTGAACGCCCTTTCGTTCTGGCTGCTGCCGCTCGGCGGCCTGATGATGCTGATGAGCCTGCTCGCCCCGGGCGGTTCCTTTGCCGACGGTTGGACGGCGTACGCACCGCTGTCGACGACGATGCCGCCGGGACAGATGTTCTTCAGCCTCGGCGTGCAGTTCGCCGGGTTCTCGTCGATCTTCACAGCGCTCAATTTCCTCGTGACAATCATCACGATGCGCGCCCCCGGCATGAGCTTCTTCCGGATGCCGCTGCTCGTGTGGGCGAACTTCTCGACGTCACTGCTCGTCGTCATCGCGACGCCGTTCATCGCCGCGTCGCAGTTCATGGTGGTGCTCGACCGAGCGCTCGGGTTCAACTTCTTCAACGCCTTCGTCGGGGCCGGCAAGAACGGCAACGTGATCATGTACCAGCACATCTTCTGGTTCTACTCGCACCCGGCGGTCTACATCATGATGCTTCCTGGGTTCGGGATCATCAGCGAGGTCCTCGCGGTCAAGGCCCGTAAACCGATCTTCGGCTATCGGATGATGGCGTTCTCGCTGCTCGCGATCGTCGTCCTCGGGTTCACCGTGTGGGCCCACCACATGTTCGTCTCGGGCATGCAGCCATGGATCCGAATACCGATGATGATCACGACCGCGATCATCGCGATCCCGACCGGCATCAAGATCTTCAGTTGGCTCGCAACGCTGTGGCGAGGGGTGCTCCATCTCGACACACCGATGTTGTTCGCGCTCGGGTTCCTGACGATGTTCACGCTCGGCGGGATCAGCGGCGTGATGCTGTCGATGATCCCATTCGACATCCACGTCTCGCAGACGTACTTCATCGTCGCCCACATCCACTACGTGCTGTTCGGCGGCTCGCTGTTCACGGTGTTCGCCGGCGTCTACTACTGGTTCCCGAAGATGACGGGCCGGATGTTCGACGACCGCCTCGGCAAGTGGCACTTCTGGACGACGTTCATCTTCTTCAACATCACATTCGCGCCGATGCACCTCATCGGCATCCAGGGCATGCCGCGCCGCGTCGCCGACTACTCCTCGCAGTTCGCGACCTGGAACCTGATCATCTCGCTTGCGAGCTTCGGCCTCGGTCTCAGCGTGCTGATCTTCGTCTACAACATCGTCGCGAGCTGGCGCGGCGGCCCACGGGCCGCGGCCAACCCGTGGCGAGCGCTGACGCTCGAGTGGCAGGTGTCCTCGCCCCCGCCGATCTTCAACTTCGACGCGGTCCCGACCGTCGTGGGTGGACCGTACGAGTACGGCGTGCCGGGGGCGGTGCACGGGATCTTCAAATCCCCGGCTGAGGCGGCCAAGACGGTCGCCGCAGGGACGCCCACGACGCCCCCGAGCCAGGAGACGCACACATGAGGGCACCGGACCCCGACACGCGGACAGTGCTGGTCGTCGCCAACGAGACGATCGGCGGCGAGCAGCTGCTCGAGGCGATCCGTGAGCGGGCCGCCGACGACGTCCGGTTCGTCCTCTGCGTCCCCCAGCACCGGCCGCGGGCCGGACTCGTCGTCTATCACGACGCGATATTCGATGCCGCCCAGGTCCGCGTCGACCTTGCGCTCGAGGTCATCCGCGACCTCGGGATCCGCGCCATCGGCGAGGTCGGCGATCCCGATCCCTACACCGCGACGCTCGACGCCGTCCTCGAGTACCGGCCGGAGGAGATCATCATCTCCACGTATCCGGAGGTCCGGTCGGGATGGCTGCGGCGCGACCTGATCGAGCGCGTCACGGATGCGACCGGGCTCAAGGTGACCCACGTCGTCAACGACATCGACGACATCGGCCTCCCCTATCACGTGACCCTCGCGGTCGCGAACCGCACGGCCTCCGGCGATGAGCTGCTCGAGGCGCTTCGCCACCGGGCCGAGCAGTGGGGCGACGAGCACCGCCGCCAGCTGTTCGTGATCGTTGTGCCCCAGGAGGGTGGCGACGGTCACGCCGCGCGCCGCGCCCGCACACGGCTCAAGCTCGTGCTTGACCGCCTGCGCGTCCGCGGTCTCTATGCCGCGGGCATGGTCGGCGACCCCGACCCGTACACGGCGATCCTGAACACGCTCCAGTACTTCCGGGTCGACGACATCGTGATCTCGACCTTCCCGGAGACGAAATCGGGCTGGCTGCGGTCCGATCTCATCGACCGCGTCCGCCGCACGACCGGCAAGGACGTCGAGCACGTCGTCCACAGCGACAACGAGGCCAGCGCCGCCTAGCGGCAGGGAAGGAGCCATGGAAGCCGCATCGATCGCGCACGCCGACCACCATCACGGCCCACCCATCGCCCACCGCTCCTCGCGGGTGGATCCACCGACCCTTGGGATGCTGCTTTTCATCATCTCCGAGGTGATGATCTTCGGGGCGTTCTTCACTGCGTACTTCTTCATCCGCGTCGTGACGAACGACCCGTGGCCGGCACCGGGAACCTCGCTGCCGGAGGCGGTCGCCGGCGTCAACACCGCGATTCTGCTCTCGTCCTCGGTCACGCTGCACTGGGCGCTCGTCTCGGTCCGCAACGGCAACCGCTTCGGGATGAGAGCCGGGATGCTGTCGACGTTCCTGCTCGGGCTGACGTTCCTCACCGTCCAGATCAACGAGTACATCCACATCGGCTTCGCGCCGCGCGAGTCGGCGCAGGCGACCGTGTTCTACTCGTTGACCGGTCTGCACGGCCTGCACGTGCTGATCGGCCTCTGTGCGCTGATGATCGTGACGATCCGCGTGTTCCGCGGCCACTATTCCGCCCAGGACCATCGAGGGCTCGAGGTGCCGGGGATCTACTGGCACTTCGTCGACATCATGTGGATCATCGTCTACACGACGGTCTACGTCATCTGAGCAGCAGGCCGCCGTGCGGAATCCGCTGCGCTCCGAAGGGGACGCCTTCCGGCTCCTCTGGTACGTCGTCGCCGTGTTCGCCGCGATCGTCGTGATCGTGCTCGTCATCCGGGCGCTGTCGTGAAGCCCCCGTTTCACCCATCCCGTGAGAGCCAAGAACCTCGCGGTCCCGCCGAGCGGCGGTGGCGGCGCGTCGATCTCGGTCGCGAGGCGGCCCCCGACGCGGGCGTCTGACGTGACACCATGAGCAGGCGGTGCCTGTCAGCTCCCTGCCCCTTCCCCTCGCGACCGTCGGGCCGCTCGGCAGCGTCGGCCTGCCGATCCTGATCCTCCTCTACTGGCTGCCCTACCACGCCCGCGTCCGCACGCTCGCCCGTGGCGGACGTCCCGTTCCGGGCTGGCGGCAGGGCTGCTACGCCGCCGGGCTGATCGTGCTCGCGGTCGCGCTCAGCCCGCCCGTCGACAAGCTCGCCGACGAGCTGCTCGTCGCCCATATGGTCGAGCACCTGCTGATCGGGGATCTGGCCGCGCTGCTGATCGTGCTCGGGTTCACCGGGCCGCTGCTCGCGCCGCTGCTGCGGGTCAAGGCGATCGGATGGCTGCGTGTCTTCACCCACCCTGTGGTGGCGATCCTCTGCTGGGCGATCAACTTCTACGTCTGGCACCTGCCCGCGCTGTACCAGGCCGCGCTGCGCCACGACGCGATCCACGCGCTCGAGCACGCGACGTTCCTCGGCTTCGGCATCGCCGTGTGGATGGGGCTGCTCGGGCCGCTGCCCAAGCCGCAGTGGTTCGGCAACGGCGCCCGCCTCGGCTACATCATCGTCGTGCGGCTGTTCGGCACGGTGCTCGCCAACGCGATGATCTTCTCCGGCACCGTGTTCTATCCGTACTACAGGCCCGGTGACGCGCACTGGCACATCAGCCCGATGGCCGATCAGATCAGCGCCGCGGGCGTGATGATGGTGGAGGAGAGCCTGCTGACGATCGGCCTCTTCTGCTGGCTGTTCCTCAAGGTCGCGCGGGAGGCCGACGAGCGCCAGCAACTGCTCGACGACGCCGCAGCCGCCGGGATCGAACTGGACGAGCGCCGGGCCGCGCGCGCGGTCGCCGCCGGGCGCGGCGATGAGCTGCTCGAGCGAGTCCGAGCGCGCGCGGCGAGAGCGCGCGCCGGCACTACTTGACGGTCAGCGTGCCCTTCATGCCGGCGGCCTCGTGGCCGTCGACGGAGCAGAAGAACGTGTAGGTCCCGGGCTTCAGGTCGACGGTGATCGTCGAGGTCCCGCCGTTCTGGACGATGGCCCCGATCTTGCTGACACCGCCGCCCTTGACCCCGATGTCATGCGGAACCGAGGACTTGTTGAGCATGTTGAGCGTGACGCTGCCCGACTTGGCGCTCGCGCTGGAGGCGAGGAACTTCAACTGGCCGTTCGGGTCGGCGTCGATCTGGAGCTTGCCGTTCTGCTCAGTCGCGGGCTTCTGCGACACCGTCTGCACGGCGCCGGCGAGCGCGCCGCTGTCCTGACCGGGCCGCGCCGCCACCGAGGCGACGTAGCCGGCGACGTCGGCCGCCTGCTTGCCCTTGAACAGCCGCGCCGGCATCGCACCACCGACGCTCGGGTACTGGATCCAGTAGTCGACGAGGCCGCGGATATCAGACGTCCGCAGCCCGTTGGCCCGGTCCTGATGGAACGCCTCGTCGAGGTTCGGCCCGACGACGCCCTGCGTGCCCGCGTGGGCCAGGGTGTGGCAGGAGCCGCATTTCTGGACGAACAGCTGCTTGCCGCTGACGAGATCGGCGGTCGGGTGCTTGAGCGAGCAGCCCGCCGCCGTCAGCGCGATGAGGGCGCCGGCGGCCAGCACTTTCAGGGTCTGAGGGGTGACGAAATGAGGTCTCTCCATACCTGCGGGGCGGCACTCTATCCAAGCCGACGGCTTCGAGTAACGGTGGGCACCCGTTTGTCAGCATGCGGGCCGTGATGACGGTCGATGCGGGTCCGTTAACGAATGATGTGGCGAGGGTGGAGCGGGGCCGCGCCGCCTTCGCCGCTGATAGCATCGAACCCAATGAGGCTGCTCCAGAAGTACCGGATGCGGACGCCATCGACCGGCAGGGAAGTCATCATTGCGGTCGAACCAGACCAGGAGTACGTGGATCGTGAGACGGGCGAGGAGCTGGAGCCGGTAGCGATGTTGCTGCCGCTGGCCCCGTCCGCTTCCGAGCTGCCGTGGTCTGTAGAGAACCTGCGTTTTTGCAACTGGTGCGATCAACTGACTCAGAAGGACCTCAACGACTGTCCGCACTGCGGCAGGCGTATGGACCCGCTCGGCATCTGAGCATCTCTGCCATGCCCAGACGGACTCGTTCGCTTGCCGTTCTTGTGACGGCGTTTCTTCTCGGCCTTGTCGTGGCCGCGTGCGGCAGCAGCAGCTCCGCCACGACCGATACGACGGGCGCGCCGACGCTGACGGTGCCGACCGGCGCGGTCGCAAGCGGCACGGCCGCGACGACCACGTCCTCGACGACCTCCTCCACGACGTCGACCCCGGCCGCCGCCTCCTCGGGCAACACCGGCAATACGGGCAACACCGGCAATACGGGCAATACCGGCTCGGCGTCCTCGGGCGGTGCCTCGGCCTCGTCCGGCAGCACCGGATCGACCGGATCGAGCGCGACCGGCGGGTCGAGCAGCTCCGGGGGGGCTGGGGCGGGCTCCGGGTCGGGCTCCGGGTCGGGCGGCGGATCGAGCAGCAGCGGCGGGTCGGGTCTCGGGTCGGCGTTCTGCCAGCAGAACCCCGGCGCCTGCTGAGGACCGGCCGTCAGCGGATCTGAGACGGCCTCCGCGCCCTCTCAGCCGCTGCGAGCGGCAACGGAGCGCAGCATCCGGTCCTCGGCCTTCAGGGCACGCTCAAACGCGCTGGGGTCGACGCCGCTGTGCACGAACCCGGCCGCCCCGGGCGGCATCACGATGAACGTCGAGCGTGGCACCTTGGCATGGAGCGCCGCGCCCTGCGCCGCGGGCACGATCGGGTCGTTCGCGGCATAGAGCAGGAACGTGGGAGCCCGCAGCCGGGCCGCCAGGCTCACGGCGCTCCATGCTCCGAGCCGGTGATGGATACTGGCCGAGAGGCGCTGAAGATCGTCGGAGACCGGGCTGCGCAGGGTTATCAGCGGCGCGAGCTCGGTCGGACCGGCCCAGCTCATCACGCAGGCGAGTGACGGACGATCGACGGCCAGCAGGAGCGCGAGCGCGCCGCCCGCCGAAGCCCCCATCGCGCAGATCGGCACGTTCGGCCCGACCCGTGCCCGGACCGTGTCGTACGCGCGCACGACGTCCGGGCGAGACCGGGCGAGCGGGTGGTAGTCGATGTTGAACGTCTCCCAGCCGGCCGCGTTGAAGCGCCGGGCGAGCGGGACGAGCGAGGTCATCGTGGCCGGACCGGTTTCGACGAAGCCACCGCCGTGGATGAGGATGATCGCGCCCACCGGCGCTCCGGCGGCGCGACCGACCTGGACGTAGGCCGGGAAGCGGCCGGCGGGCTTCTGCAGGGGCGGCGGGTGCGGCACACGCGCCCCACAGGCGCTCAGCAGCGCGGCGAGGAGCGCAGCCGCCAGGACGATGGCCCTGCGACGACGATCTCCGCCCTGCCCGCGCTGCGATGGTCGGGCCATCGCGCTCGCAGCCTACCGGGGGTGCCCGTTCGAGCACCCCGGTTCCGGGCTCGGAGCCGCCTCGCTTCCGGGCTCGGAGCGGCTAGCCTGCGGGCGTGGCGCCGCCGCTCGGCTTCAGGCCGAGCACCCGGGCGGCCGCGCGGGCGACGATGTCCGGCGCGTGCACGTAGTTCTTCGGAAACGGCGTCGTCGTGACCTCGGTGGCGGTGTATTCGACGCGCGTGCCGGGGTAATCGCAGGCATAGGCGGCGGTCGACCCGATCGTCAGCTGCGCTTGGTTGAAGGCGGGAGCGGACGCGCAGCTCCTGCTGCGGCTCTGGCGGTACGCGAACGCCTTCGCCGAGTGGCCGATCGACAGGACCGGTGCCCACGTCGGCGTCGTCAGGGCGACGACGTCGCCCTTCTGGACGGCGAGCGTCGTCTCGAGCGGCAACTGCACGACCATGCCGAGGTACGGCTGCACATGGTAGGAGGGGCTCTCGGCCACGACCTTCCATTTGCGCAGCTTCGCGGCACCGACACGACGCAGTACGGTGACCGCCACCTGCGCCGTCCCGCCATGGTTGACGTCGGCCTGGTGAATCTCGCTCTTACGCGTCGTGGCGTTCGTGTCGAGGCTCGAGAGGCCGACCGTGAACGCGACGATCCGTCCCGACTGCTTGACGGTGGTGGGATAGGCGATGCTGTCGGAGATCGTCTCGACCGCCGTGACCGTCGTCAGCAGGATCGCGTAATTGACAGCGGAGATACCGTTCGGGCAGACCGGAGGCGCAGAGCCCTTGGTCGTGCACGGCGGCGGTGCGACGAGTTTGGTCGACGTCGCCCCCAGCTCGACAACCTTTGCCGACGCGACCGAGGGTGCGAGCAGCGCCAGAAGGCCGCCCACAGCCGCCGTGGCGGCCTTCATAGAAGTTTTCATATGCTCCATTGAACACGACGGCGCGGCCGCAGTTGCGCGAGATCTTGCAGTTAGCCACGCCCGAACCGCCCGCAAACGGCGCGCAAACGCGGGCCCAAAGTGAACGGGCGCCCCTTCAGAGCGCCCGCAACACCGGTCCCAACAGAAACGTGCCCTATGTCAGAGCTTCGTGACGTTGACCGCCTTCGGACCCTTGGGCCCGGCCTCCTCTTCGTAGGAAACCTTGACTCCCTCGGCCAGCGAGCGATATCCGTCGCCCGAGATGCCGCTGAAATGGACGAACAGGTCCCGGCCGCCGTCATCCGGCGTGATGAAGCCAAAACCCTTGTCGTCACTGAACCACTTGACGGTACCCGTTGCCATCTACTCCCAACTTCGCTCTCGACACGTCTGGGCCTGCGCCCCGACCGAACGCGGAAAACGTAGCAAGGGCGAGCGCTCCACGCTCGGCGGAGGATGCGAGCCCGTCGGCGCGCCCGTGGTCAGCGCAGCTGCTCAGCGACCGCGGCGATCTCGTCGGAGTCACCGGGCGTCGGGTTCCACGGCAGTCGCAACGGGTCGTCGGTGTATCGCGGGATGACGTGAATGTGGAAGTGGAAGACGGTCTGCCAGGCCGCCGCGCCGCACGAGTTGAGCAGGCTCACGCCGTCCGCGTCGAGCCGCTCTTGGACGCGCTGTGCGAGGCGCTTCGCGCCGGCGATCGTCGCGGCGAGATCGTCGTCGCCGATCTCGAGGAGGTCACGCGAGTGGCGGCGCGGGATGACGAGCGAGTGGCCCCGGGTCGCCGGGTTGATGTCCATGAACGCGATCGTGTGCTCGTCGTCGTCGATGATCTGTCCGGGGATCTCGCCGGCGACGATTTTGCAGAAGATGCAGTTGGGGTCATTCACGGTTGCCCAGCGTAGATGAATCTGCCGCGTCGCCGCGCCTGCCGAGCATCTCCCGGGCCCGTGCGATCGCTTCATCGCGCCCGCTGATCTCACCGGCATAGCTCGCCTCCTCCAGCTTCTCGAGCAGGCGCCCGAGCTCCGGGCCCGGCCGCACCCCGAGCGCCCGCGCGAGTTGATCACCGCGCAGGGGCGGCCGCGGGCGCGAGCGCCTCCAGTCGAGCGCCGCGGGCAGAATCTGCTCGGCGAGCGCCAGATGGCGTGGGATTGCCTGCTCGGATCCCCGCCCGCGGGTCGCGAGCCGATCGGCGACGCTGAGCAGCGTCACCTCGACCTCCACCGGCTCGCAGACCTTCAGGTAACGGTAGATCGCCCGGCGGTCGAGAGGCATCTCGTGGACGAGAAACCCGAGTCGCAGGTGATGGCGGGCGAGCGCGGAGACGTACTCGATCAACCGCTCGGAGGCGCGCAGGCGCGTGAACACGTCACGCACGACATCGGCGCCGGCCTGATCGTGACCCATGAACGTCACCCGTCCCTGCGGGGTGACGGCCCGTGTCTGCGGCTTCGCGATGTCGTGGAAGAGCGCCCCAAGGCGCAGTGCCTGACCACGCGTCAGCTCGTTGGCGAGCGGCTCGTCGAGCAGGTCCCGCAGCGCGTCGGCGTGCGGGCCGAACCATGGCTGCGAAGCGCCCGTGAGCGCGATCGTCTCGGCGAGCACGGAGCGGGTGTGGTCATGGACGTCGAGATGGTGGTACGCGCTCTGCTCGACCCCCTCGAGCCGGGTCAGCTCGGGGATGATGGCCGCGGTGGCGCCGACTTCGTCCAACCGCGCCAGCCCGTCGAGCACGCGCTCGGCGACGATGATCCGTTTGAACTCGCTGAAGATGCGCTCGGGAGCAACGCCGGCGAGTCCGGGAGATGCCGCCCTCGCCGCCGCCAGCGTGGCGGGATCGACGCCGAAGTCGAGCTCACAGGCGAGCCGCGCAACGCGGATCGTGCGCAGCGGGTCGGTCTCGAACGCGCCGGCGGAGACCATCACCAGTCGCCGCGCGGCGAGATCGGCGAGCCCGCCGAACGGATCGACCCGGTCACCTCCGGCGAGCGGCTCGGCGATCGCGTTGATCGTCAGATCCCGTTGCGCCAGATCCGCCTCGATCGAGTCGCCGACGAGCGGCAGCAGATCGACCTGCCAGCTGCGATCGCGCGCGACGACGCGCCATCCGCCGAACGTCTCCGAGAGCAAGAACGGGTGGCCGCCGGCGGCGCGGGCGAGCCCCCGGGCCGCGGCACGCTGATCGCCGATGAGCGCGACGTCGAGGTCAGGCGTGTCCCGGCCGAGCAGCCGGTCGCGAACCGCCCCGCCGACGAGCCAGGCGGGGCCGTCAACGATCTCGCGCAGCGCCGCGAGCGGCGCGCTCACGCCACCTCACCGTCGCGGTGGTACTCCCGCGGGACCCGGCCGGAGATCGCGCACACGACTTCGTAGTTGATCGTGTCCAGGCGCCGCGCCACGTCTTCGGCGGTCTGCCGCTGATCGCCGTCGCAGCCGAGAATCGTCGCCACGTCGCCCGGCCGCGCCGCCGAGTCGGGCCCGAGGTCGACCGTCACATTGTCCATGCTGACCGTCCCGACAAGCGGGTAGCGATGGCCGCCGATGAGCACGTCGCAGTTGTTCGACAGGCCACGACGGATCCCGTCGGCGTAGCCGATCGGCACCGTCGCGATCCACGTCTCGCGGTCGGCGACGAACGTCCGGCCGTAGCCGGTGGTGTCCCCCACTCCGGCCCGCTTCACTGCGGCGACGTACGAGCGCAGCTCGAGCGCGGGCTCGAGCTCGCGCAGTGCCGGATCCTCGTCCATCGGGTCACACCCATAGATCGCGATGCCGCAGCGCACCATGTCGAAGTGGCTCTCCGGACAGCGCAGCGTCGCCGCGCTGTTCGCCGCGTGCACGACGATCTCCGGGCCGCCGAGCTCGCGCATGGCGGCGACGAACGGCGCGAACCCACGCAACTGGGCGCGCAGGAACTCGAGGTCACCGTCGGCCGTGGCGAAGTGGGTCATCGCTCCGGCGAGCGTGAGCTGCGGGGCGCTCTCGAGGACGCCCGTGGCGACCCCGTAGGCGTCGTCGAGGATTCGGGTCCCGAGCCGACCCATCCCGGTGTCAAGCTTGACGTGCACGCGGACGGGCGCGATGGAGAGCCGATGCGCGTCCGCGGCCCCGGCGAGCGCCCGGACGAACGGCTCGCTCCAGGCGACGACCTCGGCCCGCGCGGCGAGCGCCACCGGCAGCTCGTCGGTGCTGATCGCGCCGAGCACGAGCACCGGCGCCGCGATCCCGGCCGCGCGGAGCCCCGCCGCCTCGTCGACCGTCGCAACCGCGAGCACCGTCGCCCCTCCAGCGAGCGCCGCCCGCGCCGCCGGCGTCGCACCATGGCCGTACCCGTCGCCCTTGACGACGGCGCAGAACCGGGTTGCTGCCGGTGAGTTCGCGGCGCAGCCGGACGACGTTGCGCTCGATCGCCGCCAGGTTGACGCGAGCGAGCGCGCGCAACGGCATCGCGCCCCCAGCTAGCGCGTGAGCGCCTCGAGCACGTCGACGCGCGTCACCATGCCCACGAGCTCACCCTCAGGGTCGACGACGGGGAGCCGGTTGTGCTTGTGCTCGGCGATCAGTTTCGCGGCGTGACGCACGCTGTCATCCGGTCGGACGGTGAGCGGATCCCGCGTCATCATGTCTGCGACCGTCGACGCGAACGCCCGCCGCAGCCGCTCCTCGAAGTGCTTGGTCGACTCGAGGTAGATGACGCCGCCCCACAGGTCGATGTGGTGAGGCAGGTGCAGGTCCGCGTCCTGCTCGCGGATGACGAGGTCGGCCTCGGTGACGATCCCGATCACCTTGTTGGAGTGGTCGATGACCGGGATGCCCGGCAGCTCGCGATCGCGCATCAGCTTCAGCAGCGTCTCGATGTCCGTCTCCGGGAAGACGCTGACGATGTCGGTATTCATGATGTCGGCGACGGTGTCGATGGCGTCAGCGTACCGGGGCGCTCGCTCCGATGGCCGGCAGGGCTCGGGGCAGCAACCCGATCACGTCGCTCGCCACGGCACCTTCGCCCCCGATCTCCTCCGCCACGAGGCGGCCCGCCGCCGCGTGGATGAAGACACCGGCGCAGGCAGCGTGGAACGGATCCATGCGTTTGGCGAGGTACGCGCCGATCACCCCGGAGAGGACGTCGCCGGTGCCCGCTGTGGCGAGTGCCGGCGCGCCGCCGCGGCTGACGCCGACCCGGCCGTCGGGATCGGCGACGAGCGTGTCGTCACCTTTCAGCACGACGACCGCCCGCGCCTGGACCGCCGCGCGCCGGACCATCGCGAGCCGGTGCGCCCCAACCTCGCCGCTGTCGATGTCGAGCAGTCGCCCGAGCTCGCCGGCATGAGGTGTGATCACAGTCGGCGCGCGGCGCTGCGCGAGGGCGCCGACGTTGCCGGCGTGTGCGTTCAGGCCGTCAGCGTCGAGCAGAAGCGGCACGTCGGCGTCGCGGGCCAGCTCACGGGCGAATGTCGCCGTCTCGCGGTCGCGCCCGAGGCCCGGGCCGAGGACCAGGCTCTGGACGCGCCCTGTGCGCTCGAGCACCTCGGAGCCGGCGGCAGCGGCGATCGCGCCGCCCCGGTCGTCGACAGGCACCGTCATGACCTCGAGCAGGCGGGCCTCGAAGATCCCGTTCAGCGACGCCGGCACGCACGCGGTCACGTAGCCCGCGCCGGCTCGCATCGACGCCTCCGACGCGAGGCACGGCGCACCCGTGAGCCCGGTCGAGCCGCCGCACACGAGCACGCTGCCGGCAGCGAACTTCGTCGAGTCCCGCGCGCGGCGAGGAACACCGTCGGTGACGGCGTCCCCGATCAGGCCGATCGACCGGATCGACCGGGTCCGCCCGGCGGAATCCCGATGTCGACGATCTCCACGTCGCCGGCGTGCGTCTTGCCCGGAGCGATCCAGAGCCCGGGCTTGGCCGCGTGGAAGGTGGCCGTCGCGTCGGCCCGGACCGCGGCGCCGGCGACCTCACCGGTCGAGGCGTTGACGCCGCTCGGGACGTCGCAGGCGATGACCGTGGCGCCGCCCAGCGCCCGCGTCGCTGATCGCGGTGATCGCTCCCGCCGCCGGTTCCCGCGGCTCTCCCTCGAATCCGGTGCCGAGGATCGCGTCGACGATTCCGGCGGCGCCGTCGAGCCGGGCCGCGTCGAATGCCTCGGGCGATGCTCCCGGGAGACGCTCGTAGTTCGTGCGCGCGTCACCCTTCAGCTCATCGCCCGAGCCGAGCAGCAGCACCGTGACCTCGCGGCCCTGCTCGCGGAGCATCCGGGCCGTGACGAAGCCATCGCCGCCGTTGTTGCCCCTGCCGCAGACGACGGCAATCCGGCCGTCCGGGACACGCCGTGAGACGAGATCGGTCAGCCCGCGCCCGGCGCGCTCCATCAAGTCGAGTCCCGGCGTGCCGAGCTGGTTGATCGCCCAACTGTCGAGGGCGCGCTGCTCGGCTGCGTCAGGCAGCGCCTCGAGCCACGCCGGAAGCGGACTCACTCCACCGTCACCGTCTTGGCGAGGTTGCGCGGCTGGTCGACGTTGAGCCCGCGGTTGCGGGCGATGTGGTACGCGAGCAGCTGGAGCGGGATGACCGCCAGCAACGGCGCGAGCATCCAGTCCGTCCGCGGGACACGGATGACCTGATCGACGTGCGGGATGATCGCCTCGTCGCCCTCGCTGGCGACGGCGATGACGTTCGCGCCGCGGGCGCGGACCTCCTGGATGTTCGAGATCACCTTCTCGAGCACCGGCGAGTCGGTGGCGACGGCGACGACGGGCGTCGAGATGTCGAGCAGCGCGATCGGACCGTGCTTCATCTCGCCGGCTGCGTAGGCGTCGGTCGCGATGTAGGAGATCTCCTTGAGCTTGAGTGCCCCCTCGAGCGCAACCGGGAGACCGACATGTCGGCCGATGTAGAGGAAGAAGTCGGCGGCGGCGTTCGCGTCGGCGATCGCCGGCAGGTCCCGCAGCCCATGATCGAGCATCTCCGCGATCAGGTGCGGCAGCCGCTTGATCTCGGCGACAAGCTCGCGCAGTCGCGCTGGCTCGAGGCTGCCGCGGAGCTCGGCGAGGCGCAGCCCGAGCAGGTACATGACGACCACCTGGCTGACGAACGTCTTCGTCGCCGCGACTCCGATCTCGAGTCCGGCGCGGGTGTAGAGGACGCCATCGGCATCCCGGGTCGCCTGGCTGCCCATGATGTTCGTGACCGCGAGCACGGTTGCCCCCCGGCCCCGCGCCGTCCGCATCGCGGCGAGAGTGTCGGCGGTCTCCCCGGACTGGGAGATCCCGACGACGAGATCGCCCGGTCCGACGAGCGGCTTGCGATAGCGGTACTCGGAGGCGATGTCGACCTCGACCGGCACCCGGGCCCACTCTTCGATCGCGTAGCGGCCGATCAGGCCGGCGTGGTACGAGGTCCCGCAGGCGACGATGACGACCCGGCGCAGGCCGCGCAGGAGCTCATCGTCGACCGCTCCGAGATCGCCGAGGTCGATCCCGTCCTCGCGGGCGGCCCGCTCTCCGATCGTCTCGGCGACGGCGTCGGCCTGCTCGTGGATCTCCTTGAGCATGAACGTCTCGTATCCCTGCTTCTCTGCCGTGTCGGCGTCCCAGTCGATCTCGACCGTCTCCCGCGTCAGCGGCTCGCCGTCGGCGGTCTCGAACTCCACGCCGTCGGGGCGGAGGATCACGATCTCGTCGTCGTCGATGTACTGCACGTTCCTCGTCTCCTTGAGGAACGCCGGGAATCGCGGAGGCGATGAACTGCTCGCCTTCGCCGCGTCCGATGATGAGCGGGCATTCCTTGCGCGCCCCGACGAGCAGCCCCGGCTCATCGGCGCTCATGGCGACGAACGCGTAGTGGCCGCGGAGGTCCGCGTACGCCTTGCGGACGGCGTCGATCAGACCGTCGGTGTTGTAGCGGGCGACGAGGTGGGCGATCACCTCGGCATCTGTCTCGGATGTGAAGCGGGCGCCCTCGGTCGACGAGTTCGTCCTTGAGTGCGACGTAGTTCTCGACGATGCCGTTGACGACGATGTGAACGCGGTCGGTGTTGTCGAAGTGAGGGTGCGCGTTCTCCTCGGTCACGCGTCCGTGCGTCGCCCATCGGGTGTGGCCGATCCCGGTCCCTGGCTCCGGCGCCTCGGCCACGGCGACCGCGCCGCCACCGGACCCGCCGAGCGCGGCGTCAGTCACGGTGCGGGCGTCCAGCGCGCTGCGCAGCGCGCTGAGGTTGCCGACCGCCCGCACGGCGTCGATCCGGCCATGATCGAGGACGGAGATGCCTGCGCTGTCGTAGCCGCGGTACTCGAGCTTCTCAAGCCCGGCGAACAACAGCGGACGGGCCGCACGCGATCCCACATAGCCGACGATTCCGCACATAGGCTTACGGATGCTCCTGAGTCTCGGGGCCTCTAGTCGGACCGCAACGGCGGCCCGCGCCTCCAGCATCCTCAGCCGGAGAGCGAAGCTCTGATGTTAGTGATTAGTGTGCTGTCCGGTGATTGGGCCCATGGAGCGCGAGGTAATCGCCGGACGGCGCACTAGTCTCCGGGAAACTGCAATGGGGGTGTCGTGAATCGGCTGAACGCACATCGCTGGTGGGCAGCAAGCGGAGCGCTCGCCGTGCTGCTGTTCGCGCTCGGTCTGCTGTTCGGCGACGTCGTCGGCTCGGCGTCATACCCCCGGATGGACGCGCCGACGGTGCGCGCTCAGGCGTACTTCCTCGACAACGGCTCGGAGGTCCGGGCGCTCGCGTTCTTCCACGCGCTCGCGGCGTTGGCGCTGCTGACGTTCATCGACGTATCTGCAGATGTGGCTGCGCCGCCTCGATCAGCGCTCCGCCCGGCTCGCTCCGGTCACGCTGGCGGGCGGCGGGACGGCCGCGACCTTCCTGCTCCTCTCGGCGCTCGTCTACCGCGTGCTCGCCGAGCCGGCCGTCGCCCGCGACCCGTCCCTCACCCACGGGCTGCTTGTGTTCTCCTATCTCGCCGGAGGCCCCGGGATCGCGCTGCCGCTCGCGCTGCCGATCGCCGCCGGCAGCCTCACGTCGTTCCGGCGCGAGCTCCTCCCGGTGTGGGTCGGCTGGCTCGGCAGCGGCGCCGTGATCACCTGCGTCGCGTCGTGTGGCATCCTGCTCGGTCCGATGGACAACGGATCGGTCTGGTACGGCATTCTCCTCGTCGCTGCCGTCTTATCGCTGCTCTGGATCTTCGGCACCAGTCTGCTTCTCACGCGCCGGACCTGACGCGATGGCGCGCCTTCGAGTTCCCGAGGTTCCTCGGCTGCCACTCGTCCCTGATCCGCTCCGGCGGATCCACGTGCCCCGGGAGCTCGAGGCGGTGACGTCGATCGGCGACGAGCATCCGGCCGACGAGGGCCTCAGCCAGCGGACGGTCGAGCGCATCTGGGACGCCGCGCGCGACCTCTACCGCAGCGGTGTCCACCCCGCGGTCCAGCTCTGTCTGCGCCGGCACGGTCGGATCGTGCTCAACCGGGCGATCGGCCACGCTCACGGCAATGGCCCGGCCGACGACCGGGACACGCCGAAGGTTCTCGCCACGCCGGAGACGCCGTACTGCGTGTTCTCGACCTCGAAGGGCGTGACGGCGATGGTCGTCCACTCGCTCCAGGAGCAGGGCCTGCTCGATATCGATGACCGGGTCGCCGACTACATCCCGGAGTACGCCCAGCACGGCAAGCAGGACACGACGATCGCCCACGTGCTCGCCCACCGCGCGGGCGTGCCGACGCTGCCCCGCAGGATGCTCGAGCTCGATCTGATCGGCGACCGGGAGTTCCTCAGCCACGCGATCTGCGAGCAGAAGCCACTGACGAAGCCAGGCACGGTGCTCGCCTACCACGCGATCTCCGGTGGCTTCATCCTCGGGGAGATCGTCTATCGAGTGACCGGCAAGACGATCCGTCAGGTGCTCGCCGAATCGTTCCTCGATCCACTCGGCTTCCGCTGGGGCAACTACGGCGTCGCGCCCGAGGACGTCAAGCTGATCGGGACGAACTACGCGACCGGGCCGAAGCTCCTGCCGCCGCTCTCGAACCTCGCGGCGCGCATCCTCTCGCGCCCGGTTGACGAGCTCGTCGCGCTGTCCAACGATCCGCGCTTCAACACCGCGATCGTTCCCGCCGGAAACATCATCACGACGGCGGACGAGCTCTGCCGCTTCTTCGAGATCTTCCGCGCCGGCGGTGAGCTCGACGGCGTTCGCGTGATGCAGCCGGAGACGATCCGCCGGGCGCTGACCGAGCAGTCACGGCTCGAGATCGACCTGTCGCTCGGCTTCCCGACGCGGTTCAGCTACGGCCTGATGCTTGGCGCGAAGGTGCTCAGCCTCTACGGACGGGACACCGACCTTGCCTTCGGCCACCTGGGGTTCATCAACATCATGGGCTGGGCCGACCCGGAACGCGGCATCTCCGGTGGCCTCATCACGAGCGGCAAGGCGATCGTGTACCCGGAGGTCGCGCGGTTCTACGGCCTGATGCAGCGGATCGCCTCCGAGATCCCGAAGGTCCCCGCCTCGGATCGGTTGCTCTAGTGTCGCGAGTGAGAAGTTCGGTGGCACCAAGAGGTGTCACCGGGGGATCCCGCGCAAGGACGCAGAATCCGACGTGCACTGGAGGTGCACGAGGATTCGAGGACGCCGCGCGGCGCCGCCGGGGACGCCTCGACTGCCGTCGAACTTCTGACTCGGGACACTAGCTAGGAGGCCCCTGCCAGGGCGCGTTCCACCGACTCGGCGAGCCGGGCGCAGACCGCGTCGGTCTCCTCCGCACTCGGTGCCTCGACCATCACGCGGATCAACGGCTCGGTGCCCGAGGCGCGCACGAGCACGCGGCCGCGCCCGGCGAGGCCGACCTGCTCGCGCTCGATCGACTCGGTGACGGCGGCGCTGTCCATCGCCGCACTGAGCACGGCGCGATCCTGCGCGCGGATGTTGACGAGCCGTTGCGGGAGCTTCTGCATCGCGTCGCGATCATGAAGGGCGAGGTCACCCAGGGCCTCGAGCGTCAGCAGCGCGCTCGCGATCCCGTCACCGGATGGGCCGAATCCAAGATCGATGATGTGGCCGGACTGCTCGCCGCCAAGCGACCAGCCACGCGTGCGCAGCTCGTCAAGCACGTAGCGGTCGCCGACCGCCGTCGTGGCGACGTTGACGCCGGCCTCGGCCATCGCCGTGTGAAAGCCGTAGTTCGTCATCACGGTCACGGCAACGCCGTCACCGGACAGGGCGCCGCGCGCGCGGAGGTGGATGGCGGCGAGTGCGATGAGCTCGTCACCGTCGACGATGACGCCGTTGCGATCGACCGCGAGCACGCGATCGCCGTCGCCGTCGAAGGCAAAGGCCGCGTCGTACTCGCCCCGCTGCATCTCCTCGGTCACGGCCCCAAGATGGGTCGAGCCGCAGCCGTCGTTGATGTTGCGCCCGTCGGGCTCCGCGGCGAGCAGCTCGACCTCGGCACCGAGACGGCGGAAGATCTCCGGGGCGGCCCGGAAGGTGGCGCCGTTCGCGCAGTCGAGGAGGATGCGCCGGCCGCTGAGGTCGAGCTCCGCAAAGCGAACGTGGAGCTCACGGAGGTAGTCCTCGAGCGCGCCGTGGAAGCGACGGACCCGACCGATCCGCTCCGGATGCGGCGGCGACTTCTCCAGCTCCGCCTCGATCGCATGCTCAGTGTCGTCGTGCAGCTTGAAGCCGTCCGACGCGAACAGCTTGATTCCGTTGTCCTCGTAGGGGTTGTGCGAGGCGGAGATGACCGCCGCCATGCTGAGCCCGTGCCGCTTGATGAGCAGGGGCGCCGCTGGGGTCGGGAGCACGCCGGCGAGCAGCGCGTCGCCGCCGGCCGCTGTCACTCCGGCCGCGATCGCCGCCTCGAGCATCTCGCCCGACTCGCGCGTGTCGCGGACGATGACGACCTGCGGGCGCTCCTGGGCAGCGTGGTTCACCGCCGCCCGCGCGAGCGCGAGCGCGAGATCGGCGGTGAGGAACTCTCCGGCGCGGCCACGCACGCCGTCGGTACCAAATAGCTGGCGGGCCATCGGGATTCTCGCTCGCTCGCGAGCTAGCGCTTCGAGAACTGCGGGCGCTTGCGGGCCTTCTTGAGGCCGGCCTTCTTCCGCTCCTTGACACGCGGGTCGCGTGTCAGGAAGCCGCGTCGCTTGAGCTCGCCGCGGAGGTTCGGATCGGCGACGATCAGGGCGCGGGAGATCCCGTGGCGCAGCGCTCCGGCCTGCGCGGAGACGCCGCCACCATGCATCCGCGCGACGACGTCCATCCGCGCGTCGTAGCCGACCGTCTCGAGCGGTTGGCGGATCATCCGCTGCAGGGTCTCGCGCGGAAAGAAGGCGTCGAGAGGCTTGTCGTTGATCGAGTAGCTGCCGGTTCCCGGCTTGATGATCACGCGGGCGACGGCGCTCTTGCGCTTACCGGTCGCGGTGTATCGCGCCCCGGCGGCGAGGTCGATCGCGGCATCAGCGATCGGCTTGGCCTCCTCCTCACGCTCCTGTGCCCGCGCGGCGGCCGCCTCGGCCTCCGCCTCGGCGGCGGCCTGAGCCTCGGCGTCGAGAAACTCCTCGCCCTCGGGGACGATGTCGGGGATGAGGTCGGCGCCGGGGATCTCCGGCTTCACGCGCGGCGTGATCTCCTCCTCTTCCGCTTCCTCGTCCTCGCCGAGTTCCGCCTCGGCGGCCGGCGGCTCGGCCGGAGCCTCCTGGGCGACCGGCGCCGGAGTCTCCGCCGTCGTCGGGGTCTCCTCGGCGACGGGCTCGGCCGCAGCCGGGGCCTCCTCGGCGACGGGCTCGGCCGCAGCCGGGGCCTCCTCGGCGACGGGCTCGGCCGCAGCCGGGGCCTCCTCGGCCGCGGGCTCGTCAGGAGCCGCCGCCGCGGGCTCCTGCGGGACGCTCGTGTCCTCTGCCTCGCTGCGCTGCTCGTTGTCGGGGTGCTCGACCTCGGTCACTGCTGAGTCTCCATCGGTTGCGGCTGCTGGGCGGCGTGCGGATGGTCGGGACCGGCGTAGATCTTCAGCTTCGTGATCTGCTTGCGGGCGAGCCGGTTGCGCGGGAGCATGCCCTTGACCGCAAGGCGGAGGACCTCTTCAGGCCGGCGCTCGAGCATCTCGTTCAGGCTCCGGGACTTCAGCCCGCCGGGATAACCGGAGTGCCGGTAGTAGCGCTTGTCCTCAAGCTTCTTACCGGTGACCGAGATCTTCTCGGCGTTGACCACGACCACGAAGTCGCCGGTGTCCACGTGCGGCGTGTACGTCGGCTTGCGCTTGCCGCGCAGGGCGTCCGCGATCTGCGTCGCGAGACGGCCGAGCGTCTGTCCGGTGGCGTCGACCAGGAGCCATTGCCGGTCTCTGTCTGCTGCTGTGGCGGTGTAAGTCTTCATGGCACGCATAAACCGCGCCTGTAGGGCGCGGCCTCGACCATGATAGGCGATGCGAGCGTGTTCAGTGCTTAGGCTTTCAGCATGAGGCTGTTCGAGGCGCTTCCGGTCGGGGTGAGACGCGTCTGTTACCGCGTCGCGCATCGCCTGCTGCGCGTTTACTGGTTCATCCTCCGACCGACCACGGACGGCGCAAAATGCCTGCTCACCATCGGTGACCAGGTCCTGCTTGTCCGCCACACGTACGGGCGCTCCGAGTGGGATCTGCCCGGAGGGACGGTCCGCCGCGGGGAGCCGCCGGGGGACACCGCGCGTCGCGAAATGCACGAGGAACTCGGCGTCATGATTGACCATTGGACGTCGCTTGGGCGGATCGACGGGCGTGTCCACCACCACCCGAACCGCCTCCACTGCTTCCACGCCGAGCTCGACCACGATCAGCTCGTGTTCGACGCCGGCGAGATCGCTGCCGCCGGCTGGTTCGCGCGCGACCGGCTCCCGACCGGCACCGGCGGCTACGCGCGGCAGATCATCGGCCTGCTCGAGCGATGAGCGGGAGCCGCATGCGGCCCCCGCCCGGCGGCGCATGCGCCGCCGGGGGGTCGGCGCATGCGCCGACCCCGCAAGAAAACGTCACGAATCGTCCGCCTCTACTCCCACTCGATCGTGCCCGGCGGCTTGCTCGTGATGTCGAGCACGACCCGACCGACCGGCCGGATCTCGTTGATCATCCGAGACGCGATCTGCTCGAGCAGGTCGTAGGGCAGGCGGGCCCAGTCGGCCGTCATCGCGTCGTCGCTCGTGACCGCGCGGATCACGATGACGTTGCCGTACGTGCGCTCGTCGCCCTGGACGCCGACGGTCCGGATGTCCGGGAGCACGCAGAAGGACTGCCACAGCTCCCGGTAGAGGCCGGCCTTGCGGATCTCGTCCTGGAGGATCGCGTCGGCCTCCCGCAGAACGTCAAGGCGCTCGCGGGTGGCCTCGCCGCCGACGATCCGGATCGCCAGGCCGGGACCGGGGAAGGGTTGGCGCCAGACGAGCCGCTCGGGCAAGCCGAGCTCGGCGCCGACGGCGCGCACCTCGTCCTTGAACAGGGTCCGCAGCGGCTCGACGAGCTCGAACTCGAGGTCCTCCGGTAGCCCGCCGACGTTGTGGTGCGACTTGATCGTCGCCGCGCCGGTGCCGCCTCCGGACTCGATCACGTCCGAGTAGAGCGTGCCCTGGACGAGGTAGCTCACATCCTCGAGCTTCGCCGCCTCCTCCTCGAACACGCGGATGAACTCGGCGCCGATCCGCTTGCGCTTCTCCTCGGGATCGCTGACGCCCTGCAAGCGGGCGAGGAACCGGTCCTCGGCGTCAACCGCGACGAGCGGCACGTGGAAGTGGTCACGGAAGGCCGAGATGACCTGAGCGCCCTCGTTCTTGCGCATCAGGCCGTGGTCGACGAACACGCACGTCAGCCGATCACCGATCGCGCGGTGGACGAGCAGCGCGGCGACGCTCGAGTCGACACCGCCAGACAGGCCGCAGATCGCGCGCCCCGTCCCCACCTGCGCCCGGATCCGCTCGATCTGCTCATCGATCACGGACGCGGCGCTCCAGGTGCGCTCACAGCCGCAGACGTCCTCGAGGAAGTTCGTGAGGACGTGCTGGCCGTACGGCGTGTGAACGACCTCCGGGTGGAACTGGATCCCGTACACGCCCCGCTCGACGGACTCGAACGCCGCCACCGGCGACGCCGTCGAGGACGCGAGCGCCGTGAACCCGGGCGGCGGCGAGAACACGGTGTCGCGATGGGACATCCAGCAGCTCTGCTCGGCCGGGGTGCCCGCCAGCAGCCGCCCCGTCTCGGCAACCGTGAGCTGGCTGCGGCCGAACTCGCCGATCTCGGCGCCCTGGACCTCGCCGCCGAGCTCGCGGGCGAGCAGCTGCATCCCGTAACAGATCCCGAGCACCGGGATCCCGAGTTCGAGCAGCTGTCGATCGAGCGCCGGCGCACCCTCGGCATACACGGATGCCGGGCCGCCGGACAGGATCACGCCCTTGGGTCGGCGCCGGAGGACCTCGCCCGGCCCCACGTGGTAGGGCAGCAGCTCGGAGAAAACGCCGCATTCGCGGACACGGCGGGCAATCAGTTGCGAGTACTGGCCCCCGTAATCGAGAACCACGACCTCCTCGTGGGACTCCTCACGGTCGATGACCGCAGGCGGTGCCGGCGTCAGGTCAGTCGCCGACGCCAACGGTCGCCGCTCTGCCGCTCGCGCCCATGCCGACACCCTGCTCCCGCTGGAGATGCTTGCCCTCGGTCTGCAGCGCCGGGGCGACGAGCAACTCCGCACGGTTGAACTCGGCGATATCCCGGTAGCCGCACGTCGCCATCGAGGTCCGTAGCGCGCCCATCAGGTTGAACGTGCCGTCGTTCTCGCGGGCCGGGCCGGAGATGATCTCCTCCATCGTGCCGTTGGGCGTCGTCGCCACGCGTGTGCCGCGCGGCAGCGTCGGATGGAACGTCGCCATGCCCCAGTTGTAGCCGCGACCGGGGGCCTCGTAGGCGCGCGCGAGCGCCGAGCCGAGCATCACGGCGTCCGCTCCGCAGGCGATCGCCTTCGCGATGTCGCCTCCGTTACGCATGCCGCCGTCGGCGATCACCTTGACGTAATCGCCGGTCTCGAGCATGTGCTGCGAGCGTGCGGCCGCCACGTCGGCAATCGCCGTTGCCTGGGGCACGCCGATCCCGAGCACCCCGCGCGTCGTGCAGATCGCGCCCGGGCCGACGCCGACGAGGACGCCGGCGGCGCCGGTGCGCATCAGGTGCAGACCGGTGTGGTACGAGGCGCAGCCCCCGACGACGACCGGCGTCGGAGCGAGCTCCCGAATGAATTCCTTGAGGTTGAGCGGCGGGCGCGACTCGTCCTGGGAGACGTGCTCGGCCGAGACGACGGTCCCCTGAATGACGAGGATGTCAAGCCCCGCCTCGAGCGCGACCTCATAATAGGTGCGCACCTTCTGCGGCGTGAGCGATGCCGCGGCGACGACGCCGGGCTCCTTCTTGATCTCCTCGATCCGCTGGGCGATCAGCTCGGGCTTGATCGGCTCCCGGTAGATGTCCTGCATCTCCCGAGTCGAAATGTCCCGCGAGAACGACGCGATCCGTTCGAGCTGCTCGTCGGCATCCTCGTACCGGGTGTAGATGCCCTCCAGGTTGAGGACCGCGAGGCCTCCGAGCTTGCCCATGAGACGAGCCGACTCGGGCGAGACAACGCCATCGAGGGCCGCGGCCAACAGGGGGAGCTCGAACCGATATGGCCCGAGCGTCCACGAGATGTCGACATCGTCGGGATCCCGCGTCCGCCGGGAGGGGACGATCGCGATGTCATCGAATCCGTAGGCCCGCCGGGCCTTCTTGCCGCGTCCGATCTCTACTTCCATTTCGCCAGGGTAGTCGCCGTTGCGGACGGGATCCGCAGCGTGGTTGGCAGGGCCGCGGGCGGGAGCCCGGCGGACTCTCGATGCTAGCAGTGGTTATGTCGTCTTCCGGACACGAAACGTCCGCTCCGAGCGGCCATCCCGGCGAGTGCCGCGCCCGGACGGCACGGCGAGGGCTACCCGATCTGGGTGACCTGGAGGCGCGCGGCCTCGACCTCGGGCAGCAGTCGCTCGACCTTCGCCGGGTCGACGATTCCGGCCCCGAAGTGCTGTGTCGACTCGGCTCCGCACGCGACGCCATACCGAAGGCATTCGAGCGTCGAGCGTCCGGCGTACCGCGACGCGACGTAGCCGGCGAGAAACGCGTCGCCCGAGCCGATCGCCGAGCGGGCCTCCTGCTCCTCGATGCGCACGCGGTAGAGAACCGAGGCGCCGCCGTCCAGCACGTTGGCGTAGCAGCCGTCGGGGACGGTCATGATCGCCTCGACGGCACCCAGCCGCGTGATCTCCGACACGGCATGGGCGCGGTCGGATACGTCGTTGAACTCATGCCCGACGAGTTCCTCGGCCTCGAGCTCGTTCGGCGAGACGACGTCCGGCTCGGCGCGGATCGCCAGCCGTAGCGGCTCGCCCTCGGTGTCGAGCATCGTCGTGACGCCCGAGCTTGCGGACGTCGCGGATCAAGCCCGGCGTAGACGTCGGGCTCGATCCCGCGCGGCAGGCTGCCGGAGAACACGCAGATGCTCGCGCCCTTCGCGAGGTACAGGAGCTTCTCGTGGAACAGGTCGAGCTCGTGGGCAGACACGGCGGGTCCGCGCTCGTTGATCTCGGTATGCAGGCCGGTTGTCGGATCAAGCACGGCCGTGTTCGTCCGCGACTCCTCGCGGATGCGGATGAAGCCATTGAGGATCGACTCGCCGTTCAGCGCGTCGACGATCCGGTTGCCGGTGGAGCCGCCCGCGAGACCGGTGGCGATCACAGGCTGCCCGAGACGTTTGATGGCGCGCGCGACGTTGACTCCCTTGCCCCCGGCCATCGTCGTCTGATCGACGGTGCGGTGACGCCGGCCCGGGCGTGAAATTGGGGACCTCGAGCGTCTTGTCGAGCGCCGCGTTGAGCGTGACGGTGATGATCATGCTGCCTTCGGTCCAGCCACTCCTCTTTCCCGTGCCCGTGACCGCCAAACCATCAAGAGCGCGAACACGGCGCCAAGCAGGACAACGAGCAACACAAGCGTAAACGGTCGCGTCAGGAACCTGGCCGCCTTCGTCAACGGACTCACGGCCCGGAGCCGCTGCGCGAGCAGCAGCGGGACCTGCGCGACGATCGCGATTCCCCTGCAGAACGGTGAGCATGCCGACGACGGCTCCTCGTTTCATCGGCCCCGCGAGCTGCCTGGGCACCTGCACCTGCCAGCGCAGGCCGGGGGAGCGCGGGACGATCTTCACGACGGCGTGCGCGGCGATCACCTCGGCGTGGACGCCCGGACGGTCCTTGACCGTCGGCCGGGCGATCACCTGCCCGGCCGCCACCGGCGTCGCGATCCGGAACGTCGAGAGCCCGTACCCCAGCAGCCGCAGCGTGTTGACGTCCCGCTCGTACTCACTCGAGGTTCCCAGCACGACGCTGAGCACCTCCATGCCATGGCGCGTCCCCGCGCCGACGAGGACGTACCCGGCGCCGCTCGTATGGCCGGTCTTGACCCCGCGAACCCACGAGTACGCGGCCGACGAGGTCGTTGCGGTTCGTCACGTAGCGCGCGTGGCTGCCGGTCCGCAGCAGGGCATGGGGCAGCGCGACCGCGCGCGCGAACCACGGCTGGTGCAGGAGCAGATAGCGCGCGAGCGTGAGCAGATCGGTCGCGGTGGAGTAGTTGCCCGGGGTGTCGAGTCCGCTCGGCGTCGAGTAGTGGGTGCGTTTCAGGCCCAACTGGCGCGCCCGCGCATTCATCATCCCGACGAAGCGGGCGACGGAGCCGTGGCCGACGTTGTACGCCAGATCCTCGGCGGCATCGTCGGCGCTCGGCAGCAGCAACGCGAGCAGCAGATCGTGGACGCTCATCCGTTCGCCCGGGCTGAGCCCGATCTGCGAATCGGCGGCCGACGCGTAGAAGTCGTTCTGCGTGACCACGCGGCTCAGGTGCTTGACGTGCTCGAGCGTGATCGAGCGCAGTCATCAGCTTCGTCGTCGAGGCGATCGGCAGCCGCGCCGAAGGCTCGGTCCTTATAGAGCAACTGGCCGGTGCTGAGCTCGGTCAGCGCCGCCGCGCGGACCGAGAGCAGCGGGGGGTCGCGGCGGTCGCCGCGACGGGGATCAGCAGCGCGACCGCGAGTGACGCGGACACGACGGCGCCTGTCAGGGGACCGCGAGCGATCAACGCCGCAGCCTCAGCCGCTGCCCGGTCTGAAGGCTGTTCGGATCGATATGGGGATTCATCGCCTCGAGGTCGGTCACCGCAATACCGGTCTTGGTCGCGATGCGCGTGAGGCTGTCGCCGGCCTGGACGACGTAGAACTTCACGTGGGCGTACTTGCCGCGGGCCCGATGGCGCTTCGGGGATTGCGCGTGCGACGCTGGTTTGTTCGTCAGGCCGGCATGAACAATCAAGTAGGCGCCGGCTATCACCGCGGCGAGCGCGATCGGCGCCAGATAGCGCGCTCGACTCCGACCCACCATCGCGGCGCGATCATACAGCCCGCCGATGTCACGCGGTCAGCGTCCACGCGATCTGTCGAAGCCTCTGCGCCTCCGAACGTGCTGCCGTCGCAGGGTCGCCGCCGAGGCGCTCGTGCGCCGTCCGCCGCGCCCGGGTTCGACGTTCACACGAGCACGAACAGGCCGTGCGCACGACCTCGAGGGCGGCCGCCCAGCCGGGTGCCCCGAACCGTTCGAAGCACGCCAGCTGGAGTTTCACGGCGACGCAATGCTCGGCCACGGCCTCGATCGCGAGTCTGCAGTGGGCCGCCACGGCGCCGGCCGCGCGATCGGCGGGCGGGTCCGAGCTTGCACCCGTCCCGCCGACAAGCTCGATCGCACGCGGCCAGAGCCGCGCCGGATCCGGATCGAGTCCCAGCACGAGCTGAGACCGGCGTTCGACGACGTGGCGATGAAGCCGGTCGCCGAACGCCGGCCTGCTGCGCCCCAAAGTCGCTCGGCGTGAGCGCGCTATCGGTGCCGGAGCCCCTCACGGTTCCCTCGGGAGCCGTGAGCTCTGTACGCAAGGGACCGGCAGCCGTGCTAGTTGACTGCCTTCTTCAGTCGCGGCGCCGGCCGTGAACTTCGGCACGTTGGAGGCCGAGATCTGGATCTTCTCGCCAGTGGCCGGGTTGCGACCCTCTCGGGCGCTGCGCGCAGACACGCTGAACTTGCCGAAGCCAGAGAACGTGACCTCGCTGCCGCGCTTGAGCGCCTCCTCGATTGTCTCCAGTACCGCGTCGACCGCATCTCCGGCGTCCTTCTTGCTCAACCCGGCGCGGTCAGCGACCTGGTCGACAAATTCGGATTTCGTCACTTACTCCCTCCTTCGAGGTGGTAGGAATGGTCGACGTTAACAGGCCCCGCGGACGGTTCTGGCGCAGGGCGAACGTCCGAATCCCCATTCTTTCCGGTGGTTCGGACCGCTCGAAACACCGCGCACGGCGAAAGTTCGGAATTTGCGGATGATCCAACACGTCACGCGAGAGGTTGGACGTCGGTCAACTCGACGCCTGCATCGCGTTCTACGAGAACATTGGGCTTTGAGCGGGTGCCGGCACCGGACGGGCTCGCCGACCGGTTCGTCTGGCTGCAACTCGGCCCGACCCAGATCCACCTGGCGTTGAAACCCGATCCGGTCGCCCAGAGCGGCCACATCGCCGTCGTGCTCGATGCGCTACGCAGCGACGGTCGCGCGGCTCCGGGGCGCCGGCCACGCGGTCGAGCCTCGGACCGAGCATTGGGGCTCACCGCGCGCATACGTGCACGACCCGGCGGGCAACCTCGTCGAGGTCATGGCCTGGCCCCCGGACGCACGCCCGAACCGATGAGCACGAACGAGATCATCGTCACCGTCCCCGCGGACGGCGAGAATACCGCTGTGGACCTCGCCCGAATCGGCTGGCTCGCGACCGTCGTCGCCTGCCTGATCGCCGTTGTCATCCTCGCCCTGCAGGGCTACTACGGCTATGCCGGGGTGACGCTCGCGGTCGCGCTCTCAGCGGCGATCAACCTCACGTAGACGGCGACGTCAGGGGCCCCCGAGGACCTGCTCCACGCAGCCCCCGGTTGCGCTAGCAGCCGAGATACCACTCCGCGAACGCCCGCACCGCGTGGCCCCGATGGCTGATCGCATCCTTCTCGGCCTCGGAGAGCTCCGACATCGTCCGTGTATCCCCGGTCTCGGTCGGGCAGAAACGCCGGGTCGTAGCCGAACCCGCGGGTTCCCCGCCGCTCGGCGGCAAGCCGTCCGCGGCACTCGCCGAAGAACACCCGCTCCTCGGCGCTCGCCGGATCGACGAACGCGAGCGCGCACACGTACCGCAGGCGCGCTGCCCACCGGAGCCTCGTGCATGAGTTTGAGCAGATTCTCCTCGTCGGTCGCGCCCAGCCCGGCATACCGAGCCGAGCGCACGCCCGGCCGACCGTCGAGCGCCTCCGCCTCGATCCCGGAGTCGTCGGCGATCGACGGACGACCCGTCGCCGCGGCGGCCGCGCGTGCCTTCGGCAGGGCGTTGTCGGCGAACGTGTCGCCATCCTCCGGCGGCAGTTGATGCCGTCGGGCAGCGGCTCGACCGTCAACCCCGACCGGCGCCAACAGACGCGTGACCTCGTCGACCTTGTACCGGTTGCGGGTGGCGAGGACGAGCGGCGGCCGATCCGGGCGCGGGCGGCTCATCGGCGCGCTCATCGGAGAGGCTAGCCGGGGCGAGGCGGCGGCGACGGCGTCGTCCTGAGCGCTTCGCAGCCGCTCGATGCCGAGCGCGGCGAGCGCGAGCAGCTCGTCGAGATGCGCGCGTGACAGCGGTGTCCGCTCGGCGGTCGCCTGCACCTCGACGAGCCCGCCGTCACCGGTCATGACGACGTTCGCGTCGACCTCGGCGGTCGAGTCCTCGGAGTAGTCGAGGTCGAGCAGCGGGACCCCGCCGACGATCCCGCTCGATACGGCAGCGACCGTCCCCGTCAGCGGCGAGCGGTCGAGCGAGCCCTTCGCGATCAGCGCATTGCAGGCGAGCCGGAGCGCCACCAGCCCGCCGGTGATCGACGCGCAGCGCGTCCCGCCGTCCGCCTGCAGCACGTCGCAGTCGACGTAGATCGTGCGCTCGCCGAGCGCCTCGAAGTCGACGACGCCGCGCAGCGAGCGGCCGATCAGCCGCTGGATCTCGATCGTGCGGCCGTCGGCGCGGCCCTTCGTGATGTCGCGTTGCTTGCGGTCGCCGGTCGACGCCGGGAGCATCCCGTACTCCGCGGTCACCCAGCCGCGGCCCGAGCCGAGCAGCCAGCGCGGAACGCTCTCCTGGACCGAGGCGGTGCAGATCACGCGGGTCTCCCCCATCGAGATGAGGGCGGAGCCGGTGGCCGTACGGACGAAGCCCGGCTCGATCGTCACCGGGCGAAGCTGATCAGGAGCGCGGTCGTAGCTGCGCTCGGGCGTGGTCGTTGTCATACCGGGACCTTAGTGGCCCCTTTCCACTGAGGGACAAGCTCGACGTGAGTGACCTCCTCGAGCGGCATCTGGAGAAATCGGCTGCCGAGCGCCCGGAACGATTCGGTGTCCGCGGTGCAGCGAAAGCGGTAGCTGCCCTCGCCGGTTCGCGGGTTGAGCAGGCGACGCGCGGCGAGCGCCCGCTCGACGCTGCGGGCGACGCCGGTCCCTGAGCTGACGAGCGTCACCCCCCGCCCGAGGGTGCGCTGGAGCATCGGCGCGACGAGCGGATAGTGGGTGCAGCCGAGGATGACGGTGTCGACGTCGGCGGCGCGCAGCGGCGCGCAGTACTCGCGCACCGTGTCGACGACCTCGCTGTCGAACGGGAACCCGCCCTGAATGATCGGGGCGAGATCCGGACACGGCACGCTTTCGAGGTGGACATGCGCGTCGGCCGCGTGCACGGCCTGCTCGTAGGCGCCGCTGGCGACGGTCGCTGGGCGTCGCCAGCAGCCCGATGCGCCCGGTCCGGCTGCCGGCGACGGCGAGCTGTGTGGCGGGCGCGACGACGCCGATGACGTCGATCTCGAGATCGTTGTCCGCGAGATGGCGCTCGAGCGATCCGAGCGCCGCCGAACTCGCCGCGTTGCACGCGACGACGATCAGCTTGGCGCCCTCCCGGAGGAGGTGATCGGCGATCTCGATCGCGAACCGCTGGAGCTCCTCCTGCGTGCGCTCGCCGTACGGGAAGCGAGCCGTATCGCCGAGGTAGAGGTAATCCTCGGTCGGCAGCGACACGAGCAACTCGTGCAGCACGGTGAGCCCGCCGACGCCGGAATCGAATACGGCGACGGGTTGCGCAGGGGATCGGGGCATCGTGGTCCATGGTGCCAGAGCCACCAGCGCACTGGCGGTAGCCTCGGCCGCCGGATGCGCGCGCTGATCGTCACGAACATGTACCCCTCGCCGGAGGCGCCCGCGCGCGGGAGCTTCGTCCGCGACCAGGTGCGCGCGCTCGAGCGGATAGATGACGTGCAGCTCGAGCTGTTCACGTTCGAGCCCGGGGGTGGACGGCCGTACGGGCGAGCGATCGCCGAGGTGCGCCGGCAGTACCGGGGGCGTCGGTTCGACGTCGTGCACTCGCATTTCGGCCTGACCGCGTGGCCGGCGTTCGCCGTGCGCGCCGACGTCCACGCGCTGACGATGCACGGCAACGATCTCGTGCATCCGCGCTCGCGCGCGATTACGCTCGCGGCGCTCCCGCTCCTCGACATCCCCGCGGTCGTCTCGTCGCAGTTCGCCGACCGTGTCCCGGGCTGGGTCCTGCGAAAGCCGCTCCAGGTGCTCCCCTGCGGCGTCGCCACCGACCGGTTCCGTCCGATCCCGCGTGCCGAGGCCCGGGCGCGGCTCGGGCTTGACCCGGACGGACGCTACCTGCTCTTCCCGCATGACCCGGGGCGACCGGTCAAGCGCTTCGAGGACGCGCGGCGGTCGCCGGTGACACTCCGTTGCTCACGATGGGTCGAGTCGATCCCGACGAGGTCCCGTACTACGTCAACGCGGTCAACGCCGTGCTCGTGACCTCGGAGTGGGAGAGCCTCGGCCTCGCCGTCCTCGAGGCGCTCGCCTGCAACGTTCCCGTCCTCGCCACGCCGACGGGCGTTCACAGCGAAGTGCTGGACGGCGTCGCGGGGACATACTGCGGGCCGTTCGACGCCGCGCGCTGGCGCGCCGAGCTCGCCCCGGCGCTGGCCGCCGGCGACCCACGGATCGAGGGCCGGGCGCGCGTCGAGCGATTCTCTTCCGACTGCACGGCGGCGCGCGTCGTCGATGCGTGGCGCGCTGCTCTGCGCGCGCGGGCCGCCTCGCGCCGCTGAAGCCGGCCATACCGGCCACCCCTGAACCTATACTCGGCGCCTGAGCAAAACTCGTCATGAGCGGCCTTAAAGAACGCATCGCCAGCCGCTGGGGGGCACCGCAGGATCCGGCGGCGGAAGCCAACGGCGTCGCCCACCCGGAACCGCCGCCTCCTGCGGCATACGCCGAGCCGGCCGAACCCGCGGCGCAGGCCGAGCCGGGTGAGCCCGCGGCGCAAGCCGAGCCGGCCGAGCCCGCGGCGCAAGCTGAGCCGGCCGAGCCCGCGGCGCAAGCCGAGCCGGCCGAGCCCGCGGCGCAAGCCGAGCCGGCCGAGCCCGCGGCGCCGGAGATCCCCGTCGAGCCTGGTTTCGTCGCCCGCGGCCGGATCCGGCGCCGGGTGCGGTACCTGCGCCGGCTGCGCGAAATCCAGCTGCGGGACATCGGCGGCTTCGTGCTCGAACTCCACCGACTCGGGCGCGAGCGCCCCGACCTGCTCCAGGCAAAGGTCGCATGCGCGGCCCAGACCGACGTCGAACTGCGTGCGCTCGAGCAGGCGCTCCACGAAGGCTCGGCGATGCGTGAGATCCGCGAGCCCGGGATCGGCGGGGCGTGCGTGAACTGCGGCGCCGTTCACGGCAGCCAGGACCGGTACTGCGCCACCTGCGGCGAGCCGCTCTGGAGCGACGCGGGCACCGGCGACGACGACACCGGTGACATGAGCCCGGCGACATGAGCCAGGCGACATGAGCCCCGGGGTCACCGCGGAGATGCCGGCGCTCAGCGCCTCGGCACTCGACGATTACGACCCCTTCTGCGCGCAATGCGGCACCGAGCTCGAGGACGATCAGGAGTGGTGCCTGGAGTGCGGCGCCGCGCGCACACTCATCCACCGTGCGCCGGACTGGCGCGTCCCCGTCGCGATCGTCGCCACCGTCGTCCTGTGCGTGCTCGCCGGCTTCGCGATCGCGCTCGTCAACGTGTCGCATAGGGCGAACGCCGAGGCGGCGTCAACGAGCGCGCCGAGCGCGGCCGCGGCCGCAGCCGCGCCGCCACCTGCTCCCGTCGCGGCGACGAGCGCCGCCCCGGCGGCCACCCGCGCACCCCATCTCGGCAGCTGGCCGGTCGGCCTCAGCGGCTGGACGGTCGTGCTGTTCATCGGCCACCGCGAGGCGACCGCGCACGCGCGGGCGATCCGCCTCGCCAGGCGCGGTCTCGGCGTCGGCCTGCTCAACACCGATCAGCACCCGAACCTCGCCCCCGGCAACTGGGTCGTGTTCACGGGCCGCTACCCGCATGCGATCGAGGCCTCGGCGGCCGCCGCGCGGCTGAGGGCGGCCGGCCACTCCGCCGCCCGGGCGCGTCAGGTCGCCCGGCCGGGCGGGCTATAGCTGCGGCCACCACTCGGCGAGCCGCTGTACGGCCGCCTGCGACTCGGGGGCGACCGGCACGTCGTCGGGGACAACGCCGACGCCGGAGCCCGACAGCGCCTCAAGCGTCACCGCCACCCCGCGCGCAAGCGCGCCCAACGCGTAGCCGCCTTCAAGAACCGCTCCGAGCGGCACACCGAGGTCGTCGGCGGACACCGACCGCATCAGCGAGGCGATCGCGGCGAACCCGTCGTCGGTCATGTGGCATTCCGCGAGCGGGTCCTCGACGTGTGCGTCGTATCCGGCTGAGAGCAACACAAGCTCCGGCTCGTATGCGCGGGCGAGAGGCGCGACGACGTCCCGCACGAGTGAGGCGTACGTCGCATCGCCCGAGCCAGGCGGCACCGGCAGATTGACTGTGTACCCGGCCCCCGCCCCGGACCCGACCTCGTTCGTCCGGCCCGTGCCGGGGTACAGCGGGTACTGGTGGATCGAGATGAACAGGACGTCGTCGGTGGCGTAGAAGATGTCGTTCGTCCCGTTCCCGTGGTGAACGTCCCAGTCAAGGATCATCACCCGCGCGAGCCCGAGCCCGTCGATCGCGTGTCGCGCCGCCACCGCGACGTTGTTGAACAGGCAGAACCCCATCGCCCGGTCCGCGGATGCATGGTGCCCCGGCGGCCGGTGGGAGCTGAAGCCGGTCGGCACGTCACCGGAGACGAGCATCTCGACGAGTCGCACCGCACCGCCGGCCGCATGGAGGGCGGCGTCGAACGAGGCCGCGCTCATCACGGTGTCGAGATCGAGGTGGCCGCCGCCGCGCGCCGAGACGGCCTCGATCGACGCGACGTAGGACTCCGGGTGCACCCGAAGCAGGACCTCGCGATCGACGGCGGGTGACTGCATCCGCTCGTACCCAAGCCAGTCGCGCCCGCCCAACTCGCGTTGAATCGCGGTGATCCGGGCCGCCTGCTCCGGGTGAGGACCGGTGTCGTGCTGCAGCGACGAGGGATGCTCGAGAAAGACCGGAGCGACGCCCATGGCAGTACCGTACCTCCCCTTGTCGGACAACCCCTCCGCAGACGTCGTGGTCGTCGGCGCCGGCGCGGCCGGGCTGTACACCGCTCTCACCGCCGCCCGCGACGGCGCCCGCGTGACGCTCGTCTCGGCGACCCCGCTGGCGGGCTCCTCGAGCTACTGGGCGCAGGGCGGTCTCGCCGCGGCGATGGCCGCCGATGACAGCCCCGACCTGCACTTCTCCGACACGATCAAGGCGGGGCGGGGCGCGACCCGCGAGTCCGCGGCGCGCGTCCTCTGCACGGAGGCGCCGCATGCGGTCGAAGACCTCGAGCGCCTCGGCGTCCGGTTCGATGCCGACCGCCGCGGCCAGCTCGCGCTCGGGCTCGAGGGCGGTCACAGTGCGCGCCGGATCGTCCACGCCGGCGGCGCTGCGACTGGACGCCGGCTGATCCGAGCACTGAGCGCGCTCGTCGCCGAAGACGGGAGCATCCGCGTGCTCGAGGGCCGGCGCGTCACCGCGATCCTCACCGATGCCGGCCGCGCCGTCGGCGTCCAGGTGCTCGACGGTGCGCAGATCATCGCGCCGGCGGTGGTGCTCGCGACCGGTGGGGCGGCGGCGCTGTGGTCGCGCACGACGAATCCGGCGGGGGCAACCGGTGGCGGCCTGCTGCTCGCCTACAACGCCGGCGCGGCGCTCGCCGACCTCGAGCTGATGCAGTTTCACCCGACCGCGGTCGTCGCCGCGAACGGGTCCGACGGCTTCCTCGTCACTGAAGCGGTCCGTGGTGAGGGCGCGACGCTCCACGACGCTGACGGCGAGCGCTTCGTCGATGAGCTGCTGCCCCGGGACGAGGTCGCCCGGGCCGTGCAGCGACGCATGGCGACGACCGGCGCGCGCTCGGTCGACCTTGACATGCGCGCGGTCGACCCGGCGCTGTTCCCGAACGTCGTCAGCGCGCTCAAGGCGGCGGGAATCGACCCCGAGCACGAGCGCGTGCCCGTCGCCCCGGCAGCGCATTACATGATGGGCGGGATCGCCACCGACCTGGACGGCCGCGCCACGCTTCCGGGCCTGTACGCCGTCGGCGAGTGCTCGTGCACCGGGCTGCACGGCGCCAACCGGCTGGCGTCGAACTCGCTCACCGAATGCTTCGTGTTCGGGGCGCGGGCAGCCCGAACCGCGCTCACCGAGCCCCGGCCGAGCGTGCGGAGTGTCGCCGCTCGGTCCGAAAAGCCGCCGGCGCTCACCGACGCGAGCCGCGAGGCGCTGTGGCGCCATGCCGGCCTCGAGCGCGACGCCGACGGCCTATCGCAGCTCCGAGACGATCCCTACCCCCTCGTCGGGCTGATCGCCGAGTCGGCGCTGCTGCGTACCGAGAGTCGAGGAGCGCACCAGCGGCGTGACTATCCCGACACCGACCCGGCGTTTGAGCACCGGCACGTGACGGTGCGCCGTCGGGCGCCGACCGAGGCCGCGATCTGGAGCTAACCCCACGCATCCCTGCTTAACACGCGGTTAATGTGGGCAGCCGCACGCACTTCAC
The DNA here is from genome assembly GCA_963778985.1 of uncultured Solirubrobacterales bacterium. Classification (GTDB taxonomy): domain Bacteria; phylum Actinomycetota; class Thermoleophilia; order Solirubrobacterales; family Solirubrobacteraceae; genus Palsa-465. The sequence goes on along the minus strand of CAVZWJ010000012.1, from coordinate 945,211 downwards.
GGATCGCGGGAATACTCGCCGCGCAAGGGAGGCTCCGGCAGGGGCCAATAGGAGACAAGGAGTCTGCATGTACCGGTTCAGTCGGGCGATCTACCGAGAGCTCGCGGGCGAGATCATTGAGGATCCCCATTCGGTCTGTCCCCACGCCAACCACGAGCGTGTCCTGCGGGCGTGCGAGGCCGCCGTCGAGCGGTTGGCCACAGATCGGCACTACTTCGCGCGGCCGGCGCGAACGCTGTTCACGGATATCCGCGCCTACTTCCCCCTCAGTGCCCAGCCCCGTGTGCTGCGCGTGATTGAGCGGTATCTCGGGTTCGCGGACGAGTTCCTGCGCCACCAGCCGCAGAACGGATTCGACGTCTACGGCAACCCGTTGCAGTGCCGGGCGAGCACCCGCAAGGGCACACCGTGTCAGCGGATGCCGCTCCCGCACAACGGCTACTGCCCGTCGCACCAGCACCTCGCGGAGACCGAGGAGCTCGTAGCCGCACTCGCCGCCTGACCGAGCCGCGATGAATCGCAGTTCACCGCCGCCCCCAGGCGGTGAATTGCGATTCATGCCTCACGTGGAGCCGCGGCGGGTACCTTGCCCGCATGCTGCTCGGCGTCGATGTCGGAGGGACGTTCACCGATGCCGTGCTCGCGCTCGCCGATCGGCTCGTCACAGCGAAGGCGCCGAGCACGCCGCACGACCAGTCCGAGGGCGTGCTGGCGGCGATCGAGGCCGCGCTGCAGCGGGCCGGCTGCGCGCCGGGTGACGTACGGGCGTTCTCACACGGGATGACCGTCGCGACGAATGCGCTGCTCGAGGGCAACGCAGCGCGGACGGCGCTGATCGTGACCGACGGGTTCACCGACGTCGTCGCGCTCGGGCGCCAGAACCGACCCGAGCTCTACCGGCTGTGCGTCTCGCGGCCGGCTCCGCTCGTACCGGACGAACTCCGCTTCGGCGCCCCGGAGCGAATGGCCCCTGACGGCGTAGTGACAGCCCTGTCGGAGGAGGACGCCGGCGCGCTGGCCGGCCGGATCCGCGAGGCCGGGGACAGCGACGCCGGAGACGTGGACGCGGTCGCCGTCGTCCTGCTCCACTCCTACCGCCACCCCGCGCACGAGCGGCTGCTCGGCGATGTGTTCGCCCGCGAGCTCCCCGACGTTCACGTGTCCCTGTCGCACGAGGTCGTCGGAACGTTCCGCGAATACGAGCGTGCCGCGACGACCGAGGTTGATGCCGCCCTCTCCCCCCTGCTCTCGCGCTATCTCGAGCGGCTCGCGACCCGGGCCGCCGAGACGGGGCTGCCCGAGCCCGCGATCATGCAGTCCAACGGCGGCCTCATCGACCTCAGCGCCGCGGCCGATCATGCCGCCTGGACGGTGCTCTCCGGTCCCGCGGGCGGCGCCGCCGGAGCGGCCCACGTCGCGCGGGCGGCACACGAGCGCAGCGCGCTGTGCTTTGACATGGGCGGCACCTCATGTGATGTCTGCGTCGTCGACGACGGCACCGTGCAGGAGCGGAGTGCCGGCGAGATCGCCGACCGGCCGCTCGCGCTGCCGATGCTCGCCGTGCACACCGTCGGCGCGGGCGGCGGATCGATCGCGTGGCGGGACCCGGGTGGCGCGCTTCGCGTCGGGCCACGTTCCTCCGGGGCCGAGCCCGGGCCCGCCTGCTACGGGCGCGGCGGGACCGAGCCGACGGTGACCGACGCGAACCTGCTCCTCGGCTACCTCGGCGCCGACGCGCCGCTCGCCGGCGGGGTCGCGCTCGACCGCGACGCCTCCGAACGCGCGATCACCGCGCTCGCCGGCGAACTCGACCTCGATCCGCTCGCCTGCGCCGAGGGGATCATCCGCGTCGCCAACGCCGAGATGGTGCGCGCGCTTCGCGTCGTGACCATCCAGCGCGGCGTCGACCCGCGGGAATACGCGCTGCTCGCGTTCGGCGGCGCCGGCCCCCTGCACGCCGCGGCGATCGCGGACGAGCTCGGAATCACGACGATCCTGTGCCCCCGTGCATCCGGCGTGCTCGCCGCACTCGGGCTCGTCGTCTCCCCGCGCCGCCGCGACGTCCAGCAGAGCGTGTTCCTGACCGGCGACGCGCTGAGCGCCGAGGCGATCGCCCGGATCACGGCGGAGCTCGGGGATCAGGCTCGTGCCGCCCTCGGCGAGGCGGGTAGCGCCGCCGCGCTGGGCGCGACGTACGAGCTCCGCTACCGCGGACAGGCATTCGAGCTTCCGATCCGCGCGGAGCTCGATGCCCGCCCCAGCGCACTGCGGGCGGCGTTCGAGGCCGAGCACCGGGACCGCTACGGCTACAGCGACGCCGAGCAGGAGCTCGAGCTGGTCACCGTGCGGGTGACGGCGACGACACCCGGAACCGATGTGCCCCTCACCGCCGACGCCGACGACGCTCCGCGCCGGACGCGGCGGGACGCGGTCCTCGACGGCGAGGAACGCGAGCTCGAGGTCCTGTGCGGCGTCCCCGCGCCCGGCACGTCGCTCACCGGCCCGGCGGTCGTCGAGCTGCCGGAGTCGACGCTGCTCATCCCCGGCGGATGGGCGGGAGCGGTGATGGACACGGGGACGATCAGGCTGGAGCGAGAGGCATGATCGACCCGGTCGAGTTGCAGGTGTTGACCGGGGCGCTGCGGGCGATCTGCGAGGAAATGGGCGCCGTGCTCATTCGCGCCGCGCACTCGGCGAACATCAAGGAGCGCCGCGACGCGTCGACCGCCCTGTTCGATCCGGACGGCGAGATGGTCATGCAGGCCGAGCACATCCCGGTCCACCTCGGGGCGATGCCCGCGGCGGTGCGGGCCGTGCTTCACGAGGATCACGCGCCCGGCCGGCCCTGGGTCCTCAACGACCCGTACCGGGGCGGCACCCACCTGCCGGACATCACTGTCATCACGCCGGTATTCGCCCCTCGCAAGCCGGGTTGGCGGAGTCGGTTGCGAGCGAATACCGCGTGTTCCGTGGGGGACGAGTTGATCGCGTTCGCGGCCAACCGCGCGCACCACGCCGACGTTGGCGGCCCTACCCCCGGGTCGATGCCCGCTGACAGCAGCACGCTTGAGGACGAGGGCGTCGTGATCACGCCGCAGGTGCTCGACGACGCGGCCATTGACCGCCTGGCGGAACAGATGCGCCAGCCCGGCCAGCGCCGCGCCGATCTCCGGGCCCAACTTGCCGCCGGCCGGGTCGGCGTCGCGCGCCTGGGTGAACTGCACGACCGCGTCGGTGCCGACACCCTGCGCGAGGCGTTCGCGGCCGTGCTCGACTACGCGGAGCGCAGGACGCGCGCCTGCATCAGCGACCTCCGCGACGGCATCTACACCGCCGAGGACGTGCTCGAGGCCCGTGAGGGCGACCTGCGGATCGCGCTGAGCGCCACCGTCGACGGCGACGCGCTGACGCTTGACTTCGACGGCACCGCCGCCCAGCACGAGGGCAACCTCAACTGTCCCCTCGCCGTCACCCACTCGGCGTGCTACTTCGCGGTGCGCGTCCTCACCGACCCCGACATCCCGCCGAGCGCCGGGGCATATCGTCCGATCGCAGTGCGTGTACCGGAGGGCAGCCTGCTCCACGCCCGCTCGCCGGCGGCCGTCGTCGGCGGCAACGTCGAGACCTCGTCCCGGATCGCCGACGTCGTGCTCCGCGCGTTCGGCCATGCGCTCGGCCAGGGGACGATGAACAACGTCACGTTCGGCACCGAGGACGTCGTCTACTACGAGACGATCGGCGGCGGCCAGGGAGCGTGCGCCGACGCCGACGGCCCGAGCGGTGTGCACGTCGCGATGAGCAATACCCTCAACACGCCCGTCGAGGCGCTCGAACTCGAGTTCCCTCTCCGGATGGCGCGCTACGCGCTACGCCGCGGGTCGGGGGGCGCCGGCGAGCACCGTGGTGGAGACGGAGTGGTCCGCGAGTTCGAGGCCCTCGCCCCGCTGCACTACTCGCTCATCACGGAGCGCCGGCGGCACGCGCCCCCGGGAGCCGACGGCGGCGATCCGGGCGCACCGGGACGGAACCTGCTCGACGGCGAGGAGCTCCCGTCAAAAGCCATCGGTGAGCTCGAGGCGGGGCAGCGGCTGCGGATCGAAACCCCGGGCGGCGGCGGACGCGGCAAGTCGCCATCATCTGCGTCATGAGCCAGCGCGTCGCGTTTCTCGGACTGGGCATCATGGGGTCCCGGATGGCGAACCGGCTCGCCGAGCGCGGCTTCGAGCTGACCGTGTGGAACCGGACACAGAGCACGGCCGAGCAGTTCTGCGCCGAGCACCCCGGGGTCCGGCTCGCGCCCTCCCCGGGCGAGGCCGGCGCGCAGGCGGACATCGTCATCACGATGGTCGTCGACGGCCCGCAGGTGGAGCACGTCCTCCTCGGACCCGACGGGGTCGCCGCGGCGGCCCGGCCGGGCACGCTGTGCGTCGACTGCTCGACGATCGGCCCGAGCATCACGCGGCGGCTCGCCGCGAGCCTCGCCGAACACGAGATCCGGATCGTCGATGCGCCGGTCACCGGCTCCTCGCCGCGCGCCGAGGACGGAACGCTGACGATCATGGTCGGGGGGAGCGACGAGGACGTCGGCCGCGCCCGCCCCGCGCTCGAGGCGATGGGGACGACGATCGTCCACGCCGGACCGCTCGGTCACGGGCAGATGGTGAAACTGATCAACAACGCCGTCGCCGCGACGAACGCCGCCGTCCTCGGCGAGGCCCTCGTCGTGGGCGCGAAAGCGGGCCTCGACCTCGACGCGCTCGTCGCGGTGATGGGCGCCGGGTCGGGCAACTCGACGATGCTCGAGCTGAAGGCGCGCCCGATGCGCGAGCACGACTACTCGACGCTGTTCAAGCTCGATCACATGCTCAAGGATGTGCGGCTGTGCCTGGAGGAGGGGGCCGAGGCCGGCGCGCCGTTCCCGTTCGCGGCGCTCACCCGCGAGGTGCTCATCGCGGCGAGCGGACGTGGTCACGGCGATGACGATTTTGCCGCGCTGATCGAGGCCCTCGAGGCGTTCGCCGACACAAAGCTATAGCGGTGTAGCCACCAAAAACCCGCTATTTACAGCGACATTTGGGGTTTTGGCAGTTCTCCCCTAGAATCCATGCTCCCGTTGTCGCCGCCGGTCAAGATGCGCGCGCGGGAAACGTTCCGTAAGCCCCCAAAATCTCCCCACTGACTACATGCCGATTGCTTTCAAAGAATGGGCCGTGACCGTGCGGGCGCTCGCTGAAGGTGAGCAGCTCCTGACCCTTCGTAAGGGCGGGATCCGTGAACCAGGCAAGCACTTCAAGCTCGACTACGAACGGTTCTTCCTCTACCCAACATTCGACCACCAATGCGCCGACCTTGTGCGTGAGTCGCACCGCCCAGAACTGGCGCGTGCGCTCGAAGAAGGCGTCTGGAGCGACGGTGAGCCGCCGCCCCAGGCGTTGCTGCGCGCCGGCGAGCTTCCCCAGCCGGATCGCGTCCGCATCCGCGCCTGGGCGGAGGTCGCCGCGCACTTCACGGTCACCGATCGCCGCGCCGTCGACGCGCTGTCGCCGTTCTATGTCTGGACGACTGACTACGCCGAGAAGCGCCTGGCGTGGAAGCGGCGTCACCCGCTCCACGTGATCCTCCTGCGGACGTACCGGATCCCGCGTCCGGTGACGGTCAAGGTCCGCGACGAGTACGGCGGCTGCCGCTCATGGCTCGAGCTGACCCGGGACCTCCCGTTCGAGGGGACGCCGGTGCTCTCCGACGACGAGTTCGAGCGTGCCTCCGAGGAGATCGCCGCGCTCGCCTCGGATCGTCAGCCGATGCTCGTCTGATTGATTGCTGTGCGGGCGGCCGCCGTCGCGGCCGCCCGCGATCATTCCATGGCCTGGGTCGAGTCGGTCTCGCCGTCGTTCCGCGCCCGTCATGACTCCGCGCAGGCGGATGACGCCGCCTGGATCCTCGAGTCGCTGGAGCGCACGCGGGAGGAGCTCGCGGCGATCTTCCCCCGCGAGGTCCCCAACGTCACGGTCGTCCTGCACAAGGACACGTTCTCGCTGACGATGTCGAACCCGACGCTGCCGCTCCGGTGGCTGCTGACGGCGCCCGCCAACCGGCGCTACGTCGCGGGATGGGCGGGCGGCGAGGAGCTGCACGTGCTCAGCCGGTCCGCGCTCGATGCCCGGGCCTCGAACGTTCCCGGCTCCCGCGAGATGCTCTCGCTCACCGCCCCGGCCCTGTACGCGCGCCGGGTGATTGCCGAGAACAACCGCGATCTCCCGTCCGCGCTGACGCCCGCTCGCCTGCGCGCGGAGCTCCGCTGGGCATGGCTCCTCGAAGGTGCCGGCCGCTGGTTCTCTGGACAGAGCGAGTACGCCCGCCCGGCGATCGCCCGCCGCCTGCGCGAGGGGGGCCAGCCGAGCTTTCCGCCAGGGCTGCGTGACGCGCCGTTGCTCGGCGCGAGCGTCATCGACCTGCTCGCCCGGCAGGAGGGCGAGCGAGCCGCCGCCCGGTTCGTGACCCGCCTGGACCCCCAGGGCGCCCGGGCAGCGCTGAAGAAGGCGTTCAACAACAAACCACTCGTCCACATCGAGGGCGACTGGCGCTCGCACCTCGCCCGGCTCGCCAGCGCCTCCTAGTGTCGCGAGTCAGAAGTTCGGTGGCACCAAGAGGTGTCACCGGGGGATGCCGCGCAAGGACGCAGAATCCGACGTGCACTGGAGGTGCACGAGGATTCGAGGACGCCGCGCGGCCCCGCCGGGGACGCCTCGACTGCCGTCGAACTTCTGACTCGGGACACTAGTGTCGGGCCACTGGTCTCGCGCTAGCGGATCAGGGCGCTCACGGCCCAGATGATGAGCGCGCCGATCACCAGCGCGGTGATGAGCCCGAGGAGAAGCCGTCGCGGATCAACCGTGCTTGGCGGGCGCTCGGAACCGATCAGCTCGGCCTCGAGCAGGACCTCACGAGCGGTGCTGACGCCGGTCTGGGGGACGAGCACGTCGCGCGGGCCGGCGGCGAGGAAGTCCGGGACGTCGAACCCCGCGGTGCGGCGCAGGAGGCTGGGGACGCCCTCCTCGAGCAACAGTCCCTGAATGAACTCGGCCTCGGCCTGATTCCGGGCGCCGGCGACCCGCACGAGCGAGCCCTCGGCGAGCTGCGGCTTGATCTTGCGGATCCGCGCCTGCTGTTCGGTCGCGGGCGGCGGCGGGTCCGTGGCCTCGGCGTCACGGACGAGCGGCATCCCACAGCCGGCACAGAATCGCTCAGCGGCCGGATGACGGCGACCGCAGCTCGGGCAGACGAGGGCGCCGCGGACGTCGGAGGCGCCCGGCCCGCCGGACATCAGTCGACAACCAAGTCGGCCGCGCTCACCTGGCCATTCTGGATCCGCCAGGTGCGCACGTCGGCATCGTCGCCGGCGAGCCCGACAATGATCCACAGGACGCCCGGCCAGGCGCGGCTGAAGTTGATGTCCGTCTGCGATGGACGCGGCTCGGTCCGCGTGTGGGAGTGATAGATCGCGCCGAGCTCGAGCCCGTCCGACTCGATCTCGTTGTACACGCGCAGCTGCTCGGCGCCGTCGATCACGAACCGGAACGGGCTCGCTTCGACGTTCGTCGTCCGGTACACGCGGACGACCTCGCCGTCCCGCGTGGCGACCATCCCGCAGCACTCGTTCGGCGCGTCCTCGCGGGCGTGGGCGACCATGTCGTCGTACATCTCGCGTGTGATTCGCATCGGTTTCGAGGCTACCAGGGGTCGCTGCGCCTTTTGCAGCGACCGAGTGGCCTTGACGTTGACGGATTTTCCCGCCAACTCAAGTGCCGGCGGGTGGGTCCCGATACCGACCTCGTGACAAGACGGGCAAGGGATATCAAGGATCTGATCGCCGACTCGCTGTACGTCGTCGACGAGCGGTTGGTGGCCGATGCGGTTCTCGCACGAGCGATGGTCCGCTTGTCAGTCGCCGAGCCGTCGTTTCGCAGCGAGTTCCGCGGCCCGTCGGCGAGGTCCTTTCGCCGGGATCCGCTGGCGCGGTCATTTCGTCTCAGCCATACGCCGAACGCTCGGCGGTTGAATCACTGAAGTGGCCGTCCGGGCGCGCTCGGGAGACGTCGTCCGCCTGCGTCAGGGACCGAGGGTCAGCTCTTGCCCTTGACGAACGACGTTGGCACCGCCTGCGAGGCGTCGCCCGGCCGCCGTGCCTCGCTGACCGCCGTCTGGTGCTGGGCCTCGCTCGCGAGGATCCCGACCGCAAGCTGGGTCAGCGCGAGCGATGAGAACTGCGAGATCGCCTGGTAGTAGGCGCCCTCGGCCGCCATCTCGAGGTCGAGCAGCAGGTGGACGCAGTCGTGCTCGTTACGCAGCGCTGCCACACGACCGGAGACCTTGAGGTCGAGCAGCGCCTTGTCGATCGCGTCGATCGGTGCGCAGCGGTCGCGGGGCGCTGCCGCCGAGGGCCTGAAGCTGATGTGCGATCGCCCGAGCGTGCGCCTGCTCCTGCTGCTCGACGCGCCGCGCGACGCGGTGCACCCGCGGCGAGAGCAGACCGCTCGCGATCACCCGCTCGTAAACGACGATCAGCAACTGCTCGACCGCGAGCAGCTCACGGAGCAGCTCCGGGTCGCTCTTCGGCGGCGGGTCGGCAGCGAGCGCCGTGGTCGTGTGCGCGGCGTACGTCACCGCCGCCGCGGTGAGCAGGCCCCGTCGCGTGGTCTTCGACGCCGGCATCCGGTTCCTACTCGGCGCCCGTGACGAAGGCCGTCGGGAGCGGGTCGAGGTGGAGTGCGAGCCGGAGCACGGTGACATGCTGGGCATCGCTGGCAAGGATCGAAGCGATCGCCGCTCGCACCGACCCCGGTGAGAGCTGGGGGATGGCCGCGAGGTAGCGCACGACCATCTCGGACTCGAGTCGATGCAGCAGCTCGATCAGGTCCGAGCGCCCCTTCGGCTGGCCGAGGTCGTAGCTCGGCTGCGGCTTGTTCGCATCGCCCCCGGCCTGCTTGATCAGGCGGTAGAGCTCCCCGGCGTGATCGAGGTCCTGGTCGAGGAACTGCTTCATCGACGCGTGCAGATGTCCGCCGAACAGCGGGATCGTCGCCGTGTAGGCCGCGATCGTCCGCTGGCACTGGTCAAGCAAGCCGTTGATGATCATCACGTCGGCCTGCCGAGCCGACGGCGGGATCTTGTGGACGTCGGGGCGACGCGAGCCGTGCCCGCACCCGGCGAGCGCCATCAACGCGCCCGCCGCGACCCCACCGGCCGAGCTGCTCAGCAGCGCCCGCCGAGTGCTCGGCGACGCGCCCTCGTCTGCGCTCACCACCAGACGGTGGCGTCCAGGTTCTCGATCTCCTCGACGGGTCGCGTGTAGATCCCGGAGGACAGGTATTTCCAGCCGTCGTCGGCGACGATGAAGACGACGTTGCCCTCGTCGAGCTCACCCGCGATGCGCACCGCGACGCGGGCGATCGCGCCGGAGGAGACACCGGCGAATACACGCTCCTCATCGAGCAGCCTGCGCGTGAACACGATCGCGTCCGTGTTCGTCACGAAGATCTTCCGGTCAAGCAGCGAGAGGTCGATGATCGGCGGGATGAAGCCGTCCTCGAGCGAGCGCAGCCCCTGCACCGGCTCGCCCTGCATTGGCTCGGCAGCGACGATCTTGACGTCATCCCCGAGCTCCTCCTTGAGGCGGCGGGCATTGCCCATGAGCGTCCCGCCGGTCCCGAGCCCGGCCACGAACGCCGTCACCTCGTCCAGCTCCTCGAGGATCTCGAGGGCGGTCCCGTTGTAGTGCGCGAGCGGGTTGGCGAGATTGCCGTACTGGTAGGGCATGTAGTACGACGCGTCCTTCTCGGCCATGTCGAGCGCCAGTTCCACCGCGCCGTTGGACCCGTTGGAGCCCTCGGAGTAGACGATCTCGGCGCCGTACATCTGCAGCAGCTGGGTCCGCTCCGGAGTGACGTTCTCCGGCATCACGACCTTCAGCTTGTAGCCCTTGCGGCCACAGATCATGGCCAGCGAGATCCCGGTATTCCCAGACGTCGGCTCGAGGATCGTCTGGCCCGGCCGAATCAGTCCCTTGTCCTCGGCGTCCTCGATGAGCGAGCGGGCGACACGGTCCTTCACCGAGCCCGTGGGGTTGTGCGACTCGAGTTTCGCCCAGATCCGCACGCCGGGCTTGGGACTGAGGCGTTTGAGCTCGACGAGCGGCGTGTGGCCAATGGCCTGGACGATGTCCCCGTACCGTCCGCCGCATGGCTTGTTCTGAAGGCGCTCTACGGCCATAGCTATACGAAGTGTAGCGAGGCGACGGCCCCCGCAGGGGCCGTCGTGTCACTCACCGAACCGGCGCCCGGTCAGTACGGGTACGGATACGGCGAACTGCTGGTCGTCGTCGATGTCGTCGATGTCGTCGATGTCGTCGTCGTGGTCGTGTGCGAGCTCGTGCGCGACTCCTTGACGACGTGCCAGGTGCCGCCGAAGGACTTGATGCCCTGGCCGAACGCCGAGCCCTTGCCCGGGTCGCCGGAGAAGCGGTACAGCGGACGGCCGCTGAGCGTCAGCTGATCAAACCCGCTGCGGTGCAGCCGTCCGAGCGTGCCCTTCACGCCCGCGCCCTTGGCGAGCTTGGCATGCTTGCCGACCTTGACCGGGGGCCAGAACTGCAGGCACGCGCTCGACGTGCACAGCAGGTGCTTCGTGGTCTCCGGGGAGAGTTCGTACAGCGTGATCCCGTTCGCGTCGACGAGGATCGTCGCGTTCTGTGAGGCGTTGCGAGCTGTCTTGACGAGCGGTTTCGGCTTCTTGCTCGTCTTCGCGACGGCGAGGGTGGCGGCGCCGGCGAGGGCGACCAGCGCGATCATGGCAGCGAACAGCCAGACCGCGCGCTTCGCACGCACGGGTTTCGACGATGGTGCGGACATCAGGCTCCTTTGGCGAATGGGCGTACGCGTCCTAAGACGCCACCGAGGCCCTCGGCCTTCCCGTCGATGTCGCCGCCGGGCGAGTAAAGCTCTCTCAGCGGGTGCCGCCGGCCATCGCCGGCAGGATCACGAGCGTGTCGCTCTCCCCGACGGCCGTGTCGAGCCCTTCGAGCACGCGGACGTCCTCGTCGTTGAGATAGACGTTGACGTACCGGTTCAGGCCGCCGTCCGGGGAGAACAGCTGCGACTGCGTGTCCGGGTGGGACTCTGCGACTGAGCGCAGAATGTCGCCGACGTTCGAGCCCTCGGCGGTGAGCTCCTTCTCGCCCCCGACAGACGGGCGCAGCACAGGTGGAATTCGGATGGTGGCCATGCTCATACCCTAGTGAGCACCTGCGCAGAACGCCTCGTAGTCGGGGAACATGCCCATCTCCTCGTCAGCGATCGCATCCGGCTCACGCGAGCAGATCGGGCACTGCGGATCCCGCCGCACCTTGACCTCGGTGACCTTCGCGGCGAGCGCGTCGTACATGAGCAGCCGGCCGACGAGCGTGTCGCCCTCACCCAGGATCAGCTTGACGACCTCGGTCGCCTGGAGCAGGCCCATCGTCCCGGGCAGGACGCCGAGCACGCCGTTAGCCCCGCAGGAGGGCGCCAGCTCGGCCGGCGGCGGCACCGGGAAGAGGCAGCGGTAGCACGGACCGTCGTAGGGCTTGAACACTGACAGCTGCCCCTCGAAGCCGAGGATCGCGGCGGATACGACCGGGATCCCGAGCCGCACGGAGGCGTCGTTCAGCAGGTAGCGCGTCGGGAAGTTGTCAAGCCCGTCGACGACGATGTCGTAGCCGGGCAGGATCTCCATGATGTTCTCCGGACCGAGCCGCAGCGCGTGCTTGACGACCTTGACGTCCGGATTGAGCGCGTTGATCGTCTCGGCCGCGGAATCGACCTTCGGCATCCCGATCCGCTCGCTCGAGTGGATCACCTGGCGCTGAAGGTTCGACAGGTCGACCTCGTCGTTGTCGACGATCCCGAGCGTGCCGACGCCGGCCGCCGCCAGATACAGCGCCGTCGGAGAGCCGAGGCCGCCGGCGCCGAGCAACAGCACCTCCGCGTCGAGCAGCTTCTGCTGGCCCTCGACTCCGACCTCTGGGAGGAGCAGGTGCCGCGAGTAGCGCTCGCGCTGCTCCGCGGTCAGCGTGCGGGGCGTCTCGACCTCGTAGCCCCGGTCCTTCCACAGCGTGAAGCCGCCGATCATGTGCTCGACGTTCTCGTAGCCGAGATCCTCGATCAGCGTCCGGGCCGCCCACGCGGACCGGTTGCCGGACGCGCAGTACAGGATCACGTGCTGCGAGCGGTCCGGCGCCGCCCCCTCGATGCGCGACTCCAGATGGCTCTTCGGGACGTGCTTGGCGCCGGGGATGTGCCCCGCGCCCCACTCGTCCGTCTCACGCACATCGACGACGACCGCGCCATTGGAGACCTGCTCGCGCACGGCCGCGGGATCAACCTCTTCGATCCGACTCTTGATCTGCCTCAAAACCTCTGCGCCAGAGGGGCTCATGCGAAACTCCTAAAAGCTTGTCGCCTTTCCAATACTTCACTCAGTATAGCGGCGGGAGGCACGAGCGGTGTGCCGCACCGGCCGCCGGTATAGCGATGCGAACGTGGTGCGTAGATGGACTGTATTAGCAGGATGCGCGAGCTATCCCGGCGGCCGTCGCCATCTCGACGCGGACGACCCCATCGCAGCGCCCCCCGAAAAGGCAAAGGGCGCCCGAGGCGGGCGCCCTATGAGCCAGACCCAATCGCCATCCATTGTCCGTGGAGGTGTTGCACAATCGGTATCGGTCGGAAGCGCTCGGGTCGATATCGGGTCCTGACCCGATCTTGATGTACGGGGAACTACCGATCTTCGTGTTGTCGGCCGATGCGAGCCCGTCCTCTCATTCTGCAAGTGCTGGCGGTCAACCTGCCGCTCATGGCGGGGACGGTGATCGTCGTGATCGTCGGGGTCAACTCGCACGCCGCTGACGTGGTGCGTGGTCGGGAGCTGCTCGTGTTCGGGCTCGCGATCACCGCGACGCTGCTCGCCAACTGGCTGCTCTTGCGGCGGCGGTTTCGGCCGCTCGACGAGCTGATCGTCCTGATGGAGCGGATCGACCTCGCGAACCCGGATCCGAGCCTCCTCGGTGTCCACTCCGCCGGCAGCGCCGAAGTCCGCCGGCTCGAGGCGGCGTTTCGCCGGATGATCGCCCGGTTGGAGGCCGAGCGGCGTGACGCCGGCCGGGCCGCGATCGCCGCCCAGGAGCGCGAGCGCCGCCGGATCGCCCAGGATCTGCACGACGAGGTCAACCAGGCCCTCACCGCGGTGACGCTGCGCCTGCAGGCATCGATCGAGCGGGCACCGGCCGGGCTTCGCCGCGAGCTGGCCGAGACGAAACGGCTCTCGAGCCAGGCGATGGAGGAGCTGCTCACGCTCGCCCGCCAGCTCCGGCCGGCGGTGCTCGACGATCACGGCCTGATCCCGGCGCTCACCAGCCAGGTCCGGGACTTCGGCGAGCAGGCAGGGGTGCGGGCGACGTTCAGTGCCCGCGGAACGCCGCCGAAGCTCACGCCCGAGCGCCAGCTCGTCATCTACCGGGTGACCCAGGAGAGCCTGTCGAACATCGCTCAGCACGCCGACGCCCGCAGGGTCGTCGTCGAGCTCTCGTTCATCGGACGCACCGTGCTGCGGATCAGCGACGACGGATGCGGGTTCGCGTCCGGCCGGGCGGGCGGCCTCGGGGTGTCCGGGATGCGGGAGCGGGCGCTGCTCGTCGGAGGCAATTTGTCGATCTGGTCGGCCGCGGGGCGAGGGACTCGGGTCGAACTGACGATGTCGTGAGTGATGCGCATCCTCGTTGCAGATGATCACGGCATCGTCCGTTCCGGGATCAAGCTTCTGCTCGAGCGGCAGCCGGGGCTCGAAGTCGTCGCCGAGGCGGCGGACGGCGTCGAGGCCGTCGCCGCGGCGCTCTCCTCCCATCCCGACCTGTGCATCCTCGACGTCGGGATGCCCCGGATGACGGGGCTGCAGGCGGCTCGGGAGATCCGGTCGCACCTTCCCGAAGCGCGCGTCCTGATGCTCTCGATGCACGACGACGAGCACTACCTGTTCGAGGCACTGAAGGCGGGCGCGTCGGGCTACGTCCTCAAGCGGGAGGCCGATCAGGACCTCGTTGGCGCGATCCGCGCCGTCGGTCGCGGCGAGGCGTTCCTCACCAACGCCGCCGAGCGCTCGATCATCCGCCAGTGGATGGAGGACGGCGCCGAGGGCCCGGTGATCCCGCTCACCCCGCGCGAGGAGGAGGTCGTCAAGCTAATCGCCGAGGCATATACGAACGTGCAGATCGCCGAGATCCTGTTCGTGTCCGAGAAGACGGTCGAGTCGCATCGCGCCAACGTGCTGCGCAAACTCGGCATGCGTGATCGGGTCGAGCTCGTCAGGTACGCGATCCGCCGCGGCCTCGTCGAGGCCTAGACCATCGAGATGCGCCCCCGGTAGCGCCACCGCCGACGCAACGCGCGCTGACGGGTCTACCATCGCCCGCCGTGCGCGCACCCGTCGATCACATCCACGCTCCGCCGTTCCCGGCGAAGCTTCGCTGGATCAACGTCGCGACGCTGCGGATGGACCAGCAGCGCGGCCGGCCGGTGCTGATTGAGTTCTGGGATTTCTGCCGCCCGAACTCGCTGCACACGCTCCCGTACATGACAGCCTGGCACGAGCGCTACGGCGACGCGGGGCTCCGGCTGATCGGCGTGCACACGTCCGGCTTTCCACCCTCGCACGACCCTGACGCGGTGTCGTCCGCGGTCACCCGACTGAACATCCCCTACCCGGTCGTGGTCGATGCCGACTACGGGATCTGGAACCTGTACGGGAACATGGGCTGGCCCGCCCGCTACCTGTTTAACCAGGAGGGCGTGCTGTTCGAGTTTCACTATGGCGAGGGCGGCTACGACGAGACCGAGCGCGCGATCCAGGAGTTGCTCGGCGTCAACGGGCCGACGATCGCGCCGCGCCGGCCGGAGGATGTCCCCGGGGCCCGACTGACTCCCCAGAGCGAAGACGTCGAGGGCGCGTACAGCGGGCCGTACGAGGCCGGCGAGGTGTGGGCGGTGCTCGACGGTACCGGCGAGGTCGCGGCCAACGGGCGCGTGCTCGCGGTCACGCATCCCGGCGCCTATGAGCTCATCTCCCACCCGCGAAGTGCGTCGGGCGTCCTCACGCTCAGCGTCGGCGAGGGCGTGAGGTGCCACGCCGTGTGCTTCACGCCGGGGTTGGCACCGTGACGCCGTCGAGCAGGTTGAGCGAGCGCGGCGGCGCGTCGTCGTCGATCGCGACGGCGAATCCGGCCCGGTACGGGCTCTCGGTCGGATGCGGGCCGAGGAAGCTCGGCTCGTGCACCCAGCACCCGGTGTTCATCAGCCGCGGCCCGCTCGGGGCGACCCATTCGTCCTGGTCATCGGAGGGCAGCGGTCCCGCCCGGTGGGTGTGCCCGAAGATGACATCGGGCGCGTCGATCCCAAGCCGGCCGACGGCCTCGCTGCAGGCCCGCAGCGCCGCCCGCCGCAGCTCAGGTCCCGACAGGTCGGTGTGAAGCGGGCCGAGCTTCGCGCGGTTGATGACGCCGAGCACCGCGGGAAAGGCGAGGAGGATCCCGCGGCGCCGCAGGCGGTCGCGATGTGATCGCCGGCGCGGCGTGCTCTCGAGCGCCCGCCACGCCTGGGCGGAGGCGCCGTGCGAGCTGCGTCCGAGGTTCGGTCCACCGTGCTGAGCGAGCGCGTACAGCCAGGCGTAGATCGGCGCCAGGATCGCCTCGTAATCGTCGACGGTGCGCGGTCCGCCGTCCGTGAGTCCGGTGATCCGGCGCATCACACCGGCTCCGAGCCGCTCGAACATGGGGACGGTTGTGTGCGGATCGCAGTAGTGGCCGTGCATCGCGTACACGTCATCGCGCAGCCACACACCCGGATACGCCGCCCGCACCTGCGCCGGTCCGAGGCTGAGCGCGACCTCCGCGAGCAGCTCGCCCGCGCACCAGTCGACCGGCCGTTCGAGTCCGAGCGCTGCCGGCGGACCGGCACGCGCACGGCGGTCAAGCCAGCCGGAGAGCAGGTGATGGTCGTGATTGCCGGGGACGACCACGATCTCGCCGCCGGCCCCGAGCGCCTCACCGATCGCCTGCAGGACCGGCCGCGCCTCCGCCAGTGCGTCTCGTGCCGGTCCCTGGCGCAGCTCGACGATGTCGCCGAGCAGCACCAGCCGATCGACATCGCGTAGCGCGCCGAGCAGCGGCGCCCGGGCGGCGCCGTCGCGCAGGACGTCGCGGCCCGTTCGCGCTCCCAGATGCAGGTCTGAGACGACCAGCGTGCGCAGCGCGGTGACCTCGTGTCAGCTCGAGGTGGCGGCGACCGCTTGGCGGATCACCTTCGGGAGCATGAAGCGGACATCCTCCTGCACCACCTCGAGTTCCCGAACATCCTCGGTTCCGCGGTCCCGGAAGAAGGCGACGAGTCGTTGCACAAGTTCCTCGGGAGCACTCGCACCGGAGGTGATCCCAACCACCCGCTTGTCCGCGAGCCACTCCTCGCGGACCTCGGACTCGTTGTCGATCAGGTAGGAGTCTGATCCGTGCTCGCGGGCGACCTCGACGAGCCGGTTGGAGTTCGACGAGTTGCGCGAACCGATCACGAGCACGAGGTCGCATTCGCGGGCGAGTTGCTTGACCGCCGCCTGGCGGTTCGTGGTCGCGTAACAGATGTCGTCGGTCCGCGGGCCGACGATCTCCGGAAAGCGCTCGCGGAGGCGGTCGATGATCGCGCGGGTCTCGTCGACCGAGAGCGTCGTCTGCGAGATGTACGCGACCTTCGTCGCGTCGCTCACCTCGAGCCGGTCGACATCCTCCTCGTTCTCGATCAGGACGATGTGCTCCGGTGCCTCGCCCATCGTGCCTTCGACCTCCTCGTGGCCGGCATGGCCGACGAGCACGATCGTGTAGCCCTCGGCGGCGAACTTCTTCGCCTCGACGTGAACCTTGGTCACGAGCGGACAGGTGGCGTCGATCGTCCGCAGACCTCGTGCCGACGCGTTGGCGTGCACGCTCGGCGCGACCCCGTGGGCCGAGAACACCGCCACCGCGCCTTCCGGGACTTCGGTCTCGGACTCGACGAACACGGCGCCGCGCTCCCGCAGCTGCTCGACGACGTGCTTGTTGTGGACGATCTCCTTGCGGACATACACCGGTGCACCGTGCAGCTCGAGCGCCCGCTCAACGGTCTGCACCGCCCGGTCGACGCCCGCGCAGTAGCCCCGCGGGGCGGCGAGCAGCAGAGTGTCAGGCGCCTGCGCCATGATCGACAGTGTAGGAGGCGCAGACCGGTTTACCCCGAGCTCGGCCGGCCGGGGCGCTCTCCGCGTACCTCAGTCGTTCGCGGTCGCGGCCTCGAGCAGATGCGCGAACTGCCGCCGCGCCGCCTCACGGCGGCTCGGCACGTGTTCGGAAGGGACCTCGTCCGGGGGTGCCTCGTACCGGCGCAGCACCTGGCGCGCGACGGAGGCCCGGTGGACCTCGTCCGGACCGTCGTAGATCCGCGCGGCGCGGGCGAAGCGATACATCGCCTCGAGCGGCAGGTCGGTCGAGTACCCGAGCGACCCGTGCGCCTGGAGCGCCCGGTCGACGACGTCATGAAGCACCTTGGCTCCGTAGTACTTGATCATCGCGATGTCCTGGCGCGCGGCGAGGACACCCTCGGTGTCCATCTTCCATGCGGCGTGGAGCGTCATCAGCCGCGCTGCCTGCATCTCGGCGGCGGAGTCCGCGATCCAGTTTTGCACCGATTGGTGCTGGGACAACGTCGAGCCGTGGGCGTGGCGGTACAGCGAGCGCTCGCACAGCATGTCGAAGGCGCGCCGGGCGACGCCAAGCCAGCGCATGCAGTGGTGAATCCGCCCGGGATACAGCCGTTGCTGGGCGATCAGGAATCCGGCGCCCTCGGCGCCGAGCAGCGCCTCGGCCGGGACCCGGACGTTCTCGTAGCGGATCTCAGCGTGGTTGCCGTAGCGCCCGTAGCTGTCCCACGGGTGCTCCATCGTCGCCACGTCACGGATGATGTTGACGCCCGGCGTGTCGGTATCGACGATCAACATCGACGCGCGCTGATGCGGGCGCGCATCCGGATTGGTCGACCGCCATCACGATCAGGAAGTCGGCGATCGACCCGTTCGATGAGAACCATTTGTGCCCGTTGATGACCCAGTGGTCTCCGTCGCGCACCGCGGTCGTCTTCAGCAACGTCGGGTCCGAGCCGGCGGAGTTCGGCTCGGTCATGCTGAAGGCGGACTTCAGGTCGCCGGCGAGGAGTGGATGAAGGTAGCGATCCTTCTGCTCCGGCGTGCCCGCAAGAGCGAGGATCTCGGAGTTGCCCGAGTCCGGCGCCGCGTTGCCGAACGCGAGTGGCGCGATCGGGCTCGTGCCGAGGATCTCGTGCATCAGCCCGAGCTTCACCTGACCGTAACCCTGGCCGCCGAGCTCGGGATCAAGGTGCGCCGCCCACAGCCCCTGCTCCTTGACCTGCTCCTGGAGCGGCCTGATCGCGGCGGTCAGACCGTCCCAGCCGAGCTCGTACATGAGCGTCTCGAGCGGCCAGATATTCGCCTGGACGAAGTCGCGCATCCAATCGAGCTTGGCTTGGAAATCCGGCTCGGTGGAGAAGTCCCAGGGCATCTGCCGCGCAAGCCTACCGGCCGCAGAGCGCCGGATGCGTGACGAGATGGCCGAGCGGCGTTGTGTCGGGTAGGCTGAGACCTGTGGCGCAGCAGCATCTCGACCGACTGACCTCGATCGACGCGTCGTTCCTGCACCAAGAAGGGGCCGCGTCGCACATGCACATCGGCGGGGTGCTGATCTTCGATGGCCCGCCGCCGGCGTTCGACGACTACCTCAATCATGTCCGCGGACGGCTGCACCTCGTGCCGCGCTACCGCCAGCGGCTGAGCACGCCGCCGCTCGAGTCCGGCCGGCCGCTGTGGGTGGACGACCCGTCGTTCAATCTCGAGTACCACGTGCGCCACTCGGCGCTCCCGGCCCCCGGCAGCGAGGAGCAGCTCTTCCAGCTCACGAGTCGGATCGTCTCCCAGCAGCTCGACCGCTCCAAGCCGCTATGGGAGAGCTGGCTCATCGAGGGCCTCGAGGACGACCGCTTCGCGCTCATCTTCAAAACGCACCACGCGCTCGTCGACGGCGTCTCGGGCGTCGATCTCGCGACCGTGCTGCTCGACCTCGCGCCGACCCCGGCGCCCCCGGCGACCGACCTCGAGCCATGGCAGCCGAAGCCGCAGCCCTCGGCCGCCGAGCTCGTCCTCGCCGGCGTCCGCGGCGCGATCGGCACGACGACGGAGCTCGTCCAGAGGGCGATCACCGCGGCCGCCCGACCCGGATCCTCGTGGCGGATCGTGCGCGACGCCGCCGAAGGGCTTGGCGAAATCGTGTGGGCCGGGCTGAATCCTGCCCCGGAGACTCCGCTCAACGTCGAGATCGGCCCCCATCGCCGGTATGCCGTCGTCCGGCAGCGGCTCGACGACTACAAGGAGGTCAAGAACGCGCTCGGCGGCACGGTCAACGACGTCGTCCTGACGGTCGTGTCCGGGTCGCTCGCGGCATGGCTGCGCTCGCGCGGGATCCGGACCGAGGGGCTTGAGATGCGGGCGCTCGTGCCGGTGTCGGTACGCACGGCCAACGAGCGCGGGACGCTCGGCAACCGCCTGACCGCGATGCGGGGGCCACTGCCTGTCTACATCCGGGATCCGGTTGCCCGGCTGCGGTTCGTCAAGCAGGCGATGGACGGGCTGAAGGAGTCCAAGCAGGCGGTCGGGGCGGCGACGCTCGCCGCAGTCAACAACCTCGCGCCGCCGACGATCCTCGCCCAGGCCAGCCGGCTGAACTTCTCGACTCGGCTGTTCAACCTGATCGTGACGAACATCCCGGGACCGCAGCTGCCCCTCTACGTGCTCGGCCGAGAGCTGCGCGACCTGCTGCCGATCGCGTTCCTGCCCGAACACCACGCGCTGGCGATCGCGATCATGTCCTACAACGGCCGGATCGAGTACGGGCTGCTCGGGGACTACGACGCGCTGCCCGACATCGAGCTGATCGCGGATGGGATCGACGCGGCGCTCGACGAGCTGCTCGCAGCGGCACGGAATCAGCCGAGCCGCCCGCGCTCAGAGCAGGCGGGCGCATCCGGCGCGAGCGGTCCGCGGGCGAACGGGCGCGAGTCAGTCGAGAGCACGAACGGCGAATCGGCGTCGCTCATCCCGTCGGCCCGCTCGCGGCCGACCCACGGCCCGGCGGCGGACATGCGGGCCAAGCGGGCCCGGGGTGACCGCCCACCGCGCAAGCGCCCCGAGCGCTGATCCCGATCGGGCGGGGGCTCAGCGGGCGTTCCGCGCCACGCGCGTCGTGTGGTCGACGGCGCCCCGCTGACGGTTGCCGGCGCGATCGACGGCGACGCAGAAGAACGCGTACCGGGCGCCCGGCCGTCCGCGGAAGTCGAGGCTGTGGCGCGTCGTCTTCGCGAGCAGGCGCGGCAGTGACCCGTTCGTCTTGACGTAGATCTCGTAGCGGTTGATCCCCGACGGGATCAGCTCCGGCCGAGTCTGATCGTGCCCGATCCAGCGCACCACGAACCGGCGGCGGCCGGCCACCCGCGGCGCCGACAGCGTCGAGACCGGGGCGAGGTGATCGACGCGGCGGATCGCCTCGAGTGCCGCATCGGCGTTGAGCACCCCCCACCCCACGTCGCTCGTCCACCCGACGCCGGCGGGGCGGCTGGCCGTCCGCTTGAGCGCCGTCAACACCTCTGCCAGCGTCGCGTCGGGATTGAGGCGCCGCATCATCGCCCCGACCGCGGCGACCTGCGGCGCCGCCATCGAGGTGCCCTGCAGATATCCCCAGTCGTTGCTCGACCCGAACGTCGTCCGGCAACCACACGGGAACGGCAGGCCCTCGGAAGCCGTTGCATTGGCCGGGAATGCGCCGAAGATGCCGGGATCCGGCGCGCCGATGCCGAACACGCCATCTTGATCCGGCGTCAGCGCGCCGTACGCCGCGAGCGAGATCTCGTTGCCATCGCCGGCGAAGCTCGCCCGGTGGCCGCTGTAATCGGCCGCCGTCACATCGAGGCCGATTCCCGCCGTGGGGCTCGGCCCCGTGCCCGCCGGCTGGAGCACGTTGGCGGGATCGCCCTGCTCCGTCGTCACGGAGTCGGCGGCCGCTGCGACGAGCACGACCTTCCGGGTCGCCGCGTAGTCGAGCGCGCGGACCTCGGAGTCGGGCGCGGGCGATGGCGGCGTGTCGGCGGCGGGACCGAAGCTCATGTTGAGGGCGTCCACCCCCCGATTCGCGGCGTCGACGATCGCCGCGGCGATGCTCGAGTCCGAGAAGTCGGTCTTCTCGACGAGCAGCCGGCAGTTGTAGCCCGCGCCGGCCATTCCGATCCCGTTCCCGGTCGCCCCGCAGGCGAGCGAGGCGACGTGCGTCCCGTGCCCGATCTCGTCCGTCATCGCAGTCCCGCGCGCGTCTGCGGGATTCTGCTGGTCGACGGCGGCGGCGATTTTCGAGCGCAGATCGGGATGGGTGCCGTCAATCCCGGTGTCGATCACGCCGACGAGGGCGCCGTCGCCACGGGAGACGTCCCACGCCGCGTAGAAGCCCTCCTTGGCGAGGGTCCACTGGACCGTCCGCCGGGGTCCGGGGTTCGGGCTGACGGTCGTGAGCGCGGGGTCGTTCGGGACGATGCGGGGGACGTAGCGCCGCTCGGGCTGCACCGAGGCGACGTCCGGGAGCGCCCGCAGTCGCCGGGCGAGCGTCGCCAGCGACACCCCGGTCGGCGGTCGGACGGTGATGAGACCGATCTCAGGCACCGATCGACCGGCTGGTCGGGCTCCGGCTCGGGCCACCCCGGCGCGGACGGCCGCGACGGCCGCGGCTGCCGCGTGACGGCGGTCGAGCAGGACGAGAAGGTTGCCCGTCGTGGCGATCCGCGACGGGCTGACCGCTGCAGCCGCCACTCCCCCACCCGGCAGTGCGCCCGCCACCAGCGCCAAGACGAGCGGGCTCACAAATCGGCGCACTGCGGTGAGCATAGGCAACTGACCAACCTTTCGAGCCGGCGGGCGCTTCAACCTGTGTCGGGGACCTCGGCGTCATCAGGTCCCCATCAGACCGCCCTCGTCTCGGCCAGCGATGCCGTCACCCCCTGAGCGGCAGTTGGCGGGCGGAACGTACTTGGGCGGGTTCGAGGGACTCGGACCCGCCCAAGGCTTGTCGAGTCTCGAGCCCGGACGGCGCGTGCGAGCGGCTCAGAAGCCGAGTGCGAACTTCGCGTCCTCGCTCATCCGCTCGGGCGTCCACGGCGGCGAGAACGTCATCGTCGACTGTACGTCGCTGACGCCATCCAGCTCGCCGACGAACTCCGCGATCTGCTCGGAGACCTGCGGGCCGATCGGGCATCCGGGGCTCGTCAGCGTGTAGGTGACGCTGACCGCGCCGGTGTCGTCGACGGCGACGTCATAGATCAGACCGAGCTCCACGAAGTCGAGACCGAGCTCAGGGTCGATCACGTCCCGCAGTGCCTCAGTGACATCGTCAACAGTGATCATCGTCCGCAGTGTAGAGAGCGCCCGGGCGGAGCTTGCCATGAGCCGTCAGGTTTCGCTAGGTTTCGCGGATCGTCGACTTCGATGACAAGCCGTCGGTCCTCCGTTGCCGTGGTGACGAGGATCGGACCACTCAGGGCTCGCGGCGTCAGGCACTCGTCCGCGCGATTGGAGCCCGCAGCGATGTCATCGTCGACCTCTCAGAGCTCGTGTTCGCCGACACCTCGCTGATGCTTGACCTGGCGATGGTCGCCCGGCGGCTGCGGGCCCGGGGCATCGCGCTGCGGCTCCGCGGTGCGCAGCCGCAGATCCTCAAGCTGATCGAGTTGATGGGCCTTCACCGACTGCCCGGCATCCGGCTCGAGGCCACCTGGCCCGCCCTCGCCTAGCGGCCGCGCACGACCACTCACGGTCCCAAAAACCCGGTCGCAGTAGCCTTCAGAGCATGGTCGCCGTACTGCTGATCCTCTGGCCGATCGCCGAGCTGTTCGTCGCGGTCGAGGTCGCGCGGGCGATCGGGGTGCTGGAGACGATCGTGCTGCTCATCATCGGCTGGCCCATCGGACTGTGGGCGCTGCGCACCCAGGGAGCCGCGGCGTGGCGGCGGCTGAGCGTCGCGATCTCCGAGCGTCGCCCGCCGGCGCGAGAGGTCGTCGACGGCACGCTCGTGCTGTTCGGAGGGATCCTGCTCATGATCCCCGGCTTCATCACCGACGTCATCGGGATCGCGATGCTGTTGCCGCCGACGCGCGTGCTCATGCGCCCGTTGCTCGTTCGCAATTTCACGAGTCGGATCGTCATGCGCGCGTCCGAATTTGGCGGTGGCCGCGGGCGCGCACATGACGACGTCGATTCCACGGCGCGGGACATCGACCAGCCGCAGCTTCGGTCGTGACTCCGGTCGCCACAGGAACCCTCCGGACGCTCGCGTTCGGCGATCTCGCCACGGGACTGTGGGGATGCGCCTGGGCCGATGGCGAGGCGTGCGTCGCCCTCGCGGCGGCGGCCGCGGACGATGCACCGGTGGCGATCGCTGACGCCGCGCTCACCGGCAGTGGTGCGGGCGAGCCGTGGGAGGTGACCGCGGACGCGCTCGAGCTGACCGCGACGCCGCTCAGCGGCGCGGCGGATGTGGAGGCGCTCGGCGGTTTTGACCAGCTCTGCCGCGTCACCGGCCGTGTCCGGCTCGGCGACGCCGATCGCCCGGTCGACATGCTCGGCCGCCGCGCGGTGCGTGCCGGGGTCGATTTCTCCCGGCTTGACTCGATGCGTGACCTGAGCGCGTGGTTCGCACCCGGCGACGGGCTCGCGCTCACGTCGCTGCGCCCTCGTGGTGCGACGGGCCACGACCGGGATGCGGTCACGGCCATCCTGTTCGGCGAGGACGGCCTGCAACCGGTCGCCGATCCGCGACTGTCCAGCACGTATGGGCGCGGTGGACGCCTGCTCCACGCCGGACTCGAGTTATGGGTCGATGCCGAGAACGATCAGCAGTATCCGCGGCGGGCGGCGGCGGATGCCGTCGGCGAGGCGGTTCGCGTCCAGCTCGACGGGATCACCGTCGCCGCATGGCCGCTTCTGTGGCACAGCCGCGGTGAGGAGGGCGCCGGCGTCTACATCCTCGCGAGCGGCCACGCGTGAGCCCGATCACCGCGGTCATCAGTGATTTCGGCGGGGTGCTCACGTCGCCGCTGCTCGACTCGTTCGTGGCCTTCCAGGAGCTCTCGGGAATCTCACTCGAGCAACTCGGCGCCGCAATGGCGGCGGTCGCCGCGCGAGAGGGCACGAATCCCCTGTTCGAGCTCGAAACCGGCCGGATGACCGAGGCCCGGTTCCTCGAGCTGCTCTCTGACGAGCTGTCCTCGGCAGTCGGGCGCGAGGTGAGCATGCACGGCTTTGGTGAGCGCTACTTCGCCCATCTCCACGCGAACGAGCCGATGATCGCGCTGATGCGCGGTCTCCGGGAGCGTGGCTACAAGCTCGCGATCTGCACCAACAACGTGCGGGAATGGGAAGCCCAGTGGCGCGCCAAGCTACCCGTGGACGAGATCTTCCATCACGTCATCGACTCGGCGTTCGTCGGAACGCGCAAGCCGGAGCCGAGGATCTACGAGCTGACCCTCGAGCGGCTCGGGGTGACTCCCGCGCAGGCGCTCTTCATCGACGACATCGAGGCGAACTGCACGGCGGCCCGAGAGCTGGGCATTCGCGCCATCTGGTTCCAGACGACCGAGCAGGCGGTCGCCGAGATCGAGGCGGCCCTCAGTCCCTAGCGGTCGCCACTAGTTGTCGCTGCCGAGGCGATCCCACCAGTAGAGCTGGAGGCACTCGGCGGCGAGTTCCAGGCAACGGTCCTGTGACAGCCAGGGGAGCACGGTGTCGAACGCCTGCTCCTCCCCGACGCCGGCCTCGAACGCCTCCTCGCCCCGGAACCCGGCGGCGATCTTCAGCGCCTCCCGCCGGTTCTCGCCAAGCGAGGGAAACACGTTGACGAGGAACTCCTTGTTCGGGAGTGGGTGGCCGACCTCGAGCGACGCGTGCCATGCGGCGAGCATCGACAGGTCGTGCTCGTCAAGGTCGGCGACCGCCTTTGCATAGTGGGACTCAAGCTCAGAGTCGGGGATCTCGTCGACCCAGGCACGAACGACCTCGCCAAGAATCTGGCGCCGTGCTTCACGGCCGACCGAGTCGGCGATGACGCGTATGGCGTTCTGCGGTTCGATGAAGCAGAGTGACATTGCGGCTCCGGCTCAGAGGGTGCGGACGCCGCAGAAGGTAGGCGGTGGCCCGGACAGACAGCCGATCCGTGGCCCTACAGCCCCAGGGCGTGTGTCACAGTGCGCAGCACGTCGTCGTCTGGCTCGACCTCGGGGGCGAGACCAAGCCGCACGCGCTCTCCTCGCTCCCAGTTGCCAAAGGCCAGGTCGAGAGCGGCGAGGTCGACTCCGGTCGCCTGTGCGAGGTTCGTCGCCCGGCGCTCGAGGAGCATCGAATCGCCGATGCCGAGCGCCCGTTTGGCGGCCACCGTCACGTTGTTATTGGCGCCGAGCTCCAGGGCCGCCGGGTGCAGCTCGATGACCCCCAAGCGCCCGAGTGTGACGAGCAGGTCGAACCGGGCGGGCCGATGCAGGCCGGGCAGCGCCATCCGCTCGAACACGCGCGCGAACCGCCGCTCCGGTGTCCACGCGGGTTCGCCGGTGAAGGCGGCGGCCTGCGAGCCCGCCCGCTCGGCCCACGCCCGGTAGGCCTCGAGCGTGCGCGCGCCGCGGTCAGACTCGTGCACGCTGCGCGGGCCCGTCGCCACGCCCTCGAGTTCAGGGAGATCGCCTGAGGCCCAGGTCGTCCGCGCCCCGCGGATCGCCACAAACGGATCGTCGCCATCGATCGGGCACAGATACGCAATCAGGAACGCGAGCCACAGCCGCTCCTCGAGATCCCCCGCAGCGTCCGCCACCTCGGCGTACAGACCGGGAGGATCGGACGCGAGCACCTGCAGACGGGTCTGGCTGAAGGCCATCTCCTCGGCGAGCCGGTGCGCGTCGGCGCTGGCGTGAAGACCCGGGACGAGGTCGGAGTGGTAGCCATCGTCGTCACCACGCTGGAGGCGACGGACCCGGACGCCGGTCCCACTCGATGACGCGCCCCCGCGGGAGCGTGAACCTCGGCTGCTGGGGCTCGTGGACGACGAGGTCGGTCTCGGCAGGCCCGAGCGCGGCGCACTTGAGGACACGATCGGCCGCAGCTCGACCTCCTGCTCACGGGAGCAGATCGGACAGTTCTGGATGAGGTGGTTGTGGCGGCAGAACGTCGGCATGCGTCCCCCTCATCCTGACACGCCGTGACCGCATTCCGCGCTGCCGTCTTGTTAAGAGGCGGCCTCGAGCGCGACGGGCACCTCGTCTGCACCGTGGCGGCCCGGTCACACCGTTGCGCTGTCCCGGGTCATGCGCAGTAGAGACGGGCACGCAAACGGGATGTGACAGGAGGTTGGTCGATGGCACGAATTGAAGGCGTGGCGCAGGATCAGGCGGGTGCGATCGTGTCGGTCGTGTACCGGTTCGTGCGCCGCGGGACCAAAAAGATGACCGGACGCGATGCCGCGCACGGAAATGGGATCGAGCCGCTCGAGATCTGGGCACGCCGGCCGAAGATGATGAGCGGCATGGGCAAGTTCCAGGGGGCCGTGAGGAAGGGCACGGCCGTCGACGACCGGCTCAAGTACCTGGTCGAGCTCAAGGGCGCGCAGATGATCGGCTGCGAGTTCTGCGTCGACCTGGGCTCGCAGATCTGCCGCAACTCTGGCCTCTCAGACGACGAGCTGCTGGCGCTGACGCGTTATCGCACGAGCGACCTGTTCACCGAGCGGGAGAAGGTGGCGCTTGATTTCGTCTGCGTGCCGCCGGATCGCCCCATGCCCACGCCGTCGCGGCTCGCGGAGACCGCCTAGCGGCGGGCATCCTCGCCGTCGTCGTGCGCCGGTCCCAAGGCCGGCGCTGCGCCGGCGGCCCAAGGCCGGCGCTGTACCGGCGGCCCAAGGCCGGCGCTGTACCGGCGGCCCAGGGCCGGCGCTGCGCCGGCGGCCCGTCAGGAGGTCTGCCGATGCCGGTAGGCGCGCGCCTTTGCCCGGTTGCCGCACACCTGCATGTCACACCACGTCCGGGAGCGGTTCCGGGTGGCGTCGTAGAACGCCCACGCGCAACCGTGATCGCGGCAGGCCTTGAGCCGCTCCCAGCTCCCGTCGGCACTCGCCTCGTGGACGACCACGAGCAGCCGCCCGAGGGCTCCGTCGACACCGTCGGCGTCCGGTGCGAGCCACGAGCCGAGACGCGGGTCGAAGTGCAGCCGGACACGCGCCCGTCGGGCCGTCGCCTCAAGTGTCTCCGTGGCGTTCGACACGTCCGACAGCTCACGGTTGTGGGTGAGCAGGATCGTCCGCAGCGCCTCACGCAGCGCGACGGCCCGGCGCAGATCGCTCGGGCGTGCCCGCACATCGGCGTCCGCAAGCCCGGCGTGTGTCAACCACAGGCGCAGCGCCGCGGCATCGGTGAGCCGATCGCTCTCCTGCTCGATGTCAAGGGTGTTGACGAACGTCCGCACGAGCTCGAGCTCGCCGGGGGCCTGCTGCTGCTCTCCCATACGAGAGATCATAGGACTATAACCACTAATCATGGGATGCTGGTTACTAACTCGTGGATAACCGGCTAAGATTGCTAGTCGGTTACACCGCTACGAGGAGGCCGATCATGCTGTCACTGAACCTGCTTGCCGCCCGTGAACACACGCGGGGTTTGCGCGCCGCGGCCGAGGCCTCGCCGGTCGACGCCGGCAACAGTCCGGTGACTCGCCTGACGCTGCGCTACGCCGCCGCCAAGGACGCGCCCGGGCTGCGGTGGCTGGCCGAGCTCGACAGCGCCGAGACCCCCGCGGGGCCGGTACTCGTCGCCGAGGTCGACGGCCGGTTGCGCGCAGCGCTGCCCCTGGACGGCGGATCGCCGATCGCCGACCCCTTTCACAAGGGCGCCGAGCTGATCGAGCTCCTGCGCGTGCGCGCGCGGCAGCTTGCGGTGCGCTAGGCGCCGGTGCGGCGATCTCGATGCCGTGCGGCGATCTCGGTGCCGGTGCGGCGATCTCGGCGCCGGTGCGGCAAGCTAGGCGCCGGCGGACGCCGCGCCGAGCCGCGCGATCCCGCCGAGGAACAGATCGGTCGCGAACCGTGCCGCACCGTCGGCGTCAGGCGGATCACGGTCGGCCATCCTGACTCCGAGCTCGAGCGCCACGCCCGCCATCGCGCCGGCCATGTATTCGGCATCGACCGGGGGCAGGTCCCCGCGCTCGACCGCAGCGCGCAGGTCGTCGAAGAGGTCCGCGACGCCGGCACCGAGCACTGATTCGCCGAACAACGCCCGGATCGGCCCCGCGTTGCGCTGGAGCAACTGGAACAGGAGCCGGTCCTCGACGAGGAAGTGGAAAAGGACGCGATACGCGTCGCCGACGAACTCCTCGAGCGTCAGCGCCTCCGCGCGGACGGCCCGCAGCCGCACGCGGATCTCCTGTGCGCTCTCATCGACGACCGCCCGGAAGACGGCCTCCTTGTCCTCGAAGTAGTTGTAGAACGTGCCCGAGGCGAGCTCGGTGCCGCGGACGATGTCACGTACGCCGGCCGCGTCGTAGCCGAGCTCGGCGAACACGACGCGGGCGGCGGCGATGATCGCGGCGCGGTTCTGCGCCTTCGTCTGCGCGCGCTTGCCCGGGGTGCCGAGCTCGACCGCGGACATGACGCTCAGGCCGTCGCCGGTGCCTGGGCTCGGGCTGCGCGCGGCGTGACCGGCAACGTGAAGCCCGCCTCCCGCGCCCGTCGCGCCCCGGCCTTCATCTCCTTGGCGAGATCGTAGAGGTAGTTGTCGAAGTCGACCTGCATCGTGTGGCGCTTGGAGGCGACGTAGCGCTTGAACATCTTCGCCCGCTCACGCGCGATGTCCGTCTCCATCGCGGTGCGCGACGGCAGGCGGTACTCACCGCGGAGGTACGCGGCGATCCACTGTCCCTGGGCCTCGGCGAGCGGCATGATCGCGCCGAGCGGCTGCAGCAATGCGATGAACGCGAGATTGTCGATTCCCGGTGTGAACACCCGCCGGTACAGCGGCAGATCATTGTCCGGGGCGGAGATGAAGTCCTCGTCGAAGAACGGAAACGTCACCTTGTATCCCGTGCACCAGACGATCACGTCGATGTCCTCGGCAGTACCGTCCACGAAGCGCACCTGGCCGCCTTCGAGCGTCGCGATGTTCGGCTTCCACGTCAACTCGCCGTGGGCGACGCGATTGAGGAAGTCGGCGGAGATCGTCGGGTGCGCCTCTCCGATGCGGTGATCGGGCCGTGGCAGGCCGTAATCGGTGACGTCGCCGACGCCCACGCGGTAGAGCGTCTGGAGGAAGGCACGGCGGAACGCGAAGGGGACCGCCCCCGTCAACCGGTTGACGCCGATCTGATCGAGCGGGCGACCGAACAGGTACTTGGGCAGGATGTAGGCGCCCCGCCGTGACGAGATGATCGTCTTGCGGGCGACGAGGCTCGATTCCACGGCGATGTCCATCGCGCTGTTGCCCATCCCGACCACGAGCACGTTCTCGTCGACGAAGTCGGTGTTGTCGACGTAGTGGTGCGCGTGCATCTCCGTGCCGTCGAACGTCCCCGGGAACGGCGGCTCGGGCCACCGGGGATTCCAGTGGTGGCCGTTGGCGACGAGCAGCATGTCGTAGCGGCGGCTCTCCCCCGTGTCGAGCGTGACGGTCCATACGCCGTCGTCGGCACGCTCGGCGTGCTCGACGCCCGTCTCGAACGCGATCCGGTCCCGGAAGCCGAAGTGATCGACGTAGTTGTCGAAGTACGCCGCGATCTGCGTGTGATGCGGAAAGTCGGGATACGACTTGGGCATCGGGTAGTCGGAGTACTCCATCCGCTCCCGCGAGGTGTTGATGTGCAGCGATCGGTACGCCGAGGACATCCCGTTCCTGTTGCCGAACACCCAGTTGCCGCCGACGCGGTCGGACTTTTCAAAGCAGTCGACCGGGATTCCGCGCTCGTGCAGGGTCTTGACGGCGGCGATGCCGGACGAGCCTGCACCGATCACGCAGGCGGACGGAAGGTGGGTCATTCAAGCTCCTTGGTTTCAGAACAGGGGCGGCGGCCGAGCGGCAGCGTAGAGAAAGGTGACGGGGGCGTCAAGTTTGCAGGCACACGAATTCCCATGCCGGTCCGCCGCGCATCGTTTCGCGGTCGGTCGGTCAGGGTTGTGGCGAGGCCTCGGGCCTGGAGGGCCACGTGCCCGCGGCCGGATCCTCTCCGGCCGCCTGCTCGCGGCGCCGGTGCTCGCGGCCGTGGGCCATCACCTCGCGGAAGCTGCGGAAGCGGAAGATGAGGACGAGCGCCGCGAACCCGAGCACCCCCGTGAGCACGGCCGTCGCGACCTGCTGACCCACCGAGAACGCCGCGACGCCGGGGTTGCGAGCGAAGATCGTCAGCAGCAGCGCCTGCTGGACCCCGGCGCCGCCGGGCGTGAACGGGAACACGGAGGCGACGACCTGGACGCCGAGGACGAGCAGCGCGTTGCGGACCGAGCCGCCGATGTGGAACGCGTCGAGCAGCGCCCAGTAGGCGCCGAAGCGGACCACCCAGCTGGCCGCCTGCCAGCTGACCATCTCCCGACGGAAGCGGCGGCGGTCCCGGAGGATCGTGTAGCCCTGGCGCACCCGCTGCCAGAACGCCTTCACCTTCGCCGAGAGCAGGGCGAAGGCGACGAGGAACGCGCACCCGACGAACGTGATGAAGAACAGCGTGAACCGCATGTGCGAGGCGAAGAAGCTGATGTCGAACGCCGGCAGCTTCGAGAAGTCAGGCGGCTTCGGGAACACGCCCTGGGTGAACGCGTAGCCCATGACGAGCAGCCCGATCAGCCAGTCGCAGATCACGCCGGTCGAGAGCGCGGCGGCGACTGTTGGATAGCTCGCGCGCTCGATTGAGGTGCGGGTGAGGAACAGCTGCGCGATGTTGCCGCCGCCGAGCGGGAACACGTTGTTGATCGCGTAGCCGACCATGTAGCCGCCCCACACGTCCCGCCAGCGGACCTGCTCGCCCGGGTACGCGGCCCGGACCGCGTTGAACAGCGCGCGCGAGCGGAGCAGCAGGTAGATCGCGTACAGCGCCATCCCGATCAGTAGCGAGAACCAGCTCAGATCCGCGAGCTGCGAAAAGAACTGGCCCGCGTTCGCCAGGATGCTGCTGATCGTCCCGCCGACCGACTGGCTGTGCTCCGCCGTGTGAGCAAGGAGACCCGGGCTCGTGAAGTCGACCATGCCTCTTACACGGTAGAAGAAGGACCGGGGGGCCCAGATCCATCTGGGCCCCCCGGAGAGTCAGGGAAGTGGGGGCGCAGTTCCCTGACCGACAGGGGCAAGTTTCCCCGCCCCACGTGTCACTAAACCAAACCTTTTGACCGTGCCCCTCACGAGCCTCCTTGTGCGGCTGGTCAGGACAATTACGGTAGCAGGCACCTTGCGCGGCCTGGAAAACTCTTCAGTTTCTCTCACGAGCGCGACCCGGGCTCACCCAGGCCCCGGATTTCAGTGCTTCCGCGTACCCGGCCCGCTGAAGAACTCCTCGCCCGGCCGCACCGTTCCGGCCGCTTCGGCCTCATGACGCAGGGTGCGGTCGAGCTCGCCGCTCCAGGCCCCGATGGACAGCATCTCGCGATCCTGATCCATCGGCGTCCAACCGAGGTCCTTGTTGACGATCCGGGCGCATTTCCGGCCCTCGGCGATCGCCGTCACGACGAGCGACTGGCCGATGCGGGCGTCGCCACAGGCGTAGACCTTGCGGACGTTGGTCCGGTACGTCTGCTGGGTGCGGATGTTGCCGCGATGATCGATGTCGAGTCCGAGCTCGTTGACGAGGCCCTCGTGCTCCGGATGCTCGAAGCCGATGGCGATCAGGACCAGGTCGGCATCGAGCACGAACTCCGTGCCCGGCACCGGCGTCAGATCGCGGGATGACGTGCCGGTCACCTGGCGGGCCCACACCTTGCTCACGTGGCCGTCGGCGCCGAGGAAACCGGTGACCTCGGTGCCCCAGCGCCGCTTGCCGCCCTCCTCCAGGGCATATGTCGTCGGCGTCCGCTTCGGGGGCAGCGGCCACGGGTGGCGTGGATCGCGCCCATCGTCCGGCAGGGCAGCGTAGACGTCGAGCATGGTCACGCTGCGGGCGCCCTCGCGGTGGGAGTTCGAGATGCAGTCCATCCCGGTATCGCCCCCGCCGATCACGATCACCCGTTTGCCGCGGGCCGAGATCTCGGTCCCGGGCTCGGGCGCCTTCGTCGCCCGTCCCTCCTGCGCGGCCACGAAGCGGTTGCGCTGGTAGAGGTAGTCCATCGCGAAGTGGATCCCGCGGAGCTCTCGGCCGGGGGCCTCGAGATCGCGAGACACGCGCGAACCGATCGAGACGACGACCGCGTCGAACTGCTCTCGCAGCTCGGCGGCGCTCACCTCATGCCCCACCCCGGCGTTGTAACGGAAGTTGATCCCCTCCTGCTCGAGGATGTCGACGCGGCGGTCGATGATCCGCTTCTCGAGCTTCGCGTCGGGGACGCCGAAACGCATCAGCCCACCGGGTCCCTCGTCCCGCTCGTAGACCGTCACCTCGTGACCGCAGCGATTGAGCTCCGCCGCGACCGCCAGGCCGGCCGGCCCGGCGCCGACGACCGCGATCGTCTTGCCGCTGCGCCGAGGCGGGGGCTCGGGGACGACCCAGCCCTCCTCGAACGCCCGTTCGGCGATTGCCATCTCGATCTGCTCGATCGTCACCGGGTCATCGTTGATTGCCAGCACACATGCGGATTCACACGGCGCGGGGCAGATCCGGCCCGTGAACTCGGGGAAGTTGTTCGTCATGTGGAGCTGGTCGATGGCCTCGCGCCACTTGCCGCGGTAGATGAGGTCGTTCCAGTCCGGAATGAGGTTTCCCAGCGGGCAGCCCTCGTGGCAGAACGGGACCCCGCAATCCATGCAGCGCGCGCCCTGGCGGGCGAGCTCGTCCTCGGGCTGAAGCGCGAAGTACTGCCTGTAGTCGTGGACGCGCTCGCCGGGGTCACGCTTGTCGAAGCCGACCCGGTGAACCTTGAGAAATGCGCCTAATTCACCCATGGGGCCGGAGAGGCTAGCAATGGAGCGCCGGCGCCCGATCACATAGAGTTCCTGTGGTGGGCTATATGGGGAGAGCTGTCACTGGGGCAGTGGTAGCGCTGATCACGCTCCTGGCCGGGCTCCTGCCAGCGTCGGCGCCTGCCGATACGACGGCGAAGACCGTCGCGCAGACCTCCACGACGGCCACGACGACCACGACATCCACGACGACGACGAGCAGCACGACCACGCTGCCGCCGCCGGCCGCGATCACGCTCCACGCGTCGCGGAGCTCGTTCACCGGCTCGCGGGCGATCGAGCTCTCGGGCCGGGTGAGCCCGGCGCC
This sequence comes from uncultured Solirubrobacterales bacterium, assembly GCA_963778985.1. GTDB lineage: Bacteria > Actinomycetota > Thermoleophilia > Solirubrobacterales > Solirubrobacteraceae > Palsa-465. The sequence continues at coordinate 911,581 of CAVZWJ010000012.1, read as the reverse complement.
GACGAGCGCGGTCGTCAACCTGATCAAGATCGCCTACCCGTACAAGTCCGCGGAACTCGTGCGGTCTGCGCACCCGTCGACGACGGGCGAATTCTCGTTCAGCGTCCACCCGGACCGCAACACGCTGTACAGAGCGACCGTCCCGGGCACGAGCCTGAACGCGAGCGTCGCAATCAGCGTCTATGCCCGGACGAAGATCTCGGTCAAGGCGCTCCCGCTTGCGCAGGCGCAGATCTCGATCGTCATCTTCCACCCCCGCGATCTCCGCTGGAACGGCGCCCACGCGAGCTGGTGGTTCGGAAATGGATACCACGGCCGTCTCCAACCGATTCGCGGTACCCGGACGAAGCGGCTGAGCCCGTACGCGACGCTCCTCACGGCCGTCGTCACCGGCCCGGCGGGCCATTTCCACTGGCGGGTGTGCTTCCGCGCACGGGCGGATCGGGCGCTGTCGAACTTCCACCGCCCCCTCGCGTGCGGGGGCAACGGGTTCTTCGGCGGTGGCTATCTGCCGTTCGGCTACCCGGGTCCGGGGGCGATTTCCCGCGCCGCCGGCTTTCTCCGGGGCCGGACGGGGCGGACGGCGTTTGCGGTCGTCGACAGCGAGGGACGTCTCTCCGGTGTCCACGAGCACTGGACGTTCGTGTCCGCGAGCGTCGTCAAGGCGATGCTGCTCGTCGCATATCTGCGACGACTGAACGCGATGGGCCGACGGCACGTCGACTCGTACAGCAACTCGTTCCTCTATCCGATGATCAACGTGTCGGACAACTCGGCCGCGACCCAGACATGGTCGATCGTCGGCGACGGCGCCCTGTACCGCCTCGCCCACGAGGCCGGCATGACTGATTTCTCGATCGTCGGGATCTGGGCCAACGCGCAGATCAGCGCCGCCGACCAGGCGACGTTCTTCTTCCGAATGGACTCGCTCATCCCGCGCCAGTTCGATGGGTACGCCCGCTATCTGCTCTCGACGATCGCCGGCTACGAGAGCTGGGGGGTTCCAGCAGTCGCCCGCCCGCGCGGCTACACCGTGTTCTTCAAGGGCGGCTGGCGTGGGACGGGCCTCGGTCAGCTCGTCCACCAGGTCGCCCGGCTCGAGGGGCACCGCCGGCGCTTTTCGATGGCGGTGATGACCGACGGCGATCCGTCGATGGGTTACGGGATCGGGACGATCCAGGGCGTCACCGGGTCCCTGCTCTGAGAAGCATGCGCCTCATACGCGGGATCGACGGCGGGCAGGATGCTGGAGATCAGCGCGCGCACACGAAGCCGCGGGCGGGGACCGTGCGGCACGGTGGTCGGATCCGCCGGCTGGCCAGCGTGGCGCTGGTGGCGCTCGCGGCCGTGGCAGCGCTCGCCGGGGGCGTGCTGCTCTACGTGCGGGAGGAGGTCGTCGATAGTCGCGCGTTCGCCGACCGGGCGGCCGATGTCGTGCAGATGCCGAGCGTCAGCCACATCGTCGCGAAGGAGCTCACCGTCCAGGTCGTGGAGCCAGCTCTGCCGGACCTGATTGCGGCACGGCCGCTGATCACCGACGGGCTGGACCGGCTGATCCGATCAGAGCCGTTCCGCCCGATCGCGCGGATCGCGGCCGAACATGGCCACCGCCTGCTGTTCGAGCGTGGCAGCAACGCCGTTTTCGACGTGGCCGACGCCGGCGCGGTCGTCACATCCGCGCTGCAAACGCTCGCGCCCCAGATCGCCAAGGAGCTGCCCAGCCACGCGGAGGCGATTCTGCTCACGATCCGCCGACGCAGCTTCGCCGGCCAGACGCTGCGCCTCGCAGACCATGTGCGGGTCTTGGCGATCGTGTTGCCGCTGGTCGCGATCGTCCTGCTCGTGGCTGCAGTCGGGATCGCGCCGAACCGGCGACGTGCCATCACAGCCGCCGCGGTGGGGCTGGGAGTGAGCGCGACAACCCTCGCCCTCGCGCTGCTCGTCGTCCGCCACTACGTCATCACGCACGTGTACGGCACGCAGGAGCTCACGAATGCCGATGTCCGCGCAGCGGTCCGGGAGGTGTGGACGGGCCTGTTCGGCGACCTGATGACATGGACGCTGTGGTTCGGCGCCATCGCCTGGTTGGTGGCCGCGGCGTCGGCGTCGCTGCTGTCGCCGTACTCGGCCCGTGCGGAGCTTGAGCACCTTCGGCGGCTCGGCCAGCGGCCGCTGTCCCCGCGCGGGCGGGGCGCGCGCGCCCTGCTCGTGCTCGCCGTCGGTCTGTTTGCGGTCCTGCGGCCGGGCACGGTCCTCAGCATCGTGGTCGTCATCGCCGGCGCCGGGCTCATCTACGCGGCGGTCGGCGAGCTGCTGTCGCTGACCGCACCGGTTCAGCCCCGGACCCGCCCGTCACGTCAGCGCGTCGTGCGTCGACTCACCGCGGTCGGTGGTGCAGCCGCGACAGCGGTGATCGCGTTCGTCGTGGCGCTGCTCGTCACCGGGGGCGCCAAGCCGTCTCAGGCGAGCACGATCATGACCTGCAACGGCTACGCGAAGCTCTGCGATCGGCGACTCGACGAGGCCGTGTTCGCCGGCACCCACAACTCGATGTCCGCCGCCGATTCGCACGGCTGGTTGATCGCCAACCAGGACCGTAACGTCACCCAACAGCTCGACGACGGGATCCGCCTGTTCAAGATCTCCACCCACTACGCGACCGCGGACGCCGGCGGAGCCGTGCACACCGACATCGCCGCGGAGGGCACCAGGCTCAATCGCGTCGCCTCGAAGCTCGAGCCGCGAGCCCGACTTGCGCTCCAGCGGTTGAGTGTCGGGCTCGGCGCGGGGTCGCTCGCGGGACGCAAGCGCGACATCTGGCTCTGTCACACGCTGTGCGAGCTCGGCGCGACTCGGATGGTCGACTTCCTCGGCGAGATCCGGACGTTCCTCGACCGCAGACCGAACAACGTGATGATCTTGTTCGACGAGGACTACGTCAGCGAGCGGGACCTACGGGCGGCGTTCGTGCGCGCGCGCCTGTTCAACCGCCTCGCCGTGCTCGACCGCAATCAGCCGCTGCCGACGCTCGGCGGGCTGATCCGGTCTCGCCACAACATTCTCGTGTTCGCCCAGAAGGAGACGAGCGGCCACTACCCCTGGAATCAAGACGCGTTCACGACCTGGATCCAGGACACGCCGCTCGGCGCGAGGAAGCCGTCCCAGTTCACGTGCGATCACTCGCGCGGCGCGGCCGGCAACCCGCTGCTGATGATGAACAACTGGGCCGACATCTTCCCGCCGCGTCCGGGCCCGAACGTACCGCTCCAGCAGCGGGCGTTCATCCTCCGCCGCGCGCAGCAGTGCATCGCCCAGCGCGGGCGGATTCCAAACCTGGTGCTGACCGACTACTACAACCGCGGTGACGTCGCCGGCGCGGTCGCCGAGCTCAACGGCGTAAGCGGCTCGCCGGCGCCGTGAGACGCGGCGAGCCGATGTCTCAGCCGAGGAACTTCTCGGCGGTCTGCCCGACCTGAGCGGCGTCCTGGAACAGGAACGCATGACCCGCGCCCCGGAACGCCTTCCCGCGCGCGTGCGGAATGCGCTGCACGAGGGTCCGGTCGTTCTTGGGCCGGACCGGGAGGTCCAGGTCACCCCACATGACGAGCGTGGGCTGCTTGATCGCCGGAAGCTGGTCGTAGACACCGCCCGTGGACGATTTCCACGCCGCCGTCGCGAGCTGCTGCTGCTGCTGCGCGGCTGAGCTGATCGTGAAGCTGCCGGAAACGAGATCGGGCTGGGTGGCGACGCGGTACATGTAGCTGACGGCGCCCTTCAACCCGGCCTTCGTCGGCGGAAAGCTGAGCGAGAGCAGCTCCGCCGTGGTCACGCCGTTCGGGTTCGTGAGGATCTTCTCGACCGCCGGGATCGGCTTGACGTAGTGCGAGCCGCCCGAGTCAGTCGCGCACAGCACGACCCGGCGCACGCGGGACGGGGCGTCCAGCGTCACCTGCTGGGAGATGTAGCCACCCATTGACCAGCCCATGACGTCGAAGCGGTTGATGTGCAGCGCGGTCGCGAGCCCGAGCGTGTCCCGCGCCATCTGGTCGATCGACAGTGTCTGCGTCGACGGATTGTTCGTCGTGCCGATTCCGCGGTTGTCGAAGACGACGACCTGGCGATTGCGGATCAGTTGGGCGATCAGCTGCGGGTCCCACTCGGCCATCGTCGCACCACGGCCCATCACCATGATCAGCGGGAAGCCGTGCCCGCCGGTGCGGTAGCCCACGCTCATCCCGTTGACGGTCACGTGCTTGACGGCTCCGAGGCTCGGCTTGGCGGCCGAGGCATGAACGCCGTTGGCCGACGCCGTCGCCGGCAGCACGACGGCCGCCGCTGGCGCTACGGCCGCTACCGCTGCCGCTGCCGCTGCCGCCGCCGCCGCGCAGCCGCGAGCGACGGCCAGTCTGTGCCGCAGCGACGCCGGCCACCGCGGTCCGACCCTTGCATCCATCGGTATCCCTCCACTCGTTCTCCGCCTGCTTTGAGGGAGTGATCGACCAAGGTCCTCGTAGATGAAGACCTGGGCAGGACGCGTTACGCCTCGACGGCCTCCCGCGCGGCCCGCTCGGCGAGAGCGCGCTTGTAGTCACGGGGCATCACCTTGACGAACCGCTCCCGGGCAACGCGCTCCCACGAGGCGAGCACGTTGCGGGCCACGAGTGAACCCGTGCGCGCGGCATGCTCGGAGATGAGCGCCCTGACGGTCGCGACGTCGTCGTCGTCGAGCGGATCGAGGTCGACGAGCTCCTGGTTGCAGCGCTCGGCGAAGCGACGGTCGACGTCGTAGACGTAAGCGATCCCGCCGCTCATCCCGGCGGCGAAGTTCCGGCCGGTCGGCCCGAGCACGACAACGCGGCCGCCGGTCATGTACTCGCAGCCGTGGTCGCCGACGCCCTCGACGACGGCGTGCGCACCGGAGTTGCGCACGGCGAAACGCTCCCCGGCCAGGCCGCGGAAGAACGCGCGGCCGGCGGTGGCACCGTACAGGACGGTGTTGCCGACGATCATGTTCTCCTCGGCGCGGAACAGGGCCGCCTCCGGCGGGCGCACGGAGACGATGCCGCCCGACAGGCCCTTGCCCGTGTAGTCGTTGGTCTCGCCGCGGAGCGAGAACGTCACGCCGGGTGCGAGCCAGGCGGCGAAGCTCTGTCCCGCCGAGCCCGAGAACGAGATCTCGATCGTCCCTTCCGGCAGGCCTGCGAGACCCTGGCGGCGGGCGATCTCGCCGGAGAGGATCCCGCCGACGGCACGGTTGACGTTGCGGACCGGGATCGGCCCGAGTCTGACCGCCTCACAGCGCTCGACCGCGGGGGCGCAACGGCGGACGAGCTCCCAGTCGAGCGCGTCGTCGAGCACCGGCACCTGCGGCCGCGTGCGGTGGCGCGGTGTGCCGGGCGGCAGGTCGGGCTGAGCGAGCACCATCGACAGGTCGACGTGCCGTGCCTTCCAGTGGTCGATCGCCTCGTCCATGTCGAGCAGATCGGCGCGGCCGATCATGTCCTCAACTCGGCGGACGCCGAGCGTGGCCATGATCTGGCGCACCTCCTCGGCGACGAGCATCAGGTAGTTGACGACGTGATCGGGCGTGCCCTGGAAGCGGCGGCGCAGCTCCGGATCCTGGGTGGCGACGCCGACCGGGCACGTGTTGAGGTGGCAGACCCGCATCATGATGCAGCCCATCGCGATCAGCGGGGCGGTCGAGAAGCCGAACTCGTCCGCCCCGAGCAGGGCGCCGATGACGACGTCGCGGCCGGTCTTCATCTGGCCGTCGACCTCGACGGTGATCCGGGAGCGCAGGTCGTTGAGCAGCAGCGTCTGCTGGGTCTCGGCCAGGCCGATCTCCCACGGCACGCCGGCGCCCTGGACCGAGGACTGAGGCGAGGCCCCGGTGCCGCCGTCGTGACCGGAGATCGTGACGTGGTCGGCATTCGCCTTGGCGACGCCGGCGGCGACCGTGCCGACGCCGACCTCGCTCACGAGCTTCACGGATACCGACGCGGTCGGATTCGCGCAGCGCAGGTCGTAGATGAGCTGCTTGAGGTCCTCGATCGAGTAGATGTCGTGGTGCGGCGGCGGCGAGATCAGCCCGACGCCCGGCGTCGAGTTGCGGATCTTGGCGATGTAGTCGTCGACCTTGTGGCCGGGAAGCTGACCGCCCTCGCCGGGCTTCGCGCCCTGCGCCATCTTGATCTGAAGCTGGTCGGCGTTGACGAGGTAGTGGACGTGGACGCCGAAGCGACCCGAGGCCACCTGCTTGATCGCCGAGCGCCGCAGGTCGCCGTTGTCGTCCGGCGTGTAGCGCGACGGGTCCTCCCCGCCCTCGCCGGTGTTCGAGCGCGCGCCCATCCGGTTCATGGCGATCGCAAGGGTCTCGTGTGCCTCGCGGCTGAGCGCGCCCAACGACATCGCACCGGTCGTGAAGCGCCGGACGATCTCCGTCGCCGGCTCGATCTGCTCGAGCGGAATCGGCTCGGGCAGCGTGCGGAGCTTCATCAGGCCGCGGAGCGCCGCTTTCCGGGTCGCCTCCTCGTTCGCCATCCGGGCGAACTCCCGGTAGGTCACGTGGCGATCGCCGTTCTGGCCGCGCACCGCGTGCTGGAGCTTGGCGACCGTGTCCGGATTCCAGATGTGCACCTCTCCATCGCGACGCCACTGGAGTACGCCACCGACCGGGAGCAGGTCGCGCTCGGTCCGCGGGTAAGCGCGGAAGTGGCGCTCCATTGCCTCGGTTGACAGTTGATCGAGGCCGACGCCGCCGATTCGCGAGGCGGTGCCGGTGAAGTACTTGTCGATCAGCACGGGCTCGAGCCCGACGGCCTCGAACACCTGGGCGCCGCCGTAGGACTGAATCGTCGAAATGCCCATCTTCGAGATCGTCTTCAGCAGTCCCTTGCCGATCGCCTTGACGATCCGCTTCTCGGCCTCTTCTCGGTCAAGGTCGACCGGGAGCAGGGAGCGGTCGGCGAGCTCGTCGAGGGACTCGAACATGAGGTACGGGTTGATGGCGGCCGCTCCGTAGCCGATCAGCGTCGCCATGTCGTGGATCGAGCGCGGCTCGCCGGACTCGATCACCAAGCCGGTACGCAGGCGCGTCCCGCCGCGCACCAGGTGATGATGGACGGCGGCGACGGCGAGCAGCGACGGCATCGCGACGCGCTCGGGGCCGAGGTTGCGGTCCGACAGGATGAGGATGTTGGCGCCGTTGTCGACGTACCGCGCGGCCTCCTCGCACAGCGCCTCGAGGCGCGCTTCCATCCCGTCCGGCCCCTGCTCGATCGGCCACGTGATGTCGAGCGTCGCGGCATCGAACACGTCGTGGGAGACCTGGCGGAGCTTCTCGAGCTCGTGGTTGCGAAGGATCGGCTGGTCCATGACGAGCTGGTGGGCCTGCTCGGGGACCTCGGCGAGCAGGTTCACCTCAGCGCCGACGCCCGCCTGGAGGCTCATCACGACCGCCTCGCGAATCGGGTCGATCGGTGGGTTGGTGACCTGCGCGAACAGCTGCTTGAAGTACGAGAACAGCGGCGGCTGGCGGTCGGAGAGCACCGCGAGGGCGGCGTCGTTGCCCATGCTCGCGACCGGCTCCTCGCCCTTCGCCGCCATCGGCGCGATCACGAGCTTGAGGTCTTCCTGGGAGTAGCCGAACGCCAGCTGCTTGGAGCGCAGCGGCTCGATCCGGGGCGCCCGCGGTTCGCGCTGGGGGAGGTCGGCGATGTGGACGACCGAGCGCTCGTACCACTCGGCGTACGGCTTGCGGCGCGCGACCCGGCGCTTGACCTCCTCGTCCTCGACGATCCGTCCCTCCTCGAGATCGAGCAGGAACAGCTTGCCCGGGGCGAGGCGGCCCTTGCGCTGGATGTGCTCCGGCGCGACCGTCATCACGCCCGTCTCGGATGCGAGCACGACATATCCCTCGGTGTCCTGAATCCAGCGGCCGGGCCGCAAGCCGTTGCGATCGAGCACCGCCCCCGCGAGGCGGCCGTCGGTGAACACCACCGCCGCCGGTCCGTCCCACGGCTCCATCAGGCACGAGTGGAAGTCGTAGAAGCCCTTGACGTCCGGGTCGAGGTTCTTCCGGGTCCGGTACGCCTCGGGGACCATCATCATCACCGCGTGCGGGATCGAGCGGCCGCCGAGCACGAGCAGCTCGAGCACGTTGTCGAACGTCGCCGAATCCGAGCCACCACCCCGGACGACCGGAATCACCTTCTGGAGGTCCTCGCCAAACAGCTCGGACGCGAGCTGTGACTCGCGCGCCCGCATCCAGTTGACGTTGCCCCGCAGCGTGTTGACCTCGCCGTTGTGGGCGATCATCCGGTACGGGTGGGCGAGCTCCCAGCTCGGGAACGTGTTCGTCGAGAACCGCGAGTGCACGAGCGCGAGACGGGAGGCAACCCGCGGGTCACGCAGATCCGTGAAATAGCGCGGGAGCTGCGGCGCGGTCAGCATCCCCTTGTAGACCATCGTCCGGCTCGAGAAGCTCGGGATCGCGAGTTCGGGGCCGGCCTCGCGCTCGATCACGCGGCGGATGACGTACAGCTTGCGCTCGAACGCATCCTGATCCGTCAGATCCCCGGACGCCTCGATCACGACCTGGCGGATCCGCGGCGCGGCGAGCCGCGCGGTATCGCCGACGTGGCGCTCGTCGACCGGGACGTCACGCCACCAGATCGCGCGCTGGCCCTCCGCCTCGATCGTCCGCTCGATCATCTGCTCGAGCACGGCGCGACGCTCGGGATCGGTCGGGAGGTACAGGACCCCGACGCCGTAGCGACCCGGGGCCGGCAGCTCAACCCCGACGGTCGCGCGGACGAACGCGTCCGGGATCTGGATGAGGATGCCGGCGCCGTCGCCGGTGTTGGGATCCGCGCCCTCCGCCCCGCGGTGCTCGAGGTTCTCCAGCGCGTCGAGAGCCTTCTCCACGACGGCATGCGTCGCCTCCCCCCAGAGCTTCGCGACGAGTGCGATCCCGCAGGCGTCATGCTCGTTGGAGGGGTCGTAGAGGCCAGTGGCCCCCGGAGGGTTTCGGAACGTGTTCATAAGGGTGGAAGCGGATGCCCCGTTGGATGGAGGGGCATGCGGCGGCGCGCAGAGGGTACGCGAAGATTACCAGCGACTGTTAGTGGAGCGTTAGCAGGGAGCCGCGTCCCTGGCGCCCTCAGTTCTTCGCCTTGGCCGTCCGCTTTGACGTCTTCGGCTTGGCAGCCGCGTCGCCGTTCGAGGCCGGCGTCCGCTTGCGGGACTTCGTCGGCTTCGGAGCCGTCGCCTCGTCGGAGTCCCCGGAGCTGACCGCGGCGAGACTGGCCTCGAGTGCCGCCATGAGGTCCGGCGCCGCGGCCGGTTCATCGGCCTCGGGCTGAACCGCGATCTCCTCGCCGGCGGCCTTTTTCTCGATCAGCTCGAGCACCCTGTCGCGGTACTCGTCGCGGAACTTGGCGGGGTCGAAATCGGCCGACAGGGAGTTGATGAGCTGCTGCGCCATCGCAAGCTCGCGGTCACTTGCCTCCGCTTCGGCGATCGCGTCCAGCTCGTCGATCCGATCGGGTGCGAGCACCTCGTCGCCGAAGAGCATCGTCGTGAGTGTCAGCACATCGGATGCGGTCCCGCCCACCCGCAGCGCGCAGAGCTGTTGCTTGGAGCGCAGAACGACTCGCCCGATCCCGACCTTGCCCGCCTCGCGCATCGCGTCGAGGAGCAGCCGGTAGGCCTTCGCGCCGCCCGAGGTTGGGGCCAGGTAGTAGTTGTGGTCGTAGTAGATCGGGTCGATGTCCGCCATGTCGGCGAACTCCTCGATGTCGATCGTGCGCGTCGCCTTGGGATCGAACGCCTCGAGCTCCTCGGGCGCGATCATCACGTAGCGATCGGGGGTGAGCTCGTAGCCCTTGACGATGTCTTCAAAGGCGACCTCGTCACCGGTCGAGGAATCGACGCGTTTCTGGCGAATCCGGGCGCCGGTCTTCGAAGAGAGCTGATGGAAGCGCACCGTCTTCGGCGAGGTGGCGCTGTAGAGCTTCACCGGGACGTTGACCAGCCCGAAGCTGATCGCGCCGGACCAAATTGCGCGGGCCATATCAGGTTTGTATAGCGAACGGGGGCCTCACGGCAAGCAATGACCGTCGTCTTGCCGGAAACTCATCGGAATCGGCCTGGTGTTCGACAGCGTCGGCGGTTTCCGCCGCTGTCGAACGTTAGGGCGATGAATCGACGACAACGTACGACAGCGCCAGATTCGGCGTTCGCTCTCGAACGTTATTGCGGTTCGGGTACAGCACGACAGCGAGTGAACCGCGCCTCACCGCCCCTCTCGTTGCCAGCGCTCACAGCCCGAGCGGCTACCGGTTGACGAACGACATGTCCGGATACCGCTCGCCGGCGACCGCCCCGGCCGGCGCCAGCTCGTCGATCCGGCGGAGGTCCTCGTCGGACAGCGAGATCTCGGTGGCCTGGATGTTCTCCTCCAGGTAGGTGCGCCGCTTCGTGCCCGGAATCGGGACGACGTCCTCGCCCTGCGCCAGGACCCAGGCGAGGGCGAGCTGTCCCGGCGTGCAGCTGTGCTCGCCGGCAAGCTCGCGGACGCGGTCGACGAGCTCGAGGTTGCGCGCGAAGTTCTCGCCCTGGAACCGGGGGCTGTAGCGGCGGAAGTCTCCGTCGTCGAAGTCCTCGGGACTCTGGAAGCGACCGGTGAGGAAGCCTCGGCCGAGCGGGCTGTAGGCGACGAGGCCGATTCCGAGCTCGCGGGTCGCGGGCACGACCTCGTCCTCGATGTCCCGGCTCCAGATCGAGTACTCGCTCTGCAGTGCGCTGATCGGATGGACGGCGTGGGCGCGGCGGATCGTCTCCGCCGAGGCTTCGGAGAGGCCGAGGAAGCGGACCTTGCCGGCGTCGATCAGCGATGCCATCGCGCCGACGGTTTCCTCGATCGGCACGTCCCGGTCGACCCGGTGCTGGTAGTAGAGATCGATGTGATCGACCTGGAGACGCCGCAGCGACGCGTCGCACGCGGCGATCACGTAGTCCGGGCGGCCATTGATCCCGCGCTTCGTCGGATCCGACGGGTCGCGGACGATCCCGAACTTCGTCGCGAGGACGACCTCATCACGCCGCTCGGCGATCGCGCGCCCGACGAGCACCTCGTTCGTCAACGGACCGTAGATGTCGGCCGTGTCAAGCATCGTCACGCCAAGATCGAGCGCATGGTGGATGGTGGCGATCGCCTCCGGCTCATCGGTGGCGCCGTAGAACTCGGACATGCCCATGCATCCGAGCCCCTCGATCGAGGAGACGAGACCCTCCGGGCCAAGTGAGCGCTGCTTCATGGCGCGCGGAAGCCTACTAGTGGCTGCCTCCAGTCAGAATCGAGGCGAGATCTCACGTCATGCCCCGCCGCCGCGTTTCATCGTCAGTGACCCTGCCGCCGTTCCAGCAGCTGCTTGACGCGCATGCCCGCGACGTCCACCGGCTCCTCGTCGCCACCGTCGGTCGCAGCGACGCCGACGACTGCTACCAGGAGACGTGGCTGGCGGCGCTGCGCGCCTATCCGCGCCTGCGGGACGCGTCGAACCTGCGCAGCTGGATCCTCACCGTCGCCCACCGCAAGGCGATCGATCACATCCGGGCGCGCGGGCGGCGGGCGGTTCCGGTCCCCGACGTGCCGGAGACGGCGGCACCGGCCGCCGCGAGCGATCCGCTCCCGGGCGGGACCGGCTCCGAGCCCGAGTTGTGGGCGCTCGTCCGGAGCCTGCCGAACAAGCAGCGGATGGCCGTGGCGTTGCGGTACGTGTCCGACGCGCCCTACACCGAGATCTCGGCCGTGATGGGCACGAGCGAGGAGGCCGCGCGGCGCAACGTCCACGAGGGCCTGAAGCGATTGCGACTGGAGTACGAGCCGACATGAACGAATTCGATGACCTCGAACGAGCGCTGCGCGCGGAGGTGCCGTCCGACGTGCCGGTCCCCGGCATCAGCGATGCGGCGCACGCCGCTGGACTCCTCGACGTCGCCTACGCCACCGCGGACTCTCCCGTCGGCCGGCTGCTGATCGCGACGAGCGACGTCGGGCTGCTGCGGCTCGCCTACCTCGATGACGACGGCGCTGAGGACGTCGTCCTGAAGGCCCTCGCCGCCGATGTCTCCCCCCGTCTGCTCGAAGCGCCACGCCGGCTCGACGAGCCGCGCCGCGAGCTCGAGCAGTACTTCGCCGGCCGGCGTGATCGGTTCGAGCTCCCGCTCGACTGGCGCCTCACCCGGGGCTTCGCCCGCCGCGTGCTCCAGGCGACCGCGCGCATCCCCTACGGCGCCGTCTCGACCTACAAGCAGGTCGCGTCTGAGGCGGGCAGCCCCCGGGGCCATCGCGCCGCGGGCAACGCGCTCGGGTCCAATCCGCTGCCGATCGTCGTCCCGTGTCACCGAGTGCTCCACTCGGGCGGCGGCCTCGGCGGCTACACCGGCGGCATCGATCGCAAACGGCGCCTCCTCACGGTCGAAGGCGTGATTTAGTGACCTATCTCACACACGTGGCGCACCGGATCGACGTCAATCGTCGAGAACGAGGAGAGATGTGAACCGGCAGGCATTCAGGCAGGCGCTCCCACCCGGACCGACGATCCCCGCTCCGGTGCAGTTGCTGGCGACGTGGAAGCGTCCCGCGGCGTCGCTCGAGCGGTTGCGGCAGCAGTACGGGTCGCGCGTCACCGTCCAGCTTCCGTTCCAGCCGCCGTTCGTGATCATCTCCGATCCGGCGGCGATCAAAGAGCTGTTCACGGCCCCGCCGGACGTGCTCCATCCCGGCGAGGGCGCGCGCGTGCTCGAGCCGCTCGTCGGCCGCAACTCGGTGATCCTGCTCGACGAGGGTCCGCATCTGGAGCAGCGCAAGCTGCTGCTCCCCGCCTTCCACGGCGAGAAGATGCAGCGACTCGTCGGGCTGATGAGCGAGCTGACCCGCCGCGAGGTCGAGACGTGGCCGACGGCCACGCCGGTCGCACTGCACGGACCGCTTCAACGGTTGACGCTCGAGATCATCCTGCGCACCGTGTTCGGACTCGATCGCGGCAGTCGGCTCGACGACCTGCGCAACCTGCTCACGGACGTGCTGCGCTTCAGCGAGAGCCCACTGTCGGTCCTGCCGGCCGTGCGCCGCTGGACGAGCTGGATGCCGGCAATGCGTCGGTTCGACAAGGTCAGCGCCGCGACCGACCGGCTGCTCCGCGAGGTGATCGAGGAGCGGCGCGCCGAGGGCGATACCGGCCGCGACGACGTGCTGGCGATGCTGCTCACCGCGCGCCACGAGGACGGTTCGCCGATGAGCGAGCAGGAGCTGCGCGACGAGCTGCTGACCTCGCTCGTGGCCGGACACGAGACGACCGCCTCGCAGCTCGCGTGGGCGTTCGAGCAGTTGGCTCGCGAGCCCGGCGTCGTCGCCCGGCTCGCGGCGGAGACCGATGCCGGCGAGGGCGAGGAGTATCTGACGGCCACGGTCAACGAGATCCTGCGGCGTCGGCCGGTCCTGCCCAACGCCGAGCCGCGGCTGACGAAGCGCGAGGTGACGATCGGCGGATTCACCTACCCGCCCGGTGTCGCGCTGCTCGCGAGTGCCTACCTCGTGCACCACGACCCGTCGATCTACCCGGAGCCGTACGCGTTCCGACCCGAGCGGTTTCTCGGGACGACGCCGGGGACGTACACGTGGATCCCGTTCGGAGGCGGCCGCCGCCGCTGCCTCGGGGCAAGCTTCGCCGTCCAGGAGATGAAGGTCGTGCTCCGGGAGGTCGCTCGCCGCTTCACGATCGCCCCCGGCACGCAGCGGCGCGAGCAGACGGGGCGGCGTGGCATCACGTTCAGCCCGAGCGGCGGCGCAACCGTCGTGCTCCATCCGCGCCCGGCGGCCGAGCCCGGCGCCGGCACCGACGGCGACGCCGGCGCGGCGGCCGAACTCACCGCGGCCGCATAACGCGCATCTTCATCGGCGCGGTCGGGTATTGATTACCCGTGGACATCCTCCGCCCGGTGCGCGCCTTCGACACCGTTCAGCAGCGGCACAAGTGGCTGGCCGTTCCGATGGCGGTCGTGAAGAAGTTCGGCGACGACCAGGGCGGCAGCCTGGCGGCGCTCGTCGCGTACTACTCGTTCTTCTCCCTGTTCCCGCTGATCCTCGTGCTCGTCACGATCCTCGGCTATGTCCTCCAGGGCGACCCGGGCACACAGCAGTCGATCCGGGACTCGGTGCTCGCTCAGTTTCCGATCATCGGGTCGGACATCAGCAAGAACATCCACCAGCTTCACGGGCACGTGCTCGCGCTCGTGATCGGGCTCGTGACCTCGCTGCTCGCCGGGCTCGGGGTCACGCAGGCGGCGCAGAACGCGATGGACCGGATCTGGGCCGTCCCGTTCAAAGATCGGTCGGACTTTCTGCGCTCGCGGCTGCGCGGGCTCGGCCTGCTCGTGTCGCTGGGGCTCATGTTCCTGCTCGCGACCCTCGCCTCCGGGCTCGTGACCGGGGGCCTCGGGGGTCCGCTCGCCAAGATCGGCGGGATCGCGCTCTCGCTGCTGCTCAACCTCGGACTGTTCCTGGCGGCGTTCCGCTTCATGACCTCGCCAACGGTGCAGACGCGGTGCCTGCTCATCGGGGCGGTGCTCGCCGCGATCGCGTGGACGATCCTCCAGGTGCTCGGCGGCATCTACATCGGACACGTGTTCAAGCACTCGACGAGCACCTACGGCTTCTTCGGGATCGTCATCGCGCTGCTCGTGTGGCTGCACCTCGGCGCCCAGATGACGCTGTACGCCGCCGAGGTCAACGTCGTCGTCGCGCGGCGGCTGTGGCCGCGCAGCCTGCTCGGGCCGCCCACGAGCCGGGCCGACGAGCGGGCGCTCACCGCGCTCGCCAAGGTCGAGGAGCGCCACGAGTCCGAGAAGGTCGACGTCGAGTTCCACTGACCGATTAGGGTCGGCATGCTGGCGCTCGGAGACGCCCGGCTGTTTGAGCGCATGAGTTCCCTGCTCCAACCGGCGCGCCGGCCCGCGGCGATCCTGTTCGGCGACCTCGAGGGATCGAGCGGCCTCGCGCCACTTGCCGAGCGGCCGAGCGCGAGCGAGAAGGCGCGGCGCGATGCTCCCGCGGTCGCGGTCTGCGATCTCTGACGCCTCAGAACAGGCGGTCAGCGGCCTCCCGGCGGGTCATCTCGCGCGGCCACGAGCACAGCCCACCCTCGGCCGGGCAGCCGGCGCAGATCGTCCGCTGGGGGACGTCCGTGACCTCGAACACGCTGTCCAGGACGCCGGCACTGAGCGCCGTCAGCTCTTGCTCGAGCCGTTCGCGATCGGCCGCGGTGAAGCTGACCATGACCGGATCGCCGGCCGCCTCCAGGTACACATGGGCGACCTCGACCTCGGGCGCACCGGCTCGGAGCGCCGCCAGCGCATAGACGAGCCGCTGCGTCGCGTACGAGGCGGCGACGCGAGCGCCGGGGTCGGTCCCGAGCAACCGGTCGGTCTTGTAGTCGACGACGAGCATCCCCGCGCCGCGCTCCCGGGCGACCACGTCGAACGCGCCGGTCATCAGCACGTCCCCGAGCCGAAACGCGAATCGCTCCTCCCGGCGGACCTCGTCGGCGCGCCCGAGCCGGGCGCACAGGTCGCTCTCGGCAAACGCGGCGATCAGCGCGTCGAGTTCCGCCGCCTCGTCCGGCGCCGGCACCCGCATCCCGGCCGCGAGCACCGCGCCGACCGGCGGCGGTGGCGTCGGCCGGCGAAAGTCAAGGCGCTCGAGTGCCGTGTGGACCAGGCTGCCGCGCTCGGTGCCGGAGAGGCCATCGCCGGTTCCCGGCCCCGCGGTAGTCGCGAGCGCCACCGGCGGCAGCCCGAGCACCCGCTCGGCGTAGAAGCGGTATCCGCAGCGTGCGTACTCCCCAAGCGCCGAGTACGACAGACGTGACATCGTCGGCGCCGGGCGGCCGGACACGGGTGGCGGCTCGGCGAGATCGGGCACCGCGGCCCCGGACGCCGCGGCCCCGCCCGCCGCGGCCCCGGACGTCGCGGACCCGTGCGTCGCCGGCTCGAGCGGCGGCGGTGCGGCGCGCGCGAGCGGCGTCTGGACGACCGGCGCGGCCGGCCCGTCCTCCGGCCGGACGAGCGTCAGCCGCACGCCGCTGTCGGTGACGCCCGAGCTCTCCTTGACGCGCTCGGCGATGTCGGGCACGAATGCGGGGCCGATCCACCCGATCGGCCCCCCGCCGCCGTTCGCCGGCCACGCCTCGAACTTCGCCGCCCCGCTGAGGACGAGTCGCTCGCAGGCTCGCGTCATCGCGACATAGAACAGCCGCCGCTCCTCGTCGAGCTCGCGAGCCCGTGCCTCCTCGCCGAGTTGCTCGTAGGCGAGGGCGGGCTCCTTGCGGGCGGTGCCGGGCTCGGCGAGCCGCAGACCCAGGCGTCCGTCGCGCCCGACGCGAATGAGATCGCCGCGGTAGATCGGGCCCCGGCCGAGATCCGCGACGCACACGATCGGGAACTCGAGTCCCTTCGCGCGGTGGATCGTCATCAGGCGAACCGCGTCGAGTGCCTCTCCCTCGACGGGCGCCTCGCTCTCCCGGCTTTCCCCCGTCGCGCCCGGCTCGCCGCCCCGCGCCCGCACGAGCTCGAGGAAGCCGCGAAGATCCGGTCCGGAGGCGGTCTCGTGCTCGCGCGCGAGGCGCATCAGCTTGCGCACGTTGGCGAGTCGCCGCGGCCCGCCCGGCATCGACAGCATCGTGAGGTCATACGCGGTGCGCTCGAGCGCGCGCTCAATCAGCTCCGCCGCACCGACGCCACTCGCGAGCTGCCGCTCGGGCCCGAACCAGCGCGCGAACCGCGACAGCCGGTCACGATCCTCGACCGGCAGCTCGTCGAGGCGGCCCTCCGGCTCGCGGATGACCCACCACGGGTCACGCCCGGCGCCATGGGCGGCGGCCATCAGCGCCACGAGCGCACCCAGCGACAGCCCGACGAGCGGCGAGACGAGCACCGTCAGCAGCGACTCCTCGTCCCGCGGGTTCGCGAGCACCCGGAGGTAGGCGACGAGGTCGATGACCTGCGGGTGGGCCCAGTACCCGCGCCCACCGATCACGTAGGTCGGAATCCCGAGCGACTCGAGCGCGCGCTCGTACGCGCGCAGATCGGTCGTCGCGCGCGTCAGTACGACGACGTCCCGGGGCGCGGCGCCGGCGGCGATGAGCTCGTGCACGCGCGCCGCGAGCGCCTCCGCCTCGGCAAGCCGCCACGGCGCCGCGAGCCCGTCGGACGACGCGTACTCGGCGCCCTTGTCGGCGAGCAGCAGCTCGACAACCGGCGCGCCAAGAGGAGGATCCGTGCGCCCCGCTCGCAACGGCCGGAACCGCTCGCCGAGCGCGCTCGAGAACGCGGCGTTGAACGCCTCGATCAACTCCGGGCGGGAGCGGAAGTTGACGTCGAGGGTGGCGCGCGCCCCGACCGCTGCGAGCCTCTCCCCGAGTCGCTCGAACAGCTCGACGTCGGCATGCCGGAAGCCGTAGATCGATTGCTGGGCGTCGCCGACGGTGAAGAGATTGCCCACCGCGACGGACTCGATCAGCTCGAGCTGCACGACGTTCGTGTCCTGAAGCTCGTCAACCATGACGTGAGCGAACCTCGCGCGGTAGCGCTCACGCACCTCCGACTCTCGCAACAGCAGCTCCCGGGCCCGCAGTTCGAGATCCTCGAAGTCGAGGCCCGATACGGCCCGCTTGCGCTGCTCGATGTCCTCGCTGAACGTCCGCAGCAGCCGATCGAGCAATGCCCGGGCCGGAATCGCCCGATGGTGCCGGCAGGCGTCGCGGTAGCGGCCGAGCGCCTCTGTGTAGGCCTGGCACACCTCGGTGCTCAGCGCGGCACCGTTGCCCCCGGGAAGCGCCAGCCTGTCGAGCTCCCCCGGCCACGGGTCGGCGAGGGCGAGCACGCCGTCGCACCGCTCGAGCCGCTCAATCGCCAGCCCCACCCGGGCCGGCGGCGACGCGATCGCCCCGAGCTCACGCGCCGCCGCGGCGGCGGCCGCCGCGAGCTCCTCACGCAACGGCTCGAGCTCGGGGGCCCGTGGCACCGGCGGCAGCGACGGCAAGCGCTCACCGCGAGCGCGCAGTTCGGCGTAGGTCCCGAGGATCCCCTCGCGCAGCCCGGTGCGATGCGCGGCGATCAGCTCAACGCCCCCGGGCACGTTCTGAGCGAGATCCTCAAGGGCGTATTCGAAGGCCGCGTCGGCCAGCGCGTCGGTCTCGGTCTCGTCAAGCACGGTGAACTCGGGATCGATCCCGGCGGCCAGCGCGTGGGTGCGCAGAACCCGGGCGCAGAAGCCGTGGATCGTCGAGATGTAGGCGCCCTCCGTCCGGCGGGCCGCCTCGTCGGCGCCGAGCTCGCGCAGGCGGCGACGGATCCGATCGCGCAACTCGGCGGCGGCCTTCTCGGTGAACGTGATCGTCAGGATCGCCGTGGGGTCGACGCCGTCCCCGAGCACGGCGCGCACAAACCGCTCGACGAGCACCGACGTCTTGCCGCTGCCTGCGCTCGCGTCGAGCAACAGGTCGCCGTGGCGACGGTCGACCGCCTCGCGCTGCTGGGGCGTGAAATCGGTCATGTCACCCGGCAGATCCCGGGGTACCGGCAGCCGTCCCGACCGCACGTCTCCGGACACGGCGCCAGCTCCCCGCGCCGCAGCCGGCCGGCGATCTCAATCGCCCGGCGCGCGGCGTCGGCGAGCACCTCGTCGAGTTCCTCCGCGTCACGGGCGTCCTTGCTGACGACGCGCGTGCCAACCTCCGCGTCAGCGCGGAACACCCCTCGTGGCCGCAGGTCCTGGCCGCTCAGCGGCTGGTAGAGCCCCGCCACCGGGTCCATCCGGAGCAGCTCCCGCACCGCGAGCATGTACAGGGCCACCTGCAGCCGCCGATCGAGCGCCCAGCGGGCGCCGGCCTGCTCCGCCCGCGCGCTCCCGCTCTTGTAGTCACGGACGATGGCGCGCCCGGTGCCGCCCGGCTCGACATCGACGCGGTCGATCACACCGCGTACGACGACCCGGTCATCGCCCTGCCCGAGGACGAGCGGCGGCAGTGCGCCCGCGTCGTCGGCGAACCCGAAGCGCAGCTCGAGCAGCGAGGGCTCCCAGCCGCAGCCGTCATGCGCCTCGGCGGCCAGGTACCGGCGCAGGTCGGCGACGATCGTCTCGAGCACGGCCGTCCGCACCGCCTCGCCGCGGCCGGGGGCGATCGTCGGCGGCACCTCGGCGACGACGTCGGCGAGGATCTGCAGGGCATCAGGGAGCGTGTCCGGCGTGAGCGGCTCCCCGAGCCGCCCGAACAACTCCTCGAGGGTCGCGTGCATGTAGCTGCCCCGAACCATCGGTTCGGGGTCCGGGTCGAGCGGGGTCGGCGAGAGCTGGCGCTCCACCAGCCACTTCACGGGACAGTCGGCGTAATTCTCAAGCGCGCCGCCCGAGACGACGTCACGGTGGCGGACGTGGGTCAGGGCTGCCGCGCCGAGCGGCTCGACGACCCCCTCGGCGGAGACGGTCGGCGGGCCGGCCGCGGCGCGCGCCCGCGCCGCCTCCCGCGCGGTGGGCGCGCTGTCCGGCGACCAGGTGACGTCGGCGAGGAGCCGCCGGGTGCGGCGCTCGGTCCACGCCACGACGAACAGGTCGGCGACATCGGCGATGAACGGCGACGGGAGCGCGATGTTGCCCTCCTCATCCGAGCTCCGGTAGCTGAAGGCGACGCGCTCGGTGGCACGTGACACGCATGCGTAGAACAGGTACCGCTCGCGGGCCAGCGCGTCCTCCGTCGCCGGCAGGCGCAGGCCGCTGGCGACGGCGATCTCCCGGCGGTGCTCATCGGAGAGGAACGGCTCGCTCGTGCCCGGCAGTGGGAACTCGCCCTCGCCCAAGCCGCAGACGAACACGGCGCGAAACCGGCGCGCGCGGACCGCGAGCGGCTCGGCGAGGAGCACGGAGCCGGGGCGGGGCGCTTCCCCGGTCCCGACCTCGAGCTCGTCGATCAGCTCGAGCAGCTCCGCCCCCGAGGGCCGTTCCCCCAGCTCGGCGAGCTCGGCGAGCGCGTTCGTCAGCGCGGCGAGTGCCGCGGCATCGAGCCGGCCGGTCGCATCGAGCGCGGCGGCCCGGCCGCGGTATGGCGCGGCGAGGAGCCGGCGCGCGTGGCGGCCGAGCTCGGTGGCCGGGTCCTCCGCCTCGCGCAGGCCGTCGATCTCAGCGAGCTCCCAGTCGAACCAGGAACGCGCCTGTCCAGCCGTCGTCAGCGCCTCGCGGCGAACCTCGGCCTCGAGTGCGTCGGCGAGCTCGGGGCGGTCGAGGCGGCCGGGGGCGCGCAGGACGTCGAGCAGGTCACCGGCGCTTGCCCGGTCATCCCCGAGCAGCGCGCACCGCGCCAGCGCCCGCACCGAGCGCCCGAGCCGCGTGTGCGTGAACGGGACGCGGCCCGACCCGGCGAGGGTGATCCCGTACCGGTTGAAGACGCTCGTGAACAGCGACCGCACACGGGCCAGCGAGCGGGCGACAATGACGATTTCCTCCGGTAGGACACCGTCGCGGACGAGCCGCGCGACCTCGCCCGCGACGAGCTCGGCCTCCGCGCGCTCGCCGCCGGCCTCGAGCAGGCTGACGGCAGCGCCCGGGTCGATCCGCTCGCCCGCGGGCTCGAACAGGCCGCGCTCGAGATGGTGGAGCGCCGCCCGGGCGTCCGCGGCGTAGTGCTCCTGCTGCGGTGGCAGCTGCTCGACCCGGGTGGCGAAGGCGCGCAGTTCCTGGACGACCTCCGCCCGGGCACTGAGGGCTGTCCGCTGCGGCTCGTAGGTGAGCGACACGGTGACGTCGACCCCGACGATCCGAGCGAGCGTCTCGACCGCGTCCCGCTCGATCGCCGTCAGGTCATCGAACCCGTAGACGAATAACGAGGTCTCGCCCCACCGGCCCGGTTCGGCCCGCAGCGCGTCGATCGCCCGCCACGCGAACAGGTCGGCATCGACCCGGCCGCGCCGGTCGAGCTCGCGGGCATAGCCGAGGTACAGCGAGACGACGTCGCGCGCATAGTCAGCACGGCGCTCGTCCTCAGCCGCCCAGGCCGACAGCGCCTGCGCGAACCGCTGCGGCGTGATCAGCGATCGCTGGAGCTCGGCGATCAACTCGCCCGCGGCGGCCGCGAACCCGCGCGCGGCGGCAGATTCCCCGAGGACGGCGAACTCGAGGCGGCCGATGACGCGGCGGAGGATGTGATCGCGCTGGAGCGTCGAGAGACGCTGCCCGCTGTAGTCCGCGCGTCGGGCGATCTCCGCGGCGAGGCCGGAGAACGTCAACACGGACCCGAGCACCGCCCCGTCGCCGGCGAGCTCCCGCGTGTAGTGCTCGGCGTCCTGCGCCGTCGGCACGACGAGCACGGCCCCACGCCGGGCGGTGGCGGAGAACGCGCCGAGGACCTCACCGGCCTTCGCCGAGTTCGCGGGTCCGAGGACGAGCGTCAGGGACATCGGCCTATGGTGGCGCTCGCCCCCGACGTGATCGGCTGGGCGTCAGAAACGCAGCAAATCGCCCCGCGCCGCCGGATCGTGCTGCGTTCCTTGCGCTCAGCGCAAGAGACGTCCCCGGATCCCGATCGCGGTCGCATCCTGATGCGTTTCTGACGACGTGAGGGGTCGGCGCATGCGCCGACCCCCCGGCGGCGCATGCGCCGCCGGGCGGGGGCCGCATGCGGCCCCCGCGACTACCTATGCGGCCGCAGGGGCCTGCTCGCTCCCGGCGGCCGGGGTCTCGGCGCCGTCGGCGCCCGCCGCGGCCTCGTCGGCGTCGGGCGGCTTGGCGCCCTCCTTCGCCCACGGCTCGTCGAACTCGACCCGCCACTTGCCGTCCTCGGTCTGCATCAGCGCCAGGCGGGCACGGAAGCTCTTGCCCGAGCGGCCCTTGAACCCGGTGACCGGCCTCTCGGTTCGGCCGGTCTTGATCAGCTCCTTGGCGATGGCGAGCGGAAGCTGCTTGCCGGCCTTCGCTTTCCAGATGACGAACCCACAGCCGGGATCCTCCCGTGACCAGCACGAGTAGCCCTTGCGGTTCTCGACGATGTCGTGACCGCACACGGGGCACGGCCCGAGGTTCGCCCGCGGGATCCGGATGTCCTTGAGCTTGGTGTCGAGCTCCCCGACGGTGTCCTCGGTGAACTTGACGATGTCCTTCATGAACGCCTCGCGCGAGTCCGTGCTCGTCTCGATCTTCGTCAGGCGCTGCTCCCAGTCGCCGGTCAGGCCGGGGGATGTCAGCGGGTGCTCGCCGAGCAGGCGGATGACGTTGAGGCCCTTCTCGGTGACGACGAGCGCGCGACCGTCCCGCTCGACGTAGCCGACCTGGATGAGCCGCTCGATGATCGCGGCCCGGGTCGCGGGCGTCCCGATCCCGGAGTCCTTCATCGCCTCGCGCAGCTCCTCGTCGTCGACGAGCTTGCCGGCGGTCTCCATCACGGTCACCAGCGAGCCGTCCGTGTAGCGCCGCGGCGGCTTGGTCTCCTTCTCCTCCGAGGTGATCTCGGTGACCGCCGCACGCTCGCCCTGCTCAAGCCGCGGCAGCCGCTGCTCGCGCCCCTCGTCGTCGTCGGAGCGCTCGTCGACATCGGCCGTCTCGCCGTACACGCTCCGCCAACCGGGGACGAGGATGCGCTTGCCCCGCGTCCGGAACACGTGCGAGGCGACGGTCGTCTCAACCCGCGTGTTCTCGATCACCGCGTCGGGATGGAAGACGGCGAGGAACCGGCGCACGACGAGGTCGTAGACCCGGCGATCGTCCTCGTTCATCTTGTCCACCGGGTGGCGCTCGGCGCGCGTCGGGATGATCGCGTGGTGGTCGGTGACCCGTTCGTTGTTGACGACCCGCCCGAGCGGCAGGACGTCGAGCCCGAGCACGTACTTGGAGGCGTCGGCATACACGCCCTGCTGGCCGACCAGCTGGGCGATCGGCTTGATCTCTCCGATCATGTCGCTCGGCAGATAGCGGGAGCTCGTGCGCGGGTACGTCAGCGCCTTGTGCTCCTCGTAGAGCCGCTGCGCGGCCGCGAGCGTCCGGCGCAGCGTGAACCCGTAGCGCGAGCTCGCGTCGCTCTGCAGCCGCGTCAGGTCGTAGAGCAGCGGCGCGCGCTCCTTGCGCTCGGTCTTCTCGAGTTTCGTGATCCCGCCGGTCTGGCCCTGCGCGGCGCTGACGATCGCGGCGGCCTCGTCGGCCGTCTTGATGCGAGGGTTCGCGCCGGCGTGAAAGCGGCCCTCGTAGACGCGGGGCCGCGGCTCATCGACCGGGTCGAAGGTCGCGTCGACGACCCAGTAGGGCTCGGGCGTGAAGGCGCGGATCTCCTGCTCGCGCCGGGCGAGGATGGCCAGCGTCGGTGTCTGGACGCGGCCGAGCGAGACCGCCCCGTCGAACGACGAGCGCAGGCGGATCGTGGCCGCGCGGGTGGCGTTCATGCCGACGATCCAGTCGGCTTCACTCCGCGAACGGGCCGCCGCCTCGAGCGTCGCGAGCTCGTCCGCATCACGGAGAGCGCCGAACGCCGCCTTGATCGCCTCGCTCGTCATCGAGTTGAGCCACAGCCGCTTGACGGGCTTGCGTGAGCCCGCCTTCTCATAGAGGTAGGCGAAGATGAGCTCGCCCTCGCGCCCGGCGTCGCACGCGTTGACCACGAGATCGGCGTCATCGCGGCCGAGCTGGCGCTTGACGACGTTCATCTGCTTCTTCGACCGCTCGTCGCGCACGACGAGCTTGAAGCGGTCCGGGACGATTGGCAGATCGGCCATCCGCCACTTCTTGAAGCGGGCGTCGTACTCGTCGGGGTCGGCGAGCTGCACGAGGTGCCCGACCGCCCACGTGATGATGTGCTCGGGCCCCTCGAGATAGCCCTCGCCCTTCGTGAACGAGCCGGGCAGCACCCGGGCGAGGTCGCGCCCGACCGACGGCTTCTCGGCGATGATCAATGTTTTCGACATCTGAGTCGCAGGAGGGTAGCGCCGGAGACAAACGGCGTTGGCACGGCGCTGTCAGGACATCGACGCGGCCCGGCGGGCGACTGCCGGGAGATCGAGCTGCTCGGCCACCTCCGCAGCGGCCGCAATCAGGCGCTGCGCCTCGGGATCCCGGGATCCAAGCAGCTCGGCGTAGTCGAGCTGTGTATGGGCGAGCGCGAGCGGCGCCCCGAGGGCGGCATTCCCGTTCAGAGCCCGGTCAAAGTGGGCGACCGCCTCCTCACGGCGCCCCATGGCCCCGGCGAGGCGGCCGAGGAACCGGGCGGCCGAGCCGAGACAGACGGCGCCCAGGCCGATGACGACGTTGACCTCGCGGTAGGGAAGGAGCATTTCGTAGACGGTCTGCGACCGGCGGGCGTCGCCGAGTGAGGCGCTGAGGTCGGCGAGCAGCGTGACCGCGATCAGCCAATCGCCGTCATTCGGGATGTCGGCGAACTCGTGGGCGGCAAGCGTCTCGAACTCCGCCCGCGCCTCGGCCTCACGGCCGGTCTCGAGCAGCAGCGTCGCCAGCGCCGCACTCCAGGCGACGATCCCGGGTGAGCGGCGGATCATTTCTCGCGCCGGCTGTTCGAGCTCGCCCATCCGCCCCTGCTCGCGACGCAAGGCCAGGAGCTGGATCGCGTAGTACTGCGGCCCGGTGAGGGCCTCGCCCCGTGAGCCGACATTGAGCGCCGCCGTGGCGAGTTCGTCGGCGAGCTCGAGCCGTCCCGCGAGCAACGCTCGCATCGCCCGCCACACCGCCGCCTGCCACAGAAACAGCGGCTGGCGGAGGAGATCGGCACCCTCGGAGAAGGCGTCGATCTGCGCGTCGACCGCCTCTGGATTGCCCTGCTCGAGCAGGTCGACGACGAGCCAGGCGTGTCCCTGGAGCGTGAGCTCGAGATCGCCCGCCTCGCGTCCGCGGGTGAGGAGCTCGGTCGCGTCGGCGAGCCGCTGCTCGAGGTGCGACGGATCCCAGAAGGCACGGCGGCGCGCGGCGGCGGCGAGCGCCCGGGCCTCCGGATCATCAAGCTCCTCGGCGAGCACGGTCGCCTCGTTCGCCACCTCCTTCATCTGCTCCCGCATCGATGAGTAGTACAGGGCGCCGCACAGGCGGGCGAGGAGCGCCACCCGGACGACCGTGCGCTCGTTCTGGGTGAGCTCCAGCGCCCGCTCGAGCATCGAGATCAAGTCGTAGTCGACGACCCCGGGCGCCTGGATGTAGCGCCGGGAGGCGCCGATCGCGGCGCGCGCGAGGTGTGCGCTGTCGCCGAGGCGCACGGCGATCGCGGCCCCCTCGCGGAACGTCTCCCAAGCGAGCGGCCGCTCGCCCGCGCGGACGCGCGCCTCCCCGAGCCGGATGAGCAACTCGCAGTGCAGCTCATCGGCGCCCGGGTCGAAGCGCTCGAGCACTTCGAGGGCGCGCGAGTAGTGCTCGGCCGCTTCCTCGTGGGCGAGCATGCCGGTCGCCTGCTCGCCGGCCTGCATCGCGTAGTCGATCGCCTTACCGGCGTCCTGTGCGTTCGCGGCGCGTGTGAAATGCAGGGCGAGCGCGGTCAGCGAGCGCTCCCCGGCTCCTGGCTCGAGCGCCTCCCCCACCCGCCGGTGCGTCCGGGCACGGCGCGGCGCGGACATGCCCTCGTACAACGTTTCCCGGATGAGCGCATGGGAGAAGCCGTAGCGGCCCGGGCGGGCGGGTGACTCGACGACGAGGCCGGCCTCGAGCGCCCCGTCGAGCGCGTTGAGAAAGCCGTCTTCGTCGAGCGAGACGACCCGCTCGAGCAACTCGGCGTCGAAATCACGCCCGATCACGGCCGCCACCCGCAGCCACTCGGTCGCCTGCGTGTCCAGCCGCGCCAGGCGGCGGACGATCACATCCTTGACGCCCTCCGGCAGCCCGAAGGTCCCGAGCACCCTGGCACCGGCGTCATCGGGCTGGATGCCGGCGTCGGCGAGATGGCGGACGATCTCCTCGACGAAGAACGGGTTTCCCTCTGTCTCGTCGTAGAGGGCGCGGCTGAACGAGGCCGTCGGCGGGACTCCCGAGCGCAACTCGACGAGCTGCGCCGTCTCGGTCTCGGTCAAGCCGAGAAGCCGGATCTGGGTGATGAGTCGCTCACGCCGCAACTCGGCGAGCGTGGCGGTGAACCCGGGCGAGTGCGCCTCGGTCGTCCGGTAGGCCCCGAGCACGAGCACCCGGCCGTGACCCGGAACACGCGCGATGTGGCGCAGGAGCAGCAACGTCGGGCGGTCGGCCCATTGGAGGTCGTCGAGCACGAGCAGCACCGGCGCCGTCGCCGAGATCTCGGTCAACAGGCCGGCGACCGCCTCGAACAGCCGATAGCGCTCGGTCTCCGGCTCGGAGTCGGTCGGCGAGGGCAGCTCGGGCGCCCGCCGGCGGAGCTCCGGGACGAGCCTGATGAGCTCTGAGCCGTAGTCACGGGCGCTCGACCGCAGCTCGCGGGCCGGCACGCCGAGAAAATAATGCCGGAGCGCTTCGACGAACGGCTGATAGGGAACGAGCGCCTCCTCCGGTGAGCGACCGGCGAGCACGAACGCGCCCGCCTCGTGGGCCCGCTTGGCGATCTCGGCGACCAGCCGCGTCTTCCCGATCCCGGGATCGCCGGTGAGCAGCACGACCCGGCCACTGTCGCGGATGCCGGCGTGCATCCACAGCTGCTCGAGCTCCTCGAGCTCGGCGACGCGGCCGACCAGCGCGCCGCTGGCACGAGCCTCGAGCTCGGGCGGGAGCGGGACGCGGGCGCCGCCGCCGGCCTCGCCGAGGTCGGTGATCGCCTCGGCGGCGGGGCGCGGGCGACCGGCCGGATGCAGCAGCCGCTCGTACGTTTCAATCGTCTCCGGCGACGGGCTCGTGCCGAGCTCATCGCGCAGCAGCGTCCGCAGGCGATCGAACACCCGCAGCCCCTCCGCGACGTTCCCCTCGGCGGCGAGGGCCTCCATCAGCAGCACGTAGCCGGATTCCCGATACGGCTCGGCGTCGATCAAGGCCCGCGCGTGGCGCTCGACCGAGGACAGCTGCGCGCCGCCGAGGAGCAGGCCGGCGCGGGCGATCAGCTCGAGTGCCTGGAGCCGGACGTCCTCGAGCTCGCGCCGGCGGGACTCGAGCCACGTCGCCTGGGCTCCGGGGAGCAGGCCGCGGTTGGCGATGTTGAGTGGCACCTGGGCGAGCGCCCAGCTCGTCCGGGCGTCGCGCCGTTCGAGCGCAAGCCGCGCCCGCTCGACCTCGGAGGTGGCGGCCTCGAGGTCGATCCAGACCGGCTCCGGCAGGTTGAGCACGAGCTCATCGCGTCCCTGCAGCGCGCCGTTCCCGAGCGCGGACCGCAGGCGGCTGAGCAGCGTCCGCAGCGCCGCGTCCTGGGAGACGGGCGCGTGGTGCGGCCACAGCGCCCCGATCAGTTCCTCGCGGCCGATCGGACGGGTGCGATTGAGCAGCAGATAGGCGAGCAGCAGCGGCACCTGTTTGCCGCGCAAGGCGCCAGCCAACTGGGCACCGTCGATCTCGACGGACAATCGTCCGCACAGCTGAATGCGGGTTCTCTCAGTCGCGGAAGCTGCCACCGGCAACGATCTGGAAACGTATCGACAACGGACTCATTGCAATCTTCTCGCCGTGGACACCGGGGTGTCACAGTCCGACCGACTCGGTGGGGCGCACGAGGAGAAGCCGAACCGCAACGATCAAGGCCATTTGACCAGCATCGCGAATAGCCACCGGCGGATCGCCGTCTGCGAATGCGGGGCGCAACTTGCAGGCACATCCGAGCAGGAGCTATTCGACGCGGTCCAGCGACACCTCGCACATCATCACCCCCAGCTCCTCGGGGCATTGGAGCTGGACACGGTGCATCAGATGGCCGAGGACGTCGGGGGGCACTAACGCTGTGCGGGCGGACGGTGTTGCAGACCACCGTCCGCCCGCAGCGTTCCTAACGGCACGGGCGTCGTACGCGGAGAGAGAGAAGCGCGGCGTACGAGGTCCGCGCCCGTACGAGGTCCGCGCCGTTAGATCACAGTCGCTGGGTCAGCCGGCGCAACTGCCGGTGCTCACCGGCCCCGGGCGGGTCTTGGCGAGCGCGAGCTGTTGACGGACGAGCGCATTCGGCACGGCGAAGCCGCCCCGGCCGCCGCGCTCATTCCCGGGGCCGCCGGTGATCGCCGCGAATACGGTCGCGACGACGCGGCCGGTGCCGTCAACCATCGGTCCGCCGGAATTGCCCGGCCGCACGCGACCGAGCAGCGACACGATCTCGCGAATCACCGGCCCGTTGCCGTAAGCGTCCTCGGTGCTGACGCGCTGGGTGCGACCGAGCCGGCCGGGCTCCTGGTCAAATGGACCGTCGAGCGGATACCCGAGGATCGCGGCGGCGGTTCCGCTGCGGGGATCCGGCTCGGTCCTGAGCGCGGGCAGCCCGAGCCCGTGGACCCCGAGGACCGCGATGTCGTCGTGGGCGTCGAACGCGAGGACGTCGGCGTGCAGTCCCGGCGGACGACCATCGGGCTCGACGACCGTGTCGGACTCGCCGGCGACGACGTGCGCGTTCGTGACGACGAGGTCGGGGGCGGCAACCCAGCCGCTGCCCTCGATGCCCAGGCCGCAGGCAGAGCCCAGGATCCGAACCACGCTCGTGCGCGCGTTCCGGACACCGGCCGTGGCGAGGACACCCCGCGTCGGAGGCGGCACGTCGGCCGCCGGGCCGCGCACCGATGGGAGCGGATCGAAGCGTGCGAGGGCGTGCAGGACCGGGCCTGACGGCGGCAGCAGCTGGTTGAGCCCGCGGAGAATCGCCGAGCGCTGGATGTCCCGACGCAGCGGCGCCGCGCCCACCGACTGGAGCGCCACGGCACCGACGATCCAGGCGATGCCCAAGCCGACGCAGGCTGTGAAGGCGGCGCCGAGCAGACCGTCGACGGTGCGCAGGCCGGGCAGCCGCAGCGCGGCCCGGGCGTGGAGACCGAGACCCTCGAACCCACTCGCGAGCACGCCCCCCGCGAGGAGCGCGCCGACGAGGCCGAAGACCGGCGCGTACTGCGACCGGGATCCGCCGGGGACCAGCAGCGGCCCGAGCCGGGTCCCCAGAAACGCGCCGAGGGCGAACCCCATGAGCGATAGCACGCCGACGATGAAGCCCTGGAGATAGCCGTAGAAGGCGAATAACAGGGTGAAGGCGACGATCAGCCAGTCGATCGTGGTCACGACCATGAGGTTACGGACCGGTTAGCGGATCCCTGCTCAGCGCTCCATTCCGCGGCGCCATCTTCTACCGTTCCGTGGTGAGGTGGCACAAGGGGCTCATGGAGGTGTACTGGTGGGTGAGCGGCCTCGCCCCCGGAGACGCACGACGCGACGGCGCCGGCTGCTGACCCGCGGCGCGCCCATCCTGGTCCTTGCCGTGGCCGCGTTCGTCGTCGGACTGATCGTCGCCGGCGGCCCCGGTCGCGCCGAGCGCAAGCTCGTCCGGGACTACGTGACCGCCTGGGCACGCGGCGACTTCCACACGATGTACGGGCTGCTGGACAAGCAATCGCAGGTCGCGCTGTCGGAGTCGGCGTTCGTCGCCGCGTACCGCAACGTCGCCGGGATCGCCACGCTCGATGGGTTGCGAGTCGCGCACATCGGGTCGCGCTCAGGCGACACCATCCCGGTCCGGATGCGCATCCATACCCGCGTGTTCGGCAACCTGTCCGAGATCCTCGACGTCCCTCTGGCGGGGAGCGGATCGAGCGCGCATGTGCGGTACGCCGGCACGCTGCTGTTCCCCGGGCTGCGGCGTGCGGAGACGCTCAGCCGCAAGGTCGCGCTGGCTCCCCGGGCCGACATCCTGGCCAGCGACGGCACGCCGCTTGCCCAGGGCCCGGCGCGGTCCTCGCCGATCTCCGATGTCGCCTCCCAGATCGTCGGCACGCTCGGCCCGATCCCCGCCGCCTCGGCACCGATCTACGCCGCCGAGGGCTACCCACCCGACGCCAAGGTCGGCCAGGACGGCCTCGAGCGAATTTTCCAGGCTCGGGTCGCCGGTACGCCCGGAGGGACCCTGCTCGCCGGTACCCGGTCGCTGGCCCACACGCACCCGATCGCCGGCCGGTCGGTGACGACGACGATCAACCCCTCCGTCGAGCGGGCGATGGTCACCGCCATCGCCGGCCGGTCGGCCGGGATGGCGGCCATGGACCCGCGCACCGGTGCCGTGCTCGGACTGGCCGGCTTCGCCTTCTCCGAGCTGCAGCCACCCGGATCGACGATGAAGATCATCACCGCGACCGCGGCGCTCGACGCCGGGCTGGTGAAGCTGACCGACACGTTCCCGGTCCAGGACGCCGCGTACGTCGGGGGGTTCCTGCTCCACAACGCGAGCGGGGAGTTCTGCGGCGGCACGTTCTACAACGCATTCGCCGTGTCGTGCAACTCGGTGTTCGCGCCGCTCGGCGTCAAGATCGGAGCGAAGCGGTTCGTCGCGATGGCGGAGAAGTTCGGCTTCAACCAGCCGACGCCGATCCTCGGCGCCGCCGAGAGCACGATCCCCTCGGCGGCGACGATCGGCAACGACACGAACGTCGGCTCAGCCGCGATCGGCCAGGACAAGGTGCTCGCCACGGCACTCGAGATGACCGATGTCGGGGCGACGATTGCGATGGGCGGTCAGCGGCCGATCCCGACTGTGCTCGCGCATCAGCCGCCGAACTTCGTCCGCGTGACGAGCCACCGCGTGGCGCGGCTCGTGCAGAAGATGATGATCGCCGTCGTCTCATTCGGCACCGGCACGTCGGCCTCGATCCCGGGCGTCACGATCGCGGGCAAGACCGGAACCGCCGAGATCGGCGACACGAACGGCCCGAACGGCAACACGCCTCAGAACACCGACGCGTGGTTCGTCGGCTACGGACCGGTGCCGACGCCCCGGATCGTCGTCGGGGCGTTGTTCCCCGGACAGGGTGCCGGGGGACAGACGGCCGCCCCGGCCGTGCACGATGTGCTGGCGGCCGCGCTGCAGTCGCATTAGTGCCCTGATTCGGCACATCGATGCCAGTCGAGGCGCCCCCGGGGCACGAGCCGCGTCGCAGAGGATTGGCGTTTGCGTACCAGGGGGTGTCACGGAAACGCCAATCCCCCGTCGGCGATCCCGCGCGCGGCGCTCAGCGGCCGATGTAATCGGCGCCCATGACTGTCTGAGCGAGGGTGCCCTGGGTCCACGTGGCGAGCGCGGTGCGCACCGGTCCGAAGGTGATCGCGAGTTCGGTGGCGAACGTCGTGTTTGAGACGGTGTGCGCGCCGCTCAGGCGCCCGACGCCGAGCGGGCCGTTCGCGGCGAGGACGTGGCCGTCGTGGATCCACCCGAGAAGCGTCTCCCCGCTGGCCGAGACGGCGAGGGCCGGCGCCTCGGAGGCGTCGATCGCGGACAGGTTCTCGACCGACCCGAAGCGGGTGCCGGCAGGACGGAGCGCGGCCCGCAGAGCGCAGGCGCCGCCGCTGGTGCATCGTTTCCAGGCGACTGCCTGATCGCCCGCGGCGTCGCCGGCGAATGCGAGGCCGGCCGCGAGCTCGCGGCCCGAAGAGAGCTGACGGCCGCGTGGCGTGCGCGTGAGGTCGGCGGTCATGACCACGGAATGGAAGTTCGTCCGGCTATCGCTCCAACTCTCGATCCAGGCGGCGGTCGCCCCACCGAAGCGGGCACGAGCGGGCGCGAGCGCAAGCTCGTCAATCGAGTGACCCGGCGGCACCGAGATGACCCGGCGAGCCGATCGCGGCGCCGAGCTCGAGGATCCCCGCGCGATGAAGATCGCGGTCGGACTGTCCGTCGCCCAGCCGATCACCGTGGCGTTCTGCGGAGCCGCCGCCGCGTCGAGCGCGTCGACCACCACCGAGCCGGTGAGCTTGTGCGTCGGCCCGAAGCGTCCCCGACTGTCGGATTGGGCCGCCCACACGCCGCGCTCGGTCCCGACGACGGCGAGCAGCCGCCCGGCGACCGCCACCAGGCGGCCATCGGTCGCGCCGGCGAGGCCGGTGACGATCGTGTGCGCGCCGCGCCCGCTCGCGAGGCTCGTCCGAGCGGTGCTACAGCACGTCTGGCTCGCCTCCGCCGACCCGGTGAGCACCGTCTCCGTGCGGTCTCGCCAGGCGAGCGCGAGCATCTGCTTGGCACCCGGGATCCGCTTCGGGTCGCTGATCGTGCCGGACGCCGAGCGGGTGAGGGTGAACGCGTTCGACGCCGCCGGGCTGTCGACGTCCATGACGCCGTACCCGACGGCACTCGCCCCCTGGGCGGAGAGTGCCGCCTGGGTGCCGAAGACGTCCAGCGCGACCGGCGCGGCAAGGCGGGCCGGCCGCTGCCAGCCGGTCGGCGTACGGGCTTCGGCATCGCTCGGCCCCGCGACCACGACCGCCGCGGTGAGCAGGGCGAGCGCTACAACCGCGGCCCGCGCCAGACGCGCCCGTCGCGGTGCGCCACCCAGACGCCGGCGATGATCCCGGCGAGCAGGCCGGCGACGACTCCGATGAGGATGATCGTGTCGTTCGGGCCGGCGCTCCGCGTGTAGCCAACGACGACGATCGGGATCGCCACCGCGACGAACACCCCGATGGCGGTCGCCAGCGGATCGAACCGGAGATCGGGGGGCGACGAGGGGCCGCGCGGTGGTGGCTCGGAGCCACCCGGGCGATCGTCGTCGATCAAAGATCGAGCGATACCGACGACGGTTTGGACTGCGCGCCCGGGGCGTGGATCTCGAGCGTCAGCGGACGGTTCGAGTACACGGAGGTGTTGAGCTTGAACAGAAGCTCGCCGCCCTGGGTGGGCCCGAATGACGCGATGCTGTCCGGGCCCGGCTGGGTCCCGAGCGGCCGAAGGGTCTGGGCGGACCAGGCGAACGGATTGATCGCCGGGTTGATGGACACCGGGTAGTACTTGTTGCCCTGGGTGTCGACGATGTCGAACGAGTTGGTCGTGGTCACATCCTTGTGGGTCTCGTTCTTCGCCCACATGAACACCGCGAACCACATCTCGTCCGGCTTCGGCGCGGGGGAGCTCACACCGGTCAGATAGGTCTTGTCCTCGGTCGCATACTGATTGAGCTGGCGAGAGATCTGCACCTGGTAGGTGACGGGGCCGGCGTCGATGTACGGACCCTCCGTGTCGGCACTTGTCGGGTGGGACTGCTTGTGCCCGCATGCGGTCAGCCCGAGGACCAGCGCGAGCGCCGCAACGAGCGCGGCGGGGCGGCGGGGGATGCGAGGACGGGTTCTCACGACGGCCGGAAGTTTACCCCGAGTGGCCTCAGCGAGAGGCCACCGATGCGCGGCGGCCTCGGTCGCGGTCTTCTTCGAGGATCGTCCGGAGCCGGCGCAGTGCGCGCGCCGCCTGGCGCCGCGTCCACGCCCGCCCGCCGATCGCCTCGAGCACGCGGTCCGACGGCAGCGCCGGCAGGGTCTCGAGCGTGTACTCGACCTTCGTCGTCCCCGCGGGTCCTGCCGACAGGGTGTACGTACCGAGCATCTTGATGCGGTTGTACTTCCCGCCGCGACCGCGCTCGACGATCCGGAACGGCGGCTGAAACTCGGCGAACGTGAAGTCGGCCCACGCGAATCGCCGCAACGGGGCCTTGATCCGATACCGGGCGCCCGCGCCGGCACCGTAGGAGTCCTCTCGCGTCAGATGCCAGTCGACCTTGTAATGGTCCTCGAACTCGGCGTGATTGGCGATGTCCGCGAGGTATTGAAAGACCTCCTCGCGGGGCTTGTCGATCGTTGTTGTGACCGTGAACGGCTCCACGGCCGGGATGTTATTGCCGCGCGCGGTCCTACGCCGCCGCGCGATGATCCGTGATGCGCATCGTGTGCCCGAACTCCGGACCGTGAACGATGTGGTTGGCGACCGGCTGGCGACGCTCGAATGTCCGGCACAGCTCGCACAGCATTCCGCCGCCCTCATACACGTACACGCGCTCGCCGATCAGCGGCGTGCGCCGACAATGTCGGCAGCGTTCTTCGCCCGCGGCGAGCTGATCGACACCCCGGCGGAGCAGGGCGAGCTCGAGCGCCGGCATGTCACGGGCGGTTGTCTCCATGCCGAGCGTGTTTCGCCCCCGAGCACTTGGATCCTTCCGCCACAGCCGGCGTCAAAAAGGTGTTGAGTCTTAACGCAATCTTTGACTTGGGGGCTATGATCCATCGGCCGGGTTAGACAGCTCGGCATCTCTGCGCCCGTACACAAGGAGATTCGCGCCCATGAAAGCTTGGACGACGGGCAACGTCGCCGGGACCGGAACATTTCGATGCACGGATTGTGACTACCCGGTGTCGCTCGAGGCCGTCGACGAGCTTCCGACCTGCCCCAATTGCGGTGGCAAGGAATTCGTCAGAGCGTCACTGTTCACGACCGCTCAGAACAGCCTCGTGGATGTCTCACCCGAAGTGGAGGACCGGGTTTGGCTCGATGAGCTGCGTGGCAGCCTCGATGAGCCCGGCCAGTACCTCGCCTACCATGCCGGCGATGAGGAGGTCACCGCATTCGCGCTCCAGCGCGAATGGACCCGGATCGGCCGCAGCCTCGCCGCTGACGTCCGGTTCGACGATCCGACGGTATCCCGTCGGCACGCCCTGATCGTCCGCCAACCCGACGGACTGCGAGTGCTCGATGACCGGAGCCTCAACGGTGTGTTCGTCAATGGCGAGCGCGTCGAATGGAGCACGCTCGCGGATGGTGACGAGATCGTGATCGGCCGTCATCACCTGCACTTCGTCGACATCCCGATGATCTCGGGCATGCGCTTCTCGAGCGCCACCGAGAGCAGCACCCTGTAACACAACTTCAGAGCTGAAAGGCACACGCGCGCGCAGCAGATCGAATTCTGCGGCGCGTGTTTTTTTATGTCGTTGTGAACGCTCACAGGCCAGCGTCGCGAGGCGGACACCGAACCGACGCGTGACCGCAGCTGCGTGACTAGACCCTATGGCGTGGGTCGCCCGTTGCAGGGTTGACCTGCCGGGGTGAGTGGCCGGACGCTCCTCGCGGGGATTTGTCTGGCCGGAGAGTGGCTCCGGCTGACCCCAGATCTGTGAGGAGGTCCGGCCATGACCGGAACGATGACGTGGGTTGGGTTGGATGTCCATGCTCGGTCGACGCATGCCGCGGCGATCGACACGATGACGGGTGAGCTTCGCCGGGCGCGGTTCGGTGCTAGGTGTCGATGAGCCGGTCGGGTGGCTGCTGGGTCTCGCCGGTCCGGTGCGGGCGTGTTATGAGGCTGGGCCGACCGGTTTCGGGTTCTATCGCGCGGCGATCGCGGCGGGGATCGCGATGGAGGTGATCGCGCCGGGCAAGACGCCGCGCGGTCGGTCTGATCGGGTAAAGACCGATCGCAAGGACGCTGAGCTGCTCGCGCGGCTGTTGTTGGCGGGGTCGTTGACGCGGGTGGTGGTCCCGCCGCCGGAGCTCGAGGCGGCCCGGGAGTTGATGCGCTGCCATGACGCTTGCCGGCGTGATCTGATGACCGCGCGCCATCGGGTGTCGAAGATGTTGCTGCGTCACGGCCGGGTGTATCCGCTGGCGTCGACGTGGACGGTCGCGCATCGACGGTGGCTATCGCGCCAGCAGTTCGATCACGCCTCCAGCGAGTTGGCGTTCGCTGACCTGCTCGCCGCCTCGGACGGGCTCAGCGCCCGCAAGGCGGCGCTCGCCGAGCGTCTCTCGGTCCTCGCGACCGACGAGCTGTGGTGGCCGACAGTCAGCCGGTTGCGCGCGTTCCGTGGGTGTGGACACGTTGACCGCGTTCGCGTTGCATCTCGAGCTCGGCGGTGACTGGCGGCGCTTCCAGCGGCCCGCCGGCATTGAGCGCGTGGCTGGGGTTGACCCCGTCGCTGACGCAGTCCGGCGAGTCCTCGCGCCAGGGTGCGATCACCAAGACCGGATCGCAGCTCGCGCGGCGGCTGCTGGTCGAGTCCGCCTGGCAGTACACCCGGGAGCCGCGGATCGGTGCGACGCTCGAGAACCGCCAGCACGGCCAGCCCGCACACGTCCTGCAGATCTCCAACCACGCCCAACAACGGCTGTACCGAGTGCACAAGACGATGCGCGCCCGCGGGAAAGCCGGGAACGTGACCGTCGTCGCTGCCGCGCGCGAGCTGTCGTGCTTCCTCTGGGCCGCCGCGACAGCCGACTAACCGCCGGCCGACAGCCTCACCCGGTCGCGAATCCGGGACGCCGGGCCGCACGCGGCCGGCACGCGCGAATCCACTATGAGCAGCCTCGCCTCAACCGGCCGGGTGCCACGCTCGTTCCTAGACAGCGCACCGCCGGCAGCAGAAGAAGGCCCTTGGGGTAGCCAACCCCCGCATCATCAGACTGGCAACGCCGACACCGAGCTCGGCGTCCCGGACTCCCGACCAACCCACCACCGTCCGCGCCGCGAACGGCGATCACCCGCGGCCACTTGACAAAACGACCGCCATATCAGTGGACGCGTCCGTAAGTCGTGCGGCACCGAGAGTGGTCACTGGTGGATGCCGGGCGAGGACGCAGGAGTCGTGGCGTAGCGGAGCTACGCGAGACTCCGGGGACAACGCCCGGCGCCGCCAGGGGCCGCTCGAATGACGCGGGACCTGCGGATGGGTCTACTAGGATCCGGTCG
This sequence comes from uncultured Solirubrobacterales bacterium, assembly GCA_963778985.1. GTDB lineage: Bacteria > Actinomycetota > Thermoleophilia > Solirubrobacterales > Solirubrobacteraceae > Palsa-465. The sequence continues at coordinate 874,924 of CAVZWJ010000012.1, read as the reverse complement.
CGATGCGAATGCACCGGTTGCGAGGGATCGATCGGTGACGGTCCCGGGGATGACGCGGTCGGCGCGGTCGGCGCTCGCCGTCGCGCTCGGCCTCGCCGGCGCCATCGGGCTCGCGCTCGCCATCGCGCTCGCCATCACGCTCGCGGTCGCAGCCGCACCGGCGACCGCCGCCTGCTCCGGTCGCAGCCTGCTCACGTGCGGCGAGAAACAGCAGGTCTCGGGGGATAGCCTCGTCTGGAGCTACGCGTTCCGGCTTGACGCGGTTCCGTTCGAGACGCGCACGCCGCTCCCCCTCTCCGACCGCGGGCTCCGTCGATTCTGGGCGTTTGAGACGAGCACCGCGGCGGCCCGCTCGGCGTACGAGCTGCTGCTCGTCCTCCAGGTCGCGGACGCCGACTTCGAGTCGATCGCCACCGTGCCCAAGCTGCCGCGGCCGACGGTGCCGCGAAGCCGGCTCGTCGGACGGGCGCTCGCCGGGATCCTCGGTCGGCTGATGCAGGCCGAGCAGGACGAGGTCGGCGCGCTGCAGGCGCTCGTCGTGTCGATGAACCGCGCGACGGAGGCGAGCGCGATCCGCGGCCGTTCGGACTGGATGCGCTGGCAGTTGTCCGCGGCGGCGGGGTTTGCGACACGGGCCGAGCGCGCCCTTGGACGCGTGATCGCCGCCCAGCGGACGGCGAGCCGGGCGCTCATCCACCGGCGGCTGCAGTTTGGGATCGGCTCGGTGGACGTCAAGCTCGCCTCCCGGCAGGTGCGCCGCCACGGGCTGGCGCCCGTGTTGCGGAGCGCGATGGTCGCGCTCGGACTGGGTGCCGACGTGATCGCGGCGTCTGTCCGGGAGCTGAGCGGTCCCGCTCCACCGGCGGTCTCGGTCAACCTCTCCGAGCTGCTCGCGTCGCCGACGACGATCCACACCGAGCGGACGTTCCGCGGGGCACTGGCGCACTTTGCGCGTCGCACCCCGCGGGCATCCCGGCCGCCGTCTTGAGCGTCGGGAGGAGAGTGGCGCCCACGGGCTATAGTGGCCCTGCGATGGCCACGATCGCGGTCCTCTCCCAGAAAGGTGGCACCGGCAAGACGACCGCGGTGAGGACGCTGACGGACATCTTCCGGCGCATCGACCTCCGGGTCCTGGCGGTCGATCTCGACCCGCAGGGCAATCTCTCCGACTATCTCGACGTCGATCCGGAGGCGGCGCCAACGGTCGGCGATGTGCTCGCCGACCGGGCCAAGCCGGCCGCCGCGATCCACGGCGGCATCATCCCGGCGAACCTCGGCCTCGCCGAGGCTGAGCTGATGCTGGGAGGCAAGATGGGCCGCGAGCTGTCGCTCAAGAAGGCGCTGCGCGCGGTCAAGCCCGATTACGACGTGATCCTGATCGATTGCCCACCGGCCCTCGGCCTGCTCACGGTCAACGCGCTTGTGGCCGCCGACTATGCGCTGCTGTCCGCCGAGGCCCAGTACTTCGCGTTGCAGGGCGTCGAGCAGGCACTCGAGGTCATCGAGCTCGCACGCGAGACGCTCAATCCCGATCTCGAGTGGCTCGGAGTGATGCTCAACATCGCCGACATGCGCACGCGTCACTCCCGGGAGGCATTCGATTCGCTGCGCCAGCATTTCGGCGCCAAGCTGTTCGACACGACGATCCGCGCGTCGATCGCCTACGCCGAGTCCGCCGAGCGCGCGATCTCGATCCTCGACTACCGCCCCGACCTGGCGGTCGACTATCTCAACGTCGCCGACGAGGTCCTGCGCCGCCTGCACATGGAACCGGCCCGGGAGCGACTCGGAGCCCTCGTCCGCGCCGCCGCGTAGCCGGGGTTGGTCTACAGGCCGCGGACATCGGCGCCCTGGGACTCGAACGGCGCCCGGATCACCTGCGCCCAGCCGTCGGCGAGGTCCGTCAGCCGCTTCAGCACCGCAGCCCGTCTGCTCGTAGTGCGTCCACACGAGCACGGTCGGTCCGGCGCCGGAGATCGTCGCGCCGAGGGCGCCGAGCCCCCGGGCGTCGGCGACGAGTTCTGCCGAGCGCGGATAGAGATGTGCGCGGTGGGGCTGATGGATGCGGTCGCCGAGGCCCTCGGCGATGAGATCCCAGTCCGCCTGCTGCAGTCCTAGGACGAGCTTCGCCGCCTGCGCAACGTTGAACACGGCGTCGGCCATCGGCACGACCTCAGGGAGGGCGGCGCGCGCCTCCGCGGTCCGTACCGCCTCGAACGGCACAACGAGCACCCCCTCGAGCCCCATCGGCGGATCGAAGCGGTGGATGCGGTCGCCGTCGCAGATGACCAGGCCGCCGGCGAGCGCCGCCCCGACGTTGTCCGGGTGCCCCTCGAGCTCTCGCGCCAGGGCCGGCACGTCGGCGTCGAGCTCAAACAGGTGGTCGGCGGCGAGCAGTCCGGCGACGATCGCCGCGGCGCTGGAGCCAAGGCCGCCGCTGAGGGGAATCCGCGAGGCGATGCGGAACGTGAACCCGTCGGCGGGGTGCAGGCGCTCGAACGCCCGGACGAGGAGGTTGCTGCGATCCCTCGGCACATCGAGGTCCGAGACCACCTCGAACGCGCCCGTCTCGACAACCTCAAGCTCGAGGTGCAGGGCGAGTGCCGCTGCGAGCACGTCGAAGCCCGGGCCGAGGTTCGCGCTCGATGCCGGCACGCGGACGACCCGCCGGCGGGACAGGGTCACTGCAGCACCGCGCGCTCGATCGCGCCGATCTCCGGCTCGCACGGGACGACCGCGCCGGCCTGGCCGAGGGCCGTCTGCGGATCCTTGAGCCCATGGCCGGTGAGCACGCACACGATCCGGCGGGCGCCCTCGGCGCCGTGAGTGAGCAGTCCGGCCACGCTCGCCGCCGAAGCCGGCTCGCAGAACACGCCCTCGTGGCGGGCGAGGAAGTTGTAGGCGGCGAGGATCTGCTCATCGGTCACGGCGTTGACGGCGCCGCCGGAGGACGTCATCGCGTCCATCGCCTCCTCCCACCGGGCGGGGTTGCCGATCCGGATCGCGCTGGCGATCGTCTCCGGGTTCTCGACCGGCGCGCCGTGCACCAGCGGCGCCGCGCCGGCGGCCTGGAACCCGAGCATCCGGGGACGGTGGCCGGCCTCTTTGAAGCCGCGCCAGTACGCGGTGATGTTGCCCGCGTTGCCGACCGGGATGCACAGTGCGTCGAGCTCGTCGAGCTCCTCCGCGATCTCGTAGGCGGCGGTCTTCTGGCCGGCGATTCGAAACTCGTTGACGGAGTTGACGAGCGAGATCGGGTGACGATTGGCGAGCTCGCGGACGAGCTTGAGCGCCTCGTCGAAGTTGCCGCGCAGCGCGACGACACGGGCGCCGTGCATGAGCGCCTGGGCGAGCTTGCCGGTCGCGATCTTGCCCTCCGGCACGATCACGGCGCCGCGGATCCCGGCGCGCGCCGCGTACGCGGCGGTGGAGGCGGCCGTGTTCCCCGTCGACGCGCAGATGACCGCCTTGGAGCCCTCGCGCACGGCGGCGGACACGGCACACGTCATTCCGCGGTCCTTGAACGAACCGGTCGGGTTCGCGCCCTCGATTTTCAGCCACACCTCGGCGCCGGCGCGCTCGGATAGGCGGGGCGCGAGCACGAGCGGCGTCGACCCCTCGTTCAGCGAGACGACGGGATCCTCAGCCGCGAACGGCAGCCGGTCGCGATATCGCTCGATCAGGCCTGGCATGTGGGGCTCAGCATGTCAGAGCACCGCCAGATCCGGATGGCTCAGGCGGGTCGGCGGCGCCCGTTCACGAGCCTGACCGCCGCCTCACCGTTGGCGACGAACAGCTCGGTGCAGTCCTCGATCAGTTGCTCGCGGGTGAGACGAAGCGTGCCGTCGAGCCACGCGAGCAGCGCCTCGGCGAGGCCGCCGGCGAGCATCAGCGCCGTCAGCTCGACGAGCGGATCGGTCTCCGCCGGCACGCCGTAGAAGGCGCGGGCCTGCTCCGCGACAAGCCGCGCGAACATCCGCACCGTCGCAAACCGTCGCCCGGCGAGCGCCTCCGACCCCATCGCCTCGATGAACAGGACCCGGGCCTTGCGGGGGTCGTCGGTGAGCAACTCGATGAACGCGCCGATCGCCGCCCGAGATTTCGCGCGGGCGTTGCTCGGGGCCGCGTCGACGGCGGCGAGCACCGCCCGGGCCCCCTCGGCGGCGATCTCGTCAAACACCGCCAGCAGGATCGCGTCGAGATCCTCGAAGCTCTCGTAGAAGTAGCGCGGCGTCAGATGGGCGCGCGCGCAGATGCCGCGGACCGTCGTCGCCGGCCAGCCATCGGTCCCGAGGAGGTCAAGCGCCGCCTCGACGAGCCGGCCGCGGCGGGTGGCGATGCGCTGCGCCGCGTCGACTCCCCCGTATCGCCCGCGGGTTGCCGGCATCGTGCCGCTCAGTGTAGTATCTGGAAACACCCGTTTGCAGATGATGTCCAGGTCTCGGCAAACAGATTCCGGCTACTTCCCGCGCGGCCGCTCGATGCTCCGGCAGGTCCACGACGAGCACCTCGTCGGCCTGCTGTACGGCCAGCGCGCGCTGTGCATCGGCGCCCTGGCGCCTCTGAATTACGTGGGGACGAGCGAGCATTCCTACGCGAAGCTCACGCCCGTTCAAGCGGCTCGTCCACACCGGCAACGCGTTCGAGACGATCTACTTCGGGACCCGCGCCGAGGCCGACAAGCGTGCTCGCCTACGTGCGCAAGCTCCACGAGCGGGTCGTCGGGAGCTGGCCGAGGACGCCGGCGTGACCCCTGCCGGCACGCCGTACGCGGCGCTCGACCCGGCGCTGATGCTGTGGACCGTCGCGGTCATCGCCGACTCGGCGCAGTGCTTCTACGAGCTGCTCGTCCGCCGGTTGACGCCGGGCGAGCGCGAGGCGCTGTGGCAGGACTACATCCGCTTCGCCGAGCTGTTCGGGATGCCCCGCTCGGCCGCGCCGCCGACCTACGACGCGTTCCGCGCGTACTACCGCGGACGGCTCGCGAGCGACGAGATGTATCTTGACCGACGAGGCGCGCTACATCGGCTACGCGACCGCGTTCGAGATCCCCCTCCCCCGCGCTCCACCAGCCGGCCAAGCGCGTTCATGACCTGCTCATGCTCGGCAGCCTCCCGCCGCGCGGTGCGCGAGCTGTACGGCCTTCGCTTCGGTCCGCGGGAACGGCTCGCGTTCGACGCCGTCGTCCGCGCCGTGCGGGGCGGCCGGCGGCTCGTGCCGCGCCGCTCGCCCGCGGGTACAACACGCGCTCGTTCGAGCGTGTCGCCCGGACCGAGCGGTGGCGGATCGAGCACGCCCGGCCAACGCCGCAGGTGCTCGACGGGGAGCCGGTCGGGATCCGGCCACGATACGTGGAGTCGGCTCGTCAGGCGGGGGCCCGTCCGCCGGGGGTTCATCCGCCGGGGGCTCGTCCGCCGGGGGCTCTTGGGCCGGGCGCTCATCCGCCGGGGGTTCATTCGCCGGGGGCTCGTCCGCCGGGGGCTCTTGGGCCGGGGGCTCATCCGCCGGGTCATCCGCCGGTCATCCGCCGGGGGTTCATCCGCCGGGGGTTCATCCGCCGGGGGTCATCCGCCGGCGGCCGAGACCGGCCTCCGGTAGGCAGGGCGGGGCGGGCAGGCATCGGAGGCGCGCGTGGCACGCTCGGGACGACCCGGGGGCGTTGCTCCGTATCGATCCGGGCGCGAGCGTCAGAAACGCAGCAGGATGCGTCCCGCCAGCAGATGCTGTGACCTTTCTGCCCCTCAGCGCCAGAAACGCAACAGGATCTCGACCGCCGCCGGATCGTGTTGCGTTTTTGTCGTGTCGACCGGCCCAGTGTGCGCGGATCGTCCGCCCGGGTCGGCGTCAGCGGCGACTTGGGGGCCAGACCGGGCGCAATCAGCCAATCCGCGGGAGAACGGAATATTCCGTTCTGCTAGCGTGTCCGGTGGCCATGGGTGTCGCCTCGCGCTTCGACGAACTGCCGCTGCTGACCCGCCGGGCGCAGAACCGGGCGCTGCTTGCGCGGCAGTTGCTACTCGCGCGGAGCGCCGAGCACTCGGCGGCCGGCGCGGTTGAACATCTCGTCGGGCTCCAGGCCCAGTCGCCGAAGGACCCGTATTACGCGCTGTGGTCACGGCTCGACGGGTTCGATCCGGCCACCCTCGCGGCGCTCCTGATTGAACGCCGGGCCGTCCGGATGACGCTCATGCGGGCGACCGTCCATCTCGTGATGGCGGACGACGCCGCCGGGCTACGGCCACTGGTCCAGCCCTTGGTTGAACGTTCATTCAAGGGGTCGTGGGGAAAGCGGCTCGTCGGCCTCGACCTCGACGCGGTCACGGCCGCGGCGCGCGCTGTGCTCGCCGCGTCTCCGTCCGAGCCGCTCACTGGTCGAGAGCTTGCGGCCCGCGTCATCGAGGAGCACGACATCGTCGGCGACCTCGACGCGATCCGCCATGCGATCAACGTCCGTCTCGCACTCGTTCAGGTCCCACCGCGCGGCGTCTGGGGCCGGGCCGGCCAGCCGAGGTACGCGCCGCTCGACACCTGGATCGGGCCGGAACGGGCAACCACCGGCCGCCATCGACGATGTCGTCCTCCGGTATCTGCGCGCGTTCGGCCCCGCCAGCCCGGGCGACTTTCAGAAGTGGTCCGGGCTGACCCGGTCCGCGCCGGTGTTCGATCGCCTCCGGCCGCAGCTCCTCACGTTCCGAGGCGAGTCAGGACGCGAGTTGTTCGATCTGCCCGACGCGCCGCGCCCGGATCCGGCAACCTCCGCCCCGGTCCGCTTCCTGCCCGAGTTCGACAACCTCCTGCTCAGCCATGCCGACCGCGAGCACGTGATCCCGGACGGTGCGACCCCGTGGCTCGACGCGATCGGCGCGGGACGGCACGTCGGCAACGTGCTGATCGACGGGATGCTCCGCGCGACATGGTGGCTTGAGCGAGACGACCGGCGCGCGGTCACGCTCGTCACGCAGCCGCTCGGCCGCCTCACCCGCACCGAGCGGGCTGAGGTGCGAACCGAGGCGATGCGGCTCGCGGCCTTTTCCGGTGCGGGCGAGGTGCGGATCGCCCCGCGCCAGCCCAGCTAGTGTCCCGAGTCAGAAGTTCGACGGCAGTCGAGGCGCCCCCGGCGGCGCCGCGCGGCGTCCTCGAGTCCTCGTGCACCTCCAGTGCACGTCGGATTCTGCGTCCTTGCGCGGCATCCCCCGGTGACACCTCTTGGTGCCACCGAACTTCTGACTCGCGACACTAGACCTCGAGCACGACCTTGCCGGTCGCGCCGCGCTCGTCGATCAGCTTGAGCGCGTCGGCCGCCTGGTCAAAGGTGAACCGCGCCCCGACGATCGGGCGCACGTGCCCGGACTCGATCAGACCCTGGATGCCGCGGCCGATCTCTCGGGTGACGTCCGGCTTGCTCATCACGTACGCGCCCCAGCCGGCGCCGATGACCTCTGTGTTGCCGAGCAGCAGCCGGTTGACGCGGACCTCGGGAATCGAGCCGCCGGTAAAGCCGACGACGATCACCCGTCCCCCCTCGCGCAGCGAGCGGATGCTGTCGGTGAAGCGATCGCCGCCAACCGGATCGAGCACGATGTCGACGCCGCCGCCGGAGAGCTCCTTCGCCTCGTCCTTCCAGCCGCCGTCGGAGCGCACAACGTGCTCGGCGCCGGCGTCCCGCGCCACGGCCTCCTTCTCATCGCTCGAGACGACCGCGATCGTATGCGCGCCGAGCCCCGCCGCCACCTGCAGCGACGCCGTGCCGACGCCACCGGCGGCGCCGTGAACGAGCACCCACTCGCCGGCCTGCAGCCGCCCCCGGAGCTTCAGGCCGAACCACGCGGTGTGGTAGTTGAGGACGAGGGCGGCCCCCTGGGCGAAATCGAACTCGTCCGGGAGCGGGAACGTGAAGAACTCCGGCGCGACGGCCACGGAGGCGAACCCGCCGAGCATGCAGAACGCCGCCACCCGGTCGCCGGCCTTCACCGCGGCGCCATCCGGCGCACTACGAACGATGCCGCCGACCTCGCTACCCGGCACGAACGGCAGCGGCGGCTTGAATTGGTACTGGCCGCGGGTCTGGAGCACCTCGGGGAACGACACGCCGGCGGCGTGGACATCGACGAGGACGCCGCTGCCCGGGGTCATCATGTGCGACGGCTCGGGATCCGGGAGCTCGACCACCTTCAGCGCCGAATCGGGGCCGGTCAAATCTACGATCTGGATAGCGCGCATATGCGCGCGCACCCTATCCGAGACTCGCCGCCAAGCGCGATCCGCCCGTTCGAGACTCGCCGCCAGCGCGATCCGCCCCGTTCGAGATTCGCCGCCAGGCGAATCTCGCAAGGTAATCGGCGAAGCCGATTACCCAAACTCTTCTTCGAGCACCCGGATCGCCCGCGGCGGCCGGCGCATGACCTCGAGCCGACCGATGTCGGCCATCGCGGCTTCGAAGCGCGACTCGAGCACCGGGTGCACGACCATCACCAACCGGGCCTGCTGGCCGAGCCCCTTCTGCACGACCGACTTGACGGACACGTGATGGCGCGCGAGCTCCTGGGCGACGCTGGCGAGCACACCGGGCTCGTCGGCGACCTCGAGGTGGAGGTAGAACGCGGAAACGACGTCCTGCACGATCTCGAGCACCTGTGTCGTCGGCGGCGTCGACGCCGGTGGGATCATCGCGCTGACGACGTCGCCGAGCACGGCGCTCGCCGTCTGCGGGCCCCCGGCGCCCGGGCCGGACATCGTGATCTCGGTGATCTGTGGCGACTCGACCGTCACCGCGTTGAACGGCCCGCCGACGGAGGCGAGCGGGTGACCGGGGTACAGGAACGCCGGGTGCACGCGCACCGACAGGCCGCCGCCGATCCGCTCCGCAGTGCCGATCAGCTTGAGGCCGAGACGAAGCTCGCGCGCGTACTCGAGGTCGTCCGGCTGGATCTGCTCGATCCCCTCGTAGCGCACCTGGTCGAGATGGACGGGCGTGTCAAAGGCCAGCCGGGCGAGGATCGCCATCTTCGCCGCGGCGTCACGGCCGTCAACGTCCTCGGATGGATCGGCCTCGGCGTAGCCGAGCCGCTGCGCCTCGGCGAGCGCCTCGTCGAACGTCATCCCGGTCCGAGCCATCTCGGTGAGGATGAAGTTCGTCGTGCCGTTGACGATGCCGTGGATGCGGTCGATGGTCGCGCCGGACAATGACTCCTGAAGGACGCGGATGACCGGAACGACGCCGGCCACCGCACCCTCGAAGCGCAGTTGCACACCGTTGGCCCGCGCGGCCTCCCACAGCTCCTCGCCGTGCTGGGAGAGAAGCTGCTTGTTGGCCGTCACCACATGCTTGCCCGACTGCATCGCGCGGAGCACGTACTCACGCGCGGGCTCGATCCCGCCGATCAGCTCGACGATCAGGTCGGCCTCGGCAAGGATCTCCTCGAACGAGCCGCTCGAGCGTGTCAGCACACCGCAGATCGACGGCCGCAGCCCGGTGACCAGCTCGATACGGTCAGCCTGCCGCGGCAGCAGCTCCGTGAACGCGCCGCCGACCGTGCCGCGGCCCAGCAGCCCGATCCGGAAGCCCCCGTTCGCGCCGCTCACCGCTGTCCCGGCTCCTCGGGGACGACGTCGCGCGCCATCAGGTCCTCGTAACGTTCGCGGCGGACGACCTCGCGGGCCTCGCCGCCACGGCAGAAGATGACGGGCGGGCGGGGCACGCCGTTGTAGTTGTTGGCGAGCGAATAGCCATACGCGCCGGTCGTCGGAGTGACGAGCACGTCGCCGGGCGCGGGGTCGGGCAGGGCGATGTCGCGGACGATGACGTCGCCGGACTCGCAGTGCTTGCCGGCGACGTGGCAGCGCTCGGTGCCCGGTTGCAGCGGGCGGTCGGCCATGACCGCCTCGTACGGCGCGCCGTAGAGCATCGGCCGCAGGTTGTCCGACATGCCGCCGTCGACGGCGACCCAGGTCGAGATGTTGCGCTTGACGCTCAGGACCGAGTACGCCGTAACCGTCGAGTTGGCGACGAGCGCCCGGCCCGGCTCGAGCAGTAGCCGCTTGTCCGCGCCGAGCTCGTCGTGCACCGCGCTCACGAGCGCGTCCACGTACTCGGGAATCGAGGGAGGCCTCTGATCACTCGTGTAGGCGACGCCGAGTCCGCCGCCGAGGTTGTAGACCGGAAACTCGCCGAGTGCGGCGATCGCGCGGACGGCGCGACGAAACGGCTCGAGTTCGAACAGCTGTGAGCCGATGTGGAAATGGAGACCGACCAACCTCAGGTGCGGAACGCCTGACAGCCGGGCGATCGCCTCCCGGGCGTCGTCGATCGAGAAGCCGAACTTCGAGTCCGCCTGGCCGGTCGAGATCGCATCGTGCGTGTTCCCGGCGACGTCCGGGGTGACCCGGATCAAGACCTCCTGCGTGCGCCCGAGCGCCGCGGCCACCCGCTCGAGCCGGGCGAACTCATCAAACGAGTCGAGCACGACGTGCCCGACGCGGGCCTCGAGCGCCTCGATCAGCTCTGCATCCGACTTCGCATTGCCGTGGAAGTAGATCCGCTCCGGATCGAAGCCGCCCCGCAGCGCCAGCGCGAGCTCCCCACCCGAGGCGACGTCGCACGCGAGCCCCTCCTGAGCGAGCACTCGGTAGACCGCAGTGCACGGGAACGCCTTTGAGGCGAACAGCACATCGAAGTCGTCATGCCGCGCCGCGAGTTCATCGACGAACGCCCGCGCCCGCGTCCGGAGATCGTCCTCGGCGACGATGTACGCCGGCGTCCCGAACTCCCGGACGACGTCGAGCACGTCGCACCCGCCGATCTCGAGCTGCCCACGCTCGTTGAGGCGCGTCCCGAGCGGATAGACGTGGGAGAGCTGGGCGGCCGTGCTCGTCATCAGGCCTCGATCATGCCATGCGGGCTGGGCGGCTGACATGATCGCTCCATGAGGCGCATGCGAACCGCGACCGAGGCGCTGCCCGCCGAGATCGACGTCCACGACGGCCTCGCTTACTCGCTGTGGCTGCCCGAGCGGCGTCCGGCGCGCGGCGGCGTCGTCATCCTGCACGGCGCCGGATCATGCAAGGAGAGCCATCACGACTTCGCCCGGGTCGTGCTCGGAGCCGGATTCGGTGCGATCGCGTTCGATCAGCGTGGCCATGGCGCGAGCACCGGGCCGATGGACGGCCGCGTGCTCGGCGACATCGCCGCGATGGGAGCGCTCCTGCGTGAGCGGGCCGGTGACCGAGGACTGCCGATCGCGCTGCGCGGCTCGAGCATGGGCGGGTACCTCGCAATCGCAGCCGCTCCCGTGGCCCGCGCGGCGGCGGTCGTCGCGATCTGCCCGGCGAGTGCCGAGGGGATGCGACGCGGTCTCAGCGCCAAGCGCTTCGAGTTCGAGGCCGATGCGCCGGCGCTCGAGGCACTGTTCGCCGAGCACGACGAGACGGAGATCGCCGATGCGCTCGACGTGCCCGTGCTGCTGCTCCACGCCGAGGGCGACGAGGTCGTGCCCGTGCAGCTCTCACGTGAGCTCGCCGCGCATCTGCATCATCCGCGGAGCCGGCTGATCACGCTGCCCGGCGGCCATCACCGCTCGATCCAGCACGATCACGAGCTGCAGGCCGTGAGCCTGCGGTTCATCGAGCAGGCGATCGATGGACGCGGCGCGGATCCGGACAGCACACGAACGCCCGAGGGGTAGCTCGGCCACTATCGATCGGTGGACCGGCGGCCACGCGCCGTCCGGGGGCTCGGTCGGACGGGGGCTCGGTCGGAGGGGGCTCTCGGTCGGAGGGGGCTCTCGGTCGGGACGGTCCAAGCCGCTCGCGCGGACCGCGACAACGTCCCACTCCAGCGACGTCGTTGATTGGATTGGCAACTTCACCCGATCTGATCGGGTGAAGATCCCAAAGCACCTGCCAACACCGGAGCAGTGGGACTCTGTCGCGGTGCGCAAGGAGGGTGGCCGTCAGTCCGGAGGTTCGCGTGGTCCGGAAGGTCCCGTCAACCCGGAAGGTCCCGTCAATCCGGAAGGTCCCGTGAACCCGGAAGATCCTGTGAATCCGCGAGGTCCGTCAACCCGGAGGTCACGTGGAACCCGGAGGTCACGCGAACCGGAGGTCACGCGAACCCGGAGGTCACGCGAACCCGGAAGGTCCCGTGAACCCGGAGGTCGCGTGAATCCGGAGGTCGCGTGAACCCGGAGGTCACGCGAACCCGGAGGTCGCGTGAACCCGGAGGTCCGTCCCCAGCGGGCTACCGACCGCCGCCGAGGAGCCCGCCGACGGTCCTCCCCGCCGCGTTGAGCGTCGACGCGGCCGCGCCGGTGGCGGTGCTGACCGTATTGCCGACCGCCTGGCCGGCGCTCTGGACGGTGCTCCCGAGGGTCGAGTTGACGGTCGAGACGCCGTTCGCGACCGTGCCAGTCACGGTGGTGACCGTCGAGGAAAGGCCCGATCCGGCGCTCGCGACGGTGCTTGCCGCAGCACCGGTCGCTGCCTGAACGGCGCCGCCAAGGCCGCCGGGATTCCCGCCGCCGCCACCACCGCCGCCGGAACCGCCGCCGCCGCCGGAACCGCCGCCGCCACCACCGGAGCCGCTGCCGCCGCCAGACCCGCCCCCTGAGGAGCCCGACCCTGACCCGCCAGGGGCGCAACCGGTGGCGCACGGCGCGACCGGTGAGCCGGGGCCCGAGCCGGAGCCGACCGGAATCGTGTGGACACCCGTACCGGATGCCCCACCCAGCCGGGTGGTCGTGAACGACGGGCCCGGAGCCCCAGCCGCGCCGCCCGCCGTGGCGCCGGTGCCGGCCGCACCGCCCGCCGTGCCGCCCGGCGCGACGCCGCCTGCGGCGATCACCGCGACGCGCTGGACCGATGGGGAGCTTGCCGGGGCGACCTGCCGCTTTCCGAGCACGACGGTCGAGGCTGACGGCTGCGCGCCGATCGTCGGCCAGCCGCGGAACGACACGACCGCGCTCGCGAGCACGAACAAGATGGCCGCTCCCGCCAAGAGCGAACCTGCCGTACCGAACCCTGCGATGTATGCCCGTGTGGCACGCACCTGGGTCATGTATCGGCACCTCCTGCCACGGACTTGAGCCTACCGGGCGATTAGGCCGTTGCCAACGCCGAGCCGGACGGGCGGCGGTTCGCCCTCAGCCCCCCGCGCCGGTTCATGATCCACAGCCACAGCGCACCGACGAGCATCAGCGCAATGCTCTCGAGCTGGGGGGCTGTCAGACCGGCGACGACGCGATGGTTGCGGCGCAGGAACTCGATGAGCAGTCGCTCGAGGCCGCTGAGCAGCAGGTAGAGCGCGAACAGCGCCCCGGGGCGGAACCGATCGCGCATCCGCCACAGCCCCCAGGCGATGAGTCCCATCGCGAGCGTCTCGTAGATCGGCGTCGGCTGCACCCGAACCCCCGGCGGGGTCGGCACCGTCCCGTGCGGATAGCCCATCGCCCACGGCAGGTGGGACGGCTTGCCGTAATCCCCGTCGCCGGACACCTGGCAGCCGATCCGGCCGATCGCGTAGCCCATCGCCAGCGGCACCGACGCCAGATCGAGCAGTCCCAGGTTCAGCATGCCGCGCCACCAGGCCCACACGACGACCGCGATCGCGCCGCCGATCACGCCTCCGTACCAGACGAGTCCGGAACCGGAGAACAGGCTGCCGATGAGGTCGTGCTTGACCTGGCTGTAGTTCTGCACGACGTAGTAGACGCGGGAGCCGACGAGCCCCCCGACGAGCGCGGCGAACGCCATCTCGTATGCGTAGTCGACGGGCTTGCCGAGCTCGCGCAGGCGACGGATGAGAATCGCGCCGGCCGCGATGAACCCGCACGCGAACACGATCCCGAACGACTTCAGCGTGATCCCGAGAATGTGGATCTCCGGCTGCATCGCGACCGTAGGTTAGGGCCCTCGGCGACGACATCGCCCCGGCTGGACCCGGATAATCCGCGCGATGCTGCCGCTCGTCGCGATCCTCTGTGGCGGCCGGGGGACGCGGCTGCAGGAGCACACACAGTCGATTCCGAAGCCGCTCGTCGAGATCGGCGGCCGCCCGATCCTCTGGCACGTGATGCAGATCTACCTCGCCCAGGGGTTCCGCCGGTTCGTGCTCCTCACCGGCTACAAAGCGGAGCTGATCGAGGGCTTCGCAGCCCGCGAGCCCTGGCCGGAGGGCACCGAGGTGCGCTGCCTCGACACGGGACTTGAGACGCCGACCGGCGGCCGCCTGGCGCGCGCCGCGGGACTCCTCGGCGGCGAGCGAATCTGCGTCACCTACGCCGACGGCGTGGCCGATATCGACCTCCACGCGCTCCTCGCCGACCACGAGGCGCACCGCCCCGGGGCGACGATGACGGTCGTCCGTCCCGAGCTCCAGTTCGGCGTCGCAGAGCTCAATGGCGGCGGTGTGGTGCGGGGATTCGTCGAGAAGCCGCGCAGCGAGCACTGGGTCAACGGCGGGTTCTTCTGCTTTGAGCCCGCGGTGTTCGAGCTGCTGACGCCGGACTCGGTGCTCGAGCGCGACCCGCTCGACCAACTCGCTCGCCGCGGAGACCTCCGCGCCTTTCGCCACGAGGGCTTCTGGGACTGCATGGACACCTACAAGGACGCGGTCCTGCTCAACGATCTGTGGAGCGAGGGCGTGGCGCCGTGGAAGCTGTGGGACTGAACGGAAGCTCGGTGCTCGTGACCGGCGCCTACGGCCTGCTCGGAAGCTGGCTCGTCAGGGCACTGCTCGACGCCGAGGCGCGCGTCGTCGTGCTCCGCCGGGACGACGCGACGAGCTCGGCGCTTGCCCGGATGGGCCTCGAGCGCCGCGTCGACGTCGTCCACGGGCGACATCTGCGCCGAGGGCCTCGTCGTCCGCGCGCTCGGCGAGTACGAGGTCGACACCGTGTTTCACCTCGCGGCGCAGACGATCGTGCCGACGGCGAACCGCAGCCCGACCTCGACGTTCGAGACGAACATCCGCGGCACGTGGATGCTGCTTGAGGCGTGCCGCACCCACGGCGCCGAGCGGGTCGTCGTCGCCTCGTCGGACAAGGCGTACGGGCCGCACCGCGAGCTGCCCTACCGGGAGGACTTCGCGCTCCAGCCCGTGTTCCCGTACGACGTCTCCAAGGCGGCGACGGACCTGCTCGCCCGCTCCTACTGGCACACCTGGCAGCTTCCCGGTGGCGGTCACCCGCTTCGCCAACCTGTACGGCGGCGGCGACACGAACCGCTCCCGGCTCGTCCCGGAGGCGGTCACTGCCGCGCTCGCCGGCCGCGCGCCGGTCGTCCGCTCGGACGGCTCGCCCGAGCGCGACTTCCTGTACGTCGAGGACGCCGTCGCCGCCTACCTGGCGATCTGCGAGGCGCTCGGTCGGGGCGAGGGTCGCGGCGAGGCGTTCAACGCCGGCGGCGGGCGCGCCCACCGCGTGCTCGACGTCGTCAGGCTCATCTGCCGGCTCGCCGGCACCGGCGTGACGCCGGACGTCCGCGGGGCCGGGCACTCCACCTGGCGAGATCGACCGCCAGTGGGTCGACTACTCGAAGCTCCAGGCAGCTGACCGGCTGGGAGCCGTCGGTCACGCTCGAGGAGGGGCTGCGCGCACGCTCGACTGGTATCGGGCGCACCATAGAAACCCTTCGGAAACCCTTCACCGGCCGCTTAGCCCGTCTGCCACCATAGATGGCAAACCTATGGCCAGATCCACATCATTCGGTCGCGATACCGGGCTTCAGACCCGGATGATCCTCACTCTGTTCCTGCTCGGCCTCGTCTACGCCGTGCTGATCGGCGTGCTCTTCGCCGCCGGCGTCGGCGCCGTCACGATCGCCGTCATTGCCGGCGTCTTGTTCCTGGTCCAGTACTTCACCTCGGACAAGATCGCGCTCGCCTCGATGGGCGCACACGAGGTGACTCCCCAGCAGGCGCCGGAGTTCCATGCGCTGATCGAGCGGCTCTGCCTGCAGGCGAACATGCCCAAGCCACGCGTCGCGATCGCCGAGACCTCGATGCCGAACGCGTTCGCGGTCGGCCGCTCGCCCAAGACCGCAACGGTGTGCGCGACGACGGGGGTCCTCTCGCTGCTGACGCCGGCCGAGCTCGAGGGCGTGATGGCCCACGAGCTCACACACGTCCAGAACCGCGACGTGATGGTGATGACGATCGCCAGCTTCTTCGCCTCGATCGCGTCGTTCATCGTCCAGATGGGCTTCTGGTTCGGCGGCTGGGGCGGCGACGACGACGACAACGGCCCGAGCTGGCTCGTCGTGATCCTCGTCTCGGCGGTTGTCTACATGGTCTCGTTCGTGCTGCTCCAGGCGCTCTCGCGCTACCGCGAGTTCGCGGCCGACCGCGGCTCCGCGATCATCACCGGCCGCCCGAGCGCGCTCATCTCGGCACTGATGAAGATCAGCGGCAACATGCAGCAGATCCCCCAGCAGGACCTGCGGGCGGCGAACGGCGAGCTCGCCGCGTTCTACATCTTCCCGCCGAAGGTGAAGACGACCGCCGCCAACCTGTTCTCGACGCACCCGCCGCTCGAGAAGCGGATCGCGGCGCTGCAGCGGCTCGAGGCGCAGCTGCAGGGCACGGCGTAACGGAACACTCGCGGACCGCTTTCGGCGACAATCCATCGCGCATGGGGTTCCTGGATGTGCTCATGGGCAAGCGCAAGCTGGCAGGACCGGCGCCCGACCGGCTGTTTGCGATCAGCACCGCGAACGTGAAGTTCGAGACCGAACTCGGGCTCGTACCGCGCGGGAGCGCGGCGATCGTCTTCCAGCCGCTCTCGACGACCGACTTCGACTCGATCGTCCGTGACACCGAGGAGATCGTACGGGCGACCGCCAAGGACAGCGGCACGACGGTCGACCGTTCGGACGACACGTTCGGCTTCCGCTGGCTTGTGCTCAAGGGTGCGGACTTCGACGACCTCGTCGTCGGCATCAACGCCGTCAGCGGATCACTTGAGACGGGCGGCTACGGGGATCGCGTGCTGTGTGCGGTGTTCGCTTTCACCGATCGGCAGGGGAAGCCGCTGTACTGGATCTACAACTACAAGCGCGGGATGTTCTACCCGTTCGTCCCCGCCGGGGGCGAGCAGCAACGGGACAACGAACGAGAGCTGGTGCTCAAGGCGCAGGTGGGATCCGAGCTTCCTATCGAACCGGAGCTCGAGCGTTGGTTCCCCCTGTGGGGCATGCAGATCTGACGGCACAGCCGCGGGCACGCCGGCGGGTCGCGCCGGCGGTCCCGGCGGTCCTGGCGGTCCTGGCGGTGGCGATCCTGGCGATGCTTCTGTCCCCCGTCCTCGGCGTCCCGGGCGCCGTCGCGCACCCGGCCACGCTCCCCGGGCCGGCGTCGTTCTCGGAGGGCATCGTCGATGACCCGACGTTCCTTGACCCGTATGCGAGCGAGGCAACCCGGACGTCGTGGTTTGCCGCCGCGCATCGGATCGCGGCCGGGTGGATCCGGCTCGGTGTCTACTGGCAGTTCATCGCTCCGGCGCGCCCGGCGCAGCCGTCCCAGCCCTCGGATCCCGGGTACTCCTGGGGCGTGACCGACGCCGCCGTCCGCGACGCCGCGGCACATCACATCCGGCTGCTGCTCGAGATCGGCTACCCGCCCAGCTGGGCGCTCGGGGCGCACCCGCCCCGGGATGTCAGCCCGAACACGTGGCGGCCGAACGCCGCCCTGTTCGGGCAGTTCGCGCGTGTCGTTGCCACCCGGTACACCGGTCGCTACCCGGACCCGCTGCGCCCGCAGCACACGCTGCCCCGGGTGACCTCGTTCCAGATCTGGAACGAGCCGAACCTCCGCATCAATCTCGCGCCGCAGTGGACGCACGATCAGCGCGGGCGCCCGATGCCGGCGAGCCCCGGCATCTACCGCGCCCTGTTGAACGCGGGCTATGCCAACGTCAAGGCCGTGCAACCGCACTCCACGGTGCTTGCGGCCGGCCTCGGTCCCTACGGGGATCCTCCCGGGGTCGACCGGATGCACCCCGTCGCGTTCATGCGGGAGCTGCTGTGTCTGCGCGGCGTGAGACTGCGGCCGGAACGCTGCCCGAATCCGGCACATTTCGACGCGATCGATGACCACCCGTACGCACTCACCCCGACGCACCACGCATTCAGCCCAGACGACGTCAGCGTGCCTGACCTCGGCCGGCTCACTCACGTCGTCGCCGTGGCCGTCCGCCGTCACACCCTGCTCCCGCGCGGTCGCAAGGCGGCGTGGGAGACCGAGATCTTCTGGCCGTCGAAGCCCCCGGACCCGGATGGCGTCTCGCTCACGACCCAGGCACGCCGGCTGTCGCTCGCCTTCTACGAGTTGTGGCGTCAGGGCGTCAGCCATATGTTCTGGTACTTGATTCGCGACTACCCACACAAGAGCGAGACCGGCGCCGGCCTGTTCTACGCCAGTGGTCGCGCAAAGCCGTCGAGCGTCGCGTTCCATTTCCCGTTCGCGGCCGTCCGCGGCTCCCGCGGGGTGACGACGCTGTGGGGCCGCGCACCGCGGCCGGGCGCCGTCGTCCTCCAGCGAGCGACACCGCATGGCTGGCGGACCCTGCTCCACCGGCAAACGACTGCCGGCGGCGTGTTCTACGCACGCGTGCGACTGGCGCGTCGGCTGCTGCTGCGCGCGGTTGCCGGACGATCGGCCAGCATCCCGTATCCGGAGGGCTGAGCGATCGACCATCCAGAACCCACCCCACCCGTTTCCCTCGCCGATCTGATCACCGCGGGAGACGAGGACGCGCTCGCGGGCTTCCGCGACGCCCACATCGACAAGGTGCGGGCGTACTGCGCTCTCGCCTGCAGGCCGGAACTCGCGGACGACGCGTGCGAGGCCGCGTTCGTCGACTTCGTCGGCCGGGCGCTGACCGCGGGGACGGAGCCGGACCTCGAGGAGCTGCTGCTCAAGGCGACTCGGTCGGCCGCCGCCGCCCGGTTCCGGGTCCCGGAGTCGGCGCAACCCACGCGCCCCGAGCAGTGCGCCGCCGTACCCGAGCTGCTCGCGGCCCGCGCGAACGGCGAGCTCCCGGACGATCAGGCGCTCGCCGTGCACGTCAAGCACTGCCCTCGCTGCTCGGCGAGCGCCGGGCAGCTCGGGCAGGCGGATGCCGCGTTTGGAGTCGCGCTCGGTTGGGAGGGACTGGGACGGGACGGGGAGTCGGCGCCGCCGGAGCCGCCGCCGTCGGTCGTGCGGGTCCGGCGGGGCGGACTCGTCGGCCGGGCGAAGAAGCTACGCAGTCAGCTCGGCGGCGACGCGGGCACCGGCGACGGTACGTAGCCGCTGAACAGCAGCGCGTGGGGCCGGAGCAGGCGCGCCTCCGACAGGTCCTGAACGGCGACGTCGACCCGGCCGCGCTCGGCCTCGATCCGGGCGAGGACCGCCCAGTGGACGTAGTTCATCGGCTCATGGGCGATCGCGCGGTGGACGTCCCGCGCCGCGTCGGCGTAGCGGCCGGCCGCCTCGAGCACGAGCCCCCGCTGCTCGTAGGCGCTCGCCGACCACGGCTCGGCCGACACGGCGGCATCTGCCCAGCTGAGGGCGAGCGCCGAGTGGCCACCCCGCTCCTCGCTCTGGCTACGACGAAGCTCAGCAGTGCTGAGCAACCCCGGAACCTGCACCACGGCCGCGACGACGGCGATCGCCGTGAGCGGCGCGCGCGCGAACCATCGCAGTGATCGGGCGCGCGTGCCGAGCCGGCCGGAGAGCACGGCGGCGGCGCACAGCGCGAGCATGGTCACGGCCGTCGATTCCCACATCCAATCGACACTCGCATGGACGAGGTACACGATCAGCAGGGCCAGGAGCCCCGCCGACGCGCCCGCGCTCGCGCGGCGGCGCGCGTGGCGGCGCGCCGAGCCGGCGGTGATGAGCGCCGCGACCGCGACGGCGATGACGAGCAGCAATCCCGGCACGCCGAGTTCGGCAAGGTTCTGGACCCAGAGGCTGTGGGCGTTGAGCGCGAACTCGGGATCGGTCGCGTGCCGATTCCACCAGAACTCGAACGTGCCCGCTCCGGTGCCACCCAGCGGATGCGTCCCGAACGCCTTCAGCGCGGCCTGCCAGACGTAATAGCGACTGCCGCTGAGGTTGACGAGCCGCTGCGTCGGATCGGCTGTCGCGGTGACGACGTTCGGACGTGTGAATGAGTGCCAGGCGCGTGACGTCAGCCGAGGTCCGAGACCCGCGCCGGCGACGAGCAGGATGAGAAGGCCGGCGGCGAGCAGCGGTCGGGCCACGGCGCGGGGAACAGCGCGGCGATCCAACCGCAACGCGCTCGCCGCGACGGCGCCACCGGCGCAGATCACGATCCCGGCGAGCACGCCGAGAGCCGCGCCGCCGGCGCCGCGCGTGCCGCTGGCGTTCGCGATCTCCGGAGCCCCGCGCACGGCGAGCACCGCGATCGCGCCGCCGCCGGCAGCAACGGCGGCATTGACCGCAGCCGTGATCCGGCTGCGACTGAGAACGAGGACGGCCAGCACGGCGACGCCTGTGCCGATGAGACCGGCGCGCGAGTAGCTGAGGTAGGTCGCCAGAAACGCGATCGGAACGCCCGCGAGGGCGAGCGCGCGGACGATCCGCCGCTGAGCGTGGGCGCTCAATGCCAGCGCGGTCGCGACGCACATGGCCCCCCATGCGCCGACGGCGTTCCAGTAGCCGAACGGGTAGCTGAGCCGGTAGAAGTGCGCGGACGCCGACACCGCAGTGGCCGGGAACGCGCCGGGGACAAACCGGCTCGCGACGCTGAGCACGCAGACGAGCATCGCGCCGGCGCCGAGTCCGGCGGCGGCCGCCCGCCACGTCCGCTGATCGACAAGCGTCGAGACGAGCGCGACGAGTCCGAGGTAATCGAGCGCTCGCGCCAGCTCGGTGACCGTGCGCTCGGCGCTCTCGCTCCAGAGAAGACTGATGGCGATCCAGGCGGCGTATGCCAGCAACGCGCCGAGCAGCATCAGGACGGGCCGCGAAGGGCGAGTGCGCGGCAGCAGCCCCAGGCTGATGCCGGCGCCGAGCACGACCCAGATCACCAGTCCGTACTCCTCGAACGCGACGAGGTCGTAGGCGCCCCCGCGCAGCGCGTAGACGAGCACGAGCGCAAGCGCCGTTGTGAACGCGATCACACGCGGCGCCGGCGCTCGAGCCGTGCGTGCCTGGGCCGGCGGAGACTGCGTCCCGCGCTCAACCGGGAACCGGCTCCTCAGCGTCGGGGCCTCGGTTACCATCGCCGCCGGCGTCCCATGTCTGCGCGGATCCTTCTCGTCACCCTCGCTGTCTGCCTGGGCACAGCAGCACCCGTCGCGGCCGCCTCCGGCCGGCCGGGTGGACTCTGCTCCGGCCCGCCGGTCAGTGCCCAGAGCCAGTACTGCGAGAACATCCCGTCGGCCAGCGGCGGGCGCGGTCCGCAGATCGGGTCACCTGGCGGCGGTCCCGGATCGGTCGCGAGCACGCTGCCGCCCGGAGCGCTCCGCGCGATCGCGGGCAGCGACCAGCTCAGCCCGCGTCGCCGTCTGCTCGCGCTGCCGCCGCGGATCTCGGCATCGACGGCCGCGCCGGATTCGCTCGGCGGCGCGAACGCGGACGTCGGGAGCCTGGTACTCCCGCTCGTGCTCGCCCTGCTCGCGGTCGTGCTCGGCATGACCCTTGGCGCCGCGCGCAGGCGGCGGCAGCGCACGGCGCGCGCTGTCTGAGGTCGAGGTTCTCTCAACACCCCCCGCTTCATCCCGGGGGATGGTGGCACTTCGGCGCTCGCCAAGCGCCGGCTCTCCGGTTTTTGGTGCGTTGCCCGGGTCAGCGCCCGACGAAATGGCGCTTGCGCGTGTGTGCTCGCGGCCTGGCTGGCGGCTTGGCTCGCGGCTTGCGCCGGGCACACGCGGGGTGCCCGCGTCGGGTGGAGACGCACCGTCGCCCGCGCCTGGACGTCGTGGGCGCCGATGTTCGCTGGACCGGCGGGTGGGAGGCCGCGGCCGGCTTGGGCGCGACGGTCGCCTTCCGCGTCGGGCTGGGGCTCGGCGTGGTGGCCTGCGTCGGCTTCGGCGCGGGACCCAGTGTGGGCGCGGGCGCCACGGTCGCGGAGTAGAGATGCTGGTAGGTCGCGGCCGACTGCGGGAAGAGGCCGTTGCCGGTCGTGAGGCCGTAGAACATCCCAAATGAGGTGGCGTCGGCATCGAAGTAGTTCTCGAAGGCGACGGTGTGGGCACGGAACCACGCGACCATGTTCTGCACGAACTGCGGGTCATCCCCGCCGGCCGCGGACGGCTGGAGGCTGTAGCTGACGACGGCCCATTCGGGGAAAGCCAGCGGCTTGTGGTGGGTGGCCGCGAAGCGCGCCTGCCAGGCGAGGCCGTAGCCCTGGTTCACGAGTTCGTTCCAGCGCTGCGTTGAGGACTCGGACGACCCGGTCGCGTTCCAGTCGTACACGTCCATCCCGATGTCATCGACATACGCGTCCCCCGGATAGGCCAGCGCCGGATCGACCGCGCCCGTCGCTGCGGTGAGCGTCCAATCGAAGCGGAAGTGTGCGCCCGGCACCGAACGCATGGCGGTCGCGATCCGGCGCCACGCCTGCGCGAACAGCGCCGCATCGGACGCGGAGCGCACCGACCACCGGTACCACGATCCGTTGAACTCCCAGCCGAGCCGGATGCCGGCAGCACCGAGACCGCCCGCCACGAGATTCCGGGCCAGCGCCGCGAAATGCGCGTCATAGCCGCCGGAGGCGGCCTCGCTCAAGCTGCCCCCTGAGGCCGGCCACGGGGCCAGGCTGAAATCCGGCCACACCCCTGGGACTGGGCCCCACTGGGCGATCGCCCACGCCGGATTCTCAATCTGCGCCCAGTTGTCCGAGGGCAGGAAATCGGTCGCCGAGGTCACCGACACGCCCCGCCACGTCCCAAAGGCAACGTCGCCCGCCGGCCCGTACCCGGCGAAGACGCCGGAGCGCCAGGTGATCGCGCTCGGCGCGGACGCAGCGGTTGCGGTGGATGCGGAGCTGAGCGCCGCCACCAGCGCGCCTGCGCAGGCGACGAACCGGGCCGCGCGCCGGAGCACGCCTGCGCAGGCGACGAACCGGGCCGCGCGCCGGAGCACGCCTGCGCAGGCGACGACCGGGCCGCGCGCCGAGACGCGCGCAGCGACGACGGCGCGCGGGGCACGCCTGATCTCTTCCACGCCATGACGTCGGTATCGGTTCAATGCGCCAAAAGCTGGAGTCACAGTGTGCGGTCAACCAATGTCCGACCGGCAGCAGCGCGCCGCGACGGCGGGCACCCAAATCGCCTGATCCGCTTTACCGACTCCTGGTGCATTTCGCTATTTACTGGCGCCGACATCTTTTCGCCGCTGTACCATCCTCCCGCGGAGGCGGCCGAGGCAGGCCCCCACCCGGCAGTCCGAACCGACATCTGCGACGAGCCCTGCACCTGGGAGAGCGGGGCTGCTCCGGGCCCGAGGAGCCTTCGAACCTATGACGAGACAATCCAGGGAATTCACGCTGAGCGGGTATCTGGACGTCATCCGGCGTCAGCGCCTGCTGATCTTGATCGTGGCGTTGGTGTGCGCCGGTGTGGCGCTCGCGCTGTCGCTCGTGCAGACAAAGTCTTACGAGGCGACCGCATCGCTGGTCGTCAATGACCCGAACCACGACCTCGCGTTGCTCGGCGGGTCGTTTGTGAGCACGCAGACGCCGCTCCAGCTCGCGTCGGCCACGGCCCCGCAGGTCACGCGCCCGGCGGTCGTGGCGAAGGTCAAGCGTCAGCTGCACTCGCCGCTCAGTCTCGACAGCCTTCGCGGCACGGTGCAGACCGCGATCGACCCGAACTCGTACGTGATCAACGTGACGGCGACCGATCGCAGCGCCAAGCAGGCGGCCGCCCTTGCGAACGCGTTCGCCACTGCCGACCGTCAGCTCACGACCCAGGAGACCCGGGCGCAGTTCGCGGCGCAGGCGGCGGCCGTCCAGCGACAGCTCAGACACATCCCGAAGAGCCAGCTTGGGACGCAACTGCAGACGGTCGAGACGCTCGCCCGCCTGAAGAACCTCTCGACGGTGTCGACGCCACTCCAGATCAACTCGACCGCGGGCGCCCCCGGCAGCCCGAGCTCCCCGAAGCCGGTCCGCAACGCGATCGCGGCGCTCATCTTCGGTCTGCTGCTCGGTCTGGCGATCGCGACCGCCCGCGACGTGCTCGATCGCCGCCTGCGCCACTCCCGAGACGTGACCCAGGTGCTCGACCACCCGGTCGTCGGCCTGATCCGCTCGGACGCGCTCGGCCACGCCGGAGCGGCGGGGATGCCGGCCCGCAACGGCCGCGGCCCGCTTGCGGCGCCGGACGAGGAGTCGTTCCGGATCCTCCAGCAGAACGTGCGCTACCTCGCGGCCGCGGGCGACGCCCGGACGCTGCTCGTGACGAGCGCGATGGCCGAGGAGGGCAAGTCGACGGTGGCCGCGTGCCTCGCCGTCGCCAACGCCGAGGCGGGCCGGCGGACGCTGCTCGTCGAGTGCGACCTGCGCCGACCGGTGCTCGCGAAGCGGTTCGGGATCAAGGCGTCCCCGGGCCTCACCGACTACCTCACCGGCAACGCCGAGCCGCACGAGATCCTCCAGCCGGTCGCCGGCAACGGCGCGCGGATGAACGGCCACGGCAACGGCAACGGGAACGGGAACGGGAACGGAACGGCGCCGCGCCCGAGGCGAGCGCCACGAACCTCGTGTGCATCACCTCCGGCACGAACGTGCCCCGCCCGGCGAAGCTCCTCTCCTCGGACCGGTTTCGCTCCTTCCTCGACGAGGTCGGCGAGGTCTACGACTCGGTGATCCTCGACACGGCGCCGCTGCTCCCGGTCGCCGACACGCTGTCGATCATCCCTGACGTCGGCACGCTGCTCGTGTGCGTACGGCTCGAGCGCACGACCCGTGACCAGGCCCGGGCGGCCCAGTCGGCACTCTCCCGGCTGCCCGACCGGCCGGTCGGGCTCGTGCTCACCGACGTGCGCGAGAACGAGGACGGCTACTACTACGGCAGCTACTACGGCTCGCCGACGCCGACGGCGGCGTAGCCGGGCGTCGGACCGCCACCTCGCCGAGCTCTCGAGACGGGACACGACGCGGCCATCCGCACGCACCGGCGCCGGCGCGCGCGCCTGCCGTGACCCGCGAGAGCGCGATCAGCAGACCCGGGACGACGTACAGGTACTTGTCGGCAACCTGGTTGTCGAACACGCCGTTGACCAGCCACGCCGCGAGCGCGACTGCCAGTGCGATCGCCGTGTCACGCGAAGGCGAGGCGAGGCCGCGCCACGCCGCCGCGACGACGCCGCTGCAGAAGGTGACGAACGACGCCGAGCGCGACCAGGCCGCCGGCCGCGAGGAGCTCGAGGTAGATGTCGTGGGCGTCGGCGATCACGGCGAACCCGACCCCCTCGAGCGGGCGCGCGTTCGATCTGCGTCCACGCGACTCCGGCCGCCGCCGAGCGCTGCGTGTCGCTCAACGACGTGCTCGTCGAGGAGCCGAGCCTCACCTGCCGCAGGATCTCCCTGTCCGGCGTGGGTGAACATCAGCACGCGCAACGAGCGCCATGCCGGTCACCGGGATGAGGACGGCCAGCGACGGCCGCAGCCGCGGCACGAGCACGACCGTGGCCGCGACGGCCATCACCGCGGCGATCGTTCCCGCCCGCGACCCCGAGGCGTACACGCCACCGAGGAGCGTGGACAGACCGACGAGCCCGGCGAGCGTCGCGCGGGGCGATCGACCGAACCACAGGATCGCGGTCGGGATCGCGATCACGCACGTGAGCGCGAGGTAGTTCGACTGCACGGTCAGGCCGGCAGACCGGTCGGCGGCGAGCGCGATCGGCGCGAGATGGACGATGCCGGCGTAGTCGAGCGACGCCGACCGCCGCGTTGACGATCGCCCCGAGCGTCCAGAGATCGACCAGGCGGGCACAGCGGCGGTGCGTCGTTGCCACCGTCGCGATCAGCACCGGGATGAGCACGAGCGCCAGCTCGAACTGGATCGAGGACCATGAGGTCGGAGCGTGGGGTGATGATGCCGGACACGCCGTCCTGGAGCAGGAAGTTCGTCTCCGTGATCAGTGTCCGCTGCGTGAGCTGGAGACTCGGCGGGAAGATCATCGTCAGCAGACCGGCGAGGAAGCAGCCGATCCCGGCGATGAACAACCAGCCCGGGATCGGGACGGGCCGCTTGTCGGCGATGACATGCGCGAGGACCGTGGCGAACGCGACGACCATGAACGCGTCGCCGATGGCGCCCCCGCCGACGCGAATGCCGTTCCACGTGATCATCAGCACGAGGGCGGCGACGGCGAGGAACGCGACCTGCTCGGTGCGGACCCCGAACAGCATCGTCGCGGCGACGACGAGGCCGAGTCCGGCACCGACGCTCACGGCGATCGGATGCCCGACGCCGGCGAGCGCAAGGCCACTGAGAGCTGCGGCGAGCAGCACGACGAGAACAAGCACACCCCTGCGCATGCGCGACCGAGGGTACTTGCTCATCCGCGATCACGCGGCACTTTGAAGGAGCGCACGCCGCGCGGCGGCGCGGCATCATTGCCCACGATGCGCGTGCGGCAGGGCACGAAGATCAGGACGCGGCGACGCCTGGCCGGGCTTCCGGCGGCGCTGAGGCCCGTGTGGCCGCATGCCAAGCGGGCGTACGCGACGACGATCCGCGCCGTCGCGCCGGCAACGCAGTGGCTGAGCCGGGCGCGAGGCGGGTACGGGCCGCGGCGGATCGCGGGCAGCGCGGACGCGGTCGTGGAGCGCGGCGAGGGCACCGTGTGGGTCATGCGCGATGCGGAGACACTGACCCGGGTGCTGCCGCCCGGCGTCCCGCACGCGCACCCGACGTTCCGCGGCGAATGCGTCGAACGCGTGCCGCGACTCGTGGTGGCGGCACTGCCGGGTGGCCGGTCATTCGGGGCCTACCGCGCGATCCTCACCGCGAGTGGGACGTTCGTCGACGAGTTGAGCCCGTACTTCGGCACGACGCGTCCCGACCACCACCCGGCGTTCCTGGCACCGCTCCCACCCTCGCCGGTCCACGTCGCCGGGCGGGTCGGCGTCCTCGCGGCCCGGGGGGACGTGGCGTATTACCACTTCCTCGTCGACGTCCTCCCCCGCTTGGCACTGCTGGAGGCGTGCCCCCCAGAGGTCGCGCCGGAGCGCCTGTACGTGCCGAGCTCGCTGCCATTTGAGCGGGAGCTGCTCGGGCTGCTCGGGATCGGCGCCGAGACAATCGTCGACAGTGACGCGGTCCCGCACATCGAGGCCGATCTGCTCGTCGTTCCCAGCTTGCCCGACACGCACCTGCGCACGCCGCCCTGGACGATCCGGTTCCTCCGCGACCGCCTGCTCGATCCCGCGCTCGGCCGCCTCCCCGATGCAGCGCCGACCGAGCCCGCCGACCGCAGGATCTACGTGACCCGCGGCGCGCGGCGGGGCACTCGAATCGTGGAGAACGAGGGCGAGATCGTCGCCCTCCTGGCCGAACGAGGGTTCACGGTCGTCGATCCCGGCGCGCTGTCGGTGGCGGAGCAGATCACGTTGTTCGCCCGGGCCGAGTGCATCGTTGCGCCCCATGGCGGCGCTCTGACGAATCTGGCCTTCGCGAGCCCGGGTGCATCGGTGGTCGAACTGTTCGCGCCGGACTACGTCCAGGGGTGCTATTGGAAGCTGAGCACCTGCGTGCCGGGGGTGCGGTACCGGTATCTCGTCGGCCGCGGCCGGCCAGCTCGGCCGGAGCGGATGTGGGGCGTCGACAGCGATATGTCGATCGACCCGTCCGCGCTCGCGAGGCTGCTCGATGGCCTCGGCAGCTCCACGCCGTTGCCCGTCGCTTGATTAACCACTAACCGGGGTGTTGCTGCGCCGGTGTTTGGTAGCTTGGCCGCCGATGCCCGTCGAGCTGTCGAGAACGAAGCGTTTGCAGGTCGGACTCAATCCATGCCCGCTTCCGTGTCAAGCGACGCGCGATCAAGCAGTGGGGCGACCTCGAGCTCGCTCAGCTCGCGACGATCGAGCGGGCCTATCGCGGATCCCGAGGGCCCGAGGTCCTGCTCATCGGCGACTCGACGATGTACTGGATCGGACGTGACGAGCCGGACAATCGTCAGCTTGCCGAGGTGATCCAGGATGGCGTCGGGCGCCGAGGCAAGTGCCTGATGGTCGCCGGTCCCGGATATCAGGCGGGCATCTCGATGGCATACCTCTCGGCACTCGAGCGCTGCCCGTCGAGGCCCCGCGTCGTCGTCGTCCCGATGGCGACGATGATGGGGCGCTCGACCTGGATCAATCACCCGGAGTATCCATACATCGAGGTCTCGCGCGCGATGCGCGAGGCGATCGGTCTCAACGGCAACCGTCCCAAGCGCCTCGAACGCCCCGGACGCGAGTTCGCGGACGAGTACGACCGTCAACCCGCCCCGAGCTTCATCGAGGCCGGCCTCACCCGCGGCGAGCTGCGCATGCTCATTCACGCTCGGGCGGAGACGGACGCGCAGAAGGCCGCTCGGCTCCGGCACCGGCTCGACTACTACTACGCCGAGATGCTCACGCCGGAGAGCCCCGGCGTGACAGCACTCGCGGACATGGGCGCGATGCTGCGCGAGTTGGGCGTGGCCGGCGTCGGGTACATCTCACCCGTCAACCACGAGGCCGTGGTCCAGACGATCGGCGAGTTCGCATGCGATCAAGAGGCGCGATGCAACGAGATCTGCATCGAGGCGTTCCTCGATGCGATCGGCGATCGCGGTCGAGTCGTCGATCTCTCATTCGCCTTCCCGTCCCGTGACTTCGTCGACCCGCTGCATCCCGGATATCGAGCCCGCCGGGCGATCGGGATGAAGGTCGCGGAATACGCGAACGCGTTCCTGGAGACAGGACCAGTGAGCGCGCCCGCCATCGCCCGCGCCGGCGCCGCCGTTGACGAGCGCCACCCCCGCGCCGGCTGAGCCTCGGGTGTGGACACGATGTCCGGATCGGGTGGGTCAACCTTGACATCGCCCCACTCCCCGGCGTCCATGTCGTGCACGATCTCGATGTCTTCCCATGGCCGTTCGCCGACGGATCCTTCGACGAGATCGAGTGCATCGACATCCTCGAGCATCTCGACGACCTGCCGCGGGCGATGCGAGAGATCCACCGCATCCTCGCCCCCGGCGGTCGGGTCCACATCGAGGGCCCGCACTTCACCTCGTACACCGTCCCCACCGATCCGACGCACCGTCGCGCATTCGCCATCAACACGTTCGAGTTCTTCACCGAGCGGTCGTTCCTCGGGCGCGGGTACTACTTCGACTTCTCCTTCGACCGCGTCGAGGCGCGCATCGTCCGCTTCCAGAAGGTCGTCTTCCAGCCGTGGAACTGGATCGTCGAGAGCCTTGTCAACCGCCACCGGCGCATGCAGACGTTCTACGAGGCGACCTTCCTGGCGCGCGTCTTCCCCGCGCACAAGGTCGACGTCGTGCTCGTGCGATGAACGCCGGCGGCGAGGGCCCTGATCGATGAGGGTCCTGATCGACGATCAGGCGTTCGTCCGTCACGGCCGCTCGGGGATCACGCGGTACTTCACGGAACTGATCCGCGAGTTCCGCTCCGACGGTGCACTGATACACGACGGCGATCACGCCCTATCGCTACGTCGCCAACGCCCATATCAGCGACATGGCCCCGCGCCGGTATAACCGGGTGCCGCTGCCCCCGCCGGCACGTGCCCGCCGCCTTCCGCGCGCTCAACCGCCGGTCGCGGCGGCGATTGGAACGTCGCGGTCGATGTCATCCACCACACGCTGTACGCGTCCGACGCGCTCGCGCAGACCCCGGGCACACCCCGCGGTGTGCACGGTCTACGACTTCATCCTCGAGCTGTTTCACCGACCTGTTTCCGGACGCCGGGCCGCTCGTCGCCGAGAAGCAACCGTACCTCGAGCGCTGTGATGGTCTGCTGTGCATTTCCCAGACCACCTACCGGGACCTGCGGCGCTTTCATCCGGCGCTCGACAAACCGATCGAGGTGACGCCGCTCGGAGTCGCCGAGTGCGTTCTTCACGTCCCCACGAGCGGCCCGTGCGCGGCATTCCCGCAGTCATACGTCCTCCATGTCGGCAACCGTCACAAGCACAAGAACGCCCGGCTGCTGTTCGGCGCGTTTGCCCGTATCGCGCGCGGCGCACCCGGATCTCCAGCTCGTACTGTGCGGCAACGGGCTCAGCGCCGCCGAGCGCGCCGGAGCTCGCCGAACTCGGCGTCCTCGAGCGTACGCACTGCCTGCGCGTGTCCGACGAGGACCTCCCCGCCGTCTACCACCGAGCCGCCGCGTTCGTGTTCCCCTCGCGTTACGAGGGGTACGGTCTCCCCGTCGCCGAGGCGATGGCGAGCGGGTGTCCGGTGCTCGCCGCGGACACACCGGCGGTCACCGAGGTCGCCGACGGGGCCGCGCTGATCTTCGGCCCGGACGACGAGGACGGCGCTCGCCGACTCGCTCACCCGTGTCCTCGGCGACGCTGCGCTGCGCGAGCGACTCGTCGACGCCGGACGGCAACGGGCCCGCGACGCTGTCGTGGCGCCGCACCGCCGTCGCCACGACCGCAGGCGTACCGGCGCGTGGTTCACGGGACGCCGCTGATGCGCGGTCGGCTGCGGATGCTCGCCGGGCGTCGCGGCGGCGCGTTTCTCGCTGTCGCCGTCACCGGATTCGCGACCCAGCTCGTGACGGCGCTGTCAGGCCCGTTCGTCGCCCGCATGCTCGGCCCGCACGGACGCGGCCAGATGGTGCTCGTGGCGCTGATCGCGCTCGTCTGCTCCCAGCTTGCGGTCGGTGGACTGCCGGCCGCGATCGCCCATACGGTCGGCGCGTCGCATCTGCCCGGCGCGCGACGTCGTGCGCGCGCAGGCACCGCCGGTGGATCGCGTGCTCGCTGCCGTCCCCGGCTTCGCGGCGGCGATCGTCGATCGCGGTCCTCATCCGCGGGCCGGCGCGAGAGCGGGTTGCCTTTGCCTGCGCCGGCTTCTCGTTGACCGTGGCCTACGCGTGGCAGTTCGTCCTCTACGGCATGGTCCAGGGCGAGCGCAACGTGAAACGCATCAACGCCTTTCACCTGTTCGGCCTCACCCTGTACACCCTGACTGTCGTCTGCCTGTTCGTCGTGCACCGCATCGACCGGGCGATCTGGCTGATCATCATCTTCACCGTGTGTGTCACGCTCGGCCTCCTGATCGGCTGGCTGATGCTGCGGAAGCCGGTCGGCGCGCCGCCGGACCCTGACAGCGATGCCGCTCTGCGCGCGTTCGCCCGGCGCAGCTACATGAGCGGCGTCGGCCTGCTCGACAGCCTCGGCGCCGACCTGTTCCTCGTCGACGTCGTGCTCGGCGAATCACAGCTCGGCCTCTACCAGGTCGCTGTGTCGGCGACGAACCTGCCGACGATCGTGTTGAGCGCGATCGGCCAGGTGCTCCTCCCGCGCCTCGCCGCGGCACCCTCTCCGGCAGCCGCGCGGGCGATGGTGCGGCGCTGGCTGGCGGCGAGCGTCGGCCTCGCGCTGCTGCTCGTCGCCGCGCTGGAGGCCGTCATCGCGCCGGTCATCCATTTCGCCTTCGGCCCGCAGTTCACGGGCATGATCGGATGCGCCCGGATCCTGATCCTCGCCTGGGGGCTGCTCGGGTTGCGACGTGTGCTGACCGCGGTCGTCCAATCCCAGGGACGCTCGGGCTATGCGTCGACGGTCGAGACGAGCTGCCTTGTGCTGATGATGAGCGGCGTCGTCACGCTCGGACTGCTGCTCGGCATCAACGGTGCCGCGCTCGCCGTCGGGTTGTCCGGTCTCGCGAGCTGCGTGCTGCTCGCGCTTGGGCTGCTGCGCGGCTCAGCGTTCCCAGCGCACGCCGTGTCGCATCGGGGCGGCCGGATTGCCGCCGACGAGCGTGCCGTCGTCGGGCACTGAGCGGCTGACGACGCTCGCCGCGGCGACGACGACGTCACTCGCCAGCTCGACGCCCTTGAGCACCGTGGCCCGTGCCCCGAGCCAGACCCGGTCGCCGATCACGATCGGTGCCGCGACCCGTGGCCGATCCCCGTCTGCGCCCGCGATCAGGTGAAAGTCGGTGTCCAAGATGAGCACCTCCCAGGACACGAGGCAGTCCCGGCCGAAGGTGATCGCGTCGCGGCTGATGATCTGGCTTTCGGCCGACAGCACGAATCCGGCGCCGAACGTGACGCGGCCGGACGCGCTCAGCTTGAAGCCGTTCCCGAGACGGGCGGGGCCGTCGAACACGATCTCCCCGTCGACCTGCCACACGCTCCGCGCCCGCCGGAAGTCAAACGCCCCGACGCTTCCGAACCCGAGCAGCACCGTGCCTGTGCGCGCGTGCGCCGGAACGCTCACGCTGCCGCCGATGTGGATCAGGGCGACCCGGTGCGAGACGAGCACCGGGAGACGGACGGCCTGGCGCAGCGGCAGGTAGCGCAGGTTGAACAGGATCGTCTTGGGCAGGCCCAGCACGACGAGCCCGATCCGTCCCAGCCGCGCCCACAGGGAGTTGACCTCCGATCCTGGAGGGGCACCGATCATCGCGCCGGCACGGCGACCGGGGGCGGAAGCGAGCACGAGTGGGCCTCCTAGCCGCGGATCCGGCGGCGGGCGCGGTATCCCGGCAGCGTTGGTCCAATCCCGCCAACCTGCCAGCCCCGCCGTGACAGTCGCGCTCGGGCTCGCTCGGGATCCCGCGTGGCGAGGTAGCTCGGGCCAGGCCACCGCGCGGAGACCCGGCGGTCGGCGGGCCCGCCGAGTCGCAGCCCGAAGAGATCGTTCTCCAGGCTGAGCAACGTGTAGCCGGCGGCCTCGACGACGCGCCGTCGCAGTCACTCGGGTAGTCGTCGTGATCCTCGAAGATGACATCGCGCACGCCGCCACGGGCCAGCAGTGCCGCCGCGCCGCGCAGCACCTGCGGCTCGTGGCCCTCGACGTCGATCTTCAGGAGGCCGACAGCCCCGTCGCCGACGATCTCGTCGAGACGCTCGATCGCGACCTCGTAGACGCTGGCCTCCTCGCGCTCGGTCTCGCCGTCCATGCGGAGCGCCGCAAGCCCCATGTTGGCAGCGAAAAAGGGGCCCGCGGCGAGCACGCCGGATCCCGCCTCGTCGGAGAGCGCGGCCCGGCGCGTCTGCACCTGAGCGAGACCGGGGGTAGCCTCCCAGCGCGCCACGTTGTCCCTCAGCAGCTCGTACACGCTCGGATGCGGCTCGTAGGCGATGACCGTCCCGCTGTCACCGGCGCGGACGGCCGCGAGGCTCGTGAGGTACCCGATGTTCGCGCCGACATCGATCACGTGGTCGCCCGGATCGATGAGACGGTAGATCGTCTCGGTGACACACGGGTCGAACACGTGACCGGTGACGATGCTGTACCCGATCGCGTCACTGAGCGCGACCCGCAACGACACTCCCCACGGCAGGTCAGTCGTGACGAATTCGTCGGTGACATACGCGTGCGGGCGTGCGGAGCGCATCGCTCGCCGTAGCGCACGGGAAGGGTGAAAGACGTAGTGAGGCTTGTCACGCAAGCGTGTCAGCAAAGAGTTCATTTATGGCTCCCGTCCTGGACCCGGGTCGCGCCGATCATACGGTTCAGCGGTTCGATCGGAGCCGGTAACCGGCTCGCCTCGAGAACGGCTCCAGTACGCTGGCGCGCGTGTCACTCACGGCGGCGGAGGCAAATGCTCGGTTCTACGCCGAGCACGCGGAGCTGTACGACCGCACCGAACCATGTCTCGTCGATCCGCACCAGCGGCAACGGCTCGAGCAGGCGATCGCCCACGCCCTGGCGCTCGTCGGGGACGAACCCCAGGTGCTCGATGCGTGCGGAGGTTCCGGCAACGCCGGCATCGTGCTCGCACGTCATGGCGTCGTCCCCGTCGTCGTCGACGTGTCAGCCGAGATGACCGCCCTGTGGGCGGTGAAGGCCCAACGCGCGGGTGTCACTCCGGAGATTCATGTCGCAACGGTCGAGTCGTTTCTCGCCGGTGATCCCCGCGAGTGGGACCTCGTGACGTTCTGCTCGGCGCTGCATCACCTCGAGGACCCGGCGACCGTGCTCGAGGTGGCGGCGCGTCGCCTCGCGCCGGGCGGCGTGATCCTCACCATGTTCGACCCGACCCGCGGCGAGCGCCTGCTCCGCTACGCCCGGAAGGGCGACTGGCTGCTCGAACTCGCGCGGAGCGAACCGCGTCATTTCCTGCACCTGACGCGCGGCGTCGCCCTGCGGCGCGCGCGCAGCGAGAACGGCCGAGTCGAGCGTCGGCCGGATGGCCGAGCGGCACGCGTACAGCGGCATCGATGACCTCGCGCTCGCCGACACGCTGCGGGCGCGCGGGCTCGAGGTGCTGGTGCACGAGCGCTACGTCGATGCCCGCACCGCTGCGATGCGCCGGCTCCTCCAGACGGCGGGTCAGCGCGTCGCATTTCCACCTGCTCGTGCGCCGTCCCGCCGCGTAACCGCCCCGAGGGCCCGCTATGAACCTCGTGATCGACGGCCTCGCCGCCCGGGGGACGAGCATCGCCATCGTCATCGAGCACACGCTGCGCGCGTGGACGGGCACCGGAGACGAGCTGCACCTCGTGCTCGGCACCGACTCGATCGGTCTCGGTCCCCGATCACGTCATCGCTCACGAGGTCGAGCTCGGCACCCGCGCCTACACCAATCGCCTGCGGGCGCAGGCCACCCTCCTCCCCCGGCTCTGCCGGACGGTCCGCGCGGACGCCCTGCTCGCCGCGATCCCGGCGACGACCGTCAATCCTCTGCCCTGCCCACGCGCCGTCATCGCCCACGACATTCGCCACGAACTGCGTCCGGCCCAATTCGGCGTCCGGGCACGATGGCTGCGCCGCGCCAGCCACGGGATCGGCTTCCGCCAGGCGGACGCGATCATCACCGTCTCCGAGCGAACCCGCCGCGACCTGATGACGTCACGACCGTGGCTCGAGGACCGCATCGTCCGCGTGGCCCGGCTCGGGAGCGATCATGTCGCCGACTGGCCGAGGCGCGATCCCGACGTGCCTTACGCGATCACGTTCGGGCAGTGGGGCAACAAGAACGTGGGGCTCGTCATCGACGCCTGGGCGGCGCTCGCCACCCGTGGCGAGGCGATGCCGCTGTCGATTCTCGGACTGCCGGCGACCGCCCGCGGCACCTTCGAGCGCCAGGTCGCCGACCGCGGCCTCGGCGACCTCGTCACGCTGCTGCCGTGGCTGACCGACGAGGACTTCCGCACGACGTTCGCGTCGGCGGCGCTCGTCGTGTTCCCATCGGACTTCGAGGGCTTCGGACTGCCCGCGGTCGAGGCGATGCGGCTCGGTATCCCGCTCGTCATCAGTCCGGACGCCGCGCTGCTCGAGGTGACGGGCGGTCATGCCGCCGTCATGTCGGACTTCGCTACCGATGCTCTCGTGCGGCGCCGTTCGCGCGGCTCGTCGGACGCCCGCCGAGACGATCGAGCGCGCCCGCACGCACGTCGCGCCGCTGACGTGGGAGCAGACCGCCGGCGCGATGCGCGCGACGCTGTGCGAATCGATCGATCGGCGACCCGCGGGCTGAGAGGCCCTATGCGGGCCCCGCGTGGCGGATCCCGACGGCGAGCGCGTTCGCGGCCGGGTACGGCGTGCCGTAGCGAGCACCGGCGGACCTCGGTGGGGCTCGCCTCGCGCCAGCGGTTATCGCGGCTGATGCGCCGCAGATAGATCACCTCGTCGAAGTCGAGCCGACCCCCGCGCGAGCGCGGCGTCGACGTGCTCGTTGTATCCGAGCGGCACGGTGGCGACGAGCGTCCCGCCGGGAGCGAGCAGGGCGACGAGGTGGGCCACCGCGCGCACCGGCTTCTCGGGGTCCTTGGGCTCCTCGTCGAAGCCGACATGCTCAAGCGTCGAGATCGACACGATCAGGTCGTAGCGCTCATCCGGATGGAAGTCGACGACGTCGACGTTGTGCACACCGGGCGCGTGCTCGTACCTGTCAACGACAACGTGCTCGTCGTCGAGATAGTGGCGAAGGACATTCCCCACCTCGAGAATCCGACCGCCGCGGCTGCGCTGGAGATAGGCGGCGACGATCGGGACCTCGACGGTGCGCTCGTTGCTCCATGCGGCGTTATAGGCCGCCGCGTGGTAGTGCAGGCGTTGCCCGCGGACGTGGAAGCTCCGGAGCGGATGGAGCCTCGTGACGAGCGCCCGTTTGGCGGCGTACGCCACGTCCCGGCGGGGGCTGGCAAGCGCAGACATCGGCGCGGGACAATAGCCGACGGCATCGGTCCCGAGCGCTGCTTACGTGATTCTGGAGTAACGGCGCATTGTCAGGATTCGGTCTTTATGCTTCATTCCGGTGCGTTGTCCAGGCGCACATGGCGGTTGGTCCCTCCAGCCGTCTTCGAACGACACTCACGTTTGCGGGAGAACGGCGCTCATGTCAGACGATCTGGTCGTGGTTACAGGCGGCGGTGGCTTCATCGGCGGGCACCTCGTACGCCGCCTGCTTGACGAGGGCCTCAGCGTGCGGGCGGTCGATCAGCATCCGCTCGAGCAGTGGCATCAGGTCACCCATGACGCCGAGAACCTCGTGCTTGATCTCCGCCTGGCGGACGCCTGCGACGAGGCGCTCGCCGGAGCCGACGCCGTCTACAACCTCGCCGCCGACATGGGCGGGATGGGCTTCATCGAGGCGAACAAGGCGCGCTGCATGCTCTCCGTGCTCATCAACACGCAGCTGCTTCAGTCCGCCATCGGGCACGACGTGCGTCGGTTCTTCTTCTCGTCCTCCGCGTGCGTGTACGCCGCCGAGAAGCAGCTGACGCCGAACATCACACCGCTGCGCGAGAGCGACGCGTATCCGGCTGAGCCAGAGGACGGCTACGGCTGGGAGAAGCTCTTCAGCGAACGCATGTGCCGCCACTTCCGCGAGGACTTCGGCCTGACCACACGCGTCGCCCGCTACCACAACGTGTACGGCCCGCACGGCACCTGGACCGGTGGCCGCGAGAAGGCTCCCGCCGCGATCTGCCGCAAGATCGCCGAGGCCCAGCTCACCGGCCGCCACGAGATCGAGGTCTGGGGCGACGGCGAGCAGACCCGCAGCTTCATGTACATCGATGACTGCGTCCGCGGCACGCGGTCGATCATGGACAGCGCGATCGACGAGCCGATCAACCTCGGCTCCAGCGAGATGGTGACGATCAACCAGCTGGTCGACATCGTCGAGGCGATCGCCGGCATCACCGTGGCGCGCCGATACGACCTCGATGCCCCCAAGGGCGTCCGCGGGCGGAACAGCGACAACACGATGATTCTCGACCGGCTCGGGTGGGAACCGAGCACGTCGCTCGCGTCCGGGCTCGAGCGGACGTATCGCTGGGTCTACGACCAGGTCTCAGCGCTCGCACCGATCGGCTGAGGCCGACCAGCAAACGCACGATCCTGCAGGGGAGGCAGCCGTGGACGCGCACGCACCGCTGAAGATTCAGCTCTGGAGCTACAACTACGATCCCGAGCCGACGGGCATCGGCATCGTCAGCACGGTCTGGGCCCGCGGGCTTCGGGAGCGCGGACACGAGGTCGAGGTCGTCGCCGCCCATCCGCACTACCCCGAGCCCCGATGGGGCACCCGTGTCCTGCCCTACCGTGAAGTCCGCGACGGCATCCCGGTCCTCCGCCTGCCGCTCTGGATCGGTCGCGCCAGCGCCGCCGAGCGGTACCGCCAGGAGCTGACGTTCATGGCCGCCCAAGGCGCGGCGACGCCGTTCCTGTCCCGGCCGGACGTGATGGTTTCGGCATCGCCCTCTTTCCCGGCGCTGCTCCCGGCGGTCCTCAACGTGCGCGCCCGGAAGATCCCGTGGGTGCTGTGGCTCCACGACCTGCTGCCCGACGGCGCGACGGCCACCGGGCTCATCGACGACGGCGGAACAGTCATCAATCTCGCCCGTCGTCTCGAGCGCAATGCGTACCGCGCCGCCGATCGGATCGTCGTCCTGTCCCGGGCCTTTACCGAGAACCTGCTCGGCAAGGGCGTCCCGCGCGACAAGATCGAGCTGATCTATGACCCGGCGACCCGGGTGCCGGCCGGCCTCGCCAAGCCGGGCGTCGCCGCCGCGCCCCTGCGGATTCTGTCCATGGGGAACATCGGCCATTCCCAGGGGCTGACCTCCCTCGTGCAGGCGTTCGAGCGCCGCCCAGAACTCGATGCGCAGCTCGTCATCACCGGAACCGGCGTCGCCGCCGACGAGGCCCGAGACGAGATCCGCACCGATCGGGTGCAGATGCTGGGCATGGTCGACGATGCCCAGCTCGAGGACGAGTTGCAGCGGGCGGACGTTGCGTTCGTCAGCCAGCGCTACGACGGTTCGGAGTTCAACATCCCGTCGAAGCTGATGAACTTCATGGCGTACCGCCTTCCGATCCTCGCCGCCGTCAATCCGAGTGGTGAGGTGGCGCGCATCGTCACGGAATCCGGGGGTGGCTGGGTCGTCGACTCGAGTGATCCCAACGCCTTTCCACGTCAAGTCGCACGGCTGCTTTACGCGCGCAGCGAGCTCGCGGCGCGGGCGGCGGACGCGCGACGCTACGCGGAGACGCACTTCACGCAAGCTGGATTTGCCGCCCGGTTCGAACAGACGCTCGCCGCGGCCGTCAGCGAGGCCGAGGGTGAGGGCGAGCGACCCGCAGTGCGCCCCCGACCAGAGCCAGCAGTCACCTCGGAGCCGGTCATCCGGCCGGCAACGCCGGGCCGACCGATCCGCCGATCACGGTTTGACGGTCCGTCCCCCAGCCGGGTCGGCGTGCCGGGTGACCTCCGGTCTGACGACGAACCGGCAGCCGTCGGAGCCTACGCGGC
The DNA here is from genome assembly GCA_963778985.1 of uncultured Solirubrobacterales bacterium. GTDB lineage: Bacteria > Actinomycetota > Thermoleophilia > Solirubrobacterales > Solirubrobacteraceae > Palsa-465. The sequence continues at coordinate 836,033 of CAVZWJ010000012.1, read as the reverse complement.
CCGCCGCGCTGGAGCGTAAGCTCTGGCGCAGCAGATGCAGGGGGATGGCCGCTCGCGATGAAAGCACCATCGGTGGCAACCGAGGAGAAATGGACCGTTCGCGTCCCCGGGCGTCCTCACGCACCGGTCGAGCCCTCGGACCGACAGCGAGTGGCGGTCGAGGCGTATTGCCGCGAGCTGTGCCCGCCCGATGAGGCCCCCGCGGCGAGCGCCGAGGCACTCGCCGCGTTCGGCGTGACGGCGGCCCGGCTCGGGCAGAAGGCGACTCCGGCCGACCACGAGCGAATCCTCTCCCGCGCCACCCGGCTCGCCGCCGCAGCGCACGCGGTCACCGAGCCGACCGGGTCCGGCTGGCGCTCGTGGGTTGTCGACACGCTCTCCGCGGAACGGGACGTCGGCTGCCGTGGCGTGCCCGCACTGCTCGCGCGGCGAGGCAACGGCGAGCTCGCCGGCGAGGGTGCCGCTGCCCTCCGTGACCACCTGCACGGCTGCCTGCGCTGTCGAGCCACCGAGGTGCGGATGGCGCGCGCCGAGCGGACGTTCACGGCCGCGTCACGGTTGGGGATGACGCCGCCCGGCGTGACCGGCGAGGTCGCCGGGGCAGCAGCCGCCGAATCTCCGACGCCGGTCACTGACGCGCCGCCGGTCGGTCCACCCGCGCCGGTCACTGACGCGCGGCCGGTCGGTCCACCCGCGCCGGTCACTGACGCGCCGCCGGTCGGTCCACCCGCGCCGGTCACTGACGCGCGGCCGGTCGGTCCAGCCGCGCCGGTCACTGACGCGCCCGAGGCCGATGTGCCGGCCCCGCTCGCGGATACCACCGAACCGAGGACCGCGCCCGGCACACCGTGGTTCCCGCCCGAGCTGGCATCGGCGCCCGAGCCGATCCCCGGACCGGCGGCCGCCGACTGGGAGGCGGTGCCGTTGGCCGCTGCCGCCGCTGCCGCCGGTGGAGCCGATCCGCCGTCGCCGGCCGAGCGCTCGCCCACGCGAACGCGTCGCCGCGTGGGGCCGATCCCCGTGGCGGCCGCGGTCGGTGTCCTCGCGGTGGGCGGCCTCGCCGCCGCCGCCGTCCTCAGCAGCGGTCCCGCCCACGATGCGACGGCGCACGCGGCACCGACGCCGCGGCGCGCTCCGGCTCCGGCGCCGGTCGCCTCCGCCCGCGCCCATCACCCCCACCGTCGTCACGTTGTCCATCACCGCGCGCACAAGCCGAAGCCCAAACCGAAGCCGAGGCCGGTGACCAGCACCGTCACCTCGACGAGCCTCACCGCCACCGGAAACACGGGAACCACGGGCGCCACCGGCTCGGTCGGGAGCACCGGGAACACCGGCGCCGTCGCCCCGGCGCCGTCGGTCAGCTCAAGCGCGCCGGTCGCCTCCTCGTCGCCTTCCTCCTCCGGCGGCGGTTCGAGCTCGGGGTCAGGCTCCTCGGCGACGATCCAACAGCCGAGCCTCGGCGCGACGAGCGCACCGACGCAGGGCATCGGCAACAAGCACTGACGAGGCCCTCCCGCACCTGGGCGACGCGTCCACTAGCCCGGGATGAGGCCCTCGCCGCTGAACTCGGCGGCCGCCTCCGCGAGCGACACGTCCGGCGGCGGCAGGATCACGTCAGACCCCTCGAGCTCGTCCTCGTCGAGGCCCCGGCCGCGCGAGCGGACGAAGTCCAGCAGCTTGTCGTACGTGGTCCGGAACTGAGCCTCGTCGCCGCCGTCGCACGCCTCGACGGCAGCGTTATCGAGCTCATTGAGTTCGGAAACGTCGTCGTCCCCGATCTCGTACTGGCCTTCGGTGGCGATCCGGACGATCACTGGGCCTGCTCCTGGCCCGCGCCCGCCCCCTCGGAGCCCGCTGCCGCCGCGCCACTCCCAGCGGCGCCGGCGCTGCTCGCGTCGCCGCTGCCGGAGCCGAGCTCGCCGGCCGGCGCCGGGGAGCCCGTCCCGAGCTCGGCCTTCATCTTCTCAAGCTCGGAGTCGACCTCGGTCGTACTGGAGAGCTGGCGCAGCTGACGGTCGATGTCGTCCTCGCCCGGGCCGATCTGGGTGAGATCCTCGAACGTTCCCGCTGCCTCGAGCTCCTGGACCGCGTCGGCCCGCGCCCTCATGTTCTCGGTCTTGTCGAGCGCCCGTTGCATCGCGAGCCCGACGTCCGCCATCTCCTCGCCGACGCCGGTTGCAGCCTCGGAGATGCGCACCTGCGCCTCGGCCGCCGAGTACTGGGCCTTGATGACCTCCTTCTTGGAGCGGAACTGCTCGAGCTTCGTGCGCAGCTTCGCCTCCGACGCGGTCATCTGCTCCTGCTGCTGCTCGAGCTGGGAGATCTGCGTGTCAAGGGACTGCAGCTCGGTCTGCACGACGTTCTTGCGCTCCAGCGCGGTCCGGGCCAGCTCTTCGTTCCCCGCGGCCAGCGCCTGGCGGGCCTGCGTGTCAAGCTTGACGACCTGCTGCTTGAGCTTCTCCTCCTGAAGCTGCAGACGCTTCTTTGAGGTGACGACGTCGGCGATCCCCTTCTTGACGTTCTGCAGTAGCTCAATCTGCTTCTGGTAGCTGTAGTCGAGCGTCTCCGCTGGATCTTCGGCCCGATCGAGCAGTTTTGAAATCTTGGCTTTGACGACGGTCGACATGCGCCCGGAAAGGCCCGGCATCGCATCCTCCTTGGCGTGTGACTGGACGAGCCTACGTAGCGTAGCCGAGCCAAGCCCTAGGGTTCGCGTGTGATGGACGGCAAGTCCCCATCTGACTCGACAACGATGCTCGCGCGGCTGATGGGCATCGCCGATGCGAACAACGCGGGCAACGTCCACGGCGGCACGGTCATGAAGCTGTGCGACGAGGCGGCCGGCCTGGCCGCGATCAAACACTGCGGTCGGCGCGTCGTCACGGCCGCGATGGACCGAATGACGTTTCTCGTCCCGATCAACGTCGGGGACGTCGTCACGTTCTGCGCCACCGTCAACGCCGCCTGGCGGACCTCGATGGAGGTCGGCGTCCACGTCACCGCCGAAAACCCGCGGAGCGGCGAGGTGCGCCACACGAACACGGCCTACCTGACGATGGTCGCGCTCGAGGACTCCGGTCAACCAGCGGCGGTGCCGCCGGTCCTGGCGCGCACGCCGGAGGAGATCCGCCGCCAACGCGAGGCGGAACTCCGCCGCGCCAACCGACTCGCCGAGCGGGACGAGATCGTCGCCCATCGTGCGCGGGACGGCGCTGGCCTCTGAGGCGCGGGCGGCCTGCGCAGGTGTCTCACCGGCTCCGCCCCGGCGGGAGAACCCCCCCGTCGAGATCTGGTGTCTAGTGTCGTGAAGCGGAAGTTCGTGAGCAGCGTCGCGAGTGGCTGGGCGCGGATGACGGATGGGGATGATCCAAGTCGTACTGGTGGTACGGCGGGATCATCCCCATCCGTCAGGCGCGTCCAGACGCCGCGAGGCTGCCACCGAACTAACGGTTCACGACACTAGAGCCCGCTCGGGTGACGTGCGTCGAATCCGGCGGGGTGCGTGTACAACGGCCGCCAGCGCGGGCCGGTGCCCGGGGCGGGATGCGGATCGGCCTCACGTGAGGTGTCGAACCGGATCCCGGCAATCTGCACGAACGCATGACCCGGGTTCGTGTACACGGTGATCCAATGGCCGAGACCCCTCCTGCCCCAGCTCTCAAACTCGCTGGAGTCGAATGGGGTCTTGAGCAGACCGGCCGCGTGCAGGACGTAGGACACCGAGCCGGAGCAGTCGTAGCCGCGGGCGATGAATGCCCCGTGACCGCCGCCCCAGATGTACGGCTTCGTCCGGATCTGGTTGCCGGCCCAGATCGCCTTCTGAACCTGAATCGGCGCGTCGGACGGGGCGTATGCGACGCCCTTGATGATCTTCGCGACCGAACCGGCGACGACCGGGTGGGCGGGGGTGCTAGGCGGGCCGGCCGTCGCGCCGAGGCCGGAGCCGCCGCTGGCCGCGGTCTTCGATGATGAGCTCGATGAACTGCTGCCGGCCGTCAGGCCGCTTCCACCGCCCGCCGCCAGCGCCGTCGGCGGCGCGGCCAGCGACAACGCCGCAAGCGTGGGAAGAATCGATCGTGTAATCCGCAAGTCGTTTCTCTTTCTTCGGCCTGCGGGGTTAGCTGTCGGGCTGGCGCGGAAAGAGCCGCGCCTCCCGCGGATGACCGCGGAATTCGCCCCGGGAAAGTGGTTCCCCCGCTCCGCGGCTGTCTGGGGTCCGCGGATTCGGCGTCGGGGACTATACAAAGAGTCCTTCCGGAATGATGCGGCACTTCCCCGCGGACCTGACCGGGGAGTCCACACGCGGGCACGCGGGAAACCCGCAAGCAGTGAGCGTCGGTCCAAACCTGCGCCACGCCGCGGTCACCCCGGTAACGTCCGCGCCGTGCTCGCGTGCCGGAGAACCCGCGTCCCTGCCCTGGCCGTCGTGGCCGGGCTGATCCTGGCCGGGCTGATCCTCGCCGGATGCGGCGGAACCACCGAGCTGATCAGCGGCCCGGGCCCCGACATCGGCGTCAAGTCGAAGACGCCGCAGGCGGGCCAGAAGCTCGGCTTCCCGGCCGTGGCGACGAAGAACACGACCCGAGTCGCCGGCGGTGACCCCGTCGCGGACGCGGCGGGCGTCGCGCTCGCCGTATTTCCGTCATCGGTCGCCGGGACTCATCCGGCCGCGGTCACGCTCGCGCCCACTGACAACTGGCAGGCGGCCATCGCCGCCGCGGCGTTGATGGCACCACCGATCCGGGCTCCGATCCTGCTGTCGGGGAGCTCATCGTTGCCGAGCGCCACGCGCGACGCGCTGCGGGCGCTCGCGCCGACCGGATCTGGGGCGGCGGGCGGCGTGCAGGTGATCCGCGTCGGCGACGTCCCGACGCCGAGCGGCCTGCGCACCGCCTCGATCAAGGGCACCGATCCCTATGCGCTCGCCGCCGAGATTGACCGCTTCACGAGTGCGGCGCGCGGCAAGACGAGCTCGAATGTCGTGATCGCGTCCGCCGACGACCCGACGTACGCGATGCCGGCCGCCGGCTGGGCTGCGGAGAGTGGAGAGCCGATCCTGTTCGTCAACCGCTCCGGCGTGCCGGATGCGACCAAGCAGGCCCTGCTCTCGCACCAGAGCCCGCACATCTACGTGCTCGGGCCGACGAGCGTGATCGGAGACTCGGTGCTCACCCAGCTGAAGAAGTACGGGCCGGTCAAGCGTGTCGGCGACACGAGCCCGGCGGCGAATGCCGTCGCGTTCGCGACGTACCGCGATCCCGCGTGCGCGTACGGCCAGCCCTGTGCCCATGTGCCCGGCAGCTTCGGCTGGGCGATGCGCAGCCCGGGCCACGGCTACATCCTCCTCAACCAACACCGACCGCTCGACGCCGCCGCGGCGGCGCCGCTCTCCTCAAGCGGGTCCTACGGCCCGGAGCTGTTGATCGACAACCCGTCGCGCCTGCCGACGTCTGTGCTGAACTTCTTCCTCAACTACGCAACTCCTGGATACACGCAGCAGGGTCCGACCGCGGCCGTGTACAACCACGGATGGGTGATCGGAGACAGCTCAGCAATCTCCGTGCCGGTCCAGGCCCAGATGGACAACCTGCTGGAGGTGGTACCGCAGAAATGAGCCAAGCTGAACATCCAGATCGCCTCAAGCCCGGCCGCGAGGTCACGGTCGACGACGTCAGACAGCTGATGGGAGCATCCACCCCGCATTTCGCGCTCCAGTTGCGCGAGCGGATCCGGGCGCTGATCAAAGGTCTGCCGGACGGTCATCCGGCGCGTCTGGAGGGCGAACGGGAGATCGCGCGGCTGGACCGGCTCGCCTTCGCCGGCGAGGTCCGCGGCCATCCTGCCGAGCCGGGGCTCGAGCCGCTCCCGAGCGTCAGCGAGCAGCTCGCCGTCGACTAGCGTGCGCCGCTGCTTGCCCCGCCGGCGGCTCCGACGCCGTCACTCGACGCCGCTGCATTCTTCGCCGCACTACGTTTAACACCTACGTGAGCGACGACCGCATCATCTCCGTCATCGGCCTCGGCCGGGTCGGCCTTCCCCTCGCCCTGTCGTTCGCCGCCCGCGGCGCGCCCGTGCTCGGCATCGATCACGACGCCACGATCCTCGACGCGATCCGGGCCGGGCGGATGCCGTTCGCCGAGGCGGGAACGCAGGAACTGCTCGAGCGCGTCAGCGCGTCCGGTCTGCTCGAGTTGAGCGAGCGCGCCGCCGACGCGGCCCGCGCCGACGACATCGTGATCACGATCGGCACGCCGTCGTTCTCGCACGTCGAGAGCGATCTCAGTCAGGTGCGCGCCGCCGTCGATGACCTGCTCCCGCTCCTGCGCCCCGGGCACGCGCTCATCCTCCGCTCGACGATCGCGCCAGGGACGACCGACTTCGTCGCCGGGTACATCGAGAAGCGCCGGGACCTGCGCGTCGGTGAGGACGTGTTCGTCGCGCATGCCCCGGAGCGGATCGCGGCCGGGCGGTTCCTGGAGGAGATCACGAGCCTGCCATGCATCATCGGCGGCGTCGGCGAAGCGTCGAGCGAGCGCGCCGCGGAGACATTCGGTCTGTTCGGCGCCCCGATCGTGAAGACGACCCCCGTCCAAGCGGAGCTGGCGAAGATCTGGACGAACATTCTGCGTTACGCGACGTTCGCGCTCCCCAACCTGCTGATGATGGACTGCGAGCGCTACGGCGCGAACGTGTTCGACGTGATCGAGCTGATCAACCGCGACTATCCCCGCGGCGGAATCGCGATGCCGGGTATGACCGCCGGAACCTGCCTGCGCAAGGACTTCGCGTTCTCGGAGGAGCGCTCGAACGCCCCGGGAATGCTGCTCGCCGTCTCCCGCGTCAATGAGGCGGTGCCGCTGTTCCTCATCGAGGGAATCAAGCGGCGATGCACGACGCTCGCGTCGAAGAAGGTGGCGGTGCTCGGGCTGACGTTCAAGCGCAACACCGACGACGAGCGGGACTCTCTGTCTCCGAAACTGATCCGCCTGCTCGAGCGCGAACTGGCGGACGTCGCGGTGTGCGATCCGCACGCACCATCCCCGACGCAGCCGTTGAGCGAGGTCGTCGAGGATGCCGACGTCGTGATCGTCGCGACCAACCACAGCGAGTTCGAGCGCCCGGAGACGTTCGCCGAGATCGCCGCGAAGGCGTCGCCGGATTGCCTGCTCGTCGACCCGTGGAACGCGCTCGGCACGAGTCAGGTGTTCGCGTACGTCGCCGAGCACGCCGCGCTGCGCGCCGATCCCCAGCCTCAGGCGATCCCGTGACGAGCCGCGTCCTCGTCACCGGAGGCGCCGGCGTCATCGGCTCGGCGGTCGTGCGGCGCCTGTTGCGCGATCCGGCGTGGGAGGTCCGGGTCAGCGACCACCGAGCAGCACCGCAGTGGATGCGCGAGGGGTGCGAGATCCACACGGGCGATCTGCGTGATCACGACACAGCCGCGGCAGCGGCCGCGGGGTGCTCGCACATCATCCACCTGGCGGCGATCGTCGGCGGGATCGCAAACTTCCACAAGTTGCCGCACACGCTCACGGAGGTGAACAACGCGCTCAGCGCGGCCGTCGTGAGCGCGGCGCTCGGCACCGGAGTCGAGCGCTACCTGTACGTGTCATCGTCGATGGTGTTCGAGCGCGCGCGGGAGTTCCCGACGACCGAGGCTCACATCCACGACTGTCCAGCGCCGTGGTCGGCGTACGGGTTCTCCAAGCTTGCCGGCGAGGTGTACGCGCGGGCCGCCCACGATCAGCACGGGTTGCCCTACACGATCTGTCGCCCGTTCAACGCGTACGGGCCTGGAGAGCTTCCGGACCCGGACGAGCCCGGTATCGCGCACGCCGTCCCTGATCTCATCAACAAGGCGCTGACCGGGCACCGACCGCTGCCGATCTTCGGTGACGGAACTCAGACGCGGACCCTCACCCACGTCGACGACATCGCCGACGGCATCGTCACCGCACTCGCCTCGCCGCGTGCCGTGAACGAGGACTTCAACATCTCGGCAGCGGACGAACTGTCGGTCGCGGAGATCGCGCGCCTGATCTGGACCGCGTGCGGGAACGCGCCGGAGACGTTCGAACTTGAGCACCTCCCAAGCTTTGCGGTCGACGTTCAGCGCCGCTGGCCCTCAGTGGAGAAGGCAAAGGACCTGCTCGGCTGGACGGCGCAGGTCGATCTGCGAGACGGCATCGATCAGACCGTGGCGTGGCTGCGAGAGCGCAGCGCGGCGTCCGACCTTCAATCACGAGCACCAACGGAGGCACCTGCATGAGTGGTCGTACCGCGCTAATCACCGGGATCACGGGCCAGGACGGCTCGTACCTCGCCGAATTCCTGCTCGAGCAGGGCTACGACGTGCACGGCATGGTGCGTCGCTCTTCGACCGAGAAGTTCGATCGGATCGAGCACATCCGCGATCGCGTCACCCTGCATCAGGGCGACCTGCTCGACTCCCGCTCACTCGTCGACACGCTGCGGGCGTGCAGTCCCGACGAGATCTACAACCTCGCCGCGATGTCGTTCGTCGCCGCCTCCTGGGTCCAGCCGACCCTGACCGCCGAGTTCAGCGGGATCGGCGTGACCCGGCTGCTCGAGGCGATGCGCGAGGTGTCTCCCGAGGCGCGCTTCTACCAGGCGTCCTCCTCGGAGATGTTCGGCAAGGTCCGCCAGGTCCCACAGAGCGAGAACACGCCGTTCTATCCCCGTTCGCCCTACGGTGTCGCCAAGGCCTACGGTCACTTCATCACTGTCAACTACCGCGAGTCCTACGGGCTGCACGCGACGAGCGGGATCCTGTTCAACCACGAAAGCCCGCGGCGGGGCCTCGAGTTCGTCACGCGCAAGATCACCTGGCACGCGGCGGCGATCAAGCTCGGCCTCGCCAAGGAGCTCCGGCTCGGCAATCTCGACGCCGAGCGCGATTGGGGCTTCGCCGGCGACTACGTGCGGGCAATGTGGATGATGCTCCAGCAGGACGAGCCGGAGGACTTCGTCGTCGCCACCGGCGAGGCCAACTCCGTCAGGACGGCGCTCGAGATCGCTTTCGACCATGCCGGCCTGCCGGTGGACGACCACGTCGTCATCGACCGGGTGCTCCTCCGCCCGGCCGAGGTCGAGCACCTGATCGGCGACGCCACGAAGGCGCGTACGGTGCTCGGCTGGGAGCCGGAGGTCAGCTTCGAGGCGCTCATCCGGATGATGGTTGACGCCGACGTCGAGCTGCTCAGGCACGAGATCGCGAGCCGCGGCGTGCCCGCCGACGTCACCGGCTCGGCGCCCGGACTGAATCCGAGCCGGCCGCGATAGCGCGGCGTCACTCGGGACCGGCCACCGAGAACGCGCAGCCGCGCGACGCAAGCTCGGCGAACAGCTCGCCGGGCTCGATGCACTGCTCCGGCGGGAGGGCGCCGACGGCGTCAAGCGACCCGCGGGCAAACAGTCGGACCGCCGCGGCGGCCGGCGCCGCGGTCGAGACGATCGACCCGCCAAGGCCGGACCACGGCTCGGTGCGAGCGCGCACCGTCACCGAGGCACCGGATTCGGCGGTCACCTTGACGAGATGGATCGAGACGGTCTCGTTCGACGGCGATCCCGCCGCCCGGGCGGCGGCGGCATCCTCCGCGGGCACGCCGACGAGATCTCGGAGCGCCGCGAGCAGGGGCGGCGCGAGCGACAGGCGAAAGCTCGCCGAGCGGCAGCCGAAGCTGTCGGCGAACGTCCGCAGCTCGGAGTGCAGGGTGTAGATCGTGTCCGCGCGGCCGATCGGCTCCCCGAAGTCGACGACTCCCCCGGGTCGCAGCGGCTCGATCTCGATCGGCCGGCCCTCGCGAAGGACGATCGGCGACAGCGACAGCTCATCGAGCAGGGTCTGCAGCGCGTACGGCGGACGAAGTCGGCCGCCGTCCCCCGTGACGGGATCACGCCCACCGGCCACGATCTCGATCTTCTCGACCTGACCCGGCTCGACGCCGAGCACCTCGACCGCACGCTGGGCCATCAGGTTCGTCTTGCCGGGACTCGAACCGATCCCGAGCAGGGCGAGCAGGCCGGCCCGGCCGAATTCGTCCCCCAACTCGAGCTGTCGCCCGGTCATCCAATAGAGCCCACCGAGGTCGAGATACGTGCACCCGGCCGCCAGACAGGCCCGCATGGCGTGCAGGTTGACCCGGTAGGAGGCTGCGTTGATGAGCACGTCGACCTCGCCCAGCGCCCGCACGAGCGCGTCCTCCACTCGAGCGTCGACGACGCTGCTCGTCGCCTTCCCGCCGCCGTGCCGGAGCGCAACGGCCGCGGCCCGTTCACCGTCAAGATCGAGCAGGCCAATGCGTTCGACCTCGTCCGAGAGGGCGAGGTCATGGACGATCGCCGGCGCAATCGTGCCGGCGGCGCCGAGCACACCAACGGAGACGCTTGGGCTCATGCGGGCGGTGAACGTAGCGATGAGGCACGGCGGCGCGCCTTATCCCTCCCGTATAAACCCAAACGGGCAGTTGGGCCATCAGACCCTTGCGCAATTGCCCGCAGCGGCCGAGAATGCCGCCCCTGCGCGTGGTCGTGGCCCCGTCCCTGCGCCCAGACCCGTCTAGCCCCCAGTTGTAAGGAGAAGGGACCCCGTGGAAAGCGCGACGTTGGCAGGATCCGCCGGCGGCGGCGTTCAAGTTGAGGACAAGGGCCTCAAGAAGAACGCCATCTCATTCGTCTCGAACATCGTCATCAGCGTGGCGTCGGTCGCGCCCGGGTACAGCCTCGCGGCGACGCTCGGCTTCATCGCGGCGGTACCCGCTCTGGGGCTGCAGTCGCCGGCGGTGATCATCGTCGCCTTCTTCCCGATGGCGTTCATCGCGGCCGCCTATTACTGGATGAACCGCGCCGACCCGGACTGCGGGACGACGTTCGCCTGGGTGTCGAAGGCGTTCGGGCCGTGGCTCGGGTGGCAGGCCGGCTGGGCGATCGTCGTCGCCGACGTACTCGTGATGCCGAGCCTCGCCGACGTCGCCGGCAATTACACCTTCCAGCTGTTCGGGATCACCCCGACGACTGCCGAGGTGGTGGCGGTCGGGATCGCGTGGATCATCATCATGACCGCGATCTGTTACATCGGGATTGAACTGTCGGCACGCACCCAGCGGATCCTGCTGGCGATGGAGTTCATCACGCTGATGGTGTTCGCCGTCGTCGCGCTGATCAAGGTCTACGCGAATCATCCCGTCCATTCCGTCGAGCCGGCGTTCTCCTGGTTCAACCCGCTCGACATCAAGAGCGTCAGCGCGCTCAACGGCGGCATCCTGCTCGCGATCTTCATCTACTGGGGCTGGGACTCCGGGGTGAGCGTCAACGAGGAGACCGAGGACTCAAGCAGCGCGCCCGGGCGGGCCGCGGTCATTTCGACGTTCATCCTCGTCCTGATCTACGTGCTCGTCGCGACCGCAGCTCAGGCGTACGGCGGCGTAGACTCGCTCGTGAACAACTCGAGTGACGTGTTCGCTCCGCTGGGTAAGGGCGTCTTCGGGTCGGGACTCGACAAGATCCTCATCATCGCCATTCTCAGCTCGGCGTCGGCCTCGACGCAGACGACGATCCTGCCAACCGCCCGGACGACCCTGTCGATGGGTCGCGCCGGGGCGATCCCCAAGCAGTTCGGCAGCGTCCACCCGCGCTACCTCTCGCCGGGCTTCTCGACGATCTGGATGGGCACCATGTCGATGATCGTCTACGTCCTGCTGTCGGTCACCAGCCACGACAACCTGATCGCCGACGCGTTCACGTCGCTGTCGCTGACGATCGCCTTCTACTACGGGATCACCGGCTTTGCGTGCGTCTATTACTACCGCAAGCACCTGTTCGACAGCGTCAGGAACTTCTTCTTCATCGCTGTCCTTCCGCTCATCGGTGCCCTGATCCTTACCTGGGTGCTGATCAAGGCCGTGATCGATTACTCCAAGCCCCACTCCGGCTACGCGAAGCCGTTCCTGGGGATCGGGGCGCCGATCGCGATCGCGCTGCTCACGATCATCCTCGGGCTCGTCGCGATGATCATCCAGCGCGTGTCGATGCCGGAGTTCTTCAAGCGCAAAGCATCGGTCGTCGATCCCGCGGTCGTCGCCCATGCACCGGCCGGGCAGTCGTCATGAGCAGCGGTGTCATCGTCGGCTACGACGGCTCCGATGGGTCCAAGGCGGCGCTGCGGGCCGCGCTGACCGTGGCCAAGGCATTCAACGAGAAGGTCACGGTCGCGTTCGGCTACGGGGTCAACCCGATGGCCGGCGAGGTCCAGGACTACGCCGCGGCGCTCAGGGAACTCGCCCACAAGCGCGTCGAGGAGGCGGCCGGCATTGCCGCCGCCGAAGACCTTCAGATCGACGCGGTGCTCGTCGAGAAATCGGCAGCTCAGGCCCTGACCGATCTCGCAGACGAGCGCGACGCGCGGCTGATCGTCGTCGGCACGCACGGCGAGAGCCCGATCTACGGGGCGTTGATCGGGTCGACGCCGCACAAGCTGCTGCACATCTCCAAACGCCCGGTGCTCGTCGTACCCGCGCCTCAGGATTGACCGGCCGGTGAGCCGGATGTTGATCGGCGCCGAGCGCGTTGCCGGGACGGGCGCCGCGCTCGAGGTCGAGAATCCCTATACCGAGGAGACGCTCGAGACGATCGGCTCCGCTTCGGAAGAGCAGGTCGACGCCGCGATCGCAGCCGCCCGCGACGCCGCTGCCCCGTGGGCGGCCATGCCGGCGGTGCAGCGGGCCGAGCTGCTCCACGAGGTCGCGACGCGACTGCGCGCGAAGACCGAGGAGCTCGGCCGTCTGATGACGCTCGAGGGCGGCAAGCCGCTGATCGAGAACCGCGATGAGGTCGGGTGGGCCGCCGCCGCGTTCGATTACTACGCCGAGATCGGTCGCGACAGCGCCGGCCGGGTGATCCCACCGATCGAGTCGACCCAGCTCGCGATGGTCCTCAAGGAGCCGATGGGCGTCGTCGCCTGCATCGTCCCGTGGAACTACCCGCTGCTGTTGCTCGCGTGGAAGCTCGCGCCCGCGCTCGCGGCCGGCAACGCGACGGTGTGCAAGCCGTCCGAGCTGACGCCACTCTCGACGCTCCAGGCGCTCGAATGCTTCGACCATCTACCGCCCGGGGTCGTCAACGTCGTCATCGGGGACGGGACGGTGGGCGGCCAGGTCGTCGCCGACGAGCGCGTCGACTGCGTCGCGTTCACCGGGTCGGTGGCGACCGGTCAGCGGATCGCGGCCATGTGCGCGGAGCGCGTCGCCCGGGTCAACCTCGAGCTCGGCGGCAAGGACCCGTTCATCGTGTGCGCGGACGTCGCCGACGCCGTCGAGATCGCCGCCCGCGGGGGCGCCTGGGCGGCATATCTCAACGCCGGTCAGGTGTGTACTTCCGCGGAGCGCTTTTATGTCGCGCGCGAGATCTACGACGACTACCTCACCGCGTTCGTCGAGCATGCCGAGAGCCTGCGTCTCGGTGACCCGCTCGACCCGGACACGGACATCGGCCCGATGGTGAGTGCAGCGCAGCGCGCCAAGGTGACCGACCAGCTCGAGGCGGCGGTCGCCGCGGGCGCCACGATCGCGCACGGCGGCGACAGCGCCGGACATCCGAGCGGCCACTTCCTCAGCCCGACGGTCGTCACCGGGGCGCCAGCCGAGACCGCGCTGCTCCGCGAGGAGACGTTCGGGCCGGTCGCGCCGATCGTGCCCGTGCGCTCGTTGGACGAGGCGATCGAGCTCGCCAACGGGACCCGGTTCGGTCTCGGCGCCAACGTGTACACCCGGGACCTTCAGATCGCCGTGCGCTGCATGCGCGAACTCAAGGCGGGCACCGTGTGGATCAACGATCCCCTCACCGACAACGATGCCGGGCCGTTCGGCGGCTTCAAGCAGTCGGGTCTCGGGCGCGAACTCGGTCGGGAGGGGCTCGAGTCCTTCCAGGAGACCAAGCACGTCCACATGGAGACGCGGATCGAGCGCAAGCCGTGGTGGTACCCGTACGGGCCGGACCCCGCGGCGGCTGATTGACCCAGTGCTTCCCGCAAGGTGTTGACCGCATAGCGGAAGGAATGTCGCACCGACCCCGCCTACAGCGGGCTGAGCGACAGGAACAGCTGCGGGGTGACGCCGGTGTCGGGACCCCACGTCATGCCGACGTAGACCTGGCCATTTGACGACGTGCCGACTCCGGTGAGCACGACACCCTTGCGGTAATGCCAGTGCTGCAGCTGTCCGTTGTCCGCACTCATGAAGAACGGCGTCGAGTGCGGCTTATCGTCCGGGGTCAGGCCGGGAAGGATCGGCTTGAAGTTCCCGGGCAGCACGGCCATCAGGTTCGCCAGATCCGACTGGCTCGCGGCGAGCGCCGCCGCCGCCTGCTTGGGGACGCTGAGCATGAACACCCCGCTCGACTCGTCCGGGGCCGCGTATCCGGCTGTCCCGGCGCCGATGTCGCCGGCCGACTGCCACTTGGCGGGCACGCAGATCGCGCCATCGACATCGCTGAAGCGGACCGCAACCAGGGCCGGCCACGAGCCCGTGTTGGTGGCGCTGCCGGCGAGCTTGCCGTTGACGAAGATCTGCACCCGGTAGCGCCCCGCGGGCAGGCACGTCGCCGGTGACGACGCAGAAACGTACGACGGATTGTTCGAGGCATAGAGTGACGCGTCGCCGACCATTCCCCCCGGCCGCACGGGGCCGGAGAGCTCCGGGAGCACGGCCCACTCGCCGTGCAGCGGATCTCGGTACGCCCACTGGACGGAGACCTTGTCCTTCGCCGGGTCAAACGCGCCCGGCTTGGAGATCGTGTAGAGCGCGTGGCCGGGATCCGGCTGGGCGGAGATCCCGCGCAGTGTGACGTCCGGCCGACCCGCTGCGGGCTTGTCGCCGGTCGGCGTCGGCATGCCGGTGTCGCCGGCCGCGACGAGCTGCTGGGCGACGTCCGCGGTCCGCGCCGAGAGTCCGGGATGGGCCGTCTCGATCAGGCTGAGATCGGTGAGCGCCGTCGCGATGAGCGGTTCGGCGTCGCCGGTGCGCTGGCGGAGCATCGTCTGCGCCTCCTCGTACTCCCGGTCGGCCTGCGCGACGCTCACGAGCGCGAGGCTGTCCTCCGCCATCCGGAGCTCCGCACCCGCGAGGAGCAGCGTCGCGTGGTCCTGGGTGCGCAGCTTCGCCGCGGCCTCCTCCAGGTACTCACGACTGGAGCGCAGGTCGGATGGGCGGCCGGCGATGATCCCGTGGTAGAAGAGATCACGGCCGAGGTCCACGAGCACCGTCGCCGACTCCGACCCGGCCTCCCGCGCCTTGAGATCGTCCTCGACGGCCCTGTTCAGCGCCTCCCGATCCGGGACGGTGACCGGTCCGGCCGTCGTCGGGAGCGCGTTCTCGCCGGACCCGATCCGCGGGATGCCGGCCGCGAACTCGGCCTGGGCACGCTCCGCATAGGCATCAACGAACTCCGGGCGGAGTTTGATCGCGCGGGCGAAATCGGGGATCGCCGCCGCCGGATTGCCGAGCTCGAGCTCGACCTTGCCGTCCGCGAACGCCGTCGCGGCGGCGTCCGACGGGCGCTGGACCGGGGAGAGCGCTTGGAACAGGGCCCACACGCCGGCGACGAGCACGAATCCACCCGCGACCGAGGAGAACAGCCGGCGACGGCTGCGGCCCTGCGGGGTGAGCGAGTAGCCGAACAGGAACACGGCGACGGCGAGCATCGTCAGGATCGCCGCGAAGTGAACCGACTGGGCCTCGGCGCCGTCAGCCTGCTGGTTGGAGGCATCACGCAGCGCGGTCAGCCGATATGACGACCACTGCGTCTGCTGCATGAAGCGATTCGGGAAGCTCGGGTCCTGCTGCGGGCTGTAAGCGGCGTTCGCGCTCGAGCAGTGCTTTTGCAGGGATGGCGCGCAGATGAAGGCGATTCGCTCGGTGGCGGCGATCGCCGCCGTGTCGGCCTCCGTCTGGGCCGCCGCGGCCCGCCACCGTTTCGGCTCGAGCCTGGCGGCGGCCGTGTCGTTTCCGAACTGCAGGAACAGCGACGCGGTGTCCGCTGCGCGCACTTCCCGGGTGAGCAGGTTGAAGCGATCGATCTGCACCTCGGCCTTGCCGCGGTTGACCGCGGCGGCGTTGAGCGCGAGCGCGCCGTACTGCTCGGCGCGCGCGTCAGCCCGATCGTGCAGGCTGAGCGCCCCCGCCTCGGCGAACGCGACAAGCGCCGCGATCAACGTCGTGAGCACGGTGGCGATCGGAATGAACCGGGCAAAGCGGTCGTGCTGCTGGTGCTGCTGCTCCTCCTCGCCGGCAATCTCCTCGACGCGCGGGATCTCAGGTCCGATCTCAGGCATCCGTCACGCCACCACGACGAGGAAGAGGACAACTCCGACGATCGCCAACACGGCACCGGATCCCGCGAACAGGACCTTCGGCGGGCCGGGAACGACCGCCGCGAGCGTGAGCAGCATCAGGACGCCGACGAAGATCGCGGCGATCCCGGTGAGATGAACGGCCTGTGACCGCAGCGTGTTCGCCTGCCTGTGGAGTGCATCCGGCGAGAGCCCGTGGAGGGCGGGATCGGCGTTCTCGGCCCCGTCGAGCGCGACCTCGGTGTTGTACGGGTGGCGCGGCTGGTAGCTGCCGTCGGTCCGCAGATTCGCGTTCGTATCCGGGCTGCTCGGGTCATAGGCGTAGTTGAGCCAGCGGATCTGCTTGCCGAGATACCGCGCGACGCCGAGGTCCGATTCACCCTGCGTGCGCAGCTCGTCGCTCGCCGTGCCGCCGATCCGGTTGGCGTCGCTCAGCAGCGCGTGACCGACGGTCGAGAATTCGGCGAACTGCCCGAACGTCCGCACGTCCGTCGCGACCGCGTTCTGATCCTGAACGAGCTGCTGCTGTTGCTGGACGAGGTCCTGCCGGGCGAGTTCCTCGTGGTGCGTGGCGTGCTCCTCGGCCACCGAGGCGCGCCACCCGACGACCGCGGCGAGCACCGAGGCAATGACGATCGCGAGCGGGATCCACACGTGGACGAGCTCGTGCAGGGGCCGGTTCGACGCTGACGTCGCGTCGTCGGCCGTGGGGGTTGCGTCCGGCGTGGCGCCGGGCGCGTCCTCGTGCTCGCGTGCGTCTGTATCGCTCATCGTCGGAGAGACAGTCCGGTCGCCGCCATAACATCGGCAGCTCCGTGCCCCAGTTGACCCCAGGCTTTCTGCCGATCCGCCGCGGCATCATGTCAGACGCGGCGGAGAGCACCCTTCCGGGCCCGTTTGAGGTCGGTGGCTACGCAGCCCGCTTGAAGTGCCGTCTCCAGGAATTCGCCCGGGTTCAGCTCGTCGGGGAGGTGTGGGGCGTCAAGACCGGCCGGGCACGGTTGTACTTCGAGCTGCGGGACGCCCGCGGCGCGCTTCCCTGCTCGATGTGGCTGAGCGACCTCGAGCAGACGGGAATCCGCCTCGTGGACGGGATGCGGGTCGTCGTCGGGGGTGGCTGCGACTACTACCCCGGAAGCGCGACCTCCTCCCCGTCGTTCAGCTTCTCGGTGCTCGAGCTGCGGATTGAGGGCGAGGGTGACCTGCTCATCCAGCTCGAGCGGCTCCGCCGCCGACTCGCCGCCGACGGGCTGTTCGAGCACCAGAAGCGCTTGTCGCGGCCGCTCCTGCCGCGGACGATCGGCGTCGTCACCGGTGAGGGCGGCAAGGCACGGGACGACGTCCTCGCTGGACTGCATCGCCGCGGCTGGGCGGGCCGGGTCGTGTGGGCCTTCGCGCCCGTCCAGGACCGCCACGCGGCACCGGCGATCGCCGCTGCGTTGTGTGAGCTCGCGGCGACGCCGGAGGTCGAGGTCGTCATCGTCGCCCGTGGCGGTGGCTCGCTCGCCGACTTGTTCGCGTTTTGCGACGAGGCGCTGTGCCGGACGGTCGCGATGCTCCGCCTGCCCGTGATCGCCTCCGTCGGTCACCACGCCGACCGCACGCTGATCGATGACGTCGCGGCCGTCTGCTGCTCAACGCCGACCCACGCGGCCGAGGTGGCAGTGCCGGTCGACTGCCGGGCCGCTCGGGCGGAGCTCGCCGGGTTCGCCCGGCGGTTGCGGGGGCACGGTCGCGTCGCCGTCCTCTCTCGCGCGCGGACGCTCGCCCACCTGTCGCGGGCGCCGGCGCACCATGTCGCGCGGCACCGGCGGCAGCTGCATCAGCTGCTGCGCGAGCTGCGGGCGAGCGCACGCCGGGTGTTCGACGGCGGCCGTGCGCACGCCGGCACGCAGCTGCGCGTGCTTGAGCGCAGCCAGGTCCGGGCGCAGACGTCCGACACGGTCAGGCGCCGCGGAGAACTCGAGCGGCTCGCGCTGGCGCTCGCGGCGCACGACCCGCAGCGGACGCTCGCCCGCGGATACGTGCTCGTCGAGAGGCGCGACGGCGAGCCACTGACGTCTGCGGAGGCGACCCGCGATGCCGGCACGGTCACGATGCGCTTCCATGACGGCGCTGTGCCGGCGCGGGTGGAGGCAGGTGAATGACCGAGCGCACGTACGAGTCGGCGGTTGCCCGGGTCGAGGAGATCATCCGCCGGCTTGATTCCGGGGAGGCCGGCCTGCGGGAGACGCTCGACCTCGTCCGGGAGGGACGCGAGCTCGTCGAGTACTGTGCGGCGGAGCTCGACGCGGTCAGCCAGGGGCTCGAGGAGCTCCGGCTCGAGGAGCTCGTGGCGCGGTTGGAGCAGTCCGCAGGATGACCGCCCGTATTGTGTAGGCCATGAGCACCTTCGATCGCCTTTCCGACCTTCCGGTCACGGTCGAGGGCTATTCCCTCGAGGGGCTGCGCGCCGAGGTGTCAAGCGGCTTTGAGCGGCTCTCGACGGTCGTGCACCTGCACGGCGAGGGCGAGACGGGGATCGGCGAGGACGTCGTCTATGACGCCGTCGACCAGAAGGCGCTCCAGGAGGCAGGCCAGGTGCACGACCTCGCCGGGACGTATGCGCTCGGCGAGTTGTGCGAGCGGATTGACGGCCTCGACCTGTTCCCGGTCGCGCCGCAACGGGATGTGTCGCGGCTCTACCGGCGCTGGACCTTCCACAGCGCGGCACTCGATCTCGCCCTCCGGCAGGCCGGGCGCCCGCTCCACGAGGTGCTGGGGCGCGACCCGCAGCCGCTGAGGTTCGTCGTCTCTCTGCGGCTCGGGGAGCCACCGAGCCTCGACCCGATCACCCAGCGCCTGCACCACTACCCGACCCTGCGCTTCAAGCTCGACCCGACGAGCTCGTGGACGCCGGAGATCATCGAGTCGCTCGTCGATACGGGTGCTGTCGACTCGGTTGATTTCAAATCGCTCTACCGCGGGACGGTCGTCGACCAGCCGCCCGATCCCGTCCTCTACGAACGCGTCGTGACCGCGTTCCCGGATGCCTGGATCGAAGATCCGGACGTCGTCACGGCGGAGACCGCCGCGGTGCTCAACCCCTACCACGACCGAATCACCTGGGACGCCCCGATCCACTCGATCGCCGACATCGAGGCGCTCCCGTTCCCGCCGCGGATGGTCAACCTCAAGCCCTCGCGGATCGGCGGTCTGAAAAAGCTCTGCGACACCTACGACTACTGCGCCGAGCACGGGATCGGCGCGTATGGCGGCGGGCAGTTCGAGCTGGGCCCGGGCCGTGGCCAGGCGCAGTACCTCGCCGCGGTGTTTCACGCCGACACGCCAAACGATCTCGCGCCGGTCGGCTACAACGAGAACGAACCCACGCCGGGGCTGCCGTCGAGTCCGCTGCCCCCGAGTCCGTCGCGGGTAGGGTTCCGCTGGGATGGCTGAGCTCTCGGAGACTGTCGCGCTCGTCACCGGCGCGTCGAGCGGCATCGGCGAGGCAACGGCAATCGCACTTTCGCAGCAGGGGGCACGCGTCGCGCTCGTCGCCCGCCGCGGCGACCGCCTGCGCGAGGTTGCCGGCCGGATTGGCAACGGCGCGCTCGTGATCGAAGCCGACGTCACCCACCAGACGTCGGCAGAGCGCGCCGTCCAGCGCACCGTCGAGGAGTTCGGCCGCCTCGACACGCTGGTCAACAATGCCGGGATGATGCTGCTCGGCCCCGCGGTCGACGCGCCGCTCGACGAGTGGCAGCGGATGGTGAACATCAATGTCTATGGCGTGCTCTACTGCGCGCACGCCGCTCTCCCCCACCTGCTCGCTGCCGCGGAAGATTCGCCGCGGGGCGTCGCCGACATGGTCAACATCAGCTCGGTGGCCGGCCGACGGCCGCGCGGCGGCTCGGCCGTCTACAACCTCACGAAGTTCGGCGTCGGTGCCTTCAGCGAGGCGCTCCGCCAGGAGGTCACCGGCCGCCACGTGCGAATCTCGCTCGTCGAGCCTGGCGCGGTGGAGACCGAGCTTTCCTCGCACAACCGGCCGGAGATTCTCGAGAACATCCGCGGTCGCTTCGCCAGCATGGAGCGGATGCAGGCGCCGGACATCGCCGACGCGATCACCTACATCGTCACTCGGCCGCGGCACATGGCGATCAACGAGATCCTCATCCGCCCGACCGAACAGAGCGATTAAGGGGTGTTCGGGGGCGCGCATGCGCGCCCCCGCCGGACCGCGCATGCGCGGTCCGGGGCCGGGGTGCATGCACCCCGGCCATCCAATGATCAGACCCGCTGGATCAGCGTGCCCGTGCCGAGCCCGCCGCCGCAGCACATCGTCACGAGCCCGACCTCCTTGTCGGAGCGCTCCATCTCGTGGAGCAGCGTCGTGATCAGCCGCGCGCCGGTCGACCCGAGCGGGTGGCCGAGCGCCATCGCGCCGCCGTTGACGTTGACGCGGTCCATGTCGGGCCGGTGGACGCGGTACCAGGCGGCGACGACCGGGGCGAACGCCTCGTTGATCTCGACGAGGTCGATGTCGTCCATCGCCATCGAGTTGCGCTGCAGCAGCTTCGCCGTCGCCGGGATCGGTCCCTCGAGCATCTTCACCGGGTCGCAGCCGACGGTCGTCTGATCCATGATCCGCGCCCGCGGCGTGAGCCCCAGCTCAGCGGCCTTCTCGGCGCTCATGAGTAGCACCGCAGCGGCGCCGTCGGAGATCTGCGAGGAGTTGCCGGCCGTGATGACGCCGTCCTGCTTGAACACCGTCTTCAGCTTGCTGAGCGCCTCGAGGTTCGTGTCCGGACGGATGCCCTGGTCGGAGACGTACGTGTCGCCGTTCACCTGCATCGGGATGACCTCGCGCTCGAAGCGACCTTCCTCGGTCGCACGGTGCGCAAGCTGGTGAGAGCGCAGCGCGAGCTCGTCAAGCTCGGGACGCGCAATCTCGTACTCCTCGGCGATCAGCTCGGCGCCGAGGCCTTGGCCGACGATGTTGTGCTTGGCCATCAGCTCCGGGGTGAACGCGAACCCGAACTCCTGCTGGACCTTCATCGTCGCCGCGAACGGAAGCTTGCCCATGTGCTCCACGCCGCCGCCGATGACGACGTCATGGACGCCGCTGGCGATCTGCGACGCGGCGAGATTGACCGCCTGCTGGGCGGACCCGCACTGGAGGTCGATCGTCGTCGCCGAGGTCTCGATCGGGAAGCCCTGCTGGAGCCACGCGTTGCGGCCGACGTGCAGGCCCTGCGGCCCGAACTGGGCGACACAGCCGGCGATCACGTTCTCGACCTCACCGGCGTCGATCCCGGCGCGCTCGATGACGGCGCGGTAGGCCGCGCCCAGGAGCTCGTTCGGATGGGTGTCCTTGTAATAGCCCTTTTCCGGATGGCCGCGCCCGATCGGGGTGCGAGCGGCCTCGACGATCACGACTTCGCGGCCATGGCCATTGCCATTGGACGGCATGTGTGGCTCCTTCTCTCTCTGTCAAGTCACGTGGGGGACCAGCGCCAAAGGTTCATCTAGATGAACGGTCCCGTACTGTACCCGGCCGTGACTGAACGACTCGGCATCGCCGGGGCCGGCACGATCGCGTGTGGCCTCGCGGCAACAGCCTCTGCCAACCACGACGTACTGCTCTGGGCCCGCTCGGAGGAATCCGCGCAGCGTGCCCAGGCCTCGGTCGCCAAGGCGGCCGGCAAACACGAGGGCGGCGACGCCGGCCGCATCGAGGTGGTGACCGATCTTGGTCGCCTTCACGACGCGACGTTCCTCGTCGAGGCGATCATCGAGCACCACGGCCGCAAGGCCGAGATGCTCGCCGACCTCGGCGAGATGGCCCGCGCCGCCGACCACGACGCCGTGCTCGCGACCACGACCTCGTCCCTGTCCGTCGCCGAGCTGTCCAAGGCGAGCGGCCATCCGGAGAGTTTCGTCGCGCTCCACGTGTTCAACCCGGTCCCGCGGATGCAGCTCGTCGAGCTGTCGTTCCCGCCCGAGGCGAGCGCGGACACCCGCGCCCGCGCCCGCGCGCTGTGCGAGACGCTCGGCAAAACGCCCGTCGAAGTTCCAGATATCCCTGGCTTCGTCGTTAACCGTCTGCTGTTCCCCTACCTGTTCAACGCGGCCGCGCTGCTCGCGGAGACGGGGATGGACCCGCGGGACATCGACAGCTGCATGACGCTCGGTGCCGGCGTTCCGATGGGTCCGCTCGCGCTGCTCGACTTCGTCGGCCTCGACGTCGCGGAGGCGATCGGCAACGCGATCAAGCTGCCGGTCCCCGAGAACCTCCGCGCGCTCGTCCGCGCTGGCGCGCTCGGACGCAAGACCGGCCGGGGCTTCTACGCGTACTAACGCCGATCGCGGTTCTGACGTTCCCTCTACACAGTTTTTAGGACGCGTTCAAGTTGCGCGCGCAAACTACGCATCGCGACGTACCTCATAGCAGCACCTCCTCCCCAGAAGCACGAAGCCGGCCCGTCCCCAGCGGGCCGGCTTCTTTTTTGCCCGGACCCATCGGTGGCCCGGAGCAACCCACGTGAACCGGAAGCGCTCCGTCTCGCGGAATGGCCACGTCTCCGGGATTGGCTTTTGCGTCCCGGGGCATGCCACGCAAGAGCCAATCCTCACGAGTGAGCGGCGAGACGCGGCGCGCCTGCCACCACATAAGGCGAAGCCGGCCCGGGAAGGGCCGGCTTCTCTCTCCTCTCAACCACCGGGAAGGTCAATGCGCGCTGCCCGGGTGTTGCGCGAAGGGAAAATGTAACAAATGTCGCGAGCGGGTGCGAGCGAATCTTTCCGGGTAGCAGGCACTCATGTCATCCATGCCCGTGCTGACCGATCGGGTCGACGGCGAGCGGACGGACGCGGAGTTCCCGGACGGCGCAATCGGCGCCGACGGCACGCCCGAGACCGCGCGTCGTGAGACGACGCTCGAGCGAGCCGATCGCAACCTCGTCGAACTGCTCCAGGAAGTGCGAGTCGCGCAGAACGGCGTCCAGGTGCTGTTCGGCTTCCTGCTTGCGCTCGCCTTTCAGACTCGGTTCCGTGAGACCTCGAGCTTCCAGCGCATCGACTACATCGTCACGCTGCTCGCGGCCGGCGGGTCGGCGGTCCTGCTGGTCACCCCGACGGCCTACCACCGGATCCTGTTCCGCAAGGGCGACAAGGAGTATCTCGTCGACGTCGCCAACCGAGTCACGATCATCGGACTCACGCTGATGGCACTCGCGATGGTCGGGGTCGTCCTTCTGATCACCGACTTCGTGTTCGACTCAGCCGCGGCGGCGACCGTCGCCGGCTGCGCCGCGGGAGGCTGCCTGACCCTGTGGTTCCTGCTACCGCTCGCCCGGCGGCGGGAACTCAGGCGGTACCGGACGCCGGACTCCCCGCCCCGATGCCTGCCGCTGGCGAATCCGAACCGCCTCGACTCGGTTCTCCCGGACCGATTCGACCTTGATCGAGTATCCGTTCGCGGCGATCTGGTCGCCGCGCTTCGGCAGCCGCCCGAGCTCGGCGAACACGAAGCCGCCAACGGAGTTGTAGGCGTCGGTATCGACCGGAAGCGCGAGCCCGTAATCCTCGAGATCGGCCATCGCGACGTGGCCGCGCACGAACCAGTCGCCGTTCGCGAGCCGCCGCACGGCGCCCCCCGCCGGATCGGTCTCGTCGGAGATCTCTCCCACAACCTCCTCGATGATGTCCTCGATCGTGACGATCCCCGCCGTGCGCCCGTACTCGTCGATGACAATCGCGAGCTCGGTGCGTTCCCGCTGAAGGTCGGCGAGCAGATCATCGAGCGGCTTCGTCTCGGGCACGAGCGGCGCCTGACGGACGAGACCGTCGAAGTGCGACCCCTCGCCCTTCGTCATCAGGAGCTTGACGAGCTGGTTGACGTGCACGATCCCCTTGACGCGGTCCTGATTCTCGTCCTCGGTCACGACGAGGCGCGAGTGCCCCGTCTGGACACAGAGACGCAGTGCCTCCTCCACCGGCTCAGAGACGTCGACGGTGACGACGGCCGGAATCGGCGTCATCACCTGGCGGGCCTCCTGCTCGTGGAGATGGAAGACCCCGGTGAGCATGTTCGCCTCGCCGACGTCGAGGTGGCCACCGGTCTGCGACTCGGCGATGATCCGCTTCAGCTCATCCGGAGTACCGCCCTCGGGCTCCTCATCCGGATCGACCCCGAGCCGCCGCAGCGTCCAGCGTGACGAGGCGTTGAGCGCGAGGATGAACGGGTGGAATATCACTCGGAAGAACTGCAGCGGCCGGGCGATCCGCCGGGCGACGCCCTCCGGGTGCTGGATCACATAGAGCTTCGGCACCATCTCGCCGAACACCGTCTGCGCGATCGTGATCAGCAGGTACGTGAGGATCACCGACAGCACGACCGCCACCCCGTGCGCCACCGCGTGGCCGAACAGCGGCTCGAGGAGGTGCGCGATTGCCGGCTCGCCGATCGCACCGATGGCGATCGAGGCCATTGTGATCCCGACCTGGCAGGCCGAGATGTAGTCGCTGATGTTGTCGAGCTGGTCGAGCGCGAGACGGGCGCCGCGCGCGCCCTCCTCGGCGAGCGTCTCAAGCCGGACGCGTCGTGAGCGGACGAGCGCGTACTCCGCCATGACGAAGAACGCGTTGGCCACGACGAGCAGCCCCGTGAGGATGATGAGCAGCGCTTTCAACAGCGAGCCGGCAGGCGGACGCCGTCGTTCCGCGTGCTGCTACTTCGAGGTTGGTCGTCGTTCATGCCAGCGACTGGGCGAACGGTAGCAGTCACGGATGTCGACTTGGGGGTGCCGGTCAGAGATCGCGCGGGGTGACGACCCCGCTCTTGAGCGCGAGCTCGACGAGCCGGATCCGCTTCTGATTCTGCGGAAGATCCTCGACGCCGAACTTCGCGAAGAGGCCCCGCAGATGCGTCTTGACGGCGTCCACACTGAGGTAGAGCTCGTCGGCGACCTGCTGGTTGGTCGCCGGGGTGACGTAGCCCCGGCTCTCCTTGAACGGCCGGCAGAGTGCAATGAGCACGCGTCGCTGAGCCTCCGAGAGGCTCGCGCGATCAAACGCCTCCGTCGCGACCTCGGTCTCCGTCAGATCCGCCGCTACCGGCCGACGAAAGACCGCCGTCGTCCGGCCGAAGCGGATGACGTCGTGGTCCTGGAGCCGGCGGCGGCCCACGACCTTCTCGCCGTTGACGTGCGTACCGTTGCGGGACAGGCCGTCGTCGGCGATCGTCCAGTCGCCGCCGATCCGCTCGAGCTCGGCATGGAGCCGCGAGACCTCCGTGTCCCAGTCGATGCAGATGTCGGTCGGCGCGCTGCGACCGACCGTCACGCGGTCGCTCTGCGGCAGCGTGTAGATCCGCTGCGCGCCGACCCCGTCGCGGTACACGAGGAACGGCGACCCGAATCGTTCTGCCTCGATTTGCGCCTTGAGCTCGGCCGGCGTCTGCAGCTGGCCGGCGGGACTGACCTCTGCCATCGCAGCACCGATCGTACATCCGCGGGCTGTCGCGATATAAACGGACACCATGCCGGGGCTTGGACCGGGGTCACAAATCGCCGGCTGCCGGCTCGAATCGATCGCCGGTCGCGGCGGGATGGGTGTCGTCTGGCGGGCAACGCAGATCGCGCTCAGCCGCCCGGTCGCGCTCAAGGCGATCGCCCCGGAGCTCGCCGAGGACCAGGCCTTCCGCGACCGCTTTCAACGTGAGTCTCTGCTCGCGGCGTCGATCGACCATCCCAACGTCATCCCCGTCTACGAGGCGGGCGAGCTCGACGGCACGCTGTTTCTGATCATGCGCTGGGTCGACGGGACCGATCTGCGGGCGCGGTTGATGGCCGACGGGCGGATGCCGCCGGCGACAGCGATCCGCCTCCTTCGGCCGGTGGCGTCCGCACTGAGCTGCCGCGCACCGGCGCGGCCTCATCCATCGCGATATCAAACCCGGCAACGTCCTGATCACGACCGGCGACGCCGAGTCCGACGAGCACGTGTACCTGACGGACTTCGGCATCGCGCGGCGCAACGACAGCCGCGGCATGACCCGCACCGGTGTCCTCGTGGGGACGATCGACTACATCGCGCCGGAGATGATCCAGGGTGGGCGCGGCACGCCGTTGTCGGACATCTACGGGTTCGGCTGCATGCTGTACGAGACGCTCACCGGCCACGTGCCGTTTGCCCGGCCGACCGAGCTCGCCAAGATGCACGCGCACGTCAACGACCCGGTGCCCGTCGAGGACCTGCCGCCGGCGCTCGTCCCGGTCGTGATCCGAGCGATGGCGAAGCGGCCGGAGGATCGATTCGCCTCGGCCGGCGAACTCGTCGCGGCACTCGACGCGCTGAGCGGAACCGGCGCCGGCACGGGCAGCACGGCCCCGGTCGAGCCGCTGGTCGAGCCGACCGTCGAGCCGACCGTGATGAGCGCCGGCGTGGCCGGTGACGACGCAACGGTGCCCGAGGCATCGCAGGCCCAGGATCAACCGACGACGCTCGATCGGCCGACGACGATCCGAGCACCCGACGGAGCTCGAGCGTCCGGCCACCGCCCGCCCCCGCGGCCACCCCCGGCCCCGCGGCCACCCCCGCCGCGCCGCCCGCGTCCGCCACGCCCGTGACCCCCGTGATGCGGTCGCCCGGACCCACGCCACCGTCACCACCGCCGCGCCGGCGTGGCCTACTGGTGCCGCTTGCGCTGCTCGCAGTCGTCGTGGTCGTCGCCGCCGTCCTCATCGCCGGCGGCGGCGGCGGCGGTGGCGGCGGCGAGCGGCATCCGTCAACGCGCGCGTCGTCTCCGGATCGCGGGCGTCACGGCCGGGTCGCCGAAGGCCATCGGCGCCGAGCCGCTCGCGCTCGCTCCGGACACCGGCGACACGTGGGCGGCGACGCACGATCAGCTGATCCAGCTCGCGGCCGGTGGCGGCACCCAGATCGTCGGCCAGCAGAGCTGCCCCGGGACCGGCCACCGCGCTCGCGGTCGACGCCGCGCAGCCGGGTGTGGGCCGCCGGCGTCGGGCGACTCAGACGGCGCCCAGCGGCGACGGGGAATGTGGTCGAGGCCGGCCAGGGCACGAACCTGCTCGCGCTCGACAGTCAGGCGGCCTGGATCGGCACGCGCGGCGCCGGACACGGTCATCCGCGCCGATCTCGACTCGCTCCAGTCGGCATCGCACTCCGTGACGGGTCCACTCGCCGCCTTCGGCGTTGGGTTCGCGCGCCTGTGGGCGGCCTCTTCCGACGGTCACGTCACGGTGCTCGACGCCGACGGGGCGCGCGACGCGCGTCGCCGGCCCCGAACGTCGCATCCGGAACCGTCGGCGTCGCTGCCAGCAATGGCGTGTGGTTCGTCAGCTCCGGCGGCACGCTCAACCGGATGGACCCGCGCACGACGCTTCCGGCGCGTCAGCGCGAGCGGGCATTACGTCCTGCATCCGGTGTCGTTGCGGATCGACGGCGGCGCGAGCGCGGTCGGCGCGTGGCCGAACACGAACGCGATCTGGATCCTGAGCCGGGCGACTCGCTCACTCGTGCGCGTCGGGACGCAGGGCGCGGACGACGGGAAGATCACCGCGCGGGTCACGTTCGGGGCCGAGCCGGGTCACCTCGCCGTTGGCGATCACGTCGTGTGGGTCGACATTCCGAGCGCCCACGAGGTCATCCCGATCAGCTACCGCTGAGCGCGAGCACGTGCTCGAGCTTCAGGCGGCGGCGTCGAAGCGCGCGTGCCATCTCGAAGTCGACATCGGTCAGACCGCCCGCCGAATGGTTGGTGAGCGACAGTCGGACCTTGTTCCAGCCGTGGATGAGGATGTCCGGATGATGGTTGGCCTCCTCGGCCGCCTCGGCGACGCGATTCACGAACGCCATCGCCGCGGCGAAGTCATCGAACGTCCATTCGCGGACGATCTCGTCGCCGTCCCGCTGCCATTCGAGCCCCTCCAGCTTCGTCGCGATCTGCTCGTCGCTCAGCACATCAGCCATATCTATCCTCCTCGCATATGCGAATCGTCAGCCTCGTCCCATCCGCGACGGAGATGTTGTTCGCGCTCGGGCTCGGCTCCGACCTTATCGCCGTCACTCACGAGTGCGACTACCCGCCGGCGGCCCAGGAGCTGCCGAAGATCACGCGTGACGTGCTGCCCGCCGGGCTGAGCACCGCGCAGATCGACGCCGCGGTCAAGGAACGCACGCTCGCCGGCGAGTCGATCTACAAGCTTGACGCCGAGATGCTCCGCGATCTGCGACCCGACCTGATCGTCACGCAGGAGCTGTGCTCTGTGTGCGCCGTCGCCTATGACGACGTGCGGGCGATCGCCGAGGACACTCGACAGTCACCCGCGCGTCATCTCGCTCGATCCGCACACCATCGGCGAGGTGCTCGGCGACGCGCGGACGCTCGCGCAGGCGACCGACCGCAAGGACGCTGCCGTCGACCTCGTGCGTGAGGCGTCGGATCGGATCGATCGGGTCCGGCTGGCGGTTCGGGGCGCCACGCGGCGCCCGCGGGTCGCCGCGCTTGAGTGGCTCGACCCGCCGTTCGTCGCAGGTCACTGGACGCCGCAGCTGATCGAGTACGCCGGCGGCGAGGACGTGCTTGGGCTCGCCGGCGAGCCCTCGGAGGAGCGCACGTGGCCGGAGGTGGAGGCCGCACAGCCGGACATCGTGATCGTCATGCCCTGTGGCTTCGACGCCGAGATCGCGCACCGGGAGGCCGAGATGCACCGAGAACAGCTCGCCGGGCTGGCGGCCGGCGAGGTCGTCGCCGTCGATGCCGCGGCGTACTTCTCACGCCCGGGGCCGCGGATCGTCGACGGACTCGAGTTGCTCGCGCACATCATCCACCCGGAGCTCGTGCCCGAGGCGCCCGGCGACGCACTCACGGTCGAGCTCTGAGAAGCGCGGCCTCGGTGTCGATCCGAGTCGGTCCGCGACCGCTCGACGGTTGATTGCGCGACCGCGCGCAATCAACCGGCTAGACGTGGAAGCCGATGCCGGTCGGCGTCAGGCCATGAGACCCGGCGACGGCGATCGCTGCGGCGAAGCAGACCGCTGCGAGCACCAGACAGCCGAGCAGCGCGACCGGCTGGTTACGCCGGCGCTCCGCGAACTCGACGATCAGCCAACCGGTGATCAGCCCGCCGATGAACCCGCCGAGATGGCCACCAATCGAGATCCCGCGGACGCTCAGCGAGAACACGATGTTGATCAGGAGCGTGATCCCAAGGCCGGATTGCCAGATCGGGATTCCGCGATCCCGGGCGACAACCATCAGCGCACCGAGCACGCCGAAGCACGCACCGGAGGCACCGACCGTGAGCGCGGCCGGCTCGAACACCAGGGCGCCGAACGAGCCTGCGATCAGTGACGTGAGGTACACGGCGAGAAAGTTGAGCCGCCCGATCGCCGGCTCCAGGATCGCGCCCATCACGTAGAGGAAGAACATGTTGAACGCGAGGTGAAGGATCCCGTAATGGAGAAACCCGCTCGTCACGATCCGCCAGTACTCCTGGTGATGAGCGATTGACGGCCCGAACAGCGCGCCGTTGTTGAAGACATCGCCGCCGCCGCCCCCGTTCAGCGTCGCCCCGCCCGCCGACTCGATGATGAACGCGATGATGTTGACCGCGACGAGCGCCTGCGTGACGACCGGCGTCGGACGGTCCCCGGTACGGATCGTCTTGACCTTCGTCCGCTCCCGCGAGCATTCCGGGCAGCGCATCCCGACCGGGGTCGGGGTCATGCAGTCGGGACAGATCGGCCGTCCACACGAGGAGCACGAGACTCCGGTCTCGCGGCTCGGATGTCGATAGCAGACGGCCATGGTCCCCGGACGCTAGCAGCGGGGACGAAGCGTCCGGTGAGCGCCGCTACCGGTCAGGTAGGACTCGCCGGGCCTCCTCGGCGAGGTCCTTGACCGTCCGCTCAGCGAGCTCGAGCAGGTTCGCTGACTGCTGCTTGCGGTGGCGATGACGGCTGCGCACGCGGAGCAGGACGAGTGCCGTCCCCGCGCTCGCGCCAACGACCGCGGCCGCCGCGGGCCGAGCCCAGTTGCGCGGGTCCCGCATCGCCCGAAGCTCCCACGATTCGAGCTCGTCCTGGGCGAGCTCGGTGAGATTGACGAGCGTCGTCTCGAGCCGCTGCGCGAGATCCGCGGGCGGGTCCACGGGCGCGAGCGCCTCGCGCAGGAGGGCCTCGAAGTCGGTCGCGCCGGTGCTCACGTCCTCGCCTCCTCTCCGTGCTGCGCGGTCGGCTCGGTGACGATCCCCTCGAGCTGGCGGATCGCGCGGTGCAGGAGCACCTTCGTCGCTCCGTCCGTGCGGCCGAGCGCGCGGGCGATCTCACGATTGTCCATCCCGAGCGCGAACCGCATGATCAGCGCCTCGCGGCGGTCATCCGGCAGCTGCTGCACACCGGCGAGGATCGACTTGAGCTCCTCGCGCCCCTCGACGAGTGACTCGGTCGTGTGCGGCGCCGAGATCATGCCGGCATCCTCGATCGCCGACTCCGGCTTGCGCGATCGGTCCCGATAGAAGTTCGCCGCCAGGTTGTGCGCGATCCGGATGAGCCACGGCCGCAGTGGGCGGCCATTCGACTCGCGCAGGGCGCGCTCGAAGTGCCGATACGCCTGCAGGAACGTCTGCTCGGTGAGATCCTCGGCGTCGTGGTGATTGCCGACCCGGTAGTAGCTGTAGGAGTACACGTCGCGCAGATGCGCGCGGTACAACTCCGTGAAGCGAGCGTCCAGCTCCGCCTTGCTCTTGGGTACGACGTCGGCCACCGCATGGAGCGTACCCCGCCGTTACGCCGCGCGGACAGCGCGGCTGGCACTCCGGCGGGTCGGCTGGGTCACGGTGGCGGTCCACCGTTCGGGATCGATCCGCCCCTCGATGAGCGCCGTGAGCCCGTCGAGCGCCGGCGTATCGAGTTGCGCCGCACGTGCCACGCTCGCCAGCAACGGCACGGAGTCGACGGCCTCGGCAACCTGGCCGAGCATCGCGCCGATCTCCTGCGGCGGGACGCCCTGGGACAGCAGCTCGCCCGCGCGACGGTTGCGCGAACCGGACGCGACCACCGTGGCGACGAGGTCCCCGGCCCCCGCGAGCCCCGCGAAGGTCTCCGGCCTGCCGCCGCGGGAGCGGGCGATCGCATCGACCTCGGCGAACACCTTGCCGGCGGCAGCGCCGACGACGTTGGGACCCGCGGTAGCCGCGGCGGCGGCCGCGAGCACGGCGACGTTCTTGGCGCAGCCGGCGAGTTCGACGCCCGTCACATCGGTCGTCCTCGCGACGTCGAGGCCGGCGGAGACGAGCGTGTCAGCGAGTTGCCGGGCAAAACCTCGGTCGAGCGAGCCAACGACGACCGAGGCGCCGTGATCGAGCACATCGACCGCGTGCGCCGGACCACCGAGCGTGGCGACCGCCCGCGCGGCACAGCGCTCGGAGGCGAATGCCGAGGGCAGCGTGCCGAGCGGCGGCACAAGCCCCTTTGACAGGACGAGCAAGCCGGCGCGACGGGGGATGCGCTCGCCATGTGCGGCGAGCACGGCCGGGAGAGCACGGGCCGGGACGGCGAGACACACGAGGTCATGGGCGCCGAGTTCGAGGTCGGCGGCGCGCCCGACCGTGATCTGGGCGGGCAGCTCGATGCCGGGCAGGTAGGAAACGTTCTCCCGGGTCTCCTGTACGCGGGTCGCCTGCTCGTGTGTGCGGCACCCGAGATCGACCTCGAACCCGGCACGGCTGAGAGCGATCGCGAGGCTCGTGCCCCAGCTGCCGGCGCCGATGATCGCGGCGCGGCGGATCGGGGCCAGACCGCCGAGCCACTCCCACTGGAGCATCACGCACGGCCAGATCCGGTCGGTGACCGCGGAGGCAAGCGCCGGCGAGGCGTCGGCAACCTGCGGGAATCGGAGCGCGCGGCCGGCACGGATCCGGACCTTGCGCGGGCGGATCCGGATGCCCTTGCGGACGTCCTCGGTGCCGATCACCGCGACCGGCACCACGGGCGCCCCGGTTTCAAGCGCGAGCCGGCCGACGCCGCGTTTGGGCTGCCCGAGCGCGCCAGGCCTGATCCGGGTGCCCTCCGGGAAGATGAGAACGATGTCGCCCCGCCCGAGGATCGCCTTGGCGGTCTCGATCGAGTCCGAATCGCCGGCGCCGCGGTGGACGGGGAAGGCACCGAGCGCGTTCAGGATCCAGGATTGCAGCCGGTTCGAGAACAGCTCCTGCTTGGCCACGTAGTACATCGGGCGACGGGCCATCGTGCCGATCACGAACGGGTCGAGGAAGCTGCGGTGGTTCGCGGCGATGATCACCGGCCCCTCCTCGGGGATGTACTCGCGGCCGATCCGGCTCATCCGGAAGTAAAGGTGAAAGAACGGCTGCAAGATCGCGCGCACGATCCAGTAGACGAACGGGTTCACGCCCTTCTCGCGCGAGCGTCGATGCAGGACCTCATGATCCATCGCACATTGGCGTACCCTCGCTGCGCGCGCCCGTTACAGTTGCGTGGGTTGAGTCCACCGATCGACCGCACCCGCACGCTGAGAGGAGCCGTCTGTGGCGCTGTGGCCGCCGCGGTGTGGGCGATCCAGCAGCCGCTCGACAAGGCCGCCTTCGGGAGCCGCTTTGACGACGTCGAGCTGCTCGGCAAGGCCGTCACGCGAGCCGATGGCTGGTACCCCGCCGGGTTCGCGCTGCACATGCAGAACGGCGCCGTGTTCGGGGCGATCTACGCGAACATCGCCCCGTTCGTGCCGCTCCCGCCCGCGGCGCGGGGACCGGTGTTCGCGCTCGTCGAGCATCTCGCGCTGTGGCCGCTCGGTGCGGTCACGGATCGTTTTCACCCCGCCCGTAAGGAGCTCCCGAGGCTCCAGGGCAACCGGCGCGCGTTCGCTCAGGCGACGTGGCGCCACCTGCTGTTCGGGATCGTCCTGGGCGAGCTCGAGCGGCGCGTCAACGCCGCCCCGGAGCCCGCGCCGCCCGAGCCGGAGGCCGACTACTCAAGCAACGGCCACGGGACGCTCGAGCACGCCGTCACCGTGACCGACGCCGGCGAGACCGGCTAGCTGCCTCAACGCGTTGCGCGTCCTCATCACCGGAGCATCTGGGTTCGCCGGCGGCTATCTCGCGCGCGCCTGCGCGCACGCGGGCGATCAGGTCATCGGCGTCTCCCGGCGCGGCGAGCTGCCGGAGGGAACCGGCGAGGGGGTCGCAATCGACCTGCGCGACAGCGGGGCGCTGCGCGCACTCATGCGCGAGCGCCGGCCGGACGTCGTGTACCACCTGGCGGCGCTCGCGTCGGTCGGCCGCTCGTGGGAGGACCCGGCGGCGACCGTGCAGGACAACGTCGCGACGGCAGTCAGCATGCTCGAGGCCGTCCGACTCGACCTTCCGGAGGTGCGCGTCGTCTGGGTGGGCACGTGCGAGTCGTACGGGCCACCGAGCCGACTGCCGGTCACCGAGGATGCCCCGATCAATCCGGCGAACCCATACGCCGTCTCGAAGACCGCGGGCGACCTGCTCGCCGGCGTCTACGCCGACGCCCACGGGCTCGACATCGTCCGCGCCCGGCCGTTCAACCACGCCGGCCCGGGTCAGCGCCCGAACTTCATCGTGTCCTCGCTCGCCCAGCAGGCGGCCCAGGGTCAGCTCGCGGGCGAGTCGTCGATCCGAATCGTCACCGGCAACCCGGACACCCGCCGCGACTTCACAGATGTCCGTGACGTCGTCCGCGCCTACCGGCTGCTCGCGGAGCGCGGCACTGCCCGTCAGATCTACAACGTGTCCTCGGGCCGCTCGATCTCGGCCAGCGGCCAGATCGCGCTGCTCAACGAGCTGATCGCGCCCCGGGTGATCGACCACGTCGTCGACCCGGCGCGTGTCCGCACCCACGAGGTGATGGACCTGTGCGGCTCGAACGAGAAGATTCGCGCCGACACCGGCTGGGAGCCTGAGATCCCGTTCCGTCAAACGGTGCTCGAGACGCTGCTCTGGTGGGAGCACGTGCTGCGAGAGAGCGCGGCCGGCGTGCGAAACTGACGCTCTCGCCCGCCTAGCTCAATTGGCAGAGCACTTGATTTGTAATCAAGCGGTTTCCGGTTCGAGTCCGGAGGCGGGCTTGAGGTTTTCGGAACAGCGTGTCCCGAATATGTCCCAAGCCGGGTGTCGGATGTCGGCATGGCGGCCCCGCGTTCGGGCTCGCCGTCGCCTGTCGCCTGTCGCCTGTCGCCTGTCGCCTGTCGCCCACAGCCGAAGCGAGGCGCTTCCGTGAAGCTCGGCGATTTACCGCCGGGGGGTGCCGGTGAAATGCCAGAGTTCGAGCGCCGCCGCGGCGGTCAACGTCGCAGCGTGGCGCTTGACCGCCGAGTGGTGTCGGCCGATCACCATCGTTCGTCGGCGCGGCCGGTGTGATCGACTGCGGGGCGAGCCCGACCGGCCCGATCGCCCGCGCGTGTCGTCGCGCGCCGCGGCTCGGGAGCTCGTGCCGCTATGAGCGGCACGTCTGCCCATCCACGGTCGAGTCCGCAGAGCACGGCCGGCGCGCACGACCGGCAACTCCAGAACCTAGCTCGAAGATCTGGGATCTGCCGAGGCAAAGCTTGCGGCCGTCGCTCGTCACCCAGGCTGCTGTCGCCGGTCGCTTCGGGCGGCCATCATGGCCTCATCTGCCCGGACGATGAGCTCCTCCGGGTTCTCCTGCTCGCGCGCGGTCGCGAACCCGACGGTGATGCTCGCGCCGCCGTATGCGGCTGCGAGTTCGGCAGCGACCCCGTCGAAGCGGTCGCGCAGGTCGGCCATGTTGTGCCCGGACAGCACGCAGACGAACTCGTCGCCGCCGAACCGGGTCACCAGGTCATAGCCGCGGAGCACCCGCTTCACGCTCTCAACGACCCCCTTGAGCAGCGCGTCGCCGTCTGCGTGCCCGCGCGTGTCGTTGACTTCTTTGAGCCCGTCCACGTCGATGAACGCGACCGTCAGTGGCTCACCGGTCCGCCGGGTGCGCTGAAGCTCTCGCCGTAGGCCTTCGAGGCCGCCGCCGCGCCGCAGCGCCCCGGTCAAGTGGTCGATTCCCTCCATCGCAATCTCATCGCGGGCGGCGTCACGGTCCTCGGCGGCGCGGCGGCGGTCGGCAGCCGCAGCGGCCCGGTCCCGGGCGGCGGTATCGCGGGCGGCGGCGGACCGGTCCCGGGCAGCGGCGGCGTTGCGGCGGGCCCGGAGCGCCTGCTGCGCCGCCGGCTCGCCGTTCGAGCCAGCCTCGTCGGCGTGTTCCAGCACGGCCATCTCGCGGTCAAGCCGTTCAGCGAGCGCGTCGCGTTCTGCGGCGAGGCGGTCGCGGTGCTCGGCGTCGGCGTCGCGGCGGGCCGCGAGCACGTCACGGGCGAGCGCGCTCTCGCGCCGGGCGTGCGCGGCGATCCCCCGGTCGAGCGCAGTCTGGGCGCGAGTTCGGCGCCCGTCCGCGTAATGGTCTGGGATGCCGGTGTCGCCATATGCTCTTAGGTCGGCGTCGACCTGGTCGGCGTCGGCGGCCCGCTGGTCGCGTTCGGCGGCCCGCTGGTCGCGCTCAGAGGCGCTCTGGTCGAGGTCGGAGAGCGTCTGCTCTGTGTCGGCGGTTGTCTGGTCGGCGTCGGCGTGGTTCTGGTCGGCGTCTGAGAGCCGCTGCGAGGACGTGTCGTCTGGGCGTTCCGGCCGGGGGTGCATCACGTTTCCCCGTCTCGTTGTGTCACGCTCCGCCCGGTCCGGCGCGGCGAGTCGCACGCTCCTGATGCCGCGACCTAATCTGGCCTGAGCCCGGCCTGAGCACAATGACGCCGAGCTACAGTCGATCATAGCCGCCGAAATCGACCGGTCGGCGCCGGTGCGGCAGCTCACTGACGAGCAGAACGCCGAAACACGAACGTATACCGGCTGACACTCGCCACGGATCTCGCGCCAGGATCTCGGTCTCACCGTTCTCGCCATCGCGGTCCTTCGTCGAAGTTCCCGTTGAAGCGTATTGCGGACAGCCGGCTGGCCCAACCGCAGCCCGGGCGCTGCTTTCGTGGAAGGCGCAGCGACCGTTGACGTCCGGTTGCGTCGCCGCCGGCGCCGGGATAGGGTCGGCCACCACCACGGAAAGGACGACGATGGATCATTCCGCCGCGCAGCGGAGGCTCTATGAGTTGCTGAACGCCGGAGACATCGAGGGGTTCGGCGCGTTGCTGGCAGACGGCTTCGTCGAGCACGAGGAAACTCCCGGCCTCGCGCCGACAAGGGAAGGCGTGATGGAGTTCTTTCGCATGTATCGCGCGGCCTTCCCCAACCTGCGATTCGACCTCGAAGATGTCCTGGCCAGCGGCGACAAAGTTGTCACGCGCGCGAGAGTGACCGGAACTCACATGGGTGAGCTCATGGGGATCGCCCCAACCGGCAGGGACGTCGACGTGCAGCTGGTCGACATCATGCGGTTCGACGAGGACGGCCTCGTGGCTGAGCACTGGGGAGTCGTCGACATGCTGGCGATGATGCAGCAGCTCGGGGTCGTTCCTGAAGGCGCTCCGGCATAACGTCAGTCCGGCCTCACCATCCCCGTGAGGTTTCGCCTTAACGCGCGTTCTATTCAGACCCTCGCGATGCTCGCGCTGGTGTGCATGTGCGAATTCGCGGGATCCGCACGAGCTGCCTCTAGTGGCCGAGCGTCTGCGAAATGCGTGCTTGGCCAGAATCGGGTGGCGGCCGAGATCTGTGACGCCCGAGATCGTCGCGCCTCGAAGGTGATCGCTGAGGTGCGCCGGCTGAAGCAGCAGTATGCACTCCAGGCAGTGATGTTCGGCGTGTGGCGCGGGCGCACAGAGCTTGTGTCAGGCGCCATGGGGAGCGCGCTTCCAGGAGCACGGGCGACGCGTGAGATGTACTTCCGGATCGGGAACACGACCGAGTCGTTCGAGACGACTTTGCTCATGCAGTTGGTCGACCGGGGCAAGATCCACCTCGACGACAAGGTGGCGAAGTGGTACCCAAAGCTGCCCCTCGCCGACACGATCACGGTCGGAATGCTGGCGTCCAGCACCTCGGGCTACGCCGACTACGTGAAGGTCCCGTCGTTCCTCGACGCGTTTCACGCGAACGTATTCGCAACCTGGACACCCAACCAGCTGATCAAGATCGGTACCAGCCGGCCGATGCTGTTCCCGCCGGGCACGAGCTGGTCGTTCTCCGACACGAACTTCGTGCTCCTCGGCGAGATCCTCCGCAGGGTCGGCGGAACGCCCGTGAGCGAGCAGATCCGGAAACGGATCCTGATCCCGCTGAAGCTGCGGAGCACGAACATGACGACGACCGCAGAGGTGCCCTTCCCGACACTTCACGGCTATACAGACGAGCGCGGTGTCTGGGAAGACGACACGTTCTGGAGTCCCACGTGGGCCACATACACCGGGAACATGACCTCGACGCTTTCCGACCTCGGAACGTGGGCCAGGGCGGTCGGCACCGGCTCGCTGCTGTCGAAGCGGTCACACGCGCGTCAGATCGCGCCGAAGACGGTCGGACTCGGGCCAAACACGAAAGCGTTCTTCTACGGACTCGCCGTAGCTGTTGCCAACAGATGGGTGCTCGCGGGCGCGCCCGGCCTCTTGGGCTACACGGGCATCGTTGCGTACCTACCTCGGACAAGGACCTCAGTCGTCATCTTCACGACGACGGGACCTCACTCACCGCCCGGGACCCACTACGCCGGGACGATCTTCAACGCCGTCGGGAAGATCCTCGCTCCCGCGTCGCCACCGGGGTTCCCAGCCGGGTAGCGGGGAGATCAGGGCAGTACGCACCATCCTGCCCCCCATTCCAACCGCACGGCTCCAACAGCGGGCTGTCGCCGATGCGGTCGGGGATACTGCCGAGATGGGTGAAGAACGTAGCGGGACCGCCTTCTCTGAGCTCATTGCCGGCTTGTCGTGTGCGCTGGATATTGCGGAGGGGGAACCGCCCGGGCACGCGCAGCGCTCGTGCTTGATCGGGATGCGTCTCGCGGACGAGTTGGCGCTCACGGCGGATGCGCGGTCTGAGCTGTTCTATGCCCTGTTGCTCAAGGATGCCGGGTGCACGGCCAACGCGGCCCATATGGCGGCGTTGTTTGGCGCGGATGACCAGCTCGCTAAGCGCACGTCGAAATTTGTTGACTGGTCCAGGCCGCTGTCGGCGTTTCTGTGGTCGGTGAGGACCGTCGCGCCGGGCAGGTCGCTGGCGGCGAAGACAGAGCGGTTGTGGGCGATCCGCACCGAGGGCGAGGTCACGCGGTCGCTCATGTTGGCGCGGTGCTACCAAGGAGCAGAGATCGCGTGCAAGCTTGGATTTTCGGACGCGACGGCGGATGCGATTCGTGCCTTGGATGAGCACTGGGACGGCGCTGGCCAGCCTCGAGCGCTGCGCGGCCCGGAGATTCCGCTGGCCGCCAGAATCATGTGTCTGGCGCAGACGGTTGAGGTGTTCCATTTCGTCGGCGGCGTCGATACGGCGTACCGAGTTGCGCGGAGGCGAAGTGGGCAATGGTTCGATCCGGACCTCGTCGAGGCACTGGGTTCGTTTCGAAGCGATACGAGCTTCTGGGAGTCGCTGGCCGAACCAGACGTGTCTGCCGTCGAACCGCCTGATCGGGTCATGCTCGCCGATCAGAACCGGCTCGATCGAATTGCCGATGCATTCGGCGATGTAATAGGAGCAAAGTCGAAATGGACGTACGAGCACTGCGACCGTGTTTCCGGGATTGCGACCGACGTCGCCGGGCAGCTTGGACTCGACGCCACAGTCCTGCGCATTCTCCGCCGCGCCGCGCAGTTGCACGACATCGGCACCCTGTCCATCTCCAACCGCATTCTGGACAAACCGGGGCGGCTGTCAGCTGGGGAGTGGCGAAAGATGAAAGAGCACCCGCTGCTCAGCGAGCAGATCCTCGAACGCCTCCCAAGCCTCGGCGCTCTTGCGTCGATCGCAGGCGCGCACCACGAGCGCCTCGATGGCACCGGCTATCCGCGGCGCCTTGCGGCAGATCACATCACGACGCCAATGCGAGTTCTCGCAGTCGCTGACGTTTACGCGGCGCTCACTGCGGAGCGTCCGTACCGACCTGCGTATAGCTCAGATGGGGCGCTGAAGGTCATGCGAACCGAAGCACCACGGCGACTTGACGGCGACGCGATGGCAGCGCTCAACGCCATCGCGCTTGACCGGGTTCACGGTGCGGAGCGCGGTCGGCATGCCAAGCGATCGTCAGCGTGAGACCGGCCGCCTCACCGAGGGCGAACATCATGGCCGCATTCCGTCTGGTGGACTGCGCCGCGCCGTCGCGGAGCGGAAGTCACCCCGCCAGCAGTTCCTTGAAGGCGGGGTCCTGGCGGATCGGATCGAGATCGGAATCGCCTTGCAGGAACGGGCGGGTCCGCTCCGAGAGCTCAATCGCGCGCCGAAGATGCGCAATGGCCTGGTCCTTCTGACCGGCGAGGCTTTCGCAACAAGCGACGTTGTAGAACAGGTCGGCGTACGGTGGGTCGCCCGCCAGCAGCTCGCGTCCTCGATCCGCAGCCTCAGCGTAATCGCCCGCCTCGTAGAGCGGCCGCACCGGCGCAAACAACTCCCAGCCTCCAGGCTCGTACGGCTTCCCGGGAACACCGCCCACCGCGACGATCGTCGTGTCGGGCTCCTCGCCGAACGCTGTGCGTTTGACGCCGGGGC
This sequence comes from uncultured Solirubrobacterales bacterium, assembly GCA_963778985.1. Taxonomy (GTDB): domain Bacteria; phylum Actinomycetota; class Thermoleophilia; order Solirubrobacterales; family Solirubrobacteraceae; genus Palsa-465. The sequence goes on along the minus strand of CAVZWJ010000012.1, from coordinate 795,968 downwards.
GCACGAAGACGAACGTCCCCGCGGGCGCGTCGAACTGCTCACCGTCGACCTCGAAGGATGCGCGCCCGCGTAGCACGAGGTACAGCTCCTCGCTGGAATCCGGCTCGGACTCGTCGTGCTCGTTGACGATCCGAGCTCCCGCCTCACGGGCCGTCCAAGCATTGATACCGAAAGCGGTGATGCCGAAGTGGTGGCGCACCGCGCGCATCGGTGCACGGCCGTCGTCCAACTCCACGATCTCGTCGACATGCGCTACCGCGTAACCCTCCATACCCATCCCTTTCGGCCGGTATGTCCACCGCGCACGGCCCGGCGAGTCTAGTCCAGCTTTCGAGCAGCGGCGTGGTCGGATCTCGGTCGGCACGCGGCGGAGCGGGGGTCGGGCCGTGGCGGCGCATCACCTCATCGATCGCCGGCGGATCTGGCGGCCCCCTCCTCGCAGTTCAACTTCTCCAAGGAGTCCTCCTGTAAGGTCACGCCCGCGAACGCGGGTCGGTGCACGGCCGAGGGGCCCAAGCTCTCATTCCACAACGAATAACGAGCGGCACCGCGGCCGCAACTTCCCGTGAGGAGACAAACATGGACCGAGTGAAGTTGTGGGGCCGTGTGACGGCGACTGGGGTCCTCGCCGCGGCGCTCTTCGGTGGCGGCGCGTTGGCCGCCAAGCCCGGTGCGGCACGCTCCGCGCAGGCCTTCGGCGCCGGGATTCACTGGACGGCGTGTAATCCGTCCGGGGCGCGGTTGCAATGCGCCCGGGTCCGCGTGCCGCTCGATTGGGGCCGTCCTAACGGACGCAGGATCGAGTTGGCCGTGATCCGCCACCTCGCGAGCAAGCCGAAGCAGCGGATCGGCTCGATGTTGATCAATCCGGGCGGACCCGGCGACACCGGGCTCGGACTGGTTCGGGGTGGTGGCGCCGACCTCGACCAATGGGGCGGTGGCCGGTTCGACGTCGTCAGCTGGGATCCCCGCGGCACAAATGCCAGCACCCACGTTCGATGCTTCACCAGCGAGCGGAAGGAAGCAACGTTCTGGAAGGGCGTTTCGATCCCGATCTCGACCGCCGCATCGAAGCGCTACGCACGCAAGGTCGCCGAGCTGGCGGCCCGCTGCAAGAAGGTGAGCGGCTGGCTTCTGCCGCACATCTCGACTGCTGATACCGCCCGCGATCTCGACTATCTGCGTCGCCTCGTCGGCGACCCCAAGCTCACCTACGTGGGCCTGTCGTACGGGACCTACCTCGGTCAGACCTACGCCAACATGTTTCCTGGCCGGGTCAGGGCGATGCTGCTCGACGCGATCGTCGATCCGGTCCCCTACTCGCAGGGGGCCGAGGCGAGAGCCGCCAGCCAGGCGTCGGGCGCCGATCCGGTCTTCAGGCAGCTCCTCACGCTGTGCCAGGCGGCGGGGCCACATCGCTGCGCGCTCGCCGGTGGTGCTCAGACCGCCGCGGAGCGGGTCAACGGGCTGTTCGCGCGGCTGAAGCACGCGCCGATTCCGGCGCCGACGGCGAGCCCGCCGGGCAGGCTGACCTACAGCGAGCTGCTGCTCTCTCAGTTCAATCGGTTGCGGATTCCTGCGGCGTGGCCGCAGGACGCGAGCGACCTCAACTCAGCCCTGGGTGGCGACGGCTCGGCGCTCGCAACCGAGGCCCGCACCTTGTTGACGCCCGCCGGCTTCCGAGGCGCGACGACCTCGTCGGCGATCTCATGCGCCGACGCGCCCGCGCGCACGCGGCTGGGGAGCTGGCCGCACGTGATCGGCCGCCTCACCCGGATCGATCGGCTCTACGGGCCGGTGGCGGGCTGGTGGCTGTGGGCTCCGTGCGCGGCCTGGCTCGTGCGCGGCCAGGACAACTACCGGGGGCCCTGGAACGCCAAGACGAGGAACCCGATCCTGATCATCGGCACCCGGCATGACCCGGCCACTCCATACAGCGGCGCGGTCAAGGTCGCGCGGCGACTCGGAAACGCCGTCCTGCTCACCCACGAGGGCTATGGCCACGTCAGCTTCCAGGACCCGAGCGCCTGCATCGAGCGGGCACGCGTTGCCTACCTGGTCCGGCTGATCACGCCGCCGAAAGGCACCGTCTGCCAAGCGGACAAGCAGCCTTTCACTTTTCGCTAGCCACACAGCAACTTCGGGTTGCAGGTGGACGGCTGAGGCTTCGGTCCGGCTCGCCGCTCAGCAGCAGCGGTCGAGCTGCCCGGTGGCGCCGTAGCAGCAGCTGCCCTGCCCCGGGGCACAGCAGTTCGGCCCGCACTTGAGCACGACCCCGCCCGCAACGCAGCGCGTGTCAGCGACGCTGTAACAGTTCGGCGTGCTCACGGTCGGGCAGCAGTAATGAGCCGGGATGACGCCCCTGGGCCGCTGAAGAGCGCCCGGGCGCGACAGTTGACGCCTAGCCAATTTGCCTTTATCCTGCATCAAGGGAAATGGGTGCAGTGTCAGCTACGAAGCGGCCCTACCGGATGGTGGCCCGGGCGCAGGCCTTTGCTGCCGGTGGTGAGAGGATCTGCTCGGTAGCGTGGTGGCGCTTCTGCGAGCGGCCCTACGAGCAGGTCCGGCTCGCGGACATCGCTGCCGACGCCGGCGTAACGGTCCAGACACTGCATTCCCGGTTCGGCACCAAGGAGGAGTTGTTCGTCGCCGCGTGGCGCTGGTTCGTGCACCCCCAGGGGGCGCGCCGAGACCGGGTCGCAGTGGGCGACTTCCGCGCTGGCATACGCGCCCTGTACGACGATTACGAGCAGGACGGAGACGCAGTTCTCCGGCTGATGGCTCAGGAGGAGCGGATTCCGGCTGTGCGCGAGATGATCGATAGCGGTCGTGCGTATCACCGGGCGTGGGTCGCGCGTGTGTTCGCGCCGCTGCTCGATGGTCTGACGAGGGCCGCGCGCGAGCGACAGCACGTCGAGCTGATCGTGGCGACCGACCTGCTGGTCTGGAAGCTCCTGCGCAGGGACATGGGACTCGGTCGCAAGCAGGCCGAGCGGATCGTGGCCGAAATGGTCACCGCCTTGAAAGGAGCCGAGTGATGGCTCGACTGCTTGCCTACACCGCGCCCGCCAGCGGGCACGTCTACCCCTCGACGGCGTTACTGCTCGAGCTGCATCGCCGCGGGCATGAGGTCCATGTCCGCACCCGGGCATCTGACGTCGAGTGCCTCGGCCGGCTCGGACTTCACGCCGGGCCACTCGATCCCCGCATCGAAGCGAACGAGCTCGACGACTGGAAGGCACCAAATCCGATCGCCGCCCTCCAGCGCCTGCAACGCTGGTATGAAGCCAACGCCACAGTCGAGGTCAGAGATCTGCGCGGCGCGATCGAGCAGGTGCGGCCCGACGCTTTGATCGTTGACACCAACTGCCAGGGTGGTGCCGCGGTGGCGGAGGCCTCCGGTCTGCCGTGGTGCCAGTACTCGCCGTTCCCGCCCGTGTTCTCCTCCAAGGACGCGCCCCCCTACGGACCAGGGCTTCAGGCCGGCCCGGGGCCCGTTCGCGCGCGCGCGACCGCGCCCTCTCCGCGACCCTCCAGCGGCTGGCCGATCACTACCTGCCCCCCGTCAACGCCCTGCGCGCCAGCTTGGCTCTCAGCCCGCTGCGGCACCTTGAGGAACTGTTCCTCAGATCGCAGCGGTTCATCCTGTTCACAGAAGGCGCTCGCCGCCGGCGTACCGGTGTGCGTCGTGCCGTCCTGTCGCGACCAGTTCGAGGTCGCGCGACGCGTCGAAGTCTCACAAGCCGGAACCAAGCTCCACCACAAGCGTCTCACCGCGACCCGGCTGCGCGAAGCCGTCCACACCACCATCCGCATGCGGAAAGGAGCGCAACGCGTCGCTCAAGCATTCGCCCGATCCGGCGGCGCACCGGCCGCCGCCGACGCGGTCGAACAGCTGCTCGGAGGCGACCAAACCACCCTACCCTCGAGCCGACCCAGCGCGGTGACCACCGCCGGAATCGCCGGAAATCTATAGGTACCCGAGTCGATGGCCGATCTGGCGTCGCTCGTGGGCTCGACGAGCTTGACTTGGGCGGTGCACGGCTGAGAGACTCGGCGCGACAGCAAGCCACGACGGGGCCCGAGGCTTGCGACATCCGAGTGGGAGTGTGAATGAGACGCTGGTCTGGGCTGGCTGCCACGCGCGCGCCTTGGCTTCGGCATCTGTGTGCGCGGGGCCACGGAGGCGGCTGCCCCGGGGGTGCAGATCGGTGCGCTCACCAGGTCGCGGCTCCCGCTGGTCCGAGCGACCCTGCTGACAACACGTGCACGGTGCTAGCCGTGCGGCGCCGGCCCTGTGCTCGGGCTTTCAGCAGAAAGGAATGCGAATGAGTCCAACCCGCAGGACGGCGCTGATTTTCGGCGTGCTTTTCCTCGCCACATTCGTCTTCTCCATCGCAGGGGTGCTCCTGTACAACCCCGTGCTGCACCCGGCGAAGTTCATGGCCGGCACCGGAGGCGACACGCGCGTGCGCCTCGGCGCGGTCTGCGAGATGCTGCTCATCATCGCGAACATCGGCACGGCCGTCGTGGTGTATCCGATCTTCAAACGGCAGTTCGAAGTCCTCTCCATCGGATACGTCACGGCGCGCCTCGTTGAGTGCACCTTCATCGCGATCGGCATCGTCAGCTACCTCTCGGTCGTCACGTTGCACCAGACGACCGCCGGCGGGGCCGCCGGCTCGCTGCTGAACGACGCGAAAGCGCTCGTTGCGGTCCGCAACTGGACGTTCGTCCTCGGCCCGGGCTTCGTGGTCGGCGTCGGGAACGGACTGATCCTCGGCTACATGATGTACCGCTCCGGCCTCGTGCCGCGAGGCCTCGCGATACTGGGGCTCATCGCAGGCCCTCTCATCTGCATTACCGGGATCGGGGTGGTGCTCGACGTGATCCCCAGAGGTGGCACGGTGCAGGCCATCGCGACCATCCCGGAGTTCGTGTGGGAGCTGTCGCTCGGGATCTATCCGACCGTCAAGGGGTTCAGGCCCTCTCCAATCCTCGAGGCGAGCACGCCGACCTCTGGCTAGCGGTCGAGATCGCATTCGATGAAGCGATCGCAGGCGGCGGAGAGATTGCAGCGCAGCGTGGGTGGTTGACGCTCGATCAAGGCGATGCTGACGTGCGAGTGTCGTCTGGCCATTCCCCGCAGCGCTGATTACCATGCGGCAGTCGAGTTCGCCGAGCGCTTTGGGCTGGCCTCGGACCTCCGGAGTGGGTGTTGCGGGCGCTGAGTAACTTTGTGGGACCTGGGCGTCTCGGGCTGCGGAGCTCCGGAGCGGGCGTATTCAGCAAACGATGCTGCGCTCTGGCCCTGGCGCTCGCCTGCCCAGCCCTCGCCCCGGCGCCCGCGCTCGCGCTCAGTCGCGGGCAAACGGCGCGGGAGGCCCTGCGCGTGCTCCGAGTGAGCAAGTACCGCGGACAGGTGATCGTGTTCGCCTTGACTCGCCCGCACCCCGCACGGTGGCGCGCACCTTCTCGGTGACCGCGAGCCTCGCACCAACGCTCTACAACCTGACCGTCGACAACACCAACCCTGACGGCGGAGTGGCAACCGCCGGCGGCAGCGTGTTCCCGCTGCTGAAGTGCGGCAACAACTACACGGCTCGACCAAGACCGCCTACACGCAGTGCACCTCGCAGGCGCGGGCGGCGCGCAGCGATACCGACGTGCGCACCATCAGTTTGCAGCCCAACGGCGGGGACGGCGTGCTCCAGCCGACCGCTTACGCGGTCGACCACGTCGATGGGTGCGACGCCGTCGTCTACCAGGGCACGAGCGCCCAGTGCAGCGTGCTGCTCGCAGCCGATCGCACCGTGACCGTCACCTGGAAGCACGCCGGGCCGTAGGGAGAAGCACCATGCGATCACGAATCGCCACGAACAGCGGCCGCTTCGGGCTCACGAACGATTTCCCGGCGATGGGGTCTGGTGGTAGGCTCGCGGCGGAGGATTCCGCGCGAAAACTGATTGTTCTCAGGATTGGAGAGTGGTGTGCGCGCAAGCAAGGCTGTCGCACTTCTCGGGTGCTTCGTAGTGGCCGCATCCGTGATCGCACAGGCGTCAGCAGCGGGTTCCGCGACTACCCACGTGCGGTGCGCCGTGCGCGCGCATCTCACCGCGCCGTTAGCCCAGACGGGCGCCATTGCCGGGTCGGTCAATTGTGGCCACGCGCTTGGAAAGGGCAGCTACCACGGGCGCTACCGGGACAACGTCGCGCACTGGCCCACTGTCAGCGAGACGGGCTCATCAAAGCTCTCCTTCAAGACCGGGAGCATCCGCGGTAGCTATGCGCTCGGTCCGGCGCTGGCCACAGGGCTCGCGCCGTACCGCGGGACGTTTCACATCACCGGCGGCACCGGGCGACTCAAGCATGTGACCGGGACGCTGGTGATGACCTGCGCCCACCGCATACCACCGCTCACTCGCTGCACGGTGTCGGGATCGGTGTCCGGGGTCCAGTCGCACTCCGCCGGTTAGACCGAGGTACGGGCGGGCGCGTCGCGTCAGCGAACGCCGATCAGGTCCACGACGAAGACGAGGGTCTCGTCCGGACCGATCGCCCGGCCGGCACCGCGCTTGCCGTACGCGAGCATCGGCGGGATCGTGATCCGCCGGCGTCCACCGACCCGCATTCCGACCACGCCCTGATCCCAACCAGCGATGACCTGGCCCTTGCCCAGCCCGAACTTGAACGTGCTGCCCCGATCCCACGACGCGTCGAACTCCTGCCCCGTCTTCCATGCGACGCCGACGTAATGCACCTCGACGATGCGCCCCGCGACGGCGGTATCACCATCGCCGACGACGATGTCCTCGATCTCCAGCTGGTACGACGGCGCCTGATCGGACGGCACCACGACATCTGGCTTCTCACCCTTCGTCACGACCCTAAACCTACCGGCCGCAGAGGCGGAGCGGACGCCGCAAGTACACGCGGCCGCGTGTACTAGTGCCGGATCCGGTGGTTGGCGAGGAAATGCAGGATCGTCGTTGCGACTTCGCCCGTCTTCTCGATGATCATCGCGTGGCCGGCGCCGGCGATGTCATGGACGGTGATCCGTGGGCCGTACTTCGCTCGGAGCTCGTGCCCGACCGTGGGCGGGGCGACGAGGTCGGACTTTCCCTGCACGATCAGCATGGGCTTGTTTCCGCCTCCCTCGAACTTCGAGAAGTTGACGCCGATGCCGGCCGTGAGCTCCTGGGCGCCGGGGACCGGATACCACCCTAGATACCAAGGTTGTGGATTGCTGTGCGGCGCAAAGAACACTCTCTTTGTGGCGTTGCGAATCTCGGCTGCGCTCGCATTCGGGTTGGTGACCGTCTGAAGTCCAGCCAATGCCGTTGGGCTCGGCGTGCCCCCGCCCGCGGCGCACAGGATCAGCGTCTGGATGGCGTCGGGGTGCTGGGTCGCGACGATGCGAGCGATGCGGTTCCCGGCGGCGTGACCGAGCAGATGGACCTTCTGGCGCGTGAAATGGCGGATCACTGCCACCGTGTCATCGGCGTGGGTCTGAAGCGTGGTCTGCTGGAGCGCCGACAACGGGGCCCAGCTCCCGCCCACGCCGCGCGGGTCGATCGAGATCACGCGGTACCCCGCGAGTGCCAGCCGTCGGGCCAGAGGGTCAAAGTCGAGCGCCCCACGTGCGAGTGACGGAAGGATCACGATCGTCTCGCCCGATCCGATCACGCGGGCGCCGAGAATCACCTCGCCGATGTCGATGGGAATCTCGACAAAGTCCAGCACGGTGCGCTTTGCCTCCCGCACATCGGCCGACGCGCCGGGAGATGCGCCGAGCACACCGATCGCGGCGACGGCGGACGCGCCGGTCAGAAACCAGCGACGAGTTGTGTCGGCGCGCTCCACGTGTCGATCCTGATGCGCCATGACGCTCCCTCGATTCTCCGGCCCGTGATTTTCGCGACAGCCGGCATCGTCCACCAACGTCGGCCGCCCGTCATCCGCGCTAAGCGCTGACGGCCCTCGCGCGGACCCGAGCGTCACATCCGTAGTTCGCACCCGGGGTGGTCACGAGCCAGCTGCGAACCCGTTCTCGTCAGATATGCCACACAGCCGGGATTCAGTTGTGCAGCCATCGGGAAGGCCCGCCAAAGAGGGAAGGAGTAGACCATGGCCCCCCCATCATCCGGGCTCGCACAGAAATCGCCTGAGACCCCTGGCGGGACTCGTCAGCGGCGCCGGCGGAGTCGATCGCTCGCCCGGCTTGACCGAATCCCGGTGTGGCCGTATGAGCGCAAGCTGCTCTGGGTTGTCGGCGCCGGTTACTTCTTTGCCTTCTTCGACATCGTCACGATCTCGTTCGCGGCGCCGGTCATCGCGCAGCAGTTCCACGTGTCGAAGGCAACGGTCACGCTGTCGGTCACCAGCAGCCTCATCGGATACATCATCGGCGCCTTTGGCGACGCGACGATCGCCGATAAGTGGGGCCGGCGCCTCAGCCTCGCCCTGTCGGTGGGGGTCTTCTCGCTCGGCACCGTCCTGGCCGCCGCGAGCACGAACGTCAGGGAGCTGATCATCTTTCGCTTCATTGCGGGGCTCGGCATCGGCGCGGAGATCGCCGCCGTCACGACCTACATCGGCGAGCTCTCGCCGGCGCCGCTGCGCGGCCGCTACACGAGTTGGGCGACGACCGCGGCATACGCCGGCTTCGCGGTGGTGCCGTTCATCGCTCGCGGCCTGATCCCGAGCTTCGCCGGCGGCTGGCGCGTCCTTTTCCTGATCGGGGCGCTCGGCGGCCTGACGATCCTGTTCATGCGCCGCAGCCTGCCCCAGTCGCCCCGCTGGCTCGCCGCCCAGGGCCGGGGCGACGAAGCCGAGCAAGTGGTGGCGCAGGCGGAGCAGTCCGCACGGGAGACCATCGACGGTGAGCTGCCACCCGCTCGGGAGGTGCCCGAGGAAGCCAAGGCCGAGCGATTCCCGGTCCGCGCGCTGCTGAGAGCCCCGATGGCCGGCCGCGTCGCGCTGTTCGTCGGCATCTGGTTCATCTACTACATCGGCAACTACGGCTGGCTGACGCTCGCGCCCACGCTGTTCGTCGACAAGGGCTACAGCCTCGCCGACAGCACTACCTACCTGATCGTGTCCGGCCTCGGCTTCCTGGTCGGGGCCTACACCACGACACGCTTCAGCGACAAGGTCGAGCGCAAGTTTGCGGCGGCGGCGGTCGCAGTGGCGTGGGCGGTCTCGTTGCTCATCATCGGGCTTTTCGTCTCCCCGACGATCATCATCGTGTTTGGCTTCGTCGCATCGACGACGATCGGGCTCCTGGTGCCGATGCTCTACACCTACACAGCCGAGCATTTCTCGACGAACGCGCGCGCCACCGGCGTGGCGCTGACCGACGGGCTCGGGCACATCGGCGGTGCGCTCGCCCCGCTGATCGTCCTCGGCGCGAACGCGGCGTGGGGATCCTCAGGCGCGTTCATCGTCATGGCCATCACCGGCATCGCGGCCGGAGCGCTGATCCTGCTCGGGATCCGGGCGACGGGTCGATCGCTCGAGGCGACCGCCACCGGGTCATAGCCTGACCTATGTGGTGGCCTGCGCGACTGCGCGCCAGTTGCCTTCTCTGTCGAAGAAGAGTGGTCCCGCAGACTGATGATCGATGCGGGAGCCTCGCCGAAGTCGCCGGCTTCTGACGCCGCCCGCCGCGCTTCGGCTGAGCCGCCCTGGAGCGCTGACCGCTCGGGTCATCGGTGCACACCGCCTACGTGAGACCTCGAAGGATCTTCATGCCTTTGCCGATCCGCCGATGGCCGGCGTCGATGAACTCGTGCGCTTTGTCCATCGGTTTGGTCGTGTTGCACTCGCCGTTGGCGATCAGCTGGATCGCATCGCCGATGTACTGGAAGCCGGCGGCCACATCGATGGCGGCATCGTAGATGGCTGTGGCACCGCGACTGACGACTTTGAGGTCGGCGCGTGGGTTTGTGAACAATCGCGTGGCTGTGCGTTTCATTGCCGCGCGGAAGCTCTTATCGGTCTGCTTGGCCCGCTGCTTGACGTCGTGGTATGTCTGGGGCCACCATCCGAGAGTCCCGCGAGCGTTCGCTTGGATCCCCTGGTGCTCGTTCGGGTTCTTGCACCGCGCGCTGTAGTCCTCCCACTCATTCCAGAATTCGTTGACAGCGCTCACCTCGGAGTCCGCCCACTGTCCGTGGCCACGGATTAGCCCCAGATACTGCGGGCGGTAGGCGCGCTTCACATCCGTACAAGGCGACCGGCCCACCACGCGGCAACTACCGATCTCACGTCGCAGGCCCGTCGCCGAGCACGCGACCACTCTCCCGTGTCAGCGGCTGCGGATAGCCGCGGAAGCGATTGGGGTGACACGAGGGCGAACCGAGCGGCGAGCATCGCCGCCAGCGGTCATCTGAGGCTCGCGAACAGCTCGCCGTATTGCTCGAGGTGACGGTCGCCGAGGAACTCTTCTGCCGCACGCGCGCGAGCGTTGGTGCCAAGTCGCGCCGCCGCTTGAGGGTCCCGCAGCAACCGCTCGACGGCGGCACCGAAAGCGGGGAGGTCACGCGGGTCGTCGATCAACAACCCATGCTCTCCGTCTGTGACCTGATCGCGGATGCCACCGACGGCGCTGGCGACAATCGGCCGTGACTTCCACATCGCCTCGGCGACGGTCAACCCGAAGCCCTCGGCCAGGCTCTTCTGCACCACGACGCTTGCGTGCCGCTGCAGTGCGTTCACGATTGCCGCATTCTCGTCCGGGTCGGCCAACGGCACGCAAGCCAGATGCACCCGGCCGCGGATCGCGTGCGGGAGCTCGCGCCAACGCTCGACGCAGTCGTCGAACACATTGGCCGCCTCGGGATCGTCCGCGACTCCCTTCACAGCCGGGCCAGCGAGCACGAGATGTGCGCCCAGCGCCGAATCGACGTACTTGGCAAAGCCATCCATAACGCCAGCCATGTCCTTCATCGAATCCCACCGTGACACCTGAACCACGAGCGGGGCCGCGACGTGCGCTGCAGGCCCGCTCTGCACGATGTCAACGTGACGGTTGATCCGGCCCGGCGAACCGTCACGGCGCATGAACGGAACCACGGGGGGATCGCCGTCGCCATCGAGCAGGCCGACATAGCCCAGCGCAAGACGGACGTTCCGGCGCAACATCGGCTCGTTCTTAGCCGAGAACGGATCGATCGACGGCGCGATCACGTGCGTTCTCCCGGGCTCCGCCCACGGCGGCGCAAAGACCGAGCGTGAGATCACATAGGCGTCGGCTGCCTGCAGGTACGGGCGCAGGAACTCCCACGCACGCTCCGTCCACTCATTCGGCTCATCCCGCCCGACGTGGCAGCGCCACACAACCCAGGCGCCCGCGCGCTTGACCGCCTCGACGAGGCCGGCGGGCTGCGGGTCATGGATCAGCACCACATCACCCGGACGGACGAGGGCGAGCAGCTCATCAGCGTTCCGACGCAGCACCCGCTCGTAATGGCCCCTCTCGGTCTTGCCCAGGCCGCCGCCATCGCCGGGGGAGCCGTACAGCCCGTTATGAATCCGCTTGGTGATCGCGAAGAACTCACCATCACCCTCGATCACCACCCAGCGCGCATCGATGCCAGCCCCGCGGGCGTAGGCCAGAAGCGTCTGCAGCATCTCCGCCACACCACCCCCAGTCGCCGTCGAGTTGACATTCAGCACCGCATGCCCGGCAAGCGACGCCTGCGCCGCATCGGCTACCTCCTCAAAACGCGCCATCCGGTCCGCCCCGACCAACGACTCAAGCCGCGCCGCATCCAACGCCTGAATGTCCACCTCCTGCAACCTCACGTGTGCATGCTCATCAGCTCGTCGCCTTACTAGGAGCGCACGACTTCGGCCAGACAGACGCGCGAGATGCCGCGCGAAGAGTAGCCCGACCAACAGTCTCCTCCAACCCGGCCCTAGCCGGAGCAGCCCACACTGAGCATGGCCTCTCCGAAGTCTCTACGGATGGCACCGCCGCCGGGCTGGCCTATGGTCTTGGTCGAAGCGGTTGCCTTGAGGCACAGCCCGCGAGTCGGGCGTGTCGGCTGAGCGGCGTCCGTGTTTGCTAGTAGCGCGACACGCGTCGCGGGAAGGAGGGCAATCCTCGATGCCAGAGACCAAGGCCCAAGGCAGCGCGGCAGGACGCAAGGCGGCGGCAACACGCAAGCGCCACGCCGCAGAGAGCAAGAGGCGCGAGCAGGCGAGGACGGTAGTCGACCGGACAACGGAGCTCTCGGATGAGGTGCTCGACTCGCTCGAGTCGGCGCAGCGTGCAGCGATCGAGGCGGTGGGCAAGTTTGTCGACACCGTCGACCAAACGCTGCCGCCGCACGGCGAGACCCCGTCAAGGCGACAGGAAGTCATCGACGGTGCAATGGAGATGGCCGAGCGACTGGTCCACGTTCAATACGACTTCCTCCGCAAGGCCGTCACCAGCGCCAGCGAGTCGCTGGGAAGATCCAACGACGGGAAGTAGCAGCGACCAGGAGTGACGCGATGCATACCACCGACGAAGCACTGACCTCGATCCCGATTCTCCAACTCGATCCGGACCGCTTCCGGCCTCTGGTCGCCGATTCGGTGCGCTGGCAGGAGCTAGCCGCAAGCAACGAGCGCGGCCGGTTGCGACTCGAGCACCGCGCCCTCTGGCATGTCACCACGACCTCTCGCATCGGAGGGGTCGCGGTGCTCGTGCGCTCGTACACCGCGTACGCCCGCGGCGCCGGCGTCGACTCCCGGTGGGAGGTGCTCGACGGCAACCCAGAGTTCTTCCGGCTCGCGAAACGTCTCCACAACGACCTGCACGGCGCGGGTGAGCCGGCCGCGAGCTACACCGCAGAGGATCGCGAGCTGTACGAGGCCACGTTGCGGCCGGCGGGCCGTGACCTCGCGGACCGTGTCCGCCCGGGCGACGTAGTCGTGCTCCACGGAGCGGAGACGGCCGGCCTCACGGATGCCGTGCGTGAAGCGGGGGCCCACCCGGTATGGCGCTGCCACGTCGGCACCGACGTCGCCAACGGCGCCGCTCGCAGAGCGTGGGACTTCCTCGATCCCGACGTGCGGGCAGCCGAGGCAACCGTGTTCTCGCGCCGAGAGTTCATCTGGGAGAGCATCGATCCGAACCGCGCGTTCGTGATCGCGCCCGCGCTCAACCCGCTCTCGCCGCGCAACGAGACGCTGAACCCCACCGTTGTCGAGGCGATCCTCAGGACGGCCGGGTTCGAGCAAACCGGCCCGCGAGGCGATACCAGGTTCGTCCGCATGGACGGGACGGCCGGCCGGGTCGACCGGTGCGCGCGCGTCACCGAGGTGGAGCCGCTTCCACGAGACGCGCAGCTCATCGTCCAAGTCTCGGCCTGGAACCGGCTCAAGGACCCCGTCGGCGTGATCGACACCTTCGTCCGATCCGTCGCCCCACACGGCCAGGCGCACCTCGTCATCGCAGGGCCACAAGCCGATCTGACGATCCAAGAGCCCGAAGCGCAAGCAGTGCTCGACGAGACACTCGCCGCGTGGAGCGACCTGCCGCTGGCGACCCGCAGCCGCGTCCACGTCGCGGAGATCCCGATCGACGACCCGGAGGAAGCAGCCGTGATCGTGAACGCGCTTCAGACCCGCGCCAGCGTGATCCTCCAGAAGAGCAGAGGCGAGGGCTTCGGGATGACCGTGCTCGAGGCGATGTGGAAACAACGCCCAGTCGTGTGCACCCGGGTCGGCGGGCTCCAGGAGCAGGTCATCGACGGCGTGACCGGTTTCCTATTCGAGCCCGGCGACGACGCCAGCGCCGGGGCAGCGGTCTGTCGGCTGCTTTTCGACGGGGAGCTTTCACAGCGAATGGGCACCGCCGGGCACGAACATGTCCGCGAACACTTTCTGCTGCCACAAGGCGCCATGAGATGGGGCGCGGTGATCGACTCCGTCCTCGGTGACCGCGCGCGCGTGGCCACGTAGCGCGCAGGACGCGTCAGCGCTGCGGCAGCTCTCGGGAGTACTTGCCCGCAGCTCGATCAACCCGGGTGCAGCAACGAACTTCCGTCATCTGGTTCCACATGGCGCAACCGAATTGCGGAAGTTCGGCGACAACGCGCGAACTTCGGCGTTCTACCGCCGCCCCTCGGCGGTGAACTGCGGACGGTCGCCGAACGGACCCGCCTTCCGCTCGCGGCGATACGCGACCCTCTCGGGTTGGGGTGCACGGATACGGCCGCTGCGGATCGGGCTGAGTCCGCACCCCTATCGGGTGGCCTGGCCGAGCGCGAGCAAGTTGCCTTGCTGTCGAAGAAGAACGCGCCACGCTCGCCCATGCCCTTGCTCGGATAGTTGTTGGGCACGACGACGATCTGGTCGGTCACCTCGAGGTCGACCAGGTCGAAGGTCTCGAACTCAAGACCGCGAGACCGCAGGTCCGCCACGGCCTGGTCGATGTCCTCGATCTCGAAGCCCAGCTGTGTGGAGCGGCCTGACGCCTGGCCCGTGGCCTCTTTCGGCTGGGTCACTGGTGTCGACCGATCGCGAGACGCAGAGTCATCGTGACGTCAGCCGCTCCCCCGCCTTCCACCAGTCTCATGACTCCGCAGGCCGCCGGCGCCCTAGGGGCCCGGGGGTGGGCTATCCGCCGGACCAGCCGGCGATCACCCGACAGCGAGGCCGAACGGGCTTCCCTCAGAGTCTCGACAGATCGCCCACCGCGACCCCGGATGGATCACGCTCCCCCCAAGCGCGGTGACCTGCTCGAGCGCGGCACCCATGTCGGCGACGGTGAAGTAGGGCAACGAGCCCGTATCGCCCGGGCCGGCTCCACGTTGATGAATGCCGAGCTCAGGCCCCCCGCTGCGCGTTTGCCATCCGCGGCCCTCGGCCTCAGTGCGCCCGGCGAGCGCGACGCCGAGCAGGCCCGACCAGAAGCGACCCGCACGGTCGGGATCGTCGGCGGGGAACTCGATGAGCCCAAGCGGTCCGTCCACGCCGCAGACGATAACGGCCTGCGCACATCGCCCAGGCTGTCACAGCCATCAGGCACGTCCCGGGTTCAAGTCCCTCGGCGGGCTCTCACTGACCGAGCACGGAGCGCAGCGCGTCGAGGTCGGGTGAGCCGAACACGACGCGGTTGCGGGTGGCGACGTAGACCATGTCAAGGTTGATGCCGGCCTTGGCGACCTTCCGGGCAAGGTCGGCGAGCACGCCCGGGCGGTCCTCGACGTCGACGACGACGACTTCCCGCTCGCGGCTCACGGCGAGGTGGGAGATCGCGAGCAGGTGCCGTGCGGCCTCGCCGTGCGGGACGAGGATGTGAAGCTCGGCCCGATCGCCGGGACCGATGCACGTGGCCGCGGCAATGTTGACGCCCGCGTCGCTGATTGCGGCAGCGACCTCCGCCAGCGCTCCCGGGGTGTTCTCGACGTCGATGACCAGGTCGAAAGACACGTCTGCCTTAAGTTGAGCCGCACGCGACGGCGAGACCCGATCCTAACCGGACCGCTCGACGAGCGTCAGACCTTTTCGAACACCAGCCGGTAGTGGTCCATCAGCTCGCGCTTGAAGCACTCCTGGTTTGAGCTCTCACCGGTCGTGTAGGCAAAGCGAAAATTCGAGTCGGTGAGCCACTTCGGCAGCAGTTGGAGCTTGAGGAGTGCCAGCCGCGGCGTCCACGCCTCGGTGCGCTTGTCCCACTGGTTGATCGTCTCGATGTAGTCGAGACGGCCGCTGACGCTCGAGACGAGCTTGAAGTGCGGCTCGGCGCATCGGACCACCTGCTCCTGACCGAACGGCAGAAACGACCCCGGGAACGCCGCCTGCATCATCGCCAGATACCAGGCGTCAGAGTCGCGGGGCGCCTCACGGGAGACCTGCTCGATCGGGATCATGTTGCGGCCGAAGACCATCGTCTGGAGGAAGAACCGGCCCTGGTCCGGAAGCAACCCGGCGACGTTCTCGAACAGATTGCGGTAGACGTCGTCCTGGCGCCCGGCCTCGTAGTCCTCACGAGACGCGAAGTGCTCGAACGCGCCGAGGCTCACGGCCGCGTCAAACGGGCCGAACGTGTCAACGGTCACCGTGCGGGCGTCGTGCAGACGGACGTCGAGGCCGTGCTTCTGACACGACTGCTGTTGCGCGCCGGAGAGCGTCACGCCGACCCCGGTCGCGCCCCGTTCGCGGATGAAGTTGAGCACACCGCCCCAGCCACAGCCGAGATCGAGGATCCGTCGGCCGGGCCCGATCCCGATCTGCTCGGCGATGTACTCATGCTTGCGCCGCTGGGCCTGCTCGAGCGTCAGCGAGAAGTCGCCGTCGTACTTGGCCCCGCTGAAGTCGGTGAGCTCCCCGAGTGCAGCGCGCACGACCTTGTCGGTCAGCGAGTAGCTGAAGTCGATGTCCTTGCGGTCGGCCATGAATCCCCGCGGCAGCCTACCCGTTGAGGGCGTTCCTTCACCGCCCCCGGCTCCGCCGCGCGGCGGGAGGGTAGACTGCCGCGCCGTGCCGCGCGTGCTCTTCGTCACCGGTTTTCCGGGATTCATCGGGCGCCGCCTCGTGCGCGCGCTGCTCGAGGCCGACTCCGAGGCGCAGGTTGTGGCCCTTGTCGAGGAGCAGCAGCTCGGGCGGGCGCGGGACTGCGCGCAAACGATCGATCCCGGACGAATCGAGCTGGCGACCGGGGACATCTCGCAGCAGGGTCTGGGGCTCGACGCCGCCACCCGCGAGCGCCTGCAGAGCACCGTCGTGCAGGTGTTTCACCTCGCCGCGATCTACAACCTCGCAGTGCCGGCCGACATCGCCCAACGGGTCAACGTCGACGGCACCGGCAACATCCTTGACCTGTGCGCTGCGTGCTCGCAGCTCGAACGACTGAACTACGTCAGTACGGCGTACGTCGCCGGCGACCGGACGGGCGTCGTCTACGAGCATGAGCTCGCCCTCGGGCAGGGGTTCAAGAACCACTACGAGTCAACGAAATTCCAGGCCGAGGTGTGGGTCCAGATCCGGATGCGGGACATCCCGACGACGATCTACCGGCCGGCGATCGTGGTCGGCGACTCCCGCACCGGCGAGACCGAAAAGTTCGACGGCCCGTACTACATGCTGCGCACGATTGCCCGCGCTGCCGAGCGGCGTGCGCCGATCCCCCAGCTCGGCAGCGACGCCTCGCCGTTCAACGTCGTCCCGGTCGACTTCATCGTGTCGTCGATCGTCGCCGCGTGCACCGACGAGGCGGCCAGCGGCGAGACGCTGCATCTCGTCGACCCCGACCCGATCAGCGCGGCCGATTTGTCTCGGGTACTGAGCCGCGAGTACGCGGGTCGAGCGCCGTCGTTCAAGATCCCCGGTCCTGTGCTGGAGCGCTCGCTCCGCTTCAAGGTGATGCGGGATTACTTCTCCGGCGCCCCGCCCGAGTCGATCATCTACCTCAACCACCCGGTCCGCTTCGACACCCGTAAGGCGAGTGAGCTCCTGGCCCGGCATGGGATGCGCTGCCCCCACTTCGAGGAGTACGTCGCAAACGTCATACGGTTCTTCCGCGAACATGAGCGGGATCCGGCGTACGTTCCGCCGCCGGCGGCATAACCCCGCACTCAATCATCACTGAGCCGATAGCGTTCCCCGCGTGAACAGGGCACAGGCCGCAGGCGAGCGCTGGCCGTACTGGATCGTCACCGGGACCATCATCCTCGGGCTGCTCGTCACGGCGGCGCTGACGTGGCTCTCGCATTCGCTCTACACCGGGAACGAGAAGCGCCTGCTCGAACTGCGCGGCCGCGAGGTGGCGTCGGTGATCTCGCAGGCGCAGCCGACGATCCAGACGACGTTCGCATCGGCGGCGGCGTTCGCCGACGCGACGCACGGCAATGCGAAAGCGTTCCGGAGCTTCATAGCCCCCTACGTCGGGTCGATGCAGGCCCAGCAGTTCGTTTCGATGTCGCTCTGGCGGCTCCAGGATCCCGGCGCGCCGCCGGTGGCGGTGATCGGCGCGCGGCCGAGCCTCCGGCCCGGGACAGCCGAGGCGCGGGCCCTCTTCAGCCGCAGCACGACCACCGCACAGTTGAGCGTCATCGGCCTGCGGCAGGGCGGCCTGCTGTCCAGTCTCGGCTACGCGTTCCACACGCCCCGCACCGGGCACTTCCTCGTGTACGGCGAGCGGCCGCTCCCCGCCGACCGGCAATCGCGCTACCGCAAGAACCAGGCGTTCTCAGAGCTCAACTACGCCTTCTACCTCGGCCGCTCGCCGAACGCCAACAACCTGCTCGTCACCAGCGTGAGCCGTCCCCCGCTCCAGGGGGCGACCCAGCGCCTCACCGTGCCGTTCGGCGACACCGTATTGACGCTCGTCATCGGCCGCCGCCAGTCGCTGGCGGGGACCCTGCCCGAGCGGCTGCCGTGGATCATCGCAATCGCCGGCGTGATCCTCACCCTCGGTGTCGGCTGGCTCGTGGCCAGGCTCACACGGCGGCGCCGGTCAGCCGAGCACCTCGCCGGTGAGCTCGAACAGGCAGTCGCCGAGAACCAGCGCCTCTACGCCGAGCAGCGGACGATCGCCCAGACGCTTCAGCATGCGCTGCTGCCGGACGAGTTGCCCGCGCTCGAGGGAGCGGAGGCGAGCGCGCGGTATGCGCCCGGGGAAGCGGGCGTCGACATCGGAGGCGATTGGTACGACGTCATCCCGCTGTCGGATCGGCGGCTGCTCGTCGTCGTCGGCGACGTGTCGGGGCGAGGACTCGAGGCCGGCACGACGATGGCCGCCCTCCGCTACGCGATCCACGCCTACGCGGCCCAGCACGACGCGCCCGAGGAGATCCTGCGCAAGCTCTCGCGCATCCTCAGCGTCAGCGACGGCGGCCAGCTCGCGACCGTCCTGTGCGCGCTGATCGACATCGAGGCCCACACGATCCGGCTGGCGAGCGCCGGTCACCTCCCGCCCCTGCTGATGAACGGGCACGGCGCGGCATACCTCGACACGGACGTCGGCGTGCCGATCGGCGTCGAGAGCGACGTGCGGTATACCGCACGGACAGCGACCGTCCCCCCACGCGCGACCTTCCTGGCGTTCACCGACGGCCTCGTCGAGCGGCGCGGCGAGCAACTCGACGACGGCCTCGCGCGGCTGCGCGGCGCGGCCACCGCCCAGAACGGCGATCTACAGGACCTGCTCGATCGGCTCCTCACCGAGCTGAGGGTTGGATCGCAAACCGACGACACCGCGATCGTCGGCCTGCGCTGGACGGCCTAGTTGTCCCGAGTGAGAAAGTTCGACGGCAGTCGAGGCGCCCCCGGCGGCGCCGCGCGGCGTCCTCGAGTCCTCGTGCACCTCCAGTGCACGTCGGATTCTGCGTCCTTGCGCGGCATCCCCCGGTGACACCTCTTGGTGCCACCGAACTTCTCACTCGCGACACTAGATGGTTGATCGGAATCAATCAGCTAGCGCTTCGCCGAGCCAACCTGCAGCCGCTCGGCCTCCCACGCCGCCAAGCCGCCGACGAGGTCGAACACCTCGGTGAACCCAGCGCGTTGGAGCACGCTCGCGGCGACCGCGGACCGGTATCCGCTCGCGCAATAGACGACCGTCGGGCGATCACGAGAAAGCCCAGAGAGCTCATCGGCGAGACGTGAGAGGGGGATGTTCACCGAGCCGTCGATGCTCGCGCCGTCCCGCTCACCGGCGGTGCGGACATCGATGATGAGCGGTGGATTGGCGCCGGCGAGCTGCCCGGCCATGTTGCCAGCCGTGATCCGATCGGTCCGCTCAAGCAGCTCGGGGGCGTCGTCGAGCTGAGTCATGCCACCGTCGAGATAGCCGGCGACGTTGTCGAAGCCGATCCGACCAAGGCGCACCGCCGCCTCGGTCTCGGTGCCCGCCTCGGAGATGAGCACGATCGGCCGCTGAGGATCAAGCAGCGTCCCGCACCACGTCGCATATGTCCCGTCCAGGCTGATACTGAGCGCACCCTGGAGATGGCCGCCCTCGAAATGCAGCGGCTCGCGGGTATCGAGCGCCTGCGCACCATCCCTGATCAGCGTGACCACTTCGCTCAGCGCCAGCGGCCGAAGCTCGCGCTGCAGGGCGCTCTGAAGCGTCGGGCGCTCCTGCGTGTTGAGGACGGCGTCAAACGTGAAATACGCCGGCGCGTCGGGCTGATCGGCGGTGACGATCTCGATGAACCGCTCCCGGCTCATCGGGGCGAGCGCGTAGTTGTAGCGACGCTGCGCGCCGATCGTCGAGACCGTGTCGGTGGAGAGGTTCTTGCCGCACAGCGAGCCCGCGCCGTGCGCCGGATAGACGAGCGTCTCGTCGGGCAGCGTGGCGAGCTTCTGGTGCAGCGAGTCGTAGAGCAGGCTGCCGAGGTCCTCGGCCTTCCACCCCAGGGAGGCGCGCAGATCCGGACGCCCGACGTCGCCGATGAACAGCGTGTCCCCGGTCAGGACGGCGTACGGCGCCGCGTCACTCCGAGCGCTGTCATAGACGAGAATCGAGATCGACTCCGGTGAGTGACCCGGCGTCTCGAGGACGACGAGGCGGACGTCGCCAAGGCTGACCTCGGAGCCATCCCGCATCGGCACGAACGGATAGGCCGCCTCGCCGCGCGCGCCGAGGTGAATCGTCGCGCCGGTGCGGTCGCGCAGCTCCAGGTGCCCAGCGACGAAGTCGGCATGGAAATGGGTCAGGAACACATGGGTGATCTCACAGCCCGCCTGGGCAGCGTCGTCGAGGTACTGCTCGACGTCCCGCTGGGGATCGACGACAGCGGCGGCGCCGTGCGCCTCATCGGTGATCAGATAGGAGGCGTGGGCCAGGCACCCCAGGTAATACTGCTTGAGGATCACGTCGCGGCCTCGCTGCACTGCACACGGTCCATGACGTCAAGTATGACGGCCCCGCCCCTGCCGGTGGCCCCGAGCGCGGGTGCGGTGATCGTCACCAGCGCGCTGATCCTGGCCACGTACGCCGTTATGGCGGTAACGAGGCGGGCCGGCTATCCGCCAAGACGCTCGGGCTGCTGGGAGGCTCGACGCTCCTGTTCGCCCTGTTCGTCGCGCTCGAGGCTCGGGTCGACGCTCCGCTCGTGGCGCTCGGGCTGTTCCGTCTGCGCAACCTGGCCACCGCCAATGGCGTCGGCGTCCTGTGGGCGGCCTCGATGTTCGCCTGGTTCTTCCTGTCCGCGCTCTACCTACAGCTCGTCCTCGGCTACAGCCCGCTCGAGGTCGGACTCGCGTTCCTGCCCGCCAACGTGATCATGGGCGCGTTCTCCCTCGGCCTCTCCGCGAAGCTCGTGATGCGCTTCGGGATCCGACTGCCGCTTGCCGTCGGGCTCGGACTCGCCGCCGGCGGGCTGCTGCTGTTCGCGCGAGCGCCGGTCGACGGTCGTTTCATCACCGACGTGCTGCCGAGCATGACATTGCTCGGGTTCGGCGCCGGGATGGCCTTCAAACCCAGTTCTGCTCGCGGCCATGGGCGACGTCGAGCAGAGCGAGGCGGGTCTCGCGTCCCGCATCGTCAACACGTCATTCATGATGGGCGGCGCCCTCGGGCTCGCCGTGCTGGCGAGCGTCGCCTCGTCCCGGACCTCCCACCTCGTGGCTGCGGGCCTCCCCCACCGCAGCGCCCTCGTCGGCGGCTACCAGGCGGCGTTCCTGATCGGCGCCGCGTTCGCGGTGCTCGCCGCGACACTTGCCGCCGCCTTCCTCCGTTCCGCCTCAGCGCGGGAAGCCGAGCACGCTGACGACGCCGCCGTGGTCGGAGGGGTGTCGGCCGGCGGCCGTCGTCTCGCGCCCGGTCACGAATGAGCGGAGCAACTTGAGCGACGGCTTGGCCATGATGTGGTCGACGATGTGATCCCACGTACCGGAGCGCAGGTCGTCGTTCAGGCAGCAGTTGAGCTTCGGGGTGCGCTCGTCCCGGAAGCCGGCCGCGCGGATCGCCTCAAACGGCGGCCGGTCCTCCAGCTTCGGAAGGTTCGCGTTGGAATTGAGATCGCCGACGAGCACGGTCGCCAGGTCCGAACGGAGCGGGCCGGCAACGAGCTCTCTCGCCTGGTCAAGCCGCGTCGCGGCCGAATACGCCTCCAGGTGCGTGTCGACGAAATGCAGGCGCGCCCCGCGCACGGTGGCGTCGAGCGCCGCCCAGCTGCGGGACACGACGACGGTGCCGGTTCCCTGCGTCGGGATTCGCAGCAGGCTGCGGAAGTCGGCGGCCCGGACGTCGCGGACGCTCACCCCGCTGCGCACGAGGATCGCGTTGCCGTCGGTGAAATCGACCATCACTCCGCGTGAGCTCGGCGCCCGCAGATGGAGGCTGAGTCGCTGTACGGCGATCCGGTAGGGCGCGTGCAGGCGCCGGAGCTCCGTCATGATCACCGCCAGGTAGTCGACGACGACGCGGGCCGGCTTGGTCGTGGAGCCCAGCGGACGGGTGCTCCAGCGTGAGACCTCCTGCAGGCCGACGAGATCGGGCGTGGCCTTGGCGATCTCACGAGCGACCAGCTTCATCCGCGCCGCCGGCGTTGTCGACTGCACGGACGCGAGGGCGGCCGCGACCGCCCGCTCAAACGGCGCACCCTTCGGGGCGGTGGCAAGCGGCAGCAGATCGGCGCCGAGGAACAGGTTGCGCGTCATGACGCTCACCCGTGGGGCAGTGCGCGCCGCGGGGGCAACCGCGGCCCCGGCGACCGCGCCGCCCGCGACGAGGACGATGGCGGCAGTGGTGATCGATCTCATTCGCATCGCCCCACCGTAGGAGTGCCGTCGCCGGCGCACTTCCGTAATTCCCCGCGTTCATTGCCCCTGCGAACTACGTTTCTCGTTAGGTTCCCGGCGATGCCGACCCGCCGTCGACGCGTGCGCACCGCCGCCGCCATCGGCGCGCTGGCGGGGGACGTCAGGCCCCACCGCGGCTTCGATCCACGACGGGTTGGCAATCTCGAAACGGTCGCGTGGGCGACGTACTACCGGCGGGAATGGGTTCCGTTCCTGCGCGCCGCCGTCGGGCTGACCCGCCACACGTTTGGCCTTCCCTGGCCGGCCGCCATTCGTGGGGCGTGGCTCGTGCTGCGGGCCAATCAGCTGTGGGCGCCGTTTCCGGACAACGACCCGGAGGGCGCCCGAGAGGCGATGGAGCGGTTCTACCGGCTCGTCGCCAACGTCCACAGCGAGCGGTTCGATCCCCGGCACGCGTCCGAGCTCGAGGTCGAGTGGTGGCGTGTGCACCGCGAACATCAGCACAGCGACGAGCTCGACGAGTCCTCCCTGATCAGGGCGCTGACCGCGCTGTGGGCGTACACGTACGGCGTCGACCCCGACGCGTTGCAGCTCGCGGCCGAACAGCGCGCGCTCGCGATGCGTCACTCCGATCAGTGGGTGAACGAGGGTCGCCGGCTCGACGACCCGCTGCTCGAGCAGGAGCGAGCCGCACTGGTACGCTCCTACGCCGCGCTGCTCGCCGCGGTGCACCGCTGATGACGCCCCGCCCTCGCCACCTGATCCTGCTCGCCGCGCTCATCCTCGGAGCCTGGGTCGCACCATCGGCGGCCGGCGCCAAGACGGTGTGGCTGTGCCGTCCGGGCGTGTCGCCGGACCCGTGTACGCCCGGTCTCTCGACGACGGTCTACTCACCGTCGCTGAACGCGCTGCGTGTCGTTCGTCCGGCCGCCGTCCGTCATCCGGCGCTCGACTGCTTCTACGTCTACCCGACCGTGAGTGACCAGAAGACGACGTTCGCGAACCTTCACATCGACCCGGAGGAGCGCTCGATCGCGCTCTACCAGGCGGCTCGCTACTCGCAGTACTGCAAGGTGTATGCGCCGATGTACCGGCAGCTCACGCTCAGTCAGCTCGGCAAGAAGAACATCAACAGCGCGCGGCCGCTGAATGACGTCCGGGCCGCATTCGCCAAGTATCTGCGCCGATACAACCACGGGCGCGGGTTCGTGCTCATCGGCCATTCCCAAGGCTCGTTCGTGCTCCGGGCACTGATTGCCAAGGACGTCGACCCCAAGCCGGCGCTGCGCAAGCGCATGCTGTCGGCGATCCTGCTCGGCGGCAACGTGCTCGTCAAGCGCGGCCGAGGCATCGGCGGCGACTTCAAGCACGTTCCGGCGTGCCGCTCGGCATCACAGCTCGGCTGCGTCATCGCGTTCTCGACCTATGACCAGGTTCCGCCGGCCAACAGCCTGTTCGGCCGCACGACCGTCAAGGGCGACCAGGTCCTGTGCACCAATCCGGCGGCCCTCGCCGGTGGCAGTGCGGTCCTCGACCCGATTTTCCCGAGCCAGCCGTTCGACCCGGGCTCGACGCTGTCCGCCGGCATCAGGCTTCTCGGGCTTGACCCAGCCGACCCCGAAGCACCGTGTGGAGCGAGGAGCCCAGCTCCTACAGCGGACGCTGCTCGACGGCCGGCGGCGCGAGCGTGCTTCGAGATCACCGCGCGCCACGGCGCCCAGGTCGCGCACCCGAGCCCTGATCGCAACGTGGGGCCTGCACCTGCTCGACGCCAACATCGCGCTCGGCGACCTCGTCTCGATCGTCCGCACCGAGATCCGCGCATTCGCCCGCTAGATGATTGATCGCACAGGGGCCGGATTCGGATGTGCGTGGCTCGCGAGTGCCGGGCGCCGACCGCTGACATCAATCATCTAGTCTGCGCGGCTTGACGGCGGCACCGACGTTCGACCTGCAGAGCCACTCGCTCCATTCCGATGGCGCGCTGTCGCCCGCCGACGTCGTCGCGGCGGCCGCGGCAGCCGGCGTCAGACTCCTCTCGCTCACCGATCACGACTCCGTCGACGGCGTGTCCGAGGCGCGGAGGGCTGCGGAAGCGGCCGGCATCGACCTCGTGACCGGAGTCGAGATCTCAGCGCTCGACGTGGACGGGCGTGACCTCCACATCCTCGGCTACCGGGTCGATCACGAGCAAGCCCAGCTCCGAGAGGCGCTCGAGTACTACCGCGGCGATCGCGCGCGGCGCGCGTCGCGCATGGCCGACGCACTCCGCGAGCTGGGGTTCGAGCTCGACGATGAGGTGCTGGCGCGGCGAGCCGACGCTGGACAGTCGATCGGTCGCCCGCACCTCTCGGAGGCCGTCGTCAGCCATCCGGCCAACGTCGATCGCCTGCGCGAGGAGGACGTGAGCGATCCGTCGGCCTTTCTCGAGGCGTATTTGATCGAGGGGCGTCCCGCCTACCGGACACGGGAGTCACCGACGATTCCGGAGGCGATCGACACGATTCACGCCGCGGACGGCGTCGCGGTATGGGCCCACCCGTTCTGGGATCTCGCCGACCCGGATCAGGTGCGCGAGGCGATCGAGCGCTTCACCGCGGCCGGGATCGACGGCGTCGAGAGCTTCTACGTCACGCACACGCGCGAGCAGACCGACGCGCTCGTGGAGTGCTGTACATCCCTCGGTCTCCTCATGACCGGCTCATCGGACTTCCACGGGCCCGCGCACCGCCAGTTCTCGCGGTTTCGCGCCTTCAGCACGTATGGACACGAGCCCGCGCTTGGCGTGATTGCCGGCTGACGAAGGTTCCGACCGGGACTAGGCGGCCACGTTGCGCTCGGCGAGGTGCGCGCCGACCTTGCGCTTGACCCGCTGAAGCGCGTTGTCGACGGTCTTGCAGTCGCACGACAGCCGACGTCCGACCTCCTCGTAGGAATGCCCGTCGAGATAGAGCGCGAGCACGCGGGACTCGAGCTCGGACAGCGCCGTCGAGATACAGGCGACAAGCGCACGCAGCTCCTCGGAGGAGATGACCTGGTTGACGGGATCGTGCACCGTCGAGCCGGGCAGCATCTCGTCCAGCGTCGGCTCGCTCTCGCCGGTCGATCCGGACGGTGTGCTCGAAAACGACACATACTGGTTGAGCGGTGAGTGCTTGTTCCGCGTCGCGGTCTTCACCGCAGTGATGATCTGACGGGTGATGCACAGCTCCGCGAAGTTGCGGAAGCTCGACTCTCGGTCGCTCCGGAAGTCCCGAACCGCCTTGTAGAGACCGACGAGGCCCTCTTGGATGAGATCGTCCGAGTCGCCGCCCGCGAGAAAGTACGACGAGGCCTTGAGGCGGACAAAACCGTAGTACCGGCGCACGATGCGGTCATACGCATCGGGATATCCCTGCTTCGCAAGCGCGATCAGGTACCCATCCTCAACCTGAGGTTGAGACTGAGAGTTCGCAGAAAGTCGAGCCACGACACAATCCCTTCCCGGCCGGATCGTCTTGCGCCCAGCCGCACGGATTTCGTGGCGCGTTACCTCCCCTGGCGCCGCACCTATTGGTCCTCAGGGTCACGGCTGTAGAGCTCCGCACCCTCAGATCGCATCAAGCCTCAAGCTCGAGTTGATCGTTATCTCCCGGCGCGAGCTTGACATAGCACTGCACCCGCTGTCAAGCAGATTTCCTGTTCGTTATGGCTCCTGCAAGGCGGCATGCATCTAGCGGCCGCGAGCGGCCGCGAACAGCAGCACGGCGGCGGCGGCACCGACGCTCAGGGAGTCAATGGCCCCATGAAGCGGGATCGAGACGAGCGCATCGCACGCCCCGGCGACGCGGGGGCGCAGACCGCGGCCCTCCGAACCGAGCACGAGCACGATCCCGCCGGTGTAGTCGACGGTGTCGTAGGCGATCATCCCGGCGCGGTCCGCGCCGTAGCACCACATCGCCGGCCGCCTTGGCCTCAGCGAGGAAATCGGCCAGGTTGCGGACCTGGGCGACCGGCAGATGCTCGACCGCCCCCGCGGACGCCTTGCACACCGCCGCCGTGACCTCGACCGCGCGGCGCTCGGGAATCACGACCCCGGTCGCGCCGGCGCATTCCGCGCTGCGGCAGATCGAGCCGAGGTTCTGCGGATCCTGCACCTGGTCGAGCGCGACGATCAACGGGTTCGGCGCGCCCAGCAGCTCGCCGGCATCGGCGTAGCGGAACGGCTCGACCTCCGCACAGATGCCCTGGTGGGCCGTCGCCCCCGCCCGGAGCTCGATCTCCTCGGCGCTGGCCGTCTGGGTCGGTACGCCTGACTCGGTCAGCCATGGCTCCCGGCTCGCGTTCTTCGTCGCCCAGACCCGCCTCACCCGTCGCGGACCGCGCAGCGCCTCGCGCACCGGGTTGCGGCCGTAGATGATCACGGCAGCGGGAGCAGCTCGGGGCCGTCGGGCCCGTCCCGAACCTCCCAGCCAAGCTCACGCAGCCGATCGCGGAGCCGGTCCGCCTCGGCGAAGTCGCGCTCCGCCCGCGCCCGCTCGCGCGCCTCGGCCAGCGCCAGCGCCTCATCCGGCGCCTGCCGGTGCTCGGGATCGAGCAGGTTTGCGAGCGCGAACACGTCGAGCATCTCGCGCAGGTCGGCGTCCCCGACGGGCGTCCTCGGAGGCGTTCGCCGCCCGGACCCATTCGAACACCGCCGCGAGCGCGCCCGGCGTGTTGAAGTCATCGGCCAGAGAGCCGAAGAAGCGCTCCTTGAGCGGCCCGAGAACGCCGGGCGAGGGCCCCGGGCTGAGCTTGCGCGCCGCCTCCCGGATGCGGCGGACGTTCGCCGCCGCCTGCTCCAGGCGCGTCTCGTCGAACTCGATCGGCTGACGGTAGTGCCCGGAGACGAAGTACATGATCAGCGCGTCGCGACCGTACGCCGCGAGCGCCTCCCGCAGAACGAAGATGTTGCCGACGGACTTCGACATCTTCTCCTTGTCGAGACGGACCATGCCGTTATGCATCCACAGGCGCGCCAGCGGAGCACCGTGAGCCGCCGCAGTCTGGGCGGCCTCGTTCTCGTGGTGAGGGAAGATCAGGTCCGAGCCGCCGCCGTGGATGTCGAACCCGACCCCGAGCAGCGACTCCGCCATCGCCGAGCATTCGATGTGCCATCCCGGCCGGCCACGGCCCCACGGCGAATCCCAGGCCGTGTCCTCGTCGGGCTTGTGCGCCTTCCACAGAGCGAAATCGAGCGCGTCCCGCTTGCGATCGGCGCCCTCGACACCCTCGCCCTGATCCATGTCGTCGACCCGGCGATGGGACAGCGCACCATATTCCGGGTAAGAGCGGACCGAGAAGTACACGTCCCCCTCGACCGCGTACGCATGGCCCCGTTCGATCAACCGCTCGATCAGCTCGATGATCTCCGTGATCGTCTCGCTCGCGAGCGGCTCGTGGTCGGGCCGTCCGAGCCCGAGTCGCTCGGTGTCGGCCTTGTACGCCGCCGCCATCTCCCGGGCCAGCTCGTCGCTCGCGACGCCGCGGGCGGCGGCGGCGGCGTAGATCTTGTCGTTGATGTCGGTGATGTTCTCGACGAGCGTGACGTCATACCCCTCGTGCCGCAGAAACCGCTTGAGCAGGGCAAACACGACGAACGGGCGTGCATTGCCAACGTGGATCGGCCCGTAGACGGTCGGGCCGCAGGCGTAGATCCCGACCCGGCCCGGGTCGCGCGGCTGGAGCGGGCGCAACTGCCCGCTCTGGGTGTCATGCAGCTAGATTGCGCGCACGATGCGGCAACCCTAGATGATCGCTAAATCGACCATCTCGCTCCCAGCCGTCGATCCGCCGGCCCCGACCGGTAGGCTGCAGGTCGGTGCCGAAAGCACTTGCCCATGCCGAGCGACTGACCGCCGTCGACGAGGCATTCCGTTCGCTGCCCGATCGCTACCTCGGCGCGAACCCCGACTTCGATGCCACGTACCACGTCCGGCTGTGCGACCTCGGCCACACGTGGGAGGTCCGGTGCACGACCCACGGCGCGCGGGTGCGCAAGGGCGCACTCACGGCGCGCCCCGGACGTGACGATCGAGACGGACGCAGACACGTGGCTGCAGCTCCGCCACGGAGACTTCTCCGGTGTCGAGGGATTTCAGCGCCGACTGCTGTCCGTGCGCGGCAACCTCGACTACGCGATCGCCTTCGAGGGGATGTTCCGGCTGCCCGGCGGCCGGCCACCGCTGCTGCAGATCTACGACGTCCCCGTCGGACGGCACCGGATCTCGACCCTGACGATGGGCGAAGGTCCCGATGTGCTCCTCCTCCATGGGCTCGGCGGCACGCGCGCCTCGTTTTTCGAGGCCGCGGCGGCCCTCAGCCGCCGCTACCGGGTTCACGCGCCTGATCTTCCGGGCTTCGGATCCTCGAGCAAGCCGGCGCTCGGCGCCTATAACGCCGACTGGTTCGCCGAGATCATGCTCGGGCTGATGGATCAGCTCGGCGTCGGCCAGGCGCACATCATCGGCAACTCGATGGGCGGCCGGATCGCGATCGAGCTCGGCCTGAAGGCGCCCGAGCGGGTGCAGTCGCTCGGGCTGCTGTGCCCCGCCGTCGCCTGGATTCGCCGCGGTTTTCACCCGGTCGTCCGCCTCCTGCGGCCCGAGTTCGGACTGCTCCCCCACGGATTCCGGCGCAAGACGGTCGCCGGACAGTTCTGGAGCATGTTCCACGACCGTGACGTGATCGATCCCGCGGTCGGCGATCTCATGGTCGACGAGTTCCGGCGGATCTACGGCTCCGCCGGCGCCCGATACGCCTTCCTCGCCTCGGCCCGGAACATCTACCTCGAGGCGCCGTTCGGCCGCCACGGCTTCTACCCGCGGCTCGCCGACCTGCAGCCACCCGCGCTGTTCATCTGGGGCACCCACGACCAGCTCGTGCCGGCGGCCTTCGGCCGCCACGTGCGCCGGTGGCTGCCCCGGGCCCAGCAGGTGACGATCGACGGCTGCGGGCACGTCCCTCAGGTCGAGCGCCCCGAGGAGACGAGCGAATTGCTGCTCGACTTCTTCGCCCGCGCCGAGCAGCGCGGACCGGCTCCGGTCGCTGCTGCCGACCGCCGACTCCGAAGCGGCCTGACCCCCACCGCACGATGGCCTCCGCGCGCGTCGCCGACCGATCCACCGAACGGGCACGTCACCGTGCCGGAGACGGATACCGCGCAGCCGATGGCTCGGCGGCCGTCACTGATGAGCCGGCTGCTGCGCGGAGTCGCCGACCAGGCGACGCGGCGGATCCCCCGGGCCGACCTCGACGAGCGCGACCCTGACTTCATCCGCGAGCGCCTGCCGATGCTGTGGCTCGCGGCGAGCATCTGGTACCGCGGCGAGGTCCGAGGCCTCGGCAACATCCCGGAGACCGGGCCCGGTGCTGCTCGTCGGGAACCACTCCGGCGGCAACATGACGCCGGACACGGTCGTGTTCACGCTCGCGTTCAACACGTACTTCGGCGTCGAGCGGGCGTTCTTCCAACTCGCGCACAACCTCGTGCTGTCGATGCCGGGGCTCGGCCAGCTGCGGAAGTTCGGCACCGTCGCCGCCTCGCAGGAGAACGCCCGCAAGGCGCTCGAGTCGGACGCCGCCCTGCTCGTCTATCCCGGCGGCGACTACGAGGTCCACCGGCCGTCGTGGCTGGGCAACCGGGTCGACTTCGGCGGCCGTAGGGTTTCATCCGGCTCGCGCTGGATCAGAACGTGCCGATCGTGCCGGTCGTCTCGATCGGTGGCCAGGAGACAGCGCTGTTCCTGTCTCGGGGCGAGGGGCTGGCCCGGCTGTTGCGGCTCGACCGCATGTTCCGCCTGAAGGTGCTGCCGGTGTCGCTCGCGCTGCCGTGGGGCCTGAACGTCGGCGACATGCTCGGCCATGTCCCGCTGCCCGCGAAGATCACGATCGAGACGCTGCCGCCGATCGATCTGCGCGCCGAGTTCGGCGAGAACCCGAACGTCGACGAGGTCTACAACCACCTCGTCCGGCTGATGCAGGACACGCTCGACGCGCTCGCCGCCGAGCGGCGGTTCCCGGTGATCGGATGAGGGGACCGCCAGGACCCAGATCGCCGCGCCGATCGATGCCGTGTGGGCGATCGTCTCCGATCCGACCCGCGCCCTGTCGTACATGTCCGGCGTCACCCGCTGGGAGGTCGTGAGCGATGAGCCGACCGGGCTCGGCGCCCGCTACCGGATGCTGCTCCGCGTCGGCTCGGCCGAGGTCGGCGGACTGATCGAGGTCGTCGAGTTCGACCCGCCGAACGACCTCGCCTGGACCTCGGTCACGGGCGTCGACCAGCGCGGCCGCTTCCGCCTGCGCAGCGAGCGCAACGGCCGGACCCGCGTCGAGTTGCGGCTCGCCTACGGGGTGGCCGGGTCAGGCGTGTTCGGCCTGATCGCCGAGCGGATCGCGGCGCCGATCGTCCGCGGCCATCTGCGGCGCAGCCTCCAGCAGCTCAAGCGGCTCGTCGAGTACGAGCAGCTGCGGGAGCGCGCGGCCGAGCGGCGGGCGGCGCGGGCGGCGTAGGGCTGGGCGGGCTCCTCCCGGGGGTGAGCCCGGGTTCGTCGTCCGGGACCGGCCGTACTGGCAGTGAGGAGTGGGGACCGGTGTCTGGCGGTACTCGCGAGGCGGGTTCGGTCTTCGATGCTGCTGTTTGTCGTTGATCGCTCGGTTACGTGGCGGACTTTTCCGCGTGAGCCACCACCCCGCCGAGCACGAGCCCGACGACCCCCGCCTGAGCCCGCTCGGCGTCCCAGCGATGATCCGCGCGCAGGTGCGTGTACGTGTGCCCGATGACGTTGAACAGGACGGTCGCGGTCTCGGCGGCGTCGACGTCCCGCAGCGTCCCGTCAGCCGCCCCGTCGAGCAACAGCCGCTCGAAGCGGCTCGACGAACACCTCTCGGGTCAGCGCCCCCTCGCCCACCCTCGTGGTAGATCGCGTCACGGGCGGCGGCTGACAGCGCGCCGAGCAGG
The DNA here is from genome assembly GCA_963778985.1 of uncultured Solirubrobacterales bacterium. Classification (GTDB taxonomy): domain Bacteria; phylum Actinomycetota; class Thermoleophilia; order Solirubrobacterales; family Solirubrobacteraceae; genus Palsa-465. The sequence continues at coordinate 764,281 of CAVZWJ010000012.1, read as the reverse complement.
GCCAGGTTCCGCTCGGTCACCTCGCACAGAGCGCGTCAAGGCGATCTCCAGGCGCTCCCGTCCGGTGCCCCGCGCCACGAGCGCCGGCCACATCGAGTCGCGGTAATCCCGCTCGAGCTCGGTCGGCGATCGCTCGCACGATGTCGGCTTTCGACACGCCCCGGCGGTGGAGCGTCATCCGGGAGACGCCCGCCGCGCTCGAGATCCGCTCGAGCGTGGCGGCCGCGAGCCCGTCCTGGGCGAGGACGTGCCGGGCGGCGTCGACGATGTGCGGCGGGACGTCGGTCACGCCGGCGCGGCCCGGCGGCGCCCGCCGCCCGCGGCACGCGCGGCCCGCGTGGCCCGCGTGGCCCGCACGGCCCGCGTGCCCGGAAGCGGAACGAGCGTCCGCCGCGGCTGACGCCGGCGCGCTCAACCCGGCCGCGCGCAGCCTGGGCAGACCGTCCGGGTCGATCGGCCGGAGGATGTCGCCGACGTGGATCGTCTTGAACAGCCAGCCGGTGCCGATGCTGTCGGTGCCGGCGAACGTGCCGCCCGGGCGCAGCACCCGCGCGACCTCCGCGAACACCTCGTCCTGGAGCGCGGTCGCGGGGATGTGGTGGAGCATCGTGAAGCAGACGACAGCCGAGAAGGTCCATCGGGAAACGGCAGCGCGGTCGCGTCGCCCTCGACGACGTCACCCGGTCGCCGAGGTCGCGCCGGAGCCGCTCGCAGTAACGCGGCTCGAGCTCGAGCACCGTCAGCCGCGGCACGCGATCAACGATGCGTCGCGTCGTCATCCCAAACCCGGGGCCGATCTCAAGCACGTTGTCGCCGAGCTCGAGCGAGCCGATTCCCCATGGCAGCAACTCGCGCTCGACGCGCTTCGCCCACCAACCGGACGAGCACAGCATGTTGTGGATCCGGTTCACGGTACGTGATTGTACCGCGAGACGTTACGTGCATGTATCGCCGACGTGACGGGCCGGTTCAGGGCGTCGGTCGATCGGTCGCGATCGCGAGCGCAGCAGCACCCTCCTCGCGACCGACGAAACCCATCCCCTCCCCGCGTGTCGCCTTGACGCTCACCGCGTCGACGCCGATCCCGAGCGCGCCGGCGAGTCGTCGCACGGATCTGCTCGCGGACCGGGCGCCAGCTTCGGCCGCTCGATCACGACCGTCGCGTCGACGTTGACGATCGAGAAGCCGGTGCTCGCGCAATAAGCGCGACGCTCGCCCGCAGCAGCGCGACCGAGTCCGCGCCCCGGTAGCGCTCGTCAGTGTCCGGGAAGTGCTCGCCGATGTCCCCGAGCGCGGACGCGCCGAGCAGCGCATCGATGATCGCGTGGGTCAGCACGTCGGCGTCGGAGTGGCCGAGCAGGCCGCGCTCATGGGGGACGACGACGCCGCCGAGGACGAGTCGGCGGCCCTCGGCGAACTGGTGGCAGTCGTAGCCGAGTCCGGTGCGGATGCTCATGCCGGCTCCGGCGCTCCCGCGAGCAGCAGTTCCGCGACGTGGAGGTCGCCCGGCGTCGTGACCTTCAGGTTCTCGGGCGCCGAGGGCACGATCCGCACGACGCCTCCGTCGCGCTCGATGAGCGACGCCTCGTCGGTCGCGCTCGCCAGATCGGCGTCGGTTGCCTGACGCAGCATGCGCTCGAGCACGGCACGCCGGAACACCTGCGGCGTCTGGACCGCCCACAGCTGTTGTCGCTCCAGCGTGCGGACCACCGTGCGGCCGTCCGCCCCCACCTGCTTGATCGTGTCCGACACGGGCGCCGCGGCGACGACCGCGTCGGCGCCCGTGGCCTCGAGCTCGGCCAGCGCCCGCGTCGAACAGCTCGGTGCTCGCGAGCGGCCGAGCGGCGTCGTGGACGACGCACCGGGTCGCCGTCGCCGGCCGCGTGAAGCGCGTTGCGCACCGACGCCGAGCGAACCGCACCGCCGGCCACGGCAACCGTGCCCGCAGGCGCCGCGTCGAGCGCCTCGGTCGGCAAGCGCGACGACGATCCGCGTGATCGCGTCGACGGCTCGCAGCGCGTCGACGCTCCACTCGAGCATCGGCCGCCCGGCAAGCGCGACGAGCGCCTTGGGCCGGCCGGACCCAAGGCGCTCGCCACGTCCTGCGGCCACGATCAACGCGACCGCCATCGCGTCTGTGCTGTCGACCTACTCCGCGACGACGGCGACCTTGCCGTTGCCGTTCGACTCAACGAGTAGTTCGTACAGGTGCGCCTCGACCTCTTCCTCATTCATCTCGAGCGCGTACATCAGTTCTGACGCGAGAATCTTCTTCGCGCGCGTGAACATCTGCTTCTCGCCGGTCGAGAGCCCCTTCTCCGACTCGCGAATCGCGAGGTTCCGCACGACCTCGGCCAGCTCGTAGATGTCGCCCGTCTTGATCTTGTCGCGGTTGTGCTTGAACCGGCGATTCCAGTTCTTGGGCATCTCCGAGCATTCGTCCTGAAGCACTGCGAGCACCTTCTTGACCGTCTCCTCGTCGATCACCCGGCGCAGCCCCGCGAGCGCCGCGTTCTCACTCGGGACCATGACGGTCATGTCGTTGTGCAGGATCTTGATCGTCAGATACTCGCGCTTCTCCCCGAGGATGTCCTTCAGCCTCCTTGCGGATGACCTTGCCGGCCCCGTGATGCGGATAGACGACGTTGTCGCCAATCTCGAACTCGATGTGCGGGAGCGGCTCGGCGGGATCGAGATCCTCGTCCAGGTGCTCTTCCATTAGCTCTGTGATGATGTCCTCCTCTTTCCTGGCCGGCGGGGCGAGGGACCCGCACGCAGTGACTACGTCTGCAGGTAGCGATCAACGAGGTTGATCTCCTGCTGACGGCGAAGGCCCTCGCGGATGTCCTTCGCCCGGATCTCGCCGACTCCGTCGACGGTCTCCAGCTCGCCGTCCGTCGCGGCGAGCAACTCCTCCAGCCCCCCGAACTCCTCAACGATCCGCTGCACGACAAGCTTAGGCAGCCGTGGTATGCGCCCGAGGATGCGGATTCCGCGTGGAGATACGGGGTAGTCGAGTGTGTTCAGCTTGCGGTCGTAGCCGAGCAGCTCGGCGAGCCGACCAAAGTCAAGAAGATCCTGATGCGGCAAGCGGACGAGCTGGTCGAACGCCGCGGCGAACGTCTCGTCGGACTCCTCCACGAGATAGTCGTGCACGAGCGCGGCCTTGTCGGCCGAGACACCGACCATCGTCTCGTCCAGCTGCATCTCGATCAAGCGCCCCTCTGTTCCTAGCTCGACAATGTAGCGCTCGATCTCGACGGCCATCCGCGTCACGAGCTCGGCGCGCTGGAGCACGGTGAGCACGTCGTGGAGCGTCGCGCCGCCCTCGAACTCGAGCGCGGTCAGGCGGGTCGAGACCTGGTCGAGTCGGCTGCGGTACTTGTCGAGCGTCGCGAGCGCCTGATTGGCCTTGGCGAGGACGACGGGGATCTCCTCGAGGATGTACTTGACGCCGTCGACGTAGAGCGACACGACCTCGCGCCGTTCGGAGACGGCGACGACGAGCGCGTCCGTCTGCTTGGAGACGCGCTCCGCCGTGCGGTGGCGGGTGCCGGTCTCCAGCGTGAGGATCGTCGGGTCCGGCGTCAGCTGCACGTTCGCGTGCACGATCTTCGTCGCGTTCGCGTTGAGCACGATCGCGCCGTCCATCTTCGCGAGCTGGTAGAGAAACGCCGGCGAGTAATCGAGGTCGACCTTGATCCCGCCGGAGAACAGGAACGCCAGCTCGTCGGCGTCCCCGATCGCGATGAGCCCGCCGGTGCGGGCGTGCAGGATGTTGTCGATCCCCTCGCGCAGCGCCGTTCCTGGCGCGACCATCTCGAGCGCCCTCACCATCCGGGACTCCTGTCGAGACTCGAGCTCCTCTTTGAGCTCTTCCCCGGAACGAGAGGCCATGAGGGTCGATTCTACCGGGCCTTGGGTGTTGGCCGCCCCCTGGGCACCCGCGCGCTTTGTGCGGACGTGCAGGATGAATGCGCTGCGTTGTTCGTGCGATGGCGCCCCGGCGGCGGCCGACGACCCAAGGCCGCCTCGCACCAACACCTCATTTGATGAGCAAGAGCCCCGGCGTGTTGCGCTCAGGCCGCTCGGCGTGACGGTGCGCTCGCCGCGTCCCGAGAGCGGCGCCGAGTGCCGCGCGCAGCGTGCGGTGGGACTCCGGGTGCAGCACGGTCGCGAGGCCGAACTTGTCGGCCTCGGCGAGGCGGCGGTCGGCGTGGGCGACGGTGCGCAGCTCGCCGGTGAGGCCGAGCTCGCCGAAGCAGGCGAGGGGTTGGCTCCAGAGCCGCCCCGGCCCCGGTGCCGGCGAGGCCATCTCCACCGGCCGCGGTCCCGCCGGCCCCCGCGCACCGGGTCCAGCCCCGCCCGCCCCGCCAGCCCTGGCCGTTCCCGTCAGCGCGACCCGCCGGGCGGCGCTCGCGACCGCGAGCGCGACGGCGAGATCGGCGCCGGGCTCGTCGACGCGAACGCCGCCGACGACGTTGACGAACACGTCGGCGGCGCCGAGGCCGATCCCGCCGTGACGGCCGAGCACGGCGAGCACGAGCGCGACGCGATTGCGGTCGAGCCCGGAGACGACCCGACGCGGCGGGACGAGCTCGGAGGCGGACACGAGCGCCTGGACCTCGACGAGCAGCGGGCGCGAGCCCTCCATCGCGCACAGCACGACCGACCCGGCGGCGCGGGTCGCCTCGCTGACGAACCGCGCGGAGGCGTCGAGCACCTCGACGAGCCCGTGGTCGTGCATCTCGAACACCCCGGCCTCGTTCGTCGAGCCGAAGCGGTTCTTGATCGCGCGGACGGTCCGGTAGGTGCGCTCGCGCTCGCCCTCGAACTGGAGCACGCAGTCGACGAGATGCTCGAGCACGCGCGGACCGGCGAGCGCACCCTCCTTCGTGACGTGGCCGACGAGCAGCACGGCGATCCGCAGCGCCTTGGCGACGCGCATGATCTCGCCCGCGACCTCGCGCACCTGGCCGACGGAACCGGGCGCGCTCGTCAGCTCGGTCGAGGACAGCGTCTGCACCGAGTCGATCACGCACACCTCGGGCCGCTCGGCCTCCAGCGTCGCGAGCACGGTCCCAAGATCGGTCTCGGCGATCACCGGGATCGCCAGCGCGGAACCGCCACTCAGCCGCTCGGCGCGCATCCGGATCTGCGCCGCCGATTCCTCGGCGGAGACGTACAGCGTCCGTGCGGCCGGCCGCGACGAGGTTGGCGAGCGCCATCGTCGTCAGCGTCGACTTGCCGATCCCGGGCGCGCCGCCGATCAGCACGAGCGAGCCGGGCACGATCCCGCCGCCGAGCACGTTGTCCAGCTCGCCGATCCCGGTCCGCAGCCGCTGCTGCTCCTCGGCGACGACCTCGCCGAGCGAGACCGGCTGGACCGCGCGCCGCCGCCGCCCGTTCGCCCGGAGCCGCCCGGCCGCCACGTCCGCCGGAGCCGCGTGCCGCCGGCGGCTGCCGGACCTCCTCGACGAGCGTGTTCCACTCGCCGCAGCCCGGACACCGGCCCGCCCACCGCGGTGTTTCGTGACCGCACGCGGAGCAGACGTGAACGGTGGTCGACCGTGCCATATAGCGAGGCTACGACCGTGGCCAGACGTCACGGCGCCGCGATCAACGACCAGACCAGACGGCACAGAGACGGCACCGCCGCACGTTGACAGAAGCCGTCACGGCTTGACCGTCCGCTCGAGCCGGAGCGCCTCGAGCGCATACGTCAGGCCGAAGATGAGCTCGCCGCCGTTACACCAGCATCTGTGATGGCGCGCGTCCAGCACCTGCGAGCCGAGGAAGCCGAGCGGAGGCCGCGGCGAGGCGTACGCGAGCGAGCCAGCGAGCATCGTGCGCCCGAGCGGAGACCCACTGGCTCGGGTCCGAGCACACGCCGGGGAGCCGCCGGCAGGCGAGCGCGAGACGGAACATCCCGGCCGCGGTGATCGTCCCGGCGGAAACGTCGACCGGCGCATGGGGACCGGCGGTGTAGTCCCACCGAGGAACGCCGCCGTCAGGCAGGTGCTGCGGCGACGTACCGAGCCATGCGCTGGGCGATCGCCAGCAGCGAGCGATCGTGGAGATCCATCGCGGTCTGCGCGAACCCGTACAGGCCCCAGCCCTCACCGCGGGACCATGTGCTCGTGTCCGAGAGGCCCTGGTGGGTCCCGATGAACACGATCTTCCCGGTGTCACGGTCGAAATGGACGGCCTGATAGGTCGAGCCGTCCTGGCGCACGAGCAGCGAACCGATCACGTGTGCCTGATGGATGGCCAGCCGCGCGTACGCGCGGCGATGGGTGTACCGCGACGCCCACGTGAGGATCTCGAGGTTCATCATGCTGTCGATGATCGTCTCGCCGTCGGGGCTCGTCGCGTTCGTCGGGATCGTGCCGGCGCCCGGATTGGTGTTCGCGAGGGCGACGAGCGTGTCCGCGGCGGTCAGCACGCTGCGCGCGAGCGCGGCGCAGACCGGCGGCCGCTGACGCCGCATCGCGCCCGCGGCAGCGAGCCCGCCAGGCGGCGAGCGACGACTGCCCGTACATGAAGCCCTGATCGTGCGTCGGGGCGCGCTCGAGGCCGAAGTGGGCGACGGTCGCCTGGAGCGCCCACCGCGCGAACACGCCCCCCTTCGGCTGGAGCGCGGCCGCCTGCCACAGCGCCCCCGGCCAGAATCCCGAGGTCCAGTCGCTCCCGAGATGCAGGCGATCAGCGCGGTCGGCACCGATCAGGCGACTGCGCCGGAGACGAGCCGCGCGTGGAGCTCGGTGAGACGGTGCAGCAGCAGTGCCGCGCGGTCGCCGCCGGCGCTGATGACGACGATTACGGGCGTCCGCGCTCCCCCGCTCGCGCGCGCAGCGACACGCGGCCTCGCCGCCGGTCGACGCGGCCGGTGCATCACCGCCCGGCCGTCGACACGTAGGCGTCACGGCCGCGCCGAGCGCAGCCTCGACGTGCCGAGTCCCACCGCCGCCCGAGTCCCACCGTCGCCCATCCCAGCCGCTCCAACCAGGGCCGTCGGGAGCGGCCGCGTCCGGCCGCGCGTGGTGTATGACCAGGCGCCGTCGCGCTGCGGCTGAAGCGTGACACGCGACGCCGGGTCACCGAACGCGACCGCCGCGCGCGCGCCGGGCGCAAGCGCCAGGTCGAACGACACGACGGTTCCCAGACCCGGAAGCGGCCGGGAGGCCCATCGCGCCCGAGTGAGCTGGGGATAGAACTGCACCGGCCCAGTCGCGGCCGGCGTGACACCCGGCCGCGGTCGGGGTCGACGGGCTGCCGTCTCCGTGCGTGAGGAGCACGGCAACGACTGCGGCGGCCGCTAACACGACCGCCGCAACCGTCAACCGTAATGATCGGCTCAGTGCCTCGATTCGCCTGACGCGGCGCTCGTCGACCGACGAGCTACTCGTTCTCGGCCGGCGTGTCCGGCTCGGGCTGCTCCGCCGCCGGCTCCTCGCCGCCGTCCGACGCTCCGACACCGACCGGCGTCGGCTTCGGCGCCGGCTCGATCACCGTCAGCTTGACCTCCTCGCTCGACTCGTCGTCCTCGCCCGGCTTCTCGACCATCACGGTCGAGCCGGACGGCACCTGCGAGCGCAGGACGAAGTCCGCGAGCGGATCCTCGATGTAGCGCTGGATCGCACGCCGGAGCGGACGGGCGCCCATTGCCGGGATCCCAGCCCTTCTCGACGAGCATGTCCCGCGCCTCGTCGGAGAGCTCGAGCTGGAGCTCGCGCTCGGCCATCGACTGGCGGATCCGCCGAAGCAGGAGCTCGACGATCTCCTTGATCTCGTCCTTGGCGAGCTTGTGGAAGACGATCACCTCGTCGATCCGGTTGAGGAACTCAGGCCGGAAGACCTTCTTGAGCTCGCCCATGATCCGGGTCTTCATGTCGTCGTAGGTGATGCCGGTCTCGTCCTCGGAGACGGCGAAGCCGAGCGGGGTGTTCCGCGCGATCTCCGACGCCCCGATGTTCGAGGTCATGATCACGATGCAGTGACGGAAATCGACCGTCCGGCCCTGGGCGTCGGTCAACCGGCCGTCCTCCAGGATCTGGAGGAGGATGTTGAACACGTCCGGGTGGGCCTTCTCGATCTCGTCGAGCAGCAGCACGCTGTACGGCTTGCGCCGCACCGCCTCGGTCAGCTGACCGCCCTCGTCGTAGCCGATGTAGCCAGGAGGCGACCCGACGAGACGCGAGACCGCGTGCTTCTCCATGTACTCGGACATGTCGATGCGGATCATCGTGTCCTCGTCGCCGAACAGGAACTCGGCGAGCGTCCGCGCGAGCTCGGTCTTTCCGACCCCGGACGGGCCGAGGAAGATGAACGAGCCGGTCGGGCGCTTCGGGTCCTTGAGCCCGGCGCGCGAGCGGCGGATCGCCTTGGAGACGACCTCGATCGCCGGGTGCTGGCCGATGACGCGCTTGTGGAGCTCTTCCTCCATGCGCATCAGCTTCGCCGTCTCGGCCTCGGTCAGCTTGAACACCGGGATGCCGGTCCACATCGAGACGATGTCGGCGATCTCCTCCTCGCCGATCGACGGGCGCTCGGTCGACTCGCCGGCCTCCCACTGGTCGGCGAGCTCGCGCTTCTTCTGCGTGAGCCGCCGCTCCTGGTCACGGAGGTTGGCTGCCTTCTCGAACTCCTGCGACTCGATCGCCTCTTCCTTCGCCCGGCGCGTCTCCTCGATCTCGTCCTCGAGCTCGCGGTACACGGGCGGAGAGGTCATCGACTTGATCCGCATCCGGGACGCGGCCTCGTCGATCAGGTCGATCGCCTTGTCCGGCAGGAACCGGTCGGAGATGTAGCGGTCGGCGAGATCGGCCGCCGCCGTCGAGGGCCTCATCGGTGATGTTGACCTTGTGGTGCTGCTCGTAGCGGTCGCGCAGCCCCTTGAGGATCTGGACCGTCTCGTCCGTGGTCGGCTGATCGACGGTGATCTTCTGGAAGCGACGCTCCAGGGCGGAGTCCCGCTCGAGGTACTTGCGGTATTCCTCGAGCGTCGTCGCGCCGATCGTCTGCAGCTCACCACGGGCCAGCGCCGGCTTGAGGATCGACGCCGCGTCGATCGCGCCCTCGGCGGCGCCCTGCGCCGACGAGGTTGTGGAGCTCGTCGATGAACAGGATGATGTCGCCGCGCTGGGTGATCTCCTTCATCACCTTCTTCAGGCGCTCCTCGAATTCGCCGCGGTACTTCGACCCGGCGACGAGGGCGGCGAGATCGAGCGTGTAGATCTGCTTGCCCTTCAGCAGCTCGGGGACGTCGGCGTTCGTGATCCGCTGCGCGAGACCCTCGACGACGGCGGTCTTGCCGACGCCGGGCTCGCCGACGAGCACGGGGTTGTTCTTCGTGCGGCGGCTGAGGATCTGCATGATCCGCTCGATCTCGGTCTCCCGACCGACGACCGGATCGAGCTTGCCCTCGGCGGCCAGCTTGGTCAAATTGCGGCCGAACTGGTCGAGCAGCTTCGAGGACTTCTTGCCGCCCTCGCCGCTCGCCCCGGCCTGGCCGGCGGCACCCGCGGCGCCGGCGCCGCGCTGGCGGCTCCCGGGCCCGGAGAGCATCCGGATGACCTCGTTGCGAATCTTCTCGGAATCGGCGTCGAAATCGAGCAGGATCCGGGCGGCGACGCCCTCGTTCTCGCGCACGAGGCCGAGCAGGATGTGCTCGGTGCCGATGTAGTTGTGACCGAGGCTCAGCGCCTCGCGGAGCGCCAGCTCCAGGACCTTCTTCGCACGCGGCGTGAAGGGGATCTGGCCGGAGGTGACCTCCTCGCCGGAGCCGACGATGCGCACGACCTGCGCGCGGACGCGCTCGACCGTGATGTCAAGGGACTCGAGAACACGTGCCGCCAGACCCTCTTCTTCGCGAAGCAGGCCGAGCAGGATGTGCTCGGTGCCGATGTAGTTGTGCTTGAGCGTTCGCGCCTCTTCCTGCGCCAGGACGACGACCTGGCGGGCTCGCTCTGTAAATCGCTCGAACATGATGTGTCTCGTACTTCTCTTTCGGGCGGGTACTCGGGCTGTTCGGTCGCGGTGTTGTCCTGGATTCAGTCCCTAGTCTGCCAAGGGCTCGTGTCCTGCCGGGCGGCGTTAGGGGACGCCGTGATCCCGTTCAACCCACATTAGTCGGCCGTACGGGCACAAACTGTGAGTACGAACGGTCTCGTTTCGGGCCATGGCTCAGTCTACCAGCCGCCCTCGAGCATCTTGCGGGACTGTTTTTTCGGAGCGACGCCGATTCGCGCGTTGCGAGCGCGCGTCAACTGTGGCGAGCGCGCGGCAACTTGTGGCGAGCAATCGCGGCCTTGTGGAAGGAAGGCGGCGCGCGCCACCGCGGCGCATGCGCCGCCGGCCCGGGGGTGGCATCCCCGGGACACCGCTAATCCCGCATCGCCGGGAACAGCACGACCTCGCGAATCGAGTGCCGCCCGGTCAGCGTCATCACCAGCCGGTCGATCCCGATGCCGATCCCGCCGGTCGGTGGCATCCCGTACTCGAGCGCCTGGACGAACGACTCGTCGTACGGCTGGGCCTCCTCGTCGCCGGCGCCGGCGAACGCCCGCTGCTCCTCGAAGCGTCGCCGCTGCTCGTCCGGATCGTTGAGCTCGGTGAACGCGTTCGCGATCTCCATCCCGCCGACGTACGCCTCGAAGCGCTCGACGAGCGTCGGATCGGATCGGTGGCGCTTGGCGAACGGCGAGAGCTCGACGGGATAATCGAGCAGGAACGTCGGCTCGATCAGGGTCGGCTCGACGTGCTTTGAGAGCAGCTCGTCGACGAGCTGCGGCCACGTGTCGTCCGGGGGTGCGACGAGGCCGCGGGACTCCATCTCCGCGGCGAGCGCGTCGCGCTCCCGGAACCGGAGGATGTCGACCCCGGTCCGGTCGAGGATCGCCCCGGCGAGCGTCTCACGACGCCACGGCGGGGTGAAGTCGACATCGCCCGCGTATCCGACCTCGGAGGCGACGAACGCGACGAGCTGCTCGGCAGCGGGCGGCGATGTCCTCGTAGTCCGCGTACGCCTCGTAGAACTCGAGCATCGTGAACTCGGGGTTGTGCTTGTGCGAGAGCCCCTCGTTGCGGAAGTCCTTGCCGAGCTCGTACACCCGCTCGAGGCCGCCGACGATCAGCCGCTTGAGGTAGAGCTCGGTGGCGATCCGCAGGTAGAGCTCGCGGTCGAGCGCGTGGTGGTGGGTCGTGAACGGGCGCGCCGCGGCGCCGCCGTACAGCGGCTGGAGCACCGGGGTTTCGACCTCGATGAAGCCCGTCGAGCATCGAGAAACCGCCGCACGGCGGAGATCACGCGCGCCCGGGTGATGAACAGCTCGCGCGCGTCCTCGTTGGCGATGAGATCGAGCTCGCGATGCCGAAAGCGCGTCTCGACGTCGGTGAGGCCGTGGTGCTTCTCCGGCGGCGGGCGCAGCGACTTGGCGAGCAGCTCGAACGCGCTCACGCGCAGCGTCAGCTCGCCGCGGCGGGACACGAACGCGGTTCCGTCGACGCCGATCAGGTCGCCGAGGTCGAGCCCGAGCAGGCGGTCCATGCCGTCCGGGCCCGAGCTCGTCGACGCGCGCCTGGAGCTGGATCCGGCCGGAGCGGTCGACGAGGTCGAGAAACGCCATCTTGCCCTGTCCGCGGCGGGCGGCGAGCCGGCCCGCGACGCGGTGCGAGACGTCGGTCTCGTCGCCCGCGCTCAGGCCCTCGTGGGCGGCGCGGATCGCGGCGATCGGCTCAACCCCGTCGTATTCGTGCGGGAACGGCTCGACGCCGGCCGCCCGCAGCGAGTCAAGTTTCTGCCGCCGCGCCGCGAAGACGTCGGTCGGCTCCTCCCCACCAGGCACGTCCGAGTCCCTACTTGGCGACGTCGATCTTCGTGATCTTCAGCTTGCGCTCGCCCTTGGGCGTCGCGAACACGACCTCCTCGCCGCGCTTGTGACCGAGGAGCGCCTTGCCGACCGGCGACTCGTTGGAGAGCCTGAGCTCGGCGGGATTTGCCTCGGCCGAGCCGACGATCGTGTACTTCGTCGACTTGCCGGCCTCGTCCTTGACGTGGACGATCGAGCCGACGCGCACAATGTCCGTGCCGAGATCGGATTGGTCGATCACCGTCGCCGAGCGGAGCTTCTCCTCGAGCGATGGCGATCCGCGCCTCGAGCATCGCCTGCTCGTTCTTGGCGTCGTCGTACTCGGCGTTCTCCGAGATGTCGCCAAACTCGCGGGCCTCCTTGATGCGCGCGGCCACCTCCCGTCGGCGAGATCGTGGAGAGTTGCTCGAGCTCGCCTTTGAGGTTGGCCAGCCCTTCGGGTGTGAGGATGACGTCCTTGGGCATTGCGTGAGACCTGTCTTGAAGAAAACGTGTGGACGAGAAAAAACCCGCTCAGGGGCGGGAACCAGCACGCGGTCCGGTTCGCGTGGGCGGGAGAGTATAGACGCCTGTCTACCCGATTCTGAGGACGATTGGGCGGCCGACGTTCCCAGCGCCGTCAACGGCCCGCAGGGCGATGAACTTCAGCGTTTTGCCGGGGAGCACGAGCCGCTGCACCGTTCCCGCCCGCGGCCGGCCGGAGCGACATCGACAGACGCCGCCCGCCGGGCGAATGACGCCGCGCTCAGCGGCCGGGACGAGGTGACGAGCTGATACCGCGCGGCGGTGCCGCACATCAGGTCGCCGCCGGGTGCCCGGAAGCTCAACCGCCGGCCGTGGAGGCTGACGCGGACCGGGGTGCCCGGCGGCGACGGCGTCGCGCGTGTAGTCGCCGGAGTTCGCGTTGTCGTGGTGGAACCGCGGCGAGGAGCTCGGCGAGCACGCCGGGGCTGGCGTCCGGTACACGGACAGCACGCCGGACCGCGTGATCGAGACGACGTCCTTGCGGGCGCCGCGGTGCCGTGTCGAGCGTGCCGAAGGAGCCGAGCGTCGGCGTCGCGGCGATCCAGTCGCCAGTCAGCTTCGGCCAGCCACCGCTCGCCGGCGTGCCGCCGGCGCCGAACGCCTCGAGGTCCTGCGAGGAGGTCCCCTCGACCACCGCCTGACCGCCGCGGGCCGTGATCTGGCCGACGGCCGGACCGGTGAGGAACTGCAGGTCGTTGACCGGCGCCGGGAACCCGGGGCGGAATCCGCGCTCGGCGCCGTCGGGTCCCACGCGCCGAGGAAGTCCTGGCCGCCCTGGTACTCGGGCGCGGCAACGTCGAGCGCCCGGTCCAGCCCGGTCGTCGGGGCGAAGAACGAGATCGTGTGCCCGTCGAGCGTGCCGAATGCCGGGTAGCCGACCGCGGCGTACGTCGGCGTGTCGTAGCGGCGCGCGCCCGGCGCGAAGTCGGTCCCGAGCGTGTTGTCGCGCCCGGCGGTCGTGCCGTAGCACGAGCTCCCGTTCGGGTTGAGGATGTAGGCCGGGCCGGCGTCCGGCGTGACGCCGATCTTCATACCCGTGCCTCCGGAGGGGCAGTGCAGCGGCGCGACGACGGGGGAGCCGTTGATGCCCTCCCCGACGTCGGGCAGCAGGCCGGCGTCGATGATCCCGATCTTGACCGGCCAGCCGGGCAGGAACGGGCTCTGGCCGTGGAGCCCGCCGTCGGCGCGAATCGCGTAGACGCGGCCGTTGGCGAACGACAGCGCGCCGGCCTTGGCGAGTGGCGAGGTGAGCAGCGAATTCGACGGGCTGATGTTGACGTCGCCCTCGTCGCCCGGTGTGCACGCCGTACTCCTCGTTCGTGCCGACGATGATCACCGGGTGCCCCGAGCCGCCGAGCCGCGCGACCGCCGGGGTGTCGATGATCTTGCCCTGATCCTCGGAGAGCCCCGGGGCTCGGGTCGACGTTGCCGGAACGTCATGTGGTCATGTGCGCGGATCGACCGCCGCGACCTTGTCAGGATCGGCGACGAGCACCGGGAATCCGGCGACCGGCCGCCCGTTCGCGTGCCAGGCGTAGAGGTGGCGATCCTCACCGGCGGCGATCACGTCGAGCCCGTGACCGTCGAGCGAGGCGAGCACGGGCGCGCTCGCGAACCCGCGCTCGGTGCGGTCGCGCACGCCCTGGCGAACCGTGTGGAACGGCTGCAGCGGCGCACCGGAGAAGCGCGGGTCGGAGTGCTGGTGGAACACGACGTGTCCGCTCTGGTTCCAGGCGTAGACGTTGCCCTGGTTGTCGTCGGCGACGACCTCGAGGCGCCCGTCCCCGAACAGATCGCCGGCGGCGAGCGCACCGATCACCGCCGCGCCGTGCTCGGCGCCGACCCCGTCGACCGCGTGATATGCCCGCTCGCCGAGGTGCAGCGGGAGCCGGGCCGTCTGTACCGGCCATCCGGGAAGCTCGGTCCCGTTCGGGCGCAGCGCGTGGACGATTCCGTCGGAGGTGGCGACGACGAGCTCGTTGCGGTTATCGCCGTCGAGGTCGACGAGCAGCGGCGACGAGGACCCGTCGGAGTTCAGCTCGAGCGGGAATCCCGGGAGCATGTCGCGATCCCGATGCAGGAACAGCTGACGGCGATCCTCGCCGCTCATCGCCATCCCGGACGCCGTGCGCACGAGGATCCGGACGGTGAAGGCGTACGGCATCGTGTTCGGGCGACCGCTTGCGTCCTGGGCGCCCGCGTTACCGGCGAAATCTCGCGGGGGCATCAGCGCCTTGACGCGCGCGGTGCTGAGCAGCGCGAGGATCCCGCGGAACGGCCCGGTGTGAACGGTGCGGCCGTTGCACCACGACGAGGGCATGCGATGGAAGTCGACGCCGTTGTTCGGCTGGCCGCCGGGCGCGACGTCGACCTCGCAGCGGTACTTCGTGCGCGCCGCGACGGAGCCGCGCAGCGCGAACGTCGGCGCGGCCGGGTCGACCTGGGTGAACCAGGCCGGCCCCAGGATCTCCGCCTCCGGCGGGATCGTGCCGTTCGCGGCGGCGCGCACGGCACGATCGGCGTTGAGCCGGCCGTACCCGTAGAACTCGTCGTAGCCCTTGCGCGCGGGATACCGCAGGCTGTGGGGCAGCGGCCCGACAACGCCCCCGCGCTGATCGGCTGCGAACGTGATCTGACGGTTCGGATCGGTGCACGAGGACGCGCGGGAGGCGCATGAGGACTCGGGCTGCGCCGCGAAGTTGACGTCGTCCGCCTGACCGCGGCCGGTGTCGGCGGCCGCCAGGCTGCCGATGTCGCCGGAGGCCATCAGCTGGCGCGACCTCGTTCGGGGTGATCACGCAACGCGAGCCGTCGACCCGCCGGCAGTCGCGGCTCGGCGCGAGGCGGTGCAGTCGCGACGGCGTTCTTCGCGGCGCTGATGATCAGTCCCGCGACCCCGGCGCTCTTGCCGGTCGCCTCCGAGGAGCACGAGCTGCTCGGAACGGAGACGATGATCCGCGTTCCGAAGTTCGTGCAGCCGTTGAGCTGCAGGTAGGACGGCGGAGAGCTCGTGAGGCTCGCGTACTTCGTGACCGAATTGACGACGATCGCGTCGGCCATCGCCCCCGGCTGGTTGTGGTGCTCGGCGGCCTCATCCGCAGCCGAGGCGATCACCGGCACGCCGTGGTTGTACGCGTACTCGATCGCCTGCTGGGCGAAACGCGGCGCGTTGATCGTGCCGAGTGCCTCCTGGATGACGTCGGCGCCGCCGTCGGTGGCGTATAGCGCCGCCTCGGCGAAACGGTTCGCGTCGGTGACGAACGACTCGCCGACCCGCAGCGGCAGGACCATGCAGTTCGGGCACGTCCCGATGTCGCCGCCGTTGCCCGCCTCCGCCGTCGAGTCGAGCGCCTCGCCGGTGCCATGCCCGTAGTGGACGTCGTCGAACGGATCGTTGTTGTCATCGACGAAGTTCCACCCGGCGATGTCGTTGGCGAAGCCGTTATGGTCGTGGTCGCGCCCATCGGTGAAGGCGAGGATGAGGTCCTCCGGGGTGAGCATGCCGGGCGGCCCGTGCCGGAGGGCGTGGCGCGACGAGCCCCCGTTCACGACCTTCGCGACTCGGGAGTCGCAGGCGTAGTCGAGGACGTTGAACACGCCGTCGCGGTTGATGTCGTAGTTGCCGCGCGCGGTTGAAGTCGCCGCCCGTTGCGGCTCTGAAGGCGGCACACCGAACGCCCGCGACGAGCGGCGTCGCCAGATCGTGGCGCGGCGCCGGCAGCTCGCCCTGGTTGAGCCGCACCTTCGCCCGCAGGTCGTTCATCGCCCCCGCGTCGTTCCACTCGATCCCGGAGTCGAGCACGGCGATCGTCACGTCCGTCCGGCCGGTCGTCACCTCCCACGCGGTGTGGATCGGACCGTGGGCGCAGCTGCCGGCGGGCTGCGTCGTCTGACGGTCGACGATGCTCATGCCGCGGATCCCGCATAGCTCGTCCGGCTGGTTGCGGACCGTGATCGCGAGCGGGCTGCTCAGCACGCGTGTCCGGCGTCGCGGCGAACTTCCAGTCGCCCGACTCCGAGAACTCGCTCGGGGCCTGGCCCGGGGCGAGCTTCGACGTGTACGGAAACGATGCGCCGCGCGGTGCCGGCTCCGACGCCCGTGACGAGCATGGCCGCGAGCAGGGCGACCGAGCGTCGTCTCACTGAAAGACGTCCAACCACACCCGGTGACCGCGGGCGTCGAAGTACCCGCGCGTGTCCCGGTCAGGCACGCGTTGCGGCAGCCCGCTGAGCGACATCCAGACGGTCGGCGTGACGCGCCGGCCGTTGGCCAGCCGGACGCTGCGCGCCGGATGGCTCGCGGCCCTGAACGTCGTCGCGGTCGTGCAGTTGATGACCGGGCCGCCGAGCGGATCGCGGGAGAGCACGCCACCGGGGAGCACGTACCGCCCGTGGACGATCGTCTCCGCGTGGCCGTGCGCGCCGAGCACGCGGACGAGCGCTCGGCCGGCGATGTCGGCGGTGTCGGCCGAGGCGGCCTCGGAGTCGTCGGAGTGCCCGCACCCGAACCGGTCCTTGTCGGAAGGGTCGAGGTTCGCTGCGGTCGGGATCCCGACCGCGTTCCCGCGGGGGAAGATGTAGCCGAGCATGTCCTCGCCGAGACCGTCGAGGAAGCGGAACGGAGCCTGCATGCGCGGGATCAGCCACGGCGGCAGCGCGGCGTTCGGATCGGGCATGTCCTGCGGCCCGAGGAAGCCGCGGAGGTACGTGAACGGGAACACCTCGCCCGGGACCGAGATGAACTGCCCATCACCGATGCGGAACGCGGCCACGCTCGAGCGCTCCGCCTGCCCGGCGCTGGCGCCGTTCGCCGCGACCGGGTTCGCCTTCGAGCAGTCGGCGTTGTAGCCGGGCTTGACCGCGAACACGCCGAGCGTGGCGCCGAGACCGAACAGCGCGTTGCCGAGCGGTACGCAGATCGTCGCCCGCGCGCCCCACAGCATGTTCGAGGCCGAGTAGTGGTAGCCGCCGGTCCGGAGCGCCGTGATGATCGGCTGGGCGAGTGCCCGACCGAACACCGTCGTCTCCCCGGAGTAGCCGATCGGCACGTGAGCGTTGCCGGCGGTGTCCGTGCCCGCGCCGACGCGGAACAGCGTCCGGCAGCCCGCGGGGTGGCTCGCGTCGATGAACTGCTGCGGCGTCCGGCTGATCGGCTGGTGGTAGACCTCCGGGCTCTCGACCGAGCCCACCGATCCGGCCATCTCGATCGCGACGCCGCCGAGCCGCTGCTCGATGGAGGATCGGAAGAAGTGGACCCAGTCCGAGGAGACCCATCGCCGCTGCGCCTCGAGCGCGGGCGTGCCCCCGTTGAAGCCGAGCGTTTCAACGTGTTGGCTGACGTTCGCGAGCGTGACGATCGCGCGGTTGTGGACGTCGACCGCTTCGAGCACCGGGATCCGCTGATCGTCGACGTAGGGGTACGAGGACCAGCACTGGCGCAGCGTCCGCGGTTGCAGCACCTCGGTGTAGCGGATCCGGGCCGCGCGCATCGACCGGTAGGCCCGCTCGATCGCCATCGCGCTCTGGCCCACCATGTACGCCGTCCAGTAGGCGTTGACGCCGGACGTCGTCTGGCTGACCCCGCCGAGGCCGAGGCTGTCCGGCGCCGACTCGTCGTGGTTGGCCGAGATGAACACGCCGTCCAGCCGGACCCCGTCGGCACGGAGCCGGGCCCGGATGCGGTCCTGGTAGACGTTGAACAGGCCCTCCTGGTCGAGCACTTCGACGGCGAGCGTTCGCCTGCCCACCTTGACCACCATCGCGCGGGCCCCGACGTTGTCCGCGACGCGGTCATAGAAGCGCGGCGTGTCCGATCCGCCACCGAGGAGGTTGCCGTCCCAGCGTCCATTGCCGTTGCAGTCCTTGTACGGGTCGCCGGGGTCGTAGTGACCGGAGTGGTGCGCGTCGACGTACGGCTCCTCGTAGGCGAACTGGCGGGGTCCGTTGTAGCTGCCGGTGTGGTCGCAGTCGCTCGCGTCGGCGCCGGGGGCATGACCGCGCAGCGGCGGGCTGAAGGTGACGCTCGCGGCGCCGACCTTGAACCCGGCGGCGATGCCGGGCGTGATCCGCCCCGGGAAACCGCTCGATGGGGTGATGAGCCGAGCCAGCACGGCGGCGGACCGCCCACGCGCCGCGGCCGGGCCGGCGATGACGAACGCGGCGAGACTCAGGAGCGCAACCAGGACGGCGCGAACACGCACGCGGGCACCCTACAGCCCCGTGGCCCGCCGCGTGACGGAGCCCGGGGCGACCGGTCAGGCCGCGGCGGCGACGGGAGCCGTTCCGGCGGCGATGAGCGCGCGGACGTCATCGATCGTCGCCGCACGCTGGACCGCCGCCTGGAGCGCCCGGGAGCCGCCGAGCCGCTCGACGTACCACGGATAGAACTTGCGCAGATAGCGCCCCGCGCGATCGGTGCCCATGTGCTCGCACGCCCGCTCGATCACCCAGTCGAGCTCGGTGAGGATCTCCGCGCGCGTCGGGGGAGCCTCGGATAGCCCGAGCAGTTCGGAGAACAGCCAGGGATTGCCGAGCGATCCGCGGGCGAGGAGGACGGCGGCCGCCCCGGTCTCGTCAAACGCGGCCCGGGCCTTGTCAGCCGTGTGCAGGCCACCGGAGACAAGCACCGGCACAGGCAACTGCTCGACGAGCTCACGGACAAGCTCGTAGCGCGGCGCGCCGGTATGGCGCTGCGTCGCGTGGCGTGGATGCAGGCACAGACCGGCGGCGCCGCCGTCGTGGACGAGGCGCTTGGCGACGTCAACGCCGCGGATGTCGCCCGGCCGCAGGCCGGAGCGCAGCTTGACCGTCACCGGGAGACCACTCCCCCGGCGGGCGGCTCGGACGAGCGCGACGGCGCGGTCAGGATCCTCGAGCAACGCGGCGCCGGCGCCGGTCTTGCACACCTTCGGGACCGGGCAGCCCATGTTGATGTCGATCAGATCGGCGCCGGACGCCGCGACCCGCTCGGCCGCCGAGGCCATCACGTCCGGATCGTGGCCGAACAGCTGCACGGATACCGGCCCGCCCGCCCGCTCGTCCGGGTGGATGCGCAGCAGCTCGCGGCACGTGCGCTCGTTGCGGTAGTGCACGGCAAACGACGAGACCATCTCCGAGACGGCGAGGCCGGCGCCGTAGCGCTTTGCCTGCAGGCGGACGAACCAGTTCCCGATCCCGGCGAGCGGAGCGAGCGCCACGCGGTTCGGAATCGGGACGCCGCCGAGCGTCCAGGTGTCGGTGAGTGAACGGGTCATGGTTCGTTTCATGGTACGAATCCCGGTATGGAGCTTGGGCCGCTGTTGGAACCGTGGACGCGCATCGTGCGCGAGCAGGTCCCCGGAATCGAGCTGTTCGACGTGCACACGCACATCGGTCAGAACGACCCGGACGGGATGAGCCAGAGCCCGGAGCAGCTGCTGAGCGTGCTCCGCTTCGCCGAGGCCCGGGGGGCCTTCACGTTCCCGATGCACGAGCCGGACGGATACCAGCCGGCGAACGACACGGTGATCGAGGCGGCCGCACGGTCGGGTGGACTGCTCGTGCCGTTCTGTCGGATCAACCCGCACGACGACGGTGCGGTGGCCGAGGCCCGGCGGGCCCTCAACGCCGGCGCGCGCGGGATCAAATTCCACCCCCGCGCCGAGAACTTCCTGCTCGATCACCCGATCGTGCGCGAAATCGTCGCCATCGCCGACGAGCGCACGCTGCCGGTGCTGGTCCATGCCGGCCGGGGCATCCCGGCGCTCGGGCTCCACGCGGTGGAGCTCGCGGGGGATTTCCCCAACGCCCGTCTGATCCTCGCCCATGCCGGAATCTGCGATCTGTCGTGGATCTGGCGGGCCGCGCCCGATCATCCCAACCTCCTGTTCGATACCGCGTGGTGGATGCCCGCGGACCTCTCGACGCTGTTCTCGCTCGTCCCGCCCGGGCAGATCCTGTTCGCGAGCGACGCGCCCTATGGGCAGACGGCGATGAGCGCCTCATTCATGCTCCGCACGGCACTGCAGGCCGGTCTGAGCGCCGATCAGGTGCGGCTCGTCGCCTCGGGTCAGGCGCTGCGGATCGCGGGCGGCGAGCCGTTGGCGCCGGCCGGGCCGCCGGTCGGGGAGCGCGAGCGTGCGCCCCACAACCTCCTCGACCGGGTCGCCGAGTTCCTCCTCATCGGGACGATCGCGTCGATGCGCGGACTCGACGCCGGGATTGAGATGCTGGCGCTGGCCCGGCTGGCATGCGACGTCCCCGACGACGTCGACGACGCTCCGGTGTTCGCCGCGATCCGGCGGTTGATGGACATCCACGACGCGCTGAAGGCCGAGGACTCGACCGACCGGCGGCGGCTGGCGTTCCTGATCCTGGCGTTGACGGTGGCGCGCACGCCGGACGTGCCGGTGCCGGCGCTCGACGGCTGACCGGCCGAACCCCGTCGCTAGGCCGGCGAAGGCGCGTTGCGCTGCCAGATCAGCCGCAGCCCGATCAGCGTCAGCAGGTCGTCGACCTCATCGATCGTCTCCTGCACGAACGGGACGAGCGCCCGGGCGAGCCCGCCGGTGGCGATCACGTGCGTCGACTCGCCGAGCTCGGCCCGGAGCCGCCGCACGATCCCCTCGACCTGCCCGGCGAACCCGTAGACGATCCCGCTCCGGATCGCATCGACCGTCGACTTGCCGATCAGCGAGCGCGGCTCGGCGAGCTCGACCTTCGGCAGCTTCGCCGCCCGCTCGTAGAGAGCGTCGATCGAGATCTCGGCGCCCGGGCTGATGATGCCGCCGAGGTACTCCCCGGCAGCGGACACCGCGTCATACGTGATCGCCGTGCCGAAGTCGACGACGACGCACGCGGCACGGACCCGGTCGAACGCGGCGACCGCGTTGACGAGCCGGTCGGCGCCGACCTCTCGGGGGTTGTCGATCCGGATCGGCATGCCGGTGCGGATCGCCGGTCCGACGACGAGCATGGTGTGGCCGAGGTAGCGCTGAGCCATCGCCGTCCACTGCTCGGAGAGCTGGGGCACGGTCGAGGACACGATCGACGCGGAGATCTGCTCGAAGCCGAGCCCGCGCAGCGCGAGCAGGTTCGACAGCGCGGCGCCGAGCTCGTCGCTCGTCGACTCGCGCACGGTCGCGAAGCGCCAGTGCTCGGACACCTGGTCGGAGTCCTGCGGGAACAGTCCGAAGTGGGTCTGGGTGTTTCCGACGTCGACGACGAGCAGCATGGCGGCGCATTATCCTCCCCGCACGATGCGACTGAAGCTCTACGTCGTGCATGGCTCGCACCCGTGCGCCGCGGTCGAGAAGGCGCTCGAGCTCAAGCGGCTGGACTACAGCGTGTTCGAGTGGCCACCGCCCGCCCACATCGTCGGCCAGCGGATCCTGTTCGGCCGGCGCACGGTCCCGGCGCTGCGCATCGACGGCGAGAAGGTGCAGGGCTCCCGGCCGATCATCCGCCGGCTCGACGAGCTCGTCCCGGAGCCCCCGCTGTTCCCGAGCGACCCCGCGGCACGCGCCCGCGTCGAGGAGGCCGAGCGCTGGGGCGACGAGGTATTCCAGCCGGTCGCGCGCGAGCTCATCTGGGCCGGCTTCCTGCAACCCCCGGCGCGATGGTGAGCTACAGCACCCGCTCCAAGCTGCCGCTGCCGGCGCCGGCGATCCGCGCGATCGCGCCGGTCGTCGCCAACCTCGAGGCCCGGATCAACCACACCGATGCGGCGACCGGCGCCCGCGTGCTCGCCGCGCTCCCCGCCCAGCTTGACCGGGTCGACGGCTACGTCGCCGACGGCACGATCGGCGACGCCGTGCGGCCGAACGCCGCCGACCTCCAGATCCTCTCGACGATCGGTCTGCTGTCCACGATCGCCGACGTGCGAGGGCTGCTCGAGGCGCGGCCGTGTGGAGCCGCCGCCACAGCCCTGTTCGCCGGCGCCTTCGACGGCGACATGCCGACGGGCGCGCTCGCCGCCTCGGCGAGCTGAACGACCGAAACGAGAACCCGGGGCGCTACACGAGTGGTGGTCCCGCCCGCCGGACGTCCTGGCCGGAGTCACCGAGCGCGGCCAGCGCGTCCGCCAGCCGAGGCCCGCCGCCGGGAAGCGTCAGATCCGGATCGAGCTCGAGCAGTGGCACGAGCACGAACCGTCGCGAGCTCACCTCCGGGTGGGGCAGCGTCAGACGCTCGGACACGAACTCCAGGTCGCCGAGCAGCAGCACGTCGACGTCGATCACGCGCGGGCCATGCCGAACCCCGCCGGCCGCCCGGCCGACGGCTCGCTCGACGTCCTTGCACGCGGCGAGCAACTCCAGTGCGCCGAGCGCGGTGCTGATCCGCAGGCACGCGTTGAGAAACTCCGGCTGGTCGAGCACGAGGCCGACGGGCTCTGTGTCGTACACCGACGAGGAGGCGAGCACTTCGACGCCGTGCGCCGGCAACTCGCCCACTGCCGCCAGCAGATGCCCTCTGCGGTCGCCGATGTTCGAGCCGAGCCCGAGATACCCGTCGAGCTGCGCCATCGCCGCGCGGCCGCCGTCGGCCTCAGTCCTCAGCCTCGCGCCACACCTCGACCGACACCTCGCTGACGTTGAACGGCAGCGGCGGCTCGGGCTTGGCCGCCTTGACCCATACGATCCGTGCGCCGTAGCGCTCGATGAGTCGATCGGCGATCGCGGCGCACAGCCGCTCGAGCGTCTTGTACGTGCGCTGCTGGGCGACGAGATTGGCGGTGTCGCACACCTCGCCGTAATCGATCGTGTCCTCGATCCGGTCGGTCACGGTCGCGTCGCAGTCGAGCACCTCCAGGCGGAGATCGAGCAGCAGGCGCTGGCCGACCTCGCGTTCCGCCGCGGTCACCCCGACGTGGGTGAACAGCGATAGGCCGGTGATCTCGATCGTGACCTCAGGCTCGGGGTGCCCCTCGCCCTCCGCCTCGTCGTCGGCGTCTACGTCGTCGAATGCGTCGTCGTCGGCGTCCATCGCGGGCTGACCGTAGCAGCCGTCACGCGGAGCGCGTCGAGGACCGGCGCGACGTCGTGGACGCGGAACACGCGCGCGCCGCGCTCGTACGCGAGCACGTTCGTGGCGATCGTGCCCGGCAGGCGCGCGCCCGGATCCTCGCGCCCGGTCAACCTCCCGAGAAACGACTTGCGCGAGGTTCCGATCACGACCGGCCGACCGAGCGCGACGATCTCATCGAGGCGCCGCAGCAAGCTCGAGGTTGTGCTCGACCGTCTTGCCGAACCCGATCCCCGGGTCGAGCAGGATCCGCTCCTCGGCGATGCCCGCGCGCACGGCGAACGCCATCCGCTCCTCCAGGAACGCCTTGACGTCGCTGACGACGTCGTCGTAGCGCGGGTCGACCTGCATCGTCCGCGGCTCGCCGAGCATGTGCATGAGGCAGCAATCGACGCCGCGCTCGGCGACGAGCGACGCCATCGCGGGGTCCCCGCGCAGCGCGGTCACGTCGTTGACGAGCGTCGCGCCGGCGTCGAGCGCCGCCAGCGCAATCGACGCCTTCGAGGTGTCGATCGAGATCTGCGACCGCGCTCCGCCGCGCCGACGAGCGCCTCGATCACCGGCACGACGCGGCGCTGCTCCTCGTCGGCGCCGACCGGCTCGGCTCCGGGACGGGTCGACTCGCCGCCGATGTCGAGGATCGCCGCGCCCGCGTCGATCAGCTCCATGCCGTGCGCGACGGCGGCATCGATCTCCAGGTAGCGACCGCCGTCGGAGAACGAGTCGGGCGTGACGTTGAGCACGCCCATGACGCGGAAGGGATCCGGCATCGGACGCTCATCCCTCCTCGTCCGGCCAGCGACCGTGCTCGTCGAAGTACTCGCGAGCCGCCTCCTCGCGCTCGCGGTCCCGATTGCTCTCGACGCTCATCCGGAACATCCAGTTCACCATCCACACGATCACGGCAATGATCAGCAGCCCGACGCCCGTCGCGCCGAGCGTCGAGTCTCCGCCGAGGGCAATCGAGGACGATCCCGGCGACGACGAACGCGACGGGCAGCCAGATACGCGTCAGCGAGAGGAGCACGTCCACCTGCGGATAATGGGCGCGGCCAGCATGTTCGCTCCCGCACGTTACCTCGCTGACTTCGCTCGGTTCGCGGCGACCAAGGGCTCGCAGGAGCAGCACGACCGCCAGGCGCTCGCCGAACTCGAGCGCCGTCCGCTCGCGCTCGTCCCCGGTCTCAGCGTCCGCTGGCTCGGCGTTTCGGGCTATCGGTTCGATTACGAGGGCCATACCCTGCTGGTCGATCCGTATGTCTCGCGCGTGCCGCTCGCCAGCGTTATCGCCCGCCGCCCCGCGCTCCCGGATCCGGCGCGGATCGAACGCCACATCGGGACGCCGGCGCAGCTGCGTCGGGATCCTCGTCGGGCACACGCACTTCGACCACGCGGTCGACGCGCCCGTGATCGCCCGCCGGCTCGGCTGCAAGGCGTACGGCTCGGCGTCGCTCGACGCGCTGATGCGTCTCCACGGGTGCCCGGAGCTCGGGGTCCATGTCACGCCCGTACGAGCGCTACGAGCTCGGCCCGTTCACGGTCAGCTTCACGCCGAGCGCGCATTCGAAGCTGTTGCTCGGGCTCGCCGTCCCGTTCGACGGCGAGCTGACCTGCGATCACCTCGACGCCCTCTCGCCCGGCGCCTACCGCTGCGGAGAGATCTACGGCATCGAGATCACGGTGGCCGGCATGTCCTTCTACCATCAGGGCAGCGCGAACCTGATCGATGACGCGGTCCGCAGCACGGACGTCGACGTGTTTCTCGCAGGTGTCGCGGGGCGGGGTTTCACGCGCGACTACTGGCGCCGCATTCTCACTCGCCTGCAACCCCGAACGATCGTGCCGACCCACTACGACGATTTCTTCCGACCGCTCGACGCCGAGATGGGGTTCACGACGAACGTCAACCTCGCGCATGTGCCGGACGAGGTGCACGCGGTCAGCCGCGACTTCGCCGTCGCCGCGCTCCCGCTGCGCCGGAGCCGCGGCCGTGACGCGCCGCGCGCATCACGCGCGTCGGACTGCTCGCGTGCGTGCCCGCGGCGCGCTCATCGCCGCGCGGCGCCACCCGCGGCGAGCGCAGCCACGGCGCAGCAGACGATCGCGCGGCTCAACGCGCAGCGATCGGCGAACGGCATTCCCGGCCGGCATCACCGAGGACGCCGCGCTGTCCGACGCGTGTCGCCTGCACGACAACTACATGTCGCTCAACAACACCCTCACCCACGTCGAGGACCCGAACAACCCCGGCTACACCACCGAGGGCGCGAACGCCGGGCAGAACGCGGTCCTCACCCAGGGATCGCAACTGGGACAGCGGCAACCCGTACGAGTTCGCGCCGCTGCACCTCGATCAGCTGCTCGCGCCGCGCCTGCTGACGGTCGGCAGCGCGGACGCGTTCGGCTTCAGCTGCACGACGACGTTCCCGGGCTGGACCCGTCCCGATCCGGCCGCGATGACCGTCGTACACGTATCCCGGCAACGGGGCGAGCATCTACCCGAGCGAGGTCGCCCGCGAGCTCCCGTGGACGCCCGGGGATCTCGTCGGGCTGACGCAGCCGAGCCGCACCGGGCCGACGTTGTTCGTGCTTGTCGACGCGCCCAACGAGCGACCGGAGGACAACCCGGCGACGCTCAGCAACGTCACGGTCAGCGGACCGTCCGGCCCGGTCGCGGTGCGAGACCGTCGACGGCAACACGGCGCTGCCGAGCGGCTCCCAGTACCCGACGCTCGCCCCGTACATCTCCCCCGGCGGCTTCATCATCCCGGTGCGGCCGCTGATTCCCGGCACTGCCTACCACGCGCATGTCGTCGTCACGCTCGACCACCTGCAGAAGGTCTACGACTGGTCGTTCACGACCCGCGCCGCCGATCCACGCTCGAGCCTCACCGCGAAGGACGGTCGCCTCCTGTTCAGCTCCGCCTCCCGTCAGCCGATCCGGGTCAGCTTCACCCGCGCCGGCGGCGGGCGGCAGCGCCCGGTGACGATCCGCCCCGGCCACAGCGTGCGCCTGACGCTCGCCCCGGGAAGCTGGCAGGCCTGCGGCCATCAGCCGGCGGGCGGCGGCTACGCCGCGTTTGACGATTGCGTCACCGTCACCGTCACCGGCGTCCCCGCGATCAAGCTCGGCCGGCCGAAGGTCGTTCACGGCCAGGTCGACACTCGCCGTCCGCTTCAGCGCGATCCTGCGCGGCCGCACCGCCACCGAGACGATCACGGCGCTCACCCAGCAGTGCCACGGCGGCACGTGCGTCCCGGTGAACGGCGGCGTGCGGACGCGGACGGTCATCCTGCGCGGCCGCGTCGGTGACGCTCCGCCTGCCGCTGCCGGCTCCGGGGTCACGGCTTCCAGGTCGACGTTGCGGACCGACGCGTTCCAGTCTCAGGGCGCGCAGTGGAGCGCCGCCCACGCGATCGTCACCTTCATCCGGCACTGAGCGCCCGAGCAAACCACAGGAGGAACTCGCTTGACGCCGACAACGCACGACCAGGCAGCACGGATCGAGCTCACACGCCGCACCCTGCTCCGCGCCGGAGCCGGCGCGGCCGGCGCGCTCGCCGCCGCCGGGTCTGCCCGCCTGGGCACGGCCGGTCACCCGCGCTGCTCCGGGCCTGCGCCGACCGGACAGTCGTCCGTTCCCGCACCTGCCCGCCGGTCATGTCTCGATGCCGGAGATCCGGCACATCGTCGTCGTGATGATGGAGAACCACTCGTTCGACAACCTGCTCGGGATGGTGCCCTACCAGGTGAAGGGGCGAGCCGGCGTCGACGGGCTGCGACGGCACCGTGGCAAGCTGCTCAATTTCAACCGGGACGAGCACGGCACGAAGGTCTTCGCGCAGCACGCCGACACCCCGTGCCAGCTGCACGCCGTGCCATCTCAGGCGTGGAACGCGAGCCACGCCTCGTACGACGGCGGTCGCAACGACGGCTTCGTCCGGGCCTGTGGGCCGATCGCGATGCGCTTCTGGGACAAACGCGACCTCCCGTTCACGTACTCGCTCGTCGAGCACTTTCCGGTCGGCGAGCGGTACTTCTGCTCATCGCTCTGCCAGACCTACCCGAACCGCCGCTTCTTCTTCACCGGAACCGCATCGGGGACGATCTCGACGGACAACACGACGTTCTCCATCGCCCGCCGCGAACGGCACGATCTTCGACCGGCTCGAAGCCCACAAGATCGACTACGGCATCTACGCCCAGCAGGTGGCGAGCTGGCTGATCATCCCGGACATCCTCAAGCCCGCAGGCCGTAGCGCGCGGGTGCACTCGTTCGACCAGTTCCTCACCGATGCCGCCGCCGGCCGCCTGCCGGCGTTCTCGTTCATCGACCCGAACTACGACACGACCTCGGAGGAGAACCCACAGGACATCCAGGTCGGCGAGCGGTTCATCGCCCAGCTGACGAACGCCGTCCTGCATTCCCCCGCGTGGAAGCACACGGCGCTGTTCATCACCTACGACGAGCACGGTGGCTACTACGACCACGTGCCGCCGCCGCGCGCGATCAAGCCGGACAACATCAAGCCGATGCGCAAACCGGGCGACGTCCCGGGCGACTACGACCGCTACGGCTTCCGCGTGCCGATGATCGTCGTCTCGCCGTGGGCGAAGAAGGGACTACGTGTCGCGCGCCGTCCAGGACCACACGTCGATCACGGCGTTCATCGAGCGCAAGTGGAACCTGCCGGCGATGACGTTCCGGGACGCAAATGCGCACCCGATGACCGACTACTTCGACTTCCGTCAGCCGGCGTTCGCCAAGCCGCCCCGGCTCGCCGCCGCCCCGCCACTGGCCCTGGCCTGGCGAAGTGCCACGCCGCCGGACTGAACCCGCCGCTCGCCCGCGACGGCGCGTCCGTCCGCACCGACGTCACCCGCGGCCTGCTTCGCCGGTGAGCGCAGCGGGCGTTCTCGAACTCGTCGCCGTCTGCTGCGGGCGCCCAACGCCGGGGCTCAATTCGCCGGGCGGGCCGATGCCCCTTCAGTCGCCGCTCGCGCGAACAACCGCAAGAGTCAGTCAACGTCGCCGTTTCACAGCGCGCGCGGCGCTGAAGGGCGCGGCCCGGACTACTCGGCCGTGCCGCCGGCCAGACCTGGCCGCGGGAGCGGCCGGGGGCGTCGCGGCCCGGCGCACGCTCGGCGCCCGGCGCCGGCGGGAGCGGAACCTCCGGCGGAGGCGGTGCCTCGGCGCCGAACACGTCCTCCTCGCTTGACCCGCCGAGGAGCGCCTCGAACTGCTCCTTCTCGATCGTCTCACGCTTGATGAGGATCTCCGAGAGCTTCGCGAGCGACTCCTTGTGGGTGGTGAGGATCTCCTTCGCCTGGATGTGAGCAGACTCGACGATCCGGCGGATCTCGTCGTCGATCTCGCGCGCGATCTCGTCGGAGTAGTCCGGCTCGGCGGAGAACTCGCGACCGAGGAACGGCTGCCCGTGATCGTGGCCGAACACGCGCGGCCCGAGCTTCTCGGACATCCCGAAGCGCATGACCATCTGCTTCGCCGTCGCGGTCACCTTCTCAAGGTCGTTCGACGCGCCGGTCGTGATCTCGCCGAAGATGATCTCCTCGGCGGCGCGCCCGCCGAGCGTCATCGCCATCGTGTCCTGAAGCTCCGCGCGCGTGGTCAGGAACTTGTCCTCGCCGGGCAGCGAGATCGTGTACCCGAGCGCCTGGCCGCGGGAGATGACGCTGATCTTGTGGATCGGGTCGGAGTTCGGCAGGTAGTGGCCGACGATCGCGTGGCCCATCTCGTGGTACGCGGTGATCTTGCGCTCCTTGCCGCTCATCACCCGGGTCTTCTTCTCCGGGCCGGCGATGACGCGCATGATCCCCTCTTCGAGCTCGATCTGGGTGATCTCACGCTTGCCGTTGCGGGCGGCGAGCAGGGCGGCCTCGTTGACGAGGTTCGACAGATCGGCGCCGGTGAAGCCGGGGGTCTGACCCGCGAGCGCGTCGACGTCGATCTCCCGCGCGAGCGGCTTGCCGCGCGTGTGGACCTCGAGGATCTTCCTGCGCCCAAGGCGGTCGGGACGATCGACCACGATCTGGCGATCGAAGCGGCCGGGACGCAGCAGCGCCGGGTCGAGGATGTCCGGACGGTTCGTGGCGGCGATCAAGATGATGTTGTCCTTCATCTCGAAGCCGTCCATCTCGACGAGCAGCTGGTTCAGCGTCTGCTCACGCTCGTCGTGGCCGCCGCCGAGGCCGGCGCCGCGGTGACGGCCGACGGCGTCGATCTCGTCCATGAAGATGATGCAGGGGCTGTTCTGCTTTGCCTGCTCGAACAGGTCGCGAACGCGCGATGCGCCGACGCCGACGAACATCTCGACGAAGTCAGAGCCGGAGATCGAGAAGAACGGCACGCCCGCCTCGCCGGCGACGGCCCGCGCGAGCAGCGTCTTGCCGGTGCCCGGCGGCCCGTACAGGAGCACGCCCTTGGGGATCCGCGCGCCGAGCGCCTGGAATTTCTTCGGGTTCTCGAGGAACTCCTTGATCTCGTGCAACTCCTCAACGGCTTCGTCGACCCCCGCGACGTCACGGAAGGTGATCTTCGGCGAGTCGACCGACATCCGCTTGGCGCGTGACTTACCGAACGACATGACCTTCGAGCCCCCGCCTTGGACCTGGTTCATGAGGAAGATCCAGAACCCGATGAAGATGACGAACGGGAGGATGTAGGTGAGCAGCGATAACCAGCCGTTCGACGCCCGGCCCTGGATGTCGAACTGGGACTGGTCCGGAATGTTCCTGTGCGCCGAGGTGATGATCTCCGGCGTGTACTGATCGGGATACCCGACCGAGTACTTGCGTCCGTCGACGAGCGTGACGTCGGCGGTGTTGTCCTTCTCCTTGAGGGTGAGGCTCTTGACCTGCCCGCCCTGGAGCTGGGTCAGGAGGTTGCCGAACGACTGCTTCTGGGTGTGGCTCGAGCTGCCGATCAGCTTTTGGGCGAAGAACGCCAGCACGACCACGATCAGGATCGGGAATGCGGCGCTCTTGAAGAACCTACTCATAAGGAAAATCCCCGCGTCCAGCGGTCCGGGAAGGAAGTCAAGCGTAGCACCTGCCCTTTGGCCGTCGGAAAGCGTGCACGGGCGCCGTCATTGCTGCAACGCCGCGACATAGGGCAGGTTGCGGTAGCGCTCCTCGTAGTCGAGGCCATACCCGATCGCGAACCGATTCGGGATCTCAAAGCCGACGTAGCGGGTCTCGAGTTCGACCTTGCGCCGCTCCGGCTTGATCAGCAGGGCACACACCTCGAGCGAACGGGGGTTGCGCCCGGCGAGATTGCGAAGCAGATACTGGAGCGTGAGCCCGGAATCGACGATGTCCTCGACGATCAGCACGTCGCGCCCCTCGATCACGGCGTCGAGGTCTTTGAGGATCCGCACGACACCGGAGGATTTCGTCGCTGAGCCATACGAGGCGACCGCCATGAAGTCGACCTCGACGGGAACCTCGAGGGCGCGCATCAGGTCGGACAGGAAGAACACCGCCCCCTTCAGTACGCCAATCAGGAGCAGATCTTTACCCGCGTAGTCGCGAGAGATCTCCACCCCAAGCTCGCGAACTCGGCGTTCGAGGTCCTCGGCAGGGACGAGGATGTCCCCGATCGCGTGGTCATCTGGCACGGGCGCTCAGTCGATTAAGAGGGTGGTGTCTCGGGGCGTGCGACCGGCCGCCGCGGTCCGTCGGACGAAGCGCAGCCGCCCGCGCTCCACGATGGCCCGCACGCCGTGGGGCAGGTCGAGCGCCGCTGTCCCCGTGTCCGACAGCGCCGCGATCTCCTCGGCCCGCCTCGCCGTGCCGGGCGCCGGGCGCCCCACCGCAGCATCGGCGAGCCGTTGCACGACGAGCCGGCGCAGCGCCGGCGGCAGCGCCCGCAGCCGGGGGAGCTCGATCTCGCGGTGATCGCCCAGCACCT
The DNA here is from genome assembly GCA_963778985.1 of uncultured Solirubrobacterales bacterium. Classification (GTDB taxonomy): domain Bacteria; phylum Actinomycetota; class Thermoleophilia; order Solirubrobacterales; family Solirubrobacteraceae; genus Palsa-465. Next base: position 732,954 of record CAVZWJ010000012.1, on the reverse strand, counting down.
CGTCGACGAGCGCATCGAGCACGTCCGCCTCGTCGCGGAGCAGTTCGGCGAGCGCGAGCACGTTCGCCTCGGCGGCCGGGTGCACCGCGCGCAGCGCCGGCATGAGCTCGGTTCGGATCCTCCCGCGCGCGTACGCGCCAGACACATTGCTCTCGTCCTCGCGCCAGCCGAGGCCGCGCGCCGCGCAGTAGGCCGCCGTTTCGGCGCGGGTGAAGCGCAGGAGCGGGCGCACGAGGATGCCGTCGCGCGGCCGCATGCCGAGCAGGGCGCGCCGGCTCGGGGAGGACGCGAGCCGGTAGAGGATCGTCTCGACCTGATCGGTCGCGGTGTGGCCGGTGGCGATGTCGGCGCCGCGCTCGGCGGCCAGTTGCCTCGCCGCGGCGTGCCGGACGTCGCGAGCCCACGCCTGCGTGTTCCCGTGCTCCGGCCGCTCGGCGTGGATGACCTCGAGCGCCACCTCAAGCGACGTGCACAGCGCCCGGCAGTGGCCCTCATCGGCGTCCGCGGCGGCGCGGAGCCCGTAGTTGACGTGGAGCGCGCTCACCGCCTCGGGCCCGGCGATCTGCGCCGCCAGATCGAGCAGGCACGTCGAGTCGCGCCCGCCGGAGAGCAGGACGACGACGGGACCTCCGCTGAGCAGCCCCCCGGCGCGCACCGCCTCGAGCATCAGCCCTCCTCTCCCAGCTCCGCGAGGAAGATCTCCGTCGATTCGGTGAATCCCTTCAGCCGGACCTCGCCGATCCGCTGAAAGTCGAGGTGCGAACCGGCCGCATCGACTACGTGGCGGGTGACGAGCACCTCGCCGCCCGCGCTGCGGGCCGCGACCCGCGACGCGATGTTGACGTCGCGACCGAAGTAGTCGCCGTCCCGATACAGCGCGTCGCCGTAGTGAATCCCGATCCGCGGCAGCGGCCGCTCACTCTGCAGCCGCTGAAACCCGACGGCCCAGTCGGTGAGCGCGGCCGGATCGGACCCCACGACCATCACCTCGTCGCCGATCGTCTTGATCACGCGCGCGTCATCGGGCAGCGTGATCTCGACCGCCTCGACGAACCGCTCGACGGCATCGACCGCCTGCAGCTCGCCCTCCTCCTCGGTCAGCCGGGTGTAGCCGGCGAGATCGGCGAAGGCAATCGCGACTCGCAACCGCCCGAGCTCGACCGCCGCGCCGTCGAGGTCGGTCTCCATGTGCCCGACGACGTCCTGCTCGACGAAGTGCTGGAGGTAGCGCTGGTGGACCTGGTCCATCACCGGCGAGGACATCGGCAGCAGCTCGCGGGTGAGCGTCTGCATCTCCTCGGCCATCTGCAGACCATCCGCGCCGGAGCGCATGAGCGGCTCGTGGACGTAGAGGTGAAACAACCGCACCTCGGCGTCCGCCACCTGCGCCATCGCCTGGCCGTACACGCGGACGAGCTGAAGCATCGCGACGAGCGGGAGTCCCGCGGCGAGCACGGCCGCGACGTAGCGGAGCAGCTGGATCTCGTCCTCGGACAGTGTCTCGGCCTGCGACGGGCTCCAGCCGAGCGTCGTGATGATGCGCTCGATCAGTCCCGGATCAAGCCCCGTCTCCTCGGCCGCCTGCCGCAGCGAGTAGACGTGACCGTCGCGCGGGAACAGCTCCTCGACGTAGCCGAACGCGAGCCGGCCGTCCTTCGTCGCGTTGCGGATGTCCCTGAGCGAGTGGCCACGCTGGCGCAGGCGGGCGACGAGGCGGGCGTGCCCCACGGCGGCGGCCGTCCAGGTGCCCTCGAACTGCGGAATCACTCCGTTGCGGGCCCAGCGCCGGAGCGTGGCAGGCGAAACGCCGGCGCGCTGCGCCGCCTCGTCAACGGTGAGTTCGCCGTCGTCGCTCGACATCTCCCAGAGAGTCTTCCCGCTCGTGTGTGTGGCGGCGATTAAACACGCCGCCGCCGGGAGATCAGCAGTCGGCGGCGGGACCTCGGTGAGTGCGAGGCCCCGTCGCCCGCGGGCGAGACGGCCCGCTGCGTCGGCCGTCGGCGCTCGTCACGTTTCCGGCGGCGCCTCGCGGATGGTGCCCGGACGGGCCAGCACCATATCCACGATCCGGCCTGTTGCCTGTTGCTGAGGTACTAGGTCTACTCCCGTGATCAGCCGATGTCAATGCCCCGGGGACAGAAATCAACGGATGGTGCGGAAAGGCGGCCTCACACCTCCAGGTGCGGGTAGTCCTCCGCGATCATCTCGCGGTAGTGGACGAACAGCGGCTTCGTGATCGGGATGATCGCCAGGGCCGCCTTGACGTCGCCGCCGGCCTTGATCCGCCGGCGGGCGATCGCGATGGCGACGTTCTCCTTGCCTTGGAAGTACCGGTTGGCGGTCTCGGAGCTCATCGTCATCTTCACCTTCGGCTCCCAGGCAACGTCGTCGGTCCACTCCCAGGTGAGGTTCGGCTCGTCCGGGCCGCCGGCCCGGATGTTGACGACGAGTTCGAAGTCGGTGAACTCAAACCGCTGCGGGGTGTCCGCGTCGCGAAGTTGCGGGCCCATCTCCGGATCGTCGCTCATCAGCGCGAACGTCTTGTCCATCACCTCACGGAACTCCTCGCGGGAGTGAAAGACGCTCATGGCGGCGTGAGTCTATGTGGCCGCTGTCCAAAGCGGCGCGGTCGCGGCCACCAAGTGGTCCATTTCGCAACTAAGCTCGCCGAGGTGTCCGGGACGATCCACATCCATCCGACCGCCCCGCTCGCCCCGCGAGTGCTGTTGCCCGGCGACCCGGGTCGTGCGCTGCTGCTCGCCCAGGCGCTGCTCGAGGCACCGAAGATGTTCAACCACCATCGCGGGCTATGGGGCTACAGCGGGACGGCGGCCGACGGTCGGCCGCTCACGATCCAGAGCACCGGGATGGGCGGTCCGAGTGCGGCGATCGTCATCTCCGAGCTGATTGAGCTCGGGGCGCGGCGGCTGCTGCGGGTCGGCACGTGCGGCGCCATCGACGGGTCGCTGTCGCTCGGCGAGCTGCTGATCGCGACCGCGGCGATTCCCGAAGACGGGACGAGCCGGGCGCTCGGCGCGGCCTCGCCGGTGGCCGCCGACGAGGACCTGCTCGCGCACCTTCGGGCCGCCGCGGGGCGGACGGGGCCGGATCTGCCCGAGGGAGTCGTCGTCTCGACCGATCTGTTCTACGACCCCCGGCCGGATGTCGAGCAGCGGTGGCGCCGCGACGGCGCCGTTGCGGTCGAGATGGAGACCGCCGCGCTGTTCACCCTCGCCGCCCGGCACGAGATCGAGGCCGCGTCTCTGCTGATCGTCTCCGACGTGCTCCTTCCGGCGCGTCGACGGATCGGCGCCGACGAACTCCGCGACGCCGAGCACCGGCTCGGCGATCTCGCCGCGGGGGCGCTCGCCCGCGCCGACGATCCGGAGCGGGCTACGCCGCCGGCTTCGCTTCGCTGAGCGCCGCCTCGATCCGGGAGAGCTGCTCCTCGATCGCCCTCAGCCGTTTGTCGATCTGCGTTTCCGAGCCCGCGTCCTCGACCCGTTGCTCGAGGCGGTCAAGTGCGTCCTCGATGCCTTCGAGCCGCTGGGACACCCCGCGGAGCCGGCGGGTGAGTCGCTCGAGGTCGCTCGCAGAGGGCAGGTTGAGTGCCCCCATCGCCGCCTCCTGGGCGCGCATCGCCCGCTCACGCGTCTCGAACGCCCGCGACAGGGCGCCGCTGATGACTGGATTCTCAAGCAGCTCCTGCGCCAGCTTGCCGATCGCCTCCTCACCCTGGCGTGTCATGCGCTCTCGCAGTCCCTTTTCATCACTCATCGTCCTCGCGGCCTCCTGGGGTTCTCGTCGGCAGACGCACCGTAGCGCGGGGGCCCCGGAAACGCCGTATCTCACCCTCTAGTTGAGGCTTAATCGGGGACATCTTCGCCGTCGGCGCTACAGCATGTCCTGCGTCCGGCCGATTTCACGGTTGTAACGCCGCTTCGGCTGGTTTGACATACGTCGAATCGGGTGATTTTCAGCACGAATTCAGGCATGAACGGTTCCCCGTTGCAAACCCCCAGACTCATCAGTAGCTTCCCCCCTGGCCGCCGCGTGGATGCGGCCATTAGTGTTGTGTACGCCAGCATGGCGGGAGGAGCCAGGCCACAGTCATGAGACGACGCAAGTTGAGGGTCGGCGTTGCCACTGCGAGCATCGCGCTCGCGGTCCAGGCCCTTGCCTTGATTCCGGTGGCGCAGGCCGATACGTGCACGATCACGGTGAAGCTCATCACCGGACAGGTGCTGACGTTCCCCGGCGTCCCCGCGGGGACGCCGATCTCTAGCCTCAACATCCCTGGTCCGGTCGCCTCGACGTCGGAGTCGTGCACGCCCCCGCCGCCGCCGCCGCCGCCGACGACCACGACCGGCAGCGGTTCCTCCTCGTCCTCATCCTCGACCTCGACTTCAACCTCATCGAGCTCGACATCGACGACGACGACGAGCAGCCACACGCAGACGCCGCCGCATCAGACCGGCCGTCCCCACCAGCAGCACCCGAGCACACATGGCGGCACGGGCGGCACCCCGGGCAATCCGAACAAGGGTGGCTCGGGCAGCTCCGGCAAGCCGAGCGGCAAGGGCACGGGCGGCACGCGCGCGGGCACGAAGAACTCCAAGAAGAAGGGCCCGGGCAGCGGCCCGTCGGCGTCGAACCCGACGTTCTCGTTCGCGCTCCCCGGCGCCGCCCCGATCGGCGTGCCCAACTTCTTCATCGACAGCTTCCGGATCCCGCCGTTCCTGCTTCCCATCTACCAGGCGGCCGGCATCCAGTACGACGTCCCGTGGCAGGTGCTCGCCGGGATCAACGAGATCGAGACCGACTACGGGCGCAACCTGTCGGTGTCGAGCGCGGGTGCTGTCGGGTGGATGCAGTTCCTGCCGGAGACCTGGAAGACCTGGGGACTGGACGCGAACGGTGACGGCGTCGCCGATCCGTACAACCCGGTCGACGCGATCTTCTCCGCCGCCCGCTACCTGCACGCGGCCGGCGCCTCCAAGAACATCAATCAGGCGATCTTCGCCTACAACCATGCCTCGTGGTACGTCCAGTCGGTGCTCCTGCGCGCGAAGCTGGTCGGCGGCATGCCGGATCAGCTGATCGGTGCGCTGTCCGGGCTCGTCGAGGGTCACTTCCCCGTCGCCGCCCCGGCGAAGTACCAGGACAACGCGGTGACGGCGCTCGCCAAGAAGCACGTCAAGACGTCGAACGCCGCGATCCCGATCGCCTCCGATCCGTCGAGCAAGAGCGTTTCGATCTTCGCCAAGCAGAACGCGCCGGTGATCGCCGTCAACGACGGCAAGATCGTCAAGGTCGGCGAGAACACCACCTGGGGCAAGTTCGTCCAGCTCCAGGACCAGACCGGCAACATCTACACCTACGCGCACTTGGGTCAGGTTCCGACGAGCTATCCGGTTCCCAAGCCGGTCAAGATCTCGGCCGCCCAGCTGACGAAGGAGCTCTCGACGCCGACGCTCCCGTCGCCGACGGCCCCGGCAAGCGCCGGCCAGCAGCAGGGCGCCCCGACGGTCTCGACCCAGACCGCGACGAAGGTCACCAAGCAGCAGCAGAAGATCACGCTGCCGACGACGAGCACCACCGCGAACGTGCCCTCCCCGACGATGACGACCGACGCGCCCAGCCTCAAGCCGAGCGCGTCGCTCACCGGCGCGAGCACGCCGGCGGCGCACCACGCGGCCGCCACGCACACGACGACCAAGACGACCTCGACGCACCAGCAGAGCTCCACCCAGCAGCAGAACAACCAGGCCCCGATGGTCAAGGAGCGCCTGTTCGCCAATCCGTCGCGTCCGGCCTCGTACGCCGCCGGCGGCCAGCTGCAGCTCCGCTCGAGCTCGGCCAAGATCTCCAGCTTCCAGAACTACTTCTCCGACGTGCTCCACCTCGCCAAGAACCAGTACACGCTCCAGCCCCTCAAGGCCGGTGCCGTCGTCGTCGCGGGCACGATCCTCGGCCGGATCGCCGCCGGCGATCAGAAGACGGCCTCGCACATGGTGTTCATGGTCCAGCCGGCCGGCAAGAACGCGCCGCAGATCGACCCGAAGCCAATCCTCGACGGCTGGAAGCTGCTCGAGGCGACCGCCGTGTACCGCGCCGCCGGGGTCAACCCGTTCTTCGGCCCCGGTGCGAAGAACCCGACGATCGGTCAGATCCTCCTGATGAGCAAGGAGCAGCTCCAGAACCGGATCCTCCAGGACCCGCACGTCGGCATCTACAGCTGCGGCCGCCGTGACATCCAGGCCGGCCTCGTCGATCGTCGCGTGCTCGCCACGCTCGAGTTCCTCGCCGCCTCCGGGCTTGACCCCACCGTCTCCGGTCTCATCTGCGGCCACAGCAGCGTGCCCGTGAGCACGAACGCGACGAGCCAGAGCGCCGCCAGCCAGGCAGGCGGCAGCTCCGTCGACATCGCGAAGGTCAACAACATCCCGGTCAAGGGCCACCAGGGCTCGGGCTCGATCACCGATATCACGATCCGTCGGCTGCTCACCCTCCAGGGCGCGATGAAGCCCGACCAGATCATCTCGACGATCAGCTACAAGGGCCAGGCCAATACGCTCGCCCTCCCCGACCACGCCGATCGCATCTCCGTCACCTTCACCCCGCTGTTCGGCGCCAACAACAAGCTCTCGAACCAGATCAAGTCGATCCTCCAGCCCGGCCAGTGGGACAAGCTGATCAACCGCATCAGCCAGATCCCCGAGCCGATCGTCCCGATCGCCCCGAGCAAGTACGCGATCAAGACGACTGGTCACGGCGCCCGCTGAGCGCCGCCGGCGAACCGGGGGCCGAGAGTGCCGGTGAGTGCCGCCGCGTCGCTGTTTCGCTTCGGCCAGTTTGAGTTCCCGTGGCTGCTCGGCCCGCCCGACGGCCGCTACCTGCTTCGCGCCGAGGGGGCGGAGCCGGACTCACCCCCCACCCATGTCCTCGTGCTCGCCACGCTCGGGGCCCCGGAGCGCCGCAAGCGCCTCCAGCGGCCTCAGCGTCAGGCTCAACCTGAGCCTGAGCCTACGCCCGTTCCGACCGCCCGAGCAACGGTGATCGACGTCGCGGCGCCATTTGACGGCGAGCCTGCCGCCCGGGCGTGGTTGAGCGGCGCCGGCGAAGCGGAGCTGATCGAGCACGTCGTCGTGCTCAATCGCGCGCTGCACGGGTTTCGCCTCGTCACGGCCGATCCCTACCTCAACCTCGTCCGCCGCGAGCAGGCGCTCGTTGCCCGGATCGGGTGGGGCGCCGGGGAGCAGGTCGCGGACGGCCAGTGGAGCGAGGCGATCGAGCTCGACGCGCGGCCGGGACGCGAGCGCCGGCTCAAGGTGCTCCACCCCCAGGCCCGGCTCGCGGCAATGATGAACGGCCGCGAGCGGGCCCTCGTCTGCGAGGACCTGACGCTGCGGGCCCGGCTCGATCTCGATCACGATCGGGACCGCGAAGCGGCGTTGCAGCTCCTCGTCGCGCTTGACAGCGCCCTCGCCGAGCTGCCCCGCGATCCGGTCGCCGACGCGCTCGCCGAGCGTCTCGGCGAGCTCCGCGGTCTGCGGGACGCCGTCACGGCAGTCGCTCAGGCGGCGCTTGCCGGCCCGCTCTCCGCCGCCCAGCACGAGACCGTCGCCCACGGGCTCGGGCGGATCGAAGCCGTGCTTCGGGCCCGAGCCGTGGCGAACGCCTGAGGCCGACCTATGCGGGCGTGGCCTCGAGCCAGCGCGTGAGCGCGTGCCGGCCGGCGAGCGTCAGCGTTCCGTCGGTTGCGATCCAGTCCCGTACCCGCAGCTCGCGGACGAGGCCGAGGGCATCCTCGGGGCCGGGACCATCGCCGAGCGCGGTGAGGCGACTTGTCCCCGCCTCCACGCTCCAGCGACCGGAGTCCAGCGCCGCGAGCGCGAGGCCCTGCTCCGTGCTCGGCAGGTCGAGCGGGTGAGGTTGGGCGCTGCTCAGGGGATCCTCGCCGGACCGCGACCGGGGCTCGGCCGGCGCCGGCTCCGGGCGGGGTTCCGGTGCCCCGGTGGCCCGGTTCGCCACCTCGTCGCCGAGGGTCTCGGCCTGAGAGCGCAGCCAACCGCCGATGCTGTCGGCCCACTCACGGGCGCTCGTGGGATCGACGCCGATCGAGTCGGCGACCTCGTCGAGATCGACACGTTCCATCGCGCGCTCGACCGAGCGTCCGAGTTCGCGAGCGATCGATCGCACGGTCTCCTCGAAGCTCTCGTGACTGCCATCGTGTTCAAACATGCCATCAATGATGGCACGGTCCGATCGTCGGTCAGGAAAGCTCGAGCGCCGAGAGCACCCGCTCGAGCTCCTGGACGACATCCCCGGAGCACCGGACCGCGGCCCGGGAGTCGAATCGGGTCGGCCCCTGGGTGAGGATCGCAATCCGTCCACCGGCGGCGAGCGTCACCGCCGGCAGCTCGGCGACGGGGTAGACCTCGAGCGAGGAGCCGATGCACAGCATCAGGTCCGCCCGGGCGGCGAGGCCCTCGGCGCGCGCGAGCGCGTCGACCGGCAGGTACTCGCCGAAGAGCACGACATCGGGCTTGAGCGGATCGCCACAGTCGCACCGGGGCACCCGGGCCCCGTCGGCCACCTGGCGGCTGCGCACGTCGTCGAGTTCGAAGCGGCTGCCGCACCGCAGGCACGAGGAGTGGGCGATCGTGCCATGGACCTCGATCAGCTCCCGGGAGCCCGCACGGGCGTGGAGCTGGTCGATGTTCTGGGTGATCACGGCATCGAGCAGTCCGGCCCGCTCGAGCACGGCGAGGGCCTCGTGGGCCCGGTTCGGGCGCTTTTCTCGGAGCGTCTGGAAGCGCTCGCCGTAGAACTGCCAGAACCGCTCCGGATCGCGGCGGAACACGTCGATGTGCGCCACCTGCATCGGGTTGACGTTCTCCCACAGGCCCGTTCCGGGCGAGCGGAAGTCCGGGATCCCGGACGGCACCGAGATCCCGGCCCCGGTCAGGGCGACGACGGAGTCCGCCTCACGGATCAGCTCCGCGAGGCGGTCCGTGGCGCGGTGCCCCCCGAGTTCGCGCAGCGAACTCGCAAGGGAATCGCTCTGCGATTCCCCGCTCACTTGCCGGCGAACTTCGGGGTGCGCTTCTGCAGGAACGCTGCGATGCCCTCGCGCGCGTCCTCGGAGCCGAAGACGGTGGCGAAGGCCTGCTTCTCGGCCTCGATCCCGACATCGAGATCACCAGGTGGGTGGGCACCGATTCGCTTGATCTGCTCGATCGCGAGCGGCGCCTGGCCGGCGAGCTTGCGCGCCCAGCCGAGCGCGGTGTCGAGCAGCTCGTGATCGGGGACGACGCGGTTGGCGAGCCCGAGCTCGTAGGCCTCCTCGGCGGAGATCGGATCGCCGGTGAGGTTGAGCTCGAGCGCCTTCGCCTCGCCGATGAGCCGCGGGAGCCGCTGCGTTCCCCCAAAGCCGGGGATGATGCCGAGGTTGATCTCCGGCTGGCCGAACGTCGCCGAGTCGGCCGCGATCCGGATATCGCACGCCATCGCGAGCTCGCACCCGCCGCCGAACGCGAGCGCGTTGACGGCCGCGATCGTCACGATCCGCGATTGCTCCATCTCACGGAGCAGCCCGTGCATCCCGTCGAGCAGCTCCTTGCCGCCGGCGGCGTCCATCTTCGTGAACGCCTTGATGTCGGCCCCGGCACAGAACAGCATCGGGTTGGCGGAGGCGAACACGAGCGCCCGCACAGGACTGCTCGTGACCGTGTCCCAGATCTTTTGAAGCGCCTCGACGACCTCGGGCGCAATCGAGTTCGCCGGCGGGTTGTCCAGCCAGGCGATCGCCACCTCGCCGCGCGTCTCGAGCTTGACCGGGCTCTCGTCCCAGCCCGCATCGGGCCGCGCGTAGGGGAAGAAGCCCTGGCCCGACGCGACGCCGAGCCGCCCCTGGGAGACGAGGCGCCGGAGGATCATCGGGGGCTCGTAGTTCTCGCCCCACTCCCGGGCGGCCCGCTCGAGCCTGGCGAGAAGCTCCTCGAGGCCGATCTGGTCGGCGCGGGCGAACGGCGGCGGGATGATGCCGGCGCCGGCCATCATGCCGAGGTCGATGTCCTTCAGCGAGGCGAGGCCCTCCTCGAGCACGAGGCAGCTCTCGACGAACGCCTTCAGCGTGAAGCGGTCGACGAGCGCCTCGGTGCCCTGATCTGGGTTAACGGCCGTGCTCATAAAAGCCCTTTCCGGTCTTGGCGCCGAGGTTGCCGGCGGCGACGAGCTCCTGCATCTGCTGGTGAACGAAGAACCGCTCGCCGTAGGCCTCGCGGAGGTATTCGGCGACGTGGAGCACGGTGTCGAGACCGAGCAGATCGCCGAGGAAGAACGGGCCCATCGGCGCAGCCTTCGACTCGGCGACGATCTTGTCGATCTCCTTGACGTCGATGCCGCTCTCCTCCTGGAAGCGCCACACCTCCGACGCGGCGGAGTTGAGGATCCGGTTGACGACGAAGCCCGGCGCCTCGCCGCAGCGGATCGGCATCTTCCGGATCGCCTGGGCGAAGGTCGCCGCCGCCTGGGCGGTCTCGGCCGATGTGTCCTCGCCTTCGATCACCTCGATCAGCCGCATCACCGAGGCGGGGAAGAAGAAGTGGAACCCGACGACCTGCTCCGGGCGGCTCGTCGCCTCCCCCATCTCCGTGATCGACAGCGACGAGGTGTTCGAGGACAGGATCGCGTGCCCGGGCGTGACCTCGTCGAGCTCGGAGAACACGGACTGCTTGATCTCCATCCGCTCTGGCACCGCCTCGATCACGAAATCGACATCACCGAAGTCGTCGTAGCTCGTCGTGCCGGTGATCAGCGCCAGCTTGCGCTCGAGCTCCGCCGCCTCCAGCTTCCCGGCATCGACCCGGGCCTGCCAGACGGAGCGGGCCTTCTCGAGCCCTTGATCGACGAATTTCTGGTCGACGTCCTTGAGCACGACAGGGATGTCGGAGTTCGCGATCACGTGCGCGATCTCTCCGCCCATTGTGCCCGCGCCGACCACGGCGGCTTTGAAGACGAACATGAGCCTCTTAGGGGTAGTTGGCGTGTGAAGCACCGCGCGCAGGCGCGGCGTGATTCAGTGTACGGCCCTTCGGTATCGGACAGGGTCTCGTCGGAGGGTCAGCCGCTCGACTGAGCGCGGGCGGCCGAGAGCTGGGTGCCGAAGTGGCTGAGCGTTGAGCGCAGCGACATCGTCATCGCGCGGCGGATGAACAGCAGGTCGACGACGGGTGTCGCGATCGACCGCCGCCGGAGCGTGTAGGCGAGCGCAAGCTCGACGGTCACGGCGTCCGTGTCGCCGTCGCGGTCCGGGCTGAACGTGACCGTCTGCCGGCCGGTGATCGCGTCGTCCTCGACCTCGGTGCTCAGACCGGCGAGCGGTTCGTACGCGATGACACGCTCGGTCACGTGGCCGCGGCCGGCGGGTCCAGACTGCCAGCGGACGACGGCGCCGACCGCGGGCCAGTCCCCCTCCACGCTCTGCACCTGGGCGAGACCGTCGACCCACGCCGGCCACGCGGCGGTCTCATACCAGCAGCGCTCGGCGTCGTGCACGGTGCCGGAGAACGTCTGCGCCACGCGAACCGTGCTCACCGCGCCAGCAGCTCCCCGCGGATGAGGTCGATCGTCGCGGCGATCGCGGTCAGGCTCGGCTCGAGCCGCTGGGCCAGGCGCCGGCGCTCGGCCTCCCCCTCCGGGGTGATCCGGTAGAACCGCCGGCTGCGTCGCTCCGGGCGCTCCCACGCCGAGGTGACGAGGCCCTGCTGCTCGAGCGCGCGCAGCAGCGGATACATCGTGTTCGGGTTGACCGCGACGGCACCGCCCGTCAGGGTCGTGATCCGGGTGATCAGCTGGTTGCCGTAGCACGGCTCGCTCGCGACGTAGTGGAGCACCAGCAGGCTGATGAGCCCCGAGCGCCGCAGCTCGCCGACGAGCGGATCCGTCGAGCCGGGACCTGCGAGCGCCGTCATCACCCGTGATTATCCCGGCTGCCCCACGACCGTGCCGTAGCCCGGGTGTAGGGTTGGGTCCGATGACCGAGACGCTGCCGGAGGGCCTGAAGCCGTACCCGAGCATTTCTCCGAAGGCGTACGAGCATCCCGCCGACCGCGCCGCGACCGCGGCGCTGAAGGCGGTGCCGATGCTCGACACCGTCGTCCGCAAGCTGATCGAGTGGCAGTACGAGCGCGCGCTGCGCCAGATGTACCTCAGCAACTCGGTGCGGGTTGACGAGCGCCAGCTTCCGGACCTGTGGTCGCATCACGTTGCCGTCTGCAAGATCCTCGACATGCCGCGGACGTACGACCTCTACGTCACTGACACGGTCGTCGCGAACGCGATGGTGATCGGCTCTCAGAACCCGATGGTCATCGTCGGCACTCCGCTGCTGGCGCGACTGGGATCCGGCGAGCAGCGCGCGGTGCTCGCGCACGAGGTGTCGCACATCCTGTCCGACCATGTGCTCTACAAGACGGCGCTCGCGATCCTCCTGCGCGCCGGAGGCGGCGTGCCGTTTCCGCTGGCGATTCCGGCCGCGGCCGTACGGGCCGTTCTGCTCGAGTGGTCCCGGGCGGCCGAGCTGAGCTGTGATCGCGCCGAGGCGCTCGTCGTGCGCGACCCCCGGATCGTGTGTCGCGGGCTGATGGTCCTGGCCGGCGGCCTGCGCGCAGATCAGCTCAACCTCGACGCCTTCCTGGCCCAGGCCCGCGAGTACGAGGACTGGGATGACCCGAGCGACCGTGTCCGGCGCTTCTTCTACGAGATCAACAGCACGCATCCGTACGCCGTGAAGCGCGTGTCGGAGATCATGCGCTGGGTGCAGAGCGGCGAGTACGACCGCATTCAGCGCGGGGATTACATCCGCCGGGGCCAGGAGGCGCCGGTGAGCGACGAGGCGAGCGCGGCGTTCACCTTCTACGCCGAGCGCTTTCGGGCGATCTTCAAGGACGTCGGCGAGAACGTGACGAAGCTCGGCAACCAGATGGGGGGCATGGCCGAGCAGGTCGCGGACTGGCTGCGCACGCGGCGAGGTGGACCCGGTTCGGGCGAGGCGCGCGGCTCCGGCGGCGAGTCCGGCAGCGCCGGCGGCTCCGGTGGCGAGTCCGGCGGCGCCACCCGTGCCGGCGGCGAGTCCGGCGGCGCCAGCGGCTCCGGCGGCTCCGGCGGCTCCGGCGGCTCCAGCGGCGAGTCCGGCCCGTCGCGCGAGGCGGACGCCCCGAGCGATACGAACGACGCCGGCGAGAACGGCTGACCCGCGCGCGCCACGTTGCGTTCTTAGCGTGTCGCCGCGGTCGGCGATCGGCGGAAAGGCGCATCGAGGAGGAGGGTGATTGGCCCGCGGGACCCCCGGACCGCAATAGCGTTCGATAGCGCGGGCCGTATCGGCCGGCTGTCGAACGCGGTGGTCGAAAAACAACGATGACGTTCGATCGCGCCACAAGGACGCGATCGCTGACGAACGCTGTTGCGGTTTCTGGGGGCGCCTTGACGCGTGGCCCGCTAGCGATATATCGTTACGTATCGTGATACCTCACCATGACCCCCACTTGGGCGGCGGTCGCCACGGCGGGGTCGGATTTGCCATGAGTCTCGGCGGTGGCCGCGGACGGCGGCGGCGCGGCGAGATCCGGGGCGCGCTCCTGATGTTGCTCGCCGACGAGCCGCGCAACGGCTATCAGCTCATGCAGGCGATCGAGGAACGCTCCGGCGGCCGCTGGCGGCCGAGCCCAGGTTCCGTGTATCCGACGCTCGCCCAGCTCGAGGACGAGGGACTGATCCGCGCGATCGAGCGCGACGCGAACAAGCTGTTCGAGCTGACCGACGACGGCCGTGCCCACGTCGCCGCACACCATCCCGAGGTCCCGCCGTGGTGCGCCAGCGACGATCCATCGTCGAACGCCTACGTCGAGATCCGCTCCCTCATCGCCCAGACGGCGCAGGCGGCGATCCAGGTCGCCCAGGTCGGGAACGAGCAGCAGGTGAGCCAGGCTCAGGAGCTCCTCGGACAGACCCGGCGATCGCTCTATGGAATCCTCGCCGAGGCCGGCGATGAGTGAGCGCGCTACGTTCCACGAGGAGATGCCCTCGCTCGATCACAACGGTCGCGGGCCCGGGGAGGTCCCCGCGATCCAGGTCCGCCAGCTCGTCAAGACCTTCGATGAGGTCGAAGCGGTGCGCGGCGTCGACTTCGACGTCGCCGCCGGCGAGGTGTTCGGGTTCCTCGGACCGAACGGAGCGGGCAAGACGACGACGATCAACATGCTGTGCACGCTCGCCAAGCCAACGGCGGGCGAGGCGAAGGTGGCCGGCTACGACGTCGTCCACGAGCGCGACGACGTGCGGCGGAACATCGGGCTCGTGTTCCAGGATCCGACGCTTGACAACTACCTGACCGGCGCCCAGAACCTCAAGCTCCACGCCGAGCTCTACGGGCTGCAGTCCGATCTCGTCGCCCCGCGGATGCAGCAGGTGCTCGAGATGGTCGGGTTGTGGGAGCGGCGCGACACGGTCGTCGGCACGTACTCGGGCGGTATGCGCCGCCGGCTCGAGATCGCGCGCGGCATGATGCACTCACCCCGGGTGCTGTTCCTCGACGAGCCGACGATCGGGCTCGACCCCCAGACCCGCCGCTCGATCTGGACGTACATCCGGGAGCTCAAGGAGCGTGAGGAGATCACGATCTTCATGACGACGCACTACATGGACGAGGCCGAGTGGTGCGATCGCATCGCGATCATGGACAACGGCGAGATCGTCGCGCTCGACACGCCGGAGACGCTCAAGGCGCAGATCGGCAAGGACCGGATCGTCGATCCACACCGACAACAACGACGCCGCGATCGCGGCGCTCGAGGAGCAGTTCGGGATCGAGGCGACGGTCGCCGAGGGTGCAGTGATCTTCGGCGTCCCGGCCGGTGAGTCGTTCGTCCCCCGCCTGTTCGCCGACCTCGGTCTGCCGATCAAGAGCGTGAGCGTCTCGCGACCGACGCTCGACGACGTGTTCATGTCCCACACCGGCACGACGATCCGCGACGCCGAGGAGGACGCCGGCAAGAACCGCAACCGGATGATGATGCGGATGGTCCACGGAGGCGGCCGATGAGTACGACGACCGACCGCGCCACCGCCGCCGACGGTCCCGCGCCGCCGCGCACGCCCGTCGTTCGCGTCTACGTTCCGAAGCACAGCCTGGCATCCGAGCTGCGGGCGATCCGGATCGTCTGGCGCCGGGACCTCATCCGGTTCGTCAACGACCGCATCCGGATTGTCTCCTCGCTTATCCAGCCGCTGCTGTTCCTGTTCGTCATGGGCTCGGGTCTGCAGCAGCTCTCGAGCGCGAGCACGCACGGAGTCGACCTCAAGACGTTCATTTACCCGGGCATCCTGTGCATCGCGGTGATGTTCACCGCGATGTTCTCGGCCGCCTCGATCGTGTGGGACCGAGAGTTCGGGTTCCTGCGCGAGATGATGGTGGCGCCCGTCCGCCGCAGCTCGATCGTCATCGGCAAGTGCCTCGGCGGCGCGACCGTCGCGAGCACGCAGGGCGTGATCATGATCCTGCTGGCCCCGCTCGTGCACGTGCCGCTCGACCCCCTGCTGGTCGTCGGCATCTTCGGCCTGCAGCTGTTGCTCGCGTTCTCGATCACGGCGTTCGGGGTGATGGTCGCGGCGCGGATCAAGCAGATGCAGGCGTTCTTCGGCGTCATGCAGATGATCGTGATGCCGATGTTCTTCATTTCTGGCGCGCTGTTCCCGGTCCAGAACCTGCCGCGCTGGCTCGAGGTCCTCAACCGCCTCGATCCGCTCACCTACGCGGTTGACCCGATGCGTCGGCTCGTGTTCAGCAATCTCTCGATCTCCCCAGCCGCGCAGAGCGCGCTCAACCCGGGCGTCACGTGGTTCGGCTGGAAGGTGCCCGCATGGCTGGAGGTCCTTGTGGTGCTCGGGCTCGGCCTCGTGATGCTCGGGATCGCGATCTGGGAGTTCAGCACGAGCGAGTGAGCCCGGTGCTCAGCTGAGCACTCGGCTGAGCTTGTCGAGCGCCTGCTCCCAGCCGGGCCTGATCCCGGCGACCGCGGGCACCGCCTCGGGCCGGGTGTCCGTGATCCGGATCTACCGGGTGCCGTCCCCCTCCTCGATGACGATCCGCAAGCGCCCGCCGGCGACCGGATCGAGTTCGCACTCGGCGACGGTGAAGTGCTCCGGTGCCCACCACTCGGCGACGCCGGCCGCGGTTGTCCAGAACGACCACACCGTTTCGACCGCAGCCGGCACCTCACGGACGAATCGGAAGCTCCGCCCCACAGCCCACTTCGGGTCGGCGTGCGCCAGCGCGGCCTCCGTCCGGACGGCCGTCTCATACTCGGCGAGGACGGACTCGGACGGTTGCACCGTGGTCAGCACGTCGAGCCATTCGCGCAGCGCCACGAGCGGCCCGCGACGCAGCGAGTAGATCCGCCGCTGGCCCCGTGATCGAACTCGAGCCGGTCGATGGGCGAACCCACGTCGTGATGACGATGGACGCGATGCACGATGAGACCTGGACCGAGCGGCTCGTGACGGGCCGCGAAAACGAGCTCGACAATCTCGCGGCGATCATCGCCCGTCGGTAGTCCACCGCAATCCACGGGCGGGGGCTCTCCCGATGGCCGATCGCTCGCGCGGGCGTAGGCTCGGGCGACTATGCAAAAGATCAAAGCAGCGGCGAGTGAATTTCTCGCCCACAAGCGCATCGCTGTCACCGGCGTCTCCCGGGACCCGAAGACCCACGGCAGCAACGTCGTCTACCGCCGGCTGCGCGAACGGGGGTACGACGTGGTGCCGGTCAATCCCAACGCCGAGGCGGTCGAAGGTGATCGGTGCTATCCCGATCTGCACTCGATCCCCGAGGGGGTCGAGGCGGTCATCATCGGGACCAAGCCGGAGCGCGCGGAAGCGACCATGCACGAGTGCGCGGAGCTCGCGATCAAGCACGTGTGGATGCACCGCGGGCCCGGTTCCGGCAGCGTCTCCCCGGCAGCCACCGACTGGGGGCGCGCACACGGAATCGCCGTCATCGACGGCGGCTGCCCGTGCATGTTCGGGCCGACCGCCGACCCTGGACACAAGGCAATGCGGTCGTTCCTCACGCTGACGGGCAACGTCCCGCGGCGCGTCTGAGCCGAACGCGCCCGGGAGGCGACAGAGCAACTTTTGTCAGGTCGAGGCGTCTCACCTGACGTGGCTGGAGTGCGTCGTTTCCTGATCTGTCTCACGACGCTCGCAGCCTGTTGCGGGTGGGCCGCGTCGACGGCGTCGGGTGCATTTCCCGGCCGCAACGGTCTGCTCGCCGCCGAGCCGGTCACCGGCGGCGGCCTGGTACTGCTCACCCCGAGCGGCACAGGCATCCGGAGAATCTGTGGCGATGCGACGCTGTGCGCAGTCCCAGCTCACCCCCGTTGGTCTCCGAACGGGCTCGCGATCGCATTCGCCGGCTCCACCTCACGACCCGGCATCGTGGCCCCTGACGGCAGCTGCCTGTGGTGCATGCTGGGCCAAGCGCTCACAACGGTTCACGGCCGCGCGCCGGAGTTCACGGCCGACGGGCAGAGCATCACCCTCGCGGGCGCATCCGGCGGGGTCTGGCGGGCGACCCTGTCGTCGTCTGTCACATCGCGGGCGCTGAGGGGAGGCGCGTCGGCCGTCGCGTGGTCATCAACCGGCGAGCTTGCGATCGTTCGCGGCGGCACCATCTGGTTCCGCGCACGCGGGCGTTCGACATCGCTTCATCGCCTCGTCACGGGCACGGGGCCAAGCTTCTCCCCGGAAGGCTCGGAGCTCGCGATCGCCCACGCCGGATGGATCTCGATCACAGCTGTCCGTGGCGGAACCCTCCGCAGGCTCGTTCGCGGCAGTGCGCCAGCCTGGTCGCCGGACGGCCGCGAGATCGCCTATATCGCACGAGACGGCGGTCTGCGGATCTTCTCCGTACGCAGTCGCCGGTCACGATCCCTCGGCATCCAGGCCCGCTCGGTCGACTGGCAACCGATCACGAGCGCCGGGTCACGGTCGTGCACGCCAAAGAAGGGGTGGCAGGTGATCGCGCGTGACGCGGACGCGCTCATCGCCTCCGCCCCCGGCGATGAGAACACGGGTTCGTTCGGCGGGTGGTACGGGTGCCTGAAGGCAGTGAACAAGTGGCGGCTGTTGCTCCAGGGAACCGCCGAGGATGCCGGCTACGACACGACGATCGACCGCGCCGCCCTCGCCGGTCGCTTTGCCCTGTTGGCCAGCTCCTACGAGGACAAATACCAGAACTGCTCACACAACCTGGCGGTCGACGACCTCGCGACCGGCGCCACGGCGCCGCTCGCTTCCTCGGACTGCAGTTACGGGAGTCCCGACGGCTTTGCCTTCGGCTCCGCGGTCCTCAGCCCTCCCGGGTTTGCCGCCTGGATCACTGACGGCTCGCTCCCGACCTACGAATCGTTCGCCGCGATTGCGTGTCCTTCTGCCTCTCTCTGCGTGGCCGGCGATCAGGCAGGCGGCATAGAAAGCTCCACCGATCCGTTCGGCGGCCGATCCGCCTGGCAGCTGTCACATGTCGCAGGGAGCAACGCCGTGACGTCGCTGTCGTGCCCGACGACGAGCTTTTGCGCCGCAGCCGTGAGTTCCGACGGCTCGGTGTTCATATCGACCCACATCACCGGGGGACCGTCGGAGTGGACCAAGGTGACCTCCGACCGGAACGTGGGTGTTATCCCTGTCGCTGCGATCTCGTGTCCGACCGCTTCGCTGTGCGTGCTCGCCGACGGAACCGGCAATATCGTCACGTCAAGTGATCCGACGAGCGGCGCCGCGAGTTGGCACTCGGTGCACGCGCTGACCGCCACCCCTCCGGGCTTCCTCGCGCTCACCTGCCCATCAGCCTCTCTGTGCGTGGCCCTCGATGAGCGCGGCGATGTCGTCACGTCGACGAATCCCACCGGGGGCGCGGGGGACTGGAAGATCGCTCCGGTCGACTCGAGCCTCGGTTTGCTCGGTCCGGCAGCAATCTCATGTCCCTCGCCGTCGCTGTGCGTCGCCGCCAACGGGACCGACCACCTGCTCGCCTCCACCAACCCGACCGGCGGCACGGGCGCCTGGACCGTCAGCTCGGTTGCCCAGACCGGAGCGGATCTCCAGACCGTGTCGTGCCCGTCGACGGCGATGTGCGTAGCCGCGGACAACAGCGGCAACGTCTACACCTCCACGGATCCCACGGGAGGAGCGGCCGCGTGGCACCGCGCTGCCGTCGATACCGGCAACACGATCAAGGGCGTCTCGTGCGCAACGGCGAGGGCGTGTGTCGCCGTGGACGACAGGGGCAACGTGCTGACGTCGAGCGCGCCCCTCGGCGGCGCTCCTGCGTGGAGCACCGCACCCGTCGATGTGCCGGATTGCGCGGCCCGGGGAACGCGGTGCGGCATCGAGCAGTTGTACGTGCACGACGACCATGGCTCCCGGATGGTCGACGCGACTCCGGCCGGGAGCGGCGAAAGCATCGCGAACCTTGCGTTCGCGAACACCGGCCTCCTGTTGGCCTGGACCCACGACGGGCGCCAGCGGCAGCTCCCACTGAGATGAGCCCACGCCTCGGACAGCTCTGCGCCACCGCGATCGCGCTGCCGCTCGTCTGGTCGACTCCCGCCTTCGTCGATCACCAGCCGCCGTACGGCGGATCCGCGGCCGGCGCGGATCCGATCCAGCTCTCCGCAGTGTCGTGCCCGACGGCCTCAGACTGCGTGGCCGCAGACGTCCGCGGTGACATCCTCACGTCGAGCAACGTGCGCGCCGGCGCGAGCGGCTGGCACATCTCCCGCGTGGACAACAGTGTCAGCCCCAACCTGACCGCGGGCATCGTGGCCCTCTCATGCCCGACAACGACGCTCTGCGCGGCATTCGACGACCACGGCGATGTGCTGACGTCGCACGACCCCGGCACCGGCGCCTCGGGCTGGCACGCGGCAGCACTCGAACCGGCCTCGCCGTCGCTTTTCCTCAGCGCGCCGATCTCGGCATTGTCGTGCCCGACCTCGTCGCTCTGCGTCGCCGGTGACGCGGCCGGGAACATCGTGACCTCAACCGATCCAACGGCCGGTGCGTCCGCATGGCGAACAGTCCGAGTCGATCTTAAGCCCGGACTCGCCGGAATCACGAGCGTCTCGTGTTCCTCAGCGACGTTCTGTGCCGCGGTTGACGGAGCCGGCAATGTCATGACGTCGAAGCGTCCAACCGGAGGCTCGTCGGCGTGGAAGCTGGGCAACATCGACGGCTCCAGCGGACTGTCCGGAGTCTCGTGTGCGTCACCCGGCCTCTGCGCGGCCGTCGACGCCAGCGGCGTCGTCGTCTCCAACCAGCCGGCCGGGCCCGCATCGGCCTGGCAGCGGGCCACGATCGATCGCAGCACGCTCGGCCGGCTGAACGCGATTTCGTGTCCCTCTGTATCGGAATGCGTCGCCACCGATCAGCTCGGCAGCGTGTTCGCGTCGACCAACCCGACCGGGGGCGGTGCGACGTGGAGCTCCGTCTCGACCGAGTACATCTCGCCCTTCAGCTCGGGCATCCCAGGTGTGCAGGGCTTATACGCGATCTCGTGCCCGTCGGCGTCGTTCTGTACGGCGGTCGACTCTCTCGGCAACGCGGTGTGGTCTGCCGACCCCACCGGCGGATCGAGCGCGTGGACGGTCGCCGAGGTCAATGGGTCCAATGGACCGGACGGGATCGACTGCCCAGCCACCTGGTGCGTTGCGGTCGATGACGCGGGCAACATCCTGAGTTCCGCGACACCGACAGTGCCCTCGAGCTGGAGCGTCACCGCCGTCGACCGTGGTGTGCCATCGAGCAGCCGGACTCCGACCATACTCGGCCGCATGTCCTGTGTGTCCACCTCCTTCTGCGCAGCCGTCGACGGGGATGGGAGCGTCCTTCAGTCGCGAACTCCCTTGCGTGGATCGAGTTGGACCACGACGACAATCGATGTGGGCAATCAGCTGAGCTCGATCACGTGCCCGTCCGCGTCGCTGTGCGTGGCCGTCGACACGGCGGGCAACGCCGTGACCTCGACCGATCCGCCGGGCGGACCCGAGGCGTGGACCGTCAGCCATATCGACCCGGATGTCACATCAACTGGCTCGCAGGCGGCACTGCGGGACGTGTCGTGTCCGTCGGTCAGCCTCTGTGTTGCCGTCGACAGCGCCGGCAACGCGCTGAGTGCCGCTGATCCGACGGGCGGCGCTGCCGCGTGGACGCTGGCTGACGTCAACGGCACGTCCTCGCTGGACACGGTGTCGTGTCCGTCGGTCTCGCTCTGCGTGTCGGCCGGCGGGCGGCGCATCGTCACGTCACGCGAGCCCGCCAGCGGCGTCCAGGGCTGGTCGGGGACGACGAGTTCGCAGACCCTGGCCCGACTGTCCTGCACCAGCTCTTCGCAGTGCGTCGGCGTCGGCGCCGCCGGCGATGTGATCCGCTCGACCGACCCCGCCTCGGGCGGCGATACCTGGCACGCCACCCACGTCGGTTCGTACTACGTCGGCGCGGCCGCGTGCTCGCCGACCCTGTTTTGCTTCGCCCTCGATGACGTGGGCGCACTCCTGATCGGCCGTCGGGCCTCGTTGACCGAGCTGCTCGGTGCTCCGCTGCACTCCGCAGTCACCCCGCCCCCCGCGGCGCGTCCCATCCGCGCCCTTCTGGCCCGAGGTGGCTACGCGTTGCCATTCACGACGCCGGTGCCGGGGCGCCTCCAGATGGCCTGGCGAACCGCAGGCCACCGAGTGCTCGTTGCGACGGCCAGCACATCGTTCGCCTCGGCGGGAACGCGCCGCATCCGGCTGACACTCACGCCGGCGGGGAGGAGAGTGCTTCTCCACGCCCGCCGGGCCCGCGTCACCGCCACGGCGACGTTCTCGGTCACTCCCCACCTGACGATCAGCGTCGGCGCCGCGCTCACCCTCACCCGCTGACCCGAGACGGCGGGCACGCCCACAAAAGGGGCCGCCCCCTCAGGGGGCGGCCCCAATAGGCCTTCTCGATGTGGGTGCGCGCTTAGGCGTGCGCCGCTGAGGGCTCCTCGACGCGGCGCGGCAGCAGCGTCTCCCGTGCGATCACGAGGCGCTGGATCTGGGCCGTGCCCTCGTACAGCTGGAGGATCTTCGCGTCACGCATCAGCTTCTCCACCGGGTACTCCTTGATGAAGCCGTAGCCGCCGTAGACCTGCACGGCATCGGTCGTCACCTCCATCGCGATGTCGGCGGCGAAGCGCTTCGCATGCGAGGACTCAAGCGTGTTGCGGCGGCCCTGGTCGAGCAGCACGGCGGAGTTCCAGGTCGCGAGCCGGGCCAGGTGGACCTTCGTCGCCATGTCGGCGATCATGAACTGGATGCCCTGGTGCATCGCGATCGGGACGCCGAACTGGACGCGTTCCTTGGAGTAGTCGATCGCGAACTCCATCGCCGCGCGGGCCACCCCGACGCCCATCGCCGCCACGCCGGGACGCGTACGGTCGAGGGTCATCATCGCGATCTTGAAGCCCTTGTTCTCCTCACCGACGAGGTGATTGAGGGGAATTTCGACCTCGGGGAACGTGATCGTCGCGGTGTTCGACGCGCGCTGGCCCATCTTGTCCTCGTGCTTGTCGACGACGACGCCGGCATCGCGCGGGACGATGAAGCAGGAGATGCCGCGATGTCCGGCCTCCTTGTCGGTCTTCGCGTACACGGTGTAGTAGTTGGCGTACTCGCCGTTGGTGATGAAGCACTTGGAGCCGTTGATGACCCACTTGTCGCCGCTTTTCGTGGCGGTCGTCTTCATCCCGGAGACGTCTGAGCCGGCATCCGGCTCGGTGAGGCAGAACGAGGCCAGCAGCGGCGCCTCGGACAGCCGGCCGAGGTACTCCTTCTTCAGCTCCTCGGAGGCGGCGAGCCCGATCGGCGCCGTCGCCAGACCGTTGCAGGAGAGTGAGGTCCCGATGCCCGAGCAGCCCCAGGCGATCTCCTCTTCGATGAGCGTGCCCTCGAAGTAGCCGAGGCCCGGACCGCCGTACTCGGCCGGCAGGTGGCTGTTCATCAGGCCGAGTTCCCAGGCCTTGTCAATGACGTCCTGCGGCCAGGTCCCGTCCTTGTCGTACTCCCAGGCGACCGGCCGAATCTCCTTCTCGGCGAAGTCGTGCGCCATCTCGCGCATGCTCTTCTGCTCATCAGTGAGCGTGAAATCAACCACGGTGGCTTCTCCTTCAGTGCGAGCGCCGGGCGACGTGGAGGCTCCGGGCGCAAACCTAGATTGACTAGTCAGTCAATCGTTAAGGGTACCTGAAAAGCGAGCCCGCGCAACGGGGTTCCCCACGTGTACGGATCGCGGCCGGTTACGGATCGGTACCCGCCGGCCGCGCCGCCGCGGTGCGCCCCTTCCCGTGTGCGTCACACTTAGATCGCAGTGCACGCCGCATTTGCCACCGTCATCTGGGTCGTCTGCGGCCTTGGGCTGATCGCCGCCTTTGCCGGGCTCATCGGCAGCGGCAAGACCTGGGACGAGTACGGCAAGGATCATCTCCTGATGGACGGCGACGCGGTCCGCGGCCCGAAACCCGGATCGGCGGCCGCCCTGCTCGAGCGCGACAGCGAGATCCGCCAGATGCTCGAGGCGCGGAACGTGCGGCGATTGCGCCGCGGCGAGGAGCCGCTCGACATCGAGCGGGAACTGACCCGCCTGACCGCACCGCAGATCGATACCGAGCTGCGCAGCGAGATCCGTGACCTCGTGCTCGCGCGCAATCACCGGCGGGCACGCGCCGGCAAGCCGCCGCTCGACGTCGAGGCCGAGGTCGAGCGCGAGATCGCCGATCTCGGCAACCTCTAGGACCTGCGTCGCGACGACTCGATAGGCTGCGCGCGAGATGGCTGCCGACCCACGCAAATTCGAACTCGAAGACCTCGTCAACCGCCCCGGGACGTACTTCAACCCTCAGACCGAAGTGCTTGTCGTCGTCGACGATTCACCCGAACTCGACGCCGAGATCTTCAACATGGAGGAGTACGAGGGCGCCGATTGGGTGCTGATCTCCGACGAAGTCCCGGTCGACGAGCACCGCCGGGACGAGCTGCTCGAGGCGTTCCAGGTCGTTCAGGAGCCGGACGTCCTCAGTACCGACGACGAGGACGTCGACGAGGTCGACGAGCTCGAGCCCGACGAGGAGTAGCCGGCTACTTCGTCTTCAGTAGTCCGGCGCACTTCTGCATCTTCGTGACGTCCTGGTTCGCCGCCTGGAGGCACTGGATGTAGCTCGGGTTCGGCACTCGGCGCCGCCGAGGAGGAGGACGACCCGGAGCCGGAGGCGCTCGTCCCGCCCTGGGCGGCCGCAAGGAACGACTGCAGCTGGCCGGAGAACTCGCTGAACGGCCGGACGACGCTCGGAGCGGAGATCGACTGCGGCTGGTTGAGATCGGCGTAGGCGATGGTGAGGACGACCCGGGCTGAGCTCATCCCGCCGAGCAGCGTCGAGAGCTGGCCTGAGACCGGGACGGTCAGACTGATCGTCAGCTTGCGAACCATCTTGTCGTCGGCGCCGGTCCAGATGTCGACGCTCGGGTTCTTGACCGCCGCCGCGATCTTCTGGCGGGTCACGGAGGAGAGCTGGCTGGGCAGCTTCGAGGCGCCGGTGATCCCTGTCGTCGCGGCCTTGCCGAGAAACGTGTTGACGTCGCCGAGCATCGCCGGAACATCGACGCCCGCCTTGATGTGCTTCGTCGACGCGCCGCCGACCGTTTCGGTGCCGACCACCGACGGGCTCTGGAGCCAGTGCAGCGGGTTGATCCCGAGCTTCGAAAGGGAGTTCGTGCTGCTTCCGGCGCCGGGCGAGGCGGTGATCGAGCAGAAGCTCGACTCCAGGCGCTGGAACGTCGCCGCCGGCAGCTGGTAGCTCGTGCCGCCGAACGTGATGTAGCCGTTCGAGCCCGTCGAGAGAATGCCGAGGGAGCCGCTGCGGCCGAGCGCGCTGATGTTGATGTTGAAGTCTGAGGCCGGCAGCTTGCCGGAACCGCGACTTTGGAACGGACCACCGAAACTGAGGCTGATCGGATGGTTTGAAGCGTTTGCTCCCGATGGCGCGACGGTCAGACTGAGATTGAGATTGCCGCTGGTCACCGTATGCCGCTGACCGAACGTCTGCTTGAGCAGGCTCGTCGCATCGCCGCCGCTCGACGATCCACCGCAGGCGCTGACGCCGAGCGCCACCGCGGCGACGACACAGCCGACCCGCGCTCCCCTGATCAGTTGGTCCATCTGAAACTTCCTCCTCAGCGCTGGCGTCCGAACCGCAGCGAATCTAGCATCGGCGTTCGTGCGTAGGGGTCGGTTCGGCACAGTCCTGCGCCGCGGCGGTGTATGCGCTGCTTGCCGGCGCGGGCAGCGCGCAGGCGGCGCGCGTCATCGTGCTCGACGCTCACGGTCATGCGACGATCCGCGACGACCGCTTCCTCACGCTTCCGGCGCTGACGCCGACTCCGGCCGCAGCGGGCAGCCCATGCGCCATCGGCCGCCGAGTCGCGCACGCATCGGGCCGCCCATGACGTGCTCGTCCGGCTGCGCCGCTCCGGCGCGATCTCGGCCGCGGCGTACCACCGCTACGTCGACGAGCCTCGCTGCCGCCATCCGGACGGCGAACCACCTCTCCGGCACGCGAGCGTATGAGCTGAACGCGGTCCTGGCGAACATCCACGACATCGCCGACACTGGAGAGCTGACGACATCGCGGCTCCCGGCGCTGTTTCTGACGCTCGACCGCAACCGCACGTGGTGGAGCACGGGGCCGCTGCTCAGCCCCAGCCAGCGCGTCGAGTTCTCCGGCTCAGAGCTCGTCTGGCAGTACTACCCGGGCCAGGGGCTCGAGCTCCAGGAGCTCGGCAGCTTCGGCAAGGCGACGGGCTCTACACGGGCGGCCGCAAGCTCTACGGCCGGATGCGGCACTCGCTCTGCAGAGCTCATCCCGCTGGCCGCCGCCGGGGCGGCGCACTCGTCTGGGAGTACTACTTCAACTTCGACGGCGGCACCCCGCCGTGGACGAGCGCGATGTCGCAGGGCACGGCGCTGCTTGCGCTCAGCCGGGCATTCAACGTCCTGCACGACCGTCACTACCTCGATCTCGCGCGGCGAGCCCTGCCGATCTTCGGCGATCGGCCGCCGACGGGCGTTTCGGTCCGGACCCAGTCCTCGGCCTTCGCTACCTGCTCTATTCGTTTGCGCCCAGCCCGAACGAGGCCGTCATCAACGGCTTCCTGCAGACGCTGATCGGGCTCAGCGATTACGCGCGGACGAGCGACAAGCGCGTGCGGCCCGCCTGTTTGCCGCGGGCGATCGCGAGGCGCGCGCCGAGGTGCCGCACTACGACACCGGCCGTTGGTCGCTCTACCAGCCCGGCGAGCTCTCGAGCTCGACTACCACGTGCTGTCACCGGCTTCCTGCAAGCGCTGTGCCGCCGCACCCACGCGCCGGTGTACTGCACGACGGCGGCCCGGTTCGAGCAATACCTGAAGCACGGCCCGCCGCTAGCCTGCCCGGCTCCACATCGGCGAGTGACGGAGCCTAGACTCGCCGGTGCTTATGCGGCCGAGGACGATCCTCTACACCGGCAAGGGCGGCGTCGGCAAGACGTCGGTGGCGGCGTGCACCGCCCGCCGCCTCGCGGCCGACGGCCTGCGGACGCTCGTCATCTCGACCGATCCGGCGCACAGCCTCGCCGAGGCGCTCGAGACCGACCTGTCCTCGGAACCGGTTCAGGCGGACACCCGGCTCTGGGGCCAGGAGGTCAAGGCCCAGGAGGAGATGGAGCGCCATTGGTCCGGCGTCCAGGACTGGCTCGGCGAGCTCCTGCTCGAGCGGGGCGTCGACCGGATCTCGGCCGAGGAGCTGACGGTGCCGCCCGGGATGGACGAGCTGTTCTCGCTGCTGCGCCTCCAAGCGCACCACCACACCGACGACTGGGACGCGATCGTCGTCGATTGCGCGCCGACGGGTGAGACGCTGCGCCTGCTGTCGTTTCCGGACGTCGCTCGCTGGTGGATCGACAAGGTGTTCCCGATGGAGCGCCAGATCCTCGCCGCGGCACGGCCATTCGCCCGGTCGCTGCTCGACATCCCGCTGCCCAGCCAAGCGGTGTTCGCCGACATCCACCGCCTGTCGCAGAACCTGATCGAGATGAACGAGATCCTCCGCGACCGCACCTGCTCGACGGTCCGGCTCGTGATGAATCCGGACAAGATGGTGATCGGGGAGGCGATGCGGACGTTCACCTACCTGAACCTGTACGGCTACGTGACCGACGCCGTCATCGTCAACCGGGTGTTCCCCGACGAGGTCGGCGAGTACTTCTCCGGCTGGCGCCGGCGCCAGGAGGAGCACCTGGAGCTCGTTCATTCCGCGTTCTCGCCGGTCCCCGTGCTCCGCGCCCCGTTCTTCGAGCAGGAGGTGGTCGGCGGCGAGATGCTCGACCGCCTCGCCGAGGAGCTGTTCGCGTCCGCCGACCTTGACGCGGCCGCCGTCCTTCACGACACGGTCACGCAGGAGCTCGTCGTCTCCGAGCACGGCGCCCGGCTGCGTCTCCGGCTGCCGTTCGCGAGCAAGTCCGACATCTCGCTCAAGAAGCTCGGACTCGAGCTCATCGTCGGCGTCGACGGACAGAAGCGAACGGTGATGCTGCCCTCGGCGCTCGCTGCGTTCTCGCCGACGGGCGCAACGTTCGAAGATGGAGCTCTGGAGGTGACATTCAATGGCGCCCCGGGACCCGAGCGGGCCTGATCCGGAGCCCGAGCGCTCGCGGCCGGCGGGCGACGACGTCCTGCGCAACCTCGAAGCGCGGCTCGACCGCGCCTCGCAGGCCGCCGAACGGCTGCTCGCGGAGGCGACGGCGCGCGCCGCCGGCGCCGCCCGCGCCTCACGACAGACCGGTGGGGCGTCCCCGGACGTGGGCGACTCGCCCCCGGCTGCCGGATGGCAGGAGCCGGAGACCGACGCCCAGAGCGCGGGCCGTGAGCTCGAGGTGCTGATCGCGCTGCTCGGCTCGGTGCGTGACCTCGTGCCGCCTGAGCTCCAGCAGCGTCTCGCCGAGGCACTGCGTGAGCTCCTGCTCGCCGTCCGCGCCCTGATCGACTGGTATCTGGAGCGGGTCGAGCGTCGCCCCGCCGAGCCCAGCGAGGTCCAGGACATTCCGATCCAGTAGGTCCAACGGGGCGTCGAGGCGGCAGGACGCCGCCCGGTCGGCGCATACAATCGGGACGTGGCCCGAACGTGGATCCTGACCGGATCGCCCGAGAACTACGCGGCGACCGCGGATCACGGCTTCGCCGTCATCGGGTTGAAGGAACGCAACCGCAACCGGGCGCTCGAGATCGAGCCCGGCGACCGGATCGTCCTCTACCTGACCACGGTCAAGGCGTTTGCCGCCAGCATTCGCATCGAGGGTGAGCTCTATGAGGATCGGGAGCGCGTCTGGCCGGGCAAACCGGGGAAGCCTGATCCCTATCCCTGGCGATTTCCGACATCCCCAGAGCTTGTTCTGGACGAGCCCGACTGGATTGCGGCCGAGCCCCTTGCCTCCGTGCTCGAGCACGTTCGCAAATGGCCGCCCGAGCACTGGACGCTCGCCTTTCAGGGGCAGATCCGACCCGTCTCCGACCACGACGCGCACGTGCTGACGCAGCGGATGAGCGAGCGCGCCACGGCACGGACATGAGCAACGGACGCACAGCAACCGCCAGCGCGGCCACGCGCGTCGGCTCGGGCGCCGGCCGCCTCGTCCGGGCCTGGCGCACGCTCCCCCACGAGCGCCGGCTTGCGGCGTACGCCGCCATCGGGCTGTTCCTGTCGCTGTTTCTCCCGTGGTACCAGCGGCAGTTCTTCGTCGTGATCGGCGGCAAGATCCAGCCGGCGTCCGACAGCCAGACGGCGTGGGGTGCGTTCTCGTTCGTCGAGGCCGCGATCCTGCTCGTCGCCGCCGGTGTGCTCGTCCTCCTCTTCCAGCGCGCCGAGGGCAAGGCCTTCCACCTCCCCGGCGGCGACGGCGGCGTCATCACCGCCGCCGGCGTGTGGAGCGCCGTCGCTCATCATCTGGCGGATCTTCGATAAGCAGGGCGGTGCCGCTCAGGGCCAGAACGTGACGACGTACGGGATCGAATGGGGCATCTTCGTCGCGCTCGCGATCGCGATCGGACTGATCCTCGCCGGGTCGAGGATCCGCGCCGCCCACCGACCGGAGCCGCCGCTGCCGGGCGACGAGGATTCCCGCCCCTCGCCCGCCGGGCCGACCGCCGCCCGCCGCCTCCCGGCCGACCGCGCCCGCCGCCTCCCGGCCGACGCGGTCGTCCCGGCCGACCGCGCCCGGCGAGCGCGCTCCCGGCCGACCGCACCGGCCGACCCGGAGATGCCGGTGCTCGAAGCTCGGATCGTGCCGCCGGAGCCGAGCGAGGCAGCGACCGGGTCCCGGACCCTGCCCGCTCGCGGCCGAGCGCCGGAATCGGTCGATTTCGTCCCCAGTGAACCGGCGGAGTTCGTCCCCCACCACGGCCCGCCCGACGAGCGCCCGCCCCGTCCTCGCCCGGCGAGCGACCGCGTGGATGGCTGACGGCTCGACCAAGCCATCTCGACGAGAAGCCGCCGCGTCCGGTGCCGGCCGACGTCCCGGACGCGACGTTGCCGACGCCCCGCCGCAAGCGGCCACCCGACGACGATCAGCTGACGATTCCGCTCGAGCAGCACGAGGACTGAGCCGCGCTGCGGTCGCACAGGCGGCCAATCCGGGAGAAGTACGGTCGGGTTCTCACCTGCCCTGCCGATAGCGAGGATGGAATCGCGGAACCGGGCGCCTCCCGGAGGATCGATCGGACAAGGAGTCCGGTTGGGACGAACAGCAGCACGCATCTCGGACGATTGCGTACCTGCCGCAGGTCGCAGCAGTCACGCTGGTCGTTGCCGTCGGCCCGATCGCCGCGATCTGGATGCTGCGCGCAGAAGGCGTCGTTCACTCGCCGGCGATAGCGATCGTGCTCGGGACCGCACTCGCGTTTGGCGTGTCGTACGCCGGCGCGACCGCTGTGGAAGTCACGACCGCGGTCAGGCGATCTGCTGTTCAGCGAGCTCATGCTCTGGGGGTGGCTGCGCCGCCTCTGGCTCGAGCGACGGATCCGCAACACGGTCGCGCTGCTCGACGGCATCGACGACGGTGCGCGCGTCAGCCGCGATCGGCGCGCGCAGCTGCTTGCTCAGCCTCGCCAACGCGCTCGAGGCCGGCGATCCGTACACCTCGGGCCATTCGCGTCGCGTCGCCCGTCACGCGGAGATGATCGCCCGCCGGCTCGGGCTCTCCGCCCACGAGATCTCGAAGGTGCGGACGGCGGCCGCGCTCCACGACATCGGCAAGCTCGACACCCCGCGCCACATCCTCCACAAGCGCGGGCGGCTCGACGACGGCGAATTCGCGATCATCAAGCAGCATCCGGGGAGAGGCGGCGAACTCGTCGCCACGCTCGGCGACCCCGAGCTGAGCGCGATCATCCGCCACCACCACGAGCGAATCGACGGAACCGGATACCCGGACGGCCTCGCCGGAGATGCGATCCCACTCGCCTCCCGGATCATCGCCGTTGCGGACACGTTCGACGCGATCATCTCCACCCGCCCCTACCGCCCTGGTGCGCCGCATCGGACGGCGATCGCCGTACTCACCGCGGAGGCCGGCACGCAGCTTGACGCGACCGCGGTCCGCGCCTTCACAAGTGTGTATTCCGGCCGCCGCCAGCTGAGCCTGTGGATGGTGCTGACGAGCGCCCCCGAACGGCTGTTCTCATGGCTCGGCGGTGGCCTCAATACCGCCGCGGCGGTGTCCGTCGCCCGCGTGATGGTGGCAACCGCCGCAACGACGGCGGCCGCGGCGACCGTGATGGTCGCGCCCGCGCTGAAGGGATCGGCTCCGGATCTGACGGGCACCCAGGCCGCGCTCGCGTCGATCGCCGGTTCCGGCGCTCATGCGACGGGACGGCTCACCGTCACCCCGCCGGCAACGAGTCCGCACCTGGCACGCGGCGGCTCCGGGCAGCAACAGGCGTCCCGCGCGCTTGTCCAGCCAGGTCCGGTCCCGGCGCTCACCTCGAGCCCGGCAGCCAGCGGACACGGGTCCGGCACGGGGATCCCGATCCTCATCACTCCGGTCACCGCGGGCACCGGGGCTCAGCTGACCGTCTCGCCGCCCGGGACGCCATCGGCGAGCCCCACGACGCCGACCGCGGCCACGCCGACCGGGACGAGGCCGATCGCGACGGCGCCGACCACGATCCTCATCCCGCGACCGACGACGACGCCGTCCTCCGGCGGTGGCGGGAGCACCGGCAGCACAGGCGGCACCGGCAGTGCCGGCAGTGCCGGCAGCGGTCACGGTAACCAGGGCGGCGGGTCGAGCTCCGGCGCCGGCGGAGCATCCGGCGCCGGCGGAAGCACCTCGGGCGGTCATGGGAACGGGAACGCGAACGGCCACGGGAACGGGAACAGCGGCGGCGCGGGTGGCGCGGGCAGCGGCCAGGGCGCGGGCAGCGGCCAGAGCTCGGGCAGCGGCGAGGGCGGCCAGGGCGCCGGCAACGGTGGCCAGGGCTCAGGGAGTCAGGGGTCGGGCGGCGGCGGCGCGAGTGGCAGCGGCGGCGGGAGTGGCGGCGGCAGCGGGAGTGGCGGCGGCGGGAGTGGCGGCGGCGGCGGGAGTGGCGGCGGCGGGAGTGGCACCGGCAATGCGAACGCCGGCGGCAGCGGGAACAGCAACGCCGGCGGCAACGGGAACAGCAACGCCGGTGGCAACGGGACCGGCGTGGCCAAGGGCCACGGCGCGTAGCCCGAGATCGCTCATCGCGAGCCCGGCTGGGCCACGAATGAGAAGTAGGCGCTGACGAGCCCGATCACCGCAATGCCCGTGATGATCAGGGCGCGCGAGTTGATGATGTGGCCGAATACGCCGATCAGGAGACCGAGCACGAGCACGGCGATGATCGCCCCGACGGGGGCGGTCGCGGTGGCGAGCAGGAGGCTGATCACGCCCGAACCCTATCCTTGAAGGACATGACGTCTGCCGGTACCCATATCCCAACGTCCGTCGCCGACGTCCTGAGCGGCCTCACCGAGGTCGGATACCTGCCCGACGAGTCGACGGCGTTCGTGGCGTTTCTCGCCACGAAACTCGGCAAGCCGGTGCTCGTCGAGGGTCCGGCCGGAGTCGGCAAGACCGAGTTGGCGAAAGCGCTGTCGAAGTATCTGCGCCGTCGGCTCGTGAGCCTCCAGTGCTACGAGGGCCTCGACGAGGCCAAGGCGCTGTACGAGTGGAACTACCGCAAGCAGCTGCTGCGCATCCAGACCGAGGCCGACGACGCCGGATGGCGGCACGTCCAGGACGACATCTTCGGCGAGGAGTTCCTGCTGCAGCGCCCGCTGATGACGGCGATCGCCTCCGAAGACCCCGTCGTGCTCCTGATCGACGAGATCGACAAGACCGATCAGGAGTTCGAGGCGATGCTGCTCGAGCTGCTCTCCGACTTCCAGATCAGCATCCCCGAGCTCGGCCGGATCGAGGCGAAGACGCACCCGGTCGTGCTGCTCACGTCGAACAACACGCGCGAGCTGACCGAGGCGCTCAAGCGCCGCTGTCTGTACCTGTGGCTTGATTACCCCGAGCTCGAGCACGAGCTCGAGATCGTTCGCCTGCATTGCCCCGGCCTTGACGAGATGGTCGCGCGCAAGCTCGTCGAGATCATCGGCCAGGTGCGAGAGCTCGACCTGAAGAAGCCGCCGAGCATCGCTGAGTCGATCGATTGGGCCCGGGCGCTCGTACTGCTCGGGGCCGAGGAGATCAACGCGCGGACGTTCAAGGACACGATGAGCGTGATCGTCAAGCACCGCACGGATCTCGATACCGTGGCCGCGCGGGTTGGGGTCAAGCTCGAGCCCACTGCGGATGCCCGCTCCAACGTCGCGTAGCGGCTACGCCGCGATCGACGAGCAACCACCGCCGGGCGGATTCGGCGCCCAACTGTTGCAGCTCGCCGAGGAGTTGCGTGAGGAGGGCGTCGCGATCGGCACGAGCGAGATGCTCGACGCGTTCGAGGCGATCGCCCACGTCCCGTGGACGAACCAGATCGACTTCAAGGAGGCGCTCGCCGCGACGCTCGCCAAGTCGCCCGATGACCGGCGGATCTTCGAGCTCGTGTTCGACCGCTTCTTCTTCCGCGCCGCCGAGGCGCAGGCGGCCCGCCAGAAGGTCGGCGAGAACGGTGAGGCCGGCGGCGAGCCCGGCGACCTCGAGGCGGCGGACATCAACCTCGACACGCTCCGTCAGCAGATCGCCCAGGCCCTCCGCGACGGCTCGGAGGCCGCGATGCGTGACCTGGCGCGGCTCGCGATCGCCGCGTTCGGCCGCGGTGAGGGTTCCGGCGTACTCGGCGTCGACGTGCAGCGGATCCGACGCGCGCTCGGCCTGCGAACGGAACCGCAACCCGAGCTGCCCGAGGACGATCCCCGCCGCTCCGGCCTCCCGCGCGATCAGCTGCGACGCTTTGAGCAGCACCTGCGTCGCGAGCTCGAACGCGACCTGATCGAACGCACGAAGAGCCTGCCGCCGAAGCGGCCGCTCTCAGAGCTCGACCGCGCGCTGCCGAGCGGGCCGATCCAGGATCTCGCGCAGGTCCACCGCGTCGTCTCCCAGCTCAAGCGTCGCCTCGCGACCCAGGGCCATGAGCTGAAGGGCCGCAAGCGCCACGCCCATGTCGATGTGCGCCGGACGATGCGCGCCTCGCTCCAGACCGGCGGTGTTCCGATCGACCTCAAGTACCGGCCGCGGCGGCCGCGGCGACCCGAGATCTACGTCCTGTGCGACGTCTCGACAAGCGTCACGAGCGCGAGCACGTTCTTCCTCAGCGTCCTGCATGCGCTCCACGACACGTTCCGCAAGCTCCGCTCGTTCGTGTTCATCGAGCGGATCAGCGAGGTGACCGAGGTGTTCGAGCGCGAGCGCGACTTCCGGGCGGCGAGCGAGGCCGTGTCCCGCGACGCGGGCGTCGCCGACATCTCGGGCTACACCGACTACGGCCGGGTGTGGACCGAATTCCTGGCGCTGATCGAGGACGAGCTTCACCCGCGGGCGACTGTCATCGTGCTCGGCGACGCCCGCACAAACGGTCGGCCGCCGCGCGACGATGTGTTTGCCGCGATCACCGCACGCGCCGGACGCACGTTCTGGCTCAACCCCGAGCCGCGGCTCTACTGGAACTACGGCGACAGCGTGATCGCGGCCTACGAGAAACACTGCATCGCATTCGAGTGCTGGCGGACGGACCAGCTCGAGGACTTCGTCAAGACTCTGACGCAGCCGATCGTCGCATAGGTGCTGACGAGCGCAGACGGCGCCGAGCATCCTCAAGACATTCTCGCGGGCACCGATACACGTGGTAAGGCCCGGAAACGGATCCGCCAGCTTTGGTCTTGTCGGCATGCAAAGGAGGCCTGTCGTGGGCGGGCAGGCCCGGTGGGTGCAGCGATGGTTATTGAGACTTGGCCTCGTCGGCCTGTTCCTCGTGTTGTGCGTGCTTGCCGCCTTCACGGTGCTGACTCAGCAGCGTGTGGCGAGAAGCGCGCGCCGGGCCAACGCGGCGAACGTGCTGAGCGCCCTGTATCAGGACGCGCGCTACGAGGTCGGAGTCGAGCAATCGCTGGTGCGGGAGTTCCGCCTATCCCCTGACGTGTCTGTGCTTGTCGAGCGCGGCGCGGCGGAGAGCCGGCTCGTCGCGGATCTGCTCAGAATCGGAAAGACGACGCCGTTGGCCGAGGAGAAGGTCATGGCGCGTCGGCTGATCAAGTGGTTCGGCGTCTACGACCAGGTGGGATACGAGATCATCCAGGCGGTCTACGCGGGAGATCATCGGCTTGAGCTCAAGCTCGACAGATCACGAGGCAGGCAAGCGTTCGCTCGCATCCAGAGCATTGTCTCCAGCGAGGCCGCGGCCGCCCGAGCGCGCGCCAGCGCCGAGGAAGCCGCGATGGTGCGCGACAGCAGCTCCGCAACGCAGGCAATGGTGGTGGCATTCGCGCTCGCGCTCCTCGTGATCATCCTCTTCGGAGCGATGATTGCGCGCATTTCCAGCCGCTTGAACCGATCGCGCGCCGCCGAATTCGCAACGATGGAGCGGATGGCGAGCACGGATGCGCTGACGGGGCTCGGCAACCATCGAGCGTTTCACCAGTTGCTCAGCCGCGACCTGCGCCGCGCGAGCCCGGGATCCAGCGCCATGAGCCTCGTGATGCTCGATCTCGACGGCCTCAAGCGCGTCAACGACACCCACGGCCATCAAGCCGGCGACGAGCGACTTCAGGCGCTGGCGAAAGCGATCGACGCAACTCGCCGCAGCGGGGACAGCGCGTTTCGCGTCGGCGGGGATGAGTTCGCGGTTGTGCTCCCGCACACCCGCTGCCTGGGCGCGCTCGACTTCGTGCAGCGGGTCGGCACGACATTAGACGCGGCGATCGCCGGGGCGACCGTGACGGCCGGCATCTCTGAGGCCGTCGGCATGCGTGAGAAGGACGAGCTGATCAGAGAAGCGGATCTTGCCCTGATCGGAGCCAAGAGCATCGATCAGGCCGCAGCGATCTACTGCGCCGAGCTCCACGCCGAGGCGGCCCCGGATATCGGCGAGAACGAACACCACGCGCAGACGCTGGCCAACGCGCTCGCGCTCGCCGTCGACGCCAAGGACTCGTACACGCGCAGCCACTGCCAGACCGTGTCGCAGCTGTGCGTCGCCATCGCCGTCGAACTGGGGGTCCAGCGCGACCAGCTGAGTCGGATCCAGCTGGCCGGGCTCCTTCACGACGTCGGGAAGATCGGTGTGCCGGATTCGATCCTGCAGAAGCCGGCGTCACTGACAACTGAGGAATACGAACAGATGAAGGCGCACTCCGTCTTGGGCGAGGCGATCATCAAGGCCGCCGAGATGCCTACGGAGGCGCACTGGGTGAGACACCATCACGAGCGCCTCGACGGAGCCGGCTACCCCGACGGCCTCGCCGGCACCGAGATCCCGCTCGAGTCGCGCATCATCCATGTCGCCGACGCGTTCGAGGCGATGACCTCCGACCGGCCCTATCGCTCCGCTCCTGGTCACCGCTACGCGATCGAGGAGCTGCGACGTCACTCCGGCACCCAATTCGACGCCGACGTGGTGGCGGCGCTGATCCGCCGGTTCGGGCCCGCGGGCGATCTGTGGGAACCACTGCTGCCGGACAGCATCGAGCCTGCGGGGCCGCCGCAGCGCGACGTGCTTGACCAGCAGGCGGCGTAGCAGCGGGTGACCGCGCCGCCTCGACGCTGTCGACACCGACGTAGAACAGCACGCGGGGGTCATAGCCCTCGCCGCCGCCAACACCGCCGTTGACGGCGACGGCACCGGCGAGCGTACGGGCGTCGACGAACCCGTAGCTGCCCGGCGCCGAGACCGATCCGCTGACGGTGTCACCGACCTCGAACTCCCAGCCGAACAGCTCGGCGTAGAATCGCCGCAGCCGCTCCGGATCGCTGCCGATGATCTCGAAATGGACGACGGGCCGACCGATGCCCATTGCCATCAGCCCGCCGCCGCGTCGAGTGTCGCGAGCTCCTCGTCGCCGAGCTTCAGCTCCGCCGCCGCGACGTTCTCCTCCAGGTGCCGGACCGAACCGGTGCCGGGAATCGGCAGCATCACCGGGGACTTCGCGAGCAGCCAGGCGAGAGCGACCTGGCCGGCCGTCGCGCCGTGGGCCGAGGCGATCGTGTCGACCGCGCCGCCCGGTCTGGCGAGACTCCCGGCGGCGAGCGGGAACCACGGGATGAAGCCGATCCCCTGCTCCTCGCAGTAGCTCAGCACGTCCTCCGAGCCGCGATCGATGAGGTTGTAGCGGTTCTGGACGGTCGCGACCTGGAACACCTCCTGGGCCGCCTTGATCTCGTCGACGGAGACTTCACTCAACCCGAGGTGACGGACGAGGCCATCGTCCTGAAGCGCCCTCAGCTCGCCGAACTGCTCGTCACGATCGGTCCGCGGGTCGATGCGATGGAGCTGATAGAGGTCGATCGTCTCGACCCGCAGCCTGCGGAGGGACATCAGCGCGCACTGGCGTAGGTACTCGCGCCGGCCGACCTCCTTCCAGATTCCTGGCCCGTGGCGCGTGAACCCGCCCTTCGTCGCCAGGACCATGCCCGTGCCGTACGGCGCCAGCGCCTCGGCGATGTACTCCTCGCTGTAGAACGGCCCGTACGAGTCGGCCGTGTCGATGAAGTCGACGCCCAGCTCGGGCAGGCGACGGAGAACGTCAATCACCTGGTCGTGATTCTTCGCCGGCCCCCAGACGCCGTCCCCGACGATCCGCATTGCGCCATAGCCGAGCCGCGTCACCTCAAGGTCGCCGCCGATCGTGAACGTGCCGGCCGTCGTCGCTGAATTTGATGTCATGCCATCACTCTAGGACGAGTCCTGTTGGCGGCGGCGCCGACGGGTCTCGCGCTCGCTCGGCCACTCGGTGGACAACGCCGAGGGGTTCTTCGACGCCAACGACCGAAACGCGTACAGCGTTAACAACCTCACCGCGATCTCGAACGACAACGGGTCGGTCACGGTTCACTTCGGTGGCTGCTCGGACAGTCGCCCGAGCTGCCTGCCGATCATGGAGGGCTGGAACTACACGGCCCGGCTCTATCGTCCCCGCCCCGAGATTCTCGACGGGTCCTGGACGATCCCGGCAATCGAGCCGGCCTGAGACCGGACGGCGGGGTCACGCGGGGATCCCGGGAGGCCCGAGGATCTCGATCCCGTGCTGCGCCGCGAGCCGGATCATCGCCTCCATGTCCGGCGGGGCCGACGGCGCCGGCGGCATCTCCGGCCGCGTCGCGGGCTCCGAGCAGGCGCGCATGAACGCCTCGAAGCCGGCCGGCTCTGTCACGAGCAGGAACCGGGCCTGCTCGGAGCTGACGGTGAACGTGTGCGGAATGTCACGTGGTCCGTAGACGAACGATCCGGCCGGCGCGCCGATGACGCGTCCGTCGACCCAGAACGTCAGCTCCCCGTCGATCACGTAGAACCATTCGTCCTCGTTGTGATGGACGTGAAGCGGTGAGCCGCTGCCCCGGGGCGCCCGCTGCTCGATCACGGCGACCCGGCCGCCGGTCGACTCCGCGGTCGCCTTGACGAGCGCGAGGGTGCCGAGGAACCACAGGGCCTCGCCCTCGCCGGGGCCGTGGGCGATCGGCGCGAGCTCGCCGGCCGCCGCCGGCGAATCGGTGATGGTCAGGCTGTCGGTGGTGCTCACTTCAGATGCCTCCTGGTGGCGATTGGTGCGTTGGGGGCAAGCTTGGCCGGCGGGCACGCGTTCGTCCATCCCCCGGCGACGGGGATATTTCCTGCACAGCCCGCCCGGGCGGCATACTTGCCTCGATGAGCGGGGCACGCTGGAGGATTGACCAGCTGGTTGACGACGTGTCCGTCCTGGCGCGTCGAGGGCTGACGCGGGAGCAGTACTACGCCGAGGTGAGCGCGCGGCTCCGGCGCGTGTTCGACACCGCCGCCGCGTGCTGGCACACCCTCGACCCGGGCACCCGCCTGATCACGAGCGATGCCCCATCCGAGCTCGTCTCATCTGGCGTGCTGGCGGCCGACAGCGTCGCCGAGGCGGGCGCGAAGCTGATCGCGAGCGAGTACCTCATCCCGGACGTCAACACGTTCGCGGGCCTCGCCTCGCGCCGCACACCGGTCGGGATCCTCAGCCGCGTCACGGGCGGGCACCCCGAGCGCAGCGCGCGCTACCGGGAACTGCTGGCGCCCGCGGGCATCCCGTTCGAGCTGCGCGCCGCGTTCGTGAGCCGTGGCCGCGCGTGGGGCGCTGTGCACCTGGCGCGGGGTGTGGACCAGCCCGACTTCACGCCGCAGGACGCGGCCGTGCTCGCGCGGGTCAGCGCGACGATCGCCGACGGGATCCGGACATCACTCCGGATGGACGCCGCCCGAGAGGCCCGTGATGAGACCGCTCCCGGCCTCGCCGTGCTCGGTCCCGGGAACGAGGTCGAGATGATCACGGCACCCGCGAGGGCGCTGTTCGCGGCGATGGACAGCGGACGACCCGGCTCGGAGGACCGACCGCCCTCGTCCGTGCAGGCGCTCGCCGGCTTTGCGCGGAGCCGCGCCGGCACGGCCGCGGGCGACTCCGATGCGGTGGCGGTCCCGATCCCCGGCGGGTGGGTCACGCTTCATGCGTCACTGCCCGCCGGTGGGGCCGACGGCAGGGTCGCGATCGTGCTCGAGCGCACGGCCAGCCCGCAGACGACGGCGGTCCGTCTCGAGGCCGACGGCGTGACCGCGCGTGAGCGGGAGATTGCCGTGTTGCTCGCCCGCGGTCTCACGAATCCTGACATTGCCGAGGTGCTCGTCCTGTCGCCGTACACGGTCCAGGACCACGTCAAGAGCCTGTTCGAGAAGACCGGCGTCTCCTCACGGCAGGAACTCGTCGCGCGGATCTTCCTCGACGACTACCTGCCGCACGTCGCCGGGCACGCACCGCTCACGTCGAGCGGTGGGTTCGGCGACGCGTAGGGGTCGTTCACGGTCGACGCTTCGCCCAGAATGCGGCTTCCTTGACGCCGAGCTCGGTCGCGGGCGCCTCGCCGAACACGATCTCACGCATGATGCGATGCCAGTTCCGGGTCGCCCGGAGCTGCCCGAGGACGGCGAGAACGCTCGTCTCGACGCGCCGCAGCCAGATCTCCTCCGGCGGCAGCTTGAGCTGGCGCACGAGGCGCAGCGCCCCCTCCATGGCGCGCGGATCGACAAGCGACGCGATCACGGCCGCGACGTAATCCGGGTCGATCCGGAGCTCGCGGTCGTGCAGGTACCAGTCGCCGAGTGCGCGTGCCTGCCGGAGCAGCAGCTCCTGGTCGACGCGCCGTTGACTGCGCACATAGCCGAGCTCGGCGGCGGCCGTCGTCAGCCCGGCGGCATCGCCCTCGATCGCGGCGCTGAGTGCACGGCTCATCTGATCGGTGTCGCCGACCTCGGCGGTGTTGCCGAAGTCAAGGAACGCGATCCGGCCGCCGTCCAGGACGAGGTAGTTGCCGGGGTGGGGATCGGTGTTGAACCGGCCGAGGCGGCGCATCGAGCCGAAGAAGAACCGCACGATGATCTCGCCCAGCTCGTCGCGCCGCTCCTGATCCCACGAGAGCACCGCTCGATATGGGTGACCGGTCACCCACTCTGTGACGAGCACGCGGCGACGGGAAAGTGAGGTGACGACCGCCGGGACGTACACGAACGGATGGCCACGGTAGGCCCGCGCGAACGTGCGCTGTTGCTGAGCCTCGAGCTCGAAGTCGAGTTCCTCGAGCACGCGCTCGCGGAGTTCACCGGCGACGATGCGAGGATCGAGACCCGGCGCGATCGCCTTCGCGAGGCCGATCGCCACCGACGCGAGCTCGAGATCCGATTCGAGCGCGTCCGCGATCTCCGGGTACTGGACCTTGACCGCAACCTCGCGACCATCCTTGAGCACACCGCGATGGACCTGGCCGATCGACGCGGCCGCCACCGCCTCGGGGGAGATCGAATCAAACAGTTCCTCGACGGGTGTCTCCCATTCGTCCTCGAGGACACCACGCACCTTCTCCCACCCCATCGCGGGTGCGGCGTCACGCAGTTCGGCGAGCTTCTCCTGGTAGATCGCGCGGTACTCCGGCGGTAGGAACTCGACGTCGACGAACGATGCGAGCTGGCCGAGCTTCATCGCCCCGCCCCGGAGGTTGCCGAGCGCCTTGACGGTTCGGTCGGCGAGATCGAGGTGGCGTTCCTCGAGTATCTGCCGCGCCTTCTCGGGGTTACGCGCGAACGACGTCAGCAGGGTGCCGGCCAAGCGTGCGCTGCTCGGACCGAGCGCACCCGTCGTACTGGTGGCGCGCCTGACCTTGCTCGTGGGGATCTCGTCGCCGTCGCGCGCCATCTTGCCTGCCGCTACGCCGTCCTGCCGCCGGTGTCAGCCGTCAGCGCGCCTCGACGAACTGCGTGACGATCGTGCGCGTATCTCCGTTTGCGTCCGTGAGCACCCACCTGGCCTGATAGCTACCCGTTGGCAGCTCCGGGACCACGACGCCGCGCGCGATGCCGACGTTCGCAGAACGGAACACGGGTCGTCGTCCACCCGCCCGCGTGACCGTCAAGGCAACGCGCGAGTGGGTGACGAGCGTCGAGCCATGGGGGCCGGGGATCCCCGTCTGGGCGAGTGCGATGAAGCTGCCGTACAGCGTCGCGTTCTGCACCGGCGCCGTGCCGAGGAAGCTCGGCACCTCGGTGCTCGTCTGGCCACCGCTGCGATCGTCGACCTGGCGGATGAGGCTCGCCGTCAGGCCCGAGGCCCGCCCGCTGAGCGGGCAGATCGTGCCGGTGCCAGTGGCCCCGGGAACGCCAATGGCGGGACTCACGGGCGCGTCGGACAGCGGCAGGCCGTAGTAGTCGCCAGCCTCGCAGGACCCGGCGCGAATGACCGTTTGGTGGCCGGTGATGTCGACGCGCAGGTGCGCGACGTGCAGCCGGGTGAGGACCCGACTCGCCACGTTTGTCAGGGTCAGCACGTCGCCCCCGCGGATGCCCGGCGCAGGAAAGCCGGTGAACCTCGCGGATCCATTCCCGTCGGCGCGGGCCGACCGTGCCATGTGGCCACGGCCCCGCGTCAGTGAATAGCGCGCGCCGGCGACGAGGCCGGAGCAGCGAACCGCCTGGGCGCGCAAATCCGCGGTGCAGACCGGAAAGCCCGTGTTGGCCAGGGCAAGCAGCGAGTTCGCCAGCGACGGGATCGCGCCCGGCTCACCGAGCGAGATCCCAAGCGAGACGAGGGCGCCCGGCGGGTTGGCGAGCGACACGGCACGGTTGTCCTGACTCGTCATCGTCAGCGACGTGCCCGCGCGCAGGGTTTTCGTCTGCAGCGTGGCGATGTCGTCGGCATTCCCGCATTGGTCGATCGCGGGCGCTGTCGCCCGGCCGTCGACGCGGACGGTGAGCACGCCGGTCTGTCCGCAGGGGCCGATCTTGATCGTCGTTCGGGCGACCGCGAACCCGGCGTCGAGCGCGTAGAACCCGGTCCACCCGGACTCCGTGAACGGGTTGCCGCCGGCGCCCGTCGCGATCTCAGCGGGCTCCGGGCCGCCGCGGCTGTAGCGAATGAGGATCAGGTCACGGTCGTCGCCCACGGCGCGCAGCGCGCCGTCGCGCAGGGACTGCAGCGTGACACGCCAGCTACCTCGCGCGTCTGTGACCCCGCGCCCCCCGGCGACGAGCTCGCCGGCCTTCACGAGCAGGACGGTGGCTGAGATGTTGGCCTTCGAGCTCCCGATGTTGCCGGTCACCGTCGGACTGAATTGGGTGAGGTTGACGGTGGCGAGCGGCAGGGCCGATTTCGTCGCCGACGAGGCGAGCTCGCACCCCTGCGTGACGTTCGACCACATCCCCTGCAAGAGGTAGTGGTTGCCGTTGATCACCTGGTTGTACGGAGAGCCGTTCGACGCGTAGCCAAGCGGCGTGCCGATCTGCGGTCCGTTCTCACACTTGTCCGCGACCTCGAAGCCATTGGGGTCCATCCAACCCACGCCCTCGGGATCGGTGATCGCCTCGACCGCCTCATGGGCGACGACATCGACCGCCGATTCGGCCTCCGCGTTGCCCTGCGGGTCGTTGCCCGGCGGAGGATTGAACTCGATCAGCGGATCGGGAATCGGTGAATAGATGACCGGCCCGCGCCCGAGGTTGGAGAGGCTGTGGTACCCCGCGAACGCGTTCGTTGCGCACGCTCCGGCGGAGATGCATTCGTCGACGTTCGGCGGCAGGAACACGAACCACAGGTCGTGCAGGCCGCGGCCGGAGGGGTCGTGTGCCTGGATCACCCGGTCGAGCTCCTGCTGGAGCTGCAGGTCGGTGACACACGTAGTCACGCCGGATGGCGAGGCGCACTGCTGGCTCTTGGTCGGGTACGGCGCCGTGTCGTCAATCGAGTCAGCGGCCGGGTCGTAGGCAACCTGGTAGAGCCCCGGCCCGCTGCCATCTGGGTACTGAAGCTGGAGCGAGAACGCGTTGTTCGTCGTGTGACCCGAGTCGTGGGCGACATCGATGAGGAATTGCTTCTGGAGCTGCTCGTACCCGGGTGCCCCGCCCCCCGGGGAGCCGGTGAACGAGTAGCCGCTTGGCGCCCAGAAGATCGTATGGACCGTGACCCCGCGCATCACCGAACCGCCGTGGTAGACGACCGGAATCGGCGTCCCGCTCGTCGGATCGGCCTGCCCGTGGGCCGGGATCAGCCCCATTGCACGGCCGATCCGCGGCCGGAAT
The DNA here is from genome assembly GCA_963778985.1 of uncultured Solirubrobacterales bacterium. Taxonomy (GTDB): domain Bacteria; phylum Actinomycetota; class Thermoleophilia; order Solirubrobacterales; family Solirubrobacteraceae; genus Palsa-465. The sequence goes on along the minus strand of CAVZWJ010000012.1, from coordinate 689,536 downwards.
CCGGGGTGCGCCGCGGCGGCCGCCACCGATGGAGCCACGATGAGCAGCGTCAGCGCACCGATGACGCACCGTCTGAGTTGGCCTACCACGGGGCTGCACCCTACCGACTTGCGATCCCGACCTCTGGGTAGCATGGGTGCTGACGTGTTGACAAACCCAGGGGGGCTGGCGGGAAAGCCGGCTGAGATAGCGCCCTAACCACCACCCGGCGCTGACCCTTCGAACCTGTGGGGTAATGCCCGCGGAGGGAGCAGAGCACATGATCGAGGCTCCCGTCGAGGAGTTTCGCGATCTCGACGAGCCGGATGGCGTGACCGTCGAGGTTGTGAGTCGACAGTTTGGAGAGACCGTCGCACTGGAGGGCGTGTCATTGCGCGCCGCCCACGACGAGGTGGTGGCCGTCGTCGGTCCGAGTGGCTGCGGCAAGACGACGCTGCTCGAACTGATCTGCGGCCTGCAGCAACCTGACCGCGGACGGGTGCGGGCGGCGCCGGCCGCGCTCATGCCGCAACGCGACCTCCTGCTGCCGTGGAGCACCGCGCTGGACAACGCCGGCCTCGCTTTGCGCGCCCGTGGGGTTTCCCGTGCCGAAGCGCGCGCGACCGCCGCCCCGTGGCTCGAGCGCTTCGGACTTGCCGGGTTTGAACAGACGCGCCCGGCGCATCTGTCCGGCGGCATGCGCCAGCGCGTCTCCTTCCTGCGCACGCTGCTCGCCGGCAAGCCCGTGCTCGCCCTCGACGAACCGTTTGCCGCCCTCGACGCGATCACCCGCTCGGAGATGCAGGGCTGGCTCTCCCACGTGCTCGCCATCGAGCCGCGCACGGTCGTGCTCGTGACCCATGACGTCGAGGAGGCGGTCATGATCGCCGATCGCGTCGTCGTCATGTCCGCCCGCCCGGGCCGCGTCGTCGCCGAGATCCACGTCGAGATCCCCCGGCCGCGGCGGCGCGTCGATCCGGCGGTCGTCGAGCTGCGCGAGCACGCACTCGAGGCGCTCGGGGTGTCGTCATGAAACGCTTCGTCCTGCCCGCGCTGCTGTTGGTCGTTCTGTTTGGGATCTGGGAGCTGTACGTCGATCTCGGCGGAGTCGACGCCGATATCCTCCCGCCGCCGCATGCCGTCGCGAGCGCGCTCTGGACCGATCGCGGACTGCTGTGGAGCAATTTCCTCGTCACGGCGCGAGAGGTGCTCCTCGGACTGCTGGTCACCGCCCTGCTGGGCCTCGCGCTTGCGGTCGCCCTGCACCTCTCGCCGACGCTGCGGCGCGCGTTCTATCCGCTGCTCGTCGCCTCACAGGCAATTCCGTTCCCGGTGCTCGCTCCGATTCTGCTCGTCTGGCTCGGGTTCGGCATCCTGCCGAAGATCATCGTGGTCGCACTCGTCTCGTTCTTCTCCATTGTCGTGGCGACGCTCGCCGGCTTCGCCGCCGTTGATCCGCAGCTGCTCAAGCTGATGCGGACATTCGACGCCTCCCGGATGCGGATCTTCCGTCACGTCGAGTTGCCCGCCGCCCTGCCGGGCGTGTTCACGGGGGCCAAGATCGCTGTCGCCGTGTCGGTCATCGGAGCCGTGTTCGCCGAATACAACGGATCGAACTCGGGACTGGGGTACCTCATCCTTGTCTCGATCCCCCAGCTTCTGTCGGCCCGCGCGGTTGCCGCAACGGTCGTCCTTGCCCTGTTCGCGATTGCCCTGTTCGCGCTGCTCAGCGTCGCCGAGCGGCGCGCGCTGCCATGGGCCTATGAACCTAGAAAAGAGCTTTCAAAATGAAACTGACACGACGCCGTTCCCTGCTCGCCGCGCTGACGACGATCTCGGTCCTTGCGCTTGCCGGATGCGGCGAGAAGAGAGAGGCCGTCTCGGGCTCGTCCTCGGCCGTTCCGTTCACGCTGATGCTCGACTGGGTGCCGAATGCGGATCACGTCGGGATTTTCGAGGCGCTGCACGACGGCGCGTTCGCCCAGGCCGGGCTGAACGTCCACGTCCAGATTCCCACCGATCCGGCGACGCCGTTGCAGCTGCTCGCGCAGGGCAAGGTCGACGCAGCGATCTCCTACGAGCCCGAGTTGATGCTGGCGCGTGACAAGGGGCTGCCGCTCGTGTCCGTCGCGGCCGTCGTGCAGAAGCCGCTGACGTCGATCATCTCGCTTCCGCACAAGCACGTCAGCATCACCTCGCCGAGCGCGCTCCGCGGCAAGACCGTCGGCGATGCCGGGATCGCGTATCAGCAGGCATACCTGCAGACGATCCTCGCCGGCGCCGGCGTGCCCGCGAGCAAGGTCACGGCGGTCAACGTCGGCGCGAACCTCGTGCCGGCGATGCTCTCCGGCCGTGTCGACGCGACGCTCGGCGGCTACTGGAATTACGAGGCGATCCAGCTGCGCCAGCGCGGCAAACGCCCCAACGTCATCCGCGTCGATCGCGTCGGCGTCCCCACCTACAACGAGCTCGTGCTCGTGATGCGCCGCAGCACGATCGAGAAGCAGCCGGATGTCGTGCGCCGGTTCGTTCAGGCTATGGGGCGTGGGTACGAAGCCGTCAAGGGCAATCCGAGCGCCGGGATCGACGCCCTCGTCGGGGCCAACCCGGGGCTTGACCAGAGGCTGCAGACGGCGAGCGTCCACGCGACCCTGCCGGTCTTCTTCCCCAGCCAGAGCGGGCGACCCTGGGGCTGGCAGGACCCGACGGAATGGAACACGTACGGGCAGTGGATGCTCTCGCACCACCTGATCTCGCAAGCGACCGCGCTCGTCGGGGCGTCGACGAATGAGCTCCTAGCCGGCCAGGGGACGTGACGCCTCCAGCGGCCGGGCGCCCGCGCGATCGAGCAGTCGGTGCGCGAGCCGCGTGGCCAGCGCCATGATCGTGAGCTGCGGGTTGACACCGAGGGCACTCGGCACCGCCGAGCCGTCGGCGACGTAGACGCCGGCCGCGTCGTGGAGCTCGAGCTCGCCGTCGAGCACGCCGCATCCCGGCCGGGCGTGTGCGCGCGCGGTGCCGAGCGGATGAAACGCCATCAGCTTGAGGTCCCGTCGCCGCGCCTGCGCCGGACGGACCCCCGGCGGGAGCGGCAGCACGACCTCGCGGGCGCCGGCCGCCGTGAACAGCTCCTCGAGGCGGCGGAGTCCGGTGCGGAACCGGTGGAGATCCTCGCCGTTCAGGTCGTACCGGATCACGGGGTGCCCGGCAACGATGCGGACGTGGCCCCGTGAGCTGTCGGACACCATCAACCCGAACTGCGCGAGCCTGCGGTAGTCCCGCATCACCTCCGCGTGCCGCTCGCCGGACAGCGGCAGCGACATCGCAACGTAGGCGGGCGGACCGGCGATCCCCTCGAGCATGACCCCCTCGGCTGCGAACTCGTCGATGAAGAAGCTCTGCGGGACTCCTCGCGCCATGTCGACGATGTGATCCATGCGCGCCACCGCGGCCGTCGCAGGATGGAGCGAGAGGTTGGCGCCGAGCTGTCCCGACGTGGTCCCGAGCCCGCTGCGAGCGAGCAACGCCGGCGTGTGGATCGCGCCGGCCGCGACGATGACGAGCGGCGCATTGACGCGCAGCCGGCCGCCCCCGGCCGCCGCTTCGATCCCCTGCGCACGGCCACGCTCGACGAGGATCCGGCGGACATCGGTCTGCGTGAGCACGGTCGTGCCCGCCGCCCGCGAGCGCGGCACGTATGTGACACCGGTGTGCTGCTTGGCGGCGGCCGGGCAGCCGAACACGCATACGCCGGAGCCGACGCAGCCGGTCGCGTTGCGGCGCAGGTAGCCGTGTGACCAGCCGAGCCGCTCCGCTCCGCGCCGCGCGACGGCGGCGTTCTCCCCCGCGAGCTCGGGCGTGACCTCGGTGACCGACAGCGCGCGCTCGACCCGCTCGAAATACGGTCGCATCGACGCCTCGTCATATTCCTCAAGCCCATACTCGCGCCGCCACCGCTCAAGGACCGCCGGGGGCGTCCGGAAGCAGGTTCCGGAGTTGATCAGCGTCGTCCCGCCGATGCCGCGGCCGAGCGGCAGCGCGATCGGCGGGTTGCCGAGGGTGACGGTCTGGCCGCCGTCGCGGTACAGCCGAGCGAGCATCTCCGGCGGGCGGGCCGTGAACTCACGGGGGTCGTGCTCTCGCCCTTGCTCGACGAGCACCACCCGCATGCCGCCCTCGGCGAGCTCAGCGGCAGCCACGGCGCCGCCGGCGCCGGCGCCGATCACGCACGCATCTGCCGCGAGGGTGCGCGACCGGGTCATCGCCGGCTCGCGCTCCGGCCGCGGGCGACGACCGCCTCGGCGTCCCAGCCGAGCGTCCGAGCGACACCCGGATCGTCGTAGCGGATCAGCGCGAGCAGCGCGGCGGCGGCCTGATCAGCCGGGGCCAGCCGGCGGAGCAACGCGCGCCCCCGCGGGCGGGCCGCCAACGCGAACATGGCGCGCATTCCCGGCCGGCGCCAGGCCGGCGAGGCGGCGAGGATCACCGCGAAGCCGTCGCTCATCGAGCCGCACCCATGCGGCGCTCCTGGGCGGTCGCGAGCTCGTCAATCGCGGCCGCGGCTCCGGTGCCGTCGGCGGCCTCGATCGCGTCGGCGGCGCGGGCGTACAGGGGGACGAGCGCGGGCCGATCGTCGACGACCGGCGTGAACAGCTCGATCCGCGGCAGGTACAGCTCGCGGACCGAGTTCATGATGAGCTGGAACACGAGGTTCCCGGCCGCTTCGACAATCGTCGACATGAACGACCAGTCGAGGAGGAGCGCGGCCTGGTCGTCGGCAGCGCTGTCGAGCGATGCGGTGAGCTCGTGGAGCCGCTCCGCCTGCTCGTCCGTGCGCCGACCGGCCGCGAGCCGCGCCGCCTCGGCGAGCAGCAGACGCCGCGCCTCGAACAGCGCCGCGACCGTTGCCGGCTCGACGCTGCCGAGCACCGCGAGCGCCTCGAGGCCGCCGGAGCGGCGCCAGTCAAGGACGCGCGTCGCGTCCCCGTGGCGGACCTCGACGAGCCTCAGCTGTTCAAGCCGGCCGAGCGCGGAGCGCACGGACGCCATGTTGACGCCGAGTTCCGCGGCCAGCGTCCGCTGCGTCGGGAGCCGTTCGCCGGGGGCGTAGCGGCCGGTCAGGATCGCGTCGCACAAGGAGGCGAAGACGAGGTCCGGCACAGACGCCCGAGCGATTGGCGCGATCATCGCGCCCGGAATGTATCAGTGTTCGGAACAATTCATGCAGCAGCGTGCGTCGTGGTGGTGGCGGCGACGCCTCCGGCGGCGCGCCGCGCGAGTTCCGCGATGATCTCGGCGACCCGATCCGGCGCGTCGAGTTGCACGAACGTACGCGCCGCCTCGACGGTCTCGAGCCGAGCCTGGGGCAGCGTCTCGACGAGGCGCTCGCCGTCGCTGACCTTGAAGAACACGTCGCGCAGGCCCCAGAGGATCACCGCCGGTCGCTCGAAGCGGCGCAGACCGTCGACCGCGCCGAGCGTGTGCTCGGGCGTGATGCCCCGCATCACGGCGAGGGCATCACGACGAATGCGGTGGGTGCGCAGCGGCGTGACCCACGACCGCGCGAGCTCGTCACTGATGGGCGTGACCGTCAGGGGCGCGAGCTTGAACGCCAGTCGGCGACCCCACCGCACACGGCCTAGATCGGCCACGAACGCGAGCAGTCCCGGCACCCGCCGGAGCGCCGTGAGCGCGGGGGCGAACGATCGCGGCGGGAAGTTCTCGAAGGCATCGCAGTTGATCAGGAGCAGCTTTCCGATCCGCTCCGGATGGTGCGCGACGACGAGCTGGCACAGCGCGCCGCCGGTGTCGTTGCCGACAAGCGTGACGTCATCGAGGTCGAGCCGTTCGATCAGCTCCGCGATCATCGCCGCGAGCGCCGGCGGGTCGAGCGTCGCGCCTGGGTTCATGGGGATCTCGTGCGCGCCGAGCGGCAGATCGGGCACGATGCGGCGCGCGCCGGGGCCGAGGCGGGGCAGCACCTCGTCCCACACCCGTCCGTTGACGAGCAGTCCGTGGATGAATACGACGGCGGGTCCCTCACCCTCGTCCCGGTACTTCAGAGTTCCCTGCGTCAGCTGAATCTCGGGCATCGTGTCGACCTCGCGGTAGGGTTACGTACAGCGTGTACGCATCTTCACATACAGACAGTATGCATGTCAAGACAGGAGGTCCGCATGTCCGGGACAGAGGAATCGTCCCCGCCGTCCGCGCCATCGCCGCCGGCGGCGCCGGCACCGCCGTCCGCGTTGTCGCCGCCAGCGCCACCGCCGCCGCGCACAAAGGCGGCCCAGCGTGAGGCGACCGTCGCCGCGCTGACCGCCGCCGCCCGGGCTCTGTTCGCCGAGCGCGGCTACGCGAGCGTCGGGACCGAGGAGATCGTGCAGCGGGCGGGTGTGACCCGCGGCGCGCTCTACCACCACTTCAAGGGCGGCAAGGAGGACTTGTTCCGGGCGGTGCTGGTCGAGGTGAGCGCCGAGACGACCGCCCGGGTGCTCGCCGCCGCGAACAGCGCCGGGGACCCGTGGGAGGAACTCGTCCAGGGCATCGAGGCCTTCCTTGATGCCTCAGCGATCCCGGAGGTCCAGCGGATCGTGCTCGTCGACGGGCCGGCGGTGCTCGGCTGGGACGTGTGGCGGGAATCCAGCGAGGTGTCGATTCGGCTGACCGAGCAGGTGCTGCAGGCGGCGATGGACGCGGGGCTGATCGCTCCGGCGCCGGCGCGGCCGCTCGCGCACGTGCTGATCGGCGCGGTCGACGAGGCCGCGATCGTCGTCGCCCGGGCCGACGATCCGGCGGCGGCGCGCGAGGAGATGGGAGAGACGATCCGGCGGCTGCTCGACGGGCTGCGCGCCCCCGCGCCGTAGGAGCGTCACGGTGCTCGTCCGCTCCGACGACGCGGGAACGCTGCTCATCGGCCAGCCGTCGCATGCGTGGGTCTCCGGCCAACTCGCGCGCGCCTGGGGCAACGCCCGGTTCGGTGCGCTCGATCCGTACGAGGAGGTGTGTCTCGCCGCCGAGCAGCACGACATCGGGATGGCGGAGTGGGACCTCGCGCCGACGTTCAACCCGAAGACCGGGCTCCCCCATTCGTTCATCGAGATGCCGCTCCCCGTGCACCTGGAGCTGTGGCGGGCGGCGCCCCGCCGGCTCCTGCGCCAGAGCCGATACGCGGCGCTGCTCACCTCGATGCACGGCGTTCGGCTGTACGGCCTCCGAGACCCGGGGCGGTTAGCGGCTGAGGAGGCCGCTGCGATCCGGGAGTACATCGACGCGGAGCGCGGTTGGCAGCGCGAGATCGCCGCTTCGCTCGGTGCCGGCGGCGACGAGGTCACGCGGAACAGCCAGTTGATCTGGACGTGGGACTACATGTCGTTGGCGGTTTGCCTCGGCTGGCCGCCGTGCGCCGTGGCCGACGTCCCGACGGCGTCAGAACCGGTCTCGGTCGAAATGCGCCCGGGGTCGGGCCCGGGACAGGTCGTCGTCGACCCGTGGCCGTTTCGCCACGCCGAGGCGTTCACGGTCCGCTGCGAGGGCCAGCGCCTGACCGGCCGGTTCGAGAGCGAGAGCGGTCTCGCCGCGGCGCTCGCGGCCGCGCCGTGGGAGACGCTGGAAATCGAGCTGACGCCGTAAGGAGGCATCGACGGGCCGCCGCTCGAAGCGAGATCCCGGGTCTCTGGGCCTGAGTGTTGCTATAGCGACACTAAGTCCCATCGACCCCGGGATCCCGGCCCGGCGTCAGCCGGCGATCCCGGCCCGGCGGGCGGGTCAGCCGGCGATCCCAGCCCGGCGTCAGGCGGCGATCCGGAGCGCCGCCCGGCTCGCGCCGCCGCGCAGCGCGAACGCACCCGCCAGAGCGCCGAACGGCGCATACGGCGCAAAGAACGCATCAACGTCCTCCTCCGTCGCCCGCGCGTACAGGTCGCCCGTGACCAGCCGGCCGACGAGCTTGAGATAGGCGAGGTCGCCGGCGGGAAGCTGGTCAAGCCGGCCCTGCCCGGAGCACGCGAGCGTCTGCACAGTCCACGCGCCGATCCCCGGGATCGTCCGCAGCCGCCGCCAGCCCGCCTCCGGATCGGCGGCGAACAGGTCGACCCGTCCGGACGCGACCTCTCGGGCGCACCGGATCAGGGCGGCGGCGCGACCCGGCGAGAGATCGAGCGCCGCGAGCTCCGCCGGCGCCCGGGCGGCCACCGCGGCCGCGGTCGGTGCGTCACGCAGGCCGCTCACATGGCACCGCCGGCCGTAGCGGGCGGTCAGGCGCCGCTGGATCGTCGCCGCGCGCTCGTACTCGATCAGCTGCTCGCACACGGCCCAGGTCAGCGCCTCGAACGGGTCCGGCCGCGCCGCCAGCCGCAAGCCGGGATCCGCGCGCACGGCGGCGCCGATCAGGGGGTCGTGGCGAAACCGCTCGTGAAACGGGCGCAGATCCTGGTCGACGCCTAGCGCGAACCGCATCCGCGCGTTGCCGTACTCGGCGGCGGTGCGCGTGCGCGCCCGGGCGCCGAACAGGACGGTGTCCGCCGACGTCTGCGCGACGCGGACAACGACCGGCTCCCCCTCGTAGTGGACCAGCCGGTGCAGCACGACGCCGCGGCGGCGCATCAACCGGTCGAGCCCGAGGGTCGCCGGCAGGCGGAAGTGCCAGCGAGGCCGAACCTCGACCCGCACCTCGACATTGCCGAGCTCGCCGCGGGCGAGTTCGCCGCCGGGCGAACTCGCAAGCGGAGTGGCACTAGCCAATCCGCCTCACTCGCCGGGTTTGCCGACGAGGTGAACGTCGACGAGGAACGTCCGGCTGCCGACGATCGGCAGCAGGTCCGACGGACGACGACGCGTCCGTGCCAGCTTGCGCGCGCTGCGGCGCTTGACAAGCGCGAGCGTCGCGGCGCCGGCCACGAATCCGGTGGCGGCTGCGGCCGCCGCCTGCACGGCCGGCAGCGCGACCGGCGCAACACGCTCGATCGGGCGGACCTCAGCGAGCACGGGAAGACCGTCGATGGTCTCCTCCTGCCCATCCACCAAGATCGCCTCGCCGGCGAGATGCGCTTCGTCGCTCATCGGCTTCCCATAGTGACATCGTGACCGGTCGACTGCAAAGGATTACTCGCCGCTGCCGTTCAGCAGCTTCTCGTACACCCGATACGTACGGACGATTCGGCCTCCCATGCCCTCCATCGCGCGGTTCATCGACGTGTTCGACTCGAGGATCCAGCCCATCTCCCCGCCCGTCTGCGGAGTACGTGCGGCGGAATCGAAGTGCAGCTCGTAGAACTTGGCGGCAATCCCGGTGTGCTGCCACTCGCGCTTGACGCCGAGGGCGAACACCCGGACCCGGTCGATCTTTCGCCGGTACCACAGCGCTTTGGCCCAGCCGAACGGCAGCAGTCGGCCGTCCAGGCGCTTGAGGACCTGGTTGTAGTCGGGCAGCGAGAGGGCGGCACCGACGGTCTCGCCGTCCTTCTCGGCGACAAACGCCCAGTTCTCGTCGAGGATCGGCTTGAGGTCCTTCGCGTACGCCCGGACTTCCTCCTCGGTGAGCGGCACGAACCCCCAGTTGCGCTCCCAGGCGGCGTTGTAGACCTCGAGGAACCGGTTGATCTCGGCCTCCATGTCCTTCTTCTTCATCGAGCGGACCGTGATCCCGTGCTTGGCCTCGACGTCGCTCGCCACCTTCCAGATCGCCTCGTGGACCCGTGAGCGGTCGGAGACCTCGAGGTTCCACATGTAGAGATCCATCGCCTTCGCGAACCCGGCCCCCTCGATCAGCGCCGGGTAGTACGGGTGCTGCCAGTTGGTGAGGATCGTCGGAAACTGGTCGTAGCCGTCGATGAGCACGCCACACTCGTCGTTCGTCGTGAAGTCCATCGGACCGACCATTCGGTCACGGCCACGGGCGCGCAGCCACGCCTCGGCTATCTCGAGCAGGGCCTTCGCCGCCTCCGGATCGTTCTCGCACTCAAAGAATCCGAACATCCCCCACTCGTGGTGCTGGAACTCGTTGAAGTGCCGGTCGATGTGCGCTGTGACCCGCCCGACGACGCGACCGTCACGCCACGCGAGGAAATACTCGGCCTCGGCGTGGCGGAAAAACGGGTTGCGCTGGCGGTCGAAGAAGCGCTTGCGCTCGAACAGCAACGGAGGAACCCAGTTCGGCTCGTTACGATAGAGCCGCCACGGCAGCTTGATGAACGTGTTCAGGTCGCTTTTCGATGCGACGGGGCGGACTTCGAGCGCCATGAGGGCCGAAACCTACATGCCCACCTCGATCGACGTCTTCGCCAAGGTCCGAGAGTTCGAGCGACTCGAGTTGCTCGAGGCCGCTCGGGAGCACGACATGCTCCCGTACTTCCGCGTGCTCGAAGGCCCGACGCTGCCAGTCGTCGAGATGGAGGGCAAGTCGCGGATCATGCTCGGCTCTAACAACTACCTCGGTCTGACGGGGGACGAGCGGGTCAAGCAGGGTGCCCTTGACGCGCTGGACCGATACGGGACCGGTCTGACGGGGTCGCGGTTCCTCAACGGGACCATCGACCTCCATCTCACGCTCGAGGCCGAGCTCGCCGAGTGGCTCGGGACCGAGTCCGCACTTGTCTTCACGACCGGTCACCAGGCGAACCTCGGCGCGCTGGGGACGATCCTCGGACCGTCGGACACGGTGATCGCCGACTCCGGTGATCACGCCTCGATTCTTGATGGCTGCATCCTTTCCCGCGCGAAGCTGCGGGCGTTCCGACACAACCGGATCGACCGGCTCGAGCGCACGCTCGAGAAGGCCGTGAACGACGGCGGTGGGATCCTTGTCGTCGTCGACGGGGTGTTCTCGATGGAGGGTGACGTCGCGCCGCTGCCGGAGATCGTCGAGCTGTGCGAGCGCTTCGGCGCCCGCCTGATGGTCGACGAGGCGCACGCCCTTGGCGTGCTCGGTGCACGCGGCGCCGGGACGTGCGAGCTGTTCGGAGTCGAGGATCGGGTCGATCTGCGGATGGCCACGTTCTCGAAGTCGCTCGCGTCCTGCGGAGGCGTGATCGCTGGCCCAACCGAGGTGATCGAGTATCTGCGGATTCAGTCGCGACCATTCATGTTCACCGCCGCCGCGGTCCCGGCGGCGGTCGGCGCCGCGCTGGCGGCGGTGCGCATCTGCCGCTCCGATGAGGGGCGCGAGTTGTTCGCACGCGTTCTGGACAACGCCCGCTACCTCCATCGCGGCCTCAGCGAGCTCGGCTTCCGGGTCGTGGCGCCGACACGTCTTGCCGACGGCACCGAGGTCGTCACGCCGGTGATCCCGGTCGTCGTCGGCGATGACTGGAACGCCGGCCTCCTGTGGAAGGGGCTCTACGACCGCGGCGTGTTCGTCAACACCGCGCTGCACCCGGCGGTGCCGCCTGGTGGGGCGCTGCTGCGCACGAGCGTGATGGCCACGCATGACCATGCGACGCTCGATCGGGCGGTCGAGATCTTCGCCGACGCGAAGCGTGATTTCGAGGCCGAGCACGGGCCGCTGCCCGGACCCGCCTGACCGCTCTGGACACCTGTTCGAGGCAACCGAAAGCGAGGCCGAGCACGGGCCGCCGCCCGGACCCGCCTGACCGCTCTGGACGCCTGTTCGAGGCAACCGAAAGTTGGGTCACGTCGCGCCCGGAGTTGTTCAGATTTGCACAAGCGACCGGGCCGAGAAAAAAAGCCGCTCCTTGCTGATGAGCTTGCAGTTGTGACCTTGCTGTGACTGAGCCGTTCGCGTAGTTTTCCCCGCGTCGAACGGTGGTCGGACCGAGCGGCGCAGGGTCACCGTGGTGGGTAGTGGCCGGGGCGTGCGCAGGGACGGAGATAGGCCGGTTTGGCCGTGAGAGAGAGCAGCATCATCGGACGCAGCGATGCCGGTTGGCTGCGGGCGGTGAACAACGTCAACGTGACGTCCGCTCCTGCGTGGAGCGGACGCGACTGCAGGGAGAGAGATAGTCACATGATGCAGAGCGCCACGGTGATGCCAGGACCCCAGCGGCTGAGGGCGCTGGAGCGGGCAAACGAGGTACGGCTCGCTCGGGCGGAGCTGAAGCGTCGGATCGCCGACCGAGAGATCTCCGCAGCGGAGGTCATCATCACGTGCCCGTGGGAGTCACGCACGTGGGCAGTGAGCGATCTGCTGGTGAGTCAGCGGCGATGGGGACGGACTCGCTGCCAGAAGTTCCTCGCGCGCCACCAGATCAGCGAGGTGAAGACGGTCGGCGCGCTCACCGAGCGCCAGCGCAAGGTGCTCGCCGCTCAACTCGAGGGCGCAGCCGTGATCGCCGAGCTCGAGGCCAGGATGGCGGCAGAGCGTGAGGCAGCGCGGCAGTCCGAGCGAGACGCCGAGGCCGCCGAAGTGGAGCTCGACACCTCCGAGCGTTACGCGCTCGTCGGCGTCGCCTGACAGAGCTGTGGCGCCGGGCATCCGTGCCCGGCGCCACGCGCCTCAGGCGACGCCCGCCTTGCGCCAGCTCGTGTCGCCGTAGGACGACCGCACGACCTCCACGTAGGGCACCGGACTGACGATCGCACGGATCTCCATCTGCACATGGGGCTCGACCGTGGGCTTCGCGGTGCCACCGCCGGGCTCGCCCCAGAGGAGGGTGACCTCGGTGCCGGGCTCAGTATGGGCCTCGTCGAGCATGGCCAGCGAGAGCATCTTGCGCTCGCCCGGGCTATAGCCGATCCACGTCGAGAGCCCGACCTGCTCGCCGTCGACGGTGACTGTGTCGTAGGGGTGCATCGAGTACACCGCGTTGGGGAACTCGATCCCTTTACCGCGGTCGCCCTTGCCGAACTGGCTCGCCAGGACCCTGACGACGTCGTCGTCCTCGAGCGCCAGCGTGACCTTGTGCCGGTGGGAGTCCTGCGCCTTGGCCTCGAGCGCCTCGCGACCGATGAAGTCGTGGTCGAACTTGACGAGATGGCCGTACCCGAGCGCCCACGGGGTCAGGTAGTAGTCCTCGATGTCGTCCGAGACGAAGCTGCCGCCGAGCGAGGCCATGCCCTCGTAGCCGTCGGCAGGCAGCCACTCGCGGTAGGCCTTGAGCGACTCGCCGGTGTAGACGGCCGGCAACGGCGAGGGGATCCAGCCCGACTCGAGCGCGTTTGACCCGTACGCGCGTCCGCCCACCGCGCGAATCCCGAACTCATCGCCGGCGGTCATGATCGCCTCCCGCACGGCCTCGCCGTCCTCCCAGGGACCGAACAACTCCCACCCCGGCTGGCCGGCCATCCCGTGCCGCAGCGCACGCACCTGCTTGCCGGCGATCTCGATCGTGCGCATATTGAAGAACTTCAGCTCCGGCGGCGCCTGGCCGAGCAGCTTCTCGATCGTGGCCATCGCGTTCGGGCCCTGCACCTGGAAGCGATAGTTCCGCCGCTTTCCGTCGCTGCGCAGCGCGGTCCGCTCGTCGTACTCGAGCTCGACGTCGTAGTCGCCCGTCTCCGCGTGGTACGTGATCCAGCTGAGCGCCGGTGAGCGCCCGACGAGGTTGTAGTGGCCGTCGTCGAGGTGGAAGAGGATCACGTCCCCGATCACGTAGCCCTCGGGCGTGCAGGGCACGAACTGCTTGGCCTTGTCAACGGTGAAGTTGTGAAACGTGTTGACCGCGAGGCGAGACAGGAGCCGCTCGGCGTCCGGCCCGCGGACCGCCAGCTCGGCCATGTGGTAGGACTGGTTGAACAGGACGCAGGTCAACTGCCACGCCTCCATCTCGGCGCGCCAGTTGCTGTACTCGGCAGGGACACCCGGGTAGACGTTCGGTCCTCTCTGGGCGTTGCGCAGCAGTTCGACCGGGCTTCCGGCCTCGTTGAGCAGATCCTCGAGGCTTCGCTTGGTCATTTCTCCCTCCTTCTGTTGGACGACGATGGGTCGGTTCGGAGCTCATTCACGCTCGCGGCGCCGTGGTGGTCACGACCGAGGAAGTTGTTCAGCCACGCGCTCGTGCCCTGGAGTGCGTTGTCCTTGATCACCACAGGTCCGTCGAGCATCGAGTCGGACTCGCCGTAGGCCTTCAACCGCTCGTAGGCCTGCGACCAGATGCACTCCGAGTCATACACCTCGCACAGCCCATCACGGGTACCGCCGCACGGACCGTTGCGCTGGTTCTTCGCGCATATTGACTCGGGGCAGACGTAGGCGATCTCGGGCAGCGAGCAGTCGCCGCAGTCCTCGCAGCTGAACATCGGGACCTTGGCCATCTGCTCGAGCGCGTGCGCCGCCTGGCCGACCGGCCTCGGCGCCCGATCGAGCTTCTCGTAGAGGTGGCGGGCGGGCTCGAACAGCGGCGCCTGCGGATCGAACACCAGGCGGTGGGCGACCCGGCTGAGCCGGTAGCTCGCGGGCACGCGGAGATCGGTGCGCCGCTGGCGCGTGGACTCGACGTAGTCGCGGCTGAGCGTGTCAGAGGACAGGCCGGTGTGTGGATCGGCCTCGAAGAGGTAGAACTCGTCTCGGCGGCCGTGGTGAAGATCGCGGGCCAGCTCGCGCAGCTCGGCGCCCCCGTACTGCGCGGAGGTGTCGATGATCTCGCCGAACGTCTCGGCGGTGGCATGACCCCCGAGATAGGCGCCGTGGAACCCGATCGCCTTGGCCAGAGCGAGTTGACGCGCGGCGTGATCGACGAAGAAGGCGCGGCCGCGATCGGGACTGGCGCCATGGCGCTCGGCCAGCTCACGCAGCTCGTCGCTGATCACCACGCCGGGGATGCGGCCGGCGGCGAACGCGCGCGCGGAGCCGGCAGAGAGAAGGAAGACGTTGGCCAACGCGCGCAGGTCGAGACCGGCATGCCGGATGTAGCGCAGGAGCTCGTCGTCCTTGCGCGCGTTCCAGCCGATCTGGTTGATGACAAATCGCGCGCCGGCGCGCACCTTCTTGGCCAGCTTCTGATACTGCGGCACCACCTCGCGCTCGTGGCGCTTGTGATTGGTGACCACGCACCCGAGAAAGAAGTTCGTCCGCTCGAGCCGCTGCCCCCCCGCGCGGGCATCCGGGAGCCCCTCGTTCATGTCGGCGTAGAGCCGCAGCAGGCCGACCGAATCAAGGTCGAACACTGGCGCCGCGGTGCCCTGGTAGCCGGTTCCTGCCGGATAGTCGCCCGACAGGGCAAGGACGTTGCAGAACCCCTCGGAGGCGAGCTTCCATCCGCGGCTCTCGAGCGCCGCGCGGTTCCAGTCCTTGCAGGCCAGGTGGATGATCACCTCCTGCCCGCGCGAGAGCAGGTCGGTGCCGAGCGTGTCGGGGGCCAGCATCGCGTGTCCCCCTGGGTTGTCCGTGATCGAGAGGACGTCGATCCGGGGGTCGGCGGCCAGCGTCCGGGCGGTCTCGATCAGGGTCCGGCTGGTCTCGGCGGTGAGAACCCCGCGGGTGGTGACGAGCTCAGTGGCGATCACGAACCGGTTCGGCTGACCGAGGCAATCGCGGAAGGCATGGGATGCGCCGGCCGTCACCACCGGACCTGCCTCCCGCTCGCTCATCTCCCCGACAGCGTACCGCAACCCGGGCGGATTGTTGACGATCTTGTGATCATCATTGCGCGCTCGCGGCGGGGGCCAGTGTCGCGAGTCAGAAGTTCGGTGGCACCAAGAGGTGTCACCGGCGGATGCCCCGCAAGGACGCAGAATCCGACGTGCACTGGAGGTGCACGAGGATTCGAGGACGCCGCGCGGCGCCGCCGGGGGCGCCTCGACTGCCGTCGAACTTCTGACTCGGGACACTGGTGTCGCGACTCGGGACACTAGATCTGGATTCCGATCGGCACCGGACTCGCACCGGCGAACAGGAAGAACCACACGATGAACGCCACGATCGTCAGTCCGGCGCTGACCACGAGCACGCCCTCGAGCACGAAGTGACCGGGATCGTCGAGACCGCGCGAGCGGCAGTTCGCGCGGTAGACGTTGCTCAGCTTCGCGAGGACGCTGGCGAGCACGGCGATCGTGGCGATCACGCCGACGAACATCGCCCCCAGGGCCGCACCGAGCGACGACGTCGCGCCCTCGATCTGAGATCCGACCCACAGCCAGAGCAGCGGTGTGCCGATCCACAGCACGAAGCTGCCGATGAACATGATGAGCACGACGAGGACCGCGCCCGCTCCCGTCCGCAAGAGGTCGCGCATGTACTGCTCAGGATAAGAGGTCATCTCGAAACCCCGCGTGTGCGGCTGGCGAGCGCGGGATCAAGCGAGGCACGGACGCAGGACCCGACGCATAGCGGAGCTAGGCGAGGGTCCGAGGACGCCGCCTCGCGCAGCTCCGCCGCCGCCAGACGTGCGCGGGGGATTTCGAGATGGCCTCCAAGTGGGTCGTCACGGGCCGGGGCGCGAGGCGCCGCGACCCCCGGCTAATGGACAGCCGGAGGAGAGCTTGACCTCCCACCACCCCATCAGCATCCCGATCAGGCCGAGGCGGGGACGGACCTGGTAGACGCCGCAGCCCGACTCACCGACGTCGGCACGGGCGATGCGATGGAAGCGATACTTCCCCGGCTCGAGCAGCATCCGCTCGAGGTGGAGGCGGTTCGCCTCTTGGAGCTCGGCGCGCACCGCGATCGAGGCACGCGCGGCGCGGAGCCGCTCGGTCAGCTCGTCGCGGATCCGCTCGAGCTCACCGAGGCCGAGCAGGCGAGGCTCGCTCCGTGGTGCGATGGGATGGTCAAGGCCGCCCATCGGCCAAGCCGTCACGAACGCGTCAGCGAGCTCACCCTCGAGCCGGGCGATCTGACGGCGCAGAGTGCGCCGGGCGGCGCGCTCGTCGATGTCCGGAGACGTGACGGGTGCGGCGAGCGACGTGACCTTCAGAGCACTGATGTCCTGCTCCAGGAGCGCCATACTCCTCCTTTCCCTAGCGAGCGGAGCTTACCACCGACCACTCGCAGGCAAACCCCCCTCTCGCGGCGGCGCTCAGCGCGCGCTGAGCACTTCCGCGCACACCCACAGGGCCTCCTCGATGTGAATCGCCGGAACGCCCGCGACGCCGACGGAGAAGAGGACGACCCGTTGGGTGCGGGCGCTCACCCCATGGCCCGGGGCCAACTCGCCGAACAAGAGCGCGTGAACCCGGGTCGTGTCGGCGACGACGAGCCGATCCGGCGGGAGGTACGGCGCGAGCTCTGACTCGCCGAGGCGTTCCCCGTCAACGCTCGTGCGGATGCCGAGGCCACCCGCGTCAACGCACTCGGCGTCAAGCGCCCACACCGGCACGCCAGTCTCGATCAGGCTGATCAGCAGGGCATCTGCGATCAGGTCCTCCGAGCGGAAGCCGCCGTGGAGCAGGCGCGCGACGACGGCGTCCTCACTCGGAATCCGCTCGACGTCGGGGTCAAGCCCGATCTGGCGATAGAACGCCCGGTAGGCGTGCGGCACCGGCTGTGTCCGCAGCGCCACGGCGTTGCCCCCCCGGTAGCGGCTCGACAGTTCACTCAGGTGACGGCGCACCTCCCGAGGGCTCTGGCGGCGCTGCGCGGCGACGCTGACCCAGTCGAGCCGCAGGCCCGGGAGCTCATCGCTCACCTCCGCAGTGACGAAGCCCGGCGCCGGTGCCAGATCGAGTTCCTCGCTCATGCCCCGAGCAGAACCCGGACGCGCTCGGCGAGCGCCGCCCGATCGATCCAGTGCTCGCCGATCAGCCGCTGGGCGACGACGCCTCCGGGACGCGCGATCTCGACGATCGGACAGATCTCGACTCCGTACAGCGCGCCGATCGACCCCTCGCTGTCGAAGGCCACCGGAATCGTCCAATGGTGCAAGCGGACGAGCTTCACGGTCTGCTGCTTCGACGCGTTGATCGCGACCGCCGCGAACTGGATCCCGCGGGAGGCGAACTCGGCGGAAATCGCCTGAAGGGAGTCGACCTGACGTTGGCACGGGCCCGAGCCGGTGGCGAACAATGCGAGCACGAGCGGCGTCCGGCCACACACGTTGAGCGCGAATGGGTTCGGGTGCGCGGGATCACACCGGGGCCGCGGATTCGCCGGCCTGTCCGGCCCGATCGTCGCGAGTGGAGCGACGAAGTTGTGCAGGCGCTGACCTGTCGGCACCCCAGGGCTGACCGCGCCGTGCTTGCCCCACTCGTAGATCGAGAACGCAATCACGAGGATGAGGCCGAAGATCCCGATCGTCCACCGGTAGCGGCGGGTGTCGATCACCGCGGGCGGCGGCGCCGCCGGCGGCTGGTCGCGCGCTCCGCTCGCTGCGCCGGCGGCCGCGGCGAGATCGGGGTCGAGCCGGTGGCGCGGTGGCTCGGCCCCCGGCTCCTCAGCTGAGCTCGTTGGTCCCTGCTCGCTCACGCGACCTTGGCCGGCCGCCGCAGGCGCGGGAGCGCGGGCGCCGTCCGCGCGCTGCGGACAAGCTGCCCGCGCTCGGCGACGACCAGCACGGCGGGCAGGACGAGCAGCACGCCGGCGAGCGAGACCGTCAGGTCAACCAGGGTGACGAGGCCGAAGTCACGCAGCATCGTGATGTTCGAGAACACGAGGACCCCGAACCCGGCGATCGCCGTGATGCCGGAGGCGAGCACGGCGGTGCCGGTCGATCGGTACGTTCGGGCCATCGCCGTCGCCGGATCGTGGCCGGCCGCCCGCTCCTGCCGGAAGCGCTCTGAGAGGAGCACGCTGAACTCGGTCGAGATCGCGATCACGAGCGCGCCCAGTGTCGCCGACATCGGGTTGAGCGGGATGCCCAGAGCGAACAGGATGAGCGCCGACCAGCCCGTGGCGAGCGCAATCGGCACGAGCGGCACGATCGCGCGCGAGGGCCGGCGGAAGACGGCGAGCAGAACGAGACCGACGGCAAGGAGTCCGGCGAGCAGCGTGAGCAGCCGCCGAGCGGACGAGGACAGGGCCGCTGTTCGCCTGCGCCGCGAGCACCGGGAGGCCCGCGAGCCGGGCCGTCACCCCGGGCGGCGGATGCAGCTGCGAGCTCATGTAGTTGATCACCGCCTGCTGCTTGGCGAGCGGCATCAGGCGGATACCGAAGGCGAGCGTCGCGTCCTGTCGGTTGCTCGTGATGACGGCCTGCCGGAAATACGGCGGGGACCGCGGCGAGCAGGCTCTGAATCTGCTCCTGGCCCAGCGCCGGGCTTCCCGTGCCGGCCGAGAACAGGTCAGGCAACGACAGCGCCGGGCACAGCGTCGAGTGGGCACACCCCTTCGTCTCGAGGTAGCCGTAGTGGGTCATCAATCGGTTCTCGTAGGCGAGCATCCAGCCGACGACGGCGGGCGTGGCGACGTTCCTGGCGTGCACGACGACATCGATCTCGCCCGAGACGCCGGTCACCTTCTCGAGCGTCCGCAGATCCCTCAGCGCCGGCATGCTCGAGGGCACGAGCTTCGTCACGTCCGACTGCACCGAGGTCTGTGTGTCCGCCACCCAGCCGAGCACGGCGAGCACCGCTCCGATGGCGAGCACGCGGCCCGGTCGCCGGGTGACCGCCGCGATCACGCGACCTGCGTCGACGCGCCCCGGGCGTGGATGCCGGGGGCCGCTGGCTGATGCCCGGCCCCGGCGTCGCCGCAGGATCTCACCGGCGCCGCGGACGGCCGCGCCGAGCGTTCCCGCCGTCGCGAGAGTGCGCGATGCGGCCGCGGCGCTCGCCGAGCACGAGCGCCGCCGAGCCTGCGGTCAGCGCACAGAGAAGCGCGACCCCGATCCCGACCACGAGCAGCAGGCCGAAGCCACGGACCATCGGCACCGGCGAGAGGAGCAGAACGAGGAACCCGGTCGCCGTCGCGAGCGCCGCGGCCGCGATCGTCGGTGCGCCCGCGGCCGCCGCCCGGGCGATCGCCTCGAGCCCGGTGCCCGTCTGCGCTACGGGCCTCCTGGACCCGCGACTGGAACTGGACCGCGTAGTCGACGGCGAGCCCGATGAGGATCGGGAGCACCGCGATCGACGCCATCGTCAGCGAGCCGCCGACGAGCGACAGAGCGCCGAACGTGATCCCCGCCGCCGCGAGCGCGATCGCGAGCGGCAGCAGCCGCAACCGGCTGCGGAAGACGATCAGCAGCGTCGCCGCCATCACGACGAGCGCCGCGATCAGCAGCCCGAGGACCGAGCCGGAGATCTGCGAGCTGAGATCGTTCAGCACCACCGGCGCGCCGGTCACCGTGTAGATCCCGCCGTAGGTCGAGCGGAACATCGGCATGCGCACCGCCTGGCGGATCCAGCGGATCGCCTCGGCCTGCTGGGCGTCCGCTCAGGTTCGCCCTGAGCCGGACCTGGATGAGCGCCGAGTTCGCGGTCGGGAACAGGTACGCGAACCGGGACTTCGGCTGATTGACGCCCGCTCGTCTGGTCGAACACGATCTGGGGAATGAACTGCGGATCGTCGATCCGCGGGGTCCCGTTGATGCCCGAGTTGAGATACAGGCGCTCGAGATTCTGGAGCTGGCGCTGCTGCTCGAGCGACGAGGCCGCCTTGCACGCGTTCGTCGCCTGCTCCCTCGTCAAGCCGCGACCGATCGCCAGCTTGTACGCGGCGTTGCACGAGTTCTGCACCGCCTGCTGAGCGCTCTGGAGAAGCGCGCGCGTCTCGGTGTTGACGGCGGCGACGGCGCGGTTGAGGAACGTCCCGGGCCCGTAGACGACCTGGACGGGCTTCGTCCTCATCAGTTTCCCGCACGGGCTCTGCCATCCGCCGTACGGAGCATGCGCGCCCGGCGGCGCCGGCTGGAAGGACTGCAGCTGCTGGCTCGGCACGACGTACTGACCGGCCAGGCACGCCTCCAGGAACGTGACGTTGGCGAGGTCCTTCGTCTCGACGAGGCTCGTCAGCGGCTCCTTGATCAGGATGATCACCGCGTCGCCGCCGAAATCCCGGTGATCGCGGTCCGTCGCCTGGAACGTCGCCGACGACTTCGAGACGTACGTGTCGATGCCGGTCGAGGGCTTCAGCCCGAGCGACATGCAGCGCGCCGGCGAGCGCCAGCGCGAGGACGATCGAGATCGTGATGACGGGCGCCGCGCGGAGATCCGCGCCAGCCCCTCGAGCCTCTCCTTGACCTGCATGCTCGCCTCAGGCTACCGGCGGCCGCCCGTCAGGCGCGGAGGTAACCGCATCATCCGGCGCGGTCTCAGTCCATCGTCAGCGGGCCCTGCGACTCCCCGGCGAGGAACTGACGGATGAACGGGTTGTCCGAATTGAGCATGTCCTCGGCGGGCCCGGCCTCGACGATCCGGCCCCTCCACAAGACGTTGATGTAGTCGGCCACGCGGCGGGCGCTCATGATGTCGTGGGTGATGACGGCGAACGTCGGCAGCCGCTCCTTCTGCTTGGCCTTCGCCTCGTCCATCATGTCGCGGTGAATCTCGAGGATCAGCTCGCCGAGCAGGGCGGTACGCACCGGATCCAGCCCTGAGTCGGGCTCGTCGAAGAGGACGATGTCCGGCTCGAGGACGAGGGCACGCGCAAACCCGGCCCGCTTGCGCATTCCGCCGGAGAGCTCGTTCGGCATCTTGTCCTGCGCGCTACCCAGGCCGACCTCGTTGAGGCGGCGCATGACGATGTCCTCGACTTCGTCCTCGCCCTTCTCGGTGTGCTGGCGGAGCGGGAACGCGACGTTGTCGTACAGGTTCATTGAGCCGAACAGCGCGCCGTCCTGGAACAGCAGGCCGAACTTCTTGCGCATCTCGAACAGATCGTCGTCCGGCATGTTCGGCACGGACTCGCCGTGGACGAGGATGTCGCCCTGGTCCGGGTACAGCAGGCCGACCATGTGCTTGATGCAGACCGACTTCCCGGTGCCCGACGGCCCGAGGATCATCGACACCATGCCCTCGGGCAGACCCATGTTGAGCCCGCGGAGGATCCGCGCCCGGCCGAACGCCTTGTAGGTGTCGATGAACTCGACGGCATCTGGGCGACCCGACGGATAGACCTTGTAGGTGTGCCACTTGTACTCGTCCTCCGACGCGCCCTCGGGGGGCGCGGGCCGGGGCGGCTGCTCGTCGACGACCGAGACGCGTGAGCCGGACCCACCGGCGCCGCCGGCCGCGGAATCCGAGCGCGCCCCGGGACGGCCGCCGCCCTCCGCCTGGTTTGCCGCGACGGTCTGCGCCTCCTCGGCCGGCTGCGTCTCGCTCGCGTGGCCGTCCGCCACGGGCGATGCGGGCGCGTCGCCGTCGCCGGCGCGGGTCATCGGAGCGGGTTCATCGCCGCTGTGCGAGTGCTCGACCCCCTGCTCCTCGTTGTCCTTGTCGCCCCCGAATCCGAACCGAGCCATAGTCAGCCTCCGATTGGTGCTCTCGGGTTGGCGCCCCAGAAGAGCTGCGTACCGAGCATGCCGATGAGATGTACCGAGACCACGTTCACGACCATCGACTTCGCGGTGGCGGTGCCGACACCCACGGGGCCACCGCTCGCGTTGTAGCCGTAATAGCAGCCGACGAGAACGATGACCGTGGCCATCGCCATCGCCTTTATCAAGCTATATAAGAGATCCGGCGGGTTCTGGAACTGCCAGAAGATGAGGAAGAATCCTCCGGAGGAGACGTCTCCGATCTGCTGCACGACGACGAGGTAGCTGGCGAGGAAGCCGGCCCCGATCGAGCAGATGTAGACGAACGGGAGCACGAGCCAGGCGGCGAGCAGCCGCGTCGCGCACAGGAACGTCATTCCGGAGATGCCCATCACCTCAAGTGCGTCGATCTCATCGGAGATGCGCATCGAGCCGAGCTCGGCGACGATTCCGGTGCCGACCTTCGCGGCCATCATGTATCCGAAGCCATACGGGACGAGCTCACGCAGGTCGCACCACGCCGAGAACACGCCCGCGTACGCGGGCACGCCGTTGGCGCGGTCGAAATACGCGCCCTCGACACCGCATTCGAGCCCGATGATGAAGACGAGGCCCCAGATCACGAGTGTTGAGGAGACGATCAGGATCCCGGACTGCCGCAGCGCCTCGCCGAAGAACCGCAGCACCCGCAGGCCCAGGACCTCGCGGACGATCCGGGAGGTGAACTTGACGAGATCGCCGAACGACTCGATCCAGCCGCGCGGTGTGGCAAGCAGCCCTTCCATCAGCGGCCGGCGCTCACTTCGCCACGGTCGTGATCTCGGGATGCGTCGCGAGCAGTGTCTGCGTGAACGCGTAGTTGAACGCGAACACGCCGAGGAACGCGATCACGACCGCCTGGTTGACGGCGCGCCCCACCCCCTCGGCGCCTCCGGACGCAGTCATGCCTTTGTAACAACAGACGATCGCGATGATCGCACCGAAGATCGTCGTCTTCACGACGGACCCCCAGAGGTCGGTCGTCGAGGCGTTGTTGAAGAAGGTGGCCCAGAACGGCCCGAGTGGCGCGTTGTTGACGAGCGTCGCGACGATCCCGCCGAAGATGCCGAACAGCAGCGCGTAGATGTCGAACAGACCGGTGACGAGCATCAGCGCGAGGAACCGCGGCACGACGAGGTTCTTGACCGGATCGACGCCGAGCACCTGGAGGGCGTCCAGCTCCTCGCGGATCTTGCGGGCGCCGAGGTCAGCCGTGATCGCCGTGCCGGCGACGCCGGCGAGGACGATCGCGTCGACGAACGGAGCGAACTCGCGAATCGAGGCGAGCACGAAGAAGCCGCCGAGTCGGTCGAGCGCGCCGAACAGCACGAGGAAGTTCGCCGCCTGAAGTCCCGGCGCCGCATAGCCGAAGGCAACGGTCGAGATGAGCAGCGGGAACCAGCACAGCTTCATCGCGAACAGGAACTGCCCGACGAACTCGCTGCCGTAGGGGTACGGAGGCCGG
Source organism: uncultured Solirubrobacterales bacterium (assembly GCA_963778985.1). GTDB lineage: Bacteria > Actinomycetota > Thermoleophilia > Solirubrobacterales > Solirubrobacteraceae > Palsa-465. The sequence goes on along the minus strand of CAVZWJ010000012.1, from coordinate 665,812 downwards.
ATTGCCGATGCGATCGTCTTGCCGGTCAGGATCATCATGTTCCCGACCTCTTCGAGGACGTTCTTCGTCGGCAGGAACGCTCGATCGGCGACAGCTCGAATCAACGGGTTTCTTTCCTCCCAAAATCTGCGCCGCCAGGCACGCAGCGCCGTGTCGGTACAGCCTACGCGAACGTAACCGCGAGAACCAAGTAGGAACCGTGGGTGCGGGCGCCGCAACCGGCGAGCGCGGCGCGCGTGGATGGTATGTTCCGCCCGCAGTGAGCCGGAGGAGTGCGCGCATCTGCGGAACAACCACCGTCGTGGCGGTGCTGTTCGTGCTGAGCGGGTGCGGTGGTCAGCCGCGCCAGGATGCGAACGAGCCCAGCGGCCGCTACCCGGTCGACGTCACGACGGCGACGTTCCCGACCTCGCAGCGCCTCGCCGAGCACACCCACATGGTGATCACGGTCCGCAACGACGGGACGAAGCTGATCCCGGACATCGCGGTGACGATCGTCGACCCGACGCTCAAGGAGCCGACCGCGGCACAGGCGTTCGGCGCCGTTCTCAGCGCCGGGAGCCCCTCCAGCAACCTGGCGAGCCTCTCGCGCCCGGTCTGGATCATCGACTCGCCGCCGGGGCCGTGTCGCTACAGCTGCCGCTCGGGCGGTCCGGGCGGCGCCGTCACCGCGTATGCGAACACGTGGGCGCTCGGCCCGCTCAAGCCAGGCGCGACCGCGAAGTTCGTGTGGGGCGTGACCCCGGTCAAGCCCGGCACGCACGTCGTCCAGTACCAGGTCGCCGCCGGGCTCAACGGCAAGGCGCGGGCCGTGCTCGCTGGGAGCGGGGGCAGGCCCTGGGGCAAGTTCACCGTAGTCGTCTCGAGCAAGCCCCAGCAGTCCTACGTCAACGACGCCGGCCAGGTCGTCAAGACGGGCTGAGCGGTGCTCTCACCGCTCTAAGCCTCGGGCGGGGACCAGAGGTTGACGCCGGCCTCGCCGGCGAAGCGGTCGATCGCCGCCAGCTCGTCCGCGTCGAAGTCGAGGTTGCCGAGCGCGGCGACGTTCTGCTCGAGCTGCTCGACGCTGCTCGCGCCGAGCAGCGCTGAGGTGACGCGATCGTCACGGAGCACCCAGGCGATCGCCATCTGGGCGAGACTCTGGCCGCGTCCCTGGGCGATCTCGTCAAGACCCCGAACGCGGTCGAGGTTCTCCTCGGTGAGCAGGTCCTCGGAGAAGTAGTTGCCGATCTTGACGCGAGAGTCCTCCGGCACCGCGGCCAGGTAGCGGTTCGTGAGCAGACCCTGCGCGAGCGGCGAGAACACGATCGCGCCGACGCCCTCGCGACCCAGGACGTCGAGCAGTTCCTCCTCGATCCAGCGGTTGAGCATCGAGTAGGACGGCTGATGAATGAGCAGCGGCGTTCCGAGCTCGCGCAGGATCTCGGCGGCTTCTTCGGTCTTGCGCGGCCCGTAGCTCGAGATACCGGCGTACCGCGCCTTGCCCTGGCGGACCGCGGTATCGAGCGCGCCCATCGTCTCCTCGAGCGGCGTATCGGGATCGAGCCGGTGCGAGTAGAAGATGTCGACATGATCCAGCCGCATGCGGCTCAGGCTCTGCTCGAGGCTGGCGAGCACGTACTTGCGCGACCCCCATTCCCCGTAGGGCCCGTCCCACATGTCGTAGCCCGCCTTCGTCGAGATCAGAATCTCGTCTCGGTACGGCGCCAGGTCCTCGGAGAAGATCCGGCCGAAGTTGATCTCGGCGCTGCCGTATGGCGGTCCGTAGTTGTTCGCGAGGTCGAAGTGCGTGATCCCGAGGTCGAAGGCCCGGCGGAGCATCGCCCGGCTGTTCGCGAGCGGCCGGTCGTCGCCGAAGTTCTGCCACAGACCGAGCGTGATCGCGGGCAGCTTCAACCCGCTGCGCCCGGAGCGGCGGTACGGCATCCGTTCGTAGCGGTCCCCGTCCGGGACGTAGCGCTGGAAGGCGAGGTCGCGGTTCAAGGGCATCGCCCGAGTATTCCACCCGCCGGGACTGACCGTCGCCAGCGAACGTTGTGCCGGTTCTGGTCCCGGCAGTCCGTGATCGAGAAGACCTCCGCTCCGCGCGGGATTTCGCCCGCTGTTTGGACATTTGGATAGTGACCGAACCGGAGGGAGGGCCTACATTTGGCGATCACGCCTCGCGAGAGGCCGGGTCAACGTGCGCCCTCCGCCGCCGAGGCGCGCAGCATAGGAAGGAACTTGAACGAAAGCATGCCTCGCATTCGCCAGCAGAACGTACTCGCAGCCCAGTGGACGCCGAACGGCGGGGCCCTGGGGGCACCTGACCTGACGGTCGCCGACAACCAGATCTTCGGCGCCAACGTCTTCAGCACCGCGGTCCAGCGCCAACGGCTGCCGAAGGACGTGTTCCGCCGCCTTCAGCACACGCTCGCTCGCGGCGAGGCGCTGGACACGTCGCTCGCCGACGCGGTCGCGCTGGCGATGAAGGAGTGGGCACTGGAGCGTGGCGCGACTCACTACACGCACTGGTTCCAGCCGCTGACCGGCTCAACCGCTGAGAAGCACGACAGCTTCTACGCGCCGACCGGCGAGGGCACGGCGCTCGCCGAGTTCTCCGGCAAGGAGCTGATCCAGGGTGAGCCCGACGCGTCCTCGTTCCCGACCGGCGGGATCCGGGCGACGTTCGAGGCGCGCGGCTACACCGCGTGGGATCCGACGAGCCCGGCGTTCATCCTGGAGAACCCGAACGGCGCCCTGCTGTGCATCCCAACAGCGTTCGCGTCGTGGACGGGTGAGGCGCTTGACCACAAGATCCCGCTGCTGCGGTCGATGGACGCGCTCTCGAAGTCGGCGATGCGCGCCCTGAAGCTGTTCGGCAACACGTCGGCGGCACGGGTGTTCACGACCGTCGGCCCCGAGCAGGAGTACTTCCTGATCGACGAGCAGTACTACTTCGAGCGCCCGGATCTGATCACGACCGGCCGCACGCTGTTCGGCGCCAAGCCGCCGAAGGGCCACGAACTCGACGATCACTACTTCGGGTCGATTCCGGAGCGGATCCTCGCCTGCATGCTCGAGACCGAACGCGAACTCGCGAAGTTCGGCGTGCCGGTGAAGACGCGGCACAACGAGGTCGCGCCGAACCAGTACGAGATCGCCCCGATCTTCGAGAACTCGAACGTCGGCTCCGACCACCAGCAGCTGACGATGCAGGTCATGCAGAACGTCGCCCGCCGCTACGGCCTCATCTGCCTGCTGCACGAGAAGCCGTTCGCCGGTGTGAACGGATCGGGCAAGCACAACAACTGGTCGATGGGAACCGACACGGGCGAGAACCTGCTCGAACCGGGCGACACCCCGCACGACAACCTCCAGTTCCTGTTCTTCTGCGCGGCCGTCCTGCAGGCCGTCAACAAGCATCAGGGCCTGCTGCGGGCGTCGATCGCGTCCCCCGGACAGGATCATCGGCTCGGAGCGAATGAGGCGCCGCCGGCGATCATCTCGATCTTCCTCGGCGCGGAGCTCGAGAAGGTGTTCGGCGCGATCGAGCGCGGCGAGGCCGGCGAGTCAACGCCCGAGTCGTTCCTCGGTCTCGGCACGCCGGTACTGCCGCCGCTGCCGATGCACGGTGGGGATCGCAACCGGACGAGCCCGTTCGCGTTCACGGGCAACAAGTTCGAGTTTCGGGCGCTCGGGTCGAGCATGTCGCTCTCGCTCCCGAACACGGTGCTCAACACCATCGTCGCCGAGGCGATCGACTCCCTCTCCGAGGAGCTCGAGGACGCGCTCGGCGCGGGCGGCGAGCTCGAGGCTTCGCTGCGGCCGATCCTCCAGCGCAGCTACGCGGCGAACAAGCAGATCGTCTTCGGCGGCGACAACTACTCCGAGGAGTGGCATGCCGAGGCCGAAAAGCGCGGTCTGCTCAACCTCCGCCAGACGCCGGACGCGCTGCCGTACCTGATCGCGGATGACACGGTCACCGTGTTCGACAACTACGGCGTGCTGACCCAGCGTGAGATCGAGTCCCGCTACGAGGTGTTCCTCGAGCAGTACGTGACGAAGCTCAACATCGAGGCCGAGACCGCCGCGGCGATCGCTCGGACGATGCTGCTTCCGGCGGCCGCGCGACACCTCGCGGTGCTGCTCGAGGCGCAGCTGTCCGAGCTGGCGAGTGAGAGCTCGGATCTGATCGCGCAGTTCACGACGGCGATCAGGGCCCTCGAGGACGCGAACCTCGAGGAGAACCAGCCGCACGAGGATCTGCTCGAGCACGCCAAGTACATGCAAAACACGGTTCTCCCCGCGATGAGCGAGGTGCGGGCCGCGGCGGACAAGCTCGAGAAGGTCGTCGCGGACGATCTGTGGCCGCTGCCGAAGTACTCGGAGATCCTCTTCATCAAGTAGCGGTGGCCTGAGGCGGGTCGAGTCCGCCGCTCGTGTGTGCCGGTGCGAGCCGGCGTGCGATGGAACCGTGTGGCAGGTTCCGCGAGGCAGACACGAACGGCAGGCTCGACCCGCTTGGCGCTGCCTTGACCAGCGTCCGACGTCGGCGCGTCACAGATCAGCCGCACGGGCTCTCGCGCGCCCGTCGCTTAAGAGAGCAGGAGTCCCGACGTTCGCTTAAGAGGGCGGGAGTCCCGACGTTCACCTGGAGGTGAATGTCAGAAGACGGTCGTGCCGGGTGAGGTCGGGCCGCAACTTGCAGGTCTGCCGCGGGTTTCCGACTACGGTGATTGACTGATGACGGAGGACCGCGGAGCGCGGGGTCGCCGTTCGCCGGGGGGTCGGCGGTTGTGCGCAGGACTGAGGGCGCTGGTGGCGGCGCTGGGGATGGCGGCTGCGCTGGCGCCAGCCGCGAGCGCGAGCAATCCACTCGCCGGGCGTGGGATGTGGATCTGGGAGATGCCGAGCTCGAACGGCGGCAACCTGTCGTCGATCATCGCCCGAGCCCAGCGCAACGGGATCAGCACGCTCCTGATCAAGAGCGGGGACGGCACGAACTACTGGTCGCAGTTCTCACGCTCGATGGTGGCCACGATGCACCGCAACCGGCTGAAGGTGTGCGCGTGGCAGTACGTCTACGGCAACAGCCCGGCCACCGAGGCGCGCGTCGGCGCGCAGGCGGCCGCCAACGGTGCGGACTGCCTGATGATCGACGCCGAGAGCGAGTACGAAGGCAAGTACATCGCGGCGCAGACGTACATCAGCACGCTGCGGAAGCTCGTCGGGGCGCGGTACCCGGTTGCGCTCGCCGGTTTCCCGTACATCGACTATCACCCGGCGTTCCCCTACTCGGTGTTCCTCGGACCCGGCGGGGCGCAGTACAACGCGCCGCAGATGTACTGGGTCGACATCGGCACCACGGTGGACAAGGTGTTCGCCCACACGTATGTGTTCAACCGGCTCTACGGGCGCACGATCTTCCCCCTCGGCCAGATCTACAACTCGCCGCCGCTGCGCGACATCCGGCGTTTCCGCCAGCTCTCGCGGGTCTACCGCGCCCCGAACGTGAGCTGGTGGGACTGGCAGGAGAGCTCGGGCCGCAGTTGGTACGCGCTGTCCCAGCGGATCGGGGGTCCGGGCAGCTTTCACCCTGACACGGCATACGCCAGCGTCGGGCAGGGCGCTCATGGTGACGCCGTCGTCTGGGCCCAGGAACACCTCGTCACGGCCGGCCAGCGGATCTCCGTCGACGGCGGCTTCGGCCCGCAGACCAAGGCCGCGGTCAAGCGCTTCCAGAGCGCGCACGGGCTGAGCGCCGATGGTCTGATCGGGACGGGCACGTGGTCAGCGCTGCTCCGCTACGCCCCGGCCCCGGTGACCTGGACGAGCCGCGGCGCGCGCATCGCACTCGCCGCCTCCGGCGGCAGGCAACCGGTTCCGACGTCGGCGCGGCTACCGGCCAAGGGCAACGAGCTCCACGGCGCACCCGGCCGCGGGCGCCCCCGCTGAGGGCGGGGACGGAGCGAGCTCGCCTGCGGACGAACCGCGGACCTTTCTCCGTGGTGCGGCGTCGCTGGTCGGTGACGCCGCTCACCCTTCCATCAAAGGGCCGCCGACCGCAGCCACCCGCCACGACGCGCCCGGGCGGGCGCCGGATCGTCCTGAAATCCCTTCGTTGGGAGCGTCCCGACAACCTGGGATTTCAGGACCACGTGTTGGTCCGCGAATCCCTTTGCATCACAGAGAGCCTCGAGCGGGGGAGATCAGGACGATCGGCTCGACCCGACCGAGCGCCAGACGAACGCCGCCTACAGCAGACCGTGGTCGCGCGCGTAGGCGACGAGCTCTGCACGCGTCGTGCGGCGGGTCTTCTGCTGGATGTGGGCGCGGTGGGATTCGACCGTGCGCACGCTGAGGTACAGGCTCGACGCGATCTCACCGTTCGTATGACCGAGCGCGATCAGCCGCAGGACCTCCACCTCACGCGCGCTGAGATCATCCGGCGGTCCCGCGGCGGTCGGCGGTTCGGCGGCGAGGCGGGCGCCGAGCTCGGGATTGAGATAGGTCCGTCCCTCGGCGGCGAGCTTGACCGCCTGCACGAGCTCCGAGTCGGCCGCCTCCTTGAGAACGTAGCCGGTCGCGCCGGAGCGCAGGGCCTCGCGGGCGAAGGCGGGATCGTTCTGCATCGTGAGCACGACGATCTCGGTGTCCGGGGCGTTCGCGCGCATCCGCGGGATCGCGGGGAGGCTCGACTCCCCCGGCATATTGAGGTCAAGGATGAGCACCCGCGGGTGGTACGCGCTCAGCCGTCGTTCGGTCGTCGGTACATCGCCGGCTTCGGCGAGAACCTGGAACCCATCTTCCGCCTCGAGCAGCAGCCGGAGCCCCGCTCGCACGACCTGATGATCATCCGCGATCACGATCGTGATCGGGGCGTTGGGCCCGGTCTCCGCTGGCATCTCGTGCACGATAACGTCCTCACGGTCGTCATCGCACAATGTCGTCTTGGTTTCGGCCGTCTCGTTCACTGCCGTCCTCCTACGGCTCGCGCCACCGCGAGTTCTGAATCAATCGGCTCGTCAATCGCGATTGCGCCCGCCAGGCTCGCCGGACTTGCCACCCGATCGCTCAGGTAGGCCCCGAGGTAGCGACCGGCCACCTTCGCCGGGGGCCACCACAACGGCCGTGTGCTTGCCACACCTCCGTCACCCGACCCCTCGAGATAGCGTGGCTCGCGTCCGGTCAGGAGCATGCCGCGGAGCACCGGGCGGAACGGAGCCGGTGTGAGGTCCACACCCGCGCGCGCCGCGATCGTCTCGGCGGCGGCGTCCGCCTGCTGCGCGGCGAGACCGCCGTGCTTGATCGGAAAGCTCACGACGTCTCCCGCGGCGTACACGTCGTTCAGCCCGCGCACGAGGCCGTGCCGGTCGATCGGCAGGAATCCCCGCGCGTCGGCCGGCAGCCCCGGCAGCGCCGGACCGCGCAGGCGCGGCAGCGTGATGACGACGTCGGCGTTGATCCGCACCTTGCCCGGGCGCGCGTGAAGCTCGCCCCAGCGGATCTCCTGCGGCAGCAGACCGGCGATGAAATGGATGTTGCGGTCCTCGAGTTCCTCGAGGACCGCGCCGCTCGCGCGACCGCCGAACACGGCAAGCGGTGCCGGCTCCGGCGTGATCAATGTGATCTGTGAGCACACCTGACTCATGCGCAGGCGCTCTGCGGTGAGGAGCGCGAGCTCGTACAGCGCGAGCGGCCAACCCGCCTGCGCCGGGACGGCGAATACGAGGTCGGAGATCTCGCCGGCCTCGGCGAGTTGGAGAGTCTTGCGAAAGCGGCTGGTCCCCTCGGGTGTGCCGAACGTGAGCGCACCGGGGATTGCCTCCTCCATCACAGCGCCGACGGCCACCACGAGTGCGTCGTAGCTCCGGTGCCCATCGGCGGCAAGCGTGACGATGCGTTCCCGGGGATCGACGCTGAGGATGGCGTCGCGCGTATACGTGACCCCCAACTCCTCGGCCAGCTCGCTCAGCTCGAGACTCGCACCGGTGCTGCCGCCGAACGCGGCGGCGACCATCAGCGAACGCCACGCGAACGCTCGCTCGGGCGCGATCAGTTCGATGTCGATGCGTTCGCCGGCGAGCGTGCGCAGCGCGATGACGGTTTCCAGCGCGGCGACGCCGCCACCGGCCACGATGACCCGTGCGCGTCCTCCCGAACCTGGCTTCAGCCGCGACGACATGTGCTGCCGCACGTTAGGTACCGTGGGCCGGCCACTCATCGTGCTCCGCTACGCCGCCCCATCCGTAGGGAGTACGGATTGTGCGGACGTGCGGTGAAGTACTGAGCCGGTTTCAGCGGGCCGCACGATGGAACTCGGAACGCCTGATCGTACGATCAGAGCCCCCATGAATCGGGCCGCGCTCACCGCCTCGACCGGACCGGTGCCGAGAGTGCTGATTGCGGGCGGAGGGGTCGCCGCTCTCGAGACCGCGCTCGCACTGCGCGAGCTGGCGCGCGACCGGGTCGAGCTCGAGTTGCTGAGCTCCGCCGAGCACTTCGTGTACCGGCCGCATCAGGTCCTGGAGCCGTTTCGGCTCGAGCCGGCCGAACGGATCCCGTGGACCGAGATCACCGCTGAGCTCGGGGTGCATCGCATTCCCCATGACCTCCACGTGGTCGACTCCGAAGCCAGCGCCGTGCGCACGACGGCGGGATTCTGGCACCCGTACGACGCGCTTGTCGTCGCCGTCGGTGCAATCGCGCACCAGGCGTTGCCCGGCGCCGTCACAATCGGCGCGCCCGGGGCATCGTATGCCCTGCGCCGGCTCCTCTCGCGGGTTCAGATCGGTGCGACACGCGATCTCGTGTTCGTCGCCCCGCCCGACTGCTCGTGGACGATCGCGCTCTACGAACTCGCGTTGCTCAGCGCCGAGGCTGCGGCTGGAGCCGGCGCCCACCCGGTGTTCACCATCGTGACGGCCGAGCGTGCGCCGCTGGCCGTGCTCGGCCCCGAGGCGACGAACCTGGTGCGAGAGCTCCTTGACCGAGCCGAGATCGAGCTGGTCACCGGCTGCGTCGCCACCCGCTTCGAGCACCGCCGACTCATCACCGACGCAGCGCAGGAGATCGTCGCCGAGGCCGCGATCGCCCTGCCCCATCTGAGCGGGCCCACGCTCGGGGGGTTGCCGCACAGGCCCGGCGGATTCCTGACGACGGACGGTGATGGACTCGTGCTCGGCGAGGATTACATCTACGCGGCCGGGGACGCGACCGATCAGGTCATCAAGCAGGGCGGCCTGGCGGCCCAGCAGGCCGACGCTGCCGCCCGCGCGATCGCCACGCGTGCCGGCGCGAGCATCGCACCCGCCCACGTCGCGCCTGTGCTGCGCGCCACGTTGCTGACGGGTCGTGGCCCACGCTACCTGCGCCGCGAACTGCGCGGCGGACCGGACGCCGTGACCGTGACCGAGATCGCCGGCGATGCGCCGTGGTGGCCGGCGACGAAGGTCGTCGGCCGCTACCTGGCGCCCTACCTGGCCACGCGCGCGGCGTCGAGCGAGTCGAGGTACTTCGGCAGGTAGCGCCCGACGAGCTTGCTCGACTCGGGCCACAACGGGGAACTCGACGCCTCCGAGGACGCATCCAGCTCGTCGCCGAGCCGCGCGCGCAGGTAGCGCGTCTCACGTCCTCCGTACAGCACCGCTTGGAGGACGCGAGCGGCGGGTTCGGGCACCGGCGTGCCGGTGAGCTCGGCAACGATGAGCTCGGCGATCCCATCGGCCTGCTGCATGGCGAGACCTCCCTGCTTGATCGGGAAGTCGGTGGCATCGCCGGCGGCGAAAACGTGCCTCACGCCGTCGACACCGCCGCGCTCGTCGACGGGCAGAAACCCGTCATCGTCGTGCGGCAGCCCGTGGAGCCCGGGCCCGGCGAGGCGCGGCAGTGCGACCGCCAGGTCGACGTCGATGGTCCGGCCGCCGGCGAGCAGCAACGCACCCGGCTCGTGACGGACGGCGTGAGCGCTCACGAACTGAACCCCGTGGGCGTCAAGCAGCGACGCGACCTCGTCACTCGCCCGCTCGCCGAAGGAGGACAGCGGTACGGGCTCCGGACTGACAACGAGCAGCGGCACGCCGAACACCTCGCGCTCGCGCAGCCATGCGGACGTGTGCAGCGCGAGTTCGTAGAGCGGAAGCTGGTAGGTGTGGCCGCCGGGCACGATGAAGGCGACGCTGCGGTGATGGCCGGCCCGGGATTCGCTGAGCAGCTCCTTGAGGCGGTTGGCGTCACGGGCCCCCTGGAACTGGATCGCGCCGGCCACAGTCCCCACCATCCGCGCTCCGACCGCGATCACCAGCTCGTCGTAGGGCTCGCTCGAGCCGGATCGCAGCGTGATCACGCGCTCCTCCGTGTCGACCGAGGCGAGCGCGTCGCGTCGCAGGCGCGCACCGGCATCAGCCGCGATCCGAGCCAACGGATAGCGCCGCTCGCGACCCTCCCGAAACGGCGAGAGCACCTCGTAGGCCCGCACGACGAGTTCCGGCTCCGGGGAGATCAGGGTCAGCGCGACGCGGTCGCCGGCACCTGCCTGCAGCGCGAGCAACGCCTCAACTGCGGCCGGCCCACCGCCGGCGAGGACCACGTGCGTGGTCGATCCCATGCGCGGATGCTAAGGGACGGGCCCGGCTCGGCAGCTCGGCGCGCAGCGCTACGCGGTCTGGCGAACGGTGCGGCCGGACGGCAGCGACGCCACAATCGTCGTGCCGGCGGAGGAACTCGTGATCTCGAGCTGCCCGCCGGTGAGCGCCACCCGCTCGCGCATGCCGGTCAGTCCGAAGCCCGATGACGGAGCGTCCGTGTCAAAGCCGCTGCCGTCGTCACGGATGACGACCCGGACCTCGCCCTCGTTCTCGGCAACCTCAACGTCGACATGGTCGGCGTGCGCATGCCGCGCAGCGTTGCTGAGCGACTCCTGGACCAGCCGGTAGACCGCGGTCTCGATGTCCGGCCCGAGCCGATGGGCCTCGCGGCCGGCCTCGAAGGCCAAACCGACCCGCGCATCGAGCTCGAGGCCGTGGAGCGTTCGCACCCGGTCGAAGAGCGCCTCGAGCGCGGCCCCAAGGCCAAGCTCGTCGAGCGCCGCGGGACGAAGCTCGGTGATCAGGGCCCGCAGGTTCGCGATCTCCTGGGCGATCTGGTCGACCGCGACCTCCAGCGTCTTGTGCAGCTGGGCGACATCGCTGCTGCGCCGGGCCGAGGACAACAGCACACGCAAGCCTCCGAGGCCCTGCAGGGTCTCGTCGTGGAGCTCGCGCGCCCACCGGCGCCGCTCCTCCTCGGCGGCGCGGAGGCTGCGCCGCAGACGATCCTGTTCGACCGACTGGGCGGTCGCCACCGCGGTCGCGGCGCTCGCCGCGGCTGCGAGCAGCAGTCGCTCGTCCTCGGGGCGGAACTCCGGCCCGCCATTGCGGTCGAAGGCCTCGATCACGCCGAGGCTCGTGCCGCGGAACATCAGCGGGACGAACATCCCGGATTCGGCCTTGACGCCGAGATCTCCGAGCGCGAACCGCAGCGAGCTGGTGACGTCGTTCACGCGCTCCGCGCGCCCGGAGCCGACGACGCGTCCCGCGACCGAGCCGGATTTCGCCACCCGGCTACCGACGATCCGCCGCGGGATCTCTCCGGCCGCCGCTGCAATGACAAATTCGTCCTCTTCGGCGAGCAGGATCGCCACTCCCGCCGCCTCGATGAGCGCGCGGGAGCGCTTGGCGATCAGCTCCAGCACGCGCTCGAGCTGTGTCTCACCGCCGACGGCACGGGCGATCTCGGATGTCGCTTCGAGCGCCCGGACAGACCGCTCGAGCTCTGCTCGACGCTGATCGGTCTCCTTGTAGAGGCGCGCGTTCTCGACGGCGATCGCCGCCCACGACGCGAGCACGACCGCGGCTTCCTCGTCAGCATCGTCGAACCCGGGCTCCGGCTTGTCGGTGAGGTAGAGGTTGCCCCACGCCTCCCCACGGATCAGGATCGGAACCCCGAGGAAGCTCGTCATCGACGGGTGCCCCGGCGGGAATCCATACGATCGAATGTGGCCGCCGACGTCAGCGAGGCGGAGCGGGACGGGATTGGAGATCAGCAGGCCGAGGACGCCGCGGCCGCGGGGCAGGTCGCCGATGATGCCGTGCGAGTGGGGGTCGATCCCGGCGGTGATGAAGTCAGCGAGGTGCTCGCGCGCCTCGTCGAGGATGCCGATCGCCGCATACGGCGCGCCCGTGAGCTCACGGGCGACATCGAGCAGCCGTGAGAAGACGCCCTCAAGCTCGCGCTCCGCAACGACAGACCGCCCGGCCTCGATCAGCCTGCGCAGTCGATCCTGATCGAGCTTCGATATCGCATCAGGTGGTGGCATCAACGGCCTCATTGGATGTTACCCCGGGGCATCCTGCCTGCCCCGAGACCAACTGTAGCGTCCGGTCTCCCCTCCGAGGCGACCGGTTGCCGCGGATTGACGCATGTACGAATTCCCATTGACCCTTTATCGACGCTTTCGCCCGTGCGGACATGGTGGTGGAGGCGAGATCGGTGATCAACGGGACGGACATACGCAAGGTTTCCGTGCTGCTCGTCGAGGATGAGCGGTCCATCGCAGAACCGTTCGCCAGTGCCCTTGACCGCAGCGGCTTTGCGACGTCGGTCGCGCACAGCGGCGCCGACGCCCTCGCTCAGCTCGCCCGGGGCGTCCCGGATGTGGTGCTGCTCGACCTGTCGCTGCCCGACGCCGATGGGCGCGACATCTGCCGGCAGGTGCGCAGCGATTCGAGCGTCCCGATCATCATGGTGACGGCTAGCGGCAGCGTGACCGACCGCGTCGTCGGACTCGAACTCGGCGCCGACGACTACATCGTCAAGCCATTCGCGATCGGCGAGGTCGTGGCGCGCATCCGTGCCGTGCTGCGCCGCGGCCGCGCACAGGAGGAGACCGAGACGGACGTTCGATTGGGCGAGCTCCACATCGACGCGGGCGCGCGCCGCGTGTGGTTGGCAGAGCACGAGGTCGTGCTGACGCGCAAGGAGTTCGATCTGCTCGCGCGGCTCGCACGTGACGCCGGACGGGTCGTCACGCGGGAGTCGTTGATGTCCGACGTGTGGGACCTCAACTGGTTCGGCTCGACAAAGACGCTCGACGTCCACATCGCCTGGCTCCGCCGCAAGCTTGGAGATGACCCGGCGCGCCCGACATTCATCCACACGGTGCGCGGCGTCGGCTTTCGACTCGCCGCCGATCCCGCAAGGGAGACGGCCGAAGCGTGACAAGCCTGCGGCTCCGCTTGCTGGCGGCGCTGACATACGTGCTCGTGCTGGCGATCATCGCCCTGGGAGTGCCCCTGGCCATCAACCTGAGCGCCCGCGTGAACGCGGAGGTGCGGACGCAGGCCCAGGGACAGGCCGATCTCGTCGCCGCCACGGCCGCGGATCTCCTCCGGCCGACGGACACGGCGAGCCTCCAGCGGCTCGCAAACACGGCGGCGCGGACGATCCGCGGGCGCATCCTGATCGTGGGCCAGGACGGAAACGTGCTCGTCGACAGCGCCGGACCGGGCGAGATCGGCGCGAGCTACGACAGTCGTCCCGAGATCCAGCGAGCGCTGTCGGGCCATCAGGTCCAGGTTCAGCGCAACTCCAAGACACTCGGTCAGGAGATCCTCGCCACCGCGGTTCCGATCATCCACGATGGCCGCGCCATCGGCGCCGTGCGGATCACCCAGAGCGTCGCCGCGCTGCACGCCGCGGTCCACAGAGTCGAGTTCGGTCTCGGCCTGATCGCCGTGATCGTGCTCGCGCTCGGGCTGCTGGCCGGGACGTTCATCGCCGCTGGAGTCGGCCGTCCGATCCGCCGCCTCGACGCGGTTGCCCGACGGGTCGCCCGCGGCGACCTGAGCGCCCGCGCGCAGCGCGAGGGCAGCCGGGAGCAGCGCTCGCTCGCCGATTCGTTCAACGAGATGACCGAACGCATCTCGCGCCTGCTGCGCGCCCAGCGGGATTTCGTCGCCGACGCGTCCCACCAGCTCCGCACGCCGCTCACCGGCCTGCGCCTCCGGCTCGAAGAGGCGCGCGCGCAGGCACCCGGGCCGGCCGCCGGCGAGATCGATCGGGCAATTGCCGAGGTTGACCGACTGTCGCACACGGTCGACGAGCTGTTGCTGCTCAGCCGCGGCGGCGAGCGGGAGACGACGGGCGGACGGCTCGATCTCGCTGAGCTCGCCCGGACGGCCGCCGACCGATGGCAGCCCAATGCCGGCGAGCACGGGTTGCGAGTCATTGCCGTCGCCGGAGCCGGTCCGGAACCAGCCTGGGGCGCTCGCACGGACGCCGAGCGGGCGCTCGACGCGCTGATCGAGAACGCGCTGCGCTATGCCCCGCGCGGCTCGACGGTCGAGGTCGGGGCGCGCTCGGGCCGGATCGAGGTCCGAGACCGAGGACCCGGCATCGCCGACGACGAGCGCGACCTTGTCTTCGAGCGCTTTCACCGCGGACGGGTCGGCCGGGGCGGCCCCTCTGGCAGCGGTCTCGGCCTGTCGATTGCGCGGGAGCTGATCCGCGGGTGGGGCGGCGAGGTGTCGCTCCGCGCACGTGCCGGGGGCGGCACCGTGGCGACGATCACGCTGCCCGAGCGAGCGCCCACGACGGATGGCGATCCGCCGGCGCCGGACGATTTGCCGACTCTTAACCCACCCGCAGCTAGCGTCCGGTAACGATGCGGAGCCGAACCGTGCTGTGGGGACTGGCGGCCCTCCTGGGAATCGCCGTGACGGCGACGCTCGCGTGGACCGCGAGCCAGATCGCGGGGCAGCGCATCGGGTTGGCCTCCGAGCCCCTGGCGGTCGCCTCCGGACTCGCCCCGGCGACCGGGAGCGCCCATCGCGCGCAGCCGATCCGCCGCGCGCGCCACCCGCGCCCCGCAGCGTCGGCTCGGGGCACGAGGACGGTGACGATCCCAAGCATGCCCTCGACGAGCGCGTCACCCCCGACTGCCACGGCGTCCCCCGCGGCTCCCGCATCGAGTCCTCCCTCTCCCCCGGCGGGATCCACCGCCGCCCCGGCGCCCGCACGGTCGACGACGAGCGGCGGGCGCGAGGACGGCGGGGGCGGGGGCGGCGGCTCGAACCAGAGCGGTGGGTCGTCCGGCTCCCACCGCGACGACTGAGACCGCCCAAGCTGATCGATCACCGCGCCCTCGTGGAATCAATCGTCTAGGGATACACCTGGGACGACGACTCGGCGTCGATCACGCGGATCGCGGTGCTCGGGCATGCCTCGGCCGCCGCGAGCAGCTCCTCGTCGGTTCCCGTCCCGATGACCTCGGCGATGTCGCCGAGGGCGAAGACGTTCGGTGCGACAACGACGCAGTCGCCGTGGGCGGCGCAGGCGTCCTCGTCGATTTCCACCACATATGTCATGACTGTCCTCCGTGTTCGATCAGCTTGCGTGCCGCGGGCAGGAAACGCGGCCGATCGACGAGCAGCGCGGCGACTGCCCGTCCGGCCCGGGAGAAGATCGCGGTGAAGTTCCGGGACGCGGGGTCGCCGTCGAACTCGACACGGTCGGCGAGCTGCGCGCGACCGAGGTACTGAATCCGGATCCCGTACTGGTCGGTCCAGAAGCTCGTCACGGGAACGTCGCCCGGTTCGAGACCGAGCATCGCCTTCGCCGCACGCGCTCCCTGGCGTCCTGCCGCCTCCCAGTGAGAGCCGGGGATGTATGCCCGCCGCTCTGCGTCGTACGTTGCCGCTGCATCACCGGCAGCGAACACGTGGGGGGTCGCCGTCCGTCCGTGTGGGTCGACGTGGACACCGCCGCCGGAGGCGAGGCCACTGTCCCGCAGCCAGTCGATCTCGGCCTGCGCGCCAACGCCGACGACAACATGATCGGGCTCGATGCGGTGACCGTCGCTCAGCGTCATCGCGTTCACCCGCCCGTTCGCGTCCACGGCAGCGACGCTCGTGCCGGTGAGAACGTTCACGCCCTCCTCGGCATGCAGCGACGAGAACCATCCCCCCAGCTGCTCGCCGAGGATCCCGTGCAGGGGTGTCGGTGCCGCCTCGATCATCGTCACCTCGGCGCCGAGCCGGCGTGCCGTCGCGGCGACCTCCTGACCGATGAAGCCGGCGCCGATGATCACGAGATGCGGGCGCTGCTCGAGGACGTCGCGCAGGCGCGCGGCGTCGTCGATCGTCCGCAGGACCGAGACGTTCGTGGCGCCCTCGAGCATCGGCAGCGCCCGGGGGCGGCTACCGGTCGCGATCAGCAGGCGGTCGTAACGGAGCGCCGCGCCGGTGCTCAGCTCGATCCGGCGCCCGCCGACCGACAGCGACCTCGCCGCGGTGCCGAGCAACAGCTCAATGCCCTGGTCCTCGTACCAGTCATCGGCACGGAAGCTGAGCGCGTTCTCCGCGCACGTGCCCTGCAGCAGGTCCTTGGACAGGGGTGGCCGGTCGTACGGGCGGTGCGCCTCGGCGCACAGCATCCGGATCGGTCCGTCGTAGCCGCTGCGCCGCAGCATCTCGGCACAGCGTTGAGCGGCCAGGCCGCCTCCAGCGATCACGATCCCGTTTGGTGTCGGAGTGCTCATGCAGCGAGCGTGGCCCGTGAGCGTAAGGAAACCGTTCGCTCACGGTGAGAACGCCCTCAGTTTTGCGAAACCTTTGCCCACGCTTGGGGCGTCGCTCACCGCCCCCTCGGCAGAGTGCGGGCCGTCAAACGACCTGGAGGATTGGCATGCGCAGGAGATACACCCGAAGCGCTGCAGCCATCACCGCGATCGCCGCCGGCGGATTCGCGGTGTACACGCTGCAGCCGTCCGACAAACCGGTGGCCACGGCCGCCGCCGACACCCCCGCCGTCCAATACCGCACGCAGGTCATCCGGCGGACGGTGCACGTGGTGCGCCACGAGCGCACCCCACACGGTCCGCAGCCGCGCGGTGCGGTGGCGGCCGGCGGCCGCGGAGGACACGGCTCGAGAGGCGGCGCCCCACGCACCGGCGCCAGCGGCTCGCACCACGCGAGCGGCAGCTACGGCGGCTCCGCCGGCGGGAGTGGTGCCGTCAGCACCCGCGCGAGCGGAGGCGGCTCCGCGAGCTCGGGCTCGGGCGGCGTCGTCCACGCCAGCACGCCCGTGAGCACTCGCTCGAGCGGTCACTCGTCCGGCTCCTCGTCCGCCAGCCACAGCTCGAGCGGATCAAGCGCACCGGTCACGACCCGCACGAGTGCCTCGCACTCGTCTACCTCAAGCGGCGGCGGCTCCAGCAGTTCGGGCCAGCCGGTCACGACCCGCACCAGCAGTGGTGGCGGCGGCGGCGGAGATCATGGCGATGGCGGCGATCACCACGGCGACTGAGGCGGCGCGCCCGCGGCCCGGAGGACGCCGTCGAGCCTCCGGGCCGGACCGCCTGACCGTACTGCTCTTGACGGCGGCGGCCTTCCTCGCCGTGCTCTCCTTCCTCGCGCGCGAGCTCGAGGCGAGTGAGTCGGCTAAGGTCGCACGTCCCGTCATCGTCATGCGCCGCGTGTACGAGACACGGGTCGTCACGACGATCCGAGGTGGAGCGAGCACCGGCACCGGAACGTCGGTGTCCCAGTCGAGCTCGAGTTCCGGAGCACTACCCGCCGCTCCCGCGGCGAGCACGCGATCCTCGTAACGGCATGAACGACGAACTCGATTACACGTTCCACTCGATGGGGAGCGACATCCGGTTCCTGATCGGGCCGCGGCTCGCCCCCAGCGCGCCGGAACCGCTCGCCGCCGCCGATCGCGAGAAGGCGTTCGTGTTCGACTTCGCGTATCGCCTGTCGCGGTTCATCCCGGAGAGCGAGCTGTCGGCTCTCAATCATGACCCACGGCGGGAGGTGCCGGCCTCTCCGTTGCTCCGCGCAGCGGTGGCGGCCGGGTTGTGGGCCGCCGAGCGCAGCGATGGGCTGCTTGATCCGACACTCGTGCGAGCGCTCGAGCGCACCGGCTACAGCATCTCGCTCGACGGCGCGGAACCGGCGTCACTCGCCGAGGCGCTCGCCGGCGCCCCCCACGCACCGCCGCGCGAGCGGATCCGTCGTCGCGCTGGCGGGAGGTCGAGGTCGAGGACGACGCCGGGGTCATCAGGCGTCCCCCGGGCGTGATGCTCGATACTGGGGGAACGGGGAAGGGACTGTGCGCTGACGCCGTCGCCCACCGCCTCGGAGGGTTCACCCGGTTCGTCGTCGACTGCGGCGGCGATATCGCGGTCGGCGGCGTCGGCGCGCAACTTTCCCCCTACGAGGTCGAGGTCGAGCATCCGCTCACTCGCCGCTCGATCGGCACGGTTCGAGTCGCCCGGGGCGGGATCGCCACATCCGGCCTTAACGTCCGGATCTGGCGCGACCGCGAGGGTCGGTACGCGCACCATCTGCTCGACCCGAGCAGCGGGCGGCCGGCGTGGACGGGTCTCATCGGGGTGACCGCCCTCGGCGACACGGCGCTGGAGGCCGAGACGTTGTCGAAGATCGCGCTGCTCAGCGGACCGGCGGGCGCGCGCACCGCACTCGCCGACCGCGGCGGCGTGATCATCCATGATGACGGGACGGTCGAGGCGATCGGTCCGGTCAAGGGCTCAGTTGCTGAGAATGGCGCCGACGTGACGGCAGTGCGATGAGCCAGAAGGCACCGCTTCACCTCATCTGGTGGCTCGTGAGCCGGGCGTCCGGGATCGTCGCGCTCGTTCTCATCTCGCTGTCGGTCATGATGGGACTTGCGATGGCCGCCCGTGCCATCCGCACGCCCGCGATCAAGCGCGCGGTCGCGCGGCTGCACGAGCACATCGCGCTCATCTCGATCCTGGCGATCGCGGTTCACGGTGCGGCGCTGCTCGGCGATCACTGGCTGAAGCCCGGGTGGCGCGGGATCACGATTCCGTTCGCGCTCTCGTATCGCTCGACGTTCACCGGGCTCGGGATCATCGCCGGGTACCTCACGGTGCTGCTCGGGCCGAGCTTCTACCTGCGCCGGCGGATCGGCGCCCGACGGTGGCGGACGTTGCATCGCGGCACGGTGGTGATCTGGGTGCTCGCGGTCGTGCACACGCTCGGCGCCGGCTCGGATCGATCGAAGCTCTGGATGCAGTGGATCGTCGTCGCGCCGGTGATCCCGGTCGTGTACCTGCTCGTACTGCGCCTGTTGCCGGGTGACGCACGCCGCCGCGGGAGCGCCGGCCCGCGACCGGCACGGGTCCCGCACGCGGGGCGGACCCACCACGTCGCTGCCCCGCGCGCCGGCGTCCTCGCCGGACGGCACCTACCCCCGCAGCGCGCGCAGCGCATTGAGGATCACCCCAAGATCGATCCCCTCCTGGAGTAGCGCGCCAGTGACCGGCGCCAGCATGCCGGCCGCGGCGAACCCCATGGCGATGAGGCTGAGACCCATGCCGATGAGGACGCTCTGACGTGCGATCCCGAGCGCGCGGCGACCCACGTGAAGTGCGTCGGCGACACGGTCGATTCGATCGACCGTGATCACCGCGTCAGCGGTCTCCGAGGACACCGTGGCCCCTGCGACGCCGAGCGCGATCCCCGACGTCCGCGAGCGCGAGCGCCGGTGCGTCGTTGATCCCGTCGCCGACCATGATCACGGGCGCCAGCTCGCGGTCGTCGCGGATCCGGCGGACGACCTCGAGTTTGTCGGCCGGCGACTGCTCGGCGTACACGCGGTCGATGCCGAGGTCCCGGCCCGCCCGTTCCGCCACCGAACGTCGATCGCCGGACAGCATGGCGACATGGCGGACACCCTCCGCCCGCAGCCGCTCGACGATCCGGTCCGAGTCTGGGCGAAGCTCGTCGGCCATCACGATCAGTCCAGCGACATGGCCGTCGACGGCGACGAGCACGTGCGCCTCGCCGGAGCCGCGGGTGCCCATCAGCGAGGTCGAGACGATCTCCTCCTGGGCGAGGCCGTGGTCCCGCAGCAGTGTGCGGCTGCCGATGACCACGGAGCGGCCGTCAACGGTGCCCGCGATGCCAAGACCCGGCGACTCGTGGACGTCGTTCGGGAGCGACAGCTGGAGGCCGGCCTCTTCGGCCGCGTCGACGATCGCCCGGGCGAGCACGTGCGCCGAGAGCGCGTCGAGAGACGCGGCGAGCCGCAGTAGCTCACCGGTCTCGGTCCCGCCACCCGCCAGCACCTGACGCACCTCCGGAGTCCCGACCGTCAGCGTCCGGTCTTGTCGAACAGCACGGTGCGCGCCAGACCGAGGGTTTCGATCACTCCGGCCCCCTTGACGATGACGCCGGCACGGGCGGCCCGCGACAGGCCGGCGACAAGTGCGATCGGCGCGGCGAGGATGAGCGGACACGGTGTCGCCACGACGACCACCGCAAGCGCTCGCACGGGGTCACCGCTCATTGCCCAGGCGACGCCGGCAACGAGCAGCGTCGCCGGGAGGAAGAAACCGGCGTAGCGGTCAGCCATGCGCACGAACGGCGCCCGACTCGAGGCTGCCTCGGAGACGAGCCGGACGAGCGCCGCGTACGCGCTCTCGGCGGCGGGCCGGTCGGCACGGAGCTCGAACGGGGCGCCGGCGTTGGCCGTGCCGCTCATCACCGCCATCCCCCGAGAGCAGGTCTCGGGCAACGGCTCGCCACTCAAGGTGCTCGTGTCGATGACCGCCTCGGCACTGACGATCGTGCCGTCGACGGGCACCACCTCGCCGGTACGGACGACGACGACGTCGCCGACCTGCACGGTCTCGACCGAGACCTCGCGGATGCCACCGTCGCACCGAAGTTGAGCCACCTTCGGCGCGCGCTGCACGAGTGAGGTGAGCTCGCGTCGCGCCTTGCGGGAAGCGAGCGTTTCGAGCGCGGCGCCACCCGAGAACATCAGCCCGACCACCGCCCCGGCGAGTTCTTGGCCAAGAGCGAGCGCGCCGACCATCGCCACGAGCGCGATCGTGTCAACGCCGAGGCTGTGCTCGACCACGACACTGTGGATGACCTCGACGGCGAGTTCGGCGGCAAGCACGGCGACGGCGATCCGCCACACCCATTGCCCGGCCGCTGGTGCGCCCAACGCGTGCAGCGCGAGCCGGCGACGATCGCCACGATCGCTCCGACGGCGAGGATCGGAGCACGGTGCTCGATCAGCCACGAGATGCGCTCCCGCATCCGCGCGGGCCGGGCCCGGCCCGCGGTGAGAACGCCGCGATCGATCGGAGCTGTCGTGTTCAGGAACGTGACGCTAGTCCGACATGCCGGTGTCCACATCGGTGAAAAGTCCGTCCAGCGATCCGCAGTTCGTCGCGCGCGGCGACACATCGAAACGACACCGGAACGACGTGCGAACAGTGCACGCGATCTTGCGTCACTCGCTAAACCGCGCGTGTGTCATCGCATATGCGTAAGCTAGCCGCCGGAATTCCGAAGCTTCGACCAGGAGGAGTCCTCACTCATGCCCCCCGCCAAGAAGCCGGCGCCGCGCCGACGCGCGACTACCGCTAAGGCAACCTCGTCCCACGGACCGATCACCCGCAAGGAAGTCGAGCAGGCAACCGCGCGGTTCGAGAAGGCGCTCGACGACGCGATGAACGCACTGCAGGCGATGCGGAACGATTTCGGCAAGGGCGCCAATGCCGCGTACAAGGACGTGGCCGCCACGCTGCGGACGCTGCGCGCCACCGCGAAGAAGAGCAACCGCGCGCTGCTGAAGGACATTGAGAAGCTCGCGAGCTCGGTCACCTCCGCCGCCAAGGCTCCTGCGTCGACCCGCAGCCGCGCCGGTGCCGCGAAGGCGACGGCGAGCAAGCGCACGACGGCGCGGAGCTCAGCCGCGAAGAAGGCGGGCACCAAGACCACGTCCACACGGAGCGCGAGCAAGACGACGCGCGCGGGCACGGCTCGGAAGTCGACCGCCGCAAAGAGCACGGCGGCAAAGCGCTCGACGTCGCGCAGTACTCGCGCCGCCACGAAGTAGCGCGGGCGTTCGGTCGCCTCGGTGGCCGCAGCAGACGCAGTACCGATTCGCCGCTTGCTCGAGGTCGGGCGCGCCCTTGTGTCCGACCTCGACAGGCCGGCAATCCTTCAGCGGGTGCTGAGCTCCGCGCGTGAAATGACCGGTGCGCGGTACGCCGCGCTCGGCGTGCTGAGCGAGAACCGGGAAGGCCTCGAGGAGTTTCTCGTCGACGGCATCGACGAGCACGCGCGCGCCGCTATCGGCGAGCTACCGCACGGCCGTGGCGTGCTCGGCGTCCTCATCTCCGATCCGCGTCCGCTGCGCCTCGACGACGTCAGCGCGCATCCGCGCAGTTATGGCTTCCCCGAGGGGCACCCTGCGATGCGCAGCTTCCTCGGCGTCCCGATCGTGAGCCGAGGACGCGCGTGGGGCAATCTCTACCTCGCCGAGAAGCAGGGCGCGACGTCGTTCACGGCCGCCGACGAGGAGGCCGTCGCGATTCTCTCCGACCTTGCCGCTGTGGCGATCGAGAACGCACGTCTGTACGCGCGCAGCGAGGAGCGGCGCGAGCAGCTCGAGCGCGCGATCCGCGGACTTGAGGCAACGCGCGACGTGTCGGTGGCGATCGGCGGCGAGACCGGGGCCGAGCGAGTGCTCGAGCTGATCGCCAAGCGGACGCGCGATCTCGTCGATGCCCGAGCCGTCCTGATCATGCTGTGCGATGGTCCGGATCTCGTCGTCGCGGCCAGCGCCGGATATGCCGAGGACGTGCGCGGCCACCGGCTCCCGATCGCGCAGTCAAGCTCCGGTGAGGTGCTGAAACGCGGCGTGCCCGAGCGGATCGCCCAGGTCTCCTCGAGGCTGCGGATCACCCCCGCGGAACTCGGCATCCCTGACGCGCACACGGCACTGCTCGTGCCGATGCTCCACCGTGGTGTGCCGCTCGGCGTCCTCGCCGCGTTCGACCGCGGTGAGGCGGGCGGACCGTTCTCGGGCCCGGACGAGGACCTGCTTCACACCTTCGGCGCCTCCGCGGCGAACGCGATTGCGATTTCGCGCAGTGTTGAAAGTGAGCGCCTGCGCGCGTCGCTCGCGGCAGCGGACGCAGAGCGCAGCCGGTGGGCGCGCGAGTTGCATGACGACACGCTGCAGATCTTCGGCGTCCTGCGCGTGCTGCTCGCCGGGACGCTGCGGCGTGGCGATCCGGGCGCATACGCGCCCGCGATCAGCGAGGCGATCGACGGGATCTCCCACGGGATCGAGGGACTCCGCGCGATCATCTCGGACCTCCGGCCCGCAGCGCTCGACGAGATCGGGCTGCGTCCGGCGCTCGATGCGCTCGTCCACCGCCGGAGCACCGACACGCTCAGGATCATCCCCCAGCTCGAGTTGCCGAGCCGAGCGCTCGGTGATCCGGTGCTCGACCCGGAGCTTGAGACGACGGTCTACCGGATCGTTCAGGAGGCTCTCACGAACGTCGCGAAGCATTCCGCGGCCCGCACCGCGTGGGTCACGATCACGACGACGACGAGTGAGCTGTCGATCGAGGTGCGGGATGACGGGTCCGGGTTCGACACCTCGACGGCGCCGAGCGGGTACGGCCTCGCCGGCATGGGCGAACGCGTCTATCTCGTCGGGGGGACGTTCGACGTTCAGTCTGACCCGGCGATGGGCACGACGCTCCGCGCTGTGCTGCCGGTGCGGCCGACCCGCCCGGGACTCACGACAGACGCAGAGGTACCGCCCGCGGCGTGATCCGCGGGCTGGTGTACACCTCGCCCCGCGCCGCGTGCCGGACGGCCTCCGGCAACTCGGAATCGGCGGTGTCCTTGAGGACGTAGCCGAGCGCTCCGGCCGCGTGCGCCTGACTCGCGTATGCCCGGCCGTCATGCATCGTGATCACCACAACCTTCGTGTCCGCCGCCTGGGCCCGGATCCGTCGGATGAACTCGATGCTCGACCCGGTCGGCATCCGCAAGTCGAGCACCAGCACGTCGGGGTGATGGCCGTGGACGTGGGTGATCGCCATGTTGAGGTCCGGAGCCTCGGCAACCACCTCGATCCCGGGCTCGCTGTCGAGCAGGAGGCGCAGGCTGCGGCGCATTGTCGCGTGGTCCTCGGCGAGGACGACATGCACGGGCGCGCCATCCGCCACCTCGCGGCCGTCCGGCACCGCGTGGGGCGCGTGCGAATCGAGAGCGACAAGGTGTCGACTGAGCGGCATGGATGCACGGTAACCGCTGGTCGGAGCCACAGCGACCGGGCAAACTTGCCAATCGGATGTGGAGAAATACGTGACCTCAGGCCGCAGCAGCCACGCTGCGCGGGGCGCTGGAAGAACGGATCGGCAGGCGGACGAGAAACGTCGTGCCCTCCCCCGGACAGGTCTCAAACGTGAGGCTGCCGTCGTGGCGCTCGACGACGAGGCTGCGTGAAACGGTCAGCCCCTGACCGGTGCCTCGGCCGATCTCCTTCGTCGTGAAGAACGGGTCGAAGACGCGGTCGGCGATGTGATCCGGAATCCCGGATCCGCTATCCGCAATGCTGATGAGCACGCTCTCGTTCTCGCTCCACGTGCGCACGACGATCTGCCCGCGGTCGCCCGAGTCGCCCACGACATCGGCGATCGCGTCCGCGGCGTTGATGATCAGGTTGAGCAGCACCTGATTGAGTTCGCTGCCGTTGCACTCCACGAGCGGCACGTCACCGAGCTCGGTGGCGACGTCGGCCACGTAGCGGTATTCGTTTGTGGCAACGATCAGCGTGTTCTGCACGGCGTCGTTGATGTCGACGAGGCTGCGTTCCGGCACGGGCGGATGCGCAAAGGCGCGCATGGCGCTGACGATCTTCGCCACCCGCTGGATGCCGTCAAAGCTCCGGACAAAGGCATCGGGGATGCGCGCGCGGAGATACTCGATGTCGGCGATCTCCTCGGCCTCCTCCACCCGCCGGATGAGCTCTGGGGTCACCGCCCCCTGCTGCTCGGCGGCGAGCAGTTCAGCGTAGGCGTCGAGCACGACCTGGAGATCGGCGAACGCGTTGTCGAGAAACCGGTTCGTGTCGCTGACGAACTGGATCGGCGTATTGATCTCGTGGGCGATGCCGGCCGACAGCTGACCCACGGCCTCGAGCTTCTGCGCGATCCGCAGCTCTCGCTCGAGTTCCTTGCGGTCGCTCACGTCCCAGATGTGCAGGACCACCGCCCGCCAGCCGGGATGATTTCGGAGGCTGGTGGCGCGCACGACGCAGCTGCGCAGCTCTCCGTCGCCGCGGCGCAGGCGGACCTCGCCCTGCTCCTGGATCTCGGTCTGGCACAACGAGAAGAGCCGCTCGCGATCGGCGGGCTCCACCCAGTCGGCGAGCCGTCGCCCGCGTAGCTGTCCGGGCCTCGCCCCGAGCACGGCCTCGACCGAGCCGGCCTCGTAGGTAACCGTGCCGTCCTGCGCGATCACGACGATCAGATCGGAGCTGTGCTCGACGAGCGCTTGGAGACGCTCCTCGGCCTCGCGCTTGACCCGCCGCTCGCGCTGCACGAATTCGCGGCGGCGGGTCGACCGCCCCAGTGCGAAGGCGAGCCCGGCGACCAGCGTGCCCGTGCCGGTTGCACGGACCCAGCCGCCGAGACGCCCGCATCTCGCGGGCCCGGACTGCGGTTGTGCGGTTGACGTTGGTTGCATGCGCAGGGGCCGGAGCGTGTCCGTTCCATCCTGAGAGATCGACCGGGCAGAGTGCTGCTTGAGCGGAGCGCGCCCTAGGCGGACGGGTGTGGCGGGCCGCTCGCCGGCAGCGAAAGTAGGTCGTCCCCGTCAGCTGAGGCTGACCGGTCGTTCCATACACCGATGCCGACGAGCACGCACAACCGCCGGATCTCAGCGGGTCGCCCGGATGCCGCGGGAGACGCTGGCAGGGAGGCCGGCAACCGAGACGACTCTGAGACCATGCCGAAACGGTAGGCCACGGCGGGAAAGCCGCCATCCGCAGAGTCTGCTCCTGCGGGTGTGGCGAAGTACTGAACCCCGTCTCAGCCTGTGGTTTTCTCCCGATGCGCCGGACGACGGCCGGGTGCAGCGTGTCACTCGTGGACGAGCCGCGCGTCGCGATTCTGGGTCCAGACCCGCTGCTGAGCATCACTGTCGAGGCTCGGGCCGGCCACGATGACATCCACGTCCACGCCGCCGGCCAGGGCGTGTGGGTGGCGCGCATGGCCGCCGAGCTCGGCGCCCACCCGGTCCTCTGCTGCTTCGTGGGTGGCGAGACCGGCGCGGTCCTCACGCCGCTCCTCGCCAAGCTTCCCGGCGAGCTCCGGGTGATCGAGACCGCGGCCGCGAGCGGCAGCTATCTGTCGGACCGCCGGGGGGACGACCGCCGCCTCCTCGCCAGTGCGTTGCGCGACCCGCCGCGCCGCCACGAGATCGATGACCTCGTCGCCGCGACGTGTGCCGCGGCGCTGGGCAGCGAACTGCTCGTCGTGTGCAATCCGTACCCGGCCGATGGCCTGCCCGGGGAGATCTACGACACGCTCGTCGCCGACGTCCGCGCGGCCGGCATCCCGGTGGTCGTCGACCTGTCGACGCCGCGGCTCGACCGCACGCTCGTCCACGGGCCGGCGCTCGTCAAGCTCAACGACTGGGAGCTCGCCGAGTACGTGCGTGGACCGGTGGACGGACCACGCGCGCTCGATGCCGCGCAGCAGCTCCTCCACGACGGCGCAGGCGCGGTGGCGCTCACGCGTGCCGAGGCTCCGATACTCGTCGTGACCGCCGACGAGCCGCCCTACGAGGTCGTTCCGCCCGCGTTCCCGCGTGGCCACCGCGAGGGCTGCGGCGATGCGATGACCGGCGCCGTCGCGGCAGCGTGGGCCCGCGGCTTTCCGCTCAGAGACGCGCTCGTGCTCGGCGCCGCGGCCGGTGCCGGCAACTTCCTGCGCCACGGGCTCGGCACCGGGCAGCGCGCCGCCGTCGAAGAGCTCGCCACGCGAGTGCGCGTCCGGCCGCTCAGCGTGCCGTCGCAGCCGACGGCACCCCGTACGGCGGCGTGAGGAGCGCTCCGGACACGATCCCGTGCGGCGCGATCGACGTGATCCACTCGCGCTCCTCGTCCGCCGGAGGTACGCTCGTCAGCGCGGCGAGTGCGGCCGTGAGCGCCACGGGGCGGCCGGCGCGCGAGGAGTGTGCGTCGCTCCCGAGCACGTGCACGACTCCGGCGCGGGCGAGCTCTCGCATCCCATCGCTCGATGTTGGTTCGAGAAAGTACGCCGCGGTCGCTTGGACGAGCGCGCCATGGGCGATCACGCGGCGCAGGCGGGGAATGAGGTCAGGACCGAGATGTCGTTCTGGATGGGCGATGACGGCACGGAAACCGAGGTCGAGGAGCCGCCGGACGCCGTCCTCGAGCCCGTCGTCGAGCGGCCCCGGCGCCGGCTCGAGCAGGATCCACCGTCCGCCCTCGCCGAGCGATACCGCCCGCAGCTCGGCACTGCTCAGGCGCCGGAGCGCCGTGCTCGCGACCTCGCCGCCGCTCAGCACGCGGACGCCGATGCCGGCAGCGCGGATGGCGGCGTTCAGGTCGCTGACGCGCTCGCGCAGTTCGGAGATCCGCACGTCATGGTCGTGGCGGATGTGCGGCGTTGCGCACACGGCCGTGATGCCGTCCGCCCGCGCCTGTCCGGCCATGCCGAGCGCGTCGTCAAGATCCCGCGCCCCGTCATCGAGGTCCGGCAGGATGTGACAGTGCAGGTCGATCAGACGATCAACCTGAAAACTCTGGCGAGGCGGCGATCTTGACGACCGTCCGGACGCCGTCACGGCCGTCCACCGCGATTGTCATCGGCGCGAGCAGCGTCCAGCTGTCGACGACGATCCGCTCGGGATGATCGACCATGTGCCGGAGCACGCTGGGCAGATGAGGGCCGCCGCGCGCCACCGCCACCTCGAACACGTCGTCTCGACGGTCGTAGGCCACAGCATGCAGCGCCAGCCGCCGCGCCTCGATCAGCGCCGGCTCGGCGCCTTGGAGGATTTCAATCGACACGTCCGCGTTCAGCAGCTCCTTGCTGACCGCGTCGAGGTACTCGGACCAGGCTTCCGGGGCTAGCTCACGGTGTGCTGTCATCTCGATGCTCCGCATTGGGGACTGAGACGAAGGTACGCTGGCGGCAGACGCGCTCCCAGCGTCATTAGTCCGGTTTCGCATGCGGGGAACTACGAGTCCTCCCGGGCGCGGGGACCCGGGCGCTCGTCAAGCGTGCCGTGCGCTCGTCAAGCGTGCGGGGCACTCGTCAAGCGTGCGGGGCACTCGTCAAGCGTGCCGGGCGCTCGTCAAGCGTGCCGGGTGCTCGTCAAGCGTGCGCGGGGTGCGGGCAAAACCCGAAGCGGACTGCGGACTCGCTCGGATGCCGTCCGCGGCCGGGTGCCCTACGGTCAGCACGATGGCCGAAGGCCCAGCCCCAGTGCGCGAGCTCGATGTCGACGAGCTCCGGCGGATCTGTTCGCCTGACTCGCTCGCCTTCAGTTCGACCGCCGAGGTCGAGCCAGTTGACGGCGCCGTCGGACAGCAACGCGCCGGCGAGGCGATCGATTTCGGGCTCGCTGCCGAAACCCCCGGCTACAACATCTTCGTCAGCGGCCCGGTGGGGACGGGGAAGCGGACGGCGCTCGAGGCGCGTCTTCACGCCCACGCGCGGGGGCGCCCGACGCCCGGGGATTGGGTCTACCTCCACAACTTCGTCGACCCGCGCAAGCCGATCGCGATCGCCCTGCCGGGCGGCCGCGGGCATCAGCTTGCGGCCGACATGCGTCGGTTCCTCGAAGACGTGCGGCGTGAGCTCGCGGCGGCGTTCGAGAGCGACACCTACAGCGAGCGACGCCGACTTGTGACCGAGCCGCTCGAGGCCGAGCAAGAGCGCACGATGCAGCAGTTGCGAGACGAGGCGCGCGCCGGCGGAGTCGCGCTCGAGCTGACGCCGAGCGGCATCATCACAGTACCTCTCTCCGAGGGACGTCCGCTCACGAACGCCGAGTTCGGACAGCTGAGCGAGCAGGAGCGCGCCCGCTATCAGCAGACCCTCGACCAGCTCGCCCCCCACGTGCAGGCGATGCTGACGCGGACACGGACGCTCCAGCGAGAGGGACGTGACCGGCTGCGAGCGCTCGAGCACGAAGTGGCCCTGTTCGCGGTCGGCCACCTGATCGAAGAGCTGAAGGAGCGCCATGCCGATTCCCCGAAGCTCGCCGAGTGGCTGAGCGCGGTCGCCGAGGACGTGACCGACAACCTCTCGCAGTTCCGTGCCCAGGGCCAGGACGACGCGCAGGAGTCGCTGCTCGCGAGCATCAGCGCCGGCGGCGCATCGCCGATGCGCCACTACGAGGTCAACGTGTTCGTCGCTCACGACAGCGACGGTGGCGCGCCCGTCGTGCTGGAGACGAACCCCACCTACCCGAACCTGTTTGGGCGGATCGAGCACCAGGGCGTGCTCGCGGGGGGCTTCGTCACCGATCACCGCATGCTGCGCCCCGGGGCGGTCCACCGCGCCAACGGCGGCTATCTGATGCTCCCGGCCGCCGAGGTTCTCGCTCAACCGCTCGTCTGGCTGAAGCTGAAGGACGTCCTGCGCACGGGACAGATCCGGCTCGAGAACCCGGCTGAGGAATACGCCCTCATCCCCACGAGCACGCTGACGCCGGAGACGATCGAACTTGACCTCAAGGTGATTCTCGTCGGCCGACCGCCACTGTACGAGCTCGCCTACGGCCTCGACGAGGACGTGCGCAAGCTGTTCCGCGTCAAGGCCGAATTCGACTGGCGGGTCCCCTGGGACGAGGAGAGCGTCGCCGGCTACGCGGGCGTGCTCGCCTCGATCATCCGCGACTCCGACCTGCGCGACTTCGATGCGGGCGCCGTCGCGCGGGTCGTCGAGCACGGCGCGCGCCTCGCCGAAAGCCGCGATCACCTGTCGACGAGCTTCGCCGACATCACCGGCCTCGCCGCCGAGGCGAGCCACTGGGCCGCGCAGGCGGGGAGCGAGTGCGTGTGTGCGGAGCATGTCCAGCAGGCGGTCGACCACCGCATCCGTCGGTCGAACCTGATTGAGGAGCGGCTACTCGAACTCGTCCGCGAGGGCGCGCTCCTGCTCGACTACGACGGCGACCGGGTCGGACAGGTCAACGGCCTCGCCGTCCTCGGACTTGGGGACTACACGTTCGGCCGGCCGGTCAGGATCACGGCCACCGCCGGCCCGGGGCGCGGGGCACTGCTGAGCATCGAGCGGGAGACCGACCTCAGCGGTCACATCCACGACAAGGGATTCCTCACCCTCAGCGGCTACCTGCGCGAGCGCTATGGCCGGGAGCAGCGGATCGCCGTCGGGGCAACGCTGACCTTCGAGCAGTCCTACGAGCAGATCGACGGTGACTCCGCGGCGAGCGCCGAGCTCTATGCCCTGCTGTCCGAGCTGTCCGGCCTGCCGGTGCGTCAGGACATCGCCGTCACCGGCTCCGTCAACCAGCACGGCGAGATCCAGGCGATCGGAGGCGTCAACGAGAAGATCGAGGGCTTCTACCGCACCTGCTGCCTCGGAGAGCTCACCGGGCGCCAGGGCGTGCTCATCCCGGAGGCGAATGCCCGCAACCTGATGCTCTCCGACGAGGTCGTCGACAGCGTGCTCGCCGGACGCTTCCACGTCTGGACGGCACGCACCGTCGAGGCCGGGATCGAGTTGCTGACCGGTGTCCCGGCAGGCGTCCGGGCCGACGACGGCCGTTTCCCGGACGACAGCGTCCACGCTCGGGTCGCGGAACGGCTCGAGCGGTGGGCGCACGAGGCCGCAGAGGTGGATGGCGCGGCCTCGCCTACGCCAAGAGCGTGAGTGCCATCATCGGATTTCGCGGTCCTCGCTCCGCTGGCCGGTTTGGCGGTCGTTCCCTTTTCAGAAACACTCACGCTCTTTGACACACACAACGTACCGCCGCGCAGGGCAGCGGTGTGTGAGTTAGGGCAACTAAGGACGCGGTGCATCGTGTCGGCGCTTTGGGGCCGCCCCTCAGCGACCAGCGTGTTTGGCAACGAGGAGGTGCTAACCACTGCCCGATCGCGGCCCACACTTGTCCGAGCGTGCGCGTCGCGCAAGGTACTTTCCGCTATGCGGTCGAAACCTTGCTTAACCCGCCGGTTGATCCTCCCGCTCCTCGATGCGCCGTCTCTCGGCGACATCGCGCTCCAGATCGAGCTCGGTCCGGACCCCGCGGGCGTGCAGAGCATCGTTCGCCTCCTCCAAGCTTCCCGCGTCCATGACGGCCGCCGCGAGCGGTCCCGCCGCCTCTATCGACCGCATCACGTCGAGGTAGAACGTCACCGACGCGACCGTGCTCAGCTCGAACGACCGCCGCCCACCGCGGATCGTCGTGATCCCGGAGGCACCGCGGAAGGCCCGCACGGCCTGGGCGCTCGCCTCGGTGGGGACGAGCCGGATCGCCGCCTCGACCGCGTCGGCGACCGGAGCGGTGAGGCCGCGCGCCCCGCACAACCCGCCCGCCGCGGCGACCAACGCAATCCGCTCGAGCACCTCGGCGCTCGTCAACTCCGCGTCGCAGCCAATCCCGAAGATCCCGAGCAGCACCGAGCGTCCGGCGCGGACGAGGTGGGCGGCGGCCGCGAGCATCACAGCATCGCAGAGCGGACTGCGCAGGCCCGGTTCGTTCCCAGCGGCGATGACGTCGCCGCCGACGTCGACGAAAACGAGCTGATCGCAGGCCAGCGCATCGGTGGCTTCGGCCAGCCCGGAGGCGATCGTGGCGGGGCCGGAGCTGATGTCGACGAGCACCGTCGAGCGCCGCAGGTACTCGGCCATCCGGGACTCGGCGAACACGACGTCTCGGTCACGCACCCGCGTCCCCGGGCCGGCCTCCAGGACGCCGGGCGCGATCTGCCGTGTGTCGGCGATCTCCCCAGCCCGGCGCGGTCCCGGCTCAGGATCGATCGGGCCACGCTCCCAGGTCAGGCCGCCGAGCACCGGATCGGCGCCGTCGTACACCCGCAGCTGCTCCGCGGTCGCGAGCGCCCCGACGACGTCTCCTCCGCCCCCGATCCCGATCACGAGCGGCCGCCGCGCGGCGCGGAGGATCGCTTCGGCGTCAGCGGACGGATGAGCGGGGGCCACACCGCCTAGGCTACGTCACGACCTGCCCGTCGACGATCTGGACGATGCGGTCCGCCCGTGCGGACACCGATTCGTCGTGGCTGACGACAATGACTGTCATTCCGTGGAGCTCGCGAAGCCCGTGGAGCAGGTCCAGGGCCCGGCCGGCACTCACCGAGTCCAGAGCGCCGGTCGGTTCGTCGGCGAGGAGCAGCCGGGGGCGGTTGGCGAGCGCTCGGGCGAGCGCGACCGCCTGGCGCTGGCCGCCGGACAGCTCCGCGGGGACGTGGTGGGCGCGATCGGCCACGCCGACCTCCTCGAGCAGCTCCGTGCTGCGGGCGGCGCGCTCGTGCCGGCCCACGCCGCGTGGCGAGCAGCGCCGCCTCGACGTTGGCCCGCGCCGTCAGGTATGGCAACAGCAGGTTGTCCTGGAAGACGAAGCCGACGACGTGGCGGCGGAACGCGACGGCATCCCGCGGCGCCGGAACGGGTCGGCCATCGACGAGCACGCGGCCGGTGTCGGGCCGGTCGAGGCTGCCGATCAGGCCGAGCAGGGTGCTCTTCCCCGATCCCGACGGTCCGGTGATCGTGACGAATTCTCCGGGCGCGACCGACAGAGAGAGTCCCCGCAGCGCCCGGACCGTCCCGAACGACTTCGTCACGCTCTCGACGAGCACGGAGGAGCCGCCCGCCCGGTCTGGAGCACCCGTATCCGCCTCGCCGGCCGGGACCCCGGTGGTGGCGCTCACGTCGTCACCCGGATCGGCCAGTCGAGGGTCACGCTGCCGCGCGCCGTGTGAACGACGGCCCGGAACGTGAGGGGCTGTCCGACGGCGGCCGGTGGAAACACGATCCGGTCATGCCACGAGCCGCGGGTCACCGGATGACTCGGTGGCGTGTCGCGCCCGACGACCTGGTCGCCGAACACGAATTCGATCTCGACGGTGCCGGAAAGCGGCCGCCCGGCGGCGTCGGACACGTGAACCGAGTACGCCCACCTGTGCCCCTGGACCGGGTGAAGGCTCTCGCCACGCAGGCGTGCGCGCACCGGTCCGGTGAGGACGGACGCGCCCACGCCGGTCGACGTCGCCGCCGTCGTCGTGGTGGTGCTTGACGAGCTCGATGCGTGCCCCCCACCGCCGCAACCGACGATGGCGACGCTCACGACGAGCGCCACGAGGTGGGTCACTCGCCCGTCCATGCCGTCAACGTAGACCGGCGCCGAGGCCGCCGCATCCGCGCTATCTGCGCGCGGGCCTGCGCGCAGACTACGGACGCCGATAGTAGGGTCGGTGTATCAGCACGGAACGTCAGACAGGGACCGCGATCACGATCGTCATCGCTGACGACCACACGGTGATGCGCAACGGGCTCCGCCTGCTGCTCGAGGCCGAGACCGGACTGAAGGTCGTCTCCGAGGCAGGCAGCATTCCGGCCGTGTTCAGCGTCGTTCGCACGCACCGCCCGAACGTGCTGCTGCTCGACCTCAACATGCCGGGCGGCTCGAGCGTTGAAGCGATCACCCGCCTGCGCCGGATCTCGCCGGGCACGGCGATCGTGATCCTCACGATGGTGGACGAGCCGGTGTTCATGCGCGAGGCATACGCGGCGGGCGCGAGCGGCTACGTGCTCAAGGACGCGGCGGCGACCAGGCTCGTGCGGGCGATCAGGTCGGCGGCGCCGGGGGCACCAGGGCCGCCGCGGCGCTAGCCACCTCGGAGCGCAAGGCCGGGAGCGCGCTTGCCACCTCGGGACTCACCGTGGCGCTCGCATCGAACGCCGCACCCTCGATCCCGAACAGGAGGACCTGGGCCGGGAGCCGTCCGAGCCCGCGCGCGAGTTCGATCGCCTCGGCGACGCCGATCGTGTGACTCGAGCTGTGACGGAACGTGGCCGGAACCGGCACGGTGCTCGCGTCGAACCGGTGCAGAGTCCCGCCGGTCGCACCGGAGCGGACGGCGTCGACGATGACGACGGCCGGGCACCCCTCCCACAGGTCGAGCAGCCCGATCGCCTCCCCGTCGAACTCGCGGACCGTCACCCCGGGCAGCGGCGCCAGCGCGCGGACGACCTCCAGGCCCGCCGCGTCATCGCCGCGGAACTCGTTCCCGACGCCGATGACGAGGACGTCGCTCAGCGGCGCTCAACGGTGAGGTCGAGGAAGTGCGTCGCGCACGAAATGCAGGGATCGTGGTTGCGGATCGCCTGCTCGCACACGTGGCGGAGCTTGTCGTCGTCGAGATGGACGTGGCGCTGCACGACGGCGCGGAGGTCCTCCTCGATCGCGGCTTGGTTCTGGGAGGTCGGCGGCACGATCCGAGCATCGAGGATCGTCCCGTCCTCGTCGATCTCGTACCGGTGATAGAGCATCCCGCGTGGGGCCTCGGTCACCCCGTGTCCGACCCCGTACCGAGGTTGCACCTCGACCGCGGGCGCGTCGGGTGCCTCATAGCTGTCAAGAATCGCCAGCGCCTCGTCGAACGCCTGCACGAGCTCGACCGAGCGCACGATGATGCTCCGGAACGGATTCGTGCACCGCTCGCCGAGTCCGACGCCCTCGGCGGCATTGCGGGCGAGATCCCACAGCTCACCGGAGGCGAGGTTGTACCGGGACACCGGGCCGCACAGGTAGTTGCCCCGGTCACGGATCTTCGCGTGGAGGGCGTTGGAGTGCTCGACGTGCTCCTCGACGACGTGTGCGCCGAACTGGGCGGGCGCGATGTCGAGGCCCCGATTGGACACGATCCGTCCGAGATCGATCGGGTAGCGCCCGGGCTCTGAGAGCGCCACGAGCTCGGGGTCCCAGTCGACCTCCGGAAACGTGAAGTTCCCCGTCCAGCGGACGGCCTCCACGGCCATCTCGCGGCCGTGCTCGAGCTGATCGACGAGCGCCCGGCGCAGCTCGGCCTTCGGCGGCGTGCGATAGAAGCCGCCGACGCGCACGTTGACGGGATGGATCTCGCGTCCGCCGACGACCGTGACGATCGCGTTGCCGGCCTTCTTCAGCGCAAGACCCTGCTCGGCGACGGCGGGATGATCGCGAGCCATTTCCAGGAACCCGGGATAGCCGAGGAAGTCCGGTGCGTGCAGGAGATAGATGTGCAGCCCGAGGCTCTCGATCCACTCGCCGCAGTAGATGAGCCGACGGAGGTCACGGATCGGGCCGCTGTCGATCGTCACTCCGCACGCGTCCTCCATCGCTCGCACCGCGCTCATCTGGTACGCGATCGGGCAGATGCCGCAGATCCTGGAGGTGATGTCCGGCGCCTCCGTGAACGCCCGTCCCCGCAGAAACGCCTCGAAGAACCGGGGCGGCTCGTAGATCCGCAGCCTGCAGTCGACGACCTCCTCACCGTCGAGCAGCACGTACATCGCCCCCTCGCCCTCGACCCGAGCGAGATAGTCGGTGCGGATCGTGCGCCGGCCGTCAGTCGTGCTCATGGCGGCGGCTTGTCTCGCGGAACGGCTCCCGGGCGGCATTGTAGGTGCGGTAGACGCGGACGAGATCGCGGTCCTCGAGTCCGCTCCATGCGTCCAGGGAGATCGTGTTCGGGGTCTCCATCGGCCCGTAGCACCCGTAGCAACCGCGGTTGTAGCTTGGGCAGATCGCTCCACACCCGGCGTGGGTCACCGGGCCGAGACATGCCGTGCCGTGCGCGACCATCACGCACACGGTCCCACGCCGCTTGCACTCGACGCAGACGCTGTGGGCACGGATCCGCGGCCGGCGCCGGGCCAGGTACGCACTGATCACCTCGAGCAGCTGCTCCTTGTTGATCGGGCAGCCCTGGAGCTCGAAGTCGACCGGCACGGCGGAGCTGATCGGCGAGGAGTTCGTGAGCGTCGTGATGTAGTCGGGGGTCGCGTAGACGATCTGGGTGAAGTCGTCGACGTTGG
Organism: uncultured Solirubrobacterales bacterium; assembly: GCA_963778985.1. Lineage (GTDB taxonomy): Bacteria > Actinomycetota > Thermoleophilia > Solirubrobacterales > Solirubrobacteraceae > Palsa-465. The sequence goes on along the minus strand of CAVZWJ010000012.1, from coordinate 629,883 downwards.
CGAAGTTGCGCAGTGCCTGGATGCCACCGCTCGTCGCGCAGGCCCCGATCGTGATCAGCGCACGCGACTGTTCCCGGATCTCCCTGATCTTGTGCAGCTCATGCTCGGTCGTGATCGATCCCTCGACGAGCGAGACGTCGTACGGTCCGCCCTCCACGGAGGCGCTCGTCGCCTCGAGGAAGTAGACGATGTCCAGGGCGCCGGCGACCGCGAGGAGCTCGTCCTCGCAGTCGAGCAGGCTGAGCTGGCAGCCGTCGCAGGAGGAGAACTTCCACACCGCGAGCGTCTTCTTGGCAGGGGCAAGGGCAGGGGCAGCGGCTTCCACGTCACAGCTCCCGGATCGCGAGCCACGGCTCGATCTCGGACCAGCGGTACACAGGGCCGTCACGGCACACGAGCGACGGCCCGAGCTGGCAGTGCCCACAATGCCCGATCCCGCACTGCATGTTGCGCTCCATCGACACATACAGGCGGTCGGTACGGACACCCTGGCCGCGGAGACCGGCGACGAGGAAGCGCATCATCACCTCGGGCCCGCAGGACATCGCCACGAGAGCGCCGGCGTCAAGTCGGGCGGGCCGGATGAGCCGGGTGATGACCCCGACGTGCCCGATCCACTTCGGAGACGCGCTGTCGACGGTCACCATCACCTCGAACCCGCGCTCCGACCAGCCCGCCAGCTCGTCGGTGAACAGCAGCTCGTCCGGTGAGCGCCCGCCGTAGAGCAGCGTCAGGCGTCCGTAGCGCTCGCGGCGGGCGAGCATCCGCAGGATCGCGCCGCGCAGCGGCGGCAGCCCGATGCCGCCGGCCGCGATCAGCACGTCGGAGCCCTCCGCCGCCTCAACCGGCCACGGAGTCCCGAACGGCCCGCGGACGCTCAGCACCTGGCCGACCTCGGCGTCGCAGATCGCCTCGGTCGCCATGCCGACGGCGCGAATCGTGTGCACGAGCCGCTCGGGCTCGTCAGGATCGCCCGAGATCGAGATCGGCACCTCCCCGGCCCCGCCAGCCGCGAGCATCGTGAACTGGCCGGCCGCAAACGGAAATGGATCCCCGGAGCAGGCAGCCAGCTCAAGCGTCCACACATCGGCGGCATCCTGCCGCTTGGCCATCACCTCGAAGCCGGCGGGCACCATCGGCCCGGGCGTGGCGTCAAGCCGGGGCTGGAGCGCGTCCATAGACATCGATCAGCTGCATTCTCGTGCTCTGGAGACGTTCGATCACGTTGTGGGCGAACCGGCTCATCAGCTGGTAGCCCAGTTCGTGGTCGGCCTCGCATTTCCCGCGCAGACAGGCACCGTCGAAAGTGACGACGCTGCATGCCTCGACGGCGCGTCCGTCCATCGCCCAGCGATACGGGGCGAACAGCCACGACCAGCCGACGACCTCGCCGTCGTGGAGTGTCTCGATCACGAGCGGCCCGCGGCCGGGAGCCTCGAACTGGAGCGCGACGACGCCGTGGCGGAGGATGTAGAAGCGGTCGGCCGGCTCTCCCTCCTGCAACAGCCGCGTGCCCGCTGGGATGCGTTCGTTCCACCCGCAGCCCGCGATCAGCTCGAGGTGCTCCGGCGCCAACCCGTCGAAAATCGGCGTCTCGGCGATCAGCTGCTCAATCGTGCGCATCGTTCGTACCCCGTTCGGACTGTCGGATTGCCTGTGCCTCCTCGGTGATGTCGATCCCGACCGGACACCAGGTGATGCAGCGACCGCACCCGACGCAGCCCGAGCTGTCGAATTGGTCCCACCACGTCGCCAGCTTATGCGTCATCCACTGCCGATACCGCGAGCGGGAGGACGACCGCACGGCGCCACCGTGGATGTAGCTGTAGTCGACGGTGAAGCACGAGTCCCACTGCTGCCGGCGCTCGACATGCGTGCCGTCGAGATCCGTGACGTCCTCCACCGTGGTGCAGAAGCACGTCGGGCACACCATCGTGCAGTTGCCGCAGGTGAGGCAGCGATCGGCGACCTCGTCCCAGCGCGGATGCTCGTAGTTGCGGTAGAGCAGCTCCTTGATCCCGTCGGTCTCGAGCTGGCGGCCCATCTGCGACGCTGTCCGCTCGTGCACCCGGGTGGCGCCGCCGAGCTCGTGCTCGAGCGCGACCCGGTGGGGAACGTCATCGAGCAGCTCCTGCCCGCGCGGGGTGCCGACCTCGACGACGAAGTAGTGGTGCCCCTCCTCCAGGATCTCGGTCAGCGCGAGGTCGAAGCCCGCCTCGGCGACCGGCCCGGTGTTCATCGACACGCAGAAGCATGTCCCGCCCGCCTCGCCGCACTGGACGGCGATGATGAACACGTCGCCCACCCGCGCCTCGTCGGCAGGGTCCGGATGCCGGCCGCCTGTCAGCACACGGCCGAGGATGCCCATCGCGTGGAGCTCGCACGAGCGCGCACCGAGGAACGCGTAGCGCGGTGGCTCCGGCGCCTCCTCCTCGAGGTCCGTCAACGCACCGTTGTCCTCGACACGGGCCCGCCACATTGTCACGGTCGCCGGGAGCTGGAACTTCTTGTAGGACTGCGGGCCGACGGCGTAGCCGAACAATGCGCTGTCGTCCCGGCGGACGAGACGGTAGCGACCGCCGTCCTGCTCGTCGGTCCAGCCCGCGGGGAGGTCCTCGACGGTCGAGACGTCGTCGAGCACGATCGCCCCGTCGCGGACGGTCGGGCCCACGACGGTGTAGCCGCGCTCGGCGAGCGCGGTCAGCAACGTCCCGAAGTCGCCCCGCTCGATGACGAACGTCGCTGTCATCCAGCGAGAACTCTACGCGCTCTGTCGAATGACGCCAGCGCGTCAGACGGAGACAAGCGCCTCAGCCCCAAACAGAAGGGTCGTGTGGTACTTCGACCAGGCCTGCTCCGCGGCGGCCACGGCGCGGTAATGGCGGTCGGCGATGCCCCCGACGCAGATCCGGCGGCTCGTCTCAAGGGGGTGCGAGCCGAACAGATTGACCCGCATGAGCGTCAGGTCGGAGGCCTCGACGACCTGGAGTTCGTCCTTCTTCGGCCGGTTGCGGCTGACGGCGGCCGCGACGACCGGCTCCATGAAGCTCAGCTCGTACTGCACGCCAACGGTGCGCGCTCGCCGAGCCGGCGCGCCGGGAACGGGCCGGCGGATGGACACGGTGTGCGTCTGCTCGGGACCGACCTTGTCCGCGAAGAGGGTTGAGGCGTGGTAATCAAACCAGGCGTTGCTCGCGCTGCGGAGCGCTCGGTCCTCGCCGTCGCCGACACCGATCGTGCAGATCCGGTGGGACGCATCGTGTGGATGGGCCCCGAACAGCGTCGCTCGCGTCAGCTCGCGGTCCCGGAGCCGCACGACCTCGATGTCGGTCGTGGCCGGGGGATTGCGCCCGGCGAAGGATGCGACGAGGCTCTTGGTGTACTGGAGGTTGTAGGAAACCGCTGCCATCTCGAGCGGTCGCCCGGGACGGGATGGTCGAATGTGGCGGTGTGGAAGAGGGGTGTGGTTGCGCTCATATCACTCTCTGTCATCGGCGCAACGGTCGTCGAGCCGCAGTCAGAAATGAAGCAGTGGCCCGGCCACGGCCCATCGGGTTCGATTACGCAATCGCTTGCGGAAAACCCGCACCAGTCAGCATCATGCGGCCGGTACCTGCTGAGTGATGCAGTGGATGTTGCCGCCGCCGAGCAGGATCTCCCGCGCCGGGACGCCGACGACCTCGCGCCCCGGGAAGCAGTCCCGGAGGATCTCTGCGGCCCGCTCGTCGTGGCGCGCGTCGAGCAGCGGGAAGACGATGCGCCGGTTGCCGAGATAGAAGTTGACGTAGGAGGCGGCGAGCCGGTCGCCCGGGCGCCGGGGCAACGTCCCGTCGACCGCATCGACGCCGTCCGCCTCGTTCTCGCCGATGAGGATGGGCCCCGGCGCTGGAAGCGTGACGACCTCCAGACTGCGGCCTCGCGCATCGGTCGCCGCGCGGAGGCGGGCGATCGCGTCCTGCGAGATTGCGTACTGCGGGTCGGCCGCGTCCTCGCTCACCGTCAGCGCGACGACACCAGGAGCGACGAAGCACGCGATGTTGTCGATATGGCCGTCGGTCTCGTCGTTGTAGACCCCCTCCCCGAGCCACACGACCTTCTCCGCCCCGAGGTACGCGCACAACGTCCTCTCGACCCCTTCACGGGTGAGGCCGGGGTTGCGGTTCGGGTGCAGCAGGCACTGCTCAGTCGTGAGCACCGTTCCCTCTCCGTCAACGTGAATCGAGCCGCCCTCGAGCACGATCGGGGCGCGGTAGCGGTCCGCCCGCTCAATCTCGAGCACCTTGCGGGCGACCTGGTCATCGGCGTCCCACGGGAAGTACAGGCCACCGTCGAGGCCACCCCAGGCGTTGAAATGCCAGTCGACGCCGCGCCGTTGCCCGGCGTCGTCGATCACGAACGAGGGCCCGGTGTCACGCATCCAGGCGTCGTCCGTCGTCATCTCGACGAGCCGGACCTCTGGGCCGAGCACCGAGCGCGCGTGCTCGAACCGACGGTGCGACACCGCCATCGTCACGGGTTCGCTCGCCGCGATCGCAGTCGCGACCGCCGCGTACGCCGCCTGGGCCGGCTTCGCGCCGAGGCGCCAATTGTCGGGGCGCTCCGGCCAGATCATCCAGCAGCCGTCATGCGGCTCCCATTCCGCCGGCATCCGGAAGCCGTCGGCAGCCGGAGTGGTGGCGAGGGTCGTGCTCATCGGTGAACGTATACACGGCCCCGATACCGAGCACGTCCTCGGTGGTCTCTATGTACGTGTGTTCGTGATGAAATGCACGCCCTCGAGTCCCTCGAGCGAGAAGCTTCCGGTGTCCCCGGGCGCGACGTCGATCACGAATCGCGGGCGACCCCACCGCTCGTACAGATCGGCGTCGATGTAGAACGGGATGCCCGCGAGCTCGCCGAGCTTCAGGTCGCCCGGTCCCTGCGGCAGCTCATCCTGGCCGACGCACATCAGCGCGGTCCCGTCGCAACAGCCGCCGGACTGGTGCAGCGCGAGCGGCCCGTGGGCGGCCCGGAGGCGAGCGATCACCTCCAGGGCCGCCTGGGTGGCCGTCACCGTGTCGGCTCGGCCATCGACCCGGTTAGAAGAAGCCGAGTGGGTTGGGGTCATAGCTGACGAGCAGGCACTTTGTCTGCGAGTAGTGGTCGAGCATCATCCGGTGGTTCTCGCGGCCGACGCCGGAGGTCTTGTAGCCACCGAACGCGGCGTGCGCGGGGTACTGGTGGTAGCAGTTGGTCCACACGCGGCCGGCCTTGATCGCGCGGCCCATGCGGAACGCCCGGCTTCCGTCACGTGTCCACACGCCGGCGCCGAGCCCGTACAGCGTGTCGTTCGCGATCTCGAGCGCGTCGGCCTCATCCTTGAACGTTGTCACCGCGAGCACGGGCCCGAAGATCTCCTCCTGGAAGACACGCATGCCGTTGTGGCCCTGGAGGACGGTCGGCTCGAAGTAGTAGCCGCCCTTGAGATGATCCGGCACCTCCGGCCGCTTGCCGCCGATCAGCACCTTCGCGCCCTCCTCGAGCCCGATCTTCACGTAGCCCTCGATCTTCTCGAGCTGCGCGGTGGAGACCTGCGCCCCGATCATCGTCTCCCGATCAAGCGGGTCACCCTGCTTGATCGCACCGATGCGCTCGAGGCACCGCTCGAGAAATTCGCCGTAGATGGACTCCTGGATGAGCGCCCGCGACGGGCAGGTGCAGACCTCGCCCTTGTTGAACGCGTACAGCACGAGCCCCTCGATCGCCTTGTCGAGGAACGCGTCGTCGGCCGCCATCACGTCGTCGAAGAAGATGTTCGGCGACTTGCCACCGAGCTCGGTCGTCGATGGGATCAGGTTCTGGGCCGCGTAGGACATGATCAGCCGGCCGGTCACCGTCTCACCGGTGAAGGCGATCTTGGCGATCCGCTTGTTTGCGGCGAGCGCCTTGCCGATCTCGGCGCCGGGCCCGTTGACGATGTTGAGCACGCCGGGCGGGATCAGCTCACCGACGACCTCGGCGAGCTTGAGGATCGACCACGGCGTCGGGCTCGCCGGCTTGAGCACCGTGCAGTTCCCGGCCGCGAGCGCCGGCGCGATCTTCCACGCCGCCATCAGCAACGGGAAGTTGAACGGAATGATCTGACCGACGACACCGAGCGGCTCGTGGAAGTGATACGCGTAGGTCTGCTCGTCGATCTCGGAGATCCGGCCCTCCTCGGCGCGGACCGCGCCGGCGAAGTACCGGAAGTGATCGATCGCCAGCGGAATGTCCGCCGCCAGCGTCTCGCGCACCGGCTTGCCGTTCTCGTAGCTCTCGGCGACAGCGAGCATCTCGAGGTGCTCCTCCATCGCATCAGCAACGGCGTCGAGGACGGCGGCCCGCTCGGCGGGCGAGCGCTTGCCCCAGGCGTCCTTCGCCGCATGGGCGGCGTCGAGAGCCAACTCGATGTCGCCCGCCGCGGACTGGGCGACCTCGCAGAACGGCTCGCCGGTCGACGGCGTCGGGTTCTCCCGGTACTCGCCGGTGGTCGGCGGCACCCATTCGCCGCCGATGAAATTGTCGTAGCGGTCTTGGAGCTCCACTGGGCTTCCGGAATGCCCCGGCGCCTCGTAGACGCTGGACTCAACAACGGACATGGCGTGCTCCTTCAGGTCAACACGGACAGGGCACCACTACTGCACCACGCACCGGCGCAAAGGTCATCGGGTGCCACCCGCATCCGCGAATCAGTACTTGTGCGCAGTTGCGGCGCCGCTCTCTGCGGATGCACATCGGGGCACGCATGACAAGCATCCATGTCATGTTCACCCGCATCGTCGTTGGCGTCGATGAGCATCAGGGCGGTCACGACGCGATCGCCCTCGCCAACCGGCTCGTGTCACCAGACGGTCAGGAGACCCTGACCCACGTCGACGCGAGCGACCCGTTTGTGTACCGCGGCGTCAGCGCGCTCTACGACGCCCGTGAACGCGAGCGGGCTCTCGCCGATCTTGGCGTCGCCGCCCGCGAGGCAACGGCCGAGACGGCGCTCGAGGCGATCTCCTCGACCTCCGTCGGCCGCGGGCTGCACGAGCTAGCCGAGATCCAGGAGGCCGATCTGATCGTTGTCGGATCTTCGCGCCGCGGTCTCGCCGGCCGCGTCCTGCTCGGCAGCGACACCCATGCGGCCCTCAACGGCGCGCCATGCGCTGTCGCGGTCGCCCCCTCAGGCTACGCCGCGACACCGTCGATGATCGCCGAGATCGGCATCGGCTACGACGGATCACCGGAGAGCGAGCAGGCACTGGCCCTCGGCCGTCAGCTGGCGAGGGAGCTGGGTGCCCGACTATCGGCGCTGCAGGCGATCTCCGTGCCGGCCTACGTGCTCGGCGCGGGTCCGGCCCCGATCGAGGCCTCGATCGACGACGTCGTCGCCGAGGCACGCGATCGCGTCGCCGGGCTCGGCGACATCGAGCCGCACGCCGCCTACGGCTCGCCCGCCGAGGAGCTGACGCTGTTCAGCGCATCGGTCGACCTGCTGATCATCGGCTCCCGCGGCTACGGGCCTCTGGGGCGCATCGTGCACGGCAGCGTGTCGCTCCGGCTCGCGCGCAGCGCGCGGTGCCCGCTGCTCGTCCTCCCCCGCCGCGCGCGCCCGTCCGCGGATCGCGGTTAATTGCGGATCCAGCCCGGGCAGCGCGCCCGGATACAACCGTGGGCGGCGGAAACTAGCGTGTGTCGCGGTAATCACGAAGGAGGCAGAGATGTCCGCGACAACCCCGCAGAACTTCCACGGCAGCTACCTGATGCCGTCGCTCGAGCACGCGACGGTGGCCGACGCGATGCACCCCGGCATCATGACGTGCGATCCCGATGCCCCCGTGACCGAGGTGGCGCGGATGATGGCCGGGCAGCATGTCCACTGCATCGCCGTCATGGGCATCGCCCGTGACCATGGCGAGCGGTTGGTCTGGGGCATCATCTCCGACCTCGACTTGCTGCGGGCGGGCACGGCGAAGGGTGCCGAGCCGACCGCTTCAGAGATGGCGATCGAACCGATCTTCACGGTCGAGCCGAGCACGCCCCTGCGCGACGCCGCCGAGCTGATGCTGACGCACTCGAGCGCGCACGTGCTCGTCATCGACGCGGCGAAGCAACGCCCGATCGGCATGCTGTCGACGCTGGACATCGCCGGCATCCTCGCCTGGGGCGAGGCGTGAACACGCGGGCCCAAACCTGTTAATACGTCGTTACTACGGACGAACATTGCTCCGGCGTCCGGATGAAACGTGCGGCGCGCAGGAATAGCGTGCCGCATCAGACCCAATACCTATATGCCATTCGGTCGGCTCGCCTTGCTCTCCTCGCCAGCCGGTCGAAGGAGGTGGAGGCATGATCTCCCTCGCGAAGTTGTCGATCCGTCGCCCCAGAATTGCCCTGCTGGGGTGGCTTGTTGGTGCCGCCGTGCTGACCGCGATCGGGTTCGGCGTATCGAGCACCCTGTCGCCGTCGGTCACGGTCGTTCCGCACACCCAATCCTGGCGCGCGAACCAACTGGCCACGCAGCAGTTCGGTCCATCACAGCTGGTCCCCGTCCTGCTCGAGGGGCCCAAGCAGCGGCTCGACGCGGTTGGCCCCAGACTCGTCGGCGCGCTGATGAAGCGCCCACACACGCGGGTGCTGTCGGCGTGGGACGTCGGCGCCGCGAGCACCGGGCTGCGTCCACACCCGAACACCGCGATGATCATCGTCTCGGTCGACCGCGTCGAGAAGGACGTGGTCAAGTACGACCAGCCGCAGATCGAGCGGCTCGTCGCAGGGAGACTCGCGGGCACACCAGTGAAGGCGTACATCACGGGCCAGCCCTCGATCGACCGGGCGGTCAAGGACGCGTCGCTGGACAATCTGCGCAGGACCGAGCTCATCGCCGTCGGCGTCCTGTTCGTGCTGTTACTGATCGGGCTCCGGGCGCCGGTCGCGGCATTTGTCGTTGCTGCCACCGGGCTGCTCAGCATGCTGTCCGCCTTCGGCGAGGTCGCGATCCTGGGCAAGCTGATGAAGACCGACGCGGTCGGGGTCGCCGCCGGCTCGATGACGGGGCTGGCCTTGAGCGTCGCCTTCGCGCTTCTGATCCTCGACCGCTTCCATCGTGAGGAGTACCCCGAGGGGAGAGACTCCCGCGACGTCGCAACGGCCGCATTGCGCGGTCTGGAATCGACGGGCAAAGCGGTGCTTGTCGGCGGCACTGGCATCGTGATCGCGCTGCTGCTCGTGGCGGTGGTCGGTCCGACCGAGTTGCTCGTGTCGGTCGGAACCGGAGCCACGACCTGCGCGATGTTCGCCATCGGCGGTGCCGTTGTCGTGATGCCGGCGGCCTTCGTGTTGCTCGGTCGCCGGATCGACTGGCTGAGCTTCCCCGCCCCGAGGCCGCTGAGCCGGGCGTGGGCGGCGCTCGTCGGCGGTGGAAACTGGGTGACCCGGCACGCCGTCTATGCCGGCTTTGCCGCCACTGCGCTGCTCGCAGCGCTCGCCGTGCCGGCGCTCGGCCTGAAGTCGGGACAGCTCTCGGCGGGTGTGCTTCCCGCGAACTCAAACGCACGGATCGCGTTCGAGCGCGTGTCGAAGGTCATGGGGCCAGGCTGGCCGACGCAGTACAACATCATCATCCAGGCGCGCGGACGGCCGATCACCACGCCCGCGATGCTTGCGAGCATCGACACGCTTCAACGGAAGATCGCGCTCAACGGCAGCGTCGCATCGGTCCAAGGTCCCGGCCTCATCAACGCGCAAGCCGTCCAGCTCAAGAAGTTCGGACCGTCTCTCGCCCACTCCGCAGCGATCTCCAAGTCGAGCAAGAAGGACCTGCTCAAGCTCATTGCTGGACTGGGCCAGGCGGGAGCCGGCTCCAAGGAGCTACAGGCTGGTTTGACCAAGGCGGTCAGCGGAGCCGACCAGTTGCACAGCGGCTCAGGCGCGGCTCATGCCGGCTCGGTCGCGCTTCACAACGGCCTGATGCAGGCGAGCAGCGGCTCGGTGCAACTGGACAACGGCTTGAACACCGCATTGGCCGGCGCCAACGCGCTCAAGAACGGCTCGGCCCAGGCGCTCTCGGGAGCGCTGCAGCTCAAGGAAGGCTCGAGCCAGGCCCTGGCCGGCACAAATCAGCTGGTCCAGGGCGTGAACCTGGCGCAGGGGCCGGCAGGAGTGAGCCTGAGCGCGCTCGACCAACTGTCCCACGTCGCGTCCACCGCGAACTCCCAGGCAACGGCGGCCGCGAATCAGGCCAAGGGCGTTGCCGGATCGGTCGCAGCCGCGATCACGGCGCTTCAGTCGCTGCCGCCGAGCGCCGCCGTCAACAACGCGATCGCCTCGCTCCAGCAGGCTGAGTCCGCGGCCTCGACCGCGGCGGGCTCGATGCAGACCGCCGCGACCACAGCCGGTGGGTCGGCATCCCTCAGCGGGCAGATCAACAACCAGGCGCCCGGTCTGATGGCCGCGATCAACATGCTCCACGACGGCTCCGGCCAGCTGGCCGACGGAATCAATCAGCTCAGGGATGGCAACGCCAAGCTGGCGGGTGGTATCGACCAGCTCGCCAGTGGCAATTCGCAGCTCGCCGGCGGCATGGACCAGCTCGCCGGCGGAGGAGGACAGCTGCGCAGCGGGCTGGGTCAGCTCTCGAGCGGCGCCGGGCAACTGGAGGGCGGGCTGGCGCTGCTGAATGCCGGGACCGGCCAGCTGGCGACCGGCCTCCAGCCGGCGCCCGCCGGAGCGGGTGCGATCGCCAACGGCCTGGGAATCATGCAGGCTGCGGTCGTCAAGGCGCGCGGTCAGGTTCCATCGACCAAGGACCTCGAGACGCTGTTCCAGAAGTCGCCCGGGATGTTCAAGTCCGGCTACTTCGTCCTGGCCGCGGTGGAGGGAGCGCGTGGCTCCGATCGCAACGCCGCGACGTTCACGGTCAACCTGCTGAACGGCGGGACGACCGGTCAGATCATGGTTGCCTCGAAGTACGCGTCCTCGGACCCGCGGAGCATCGCGCTCCATAACTCGCTCATCCAGATGGGCGCGACCTTCGCTAAGAGCAACAACGCGGCGGTGGCGGTCGGCGGGCCGGGTGGAAGCCTCACCGACCTCACAGCTCAGACGAAGGACCGCATCCCGCTGATGATCGCGGCGATCGCGGTCTCGCTAGGACTGATGCTGATCGTGGCGCTGCGGTCGATCGTGCTGCCGATCGTCACGATCGCCCTCAACCTGCTCGTGGTCGCCGCAGCCTTCGGCATCGTCGAGCTGTTGTTCGGCGGATCGAACCCGCCGCTGGGTGGCACCGGCTCCCTCGATCCAGTCTCGATTGCCAGCATCTTCACGGTCGCGTTCGGCATCTCGGTGCTGTTCTCGACGCTGTTGCTGATGAGCACTCGGGAGGCCTACGTGGCCGGTCAGACGGGTCGCGAGGCGGTCAACCATGGCCTGCGCTTGACCGCCGCCGCGGGCACCGGAGCCGGCATCGTGATGGTCGCTGCGATGATCCCGTTCGCGACGAGCGAGCTGATCATTGTCCGCGAGCTGGGCGTGGGCGTCGGCGCTGCGGTCCTGATCGACGTGCTCCTCTTCCGGCCGGTCCTGCTGCCCGCGGCCGAGGCAGTCCTCGGACGGTTCGGCTGGTGGCCGACGAAGGGCGGGCCGCCCCGCGAGAAGTCACTCGAGTCGCAGAAGACACGCAGGCTGCCTCGGCTGCCCCTACGACACCGCGGACATGCGCCGCGCCCGGCGCATCACTAGGAGCCAGATGCCATGAATCCGATAGACACACGCGCAGGAGCCGCGGGAGCCCCCACCACTCACCGTCGCCCGCCGGCCAGTCACGAGGTGCCGATCGTGTCCGGGCCCCGCACCCTCGGGGAGATGGTGCTCAACGCCACCGAGCGTTACACCGGGACGGCGCTTGAGTTCGACCAGAACGGACACCGCGTCCGGATCGCGTACCCCGATCTTGGCACGATCGTGACGGAGATCGCGCGCGGGCTGATCGCGCTCGGCATCCAGCAGGGTGACCGGGTCGCGATCCTCGGCACGACGTCCGCCGAATGGACGATGGCCGACTACGGCGCCCTCTGCGCGGGCGCCATAGTCACGCCGATCTACCACACCAATTCACCAGAGGAGTGCGCCTATGTGCTCGCGCACTCCGGTGCCCGGCTCGCGTTCTGCGAAAACCCCGATCAGGCGGCGAAGATCGCCCAGGTCCGTGACCGCTGTCCGGAGCTCAAGCAGATCGTTCTGTTCGACGGCGCCGCGGACGGCACGCTGTCACTGCGCCGGCTGCGCAAACACGCCCGGGACGCGACGGTCACCTCGATGCATCTGCGTCTGCGGGCGATCGAGCCGGACGACGTCGCCACCCTCGTCTACACGTCGGGGACAACGGGACCGCCGAAGGGCTGCATGCTCACCCATGCGAACTTCCTGGCCGCGACGCGCATGTACGTCGAGCAGCTCGGGATCAACGAGACGCACACCATGTACCAGTTCCTGCCGCTCGCCCACGTCCTCGCCCGGGTGGCGCAGGCGGTCGTGATCCGCGCCGGGGCCCGCTCGTGCTACTGGAGCGGCGATGCGACGAAGATCATCGACGAGCTCGGCGCATACTCGCCGACCCACTTCCCGGCGGTGCCGCGGATCTACGAGAAGATCCACGCAACCGCGATGGGCCGTGCGGATGACGCCTCGGCGCCGGAGCGTGCCCTGTTCCGGTGGGCCATCAGCTGCGGCGCGAAGGCGAATGCTGCGCTCCGTGAGGGGGCGCCGCTCTCGCCGCTGACCCGCGCTCAGCATGCACTCGCCGATCGACTCGTGCTGTCGAAGATCCGCGGCGTGTTCGGCCCGGAGCATCAGCTCGCGATGGTCGGCGCGGCTCCGGTCGCGAAGGAGCTGCTCGAATTCTTCGAGGCGTGCGGCGTGCGCGTGCTCGAGGGCTACGGGATGACCGAGAGCTGTGCCGCGGCAACGCTCAACACGCGCACCGCGACCCGCTTCGGCACCGTCGGCAAGCCGCTCCCTGACTCGGAGATCGGGATCGCCGAGGACGGCGAGATCCTGATGCGCGGACCGCATGTGTTCAAGGGCTACTACCACGACCCCGAGGCCACCGAGGAGACGCTGACCCCGGAGGGATGGCTGCGCTCGGGCGATCTCGGATCGCTGAGCGACGACGGCTTCCTTGCCATCACGGGGCGGAAGAAGGATCTCATCATCACCTCGAGCGGCAAGAACATCACGCCGGTCAATGTCGAGTCGGCCCTGCGTGACAGTCGGTACATCACCGAAGCGGTCGTCTACGGCGATAACCGTCCCTACCTCGTGGCGATGCTGACCCTCGACGCCGATGAGAGCCGGAAGCTCGCTGAGCGCCTCGGGATCCCATCGGATCCGGCGACGATCGCGGAGGACGCCCGCGTCCGCGCCGAAGTTCAGAAGGAGGTCGATGCGGTCAACGTGAAGCTGGCCCGGATCGAGCAGGTCAAGCGCTTCGCGATTCTCGATCACGACCTGACCCAGGCCGGTGGCGAGCTCACACCGACGTTGAAGGTGAAGCGCGCGACGGTGTACGAGAAGTACGCCGACGTGTTCGACGGCCTCTACGCGCAGGAGCGGTAGCCATGAGCACCCGGTTCTCCAGCGCCGACGCCGCATGGCTGCACATGGATCGCCCGAGCAACCTGATGGTTATCAACTCGGTGCTGCTGTTCGAGCAGCCGGTCGATTGGGAGCGGGTCAAGGACATCACGCAGAGGCGCCTCGTCGACGCCTACCCGCGTTTCCGCCAGCGCCCGGTCGAGAGCCGGCTCCCGCTGCGTCCGCCGAAGTGGGAGGAGGATCCGGACTTCGCGCTCGAGCATCACATGCACCATCTGGCGCTCCCCGCTCCTGGTGATGTCGCCACGCTCCGGGAGCTGGTCGGCGACCTGATGACGATGCCGCTTGACCGCAATCGCCCTTTGTGGCACATGTACATGATCGACGGGGTCGGCGAGGGCGCGGCGATGATCAGCCGGATGCACCACTGCATCGCTGATGGGATCGCGCTGGCGCGCGTTATGTTGTCGCTGACCGACGCCGAGGCGGACGCCGGAATCGCCCCGCGGACGGCGCACGACGGGAGCGACGGTCACCACGACTCGCTGGCGGACTCTGTGCGCGGAGCGGTCTCCGGGTTGAGCCGAGCCGGCGTCGGGGCGGTCCGGCAGGGCGCCCACATGCTCGTGTGGCCGCCGCACGCGGCCCGGGTCGCCGGGGCGGTCGTCCGGGATGGCACGACCGTCATGCGCCTGATGCTCACTCCCGCCGACGCCGCGACTGCGCTGAAGGGCGATCCGGGCATCAGTCGTCGCGTCGCCTGGACCGAGCCGATCCCGCTGAGCCAGGTCAAGCGGATCGCGCACGCGCACCACGCCACCGTCAATGACGTCCTGCTCGCCGCCGTCTCCGGCGCCCTGCGCCACTACCTGCAGGAGCGCGGAGGTCCCGTCGCGGAGATCCAGGCCATGGTGCCGTTCAACCTGCGTCCACTCGACCAGCCCGTCCCGCGGAAGCTCGGGAACAAGTTCGGGCTGGTGATGCTGCCGCTGCCGGTGGGTACGAGCGGCAGCTACCGGCGCCTGGTCGAGGTGCACCGGCGCATGCAGGAGATCAAGACGGGGCGTGACGGTCCGGTCTCGTACGGTCTGCTGAGCGTGACCGGGCTGACGCCGGAGCCGCTCGAGCGGCGAATCATCGATCTCTTCACGGCCAAGACGACGGCCGTGATGACGAACGTGCCGGGGCCGCCTGAGCCGGTCTACCTGGCGGGCGTGCCCGTGCGGACCGTGCTCGTCTGGGCACCAACCTCAGGGCACATGGGAATGAGCGTGAGCATCTTCAGCTACCGCGGCGAGGTCACGGTCGGGTTGATGGTCGACGCGGCACTGGTTCCCGACCCGGATCACATCGCAGAGCGCCTGCAGGATGAGCTGGCGATGCTGCGTCCACTCAGAAAATCCCCGCGGCGCCCGTCCGAGAGACGTCAACGCCGCAATGTCGGGAGAAAGGAGCGCTCAGATGCGTAAGTCAGTCCTCGCTCTGAGTGCCGCGACGCTGGCCCTCGTGCCGGTCTCGGTCGCGTTCGCGGCGGATGCGTTCAAGCAGTCGGCGAAAATCGGGTTCACCACCCAGAAGTCGGGTGTCTCAGCGGGCATCAGTTCGGATGTGACCTCGAGCGACCCCAAAGCGCTCGGCGCCAAGCCGAAGGCGGCACGCACGCTCGTCATCACGTTCCCGGCGAACACCACGTTCAACCTCGGCACCAGCGCGGTCAACGCCTGCCACCTGAGCGACAAGGAGATGCTGAAGCCGCTTGCCCAGTTCCCACAAAACGGGCTGCAGTGTCCGAAGTCGAGTCAGGTCGGCAGCGGCAACGCCGAGTTGAACACGTGGCCGATGACGGACCCACTCAAGCCCACGAACGCCAATGCCACGGTCAAGGTGTTCCGCCACATCCACAGGACCCTGTACATCATCGTATACCCGAACCTCAAGCAGATCCCCTCCTGGCAGCCGTGGATTCTCCACGCCACCGCGTCGGGATCGAAGCTGACGATCTCCATCCCGGCCCAGGTGTACGGCAAGGGGAAGTGCAAACCGGTGGCATGCCTCCCCCAAGGCATTACCGCGAGTCTCGTGATGCTCACGTTCAAGACGTGGTCCGCCGGCTCCGGGTCAAATGCGCTCGTGAAGTCCGGCAAGTGCACGTCGGGCAAGTTCAAGTTCAGCTCGCACTTCACCTACGAGGACCACAGTCATCTCACGGTTAGCAGCTCCTCTAAATGCTCGCGCTGATCGCTGCCAACGTGCAGCGACGCCGGGCGCGGACGTTCCTCACGGCCGCCGGGATCGCCGTCGGCGTCGCGGCGGTCGCGGCGCTGCTCGCGCTCTCGACGGGGCTCAATCGGACGGCTGCGCAGCTCGTGCACCTCGGGCGGGCTGACCTCGGCCTGTTCCAGAGGGACGCGTCGGACCCCAGCGCCTCTGTCCTCCCCCTGTCGCTGCTCCCGCGCATCCGCAGCCAGCCGGAGATCGTCGAGGCGACACCGATCCAGCTCGTCGTCGACGCGATCCCGCGCGCGCCGGGTTCGGTCGTGCTCGGGCTCGACCGGCGCGGCTTCGTCTGGCAGCGGCTCGTCCTCGTGCACGGGCAGGGAGCGGGACCCGGCCGGATCGTCGTCGGCGACCTGCTCGCGGCGCGGCTGCACTCGACCGTCGGCGCCGCGATGCGCGTCGGTGGGCGGACGTTCACCGTCGCCGGCATCTTCCACGCCGGCATCAACAACGAGGACACCGGGGTGATCTCGACGCTCGGCGATGCCCAGGCGCTGGCGAGCCGCACGTCCGGCGAGACGACGACCGTGGCTGTCCGTCTCGCGCCGCAGACGACGATCCCGGCGGCGCGGCGCGCGCTCGCCCGGGCGCTCCCGGGACTGATCGCGATCTCGGACCCGAGCGAGGCGATCCGGGCGGGTACGAACAGCGTGCTCATCTCGAAGGCGGTGCTGCTGATCGTCGTTCTCGCGCTGATCATCGGCGCGCTCGCTGTCGCCAACACGATGCTCGCCGCCGTGCTCGAGCGCCGGCGCGAGCTTGCGCTGCTGACGACGATCGGCTGGAGCGCGCGTCAGATCGGCTCACTCGTACTCGGTGAGGCGGTCGCCGTCAGTCTGCTGGGGACGATCGGCGGACTGCTGCTTGGCGTCGCCGCGAGCAAGCTGTTGCCGGGCGCGCTCGGCCTCGGCGCGTTCATCAGCCCCGCCGTCACGGCGTGGGGCCTCGGTCGGGCCGCGCTCATCGGCGTGACGATCGGCGTCCTCGGCGCGCTGTACCCGATCTGGCGCGTTAACAGGATGCGCTCAAGTACGGCGGCCGCGCTCGCTTAAGCTGAACCCCTCGTGGGTAACGCACAGTTGATGCCGGACGAGCTCCGTCTCATGCACGCCTACTGGCGCGCGGCGAATTACCTCTCGGTCGGCCAGATCTACCTGCTCGCCAATCCGCTCCTGCGCGAGCCGCTCGCCTCCGAGCACATCAAACCCCGGCTCCTCGGTCATTGGGGCACGACCCCCGGACTCAACTTCGTCTACGTCCACCTCAACCGGGTGATCCGCGCCCGCGAGCTGAACGCCATCTTCGTCACCGGACCCGGCCACGGTGGGCCGGGCCTCGTTGCCAACACGTACCTCGAGGGCACCTACAGCGAGGTCTATCCCCAGATCGGCCACGACGCGGAGGGCATCCGGCGGCTGTTTCGTCAGTTCTCGTTCCCGGGTGGGATCCCGAGCCACGTCGCCCCGGAAACGCCGGGCTCGATCAACGAAGGCGGCGAGCTCGGGTACTCGCTCGTCCACGCATACGGTGCGGTGTTCGACAACCCGGACCTGCTCGCCGTCTGCGTCATCGGCGACGGCGAGGCGGAGACCGGCCCGCTCGCCGCGAGCTGGCACTCGAACAAGTTCCTCAACCCGGCACAGGACGGGGCCGTTCTCCCCGTCCTGCATCTCAACGGCTACAAGATCGCGAACCCGACGGTGCTGGCACGGATCCCGGAGGCCGAGCTGAGCAAACTGCTCGAGGGCTATGGCTACGCGCCCCGGTTCGTCAACGGCTCGGACCCGAGAGAGATGCATGAGCTGATGGCGAGGATGCTTGACGAGGCGCTCGACGAGATCGGCGCGATCCAGGCGCGTGCGCGAGACGAGGGCGTTCTCGAGCGACCGAGCTGGCCGATGATCGTGCTCCGGACGCCGAAGGGCTGGACCGGTCCCAAGGAGGTTGACGGGCTGCCGGCCGAGGGCAGCTTCCGCTCCCATCAGGTTCCGCTCGCGAACGTGCGGGAAAGTCCGGAGCACCTGGCCGCACTCGAGGCGTGGCTGCGCTCGTACCGCCCGGAGGAGTTGTTCGACGAGGACGGGGCGCTGATCGAGGAGCTGGCGGCGCTCGCACCGACGGGTGAGCGGCGGATGGGCGCCAACCCCCACGCCAACGGGGGACTGCTGCTCCGCGGACTCGAGCTTCCGGATTTCCGTGAGTACGCGATCGATGTCCCCGCGCCGGCGACGCAGACGAGCGAGGCGACACGGGTGCTCGGCGTCTGGCTGCGCGACGTGACGCGACTCAACCCCGACCGCTTCCGGATCATGGGCCCGGACGAGACGGCGTCGAATCGGCTCTCCCCCGTGCTCGACGTGACCGACCGCCGCTGGGTGGCCGAGCGGCTGGACACCGATGACCACCTGGCGCCGGATGGCCGCGTGATGGAGATCCTCTCAGAGCACCTGTGCCAGGGCTGGCTCGAGGGCTACCTGCTCACCGGGCGCCATGGCCTGTTCAACTGCTACGAGGCGTTCATCCACATCGTCGACGCGATGTTCAACCAGCACGCGAAGTGGCTGAAGGTCACGCGAGGGATCGAGTGGCGACGACCGATCGCGTCGTTCAACTACCTGCTCTCCTCGCACGTCTGGCGTCAGGACCACAACGGGTTCTCACATCAGGATCCCGGCTTCATCGACCACGTCGTCAACAAGAAGGCCGAGGTCGTCCGCGTCTACCTCCCGCCGGACGCCAACTGCCTGCTGTCCGTCGCCGACCACTGCCTGCGCTCGCGTGACTATGTCAACGTCATCGTCGCCGGCAAGCAGCCGGCCCTCGATTACCTCACGATGGACGAGGCGATCACGCACTGCACACGCGGGATCGGCATCTGGGAGTGGGCGTCGAACGAGGGCGATCACGAACCGGATGTCGTGCTCGCCTGCGCCGGCGACATCCCGACGCTGGAAACTGTCGCCGCCGCCGCGTTCCTGCGCGAGCGACTGCCCGAGCTCAGGGTGCGCGTCATCAACGTCGTCGATCTGATGCGCCTGCAACCGGAGTCTGAGCATCCGCACGGCCTCTCAGATCGCGAATTCGACGCGCTCTTCACCCGCGGGCAGCCGGTGATCTTCGCCTACCACGGCTACCCGTGGCTCATCCACCGGCTCACCTACCGCCGGTCCAACCACCACAACATCCACGTCCGCGGCTACAAGGAGGAGGGCACGACGACGACGCCGTTCGACATGGTCATGCTCAACGACCTCGACCGGTATCACCTCGTGATCGACGCGATCGATCGCGTCCCGGGGCTCGGCGAGCGGCTCGCGCCGCTGCGCCAGGAAATGGTTGACGCGCGGATCCGCGCCCGCGCCTACACACGGGAATTCGGCGATGACCTCCCGGCGGTGCGGGAGTGGACGTGGCCGGGGGCGGAGCCGGCACCGACCGGACGGGCGCAGGCCGGACCGCCGGCGCAGTAGCGTTCCTCACCGGTGCGGGTGCTCGTCGTCAACGCCGGATCGAGCACGGTCAAGCTGCGACTACTCGACAGCGACGACGCGCTCGTCGGCGAGTGCGAGCTCGCCGCGCCACAGTCGCGGGTTGACCCGGACGCGTTGCGCGCGGCGCTCGACGACGGGCTCGGGGCGGCTGACGCCATCGGTCACCGCATCGTCCATGGCGGTGAGCGCTTTCGTGACGCGGTCCGGATCGACGACGGCGTCGCACGCGAGCTGGACGCGTTGACCGATCTCGCGCCCCTGCACCAGCCAAAGTCGCTTGCGGCGCTCGATGCGGTCTCGGCGGCCCTGCCCGGGCTGCCCGCCGTCGCCTGCTTCGACACGGCGTTTCATGCGACGCTGCCGCCGGCCGCGACGACGTACGCCCTCCCGCCGCTCTGGCGCGAGCGCTGGGGGCTGCGGCGCTACGGCTTTCACGGTCTCTCGCACGCCTGGGTCGCGCGGCGAACAGCATCGTTGGCCGGTCGCGCGGACATCCGCGTCGTGAGCTGTCATCTCGGCGCCGGCGCATCGCTGTGCGCGATCCGTGACGGCGTCTCCGTCGACACGACGATGGGGTTCACGCCGCTCGAGGGGCTCGTCATGGCGACACGCTCCGGAAGCGTCGATCCCGGGATGCTGCTGTGGCTACTCGAGCGTGAGGCCGTGAGCGAGCGGGAGCTCGCCGAGGCCCTCGAGCACGCCAGCGGCCTGCTCGGCCTCGCCGGGACCGCCGACATGCGCCTCGTGATCGAACGGGCGGCGGCGGGCGAGCGCATGGCCGAGCTCGCGTTCGGGGTGTACCTGCATCGGTTGCGGGCGGGCATCGCGGCGATGACCGCGGCGCTCGGCGGCCTCGACGGGCTCGTGTTCACCGGAGGGGTCGGCGAGCGCGCGCCGGCTGTGCGGGCGGGGGCGTGCGAGGGGCTGGCGTACCTCGGCGTCGTGCTTGATGCGGCGCGCAACGACAGTGCCTCCGGCGACGACGTCGAGTTGACGGCGCACGGCGCCAGGACCCGAACGTTCATGATCCACGCCCGCGAGGATCTCGAGATCGCCTGGTCGGTGCGGCGCGTGCTGGCGGGCTGATTGCGGGTTTCCCGCAATCACCATGTCAGGGGCAACGGATGCGGCCGGGCGGGCACGCCCGTAGCGTCGAGCCCACACCAACGCCCGGAGGCACGGCATGGCAACCGCTTCTCATCCGCACCCATATTCCCGACTCGACCGCCCGGTCACCCGCGTCCTCGGTGCCGACACGCGCCTGCTGTACGGCTTCGCCGTCCCCATCTTCGCCACCATCGGCTTCATCATCGCGTTGGCCTTCACCGGCCAGACATGGATGGCGGGAGCGGCCCTGGTGTTCCTGGTGATCGCGCTGGTGGTCGTCGTCTTCGGGATCGTCGGGATGATCAACGAGCCGGATGACGACGCGCTGACGTGATTCTTGGTTGCACCCCGAGCTCGCGCTTGACGAAATCACGGCCGTGCGGCTGCGGTCGGCGCCGGCTAAACGGTGCCCTGGGCGGCTGCCTCGAGCTTGGCTCGCATCGCCTCGGCGAGCGCGTGCATACCTGACATCGGGCGGACCATCACGGTGAAGTCGTCGATCGTGCCGTCCGCGCGGGTATGGAGAAAGTCGCAACCGTGGACCGTGCGGTCTCCGACCCGGGCATGGAACACGAGTGCATGGTCGGCGGCCCCGTCCGCCCCGATCTCCGTCTCGTAGCGGAAGTCCTCGAACACGTCGAACACGGCCGTGAGGATGGCGGCAACCGCGTCCCGCCCCTCGTAGGGCTTGTAGACGACCGGGCTGCGGAACACGATGTCGTCGGCGAGCAGGTCGAGCGCGGCGGCGAGATCTCTCGCTTCGACGGCGGCGCGGAAGGGATGCATGGCCGCATCCTCCCACATCAGCGGCGGCCGTCGCCGACGAGTCTCCCCGCGACCTGACCCGCGAGCTCGGTGGCCCAGTCCTGCGCGCGCTCGAGCTCTCCTGGTTTGAGCGGGCCGTCACTTGCACCGACGAGAAAGCTGGCCGTCCCGGCCACCTGATAGCCACGCGCACGCAGGCGGCGGGCGATGTTTCGCGCGGCACTCCCAGCGAGGAGCGCCGGTCGGTCCCGCCGGGTGTCGAAGGCGAGCGCATGGCCGCCCGCGACCTCGGGCATCTCGCGCAGCCATCGCCGCAGCCCGGGAGCGCGAGCGGGTTCGCGATCCAGCGGGCGTGCCGACTCGCTCGCCGCCTGGACGGCCATCCGGCGAGTGAGCGATGTCGTGAGGCCGCGGGCATGCGTCGGCCCCCCGACGACAAGCAGGTCGACGCGGCCGACGCCGCCGATCGCCTCGTGCACCGGCACCACCCGTTCGGTTTCAAGCGCCTCCGCGATCGCCTCCGCGATCAATCGTGTATTGCCCCACATCGTCTCGTACACCACGACACAGTCCATGACCACTCCTTGTCACGGTCCGACCCCCCATGAACCTTAACAATTCCGCACAAATCCTGTGCTGGGTGACACGGCATTTGCTGCGCGGCGACGCGGACGCGCAGGCGCCGTGCGGAGAGGTGGCTTACGCGAACAGGCGCGGGTCGGCAGTCGCGATGCCGTGCACGCCGAGGCCCTGGAGGCCCCGGATCGTACGCCGGTCGTTCACCGTCCAGGCATAGAGCAGCGAGTCCCGCGACCGCACTTCGTCGAGCAGGCGCTTGTCGATGAGGCGGTGCTGAGCCATCAGCGCATCCCACCGCCGGACAGCGAGCCCGTCAAGCACGTGCGCCCGCCAGTCGCCCCATCGCCGGCTGAACCGCGCGAGGCGGCCGCCGATCGAAATCCCGGTCCGGGCGCGCGGTTCGACCGCGCGGACGCGATCGAGGACGGTAGCCACCTGGCTGCAGATGAGCGTTCGGTCAAGCAGCCCAGCGTGCGTCAGGGCATCGATCACACGCCCCTCGACGCCCGCGTGCTTGAGATCGAGGTTGAGACCGATCCCGGCGAACCGCCGGGTCGAGAGGTACGCGAGGGCATCGCGCAGCCGCACGTTGGCGCTTCGCTGGGCGTCGAAGATCGTGTGGGCAAGGACGAGTTCGCCCTGCCAGGCGCGGACGTCGAACTCGACCATGTCGACACCAACCTCGGCCGCCGCGTCAAACGACTCGAGCGTGTTGGCGCGCTCGAGCGCGCTCGCCCCGCCGTGACCGATCCGTTCGCACTGCGAGCTCACGACCACCATGATGACGTGTTTCGGCCGGACCCGCCACGAGCGCGGGTGCGCTCGACGCGTCCGGCGTGCTTACACGGAGGGCCCCTCGCTGCGGGCGTCGCCGTGGATGAGCCGATCAATGAGGCCGAAATAGCGCATCAGGCTGTACGGACCGAGGAAGTGGTCTCGGACCCGCAGCTTGGCCGCGTCGCCCATGTCGTGGGCGTAGCCGGGGTCGGAGAGCAGCTTCGTGACCGCCTCGCCGTACGCAGAGAGGTCGTGCGGATCGGAGATGAGCATGCCGGAGTGGCCGCTTTCGATCTGATCCTGAATGCCGCCGACCCGGCTCCCCACGACCGGCCGCGCCTTCCACATCGCTTCCGAGACGGTGAGGCCGAAGCCCTCGGCGAGGCTCTTCTGCACGACGACCGCGGCGTGTCGCTGAAGCGCGTTCACGATCGCAGCGTTCTCCTCGATGTCCGCCATCGGCAACGACGCGAGGTGCACGCGTCGGCGCACGTCGTCCGGGAGGCTCGCCCACCGCTCGTTGACCGCGGTGAGAATCCCGGCGCCCTCCGGATCGTCGGCCACCGACGCCGTCGATGGACCCGCGAGCATGAGGTGGGCATCGACGTTCCCTGCGATGTGGTCGACGAACCCGTTGATCACGCCGAGCGGATCCTTGAGGCGGTCCCACCGGGACACCTGGACGACAACGTGGTCGGTGGCGCGCAGCGGGTCCACCTCGACCATGTCGGCGCAGCGATCGACCCGACCCGGCGTGCCGTCGGACCGGGTGAACAGCGGGTCGGCGTTCGTCTCGTGTGCGATGACCCCTGCGCTGGCGAGGATCGCGAGGGACTGCTCGCGCGTCTGCTCGGCGTTCTTGGGCGCAAACGCATCGACGGTCGGCTGAATGACGGTGATCTTCTCCCGGTCAAGCCCCTCCCAGGCGAAGCACTCACGGGAGAAGACGTACGCGTCGGCGCCCTCGACATAGGGACGGAGGAAGTCCCATGCCTCACGAGCGTGGTCGTTGGGATCGTCGAGCCCAACGTGGCAGCGCCAGATGATCTGCGCGCCGGTGGGGCGTACGGCCTCAACCATGCCGGCGGTCTGGGGGTCATGGAGGATCACGATGTCCTGCGGCGAGACGAGCTCGGCGAACTCGCGTGCGTTGTCGGCGAGCGTGTCCTCGTAGATGCGGCGCTCAGCGCTGCCGAGCGGGCCCCCGTCACCGTTGAATCCGTGGAGGTGGTTGTGGATGCGCTTGGTCAGCGCGAAGAACTCCGGCCGACCGGCGACGACCACCCAGCGGGCGTCGACGCCGGCGCCGCGCGAGTAGCCGAGCAGCGGGCGCAGCAACTCCACCACGCCTCCGCCCTTGGCCGTCGAGTTGACGTTCCAGATGACCCGGCCGCGAAGCTCCCTGGCGCGGTTCTCGATCAGATCAAGCAGTTGTTCGTATTGGGCCGGCGAGAGGACGGAACCGAAACGGTGCGGGTCCATCGCCTCGACGGGCACATTCTCAAGGGTTGCCATGCGGTCTCCTAACTCCCGATACCCGTAGGATCGAAGAAACCACGAGGCCGCGCTAGGGCAACCGGCACGGATTCGCCTTCGGGAAAGCCCGCGTTCGCTGCGGCGTTCCCCCGATGTTGACTCGAGGTGTGGCTGTCAGCCTGTTCGCACGATGGCAATCGCACTCGACGACCGAGCCGCGGACGCGCCGGACGGCTGGTCCGCTCGACTTGACGAGTTCGTCGCCCGCGCGCGGGAGGCCGCCGCAGCGTTCCGGAAACTCGACCAGGGCGCCGTCGATCGAATCGTCTGGGCGATGACGGTCGCCGGCCTTGAGCACGCGATCGATCTGGCCGAACTCGCGATGGAGGAGACGCACTTCGGTGTGCTCGAGGACAAGGTCCTCAAGAACTACATCGCCACCGAGTTCCTCTACGACTACCTCAAGGACAAGAAATCGGTCGGGGTGATCGATGCCGACGCCGCCCGCGCGATCGAGTACGTCGCCGAGCCGATCGGCGTCGTGCTCGCGCTGACGCCGATCACGAACCCGACGTCGACGACGCTGTTCAAGTCGATCGTCTGTGCGAAGACGCGGAACGTCGTCATCTTCCGGCCGTCGTTCAACGCCAAGCAATGCTCGGTTCGCGCCGCCGAGATCCTCCAGGAGGCCGGCGAGGCGGCCGGCTTGCCGAAGCATGCGATCCAGGTCATCTCCGACCCAACCCTCGACGTCTCGCAGTACCTGTTCCATCACCCAGGCGTCGACTTCATCTGGACGACGGGCGGCCCCAAGGCCGTCGCCGCCACGAACGAGGCCGGCAAGCCGTGCATCGGCGTCGGCGCCGGCAACGCGCCGGTGTACATCCACCGCAGCGCCGACATCCGGATGGCGGTCGTCGACATCCTGGTGTCAAAGACCTTCGACTCTTCGGTCATCTGTCCCGCCGAGCAGACGTGCGTCGTCGACGACGCCATCTATGACGACGTCGTCGCGGAATTCCAGCGCATGGGCGCCCGTCTCCTCAGCGACCAGGAGACCACGGCGCTCGCCGCCCAGTCGTTCGAGCCTGACGGACGAGTACAGATGCAGGTGCTCGGCCAGTCGTGTGCGAACCTCGGCGCGCTCGCCGGGTTCGAGGCCGCGGACGGCGACAAGGTCCTGCTCGCGCCGTTGCCGACCGACCTTGACGAGCTCGCCGCGCATCCGTTTGTCGCCGAGAAGCTGATGCCGGTCCTCGGTGTCGTCCGCTCCCCAACCGTCGAGCACGGCATCGCGACGTGTGAACTCATCACCGAGCACGGCGGCCTCGGCCACACCTCCGCGGTGTATGCCACTGACGAGAGCGTCATCAACCGTTTCGCGCTCGCCGTTCGAACCGGCCGCATCCTCGTCAACGCCCCGACCGCAGTGGGGGCGCTCGGCGGCGTCTACAACTCGATGACGCCGACGTTCTCGCTCGGCTGCGGCACGTGGGGCGGCTCGAACACGACCGACAATGTCAACTACCGCAATCTCCTGAACATCAAGGCCGTCTCCCGCCGGCAGACGCC
The DNA here is from genome assembly GCA_963778985.1 of uncultured Solirubrobacterales bacterium. Taxonomy (GTDB): domain Bacteria; phylum Actinomycetota; class Thermoleophilia; order Solirubrobacterales; family Solirubrobacteraceae; genus Palsa-465. The sequence goes on along the minus strand of CAVZWJ010000012.1, from coordinate 604,240 downwards.
GCCGCAATGGTTCCGGGTCCCGTCCGATACGTACTTCAATCCCGGCGCGCTCGAGAACCTCCGGCAGGTCGAAACCCGCCAGCCGCTGATCGTCACCGACGCGCCGAGCGAGGCCCGGGGCGTCGTCGAGGAGATCCGCAAGCATCTGGACGCCGACGCCGTACACGTGTTCTCCAGCGTCGAGCCGGAGCCGAACGAGGCGCAGATTCGCGCCGGCGTGCAGGAACTCGACCGCATGGACGCCGACGCGATCATCGCCGTCGGCGGTGGCTCGGTTCTCGACGCGGCGAAGGCGATGCGGCTGTTTCACGAGAGCCCTGAGCTCAACCTGCGCGAGCTGTCGCTGCCCTTCCTCGATGCCCGCAAGCGCATCGCGTCGTTCCCGCAGCGGGCGCACGCGCTCAAGCTGATCGCCGTGCCGACGACGTCCGGCACGGGCTCCGAGGTCTCCCCCGCCGCCGTCATCACCGCCGGCGAGCGCAAAGTGACGCTCGTCGACTACACGCTCGTGCCTGACATGGCGGTCGTCGATCCGCTTCTGACGGTCACGATGCCGCCGGCGATCACGGCCGACACCGGCATCGACGCCCTCACCCATGCGCTCGAGGCCGGCGTCTCGATCTTCGCCTCGCCATACACCGATGCGTTCTGCATGCAGGCGATCCGCCTCATCTTCGACGCGCTCCCCCGCGCCTATGCCGACGGGTCGGACCTTGATGCGCGAAGCGCGATGGCGAACGCCGCGACCATCGCCGGCCTCGCGTTCTCGAATGCGTTCGTCGGCCTCAACCATGCTCTCGCCCACGCCGTCGGCGCACGGTTCGGGATCGCGCACGGGCGCGCGAATGCGATCTTCCTCCCCCACGTGCTGCGCTACAACGCGTCGCTGCCGAGCAAGTTCATGCCCGCCCCGGGCTATTCCGCGTACGTCGCGCCGGACAAGTACGCGCAGATTGCGTGGGTGCTCGGGATCGGCGGGCGCTCGGAGCAGACACGCCGCGAGCGGCTGTTCGAGCGGGTCGATGAGCTGCTCGACTCCGTGCAGGAACCACGATCGCTGGCCGCCGCCGGGGTGAGTCGCGCCGATTTTGAGGCGGCGCTGCCAGATCTCGCGCGGGCGGCGTTCATCGACCCGAGCATTCGTACGAACCCGCGGATTCCGATGGTCAAGGAGATCATCCAGTTGCTCCAGGCGGGATACGGACGCTGAGCCGCTGCGCGGACCGGGTCGTAGCCCCGCTCGAGCATCACGTCGTCGAAATCGATCGCCGCCTGGCCAGCCGAGCTGTCGCTGACGCCGGTGACGAGGGCCTTCACGTGAGGACGGTGTCGGCGATCTCCCGCGGCTCAGTGGCGTCGAGTTCGACGGCGCCGCGGACCACGACGCCGCCCCGGAAAGTGACATCGCCGTGGACGACGAACCGCTCGGCCTCGCGGAGTGACGGCGCGCCGTCCGGGAAGCGTTGCTCAAAGGCGTCGAGCAGCTTGTAGAAGCGACTGTCAAGCTCGACGTATGGCAGTGCCGCCTGCGGCACGACGAGCATCTCCTCGCTCAGCCGGTAGACGTCGGAGCGAAGCACGAGCAGATCGTCCGTCGTCTTCACGGGCACGAACCGCGTACGCGGCACGCAGAGGAGGCTCGCACCCTTGAAGCTGCCGATTGCAGCGCCCATCGCGCTCTCGAGCTGGAGCACGGGGTCGAGCTCGAATCGCGCGGGTCGACGGTCTTGCGGTTGATGATCAGCGGCAGCTCGAGCACGCCGCCGGAGGCCTCAAGCGTGCGCTCGAGCGCGCGGAGATCGACCCACAGGTTGTTCGTGTTGTAGTACCGCCAGTGGCGGAAGTCGCGGAAGGACTCCTCGTCCTCCTTTGGCGTCTGGGCGGTCTCGCGGAGGATCAGCTGCCCGTCGGAGCGCCGGCGGGCGATGTGGCCGCCCTTGCGCTCCGCCTCGGTCCCCTCCACGACCTCCATCAGGAACGGGATCTCCTGGCTGGCCATGTGCTCCGCGATGCGCGGGTCGAGCGTCGCCCCGGTGTTATCCGAGTTGGAGATCATCGCGTATTGAAAGCCTCGCTCGAGCAGCTCGCCGAGCAGCCCCGAGCCGTTCAGCGAGCTGTAGACGTCGCCGTGTCCGGGCGGGCACCACTCGAGCGCCGGCTGCGCCTCCCACGTCACCGGCGCGAGCGACTCCGCGTCAAGCTTCGGGATCATGCTCTGCAGGAAATCGGGTGGCAACTCGCCGACGGCGAGGTCGCGGTGCCGGGCGAGTGCCTCGAGGGTCCTCTCCTGGGTCGCCTCGCTGTCCATCAGCACCAGCGGCAGGTCGATCCCGTAGCGACGGCGGAGCGCGAGCGTCTGGCCGACGATGATGTCGAGGAACGAGCGCCCCTCCCGAGCCTCGAGCAGCGACTTCGGCTGCTGGAGGCCCATCGACGTCGCCAGCCCTCCGTTGAGCTTGATCATCGAAAAGCGCTTCGAGCGTGTCGGCGCTGCCCGGTTCGGGAAGCTCATCGAGGGCGGGAACATCGCGCGCGGGCTCCAGATCGGCGGTTCGAATCGTTCCTGATTCGCCGGCGCGGAGTCGCTCGTAGGCGCTCCGGAAGCTCCGGATCGCCTGCTCCGACTGCCCGTCGGCGCGCATCTTGTCTTCGGCGGCGGTGAGTCCTGGTTCGGTCATGTCCGAGCATTCTTGCCCATCTGAGCCGCAACCAACGTGAAAGGATGTGAACTCATGGAGAAGCGAGCGCTTCAGCGACTCGGCCGCGAGGTCAGCGTCGTCGGCCTCGGCACCTGGCAGCTCGGCGCCGACTGGGGCGACGTCGCCGAGGAGGACGCGATGGCGACCCTCGAAGCAGCGATCGCCGAGGGCGTGACGTTCTTCGACACCGCCGACGTCTACGGCGACGGCCGCAGCGAGCAGTTCTGCGGCGAGCTGCACCGCCGTCACCCCGACGTGTTCATCGCGACGAAGATGGGACGGCGCGTCGACCAGCTGACCGAGAACTACAACCGGGACGCCTTCCTGCGCGTGGAACGACCGCTCGCGGGAAAACCTCGGCATGTCGCCCCTCGACCTCGTCCAGCTGCACTGCCCACCCGACGGCGTGTACGAGAACGACGCCGTCTTCGACGCGCTCGACGAGATGGTCGGCTGCGGGACGGATCGCCGCCTACGGGGTCTCCGTCGAGACCTGCGCCCAGGCGCTGAGCGCGATCGCGCGTCCCGGCGTCGCCACCGTGCAGATCATCCTCAACTGCTTCCGGCTCAAGCCGCTCGAGCAGGTCCTGCCGGCGGCACGCGATGCCGGCGTCGGGATCATCGCCCGGGTGCCGCTCGCGTCCGGGCTGCTGTCCGGCCGCTACGACGAGACGACGACCTTCGCCGCCGACGACCACCGCACCTACAACCGCCAGCGGCGAGGCGTTCGACGTCGGCGAGACGTTCGCCGGCGTGCCGTTCGAGGTCGGCCTGCGAGCGGTCGCGGGAGCTGTCGCCCGTTGGTCGACGACGGGATCGACGCTGGCCCAGTTCGCGCTGCGCTGGGTGATCGACCAGCCGGGCGTGAGCACCGTCATCCCGGGCGCCCGCAATCCCGAGCAGGTGCGGGGGAACGCCGCGCGCCGCGTCGCTGCCGCCGCTGCGCGATGAGCAGCTCGCCGGCGTGCGGGACGTCTACGACCGGCTGATCCGGGAGCACGTGCACGATCGGTGGTAGGTGCGCGTCCGGTGCGTGCGGCGTCCGCCAACGGAACGGCGCATCGAAGAGGAGTTGGACAGGGCGTTCGGTGGTGCGTCCGAGCCACGGGACCTGGACCGCGCGTGGACCGGACCCTACCCCTCTTCGTTGCCAAAGACGCCCCGCCAACGTCGGCGCAGGGACACGCGACGGGAGCAGTGGCCGAAAACGGGTAGAGAGGCGGATATGAGTCTTATCGCCTACCTCATCCTGCTCGCCATCACCGGCCTGTTCGTCGGCGCCATCGCCCGCTTGGTCCTCCCGGGTCGCGATCCGATGTCGATCTTCCAGACGATCCTGCTCGGCCTGGCAGGGAACTTCATCGCCGGGATCCTCGTGTGGCTCATCTGGCGCCGGGGCGTGCCCGGGCTCGTGCTCTCCGTGCTCTGTTCGGCCGCGATCCTCTATCTGATCCGCCGCAGCCGCGGCGGCTCGCTCACGCGGCCGGGGACGCGTCTGCGGTAACGGGAACGCTCGCGCTCGCGGCCGACGCCTTTCGGGCGCGCCGGTCGACCTCGGCGCGCACCGCGGGCGCCACCTGCGTTCCGAACAGCTCGATCGCCCGCATCACGTCGGTGTGGGCGACCGCCCCGACGCTGATCTGGGCCAGATAGCGGTCATGGCCGAACAGCTCGTGCTCCCACAGGAGCTTCTCCACGACCTGCTCGGGCGCGCCGACGGCGAGGGCGCCGCGGGGCGAGCGCAGGGCGTCGTACTGTTCGCGCCCGGCCGGTGGCCAGCCGCGCTCGCGGCCGATCCGGTTCATCATCGCCAGGTATGGAGCAGCGAACGCCCGGTTGGCATCCGCCTCCGTCTCGGCGACGAACGCGTGCGTGTTGATCGCGACTCGGGCGTCGGCGATGTCGTGCCCCGCCGCCGCGAACGCCTGGCGGTAGAGATCGACGAGCGGGGCGAAGCGCTCGGGGCCGCCGCCGATGATCGCGATCGTCAGGGGCAGGCCGAGCGTGCCGGCGCGGACGACCGATTGCGGCGTGCCGCCGACGGCGATCCAGACCGGCAGCGGGTCCTGGACGGGCCGCGGCCACACGATCGCGTTCTCGAGCGGCGCCCGATGGCGCCCGGACCACGTGACGCGCTCCGATGACCGGATCGCGAGCAGCAGGTCAAGCTTCTCGGCGAACAGCTCGTCGTAGTCGTCGAGGTCGTAGCCGAACAGCGGGAAGGACTCGATGAACGACCCGCGCCCGGCCATGATCTCCGCCCGCCCGCCGGACAGCAGGTCAACCTCGGCGAACTGCTGCAGGACCCGGACTGGATCGTCCGAGCTGAGCACGGTGACCCCGCTCGAGAGACGGATCCGCTCGGTCTTCATCGCGATCGCCGCCAGCGCGACCTGCGGCGAGGAGATGAGGAAGTCCGGTCGATGGTGCTCGCCGATCGCGAACACGTCGAGGCCAACGGCGTCGGCGAGGGCCGCCTCCTCGACGAGCTCACGCATCCGCTGCTCGGGGCTCACGCCGGAGCTGAGATCGGCAAATGTGGCTACTCCAAGTTCCATGGTCCCAAGCCTAGCAGGTAGTTGTGGGCGCAAGCATCGCGTCGACCGCCTCGTCAAGGAGTCCCTGGCCCTCGAGGAAGTCGATCGTCGTGTACCGCGCCCGCAGCCGGCTCGCGTAGTGGAAGGTCGCCCGCAACGTCGGCTCATCGACCTCCAGGTAGCCGGGCGTCTCCGGAATCCCAGCGGCGCGCAGCCCGGCGCGGACCTCGTCGAAGAGTCCCAACGACGGCGCCAGTTCGGCCTGCACGGCGCCCCAGCCGGCCTCGTCAGCCGGCCACGCCTCCGGCACGCTGGAGAGCATCCGCTGCTTCTCCGCGACCGCCGCCCGCAGCTCGTCAGACGGCTCACCCAGCCACGCGCGCGCGTCCGCGCAGAGCGGGTCGGCCGGTGCGGTCGGCGCTCGGAGCGCCGCCACCCCGCCACCGAACGAATACCGCTGCAGGCGCATCGCGAAGCCGGTGGCGTAGCCCGTCTGAAGACCGTGCGACGCGTGATCACGGCGACCGTGCGCCGCGAGCAGGTCCCAGAAGTGCGACGCGTGGTGCTCGCAGCCGCTTGCCGGGCGGGTGTTGCCGGCGAGCGTGATGGCGATGCCCGGACTCGATCAGCCCCTCCAGCAGCCCGGCTGCGCCCGCGACGTCACCGCCGAGCACGTCGGGGGCGTGCGTCGCCGCATACCGCAGCGGCCCGAGCACGCGGTCGGCCACGGCCGGCGGGAACGGCTCGCCATAGAGGAAGTGCGACGCCAGCCAATCGACGCGCGCCGTCACCTTCGCCAGCAGATCGCCGATCCCGGCGCGCGTCAGGTCGATTGGGGCAGCGGCGAGGACGCCCGGGTCCGCATAGATCCCGACCGGAGCCCGTGCCGGCGAAGTGACCTTGAGGCCGGCGATCTGCATCGCCGCGGCGGCCGACGCATAGCCGTCCATCGACGCCGCGGTCGGCACGCTGATGAAGTCGCGGCCGGCGGCGTGCGCGGCGTACCGGACGATGTCGGTGAGGACGCCGGAGCCGACGACGATTGGTCGCGCATCGCCGATCTGGCGCCTGCACGGCCGCGGCCTCCTCAGGTCCGGGGTAGAGGCCGCGCCGCTGGGTGAAGACGTGCTCGCGGACGGCGACACCAGCGCCCCGCAGCGCCGTGACGACGGCCTCGCCCGCCACCTCCCGCGTGTTCGCATCGGAGCACCACGAGCGCGCGCGGCCACCGCGCCGCGACGCCCGCCGCGACCAGCCGATCGACCGCGTCCGGCCCGACGACGACGTCGATCGCGGGCTCGCTCAACGTTGGCCGTAATACGCCTGCGGCCCGTGCTTGCGCAGGTAGTGCTTGTCCCGAACGAACGCGTCGAGCAGCGGGGGTCGCGCTCGAGCACGGTCGTCAGCAGCGCCATCTTCGCGACCTCCTCGAGCGTCACCGCCGTCTCGACCGCCGCGGACGGTGAGCGGCCCCAGCAGAACGGCGCGTGTCCGCGGACGAGCACGCACGGCACCTCAGCCGCGCTGCGATCGCCGATCGTCTCGATCACCGCGTCCCCGGTCGCGCCCTCGTAGTCGCGCTCACCTCCTCCGGCGTCAGGCCCCGCGTAACCGGCACGGACTCGGCACAGAGATCCGCGTGGGTCGTGCCGAGCAGCGGTATCTCGCGCCCGGCCTGGGCCCAGGCCGTGGCCCAGGTCGAGTGGGTGTGCACGATCCCGCCGATCTCCTCGAACGCGCGGTAGAGGGCGAGGTGCGTCGGCGTGTCGGTCGACGGCCGCCGCTCGCCCTCGACGACGTCGCCGCTCTCGAGCGACGACGAGCACGATGTCGGCGGCGGTCATCGCGTCGTAGGAGACGCCGGACGGCTTGATCGCCATCAGCCCGGCCTCTCGGTCGACGCCCTGACGCGTTGCCCCACGTCAGCGTCACGAGCCCGTATGCGGGCAGCCCAGGTTCGCGGCGAGCAACGTCCTGACGCAGGTCGTCGAGCACGGGCGGCCTCAGATCTCCTCGTACTCGAGGTCGAGCAGCTCGGCGAACCGCCGCCAGCGGCGGACGTGGTCGCCGAGGTTGAGCACGAAATGGTGCGGCGCTCCGAGCCGGAGCCAGTCATCCATGAACGCTCTCCATCCCCCGCTCCGGACGGAAGTGGAAGTAGTGCATCTCGACCTTCGGGCAGCTCTGGCGTGTCGAGCACCTCGCCGCGGCCGACGACGAGCCGGTAGATCTCGCCCTCGATCGGGACGAGCGCGGCGGTCGTCGCGATGCCCGGTTCGGCCGAGAACACCGGCGTTGGCGGGTTGTCGAGCCGGCCGATCCCGAGCGGCCGGTCGATCAGCTTCACCGGCCGGTCCTGGCGCGCGATCTTCCAGTTGCCCTCCCCCATGTGGCTGATGAGCACCGAGTCGAGCTCCCAGTCCATCGCGTACATCTCGCTGAAGTGCGCGTCGCCGATCATCGCCTGGGCGGCGCACATGAGCGTCGTCGTGTTCGTGTCGCCCTCGGCCGCGAACCCGTAGCCGTCGGCCATCAGGTCGGACGCGGCGAGGAGCGGCAGCTGCCGGAAACGACCGTCGTTGCCGAACGCGTCGAAGTGGAACGAGAAGCCGTCGTAGCCGCCGTCCTCGATCATCGCCCGAATCGCCACCTCGAGCCGGGCCGCGTATTCGTGGCTCTCACGCGGGAGGTTCTCGGCGACCGCCATCTCGTCGGCATGCCGCGCCATCACGGCGTGCGATGTCGTCATCCGCAGCTGACTCCATGCGCCGCGCCAGCGGACCAAGGTCCTCGGTGAAGATCTCCGGCCCGAACCGCCGCAGGAGCGCCGGCGGGTCGTAGCGGATGTCGCCCATCCCGTTCATCCAGTTGCCGAGCAGTGCGATCCTGGCGTGACGCAGGCGCGTGATCGTCTGGGCCGCGCGGGCCCAGTCCTCGAACGCCGCGGCGAACTCCTCGGAGCGCCAGTCGCCGGTGATGACCGAGAACGGGATGCCGGCGCGGACGATCGCGTTCGCCTGGTCCTGCGCGCCGTGGATCCCCTGGTTGTAGGTCAGGTCGGACATGTCCCACTCGGCGGTGATCGACCGTTCCGGCTGGATGTTCGCCAGCATCAGCGGGACGGGGAGCTCCATCAGCGCCCGGACGCTGCGCATCGCGGGGCCGTAGGTGAGCATCACGATCGCGATGCCGTCGACGCCATCCTCGACGAGCGCGCGGGAGATCGCCTCGATGTCCCCGCGGGTGCGGGCGGGCCGTGTGAACAGGACCTCGGCCACGCCGGACAACTGCTTGGCGACGTTCGTCGCGTACGCCGCCTGGTGGTCGGTGATCCCCGGGATCATGTCGTCGTAGAGCTCCTGCATGATCCCGAGCAGTCCGATCTTCGGTTGGCGCTGGGCGTGGGTCACGGGGCCCTCCTCTGGTTGGTGCGGATGCGCTTGAGGCCGTGCAGCAGCTCGACCTGGGTGCGGCCGAGCGTCTCGTAGACGCTCCCGGTAGATGGCGTAGACCTCGTCGTAGACGGACTGGCGCTGTCGGATCCGGCGTGTAGGTCCGCGCCGTTCCCGGCCGCGTCGCGGCGATCGCGGAGCCGATGTCCTCGAACGCCCCGCCGGCGACCGCACCGAACAGCGCCGACCCGCGCGCCGGCACCTCGGTCGAGCGCCGGCACGTGGACCGGCCGCCCGCTCGTGTCGGCGAGCAGCTGCATGATCAGCGGACTGCGCTCGGCGATGCCGCCGCAGGCGACGATCTCGTTCAGCTCGATGCCGTGCTCGGTGAAGTTGTCCATGATCCGCCGGTTGCCGAACGCGATCGCCTCGAGCAGCGCGCGGTAGATCTCCTCCTGCGTCGACTGCAGCGTCAGGCCGGCGATCACGCCGCGTCAGACCGGCGTCGGCGAGGATCGAGCGGTTCCCGTTCCACCAGTCGAGCGCGAGCAGTCCGGTCGACCCGGGCGCCGAGCTCCGCGGCGCCCGACTCGAGCGCGCCGTAGTCGCCGGCGAACGTGTCGACGTACCAGGCGAGCATGTCGCCGACGGCGACCTGACCCGCCTCGTAGCCGTAGAGCCCGGGCAGGATGCCCGTCGCGGACGACGCCGGTGATCCCGGGCAGGCGGACCTCGCGGGCATCGACGACCATGTCGCAGATCGAGGTGCCGACGACCATCACGTACGCCCCGGCGTGCTCGACGCCGGCGCCGGGCACCGAGACGAACGAGTCGACGTTGCCGACCGCGACGGCGACCGACTCCGGCAGCCCGAGCCGCGACGCCGCCTCCGGCCGCAGCGTGCCCGCCGCGCGTCCCGAGCGGCGCGAACGTCGTGCCCGAGCTTCTCCTCCGGCCGGTCGAACCCGGGTACGCGGCGGTCGAAGTACTCGCGGGACGGGCAGGCCCTCGTCCGGCGACCACATCGCCTTGTAGCCGGCGGTGCAGGTCTGGCGGCACTCGCGGCCGGTCAGCCACCACACGATCCAGTCGGTCGCCTCGATGAACGCCGCGCACGCGTCGTAGACCTCCCGATCCTCGAGCCAGACCTCGATCAGCTTGGGGAAGTACCACTCCGAGGAGATCCGGCCGCCGTAGCGGGAGAGGAAGTCCTCGCCGCGCTCGAGCGCGACGTCGTTGAGCCGATCGGCGACCGGCTGCGCCGCGTGGTGCTTCCACAGCTTCGGCCACGCGTGGCGGCGCGCCGCGCCACTGCTCGAGCGTCGCACAGCGGCACGCCGTCCTCGCGGACCGGCAGCACCGTGCACGAGGTCACGTCGATCCCGATGCCGACGACATCCGAGCCGTCGACGCCGGCCTCCGAGAGCACTTTCGGGATCGCCGTCTCGAGCACGGTCACCCAGTCGTCGGGATCCTGGAGCGCCCAGTCCGGCGCGAGCCGCTCGTCGGTGCCCGGAAGCGTGCGATCGATGACCGCGCTCGGGTACGGGACGACGCTGACCGCAAGCTCCTCGCCCGACTCCAGGTCGAGAAGCAGGGCCCGCCCCGATTCGGTGCCGAAGTCGACGCCGATCGCGGCGCGCATCAGGCGGCGTCGCCGCTTGGCGCGGCGGCGCCCTGCTCCCTCCGCCATCGCCGCTGCCCGCGCGCGCCGGTACTCCTCGACGACGATCTCGTTGAGCTCGTCGACGCTCGTCTCGTTCGTCGGCTTGTCGAGCGCGATCACTCCGTCCTGGATCAGGCTGACGCGGTCGCAGGCCTGGAACACGTGGACGTAGTTGTGGAGGATCATGATGATCGAGAGGTTGCCCTCCGCCTTGAGCCGAGCGATGAGGTCGAGGATCAGCGCCCCCTCCTTCGCGCCCATCGCCGCGAGCGGCTCGTCGAGCAGGATGACGTCAGCGGTCGCCGGAGATCGTCCGCGCGACCGCGATCGCCTGGCGCTGGCCTCCGGAGAGACGCGCGACCGGCACGTCGAGCCGCGGGATGTTGATCCCGGTCTCCTCCAATGCCTTTCCCGCGGCTTTCCGCATCTTCCGGTTGGCGAGGAACGGAATCGGCTTCATCACCTCTTCGCGGCGCAGGAACAGGTTGTGGTAGACGCTGCAGCTCATCGATCAGCGCGAGGTCCTGGTAGACGGTGTCGATGCCGTGTGTGCGCGCGTCGAGCACGCTCTTCGGCGTGTACGGCTCGCCCTTCAGCCACATCGACCCCGAGTCCGGTTTGTGAAAGCCGCAGAGGATCTTGATCAGCGTCGACTTGCCGGCACCGTTGTCGCCGAGCAGCCCGAGCACCTCTCCCTTGCGCAGGTGGATGTTGATGTCCCGGAGGGCGGTGATCGGCCCGAAGCTCTTGGTGACGTGCTCGACGCGGAGTACGTCATCCTCGGCCGTCCGCGGGCCGATGATCTTTTCGATGGGGATTTGAGCGTCGTCAGCCACGGCCTGATCCCGTCCGCACGCGGGCCACGTACGTGTTGAACGCCATCGCGATCAGCAGCGCGATGCCGAGGTAGAACAGGAAGTAGTTCGCGCTGACGCCCTTGATGTTGAGGCCGTCACGGAGAATGCCGAGGAACAGCGCGCCGATGAAGGCGCCGATAACCGTGCCGGAACCGCCCTTCAGCAGCGTGCCGCCGACGACCGCGGCGGAGATTGCCTGGAACAGGATGTCGTTCGAGCCCGAGGGATCCGGCGTCGTCGTCGCGGCGCGAACGGCCTCCAGGACCCCGACGAACCCGGCGAGCAGGGCACACATCGCAAAGTTGCGCGTGAGCACGACACGCGTGCGGACGCCGGCCTCGGAGGCGCCGAGCGAGTTACCGCCGACGGCAACCGTATAGATGCCCCAACGTGTAAACGTGAGCAATATTTGAAGAATGATGACGATGCCGATCGCCCAGAACAGCTCGGAGTAGGTCCCGCCGCCGAAGATCTGGGCGAACGTCCCCACCTTCACGACGGAGGTGCCCGGCGTTGTGACCTGCGTCGCGTGGGAGATGATCAGCGTCAACCCGTCGAGCGTGAACAACGTCCCGAGTGTCGCCACGAACGACGAGATCCCGACGACGGAGACGACGATCCCGTTGAAGACACCGATCAGCGTCGCCACGACTAGCGACACGACCAGCGCCGGGATCAACGCGAACCCCGCCTCGGCATTCAGCTTGTAGAAGACGAACGGCGTGAACAGGTAGACGGCGCCGATCGACAGGTCGATCTCGCCGTTGATCATCACGAACACCTCGCCCGCGGCCAAGATCGCGAACGGTGCGAAGTACGGCAGCAGCGCCTTCATCCCGTCGGCCGTGAGGAACCGGTCGGTGCTGGTCGCGAAGTAGATGAACGTGATCAGCGTGACGACGATGATGCTGCCTTCGCGCAGCGTCAGGAAACGCTGTCCGAGGCTGAGCGCCCCGCCGCGCTGGGCCCAGCCCTTCGCTGGGCCCTTGGGAGGGGCGCTCGCCGGAGGTGTGCTGTCAGATGCGACAGCCATAACTACCGGTGGTTGTTCCGAACCGCGGTCTGCACCTATGCCTTTGTGACGCCGGCCGCTGAGGAGGTGCCCTCGTAACGACTCTTGGTGCTGTTGTACGGCGCAACGGTCGTCGCGTCAAGGAACTTCAGACCCGTGTTGACGTCGGCGAGACCGGTCAGGGTCTGCGAGACCTTGTACAGGTACAGCTCGAGGACCGGGAAGAAGCCCTGCAGGTAGGGCTGCTGGTCGATCGTGAACTGCATGTACCCGCCGGCCAGCGTCTGCTGGGTGACCGGCGTGAGGTCATAACCGCCGCCCTTGACCTTGCCCTTCAGGTTGTGCTTCTGGATCGCCTGGCCGATGGACTGAGTACTTCCCCCATCCACAGCAAAGAAACCCTTGTAGGTGGGGTTTGCCGTCACGAACGAGTCGACCGTCGAGAGCTCCTGGGTCAGGGCCGCGCCGGTGGCCACAACCTTCGCCTTGATGCCCGGGTGCTTCTTCAGCGTGTCCTGCGCACCGTCGATCCGCGGCTGGATGTTGAGCGCGCCCGGAGTGGCGATGAACAAACCGATGTTGCCCGAGGGAACGAGCGACGCGATGTGCTCGCCCATCTTCTGCCCGGACACGAACAGGTCCTGGCCGATGTACGCGAGCCGCGGGTTGCCGGCTGCGTCGGCGTTGTAGGCGACGACCGGGATCTTCGCGTTGAGCGCCTTCTGAGTCGGCGAGTTGAACGCCTTCAGATCCACGAGCGAGATGGCGATGCCATCAACACCGGCGGACACCGCGCTGTTCATCGCGTTGACCATCTCACCGACGTTCGCGGTCTGCGAACCCGTCCACTGATAGGAGCATCCGAGCAACTTGCACGCGTCGGCAGCGCCGTTCTGGGTCGGCGTGAAGAAGGGGTTCGTCGTCACGTGGTTGACGAACGTGAACTTGTAGCTCGCGCTCGAGCCGAAGATGCTCGCGGCCGCACTTCCGCCGCTGGCCGCAGTCGCGGTGGAGCTCGAACTGCTGCTGCCCCCGCAGGCCTCGAGGATCATCGCTGCGATGCCGGCTGCGCCGCCGCTGAGGGCGGTGCGACGAGTGAGCTGCTTCCAGCGCTTGACTGGGGTGTCCTCCTCGTGGCGCTCGTCGTGCTCCAGACGCTCTACGGCGTCATCCAAGATGTCAGACATCTGCGCTCCTCCTCGTATGGGACCGGCCCAGTCAAACCTTTCAGACTTGGCGGGCCGTGTCCACTCACATTAACCGGCCATAAACGATTTCACGCGCCGAGAGGGTCGTCATGCGCGCAAAGCCGCCGCGCACGCCGGTACTTACTACGGACACGCAAGATGTCCTTCCGCCGCTGCGTTGCTGCATCTGCGACCTGTCTTCTCTCTCCTCGGGCGGCGCGATGTTAACGATCACATCGGATGCATGTCAACGTCGCCGTCACTTCGCCGGCGGCGCGGTGCTCGCCCGCACGATGAGCTCGGGAACGATCGGCGGTCCCGAATCAAGCCGCTCGCCCGCCTCCATCGTCGCCAGTAGCAGCCGAACTCCCCGACTGCCGACCTCGTCGAAGTCCTGGCGAATCGTCGTCAGCGGCGGCGTGAAGAACGGAGCCTCGGGGATGTCGTCGAAGCCGACGATGCTGACGTCGGCGGGAATGCTCCGGCCCGCCTCGTGCATGGCTCGCAGCACGCCGAGGGCCATCTGATCATTGGCGACGAAGATCGCGCCGGTCTCACGTTCTGCGCTCAGCCGTCGCCCGAGCTCATACCCAGAACTGGCGCTCCAATCCCCCTCGAGTGCGGACGGTGCCCTCGCCCCAGCCTCGGCCAGTGTGTCCCGCCAGCCGTCGAGCCGCTGGCGGGCCTCGACGAACTCCGACGGGCCGGCGAGGTGCCAGACGGTCTTGTGGCCGAGCTCGAGGAGATGCCGCGTCGCCAGCGCCGCGCCGGCGTGCTGGTCGACCGCCACCACCGGAACCGACGTGTCCGGCCCGGCCTCGACCGCCACGAGCGGGACACCTCCGGGGACATGGGGCAATGCGTCCGCGCCCTCACGGAGCGGCGTGATCACGAGGATCCCGTCGACCCCGTGGAGTCGGAGTCGCTCAATCGCCTCGGCGATCGAGTCCCGGTTGAGCGCCTTGAGACTCGCGACGATGATGAAGTAGCCGGCCTCGTGGGCGGCACGCTCGATCCCGAACAGCGTTGACGCCGGACCGTACAGGGTCGTATCGAAGCTGACGACGCCGAGCGTGTTCGTCCGTCCGGTGACGAGCGCCCGCGCGATCGCGCTCGGGTAGTAGTCGAGCTCGCGCATGGCGGCGATCACCCGGGCGCGCGTTGCCTCGCGCACGTGGGGGCTGCCGTTGATCACGCGCGAGACCGTCTGATGCGAGACCCCGGCAAGGCGACCGACGTCAGCCATCACGACTTTTCGATGGCGAGCGGGGGATCTCTCCTCGGGTGAGGTCATCGCATGGTGATCCGAGAGGAACGGACGCGCCCTGCCACTGCGCGACCGCGTGCATGTTAACGCTCACGTAGATGACGGCGCGATACGGTGAGCCGATGATCACCGAGTTCGCCGCGCTCGGCGCATGACCGCTGAGCAGTGTCTGGTCGGCCTCGACGTCGGCACGTCCGCGGTGAAGGGAGTGGCGATCGACCACGAGGGGACGGTGCTCGCCCTGGCGGAGGCGGAGTACCCGCTCTCGACACCGCAGCCTGGCTTCTCGGAGCAGGATCCTGAGGATTGGTGGACGGCGAGCGAGCGCGTCCTCGCCGAACTGCGTGAGGCCGCCGGTGCCCCAGGCGGCATCGGCCTCTCCGGTCAGATGCACGGACTCGTCGCGCTCGACGCCGAGGATCGTGTCCTGCGGCCGGCGATCCTCTGGAACGATCAGCGCACCGCCGAGGAGTGCGCCGAGATCGAGCGGACGATCGGACTCGAGCGGCTCATCTCGCTGACCGGGAACCGCGCCCTCACCGGGTTCACGGCGCCCAAGCTGCTGTGGCTGCGCGCCCACGAGCCCGACGTCTACCAGCGGATGGCGCGGGTGGCGCTGCCGAAGGATTACGTCCGGCTGCGACTGTGCGGCGCTCACACGACCGACGTCGCCGACGCGTCGGGCACGTTGCTCCTCGATGTCGCCCGGCGGCGCTGGAGCGTTGAGGTGCTCGAGGCGCTCGAGCTCGATCCGGCATGGCTGCCGACCGTGATGGAGAGCCCATCGGTGTCTGGGCACACGGGCGAGGGCGTGCCCGTCGCCGCGGGCGCCGGCGATCAGGCGGCCGGCGCGCTCGGCGTCGGCGTCGACCGACCGGGTCCTTTGTCGGTCGTGCTCGGAACCTCAGGCGTGGTGTTCGCCGCGCTTGACGCGTTCGCCGCCGATCCCGAGGCCCGCGTCCACGCGTTCTGTCATGCGGTGCCGGGGGCGTGGCACGCAATGGGCGTCATGCTGTCGGCTGCGGGCAGCCTGCGCTGGCTGCGGGACACAGTGGCCGCGGGCGTCGAGTACGACGCGCTCATCGCCGAGGCCTCCACGTGGCCTCCGGGGACCGAGGGGCTGCTGTTTGCGCCGTACCTCGCCGGCGAGCGCACGCCGCACGCCGACCCTGATGCGCGGGGCGCATTCACCGGCCTCAGCGTCCGTCATGACCGAGGCGCGCTCGTGCGGGCGGTGCTCGAGGGCGTCGCGTTCGGCCTGCGTGACTCGCTCGACCTGATCGACGAGCTCGCCGGCAGCACGATCGAGCTCGGCCGCGTCTCCGGCGGCGGTGCCCGGAGCGAGGAGTGGCTGCGAATCGTTGCCAGCGTCCTCGACCTGCCGCTCGAGCGAGTCGCCGTCGACGAGGGGGCCGCGTTCGGTGCGGCGATCCTCGGCGGCGTCGCCGCCGGAACGTGGGATGACGTCCACGCCGCCGTCGCCGCGACGGTCAGGCCACGGGAGCGGATCGACCCGGTGCCGGAATGGGTCGAGGTCTACCGCGAGCGGCGCACGCACTTCCGGGCGCTCTACCCCGCGCTCCGCCGCACGCGCTGAGCGCCGCTCACAGGCCGGCCCCGTATTCCGGGTGGGCGAAGGCGACCTCGCCGGCGAGGATCGTGCCTGCAACCAGCGGCACGCCCGGGCGGTAGACGAGGTGAGCGTACGAGGGAGCCGCGAGGATGACGGCGTCGGCGAACGTCCCGGTGGCGATCCGGCCGCGGTCGCGTTCGCAGCGCAGCGCCCGTGCCCCGCCGAGGGTGGCGGCGAGGATCGCTTCCTCAAGGCTCATCCGCATCTCGCGCACGGCCAGCGCGATGCAAAAGCTCATCGACGTCGTGTAGCTCGAGCCGGGATTGCAGTTCGTCGCCAGCGCGACGCTGGCGCCGGCGTCGAGCAGGCGCCGGGCATCGGGGTACGGCTGGCGCGTCGAGAAGTCCGTCGCGGGCAGGAGCGTCGCGACCGTGTCCGACGACGCAAGCGCGTCGACATCGGCCGTCGACAGATGGGTGCAGTGGTCCGCCGACGCCGCTCCCAGCTCAACCGCGATCTGCACGCCGGGACCGCGACCGAGCTGGTTGGCGTGGACGCGAAGCCCGAGGCCGGCGCGGCGACCCGCCTCGAGCACCTGACGCGATTGGTCGCGATCGAACGCTCCGCGCTCGCAGAACACGTCGATCCACCGGGCGAACGGACGGCAGGCGTCGAGCATCTCCCCGCACACGAGCGCCACGTACTCATCGGCGCGATGATCGAACTCCGGTGGCAGCAGGTGGGCGCCGAGGAACGTCACGTCCTCGGTCAGCTCGGAGGCAATCTCGCAGAGGCGCCGTTCCCCGTCGACGTCGAGCGCGTAACCGGACTTGATCTCCGTGTGCGTGATGCCGGCCCGCAGCGACTCGCGCCGACGGGCGGCGGCGAGCTCGCGCAATTGCTCGTCGCTCGCCGCCCGCGTGCTCGCGACGGTGGCGCGAATCCCGCCCGCCGCGTATGGGGCGCCCGCCATCCGCGCGGCGAACTCGTCGGCACGATCACCCGCGAACACGAGATGCGTGTGGCTGTCCACGAAGCCCGGGATGACACACCGGCCGCCCGCATCGATCCGCTCGTCCGCCGCGGCGCCGGCGGCCGTGACCTCCACGACGCGGCCGTGGTCGATCACGATCGCCGCGTCGCGTCGGATGCCGAGCGCTCCCTCGCCCCCCGCCGGATCGTTCGTGACGAGCAGCCCGATGTTGTCGAGGACGATCGTGCTCACGGCGCGATCCCGTCGATCGTCGCTTCGAGCTCGCGCGGGACGTCGAGCGCGACGTGGCGACCCTCGCGGACGACGAACCGCCCTCCGACGACGACGTCCCGCACGTCAGCCGACGTCCCGGCGAACACCAGTCCATCGACGAGCTCGGTGTCACGCAGCCCAGCGAGCCGGACGCTGCCGAGATCGAACCCCACGAGGTCGGCGAGCCCACCGGCGCGCAGCATGCCCCCCTCGGGCCAGCCGACGCTCGCGTAGCCGCCGGCCGTCGCCGCGTACAGCAGGTCATCGGCAGCGTGTCGGCCGCGCTCGCCGCTCACGAGCCGCTCGTCGAGCTCGACCGCCCGAGCCTCCTCGAGCGGCTCGATGACGGCGTGAGAATCGCTGCCGAGCGCGAGCCTGGCGCCGTCGGCGCGCAGTTGCGCCGCCGGACCGACACCGTCGGCAAGATCACGCTCCGTGGTTGGGCACAGACAGCAGAACGCGCCGGCGCCACCAAGGGTCGCCGTGTCGGCATCGGTGACGTGGGTGGCGTGGATGGCCGTGAAGTGTCCACTCACGGCACCCGCCCGGTGGAGCACGCCGATCGGGCTGTCGCCGTAGGCGGCCCGGCACGCCTCGTTCTCGGCGGGCTGCTCGGAGACGTGCGCGTGCAGCGGCGCGCCACGCTCGCGCGCCCAGGCGGCGACGACAGCGGCGCTGTCCGGATCGACGGCTCGGACGCTGTGGATCGCCGCTCCGACGCGTGCGTGGGCGACCTCGTCGAGCGCGTCGACGCGCCGGACCCACGCGTCGGCATCGGCATCGCAGAACCGCCGCTGGCCGGCGTCAGGAGCGCGACCGATCCCGCCGTGGAGGTAACACGTGTCGATCAGCGTGATTCTCAGCCCCGCTTCTCGTGCACCCTCGATCACGGCCAGCCCCATCGCGTTCGGGTCATCGTACGGCGTTCCATCGGCGCGATGATGGACGTAGTGGAATTCGCCGACGACGGTGATCCCGGCGAGCACCATCTCGGCGTAGGTCGCCCGCGCGAGGGCGCGCATCGAGTCGGGGTCAACGGCCGTGGCGAGTGCGTACATCTGCTCGCGCCACGTCCAGAACGATCCCCGGCCTGCCCGCTGGGTCCGCCCCCGCAGGGCACGCTGGAACGCATGGGAATGAGCGTTCGCGAGCCCCGGAACGACCAGCCCGCGCAGGATCTCCGACCCGGCCGGCGGCGCAGCGACGCCGGTCTGGAGGCTGTCGATCCGTTCGCCGGCGACGTCGATCAGCACGCCGCGGCGCACGTCGGTGGCGCCGAGCCACGCTCGTTCGCACCAGAACGGCGTCATTCGGACTCGTCCGCCCCGGCCACGTACGGCGCGATCCGGCGCAGGAACGCCGCCTCGTGATGGCGCGCGAACTGCTCCCACGTGGCGAAGCTCCGCGGGTCGCTGACCCGGTCGAGAAACAGCACGCCGTCGAGATGATCCACCTCGTGCTGGAACGTGCCCGCCGTGAGGCCGTACGCGTCAACCTTCTGCGGGTTGCCGTCGCGATCGAGGTAGCGGACGCGGATGTCGGCGGCGCGCTCGACGTCACCCCGCAGGTTCGGCACCGACAGGCAGCCCTCGTTGATGAGCAGCCGCTCGTTCGAGAGCACCTCGATCTCCGGGTTGACGATCACGGTGAGCGGCACGCGCGGCTTGTAGCGATAGCGTGTGTGCTCGTCGACCTCGACGATGGCGATCCGTTTGCGGACCGCCACCTGGGTGGCGGCGAGCCCGGCGCCGCCGGCGGCGCGCCGGGTCTCGATCAGATCATCGATCAGTTGCTGGACGTCCGGTGTCCTCAGCTCCGCGGCGGTGAGGACGGCAGCGCGCTCGCGGAGCACCGGGTCACCGACGTTGACGATCGGCAGAACGCTCACGACCCGAGCATCGGGATCTGGACGCCGCGCTCGTTCGCGACCGCGACCGCCCGGTCGTAGCCGGCATCGGCGTGCCGCATGACGCCGGTTCCGGGATCAGTCGTCAGCACGCGCTCAAGCTTCTCCGACGCCAGTTCAGTGCCGTCCGCCACGCATACCATGCCCGCGTGGATCGAGCGGCCGATCCCGACCCCGCCGCCGTGATGGATCGACACCCACGTCGCACCGGCGGCGGTGTTGACGAGCGCGTTGAGCAGCGGCCAGTCCGCGATCGCGTCCGACTCGTCCGCCATCCCTTCGGTCTCACGGTACGGCGAGGCGACGGAGCCGGAATCGAGATGATCGCGACCGATGACGATCGGCGCGCTCAGCTCCCCGCGGCGCACCATCTCATTGAAACGCCGGCCGAGCCGCGCCCGCTCGCCATAACCGAGCCAGCAGATCCGTGCCGGTAGTCCTTGGAAGGCGATCCGCTCCGACGCGTGGTGGATCCACCGCGCGAGCGGCTCGTCGTCCGGGAACTCCTCGAGCACCGCTCGGTCGGTGGCCGCGATGTCGGCGGGATCACCGGAGAGCGCGACCCACCGGAACGGTCCCCGACCTTCGCAGAACAGCGGCCGGACGTACGCGGGGACGAACCCCGGATAGGCGAACGCCCGCTCGAAGCCGCCGAGCCGCGCCTCGGCCCGCAGGCTGTTGCCGTAGTCGAACACCTCGCTGCCCGCGTCGAGGAAACCGACCATCGCGGCGCAGTGAGCGGCGATCGCCGCGCGGGAGCGGCGGATGTACTGCTCGGGATCGCCCGCCCGCAATTCGTCGGCCTCGGCGAGCGTCATCCGGTTCGGGATGTAGCCGTTCAACGGGTCGTGCGCGCTCGTCTGATCGGTGACGATCTCGGCCTCAAATCCGCTGGCCAGCAGCGCCGGCAGCACGTCAGCGGCGTTGCCTTCGAGACCGACGGAGAGTGCCCGGCGCTCCGCACGCGCCGCCAGGCAGCGGCGGACGGCATCGTCGAGATCGTCGGCGATCTCGTCGAGGTAGCGAGTGCGCAGCCGCCGTTCGATGTGTTCGCGGTTGACCTCGACGCACAGCGCGACGCCGCCGTTCATCGTCACCGCAAGCGGCTGGGCGCCGCCCATCCCACCGAGCCCGGCGGTGAGCGTGATCGTCCCGGCGAGCGAGCCTCCGTGGCGGCGCCGTGCGATCTCGGCGAAGCATTCGTAGGTCCCCTGGACGATGCCCTGGCTCCCGATGTAGATCCACGAGCCGGCGGTCATCTGGCCGTACATCGTCAACCCGAGCGCTTCGAGGCGGCGGAACTCGTCCCAGTTGGCCCACTCGGGCACGAGGTTTGAGTTCGCGATCAGGACCCGCGGCGACCATTCGTGCGTGCGAAATACCCCAACCGGCTTGCCGGATTGGACGAGCAGAGTCTCGTCGTCGCTGAGGTCCTGCAGCGTGCGGACGATCGCGTCAAACGCCTCCCACGACCGGGCCGCGCGCCCCGTGCCGCCGTAGACGACGAGTTCAGCCGGGTTCTCCGCGACCTCGGGGTCGAGGTTGTTCATCAGCATCCGCATCGCCGCTTCCTGCGGCCAGGCACGGCACGAGAGACCGGTGCCGCGGGGCGCCCGGATCGTCCTCATCGCAGCGCCCCCGCCACCGCCTCGACCGCCTCGAGCAGCGCGCCCGAAGCGATCAGCGCCTCCGCCGCGGCGAGCTCGGGCGCCATGAATCGGTCCGGGCCCGGGCCGGGGATATGGTCTCGCGTTACCGCGAGCGCCGCTTGCGTGCCGGCCGCGGGCGCGAGCGGCGCCCGGAGGTCAAGCCCGCGTGCCGCGGTCACGAGCTCGATCGCGAGGATCCGGCGGAGGTTCTCAACCGCGGTCCGCAACTTGCGCGCTGCGCCCCATCCCATCGACACATGATCCTCCTGCATCGCGCTCGTCGGGATCGAGTCGACGCTCGCCGGTGTCCCCAGCCGGCGGTTCTCGGCGACGAGCGCCGCCTGCGCATAGTGCGCCAGCATCAACCCCGAGTTGACACCGGCGTCCTCGGCGAGGAACGGGGGCAGCCCGTGCGAACGTGTCGCGTCGAGCAGGCGATCGGTCCGTCGCTCGGCGATCGACCCGACGGCGGCGATGGCGACGGTGAGGAAGTCACATGCGAACGCGACCGGCGCGCCATGGAAGTTCCCGCACGACTCGACCCGACCGTCGGGCAGGACCATCGGGTTGTCGATCGCGGCGCGCAGCTCGTGGTCGGCCGTCGTCCGCGCGTGGACGAGGGTGTCCCGGGCCGCGCCGGTGACCTGGGGCGCGCATCGCAGCGAGTAGGCGTCCTGCACGCGCGGGTCGCCGTAGCGGTGGCTGGCGACGATCTCGGAGCCGGCAAGCAACGTGAACAGGTTCTCCGCACTCGCCGCCTGCCCGGGTTGGGGGCGCAGGGCAACGAGATCAGGGGCGAACGCCCGGTCGGTGCCGAGCAGCGCCTCGACCGACATCGCCGCGGTGATGTCGGCGACGCGGAGCAGCGCTTGTAGATCGGCGCACGCGAGCACGAGCATCCCGAGCATCCCGTCGGTTCCGTTGATGAGGGCGAGGCCCTCCTTGGCGCCCAGCTGCAGCGGCTCGATCTGCGCGGCGGCGAGCGCTTCGGCGGTGGGCCGCTGGACGCCGGTGGCATCGATGGCCTCGCCCTCGCCGATGAGCGCGAGCGCGCAGTGGGCCAACGGGGCGAGGTCGCCGCTCGCGCCGAGCGACCCATACTCCGGAACGACTGGCGTGATGCCCGCGTTGAGGATGTCAGCGATCGTGCGCGCCACAAGCGGGCGGGCGCCCGACCATCCCATCGCGAGCGTCCGCGCCCGGAGCAGCATCATCGCGCGGACGACCTCTCGCTCAATCGGGGGGCCGACACCGGCGGCGTGGGATCGGACGAGCGCCTTCTGGAGCTCGGTGCGCCGTGCCGGTGGGATCCGGACCCGGGCGAGGGAGCCGAAGCCGGTCGAGACGCCGTATACGGGCTCTTCCTGCTCATCGAGGGCCGCGACGATGGTTGCCGCCCGGTCCATTGCCGCGTTGGCCTCGTCGCTGATCGCGACCGGCACGTCGGCGCGGGCGACGGCGACGACCTCGTCGGCGGTGAGGCCGTCCGGTCTCAGGGTGACGTCGCGTTGTTGGGTGGCCGGCATGGGTGCCGGTTGACGATAACGCGCCCCGACGTCGGCGGACGATCGACGGAGAGGCGCCTTGAAGGGCGGGGATCAGCGTTGACTGAGGGCGCACCGACGTGCGGGACTTCGGGCGAATCGCCATAGCGTTCGACGGCGACGGCCGTTTCCGTCGCCGTCGAACGGTGTTGTCGAAAACCCGCAATGACGTCCGACAGCGATGGCCTGCCAAGCCTTGACGCCAGGACCACCGTAAGCCTAAACTAACCGTTAGTGACTACTTACGCGGACTCGCTGACCGCCCTCGCCGATCCCACCCGGCGCACGATCTTCGAGCACATCGCCGACCGTCCGAGCGCCGTCAAAGAGCTCGCGGAGCAGCTTCCCGTGAGCCGCCCGGCGGTGTCCCAGCACCTCAAGGTGCTGAAGGACGCCGGTCTCGTCCTCGACCGCAGGGACGGCACCCGACGGATCTACGCGCTCAACCCGACCGGGCTCGAGGGGCTGCGCGCGTATCTCGACGAGTTCTGGCGTCGATCCCTGGCCGCGTTCAAGGAGGCGGTCGAACAACCCAAGGAGACCCCATGAGCATGCAGGCAGGTACCGGTCCCAGCACCCTCGTCAGCCGGGCGATCACGGTCGAGGCGCCGATCGAGCGCGCGTTCGACGTGTTCACCAACGGCATCGGAAGGTGGTGGAACCCGGACCATCACCTCATCGAAGTGAAGGAGATGGTGTTCGAGCCGTTCGTTGGCGGACACATCATCGACCGAGGAGTCGACGGGACCGAACAGCGGTGGTCGCGCGTGGTCGCGTACGAGCCGCCCAACCGGGTCGTGTTCAGCTGGGACATCACCCTCGAGTGGCAGATTGAGACCGACCCGGCGAAGACGAGCGAGATCGAGGTCACCTTCACCGCGGACGGGCCGCAGCGCACGCTCGTGAGTCTGGAGCACCGCTACCTCGATCGTCACGGCGACGGTTTCGAGAGCATGCGGACCGCCGTCGACAGTGGCTGGGACCTCACCGAGTTTGCACGAGCAGCGGAAGGTGCCGCGGGACGCTGATCGCGGTCTCGCCGAGCACGACCATCACGAACGGCTCCTCGACCCGCCACCACCCGGCGGCGGAGGAGCCGTTCGGCCAGTCGACGCGGACGGCGTCCCAGCCGTCGTCGTTGGCCGGCGCGAGCGACACGCGCGCATGGTGAACGTTGAGTCGGAGGCCCTCGCGGAGCACCTTCGTCGCCGCCTCCTTCGCGCTCCAGATGACGTTCGCGAGCAGCGGCCGGGTGGCTCGTGACGCCTGATCGAGCGCCTGCCGCTCGTTCTCGTCAAACCACTCCCGGACGAACGCGTCGCTGCGTGGCTCGATCAGCTCGAGGTCGCAGCCGACACACGTGTCCGACCCGAAAACAACCGCCAGCGCCGTGCCGTCGCGGTGCGACAGCGACAGCGAGACCGGCACCGCTTCGCCGTCGATGAACGCCTCCGGCGCACCGTCGTCAGCCGCGAGGATCGTGACCTCCTCCGGGGCGACGCCCAACCACATCCCCACCGCGGTCTTCGCGGTGAAGCGCCCGAGCCGCCAGTCCTCCCGCCGCCGTTCGTAGCGCAGCCCGCTCAGCACCACGCGCTCGGCGTCGCCGAGCCAGGCGTCGTCGGACGGGACGTCAGCGGCGTGTCGGCGCAGCCATCCCGGGGCGTCCATTGGAGGCTCCGGCCTCAGTGTCGACCAGCTCAAAGCGGTGTATCCCCCTCTCAACGGCGTCGATCAGGAATCCGCGCAGCGCCGATGGCGAGATGATCGTGCTGACCGAGCCGACCTTGACCGCGCGCTCGACGCTGTGGATCTCGTCGAACCGGTCGGCGAACGCGCCGCGCTTCTCGGCGAGCACCTCGTCCCAGAGCGCGCCTCGCACACCGCGGAGCGCCTGGCGCGCGGGCCCCTCGGCGGCGACAATCCGCGCGTCGAGTTCGATGATCCGGGGATCCTCCCGGGCGGCCTGCTCGACCTCCCGCGCGAACACAACCGCGGCGGCGGGGCCGCCGCCGATGACCGAGGCGTGGGCTCCCTCGAGCGCGACCGTCTCGATGTGCGGGTTGAGCTTGGCGGAGAACACGACAAACGCGCCGCCGTGGTAGCGCGAGATCACACAGAAGACGATCGGCCCGTCGAAGTTGACGACGGCGCGGCCGATCTCAGCGCCGAACTCGAGCTGGCATTCACGCATCGACTCCGGTGAGCCGTCGAACCCGGCGAGGTTCGCGAGGACGACGACCGGCCGACGGCCGGCGACCGAGTTGATCGCGCGGGCGATCTTCTTCGCCGAGCGCGGGAACAGCGTGCCGGACGTCCACACCTCCGGCCCATCGGCCGGCAACGGTCCGTGACGGGGCACCGGCTTGGATTCGATCCCGATCAGCGACACCGGCCGGCCACCGAGGTGGGCGTCCCAGATGACGCCGATCTCGGCCGCGCGCATCCGCGCCCAGCGTTCGAGCGGCGCATGATCGTTGTCGATGACCGCCCGCATGACGGAGCGGATGTCAAACGCCTTTTTGCGACCCGGGTTCGTCTGGTCGGAGAAGATGTCACCGACCCGTTCGAGGCCCGAGCCCGGATCGTGGTGCTCCGCGTCGCCGATGTCACGACTGGCTGGGTCGGCGGTGCTCGCCGGACGCGGGAAGCGCTCGCCGGGAGCGACGTACGCGTGCTCGTAGTAGGACAGCAGGACACGACACGCGCCGGCGAGGTCGCGCGCCCAGTACTGCGCTTGGCCGTTCGGTCCCATGATCCGGTCGTAGCCACCGATGCCGAAGTTGTCCTCGGCCGAGACGCCGCCGGAGTGATCGAGTGCCTGCTTGCCGGTGAGGACCATGGCGCTGTCCGGCGTCATGATCAGCACCCCGCGGGTGTGCATGAGCATCGTCGCCTCGGCGTTCCAGTAGGGCTGCGCGCCGACGTTGATGCCCGCCACGACGACGTTGATCTCGCCCCCGGCCTGGGTGAACAGGATGATCCGCCGGAGCACGGCGGCGATCCAGTCCATCGTCTCGGTGCCGCTGTCCATCGCGATCTTCGCCCCGGCCGACAGCGCAAACCACTCGAGCGGGATGCCGAGCTGCTCGGCGAGATCGAGGGCCGCCATGATCCGTCGGCATTCAGGCTCGGAGAGCGACCCGAGCGCGCGCGTCGGATCGCCGAGCAGGATCACCCGCCGCATCCCCTCGGGGTAGCGCTCGGTGACGTTCGTGACGGTGCCGACGACGATCCCGCTCGGGTTCAGTGCGGACGGCCGGTCGACAGGCTCGAGTTGTCCCTCCTGGTTCAGCTCGTGCTCGACGAACTCGCCGCGCGGCTGCCCCACCGTCGCGTGCGGAGGTGCGATCAACTTGACGATCTCACTCGGGTGCAGGGTGCCGCGGCGGCGGGCCGAGATGATCCGCCGGGCGCCCTCGTCGAGCGTCTGGATCCGCTCCGAGGGCGGATCGTCGACCTCGACCCGGACCTCGTGGGGGGTGGGCATGTAGAACCGCAGCACCCGCCGGCGCACCTCGCCGTCGCTCTCGCGGAGGCGACCCTGGAGCAGGATGACCTCGATCCCGAGACCGGTCGTGAGCGGGACGAGCCGCTCGATGAACCGGCGCAGCTCGTCGGGGCTCGGCTCCATCACCGGCCAGACGTGCAGCAGCACCCGGTTCCACAGCAGCCGGCGGCTGACGGGACGATGCGCCTGGTACGCACGCAGGGTGCTGAACACGTGGACGAGCATCTGCTCGAGCTCGGGAAGACCGACCACGGCCCCGCGCCCGTCGTGCACGCGGGTGAAGTCGCGCACCTCGGCGAGCACGAAGAGGCGCTCGTCCTTGGGGTTGGACCGCGCCACGCCATGGAACGCATAGATGTCCTCCGAGGAGGGCAGGCGGTCGAGGTCGAACTCCGCGAGCCGCCACACCTGAAGCCGGTGACCCATCATCGGGTGCAGCCCGCGGAGGACCGCATCCTCGACAAGCTCCCCGTCGGCACCGGGGCGGAACGTGAACAGGTCAATCGCCGACATCCCCTGGCCGCGACGCGGCTCGGCAATCGCGGCGACGATCCTGTGCAGTGCCGGCGGGGCCGCGATCCCGCGGAAGGTGTCTGCGAGCACCGCGGCGAGCTCCTCGTGCGGCGGGGCGGCACCGGCATGCTCGGCATACAGGTCGAGGACCGCCAGTTCGCCCTCCGGGACCTTCGCTGCGTAGTCGACGAAGGCGCGCGCCGCCGAGCCGATGTCCTCGACCGCGACATAGGTGGCGAGGATGTGACGCAGCCGGTCCTGGAAGCGGTAGCGACCGACGACGAACCGGTGCCCGCCGAGGTCGAGCAGGTCAAAGCCCTCGAGCGAGCGGACTCGGTAATACCGCCGGGCCATGGCCTCGACGAGGAGATCACGGACCGGTGCCTCGTGGTGGCGCATCGCGGTCGTCAGCCGGGTCGACAGCGGTCGGGGACAGTGCACGATCGCCTCGATGTGGCGCTCACGGTCGGCAGGCGAGGGATCCTCGATCAGCGCCGCGACGTGCTGCTCCATCTCCGCGTAGACGCGCTCGGTCGCCTCCGCGATGACCGGCTCGTCGAAGTAGCGCAGGCGGACCTCCCGGGCGAGGTCAGCGACATTCGGGTCGCGGCCGTCGAGCGCGACGACGAGGCGGTCGAGCGCCCCCCGGAAGTCGTCGCCGACGTGACCGACGAGCTGCTCGGCCTCCTCGAGCCGGCGGTCGAGGATCGCCAGAACCGCGCGGCGCGCCGTCGCGGCCCGATGCTCGGAGAGGAACAGGCGGTACGACGCGTCCTCGAGCGCGGGCGTCCGTTCGAGGCTGTCGATGCCGTAATAGCCGAGCGCCCGTCTCAGCTGCCGGATGAACGACTCCGGCAGACCCTCGGCCTCGGCATCGAGCGAGCGAAGCCATGCGTACAGGTGCTCCTGCGCGCCCTCGAGCATGTCCGGTTCGTCATCGCCGTCACGCGCCACCGGGCTCGAGAGCACGCGCAGGTCAGCGAACATCCGCAGCAGCCGGTGCTCCCCCGGGACCAGTGCCGGATCGCACGCGAGCAGATCGGCGCACAGGCCGTGGAGGTCGGCGATCGCGCGGTCGACCTCGGCGCTGCCGACGTCGTATCCGCGGACGAGCCATTCCATCCGCAGGAGGTTCTCGCGGCACTGGTCGGCGATCACCGGTTCGGCGGCGGCGGCCAACTCACCAAACGACAGCCGTCGACCGCTCGACGCCACATTGTGCTCGGCCGGCTCGAGCGTGAGCAGTGGCGCCTGCGCCCCAACGTGGACGTTCTCGCTGACGAACACCTGCTTGACCCGACCGGGGAACGGCGCCACGAGCGAGGACTCCATCTTCATCGCCTCGACGACCGCCACCACGTCGCCCGCTTCGACGACGTCACCCTCGCTGACCGGAATCGAGACGACGACCGCGGGGGCGAGGTTGCGCACGATGCCGCCGTCGTCGCGTGAGATCCGGTGGGGGACGCCATTGACCTCGACGAGCACGTCATTCTCCTGCTTGGAGGTGACGGTCCGGTAGCTGCGCCCGGGAAGCACGACGCGTCGCTCGTGCTCGCCGATCCGTCGCGTTTCGAGCTCAAGCTGCTGCCCGTCGACGAGGATGCGGTAGCGCTCCGGGGCGATGTGCGCGACGCTCAGGCGGTACGACTGCCCGCGGAGGCGCAGTTCGTAGCTCCGGCTCAGACCGACGTTCGCGAGAGGGCGGCCCCGCCGGGCGTAGGCATAGAACCGCGCCCGGTCAGACGCGAGATCCTCGTCGGCGAGCTCGATCGCGGCCTGGACGAGCGCGACGTCACCATGCCGCGCCGGTGTCGCGTCACCGCTCAGATACAGCCGGTCCAGCCACGACGTGTCGACATCGCCGGTGCGTACCTCCGGCCGGTCGAGCAGCTCGAGGAGGAACCCCTGGTTCGTCGTTCCCCCGTCGACGACGACGAGCGTGTCCGACAGCGCTCGGCGCAGCCGGGAGAGGGCCTCGTCGCGGTCGCGTCCCCACGCGATCACCTTGCCGATCATCGAGTCGAACTCGGGCGGGATGACATCCCCCTCGGCGACGCCCGTATCGACCCGGAGCCCGGGCCCCGTGGGGAGCCGCAGCACGGACAGCCGCCCCGGCGCCGGTGCGAAGCCGAGGGCCGGATCCTCGGCGTTCAGCCGAGCCTCGATCGCGTGTCCCCTCGCGGTCGGCGGTTCGCCGTCGAGCCGGCCACCGGTGGCAACGTGAAGCTGCAGCTTGACGAGGTCAAGACCCGTCACAACCTCCGTCACCGGGTGCTCGACCTGAAGGCGCGCGTTGACCTCCATGAACGAGAAGCGGCGGTCGGCCGGCTCGTAGAGGAACTCAACCGTGCCGGCGTTGCGGTAACCAGCGCGCAGGGCGAGCCGACGCGCGGCCTCCTTGATCTCGGTCTCCTGGGCCGCGGTCAGGGCGGTGCTGGAGGACTCCTCGAGCACCTTCTGGTTGCGCCGCTGATACGAGCAGTCACGTACCCCGACGGCCCAGGCGTTGCCATAGCCGTCGGCGATGATCTGCACCTCGATGTGGCGAGCCGCGGTGATGAGCTTCTCCACCAGCACGACATCGCTCCCGAACGACTGAAGCGCTTCCGCACGTGCGCTGTCAAAGGCGGCGGCGAGGCCGCCGGCATCGTCGACGCGGCGAATTCCTCGCCCTCCTCCCCCGGCGGCAGCCTTGATCATCAGCGGGTAACCGATCCGGTTCGCGTGCTCGAGGGCGTCGTCGTACGTCGCGACGGGGCCTCGACTCCAGGGTGCGACGGGCACCCCGGCGGCCTCGGCCAGCCGCTTCGCCGCGATCTTGTCACCGACGAGCCGCATGACCGCTGGGTCAGGGCCGATGAACACGATGCCGAGGCGCGCGCACAGGTCGGCGAACTCCGGCTGCTCGGCGACGAACCCCCAGCCGACCCAGGCGGCGTCGGCCCGGGTCTGGATCAGGGCCCGCTCGAGCGCTGCGTGGTCGAGGTAACCGCTGCGCTCGCGGTCCTCGCGGATGGCGGGGCCGAGCGACGCGGCCTCGTCGGCGTGACGAACGAACATCGCATCGCGCTCGCCGTCCGTGTGGAGAGCGATGAGCCGGATGCGCTGCTTGCGCTGCTCGTTGAGCTCGCGCACGGCGTGGATCAAGCGCATCGCGGGCTCGCCGCGATTGACGATCGCCAGGCGTGAGAACCCAGTCTCCATCTCAGCGCCTTACGCGTCGCCAAGTGCCGAGCGGATCGGCGCGAGCACGTCCGTCGCCAGGTCACCGGGCAACCCAATCGTCCGGTAGCCCTCGAGCCGCACGCGCACGCGGCCGCCCTCGTCGACGATCTCGGCATCGGTGGCACCGTCCCGCTGCGTGACGACGGCCCACTGGCGGCTCGGCTTCTTCGCCGAGGCGTAGCGAACGACGCGATCGACGTGGGTGGGGAGCGCCATCCGCCCTTCGGAGGCAAGCTCCCACACACCGGCGGTCTGGAAACAGAGTTCGATCAGACGGGGCGAGATCTCGGTCGGCTGCGTCGCCGGCTCGTGGTTCGCCGGGAGCTCGTCGGCGAACCGCCCGACGACGTGACCGTTGTCGCGCCACGCCTGTTCGAGCACCTGGTACGCCGGGCCGTGGAAGTACACGCCGTAGACGGCGTCGTGACCGATGCCGGGCTCGTGCCGGTCGGCCGGTCGCGAGCGGGCCTTCGGGGCGGCGGGCGCCTTTCGGGCGAGCCGCGCACGGCCGACGAAATGACGGGTTTCCTGCTCTCCCCTTCCCGTGAGCTCGCGGCGTCCGATGAGTTCGCAGTCGGCGAGCAGTGCTCCGTCGCCGCCGTCGCGCAGCGTCGCGTGGAGGATCACCGACCGTGGCTCGTCTCGATAGAACTTGAACGGGGCGAGCAGATCGACGTCACGCAGTTCGACGACGTGGAATCCAGGCACGACCGCGGCAGCCGCCTCCGCGAAGCCCTCCATCCCCATCACGCCTGGCAGCACGGGGGTGCCGTCGATCCGGTGGTCGAACAGGAACGGCTGGCGGTTCGGATCAAGCTCGGTCACGACCGTGACCTGGCCGTGCGTGGTGAAGCTCTCGATCCGCCCGGTCATCGGCCCACCGTCGTCTGCGCGCGCGGCGGTCGCCCGCTCGGCGTCGAGGCCACCGGTCGGATGGCGCTCCTCGTCGAGCCGGCCGAGTGAGCCGGCCTCGAGCACCTCACCCCCGCTTCCGGCCGCGGTCAGCTCGCGGCGGACGACCGGCACACCGACATCCGCAGGCAGCATCTCGATGCCGGCCATCTCCATCATCTTCGGAATCGAGCCGCGGCTCGCCATCCCGATGCCCGCCCAGGCCGTCCAATCGATCGCCACGCCGCGCGTGCTTGATCCCCGGCGCATGTGCGACACGCTCTTGCAGAGCAGGTCGTTGGCCGCCGAGTAGTCGGTCTGTCCTCCGTTACCGAAGCGACCCGCGATCGAGCTGAACGCCACGGCGGTGCTCGGCGGCGTGGAGCCAAAGGCGGCAAGCAGGTTGAGCCAGCCGTGCGCCTTGACGTCGAACACGAGGTCGTACTCCGACTGCGGCTTGTCGGACAGGAAGTGGCTGATCTCGAGCCCCGCGGCATGTAGGACGACGTCCACCCGGCCGCTCTCCTTGAGCGCCGCCTTGGCCACCGCGGCGACCGCGTTCGCGTCGGTGAGATCGACCTGATGCCAGTGGGCGCTGCCACCGGCCTGTTCGATCGCCTCGATTGCGTTGAGGGCCGCCCGGCCGCGTTCGATCCGGGCGAGGTCGCGCTCGACGAGCTTCGGTGTCGCCTTCTCGCCACGCGCGCGGATACGGTCCGCGAGGTCGCGCTTGAGGCCGTCCCGGTCGTTCGCAAACCGCGCGAGGTCGGCGTCATCACGATCCGGCTCGCCGACGAGATCGAGGAGGTGGAACGTGCCGCCCGAGGCGGCGGAGGCGAGATCGGCGGTGATCGCCGACACGATGCTGCCCGCGGCGCCGGTGACGAGGAACACGGTGTCCTGGTCCGGTTCACGCGCCGGTTCGTGGGTCGCCTCACGCTCCACGAGCGCCACGGTCCAGCGCAGCCCATCGGCGTGTCCCACCTCGACCGCACCCGGGTCGGCCGTGGCCTCGCCGATCAGCGTCCGAGCCACGACCGCGGCATCAGCCTCGTCGGCCGATTCGAAATCGACCGCTTTGATCAGGGTCTCGGACCGTTCGCGGGAGAGCGCCTTGGTGAAGCCGGTGACCGAGCCACCGAGTACGCCGAGCGCTCCCGGCTCGTCGTAGCCATGCCGGCCGCCGAGACGGGTGCCGCTCACGAGGAAGGTCGGCTCCGGCAGGGCGCGCATCGCCGTCGCGAGCAGCTTGACTCGAACGTGGAGCGCATCCCGGCGCGCCGCCGGTGACAGTGCCGTGACCGGACCCTCGAGGTCAAGTCCCGGCAGCCAGAACACACCGTCGATTGCGGCCGACGCCGTCCACGTCGCGAGCTGCTTCTCGAGTGCCTCGACGCTCGCCGTGCGCTTGAACGTGAGCACCTCGGCACCGGCCTCGGTCAGCGTCGCGCTCAGCACCTCGGCGACGCCACCCGTGTCCGGCATGACGGCGATTCGCGTGCCCGCGCCGAGCGTGACTCCCGTCGGGAGGCACAGTTCGAGTCCCGGTCGCGGTACCGGGACCGGGATCCGGCGCGGGAAACGTCCGGCGTCGGCCGGCTCGGGTTCCGGCACGGACTCGGACCCCGGAGCCGGTGCCTCGGGTGCGGGTTCCGTCGTGGCCGGCAGCCGGTCACGGACGAACCCGATGACGTGGTTGAGCGTCGGGTAGTCCCGCAGCTTCAAGGCGTCGTCCCGCTCGATCCCGTACGACTCCCGGATCGACGCGAACACCTCCGCCTGCTTCACCGTGTCAATGCCCAGATCCGCCTCGAGGTCGAGTTCCTTGTCGAGCAGATCTGTCGGATACCCGGTCTGGGCGGCCACGATCTCCAGCACGCGGGCCTCGATACCGGCGTCGGTGGTGGTGGCAGCGGCGGGCTCCGGCGCGAGGGGCTCCGGCGCGGCGGGCTCGGGGAGTGCGACGGGCTCCGGTGTTGCGATCGGCTCCGCCGGGGCGGTGGGCTCCGGCGGTACCGGCGGCTCCGGGACCGCTACCGCCACCGGCACGGGAGCGGGAGCGGGAGCGGGTGCGGCTGGCGCCGCCACAGCTGCCACCGCACCCGGTGCGCGATCACGCACGAACCCGACCACATGATTCAACGTCGGGTAATCCCGCAGCTTCAACCCATCATCGCGCTCAATCCCATACGCCTCCCGGATCGACGCGAACACCTCCGCCTGCTTCACCGTGTCAATCCCCAGATCCGCCTCCAGATCAAGCTCCATATCCAGCAGATCCGTCGGATACCCCGTCTGCTCCGCCACCACCGCCAACACCCGAGCCTCGACACCGTCGTCACCCGCGACCGCACCCACCGGCTCCGGCACAGGCACCGCCACCGGCACGGGAGCGGGAGCGGGAGCGGGTGCGGCTGGCGCCGCCACAGCTGCCACCGCACCCGGTGCGCGATCACGCACGAACCCGACCACATGATTCAACGTCGGGTAATCCCGCAGCTTCAACCCATCATCGCGCTCAATCCCATACGCCTCCCGGATCGACGCGAACACCTCCGCCTGCTTCACCGTGTCAATCCCCAGATCCGCCTCCAGATCAAGCTCCATATCCAGCAGATCCGTCGGATACCCCGTCTGCTCCGCCACCACCGCCAACACCCGAGCCTCGACACCGTCGTCACCCGCGACCGCACCCACCGGCTCCGGCACAGGCACCGCCACCGGCACGGGAGCGGGAGCGGGAGCGGGTGCGGCTGGCGCCGCCACAGCTGCCACCGCACCCGGTGCGCGATCACGCACGAACCCGACCACATGATTCAACGTCGGGTAATCCCGCAGCTTCAACCCATCATCGCGCTCAATCCCATACGCCTCCCGGATCGACGCGAACACCTCCGCCTGCTTCACCGTGTCAATCCCCAGATCCGCCTCCAGATCAAGCTCCATATCCAGCAGATCCGTCGGATACCCCGTCTGCTCCGCCACCACCGCCAACACCCGAGCCTCGACACCGTCGTCACCCGCGACCGCACCCACCGGCTCCGGCACAGGCACCGCCACCGGCACGGACACCGCCACCGGCACGGGAGCGGGAGCGGGAGCGGGTGCGGCAGGCGCCGCCACGGGCACGGGTGTCTCGATCGGCGCAGCTGCCGGCGGCGTGGCGACCGCGGGCGCCGGCGTCACGACCGTGCGCGCGGAGGCGACCTGCCCGTTCGGCGGGCCCTGATCGACGACGCGCAGCCGGTGCTGGGAGACCTCGAGCCGCGGCGCTTCGTACTGACTCGCGGCTTGGAGCCACCGCGCCCACGCGGCCGGGTCCGCCACCCGGTAGCTGTAACCGAGCTCGTCCACCGGGCGTCGTCGGCCATCGGCCGTGGGCACCCACCGCAGCAGCAGCATCGCGATCTGCGAGCCGAAGCCGGCCGCGAGCCGCAGGGCATAGCGGATCGGGTACGACCCGCCCTGGCTGAGGTTGAGCACACCGAGCTCCGGATCGGGGTCACGGAAGTTCGGCACGCTCGGCACAACGCCCGTCTCCAGCGACTTGACGGCCATCACGTCCTCAAGCCCGACACCCATCGGGTGGCCGGTGTAGCCCTTGACGTTGGCGATCACGATCTGATCCGCGCCGCCGCCGAACGTCTGACGCAGGGCATGGATCTCGGCGGCGGCGCTGCCGCCCCGTGCCGGCGTGTACGTCTCGTGCGAGACGAACAGGGTCTCTCCCGCGATCTGCGCACGCGCGACGCCGCGCGCCTCGGCCTGGGAAACGAGCCTCTCCATGACACCGGAGATGTGGTTGACGTCAAGCCGCGTTCCGTGGAACGCGGAGTTCGCCACCACCGATCCGAGCACCTCGCAGATCGGGCTGAGGCCCCGCTCCCGAGCCGCCTCGGCGCTCTCGACGACGAGGGCGGCGGCGCCCATGCCGATGAGCATGCCGTGCCGGCGCTGGTCGAACGGCAGTGCCGCCTCCTCGACGATCTCGTCAGTCGCGGCTGCGCCGGTCGCGAGGAAGCCTGCGCCGATCCACGGCATCATCGTGTCGGACGTCGCGTCGTCGGCGGCAACGATCAGCACGCGCTGGCAGCGCCCGGCGTGGATCCAATCCTCGGCGAGTGCCACCGCCTGGGTCGTGCTCGCGCACGCGGCGTTGATCTGGGTGTTCGGGCCGCGCGCGCCGATCAGCTCGGCGAGCTGGGAATGACCCATCGACAGGATCCGGAACAGGAACCGGCGGTCGAACGTGTACGGCTCGGCCTCGAGCTGGGCGCCGAGATCGTGGATCCGGCGCTCGACCTCGGCGAGGACGACCGGGTCGGTGCCCTCGTGGTCGAGCATCCGGGCCTTGAGCGACTCGAGCGCGGCCAGGCGCTCCCGTCGCATCTTGTCGGTCGTGTAGCGCGAGACTTCGTCGGTCATCTCCTCGAGCCCGGGGAACGCCGAGGCGAAGATCACGCCGGTCTCGTCCCGGATCGTCTCCGGCAGTGCCCATCGATCGGGTAGCTGCGTGTTCCGCGTCGTCGTCTTGTAACGGAGCACGAGCGGGATGCCGGCGTCGCGCAGTGCGTCGATGCCGGCCGCGATCGCCATCTGCGTGTCGTGACCGAGCGCGGCGAGCCGATCCGCGTTGACCCCGAACTCCTCCGCGAGGTCAAACAGGCCAGATCGGGCGGCGAGCTTGATCACCGCGTCGAGCCGGTCGATCATCTCGAACGACGCACCACCATCCTCGCTCTTCACGAGCCGGGTGATGTGCTTGTCGAGGATCTCGCGCCGCATGCGTCCCGGGAGCACGTCGATGCCCTGCTCCCCGGCGAGCAGCCGCGCGATGTTGCCCTCGTCGAACAGCCGGTCGGCACCGGGCAGACCGAGTGCCGCACCGGTGATGACGACGGGCTCCTCGTCGCGGCGGCGGCCGTTCTCCGACGGCGCGCCCGAAGCCACGGGCTGGGGCGCCGGCCGGGAGGGCGTAGGGGCGGGTTGTGCGGGAGGCGCCGGTGCGGTGCGGGGCGCCGCCGCGGTGCCGCGTGGCTGAGCGGTGGCACCACTCTTGAGCTCAACCGCCTCACGCGTGTCAGGTTCGCGTCCGACGCCCAGACCGGAGGCCCACAGCCCGCACAGCGCGCCGTTGAACGTCGCAATGTCGCCGGCCTTCGGATGGTTCGTGGAGAGGCTCATGACGGTGTCGTCACCGAGCACGTCCGACGCGAAGCCCTGAAGCGCGTGCTTGGGCCCGACCTCGACGAAGACGCGCGCGCCGGCGTCGAACAGCGTGCGCAGGCCCTTGACGAACTGCACCGGCGAGGCGACCTGCCGCGAGAGCATCTCCACCATCTGCCCCGCGACGTCACCGTCGGTCGGATAGAACTCTCCGTTGACGTTGGCCACGACCGGCAGCTTGGGTGCGTGCAAGCCGAGCCGCCGCAGCATCGAGCCCAGGGGCACGCTGACCGACGCGACGATCTCGGTGTGGAACGCATGGCTGACGGGCAGCGGGATCGCAGTGTGACCCCGGCGCTGCAGCTCGGCGACGGCCTGCTGCACCGCAGCGCTCGCGCCGCCGATGACGACCTGGTTCGTCGAGTTGATGTTCGCCAGGACGACGTACCCGTCAATTGCCGCGACGAGTTCCTCGACCTCGGCGAGCGGCGCAATCGCGGCCGCCATCATGCCCGGGTCGGCGACTTGGATGTGCGCCATCTCCCGGCCCCGCGCACTCACCGCTTCGATCGCGTCCGCGAACGACATCGCACCGGCGGCGACGAGCGCGCCGTATTCACCAACGGAATGTCCCATGACCATGTCCGGGGCGATGCCGTACTCGGCGAGCAGCCGCGTCAGCGCGACATCGACTGTGATGACCGCCGGCTGGGTGATCTCCGTGCGGCGCAGCTCCTCCTCCGCCCGCGCGATCGCCGCCGGGTCATCGCGGTCAGCGAAGATGATGTCCGTGAGCCGGCGCCCCTCCAGGAGCGGGGCCATGATGTCGTCCGCCTCGTCGAACACGGCCGCCACACCGGGCTCCCGGTCGCGGATGTCGGCGAGCATGTTCGCGTACTGCGAGCCCTGCCCGGTGAACAGGAACGCCACCTTGCCGGGCCCGCCGCTGACGCGGTAGATGCCGCGCCCGCGCAGCGCCGGCCAGGCCGTGTCGTTACCCGACCCCATCAGGCGCAGCGCCATCTCCGCCTTCGTGACGAGCTCCTCGCCGTGCGCGTAGTCGATCGCGATCCGCTCCGGCGCGCGCAACGTCGCCGCGTTCGGCGGCACGGGGTCAAGGTGGCGGCCCTGGCGCGCCTCGGCGAGTGCGGTCCGGAGCTCGTTCGCGAGCTTCTCAGCGCTCTCGGCGCCGAGCACGAGGGACCCCCGCAGCGGCGCCTTGAACGCCGGGGCGACGGAGACGGCGGTTGTCGTCGCCCGGGTGGCACCTGCGGGCACCGCGACCGAGCTTCGCCGGCCGTTGCCACTGACGGCGCGGCCTGGAATGTGCTCCTCGAGCACGAGATGGAAGTTCGTGCCGCCGAAGCCAAACGCACTCACGCCGGCCACCCGCGTTTGATCGGACGCGATGTCCCAGTCGCGCAGCTCGGTGTTGACCGCGAACGGCGACGCGCTCCAGTCGAGATTCGGGTTCGGTCGCTCGAAGTTGATGCTCGGCGGCAGCACCTTGTTGTGCAGCGACAGCGTCGCCTTCAGCAGCCCCGCGGCGCCGGCGGCGGCCTTCAGATGCCCGATGTTCGATTTGACCGATCCGAGCGCGATCGATCCGGAAGCGATCTGAGAGCCGGCGAACGCGTCCGCCAGCGCGCCAAGTTCGACGGCGTCGCCGACCCGGGTCGAGGTGCCGTGGCCCTCGATCAGCGAGCAGTCCGCGGGGGACAGCCCGGCGTTCTGCCACGCCCGCTCGACGGCGAAGCGCTGGCCGACGGGGTTCGGCGCAGTGATGCCCTTCCCCTTGCCGTCGCTCGCACTGCCGACCCCGCGGACAACGGCGTAGATCTTGTCCCCGGCGCGCTCGGCGTCGGCCAGCCGCTTGACGACGAACAGCGCCCCGCCTTCGCCCATGACGAAGCCGTCGGCGCCGTCGGCATAGGGCCGCGTGCCGGTCGGCGAGAGCGCGCCGATCGCGCAGAACTTGACGAACGAGTTCGCGCCCATGTTGCGGTCGACGCCGCCCGTGATCGCGACGTCGAACTCGTGCGCGATCAGACCGTCGACGGTCGCGTCCATCGCCGCCAGCGCCGAGGCACACGCTGCGTCTGTCGTGAAGTTGGGACCATGGAGGTTGAACAGGTTGGCGACCCGTCCGGCCATGCAGTTGCCGAGTTCGCCCGGCATCGTGTCCTCCGAGATGCCCGGCAGCCAATCCTCGATCCGGGAACGGAGCTGTCGTTCGATCGTCGCGCGGACGTCCCCGGGCAGGGCGGCGAACGCGTCGGTGCGCTCGAGCTCTCGGGCAAGCTCCGGGAACATGATCCGCAGCGTCGTCAGGTAGTGCTGCTCGCCGGAGATCGCGTTGCCGATGATCACGGCGGTGCGGTCGAGATCGAGTTCGCGCGCAGGCCACCCGGCGTCCATCAGCGCCATCCGCGTGCACGCCACCGCCCACTTGTGCGCGTCATCCATCGCGTCGGAGACCTTCGGCGGAATCGCCAGCTTCCATCCCAGCGGGTTCCAGTCCCAGTCGCGCACCCAACCGCCGATCTTCGAGTACGTCCGCTCCGACGCCTTCGGGTCCGGGTCGTAGTAGAGCGCCGGATCCCAGCGCGTCGGGTCGACATCGCTGATCGAGTAGACGCCCTGAGTGATGTTGCGCCAGAAGGTGTCGGAGTCGGGAGCGTCGGGGAGGATCGCACCGACGCCAACGATCGCGACGGCGTGCTCGAGGGGGTCAGTCATTTCGGATCAGCTTCCTGTCGTGCGTGTTCAAATCTCGTCATGCCCGCATCCGCCCGTACACGGCGGTCGTCACCTCGGCCATGTCGGCGAGGAGCCCGCCCTGGGCGCGGTAAATCGCCTCGAGACCGAGCCGCTCCTCGAGGTCGCCGAGCGATCCTCCGTCGGCTCCGGCGATCCAGCGGATCGACTCGGTGGCGATCGTGAGGGCGACGTTGCGCGCGTTGACCCGGCTCGCGGCCGCGACGGCGACGGGCTTCAGCCGCTTCGATGCCTTGTCGTCGAGCTGCTTGGCGCCTGAGCGGTGAGCCCGGCGCGCGAGCGCCGCGGACCCCTCGGTGAAGGCAACGAGAGCTCCGAGCCGCATCAGGACGTGCTGACTGCGCGTCAGCTTCTCCCGGCGCGCGTGCTCGAGCACCTCGGCCAGCGCGTGATGGGCGAGCGCCGCGACGTCAGCGCCGACGGCCGGGTTCTCGGCATGCAGCAGCTCGAGCTCGCGCGCCCGGTCGTGGTAGTACGTACCGCCGGACTTCAGGTGCTCCTGCCAGCGGCCGCGGGCGATCGTGATCTCCATGATCTCCGAGGTCCCCTCGTAGATGCGGGTGATCCGGACATCGCGCTTGATCTTCTCGACCATGTAGTCGTGCGTGTAGCCGTAGCCGCCATGCGCCTGGATCGCCGCATCCGCGGCGGCGTCGCCTGCCTCGGTCGCCAGGTACTTGGCGACCGCGCCCTCGATCTGGAGCTCGCCCTCGCCGGCGTCGATTCGCTCCGCCGTCTCCTCGATCGCCGCTCGGGCGGCCTCGAGGGCAATCGCGTGGGGGACGATCAGCTTGTGGGTGTAGCCCTGCTTCTCGCTGAGCGGGGTGCCCGCCTGCACGCGCTTCTTGGAGTACGGGATCGCCCGGTCGAGCGCCGACCAGCCCGCGCCGAGACCAAACGCCGCCACCATCAGCCGCGTGTATCCGAACACCTTCTGGGCCTGGACGAGCCCCTGGCCCTCGACGCCGCCGATCAACCGCTCGGCGTCGACGTAGACGTTGCTGAGAAACAGCGCCGCCGTGTTGCTGAGCCGGATCCCGTGTTTGTCCTCGTGGTGGCCGTGGGTGAAGCCCTCCTCACCGGCCTCGACGACGAACCAGCTCGGACCACCGGGCGTCATGGCGAGGATCGTGTACAGGTCCGCGACGCCTCCATTCGAGATCCACTGTTTCGTCCCGCTGATGCGGTACCCCGTGACCGCGCCGTTGTCCGACACCGGTTCGGCGACCGTCTTCAGCGCTCCGAGGTCACTCCCCGCCTCGGGCTCGGTGGCGCCGTAGGCGAACAGCACGCCGTCCTTCGCAATCCGTCCCATGTAGAGCGCCTTCTGCTCCTCGGTCCCGCCGACGCGGATCGGATCGCTACCGAGGAACGTGGCCAGCTCCGAGGTGGCCAGACCGAGATCGATCGCCGCCATCCGCTCGCACACGCGGTAAACGTCGAACGCGCCGCCGCCCATGCCGCCGTACTCGAACGGAACGAACAGCAGCTGGATCCCGAGCTCGTCGCCGGAGGACATCCGCCGCACGATCTCGGCCGGAAACTCGTCCTTCTCGTCGAGCTCGATCAGCAGCGCAGTCTGGGAGCTCGCGTGAGGCGAACTCGTCAATCGACCTGAGCGCGACCTTGAGCGTGTCCGGGTTGAGCGCGGTGGCCATTTCCCTACTCCTTCTCCTCGTGGCGGACTTGATGTCAGCGTCGCAAGGGACGTCGGCTGGTGCCATCGGCCGGGAGCCGCGGGATGGCATCGGCTTTCTACGGAGTGGGCGCGGGACTCTGCACGGAAGCGATCCCAGCGCCAGGCGCGGCATAACGTCGCGGCACGGCGTTCAGTACCGCGCCGACACACCGCCAGCGAGTAGGGAAGAGAGCGAGCGTATGAACATCGCGGTCGTCTTACGACTGATGCCGAGTCTGGGCGATGAACTCGAGGTCGACGACACGGGAGTGGACATCGACCGCGACATCGTCGAGATGGTGATCAACGAATTCGATGAGCAGGCGCTCGAGGAAGCGGTGCTCATCAAAGAGGCGACCGGCGCGACGGTGACGGCGCTCGCCCTCGCCGCCGACGGCGCCGAGCAGGCGCTGCGCGTCGCCTATGCCCGCGGCGCCGACCGAGTCGTGCTCGTCGACGCCGGAGATGTCGACCACTACGACACGCGCACCGCCTCACGGGCGTGCGCGCAGGCGCTGCGTGAGCTCGGAGCCGACCTCGTGCTCACCGGGGTCCAGACGCCCTATGACGTGTTCGGGCAGACGGCGCCCTATCTGGCCGCCGCGCTCGGCTGGCCACAGGCCAGCGTCGTCGTCGGCACGACGGTGAGCAACGGAACCGCCCGGGTCATGCAGGAGTACGCCGGCGGCCGCCTCGCTGTGCTCGCGCTGACGTTGCCCGCTGTCGTCGGCGTGCAGTCGGCGAGCAGCCCACCGCGCTACGTCTCGATGGCGCGTCTGCGCCAGGCGATGTCCGAAGCCTCCGCCGAGACGATCAGCGCCAAGGTCGAGCCGTTGCCGGCCGCCCAGCGGGTCACCGGCCTCGCCCGGCCGGAGCGCACCGGCGGCGCGACGATGCTCGAGGGCGATGCGGAAGAAGTTGCGGAAAAGCTTGCAGCGTTGCTGCGCGAGAGGGGAGCTCTGATCGGCTGATGGGTGACGTACTGGTCTATATCGAGGAGTCCGCGATCGATGATGGCCGGGCCGCCCGCCTGCTCGGCTGGTCCCGGTCACTCGCGGCGGCGACCGGCGGTTCGCTCGTCGCGCTCGTGGCGAGCGCCGACGGCGTCAGCGCCGACCGGCTGCCGGCGGCGGACATCGTCCTGAGCGCGCAGCATGCCGCGCTGTCGCCATACGTCCCGGAGGCTCACCTGGCCGTGATCGCGGCCGCGATCGCCGCCCGGGCTCCGGACGCCGTCGTGCTCGAGAACACCACCTCGGGCTGGGATCTCGGCGCGGCGAGCGCGGCCAGCGCGGATCTGCCGTTCGTCGGCTACTGCGAGCAGGTCTCGGTCGCAGGGACGGGCGGCGACGACGAGCAGCGGGGTCTACGCCGGACAACTCGCTCGCCAGCACCGAGACGCCACTGCCTGCCGTGTTCACGGTCAACTCAACCGCGCTGCACGACGAACCCGCCCCGGCCGGACGGGGTGAGGCCGAGGCGCTGCCGGCGCCCGACCGCCCTTGACAGCATGAAGACGGCGTTCGTCGAGGCGATCACGCCGTCCGACGAGGGCGTCGACCTGACGAAGGCCGAGCTGATCGTCTGCGTTGGCCGTGGTATCGGCGGCGCGGACAACATCCCGGTCGCCGAGGAGCTCGCCGAGGCGCTCGGCGCTGAGCTCGCCGCCTCACGTCCGGTGATCGATTCCGGCTGGCTGCCGAAGGTCCGGCAGATCGGGAAGTCCGGTGCGCACGTGACGCCGAAGCTCTATCTCAGTCTCGGCGTCTCGGGCGCTCCCGAACACGTCGAGGGCATGCAGGGCGCCGAGCTGATCGTCGCGGTCAACAAGGATCCGAGTGCGGCGATCTTCAACGTCGCGCACTACGGCGTCGTCGCTGATCTGTTCGACATCGTCGATGAGCTGACCGCCGCCGTCGGCGGCTGACGGCGGCGGGCAGGTCCGAGGCGAGAGGAAGGAGAACCAGATGAGTCACCTCGTGTTCCCGATCGTCTGGGCGCTGTTCCTGGCCGTGTTCGCGGTCATCATCGCGCCGAGGGTGCGGCTCTTGGCGCGAGCGACTCCCGCCGCACGCTTCGACCACATCGGCGCCCGCACGAAGCGGATGCTGGTCGACGGGATCGGCCAGCGGAAGTTCCTCTCCGGCGAGCAGCCGGCCGGGATCATGCACGCCCTCATCTTCTGGGGCTTCGTCGTGCTGATGCTCCAGGTGATCACGCTGTTCGGCCGCGCGTTCGACTCCGGGTGGAACATCCCCGGCTTCGGCCCGGAGCAGCTGCTCGGGCCGCCGTTCTACATGCTGCGTGACGTGCTCGAGGCTGGTTGTGATCGTCGGCTGTGGGTACATGCTGTACCGCCGGTTGATCGTCCACACGCCGCGGCTGTTCGGCGTGCAACCGGCCGAGCAGCGCTACCACGACGCTCCACATTGGGAGGCGAATCTGATCCTCGTCTTCATCATGCTGATCATGCTCGGCGGGCTCCTGTACGACGCCGGGAACCTCGTCGCCAACAACATCCACGGCAACGAGCGTGACTTCGCCCCGCTGACGGCCGCTGTGGCCGCCGCGATGGGCGGCCTCAGCCGCTCGGCGGCGCGCACGATCAGCGAAGTCGGCTGGTGGATTCACTGCGTCACGATCCTCGTGTTCCTCAACCTGCTGCCGCTGTCCAAGCACTTCCACATCTTCACGGCGCTGCCCAACGTGTTCTTCTCGAAGCTGCCGCCGGCGAGCGTCGCACGCCCGCTCGCGGTCACCCAGGTGCCCGCCGCCGGAGTCGCCGCACTCCCCCCACCGCAGAAGGACCGCGTCGGCGTGAACGACCTCGCCGATCTCAACTGGAAGCAGGTACTCGACGCGTACACGTGCACGGAGTGCGGGCGCTGCAGCGCCGTGTGCCCCGCCGCGGCGGCCGGCACTCCGCTCGCGCCGCGCCAGCTCATTCTCGATCTCCGCGATCAGCTCTACCACCCCTCGCAGAACGGCGCCCACCCGCCGATCGCCGACGATGTGCTGTGGTCGTGTACGACCTGCATGGCATGCGTCGAGGCGTGCCCGGTCGGGATCGAGCATGTTCCGACGATCATCGACATGCGCCGCTCGCTCGTCGACGAGGGCCGGATGGACCCGCTGCTCCAGCAGACGCTCGAGAAGTACGCCACCCAGGGCAACTCGTACGGCAAGTCCGCACGGATGCGCGCGCGCTGGGCCAAGTCGCTCGATTTCAAGATCCCGGACGCGCGCAAGGAGCCGGTCCAGTACGTGTGGTTCGTCGGTGACTTCGCGTCCTTCGATGAGCGTGTTCAGCGCGCCTCGCGGGCGGTCGCGCGCATCCTGCACGAGGCCGGAGTGTCCTTTGGTCTGTTGTACGACGGCGAGCGCAACGCGGGCAACGATGTCCGCCGGATCGGCGAGGAAGGCCTGTTCGAGTTGCTCGTCGAGCAGAACCTGGCCGTGCTCGGCGAGGCGCAATACGAGGCGATCTTCACGACCGATCCCCACTCGCTCAACACGCTGCGCAACGAGTACCCGCAGTACGGGCTCGACAAGCCCGTCTACCACTACACCGAGCTGTTCGCCGATCTCGTGTCCCGAGGCGTGCTGTCGATCCGCACCCCGTTGACCGGGACCCGGGTCACGTACCACGACCCGTGCTACCTCGCACGGTACAACCGGGTGACCGAGGCCCCACGGTCGCTGATCGAGGCGATCGGCGCCGACCTCGTCGAGATGCCGCGCCACGGCACGAACACGTTCTGCTGCGGCGCCGGTGGCGGACGCATCTGGATGTCCGACGACGAGCCCGGCGGCGAGCGACCGAGCGAGCAGCGCATCCGCGAGGCGCAGACGCTCGGCGCATCTCGACTACTTCCTCGTCAGCTGTCCGAAGGACCTCGCGATGTACTCCGACGCCGCAGCCACGGTCGGGGCCGAGTTTGAGGTGACGGAGCTGACGCTGCTCGTCGAGCAGGCGCTCGCGCTCGGGGAGGCCGCGCCTGGCGAAACGGCCAGAGGCGCAGCCCGCCGCTTAACCCCAGCCGCCGGCCCGCCGACTATCCAGGCAGATGACGCGGGAGGCGCCGGCACGGACGCCGGGCCCCCCGCCATCATGTCGTGGTCGGCGGGACCTCGCTCAGCAGCCGGGCGCCCGGGCCGGGACGAACGACGATCGCATCCGCGGGCGGGGTCGCACCCGGTGCGAGCAGTCCGAGCACGTTCCCGCCGAACCCTCCGCCGACGATCCGGGCCCCGATCGCGCCGGCATCCTTGAGCCGTTGACGGCGGCCTCGACAGCCGGCGTCGAGATCGCGTAGTCGTCGCGCAGGCTGCGATGCGAGGCATCGAGCAGCACCCCGACCCGCTCCAGGTCCCCACGGTCGAGCGCCTGCACGGTCGCCTCGACGCGATCGTTTTCCGTGATGACGTGGCGCGCGCGCTCACGCAGCGGCGACGGCAGCGTCTCGACC
Source organism: uncultured Solirubrobacterales bacterium (assembly GCA_963778985.1). Lineage (GTDB taxonomy): Bacteria > Actinomycetota > Thermoleophilia > Solirubrobacterales > Solirubrobacteraceae > Palsa-465. The sequence continues at coordinate 559,471 of CAVZWJ010000012.1, read as the reverse complement.
TCGGCGAGCGCCGCATCGCGCAGCGTGGCGATCCCGAGCGCCTCGCACGCCTGGACACACTCCGCGCGCCGCTCGTTATAGCCCGAGGCCGCGTTCGCGTGCTGCTCGCCGGAATCGAGCGTCACGAGCGTGTACTCGCCGAGCTCGAGCGGCACCGGCTCGACCGAGAGCGCCCGGAAGTCGATCCGCAGCGCGTGGTCGGGCTCGCCGAACAACGACGACAGCTGATCGAGCAGGCCGGTCTGCGCGCCGACCCAATCGTTCTCGATCCGGGAGCAGAGCTCGGCCAGCGCGATCCGATCCGGCTCCGGCGTGTGGGCGAGCGCGAGCAGCGCGAGCGTGAGCGCGACCTCGAGCGCGGCCGACGACGACAGCCCGCCGCCCCGCGGCACGGTTCCGCTGATCCGCAGCCGGGCGCCGCGGAGCGGCGACGCCGGCGCTGGCTGAGCTCGCCGACGGCGCCGCGGACGAACGCGCGCCAGCCCTCGATCCGCTCGGGCGCGTCGAGCGAGAAGCGGTCGGTTTCACCGAAGTCCTCGGCCTCCGCCTCGATCACCGGCTCCTCGAGCGCGTCGGCGAGCACCGTGACCCCTTCGCTGATCGCGAACGGGAGCGCCAGCCCGCCGTTGTAGTCGGTGTGCTCGCCGATGAGGTTCGCGCGGCCGGGAGCGAACGCGATCGCGTGGTCAGGCATCGTCGTTAGTGTGCGGTCTGGATGTCGGTCAAGTGGGGAATCATCTCGACTGCGCGGATCAACCGCCTCTTCCTCTCCGGCGCCCGGCAGTCGAGCGACGTCGAGATCCTCGCCGTCGCGAGCCGGAGCCAAACGTCGGCCGAGGAATATGCGCGCGCGGAGAGCATCCCCCGAGCCTACGGCAGCTACGACGCGCTCCTCGCCGACCCGGACGTCGAGGCCGTGTATATCCCGCTGCCCAACGCCTTGCACGTCGAGTGGAGCATCCGTGCGCTCGAGGCGGGCAAGCACGTGCTGTGCGAGAAGCCGCTGAGCCGCCATCCCGCTGAGATCGAGCGGGCATTCGATGTCGCCGCGCAGCAGGATCGGTTCCTGATGGAAGGCTTCATGTACCGCCACAACCCGCAGACCCACCGCGTCAAGGAGCTCGTCGAGACGGGCGCGATTGGGCGGCTGCGGATGATCCGCGCATCGTTCAGCTTCCCGCTCACCCGTGACGAGGACGTCCGGATGGCGACCGGCCTCGACGGCGGCGGCCTCATGGATGTCGGCTGTTACTGCGTCAGCGGCGCGCGCTGGCTCGCCGGCGAACCCCAGCGGGTGAGCGCCGAGCAGGCACGCGGCGGCGACGGTGTCGACGTCACGCTGGCCGCCACCCTGCGCTTCGAAAACGACGTGATCGCGCACTTCGACTGCGGCCTCGCGCTCGCCAACCGCCACGACCTCGAGGTCACCGGTGACGAGGGCTCCCTGTTCGTCGCCGATCCATGGCACTGCCGCAACCCCGGGATCCAGCTGCGCCGCAACGGCGAGGACGACGAGTGGATCGGCTTCAAGCCCGTCGATTCCTACCGGCTCGAGGCCGACAACCTGTCCGCCGCGATCCGCGGTGAGGCGCAGCCCCTGCTCGGCCGCGACGATGCGCTCGGGCAGGCGCGGACGATCGAGGCGCTGTACCAGGCCGCGGACGCGGGCCAGACGGTCGCGCTCGGCCCTTCTGCCCGCGGACGCTGATCGCCTGCACCCGCCCGTCGCACGTCGCACGTCGCACGCCGCACGACCGGCACAAATGCCCACTGCCCGGGCGTCGGCGGGAAGACTGGGAGATCGTGCCGATGAAATCGGCACAAGTGCCCGATCGACCGCCGGAATGCGTTTGAGTGGTCTTTCTTGCCGATCGCGGGCGCGGGCGCGGCGGACCGGCGCCTACGCGCCGGGGTGCCTGCGCGCCGGTGAAAACGCCGGGGCGCCTGCGCGCCGGTAAAACGCCGGGCGCCTACGCGCCGGTAAAACGCCGGGCGCCTACGCGCCGGTGAACGCCGGCGGGCGCTTCTGGCCGAACGCCATCACGCCCTCCATGAAGTCCTTGGAGCGTCCGAGGGCGTGCTGGAGCTCTGACTCGAGCTCGAGCTGACCGTCGAGGTCGCCGTACAGCGAGCGGTTGAGCGCCTCCTTCGTGCCGGCATACGACCGGGTCGGACCGGCGGCGAGCTTCTCGACGAGCGTGTTCGCTTCGCCCATCAGCTGGTCATCCGGATAGACCCAGTTGACGAGCCCCCACTCGAGCGCCTGGGGCGCCGTTACGCGCTCGCCGAGCAGGGCCATCTGGAACGCCCGGGCCTTGCCAACGGAGGGTGGGACGAAGGCGGTCGAGCCGCCGTCGGGCATCAGCCCGATGTTGACGAAGGCGAGACCCAGAAACGCGGACTCGGCCGCCAGCACGAGATCACAGGCGAGCGCGAGCGAACAGCCGATGCCGACGGCAGGGCCGTTGATGGCCGCGACGACCGGCTTCGGGAGGCGGCGCACGCCGGTGATCACCGGGTGGTAGATGTCGTTCAGCTCGTGGCGAATGTCCGGCATGCCGTCGTCGGCGGGCTCGAACCCAGCCTTGAGGTCGGCCCCCGAGGAGAAGCCGCGGCCGGCTCCGGTGATGAGGACGGCGCGGACCGATGCGTCGGTCGCCTCGCCCTCGATGACCTGCTTCAGCTCACGGCCGAACTGCGCGGTCCACGCGTTGAGCGACTCCGGACGGTTCAGTGTCAGCCGTCCCACTCCGCCGTCCGTTTCCCAGATGACCGTCTCGTAGCTCACCTTCGCCTCCTGGACGTTTTCGGCAGAGTATCACTCTGGAGTAATGCTCTGCACCGGGATCCTCGGGCTCTCGAGCACGACGTTCACGCGCCGTTCGGCGAGCCACCGCCGGCGCTCGCTCCCGCCGCGGGCGAGGGAGGGCGGGACGGGAATGAGGACGGCGCCCACCCGCCAGGCGAGCCACATCTCGGCGTGGCTCGCGTCGGCTCCCTCCGGCAACGCGGCGAGCGCGCGGTCGTGCGCATCCAGGAGGTCTGCCTCGGCCTGCGCCTCGACGAACGCCACCGCCGCGCGATGGGTGACCGCGAGACCGGACGGGGTCGGTGACGGGCCGGACGCGAAGATGACCCACGCCTCGTCGTCGGCGCTCAGCCCGCGGCCCGCCTGCGCCGGCGGGCGGAGCTCGCGCACCGCGAGTCCGGGCTCGATCACGGCGACGGCGCCCGCCCGCGTCCAGATCGCAGCGACGCGGGCTGGCGGGTCCGCGGCATCGACCGGCACGTACGCCGCACCGGCATGGAGCACGCCGAGGATCGCGACGTACAGGTCAACGGCGTCGCTCGGGAGGTGCACGCCGACGCGGTCGCCGGGCCCGATCCCCCGTCGCCGCAGGCGGCCGGCGAGCGCCCGGGCGGCATCGAACAGCTCGGCATGGGTCAGCTGCCCGTCGTCGGCGTCGATCGCCAGGCGGTCCGGCGAGTTCGCCACCGTCTCGCGAACGAGGTCGAGCAGGGTGCGCACGCCGCGGGACGGGCAGGACGTGCGGTTCGCCGTTGACCGAGGCCATCACATCGAGTCTGGCGACTCGCGCGATCGTCTCGGTCGATCGGGGCGATAAGGGTTCGTTGCCGTCCGCACGCCGGGCTTGCGATCGCGTTGGCGATCGCTTAGCCCGGCATTGATGTTGTGTGAGCGACCTCTAGGCGGTCTGGGCGATCGGCGCGGCGACCCGCTCTGCGAGCTCGACGAGTCGGCTCGCGTAGCCCCACTCGTTGTCGTACCAGGAGACGACCTTCACCTGGGTGCCGTCGACGACCGCGGTCAGGCCGGCGTCGAAGATCGAGGAGTACGGGGAACCGACGATGTCGGTCGAGACGATCGGATCCTCGGTGTAGGCGAGAATGCCGTGCCACCGGCCCTGGTCCGCGACCCGCGCGAACGCGTCGTTGATTTCCTCCTTCGTCGTCGCCCGCTCGGCCTCGATCGTTAGGTCGACGAGCGAGCCGGTCGGGGTCGGGACGCGGACGGCGAAGCCGTTGAGGCGCCCTTCGAGCTCCGGGATCACCAGGCCGAGCGCCTTGGCGGCGCCGGTTGACGTCGGGATGATGTTGATCGCGGCCGACCGGGCCCGACGCAGATCGCTGTGCGGGCCGTCGAGCAGGTTCTGGTCGGACGTGTACGCGTGCACCGTCGTCATCAGACCGTGCCGGATGCCGACCGTCTCGTGCAGCACCTTCGCCACCGGCGCCAGGCAGTTCGTCGTGCATGACGCGTTCGAGATGACGTGATGGTTCTCCGGGTCGTACACCTCGTCGAAGTTGACGCCCAGGACGACGGTCGCGTCCGGCGGCTCGGAGCCCTTCGTCGGGGCCGAGATGAGCACCTTCTTGGCGCCGGCCTCGAGGTGCTGCGCCGCCGCGGAGCGCGTCCGCAGCTTGCCGGTCGACTCGATCACGACGTCGACCTCGAGCTCTTTCCACGGCAGCGCGAGCGGATCACGCTCGGCGAGCGCCCGGACATGACTCTCCCCGACGACGATGCCCCCGTTGCCGGCGGCCACGTCTTCCGGGAAGCGCCCGAACACGGAGTCGTACTTCAAGAGCTTCGCGAGCGTCCCCGCATCCACCAGGTCGTTGACCGCGACGACGTCGATGTCGGCTCCGCTCTCGTGCGCGGCGCGCAGAAAGCAGCGACCGATCCGGCCAAAGCCGTTGATGGCAACTCGTACTGACATTTAGATCCTCATTTCGTGGTGTGTTTGACTCGTTTCGGGCATGCGGGATCGGAGCTCCTCGAGCTCTGTCTCGATCCCGTAGGCCAGGACCTCCAGGTCCGGTGTCGCACCGCAGTCGCCGCAGATCCCGAACGTGACGGCGCCGTTGTAGGAGAAGACGGCGATGCCGACCGCGTGCTCGGCGGCGAGCGGCACGACCGGCATCACCTCACGGAGTTGTGCCCCGAACGCGTACAGCGGCTGCTGGCGTCCGGGAACGTTCGTGATCGTGAGGTTGAAGAGCCGGCGGGCGAACGCGGAGCGGGCGAGCGCGGCGTGGATCACCACCGGGGGAGCGAGCGCGGCGACGTCGAGCAGCGCGTCGGCCTTGGCGGATCCGCCCGTCACGCTTGAGCCGCCGCGTCGCGGCGGCGATCGACCGCAGCCGATCCGCCGGGTCCGCCTCTCGCACAGGGAGATCGACGAACAGCGAGGTGACTTTGTTGCCGAGAGGCTCGACGGCGGTGAGATCCCGCACGTTCATCGGCACCATCGCGCGCAGACCGCGCCGAGGCAGCGTCTCACCGCGGGACTCGAGCAGTCGACGCAGGCCACCGGCGCAGGCAGAGAGGACGACGTCGTTGACCGATCCTCCGAGCGCGCGCCCCATCGCCTTCAGCTCCGCGAGCGGGACCCGGACCAGCCCGTACCGACGGGAGGGCCCGATCGGCACGTTGAGCGACGTCCGCGGGGCGGCGGCGATCTCCTCACGGATGAGGCCGGCAACGGCGAGCGAGCGCTCGAACGCCTCGGTCGGGTGCAGCGCGGCGCGCACCCCGGCGCTCGCGACGCGCAGACCGGCGCCGGTCGCCTGAACGATCGCCTCGGGAGGCTGCAGCCATGACGGCACGGCATCCGGAGTCGAGCTCCTCGGCAGAGATGGCCTCCGGCTCCGGGTCCGGCTCCACGTCAAGCAGCGCATCGATCATCGCGACCGAGCCGATGCCGTCGAGCAGGCAGTGGTGGACCTTGATCCCGAGCGCCCACCGGCCGTGCTCCAGACCCTCGATCAGGACGACCTCCCACAGCGGTCGCGCGCGGTCAAGCGGGTGCGAGAAGAACTCGGCGACCCAGTCGCACAGCTGATCGTCGACGCCTGGCGATGGCAGCGCGGCGTGGGACGACGTGGTTGGTGACGTCGAAGCGGTCATCCGTCGACCCAGTGCGGCCATGACCACGCCGGCGGATGCGTGCTTGACAGGCGCTCGGTGTATCGCGGCAGCGCCCCGAGACGGGCGCTGACGCGCGCGCGCAACTCTTCGAGGCTCGGCACGCCTCCGTCCGGAAGGGGCTCGAACACCATCGCCCCCCCGATGCTCATCAGCGCGCCATCGTCCAGATCCTCAAGTTCCAGGAACGTCGCGTCGAGCGCCGTCAGCCTCTCAGCCATACACCCGAACTTAGAGTTGGGGTGCCGGCGCGCCATCGGGGTTGAGCGCCCGAGCGCCTCCGTAATTGCCCGCGGCGGACCGCGCGGTGTCAGAACTCCTACGCCCCGAGCGAGGGCATCGGCACCTCGGGGGGCGCGTCCTGGACGCGGACCCGCGCGTCGACGATGACCGCGCCGTCCGGCGTGGCGATCAGCGGATTGAGATCGAGCTCGACGATCTCCGGATGCTCCTCGACCATTGCGCTCACGCGGAGCAGGACGTCCTCGATCGCCTCGATGTCGCAGCGGGCCGCACCGCGATACCCGTCAAGCAGCGGAAATGTCTTCAGCGAGCGGAGCATCTCGCGGGCGTCGAGGTCGGTGACCGGCGTGATCCGGACCGCGACGTCCTTGATCACCTCGGCCGTCGTCCCGCCGGCGCCGCACGCGAGCACCGGCCCGAAGCTGCCGTCGTTGACGACACCGACGATCAGCTCGGGCCCGGTCGGCGCCATCGGCTGCACGACCAGCCCCTCGAGCTCGTGTCCAGCGCGGGTCACGGCGGTCGTGATCTCGATCGCCGCCGCGCGAACCGCCTCGGCGTCGGCCGAGGCCGAGGCGCACGCCGCCGGCATCACTCTTGTGCACCAGACCCTCGGCGCTCGCCTTGAGCGCCACCGGCACTCCGAACTCCGCGGCGCAGGCGACGGCCGCCTCGGCGTCGGGCACGACGCGGGTCTCGATCAGTGGGATCTCGTAGCACCGCAGCAGATCAGTGACCCGTGCCGGAGTCAGCCACCCGCCGCCGTGGGAGAGCTCCTGCGTGATGATCGCAGCCGCCTCCGGTGGGTGGACGCCCTCCAGATCGGGGAACTGGCCAGGCGGGCGCGAGCGCCAACGGCCGTGGCGAGCGGCGAGCGCGATCGCCCGGGCGCCGTCCTCCGGGAACTCGAACGCCGGCACCGAGGTGTCCTTCGCCGGTGAGCTCTCCGGGCGGCCCCTCGCTCGTCATGAAGACGGCGGCGATCGTCACGTCGGTCACCTTCTCGGCCGCGTCGCGGATCGCCGCGGCCGACGTCGGTCGCCTGGGTGACGAGCGGCGGCACGAAGATCGCGAGAATCGCGTCGCAGGCATCGCTCTCGGCAAGCACCTCGATCACGCGCCGGTAGTCGTCCGCCGGAGGCCGTCGCGATCATGTCGACCGGGTTGCCGAACGACGCCGCGGCAGGGAGGAACTCGCCGAGCTTGGCCTGGACGTCGGGCGACAGCTCCGGAACGTCGACGCCGTTCGCCTGGCACGCGTCGGCACACATGATTCCCGGGCCGCCCGCGTTGGTGACGATCGCGACGCGCGCGCCGCGCGGGACCGGCTGCTTGGTCAGTAGCGAGGCGACGCTGAACAGCTCGTGGAGCGTGTCGGTGCGGATCACGCCGGCCTGTTCGAACAGCGCGTCGACGGTCACGTCGGAGGCCGAGAGGAGCGCCCCGGTGTGCGATGAGGTGGCACGAGCGCCGGCCGACGAGCGACCGCTCTTGACCGCCAGGATCGGCTTCTTGCGAGCGACGCGCGGCGCGATGCGGGCGAACTTGCGGGGATTGCCGAATGACTCCAGGTACAGCAGCGCGACGTCCGTCCCGGGGTCCTGCTCCCAGTATTGGAGGAAGTCGTTGCCCGACAGGTCGGCCTTGTTGCCGACCGAGACGAACGATGAGAGCCCCAGCCCGAGCCGAGCCGCCGCCTCGATGATCGCGATCCCCAGCCCGCCGCTCTGTGAGAGGAAGCCGATCGGTCCCGGGACGGCGTGGTGCGGTGCAAACGTCGCGTTCAGCCGGACATCCTCGTCGGTGTTGAGCACGCCGAGGCAGTTCGGCCCGATCAGGCGGATCCCCGCCGCGCGGCAGACGTCGACCAACTCCCGCTGGAGTCGGACCCCCTCCTCCCCCGCCTCGGCGAAACCGGCCGAGATGACGAGCAGCGCGCGGACTCCGGCGGCGGCGCAGTCCCGCGCCACGTCGACGACGTGCTCTGCCGGGACGACGACGACCGCCATCTCGACATGTGCCGGAATCGCGCTCACGGCCTTGTACGCCGGCAGCGATTGCACGACGTCGGCGTTCGGGTTCACGGCGTACACGACGCCCTCGAACTCGGAGCTCAGCAGGTTCCGCAATACCTCGGCGCCGACGGTGCCGCGGCGGCGCGAGGCGCCGACCACGGCCACCGACTTCGGCTCGAGGAAGCTCCGGACGGCAGCGACCGCCGCGATCCCTTCGCGTTCGTCGAACCGAGCCATCGCCTCGTCCGAGAGCGAGGTGGGAAACTCGATCGCGATCGCGTCCGGAGTGGAGCGCAGATCGACCGGGAACCCGCTCTGGCGGAACACGTCGATCATCCGGTGGTTGTGCGGCAGGACCTCGGCGGTGAACGTGTTGATGCCGTGCAACTGGGCGATGCTCGCGAGGTGGGCGAGCAGGATCGTCGCGATCCCGTGACCCTGCCACGCGTCGGCGACGAGGAAGGCGACCTCGGCCCCATCGGCGCGGGTGCGGATGTAGGCGGCGTGGGCGATGATCGCGTCGCCGCTGAGGGCGACGAGCGCGAACCGGTCGGCGTAGTCGACGTCGAGCGACCACTTCGCCACCCACGTGAGCGACGGCGCGCCGAAGAAGCGGAACCCGATCGACTCAGGCGAGAGCGCCTCCAGGAACTCCCGTATCAGCGGCTTGTCGTCAGCGCGCACGGGGCGGACGTGGACCGTCGACCCGTCGCGCAGCACGACGTCAGCCTCCCGGTCACGCGGATAGGTTGGGCTGACGCTCATATCAGTAGTTTCGGGCTCGAGCGGGGTCATTCCCATCGGTCTTTCTTACGGATTCGATCGGGGGCCCCTTGCGGATACGGCGTGGGCCCCGCACGCTTACTCTCGGCCCCATGAGTCTCACCGCGGTCGCACGAAACGAGCATGGGGACTTGAGGGCGTCCGTTGATGTCAACGGACGTCACGTTATCGTGACCGACGAGCCGGTTCGCGTGGGAGGAACCGACGTCGGGCCGGCGCCGCACGAACTGCTGCCGGCGGCTCTCGCGTCGTGCGTCGGGGCGATGATCTCGATGTACGCGCGGACGAAGGGCTGGGAGCTCAGCGAGGTCGAGGTCCGCGTCGACTACGACCCGGACGCGGTGCCGCGCCATTGCCGGATCGAAGTTCACCTGCCGCAGTCGCTCTCGGCCGATCAGGTGAAGCGGCTGGAGCGGGTCGCGGATAGCTGCCCGGTCCGGCGCGCGCTCGAGACGGGGTTTGAGTTCGACGAGGAGATCGTGCTCGACCGGCCGGCGAGAACCCCGCGCGCGGCCTGACTCACAAGGCGCCGGCCCAGATGGTTGATTTCCACGACCCCGCGTGCCGGATGAATCCGGATGATCGGCGCCGGATCATCGTCCTCGGGCTCGCCAATACATCCAGTATTGGCTTCGCCCTGCGTCCTCATATGGGGTGGGTTGTGTCAAGTGGGCGTGCGGGATCGCGATGATGCTCATCTGTGGAGGCGCGTCTCGGGGTTCTCGGGACGACACGGGTCGCGGGCGCTGGGCGTCGAGTGCTGTTCAGCCTCATATGCGAGGGCTGGGTACCTCGTGACCGCTGATTCGTCGCGGGGCTCGCTCTCTTGGATGGGGCGCGGCCAGCTGAGCTGGTTGCCCGAGGACGCATCGCGAGCCCGCAAGCCGCGAGTTCCAGGTCCGGATGATGCTCCCGTGCCGTCCCGACAGCGCCGGGGCGCGGGAAGGTGATGTCGGGCGCGGTTAGGTGAGCTGAGCGACCTCCCAGACGAATGTCGCGAGCTCGCGGGTGAGAGCGATCGTGACGACGTTGGCGGGCTTGCCGCGCTCAAGGCGCAGGCGCAGCCATTGGTGGTGGAGCCGCTGTTGGCAGCGCCAGCCGATCGCGCACGCGCGCGGATCCTGGCCGTGCTGGCGGCGAGCGAGTGCGGCACCGATCGCAGGTCTGTGCCGGTAATGATGGGCGGCTTCCACAAGCAGCCGACGCGCGTGCGGAGAGCCGGCTTTAGTGATCGGTCCGCGTTTGACGCTCTCCCCAGAGGAATGCTCGCTGGGAACGATCCCGAGGTAGGAGGTCAACGTGGCCGGATGTGTGAAGCGATGAAAGTCACCGACTTCGCCGCAGATCCCGTAGGCGGTGACGGTGTCGACTCCGCGCAGACAGCGCAAGTTCGCGATCGTCAACGCCCATGGGGAACGTGGCGCAGCGATCTCGATCTGCGCCTCGAGCCCGTCGCGGCGCTGCTCGAGCATCATCACGGCCGCGAGGTAGTCCTGCAACACCGCTCGCGAAGGGTGATCGTCGAGCTGTAGCGATCGCAACCACTTCCAATACCGATCGGTCCACGTGCCGCCAGGACCTACGTATTCCAGCTCGCGGCGAAGCAAGAATCGAGAGAGCCGGTGCCGGGCGCGCATCAGATCCTCCCGGGCCGCCTCCCGGCAACGCGCGAGATCACGGAACTGCTCCTCCTCGACCGTCGGGACGCGCACGAACGACAGCTCGCCGGCCAGCAGCGAGCGGACCAGTCGCTCAGCGTCGCGGCGGTCGGTCTTGATCCGATCCCCCGGCTTGCGCGGGATCGACCCCGGCGCGCACACGCGAACCTCGATCCCCTGCGCTGCCGCCTCGCGCGCCAGCCCATATCCGGTCGGGCCGGCCTCATAGACCGCCAACACCGGGCCAGGCAACGTCTCCAGATAGTTGACAACTGACCGCGACGGCCCGTTCAGGCGGCAAAACGAGACCTCACCGCTGTGGAGATCAAGCACCGCAGGGATCGTCGACCTCGCATGCACGTCAAGACCGACCAGCGTCCTATGGTTATGCACGTCGGCACCTCCCATGACTGGGGTGTCGGCCGAAGGCCCATTCCTCCGGCCCAGTCCCCGCACATGCATGCGCGGGGTGCCGACCAGAGCTACAGAACGCGGCGGACGACACACCCCATACGGTCTTGACCGGCTTGATGGTGGGCGGGTCCGATTCCCCGGCCCCCACGCGGCCGCCGAATCCACCATCTACAGCACCGCCTCGACGTCGAGCGGTGCCTGCCCCGCCACCCGCAGACCCTGCTCGATCGCCTCGATCATCGCCTCGCACACCGCGACTCGCGCGTACGGCTTGTTCTCCGCCGGAATCGCCCGCCACGCGGCAAGGTCGTGATCGGTCCGATCGAGCATGTCCTCGACGGCGTGCTCATACGAGGCGCGATGCGCGAGATTGCGCCAATCCTCGTCGGTCAGCTTCCAGCGCTTGAGCGGATCGCGCTCCCGCGCACGGTAGCGACGCAGCTGCTCGGCCTCGGAGATGTGCAGCCAGAACTTGACCAGCACCATTCCCTCGCCGGCAAGCGTCCGCTCGAAGGCGACGATCTCTTCGTACGCGCGCCGCCACTCCGGCTCCGTCGCGAACCCCTCGACGCGCTCCACCAGCACCCGGCCGTACCACGAGCGATCGAGCACGACCATCCCGCCCCACCCCGGGAGAATCGGCCAGAACCGCCACAGGAAATGGTGGCGCTTCTCCCGGTCGGTCGGCGCGGCAAAGCTCTCGACGCGAACGTGGCGCGGATCAAGCGGCGCAGTGAGCCGCCTGATCGCCCCGCCCTTGCCCGACGCATCCCACCCCTCGAACACGGCGCACACTGGAGGCCCAAGCCGCTTGTCGCCGAGCAGTCCGGCCAGCTGGAGCCGGAGCGCGAGCATCCGCCGCTGGAGCGCCTCGAGCCGGGCGACCCCGTCTTGCTTGGAGAGCTTCAGGGAGAGGTCGACGTCGGCGAGCGAGGTCATGCCCGGATACTCTCACAGCTCCCCGTGGCCGATCCTCACGCAGATGGGCTCCGCGCTGCGCTCGAGCGGCAGCTTGGGCAGCCCGTCGTGGTGCGCGAGACGCACATTTCGATCGTGTACCTCGTGGGCGAGCGGGCGTTCAAGCGCAAGAAGCCGATCGTATTGCCGTTCCTTGATTACGGCACCCCGCAGAAGCGCCGTGCGATGTGCGAGGCGGAAGTGCGTCTCAACCGGCGCTTGGCCCCCGACGTGTACCTCGGCGTGCGTGGCCTGCTGCCGGACCTCGCGTTGACGGCCGTCGAGGATCCGGGGGCCGTCGACTACCTCGTCGAGATGCGCCGCTACGACGAGGCGGCGACGCTTGCCGCGACGCTCGAGCGCGGCGAGCTGAGGCTGCCGCAGGTCACAGAGCTCGGCGGCCGGCTGGAGCGCTTTCACCGCGCGTGTCCATCGCGGGCGGCTCCCGGCGCCCGCTGGGTCGAACTCGAGGTGATGCGCAACCTCCAGGAGTTGCTCGAGCTCGCCGAGCTCCGGAGCGAACGGGCGCGGATCCACGCCCTCGGTCACTTTGTCGCCGCGTTCGCCCGCGCGCACGAGGGGCTGTTCGATGCGCGCGCCGCGGCCGGGCTGATCCGCGAGGGACATGGCGATCTGCGCGCCGAGCATGTCGTGTTCGAACCGGACGGCGTGCGCGTCGTCGATTGCGTCGAGTTCGACCCCGGGCTGCGGACACTCGACGTCGCGGATGACCTCGCCTTCCTGATCATGGACCTCATCGCGCTCCGCGGCGACCGGTTCGCCGCCGCGTTGCTCGAGGCCTACCGCGCTGCCGGCGGCGACAGCGGACCGGATGCGCTCGTCGCGTTCTTTGCCGTGCACCGTGCGCTCGTCCGCGCGAAGGTGCTGCTCGTCCGCGCCGGACAACATCCTTCCGGTTCGTCCGAACACGGCCACGCCGAAGCCCGGGCGCGCGATCTCATCGGGCTCGCCGAGCGGTTTGCCTGGCGCGCGCGCCTGCCCCTCGTGATCGTCGTCTGCGGCGTTCCAGCGAGCGGCAAGTCGACGCTCGCGGCCGCGCTCGCTGAGACGGCCGACCTGCCTCGCCTCAGCTCCGACCTCATTCGCAAGGCGGGCGCGGGGATCGCCCCGACGGCTCGCGCGCCTGCCGGCGTGTACGCCGACGCGGTCAGCCGGGCCACCTACGGCGAGCTCGGTGCAGCGGCGCGCGCCGCGGTACGTGCCGGCGGTGGCGCGATCGTCGACGCAACGTTTCGCCGGCGCGTCGACCGCCGCGCCTTTGACGACGCGTTCGACGACTCCGCGCCGACGCTGTTCGTCGAGTGCATCACCCCGATCGAGGTCCTGCGGCGCCGGGCGGCCGGGCGCGAGCGCGAGGGCCGCCGCGTGTCCGACGCGTCGCTTGAGATCGTGCTGCGTGAGGCGCACCAAGCCGAGCCGCTCGACGAGGTGCCCGCCGACCGGCATCTGCCGATGCGCAGCGACCGGCCGGTCGACCGGATCCTCGCGGACCTGGCCGACCTGCTCGATCGACGTCTCGGCGGGTGCGATTAGGCGGGCGGGCGCGGCACCACGAGCACCGGGCAGGTGGCGCCGTGGAGCAGCGCCTCGCCGGTGCTGCCAAGCAGCAGCCGCGCCACCGAGCCCCACCTCCGTGAGCCGATGATGATCAGGTCGGCGTCGTGACCGACCTCCATCAGCACGGCCGCGGGCCGCCCGCGGCGCACCTCGGCGCGGGCCTCGACCCCGAGCCCATGGATGGCCCCGGTGAGGTGCTCGCCGAGTGCGTCGGTGGCCGAGTCGACGGTTTTTTCCCACTCGGTGGTCGCGCCGGCACTGCCGATCGCCTCCCAGCCGAGCGCCGGCACGATGACCGCGCCGGTGCCGAGCCGGGACCAGCCGAACGGACGCGCGCGGTCGTCGACGACGCCGCACACGGTGAGCTCGCCACCGGCCGCCGCGGCGATGCCGGCGCCAAGCTCAAGCGCCTCGGCCGCTTCGGCGCCGCCGTCGTAGCCGACGACGATGTGCTTGATCTGACCCCGGGAGCGCCGCCGATAGCCATGGGGCGCGACGGCGAGCGCGCACCTCGCGTCATGCAGCAGCTGGCGGGTGCAGCGCCCGATCATCACTTCGCCCGAGTGGCCGTGCCGGCTCGAGCCGACGATCAGCAGATCGCGGTGCTCGCGCTGGACGACGCGCTCGAGCCCGCGGGCCACGAACAGGTCGCTCTCGACCGTCATCCGGGCCCCAGGCGCGAATTCGTCTCGGGCCTGACGCACCGCCTGCTCGGCCTCCTTGCGCAGTGAGGTCAGGCTCATCTCCTCCGGGAGAACGACCACGGGGTCAAGGATGATCGCGGCGAGCAGCAGCTCCGCACCCGTCGCCTGCGCCAATTCACGGCCGAGTGCCGCGGCATCGTTGCCCTCATCGAAGCCGTCGATGCCGACCGCAAGGTGGGAGAACGTCCGGCGACGTTCGCCGGACGCGTCGGCGGAATTTTCAATCGCAGCTGACATCTCGTGCTCCTTGCTCATCTGGTGGCTTCATGAATATCAAGGGAGGCGAGGAGCCCTCCGTCGTCTCCCACTACGTGTGTCCCGGCCCGCCCGCTGAGAATCGCGCTCGCGTCGGACAGGGCGCCAATTGCGGCAAACCCGCCCTGCGAAGCGACGAACCGCGCGGCGGCCGTTGCCTTCGGCCCCATCGATCCGGCTGGGAGGTCCAGCGCGGACAGCTCTCTCACCGTCACCGACCGGAGCTCGCGAGCCGACGGCGTTCCCCAGCCGGTGGTGATCGCCGGCACGTCGGTCAGCAGCAGCAGCGCGTCCGCGCCGAGCTCGGCGGCCAGCATCCCCGCGGCAAGGTCCTTGTCGATGACCGCCTCGACGCCGTGCATGCCACCGTGCTCGTCGACGACGACCGGGACCCCGCCCCCTCCGACGCAGATCACGATCAGATCGGCGGCGATCAGCGTCGCGATCGCCTCGAGCTCGACGATCCGGTGCGGTTCCGGCGAGGGGACAACGCGCCGCCAGCTCGGCCCATCCGCCGCGATCTGCCACCCGCGCGCGGCGGCCAATTGCTCGGCCGTCGCCTGGTCGTAGACCGGCCCGACGAACTTGGTCGGCTTCCCGAACGCGGGATCCGCCGGATCAACGACGACCTGGGTGAGCAGCGTCGCCGCTCGTCCGTGGCCGAGCCGGTTCTCAAGGCCCTGCTCCAGCAGGTAGCCGATCATTCCTTCGGACTCCGCCCCGAGAACATCGAGCGGATACGGCTCGACCGCCGCGTACGCCTCGGACTGAAGTGCCAGCAGACCGACCTGGGGTCCGTTGCCATGCGTCACGACGAGCTGGTGCTCGTTCGCGATCTGCGCGAGCGCCTCGACGGCAATATCGACGTTGCGCCGCTGCGTTTCGGCCTCGGCCGGCTCGCCGCGACGAAGCAATGCGTTCCCCCCGAGCGCTGCGACAACAAGCATCGTGTTCCCTTCCTAGGTCTCGGTGAGCGCATCGCGCTCGATCGGGCAGAGCACCTCGACGCCGCGCTCGGCGAGCGCGTCGGCGAACGCATCGTGCTCCTGGCGGGCTCGCCGGACCCACAGGACATCGTCGAACAGCAACTCGTCTTTGTTCGTCGGGGTCAACCGTCGCAGTTCGAGGTCGGGGCGGTGCAGCATCACCCCTCGCAGGACCCCCACCTCCGAGCCGACGTAGAGCCGTGGCTCGGGGTGCCGCGCGGCGCCGGCCGAAGCCGGCGCCGCCGTCGCCGTATGTGCCGCCGAGACGAACATCAGTTCTCCGGCTAATCGTCCCCCCGAACTTCGGACTTGCCATCGGCGCAGACCCACCCCCGCGGTACGGACTGACTACCGATTGGTCCTGCTTCGAAGTACGCGGGTTGGCGCCTATCGCCGGCGCAGCCCGGACCACGCGTGGCGGTCGGCCTGCCGGGCAGCTGGCAGCGGCCCGCCAACGTCCTCCGCGGCGTCGAGGCACTTGAGTGCGAAGTCGTAGGACCCGCGCTTGGCGTTGGCGTCGGCGAGCTCGAGCAGCAACTGCAAGGCCTCGTGCTCGTCGGCGGCGGCATCGGACTCGGACTCCGGCTCCTCGTTGGGGTCCCGGTCGACGAGCTCGTCATGCACGAGCCCCGGCTGGTGATGGCCCGCGGTTGCGAGGTAGCTCGACAGATACCGCCCGGCGATCTTGCTCGGCGGCCACCACAGCGGCTGGAACGACACTTCCGTCTCGCCGGCGGCGGCCCGCATATATCGCGGTTCAGAACCCGTCAGCAGCATGCCGCGCAGCACGGGTCGAAACGGCTCGGCGTGGCCAGCGGTCCCGAGCATCGCAGCGATCGCCGACGCGGCGGCATCGGCCTGCTGAGCGGCGATGCCCCCCTGCTTGATCGGGAACGTTGTTCCGTCACCGGCGGCCCACACGTTCTCCACGCCCCGCACAGCGCAATGGGCGTCGATCGGGATGAAGCCGTGCTCATCTTGGGGCAATCCATGCAGACGCGGCCCGTCGAGGCCGGGCAGGGCGATCACGGCATCCGCCCCGTACGGGTGAGCTCCCCGCAGGACGATGCGGTGGCCATCGAAGCCGCGCGCGACCCGCCCGGTGAGCAGCCGGATCCCGGCGTCCGCGAGCAACTCCTCGATCGTCTGCGAGACCTCCGCGCCGAACGCCTCGAGCGGGCATGATTCGTGCGTGAGAACGGAGATCGTGATGCCGGTGATGTCACGCTCCCGCGCCCACGCGGCGGTGAACAGCGCGAGCTCGTAGAGCGGCAGCAGCCACCCGGCCGGAGACGGCGCGACGAAGGCGATGCGGGTCACGGTCCCGGACTCGGCGTCGCGCATCACCGACCGCAGCGCATCCCGGTCATCGCCACCGCCGAATGTCAGTGCCCCCTCGATCGCCGGCCACTGACGGGCGCCGACGGCGACGATGAGAAAGTCGTACGGGAGGGTCTCGCCGTGGCCGGTGCGGACGGTGCGGACCGCGGTGTCGACCGCCGTGACCGCCGCGACGCGCAGGTGGGCGTCGTGCTCTGTCGCGATCGCCGCGAGATCGACGCGGCGCACCTCGCCGAGCCCAAACGGCTCGGCGACCGCGATCGGCCGGTAGCGGAATTCCGGCTCCGCGGAGATGAGCTCAATTTCGACCGTGCCCCCGAGCTGGGCGCGGAGAGCCAGCAACGCCTCCAGGCCGGCGACACCGCCGCCGACAATGACGATCTTGGAACGGTGATGAACGCCTTGCAGCCTGGTCACGAACTCAATCTACGTCTCGTGACTGGACGTCGGCACCGGTCCGACTACCCGGTGCCTCGCGTAGTTCACCGCACGGGCTCAGGAGTCCCTAATGTTTCAGGGTCCGGTGCTGTTCTTTCATCATCCCTCCTCACTCGAGCATGACCCGCGGTTGCTCGCGCCGGAGCATCCCGACACGCCGGAGCGGATCGAAGCGGTCCTGTCCGCGATGGGCCATGCCGGCTGGCCCGGCTGCACGAGCCGTCGCGCGCCCGAGGCCACCGAGGCCGAACTCGGGCTCGTGCACGGCGCCGAGCACATCGCCTTCATCCGAGACCTATGCCTGCGCGGCGGCGGCCAGATCGACTCCGACACGTTCGTCGGCGAACCGTCCTACCACGCCGCGCTTCACGCCGCCGGCGCCGCCTGCGCGATGACGCGGGCACTGCTCGCGGGCGAGGATGACCGAGGGTTCTGCGCGGTCCGCCCGTCCGGCCACCACGCGCTCGCCGATGGGGCGATGGGCTTTTGTCTGTTCAACAACGTCGCCATCGCGGCCGAGCTGGCCATCCGCGAGCTCGGGTGCAAGCGCGTGATGATCGTTGACTGGGACGTGCATCACGGCAACGGGACCGCGGAGGTGTTCCGGCGCCGAGGCGACGTCCTGTTCGCCAGCATTCACCAGAGCGGTCTGTTCCCTGGGACGGGGGCGCTGAGCGACGCCGGCGCCGGCGATGGCCGCGGCTACACCATCAACGCGCCCGTGCCGTCGGGCGCCGATGAGGAGGTGTGGCTGTCGCTGATCGAGTACGTCGTCGTGCCGGTCGCCCTCGAGTTCGCGCCGGAGCTCGTGCTCATCTCCGCCGGCTTCGACGCCCACCGGGCCGACCCGCTGGGCGACTGCCGGCTCGAGGAGCAGTCGTTTGCCGAGATGGCCCGTCACCTCCGGGATGCCGCCATCGAGGTCGGCGCGCCGATCGGGGCGGTGCTCGAAGGCGGGTACGACCCACCGGCGCTCGCCCGTTCGGTCCTCGCCACCGTGCGCGCCCTCGGCGGCGAGGGCGCGGCGGACTCGATCGCCCCGGATCCGCTGCTGACCTCGCGCGTGTGCGCTCACGTCGGTCACTACTGGACGCTTTGATTTTCCCCGCTGAGCAGGGACACTAGAGTCGATGGCGCCCGGACCCCCGCAGCTTGACGTGCCCGTGCCCGAACCGGGACATGGTCAAATCGTGCTGCGCCCGGCGGGCGAGTTCATCGCGCCCTCCGACCAGGTCCGCAACCTCAACCGCCTGAGCGACCCGGCCCTGTCGGAGCTGAGCCTCGAAGCGCTGCTCGAAGAACTGCTCGAGCGTGTCCGCGACGCGCTCGATGTCGACACCGTCGCGATCCTGCTCCACGACTCGGCCACCGAGGAGCTGGTCGCGCGCGCGGCCAGCGGCATCGAGGAGGAGGTCGAGCAGGGCGTTAGGATCCCCGTCGGTCGGGGCTTCGCCGGGCGGATCGCCGCCGAGCGCGTCGCGATCTTCGTCGCCGACGTCGGCCATGCCGACATTCTCAACCCGATCCTGCGCGAGAAGGGCATCCGCTCGCTGCTCGGCGTGCCGCTGATCGTCGAGGGCGGGCTCATCGGCGTGCTCCATGTCGGCTCGGTGACGCCGCGGACGTTCGGTCAGAGGGACGTCGCCGTGCTCCAGCTCGCTGCCGCGCGGGCCGCGCCCGCGATTGAGCGCGCCGGGCTTCTCGCCGAGCTCGAGCGGGAGCACAAGGTGGCCGTCCTGCTGCAACGCAGCCTGCTCCCACGTCAGCTTCCTGACATCGCGGGCATCTCGGTGGCAGCGCGCTACCTGGCCGCGCGTGACGAGGTCGGCGGTGACTGGTATGACGTCATCGAGTTGCCGCGCGGACTGCTCGGCGTCGCGATCGGTGACGTCGTCGGCCATGGCATAGCGGCGGCGGCGCTGATGGGCCAGATGCGGACCGCACTGCGGGCCTACGCCCAGGAGGGTCACGGTGCGGGGCGCACGCTCGAACTGGTCGATCGTTACGTCCAAAGCACGGGAACCGGGGCGATGGCGACCGCCGCGTACGCGATCTTCGATCCGGACACCGGATGCCTGCGCGTGGCCACGGCCGGTCACGTCCCGCCCGTCGTCGTCGGGCGGGACGGGACACGCCTGATCGAGATACCGCCGTGCGCACCGCTCGGCGCGTATCCGTACGGGAACTGCCATGAGCACGAGGCGGTGCTCGCGCCCGACGAGATGATCGTGCTCTACACCGACGGGCTCGTCGAGCGCCGCGGTCAGTCGATCACCGACGGACTTGACGACCTGCTCGACGTGTTGAGTGGCGTGCAGTCGGCGGAGGACGCGTGCCTATCCGCAATCGCGTCACTCGACATCGCCGAGGGCCCCCGGGACGACATCGCGATTGTCGCCCTCCACAACCAGCCGATCCCGGTCCAGCTCGACCTTCGTTTGCCCGCCGAGCCGAGCGTCCTCTCCCACGTCCGACGGGTCATGCGACGGTGGCTGCGGGATCGGGGGGCCACCAGCAGCGAGATCGTCGAGATCACGATGGCCGTGAGCGAGGCGTGCGCGAACGCCGTCGAGCACGCATACTCACCGACGCCACACGTCTTCGACGTCCATGCCGCGACGGCGGACGACGAGGTCATCGTGACCGTCCGTGACACCGGCCGCTGGCGAGCGCCTCGCGGGCGCAACCGAGGGCGCGGACTGACAATCATCGAGGCGGCGATGGATGCCGTGCATGTCTCCTCGACGTCCGCTGGCACCGAGGTCGTGATGCATCGGAGGCTCGTTCGATGAGGCTCGCGGACCTGCACTTCAGCTCCCGTGAGGGACACGTCATCGCGATTGTCGTCGGCGAGATCGACATGTCCAACGCCCAGGAGCTCGCCCGGGCGCTGAGCGATCAGACACCCAATGACGCGCAGGGCCTCGTCCTCGATCTCAGCGGCATCGACTACCTCGACAGCGCCGGCATTCACCTCATTTACCGGCTTCGGGAGAGTCTGCGAGCGCGCGGCCAACGGCTGGCGGTCGTCGTCCCGCGCGAGTCGCCGGTCTTCGACGCGCTTCGCCTCGCCGGGATCGAGCGCCACCTCAACCTGCTCGGGACGGTCGACGCCGCCTTCGACCCCGGAGCCGGCCGGGACGCGCCGGCGTCCGGCGAGACCATCTCCGGCGGCTAGTCTCAGACGGCCTGGCTGCGCTGTTCGAGATACGGCGCGAGGTAGCGCGCGGCGATCTTCGTCGGCGGTTGCCAGTCGGGCTCGTCGCTGATCGACGCGCTGAAGCCGTGACCGCCGGTGATCTCGGCGCTGAGATACAGCGGCCGCTCGCCGGTCAACAGGATGCCGTGGACGACCGGCTCGAACGGGCTCGCGGCGACGGGCGCCCCCAGGCCGGCTGCGATGGCGCGCGCCGCAGTGTCCGCCTGCTGAGATGCGAGCCCGCCGTGTTTGACCGCAAAGTCGATTGCGTCGCCGGCGGCGTACTCGTGCTCGAGACCGCGGACGCGACAGTGCTCGTCGACCGGGATGAAGCCGTTCTCGGCCTCCGGAAGACCGGGAAGCGACGGCCCGACGAGCTCGGGCAGCGCGATCACGCGATCGGCCGTCAGTGTCCGCTCTCCCGGGGTGATCTCGATCTGCCCGGTGCGGGGAATCTCGCAGTACGCCGAGGTGATGATGTCGATCCCGTGCTCGTCGAGGAGGCCCTGCACCGCGCGGCTCGCGCCCTCGCCAAACAGCGCCAGGGGCGCGTCCTCCGGAGTGACGATCGTGATTTGCATCGCGATGTTCGAGTCCTCCGCGCGCGTCGCCGTCATCAGCGCCAGCTCGTATGCCGGCAGCTGCCAGCCCATGCGCGGCGGGACAACGACCGCCAGCCGCTTGACATAGCCGCCCTCGACGTCCTGGATGAGACCGTGGAGGAGCTCGTCGATCCGCCGGTCATCAACCGTGATCGCATGCTCGTAGCGCGGTTTGATCGTCGCGCCGAGAGCGACGATGAGCGCGTCGTAGCGGTACTCAGCGCCGGCGTCTGTCCGCACCGATCGGTTGGCGGGGTCAACGGAGGCAATTACGCCGTCGACGCGCTCGGCCCGTGCGTCGGCGAGGAGCCGTTCCAGCGGGAAGCGCTGGGCAACGCCGTACGAGAACGGCTCGCGCACGGTCATCGGCCGGTAGACAAACTCGGAGTTCGGCGCCACAAGGGTCAGGCGCGCGCGATCGCCGGCGAGATCGCGGAGCGCGAGGAGCGCCTCGAGCGCGGCGACACCGCCCCCGGCGATCAGGACCTCGGACGGAGCAGACTGGTCGGAGTCGGTTGTCATGGTGCGCACTCTAGCTTTCCCGCAAACGCCGATCGTTACCGGGTCGTACTCTGCGCACATGCCGGGCGACCTGACCTTCGACGAGGAGCTGCTCCTCTGGCTCGGAGACGAGCCGGCGAGCCAGCGCGAGGCCGAAACCCGCCGGATCCGGGAGATCGCGGCCGAATTCGCGATGGGCTTCTCGCGGCTCTCCCACGTGGGGCCCGCGGTGACTGTGTTCGGATCGGCCAGGACGCCGGTGGGACATCCGGACTACGCGCTCACCCGCGCGGTGGCGGCCGCGCTGGGCCGAGCCGGGTACGCGGTCATCACCGGCGGCGGCGGAGGACTGATGGAGGCCGCCAACCGCGGCGCGCGTGACGCCGGCGCGATCTCGGTCGGCTGCAACATCGAGTTGCCGCACGAGCAGTCCCAGAACCAGTACGTCGACGTGTCGCTTCGGTTCCGCCACTTCTTCGCCCGGAAGGTGATGTTCGTCCGGTACGCCAGCGCGTTCGTCATCGCCCCCGGTGGGTTCGGCACCCTCGATGAGCTGTTCGAGGCGCTGACGCTGATCCAGACCGAGACGATCCGCCACTTCCCGGTGGTCCTCCTTGGCGACGGGAGCTGGGAGGGTCTCGTCGATTGGCTCGAGGAGACGGTGCGGCCCGCAAGGCGGATCGGCCCCGACGATCTCTCGCTGCTGCACCGGACCTCGGACCCGGAGGAGGTCGTCGGAATCGTTGCCGGGGCCCTCCAGCGGCAGTTCGAGCAGCGCGAGCTACGCGCCCAGGAGGTCGCGCCGCCGGAACGCGACGATGGCGGCCGCGCCGGCGAGGAGCCCGATCCCGAGCATCACAACCGCTGAGGTCGCCTGAAACCCCGTCGCGGGGACGAGCCCGACGTGCTCGAACGGGGTGAGCTGAGCCACCCAAGTCGGCAGGCCGAGCAGCGCACCGAAGAGATTCCACAGGAAGGCGACGATCACGAGGCCGTAGGCGATGCCACCGCTGGCACGCGGCACGAGGCCGTAGGCGAGGGCGGCGAGCCCGAGGAACAACACGGCCGTCGGCAGGCAGTTGACGCCGGACAGCAGCATGCGCGAGAGCGTGAGGTCGACGCCCTGCGATGTCGTCCCGAGCCAGCCGAGGACGCCGTAGGCGAACGCAAGGAGAACCGCGCCGGCAAGCGCCAGCATGAGGCGACCGGTCAGCCAGCGGGCGCGACTGATCGGCATCGCGAGTTGGATCTCGAGCCGTTCCTCGGATTCCTCGTGCCGTGCCGCCGCGACCTGCGCGCAGACAAACAGGCTGACCGCCAGCACGAAGAAGATCGACGTGAAGCCGACGTATCCACGCGGCGTCAGGATCGATCCGCTCCCGAGCTTCTCGAGTTCGCGCTGCAGGCTCTTGGAGATCCCGGCGGACGACACGCTCTTCGAGATGACGCCGATGATGAAGGCGAACGCGCCCAAGCTCACGGTCCAGATGATCAGGCTCGTTCGCTCCGCCCGCAGTGCCAGCGCGGTCGGCGACGACAACAGCGCGAGCCTCGGCGGGGCGCTGTCCCGGGCGCGCAGCACCGCGTCACCGAGATCGCGCCGGGCGGCGATCCGTCCGGACACGATGAGCAGCCCGACGCTCATCGCAGCCGGGAGGAGCAGGACGGCCGGACGCGGTCCGGTGAACGGCCGCAACTCCTCCACCCAGCCGAGCGGCGTCCCCCAGCGCAGCCACCCGAGGCCACCAGAGGTGTCTGCGACCACGCGCAGGACGAAGGCGACGCCGAGCGCGGCCGCCGACAGCTCGGTCGCCAAGCGGCGCGTCGGCGCGAGTTGGCTGGCGAGCGCGCCGACGCCGACGAACACCGGGATCACCGAGCACACGGCGAGCGCGAGAAACGCCGACGGACCCACCGAGAGTCGCGCGAGCACGAGCGCGACGAAGCAGGCGAGCCACAATAGGACGGCGCCGAGCGCGACCGCGATCAGCGAAGTCGCATAGACACCATCGCGACTGACGATTCCGCCAAGCACGAGCTCGCGGCGACCGGCGTCCTCCTCGGCGCGCAGCGCTCGCACGGCGGCGAGCATCCCCCACACGGCGGCGAAGATCGCGAGCGTTCCTCCGACGCGCCATGCGGTGTAGCCACCGACGGTGAGCAGGTCGCGCGGGACGCCGTAGAACAGCCGCACCGCCTTGTTGTCGCCGAAGCTGTGCGCGAACGCGAGCCGATCGGCGAGCGTGGGATAGGTCGTGCGGTAGCTCGCGGGTTGGATGTAGGCGATCGCCGCGAACAGTCCGGCGAACGAAATCGTCCGAATCCGCGCGTCGGCGAATGCCCGGCGAATGAGCGCGCGTGCCGCGCCGCGCGCCGCGCCGGAGCGTGGACGCCGCCGCGTGAATCGCCGCGGCTCAGCCGCCGCGCCCATCGGTCCGGTCGTAATGGTGGAGGAAGATCTCCTCGAGCGACGGCTCGTGGCTGACGAGCGTCTCGACGGGGTGGTCCGCGAGTGCGGCGACGAGCGGGCCCACCGGGCCGCTGACCTCGAAGCGCATCTCGCGGCTGCCGACGCGAGTCGCGCGGATACCGTCGAGCGACGGCAGGTCGGGGATCGCCTCCCGGAACGTCACCTCGACCGTCTGCGCGCTCAGGTGCCGGAGTTGGCGCAACGTGCCCTCATCGACGAGCCGGCCGGCGCGCAGGATGCCGACGCGGTCGCAGACGGCCTCGACCTCGCTGAGGATGTGCGAGGACAGGAACACCGTCTGCCCGTGCTCGCGCGCCTCGTGGATGCAGTCGCGAAACGCGATCTCCATCAACGGATCAAGTCCGCTTGTCGGCTCATCGAGGACGAGCAGATCGGCGCGAGTGGCGAGCGCGGCAACGAGCTGGACCTTCTGGCGATTGCCCTTCGACAGAGCGCGGATCTTCTTGCGCGTGTCGAGCGCAAACCGCTCGATCAGCACGTCGCGATACTCCTCGTCCGTACCGCCGTGGAGCCGCGCGAGGAACTCGAGCGTCTCCGCGCCCGTCAGCGCGGGCCACAGAAACGGCTCGCCGGCAACGTAGGCGACACGGCGGTGCGCCGGGACGGGATCGGACCAGGCGTCGACGCCGAACAGCTCGGCGCGGCCCGCGGTCGGCCGGTGCAGTCCGAGCAGCAGCCGGATCGTCGTCGTCTTGCCGGCGCCGTTCGGGCCCAGATAGCCGTACACCTCGCCCGCCTCGACGTGGAGCTCGAGGGCATCGAGCGCGAGCGTCGCGCCGTAGCGTTTGGTCAGGCTCGATGTCGTGATCGCAGTCATCGGCGATCGCGAGCGTAAACCGGCGGGTGTGCTGGCCCATCCGTAGTTTCCCGGCCAGCTTCCGTGGGGCGAAACGGATGCATTTCGACGGCCCGGCAGCCAACCTACGGGCCATGAGACGCAGCCCCCGCATAGACGCATCGCGGACCAAGCATCGCGCCTTGGTCGAGCGCATCGTGTCGATGCAGGGAGCAATGACGCAGTCCTTGCGTGCTGAGCACCTTCACGTGCGTCACGCGCTCACCCGCCTGCGCGATGAGGAGCGCGCGCTGCGGGTGAAGCTGCACGGTGACGCCGTCCCACACCGAGCAGGGAGGAACATCTGATGTCATTCGATTTGCGATCGGTGCGCGTCAGCGACTGCATGCACCACGGCATCCTCAGCTGCGACGCGGGCGCACCGCTCGACGAGGTTGCGGCGATCATGGCCAAGCATCGGGTGCACGCGGTCGCCGTGACAAACGGTGACGGGCGTCGCGTCGTCGCGGTCATCTCCGACATCGACGTCGTCGTCGCCGCCGCCAACGGCGAGGCGCCGACGGCTCTCGAGGTGGCGGCCACCGAGCCGCTTGCGGTGTCGGCCCGCGAGTCGGTACAGCACGCGGCCCAGCTGATGTCCGAGCACGGCGTCTCGCACCTCGTCGTTCTCGACGCGCAGAACGGCCGTCCGGCCGGCATCCTCTCGACGCTCGACGTCGCGGCGCTGTACGCGAACATGAATGGAGATCCGAGATGAGCGCCGACACGATGATCCTCATCTGTTACGACGGATCGCCCGATTCGCGCTCCGCGACCGAGCACGCGGGGACGTTGATGGAGGGCCATCCGGCAACCGTCCTCACCGTCTGGGAGCCGTTCATCGATGTCCTTGCCCGGACGCCCTCGGGGTTCGGTCTGGCGCCCGGCATGGTCAACGTCGACGAAATCGACGACGCCGCCTACCAGAGCGCGCTCGAGCAGGCCCGTGAGGGCACAGAGCTCGCGACCCGGTCCGGCCTGAACGCGCAGCCGCGCACGCGCGCACTGCACACGACGATCTCCGCCGCGATCCTCGCCGAGGCCGACGAGATCGACGCCGGGGCGATCGTCATGGGCTCGCGCGGGTTGACCGGCCTGAAATCGCTGCTCATGGGGAGCGTCTCCCACGCCGTTCTCCAGCACGCGGACCGGACGGTGATCGTCGTGCCCTCGCCGACGGTTGCGCAGGCGCGCCACGAGGGCGTTCACACGGAGCACGCCGAGCACGCGAGCCACCGCTGACGCGGAGCCTCACGCGGGTACGATCAGGACGATGCGGAGGATCACTGACGGTGTCACGCATGCCGTGCTCGGCGCGGTCGGGCTCGTTTTCGGCGCGCTGAGTGCGCTCGCCCTGGCGATCGCAGCGATCATTCCATCGCTCCTCGGGCTGCTCGCGTTTCTCCTCTCCCCGCTCCGAGCGCTCGCCGACCGGCTGCGTTCGTAAGCCGCTCTATTCTCAGTCTCATGGCTCCGCGCCGCTCCTCGTCCCTCGGCGAGATCATTCGCCAGCAGCGCGAACTGGCCGAGATGTCGATGCGCCAGTTCGCGGACCTTGCCGGGATCTCAAATCCGTACCTGTCCCAGATCGAGCGGGGCCTTCGCGCCCCATCTGAGCATGTCCTCGACGGCATCGCGAACGCTCTGAAGGTGTCGGCGGACACGCTGTACGAGCAGGCCGGGATGGGCCCCGCGGACGAGGACGATGGTGACACGGCGGTGCTCGACGCGATCCGTGCCGACAAGCGCCTGACGCCCCGGCAGCGTTCCGCCCTCAAGGAGGTGTATGAGGCGTTCGTGTCGACCGGACCGAAGGGGTCATCTCCTCGCCGATCGGGTAGCCGGAAACGGTGAGTGATCGTCCACTCGAGGGTCGTGCCGCGCTCGTCACCGGCGCCGCGAGCGGGATCGGACGCGCCGTCGCCGGACGACTCGAGCAGGAGGGCATGAGGGTGCTGTCGGTCGATCTCCGTCCCGACGCCGATGGTCCGGGGGTCCCGTTCGAGGCTGACCTGACCGACGCGGAAGCGAACGCTCGTGCGGTGCAGACGGCGCTGCAGCGGTTCGGGCGGCTTGATGTCGTCGTCCCGAACGCCGGTGTGCAGCATGTGGCCCCGATCGACGAGTTCCCCGACGAGCGCTGGCAGACGATCGTCGGCCTGCTGTTGAGCAGCCCGTTCTACCTCGCCAAGCACGCGTGGCCGGCGCTGCGGACGTCCGACTGTGGCCGGTTCATCGCGATCGCCTCCGTGCACGGACTGGTCGCCTCGCCGTACAAGGCCGCATACGTGTCGGCCAAGCACGGCGTCCTGGGCCTGATCAAGACCCTCGCGCTCGAGGGTGCCGAGGATGGGATCAGCGCTGCTGCCGTGTGCCCCGGCTACGTGCGCACGCCGCTGGTCGAGAAGCAGATCGGCGACCAGGCGCGCGTCCACGGGCTCTCCGAAGGGGACGTGCTCGAACAGGTGATCCTGGCGCCGCACGCCGTCAAGCGGTTGATCGAGCCCGACGAGGTCGCCGCCGTCGTCGCGTTCCTCGCCGGCCCGGCCGGCCGCGCCTTCACCGGCGTGCCGGTGACGATGGATTACGGCTGGACCGCGCGCTGAGCCGGGGTAGCGTTCCCTCGGTGACGCCGCTGCATGCACTCGCCATCTTCGGCGCAGGAATCGCCGCTGGCACGATCAACACCGTCGTCGGCAGCGGCACGCTGATCACGTTCCCGGTGCTGCTCGGCTTCGGCTACGCGCCGGTGACGGCCAACGTCTCGAACACGATCGGTCTCGTACCGGGCTCGGCGTCCGGCGCCGTCGGCTACCGGCGCGAGTTGCGCGGGCAGCGCCGCCGGACGATCCCGCTCGCCGCCGCGTCGGCGCTCGGCGGAATCGTCGGCGCCACGCTCCTGCTGACGCTGCCCGCCTCCGCCTTCAAGGCGATCGTGCCGGTGTTCATCGCCATCGCCCTCGTGCTCATCGTGCTGCAGCCCCGGCTGTCACGCGCGTTGGCGCATCTGCGTCGCCCGGCGCACGCGCACGCGGGTCCGCTGGCGACGCTGGGCGTCTTCGCCAGCGGGGTCTACGGCGGCTACTTCGGCGCCGCCCAGGGGATCCTGCTGCTCTCGATCCTCGGGCTGGCGCTCGACGACGACCTGCAGCGGATCAACGCGCTGAAGGTCGTGCTCGCCGGGCTCGTCAACGCCGTCGCCGCCGTTCTGTTCGCGTTCGTCGCCCACGTGGCGTGGGGCGCGGCGCTGCTGATCGCGGTCGGCTCGACGATCGGCGGGGTGATCGGCGCCCGGGCGGGCCGGCGCCTGCCGGCCGTGGCGCTGCGGGGCGTGATCGTGGTCGTAGGGCTGGTCGCGATCGTGCGGCTGGTGGGATAACGCCGGCCGGCTGTCGTGCCCGCGCACACGCGGGAGCGCCAAACCGCAACAGCGTTCGACGGCGGCGGCGGTCTCCGGAGCTGTCGAAAGTGCACGCACCGGGCGATTACGAGTGTGCGCGCACCTTCGCCAGCAGCGGCGGCCAATGCTCGTGCAGCGCCTCGTGGCCCATGAACAGTCCGAGGTGACCACCGGCGGTGACGTCGCGGTGGATCAGCTCCTCCGGGGTCGAGGCGAGCGCGGCGATGGCGAACACCTGGTCCGGCGGCGTGATGTGGTCACTGGCCCCGGCGAGCAGCTGCAGCGGCATGCGGAGATTCGCCAGGCTCACCTGCTGGCCACGGATCCGCAGCGACCCGGCTGATGAGCGCGTTCTCTGCGAACAGGTGCCGGACGATCCACAGGTAGAAGCCACCCGGGATGTCCTGCGTGTGCTTGAACCAGTCCTCGAACTCGGCGTAGCGAGCGACGTAGGCGGGATCGTCGAGATGCTGGAAGAGGTCGAACTGCCGGCCGATCTCCGAGCTCGGCTGGATCATCACGAAGCCGGAGAGCATGTGCTCGCCCTTGAGCACGCCGCCGTCCATGGCGACAAGCGTCTCGTAGAAGCGCAGGTCGCCTCCCGGCGCCAGTCGCTGGACAACCTCATGGATGATCGGCTCACCGGCGTGGAAGTCGATCGGGGCACCGGCGAGCGTCAGCGTGTTGACACGCTCCGGGTGCAGTGAGGCGTACATCGTCGCCAGCCAGCCACCCTGGCAGTCGCCGATGAGGTTGACGTGCCCGCCACAATGATCGACGGCCATATCGATCACGTCGAGATAGTCGTCGATGGTCGCGTCCTTGGTGTCCTCGGTGGCGCCCTTCCAGTCGAGCGAGAACGCTCGCTCCAGGCCTGCCGAGATGATCGCCCCCATCTGACTCTGCTCGGCGGAGTAGTCGACGATGCACGAGTCGTGTCCCGCTTGCGGCGGAAGCACGAGCGTGGGCACCACTTTCCGTGACGCCCCCGGCGGCGTGAAGTCGCGCAGCCGCGCGACCGGCGCGTCGAACACGATCGTGTTCGGCAGAGGTCCATGTCGGCGGCTTGCGATCCGTGATCACCTCGAGCCAGCGCGGAACGTCCAGCGGCCCGGGCGGCCGGGTGCACCATCCTGCCCCACATGTTGGCGGCCCCGTTGGCCGCAACAGCCCAGCCCTCGAACCAGCTGTCAAGGAGGTTCGAGGCGCCGGGCTGCGCCTGAGGCGGTCATCTACTTGAGGAGGCTGCGAGCGGTGGTCGCATACGAATTCGTCAACTCGCGCGCGAACTCGGTCTGCGTCTCGATCATGCTCTTCAGCCACTCCTGCTGCGTCATGCTGGCGACCTTGAGCTCGAGTTCGATCGCGCGGTCGACAGCCTTCTCATAGCTGTCGAGGTAGGCGTTCCCGGCCTTGCGCGCGTACGACAGGAACTGCTCTCCTGAGTCCTTGAACTGCTCGAACGTGGTGTCGAACGGTGCGGCACCATTGTGCTCTTCGCGGTGGTTGCCATGGTAACTCCTCGCTAGTTGATGTGCTTGCAGTTTAGCGCTAGCTCAGCAAATTTGCAAGCACTGCGTCACACCCGCGCGCCGACGACATCACGGAGCGCCGCGACGAACCCATCGACGTCATCCGGCGTCGTATCCCACGAGCACATCCAGCGTACCTCGTGTTCGATCTCGTCCCATACGTAGAACGCATATCGCTCCTGGAGCGTCGCCGTCACCGCGGGATCGAGCCGGGCAAAGACGACGTTCGTCTGCACCGGACGCGTGATCGTCACCTCCGGCACCGACGCGAGCGCGTTCGCCAGCCGCGCCGCCATCGCGTTCGCCTGCGACGCGCAGCGCCGCCACAGCTCGTCGGTCAGCAGCGCGTCGAACTGGGCCGCCAGGAACCGCATCTTCGAGGCGAGCTGGAGCGTCTGCTTGCGCAGATACTCGAACCCGGCCGACAGCTCGGGACGCAGCACGACGACCGCCTCCGCGCCGAGCAGCCCGTTCTTCGTACCGCCGAACGACACGATGTCGGCCCCGACGTCGCTCGTGATCGCGCGGAGCGGTACCCCGAGCGCCGCCGCGGCGTTGCTGAGTCGCGCCCCGTCGACGTGCAGCACCAGCCCGGCGCCGTGCGCGGCATCGGCGAGCGCGCGCATCTCCTCCGGGCGTGTACAGCGCACCGAGCTCGGTGCACTGCGTGATCGACACCACCCGCGGCTGCACGGCATGTTCGTCACCGATCCGGCTGATCCGGGTCGCGACGAGCTCCGGCGTCAGCTTGCCGTCCTCCCCGGCGACCGTGAGGAGCTTGACGCCGCCGATCGCCTCGGGCGCACCGCACTCGTCGACGTTCATGTGGCCGCTCTCGGCGATGATCACCGCCTCCCATGGCCGACAGGCAGCCCGCATCGAGAGCACGTTGGCGGCGCTGCCGTTGAACACGAAGAACGCGCGTGCGTCGTCACCGAAGTGAGCGGCCAGCCGCTCCTCGACGCCCGCGTGTAGTCGTCGTGGCCGTAGCCGAACGCGTGCCCGGAGTTGATCCGCGCAATTGCCGCCAGGACGTCGGGATGGACGGTGGCGGAGTTGTCTGAGGCGAAGCCGCGCTCGCTCACACAGCGAGCTTAGCTTTGAGCGAGCTGTAGAAGATCGACAGCGGGAACTCGTCGGGCAGCACGAGGTCGACGTACGGCCGTGGGTCCTCGACGTCGGTGAAGTCGCGCACACCGGCCGCCCACTTCGAGCCGACCGCCGGCGCGACGTTGGCCGCCACGAGGTCGTGCGCGGCCACCCAGTGCTGAAGCTTCGTGCGGTCGATCCCGGTGCGGTACAGGTCGTAGACCTCCGCGTGGAGGGCGGCAACGCCCTCGCCGACCCGCTCCCATTCGATCGTCAGCTGATTGTCGGTCCAGTGCAGATACCCGTGCTTGTGCAGGTAAGCGAACAGCAGCTGGCCCCCGAGCCCGTCGTAGTTGCGCACGCGCGGGCCGGTGATCGGGAAGCGGATGAGGCGGTCGAGCAGGATCGCGTACTGGACGTACCGGGCGAAGCTGACGCCGTCGGCCTCGAGCTCGCGCGCCTCGGTGAACGCGGTGAGGTCACAGCGCAGCTCCTCGAGCGAATACATCCAGTACGGCGCCCGCTGGCGGATCATGAACGGATCGAACGGCAGGTCGCCGTGGCTGTGCGCCCGGTCGTGGATGAGGTCCCACAGGATGTAGGCCTGCTGGGAGATCTCGGGGCTGGCGAGCATCCGGGCGGCGTCGGGCGGGAGGTTGAGTCGACGAGCAGGTCGCTCGCCGCGCCGGCGACGCGACGCAGGCGCTCTGCCTCACGGTCGCAGAAGATCGCACCGAAGTTGTTCACCGGGGTGCCCGCGACGGACACCGTTTCCGGGAACAGGACGGCGCATTCGCTGTCGTAGCCGCGGGTGCCGTCGATCAGCTCGACCGGGACGTACGCGCGGTTGTCGTACCGGGTCCGTTCCAGCTCGGCGATCCAGTCCGGCCACGGCACGCGCACGAGCAGCGCCTCAAAGCACGTGTCCCGGGAGCCGTTCTGCTTGTACATCGGGAACACGACGAGATGCTCCACCCCGTCGCGGCGCTCCAGGTCCGGGCGGAACGCGTCCAGCGCCCGGGTGAAGTCGGGCTTGACGAAGCCGCTTGCCTGCCAGGCGCGGAGATCCTCGACGACGGCCGCCAGGTAGGCCGCGTCGTGCGGGAAGTACGGGGCCGAGACGCTCGATCGCCGCAACGATCCGCGTGAGTTGGGCGAGCGCGGCGCTCTCGTCGGCGCCGGCGATCAAGCGCGCCGTCCGGAGCCTGGAGCTGGCCGAGCGCGTTCACGTCGTCTCGGAGCTCGGTCCACGCCGGATCGGCGGCCGGGCCCGCGGATGCGACGTCGTTCCCGGTCGCCTCCGGGCGGGCGAGCCAGTGCACGATGTTGAGCCACAGCGCGCGGTGGTCGAGCTCGCCGATGCAATCGTCGCCGAACAGGTCGGAGTCACCGAGGACGATCACCCGCCCGTCACCGTAATCGCCGGCGACGATCAGCGGTGCGCCCGGCGTCGAAGCTGTGGCATGACTGCGCGCGAGCACGCGGGCGCCGTTCGTCGCGGTCACCGTCGTGGCGCGGTAGAGACACGCCTGCTTGACGCGCGCGAGCACATCGCCGCCGCGTCCACGGTCCCCGTCCGAGAGCTCAGCGAGGATCCAGCTCGGCGCCCCGTGGTGGTGCTCGTAGTCCTGGACCGTGTCGTTCTCCAGATGCACGCCGAAGCGCTCGAGGAGCACGTTGAGGTTGTTCCCGTACTTCTCCTGCTCGGTCTCACCGAGGACCACGAGGCCCCCGCCGTCGTGGACGAATCGCTCGATCGCGTCGAGCTCAGCGGCGGTCAGCCGCGGCGAGCCGCTACCCGTCGTCTTCTCCCACACGGGATCGGATGGGTGGGCGATCACGAGCACGTCGCAGCCGGCGAGCGCCTCGGCCGAGAGCGGACCGGTCGAGTTCGAAGCCACGGTGAAGCCGTCGGCGGTGAGGGCGGCAGCGGCGAGGGCGTAGGAGCAGTCGCCGGGGTGGGCCGGCTGCATTGTCTCCGCCAGCTCCGGCCGGATCGTCCACGCCTCGCTGTGCGCCTCGTCGAAAAGTACGGTCGCGAGCGTCATAGATTGCAGGCTAGCGCCGCCTCCGGCGGCTGTCGATGCCGAAGCTGATGTAATCTCTGCAAGAAATCGAAGCATGGACGCCATTGACCGACAGATTATTGCGTTGCTTGTCGACGACGGGCGGCGCACGTATGACGATGTCGCCCGGCACGTCGCCCTGTCAGCTCCCGCGGTCAAGCGGCGCGTCGACAAGCTGCGATCGAGCGGCGCCGTGCGCGGGTTCACCGCGGTCCTCGATCACGCCGCGCTCGGCGCCCAGACCGAGGCGCTGATCGAGCTGTTCTTCGCCCCCGGCACGCCGCTCGACGACGTCGCGGAGACGCTCCGCCGCCACCCCGAGGTCGTCGAGGCGTGGAGCGTGACCGGGGAGGCCGACGCGATCGCGCGCGTGCGCACTCGGGACAACGTCGATCTCGAGCGGGTGATCATCGAGCTGCAGCGCGACGGGCCGGTGGAACGGACGCGCTCACAGGTCGTGCTCTCGCGGCTCGTTGCCCGCTGAGCCGGGCAACCTTGCCACAAGTCTGTCAAGGTTCGATACCATCCTCCGAATGCGCGATCTCCTCTCCGCCCTGCGCGAACGCGTCATCGTCTACGACGGCGGCATGGGCGCCACGC
Organism: uncultured Solirubrobacterales bacterium; assembly: GCA_963778985.1. Lineage (GTDB taxonomy): Bacteria > Actinomycetota > Thermoleophilia > Solirubrobacterales > Solirubrobacteraceae > Palsa-465. The sequence continues at coordinate 525,834 of CAVZWJ010000012.1, read as the reverse complement.
TCGAGATGTTCGACCTCAGCCTCGAGGACGACTACCGCCTCCCCGGACGCTGCCACGAAGTGCTCGTCCTCAACCGCCCCGACGTCATCGAGGGCGTGCACCGCTCGATGATCGATGCCGGTGCCGAGGTGCTCGAGACGGACACCTTCCAGGCGTCACGGCTGAAGCTCTCCGAGTGGGGGCTCGAGGACCACACCGAGGAGATCAACATCAAGGCGGCGGAGATCGCCCGGCGAGCCGCCGGGGAGCACCGGTTCGTCGCCGGCTCGATCGGCCCAACCGGATTTCTGCCCGCCAGCGACGACCCGACCCTCGGCAAGATCACGTTCCCGGAGCTCGTCACCGTGTTCGCCGAGCAGGCGCGTGGCCTCATCACCGGCGGCGCGGACCTGATCGTCATCGAAACCGCCCAGGACATCCTGGAGGTCAAGGCTGCCGTGTTCGGCGCCCGCGAGGCGTTCAAGGAGACGGGGCGGGAGCTGCCGATCCAGTGCAGCGTCTCGCTGCTGCCCAACGGCGGCAAGATGCTCCTCGGCACCGACATCAGTGCCGTGCTCGCCACCCTGGAAGGCCTCGGGGTGGACATCATCGGGCTGAACTGCTCGACCGGCCCCGAGGACATGCGGGACGCCGTCCGCTTCCTCGGAGAGTTCTCAAGCAAGCCGACGCATTGCATCCCAAATGCCGGACTGCCCCTTCAGGGGCCGAACGGCGAGACAATCTTCCCGGAGCAGCCAGAGCCACTCGCGGCCGTGCTCGGGGAGTTCGTCGAGCGCTACGGCCTCGCCATCGTCGGCGGTTGCTGCGGCACGACCCCGGATCACATCCGCGCACTTGCCGAGCGCGTTGCCGGACACACCCCCGGCGAGCGGCCCGCGCCGCGCGCGCCCCACGTGTCCAGCATGATCGCCGCCACGCCGCTCGTCCAGGACCCACGCCCGACGCTCGTCGGCGAGCGCGTCAACTCCCAGGGGTCGCGCAAGGCGAAGGAACTGCTGCTCGCCGATGACTACGACGGACTCGTCACCGTCGCTGAGGACCAGGTGGGCGGCGGCGCGCACGTGCTTGATGTGTGCGTGGCGCTGACCGAGCGCCAGGACGAGGACGAGCAGATGCGCCAGGTCGTCAAGCGGGTGAGCCTGACCCAACCGGCGCCGATCCAGGTCGACTCGACCGAGCCGGAGGTGATCGAGACGGCCCTGCAGCAGATCCCCGGCCGGGCGATCGTCAACTCGATCAACCTCGAGGCCGGGCGCGACAAGCTTGACCGGGTCGTCCCCATCGCGACGGCGCACGGCGCCGCGCTGATCGCGCTGACGATCGACGAGGTCGGGATGGCGAAGACGCGTCAGCGCAAGCTGGAGATCGCCCAGCGGCTCGTCGAACTGTGCTGCGACGAGCATGGGCTCGACCGCGAGTCACTCATCTTCGACTGCCTGACGTTCACGCTGACCACGGGCGACGAGGAGTGGAGGCCGAGCGCGGTCGAGACGATCGAGGGGATCCGCGCGATCAAGCAAACGATTCCCGGCGTCAAGACGTCGCTTGGCGTCAGCAACGTCTCCTTCGGCGTGAGCCTCCCGGCTCGCAGCGTGCTCAACAGCGTGTTCCTGCACCACTGTGTCGAGGCCGGCCTCGACCTCGCGATGGTCAACCCGAACCACATCACACCGTACGGCGAGATCCCGAACGACGAGCGCGAACTCGCCGACGACCTCGTGTTCAACCGCCGCGAAGACGCCCTCGAGCGCTTCATCGCGCACTTTGAGGCGAAGGGCCCGGAGGAGGAGGCGGAGAAAGAGGACCCGACCGCGGGGATGGAGCCCGAGGAGGCCCTCCACTTCCACATCCTGCGCCGCAAGCGGGAGGGCGTCGAGGACTGGATCGATCGCAGCGTCGAGAAGATCGGCGCGGTCCCGACGCTCAACGACGTGCTGCTTCCGGCGATGAAGGAGGTCGGCGACAAGTTCGGCGCCGGCGAGCTGATCCTCCCGTTCGTGCTCCAGTCGGCCGAGGTGATGAAGCGCGCGGTCGCCCGGCTCGAGAACTACCTCGACAAGATCGAGGGCTACACGAAGGGCACGGTCGTGATCGCCACCGTATTCGGCGACGTCCACGACATCGGCAAGTCGCTCGTCAACACGATCCTCACGAACAACGGCTACACGGTCGTCGACCTCGGCAAGCAGGTCCCGATCAGCACCATCCTCGAGGCCGCGGTCGAGAACAACGCGACCGCCATCGGGCTGAGCGCGCTGCTCGTCTCGACCTCGAAGCAGATGCCGGCCTGCGTCCAGGAACTGCACCAGCGCGGCCTCGACTTCCCGGTGCTCGTCGGTGGCGCCGCGATCAACCGCAACTTCGGGCTGCGCATCCTCTACCCGAACGGCACCGAGTCCGACGAGGTGTACGAGCCGGGCGTGTTCTATTGCAAGGACGCGTTCGAGGGCCTCGCGAAGATGGATCAGATCGTCGACGCCGATGCGCGCGCGGCGCTGGTCGCCAAGACGCGCGACGCGGCCCGCACGCTGCGCGAGGCGCCCGCCAGGCTCGAGGAGGACCTGCCGCCCACCGACGACACCTCGGTGCGCGCCGCGGTGGCGACCGATAACGCCGATTCCCGAGCCACCGTTCTGGGGCGTCCGCGAGCTCGAGGTGCCGATGGACGAGGTCTTCCATCACCTCGACACGCACGTCCTGTTCAAGCTGCACTGGGGCGGGCGGGGCGTCAAGGGCGACGAGTGGGCAAAGCTCCTGCGCGACGATTTCCAGCCGCGGCTCGAACGGATGTGGCGCGAGCAGACCTACCTGCATCCGCGGGCGCTGCTCGGCTATTTCCCGTGCAACTCCGACGGCAACGAGCTGATCATCTGGGACCCGAGGCTTCGCCCCCGGCGACCCCGAGAACTGGACCGTCTAGTCTTCCCGCGGCAGCCGAAGCATGACCGAATCTGCCTGGCCGATTTCTATCGGCCAGTTGACAGCGGGCAGGCTGACGTCGTCGCGCTCCAGGCGGTGACCGCCGGCGACGAGGTCACCGAGCTGATGGCGAAGCTCGAGGCCGAAGGGGAATTTGCCGAGCAGCTATTCGTGCACGGTCTCGGCGTCCAGACCGCCGAGGGCATGGCCGAGTGGCTGCATTCTCGCGTCCGCGGCGATCTCGGCATCGCGTCGACCCAGGGACGCCGCTACAGCTGGGGCTACCCCGCCTGCCCGGAGCAGTCAGAGCACGAGAAGGTCTTCCGACTGCTCGACGCGCCGTCGATCGGGCTCCGGCTCTCTGGCGGCTATGCGGTCGAACCGGAGCAGTCGACGCTGGCGATCGTCGCCCATCATCCGCAGGCCGTGTACTTCGGGATGAAGTCGGGTTTCCTCCCGAAGACCGATCGGCAGGCGGCCGACGAACTGATCGCCGGGTCCGATCGCGACCCAAGTCGGCTCGCCGTGCTGCCCGATTCCGATCCGGTCGCGGGCGGCCCCGCGGACTCGTCCCCGGAGGACGAGCCCGCGATGGCCGAAGCCTGAGCCGTCAGCGACGTCTACGCCGTCGCCGCGGCGGACGCCGGGCCGCGCGTGCCGCTCGCTGGGGTGTCCTCCGCCGTCAGCGGCTTGGCGATGTTCTCCAGCGTCTGACCCTCGGCCCTGACCCCGTAGATGATCTCGATCAGACCGCCGATGAGCATCATCACCGCGCCGAGCAGGAGTGCGATCTGCGCCTGGCCGAAGTCGCCGGACTTGATCAGGCGGCTGAACACGAGCGGGCCGATGATCCCGCCGATGCCGGTGCCGACGGCGTAGAACACTGAGATACACAGCGCCCGCGTCTCCATCGGGAACACCTCGGACACCGTCAGGTAGGCGGCGCTCGCGCCGGCCGACGCGAAGAAGAACACGATCGTCAGCGCGATCGTGACGCCAGCGGCGCTGAGGCTGTGATTCTTGAACAGGATCGACGTGAGGACGAGCAACCCGCCGCTGACGATGTACGTACCCGCGATCATCGGCTTGCGCCCGAGGGTGTCGAAGAAGCGGCCGAGTACGAGCGGCCCGCACAGGTTGCCGACGGCGAACACGACGAGGTAGTACGGGACGTCGCCGCTCGACACCTTGAAGTACGTGCCGAGGAAGTCGCCGAGGCCGAACAGGATCGAGTTGTAGAGGAACGCCTGGCCGATGAACAGCCCGAGCCCGAGCACGGTGCGCCGGGGGTACAGGGTGAGCACCGACTTCACCGTGAGCGACAGCGGGATCGAGCGGCGCTGGCGGACGGTCATCTCTCCCTCCGGCTCGGGCAGCTCTTGGCCTGTGGAGTCGCGCACCTGGCGCTCGATGTCGGACACGATCTCCTCGGCCTCCTGCTCGCGACCGTGGATGAACAGCCACCGCGGGCTCTCAGGGACGCTGCGACGCACGATCAGAATCCCGAGGCCGAGGATCGCGCCGAGACCGAAGCACAGCCGCCAGCCGACGTTGACGGCGAAGATGCTCGTGTTGAGCGCGAGCACCGCCAGCAGCGCGCCGGCCGCCGCTCCGCCCCAGTAGCTGCCGTTGATCGCGATATCGACGCCGCCGCGTTTCTTCGCTGGGATCAGCTCGTCAATCGCCGAGTTGATGGCGCTGTACTCGCCGCCGATGCCGAACCCGGTGAAGAAGCGACACACGTAGAACCACAGCGGAGAGAACGAGAAGGCCGTGAGCGTCGTCGCCAGCAGATAGACGCCGAGCGTCACCATGAACAGCTTCTTGCGTCCGAAGCGGTCGGTGAGCTGCCCGAACACGAGCGCGCCGACGCAGGCGCCGGCGACGTACAGGGAGGCGGCCAGGCCGGACACGTTGGCGGCGGCGATGCCGACGCCGGCGCCCTTCTCGGACAGGCGGCCGGAGATGCCGCCGACGATCGTCACCTCAAGGCCGTCGAGAATCCACACGGTCCCGAGACCGATCACGACCTTCCAGTGCCAGCGTGACCAGGGAAGCCGGTCAAGGCGTGACGGGATCTGCGTCCGGATCGTCCCGGTCTGAACGGTGCTGCTCATGTTCGCTCCTTGCTTCACGCCGTGACCAGGCGCGCGACACGGAGCTACCCGAACTTATGAACAGTCACACGCTCGGGGAATGTCCCGCGAACGGTGGCGGTGGTGCTCTACGCGGCAGGCCGGAGGGCCTCGAGCTCGCGGCTCTCCGCGAGCTCGGACAGCGCGCGGCGCTCGATCCGTCGCACCGCATCCTGTGAGATGCCGAGCCGGCGCCCGGTCTCGGTGAGCGGTGTCGGATCATCGCCGTTGATCCCGTAGCGCAGCTTGACGACCTCGCGTTCGCGCTCCGGGAGACGCTCGAGCGCGCGGCGCAGCGCGTCGCCGCGGAGCGCGATCTCAAATTCCTCCTCCGGGCCCCGCTCGTCGCTGGGCAGCAGTGAGCCGAGCGACGTGTCCTCCTCCTCGCCGACCGGCCGGTCGAGGCTGGTGACGACGCGGGCGGCGTCCCGCGTCTCGCGCACCTCGCGGACGTCGAGCTCGGCGGCCTCGGCGATCTCCTCATCCGTCGGCTCCCGGCCGAGCTTGCCCGTCAGCTCCTGGGCGACCCGGCCGATCTTGCGCTCGCGCTGGCCGATGTGCACCGGGATGCGGATCGTCCGGGCACGGTTCGCGATCGCCCGCTGGATCGACTCGCGGATCCAGAACGTCGCGTAGGTCGAGAACTTGAAGCCCTTGCGGTAATCGAATTTCTCCGTCGCCCGGATGAGCCCGAGGATGCCCTCCTGGATGAGGTCGAGCAGCGGCATGTCGTTGCCCTGGTACTTGCGCGCGTTCGAGATCACCAGCCGCAGGTTCGAGTTGACGAGGCGCTCCTTGGCCTTGAGGTCGCCGCGCTCGATCCGCTTGGCCAGCTCGGTCTCCTCCTCGCGGGTGAGCAGCGGATGGCGGCGCACCTCCTGGAGGAACAGCGACATCGCGTCGGTGGTCTGAACGGCGAGGTCATCGTTGGCGTAGCGAGTCCGCTCGACCTGCTCGCGTCCGCAGTCGTCGCGCACCTCCAGCCCGCGCGCCTCCAGCAGATCCTGGACCGCCTGGGCGTCGTCCTCGGTCAATTCGGATTCTTGGACGACGTCGCTCAGGTCCGACAGATTGACGCACCGCGCCTCACGCGCCTCGGCGCGCGTGGCAAGCTCCTCGACGAGTTCCTGTATCGGATCCGCGCTCATAGGCAGACGCTACCCGGTTGGGCCCTCTCGGCACCACGGGCGCCCGCGAATGATGCTGCATAGCGGGCCTATCCGCCACCCTCATGGAACACCCCGAGGACATTTCCGGCCGGATCCCGGAACGTGGCGATCGCTTCGACCGGTTTCTGGGGTGTCGGCGGCATCACGGTCTCTCCCCCGTGGGCTTCGATCGCCGCGAGGGCATCCCCCACAGCTTCGACCCGGATCCAGACGATCAGCCCGGGCTCCACCGCGGGTGGGTGACCGGTCACCCACATTCCGCTGACGTGGCCGGAGGTATCGTCAAAGGCGATCGCCCCATCCCCTCGGCGCCGGATCTCCCATCCGAACACCGCCTCGTAGAACGCGGCCGAGCGCTCCGGGTCGTCCGCCGGGATCTGCAGGTACCGCACCTCGCCTCGCGCCATCTCGTCACCTCACCTGTTCGTGTTGGCGGCCGCCCGCGCGATCAAGCCGTCGGTCAGCGCCGCCAGGCCAATGTCGTACCCATCCCGTCCCCGAGCCGCGGCCCATTCCCCGGACACCGCCGCGAGCGCCGGCAGCTCGTCGGCGTCGACGTTCGTCAGCACCGTGATGACGAACGGCATCCGCCCGAGGGCCGCCGTCCGCGCGACCCCCAGACGGATCAACAGCTCGCCCACGGTGAACTGCCAGATCGCGCGGTAGCCGTCCGCCGCCTCGCTCGCCGAGAGACCGCAGGCGCGCAGTCCGGCGACGATCTCCTCGATCAGCCACAGGATCGACGGCGCGATCAGGTCGCCCTGGGCGAGCACCTCGACGATCCAGCCATGCTCGGCGAGCCCGTCGTGCATCGCCCGGCACGCCTGGGCGAGCCGCGTCCGCGGATCGCTCGAGAGCTCCGGGCGCGGCACCTCCCGCGCGAGCGCATCGAGCACGAGGACCAGGAGCTCGTCCTTATCCCGCACGTGGCGGTAGATCGCCATCGGCGAGCTGCCGAGCTCCAGTCGCGACCCGCCGCATCGACAGCGCCTCGATGCCGTCGCGCTCGATGATCTCCCGAGCCGCCGCGACGATCTCCTCGCGGGTGAGGCGGGGCGGCCGGCCGCGGGGTCGTCGTGAGGGGCCGGGCGAGGCATTCACCCAACGAGATTCAATCCGCGGCCGCGGACGATGCCGGCGCCGCGTCGGACGCCGGGCGATACGTCCCAAAGCTCCACACGTTCCCCTCCGGGTCCCGCGCGGTGAAATCGCGTGATCCATACTCGGTGTCGTAGAGCTCGTTGACGATCTCCGCCCCGGCGGCCCGGGCGCGCGCGCACGCCGCGTCAGCATCGTCGACTGCGACGTACATCCAGCCCTGTCCCGCTTTGCGGCCGCGGAGCGGATCGTCCCGGTCGGATCCCAGCATCAGGATGCTCGGGCCGAATGCCAGCTCGGCATGGGCGACGGTGCCGTCCGGGTTCTCGTAGACGTGCAGCCGCCGAAAGCCGAATGCCCGCTCCAGAAAATCGATCGCGGCGGGCGCGTCGGCGAAGCGGAGCGTCGGGTACAGCGTCGGCGCTTCCATCGTGCGTCACCTCCCTCGTTTGTGTACGCGTACGCAAACTAGTCGGCAACGCTCTCGCTGTCAATCGCATCGATGTCGCGGTCGAGATCAACCCACAGAGCCGAAGGTCCGTGCACCGAATGGCGCGGACCGGCGAGCCGCGACCCGGGTGGGTCGTTAGCTCTCGGCCTTGACCGGCTCGGCGACCCGCCGTCCGGCGGGGCGCGCGGGGAGCTTGACCGGCGCGGCATGCATCGCGCGCAGGCGGACCTCACGCCATGACATGCCCTCCTTCAGGAGGGCGGGCATCCCCATGAGGACGGCGGTCGCGACCTCGACGGCCTGGAGGATGACGCCGTAGGCGACGCCATCGGCGACGCCGACATGCCAACCGGCGTGGAGGACGGCGACGCAGGCCGCCTGGAACACGCCGAGGTTCGCCGGCGTGGCCGGCAGCACGGCGGTGATGTTGACCGCGAACAGAACCGCGGCGGCGGCGGCGATTCCGGCACGGTGGTCGAGGCCGAGCGCGACGAGCAGCAGGTAACACGACATCCATTGCAGGCCCCACGCCGCGAGCTGCGCAGCGGCCGCCGTGGCGCCGAGCTTCGGCCGGCGGAACACGGCGAGGCCGGCGCGGACGCGAGTCAACGCACGCCGTGCCCGCCCGAGCAGATCGTTGAGCCGATCGAAGCGGCCGCCGACACCTCGGGCGCTGACGTGCAGCAGCAGCGGCGCCACGAGCACGACGATGAGCAGGATCGCCGGGGCGATCGCCGCGAACAGGAGCGCGTTCTGCTGCCCGCTGAACAGGTCGACCGAGGAGAACATGACGGCGCCGAGGAACGCCAGCGCGACGATGTTGAGGAGCGTCTGCGAGACGAGCGTTCCGAGCACGACCGGCAGGTTCTCCCGAGGGTGGCCCGTCCGTCGGGCGACGACGAGCGCCCGCGACGGCTCACCGAGTCGAGCCGGCAGGGTCGAGGACATCAACACGCCGATGAACGTCCCCTGCATCGCGTCCGACAGCCGGACGCGCGCGCGTGGGAGCGCTGCGCGCAGAATCGCGTGCCAGGAGACCGCGCGCAGGACCATTGAGCTGCACATCACGCCGAGACCGAGCAGCACAAACGTCGGACTCGAGTTGATCAGCGCCGAGACGATCCGCGGAATGCCGATCTTCTGCAGGGCGAGCCAGCCCAGCACGAGGCCGCCGATCGACACGGCAGCGAGAGCCAGGCGGCGGACCATCGCCAGCGCGGGGTTGCGCCGGCGGTCAAGCTTCGGTTCCAGGGAGGGCAGGCGCTGGGCGCGCACGCGCGGCTTGAGATCAGCCGACCGAGTACCGAGCACAACCGCGGCGCGCTGAAGACCGGGAGCCGGCGCCGGTGTGGCGATCGCGTCCTCGTAAGCCGACATCACCTGACTGGCCACCCGCGACCACGCGAACCGCTCGACGTCGACGGCCGCGGCCCGCGCCATCTCGGCCCGGCGGTGCGGCTCGTCGTAGAGGTCGCGCAGTGCCTCGGCGACGGCCTGTGCATCGCCCACGGGCACGAGCAGCCCATCGACGCCATTGCGCACGACGTCCCGGTAGCCGGCGATGTCCGACGCGACGACCGGCGTGCCGGCCGCGAAGGCCTCTGTGAGCACCATCCCGAAGCTCTCGCCGCCGAGCGACGGCGCGCACAGCACGTCGGCCTCCTCGAGCACGCGCTGCTTGGTCTCCTCGTCGACCTTCCCAAGGGCACGCACGCCGCGCGGGTCGAGCATCATCGGGGACAGCTCGTCCTCGGTGGGCCCGATCACGGTGAGCTCGGTCGGGATGTGCTCGCGCAGTGCCTCGAACGCCCGCAGCAGCAGCGGAAGGCCCTTCCGCTCGACCGCCTGACCGACGAACGCGATCTTCAGTGTGTCCCCGGGCGGGCGGAGCGCCGCCAGCATGGCGCGCTCCGGGTCGACGTGCACGCCGTTCGGGATCACGCGGTAGTGGCCGCCGAACCAGCGCCGGCCGGTCCACGCGGCGGCCTCGGAGACCGCGATCCGAACGTGGAGGCGATTGAGCACGCGCCGGGCGCCGAAGAGGTTCCCGAGCGTGTTCGGGAGAACCTTGTTCGAATACGAGTGGAAGGTTCCGACGAGCGGCAGCTGGATCGCGTCGGTGGCGACCCACCCGAGCATCGGCGCCACGGGCTCGTGGACATGGACGACGTCGAAGCCTCCGGTACGCAGTTCGCGCTGGAGCGTCGCGACGCCATGCGGCGTGATCGAGAGGTTCGACACGGCGCCGTTGGCCTTGAAGCCGACGGTCCGGCCGAGCGAGACGACGTAGTCCGGGAGATCGATCGGCTGCGGTCGCGCACCACGATGCAGGGCTGCGCTGAAGCGGCCCGGCGGGTCAAAGGGCGCGAGCACGCGGACATGGTGTCCCTCTTCGATAAAGCGCTCCGCGAGCGCTCCGATGTGTCTCGTCACGCCCCCTGGGTACGACCAAGAGTACGGCGACACAAGCGCAATGCGCATTCCCATCACTCTAGCTCCTAACCCACCGGAGCGCCGGAGTTTCTCGCACGACGGCGCGGGAGACCCGCTGGCTTATCATTGCTGATGTGCCGGTACGTCATTTCGTCAAGTTCACGTTCCTCCAAGTCGACCCCGCGTGGCGGCGGCTCGACGATGACCAGCGGGCTGCGGACAAGCGCGAATTCATCGCCGCCTGCGAGGACTTCTCCGACGGCCACCTGCTCCGCTCGTTCTCGCTCGTCGGCACGCGCGGCGATGCCGACATGCTGCTGCTCAGCCAGGCTCAGAACCTGGAGCGGATCCACGAGTTTCATGTCGTTCTCAATCAGAGCGGGCTGATGAAGTGGTGCACGATGCCGTACTCGTATCTGGCGATGACGAAGCCGTCCGAGTACTCGGATGAGTCGCGGCTTGAGGTTCGACCCGGGCACAGCAGATACCTGTTCGTGTATCCCTTCGTCAAGACGCGCGCGTGGTACGCGGAGTCCGCGGAAGAGCGCTGGCGGATCATGCAGGAGCACATCAAGGTCGGCCGCGAGTTTCCGTCCGTGGACCTCAATACGAGTTACTCGTTCGGACTCGACGATCAGGAGTTCGTCGTCGCGTTCGAGACCGACAATCCGGCCGATTTCCTCGACCTCGTACAGCGTCTGCGCACGACGGAGTCGAGCTCGTACACACTGCGCGACACGCCCACGTTCACCTGCATCCAGTGCTCGGTGGAACGCGCCCTCGGCGCCCTTGACGGCGCCGCACTCGCCGTCACAGGGTGACCAGCGAGCGCGCGGTGCCGGCGCTCCGCGCCGCCGACCCGGTGATGGCGCAGATCATCGATGATGTCGGACCCGATGGACTCGGCGATCCACGGGCGGGGCGACCGCAGGACCATTACGGAGCGCTCGTTCGCTCGATCATCGGCCAGCAGCTCTCCACCGCGGCCGCACGGGCAATCTACGCGCGGCTGGTCGAGCGATTCGGCGGGCGCACGCCGACGCCGGCTGAGGTGATCGCCGAGGAGCCGGAGGAGCTCCGGACATCGGTCGGCCTCAGCCGTGCCAAGGTGCGCTACCTGCGCTCGCTCGCCGAGCACGTGCTCGACTGCTCGCTCGAGCTCGAGCGTCTCGATCGGCTGCCGGACGACGAGGTGATCGCCGAGCTGACCGCGGTCAAGGGGATCGGCACCTGGAGCGCACAGGTATTCCTCATGCTCCACCTCCAGCGCCCGGACGTCGTGGCGGTCGGCGACCTCGGGATTCGGCGAGCGATGATGCTCCGCTACGGACTCGACACGCTTCCCGACGCGTCGACAGTGGAGCGGATCGCGGAGCCATGGCGTCCCCATCGGACGCTCGCGTGCCGGTATCTGTGGCGTTCGCTCGAAGCGACGCCCTCGATCTAGACGGCGGAGACTTCTTCCTCGTCGGCGACGCGGAACGACGATCCGCAGCCGCAGGCCGCGATCACGTTCGGGTTCTCGACCTTGAAGCCGGCGCCTTGCAGACCGTCGACGAAGTCGACGACCGACCCTTGCACGTACGGCAGGCTCGGGCGATCGACGAGGAGGCGAATACCCTTGTCCTCGAAGACGCTGTCGTCCTCCCGCTGCTCGTCGAACGCGAGCGCGTACTGGAAGCCGGAGCAGCCGCCACCGCGGACACCGACGCGCAATCCGGCGGTTTCTCCAACCGCTGCCTGCGACGCGAGGAACTCACGGACCTTCTCTGCGCCTTTGTCAGTCAGAGTGATCATTGCTTCATTCAGTATAGCGACCGGACCTCGCTACGCTTGAGAGCATGTCGGTAACCCCTGAGGAGCTGAAGAGTCGGATCGAGGCGGGGATCCCGGGCGCTCGAGCCGACGTGAGCGGCGACGGGCATCACTTCAATGCCACGGTCTCCTCTCCGGCCTTCACGGGCCTGACGCGGATCGCCCAGCATCGGCTCGTCTACGACGTATTCGGGACAGAGATCGGCGGACGCATCCACGCTCTTTCGATCCAGACCCAAGCTTCCGAAAGCGAGGACAACACATGAGCGATAACCAGATGCGGGACGCGATTCAGAGCGCCATCGACGAGCACCCGGTGATTCTGTTTATGAAGGGCAACCCGGATCAGCCGGCATGCGGCTTCTCGGCGCGGACGGTCGCCGCCCTGCAATCGCTCGGTCAGCCGTTCGCCGCGGTCGACATCCTGCCGGACCCCCGGATTCGCCAGGAGCTCTCGTCGCTGTCGAACTGGCCGACGATCCCGCAGCTGTTCATCAACGGGGAGCTCGTCGGCGGCTGCGACATCGTGATGGAGATGTACCAGTCCGGTGAGTTGCAGCAGGCGCTCGGCCTCGAGGCGACACCGGAGGATGAGGCGCCGGAGGCCCCGACCACCGAGGCACCGCCGCTCTCGATCGAGAACCGGCTCTAAAACGCTGCCGCCGCCGAACCGCGAGGACACACGCGAGCGGTCCGAGCAGCGGGTCCCCGCGCACTGACAGGCGGTATGGCCATGCTCAGGCCGCCGGGCAGCCGGGTGACCGCGCTGCGCTTCGAGAAGGACACTCTGTGGGCGCTCGACCAGACGGTGCTGCCGTTCTCAGAGCGGGAACTCGCCCTGAGAAGCGCGGAGGATGTCGCCGGGGCGATTCGGCGCCTATCGATCCGCGGGGCACCGCTCATCGGCGTCGCTGCCGCCTACGGTGTGGCGCTCGCCGCCATCGCCGATCCAAGCCCGGAGGGCATCGTGGCGGCATGCGGCGTGCTCCGAGACGCGCGGCCGACCGCGGTCAACCTCGCTTGGGCCGTCGATCGGGTCCGCGCAGCCGTGCTCGCCGAGGGGCCCGCCGCAGCGCTGGCGGAGGCTGAGCGGATTCACGACGAGGAACGCGCCGCCAGCGGCGCGATGGGCGTCGCCGGCGCCGAGTTGCTCTCCGGTGTCCGCCGCGTGCTGACTCACTGCAACACAGGCGCGCTCGCCGCGCCGGGCGAGGGCACCGCGCTATCGGTCGTCACCGAGCTGGCGCGGCGCGGAGCGCTGGACGGTGTCATCGCGACGGAGTCCCGTCCGTTGCTCCAGGGCGCCCGCCTCACCGTGTACGAGCTCGGCAAGCTCGGGATCCCGCACGAGCTCGTCGTTGATTCGGCGGCGGCCGGCCTGATCGCGGCGGGGATGGTCGACGCGGTGGTGCTCGGAGCCGACCGAATCGCGGCCAACGGCGACGTCGCGAACAAGGTCGGCACGCTCTCGCATGCGCTCGCGGCGCGCCATGCCGGGATCCCGTTCGTCGTTGTCGCGCCGACGTCGACGATCGACCGTGCCTGCGGCAGCGGCGCCGAGATCACGATCGAGGAACGCGGCGCCGCCGAGGTCACCGAGGTCGGTGGGCGCCTGCTGACGCTCGCGGGGACCCGCGTGCGCAACCCGGCGTTCGATGTGACGCCGAGCGAGCTCGTCACTGCGATCGTCACCGAACGCGGCGTCGCCCGGCCACCCACGCCGGAGACGATCGCGGCACTCGGCGGTCAGAGGGCCTGATCGCGACGGTACGCGAGGTGCTCGACGATCCGCCGCGAGTCGCAGATCGCCTCGCCCTCGATCACGAGTACGGGCACGCGCCGCTGCCCGGTGAGCGCCTCCACCTCCGGCCGGCGGGAGCGCCGCTGCGGCACGGCGATCTCGTCGAACGCGACGCCGCCGCGCCGCAGCGCGCGGGCCACCTTGCCGCACGGACACAGCCAATCGGTCGGGGTTGTGCAGCGGTAGAGAATCGCCATCGCAGACTCAAGCGGCGAACGTGCCGGACAGCGCGCACAGCCAGTCTAGACCTGGCCCACTGGTAGGGTGCCCGCGCAATGTCCGTCGCGGTCGTATCCGACACCTGCCACTACCTCCCCGCCGAGCTCGTCGCCGAGCACGACATTCGGCTCGTCAGCCTCTACGTCCACATGCAGAACGAGACGATCCGGGAGAGCGACATCACGAGCTATGACGACTACTACGAAGGCCTGCGCGACATGACCGCGCTGCCGACGACGTCGCAGCCGTCGATCGGCGACTTCCTTGCCGTGTACGAGCCGCTGCTCGACGAGGGACGCGACATCGTCTCGATCCACCTGGCGGGCGGCATGTCCGGCACGGTTGGCTCCGCCGAGCAGGCGCGGGAGCAGCTCGGTGACCGGGCCGACCGCGTCCACGTCGTCGACTCCGCCAGCGCGTGCGGCGGACAGGGCCTCGTCGTCCTCGCGGCCGCCGCCGCGGCCCGAGCGGGCGCGGACGCAGCCGCTGTCGCGGCCCACACGCGCCAGGCACGTTCGCGGCTGAAGCTGTGGTTTGCGATCGACACGCTCGAGTATCTCCGTCGCGGCGGGCGGATCGCCGGCGCGCAGGCGTGGCTCGGCTCGGCGTTGCGGATCAAGCCGATTCTCACCGTGGAATCCGAGATCACGCCGGTCGAGCGGGTTCGCACCTCACGGCGCGCGTTTGAGCGGATGGTCGATCTCCTCCGCACCTGCTACGAGGACGGCGCCGACGCCTACATGGTGCAGCACATCCAGGCCCCGGGGGAGGCCGAGCACCTCGCCGAGCGGGGGCGGGAGATCTTCGGTCACGATCCGGTCGTGATCTCCGAGATCGGGCCGGTGATCGGCACCCATACCGGCCCTGGACTCCTCGGAACCGGGGGCATCCCAAGCAGCTTTTTGTCAGGGTTCGCGTGAAATATGTGGCGCATCTGCGTCACAACCGTGTGAGAGCCAACAAGTACGGGCAGGAACCTCCACGAAACCTGCGGATCCGGCGCATATTGCCCTGCCTGGCTCGATCATCAGACCCGATACGCGCGTAGTGCCCTGGGAGGATGGAATGGACCTGGTCTTGGCAGCTGCAGTCGGTGTTGTGATGTGGTTCCTGATCGTGGTGAGCGCGATCGCCATGTGCCGCGCTGCCGCCCGCGCCGACGCCCGCGCCGACGCCCGCGCCGACGCCCGATCGGACGGACTCGCGAGCCGCACGCCCGCCCCGCGCACGGACACGACGCTGGGGCCCGCGGGCCTTCCAGCCCTGTAAGAAGTCGCCGCCGCCCCTAGGTCTGCTTCTTACGGCGGCGCCGGCCGACCGTGAGCGCGCCGAGCGCGGCGATTCCGCCGCCGAGGACGAACCCGGCGACGCCGGCTCCGATCATCACCTGCTGCTGATGACGGCGCAGTGGCGCCCGCCAGTCGGTCATCCGCACGACCTCGACGCGAAGCTTCTCAATCGAGGTGCCGAGTTCCTGGCGGTTGCGCTCGATCGAGGCGCGAATCTCCTCGGGGCTGCGGGTGGCCTGCGGCATCAGCGCTCCGCCTCCGTCGTGGCGGCGACCGTCTCCCGGATGAGCTTCGCCTCCTCGATCGCCATCGTGGGAGCGGGCGGGCCGACCTGGAACAAGCGGCGAGCGACCAGGAATGCGATCACGGTCATGATCAGCAGCAGTACGAAGACGATCAGGAACCCGAGCCAGATACTCGACAGCAGCGAGTTGAGGCCCCAGGCGATCGTCAGCAACATGAAGATCACGGCGAACACGCCGAAGACAGACCCGGCCGCCACCGCGGCGGCGCCGCGTCCAAGGCTCTTGGCCTTGACCGAGACCTCGGTCTTCGCCAGTTCGATCTCCTCGCGGACGAGCACCGACATCCGCTCGGAGACCTCTGTCACCGCCTGGACGAAGTTCTCTCCCTGACCGTTGTTACTTGGCAAGACGCTTGAGGATCATCGCGAGGACGAACCCGCCGGCGAACGCGGCGGCAATCGGTATCTCCGGCCGCTCGCTCGCCGCAGCGGAACCGGCGCCGGCCGGCCCAAACTCCGGCCGCGGCGGCTCCGACGGAGGAGGCGGAGGCGATCCGGGAGCGCCCGTCGGCGGACCGGCGGTGAGCGGTTCGGACGGTGCCCGTGGGGGCGGCGAGGGCGTCGCCGCGGGCGGCGGGGGCGTGACCGCGGTCGGCGGTTCCGGCACCGGCGGGACGGGCGGCGGGGCAATCTCAGTGACCGGGGCGGGCTGGTCAGCGTCTGCAGCCGACGGCACGCCGCCTGCCCGCGCCCCGGTGGGCGCGTCCGGGTCGTCGGGGGTCTGCGGCGGCTCGGTCACTCGGGCGGTTCTTCCCCGAAGAGACGCCGCCATATCAGCGCGGCGGAACGAGTTGCCGCGAGGCTGGCGAGCGCGCCTGTCCCGGCAAGGAGGCCGGACCACAACAGACGCTTCATGAGCGGGCTCTCGGTCATTGCGTGGGCATTCAATCAGACTTCGAGGCCGCGACAGATCGTATCGACGATCAGCGACTTCGCTTGCTCGAGTTCCTCGTCGCTCACGGCCTGGCTGTCGAAGATCCATCCGGTCAGCACCTGCTCGACGAGACCATAGAACGCGAGTGCGGCAAATTCCGGCGTCACCTCGCGGCGGAACAGCCCGGCAGCCTGCGCCTCGGCGACGATCTGGGCGATCTGGTCATACGCCTCCCGGATCTTCCCGAGGTGCGTGCGGCCAAACGTGTTGGCGGCGCGCGTGACCTCGACGATGATGACCTTCATCAGGTCCGGGTCGTGGCGATAGGACTCGACGATGAAGGTCGCGATCGTGCGGAGCTTCTCCCGGGGCGAGCGGTCCGACCCATCGGTCTCGGCGATCGCTGCCAGCATCACATCCCAGCGGTCGAGGAACAGGGTGTCGAGGATCTCCTCCTTGGAGGAGAAGTAGTGGTAGACGAGTCCGTAGGCGACCCCCGCCTCATCGGCGATGTCCGACACTCGACACGTGTGGAAGCCCTGCCGCGCGAACACGCGCACGGCAGCCTCGAGAATCACCCGACGCTTATCGACGGCGGCGGTCGCCATCAGGCGTACACCTCGCTCCGACGGTGGCGGAGCGATGGGAGACGCCGGC
This sequence comes from uncultured Solirubrobacterales bacterium, assembly GCA_963778985.1. Classification (GTDB taxonomy): domain Bacteria; phylum Actinomycetota; class Thermoleophilia; order Solirubrobacterales; family Solirubrobacteraceae; genus Palsa-465. The sequence goes on along the minus strand of CAVZWJ010000012.1, from coordinate 508,670 downwards.
GGATGTCGGCGAGCCGGTCGAAGTCCAGCTCGGCGACGATCGCCGTCTCGGCGTCAGGCGCGGTCGCGAGCACGAGCCCCCATGGATCGACGATGAGCGAGCGACCGCCGGCTCGGTTGCCGGCGCCGTCGGTGCCGATCTGGTTTGCCGCCACGACGAAGCTCTGATTCTCGATCGCGCGTGCCCGCAGGAGGACCTCCCAGTGGTCGCGCGTCGTCGCCAGCGTGAACGCCGCTGGGACCGAGATCACCTCGCTGCCCTGGGCGGTCAGCGCCTGGTAGAGCTCGGGAAAACGCACGTCGTAACACACGCTCATGCCGACGTGGTGGCCGCCCGCAAGCTCGGAGATGACGGGCGCGTCGCCCGCCTGCTCGTTCGCCGACTCGGTGTACGTGACGCCGTCGACCTCGACGTCGAACATGTGGATCTTGCGGTACACGGCGCGGATCTCGCCGTCGGGCCCCACGTGGACGCTCGAGTTCGACGTCTTCGCCTGGTCCTCGACGCGCTCGACGATCGAGCCCGCGACGAGATCGATCCCCAGCTCCCGGGCCACCGACCGGGCCCACCTCACGGCGGGGCCGTCGAGCGGCTGCGCCGCGGCGCGCATCGCCTCCGGACGGCCGAGGACGGTCCACTTCTCCGGCAGAACGACAAGCTCGGCCCCGAGCCCGGCCGCCTCGCGGACGAGGCGATCGGCGGTCGCGAGGTTGCGATCGGTGTCTTCAGTCGCGTTCAGCTGGACGGCGGCGGCGCGCAGCGGACTCCTCCTCCTGCGAGTTGATTGATCAGTCAGTCAGGCGTCACCGGCAACAATACCGGCGACGGATGCGCGGCGAGCGCTCTTCGATCGACCGAATGAAGTATTCCCACCTTCCCCACCGGGCACGCTTTGGCGAGCCCCGCCCCGCAGCGCTGCGGGGGCTGGCGCTGCCCCCGGGGCCGATGCCGTCCCACGACGGGACGCGCCCTCTGAAGGCGTGGCGCTACGTCGGCGTGTACGGGGCGGACCTGATGCTGTGCCTCGGAGCCGTTCGGATCGGGCGTGCCCGCCAGGCGTTCTGGGCGGTGTGGGACCGCGCACACGGCCGGCTGCTCGAGCGCACATCGCTCGGCCGGGGCGCACTGCAGCTGGCGCCGGGCGCGTGCCGGCTGCGGGAGCGCGATGTCCAGCTTGAGCTGACGATCGAGGAGACCACCGGGATCGAGACGGTGTGCCAGAGCGGCGGCAGCTATGGCTGGACCCGCAAGCAGGGCGGTGTCCGCGTCCGTGGCACGGCGATGATCGCGGGCGAGCCACGGACGATCGACGCCGCCGCGGTGATCGACGACACGGCGGCGTACTACCGCCGGCACACACAGTGGTACTGGTCCGCCGGGGTGGGGCAGGCGACCGACGGGCGCGCGGTCGCGTGGAACCTCGTCGCCGGCGTCAACGATCCCCCGGCGCGCAGCGAGCGGACGGTGTGGGTCGACGGCGAGCCATACGAACCGCCCCCGTGCCGGTTCGCCGCAGACCTCAGCGCGGTCGACGATTTGCGCTTTCGGAGCGAGGCGACGCGCGAGCGGCGCGAGAACCTGCTCGTCGTCCGCAGCTTCTATCGGCAACCGTTCGGCACGTTCTCAGGCGTGCTGCCCGGTGGGCTCGCGCTCGCCGAGGGCTACGGCGTGATGGAAGCGCACGACGTCCACTGGTAATCGTCACGACGCCTCGGCGTGACGCTGGCGGCGGAGCTCGGCGAGCAGCAGCTTGGAGTGCATGGCGCCGACGAGGTCACGAAGTGGCTCCGTGCCGGAGGCGATGATCTGCACCGCACGATCGACGTCGACGCGTCCGGCGAGCCGCTCGAGCAGGACGCGAACCTCCTCCTCGACCAGCGGCCCGAGCGCCTCCTGATAGCGGAGCGTGTCGTACACGGTGAAGCCGATCTCCTCCTCGTAGCCGCCGGCGCGGAAGCGGGAGATCGCCTCGATGATCGCGACATCGTCCGCGTCGTAGCCACGGCTCGTCGGCGTCAGCACCCCGATCTCCTCGAGCCGCTCGAGCACATTGGCCGGAACGTCGTACGTCTCCCGGACCCGCGTCCGCGAGGTGCGGCCGCTCTCCCGCGCCTCGATCGCACGCTCAAGAATCCGGTCCTCGAGCTCGATCAGCCGCGTGGCCCGCTCCGGATCGTCGGCCATCACCTCGCGGATCACCCGCAGCGGCATGAACCGCTCCTCCTGCAGGCGCTTGATCAGCCGGACGCGATCGACGAAGTCCACCGGGTAGTAGGCCATGTTGCGCGACGTCCGGACGACCTGATCGTCGGAGCCGAGCAGGCCCTCGCGCAGGTAATGCTTGATCGTTCCCGCGCTGACGCCCGATCGCTCCGCGAGCTCCGACATCTTGAGCATGCCGTCGCTGACGGCGCTCATGTACGCAGGAACGAACCGCGAACCGACCCGGCCGGCCCGGCGACGGCGCCCGCGTCGTGGAGCGCCGCGATCTCCTCGTCGGAGAACCCGGCGGCGGCCAGCACGTCCGCGGTGTGTTCGCCGAGCCCCGGCCCCGGCGCCCGGACCGGGTCCCCAGGCGTCCGGCTCAGCTTGAACGGGGCTCCGAGCAGCTTCACCGGCTCGGCGGCGCCCGGCTGGTCGAGCTCGACGACCATTTCCCGCGACGCGACGAGCTCGGAGCTCAGCGCCTCGTCGAGCTCGAGCACGGGCTCCAGACAGCAATCGTGCTCGGAGGCGAACCGGCGCCATGCCTCGCGTGTCCGGGACGCGAAGATCTCGGACACTGCGCGATGGGCGTCGGATCCGGGCGGGTCAAACGCGTGGTCGACGAGGTCCTCACGACCGACGCCGAGACACCACGCTCGCCAGAACTTCGGCTCGAGCGCGCCGAGGGTGACGTAGCCGTCGGAGCACCGGTACGGCCGGTAGCACGTGAGCGAGCCGGCGAGCTGCAGCTGGCCGCGCCGCGGTGCCCGCCCCGTCCCGAAGTACTCCGCGGCAACGAGCGCGAGCCATGACAGCGCGCCGTCGAACATCGAGCAATCGACGAACTGACCCTCGCCGGAGCGTTCGCGCTCGCGGAGCGCGACCATGATCCCGAGCGCGCCCATCAGCCCGCCGCCGCCGAGGTCGGCGATCTGTCCGGCTGCCTGGACGGGTGGCCCGTCGGCATCACCGGTGAGACCGAGCAGTCCGTTCAGCCCGAGGTAGTTCATGTCGTGACCGGAGCGGTCCCGGTTCGGCCCGTCCTGCCCGTACCCGGTGATCGCGCAGTAGACGAGGCGCGGGTTGACACTCCGGAGCTTCTCGTAGCCCACCCCGAGGCGGTCGAGCACGCCGGGGCGGAACGACTCGAGCAGCACGTCGGCATCCCGGGCGAGTCGGAGCAGGACCTCCTTGCCCTGATCGTTCTTCAGATCGATCCGGATCGAGCGCTTGGCGCGGTTGAGCGCCAGGAACAGCGCGCCCTTGGCCGTGTCCTCGGCGCCCTCGTAGTACGGCGGCGACCAGCGCACGTAGTCGCCCATCCCGGTGTCCTCGACCTTGATCACGTCGGCCCCGAAGTCGGCGAGGAGCATCGAGCAGAACCCGCCGGGCAGCAGACGGCTGAGGTCGAGGACCTTGAGGCCGTCGAGCGGCAGCGCGGCACTCATGCGCTGACCGGGGTCGTGATCCCGAGCAGGGCCCGGGCCTCATGCACCGTCGCCGGCCGGCGCCCGGCGTCCTCGGTCATCTGCCGCGCCTTGGCGATGAGGTCGCCGTTCGAGCGCGCCATCGTGCCGTCAGGCAGGTAGAAGTTGTCCTCGAGCCCGACGCGAACCGACCCACCGAGAGTCAGTGCCGAGGCGACGAGCATCCACTGCTCGCGGCCGATCCCGATCACCCCCCAATGATGGTGGAATTTCCCCGGGGGAAGCGAAGCTTCTCCGAAGGGAATCTCGGAGAGATTCGCCGCCATGGCGGCGACGTTGAACGCGCTGGCGGGCACGCCTCCGACGACGCCCATGACGAAGTCCGCATGTAGTGGCGCGTCGAGCAGACCCATGTCGACGAGCGGGCTCAGCGACCCGACGTGGCCGATGTCGAAGCACTCGTGCTCGGGCTTGATCCCGAGCCGCCGCATCGCTTCGAGCAGCTCGATGATCTCCTCGAACGGGTTGGCGAACACGAACTTGAAGACGAAGTCCTTGCGCTTGCGCGAGTACTTCGCGTAGTTGAGCGAGCCCATGTTGAGCGCCGCGACCTCGGGCCGGCCGGCCTCGAGGTACGCGACCCGCTTCTCGACGGGCACCCCGATCGTCCCGGTCGAGAAGTTGATGATCGCGCCGTCTCCGACCTCGGAGCGGATCGCCTCCTTGATCGCGACGAAGTCCTCGATCTCGTACGAGGGCGTTCCCGTCCGGCGTGCGCGCGTGGATGTGGATGTGGACGCCGCCCTCGTCGACGATCCGCCGCGCCTCGGCGGCGTACTCCTCCGGCGTGTACGGGATCGCCGGGCACTGGTCCCGGTTCGCGATCGCGCCGGAGATGGCGCACGTGATGACGACGGGATCTTCCAGGCTCATGAGGCACCTCCAGGGCCCGCGAGTTTGCGCCAGCAAACTCGCACGGGAATTCGCTTGCGAATTCCCCTCATACGGGGACCACTCCGCTTCGTTTGAACGGTCGTTCGACCTTCTTGTTCTGCGCCATCTCGAGGCCACGGCAGATCGTCGCGCGCGTCTCCCGCGGGTCGATCACGTCGTCGATCATGTCGTTGCCGGCGGCGACGTAGACGTCGATGATCTTGCGGAAGTTCTCGATCAGCTCCTGACGCTTCGCCGCCGGGTCCGGCGCCGCCTCGACCTGCTTGCGGAAGATGATCTCGACCGCGCCCTCCGCGCCCATCACGCTGATCTCGGCGCTGGGCCAGGCGACGATCAGGTCGGGCTCATAGGCGCGACCGCACATCACGTAGTACCCGGCGCCGTAGGCCTTGCGGAGCACGACCGTGATCTTCGGCACGGTCGCGTTCGCCGTCGCGTAGAGCATCTTCGCGCCGTGGCGGATGATCCCCGCCTCCTCGACCTTCGTCCCGACCATGAACCCGGGGACGTCCATCAGGAACACGAGCGGGATCCCGTACGCATTGCAGAGGTTGATGAACCGGGCGGCCTTGTCGGCGGAATCGTTGTCGAGGATCCCGCCGAGCTGCTTGGGCTGGTTGGCGACGATGCCGGCCGGGCGGCCGCCGAAGCGGGCGAAGCACGTGATGATCGTCTTCGCCCACTGCGGCTTCAGGTCGAAGTACTCGCCGTCGTCGACGATCCGGCGGATCACCTCGTACATGTCGTACGGCTTGCGGTTCGACTCCGGCAGGACGTCGAGCAGCTCCTCGTCGGCGCGGTCGACCGGGTCTCGGCTCTCGATCACCGGCGGGCGCTCCTCGCAGTTCTGCGGGAAGTAGCTCAGGTACTGCTTGATCCGCTCGATGCATTCCTCGTCGTCGGCGACCTCGAGGTCGCCCACGCCGGACTTGCGGCAGTGCACGCGGGAGCCACCGAGTTGCTCCTGGGTGACGTCCTCGCCGACCGCGGCGCGGACCAGGTGCGGCCCGGCGAGCGCCATCGACCCGCGGCCCTTCACCATCGGCACGAAGTCGGCGAGTCCGGGGATGTACGCCGTGCCGGCCGCGCACGGGCCCATCAGCGCGGCGACCTGCGGGATCACGCCGCTCATCACGACCTCTTCTCGGAACAGGTGACCGCTGCCGGCGAACAGACTGCCAACCGCCTCCTGGATCCGAGCGCCGGCCGAATCGAGCAACCACACGAGCGGGATCCGCTTCGTCAGCGCGAGCTCGCGCAGGCGCGTCACCTTCAGCTCGCCGGTCATCCCCATCGAGCCGGCCATCACCGTGAAGTCGTACGCCGCGACGGCGACGAGCCGGCCGTTCACCTTGCCGTACCCGGTGATGACGCCGTCGGCGGGCGCATCCTTGCCCTCCATCGCACGCTGGGAGAAGTGGGGACGGCCGTGGATCCCGAGCTCGACGAACGTTCCCTCGTCGATCAGCAGCGCGAGGCGTTCACGCGCGGTGAGCTTCTCCCGTTCGTGCTGCGCGGCGATCTTCTCTGGGCCGCCGCCGAGCTTGATCTGCTCGCGGCGTGCGGCAAGATCTTCGGCGAGCGGGCGCAGCAGGCTGCTGATCGGTGCGTCGGTGGCCATAGTAGGAAGTGAAACGTCCTACTTCTCACTCTCGCAGGTTCGCGACCGATTCGTCAAGCGACACCGTCGCTCCTATCGGCGCGCGAGCGCAACCTTGGGCGCCATCATGTGTTGCGATGTGAGCCGAATCTCCGGGAACGCCGACCCGGAGAGCGGGGAACCCAACGTCGTTGGGGCGAATCCTCCGGTGATCCGCAGGTAGCGCTTCGCAGTCTCGAGCGCGAGCCCGTCAGCTAACTCCGCAGGCACAGGCACAAATGACACGCCCCTTGCCGCCGAGGAGTACGCATGCCCGCTTCTGCCCGCCCATTGAGAGCTCGCCCTGACCCTCGCGCCGATCGTCGCGCTCGCCTCGTGCGCCGCGCTCGCCTCGTGCGCCGCGCTCGCGAGCGCCAGTTCGAACCCGTTTCACCGCGTCCTGCGGCGTGGCGCTCACGGCAGCGACGTCCGGACGCTGCAGGGCTACCTCACGGACGTCGGCATCCGCACGACCGCCGACGGCGTGTTCGGGTCCGGTACGCAGCAGTCGGTGAGGCGGTTTCAGATCGCTGCTCATCTCAGTCCCCCCAGCGGCACGGTCGGGCAGCACACGGCGGCGACGCTGACAGCGTGGGTGTCGGCGCACAGGAAGGTGTCGCGCACCGCGACTTCCGGTGCGCCGAGCGGCTGGGTGTTCCCGCTGCAGCCGAAGTCCCGCGTTGTCTCACCGTCGCAATGGACGCTCGACCAGGGCGTTGACATCGGCACCGTCGGGAACGCGTGCGGATCGAAGGTGACCGAGGTCGCGATCACGAACGGAACGATCGTGAAGGAGGGCATCGACGGGTTCGGCCCTGCCGCGCCGGTGCTGAAGATCTCGGGCGGTCCGTACAACGGCCGGTACGTCTACTACGGCCACGCCAAGCCCGCCCTCGTCCCGGTCGGCACCGTCGTCCACACCGGAGAGCCGATCGCCGAGGTCGGCTGCGGCAGCGTGGGGATCTCGGATGGTCCGCACCTGGAGATCGGCATCAGCGCTCGCGGTGGCCCGCCCTGCTGCCCCGGCTGGCATGAGACCGCGAGCATGATGTACGACATCGTGCGCGCGCTGCGCTAACCGGGGCGGTCGCGCGCGGCAGGTCGCGCCGGGGCCGGTCGCGCCGGCGCCGGTCGCGCCGGGGCCGGTCGCGCACGCTTCAGCGCCGCCGCGCCTGCCAATCCAGGCCGGCGAAGCCGATATCGCTGCCCGGATGATCGGTGTACAGCTTGTGCAGCCCGTGGCCGTTGCGATGCACGGTGTAGATGGTGGTCGTGCTGTCGTTGTTGCCGCAGCGGGGACAGCTTGCGAACGCGAGCGAGGAGCCGTCGGGCGACCAGGCGGGGCTGAACAATGTGCCGGTCCTGAGTGTTCGCCGCTGACTGTCATTCGGCCTGGCGATGACGAGGTCGCGGTCGTGGGCCAGCGAGATGTACGCGATCGTCTTGCCTCCGGGCGACCACGACGGCTGCTCGGCGTTGCGCACGAGCCGATGCGCCGCCGTCCCGTCGACCTTGGCGATCCAGAGATCGCTGCCCCGTTCAAACAACACTTGTTTGCCGTTCGGCGAGACCACGGCGTGGTCGCAGTCACATGCAAGGAGGCGGGTCAGCGCCGATCCGCTCGACGTCGCCGTGAACAGACCGAGTGACCCATTGGGGCTGCCGATCGAGAACAACAGCCGACGGCTGGCGGGGAACCACGATGCGTCGTGATCCTGCTCCTCGTCCAACCCACCCTTGAGCAGCGGCAACTGGGTGGCCTGACCCGTCGAAATGGTCAGGACCGAGAGCTGCGTGTTGCTGACGCCGCGGTCGGCGAACGTGGTGCCGTCGAAGACGGCGAGTTTCCCGTCGGAGGACACACTCAGGTTGTTGATGAAGTCCGGGCAGTCGGACTTGCTGCACTTGAACAGCACGTGCACAGCGCCCGTGGCGGGGTTGATCGCCCGCACCCACGGCCGATTGTGGTCATCGAACGAGGCGATGACCGCGCCATTGCGACCGGGAAACGTGGCCTTCGCAGCCGTCGGCACCAGCGCCGCGAGAGCGGCGAGCGTGACCGCTGTTGCCAACCGAATCCGAATCCCTACCATGCCGCCACCCCGTTCCCGTGTTGTCCGGTGAACCTACCGCACGCACGGCCGGCCGCGTTCGGCAATTTCTCACACCGCGCCGACCGCCCCTGGCCGTCGTTCAGTGGCCGGTCCAATGCGGGGGGCGCTTCTCGAAGAACGCCTTGACGCCCTCTTGGATGTCGTCGGTCGAGAAGGCGATTGTGAGTTGCGAGCGCAGGAAGTCGAGCGCGTCAAGGAAGGCCATGTCCTGCTGGCGGAACATTGCATCCTTGCCGAGCTTCATCAGGACCGGCGACTTGCCGGCGAGCTTCTCGGCCCATTCGGTGACGCCGGCCTCGAATGCGTCGGCCGACAGCACCCGATTGACGATCCCGATCCGCTCGGCCTCCTCGGCTGAGATCTGCTCGCCGAGGAGCAGCAGCTCGTTCGTCTTCTTGCGCGGAACGTTGCGGTAGATGAGCGCCATGATCATGAACGGGAACACGCCGACGTTGATCTCAGGTGTCCCGAACCGGGCGCCTTCGCGCGCGACGATCAGATCGCAGGCGAGCGCCAGGCCCAGCGCCCCGGCGAGCACGTGGCCGTTCGCGGCGCAGATCGACGGCTTGCCGAGCTCGCCGAGCGCCCGGAACACCCGCGGGAACAGGTCGGTGCCGAAGTGCTTGTGGACGAGCGGGACGTCGGCGGCGAAGCCGGCGAGGTTGCCGCCGCTGGAGAACACCTTCTCGTGCGTTGAGGTGAGCACGACGCATCGCGCGGCGGAATCGGTGCGGGCGGCCTCGAGCGCCGCCGCGAGATCGGTGAGCAGCTCGTTCGAGAGGGCATTGCGCGTGTCGGGCTGGTCGAGGGCGATCGTCGCGACGCCGGCGTCGGACACCTCGTAGCGGAGCGTTGCGTAGGACATGGCGCTGAAGCCTACGCTCGGATTGCGGCCCATGCGTCGAAAGTAGGAAGTCCTACTGTTTACTTTTCGAGGCCACCGCGCTAGCTTCCGCGCGGCCCGAACGACCCGAGGAGAGCATTGACATGGCCACTGCCGCCGACGTTCTCAAGCCCGATTTCGCGACTCAGCGCAAGCACTTCATCTTCACCGACGAGCACGAGCAGCTGCGCGAATCGATTCGCCGCTTCGTGATCAAGGAGCTCCAGCCCCACGCCGAGGAGTGGGAGGAGAACACGTTCCCGGACTGGGCGTTCGAGCGGATGGGCGAGCTCGGCTTCCTCGGGCTCGATAAGCCGACGGCGTACGGCGGTCAGGGAGGCGACTACTACTCGAGCCTCGTCCTCGCCGAGGAGATCGTCCACGCCCACTGCGGCGGCCTGGCGATGGGCCTTGCGGTCCAGACCGATATGGCGATGCCGCCGATCCTCGCGTTCGGGACCGAGGAGCAGAAGCAGGAGTGGGCGGCGCCGGCGATCGCGGGCAAGAAGATCCTCTGCCTCGGCATCACCGAGCCGGATGCCGGGTCCGACGTCGCCGGCATCAAGACGCGCGCCGTCCGCGACGACGCCAGCGGCGAGTACGTCATCAACGGGTCGAAGACGTACATCACCAACGGGCACCGCGCGCACGTGATCGTGCTCGTGACGAAGACCGATCCCGATGCCGGCTACGACGGGTTCACGCTGTTCCTCGTGCCGATGGACGCCCCCGGCGTGATCCGGGAGAAGCGCCTGCAGAAGCTCGGCATGCATGCCTCGGACACCGCCCTGCTCGCCTTCCAGGACGTGCGCGTGCCCGAATCGGCCGTCCTCGGCCAGGTCGGAAAGGGCTTCTACCACATCATGTGGGAGCTCCAGGGCGAGCGGCTGATCGGCGCCGCGGGCTGCGTCGCCGGCGCCCAGAACTGCTTCGACCGCACGCTCCAGTACGCCAAGGAGCGCAGCGCGTTCGGCCGCTCGATCGGCCACTTCCAGGTGATCCGGCACAAGTTCGCCGAGATGGCGACGAAGATCGAGACCGCCCGCCAACTCGTGTACACGACCGCATGGCGCTTCCAGAACGGCGAGTACCCGGTCCGTGAGATCTCGATGGCCAAGCTGTACGCGGCCCGGATCGCCTGCGAGGTCGCCGACGAGTGCATCCAGATCCACGGCGGCGCCGGCTACATGAAGGAGTACGGCGTCGAGCGCGTCTGGCGGGACATGCGCCTGAACCGGATCGGCGCCGGCACCGACGAGATCATGCTCGACGTGATCGGGCGGTCGTACGGCTTGTAGGGGCACAGGCGCGGCCGGGCACCGGCGGGGCGCAAGAAACGTCACAAATCGTCACCCGGATCCGGATCCCGCTGCGTTTCTGACGCTCAGCGCAAGTTCCGCACCAGGATCGTCTGGCGCTTCGCGGTTTGTGACGTTTCTGACGCGCCCGGCGGATCGCCGGGCCTCAAGCCGGCCGATCGCGGCGCCTCCATCCGCCGGCTCGCGTCCCCTCGATCCGCCGGCTCGCCGGGACTGGAGGCGGTCCCCGGCGTTCAAGAACCCCCGCGACCCGGCGTCAACCCGCGTGAGCGAATCCGGATAATCCCGCTGGCCGACCGCCGCGGCAGCGGTTATGGTTGTGCCTCTCAAATAGGGGCTTTTCACCAAAGGGGAGTGTGCTGATGGAAGGGGCGATTGCAGGCCTGTCAGGAGCGGACGCCGGGGCGTCCGGAACCGCTCCACCGGCGTTACGTCCGCTCGGCGTCGGCGAGACGCTTGACGCGGCGATCAAGCTGTACCGGCGCAATGCCGTGACGTTGTGGGCGATCGTGGCGATCGTCGTCGTTCCGCTGCAGATCTTGGACGCGATCGTCCGACGGGCGTCGCTGCCGAGTGACGTGTTCCTGTCGAACGGCACGCTGTACTCGTTCTCCGGGCAGTCCACCGGCTCGGTGATCGTGGTCGCGCTCGCGAGCTTCCTCGTGGCGGTGGCGACGTACATCGCCACCGGCGGGGTGTTCGAGGCGCTCATCAGCTCGTACCTCGGCCGGCCGGCGACGTGGCGCTCATCGCTGTCTCATGCGGGAACGCGCGCCGGCTCGCTCATCTGGCTCGCGGTCCTCTCAGTGATCTTCGTGATGATCGGGTTCGTCCTGATCATCCTGCCGGGGATTTGGCTGCTCGTCGCGATCTCAGTCGCGGTCCCGGCCCTCATGTTCGAAGGGGTCGGCGGCTTCGCCGCGATGAAGCGCTCGATGGAGCTCGTCGACGGCCGGTGGTGGGCGACGTTCGGCCGGCTGCTCGCCGCGTACGTGCTGCTCTTCGCGGTGCTGTTCGGCATCACCGCCCTCATCAGCGCGATCGCAAGCGGCGTCACCCTGCACAACGTGACGCTGTACGTCGCGCTCGGCGGGGTGGCGAACGTCATCGCCTACATCCTGGTGACGCCGTTCGTGTCCGCGGTGCTGACCGTCGTGTACATCGATCTGCGCGTCCGCAAGGAGGCGCTCGACCTCGAGCTCGTTGCTCAGCAGTTCACCGGGCCCGGGAGCGTGGTGCCGCCCCAGCCGGCAGTGCCGACAGCGTCGACGATGCCGGCCGCGCCGACCATGCCGGCCGCGCCGTCGGCGCCGGCCGCGCCCGCAGGACCCGGGGCGACGACCGATCCCGCCCCGCCAAGCGAGCCCACCTGGCCGCCCGCTGGATGATCACCCGCGCCGGCGCGGTCGCGCTGGCCTGCACGCTGCTGTTCCTCGCCCCGGCCCCAGCCGGGGCGAGGAGCGTTACGGACGCCCAGCTGCGGGCCCTCGCGGCGCACGCCGCCGCGGGTGATCCCGCCGCGCTCGCCGACCTGCGCGCCGTCAATGCCGTCGACGGGCAGCCGGCGCACGTCGCGGCCGCGCTGGACGTCTCCGATCCAAACGCGCTCGGTGCCCGTCTGCGCGCACTCGCCGCGGCCGGCCAGAGTGCCGGGACCATGCCCGACCCGGGCCAGGCCCAGGCCGCCGCTGCCGCGGTCCTGCACCAACGTCAGTACAGCGGCGCGCCGCTGCCGGATCCGATCGGCACCGGGCTGCGCAAGGTCGGGCACTTCATCGGCAAGCTCGCGGCGAAGGCCCCGGGCGGACCCGTCGTGTTCTGGCTGATCGTCGCCGTCATCCTGCTCGCGGGGGCGACGCTCGGCGCGCGGCGGATGATGCGACGGCTGGACCAGGCCGCCCGCACCGCGCGGCGCGATGACAAGCGGCCCGCCGAGGATCCGAGCGCACTCGAGCGTGCCGCCGACGCGGCCGAGGCGCGACACGCATTCGACGAGGCAATCCGGCTGCGCTTTCAGGCCGGTCTGCTGATGCTCGGCGAGCGTGGCCGGCTCGCCTACCGCCCCTCGTTGCTCACGGGCGAGGCGCGCCGCGAACTCCACTCGGAGGCGTTCGACGCGCTCGCGGCCCGCTTCGAGCAGGTCGCCTACGCCCACGTGCCTGCCGACGAGCGCCAGGCGGCCGACACCCGCGAGGGCTGGCGGACGGTGCTCGCGAGCCCGAGGGACTCCCGATGAGGAGCCGCGCCGCCAAAGCCATCGGGATCGGGCTGCTCGCGCTCGCCGTGGCGGCCACCGTGATCGACCAATTCACCCCGCACAGCGCTGGCACGGCATCCTCGTCGTACGCCACGAGCAGCGACGGACTCGCCGGCTATGCCGCCCTGCTGATGAAATCCGGACATCCCGTGACCCGCCTGCGCACCCCGCCTTCGCGCTCGACACTCGATCCTCACTCGACGATCGTGATGCTCGACCCAAATCTCGTGCTCGAGCGGGACGTCACCGCCCTGCGGGCGTTCGTCCGGGCCGGAGGTCGGCTCATCACCGGCGGTCCGGCGCCCGATGCGTGGCTCAGCGAGCTTCTCTCCGGCGCCCCCAGCTGGAGCTCCCGTGGGTCGCAGGGCGCCGACAGGCTCGTCCCCGTGCCGGAGACCGCCGGGGTGCAGTTCGTCCAGAGCGACGGAACCGGCGCGTTCACCGACGCGGGAGCGACACTGCCGGTCCTCGGGGACGCGCACCGGGCGCTCGCCACTGTCGTCAACCTCGGGGCCGGGCGGGTCGTGCTGCTCGCCGACTCCTCGCCGCTTCAGAACCATCTCCTCTCGCAGGCGGATGACGCCGCGCTCGGGCTGGCGATCGCCGGCGCGCCTGGACGGCCGGTGAGCTTCGAGGAGGCAGTGCACGGCTATGGCCAGGCCCGCGGCCTGGCGGCGCTCCCGACACGATGGAAGTGGGCGGTCGGCGGGCTCCTGCTCGCCGCGCTCGCGGCGGTTGCCTCCCGGTTTCGCCGCCTGGGGCCGCCGGAACCGGCACCGCCGCAGCCACAGCCACCCCGGCGCGCACACGTCGACGCGCTCGGCTCGGCGCTCGCCCGCACCGGTCGGCCGGCGCAGGCCGCGGCACCGGTCCAGGCCGAGGCCCGCACGCTCGTGCTCACCCGTGCGCGTCTGACCCACGCCGCCGGCGAGGCAGCGGTCCGCGCGGCCGCCATCCGGCTCGGGCTCGAGGAGGAAGAGGCACGGGCGATCGCAGCCGAGACGCTCACGGACGCCGACGTCCTCCCCGCGGGCCGCGCCCTCGCCAAGCTGTCCGGAGGGCAGCGGTGAACGAGCTCATCGAGCGCCTGCGGGCCGAGCTCCGGCATGTCATCGTCGGCCAGGACGAGACGATCGAGCTGATGCTGAGCGCGCTCGTGCTCGGCGGTCATGTTCTGCTCCAGGGCGTGCCAGGCGTGGCCAAGAGCCTGCTGGCGAACGCGTTCGCGCGAACGATGGGCGGCGAGTACCGGCGCGTCCAGTTCACGCCGGACATGCTCCCCTCCGACCTGACCGGCACGATGACGCTGCGCGGCGGCGCGCTCGAGTTCCGCCACGGTCCGGTGTTCGCGAACGTGCTGCTCGCCGATGAGATCAACCGGACGCCGCCGAAGACGCAGTCTGCCCTGCTCGAGGCGATGCAGGAGCGTCAGGTGTCGGTTGACGGCACCCCGCACGCCTTGCCCGAGCCGTTTCTCGTCGTCGCGACGCAGAACCCGATCGAGTACGAGGGCACGTACCCGCTCCCGGAGGCCCAGCTCGACCGGTTCCTCTTCCAAGCCGACGTCGGCTACCCCGACGAGGAGCAGGAGCGCGCCGTCCTCGGCCTCGCCCGGCACGGAGTCGCATCGCCGGCGCTTGACGCCGTCGCGCAGGTCCTCGGGCCCGCCGAGCTCGGCAGGGCCCGTGACCTCGTCGACGCGACGACGGTGACCGACGAGGTGATGAGCTACGTCGTCGCGGTCATCCGCGCGACGCGGACGCTGCCGAGCGTGTCGCTCGGCGCGAGCCCGCGCGCTGGTGTGCATCTGCTCGCGGCTGCGAAGGCGGGAGCGCGCCTCGCCGGCCGCGACTACGTCATCCCGGACGACGTCGCCTCGATGGCGCAACCGGTGCTGCGCCACCGGCTCGTGCTCACGCCGGAGGCCGAGCTCGAGCGCTTCGGCACCGCGGAGGCGATTGCCAGCGCCCTGGCCGCCGTCCCGGTTCCGCGGTGAGCCCGACGCCCCGGGCAGCGATCGCGCTCGCGGGGATCGCGCTCACCGCGCTCTTGCTCCCGCTCGGGCTCGTCGCCGTCGCCGCGGCAGTGCTGATCGCGGCCGTCGCCTTCGACGCCTGGACGGTCCGCGCCCAACCGGTCATTCGCCGGACGGTCCCTCAGATCATCTCCCGCGGCGCCCCGGCACGACTGGCGATTGCCGCCGCCGTCCCGTCCGCGCACGCGGTCAGGTTGCGGCAGGGCGCGCCGTCGGGTGTCGCTCTGGCCCCGAGCGAAGGCGTCGGTGAGCTCGACGCCGAGCTGACCGCGCGCGTGCGCGGCCGCCACGTGCTGCCCGAGATCGGTTGCCGGACCGAGGGGCCGCTGCGACTGGCCGCGGCCTACCGGCGCGGCGGCGGAACGGCCGAGCTGCTCGTCTACCCGGACCTCGTCACGGCGCGGCGCCTCGCCCTCGCTGCCCGGGAGGGCCGGCTGCTCGACTCGCGGACCCGGGCCCGCGGACCGCTCGGGCTCGGGACGGATTTCGAGTCGGTCCGCGAATGGACGCCCGATGACGATGTCCGCCACATCAACTGGGCCGCGAGCGAGCGCACCGGCCGACCGATGACGAACCAGTACCGGCTCGAGCAGGCGCGTGAGCTGCAGTTCCTGTGCGACGCCGGCCGGCTCATGGCCGCCCCGCTCGGCGATCGCAGCCGCCTTGACGTCGCGCTCGACGCCGTCACCGCCGTCGGCCTGACCGCGGACGAGCTCGGCGACCACTGCGGCGTCGTTGCCTTCGACTCCGAGGTGCGCCTGCAGATGCGTCCGCGACGGGCCGGCGGGACCGACATCGTCCGCGCTCTGTTCGATCTCCAGCCCCGGCTCCGCGACAGCGATTACGAGCTCGCCTTCCGGCGCGTCGCCGGTGGACGCCGGGCGCTCGTGCTCGTCCTCTGCGACCTGTTTGACGACGACGCCGCGCGGGCATTGATCGAGGCCGTGCCGGTGCTCGCCCGCCGCCATGCGGTGCTGGTGGCAAGCTCGTCCGATCCGGACCTCGAGGCGCTCGTCAGGACCCCGCCGGAGGACACCCGTGACGTGCTCACCGCCGCCGCGGCGGTCGATCTGCTCGCCGCCCGCGCCCGCGCCGCGCAGCGCCTGCGGCACAGCGGTGCGCAGGTCGTGCAGGCGCCGCCGGAGCGCTTCCCGGCCGCATGCGTGCGCGCGTACCTGACCGCGAAGGCGCGCCTCCGGCTGTAACCGGTCAGGGCCGCGGCGCGAGCCCGGAGAACGGCTCGGTCATGTTCGGCCGGGTCAGCGGTGCGGCCGCCGGCTCGCGCCGGATGAGCAGCAGCGTCAACGCGATCCCGAGAACGACGAGCGCAAATGACAGCCGCATCGTCGAGCCGAGCGCGGACGTGAACGCGTCGTGGACCGCCGCCGTGATCGATGCGCGTTCGTTCGCCGGATGGCTCGCGAGCGCCTGCGCCGCCGAGGGCGTCCCGGCGAGGAGCCCGTCGAGGGTGCTCGCAGCGCTGTGCGTCAGGTGGACGCCGCGGGATGCGGCCTCGTCAACCGTCCGGTTCGTCTGCAGCGTCTCGAACACGGCGCCGGACAGGGCGACGCCAAACGTTGCTCCCAGTCCGCCGAGCGTCGTGATGATCGCGGCGACGGCGCCGTGGTTGCGCTGCGCCACCGCGCCGAGCGCCGCGAGGTTCATCGGCGTCAGCGCCGTCCCGATGCCGAGCCCGAGCAGCGCCAGCGGCGGCCACAGCTCGGAGTAGTGCGTCGAGGTCGAGATTCCGCCGAGCAGCAGCATCGCCAGGCCTGCGAGCGCCATCCCGCCGATGATGGGCGGGATCGGGCCCACCCGCTCAAACAGCCGGCCGCCGATCGGCATCGCGAGCATCATCGTCACGCTCGCGGGGAGCAACAGAAGCCCGGCCTTGAGCGCGTCGTACCCCAGCAGCTCCTGGAGGTACAGGGGGATGAAGAAGAGGACGGCGCCGAACGCGAAGTCAAGGACGAACACGATGACGCTCGCCCCCGTGACGTTCCGCCGGCGGAACATCCGCAGGTCGATGAGACTGTCGCGGACGCGGCGCTCGACGAGCACGAAGCCGACGAGCAGCAGCAGTCCGGCGAGGAGCACGATGAGGAACGTCAGCGAGCCGACCGCCCACGGCGTCGGAGCCTCATTGAGGGCGAGCGTGATCGCGCCGAGTCCGGCGGCCGAGAGCGCCAGCCCGATCCAGTCGATGCGGCGGCGTGCCTCAGGATCGAACGACTCCTGCGTCCCGCGGACGCCGATCAGGATCAGCACGCCGACGATCACGTTGAGCCACAGGATCCATCGCCACGAGGTCGCCTGTGTGAACACGCCGCCGATCGCCGGCCCGATGCCGGAGAACAGCGCCGTCGCCGCACCCCACGCGCCGACCGCCGCGCCCCGGCTGGCGCCGCGGAAGCGGTCGGTGACGATCGCCAGGCTCGCGGGCGTCAGCACTGCGGCACCGATGCCGACGACCACAAGGCCGACGATCAGCACCGTCGCGGAACCGGCCAGCGCCGCCGGCACCGACGCGGCGGCATAGACGACCGTCCCCCACTGGAGCACTCGCACGCGCCCGAACACGTCGGCGAGCCGCCCCGCCGCGATCAGGAGCGCCGAGTATGCGAGCAGGTAGCCGGTCACCGTCCACTCGAGCTCGGTCAACGACGCGTCGAACTGGCGATGGATCGTCGGCAGCGCAAGCACGATCGCGGCGTTCGGCACCGACGTGATCCCGCTGGCGAGCGCCATCGCCAGCAGCAGCCTCCGCGACCCCGACGTTTCCTCCACCGGCGCACCCATGACGTGCGGGACCCTATCTCCCGCGGCGGCGCTCAGCGTCCGAGACGCGCCACGAGCAGCCAGTACGGAGCCGCGATCCCGATCCCGATCGCGAGCGCCGGCGCGAGCGGCAGGTGATGGGGCGTCACGAACCCCTCGACGAGGCCGGCGAGGATGAGCCACGGCGCCGTGGCGAGCACGAGCAGCACGGCGCGGGGGGCCTCTGCGGAGAGCGCCTCGATGCGCCCGCGCGGGCCAGGCTCCACGAGCGCCCACCCCATCCGCATCCCGGCCGCGGCCGAGACTGCGATGCACGAGAGCTCAAGGATGCCGTGCGGGACGATCAACTCGACCACGTCGGTGCTGTGACCCGTGGCCGAGGCGATGCCCGTGACCGCCCCGAGGATGAGGCCGTTGTAGAGCAGCGAGAACGCCGGCAGGATCCCGAACACGATCCCGCTCGCGAACGACGTGAATGTGACGCCGATGTTGTTCGTGAAGATCGTCACCGAGAGGGCGGCCGCCTGACCGGCGGCGAGACCGATCGCGCGGTGCGGGCCGCCTCCCCCGCCGGCGAGTGAGCCGGGAACGACGCCGGCGGCCGCCCCTGGGTCATGAAGCGCCCACACCGTCGCCAGCGCCGCCGAGCCGAGCAGCAGGAGCCAGGCGAACAGCACGACGCGCCCACGCTCTCGAACCGCCTGCCAATAGCCGGCGCGGAGGTACCGCGTCGTCGAGCCGCGCGTCGCCGGCACCGCGTACAGCGTCGCCCGAGCGCGGTTGACGAGCTCCTCGAGGGCGCGCACCGAGGGATCGGTCGGCGCGGCTCTGCGCCCCCGGGCGAGATCGGCCACCGCGGAGCGGTAGAGCGCGCCGAGACGGCGCACGCCGTCGGGTCCGAGCCGCTCGGGCCGGCCCCGGGCCCGCCGCAGAAGCCCGTCGAGCTCGCCCCAGGCCAGCTCGCGCGAGCGGATGAAGCTGTCAACGTTCACGGCGCAATGGAGTATGAGGATCGGATCACGATCTTGGCCCCGGAGGGGATCGCGCTCGAGTACACCCTCGCCGGGCTTGGCTCCCGGTTCCTCGCCGACCTCGTCGACGTCGCGCTGCGCGTCCTCGTGCTCGGTGCGGTGCTGGCGATCCTCGAGCTTGCCGGCGCCCCGTCGACGGTCGTCCTGATCGTGTTCATCGTCGGCGCCTTCCTGGCGCTGTTCGCGTACGACATCGCGTTCGAGGTCTGGGCGGCGGGACGCACGCCGGGCAAGCGCTGGAACGGGCTGCGGGTGCTGATGGCGGGCGGACAGCCGGTGACATTCGGGCCGAGCGCCGTGCGCAACCTCATGCGGATCGTCGACATCTGGGCCACGGCGATGATCGCCGGCTCGGTCTCGATCATCGTCACGAAACGCAACCAGCGGCTCGGGGACCTCGCCGGCGGAACGATCGTCGTCCGCGAGCGCCGGGCGAACACGATCCGCTTCGGGCATGCCCCGACGCGTGGCGCTGCGGTCGGGCCGCGCCCGCTCGCCGCGAACGTCGGCGTCGACGTCACCGCGATCACAGCGTCCGAGCTCTCGGCGGTCCGCGATTTCCTGGCGCGGCGCGACCGTCTCTCCCGAGAGGCACGCGCGCGCGTTGCGGGCACACTCGCGGGAGCGCTGGCAACGAAGGTTGGCGGGCTGCCGCCGAGCGGACTGGCGCCCGAGGAGCTGCTCGAGACGATCGCGGCGGCGAAAGCCGCCAGCAGTTACGGTTCCACCTCCCCATGACCGCCACCGACCTCGCCGCCAAGGCGGGCGCCCCCGTCGCCTCCGCCCGTCGCCCGATCCCACCGTTCACCGCCGAGCACGAGGAGTTCCGTCAGACCGTCCGACGCTTCGTCCAGACCGAGTTGCGGCCCCACGCGCGGGAGTGGGAGGACGCGCGATGGTTTCCGAACGAGATCTTCGGCCGGCTCGCGGAGCTGGGGTACATCGGGCTCAAGTTCCCGCCGGAGTACGGCGGCGACGGGGATCCGGTCGCGGATGCGGTGTTCGTCGAGGAACTCGCCTGGTGCGGCTCGGGGGGCGTCGCCGCCGGGATCGGCGCCCACGGCGGCATCGCGATGCCCCCGATCTGGAAGTTCGGCAACGAGGAGCAGAAGCAGCGTTACCTCGTGCCCGGCATCCGCGGCGAGACGATCGGCGCGCTCGCGATCACCGAGCCGGACGCGGGCTCCGACGTGGCCTCGATCCGGACCCACGCGCGGCGCGTCGACGGCGGCTACGTCGTCAACGGCTCGAAGATGTTCATCACGGGCGGCGTCCGCGCGAACTTCCTCGTCACTGCCGTGAAGACGACCCAGGACGGTGGACACCGGGGGCTGTCGTTCCTGATCATCGATCGCGGTCCCGGCGTCGAGTCCCGCGCCATCGAGAAACTCGGCTGGCACGCCTCCGACACCGCGCACGTGACATTCGATGACGTGTTCGTGCCCGAGGAGAACCTGCTGGGCGAGGAGAACGCCGGGTTCTACCTGATCATGGCCAACTTCCAGTGGGAGCGGTTGCTGATGGCGCTCGGTGCCGTCGGCGCGATGAACGTCGCGTTCGAGAACACGCTGCGGTTCGCCCTCGAGCGCCGTGCGTTCGGCCGCCCGATCGGCCGTCACCAGGCGATCCGGCACAAGCTCGCTGAGGTGGCGCTCACGGCCGAGGCATCACGCGATGTGACCTACGCGGCGCTGCGCCGCTTTCTCGCCGGCGATGACGCGGTCCGTGACGTCACGATCGCGAAGCTCGCGACGCAGCGGGCGGCGTTCGACGTGATGGACACGTGTCTGCAGATTCACGGGGGCGCGGGCTACATGGTCGAGTACGACATCGAGCGTGCCGCGCGCGACGCCCGGCTCGGCCCCATCGGGGGTGGAACGGACGAGATCATGAAGGAGATCCTGGGTCGGTCCTTCGGACTGTGACGTGTGACTTCAGCTTGGGCGGCGGTTGTGGATAGAGTGCCGCTCGCACATGGAGCTTCGTGGGGCGAAGCTCCCTATCAGGGGAGACGGGGCGGATGCAGGTAACCGTGAGAGCCAGCACGGGAGCCGCCGTGCTCGTTTGGCATCAATTCGACTCGTACTACGCACGGCGAGCGGGCACGACTGACGACCCACAGATCTGTCTCGGGGTCGACCTGTTCGAGGTCGTCGCCGAACTCGCCGGACTCGACCTCCAGGACAGCGGGCAGGCCGCCGAGGCGGTGCGGCTGGCGGACGAGGCGCGGCGCTCACTCGCCGGCGGTGGCGTGGAGAGCAGCGACGAGGTCTGCCGCGAGCGCCGCAGCAGCTAGCTGGAATCAACCATCTAGGTATTAACGTGCATGGCCTATGGACTCCGTTCGCGGTCAGCTCCTCATCGCCGGGCCGACCCTGCTTGACCCGAACTTCTGGCGCACGGTCGTGCTCGTCGTCGAACACACCGACGATGGAGCGCTCGGGCTCGTGCTCAACCGGCCGTCGGAGACAACCGTCGGGGAGGCGGTCGCTCAGCTCGATGAGCTGATCGACGCGGACGATCAGCTGTTCATCGGCGGCCCCGTGCAGCCGGCGTCGGTGATCGTGCTCGCGGAGTTCGAGAACCCCGGCGACGCGGCGTTGGTCGCGTTCGAGGACATCGGGGTGCTGGCGGCCGGGGGCTCCCTCGAGGACGCCGGGGCCGGCGTGCGGACCGGCCGAGCGTTCGTCGGCCACTCCGGCTGGGGACCCGGGCAGCTCGATGGCGAACTCGAGCGCGGAGACTGGATCCTCGAGCCGGCCCGCCGCGACGATGCGTTCTCGACCCAGCCCGACGCGTTGTGGTCGGAGGTACTCACGCGCAAGGGCGGCAGCTACGCCCTGATCGCGCGGATGCCGCCCGATCCGTCCGTCAACTAGACGGTCGGGACGGCGGCCGCTGCGTACGATTCGGGCATCGCACACGACCACGGACACGCCCACAGCCACGGCCGCGAGGCGGAGCGCGGCGCGCTCCAGGCCGCCCTGGCGCTCATGCTGGCGTTCATGGCCGCCGAGGTCACGGCGGGCATTCTCGCCTCGTCACTCGCTCTGCTCTCCGACGCGGCCCACATGCTCACCGATGCCGCCGCGCTCGCGCTGTCGCTCGCGGCCGCGCGTCTCGCCTCCCGGCCGGCACACGGCGTGATGACGTTCGGCCTCGGGCGTGCGGAGATCCTCAGCGCCCAGGCGAACGGCATCACGCTGCTCGTGCTCTCGGTGCTCATCATCTACGACGCGATCAGCCGGCTCGTGTCCCCGCCACGGGTACACGGCGGCGTGGTGATCGTCGTCGCGGTCGTCGGCATCGCCGTCAACCTGCTCGCGGCGCGCATCCTCGCCCCCAAGAACACCGAGCGCAGCCTGAACGTCGAGGGCTCCTACCGCCACATCCTCACCGACCTCTACGGGTTCGTGGCGACGGCCATCGCCGGCGTGATCGTCGTCGTGACGGGATTCTCCCGCGCCGACCCGATCGCGTCGCTGGTGATCGCCGGGCTGATGCTCCACGCCGCCTACGTGCTGCTGATCGCGTCCGGTCGGATCTTCATGGAGGCCGCACCCGCCGGAATTGATCCCGAGAAGATCGGCAACACGCTCGCGGCGCAGCCCGGTGTCGTCCAGGTGCACGACCTGCACGTGTGGGAGGTGACCTCGGGCTTTCCTGCGCTCTCGGCGCACATCGTCGTGCACGCCGGAGACGACTGCCACGCGCGGCGCCGTGCCCTTCAGAGCCTGCTCGAGGAGCGCTTTGACATCCACCACACAACGCTTCAGGTCGATCACGACGCGGCGACCCAGGCCCCGTTACAGATCGAGGTGCCCCCCGGGGGTAGACTCGCGCCATGAGGGTGGTCAAGCCGGGAGCCGATCGTGAGGTGCCACGCGGCGTTGTCGGCGGCTCGGAGATCTCCGCGGCGACGGCCGGAGCCCAGCACATCTATATGGCCGTGTTCCGCGTGCCGCCGGCCGCCCGGTCTCGACCCCACTATCACGAGGGCTGCGAGAGCGCCGTGTTCATGCTGTCCGGGCGGCTGCGAGTCAAATGGGGCGACCATCTTGAGCAGGAGGTGCTGCTCGAGCCCCGGGACCTCGTCTACGTTCCGCCCCGCGAGACGCACGTGCTCGAGAACGTCTCCGAGTCCGAACCCGCGGAGTACGTCGTCGCGCGCGATGCGCCGCATGAGGATGCTGTGATCGTCCCGTGGGCCGATCAGTGACCCACGTCGAGGAGCGCTTCACGGGAGTCGGCGGCCGGCGGATCTTCTGGCAGGCGTGGCTGCCGGTCCAGACACCTCGCGCGGTCGTGGTGATCGCGCACGGAGCGAGCGAGCACAGCAACCGCTACGAGCACGTCGCCGACCGGCTCGTCGCGGAGGGCTATGCCGCGTATGCGATCGAGCACCGCGGACACGGCCGCTCAGAGGGTCCGCGAGCGCTCATCGATCGGCTCGACAACGCCGTCGCCGACCTCGACCAGCTCGTCGCGCTCGCGGCCGAGCGTCATCCTGGAACCGAGGTGTTCCTGCTCGGGCACAGCATGGGCGGAGCGATCGCGGTCCGGTACGCCGTGCTCCATGGAGAGCGGCTGAGTGGCCTCATCCTCTCCGGACCCCTTGCCGCGCTCGAGGCGGCTCCGGCGGTCCAGCGGATCCTCGCCCGCGTTCTATCCGTGGTGACGCCCGGTCTCCCGATCGTCGCGATCGATGCCACGCTCGTCAGCCGCGATCCCGAGGTCGTGCAGGCCTACGTGTCCGATCCGCTCGTCTACCACGGCAAGCTTCCCGCCCGCACGGTGACCGAGCTTGCCGCCGCGATCGATCACTTCCCGGAACAAGCCGGGGCGATCACCGTGCCGACGCTGATCATGTACGGCACCGCCGACGGGTTGTGCCCGCCGTCGGGCAGCATCATGCTGAGTGAGCGGATCGGTGCAACCGACACGACGCTCAAGGCCTACGACGGGCTCTATCACGAGATCCTCAACGAGCCCGAGCAGCAGCAGGTTCTCGACGACATGTGCGCGTGGCTCGCCGCGCATGTCGCGGTCGCGGTTTAGAGGAGCCGGACGCTGCCGTCGTCAAGCACGATGACGCCCCCGTCCGGGAGCCAGTCGGGCGCGCCGTCCGGGCCGCTGAGCAGTGCAGCCTTGCTCCGCGCTTCGGCCTCGGTCGCGGTCGCTGCCAGCGCGGTCACCTGAACGATCCCGGTGAACGCCGGATTGCCGGTTCCCGGATCGAGCAGGTGGTGTCCCGGCGAGCTGTCCTCGCGGCGCCAGCTGCGCTTGCCGATCCCGCTCGTCGCGACGCCGCCGGCGCTCAGCTCGAACGTGTGGATGATGTCGGTGCCGAACGGGCTGGCCACGTGAACCGGCCGGTCGATTCCGGCGCGGCCCCCGAGCCGAAGGTCGCCGGCGCATTCGACGACGTACCCGTCATGTGCGGCGAGCGACGCCGCAAGCTCGTCGGCAAACGCGCCCTTGGCGATGCCGCCCGGATCGAGCCGCACGCCGGGCGGTCGGGACACGGTGCCGGCGCGACGGTCGGCGATGACCGAGCGCCATCGCGCGTCGGGGTGTGCCGTCGCGGGTCGGCGCGGAGGTGCCTCGAGGAGCGTCTGCGCGAGTGGTAGGCCAGGACCGTCGAAGTGGCCGTCGTACCCCGCCCGTTCGATCTCGCCGGCGAGCGTCGGATCGACCAGACCGCCGGTCTGGGTCGCGGCCGCGACCGCGGCGGCGATCACCCGGCGCATCATCGGCGTCACCGGCACTGTCTCGCGCCCGTCGGCGTTGAGCCGCGCGAGCTCGCTGTCCTCCCGGAACCGGGAGAACTGCTCGTGCCAGCCGAGCAGCTGCTCCCGGGCCGCCATCGCGGCGGCCCGGGCGGCGGCGGGCGCCGCCTGGTCGGCGACGATCACGGTGCAGCTCGAGCCGAAGCACTCAAACGTCAGACGCTGCTCGGTGAGCGGGGTGACCGTCGTCATGACTGCTGGGTGGTGACGCCGGTCGGGGCCTGCGCGGTCGAGCCGGTCGAGCCGGTCGAGCCGGTCGAGCCGGTTGAGCCGGTCGAGCCCGTTGCGCCGGTCGAGCCGGTTGAGCCGGTTGAGCCTGAGGTGCTCGTCACCGGCTTGCTGCTCGTGCCTGAGCTGGAGCCCGTAGCGGTGCTCACCTGTGCCGTGGTCGCGGAGTGAGACGCAAGCGCGGGGTCCTTGCCGGCGATGAGCACGACCGCGATCCACACCCAGGTGGCGACAAACAGCGCGACGGCGCCGGCGAGCACTCGGCGGCGGATGCTCCGCGTCCGGGCCGCCCGCGCCTGACGGATGGTTTCTGGATTGGCTGAGTTCATGGACTGCAGCCTGACGGCGAGACCTAGGAGCGTCGTGAGCGCCAGGTAAGACGCGCGTAGGAGCTGGATGGCCGGATGCTTACCGGGGCCCGAACTCGATTCGCGTGCCGCTGTAATAGTCGCCGGCCTCGGACAGGAGGAAGGCCACCAGTGTCGCCAGGTCCGCCTCCCGCGTATCGGCGCGCGGCGTGAGGGCGGTCGTCGTGATCCCGTACCGGGCCCACTCCGTTGAAAGGGTCCGTGCCAGGTTCTCCACCGCCGCCCGCGCCGCGTCGGCGTGCGCGCCGGCGGTGTCCTCGGGTGCGATGAGGATGACCTTGCCGCCGCGGCCGGAGGGGATGAGAGCGGCGTTCGCCGCCTGCGCGACTGCATCCCACATCGCCTCGAGCGCGGCCTGCAGTGCGGCCGGGCCGCCCTCGCCGAAGGCGGCACGCCCGTCGTGAACGAACGCGTGGGTGCCGTCGCTCGGCTCGCCGAAGTCGGCGCCGCCACCCGACGAGCGCGTCGCGCAGCTCGCCTGCGACGTTGCCCGCCACGGCGCGGCCGGCCAGCACGTTGTCGCGGAGGATCGCCATCGCGCGCACACGCTATAGGGTGCACGGCGAGATGCCGCTCGTGACCGAGCCGAAGCCGGCCGAGCTCCCACTCGATGGGGGCCGCCCCGGCGCGACGGTCCGCCTGCACCCGATGCTCACCGCCGAGCTCCACGCGCCGCCGGCCTTCACCGACCGGCCGGCGGGACGGTTGGCGCCGCCGCGGATCGCACTGCAGATGGTCGGTCCGCGCAGCGGGTGGCAGTGGCTGCCGGTGCCGGCATTCCTCGTCCAGCATCCGGCCGCCGGGGCGCTCGTCATCGACACCGGCCTGCACCCGAGTTGCGCCACGGACGTCACCGGCAACATGGGTCGCGGCGCGAACCTCATCTACCGGCCACGGATGCATCACGACCAGGCCCTGCGCGCCCAGCTGCCCGCACGCGGGGTCCAGCTCGCTGACGTCCGCGTCGTGATCATGACCCACCTTCACGTCGACCATGCCAGCGCCGTGTCGGAGTTCCCGGAGGCAACGTTCCTCGTCGACCGGCGAGAGTGGACGGCCGCTGCGGAGGGCGGCTTCCGCGAGGGCTATCACCACCGCCAGTTCGACCACGCGTTCGACTGGCGCACGATCGACTACGAATCCGATCCAGTCGAGTCGTTCGCGGGCTTTGCCCGCTCGGTCGACGTGTTCGGCGACGGCTCGGTCCGCCTCGTCTCCACCCCCGGGCACACGCCGGGCCATCAGTCGGTCGTCTTGCGCTGTCGCCGCGGCGAGGTCCTCATCGTCGGCGACGCCGCGTACACCGAGCGCGAGCTCCGCGGCGAGGCCCGGCCCCTGCTCGTCCGCGACGGACACGTGTATCGGCGCTCGTTACGAGAGATCGCCGAGTACCGGCGCGAGACGCCCGACGCGCTGCTCGTCCCCGGCCACGACCCTGAGTTCTGGCCGACGCTTGACACGGAGTATTAGTGTCTGATGATCGAGGCTTGGAGGAAGAGGATGGACTCATACGCCCACGGCACGTACGACCGGCCGTTGCTCGGCGAGACGATCGGCCAGAACCTTGAGCGCACGATCAGTCGTGTGCCCGATGTCGCCGCGCTCATCTCCTGCCACCAGGACGTGCGCTACACCTACGCCGAGTTCGGCGAGGCGGTTGACCGTCTGGCCAGTGCCCTGCTCGCGCACGGGCTCGTGCGCGGCGATCGCGTCGGCGTCTGGAGCCCGAACCGCGCCGAGTGGGCGATCACGCAGTACGCGACGGCCAGGATCGGGGTCATCCTCGTCAACATCAACCCGGCGTATCGCATCAGCGAGCTCCAGTACGCGCTCGGACAGTCGGGGTGCCGCTGGCTGTTCGCCGCGCCTGAGCTGAAGGGGTCCAGCTTCGTCGAGATGGTGGCGGCGGTCCGCCCGAGCTCCCGGAGCTCGAGCGGGCTGTGTTCTTCGACACCGATGAGTGGTCCGAGCTGGCTGGGCATCCGCATCGACGCCGACGCCCTTGCCTCGCTCGCCGCCGAGCTCGACTTCGACGACCCGATCAACATCCAGTACACGAGCGGCACGACCGGCTTTCCCAAGGGCGCGACGCTCACCCACCACAACATCCTCAACAACGCCCACTTCGTCGCCGGGCTGCTCGACTACACCGAGGCCGACCGTGTCTGCCTGCCGGTGCCGCTCTACCACTGCTTCGGCATGGTGATGGGCAACCTCGGCGCGACGAACTATGGCGCCGCCATGGTCTACCCGGCGGAGACGTTCGACCCGGAGGCGACGCTCGCGCGCCTGCGCCGAGGAGCGCTGCACGAGCCTGTATGGGGTGCCGACGATGTTCATCGCGCAGCTCGAGCACCCGCGCTTTGCCGAATTCGATCTCACCTCGCTGCGGACCGGGATCATGGCCGGCTCACCGTGCCCGACGGAGGTCATGAAGCGCGTCGAATCCGACATGGGCATCAAGGAGATCTCGATCGCGTTCGGAATGACCGAGACCTCGCCGGTGACGACGCAGGTGCGCACCGGGGAGACGCTGGAGAACCGCTGCGCGACCGTCGGGCAGGTCATGCCCCACGCCGAGATCAAGATCATCGACCCGGGCACCGGCCGGATCCAGCCGCGCGGGGAGCCTGGGGAGTTCCTTGCCCGCGGGTACATGGTGATGCGCGGCTACTGGAACGAGCCCGAGCGCACCGCGGACGCGATCGACTCCGGCCGGTGGATGCACACCGGCGACCTCGCGACGATGGACGAGCACGGGTACGTCCGGATCGTCGGGCGGATCAAGGACATGATCATCCGCGGCGGCGAGAACGTGTACCCGCGGGAGATCGAGGAGTTCCTTTACACGCATCCGGATATCGCCGACGTGCAGGTGATCGGCGTCCCGGACGAGCGCTACGGCGAGGAGTTGATGGCGTGGGTCGTGCTCCGGCCCGGCTCGACCGTGACCAGCGACGCGCTGCGCGATTTCTGCCGCGGCCAGATCGCCCATTTCAAGATCCCGCGCTACATCAAGTTCGTCGACGGCTTCCCGATGACCGTCACCGGCAAAGTTCAGAAGTTCAAGATGCGCGACGCGGCGATCGACGAGCTCGGCCTTGCCGAGGCCGCGGCGATCGCCACGGCGTAGGCTCGCGGCGGGCCGTTAGGAGCGGGCGACCGCGGCCCCGCCGCGGCGGGCTCGGGCGCGCGCTGCCTTCTGGGCGCCCTTGTGCCCAACCCGCTGAAGCTCCTCGTAGAGCTCGCGGATCCGGGCGAAGATGTAGTCCGCCGCTTCCTGCTGCTGATCCCGCGTCGTGTCCGTGTGCGGCGGCGAACCGGAACGGCTGGCCGAACTGGACCGTGACCTTGGGGAAGTGGAGCTTCTTCCAGTTGCGGACCTGGTGGGAGCCGAGGATCGCGAGCGGGACGACGGGAGCACCCGACTCGAGCGCGAGCCGGCCGATGCCGGGCCGGGCCGTGTCGGCGAGGCTTGCCGTTCCGCGAACGGCCGCCCTCGCAGTACATGACGACCGCACCGCCGCGCTCGAGGATCTTGAACGCGCTCGTGAACGCCTCCTCGTCCTGCTGGCCGCGGCGAACCGGGAACACGCCGCCGTGGCTGTAGACCCAGCCGAGCGGACCGTTGTTGAACAGCTGCGACTTGCCCATGAACTGCACGCGCCGGCGGACGAACGCGCCGGTGAAGAAATGGTCCATGAACGAGGCGTGGTTGGGCGCGAGGATCACCGGCCCGTTCGGCACGTTCTCGCTCCCGAACCCGCGCGCCCGGAAGCTGATCAGGGCGTGGAGCACGGTCAGCACACGCACCGCCTCGTAGACCGGCT
This sequence comes from uncultured Solirubrobacterales bacterium, assembly GCA_963778985.1. Classification (GTDB taxonomy): domain Bacteria; phylum Actinomycetota; class Thermoleophilia; order Solirubrobacterales; family Solirubrobacteraceae; genus Palsa-465. The sequence continues at coordinate 479,813 of CAVZWJ010000012.1, read as the reverse complement.
CGGGCTCGTGGTCGCGCACGCGCGCGTGGAACTGGTCGAAGTATTCCTTCGGCCGGGGATCCTTGTAGACCTGTGGCTTCAGTTCGACGTCCGGCATCTGCTGCGAAGTCATACCCCATGGGCGCCGCTCGGTGACGGACGGCCGAGCGCGCCGCCCGCCCCGGGCGCCCTGGTCAGCCGCTGAGCGGCAGCACGAGCGCCGGCGTGTCGATCTGATGCTCCTCGCTGATCGCCACGACGCCGGTGCCGACCGCGAAGAACTCGATCACGTGGCTTCCCCACCCGTGGCTCTTCTCGATGATCCGCGCCCCGACGATCCCGCCGGCCTGCAGCTCATCGGCCTCGGTCTGCATCCGGCCCATCGCCAGCTCACGCGCCTCGTACAGCGCCTGCGTGTAGTTCGGCATCTCCTGGTTGCGCCCGATCTGCTTCCACGCCGCGCGCAGACCCTGATGCGCGACGTGGTAGACGCAGTTGCCCATCACGAGCCCGACCGGGCGGTAGCCGGAGCGCAGCAGCGTCGCGAAGTCCTGGCCGCTGAGGTCGCTCGTGAACGGCCGGCCGTTCGGCGCGCGGTGCAGCTCGCCGCCGCGATGCTTGACCGCCGTGCCGACGGCGATGAACTCGGCCAGCTCGGCGCCCCACTCGTAGCGCCCGATCTCCAAGCCGCACGCCGACGACGCCGTCGGCGCCGAGCTGGTCGGCCTCCTCCTCCATCCGCGTCATCGCGAGCTCGCGGGCGTGGTACATCGCCTGCGTGAGCACGGCCATCTCCTGGTTCTGGCTCCAGTTCGCCTGCTGAAATCCGATGTGGTAGATCGAGCTGCCGAGGACGAGCCCGAGCGGCTCGAAGCCGGACTGCTTGACGAGCAGGAACTCGTTGATCGAGAGATCGCTCGTGAAGAATCCCCGGGCGACCTCCTGCTTCATCCGCTCGATCCGCTCGACTCCCGGACTCCGGGATGCCGGCGAGCGACCCCGAGTGGTAGGAGGCCGGCGTGCGGCGCCTCGGCGGCGGACGTCCTGGACCGCGGTCGCCGCATCGTCGGCGGCGGCCGGTTGCTGTCTGCTGCTGCTGTCGTCGTCGTTGTCGTCGCGATTGAAGAAGCCCATGTTCCCCCTCGTTTCTGTCGCTTAGTCGGTCAGTAGGCGCTCGAGCGCCTGACGGGTCTGCTCGCTGCGCTGCGGCTTCGACGGCTCATCGCGCTGCCCAAGCGCGGCCATCCACGCGTCGGAGTCGAGCGTTTCGCGCTTGAGCACGATGCCGCCGGACTGCCGTGCGCGTCGCCACTCGATCGCATCGCCGGCGCCGCGCGCCAGCTCGAGCCGCTCGTCGCCGGCGTCGACCGCGATCTCCTTGACGAGCTTGGGCCCGAACAGCCCGTCGACGGGCCCGCTTGACGCTGACGCGCCCCGGCAGCACCTCCTCGAGCTTTGTCGCGAGTCCCTCGACGAACGCAGCCGGCGTCCGCGGCGTCCGCCCGCAGCGACGCGGCCAACAGGTCGATGTCGAGTGCTCCGCCCTCCACGCGCGGGAGCGTACGCCTCCCGGCGGCCAGGCGCGAGCCCCACCGCCGGGCTGTGATCCCGCGGTGGCGCGGCCGCTGGATCCGCCGTGGCCGGGCTGGATCCCGCGGTGGCCGGGCTAGATCCCGCCGTGGCCGGCGACGAACGCGCCGATCCCGAGGGCGAGGACGAGCATGACCAGCAGGATCTGCATCCGCAGCGCGCTGCCGCGGGACGGCCGCCGCCGGGCCAGCTGTCGCCTGGAGCAGGAACTGATGAAGACCTTCGTACCGTCCATCTCTCTCACTCTCGCGCGGATCGAATCCGCAGAACGAGCGATAGTCAACCCGGAATGGCAAGATCGTCGCGGACGGAATCGCGGGGCAAATGAGGCATGATCGTCATCTCCGTGCTCGTCGCTGCGGAGGGCAGGTCGCGCTTCGCGGCGCTGCGGCCAGACCGGATTCGGTTCCCACCCGTGATCAGCGCGATCCGCGCCGACGACGAGCGGAGGTCATCACGATTGGCTCAGCGAATCGAGGTCCGGGCGCGGGTCGCTCGCGCAAGCGCAACGCCGCCACGACCGGATCGACGCGGTCGTCGAGCCTGACATGACACGCTCCCTCTCCGTCCAGTTCGCCGAGGACGACTTCACACAGCGTCCCCGCCCACGGGCGGCGCACCCTTACTATTCTCCGCCGTTCACTGAGCGAGCACTGGAGGATTCGTTGCCCGAGGTCGAGGCCCACATCACGGGCACCGTCTGGAAAATCGAGGTCGAGGTCGGCGACAGCGTTGAGGAGGGCGACACGGTCGTCATTCTCGAGTCGATGAAGATGGAGATGCCGGTCGAGGCCGAGGATCCCGGTGTCGTCAAGGAGATTCTCTGCGAGGAGGGACAGTCGGTGACGGAGGGCGACACGCTCGTTGTCCTCGACTGACGCCCCTACCGAGACGGGGCCCGGACGGCTGCTCGTCGATGAGCCCGCTCCCGGGATCACGCGGCTGACGATCTCCAATCCGGGCAAGCGCGGCGCACTCGACCATGCGATCCTCGACGCGTTCGCGTCGACGATGCCGCGGCTCGACGCCCGGTGCGTGCTCATCACCGGCGAGGGACGCATGTTCTCGGCCGGTTACGACATCGGCGACCTGCCGGAGTCGGTGTTCGCCGACGAGGCCGAGAGGCTGATCGCGCATCCGTTCACGGCGGCGATCGATGCGATCGAGGCGTATCCGTACCCGACGGTCGCCGCCCTCAACGGCCACGCCATCGGCGGCGGTCTCGAGCTCGCGATCTCCTGCGACCTGCGGATGGCGACGTCGGACGTCTCACTCGGGATGCCGCCGGCCAAGCTCGGGCTGGTCTACTCCCATACCGGCATCCGGAAGTTCATCGACACGATCGGCGCCGCACGCACGCGTGAACTGTTCCTCGGTGGGCATCGCATCGACGCCCCGACCGGTCTCACCTGGGGTCTGGTCAATCGGTCGTCGAACCCGAGCATCTCGCCGCCGACGCCGTCGCCTGGGCGGCCGAGATCGCCAGTAACGCCCCGCTCGCCCAGCTTGGCAACAAGCGCGTCATCCGCGAAGTGCTCGAGGCCCACGTCGAACTCGCGCCCGAGGTCGAGCGGGAGCTGATCGAGCTGCGCCGGTCCTGCTTTTCCTCCGAGGACTTCCGGGAGGGCGTCAAGGCGTTTGCCGAGAAGCGCTCGCCGGAGTGGCAGGGGCGATAGCCGCGCGGGTCCCACGGGTCACGCCCGCGCGGCGCGTGCTCTCGATCAACGGAAGGCCGCATCGAGCGGGGGTGCGAATGGGGCGCCGAGCGGCGTGAGCCCGGGGCGGCTCGGAGATCGGCGTGATGTTCGATAGCGCCCGGCAGCTGGCCGGGCACCCCTCTCGGGGCCGTCCGCCCGACCCCATAAGGTGCCGCGCCAATGCCTCCCTTGATCACGAAAGCCGAGGCTCTGCGTCTCGGCGACATTGAAGACCACACCGAGATCGCCGCGCTCGTCGATCGCGCCTGGACGGTCCGCGTCGAGCGGTTCGCCGACTCGACCGACATGTGCTCGCTCGTCAACGCCAAGTCCGGCGGGTGTGCCGAGGACTGCGGGTTCTGCGCGCAGTCGAAGTACGCCGAAGCCGATACGCCGATGCACGCGATGATGGAGCCCGATCAGATCCTCGAGCACGCGCGCGCGGCCGAGGCCGCCGGTGCCCACCGCTTCTGCATGGTGACTCAAGGGCAGGGCCTGTCCAAGCGCGACTTCGAGAAGGTGCTGGCCGGCGCCCGCCTCGTCGCCGAGCACACGAACCTCAAGCGGTGCGTGTCCGTCGGCCACCTGTCGGCGGATCGCGCCAAGGCGCTCAAGCGGGCGGGGATCCAGCGCGTTCATCACAACGTGGAGACGTCGGCCTCGTACTACCCCGAGGTATCGACGACGGTCCGCTACGAGGGTCGGCTGCGCACGATCGACGCCGTCCGCGACGCCGGCCTGGAAACGTGCGTCGGCGGCATTCTCAATCTCGGCGAGACGCGCGAGCAGCGGGTTGAGATGGCCTTCGAGCTCGCCGCGATCAACCCCACGAGCGTCCCGATCAACCTCCTCAACCCGCGACCGGGCACGAAGTTCGGCGATCGCGAGCTGATGGACCCGTGGGAGGTCGTCAAGTGGATCGCGATCTTCCGGCTGATCCTCCCGGAGGCGCTGTTCCGCCTGTGCGGCGGCCGGGTCGAGAACCTCGGCGAACTCCAGGCGACCGCCGTCAAGGCCGGTCTCAACGGGGTGATGATGGGGAACTTCCTCACGACCCTCGGCAACACCCCTGAGGAGGACCGGGCGATGTTCGAGGAGCTCGGCCTCAACATCACGCGTCAGTCCGACAACGGCTCCAACCCCCGGCCGGACAATCGCAGCGGCTGGCTCCGGGGCGACTCGCCCGACCTCGTCGAGGTTGCGCTCGAGGCGTCGGCGCCATCCGGTGGGCTCGACGTCCGCATGTGGGACCCGGCCTCGCAGCTGCGCTTCTCACGCAAGCGGCAAGTACCGCCACGACCGGACGGCGCGCCCAACGCGGGACAGGGCCGCGCCACGCGTGAGGCTCAGGTCCGCGACGCCCGGTCGGCGGCCTGATGATCGAGATCGAGGCCCGCCTGGACGAGCTCAAGGCCCTCGGCCTGCACCGCCGGACTCGATTGATCAGCGGGCCCCAGGGCCCCCACGTCCTCCTCGACGGCCAGCCCGTCCTGCTCCTGTGCTCGAACAACTACCTCGGGCTGGCCGACCATCCCCAGGTGCGCAACGCGGCGGCCGACGCGGCGATGCGGTGGGGCGTCGGCTCAGGCGCGTCACGACTCGTATCCGGAACGATGACGATTCACCGCCGCCTCGAGGAACGTCTCGCTGATTTCAAGCGGCGTGAGGCGGCGCTCCTGTTCGGCTCCGGCTATCTGGCGAACTGCGGCGTGGTCGCCGCGCTGGCACGGCCCGGTGACGTCGTCTTCTCAGACGCGCTCAACCATGCTTCGATCATCGACGGCTGCCGGCTGTCGCGAGCCGAGGTGTTCGTCTACGACCACTGCGACGTCGAGCACCTCGCGTGGGGGATCGAGCGTGCCGAAGGTCGCGGATCGTTGATCGTCACCGACGGCGTGTTCTCGATGGACGGCGACGTCGCGCCCCTGCCGGAGATCGTCGAGCTCGCCCGGCGGCACGCACTTCGGGTCGTCGTCGACGAGGCGCACGGGACCGGCGCGCTCGGACCTGGCGGCCGGGGGGCGGCCGCCGAGGCGGGCGTCGAGGACGAGATCGACGTGATCGTCGGAACGCTCGGCAAGGCACTCGGTTCCTACGGCGCGTTCGTCGCCTGTGACCGGACGATGTCGCGTTACCTCGTCAACGCCGCGCGGACGTTCATCTTCTCGACCGCCCTCCCCCCGCCGGCCGTCGCCGCCGCGCAGTCGGCGCTCGAGTTGCTCCAGGAGCGCCCCCAGCGGACGGCCCGGTTGCAGGCCAACGCCGCCGCGCTGCGGTCGGCTCTCGCCGCCGAGGGCTTCGACGTCGGCGGGTCGCGAACTCAGATCGTCCCGCTCGTCGTCGGCGAGGCCGATCGCGCGATGCGCATCTGCGAGGCCGCCGTGGACCGCGGCGTGTTCGCCCAGGCGATCCGTCCACCGACCGTCCCGGCCGGCACGTCCCGCCTGCGCCTCGCGGTGATGGCGACGCACAAGGAGCAGGAGCTCCGGGCCGCTGCCCGGATCCTCGGGCAGGTGGCCCGCGGCGGCGAGGCGACCCGGGCGGCCTCCCGGCCGGCCTCGCGGCCGCGTGCCTACGACATCGAGACCGAGCCCGCCCGCGCGGCGTAGGCGTCAGGGCGTGACGGTCCGCGGGCTGTTCATCACCGGCACCGACACCGGGGTCGGCAAGTCCGTCCTCGCGGGGGCGGTGGTCGCGCGTCTGCGAACCGACGGGGTCGACGTCCGGGCGCTGAAACCGGTGATCACCGGCCTCGATGACCCTGCCGACCCGGACTGGCCGCCGGACCACGTCCTGCTCGCCCGGGCTGCCGGGTGCCGCCCGGAGCAGGTTGTCGTCACGACGTATGGCCCGCCCGTCTCCCCCCACCTCGCCGCCGAGATCGCGGGCCGGCCGATCGACCCGAACGCGATCATCGGTGCGGCGCGTGCCCTCACCGCGGCCGGCGAGGTGCTCATCGTCGAGGGGGTCGGCGGCCTGCTCGTGCCAGTCGCCGACGGATACGACGTCCGCCGCCTCGCCGCCGATCTCGCTCTCCCGCTCCTCGTCGCGGCCCGTCCCGGTCTCGGCACGATCAACCACACGCTGTTGACGCTGGAGGCCGCACGGACAGCGGGCCTCACCGTCGTGGCGGTCGTCCTCACGCCGTGGCCCGCGCAGCCAACCCCGATGGAGACCTCCAACCGGGAGACAATCGAGCGGCTCGGCAACGTCGACGTGTGGACGCTCGGGGAGCTCGCCTCCGCTGATCCCGCTGCCCTCGCCGCAGCCGGGGCGGAGCTCCCGCTCGGCTCGGTACCGTCACTCGCGTGGCCAACCCCGGTGTCCTGATCCTCGTCGTCGGAGCGTCCACGCTCGTCGTGGTGCTCGTCGTCGTCGCGGCCGTGGTCGTGGCTGCCGGGATCGCCGCCGGACTCGCTGTCGCCCGCGGCTGGGACCCGGCCCCCGTCGCCGGCTGGCGGCACGCCTGGCGGGAGGCGGGATACCGCGTCGGCGGAGTGTGGGCCGAGTTCGTCGACTGGATGCGCTCGTCATAGGCGACGCCGATTCCGACCGGGTGCCCGGCTACGTTGCCGGCATGCGCCCCACCGAAGACCTCGCCCGCGCGGACCGGCAGCACATCTGGCACCCGTTCACCCAGCAGCAGGGTTGGACCGATGAGGAGCCGCCGATCGTCATCGACCATGCGGACGGGTCAACCCTGTTCGACACGGACGGCAATGCCTACATCGACGGAGTCTCGTCGCTGTGGTGCAACGTCCACGGCCACCGGCACCCAGCGCTCGACGAGGCCGTGCGCGGCCAGCTTGATCGGGTCGCCCACTCGACGATGCTCGGCCTCTCCCACGAGCCTGCGATCGAACTCGCCGAGCGCCTGGTCGCGATCGCGCCGGAGGGGCTGACGCGCGTGTTCTACTCCGACAGCGGCTCGACCGCGGTCGAGGTCGCCCTGAAGATGGCCTTCCAGTGGTCCGCCCAGCAGGGGCAGCCGCAGCGGAGCCGATTCATCTGCCTGGAGAACGCGTACCACGGTGACACGCTCGGCGCGGTCTCGGTGGGCGGCATCGAGCTCTTCCACTCCGTGTATCGCCCGCTGCTGTTCGACACGCTGCCGGCCCGCGCCGGTGACGCCGCTCACCTCGAGCGGCTGCTCGCCGAGCACGCCGACGTCGTCGCCGCGGTGATCGTCGAGCCGCTCGTCCAAGGAGCGGCGGGCATGCTGATGCAGCCTGAGGGGTATCTGCGCCGGGTCCGCGAGCTCTGCGACGAATACGGCGTGCTGCTCATCTGCGACGAGGTGGCCACCGGTTTCGGCCGAACCGGGCGGATGTTCGCCTGCGAGCACGAGGATGTCGTCCCGGACCTGCTGTGCGTCGGCAAGGGCATCACCGGCGGGTACCTGGCGCTCGCGGCGACGCTCGCGACCGAGCGGCTCTACGCGGGCTTCCTCGGCCGCTACGAGGACTACCGGAGCTTCTTCCACGGGCACACGTACACGGGCAATCCGCTCGCGTGCGCAGCCGGCATCGCGACGCTCCAGACGTTCGAGCGCGAACGGACACTCGAGCAGCTTGCTCCGAAGATCGAACTGCTGACCCGGCTGCTCGAGCGCGAGGTGGCGCCGCTCCCGGGGGTCGCAGAGGTTCGTCAGCGCGGCTTCATGGTCGGCATCGAGCTGACCGAGCGCCCCGCCGCCGAGCGGACCGGGCATCGGGTGACGCTCGCCGCCCGCCGCCACGGCGCGATCATCCGCCCCCTCGGCGACGTGATCGTGCTGATGCCGCCGCTGGCGATCACCGAGGCCGACCTGCTCCGGCTCGTCACGATCACGGCGTCGGCGATAGCCGAGGCGACCGATCAGGCGCTCCCCGAGGCGGCCTGACCCAAGCGCCCGGCCGAGCCCGGCCCGGCCCGACGAACTCAGTCCTCGTACGGCGTGAAGTCGCGCTTGCGGGCACCGCAGACCGGACAGAACCACGTCTCCGGGATGTCCTCGAAGGCGGTGCCGGGCGGGATCCCACCGTCGGGATCGCCCTCGTCCGGGTCGTAGATGAACCCGCAGGATTCACACATCCACTTCACCTTTCAAGCGTATCGCCGGGCCGCTGGTTGACGCGTCCACGTCACCCGTCGGGGAGCCGGTGGTGACCTCACGCGGTAGGGTCGGAGAATGGAGATCGACCGTCCGGGTCCCGGAGAGGAGCTGAACGCAGGCGAGGAGACGGTGCCGCGCCCCGCGGCGACCGTGATCCTGCTCCGCGGCGGCGACGCGGCGCTTGAGGTCCTCCTCGTCCGTCGTAACCCCGAGGCCCGGTTCATGGGCGGCGCCTGGGTGTTCCCGGGCGGCGCCGTCGATCGCCACGAGGGTGATGGGCAGAGCGCGCTCCGCGCCGCCGGCGTCCGCGAACTCGAGGAGGAGGCCGGAATCCGGCTTGATGATCCCGGCACGCTCGTGCCGTTCTCCCGCTGGATCACGCCGGCTGAGGTGAAGATCCGGTTCGACACGTGGTTCTACCTCACGTCCGCCCCGCCGGACTCCAGTCCGACACCGGACGGCTCGGAGATCGTCGACGCCAGATGGCTCTCGCCGGCGGACGCGCTCGAGGCGCACCGCGCCGGGGAGCTGTTCATGGTCTTTCCGACGATCAAGCACCTCGAGCAACTCGCCGGTTTTCCCTCGGCGGACGCGCTCCTCGAGCACGCGCGCGGACGCGAGGTGCGACCGGTGCAGCCACGCGTCGTGATGGCCGGTGAGACGGCCCGGATCCTGCTGCCCGGCGAGCCCGGGTACGACCAGGACTGAGACGTCCCCCGCGACATATACTCGCGCCGTGACCGGCTCGCTGCCTCATGACGTCCAGGACGTCTTCGCTCGGTTCATCACGACCGAGCTGACGACGATCGACGGCCAGGGACGCCCGATCACCTGGCCGGTCACCCCCTACTACCGGGCGGGCGATCCGTGCATCGACGTCACGACCGGCCTCGGTTACCCGAAGAAGGCCACCGACGCGCGCAACAACCCGCTCGTCTCGCTGCTGTTCTCGGACCCGACCGGCAGTGGCCTCAGCGATCCCCCGATGGTGCTCGTGCAGGGGACCGCCGAGGTCGATGATCGTGACCTCGACGCGAACCGCGACCGGTACGCGCGGGAGTCGATTGAGAAGCTGCCGGCGACCGTCAAGCTTCATCCGCCGGACCGCGTCAAGCGGTTTCTCAGCTGGTACTACACGCGGATCTATATCCACGTACGTCCCGAGCGCGTCTACGTGTGGCCGGGCGGGGACGTGACCGCCGAGCCCGTGCTCCACGACTCGCATCTCGAGGAGGTGCGGTCAGGCCATTCCGAGGAGCCCGAGCGCTTTCACGCCGCGCCGGAGGGCGGAACGTCGGCCTGGGACCCGCGGATCCACGAGCTCGGGACGACGTATCCCACCGCCGTGCTCTCGATCGTCTCCCCTGACGGCTTTCCGTTCACGGCGCGCGTCCCCGTCCACGTCGACGGCGCCTCCCGCTGGATCCGGATCGACGCGAACCCTGAATCCATACCGCTCCAGGCCGGCCTCGCGTGCCTGACAGCGCACCAGCACGCGCCGGACTTCCTGTGGCAGAACAACTTCCAGGTCCGCGGCGACCTCGTCGAGGTCGAGGGCGGGTGGGCGCTGCGCCCGCACAAGCTGATCGGCGGCATGGAGCTCCCGAAAGGACGGCTCGAGATGCTCCGCGCGAACGCCAAGAAGGCCCGCAGGTATCACCGGACGGCCAAGCGGGAGCTCGCCAAGCGCGGGCGCTGATGCCGGCGGCAACGGATCGTCTGACGGTCGCGATCACTGGTCCCACCGGTGACCTCGGGCGCTCGCTGCTCCGCGCGCTCGAGCGCAGCCGCGAAGTCGGGCGGGTCGTCGCGATGGCCCGGCGCGAGTTCGACCCGGCCGCGCAGGGCCTGAAGAAGACCGAGTACCGGCAGGGCGACGTCCTTGACCCTGACGCGCTCGCCGCGCTCTGCGATGGTGCCGACGTCGTCGTCCATCTCGCGTTCGTGATCATGGGCGGCCGGGCGGAGACCGAGCGCATCAACCTCGAGGGATCTCGCAACGTGTTCGAGGCTGCGGTGGCGTCCGGCGCGAAGCGCCTTATCTACGCGTCATCGGTCGCGGCGTACGGATTCCATGCCGACAACCCCGAGCTCCTCACCGAGGAGATCGCCCCGCGCGGCACCAGGCGCCACTACTACTCGGCCCAGAAGGCCGCGCTCGAGGGCGTTCTCGAGGATGTCGTCGGCGGCACTGCGGTCGATGCCTACGTGTTCCGACCGTGCATCGTTGCCGGCCCGGACGCGCTGCTGCTGCTCGAGAACATTCCGTACATCGCCCTGTCGGACCGGATGCCCGGTCCCGTCCTGCGCGCGCTCGAGTTCATGCCGGCGCTCAAGCCGGTGCTGCCGGACCCGGGCGTGTCGTTCCAGCTCGTGCACCACGACGATGTCGCGACCGCGTTCCGCGCCGCCGTGCTCGGGCGGGGAACGCCCGGCGTCTACAACCTCGCCGGCGAGGGGGCGCTGACGATGTCCGACGTCGCCGACGCCCTCGGCTGGTACAGCGTGCCGCTGCCCGACTTCGCGCTCGGCGCCGCGGCCGAGGCGGTCGCCCGGCTTCCGTTCGTGCCCGCCGAGGCCCAGTGGATCGAGAGCTTCCGCACCCCCGTCATGATGGACACCGCCAAGGCCCGTCGCGAGCTGCGCTGGCGCCCCAAGCACGACGCGCGCACCACGCTCCAGGACATGGTGGACGCGGCCCGGTCGGAGCGACTCATTCGCTGAGACTTGTCGTACGCTGTGCGGCATGGCTGACGACGAGAAGACCTCAGAGGAGCATCCCGGCTTTCACTCCCGGAGCGCGGACGCCGCGGCAGCACGCCACGGCGAGGCCCACCCTGACGAGGATCCGCCGCACCCGGAGCCCTCCCACGTGCCCGAGCCGGATGACGAGGTGCCGAACCGTCACTCCGCGAGCGCCGAGGCGGCGAGCGTGAAGTGGCACGAGCAGCATCCCGACGAGGACTGAGGCTCCGGCCTCGTCGTGAGTCCGGTCCCGCGGTCGGCGACCAGCGGAACGGCTGACGCCTCGCGGCGCAAGACCCGCTCGAGCCCGCGACCTCTTCGATGCAAAACGGGTCCCGACCGCGCGCCGGTCAAGACCCATCGACGCCAGACCCGGGAGCCGACTCAGCCGCCGCCGTACGCCACGACGAGGTCGGTGATGACCCCCACGAGAAACCCGGCGGTGACCATCAGCAGGCCGAGTTCGCGGTGGCCGTAGCGGCGCATGCCGTTCCAGACCTCGCCGATCACATACAGGATCGCGCCGCCGGCCGCGGCGTAGAAGACAAGCTCCAACGGGTGTGAGGTGACGCCGTAGCCGACGATCGACCCGAGGAACGTGGGGCCGCCCCCGATCAGGCCGGCGAGGCCGATCCAGCGCCAGGACGGCTTGACGTCGCCGAGCGGTCCGACGATGCCGAACCCCTCGGTAGCGTTGTGGAGCGCGAAGCCGATGATGAGCACCGTGGCGAGCGAGATCGCACCCGCCCGGGCGGAGACGCCGATGGCGAGGCCCTCGGCGAAGTTGTGGACGCCGATCGCGGCGGCGATCGTCAGGCCGGTGCGCAGCGCCCGGCGGCGCGACGCGTCGAGCGCGAGCGCGTCCGCTTCGGACACGCTGAGGGCGGCGGCATCGGCACCGCCGGCGATCGGCGGGTTACGAGCGCTGAGCGGCCGCATCGCGCGCTCGATCATCGCGAGCCCGGCACTGCCGGCGGCAAAGCCGACGGCGAGCAGCACGACGAGCCAGATGAGATGGCCGACTGACTGGTGATGGCTCTTCACAGCCGCGAGCGTGTCGTTGATGATCGTCAACCCGTTGGAGAGGACGTCGACGAAGATGAACGCGAGCACCCCGACGGAGAACATCGCCAGCGCGACCCGGGCCCGCGTGCTGAGCAGCTGCAGCCGCCCGACCGGGAGCCCGAGGTAGATCGTGAAGCCGGCGAGCGCGCCGAGGAGGACTGTTTGAGCGAAAGACACGGAAGTTGTTAGGCGACCCTAATGTGGCGTGGCCGCGGAGCGTAACAGCTTAGGGTCGCCTAAGTCCAAGTGCAGTATGGGGAATTACGCGACGGCCTGCGGCGGACTACGTGTCGGAGTTGAAGTCGGGCAGCCCGAGGCTCTGGAGCCAATGGTTGACGGTGATGTTGAGCTGGGTGAATTCGCCGGTCCAGATGAGGATGCCCATGCCGATCAAGACGACACCGCCGGCTCCGATGACGAGCGGATAGTGCCGCCGGACGACGCGCAGCGCCGCGGTCGCCTTGCCGAAGGCGAGCCCGGTGATGAGAAACGGGACGCCGAGCCCGGCGCAGTACACCGCGAGCAGAACCGCGCCGTGAGCGGCGGACCCGGACGTGCCGGCGGCGGTCACGATGGCGCCGAGTGTCGGGCCCGTGCACGGCGTCCACGCGAGCGCGAAGGCGGCGCCCGCAATTACCGGGCCACCCCGTCCGGCGCGCTGCATGAGCGCGTCGACGTGCCATTGACGGGCGATCCGCGGGACGAACGGCGCACACACGAACAGGAGCCCCATGAGGATGATGACGGCGCCGCTCACCTTGAGCGCGGTCGGCCCGGTGAGCGCACCGTGCAGCGCCTGCTGGCCGAGCAGGCCGAGGGCGATGAAGATGACCGAGAAGCTCGCCACGAAGGCGAGGCTCGGGCCGATCACGCGGCGGGCGCGGATATCCGCCGGCGCGACGCCCGCGACCGCGGAGATATAGCCAGGCACGAGTGGCAGCACGCACGGGGACAGGAAGGAGATCAGCCCCGCGCCGAACGCCACCGGAATACCGATCCCAGAGGCAGGGTCCATCAACTCACATTATGCCGCGGAGTCGCGCATACCCCGGGTCTACCTCCCCAGCAGCAGCGCGATCCCCTGTCCACCGCCGATGCACAGCGTGACCAGCCCGAGCTCGTGGTCGCCGCGCTCCATCTCGTCGAGGATCTTCGCCGTGATCGCGGCGCCGGTCGCTCCGATGGGGTGCCCGAGCGCGATCGCGCCGCCGTTGGGGTTGACCTTCGCCTCGTCGAGGCCGAGGTCGTCGATCACAGCGAGCGCCTGGGCGGCGAACGCCTCGTTGAGCTCGATCACGCCGATCTCATCGAGTGAGCGGCCCGAGCGCTCGAGCACCTTGCGCACGGCCGGCACCGGTCCGATCCCCATGATCGCCGGGTCGACGCCGCACGACGCGTAGGCCAGGATCCGCGCGCGCACCGGCGCCCCGAGCTCGGCGGCGCGCGCGGCATTCATCAACAGCACCGCTGCGCCGGCGTCGTTCATCCCGGAAGCGTTCCCGGCGGTTACCGTCCCGTCGCGCTTGAACACGGGCTTGAGCTTGGCCATCAGCTCGGGCGACGCGTCCTCGCGGATGTGCTCGTCGCGGGCGAACTCGACGGTGTCGCGCTTGACCTTGACCGGAACCGGCACGATCTGATCGTCGAAGCGGCCTTCGGCGCGGGCGGCGGCAGCCCGGCGGTGAGACTCGATCGCGAACGCGTCCTGCCGCTCCCGGGAGATCCCGTGCTTCTCGGCGAGGTTCTCGGCGGTCACCCCCATCAGGATCGAGTGGAAGGGGTCGGTCAGGCCGCCCATGACCGGATCGACCAGCTCGGCCTCCCCCATCCGGGCGCCCCAGCGGGCGCTCGGCATCCAGTACGGCCCGCGGCTCATCGACTCGGCGCCGCCGGCGAGTGCGACCGACGCCTCGCCGGTCTGGATCGACTGACACGCGGAGACGATCGCCTGCACTCCGGTGCCGCAGAGCCGGTTGACGGTGTAAGCGGGCACCTCCTTCGGCACGCCGGCCTTGATCCCGACGACGCGGCCCATGTACATGTCCCCCGGCTCGGTGTGGATGACGTTGCCGAACACGACGTGATCGACGTGCTCGGGCGCCACGCCGGCGCGCTCGAGGGCCGCGGCGGCGGCCGTCGCGCCGAGCTCGCTCGGCGGCACGCCGGCGAGGCTCTTGCCGTAGGAGCCGATCGCGGTGCGAGCGGCCGAAGTGATAACGACGTCGGTCATTCTTGTCCTTTCAGGCGGTTGGCGCGCAAGAGGGGCTGAGTAGTATCCCGACATCCGGCGGCTTCTCACGGTGCCGCCTGCGTGCGCGAACCGAGTGAGGGAGTTCCGATGAGTGATTACGCGGTTGTCGATCCCGCGACGGGAGAGACGGTCAAGGAGTATCCGACGATCAGCGATGACGCGCTGCGCGACGCGATCGCCCGCGCGCACGAGACGCACGCCGAATGGGTCTCATCGACGACGATCGGTGAGCGAGCCGCCCTCGTGCGCCGCGTCGGGGAGCTCCACGTCGAGCGCCGCGAGCAGCTTGCCGAGATCATCATCCGGGAGATGGGCAAGCCCATCGAGCAGGCGCTCGGCGAGGTCGATTTCTGCAAGGACATCTACGACTTCTACGCCGACAATGCCGAGGCGCTGATGGCCGACGAGCCGATCACGCTCAACGGCGGCGAAGGCTCGGCGTTCATCCGTCGCAGCTCGTTCGGCGTGCTCCTCGGGATCATGCCGTGGAACTTCCCGTACTACCAGGTCGCGCGGTTCGCGGGGCCGAACCTCGTCATCGGCAACACGATCCTGCTCAAGCACGCCCCGCAGTGCCCGGAGTCGGCCGCGGCGATCGCGCAGATCTACGGCGATGCGGGATTCCCGGACGGCGCGTACACCAACATCTACGCCACGAACGACCAGGTCGAGTGGGTGATCGCCGATCCGCGCGTCCGCGGTGTGTCGCTCACCGGCTCCGAGCGGGCCGGCGCCGCGGTGGCGGCAATCGCCGGGCGCAACCTCAAGAAGGTCGTGCTGGAGCTCGGTGGCTCGGATCCGTTCGTTCTGCTCAGCACCGACGACCTCGACGGGGCCGTCGAGTCGGCGGTCGCCGCCCGGCTCGACAACACCGGCCAGAGCTGCAACGCGGCGAAGCGGTTCATCGTGATGGACGACCTCTACGAGCCGTTTCTGGAGAAGTTCTCGAGCGCGCTCACGAGCGTGACCCCGGGAGATCCGACGAAGGAGGACACGGCGATCGGTCCGCTGTCATCGGCGACGGCGTCCGAGCGCCTGGCGGACCAGATCAAGCGGGCGGTCGACGCGGGCGCGAAGCTGATCGGCGGTGGCCGGGACGGCAACTTCTTCACGCCCGCGGTCATGACCGATATCGCACAGGAGAACCCGGCCCGCCACGAGGAGTTCTTCGGACCGGTCGCTCAGGTGTACCGGGTCAGCTCCGAGGACGAGGCGGTCGCCCTCGCGAACGACACGCCGTTCGGTCTCGGGTCCTATGTGATGACGACCGACGAGGAGCAGGCACGCCGGGTCGCCGAGAAGATCGACGCCGGGATGGTGTTCATCAACGTCGTCGGGGCGGATGCCGCCGAGCTTCCATTCGGCGGCGTCAAGCGCTCCGGGTTCGGGCGGGAGCTGGGCCGGTTCGGCGCGGACGAGTTCGTCAACAAGAAACTCATCCGGATCGGCTGACAGCGATATATCCTGACGGCGACCGAGTAACTTCCCGCTGGGGCTATCGTTAGAGTGCGCCAAAGGGATTTACGTGGAAGCCTCCGCTCTCCAACCCCCCGCCGGTCTCTCGCGGTCACGGACCTCCGTCGGATCGCACTTGCTCCGCTTGCGGTCGGATGAGCAGCTTGTCGACCTGTTCCGGGCCGGTCACGAGGAGGCGTTCCGAGTCATTCACGATCGGTACCGCCAGCGGCTGTTCGCGTACACGCGGCAGATGCTGCCGGGCGCCCGGCAGGACGCCGAGGACGCGCTGCAGGACGTGTTCGTCCGGGCCTATTCCGGCCTCCGCGCGAACGACCGGGACCTCGCGCTCCGTGCGTGGTTGTACCGCGTCGCGCACAACCGCTGCATCGATGAGCTCCGCCGACCGGCGCCGCCCGCGCCGGAGCTGATCGAGCTCGTCCGGGCACCGGTCCACGATCCGATCGCCGAGGCCGAGCGGCGCGAGTCGCTGCGGCGACTGATCTCCGATGTCCGGCGGCTGCCTGAGCAACAGCGGTCGGCGCTGTTGATGCGCGAGCTCGGGGGCATGACCTACGCGGAGCTCGCCGCCGCGCTCGGCGTGTCGGTGCCGGCGGTCAAATCGCTGCTCGTGCGCGCCCGGGTGAGCCTCGCGGCCGCCGCGGAGGCGCGTGAGACCTCCTGCTCGGAGATCCGCTGCGAGCTCGTGTCCGCGCATGATCGCCGCGTGCGACCGAACGCCACGGCCCGCCGACATCTGCGCGATTGCGCCGGGTGCCGCGATTTCCGAGCCGAGATGCGCGGGGTCAGCCGCCAGTTCGCGGCGCTGGTGCCGACGCTCGGGCCGTTCGGGTTGCTCGCGAACTCACTCGGGATTGGTGGTGGCGGCGGCGCGGCCGCCGGAAGCGGGGCGGCGGTTGCCGGGACGGGCGGAGCGTTCGCCGCCTCGGGAGTCCTCGGCGCGGGGATCGGCCACGTCGCGACGTTGCTCGCCGCGGCCGTCGTGACGACCGGCGGCGCGATCGAGCTGCAGAACACCCTCGGCAGCGCGGCCCGACATCTCGCGCACCACCGTGCCCACCCGTCTGCCACCTTCGGCGCCGGGCTCGGCGGGGCCGCCAAGAGCGGTCTGCTTGCCGTCTCGGGGCACAGCGCAGAGTCCGCAGCGGCCGCCGGATCTTCGGCGCCGGGCCTCACACCGGCGGCGCCCGTGGCGCCGGCGGCGCCACGCGCGTCCTCATCGACGCCGACGTCGCCCCACGTGACGGCCGTCCACGCGGTGCGGGCGGCGGCGACCGATGCCAACCGCCTGGCGATCGAGAACGGTGCCGCGTCGGCAGCCGCGGCGGCAGCCGGAGGGTTCGACACGTTGCCGACCGGTTCGCCGACGACCGCAGGCACGAGCTCGTCGACGGCGACATCCTCGACGAGCCCGGCCGGGTCGAGCACGGCGACGGGCTCTGAGTCGCAGGCGACAACGCCGACGCCGGGCTCGGACGGCAGCAGCTCGAGCACGTCGTCTCAGACGAGCAGCGCCGGCGGCACCGCGACCGCCGTGCCGACCGCAAGCGGCGGCACGCAACCGAGTGTCGGGGGACCAGCCACGAGCGCGAGCAGCGGCGGGACCGCCGCCTCCGGTCGCTGATTGTCCCCCGCGATCGAGCGCTACCTCGAGCAGCTCGACCACGAGGAGGTGCTGCTCAGGCGTGGGCGCCGCTCCGGGCTGCTGACGATCGTCGCCATTCACTCGACGATCCGGGGCCCCTCACTCGGCGGCTGTCGCATGTGGGACTACGCCGACTCCCGCGCCGCGCTGCGCGATGCGCTCCGGCTCTCCCGCGCGATGACGTACAAGGCCGCGGTTGCCGATCTGCCGCTCGGGGGCGGCAAGGGCGTGATCATGGTGCCGGCGGGCACGCATCTCTCCTCGCGGCGGCGCCACGAGGCGCTGCTTGACTTCGCTGACACCGTCGATGCAGTGCAGGGCCGGTACATCGCGGCCGAGGATGTCGGGACCTCGAGCCGTGACATGCACGTGATCGCCGAGCGAACCCGGCACGTGGCCGGTCTTGCCCGGCGGCGCGGCGGATCGGGTGATCCGAGCCCGTTCACCGCGCTCGGCGTCGAGACCGCGATCCGAGCGGCGTGTGCCCATGCGTTCGGATCGTCGTCGCTGAAGGGCCGCAGCGTCTGCGTCATCGGTCTCGGCCACGTCGGCTCGCGCGTTGCGCGCCGCTGCGCCCGGGCGGGCGCGACGCTGTCCATCTCGGATCTCGACGGCGTCAAGCGGGCCCTCGCCGACGAACTCGGCGCGCGCTGGGTGACCCCGAACCGGGCGCTGTTCGCGAACGTCGACGTGCTCGTTCCGTGCGCGCTCGGCGGGGTGTTCGATGATCTCAGCGTGCCGAAGCTGCGCTGCCCGGTGATCGCCGGCGCGGCCAATAACCAGCTGGCAGGCGAGATCATGGGCGACGTGCTGTCGGCCCGCGGGATCCTGTGGGCACCCGATTTCGTCGTTAACGCCGGCGGCCTGATCAATGTCGCCGAGGAGTTGCACCCGGAGGGCTACTCGCCGGCGGGGGCCCGCCGGCGCGTTCGGGGCATCGGCGACACGCTCGCCGAGATCTTCCGGGCCTCCGCCGAGCGCGGAACGACGCCGCTCACCGAGGCGATGGCGCTCGCGCGCCGCCGGCTCGAGCCCTGAGTGCCGGCCGGTCGCTCCGGCGGGGACCGGGTGCCCTCAGCCGCCCCAGCCGGACGGCCGCTCGACGCCGTCCGGCAGCCGGCCCTCGTCGTCGAGCTTGTCGAGGTGGGCGGCGAGCGTGACCGCAGCCGCCGGACGGAGCGCCGCCGGGGCGTCGTCCCACACCGCGTCGAGCAGCTCGTTGACGGAGCGCGCCCCGCCGTCAAGCGCAATCAGCAGGCGCCGCTCACGGTCGAGGCGGTGGGCGATGTATTGCGAGAGCTTGGCGTCGACATCGTGCACCGGCGGGCCGTGCCCGGGCGCGATCACCGCCGGCGCACGCTCGCGCAGCGCCTCGAGCGCGCTCAGATACCCGGCGAGCGCGCCCGGATCCGGGTAGATGAAGACGCTCCCCTCACCGAGCACGGCGTCGCCGGTGAGCGCGACGCCGTCGACGAGGTAGGCGAGATGGTCCGGGGCATGGCCCGGGGTGGGCAACGCCACCAGCGGGCCGAACGCATCGCCGTCGGCGAGCACGACGTCGACCGTCCCCCGGGCGGCGGCCAGCCGCGCGTCGGGGAAGCGCTCCCGCAGCGCCGGGACCGCCTCCGCATGATCAGCATGGTCGTGGGTGAGCGCGATCCCGGCCAGCCCGCCGCGCGCGCGCAGCTCGTCCCCGAGCGCGTCGAGATGAGCAGGCAGTGCGGGCCCCGGGTCGACGAGCCACGCGGGATCGCGGCGCACGATCCACGTGTTCGTCCCGCTCAGCGTGAACGGGCTCGGATTGGCGGCGCGGATCCCGACGACGTCGTCTTCCGTCAGCTCGATCCGGGTCATCACAGGATGAGCTTGCGCTCCATGTGGCGGACCGCGAGCCGCCACATCACGAGCGCGAAGCCGATCAGGAACGCCAGGTGATAGACGTCGACCCAGCCGCGGAAGCCGAACACCGCGTGGCGGACGAGCTCGACGCAGTGAAACAGCGGGTTGAGGTTGCCGAGCACCTGCGCCCACTTCGGCAGTCCGCTGAGGGGAAAGAACGTGCCGGCGACGAGGAACAGCGGCGTCAGCAGGGCGCTCTGCCAATAGGAGAAGTTGTCGATCGACTTCGAGATCGCCGCGATCAGGATCCCCGCCGTCGCCCAGCCGTACGCGGACAGCGCCGCGATCGGCGGCACGAGCAGCATCCCCCAGCTCGGTGAGAGGCCGAAGATCATCGCCACGAACAGCGGCACGCTGCCGTACACGCCGGTCCGGGCGGCGATCCACAGCGCCTCCCCGGTGACGATCTCCTCGGTGTCGACGGGGGCGGCGAGGATCGCGTCGTAGGTGTGCTGGAACTGGTATTTGACGAACGTCGAGTACATCGCCGTGAACGCGCCGGAGAACAGCACCGTGGTGGCGACGATGCCGGTACCGACGAAGTCGATGTACCGGTAACCGGCGACGTGGCTGACGAGCGAGCCGAAGCCGAAGCCGAATGCGACCAGATAGACGGTCGGGCTGACCGTCGAGGAGAACGTCGAGGAGCGCCAGAACGCGGTGAAGTTGACGATCTCCCGGATCATCACGCCGCGCAGCGGCGGCGATCTCGAGTCGGTGCAGTCGCCGGGGCGAGGCGGCCGTCCGCGGCGCGACGGGTGTCTCGACCGCGCTCATTCGATCTCCTCTCCGGTGAGCAGCACGAACACATCCTCCAGGTTCGTCGTGCGGCGCTCGCCGTTGATGTCACCGTTCCGCTTGCTCTGCAGGACGGCGATCGACGTGCCCGTCCGCCGCGTGCGCCAGCCACGCGCCCGGGCGGCGCCCTCAACCTCGGTGAGCCGCGCCGGTGGCCCATAGACCTCAACCGCCTCGGTTCCCGCGTGCTCGCGGATCAGCTCGGCGGGCCGGCCCGACGGCAACCGCCACCCCATGCGAGACGATCGTCACCCGATCACACAGCCGCTCGGCCTCCTCGATGTAATGCGTGCTCATCAGGATCGAGACGCCCTCGGAGCGCAGCCGGTCGATCAGCGCCCACAGCTCTTGGCGCACCTGCGGATCGAGGCCGACCGTCGGCTCGTCGAGCAGCAGCAGGCGCGGCTCGTGCAACAGCGCACGGGCGATCAGCAGTCGCCGGCGCATGCCGCCGCTCAGCTGATCGACCTTGGCCTCCCGCCGGTCAGCTCAGGTTGGCGATCCGCAGCGCACGTTCGATCGCGTCTTGGCGCCGCGCCCCCGGCACGCGATAGAGATGGGTGAACACGAGCAGGTTCTGCTCGACGGTGAGCGACACGTCGAGGTTGTCCAGCTGGGGGACGACGCCCATCACGGCCCGCGCTTGCTTGGAGTCATCCGGCAGCCGGTAGCCGAGGATGTCGATCTCGCCCTCGTCGGCGATGACCTGCGCTGTCAGCATCTTCATCGTCGTCGATTTGCCGGCGCCGTTTGGGCCGAGCAACCCGACGCAATGGCCCGCCGGAACCTCGAGGTCGAGGCCGGCGACGGCGGTGATGGCCCCGAAGCGTTTGACCACGCCGCGGAGCGTGATCGCATTTTGCGACGAACCGAGCACGCTCCGATTGTTGCAGTGAGGGCCGCCGGCACAGTTAGATTGGGCGCCATGGCCGTGGAGATCATGTTCGCCACCGGGACGAGCGTGAAGGTGACCGCCGGGCTCGACGAGGTCCGCGACGCGATCGCTGCCCGGGTTCAGATCGACACGCAGCGGTTCGCCGGATTTCGCGGCGACGAGGCGGTCGGCGCCGAGCGCGTGATCGTCAGCGGCGCGGCGATCGCCTACGCGATCGAGATTCCGGGCATCTGACCGCGCGCATCACGCCGCGAGGCTGAGCGCGCCCTCGTGCAGGCGCGCGGCGGCGTGCATCGCGTCGTCGCGGGCGACCGCCTCGAGGTCCTGCGCCGCCTGTCCGATCGTCGCGAATTCCCGCAACCGCGCGCGGGCGTCGCTGACCTGGCGCTCGACGTCGCTGAACAGCGTCGAGATCGATCCGGCATCCGGGACGCTCGCAAGTTCGACGCGGCCGTTGAGGGACAGGCGGGCGAGGCGGCTGATGCCGGCGCCGACCTGGGTCGAGTACGAGAACACCTCGGTGAGGCGCTGAGCGACGATGCTGAAGGACGCGAACGTCCGCTCGGTGCCCCGACCGAGGGCGTCGGAGAGCGCGAGCATGCTCGGCGCGTGCGTCGCCGCGAGCTCGGGCGCGCGGGCGATCTGGTGGGCGAAGATCGCGACCATCTCTGCCTCGATAGCGCTGATCGACAAGTCGAACGCCATCTCCTCGAGGTCGCGGACGGCGGCTCCGGCGCGCTCCGCGACGCTAGCGACGAGCGGCGAGGTGGCCTGTGACTGCTCGGTCAAGAGCCGAGCGACGGCGTCGAGAGCGGCGCCGTGCGCGCCGAGCCGACTCGCGCCGATCTGAGCGTTGACGGCGTACAGACGGACGTCGTCCCCCATCTCGCGCAGATATCGGGAGTGCTCACCGAGGGTGCGGCCGATCGCCGCGTAGCGCGCAAGATCGCCGACGAGCGAGCCGAGGAACCCGCTCAGCGCGGCGTAGGCGTCGAGAATCTCGGCCACGCCGGCCGGCGCGCCGGCAGGCAACGTCGCGAGCCGCCGGCGATGGTCCTCCGGCAGGCGGGCCGCCCGATCTGCGACCTCGTCGGGCAGCGCTCGCCGCATGAACGCGCCATAGTCCTCAAACCCCGCGGTGGGGAGCAGCTCCGCCAGGCGGGCGGTGCCCGCGGCGATCGACGGCTTGCGCTGGCGGACGTCGTCGCCTTCGACAGCACGCTCCAGGGCGCGCAGCTCCCCGTAGATCGAGGTCACGGCACCGAACAGCTCGGTGCTTGGAGGCAGCCGCACGGACAGATATCCGCCGGGTACCGGGACGACGGCGGCCATCACCCAATAGAAGGCGCCGTCGGCGCTGCGATTCTTGACGTAGGCCGCGATCGCGTCTCCGCCGGCGATCGTGTCCCAGAGCAGCTGGAAGACGGTGCGCGGCATGTCTGAATGACGCAGGATGTTGTGGTTGGCACCGACGAGGACATCGAGCGGGTAGCCGCTGACGCGCTCGAACACGTCGTTGCCGGCCGTGATGATGCCCTTGGCGTCGGTCGTGGAGAAGAACAGGTCGCTGTCGCTCAGCTGACGCTCGACGTCGCGCTCGGCGACCTGTGTCCTCCGTAAGCTCGGGCGGAGAGCCCGATCGCCGTCCGTTGCACCGCTCACGCTCTGTTGGATCGGCGCACGCGATCAGGCCTTGAGCTGCGCGACGGCGGGATCGGACATCATCAGCTCCGCGATCATGGGTGCACCCATCGGCCGCCCGAACAGGTACCCCTGACCGTAATGGCAGCCCATGCGGCGCAGCCGTTGGGCGCCACACCCTGTCCGGACGAACAGGCGCGAGCCCACGGACGACCTCACGGGACCGTGACATGAGGATGCGATCGGCGTTTACGGCTGATCGCCGAGCGGTGTTGTTACGTGTCCTCCAACGTAGTTCGCACCTCAGCGCGAACATCGGTCGCGGTCATGACCCTCGTCCGCGACTTGTGCGGATGCGGTCAAACCCGCGGACCGGCTGCCGATTACCGCAGCAACGGAGGACACGCCGGCGCGCGGCTAGACGGAACTGCGGAGCCGTGAGCGGCGTCGAATCGAATCCAGAGGAGCAGCGCTGTGTTACGCCGGGGCGCAATCACGGGACAGGACCAGTGGAAGGGCGGGTGGCTATGCCCGACCCGAGCCGACCGGCTTCGTCTCGTCGAGATGAACCACTCGGTGCGCCGGGCCCGGATCCTTGTCGGCCTGCTGTGCGGCATCGGCGTCGCTGCGATGACGCCGTGGATCCCGGCCTGGTCGCTCGCGCTGTTCGCGCTCGCCCCGGGGCCGCTGCTGATCCTTGACCGACTGCTCGCCCGAGCCAACCGTCCGGAGCGGCTGATCGCCGGCTCGCTGCTCCTGCACACGACGCTCATACTCGGCGGCGTGGCCGTCAGCGGCGGCGTCCGCAGCCCGCTCCTGCCGTGGGTCGCGATCCCGGTCGTCACCGCTGCCGCCCGCTTCCGCCTGCGCGTCTTCCTCGCCGGCGCCGTGCTGGCGTTCCTCGGTCTGCTCGCCGCCGTGGCACTCGGCTCGCCGTCGGCGCTGGTGCACGATCCGGCCCCGCTCATCGGGATGACCGTGCTACTCGCGGCGCTCGTGGTCGTCCAGCAGCCGCTGCTCGCCGCGGAGATCCGGTGGCGTGAAGACGCGGTGCTCGATCCTCTTACCGGACTCCTCAACCGCCAGGGCCTGCACCGGCGCTTCCGTGAGGTCGCCGAGCAGGCTCGGCTCACGCAGCGTCCGGTCGCGCTCGTGCTGTTCGACCTCGACCGCTTCAAGGACCTCAACGACGCCCACGGCCACGCTCGGGGCGACGCCGTCCTCAAGGACGTCGCGTACCTCCTGCGCAAGGAACTGCGCACGTTCGAGTTGCTGTACCGGATCGGCGGCGAGGAGCTGTTGCTCGTGCTCCCCGGCGCGGATCTCGTGGCTGCCTGTCAGGTCGCCGAGACGGCTCGGGGAGCGATTGAGTCATCGCACCCCGGAGGTCTTGTGGTGACCGCGTCCTTCGGCGTGTGCAGCTCGACCGGACCGGGCGCCGAGTTCGACGAGATGTTCCAGTCGGCTGACATGGCGCTGTACGAAGCCAAGCGCAGCGGCCGCAACCGCGTCGCCTACGGCGCGACGACGGACACCGTTCCGGTCGTGATCGCCGCCGCCTGAGGGGGCGGCGGATCGGGAACCTCTCTCGATCTGGATCCCCGTGCCTCACCGATGGCTCGCGAGCGGGCTACTGTTCCTCCGGTGCGCTCGCGAGCCACGATCTTGGCTCTTGCCGCGCTCGGTCTCCTGGCAGGGTGCGCGCAGGATGCATCGTCCTCGGCGAGCTCTCCTCATACCGGTACGGGTGCCTCGTCACCGACGGGTGCCTCGTCGCCGACGGCCCACCGACCCACGGCCGGTCTGGGCAGCGTCTCAGATCGGCCATCGCCCCGGCGGTCCACCTCCGGCCTCCCGGTGTCACGCGCGAGCGCGCACGTCGTGCAGCGGCAGCCGCCGCCGGGGACATGCCATGCGCGCGGCCAGGGCCGGTATTCGCTCCCGGATCCACACTGCACGCCGGGTGCGGTGAACCCGGACGTCACGCAGGCGACGCTCGGCCGGACGATCTGCCGGCGCGGCTGGACGAAGACGGTGCGCCCGTCCGACAGCATCACGGAACCGGAGAAGCTCGGAAGTATGGCCGCGTACGGCGACACGGGCTCTCCCCACGACTACGAGTACGACCATCTCGTGTCGCTCGAGCTCGGCGGCGCGGTCAACGACGCGCGCAACCTGTGGCCCGAGCCGGGCGGCTCCCCGAACCCGAAGGACACGGTTGAGAACCGGCTACACCGTCTCGTGTGTGACGGCGAGATGCGGCTCGCCCGCGCCCAGCACATCATCGCGACCGGCTGGGTGGCATGGGCACGGCAGAACGGTGGAGCGCGTGCGGCGGCCCCCGCGCCGTCGTCACCGACGCCCGCACCGGCGGCGCCCGGGTCATCGGGCGGCCCGAACAAGCCGATCGCGGAGATCAACTGCTCGGACTTCCCAACCCACGCCGCGGCCCAGGCGTGGTTCGACGGCCACGGCGGCTCGGCGAGCAATGACGTCGCGGGACTGGACGCCAATCACGACGGCGAGGCGTGCACATCGCTCCCGTGAGTGACCGCAATCGTTAGCGCACGGGATCGCGGGCGCATCGCCCTCCCTGAGTCGCACCGCTTCCCCCGCGGACCGTTGTTTCATCACGACGCCGCGGCCGAGCCAAGTGCAAGGTAGGTTCGCGGCATGACCAACACGTACGAGGACATCCGTTACGAGATCGACGGGCCAACCGCCGTCATCACCATCAACCGGCCCGAGCGCTACAACGCCTTCCGCGCCAAGACGGTCGAGGAGCTGATCGCCGCTTTCCGCGCCGCGTGGGCCGACAAGTCGGCGCGGTCCATCATCCTCACCGGCGAGGGCGACAAGGCATTCTGCAGCGGCGGCGACGTCAAACAGCGCGCCGAGACCGGCGACTACGGGCCGACGGAGAGTGGGCTGTGGGAGGTCAACTACCTCCACAAGCTCATCCGGGACATCCCCAAGCCGGTGATCGCGGCGGTCAACGGCGCGGCCATCGGCGGCGGCCACGTCCTGCACGTCATCTGTGACCTGACGATCGCCAGCGAGACGGCCCGCTTCGGGCAGGCCGGCCCGCGGGTCGGTTCGTTCGATGCCGGTTTCGGCACCGCGTACCTGGCACGCGTCGTCGGCGAGAAGCGTGCACGCGAGATCTGGTATCTGTGCCGCCAGTACGACGCGGCGACCGCGGAGCGCTGGGGGCTCGTCAATGCCGTGGTCCCGCCGCACGAGGTGCTGGCGGAGGCGAAGCGTTGGGCGGCGGACATCGCGCGGATGAGCCCAACCGCGATCCGGTTCCTCAAGCATTCCTTCAACGCGGACACCGATCACCAGGGAGGGTTGAGCAACATGGCCGACGCCGGCCTCGACCTGTTCGTGCAAACGCCCGAAGGTCGCGAGGGTGCGCTCGCCTTCACCGAGAAGCGTGAGCCCGACTTCGCCCAGTTCGCCCGATGAGCGTCACCATCGACCTCAGCGGTCGCGTCGCCGTCGTCACCGGCGCGGCTTCCGGCATCGGCCGCGCCATCGCACTGTTGCTGGCGCAAGCGGGCGCGACCATCGCCGCCGTCGACCGCGACGCCGCTGGCGTGCGCGCGAGCGCCGAGCGAGTCGGCGGCCGGAGCAGCGCGCACGTTGCTGATCTCACGGACCCCTCCGCCGTGCTCGCCCTGCGCGACGCGGTGATCGCCGAGCATGGGCTCCCGAGCGTGCTCGTCAACGCCGCCGGATGGGATCGCATCGAGCCGTTCATGGAGAACGACGATGAGCTGTGGCAGACGCTGACCGCGATCAACCTCCTCGGCCCGGTCCGAGTGTGCCACGCGTTCCTGCGGCCGATCCTCGACGCCGGCGGCGCCGCTCGAATCATCAACATCGCCAGCGATGCCGGCCGGGTCGGCAGCAGCGGCGAGACCGTCTACGCGGGCACCAAGGGCGGAGTCATTGCCTTCACGAAGTCGCTCGCGCGGGAGATGGCGCGCCATCAGATCAACGTCAACTGCGTCTCTCCGGGTCCGACCGACACGCCGCTGTTGCGATCGATGCCGGAAAAGCTCCGCGCCAGCCTGGCGAAGGCGATCCCGTTCGGACGCCTCGCCGAGCCCGAGGACATCGCCGGCGCCGTGCTGTTCTTCGCCTCCGACGGCGCGCGCTACATCACCGGTCAGGTGCTGAGCGTCAGCGGCGGACTCACGATGGCGGGCTGACGGCCAAACGGGCGAATTAGCATGTACGCCATGTCGGATTCGCCGGGACGGTTGTGACGTTGGGCGCCGAGGCCGACGCGCACGCATTCTGGCTCCGCGCGCCCGGTGTCGGGGAGATCCGCCCGGTCACGCTGCCCACGCCGGGGCGAAGCGAGGTGATGGTGCGCACGCTGTGGTCCGCAGTCAGCCGCGGAACCGAGACGTTGGTGTTCCGGGGCGGTGTGCCGGAGTCGCAGTACCGCACGATGCGCGCACCCTTCCAGGAGGGGGACTTCCCGGGGCCGGTCAAGTACGGCTACCTCAACGTCGGCGCCGTGGAGCAGGGACCTGACGAGTTGCGCGGGCGAACGGTCTTCTGCCTGTACCCGCACCAGACCGCCTACGTCGTACCGGCCGGCGCCGTGGCCGTCGTGCCCGAGGGGGTGCCGCCCGCCCGCGCCGTGCTGGCCGGCACCGTCGAGACCGCGGTCAATGCGCTCTGGGACGCCGAGCCGCTGCTCGGCGACCGGGTCACCGTCGTCGGCGCAGGGATGGTCGGCTGCTGCGTCGCGCGCCTGCTGAGCCGGTTCCCTGCAGTCGAGGTGACACTCGTCGACGTCGATGCCGACCGCGCGGCGGTCGCCGCCGCACTCGGCGTCGAGTTCGCGTTGCCGGCCGACGCCGCCGGCGGTCGCGATCTCGTCGTCCACGCCAGCGCGACCTCCGCGGGACTCCAGCATTCGCTCGACCTGCTCGCGGTCGAGGGAACGGTCCTCGACCTCAGCTGGTACGGCGACACCGAGGTTCAGCTGTCACTCGGCGGGGCGTTCCATTCCGGTCGACTCCGCATCCACGCGAGTCAGGTCGGCACCGTCTCGCCCGCGCGCCGAGAGCGCCGCACGCCGGCCGACCGGCTGGCCCTCGCCCTCGAACTGCTCCGCGACCCGGCCTTCGACGCACTCGTCACCGGGGAGTCTCGCTTCTGCGAGTTGCCTGACGTCATGGCCCGGCTCGCCGCGGGAAGCCTTCCCGCCCTCTGCCACGCAATCAGGTACTAGCTCATGTTCAGCGTGACCGTCCGCGACCACATGATGATCGCCCACAGCTTCCACGGCGAGGTGTTCGGGCCCGCGCAGCGCCTGCACGGCGCGACCTATGTCGTCGACGCGACGTTTCGACGCGCGGCGCTCGACGCCGACAACATCGTCGTTGACATCGGTCGGGCCGCCGACGCGCTGCGCGGCGTCGTCGCCGAGTTGACGTACCGCAACCTGGACGACGAACCGGCGTTCGCGGGGGTCAACACCTCCACCGAGGCACTTGCCCGGGTGATCGCGGACCGGCTCGCGGAACGGGTGCACGCCGGCGAGCTCGGGGACGGCGCGCGCGAGCTCGACGGACTCGCCGTCACGCTGCACGAGTCGCACGTCGCCTGGGCGAGCTACGAGCGGCCGCTGTGACGGCGGTTCATGTCGTCGTCCCCGACGGCGTCGACAACCCAGCGCGGCCGAGTGGAGGCAACGTCTACGACCGCCGGCTCTGCGGCGCTCTCACCGCGCTCGGCTGGTCGGTGCGGGAGCATGCGGTGCCCGGGGCGTGGCCGCAACCGGACGCGGCGTCATTCGCCTCGCTGGCGGGCGTCGTGGCGAAGATCCCCGACGACGCCGTCGTGTTGATCGACGGGCTCGTCGCATCGACCGCCCCTGAGGTGCTGGTCGGTGAGGCGCGCCGCGTGCGCCTCGTCGGGCTCGTGCACATGCCGCTCGGTCATCGCCCGGCGGATGCGGCCAGCGGCATGCGGGAACGCGCGGTCCTCGCCGCCGCGGCGGCCGTCGTCACCACGAGCGCCTGGAGCCGCCGGCGGCTGCTCGAGCTGTACGCGTTGCCCGGTGAGCGCATTCACGTCGCCGAGCCTGCCGTCGACGCCGCCGAGCTCGCACCCGGGACCGCAACCGGCGGGGAGCTGCTCTGCGTTGGCGCCGTGATCTTCGACAAGGGCCACGACGTCCTCCTCGATGGACTATCGGAGATCTCGGAGCTGTCATGGCACTGCATCTGCGTCGGCAGCCTGGACAGGGAGCCTGCCTTCGTCGAACGTCTGCGCCGCCGGGCCGGCGACCTCGGGCTCAGTGGTCGCGTGTCGTTCCCGGGAACCCGGGCCGATGCCGACCTCGACCGCAGCTACGCTGCCGCCGACCTGCTCGTACTCCCGTCGCGTGCCGAGACGTACGGCATGGTGATCGCCGAGGCCCTGGCCCATGGCGTCCCGGCCGTCGCCGCTGACGTCGGCGGGGTGCCGGAAGCACTCGGTCACGCCGCGCGCGGACTCCGGCCTGGGCTCCTCGTCCCGCCGGAGGACGCGGCGGCGCTCGCCGCCGCGCTCCGGGACTGGCTGAGCGACGCCGCGTTGAGGGGGCGCCTGCGCCGGGCCGCCCGCGTGCGGCGCGCGACGCTCCCCGAATGGTCGACGACGGCGTCGGCCGTCGCCGCGGTCCTCGCCGAGGTGTCGCGGTGACCGCGGGGGACCCCCGGGTCAGCCGGGCATGGCTGGCCCTGCGCGAGCCCGCCGACGCTGCAGCCCGGGCCCGCGACCTCGTCGAGCACGTCCAGCGAGCGCGGCCACGGAGCGGCCCCTGGGTCATCCACGATCTCGGCGGAGGCACCGGCGCGATGGGTCGCTGGCTCGCGCCGCAGCTCGCCGGGCCGCAGCAATGGATCGTCCATGATCGCGACGTCGACCTGCTCGAGATCGCCGTCGCGGACCACCCGGGACCGGCCGCCGACGGCGCCACGGTCACGGTCGAGACGACGTTCGCTGACATCACCCGCCTGCAGCGCGGCGATCTCGCCGGCGCGACGCTCATCACTGCCTCGGCGCTGCTCGACATGCTGACCGAGGACGAGCTGGCCAGAGTCATTGCCGTCTGCGCCGGCGCCGGGTGCCCGGTCCTGATGATGCTCACCGTCGTGGGCCACGTCGAGCTGACGCCGACCGATCCCCTGGACCGCCGCGTGGCCTCCGCCTTTGATGCTCATCAACGCCGAGAAACGGAGCGGGGCCGCCTGCTCGGACCAGACGCCGCACGGCGCGCGGCCGAGGGGTTTCGCCAACTCGGCGCCGAGGTGCTCGTGCGGCCGAGTCCCTGGCGGCTTGGGCCGACGGAGACGGATCTGGCGAACGTGTGGTTCACCGGGTGGGTGGCTGCCGCCTGCGAGCAGCAGCACAGCCTGGCCGCCGAGGCCGACGCCTATGCCCGCCGACGTCTGGCGCAGGCGGCAGCGGGAGAGCTTGCCATCACCGTCGACCACGCCGACCTGCTGGTGCTTCAGTCGGTGCGGAACCGCGACGACAGCGCGTAGCGCAGCAGCACGACGTCGCCGATCTGGCGAACCTCGGCGAGCGTCGCACGCCGGCTGGGGTTCCATGGGAAGCGGCCGTCGCTCACAAACCGCGGGGCCCGTGAATCGCCGACGAACAATGGCGCGACGACGAGCTGCAACTCGTCGACGAGGTTGTCGGTGAGGAACTGAGTGTGCACCTTGCCCCCGCCCTCGACCATCAGCCGCTGCACGCCTCGGTCGCCGAGATCCTCGCTGAGCCGGCGCATCTTGACCCGCTCGCCACCGTCGACGACGGTCGCCACGGTCCCCAGACGAGAACGGGCGTGACCGACACCCGGGCTCGCGCAGTACACGAGCTTCTCAATCTCACCGGTGGTGAAGAAGTCGGCACCAGGGTCTAAACCGACCCGCTCGGTGACGGTGACCTTGATCGGCGATGGCGGGAGCCCGCGAGCCGTCCGCTCGTCCCGGCGGCTCTGCGAGCGCACGAGCAGCCGCGGATTGTCGATCCGAACCGTCGCCGCGCCCACGAGGATCGCATCGCTCGAGGCGCGCACGGCGTCGACCCGGTCGAAGTCGGCTTCGTTGGAGAGCTCGAGGCGCCGTGGCGCCGCACTGCCGAGATAGCCGTCGATCGACATGCCACAGCTCAACAGGATGTACGGGCGGTCAGGCATGGGCTGGTTGGTCTCGGAGCGCCGATTCGGTCGCTCCCGAAAGCCGGGTACGACGGAACCATGCCACCACGAGCACGACGGCGCCAGGCAAACTGGCGACGAGCACCATGACGCCGTAGACGACCGCCGTCTCGACTCCCTGCTGAGCACCGAGCCCGGCGGCGCCGAACGCCCACGCCGTCACGCCCTCACGCGGGCCCCAACCGCCGACGCTGGGCAGGACCATCGCCATCATCGCGAGCAGCGCGATCGGCACCATTTGGGCCAGTGGTGCGGTGCTGCCGGCTGTCCGCGCGGCGATCAGGAAGGTGACCGCGTGGCCGCCGACGACGATGGCCGACGCGATCGCGATGCCGAGCCACGCCCTCCGGGTGATCAGCGCGCGTCGGATGTCGCTCGCGCGGACCACGAGCGCGACGCCGAGCCCGACCACGACGACCCCGCTGGCCACGAGCGGCATCGAGGAGTGCACCGGCGACGGCAGCGCGAGCAGGACGACGACCGTGATCAGGGCCTGCACCACCTGCCCGGCGAAGCGCTCCCCCACGACGGCCCGCAGCCCGCGACCAACGTCACGGACGTCGCGACCATGGCTGACCCCTCGGTGAACGTCACCGACGATCCCGCCAGGCAGCGTGACGTTGAGGAACTGCGAGCGGTAGTACGCGGCCACCGCAGCGGGCAGCGTCAGCTCCGTGCCGAGTGCGCGGGCCACGAGCGTCCACCGCCATGCACAACACACCGTTGTCAGGACCGCGATGCCCGCCGCCGCCGCGAGTGCCCGACAGTCGAGAGAGCGGACGCCGTCGAGGAATGGACCAGTGCCGAGGCGCCAGACGAGGCCGGTGAGCACGAGGGCGGAGCCGACGAGGCGGCCCCATCGCCACACGATCCGACTCATCCGGACACTTCCGCGATGCGGGGCGACCGCCGTGGCGCCGGTCGCACCGCCGCGCGCTGCCGCCTGAAGGGCCGCTCGAACACGGAGGCGAAGGCGCGCGCAAACAGGATCGTCAACGGCAACACGAGCGCGAGCGAGACAACGAACGCCGGAACGCCCTGCCGGACCCTGCCCGCGACGATCAGTTCGTAGACGACGGCGACGATCGGGGCGTGAGTCAGGTACAGGCTGTAGGACGAACCGCCGAGTGTCCGGATGGGGCGCGCCTCGAGCAGTTTCAGGAGCGGCGCGGGCCGTCCCGTGGCCAGGCCGGCGAGCAGGCACGCAATGGCGGGGCCGAGCGCGAGATCGACCCAGTACAGATGGTCCAGCGTCCACACGGAGCCTCGCCACCGGATCGTCGCGAGCACCGGCGCTGCGGCAGCAACGGCCAGCCACGGCCACGGCCACGATCTGCGAGCGCTGCTCGCTCGCGTGATGCCGGCGGCGGCGATACCGACGGCGAACAATGCCGCGAGATCGGGCGGGGACTGGATCACGAACGTGTCCAGACGTGCGACGTGCGGCCCGACGATCCCCACCGCCGCCACCACGAGCGTGAGGGCCGCGACCATGACGGCGGTGCCCCATCGGCGGAGGACGAGCAGCAACAGCGGGAACGCCAGATACAACTGAGCCTCGACAGCCATCGACCAGAACGCTCGGTTGGGGGTTGGCGCGCCGACGACGTTCTGCACCAGCAGCCCGTTGACGAGCACCGACCGTGCCCCGGGCATCCCCTGCCCTGGCTGAGGGATCACCAGCCAGGCGACCGCGAGGCTGAAGGCGAGGGCAGCCCAGTACGGCGGCAGGATGCGCCGGGCCCGCCGACGGGCGAACCCGGAGATCCCGTCGAGCCGCCACCCGTGGCGGGCGGGCGACAGGGCCAGCGAGAAGCCGGACAGCACGATGAACAACACGACCGCGAAGCGGCCATAGACGAACCACCCGGCCCAGAACGGCGCGTGGTCCACCGGGTAGCCGGGGAAGGCGCGGAGGAAGACGTGGTTGATGACCACGAACAGCGCGGCGAGACCGCGCAGACCATCGAGGCCGGCGAGTCGCCTGGGCGCGCCAACGTCATCACGGGGCAGATCCACGAGCTACCGCGTCACCGTTGGCGGCGAGTCGAATGCGCTGAGGAAGCGGTCGCGGAAGCGGCTCATCGGCCACACCGGCGCCTGCGGCCTCGGTCGCAGGCGCGACCCCCAGCCCCAGTTTCCGATCTGCTTGAGCACCTTCGGATCGTGAGCGATGATCGAGATCGGCACGACGTGATTTGAAGCCTGCCCGCTGACGATCGGCAGCGGCTGATGGTCACCGAGGACGATCATGACCAAGTTCTTCTTGCCGTAGTGCTGCACGAACGAGGTCAGCGTGTTCAGGGAGTAGACGACCGACCGGCCGTACGCGGCCTGCACGCGCGGCGGGTCGCCCCAGAAATTCCCTGTGTCGTGTTCCATCGGAATGCGGTTGTAGATCGAGCCGTTGCCGACCGGTCAGCGTGAGGTACCTCGGCTGGTCGGGGGCGACGAGGGCGGCCCACACGATCAGCGCGGCGAGGATCGTGACCGCGCCGGCGACGCTTCGGCGCACGCGTCCCCGCCCGGGCCCCGCAGGGATGACCGGGCGTTGGTCAGTCCCCGTCGGTAGGCGACGGGGCGCTGCGGGTCGGTGGCTCCGAAGCCACCAGACATCTCGGCCGAACGACTCCGCGAGCAGCGCGAGGGCGACGACGAGCGCGCCGCTGGTGAGCGTCGGCGGCAGGACGTTGGCGGCGGCGAGCGTCAGCACGATGCCCTGGGTGGCGGCAACGACCTTGCGCCAGTAGCGCGGCGGCAGCGGCGCACGCATCCACGGCCGCAACCAGCCGGCGACGAGGAACAGGTATCGCGCCGCGCCGATCGCGAGCGCCCACACCCCGGCCGAGCGCGCGACGTACACGCTGAGGACGAGGATCAGGAACGCGTCGACCTCGCCGTCGAAGCGCGCGCCCAGCAACCCCGCCGTCCGCGTTCGCCGCGCGACCCATCCGTCGACCGCGTCGAGCGACAGCGCGAGGGCTGCGAGCGACACCAGCAGCGTGACCGGTGCGGGCTCGGCGAAGGAGTCCGCGACCAGGGCAGCGATCCCAACGGCGAATGTCGCCCGGGCGAGCGTCACCCAGTCGGCCGGGCTGAGCCGACTGGCACGGTAGTGCGAGAGCCCGCCCGCCAGCGCCGCATTCGTGATCACCCCGCAGGCGACTCCGACGACCCAACCGGTGGGGCTGAAGCCGCCGCCGCCGAGCCCGACGGCGACCGCGAGCGTGGCGATCAGGAGCACCTGGGCGATCAGTCCGGTCAGCGGGGCGCTCTGAGCAAGTCGCATGCCCTCCATGACGCTCTCGTCAGCTCAAGCCTTCCCGGCGCCGGGCTGGGATCCTGTGCGACGTGCACGACGCGCGGCCCAGGCAGTGAAGCAGGACGACCGACTGCCATTTACTCGGGCGCTGGAGCGCGCCCGAAGGGCTGCGTATGGCCCCGGCGAGTTCATCGGGCAGGAGAGTTTCATGCGTGCCGGAGAGATTCACGACCTGGCGGTCCAGGCCGGCATCGCCCCCAATGTCTCCGTCCTGGACCTGTGCTGCGGGATCGCCGGACCCGGGCGGTTCATCACCTGCCGGCTCGGTTGCTCGTACCTCGGCGTCGATGAGAGCGCCGTCGCCATCGACATCGCCGCTCAGCGCGCCCGCGACCTGCGCTGCCACTTCGAGGTCCGGCACATTCCGCCGATCCCACCGGGCCCGTTCGACGTGATCCTCCTGTTGGAGACCATGCTCGCCTTTGAAGACAAGGCGTCGCTGCTCCATGAGATCTCCGGAGCACTCGTCAGCGGTGGGCGGTTCGCGTTCACGGTGGAGGCAGGCCCGCCGCTCACGGAGGAGGAGCGCGCGAGGATGCCTGACGCCGACACGGTGTGGCTCACTCCGCTCGAGGAGGTGGTTGGCGAGCTGGAGCGGGCGGGGCTGACGGTTCGCTGGCAGGAGGACCACAGCCGGGCACACCGTGCGACGGCGGAGTCACTGATCGACGCCTTCGCCACGGACGCCGCCCGCATCGCAGCGCAGATCGGACGTCCCGCGCTCGACGACCTCCTCGTCGCCCACTCGCTCTGGAGCGAGTGGCTGCGGGACGGACGGGTCCGTAAATTCGCTGTCGTGGCCGAGAAGGCCTCGGGTCCGTCGCGGGCTCAGCCCGCGTGACGACGCTTCTGCCCGACCGCACGGATCAGCTGGGCCGTGCCCATCTTCGAGCGGCCCTCCATCCGTTTTCTACGCATCCTTATGTCTACAACATGGTTCCGGTGCTTGCCCTCGACGTGTACGAGCACGCGTACGCCCGTGACTACGGCGCAACTCCGGACGGGCGCAAGCAGTACGTCGATGCGTTCTTCCGGAACCTCGATTGGGATCACGTCAACCGGCAGCTGATCCAGGCTGAGGCCGCGAAGGAGGGCGCCGACCGCAGCGGCGCACGCGAGCCGGCGACGGCGCACTGACCCCACTGCGTACCCGCTGGCCCCGGCACCGGCTCGGGGCCGGCGGGGAGCGCGCCGGTCAGTAGTTCGTGTGCATGGCGGCCGCCACCCGCGAGAGGGTTTGCTGGGCGATGCCGCGCGCCCTCGCGCTCCCCTCGCGCAAGACCGTTCTGAGATAGCCGCGGTCGCGTACGAGTTCGGCTCGCCGGCGGCGGATCGGCCGGAGGCATTCGTTGACCGCCTCGGTCGCGCGGCGTTTGAGCTCGGCAGCTCCGCGGCCACCGATCTGCGCTGCGAGTTCGTGAGGGTCCAGCTCCTCGCACAGTGCGGTCAGCAGCACGAGGTTGGCGACCTCGGGCCGGTTCTTGGGGTCGTAGGTGATGTTCGGATCGGAGTCGGTCCGGGCCCGGCGCAGCAACTGCGCGGTTTCGTCGCTGCTCGCGGCCAGCGTGATCGCGTTGTCGCGGCTCTTGCTCATCTTCCGGCCATCGGTCCCAAGCAGAACGGGAGCGCCGCTGAGCATCGCCTCGGGCTCAGGAAACACCGGGCATTGCGGCGCGTAGCGGCGGTTGAACCGTCGCGCGATGGCGCGCGTCTGCTCAACGTGCGGGAGCTGGTCGGCCCCGACGGGCACGATCGTGGCTTGGCAGAACAGGATGTCGGCGGCCTGATGCACGGGGTAGGTGAGCATCAGACCGTTGAGCGCCGGCATCCCGGAAACGGCCGCCTCATCCTTGACCGTGGGATTGCGGAGCAGCTCGGGCAGCGTCACCAGGCTCAGAAACGGCAACACCAGCTGGTTGAGCTCGGGCACGAGCGAGTGAGCAAAGATCGTCGCGCACGCCGGGTCGATCCCGACGGCGAGGTAATCGGCGACGAGCTCCTCGACGTCCTCGGGCAACGACACGGGGCTGTCGCGATCGGTGATGGTCTGGTAGTCGGCGACGAGCACGAGCAGATCGACCCCCTCCTTCTGAAGCCGCACCCGGTTCTGCAAGGTCCCGAACAGATGTCCAAGGTGCAGTTGGCCGGTCGGGCGATCGCCGGTGAGCACTCGCGGGGCGAACGCCCGTGACGGAGCAGTGCGGTCAAGATCGATCATGGAAGGCCTTTCGCGAACGGCCCTCTCGAGCGCACATCGTCTGCTAGCAGCGGACCGCCCGAGAGCGGCCACAGAACACAGGTCAGCGAGGCCGCATGAGAAGCGGCCACCACCAGCACAGACGCGTGCCAGACGACATGCCATGCAGCATACGAGCATGCACAAGCGGTGTCACGTCGGGCGGACCACGCCGGTGAGCGCGGAACCTCCGGCGCTGCCGCAGGCACGCTCCGATGTCACCCCAGGGGCGTGCGCGGCTCCGGTACCCAGAGTGAGACGGCGACTGCTTGGGGCTGTTCGATCGGGAGATCCTCAGGTCCGAGCAGACGAAATCCCATGACGTCCTCGGGGCTCGCGGTCTGGTGAGGCGACTCGCCGCATCCCGGGCAGACCGTGATGTACGCCGCGGCGCCCGGTGTGAAGCGCAGCCGGCAGCGTAGGCAGCAAACGTGCGTCATGACCGACCCTTTCGGTAGAAGTGGTGAAGAGTCGTCATCTTCCTGCGCCCCCTCCTTGCTCAGGCCGTCTGCCCGCGAAAGAACACATGCTCACTCTAGCATGAAAACCAAGTCTAGAAAGACTAGACTAGAGACATGGCTGAAAACACCGTCCCCGGCTGGACGTTCCTGACGAACCACGCGCAGGTGCTCGTCTGCATCGCTCGCGACGGCGGCATCCGCCTGCGCGACATCGGCGAGCGGGTTGGGATCACGGAGCGGGCCGCGCACCGGATCGTGGTGGAGCTCGCCGACGCCGGCTACATCACACGCGAGCGAAACGGCCGGCGCAACCGGTACACCATCAACACCCAGTTCCCGCTGCCGGATCCGGTCGCTCGCGAGCGGAACGTCGGCGAACTGCTGGCGCTCCTGACCGCGCGCCGCGAGGCTGGCCAGCCAGGCGCTCTCGAGAACCTGCGGACCCAGGTGTAGTCCCGAGCACGTTATTGGCTCGGAGGCGATCCGGGCGCTACGCTTACTGAAGGGAAACGGCCAGCGTGGTGACGAGCTTTGCTGACCGGGTCGAGCAATCAAGGCAACGGACGGGAGAGGTCTCGCGGGCCTCGCTGGACACCGAGAGCTGAGGAAGTGGACGGACCAGGAAAGCAAGACGTAGCATCGTCCCTCGCCGGTGGTCAACTCTTGGCCGCCATCTCCACCAGGATCGTGGCGATTCTCCGCGACCACTACGGCCGCGGCCCGATGAAAGCCAAGACCTACGCGCTTGATGACGTGATCGTCGTCGTCATGCGCGGCAGCGGGTTCACCCCGCTCGAGAAGACGATCATGGACTCCGGCGACCCCAACCGCGTCGTCGAGATGCGCCACGACTTCCAGCACATGATGACCAAGCGGTTCACGGACACGATCGAGGAGTTGACCGGCCGGCGCGTGCTCGCGTTTCTCTCGCAAGCCCACGTCGAGCCCGACATCACGGTCGAGATGTTCTTCATCGACCGCCCCCTCGACGGGTTCGGGGCCGTCGAGATCGTCGACCCCGAATAGCCAGGCCGCCGGACCCTCCAGGCCGCCGGACCCTCCAGGCCGCCGGACCCTCCTGGCCGCCGGACCCTCCTGGCCGCCGCCCTCCTGGCCGCCGCCCTCCAGGCCGCCGCCCTCCAGGCCGCCGCCCTCCAGGCCGCCGCCCTCCAGGCCGCCGCCCTCCAGGCCCTCCTGACGAGGCTACGGCCTCATTCTGTTTCTAGACTTGCATTTCATGTATAGTCGTTCATCTGATGGACGACGACGCGATCCTCGCCTTGGTCACCCGCCTGGCCCGACCGCACCGCTCTGGCGGTCAGGTGATCGAACGTGCCGCGATCCTCGCCGCCGGCCCCGACTCTCCGGCGATCATCGACTGGATCCTCGCCCACGCCGGCGCACCGGAGCAGACCGCCTCCACGACA
Source organism: uncultured Solirubrobacterales bacterium (assembly GCA_963778985.1). Classification (GTDB taxonomy): domain Bacteria; phylum Actinomycetota; class Thermoleophilia; order Solirubrobacterales; family Solirubrobacteraceae; genus Palsa-465. Next base: position 441,355 of record CAVZWJ010000012.1, on the reverse strand, counting down.
CGGACACGCGGACTGCACGGCTCTCGCCTCTCAGAGCCGGAAGGCGCCCGGCGCGCGCCGCAGCGCTTTGTGCTTCCGGCAGGCGTTCTCTGACCGCGGGTCGATCGCCGTCACTCTGTTATTCGAACCGTCTTTCTCGATGTCAAATTCAGATACAGTCGGCGGTGGGCCTTTGCCATGAGCCGAGCAGCACCCCCCGTGCACGACGCACGGCGGACCGAGCTTCAAACCCAGGAGGAAGTAATGGCACCTAAGAACAAGGTCGTCGTGTCCGTGCAGCCGACGACTCGGCGCCCGACCTCCGCCGAGCGGCGCGCAGCGCAGGCCGAAACCCTGTCGACGCATCAGGCGAAGCTCAAGCAAGAAGCGGCCGACCGGCGTCTCGCCCGGGTTGACGACTCAGCAACCGCCCCGCCGCGGAAGAACGCAGTCCGCAGACGCCCCAGCGCCGGCTGATCGGCCCCATCGACGTCGGGCGGCGCGGGCGGCCCGCCGCGTGGCGTGCCCAGTCGCCATTTACTGACGCACACTCCGTACTTCGTGACGATGCGCGGAGCCGGTGGCGGCCCTATGGTCGGAGAGGATCAAGGAGGGTTGCATGCCCCAGACCGTGGACCGTCACGCACAGCGCCGCGCGCCGCCGGTGGTCGTGCGTGAACGCCGTGGCAGCGGGATGCAGCGGATGCTCAGCGCCGTCTCAGCGGACGCGAGGATGCTGCGCGCCATCTCCGCCGACGTCGCCCACGCCGCCGATCCACGCCATCTCGCGCACCCGCACCCGCAGCCGACCGCGGACCCGTTCGAACTGCGTGACCCCGAATACATCGCGCGCACGCTTCCTGCGCTGCGCGTGATGGCCGACGTCTGGTTCCGCGCCGATGTGAGGGGGCTTGAGAACATCCCGCCGCGCGGGCCGGTGCTGCTCGTCGGCAACCACTCGGGCGGCACGCTGATCGCCGACACGTTCATCTTCGCGCAGGCGTTCTACGACCACTTCGGCCCCGAGCGCGCGTTCTTCCAGCTCGCGCACGACCTCGTGTTCAAGGTGCCCGGCATCCGCGCGATGCTCACCCCCTACGGGACGGTGCCGGCGTCGCCTGAGAACATGCGACGGGCGCTCGCCCGCGACGCCGCGCTGCTCGTCTATCCGGGCGGCGACCACGAGACCTACCGGGCGAGCTGGCACTCCGCCGAGATCGACTTCGCGCACCGGACCGGATTCGTGCGGCTCGCGCTGCAGCACGGCGTGCGGATCGTCCCGGTCGTTGCGATCGGCGGTCAGGAGACAGCGCTGTTCCTCGGCCAGGGCGAGCACATCGCGCGGCTCCTGCACCTCCATCAGCTGCTGCGGATCGACGTTGCGCCGATCCAGATCGCGCCGCCGTGGGGGATCACGCTGCTCGACCTCCCGGGACGCCTCCCGCTGCCGGCGAAGATCTCGATCGAGGTGCTCCCGCCGATCGACCTGCGCGCGGAGCTCGGCGGCGCTCACGGTGACCTCGACCGGGGTTACGAGCTCGTCACGGGGCGGATGCAGGACGCCCTACGCGCGCTCGACGACGCACGCACACTGCCGCTGATCGGCTGAGGCGGCGTTCACGGCAGCTCGGGGACGGCCCGACGATGGTGTGCGCGCACGAGCTAGTGCGGAGGGTTGACTGAGGTATTGAGGAGGTATAGGATCGGCGAGCGCATGACGTCGCCGCCGCCGACAGGCGGCGCCTGAACCGCCAGCATTTCTGACTTGCCTTGCGTTTTGGGAGGTGATCAACGATCAGTCCGGGGCTGTTATCGATCCGCGAGCTGCGCGAAGCCGGCGTTCACCGCCTGACGCCGATCGGTGAGCTCGATCTCGCGACGGCACCGCTGCTCGAGAGCGCGTTCAACGCCGTGTTCGGCGATGACGGTGCGGAAATCGTCGTCGTCGATCTCCGGGAGTTGACCTTCATGGACTCGACGGGGATCAACCTGCTGCTGCGCATGCGGGCCGCCTGCCAAGACACCGATCGGCTGCGCGTGATCAACGGGTCACGCAGCGTTCAGAGAATCCTCGACGTATCCGGCGTTCGCGCTCACCTTCCGATCATCTCATCCGACCACCCGCTCGCGGGAGGGCCGGGGTGACTCGTCGGCGCCGCCGGCCTGGTTGGGGCCCCGGCCCATCCCAGATCCGCTCGAATCGACCGCGTGTGAGACGGCACTGTTGACCGTGGAGCCCGCGCTGTACAGCATCGGCGTCGTTTCGCGGATGGTCGGTGTGCCTGTCTCGACGCTGCGCACCTGGGAAGAGCGCTATCGACTCGTGATCGCGGTCCGCAGCTCGGGAGGGCAACGGCGGTATACGCGAGAGCAACTCGCACAGCTTTCGTTCGTCGTCGAGCAGCTCGACCATGGTTTCTCGCCAGGCGATGCGCACCGTCTGCTCGCCGAGCACATCGATCAAGGCGCTGAGCCGGTCAGCGCCGGCGCGGCGGACGAGCAAACGGGGATACTGATCCTCATCGCGGAGCGGGACCGGTTTGCGGCGAGCGTCGAGGACTACCTCCTCCGCACTGAGGGATTTCGCGTGGCGATCGCCTCCTCCGCCGAAGAGGCGGAGCGGAAATTTGGGGAGCTCATGCCGCTGATCGTCGTCGTCGAGTTGCTGCTCTCAGGCGGCCTCGGTGGGCCGCTCATCAAGCGGCTCAAGGAAGCCGGAGCCACCGTGATCGCTGTTTCGCCGCTCGCGGCGCGCGAGGTTGCCGCCGAGTTCGGCGCCGCGGCATTTCTGCAAAAGCCGATTGACCCGTTGATTTTCGTTTCGACCGTTCGTGACCTGCTCGGGACGAGCGCGATCACCCGCCAGCGGTCGATTCAGCGGTGATCGACCGCCTCCACAGCGGTAGCGGCCGACTTGACGCAATCCTTGGCGGCGGCCTGCCCGGAAACGCGATCCACCTCGTCGTCGGGCCGCCGGGCAGCGGCAAGACGATCCTCGCCGAACAATATGCGTTCGCCAACGCGACCCTGGAGCGGCCGGCCGTGTATCTGTCAACGGTCTCGGAGCCGCTTGACAAGCTGATCCGCTTTGGCCAGACCCTCGAGTTCTTCGACGTCGCGAGCGTCGGGCAGCGCGTCTTCTATGAGAGCCTCGGCGAGGACCTCGAGGAAGGAGGCTTGCCGCGAACTCTCGAGCGCCTCCATGCGCAGCTGCGCGAGCGGCATCCGGGCATCCTGATCATCGACAGCTTCAAAGCGCTCGCGGCGTACGCGCCGAGCCGCCGCGAGTTCCGCAGCTTCCTCTTCGAGCTGGCAGCGGACGCGAGCGCTGTGGCCGGCTCGACGTTCTGGCTTGGCGAGTATGACCTCGACAAGATTTCCGGCGAGCCCGAGGCCGCGGTGGCCGACAGCATTCTGGGGCTGGGCTCCCGCCGATCGGGTGAGCGCTCCAGTCGCGTGCTGGAAGTCGTCAAGCTCCGCGGCAGCAACTACCTCTCCGGCCAGCACTCATATCGCATCAGCGCCGCGGGTGTGAGCGTTTTCCCCCGGCTGGCGGATACCGTCGAGTCGTCGGACTACGACCTGGATGCGCAGCGGTTATCGACGGGGATCGAGGTGCTCGACGAGATGCTCTCGGACGGCTACTGGGCCGGCTCATCAACCCTCTGCGCCGGGCCGTCGGGCATCGGAAAGACGCTCATGGGCCTGCACTTCGTCGTCGCCGGTGCGGAAGCGGGCGAACGCGGCATCATCGCGAGCCTCCAGGAGAACCCGACCCAGCTCGCACGTGTCGCAGACGCGTTCGGTTGGACGCTCGGCGATTCCGTCACGATGATGTACCGCTCACCGGTCGACCTCTACGTCGACGAGTGGATCCACGAGCTCCTCGGTGCCGTCGACGAGCTGGGCGCCAAACGCGTCCTGATCGACAGCCTCACGGACGTGTTGTTCGCCAGCGGCGACGAGCTCCGCTTTCGCGAATACATGTACTCGCTGATCCAACGCTGCTCCCGGGCAGGCGTCAGTCTGTTCATGACCAGCGAGCTTCCAGACCTCTTTGCCGTCACTCGCCTCTCCGAGTACGGCGTCTCCCACCTCTCGGACAACGTGCTCGTGCTCCAATACGTCCGCGACGAGACGACCATTCGCCGCTCCATCACCGCGCTGAAGACACGCGCCAGCGGCAACGACCCCCGAGTGCGCGAGTTTCACATCGGCTCCGAAGGCATCACCATCGACGGCGCACGGCGTCGGTGACTGCACGCCGAGTTCGTCGGACCGAACGCGGAACTGTCTACGGTCCGACGATCTTCGGTTATGCGGGTCGCGCCTCGGTGAGAAAGGGACGGACGCCCGGACGGACCTGCACGGAAAAGGCCGCCACGTGTGTCCGTCTCCGGCGAGGCTATTCGTCTAGTTAGTTAGCCGCGCAAGGTTTCTTCCGCGATGCGAAAGGAATCTTGCGTGGACCGCGTCGCGGGCCCAGGAGGCAGACAATCCTGGGTCCCCGGAGAAAAGGAGATGCTGTGCGATTCGCGCTCTTGGCCTACAGCAACGTCGACATCCGCGAACAGAGAACGGACGAGGAGCGACGGCGGATCGATGCCGGGATCGCCGACGTACTCGCGCGGCCGAACGTGACCGGCTGGCTCCGACTCCAGGATGTCGGGACGGCGACCACGGTGCGCCACCAGCGGGACAGGACGCTGCTGACCGACGGACCTTTCGTCGACAGCAAGGACTTCCTGGGTGGCTTCATTCTCGTCGAGGCGGAGAACCTCGACGGCGCCCTGGCCGTCGCCGGCGAACTGCAGGAGGTGCAGGGCGCGGGGGCGATCGAGGTCCGGCCAGTCCGCGAGGAGCCTCTCGGCGGTGCTTGAGCAGGTCTTCCGCGACGAATGGGGCCGGGTCCTGGCGTCCCTCGTCGGCTTTCTCGGCGATATCGAGCTCGCCGAAGATGCCGCGCAAGAGGCGTTCGCGATCGCTGCGGAACGCTGGCCGCGCGATGGAATCCCGGCTCACGCGACCGCCTGGCTGATCACGACCGCCCGCAACCGGGCGATCGACCGCATCCGGCGCGAGCGGACCCTGGCGGCGAAGACTGAGCAACTGAAGCGCGAGCTCCTGAGTGAACCGGAGGAGGCGATGGACGAGACGACGACGTTCCCGGACGAGCGGCTCGAGCTGATCTTCACCTGTTGCCACCCGGCGCTTGCGCTCGATGCACAGGTCGGACTCACGCTGCGCACGCTCGGCGGGCTCTCGACCGAAGAGATCGCCCGCGCCTTCCTCGTTCCGTTTGAGACGATGAGCAAGCGCCTGACCCGTGCGAAGCACAAGATCCGCGACGCCGGCATCCCGTTCGCGGTCCCTGCCGAGCACCTTCTGCCCGAGCGCCTCGACGCCGTGCTCGCAGTCGTGTACCTCATCTTCAACGAAGGCTGGGGTCCGGGACGCGTCGACCTGTCGGCGGAAGCGATCCGGCTCGGCCGGTCGCTCGTCGAGCTCATGCCCGATGAAGCCGAGGCGCACGCGCTGCTCGCGCTCATGCTCATCAATCACGCCCGGAGCGCCGCTCGCTTTCGGCGGGGCGAGCTCGTCCTGCTCGACGACCAGGACCGGTCGCTGTGGGACCGGCACCTGATCGAGGAGGGCCGCCGGCTGCTGGAACGCGCGGTCGCGCTCCACGGGCGCGGGGCGGACGGGTCCTATCTCATCCAGGCGGCGATCGCCGATCTCCACGTCCAAGAGCCCCGCGACTGGGAGGAGATCGCGCTTCTCTACCAGCGGCTCGAGCACATCTCGGGCTCGCCCGTGGTGACGATGAACCGCGCGATCGCCGTCGCGGAACTCGAAGGACCGCAAGCGGCCCTCGCCCTGCTCGACGGCCTCGCGCTCGACGACTACCGCTACTACCACTCGACTCGCGCCGACCTCCTGCGACGCCTTGGCCGCGACGACGAGGCGCGCGCCGCCTACGCGCGCGCTCTCGAGCTGACCCAGCCGGGGCCCGAGCAGCGATTCCTCGAGCGACGGCTCGCCGGCCTCTCCGAAAATCCGTAGTCGGATATCCGTCTCGTGTTCAGCGCCGAAGTGTCTCGAGCAGTTGGCGGGTGCTGCTCGAGGGGGCCGTGCCCAACTCGCTCAACGTCCGCTCGCAGCGCCGGTAGGCCGCGATCACGCGGTCCTCGTCGCCGGTGGCGTTGGCGATCCGCATCTCGAGTCGGTGCGCGGCCTCCCGGAACGGATCGTCGGTCAGCGTCGCCTCGACGAGCCGCGCCGCGTCGGCGTAGCGCCCGCCGGCGAAGCTGAGCTCCGCTGCCTCCTGCCGCGCGTCGAGGACCATCCGGGCCAGTCGGTCTCGGCGCTCCTCGATCCAGATCGAGCCGAGTCCCTGTAGGTATTGACCGCGCTCCGGGATGGCGATTGCCCTCAGCGTCGCGTCGATTCGCTCCTCGCCCTGCAGGCGGGCGGCCTCCGCCAGCAGTGTCTCGAGGCGCGCCGATTCGCTGGAGACGATCACGGAATCCGCGAGCGAGATCCCGCCCGGCTCGGACACGATCCGCACCTCGCCGGGCAGGACCTCTCGAAGCTGATGCACAGCCTGGCGGAGATAGGCGCGGGCGGAGTCGTCCGAGCGGCCGTCGAACAGCGCCCCGAGCAGCTCCTCACGGCTCGCCTCCGCACGGCCGCGGCTGATCAGGAAGGCGAGCAGTTCGTAGCTCTTGCCGATTCTCGGCCGCGGTGCCGGTGTGCCGTCGACGAGAATCAACGGCTCGCCGAACTCGACGAGTTCGACTCGCGCGGTGAGGCGCAGATCGACCGTGATGTCCTGTGAGCGCAGCGCCCGGCCGAGCTCGTGCCACTGTGAGTCAGCGCGCGGTTCGGAGTCGAGGCGGCGCGTCACCACGGACGGGAACGACGCGAGCGCCTCCAGCAGGTAGTGGTTTGATCCCTGTCGGCGGGCCGCGTCGTGGGCAAGGTCCGCGGCCGCGTCCGCCCCATCCTCGTCGCCCACCCGCCAGCGAGCCTCGCTGAGATAGACCGAAGCCGTCGGGAGCTCCAATATCCGGTCGCTCTCGGTCATCGTCGCAACGGCGCGCTCGAGGTGCGCGAGAGCGCGAGCATCCTCCCCGAGAGCCAGCAACGAGAGGCCTCTCCAGACGTCGGCCGCCTCGCCGATGAAGCGGTACTCGGTGGCGGCTTGGCGGTCCTCAAGCCGGTCGAGCACCGCAAGCGCGGCGTCGGGGTCACGGTTGAGGCGGATCTCCATCTTCGCCTCGATCAGCTCGTTCAGCATCACGAACACCAGCGAGCCGCTCGCCCTTGTCAACTCGCGGCCGCGCATCACGGCCTCGCGCGCAGGCCCCGGGCGGTGAAGGTCGATCAGGATCTCCGGGCCGACCATCGCGTGGAGCCAGACGTGCGCCCAGTCGGCAACGCGAATCTGTTCGTAGAGCTCAAGCGCTTGTTCTGGATGGCCGGTCGCTCGCAGCAGGCCGATCCTCCAGGGCTCAGTGACCGCGGCCGTCCAGCCGGACGCATGTGCCTCGGCCAGGGTTCTCAGCCGGCCGTGGGCGTACAGCACACGGATCACGAGGGCATCGAGCGGACTGCCGCTCAGTGTCGGCGCGATCGGCCGCCCGCCGGCGAGTTGATGGTCGACAAGGTTCAGCGTGAAGCGCACGGCCTCGATTTCAGGGCTGTCGGGCGCAGCCGAACCGACCTCCCTGGCGTCGCGCCAGCGGCCGAGGTGCCAGTAGCTCCACGCCATCATCCCGGCGGCGCGGGGCGACTCCCGAGCCAGCCGTTGTCGCTCGGAGACCATGTGCAGGCGATCGGCGACGCGCCCGCAGCGCGCATAGTCCTCGCGCCCGAGCGCCAGCATCATCTCGGCGACCGCCAGCCGGCTCGAGTCTGAGCCCGGCAGTCCCCCCAGCGCCGCCAGCCACCGCTCGGCGACCGAGTAGTCGAGGCGATCGATGACCCGCTCGATCACGGCTTCGGCGGGCTCAAGCGCTCGCTCGGCCACCCCGGCGCGCAGGAACTCCTCGACGGCGTCTTCGTGGTGGCCTTCGCGGAGAAGCAGCTCGGCGTGTGCCGCGCGCACTTCCCGGACCCGGTCGATGCCGCGGCGCTCAAGCCGTTCCAGCAGGTACTCCCTCAGGCGCGGGTGGCAGCGCATCGAATGTCCGCCGTCGCGCCACGCGACGGGGAGATGGTTTGCGCGCAGCGACGCGAGCCGCGCCGCCGCATCAGACTCGCCGAGTGCGGCGGCGCGGGATCCTGTCACGTCGTCGAGGACCGAGGTCGTGATCAGGAAATCACGGTCTGCGGCGCTGAGCTGATCCAGAATCTGGGAGGAGAGATAGCCGTGGAGCGCGTCCGCCTCACCGCCCATTCCGGCTACGTGCTGCGTCGATCGCCACGCTTCGAACAGGACGCCTGCCACCCAGCCCCCCGTCACTTCGACCGCATGGCTGGGATCCATGTCAGCCCGGCCCGCGAAGGCAAGCGCTTGTGCGGCCTCGTGGGTGCGAAACGCCAGATCCGATTCGCTCACCGTGACGGCGCCGCCGAGTGCCGCGCTGGAGCCGAGCGCGACGTCAACCTCGACGCGGCTGATCATCACGATCCGCATCGCCGGCGGCGCGTACCGCACGAGCGCCGCGATCACCGCCAGCGCCTCGGGCGCGTGTGCGATCCGCTCGAGTTCGTCGATCACCAGCAGCACCGGGACCTCGCCAGCCGCGTCAACCAGCAGTCCCGCGGCCTCGGTGTGCGGCAACCGCGCGGCCAGCGCGGCGGTGGCCACACCGCGAGCGGACGGCACGTGACTGCCGAGCGCCGCCTCCAGATACGTCACAAGCCGCCCCGCTGCGGCGTCGGTGTCATCGAGCGTCAGCCAGGCCGCGGGTCGGTCAAGTCCGGGAAGCGCTTCGGTGACGGCAGTCGTCTTGCCCGATCCGGCGGTCGCACACACCCACACCAGCGGGTGACGCTCGACCAGGTCCGCCACGAGCCGATTGATTCGCTCGCGGACGACCAATCGCTGCGGCGCCGGCGGGATCGTCGTCTTGCGCCGGACGAGCAGCGAGTCGGGCTCGGGTAGATGACCAGGAGGCATTCGGATGCGTCCGGCGGCTATTTGAACACCGAAACGGTCCGCGGTCAACGGGCCGCCGGCCCGGTTTCGCCGTCGTTAACTGCCGCCGAGGAAGGTGTCGCGGATGGTCGCGATGACCGAGCTGCAGCGTCGCTACCCGGCGAGCCATCGGACGGTTCGCGACCGGCGTGGCGGCGATCACGTCACGGGACGAGGGATCTGAGCATTCAACGAGAGGAAGACGATGATCAGGACAGGCGAGCAGTTCCTGGAGTCGATCCGTGACGGCCGGCGCGTGCTGTGCGCCGGTGAGATGGTCGACGACCTCACGACCCACCCGAAGACCCGCGGGTTCGCGCAGGCGCTCGCCGAGTATTACGACATGCATCACGATCCCGACCATCAGGACGTGATGACGTTCGTCGACGAGCACGGCGAGCGCTGGGCCAAGCACTGGTTCCTGCCGCGCAGCAAGGAGGATCTCGTCGCCCGGCGCGAGTACCACGACCACGTCTTCCGGCACTGGTCCCGGGGAGCGATGTTCACGCGCCCGCCGGCGAGCATGCTCCCCGTCTTCTACACCCTCTACCAGGACCCGGAGCCCTGGGAGTCCGAGTCACGGGGCCACGACGGACGACCACTCGCGCAGAACATCCGGGACAAGTGGGAGTACCTGAAATCGAACGACCTCTCCGCGTCGCCCATGTTCCTCGACGTACAGGGCGACCGCTCCGATCCCGATTCGGTCGCCGAGACGCCGATGCTGAGGATGGTGGAAAAGAACGACGAGGGGATCGTCGTGCGCGGTTGGAAGGCGATCGGCACCGGAGTCGCGTTCGCGAACGAGATCTTCATGGGCGTGCTGTGGAAGCCCGGGACAGTCGCCGACCAGGTCGTGTTCGCTCTCGTGCCGGCCAACCACCCGAAAGTGACGCACGTCGTACGCCCGTCGTTGGCGCAACCAGATGCCGATCCGTTCGACCGCCCGCTCGCGAGTCGCGGCGACGAACTGGACGGGATGGCGTATTTCGACGATGTCCTGATCCCCTGGGATCGGGTTTTTCACATCGGCAACCCCGATCACGCGAAGTTCTACCCGCAGCGGCTGTTTGACTGGATCCACGCGGAGACCCAGATCCGCCATGTGGTCAACGCCGAGATGATCGCCGGGCTGGGCGTCCTGATCACCGAGGCTCTCGGCACCGCGCAGGCCCCGATCGTGGCCTCCCAGGTGGCGGACTTGGTGCGCTTCCGCGAAACCTGCCGAGCCTTTACGATCGCGGCGGAGGAGACCGGATTCATCTCACCCGGGGGGCTCTACAAGCCGAACAACATCTTCGTCGACTTCGGACGTGCGCACTACCTGGAGAACGTGCAGAAGATGATCGAAACCCTGATCGACTTCTGCGGGCGGGGAGTCGTTGTCTACCCCACGAAGGCGGATCTCGACAACCCCGAGCTGGGCGGAGCTCTGCGGGCCGCGCTCCGCGGGCACAACACGAGTGCCGAGGACCGCACCAAGATCTTCCGGATGATCCACGAGCGCTTCCTCACCGAATGGGGAGCTCGCCACGCGATGTTCGAGAAGTTCAACGGCACGCCGCTGTGGGTGATCAAGCTGTTGACGATGCAGCGCGTCGAGTACCAGGCGGACGGCCCGCTCACGAAGCTCGCTCGCGACGTCCTCGAGCTCGGTGAGCTGAGCGGGCTCGCTCAGCGAGCCGATGAGGAGAAAGCGGACTATCCATCGATCCGTGTACGTCCCGACTACATCAGGCAGCAGGACGTCGCCACCACGCAGGACGTGGAGGCCGCAGCGACGCTCGGGTAGCGTCGCCTCCGCCCCCCCGAATCCCAAAGAGTGCGTGGTCATCACGATCGCGCGTCATGACGATCGCGCGTCATCACGATCGCGCGTCATCACGATCGCGCGTCATCACGACCGGGGCCGCGACGGCCCCGGCGCCGCGCGCCGATCACCACCCTGACCGACGAGCACCGGCTCGCGCGCTGCGTTCGTCTCCGCCGCGGCGGGCGGCCGCGTGACGCGGCGGGCACGAGGTGCGTCGAGCTCTCGCAGCGGCACGCGGTGGGTTTCCCGCGCGGTGGCCGCTGCGATGGCCGCGATCGCGCTGAAGCCGAGCACATGCGCGCCTCGGGCCGCTTCGCGGACCTCAACATGCCCGCGATCGACCGCATCGCCCGCATCCTCCAGCGCGGCCGCGCCGACGGTACGTTCACGCGCGACGCCGACGCCGTCGACGTCCACATGATCATCAGCGCCTACTGCGTCTTCCGCGTCGCCAACCGCCACACGTGGCGCACGCTCCTTCAGCCGCGACCTCCTCGACCCCCGCACGCGGAAGCACCATCGCTCGATGCTCGGCGACATCGTCGTCGACTACCTCACCGGTTAGGTCCGGGCTGCTATTGCGCGCCTACGCGCCGTCCTTGAGCCTGACGATCCCGCCGATGACGCCGAGGTAGAGGCTGCCGTCGGCGCCGATCGCGATGCCCGCGTAGTTGTTGTTGAACGGCAGGCCGCTGCCCGCGTATCGGGTCCAGGCGGTCTTGCCGGTCTTCGCCTCGATCGCAGCCCAGTACCACGGCTGCTCGCCGGCGGGCGCCGGAACGCGCTCATAGGTGTAGATCAGCCCCGTCTTCGTCGAGAGCTTCGGCACGACGGTCGGCGAGCTGACGTCGGTGTTCGTCCACACCCGCTTGCAGCCGGTCCCGTGCGCGTTGACGTCGACCCGCGCGAATCCGGCCGTCGTCTGGGCGCCGGTGTTGGCGCCGAACGGGTTCTGGTAGCCGTAGTTGTTCTCGACGAACAGCGAGCGGCCTGAGCCGATCAGCGAGTTCTCCGTGTCGCTGGCGCCCTTCGAGAAGACTGGGACCGTGCAGACAACGCGCCGCCGCCCGCGGGGCAGCCGCTTCGCCGTCCGGTACACGACGACGTCCATCGGGTCCGCGTTGTCGGTGATCGCGACATAGCCGCCGCTCATGATCGTCGGCGTCGTGCCCGAGCCGGCGTCGACCTGACCGGGCTTGTGGATGCCCGAATTGCGATAGGTGACCTGCCAATCGACCCGCGGGCGGCCGCCCGAGTCGCTGAAGCGGTACATGCGCTTGTCGGAGACGATGTAGACGGCGCCGCGGTCCACGGCGAACGAGTTCTCGATCTCCTCGCCGGTGCGCAACACGCTGATCTTGCGTGTCTTCGTGTCGAGGATCCCGACCTTTCCGTCCTGTTTGGACACGAACCACACACGGCCGTTGAAGTCGGGCAGCGCCGAGGTCACGCGCTCATCGCCGGTCAGCACCTTCGTCAGATCGTAGTCACGGACCTTCGACAGGCGCGTGCCACCGGCGCTCTCGGCGAGCACGACCAAGTGGCTGGTCTTCGTCGCACTCCAGATGCGGTTCTGCCGGTCAATGAAGAGGTAGCCGCCGCCCGTGAAGTTCTGGAAGGCGGTCGGACCGGTGGGGTTCGCCGAGCCGAGCACGAAGCTCGCCGTGATCTGCAGACTCTTGGAGTCGATCACACGGGCGCTGACCGGGTTGGCGATCGACGGGCAGACGCTGAGGATCCGTCCGGCGGAGTCAAACGTCAGCGAGCCGCAGAGCGCGGCCGGCATCGCACTCGAGCTCGCCTGCAAACGCCTGCCGAGAGGTCCGGGCCGGTTGTAGGCGTCGGTCATCCACGGGTCGTCGTGGAGGTTGCCGTTCGGGTTGGGAGCCATGAACGGGCTCGACGGAGCGACAGTTGACGGGAACGAGTGAGCCGTCACGGCCGTCCCGGTCGAGAGCGGAAGCGATGTCGGCGACGGGTCGGCGATCGGTGCGGCACCCGCGGTACCCGCGGCACCCGCGGTTCCGGCGCACGCGAGCGCAAGCGCGAGGGCTGCCACGGCGACGCGGCGCTGGGATTGGGAGCAGGGCATGGCCGGAACGTATCCGTCTATTTACGATTTGTCAAGTTGTGATGTCTCCAAACAGTCGCTAAGATCATGCTCGAGCACCGTGGCCGTCGCCCGCCCCTCCCGCCGCCTCTCACCGGCCAAGCGCCGCGAGCAGCTCGTGCGCAGCGCGATGGAGGTGCTCGCGCACTCCGGGTACGAGGGCCTGACCTTCGAGGCGGTCGCGGACGGCGCCGGGGTCACTCGCAACCTGCTCTACCACTACTTCCCCGGCGGCGTGCCCGAGCTGTTCCGGGCCGCCTCCGATCTCGCCGGACACGACCTCACGGACGGCTGGACCGTTGATACGACGCTGCCGCTCGAGGAGCGGCGCGCTCGCAACTTCGCTGCGATGCTGCGCCACGCCGCCGAACCGTCGCCTGCCTGGTCGGTCAGCCGGATCAGCGCGGCCTCGGCCGACCCGGTCGTGCTCGCGGGCCGCGAACGGTTCATCGGCATCGTCGTCGCGGCGATGTCGCTCAACGCCTTCGACACACCCTCGCCGAGCCCGCTCCAGCGCGCCGCGCTCGAGGCCTACATCGCGTTCGCGGAGTCCCTGCTCGACTCCCGCCGCCGGCGCGACCTCGGCGACGAGCAGGTCTCCCACCTCCTGCTGCGGATGCTCGACGCCACGGTCGCGGCGACGGCCTGACAGGATCCGGCCCGAGCCGGAGGCACCCACGCCGGCGCCTCACTCCGTGGGTCGCCAGTGCTGGCAAGCGAGCGTCACGGTCATCGTGCCAGCGCGTGGAGGCCGGCGGCCAGCGGCAGGACCTCGCGCCCCTCCACCTGCTGTCCGCCCGGTTCCGCGGTGTGGGTGCTGGCGTGGGCGTTTTCGCGGGGGAGCGTGGGGTAAGGCGAACGGTGGGACCCGTCCGGCGAAGAGAGGTGAAGCGTGAAGGCTGTTGTTTTCCACGGTGTTGGGGACATTCGTCTCGATGAGGTCCCCGAGCCGGAGATCAAAGATCCAATGGACGCGATCGTCCGACTCACCTCGAGCGCGATCTGCGCCGGCTGGCTCAAAGTCCCGCTCGCGCCCGCGTGAACCGCCGCCGCCAGCCCGGCCGTGGTGCCAAGCTACTCGGCTCGCTGTCTCAGACGCTGGGGATCATCGACTTCGGTCCGAGGGAGCTGGAGCACCGGCTCGATGAGATGGTCAAGATTGCGGCAGCGATCTTCGAGGTCGCCGGGGCCGGTCTGATGCTGGTCGACGAGCGCTCGCGGCTGAGTCTGGTGGGTGCCTCTGATGAGGCTGGACGCGCCCTGGAGTGGGCGCAGCAGCATGCGGGTGAGGGGCCGGGGATCGAAGCGACGCGTCGCCGCGAGCTGGTGGTGGTGAGCGATCTCTCGCGCGAGGGGCGGTGGGCTGAGATCGCTCGTGCGGTGGCGCCGTTCGGAATCGTCAGCGTGATCAGCGCGCCGATCTGCCTTGGCGGTGAAAGTGTGGGGAATCTCAATCTGTTTGACCGCGTGGCGCGGGAGTGGACGCAGGCTGAGCGCGCGGGGATGAACGCTTTTGCCGGCGTTGCGGCCGCGCTGCTGCGGATCGCGCTCGAGGCCCACCGCGGCGATCGGCTGGTTGCCGAGCTGACGGAGCGGTTGTCGTCTGGTCGCCTGCGATCCGAGGGTCGGTGAGGAGGCCAGGCATGAGGGCGTGCGCGCCGCTCCCGTTTGACCTGCTGAGCGGGAAAACTCGGACACGATCTGGTGCCGGGGCGGACCGATCGAAAAGGGTCAGGGCTTCGGTTGTTGCCTTCATCGGCCCAACCCGCCGCAGACCCGGGATCGCGACTGACACGATCTCCCAGTCACCGGGACCCACCTGTCGGGGAAACCATTCCCGCTTCCGGTTCTCGTCGTCATTGAGCTCGGCGCACCGCGGCGGTGGTCCTCCTGCGTGCTGGGCAGGTCGAGCTTGTGGAAGATGCTCGAGATGTGCTTCTCGACTGCTCCGGGGGTGACCACCCGCGCGCGCTGACCCGGAGAATCGACTCGCGCGTGGAGAACACGTCGTCGAGCTGCGAGGTGCCGCCGCCGATCACGTGCATATCACCGCCATGAGGAGGGTCGTGTGAAGACGCCGCCGTCCGACGCGAGTCACGTCACTCCCCTGCCTCCCACTTTCAGTTTACACCCGGAACCAAGCCCTCATGAGGCCTTGATTCGTGCCGCATAATCGCCCGCCGCACGTTGGAACGCTCCAGCAGGAGTGACTTTGATCCGGGTCAACTCCGGGGAGGTAAATGAATGGGTTACGTACTGGATTTTCAGGAGATCGACCAGACCCAGGCAGCGGTCGTCGGCGGCAAGGGCGCGCTGCTCGGGGAGCTTTCGCGGATCGAAGACGTCTGCGTGCCGGCTGGTTTCTGCGTCACGACGGAGGCCTTTCAGCGGATCATGGCGCAAGCGCCGTCGGTCGAGGATCGGCTCGATCGGTTATCGCGCCTGAAGCCGGAGGACCGGGAGGCGATCCGCGCGCTGAGCGCGGAGGTCCGCCGGAGCGTCGAAGGGATCGCCATCCCTCAGGATCTGGCGTCGGCGATCACGCGTGCGCTCGGCCCGCTGGGTGAGCACGTCGCCTACGCCGTTCGATCAAGCGCGACGGCGGAAGACCTGCCGACCGCATCGTTCGCCGGCCAGCAGGACACGTATCTGAACGTGGCGGGCCCGGCGGCGATCCTCCAGCACGTCACCCGGTGCTGGGCCTCGCTGTTCACCGAGCGGGCAGTGACCTACCGCCTGCGAAACGGTTTCGATCACCGCAAGGTCCGCATGGCCGTGGTCGTCCAGCAGATGGTCTTCCCGCAGGCGGCCGGCGTCCTATTCACGGCCGACCCTGTCACCTCCAGCCGGAGGGTCGCCTCGGTGGAGGCCAGCTTCGGCCTCGGCGAGACCCTGGTCTCCGGTCTGGTGAACGCCGATGTCTACAAGGTGCGCGACGGCGAGATCATCGCCAAGACGGTCGCCGCCAAGCAGCTGGCCATCGACGCTTCGCCCGCAGGCGGGACCGAAGCGCGGGCAATCGAGCCGGCGCGGCAGGAGCAGGCGGCGCTGACGGGGGCGCAGGTCGTGCGACTGGTGCAGTTGGGCCGACGGATCGAGGCGCACTTCGGCCGTCCCCAGGACATCGAATGGTGCCTGGTCGATGACGGGTTCCGGATCGTCCAGAGCCGGCCGATCACGACGCTGTTCCCGATCCCCGCGGCGGAGGATGCGGAGAACCACGTCTACGTCTCCGTCGGTCATCAGCAGATGATGACCGACCCCATGAAGCCCCTGGGGGTCTCGGTGTGGCAGCTGACGGCGATGGCGCCGATGCACGAGGCCGGCGGGAGGCTGTTCGTCGACGTCACCCAACGACTGGCTTCCCCGACGACGCGGGTGGGCCTCCTTGACGTCCTGGGGAGAGGCGATCCGCTGATCGGGGACGCGCTCCAGACCATCCTCGAGCGCGACCATTTCCTCCCCTCCCTCCCAGACCAGGATCCGGCCCGCCCGAGCGGACCGCCCGCGGCGGGCGCGCCGGCCCCGATCGAAACCGCTCCGGCCATCGTCGCCGAGCTGATCGCGCGCAGCGAATCATCCATCGCTGCCCTGCGGCGTGACATCCGGACGACGTCCGGAGCGGCGCGGTTCGCGTTTCTGCGGGAGGCCTTCGAGGAGCACAAGCGAGTCCTCAGCGATCCGCTGAACTTCCGGGCGATCATGGCGGGGATGGAGGCCACGTGGTGGCTCAACGACAACTTGCAGGAGTGGCTCGGGGAGAAGAACGCGGCCGACACGCTCACGCTGTCCGCCCCCGGCAACGTCACGTCAGAGATGGGGCTCGCGCTCCTGGACGTCGCGGACGTGATCCGGCCGCATCCGGAGGTGGTGGCGTTCCTGGAGGGCGTCGAGGACGACAGCTTCCTGGACCAGCTGCCGACACTTGCTGGCGGGCGCGAAGCGCGCGACGCCATCCAGGCCTACCTCGACCGCTACGGCATGCGCTGCGTCGGTGAGATCGACATCACAAGACCGCGCTGGAGCGAACGCCCCACCACGCTCGTGCCCATCATCCTCGCCAACATCAAGCTCTTTCAGCCCGGCGCCAGCGAACGGCGCTTTGAGCAAGGGCTGCGGGACGCAAAGACCAAAGAACAGAACGTGCTCTCACGCCTGCGGGCCGTCCCAGACGGGGAGCGGAAAGCCAACGAGACCAAGCGGATGATCGACCGGGTCCGGACGTTCATCGGCTACCGCGAGTTCCCGAAGTACAGCATCATCAACCGCTACTTCGTCTACAAGCAAGCCTTGTTAGAAGAAGCCGAGCGCCTCGTGCAGGCCGGCGTGCTCCGTGAGACCGAGGACGCCTTCTATCTCACCTTCCAGGAACTCCACGACGTCGTACGCACCCAGCAAGTCGATGCGCAGCTCATCCGCCGGCGCAAAGACGCGTTCGACTCCTACCAAGCGCTCACACCGCCCCGGGTGCTCACCTCAGACGGCGAGGTCATCGCCGGAACGTACCGACGCGACGACGTACCTGCCGGCGCGCTGGTCGGCGTACCCGTTTCTGCCGGGACCATCGAAGGGCGCGCCCGCGTCATCCTGGATGTGGCGCATGCCGACCTCGAACCGGGCGACATCCTGGTCACTCCGTACACGGACCCCAGCTGGACACCCCTGTTCCTCGCGATCAACGGCCTGGTCACCGAGGTCGGCGGTCTGATGACCCACGGCGCGGTGATCGCCCGGGAATACGGGCTACCTGCCATCGTCGGAGTAGAGCAGGCAACCCAGCGAATCCCGGATGGGCAGCAGATCCGCTTGCACGGAACCGACGGATACGTCGAAATCCTGCCCTAGCCGGGTAGCTCAGCGTTCCCGCGGTGAGCTCCTTGGCGGCTGAGACGATCTCGCCGAGGGCGGCCGGTTCACGCGCCCCACCTCGCCGGGCGCGAGCCGAGGTTTCGCAGATAGTCGCGAACTGCCGTGACGCCTGGGTCACCGGGCCGCTCCCGTTCCAGGACATATTGAGCCCAACCGAGCGCGTTGTCGCCGTTGACGTCGTTTCGCCGGTCGACGTCGGCGCCGGCGGCGACCAGGAGCCGAACACAGTCGATCGCCCCGAAGGCTGCAGCGAGGTGCAGCGCGCCGCAGCCTTGGTAGGGACCGGCTTTCGGATCGGCGCCGTGAGCGAGCAGCCAGGCGACGGCCTCCGGCCGTTCGTTCTGAGCGGCGTGCACGAGCGCTTCGTCGAGGACCTCTGTGGGGACGTCGCGTGCCGGCGTGCGGTGCAACCACCCAACGTCGGCGGGATTTGGTCGGTTCACGTACGCCTCGGGAATCAGTCCACCGTGCCCATCGAGGAACCGTGCGAGCCGGTCGACGAGTCCGGTGCCGGCCGCGATCCACGGCGCGTTTGGTGCGAGTTCGATCGCGGCGAGAACGTCAGCCGCTGCACGCGAGGCGTGATAGACCGCGGTCTCAAGCGATGTCACGCCGTGGATTCCCCGCGCGTCGATCCGCGCGCCGGCAGCGAGCAGGATCTCGACAAGCTCGAGACGGTCGAAGCGCGCGCCCGCTCGCCGCGAGACGAATATCAGCGTCCCGTCGATGTGCCCGGCAGCGTGCGGAGCTTTTCCGGGTTCCGGATGAGATCGAGCTCGGTGATCCGGCCCCCATCGATGGTGAAGGCGATGACGCTGGGCGATCCGCGTGTCTGCATGAGCAGCCCGGGCGCGCCGTTTACGAGAACAGGTGTCATTCGGAGCCGGTCTCCGAAGTGCCCGGCGAAGGCGGTGAAGATCCGCGCGACGCGCTCGGCCCCGGTGAACACCTTCCGGGCCGCGTTCACGACCCCGCCTCCATCGCTGCGGAAGGTGACGGCGGGATCGAGCAGCTCGAGCAGGGTCGCGATATCGCCGCTCTCGGTGGCGGCATGAAATGCGCCGACCACCTCGCGCTGCTCATCGGCGCTGGCGGGATAGCGCGGGCGACGAGCTTCAACCGCATGTCGCGCGCGGGTCGCGAGCTGTCGTGTCGCTTGCGGAGTGCGACCCACGATCTGCGCCACCTCGGAGAACGAGTAGCCAAACACGTCGTGGAGGACGAACGCGCTGCGCTCCGCCGGGGAGAGGGCCTCGAGCACGACCAGCAGCGCCATGCTCACGGATTCGTCGAGATCGACGCGGCTGACCGGATCTGCGCACGGGCGCTCGACGTCGACGACCGGCTCGGGAAGCCATGGGCCGACGTACTGCTCGCGGCGAGCGCGGGCCGATGTGAGCGCATCGAGCGCAAGCCGGCTGACGACGGTGGTCAGCCACGCACGCAGGTTGCGGATCTCGGCCCGATCGGTACCTTGCAGGCGCAGCCACGCCTCCTGCACGATGTCCTCGGCCTCGCCGATGCTCCCGAGGTGACTGTAGGCCACCCGCAAAAGGTACGGCCGCAGCTGCTCGAACTCTGTGGTGATCGGTGCGTCCGTGGGTGGAATCATGATCGGTCGACCCGCGCGGCGGCCGCTCGCCCGTCAAATTGTCCCGGCTCGTAGTGGCCCGGCTCGAGCCGGGTCGTGATGTTCAGCCGGTTCCAGGCGTTGATCACCGTGATCGCGAGCACCAGCTGGCTCAGCTCGTGCTCGTCGAATACGGCGCGTGCACGCCCCCACACGTCATCCGCGACATGCCCATCGGTGATCATTGTGATCGCCTCGCACAACTCGAGCGCTGCTCGCTCGCGCTCGCTGTACAGCGTGCTGTCTCGCCAGGAGTCGAGCATGTACAGCCGCTCCTCGGACTCTCCCGCAGCGCGCGCGTCCCGCCAATGCATGTCGAGGCAGAACGCACACCCGTTGAGCTGCGAGGCACGGATATCGACCAGACCGCGCAGCGCGTGGTCCATCTCCACCGCCGTTGAGAGTTTGAACATCGCGGCGTACTGCCTGGCCGCGACCTGCGACAGCTGCAGCCGGCCCGCCGGAATCGTGGTGCTCATTTCGGTTTCTCCTGTCTGTCGGCCTTCGCAGAGACGACGACACAGGCGCTCGGGATGTGACATCGCGCCGGTGGTGGGACTCCGAGGCATCCGGGCGGCTGAGATCCGCGCGCTCGCCGTGGTACGCGGTCTGGGTGTGACGCCGCTCAGAGCACCCGATAGATCTCGTATTCGATTGCCCGCGGTCCGGTCAGCCTGCCCCGCCCAACGAACAGGCTTTCTGCAAGCCAGGCATAGCGTCCGGCGCCACCTTCGAAACAAGGCGCGATCCGCATGTACTGGTCGGCGAAGTCGCTGCTCTCGCCGGACGCCAGCGCGGCGAGAAACGCGCCGGTGGAGCGGATCATGGCCACGTCGTAGCGAAACAGAATCAGCTCGCCATCGTCAGTCGTGAACTGTGCCCGGACGTCCGGCCGGCGGATCCCGTCGGTGCCCAGCCGCATCCAGTCCATTCCCGGCATCGCCAGGCTCGCACTGATCCGAGGGCCCCGAAGCGTCGCGGACACGACCTGCCAGCACAAACGCTCACCGAGCGGCGAGCCCGCAGTCGGTCCGAGCGGGCCATCGATCTTCTCGGCGTAGGTCATCTCGTATTCCAGCTCGATCATCGTCTCCTCCTGTTCAGTCGGATGGACGGTCGACGGGATGATCGCGATCGATGTGACATCGCCATTCCGGCCGAGGTGTCACATCCGGTCAAGCCGCGCCGTCTCAAAGGTGACGGTCCTTGATCAACCCACTCACCCCCACCGTGCCGATGAATGCTCACCTCCACACTGCCGCCACCAACACCCGCCCGCCGGAGGACCGCCACCGCGTGGTCGTCGTCGGCGGCGGCTTCGGTGGCCTCCAGGCCGCGCTTGCGCTCGCGCGCCTTCCGGTTGACGTTACGCTCGTCGATCGCCGCAACTTTCATCTGTTCCAGCCGCTGGCCTACCAGGTCGCGACGGGCGCGCTGTCGCCCGCCGAGATCTCCTATCCGCTGCGGCGCGTCTTTCGCCGCCGTAGCAACGTCCGGGTCGTGCTCGCGGAGGCAACTGACTTCGACCTCGACGCGCGACTGGTTCGCCTTCGCGCGGTCGCGGGCGAGCGGGCACCCGCGACTCTGCCCTATGACACGCTGATCGTCGCCGCGGGATCCCACTACAACTACTTCCAGCACGACACCTGGCAGGCCCAGGCCCCGAACCTCAAGACACTCGAAGGCGCGCTCACGATCCGCCGCAGGATCCTCGAGGCATTCGAGGCAGCCGAGCTGGAGCCCAACCCACGACGAAGGGCGTCCTGGCTGACGTTCGCGGTGGTCGGGGCCGGTCCCACCGGGGTCGAGATGGCAGGCCAGATCGCGGAGATCGCGCACAACCTCCGCGGAGATTTCCGATCGCTCGACTCCAGCGAGGCTCGGATCCTTCTGATCGAAGCCGGCGAACGGGTGCTGAGCGAGTTCCCGCCGTCGCTTTCGAAACGGGCCCTCCGGTCGCTTGAACGCCTCGGCGTGGAGACGCTGCTCGAGCACGTCGTCATTGACGTCGACGGCTGCTCGGTCACACTGAACGATCGGGTCGGCGACCCGCAACAGATCCACACGCGGACGGTCATCTGGGCGGCGGGAGTCGTGGCGTCGAGCCTCGCCGCCGCGCTCGCCGAGCGGGCCGGCGTTGAGGTGGATCGAGCCGGACGCGTCGAGGTTCTCCCGGACCTATCACTCCCCGGCCATCCCGAGGTGCTGGCGCTCGGGGACATGATCCGCATCCGACGTGCCGACACCTCGTCGATCGCGCTGCCCGGCCTCGCGCCGGTCGCGATGCAGGAAGGCCGCCATGCGGCGCGCGTGGTGCGCTCCCGCCTTCGCGGCCGACCGGTCCGAGCGTTCCGCTACCACGACAAAGGCAACCTCGCCACGATCGGACGCGCGAGCGCCGTCGCCGAGATCAAATTCCTCCGTCTGAGCGGCTTTGTCGCCTGGTTCACCTGGCTCACGGTGCACCTCTGGTACCTGGTCGGCTTCGAGAACCGTCTGCTGGTGCTCATCCGCTGGGCGTTCAGCTTCCTCACCCACGGCCGCGGCGCCCGGCTGATCACGGGCGCAGCGGCGCGACCGAGTACACGCGCGCCCACCAGGGTCGCCCTTGCTCCAGCAGAGCATTCCAACGAGGACGCTCCAGACGAACGTGCCGCGTGAGCGTCAGGGAGAGATCATGCAATCGAAGCTACTTCAGCTCACAGGACGGGACCCGGAGGACCGGCTCCGCAACGCACTCAGCGAGCAGGTCGTCTTTCACAGCCCCGTGCGGGACTACCACGGCCGCGCGAATGTCGCCCACATCCTCGTGACGATCGCCGCAGTCCTGGACGAGATCGAGGTCGAGAACCAACTCGCCGCCGACCGCCAGCTCGTCACCGTCATCAGCGCCTTCCATGGTCATAGGCGGATGAGCGGAGTGCTGATCGAGACCCATGACGCGCTCGGACGTGTCGAGCGCGCGACGCTGCTACTCAGGCCATTGTCCGCCCTGCTGGGCGCCATCGCCGCGATGCGCGCCGCGCTCGAGCGATCGCCACTCCCAAACGCACTCGCCGCCCGCAGCGGGTGAATCACGTGTCGATCACGAACGATCACACACCGCACCGATCGAGCCGGAAACCGTGCCGATCATCTAACCGCCGGCTTCGAGCCGGCGTGTTGTGGTGTCGGGCGCGCCGTTGCTCATCGGCCCGTGGTCGAGTAGCTGCAGGAATGCTGCACCAGCGGGTGAGGGCTCGCGGTCTAGGGGCGTGACGAGGACCAGCTCACGTGGAATCGATGGCTCGGTATCGACGCCGACCGCGCGGCCGGCCGTCATTCGGATCGCGGCCGGCGGCAATAGCGACACGCCGATCCCGACCGCGACGAGTTCGACCAGTTCGGGGAGGGCGTCCACCTCGCACGCGATGTGGCGCTTCAGTCCTGCCTGGTGACAGGCGCGATCGATGCTCGCACGTAGCGCCGAGTCTGGCCGGTATTCGATGAACTCACGCTCGGCCAGGTCGCTGAGACGCACGCGGCTGCGGTGAGCGACCGGGTCGCCGGCGGCCACGGCGAGCTGCAGCGACTCGGTCGCGAGTGAGTGGGCTCGCACCCGGTTGCCGTGCTGCCCCAGCGGCAGGTCAACGATCGCGAGATCGACCTCTCCATCGGCAGTCCGTCTCACGAGCTCCGGCGCGCCATCGTGATGGATCCGCAGCGTTACGGCCGGATGCCGGCGATGGAAGCGGGCGATGAGCACGGGCAGGTTGACCTGCCCGAGCGTCTGGATTGCGCCAACCGCCAGATGCCCGCGCACCAGCCCGCGGACCGCCGCGACGGCATCCCGGCCGTCCTCGGCCGCTGCCACGGTTCGCCTGGCGGCCGGCAGCAGCGCGCGTCCAGCCTCGGTCAACTCGACCTGCCGGGTGCTGCGGACAAACAGGTCGCTGCCGAGTTCACGCTCGAGCGCACGCACCGAACTCGACAGGCTGGATTGCGTCAGATGCACCCGCGCCGCCGCGCGAGTGAAGTGCTGCTCTTCCGCAACCGCAAGAAAGTGCGCGAGCTGCCGGAACTCCATTCATCGAATCTATCACTCAATCCTATCGTGACTATCTGTTGGACAAATCCTCTGCGACGGCTGAGACTGACGCCATGCACTCTCAGCCATTGCTCATCAGACAGACCGACCTACCAGGCTCACCAGAAGCCCACCAGTTCATCGGCGCACACCACAGCGGCCTCCCGATCTCCCTGTTCCTAGTCGACGGGCGGCCCGGTGCGGGCCCGCGACTGCACCGTCATCCGTATCCCGAGCTGTTCATCGTCCAAGCTGGCCAGGCCCGGTTCGAGATCGACGACACCACTCTCACCGCGACGGCTGGAGACATCCTCATCGCCCCCGCGGAGAGCGCTCATCGCTTCAGCAACACCGGCGATCAGCGGCTACGAGTCACCGCGATCCACACCGCACCGACCATGCACACCGAATGGCTCGAGCCCCGAATTCACAAGGGATGATCATGAACGCCCTTGGCTCCTGGCTGGCGTGGCTGCTCGCCCTCGCCTTCATGCTGATGGGCTCCCGTTACATCTTCGCCCCCAAGCCAGCCGCAGCCTGGATTCGGCATCCCTGACGCCAGCGGCGAAGCCGCGCCAGACGTCGCATCAGCACCAACGCTCCGAAACCCGAACCAGGGAACGTTAGGCCTCCCCGCGCGGAGTATCCCGTTTGATGAGACTGCGTCGCCTGGCAGCCATCAGCGTCCAAGGGGGCGGATGGATGAACCTACTCAGGACCTACACCTGGGCCTCCGCGGCCACTACGGGCAGATCCCGCGGATCGGCAGCTACGGCGGTATCCGGCGTGTGCCCCGGATCCTTCAGGACGATGAACGCGACTGCCATCGCCGCCACCACGAGGATCGCCCCGATCAGGAACGCGACGTGGTAGCCGCCGACGATCGCGGACAGTGTGTGCGAGTCGTGTGCGTCGCTTGACGCCACCGATGCCAGAACGGCGAGCCCGAGCGCGCCACCGACCTGGGCGGTCGTGCTCACGAGACCCGACGCGAGCCCCGCGTCGGCAGGTGTGGCGCCTGACATCGCGAGTGTCATCAGTGACGGGAAGCAGACGCCGCAGCCGATCCCGAGCAGCACCATCGTCGGCAGCACGTCGACGACGTAGCTCCCGTGCTCCGGTGCGCGGCTGAACCACAGCATCGCCGCGCCGATCATCACGATCCCGACGCGGACGGTGGGACGTGCGCCGAAGTGGGTGATGAGCTTCTCGGTGTATCGGACCGACAGCGTGCCCATCAGCACCGTCACCGGGAAGAACGCGAGCCCGATCTGGAGCGCGTCGTAGTGGAGCACACGGCGCACGTACAGGGCGCCGAGGAAGAACACTCCGAACATCCCTGCCGCTGTCAGCGCCTGGATCAGGTTCGCGCCCGAGACGTTGCGTGAGCGGAAGATGCGCAGCGGGATCAGCGGCGTCGCGGCGGTCGACTCGCGGACGAGGAATGCCACGGCGAGCACGCCGGCAGCGATGCCGAGCAGCGGTGCCGGCTTGACGATCGCGTAGACGGTGAGCATCAGTGCGCCCGTGCTCAGAATTGCGCCGGCGACATCTGCGCCCGCCGTGAACCCGATCCCAGGGTCGGCCTCGAGCAGGCGGCGCGCGAGCACGACGGTGCCGACGCCGATCGGGAGATTGACGAAGAAGATCCAGTGCCAGTTGATCGCCTCGGTCAGCGCGCCGCCGACGAGCAGCCCGATCGCGCCGCCGGCCGAGGCGACGAACGCGAACACGCCGATCGCCTTCGCCTGCTCCCTTGGCTCATCGAACATCGTCACGATCATCCCGAGAATCACCGAGGAGGTCATCGCGCCGCCGGCGCCTTGGACGAACCGTGCGGCGATCAGCGTCCCCTGGCTCGAGGCCAGCCCGCAGACCGTCGAGGCCGCTGTGAAGACTGCGAGACCGCATAGGAACATCCGCCGGCGTCCGATCAGATCACCGACCCGGCCCGCCAGGAGCAGCAGGCCGCCGAACGTGATCAGGTAGCCGTTGACGACCCACGCGAGGCCGGACTGCGCGAAGTGAAGGTCCGACTGGATTGTCGGTAGTGCGACGTTCACAATCGTCGCGTCGAGGACGATCATCAGCATCCCGGTGCACAGCACGTACAGCGCGATCCACCGGTTGTCTCTTGTTTCTGGTCTCATGGGGATTCTCCGCATCAGGGTGTTTCTTGGGGGTGGGAGTGTTCGCCGGTGTCTCGCTCGTTGCCGCCCAGCCGACCTCGCCGCCTTGGGCCTGCCGAAGCAGGTCGTCGGTGTGAGCCCTTGCGAGATGGATAGTCAAGTGCGAATTCATGGTTCGAGACGGGCTTTCGAATCGGGATCAACGGCGCGCTGGCAACTGTTGCGAGGTGGTGCACAACCGACCTCACCGATGTCGCGAAAGACGGCGCGCGGAGTCACCGGATCCGCAGAGCGGAGGGGTGTCCTGAAAACGGCGTGCGGTCCGGTCGGCCGTCGGTGCGCCGCCCGACCTGAAGCGGTGAGTTCCTCGCCTCAGAGTCCTTCTCGTGTCGTAGCGCCGGCGTGATCGAGGGGTAGACTCGCTACATGGGAGACGTGGATGCCGATATTCGGCAGCTTGCGGCTTGGCTGGACTCGAACGCGCAGGAGGTCACCGATGTCGTGGACGATCGGCTCCACGACGAGGTGCCGGAGTATTTCGAGGGCATCGACCCTGGCATGGCCGACGTCGAGCGGGCCAGCATCGTGGCGAACCTGCGGGCGGTGGCACACGGTTTGGGACACGGCCGCGCGATGCCCGACCGCCTGCCGCCCGGCGCGGTCGACGAGGCGCTGCTGGCGGCAGGCGAAGGGCTCCCGTGGGCGGCGCTGCACCGGACCTACTCGATCGGGCATGCCAGCCTCTGGGAGCAGATGTGCGCAGAGGTGGAGCGGCGGAGACTTCCGGACGCGCGGCGGGTCGAGGCGCTCCGGGTCCTGTCGCGGTACCTGTTCGCGTACGTCGACCAGGTCACAGGACAACTTGCGGAGGTGTACCAGGCGGAGCGTGACCGGCTGCTGCGCAGTCAGGAGCGCAAACGCGCGTCCTTGACGCGGGAGCTGCTCGCGGGGATGCCGGTGTCCGAGGAGGAGCTCGGGTACCGCTTGCGCGTGGATCATGTCGGCGTGGTTGCCTGGGGTCAGAGCCCCGAGGCGGGCGCCACGCAGCTCGCGCAGGAGCTTGGCTGTGCGTTGCTGATCGCGGGCGGCGGGGGGCGCTCGCTATGGGCGTGGCTGGGTGGACGTCCGCGGATCGGGGCTGCAGCGGCGCGGGCGCTGGAGCGGTTCCGACCCCAGGAAGGAACGTTTCTGGCCTGCGGCGATGTGGCCTTCGGCGAGCACGGGTTCGTCCAGACTCACCGGCAGGCTCTTCAGGCCTACAGGGTCGCGATGATCGGCGGCGCGGCGGTGACCCGGTATGACGATGTCGCGCTCGAGGCGCTGGTCGTCCAGGATGAGCGCCGCGCGAGAGAATTCGTCGCGCGCGAGCTTGGACCGCTTGCGGCCGCTGACGCCAAGACCGCCCGGCTGCGTGCGACGCTGCGGGCCTACTTCAGTCTGGGTCAGAATGCGTCCGCGACCGGCGCGCTGCTCAAGGTCCACGAGCGGACCGTGGGCTACCGGCTCGCCACGATCGAGGAACGTATTGGGCGTCCGATCACCCGCCGCCGCGATGAGCTCGGGCTGGCCCTGCGGCTCCACGCGCTGATCGAGTCCGACTCGGATGTCGCCGCCGAGGACGAGCCGGCGCCGCCTGCGCTCCGCGAGCACGTCGTCGTGGACGGCGGCGAGTAGCTCCGGCGCGCTTCCTTTCGGGAATCCGACAACAACGAGGACGTCCTTTTGCGGTCTACGCATGGTGAGGCGTGGCGACACGCGGCACTGTGTCACACAGCAAACGGCTAGCTCGTCAATCGAAGCGGACGGTACGTAGCGAGCGCACGCCGTTGTCCTCGCGCACCGACTCGCGCTTTCCCCTACCAGACCTCTCCTGGAGGCCCAATGACGTCCACATCACCGAATATCAATCGCTGGCACGCGTTCGCGTTGTTGGCGGTCTCGTACTTCATGACAATCATCGACCTGACGATCGTCAACGTTTCGCTGCCGACGATCGGACGCGACCTCCACTTCAGCGAGACGAGCCTGCAATGGGTCGTGACCGCGTACGCGATCACGTTCGGCGGCTTTCTCCTGCTGGGCGGCCGCGCGGCGGATCTGCTCGGCCGCCGCCGGATCCTGATGCTCGGGCTTGCCGTCTTCACGGCGGCGTCGCTGGCCTGTGGGCTCGCGACCGGCGAAGCGTTCCTGATCGGGAGCCGGGCCGTTCAGGGACTCGGCGCAGCGACCATGGTGCCCGCTGCCATGTCAATCGTGATGAACATGTTCGAGGAGGGCGCGGAGCGCAACAAGGCGCTTGGGATCTGGGGTGGGCTCGCTGCCGCCGGCGCGACCGTCGGGCTGATCGGCGGCGGCCTTCTCACCCGCTACGCCGGCTGGCAGTACATCTTCTATCTGAACATCCCGATCGGCGCAGCCGCGCTAGCGCTCGCACCGCGACTCGTTCCAGACAGCCGGCCCGCCACCGTGCGCCGGAGGTTTGACGCGCTCGGGGCGATCGCCGTCACGGGTGGGCTGGTCCTGCTGGTCGACGCGATCTCTGGCGCGACGCAGTACGGCTGGGAATCAACGAGAACGATCGCGCTCCTCGCGGGATCCGCAGCGCTGCTCGTCGCGTTTGCGACGATCGAGAGCCGGGCGCAGGACCCGTTGTTGCCACTTTCGATCTTTCGGCTCCGCACGCTCGCCGCCGCGAACATCGCCGCCCTGCTGTCGAGCGCCAGTTTCTTCGGGTTCATCTTCATTGGCACGTTGTACATGCAGCAGGTGCTGCACTACGGCGCCCTTCAGACCGGGGTCGCGTGGCTCGCCGCATCGCTGAGCTCGATCGCGCTCGCCGGCCTCTCGCAGAAGCTGGTCACTCGCCGCGGAGCCAAGATCGTGATGACGATCGGGATGGTGCTCATTGGTTCCGGCGTGATCTGGGCAAGCCAGGGACCCGTCCACGGGCACTTCCTGGCCAACCTCGCCGGGCCCATGGTCATCGCTGGCGCAGGGACTGCGTTCGCGTTCATCCCGATCTCGATCGCCGCGCTCGCCGGCGTCGCCGAGCATCAGGCGGGTCTCGCGTCCGGGCTGATGAACACCTCCAGGCAGCTCGGCGGAGGGATCGGGATCGCGATCGCCTCGACCGTCGCCACCGGCCACGCCAACACCTTGCTTCACGCCGGCCATGGGCTACCCGCCGCTCTCACCGGTGGCTTTCAGCAGGCGCTGTGGGTGCTTGGCGTGATCGCGTTGCTGGCCCTTCCGGCGATCTTCACGCTCGTCCGGGACGACGGCTCTCGGACCCCGTCGCCAAGACCGCGATCCGGGAGGCGCAGACCGCCGCCGCCAGCACGACCTGACACATGTCGACCGATCCCACACACAGATGAGACAGACCGATGGAGGACGTGATGCATTCGACCTACTATGCCGAGCAGCGCTCGGCGCCTCGTCCGGCAGCCGCCGCGATCCCGGAGTTGCGCGCCGCGCTCCTTGGCGAGGTGGTCGCGCCCGGCGATCCCGAGTACGAATCAGCTCGGCTCGTCGTCAACGCCGCAGTCGACCGGCGACCCGCGCTGATCGTCCGCCCTGCCGATTCCGCTGACGTGGCGCTCGCCGTCTCGCTCGCGCGCACCGAAGGGCTTGAGCTCGCCGTTCGAGGCGGCGGGCACAGCTTCGCCGGTCACGGCACGACCGACGGGGGACTGGTCTTGGACATGTCCAAGATGCGCGCGCTGCACGTCGACCCGCAGCGGCGGATCGCGTGGGCCCAGGCCGGGCTCACAGCCGGCCAATACACCGCAGAAGCCGCGAGGCACGGTCTGACGACCGGATTCGGGGACACCGGATCGGTCGGGATCGCCGGGCTGACCCTCGGAGGAGGCATCGGCTGGCTCGTCCGCAAGCACGGCCTCACGATCGACGATCTGCTCGCCGTGGAGCTCGTGACCGCCGATGGCGAACGCCTCCGGGCCGATTCTGATCGGCACCCGGATCTCTTCTGGGCGCTCCGCTCGGCCAACTCTCGGTCGGGCAGCGCCGACGGGTCACGCTCGCCCGCGTCCTGCTCAGCCGGCCGTCGGTGCTGGTGCTCGACGAACCGACGAACCATCTCTCGGTCACGCTCGTCGACGAACTGTGCGACGCCCTCCTCAGCACGCCCGCCGCGGTCGTTCTCGTCACGCACGACCGAACGCTGTGCCGCATGGTCCACGACTGGCCGACGATGACGCTGCTGCCAGTCACGGCGGGAGCTAGATCGCCCCCAGATACACCGAATCCCCCGTGATGACGGGGGATTCGTGAATCGGGGCGCCCGGATTTGAACCGGGGACCTCACCGACCCGAATTATGGGCGAAATCCGACCCGCATCCGGAAAAGCCCTGCAAATCATCTTGTTGTAGTTCCCCGGCACCTCCTTCTGATCCTCGGATATTGCCGTGGATTCCCGGGGTTTAGGCAGCGAAATTGAGTTGCTGCCCAATTCCGACACAAGTGACAGCCGAGCGGCTCGCCGGCCCTTCCCGATCGCTCCCACCAGCAGACGCGCCGGCCATTGCGACCGATGGAAGTCGCCGCCACCGATGGCGCCCGAGCTAACTGAGCAGGCCGGCTATGTCGGCAGCGGTGATCTGTCCGGAGAACAGATCACCGTCGTCCATCACGCCGGTGAACAGCGCTGCCTTGCGCTTCGCCAGGGC
Source organism: uncultured Solirubrobacterales bacterium (assembly GCA_963778985.1). GTDB lineage: Bacteria > Actinomycetota > Thermoleophilia > Solirubrobacterales > Solirubrobacteraceae > Palsa-465. Next base: position 410,925 of record CAVZWJ010000012.1, on the reverse strand, counting down.
TACGACCTTCTCCTCGATCGTGTTGCGCGACACGAGGCGGTAGACCATCACCGGCTTCGTTTGGCCGAGCCGATGGCTGCGGTCGATTGCCTGAGCCTCGACGGCCGGGTTCCACCACGGGTCGAGCACGAACACGTAGTCCGCTTCGGCCAGGTTGAGGCCGGCACCGCCGGCCTTCAGGCTGATGAGAAACACCGGCGCGTGGCCCTGCTTGAAGGCGCCGAGCACCTTCTCGCGGTTGCGCGTCTTGCCGTCGAGGTAACAGTATTCGATCGCCTCGGCGTCGAGTCGATCGCGCACGGTCGCGAGGAAGCCCGTGAACTGGCTGAACACCAGCGCCCGGTGTCCGCCCCCGATCACGTCGGCCAGCTGCTCGATCAGTTCGTCGATCTTGGCCGACGGCGTGCTCGCGTTGGCGGTGTCGACGAGCCCGGCGTGCAGGCTCAGCTGCCGCAGCTTGGTGATCGCAGTCAGCACGGACAGGCGGTGGCGATCGAAGTCGTCGAGCAGGCCGAGAATGCGCTTGCGCTCTCGCTGCAGGTGGATGTCGTACACCTTGCGATGCCGCGGGTGTAGCTCGACTACGAGCTCCTGCTCCTGCCTGACCGGCAGCTCAGCCGCTACCAGCTCCTTCGTGCGCCGTTTGACAAGCGGCCGGATCCGCCGCCGCAGCGTGGTGAGTCGCTCCTTGTCCCCGTTGCGCTCGATCGGCCGTGCCCAGAATTCCGTGAACTTCCTCGGGTCCGGGAACAGTCCCGGCGAGGTGATCGACAGCAGCGCCCACAGCTCGGTCAGGTTGTTCTCCATCGGCGTGCCGGTGATCGCCAGCTTGAATGGCGCCTCGACACGGCGAACGGTCTGGTGCGTCTTGCCGCTGTGGTTCTTGACGTGCTGCGCCTCGTCAAGCAGGGCCCCCGCCCACGCTCTCGAAGCGAACTCCTCGGCGTCGAGCCGCAACAGCGTGTAGGTGGTCACAACGAGCTGCGCGCCGTCTGTCGTGTCCGCGATCGTCGCGCCGAGCTTGCGGTGGGTGTCGGTGATCGCGCGCGTGGCCAGGTCCGGCGCGAACCGTCGCGCCTCGGCGATCCAGTTCGGGACGACGCTCGTCGGCGCGACGACGAGGAACGGGTTGTCCGCTCCGGCTTCGATCGCGTGGGTTACCAGCGCCAGCGCCTGGATGGTCTTGCCGAGTCCCATGTCGTCCGCCAGGATCCCGCCAAGTCCGAGCTCCCACAGCGTCGCCAGCCACTTGAATCCGTCCAGCTGGTATGGGCGCAGTGAGGCTGCGAACGTGGCCGCCGGGTCGTGGTCAGTGAGCCCGTCGAGCCCGCGCAACGCCTCGAGCTGCAGCTGCCACGCTTGCGCCTGTCTGCCGACGATGCCGAGCTTGACCAGCTCGTCCCACAGCGTCGCCTGGTAGCGACTGATTCGCAGCGACCCCGGCCGGAAGCCGTCACCGAGCGACTCGGCTTCCGCGATCAGCCCACGCAACGCATCGAGCTCGGGTGCCAGCAGCGAAAAGTGCGCACCATCGTCGAGCAGCAGGCGCGTCTCGCCGCGCGCGAGCGCGGCGAACACGACCGCGAACGGAAGCTTGTGACCCGCGACTGTGATCGTGACGTCGAGGTCGAACCAATCCTGCTCTCCGCCGGTCTGCTCCGTCGTCGACACCTCGATCCGCAGCGAGTCGGCGACGTCACGGTAGTCGATCGGCTCACCCGTCTCCGTGACCTCCAACGCCGCTGCCAGCGCGGGCAGCTCGTCGGCTACGAACCGTGCCGTGTCGAAACCCTCGAGCACGATCGTGCCGCGGGCGGGTCGCCCACCCACGTCCAGCACGCCTAGATCCCGCAGCGCCGGCCGATCAACGTCGAGCTCGTCGAGCAGCGCCCGCTCGGCTGCACGGTCACGGATCGCTGCCGCCGGGTCACCACCATCGGAACTGACCAAATCGGCCTCGATCGTGCGATCGCCCACCACGTAGCGGAACTGCCAGCCAAGGACCGTGACGTGCCCCGGTTGGTGGCCGACGTTCAGCACGAGCGCGGGCGGTGATACCTCCGGCGTCGTGAATGACCCGTCGCTGGACACGACTGGGGCGATGTTCCGCAGCCCCGGAGCGATTTCGGTCGCGAACGCCGCGAGCTCGCCGCGCGGGACCGTCAGCCGCTCGCCACCGAGCACCATCAATCGGAGCTGTTCCGGGGTTGGCCGGCTGAGGCGGATCAGTCGCAGATCTCTCGTTTCGCTGCCCGTCGGCACGTCACGCACTTCGTGCACGACAAGGCCGTGACCGCTCACTCCGAGGAACAGCACCGGCAGCCGCGTAGCGGTCGCAGAAGCGGCGTCGTCGCGTAAAACCGGCTTGACCTCGGCGGCCCCATCGCCGCCGACCGTCACGTCGATCAGCAGCTCCGCCGTCCGGTAGCGGGGAACCTCGACGCCGCGCCGGTCGCTGTCGAGCAGCACGATCCCGAGCGCCTCGGCGTCCTCCAGCAACGACCAGAACCGCCCGCCATCGACATCGGTCAGATCGAGCAGCTTGTCCTGGCCGCTGTAGCCGTACATATACCGGCCGGCGCCGTGGGCCGCCGTCAGCGCCTTGAGCTCCCGAGCAAGGGCCAGATGGTCCTCGCGTATCTCGAGGTCGCGGTGATCCCACGGCTCGAGTCGGTTCCATGAGAGCGACCCGTTGACCCAGCCACCCCTCGCACCGGGCCGCATCAGCTTCGCCTGCAGTCGCTGGCCGCGCCCGTAGAGGCCGGCCGTGACCGACAACTCCACCGCCAACGGACTGCCGACCGTGGTGCTGCTCGGCGCGCTCACCAGCGGCCGCAGCCGTTCCTGCCACGAAGGCGGCCGAGGCTCGCTCGTCACCTCGCGAGCCGGCTTCGCAGCGCCCTTTACCGCGTCCTCGCCACGCGTCTGCGGAGTCGCGCTTCCGGCGGCCGTCACCGCCACCGCCGCGACGTGCTTACAGTCGAACCCGATCGGGCAGGTGCACTCGCCGAAGTCGAACTCGATCCCGCCGCCGAGATTGGAGAACCGGACCGTGGTCGTGTACAGACCGGTGCCCAGAACCTTGCCGGTCATCGCGAGCTCATCCTCGTCCCACTCGAGCGACAGCACCCTGTTCTTGCGCGCGTACGCCGCGCCGCGGTCGTACGTGCTCTTGCCGACGGAGTGGGCGACCTCGCGCAGGTCGATCTCGTAGGGCACCTCGACGACAGCCACACGAGAATGATCGCGACGCTTCGGACGGAACCTGCGCGTGAAATCGCAATTTGCGAGACCCGCCATCCCCCGACTCCAATGCCTAGCGCACCTCGACCGATACCTGCTGACCTCCGGCGTCTAAGCCTGGATCCACCGGGTCGCTGGGCGGTTCTGTCCGGGCGTGAAAAAGAATGACCTCCTGTGCAGGGCTTTAACGGCTGATTGGCGCAGCCGGGGCCTGCGGACAGGAGGTCACCTTCGTGGTGCATGATGACGAGCCGGTCGGACTGGATGGTCTGCGGGTCGAGTTCGACGACGAGCGGGCAGTCTCGGATGCTGGGGTGATGCTCGTCGCGACGCTCGCCGGGCGACTCAGGATTGAGGCGGCGGCAGGCAAGCTGGTGCGGCTGCGGCGTGACCGGGCGGGCGCCGCGAACGCGGGGCGCAAGGTGATGGCGGTCTTGTTCGCGATGGTGCTCGGCGCGGACAGTATCGATGACTGCGATGTGCTTCGGGCAGGCAAGACGCGACGGCTGTTGGGCGGCTGGATGCCGGCGCCCTCGACGCTCGGGACGTTTCTGCGCGCGTTCACGTTCGGGCATGTGCGCCAGCTCGACGCGCTGCTCGGGGAGACGCTCGTGCGCGCGTGGCGGGCGGGTGCCGGTCCCGGGAGCGGGCGGTTGGTGATCGATGTCGACAGCTTCGTCGGCGAGGTGTGCGGACGGCTCAAGCAGGGCGCCGCCTACGGGTACACGAAGGTGCTCGGGTATCACCCGATCCTGGCCACCCGTGCTGACACTCGTGAGGTGCTGCATATCCGTCTCAGGAAGGGTTCGGCGAACACGAGCAAGGGGATGCTGCGCTTCTGCGACGAGCTGATCGCCCGGGTCACGCGCGCGGGCGCCGACGGGCCCAAGCTGCTGCGCGCCGACTCCGGGTTCTGGAACCACAAGGTGTTCGCTCGGCTGGAGCGCGCCGACTGGCAGTACTCGATCGGAGTCCGCATGCACAAGGCGATCCGTGCCGCAGTGGAGGCGATCGAGGAGAGCGCGTGGCAGACGATCGAGGACTACCCGAAGGAAGGTGAGGCGCAGATCGCCGAGACCACCCACGGCGGCAGGCGGCTGATCGTGCGCCGCACCCGACTGGTCGGGCCGCAGGCCGAGCTGTGGCCCGATTGGCGTCACTTCGCGTTTCTCACCAACCGCACCGAGGACATCACGATCGTGGAGTCAGAGCATCGTGATCACGCCGTCGTTGAACAAGTGATCGTTGAGCTCAAGGAGCAGGCGCTAGGGCACTTCCCGTCCGGTGAGTTCAACGCCAACGGCGCCTGGACGGTGCTCGGTGCGCTCGCGCACAACCTGCTGCGCTGGACCCAACTGATCGGCCTGCCCGACAGCACCGTGCGGGCCGCCCTGACACTTCGCCGCCGGCTGATCACGATCGCCGGCCGGCTGACACGCCACGCCGCTCGTGGACGCTTCACCTGCCCGCCCGCTGGCCGTGGCACGGCGACTACCTCGCAGCGCTGGCCCGCATCCGCGCGCTCCCCGCCGCCTGACCAGCGTCGGCGTCACTGACGAACAATCGGCAGCAACTCGTCCGGCAGGGCGCGATCACCCATCCGCGCGATCGCCTCCGAACCGCCTCCCGGACGCGCCTCACGAGCACTCGAACCCGCCAGAGTCACCGCCCGGCCGATCAACGACCCATCACCAGACCCGACAGCCAGTTCCGAGCGCATCCACCCACCGAATCGGTGGATCCGGGCTAAGCCCGGCTCAGGAACGTACAAGCCGGAGCGTCCCCGGTTTTCGCCGCGCCGCGAGCGGGGTGGCCCTCGCGATCCGTCGGCGTGGAGCCGAGCGCACTAGAAATGACAACAACTCACAGAATCCTGTGAACATCGATCGGTTTGAAGCGGCGGAACAAGCCGGACTTAGCCCCGCGCGAACTTACGATCAACCACGAGTACAAGGTCCGCCCAGCCGCCCGGGTCCGGGTACAGCTCCAGGCACCGCTCGATCCCGCGCACGATCACGTCGAACTCCCGGTGGTCGATCCCGTTCACGAGGATCGCCCCGGTATGTGAGCGCGCCGCCGCCGCCCACTCCCGCAGGATGGCGGGAAAGTCGCGAATGTTGTGAGTCACCAGGATGCGCTCGTCGACGCACGCCATCGACAACACCTCATCATCGTCCAGCCCCTCGAGTTCCGGCTCCTGATCGAGCGCGCGGACCGCGTGGCCCTTGGCCTCGAGCCGCTGGCCGACGCGCGGCCCTGACACGTGCGCGTCGAGCAGCAGCCGCATGGTGGCGACTCAGCTGCCGGGGCCTTGAAGAAACGGGTATAGGCTCATCAGATCAGACAACGGCGGGCGGTTCTCCTCCAACAGCGCCGCGATCTCGTCCGGGAACTGGTTCGCGTACGCACGCGCGGTGCGCAGGTGCCGCTCACTCAGCAACGGGTGGTCCGCGCTCAGCGTCCCCACGTCAACGCCGTAGGAGCCGAGCAGCTCGACGATCTCCCACACATCGAGGCCGCTGCCGATCACCCACGCGCGGCGGGGACGCCCCCGAAACGCGATCCCGGGATGCAACCGGGCCTTCGCCGCCTCCTCCGCGAGCTCCTCGACCACTACGCTGCGCGACCGGCCCGACCGGCGCGCCTCCTCGGATACGAGCAGGTTCGCGCGCTCACCCAAGCGGATCGAGAACGGCTGAGTCTTCGGCTGCCTCGCGACCATAACTACACTGTAGCGAATGTAGTCATCAAGGCGTCAGTCGGAGACACCACGCCGGCAGCAAAGCCGACGGGATCATCACGAGACGATCCAATACCTACTCCGCGACGATGTCCCGACGCGCACCGCTCCACACGCACGCAAAGGAGGCCCCGGTCAGGAGGATCCGCCGCACGGCAGACGCACACCATTGACAGCAGCGATCGCGTTTGGGCAGCGATTGGACAGCAAGGCTGCCACGGCCCGCTGGCCTCACGGCAACGACACCGGAACGAGCAGTGGTTTTCCCAACGGGCCACCCTCCGCTGCCCGAGACGCACTTCTGGACCAGAGCCGCCAACCCGAACGGCACAAGTCCTTCGCGAATTGCAGGCTGTTCTTCGCGAGAAGTCGACGGGACTCCGAGGTCCCGAACCTATACCTTCCGTCGATGAGGCTCGGATCACCGGCCAAGCCATCCGCCATAAAAGCCTGCAAACGGCGAGGTTTCAATCGGGGCGCCCGGATTTGAACCGGGGACCTCACCGACCCGAACGGTGCGCGCTACCAGGCTGCGCCACGCCCCGAATACGACCAGTAAACCACAGCGCGACCGACCTCGACCGCCGGTTCCGCGGCGGTGGCATGGTAGGACGCCCCGCCCGCATCGTCGACCGTCGGGCCTGCTCACCCCAACGTCGCGGGATCTGCTCCGGCGTTAGCCGTGACCTGTCAGACCAGACAGGAGCTTGTTCGGGTCCGGCGCGCCGGGGACCGTCGGTAGTGGGATCGGCCCAGACGAACCCGACGACGACGAGGTCGTACTCGACGAGGTCGACGAGGTCGACGGCAGGCTGATCGGCAGCTTGGGGAGCTGAACGGGGCCGACCTTGGGAAGCTGGATCCCGGACCCCGAACTCCCGGAGCTGCCACCTCCGCTGAGCAGTTTGCTCGCCGTTCCGGCCGCGGCACCCAGCGGATTGTTGATCGCGGAGCCGGCACCGCTCGTCACGGTCCCCGTGCTCGACGTCGACCCGGGACCTGACGCGGGCTTCGACGCGGCACCTGAGCCCGACGACCCGCCGGCCGCCTGAGCGGTGTGACTGGTGCCCGACTGGCCAGACCCACCACCGGATGCCGGTGGTGTCGTGCGCCCATTGCGGTGCCTGCTGCGCGCAGGAGTGGACGGTCCCGCGGCGCCCTTCACGATCGGGAGGACGGCGGGGGCGTGCGTCGCATGGCGCGCCGCTGCGGGGGTTGCCGCGCGTGCGGGCGCGCTGTGGACGACCGTCGGCCTCGGCAGGTGCCCGTGCTGCGCGAGTCCGGAGACGAGTCCGCCACCGGCTCCGGCGACAACGATCGCCGCCACGGCAGCCGCCGTGCGGCTGAGACCGGCCGCCGGACCGCTTGGATCGACGTACGCCGCCGCGTTCTGCAGTCTCTGGACGGCTGTGACCGATGGCGTGGCCGACGCGGCGGCTGACCCACGGCCGCCGTGACCTCGGCGCAGCCACCCCCAGGGCAGCGGCAGCAGCGCGGCGATCTTGGCAGCGATGCTGGGGGTCGTGAAGAACGTCTCATCAACTCCGGCCAGCCGGGCGTGACGACGGCACGGCTGGCAGTGGGCAAGATGCCGCGCGAGCAGCCGGCGCTCCTTGATCCCGAGCCCGCGCAAGGGGCGCTCGCCCCCCTCGGTGATCACGGTCTGGACGCGTTCGCACCGGCGGCCGGTGACAAGCTCGTCGTACTCCTCGGTCAGCTTGCGACGAGCGCGGAAGAGGGTGCTCTCGACGACCGGTTTGCTCATCCCGAGGCTCTCGCCGATCTGTGCGTAGGAACGACCCTCCAGCTCACGCATGACGATCACCCGGTGATGGCTCTCCGACAGCCCCTGGAATGCTCCGCGGAGATCGTCGAGGCGCTGCTTGTGCTCAACGGCGGTGTCGGCCCCGTGCGAGATCAGCCACGCCGGCGGGGTGTCGTCGGCGTCGGTGTCGAGCGACACCTCGCGGGCGCGCCGGGCCCGGCGGAAGTCGTCGATGCAGGCGTTCTTGGCGATCTCGTAGATCCACGGCTTGAACGCGATCGGACGCTCGGTCGCGCGTAGACGGCGTAGTGCGGCGATGAACACCTCCTGGGCGATGTCCTCGGCACGCTGATGATCTCCCACCATCCCCAGCACGTAGGAGCCGATCCGCGGCCGATACCGGGCGTACAACTCCTCGAAGGCGCGGTCGTCACCGCGCCGGACAGCGGAAATCAGTTGTTGCTCGCTCGACGATGGGGTCGTGTGAACCGCGCTCAGCGCCGACATGACCTCTGTTCCCTGTCTTGACTGCGATCCGTGGCTGCAGACGGGTCCCCGGATGCCGCGGACCCTGCCGATCGTCCGCTGAACTCTACCGTTTATTCAAGGTTTGTCCAACTCCAATCACTTTGCATCGTTCCCGCCCGTACTTCCGTCGAATCGACGCACGTTCGGATTGTGGGCGTCCGCGGCAAGGTGCATACTTAGTGATATGTAGTGAACCCCCCCCACAAGGAGGAGCAGGACCGATGGCCAATCACCTGACGCCCACCGAACTTGCGCGAGAATCCGGCCTTGAGCGCCGCGATGTCATCGTAAAGTGTGTCGAGATGGGCGTTCCCATTTTTAACGGCCGGATCGACAAGACGCTCTTCCTCTCGAACTTGCGCGAGATCCCGGGTCAGATCCCGGTCCAGCCGCAGGCGGCAAGCGCGTAGCGCAGATCCCGACCTTCGCCCGGGCAGCCGGCCCTGACGCCGGCTGAGCCCGGGCCATGCGGGGCGGGGCGGGTGTCGCTGCGTCTCCACCGGGACCATCACCCCGGCCGGGGGTTCGCCGGCCGCCTACTCCTGGGCCGACTGACGCAGCAGTGTCGAGGTCGTCTGCTCGAGGATCTTGCGCCAGGCGCGGGTCTTCTCGCGCTCGGCCTCGAAGTGCTTGACGACCTTCCGCACCCGGGTGGCCGAGATCTCAATCCCGTGGCGGGCGCAGATGCGCTTGAAGTGGGCGTAGTCGTGAGCGAGCTTGAGCGTCACCGACTGGAAGCCGTGCCGCGCGATGTCGACCCGCGAGGTGTAGTTCATGATGCTCGTCTGGAACATCAGCTCGTCGTTCGGCTCGGGCTCGATCAGGATGATGTCGACGCCCGGGTAGCGCTGCTCCCACCGCCGGGCCAACTCGTGCAGCCGCTGGTAGGCGAGCAGCTTGAACGACTGAAAACCGATCTGCGGAAACCCCATGTCCGAGACGCGACGGGGCCGCGATCCGGTGATCGTCGGGATCGTCCGCTCGAAGTCGTTGACATACGGGACAAGCGGGTTGACGACGACGATGAACTTCGCGCCTGCTTCGACCGCGATGTCGAGGTTCGTCGTTGACAGGATCCCGCCGTCAATCAGCTCGCGCTCCTTGACTTTGACCGGCTTGTAGACCATCGGCAGGGCGCTCGAGGCGCTCACCGCCGTGGAGATCGGGACGTCGTCCCAATCCTCGGCCCCGAACACGATCCGCTCGCACGTGTCGAGATCCGTCGCGGCCAGGTAGAGCTCGCTCGCCAGGAGCCGGAAGTCGTCGGTCCGGTCGGGGTGCGACAGGATCGTCCGGACGTAGCGTTCAATGCCCTCGCCGGAATACATGCCGGAGGGCAGCGCCTCGGCGAGCCCGATGACAAGGTCAACGGCCGAGATCTGCCCGAAATCGCGGACGAGGGCGCGCAGCACGCTCGCGAGGCGCACCGGAAGCATGATCCCCTTGCTGAGGAACTCGCGGTAGTTCGGTCTCAGCAGGCTGCTGACCCGCGCGTCCTGGAATGGGGTCGGAACCTGCTGGACGATCACCCGCATCATCTCTTCAGGGGTAACGCCGTTGGCGACCGCGGCAGCGACAAACGACCCGGCGCTCGTGCCGACATACACGTCGAACTGGTTGACGGTGCGGTTGACCGAGAGGAGGTCGAGGGCTCGGAGCGCGCCGATCTCGTAGACGCCGCCGGTGAAGCCGCCACCGCCGAGAACGAGGGCCGTCCGCGAGCCTTTGGCCTTGCGTCGCGCGCCGGACTCGCGCGGTCCGGTGCTTGTGCGGTCCACCCCCGCGGTCTCGAGCTTGACGACCTTGCCCATGTGCCCGCTTGGCATTGTACGGCCCCGTACCGCACCTTTCGCCGCGGCCATCGGTTAGATACCGACGATGCGACGTTTCCTCGCCGCAGTCGCAGCCGCAGTCGGGGTCCTCGGGTTCGCCGAGGACGTGCCGGCCCAGCCGTCGCGGACCCTCCCGGCCCAGCCGTCGCGGACCCTCCCGGCCCAGCCGTCGCGGACCCTCCCGGCCCAGCCGTCGCGGACCCTCCCGGCCCATGCGGCGCGGACCCTCCCGGCCCATGCGGCGCGGGCCCTCCAGAGCGCCCTGTCACACTCCCTCGCGTCGGCCGGCGGCGCCAGCGGCGCCTATGTCGTCGATCTGACAACGGGCCATCCGCTCTACTCCGCTCGCCCGGAGGGCCGCCGGCTCCCCGCATCGGTCGAGAAGATCTACACGACCTCGACGGCGCTCGCGCGGTTCGGCGCGAACGCGACGCTACAGACCTCGGTGCGAGCCATCGGCTCACTTGACGCGAACGGCACATGGCACGGAACCATGTACCTCAAGGGGGCCGGCGACCCGACGTTCGGCTCGGTTGCCTACGACCGCAGCGCCTACGGCGCGAGAACCGGCGCCACGCTCCAGCGGCTCGTCGCCAACCTCCTGCGGACGAACCACATCACGGCGATTGAGGGCGCGATCGTCGGCGATGAGTCGACGCTCGACTCGCACCGCGGGACGATCGCGACCGGCTTCGCCTTCTCGCCGTACGTCGAGGGCGAGCTGAGCGGCCTGGTCTACGATCGAGGCTTCGCCGACGCCTCCGGGTCCTCGATCCAGAACCGGCCGGCCCTGTTCGCGACGCAGCAGTTCGTCGCCGCGCTCCGCGCCGCTGGAGTGCAGATCCCGAAGGGCACGCGCGTCTATACGCACGTGACGCCCGCCGCCGCCCAGCAGCTCGCGACCGTCAATTCGCCCCGGATGGCCACCCTCATCCAGATGACGAACACGCCGTCCGACAACTTCTTCGCCGAGATGCTGCTCAAGGATCTCGGCGCGCGCTTCGGCGGCAGCGGCTCGAGCGCGGCCGGAGCGGCGGTCGTTCGCAGTCAGCTCGCAACGACGTTCGGCATCAATCCCCGGATCGACGACGGCTCCGGGCTCTCCCGGGGGACTGGACGAGCCCTCGTGACGTCGTCACCGTGCTCGCGGGGCTTTCGAGCGACCCCGCGTTCACGAACTCACTGTCGGTCGCGGGCGAGACGGGTACGCTCGCGTCCGGCCTGCAGGGCACGTACGCGCAGGGCCGCTGCCGCGGCAAGAGCGGCACGCTGCACGACGTGGCAAACCTCGTCGGGCTGTGCACGGCACAGGACGGCCACACGCTCGCGTTTGCGTTCCTGCTGAATAGCCTGTCCGACCCGGCGGCCGGCCATGCGATCGAGGACAACATGGCCGTCGCGGTCGCGAAATACAACGGCTGACGGCCGCACCGCCGCACGGCCGCACCGCCGTACCGCCGCACGGCCGCACCGGCCGCACCGGCCGCTCAGTCGAGAAGTTCGCGCAGGCCGGTCTCGTCGAGGACGGTCACCCCGAGCTGCTCGGCCTTGGCGAGCTTCGACCCGGCGCTCTCCCCGGCGACGACGTAGTCCGTCTTCTTTGACACCGAGCCGGTCACCTTCCCCCCCGCGGCAACGATCATCTCGGTCGCCTGCTCCCGGGTGAGGTCGGGCAGCGTGCCGGTGAGCACGAGCGTCTTGCCGGCGAGCGGCCCCTGGCCGGGCGGCGGCCCCGTCTCCTCGAGGGTGAGGCCGAGCTGCCTCAGATCCTCGATGAGGCTCCGCATCGCCGGGTCGGCGAGCTGCTCGTGGATCGTTCTTGCCATCTTCGGCCCGACTCCCGGGGTTTGCTCGATCTGCTCCGGCGACGCGCTCACGAGTGCGTCGATCGTGCGGAAGTGCTGGGCGAGGTTGCGGCCGGTGACCTCTCCCACCTCCTCGATTCCGAGTGCATACAGGACGCGCCCAAACGGCTGGCGCTTCGACACCTCGATCGCGGCGACGAGCTTCTCGGCGGAAACCTGCCCGAAGCCAGGCTGCTCGGCGATCTGCCCCGCCGCCAGCCGGTAGAAGTCGCCCGCCGTCCTCACCCACCCAAGCTTCATGAACAGGCTCACCTGCTTCTCGCCGAGCCCGTCGATGTCCATCGCTCCGACGAAGTGGGTCAGCAGCTGCCAGCGGCGCCCCGGACAGTCCCGGTTCGGACAGCGCGTGAACACCGAGTCCTCTGGCTTGACCGTCGGGGTGTCGCACACCGGGCACCGCCCCGGAGGGTGCGGCAGCTCGGGCCGGTCGGCTCGCTCGGCCATGTGCGGCGCCGGTGAGAGGACCTGCGGGATGACGTCGCCGGCCCGGAGCACGATCACCTCTTCCCCGACTCGGATGTCCTTACGGGCGAGGTCCTCCTCGTTGTGCAGCGTGGCCTGCTTGATCGTGACGCCGCCAACTCGGACCGGCTCGAGCATCGCGTACGGGTGCAGATCGCCGAACTTGCCGGGGTTCCAGCCGATGTCGTTGAGCGTCGTCACGGCCGTCGTCGGCGGGAACTTCCATGCGATCGCCCACCGCGGCTCACGGCCGACGACGCCGAGCCGGCGCTGCAACTCGACATCGGAGACCTTGACGACGACGCCGTCGATCTCGAAATCGAGTGATCCGCGGCGCGCCTCCCACCCCTTGCATCGCTCGACGACCTCGTCCTCGGTCCGCAGCTTGGCGACATCCGGGTGGACGGGGAAGCGGTGCTCGCGGAGCCACTGGAGCGCGTCCCAATGCGAGGCGAACGAGATGCCGTCGGTCGCCCCGACCTGGTAGGCCCAGAACGACAGCGGTCGGTCGGCGGCGAGCTTGGGGTCGAGCTGGCGAATCGTGCCGGCGGCCGAGTTGCGGGGGTTCATGAACGTCGAGAGGCCCGCCTCAGCCCGGCGCTCGTTGAGCTTGGCGAAATCGCTCAACGACATGTACACCTCGCCACGCACCTCGACGAGGGCCGGCGAGTCGGGATCGTCGAGCCGCAGCGGGATCGAGCCGATCGTCCGGATGTTGTGCGTGACGTCCTCCCCGATCTCGCCGTTGCCGCGGGTCGCGCCCCGCTCGAACGTGCCGTTTCGGTAGATGAGGCTCATCGCGAGGCCGTCGATCTTCGGCTCGGCCACGTACTCGAAATCCGGATCCTCGATCCCCTCCCGGGCAAGGTGGTTGCGCATCCGGGCGATCCACGCGCGCAGCTCGTCGGCCGATCGCGCGTTCGCGAGCGAGAGCATCCGCTGGGGATGGCGCACCTTCTCCAGGTCGCTGACCGGCTCGCCCCCGACCCGTTGCGTCGGCGAGTCGGGCGTGATCAGCTCTGGGTGCTCGGCCTCGATCGTGCGGAGCTCATCGATCAGCCGGTCGTACGCATCGTCCCCGATCTCCGGATCATCGAGGACGTAATACCGGTAACCGTGGTAGTCGAGCTCCTTGCGCAGCTCGGCGGCGCGCTCGGCCACGGCGGTCGCGCTCATGGCTCCACCGCGCCGGCGTCGACCTCCTCGGCGGCTGGGTGGATCAGCCGGGCCAGGTCATACCGCTGCAGCGCATCGAGTCCGCTGCGGTCGGTGAGGTCGAAATGGATCGGGGTCACGGCGATCTGGCACGCCGCCACGGCCGAGATATCGGTGCCCGGCTCGTCGGCCTCGTAGCTTGCGTCGCCGTAGATCCGGTACAGACGTCGGCCGGTGTCGCCCTCCTCGACGAGCGACAGCTCATCACGGTAGATCCGCTTTCCGAGCTTCGCCACGGTGACGCCCTCCGGTGTGGCCCCGGGGACATTGATGTTGAGCAGCGTGCCCGCCGGGAGCGGAACGTCCCCGAGTTCGGCCACGAGCCGCGCCGTGAACATCGCCGCCGTCTCGAAGTCAAACCCCGCGCCCGACGTGAAGTCGAGCTCCCGCGCCGAGGACTGTTGGCTGACCGCGATGCCCGGCAGCCCGAGCACGATCGCCTCAAGCGCCGCCGCCACGGTGCCGCTGTAGCTGATGTCATCGCCGAGGTTCGAGCCGTGGTTGATGCCGCTGACGACGAGCTCGGCCTCGAACCCTCTGACGAGCCCGAGGTTTGCCAGGCGCACGCAGTCGACCGGCGTCCCGTCGGTCGCGAACCCGACCGATCCGTCGCCGAAGTCCACCTCCTCGACCCACAGCGGGCGGCGCGTCGTGATCGACCGCGCCATCGCCGAGCGATTGCCATCCGGCGCGATCACGGCAAGCTCGATGCCGTCGAGTCTGAGCAGCGCCCGGCGCAGCGCCTGGAGACCCTCGGCCTCGATCCCGTCGTCGTTGGTGAGCAGCACCCGCATACGGGACTGATGCTAATGGGCTGTGCGGCTGGCGCTCAGCGCGGCGGCAATCGTCGCGATCACGGTGAGGGGCTCCTCGTCGAGTTGCCGCCAGGTGATCCGGATGACCCGGTAGCCGGCGAGCACGTGAGCAGCGTCGCGCTTGCGATCGCGTTCGAAGGCCGAGCGGTGCCCGTGGAACTGAAAGCCATCGACCTCGACGATCAGGCGATGCTCGGGCCACGCGAAGTCAGCCGGGTAGCCGGCGACCCGGTACTGGGTGACCGGTGTCGGCAGGTTCGCCCGGCGGAGCAGGAGCTTCATCCGGCGCTCCGCCTCGCGCTGCGTCCACGCGGGACCGCCCTCGCGTGCGAGCTCGGTTCTCAGGTTTGCGACGCCGGTCCGGTGCGGATTGCGGGCGATCGTCTCGTTGATGGCTGCCTCGGTCGTGAGCCTCAGCGCATACGCCTCAGCGATCCCCCGCTCGAGTTCGTCCGCGGTCGCCGTAGCCGCAAAGTCGAGGAGGGCACGGGCCGGTGAGACGATCGGGATGCCTCTCAGGTGGCCGCGGTCGGCGTCGGCAAGGGCGTCGACGCGGTGGATCCGGATCCCCGGGCGTGCCCGGCGACCTCCGACGACTGTGATGTCCACGGCATCGTCGCAACGCGTCGCAAGACCAAGCAGCGCGCACGCCGAAACGGCACTGACGACCGCCTCATGTCCGCACGCAAGAACGCCGGCGAGCTCCGGCGCGCCCGGGAGGAACGTGGGCTGGCCGAACAGGTACACGCCTTGGTGGACGCGATGCAGCAGGCCGTTTTTGCATCGAGTGGTGAGCGCTCGGTTGGTCAAACCGGCGGCGATTGCCTGGGGCGTCGTAATCAGGTGGAGCTGCTGGGACGCGACCCATCCGGCGACGCGGTCCGGGCGTGCCTGAGCGGCAGAAACGTGACAAACCTCGTCCAGCGAAACGATCCTGGCGAAATACTTGCGCTGAGGGTCAGTTTCGTCGACGAATCCGGATGGCGGCTGGATCCTGCTGCGTTTCTGACGTGGATGAGTGCCCACACCCATACAGAGGCCGCAGGGACCCAAACCCACCCCCCTCCTCGCTGCAAAAACGCCCACCGGGAACGCATCACGCCGGGCACCCATCACCCGGGCACCCATCAGCCGAGCACCCGCCGCCCTTCATACCCGACCCCAACCAGGTACAGCCCATGCGCCGGCGCAGTCCGTCCCGCGGCCGACCGCGGTGCCCCGCCGAGCAGCGAGACGAACGAGTCGACCGTGCGCCGCCCTGAAGCGACCTCGAGCATCGTCCCCACCAGCACCCGATTCATGTGGCGCATGAACGTATCGGCCTCGATCCAGAACTCGAGACGCTCGCCGTCAGGCGCAGAGCGCCACGCCGCGGCGAACACGTCACGCTCAAAGCGCACGTGATCGGTCTCGGTCGGCGTGAAGGCCGTGAAGTCGTGGGTCCCGACCAAAGCGTCAGCGCACGCCGACAACGCCCCCAGATCCACCGGGCGCGGCCAGTGCAGCGCCCGCCCACGCTGCAGCGCGCTCCGGCCCGGCCGGGTCAGCAGCAGATACGTGTACGCACGGGAGCTCGCATCCCGGCGCGCATCGAATCCATCCGGGGCAGCGACACACGACAGCGCCGCGACATCCTCCGGCAACAGCGCGTTCAACGACCCGACCGCCACCGGTGGACCCGCGTATGACGCCACCTGACCGAGCGCATGCACCCCCGTGTCCGTTCGACCGGCGACCGTGAGCGGCACGCCGTCCGGGCGACGCAGGAGCACGCCGAGCGCGCGCTCCACCTCACTCTCGATGCACCGCTGTCCCGGCTGCGCCGCCCAGCCGGAGAACCGGCTCCCGTCGTATTCGATCAGGAGCCGCGCGACCGGCGGCGAACTCAGACCAGCTCCAGGAGCACCATCTCGGTCGCGTCGGAGCGACGCGGACCGAGCTTCAGGATCCGCGTGTAGCCACCCGGCCGCCCCGTGTAGCGCGGGGCGATCTCCTCGAACAGCTTGTAGACGGCGAACTTATCCTGGCCGAGCGCCGACAGGGCCTGGCGGCGCGCGTGAAGGTCGCCTCGCTTGGCAAGCGTGATCAGCTTCTCGACCTCGGGCTTGACGGCCTTGGCCTTCGCCTCGGTCGTCTGGATCCGCTCGTGGTCGATGATCTCCTTGGTCAGGTTGATCAGGAGCGCCTTACGGTGCGAGGCGGAGCGGCTGAGCTGGTATCGGTTGCGTTGGTGTCGCATGACGCAGAGAGACCCGTCGGAGGAGAGACCTTACTCGTTCCGGAGCCCAAGGCCCCGAGCGTGCAACGTCTCGATGACCTCGTCGATCGACTTCTTGCCGAAGTTCGGGATCGCGTTGAGTTCGGATTCCGTCTTGGAGACGAGGTCACCGACTGTCTGGATCCCCGCCCGCTTGAGGCAGTTGTACGAACGAACGCCGAGCTCGAGCTCCTCGATCAGGATGTCGTCCATCGCATTGGGCTGGCGCGCCGGCGCACCGCCGGGGCCGGTGCCGACGAGGCCCGGCTCGAGCACGCCCGGCTCACCGGCTGCGCGGAGTTCGGTGACCCGGTCGGGATCGGTGAAGATCGCGAGCTGGGAGATGAGGATCTCGGCCGCCTCGCGGAGCGCGGCGGGCGGATCGATCGAGCCGTCGGTCTCGATATCGAGCGTCAGCTTGTCGAAGTCCGTCTTCTGGCCGACGCGCGCCTGCTCGACGTTGTAGGCCACGCGACGCACCGGCGAGAAGATCGAGTCGATCGGGATGACGCCGATCGGCTGGTCCGGCGACTTGTTCTCCTCGGCGGGGCGGTAGCCGCGGCCGCGGCCGATCGTCAGGTACACCTCGAGCTTCGTCTTCTTCTCAAGCGTTGCGATGTGGGCATCGGGATTGAGGATCTCGACGCCGGACGGGAGGTCGATGTCCTTGGCGGTGATGTCGCCGGGTCCGGTGACGACGAGCGGCGCCTCGATCTCGGTGGCGTCGGAGTGCATCCGGCACACGATGCCCTTGAGGTTGAGGACGATGTCCGTGACATCCTCCTTGACGCCGCGGATCGTCGAGAACTCGTGCGCCACGCCCTCGATCCGGACGCTCGTCACCGCCGCGCCCGCGAGCGACGACAGCAGGACGCGTCGCAAGGAGTTACCGAAGGTGTAGCCGAAGCCCCGATCGAGCGGCTCGATCGTGAACGAGCCGCGGTTGTCGTCAACAGACTCGCTGGAGATTCGGGGGACTTGGAAGTCAAGCATCAGGGTCCTAACGTCGTGGGTTCCTGCCGCCGCCACGGCGGCTGTGGGCGCCGCGAGCCAGCCGACCGGCTGCCCCGCGACTTGGTGATTCGGGCTACTTGGAGTACAGCTCGACGATGAGCTGCTCCGCGACCGGCGCGGCGATCTCCCGCCGCTCGGGCTTACGGAGCACCTTCGCCGTGAGCGAGTCGTGGTCGGCCTGCAGCCAGGCCGGCACCTGGCCGGTCAGCTCGGTCGCGTCGCGGATCACCTGCGTCGCCGTCGAGCGCGGATGAATCGCAATCACGTCGTTGTCCCGGAGCTGGTAGCTGGGAATGTTGACCCGGCGTCCGTTGACGGTCCAGTGACCGTGCAGGATCAGCTGGCGCGCCTGGCGCCGCGAGGCGGCGAAGCCGAGGCGGACGAGCACGTTGTCGAAGCGGCACTCAAGCATCCGCAGCAGGTTCTCGCCCGTGATTCCGCTCTGACGCGACGCCTTGTCGTAGTAGATGCGGAACTGCTTCTCCAGCACGCCGTAGTAGCGCTTGGCCTTCTGCTTCTCACGTAGCTGCACGCGGTATTCCGACTGCTTCTGACGACCCCGGCCATGATCACCGGGCGGATAGGACCGGCGCTCGACGCCGCACTTGTCGGTCAGGCAGCGCTCGCCCTTGAGGAACAGTTTCTGTCCCTCGCGACGGCACTGCTTGCACTGGGGAGATGAGTCACGCGCCATCAGACACGCCTCCTCTTACGAGGCCGGCAGCCGTTGTGCGCCTGCGGGGTCACGTCCTTGACGCCCGTCACTTCGAGCCCGGCGGCCTGGAGCGAGCGGATCGCCGTCTCGCGGCCGGAGCCGGGTCCCTTGACGAACACCTCGACCTTCTGAAGGCCGTGCTCGATGCCCTTGCGAGCTGCAGCGTCGGCGGTCACCTGCGCCGCAAACGGGGTCGACTTGCGCGAGCCCTTAAAGCCGGCACCGCCGGCCGACTCCCACGCGATCACGTTGCCTTCGCGGTCGGTGAGCGACACGATCGTGTTGTTGAACGAGGTCTTGATGTGGGCCTGACCGATCGGAACGTTCTTCCGAACCCGACGGCGGCCGCGCTGAGGTCTGCGAGGAGCTGGACTCACTTCTTGGTGGCCTTCTTCTTTCCGGCCACCTGCATGCGCTTCGGTCCCTTACGCGTGCGCGCGTTTGTCTTCGTGTTCTGACCGCGCACGGGCAGGCCGCGGCGGTGGCGCAGACCGCGGTAGCAACCGATCTCCTGGAGGCGCTTGATGTTCTGTGAACGCTCGCGGCGCAGATCGCCCTCGACCGTCAGCGAGTTGTCGATCAGCTCGCGCAGCTTGACGACCTCTTCCTCCGTGAGGTCGCGGACTTTGCGATCCGGCTCGACGCCCACCTCGGTGAGCAACTTGTTCGACGTCGTGCGGCCGATCCCGTAGATGTAGGTGAGGCCAACCTCGACGCGCTTGTTAAGGGGGATGTTGACCCCAGAAATTCGTGCCATTTGCCTTAGCCCTGTCGCTGCTTGTGACGTGGGTTGGAGCAGATCACGAGCACCCGGCCGTTCCGGCGGATGATCTTGCACTTTTCGCACATCGGCTTGACCGAGGGTCGTACTTTCACGCTCGTTCGCTCAACTCTTGAGAATTTTCGGAGTTCCTTTGACTCGGCTCTGGCGATCGCTTCAGATCGCCGCTACCGCGTCAAGGAGCGCGCAGCCCAATCGGCGCTGCGGCCGCAACGGGTCATGTTAGCAGGACACGCGCAGCGCAAGTCAGGCCGCGGCGCGGCCGTTTCCCGCCTTGTGCCACGGCGTCAGAACGCGTGGCCCGTCGGCGGTGATCGCAATCGTGAACTCGAAGTGGGCGGCGAGCGAGCCGTCCTGGGAATAGATCGCCCAATGATCCTCCCCGACCCGGACGGCGTGACGTCCCGCGGTCACCATCGGCTCGACCGCGAGCACCATTCCCTCCTCGAGCAGGATCCCCGTCCCGGGCGTGCCGTAGTTCGGGATCTGGGGCTCCTCGTGCATCGAGCGGCCGACTCCGTGCCCGACGAGCGTCCGGACGATCGACAGCCCGGCGGCCTCGACGTGCGCCTGAATCGCGTGCGAGACGTCACCCAAGCGGTTCCCGGCCCGACACTGCTCGACGGCGATGAACAGCGATTCCTCGGTCGTCGTGAGCAGCTTGTGGGCAACCGGCGTGATCGGTCCGACCGGAAACGTCCGCGCGGCGTCGGCGACCCACCCATCACGCACGACCCCGATGTCGACGGAGATGATGTCGCCGCGCTGGAGCTCGTACGGACCGGGGATGCCGTGCACGATCATCGAGTTCGGTGAGGCACAGATCGACCCGGGGAAGCCGCGGTACCCCTTGAACGCCGGCTCGCACCCCTGGGATCGGATGAACTTCTCGGCCGCGTGGTCGAGGTCGGCGGTTGTGATCCCCGGCCGAATCTTGCCGGCGAGCAGGTTCATCGTCTTGACGAGAACGGCGCCGGCGTCGGCCATCCGCTCGATCTCTTCCGGCGACTTCTTGATGATCATCGCGGCATCGCCTACGAGCGTAGCTGCAGCTACGGGTGGCCGCCCACGCAGATACGTTCGGATTCCACGCATCGTTGGCGGACGACCACTAGACGTCTTCCTCGAGGCGGAGTGTCGCGATCACAGCCCGGATGTGATCGTGGACCTCGGCCGCGTCCCGGGTGCCATCGATGCGCCGCATCAGGCCCTTCTCGTCGTAGTGCTCGACGAGCGGTTCGGTCTTCTCGTGATAGACGGAGAGCCGCGTGCGGATCACATCGGGTTGGTCGTCGTCGCGTTGCATCAGCCGTGACCCGTCCTGGTCACACACATCGGGGTGCTTCGGCGGGTCGAACTCGACGTGGTAGTTGTGGCCCGCCTTAACGCATACGCGCCGTCCCGAGAGACGGCGGACGACCTCGTCGTCGGGGACATCGATGAGCAGGGCCGCCGTCACGCGGCGTCCGATTTCGGACAGCATGCCGTCGAGCGCCTCGGCCTGGGGGATCGTACGTGGGAACCCGTCAAGGATGAAGCCGTCCTGCGCGTCGTCCTCCTGCAGCCGATCGCGGGCCATCTTCACGATGAGCTCATCGGGGACGAGGTCGCCAGCATCCATGTAGCGCTGCGCCTCCTTGCCCAGCTCGGTCTCCTCCTTGACGTTTGCCCGGAGCATGTCGCCGGTGGAGATGAACGGCAGCCCGAAGTCGTGGCGCAGGCGCTCGGCCTGGGTTCCCTTGCCGGCGCCGGGAGGACCAAAGAGGATGAGGTTCAGCTCTGACACGTGCGCCACTGTACTCGGGAGTGCGCCTGTCCGCGCAGGGCCGTGACCGTTCGGCAAGCGCCCGCGCCGGGAAACGGCAAAGGGGGTCGGCATCCCTGCCGACCCGAATCCCTGCCTTGCCCAGCGCCCCAACGTACGAGCCCCCTTAATGCGCCCCTTGATTGCGCCCCTGTTCCCTACCGATCGCCCTCGGTCTTCGTGCCCCGCCTGTGACCCAGCGGCTACCTCGTGGTGGGAAGACTAGATCGCCCCGTCGACTTTCACCCCAGGGAACAACCCCAGTCTTTTCCCCCAGCCCCATTGCCCGTGCTGCGCGGGTCCACGCTTCCCCTCGGCGCGCGCCGACGGGCCGCCTCAATCGCGGCAACGAGCTCGATCCAGCCGTTGAACCGCCGCGACGTCTCCCCCTCGATGGACACCGATCCGGTGATCGGTTCCGATGCGAGATCGATCGCCAGCAGAAGTTGGGCGATGGAGGCGTGATCCACGCCTTCAGCATCGCGCTCGAGGAGCGCATTCGCACCAGGCGATCACCCCAGAGTTTCGATGGTCAGAGTCCGGACGCTCCCGCCTGGCGTCGTCAAAGCACCGGTTATTTGGGTAGTACAACACAAAAGCTCTCCATGTCGATTACAGATAAACCAGACCGTCGCGGGCGATCGGTTCGGGGCGGTACGGGACTGCTCGAACGTGACGCGACGCTCGCGGCGATCGAGGAGCTGCTCGACGCTGCGCGCGCCGGCCGCGGCGCAGCACTCTTGATCGAAGGCCATGCCGGCATGGGCAAGACCCGCCTGTATGAGGCGGCGCTCGATGCCGCGCGCAGCCGCGGCATGCGGATCCTGCGCGCCGCCGGCGCCGAGCTTGAACGCGACATCGCATTCGGTGTCGCCGCGCAGCTGCTCACCGCCCAGCTCGAGCTCCTCGGGCCGGCCCACCGGGATGAAGTGCTCGCCGCGGCGCCCGAGCCGATCCGCGAGCTTGCCGGTCTGACACCCGGCGACCGGGCCGAGCCGCCGACGAACCTGGCGCTCTCGCACGCCTTGTTCACCCTGCTCGCCCGCGCCGCGGACGCCCGCGACGGGCTGCTCGCGATCGACGACCTCCACTGGTGCGACGTCGCCTCGCTCGAGTTCGTGCGCTACTTCCTGCACCGCCTCGAGGAGTTGCCGATCGCGGTCGTCATGACCCGGCGCCTCGCGCATGGCGACGCGTCGTCGGACGTGCTCGAGCGAATCGCGACCCACCCGCGGGTCCGCGTTCACACGCTGCCGGCGTTGGGCAGCGCCTCGGTTGCCGAGCTCGCGCGCGATGTCCTCGGTCAGCGCGCCGCGGAATCCGTGATCGCGGCCTGTCAGGACGCGACCTCCGGTAACCCCTTCTACGTGCACGAGCTCCTCCTCGCCCTCCGCGACGAGCGGCATCTCGCGAGCCGACGAGCTCGCCGAGCATGCGCGCGCACTCGCGCCGCCGGTCGTCGGTCGGATTCTCCGCGTCCGCGTCGGCCGAGTCGGCGCCGACGGGGCCGCGCTCGCCCGCGCCGTGGCCGTCCTCGGCGACGACGCGCCGCTGCGCCACGCCGCCGAGCTTGCGCGGCTCGATGTCACGGCCGCCGCCGGGCAGCGGATGCGCTCGCCGCAGTCGAGATCCTGCTCGCTCGGGAGCCACTGCGCTTCGTGCACCCCCTCGTGCGACACGCAATTGCGAACGACATCCCGCCCTCCGAGCGGGCGACACGCCACCTCGAGGCCGCGCGTCTGCTTCACCGCGAGGGGACGGAGGCGGAACGGGTTGCCGCGCATCTGCTCGCCGGGCGACCGGAAGGCGATCCATGGGCGGTCGAGCAGCTCCGGGCCGCAGCGCGTGACGCCCGTACGCTCGCCGCGCCTCAGTCCGCCGTGCGCTACCTCTCCCGAGCGCTCGAGGAGCCGCCCGCGGCGGACGTCCGCACGGACGTGCTCGCCGAACTCGGTCTCGCGGAGGCAGCCGCGGGCAGCCCGCGCGCCGCGGCGCACCTCGCCCAGGCGATCGCAGCATGTGGCAGTCCGCGTCGCCGGGCCGAGCTCGCGCTCCAGCGGGGACACGCCCTCTACGCCAATGGTCTACATCGTGATGCCGCGGCCGCATACGGCGCCGGTCTCGGCGAGCTCCCCGACGAGCCGAGCGACGCAGCCGACCTCGAACTTCATGACGCGCTCCAGACGGGCTTCGTCGCCACCGGCTCGCTGCTGCCGGAGCTGCACGAACGCTCGGCCGAGCGCTCCGCTCAGCTGCTCACCCGAGCACAGAATGGGCCGCGGACACGGGCACAGCGTCAGCTGCTCGCCCAGGCTGCCGTGCATGCCACCTTCAGCGGCGACGCCGGCGGCCACCACGGTCGCGATGGCCGAGAACGCCTGGGACGGCGGCGAACTCCTCGCCCTGGACGGTGCTGACGGCGCTGCGTGGAGTCTGGTGACCGCCGCACTCTCGTGGTCCGGTGAGCTCGAGCGGAGCCTCGAGATCCTCGATGCCGTCGATGCGGACGCGAACCGTCGCGCGTCGCCACATGCACTCGCGACGGCGAGCTACGTCCGCGGGTGCATCGAGCTCTTTCAGGGCCATGTGACAGACGCCCGGGCCCACCTCGAGCAGGCGCGCGAGGCGCGCCGGTACGGATGGGGCCAGTTCGCCCGGGCGGCCGACGCGTTCCAGAGCCTCAGCCTGCAGCTTGCCGGCGACTCGGTCGGAGCCCTGGAGGCGCTCGTCTCGACTAAGCCCCTTCACGCCCCGACTGATCTCGAGGACGGAATGCGGTTGCTCGCGCGGAGCGAGCTGCGGCTCGCCGCCGGACGACCCGCAGAAGCACTCGAGGACGCGCTGCTCGTGCAGCGTCTCGCCGGGTCGACGATCCGCGTGTTCGGCCTGCAGTCGTGGCGGACGACCGGCGCCCTCGCCGCGCTGGCGCTCGGGCGGCGTGACGACGCGCTCGCGTTCGCCCATGAGGAATACGAGCTTTCGGAGCGAACCGGCGCATCGCACGCCCGGATTCGCGCGCGGCGCGTGCTCGGCCTGTGCGAGGAGGGCGACCGCCAGCTCGAGCTGCTGCGTGCCGCCGTCGAGCTCGGCGAAGCGGGTCCGCCACGGCTGGAGACCATCGTCGCGCTCGTCGAGTATGGCGCCGCCCTGCGGCGGACAAACCGGCGGGCCGTCGCGCGCGGTCCCCTCCAGCGTGCCTCTGACCTCGCGCTGAGCGCGGGCGCGCACGCGCTACACGAGCGGGCGCGGACCGAGCTCTCGGCGACGGGGGCGCGGCCGCGCCGCGAGCGGATGTTGAGCGGTGTCGGCTCGCTCACGCCGAGCGAGCTGCGGATCGCCGAACTCGCCGCGTCGGGGCACAGCAACCGGGAGATCAGCCAGGCGCTGTTCGTGACGCCGAAGACCGTCGAGTACCACCTGCGCAACACGTATCGCAAGCTCGACATCACCGGACGCCACGGTCTGGCGTCGGCGCTCGATTCCTGAGCTGAGCTGAGCGGAGCCGCGGCCAGCGGCGTCTATTTCAGGAAGCCCTCGTAGTTGCGCATCATCAGCTGCGCCTCGAGCTGTTTCATCGTGTCCAGCGCAACGCCGATCACGATCAGAATCGAGGTGCCGCCAAAGAAGAAATTCGCGCTCGTCTGATTGATGAGGACCGTCGGCAGGGCCGCGACCGCGGCCAGGAACAATGCTCCTGGGAACGTGAGCCGCGCCAGGATGCGGTCCAGGAATTCGGCCGTGGGTCTGCCTGGCCTCACCCCCGGGATGAACCCGCCGTACTTCTTAAGGTTGTCGGCCTGATCGACGGGGTTGAACGTGACCGCCGTGTAGAAGTACGTGAACAGGATGATCAGCAGGCTCTCACCGACGACGTAATGCCAGCCCTGCGGATTGAAGAAGTTGGCGATATCCGTTCCCAGACCCTTCCGGTTCTGTCCGAGCAGCTGCCCGATCGTCGGCGGGATCGCCATCACGCTCGCGGCGAAGATGACCGGGATGACACCGGCCATGTTGACGCGCAGCGGGAGGTACGTCTGACCGCCCTGCGTCATGCGCCGGCCGATGACGCGCTTGGCGTACTGGATCGGGATCCGGCGCTGGCCCTCCTGGACGAACACGATCGAGGCGACGACGCCGAGGACGATGAACGGCATGACCACCCGGAACACCTGGTCCGGGTTTGTCCACCACGAATGCACGCCGTTCGGGATCCGCGCCACGATCGAGGCGAAGATCAGCAGCGAGATGCCGTTGCCGATGCCGCGCTGGGTGATCAGCTCACCCATCCACATCAGCAGCACCGTCCCCGCGGTGAGCGAGATGACGATCAGGAACACCTTGGAGAGGGTGAAGTTCGAAATCAGTGTCGCACCGGCTGACTTCTCAAAGCTGCGGAACAGGAACACGTAACCGATCGACTGCGCGAACGCGAGGCCGACGGTCAGGTAACGCGTGTACTGAGTGATCCGCGCCTGCCCGACCTCGCCCTCCTTCTGCAGCTTCTCGAGCGACGGAACGACGACCGTCAGCAGCTGCAGAATGATCGATGCCGTGATGTAGGGCATGATCCCGAGCGCGAAGATCGCGATTCGGCCGAGGCCGCCGCCGGAGAACAGATTGAGCAGCCCGAGGATGCTGTTCCCGCCGAAGTTCTTCTGGATGGCATCGACCGCCTTGGAGTTGATGCCCGGGGCGGGGATGTGCGTGCCGAGGCGATACAGCGCGAGCATCGCCGCTGTGAACAGCACCTTATTGCGGATCTCGCCGACCCTGAACGCGCCGAGGATCGTGGAGATCATCGAGGCCTACTCCGGGATGCCGCCGCCCTCAGCGAGGACGATCAGCTCGCAGGTTCCGCCGGCTGCCTCGATCTGGTCTCGCGCGTTGGCGCTGAACGCATGAGCGTGAACCGTGAGCGGCTTCGAGATCGAACCCTTGGCGAGCACCTTGACCGGAATGCCCTTCCGGGTCGCGAGTCCCTTCGCGTGCATCGCCTCCAGCGTGACGGCCGCGCCTGACTCGAACCGTGCCTCGAGGTCAAGCAGGTTGACCGGCTGCGTGTGGGTTCGGAACGGCTCGAACGGCATCGACTTCTTCATGTGCGGGCCGCGCAGCTTGCGCATCCGCATGTGAATCGGGTTCTGGCCGCCCTCGAACCGAGCGCGCCGCTTGGCACCTGACCGGGAGCCCCAGCCCTTCTGGCCGCGACCCGCGGTCTTGCCGGTGCCGGAGCCTTCGCCACGGCCGACGCGCTTGCGAGGGCGACGCGATCCGCGGGCCGGCTTCAGGTTGTGCAGCCCGATCCACTCTTCGGACTCAGCCATCCTCGCTCACCTCCACGAGATGCCGAACCTTGTGGATCATGCCGCGAAGCTGCGGCGAATCCTCTCGGGTCACGGAGTGGTTGATGCGGCGAAGCCCAAGTGAGCGAAGCGTGTCGCGCTGGCGCTTGTCGGCGCCGTTGCTGGACTTGAGCTGGGTGATGGTGACACCGCTCATGACGCCGTGGGCTCCTCGGCAGGCGGCGCCTCCGCGGGGGCCTCGCCGTTACTGGCGCCGTTCGGACCGGGCGCGCCGGAGGACTCCTCCTCCGTCAGTCCCAACACCTGGTTGATGGACAGGCCACGGAGGTCGGCGACCTCGTCCGGCGTACGCAGCGCCTCGAGCCCGGCCATCGTCGCCTTGACGAGGTTGATCGGGTTCTGCGACCCGAGCGACTTCGAAAGGATGTCGTTGATCCCGGCGAGTTCGAGCACCGCGCGCACGCCGCCTCCGGCGATGACGCCGGTACCGGGCGCGGCCGGCTTGAGAAAGACACGTCCCGCTCCGAAGATCCCGGTCACCTGGTGGGTGATCGTGGAACCGTGCCTGGGAACCCGGTACAGGTTCTTCTTCGCCCGCTCGACGCCCTTCTGAATGGCCACGGGAACCTCATTGGCCTTGCCGTAGCCAATCCCGACGACCTCGCGCTCGTCGCCGACGACGACGAGTGCGGTGAACGAGAAGCGGCGGCCGCCCTTGACGACCTTGGCGACGCGGTTGATCTCGACCACGCGCTCCTGCAGGTCGAGTCCGGACGGGGAAACTGTTCGATCGCGTGTTGGCATGTGAAGTCGATCCAGAGTAGCGGAGCTAGACCGCCAGCCCGCCTTCTCGGGCTCCGTCGGCCAGCGCCTTCACGCGGCCGTGATATTGATAGCCGCCGCGGTCGAACACGGCGCGCTCGATCCCGGCGGCGAGCGCGCGCTGCGCGAGCAGCGCGCCGGCGCGCGCGGCCTGCTCCATCGGCTTCAGCGATCGCAGCTCCGGCTCAGTCCAGTTCACGGCGGCGAGCGTGCGGCCCGTGTCGTCGTCGATGAGCTGCGCGAAGATCCCGCGATTGGAGCGGAACACGGAGATCCGTGGCCGGGTCGCAGTGCCCCGCACCTTGGCACGAACGCGGCGGCGACGCTTGAGACGGCGCTGCGGAGCAGTGAGTACGGTCATGCGCGCTTTCCGACCTTCCGGGCGACGTACTCGCCCTCGTAGCGAATGCCCTTGCCCTTGTACGGCTCCGGCTTGCGCTGCTTGCGGATGAATGCGGCGAGCTCGCCGACCTGCTGCTTGGACGCGCCACGGACGACGATCCGCGTCGGCATCGGAACTTCGAATTCGATTCCCTCCGGCGCCTTGACGGCGACCGGGTGTGAGTAGCCGAGGGCAAGCTCGAGATCGCGGCCCTTCAGCTGCGCGCGATACCCCACGCCCTGGATCTCGAGTCGCTTCTCGAAGCCGTCTGTGACCCCGGTGACCATGTTCGCGACGAGTGTCCGCGTCAGGCCATGGAGCGCCCGATGCTCGCCGCGGTCGGTCGGACGGGTGACGATCACCTCGTCGCCCTGATGCTCGACCGTGATGTCGCGGTTGATGCGTTCTGAGAGCTCGCCCTTCGGCCCGTTGACGGTCACGCGCTCGGGATCGATCGCGATCGTCACGCCGGAGGGGATGGGGATGGGTCGTTTACCGATTCGAGACATTGCTTTTCAACAGGTCTACCAGACCCTCGCCACGACCTCGCCGCCGACGCCCCGCTGGCGGGCCTCGTGCCCGGTCATGACCCCGCGAGAGGTCGAGATGATGGCGGTGCCCATCCCGCCCTGGATGCGCGGGATGTGGGAATGGTCGACGTACGTGCGCTGGCCGGGACGGGAGACCCGCTCGATGCCTGAGATGACCGGCTTGCGGTCGTCGGTGTACTTGAGCGTCACCGTGATCCGCTCGCCGGGCTGATCGGGCCCGGGGGCGGCGACGCTCCAGTCATCGATATAGCCCTGTTCCTTGAGGATCCGGGCCAGCTCACGCTTGAGCTTCGAAGATGGGATGACGACGTCGTGATGCTGCGCCTTGGCGGCATTGCGCAGACGGGTCAGGAAGTCGGCGACGGGATCGGTCATCGACATGCGATCACCAGCTCGACTTCGTCATGCCGGGGATGTATCCGTTGTGCGCGAGCTCACGCAGACAGATCCGGCAGATGCCGAACTTCCGGTACACGGCCCGCGACCGGCCGCAGCGCCGGCAGCGGCTGTAGCCGCGTGTCTTGTATTTGGGTGTCCGCTGCTGGCGGACGCGTTGTGAAACCTTGGCCATGACTCCTCTAGCTTGCGATCGCGGCCGCAGGCGTGCGGCCCTCCTTCGAAAACGGCATCCCGAGCGCCTCGAGCAGCGCGAACGCCTCGGCGTCGGTGCTGGCGCTCGTCGTGATCGTGATGTCGAGACCGCGCACCTGGTCGATCTCGTCATAGTCGATCTCGGGGAAGATGATCTGCTCGCGCACGCCCATCGAGTAGTTCCCACGACCGTCGAACGCTCGCGGGTTGAGTCCGCGGAAGTCACGGATCCGGGGGATCGCGATCGACATGAGGCGGTCGAGGAACTCGTAGCCGCGCTCGTTGCGGAGCGTCACGGCGAGGCCGACCGGCATCCCCTCACGCACCTTGAACTGGGCGATCGATTTCCGCGCTCGACGGACGTTCGGCTTCTGCCCGGTGATCGTCGCGAGCTGCTCGCTTGCCGCGTCCAGAAGCTTGGAGTCCTGCTTGGCGTCGCCAACGCCCATGTTGACGGTCACCTTCTCGATCCGCGGTGCCTGCATCGGGGTCGTGTAACCGAACCGCTCGATGAGCTGCGGGCGGATCTCCTCGTTGTAGCGGGTCTTCAGTCGTGCGGACATGCGGCTAATCCAATCTCGTTCCACTGCGACGGGCAACGCGGAAGCGCCTGCCGTCCTCGATCTCGAAGCCGACGCGCGTCGGCTTGCCGTCCTTCGGATCGACGAGCATCACGTTAGAGAGATGGATGGGGCCTTCCTTCTCGATCACGCCGCCGACCTGCTCGGACCGCTGGGCGCCGGCCACCTGCTGTGGTCGCTGGTGGCGCTTGACGATGTTGAGCCCCTCCACGAACACGCGATCGTTCTTCGGATCGACGCGCAGGACCTTGCCGCGCTTGCCGCGGTCCTTACCACCGATCACGATCACCTCGTCGTCCGTCTTGATCCGGGCGGGCATTAGCGTGCTCCTCGTGAAGAGACGGACCGATTCGTGCGCGAGAACCGAGCGTGGCAAGGACGCAGGGGCGAAGGCGTGGCAGCGCCACGTCGAGTCCCGAGGACGCAGCCAGGCGACGGTTCGCAGCCACGAAGCGGGTCGGTGATGAGCGAGGAGTGCGCCATAGCTACAGCACCTCCGGGGCGAGGGAGACGATCCTCATGAAGTTGCGCTCACGGAGCTCGCGGGCGACCGGACCGAAGATGCGGGTACCGCGCGGGTTGCCCTGAGCGTCGATCAGCACCGCCGCGTTCTCGTCGAACGCGATGTAGGTCCCGTCCTCCCGGCCGTAGGACTTCTTCGTCCGAACGACAACCGCCGTGACGACCTCGCCCTTCTTGACGGAACCCTGGGGAGTCGCCGTCTTCACGGTCGCGGTCACCACGTCCCCGACGCCGGCATACCGGCGTCGGTGACCACCCTTGACGCGAATCACGAGGATCTCCCGCGCCCCGGTGTTGTCGGCGACGCGCATCCGTGTCTCGTTCTGGACCACTACTTCGCCCTCTCAACGATCTGGACGAGCCGCCAGTGCTTCGTGCGGGAGAGCGGACGGGATTCGCGCACGACGACGGTGTCGCCGGTGTGCGCGTCGTTGCGCTCGTCGTGCACGTGCAGCGTGCTCGACTTCCGCACGATCTTCTCGTAGCGCTGATGCCTCCGCGCGACGTCGATCCGCACGGTAATCGTCTTGTCAGCCTTGTCCGAGACAACGATTCCCTGACGTACCTTCTGCGTCCCGGGCGCGCGCTCACGCGGCGGGGTCACCGACCCCGTGCTGCTCGCGGCCTTCGCCTTTGCCCGCGACCGCGTCCGCTCGCTGCGGCGCTCGGTCGCCTTCGCAGCACGTCGCTCAGTCCGCTCGGCCTGTCGCTCCTCGGCAGTCCTGGGACCCCGCTTTGGCTGCTTGGCCGCCTTCGCGGCTCTGGCTCTGGCTCGGCGCTCCTTGGGGGGAAGAACCTCGACGGGCGCCGCCTTCTCGGCAGGCGGAGACGCAGCCGCCGGAGCCTCGGCTCGCGTCGGTTGATCTTCAGCGGACACGTCGGGCGCAGCCGAGCCTGCCGACTCCTCGGCGGCGGGGGCTGCGGCCTCGTCCTCAGGCACGTTGTTCTCAGTCTCAGACATCGATTCCCTTTTCACGCGCGACCGTCAGCGTCCGCGCAATTTCACGCTTGGCATGAGCCAGGCCAGCGGTGTTGTCGAGCTCCCCTGTCGCATGCTGAAAGCGCAGCCCGAACAACTCACGCCGCGCGGTTTTCAGATGGTCGAGCAGCTCGCTCGCGTCCATGTCACGTAGTTCGACGGCCTTCATCTCACCCGTCCTCGCGCATGACGAACTTCGTTTTCACGGGCAGCTTGTGGCCGGCGAGGCGCATCGCCTCGCGGGCAAGCGGCTCCGGCACACCAGCGAGCTCGAACATCACGCGTCCGGGCTTGACGACCGCGACCCAGCCCTCGGGCGAGCCCTTGCCGGAACCCATCCGGGTCTCGGCCGGCTTCTTCGTGAACGGCTTGTCGGGATAGACGTTGATCCACACCTTCCCGCCACGCTTGATCTTGCGGGTCATGGCGATACGGGCGGCCTCGATCTGCCGGTTCGTCAGCCAGCCGGCTTCGAGCGACTTGAGGCCGTACTCGCCGAACTGAACCTTGACCTGGCCGCGCGACAGCCCACCGCGACGTCCGCGGTGCTGCTTGCGGTGCTTGACGCGCTTCGGGGACAGCATCAGCGACCACCGCCCTGGCCGCCACCGCCGCCGGGGCTGCCGCCGCCGCGCTGACCACGGCCTCCGCCGCCACCGCCGCCACCAGGACCACGGCCGCCGCCGCCACCACCGGGACCACGGCCACCGCCGCCGCCACCGGGACCACGACCACCGCCGGGACCACCCGGGCCACGACCTCCGCCGCCGCCACCGGGACCACGACCACCGCCGCCGCCACCGGGACCACGACCACCGCCGGGACCACCCGGGCCACGGCCACCGCCGCCGCCACCAGGGCCACGGCCACCGCCGCCGCCACCAGGGCCACGGCCACCGCCGCCGCCACCGGGACCACGACCACCGCCGGGACCACCCGGGCCACGGCCACCGCCGCCGCCACCGGGACCACGACCACCGCCGCCGCCGCCCTGACCGCGACCACCGCCCGGACCACGACCGCCACCCGAGCCGCCGGGCCCGCCGGGACCTCCGGGACCGCGACCACGACCGCCCGGACCGCGACCGCCACCGGGGCCACCGCCCCGGCCGCGTCCGCCGGCACCAGGACCGCCGTCGCCGCGGCGTCCGCGACCGCGACCGTCGCGACCGTCACGACCGCCACGCTCCGGAGCCTGCGGGGCCGGCTCGTCCATGATCGTCAGGTCGGCGCCGGTGTAGCCCTCGGGCATGATCTCGCCCTTGTTGATCCAGCACTTGACGCCGATGCGACCGAACGTCGTGCGCGCCTCATGGAAGCCGTAGTCGATGTCGGCGCGCAAGGTGTGCAGCGGGACACGGCCATCGGAGTAGCCCTCGGTCCGCGCCATCTCGGCACCGCCGAGTCGGCCGGACACCTGGACCTTGACGCCCTTGGCACCGGAGCGCATGGCGCTCGTCAGCGCGCGCTTCATCGCGCGGCGGAAGGCGACACGATTCTGCAGCTGCTCGGCGATCGACTGCGCGACGAGGCGCGCGTCGAGCTCGGGACGCTTGATCTCAAGGATGTTGACCTTGACCTGCTTGCCCGTGATGCGGTGCAGGTCTCGGCGCAGCTGGTCGACCTCGGAGCCTGACTTGCCGATCACGATGCCCGGCCGCGCCGTGTGGATGTTGACCTCCACCTCGGTGGCGTTCTTGCGGATCGTGATGTCGGACAGGCCGGCGTGTGAGAGGCGGCCGATGATGTGCTGGCGGATCAGCGTGTCCTCGTGCAGGAAGTCGGAGAAGTTCCGCTCGTTGAACCAGTTCGACTTCCAGTCGTGGATGTAGCCCACGCGGATCGACTCGGGATGAACTTTTTGACCCATGAGTGGTGGTTATTCCTTCGGCGTGAGCAAGATCGTGAGATGACTGGTGCGCTTGCGGATCCGCGTCGCGCGGCCCATCGCGCGCGGCCGGAACCGCTTGATCGTCGGACCCTCGTCGGCGTGCACCGCCTTGACGTACAGGTCCTCGCCAACGAGCTCGTGGTTGTGCTCGGCGTTGGCGACCGCTGACTCGAGCAGTTTGCTCCAATCCCGCGCGATCGCACGCGGCGTGACAGCGAGGATAGCTCGCGCCTCCTCAACCGTCTTTCCGCGGATGTGGTCACAGACGAGCCGCGCCTTCCGCGCCGACGAGCGCACGTATTTCGCTTGCGCCCGCACGACCGGCGGCGGCCCGGCAGGCCGCTCGCGCGACCGTCGGCGCGACGGCGCCGGCTTCGCCGGAGCCTCCGCCTTCTCCTCAGCCGCGGCAGCACCACGCCGCCGCCGCCGAGGCTTCGGCTTCTCTTCATCAGCAGCAGGCGCTTCGGACTCCTGCTCCTCCCCCTCTGCTTCGTCGTCAGCCTCGAGCACGACCTCAGTCGCCTCCTCGGCCTCAACGTCAGCGGGGGTGGGATCAACCTCGTCGGCAGGAATGGGCTCAACGTCGTCGGCAGGCCCGGCCGAGGACGGCTCCGCCGCCGAGGCGGCTCGCGTCGCTTCGTCCTCAGCGCCGGTCTCGGGCGTCGCGGAGCTCGCCGCCTCGGTGGCGGCGGCCTCCTCGGCCGCCGGCTTACGCCTCCGCCGCTTTGGCTTTTCTTCCTCAGCCATGCCTATCGCCTCTTACCGGTGCCGGCGTGACCACGGTAGAGCCGCGTCGGAGCGAACTCACCAAGCTTGTGCCCAACCATCGACTCAGAGATGAACACCGGTACATGCTTGCGGCCGTCATGGACCGCGATCGTGTGTCCGACCATCTCCGGAAAGATCGTCGACGTGCGGGACCACGTCTTCAGCATTCGCTTCTCGCCCGACGTATTCATCGCCTCGACCCGCGCCATCAGGCGCTCCTCGACGAACGGGCCCTTCTTGCTCGATCGACTCACCGCTTCTTACCTCTCCTGCGTCCGCGGACGATGTAGCGATCGGAGGCCTTCCCCTTCTTCCGGGTCCGGTAGCCGAGCGTCGGCACGCCCCACGGCGTCACCGGGTGACGCCCCGCGGTGGTCGACCCCTCGCCACCGCCGTGCGGATGGTCGACGGGGTTCATCGCGGTACCGCGCGTCTGCGGGCGCACGCCCATGTGGCGCTTGCGTCCGGCCTTTCCGATCTTGACGTTCTGGTGGTCGGAGTTACCGATCACCCCGACCGTGGCCCGGCACTCGGCGCGGACCATCCGCATCTCGCCTGAGGGCAGGCGGAGCGTCACGTAGTCACCGTCCTTGGCGAGCAGCTGCACGCCGACTCCGGCGGAGCGGGCCATCTGCCCACCGCGGCCAGGCGTCATCTCGACGTTGTGCACGACCGTGCCCGGCGGCATGTTCGCCAGCGGCAGGCTGTTGCCGACACGGATATCGGCGCTCGGCCCCGACTCGACAATCGCGCCGACGCGCAGCCGCTGCGGCGCGAGGATGTAGCGCTTCTCGCCGTCGGCATAGTGCAGCAGCGCGATGTACGCGGACCGGTTCGGGTCGTATTCGATGTGGGCGACCTTCGCCGGCACGCCGTCCTTGCGGCGCTTGAAGTCGATCTTCCGGTACAGCCGCTTGGCGCCGCCACCGCGATGGCGGGCGGTCTTGCGTCCGTTCGCGTTGCGTCCGCCGGACTTCTTCAGGCCCTCGGTGAGCGACTTCTCGGGCTCGTCACGTGTGATCTCGGCGAAGTCGGGATACGTGACGAAGCGTCGGCCGGGCGACGTGGGCTTCGGATTACGAATCGGCATCGGTTACTCAGCTCCCTCGAAG
Organism: uncultured Solirubrobacterales bacterium; assembly: GCA_963778985.1. Classification (GTDB taxonomy): domain Bacteria; phylum Actinomycetota; class Thermoleophilia; order Solirubrobacterales; family Solirubrobacteraceae; genus Palsa-465. Next base: position 376,387 of record CAVZWJ010000012.1, on the reverse strand, counting down.
GGCCGGGCCTTGAGGGCCCATCGTCTTGCTCACACTCATCACTCGGCCCCCTCAAGGCCCTGGAAGATCGGGATCGTGTCGCCCTCGCGGACCTGCACGATCGCCTTCTTCCAATGACGGGTCTTCCCGGCGGTCTGGCCGCGGCGCTTGGGCTTGCTCTTCACGAACGCCGTCCGCACCTCGAGCACTTTGACGTCGAACAGCTGCTCGATCGCCTGGCGAATCTGCGTCTTGTGGGCGCTGTTGTGGACGCGGAACGTGTACTTGCCCGCCTCGGCGAGCACGAACGTCTTCTCGGAGACCACGGGGCGGATGACGATCTGACTCGGGTCCATCAGCGCCTTCCTTTCCGCCCTGGGCGGATGATGATCTGGCTTGCGTCCATCAGGCTCCGGCCTCCCCGCTCGGGTCATCGCCGGTGGAGGCGGTGGCACGCGCCACGAGCTCGGGAAGCGCCGCCTGCGAGACGAGCAGTGATGCGGCGCCGATCACGTCGGCGACGCCCGCGTCACCGACCGGCATGACGTCGACCCGCTCGATGTTGCGGAACGACTTCCCGGCCGCCGCCTCGTCTTCTCTCAGCAGCACGAGCGTCGGCACGCCGGGGGCGGGCGGGTTCCAATCCGACAGCAGCGACGCCGCCTGCGACGTCGACGGGCTGTCGAACACGGACGCGTCGAACACCGCGAGCGACTCGCGCTCGGCATGCATCGACAGCGCGCTGCGCAGTGCGGCGCGGCGGGCCTTGCGATTGACCTTGAAGGTGTATGAGCGCGGCGTCGGACCGAACACGGTGCCGCCACCGGCGAAGTGTGGTGCCCGGATCGAGCCCTGGCGGGCACGGCCGGTGCCCTTCTGCCGCCACGGCTTGGCGCCGCCGCCGGAGACCTGACCGCGGGTCAGGGTCGACGCGGTGCCGCGGCGACGAGCGTTCAGCTCGGCGCGGACCGTCTCGTGGACGAGCGGCATGTTGAACCGGGCTTCGAACGCGGTGGCGTCGAGCGTGATCGTGCCGCCACCGAGGACGGGCGCGGAGCGATCAGCCATCGGTGCGCACCTCCACGGTCCCGCCCTTCGGGCCGGGAACGGCGCCACGGACGAGCAGCAGGTTCTGACGCGGGATCACCTCGACGACGGTCAGGCCGCGCTGGGTGATCCGGCCACCGCCCATGCGCCCGGGGCCACGCAGCCCCTTGAACACGCGGGACGGGGTCGCCGACGCGCCGATCGATCCCGGTGCTCGGACGTTGTGCGAGCCGTGGGATTTGGGCCCGCTCGCGAAGTTGTGCCGCTTGATCGTGCCCTGAAAGCCCTTGCCCTTCGAGGTGCCGGAGATCTTCACGACGTCCCCGGCATTGAACGCGTCGACCTTGACGGTCTCGCCGACGAGCAGCTCGCCGGCTTCTCCGCGGAACTCCCGGACGACCCGGTGCGCGGACGCGTCTGCCTTCTTCAGGTGGCCGAGCTCGGCCTTCGTCAGGACCTTCTCCTTGCACGCATCGAACGCGAGCTGGACGGCCTCGTAGCCGTCACGGTCGAACGTGCGAATCGCGGTCACCGGGCACGGACCGGCCTCGAGCACGGTCACCCGCTCGACCCGGCCGTCGTCGAGGAACCGCTGGGTCATCCCGAGTTTGCGAGCAAGGATGGCGGTCATGAGGCGAGTCGGATCTCGATGTCGACGCCGGCCGGAAGGTGGTCGAGGCGCTGGAGCGAGTCGACCGTCTTCGGCGTCGGCTGATGGATGTCGATCAGTCGTTTATGAGTGCGGATCTCGAAGTGCTCGCGCGAGTCCTTGTCCTTGAACGGCGAACGGATCACGCAGTACACGTTCTTCTCCGTCGGCAGCGGCACGGGACCAGAGACGGTCGCGCCGGTGCGCGTCGCCGTCTCGACGATCTCCTTCGCCGCCGTTTCGATCGCCGTGTGGTCGTATGACTTCAGGCGGATTCGGATCTTGTTTTGAGCAATGGTTGCCACGAAGAGGCTTCTGGTTTCTCTCAGTCAAACGGGGCAGGTCCCAAGCTGCGGGGCCCACCCCACATAAAGGTCGTATCAGTTGGCTTCTGGTCTTGGCCCTTGGGCTCAGTGCCCGGGCCGGGGGTTCGCCGCCAGGCGAACCCCCAATGAAATAGCCCGCGGGGCTATTTCACAACTTCCGTGACGACCCCCGAGCCGACCGTACGGCCGCCCTCGCGGATCGCGAACCGCAGACCCTGATCCATGGCGATCGGCTGAATCAGCTCGATCTCCATCTGGACGTTGTCGCCGGGCATGACCATCTCGGTGCCCTCAGGCAGCTTGGCCACCCCGGTGACGTCGGTCGTGCGGAAGTAGAACTGCGGCCGGTAGCCCGAGAAGAACGGGGTGTGACGACCACCCTCCTCCTTCTTGAGGACGTACACCTCGGCCTTGAACTGGGTGTGCGGCGTGATCGAACCGGGCTTGCAGAGCACCTGCCCGCGCTCGATGTCCTCGCGCTTGGTGCCGCGCAGCAGACAACCGACGTTGTCGCCGGCGCGACCCTCGTCGAGGATCTTCTTGAACATCTCCACGCCGGTCACGACGGTCGAGGTCGTGTCCTTGATGCCCACGATCTCGACGGTCTCGCCGGTCTTGATGATTCCCTGCTCGACGCGACCGGTCGCAACCGTTCCCCGGCCGGTGATCGAGAACACGTCCTCGACCGGCATCAGGAACGGCTTGTCGAGATCGCGCTGCGGCTCCGGAATGTACGTGTCGAGGGCCTCGGCGAGCTCGAGGATCTTGGCCTCGGCGTCCTGGTCGCCCTCGAGCGCCTTGAGCGCAGAGCCGGTGACGAACGGAATGTCGTCTCCGGGGAATTCGTACTCGGAGAGCAGGTCACGGATCTCGACCTCGACGAGCTCGAGCAGTTCGGGGTCGTCGACCATGTCGGCCTTGTTGAGGAACACGACGATGTACGGCACGCCGACCTGCCGCGCCAGCAGGATGTGCTCGCGCGTCTGCGGCATCGCGCCGTCGGCCGCCGACACGACGAGGATCGCGCCGTCCATCTGCGCCGCGCCGGTGATCATGTTCTTGACGTAGTCGGCGTGACCGGGGCAGTCGACGTGGGCGTAATGCCGGTTGGGGGTCTGGTACTCGACGTGCGAGGTCGCGATCGTGATCCCGCGCGCCTTCTCCTCAGGAGCGTTGTCGATCGATTCGAACGACCGCACCTCGGTACCGCCGTACCTCTCGTTCAGCACCTTCGTGATAGCGGCCGTCAGCGTCGTCTTGCCATGGTCGATGTGACCAATCGTGCCGACGTTGACGTGGGGCTTATCGCGCTCGAATTTGGCTTTCGCCACTTTGGGGTCGCTCCTTCTTCTTTCAGTGGTTCTGTTCGTCTCAGGACGAACCTATTCAGGATATAAGTTTTCCGTCCGGCGCTGCTGCTAGGCCAATTGCAGCTCGCCCACGACCTTCTCGGTGATGCTCGCGGGCACTTCGTCGTAGCGCTCGAACTGCATCGTGTACGTCGCTCGGCCCTGCGTGTTCGAACGCACGTCTGTCGCGTACCCGAACATCTCCGCCAGCGGCACGAGCGCGTTGACGACCTGGGCGTTCCCGCGCTGCTCCATCCCCTGCACGTGGCCGCGCCGGCGATTGAGATCGCCGATGACGTCGCCCATGAACTCCTCGGGAGTGACGACCTCGACCGCGAAGATCGGCTCGAGCAGCACGGGCTTGGCGCGCTTCACCGCCTCCTTGAGGGCGAGCGACCCCGCCACCTTGAAGGCGATCTCGCTGGAGTCCGTGTCGTGGTACTTGCCGTCGGTGAGCGTGACGCGCACGTCGACCATCGGGTAGCCGGCCCGTGGACCGTTTTCCAACGCCTCCTCGACGCCCTTCTCAACGGCGGGGATGAACTCGGTCGGGATCGCGCCGCCCTTGATCTTGTTGACGAAGTCGAAGCCCTCGCCCGGCGCGGGCTCGACGTCGATGTAGACGATGCCGTACTGGCCCGAGCCGCCGGTCTGACGCACGAACCGGCCTTCGACCTTGTCGGCGTGGCCGCGGATCGTCTCCCGGTAGGAGACCTGCGGCCGCCCGACGTTAGCGTCCACCTTGTACTCGCGCATCATCCGGTCGACGAGCACCTCGAGATGCAACTCGCCCATCCCGGAGATCTCTGTCTGCCCGGTCTCCTCGTTGGTGCGGACCTGGAAGGTGGGATCCTCCTCGGCGAGGCGACCCAGTGCGGTCGACATCTTCTCCTGGTCAGCCTTCGTCTTCGGCTCGATCGCGACCTTGATGACCGGCTCGGGGAACTCGATCATTTCGAGCTTGATCGGCTTGTCGGGAGCCGCCAGCGTGTCGCCCGTGACGACCTGCTTGATCCCAACCGCAGCGGCGATGTCGCCGGCGAAGACCTCCTTGACCTCCTCGCGCTCGTTCGCGTGCATCATCAGGATGCGCCCGATGCGCTCGGTCCGGCCGGTGTTGACATTGAGCACGCGCGAGCCGGCCTCGAGGCGTCCGGAGTAGATGCGGAAGTAGGTGAGCTTGCCGACGTAGGGGTCGGCCATGATCTTGAAGGCGAGTGCCGCGAACGGCTCCTCGTCCGATGCGTGGCGCGTCGCCGGCAGCCCGTCCCCATTGGAGGAGCCCTTCGTCGGCTCGATGCCCTCGACGGGCGGAACCTCGAGCGGGCTCGGGAGGTAGTCGAGGACGGCGTCGAGCAGCGGCTGTACGCCCTTGTTCTTGAAGCTTGACCCGCACAGGACGGGGGTCATCTTGATCTGGAGCGTCGCCTTGCGGATCGCCGACTTGAGCTGCTCGACCGGGATCTCCTGATCCTCGAGAATCATCTCGAGCAGCTCGTCGTCGTACTGGGACACCTCCTCGAGCAGATGCTCGCGGGCGGAGGCGGCCGCGTCGGCAAACTCTGCCGGGATCTCGACGACGTCCTTCTCCTTGCCGAGCTCGTCCTTGTAGATGATCGCGTGGTTCTCGACCAGGTCGATGATTCCGCGGAACTCGGACTCGGCGCCGATCGGCAGCTGAATCGGCACCGGATGCGCGGCGAGACGATCGATCATCGTCTGCACGCCGCGCTCGAAGTCGGCCCCGATGCGATCCATCTTGTTGATGTAGGCGATCCGTGGGACGTGGTATTTGTCGGCCTGGCGCCAGACGGTCTCGGATTGCGGTTCGACGCCGGCGACCGAGTCGAACAACGCGATCGCACCGTCGAGGACACGCAGCGAGCGCTCCACCTCGACCGTGAAATCGACGTGGCCGGGCGTGTCGATGATGTTGATCCGGTGGTCTTGCCACTCGCAGGTCGTCGCCGCGGAGGTGATCGTGATCCCGCGCTCCTGCTCCTGCTCCATCCAGTCCATAACCGCGGCGCCCTCGTGAACCTCCCCCATCTTGTAGGTCCGCCCTGTGTAATAGAGGATGCGCTCGGTCGTCGTCGTCTTACCGGCGTCGATGTGAGCCATGATCCCGATGTTGCGAATCTTCTCTAGAGGGAAAGTGCGAGGCATGGTGTTAAGTGGTCTGAGGCGGTTCCGGACGAGTCTCGGCGGACGGATTCCCTTCCCCGGCTGCGGACATGAAAAAGGGCCCATAGGGCCCGTTCACGACGCATCTGTCGGGAAGGGGCAGTGTCTTATTCGGTCGGCGTCTCCATTACGTGGATTCTCCGCGCCCGGGAGCGAGCACAGATGAACGCGACGCCGCCCGAGGCGAAGACCGAATATAGCAGAGGCCCTGAGGCTTACGGGAGGGCTTCCGCCGGTCCTTTCGAGCCGGATTCGCGTGACGCCACCGGTGAGGCGCGAGCCGCGCGCCGACGGACTGACAGTACCGCTTCCCGGGTGCCGGCGTTGATCCGCGGCGCGATCCTGATCGGCGGGCTGCTCGGTGCGCTGCTGTTGCTCATCGCCGAGCTCACGACCCTGTTCACGGTCCGCACGAGCGCCGCCGCGGCGCCGATCACGTCCGTCGGCACAGGCTCCCACCACACCTATGCACTCGTGCCGATCGCGGCCCTCGTGATCCTGCTCAGCATCGCCGTCTACACCGCCGTGAGCCGACCCGCGTTGCTCGCCATCGGTCTGCTTGCGGTGCTCGCGCTGATGATTGCGCTGCTCGGCGACCTGCCCGACGCCCAGGCCACCGGCCTGATCGGCGGTGGCGCCCAGCACTACGTGGCCGCGAGCGCCACGCCGAGCGCCGGTCTCTACATGGAAACGCTCGGCGGCGTCGTCCTGCTGATCACCTCGGTGTGCGGATTCCTCCTGCTCGGGCCTCCGCCACGAACCCGTCGTCGGACGCGCCTCACCGCCGAGTCGGCGGAGTGAATCGACGCGACCACGGATCAGGAATTTCCCAGTACTAAACGGATCCTGAGCAAGTTGTCCGTTTCCTGACACGAACCCGTCGCGCTGCCTCGATAGGCCAAGTTCCCCTCTACAGTTGCTCAACGCGAGGGTTGTCCCACCGCAGCCCCCGGTCCCGTGTGGTGGGCGGCCCTCGCATTTCTCTCCTTGGTGCCGGAGCCGCCCGGCGCGATACTGCTGCCGGATGGCTTTCGTCCCGACGACCCGGCATCTCCTACGCGCCAAAGACCTCGCTGACGCGCGGTACTTCGAGCGGCTGTCGGTCGACGACCTGGCGCAGGCCGCCGGGCTCTCCCGCGCCCATTTCAGCCGAGCCTTCCGCGATGCATTCGGCGAATCGCCGCACGCGTACCTGCTCACGCGCCGCCTCGAGCGGGCCGCCGCGCTGCTGCGGAACACCGATCGCAGCGTCGCCGAGATCTGCTTCTCCGTCGGCCTGCTGAGCGTCGGGTCGTTCACCTCGAGCTTCACCCGGACCTACGGTGTGCCCCCGCAGACATACCGCGAGCAGTTCCCACCGGCCGCGATCCGTGCGCGGCTGCCCGGTTGCGTGGTGCGCGCCTATGCCCGACCGCAACGGCGCACAAATGGAGAAGACACGCGCCCCGGCGGTGTCTAAGTTGACCTCCAGTTCCACACCAACCAGGAGGGAGACAGATGAAGATCAGCACGGCGCAACTCTGGGTGCACGACCAGGAGGAGGCACTCGCGTTCTACACCCAGAAGCTTGGGATGGAGGTCGTCTCGGACATCACACTGCCGGAGATGGGGAACTTCCGCTGGCTCACGGTCGCACCCCCCGGTCAAAGTGAGATCGCGATCGTCCTGATGGCGATCCCCGGAGCGCCCGTCATGGACGCCGATACCGCCGACCAGGTTCGCGAGCTCATGTCGAAGGGCTTCGCCGGCACCGTGTTCCTGACGACCGACGACGTCCGGTCGGACTATCAGGAGCTGAAGTCCCGTGGGGTCGAGTTCACCGAAGTGCCGGAGGAGCGCCCGTATGGGATCGACACCGGCTTCCGCGACCCGTCGGGCAACAACCTCCGGCTCACCCAGCTGACCGAGATCGCGGCGCCCGCCTGAGCCGTGGCGCACGGGCGGACCTGTCCGGCTGTTGACCGGATAGCGTCCGCCCGTGGCCAATCCGCCCGGGACATCGTTTGCAGGGCTCAATCTGCGCGGCTCTTTGCGGCCGTATCAGCGCCTCGCCGTCGACGCGTTCGAGGCCGACCGAGCCGCCGGACGCCGTTCAACGCATCTCGTCGCCCCACCCGGGTCGGGCAAGACGGTCATCGGGCTCGAGATCGCCCGCCGGCTCGGCCGGCCGGCGCTCGTCCTCGCACCGACCGGGACGATCGCCGCCCAGTGGGCCGACAAGCTCACGTTGTTCACCGACGAGCCGGCGGCGTTCCTCGCCCCGCAGGGTGCGCTCCACGTCCTGACCTATCAGTCGATCTGTCAGACGAGCGACCCCGGCGGGGCGCTGCGAGAGGCCGCCGAGCAGCACCTGATCGAGGAACGAGCCGCTGCGACCGGATCGTCAGCCGCCGCCGTCCGGGCCGAAGTCACAGCGTTCACCGGCGTCGCGCGGGAGCGCTTTGAACGTGACGTCGCGGCCGAGGTCGCCCGTTCCAAGCGCGCCGCTGTCCAGGGCGACGCAGCGGCGCTGACGGCGGGCGCGCTGCTCTCATCCACCGCCCGGACGCGGCTCGATGAGTTCTTCGCGGCGGGCATCGGCACGCTCGTGCTCGACGAGTGCCACCACCTCGCCTCCCTGTGGGGCTATCTCGTTCGCGCTGCCATCTCCGAGCTGCCGGATGTCCACGTCGTCGGGCTCACGGCGACCTCGCCGAGCGAGCTGAGCGGCGACGAGGCCGAGCTGTATACCTCGATCCTCGGCCCCGTCGACTTTCAGATCCCGACGCCGGCCGTCGTGCGCGACGGACATCTCGCGCCTTACCAGGAGCTCGCGTACTTCACGACGCCGCTCCAGAGTGAGCGGGCCTGGCTGGATGAGCGCCACGTCCGCTTCTCAGAGCTGCTTGACCGCCTCCAGGAGCCCGCCGCCGCGGGCGAGGAGGACATCGCCTTCTCGCCATGGGTGATCGGGCGGATCCGCTATCGCGACACCGGCGACGGCGCCGCCCGAGTCCCCTTCTCGACCCTCGTCGCCCGGCGCCCGGAGCTCGCCCGGGCCGGTCTTCGTTACCTCGCCTCGGGCCGGCTCGAGCTGCCCGACGACGCGCCCCGCGGCGAGGGCTGGCGCGAGCCGCCGACGCTCGACGACTGGCTCGTCCTGATCAGCGACTATGCCGTCGGGTGTCTGCGGGCCCACCCCGGGGAGGCGGCCGAACGACGGCTCGCCGAACTGCAGACCGGCCTACGGGACCTCGGGTTCGTCCTCACCCGCCAGGGCATACGCCGGGGAGGATCCGACGTCGACCGCGTGCTCACCTCGAGCGCCGCGAAGCCGATCGGTGCGATCGAGGTGCTCGCCGCGGAGGCCGAGTCCCGGGGCGATCGCCTGCGCGCCGCGGTCCTGTGCGACGCCGAACTCGGCGAGCGCCAGCCGGAGGGGTCTCCGCTCGCACTGACGGGGGGCGCCCGCGGGGTTGTGCGGGCGCTCGGTGAGGACCTGCGCGCGGCGGCTCTGCGCCCGCTGCTCGTCACCGGCAAGGTCGTCGGCTGCCTCCCGGGCGACGTGGACCGGATGCGCGACGCGCTCGGCGCGAGCGAGGTCACGCATGACGACGGCCTCGCCCTGCTGAGCGCCCCGGGGTGGGAGAGCCGGGACTGGGTCGCGGCCGCCGGCCGCGCCCTCGCCGGTGGGACGACGCAACTCGTGGTCGGGACCCGGGCGCTGCTCGGCGAGGGCTGGGATGCGCCGTCGTTGAACGTCGTCGTCGACCTCACGACGGTCGCTGCCGACGTGTCTGTGCGGCAGATGCGCGGGCGCGCGCTCCGGCTCGACCCCACCGATCCGCAGAAGCTCGCGTCCAACTGGGACGTCGTGTGCGTGGCCCCCGATCTCGCCCGGGGAACCGCCGACTACGGCCGCTTCGTCCGTCGGCACTCGCATCTGCACGCGCCGTGCGAGGACGGCTCGATCGAGACGGGCGTCTCGCATGTCCATGCCCTGCTCTCGCCGTACGAGGCCCCGGCCTCGGAGGCCCTCGAGCAGCTCAATGGCGACGGCGTCAAGCGTGCCACCGACCGCGTCGGCGCGCGGGAGCGCTGGCGGATCGGCGAACCGTACGTCGGTGAGGATGTCCCGGTCCTGCTCGTCCGCCGTACCGGCTCGGCGCCGGGCGCCGGCCGCCGCGAGGTACCGGTTGCCACGGGGCTGATCAGCGAGCTGCCGAGCTCGACGCCGCGACCGCGCGGACCGATCGCCGCACTTCGGGTCCGCGCGCTCGAGCGGGCCTATCCGACGATCCTGCCGCTCGATCGCGTCGCGCGGGCCATCGTCGATGCCTACCTCGCCCTCGGGGAGATTGGCGAGCGCTCGGCCGCGTCCCTGACGCTGACCCCGCGGGCGGGCGGGATCGTCCGATGCTCGATGCCGGCCGGCAACGCCCCGGAGAACGCCAAGCTCGCGGCGGCGCTCGACGAGGCGATCAACCCCGCGCTCAACCCCCGCTACGTCGTCAGCCGCCCCGCGTGGCCGGTTGGACGCCGTCCCAGCGCGGCGGTCTGGCGCGCGCTCACCTTCCGGGACCCGCTCGAGGTGAGCTGGCACCCGGTCCCCTCCGACCTCGGCTCCCACAAGGAGCGCGCGACGACCTACCACGTCGCCTGGCAGCTTCACGTCGGCCCCGGCCAGCTCCTGTTCGCCGGTCGCCAGTCCGCCGCCGGTCGCGAGGAGTCAGCCGACTCGGCCGCCGCCGACGCCGGCTACGTCACGAGCCGCCGCACGCTCTGGCACTGACGCCAGGAGGATTGGCCTTTGCGTACCGCACGGTGCCACGCAAAAGCCAACATCCACCGCTGGCGCCGTCAGACGGCGGCCGAGGTCACGGCGGGTGCGTCTACCAGCGGTCCGCTGGGAGACGTGCCCGGCGTGGGATCGGTCGCCGGATGGCGAGCGAAAACCAAGCCTGACGAGGACGCAGGCGCGCTCGTAGCGGCGCTACGTGCGCGCCGAGGACGAGGTCAGGCGAAGGTTTGCAGCCGCCAGACGGCGGCCGAGGTCACGGCGGGTGCGTCTACCAGCGGTAGTGGGCGAACGCCTTGTTCGCCTGCGCCATGCGGTAGATGTCGTCCTTGCGCTTGTACGCGTTGCCCTGCTGCTGCTGGGCGTCGAGCAGCTCGTTGGCGAGCCGCTGGGCCATGGTCTTCTCACGCCGCTGGCGGGCGAACTGGACGAGCCAACGGACGGCGAGCGTCCGGGCGCGGGGTCCGGGGACCTCGACCGGCACCTGGTAGGTCGCGCCGCCGACGCGGCGGGAGCGGACCTCGAGCACCGGGGTGAGGGCCTTGACACCCGCCTCGAGCTGCTCGATCGGGTTCTTGCCGCTGCGCTCACCGAGGATCGCGAGTGCGTCGTAGACGATCTTCTCCGACACCGACTTCTTGCCGTCGAGCATCACCTTGTTGATGACCTGCTGGACGAGGCGGTTGCGGTGGACGGGATCGGGCTCGATCCGCCGGGGCTGGGCTGCTGCACGACGTGGCACGAGAAATCCTCTTACTTGGCCTTGACGCCGTACTGCGAGCGGGCCTTCTTGCGATCGCCGACTCCGGCCGCGTCCAGCGTCCCGCGGATGACCTTGTAACGGAAGCCTGGGAGATCCTTGACGCGACCACCGCGCACGAGCACAACCGAGTGCTCCTGCAGATTGTGGCCCTCGCCCGGAATGTAGGCGCCGACCTCCATCCCGTTCGTGAGGCGAACACGTGCCACCTTGCGGAGCGCCGAGTTCGGCTTCTTCGGCGTGGTGGTGTACACGCGGGTGCAGACGCCGCGGCGCTGCGGAGCGGCGACCTTCTTCTTGCGCCCCTTCCCGGACTTCAGGCCCGGGGTCGCGAGCTTCCGCTTCGGCTTCGTGCGGCCCTTGTTGATCAGCTGGCTGGTAGTCGGCATGCGGCCTCGCAGGGTAGCAGGGGTTAGCCGGCCGTCGTTTGCAGGCTCGCGAGGGCCTCATCGACGCTCACGACGCCGACCCCGACGGCCTCGGCGACCGGCTCATAGGTCACCTGACTCGCGGCCACGTTGACCCCGAGCTTCAGCCCCGGGTTCTCGGCGACAGCCCGTGACACGCCCGACCTGGCGAGGTGCAGGATGTAGGGCATCGTCGCGTTCGTCAGCGCGTAGGTCGACGTGATCGGGACGGCGCCCGGCATGTTCGTCACGCAGTAGTGCGTGATCCCGTCGACCTCGTAGGTGGGGTCGGAGTGGGTCGTCGGCCGCGAGGTCTCAAAGCACCCGCCTTGATCGATCGAGACGTCGACGAGCACCGCCTGCGGCTTCATCAGCGCGAGCTGGGGGCGTGTGATGACCCGTGGCGCGCGGGCGCCGTGGACGAGCACCGCGCCGATCACGAGGTCCATGTCCGGCAAGCGCTCCTCGATCGACAGCGTCGAGGCGAAGCACGTGTCGGCGCGGCCGCCGAACGCGATGTCGAGCTCCCGCAGGCGGTCGATGTTCCGATCGAACACGTAAACCGTCGCCTCCATCCCCAGCGCGATGAACGCCGCGTGCATGCCGACGACGCCGCCGCCGATGACCATCACGTTCGCGGCCGCCACGCCCGGCACGCCGCCGAGCAGGACCCCACGGCCGCCGAGCGGCTTCTCGAGCATGAACGCGCCCGCCTGGGTGGCGATCTTGCCCGCGACCTCCGACATCGGCGCGAGCAGCGGCAGCCGCCCGCGCGCGTCCTCGACCGTTTCGTATGCGATGCACGTCGCGCCGGACGCCATCAGGCCCTGCGTCAGCTCTGGGTCGGCGGCGAGGTGCAGATAGGTGAACAGCGTGTGTCGCGACTCAAGCAGCGCCACCTCCTGCGCCTGGGGCTCCTTGACCTTGATGATCAGCTCCGCCTCGCCGAACACGGCGGCCGCGTCCGGCAGGATCGTCGCGCCCTGCGCCGTGTAGGCATCGTCGGTGATCGACGAGCCGACGCCGGCGCCGCTCTGAATGTAGACCCGGTGCCCGGCGTCAACCAGCTCGCGCACACCCGCCGGCGTGAGCGCCACGCGGTACTCGTCGAGCTTGACCTCGGATGGAACCCCGACCTTCACTGCATCACCCTTTCCCGATGAATGACGAAACCAGCTCCCGCCCGCGCAGCGCCAGCCAGAACTCGATCCGATCTCTCGCGCTGCCGAGATTGCGCCCGGTCAGCTCCTCGACGCGGCGAATCCGGTAGCGCAACGTGTGGCGGTGGCAGTACAGCCGACGCGCCGCCCGCTCCCACTGCCCGTTCTCCTCGATGAACGCCTCCAGGCTCCGCATCAGCTCGCCGCCGTAGGGGCCCTCGCTCGCCTCGATCGGGCCGAGGATCGAGTCACAGAACAGTCGCAGCGCCTCGTCGTCCTGCAAGGAGAGGAGCAGCTGGAAGGAGCCGAGGTTGCGGTACGTCCCGACGCGCGGACGCGAGCCGTTGGCGGACCCGTTTGTGCTGTGCGCATCGTCATCGATGCCGCGTGACAGCGCCTCTACCGCGCACCGCGCCTCATGGAAGCTGCGTCGCGCGTCGCTTCCCGGAACGGGACGGCCGACGCCGACCTGCACCGCATTCCCGAGCTCGGTGCTGAGCCGACTTGCGACCCGCTCGGCGAGGGAGAACAGCTCGTCCTCCTCCATCCCGGGAACGAGCGCGCACGTGAGGCCTCCGGTGGAGGCGACCAGAGCCGGGGCGGCGTCGTCCCGCAGCGCCGCGACGAGCCCGAGCTCGGTCGGAGCGGCGGAGCCGCGACCGTTGCCGGGTCGCTGCACGACAATCGCCGCGACCTGTTCGGCGAGTCCAAACGGCTCAAGACGCCGGCCCAGCTCGCTCCCTGACAGCTCTCCGCGGACGACCGCGGCGAGGATGTCCCCGGCGAGTCGCCGCTCCGTGTCGCCGGCGACGCGGCCCCGCAGCAGCTCAAGCGCCACGATCGTGACGGCCTGGTGCAGCGTGAGGCGGTCGAAGTCGCTGAGCGGCCCGGCGTCCTTGATCGCGACGAGCCACGCCTCGGGAATCCGCTCGCCGGCCGCGAGACGTGTCCCCGCCGACCGCGACGGGCCGTCGGCGGCGACCGGGAGTGCGAGGCCGTTGCCGCCGTCCTCGGGCCCGGGCATGAACGTCCGGGCGTCCCGCCGCCGCGTCCGCTCACGCAACTGCCCGGCGACCGTCACGAGCGTCTCACTGTCGACGGGCCGGCGGAAGGCGTGCTGGACGAGCAGCTCGCCACGTGGGTCGAAGACGAGGATGGCGGCGCCAATCAGCGTCGCGAGCGCCCCGGCGACGGCATCGAGGCCGCGCTCGGAGAGGACGATCCGCTCGAGGCGCTCCTGGGCAGCCAGCGCGCGCCGGAGGACGGCGTACTGCTCGTTGACGAGTTGCGTGAACGCCGCCTCGGTGACGGCGATGAACGGGAGCTCGTACGGCACCTCGAACACCGGAAACTGCCGCTCGGTGGCCGTCTCGAGGATCGCCGTCGGCACCTCGTCGTGGCCGAATCCGGTTCCGAACCCGAGTGCCGCGAGCTGATGATCGGCGAGTCGGTTGACGTACTCACGCTGGCGCGCGTCGTCGCCGAGCTGCATCCCGGTCGTCAGCAGCACCTCGCCGCCGGACAGCCACGGCGTGGGATCCTCGAGCTCGGAGATGTGCACCCACCGAACCGGGAGCTCGAGGCCGTCGTCGCCCGCCAGCAACCGGACGTCGAGGTCGGCAAGGAGGTCCCGGACGATCAGCATCGTTGATCAGTGGGTGTGGACGTGCATGCGCTCGCCGGCCTCGGCGAGCACGGGACGGAGGATGGCCACGATCTCGGCGAACTGCTCCGGGCCGGCGATGAGCGGCGGCGAGAGCTGGATCACCGGGTCGCCGCGGTCGTCGGCGCGGCAGATGAGTCCACGACGGTAGAGCTCGTTCGACAAGAAGCCGCTGAGCAGCGTCTCCCCCTCCTCGTCGCTGAACGTCTCCTTCGTCTCCTGGTCCTTGACGAGCTCGATCGCGTGGAAGTAGCCGGCCCCGCGCACGTCGCCGACGATCGGCAGGTCACGCAACGATTCGAGCGACGCCCGGAACTCGGCTTCGTTCGCCCGAACGTTCTCGAGCACACCCTCGTGCTCGAGCGCGTCGAGGTTCGCCAGCGCCACCGCCGCGCACATCGGGTGCCCACCGAACGTGAATCCGTGCGTGAAGCTGGTGCCGCTGTCGATGAACGGCTCGGCGATCCGATCGCTCGCGATCACCGCACCCATGGGCGCATACGCGCTCGTCAGGCCCTTGGCGGTCGTGATGAGGTCCGGGAGATAGTCGTAGCGTTGCGCGCCGAACCATTCCCCGAGCCGGCCCCAGGCACAGATGACCTCGTCGGAGATCATGACGACGTCGTGCTCATCGCAGATCTCCCGGACCCGTTGGAAGTAGCCGTCGGGCGGGGTGAAGCAGCCACCGGCGTTCTGCACCGGCTCCAGGATGACCGCCGAAACGGTCTCCGGGCCCTCGAACTCGATCCGCTCGGCGATCGCCTCGACGAGCTGGTCCTCGCTCATCCCCGGCTGCATCCGGTAGCGGTTCGTGGTGGCGACGTGACAGCCACCGGGGGCGAGCGGCTCGAACGGGGTGCGCAGCTCGGTGACGCCGGTCGCCGACAGCGCTCCGAAGGAGCTGCCGTGGTACGCGATCTCGCGCGCGATCACCTTGTGCTTGAGCGACCGGCCGCGAAGCTTGTGGTACTGGCGGGCGAGCTTGAGCGCCGACTCCACGGCCTCGCTGCCACCGCTGGTGAAGAACACGCGGTTGAGATCACCCGGCGCGAGCGCCGCGACGCGCTCGGCGAGCTGGATCGCCGGTGGGTGCGCGTAAGACCAGTTGGTGAAGAACCCGAGCTCCTTCGCCTGGTCGACCCCCGCCTGGGCGATGTCCGCGCGCCCGTGGCCGATGTTCACGCAGAACAACGCCGACAGGCCGTCGAGATACCGGTTGCCACGGTCGTCGTAGACGTAGCAGCCTTCGCCCCGCGTGATGATCGGGATCTCGCTGTCGCCGAGGCGGGTGAAGTGCAACCAGAGGTGGCGCTGCGCCATCTCCTGCAGCGAAGCCGTTCGCTCGCTGGCGTTCTGCACCGTGCTCGCCATGCCTACTCCTCCACTCCAATTTGCCATTTTGTACAAACCTATCGACACTATGCCCTAAAGGCAATTGTCCGATCTGTCGAGTTCGCTCGTGGCCGCGCGCGCTGATCCTGCGCCCGGATAGGGTGTCCCGCGTGCAGCTCAACTACCACCGCGCCGGCAGCGGCCCGACGCTCGTGCTGATCCACGGCATCGGGCACCGCTGGCAGGGCTGGGAGCCGGTGCTCGATCGGCTGACCGCCGAGCGCGACGTGATCGCGCTCGATCTGCCGGGGTTCGGCGACTCGCCGATGCCACCGCCCGGGACACCACCGGGAACCGAATCGCTGACCGACCTGGTCTCGTCGTTCCTCGACGAACTGGGTGTCGTGCGGCCACACGTCGCCGGCAACTCACTCGGCGGCTGGATCTCGCTTGAGCTCGCCAAGCGGGGCCGCGTCGCATCGGCCACCGGGCTCTCCCCGGCCGGTTTCCACAACGCGCTGGAGGCGGTCTACCAGCAGACGTCGTTCCGGATCCTCATCCGCGTCACCCGGCTGACCGCGCCCCGGGCCGAGCGGGTTCTCAGCCGCCCGGGAGTGCGGAAGCTCGCCTACGGCCAACTCGTCGCCCACCCGCTCCGGATCCCGCTGTCGGACATCGGACCGACGGCCCGGGCGCTGGCCAACGCACCTTGGTTTGACGACACCTTGAAGGCGATCAACGCCGAGCACTTCATCGGCGGAGAGGCGATCTCGGTCCCGGTCACGATCGCCTGGGGCGAGCATGACCGGGTGCTGCTGCCCCACCAGGCGAAGCGCGCGGCGCGAGCCGTGCCGCACGCCCGCATCGCTGACGCTGTACGGATGCGGTCACGTGCCCATGACCGACGACCCCGATCAGGTCGCCCGGGTCATCCTCGAAGGCAGCCAGGCCTGACAAAATCCGCTCGTGCCCCACCCAGGTGGCAGCGAGTCACTGGCGGATCAGATCCGGCTCCGGTATGGGCTGACGATTCTCGTGGCCAACCTCTCGGGGGCCGTGGCGGTGTTCCTGCTGCTCGTGTTCGTGCTTCCTGGGCCGGCGGTCCATCACCAGGACACCCTGAAACTGATCTCCGTGATCGCGTTCGTCGCCGGCGGCGCGATCGTGTTCCCCAGCACCTGGGCGTGGTCGGCGCGGACGTTCAACACCGCGGTGCGCTGGATTGAGGAGAACCGGCCACCGACCGACGCCGAGCGGGACGCGACGCTGCGCTTTCCGCTCACCCAGCAGCGAATCGTCGCCGTCGTATGGATCGTTGCCGCCGTGCTCTACGCGGCGCTGGCGGTTCCGTTCTCGATCGAGCTTGCCGGCAACATCCTGGAGACGCTGCTGCTCGGCGGTCTCGTCACGTGCGCACTGGGGTTCCTGGTCACCGAGCATCAGCTTCGGCCGGTGATCGCCCTCGCCCTTGCGGCAGGACCGCCCGCCCGACCTCGACTGCCCGGGGTCGCCGCGCGCACCCTCCTGACGTGGATGCTGGGGACGGGCGTGATCCTCCTTGGGCTCGTCACCGTGGGTCTCGGTGCGCTTCACGAGGCGAGATTCACGCGCGAGCGGCTCTCGGTGGCGATCGTCGTGCTCGGCGGACTCGGCCTCATCATTGGGGCGCTGATGATGCACGGGCTGGCGCGCTCGCTCGCGGACCCGATCGAAGCGCTGCGCCGGTCGGTCGAACGGGTCGAACAGGGTGACCTCGACGCCGAGGTCACCGTCGACGACGGCAGCGAGGTTGGGTTGCTCCAGGCCGGTTTCAATCGCATGCTGGCCGGGCTGCGAGAGCGCGAGCACCTGCGTGATCTGTTCGGTCGTCAGGTCGGCGAGCAGGTCATGCGTCACGCGCTCCAGCGCGGCGTCGAGCTCGGCGGGGAGGCGCGGGACGCCGCCGTCGTGTTCGTCGATATCCAAGGCTCCACGGCACTGGCCGAGCAACGCGACCCTGCCGAGGTCGTGTCGGTGCTCAATCGCTTCTTCGACGTCGTCGTCGACGTTGTCACCGAGCACCACGGCTGGGTCAACAAGTTCGAGGGCGACGCGGCGCTGTGCGTGTTCGGCGCACCGCTCCCCGATGCCGACGCCGCGACGAACGCCCTCGCCGCCGGCCGCTACCTCAGCGCGCGCCTGATCCGAGACGTCCCGGACCTGACCGCCGGCATCGGCGTGTCCGCGGGCCGCGTTGTGGCCGGCAACATCGGCGCGGCCCGTCGCTTCGAGTACACGGTGATCGGCGACCCGGTGAACGTCGCTGCGCGCTTGTGCGACCGGGCGAAACGGACTCCCCAACGCGTCCTTGCCGGCCACGGCGCCCTCCAGGCCGCGTCCGCCCGCGAGGTCGCCCAGTGGTCCGACCAGGGCGAGATCAAGCTGCACGGTCGGCGACTCCCCGACTCAGGTGGCGTCCCCTCGCGGGACGCTCATGCTCGGAGAGGTTGCGGGCTAGCGATGCGCCGTAAGCGCAGGCTTGCGACGTACGACAGGGAGTGCGCGTCGATCGCGGCCTGCGGATCACGCCGCGGCGGAACCCGCGGCCCGGATCGGCGCCGGCATCAGCCAGGCGGCGGCGAGCACGAGCACGAACGCGAGGCACTCGATGACGAGCGTCAGCGGGTTGCCGCTGAGCGGGTCGCCGAACACGATGATCCCGCCGACGATCCCGGCGACGTTCGCGGCCGTGCCGGTGACGGCGATGACCGGGACGGCGTCCCCGTCCTGGAGGCCCTTGGCCGAGGCATAGAAGGCGGCGACCGACGCGCCGATCGTCACGAGCAGCCACGGGGACAGCAGCCCGAGCGCACCGTGACTGCCGACCATGCCCGAGATCGCCTTGATCGCGACGTCTGAGACGCCGAACAGGATCCCGGCGGCGGCACCCAACATGAAGCCGTGATGCTCACGGCGAGCGCCGATCCGCGGACCCATGATGAGCAGCGATCCGGCCACGATCAGACCCGCCTCGAAGGCGATCATCCCGGGGACCGAGAAGCGTGAATGGGCACCATGTGCCGGCGGGAGCGAGATGCCGAGCAGCATCAGCCCGAGGGCCGTGAAGCCGAGCCCGAGCCACTGGCGACGTCCGATCTGCAGGCCGAACACGCGCTCAGCCATGATCGCCAGCATCACGACGCCGCCGGCGAGCACCGACTGCACGAGCGACATCGGCGCGACCGCCATCGCCGCGACGTGGAAGATCCACGCCCCGGCGGCGATCAGCATCCCGATTGCGAACAACCGTGACGCGAACAGCGACTTCGCCGACCAGAACGGCCGCTTGATGTCAACCGCGGGGGCGGCGCACGCGCCACGGTGCTTGTAGAGGAAGCCCACGTTCGTTGCGAGAGCGCACGCGAGCGCGAGGAGAATGCCTAAGAGGAGAGTCATCAATTGAGACCTGGAGCGGAAGCCGGCGATCCGGCGTGCTGCCTCACGTTTGTACTCGGCAGCTCACGGAGCCCGCTTGAGTCCGCTCCCTGAAGTACACCACATCTACGGTCCCGTGACGCCACCAGCACTAATCTGGCGTGTGAACGTAAGTGCTGCATATGGGAAAACCTCTGCTCCTGATCGACGTCGACGGCGTCATTTCGCTGTTCGGCTTCGACCCCTCAGAACCTCCCGAGGGGCGGTTTCAGTTCGTCGACGGGATCGCTCACTACCTTTCGGCCACCGCCGGCGGACACCTGCGGGAACTCGCCGAGACGTTCGAGCTCGCCTGGTGCACCGGATGGGAGGAGAAGGCGAATGACTACCTCCCGTTCGCGCTCGGGCTGCCCGGTCCGCTCCCGCTTGTGGCGTTTGATGCCTGCGACCGGCCGGCGGGCGCGCACTGGAAGCTCGCCGGGATCGGGGCCTACGACGTTGACCCGCCCCGACCGCTGGCGTGGCTCGACGATGCCCACGATGAGCACTGCACGGCCTGGGCGACAGCGCGCCCGGGCCGACGCTGCTCGTGACCACCGAACCCGGCGATCGGGATCACGGCCGAGCACGTGGCGATTCGGGGCTGGGCCCGCGCGGTCGCGGGGAACGGCGCAGCGCAAAGCGCCGCTCACTGACGCAACTCGAGGAAGTTCGCCGTGACTCCAGACGTGGTCTGTTGAGTCACGATGCCGTGCGACCACTCAGGACCTCATAGCGGCGCGCTTCGCCATCTCCGCCATCGCGGCCGCTCCGCCTGGTCATCGTGTGCGATCAGTGCGGCGCGGAACGCGCCGAGATCGGCCGCATAGACCCGGCCGGCGCCGGCAGCGGCGGCCTCGAGGCCCGCGCGTGACCCCGCGCCCGCACAGGTGGCAGCCTAGAGATCAGTCAAACGATCCGTGCCGGCCGGCGCCGGCGCGGAACCGCTCGAGCCCGGCTTGCACCTCGGTCAGCGAGCGCATCCCGTGCGCGAGCTCGTTCGGCGATTGCGGCCGCTCGTCGAGCCCGTCCTGCTCGAGCAGCGACAGGCGATCCTCCCGCAGGCACGTCTGCGGGAACCGCGCGAGCTCGTGCGCGAGCGCCTCGGCCGCCGCCCGACTCGTGCCGCTCGGCACAACGCGGTTGGCGAGCCCGATCGCGAGCGCCTCGGCGGCGTCGACCGCGCGGCCGGTGAGCACCATGTCCATCGCCCGGCTGGCACCGATGAGACGCGGAAGCCGCACCGTTCCCGCCATCGATCAGCGGCACGCCCCAGCGCCGGCAGAACACGCCGAAGACGGCGTCCTCCTCGGCGACCCGGAGATCGCACCACAGCGCGAGCTCGAGCCCGCCGGCCACGGCGTGCCCGGCGACCGCAGCGATGACCGGCTTGTGGAGGCGCATCCGGGTCGGGCCCATCGGCCCGTCGCCGTCCGGCGTCACCCGGTTGCCCGCCGCGCGTGCCGGCCGCCTGCAGATCCGCGCCCGCGCAGAACACGCCGCCCTCCCCGTGGAGCACCGCGACCGCGGCCTCCTCATCCTGATCAAAGGCCCGGAACGCGTCGGCGAGGGCGGCCGCGGTGGCGCCGTCGACGGCGTTGCGCCGCTCGGGCCGCGAGAGCAGCACCGTGTACACGGGGCCGTCGCGCTCGACGCGGACCGCGGCGCTCATGACGACGCCGCTCCGACGGCGCGGCGCACGAACAGGCGCAACGCTCCCACGACCTCCTCGCGGGCCGGCTTGCGTCCCGCGACCGGCGAGAGCGGACCGACGAGCGCCTCGCCGCACCCGCCGACGAGCGCCGCGGCGACGAGCTCGGCGTTCTGATCGGGCAGCTCGCCGGTGGCGATGCCCTCGCGCAGCGTCGTGGCGCACAGCGCGCTGTAGCGCTCGCGGTACGCGAGCCGCTCCGCGTCGACGAGCGGATCGACCGGCTCCGCGATCAGCGCCCAGGCGAGCCGCGGCCGGCGCAGGGCCCGGTCGGCGAACGTCGCGAGCACGGTCTCCAGGCGATCGACGCACGGGCTGCCGTCGGGCATCGCGTCGGCGGCCGCGCCCATCGCCCGGACCTCCCGGTCGCAGACCGACCGGAACACCTCGACGAACAGCTCCTCCTTGGAGGCGAAATGCCGGTACAGCGTGCCCGCGGCGACCCCGGCGCGGTCGGCGATCGCCGCGACCGAGGCCGCGCCGTAGCCGCCTTCCTCGATCAGCTCCTGGGCGGCGCCGAGCAGCCGCTCCCGGGTGGGGGTGGCGACCGAGCTCATCCCTTGTACGTCGACGGTCCGTAGTCGCCGAACGGCTCGTCGCGCTCGCGCACGGCTTCGCGGAAGCCGGCCTTCGGCGGCGCGCTGCTGGAAGGCGTAGCCCTCAGGGGTATGGCGCGTGATCCCGTCGAACACGGTGCCGATCAGCTGGGTGGCGTGCAGCCCCTGGGCGTAGAGCGACTGATTGCAGAGCAGCTTCATCATCTGCAGCTGATTGACCGGTAGCCGCGCGATCCGCTCGACGAGCGCCTCGGTGCGCGCGTCGAGCTCGTCCGGCGGCGGCGCGTCGATCGCGAGCCCCCACTCGACGGCCTCGGCGCCGCTCAGCGAATCACCCGTGAACAGCAGACGCTTCGCCCGCTGCGGACCGAGCCGGTAGGCCCACATCGACGTTGTCGGTGACCCCCACACGCGGGCCGGCGGGTATCCGATCTTGGCGTCGGACGCGATCACGAGCAGATCGCTGCACAACGCCATGTCCGTGCCGCCCGCGACGCAGAACCCGTGCACCTTGCAGACGACCGGCTTCGAGCAGTGGAACAGCGACATGAACCCGCGGACGTTCCGGCTCATCATCGCGTAGTCGACCATCGGATCCCACGTCCCGCGCGGGTCGTGATTGGCCGCCATCACCGCGGGGTCAAGCGGCGAGCCTGCTGGGACGTCGCCCCGGCCGCGAGTTCGCGCAGGCGAACTCGCAACTGGAATCGGCGGGAGCGCGTAGCGATTCCGCCGAATCAACGAGGTCATAGCCGCCGCAGAACCCCTTGCCCGCCCCTGACAGCAGCAGAACGTGCACGGCGGGATCGAGGTCCGCCCGCTCGACGCACCTCTCGAGCTCGGTCACGAGCCCGCGGGTGATCCCGTTGCCGCGCTCGGGCCGGTTGAGGGTCAGCCGCGCGACGCGCCCGGTCACCTCGAGGGTGACCGCGCTCATACCGGGTACGCGCGCTCGATGATCGCCTTCGCGTCGACCCCGGCGGGCAGCGTCCCGTACACCCGCCCGGCCTCCCCGCCGAGCCGGGCGGCGCAGAACGCGTCGGCGACCGCCGGCGGCGCGTGGCGTACGAGCAACGACGCCTGGAGGCTGAGCGCCAGGTCTTCGACGAGGCGCCGGGCGCCGAACTGCGGTTCACCGGAGGCGAACATCTGCCTGCGCCCGCGTGCGCACGGCGGCGAGGTGCGCGTCGAGCCGGGCGTCGGCACCGCGCGGCGAGCTCGCACTCGGCCATGAACGCCGGCAGCCCCTCCGGCTCCTTGACCAGCGCCCGCAGCACGTCGAGCGCGGCGACGTTCCCCGATCCCTCCCAGATCGAGTTGAGCGGCGCGTCGCGGTAGAGCAGCGGCATCCCGATTCCTCGACGAACCCGTTGCCGCCGAGGCACTCGAGTGCCTCGGCGGCGTGCCCGGCAGCCCGCTTGCACACCCAGTACTTCATCACCGCCGTGGCGAACCGGCGGAACGGCGCGGCGTCGGCTTCGTCGTAGCTGCGGGCCACGCGGAACGCGGCCGATCGTCGCCGCCTCGGACTCGATCGCGAGGTCGGCGAGCACGTTCTGCATCGCGGGCTGGTCGACGAGCAGCGCACCGAACGCAGAGCGATGCCGGGCGTGATGGATCGCCTCCAGCGTCCCGCGCCGCAGGCCCGTGTCCCGCCGAGCAGGCAGTCGAGCCGGGTGTGATTGACCATCCGGATGATCGCGGGCACGCCGCGGCCCTCCTCGCCGACGAGGCGCGCTCGGATGCCGCGGAACTCGACCTCGGAGGACGCGAGCGACCGCGTCCCGAGCTTGTCCTTGAGCCGCTGGAACTCCATCCCGGGTCCGCGCTCGATGAGGAAGCACGACAGCCCGCCCGGCGCCTGCGCGAGGATCAGGAAGACGTCGCACGGCGGGTAGGAGCAGAACCACTTGTGGCCGTGGATCTCGTACGTGCCGTCGCCGACGGGATCGGCGCGCGTGATGTTGGCGCGCACGTCGGATCCGCCCTGGCGCTCGGTCATCGCCATCCCGGAGATCGCGCCGGCGTCGTAGTCGGGCTTAGTCAGGCGCGGCTCCCATTCGGCGGCGAGGTCCGGCGCGCCGTCGCGCAGCGCCGGGACCGCGGCGTACGTCATCGACACCGGGCACATGACGCCGGCATTCGTGTTGCCCCACAGCATGAACAGCGCCGCCCGGACGACGTGGCCGCCGGCCCGCTCCTCGCGCCAGGGGAGACCGGCGATCCCGCGCTCGATCGCGCCTCGCAGCAGCCAGTGCCACGACGGATCGAGCTCGACCTGATCGATCCGGTTGCCGTAGCGGTCGTGCGTACGAAGGATCGGCTCGTTGCGCTCCGCGCGGCGGCCATGCTCGAGCGCCTCGACGCTCCCCGCAACCGCGCCGGTCTCCCGGGCCCGGTCGACCCCCCAGGCACCGCCCTCCCGCTCGAGCGCCTCTCGCAGCGCGAGATCGGCGTCGAACAGGTTGACCGGGTGCAGCGGCGGGACCTGGTTGTGGACCTCGCGGGCCGGGTCGATCGCTTGCGTCGTCGCCATCACGCTCTCCTTCGGGCAGACCTTGTGAATCCGGATTCACATGGTACCGGGCGAGTGGGTCTCCGTCGAACGTTGCGCCTGAAATGGCGAGGTCCGGGGGCCGCTGGCCGATGACGCAGGAGGCGTGGCGCAGCAGCGCTGCGCGAGCCTCCGAGGACGATGGCCAGCGGTCATCCGGGACCGCCATTTCAGGTGGAATGTTTCCGGGAGCCCCACTAGCGGGGACGGCGCGTGGTTTTTGCCGGTCGCTTGCCAACCTCGGCGCGCGCCTGCATCCCTACCGCGCCCGGTTCTGAACGAGCGTCCGATGAATCGGCGTCCTCGCCTTTCTCGTCCCGGTTCGCGGCACGGCAGATCGCGATCACGATCGAGCGTGATCGCGATCCAGGCTGCCGCGACAATGAGGGCGACTGTGGCCACCCGTCTCCGCCCTCAGGCGAGCAGCCGCGCGGCTCGTTCGTTGCGGCCGCGTCTCCCGTGCGGGCGAGCGCGCCATAGTGCGGGCTGACGTCGATCGAGGACGGTGCTCGGCGCAACCGCTCCGTGGCGACATCCTCGATGTATGGCGCTCCGGCTCGGATCGCCTCGACCTTCGACTCGTCGCCGGCGACGACCCGCTCGCCTGCCTCCGCGAACGCCACGACGAGCGGTAGACCGACGTACCCGAGCCCGACGACTCCGATCGACATCGGGCCCCCTACGCGATCGCCATCCCGCGAGCGCGGGAAAACGACTCGATGCCGACGAGCGAGTCGATCGCCTGTTCGCGGCCGCCGCTGCGCAATGACGCATCTGCCGCTTCGGCGATCCGAACCACACTCTGTGCCAGCGCCGCGTGGTACTCCATCCGCCGCCCGGTCTGAATCGATTCGACGAATTCTCCGAGCTCGAGGGTGAGCGGCTCATATGTCTCCACCCTGGGCGAGAGAATGTCTCCGCTCCGGTAGGACAGGTGGTACTCCCCGAACGTATCGGGGTCTCGGTACACGACACCGCGGTCGAACACCCGCACCGGCTCGCTCGCCCCGTCGTCGTACGTCACCATCTTCTCGCTCCCCACGAGCACCGTCCGCCGGAGCTTGCTCGGTGCCAGCCAGCTGAGTTCGACGTTGACGATGATTCCCGATGCGAACGTCATCGTGACGAACGCGACGTCGGCGATCCCCCGCACGATGGAGTCACGGCCGACGGCGCGCACGGTGGTCGGCAACTCGCTGAGCCAGTAGAGCAGGATCGAGAAGTCGTGAGGACCGAGGTCCCAGATCACGCTGACGTCACGCTGGTGGAGACCGAGATTGACGCGACTGGAGGAAATGAAGTACACGTCCCCGAGCGTCCCTGACTCGATCAGTTGCTTGACCGCCCGAACCGGTGGGCTGTAGATGAACGTATGGCCGCACATCAGAATCCGGTCGCGCTCGTTCGGCGAGCCCGGCGAGATCGTCGGCCATCTCACTCGACTGTGCGAGCGGCTTCTCGACGAACACGTGCTTGCCGGCGCCGAGGCCTGCGCCGCCAGGTGGTAGTGAGTGTGCACCGGCGTGGCGATGATCACCGCCTGCACGTCACTGTCGCTCAGCACCCGCTCGAAGAGCGTGGTCACCCGCGCGCCGGGGTGGCGACGCCGGTACCTCCCGAGCCGCTCGGTGTCGAGGTCACAGATCCAGCGCACATCAACGTTTGGATTCTCGCCGAGCACCCGAAGCAGGTTGGGCCCCCAGTAACCGAGGCCGACGACAGCCACCCCGACGGGCTCGCCGGCCGACGGGTCTCCGTGCGGTCGATGCGGTCGACGTCAGCATCAGTGTCTCCTTGAGTCGGTCCATACCGGAGCGGCGGCACGCACCGCATCGAGCACTCGCTCGATCTCATCCGGCCGGAGGTCGGGATGCATCGGCAGCGAGAGCTCCTGCGCCGCCCACGCCTCGGCGTTCGGAAGCGGGCCGTAGCGCAGATGCGCACCCGTCCACGCGGCATGGGCAGTGCACCGCAGGTGCGTAGTGGATTCCGGTCTCGATCCCGCGCTCACGGAGCACCGCGGCCACGTGGTCGCGGTCGTCGAAGCGGACCGGGAACAGGTGGTGGATCGGACGGACTCTCGGGCCGTCTCGGTGACGCACAGGGCGACGTCGTCCGAGGTCGGCCCGATAGCGGCTGGCGTGCTCGCGCCGACGCTGCGTTCCAACCGTCGAGGTACGGAAGCTTGACCCGCAGGAAGGCAGCCTGCAGCGCGTCGAGCCGCTCGTTGTAGCCGAGCTCAACGTGCTCGCCCTTGGCGCGCTGACCGAGATGGCGGAGCCGCCGCAGCCGCGTCCGCGAGCAGCTCGTCGTCCGTACACACCGCGCCGCCGTCCCCGAGTGCCCCGAGGTTCTTGCTCGGGTAGAACGAGAACGCTGCGGCGGCTCCGATTGATCCGGCGCGACGGCCCCGGTACGTCGCGCCGTGCGCCTGCGCGGCATCCTCCAGCAGGAGGAGCCCGCGCGACGATGGCGAGCTCTCCCAGCCGGTCCATGTCGCAGACCTGCCCGTAGAGGTGGACCGCGAGGATCGCGGCCGTGCGCGGACCGATGGCGGCGCGCGCCGCATCGGGATCGATCAGCCCAGTGTCCGCGTCCACGTCACAGAGCACTGGACGTTGCGCCCGCGTGCGCCACGGCGAGCGCGGAGGCGATGAAGGTGTGGCCTGGGACGATGACGTCGTCGCCCGGGCCGATGCCGGCGGCGCGCAACATGAGCGTCAGCGCCGCGGTGCCGGACGCCACCCCGACGCAGTACCCCACCTGGCAGTACTCCGCGAACTCCGCCTCAAACAGTTCCACCTCCGCGCCCAGCGTGAAGGCGTTCGAGCCGAGCAGCCGTGCGAAGGCGCCGTTCAGCTCGTGCTCGATGCTTGCGTGCTGTCGCTCCAATGCGACGAAACGCACGGGCTGCGTGTCCGCCCGCGCGACCGTTCCGACTGCCTCCAAGATCGTTCCGCCCCTTGTTGTCGTCCGTATCAACCGGGTTTATGTCAGCTGTCTCTCGGACGCGGAATAGGACGTGTCGCCCATGCGTCGTTCATGCGGCTGAACGCGCCTGCCGATACACTTGCCTCTGAGTGCGGTCACGTCGACATCGTGTGGCGCATTGAGATGGGGACGTGAGCAGGCGATGGCGAGGGCGAGCTCACTGAGGCCGTGCGGGTTCTGATCGTCGATGACCACGATCTGTTTCGCACCGGGCTTGGCGACGCTGCTCGCCGCGCAGCCTGACATCGAGGTCATCGGCCAGTGCTCCTCCGGCCGAGCCGGCATCCGCCTGCGCGATCGAAATGAAGCCCGACGTCGTGTTGATGGACGTGCGCATGCCGGACGTGCAGGGCCCGGATGCCACGCGCGAGATCCTCGAGCTTCGAACCGCGATGCGGGTGATGGCGCTCACGGTCGTCTCCGATGCGTCCGCGGTGGCAGCCGCGATGGAGGCCGGCGCCTGCGGATTTCTGGCCAAGGACACGGCGATGGAGGACGTCACCGCTGCCGTGCGCGCGGCCGCGCAGGGTGCCGCCTGGCTGTCCCCGAGCGCCGCCGACGTCGTCCTCGGCAGGATCCGCAACTCGCACTCCAGCCGCGGACGAAGCGGAGCCGAACGGCCTTGACGAGCTCTCCGCCCGAGAGCTCGACGTGCTGCGGCTGATCGCGCTGGGGATGGAGAACAGTGAGATTGCCGACAGCCTCAACATCAGCCGCCGGACGGCGAAGAACCACGTGTCCAACATCCTCGCCAAGCTCGGCTTGCCGAGCCGGGTGCAGGCGGCCGTCTACGCCGTCAGGCGCGGCCTCGCCTGACGCTGACCGCTACCGGCCGTCGCCGATCGCGGACTCCTCGCCGAGCACGAACCCGGCGGCGACGACGCTCTCCTCACCGCCGCGAGCGAGCCGCAACTCCTTGATCGCCTGACGGAGCAGGCCAATCGCTTCGATGAGATGACGTTCCTCATCCCAGGTGCAATCGTCGGTCCTCGCGCCGAATGGACTCCAGTGTCATCAGGGCGTCGCAGGCGGCCTCGAGTGCGCTGCGAACGTCTTCGGGTTGCGGACACGTTGAGTCGCTCATTCCGGGATGTACGCAATGTGACAACTGCCCGCGGCGCGGGCAATGAGCCGTTTGCCCCCCGCGCGCGTTCAACTGCGCACGGATGTCTTACCCATCTCGAGCTGCCACCTAAACGTCGTCGGCATCTCCATCAGGGCAGCGCGGTCCCGGACGCCGAGCTTCTGAACGAGCTCGGAGATGTGTCGCCGGACCGTGACAGGAGCGATCGAGAGACGTTCTGCGATCGCCGACGTACTGTGCCCACGCCGCAGGAGGCCGAGCACCTGTGCCTCCCGGCCGGTGAGCATGTCCGCTCCGCTGCCGAAGCAGCGGAGCTCGAGCAGTAGCTCGAGGATCATCGACCGGGGTACGACGGCCTCGTTTGAGGCCACCGCGCTCACGATCCGGCACAGCCGCTCGCCGTCGATGGGCCCCGGGACGTAGCCGACGGCGCCCGCTCTGACGAGCTCGATCAGATCGTCCGCGCTGCAGGATTCGGCGAGGACGACAACTGCGGTCCCCGGAGCCGCTCGGCAGACGCCCCGCACCGCGGCGAGTCCGTCGCCAGGGAGCTCGCGCCCGATCAGACACAGATCCGGCTGGAGACGCATGGCCGCCCGGATGGCCTGCTCGGCGTCGGCTGCCTCCGCGCACACCTCCACGAGATCGCCGAGCGCCATCCGGATGCCGAGACGCGTCGGCGCGTGATCAGCGATGAGCAGCCGCAGGCGTCGATTCACCGCGCCACCACATCGAGCACGGTGCCACGAGTGTCGATCTGCCGGACCTCAACCGTCCCGCCGAACCCGGCGGCGCGCTTACGAATGCTGCGCAGGCCGAACCCGTCGTGCCGGTGTGGACCAGCCACGGTGTCGATGCCGCACCCATCGTCCTGGACGCGGAGCCGCATGTGGCCATCAGCATCCTGCAGCGACACGACGACAGTTCGCGCACCACCGTGACGCACCGCATTCACGATCGCCTCGCGCGCGATCCGATCGACGTCCTCCTGGACCTCGGGCTCGAGCTCCCGGCGAAGCTCGACCTCGAGTGTGATCACGATGCCGAACCGGTATCGCAGCTCAGTCGCGGTCACCTCGAGTGCCTCTTCGACCGTCGACGCATCGGGGTCGGACAGCTCCGCGATCGCGCAGCGCGAGACCTGCAGCGCCCGTCGCGCGGCGGTGACGACCGGATGCTCGGCTCCCTCCTCGTTGGCCATCCGCGCGCCGTGCGCGGCGATCAGCGCCAGATCCTGCGCGAGGCCGTCATGCAGGTCACGGGCAACGCGCTGGCGCTCAGCGATGGCAGCCGCTCGCGGGGCCAGTCGCCGCGCTCGCAACTCCCAACGGAGCCCGGCCACGGCGATGAACACCAAGCCGATCGTCTGCAAGGCATCCGCCGCCAGACTGAGGTCGTCGCCGGCGACCTGATTGACGAGTAGCGGCGGCGCGGCGGCCATCACGATCAGACCGCAGGCGATCATCAGCCGGCCACGATTGCAGCCACTCGGGCTCTCCCGAGCGAACCCGGCCGCGGCAAACACGAGCAAGCCGACGGGGAGTGCGATCAGGGCGACCGTCAGCAGGCTGGCCGCACTCGTTCGCTCGGTTGCGGGACTGGGGACGATGAACTGGCTGATGCCGTAGCCGGCGACTGCGGTGGCACCGACGATGCCCAGGCTCAAGCCAATAAGGCGCTTGTCCGGATCCCGGGTGGCCATCAGCAGCGGCACGCGGGAGGCGATTGCGGCGGCTGCGATGACGGCATCGACCAGCAGCTCACCGTAGAGATCGCTCGCCACGAGAAGGCCGTGCGGGTGATCGTTGAACGCCGCAGGAACAGCCGTCGTGGCGACGTGAATGACGCTGAACGCAAAGATCGCCGAGGCCAGGAGCAGATCCGAGCTGCGGCGCGTGACGAGGAAGCGGCGTCGCATGAGCCAAGCGGCGGTCAGCGCCGCGACGGTGGCCAGCGTCTCGATCGTGGCGTACAACGCGGGAGGGGCGACTGTTGTCGCCGGAACGATGCTCGGAGCCACGAGCGCCGTCGCCCCGCACACGAGCGCGGCAACCAGGCCAGCCCACTTCGCTGCCATGCCGGCCGGTCGTCTTGTCGACTTCGCAGCGTTTCCGACTCCGATCACGCCTGCCGTGGCGGATTCGGTGGGAATAGCTGCGGCGGCGGCGTTCCCGGAATTCACTGTCTGCCCCTATTCGGTGTGGTCGAGGAGCCCCCCAAACCACACACCTGTTCCATTTCAGTCCCGTCGTTTCCGTTTCCGACCGGTTTCCAACCCACCATCATCATATACGACAAACGTCGATTCCGCAGCGGTTTTTTCATCAAAGCGTGACATTTACGCCCCGGACGCATCCGCACTCGGCGACCGCTGCGCCGCCCAACGGGGCCGCCGGACCCGTTCACCGGCCTGAACGCGCCAATGGGTCGAAGCGTTCATTGACCGTGTCCGGCGCTGGGGCGATATTCGTCGCGACGGAACTTCAAGGGCGAGATCGCTCTTAGGGGCAAGCGGAAAACGGGCGCACGGCGAGGACTCGCATTGGCGCGTCCCCGGACACGTTCGCCCGTCAACGCTTGACGGATGCCACGCAAACGCCGCCGCAGCATCGGGGGATCACACGACATGACGCAACCGGAACGCTTCGCCGCAACGCGCGGGACGATCGGCTTCACGAGCAGAACCACCCTGGACGAGTCACCGGAGACGCTGCACAACACACGCCTCGCCGTCGCCCGCGCCAAGGAAGGAGACCAAGGCGCGTTGCGATTTCTGTACGTCAGCTACTCGCACAATATCTATGGCTACGTCCGGTCAATCGTCCGCGATGATCACGAGGCCGAGGACATCACGCAGCATGTCTTCGCCAAGCTGATGACGCGGATCGGCCGCTACGACGACCGTGGAGTTCCGTTCTTCGCGTGGCTGCTCCGCTTCGCGCGGAATGTCGCGATCGATCACATGCGCGCGAACCGGCTCACCCCAACGGAGCATGTGCTCGACCCGGACGCGAGCTCGAGCGATGACCTCGATCGGGCCGAAACGGTCCGCTCCGCCCTTGCCGCGCTGCCCGACGAGCAGCGTCAGGTCGTCGTCCTCCGCCACGTCCTTGGCCTTACGCCAGGCGAGATCGCCGACCGCATGGGCCGCAGCGAGGGCTCCATCCACGGGCTGCACCATCGCGGTCGGCGAGCCCTCCAGCGCGAGCTCGAGCGGCTCGAGTCCACGCCCTGCACTCGGGGAGCGGTGCGAGAACTCGCGGCCGCTTAACTGGCCAAGTTCTGCCAGTTCGTGCGCGAAGGACGTAAGCGCGGTGCCATCTCGAGCGTTGCTCGATCGAGGGACAGAGGTGGGCACGTCAGCAGTTGATCCAGCCGAGATACCGTCATCAGCACTGACGGTCGCGGGGGCGGGCGGACCGACGCGTGCCGTCGATGTCGCTTGCAGGGTCGTTGATGTGTTCCTTGCCGTGCTGCTGCTGCTGCTGCTCGCACCGCTGATGGTGCTCGTCGCCCTGGCGATCCGGCTGGACTCCCGAGGGCCGGCGGTGTTTCGACAGACTCGCCTGGGACAATCGCTCAAGCCGTTCACGGTTCATAAGTTCCGAACGATGAAAGCCGACGCCAGCCACGAAGTGCACCGTCGTTTCGTGCTGGGCCTCATCGCCGGCGACGAACCGTCCGCGCAGGACGGCTCGCCGCGGTTCAAGCTGTCCTCGGATGATCGCGTGACGCGAGTCGGTCGCTTCCTGCGACGCTCGAGCCTCGATGAGCTTCCGCAGCTGTGGGATGTCGTATGCGGTCACATGTCCCTTGTCGGACCGCGACCCGCCATTCCGTACGAAGTTGAGCACTACCCGCAACACTGGTTCGGCCGGTTTGACGTTAAACCGGGTGTCACCGGGCTTTGGCAGGTAAACGGACGTTCCGAGGTTACGCTCGAGGAAATGATCAGGCTCGATCTCGAGTACGTGCAGCGGCGATCGCTGCGGTTGAACATCTGGCTCGTGCTACGGACCGTTCCAGCCGTCCTCAGCCTACGCGGCGCTTCATGAGCGAGATCAGCTCGGGGACAGACGTGCCCACGACCACCGTTCACCGTCCTGCCAGGAAGCGGACGCCGCGCGTGCTCGTCGTGGTTCACAGCGCCAAGCCTGCCGGCGCGCAGCTGGTCGCGCTCCATCAGGCCGAGGCGCTCGCAGCCGACCACGAGCTGGTGATCGCAATCGGACACGGTCCGCTGCGCGCGCGCTTTGAGCGCCTCGGTGAACTGATTCGGGCTCCCACCCGCGTGCCTGTCTGGGGTGCCTCTCGCGCTCGATGGGCACTCGAGCTGGCGCGGGCGATACCGGATGCGATCCGGCTGGCGATCGTCGCTCAGCAACGCCGGATCGACGTAATCGTGGCCAACAGCACGGTGCTCATCGCGCCCGTCCTTGCCGGGCGCCTGGCGAGAGTACCGGTCCTGGTGTGCGCACACGAAGCGCCGAAGTCTCGCGCCGCACGGCTGGTGTTCCGCTTTCATGGCGCGCTCGCGAACACGGTGATCGCGATCTCACCCTGGATCGCCGAGAACTTCTCCCGAGCGCGCTCGCACGTCGTGATCAGCGCGCCCGGAATTCCAGTTCCGACCTGGAACGACCGCCTCGTCCCCGACAGTACGCTTCCGCTGCGGTTGCTCGTCGTCGGCACGATCGACTCGCATAAACGACAGGATCTCGCGGTCTCAGCCCTCGCGAGCATCCGCGACGCGGGTGTCGATGCGAAGCTCGAGATCTTGGGTCGTGCGACCGATCACGCGTCCACGTCGTGTCTTCACGAACTGGTCGACGACCTTGAACTCCGGGACCGGGTCGACTTCGTGGGCGAGAGCTCGGATGTACTCGGTCGCATGCGTTCCTCGGACGCGGTCCTCGTGCCGGCCGGCGAGGTGACGCCGCTCGTGCTCATGGAAGCAATGGCGGTGGGCACCCCGGTCGTTGCCGCACGGATGGGAAGCATCCCTGATGTGGTGGTCGACGGTGAAAGCGGGCTCCTCGTCGAGCCAGGGAACGCAGACGCGATCGCCGACGCGGTCTGCCGGCTCCGCGATGAGCCGGTACTTCGCCGCCGACTCGTGACCGGCGGGCGCGAGCAGATCGAGCGACATTTCGACCAGTCCCGCTCGAACGACACGCTTCGCGCCGAGGTGAGGCGGCTTGCGGCACTCGATGGCTGATACGAGCGCTTACGTCTCACAGAACGGCCCCGCGCAGTTCGCCGCTCCACCTCGTGACGCCGCGTTGAAGTCCGATGTGCGACGCGTTCTGGTCATCTCTGAGAACCATTCCGTCCCGGCGGATCGCCGCGTGTGGAATGAGAGCAGGGCACTGGCGGCCGCGGGCTGGAGCGTCGTGGTCGTGTCCCCGCAGGGTGCAGCACGCGATACAGAGCCGTTCGAGGTCCGCGACGGCATCGAGATCCATCGTTTCCCCCTGCGGCAAGCAGGTGGGAGCACGTTGAGTTACTTGCGTGAATACGGTCAGGCTATGTGGCGAATCCGCGCGCTCGTGCGGCGGCTCGCCCGCGAGCGGCGTTTCGATGTCGTACACGCCGGTAACCCTCCAGACTTCCTGCTGCTCGCCGCTCGGCACCTGCGCTCGCATGGGACACGTTTCGTTTTCGACCACCACGACCTCGTGCCCGAGCTGTACCGCTCGCGCTTTGGAGGCGGGCAAGGACCGCTGTATTTCGTGGCCCGCGCGCTCGAGCAGGTCGCCTTCCGGCTCGCCGACGTCGTGATCGCGACGAACGAGTCCTACCGGGCGATCGCGATTGAGCGAGGCCGAAAGCGGCCCGAGGATGTGTTCGTCGTCCGAAACGGCCCGAACCTGGAGCGCTTTCGGCCCGCGGAGCCAAACCCGGTGCTGCGCCGCGGCCGAGAGCACCTAATCGCCTACCTCGGAATCATGGGTCCCCAGGACGGAGTAGACCACGCGATCCGCGCGCTCGGTTGGCTCGCCTCACGCCGCCGGGACTGGCATGCGACCTTCATCGGCGACGGTGACGTCCTCGAGGACATGCGGCGTCTCGCCCGTGACCTCGGAATCGCCGAGCACGTCGAGTTCGCCGGGTGGCGAGGCGACGACGACATTCGCGCCATCCTGTCGACCGCCGACGTCTGCCTTGCGCCAGACCCTCCAAGCCCGCTCAATGACGTGTCGACGATGATCAAAGTCGCGGAGTACATGGCGATGGGGCGGCCTGTCGTGTCGTATCCGCTGCCCGAAACTCGCATCTCCGCGGGCGACGCAATCTTGTACGCCGTTGCCGGCGATCCGCACTCGCTGGGACGCCTCGTCGACGAGCTCCTCGATGACCCAGACCGGCGCGCGAGGCTTGGGGCACTGGGTCGCTCGAGAGTCGAGGAGCGGCTGGCCTGGGAGCATTCGACGCAGGCGCTGCGATCGGCGTACGAGCGCGCTTTGGCGCAGTCGGCACGCGTCTCGGTGTTGGTTCAGCTCGGCGCGCAGAGTTCGAGCGCGCGCTGTACGTAGAACCTGCCGCTCTCCCGCGCGAGATGTAACGTGGCCGGCAGGGAGTGCTCGGCAGGACTCGAGCTCTCGATCTGCGCAACCAGAGGCTCGGTCAATGCCGACCACCGGTAGCGCGCTGCCATCGCCCGACAACCTTCCCGCGCGCTTGCGAGCTGAGTGCGATCCAGCAGCACCTGCTCGATCGCCCGCGCGGTCGCACGCTCATCCCGCGCCGGCACGAGCCACGACGCGCGGGCAGCCGCCATCTCGTCTGCAAGCTCGTCGCCTTCCGCCAGGACGCTTGGCAACGATGCCCCGAGGTAGTCCATGTAGCGGGCACGCGCTGCAAGGGTGGCCTCGCGGGTCGCACCGTGAAGGGTGAGGCCGAGATCGGCATCGTTGAGATACGCGTTTCGCTCCTCATACGGGACCCATTCATCCAGGAAGAAGACGTTGCGACCGAGGAGGCCGAGGTCTCGTGCAAGGTCGCGAGCATCACTTGCCGCGTTCAGAGGATCCACGCGTGCCGGTGGTGGGCCGGCCGTGATGATGAACCGCAAGCGTGGGAGGCGCTTTGCGACCTGTCCGATCGCACGGATCGCGGTACCCGCGTCCAGCCAGCGCCAGACGCTGCCCCACCACAGCACGACAGGATCGTTTTCGCTGATACCAAACCGGCGGCGCAGAGGGTGTTCATTGGTCGCGACCGCTTCCGAAGGCTCGGCAATGCCCATCGGCAGGTTGATCAGAATCGGTCCGCCATCGCGTCGGCCCATCTGCTCGATATCGCGCGCTGCGCGCTCGCGCTGGCGCTCGTTGGCGCACACCACGACATCCGACCAACGCAGCTGCAGTGCACGCAACAGCTGCTGAGTCTCGAGCGCGCGACGAGCACGCGTTCCGCTCGAAAGCGTGGCCACCTCGAGATCGACCGGATCGTAGAGATCAGCCACACGCAGGCACGGGTTCCGCGCCAATGCGCACAACAGGTATGGCGGCAGCAGAGGGCCGATCACGGCATCGTGCTCACGGATCGCGGCAAGCAGACTCCGGCGCGCCCTCGGGACGACGCGGATCCGCTCGTACTCGGACGGCCGGTCGACGCTCGCGGCGATGGTTACGTCGTGACGCGCAGCAAGGCTGCGGGCTATCTCTGTGCCGCGGATGACGGGTCCGGCTGGGCGCTCGTCCAGTTTGCCTTGGACAATGATGAGCACGCGGCGCGCACCACCGGGCCGAGCGCGCGCCGGACCCGGGCTTCGTGTAGGCATGGCCAGTCAACGTTTCGCCATGCCGCCAGCTTGCGTTGTGAACGGTCGGCACCGATCACTCCTGACCACACGGAAGATGCGTCAGCGGTTGCCCGTTGCTGACGTGAAGGGACTTTTCGAGACGGGACAGGACGAAGCATGGAACTGATCACGATCCTCCGCGCACTCTGGCGCCGAAAGCTGCTGGTGATCATTGGCCTCGTCGTGTCCGTGGGAGTTGGTGCGGCGATCATGGTCAAGAGCCGTCGATACAACGTCGGCGTCGCTGTCGCTCATGTCCTCGTCGACACGCACCGCTCGACGATCGCCGATCTCGGCTCCGACCCGACCAACGGTGTGTCCCCGCGCGCGTACCTGCTTGCGACCCTACTTGCGTCGGCGCCGGTTGAAGAGACCATCGCCAAGCAGGCCGGGATTCCCTCGGACCGTCTCGTCGTCGTTCCGCCGAACCCGGCGACGGCAGTCCCCACCAACCTTCAAGTCAATGCCTCGACCGTAGGCCCTCCACAACAGAAGTACGAGTTGACGGTCGGCACAGATTCGACGCTCCCGCTGATCACCCTGTCGGCCCAGGCCCCGACCTCTCTCGACGCCGCTCGGCTAGCCAACGCGGGGGTCACAGCGCTTCAGCAATACGTGTCCTCAACGGCTGCGGCGCAGCAGATTCCGCAGCGGCAGCAGACCGTCGTGCGCCCGCTCGGAAGTGCGATCGCCGGCGTGTCCTCGCGCGGCTTTCGACGGCTCTACGCGGCCGTCATCGCGGTGATGCTGTTCGTGCTCCTCTGCGGCGCGATCGTCGTAATCCCGCGCGCAGCGCGCCTATGGCGTGAGGCGGGCGACGTTGAGCGCGACGCGACACGCGCGCGCGGCCTCGACTTGAATGAATCGGAGCATTGGGAGCACGATCTGAACCCGGTGAACTCGCATGTCAACGGCGCCGCGAACGGGTCGGGACAACCCGCGTCCATCGATCAGAGCGACGTGCATCGGGTCACGCACGACCCCCGGCGCCCGGTGCGTCCGGGCGGCGGCTTCGCCCTCGAGCACGGCGCTCAGTATCAGGTAACGTACTCGACGGCCAGCAAGCCTCCGCGAGGCCTCCGCGGGCTCGTGAATCGGTCCCGTGGCCGGTGAGCGACGTGATGGCTGGTCGGGACCGGGCGTCCGGGTCCTTCAAAGCTTTCCCCACAAGATTGGGGCGAGCCGGATCTGTACGACTGCATGGCATCAGGCAGCTGGGGTCGCGGCCGCCGGCGGATCGATCACGCTGTTCACGGGGACGGTTCACCGCGAACTGCCGGACTCGATCGAGGTGCACACGACCCTATCTCGTGGGCGCTGGCGGATTCCATACACGGTCCTCGGTGTCGAGCGGGCACTGGCCATCCACGACCGCGTCGTTGCGAGCGCGCTGCCGGAACTTGCCCACCGGATTGATGTCATCCACGCCTGGCCGCTGGCAGCGCTGAGGACTCTCGACACAGCCCGGCGACTCGGCATCCCGACTGTGCTCGAGCGGCCGAACGCTCACACGCGGTTTGCCTACGACGTAACGGCGCGCGAATGCAAACGTCTTGGGATCGAGCTTCCGGCTGGCCACGACCATGCGTTTAACGCAGGGAGACTTCGTCGCGAGGAACGCGAGTATGAGCTCGCGGATCGTCTGCTGTGTCCATCGGAGTTCGTCGCGGAGACCTTCCGCGAACAGGGCATACCAGCCGAAAGGCTCATACGCCACGCGTACGGTTATGACGATCGACGCTTCTTTCCGGGACCTGCGCCTTCTGGGCCTGGGCTGACCGCGTTGTTCGCCGGATCCTGTGACGTTCGCAAGGGCCTGCACTATGCCCTCGAGGCGTGGGTCCGCTCGTCGGCCGGCCGGGACGGCGCGTTTCTGATCGCGGGCGAGTTCTTGCCGGCCTACAGGGAAAACCTCGCCGACCTGCTCACACATCCCACGGTGCAGGTTCTAGGGCGGTCGGACCGCATCCCCGAGCTCATGCGCGAGAGCGATGTCCTGCTGTTGCCGAGCATCGAGGAGGGAGCGCCGCTGGTCTGCTTTGAGGCGATCGCCAGCGGCTGCGTACCGCTCGTGTCGGCGGCGTGCGCAGGCGCCTGTCGAGACGAGAAAGACGCTCTCGTCCACGAGGTCGGGGACGTCACTCAGCTTGCTCGGCACTTGTCGGCAATACGCGAAGACCGGTGTCGTCTCGCGGAGCTTCGGGCAGCGTGCCTGCGCCGGGCGCCAGAGCTGACCTGGACGAGCGCTGCCTCTCGCTTACTCGAGGTTTACCAGACCGTGGCCGCCGGGCCAGGAAGGCCGGACGCACTGTCATACGCCGTAGCAGGGTAAGACTCTCCTATCAGGAAGGATGTTCAACCGTGACTGATTATCGGGTGCTCGTCACCGGCGCTGCGGGGTTCATGGGCTCGCACGTGGCCGACCACTGCCTGCAGCTGGGCATGGACGTCGTAGCGACCGACGACCTGTCGGGCGGCTTTCTCGAGAACGTGCCGGAGGGGGCTACCTGGGTCGAGGGTGACCTTCGCGACGCCGGCTTCACCCACTCGTTGTGGGATCACGGCCCGTACGACTTCGTCTATCACCTCGGGGCGTACGCAGCGGAAGGGCTATCGCACTTCATTCGAGCATACAACTACCGGACCAACCTCGAAGCAAGCGTCAACCTGATCAACGCGGCGGTCCTGGGCGACGTCAAACGGTTCGTGTTCACGTCATCCATCGCGGTCTATGGGACGGGGCAGGTGCCGATGCGAGAGGACATGACGCCGAAGCCAGAAGATCCATACGGGATCTCGAAGTATGCCGTCGAACTCGACCTCGCAGCGGCCCGGCACATGTTCGGATTGGAGTACACGGTCTTCAGGCCACACAACGTTTACGGCGAGCGACAGAACATCGCCGATCCCTATCGCAACGTGATCGGCATCTTCATGAACAACGTGATGCAGGGACAGCCCATGCCCGTCTACGGCGATGGCTCACAGACGCGAGCTTTCTCGCACATCGCCGATGTCGCGCCGATCATCGCGCGGGCTCCGCTCGTACCTGAGGCGACCAACGCGGTATTCAACATCGGCGCCGATCAGCCGCATTCGATCTTGGAGCTCGCGGAGACGATCGCCGCGGCGTTCGACGTGGAATGCGATATCGACCATCTGGAAGCACGGGTCGAGGTGGTTGATGCATTCTCTGACCACTCGAAGGTGCGGCGAGTTTTCGGCAGTAGCGATTCGATCGCCCTCGACGAGGGGCTGCGACGGATGGCGCAGTGGGTCAGGGAGCGAGGGCCGCAAGAGCAGATCGAGTTCCCAGGAGAAATAGAGATTCCGCGGCGTATGCCGCCGAGCTGGCGCGAGCGTGTGGCAGCGATGCGGAAGTAACGCGCCGCTGCTGCTATCGCTGGACCGCGATGAGCGACTTCACCAAACCCAAGACCCGCTCGGACACGATCTCAGACTCCGGGAAATATGCACGAAGCGCGGTCTTCGACAAGCCGTCAATCGAAAGATTCAGAAGGATGCTGTCGAGCTCTGAGTCAGCGTGTCGGTGCCCAAGAGGCCAGCGCCTCGTTACTGCGGCGCGGGCGCGCAATGGCAGCAACGGTTGGATCGGAAACAGGGTCTCCGCATCGATCGGGAAATACCGATATGCGGTCTGAATCCAATGACGCTCCCCAAGTGCTTTCACTGTCTCCGCGAACTGCAGCCTGCGATAGTGGCCTCCGACCTGGTCGATGACCGAATTGGAAAAGACGAGATCGAACCGCCTCGCTAGTAGCGAGGCTGGGAGCGCGCATGCGTCACCAACCATGACTTCAGCGTTGCCATCTGGTGGTTGCTCGAAAAGATTGACGACGGTGAGCTGGCGCGGCCGCACTGGTGCCCACCGCCACTCCGTCGCGACGCCGCCGAGGTCGATCACAGACATCTCCGAAAGGCTGGGGAACGTCTCGGCGAGCAGAAGCCAGCGGCGTGCCCTCGCCTTAGCAGCAAGCGAGCCAGAATCGTTGGAATCGGTGAGAAATTTCGTAATCCGGTTCATGCGCAGCGCGGCGCAAGTTTAGTGACTGGCAGCCGACGGGGTAGTGCGGGCGACAGAAGTCGCGAAGCGATGCCGGCGTTGTTTAGTCGTGGTCGAGGATCCTGGTGCACAACGCTTGCTGATCATCAGCCCGGTGTACTGCGAGGCGGAGCACCTCGACCGAACTGTCGCGGCCGTCGCTGCCCAGATACGGCCGCCCGATCGATGGATCATCATCGATGACGGCTCTCACGATGAGACGCTTGCGATTGCCCGGCGTTGGGAAGGTGAGTTGCCCTTCCTCAAGGTGATGGAGGCTCGTCAGGAGACGCCGTCTGAGGGCGTAGACCGCCTGACCCTCGCGCGGGAGGCTCGAGCGTTCAACATGGCGATCGAGGCCGCCGACTGCCGCGCCTACACGCACGTGGGCAAGCTCGACGGAGACATCGAACTGCCACCGCACTGGTTTGCGACGCTGCTCGACAGGTTTCGGACGCATGAGCGGCTCGGGATCACAGGCGGCAGGCTCGAGGAGGCAACTCCGCGCGGGTGGCAAACGATCCCGATTCCCGCTTCTCACGTTCACGGCGCGGTCAAGCTTTACGCGCGCGAATGCCTTGAGGCGATCGGCGGGATAACCGAGCGGCTCGCCTGGGACACGATCGATGAGACGTACGCGCGGATGCGCGGATACGACTCGCACAGCCTCCCGCTCCTTGTTGCCCGGCACCACCGTGCGTGGGGTTCTGCGCAGGGCCGCCTGCGCGGTCGAGCGCGCCATGGCGAGTGCGCGTGGATCCTCCATCAGCCCGTACTCTGGGCCCTGCTGCGCTCGGTTAAGCTCTCCCGCGTGCCTCCGGTCGGCCTGTCCGGGGCGGCGTTCGCGTGCGGTTATGCGCGCGCGGCGACGCGCCAAACGCCGCAGGTCGACGACGCCGAATTTCGCAGCTTCGTGCGTCGGGAGCTGCGGGCTCGGCTCCGTCAAGGCCTGGTGTCGGCAGCCGCATCGAGGCGGGCGGCGCCGACCGCCGACCACCCGACTGCTGCGTGAGACGCGCGTGCGGGCTGCAAGTTCGCCCGGCCGAGCGGCGTTGATTTCCAAGACGTCCTATGACATTTGGTGCCGTTCTTCATAAGCTCTCGAGACGCCGCGGCGCCGTCATCTTCAGCGCCGTCGTGGCTCTGGTCGTCACCGTCTCGGCGATATACCGGATCCACCTCTCGCCTCCAGGCATCGCATCCCGTGACTTTCAGATCGGCGCGGCGTCGGCGCAGGTCCTGATCGACACACCGCGTTCGTCGATCCTCGACACAGGCACGGTTGTCGGCCCCGTCAGTCTCGACCCGCTGACGATCCACAGCACGCTCATCGGCGACGTCATGGCCACCTACGCCGTTCGCGCCTACATCGCGCGCATCATGGGGCTGCCTACAGACCGCATCGAAGTCAGCGCGCCCATCACCGCAAATGTCCCCCGAACGACGATCGAACCGGGGAGCGGCCACACAGCAACCGACCTTCTCACGAGTCCAGCTCACTACAAGCTCGAGGTGCAGACAGACCCGACCGTACCGCTCCTCTATCTCTACACGCAGGCACCATCAAAGTCCGCGGCGGTCCGGTTGGCCAATGCATCTGTGCAAGGTCTTCGCAACTACCTCAGCGACCTCGCACGACGACAGCATGTTTCGCCGGCTCACCAGGTGACCATCACCCAGCTGGGCAGCGTTGACGGTGGGGTAGTTAATCAGGGCGTCGCGATTGAGATCGGGATCCTCGTGTTTGTGACTACCTTCGGTATCTCGTGCGCCATCCTCCTGTTCGTCGCACGGGTGCGTGAGGGCTGGCGTCTGGAAGCACTGGCCAGCCGCACGCAATCGTGATCTCATCCCCGCCCATCAATCCGATTCGGGTAGACGAGCCCGCGACTGTCGCGCGGCTCCGTCAGCCCGCGGTGCCGTCTCGGGGCGGCGTCGGTCTCCGGGCCCCGGCTCGTCGTCCAGATCGCACGGACGACTGGCCCCACACCACAAGGGTCCTACCTTGGATGCTCGCGGCGTTCATCGCGATGTTGTGGCTTATGCCGTTCAACACGATCTCGATGACCGTGTCGCTTCCTTTCGACGTGCACTTCGATCGGATCGCGTTGCCATTCATCGTCGTCGTCTGGGTGCTGGCGATCGCGAGCGGCGGTCCGGCGGCTCCTCGATTGCGACTCACCACCATACACGCGGCAGTTGGCGCCTTCGTGGCGCTCGCCTTTCTGAGTGTCGTCGCTAACGCCGGAGTGTTGAACCAGTCGCTGGACCTGGCGACTTCACTCAAGAAGCTGACACTGCTCGCGTCCTACGCGACGGTCTTCCTCGTAATCGCCAGCGTGGTACGTCCGGGCGAGGTCAGAGCGTTCATGAAGTACATTCTGATCCTCGCGGTGCTGTGCTCGCTGGGCATGCTCTGGGAGTACCGGTTCCACTACAACGTCTTCTACGCCTGGTCGGCGAAGTTGTTGCCTGGACTGTTCGTTGTCCAGCAGGCCTCCACAGCCGGTGTCGATGAGATCGGTCGCCGCCTGATCATCGGGCCCGCGGAGCTTGGCTTGGAGGCCGCATCGATGTTGGCGATGGCGCTCCCGATCGCCCTTGTCGGTGTAATGCACTCACAGCGGTTGCGGAATAGGGTCATCTATGGGCTGGCCAGCTGCCTCATCATCGCGGCCGGTCTGTCGACCTACCGGAAGACCGCGTTCGTCGCACCGGTGATCGTGGTCGTGACGCTCGGGGTCTTCCGACGCCGCGAATTGCTTCGGCTGCTGCCGTACGGAGTCGTGATCGTTCTGGCCGCACACGTCTTTGCACCAGGCGCGATCGGCGGAGTCCTCCAGCAGTTGACCGGCAACGAGCTGAAGACCGTGAACACAACCCAACACCGAGCCAACGGCTATGACGCGATTCGCCCGCTCGTCTGGGCTCATCCGGCGCTCGGACAGGGATACGGGAGCTACAACGCATTCGTGAACCGGATTCTCGACAACCAGATCCTCGATCAGACAATCGAGACGGGCGTCGTCGGTGCCGTGGCGTACATCGCGATGATCCTGTCCGTCCTCGGTGCGATGATCCCGTTGGTCCGAGCCCGGGGTATGCGGGCACCCCCTGCGTTAGCCTGCGCAGCAGGAGCGGTCGCCTTCCTCACGGTGTCGTTTCTCTACGACTCGATGGGATTCCCCCACGGCCCGTACGTCTTCTTCACGTTGGCCGGTCTGGCGGCTGTCCTGCTGACCTCGTCGACGGACTCCCGAGCGGCGCGGCCCGCTGCACCATGAGGATCGGCGCGGGAACCGGTCTGCCAGCAGATCTCGAGACACACGCGCGCAGCGCGTCCGAAGCGCACGCGCGCAGCGCGTCCGAAGCGCTGATCACGGTCAGTCCCGCCGAGGCGCTGGTACGACACCGTCGGCTGTTCACTACGCTCGAGGCCGCATTCGCCGTTCGCTTCACGTCCTCGCCGGAGACCGGCAGCTGCGCGGCGATCGTGATCGGCGAAGACTCAGTGCCGTCGGCGAATGAGGCGACAACGTCGCTCGGCGTGCCGGTGCTCGCCCTTGCCAGCGAACAGCGCCGCACCGGTACGAGCGAGCTCGTCCGGCTGTGCGAGCATCAAGCGCTCGACAGGCGGATCCGTGGAATCCAACTTCCGAGTCAGCAGGCGAGCGCCGCGCTCGCCCCAGGTCCGGGAGAGGAGGTGCTCGCGGTCGGGCCAAGCGGCGCGGCCTGGACACGCACCGCGGGCGCAATGACGATCCACCGAGTCCGTTCGTGCGTGCCGGGGTTGACCGAGGGCGCCGTGCTGCGGCAAGCGCTCGACCTAACGGAGCCCTCACGTGCGCTCGCGACCGTCGCGCTGGTGCACTTCCTGCGAGAGGTGACGGTCGATCCGTATGAACCGGCGCCGATGCGCGCTTCGTTCGTATTCGACGACCCCAATCTTCGACGCAGCGGCTACGGCCACATCGACTACCGACGATTGATCCAACACGCCGATGCGCACGGCTACCACGCCGCCATGGCACTTGTCCCGCTCGACGCCCGCACGGCGACCCGCAGAGCCATCGACATATTTCGAGCTCGACCGGATCGTCTATCGCTCGTCATCCACGGCAACGATCATGAACGCCGCGAGCTGATGCGTCCCGAGAGTTTCGGCGCAGCACTCGCCGTCGCTACTCAGGCTCTTCGGCGCATCCGCCGCTTCGAAGCACGAAGCGAGCTACGGGTGGGTCGCGTGATGATGCCGCCGCACGGGCTCTGCTCTCGGATCGCCGCCCGAGCGATCGGCGCGCTGGGCTACGACGCCTTGTGCGCCATCCATCCTTGCCCTTGGACCGAGGAGCCACTGCCCGAGCGCTGCTTGGCGGGGTGGATGCCCGCGGACTTCCTCGATGGCTGCGCGATCATCCCACGGTTCACACTCAACCATGACCACGCATCGATCGCTCTTCGCGCATTTTTGGACCAGCCGCTCATCCTCTACGGGCACCACAGTGACCTTGCCTCCGGACTCGAGCCGCTATCGCAGGCAGCAGCTCGAGTCAACCGCCTCGGCCCCGTCCGCTGGTGCTCGCCGGAGGATGTCGCTACGTCCAACCACCTCTCGCGAGTGTGCGACGGGACCCTGGAAGTCTTCCCGGGAGCGAGCCGTCTGCGCGTCGCAGTTCCCGATGGAGTCCGCTCGCTCCGGATCCTTCCACCGCGGGACCGCCCGTCGTCGGGCGTAGCCGGCTGGTCGTGCCCGGAACTCGGCGACACCGTCTACAGCCTCGGCCGCGCTCGCGAGGTCGTCGGCAATCGCGATGTCACAATACGGCTGCACTCAGAATGGGAAACCGCGCCCTCCTCCGTTGGAACCCCACCATTTCGGTTGTGGCCACGCGTTCGCCGCCGAGTTGCTGAGGGCCGTGACCGACTAGAACCGTTTAGACGAACGGTGCCGCGCGCCAATGCCGGCAACTGAGACGAGGCCACTGCGACGAATCCGCCTTAGGATCGGCTGCGCTCTGGGACTCCTGGCGGTGCTCGCGGCGGCGGCAGTCCTTACTACGGCTACGCCGACCAGTCAGGTCCAGAAGTCAAGCGAGCGGCAGTATCCTCCGACTGGGCGGCAGTCCCC
This sequence comes from uncultured Solirubrobacterales bacterium, assembly GCA_963778985.1. Lineage (GTDB taxonomy): Bacteria > Actinomycetota > Thermoleophilia > Solirubrobacterales > Solirubrobacteraceae > Palsa-465. Next base: position 331,406 of record CAVZWJ010000012.1, on the reverse strand, counting down.
TCCGCGCGGCTGTATCGCAAAGCTTGCCGCGTGCGGGTATCCCGACGCTGGCACCAATGACGGAGCGCATGGAGCGCTCAGGCCTGTCAGTGGGGAGGTGACACTGGATAGGCCCGGCGAGGTCTATGAGAACGTCAACATCACGGGCGACATCGTCGTCCGAGCGGACAACGTGCGAATCAACAATGTGATCGTGACATGCAAATGCGGTGGGCAGGGACATGGAATCTTCATTGTTCCCGGCGTGAACGGCACCACGATCGAGAACTCGATCTTACGCGGAGCCGGTCGGACACCCGAATCCGCGCTCGGCGACGGTGTCCTGAACGCCGGCGGCAACCGCAACACGACCGCTCGGCGGCTCTACATCTACAACTCCGGCAGCACGGCTTGGAACGGTCCAGGCAGAATCTCTGACTCATACATGATTGTGGACACGTTCGTTCCCGGCGCTCACGCCGAGACTATTTATGAAGGGGGCGGGGACGGTGGCATCCAAGCCACGCACGACACGCTGCTTAACAACCAGCCTCAGACCGCCGTCGTCGACAATGGCAGTGACTATGGTCCGGCCGCTCATGACACGATCCAGGACAGCATCCTCGCAGGCGGCGGCAACATGATCTACGGTGGCGCCGGAGTCGGCTATCGACGTCCAGTCGACGGTCCGCATATCCTCAATAACCGCTTCGTTCGCGCGCCGTACGGCGGCTTCTTCCGCGCCGGAGGCTCCGCGGGCCTCGGTGCCGCGATCGATGCGCATACGATCGATTGGAACGGCAATTACTGGGATGACAACCTGACCGCCGTCCGTATGTGACCAACCACTGCGTCCAGCGACGCATACATCCGGGACCGCGAAGCGCTCATCGCCGAGAGCTACCAGGACACCGGAGTGAGATTATCGTCCCAGTAGTTCCCGCTCCAATCGATGGTCGCCTTGTCGATTGAAGCCGCCACGCCACCCGACCCGCCCTTGCGGGAGAAGCCACCGTACGGCGCGCGAACGAAGCGGTTATTGAGGACGTGCGGGCCATCGACCGGCAGCGGGTAGCCGGCGCCGTAGCCTCCGTATATGACATAGCCGCCGCCCGCCAGGACGCAATTCTGGACGGAGTCGTGTGCCGCCGGTCCGTAGTCGCTCCCGTTGAGGACCACCGCTGTCTGCGGCTGATTATTCAACAGGGTGTCATGTGTCGCTTGGACCCCGTCGTCGCCACCGCCTTCATAGATCGCCTCGTCGTGCGCACCTGAAACGAAGGTGTCGACGATCATGTATGAGTTGAATATTGCGCCAGGCCCGTTCCAGTCGGTGCTGCCGGAGTTGTAGACGTAGAGGCGCTGTGCCGTTGTATGCGTGTTCCCGCCGGCGTTCAACACGCCGTCGCTGAGCGCATCCGAGCTTGTCTGGGTTGCCCCACGGATCGTCGTATCGGTGATCGTCGTCCCATCGATCGGGACATTTGTCCTACCCGAATAGACGATGATGCCCTCGCCGCCGTGGACCGTCACCCGAACGTTTCGGATTGTGACGTTGTTTGCCGTGACGCGGATCCCACCGTGGACATCCTTGTTTTCAAACACCTCGCCCGGGCTATTCAACGTGATCGGGCCCGACACGGGGGTCAGGGCGCCATGCGCCCCGTCGTTGCCACCGGCATCGGGATACCCGCAAGCAGCCAGGTTGGCGATGCAGCCTTTTTGGCTCGGCGGCTGACCCGGCGATGACGTCGTTGTCCCCGTCGTTGTCGTCCCCGTCGTTCCCGTCTTCGTAGGGTTCGATGTGCTGCCCGGAGGACCGCCGGATACGCGCGGCATCGTAAGGGCGAGGAACACCGAAACCCTGCAGGCCGCGACGCTGCCGCCGTGAGCCCAGCGGTCCGGCAAGTGACGAAGGTGCGGCTGCCGGCTGGTCTGGCCGCGACAGTCTCGACCGACTCGATCGCGATATACGAGCCGTCCGTCGACGCCGAGGATCGCCACCCAGTAGGTGCGTCGCGCGTGCAGTTTCACTGATCGGAGCCGCACTGCGGCCCACCCGGACCGGGGCGGTCGACGCAGGGCAGCCTCGGTGACGAGACGTCTCGGACCTGCCCTTGTGCCCGTGTAGACGCCGACACGCACCGTGTTGGCGCGGGTCCGGGCATCGACGTACAGGAACAGTGCGCCGAGGGTCCCGCCAGCGGACGTCGTCAACGGAAAGGCAGCGGTCTTTCCGGCCGGCGTCGCGCCCCGGTGACGCTCGACGGTTCTGTCGCCGATGAGCAGACTTCTGGTCGCGGCAGCCGTGCTGGCGGTGGCAGCCAACTGGGCCACTCCCGCACCAAGGAGCATGACCGCCAGCCCGCAGACGAACGCCGAAAGGTCCCTGACTGGGCGCATCTACACGGGACAATAGCTACATCCCGCCGAAGTCGCGCCAGCGGCGCTACGTCACGCTGCTGCGGTGTCCGCCGGCTACGGCCGTGTGCGGAGGCGGACCGAACGGCGGCTGCGCACGGCCCGCCAGCGTTCGAAGCGCCAGTACGGCGGCTTCACGCCGAACGGCGCCGTCCGGACTCCGGACATCGAGACAACGGACCAGGTGACGCAATCCGACTGCCGATAAGTAGGCGCGGCGATGAACGCGGCCGAAATGCTTGCGCGCGTACTGCGAGCGCGTATAGGCGTCCTGAGCGAGCATCTTCGGCCGGACGCCCCCCTTGCCGGCATGGTGGATGATCGTCATCGTCGGAAGGTGGCGGATCTCCCAGCCCGCCCGCTTGATGCGCAGACAGAGGTCTGGCTCTTCAGAATATATGAAGAAGCGCTCGTCCATATGGCCCGCCGCGAACAGCGCCTCCCGACGCGCCAGCATGAATGACCCTGAGGTCCAATCGCATGCGGCCTCTCGATCGTAGATCGAGAGGTCCAGCTCACGCTCGCCGGCCCACTGCCAGCGCACCGGCCACCGCTCCGACCCGAGCGCCTCGCCGAGCGCACGGCGAACGCTCGGGAAGTATCGGATCGTCGGCCACAGAGAGTCGTCCCCGGTGAGCTGCCGCACGCCAGCGAGCCCCACGTTCTGCCGCTCGTCGAGTGCTGCGACCAACTCTTCGAAGGTCCCCTCGACGATCTCGGTGTCGGGATTCAGAAACAGGACATACCGCGCGTCGCAACTCATCGCACCGCGATTGTTCGCGTGTGCGAAGCCTCTGTTCTCGGAATTCACGACTCGCGCCTGCGGAAACCGCGCTTGCACCAGTTCGCTGGTCCCGTCCGTGCTCGCGTTGTCCACCACGACAACGTCCAGTCGGATCTCACCGGCGCGTTCGAACAACGTGCGCAGACATGGCTCAAGCCAGCGCGCTTCGTTGGTCGAGACGATGATGATTGCCAGATCGGCCGGCCCGTCAGACCTCAGCGCCCGGCGAGGTGCGGTCTCGTTACCTCGGAGTCGCGTGATCATCCACGATACACAACGAAACCGAGCGGTCCGTACTTCCGCAGGAGCGCCAAAACGCCGCTGGGGACGTGGTGGTAAACCGCGTCCCCAGGGAGCATACCATCAGAGAGCTACGGCGTCACCGTGGCCAGAGTGTCGTCCCAGTAGTTCCCGGACCACGTCATCCCGCTCGGCATCGCCGTCGTAGTCCCGAAGCAACCGGCCAGCTTGCTCGACAGGTTGCACGTCCCGGACTGCCAGGCGCCGCCGTTGAAGCTGTCGACACCGTGCGTCTGGTAGTAGTTCGAGAAACGGTTGTTCGTGAACGTCGCGGGCAGACTGGCTCCTTGACCGCCGTAGATCGCGAATCCGCCGCCGGCGAGGAAACTATTGTTGATCGTGTCTCCTCCCGTCAGGTTTCCGCACGTCCCGTTGTCAACGATATAGTCCGCCGTCTGATCGATTGGGTTGAGCAGCGTATCGTGCTGTAGGTTCATCGCGTTGCCGCTTCCGCCGGGGCACTCGTAGAACGGCTCGTAGTGCGGCGAGCTGCCCTCCCAGGCGTCTGATGCCACGTACGTGTCGCTCATGTTGAACGTCCCGGCGCCCCATGGTTGGTTGACGATGCAGTCCTCACATCCGTGGATGTAGGAACCCTGGATGGTAAGGGCGTTGGTTCCACGGTTGGTGATAGCGGCATTCACGTAACCGGAGCTGCTGGTCCCCTGGCCAGCGATCTCGTCATTGATGAACTTCACACCGCTGACGTTGTGGTTCGTGAACCCGACAGCGATGATGTTCGCGCCGCTGTTGCCGCCGTTGGCCATGGTGATCCGGCTGTTCTGGATCGTGACGTTGCTTGCCTCGATGTCGAACGAACAGTCAGTGCAGCTGACACCGTTAATCACCGTACCGGCAGTCGTAATTGTCTTCGTCCCGGCATACGGCGTGAGGCTCGTGCCGGCGGGGACACCGTCATTTCCTCCGCCGTCCGGATATCCGCACGCGCCGAGTTGCGTCACGCAGGTCTTCGGCGTTCCTGATGCGGCCGCTACGAGCGACGTGGCGGCGGAGGTCGCCGATGCCGAGCCGCCCGCGTTCACGGCGCTCACGGTCGCGCGCAGCGTGTGGCTAACATCGCCCGCCACGAGCGTGTAACTGGTGGAGGTTGCACCACTGATGTTCGTGCAGTTGGCGCCAGCGCTATCACAGTCCTGCCATTGGTAGCTGTACGAGGTCGGACTGCCGGACCACGACCCGTTCGATGCGGTGAGCGCATTGCCCTGTGTTGGCGTGCCGCTGATCTGTGGCAGTGCCGTGTTGGCCGGTGCCGCCGGCGGTGCCGGTGCGGCGATGACCGCTGTCTGCGCCGAGGTCGCGGAGGTTGAGCCACCGCTGTTCGTCGCGGTCACGACCGCGCGGACCGTGTGACCGACGTCGGCCGCCGCAAGCGTGTAGGTGCTTGTGCCGGCGCCGCTGATGCTCGCGCAGTTGGCGCCGGAACCGTCGCAGTCCTGCCACTTGTACCCGTACGATGACGGGCTGCCCCCCGACCAAGTGCCGTTCGAAGTCGTCAGGACGCTGCCCTGTGTGGTGGAGCCGCTGACCTGCGGCAGTGCCGAGTTCGAGGGCGGCGAAGGCGGCACCGTCACAATGGCGGTCTGTGTCGAATTCGCAGCGGTCGATCCGCCTGTGTTCGTTGCAGTCACGACCGCCACGATCGTATGGTTGACGTCGTTAGCGGAGAGCATGTAGCTGCTCGAGCTTGCACCGCTGATATCCGCGCAGTTGCTGCCTGCGCTGTCGCAATCCTTCCACTGATAGCTGTAGGACGTAGGGCTCCCTGACCATGCCCCGTTGGAGGCCGTTAGCACGTTGCCCTGCATTACCGTGCCGGAGACCTGAGGCGAACCGGTGTTCGCCGGCGGGGAGACGGCCTGTGCATTGACGACGACGTTGTGCTCGATGGTAGCGGTGCGGCCGTCGACGTCCTGGACCGTCAGCCGAACGTACTTCGTGCCGGCCGCCTGGAAAGTGAACTGCATCGTTGAGCCGGTCCCCAACGGCCAACTTCCTGTCGGCGGCTCCGCGCCATCGTCATTCCAGATGTATGTGCACGGAGCGTCCGCACAGCTCGAGGTCGTCGCATCGAAGCTCACCTGAGCGCCGGTGACGGGCGACGTCGGGCTGTAGCTGAACGCTGCTGTGGGTGCCGGTGGCAGGGCAACGACCCCGGTCTGCGCCGACGTCGCCGAAGCCGACCCGCCGGTGTTCCTCGCGGTAACGATCGCGCGCATGGTATGGGCAACATCGCCGCTCGTCAGCGTGTACGTGCTCGCGGAGGCGCCGTTGATGTTCGCGCAGTTGGCGCCCGAAGTGTCGCAATCTTGCCACTGATAGGCGTAGGCGGTGGGGCTGCCGCTCCAGGAGCCGTTCGACGCGGTCAGCGTCTGGCCCTCAACGGTGAACCCGGTCACTGCTGGCAGCGCCGTGTTCGCGGGCGCGACGGACGCCGTTGCGGCGAGAAGTCCGTTGACGTACACCGACGCGGGGCATGTCTTCCATTGTGCTCCGTCAGACCATTTCGACGGCAATGAGGTGAGCGCCGATTGTGCCGAGTTCTCCGCTGTGCATGGACCGTTGGCGCGGTCGCGGAAGAAGAGCGAACCGCCCTTGCCCAGGATCGCAACCCAGTAGGTGCTGCCTGCCTTTACGCTGGCCGAGCCGATCGACACTGTGTTCCACGCGCCGGAGGCTGGGCTGGACAGCGACCCGCTCGCCAGGCGAGATCCCGGATGCCCGTTGCGGTTCGAATAGAGACCGGCGACAAGCGTCGATGCACGATTGGACGAATCGAGGTACACGGCAATCGAAAGTGTGCTTCCGGCCGCCTGGTTGGCGAATGGGAAGGCCTCGGCCGACCCGGCCGGATTGCTATCGAGCGTTGACTCGACTGTCTGGTCGCCGAACAAGACGGGATCGGCTCCGGCGGCCTTTTTGGCTACAGCGGCGACGCCGGCTCTCTTGCCCTTGGCCTTGGTCGCCTTCGACCGCACTTTGGACTTGCCCCGCTTGTGCTTCCCGCGGTGGGCCTGCCCCGCGGCATGGCCCTTGTGCGTCTTCGCACTTGATGGTCGAAGGGCGTTCGTGGCCCCCCAGGCCGTGGCGGTTATCGATAGGCAGGCGATCCAGACAATCCATAGCCGGCGCATTCCGGTCCTCCGCAGTCATTCGAGTCTTGTTCGGCTGCTATCGACAGCCGTCGAATCGCGGCTGTAGGCGCCGCGGCCCGGAATAGGGCAAACGTCCAACGGGCGTCCAAAGCTAGGTTCAGCCGCACGCCACACACGTCCAGAGAGCGGTCCAGGGACCGCTGCGGAGACGCGGCGGCAATCTGGATCTCGGGCCACTCGCTCCCGGTGGCCGCGTGCGGCCACGTCCAACGACCCCGTCGCGGGCCAGCCACTGGCGTCGGGTGGGCCGCCTGCCCTGAGCCGGAGGCGACGCCCTACGCGCCGCGGGCGCTGATCACCGAGCCGTCGTAGCGATCAGCTCTGCGATGCGCGGGACTGCGACGTTCGCGTCATGCGCCTCGCGAATCTGTTCGGCGGCCCTGTGTCCCACGGACGAACGGGCCTGAGGATCATCGAGGAGTTGGAGTACGCACGTTGCCATCTCCTCCACGCCCAGGTAGGGAACCGTGAACCCTCCGCCTCCCGACACGAATTCCGGCATGCCGCCACCGCCGGCGAAACACAGAATCGGTAGGCCGATTGACGCCGCCTCGAGAGCGACGAGTGGGAACGGGTCGGCCCGGCTCGTCAGGGTGAAGACGTCGAACAGCCGGTAGAACGGCCATGGATTCGCATGCGGACCGACGAAATGGATGCGAGGCGAAACGCCAGACTTCTGTGCGTCGAGTTCTACGCGGATGCGCTCGAGCGGCTCCGAAGACATTCCGCCGCCGACCCAGACGAAATGGATATCGGCGTGTGGGCGCATCGTCGCCAGCCTTCGTGCGAGCTGGACGAAGAGGTCGGCCCCCTTGCGCCACTGAATCGCTCCGGAACCGCCAACGACGAACGCAGAGTCGGGTATTCCGATAGATCGCCGCAGCGACCGCACCGCTTCCTCCTCGATGGTCGGCGGAGGAAGCCTGATGAACTCGTGGACGACGTGTACCCGAGACCTCGACACGCCGAAATCTCCGACCAGCGTTTCCTGGACCGCCCCGGACGCAGCGATGATCGGATGGCGCCCTCCAACAATTGTCGCCACGTCTTGCGGCGACTCCGTGTGGTGGAGTGAGTATTCAGACTCGTGCACGTGCGCAAGCAGCGGCGCGGTGGGCTCCAATGCGCGCATTGCTCGAGCGCTGCCGACGCTATTTGCGTAGACGAGATCACAGGTCCTCCAGTCGCGCATCCACCTCTCATCGAGCGAAGCTGCGACGCGCTTGGCGCAAGTGCGAACACTCCGCTCCAATGCTCCCCGCTGACGGTCGCTGTCATCCGGACGCATCGAGAGCCGCTCCCACAGCCGGCGAGGCAGCGTCATTTCGGCGGTTGGCACCGGGTGCAGCACACGGCACCGCGCGAGTTCCTGGAACTCGCTCACCACGGGGCCACCAGACCAGAACAGGACCGAGCACCGTGTATCCGTGTTTTCGCGGATCCAGCGGACCACCTCGAGCAGCACGATCGGCGAGCCGGTCCGCGAACCAGAATGCGATACAAACAGAACCGTCTTACTCATCGTGCTTCCGTCGGATCATGTCGTTTCTTGAGCGCGGCCACCCGGCCGCCCTCATTAGCCCCTGGTCACGTGACTGGCGCGTCGCCCGCCACGACCGGACGCCGCCAGATTCCTCGCAGCGATCGCTTGGGCATGAGATGCAAGACGAGGTTCTTCAGCGTGCAGAATGACTCCGGATAGAAGATCCTCATCGCAACAAGGTATGCGATCAGCCCACCGCTCGACATGACAGCAAGGTAGGCCAGAGCCGGCACGTCCGCGCGCGACAGCACAACCGCGAGAGGCACTGCGACGGCCGCAAGCCCAATGCACGATACGGTGGCGGGCAGGACGTCGTGGATGAGTTCTTTGCACGCGACGGAAAGTGTTTGCAGTGGCCGCCCACCGTGACGCCACAGCAACAAAACGTACGCGACGACCAGGAAGATCGTGTGGACCGTGGCCGCAGCGATTGCCACGGCCTCGATCCCCAGCGGTGAGACGACGAGAACAGCGACGGCGTAGGTAAGGAAATGCCCCCAGCCGTAGCCGAGGATCGCGCGCGTCCGGCCGCCCGCCATCAGTGCAGAGCCAATCGCGTCGATGACCAAGACGGCGGCACCGCCGATCGCGAGAATCTGTGTTGGCACGACCGCCGGCGTCCAGTGCGGTCCGAACATTCGGGGCACGAGGACGGGTGCGCCGATCGCAAGGAGCGCTAGAGCTGGGAAGAGGATGAGCGTAAGCACCCGCACCATTCGGCTGCGCAGCGCGTCTTGGTCGGACGTGGCAGAGCGCGCGAGAAGCGCGAACCCCATCGACCCCATCACCTGACTGACCTTCTTCTGATATTCGACTCCAAGCGTGTATGCGCGAAAGTAGAAGCCTGCTTGGAGCGCTCCGAGTCGCGCGCCGACGATCGCGTAGTCGCAATTGCGAAATCCGACCCAGCTGACGGCCGATAGTGCTGCCGGAACGCCGTAACTCGCGAGTTCCCGGGCCGGCCCGCGACTCAGCCGTGGCAATGGGGGCCGCGCCCATGACCAGATGAACACGGTTGCTGCCAATGAGCCGGCCAGGCCGCCGAGCACGAGCGCCGCTCCCTGAAAGCCCAACACCGCGAGCGTGATCGACGCGCACGTGCCGAAGAGTGCCGAAACGACCTGAAAGATGTTCCAGCGGCGGAAGTCGAGCCGGCGCTGGAGCACTGCGAGGGGGACGATATTGGCCGAGTTGACGATGCAGCCGAGCGTCGAGAGACGAACGAGGTACGCGGTGCGCTCCCCATAGATCGGGACGATGATGAGGCTGGCAGCGATCAACGTGATTGCGACGATCGCGAGCCCGATCAAGAGCGAGAGCGCAAAGCCGGTCTGGAGGTGCTCGCGACCAGCCTTTGGTCGCTGAACCAGCGCCGCGCCGACGGCCTGCGAAGGCACGAACATCAGCTCGGCGAACACGAGCGCGACGGCGTAGCTTCCGAACTCGGCGGGTGCGATGATCCTTGCGAGGACCACCATCGACACAAACGAGATGCATTCGACCACGGGACGGACGATCACCGTCCAGCGGATGCCTCGTAGCGCGGCCGAGTGAAGATCGGCTGTCGAAACAGAATCGTCGCGCAGTGGCTCAGCCGCGTCAGTCACAGAGCCTCCCGCCGGCGCGCCTCGCCCGCGTCAGGCGTGCGGCTCCCGCCGATCGCTGCCGAGCTAGTCGACATCGTGCTCTCGCAGGCGTACTGAGAATGGCGATCCACATCAGCGCCTTCATCTGCTCGGCAGCAGGAAGCCCATGTCGATAATGCAACGCGTCGCGGAATGCTTGGCGGGCGTCGCGAGGTTGGCCTTCGTCGACGAGCCTTTGAGCCACCCGCCACAGGAGCCGCCCGATGGCCTTCTCCGCGCCGGCACGATCTGGGCCATCCCGGCCATACGGGTCGCGGCGAACCGCTAGGCAGCGGCCCATCGTATACGGGCCGACGGCGACGGGCGCGGCTGGGAGCGGGCAGGCGTTTGCAGACAATCGGTCATCCTCGCGGTATCAACGTCCGCGCCCCGGCGATTCTCACGGAGGTCACCGGGGCGCGGAAGCAGGGAAAGCCTCGAGCCGTTCTATCCGGCATGCTGAGCGGCAACTCGCGCGGAAGGAAGCCGAGGCTCCTGTTCCTCCGCTCACCAAGGCCGGAGTTGCCGCTGTTCGTCCAGCGCCATCTCCGGGAGCACGTCGCATGCCTCGAGCAGCACTTCGACGTTGTGCTCGTGGCCGGGGACTGCGACTACGAGGCCGCGTGCGAGACGCATCGACCCGACATCGCCATGTTCGAGTCAGGCATCTATGGAGGCCCACGGAGGATCAGTCGGACCTCGAAGTGCCCGGAGATCCCCAAGGTGGGCTTCTGCAACTCAGATGCGTACTGCGTTAGCAGGTCGGCATTCCTTTCGGACATGGAGCGCTGGGGTGTCGAGACATTCTTCACGCTGTCTGTCGCGATGGCCGAATACACCCCGGAGATCGCCGATCGCCTCTTCGTCTGGCCGAACTTCGTCGATAGCACCTTGTATCGCGATTACGGCCTGGGAAAGCACATTCCGGTCCTGTTCACCGGTAGCCAGGCCTCACACTATCCCTGGCGCCGCCAAGTCAAGGAGGCGCTCGCTCCGCACTACCAGTCCGTGACGACTCCGCATGGCGGCTGGGCTGACGCGCGGGCAACCGGGGACATGGTCGAAGGCCGGGCATATGCCGAACTGCTCAACACGGCGTGGGTCGTCCCAACCTGCGGGACGATCGCGCGAGAGGTGGTTCGGAAGCACTTCGAGATCCCCGCGGCCCGTGCCTGCCTCGTCGCGGAGCGCACTGCGGGCCTGGAGGCAGCCGGCTTTGTCGACATGGAGAACGCAGTCTTCGCCGAACCGGACGACGTCGTTGAGAAGCTGCGCTTTCTGTTCGCGAATCCCGAAGAGTTGCGGCGGATCACCGACGCAGGCTTCGACCTCGTTCATTCGCACCATACGATGGCGCAGCGAGACCAGCTACTGCAGTGGCTGACCCTTCACGAGTCCGCACGCCCGGGAGAGAGAATCGTTCAGAGCGGCCCGTTCCAGGCACTACGACTCGTGCCGGCGTCGGACAAGGCTGTGAACTCCCACGTCGTCAGTCGTGGGCTTGATCGGCGCCCTCTCTGCGATGGCGAGCGGCTGCTCACGCTCGGCCGCTACGCCGAGGCGCGTGGGATGTTTGTTCGTTGCCTCGCCTACCACTTCATGCCCGAGCCGCTGCTCGGCCTCGCACGGTGCGAGCTGTATCTCGGGCGCGCGGCTGCTGCGATCGAACTGCTCGCGGAGCCGATCGATCGCACCTTCTGGGGCCACTTCGCCGTCGACCCCGATCCCGTTGAATGGGCGTTCCTCATCAGGGCCCTGCTCTGCCTCGGCGACGTAAGAGGAGCCGCCAGGCTCGGAGAGCAGTTCTCCCATTTGGCTCACGCGGAGCTCGTCAGAATCCGACACGTGACATCGGCCCTCGCTGGACGGAAAGCAGAGCCGTCGATTCACGACGATGACTCCTGGCGCGCTCGCCCGAGTGTTCACCGCCTTCCCGAGGTCGGGGACGCTGAATGGACCGACGATCTCTGCACGATGCTGCGGGCCTGCGGCCAGGACCGCTTCGCAGATGCTGTCATCGATCGGCAGTCGGACCCGGTCCCAGGACGAAGGCCGATCTGGCGCCGGCTTGGCACTCGTTCCTACCGTCGGGGGTCGGCCACTGCGTAGTCGGTCGGGCGCGCGGTGGCTCGATCGGCACCGTCACCCTCGGGCGACAGCGGGTTCGGCCCGAGATGCGAGCCGATCGATGTGCCAGCGTAGATTTCCGACGTGCAAACGTTTTGCGGGCCGCGAACCGTTTAGTTCGCGTGAGCGTCCGCCCGCGCACGGTTGCAGCATCGATAAGAGCGGGCCGACACGTGCTCGTGTCCGGCACGGGGCTACTACTCGCGGCGGTCATATTCGCCGGCGCGAACCCGGCCGTAGCATCGGCGTCCGGCCCGTGCGGCCCTCCCGTCGTCAACCCTGTCGCATGCGAGAACACGCAGCCTGGCGACCCGCCGAGCGACTGGGAGGTCTCAGGGGCCGGCGACACGTCGATCCAGGGATTCGCGACATCGATGAGCGTCAACGTCGGTCAGACGATCCAGTTCAAGATCAAGACGCCGTCGACCGCCTACCACATCGACATCTTGCGGCTCGGCTACTACGGTGGTGACGGAGCGCGCGTTATCGCGGCAAATCTCAAGCCGTCCGCGGCGCTTCCGCAACAGCAGCCGGCGTGTCTGACGAACTCCTCGACAGGGCTGATCGACTGCGGCAACTGGGCCGTCTCGGCGTCCTGGACGGTTCCGAGCAACGCTGTCTCCGGAGTCTACATTGCGCATCTCGTGCGCGACGACGCCCAGGATCGCGGCGGCGACAGCCAGATCACGTTCGTTGTCCGCAACGACGCGAGCAGCTCAGACATCCTCGTGTCGACTTCCGATGCGACTTGGGAGGCCTACAACACCTACGGCGGGAACAGCCTCTACTCGTGCACTGTGGCCTGCCCGCCCGGAAGCCCGCTCGCATACAAGGGCGCCTATGCGGTCTCGTACAACCGGCCGTTCGATGGGGGCTTCTCGGTCAACAGCGGCGCCTCCGCGTTCTACTACGCCGAGTACCAGATGATCCGGTTTCTTGAGGAGAATGGCTATGACGTGAGCTACACCAGCCAGCCGGATGTGGACCAGAACGGCTCGCTGCTCCTGAACCACAAGATCTTCCTCGCCAGCGGCCACGATGAGTACTGGTCCGCCGGTCAACTCGCAAACGTGACGGCCGCCCGCAACGCCGGTGTCAGCCTCGCGTTCTTCACCGGCAACGAGATCTTCTGGAAGACCCGCTGGGCCGCGAGCCAGGACGGCTCGAACACGCCCGATGCGTACGCTGATCTCGTATAAGGAGACCCATTTCAACAGTCCCGTCGACCCACAAGACCCGCCAACGTGGACCGGGACGTGGGCCGATCCGCGATTCAGCCCGCCCGCTGACGGCGGGCGGGCGTCGAACGCGCTGACGGGCCAGACGACGCTCGTGCTCGACGGCACGGCGGACATCACGGTCCCGTACCAGTACGCGAAGCTCAGATTGTGGCGCAACACGGCCGCCGCCACGCTCTCTCCCGGCCAGTCGCTCACACTCGATCCGGGGGGAGGGACGCTTGGCTTCGAATGGGATGTGGATCCCGACAACGGGTTCCGGCCGCCGGGACTGTTCGAGCTGTCCTCGACGACCGTCACCGGCGCCGATTCCTTCACCGACTACGGAAGTACGGATCCAAATTACACCCAGACCCACCACCTCACGCTCTACAGGGCACCGAGCGGGGCGCTCGTCTTTGGAGCGGGCACAATTCAATGGTCCTGGGGCCTCGACAACACGAACGCGTGGGGTGCGGCGAGGACTGATCCGAGCGGGAACCCGCCGGACCCGAACATGGAGCAGGCGACGGTCAACCTGCTCGCGGATATGGGAGCCATGCCGGCGACGCTGATCAGCGGTCTGGTTGCCGGCAACTCGCATCGACGAATAGCACGCCACCCACATCGACGATCAGCTCGCCGACCAGCGGCGCGACGCTGTCTGGACGGCAGCAGAGCAACCATCACCGGGAATGCGCAGGCGACGCCAGCGGAGCGTCGTCTCCGGAGTCGAAATCTCGACCGACGGCGGCAGCAGCCTGGCATCCAGCGACGCTCACGACGCGCCGACAGCCAGAGCGTCAGCTGGTCATATTCCTGGATCGCGCACGGCTATCCGAGCACGACGATCGAGACTCGCGCAGTCGACGACAGCGGCAACCTCGAGACGCCCTCAGACGCGATTACGGCGAACATCACCTGTCCGTGCTCTCTGTGGGGCACGAACATCATCCCGTCAGGTCCCTTCGCCGGCCTTGTCGACTCGGGCGACCCGAACGCGATCACGGTCGGCGTCCAGTTCACCGGAGCCATCGACTCGCAGGTCACCGGGATCCGGTTCTACAAGGCGCCACGAACACCGGAACGCACGTCGGCAGCTCTGTGGACGAGTTCCGGCACGCTGCTCGCCCAGGCCACGTTCGCCAACGAGACGGCCTCGGGCTGGCAGTCGGTCAACTTCAGCAACCCGTCCTCCTCCAGGCCGGCCAGACGTACGTCGCCGGCTACTTCGCGCCGAACGGCCATTATCTCGACAGACGGCGGCTGGTTCTACCCGGCACCGGCGCCGACCCGGCCGGCGGCGCCACCGACGTCAGTGGCCCGTGGCAAGCGCTGACCGCCACCGGGTCGACCATGAACGGTGTCTACGCCTACTCGGGGAGCAGCACGTTCCCGCGAATAACTCCTCGGCGCAGCAACTACTGGGTCGATCCGATCCTCGTGCCCGTGCACCCCGCCGGGTCAGGTCACCGCGTGACGGCCACTGCGAGCCTCAGTGGCGCCACCGTGAGTCTGGACCGCGCCGACCGGCGGCCCCGCGACGACCTACACGATCACACCGTACATCGGCTCCACCGCGCAGACCGCGACGACCGTCACCGGCGGGCCGGCGCCGACGAGCTGCGAACGTGACCGGCCTGACCGCCAATACCGCGTACACGTTCACTGTTCAGGCATCGAACACGTCGGGTCAGGGCCCGTGTCCGCTCCGTCGAACAGCGTGACCCCGGACAGCCGCTCCACCCGGGGCGCCGACGGGGGTGTCGGCGTCGCCGGCGACCGCGCAGGCGTTGGTGTCCTGGACGGCGCCGTCGAGCAATGGTGGGAGTCCGATTGCGGCGTACACGATCACGGCGACGCCGGCGGGCGGGTCCGCGTCGCAGGTGACGGTGAACTCGGGGTCGGCGAGCTCGGCGGTGTGTCAGGGGTTGACGAACGGGACGAGCTACACGTTCACGGTCGCGGCGACCAACGCGTCGGGACCGGGACGGCGTCGTCCGCGTCCAACGCGGCGATCACGCCGAATAACACGATCCTGGACTTCACCGACGCCGGTGCTGCCCGATTCGGGCGACAGCACCCCGAACAACCTCGGCGTCGAGTTCACCGCGAATCAGCAACGGGTCGGTCACCGGCGTGCGCTTCTACAAGGCCGCCGCGAACACCGGCACTCACGTCGGCAGCCTGTGGAGCGCAGGCGGCCAGCTGCTCGCGCAGGGGACCTTCACCAACGAGACCGCCTCCGGCTGGCAGACGCCTGGTGTTCTCCCCGCCGGTCAGCATCACCGCCGGCACCACCTACATCGCCTCCTACCTGGCGCCCAACGGCCACTTCTCGATGACCAGGCCAGGATTCTCCAGCGCCGTCACCAACGGGCCGCTGACCGCACCCGCGAGCGGCTCCACCACCTACGGCAACGGCGTCTACGCCAACGGGACGACGACGATCTTCCCCACCAACAGCTACCAAGCCACCAACTACGGCGTCGACGTCCTGTTCAACCCGGGTGGTGGCGGCACGGCGATCGGCGCCGGGGGCGCCGACGGGGGTGTCGGCGTCGCCGGCGACCGCGCAGGCGTTGGTGTCCTGGACGGCGCCGTCGAGCAATGGTGGGAGTCCGTTGACGGCGTACACGATCACGGCGACGCCGCAGGGCGGGTCCGCGTCGCAGGTGACGGTGAACAATGGCTCGGCGACCTCGGCGGTGGTGACGGGGTTGACGAACGGGACGAGCTACACGTTCACGGTCGCGGCGACCAACGCGTCGGGACCGGGACGGCGTCGTGCGCGTCCGCGGCGATCACGCCGAATAACACGATCCTGGACTTCACCGACGCCCGGTGCTGCTCGATTCGGGCGACAGCACCCCGAACAACCTCGGCGTCGAGTTCACCGCGAATCAGAACGGATCGTCACCGGCGTGCGCTTCTACAAGGCCGCCGCGAACACCGGCACCCACGTCGGCAGCCTGTGGAGCCAGCGCGGCCAGCTGCTCGCGCAGGGCACGTTCACCAACGAGACCGCCTCGGGCTGGCAGACGCCTGGTGTTCTCCACCCCGGTCAGCATCACCGCCGGCACCACCTACATCGCCTCCTACCTGGCGCCCAACGGCCACTTCTCGATGACCAGACCCGGATTCTCCAGCGCCGTCACCAATGGGCCGCTGACCGCACCCGCGAGCGGCTCGACCACCTACGGCAATGGCGTGTACGCCAACGGTACGACGACGATCTTCCCGACCAACAGCTACCAGGCGACCAACTACGGCGTCGACGTGCTGTTCAACCCGGGGCGGTGGCGGCACGGCGTCGACCGCGCCGGGCGCGCCGACCGGGGTGTCGGCGATCGCCGGCGACCGCGCAGGCGTTGGTGTCCTGGACGGCGCCGTCGAGCAATGGCGGCAGTCCGATCGACGGGGTACACGATCACGGCGACGCCGCAGGGCGGGTCGCGCGTCGCAGGTCACGGTGAACAAGCGGCTCGGCGACCTCGGCGGTCGTGAGCGGGTTGACGAACGGGACGGGCTACACGTTCACGGTCGCGGCGACCAACGCGTCGGGACCGGGACGGCGTCGTCCGCGTCCGCGGCGATCACGCCGAATAACACGATCCTTGACTTCACCGACGCCGGCGCTGGTCGATTCGGGCGACAGCACCCCGAACAACCTCGGCGTCGAGTTCACCGCGAACCAGAACGGCACGATCACCGGCGTGCGCTTCTACAAGGCCGCCGCGAACACCGGCACCCACGTCGGCAGCCTGTGGAGCGCAGGCGGCCAGCTGCTCGCGCAGGGGACCTTCACCAACGAGACCGCCTCCGGCTGGCAGACGCTGGTGTTCTCCACCCCGGTCAGCATCACCGCCGGCACCACCTACATCGCCTCCTACCTGGCGCCCAACGGGCACTTCTCGATGACCCGCCCAGGATTCTCCAGCGCCGTCACCAACGGGCCGCTGACCGCACCCGCCAGCGGCTCCACCACCTACGGCAACGGCGTCTACGCCAACGGGTCGACGACGATCTTCCCGACCAACAGCTACCAGGCGACCAACTACGGCGTCGACGTCCTGTTCAACCCCGGCGTGGCGGCGGCGGCGGCGTCCGACGCCCGGGGGCGCCGACCGGGGTCTCGGCGATCCCCGCGAGCTCCGCAGGCGTTGGTGTCCTGGACGGCGCCGTCGAGCAATGGCGGCAGTCCGATACGGGGTACACGGTCACGCCGTACATCGGCTCGACCGCGCAGACCCCGGTCACGGTGAACAAGCGCCTCGGCGACCTCCGCCACCGTCAGCGGGTTGACGAACGGGACCAGCTACACGTTCACGGTCGCGGCGACCAACGCGTCGGGACCGGGTCGGCGTCGTCCGCGTCCGCGGCGATCACGCCGACAACACGATCTTTGACTTCGCGACGCCGGCGCTGCTCGATTCGGGCGACAGCACCCCGAACAACCTCGGCGTCGAGTTCACCGCCAACCAGAACGGCACGGTCACCGGGTCCGCTTCTACAAGGCCGCCGCGAACACCGGCACTCACGTCGGCAGCCTGTGGATACCCAGCGGCAACTGCTCGCGCAGGGCACCTTCACCAACGAGACCGCCTCCGGCTGGCAGACGCCTCGTGTTCCCCACACCAGTCAGCATCACCGCCGGCACGACCTACATCGCGTCGCTACCTGGCGCCCAACGGGCACTTCTCGATGACCCGCCCAGGATTCGCCAGCGCCGTCACCAACGGGCCGCTGACCGCACCCGCCAGCGGCTCCACCACCTACGGCAACGGCGTCTACGCCAACGGCACGACCACGATCTTCCCGACCAACAGCTACGCAGGCCACCAACTACGGCGTCGACGTCCTGTTCAACCCGCGGCGGCGCGTGGCGGCCGGCGCCGACCGCACCGGGGGCGCCGACCGCGGTCTCGGCGAGCCCCGCCAGCTTCGCAGGCGCTGGTGTCCTGGACGGCACCGTCGAGCAATGGCGGCAGTCCGATCACGGGGTACACGATCACGCCGTACATCGGCTCGACCGCGCAGACGCCGGTCACGGTGAACAAGCGCCTCGGCGACCTCCGCCACCGTTACGGGCCTGACGAACGGGACCGGCTACACGTTCACGGTCGCGGCGACCAACGCGTCGGGACCGGCACGGCGTCGGTGCCGCGTCCGCGGCGATCACGCCGAATAACACGATCCTTGACTTCACCGACGCCGGCGCTGCTCGATTCGGGCGACAGCACGCCGAACAACCTCGGCGTCGAGTTCACCGCGAGCCAGAACGGCACGGTCACCGGCGTGCGCTTCTACAAGGCCGCCGCGAACACCGGCACTCACGTCGGCAGCCTGTGGATGCCCAGCGGCAACCTGCTCGCGCAGGGCACCTTCACCAACGAGACCGCCTCCGGCTGGCAGACGCCTGGTGTTCTCCACCCCGGTCAGCATCACCGCCGGCACCACCTACATCGCCTCCTACCTGGCGCCCAACGGGCACTTCTCGATGACCCGCCCAGGATTCTCCAGCGCCGTCACCAACGGGCCGCTGACCGCACCCGCCAGCGGCTCCACCACCTACGGCAACGGCGTCTACGCCAACGGCTCGACCACGATCTTCCCCACCAACAGCTACGAGGCGACCAACTACGGCGTCGACATCCTCTTCAACCACTCCTAGACACCTATGATCCTACTCATTTCGTTCCGCTCCACCCTTATCACGCTCACGACCTCGCTCGTGCTCGCGGCAGCGCTTGGCGGCTGCGGCGGCTCGAAGCCCCAAACCGAGCATCGCAACCCGCGAGCAGCCTCGAGCATCGCGACCGCGACGAGCGACGCCGACGAGCACAGCGCGCCTCGCCAGAAGCAAGTAAGGCGCCGATTGCCCACCGAGCATCGACGAAGTCGAGCACGCATCCGACCCGCAAGGCGCAAGCTGCACGCCACCGTCTACAACCCGAAGCCGCCCAGCACCGGACGTCGACGAGCGCGGCTCCGCTGAGCCCGCCATCGGCGCAGAACCCGTGCACTTTCGTGACAGCCGTCTGAGGCGCAGGCGATCCCTCCACGCACCGATCGCGCAGAGATCGAAGCGCCGCTTGGACCGACCTGCCTCTCCTGGCCCAAGGTCAGCACGCAGAGCATCACGCTCGCCGTGCAAGTCGCTCAACGTCGCCGCCGCGGCTCGCGCACATGAAGAAGAAGCCGACGCAGTTCACGATCGGCTGGGCACAAGGCCTACTGTGGGACGCTCGGCACCTCGCTGCTGTTCGTCGAGCTCGGGGAGGGCGCGCGCTTCAGATCGTCGGGGCGCCCTGTGCGCCACGGCCACCGCGCTCGCGACGAAGGCCTCTGCCGCGCATCAAGGCGTGAAGCTAACCCTCAACAAGGGTACCGCCTCTGAATTTCTGGCCAGCGTCACACGCGCCGAAATTCCCGCGCCCGAGTCGTTCGTTAATTGGGAAAATGCTCGCGGGCTCGGGCAGCGTCTCGGTCGGGCGCTTCATTTCTGATCGCGACTGGCGCGTTCGCCGTCGAGCGCCGCGACCGCGGCAGCCGCGTCGGCGCCGGGCGCGCCGACGGGGGTGGCGGCGTCGCCGGCGACTCCGCAGGCGTTGGTGTCGTGGACGGCGCCGTCGAGCAATGGTGGCAGTCCGTTGACGGGCTACACGATCACGGCCACGCCGTCAGGGCGGGTCGCGCGTCGCAGGTCACGGTCAACTAGCGGCTCGGCGACCTCGGCGGTCGTCAGTCGGGCTGACGAACGGGACCAGCTACACGTTCACGGTCGCGGCGACCAACGCGCGTCGGCACCGGCGCGGCGTCGAGCGCGTCCGAGGCGATCACGCCGCAGAACACGATCTTCGACTTCGCGACGCCGCAGACGCTCGATTCCGGGGATGCGCAGCTCGGTCAACCTCGGCGTCGAGTTCACCGCCGAGTCAGAACGGCACGGTCACCGGGATCCGCTTCTACAAGGCGGCCGCGAACACCGGCACTCACGTCGGCAGCCTGTGGGAGCGCAGCGGCACAGCTGCTCGCGCAGGGCACGTTCACCAACGAGACCGCCTCGGGCTGGCAGACGCCTGGTGTTCTCCAGCCCGGTCAGCATCACCGCCGGCACCACCTACATCGCCTGCTACCTGGCGCCCAACGGGCACTTCTCGATGACCCGGCCAGGGTTCGCCAGCGCCGTCACCAACGGGCCGCTGACCGCCCCCGCCAGCGGCTCCACCACCTACGGCAACGGCGTCTTCGCCTACAGCGCGACCAGCACGTTCCCCACCGGCAGCTACCAGGCCACCGACTACGGCGTCGACGTCCTCTTCAACCCGGCGGTGGTGGCGGCGGCGGCGACGGCGCCGGGGGCGCCGACGGGGGTGTCGGCGTCGCCGGCGACGTCGCAGGCGTTGGTGTCCTGGACGGCGCCGTCGAGCAATGGTGGCAGTCCGTTGACGGGCTACACGATCACGGCCACGCCGTCAGGGCGGGTCGCGCGTCGCAGGTCACGGTCAACACGCGGCTCGGCGACCTCGGCGATCGGTCAGCGGGCTGACGAACGGGACGAGCTACACGTTCACGGTCGCGGCGACCAACGCGCGTCGGCACCGGGACGGCGTCGTCGAGCGCGTCCGCGGCGATCACGCCGAAGAACACGATCTTCGACTTCCCGACCCCGCAGACGCTCGATTCCGGGGATGCGACCTCGGTCAACCTCGGCGTCGAGTTCACCGCCGAGTCAGAACGGCACGGTCACCGGCATCCGCTTCTACAAGGCGGCCGCGAACACCGGCACTCACGTCGGCAGCCTGTGGGAGCGCAGCGGCAAGCTGCTCGCGCAGGGCACGTTCACCAACGAGACCGCCTCGGGCTGGCAGACGCCTGGTGTTCTCCACCCCGGTCAGCATCACCGCCGGCACCACCTACATCGCCTCCTACCTGGCGCCCAACGGGCACTTCTCGATGACCCGGCCAGGGTTCGCCAGCGCCGTCACCAACGGGCCGCTGACCGCCCCCGCCAGCGGCTCCACCACCTACGGCAACGGCGTCTTCGCCTACAGCGCGACGAGCACGTTCCCCACCGGCAGCTACCAGGCCACCAACTACTGCGTCGACGTCCTCTTCAACCCGGGCGGTGGTGGCGGCGGCGGCGACGGCGCCGGGCGCGCCGACGGGGGTGGCGGCGTCGCCGGCGACGCTCGCAGGCGTTGGTGTCGTGGACGGCGCCGTCGAGCAATGGTGGCAGTCCGATGACGGGCTACACGATCACGGCCACGTCCGTCGGGCGGGTCGCGCGTCGCACGGTCACGGTCAACAGCGGCTCGGCGAGCTCGGCGGTCGGTCACTGGGCTGACCAACGGGACCAGCTACACGTTCACGGTCGCGGCGACCAACGCGCGTCGGCACCGGCACGGCGTCGGCCGCGTCCGCGCGATCACGCCGCAGAACACGATCTTCGACTTCCCGACGCCGCAGACGCTCGATTCCGGGGATGCGCAGCTCGGTCAACCTCGGCGTCGAGTTCACCGCCAGCCAGAACGGCACGGTCACCGGCGATCCGCTTCTACAAGGCCGCGGCGAACACCGGCACTCACGTCGGCAGCCTGTGGAGACGCAGCGGCCAGCTGCTCGCGCAGGGCACGTTCACCAACGAGACCGCCTCGGGCTGGCAGACGCCTGGTGTTCTCCAGCCCGGTCAGCATCACCGCCGGCACCACCTACATCGCCTCCTACCTGGCGCCCAACGGGCACTTCTCGATGACCCGGCCAGGGTTCGCCAGCGCCGTCACCAACGGGCCGCTGACCGCCCCCGCCAGCGGCTCCACCACCTACGGCAACGGCGTCTTCGCCTACAGCGCCACCAGCACGTTCCCCACCAGCAGCTACCAGGCCGACCGACTACGGCGTCGACGTCCTCTTCAACCCGGGCGGTGGTGGCGGCGGCGGCGACGGCGCCGGGGGCGCCGACGGGGGTGTCGGCGTCGCCGGCGAGCCGCGCAGGCGTTGGTGTCGTGGACGGCGCCGTCGAGCAATGGTGGCGAGTCCGTCGACGGGCTACACGATCACGGCCACGCCGTCAGGGCGGGTCGCGCGTCGCAGGTCACGGTGAACTACGCGGCTCGGCGACCTCGGCGGTGGTCACCGGGCTGACGAACGGGACCAGCTACACGTTCACGGTCGCGGCGACCAACGCGCGTCGGCACCGGGCGGCGTCGTCGGCGCGTCCGCGGCGATCACGCCGAATAACACGATCTTCGACTTCCCGACCCCGCAGACGCTCGATTCCGGCGACGGCACCTCGGTCAACCTCGGCGTCGAGTTCACCGCCAGCCAGAACGGCATCGGTCACCGGCATCCGCTTCTACAAGGCGGCGGCGAACACCGGCACCCACGTCGGCAGCCTGTGGAGCGCAGCGGCCAGCTGCTCGCGCAGGGCACCTTCACCAACGAGACCGCCTCGGGCTGGCAGACGCCTGGTGTTCTCGACGCCCGGTCAGCATCACCGCCGGCACCACCTACATCGCCTCCTACCTGGCGCCCAACGGGCACTTCTCGATGACCCGGCCAGGGTTCGCCACCGCCGTCACCAACGGGCCGCTGACCGCCCCCGCCAGCGGCTCCACCACCTACGGCAACGGCGTCTTCGCCTACAGCGCCACCAGCACGTTCCCCACCAGCAGCTACCAGGCCACCGACTACGGCGTCGACGTCCTGTTCAACCCGGGCCGCACCACCGGCGCCGCCCGGACAGCCGACGAACGTCACCGCGACCGCGGGCGCGCAGTCGGCGACCGTCTCGTGGACCGCGCCCTCGACCGGCGGAGCGGTGTCCAGCTACACGATCACGCCGTACATCGGCAGCACTGCTCAGACCGAGACGACCGTGTCCGGAGTCCACGACCTCGACGACAGTCACGGGCCTGTTCCCGAACCAGTCGTACACGTTCGTCGTCCAAGCCGTCGAACGTCGAGCGGCGTCCGGACCGCCTCCGCCCCGTCCAACGCTGTGACGCCGACGCGCGCCGACCGCGCCGACCGCCCCGCAGAACGTGTCCGCGACGCCGGCGTCAAGCCAGGCCCAGGTGTCCTGGACCGCACCGAGCAGCGACGGCGGCAGCTCGATCACCGGGCTACACGATCACGCCGTACATCGGCACGACCGCGCAGACGGCCACCCATGTCAACGATGCCGCGCGCGACGTCCGCGGTCGTGACCGGGCTGACCGACGGCACCGCTACACGTTCCAAGTGACGGCGACCAACATCGTCGGGACGAGCCCAGCCGCGACCACACCGCGCGGTCACGCCCGAAGACACGATCTACGACTTCTCGGGCACGCCGCAGCTCATCGACTCGGGCGACACGGCGGCGCAGACCGTCGGCGTCAAGTTCACCTCCGACAGCAACGGCTCGATCACCGGGATCCGCTTCTACAAGGCGGCGACCAACACCGGCACGCACATCGGCAGCCTGTGGACGAGCGACCGGCCAGCTGCTCGCCCAGCGCCACCTTCACGAACGAGACAGCGTCCGGCTGGCAGACGGTCACCTTCTCCAACCCGGTGACGATCACGCCGGGCACGACGTACGTCGCCTCCTACTTCGACCCGAACGGCCACGAGTCGGCGACCCCGCAGGGCGCGGTCAACGCAGTCAACAACCCGCCGCTGCACGCGCTCGCAGGCGGCGGCGTCTACGCGCTTGGCCCGGGCAACACCGTTCCCGACCAGCACGTACAACAACAACAACTACTGGGTCGACGTTCTGTTCCAGCCGGCCGCCGATGCTCCGCCCGGGGTCCCGACCAACGTCACGGCGACCCCCGGGTATCAGGACGCCACGGTGACCTGGACCGACCCGGGCCAGGGCGGCAGCCCGATCACGAGCTACACGATCACGCCGTACATCGGCGCCACCGCGCAGACGCCGACCACGATCAGCGGCGCGTCGGTGACTCAGCGCGACGATCGCCGGGCTGACGAACGGCACCGCATACACGTTCACGGTCGCCGCGACCAACGCCAACGGCACCGGGCCCGCGTCCGCGCCGTCGAACGCCGTCACGCCCGGGCCGCGAGCCGCAAGGCCTGTGGTCGCCGCTGATGAACTGGCCGCTCGTCGCCGTCCACTCGACGCTACTGAGCACGGGCAAGGTGCTCACTGTGGGACGCCTGGCAACAGCCCGAGCCGAGCCAGGAGTGGGATCCCAGCACGAACGCGTTCACGAACCCGATCAACTCGCCCGACTCCGTCTTCTGCAGCGCGATGGTGCAGATGCCCAATGGCGAGCATCCTCGTCGGCGGCGGCTACGGCGAGCTCTCGACCGGCAACCTCGGGATCGTCGACACCACCATCTACGACCCGTCCACCGGGACGTGGAAGCGGATGGCGGACATGCACTATGCCGCGCTGGTATCCGGGGCTGACCGAGCTGGCGAACGGCACTACGTCGTGATCAGCGGCAATTCGACCGACGGCAGCACCTGGGCCGACACCCCTGAGGTGTACGACCCGACCGCCAACACGTGGACGCTGCTCTCGAACGTCAACACCTCGCAGATCCACGAGCTGATGTATCCGAACACGTACCTGCTCCCCAACGGCAACGTGTTCGTGCTCGGTGAGCAGGAGGACGTCTCGTACGAGCTCAACGTTCCGAACCAGACGTGGACCCAGGTCGGCGGCTCGAGCGGCATCCACAACGGCGCCTCCGTCATGTACCGCCCGGGCAAGATCCTGTACGCCGGCGGCGCGACGAGCCTCACGACCTCCAGCCCGCCGCAGAACGGCGCGGCGACGCTCGACCTGACCTCAGCGAACCCGCAGTGGCAGCCGACGTCTCCGATGGCTACCGCGACGCGTGCTGCAAAACATGACGATGCTGGCCGACGGAACCGTGCTCGCCGTCGGGCGGTCAGGCGATGACCGCGGGCGTCAACGGCCAGTACCAGATGTCCGGAGGGGTGCTGCCGGCCGAGATCTGGGATCCGTCGACCGGAAAGTGGACGACGGTCGCCCCGATGGCGGCCACCCGCGGCTACCACACGACCACTCTGCTGCTCCCCACCGGCCAGGTCCTCGTCGCCGGCAGCGGCCACGGCGCCCCGGGGTACCCCGGTCAGTACTCGGCGCAGATCTACTCGCCGCCGTATCTGTTCAACGGTCCGCGACCGACGATCACCTCCTGCGCCGAGCACCGCCACGTACGGCTCCCAGATCACGATCTCGACGCCCGACGCTTCGTCGATCAGCCAGGTCAATCTCGTCGACCTCGGCTCGAGCACCCATCAGATGGACTTCGACCAGCACTTCGTGCCGCTCAGCTTCACCCAGGGATCGGGTCAGCTGACGGTGACGATGCCCGCGAACGGTAACTTCGCCCCGCCTGCCAACTACATGCTGTTCATCGTCAACAGCAACGGCACGCCGTCAGTAGCGTCCATGATCAATCTCGGCGCCTCGCAACAGCTTCCGGGGTCAGCGCAGACCGTCCAGGCCGCGCCCCTCAACTCGGCGTCTGCCCTCGTCACGTGGTCCGGTGCGACCAGCAACGGCAGCCCGGTAAAGAGCTACGCGGTGACCCCATACGACGGCTCCACGGCGCTCAGCCCGACCGTGGTCACCGGCTCGCCTGCGCCAGCCCGCGCGACCGTCTCAGGCCTGAAGCCGGGTGTCAAGTATCGCTTCACCGTCACGGCGACCAACGGTAAGGGAGCTGGACGACCAAGTTCCCGCAGCAACGCGGTGAGTCTAACTGCTGCCTCGCGCCCGCAGTTCGTGCAGAAGGCCACGGCATACGCCGATACCTCAACCACGCTTCCGCTGCAACTGCCCTTCAGACCCGCGGGAGGCGATCGCCTGATCGTCCAAGCATCGGTCTGGGGAGGCTCGGCTCGGGCTGCGCGCGTCACCGACTCAGGAGGGGATCAGTTCACCGAGATCGTCCGCGACTACGCCCCGGATGGCACCGAGATGAGCGTCTGGACGGCACCGGTGAAGCCAGGGCAGAAGTTGAAGAACACCATCACGGTGACGCCAAGCCGGCGGGCGGATGTCGGGGCAGTCGCCCTCGAATACTCCGGTCTATCGACCGCTGCCGGCACGGCTGCGGTCGACAAGCTCGCCGTCGCGAGTGGATCGACCGCCCGCGTTGCCACAGTGCGCTCGGGCGCGGTCGGAGCGGCGAGCGAAAATCGATGAGCTCGCGGTTGGCCTGTACGCGGACTCCGGATTTGGAAACCGCCTACGCGCCGGCAGTGGATGGCGCGAGCGATTCAACCTATCGCCACGGACGACCACGATGGAGCAGCTCGTCGAGGACCGGATCGTCGGCGCCGGATCGCATCCGGAGGCCACGGTCACAACGGGTACGAAGACGCCATGGCTGATGGCGACGATCATGTTCCTGCCGGCTGACGCGCATCCAAGCGTTCGAGGCACGGGCGGCCCGGCGGTCGGCTCACGACCTGCCAAGAATGTTCAGCTCGCACGCTCGGCCGGTTCGTACGCAGGCGTGGTCGCTCCGCAATTGGAGGCTGCGGTCCCGCTCTCGCGACGTAAGCGGCCGCATATCGTCGCCGGCGGGATCGCGGAGGCGTTCGAGCGCGGCCCCGACGGCCGACCGGTGCGCTTCTACTGTCTGGTGAGTTCGTCCGGGAAGCTGCTTCCTAATCAGCAGATCAACCCGAAATCCGTGTGGTGGCTGCCTGCGGCAGCGCTCAAGTGACATCAAGAGGTGAACATGTGATGGGTATTCCCGGACAACTGAGATTCGTGAGCCGAGTGGCTGGCGCGAGCCTCGCCCTCATCAGCGCAGTCCTCCTCCTGAGCGGCTGCGGCGGATCGACCGCTCCAACTGCCGCTGCTCAGCACGGCCAGCAGACGCCGGGGCAAAGCAATGCCGACATCGCGCAGGAGGGCGCGCGACCGGGGACCGGCAAGATCCGCGTTGCTCGAATCGGGACCCAAAGCGCCCGCCACGACCGGTCCACCTCTAAGGACGATCAGAGCGCGTACGCGCCGAAGGCCCTCAACCCCTGCAAGCTTGTCAGCCTCGCCGAAGCACAGACGATCACCGGCGGGCAAGTCCACTCACTCGTGGAGGCTCCCCTCGGCCCAACGTGCATCTACAGTGGGGCGAGGAGCGAGATCACGATGTCGGTCGACCCCATGAGTGTCTCTCAGGCCAGCGGCCACATGACGCATCGTCAGCCGGTGAACGTCGGATCTCATCGCGGGTACTGCGGACAGCTTGGGACACAGATGCTCTTCGTCCCGCTGGCCGGTGGACGGGTGCTGCACGTCACGGCACCGTGCGGGATTGCCGGCCAGTTCGCCACGAGAGCCCTCTCGCGGATTTCAGCCTAGCGGCGACAGGCGCGGCTGCTAGCAGCCACCGCGCCCGGTGAGACTTCAGCCCGCGAGGGCCTCTTTCAAAGCTGCGACCACCGACTGCAGCTCGGCGTCGGTCATGCGGTCGAACAGAGGCAGAATGATGGACCCGTCCTGGGCGGCTTCGCTCTCGCGGAGGGCTTCACACGATCCACCGGCACAGGCGCAGCCTCCACCACCGGGCCGGCACGACCACGGCTCGCGCTCATACGCGGGCTCTCTGTGAGCGCATTGGATGCCGGTCTTGGAAGTGATTCCACGGGTCGCCAGATGCGCTATCACCCGCTCCTGACTGACACCAACCGGCAGCCGTACGCAAAAGCTCTGCCAGTTGCTTTTCGCCCACTCAGGCTCAGATGGGACAACCAGTCCTTCCACTTCACGGAGAGCTTTCCCGTACCGACGCACCACGTGTCCGCGAGCGCTGAGCATCGAAGGCAGCCGTTTAAGCTGCTCGGCACCGATTGCAGCCTGTATATCCGTCATTCGATAGTTGAAACCCAGCACCTCATATGACGCCTTCGTTCGAGTAAGACCATGATTCCGCCACAGACGAAACTGGTCATCGAACCGGGGATCCTTCGTCGTCAGCATTCCGCCATCACCGGTTGTCAGAATCTTGCGCGGGTGAAACGAGAAACACGCGATGTCACCGTGGGGCCGTCCTACCTTCTCCCACCCGTCCCACCAGACCTCGCTGCCGATGGCACACGCTGCGTCCTCGATCAGTGGGAGCGCGTGCTGGTCCGCGATCGCTTTCAGCGCTCGCAAATGGCAAGGCATCCCCATCTGGTGAACGCATAGGATCGCCCGCGTCTTCGGCCCGATCGCCGCCTCGACCAGGTCGGGGTCGATGTTGTACGTGTCAGGCTCGATGTCGACAAAGACCGGTATCGCTCCGCAGTACCGAATGCTGTTCGCTGTCGCGATGAACGAATGGGACACGGTGACCACCTCGTCCTTCGTCTCGACACCCACCGCAAGCAGCGCCAGGTGCAATGCCGTCGTCCCAGACGAGACCGCGCACGCGTGAGGAGCACCGACGTACTCGGCGAATTCGCGCTCGAACGTCTCGACGACGCGCCCTTGCATCAGCCAGCCGCTACGTATCACCGCCTGCGCAGCCCGTTCTTCCTCTTTTCCGAGGTTGGGCCGCGACAGCGGCACCGGCTTCACCTCAGCGGCGTCACAGCTACCATCGCCCGTCACCTCTCCAACCCGCCGGGAGCCGTTGCCTCCCCGGCCGATCCCGAGGTATACGACACCGCGACGCTCCACCTCGTCAGACTCGAAGAAATTCCGCCCATCGACAACTGCTCGGAGGCCTCGACTGGCGAGCTCCTCAAAATTGAGTTGCCGGTATGCGTCGTGCCCCGTGTTCAACACGAGGATGTCAAAGGGTTCCCGCCAGTCGCCCCATTCGAAACCGTACGAGCCGACTTCATCCTCGGTGAACACTGCGTCGTGTAGAGCCACCGCTGCGCCCATGCGCTCGAGGTCATCCCGCAGTGGAAACGCCGGGGAACACTGAGCCTCCTTCACCTGCGGGCGAAATCCCAGGCCGAGGATCAAGACCCGCATCGACGCCAATCCCCCGAAGTGCCGCGCGAGGCTCCGCACCACGAAGCCCGGCTGGCCATCGTTCGTATTGCGCGCGGACTCGATCAGGTTGACGGCGACGTGCCGGGATGCGGCGTCCTTTAGGAGGAAATGCGGATACACCGGGGTGCAATGGCCGCCCACCCCGATTCCCGGGCTGAGGATCGACGCCTCGCCATCGGTATTGGCCGCCTCGATCACCGGCAAAATGTCTACTCCCACTTCGTCTGCGTACCGTGCCAGCTCGTTAGCAAGCGCGATGTTGACGTCGCGGTACACCATGCCCGCCAGCTTGACCATCTCAGCCGCCTCCAAGGACCCCATGTTGAGGACGGGCGCGCCGAGGTACTGTCCATAGAACTGCTCCGCTCGCTTCGCCGACTGCGGCGTGATGCCTCCCACCACCTTCGGGTTCTGCGAGAGGCGATCCAACACGAGCCCACTCTTTACGCGCTCAGGGGAGAATGCGAGATCGAAGTCGCGGCCCGCGGTGAGGCCGCCGGCCTCGAGGATCGCGCCCAGTCTCCGAGTGAAGCCGACAGGCAGCGTGGTTTCGAAGGACACCATCGTCCCGCGGCGGAGTGCGGGCGCAATCTCTGCCGCGACTCCTTCGATCACCGATGTATCGGCGCTGTTGTCGTCGGTGAGCAGCACCGGGACGATCACGACCACGACGTCGCTGTTCGCGACCATGCCCTGCGTGTCAGTCGACGCGATCAGCCGCTTCTCGGCCACGACTCTCGCAAGCAAAGCCGGCAGCTCCGGCTCCTCGAACGGGGAGGCACCCCGGTTGATGGTGTCGACCACGCGCTGGTTCTTATCGCAGGCGGTTACGAGCGCACCGCTCGCCGCGAACTGGCAGGCCAGTGGCAAGCCCATCTTGCCAGCGCCGATAACGGCTACATTCGCAGGCCGGTCAGGCGGCATCTTGCGACTCCAGAAACCACTCGAAGGTGCGGCGGAGACCTTCGTCGAGCCCTACCTTCGGCGTGTACCCGAGAACCTCGCGCGCCACTTCGATCACCGGCGAGCGCTCCTTTACCTCGGCGTGTTCGCTCGCTTGCCGTTCAATCGTCGCTCCGGGAGCCAGCCTGGCGATACGCTCGGCCAGCCCGGTGGTCGTCTCCACGGCGTCCGGGTTCCCGATGTTGAATACGCGGCCTGCGGCGGCTTCGGTGCCGATGATGCTCTCAACGGCGTCGACCATGTCAGATACATAGCACCATGCCCGCACCGCGGTCCCGTCGCCGTAGACCTTGAGCGGGGTGTTCGCGGCGGCAGCACGGCAGAAGTTGCTGATGGCACCCTCGCCCACTTGTCTCGGTCCATAGACATTGAACGGCCGCACCACCGAGCAAGAGAAGCCATATTGCTCGGCGAACCGCAGAGAGAAGTTCTCCCCCGCGATCTTGCTCGTCGAGTACACCCACCGGCGGTCGGTAACGGAACCGATCGTGAGAGGGTTGGCTTCGCTTACGTTGCGGGCCTCAGACCCGTAGACCTCGCTGGTCGAAAAGTAGACGAACTGGTTTACGCCGGCGCGCACGACTTCCTCGAGCAAGTTAACCGTACCCAGAATGTTCGTCCTCAGAGTCAGCAACGGGTCGCTGTAGTAGGTCGACACGCCGGCAATTGCCGCCATGTGGACGACGACGTCAACGCCGGCACAGACTCCGGTCAGCGAAGCCGGATCGCCGACATCCGCCCTCACCACCGAAACGTTTGGCATCGACCGCAGCTGCGGCGCCAGCGCGAACGAGTCGCGCCTGAAGGAATCGAGGAGCGAGACGTCATTCTCCTTGCCCAGACGCTCTGCGAGATGCGTGCCTATGAATCCGGCTCCGCCGGTTAGAAGAATCCTGTGTTCCATCAGAAGTGCATACGAGCTCGAGTGTCGTCTACTGGCGAATCACGGTGATGCCGACGGCCCCGGCCCGCTGCCGATGGTAGCTAACGACCTACCCATCAAGATCAGGCGTCCGCCTCGGAGAAGCCGTCTAAGCTCGGCGGATCGGCACCACCGCCGTCGTGACGATCCTTCGTCTTGACGGCGTGCTCGGCGGCACCGAGCCGACGATCACGGCGCCGGATGAGACCTGGCTGCCGGCGCCGATCGGACACGCGCGGCTCGATGAAGATGCCGATTCCGAACCGGCAGCCGGTCGCCGATCTTGACGAGGCCTGACGTCATGCAACCCGGGTCCAGTCGTGATGTCGGACCCGAGTTCGCTGTGGTGATCGAATGAGTTGTTCGCCGAGATGAGGTTGTTGTCCCCGATGATTGTGCCGACGCCGAAATGGCAGTTCGCGCAGATGATGTTGCCGGTCCCGATCCGTACGTCGCTGCAGATTCGAACACGTCGGGTCGATCACGTTGGCGAGCGGAAGCCCGGCCTCCTCGCATCGTTGTCGCAGGCGCGTACGCGCGCGCGACCGAGGTCCCGACGGAGATCACCGCTGCATCGACGCGGCCTTCGCGGAACAGCGTCGAGCGCACGGTCGATGCCGCCGACGACTGGTACTCCGTCGATCAGTTCCGCCGAACGCGGCCAGGGTCGTCGTCGACCACCGCAACGGCCTGCTGGTGCGGCGTCGTGCAGCGAGGATGTCGATGATCTGGTTCGCGCCGAGTCCGGCCCCGATCAGGACGAGCCGCTGGACCCCGGGAGGCGCCTGCAAGTGGGTCGGGCAGCATCGGCGCCGTTCTCGTTGCGCGCCTGTGCGGCCGCGAACGCTTCGACCAGCTTTCGTGGTCACGAGCCCGTCCGTCCGCGTGCGATCACGTCGATGTCGAGGCCGAGCTCGTCCGCTCGACGGCGCGCCGGCGCGGTGATCCGGCCGCATGCATCCGACTCAGGGCGCGCCGGCGACTCGGCGCGTTCGCGCTCGAACCGCTCGAGCGCCTCGGCGCTCTCGAACAGGTACGCCGAGCGGCTGGTCGATCTTCCGCTGCTCGCCCTGCGCCGCACAGTCGCAGCAAGCACGCCGTCGGTCGGGCGCATCAACGTCGAGGATCGCCTTGCTCGTTTCGATCTCCACCAACGGCTCGCCGTGCGACGACCTGCGCGCGGTCCTCGACGTACCACCGCACGAT
This sequence comes from uncultured Solirubrobacterales bacterium, assembly GCA_963778985.1. Classification (GTDB taxonomy): domain Bacteria; phylum Actinomycetota; class Thermoleophilia; order Solirubrobacterales; family Solirubrobacteraceae; genus Palsa-465. The sequence goes on along the minus strand of CAVZWJ010000012.1, from coordinate 299,154 downwards.
CGATGGCGGACTCGCTGTTGACGTCGGTCGTGGGAATCGTCACGGCGATCATCCCGCCGCGCGCCCTGATCGCCGCTTCGATCTGATCCTCGCCGACGATCACGTCACGCTCGCGCTCACGCGCGCTGGGGATGACATCAGGCGCGCTCGCGATCACCTCGACCGGACGGCGCAGACCGCCGAATAGCCGGCTGCCGACGTCGGCCGCGATCTGGCTCCCCCACGACCATCCGGCCGTCCCCTCCTCGATCGTCACGAGGCTGCCGGTCACCCCGGCTGAGGCGAGGATCGGCTCGAGGTCGAGTGGCGCCAGCTGGCCGGCGATCAGCAGCTCGACGAAGATCTCCTCCTCGAGCGCGAGCCGGGCCTGAACGCGTCTGGCGAGCTCGGCCTGGTAGCCGTAGGCCACGACCGTCGCCTGGCACTCCTCGCGCGGGGCGTACCGGAGCGCAACCGTCGGTAGCACTGAATCGCCCCCGAAGCGCTCGCAGGTCGCCCCGATGAGAACGCTCGGATCGATCATCTCGAGCGGGTAGAGAAGCTTGTGCTCCACGTGGATCGCCGGCGTGTCACTGGCGAGGAGGTGGTCGAGGACGTCCCCGGGATCGTGGAGCAGCGACGCGCTCACGACGCGCAGATGTGGAATCCCGAGCACGTGCTTCTCGAGCTCTGGCTGTGTGTCGGCCCGTAACCGCGGCCGCCGCCGGACGGCATCCGGATGACGACCGGACAACGTCGCCTGGCCGTTGTACATCGCCTCGTATTTGGTGATGTGGTTGAGGATCTGGTCGAAGCACAGCGCCAGGAAGTCGCCGAACATGACCTCGGCGATCGGCCGATATCCCGCCAGGGCGAGGCCGGCCGCCACGCCGGCGATCGCTCCCTCGCTGATCGGGGTGGTCCGGACGCGGCCGGGAAACTCGGAGCTCAGCCCGCGGGTGACCTTGAACGCGCCGCCGTACGGATCGGCGATGTCCTCTCCGAGGACGATCGACTCGCTCGTCGCTCGGAAAGCGCCGCCTTCAGTGCATCGCCCAAGTGCCCGGGCGTAGATCACGGCGGTCAGCTCGTCGACGATGTCTTCGATCGCATCGGTGATCTCGTCGTCGATGCGCCGGCGCGCGTCGTCGGACAGGCGCGGGCCGTGCACCGCGAGCGGATCGAGCGCCCACCGCGCCTGCACCTCGTCCGCCGGCCGGTTGTCGTCGTTCTTCGAGTGATGACACAGCCGGTAGGTATGGATGATCAACGCGCACGGAGCGCGATCGGCGCGCACGTGGCCCACCGCGCGCTCGGCGACCGACGCCGATCTCGAGCACGTCGGTCGAGTCGATCTCCTCCACGTCGATCCCGAACGCCTCGAAGCGCGCCGCGCATGCTGCCGGCGAGGTTGACGTGCGACGGCGTGCTCTGCGACCAGCCGTTGTCCTCGACGACGATCAGCAGTGGCAGACTGCCACAGCGAGGCGAGGTTGAGCGACTCGTACACGATCCCCTCGCCGAGGGTGCCGTCGCCGATGAAGACCGACGCTGATCGCGTCATCGCCGGCGAGTTGCTGCGCGAGCGCGATCCCGGCCGCGGCCGGCACGATGCCGCCCTGCACGCCGTTCGACTTGAATCCCGGGGCGGCGAGATGCTGGCTGCCGCCGATGCCCGCGCAGACGCCGTCGTCGCGGCCCATGATCTCCGCCATCAGCCCGCGCGCGTCGCCGGTCAGCGCGAGGTAGTGGCCGTGGCAGCGGTGGTTGGAGAACACGTGGTCCTCCGCCCGAAGATGCTCCATGACCGCGACGGCGTCGGCCTCCTGCCCGATGCAGGCGTGCGTGGTGCCGTTGAGGACGCCGAGATCGAACAGCTCGAGCAGCCGCTCCTCGAAGCGCCGGATGAACCGCATCCGCCGGTAGAGCGACTCGTCCCGCGTGTCATCGTGACCGCCGATGAGGCGGTCGCGGTCATGAGGAGAAACCGTTGTCGCACTCACACCGAATCAACGTGGCCTGCGCGCGCGAACTTGCTGCTCGGCGCACCGCCTCAGCACAGAGCGACCTCGGTCCCGGCGCCCACCCGCAGGCGCAACGCCCGCGGCAGCGAGAAGTCCCGGAAGACGCGGGCGTCGCGACCGACGACGCTCGCGACGAGCCGGCCGCCGACATGGGTGATGCTTGCCCCGGGCGCGATGATCGAGCGTTCGATCTCAGCTCCCTCGATCCGCGCGTCGGCGCCGATCGCCGTGTACGGCCCGATGTACGCGTCGGCGATTTGCACGTTCGGTCCGATCACGGTGGGACCGACCACGACGCTGCCCGCAGATCGACGCACCCGCGTCGATCCGCACCCGTCCTTCGATCACGTTGCCGTTGCCGTTCGTGCGGCGAGACTCGACGCCCAGCCGGTCAAGTGCGATCTGGTTGAGCTCCAGAAGATCGAGCGGATTCCCGGCGTATCGACGCCAGTGATCGGACAACGAGACGCCGAGCCGACCTCCCGACACCGTTCATCCCAGCGGGCGAGCGAACGTGGACGTCGACGTGCCGCTCTCCCTGCCAGGGTGTCGACCCGATGCTGCTGCAGGGCACCCGTCGCCGAACAGCCACACCCCGGCCATGCCGAGCGCTGCGCGCTCGTCGAACTCGGCGATATGCAGCGTCGCCTTTGCCGCCGGTCAGTCGCTGATCCGCGGCCGCGCCGTGATGGACGACGACCATGGCATCGGGCGAATCCGCGCGCATCGTCTGGACGAGCGGCCCCAGTGGCTCGGCGAGCATGCCGTGGGCGACGTGAACGACGCACGGGCGTCGCCGACGAACGGAAGCGCAAGCTCGACGCCATCGGCGACGGTCATGGGCGCGTCCTGGGTGAGGTACCGGACGCGCTCGTTCCTGACGCCCATCCTCGGAGATCGACCGCCCCAGGCCTCGTCCGACAGCGCCGCAGACGAGGCGACGATCACATCCTGCACGCCGGCGGAGCCGAGCGCATCGATGACATGGTCGATGATCGGACGGTTCGCGACATGGTCAAGAGCCGCCGTGCGCGACCCGATAGCCGGTCCGTCACCGGCACTCCGCATCCTCGACGACCACGACCCCACGCCAGCTCCATACCAAAGCAACGGGCGCCCGCCCGCGTTACTCGCGCAACGGGTCGCTCAGTGCTCCCGCCCGGACCCACGACGTCCGGACGGGAGTCTGATGCCGAGGCTCAGGCGGCGGACGCGGCGAGCGTCTGCTCGGCGACGCGGTCGACCGCGTCGTGCGTCCCGCCGAGCAGGCGACGGGAGAGCTGTGCCCGGCGGAAGAACAGCGGCGCGTCGTGCTCCCACGTCGCGCCGATCCCGCCGTGCACGTTGATCATCGAGCGGGCCGCGTAGTCGAGCGCGTGGCCGGCCTCCGCCCGGGCGGCGCTCGCCGCCAGCGGGAACTCCTCCGGCTTGGCGTCCCGGGCCCAGCCCGCGTAGTACTGCAGACCGCGGCTGTTCTCCTGAAGGCGCAGGATCTCGGTGAGCTCGTGCTTGATCGCCTGGTAGGAGCCGATTGCCCGCCCGAACGTGAACCGCTCCTTCGCGTACGTGACGCTCATCTCCAGGCAGGTCTGGACCGACGCCGAGCGATTCGGCGGCGATGAGCGCGTGCGCGAGATACCACGCGTCCGCCAGCACCGCCGCATCGACCGTGAGCCGCCGGCCACGCGCCTCGGTCAAGCTGACGTGGGCGAGCGACCTCGTTGCGTCGTAGCGCATCACCGACTCGATCGAGACGCCATCGGCATCGGCTTCGATCGCCACCGCGACCGGCTGACCGTCGACCGTCTCGCCGATCGCGACGAGCAGATCGGCACCGGGCGCGTCCGGGACGAACGCCACCGCGCCGTCGATGACGACGGCATCGCCGTCGACGGTCGCCCGCGGCGCCTCAGCCCGGCGGACGCCGCCGCGCGGCTCGACGGTCCAGCCGGACTCGAGCTCTGACGGCGGCCGCGCCGGCAGGTAGGCCGGCCGGAGCTCACCGGCGGCGACGGCGCTCAGCGACTCGTCCCCGGCGGCGTTGAGGATCGCCGTGGCGGGCAGCAGCCCGAGCACCGGGATGCTCGCGAGCACCCGGCCGCATTCCTCGGCCACGAGCAGGGCGTCGAACCCGCCGAGCCCGGCACCGCCGTGCTCCTCGTCGATCAGCAGCCCCGGCCAGCCGGCCTCGACCGCGGTCGGCCACAGGTCCGGCAGGGCGTCGTCGTTCTCCAGCGCGTCGCGTGCCGCCTCGATCGTCTTGAAGCGGCTGAGCGCGCCGCGCGCGGCCTCGCGCAGGAGGACCTGCTCGTCAGACAGTGCGAAGTTCATGAGACTCGCGGCCTCCTTCTCCTTGGCGCGCAGCTCGCTGAACGGAACGCCCTTGTCGAGCCGCGGCTCAGGCGGAAGCCCGAGCACGCGCTCGCCGATCGTGTTACGCAGGATCTGCTCGGTGCCGCCCGCCGACTTCAGGCCGGGGAGGAACGAGATCAGATAGCTCCACTCGCTGCTCGGATCGAGCGCGTCCGGCCCGACGACATCGGCGCCGAGATCGGTCGCGGCGATCGCCGAGTTGACGAGCGTGACCTTGGCCAGCCCGGCCTCGGGGCCCGGAATCTGCCCCCGGGAGAGCGCGGTCAGCGCGCGGTAGCCGTTGAAGCGCACCGCGAGCATCTCGGTGATGATCCCGCCGAGCCGCCGGCGCACCTCGCTGTCGGCCCGCGCCGCCGGATCCGCCGCGATCGTCTGGGCGAGCCGTTTCGGCGAGCCGAAGCCCTCCGAGCCGAAGCCGATCGTGAGGCGCTCGAACATGAGCACGGTCAGCGCCGTGCCCCAGCCGTTTCCGACTCCACCGACGACGGCGTTCTCGTCAAGCACGACATCGTCGAAGAAGACCTCGTTGAACTCGGCTTCGCCGGAGATCTGGCGCAGGCCACGAACGGTGACGCCAGAGGCGTCCATCGGGACGATGAACATCGTCAGTCCCTTGTGCTTCGGCACGTCGGCGTCGGTGCGGGCGAGCAGCAGCCCGAACGACGCGAACTGTGCGTTCGTCGTCCACACCTTCTGGCCGTTGAGCGTCCACGTGCCGTCGTCGTTCTGGCGCGCGCGCGTCTGCACCGCCGCCAGGTCCGACCCGGCGGCGGGTTCGGAGAACATCTGACACCAGACCTCGTCGCCGTGGAGCATCGGGCCGAGGTGGCGGCCCTTCTGCTCGTCGCTGCCGTGGGCGATGATGCACGGGCCGAGCATCCCGATCCCGATGACGTCGAGCACGCCGGGCACCTGTGCCTGCGAGAGCTCCTGGTTGACCGTCACCTGCTCGATCGGGCCAAGTCCCTGCCCGCCGAACTCCTTCGGCCAGGTGACGCCGGCGAAGCCGGCCTCGGCGAGCTTGCGCTGCCACGCGCGGCGCGCGTTGATGTAGCCGTTGTCCTCGGACGAGCCCGAGCGCGGCGGCGCCTCCGCCTTGTGCTGCTCGAGCCACGCTCGAACCTCCTGCCGATAGGACGCCTGTTGCGGCGTGTCATTCAGGTCCACGTGACATCTCCCTCGTGATCTCGGTCCAGTGAATCCAGATTCACGCCGGAGCATAGTGAATGGCGCCTGTCGGCCGAACGGCCTCGTTCATCTGTCAGGCGGCGGGCTCGGGCGCCGGCGCCGGTGCCCGCTGGAGCTGGACCTGCTGCTCGATGACGCTGAAGCCGAGCGCTTCGTAAAGCCGGAGCGCGTGGTACTCCGGGTCGGCGCAGATGACGAGACGGGCGACTCCAAGCGCATCAGCGCCCCATCGGCTCGCCTCATAGAGCAGGCGGCCGGCGAGCCCTCGACGCCGGTAGGCCTCGAGTGTCTCGACCGTCTGGTAGCGGCCGGTGTCCGGGAGCGCGCGGATCAAGCCGAGGGTGGAGACGAGCCGGCCGTCGGCAAACGCGCCGAACCATCCGCCCTCCCCGCGCTCGCAGATCTCGCGTGATTCGGCGAGCTGGCGCTCGACGAACGACCGGTACTCGTCGTTCTCCGCCTCCTCGTAGACCTCGAGTCGCACATCGACGGCCTGCGCCCAGTCGTCGTCGTCCCGCAACTGGCGCACCACCGCGCCGCCCGCCGGCGGGTCAGGCTCGCGCAGCGCCGACGCTGCCAGCACGTGGTTGATCTCCACCTCAACGCCGAGTTCGGCCAGGACGCCGGCGTCGCCGGCCTCCCCCGCCGTGCCGTCGACGCCCAGCGCCAAATGGGCTGCGGTCGGAAACGCGCGGGTGAACAGCGCGCGCAGGCGATCGGCCTCCCCGGCCGCCGGCGGCGAGGCGAGCAGGATGAAGTTGCCCCACCAGAAGCCACGGTTGGTGGGCGTCTCGACGACGACATGATCACCGCGGTCAGCGACGGTTGCGCCACCGAGTCTCCGGATGCCGATATCTGTCTGGTACGCGAGGGACTGGACCTGCATGCGCACGCCAGCATGACGGGTTGGGACGCGTTTCGTGGCATCGTCGGGGGTCGCGATGAAGAAACCTTCGGTCTGGTCCTCGCAGCATGCCGTGCTGCTCTGTCTGGCGGTGGTCGCGGTGTCCGACCTCGTGATCTGGCGGCTGCAGATGCCCTACCTCGTCCAGGCGCTGTTCGACGAGCCGGCGCACGCTGCGACCGGTCTGCTCGCGCTGCTGGCGATCTGCGTCGCGCCGAGCCGCCCGATCGTGCTCGCCGTCGTCGCCGGCTCGGTTCTCTTCGACCTCGATCACGTCCCCCACGTTTTCGGCTCCTCGATCCTGGAGCACGGAGTCCCACGGCCGTACACCCACGCACTCATCACGCTGATCGTGATCGCGGTGGTCGCGGCGATGATCCGTGATCCTCGCCGACGCATCCTCGTCCTGATCGTCGGTGCGGCGGCTGCGGCCCACCTCGTCCGAGACATGGCTGAGCCGGGCGGACCGGGCGTCTCGCTGCTCTGGCCGCTGTCCGATCACGCCTACGCGCTCCCGTACATCCCCTATGGGCTCGCGCTGATCGCGCTCGCCGTCGTCGGCATCGCTCGCCGGCGGACCGCGCCCACCCCAGCGGCCGACACGCCTTAACGGCCCCGGGCCGCCGCGCCCACGCGGAGCGCGACGGCCCGAGAGCCGAAACTGCGAGTGGGACCTACTCCCCGGAGCCGTTCCCGCCGTCGTCGCCCGACGGCAGGTCGAGATCGGCGAGCTCCTCGGCGAAGCCGAGCGTCGAGCCGCCGGAGCCGATCTCCTCGAGGTCGGAGAGGTCGGGCTCGATCCCGCCACCGAAGCCGGTCAGCGACTCGCCGTCGGCGAGCCCAAGCTCGGCCGCGAGGTCGTCGTGGTCGAGCAGACCGACGTCGTCCATGCCGCGGGGCAGCGGCTCGGCCGGCTCGATCTCGATCCGGCGGTAGCGCTTCAGGCCGGTCGCCGCCGGGATCAGCTTGCCGATGATCACGTTCTCCTTGAGGCCGTTGAGGCGGTCGATCTTGCCCTCCAGGGCAGCATCGGTCAGCACCTTCGTGGTCTCCTGGAACGAGGCCGCCGACAGGAACGAGTCCGTGTTCAGCGAGGCCTTCGTGATCCCGAGGATGATCTCCTCGGACTGAGCCGTCTCGCCGCCGGCGTCTTCGACCGCGGTTGATCTTGGCGTACTCGTTGCGATCGACGAACTGGCCCGGAAGCAGGTCGGTGTCGCCCTTCTGGTCGACCCGCACCTTCTTCATCATCTGGCGCACGATCAGCTCGATGTGCTTGTCGTTGATGTCGACGCCCTGGGACTTGTAGACCTCCTGGACCTCGCGCACGAGGTACAGCTCGGTGTTCGTCCGGCGCTCCTCCTGGGTCTTGCCGCCGAACGCGAGCAGCTCGTGCGGGTACAGGGACCCCTCGTTGAGCTGGTCGCCGACCTCGACGCGCTGGCCCTGTCTGACGTAGAGGATCGTCCGCGTCGGGAACGTGTGGCGATGCTCCTCGCCGCCGTCGTCGGTGATGACCACGGTCTTCGCCTTGTCGGACTCCTCGATCGACACCTTGCCGCCGACCTCGGCGATCTTCGCCAGGCCCTTCGGCTTGCGCGCCTCGAACAGCTCGACGACACGCGGCAGACCGTGCGTGATGTCCGCGCCGGCGACACCGCCGGTGTGGAACGTCCGCATCGTCAGCTGCGTGCCCGGCTCACCGATCGACTGGGCGGCGATGATCCCGACCGCGTCACCGATCTGCGCGAGCTTGCCGGTCGCGAGCGAGCGGCCGTAGCACGCCTGGCACACGCCGGTCGGCGCCTCGCACTTCAGCACCGAACGGACCGGAACGTAGATGACGTTGCCCTTGTCGGTGTCCTCGGCCCAGGCCTCGACGAGATCGGCGAGCTCGGCCCGATCGATCTCCTTGCCCTTCTCGACGATCACCCGGCCGCGCTTGGTCGCGATCTCCTGCGCCGCGACCCGCCCGATCAGGTTGTCGTTCGGCTCGCCCGTCGGCCGCAACCGCCGGGTCTCCGGATCGACCTCGAGCTTCGACACCGGCATCTCGATGAACTCCTCGGTGCCGCAGTCCTCCTGACGGATGATCACGTCCTGGGCGACGTCGACGAGGCGCCGGGTCAGATACCCGGAGTCCGCCGTACGGAGCGCCGTGTCCGCGAGACCCTTGCGGGCACCGTGCGTCGAGATGAAGTACTCGAGCACGGTCAGGCCTTCCATGAAGTTGGCCTTGATCGGACGCTGGAATGATCTCGCCCTTCGGATTGGCCATCAGGCCGCGCATCCCGGCGAGCTGCCGGATCTGCGAGAACGATCCACGAGCACCCGAGTTGGCCATCATGAAGATCGGGTTGAGCTCGTCGAGGTACTCGTAGAGTGCCTCGCCGACCTCGTTGGTCGCCCGATCCCACAGGCCGGTGACCGCCTCGTGGCGCTCCTCCTGGGTGATCATGCCCATGTCGTACTGGCTCTCGATCTCCGCCAGCTGCGCGTCGTAACGGGCGAGGATCTCGGCCTTCGTCGGCGGCGTCTGGACGTCGTTCTTGGAGATCGTCACCCCCGCCTGGGTGGCGTAGTGGAAGCCGATGTCCTTGAACGCGTCGAGCACGAGCGAGATCGTCGCCGCCCCGTACGCCTGCACGAGGTCGTCGACGAGCTTCGTGGTGTCCTTCTTCTTCATCGAGCGGTTGATGAACACGTAGGAGCCGTGGTCGAACTCGTCGCCGAGCGCCTCCTCGAGTGCCCGCTCGATCTTGTCGTTGTAGATGATCCGGCCGACCGTGGTGAGGACGTGACCGCCCTCGCGGCCGATCGGCCGGTACTCGGCCAGGTCGTGGAGCTTGACGACGCCGTGCTCGTAGGACCACTCCGCCTCCTGGGCGGTGCGGTACACGTGCGGGCGCGGCTCGCAGTTCGCCGGGTCGAGCTTCTCGAGCTCCTTGGCTCGTCCGGGCCGTACGTGAGGTAGTACGCGCCGAGCACCATGTCCTGCGACGGCGTCGCCAGCGGCGAGCCGTGGGCCGGCGAGAGGATGTTGTTCGCCGAGAGCATCAGGATCCGGGCCTCGGCCTGCGCCTCCGCCGAGAGCGGCAGGTGCACGGCCATCTGGTCGCCGTCGAAGTCCGCGTTGAACGCGTGACAGACGAGCGGGTGGACCTGGATCGCCTTGCCCTCGACGAGGACGGGCTCGAACGCCTGGATGCCGAGGCGGTGGAGCGTCGGCGCGCGGTTGAGCAGCACCGGATGCTCGTGGATGACCTCCTCGAGCACGTCCCACACCTCGGGGATCATCGAGTCGACCATCTTCTTGGCCGCCTTGATGTTCTGCGCGGACTTGCGCTCGACGAGGCGGGCCATGATGAACGGCTTGAACAGCTCGAGCGCCATCAGCTTCGGCAGACCGCACTGGTGCAGCCGCAGCGACGGGCCGGACGACGATCACCGAACGGCCCGAGTAGTCGACGCGCTTGCCGAGCAGGTTCTGACGGAACCGGCCCTGCTTGCCCTTGAGCATGTCGCTCAGCGACTTCAGCGGACGGTTGCCCGGACCCGTGACCGGGCGGCCGCGACGGCCGTTGTCGAACAGTGCGTCGACGGCCTCCTGCAGCATCCGCTTCTCGTTGTTGACGATGATCTCCGGCGCGCCGAGGTCGAGCAGCCGCTTGAGGCGGTTGTTCCGGTTGATGACGCGGCGATAGAGGTCGTTGAGGTCCGAGGTGGCGAACCGGCCACCGTCGAGCTGGACCATCGGACGCAGCTCGGGCGGGATCACCGGGACGGCCTCGAGGATCATCATCTCCGGCTTGTTGCCCGAGTGGATGAACGCCGAGACGACCTTCAGGCGCTTGACCGCGCGGGCCTGCTTCTGGCCCTTCGCCGTCTTGACCTGCTCCTGGAGATCCTCGGACTCGGCCTCGAGGTCGACCTGCTGGAGCAGGTCACGCACCGCCTCGGCGCCCATGCCGCCGCGGAAGTACTCGCCGAAGCCGTACGGAGAGCCGAAGCGGTCCTTGAGCTCACGGAACGTGGTCTCGTCGTTGATCGACGTCCTTGGCCTTCATCGTCTTGAACAGGTCCCACACCTGGCGCATCCGCTCGGCGGCGTCCTCGATGTAGGCCTCGGTGTCGTCGATGTCGGCCTGGAAGCTCTTGCGGAGCTCCTTGAGCATCTTCTCGCGCTCGTCGTCGGAGAGCTTGGCGACGTTGACCTCAAGCGTCTCCGCCCACAGGTGGTCCTCGTCGGAGAAGTCCCGGCTCTGCTTGCCGTTCGCCAGGTACTCCTCGCGGCGGGCCAGCGACTCCTTGAGCTCGAGCACGCGCTCTTCCTTCTCGGCGGCGTACGAGTCGAGCACCTTGTTGACCTCGCCCTCGAGCGACGTCGACGTCACGCGCGCGCGCCTCGTCGTCGACCCACGTCACCATCGACGCGGCGAAGTACAGGACCTTCTCGAGCTCCTTCGGAGCCATGTCGAGCAGGTAGCCGATGCGGCTCGGCACGCCCTTGAAGAACCAGATGTGGCTCACCGGCGCGGCCAGGTCGATGTGGCCCATGCGCTCGCGGCGAACCTTGGAGCGGGTCACCTCGACGCCGCAGCGCTCGCACACGATGCCCTTGTAGCGGACGCGCTTGTACTTCCCGCAGTAGCACTCCCAGTCCTTCGTCGGGCCGAAGATGCGCTCGCAGAAGAGCCCGTCCTTCTCGGGCTTCAGCGTCCGGTAGTTGATGGTCTCCGGCTTCGTGACCTCGCCTGAGCTCCAACCGCGGATCTGCTTCGAGGAGGCGAGTCCAATCTCGATGGCGTCGAAATTATTGATGTCAATCAAAGTGGGCTTCTTCCCTTGGTCTTTCAAAAACTGTGGTTCGGGGCGCTTCGCTGCGAACCGGCTCCCCGTGACGGGTCTGCTCGCGTCGCCAGACGCACGCAGCCCGGCACGGGGACCGGTGAAGCTCAGGCCTCGTCTTCTTCCAGAACACCCTCGGCGTCGCCGGCAGGAATGTCGGCGTTCAGCATCGGGTCGTCGTCGGCGGCGAAGTCCTCCGTCTTCGAGCTCCTCGCCGGGCTCGAGGTCGGGATCCTCGACTTCGGTCTCTTCGGTGTTGGCCTCGACCGTCTCGCCTTCGTGCTCGGTCGCCTCGTCGGCGGCGCCGTCGCCGGCGCCGTCGGTGGCGCGGACGCCGCTCAGGTCGATCCCGAGTTCCTCGGCCGCGCGGAGGAGGTCGTCGTCCTCCTCGCGCATCTCGGCCCGCTCGCCTTCCTCGGAGACGACGTTGACGTCGAGCGCCAGCGACTGCATCTCCTTGAGCAGAACCTTGAACGACTCGGGGATCGAGGGCTCGGCGATGTTCTCGCCCTTGACGATCGCCTCGTAGGCCTTGACGCGACCGACGGTGTCGTCGGACTTGATCGTGAGCATCTCCTGGAGCGTGTACGCGGCGCCGTACGCCTCCAGCGCCCAGACCTCCATCTCACCGAACCGCTGGCCACCGAACTGCGCCTTGCCGCCCAGCGGCTGCTGGGTGACGAGCGAGTACGGGCCGGTCGAGCGGGCGTGGATCTTGTCGTCGACGAGGTGCAGCAGCTTCAGGATGTACATGTAGCCGACGTCACCTGCTGCTCGAACGGCTCGCCGGTGCGGCCGTTGAACAGCGTCACCTTGCCCGAGGCCTGTTCGCCCTCGCGCCGCTTCTTATCGACGTCCATCCTGATCCGGCCGTCGTACTCCGTCCTGCCAGCGGACGAGCGCCTCGTCGACGTCGGCGACGGTCGCGCCGTCGAACACCGGCGTGGACACGTAGACCTTGCCCGGCCGCCCGTCGGGACGGCGACCGCCGTTGGTCGCGATCTTCCGCGCCTCGGAACCGTCGTCGTACCAGCCCTGGGCGGCGACCCAGCCGAGGTGCGTCTCCAGGATCTGCCCGAGGTTCATCCGGCTCGGCACGCCGAGCGGGTTGAGGATCACGTCGACCGGCGTGCCGTCCTCGAGGAACGGCATGTCCTGAACGTCGACGATCTTCGAGATGACGCCCTTGTTGCCGTGGCGTCCCGCGAGCTTGTCGCCCTCGGCGATCTTGCGCTTCTTGGCGACGAACACGCGGACGAGATCGTTGACTCCCGGCGGCAGATCATCGCCCTCGTCGCGGCTGAAGGTCTTGACGTCGATCACGACGCCGCCCTCGCCGTGGGGCACCTTGAGCGAGGTGTCGCGGACCTCGCGCGCCTTCTCCTTGAAGATCGCGCGGATCAGCTTCTCCTCGGCCGTCAGCTCGGTCTCGCCCTTCGGCGTCACCTTCCCGACGAGCAGGTCTCCGGAGGCCACCTCGGCGCCGATGCGGACGATGCCGCGGTCGTCGAGGTTGCGCAGCGACTCCTCCGAGCGGTTCGGGATGTCACGGGTGATCTCCTCGTCGCCGAGCTTCGTCGTGCGGGCGTCGATCTCGTACTCCTCGATATGGATCGAGGTGAGCTCGTCGTCCTGGACGAGGCGCTTGGACAGGATGATCGCGTCCTCGAAGTTGTAACCCTCCCAGGACATGAAGGCGACCAGCAGGTTCTTGCCGAGCGCCATCTCGCCCATGTCGGTGGCCGAGCCGTCGGCGAGCACGTCGCCCGCGGTGACCTCGAGCCCGACGCCGACGATCGGCTTCTGGTGGATCAGCGTCCCCTGGTTGGAGCGCATGAACTTCTGGAGCTCGTACTCGTCCTGACCACCCTCGGTCCTGTCGACGACGATCTGCTCGGCGTCGACGTAGGACACCGTGCCCGCCGAGCGACGCGATCACGATGTCGCCCGTGTCGACCGCGGCGCGGCGCTCCATCCCGGTGCCGACCACCGGCGCGTCGGTGACGAGCAGCGGCACGGCCTGCGCCTGCATGTTCGAACCCATCAGCGCCCGGTTCGCGTCGTCGTGCTCGAGGAACGGGATCATCGCCGTCGTGACCGACCAGATCTGCTCCGGCGAGACGTCGATCAGGTCGACCTGATCGGCCGTCGCCGTCACGTACTGGCCCGCCTGCGTCCGGCACAGGATCTCGTCGCCGACCAGCCTGCCGGCGTCGTCGACCGGCGTGTTCGCCTGCGCGATCAGCGACTCCTCCTCCTGAGTGGCGTCGAGGTGGAGGACCTCATCGGTCACGCGTGCCGTTCTTGACGACGCGGTACGGCGTCGTCACGAATCCGTGCTCGGAGATCTCCGCGTACGAGGAGAGCGAGCCGATCAGGCCGATGTTCGGCCCCTCCGGCGTCTCGATCGGGCACATGCGGCCGTAGTGGGTGGGGTGCACGTCGCGCACCTCGATCGGCGCGCGCTCCCGGGTCAGACCGCCGGCGCCGAGCGCGGACAGACGCCGCCGGTGCCGAAGCCCGGCAAGGCTGTTCGTCTGGTCCATGAACTGGCTGAGCTGCGAGGAGCCGAAGAACTCCTTCAGCGCGGCCACGACGGGCCGGATGTTGACGATCGTCTGGGGGGTGATCGTGTCGGCGTCCTCGGTCGTGAGGCGCTCGCGCACGACCCGCTCCATCCGGTACAGACCGATCCGGAAGGCCTCCTGGATCAGCTCGCCGACCGTCCGCAGACGGCGGTTGCCGAAATGCTCGTACTCGTCGAGGTGATCCTGGATCGGCTCACGCGGCATCGTCAGCGCCTCGGCCGCGAAGTCCTTGATCTCCTCACCCGGATCCTCGGGCATGCCGAGGCGCCGCGGCAAGGGAGACGAGCTCCTTGACGAGGGCGATGATGTCGTCGTGGGTCAGCGTCCTCGTTTCGAGATCGATGTCGAGCCCGAGCCGCGAGTTGAGCTTGTAGCGCCCGACGCGCGTCAGGTCGTAGCGCTTGGGGTCGAAGAACAGCTGATGCAGCAGCGAGCGGGCGGCGTCGATCGACGGCGGCTCGCCGGGGCGCTGCTTCTTGAACAGCTCGATCAGCGCGCCTTCCTCGGTGCGCGTCATCTCGGCATCGGCGTCGAGCGTCAGCCGGATGTAGAGCGAGTTGTCGAACAGGTTGAGGATCTCCTCGTCGGACGCATAGCCCATCGCGCGCAACAGCACGCTGACCGGCAGCTTGCGCTTGCGGTCGATACGGACGTAGACGCGACCCTTCTTGTCGATCTCGAGCTCGAGCCATGAGCCACGGGCGGGCATCAGATTCGCGATGAAGACCTGCTTCTCACGATCCTTCGGCTCCATCACGTAGGCGCCGGGCGAACGAACCAGCTGCGTCACGACGACGCGCTCGGTCCCGTTGATGATGAACGTGCCGCGCTCCGTCATCCACGGGAAATCACCCATGAACACGGACTGCTCGCGGATCTCACCCGTCTCGCGGTTGATGAAGGCGACCGTCACCGTGAGCGGGCGGGCGTAGGTCAGATCCTTCTCGCGGCACTGGTCGAGGCTCGCGACGGGCTCGTCAAACGTGAATTCGCCGAACTGGACGGCGAGGTTTCCGGTGTAGTCCTCGATCGGCGAGATGTCATCGATGGTCTCGCGCAGGCCACCCGACTCCGGGTCGGTCAGCCACTCGAAGGACTTGCGCTGAATGTCAATAAGGTTGGGGACTTCAAGGACCTTGTTCAGACGCGCGAAACTCCGGCGCGTCCGGGGGGCGTGAGCGGTTGCCAAGACGGCGACTCCTCGGCGGTCTAGAGGGAGACTAAGTCAGCACCCGTCGGAGCCTCGGTGGAGCCCTGCCAGCGGGACCACCGACCTCGTTCCAGGCGCGACCAGCAAAGATAGCACACGGCATTGGCGCCCTGTGCAGGACCGTCAGCTCTCACGGACCCCGCCCGCTGCCTCCGCGTATGTGGCGCGGTGGCGTCTCGCAACTGGGCGGCTACGACTATTGGCTGACGCGGGCAGTGTAGGGGAAAAAACGCGGGTACGGCAAGCGTCGAACTAGTTCTCCCCGCGGAAGCGTCCCGCGTGAGAGAGTCGTGCTCAGGTTCATTTTCCGAGCGAGGAGGTACACCATGGCGGACAGCGTCTACCGCGTCACCGAGGTCATCGGGGTCAGCAGCGAGTCCTGGGAGGCGGCGGCGCGGGCTGCCGTCGAGACCGCCGCCAAGAGCGTGCGCGAGCTCCGGATCGCCGAGGTTCTGCGACAGGACGTCACGATCGAAGACGGCGGCGTCGTCAGTTACCGCGTGCGCCTCGGCATCTCGTTCAAGTACGACCCCGAGTAGGGACAGGACACGCCGGCGCGTCCCGGAGTCAGGGGCGCGCCGATCCCGCTCGCGGGCTCGCGTTACCGTCAGCCGGTATGGAACCCGCGACCAGCACGACGACGCGACGGTCGCGGCCCGGAGACCCGGCGGAGCGCCGGTTGGTCCTCGTGGTCGGCGCGATCGTGTTCGTCGACACGATGTTCTACGCCGCGATCGCGCCGCTGCTCCCTGCCCTCGCCCACGAACTGCACCTGTCGAAGTTCGCCGCCGGAGTGATGACGGCGAGCTACCCGGTCGGCACGCTCATCGCCGCGATCCCGGCGGGCGTGCTCGCCGCCCGGGCGGGACCGAAGTTCACGGTCACCCTCGGCCTGACGCTGCTCGCCGCCTCGACGCTCGCGTTCGGCTTTCTGCACAACGAGCTGGCCCTCGACCTCGCCCGCTTCGTCGAGGGGGTCGGCGGTGCCTGTTCGTGGTCGGGCGGGCTGGCGTGGATCGTCGCCGAGGCGCCGGCCGATCGGCGCGGCGCGCTCATCGGCAGCGCCCTCGGGGCGGCGATCGCGGGCGCGCTGTTTGGCCCGCTCATCGGGACGGCGGCAACCGCCGTCGGACGCGGCGCGGCGTTCAGCGGCGTCGTCGCCGTGGCGGCCGGCCTGATCGTGATCGCGCAGCGAATCCCGAGTGCCCATGTCGACTCCGCGCAGGGCGCCCGTCGCCTGTTCGGCGCCCTCCGTGGCCAGGCCGTCCTCGTCGCGATGTGGCTCGTGACCCTCCCCGCCGTCGCCTCCGGCATGATCAACGTGCTCGGGCCGCTGCGCATGCATCGCCTCGGAGCGACCGCGGCGGCGATCGGCGCCGCGTTCCTCGTCGCCGCCGCGATCGAGGCCGTCGTCAGCCCGGTCATCGGACGCTGGTCGGATCGGCGCGGTCGGATGACGCCGGTGCGCTATGGCCTGGTGGGCGCGGCGGTGCTGCTGATGTGCTTCACGCTGCCGCGTGACGCGGCGCTGCTCGGCGCTCTGATCGTCGCCACGGCTGCCGCGCTCGGGGGGTTCTGGGCACCCGCGATGGCGATGCTCGCGGACGCCGCCGATCGGCAAGGTCTCGATCAGGGACTCGCCTCGGCGCTCGCCAACCTCGCGTGGGCCGGCGGCCAGATCCTCGGCTCGGGCGTCGGCGGCGCCGTCGCCAAGGCGGCCGGCGACGGAGTGCCGATGACGGCCACGGCGATCCTGTGCGTCGGGACCTTTCTGATGCTCGCGGCGGGCGGCGCCCGGGCGATCACCGAGCCAGCCTGAAGCCCGAATAGCAGACCATTTTCACGGTGAGGGCGGAGGTCATCGGCACAACGTCCCCTCGGTGAGGGCGGAGGTCATCGGCACAACGTCCCCTCGGTGAGGGCGGAGGTCATCGGCACAACGTCCCCTCGGTGAGGGCGGAGGTCATCGGCACAACGTCCCAATGGGCCGGCCTCCGCCGGCGGAGTGGACCGTTGACCCGGTCAGACCGGGTGAAGGTCCCGATTCACCGCCGAAAGGCACCGGGTTTGGGACTCTGTCCCGATCGGAAGGCCAACCGCGCTCGCGAGCGTGAGCAACAGCCGCCTGACTGCGATCCGGACAGAACGCAACAAAAAAGGAGGCGAGACCGAAGCCTCGCCTCCTGAAGTCAAACCCGGGTGGATCGACCGAGACTACTTCAGCTCGACGATTCCGCCGGCCTCCTCGAGGTCGGCCTTGAGCTTGTCGGCCTCGGCCTTGTCGACGCCCTCTTTGACGGGCTTCGGGGCCTCGTCGACGAGCGCCTTGGCCTCCTTCAGGCCCAGACCGGTGGCCGCGCGTACGACCTTGATCACCTGGATCTTCTTGTCGCCCGGGGCGGTCAGAATGACGTCGAACGCGCTCTGCTCCTCAGCGGCCTCGCCGCCGCCGTCACCGGCAGCTGCGGCCGGAGCCGCCGCGGCGACCGCGGTCGCGGAGACGCCGAACGCCTCCTCGAGCGCCTTGATCCGCTCCGAGAGCTCGAGCACCGAAATGCTCTTCAGTTCGTCGATCCACTCTTCTGTTGTGGGCATCGTTCCTCCTTACTCGTCGGACGCTTCCGCGTCCGCGGCAGCTTCCTCGTCAGTGGTTTCCGGTTCAGGTTGTTCAGTGGCCTCGGCCTCGGGCTCCGCCGCCGCCACGGCCTCAGGCTCCGCCGCCGCCTCGGCCTCAGGCTCCGCCGCCGCCACGGCCTCAGGCTCCGCCGCCGCCTCGGCCTCAGGCTCCGCCGCCGCCTCGGCCTCCGCCGCCGCCTCGGCCTCGGGCTCCGCCGCCGCCTCGGGCTCGGGCTCCGCCGCCGGCGCCTCGGGCTCGGGCTCCGCCGCCGCCTCGGGCTCGGGCTCCGCCGCCGGCGCCTCGGGCGCTGCCGCCGGAGCCTCGCCGGTGACGAGACCCTGGTCGGCGATCGACTTCAGCTGGATCGCGAGCCCTGCGATGAGCGCGTTGAGCGTGCGCACGAGGCCGCTGATCGGTGCTGCGATCGTCCCGACGAGCTGCGCGTGAAGCACCTCTCGCGAGGGGAGCCGGGCGATCGTGCGCACCTCGTCGGCGCTCAGCGTCTCGCCGTTCAGAACGCCGCCCTTGAACTCGAGCAGGTTGAACGCGCGAGCGCTGTCGTTGAGCGCCTTGGCCGCCAGCGCGGCGTCGCCGCGGACGAGCGCAAGAGCGGTCGGACCCTGAAGCAACGGCTTCAGCGCCTCGGCGCCTGCCTTGTCGGCGGCCCGCTCGGAGAGGCTGTTCTTGACGATCCGGAACCGCGCGTCGGCGTCCCGCAGCTTGCCCCGAAGCTCGGCGGCCTGCGCGACGGTCAGTCCTCTGTAGTCGACCGCGAAGATCGCTTCAGAGCTCTGAATCTGCTCCGCGATCTCATCGACGACTGTTGCTTTCTGATCTCGATTCATGCCTTTTCCTCGTTGACTGAGGGGAAACGCCCGCGGTGTGGCGGGCGTCGAGGCACGAGCCGATGAGGGCTCGGAATCGAGGCTCCGCCTGCTCTGGACTTACGCGCTGCGCGCCGCCGGAGGTCTTGGGCTTCGCTCTTGGTGAAGTCTGCGGGCGATTCTACGCCGCGGCCGGCTCCTCGACGATGTCCCGCGTGCGGGAGGGATCGACCTTGACACCGGGGCCCATCGTGCTGGCGAAGGTGACCGAACGGATGTACCGGCCCTTCGCCGCGGACGGCTTGGCCCGGATCAGCTCTTCGATCACCGCCGCGTAGTTCTCGAGCAGCCGCTGCTCCTCGAAGTCGCGCTTGCCGATGACGAGGTGCACGATCGCGTTGCGGTCGGTGCGGTACTCGACCTTGCCGGCCTTCGACTCCTGGACCGCCTTGGCCACGTCCATCGTCACGGTGCCGACCTTCGGGTTCGGCATCTTGCCCGCCGGACCGAGGATCCGGCCGAGCCGGCCGACGACCGGCATCAGATCCGGCGTCGCGATCGCGACGTCGAAGTCGTCGAAGCCATCCTGGATCCGGGCGGCGAGGTCCTCGGCCCCGACGATGTCGGCGCCGGCCTCCTCGGCCTCCCGGGCCTTGTCGCCCTGGGCGAACACAGCGACCTTGACGTCCTTGCCGAGACCGTTGGGCAGCGCGATCGTTCCGCGCAGCTGCTCATCGGCGTGCCGCACGTTGAGCCCGGTGCGCACGTGGACCTCGACGGACTCGTCGAACTTGGCCCGGCTGAGCTCCTTGATGAGCGCGATCGCCTCGGCGGGCTCGTATTCACGCTCGCGATCGAAGCGCTGCCGCGCGTCGGAATATGCCTTGCCGTGATGAGCCATTGTTAGTGCCCTCCTCCGCAAGTCAGGTTGGTCTTGCCGGCTGCAAACCTTCGCCGGCCGGCGTCCTCACTCGCTCGCGTGCCTTTCAGGCACGCCACGCTCGTTGCGTCCTTGTCCGCCTCGGTTTTCGCTCGGCAATCCTCAACCGAACTTGCGCAGGAGAACACTCACACCACCTCCACGCCCATCGAACGCGCGGTGCCGGCGATGATCTTCGCGGCGGCATCGACGTCGTTCGCGTTCAGGTCTTTCATCTTCTTCTCGGCGATCTGCCGCAACTGATCCTGGGTGATCTTGCCGACCTTGTCGCGATGGGGCTCGGCGGAGCCCTTCTCGAGCGAGATCGCCTGCTTGATCAGCACCGCGGCCGGCGGGCTCTTCGTGATGAACGTGAACGAACGGTCCTCGTAGACCGTGATCACGACCGGGATGACGGTGCCCGCATCATTCTGCGTCTGGGCGTTGAACGCCTTGACGAACTCCATGATGTTGACGCCATGCTGGCCGAGCGCCGGGCCGACCGGCGGTGCGGGGCTCGCCTGCCCACCGACCGCCTGCAACTTGATCTGTGTCAGAACCTTCTTTGCCATCTCTGTCCCTAAATCTTCTTGACCTGGTCAAACCCGACCTCGACCGGCGTCTCCCGGCCGAAGATCGAGACCAATACCTTGAGCCGCTGAGCGTCCTCGTTGACCTCCGAGATCTCGCCTGAGAAGTCCGAGAGCGGGCCGGAGATGACCTTGATCGACTCGCCGATCGAGAACTGTGCGCGACTGCGGGGACGCTCGGCCGGTTCCTGATGCAGGAGGCGGTCGACCTCGGCCTGAGTGAGCGGCACCGGCTCATTGGAGGCGCCGACGAAACCCGTGACGCCGGGGGTGCCCTTGACGAGCGTCCAGGAATCCTCGTTGAGATCCATGTTGACGAGCACGTAGCCCGGCATGGTGCGCTTCTCGACGACGACCTTCTGGTTGTCCTTCATCTCGGACACCGACTCGGTCGGGACGACGATGCGCTTGATGGCACGCTGCTGGCCAAGCGACACGACTCGATGCTCGAGGTTGTGCTTGACCTTGTTCTCGTGCCCGGAATAAGTGTTGACGACGTACCAGCGAAACATTTTCAGCTCTTACTTGAAGTGGCCAGTGAGGATGTAATTCATCAGCTTGCCGGCGAGGAGGTCCGCGACGCCGAGGAACACGCCGGCCACGATCACAAAGCCGATCACGACCCCTGTGGCCTGTATCACCTGCCGGCGATCAGGCCACTGTACTCGGTGCAGCTCGCGCCAGCTTCCCTGGACAAAGTTGACGAGACGCCCGCCGGCGCTGGGATGCCGCGGCGGCGCGGCGACGTCCCCGACGGTAGCGCCGCTCGCCGAAGCCGACTCCACATGCGTGCTCTCCGGGAGGACGCCCGGGATCGTCGCGTCGGCCTCGTCCTCCTCCCGCTCGAACTCCGCTTCGTCGAGGGCCGCCTGCTCGGGCGGCTCGTCCTCGATCGCGGTCTCGGGCCGGCCGAGGGCCAGCTGCGCCTCGGCGAGCTCGACGTCCGGCGCGGCATGCTCGATCGGGTCCGGAGCGTCCGGCTCGGATCGTGCGCTCGCCGCCACAGGAGCTTCCTGCGGACGGCGCGCGCGCCGTTCCTTCGCTCGTTTGCGGTTGCGAGCCACGGCCTGCGGTCCCTTGCTAGCGGGTCTCGCGATGCGCAGTGTGGCGCTTGCACCAGCGGCAGTACTTCCGCAGCTGGAGCCGTTCCGGATTGTTCCGCTTGCTCTTATTCGTCTGGTAGTTCCGGCGCTTGCACTCTTCACAGGCGAGAGTCGCAGCGATCCGGACGTCTCCACGGGCCATCTAGGCGCTTCCCGAAAAGTCGGTGGTCAGGTCTCCGGCACCGAGCCTGAGGGCGTGTAAACGAACGCCGCCCGGCGCCGTCCCGGAGTGTAGCTACTGCGTGAGCTCCGCGGGACGGAGCTCGAGCGTCAGCCAGCGATCGCCACGGAGGACCTGCGCCGTCACCCGCTCGCCGATGACATCGTGGGTCATCAGCCGCTGGATGTCGTCGACCCGCTCCACCGGCGTCCCCGCCAGCTCGACGATGAGGTCCTCGGCGCGAAGCCCCGCCCGCTCCGCCGGGCTGCCGGGCGCAACCTCGATCACCTCGATCCCGCTGCGGCGATCGAGCCGAAGGCGCGCGTGCGGCGGCAGCGGTCGCGGCCCGCCGGCGATCCCGATGTAGGCCCGGCGCACCCGGCCGTCATGCATGAGTGCGGCGATGATCCGCCGAGTCGCCGTGTTGATCGGCACGGCGAGACCGAGACCGACGCCCGCCACGGCCGTGTTCACGCCGATGACGCGAGCGGCGCTGTCGACGAGCGCGCCGCCGGAGTTGCCCGGATTGAGCGCTGCGTCGGTCTGGATGACGTTGTCGATGTAGCGCACGGTGCGACCCACTCGCGCCGGTAGCGAACGCCCGAGTGCCGAGATGACGCCCGCGGTGACCGAACCGGCGAAGCCGTTCGGATTGCCGATCGCGACCACGAGCTGGCCAACCCGCAGGCCCTCTGCGTCGCCGAGCTCGGCAGGTACGAGGTCGCTCCCGTGCGCTCGCAGCACGGCGAGGTCCGACAGCCGGTCGACCCCGACGATCTCGAACGCCAGTTCGCGACCGTCGACAAACGCCGCGCGCCCACCGCGGCCCGGGCCGCTGACGACGTGCGCGGAGGTCAGCAGGAACCCGTCGGGTGTGAGCGCCACCGCGCTGCCGGCGCCCGCCGGCTCCCGACCGACCCGCGTGCGACGGGTCACGCGCAGGTTCGCCACCGATGGGGCGAGTTGTTCGGCCACGGTGACGACGACCCGCGAGTACGCGTCCAGCGCGGCCGCCGAGGCGTCCGGCGGCGGGGCCGGCGCGCCGTCGATCATCGTCGCCATCAGAGGGTCACCTCCACCGTGCGCTCGTCGGTGCCGCGGACGATCTCGAGCTCCAGCCGGCCGCTCGCCCGAGCGCCGTCGAGCGCGTCGTACAGCGTGTCGACCCGGTCGATCTCACGGCCGGCCGCCGACACGACGAGGTCGCCGCGCTCGAGCCCCGACCGTTCGGCGGGGCTGCCGGACTCGACGTCGCGGATGAGCACGCCGTCGCGCTCCGGCAGGCCGACGGCGTGGCGCAGTCGACGCGCCACTCGCGGCGGCGCAATCGCCACGCCAAGTCGCACCCGTGCGTGCGTGTCGCCACGGCCGAGCGCGTCGACGCAGTCCCGCAGCGCAGCATCGGCCGGAATCGCGAGGATCAGACCACCGTCGACTCGGACGGTGTTGATGCCGAGCAGCCCTCCACCGGCGTCGAGCAGCGGCCCGCCCGAGCTGCCTCGGGGCAGTGGCGCCGTGTGCTCGATCGCGCCGGCGATGCGCCGCCCGCGCGGACCGCGGAAGCTTCGCGCCGCGGACGAGATGAAGCCCGGGGTGACGCGCAGGCCGCGACCGCCCGGATTGCCGAGCGCAAACACGAGCCGACCGATTTCCGGCACGGTGGCCTCCTCAGGCGTCCACGGGACGGGCTCGGCATCAGCCGTATCGACGTCGAGTGCGGCGATATCGAGGTCCGCGTCCGCGCCCGCCACGCGGGCCACCGCCGTCCGACCGTCGGCGAAGGTAACGGTCACCTCGTCATGGCGGAGGTTGTGGGCGTTCGTGAGCACGCGGCCGGACGCGATCACCACCCCGGAGCCGACCCCCCAGCCCCGTCCAAGGCCCACGACCGCGGGTCCGGCGCGCCGAGCGGTCTCCCCGATCGCGAGTTCAAGTTCTTCGAGGACAGTCATTGTGTTTCTCCTGCACCGAGAGTTACTTGCAAATTGCAAGTCGCTAATGTAGCAATCAATGAGGCCGTACGATGCGTGCACCGATGGCCAGCTCCACAGACCCACCCCCGGACGACACACGCGCCGCGCTCGCCGACGCGCTGGCCGCTGTCGGGGACCGCTGGACGCTGCTGATCGTCGCCGCCCTGCTCGGCGGGCCGCGACGCTTCGGGGAGCTCCAGGAGGACGTCGAGGGGATCGCCCCCAACGTCCTCACTCAGCGACTGCGGGCGCTCAAACGCAACGCGCTCGTCATCGCGCTGCCGTACTCCGAGCGGCCGCCCCGGTTCGTCTACGAGCTGAGCGCGGCCGGGCGGGAACTCGCCGACGCGCTGCGCCTGCTCGCGGGCTGGGGCGCCCGCAACGCCGAGGAGCCGGCAGGGCCGCGCCATGCCGTGTGCGGAACGCCGATGCAAGCCGTGTGGTGGTGCCCGACGTGTGAGCGGCCCGTCTCAGACGACGAGGGCGAGGAGCTGCATTTCGCGTAGGGCGAGATGGTCCGCGGGACTTAGTGTGGCGATAGCCCCACTAAGTCCCATCAACCCTGCACGCAGTTGGCCCGGTGACGGTCGACCGGGAACGGCAGGTCGGCGATCAACGCCGTCTCCAGGTAGTCGTTCTCCAGGCGCGAGCCTGACCCCGGCCCCAACGACGCCCCGACCGCGCGCAGCGCCGACCGCGAGCGATCGCCCACAACCCACGGCGCCAGCGCCAGGAAATCCGGCCGGGCGCCCGCAAACGTCCGAAACACGCTCAGGTCCTCCGAGCCGACGAACGCGCCGTTGCCGATGTAATGGCACCCGCGGCGCGTACCTGCGAACCCGCGCTGGGTGATCGCGCTCTGCCCGTCGAACGGGAGATCTGACAGGTTGCCGACCATCATCGCGGTGACGTTGTAGGCGAAGCCGACGCTCGGGTCGCTCACCGTACGGTACGTCGAGTTCATCCACGACAGCGGCTGCCACTGCTCGGCCCCGCTGCCGTCCGGCCCGGTCCAGGCACCCGGGTTGGCTTCGTCCTGGATGACGAGATTGGCACCGAGCCGGTTCAGACAGCGCATGTAGTAGCGGGCGGTGTCGCGACACGGGTTCACGCCCGCGGGCGGCGCGTCCCACATGAACGCCGGCAGGCTCGTCGCGAACCCGATGCGCGCCCCCGTGCCGGGCATGACGTACGGGCGGAGGTTGGCCACCGCGGCGGGCCCAGAGGCCGGACCGGGCGTCACGCCGAGGCCGATCTCGATCGGCGTCAGCGGCACCTTGCGATTCGACGCGACGACGTTGCGAAGCACGTCCGGCCCGGTGCGGCGGACGTTGCGCGGGCCCCACATGAAGACCTCGTTGTATGCCTTCGCGGAGGTCGCGACGTACACCGACGCCGGCGCCGGATGCAGATCGGGATCGCCGAACGTGCGCCGGTCCGCGGCGCGGCGCGACTGCACGAACGGCGGCACGTCCCCGGAGCCGACCAGATAGATCCCGTAGTGCCTGGCGAGGCTCGAGAACGTGCCCATGAATCCGCGGATGGTCGTGTCCGTCGTGGCCACGAACACCCGTGAGAGTCCGGTGAAGCCGGCCAGCCGCGAGGCGTAGGCGTTCACCTGACGCCCGTATGCGCTCGTCAGCGACGCCACCGCGCCGAGCGCGCCGCACGGTTCGGCGCCGGCGACGCAATGCGGACCGCCCCGGTGGGCGATCACGTCCCGCGCCACGCGCCCCCGTGAACCGATCCCCATCGTCGCCAGGCCGACGTCCTCGTTGAACACGACGAGGTTCGGCCGGCCGCGGGCGAGATGCGGGAGCACATACGTCCGCAGCATGCAGTCGATCTTGCGCCGGAAGGTCGCGTAGGAGACGACGCTGCGCGCCTCCTGCTTGTACTGCATCGCGAACACGCGAGGGGCATGCGGGCGCGGATCCAACGCGGTGATCGGAGCGTGGCTGCGATGCGCAAGCACACCGGCGCACGAGCGCGCCGCCGCCGTGCCCGGTCCCGCGAGCACGACCGCGATGAGACACCCCACGAGCGCGACGGCCACTCGCCTGCTGCCGGTCCGTCCATCCATGTGCACGCCAAGCGTCGCAGATCATCGCCAGAATGTCCCTCGCCACGGACGAGAGGGAGCCCCACATGCAGGATCGCGAAGAGACGCAGGTCAGTCGGCGCACGCTGATCGGCGGTGCCGCCGCCGCTGCCGGCGCCGTTGCCGTCAGCGGTGCCGGCGGTGTCGCCGAGGCGGCTGCCGCACCCCGACGCCAAACGGCGGCCAGAGGCACACGGAAGGCCGACGTGATCATCGTCGGCGCCGGTCTCTCCGGCCTGATGGCAGCCCGGCGGGTGACGGCCGCGGGACGGTCGGCGCTCGTGCTCGAGGCACGTGATCGCGTCGGGGGGCGAACGCTCAACCACCCGCTCGGCAGCGGCAAGGTCGTCGAGGTCGGCGGCCAGTGGATCGGGCCGACGCAGGATCACCTGGCGAAGCTCGCCAAGGAGCTCGGCGTGGGGACGTTCAAGACCTACAACACGGGCGAGTACCTGTTCTACGAGAACGGGAAGCTGACGCCATACAACGGCGCCGTCAACCCGATCCCGCCGGACGTCACGGCCGGCGTCGGGCTCGCGAAGGTCATCCTGCAGATGAACGAGATGGCGAAATCGGTACCGCTCGAGGCGCCCTGGACCGCGCCGAATGCCGCCGACTGGGACGGTCAGACGTTCGAGACGTTCAAGCGCGCCCAGGGCCTGACCCCCGGTGGAGCGAACCTGCTCGACCTCGGGATCGAGTCGGTGTTCGCGTGCGAGCCCCGCGACGTGTCGCTGCTGCACGTCCTCTTCTACACCCACTCGGCCGGCAACGAGACGACCCCGGGGACGTTCGACCGGCTCATCACCACCGGCGGCGGGGCGCAGGACAGCCGCTTCGTCGGCGGCTCACAGCTCGTGTCGATCCGCGCCGCGCAGGCGCTCGGTAAGCGCGTCCTGCTCTCGCAGCCGGTCCGCCGGATCGTTCAGGCCCGCGGCGGCGTGACGGTGCACACCGACAGGCTCACGGTGAAGGGAAAGGCGGTGATCGTCACCGGACCGCCGTCGCTGACCGCGCTCATCCGCTACGAGCCCGACCTGCCGGCGCTCCGCGCCCAGCTGCTCCAGCGCTTCCCGCAGGGCTCGGCGATCAAGGTCGAGGCCGTCTACCCGCGGCCGTTCTGGCGCGACCGCGGACTCGCCGGACAGGTCACGAGCGACACCGGGCCGATCAGACTGACGTTCGACAACTCCCCGCCGGACGGCTCGCCCGGCGTGTTGCTCGGCTTCGTCGAGGGCCACGAGGCGCGTGTCTTCGGCACGCTCAGCGCCGCGGAGCGCCGTCGCCGAGCGATCGCCTCCTTCGTGCGCTACTTCGGAGCACAGGCCGCCCACCCGAGGAGCTACATCGAGATGAACTGGGCAGCCGAGCCCTGGACGCGCGGGTGCTACGGCGGGTACGCCCCGCCGGGCGTGATCACCGACTATGGCCGCTCGCTGCGCGCTCCGGTCGGTCGCATCCACTGGGCCGGAGCGGAAACCTCCGACCACTGGAACGGCTACATGGACGGGGCGGTCCGGTCCGGCGAGCGCGCCGCGCGCGAGGCACTGGCCGAGATCTGAGGAGATCGCGTCCGCATCGGACCACATCCGACGGCAAGAATGCGCCCATGCTCCGCTTGATCGGACTGGCGGTCTCGATCGGCCTCGCCGATTCGCTCAACCCGACGACGATCGCGCCGGCGCTGTACCTCGCGAGCGGCAGCCGGTCGCGCAGGAACGTCACCGAGTTCACGTTCGGCGTGTTCGCCGTGTTCCTCATCGGCGGCGCGGCGATCGCCCTCGGTCCCGGCCAACTTCTGCTCGCGCTCATCCCCAAGCCGGGGCGCACGGCACGGAACATCCTCGAGCTCATCGTCGGCATCGCGCTGATCATCGGCGCGGGACTGCTGTGGATCCATCGTGACCGCCTGGCCGCACGAAGGCTGCCCCAGCCAAAGGGCGAGCGGCGGTCGAGCGCGCTGCTCGGAGCGACGATCTCCGCCGTCGAGCTGCCGACGGCGTTCCCGTACTTCGCCGTGATAGCGGCGGTCGTCGGATCCGGGATCGATCCCGCTCGCCAACTGCTCGTGCTCCTGATCTTCAACCTGTGCTTCGTCGCTCCGCTGCTCGGGATCATCGCCACGCTCACGTTCGCCGGGTCGCACGCCGACCGGCTGCTCGCCATTGGTCGCAACTTCCTGCAGCGCCACTGGCCGCTGGTCCTCAGCGTCCTGATGCTGCTCGCCGGCGTGTTCGTCGCGCTGCTCGGGCTGACCGGGCTGACGAGTGCTGGACACGGCCGTTTCGGCCGGTTCATGCGCCACTTCCGCCACCTGCTCCATCCATGACGATCGAACTCGACCTCAGCCGGCTCGACCAGGTCGTGGAGGTGCTCGGGACGAGCGTGCCCCAGATCGTCGCCGGAATCCTGGAGAACCTGACCGAGGCGCTCGCCGCACTGCCGATCCATCTCGGCCGCGGCGAGCTCGAGCGGGCCGCGAAGACTGCCCATGCGTGCCGCAACGACGCAATGCTCGTTGGCGCGCAGCCGCTGTTGCGCACGCTCAACGAGCTCGAGCAGGCGGCGCGGGAGGGCCGGGCCCAGGATGCACGGGCAGCCCAGACGGTGCTCGACGGCGTGTGGCCGGAAACGCGACGGGCGCTCGCCGAGATCGCTGGACGCACCGATTGACCGGATTCTGACCCTTCGAGGTTGCACCCGGCCCTCCTGCGGGTTTAGGCTTGTACGACCAGGGCCGTGGATGGAGGCTCAGTGCCAATCAGCCGAGGCCCCGCAGGTTGGGCGTCCTGCGAGAGAGGGCCATTTGACGATGACCGGTGAATCAGCCCGCGTGCTCGTGGTCGATGACCACGAGCTCAATCTCAAGCTGTTGCAGCGCGTCCTCGAGCTCGGTGGCCACGACGTCGTCGGCGCCAGCTCGCTCGCCGGCGCCGAGGCGGTCCTCGCCGAGCACTTGCCCGCGCTGATCGTGCTCGATCTGCAGCTGCCGGACGGTGACGGCCTCGACCTCGCTCGGCGCCTCAAAGCGCAGCCCGAGACCGCGCCCTGCGTGATCCTTGCCTGTACCGCGGAGGCAATGCACGGCGACGCCGAGCGCGCCCTCGCGGCAGGGTGCGACGCCTACGTATCGAAGCCGATCGACACGCGCCAGTTCGCGGCGCTCGTCGACGAACTGCTGCGAGACGCGGAGCCCTGCACGACCCCGTGACGCGCGTCAGCCCGCGTCGCCCGCGCGCGCACGGCGCAGCAGCTTGCGCATCCCGCCGATCCATCGGTCGGGCTGGGTCGCCTTGAGCGCCATATGGTCGGCGACCTGCGGGTGAGGGAGGATGAGAAACCGCTCTTCGCGCATGGCCGCGACGACGATCTCCGCCACCTCGTCGGGATCGAGCAGACCCTCGGCGACGAGTGGCGCCGATCCGATCGGGTCCTGGTCGATCGCGAGATCGAGCATCGGGGTGCGCACGCCCTGCGGACAGAGGCAGGACACTTTCACGCCGGCATCCCCGTAGTTGATCGCCAGCCACTCGGCGACCGACACCGCCGCGTGCTTCGTCACCGAGTAGGCGAGCGCCGAGACCTGCGTGAGCAATCCGGCCGCCGAGGCGGTGCTCACGAGGTATCCGTCACCGCGCTGCACCATCTCCGGCAGCACGGCGCGCGCAGCCCACACGTGGGCCATCACGTTGATCTCCCAGGTGCGCTGCCACTCTTCGTCTGACCCCTCCGGCCCACCGCCGGGGCCGGGCACGCCGGCGTTGGAGAAGAACACGTCGATCGGACCGCCGAGTTCTCGGGCCCGTTCGACGAGCGCGGCGATCTCCGCCTCTCGGCTGACATCGACACGGACTGCGCTCCCCCCGACCTCATCGGCCGTCGCCTGGGCGGCTTCGAGATTGAGATCGGCGACGATCAGCGCCCGGGGGCGCTCCGCGGCGAACCGACGAGCAAGCGCTCGGCCGATTCCGCTGCCGGCACCGGTCACGACGACATTGCGATCAACGAGCTCCATGGCGCGACAACGTACTCGAAGTTGAATCCAGTTTCAACTTGGGTGTACATTGCTGTGGATGGCCACCTCGCGCCAGCTGCCCGCCCAGACCGGCCGCCACCCGGTCAGCGCACGCGGCGCACGCACGCGCGAGGCGCTCGTGCACGCCGCCCGTGACGTGTTCGAGCGCGACGGCTTTCTCGAGGCCCGCATCACGGACATCACCGCCGCCGCGGGCGTTGCCGCTGGCTCGTTCTACACGTACTTCACGAGCAAAGAGGACGTGTTTGCGGCAGTGATGTCGGAGGTCGAGGAGGAGATGCTCCACCCTCGCCTCGAGCCGGCCCACGATCGCGACGATCCCGTGGCGGTCATCGAGGCGGCAAATCGGGCGTACCTCGCCGCCTACCGCCGCAACGCGAAACTGATGGGGTTGATGGAGCAGGTGGCCGGGATCGATCCGGACTTCCGTGAACAGCGTCTGCGGCGCGCCGAGTCGTTCAAGAAGCGCAACGCCGCGGCGATCCGCCGGCTGCAGGCCGACGGACGCGCCGATCCCGAGCTTGACGCCGTTCTCGCCGCCGAGGCGCTGAGCGCGATGGTCAGCCGGATGGCCTACTTCCGCTACGTCCTCAATCTGGGGAACGCCTCACAACCGGTGCTCGTGCAGACGCTGACGCGTCTGTGGACGGGCGCCCTCGGAATACGAAGGAGATGACGATGGATTTCGAGCTCACCGATCGCTGCAAGGAACTGCGCGAGACGCTGCTGACGTTCATGGACGAGCACGTGTACCCCGCAGAGCCGGTCTACGAGGAACAGCTCCGTAGCTCCGGCGACCCCCACTTCGACCCGCCGGTGATGGAGGTGCTCAAGGCCGACGCGCGCGAGGCCGGCCTGTGGAATCTGTTTCACCCGCACGAGACGTGGGGCCCCGGATTGGCCAACGCCGAATATGCCCCGCTCGCCGAGATCATGGGACGCAGCCACATCGCCTCCGAGGCGTGCAACTGCTCCGCGCCGGATACCGGAAACATGGAGGTCATCACCGTGTTCGGAACGCCGGAGCAGCAGGACCGCTGGCTGCGACCGCTGCTCGACGGCGAGATCCGCTCGGCGTTCGCGATGACCGAGCCCGCGGTCGCGAGCTCGGACGCCACGAACATCGAGATGCGGATCGAGCGCGATGGTGATGACTACGTGCTCAACGGACGGAAGTGGTGGGCGTCGGGCGCGATGCGCAAACGCTGCGAGATCATGATCGTGATGGGCAAGACCGACCCGGAGGCCCATCGGTACCGCCAGCAGTCGATGATCCTCGTCCCCCGCGATACGCCCGGGGTCAACGTCGTGCGCAACCTGCCCGTGTTCGGCTACGCCGACCAGGAGGGGCATGCCGAGATCACTTTCGACAACGTCCGCGTGCCGGCCTCGAATCTCCTCGCGGCCGAGGGCGATGGGTTCCTGATCGCCCAGTCGCGGCTCGGCCCCGGCCGCATCCATCACTGCATGCGTGCGATCGGGGCGGCCGAGCGTGCGCTCGAGCTGATGTGCCGCCGCGCCGCCACGCGGGTGACGTTCGGGCAGCCCGTCGCGATGCGCTCGAACATTCAGGATTGGATCGCGGAGTCGCGAGTTGAGATCGAGATGGCGCGGCTGCTGACGATGAAGGCGGCGTGGCTGATGGATACCGTCGGCAACAAGCACGCGCGGATGGAGATCGCCGCGATCAAGGTCGCCGCGCCATCCGTCGCGCTGCGCGTTGTCGACCGAGCGATCCAGGTCCACGGTGGCGGCGGCGTCTCCGACGACTTCCCGCTCGCGATGATGTACGCCCACCTGCGCACGCTTCGGCTTGCCGACGGACCCGACGAGGTCCACAAGGCGACGATCGCGCGAGGCGAACTGCGCCGTCAGGTCCCCGAGCTCGCCGGCAGTCGCGGGTCCTGACGGGAGTCACGGGGCGACGGTGGGTTGGCCCCCGCCCGGCGACGCTCGGCGCGCGTGATCAGCGCCACGGCCGCAATGATCATCAGCGCCGGGCCGCCGAATAGCGGCAGGTCGACGAGCAGGTGCGACGCGCACGCGTAGAGCACGGTCATCGTCCCGCCCCCGCCGGCGCCAACCGCCGGGCCGCGCGCCCGGCCTGTGAGGTCGGCGGCGCCGCGCCCGCGCCGCGCGTCGCCACCCGGACCAGACCCCACCCGATGATCGCCACCAGCACGGCGATGATCGAGAGCACGACGAGCGTCGCGGTGCTCCACAGCCACCCGGGGACGTCTCGTTTGCGCTCGCGCTGCATGAGCGCCGTGTCGGCGATCAGGGCCCGCGTGGAGCGGCGCACGGCGGGCACCGCGGGGGCCGGAATCGCCGGGTCGGCCGGGAGGTACACCGGGACATCGCCGCGGACGCGGCCCTGCTGGAAACGGATCATCGATTTCCACGTTCCGGTCAGGGGCAGCGGGGTCACCGTGCGGTAGATCCCGGGGCCGATACGTCGCAGCTGGGCCTCGATGCTCGTCGTGTGGCCCTGCCAGGAGAGCTGTTGCACATAGTCCGGCTCACTGACCACGGACGCCGGATGGAACGTGACAATCGCGTTCGCGCCCCGCGGCAGGCCGGCCGCCACGGCCCGCGGCGTCAGCGTCACCGTCGCGCTCGCCCCGGCCGGGGGATGCGTCGGCAGGCAGAACGCGAGCAGGCCGGCGAAGCCGATCGCGCCCACGGCTCCGGGCCACCATCGGCCGATCGGCAGGGTGAACCGCCGCGAGCCGCTCAGCGCGCGGGTGAGAAACGCGCCCACGAGCCCGCCGCAGACCCCCGCCGGAGCGCCGATCGCGACCGCGGAGGGCACGAAGTGAGCGGGCCAGGGGATCGGCATCCACACGTGCGTCCATCCCCATTCCCCGACCGTCCCGGCGGTACCGACGAGGATCCCCGCCAGCACCCCGAACGTGGTCAGCGCCCGCGTGGGGACGAGCAGCGCCGCGACCTCGACGCACAGTGCCGCGGGCAGGTACGTCGCGAAATGTGGCAACGCCTCACCCGCGATCGGGCCTACGAACAGCGTGAAGCCGGCGCTGATGACAAGGTTCATCACGATTGCCGCCACCGCCGCACCTCGTCCCGCCG
Source organism: uncultured Solirubrobacterales bacterium (assembly GCA_963778985.1). Lineage (GTDB taxonomy): Bacteria > Actinomycetota > Thermoleophilia > Solirubrobacterales > Solirubrobacteraceae > Palsa-465. The sequence goes on along the minus strand of CAVZWJ010000012.1, from coordinate 266,627 downwards.
CGGCCCGCGCGAAGACGAGCGCGAGAGCGCCCGTGAACGCGAGCAGCGTCGGTCCGAACAGGAGGTTGTATTGCGGCACGCCGAAGCCGAACTCGGCCTGGTAGATCGAGAGGCCGGCGAGGATGCCACCGCCGCCGAGGATCGCGAGCAGCCGGGGCCCGAGCACGCCGGGACGGCGGACCCGGACAGCGGCGTCGCCGCGGGCGCGTCGGCCCTCGAGCAACAGCGCGAGGATCGTCGGGATCATCAGCTGTCCACCGGTGAGCATGATCAGGTGGGTCGGACCCCAGAGGGTCACGTCCTGACCGAAGATCGAGTGCCAGACGTCGTCGAGCGGAAAGCCGATGAGGGCGAACGCGCCGCACGCCATCATCACGATCCCGCCCGTCGGAACGACCCACGTCGGCGTGAGCCGCACGCCGGTCCGGCTCGCGTCCTCCCCGCGCGCCATCGCCAGTGCGAGCCAGCCGGCCGCGAAGATGCCGAACAGGCCGATCAGGATCGGGTAGTGCGCGGGCGTGCCGAACGGACCCGGATCACGTCCGCGGTCGATGTGGACCGCGACGTCCCAGTAGAAGCCAGTCCCCGCGAGGATCAGCGAGCCGGTGGCGAGCGCGACGGGGAGCGCCGCCCACGCCGGAACGCCGAGCAGCCACCGAAACGGTCGGGCAAGCTCGTCGAGCACGGTGAGACGGCCCGCCCGGTAGCGCATTCCGCCGATCAGGAGTGCCGCCGTGAGCACCATCCCGGCGGCAGTGGCGCCGATCACCTGGGAGAGGGGGGCGCCGCCGGCGGGCGGGGACGCGGCGGCGATAACGGCGGCGGTCATGCCGACACCCGTGCCGGTTCCGGCTGCCCCGGCCGCTCCGGCCGCTCCGGCCGCTGCGGTTGCTCCGGCCGCTCCGCCGGCGGCGGGCTCGGCGGTCGGCGCGGAGCGACGTCGTACTCGTCCGGACGCACGCGGCGCAGAGAGCGCCAGAAGCTCGACGACGGTCCCGGGTACAGGGTGCGGTTGACGCCTTCGGAGTCGAGATACCAGCTGTTGCAGCCCCCGCGCAGCCACACGGTGCGCTGCATCTGGGCCTGAAGCCAGACGTTGTACGCCCGCTGGGCGTCGGCACGGACCTCGATCGCGCCGCCGCGACGACGCTGCACCTCGGACATCAGCTCAAGCACGTAATGGATCTGGGCCTCGATCATGTACACCTGCGATGTGCTGCCCGTCCCGGTGTTCGGGCCCGAGAGCAGCGCGAGGTTCGGGAAGCCGGCCACCGTCGTGCCTCGATGCGCCTCGATGCCGGCCGCCCATGCATCGGTGAGCGTGAGTCCGCCGCGCCCGCGGACGTCGAGGTGCATGAACACCTCCTCGATCTGAAAGCCGGTGCTGCACACGAGCACGTCGACGGGGTGCTCGGCGCCATCGCGCGTGACGACGCCGTGACGCGTGATCCGGTCGATCCCGTCGGTGACGAGCGTGACGTTGTCCCGCGCCAGCGCTGAGTAATAGTCATTGGAGGGGAGGATCCGTTTGCAGCCGAGCCGGTACGCGGGGGTCACGGCCGCGCGCAGCTGAGCGTCGCTGATCGCTTGGCGCATGTGACGTGCCGACCACAGCTCGCCAATCGCCAGCAGCCGCGGGTAGCGCGTGATCGCGACGCCGACGGCCTCGGTGATCGCGAAGATCGTCGCCCGTAGTGCCTTCTGCGTGACCGGGAGCGCCGCGTACAGCCGCTGTTCGGCGCGTGTGATCCGGCGGTCGAGCTTCGGTACAACCCACGGTGGGGTGCGCTGGAAGACGTGGACGTGCCGCGCGTGGCGCGCGACTCGCGGGGTCAGCTGGATCGCGCTCGCACCGGTGCCGATGACGCCGACCCGCTTGCCCCCCAATGACACCGAGTCATCCCACCCCGCCGAGTGGAACAGCTCGCCGGCGAACTCCTCGAGGCCGGCGATGTCCGGGTAGGAGGGGCGGCTGAGCCCCCCAAAGCCGCCGACGAGGAACGAGGCGGTGAGCGCTGGCGCGTGGTCGACCTGGACCTCCCAGCGCTGCCGCGCGTCGTCCCAGCGGGCGCCGGTGACCTCGGTGCCGAATTGAATGAGCGCGCGGACACCGAACTCGTCAGCGCACCGCTCGAGGTAGGCGCGGATCTCCTCGCTGCGCCCGTACAGGTGCGACCAGGACGGGTTCGGCGCGAATGAATAGGAGTACAGAGGCGTCGGCACGTCGCAGGCACAGCCCGGATAGTGGTTGTCCCGCCATGTGCCTCCAAGCGCGTCGGCCCGTTCGAGGACGACGATCCGCCCGATGCCGGCGCGCTTGGCCTCGATCGCCATGCCAAGCCCGGCAAATCCGGACCCGACAATCGCCAGGTCGTGGTGTGGAAGCTGGTCGTGCACCGGTCTCTCCCGCGATCTCAGTGTTGTCACGGACGTGTAGCTACACAAACGTTACATCACCACCTGGAATCTGCAACCCTGAGCCCGCTATGCAAGGCTCCGGGGCGATGTCGGTGCCCCACCGCACCCCGCGACTCGCTCCGGAAGTCCGCCGAGAGCAGCTGCTCGACGCGGCTCTCGACGTCCTGACGGAGGCTGGATTCGACGCCGTGACAATCGAGGCCGTTGCCCGACGGGCCGGCGTCACCCGACCTGTGGTGTACGACGCGTTCGGAGACCTCGAGGGGTTGATGCTGGCGTTGATCGAGCGTGAGGAGCAGGCCGCGTTGACCCCGCTGCTCGAGATCGTTGGCGTGAGCGGATATCCCGACGCTGCCGTCGACCCCGAGCAGTTCCTCGTCGACGGGGTGGTCGCGTTCCTGCGGGCGGTGAGGGCGCACCCGCGCACGTGGCGGCTCGTGCTGATGCCGCCCCGGGGCAGTTCGAGCGAGCTCCGCCGACGGATCCGGCACAGCCGCCGGCTCCTCGCCGAGCGCATCACGCAGCTGCTCGACTGGGGGATCGAACGGCGCGGCGGTCCGTTCGGGCTCGACCACCCGCTCGCGGCACGGCTGATCGTGGCCGCGGGCGAGGATGCCGCCCGGTTGATGCTCGCACACCCCCGTCGGTTCAGCCCGCAGCGACTCGGCGCAATCACGCGGGATCTCGTGACGCTGCTCCCGGCCCAGGCGTCGGCGCGCGGCGGCACCCCGCCCCGGCTGCCCGCGGTCGCAGCACTCACGCCACCGGTCCGGCGGACCCCGCCCGTGTCCGGAGTCGCGGCGCCTCGAGCACGCGTCCCGCGGGCCGAACGGCGCGAGCAGCTGATCGATGTCGCACTCGGGCTCGTCGGCGAGGAGGGCTTCGGCGCGCTGACGATGGAGGCGGTCGCCCGGCGGGCCGGCGTCAACCGGGTCGTCGTCTATCGCAGCTTCCCCAATCTCCAACTGCTCCTCGTCGCGATGCTCCGCCGCGGTGATGCGCGAACCCGCGGTGCGCTCGAGGCGGTCGTTCCCTCCGAGCCGGGCCCGGGAACACCGATCGAGCTGCTCGGCGCGACGCTCGCCGCGTTTCTCGCCGCCGTGCTCGCCGATCCCGTGACGTGGCGCGTCGCGCTGCTGCGACCCGAGAGTGCACCGATCGCGCTGCAGAAGCTCGTCAACCGCCGCCGGGCGCAGCTCGCCCGCCAGCTCGAGCCGCTCGTCGGCTGGGGTCTCGGCCGCCTGGCGGGAGCGCCGCCGAACCTCGACGTCGAGCTGCTCTCCCGGATGCTGCTGACGGTCGGAGAAGAGCTCGGCCGGCTCGCGCTCGACGACCCGGACTTCCCGCCCGACCGCCTGCTCGCCGGCATCTGGGCGCTGCTCGACCGGCTACCGCTGGCGTAGCCCGCTTCGGCCCGACCTGAGCCGGGGGTAAGGTGCGCAGCCATGGTCGGTTCGCTTGCACCCGTGCACCAGAGCTACCTGCTCGAAGCGCGTCAGATGCAAGCGCTGTCGTTCGCGGTGCACATCCCTCTCGTGTGCTTCGGGATTGCGTTTCCCGCGATGGTGCTGTTCGTCGAGTGGCTGTACCGCCGGACCGGCGACGAGGTGTACCTGACGCTCGCCCGCCGCTGGACCAAGGTAATGGCCGCGCTGTTCGCGGTCGGCGTGATCACCGGAACGATTCTCAGCTTCGAGATGGGGCTGCTGTGGCCGAACTTCACGGCGACGTTCGGCTCCGTGTTCGGGCTGGGGTTCGCGATCGAGGGCTTTTCGTTCTTCATGGAGGCGATCTTCATCGGGATCTACATCTACGGGTGGGATCGTCTCTCCCCGCGAGCCCACCTGCTCAGCGGGATCCCGATCGTGATCGCCGGGTTCCTCGGCTCGCTGATGGTGATCGCTGTCAACGCCTGGATGAACCACCCATCCGGGTTTGCCCTGCGCGGCGGCAAGGCGGTGAACGTCGACCCCCTCGGAGCGCTGTTCGGCAACCCGTTCCTGTGGCACGAGCTCGTGCACATGTACATCGCGGGCTACATCGTCACCGGCTTCGTGCTCGCCGCCTGTTACGCGTTCGGTCACCTGCGCGGCCGCTGGGGCCGCTACGAACGCACCGCGTTCGCGATCCCACTGACGATCGCTGCGCTCGCGGCGCCAGTCCAGGTCCTCGTCGGCGACTGGGCCGGCCGCGAGGTGGCGCGCTATCAGCCGACGAAGCTCGCCGCCCTCGAGGGTCTCGGACCGACCACCAAGGGAGCGGACATCCACATCCTCGGGTGGTACGCGGATGGAAAGGACAAGTTCGGGATCCCGATCCCGCACGGCCTGTCCGTGCTCGCATTCCACAGCTGGAATGCGACAGTCCAGGGCCTCGACGCCGTCCCGCCGTCGGACCAGCCGCCCGTCAACCTCGTGCGCTTCGCGTTCCAGACGATGGTTGGCATCGGCACGCTGCTCGCTGTGCTCGGCGTTGTCTACCTCGTCGTTCGCGTGCGCCGCAGACGGTTGCCGATATCGCGTTGGTTCTACCGCGGGGTCGTGCTCGCCGGGCCGCTGGCGCTCGTCGCGCTGATCGCCGGCTGGGTGACGACGGAGGTCGGCCGCCAGCCGTGGGTCGTCTATCACGTGATGCGCACCGCTCAGGCGGTCACCGGTGCGGGCGGCCTGCCGATCGGCTACGCGACGCTCGCGCTCACCTATCTCGGGGTCGCGGGCGGCGTCGTCTGGATCCTCCGCCGCCTCGCCGCCGCGCCGCTCGAGCGGTCCGGCTCTGGTCCCGGAGCGAGCGCGTCCGGTTCGGCACCCCAGCCCGCGGGAGCGTGAGAGGAGTGCACCTGTACGAGATCCCACTCATCTTCGCCCTCGTCGGACTTGTGCTGTACACCGTGCTCGGGGGCGCCGACTTCGGCGCCGGCATCTGGCAGCTGACCGCCGGCCGCGGCGAGCTCTCCGAGCGCATCCGCGATCACGCGCATGATTCGATGGCCCCCGTCTGGGAGGCGAACCACGTCTGGCTCGTGTTCGTGCTCGTCGTGTTCTGGACGGCCTATCCGACGGCCTTCGGATCGATCGCTTCGACGCTGTCGGTGCCGCTGTTCCTCGCCGGCGTGGGGATCGTCTTGCGCGGCGCCACCTATGCGCTGCGCAGCGGCATCCGCACGCCCCGTGAGCTGCGCGTCATCGACACCGCGTTCGCCGTCTCGTCGCTGCTCGTCCCCTTCGCCCTCGGAGCGACAATCGGCGGCATTGCGTCACTGCGGGTCCCGGTCGGCAACGCCGCCGGCCACCTGTTCTCAAGCTGGCTCAACCCGACCGGAATCATGATCGGCCTGATCGCGGTCGCGAGCGCGGCGTACCTGTCGGCGGTGTTCCTCGCCGCGGACGCCGTCCGCGCCGGCGACGCCGAGCTCGAGCGGGCGTTCCGGCTGCGCGCCCTGCTTGCCGGGGTGCTCGCCGGCGGCCTCGCCGTCGTCGGACTGATCGTGCTGCACTCCGACGCGCACCGGCTGTTCGAAGGCCTCGTCCATGACGGCGGACTCGTGACGCTGATCGTGTCAGTCCTCGCCGGGGTCGCGGCGCTCGAACTCGTGCTTCTGCGCCGCTACGAGCCGGCGCGCTACGTCGCCGCGGTCGCCGTCGCCGCGATCGTTGCCGGCTGGGCGCTCGCGCAGGAGCCGTTGCTGCTCCGGGACCTGACGATCCGGCAGGCGGCCGCGCCCCACGACACGCTCGTCGTCGTCACCGTGGCCGTGCTCGCCGGCGGCGCGATCCTCGCCCCCTCGCTCGCGCTCCTCTTCCGGCTCGTGCTCGGAGGACGGCTTGACCACGGCGTCCCGGCCAGCGCGGCAGATGCCGCTCCGGCCCCGCCCGGATCGGTATCGCGCCAGATCGTCGCCGCCTCAGGGCATGGGCTCGTGGCGCGCGCCGCCGGAGCCGCGTTCCTCATCGGCTTTGCCACGCTGACGCTCGCCGACGCCGGCTGGGCTCACGTAATCGGGGTGCTGTCGTTCTTCTGCTTCATCGGGCTCGGGTTCATCGCCGTCGCCCCGGCCGCGCTCGCCGAGCGGTCGTAGTTCAACCGCATCAGCGCGATCACGTCCCTCACGTCGTCCGGCGTCTCGATGCGCCGTGCGGCGGGTCCCTCTCGGCCCGGGAACACGGGATGGTGGACGATCCGGTGGTCGGCGTACAGGGTCGCCCACACGTCCTTGGGGAAGAAGAAATGTGCGGCGTGGTCCCCGTGCAGGTGGCCGATCTCCCGGCCCCGGACCTTGAACGCGAACTCGCCGCGGCGCCCGGAGCCCGACTCGACGCCGTCCCACGACGTCACCTCGGTCGTGATCTGTTCGCTGGCTGTGAGGGTGTCTCGCATCGGGGTGCTCCTTTCGGGATCAGTGGACCGAACCCATGGTGCGACGCCGGCCGCCCGGAATCCAGACGCCATTGGTCCTAGGACCCGGGGTCGGCGCATGCGCCGACCCCCCGGCGGCGCATGCGCCGCCGGGCGCGGGCCGCATGCGGCCCGCGCGTCACCGTGACAAATCCGCCACACCCCAACCGCCATCCGAATCGTGGCGGATTCCTCCCCTTCAGCGAAACAAACACGCCAGGATCCGCCCCGGGCTTACGGCGTGGCGAGAAACTCCCCGTCGCCGCGGAGCGCGTTCGCGACGACCTCCGCCCCGCGCTGCGAGAGCGTGATCGTGTAGTGGTTGATGTCCGGCACGAACGTCGCCCGGCGCCGCTCTGGGTCCTCGGCCGCCCACGCCTCGGCGAGCGCCATCGGCTGCATCGGCTGCGGCTGGTTCTGCAGTCCGCGTTCGGCGCAGAGGAGGTGCGCCGGGACGGAGAGGCGGTGGGCGTGCGTCCCGAGTTCGGCGAGCTCCCCCGCGTCAGCGCGCACCGCTGCCTCGCTCGGGGCCGGACGTAGCTGCGGCTCGGTCCCGGTCAAATCGTGAGCGGCGTAGTCGGCCAAGTCCGCGGCCGCGACCTGACCGCCCCCGATCGCCGGATGCTGCTGCCACCACCCGAGGTACGCGGCCGGCGAGGAGAACGTCATCCGCAGCCGCGCGATGGCGGGCCCCAGGAAAGCGTCGGCGAACGCCTGTGGATCAACGTTCTCGGTGCCCGGAATCGTCAGCCCGCCGTCGACGAGCACGAGCCGCTCAACGCGGTCGGGGTGCTTGGCGCCGAGCCGAGCGACGATGTACGCCCCGAGCGAATGGCCGGCGAGCACCGCGCGCTCGAGCCCGACGGCGTCAAGCACGGCGATCACGTCATCGACATGGACCGCCGTACCGTACGGCGGCGGCAGCGTGTTGCTTGCGCCGCGGCCCCGGAGGTCGAGCGCGATGAGCTGGACGCGCTCGCCGAGGGCCCGCGCGACCGGCGCCCAGGCGCCGCTGTGCGACGTGATCCCGTGCACCGCGACGACCGGCGGGCCCGCGGGATCGCCGAACCGAAACGCCGCCAGCTCGCCGCCGGCGACGGGGATGTTCAGCCGCTCCGCCGCATCCATGGCGTGGAGCCTACCCGCGTTCTCGCCCTCCCTCCCCGAGCATCAGCTGGCTGATCGTGAACGTCGCGCCCTGCGGGTCCTGGACGACGGCCTGGCGGAACATCGGTATGTCAAACGGTCCGGCGACCACGGCGCCGCCGCGGTCGGTCGCGCGCCGCACCGTGGCATCGGTGTCGTCGACCCAGAAGTCAACGCTCCAATGCGAGGGCGTTCCCGGCTGGCCGTCCATCATCACCGCGACCGAGTCTCGGGGGACCGGCTGCTCGGGTTCGCCGCCGACGTACCCGGCAAGCCGGAACAGCCACACGGTCCCGTCGCCCATCGGCAGCGGCTCGGAGTCCCAGCCGAGCACCGCCCCGTAGAAGCTTCGCGCCGAATCCGGATCGGAGGTATGGAGGGCACTCATCGACCACGCGGAGGGCTCGTTGATCCGCTGCGCCCCGCATCGCTCTCCGGGCTCCCAAGCGCAGAACACCGCGCCGGCTGGGTCGGCGAGCACAGCCAGGCGGCCGGCGGGCGGAGCGTCGAAAGGGGCGACGACGACGCTCCCGCCGTGGTCGGCGGCGGCCTGCGCGGTGGTGTCCGCGCTCGCCACGGACATGTACGTGCTCCACGCCGTCGGCGTCGCGGCAGGCCGTGTGCTGACTCCGGCGACGTCCTTCCCGCCGACGCGGGCGACGTAGTAGCGGCCGGGCGGCTCACCCGGCATCTCGCCCGGTCCGGCGAACTCCCAACCGAACACCGCCCCATAGAAGGCGAGCGCGGCATCCACGTCGGGTTGGCCGGTGTCCACCCAGCATGGGACGCCCGGCGGGTAATGGTCGCGCTCGCTCATTGACTCCTCCACTGTTAGTTGGAAAAACCAACCATATCGTTGGAAGTCCGGACTGTCCACTAGGGTATGTGGTGGATGCCGACGAAGCGCAGCTACTCCGACCCGTGCGGTGTCGCCCGGGCGCTCGACCTCGTCGGTGAACGGTGGGCACTGCTCGTCGTGCGCGACCTGTTGCTCGGTCCCAAACGGTTCACCGACCTCCGTGTGAGCCTGCCGGGGATCGGCCCTGACGTCCTTGCGGGGCGACTGCGCGAGCTCGAGGATGCGGGGATCGTGGCGCGGGAGACGCTTGCGCCTCCTGCCGCCTCTCGCGTGTACCGGCTGACTCCCCGCGGCACGGCCCTCGAGCCGGTCATCCTCGAGCTCGGCCGGTGGGGGAGCCAAGCACCGTTCCCGCCCCATCATGGCGAGCTCAGCCCGGACTCGCTCGCGCTTGCGCTCAAGACGACGTTCAGCCCGGCGGCCGCCGGTTCGCTGGCACTGACGGTCGCCCTGGGCGTTGACGGGCAGTCGTTTGCGATCCGCGTCCTCGACGGTCAGCTCACGCTCGCGCGCGGGACCATCGAGCACCCTGATCTCGCGATCACCGCCGACACCTCCGCGCTGACGCAGGTCCTATGGCACGGGCGGCCGCTTGATGACGCCACGCGCGCGGAGGAGATCGTCGTCGCCGGACGCCGGCGCGACGCCCTTCGGCTCCTGCGCGCGTTCGTCATTCCCGCGGACGCGGGGTCGATGTGATCGCGGAGCTCAGGCTGCGAGCGAAATGTCAGACGCGCCGGCCGCGAACGCCCGGGCGGTGTCGACTCCATGGAACGCCGCGTACGCGAATGGGTGGTTGAACACTTCAAGCGCGTTCTCGCCGTCGCGGACCTCGATGCAGAACGCGTCTGCGGTCCGGGTGTCGGTCACTGCCACGGCGAGGCGGCCCTCGCACTCTGACCACAGCAGGCGCACGTGGATGCCGTCATTGACGCGGCTGTGCAGCTCTCGCATGGTGGTTGGAATCGTGGCCTTCATGTCCCCTCCATCGGCAGTTGCGGCGGAGACTGAAGGCTCGCGGACGCGTGGGCGAGGGGCATCGTGGCAACCTCCCGGACGCGTCGCGTGAGTCCCGCCGACTCGGTGCGGGTTTACCGCAGCGCGGCGGTCGTCTCCGCTCAGCCCAGGGCCGCGAGCTCGTCCTGAAGTTCGCTCACCGTCGCCGCCGCACGATCAGCCGCAGCAGCTGCCCGCGCGGCCGCGGCGGCCGTCTTCTCGACGGCCGCCTCCGCGCGCTCGAATGCCTTCGCTGCCTGCCGGGCGGCGCGCTCGGCGTCGCGCGCAGCGCCCTGTGCCTGCTCCGCCTTCGCGGCGAGCTCGTGATGTCGGTCAGTCGCACGGGCGAGCCGATCGCTCACGGCTCTGAGGTTGCGTTCCCGCGCGCGCTCGGCGGCGGTCGGCTTGGCTTCCGAGCGTTTCGGAGCCGACCGCGGCGGGTCCGACCGCGGCGGGTCCGACCGCGGCGGAGCCGCGAGGGGCACGGAGTCACCGAGGCCGAGATCGCTCAACTCATGGTCACGTAGCAGCCGGCCGAGCGTGAGCTGCTCCCGCACGTCGGAGCTGGCCGCGGCGGCATGAAGCGTCGCGAACAGCTTGCTCTGGATCCCCGCGTCCGGCGCCTTCCCGGCCGCGGCCAATTCAGCCGACGCGAGCTCCGCCACACGCCTGACGTGCGCACGTTCATCGGCCCCGGCGTCGCGCAGGGAGCCCCGGGCGCCGGAGGCGACGAGCTGACGCTGCGCCTCGCCGAGTCGCTCACCCGCCTCGATCAGCTCCTCGATCGCGTCCGGATCGCTGCGGCGGACGCGGTTGAGCGACCAGGCGACGAGGTTCGGCTTGCGCTGCTGTTTGAGCGCCTCGGCGCCGTCGCGATCCTTCGCGGCACGACGTTCCTTCACCGCCGCATCCCGGGCCTGCGTGAACTCGTCGAGCGGTAGGCCGTACAGCCGGTCGATCGTCTCCTCGAGTGCGTCGCGCTGCGCCGTCACGTCACGTGACACGTTACGCGGGGCGGCGCTCGAGAGGTGCAATCCGTCCGGCATCTCAGCGAACATATGTTCGTGTCGTCGGACGCCACCATCATCCACGCGGACCTTGACTCGTTCTATGCGTCGGTCGAGCAGCGGGACAACCCTCGGCTGCGGGGTCGGCCGGTGATCGTCGGCGCTGGTGTCGTGCTCGCCGCCAGCTACGAGGCGAAGGCGCTCGGCGTGAAGACCGCGATGGGCGGCTACCAGGCGAAACGGCTGGCGCCGCATGCGGTCGTCGTCCCGCCGCGCATGTCGGCCTACAGCGAGGCGAGCAAGGCGGTGTTCGCGGTATTCGAGGACACGGCTCCGATCGTGGAAGGACTGTCGATCGACGAGGCCTTCCTCGACGTCCGCGGCCTCGGCCACATCTCAGGCACCCCGCATGAGATCGCCGTGACCTTGCGCCGCCGCGTGCGTGCCGAGATCGGGCTGCCGATCACCGTCGGGATCGCGCGGACGAAGTTTCTCGCCAAGGTCGCGAGCGCAGTCGCCAAACCCGACGGCCTGCTGCTCGTGCCGCCGGACCGTGAGCTCGAGTTCCTGCACCCCCTGGCGGTCGAGCGGCTGTGGGGCGTCGGCAAGGTCACGTCCGGAAAGTTGAGAGCCCGCGGAATCACGACCGTGAGGGAGGTCGCCGAGCTCCCGCAGGCGACGCTCATCTCGATGCTCGGACGGGCGGCCGGCCGGCACCTGCATGCGCTCGCCAACAACTACGACCCGCGCCCGGTCACGGTCCGCCGCCGGCGCCGTTCGATCGGGGCCCAACGGGCGCTCGGGCGCAGGCGGCGCGCACCGGAGGAGCTCGTGACCTCGCTGATCGCGCTCATCGACCGCGTGACGCGGCGGATGCGGACGGCCCGCCGGCTGTGCCGAACGGTCGTGCTGCGGCTGCGCTTCGACGACTTCTCGCGGGCCACCCGTTCGCACACGATGGGTGAGCCCACCGCCCAGACCCACGTCATTCTGCGTACCGCGACGAAGCTCCTCGAGCAGGCGATGCCGCTGGTCGAGCGATGCGGAATCACGCTCATTGGGGTCGCGTTGACCAACCTCGCCGACGAGAGCGGCATTCAGCTCACGCTGCCGTTCGACCGCCGGCGTGAGCTCGATGCGACGCTCGACCTCGTGCGGGACAAATTCGGCTCGTCAGCGATCACCCGGGGCGTCCTTGTCGGTCGGGACCCGGGAATCAGCGTCCCCCTGCTTCCGGACTGAGGCTGTGCCGAATCGGATGCTCGTGAACGACCACTCGCCCGTCCCGCAGCGACCGCGCGATCGGCGGCGAGGCGACCTCCGGCAGCTACCGCGCGATCGACGGCGGGGCAATGCCCGGCAGCTACCGCGCGATCGACGGCGAGGCAACGTCCGCGAGGACCGTGGCGAGGCGGTTGGCGACCGCGTCCCAGGCGTACCGCTCGCAGACCACCGCGCGCGCCGCCCGGCCGCGACGCTCGCGTTCGGCGCGGTCGTCGATCGCCTCGGCGAGCGCACCCGCGAGTGCCTCCTCGTCATCGCCGTCGACGAGCCACCCGGTCGTTCCATCGGCGATGATCGACGATGGGCCCGGCGAGGCGGTTGCCACGGCCGGGCGCCCGCAGGCCATGCCCTCCACGAGCACGAGGCCGAACTGCTCGTGAGCGGAGGCGAGCGCGACAACGTCGGCGGCACACAGCAGCTCGGGCAGCCGCGCCTGCTCGTACCACCCGGCGAGGAAGACATCGCGGGCTCCGATCCGCGCCACGGTCTCGGCCGGGTGCTCGTCCTCCCACTCGCCCGGATACCCACCGACGAGGACGAGGCCGGCCGCCGTCGCGGTCCGCGCGTTCGCCGCCGCGAATGCCTCGATCAGCCGCGGCAGCCGCTTGACCGCCGTGAAGCGCCCGACGTAGGCGACGACCGTCCCGTCGGCAACGGGCCCGAGCTCGTCATCCCGGTAGGCGACGCTGCCCGCCTCGCCGCCGGGGCACCAGCCGCGTGGGTGCTCGACGAGCACCCGCCGCCAGACCGCGCTGCGATCGACCGGCCGCGGCCGGAACGTGTCGGTGTCGACTCCGCCAGGAAGGGTGACGATCCGCTCCTCGTCGAGCTCGAGCAGATCTCGCGCCCGCGCCACGGTCCCGTCGGCGACGATGACGCGGGCGCAGCCGCGCGCCCAACGGCGGAGCCGCTCCGCCCAGACAGCGGCGTGCGGCCAGCGCGGAGCGGCCGGGTCGATCGCCTCAAGCATGAGGAGCTCGGTGCCATGGAGGTGGCCGACGACCGGGACGTCCGGGGCCACCCGGGCCGCCGCCTCGTTGAGCGGCGTCAGGTGATGGAGGTGCAAAACATCCGCTTCGGCGGCACCGGCCGCCGCGAGCTCCCGCGCCCACGCCGCCACCTGCCGCTCATAAGCATCGTCATCGACAGCGGCGAACACGCGGTCGATGGCACCGGGACGGTCTTCGAACGATGGGTGCATCGGCGCAGTGCCCGGCGGCCCGACGTAGGCCAGTGGGTCGCCGGAGGCGATCGCCGGGCCGAAGTCGACGGCGTGAAGGTCACCGTCGCCGTAGAAGCGTCGCGCGTCGCCGTGGCCGTCCCGGTCCGTGCGCGATCCGGCGACGAGCGTCACCGCGCAACCCTGGGCGCGGAGCCCGTCGACCAGCGCACGGGCAACGTACGCGGACCCCCCGCGAGGGAAGAAGAGAATGGCGGACACGACACGGAGCGGCATGGGAACCGGCGATTATGGCCGCGGCATCCGCGACCGCGCGTTGCGCCTTGTCCGCGGCATCTGCCACCCAGCGCTCCGCCGGGTCCGCGGCATCTGCAACCCAGCGCTCCGCCGGGTCCGCCGCGTCTGCGACCGTGCGTCGCGCGGCAGGCCGCACCCTCGTGAAATCAATCGTCGGTGTGCGTGGCGCGAGGAGGTCCGCGGTACCGCTAGTGTCGCGAGTCAGAAGTTCGGTGGCACCAAGAGGTGTCACCGGGGGATGCCGCGCAAGGACGCAGAATCCGACGTGCACTGGAGGTGCACGAGGATTCGAGGACGCCGCGCGGCGCCGCCGGGGACGCCTCGACTGCCATCGGACTTCTGACTCGGGACACTAGACGCGCGGGGCGAGGACGACCGCGGTCACGACCGGCCGACCCTCGAGCAGATCGATCCCGTGCTCCTCGCGTGGGCGGTTGCGCAGTCGCCCGGCGTGGACAAGCGACGCCGAACCGCCGCCGTCGAGGTTGATCGCCTCCTCGGTGCCGAGTGCGACAAGCGCCTCGGCGAGCTCGCCGAGCGTCATCCCGGCGTCGCGGCGGGTGCGGCCGTCACAGGCGACGGCGAGCAGCCGCCCGCCCGCACGGGCAAGGGCCGCGCGCGGGTAGCGCCCGTCGGTGATGTCGGAGTCGAACTGCCGCGCGCCCGCCGAGAAGCCCTCGGGGTCGATACCGGCAGCGACGGCGCTCCGGCCGTCGGCAACGAGCAGCGGCCCGGCCTGAAGGAGGTCGCCGTCGGGCGCCGCGGGGAGCGCGTCGCGGGGGGCGATGCGGACTGCCTCGCCATCCACGTGCAGGCAGGCGCGGACGGCGCCCCACGGTGCGTCGAACGGCGTCGACGGCTGGGGCCGGCCGGCGATCCAGAGCTCGCCGAGGGGCTCACTGAGCGGGCGGATGAAGAAGCCCCCGACGACCGCGTCCCGAACGCCCTGCTCGTGACACCACCGGACGAGGGGCATCGCGCGCTCGAGCACGACGATCCGCGGCGTGACCGCCGCGAGGTCGTACGCGGCGACGTGCAGCGTCGTCCGCCCCCCGCCGCGCAGCCGGACCCGACGGCGCTCGTAGCGCGAGGACGCCGACACGGACTGCCGACGCGAGCGTCCGACCAGCGCGGTCAGGGGACTGAGGGCCACGGATGGATGCGAAGGGGCAGACGGAGCCGGTTCCGGATTCCGACACGGTCCCAGACGCCGCGGCGGACGATGTTACGTACCTGAGAACACCGTCTCCGGTTACGGCCTACTTGGCCCGGCGGACGAACGTCAGTACGAGCGTCGCCGCTCCGACTGCGAGCAGGATGCGTCCGACGACCGAGCTGATCGCGTGCCAGGCAGTGTTCGTCAGCACCCCGACGAGCACGAAGCCCGCTGACCACAGCAGACACCCGGCCGTCGTCAAGATCACGAACCTCCCGAGTGGGATCCGCCGCGCCCCCGCCGGCAGCGAGACGAACGTCCGCGCGAGCGGAAGCAGACGGGCGATGAACACGGCGCGCGTGCCGTGCCGGTCGAGCAGGCCCTCCCACCGCTCGAGCACGACGCGGGCGCCCGGCGTTCGGCTCGGCAGCCCCGTCGCGCCGAGGCCGTACGCGATCATCGATCCGACGAGGTTGCCGGCGGTTGCCGCGGCGACGGCCAGCGGAAAGCTCATCCAGCCCTGGCTGACGGCGAACCCGGAGAACAGGAGGGTGACCTCGCTCGGGATCGGGATGCAGGCGCTCTCCGGAACCATCAGCAGGAATACCCCGAGGACGCCGAACCTCGTGATCAGCGCGGTCACGGACGAGCGCCCGGTCGGCGCGGCGGGCGGTGCGAGCGCGGTGGTCCCTCGGGCGGTGCCGGTCTCCCCGGCGGCCCAGGCGCCCCCGGCCCCGCCGGCGGCCCAGGCGGCAGCGGCGGCATGCCCGGCATCGGCGGCCGCGGCCGGCGGTAGCCGAGCGCCGATTGAACGCTCGACGGGCGCCAGGTCGTCCCCCCGCGCGGCGTCGGCATGCCCTCGGCGTTCAGCTGGTCGGCGATCGCCTGAAGGCTCATCCCCGTGGCGCGGAGGGCCACGATGCGGTCGACAAGCTCAGGCGAGAGCCGGCTCAGGCTCGGGCGCCCGCGCCGGGGCCGGCCGGGGCCGGGGGCCTCGTCCCAGCTCGCGATCTCACGCAGGAGGGCGGCTGCAGTGCGGCCGGCAGACGAGGCCGTGTCAAGGCCGGTGTCCTCCGTCACGAGCGCCGCGCCGGCCGCGCTGAGCCAATCGATCAGGCCGACGAGCTCGCGGAGCGAGCCGGCGACCGTCCGCAGCGAGGACACGAGCAGGACTGACACGTCCCCCGCGGCGATCGGCTCGAGCGCCATCGCGAGCTGCGGCGATCCGTCGCGGGCGTCATCCTCGACCGTCTGAACGACCTCGAGTTCGGGAAGGCTCACGGGCGAGGAGGCGTCCGGCTCGGCGGCCGACGCCACCGCGGCCGCAGGACGGAGATACCGGACAGCCCGACGCGATTTCATGGTTTCAGTATACGCAAATTATTTGCGTACGACCCACGCGTCATTATTCACGGAGATGTCACTGCTGCCGTTCCTCGACCCCACCCGACCTGACGCGGGCCCGCCCGACGATCGAGAAGCGCTGCGCTTCCCAGACGGCGCGCTCGCCTACGGGGAGCTGCGCGCGCTGGCGGCGGCGCTGGCGGACGAGCTGGCGGGCGCGTCACGTGTCGGCGTCTGGGCAACGCCGACGCTGGACACCGCCGTCGCCGTCGTCGGAGCGCTCGCCGCCGGCGTTCCCGTCGTCCCCATGAACCCGAAGTCCGGCGAGCGCGAACTCGGCCACATCCTCGCTGACAGCGCGCCGGAGCTCGTGCTCGCGGCGCCGGACGCGACGCTGCCGGCGCCTCTGAACGCTGTGCGTCGTCATGACGTGACGCTCGTCCCGTCTCCGTCGGTCGCCCCCCCGCCCCTCCCCCAGGGCGAGGACCCGGAACGGCCGGCCCTGATCGTGTACACGTCCGGCACGACCGGCCCGCCGAAGGGTGTCGTCCTCCCGCGCCGCGCGATCGCCGCCTCGCTCGACGACCTCGCCGTCGCGTGGGGGTGGAGCGAACGCGATGTGCTCGTGCACGGGCTGCCCCTGTTCCACGTCCACGGCCTCGTCCTCGGGACGCTCGGGCCGCTCCGCCGCGGCGGAAGCATGCACCACCTCGGCAGCTTCAGTCCGCAGGCCGTCGCGTCGGCGCTGGGCGGTCCCGCGACGATGCTGTTCGCGGTGCCGACGATGTACCACCGGCTCGCCGCTGCCGCCGAGGAGGACGCCCACGTCGCCTCGGCGCTCGGACACGCGCGCCTGCTCGTCTCCGGCTCCGCCCCGCTGTCGGTCGCCGACCACGAGCGCATCGAGCGGGCGAGCGGCCAGCGCGTCGTCGAGCGCTACGGCATGACCGAGACGCTCATGATCTGCGCCATCCGCGCCGACGGCGAGCGGCGCGCCGGCACGGTTGGTCTTCCCCTCGAGCACGTCGCGCTCCGGCTCATCGACGACGACGGGACGACGATCGACGCCCGGGACGGCACCACCGTCGGGGAGGTGCTCGTCCGCGGCCCGAATCTGTTCCTGGAGTACCTCCACCGGCCGGACGCCACCGCCGAGGCATTCCTCGGCGACTGGTTTCGCACCGGCGACGTCGCGGTTCGTGAGGCCGATGGGTACATCCGGCTCATCGGTCGCAAGAGCACCGACCTGATCAAGACCGGTGGGTTCAAGATCGGCGCCGGTGAGATTGAGGCCGTCCTGCTCGAGCACCCCGGCGTCCGCGAGGTCGCAGTCACCGGCGAGCCCGATCCGGACCTCGGAGAGCGCATCGTCGCCTGGGTCGTGCCGGATTCGCCGACGCACCCGCCCGCCGCGGAGGCCTTGACCGATCACGTCGCCCGGCTGCTCACCCCCCACAAGCGCCCTCGCTCGGTTCGCTACCTTGACGCGCTCCCGCGCAACGAGCTCGGCAAGATCATGAAGACCACCCTGGGGCAGGAACCATCACAGTCGACGCGGTGATCGCCGGACACGTCTCGCTCGACGTGTTCCCGCGACTCTACGGGCCGGTCGACCTCGAGCCGGGGCGGCTCAACGTCATCGGGCCGGCGACGTTCTCGACCGGCGGTGTCGTGTCGAACACGGGCCTCGCGATGCACCGGCTCGGCGTCACCGTGCGCCTCGTCGGCAAGGTCGGCGATGACCTCTTCGGTCGGGTCGTTCGCGACGCCTACCGGGAACTCCGGCCCTCAGCTCGCCGAGGGCCTGAGCGTCACCTCGACCGAGGCCACGAGCTACACGCTGGTGATCAACCCACCCCACCGTGACCGCGCCTACCTGCACTGTCCCGGGGCGAATGAGACGTTCAGCGTCGACGACGTACGCGACGAACACCTCACCGACGCCCGGCTGTTCCATTTCGGCTACCCGCCGCTCATGCCGCGGATGTACGCCGCCGACGGCGCGGAACTGCGCCGGCTGTTCACGCGCGCCCGGACCGCCGGCCTCATCACGGCCCTCGACATGTGCGTGCCCGATCCGGCGAGCGATGCCGGACGCGCGGATTGGCAGGCCGTCCTCGAGACCGCCCTGCCCGCCGTCGACGTCTTCGCCCCGAGCATCGACGAGCTGCTGTTCATGGTCGACCGCGCTCGCTTCGAGCAGCTCGCCGGCGGTCATCCGCTGACCGACGTCCTTGATCGGGCGGCTCTCCGGGAGCTGAGCGACCGCCTGATTTCGATGGGCAGCGCGATCATCGCGCTGAAGCTCGGCGACCACGGCCTCTACCTGCGGACGACGTCCGACCCCGCGCGCATCGGCCCACTCTGCGAGCGGCTCGACCTCGACGCCAACGCCTGGACCCACCGCGAGGTCCTGGCCCCCTGCTTCCGCGCGCGCGAGATCGTCGGCACGACCGGATCCGGCGATGCGACGATCGGTGGGCTGCTGACCGCGATCCTGCGCGGTGTGAGCATCACGGAGGCCGCGACGATCGCGACGGCGGTCGGAGCGTGTAGCGTCGAGTCGATTGATCCCACGACCGGAATTCCCTCGTGGGATGAGCTCGGCGCCAGGCTCGCGCAGGGCTGGCGGCGACACGACGTCGAAATCGACCTCGGATCGGCGACTGCCGACCGGGACGCAACCGGAACGATGGTGTTGAGATGACGAAGACCCTGGACGCGAAGCTCACCGCGCTGCACGCCGAACCCGGCGTCTCCGACGCGTTCATCCTGGCCGACGCCAAGGACGCCGACATGGCCTACGGGCTCGCCGCCACCGGGATCGATCCGGTGACCGGCGCGCTGCGCTCGCTGTCCGACTACCGGGACCAGGTCCGCGAGATCGTCGCTCAGGGCCTCGTCGACATCATGCTTATGAGCATCTCCACGAGCGAGCTGCTCACGGTGGAGGAACACATCTTCGACGACTCCACCGTCACCCCCGCGATCCGGGCCAACGACACGACCGACATCCACTTTCTCGCGGGCTCGACCTATCCGCACCAGCCCTCGCGGCCGTTTTCGACGACACCGCTTGCGCAGGCCAAGCGCGCCGGCGGCGCGGACCTCGGCCTGTACTCGGTGACCCCGCTCGGCGACGCCGAGATCGACGTCGTCATGCTCGAGCGCTACCGGGCGTTTCGGGTCGAGGCCGAACGCGAGGACTTCCGCCACTTTCTCGAGGTGTTCGTCCCGAACGTCCCGGGCCGCGGACCGGCGGAGGTGGGGCGGTTCCTCGCCGACTTCGTCGTCCGCACGCTGGCCGCCGTCCCGCGCGGCTCACGGCCCGTGTTCTTGAAGATGCCGTTCCTCGGACCGGCGGCGCTGGAGGCGCTCGCGAGCTATGACCCCCACCTCGTGCCGGGCATCCTCGGGGGTTCGTCCGGCACGACGCACGACGCGTTCGCGCTGCTCGAGCGGGCACGCCGGCACGGGGCCCGAGCGGCGCTGTTCGGGCGCAAGATCAAGGACTCGGAGCACCCGCTGACGTTCGTGCAGCACCTCCGGCTGCTCGCCGATGGGCAGATCGGCGCCGAGGAGGCATGCCGGTCCTATCACGCCGAGCTGGAGCGTGTCGGCCTCCCCCCGCGTCGGCCGCTCGAGGCCGACCTCGCGCTCACCGAGCCGTGGGCCGCGCTCAGTTGATCGAGTGAACCTCGAGCGACCGGGGGCCGGTCGGCGTGTGCGCTTCGACGACATCTCCCACGCGCGCACCGATCAGCGCCTGGGCAATCGGAGACGCGACCGACAGCGAGCCCTCGGCCGGCTTGGCGTCGTGCGGTGAGACGATCCTGAACGTTTGCCTGCGACCACTCGCGCGGTCCGTGTAGGACACCGTCGAGCCGTGCGCGACGACATCGGCGCCCGGCGTCCACCTCGATCACGGCCGCTCGGCGCACCTGCTCGCGCAGCTTGAGGATGCGCGTCTCCAGGTGGGCCTGATCCTCCTTGGCGGCGTGGTACTCCGCGTTCTCCTTGAGGTCCCCCCATTCCCGAGCCGTCTTGATCCGGGCCGCGATCTCACGGCGGCCGTCGCTCTCGAGCCGGTTCACCTCCTGCTGGAGCGCGTCGAGCTCGGTTTCGGTCATCGTGATGTCGTCCATGGGTCCGAGTCTAGATCGGTCTGTGGAGCTCCGCCTCAGATCGAGCGCAGGAACTCGAGCAGCGGGCCGTTGACCTGCTCGGCGTGCGTGAGGTTCGAGGCATGCGGCGCACCCTCGACCGGGACAAGCCCACGACACCCTGAGAGAGCGGCGCACAGCGCCTCACCCTTCTCGAGCTCGATCGAGGCATCGGCCGTCCCATGGAACACGATTGCCGGGCATGTGATCTCGCCGAGTCGGTCACCAATGTCCTCCCGGTTGAACAGTGTCTCGGTCGGCTCCATCATCGCCTCACGGGGCAGCTCGCGCCACTTCGCGATCCACGGCTCGCTGACGACCGGGTCACCGATGATCAGCGCCGAGATCGCCGCCGTCAGGTCGTCGACCGGCCCGTGCTCGAGCCATGTCTGCTGCATCTGCCGGTACGCGGGGAGCCGCTCGGGGTCCTCGACGCCTGACTGCGTGTCGATGAGAACGAGCGCCCGCACCCGGTCCGGCGCGAGCAGCGCCGCACGCAGCGAGAGAAAGCCGCCCTGCGACATCCCGCCGAGCACCGCCCCGGCGATGCCGAGCGAGTCGAGCAGCCCCAGGCAGTCGCGCGCGGAGTCCCAGTACGTGAACGGCTGCCCGTCGAACTCCGTCTCGCCGAAACCACGCTCGTCCCACGTGATCACGCGGTACTCCGGCGACAGATGCGCGACCTGTGGCGCGAACATCTCGCGGTCCATCAGGAAACCGTGCGAGAGGATGACGGGCGGCCCGTCACCACCTGAGTCCTCGTAGCGGATGCGTTGCCCGTTGACGTCGGCGTATGGCATGTCCCGTCTCCTCGTCCGTGCTCAGGTGCGGCGAGCATGCTATCCCGCGATCAAAACGCGGGCGTCGCCCGTGGTCGCCGCGGCAGCCGGAACACGGCCAGGAATGCGAGCGTGAGCGGGACGAGGCTGAGCACCGTGGTCCACGTCATCGCGGTCACCGAAGGATGGTGCGCGTCGAGATAGGCGAAAAACACCGTCGCGAACACGGCGATCCCGAGCGCGGCCGCGAATTGCTGGACCGCGTTGAGGACTCCTGACGCCGATCCGATCTCGTGGTCCTGGACGCCGGCCAGGATGAAGTCGAACAGCGGCGGCAGCGCGAGGCCCATCCCGGCCCCCGCGAGGAGCTCACCCGGTACGAGCGTCCACGCCGAGGTGTGCGGTCCGCCGTTATGAACCATCACGGCGAGGAGCGCGAGCCCGGCGCCCATCACCGCGAAGCCGGCCTGAATCGATGCGCGGCCGAAGCGTTGGGCCAGCGGATAGGACGGGCCGGCGGTGAACGCGACCCCGAGCGCGAACGGCGCGAGCGTCAGCCCGGTGCGGATCGGTGAGAACCCCTCGCCGAGCTGGCAGAACAGCGACAGTACGAGGTTGAGGCCGATCATCGACGCGAAGAAGCAGAGCGCGACGATCAACCCGCTCGTGTATGTCCCGTTACGCAGGAGACTCGGCGTGATCAGGGCACGCTCCGCATGCCGGCGCTCATAGAGCCCGAACGCGGCACAACCGACGATCCCGGCGGCGAACAGCGCGAAGATCCATGCCGGCCAGCCGAGTTCCCGGCCCTGGACGAGCGGATAGACGAGGGCGAACGCGGCGACCGTCGCGATCACCGCGCCGCCCGGGTCGAGCCGGGTCCCGGGGATCCCCGTGCCCCGCGGCAGAACGCGCAGACAGCCGATCAGGCCGATGATGCCGAGCGGAACGTTGACGAGGAACACCGCGCGCCACCCAAGTCCGAACAGATCACCGGAGGTCAGGACGCCGCCGAGGACCGGAGAGATCACGGCGGCGATCCCGATCACGGGCCCGAACGCCGCAAACGCCTTCTGCGCCTCGTCGTCGGAGAAGACGGCCTTGATCATCCCGAAACCCTGCGGGATCAGGAGCGCGCCGAACGCTCCCTGAACGGCACGCATGGCGATGAGAAAGCCGGAGCTCGGCGCAGCCGCACAGGCGACCGAGGCGCCCGTGAAGCCGAGCACTCCGACGAGGAACACCTTGCGCCGGTCGAAGCGGTCGCCGAGCCGCGCGCCGGTGATGAGCAGCACCGCGAACGCGAGCGTGTACGCGGCGCCGTACCACTGCAACGTCGTGGGGTTCCCGCCGAAGTCGCGCCGGATCGACGGCGCGGCGATGTTGACGATCGTTCCGTCGATGAGGTCCATGACCTCGGCCACGAGGACGATCGCGAGCACGAGCCACCGGCGGCGACCGGCCGGCGTCTCGTTGCTCGCGCTTGCGTGGGGGAGCGCCGGAGCTGTCGCTGGCATGAACTCCTGCCTTTCACTTGAACGAAGATCGTGATCGAACATTGTTCGTGCCGAACAATGTACGTTCCGAACAATGTTCGTGTCAAGTAGACTTCCTCGTGATGCGTGCGACCCCACGGTCCCAGCCGGCCAAGGCGCCTCTGAGCAAGGAGGCGGTGCTCGAGGCAGGCCTCCGCGTCTTGCGCGCCAAGGGCATCGACGGCGTGACGATGCGTGCCGTCGCGACGGAGCTCGACACCGGTCCGGCCTCGCTCTACGTCTATGTCACCAACCGCCAGCAGCTGCTCAACGAGATGTTCGATCGCGTCGTCGGCGAGATCGACCTCGGCAACGAGCCGGACCCGGAGCGTTGGCGCGGTCAGCTCGAGTCGCTGTTGACGCGGATCCTGCAGACGCTCGAGCGCCACCACGGGATCGCGCGGGTGCCACTCGCCAACGTGCCGACCGGCCCGAACGCGGCGATCGTGGCCGACCGGGTGATCGGGCTGCTACGCGCCGGCGGCGTCGACGATCGCAGCATCGCGTTCTTCCTCGACGTCGTCTTCCTCTACATCAACGCGACCGCGTACGAAACGGCGATCTACGTCGCGGAGGGCGTGCCCCAAGGGTCAATCGAGGCGGACATCCGCGCCGCGTTCGCCGAGCTCGATCCGGCGAGCATCCCGCACACGACCTCAATGCTGAGCGTCCTCACGGGGGGCAGCGGCGAGGAGCGGTTCCGCTTCGGGCTTCGCCTGATGATCGAGGGGCTGCTGCACATCGAGCCCCCCGATCTGCACTAGGAGGCCTGTTGGGTTCGCCGTCCGGCGAACCAGCCAGCGGTGCCGCCGACGAGTCCGCCGAGGCTCAGCAAGCTCACGCTTCGCAACGGCTTGCGCTGCGCCTTCGCACTGAGCCCCCGCACCGAGTGGCGGACCGTGGCCTTCGTCGCCTTACGACCGAGCGTGCGCGTGAATGCCGACATCGCATGCTCCTTTCCGATCGAATGTCAGGTTTCGGTACCCGTGCTACCCGGTCAGACGTGGACGAAGCTCGAAGCGCTTCGCTACCTTCGGTCGGTGAGTCACGTCGCGATCCCATCAGCCATCGGAGGCGGCGCAGCGCGCGGCGGGGCCGCGACCGGGCCGGACCCGCGCCCGACGGGGCGCCCGTGGCGCGTCCCGACGTGGGCGCTCGTCGCGACAGGTGTGCTCCTCGCCGCCGTGGCGTTCGTCCTGCTCACCGGCATGCGGCCCGCCTTCGACGCCTACGGCTGGCTCGTCTGGGGCCACCAGACGGTCCACCTCAACCTTGACCTCAACGCAGCGCCGTCGTGGAAGCCGCTGCCGTTCCTGTTCACGCTCCCGTACTCGCTCCTCCCCGGAGATGCGGCGCTGTGGTTGTGGATGGTGACCGCCGTCGCCGGCGCGTTCGCGGGCGCGGTGTTCGCCGCCCGAATCGCGTACCGCCTCAGCGCGCCGGCGCCCCGTTACGCGCGCGCGGCGGGAGCGGTGTTCGCCGGCGTCGGCGTGCTCGGGATCGCCGGCTATTGGCACTTCGTCCTGATCGCGACGTCCGATCCGCTGATGACGACACTCTGCCTCGCCGCCATCGACGCCCACATGTCAGGACGGCGGCGACTCGCCTGGGCGCTGCTCGTGCTCGCCTCGCTCGGGCGCCCGGAGGCGTGGCTCGTGACCGCCGCTTACGCGCTGTGGGCATGGCGTGCGGATCCTGCTCTCCGCATCCCGGTGCTCGCCGGTCTCGCGGCGATTCCGCTGCTGTGGTTTGGCATCCCCACGATCACCTCCGGCAATCCCCTGATCGCTGGGAAGATCGAAGCGGACTCGACGGCTGCCCTGCCCGGCAATCGCGTGACCGGCACGTTGGATGGGTTCACCAGCCTCTACGAGCTGCCGATGTGGATCGCCGCGCTCGCCGCGGTCCTGCTCGCCGCCGTCCGCCGTGAACGGTCCTGGATTGTGCTGATCGGAGCCGCGCTGCTGTGGCTCCTTACCGAGATCGCGTTCGCGCTCCACGGGTGGGCACCCTCCCCGCGGTACATGTTCGAGCCGGTCGCCGTGCTCGTCGTGCTCGTCGGCGCCGGCATCGGACGGGTGCTCAGCGTCGGCCGGCACCGCTTCGCGCTGCTGCGCTGGGCCGCCGTGGCGGCCGTCGCCGCGCTCTTGGTGACGCTCGCCCAGCCGGCCCGAACGCGCGCGCGACTGGCTCACAACGGCATTGACCTCGGGCAGACGTGGGCACGGCAGATCGGGCGCCTGCACCGCGTGATCGCCGATGTCGGCGGGCCGCGGCGCGTCCTCGCCTGCGGCAAACCGGTCACGGAGATCAGGTTCCAGAGCATTCTCGCCTGGGCGACCGACAGAGAACGTTGCCGACGTCGGCTGGGATCCCCACACCGAGGTGAAGACGCGTCAGCCGATCGTCCTGTTCGAGCCCCACTGGGCCGGATGGGTCGTCCGGACCGGTCAACATCCCGCGCGACCGGCGCGCGGTATGCGCCCGGCTACGGACGAACTCCGACTTCGGCTGAGCCGCCGTCCGGCCCGCGACGCAGCGCTGCCGCATCCGACAGCCGCCAGCACAGGGCGGCACAGACCGCTGAGACGATGAGCACCGACGGCCAAGCGCCGATCACGTGA
This sequence comes from uncultured Solirubrobacterales bacterium, assembly GCA_963778985.1. Classification (GTDB taxonomy): domain Bacteria; phylum Actinomycetota; class Thermoleophilia; order Solirubrobacterales; family Solirubrobacteraceae; genus Palsa-465. The sequence goes on along the minus strand of CAVZWJ010000012.1, from coordinate 241,447 downwards.
CCGAGCACATGGGAGACGGCGAACGCGACGAGCCCGGTGACCGTGAGGATCGCCGCGACGCCACGCCCGTCGCGCCTGAGCCAGACGACGAGGCACGTCACACCGCATAGGGCGAGTACGACGCCACCGAGCGGTCGCGAGCCGCTGAGCGACCGCGACCGCAAACCCGGCGATGAGACCGGTGGCGGCGATCGGCGCAGTGAGAACGCGTTCGAGCACGATCCTCATTATCGTGCTGAGCGATGGCGGATGAGGTGCTGAGCGGCGTGTGGCGGGATGTCGCGCTCCATCCGGAATGGACGGAGGACGAGGGTGGCGAGGACGGCTGGGAGCGCGAGGTCTCGTGGTACGCCATGGCCTCGAGCGACGGGCTCGTGCTCATCGACCCGCTCGTGTCCGACTGGGACGCGCTCGACCGGCTCCTGTCGGCGCAGGGCGGCTGTGCGGGGATCGTCCGCACCTGTCACTGGCACGAGCGCAGCATCCCGGACGCGGCAAGCCGCTACGGGGTCCCAGTGTGGGCTCGGCCGGCGTCCGCCAGCGACATCGACAAGCCGTTCGATCACGAGGTCGCCGACGGCCAGGAGCTGTTCGGGCTGCGGGTCATCGACCTCGAGCGCGTCGATGAGATCGGGCTGTGGTTGCCGGTGCCGGGCGCGCTGATCTTTGGTGACGCGATGCTCCGAGACGGACGCGGCACGCTTCGCATGTGTCCTCCGTCCTGGACGCAGCCAAGCGGCGGTCGCGAGCGACTGCGGGAGCTTCTCACGGGCCTGACCGACCTGCCCGTCGAGCACGTGCTCGTCTCGCATGGACCGCTCGTCCTCGGAGACGGGCGCTCGTCGCTGAAGGCTGCCGTCGCCGAGGCCTGATCTCGGCGGCCGCCGGGCCCATTGGTCCCGCTTCCGAACGCGCTGTTCGCACGCAGGCGGGCGCATGCGGCCTGCTGGGCCGGCGCGATGTGGATCGGGATGACGAGCCAGCCGAGGTAGTAGGGCTTGAACAGCACGATCGGATAACCCTTGTGGATCGCGCGCCCGGGCTTGTGGCCGACGTAGCCGACATTGAGCCCGAGATGCCACGCGAGCGTGCTCTGGTAGCCGCCGATCGAGACCGGCGTCCCGCAGGCGAGGATTGGCTTGGGGCCGCCGTCGAGCGCGATCACGCTCGCCAGTCGTTCGATCTTGACGCCAGTCGTGCGGCGCTGCTGGATTGCCTGGCGCACGACGCTGACGCGATCGCGACCGGCCGGGACCAGCGTCACGACGAGCGCCGCGACGGCGAGCGCCGGGAGCGGACGGGCGACGAGCGGCACCCGTGTGGCCATGGCGAGCAGCCTGGCCACGCCCACCCCCGCGAGCACGACCATGATCGCCGCCGGCTCGACCATGTACCGGGGCGTGGCCGGAAAGCCGCGATAGGCAAACGCGATCTCGACCACAAGCCACGCCACCGCCGCCGCGGTCAGCGTCAGCACCGTGCGCTCACGGCGCGCCGCGCCGAGGCAGATGCCGACGAGCGCGGCGAACTGCATCGGCACCTCGTAAAGATCGGCAAACCGATCGAGGACGCCGGTGATCTCGTGATGACGCAGGGCGTTGCGATTCCCGAGCGCGACGTCCCCCGCGCGCAGCCACGTCTTCGCGGTCAACGCCGAGATGCCGAACCACAGCGCCGGAATGACCGCGAGCCCGGCGACGATCTCCAGGCGCATGCGCGGCACCGAGCGCCACGCCCACAGCGAATAGAGCCCGATGAACAGCCACGCCTCCGGGCGACCGAGACCCGCCAGCACGAGAAGCGCGAATGCGATCCGCGGGCGCCCGCACAGATGAGCGTCGATCGCCGCGAGACACAGGGCGACGACGAGCGGATCGGCGCTGGCGATCAGGATCAGCGGCCAGTACCCGACGATGCCGAGCACCCCGGCGCCGGCCAGCAGCGCCCCGAACAGCCTCGCGTACCGCGGCGCCGGCGCACCGAGGCGATAGGCGATCCGACCGGCGAACACGGCCCCGGCAAACGCGGCGGCGACCGACGTCACCATCCACAGCCACGGCTGCGTGTTGCCGGAGAGCGCGTACGGGACGGTGAACAGGAACGTCAGCGGCTTCCACGACGGCGCGCCGTTCGTGTCAAGGTTCCAATGCAGCGTCTGGCGTCCCCATACCAGCCATCCGTACGCGTCGTACTCGGGCTGCATGTCGGTGAGTTCGACGAACAGCACCGCCAGGCCGACAACGACGATCGCCACGAGCACCCACATGGACCCCCGAAGCACCGCGTCCGAGCGCATCCATGTCGTCTGTTGCGCTCCCGGCTCGGTGACGGGACGGGAACGCCCCACTGCCACTGCGTCCGTCATCTGAGAGCAAAATACCGGCGTATGATCGGCCGATGGAGTCGTACCGGGGCCTCGGGTCGATCGGCGCGCAGCCGTGCCCGAACTGAGGGCGGTTCTGATCGACCTCGACGGCGTTCTCTACGTCGAGGAGGAGCCAATCGACGGCGCGGTGGCGGCGATCAACCGGTTGCGAGCGGCCGGTCTGCAGCTGCGGTTCGTCACCAACACCACCGCCCGCTCACGCGACGACACACTCGCGAAACTTGAACGTCTCGGATTCGAGGTGAGTGAGCACGAACTCGTGACGCCGGCGGCCCTCGCGGTGGCGCACTGCCGGGCCCGGGGGCACGCGCGGGTCGTGCTCGTCATGAACGACGAGGTGAAGCGCGACTTCGCCGAGCTCGAGGAGGTCGCCTCGCATCCGGACGCCGTCATCATCGGTGACCTGGGGTCGGCGTTCGGCTACGCCGTGCTCAACGACGCGTTCCGCGCGGTGATGGATGGTGCGGAGCTGATCGCGTTGCAGAAGAACCGTTACTGGCTGCGTGCCGACGGGCTCTCGCTCGACGTCGGGCCGTTCGTGGCAGCGATCGAGTACGCGACCGGTGAGCAGGCGTTTGTGGTCGGGAAACCGGCCGCCGGGTTCTTCGCCGGAGTGCTCGAGGATCTCGGAATCGCAGCCGGCGCGGCGGCGATGGTCGGCGATGACATCGAATCTGACATCGGCGGCGCATTGGGCGCCGGCCTGCGAGCCGTCCTCGTCCGAACCGGCAAGTACCGCGAGGACCGCGTGCGCGAGTCGGGGATCACGCCGACTGTTGTCGTGGACTCGATGGCCGGCGTGCCGGACGTCCTCATCCGAGCTGTGCCGCACTAAGCGGGCGCGAGCGGTGCCGGAGCCGCCGCGGCCACGCCGCTGAGCCCCGCGCACAACTGTTCGACCTGCTCTTCGAGCAGGAGGCAGCGATACAGATCGCCGCCGAACCCGGCAAGTGCCGCCACCATCGCGTCGATGTGCTCGGGGGCAGCCAGCAGGGCGATCGCCGAGGAACCCTTCGGGACATGGACGCGGATCTGCTCGAACAGTTCACCCTTTGGAGGGCTCGCGTGGCGGGACTGCAGCGCGCCGCCGATCGACCCGCCGGCAACGAGGCCGGCGGCAAAGCCCGGCGGCCCGAAGGCAGCACCGATGACGGCGCCCGTGAGCGCACCAATGAGCGTGTCGCGCCCGATCACGTCGCCTCCAGCCTCGGTGTCGAGGTACTGGCCGCCAAACGTGCCGCGAACGGTGATCCGGTCATGGCGATGGCGCTGGACGAAGGCCAGCTCGTGTACCCACGGCGTCTCCGCAGGCAGGGGCCCAAGGTGTGCGAACGCCCGCTCGGCGCCGTCGGGATGTTGGAACGTCGCAATCGCAAGCTCGAGGCTCATGACCCGCCTCCGTGATCGGGGATCCCTGAGACACCGACCGTAGGCCTCCGACGCGTCCCTGCCATCGGTAGCGATCCGCACCGTGCAGCAGGGCCTACTACGGGTCCGACATCCAGGCGCCAAACGTGCCGCGTCAGCGTCCCCGTGCTGCGGTCAGTGTCAGCCCGGAACGCCGCCCGGGTTGAGGATCGGGTGATGGCGCCGGATCGGCCGCCCCGAACGCGTCCTCGGTCGGCAGTCGGAGTCGATAGCCGGTGCCCTGGTGTCCGCCATCCAGATGAACGGTGACCCGGTCGATCTCATAGCCGGTCAGCTGCAGATCGTAGATCGCCTGGGCAGGCGCCGACACGCCATGTTGGCGGAGCTCATCGACCGTCATCGGCCAATCCGTGTAGGCGAGCAACTCCAGCAGGTGAACGGCCGCTTGATCCGGAGCCCGCAGGGCAACCGGGCCGTCGGTCATCCGGCGAGCTCGTCGACTGCTCATGGCGCGCCCTCCTTCTCGATCGAGGCGTCGTGCACGACCATGATGCGACCGTAGGAGAGCTGGGCCCGTCCCGAAACGGGGAATGACGGCAGACCGGGGTGTGGAGAACTACGGTCGCGCCTCGATCAAGGGATGACCGTGCCGGCCACGAGCGCCGCGACGATCGTCGCACGCACGTTCACGAGAACGCCAGCGTCGCGTCGATGAGGTCAAGCCCGAGGTCCCGCGCGTCGACCGGGCGCAGCGGCAGGCCCGCGAACCAGTCGCGGTCAGCCTCCGGGTGGGGGCCGACGACCCCGACGCGGCCAGCACCGAAGCGCGCCACGACGGCGGCCGCCAACCCGTTCTCGTACCGCGCGAGCACCGTGGCCGGGGCACCGTGACGAACCGTGAAGAACGGGCCATCCTGGAAGTAGATGCGCCGCCGATGGCCGCGCCAGCGAACGGAGATCACGGTGTCCGTGAGGCTCGTGATCTCGGCGCCACGCGACTCGATGTACTCGCCCGAGTCGCCCGGGAGGAGCGCGAAGCCTGGGTCGCGTCCGGCGAGGTAGCCGCCGAGGCAGAACCCCAGATATGTCCCGCCACCGTGCACGAAGCGTCGGATCGTGCCCGCGTAGGGACGCATGTGGCGCCACGCCGGGGGAAGGTCGGTGCCGCCGGGCTGGGCGTAGAGGGTGGCCGACGACAGCGCGGCGGCGCTCAGCGGCACGCGCTCGTGAGGACCGCAGAACACCGTCCGGAAGCGGGCCGGCGAACGCCGGAGCAACGCGGCGACCGACTCCGGACATCCGGGAGACGCCGCCGGACCCCGGTAGACAAGCGCGAGCGGCCCGCGCGCGGCGGCGGAGACGACCTGCGCTCCACCGGCGAGGATGATGGCGGTTGCGGGGAGCGTCCTGCCCAGAAAGGCTCGTCGATCCATGACGGAGGCCACCCGTACAGGCTAGCCGGGGAGCGTTCTGGCTCAGTGGGCGGGTCGCCGCGGCCAGTACTTCAAGCTCTGCTCCAGGACCAGGAGCACAAGTCCGACGGCCACGAGGACGATCGCGACCACGTGGCTGAATCCGACGATCGCGCCGGCGAGGACAAGCGCGACTGCCGCCATCCGCAGGCCGACATCGGCGAGCGGTGGAAGTCGTGACTCGGTGGCGCTGGGCTCCCCGTCCTTGGTGCCTTGGCGATTCACGGTTTGGGTTCCTTTCACTCTGCCATCGGCTCGTTGCCCGTGGTGGGAGTGGCGTGCGAGCAAGCGGCCGAGCTTGACCGGCGCGCCGATGCGCAGGATCGCTCGCTCATAGATGCGGGCCGCGAGGATGATCAGGCCCGCAGTCGCGAGAAGGTCGATCGCGACCGCCAGCGTGAGCCCGACGGTGCTCATATCGCCGAGCACCATGCGCGCCGGGACAACCATCGGGGCGAGGGGCGGCACAAACGCCGAGATCTGAGCGACGGTTCCGTTGGGGCTGCCGCTCGACACGATCAGGGCGAGGTAGAACGAGGCGATCAGTACGACATTGATCGGCGCCATCGCGGTCTGCAGGTCTTCCTGCCGGGAGACGAGCGCCCCCGCTGCCGCGAACGCGACGCTGTAGAAGATGTAGCCGAGCACGAACCACAGTACGACCAGCGCCACCGCCTCCGGGGCCGCCGAGGGGAGGCCCGCACCACCGGCCAGTCGCCCGGCGATAAGCGCCGCGCTGCCGGCGAGCAGCAGCTGCGCGAGGCCAAGCGCGCCGATGCCGAGAACCTTTCCCGCGAGGAGGCGCCGCGGTGACAGCGTGGTGAGCAGCAGCTCGACAACGCGCGTGGACTTTTCCTCGGTCACGCCCTGCGCCACCGCCTGGCCGTAGACCACCAGAACGATCAGGAGGGCGATCAGCCCCACCGCGAGCAGACCCTGGTTTCGCGCGGTCTCGGACGCGTTGGGGTCGAACACATCCACACGCACCGCCCGCGGTGCCAGGGCAGCGATCGCCTGCGCCTGAGTGAGCCCCGAGTTGACGAGCCGGTCGAGAACACCCTGAGCGGCGACCGCGTCCCGCACGACATGGACCGGCGGCTGCGACCGCGAGGTCTTGACGAGCAATTGCTGCCCGTCCACCAGCGCCACCGCGACCGCGCCGTCACGCACCTCGCGGGCAGCAGCCGCGGCGCTGAGCAAGCGGTGAACGCGCACGCGCCGGCCTGCCGCCTTCGCCTGGAGGCGGATGGCGGGCTCCAGCGCGACGGAGCGCGGGCCGACAAGAGCGATGTTGTCGGTCGGCGTTCTGCCGCTCAGGCGCGCCGCCGCGATCGCCGCGCCGATACTCAACATCAGCATCAGCACGACCGAGACGCGCATCACCCGCGAGCGCGAGCGCTCGACCAGCTCGCGCCGAGCGACCTCCCATACAGCCCGTCGAGTGCTCATGTCGAGGTCACCTCACGGAACAGCTCTGCCAGCGTCGGCTGCAGCTCCGCGAAATGCGTCACCGTCCCAGACCCACGTGCCGCATTGAGAATCCGCTGAGGATCCGCCGCCGGTTCAAGCCTGAACACCGATCGCGTACCGGTGCGCTCGACGAGCTCCATGTCGCTCAGCGCGTCGCTCCAATCGGGTGCTGCGTCACTCACGTCGACGCGAACCAAACGCGGCCCGCGGGCGCGCAGCTCCCCGACCCCACCGCACGCGACGAGGCGACCGTGATCGACGATCGCCACGGCCTCGCAGAGACGCTCGACAAGTTCGAGCTGGTGGAGGACAACAACACGGGCACGCCTCGCGCCGCCTCCTCACGCAGTACATCGGCCATCACATCGGTGGCGATCGGATCAAGTCCGGCAAACGGCTCATCGAGTACCAGCAAGTCCGGGCGATGCACGAGCGCCGCCGCGAGCTGAACGCGCTGCTGATTGCCGTGCGAGAGCGACTCCACGCGCGCGCTCTGGCGGTCGCCAAGGCCGAGCCTGTCCAACCAGGAGCCGGCGGCCGCTCGGGCCTGCTCGTGCCGTGCACCGTGCAGGACCGCGAAGTACTCGAGCTGATCGGCGAGCCGCATCTTCGGGTACAGACCGCGCTCCTCGGGCATGTATCCGATGCGCTCACGAGCCCGCGCGTCGATTCTCGTGCCGCCCCACGAGACGCTCCCGGCCTCGGGCGCCAGCAGACCGCAGATCATCCGCATGGTCGTCGTCTTCCCCGCACCGTTGCGGCCGACAAAGCCGAACAGGCATCCCGCCGGGACCGAGAAACTCAGATCATCAACCGCGACGAGCTCGCCAAAGGAACGCCGCAGCCCGCTCAACTCAAGGCTCGGAGCTTCCATGTCACCAGTGTCCGTCTCCCCGCCACCGCCGACATCCGGGCTCATGCGCAACCCGTTAGGTAGTTCGCCTGTCTTCTCCCGCCGGGGGATCCCGGATGAGGCGAGCCGCTTTCGGTGGGAGGCTGTCTGGAGATAGTTACACGTGGAAGTGAGGACGCTGTGGTCGTTTCGGCTGACAGGGTTGAGAGCCCCGGCAGGGACGTCCGCCTGTTCCAGGTCTGCGCTGCCGTCATCGCCATCGCTGTCGCCGACGACGCGTTCGTCCACCCCGAGCCGGGAACCACCGCCGGGGACCATCTCGCCAGCGGGCTGATCCCGATCGCGATCGTCATTCTTGCGGTGCTGGCCTATCCACGGCTGGGTGCCGGGATGCGGGGCTGCCTCGCTCTCGTCTTCGGCACCCTCGCGCTCGTGGCGGGGATCGTCGACGGCATCAGGCACGTCGTCATCAACACCACATCCGGCGATGACGTGACAGCGATCCTCGCCGCCTTCGCGGGGGTCGTTCTCTTCGTCCTTGCTGCGATGACGCTCTGGAGCTCCCGGCGAATGGACGAACCCTTGGCTCGCCGCTATGGCCGCCGGGGGCTGGAGACGGCCGTCGGCCTGATCATTGCACTGCTGGTGATCACGCCGATCGGGAATGCGGTCCTCGCCACCCACGTGGCGCGCGCCCCGGTACCAGCGGCGAACCTCGGTGGCGGCCACCGCACCGTGAGCTTCACGACAAGCGACGGGCTCAGGCTCGTCGGCTGGTATGTCCCGTCTGGCAATGGCGCGGCGGTGATCGTCGCTCCCGGCCGCTCGCCTTCGGTCCAAGAGCACGCACGGATGCTGATCCGCCACGACTACGGCGTCCTCGTGTTCGATCGCCGCGGCGAGGGGAACAGTCAAGGCGACCGCAACATGTACGGCTGGTCCGGGGACCGAGACCTCGTGGCCGCGGTCAGGTTCCTGGAACGCCAGCCGGACGTCCGCGCCAGCAAGATCGGAGGGCTCGGGCTCTCCGTCGGAGGCGAGATGCTCCTCCAGGCCGCGACCGAGACGACGGGTCTGAAGGCAGTCGTATCCGAGGGGGCCGGGCGCCGGTCACTGCGCGAGCACCTTCACATCCCCACGCTCGGCGCCGTCCAGAAATGGCTCACGCCATGGGTGGTGCAGACCGGAGCACTCGCGGTGATGTCGAACACCTCACCCCCGCCCGACCTCGCCCACGTGGTGAGCCGCATCTCGCCTCGCCCCATCTTCCTCATCCGCTCGCTGCACGGTCTTGACGACGAGAGCCTCAACCGCGTCTACTACACCAACGCGCGGCAGCCAAAGACACTGTGGGAGGTCTCCCAAGGGGGACACACGGGTGCCCTGCAGGCGCTGCCCCGCCAGTACGAGACACGGGTTCTCGGGTTCTTCGATCACGCCCTGCTCGGTAGAACGTAGTCGGCGCCTGTCTTGTTCTCGATCCCTCAGCCGGCCACATCACGGACTTGTCCGACGGGATGAGGTGCCTCGGCCGCCGCAGCGCGCTGCCGTTGTCCTGGGGGGCGCCGTTGTGCTGGGAAGCTTGCTGAGATGGTCGTGCCCGCGCCGGCGGAGGACTCGATGTGGACGGCTCCGTGCAGCAGTGCGACGCGCTCGCGCATGCCCAGCAAGCCAAATCCGGGCGTGCGGCTGGTTGGATCGAATCCAACACCATCATCACGGACACTCAGCTCGACAGTGCTGTCGCTCTCCCGGGTCTCGATCACCGCCCGCGTGGCGTGGCCGTGCTTGGAGGCGTTGGTCAGCGCCTCCTGAATGATCCGGTAGATCGCGCTCTCAAGCTCAGGGGTGTGCCGGGTCAGCTCGCGGCCCTGCTCAAACGCCAGCTCGATCGAGCTGTCGACCTGCAGGCCATGACGCCCCGCCCGCGCGCACAGCGCTGCGACAGCGGCCTCAAGCCCCAGCTCATCCAACGCGGCGGGTCGCAGATCGGTGACAAGCGCCCGCAGGTTGGCGATCCCCTCATCAAGACTCTCAATCGCCTGAACGACCGCCTCCCCCAACACCCCCGGGCCGCCGCGCCGATGCGCCACCGACAAGCCCAACCGCAACGCAGCCAGGCTCTGCAGCGTCTCATCGTGCAACTCACGCGCCCAGCGACCCCGCTCATCCTCCGCCGCCGCAAGCCGCTGACGCTGCAACTCCGACGCCGCACTACGAGCCGTCGCGACAGAGATCGCCGCGCTCGTCGCGAACCCCTCCAGCAGCGCCTGATCCTCGGCACTGAACGCCGGCCCATCCTCCAACCGGTCCAGGGCGACGAGAACGCCGTACGTCTGACTATGAAACATCAACGGGACGACAAGACCGGCGGCGGCACTGACGCCGAGCCGACCAAGACCGTGCTGATCAAAGCGAGCGTGATTGAAAGCGACCTCCAAGCGATGCGTCGCACGCGCGCGCAGCGCCGCACTGGCGACCGTGTCAGCCAGCGCGATCCGCGCTCCGATCAGACCCGCCGGCCGATCCCCAGCCGCCGCGGCAACGACAAGCTCATCGCCATCCACGATCTCGATCAACAACGCCTGCGCCGACACCAGCGCCCGCCCACGCTTCGCGACCAGCTCGAGAATGACATCGACATCCGTCGCGCCACCCACGGCACGCGTGACCTCGGTCGTCGCCTCAAGCGCCGCGACCATCCGCGCAAGCTCCTCCCCGCGCGCCGCCGCCCCCGAATACCGTCGCGCATGATCGATCGCACGACCCGCGAACCGCGCGAGCGTCGCGACCGACTCCTCATCCTCATCGGTGAACTGACCGCCGTCCGCCTTCTCGGTCAGATACAGACTCCCAAACGGCATCCCACCAACCAGAACCGGCACCCCCAAGAACGAACGCATCGGCGGATGCCCCAAAGGAAACCCATAGGAACGCGGATGCTCCCCCACATCCGAAAGACGCAACGGCACCGGATCGCGGATCAACTCACCCAACACCCCCCGACCCCGCGGCAACACCCCAATCTCCCTCCGGACCCGCTCGTCAATCCCCACCGTGATGAACCGGCCAAGCTCCAACCTCGAAGCATCCAACACACCCAACGCCGCGTACCTCGCCCCAGTCAGCGCCCGCGCCGAATCAAGCACCCGGTCGACCACCACATCCACGTCCAACTCGCCAAGCACACCGTCAGCCACCTCCAGCAGACTCCGCCCCTGCTCATCCATCAGCGTTCACGACCCGAGCCCGGCACAGGCTGGCTCGTGCGGGCCCTCTCGCGCGCAGCCGCCTTCGCCGCTGGTCCCTCGCCTCTGGGAGCTGTCTCGCCGCACTAACGGCCGAGCCTTTCCCGTCACACCTCGTCGAACGCGGCAACCCACCTTCAGGCGTTTTGCCGACGCCCCTGAACACCCATCCTACTCCGCTCGACAGCATCCACAACCCCCGCGCCGACAGTCAGCGCCAGGCGCGTTGACCAGCGAGTCGGGTGATGGCGTTGAGAACTCCGTTGAGGACTGGGCTGTCGTCATGCCGAGGCCAGACGGCATCGATCGTGAGGGTGGGCTGGGGGTCGGCGACGTCGACGAGGACGATCCCGCGCGGAAGCTGCTCGCACAGCGAGCGATTGATGAGTGCGACCCCCCGCCCGCGGGCGATGTATCCCCAGACGGTGTTCCCGGTGGCGCGCTCATCGAGGTCGGGCTCGAAGCCGGCGGCGCGGCACACGCCCACGATCGTGTCGTAGAAGCCCGGGGCCATCTCGCGAGGCCAGATCTCGAACCGCTGGTCTCGGAAATCGGACAGGTCGACGACCGGCTGCCGCGCGCGCGGGTGGGTCTCTCCGACCGCGACGACGAGCTGCTCTCTGCGGACGGCGCGATGCCGAAGGTCGCGCGGGTAGGACGTCTTCGGGGCGAGCGCGAGGTCATACCGTCCCGCGCCAAGCAGGTCGGCGATGTCGCCGCCGAACACCTCCCGGGCCTCGACTTTCAGGTGTGGCAGGACCTTTCCGAGCTCCGCGAGGAGCACGGGAATTGTGTCCCACACCGTCGTCAGGGTGTAAGCGAGCCGAAGCGAGCCAACCTCGCCGCGTGCCGCAGCGCGCACCCTCCGGCTCGCGCGGTTGGCGGCCGAGAGGACACGTGTGGCGTCGGCGAGGAACACGGTGCCCTCGGCGGTGAGCGCGACCGAGCGCGATGTTCGCTCCAGCAGCCTGACCCCCAGGCTCTGCTCGAGGTTGCGTATCTGCTGGCTCACGGCCTGCTGCGCGATATGCAGTTCGTCAGCGGCGCGCGTGAAGCTGCCCTGCTGGGCCACCGCAACGAAGGTGCGCAGCTGGCGCAGCTCAAGACCCGAGTCGGGAATCACGCGCTGCGAGTCTACGGCTCAGTGAGGGTTCAGTGACAAGCATTTCTTGTGGTTTGACAACAAGCTGCGCTTGTTGGTCTGGCACCTGTTGGTTACGTTGGGTGCACGGGTGCCGCTGCGCGCCTCGGACCTGAACGAGGGGATCCATGACAACTGAAGTCTCAGCAGCCGATCACCGCGCTGCGGTTGACCGGACGGCGGAGAAGCCGAAGCGAATCCTGATGGTCGTCGCTAATCCCAGCGTCGCGACGACCGTCGGCTGGCCGGTCGGGTTCTGGGCGGCCGAACTGACACACCCGTACTACGAGTTCACCGAGGTGGGCTACGAGGTAACGATCGCCAGTCCGTCGGGCGGCCGGGTCGAGGTCGATCAGCTCAGCGATCCCCGGGATCCGAGTCAGTGGTCGTCAGAGGACCTGATCAGTATGGGCTTTCTGAACACTCCGGGGCTCGTCGCGCTCCTGGCCGATACGCCGAAGCTCGCCGATCTCGATCTCGCGGGCTTTGACGCGCTCGTGGTCGCTGGAGGCCTGTCTCCCATGTTCACCTATCGCGATAGCGAGGACCTGCGCCGCGCGATCGTCGGCACCTACGAGGCCGAGAAGCTGCTCGCGGTCTACTGCCACGGCGTGTCCGCGCTGATTGACGCGAGATTGTCGGACGGCTCGTACCTGATCGCGAACAGAACGATCACCGGCTTCTCGAACGCCGAAGAGGACTACTCGGATGCGTTCGTCGGCCAAACCGTGATGCCGTGGCGGATCGAGGACGCCGCACGGGAGCGCGGCGCGAACTACATCCAGGGCGGACTGTTCAAACCCTTCGTGGTTCGGGATGGTCGCCTGATCACCGGCCAGCAGCAGTACTCTGGGCGCAAGGTGGCGCAACTCGTCATTCAGACATTGGGAACCTGAGTAACGAACGGCATGGAGAGCATCGCCGGAGCAGCGACTGAAGGACGCGATGTGCTCGTGCGGGCTGACGCGCTCGCGAGGGCGCTCGAGCGTCTCGCCGCGCGCACCGACGATCCGCCGATGCGTGAATCGCTGTCCCGAGCGGCCGGACGGCTTGCTGCCTCGGTCGTTCGACCTCTGAGCGCCGCGCTGGGCACTTCGACAGCTGGCGCGACCGTGCGGCTGGACGGCGACGTGGGGCGATCAATTCACGAGCTGGCGCGTGATGCGACCCGCCTCAGAACCCGTGTCGGTTCTCCGCCTGCGTTACTCGAGGCGGTTGCGGCGCTCCAGGACACGTCGTGTCAGCTGGTCGGCACCGACGAGGCACAGCTCGCGGCTCGACGAGCCGAGTTCGCCGAACTGCAGTCCGAGCTGCCCGCGCGCATTCAGTTGGCGCCCGACGGACCGTACCTCGTGACAAACGTGGATCGCATCACCGACCACCTCGGCGTCTCGCTCGCGCCGCTCCCGCAGGCCGCGCTCTGCCGCTGCGGTGCGTCCGGGCTGAAGCCCTGGTGCGACGGTTCCCACGCGGTGATCGGCTTCAAAGCCACCAAGGCCCCCGACCGCGTTCCTGACCGGCTCGATAGCTACCACGGACAGCGGCTTACCGTGACCGACAATCGGGGTACATGCGCCCACTCCGGCTTCTGCACCGACCGGGCGCCGACCGCGTTTCGAGTCGGCGAGGAACCATTCGTCGCGCCGTCAGGGGCGCGGGTCGACGAGGTCATCCGCGCCGCTCGGGACTGCCCCTCCGGCGCGCTCGGATATGCCCTCGACGGGGGTATCGGCGATGACCAGGCGGACAGCGACCGGCCGGCCTCGATCGAGGTCTCACGCGACGGCCCGTATCGCGTCGCAGGCGGAATCGACCTCATCGACGACGCCGGACGGCCAGAGCCGCGCAACAGCGGCGCGTCGCTCGAGCACTACAGCCTGTGTCGCTGCGGCGCGTCGCAGAACAAGCCGTTCTGCAGCGGCATGCACTGGTACGCGGACTTTCACGACCCGCCACGGGTTGACGAGCCGACTCTGTTTGAGTGGGCCGGAGGCTTCCCGGCTCTCCTCCGGCTCACGCGACGGTTCTACGAGACGCACGTCCCCGAGCATCCGCTTCTGGCGACATTGTTCGGCCGTATGTCCCCGGACCATCCTGAGCGCGTCGCAGCGTGGCTTGGACAGGTGCTCGGCGGACCGCCGGCTTATAGCGATCGCTACGGCGGCTACGAGCGGATGATCAGCCAGCATCTGAACAAGGGCATCGGTCCCGAGCAGCGTGCCGCATGGGTCGCACTCCTGGCTCGTTCGGCCGATGACGTGGGCCTTCCAGGCGACGCGGAGTTTCGTGCCGCCTTCATCGCATATCTGGAGTGGGGATCGCGGATCGCGCGGGAGAACTCACGCCCCGGGGTGAAGCCGCCGCCGAAGATGCCCGTCCCGCGGTGGTGGTGGGTCTGCGACGCATACCCGTGGTCCCGTCCGCACGCGACCGCGGCCGAAGAGCCGGCGGCAGCGGTCGTCATCCCGGCACCTGGGGAGCCGGTCTCGTTCGCCGCGCACATCAAACCGCTGTTTCGCCAGCGTGACCGGGAGTCGATGCGCTTCGCGTTCGACCTCTGGGCCGCCGCCGATGTCAGCGGACACGGCGAAGAGATCCTGGCCCGGCTCCGCGCCGGCACGATGCCATGCGACGGAACGTGGCCTGCGGAGCGCATCGATCTGCTCGCCCGCTGGCTTGACGCCGGATCGCCGGCGTAGCCACCCGGGGCGTCGGCACGTGCTCAGTTGTGATCGCTTTACTGCCGTCCTGAGCCTGGAGAGCGAATGTCTGTTGAGGCGAACAAGTTGTTGGTGCGCCGCCTGATTGCAGAGGCGGTCGCCGAGCGGAACATCGACGTGCTTGATGAGCTCGCGGACGGTGAGTTCGCGGAGGTCGCGAAGCATTGGGTTCGCCCGTTCCGCAGCGCCTTTCCGGATTTCCAGATGGAGATCGTCGAGCTGATCGCGGAGGGCGACAGGGTTGTCGCTCACTTCAGGTGCTCGGGAACGCATCGCGGAGAATGGCTCGGCGTGGCGGCGACGGGCCGTCGGTTCGAGAACGTCGACGAGATCTACATCTTCGTTGTCAGGGACGGCAAGCTCGTTGCCGCGACGGGGGTCGAGGACAATCTGGCGCGGCTGCGGCAACTCGGCATCGCTCCCTCAGGCGACTGACGATCACCTGCCGCCAGCGGCCTGGGCTGGAGGCCGCGGCAACCAAACGGAGACATCACATGGCCACCACCGATCGACCGCGCCCGCGCTTCGCGCGCGCGTACGTGCGCACAGCCGAGGCCGCTGACCGCCGCGGCGCGACCGAGCACCGCAAGCGGCTCCTCGACGGGCTCGGCGGGGTGGTCGCCGAGATCGGCGCCGGCCACGGACTCAACTTCCGCCACTACCCGACGACGGTCACCGAAGTGATCGCGATCGAACCCGAGCCAACCCTGCGAAACGCGGCCGCCCGTGCAGCGGCGGGTGCGTCAGTGCCGGTGCGCGTCATCCCCGGGGTCGCCGAAGCACTGCCAATCGGTGATGCGAGCGTTGATGCGGTCATCGCCAGCCTGGTCCTCTGCTCCGTGCGCGATCAGGGCCAAGCCTTGGCCGAGATCCACAGGGTTCTACGACCAGGCGGTCAACTGCGTTTCTACGAGCACGTGATCCCCAACCGCCAACCCAAGCGCCTGCTCCTGCAAGCGATGGACCACAGCGGCCTCTGGCCGAAGGTCGCGGGTGGCTGTCACCCCGCCCGTGACACCACAACCGCGATCGAGCGCGCCGGCCTTCGCATCGAGAGGAGCGAGCGGTTCTGGTTTGCAGGCTCCCGCCTCGAACCGACGCTCCCCTACATCCTCGGCACCGCCACACGGACCTGACGGCCGGCCTCCTGATGCGCGAATCCGTCGCGGCCCCGAGGGCGAGCGCGCCTCACGGGTTGGGCTTGCGGGCGCGGATGATGGCCGAGGTAGCGTGCGCGTGGACGCGGTGCGTCTCGCGGATCTCGACGTCGGTGAAGCCGGCCGCCTCGAGGCCCTCTCGGAACTCCTGCTCGGTCAGCGCGCCGGCGATGCATCCCGTGTAGGCGGCCAGGTCGGCGCGGGTGGCGTCGTCCATGTCCGGGCCGGCGATCACGTCGGAGACGGCGAAGCGCCCACCTGGCCTGAGCACCCGGGCCGCTTCGGCGAGAACTCTGGGCTTGTCGCCGGAGAGGTTCAGCACGCAGTTGGACACGATCACATCGACGGAGCCGTCCGCGAGTGGGATCTCCTCGATGAACCCCTTGACGAACTCGACGTTCGTGACACCGGCTTCAGCGGCGTTGGCGCGGGCCAGCTCGAGCATCTCGTCGGTCATGTCGAGACCGATCGCCCTTCCGGTCGGCCCGACGCGCCGGGCGCTGATCAGCACGTCGGCACCGGCGCCCGAACCGAGGTCGAGCACGGTCTCTCCCTCGTGCAGGTCAGCGACTGCCGTCGGGACCCCGCAACCGAGCGAGGCTGCGACTGCGGACGCGGTCGCGCCCTCGGTCTCAGCGCCGTCGTACAAGGCGGCGCCGAAGACGCGCGTCTCGTCGGCGTCGGTCAGAGCGACCGAGCCGCAGCACGACGCGGAACTCTGCTCCTCGGCAGCCGCTCTGGCGGCCGCCGCGTACTTCTCGCGGACGGCCTCGCGAAGGCCCCCCGCGTCCGAGGTCGGCGTGTGGTCGGCAGTCAGCTCAGCCATGCGATCAGCTCCTTCAGAGCGTCGGGGGAAACGGAGTAATAGGCCCACTTGTGGCGGCGCTCGACCTCAACCAAGTGGGCGTCGACGAGCTTCTTCATGTGGTGGGAGAGCAGCGGCTGCGTGATCCCGAACAGCGGAATCAGCTCGCACTGGCAGACCTGTTGCTCGCTACGGCGCAGCACGTCCACGATCCGCACCCGCAGTGGTTCGGCCAGCGCCTTCGCCACCGCGGCGATCCGCTCGGCGTCGATCGAGGGGTCGAGTCCGGCAGACGGGGCGCAACACTCGGCCGCGGCAGGCCCGGCGGCCATCGAGGAAGGAGACGGAGTCATATCTACAAAGGTTGATTTGAGTTCCCGCCACCGTACCACGAACGGAGCGACACATCAACCGGTATTGATTCGAGCGTCCGCCTGCGCCACCGAAGTTCAGCCGGCCGGCGAGGTCCGTGGAGCCCTCTCAGTGGTCGGGCTCAGCCAGGCCGACAGCTCCGTGACCGCGTCGGGGATGACGTAGTAGTAGGCCCACAGCCCCTCACGCTCCGAGCCGACGATCCCGGCCTGTCGCAGCACCTTGAGATGATGGGAGACGGTCGGCTGGGAAAGATCGAAGAGCGGCACCAGCTCGCACACGCAGACCTTGCCGGCGTGCTTGCGCAGCACGTCCACAAGTTGCAGACGCACGGGATCGCCGAGCGCCTTGGCGATCCTCGCCAACTGCGCGGCCTGCTCACGCTCGACATCCGGGTACACCACCGGCTCACAGCACGGCTCGCCCGGAGGGCGCTTGGTCTTCGGCGTCAACTCCAGATCGACCGACATCAATCTACGTTTATCGATTGAACAGGCGCTTGTCAATGCATACACTTTCGCGAGTTCTGGGCGAAGCGGTCAGACATCCACGTCGGAAAGAGCGCTGCCATGTCCTCGATGGAGCGATATAGCGGATGAGTGTGCGGGTGGGGATCAACGGGTTCGGTCGCGTGGGGCGCTTGGCTCTCCGCGCGGCATGGGACTGGACCGAACTGGCGTTCACGCACATCAATGAGCTCCATGGCGACGCGAACAGTGCCGCCCATCTGCTGACGTTCGACTCGGTCCATGGGCGCTGGTCCGAGGATGTGCACGGCGAGGCGCAGGCGCTGCGCGTGAACGGGGCGACGCTCGGTTACAGCCGCGCAGCCGAGCCTGGCGACGTACCGTGGGGTGAGCTCGGAGTCGAAATCGTTCTTGAGTGCTCCGGCCGGTTCCGGACGCCGGACTCGCTGCAGGCCTACTTCGACCGCGGCGTGCGCAAGGTGATCGTTGCGGCGCCCGTCAAGGAGCAGGCGCTGAACGTGGTCGTCGGGGTCAACGACCATCTGTATGAGCCGCAGCAGCACCGCCTCTTGACCGCCGCCTCGTGCACGACCAACTGCCTTGCGCCCGTCGTCAAGGTGATCCACGAAACGATCGGGATACGACACGGCCTGATCACGACCCTGCACGACATGACCAACACGCAGACGCTGATCGACGCGCCTCACCAGGACCTGCGCCGTGCCCGCGCGGCAAGCCTGTCGCTGATCCCGACGACCACGGGTTCGGCGACCGCGATCGGGCTGATCTTCCCCGAGCTCGAGGGCAAGCTGAACGGCCTCGCGGTGCGTGTGCCGCTGCTCAACGCCTCGCTCACCGACTGTGTCTTCGAGGTGGCGCGCCCGACGACAGTCGAGGAGGTCAACGGCTTCCTTGAAACCGCCGCCGACGGCCCGCTGGCGGGGATCCTCGGATATGAGCGACGGCCGTTGGTCTCGGTCGACTTCAAGGACGACCCGCGCTCAGGGGTGATCGACGCGCTCTCCACGATGGTCACGGACGAGACGCAGGTGAAGATTCTCGCGTGGTATGACAACGAATGGGGCTACGCCAACCGCCTCGCCGAGCTCGCCCGCACAGTCGCCGACACGCTCCCCGGCGACGACCCGATCGTCGGCGCCGATGGAGCCAGGGCGACGCATGGCTAGCAGCGCGGGAGAGCCGGCCGCGAGCGCCGCCGGGCCGCGGCAGGGGGATCTGCGGAACTACGTGCTGGTGACTGGGGCGTACTGGACGGACACCCTCGTCGACGGGGCGATCCGGACACTCGTCCTCTTCTATTTCGATCAGCTTGGCTACACGCCGCTGCAGGTCGCGTCACTGTTCGTGTTCTACGAGATCGCCGGCATCGTCACGAACCTCGTCGGAGGCTGGCTGGCGGCGCGCCTCGGCCTGAAGGTCACGCTCTTCATGGGACTCGCCCTCCAGGTGACCGCGCTCTGCATGCTCGGCTTCGCACCTCCCTCGCTGCTGGTCGTCCCCTACGTGATGGCCTCGCAGGCGCTCTCGGGCGTCGCCAAAGACCTCAACAAGATGAGCTCGAAGAGCGCGGTCAAGCTCGTCGTGCCGGAGAGCGACCAGTCCTCGCTCTACCGCTGGGTGGCGATCCTGACCGGCTCCAAGAACGCGCTCAAGGGAGTCGGCTTCTTCCTCGGCGGCCTGCTGCTCACCCTGTTCGGGTTCCGTGCGGCGGTCCTCGCGCTCGCGCTACTCGTGCTGATCGCCCTGGTCGTGACCTCAACTTCGATCCGTGGTCACCTCGGTCGTCCGAACAAGACGGCGAAGTTCAAGCACATGTTCTCCAACAACCGAGCGGTCAATGTCCTCGCGGCGGCACGCATCTTCCTGTTCGCCGCCCGTGACGTCTGGTTCGTCGTCGGCCTGCCGTTCTTCCTCTACTCCGAGCTCGGCTGGAGCTTCTGGGCGGTCGGCATCCTTCTTGCCGTGTGGGTGATCGGCTACGGCGCCGTCCAAGCGGCCGCCCCGCGCTTCGTCCGCGGCCGGGGCCATGGGCCCGCAGGCGAGCCCGACGGCAGAACCGCCGTGTGGCTTGCTTTCGGCGTCGCTGCGTGCCCGGCCGCGATTGCCATCGCCCTCGAGGCGAACGTCGATCCGACGGTCACGATCGTTGTCGGGCTGATCCCGTTCGGGGTCGCGTTCGCGATGAACTCCGCAGTGCACTCCTACCTCATCCTCGCTTACGCCGACAACGACAAGGTGGCGATGAACGTCGGCTTCTACTACATGGCCAACGCCTGCGGCCGCCTCGCCGGCACCGTCCTGTCAGGCCTGCTCTACCAATGGCACGGGCTCACCGCATGCCTGTGGGTCTCTACGGGGTTCCTCGTCGCGGCCGGCCTGCTCTCGCTCAGCTTGCCCACCGAAGTCGCGACCAGCACGCGACGAGCACGACAGTCGCAAGCGGCCTAACCGGGCGGCGCGACCAGCGTCCGGTCATGATGCCGGCGGATCAGGTAGCGCCGCAGCTCGTCAGCGCCCCACACGATGAAGGGGAACGGCAGCGTGAACAGGAGGTCGGTTGGGCTGAGGGCAGCTGTCGCGAGGAGGTCCTGAAATACCGGGACGTAGATCAGGATCGCGGCCAAGACCAGTTCGAACGCGATGCCCCACAGCAACAGGTGGTTCGTGAAGACACCGACTGAACGGAGTGACGCGCGGTCGGTACGCGCGGCGAATGCGGTGCCGATCTGGCCGGCGATCATGCCGAAGAACGTCATCGTCGTGGCGGTGAGGTACGCGTGATGCAGGGGGTGGCCTTCGCCGACGGGGTCGCCGGGATGCCATCCCGCGCGTAGCAACACGAAGAAGAAGCCGGCCATTGCAAGCACCGCGCAGATGACGCCGAGGAACAGCCAGGCCCGAAGCAGCATCGGCGGTTGGATCACGCCTTCCGAACGCCGTCGCGGGGGGCGCTGCATGATTCCCGGTTCGGCGGGCTCACGCCCGAGCGCGAGCGCCGGGAGTGTCTCGGTGCCGACGTCGAAAGCGAGCAGCTGCAAGACCGTCAGCGGCAACGGGATCTTGCCTCCGCTGAGCGCGAAGACGAGAAACGGCGTGACTTCGGGTGTGGCGTGGGCGAAGATGTAGAGGATGAACTTGCGGATGTTGTCGTAGACGCGTCTGCCGCCGGCGATCGCCGCGGCGATCGTCGCGAAGTTGTCATCCGTCAGCACCATCGTCGCCGCCTCGCGAGCGACGTCGGTGCCAGAGCGCCCCATCGCAACGCCGATATCGGCACGACGTAGTGCCGGCGCATCATTGACCCCATCGCCGGTCATCGCGACGACTTCACCTTCTGCCTGCAACGCTTCAGCGATGCGAAGCTTGGCCTCGGGTGAGGCGCGCGCGAACACGATCTCGCCCTCGTCACGCAGCAGCTGATCGAGTGCCGAGTCGCTCATCCGGTCAAGCTTCTCGCCGCTGATGGTGGGCGAGGCTTCGTCGCCGATTCCGACTTGGCGAGCGATCGCAGCGGCGGTGATCGGGTGATCGCCGGTGATCACGATGATCCGGATCCCGGCCTCGTGACAACGGGCGACGGCCTCCGCGACCTCGGGCCGTGGCGGGTCGAGCATCGCGACGAGCCCCAGGAAGCAGAGTTCGCGCTCCGCGTCGTCGCGCTCCGCGGGGGCGGGCGCTTCTCCGAGCAACCGCCGGTCCGCGATGGCGAGGACCCGCAGACCTCGCGCCGCATACCCTTCGAGAGCCGCCTCAACGGCTTGCAATTCCTCACGCCCGAGCGCACGCTCACCGTCGTGCCACAGGACATGGGTGCAGCTCGGCAACACCTGCTCGGGAGCGCCTTTCGTATCGACCCAGAGGTGCCCGCCTCGCTCGTCGATCGTGCTCATCCGCTGCAGCACGGGATCGAAATGGAAATGGCGGCGGCGGACGGCGTCGCGGGCGCTTCCGTTGAGCTCCTTCCCGTGGGCCCGGGCGAACTCCAGCAACGCGATCTCCGTCGGATCGCCGATCGCCCCGGTAGGCGTATCGAGTTCGGCGTTGTTGCAGCTCACGAGGACATCCAGGAGCCTCACGGGGGCAGGGTCAGTGTGGGCTTCCGGTGCATGTCGCCCGTTGATCGCTGCGCCGCCTCCCCAGGCATCAACGACCTCCATCCGGTTCTCGGTGAGCGTGCCGGTCTTGTCCGTGCAAATGACCGTCGTCGAGCCCAGCGTCTCCACTGCACTCAGCCGCTTGACCACTGCCCCTCGGGCGACGAGATCGCGGACGCCGACGGCGAGCGCCAGCGTGATCACCGGCAGGAGCCCCTCAGGGACGTTGCCGACGAGCAACCCGACCGCGAACACGACGGCGGCGGACAGCGACAGTCCCGCCCCGAACATGGCGATCGGGAGGAATGCGACCCCGGTGATGAAGGCGACGAGCGCGATCAGCAGGGCCACCTTCCGGACCTGCGATTCGAGCGGGCTCTGTTCGCTGGTGACGCGCTGCGACAACGCAGCAATGCGCCCCAGCTCTGTGGTCATGCCCGTCGCAAACACCACTGCGCGGGCCTCCCCACCGGTGCAGGTCGTGCCGCTGAACACGAGATCGCGCGCCTGCAGCAGCGGCACACCCGGGTCGATGAGATCCGCCCCCCGGAACACCGGGATCGACTCTCCGGTCAGCGCCGAAGCATCGACCTCGACACCGCCGCTCATCAGCCTCGCATCGGCCGAGATCCGCTCCCCCTCCTCGATCAGCAGGATGTCGCCGGGCACCAGTTCGCGCGCCGCGATGACTTGGTGCTGGCCATCGCGGATCACGGTGGCGTGTGACGGGAGGAACTCCGAGAGTGTCTCGACCGCCCGCTCGGCCTGCATTTCCTGGATGAACGCGAACCCGGCGTTGATCAGGATCACCACCAAGATCGCGATCGCAACCGCGATGATTCCCGCAGCCCACGCCAAGCCGGCCGCCGCGACGAGCAGCAGCGCGAGCGGGTGCGTGAACTGCCGCGCCAGCTCACGCGGCCACCGGCGGCCCCCTTGCCTCCGCAGTTCATTGGGTCCGAACTGGGTGAGCCGGCGCTGCGCCTCTCGAGTGCGCAGCCCGTCGCTCCTCGCTTTCAGATCCCGCAGCAGCTGTTCAACGGCCTCCGTCGGATCAGGCGCCGGGTCTGTCGATGGGCGCTCCGGCAGCACGTCAGAGTGGCCCATGGCTCACAGCCTTCCGCGCAGCACTTCGGCTGGCAGGAGAAGATTCCGCAGCTACGCGCCCGCCTTTTGCGCCTGCGCCTTGTCGAGGTAGGCGACCAGGTCGTCGAGCGTCGTCAGCTTGCCGTAGTCGCGCTCGGGGATCTCGATCCCCGTCTGCTCGGCGATCGCGACGACCACGTTGAGGAAGTCCATCGAATCGAGGTCCAGCTGTTCGGCGATGTCCGCGTCCGGGTCGATCATCGCCGGGTCGCTGTCCGGCGCGACGTTCGTGAGAGCCCGGATCACGGCGTCTCGCAGTTCCTGCTCGCTCATAGCTGCTCCGGTTCCTGTAGTCGGTGCTCAATCAGGGTCAACAGACGGCTGCCGGTGTGCCCATCGCTCGCCCGGTGGTCTGCCGCCAGCGTCGCGATCACGATCGGCCGGACCCCCAGCATCCCGCCCGCCGCCCACGGGCGCTCGCGGACACCGCCGAAGCCGACCAGCGCGACCTGCGGCGGATAGATGACGCCATGCACGAGGTCGACCCCACGCTCCCCGAGGTTGGTCACGGTGATCGTCGGATCGGACATCTCCGAGCTGCGCAGCCGGCCGGTCCTGGCGCGGCCGACGAGGTCGCGAACGCCCGCCATCAGCTCATCGAGGCTCTTGCGGTCGGCGTGATGCAGAGCCGGTGCGATCAGCCCGCCGCCACGCAACGAGATCGCGACGCCGAGGTGAACGCCGTCGGCCGGACGGAACGCGCCGTCGACCCAGAATCCGTTCAGCTCCGGCATCTCGACGACCGCATGCGCGACCGCGCTCAGCAGCAGCGCGGACGGGAGCAGCCGCTCGGTCACCGGTCGGCTGAGGTTCTCCTCGTGCAGCCAGCCGAGCGCGCGGGTCAGATCGATCTCGGTCTGCAGGTAGTAGTGAGGTATCTCCCGCTTTGAGCGGGCCATCAGCGCAGCGATGGCGGCGCGCATCGCAGCCTGACGGTCGGCCGGTTCGGCCGGCTCCGCGGACGCCGCGCGAGCCGGCTGGGACGCCGTCGGGCCGGGCGGGGCGCTGACGGCATCCGGCGATAGAGCGGCTTCGACATCCGCCCGCGTGATCGCAGCACCGGGTCCGGTTCCGGTGAGCGCCGTCAGATCGACGTGATGCTCCTCGGCGATTCTGCGCGCGAGCGGCGAGACGCGCGGGCGGTGCTCCTCAGCCGTCCGAGCACGTGGCACCGACGCCGCTGGCGGCGCGTTGAACGTTGCCCCCTCCGGCACCGGCGCCGCCGGGGGGGCAGCCGCCGCCACGGCCGGTGGCGGCGAAGCGCCGACCGCCTGGTCTCCCGCGCGATCCGGCGGCGCGCCGTTGTTACCGACCGGGCGGACCGTCGCCAGCGGCGTCCCGACCGGAACGCGCTCCCCCTTGGCGACGAGCAGCTCGTCGATCACGCCATCCTCGAATATCTCGATCTCGATCTCCGCCTTGCTCGTGTCGACCACGGCGACGATGTCACCTCGCTTGACCGCGTCGCCGGGTTTGACGAACCACTCGAGCAGCGTGCCGGACTCCATGTCCGCGCCGAGTGAGGGCATCACGAATTCGCTCATGCTGACCCGATCATCCGTACCACCTCGGTAACGATCGTCTCCGGCTGCGGCAGCGCGGCCTGCTCAAGGTGTCGGGGGTACGGGATCGGCACCTCAGCGGAGCAGACGCGGGCGACCGGAGCATCGAGCTCGTAGAACGCCTGCTCCATGATCCGGGCGCTGACCTCGGCCGCGAGGCTGCCTGACCGCCAGCCCTCGTCGACGATCACCGCCCGGTGCGTCCGAGCCACCGACGCGATCATGGTCTCGTCGTCAAGCGGGCGGAGAACCCGCAGGTCGATGACTTCGGCATCGATCCCCTGCTCGGCCAGCCCGTCGGCCGCCGTCAGGGCGGTCGGCAGCGTCCCGCCGTAGGTCACGATCGTCACGTCGCTCCCGGCACGGCGGATCTTCGCGTGCGAGATGTCCACTGAGCAGTCCCCCTCCGGCAACTCACCCTCGGCGTTGTAGAGCGAGCCGTGTTCGAAGATCAGAACCGGGTTCGGGTCGGCGAGTGCCGGGGCGAGCATCCCGCGCGCGTCCTCGAGCGTCGCCGGCGCGAGCACCTTCAGACCGGGAATATGGGCGAGCCAGCCTTCGAGGCTGTGCGAGTGTTGCGCTGCGACCTGTCGACCCGCGCCGGTCGTCATCCGGATCACGATCGGGATCGCGAACTGCCCGCCGGACATGTGGGTGATCGTCGCGGCGTTGTTCATGATCTGGTCAAGCGCCAGCAGGCAGAAGTTGACCGTCATCACTTCAACGATCGGCCGCATCCCACCCATCGCGGCGCCGATACCGGCGCCGACGAAGGCGGACTCCGAGAGCGGGGTATCACGCACGCGCTCCGGCCCGAATTCCGCCAGTAGGCCCTTGCTGACGCCGAAGCTGCCGCCGTAGGGACCGACGTCTTCGCCCATCAGGAAGACGCGCTCGTCCGCGAGCATCGCCGCTCGTATCGCTTCGCGGATGGCCTCGCGGTACGTGATCATGACCGTATCCGAAATCGTCACGCCGCCTCACCTTCCCAGTACACGAATCGCAAGAGCTGCTCGACCGGCTCGAAGCTGCCGGCCTCCGCGAACGCGATCGCGGATTCGATCTCATCCGCCACGGAGACCTCCAGCCGCCCGACGTCCTCATCCGTGAGCAGCTCCGCATCCCGCAGACGCGTGATCAGAGCCGGGATCGGGTCGTGCTCCTTGTAGCGCTCGATCTCCTCCTTCGTGCGATACAGGTCCGGGTCGTACATCGAGTGCGCTCTGAATCGATACGTCTTCAGCTCCAGGAAGCACGGGCGGCCGCCATCGCGGACCTCGGCCGCGGCCTTCCGCGCCGCGTCCTCGACGGCGAGCACGTCCATGCCGTCAACCGACCACGCCGTCATCTCATAGCTCGCGGCCTTCAGGGCGAGATCCGTCTCGGATTCATAGCGCTCGATCGCCGTGCCCATCGCGTAGCGGTTGTTCTCGCAACAGAACAACACCGGCAGATTCCACAGCGCAGCGAGGTTCATCGATTCATGAAACTCGCCCTCCGCAACCGCGCCGTCGCCGAAGAAGCATGCGGTCACGCGCTCGCGGCCCGCAAACTTGTCGGCGAGCGCCAGACCGAGGGCGAGCGGCAGACCACCGGCCACGATCGCGTTGCCACCGTAGAAGCGGGTCGCGGCGTCGAACAGGTGCATCGATCCGCCGCGCCCTCGCGAGCACCCCTCGACCCTTCCAAACATCTCCGCCATGATCGATCCGGACGGGACACCCCGGACGAGCGCATGGCCGTGCTCACGGTACGTCGCGACGACCGCGTCCTCGGGCGCAAGCGCCTGCAGCACGCCGACCGCCACAGCCTCCTCGCCGATGTACAGGTGGAGAAAGCCGCGGATCTTCGTCGCGCTGTACAGCTCCACGCATTTCTCCTCGAAACGGCGGACCAACAGCATCAAACGAAGCAGCTCCAGTCCATGCTCGCGATCGGGAAGCGGAGCGATACTCATGGCGTCCGCTCCATCGTTGAGAGGTCGCCGGCCGGCAGTCCGAGCTCACGGGCCTTGAGTACGCGGCGCATGATCTTGCCGCTGCGGTTGTGAGGTATCGCGTCGACGAACTCGATCTCCCGCGGGGCGACCGCAGCGCCGAGTTTGCGACGCGCGAACGCGAGCAGATCACGCCGCAGGTCCTCGCTCGGTTCGCAGCCGGGCTTCAGACACACGAATGCTTTGACGATCATCTTCGCCACCGGATCGGGCTTGCCGATCACGCCGGCCTCGGCGACGGCGTCGTGCTCGAGCAGCACGCTCTCGACCTCGAACGGTCCGATCAGGTGCCCCGAGGACTTGATCACGTCGTCACCGCGTCCCAGAAACCAGAAATAGCCGTCGGCGTCCTGTCGTACAAGGTCGCCAGTCAGGTACCAACCGCCGGCGAAGCACTTGTGGTAGCGCTCGACATCGTTCAGGTAACCGCGGAACATCGACGGCCAACCGGGCCGGAGCACGAGCTCGCCCTCCTCGCCGGGCCCAAGCAACGCAAGCGTGCCGTCGGCCGCGAGCACTGGCTGGTCATCCTCGTCGCGCTCGGCGACCGCGGCCTCGATCCCGGGCAGTGGCCGGCCCATCGACCCCGGGCGGACGTCCATCGCACGGTAGTTGGCGACCATGATCCCGCCGGTCTCGGTCTGCCACCAGTTGTCGTGGATCGGCATCCCGAACGCCTCCTGGCCCCAGATCACCACCTCAGGATTGAGTGGCTCGCCGACGCTTGCGATGAACCGCAACGCACTGAGGTCGTACTCGTTGGCAACCTCCGCGCCGATTCGCATCAACATCCGCAGCGCAGTTGGCGCGGTGTACCACACGGTTACGTGCTGGTTCTGAAGCGTCGCGTACCAGCGGTCGGCTTCGAACTCGGCCTCGTCGATGATCGACGTCACGCCGAGCGTCAGCGGAGCGATGATCCCGTAGGACGTGCCGGTGACCCAACCGGGATCCGCGGTGCACCAGAACACGTCTCCGGCGCGCAGATCGAGCACCGCGCGGCCCGTCGCGTGATGCGCGACCACAGCCTCGTGAACATGAATCGCCCCCTTTGGCTTGCCCGTCGTGCCGCTGGTGAAATGCAGCAGCGCCATCTCGTCCGGCCTCGTCCGTGCCACCTCGAACGAGTCGTCCGCCTCGCCCAACATCGTCCGGAAGTCACGCACCTCAGGGATCTCGGCGATCTCCGAGCGCTCTCCGATCAGCAGCACGTGCCTCAACCCAGGCAAGCGAGCGCGAAGCTCGGCGATCTTGCGGCGATAGAGCGTCGAGGTCGTCACGAGCGCGCGACCGTCTCCCAACCTGAGCCGCTGCTCGATCGGCTCCGGCCCGAAGGCCGAGAACAGCGGACAAAACACGCTGCCGTGCTTGAGGGTGCCGAGCGCAGCCACGTAGAGCTCGGGGATCCGCCCGGAGAGCACGAATACGCGCTCGCCGCGCTGCACGCCCAGTGTGTCCAGCACGTTGGCAAACCGGTCGGTCTGTCGCTTCAGCTCCGCGTAGGTGAGCTCCGATGCCACGCCCCGCTTATCGAGGAAGCGCAGAGCCACCGTGTCCGCGAGCCCGCCGGCCGCTTGTCGATCGACTGCCTCGTAGCCGACATTCAATGCCCCGGCAGGCAATCCGGCCAGTTCCTCGCGGGCCGCACGCCACGAGAACTCCGCCCGCGCGAGATCGTAATCAGGCATGTTGGGCGGGACACCGACCACCGTCACCCTGGCGCCCCGAGGGAGCGCGTCGTCCGAACTCACGGACATCGCTTCCGCTCATTTCGCGCCCGGACCTCAAGCGGAGTCATCGCGCCCATTCCGTGCCTCCTTCCGCATCGCAGATGGGGCTAGTGCTCCGCCCGCCAAGGTATGACGGCGCGGGTCGCGTCACATCGGGAACCAGCCCTCGTCCCTGAGAGGGAAACTACGGAACCGAGCAGCCGGATTCTGCAGGCTCTGTGAGCGCTGTTTCCGGGTCGAGCTGATGCCCCTCCCGGAACGGGGAATTCACCCGGAGTCGGACTGCGGTATGGATCCGATGCCGGGTCGTGACCCGGTGCTTATCGTCACCGTATGCGTCGCCTTTGTCGTCTGCCACTCGGTCGCTCCCGCCGTGGCCAGGTACGTTGAACCTGAGCAGCGAACGGTTGCGCCCGACCTGACGACCGCGAACCTGGCGTACGCGGTGGCCGTGGACGACGTCGTCGCGGAGTTCGGCGGCGACTCGAGCGCCGGCCTTGACGAACCCGAGGCCCAGCGACGGCTGGAGCGTGACGGGCCCAATTCGGTGCCGGAGCGACCGCCCGCGTCGGTCTTCGTCCTCGTAGGGAGGCAGTTCGCCGATGCGATGGTGTTGCTGTTGATCGGCGCGACGGTGGTGTCGTTCGTGATCGGCGAGAACCTGGACGGGTTCATCATTCTCGCGATCGTGCTCGTGAACGGCGGCTTCGGCGCCTTGCAGGAGGGACGGGCGCAACACGCTGCGCGCGCTGTGCGCGCACTGCTCCAGCCACGCGCAATTGTCATTCGCCACGGTGACGCGCGTGAGATCGATGCCACCGCTCTCGTGGGCGGCGATCTGATGGTGATTGGGATGGGAGATCGGGTGGCGGCGGACGGCCGGATCATCGAGGCCACCGGGCTGGAGATCGATGAGTCGGTACTGACCGGCGAGTCGCTACCGCGCGCCAAGCGCGCCGAGCCGCCGCTGCCCTCGCCGACCAGCGTTCCGGAACGGGTGACGATGGTCTATGCCGGAACAATGGTTGCGCGCGGGCGAGGGCAGATCCTCATCACTGCAACCGGCCCTCGAACGGAGGTGGGCGCGATCGCCGCGATGGCTGCCGAAAAGCGGCCGCTGACGCCATTGCAGCTGCGGCTCGAGCGCCTCGCCCGGACGCTGTTGTGGGCCGGCAGCGCGATCTGCGCCGCCCTGACCGTCGTGTTCATGGCGCGGGGGAACTCATTCGCCTCGAGCCTGTTGATCGGCGTGTCGCTGGCGGTCGCGGCCATCCCGGAGGGTTTGACGGCCGTCGTGACGATCACGCTCGCGCTCGGGATGCGCAGGCTGGCCGCCCGCGGTGCGATTGTCCGGCGACTGGTTGCGGTCGAGACGCTCGGCTCGACCACCGTGATCTGCACCGACAAGACAGGGACCCTCACCGCGGGACAGATGACGGTTACCCGCACACTGGAGCTGACCGGCGGCGCTCGTGCGGAGAAACTGCTGCTCGAGGGAGCGCTGCTCGCGTCCGACCCGACGCTGCTCGGGGCCGAAGACGCCGCGATCGCCGCCGGCGCGGCCAAGCATGGTGTAACACGCGAGTCGATTCTCGCCGATCGTGAGTGGCTTGAACATCGTCCGTTCGAAGCCGAGCGCCGGCGTGCGAGCAGCGTCGTACGAGAGGACGGGCAGAGCGTCGGGTACGTCAAAGGTGCGCCGGACGCACTCCTGCCGAGGATCGCGAATCCCGATTGGCGGTCTCGGCTTGGCGAGAGCACACGTGAGTGGGCCGCCGCTGGCGTGCGCGTGCTGCTGGTCGCGCGACATGACGTGGACGAGCGACCGGCTGAGTGCGAGCCTGAACTAGAGCCGCTGGGGCTGATCGGCCTCAGCGACCCCTTGCGTGAGACCGCGCCTGATGGGGTCGCCGACGCCGCGCGCGCGGGTGTGCGCACGGTCATGGTCACCGGTGATGAGCCGCGGACCGCGGTGGCAGTCGCCCGCGCGTGCGCGATCGGCGGCGCCGACCCGCACGTGCTCAGCGGCGCGGCGATGGACGCACTCACCGATGGCGAACTGGAGCTTCGAATCGTTGATGTCGACGTGTTCGCGCGGATCGCACCGGCGCAGAAGCTGCGGATCGTTCGAGCGCTGCAGCGGCGCGGGGACGTGGTCGCAATGACCGGCGACGGGGTCAACGACGCGCCGGCGCTGGCGGCTGCCGATGTCGGCGTCGCGATGGGCCACGGCTCCACTGACGCCGCGATGGACGCCGCCGACATCGTGATCACCGACAACGACCTCTCGACGATCGTCGCCGCAATCCGCGAGGGACGCGCGATCTACTCGAACATCGTCCGGTTCGTGCAGTTCCTGCTCTCCGCCAACGCGGGCGAGGTGCTCACGTTCGCACTCGCGGTCGCGGCCGGAACCGCCGCACCGCTGACGGTGCCACAGATCCTCACCGTCAACCTCCTGACCGACGGACTGCCCGCCGTCGCGCTCGGGCTGGATCCCGCCGAGAAGAACGTGATGGACACCCCACCGCGACCACGCCGCCAGGGATTGCTTGACACCGGCCGAGAGCGCCTCGCGATCGCCGCCGCCCTGACAGGGGTCGCAGCGTTTGCCGCGTTCCTGATCGGCAGCACTACCGCCACCTCGACCGGACAAACGATGGCATTCATGACACTGGTGCTCGCGCAGCTGGGCTATGTCTACGGCGTACGTACAGACGGCCCCTGCTGGCAGGGTGCACACAACCGTCTACTGACGCTGGCCACGCTCGGCTCCGCGGCCTTTATCTTTGCCGCGATCGGGATCGAGCCGCTCGCGCAGGCCTTGGATCTCACGCCGCTGAGCGCCGCGCAGCTCTCGCTCAGTGTTGCCCTGGCACTGCTTCCGCTGCTCGGAGTCGAGATCGCCAAGGCAACCCGCGGGAGCCGACGCCCCGGCTCGCGCGGGCCGACGTCACGACCGCACGGTCACGTGGGCGGCGAGGCGTTCGATCTCATCTCGGGTTCCGGTGCCGAGCCCGCGGCGGGTCGCATTCAGAGCGCCGGCGGCCATCCCGAGACGAAGCGCTTCGATCATGCTCATCCCGCGTGCGAGGCCGACGCCGGTCGCCGCGAACATCGAGTCGCCGGTGCCTCGCTTGTCGAGCGGCTCGAACACTGGGGGAACCAGCTCCATCGGCTTCTGGCTCGGCCCATCGTCAATCAGCACGGCCGGGGCCGACCCGCGTGAGACGAGCACGTGGCGGGCCCCCGCCGCGTGCAGACGCTGCGCACCGGCAACGATGTCTGCCGGACTCTCGCTCGCGGCGTAGTGCTCGGAGACCAGTTCCTCGTCGCTGAGCTTGAGCAGATCGATCTGGCCCGCGAGCGTCGCCCGTAGCGGGGCACCTGTCAAGTCGGCGATCACCGGCTTTCCATTGGCCCGCAGATCGCTGACCAGCCGTCGGTACAGGTCGGCGGCGACAATGTCCCTCGGCTGGCAGCCAGTGACCATCGTGAGGTCGGCGTCGAGCCCCGCGCCGAGCGCGATTCCGTACAGCTCATCTGTGGCGTGCCGCTCGAACGGCCGGGAGTCGACGCTCACGACCTCGACCCGCGCCCCACCCCGTCGGTCGTGGATGTACACGCCGTTCGGCGTTCCGCCAGCCGCAGCTCGGAGCGTGATCGGCTCGGCGTCGATCAGCGCGCCCAGAACCCGTCCCGGCTCGCCGCCCAGCGCGCAGCACAGCGTCACCTCCGCCCCGAGCGTCCTCGCCAGCCGGGCGACCCAGAAGCCCTGACCGCCGGCATGCAGGTGCACCTCCGGGCGGTCGGTCCCGGACTCGATCGTGACCGTCAGCAGCGGTGATGGCGCGAACACTGCGACCCTGCCGTTCAGCCGCTGCCTCCCTCCTTCCAGCCGAAGCCGGCGGCGCACACCACGGCGACGAGGGGACCAGCGCCTCACATCGCCTCCACCACGATCCCGCGAACGCGCTCGACCAGTGACGGCACGGAGGCGATTGTGTAGCGAGACTTGGCGTTGTGCGGCGAGCCGTCGTAGTCGAACACCACCCCGTTGGCCTCGCGGACCAGCAGCAGGCCCGCGGTCACATCCCACGGCAGGTTCGACAGCATGATCGTCGCGTTCAGCCGTCCCGCCGCCAGCCAGGCGAGATCGAGCGCCGCTGACCCGAGCATCCGCACCCGCAGGCTCTCGCGCGCCAGCCGCCCAAGCGTCGCGAGATGCACGCGGTTCTCCTCCTCGGAGCCCGCACCAACCTTGAAATCCGCGACCCCAATGATCGCCTCGCGCAACCCGGCCACTTCCGCCACGGTCATCCTCGCGCCGTTCACGTACGCGCCTCCACCGTGGCGGGCGATGAACCGCTCGCCCAAGAACGGTGCGTCGACGATCCCGAGCACAGGCTGCCCATCGATCAACAGCGACAGCGAGATCGAGCACAACGGACTGTCCCGAGCGAAGTTGATCGTGCCATCGATCGGGTCAAGTACCCAGCGCGCACCTCCGAACTCAGGCTGACTGTCCCCCTCCTCGCCCAGGAAGGGGATTTCAGGCGTCGCCTCGGCGAGCGACGCCCTGATCTCCGCCTGTATGCGTAGATCGACGTCCGTTGCGAAGTCGCGGTCTCCCTTGCCGATCAACGCGCCGATGTGAGCACGACCCTGGCGCAGGCTCCGCGCGCCGATGTCGATCGCGTGCTCGGCGGCGAGCAGCAACTGGGCGGAGGGGGAAGCTTCGGCCGACGCCAAGTGACCCATAGAGAAATCCTCGCCCGTCGGACCCAACGACGCATCGGGACAACCGCGCGACCTCGCGTGCGGACGACTACGGACAGCGTGGGCCGCGCGCCTCCGCCCTGAGCACTCGGCGTGAAGGAGGATCCGTACTTGTCCTCAAAGAGCATGCGCGCCACGCCGCATGCCTGATACGGATCGACGTTCCGGACGCCGCTTGACCTGCTGCATCCAAGCGGCGGCAGCGCGTTCCGTCTTCGGTCTGGACAGCCACTGGGCCACTCGCGAGATCCGGGCTCGACTGGGCAATCTGCCCGGGGATTTCAGCTGCGAGCGCCGGCTGACCGGGCGGGAGTTCCTGGGGTTCTGCGCCGAGGCTCGCGGGATCCGCGGGTTGGGGTCCGCATCGCTCCTGGCACAGCGCTTCGAGGCCGATCTCGACCGACGGGTCGGTGATCTGTCGAGTGGGAATCGCCAGAAGATCGGTCTCATTCAGGCGCTGTTCCATGACCCGGAGCTGTTGATCCTCGACGCGCCGACGACCGGGCTGGATCCGTTGATGCAGGAGGAGTTCCTGCTGTGATCGGGGAGTACCGCGAGCGCGGAGGCACGGTCTTCCTGTCCTCGCATGATCTTGACGAGGTGGAACGCATCTGCGACCGGGTCGCGATCATCCGAGAGGGGCGGCTGGCAGCGGAGCATCCGGGGCAATCGTCGTGATGTACGTGATTACCAGCGCCGAGGTCAAGGCGCTGACCGACCACTGGTGCACGTCTCCAACGCGGTCGCCGTGGTCGAGCACATCTACGCAACCCACGGCGCCGAGACCGAGATCCTGTTCGGCCCCGACCGGTTCCTGGGCGCCTACGTGCAGCACCGCACCGGTCGGCGGATGCACCTCTGGGACGGCGCGTGCCACGTCCACGCCGCGATCCACGCCGCCGACAGCAACTCGCTCCGCGACGAGCGCTTCGAGGTCGAGGTCGCAGAGGACATCGCCCGCGCCGCACGCGTCCCGATCGAGCGCATGGTCGCGATCTCCTGAGGCACCCGTGCGTAATGCGCCGCGCAAACCGGCGCTGCCCGAACTCGTCACCAAGGACATTGAGTGGGTCGATCCCACGGCCGCTGAGCCGGTCCGCGATCGCGCCTTCACAGCTTGTAGCCGATTCGGCGCAGCAACTGCTTGCGCTCGGCGACGTCGGCGTCCGTCTCCACGCCGAGTGGCGAGCCGCCGTCGATCACGCCCAGGATCCCTCGGCCAGTCGCGGTCTCGCCCACGATCACTTGCAGTGGGTTCGCGGTGGCGCAGTAGATCCTGCAGACCTCGGGCACCAGCTTGAGCTGATTGAGAACGTTGACCGGGAAGCCGTCGCGCAGGAAGACGATGAACGAGTGCCCCGCGCCGATCGCCAGCGCGTTACGCGTAGCCAGCTCGATCAGCTCGGGGTCGTTGCCAGAGCGGCGCACGAGCCGTGGACCGGAGGACTCGCAGAACGCGACGCCGAAACGCAGTTGCGGGCCGGCCCCGGCCAGCGCCTCATGCAGATCCTCGACGGTCTTGATGAAGTGCGCCTGGCCCAAGATCACGTTCAGCTCCTCGGGCTTTGCCACGGCCACGATGTGCAACTCCGGCGCGCTCGCCATCACAACCTCCAGGCCTGCTCTGACTGAGTTACGGTCACTGCCGTGACGGGGACGGCGATCGTCCCAGTAGAGGACTGCCGGCGCATCGGCGGAACCCGCGGAGACTCGACAGGGAGAACTACCGATGCGAAGTTCGTAGCCGCCCAGACCATCGAAGTGGCACGAGGCGCCGTCGCCGCCGTGCCTTGTGCCGCGTAGAATCAGCCCGGCGCTCACGAAGCCTATTGACCGTCGCCGAGCACGCGCCGCGGGCCCTCGTGACCCGAGAGCGGCACAGCCACGTCATCGCTCGCGGCGATGCGAAGCAGCTTTTTGAGGGCCGGCGCAAGCCCGATCCTCGGGATCGGCATCTCGATCTCGACCGTGCCGAGCTCGCGATCAAGGATCCTCACCGGCCCGAGGTTCGTGAGCACATCCATCATCTCCTGATTCGTGGCGAGCATCAGCGCGGTGAAGCTGGTGATGCCCTCCTCGCGCGCCCGCGCGCTGAGCACCTCAAGCAGCAGCGTGCCGACGCCCTTTCCCTGCCAGTCATCGATGACGGTGACGGCGAACTCGGCCGCGTCGGGACGCTCCAGGTTGCGCACGTAACGCGCAATGCCAATCCCTTCACCGGTCTCCTCCTCGAGGGCAATCATCGCCTCGTGGTCGTGGTGGTCGATCTCGGTCAGGTAGCGCACCATTTCTTCACCCAGCTCCGGCATCGGAGCAAGGAACCGCCGATAGCGGGACTCTGGGCTGAGCCGCTCAAAGCCGCGCAGCAATAGTTGTTTGTCGGCGCGGTGGCCCTGGCGTACGCGCACACACGAGCCGTCGCGTAAGACGATCGGCGCACCGACGGTGACAAGCTCACTCGTAGAGGGGGTCGATGACGTCACTGAACCTCGAGTCGACGACTGGGCCGCGTCCGAAACACGATCTGTAGGCACGAATACCGAGATGTGCCGCGGGAGCCTCGCTCACGCGCGCGAGCGTTGGCTCGACCGACCCCGCGCGCCTGGGATGCAGGGCATCGCGCACCTCCAGCTTGCCGGCGAGCGCGGAACCTCGCAGGGGCTCAGCCAGCCCGCTTGGCGCTGGACAGTTTGTGCAGGCAGCCGGCAGCAGGCGTGTACACGCTTTCGTGCCCGTCGTCCCACCGAATCCTGTAGCGCGGCGCGGGATCGCCACGGACGACGGCATCGATCCGTCCGGTTCTGGTCGCGCGCTCGGTGGAGCGTGCCTGTTCCTCGACCTTGTCACCAACATGCAGAGCCACTTCCCACCTCTTCCATCGAGACGACGAAGGATCAGACCGATGATCCTCACTGTCACGACCTAGGACATCGGGACCTCCGCGGACGTGTGGAGGTGGTTTCTACGCATCTGCCGCTCGCCGCCGAGGCGCGCACATAGACGATGTGCGCGGAGATGGACGGCGTGGCATTCTCCCGCTCGCCTCGGGCTGCTGGAAGGGGTGCTCGTCACCCGCGCATTCGTCTGGCTGCTGACGCGCGCGGGGTCCGGCGTCAGTAGATGTCCGTACCAGGATTCAGCGCCCTCGCCGGATGCCGAGACCGGCAACGCGAGGTTACATGGAGGTTGAGGTGATTGCATGCCTAGCGGGCAGACAACGAGCAATGCACATGTCGGCGACTGGATCGAGGCACGCGGCCTCTACGGGCAGCCGGCGCGACGCGGCAAGATCGTCGAGCTGATCGGCGGCGGCCCCCACGAGCGCTACCGCGTCCACTGGGACGAGCTGCACGAGTCGATCGTGTACCCGGCGGACGGCGTGGTCATCTTCCCCCGCCGCCAACGGAAGGTTCGCCGAACGAGCCGCGCCGGCTCGTCGAAATGACACTGAAACGTTCGCGATCGACATGCTCGAGCGGCTCTCGTCGCTCGAGTTGGAGGGACATGCGGTCCTGAGCCTGTACGTGGATCTAGACCCGTCACGGTTTCCGACCACCGCGTGGACACGCTGCTCGTTCCCGAGCAATCGACGCTCGTCGCCGGCGTCTGCCCTCAGTGCGGACGGCTGTCGGACGCAGACGACCTGCGCTGCCCGCTCGACGGCGCCGCTCTGTCCGAGGTCGACGCGATCGAGCACGCGGTTGAGGAGGCCGCCGCCCAGTCCGTTCAGATTGCCGTCATTCGCCACGAGAACGAGTGGCTCGGCGAGCATGGCCAGATCGCCGCGCGACTCCGGTGGTGACAGTCCGCCCGGCGCTGATCAGTAGAGGCCACGGATAGACACGGGCGTGCGTCACCTCGCTGGAAGCGCGTCGGTACCTTTTCGGGCCTCCGGACGGACAAATCCCCGATGCGCCAACCCGGCCGGCCTGCCACCGTCCGTGTATGCCGGGCCGCAGCTTTCGCATCGCTCGGATCGCGGGCATCCCCGTTGGCATCAGTCCACTGTGGCTGATCATCGTGGCGCTGATCACCTGGTCGCTCGGTGCCGGCTATTACCCGGGCCAGGTTCACGGGATCGCGCCGCTCGCCTCCTACGCTCTCGGCCTCGCAAGCGCACTCCTGCTGTTCGCGAGCATCCTCGCGCACGAGTTCGGCCACGCGATCGTCGCGCGTCGACGTGGCGTCGAGATCGAGGAAATCGACCTGTGGCTGCTCGGCGGGGTTGCGCGGATGAGCGGCCGTCCGCAGAGCGCGAACGACGAGCTGAGCTTCGCGCTCGCCGGGCCCGCTGTCACGGCCGTCGTCGCTGCGGCATTTGCCGGGCTCGCGCTGCTGTTGCCGTCGTCCGCGCCCGCCGCGCTGCGTGCGTTGGTTCGCTATCAGGCCGAGGTCAACCTCCTGATTCTGGGCTTCAACCTCGTCCCGGCATTCCCGCTGGACGGCGGCCGGGTTGCCCGCGCACTGCTGTGGCGGCGCAGCGGGAATATCGCCCAGGCGACCGACACGGCAGCCGGGCTCGGACGCGCGTTCGGCTATCTCCTGATCGGCGGCGGTGTCCTTCTGTGGATGGACGGCTCGGCAGGCGGCTTGTGGTTCGCGGTGATCGGGATGTTCCTCGTCGCGGCCGCCGGCGCCGAACGAGTCCAGGAGCAAGTCGTTGCGCTGTTGACCGGCGTCCGTGTAAGTGAGCTCATGTCACAGCCCGCAATCACCATTCCTGCAGAGCTGGCGCTGGCCGATGCGGAGTGGTATTTCGAGCGCCACCGAGTCACCGCCTTCCCGATCACCGACCGCTCCGGCCGGGCCGTCGGCCTGCTGAGCATCGGCCGGCTTGAGCGAACTCCGCGCTCGGCGTGGTCGACGACGACGGCAGGTCAGCTGGCGGATAAGGACCCGGAGTTGATCCTGAGCGAGCAAGAGGATGTCGCAGAGCTGCTCGAGCGACCTGGATTCACCCGCGTCGGCCGCGCGACAGTGGTCGACGAGCTCGGTCGACCGATCGGCTTGATCTCGCTCACCGACATCCAGCGTACGATCCGAGCCAACCGCCTCCGCCATCCCCCGTCGGGTACCGCCAACGCAGCGCATGGCTCCTAGCGGCGCTGGCGTCTGCGCTCCGATCGCCGAGCGGCGGGCCGCGGGTGATGCTCAACGGCAAGCTCTCATGTCCGTCACCAGCGAATGTCACGGCTGCTGATCGAAGCTTGGGCCGGTGGACTGCTCGATCACGGTACGGCCAGCACCGGACACCGCGCCACGTGAAGCAGACGCAGCGTCACGCTCCCGAGCACCAGGCCGACGACCGCACCGTGGCCGCGCGTGCCGACCACGATGAGATCTGCCCCGACCTCGCGTGCGACCTCAGCGATCTCGTGCGCCGGCTGGGGTCCGACGTGGTTGACGATCTTGAGAGTGGCATCGAATCCCTCTCCAGCAAGCGCTTCGATCACTCGCTCGAGCCTGTCTTCGACCATCTCCTCGTCGGCGAACACCGCCAGCCCTTCCTTCGTGGCGAACCGCTGGACGATGTGCACGACGACGATTGAAGCCTCGTGCGCACGGGCGAGCGTCTTCGCTACAGCCAGGGCTCTGTCGGCGTTCTCTGACCCGTCGGTGGCCCAGACAATCTTGTTGAACACTGGCACCTCCATCTCAACGGGCCGGATCGTTGACCTCGCAGCATCCTGCAGCCCGAGGCGCGAATGATCGGGTGTGAGCAACATCTCCCGCGCGTGGCTCTATCGACCCGGCCATCGCCCTGCCGCCGCGAGATCTGCCACTCATGGTCATACAGTTGCCTTCTCGAAGACGAGCCGAGAGTGGTCCAGCAGCTCGCGCTCGAAGCAGATCTTGTTCGCGCTCACGCCTGAGGTGAACGCGAGCCGGAATTCGGCGCTGGT
The DNA here is from genome assembly GCA_963778985.1 of uncultured Solirubrobacterales bacterium. Classification (GTDB taxonomy): domain Bacteria; phylum Actinomycetota; class Thermoleophilia; order Solirubrobacterales; family Solirubrobacteraceae; genus Palsa-465. The sequence goes on along the minus strand of CAVZWJ010000012.1, from coordinate 202,757 downwards.
CAGCCATCGGGGAACGAGTCTCGCCTTGAGCAGCGTCTTCTTGAGACTCGGCTTCCCGATCCGCGCGTTCCACTGGGTGATCGTCTCGATGTAATCGAGACGGCCGCTCTCGCTCGAGATGAGACGGAAGTGCGGCTCAGCGCAACGGATGATCTGCTCCTGGCCGGAGGGAAGCCACGAGCCCGGGAACTGGCATCCCATCAGCGCGAGAATCCACGCGTCGGAGTCCCGCGGAGCACGAGTGCTGATCTGCTCGGACGGAATCATGTTCTGCCCGAACACCATCGTCTGGAGATACAAGCGGCCCGTATGCGGGAGCACGCTCGCGACCCGCTCGAAGAAACCACGGTAGATCTCCTCCTGTCGACCGGCGGTGTAATCCTCCGGCGAGCAGAAGTGTTCGAAGGCCCCGAGGCTCGCCACCGCATCAAAGGGGCCGAAGCTCCCCCGATTCACTCGCCGGGCGTCGTAACGGTGCACGTCCAGGCCGTGGCGGCGGCAGGCTGCGGCCTGCGCCGATGACAACGTCACGCCAAGCCCGGTCGCCCTGACACCGCGGACATAGGCCAGCAGCCCACCCCAGCCGCACCCGAGATCGAGAACTCGACGGCCCGCGCTGATCCCGATCTGCTCTGCGATGTAGTGGTGCTTGCGCCGCTGCGCGTTCTCGAGGCTCATTGAGAAGTCGCCGTCGTACTTGGCTCCGCTGAAGTCCGCCAGCTCGCCGAGGCTGAATCGCACGACATGATCAGTCAGCGAGTAGGTGAAATCCAGATCCTTCTGCTCAGCCATGGCATCGAAATCAGATGGACGCCCGATCCTAGCCCTGCCAGCCCCAAGCGCAATCGAAGCTCGAGCGCGCGCGACGGGGACGGCTGACGCGAGGACGGCCGCTCCCGGTGGCGTCCTATTTTCCGTCGTCGGATCTGCCCAACGACTTCCCTGCATCGGCGACGACCTTGCGTAGGAAGTCGTATTGAACCTGGACCAGCCGGTCGGCCATCTTCATGGCGCCGTCGATGACTTCCTGTCGCCTGGATGGCGTCTTGCCGTGGGGCGGCAGCGCCTCGTCGACGGTCTCGACGAACTTGCGCACCGCCTCAATCGCGGCCCGCTGCCCTGACTCAAGCGACTTGAGCACGTCGCCGGAGAGCTCGGTGGTCCGCTCGACTGCGCTCGCCTGCTCATGCTCCTTGCTCTCTGCCACATGGCGCTTGCGAGTGGCCGCTGCCTTGCGTCCGGCCGCGCTGCGTTGAGCCTTGGTCTCTGGCATCGGATGTCCTCCTTCGTGGACATACGTCCCGGTCTAACTGCAAACTGCGGAACCCGCCCGGCTGGCAGCTCCCGACTCGCGGATCTGCCCTGCGGCCGCCTCTCTCTCCGTCGGGACCATAGGGTCAGCCCGCCGGCGGTGCCATCCGTAGAGACTTCGGACGTCCGCGTGCTCAAGCTCCGCCCAGTCACCCGCGCACGGTCGAGCTCTGGCTACGCCCAGCGATCGTCCGACCGCCCCGCTGCCGGCGCGGCATGCCTTGGACTACGGAGCGCGGTCGGGGACTACGGCGGATGGCGCCCTGCCCAGCCGCGGCTAGGTTCCAAGGCTCGAGCTCATCCAGAAAGAGACCGGTTGCGATGTCAACACGAGTTATGTCCAGACTGCGTGCTGCGAGCGTTCTCAGCATGATGGTCGCGGCCACAATGCTGCTGATCGGCTCGCTCGCCTCGCCGGCCCTCGCTGCGGGGCCGACGATCAAAGTCAGCCCGGAAGCAGTTCACGCGGGAGAGATCGTCCGCGTCTACGGAGTCGTGCCGGGCTGCGGAGCCGGGAACGACGTGACGCTGATCTCGCCAGCGTTCTCTCACCAGCACGACTTCGCGGGGCTGCCAGCGATCCACGCTTCGGTCGGCGCGCACAGCGAATACTCGGTCCGGACGCGGATCCCCGCCGCCCGGGCAGCCGGCACTTACCACATCACCGGTCGCTGCGGCGGCGGCAATCTCGGGGTCTCCGCATCGCTGCGGGTGATCGCCGCGCCCGTTCCGTGCCAGGTACCCCGAACCAACCGGCATCACATCTTCAACGTCAACCTCGACCGCGACCGCGACCGAGAGCGCATCGACGTGTTCAACTCCACCAGCGGAACCACCCCGCGAACCGGGTTCATGGTGTGCGACCGCCAAGCGGGCAGGCTTGTTCGCGGGCAGCTGAAGTACACGTTCACCAGCCCGGGCGCGCCAGACAGCGGTCTGCGCCAAGCGTGGGGCGGCGATCTCAATCGCGATGGGCGCTACGAGATCGCGATTCGCGACTTCATCACCCCATCCGCAGGCGAGCTGCTGACGATCCTGCGCCAGACCGCCCGCCATGGGCGGACGTTTGGCGTCTTGCAGAGGATCGCCGGCGACGCCGTCGCACTGCACCCATCCGCACACGGGCGGGCGACGGTCACCGTTCTGCTCAAGGCGACCCACACCAGCGACGGTCACGCGCACACCGAGCGCTGGACATGGTCAGCCCACGCTCAGCGATGGGTGTGCAGCTCACAATGCGGCTTTCGCTGAGCGCGCGCGCAATGCGCACAGGTGCCGACGGCACAGACGGTGTGGCGCCCACGCAAGAGCATCCGCGGGCGTACTACGAGCAGCCGCCCGGGCGTCGCATAGGAGCGCCTCGCTGGAGGCCCGGGCCCACAGGACCTGGGCCTCCAGACGAGCGCGGCACGAAGCTTCACCGTGGACGCAACCAGGTGAGCACGTTCGCAGCGATCATGATCAGCCGCTCACCCACACTCCCGGCCGTCGGCAGAACGCCCATCTGGCGCATGATCCCCGCAACGTCGTAGACGACGCGTATCCGGCAGAGCATGCCATCGCGGGTCTCCAGGAACGTCGCGCCGTGGAAACTGAACTGCCGGCCTCCAGGCTTGAGACCCGGGGGATCCCATAACCCGGTGTGCGTTGCGGTCCCGAGCCAGTAGCGCGCGGTCTTGGTCCCCGACGGATTCAGCAGCACGGTTTCGTCGTGCGTGAACTTCAGATCCGGAACAGCGCGCCACGTGGATTCAAGGAACGCTCGCACCTCAGCATGCCCATGCATCTGCGTGGGCCAGCTGGCATCGTCGTAGACGACATCGTCAGTCATCAGCGACAACAGCTGCTCAACCTCATGCGAGTTCCACGCCGCCACGAACTTGTCATCGAGTTGCCTGGCAAGCGACGGCTCAACACCCTCCCTGGTCGTCGAGGCAACCTCCGTTACAGCAGCCATGAGTGACCTCCTTCTGTGGGGCTACGTAAGACGGTACGCCGCCCGCGTACGCGCGTCATCGCGGAAACCCACCATCGGCCGATCCGTACTGAAGCGCAGACTCGGCCATATCAGCCCTGCCTCTGTCGCGTCACCGCCCCGTCGATGAGCGACGACCCCGAGGTCGGTCGTGTGATCAACACGACGAACGCGATCCGGGCGCTCAACCGTCAGCGGCCGCCGGAACATCGGTCCCTTGAGACGCTTCGCGCGGAAGCCGGTCGAATGCGTGCTAAGTACCTAGTTGGTGGTGTGGCGGTTTGGGGATGACGGCGGTCGCTCGAGGTCTACTGTTCCGGGCGTCGGTGAGCGTCAGTTGCGTTTCATCGTCGGGCGGCACGAGCGAGTCCTACCTCCTCACTCCCGGGAAATCCGCGAAGCTCGACAAGCAGAGCCAGTTCAACCTCGAGTTCAAGCAGGCCAAGCGTGTTGGCGGTCCTTTTCCGTTGTACAAAATCAACGCAAGCGCGCGCGGGAAAGTGTTTGGACGCTCGTCCAGCGGCACTGTCACCGTCAGCTACTACAAGAACCAGCTGGTGACTGGCCGGCTCACGCTCGTGGCCTGCAATAGCGGCAAGGCGAAGTGGACTGCTAAGCGCAGGTGACGAGCAGCTCTCCGGTTTCACTCGGTCGCCGATGGAATCGACGCGACGCGACGCGACGAAGCCTCGAAAGCGATCGAAATCGGAGCGAACACGAGCCGACGCGTCAGTGTGCGCAGCAACGGTCTGCTGCTCGGCGCGGAAGGGTGCGCCACGCGGCTACGGGTCGCCGGCGACGTTCGGCTGGTCGTGCAGCGCGCTGCAGTCACGCAGGAACGCTACGACCTCGTCGACCAGCGGCTGTGAGCGAGTGATCTGTTGTCGCATCCCGTACGGCGTCGAGGGTCGCTTCGCTACCGAGGGCGCAACCGCATAGACCCGCAGTACTGTGCGGTGCCGCAGGCGTTGCTGCAGGATCTGGATCGCGGCGCCGTCGCTGTCCGAGCGCTTGACGATCACGTTTGGAACCTGATACCAGCGCCCTTGCTTGACGATCTCGTGTCGATCCCCAAGTCCGTCGTGCACGATTTGCCATAGCTCGTCGGTGTTCAGCTCAGGCCGGTGGCCCACGTCGACGTGCACACGCAGTGACATGTCGAGAGGATAGAAGCGCGCTCATCCGTTCATGGCCTCCTCGATCACCTCTGGACTCCCCCGGGACGATCTCGCGCGGAAACGGTTGCTCGACCCGAGGGACGCGACCTCCTAACCAAGCCCTTTCTTGCTCCCTGTCGGTCTCACGCGCGGAGTGCTTGCAGACACCTTGCAGGCTGTGAAGGCGGTGAGCTCGATCTGGGTGTCGAAGTCGGCGCTTTGGGCGCTGCCGTAGCGGAACTCGGTACCGGCGACGGCGGGGATCCGCTCGGCACCGAGTCGCTTGGCAGCCAGCACGCCGGAGAGTCCGACGGCGCCGTCGCCGACGACGGCGGCGGTGTGGCCGGGCTTGACCTGGGCGCAGACGGCGGCGTGGTGACCGGTGGCGAATACGTCCGAGAGGGTGAGCAGCGGGCGCAGCATCTCCTCAGAGTGGCCTGAGCCGGGGACGGTCACGAGAGTCGTGTCGGCGAGCGGCACGCGGACCGCTTCGCCCTGGCCGCCGTCGCCGTTCGTCGGGAAGCAGCCGCCGTTGCACGGCTTCGAGAAGAGGTGCCCTCAAGCTCGGTCATACCGAAGTCCACCAAGCCGAGCCGTATCGACGAGAACATCGATGTCTTTGACTTCGAGCTCTCCGCCGACGAGATCGCAGCGATCGACGGCCTCAACACCGACCGGCGTGGCGGTCCCGAGCCCGACGCGATCACCCTGGAGGCGTTCGGCCGCGAGATCCCCGAGGTCTGACAGCCGTTGCCCGTCGCTGCGCAGCGATGCGACCGCACATCCGTTCGAGGCCGCAAGCCGTGGCTCCTGCGTAGGCGCGTTCGAGCAGCTGCTGCGCTCGGTCCCTGTCCCCGCGTGCCTCGAGGAGGAACTCTGCGTGGCGCCTTTGGTCGCGGACCACCCAGATTGCTGCGCCGGCGCGCGCGTCACGCCCAGCCGCGTCGCCGTACAGGCCGTCGGCCGTCCGGTGGTCGCCGACGGCAGCGGCGAGGCGAGCGAGGAAGTAGGCGACCGACCCCTGATGGTGTGCGGCACGGGCGGAGATGACCATGTGGTCGGCGTAGGGCTCGAGCAACGACCTCACCGTTCGCGCGCGCGGCGCGTCGCCCAGCGTCGCGCACACTTCGGCTGCCGAAGCGATCGTCGAGAGCCAGTTCATGTCCCGCGGTACCGTGGCGAAATCCTTAGCGGCGACGATCTCCATCGCGCGCCGGGCGTCGTCGTCGTGGCCAGTGGCCGCGAACAGGGTGGCCATGCCCGCGAGGTACGCCAGTCCGGCGGGGGAGCGCTGAATCTTCTCCTCAGTGAACCCGAGCGCCTCGCCCACCCATTCCTCGTAGCGTTCGTCCGCCAGCCAGCTCATGTAACGGTGCGTCTGGAAGAACACGTCGGCGTTCGCGTCGCCCGCGCGCCGGCCGAGGTCTCGGGCGCGCTCGGCGAGCTGGCGTCCCTCGTCGAGCCTGCCTGCGAGCGCCGCCAGGGTCGCACGCCACAGCGGCACATACCAGGAGTACGACGGCAGCCGGACGTCTGCGGCAAGGGCCGCGTAGGCGTCTAGCTCTGCGGTGACTCGGGCGCCGTCGCCGAGCTCGAACGTGTCGGCCACGCGCCAGTTACGGGCCTGCAGCGCCAGCTCGCGGTCGCCGGCGCGACGCGCCACGTCGAGCATCTCGGTTGCCGTCCGCAGCCGTGCGGTCGTGTGCTCAGGGTGCGAGAGGGCGACGTGACGGGCGCTCAGCGCGGCGGCGAGCGCGGCGGGGGCTCCGGACCGTCGTGCCGACTCCACGGCCTGACGGCTCATCGACCGACGGAGACTTTCGTCAGGGTCATACGTCAGCTCGACGGACAGCCGCGCGAGCAACCGTGCGCGCAGCTCCTCATCCCGGTCATGCAGCGCAGCGAGCGCGTCCTGGAGCTGCGCGACGAGCGCGCGATCGACATCGAGGATGGTGACGCCAAGGCCGCCGATCGCCAGCGTCGCGCGCGCCAGCAACCGGGGCTCGTCCAGGCCGCGCGCCAGCTCGACCGCCTCGCTCAGGATCTCAATCGCTTTCTCGCGGTTCCCTGAGCGCTGCAGCGCCTCGCCGAGCGAGCACAGCACCGCCGCCTCCCTGGCGCGGTCTGCTGCCGTACGGCGCAGCACGATCAACGCTCTCTCCAGCAGGTCGGCGCTCTGCTCGTAGGCGTACGTCCCGCTGGCGCGTGCCGCGGCCTGCTCGGCGAGTTCGGCAGCGCGGAGCGGGTCATCCGCCAGGGACGCTCCCTCGAGCGCGTGGTGGACCAGATCCGCAACGTGGCGCTCGGGATCTCGCCGGGCGCGCGGTTCAAGCGCCGTCGCGGCGAGCGCGTGCAGCCGCGCCCGACGCGCCGCCGTCAAGGCGCCGTCGAGCACGTCGCGCACCAGCGCGTGCGCGAACGTGAAGCGCCCCGGTGCTCCTGGCACCTCGAGAATCAGGCCAGCGCGGACGGCGCGCTCGAGCGCGCGCAGCGCTGGGTCGAGCGGCAGCCCTTCGAGCTCGGCGGCAAGTTCGAGATCGAACTCTTGGCCGAGCACCGCCCCCGCGGTCAGGAGGGCGACCGCCTGGCTGCCCAGGCGCGATACGCGGTCTGCGACCGCCCGCTGGATGTTGGCGGGGATCTCGAGCGGGTCGGCGGCGGGCACCGCGTCCACCGAGTCCTGTAGGCGGCCGGACAGCTCCTCGATGAAGAACGGGTTGCCCGCCGTCCGCGCGCGCACGCGCGCCACCAGCGACTCGTCGGGCGGTTGCCGCATCGTTTGCGCGAGCAGCGCGGCCACTTCACCGGAGCCGAGGCCGACAAGCGTGATCTCCTCCACGGCCACGTCCCGGCGCAGGTCGGCGAGCAACTCGAAGAGCGGGGTGCCGGCAATGAGCTCGGTGTGCCGGTACGCGCCGAGCAGGAGCGTCGGCGTCGGCTGCAGCCTCTTTGCCACGTACGCGAGCAGCCGCAGCGTCGGTCGGTCGGCCCAGTGCAGGTCGTCGAGCGCCAGCAGCAAGGGCCGCTCCGTCGCGGCGGCGTCGACCGACCCACGGACGGCCTCGAACAGGCGCAGTCGCCCGGCCAGCGGCTCCTCGGGTGAGATCGCCGATCGGGGTGAGCCGCGCGCGAGGCCGGGAACGACCGTAGCCAGAGTGTCCCGGTCCGGAACAGCGATGCCCCATTCGAGCGCACCACGCAGCACATCGACGAACGGCTGGTATGGGAGCCACGCATCCTCCTCCGCGCGGCCGTACAGCACCGCCGCACCGGCGGCGTGCACAGCCTCGGCGAACTCGGCGAGCAGCCGCGTCTTGCCGATCCCGGGCTCGCCGGTCACGACCGCCAGCCGCTGCTCCCCCACGACGACCTTGCCCCACAGCGCGTGTAACTGGGCGAGCGCCTCGGCGCGCCCGACGAACCCACTCCCACGGCGGCGCGCGAGGAGCGCGCGTGGTAGCGGTGGGGGTGGCGCGCCCGCGCGCACCCCAACCACTGACGCCGGTGTCCCGGCCGGCGCGACGGCGTGGTCGAGCTGGCCGCCGCTGACACGATCGGCAAGTGCGCGCGTCTGCGGCGAGACCGCGACCCCAAGCTCGCGGCGCAGCCGCTCCGCGAGCCGCTCATACACAGCGATCGCGCCCGCACGGTCGCTGACCGCGAGGCGGACGATCAGATCACGATGGGCCGGCTCGTCGAACGGATCGAGCGCCACCCGCTCACGGCTATAGCGAATCGCCTGCTCAAGATCACCGGCTGAAGCGGACGCGTCCGCAAGCGCCGCCAGCGCCCGGCCGCGACGTTCCCGATACGCGTCGCGTGCCTCGAGCACCCAGTCATCGTCGAGACCGGCCAGCAGATCGCCACGGCACAGCGCGAGCGCCTGCTCGTGTTCTCCGGCGGCGATCAAGGCGTCGAAGCCGCTGGCGTCGACCCACGCTTCAGGCTCGCCGGCCAGGCCGACTGTCTCGCGGCCGGCGATCAGTACCCGGTCTGCGGTCGGGCCGAGTGCGCGACGAACACCCGATAGCGCGTTGCGCAGGCTTGCCCGCGCGCTTGACTCGAGCACATCCGGCCACAGGCGTCCGGCGACCTCCGAACGCGCATGGATCCCCGGATGCAGCGCCAGCCAGCCGAGCAGCGCTCGCGCGGGCCGACCCGTCGGCGGCGGCGCCGCCGCGTTGTCCACCTCGAGCGCGAGCGCCCCGAGCACGCGGATCCGGACCATGGCAGCGCAAGCGTAGACCCGCACAGCCGGTGCTGACACGCGCTTGCGAAGCGATTGCGCGCCAATTGCGCTGCGTTGACGGACGCCGTCGAGGCTGTCGCCGGCAATCGACGAGAGGAGCAGCGATGACCGTTCAAACACAGTTCGACCTCGATGCGTTCAAGCACGCCGTCGCCGACAGCTCACACGGTTCGGGCGCACAGCTCGACTTCTTGTGCGACGACGTCGAGTGGATCGAGATCGACCAGCGAACGCCACCGAGCTCGCCAGCACTGCTGCACGGGCGCCCCGCCGTCGCCGAAATGCTGCACCGTGTCGCCGAGCGCGAAATCAATACGACCGTTATGGACGGCTTCATCTCCGGCGACCGTGGCGCGATCGCGATCCGCTGCGAGTACCCCCAAGGCGGAGTGGTGCGCGAGAACGCGCTGATCGAGCTCCGCGACGGCAAGATCGCCCGCTGGGAGGGCGTGCAGGCCTGGGATCAACAGCCCTGGGACCAGTAACCCCAGCCTCGATTCCTGACACGCGACTGGAGCACAGCAATGACGACAGAAACCGCGACCGACCCCGAGCGCGTCCAAGACTTCGCCGGTCAGGTGCTCGGCGATCTCGCCGGCACGATGGCGACCGTGCTCGCGATCCTCGGCGACCGCCTCTGCCTGTTCGACGCGCTCGCCAAGGCCGGGCCGGCGACCAGCGCCGAGCTGGCCGAGCGCGCCGGCGTGAGCGAGCGCTACGCGCGCGAGTGGCTCCACGGCATGCACGCCGCGGGCTACCTCGGACACGACCGCGAGCGTGCGCGCTTCACCCTCCCTCCGGACCACGCCGAGGTGCTCGCGGTCGAGGGCGGCCCGTTCTTCGTTGCCGGCGGATACCAGGCGCTCGGCGGCGAACTGCGCGTGCTCGACCGCCTCAGCGAAGCCTTCCGGTCGGGCGGCGGGGTCCCGCAGACCGCCTACCCCGACGACACGTTCGACGGGATGCGCCGCTTCTCACTTCCCTGGTACGAGCACGAACTCGTGCAGCAATGGATTCCCGCCGTCGACGGGGCGCATGAGAAGCTCGAAGCCGGCGCCAGCTACGCCGACATCGGCTGTGGCGCCGGGGAGGCGCTGATCAAGCTCGCGCAGACCTATCCGCGCTCGACCTTCGTCGGCTACGACTCCTTCCAAGGAGCGGTCGAACAAGCCCGACACACCGCCGAGCAGACCGGGCTCACCGATCGAGTCCGGTTCGAACTGCTCGATGCCGCCGACGGCCTGCCCGAGCAATACGACCTGATCTCAACCTTCGACGTCGTCCACGACACGATCGACCCCGTCGGCCTGCTGCGCGGGATCAGACGCGCGCTCAAGCCCGACGGGACCTACCTGATCCTCGAAATGCGCTGCGCCGACGACCCGTCCGACAACAACGGACCATTCAGCACGCTGCTCTACGGCATCAGCGTCCTCTACTGCATGACCACGTCGCTCGCCCACGACGGCGCCGGACTCGGCACCTGCGGCTGCCCACCCGAAAAGGTGCACGAACTGTGCGCCGCGGCCGGGTTCTCCGAAGTTCGCCAACTGCCGCTCGCCTACCCGTTCAACATCCTCTACGAGATCACACCTTGATCGGTGGCACCCGAATTTGGCCAATCTCGCGCATGGCACGGTGCCGGCGTCTTTTGTGTGTCCCGCGGTAGCTCGGTGGCCCGGGCGCGGGCGGCCTGACGGATCAGATGGTCGCGCTCGGCGACGTTCGTGGCCCGGTGGGCGGCATCCGCATACGCCGCCGCGGCAGCCCGCGGATCGCCGTCGAGCTCGTGCAGGTGGGCACGGACCGCATGCCACCGGTGCCGCTCACCGAGTACCCCGCGCAGCCTGTCGGTCTCGCGCAGCCCAGCCGCGGCACCCAGCACGTGGCCGACCGCGACCGCGCGGCCGAGCACCGCGGCGGGGTCCTTGCGCACCGGGTCGTCGCTGAGCGCGACGAGGTCGTCGTACCAGGCGAGGATCTGCGGCCAGTCGGTCTCCCCGGCGCTCGCCGCGTCGTCGTGCAGGGCGGCGATGGCGGCCTCGATCTGGTAGCGGCCAGGGGGCCGGTCCTCGGTCTGCATGGCCAGCGCCGACTGCAGCACACGGACGCCCTCGGCGATCTCGCGGGTGTCCCACTGGCCGCGGTCCTGCCGGTCGAGCGTGACGATGCGACCCTCTGAGTCGAGTCGCGCCGGCAGGCGAGCGTGGTTGAGGAGCATCAGCGCGAGGAGCCCCCGCGCCTCCGGTTCCTCGGTGGCGAGGGTGAGCTGGCGGGCGAGCCGGATGGCCTCGCCGGCCAGGTCGGGTGGGCGGTCCGATATGCGCGGGCCGATATGCCCGGCCGTGTAGACGAGGTAGAGCACGCGCAGCACGACGGCGAGGTCGCCGGGCTGATCGAGGCGGCGTCCTCGCAAGGTCCGCTTGGCACGGCTGATCCGCTGCGCCATCGTCGCCTCCGGGACGTAGAAGGCGTCCGCGATCTCCCGGGTGGTGAGCCCGCCGACGGCGCGCAGCGTCAGCGCCACCTGAGACGCGGGCGCAAGCTCCGGGTGGCAGCAGCAGAAGAGCAGGAACAGGGTGTCGTCGCCCTCCTCCGGACCCGGCCCCCGCACCCGCGGCTCCCCGTACATCTGCTCCTCGCGACGGTGGCGGGCAACCTCACTGCGGCGGGCGTCGACCAGCCGCCGGGTGGCGACCGTGGCCAGCCACGCGGACGGGTCGCGGGGCGGATGCTCGGGCCACACCCGCAGCGCCTCCAGCAGCGCCTCCTGCAGTGCGTCCTCGGCGGCATCGAAATCCTCGCCCCGCCGGACCAGGCCCGCGAGCACCCGAGGGACGAGAGCGCGCAGCGCGCCCTCGTCCAGGGGTCGCGTCGGCCCGTCGATCACGCTCACGTCAGTCGTCGGACGGCGCTTCGGACATGATCTCGCGGACGTCGATCCACTCATACAGTGGCTCCGCTCCCGGGCCGGGCTCGGACGAGACGTAGGCCGCGAGCTCGAGCGCGCGCTCGTACGACTCGACATCGATCATGAACCAGCCTGCGATCAGATCGCTGGTCTCCGGGTGCGGGCCGTCGGTGGTGACGGGGGCGGCGTCAGGGCCGCCGTAGCGCACCCAGGTGCGTGCCGGCGTGAGTGCCTGCGCGTTGACGTACTCGCCGTTCTCCTCGAGCAGCTCGCAGACGTGCCGCTGGAACGCGATGTGCGCCTCCACGTCCTCGGGAGCCCACTGGTCCATCGGGGGGAAGGGATGGTGCGGCTCGGGGCCGCCGCGGTAGTGCTTGAGCAGTAGATATTTCGGCATGGTGGTCTCCTGGTGTCGTGGGCCGCGCCTGTCGGGGCCCTTCAACCTGGTGAGCGGAACCGATCCCAGCTTCTCGACATGGAATCACTCATCTGTTCCGAGACCGATGCCCGGGACGCTTTCGGCTCCGGACCACAGGCTGATGAGCTAGTGCCCCGCGTCGCTAGGCGGCGCAGTCGGTCGAGCACCGTTCATGAACTCGTTCTCCTCGGTGGTTCTTCAAGCGGCCATCGCGAGTTCGGCTCGGTCGGGCTCCGGCGAGCTGGTGCGACGCGACCGCATGAGTGGGACGGCGCTCAGGAGGGCCAGGACAGCAAAGCCCGCGCACGTCCAGAGCGCCGGCCGGAAGCCGGCGGTGACGGCCGTCGGGCTGCCGAGGTGGCCGTTGGCGGCGAACATGGCGCTCGCGATTGCGAGCGCGAACACCGTGCCGAACCGTTGTGACATGTAGTTGACGCCCGACGCCTTACCGAGGTCCTCCGCGGCAACCGCGTCCAGCACCGCGGCCGGGACGGTGGGAAGGGACGTCGAGATGCCGATGCCCGCGACGAGCAGCGCGCCGTCGAGCTCGACCCAGCTCGTGGCGAGCGAGCCGCGGGCGGCGACGTAGACGTAGCCGATCGCCTGGAGCGCGAGGCCGATGGCCATCAGCGGCTTGCGTCCGACTCTGTCCGACAGGGCGCCGGCGAGCGGCGCGACGATCATCGGGGTAGCGAAGAACGGCAGGAGGCGAAGCCCGGTGCCGAGCGGGGAATAGCCGCGCGCGAGCTGAAATTCCTGCGTGATGAAGAACGCGGCGGCGAAGGTTGCGCCGTGCAGGAAGTAGGTGACGAGGTTGCCGAGTGCGAAGTCGCGGTTTGCGAACAACCGCGGCGGCACCATCGGGGCGGGGGTCCGTCGCTCCCACGATACGAATGCGACCACGAGCATTGAGCCGGCGGCGACGGTCCCGACGACCTCGGCGCTGCCCCAGCCGGCGTCGCCCGCGCGGGTGAGTGCCCAGACGAGCGCGACGACGCCGCCGGTCACGAGCGAGACGCCGACGAGGTCAAGCGGCCCCGACGCGCCGTGGCTCTCTGGCAGAAGCCGCTGGCCGAGGAGGGTCGCGGCGATCCCGACCGGCACGTTGATCCAGAAGATCCAGTGCCAGTCGATTCCTTGTGTGATCGCACCGCCGATGATCGGCCCAAGCGCGACGGCAAGACCGGCGAGGCCACCGTAGACGCCGACGATCATGCCTCGCTTCTCGGGCGGGAACGCGGTCGTCAGGATCGTGAGGCTGAGCGGCAGCACCGTCGCCGCGCCGAGTCCCTGGACCGTGCGGGCGGCGATGAGCGTGCTCACGTTGGGGGCGAGCGCGCATGCCGCCGAGGCGAGCGTGAACAGCGTCAAACCCGCGGCGAAGACGAGGCGTCGGCCGAACCGGTCGCCCAGGGCGGCGGCGATGATGATGCCAGCGGCGAACGCGATCCCGTATGCGTTGACCGTCCATTGCAGCGACGGCACGTCGACGTGCAGCTCGCGCTGTATACGCGGGAGGGCCGTGACGACGACCAGCGCATCGAGAACCACCATGAAGTAAGCGGTCGACGTAAGCCCGACCACCCAACCGAGGCGGGGATGGCTCGAAGGTCTGTGTTTCATCTCTGCTCCCTCTGCGTGCGCCGGCTCGGTGACCGGATCTGTCTCAGGAACGAACCGCGCAACGCCAGACGGACACCCCATCGCGACCGTCTCGTTGTGCCTGTCCGTCTGACGCCGGTCCGTTCGTTACTGAGGCAGACCCGGCCGAGAGCTGGCTACAACCAAGGAGGATCGATGACTGGCGAACGCACCCTGAGTCCGAGCGCCGCGCGGCTCGAGCGCACCTACAACGCCCCCGCGGAGCTGGTCTGGGAGCTGTTGACCACGGCAGCCGGACTCGAGGAGTGGTGGGCCCCCGAGGGCTTCGCAACTCGGGTAACCGAGCTCGAGCTCAGGCCCGGAGGCGACGTGCGCTACACCATGGCGGCGACCGCGCCGGAGACGGTCGCGTTCGTGGAGAACCTCGGCCTGCCGCTGTCAAGCGAGTTTCGCAGGACCTACACCGAGGTCGCACGGCCAACTCGGCTCGCCTACCTGTCGCTCATCGACTTCGTCCCCGATCAAGAGCCGTACGAGCATCTCACCGTCATCGACATCGAATCGGCCGGCGATCGCACGACTCTGACCATGGCGATCAACCCCCTCCACGACGAGACCTGGACCCAAGAATACCGCGACCATCGCGCGAACGAGCTCGACAACCTCGGAGCCGCGATCGGCCGGTCGCACCGGCGGGTTTCACCGGGCGAGGAGTAGGCCCGCGTCGGGTTTGCTCGAAATCACGAGTGCGTGCGGTCTTAGCTCGCAGCGATCAGCTGATCGATGACGCGCAGATCGTGCTTACCGTGGAACCCGATTTGCTCACGCGGCCAGCGGTCGCGACCGGCCGCGTCCTGCTCGTGCAGCCAATGGACAACCACAGAGGCGTTCGCGGGGGCGTTGAAGGAGAGCCGCTGCACCGGGAACTCGTCGAGCAGCGCGATCGTCTCCCCGGCCGTCCGGACCTGAATCCAGCCCGGCGGGGCCTGACACGCGTGCAGGTCGGGATCGATCCAGAGCGAGCACTGGCGGCCGCTGCGCTGAGCGTCGTCGCGTGCGACCAGCCACGACAGCTCGCCGACCGCGTGCAGCAGGTCTTCGGCGAGCGGACCGGGACGGCGCGCCTCAAAGAACACCAGCAGCCCGCCGTAGTACCAGAGCTGCTCACGCGCGGTCTTCTGCGTGAACCGCTCCCACAGCGCGTGTCCCTCTTCGCGATAGTCGCGCACGATCGACCGGGCGTTGTGGATCTTGTCGGCGAGCGCGACTCGCAGGATCGCGTCGTCGTCGACCTCGGGCAGGTGTGCGAGATACCGGCGCTTGCGCTCGATCCACGTTTCGGCCTCGACCAAATCGACCGTGTCCGAGCACCCTTCCACGATCGTCGCTACCCGCGGCCCGAACGATCGCGCGATCCGCTCGAGCATCGCCCGACCGCCGCCGTCCTCGACCGCGTCGTGCAGCATGGCCGCGATCGCCTGATCTTCATCGCCGCCATCCTCGATCACCAACCCGGTGACCACGAGCAGATGTGCGAGATACGGGATCTCGGTCCCGCTGCGGCGCACGTGACCGTGCACCTCCTGCGCGAGCGCCACCGCGGCCAGAAACCGCTCGGTCAGCGCAGGCGGCGTCGTGCCGATCCGACCGAGGGTCGCCCGGGGCCTCGCCGCTAGGCTCGGCTTCGGCAGCTCATCTCCCCCCAACGCTTCGGTGATCCGTTCCGTCGGCATGACGACTCCTGTGGGTCAAGACAAAGGGTCCACCGATCCTCGTGCCGAAGTGGCGCGCGCACATCCGCAGAAAATCCGGAGCGCCAATCCGCAGGGCTTCCACTTGTTAACAACTGCCGGCTCGCGGCTCGGCCCCGGCGTCCGTTGTCATGACGCGGGTCCGCTTCGTACCAATCGGGTGATGCGGTGCGGGACTTGGTGCAACATGCTCGCACCCAGTGCGACTCCCGTGGCCTGTCCGCAGCGTGCTTGCCGGTAGCGCCGGAACAGCGGCGCTGACGCTGGCGTATGCCGGAGAACGGCGGTTGCGCCGCGGCCGGACGGGTCCCCTCGACTATGACGATTCGCTTGTCCCCGGCCAGATCGTCGCCTCGATCATGCACCTACCCCACGTGACCGATCGTCAGGAGAACGAGCTCGGTCTCGCCCTGCGCTGGGGCTACGGATCCTCGTTCGGACTCTGGCATGGGCTCCTGCGCCGCCGAGTCGGCGAGCCGCGGGCGAGCGTGGCGTTCGGGGCGACGCTCATGAGCGCGACGCTGTCGCTGTTCCCGCTGCTCGGTCGCACGCCGCCCCCGTGGCGCTGGCCCGCCGACGTGATCGCAACCAGCGTCGGGACCCACGTCGCGTACGTCGCGGCGGTTGCCGCGGTCGACCAGCAGCTCGCCCGGCTCGCAGGCTGACGAGCGTGCCCCGTCCCGCCGCCGTCCCCCAAAAGGGATGATGAACGCCGTCGCGGGAACGGCTTGTATGACCCCCTGATGAGCACGGACCTCGCGCGCTGGCAGTTCGCGACGACGAGCATCTATCACTTCCTGTTCGTGCCGGTGACGATCGGGCTGGCGTTCCTGACGGCGACGCTTCAGACCAGCTGGTATCGCTCCGGCAACCCGGAGCATCGGCGGCTCACCCGGTTCTTCGGAATCCTGCTGCTGATCAACGTGGCGGTCGGCGTGGTCACCGGGCTCGTGCAGGAGTTCGAGTTCGGAATGAACTGGTCCGCCTACTCGCGCTTCGTCGGAGATGTCTTCGGCGCTCCGCTGGCGATGGAGGGACTGGCGGCGTTCTTCCTGGAGTCGACGTTTCTCGGCTTGTGGGTATTCGGCTGGAGCAGGCTGCCCCCCCGGTTGCACCTCGCCTGCATCTGGCTGGTGGCGATCGGGTCGATGCTCTCGGCGGCGTTCATCCTCGCGGCCAACTCGTGGATGCAGCATCCGGTCGGCTACTCGATCAATCCCTCGACCCACCAGCCTCAGCTGAACGACGTCTTGGCGTTGTTCACCAATCCGACGTTTCTGTGGGGCTATGTCCACGTCATTCTGGCCTCGCTGGTCACGGGTTGCGCTGTGATGCTGGCCGTGTCCACGTGGTATCTGCGCCGGAAGATCGAGGTCGAGGCGTTCCGGCGCTCGGCGCACCGCGCCATCGTCGTCCTGATCCCCACGCTGGCGCTGGCGCTATTCGTCGGCAGCGAACTCGGGGTCGTCGAGGCCAAGTATCAGCCGGTCAAGATCGCGGCTGCGGAGGCACAGTGGAACACATGCCAGCCCTGCTCGTTCTCGGCCTTTCAGATCGGCGGTGGCAAGAGCGACAAGACGCCGACGAAGGTGATCGCGATCCCGGACCTCCTGTCGTTCCTCGCCACGAACTCCTTCCACGGCAAGGTCATCGGACTCAACCAGCTGCAGCAGCAGTACACACAGCAATACGGCCCCGGCGACTACATCCCGGATGTGTTCATCCAGTACTGGTCGATGCGGATCATGGCGTACCTCGCCGCCGGACTGTTCCTCCTCGCGCTGTGGGGCGGATGGCTGTTACATCGGAAGAAACTCGAGCACTCGAAGTGGTTCCTGATCCTCGCCGGCTGGGCTGTCGTGACGCCGTTCCTGATGAATACGGCGGGTTGGATGTTGACCGAGAACGGCCGTCAGCCCTGGATCGTGCAGGGATTGATGAAGACCTCCGCGGGCGCGTCGCCATCGGTGAGCTCGACCCAGATCTGGATCAGTCTGATCGTATTTGTCCTGATCTATCTGGTGCTGGGGGCCGCTGACCTGATCTTGATGCTCCGCTACGCACGTCGCGGACTGCCCGACGACGGCGGCGCCGCGGCCGGCGGGCCTCCAGGCGCGGACCCGATCCCCGAGATGGCGTACTAGTGGGCCATTAGCGATGCTTCACCTGCACACGCTGTGGTTCATCGTGATCGCGTTCTTCTGGACGGGCTTCTTCGTGCTCGAAGGGTTTGACTTCGGTGTCGGGGTGCTGCACGTGATCGTCGGCCGCACGCCGGAGGAGCGTCGCGACGCGATTGAATCGATCGGCCCATTCTGGGATGGCAACGAGGTCTGGTTGATCGTCGCGGGGGCTGCGACCTTTGCGGCGTTCCCGAGCTGGTACGCGACGATGTTTTCGAGCCTGTACCTGGCGCTGTTGCTGATCTTGGCGGCGCTGATGGCGCGTGGTGTGTCATTCGAGTTTCAGAGCCGGCTGAGCGACCCGCGCTGGCGCCATGCCTGGACCTGGGCCACGGTCGTCGGCAGTGCGCTCGTGCCGCTACTGGTCGGCGTTGGCCTCGGCGACCTCCTGCACGGCCTGCCCATCGACAAGAACCACGAGTACACCGGCAATTTCTTCGATCTGCTGACCCCGTACGGGCTGTGGACGGGGCTGACGTTGCTCGTGCTGTCGCTCCTTCACGGAGCGACGTTCATGATGCTGAAGACGACCGGAGAGGTGCGTACCCGCGCCGCGGTAGCCGCACGTTTCCTCGCGTGGCCGGCAATCGCGACCACGCTCGGATTCGTGATCTGGACGCGCATCGACGCCGGCGATCATTTCGCCAGCCCGCTTGCGGCCGCAGCGGTGATCGCGGTGCTCGGGGCCGCCTACCTCATCCATGTGCGCCAGGAAGGCTGGGCGTTCGTGGCCACGGCAGTTCTGATCGCCACAGCGGTGGTGTCGATCTTTGTCGGCTTGTACCCGAACGTGATGGTGTCGAGCACGAATCATGCCTACAACCTCACGGCCTCGAATTCCGCCTCGGGCGGGTACGCCCTCAAGGTGATGACGGTCGTGGCGGTGGTCTTCCTCCCGATCGTGCTGCTCTATCAGGGCTGGTCCTATCACGTGTTCCGGGCACGCGTTGGCGCGAAGCCGGGCTCAGCCGAGCCGCCGTCGCCGGCCGGGCCGGCCGCCTCAACACCTGACCCCCCCGGCTAAGGCGTCGTAGGCGAGCTCGCTGCCGCTGGAACCGCCGGATCGTCGTCCCAGTCGATCTGGGCGGCGTCACCACGATCGAGGACGTGCGGCCCGCCGGTCTCGGAGAAACGGTCCCAGCTCCAATCGATCACGGCCTCGATTTTCGCTCGCGCGCCGGTCATCAGCGCCGCATGGACGCCGAGCCAGGCCATGTGCGCGAGCTGCCCGTGAATCTCATGGTGGTGCTTGCCGACCTCAGCGATCGCGGCGCCCCGGCCGATCATCGCCATGATGCCTTTATCGCGGTAGGCAAACGGCGTGCGCGGCTTGCCGTCGAAGTCCGCCACGATGTTCGCCGCCGCCCACTTACCACTCTGCTGGGCGACCGAGCCCAGCTGCGGGAGTGCGTGATCGTCCGAGCCAGGGATGTTGGCGATATCTCCGACCACATACACCCCCGGGTGGTCCGCCAGCGTCAGGTCGGGCTGCACGTCGACCCGTCCTCCCTTGCCCTGGACCAGCCCGCCGTCGGCGGCGATCGGCGCCGCCATGATCCCGCCGCCCCAGATCACACAGCGTGTCGGGACCACGGAGCCGTCGGAGAGCAGGGCGTGGCCGCTGCCGAGCTCCTTCACGCCGGTGCCGAGCCGCAGCTGCACGCCCCGGTCCTGCAGCACCTTTGACACGTAGCCATGCGCCTCGTCCGAGAACGCGCGCAACAGCGCGTCGCCGTAATCGAGCAGATAGATGTTGGCCGCCCGAACGTCTAGGTCGTGGTACTCCGCCGGGACCGTAACGCCGATCATGTCTGCTAGCGCCCCCGCCACCTCGACACCAGTCGGCCCTCCGCCGACGATCACGAAGTTGAGCGCGCCCCGTTTGATCAGCTCGGGATTGCGGTCGACCTGTTCGAACAGGCCGAGAATCCGCGACCTCAGCCTGGTCGCATTGTCGAGCGAGTACAGGGGAAACGTGTGCTCGGCGGCGCCGGGGGTGTGAAAGAAGTTCGGCTGCGAGCCGGCCGCCAGAACCAGTGCATCGCCGCTCCACTGGCCTCCGTCAGTCGCGGTGACCGTGCGCGTCTCCGTGTCGACGGCGGAGATCTCGGCGAGCTTGACGTCGACATTGTCCTCGCCTGCAAACACCTCGCGCAGAGAGTTGGAGATGTCGCTCGGGGCCAGGAGCGAGGTCGCCACCTGGTACAGGAGTGGCTGGAACTGGTGATAGTTGTTGCGATCGATCAGGGTGACTCTGACGCGGTCGTGTTCGGCCAGCGCCTGCGCGCATGCCAGGCCGGCAAAGCCGCCGCCGACGATCACGACATGGCGCGTGCCGTCCGACGCGCTCACTGGTGCACCGCCGCCTGTCTCGTTGCGGGCGCGTCGACTGACATGCGCTCGAGCAAGTGATCGCCGACCCGGATCGCATTGGCCATCGCCGTCAGCGCTGGATTGACCGCTCCGATGCTCGGGAAGAAGCTCGTGTCGACCACGTAGAGGTTGTCCAATTCGTGCGCCTTACAGTTGACGTCGAGCACGGAGGTCGAGGGGTCATCGCCGAACCTGCACGTCCCGGCTTGGTGCGCGACGCCCGCGACCGGGATCTCGTTCTTCAGATAGGCGTGGTGCGGCAGCAGGTGGCGGTGATCCATGTCCAGATGCGAGAGCATCGATTTCAACTGCCCGTAGAGTCGCTTCTTGGGCTCGCCGTTGGTCGCCTGGTAGGCGATCGTGATCGTCCCGCTCTGGTCGACAGTCACGCGGTTCTCTGCTCGCGGGAGATCCTCTGTGGAGAGCCAGAAGTCGACCGCGTGCTTGGCGACGTCCTTCAAAGTCCAGGTCGGCGCGAGCGCGGTCTCCCCGGGCTTCTCACCTCGGAACATCGGCGCCTGCGACTTGCCGACCATCTGGATGTTGCCGAGCGGGAAGTCGAATTCAGGGCCCTTGAAGTAGAAGTCGTTGAGCCCGAGCGTCTTCTGGAAGACCGTCGGGTTCTCCTCTCGCGAGAGCGCCAGCACCGCCTGGCTGTTGTGGAACATGTAGTTGCGCCCCACCTGGTCTGAGCCGTTGGCCAGCCCGCTCGGGTGGCGGTCGGTGGCCGACATCAACAGCAGCCGCGCCGAGTTGGCGGCCCCACAGGAGACGACCACCAGGTCGGCAGTGACGGTTTCCTCTCCGTCCCCGCGCTTGACCACGACGCCGGTGACGGCGGTTCCGGACTCGTTGGTCTGAAGGCGCAGCGCCTCCGATTCGATCCACAGCTCGACGTTTGAGTGTTCCAGAGCGGGCCGCACACCGAGAACTTCCGCGTCTGACTTGGCGTGCACGATGCACGGGAAGCCGTCGCAGTTGTCGCACCGCATGCAGGCGCTGAACGGCATATTGCCCTCGTCGAGCATCACCCCGCACGGGGCGTGGAACGGGTGGTGACCGATCTTGGCGAGATCGTCGGAGAGCTTCTGTATGCGCGGCTCGTGTGACACCGCAGGGAACGGATACGGTGCGCTGGCCGGCGGCTCGGTCGGGTCCTCGCCCCGCGCCCCGTGCACCTGGTAGAGGTGCTCCGCACGCGTGTAGTACGGCTCCATTGCGTCATAGCCGATCGGCCATGCCGGGGAGATACCGTCGTGATGGCGCAGCTCGCCGAAGTCCTCGGCGCGCAACCGATACAGGGCTGCCCCGTACATCTTCGTTGCGCCGCCGACGCAGTAGTGAACCTGTGGTTGGAAGACCTCGCCGTTCGCGTAGCGCCACATGTCCGAGCTCACGTACCGACCGTTGACGAACACCTCCTCGGCGGAGACGTTCTGCGGCTCGCGCGGCAGCCAACCGCCGCGCTCGACCAGGAGCACGCGCTTGCCAGACGGCGCGAGGTGGCGGGCGAGGGTGCCGCCGCCGGCGCCCGTGCCGATGATGATCACGTCGTACTGGCTCACGCTTCCAACCTCCTATCGTGCCCGCGGAACCGACCCGGCCAGCGCGCCGGAGCTGGGCGGCCCGAGCCCTTCAAGCGCAAGTTGCTCGGCAAGGATGATCCGCGCCGACGCCTCGATCAGCGCGAGGTGCGAGAACGCCTGGGGGAAGTTGCCGAGGTGACGGTTCGTGTCAACGTCGAACTCCTCCGCGTACAGACCGAGCGGCGAGCCCACTCGCAGCAGGCGCTCCATCAGGTCGTGCGCGCGCTGGCCCTCGCCGACGATTGACAGCGCCGAGACCAGCCAGAAGGAGCAGATCAGGAACGTCCCCTCCTTGCCGGATAGGCCGTCGTCGGTCTCATCGGTCCGGTAGCGCAGGACATACCCGTTCTCGGTCAGCTCATCTGCGACCGCGAGCACCGATCTGTGCATGCGCTCGTCCTCGCCCGGCAGGAAGCCGAAGATCGGCGCCAGCAGGGTCGAGGCGTCGAGCGAGTCAGTCGCGTAGTGCTGGCGCAACACGCCGTCCTCCCGGACTCCGTGCTCCAGGATGTCCGCGTGGATCTCCTGTGCGGTTCCGTCCCACTTTGCCTGCAGCTTGCGGTCGTCGCGAATGTGAGCCAACTTCGCCGCCCGGTCCATCGCGACCCAGCACATCAGCTTGGAGGACACGTAGTGCTGCGGCTTGCCGCGCGCCTCCCAGATGCCCTGATCGGGTTGGCGCCAGGCCTTGGTCGCGCACGCTGCCTGAGCCTGCACGATCGGCCACAGGCGCCGCGGCAGCCGCTGGCTGTGCGTCGTGTGCTTGAGGATCGAATCGAGCACCGCTCCGTAGACGTCGTTCTGGCGCTGATCGAAGGCGCCGTTGCCGACCCGCACCGGGCGCGCGCCCGAATAGCCGGTGAGGTCCTCGCGAAACGACTCGGTCAGGTCACGCCGGCCGTCGATGCCGTACATGATCTGCAGCCCGCCGTCCTCGTTCGGTTCGATGTCAGCCACGAACTGCATGAACTCGTCCGCCTCCCAATCGAGCCCGAGCAGGTGCAGCGCCTGCAGCGTGAACGTCGAATCTCGCATCCACGTGTATCGATAGTCCCAGTTGCGCTCCCCGCCGGGCGTCTCGGGGAGTGACGTCGTGAGCGCCGCTACGGTCGCACCCGTCGGCATGTAGGTGAGCCCCTTGATCGTCAGCGCCGAGCGCTGGATCGCGTCGCGCCAGCGATGATCGGCGAACGGGCGCGCGCGTCCCAGCCACCTGCGCCAGAAGCTGACAGTCGCATCGAGGCGCCGCACCGCGTCGGCGGCGTCGGCGGGCCCGGCGAGACCTTCCGCCCAGGAGAGCGCGGCGTACACCTGCTCGCCCGGGCGGAGCGTGTGTCGAGCGCGGATGCGGTTGGACTCGATCCCGAGCTCGAGATCGGTATGCAGCCGTATCGTTTGCCCGGCGCCGGTCGCGTCCGCCGCGTGCCGGCTTCCGTCGACGAGCTGCCACTGGGCCGGCGTTCGCCCATAGTCGAAGGCGGGCTCGCAGATGAGCTCGATCTCGACTTCCCCCCCAAGCGAGACCACCGTCCGCACGAGCATGTGCTCGGCGTCCTCGTCCGCCGGCGGGCGGGTGTGCGGCGTAATCGTGTCCTCGTGCCTGGTCGGCCCCATCGTCAGCGCATCGCGAACCTGGATCCATCCGCCCGGGCTCTTCCAGGTGGTAACCAGCACGTTCGTGCCGGGCTCGTAGTACCGCCCGGACGGAACATTGGTGCCGAACGGCCCCAGGCGAAACATCCCAGCCTCGCGGTCGAGAAGCATGCCGAACACGCTGGGCGCGTCGAAGCGCGGAACGCAGAGCCAGTCGATCGAGCCGTCCGGCGCGAGCAGGGCCCCGGTGTGGCAATCGGAGAGAAACGCGTAATCCGCGATGGGCGGAAACGGCGAGGGTGCCGCAGCGCTCTGGACGGCGAGGAGATCAGCGCCGGTCGCCGTGCGTCCGGAGTTGGTGCCGGCCCGCCTCTTCTTTGCGCCGGTGCCGGTCATCGGGACTTCTCCGACATCGCGCTCATGACGCCGTCGACCCGATCCACGGTCCATGCCAACGGCCCTCGCCGGCGAGCAACTCGTCGGCTGCCTTCGGCCCCCAGGTGCCGGCCGTATAGGCGTGGACCGGCGGCGGGTTCTCGATCAACGGGCGCATCACCCGCCACGTCTCCTCGACGCTGTCCTGCCGGGTGAAGAGCGCGCTGTTGCCCTCCATCGCCGCCTGTAGCAGGACTTCATACGGGGTCGGCCCTTCCCCGCCCTCTTCCGCGAACTCCATGTCGAGCGTGATCTCCTGGGGGCCGCCCTGGTCTGCACGATGAGCATCGACGATCAGGCGGATCCCGGTCATCGGGTCGAGCTTGATCACGAGCTGGCTCTGGACGGGAGGTCGGGCGCGCGTCTCCAGGAAGCGAAGCTGGGGCGGGCGACGGAAGACGAGCCGCACCTCAGTCTGCGTGACCGGCAGCCGCTTCCCCGTCCGGATGAACCACGGCACGCCTGCCCAGCGCCAGTTGTCGATCTCAAGCTGGAGCGCGGCGAACGTCTCGGTCGTCGATCCGGGCGCGACCCCATCGATGTCCAGGTAGCCGTCGTATTGACCACGAACGTAGCGCGCTGGATCGGCATCGGGCATTGAGCGAAACACCGCAAACTTCGCGTCCTTCAGCGTGTCGGCGTCGGCCCCCGCCGGGGCTTCCATCGCGGCCGCGGCGAGCAGTTGCATCAGGTGATTGACGACGACATCTCGCAGTGCGCCGACCGGATCGTAGAAATGGCCGCGATCTTCTACGCCGAAGCTCTCGGCCATCGTGATCTCCACGCTGGCGATGTGGTTTCGGTTCCACACCGGCTCGAGGATGGAGTTGGCGAAGCGGAGATACAGGAATTCCTGCAACCCCATCTTCCCGAGGAAGTGGTCGATCCGGTAGAGCTGCGACTCATCGATGTACTGATGGATGTCCGCGGCCAGAGCGCGCGCAGACTCGCGGTCGTGACCAAACGGCTTCTCGACCACGACCCGGGCGTTCGCGGTGAGCCCCGCCTCGGACAGGCCCTTGATCGTCGTGGCAAACAGAAACGGCGGGATCTCGAGATAGAACACGGGCTTGCGCGCTCCGCCCAGGGCTTCGCTGACGCGCTTGAAGGTGGCTGCGTCGGCGAAGTCGCCGTGGACGTAGGAGAGTCGCTTGGCGAAGCGCGCAAACACGCCCTCGTCGAGCTGCTCGCCGGTGTCGGTGATCGACGTCCGGGCTCGGTCGCGAAGCTGGTCGATCGACCAGTCGTTGCCGGCGACGCCGATCACAGGGCAGCGGAGCAGTCCGCGCGCCTCGAGCCGGTAGAGCGAGCGAAACGTCATCACTTTTGCGAGATCTCCAGTGATCCCGAACACCACGAGCGC
Source organism: uncultured Solirubrobacterales bacterium (assembly GCA_963778985.1). Lineage (GTDB taxonomy): Bacteria > Actinomycetota > Thermoleophilia > Solirubrobacterales > Solirubrobacteraceae > Palsa-465. The sequence continues at coordinate 177,850 of CAVZWJ010000012.1, read as the reverse complement.
GTCGGCCGCGTCCGCGGGATCCATCGAGCTGACCCGCTCGTGGGGATGCTGATCGGTCGCCGCCGCCATGTCGCTCTCCTGTCCGCCCTGTCGCGCCACTGCGCGCTGGCTCTCGCCGGGTGCTCGCCGCGGCACGCTATGGCCGAGGTCCCCGGGGAACATCACCCGATTGGGATTAAGCGGAGCGGCAGGGCTGTGGCTACCGTGCTTTGGAACCGCCCCGCGGCGGTGCTCTGAGATGCGGGACGCCGACGTCAGCAAAGCCGATTTCGAGGCGCTCTTTCACGCGCTCAGCAACTGGGGGCGCTGGGGCCCCGATGACGAGCGCGGGACACTTCACCTGCTGACGTCAGAGCGGGTCGCCGTAGCCACACGTCTCGTCCGCGAGGGCACCAGTGTGTCGCTGAGCCTGCCGCTGAACACGAGTCCCGCCGTCAACTGCCCCACTCCGGCAGATCACCACATGACCCTGCTCGGCCCGGCCTCCTCGGCCGCCGAACCAGTCCACTTCATCAAGGACTATGTCGGCCTCGATTACCACAACGACGGGCACACGCACATCGATGCCCTATGCCACGTCGGCTATCGCGGTGTGCTCTACAACGATCAGCCGGAGGATCGGGTCGGCGAGAGCGGTGCTGATGTCAACACGATCGAAGTGCTCAAGGACGGACTCGCTGGGCGCGGCGTCCTGCTCGACGTTCCGCGCCTGCGCGGGGTTCGCTGGCTCGAGCCGGGCGAGCACATCTTCGCCGAAGACCTCGAGGCGGCCGAGCGCGAGCAGAACGTCACCGTGCGCGAGGGCGACATCCTCCTGGTCCGCACAGGACATGCGCGGCGACTCGCCGAGCTGGGCCCGTGGAACACCCCAGAGGCGAAGGCCGGCCTGCACCCAACGGCGATGGAGTTTGTTGGCGCTCGCGGCGTCGCGGTGCTCGGCTCCGACGGGAACAACGACACCGCGCCCAGCAGCACCGAGGGTGTTGACTTCCCGATCCACGTGCTGGCGATCACCGCGATGGGGATCCACCTGCTCGACTACCTGACATTCGAGGATCTTCGGGTCGAGTGTCAGCGGACCGGACGCTGGGAGTTTCTGCTCGTGGCGGCACCGCTGCGGATCGTCGGCGGCACCGGCTCGCCGCTGAACCCGGTGGCGATCTTCTGATCGCCGGCGGTCGGCCCCCACCCCGACCGCGTCAACCTGCCAGTGCGCTTGCAGCCGTCGTCCCGCCAATCCCCTCCGGATCGGCGGCGCCGGCACGGTCGAGATCGACGGATTCGCCGAACGTGAGTGCGACGGTCGCATCGAGCCTGAGGATCTCGTCCTGGACCGCGGCCCGGTTCTCCGGGCGGACCTCGTCCCGCAGCTCGTAGAGCATCGCGCGCATGCGCCGCATCACCTGAATCGACGTCGCGCCGTAGCGTCGGGGCTCGGTGGTGCCGAGCGCAAGGTAGTCCTCCCAGCGCCGCACGGGGACCAGCAGACCGGTGCGCGTACCGCGCCCGCCCTCCCAGCGGGAGTGCGATAGATCGATCGTGCCGATCATCCGCAGAACATCGCTGAGGTGGTCCATCACCTGCACCGCCGAGGTCGGATCGTTGATCGCCGCCGACAGCGCTTTGTTGGCGACGTCGACCATGATCCGGATCGCGAACCCGGAATCCTGCTCGATCGTCCGCTCCGCGCCGAGCGCCACCATCCGCTGCAGCTTGCGCTCCGCCCCCGGACCGGGACGGCTGGCGCCGTAGGACTCGATCAGTACCGCGCTCCCCGGCACGAAATCGCCGATCGTGTGGCGAAACACCAGCAGCTGCTCATGCGCCCGTGCCCACTTCACCAGTCCGCGCACGTCGACGGCCTGAATCGCGCCCGGCGTCACGCTGCGCACGACCATGGTCGGCTCCTCGTCGCTGTCCTGCAGGAGTCCCCAGAAGATGTCAGGCGAGCCCGCCAGCAGCGCCTCCTGCCGTTCGAAGTTGCGCCGCGCGTGGCCGGCGCATAGGGCCGCGACGGCCACCGGCCGGAGCCGGTGCAAGAACCGATCCAGGAAGAACAGGAACAGCAGCAGGCATGCGAGCAGCAACACCCCGGCGATCCACGTGCCGACGTTGGGCACGAAGTTGCTCTCGACGCGTCGCAGGAGCGTGAAGGAGAACGCCAGCGTCCCGACCAGGACCGCCAGCTCGGCCTTGAGCAAGCGGTCGCGGTACCAGACCCGCATCCATCTCGCCGAGAACGTGCTCGTGGCCATCTGGACGACGAGCACCGTGACCGTGACCACGAACCCGGTCAGTGCCGCCGTCGAGCCCACGATCGCCGACAGAACGGTGCTCGCCGTGGAGGCGGAATACGTCCATGAGGCCGGCAGGTGCACCGACCCCTCGACGAACTGCACCTCGAGCGACCCGAGCAGCGCTCCGGTGAGCGCGCCGAGCAGCGGCACGAACCAGAGGCTTCCCCTGAGGTACTCCCTGATCCGGAAACGCCTGGCCCAGCTCATCAGCGCTCTGTCTCTCGCCGCCACATCTCCGCGTAGGGCCCCTCGCGTGCAACCAGCTCGGCGTGCGCGCCGCGCTGCACCACGCGTCCGTCCTCGAGCACGATGACCTCATCGACCGCGTCGAGCCCGGCGAGGCGATGGGTGATCAGCACGATCGCCTGCGTGGGATCGGCACCGAGCAGGTCGGCGATAAGCGCATCCGCGGTGGCGGCGTCGAGATGCTCGCCCGGCTCGTCGAGCACGAGCACCGGAAAGCCGGCCAATAGCGCCCGCGCGGCGGCGAGCCGCTGGCGCTGGCCTCCCGATAGTCGTCCGCCGTATTCCCCAACCTCAGTTCTCAGGCCCCGCGGCAGCTCGTCGACCCACTGCAGCAGGCGTGCGGCCGCAAGCGCGCAGTCGATCTGATCGACGGTTGCGTCCCGGCGGGCCAGGCGCAGGTTGGCCTCGACCGAGGCGTTGAACATGTGCGCGTCCTGTGAGAGCAGGCCGATCACGCGCCGGCAATCGTCGCCGTCCAGGTCCGAAAGCTCAACGCCGCCGAGCCGCACCGACCCCTGCTGATATGGGACGAAGCGCACGAGGGCATGTCCCAGCGTCGACTTCCCGGCTCCGCTGCGACCGACAAGAGCGACGCGGCGACCCGGCGTCAGATCAAGGTCGAGGCCGTCGAGGGCCCAGGGCCCGTCCTCGCTGTAGCGGCAGCGCAGCCCGCGGACCTCCACGGTGTAGGGCCCCGACGGGATCGGCCGCGGCTCGGACGGTTCCACGATGACCGGGCCGGCGTCGAGTGCTTGGCGCGTGCGCCGCAGCGCCGGCCGCAGTCGCTGGAGCGTCTGCGAAGCCGCGGGAAGCCCGGTGGACAGCTCGAACGCGGCGAGCGGGACGACCGCAATCACGGCGAGCAGCACGACGTCGAGGCGTCCAGCCCGCACCGCGGAGACGCCCACGAGAAGGGCGCCCGTCATCGCGAGGCCGGGCAGCGCCGTGGCAAGGCCCTGGCCCACGCCCGCGGTCCGGCCGGCGCCGAGTGCGATCCGCCCCAGGCGCTCGTCGATCGCTCGGGCGTCCTCGAGCTTGCGCTCGACGGACCCGTACGCAGTCAGCTCGGACGCTCCGCGTACGAGATCGACGATCGCGGCGGTCAGCTCTCCTCGGGTGGCGGCGTGCCGTGCCTCGCTGCGCCGGGCAAGCAGCCCGGTCACCCATGGGACCACGGTCGCGGCGAGCACGAGCGCGAGCAGCAGGATCAGGCCGGCGGCGGGAAGGATCGACCACACGACCGCGACCGTGGCGGTGCCGACGAGAATCGCGACCACAAAGGGGATGATCACGCGCACGACCAGATCCTGAAGCGACTCGACGTCGTGGACGAACCGCGCGATCAGATCGCCGCTTCGAAATGCCGTCAGTCCCGCGGGCGCGAGCGGCTCGAGTCGCCGGTACACGCTGACCCGGAGATCGGACTGGGCGCGCAGCGCCGCGTCGTGTCCGACCAGCCGCTGGGCGTACCGAAGCAGCCCCTTCGACAAGCCGAAGAGCTGCACAGCCACAATCGCCAGTGCCAGCGCCGACTCTGGAGGATGCTGGGCAGCTCGAGAGATCAGCCAAGCGGACGTCGCCAGTAGTCCGATTCCCGCGCCGAGCGCCCCGGCGCCGAGGAGGCTCGCGAGCACCACGCGTCGTCTGATCCCCGTCACGCGGGCACTCCCACCAGGCTCAGGTCGACGACTCGATCGGCGAGTGCCACAAGCGGACGGCGGTGGGCGACGAGAATCACGGTCCGGCCACGTACCAGCCGCTCGAGGGCCTCCAGGATCTCGCTCTCGGTTGCGCCGTCGAGATTTGCCGTGGGCTCATCGAGCAACAGCAGCGGGGTGTCGCGGAGGAAGGCCCGCGCGAGCGCAACGCGCTGGCGCTCGCCGGCTGACAGTCCCGCGCCGCCTTCGCCAAGGCGTGTCTCGAGACCCTCCGGGCGGGTGGCGAGCACTGGCTCGAGCCCAGCTGCGGCCACGGCCCGCCGCACTTGCCCGTCGGTCGCGTCGGGGCGGGCCAGACGGATGTTCTCGCGAATTGAGGTGGCGAATACGTGCGGCCGCTGGGGCAGCCATGACACTCGCTCCCGCCACCCGGTCGGATCAAGATCAGCGAGCTCGGAGGCTCCAATCGTCACGGATCCGCCGGCGGGCTCCACGAATCCCAGCAGCACCGCGAGGAGGGTCGACTTGCCCGAGCCGCTCGGACCCGTCACCGCGACGACCTCGCCCGGGTCGATGTGTAGTGATACCCCGGCAAGCGCCGGCGTGTCACGGTCTGGATACTGCACACGCAGCTCGTCGATCGCGATCGCCGCGACCGATGGATCGGGAATCTCGGCGCTGAGCCCCCGCGGCGGCGCAGGTGTCTCGAGCAGCGCGAACATTTCCTCCGCGGCCCTCATGCCCTCGGCGCTGGCATGGAAGTTGGCGCCCAGCGCTCGCAGCGGAGCGTAAGCCTCCGGTGCCAGCACGAGCACGAACATCGCGGTGCGCAGGTCGAGGCTCCCGTTGAGGAGCCGCAGCCCCACCGCGACCGCCACCAGCGCCACCGAGATTGTCGCCAGCAGCTCGAGGATCAACGAGGACAGAAACGTGATCTTGAGCACCGCCGTGCTCACAAGCCGATGGCGGTCGCTGATCTCGCCGATGAGCGAGATCTGCCGCTTCGCCGCCCCGAACACCTTGAGCGTCGGCAGGCCGGAGACGACGTCAAGGAAATGCCCGGCCAGCCGCTGCAGCGTCTCCAGCTGAGCCGCAGTTCGATCCCGGGTGTGGGTGCCGACGAGCGCCATGAACACGAGGACCAGCGGCAAGGTGACGGCGATGATCGCGCCCGAGATCCAGTCGCTCGCGAGCACCGCCACGAGCAGCGTGACGGGAACGATCGCCGCGAGGCACAGTTGCGGCAGATAGAGCGAGAAGTACGCATCGAGCGCGTCGATGCCGCGCGTTGCAAGCGTCGCGATCTCACCGGTTCGGTCCTGTCCGATGCGACCCGCACCGACGATCACGACGCGCTCGAGGAGCGCCGCCCGAAGCTGGTGCTGGGCGAGCGTCGAGGAGCGCCGAGCAACCAGCTCGGCTGCCCAGGCGAGGACAGCGCGGGCGAGCACGACCGCGAGCAGTGTCACAAGCACGCCCCGCAGCGCTGCCAGGCCCTTGCCGGCGAACGCATCCGCGATCACAGCAGCGAGTAACCAGGCCTGAGCGACGATCAGCACTGCGCTGACCCACCCCAGCGCGATCGAGCCAGCGATGAACACACGCGTGGCTCGCGCATAGCGCAGTAGCCGCGGGTCGAGTGCGCCCCGCCGGGCCGACCCGGATGACCGCTCTTGCGGCACGGCGTGCAGTCCATCCATATTCGAGGCCGCTCACATCACACAGATCGGGTGATGCGTCCGACTCGATGCGGCCGTGCTCAGCTCGGCGACCAGTGGCGTATGCCACGATGCGCACGTGGGCACCGACCGCGAAGCCGGCCGCGGGCAGCCATCGCCTGCGGGCGACGTAGCTGATGGAGTTCCGCTTGGCGAGTCACGCTGGCCGCCTCTCGCCGCCGTGCTTCTCGTGATGGCGCTCAACATCGCTGTACGCGTGTGGTTGCCAGGCCAAGGAGCGCTGCATGTGCCGTGGCTCCTCCCGCTGATCGAAGCCGCGCTGCTGGTGGTTCTGTTCGCGGGCCACCCCTCTGGTCTCGACGAGCGCCAGCAGCTCCGGCGCGTGTCGCTCATCCTGGTCATCATCCTGGTTGCGGCGGCACTGTGGTCGACGGCGCTGTTGGTCGATGACCTGATCAGGGGCCGCGGCGTCAGCAAGTCGCCCGATCAGCTGCTTGCCTCCGGTGCCATCGTCTGGCTTGGCAACAATGTCGCCTTCGCGCTGCTGTATTGGTTGATCGACGGGGGCGGCCCGATCGCGCGGTCCGCGCGACCGACCCCGGTCGACTTCGCGTTCACCCAGCACACGAGCCCCGATTTGGCGCCGCGCGGCTGGAGGCCCGTGTTTCTCGACTATCTGCACCTCGGCTTCACCAACGCGACCGCGTTCAGCCCCACCGATGTGTTGCCACTCACGCACCGCGCGAAGTACTCGATGCTGGTCCAGTCGACGGTCGCGCTCGCTCTGGTCGCCCTCGTTGTGGCACGGGCCGTCAACGCGTTCACCTAGCGGATGGGTCCACTAGCCCGGATGCCCTTCCGCGTGCCGCGTCTGAGGAATAGGCTGGTCTGACACGCCGAACGTGCCCGGCATGGCCGGTTCCCAGGAGGAGCGTCGATGAGCGAAACCGCCGAGTTCGACATTGGAAGTGCGGTCGCGTGCCGGGATGGCGTATGCGGACATCTCAGCCGCGTGGTGGTGGATCCCGTGGCGCGGGCGATCACCCATCTGGCCGTGGAGCCGTCGGATCGGCACAGCCGGCGTCGTCTTGTGCCGGTGGAGTTTGTGGAGTCCACCGAGGGCGGCGTCATCCGGCTGACATGCACCAAGCCTCAGTTCGAGGTCTTTGAACTGGCTGAAGACGCGCAGTTGCTCTCCGGGGAGGTCGACCATCCCGACTATGAGCGCGAGCACGTGGTGGCACTGCCGTACTACGGCCTGCGCACCGACGCAGCCGGCTTTGCCGGTATGCCTCAACATCGCACCAGTCCTCGCGTGAAGCTGCACGACCGGGTCCCGGTCGGCGAAGTGGCGGTGCGCAGGGGCGAGCACGTTCACGCCACGGACGGCCACATCGGGCGGGTCAGAGGGCTCGTGATCGATCCGGCCGACCATCACGTCACCCATTTTCTGCTGGACGAAGGGCACCTCTGGGGCCGGAAGATGGTCGCGATCCCGATCGGCGCTGTGAGCCACATCGAGGACGGCGTCCGCCTCAGCCTCACGAAGGATCAGGTGCGGGACCTGCCGCCGGTTGCCGTCGACGAGCGAACCGCCCCCGCCTGACCTCAGGCGGAAGTTGGGAGGCGCGTGTTCCGCCTCCCTGTCGCGGAGGGATGTGGGACCCTTCCGGCATGCCGTGGCTCCCTGAGCTGTTCTCCGCGCCGGCGCTTGAGAGCCTGCGCGAGAAGCAGAGACGTGACGAGCTCAGAAACGTGCCCTACTTCGACGGAATGCTGTTCGGTGAGCTCGATGCGCTGATCGAGTCGTTCGGCGGCGAGCCCCAGGTGCACCACCCAGTTCGGGGTCGCATCAAGGGCGTGGCTGCGTTCAGGTCGTTCGTCGCGGAGACGAATGAGTGGCTCGCCCAACGGAATGTGTCGGTTGACGAGATCGAGCGTGTGGTGTTGGAGCACCGCGGCTTTGAGGAGGTGGTCCTTCGAGTCGACGGTGACCACGGGAGAGTTGACCTACCGCACGCACTCGTGGCCGACCACCGCTCCGACGGACGCCTCGAGGAGCTGCGCATCTACTTCAGCAACTGGCCTCTGACTCGCCGCCACGCGAACCGTCCGCCAATCCTGCAAGTCGATTCGGAGCTGCGTGAGTCGGACGTGGTGGCCGAATATCAACGCGCACTGTCGGCCGGCGACGTCGACGCGGTCGTGGCAGCGTTCGAGCGGGACGGCTACGCCCGCGAGCCAGCGGGCGGCGAGCACGTCCACCGAGGACCCGACGGTCTGCGCACCTTCTACGAGCTGCTGTTCTCGAATGACGGTGGGATTCCGCTGGAGCGCTGCGCGGTCGTCGATGACGGGCGCGCCTGCGCCCTTGAGTACAACGTTGTGCGCTGGGGTAAGACGGAGCTCCTGCCCCAGGCGGGGGTCGCCGTGTACGTACGCGGGGAGCGCGGCAAACTCGCCGCTGCCCGCATCTACGACGACGTCAACCCGCCGCTCGATGTGGGTTGACTGCTGCCGCCGGCCTGGTCCCGGCCGTGCTTCGCCATGCGGCTGCCGTGGCGGTCAAAGATCGATCACAATGTCGTCGCGGGGCTGGGAGCAGCAGATGAGAGCGCTTCCCTCGGCGGGGGGTTCGACCGGGTCCGGGTTGTACTTGAGATCGCCGGCGATGAGTGTCGTCTCGCAGGTGCGGCAGACGCCGGTGCGGCAGGACCAGCGAACGGGTACGTCGCATGCCTCGGCGAGCTCGAGCAGGCTGCGGTAGTCGCTGCTCCAGGAAACGGCGACGTTGCTGCGGGCGAACTCGATGGTGGGGCCGTTTCCCGGTTGGCCAGCGGGTAGGTGGGGTGTCCGCGCAGGTGGTGCGGCGATGCCGGGCGTGAGGCCCGGTGCAGGTCCGAACGGTTCGGTGTGGATGCGTGAGGCGTCAAGCCCGAGCGTCGCGAGGCCGGCGCTGATTTCGTCCATGAAGGGCGTCGGCCCGCAGAGGTATGCCTCGGCATCGTGGGGTGGGCCGAGCTCGGCGATCAGTGACGCGGTCAGGCGCCCTGCGTTGAGACCGCGGCCCGTGAGATCGTCCGGTTCCGGGCGGCTGTAGTAAACGTGGCTATGCACGTTCGGAAGCGAAGCGAGGAGCGTCTGCGCCTCGGCCGCGAACGAGTGCTCCCGGCGGTTGCGAGCGCCGTGCAGCCACCAGATCTCCCGAGCTGAATGCTCCTCGGCCAGTGCCTGGAGCATGGCGAGAACTGGGGTGGCCCCGATCCCGGCGCTGATCAGCAGCACGGGGGCGTTGGTGCGGTCGAGGATGAAGGTGCCGCGCGGCGCTGCAATGTCGAGTCGGTCGCCGACGGCGAGCCGCGTGTGCAGGTAGCGGCTGGCGGCGCCCGCGGATTCGCGCTTGACGGCAATCCGGTAGTAGCCGGCATCGGGCGGTCCCGAGAGGGAGTAATTGCGCAGGAGCGATCTCGGCTGGGCCTCTGACCGGACTCGCACCGTGACGTACTGCCCAGGGCGTGCAGCCGGTAGTGGTGCCCGTTCAGGGTCCTCCAGGCGGATCGAGATGACCGAGTCGCTTTCGCGCATGATCGCGGTGACGGTCAGCTGTCTGAACCCGGGCCAGGCGGGAGGCGGGCTCGTTTGCACGAGCCCGGCGTTGCCGCCCCCGGGCTCTGCCTCGAGCAGCGCCCGGAACGAGCCCTGCCAGCCGAGGCTGAGCGCAGGGATCCGGAGCGCTCGTAGCAGTTGCTGGCGCGTGTGCCCGGGGAGGTAGAGCAGGGCGTCTGCCTCGGCGACCGGCATCTGTTCGGGACCGGAGGAGAGCTTGATGATTTCATCTCCTGCTTTCACTTCACCCTCTTCGAGGACGCGGAAGTAAAAGCCCGGGCGGTGGTGCGAGACGAGCAAGGCGGGGATCCGTGGATCATTCATGCGGATCCCGACGCGGTAGCAGGTCACCCGGGGTTGCGATACCTCGAAGATCGCGGCGCCGATCTGGTAGCGGTCGCCGATACAGACCTCGTCGTCGCCGAGGCCATCGACCGTGAAGTTCTCACCGAACTGCCCGTAGACGAAGTCGTCTCGCCCGAGCTCGCGTTCCCAGTAGCGGTACGAGTCGATCTGGTAGACGAACACGGCGCGCTGCTCGCCGCCGTGGCCCGCCCGGTCGCCTTGACCATCGCCGTCAACGTTGAGCTTGCGCACGCGGCGGAGGCCGGTAACCGGTTCCTTGTAGACCCCGGTGAACACGGTCTTCCCTTGCCAGAGCACGTCCTTGGGCATGCCAACGTTGACCGACAGCAACGCGGAGGCGGGCATCACACGGCGCTCTCGGTGGCTCCGACGCGCTTGGCCCAGCCGTGGAAGGGCGAGAACTCGCCACCGTCCCAGGCCTGTCGCAGCCCGGGCGCGCTGAGGTCCCAGTCGGGGCGAAACTCGCGAAAGACCTGCCGCAGGTCGTGCCACAGGTCGACGAACGAGGGTCGTCCCCAGAACCAGTAGCCGTTGTAGATGCTGAAGATCGCGAGCCCAGGCCCCAGCACCAGCGTGTGCGGGATCATCGGGTCGTTCTCGGGGTCGGTGTACTCCTGAATGTCGAGGTCCTTCTGGACGATGCGGTCCGGGTCGGAGAGGAAGGGCCACTGGGCACCGACCGAGTTGCGGAACTCCTGCAGCGTGTGATGGGGATCGGTCGCGATCGTGACGACCCTCGTGTAGGCGACGTTGATCTTCGGGTAGTTGGCGGCGAGCTCGAGGTGCTGCTGGTGCTCCTTGGGGCAGTAGTGACCGCGTGCGAGCGTGAGGATCATCGGGTCGTCGCCCTGGAGCTCGCTGAGCCGACGGACGACGTTCTCGTGGTCCGGCAACTCGTAATCTGGGAACGTGCCTCCGGGTGTGATGTCCGAGCGCATGGTGCGGTCCTTTCAATCGGGTTGAGCACGCGGTACTGCTAGCGTCCAGCCGACTGGCCGCCGTCCACGTGCAGCGTCTCGCCGGTGACGAACGCTGCACGCTCGAGGTACAAGACTGCGTCGATGACGTCGCTGATTTCGCCCACGCGTCCCAGCGGATGCAGCGCCTCCAGCCCGCTGTAGGAAGACGCGTCGTGATCGGGTGTCCTGATGACGCCGAGCGACACCGCGTTCACCCGGACGCCGCGCGCGGCGTACTCGATCGCGAGCGAACGGCTGGCCGCGACCAGCCCTCCCTTGGTGAGGGCAGGCAGCGCGGAGGGCCGCTTGCTGTCCGCGTGATCGACGAGCGAGGTGGAGACGTTGACGATGTGCCCGCTGCCCTGCTCGACCATCTGCTCGATCGCCAGCTGCGTGATGTGGAAGAACCCGGTCAGGTTCACGGCGACGATCGCCGCGTAGTCCTCGATCGTGTACTGGGTGAACGGTTTGCCGATGTAGATGCCGGCGTTGTTGATCAACGTGTCGACTCGGCCGAAGCGATCGAGAGCCCGCTCGACAGCGCGGCGCGCTGTCTCGGCGTCGGCGATGTCCCCCGCGACCGACGCGTAGTCGTCCGCGTCAGCGGACAGGGACGAGCGCGCGACGCCGACGACGGCGTAGCCGCCGCGGCGATACCCCGCCACGAGCCCGGCACCGATCCCCCGGGAAGCGCCCGTGACGATCGCGACCCGCGCGTTCATTGGACGAGGATCACGGTGATCCCGCCCGTACCGCCTGACGTGCCGTGGCGATCTCGTGTTGGAGCGCCTTGATCGCTGCGGCGTGGATCTCCGAGAAGCTCGGGAAGGGCTGGATCGTGTCACGCAGCACCTCGAGCGGCACACCGGCGCGGATCGCCAACGTTGCCTGCTGGAGCCACTCGCCGGCCTCGGGCCCGAGTGCGTAAGCGCCGGTCAGCTGCGTCCCGTCGCTGAGCAGGGTGAGGAACCCGTTGGACTCCGCGTACGCGTGCGTGTACGTCGCGGTCCTGGCGATCTCGGACAACAACGCGGTGGCCCTGAACGTGGCCTCGGTGGCGCCGACCGCAGCCGCCTGCGGGTCGGTGTATGTCACTCTCGGAACGGCCTCGAGGTGGACCTCGCGAGGCTCACCCAGGATGTTCGAGGCGACGACCTCGCCTTGGTACTCGCCGACATGGGTCAGTTGCCAGATGCCGGTGATGTCGCCGACCGCCCACAGCCGCTCGCCCGCGCGCATCCGGGAATCGACCGGGACCCCGCGGGGGTCTGGTGTGATGCCGACGGTGTCGAGCCCGATCCCCTCGACCCGCGGACGCCGGCCGGTCGCCACGAGCAGCCGATCACCGCGCAGCTCCCGCCCATCCTCCAGTCGCAGGACGAAGTCCTCGCCGTCGCGGGCCGCCGAAGTCGCGTGGATCCCGAGCACGAGCTCGATCCCGTCGCGACGCAGTACCTCACCCAGCGCCTCACCGAGGGGCGCCGGTTCACGCGCGAGCACATGCTCGGATGCCTCGACGAGTGCCACTTCACCACCGAGACGCCGCACGATCTGCGCGAGCTCAACACCCGCCGCTCCACCGCCAAGTACTACCAGGCGTTTCGGCACGGCCTTCATTCCGGTCGCCTCGCTCGTACCCCAGACACCGTTCAGCTCCCGCAGGCCGGGCACCGGCGGGACGATCGGATCGGCGCCGTTGGCGATGACGACATGATCGGCCCTGTAGCGCACACCCTCGACCTCGACCACTCCCGCCCCGGCGAGCCGACCGCGACCGCGCAGGAGCGCGATCCCCCGGTCTTCCAGCCACCGCGCAGCGCCGGCGTCCGAGTAGTCCGACACCATGAAGTCGCGCCAGTCGAGCGCGGTGCGCACGTCGACCTCGGCGGTGGCGCCCGCTTCACGCGCGCTATGCGCCGCCTCGCCGGGGCGCAGCAGCGACTTCGAGGGAATGCACGCCCAGTACGAGCACAGACCGCCGACGAGGTCGCGCTCGACGACCGCCACGCGGAGACCCCCTTCTGCGATCGCGGCTGCCGTGTGCTCGCCCGGGGCGCCTCCCCCGAGGACGATCACGTCGTAGTCGTTGGTCACGACGGGAGCTCCTCGCCGGCCTGCTCGCGGACCATGTACTCGGCGTACCAGTCCGGCCAGTCGGGGTCTTCGTGGCCGGTTCGCGCTTCGTGTTCACCGTGCGCAGCAGCCGCGCGCCGCAGCGCCCTCGACAGATCGTTCGCCGAGGCGAACGCGGTCGCCGCGGGGTCGATGCGCCCGGGCAACCGTGTGGTGATCTCCTGCAGCAGCCACGTGTTTCCGTCCGGGTCGCTGAAGGACGCGAAGGAGCCGTAGGTGGCACCGTCCGGCGCGGCGCCGCTGACGCGGGCGTCCGGCTGGAAGCGATCGCCGAGCGCCCCCTCGTGGAACACCTCCGAGACCGCGACGCCGAGCGGCGCGATCGTGTCTCGCGCTGCCTGTACGTCCGGCACGACCAGGTACATGTTCGTGGCCGAGCCGACCGGCGCGGACGTCACCTTCAAGCCGAACTGGATCGAGCAGGCCGAGCCCGGCGGAGTGAACTGGACGATCCGAAATCCCTGGTCGTCGGCGACGTCGGCATCGAGCCGCCAGCCCAGGCTCGCATAGAAGTCCTTGGCGCGATCGACGTCGGACACGGGGATGACGATGACCTCGAGCTTCAGGTCGAGCGTCGCGCGATCCGCTGCGTCGCTCGCCGGTTCGCCTCGGTCCTGGGTCGTGCTCATGTCGCCTCCGTGGGTGGTGCGGTGGGTGCGGTGACGAGCCTCAGTAAGCCGCCGCACGGGCAAACCAAGTCGGAATGCAACAATCGGTCCTTCCTCGGGACAGGGAGAATCCTCGTGGCTCGGCAAAGACTGACTGCTTGGGAAGAGCGGGATCTCGTGATCGCGGCCGAATGCGGCGACGCTGCCGCATGCCGCAGGCTCGTCGAGGAGTTCTTGCCCGCGATCGCAAGCCTCGCGCGCGGCTTCCAGGGCAGCAGGGTCGAGCGTCGGGAACTACTCCAGGAGGGAGTGGCGGGCCTGCTCTTCGCTGCGCGCCGTTACGACTCCGAGCTCGACACGCCCTTCTGGGCGTATGCCTCGTTTTGGGTGCGCAAAGCCATGCAGGAGCTCGTGGCCGAGCTCACCCGTCCGGTCGCCCTGTCCGACCGGGCAGCACGAAATCTCTCGCGAATCAGGCGAACGCGCAATGAGCACCTGCAACGGGACGGCAGGGAGGCCACGACTGATGAGCTGAGCGCATCAACGGGGCTCGCGCCGGAACAGGTCGAAAGCCTGCTCGTGACCGAACGCATGCCGCGAGCCCTCGAGGACCGGTGGAGGGCGGACGACCCGTCGAGCCCCACCGTCGGCGAGACACTCGTTGATCCCGTCGCCGAGCAGGCATACGAAAAGGTGCTTGACACTCTCGAGATCCACGGCGTACTTGACTTGACCGATGATCTGGAGGAACGCGAACGCGCGGTCATCCGCAGCCATTACGGGCTCGGCCAGGAACCGCGAACGCTGAGCGAGATAGGCGCAGGGCTTGGGTTGACCGCCGAGCGAGCGCGGCAAATCGAGGCCGCCGCCCTCACCAAACTCCGCCAATCGCTTGCCCAACCCGCGTCCATCGGAGGCCACCCGACGTGAAATCGACCGCTCCGCGACTTCTCGGCAACGCGGCGTGCGCCGAGCGACCGCTGGATTGATCCGGGCATGACCTCCAACGGCACAGCTCTGCGGCATAACGCCTTCGTCTACGAATCGAACCACCAGTTCGTCGCGCGGGCCGTCCCCTTCCTCCGGGAGGGGCTCGCAGCAGGCGAGGGCGCAGTCGTCGCGCACACCAGGCCGGGAATGGCCATGATGCGCGAGGCACTCGGCGCCGACGCCGCCCACGTGACCTTCGTCGACGTCAGCTCGTCCTACACGCGGCCCGCGCGGGCCTTGGCTGCCTACCACCGGGTCTACGCAGAACAGCTGCGGAAGACCCCCACGCTGCGCGCTGTCGCCGACGTGCAGTTCGGGCTCGATCCCCGCGAATGGGATCTCTGGACCAGCTACGAGGCCGTCTTCAACCGCTCTTTCGGCCACCTCCCGGCTTGGGTGCTGTGCTCCTACAACGCCAACGGCACTCCGGATCCCATCCTCGAAGGCGTGTGGCAGACCCATCCCGATGTCGTCCACGGCGACACATGGACGACGAGCGGACGCTACGAGGATCCCGATGACCTGCTGCGTCGGATTACTCCCCCGCCTGAGGTCCTGCCAGATCTCAAGTCGATCCCCTTCGGACTCGACCCCGAGCAATTCCGCGAACGCCTCGCATCGGAGCTGATCGGCGCTGGAATCGGCGAGGCGAAAGCGCTCGAGATGCTCCTCGCCGCGACCGAGATCGCTACCAACGCCCTCCGGCACGGCGCAGGCATCGCGGACGTGCGCGTCGGACGCGCCCACGGCAGATTCGTCTGCGAGATCACCGACCGAGGACCGGGCTTCGATGATCCCGCCGCCGGGTACCTGGCACCCCGGGAAGAGGCCGGAGCCGGCCTCTGGGTCGCCCGTCAGCTGACGTGGCAGATCGAGTTCTTTCGCTCACCAGCCGGCTTCACGGCGCGAATCTGGCTCTAGCCGGTGGATCACGAGGGACACTACTAAGTCCAAAGCGGCCTCATCCTGCATCGCCCAAGCGTTGGCGACGCCGCCGTCGAAAGGACCATCGCCGTGATCGACGCACCTGATCCGACACGTCTGCACCCGGTCGCCGGGCAAACGCGGGTGGTGTTTCTCAAGCCGCTCGTCAGCAATCCCAACATCGAGGTGGGGGACTACAGCTACTACGACGACCCGGATGACCCGCTCGCGTTCGAGCGTGACGCGGTCCTGTACGCGTACGGTCCCGAACGGTTGATCATCGGGCGCTACTGCGCGATCGCGTCCGGTGTGCGGTTCCTCCTCCCGGGAGCGAACCACGCCGATCTCGGGCCCTCGACGTTTCCCTTCGGCATCTTCGGATCGCCGTGGGCAGAGAGGACGATGGACCTGGTGATGGGCGCGCCGAGCCGCGGCGACACGGTGATCGGCAACGACGTCTGGCTCGGCTACCAGGCGCTCGTACTCCCGGGCGTGACGGTCGGCCACGGCGCCGTCGTCGCGGCAGCGAGCGTCGTCACGGCTGATGTGGCGCCGTACGCGGTCGTTGCCGGGAATCCGGCGCGGGTGGTCAGGCGGCGCTTCGAGGAGGAGGACGTTGGCCGGCTCCTGCGCGCAGCGTGGTGGGGGTGGCCGGTCGAGCTCGTCACCGAGCACGCGCGGGTCATCATGGCCGGCGAGCCAGCCGAACTCGAGCGGATCGCCGCGGGACACGGGCTGCTTCACGCCTAGGCGACGCCTCCGCTTGCCGCTCTCTTGAGGCGGCCGCGAACGCGAGCTACGCGTGAGACGAGGCCGACCCCGGGTGCATGTGTGTCAGAGGCCGGTTTGAGCTGTGATCCTGCCTGATTTGACTGCGGCGTTCAGTGCCTCGTAGTCGCGTTCGTTTTGGTCGGCGTAGGCCTTGGAGAATTCGACGATCGCGCGGTCGAACTTGTCACCGTTGCCGAGGTAGGCGGCGATTGCGATCCGGTCCCCGCTGCGGGCGTGCGCGCGGGCAAGCGTCCAGCCGCAGAGCTTGCCGTAAGTGGCCATGCCCTCGGGAACCATCTGCTCGATCTCGGCGGAGCCTTTCCAGTCCTTCAGTTGGCGGACGTAGAAGTCGCGGGCCTGGCCGTCGAGCCCGGTGTCGACGTGCAGCCAGCCGAGGAAGATGTCGCTGACGGCCTGCATCAACCGCTGCCCGACGACAACCCGTTCGCCGTGGTTTGCGAACTCGCTGGGGCCGAGGAATTCCTCGAGCACTGACGCCTCGGCCTCTTTCATCTGCAGGAATAGGGGGTCCTGGCCGTCGCGGCCGAGCATCAGCGCGATATACGCGCGGGTGCCAACGCTCCCGACGCCGACGACCTTGCGGGCGAGGTCCGTCAGCTCAAATGCCTCGAGCAGCACGCGGCGGTCGAACTCGAGCGTCTGACGATAATCACGCAGGAGTTGGTGAAGCTGCTCGACTATCTCGTCGAGCTCGCGGCCGGCGGCGAGCTGGGCCATGGGCACGATCAGAGGCGACTGGTCGACGATCCGCGCCTGCCCGTCGACGACGTGGGTCAGCTTCGAGAACGCGGTCATGCTGTCCTTCGTGCGCGCCTTGGCCAACTGCTTGTCAGCACGCTTGACCGTCTTGGGCTTGAACTGCGAGGCGTAGTCCTGGAGCACGCTCTGGATATCCAGGTGCGCGTACCACACCTCGAGCTGCTTCATGGCGGCGAACTCCGCCATCGCGGTGCGGTAGCGACTCACGGTATCGAGCACAATCCGGTCCTGCTCCTTGGGCTTGAAGCCGTTGGAACGCGCTGCGATCAACATGCTCACCGCGAGACGCTTGACATCCCACTCCCACGGGCCCGGCAGCGTCTCATCGAAATCGTTGACGTCGAACACCAGCGCCCGCTCGGGCGAGGCGAACACACCAAAGTTCGACAGGTGCGCGTCCCCACAGCACTGGACCGTCAATCCTGAGCGCGGCGTCGCGGCGAGATCGTGGGCCATGATCGACGCCGCCCCACGATAGAACGTGAACGGCGAGACCAGCATCCGCCCGTACCGGATCGGTACCAGCTCCGGCACGCGAGTCTGGGCCTGACGCTCGAGCAGCTCGACCGGATCAGCACGGGTCGAGGGCGGCTCGAACAGCGCATGACGCGTGCGCGGCACCTCTTTGCGCGCCGCCTTACCCCGAGCAACCCGCTCCGCCACCGTCAGATGCGGCACCGCCGCGGTCGGCGTCGCTTTCCTCGCACCCGAGCCTCTCGCGCCAGTCGCAGTCGTGTGTCCGTCGTTGGCTGGTGTCCTTGTCGGCATTGCCATCCCTCTCCCGGTCAGGTGGTGTTGTTCATGACGTGCGCCTTCTCCGCTGCGAACTCGTCGTCGGTGATCGCGCCACCGGCCCGCAGCGCCGCCAGGCGCTCCAGCGCCCCGATGCGCGCGCTGCTGGCGTCAGGCGCAGCGGGCACCACGTGAGCTCCGCCGATCTCCGCTCCGATGGCCGGTGGTGCAGGGGGGGCGGTCCTTCGGGCGCGGATCCCGGCTCGATGGTCTCGGAAGTCACGTAGGGCTTGCCCGTGACCGATCCCGGCGAACTCGACGGCGGTCTGGCGTCGGAGCACCGTGACCCCGTAGGCGAGCAGCACGGCGAACAGCAGCACCCAGACGATTTGCCGAAATGCCGGCGTCGGCCCGATCAGCACGAGCAGCAACAACAGGCCGCCGACCGTCGAGTAGGCGACGGCGGGACTGTCGCGCAATGTCGGCGCCAGCGCCTTGCGTATCCAGGTCGCCGGGCGCGTTGGGCCGGCGAGCCAGGCCGATGCGATGATCACGATCCCGTACGCGATCAGCGCGACAGCGAGGTCACGCAGCAGCGATGTGCCGATGTTCCAGACCTGATGCACGGCGCCTTTGTTCGACGGGATCTTGACCAGGCCGTCGACGACCGCGTCGCCCGCGAGTCTGCGGATCAACAGCAGCGCAACGCCGACCAGCACGAAGCACCAGCCGCTCGTTCGCAACGTCCGCCGGCGCCGTCCCCGCGCCAGGTAGACCGCTAGCACGAACAACCCGATCGCGAGCACCGGCAGCACGACCGCCAGATGCTTGACGGCGTTCGCGACGTCCTGTGCCGTTTTGAGCTGATTCGATCGCATGATCACCAACTGGCCGCTGGCGGGCGGCAGCGTGACCCCGAGCTTCGACTGCGCCACCGCCCGCACCGTCGCACCAGTCGAGCCCTGCAGCTTTGACCGCACCGCCGCGAGCTGACTTGAGAGACCAACCGTCGCCGCAAGCTGACTGACGAGCGTGTGCAGGTTCAAGCTCACGACGCCCGATCTGGTCGAGACGACCGGCCCGCCACCACCCAGCACCCGCAACAACTCCTTATGCGCCGCAACGTTCGCCTGGACCCACGCGCCCTGGACGACCGGAGCCGCCAACAACTTCGGCGCGAGCTGGCCGGCCAGCTGCTGCAGCCCCGCCGACGCCGGGCCCGCGAACGGCTGCAACTGCTTGGGCAACACCGTCTGCAACTCCGCGGACACATCGACATTGGCGAACAGCTCACGCACCAAATAGGCGCTGAGCGCCGTCTGGACCTGCTTGTCCTCGAGGATCTTGCTGCTCGTCGAGGACCAGTTCGACGTATTCAGCGCCTGCCGATTGACCCAGACCGCGAACGCTGCCCCAATCCCGATCACGGTCGCCAGCACCAGCAGGATCGGAACGACGATGCGATGGACCTTCCTTGTCCTCGTCGTAGAGTTGGAACTCGTCTCGGCCGGGGTCACCGCCTCGGTTTCACCACCGTCACCGGGGCCGGTCGTTGGATCGTCTTGCGTGGTCACGGATTTCCTTGATCGGGCAGGAAGCCCGCGTCTTCAGCGAGCGTCACTGCCTCGGCGCGAGTCGTGGCCCCGAGCTTCCTGTAGATGTTCTCGACGTGCGTCTTGACGGTCGGACGGCCGATACCCAGCTGCGTCCCGATGTCCGCGAGCGTTCGATATGTGGGAAGGAGGGCAAGGACGCGGTCCTCGGCCGGCGTCAGGGGGACCGGCCCGCGGGGCGCATCTGTGCTGTGGGTATGCGGCTGCTTGGTGATGACGCACCCACGGTACGTCGCGCCCCACCGATCCGTCATCGGCCTTAATGGCTGATCTCGGCGCCCGGCGCCCCGCCGTCGGCAAATCCTCTCTCAGACGTGCGCCGCCAGCGCGATCTTCCGCATATCCGCGCGTAGTTATTCCCGATAGGCGCCGGTCCTCCCTTGGCTAGATTCTCGTTGTCCGTTGGCCGACGGGCACCGAGAAGTGGCATCTGGCGATGCGGCGGACCGGTTCGTAAGCGCCAGCGATGGGACCTAAGTTCGCCGATGTGGGCCGACCTTTTCGAAATACGGACGCGGACATCTCAGACCGGGGGGCAGAGCGATCGCTAGCACCGTCCTCTCCGGGCCTGGGCCGCCGCCAAAGGAATCGAGCCGTGTCACACCGCGTGTCTGCCCCGGCGTGGTATCGCGGAGCCGCCTCGTCCCGTTGCGAACGGCGGCGGGGTACAGCCGGGTCGTGCTCGTGTCTGCACCGGCGGGGTACGGGAAGTCGACCTTTGCCGCTCAGTGGATCGACCGTGACCTGCGGCCCAGTTGTTGGGTGCAGCTCACCCACGACGACAACGATCCGGTGGTGTTGCTCGCCCGTATCGCGGCCGCACTTGAGCGAACCGGCCCGGTTGATGGTGAGCTGCTCGCGGAGTTATCGCGACCGGCCCCCCGGATCGATGATGTCGCTCTCCCTCTGCTCGCCGCCGACCTCCGCGAGCGAAGCCCGTTCGTCTTGGTGCTGGACGACGTCGATGCCATGACGGCGAAAAAGGGCCGAGCAATTCTCGCGTTCCTTGTCGACGAGGTTCGATCCAACTGTCAGTTGGTGCTTGTCACGCGCGGCGATCCGGGCGTGCCGCTAGGCCGCCTCCGTGCCGGCGACGGGTTGCTCGAGATCGGAGCCGACGACCTCGCTCTCGACGCGACGGAGACCCATGACGTTGCCGAGAGCGGCGGCTTGGCATTGACAGGGAAGGCCGCCGAGGCGCTACGGGCACGGACCGAGGGATGGGCTGCCGCGGTCGTGCTGGCGACACTCTCGCTGCGCGGACGCGAAGATGCCGGCGCGAGGGCTGCGGCGCTGTCCGGCAATCATGCCCAGATCGCTGATTACCTCGTCGAAGAGGTACTGGAGCGCGAGCCGGAGCATCTCAAGCAATTCCTGCTCGGGACCTCGATCCTCGAGCGCATGACGGCACCGTTATGCGATGCGGTACTCGGGACAGCCGACGCGGCCGCGTCGCTCGAGGCCCTCGCTCGTGCAAATGCGTTCGTCGTCGCGCTTGACGACCGCCGAGAGTGGTATCGCTATCACCGTCTGTTCAGCGATCTCCTCCGCGCCGAGCTGGGTCGTCGCCACCCGGGGTTGCTCACCGTGTACCGGCGGCGGGCAGCACATTGGTGCGAGCAGCATGGAACCCCCGGGGAGGCGTTCCGCTATGCGCATGCGAGCGGCGATCTCGCTCAGACCGGCCGGATCGCGCTTGCGCACAGGGACGAGGGTGCGAAGGGTCGCCAGAGCGAGACCGTGCGACTCTGGCTCGAGCGCTGCGCCGACGAGGAGATCGCGTCAGACCCACAGCTGGCGATCGCCGCCACGTGGATCTACTTCTACGGTGGCGACGCGGCCCGGGCGCGGCGGTTCAGTACCGCAGCCGCGCGGGGAACGCTCGACGTGGCATCGGCCGACGGGGCGTCGTCGCTTCGCTCATCTCTCGCGAGCGTCCGAGCGCTTCTGGCCCCCGACGGCATCCCCCAGATGCTGCGCGATGCCGAGGTGGTGTACTCGTTGGAGAAGCGGACGGGCACCCGGTGGCTTGCCAGCGGCTGTCGCGCGATGGGAGTGGCGCACGTTCTCCTGGGCAAACCGCAGGAGGCGATCACCGAGCTGCGGGAAGCACTCGCGCTATTGCGCGACCAACCCGAGCTCGCCCACGTGCGCGTCGGCTGTCTCGGCTATCTGGCCTTCGCGGCGGCGGAACTGGGCAATCGGCGAGACGTGCAGCGATGGGCCGTCGAAGCGACGTGGCTCGTCGCCGACGCCCACCTCGAGGAGGCGGCCTGCAGCGTAGCCGCCTACACGGCGGGAGCGCTTGCTCACCAGCAACGCGGCGACCATACGGAGGCCGCGCGCCAGCTGCGAAGCGTTCGGCGCATCCGCCAACGCCTGCGCGCGGCCAGGTGGGCCGACGTCGATCTCGCATTGCGCTGCGCCGACATCAGCCTCGAGCTCGGCGACCCGGTCGGAGCGCTTCAGTTCGCGCAGGTCGCGGGAGACGGACTGCAGGGATATCCCGATGCGGGAACGCTTCCCGGCCGGCTACGGCGTCTCGAAGAACGAATCAGGCGAGGTGAGGACTTCGGGCTCACGGCGGCAGAGCTGCGGGTGCTGAGCTTTCTTCCGACCCACCTCTCGCTCCAGGAGATCGCCGAACGGCTGTACCTCGCACGCCCGACCGTCAAGACGCACGTCGCGTCAATCTACGACAAGCTCGGCGTCCTGGGCCGATCCGAAGCGGTCGAGACCATCGAGCAGTTCGGCCTCGGATCGTCCGCAGCCATGCTCGGGATCCCAAATCCAGATCTCGAATGAGGTCAGCGGCCGCATCGCCCTTAGTCGAGGGCCACGCATATCAGCCTCTTTGGCCGATGACATGCCGAGCTTCCCGCCCCTAGCGTGAGGGGACAACGACCAGTCCGCAGTCCCGCCATCTTCCGGCCGGATCGCCGAGGAGGCAAAGCCGATGGTAAGCGCCGCGCCTAGTCGGGACGCCACGGTTTGGCGACGGCGGCTCGCGGGAGGCCGTCGCCGCGCCACACGTACTTCCATCCAATGAAGGAGCCAATCGTGTCTTACGTACTGTTGAACCGGATTCGGCGAACGAGATCGCGAGACCGGACTGCAACCGCTCGGGCGCACGCGCCGATGGCGACGGCCGCGGCCGTTGCGCTCATCGCGCTTGCCGGCTGTGGCAGCAGCAAGCCGGGGTATTGCTCTGATCGGACCAACCTCGAGAACTCGATCAAGGGGCTTACGAGTCTCAACCTCAGCAGCGGCGTTAGCGGCCTGACGTCACAGCTGACAACGATCAAGAATGACGCAACCACGCTTGTCAGCTCCGCAAAGAGCGACTTCCCCAGTGAGACCAGTGCGGTGAAGACGTCAGTCGACACGCTCCAGAGCGCGGTCAAGTCGCTCCCGGCGAATCCTTCGGCGGCACAGATCGCCGCCACCGCCAGTGCGGCCGCCGGTGTCGTGAACTCGGTCAAGACGTTCGTCGACACCAGCAAATCGAAGTGCAGCTGAGTTCGGACGACGGGCAGTGGAACCTGGAATCTGGGGCGGCAGGGGTCACGCGTGCGCCGACGGGGGCGCACACTGCGTGTACGCATCGACCTGTTTTCCTGCTAGCAGGCGGGTGATCGTGATGCCGCCGCAGGCCAGGGCCCCGCGCCGCGGTGGCGTCCCCTCCGGCACGCCGATGGTCGCTCGCCAGCGCGTGACGACGAGGTCGTCTTCGGCGATCTGGTCTTCGACCTGGATATAGACGTCTGGGCGAGCCGCGCGGCGGCCGGACAGGAAACGGCGCATGCCGTCCGGTCCGGTGATCGCCGCGCCCGCGCAGGTGAGGTGGCCGATGAAGTCCTTGGCCACGAGGTCATCGATCAGCTCGTGCCGGCCGTCGTTCAGCACCTCCTGGATGAACTGGAGCACCCGTCGCTTGTTGAGCTCGCTCACGCTCATCGACTGGATGCCATCGTCGCGGGCGCGGCGTGGGCCGGACAAGGGAGGAACCCCGAGGGTTTCCCCCCGGGTTTTCGGCTGACCGTTTGCCCGCGCGGTGTATGGTCGGGGCGTGGTTTCGGCGACGCGGGCCGCATTGCTCGAGCGAGAGCCCGAGCTGGGTGCCTTGCGCGAAGGACTCGATCGCGCGCGCTCCGGCGAGGGAGCGATCTTGCTCGTCGAGGGTCCTCCCGGTGCCGGTAAGACGGAGCTCTTGCGGGAGGCCCGCATGGCCGGCGCGGCGTGCGGAATGTTGCCTTTGGAGGCCAAGGGCTCCGAGCTCGAGCAGCCGTTTGCCTTCGGCGTGGTGCGTCAGCTCCTGGAGTCCGAGGTTGGTCCACGGTCTGCCACGGCCGAGCTGTTCGCCGGTGCGGCCGCGCCCGCCGCGCGTCTGTTCGAGACCGAGGAGCGGGGGCGTGCCGAAGTGGACACAGATTTTGAGGCGCTCCACAGCCTCTATTGGTTGGTGGTCAACCTCGCCGACCGGGCACCGCTGCTGCTCTCGGTCGATGACTGCCAGTGGTCAGACCGAGACTCGCTGCGCTTGCTGTCCTATCTGGGTCAGCGAATCGACGGGCTCCGGGTGGCGATGCTTCTCGCCGGACGCCCGCCGGATTCGTCAGTCGCTGACGCCGCGTCACTCTGGGGACAGCTGTCAGCACGAGCCGATGCGGTTGTGCTCTACCCGCGACCACTGAGCGAGGCGGCGGCGGTCGGGCTCGTGCGTGAGCGGCTCGGGGGCGAGGCAGCCGATGAGTTCTGTCGTGCCTGCCATGCGGCCACGGGCGGAAATCCGCTGTTTCTGCGGGAGCTACTCGGCGCGCTGGATGCCGCGGGGGTCGTGCCGTCGGCGAGTGCTGCGGGTGAAGTGCAGGCGGTCGGACCCGCGGCCGTGGCGCGATTCGCCCGACATCGACTCTCGGCGCTCGGTCCCTCCGCCACCGAGCTGGCGAGGTCGGTCGCCGTGCTCGGCGACGAGAGCGGAGTTCAGCTTGTGGCGCAGGTCGCCGGCCTGAGCGACGACGAAGCCCGCCTGGCCGCCGACGACCTCGTCCGCGCCGACATCTTCTCCCGCACCGCGCACTTGGCGTTCGTCCATCCGATCGTCCGAGCGGCGCTGTACGAAGAGCTGGCCCCTGGCGAGCGCCAAGCCCGGCATGCTGCGGTGGCAGATGCTCTGACACGACTCGACGCGACCCCCGAGCGCGTGACCGCGCACCTGCTGCTGACCGGCCCGACGGGCGACGAGCGCAGAGTGCGGACGCTCAGATCGGCGGCGAGAGCCGCGGCCGGTCGGGGCGCACCGCACGCTGCAGCGGCGCGTCTGGAACGGGCACTCGATGAGTCACCAGGCGGCCAGGAGCGAGCCGCGATATTGACGGAACTGGGTCGGTACGAGGTCGCCGCGATGGAGTTCAAGGCAGCAGAAGCGCATCTCGGCGCGGTGGTCAACTCGAGCGCCGATCTCACGACTCGAGCCGACGCGGCATCCGCGCTGGCGCGATGCGTGCTGGTATCTGGGAGTCGTTCAGCAGATCGCGCCGAAGCGGCGCTGGCGTCACTCACCGAGGCGCTGGCGCCAGTCGACCTGCAACGCTCACTCGAGCTCGAGTGTGATCTGTTGACGGTTGTGACGGTGGCGCCGCAGCTTCGCCTGGGGCTGAACCCGCATCTCGCGCGGTTCCGCGAGAGGGCACGCGGTCATCCCGAATTCGAAGCGGTCGCGGAGATCCACATCGCCCTGGAGCAGCTCCTGCGCGGGGGCTCGGCAGAGGTCGCCGCCGCCTCGGTGCAAGCCGCACTGACAGCCGGCCTTCCGAGGTCAGCGGCAGCCAACGCCGGGTTCCTGGCGATTCATACCCTCCGGCTCGGCGAGCACTTCGACGTACCCGTACGGCTACTTGACCGGATCCTCCAAAGTGCTCGTCGGGAGGGGCATGCCGCCAGACAGGGCCTGATACATGGCCAACGTGCCTGGATCGCGCTCGCCCAGGGATCGCTGCACGACGCGCAGATTGAGGCGGAGACTGGCCTGCGCCTGATCCAGGAGCCGCATTTCGCGTTGCCGCAGCTCGTGGCAGCGGCGATCGTCGTGCACATAGAGGACGGAGATCTCGCCGCGGCCGAGATGCTGACGCAGATCGGGGAACGGTTCGGCGGCGATGAGGATCGGCTCTACGTCGACTCGTACCTGACCGCGCGGGGGCGTCTGCGGATCGCGCAGGGGCAGCTGCAGGAGGGGATATCGGACCTGTTGTGGTGCGGCGAGCGGCTGAAGGCGCTGGGCGTGGAATGGCCGTGCGAATGGCGGGCGCACGCCGCGGCGGCCATCGCCGACCATGGTGAGCGTGAGCAGGCGGTGGCGCTTGCGCATGAGCAGCTGGCGGTTGCGCGGACAGTGGGGGCGCCGGGGGCGTTGGGACTGTCGTTGCGCGCCGCCGCGCGAGTGCTCGGCGACAAGGAGGGATTGCCGCTGCTCCAAGAGGCGATCGGGGTCCTCGAGCCAAGCTCGGCCAAGTTGGAGCTCGCTCATACGCTCAACGACCTCGGTGCTCTGCTGGGCCGCGCCGGCCGGCGGCGGGAGGGCCGAGGCGCGGCGCGGCGCGCGCTCGAACTCGCCGATCAGTGTGGGGCGGGGCCTTTGGCCGCAGCGGCGCGGGCCGAGCTCCAGGCCGGGCCGGGGCGCCCGGCACGGACCGAGTTGACCGGGCCGAACGCGCTGACAGCGGCGGAGTGGCGGGTCTGCCGTCAGGCCGCCGAAGGTCAGACGAACCGGGAGATCGCCCAGGCGCTGTTCGTCACCGAGAAGACGGTGGAGCGCCACCTGTCCAGCGCCTACCACAAGCTCGGGATCCGCTCGCGCCATCAGCTCGCGTCGGCGATCGCGCAGTAGCAAAACGGTAGGGAAAACACGCGGGGTTCCCCTCTTGTGATCAGGCGTGGTCGCGCCCAGGATGCGTGCCACGCCAACACAGACGTCAGCGCCGCTGACGGAGAGGAAGGGGCTGGACATGACTGGAATGCTGTACGCGATCGCACGGTTCTGCGTTCGGCGTCGCGTCGTCGTCCTCGCCGTCTGGGTGCTGGCGGCGGTGGCGCTCGTCGTGGCGTCACATCGCCTGAGCGACAACACGAACGACAACCTGAAGTTGCCGGGCACTGACAGCCAGCGCGCCACCGACGCGCTGTCCCGTTCGTTCCAAGCACAGTCCAACGGCTCCAGCCCGATCGTGCTGCACCTCAAGAGCGGGAAGCTGACCGACTCGAAGTACGCGAGCGCGGTCAACGAAGCCGCGACCGACGTCGCCAAGGCGCCCCATGTGGCCACCGTCGTCAGTCCGCTCACCTCGCAGGGCGCATCCGCGCTCAGCAAGGACCAGGCGACCGGATATCTGTCAGTGACGACCTCGGTCAGCCCAGGATCGTTGTCGGTGGACGACGCCCAGACGATCATCGACGCGGCGTCGAAGCCGGCTCAGGCGGCTGGCATCGAGGTGCAGACCGGCGGCCAGCTCGGCCAGAAGGTCTCCAGGCCGGGGACGGAGTCGAGCGAGCTCATCGGGATCCTCGCGGCGATGGTGATCCTCGCCTTCACGTTCGGCACGGTGGTCGCGATGCTGCTGCCGATCGTCAACGCGATCCTCGCCCTCGCGGCAACCCTCGCCATCGTCCGGATGCTCAGTCACGTCACGACCGTGTCAACCGTGGCCCCGACGCTCGCCACGATGATCGGGCTCGGGGTCGGGATCGACTACGCGCTGTTCATCGTCACCCGACACTTCCGCGGCTTGGACGAGGGGCTCGACGTATCGGAGTCGATTGCCCGGGCGACCGCCACGTCGGGCGGGGCCGTGGTCTTCGCCGGCGGGACGGTGACGATCGCGCTCGTGTCGCTCGCTGTGGCCGACATTCCGCTCGTGACGACGATGGGTTTGATGGCGGCGATCGCGGTTGTTGTTGCGGTGCTCGCCGCCGTGACGCTGCTCCCCGCGATGCTGGCGATCGTCGGCCCACGGATCAACTCGCTGCGCGTGCGCAGACGCAACCTCCAGGCGGATCCGAAGCAGGGAATGTGGGCCAGGTGGGCCTCGCGAATCGCCAGCCGTCCCGTGATCGCCGGCCTCGCAGCCCTCGTGATCCTGATCCCGTTGACGATCCCGCTGCTCTCCCTCAACCTTGGCCAGAAGGACGTCGCGGCACTCTCGAGCTCGACGACCGCGCGCCAGGCGTACGACCTCATCTCCGAGAACTTCGGCGCCGGGGTGAACGGGCCGTTGATCGTGGCCGTCTCGCTCGGCTCGCCCGCCAGCGGACCAAACGACTCGCGGCTGACGACCCTCCAGAAGGATGTCTCACAGAGTGCCGGGGTCGCGGCGACCACACCGATTCAGCTGGACAAGGCAGGAACGACGGCCTACTTCAACGTGGTCTCGACACACGGACCGGCTGAGAACACCACCACTGATCTCGTCAACGATCTGCGGAGCTCGGTGATCCCGAAGGCCGAGGCGGGCACGAACATGAAGGCCTACGTGGGCGGGACGACGGCCGGCTACATCGACCTCGCCGCGAACATCTCGAGCAAGCTCCCGCTCCAGATCCTGGTGGTGATCGCACTCAGCTTCATCCTGCTGACGCTCGCCTTCCGCACGGTCGTGATCCCCGTCCAAGCAGCGGTGATGAACGTCCTCTCGATCGGCGCCGCGTACGGCGTGTTGACCGCGATCTTCCAGTTCGGCTGGCTGCACGGCCTGATCGGCCTCGATGGATCAGTGCCGATCGTCTCCTACGTGCCGCTGTTCATGTTCGCGATCCTGTTCGGCCTCTCGATGGATTACGAGGTCTTCCTGGTGAGTCAGATCGAGGAGCACGTCCACTCCGGTGAGGACAACCGCACCTCAGTCGTGTCGGGGCTGGTCACAAGCGCTCGCGTGATCACGGCGGCGGCCGCGATCATGGTGTTCGTCTTCGGCAGCTTCGTGCTCAACGGCGATCCCACCGTCAAGCAGTTCGGGGTCGGGCTGGCCGTCGCGGTGATCCTCGACGCCACGATCGTCCGCTGCCTGCTCGTGCCGGCGCTGATGGTCGTCATGGGCAAGACCAACTGGTACCTGCCGCGCTGGCTCGAACGGCTCCTCCCGCATATCAGCATCGAGGGAGCCGAGTTCTTCAAGTCGCGCAGCCAGCGCAAGTCGGTCGAGTCCGAGCGCGAGGCAATGGCCGGAGCGACCGCCTCCTGAGCGTCGCGGCGCCGTCTGAGGCAGCGGGCGCCGTCGGCGGAGTTGCTCACGATCCCGGTCCTTACCCTGCGGCCGCGAAGTCCTCGATCAAGCGGTGACTGCGGGTCTCGGCGGCGCTCACATCCGGCGTGAGCACGTCGATGATCGGCCAGGGCCCAGGGTCATCAGCGCCGCGCGGCCAGCGACGGAGAGCGTCCGGCGTCGCCTCCGGATGGAACTGCACGCCCAGATGGCGTCCGATGCGGAACGCCTGCGGACCGAGCCGGTTCTCAGCAAGGAGTTCGGCTGATTCGGGGAGGCCGATGACGTCGTGCTGCCAAGCGAGCCACGGTCCGGCCGCGATCTTGTGCGGCACAGTCGTCTGCACCAGCGTCCAGCCGCGGTGAGGCTCGGCTGCCGCCTCGATCTCTCCACCGAACGCGTACGCCAATGCGCGCGCACCGTGCCCGACGCCGAGCACGGCCGTCCCGGCCGCGTCAGCCCGCCGGATCCACTCGACCTCTTCCTCGAGCCCGCCACTGGTGAGAGCGTCCGCAAACGACGCAGAGCCCACCAGCACCGCGAGCCGATAGACCGTCGGGTCGGGGAGGCTCTCGCCGTGCTCCGCCCTGGCGATGACCGGCTCCGAGCGCAGCCGCGAGAGCGACTGCACGAGCTTGCCATTCAGATCCTCGCCCTCGTGCAGGACGATGAGCGCGCGCGTCCGCGGGTGAATCGCGACCCGGCGCCGCAGCGCCTCTCCATCAGCGGTGACCACGGGCGCCACGGCGACGAACGCGCCGCCAACATGAACCGTCATTTCAGCTACCTCCACGGGTATCGGACCAAGAGCAAGAAGACAGGAGCTCGAACCATGCCGGGCGCTGCCGCGCCGCGGCTCAAGCGGGCGAGAGACCGACCTGCCTACATCGCAGGACGCCACGCCGGCGAGTGCCGCAGCGGTCCGAGAGGGAGGAGTCTTGGTGCGGTGCCAACGAACGCACGATGGCGTAAACGATACATTGTCGATCGACAATATGCACTTTACGCATCGACCGGCCCGCGCCGGTGACGTCGAGCACGCACAGCAGGCGATGGCGGCGGCGACCCCGGCCCGCGCCGGTTGCCACCGCTCGTTCTCTCGCCACGAGGACGTGAGCCGATCCCCTTCCGGGCGCTTCTCGACGGTAACGTCCCTGGCCCGGAACGATGAGAGGAGAACACAGATGGCCGCGACCGAGAAGGCGATTCTGGCGGGCGGGTGCTTCTGGGGAGTCCAGGACCTGATCCGCAAGCTCGACGGCGTGAGCAGCACGCGCGTTGGCTACACCGGCGGCGACACCCCCAACGCGACGTACCGCAACCACGGGTCACATGCGGAGGCGATCGAAATCCTGTTCGACCCCGAGCGCATCACCTATCGGGACCTGCTCGAGTTCTTCTTTCAGATTCACGACCCGACGACGAAGAACCGCCAGGGCAACGACATCGGCGCGAGCTATCGCTCGGCCATCTACTACGTCGACGACGAGCAGCGCCGGATCGCGGAGGACACGATCGCCGACGTCGACGCCTCCGGGCTATGGCCGGGCACGGTCGTCACTGAGGTGGCACCCGCCGGACCGTTCTGGGAGGCAGAGCCCGAGCATCAGGACTACCTCGAGCGCTACCCGAACGGCTACACATGCCACTTCGTCCGCCCGGGCTGGAAACTACCGCGACGCGCGCAGCAAACCGCGCACTGAGCCGACACGGACCCTTGTTGACCGCGGCTCCCATCGGGAGCGCTCTGGTCGTCGCGGGAGTCTTCGAATGGGTTCTGCAGCAGACGAGTCAGCCGGGAATCCCGGCGGACGCATTAGGTCCGCGGCGCGCGCGCCCATATGATGCACCCCAGTGGGCGCGCGTCTCCGTATGCGGATCGCAGTTCCTGCGACGTTGATCGCCGTTCTGGGCCTCATCGGGATGACAAGCGTTGCCGACGCCGTGCGGCCTCATGTCTCGCCGACGTTCGTCGCCAACTACCGCGGCTCTGATCCCGAGGGAGGCGTCAGCTTCACGCTCGGCGGGGCCTTCAACGAGCCGCTGAACCGGCCGACCTTCACCACATACGAGCTCTACAACCTGAGGTTCGCGACTGAGTGCTCGCGGTCACCCGCGGCGCTGCCGGGGAGCATCGTCCTCGCCGCGCCTCGCCGACACGCCAGCGAGCAGGAGCACTTCACCTACCGCGCACACGGGTTTGTGATCCACGGCGTGCTCTACGGGGCTCTCGGCAACCCGAGATTCAGGGGCACCGTCGCAGTCGTCAAGCGGCGTTGTGACGGTGACGCCCTGCCCTGGACGGCCCGCCTCGTCCGCTGACTCCAGCCCGTGACGCCCTGCCCGCAGTGCGCATCCGAGGTTCCAGATGGGATGCGGTTCTGCGGGTGGTGCGGCGCCGCGCTGCCGGCCGGAGCCGCCCCGCTGCTCGAGCGGCGGCTCGTCTCGGTGCTGTTCTGCGACCTCGTCGCGTTCACAACCTTCAGCGAGGCGCGTGACCCCGAGGACGTCCACGAGGTCCTGGGGCACTACTTCTCGCTCGCGCGCCAGGTGATCGGCGATTACGGGGGCACGATCGAGAAGTTCATCGGTGACGCCGTGATGGCGGTCTGGGGCGCGCCGCTCGCGCGTGAGGATGACGCCGAGCGCGCCGTCCGCGCCGGTCTGGACCTGACGGCGGCGATCGCGGGGCTGGCCAACCGGCTCGAGATTCCGGAGCTGCGCATCCGCGTCGGCATCCTGACCGGCGAGGCGGCGGTCGAGGTCGGCCGCGTCCAGGAGGGGATGGTGGTCGGCGACGCGGTCAACACTGCGGCGCGGATCCAGTCGCTCGCCGACCCGCTGACGGTGTTCGTCGATGACGTCACGAGGCTGGCGTGCGAGCGGTCGATCGCCTTCGAGGTGGCGGGCCAGCACCAGGTCAGGGGCAAGGCGGCGCCTGTGCGGGTGTGGCGGGCGGCGCGCGTCCTGGCCCGGCTCGGCGGCGGCGGCCGCACCGGCGCCGTCGAGCCCCCACTCGTCGGCCGGGGTGACTCCCTGCACGCTCTCAACGAGGCGCTCGAGCGACTGCTGGCGCCAGACGCCGGCGTCGAGCTCGTGACCGTGACGGGCGAGGCGGGGATCGGCAAGTCGCGCCTGATCTGGGAGTTCGAGAAGCACGCCGACGGCCTCGCGGCCGAGGTGTGGTGGCACCTCGGTCGGGCGATGAGCTTTGGCCGCGGCGCGGCGTTCAGTCCGCTGGCGGACATGGTCCGGACGCGCGCCGCGATCGCGCCCGACGATGCGCCGGCGCGCCAGCGCGAACAGCTCCACCGGCTCGTCGGGCAGCTGTTTGACGACAGCGATGACGAGGCGGAGCGGGTCGGGCGAGCGCTCCGTCGGCTGCTCGAGCTCGATGATGGCCGCCGGCTGATCGAGCGCGGTGAGCTGTTCTCGGCGTGGCGCGGGCTGTTCGCGGCGCTCGCCCGGGAGCGGCCTGCCGTGCTCGTCTTCGAGGAGCTGCAGCAGGCAGACCAGGCGCTGCTCGACGTCATCGCCCACCTCGTCGAGTGGGCGCGGTTTCCGCTCCTGATCGTCGCCGTGGGTCGCCCGGACCCGCGGCTCGACCAATTCATACCGTCGCACCGGATTGCGCTCGGTCCGCTCACATCGGACGAGATGGACGCGCTCGTCAGCGGCACGGTCAAAGCAGCTCCCGAACCGCTCATCGCGGCGATTCGGGCCGACGGTGGCGGGATCCCGCTGTACGCCGTGGAGACGCTCCGGGCGCTCGCCGACCGAGGTGTCCTCGCGGTCGAGGAGGCGAGCTACGTCCTCCGTGGGGAGCTCGGGGAATTCACGGTCGCGCCGACGATCCGCGCCCTGATCGCCTCTCGGCTTGACGGGCTCGGGGCACTCGAGCGGCAGGCGCTCACCGGCGGGGCGGTGCTCGGCGATCGGTTCACCGCCGCCGCCGCCGCAGCCGTCGCGGGAATCGACGGACGCGACGCCGCCGCATTGCTCGCCGGGCTCGTCGGAAAGGCGTTCCTGACCGTCGAGGGCGACCCGCAGGCCGGACCGCGGAGCCGCTTCGCGTTCCTCCAGGGGGCGGTCCGCCGGGTGGCGATCAGCGTGCTCTCTCGCCGAGAACGCAAGCGGCATCATCTCGCTGCAGCGGACCATCTCATCGATGACGAGACCGAGCCCGAGCGCGCTGCCGCGGTCGCCGGACATCTGCTCGCAGCCGTCGACATCGACTCCCGCGCAGCGGATGTCGACGAGATCCAAGCTCGTGCTCGCACGGCCCTGCGGGCCGCAGCCCGGCGCGCCGCCGCCGTCGGGGCGCTCGCTGACGCGCTCGTGCTGTATGACCGCGCGCTCGAGCTGACCAAAGACGAGCTTGACCGGGCGTCCGTGCTTGAGGACGCCGGGCTCATCGCCTGGCGCGCGGGCAAGCCGGAGGCCGCTGCAGAGCGCTACCGCGCTGCAGCGGAGCTGCACGCCGCTGCCGGGCGCCGACGGGAGACGCTCGCGGCGCGGGCGCAGGAGTTGCGCTGGCTCCAGTACGAGCGCTCGCCGCACGAGCTGCTTCCCGCATTGCGGGAGCTTGATCAGGCGCTCGCCGACGACGATGACCACGCCAGCGCGCTCGCCGCCGCGACGCTGTCATTCACGCTGTACCAGCTGGGCGAGAACGAAGAGGCGCTCGCGGCGGCCCGCCGCGGCGCGCGGATCGCCGAGGGGTGCGGCGATCACGCCGAGCTCGTGCACGCGCTCGGGCAGGAGGGGAGCGCGCTCGCCGAGCTCCAGCGGCCTGACGAGGCGATCGCTGCCTACCACCGAGCGCTCGATGTGGCCACCGAACACGTGCCTCGCCTGCTGGCAATCTTGTGGGACAACCTCTCGATCTCCTTCGCGTCCGTGGGTCGCTACGTCGAGGCCGCCGCCGCCGCGCGTGAGGCGATCGCGGCGGCCGAGCGGGCGAGTGAGCGCGTCGCCGACCGCTGGGCACGACTCGCGCTCGGCCGCGCCCTGTGCTCACTCGGCGATTGGGATGGCGCGACCCGGCAGATTGAGTCGGTCAAGGACGAGGTCCCCCCGATCCAGGTCGGCATGGCATTGGCGCCGCTCGTCGTGATCGCGCTCGCCCGGGGTGAGAACGATCGCGCCTCCGAGCTTGTCGCCGAGCACGATCGTCGCTGCAACGACGCCGGCGCCAGCCTGTTCGAGAGCGACTTCCGGGCGCTGCGCAAGACGGTCCTGGCTCCCGACCCGGCCGCGGCGGCGGACATCGTCGCCGAGGCGGAGATCGCGGACTTCGCCGAATGGAGCGGATGGTTGTCATCCGTCGTCGACAAGCTGCTCACCTCGGAGACGCGCGAACCGCTTCAGCGGGCCCTGGCGGCGCTGCGGACAACCGACCCGATGAAGCGCACTCCGCCGGTGATGGCGCAGGCCGAGCGTCTCACCGGTCATCTCGCCGCGCGCGCCGGAGAGACTCAGGCCGCGGACGAGGCCATGTCGCGCGCGGCGCAGCTCTCCGCCGACTGCGGCCTGGCGTTCGAAGGTGCCGTGATCGAGCTCGAGTGGTGGGAACTGCGCGGCCGCGATCCGGACCAACCGTTGTCTCGCGCGGCCGAAACCTTCGCCCGGCTCGGCGCCGGGCCGTGGCTCGCGCGCTGCGAGCGGGCGACCCGGGCCCTCGGCTGACGCACAGCGCCGGCGTCGGTCCGGGCGGTGAAGGGTCAGGGCGGACCGAGCTCGAGGCTGGTCACGTCGCGGGGAAGATCGTCCCGATCCCGCTTCTCGGCAATTCCGCTGTCTGAGCGCGGATGAGGCCTCAATCGAGTGACGTGCTCACGCGGACCTGATCACCCCAATGAGGTGATGCCCAAGATCTGGGCCGACGTCATGGTTCTAGTTCGATGGAACTCATCTGCGCGTGGCTCCGCGCTCTCTGGATCAAGACCACGCTCCCCCAGGAGGACACGGAGAAGATGCAGGAAGCGCTGCAACCGCCGACGTCCGCCTAGCCGTACCTAATGAACACCGACACTCAGGTGCCGGCGCGATCCCGGCGGCGGCAGCTGCGTGAAGCTCGATCGAGAACGGGCCGCTCATGATCGGGTCGCGCTCGATTCCCGGCGTGCGTGCCGTCGCGGGCTATCAGCGCGCGTGGCTGCGCCGAGATGTGATCGCCGGCCTGGTGCTCACCACGCTGTTGGTCCCGCAGGGGATGGCGTACGCCGAACTCGCCGGACTGCCGGCGATCACCGGCCTGTACACCACGATCCTCTGCCTGATCGGCTACGCCGTGTTCGGACCCTCCCGGATCCTCGTACTTGGCCCGGACTCGTCGCTGGGTCCGATGATCGCGGCGACGATCCTGCCGATCGTCGGCTCGAACGGCAGCCCGGAGCGCGCGATCGCGCTCGCGTCGATGCTCGCCCTGATCGTCGGGGCGATCATGATCACGGCGGGAATCGCCAGGCTTGGATTCGTTGCCGACCTGCTCTCGAAGCCGACGCGGATCGGCTACATGAACGGTCTCGCGCTGACGATCCTGGTCGGGCAGCTCCCAAAGCTGTTTGGGTTCTCCGTTGACGCCAACGGACTGATCAACGAGGCCCGCGCGTTCGTGGATGGGCTCAGCTCGGGCGACGCCGTCGGCGCGGCCGTCGCGATCGGACTGGTCAGCCTCGCTTTGATCCTGGCGATCGGGCACTGGTTCCCGCGGATCCCCGGCGTCCTGGTTGCGGTGATCGCCGCCATCGCGGTAGCCTCGGCTTTCAGCCTGGGAGACCACGGCGTCTCGCTCGTCGGGACCCTTCCGAAGGGGTTTCCTCCGCTCACGGTGCCCCACCCGATCTCCGATCTCCCGCTGCTGGTGGCCGGAGCGCTCGGGATCGCTCTGGTGGCGCTCACCGACACGATCTCCACAGCCTCGGCGTTCGCGGCTCGCACCGGACAGGAGATCAACGGCGACGGCGAAATGATCGGAATCGGAGCCGCCAACGTCGCCGCCGGCTTCTTCCAGGGCTTCCCGGTCAGCACGAGCGGGTCACGCACCGCCGTCGCCGAGCAGACCGGCGCCAAGACACAGCTGACCGGCGTCGTCGGAGCGGCCACGATCGTGCTGATGCTCGTGCTCGCTCCCGGTCTGCTCAAGAATCTGCCCAACCCGACGCTGGCTGCCGTCGTGATCGCCGCCTCGCTCTCGCTCGCGGACATACCCGGAACGGTCAGGCTCTGGCGCCAGCGCCGGATCGAGTTCCTGCTCTCGATCGTGGCGTTTCTCGGGGTCGCGTTGCTCGGCGTTCTGGAGGGCATTGCCGTCGCCGTCGCGCTGTCGATCCTCAACGTCTTCCGCCGGGCATGGTGGCCGTACGAGACCACGTTGGGTCGTCTCCCCGGGAGGCCCGGATACCACGACCGTCAGCTCCACCCCGAAGGCGAGGAGCTCCCCGGCGCCACGATCTTCCGGTTCGACGCGCCGCTGTTCTTCGCCAATGCAAGAACCTTCCGAGATCAGGTGCGCCGCCTCGCCGCTGCCGACCCCCCGCCGAGCTGGATCCTGATCGCCGCCGAACCGATCACCGACATCGACACCACCGCGGCCGACATGCTTGCCGAGCTCGACGACGAACTCAACGCCAAGGCGATCTCTCTCGTCTTCGCCGAACTCAAGGACCCCGTCCACGCCAAGCTGGAGCGCTACGAGCTGATTGGGCCCCTCGATCCCCACCACTTCTTTCCCACGCTCGACGCCGCGCTCGAGAGCTTCCGCCGGCAAAGCGGCGCCGAATGGGTCCGACCGACACGACCGAACGAACGTCGTCAGTGATATTCGACCGCTCGTGCTCGCCTTCGAGCGACTGAGCATCTCCTCCGTGCGCAGGCGCTGCGGACGACCCGCTGCACAGCGGATGACAGGGTCTAATGCGTGCCGCTCATCTGGTTCAGGTGATGTGCCGCCCCCCGGGGTGCTTCTACGGTGGGCGCGGCAATCAACGGAGAGGGAGGCAGGCCGTGCGTATCGAGGACTATGGCTTGATCGGCGACATGCAGGCTGCTGCCCTGGTGGGTCGGGACGGGGCGGTGGACTGGTTGTGCGTGCCGCGGTTTGACTCTGCATCGTGCTTCTCGGCGTTGGTGGGCGACGCTCGCCACGGCCGCTGGCTGCTGACGCCGGCGGGCGAGGTGACCTTGAGCGCTCGTCGTTACCGGCCGGGGACGCTCGTGCTTGAGAGCGATTTCGAGACATCCGAGGGCGTGGTTCGGGTGATCGACTTCATGCCCAAACGGGGCGATGGGCCGCCAAGGTTGATGCGGATCGTTGAGGGCGTGCGGGGGCGGGTGCCAATGCGGATGGAGCTTTCATTGCGTCCGGATTACGGGTCGATCGTGCCGTGGATTGAACTCGCCCCGGACGGGGTCGTGGCCACGGCCGGACCCGACGCGTTCCGTCTCAGCACTCCGCTGCCGCTGCACGTGCAGGACGGCACGGTAGATGCCGAGTTTGTGGCGGTCGAGGGCGCGCGCGAGCGTTTCGTGCTCACGTGGCACCTGTCCTACGAGGAGACGCCGCCGGTGGAGGATGCAGACTCTGCGCTCGCGCGGACCGAAGCGTGGTGGCAGAACTGGAGCGGGCGCTGCGCCTACCAGGGCCCGTATCGGGACGAGGTGCTCACCTCGTTGATCGCGCTGAAGGCTATGACCGATGAGACGACCGGCGCGGTGATCGCGGCGCCGACGACGTCGTTGCCCGAGGATCTCGGCGGGGTGCGCAACTGGGACTACCGCTACTGCTGGCTGCGGGACTCGGTTCTCGCGTTGCAGGCGTTGCTCGCCGCCGGGTACACCGAGGAGGCGCTCGGCTTCCGCGACTTCCTACTTCGAGTCGGGACGGGCGACCCGACGAAGATCCAGATCATGTACGGGATTCGCGGCGAGCGGCGCCTGACCGAATTCGAGCTCGACGAGCTGCCCGGCTACGAAGGCTCCAAGCCGGTTCGGATCGGTAACGCTGCGTCAGAGCAGTTCCAACTCGACGTGTACGGCGAGGTGATGGGCGTCGCCTTCCTCGGCATCGAGGCGCTGGGCAGGATCGAGCATAGGCTCTGGCCGCGTTGGCGGACCGTCGTCGAGCACGTTGAGACGATCTGGCGCGAGCCTGACGACGGGATCTGGGAAACCCGCGGACAGCGGCAACACTTCACGTACTCGAAGGTAATGGCGTGGGTGGTGTTCGACCGTGCCGTGCGGATCGCCGAGCAGTTCAAGCTCGAGGCGCCGCTGGAGCGCTGGAAGGAGACCCGGGAGGAGATCCACCGAGAGGTTTGCGAACGGGGGTACGATCGCGATCGCCGCACGTTCACCCAGTACTACGGGTCTCAGGAGCTCGACGCGAGCGTGCTGAACATCCCTCTGGTGGGTTTCCTGCCCGGCACCGACGAGCGGGTCACCGGAACGATCGACGCGATCTCGCGCGATCTCGGCCGCGACGGGTTCGTCTCGCGCTATTCGACCGCAGAGACCGACGACGGGCTGGCCGGAGACGAAGGACAGTTCCTGGCCTGCTCGTTCT
Source organism: uncultured Solirubrobacterales bacterium (assembly GCA_963778985.1). Lineage (GTDB taxonomy): Bacteria > Actinomycetota > Thermoleophilia > Solirubrobacterales > Solirubrobacteraceae > Palsa-465. The sequence goes on along the minus strand of CAVZWJ010000012.1, from coordinate 139,666 downwards.
GGCTGGTGAGCGCGCTCGCGCTCAACGGACGCGTCGAGGAGGCGCGAGCACTATTCGAGCGGTTGCTAGGCCTGAGAAACGACCTCGGTCTGCTCTCGGAGGAGTACGACGTGCCACGCCGGCGGCAAGTCGGCAACTTTCCGCAGGCGTTCAGTCACCTCACCTTGATCGTGGCCGCACGCGCGATCTCGGCGGCGGAAGAGGGTTCGCGAAGTGGCTGACAGCGCCGCAGCCGGAGTTCACGGACCGACAGAACCGGCGTCCGGCATGTCGCCACGGAAGATGCTGATTCCACTCGCGCTGACGCAGTTCATCGCGAGTTTCGCGGGCTCGAACATGAACGTCGCGATCACCAACATCAGCAAGGACCTCGACACGACGATCCACGGCGTGCAGACCGCGATCACGCTGTTCTTGCTGTGCATGGCGGCGCTGATGATCCCCGGCAGCAAGCTCACCGACATCTGGGGCCGCAAGCGATGCCTGATCAGAGGGCTGAGCGTGTACGGGATCGGAGCGGTCATCGCTGCGCTCGCCCCGGCCCTGGGGGTGCTGATCGTCGGCTACTCAGCGTTCGAGGGCATCGGCTCCGCGCTGATGATCCCCCCGATCTACATCCTCGCGACCCTGGCGTTCAGCGATCTGCAGTCCCGCGCGAAAGCGTTCGGCGTGATCAGCGGCATGGGCGGGATCGGCGCCGCAGCGGGACCGTTGATCGGCGGCCTGATCACGACAACGATCAGCTGGCGTGCCTCGTTCCTGCTCCAGGCGGCGGTCGTCGCGACGATCATCTACCTCAGCCTCAAGATCACCGACCCCCTGCCGGCGGATCCGACGCGCCCGTTCGATGGCGTCGGAGCCGCCCTGTCAGCGGCCGGCATGTCCTTCCTCGTCATCGGGATCCTGCAAGCCGGCAACAACAACACGCTGCTGGTCGTCTTCCTCGCCCTCGGAGCCGCATCCCTGCTCTGGTTCTTCCTGCACATCCGCTCAAGCGAACGAGCGGGCAGAGAACCGCTGCTGTCCACCAGTCTGTTCCGCAACCGCACGTCGAACCTCGGGCTGGTCACCCAGAACATCCAATGGCTGCTCCTGATGGGCGTCACCTTCGTCGTCTCCGCCTTCCTCCAAACCGAAAAGGGGTTCAGCGCGATCAAGACCGGTGTCATCTTCACCGCGGCAACGGCCGGGATCCTGATCTCCTCCCTGTCCGCGGAGCGGCTCGCCAAGACGTATGCGCAGCGAACCCTGATTCGCGCAGGCTTCATCGTCACGATCGCCGGCGTCGGGCTGCTGCTGGCGATCGTCAGCGTCTCGAACCATGTGATCGCATTCACACCCGGCCTGCTTGTGATCGGCCTCGGCCTCGGCGTGATGCTCACCCCCTCGGTCAACATCGTGCAGTCCGCCTTTCCCGAACACAAACAGGGCGAGATCTCGGGCCTGTCGCGCAGCGTCTCGAACCTCGGCTCGTCGCTCGGCACCGCGATCGCCGGCACGATCCTCGTCGCAGACCTCGCCAACAGCAACAAGAACCTGCCCTACATCGCCGCGATGATCAGCCTCGCCGTCCTCGCCCTGATCGGTCTCGCAGCCGCGATGCTCCTCCCCGCGAACACGGAGCCGCCACTGACCACTGCCGAGCAGGCCACCGCCCCACACGGTGTCAGCTCAGCACCTCGATCAGCCCCTTGACCACGAGCAGCGTCCCGGCCCCCGCGCTCGGTCGGTGCCGGGAGCGCGACCACGCCGAACACGCGCGGGCTCAGACGCTCATCGTGCGCTGAGGCACGGGGACCGCTAGCCGGCTGATGGTCGCGCTGGCGACCCGCGATCTGGATGAGGGTCGCGTCGGACCGGCAGGCTTGGTCTGCGCACGGGCGAGAGTTATGCTGCAGCGGACTGGTGGCATAGGTGAGCTTTTCCGGACGGCACAACGGTGCCGTCGGATGTCAATCCTCGACGGTGAGAACTGCTCGTGGGAGGGGTTGTGGCGGATTGGGTCATGGGTGTTCCTCTCGCCCGCAGCACAAGAAGGACGCGGCACGAGGCGCGTCGGACGACCGGGCCGCGCTGGTGATGGTGCGTGGCGAGCAGCTCCCTGCGTTCGCGTGGCAACGCTCTGAGGGTCTTGGTTCGATCGTTGTCCGGGACCAGCGCATGGAAGCGGTGATCATCGGTGCGGGCGAGTTCGGCCCGCACGAACGCGGCGAACCGATCGCTTTGGTCGCCCGGCACGTGCACACGCCCGAAGCGACGGTTCAGTGATGAGCGCCTACGATCGGGTGGCCTTGGCTGCACGTGAAGCCGCGATTGAGCGCCCGTGGAGGCTGCCTGAGGCGTGGCGGCTTCACCTCCCAATGGGCCGGTTCGTCAGAGGGGTCGTCGCGCTGGTGGTTGCGTACTACGCGGCCGCCCACCTCGGATATGCGCTTGGGTTCTCGGGTCCGGTGGCGGCGATCGTATGGCTGCCTGTCGGAGTCGCAGTGGCGTTCCTGTACCTGGGAGGGCTGTCGCTGTGGCCTGCCGTCGTGATCGGTGATCTGTTGGTGAACGACTATTCGGCGTTGCCGGTCGGTACGGCCCTCGTTCAGAGCCTCGGCAATCTGTGCGAAGTGTTGCTGGCCACGGTGCTTCTCCGCCGACTGTGTCCGCGGAAGGAGCCCGTCGGCAGCCTTCCCGGCGTCGGTGGGATGGTGGTGGCGATCGCGGCCGGAACGTTGCTGAGCGCGACGGTCGGCTCTTTGTCCTCATGGCTGGGCGGCGTGATCAACGGTCAATCTCTGCTGCATGTGTGGCGAACCTGGTGGCTTGGCGACTTCTCCGGCGCCTTGATCGTGGTGCCCTTGGTGCTCGCCTGGTCGACGTTCAGGGTGCAGCCGTGGCGCCGGGGTCGGCTGGCGGAGGCTGTGCTGATGGTCGTGGTGGTCACCGGGCTGAGCGCGGTCCAGCTCGGCCGGCCGATGCTGCTCGTCGTGCTGGTGTTTCCGGCGCTGATTTGGGCGGCGCTGAGCTTCGGGCTGCAGGGTGCGACGGTCGCGAGCACAATCGTCGGCGCGTTCGCGATCTGGGGTTCGACGAATGATCTCGGGCCATTCGCCGTTGGTTCGATCAATGCCCGGCTGCTCGGGACGCAGTTGTTCATCGCGACGGTGTCGTTGACGGCGCTGGCGATCGCTGCGCTCGTCGCAGAGCGAGCGCGGCTCGCCGACGGTGTGCGCGCATCGCGCGGGCGGCTGGTGGCAGCCAGCGATCAGGCGCAACAACGCCTTGAGCGCGACCTGCATGACGGCGCGCAGCAGGGCCTCATCGGCCTGCAGCTCAGGCTCGCTCAGACGGCCGACGTCATCGCGGAGGACCCGGGCGAGGGTCGCCGGATGGTCGCGGTGATCGGGCGACAGATGGACGCCGTTCTCGAAGAACTGCGCTCGATCGCGCATGGCGCGTATCCGCCGGTGCTGCGCGATTACGGAATCGTCGCTGCCCTCACGGAGGACGGCCGGCACTCGCCGGTACCGGTCGCCGTTCACGGTGCAGACGTGCGCCGCTGCTCGCCCGCCGTCGAAGCTGCCGTCTACTTCTCGTGTCGTGAGGCCCTGCAAAATGTGAGCAAGCATGCCGGGTCCGATGCTTGCGTCAACGTTCGCATGCGCCAACACGCCGACGATCTGGACTTCGAGGTCAGCGACTCCGGTCGCGGCTTCGATGCCGACAACACCCCCGCTGGCAACGGCCTCGCCAACATGCGAGACCGCATCGAGGCGGTCGGCGGCACACTATCGGTGGCCTCCCGACCCGGAAGTGGCACAACCGTCCGCGGGCGCGTCCCGGTCTCTTAGCGGCCGGCACTGTCGCCGCCGGTGCGTTCAGCCACCGGCAACCGCAGCGTTTCTGTCAGGAGCGCCGGGAGGACCCTGACTACGACAAGGTCCGCGTACGACACAAGAGACCGAGCGAGCGGGCTGCATCTCAGCTCGTTGGTCCCTGAGGCGGCTCGGTTGGCCCTGACGCGGCGTCCGAAGTGGCTCCGTCCGTCGGCGTTTGGGTCCCCGGGGCGACGTTCGCCCCGGGGGGATCCGGGGTCGCCGGCGGGTAGGGGCCGGAACCGGCCCGCTGTGCACGGGCGCTCGTGCCGTCACCATGACGGCGACCGAGCAGGAAGATCGCGACTGCGACCGCCGCAATCCCGAGCCCGATCAACACCCAGCCCCACCACGGCATGCCCCCACCCGACTTCTGCCCCGTCGTCGACGTGGGCGCGACTTGAACGCTCGTCGTCTGAGCCGTGATCGAGGCCGTATGCGCAGGCGCGGATGACGACCTCGTCTCGGTGACAGTCTTGCCCGGCGCCGACTGGGTGACCGTGTTCGTCTTCTCGACCGTCTTCGTCTTCGTCGACTGCTCTCGGCTGCTCGTCGTCGATGTCTTCGCCGACGTGGTCGCCGCCGCGAGTTTGGTCTGCGCTTGCGACGAGGCGGTCGACGCGGCTTGCTGCGCCTGCTGCGCGACCGTGCCCGATCCGCCGGACCCACAGGCACTCATCAGCAATGCGGGCACGACGATCGCAACGAGCGCGACACCGGGCACATGTCGTCGACAGGTCAGCACAGCAAGCCGAATCGGCATTTCGTCGGTCGAACCCCGACGCGACCAGGTCTATGACGCGGCGCCGACCTCTTCCGGCGGCTGGAGTGCGTCTTGGAGCTTCTTGGTGTCCTCGTCAGACAGTGAGGTCTTGATCACCGTGCCTCCATACTGCTCCAGCGCGGCGACCGCCTTATCCGGCGTGGCCTTCTCGATGATCATGAAGAGGGCCGACGTCCCTGGCTTGACCTGATCGCGGACCTGCTCCTGGAACGCCTTGTCGATCCCGTGCTTGCCCATGTGGCCGAACAGCGCGCCCAGACCCGCGCCCATCGCCCAGCCAGCGAACGGAATGAAGAACAGTAGCCCGAATAGCAGCCCCCAGAACCCACCCCAAACCGCACCAGCGCCGGCCGAGGCGCCCCCGTGGGTCGTGTGGACGTGGTACTTGCCCTCAAGGTCACGCGAGATCGAGGCCACCTGATCAGCTTGGATGATCAGATCTGCCTCCAACTGCGCAACGGTCCCGCGTGCCTGCTCCGCGGTTCCCTGGTCGTCGTAACCAATCGCAACGAGTGTCGCCATAGCGTCGTGGTCCTTTCGTGTTTAGAGCATTTGCTCGTGCACTCCAGCCCGACCGGGTCGTGAGGATGAGGCCGGACTGCTGTCACCTTCACGATCCCGCAAGGACGCGGCCGCGCATCACCCGATCCGGATGAACATCTTGCGTGACGCAGCCGACCCTCCGGCGCCCGGGCTGGACGGTCTGACCCGGTCTTGTCTCCCGGCGTACCAGACTTGGGTACCAGCGCGCGGTCGTACCAGCGGTAGATCAGCACCCGGCCGCGAGAACCCGACCAGCCCCACAGTCTCACAGTCGACGCCTTGCCGTCGACGCCGGAGCAGCCGGAGTGCTAGGTCGTCGCGCGGTAGCGCAGACCGTCCAGCGCGATCGAGACGAGACGGTCGATCTGATCCGGTTCAGCGCCCTGGATCTTCGCGATCCCGCCGAACATGTGGATCACGTCCCACAGCGTCACATCCGAACGGACGGCCCCCGCCTCCTGCGCTCGGTCGAGCAGCGGCTGGCCGGCGCCGAAAAGCATCCCGCGGCAGGTCCGGAACAGCGGCGCGTCACGATCGACGTACTGGAGCAGCTCCTGCGCGAGCGCCTGCTTCGTGGCCAGGTAGGACACGAGCTGGCGGATCCACTGCTCGAACGCATCCCATGGCGGAGCCGCCAGAAGCTCCGCCCCGGCCCGGGACAGACTCTCGACCTCATCGGCGTACACGGCCTCGAGCAGTGCCTGGCGGTTGGGGAAGTTGCGGTACAGGGTCCCGATGCCGACCTCAGCCCGGCGGGCGATCTCCTCGAGTGAAGTCGCATCGCCGCGCTCGGCGAACGCAGCGCGGGCGGCGCCGAGGATCTTGTCGTAGTTGCGCCGTGCGTCGGCGCGCTTCGGCTTGGTGGGGAGCCCCTGATCGAGCGCTTCGGTCGTGGTGGTCATGGCAGTTCAGCGGTGTGGTCGTCGATTTTCAAACGTTTCCCTTGACAAAGCGGAGGGGGCCTCCGCTATAGTTCATCCGGAGGTTGCCTCCACTTAGTTCCGGAGACGGCCTCCAGTTTACCACCCGACCAGCTCATCGGACCCCTTATGCCCCATCTTTCACTTGCTTCTCAGGCAGCCGGCGATGACCGCCGCCGCTGGCTGTCGCTCGCCGTGGTGTGCCTCGCTCAGCTGATGATCGTGCTCGACACGACGATCGTGAACGTCGCGCTCCCTTCGATCCAGCGCGAGCTCCACTTCACCCAGGGGAACCTCACCTGGGTCATCAACGCCTTCCTCGTCACGTTCGGAAGCTTCCTGCTGCTCGCCGGCCGACTCGGCGACCTCTTCGGCCGCAAGCGGATCTTCCTGCTCGGCGTCGTCACCTTCACCATCGCATCCATGCTCTGCGGCCTCGCGCCTAGCCAGGGCGCGCTCATTGGCGCTCGGTTCCTGCAGGGCGTCGGCGCCGCGCTCCAGGCCTCGGTGATCTTGGCGATCATCGCCACCGAGTTCCCTCAGGCGCACGATCGCGCCCGCGCGATGAGCGCGTACGTGTTCGTCGCCGTGGCCGGCGGCTCGCTCGGTCTGCTCGCCGGCGGCGCGCTCACCCAGGCGCTCGACTGGCACTGGATCTTCTTCGTCAACCTCCCGATCGGCGTGCTGACGATCGCGCTCGGCCGCGCCCTGATCCCCGCTGACGCGACGACGAACACGAGAGCCCGGATCGACTGGCTCGGTTCATTGCTCGTGACCGCCTCGCTGATGTCCGCGATCTACGCGATCGTCGAGGCCAGCAGCCACGGCTGGACCTCGAGCACGGTGCTCGGGTTCGGCGCTCTGGCCACGGCCTTGATGGCGGCGTTCGTGGCGGTCGAGGCGAGGATCGATCACCCGATCATGCCGTTGCGGATCCTTCGCGTCGGCGGCCTCGTCAGCTCGAGCATCGTGCGCGGCTTCCTCGTGACCGGGATGTACTCGACCTTCTTCCTCGGCACGCTCTACCTCGAGCACGTGCGTCACTACGGTGCGCTGCAGACCGGTGTCGCGTTTCTCCCGTGGACCATCACGGTTGCGGCGCTGTCACTCGGCATCACCGCGCGACTCGTCGAGCGCTTCGGAGCGATGCGCGTGCTCATCGCCGGGATGGTGACTGTGATCGGTGGGCTTGCCCTGCTCACCACGACCGGCGCTCACACGAGCTTCTTCCCCACGATCTTCCTCGCGTATTTCGCGATCGGACTCGGGATCGGGAGCGCATTCATGCCGCTGCTGACGATCGCGATGGCGGACGTCCCGGCGGCGGACGCGGGACTCGGCTCAGGCATCATCAACGTCTCGCAGCAGGTCGCCGGCGCGCTCGGACTCGCCGTGCTGGGGACGCTCGCCACGAACCACACGCACGCGCTCGAAGTCGCCCATCATCCGCTCATCAGTTCGCTGATCGGCGGCTACCACGTCGCGTTCACGATCGGCGCGGCGAGCGTCGGCGCCGGCATCCTCGGCGCGCTGCTGTGGCTCCGGGCACCCCGGCCGCCTCAGGAGCACGTCGTCCTCGATCGCGAGGTCGAGGCCGAGCTCGCACGTGCCGAGGCCGCATGACGTTCACCGCGGCCTCGCACGCCACACCCCACTTCCTCGAACCGCCTCAGCGGTGCAGACAAGGAGTCGCATGAGCACTGTGATCCAACCAACCCGTTCTGCGGTGAGCGCCCATCGGGCGCGAATCGTCGGCGACGCCGTCATCTCGGCATACATCCACGAGATCGCTCCGCCACGGAGCGGCACGCGCCAAGCCGACCCGGCCCGCCGTCCCGCCGCAGAACCGACGGGCGCCCGCGACGTCGTCAGCCGGATGCCGAGAGTCCGCCGTCCAGCGGCGTCCCTTCGGCACCTGGCAGACAGCGTGATATCGCCGCCCCGCCGCCGGGCCAGACTCGGGCTCACCTCGGCCGTCACGAGCTCGAAATGCGGCTCATGGTCCTGAGGACCGCGTCGAGATGAGGGTTGGCGTCAGGGTGAGAAGACGCGACGCTGAGCACTCCCCCTGCAAGTGACCGAGAGCCCTCTGACGGACTCGAACCGTCGACCCTTCCTTACATGACCCCGCGGGGCATGTCGCGCGCGCTGCGGATCCCGATTGGTGCGCATACACGGTCTTCCGCGGGTCGGATGCAGGCGGCTGTGGCTGATTTTGTGCGGGCTGCGGGTTCCAAGGCAAGACGACGACCCTGCGCTCGCGGCTCGGACTCGTCACCCCGACCGCAGGGAGCGCCGTGATCGACGCAGCCCGTACGCAGCGCTGACCGCGCCGCCGACCGCAGCGGCGCCGCGGAGCCGCTGGCCGCGCCCGATCTGGTCGATGTCGAGGTGCTCAGCGTTCTACGACGCTGGGAGCGCCGCGGCGAGATCAGCACCGTCCGTGCCCAGCAGGCGCTGCAGGACCTCGCCGCGCTCCCGATCATCCGCTACCCGGCATCCGCAGTGATCGACCGCGTCTGGAAGCTGCGCCACAACCTGACCGCCTACGACGCGCAGTACGTCGCGCTCGCCCAGAAGCTCCCCGCCCAGCTGCTCACGACTGACGAGCGAATGGCCGCGGCGACAAGGACCGCACGCGTGAGGCTCCTCGAGCCAGGGTCACCACGAGCCTAGCCGAGCGCGAAGATCGCTCGTCTAGGACACGCGAGGAGGCGCCAGACCCTTCCGCTCGCTTTCACCCCCGAGGAGCTTGGATGAGCGGCCCGGAGGCTGTCCCACCACGTCGTACCCGTCCCGGTACGACCTACGCTGGCTGGACGAACCGCCTGATGAACGCGAGTGCCGTCTCGGCGACCTCGCGCCAGCCGCTGTCGATCGTGAGCGAATGCCCGCGCTCGGGTATCTCCGCGATCTCGGTCACACCACGGTTGCGGCGCTGCAGCTTGAAGGCGCCGTTGGTGAGCGCCCACGGGACGGCTGCGTCATTACCCCCGGAGACCAGCAGCAGCGGCCCGCGGACTCGGCTCTTCGGATTGAGGTTCGCGTTCGAGTAGGGGTTGAGGTTGGCGAGCGCCGACTGGAACAGAGGCGCGCCGGGCGCCGCCACGTGGAACGTGTCGTAGAGGTGCCCCGCCTCTTCCTCACTGACGGTGTTGGCCCAGGCGAAGCGGAACTCCTCACGCGTGAGGGTGACTTCGCGGCCCCAGTTGCCCGGGCTCCGAAGCACAGGTTTCGCCGCCTTGAGCGATGAGGAAGGCAGCTTCCGGATTCCGCGGAACGGCGCCGGATCGATCGCCACTGTTGCCCGCGAGAACCCGTGGGCGGCGATGATCTGCGCCAGCAGGCCGCCGACGGCGTGACCGACGATCGCACGCTCGGCGACGAGCGCATTCATCACCTCCGCAACATGGTTGGCCACCTGCCCGATCGTCTTTCCCGCGAACACCTCCGGATTGGCGCGTGCCTCCGCCACTGTCGTCGGATCGTCCGGCCATGACGGCGCCACGGTCGCGTAGCCCGCATGCTCGAACAGCTCCCGCCAGCGCTCCCAGCTACTCGACAGCAGCCACAGGCCGTGAATGAACACGACCACCGGCCGCTCCGAGGCGTTCGCTACCTCGATCTGCCGGAGCTCGTCCTCCGTGATCGTGATGGGCGGGAGCTGCCTAGGGATACGCGCCGTCCGGAGTGACGATGGTGCCCGCGCTGCCCGCGAGGATGGCTTCGGCGTCGCCGAGGGCGCCGATCGCGGCGAAGCGTCCCGGCATCTCCGCGAACCGGCAGACCGCCTCCACCTTCGGCCTCATCGATCCCGCCGGAAACGGATGCGCCCGCAGGAAGGCGGGCGTGGTCGTCGAGATGGGCCGTGCCGTCGGCGTGCCGTAGTCGGCTTGGACGGCGTGGACGTCGGTGAGGAGCAAGAGCGCGTCGGCATCGAGCGCCTCGGCGAGGAGACCGGCGGTCGCGTCCTTGTCGACGACGGCCTCGACCCCTTCAAGTAGACCGTGCTCGTTGCGGATGACCGGCACCCCGCCCCCGCCGGCGCAGACGACTACGGCGCCCGCGTCGAAGAGCTGCCGGATGAGTCCGATCTCGACGATGCCGCGGGGCAGCGGCGACGGCACGACTCGACGCCAATGATTTCCGTCAGGCTTGACCGTCCAGCCCGCACCGGCGGCAAGCCGTTTCGCTTCGGCCTCCTCATAGACGGGCCCGACGAACTTGGTCGGATTGGCGAACGCAGGATCGGTGACGGAGACGAGGGTCTGGGTGATGAACGCCGCGACGGACCGGTCAGGGAGCGTGTTCTGCAGAACCTGCGACAGCCAGTATCCGATCATGCCCTGCGTCTCCGCGCCGAGGACGTCGAACGGGTACGGACGGGAAAGCGACACATCTCCGGCGCTCTCCAGCGCCAGAAGCCCGACCTGAGGCCCGTTGCCGTGGGTGACGACGAGTTCGTTATCCGTGGCGATCGGGGCGAGCGCCTCGACCGCCGCGTGAATGTGATGAAGCTGGATCTGGGAGTCCGGCTTCTCGCCTCGCTCCAACAGCGCGTTACCGCCCAGCGCTACGACGATCCGCATTACCCGACCCCCATTGTCGCGCTGATCCTCACGACGCCGGAACGTCTTCGGACGGGTGATATTGCTCGAACTCATGCGAACGGCATGAACCACGCGGCGTCTTGCAGATCCAGTTGTCGATCGGGTGGTGATCGCGCATCGAACGTCGCGCTGGGACCCCTCTGTGGCGCGCCTGTCGCGGTGAAGGACGCGTTCTACGTTCGCGGGCTACCGCGGCACCTCGGTCTTGCTGCGCGCGCCGTTGAGAGCGACCGCGACGCCGCGGCGGTCGGAGCGCTTCGGGCAGCCGGCGCGATCGTCATCGGCACGACAGCGATGGACCAGCTCGGCTGGACGATGACCGGCCAGGCGCCGGATACCCCTGTTGCGAGAACCCGCTCCTTCCGGGACACAGCCCGGGCGGGTCCTCGGGCGGCGCGGCCGCAGCGGTCGCGGCGGGCGTCACGCCGCTGGCGCTCGCGGCCGACTCCGCGGGCTCGGTGCGCGTGCCCGGCGCATGGTGCGGTGTCGTCGCCTTCAAGCCGAGCTTCGGCGCGATCGATCTCGACGGGTGCGCGCCAGTTGCGCCGCCGCTCGACACCGCCGGGATCCTCGCGCGGGGAGTCGACGATTGCCGCCTCGCCTTCGCCACGCTCTCGGTGGGCGGCGCAGCGCCATCGGCGAGCGCGGTGCGAGCGGCCGGACGGGATTCTCGCCGCATTGGTATCCCGGCCGGGATGATTGCGGCCACCGATTGCCAGCCCGCGCTGCTGACGGTGTGGAAGCGGACGCTCGAGCGGCTCGATGGGGCGAAGCGCCTCGATGGGGCGAAGCGCCTCGACAGAGCGCAGATCGAGATTCGCGAGGTGGACCCACCTCCGCAGGTCCGAGGCGTCGGCGCAATCTTCGCGGCGAATCTCGCCGCAGGATGGGGGGACAGCGTCGATGCCGAACCGCCCGATCTCGTGCATCCCGACGTGCGAGCGGGCGTCGACTTTGGCCGCTCGCTGACGGCGATCGACTACCTCCGCGCATCCGAGGCGCTGGCCGGGGCGCGCCGACTTGCACCATCGCTGTTCGGAGACGTCGACATGCTCATGCTCCCGACCGCTCCAATCCTGCCTCCACCACTGGACCAGCCCGCTCCGGTCAGCGTCGCCAGTGCGTTCACGCGACCCTGGAGCACGTTCGGCTGCCCTTCGATATCGCTCCCGTGTGCGGTACGCGACGTCAGCGGCTGCGGCGTCCAGCTCGTCGCGCGACCCGGCGAGGACGCGCAACTGCTGAGCTGGGCCCGCGAGCTCGAGGATCTGATCGCCGGCTGATGCCATGGTCGAACGGGTTGGCGCCGGGCGGTCCGGTCCGCGGGCTCCGCGCCGTCCGACGGGTCTGCGGGTCCGCTACGTCCGCGCCGTTCGCGCCGTCCGCGCCGTCCGCGGCGTCCGAGTCGTCCGCGCCGTCCGCGCCGTCCGCGTCGTCGGCGGCGTCCGAGCCGTCCGCGCCCACGATCTCCCGTCCGTTGCGCATCGACCGAAACGCACGGGAATTTGCGTACCCCTCGCGACACCGTTTTCCCGCGCTCCCGCGTCCGCGCGATCGCTCGGGAACTTATGGTCGACGACCGGCCGGCCTTGCCATTGCGATGCGGCCGTCGGAGTTGGTTGGGCGATCGGGCCGCTCTCAGCGGCACGTTGTCCCGTGCGCCCCTGTGAACGACCCCGCACGGGAATTCGTGCCGGACTCACACAAGGATCTCGACCCTTAACTTGAACGTTCATTCAAGCGCGAGAGCGTCGGGGGCGCGGGCGTCTTGGGGCGCGGCATCTACGGGGCGCGGCATCTACGGGGCGAGGCGTCTCGGGGCAGGTCCGTGCCCGTCCGGACCCGGTTCAGGCGGCGACGTGTCGGATCTGGGCGTCGAACTCCATCGCGGCCGTGCGCATCCCGGCGGCCAGATCGTCGCCGCGGGCCGCACCGGCGATCCCGCGCGAGACGCTGATGATGAACGCACGGCTGCCAGCCTCGACGTTGGCACGAACCGATGCGTCGAGGTCGCCGCCCTGGGCGCCGACGCCGGGAATCAGGATCGGCACCTCAGGTGCGATGTCGGAGCGAATCTCCTCCATCTCGCGGGGGTAGGTCGCGCCGACGACGAGCCCGAGCCGCGCCCGCGCGGTCCACTGACCGGCGACCCTCCGGGCGACCTGCCGGTACAGGGGCAGTCCGTCGATGAGCAGGTCCTGAAATTCGCCCGCTCCTGGGTTCGAGGTGCGTGCCAGCACGAAGATGCCGGCGCCGGGCCGGTCGAGGAACGGCCGCAGCGCCTGCTCGCCGAGGTAGGGGTGGACGGTGACCGCGTCGGCGCCGATCTCATCGAACACGGCGCGCACATAGCCCTCGTTGGTCGAGCCGATGTCGGCGCGTTTGGCGTCCAGGAGCACGGGGATCTCGGGCGCGACGCGGCGGATGTAGTCGACGGTCCGCCGCAGCGCGTCCCAGCCGGCCGCGCCCATCGACTCATAGAAGGCCACGTTGGGCTTGAAGGCGGCAGCGATGTCGCACGTCGCGTCGACGATGCACTCGTTGAAGCGCAGCACGCGCTCCGGCGCGGAGAGCGTGCGGTCGATGATGTCCGGGAGCGATGCCGGCGACGTGTCGAGCCCGACGCAGAGATGAGCGCCGGTGGCGGTGCGAGCATCGAACAACTCGGCGAACGTCGGGCGCGACGGACTGTGGGGGGGCTCACCAGGTCTTGATCTTCTCGATTGGGTGCAACGGCTCAATCCGCATTCGCGCGTCGAGCACGCTACAGCCGCGGGTCGTGCACCTGATCGTATTGAGGTCGGCCTCGACGAGCTCAGGCACGGTCTCGACGAGCAGCGCGAAGCGAAGGATCAGCTCCCGGAGCGCTGCGCGATCGAGCGGCTGTCCGCCGGGGACGCTGGCGAGCTCCGTGGTGACAGGCTCGCACGCGTCGATCAGCTCGTCGGCTTCGACGTCGGTGACCGGTGGCAGCCGGAACGCCGTCGCTTTCCCGTATCCGGCCTGGCGCCCGCCGAGCCCGACGGCGATCACCGGTCCCAGGTCAGGATCGCGCACCGCGCCCACGAGGATGTCGGCGCCTTCCTGCGCGAGTGGCTGGACGATCACGCCATGCCATCGCTGCCCCGCCGCCCGCACGCAGCGCTCCAGCTCCTCCCAGCCCGAGGTGATCGCATCGTCGCCGCGCAGCCCCAGCAGAACAGCGTGAATCTGGCTGGCTCGGGCGGGTGCCGGCAGGTTCGCCTTCAGTACGACAGGACCGGCAATCGCAGACGCCGCGTCGAGCGCCTGACCGAGATCGTCGGCGCGCTGTGCCGTCGCCACCGGAACGCGATGCGTCGCCAACAGCTCGTCGAGCTGCTCCGAATCGAGCCAGCCGCCGGCGCGCCGTTGCTGGAGGACGGAGTCGATCAGCACGCGGGCCGCTTCTGCGTCGATGTCGCTGTAGGAGGGCGGCTCACCCAACGGCCGGGAAAGCCAGGCGCGACGTTCGGCGGCGCGCGCCAGCACGGCGGCACACGCCTCGGGGAACAGGAAGTTCGGGATGCGCGGCGGCGGCGGGTCGGGAAGCCGGCCGTCCGAGCCGACGACACACGCGACTGTCGGTTTTGATCCTCCTGCGCAGGCATCTGAGATCGATTCCAGGATCACCGCGGCGCTGCCACCGTGCTGGTCGACGTAGCACGGCATCACCGCATCGATGGCAGGATCGTCGAGCAGCCGGCGCATGGCTGCTTCGTACTCGGCCGCCCCCGCGTCGAAGCTCATGATGAGGGGGTTCTCAGTGCGGGCGGTGCGGCCAACCTCCAGTCCTCGCGTCGTGCAGCTGTCGGCGGCGAGGTCCGCGAGCGACCGCGAGTTGCTGATGATCGCGATGTGCGCTCCACGCAGCAGCGGCTGGCTCTCGAACAGTTCGGCTGCCTGACATAGCTCCTCGCCGCTTCGGAAGCGGAGCACCCCGGCGTGACGCAAGACGGCGTCGAAGATCTCGTCGCCGCCGAGAGCGGCTGCCGTCTGTGACGTCGGCCCATCACCGGCCCGTGTCCGCTGCCGCTGCCCCTTCAGCACGAGGATCGGCTTCTCACGTGAGACTCGCTGCGCGACGCGCATGAAGCGACCCGGATCGCCGAAGTTCTCGACGTACAGCATCAGCGCTCGCGTCCGTTCGTCGTCGGCGAACCACTCCAGCAGGTCGCTGGTCGAGACGTCGGCACGGCTGCCGAGCGACACGAACGCGGAGACACCGAGGCCGTGCGCGGCGGCGTAGCCGAGTAACCCAAGCCCCGACGCGACCGTGTGCGAGCCGATCGCCAAGCCACCGCGTCGGAGGCGAACGCCACCGAAAGTGGCAGTCAGGCTGACATCGGCTGCCGTGTTGATCACGCCGAGCGAGCCCGACCCGACCATCCGCATGCCAGCATCCCGGAGGATGTCGACGAGCCGCTGCTCCTGCTCTGATGACGTCGCCTGCGACTCGTCGCCGTCGGTGGAGAGGACGAGCAGCGCGCGGGCTCCAGCCCCGCCCGCCGCCACAGCATGCTCGACCAGCTCGTCCCCCGTGGCGACGACGATCACCAGCTCGGGCGCGGCCTCGAGCTCGCCGAGGCTCCGCACGGCGGGGATGCCACAGACCTCACCCCCATCGGGATCGACGGGTCGGAGCAGACCGCGAAAGCCTCCGGCGCAGATGTTGTTCATCACTTGGCTCAGCAGCTTCCCCGACGGTCCCGCTGCGGTGAGGACCGCAATCGAGGACGGCGCGAGCACCGAGCGGAGCGCGGCGACAGCGCCGACATGATCGCGCTTGCCGATCCGCTCCTGGACAGCCTGGCCCGGCCTGATGTCGAGCGACACCGTCACCTCGCCGCCCGACCCGACACGGCCGACCGCGAAACCGGCCTGTTCGAACAGACGCATCATGGCCCGGTTCTCGGCCATCACCTCCGCGTCGAAGCGACGAATTCCGCGCTCGGCCCCAACCGACGCGAGCTGCTCAAGCATGCGGGTCCCGATCCCGCGCCGCTGGAGCTCGTCCGCGACCGCGAACGAGACCTCCGCCACGTCCTTCTCACGTAGCTCGATGTAAGCAGCGGCGGCGACGACCCGCCCGGACTGTCGGCCGATCAGCGCGACCCGCCGAGCGCCGCTCGCGTCGGCCTCCAGCCGCGCCACCAGGTCCGTGCGCGGATAGCCTCGAAAGCGCAGAAACTGGCTCTCCCAGGAGAGCCCGTCATAGAACGCCTTGAGTTCATCGAAGTCCGCCGGCGACGGCGTCTGCAGCCGGAGCGTCGACCCGTCCCGCAGCAGCACATCGCGGACGAGAGCCCGCGACGCGCCGCGAGGGTTGGCGCTGAATGCAGCGCTCATCGCGACTACAGTGCCGGGAACCCGACCCGAGCGCATCCGTGAAATGTCCGCGAACGGATACGTGGCCCCCACGCTCCACACCTCGCGGCCGCCGATTACGCTCCGGAGCGTGAAGCGTGTTCTTGTCTTCTGCGGCTCGAGCGAAGGCCGGCTGCCGGACTACTCCGAGGCGACCGGCGAGCTGGGACGCCTGCTGGCCGGGCGCGGCCTGGAGCTCGTGTACGGTGGCGCGAGCGTGGGCCTGATGGGAGTGCTGGCGAACGCGGCACTGGATGCCGGGGGCACGGTGATCGGCGTGATCACGGGCCGACTTGTCGAGCACGAGATCGCACACACCGGGCTGACGAAGCTGCACGTCGTGGGCACGATGCACGAGCGCAAGGCGCTGATGGCCGAACTATCGGATGGTGTGATCGCCGTGCCGGGTGGGACCGGAACGCTCGACGAGCTGTTCGAGCTGTTCACCTGGAGCCAACTCGGACTGCATCATAAGCCGCTCGGCCTGTTCGACATCGCCGGCTATTGGCGACCCTTGCTCGCCTTCCTGGAGCACGCTGTCACCGAGGGATTTGTCCGCGCCGAGCACCTCGACGAGCTCGTGGTCGATGGCTCGGCGCCCGCGCTCGTGGACCGTCTCGCCTCCTACCGCCACCGCGCGGAGGACAAGTGGCCCATCAGCGATCAGGCCGTGCCGAACACGCGGTCACCGGCGTCGCCCAACCCGGGACGGATGTAGGCGTTCTCGTCGAGCTCGCGGTCGACCGCCGCCGTCCAGATCGGCACGTCCGGATGCTCCGAGCTGACGGCCTCGATTCCCGTCGCAGCCGCGACGAGGCAGACCAGCTCAAGCGTCTTGGCGCCCGCGCGTTTCAGGTGGTGCAGTGCGCGCACCGCGCTCCCGCCGGTGGCGAGCATCGGATCGAGCACATATACCCGGGCCGAGGGCAGCCCCGGGGGCAGCCGCTCGTAGTAGTCGACCGGCACGTGTGCATCTTCGTCGCGATAGATGCCGAGGTGGCCGACGCGCGCGTCGGGCAACAGACGGAGGAAGCCCTCGACCATCCCCAGCCCCGCGCGCAGGACGGGAACGACCGCCACCTCGTCTCGCAGGCGCACGGCCGTCGTAGCCTCGAGTGGCGTGCGAATCTCGACCTGCCTCACCGGTAGCTCTTTGGCGACCTCGACAGCCATGATCGCCGCTGCCTCGAACAGGACCTGACGGAAGGTGGCGTAGGGTGTTTCGCGGTCGCGCAGCACCGTGAGGCGATCTGCGAGAACCGGGTGCTCGACGACTCTCAGATTCTGTGGCACGGGGCGATCCTAACCGCGAGTCATGCCGTGCGCGTTCCCAGTTACGAGGACGCCACGGTGTGAGTCGTGCGTCCTTCCGTGTGCCCTCCCGCCGCGACCGCCAGGTCGCACGCTCCCCACCTGGCAGCCGGCCGCGGCACCCGCGCCCTCGATCACGATGGCCCCCGCATCGCCGCGCGCGGCCACGTCGCGCAGCGCCGCGGTCACCTCGTCCATCAGCTCCAAGGAGAGCGCGTTGCGTTTCTCAGGGCGGTTGAGCACGATCCGCGCGGCGGATCCCTCAAGCGTGACGAGCACGTTTCGGTTAGTCGGTACCTGGCCGCGAGCTCATGCGGACAAACGTACTCTCGCCCTTCCGAGGGCACGAGCGTGCGCCCGGGGACTTGGCCGGCGCGGGCCGAGGCGAGATAATCAAGCAGGGGCGCTGGTGCCGCCGGGTGGCGGACGACTTCGAATGAAGGAGTAGGGCATGACCGAATCGCTAACTGCGAGCCATGATGCGCCCGCGTCCGGTGCCGTCGCGAGCAAGGTGTTTCGCAGCGAGCTGAACCCGGTCGACTTCCTCACGCGAGCCGCCTACATGTATCCCGCCAGGACGGCGGTCGTTGATGGGGAGCGCCGCTGGTCCTACGCTCAGCTGGCAGAGCGCTCGTGGCGGTTGGCCAACGCGCTGCGCTCTTCTGGGCTGGGCAAAGGAGACCGCGTCGCCACGCTGCTGTTCAATTCCTCGCCGATGCTCGAGGCACACTTCGGGGTTCCAGCGGCAGGCGGGATCCTCGTGGCGATCAACAATCGGCTGGCCAGTCGAGAGGTCGGGCACATTTTCGCGCACAGCGGTGCGCGGTTCCTGCTGCTCGACGGCGAGCTCGAGCCGCTCATCGCCCCGCTGGAGCTCTCCGACGTCACGGTGATCCGTTGCGACCGGGTGGATACGGCAAGCGAGTACGAGCGGTTCCTGGCCGGCGCGTCAGCCGAGATGCCCGATAGCTGGCTCGAGGATGAGGAGGAGACGATCTCGATCAACTACACCTCGGGCACCACCGGCCAGCCAAAAGGGGTGCAGTACACATACCGTGGCGCCTACCTCAATGCGCTGAGCGAGGTGGTGGTCGCGGGGATGAGCCCCGAGTCGGTCTACCTGTGGACACTGCCAATGTTTCACTGCAACGGCTGGTGCTTCCCCTGGGCCGTCACCGCGGTCGCGGCAACGCACGTGGCGCTGCGCACAGTCGATCCCGAGGTCGTCTGGCAACTGATCGACGCGGAGAGTGTGACCCACTACAACGGCGCGCCCACCGTTCAGTTGATGATCATCAACCATGCGGGAGCGCACCGCTTGGAGCGGCCAGTCACCGCGATGGTCGCCGCATCGCCACCGTCGCCGACGCTGCTGGCGCGCATGGCTGAGCTCAACTTCCGGGTCGTGCACGTCTACGGACTGACCGAGACCTACGGTCCGATCACCGTGTGTCCGATCGGGGAGGGATGGCAAGAGCTCCCGGTTGAACAGCGGGCCAAGCTGCTCGCGCGCCAAGGCCAGGCGTACCCCTCCGCCGATCTGGTCCGAGTCGTCGACGAGGACATGCACGACGTTCCCCGGGACGCCGCGACGATGGGCGAGGTCGTGATGCGCGGCAACAACGTGATGAGCGGGTACTTCGCGGACGACGCGGCCACCGAGAAGGCGTTTCGCGGCGACTGGTTCCACTCAGGTGATATCGCGGTCTGGCACCCCGACGGCAACATCGAGCTGCGCGACCGAAGCAAGGACATCATCATCTCCGGCGGCGAGAACATCTCGAGCATCGAGGTCGAACAGACCATATGCGCTCACCCCGCCGTTCTCGAGTGCGCCGTCGTCGGGATTCCGCACGAGCGCTGGGGCGAGCGACCGAAGGCGTTCGTCACGCTGAGTAGCGAACCCGGTCCCAGCACCGACGAGATCATCGCGTTCTGCCGCGAGCGGCTCGCTCACTACAAGTGTCCTGACGCAGTCGAGTTCGGGCCGCTCCCGAAAACCTCCACCGGCAAGGTCCAGAAATTCGCTCTACGCGAGCGCGAGTGGTCTGGACGGCAGACGCGAGTCGGCGCCACGTAACCCCGCGCCAATGAGAGCTACCGGAAGCGCAGCAACGCAGCGGCGGGCCTGTCCGATTTCCGCGCGCTAGGCAGATGTGCGCCGACACCGACGAGATGCCCCGTGCCGAGCGAGCGCTCGTCGCAGCGACCGCTGTCGCGATCTCGCTGCTCCCCTCTACGGCGATTCCTGCGGCGACGCAGCGCGCGTCCGATCCGGTCCGCCCCACCGCCTCAACAGCGCTCGTGGGTTGTTGGCCAACGTCGGCCGTCTCGTAGCCCGACGACCCCTGCGCAAGATTGAAGCAACGACGGGCAGACCATGGCGGCCGACTGCCGACGCCTGCAGCAGTCACGGCAGCGCGCTGCTGCTTCGCGCTCCCAGCACCCACGGCAGCGCGCTGCTGCTTCGCGCTCCCAGCACCCACGCCAGCGGTCGGCGTCGCACCACGGTCCCCGGCGCGTGGCAGAGGCTGAGCACGTAGCGCTGCCGATTTCGACGGCCAGGGCGAGGTGGCGTCGCGGAGCTTCGCCACACCGGTCCGAACTCCAAACCTACGGCGCCGGCGGCATAGATTTGGCGCCGAGTGTCGATTTCGTGGGTTGTGGTTTGTCTTAGCTCCGAACGTACAAGCCGGGTCGTTCTGACCCACGATCTAGGGAGCGAACATGACTGGCATGGCCACCATCGATTACGTCACTCTGGAACTGGATGACCCCACGGCTGCCGAGCGCTTCTACATCGCCGCCTTCGGGTTGGGTCCTCAGGTGCGCCTGCGGGCCTCGGAGGCTCCGAGCGCGGGCTTTCGTGGGTTCACGCTGTCGCTTTTGGTGTCTCAGCCCGCAACGGTCGACGCTTTCGTCCGCGCCGCCCTCGATGCCGGCGCTACGTCGCTGAAGCCGGCGCAGAAGCAGCTGTGGGGCGGGTACTCAGGCGTGGTACAAGCGCCGGACGGAACGATCTGCAAGGTCGCGACTTCTTCGAAGAAGAACACTGGTCCGGCCGCGCGGGAGATCGATGAGATCGCGCTCTGTTGGGCGTCGGGGATTTTGCCGAGAGCAAGCGGTTCTACGTCGAGCGGGGCCAGGCGGTGGCACAGAGCTTTGCCCGCGTCTACGCCGAGTTCGCCGCGCCGTCAAAGCACATCAGGCTGGGCATCTACAAGCGTCGTGCCTTGGCCAAGGACGCCGGCGTCTCGGCCGACGGCACCGGATCGCACCGGCTCGTGATCGGCAGCGATGCCGAGCCTTTCACCGACCCCGATGGATTCGCGTGGGAGGCAACCGTCAGGAAGTCCGCGCCGGATGTCGGTGACGGAGCTCGTGATGGCCACCATCATCAGCGCGAGGTCAACGCCCTCGAATTGACCCAGGACCGATGAGTGGGGCCCGCGAGCTCCCTTCACGTGCAGCTCAGCTGATCCACGTCTCATCATGGCCTGGGTTGGGGTCATGGCCGGTGGACCGACAACATGCAATCAAGATGACAGGAGAGTGCGTCATGCCCTACGCCGTGGATTTCAACGATGTCTCGACAATCGGCCTGGAGTCCTCGCCGGTCGCGGCCAAGCTCGCTGGTGTGCGGGCGCACGAGGCCCGCTACTTCAAGAACAAGTACGACCACGTCTTCACGGTGGAGGCTGCGAGCGACGCCAAAGCGACCATCGACTGGGTGCACGGGATCCTCAAGGAAGAGCGCGACATCGTCATCGCGTCCCGGCCACTCGAGGCTACGGCCTTCGAAGTCGAGAACATCCGAATCGCCCATGTCTTCTACGAAAGCGGTCTGTCGATCAACGTGATGTACACCATCGACGCCGCCGGGAAGCGGGCGGTCGGGTTCAAGCTCTCCGAAGGCATGGAAGTCCCCGCGGAGCTCGCGTCGCGGTTCAAATTCGCGAGGCAGAAGTCAAAGCTCGCCGGAACCATTCGCGGTTCCTACTTCGCCTTCAAGAGCGACTACTGACCCCGATCCGCTAGGCGCACATGCAGATCACATTCGCGACGGGCCCCACCGTCAATGGACGATCGCCTGGCGACCTTGGAGTGCTCCGGCGAGCGCCCTTCTATGTGCGAGGAGGAGGGCAGACGCGGAATCCGCCCTCCGTCTTGCTTTCGTGGCTGCGCGTGTCCCCTCGAGAGTGCCGAGATCAGGCGAAAGCAGCAGCCCGCCGCGTGACCGTCGCTGCCGTCGTCCTGCCGTCGAGTCGCAGGGAAGGCAGCAGCGCGATCGGAGCCAGGGTCCTACTTTGTTCGACGTAGCCCGCTGCTTGCTGATCGTCGGTCTCGTGGCTAGCGCCCAGCGGCGGCGAAGTTGCGGTTCGTCGCCATAGCGATCACGGGAGTTCGCGGGGCTGCGCGGCGAATGCGATCGTCCGGCTGAACCTCATCCGCCGGAAAAGGGGAAGCGTCGACCACGAGTGCTCGGTGACCCAATAACCGACGCGGCTCGTACCAACTGCCTCGGGTCGGCTTGGCACCGCTTGACGCGAGCGGCGAGCCGCCGTTCTGCGCCGTCCCCAATCTCCTCCCCCCGACAATGCGGCAGCGGGCTGGAATGGCGCTCGCGATCCATCCGAGCGATGGCACTCGTGAAGCGGCGGGCGGCGCCGCCGAGATCGGCCCTGGGCGGGGAGCAGACACTCGACAAGCTCACAACGCCGCTGCGTCGCAGCTAAGCGCTCAGAGGTCGGCGAGCACCCGTGCGGCAGCGTGCTCGCCGGAGCGTATGGCGCCGTCCATGTAGCCCGGCCACTGCGGCGAGTTGTCCGCGCCCGCGTAGTGCACGGCACCGAACGGCGCGTCGAGCGGGTTGCGCAGCGACGTCAGGACACCCGGCGGGTTGAAACTGCCATAGGCACCGCGGGTGAACGGCTCAGACGCCCACATCGCGTCGAGGTAGGCGATTGGGCGCAGCGCGCGCGGGCCGAAGTACCGTGCGAAGGATCGCAGCGCCGCGGCCCGCCGGACGGCATGTGACGCTCCGAAGAAGGCGCGGCTGTCGCTGCCCTCCATGAAGCCGACCAGCACACCCGGCCGACCGTCGGGCGGGGAGTTGTCGTAGGTGATCCTGATCGGACCGACGTCGGACGTCGCCGAGCCGTTGAGCCCGGCATCGCGCCAGAACGGTCGCTCGTAGATCGCGTTGACCTTCAGCACCGAGCCCATCGGCTGACGCTGGAGGACCTGATCGACAGCGGGTGAAAGCACAGGGTTGAATCGCAGGCGGCCAACAAGCGGTTTCGGAAGGGCGAGGATCACGCGGCGGCAGCGGAAGCTCTCGCCCTCCGAGTGGACGGTCACCTGCCCACTCTGATCGATGGCCGTCACCTCGACTCCGAGGCGGACGCCGTGGCCAAGATGCGCAGCAACCCGCTGTGAGAGCTGCTGCGGCCCGCCGACGAAGCGGATGCTCTGCGCCGAACCGATCAGCGTGCTGAAGTCGCCACCGACCCCGGTGATCGCCGCAAGCAGATCGAGCAGCGAGATCTCGTCTGGATCTTCGCCGTAGACACCACGCACACCGAGCCCAGCAAGGTTCTGGCCCTCCGGAGTGTGGAGGTTCTGATCGATCCAGGCCTGGATGGTCACCCGGTCCCACGCGCTCGCGTGCGGCGCGCCCCACGGAGCATCCGCCGGCACCACGGCCGCCATCTTGTTGAACGCCGCGATCGCGCCCTCAAGCTCGATCAGCGCCGCCGGGCTCGCGGGCGGAACATCCCCGCTGTATGCATGCAATCGGCCACCGAAGTAGTAGACGCTGTTCCCCGTCGTGTACGTGGGGAACATCGCGATGCCGAGCGATCGCGCAAGTGCCTGCACGCGATTCTGCCCCGGACCCGTCCACTCGCCGCCGAGCTCCACCACCTTCCCCGGCCCAAGCACGTGATCGAGGGTCCGACCGCCGACACGCTGCCGTGCCTCAAGCACGACGACGGAGCGGCCGGCCTTGCGGATCGCGGTCGCGGCACTCAGACCAGCCAGTCCAGCTCCGACAACGACCACGTCGTACAGCATCGACCGGCGCTGCCGCCCACGCGCACTTGCCTCCGCGGGACCTTCCGCACCCGCCAGCGTTCCAGCAGCCGCCCCAACCCCGGCCAGCAATGCCTCCCTCCGCCTGATCCGCCTCGCGGCCATCGGCGCGATCCTACTTCCACGCCCCCCAAACCGAACGAACGCCTTCGCCTCACCGTGCTAAATCGCAGCGCAATGGCAATGGCGACCACGCAGTCGTGGGTGCGCGTGCCGTCTCGGCCGCGCATGACCCGCAATTGGCGAGATGCGCGGGAGGTTCGATGGCGACCGGGACGCCTGTCTGCGCATCAAAGCGAGGCAAAGGTGTTCCGAAGGCCCACCTGAGTGTCCCAAGTTCGGCTTAGGTTCCGGGCGCAGGGGGACGCCTCAAGAGCAGCCTCGGCAGGACCGAGAAGGGCCTCGGCAGTTGCCGAGGCCCTATTGCTTGCTGCTTGTTGTTCGGCTGGTTAGCTGCGGAGCGCGCGGAGTGCCTTGCCGTAGTCGCCGGTGGGGTTGCGGGTGGTGACGATGGTGGAGACCGCGTTGAAGATGATCATCGCGACCAGCAGGGCCTGACCCCCGGGGATCCCGGCGGCGGCGGCGACGACCGCGTAGGCGATGGAGCAGATCGCGGTTGAGGTCTCTCCTGCGGCGTAGTAGATCGCCTTCGCCCGGCCGCTGGCCTGCTCGCGGCTCTGCTTCGTGGACAGGGCGACGTAGAAGGGCGCGGCCTGCATCAGCTGGCGGATGCCGGGCGGGTACACCTCGGGGTGATCGGTGCCGCGGACGCCGTAGCCGCGGAAGCGGAGCCCGACGGCGCGGCCGGCCACGTAGTGGGCGATCGCGTGGCAGTTGAGGTAGACGGTGACGAACCCCGCGATCATGACTGCGGTCGAGACGGGGCTCGTGCGAAGCTGGGTGGCGAGTGCCAGCAGCGCTGAGCCGCTGAAGACGCCCCAAGCCTGATAGGCGTTGCCGCGGACGACGCTGTAACGCCGGCGGAA
This sequence comes from uncultured Solirubrobacterales bacterium, assembly GCA_963778985.1. Classification (GTDB taxonomy): domain Bacteria; phylum Actinomycetota; class Thermoleophilia; order Solirubrobacterales; family Solirubrobacteraceae; genus Palsa-465. The sequence goes on along the minus strand of CAVZWJ010000012.1, from coordinate 115,171 downwards.
GCTTCGCTTTGGCGTGATAGTCGGGGTGTGGGTGGCGGTGATCGCTGACATTTGCGGCTCCTCCGGAAGGGTTTGACTTGACTCCCAGATCGTCGCGGTCGCGAACCTTCCTGGCATCCGCCGGCTGACGGCATTTGGGCGGGACAAGCGCCCGGGTCGCTCTACGTCATCTGTCTCGCTGGCGGCGCAGTTCGCGCCGCACACGCTCCTCGCCGATCGGCGAGAACGAGTTCAAAAAGTGCTGGGAGGACAGGCCGAGCCCCCAGGCGGCCAGGGGGATGCCAGGCCAGAACGCGCCGCCGCCGGTGAGCGCCCAGATGATGATCAGCGCGGCATTGATCAGCAGGTAGGCGCCGACGTGCGCCTTGAAGTCGTGCCAGCGCTGCACCTGGGCGACAGCGCGCATCTGCTCGCGATCGAGCTCTGCCTCCTGCGAGCCGGGAGGTACGGTCACGGGATCACCAGCCGCACGGTCGTTCCTCTGCCGGTTTTGCTGTGGATCTCGAGCGTTCCACCGACCGCGCTTGCGCGCTCCTGCATCGTGTGCAGCCCGAGATGCCCCGGATGCTCGCCGCTCGTGGCAAAGCCGACGCCGTCGTCTTTGACGGCGAGTTCGACTCGATCGCCGGCGACGGCGAGCGTGATGGTGGCGGTTCGGGCATCGGCGTGCTTGATGGTGTTGTTCAGCGCCTCGAGCGCAAGCCGGTAGAGATGCTCCTCGGTCGCGGGTGTGACGTCCACGCGCTCTTCTGGACCCTCGACCGCTACCTGCAGGCCGGTGCGCGAGCTGAGCGCGGCCGCCTGCTTTCTCAGCGCCGCCACCAGGCCCTCCTCCGCTAGCCCGTCGGGACGTAGCTCGAAGATCAAAGCGCGCATCTCGGCCAGCGCCCCCTGGCTGAGCTCGCGCAGCTGCGCGACGCTTCGCCCGAGCGGCCCGTCTTGCGGCAGGTCTTGCTTCTCCATCGCCAGCTGCGCGGTCCGGGCGTGCAGCGTCATCGAGAACAGCGCCTGGGAGACCGAGTCGTGGAGTTCGCGCGCCAGCCGCGCGCGTTCCTGCAACGCGGAGGCTTGACCGGTCTCGGTGAGCAGCCGGTCGTTGATGACGGCGACCGCGCCTTGGTCGGCGAGCGCGACTAAGAACGCCAGCTCAGGCTCCGTCGGACCCGTCACAGTGGGCGGCAGGAACACGGCCATTACACCCAGCACCTGCTCGCCCCAGGAGAGCGGTACATGCACGCCGGCCTGCCAGTCGAGCTCTTGGAGCGTGGCTCCTACATCCGGGCGAGGTCCGCTGAGCCAGCGGGTCTTGGCGTCGGGGACGACCGCCGGGCGGCCGCTGAGGACCACGTCGCCGTCGGGCAAGTCCTCGATGCGCAGGCCGCTCGATAACGAGAGGTTGCGGAATCCGTCGGGAACGCCCGGCGCGGCGCCGGTCTCGAAGTCGCCTGCTTCGCCGGTGATGCCGATGGCGCACCCGACTGCGCGGGTGCCGGCCACCGCGTGTTCGGCGAGGTCCCAGAGGACGACGTTGAGCGGGCTGCGACCGGCGAGCTGGGCCGCGGCCTGGCCGAGTGCAGCGGCGTTGCGGCTGGCCTGCCGTGCCTCGGTGGCGTCGCGGAAGATGGCGGCGCCGTGCAGCTGCCCGTCGATTTCGAAGGACATGTTCGACCAGGTGATCTCGCGCTCGGTGCCGTCCGGGCGCAGCAGCGTCGATGTCCACAAGCCGGTCTCTCCGGAGAGCTGCTCGGCGAAGTGCTCAAGCATCGCCTGGTGCTCGCGCTCGGGGAAGTTGGCCAGGAAGTCCGGCAGCGTGCGCAGCTCTTCCAGCGAGTAGCCCATGATCCGGCACGCCGCCGGGTTGGCGTAGACGTAGCGGCGGTCGGCCGTCACGACCACGATGCCGTCCCGCGATCGCTCGACTACGGCGGCGAGCGGTCCGACGCCGAGCCCCGCAGCTCCCTGTTCGCCCATCAGCTTCTCACTCAACTCACCACACTCTGACACAGCAGTCCTGGAGCTTCCCGCCGGCTACGACGCTGACTGGTGCAGCGCGGCGAGGAGGGCGTCGGGATGGCTGTCCTTCTCAAAGAAGGCCCTGGCGCCTGCTGCTATCGACGCCGCCCGGGCGGCCGCCGACGCGCTGAGCGCAACCACAGGATGGCCCTCGGCGGCCAGCTTCCGGATAACCAGGAGCCCGTCCTCGAGGTCCGACAGACGTACGTCGACGAGCGCGACATCCAGCCAGTCCCCTGCGTCGAGCGCGTCACCGGCGGTTGCGGCGATACCGACTACGCAAAGACCTTCGGACGCCGTGAGCAGCTCGCTAAGTGCCGAGCGAACCCGAGGGTCGTCCTCCACGATGAGCACCCGACGGCCCTTGCATGGTCTTGATGAGGTGTCGTGGCTCGGCTGCGCAGGCACGGTGAACCCACTCAAGCGCACCGTGATCTCCGGCACATCGGTCCTCTGACGCGTTCCGGGCGCGACAGATGACGTAGCTCAGGCGGGCGGCGGCGCGAGGCCTTCACGCACCGCCCAGAGCGCGGCCTGGGTGCGGGAGGCCAGGCCGAGCTTGGAAAGGATGTTGCTCACGTGCGTCCGCGCCGTCCGCTCGCTGATGACGAGCTCGGCAGCAATCTCCTTGTTCGCCTTGCCCTGGGCGACCAACGCGAGGATCTCTCGCTCCCGCTCCGTCAGAAGGTCCTTCGGGCTCGCTGTTGCGCCGCGCCGCAACGATGCCGTGAGCTGGCGGGCGACGGCCGGGTCCAGATGGACCTCGCCGCGCTGAGCCGCCCGGATGGCCGCCGCGACCTCATCTGCCTCGGCGTCCTTGAGCAGGTAACCGGCCGCCCCGGCCTCAAGCGCAGCATGGACCTTCTCCTCCTCCACGAAACTCGTCACCGCCACGACCTCAATGTCCGGATAGCGCTCCTTCACCGCCGCGGTCGTCTCGATGCCGTCCATCGGCTCCATCATCAGGTCCATGAGCACCACATCGGGCAGGCCGCCGTGCGCCTTCGCACGCGCCAGCCAGTCCAGAGCCGCCCGGCCGTTAGTTGCCTCGCCCACCATCTCGATGTCGTCCACCAGCTCCAGATAGCTCCGCAGCCCCTCTCGCACCACGCGGTGATCGTCGACGACCAGGACCCGGATCGGCTCCGACGCTTCCATGGGCTAATCATGCCCGTTGGACAGGACCTCTACGTCATCCGTCGCAGCCGCAAGCGCGGCGGATGACCGTGGCCAGGCACGTCCTCAGGCCGATGTGCGGAGCGCCCGCTCGCTGGAGCATGCCGCCATCGACCAACCCGCTCCACAAGGACGACACCATGTTCACCGCCGCCTTCTTCATCGCTCTCGCCCTCTCCGCCGTCGTCGCGCTCCCCGGTGACTGGGCCCGCCGGCACTCCAGCCGAGAAGTCGCCAACGCGCTCAACCTCGCGAACGGCATCGCGCTCGTCGGGATCATCGCGCTGGCCGCCGGGCTCGGCCTCGCCCACGGCCTCGGCCAGATGCTCGGGCTGCTCTCCGGCATCGGGAGCGGCCAGCAACTCGCCGACGCAGCGGCGAACCGCAAATGGGGACGCGTTCCGGCGTCCAGCTGACAGTTCGGTTCGGACATGAATAGCCCCAAGCCAGGAGACGAGCAGACGAGGGGTCGGCACGAGCCGGCCCCTCGGTGGTGTGAGGGGCCGTCGCGGCCTGACCGGCAGGTCCAGAGGTCACCCTGGACGAAAGGGCTCGAGGCGAACCGGCCTGGAATCCCTCGTCGTCATGGTCGGGTTGGTCGTCGCTCGTGGGCTCCACGAGCTTGACCTTGGCGGGGCACGGCTGAGAGACTCGGCGGGAAAGCAGGCCGCAACGGGTCCGAGGTCTGCGACAAGCACACTGGGGAGGCTGGATGAGACGTCTCGGTCTTACTGCCAGACGCGTACCTTGCTTCAGCATGCTCGCCATGGGGGTGGCGCGGCCGGCGGCGATCGGCGGGTGACTCAGCGGGCTCACGACCTGTCGGAGCCAACTCGGCGGAGCGCCCCGCTGAAGACTGAATGGGCGGTGCTATCGGCGTGGCATGGGCCCCGTGATCGGGCTTACGGAGGAAAGGAATGCGGATGAGCTCAATTCGCAGAACCGCGGTGGTTTTCGGCGTGCTTTACCTCGCCACGTTCGTCTTCTCGATTGCGGGGGTGCTCCTCTACAACCCGGTGCTGCACCCGGCGAAGTTCATGGCTGGTACTGGTGGCGACACGCGTGTGCGCCTCGGCGCGGTCTGCGAGGTGCTCCTGATCATCGCGAACATCGGGACCGCAATCGTGGTGTATCCGATCTTCAGGCGGCGCTTCGCAGTCCTCTCGATCGGATATGTGACCGCGCGCCTCATGGAATGCACCTTCATCGCGATCGGCATCGTCAGCTACCTTGCGGTCGTCACGTTGCACCAGACCACCGTCGGCGCGGCCGCCGGCTCGCTCGTCAACGACGCGAGAGCGCTCGTTGCGGTTCGCAACTGGACGTTCGTGCTCGGCCCCGGCTTCGTCGTCGGCGTCGGGAACGGGCTGATCCTCGGCTACATGATGTACCGGTCCGGCCTGATGCCGCGAGGCCTGGCGATCTTGGGGCTCATCGCAGGCCCGCTCATCTGCATCACGGGGCTCGGGGTGGTGCTCGACGTGATCCCGAGAGGAGGCACGGTGCAGGCCATCGCGACCGCCCCCGAGTTCGTCTGGGAGCTGTCGCTCGGGATCTATCCGATCGTCAAGGGTTTCAAGGCATCTCCAATCCTCGAGGCCGCCCCGCCGACCTCCGTGTGATGGAGATCGCCGTCACCGAGCGCCTGCGGTTGCGGCCGTTGCAGGCGGAGGACCTGCGCGTCTTCGTCGCGTACCGGTCGCACCCTGATGTCGCCCGGTACCAATCGTGGGAGCCGACGTATTCGATGAACGACGCGGAGGCGCTGCTGGCTGCGCAGGCCTACGTGGCGTTCGGAACGCCGGGGGCGTGGGTGCAGGTCGCCGCGCTCGATCTGGCGAGCGGCGAGCTCGTCGGCGACTGCGCTGTCCGCGTCCTGGCGGATCAGCCGGCGACCGTCGAGGTCGGGGTCACGCTCGCGCCTGAGCGTCAGGGCTCGGGATTGGCGACCGAGGCCCTCGGCGCGATCGTTTCGACCCTGTTCGAGGTTCATCACATGCACCGCGTGTTCGGCGAGGTCGATGACCGCAATACGGCTGCACAGGATCTCTTTGGTCGTCTCGGCTTCCGCTGCGAGGCGCGGCAGGTCGAGGCGGACTGGTTCAAGGGCGAGTGGACCACGGTCCACGTGTACGCGATGCTGGAGCGTGAGTGGCGGGCTGCTCGTAGCTGACGGTCGTCGGCCGTCCCTGGGTCCCACAGCGGGTCTACGCTGACCCGATGTCCGTGCTGGGCACGAAGCTTCACCTGCCCTCGCCGCGTCGCCGACTGGTGTCGCGTGCACGCATCACCGATCAACTGTTGGTGGCCGGAGGCGAGGGGCCGCGACTGGTGCTGGTCGCGGCGCCGGCCGGGTTCGGCAAGACCACGCTCCTGGCGCAGTGGCTGGCACAGGCGGCCGGCACGTCGCAGTGCAGGGTGGCGTGGCTGGCGCTCGACCCCGGCGACAGCGAGCTGCGAACCTTTCTGACCCACCTTGTGGCCGCGACCCAAGTCGCCGATCCTGAGGTGGGCGTTGAGGCTCTCGGCCTGCTGGAGGCCGGCGGAGCCACGCCGCCCGAGAATGTCCTGGTCAGCCTGATCAACGATCTCGACCTCCTCGCCGGCTCTACGGTGGTGGCGCTGGATGACTACCACGTCATCGACTCAGCCGCGATCCACGACGCGGTGATTTTCCTGTTGGACAACCTGCCTCCGCACGTCACGCTGGCCATGACCACCCGCGCTGACCCGCCGCTGCCACTGTCCCGTCTGCGTGCGCGAGGCGAGCTCGTGGAGGTCCGAGCGGCGGAGCTCAGGTTCACCGCCGACGAGGCGGAAGCGTTCCTCAACGAGGTGATGGGGCTAGAACTGGCGCCGGCGCTCGTCACCGCGCTCGAGACGCGGACCGAGGGGTGGGCTGCCGGGTTGCAGCTAGCGGCGCTGTCGGCCCGGACACATGCCGCGGCCGACGGGCCCGGCGACGTGGCTGGGTTCGTCGAGGCCTTCTCTGGAAGCCATCGGTTCGTCCTCGACTATCTCGTTGAGGAGGTGCTGGGCGGGCAGCCGGACGAGGTCCGCGAGTTCCTGCTCGGTACCTCGGTGCTCGATCAGATGACGGGCGCTCTCTGCGATGCCCTGACCGGTCGCGCCGACGGTCAGGAGATGCTGGAGATGCTCGAGCGCGGGAACGTGTTCGTCGTCCCGCTCGACGACGAGCGCCGGTGGTACCGCTATCACCATCTCTTCGCGGACGCATTGCGCGCCCGGTTGGCCGGCCGGGATGCCGACCGGGTTCGTGCGTTGCACGGCGCCGCGGCCCGATGGCTGGCCGAGAACGGGCTGCTGAGCGATGCCGTGCGGCACGCAATCGCGAGCGGCGACCACGAGCGCACCGCCGATCTCGTCGAGCTCAGCCTGGCGGACATGCGGCGACGACGCCAGGACCGGACACTGCGGGACTGGCTGGCCGAACTGCCTGACGACATCGTTCGTCGGCGCCCGCTCCTCGCAATGTTCACGGGCTGGAGCCGGCTCTCGGTCGGTGACTTCGACGGTGTGGAGGCGTGGCTCGACGCTGCCGAGGCAGGTCTCGACGCGCCGCTGGCGTTGAGCATCCCCACCGTGGGCAGCGCAATGGCGGAGGCGGCTAGGGACCGGGAGCGCGAACTGCGGTCGCTCCCGGCGATGACGAGGGTCTACCGCGCATCGGTCGCCCAGGCTCGGGGCGACGTCGATGGCACGGTCGCCCAGGCACGCCGGGCACTCTCGCTCGCAGGCCCGGACGATCACTTCACGCGCGGGGCGGCCAACGGGTTCCTCGGTCTCGCTGCATGGGCCGCCAGCGACCTCAGCACCGCGGTGGAAACGTTCACCGCAGCGGTCGCCAGCCTGCACGCGGCGGGCATGGTCGCGGACGAACTCGGTGGGACCGTCGTCCTGGCGAACCTGTGGCTGGCCCGAGGACGTCCCGACGAGGCGCGGCGGCTCTACGAACGCGCGCTGGCCGCGGCCGAGAGCCACCCCGGTCCGGTGCTCTCCACCACCGGCGACCTGCACGTCGGCCTCGCGGACGTCCTGCGCGAGCAGGGCAACCTCGATGCGGCCGGGGAGCACCTCGAGGCCGCTCGCCAGCTCGGCGACCGTGCGTCTCTGCTGGAGAACCGCCACCGCTGGTACACGGCGAACGCTGCGCTGCTGCGAGCGGGAGGCGACCTCGACCGCGCGATCGCGATGCTCGACCAGGCTGAGCCGCTGTTTCTCCCCGGCTACTTCCCGGACGTGCGGCCGATCGCCGCGAGCCGCGCCCGGGTTTGGATCGCACAGGGGCGCCTCGATGACGCGCGGGCGTGGGCCAGGGAGCGTGGGGTCGCGCCGGCCGAGGCCCCGACCTTCCTGGCCGAGTACGACCTGCTCACGCTCGCCCGGCTCCTCATCGCCGAGGGTCGCACGAGCGATGCGTTCGACCTGCTTGATCGCATCCTCGTCGCCGCGCAAGCAGCAGACCGCAACGGCACCGTGATCGAGGCGCGCATGCTGAGGGCGCTCGCACACCACGCGAACGGCGATGCCGACCCAGCCGCGACCGACCTGTCTGCCGCTCTCGCCGGAGGGGTGCCAGCCGGATACTGCCGGCTGTTCCTCGACGAGGGACCGCCGATGATGGCGTTGCTCGGTCAGGCCGCTCGCGCCGCGGCGCCCGAGGCACGGAAGCACGCCGAGCATCTTCTGGGCGCCTCACATAGACCGCCCGCGCCAGCGCCCGTTGGAGGCGGTGCTGAGGACGAGCTCAGCGAGCGCGAGCGCGACGTCCTGCGCCTGCTGGCGACCGAGCTCAGCGGGCCCGAGATCGCGGGACACCTGTACATCTCGCTGAACACGCTGCGCACCCACACCAAGCACATCTTCCAAAAGCTCGACGTCAACACCCGCCGCGCCGCAGTCCGTCGAGCCACGGACCTCGGCCTGCTCTGAGCCTCGCCCAGATCCGGATCACCACCCTCAATCACATCATCGTGTGATGTGCGCTCACCACATCGGTTCCTAAGTTGTCGACATCGCCGGACACCCCGCCCGGCACCGAGATAAAGGAGTCCGTCGTGAGCACCACCACCACCCAACGTTCCACCGCAATCGCCGGCCTCTGCGCCGCGATCGGCGGCGCGATCTTCATCGGCGTCCAGATCAACCACCCGCCAGCCGACGTCGCGCACCTCGTCACGACCGAGCTTACGGTCCGTATGACCGCGAAGGTCCTGTTTTGCGCCCTGACGCTCGTCGGCTTCGCCGGCATGTTCCTCCGCCACCGCGACCGGTTCGGCCGCCTCGGCCGCGTCGGCTACGCGCTGGTGAGCACCGGCTTCGTCGCAATGCTCGTCCAGGAATGCCTGATCGGCTACTACCTCCCGACCCTCGCCCACTCGCGTCCCGTCTACGTCCAGCACGTCCTAAACGGAGCCATGGCTCACGGCAACAGCAGCGGGATCGGCGCCTGGCAGGTGCTGTTCCTGGCCGGTATGGGTTACTCGCTCGGCGGTGTGCTGTTCGGGATCGCCCTGTTCCGCGCCGGCGTGCTGTCCCGCTGGGCCTCCGCTCTGTTCGCCTACGGCACCGTCTCCGCGCTCGCACTGGCCGCGCTGCCACTGTCCTTCAGCCGCCCGTTCGCGGTGCCCACCGGCGTCGCGCTGATCGGTCTCGGCGTCTCTTTGTGGCGCGATCAGCACCGCCAAGCCGACACCGTCGGCGCCCCCGCCACCATCCGGGTCGCGCAGGCGGCGACCCGGTAAGCGGCTCACCCCCGCCCGTGCCGGTCCCGGCACCTGGTCTGGCACCGCCGTGCCGGCCAGGTGCCAGCGGCCGTTTGCGGCCTCGCCACCGTCACCGCCTCGCACTCCCAAAATCCTCAACCAACCCAACCACTCCCATGAACACCGCCCCCAAGACATACGCCATCCGCGTCGACGGCCACCTCGACGACCACTGGTCGGCCTGGCTCGGCGAGCTCGAGATGACCCGCAACGACGACGGCACGACCACCATCACCACTCAGATCGCTGACCAAGCGCAGCTGCACGGTCTGTTCGCCGGGCTGCGCGACATCGGCGCGGTCATCACCGAAGTCCGCGCTACCGATGCGCCCGTCTCAGCCGCGAAGTCTTCGCAAACCTCGACCTGTCCGTCGCCATGACTGCCGGCCGCAGCGTTCTACAAATTCGCGACGGCAACCGTGTCATCCACACGCCTGCGACGGACCCAGAGACTCGCAAAGCTCAGGGAGCAGGTCTGAGGCCGACAAGCGACCAAGGCCTGCTATGCGCGCGCCAAGGACCATCCACCAGCCGCGACGACAACGCAACGGCACGCGCAGCTTCTCACTGAGAAAGCTCTCATCCCTGCGGCGACCGCTTTTGTGTTGTCGGCCGCCTTGGTGCGCGCTATTGGATTGGCGACGAGGCGATGACCCGCGCATGCATGTTCGTGGCGCTTCGCTGCTGGCTTCGCCCGGCGACGCACGGTTGCGCTATTGGCGCGAATACGAGGTCCAGCGTGGAAGGCGGGACACACCTGCTCTGGTGCGAACGCGCTAATCCCCTTGAGTGCCGCCCACACGCTCGCTGCCGTTCCATCTCGATACCGGCGCGAGGTGGTACGGCCGACACTGCCGCCTTGTGTCATACGTCGCCCGCAGCGTGGCCGAGGCTGTCGTCGTAGGCCTTGAAATCGTCGAGATCGATCACGATCAGAGCGACCGGGGTTTCCAGCCCGGCGCATGGCGGCGAGCGACGCTGCCGCCGCGGCGTCCAGTCCGCGGCGGTTCAAAGGTTTCGTGGATGGCGCGGCTGGTCGCTCAATGAGTCGGCCGGCCGGCCGATCACCTCGTTCGGGACCCTTTCCCGTGGGGTTGGATTGATGGATCACCTTTTCCTTGCCCGCCAGCCCATTCTTGACCGCACGAAGTCCGTGGTTGGGTACGAGTTGCTGCATCGGGGTGGGTTCCTCCCGAGGGCGAGTTTCGATGACGCTGAGGCGGCAACCGCCCACGTGGCCTTGAGTGCGTTGACCGAGATCGGGCTCGACCCGCTCGTCGGTGATCACGTCGCGTGGATCAACGTCACCCGTGATTTCCTGCTCCAGGGTCTGGCCCGGAGCCTGCCGGCGAAGCGGGTCGTGCTCGAGCTGCTCGAGCATCAGTTGGTCGATCGGCAGCTGCTGGATTTGATCGCCGACCTGCGAGCCTCGGGGTACGTGCTGGCGTTGGACGACTTCGCGTATGAGCCGGGGAGCGAGCAGCTGTTGGAGTTGGTCGAGTTCGTGAAGCTCGACTTGCTCGCGCTTGGTCTCGCGGGGCTGGTGCGACACGTCGAGCTGCTGAGGCGGTTTGGCGTGACGATGTTGGCGGAGAAGGTCGAGACCCACGAGCAGTTCCAGGTCGGGCTGGAGTCGGGGTGCGATCTGTTTCAGGGATATTTCTTCTGTCGCCCGGAGCTGATCCGCAATCGTGCGATCTCGGCGAACGGTGTCGCGCTGGTGCGACTGGCAAGCGGGCTGCAGGACCCCACACTGCAGCTGGATGACCTCGAGCGCCTGATCTCGAGCGATGTCGCACTTAGCTACCGGCTGCTGCGATACATCAATTCCGCGTACTTTGGGATGAGCCAGCGAATCTCCTCGATCATGCACGCGGTGACGCTGCTCGGGCTGCAGAACGTCAAGCGGTGGGCGATGCTGACCACTTTCGCCGCGATCGAGAACAAGCCACAGGAGCTGTTCCTCACGGCACTGATCCGCGCCCGCTTCTGCGAACTCGCCGGCACTCCCCAAGATGGTTCTCCTCAGGAACGGTTCACGCTCGGCCTGTTCTCCGTGCTTGACGCGCTGCTGGACACCACGATGGAGACCGCCGTCGCCTTGCTGCCGCTGCCGCCGCGGATGCGTGACGCGCTTGTCGTGCACGACGGTCCCGGGAGGCTGATCGACTGCGTCCAGGCCATCGAGCGGGGTAACTTCAATCCGCTCGTTCGGCAGCTGGATCACGCCGCGCGACACTATGTCGCGGCGCTGGGATGGGCCAACGACACCGCCAAAGGGCTACTCCTGGAAACCGGCCAGCGAGCCGCATGACCGATCGCTGACCGAGGCAACCCGGGCGGCGGGAGGCACCTCCGACGCAAGATGCGCTGCGCCGGCAATGACGCAGCAGCGGGCGCCGATCCGACAAGCAGTGCTCCGGACTCAGAGACCCGGCCGGGGGTTTCGGGGCGATCTGAGCCTGGTTGTCGGCTCCGATTGCCCGCCCCGGCGTATGGGCGCTTTCCGGCGCTCTGAGCCACTTTTGAGTCACTGGCCAGGGCGAGTGTCCCAGCGGCCACAGCGAGCCGCGGCCGGGCGCTCAGACGGATAACGTGACCCTGCGCCGTACGACTAGTCGGCGCCGGGCCCTACTAGGGGTGTGAAGACCCACCGGGCACTTCTTGATCGCGGCTGAGCACCCGTTTGCGCACGCGTGCGCTGAGCAATTGCGATGCTCAGCGGGTCACGCGTACGATCCCCCGCTCGCGAACGGATGGAGGGAGGGAGAACGATGGCGCATCGCTGCGCGGTCTGCGGGCGCACCGGTCAGGACGAGAAGGAGAAGAGAGCGCCCGGCGTCCCGATCATCGGGCTCCCGGAGCATGGCTGGCGATGCGTCACTCGGGCGGCGGCTCGGCGGCTACGCCGGTGGGCTGGTCCGAAAGCTGACCTTGCGTCAGGTCGAGGGTTATAGCGCGGCTCGCTGACGCCGATCACTTTCGATGTGGGCCGGTTGACAACAGGTCAACGGGTCACGATCGACATCGACGGCGAAGAGAACGTCGTCGACGCGATCGCTGCATCCGACGAAGGTTCGCGGCTGCTCGTCTATGTGCGCCGCGCGTCCCCCGCCGTGCTCGGCAGGCTCATCAACGGGTCGCGGGGCTACCTGCTGTACACGCAGCGGGGCGCGCTCATGGGCCTGCATGGTCTCGCACGGATCACCCCGTTCACGCGTCCGCTCGCCGAGTTCGTCGTGGACGACGGGAGCACCCACGCCGAGCGCCGACTCAGCGAGCGCGTCCCGATCGTCACCCACGCACGCATAGCGGCGCTCGACGCGGAAGGCCTGGGCGTTCCGCTCACGACGTTCACGGCGAACATCAGCGCGACCGGCGTCCTGCTGAGACGCCCGGCCCATTCGCTTCCGATCGATGAGGTCAGGGTTGAGCTGTACTTCGGTGCCGATCCGACCCCGGTGGCGGCGCGCGGCCGAATCGTGCGCAGCACCGACGAACACGTTGGCATTCACTTCGTCGAGATCACGGACGATGAGCGCGTCCGCCTGACGGGGCTGCTCACGGGCCACCGGCGGAGCCACCGACTCGCTGCCTGACCGCGTCAGGCTCTTCCGAAGTCGTCATCGACGTCCGTGGCGAGCGGTCGTGACAAACCCATCGCCCGGAAGTCTGCCAGAGCTACGTCGACAATGGAACCGCCCGCACCGCTCGCACCGGACCTCAACCGTCCGCCGGTCGAGTTCGAGGCCGTCGGTGACGACGATGTCACCGTCGGTGCCCCGGAGCACGTACTCGCCGCTGTCGGTGAAGTTGATGATGTCGTAGTCGACACCGCGCCAACGCGCCGCGGTCACCGGCCTTCGTCCGCTCGCTGCTGCGCGATGCCCCAGAGCGACTTCTCGATACCCAGTCGGGATGCTCGCCCAGGCAGTTGGGGCAGACGACCCGGCCGCGGCCGTGTCGACCTCGCGGACGCTGGCGACGGTGATCTGCGGTCCGGGACGGTCGCAGCGCACGAGTCCGCTCGGCGTTGACTCGACGAAACTCGCAATGGCCTCCGCGACCTCTCGCGGAAGCGTGAAGTCATCATCGTCCTACAACGAGGAGGCCGCGTAGCCGTCCGCAGAGTCTCAGGTAGCCGAATACCATAGGCGTACAGTTGAGAGGTCGCCAGTGGTGCCGTGGAAGATGCAGTGGGGCTGGACGTACGGGTGGGTGACCCGCTTGGACCTGACCGTGCGAGAGCCAACAGGCGGCGCCGGCTGCGCCGCCGAGGCCCGCACGTTGTCGCTGGCGCCGCCGAGGAACGGCTCGCCGTTGAACCAGTTCCGTCCCTGGCCGCTGCTCTACGACGGTGCCGTCGATGGCTACAAGGTCCACCTAAAGGCAACCTTCGCCGGCACACAGGTGACCGGCAACTTCACCGCCACGCCGGTCGGACGCGAGTCGTGCACCGCCGGTGGAGCGTTCAAGGGCACATGGAGAACCGCGTGACAACTCGGTCCGTCCGGCGGCAAGGCGCGATTCGCAGACTGCCCGGACGCTTGACCGTTCCCAGCTGAATCCGGTTCCCCGCCCACGCGAACTGCTCAGAGGACACGGGAAGGTAAGCGCGAGGACAGACCCTTCGGCTCCCCGATTGGCCGCTGTCGCCCACTCGGCCGACCAAAGAAGACGGCTGCTTCGTTCCGTCCCGTCACACATGCCCGCTCCCCGCGCGGCACCAACGATCCCTTACTTTGCGAGTCACCCGCACTGAGCACGTCGCTCGCCGCAGTCGCTGTGATTCTGGTCTGGGGTGATGGCCAGTCCTCAGCCGTCGCGACGACGCGCTGTGTCGCGAGGAGAGGAACGTAGAACGTGTTTCCGCCGGACCTGCCGCATGCCCGCAGGTCGGGACGAGGACGGAAGCGGTATTGGGCGTCGGGCTTGCCACCGCGCCGAACGAGCAGGTATGGCGACGTCTCAGCTCATCACGACGAGACGATCGCTTAGCCAGACGATCCGGCCGTGCGACACCTCGGGTCCTGCTCGGGCTTGAGTGCTGCATCCCCGAGATAGGACCCACGTTCTGCAGGCGCCGAACAGAGTCCTGAGGTGGACGCCGACCAGCACGGAGGTCGCCGGTGACGACGCCGTCGGATCCGCCGAAGGATTCAGAGAGTCCACTCGTTGTCGGGCACTCGACCAGCGACCGGGCCGCCGATCGACGAGAGACCCGCTCAAAAGCTGCAACGAGCATCATCACGCCGCGTCGCGCGCACTTGCTTCGCGCGCTGAGAGGCTCCTATGTCAAGCAGACGGTCGTCGGGACACTGTTCGGGTCGGTGAGGAGCCTGTAGACGCGGCGGACGAGATGGCGTTTGAGACACCGGATCGCCTCGCGTCGGGTCTTGCCGGCGGCGCGCTGTTTGGCGATGTAGACCGCGGTCGCTGGGTCGTAGTGGAGCTTGCTGAGGGCGAGCAGGTGGAATGCGTGGTTGAGCTGGCGGTTGCCTCCCGGGTCCAGGCGGTGGCGATCGGTCCGCCCTGAGGACACGGGGATCGGGGCGCAACCCGAGATTCGGGCCAGTTGGGCATCGGTCGTGAAGCGCTCGATGCCGGCGATCTCGCCGATCAATGTCGCGGCTGTGATCACCCCAAGGCCGCGTTCGACCAGCAACTGTGGCGCGACCTCGTGAACGAGCGTGGAGAGCTCGGTGGTGATCTGGTTGATCGTGCGGGTGAGGTCCCTGATTCGGCGGATCTCATCGCGTGCGATCCGCACTCGGACCGATGGCTTAGCGCGCCTGAGTCGGTCACTGATTCGTTGTTGCCAGGCTGGGCCATGCAGTGATCGGGGTGGGATCTCCCAGTCGGGCCAGAGGTCGTGCAGCTGCCAGCGCAGCTCGTTGATCAACCGGGTGCGGGCATCAGTCAGCCGCCGACGATGGACGACCAGCTGGCGGATCTCGAGCTCAGGACCCGCGAGCCGGGCGGCCGGGAGGTTTTCCAGCCCTTCGCGGAGCGCTGCGCGCGCGACCGCGAGCGCGTCGATCGGATCGGACTTCCCGCGTTCGCGCACGCTCTGCCGAGCGCCAGCCATCAACCCGGGCGGGAGACGAATGACCGTCTCACCGAAGTTGAGCAAGAACCGTTCAAGGCCGCCAGATACGTGACGGCAGTCCTCGATGACCCATACCCGCTCGCTGTCCAAGCTCTTCGCCCAGGCCAGCAGCGCACCGAACCCGTCACGGCGGGCGGGTGCGGTCAAGGTACCCAGCTCACGACCGAGCGGATCAACCCCAACCGCCGTATGGGTCTGCTTGTGCGGATCAACCCCAATCGTCACCATCTCCATGTCCCTTCTGATCGACCGACAACAGGAGCGGACTCCTGGCGGACATTTCTCAGTTGGGGCGACGCCACGCTCCTATCAGGTCACGCCAGGCGGTCCTTGACGGCAACGCGACATCTCCGCGCAAAGTCAGAAACGACCAAAGCACGCTGGGTCAGCCCGAAGCCGCCAAGGACCATCCACCAGCCGCGACGACAACGCAACGGCACGCGCAGCTTCTCACTGAGAAAGCTCGCATCTCGGACGAGCGCTTTCGCCGTCCGAGCATCCTAAAGCGGGCTATTGGTTTGGCGACGATCGAGCGGTGCGGAGCGCAGGTGGCACGAGTGCTTGGTCCCAGACCCATTGCGGGCCGCTGGGGCTCGACGTCGAAGCGGCACTCGGATTAGTGGGCCGGGCTATCTCAGCGCTTGAGGCTCGGGCGAGCGCGTGTCATTCGTCCGGAAGGAGTTGCGCGCGTGCGTCGAAGTATGGGTCGAGGAGCGTGGCGCGCGACCGATCCCAGTCGCGCGCAAGCAGGTCCCACGGAAGCCCGGGCCATTGGGTCGCTGTGGGTGTCACGCCGGTCAGATCGGCGATCCGCTCAAGCACGTCGTCAACGAGATCGTCGCGCCCAAGCTCGCGGAAGATGACCAGGTTGAACTCAGCTCTGCCGCCGGCATAGATCGCGATGCCAGATGGGTTTTTCGCCCCTTCTGGTGCCCGCAGCGGCTGGTAGTTTCGGCCCCGTTTGCTGGTCGTCACTCTGAGACCGCGCTCGGCGGCGAACGCGTCCATGAGCGAGACGATCTGCTGGAACTCCGGAGACGCGGTCGCGAGCGTGACTGTCGAAGATCCCTGCGGCGGGCTCGGTTCCGCGACCCATGACGGCACGAACGCGGTGCGGGGGACGAGGACTGCCGCCGGACCATCACCGGCTCGGAAGTAGTCGACCTCCACGGCGAAGAACCTCATGCGTGGACCCTCAGCCAAGTAGGTCATGATCCGCCGGGTCCGCTCGTCGAGATCCCGGCCCACGTAGAGGAAGACGAACTCGCCGCTGTCAAGGACCGCCTCGACACCGGCTTGGAAAGCGTCCGGATCGAACGACACGTCGAGCTTCTCGAAGCCAGCCGCCGCGATTGTCGCCAGGTCGGGAAGCGCAGGCCGAGCCGCGCCGACGCAGCGTGCGCCAACCTCGTCGTAGCTGGTCCGCCAGAGGCTCGCGCCATAGTCCAAGACCTGGGCAACGACCTTACGGACGTCTGGGTTCTCCGTCCCGCGCTTGAACTCCACGATGACGAGACGTCCTAGGGGGTCCGCGGCGAGAAGGTCGAGTGGCCCGGCGCCGAAGTCCAGCTCGGTGCCAATGGCCACAAGCGGGCCCAAGCCTAGGTCCTCGGATGGGAGCACCTCTGGGTGTGCCGCGAGGGCGTCGTGCAGTTCCCGCTCGGAATCAAACCGGCGCTCCACGGACACACTGATCTTCGCCCCATCCAGCTGCAAGATTCGGCGCGCCATCAATCACAATCCTGCCGGAAACCGCGTTCGGTGCCTACCGCTGTGGGCTGCGAGCGAACCGTGCAGCGCCGAGAGGTGCATGCAGTCGACTGCCGCGTGCCTTCTTCGCCAGCCCAGTCGCGGACGATCGCAACGGCGGCGGTCAGACGATCGCTTTCGGCTCCACGCCATGAAATCTCGCGGCGAGTGCATCGGCGACGACAGGCTCACGCGGCCGGACGAGCGATTCTGACCGAAGGCGATGGCGCGCATAACGTAGTCGCCGCGATCGACGGCGGCGAGTTGGCTCGCGATCTCCGTCCCGGCAACTGGTGCTGAGCACAAGAGGGGGCGAGCCCGCCCGAGGGCCGGGCTCGCCTTGGTGCTTGGATGCTCGCGACCGTCAGCCAATCGGTGTCGGCCGGGGGCTCGCCGGGATCATCGGGACGCAGCGTTCGTAGACCGCGTGGATGATCTCTGAGTTGTCGATCCCGCGCAGATACGTGCTGGTGACCGCGAGGTCGGCGTGCCCGAGCTGGCGCTGGATCACTAGCAGCGGAATGCCCTCACGGGACATCTCGACCGCGTGCGCGTGCCGGAGCTGGTGCGGCGCGAACCGTCGCCGGACCTCGGCCGCCGCGGCAGCGCGGTGCAGCTCGGCGCGAATCCCAGCCGGCCCACACGGTCGCCCGCGAGTCGGTCCGCGCACCACGCAGAACAGCGCGCCGACAGGCAGGCTCGCACGGAGCTCGAACCACGGGTCAAGCTGCTTATCCCGCTGGTCCGCCCCGGACGCTCGAGATCAACGGGCAGGAGGCGTCCGGGAGGGCCGGCGGGCGCTCGTCCGAACCCGAGCAGGGCATCTCGCCTGCCCCCGCTCGTTGCGCTCGCTTGTCGCGCAAAGCGCAAGCCGGCGCGACGGGCGAAGCGTCGCTGTACGCGCCGGCGACGAGGCTTAGTCGGTGCCGCAATGCACGACGCCCTGCTACGCCGTCGTCGGCGGCAGGCTGCCCGGCCAGCGCTGGCCAGCGACCTCGAGCTCGCGGACTTTGAGCGAGCCGATCTCGATCTCCTCCGCGCGGAGCTTACGTATGACTGCGTCTGCGATAGCAAGCCGACCGACGGCCAATGCGCCAACGGCGGACGCGGCAACCGCGAGCGGAGCCATCGCGGAGGGTCCCATCAAGCGAGGGCCGACAACCAATGCGCCGATAACGCTGGCGCCGGTAATAGCGGCGCCAGTCTGCTGGCGACGGATCTTGATACTGCGGGCCATGGTGCCACCTCCTGTTGTCGCTGAACCACACAGGATGCACAGCCGGTGAGCTGGATACGCAAGAGCTGAGGGAAGACTTCCTTCCGCCGGGGAGGCCACGTCTGCTCGTGGCATGACCGGCATCGATCCAAATTGGCGTGCGCCTGCGTTGTCGCTACCGCAGGTCACGTGCACGCCCCTCTCACACCGCTGGCCCCGCAGACGAACGCTGTTTGCCTCCGCCCCTCTCCTCGTCCGCGCCATGGGCGCTTTCGGCGGCTAACGGGCTTCGGCCGGCGTCCTGGACCGCAGGGCCAGTCGCCTACACAATACTCCTACAAGGCCGCCAACACAAGCGAGTTCTCGGGCGTCGAACCCACCCGTCGACCCCGCCCGCTCACTTCTCCCATACCCGGAGAAGCAGCGAAAGTTGTCCGTCAAGAGCTGCTTCGGTAGTGGTTTTTCGATTTCGCAGAAGAGTAACCCCATCTTCCTGGAATTCCCCCGATTTTGCGGAGTCCTGAGCACTTGCGACGAAAGCGTTGCTGGAAGGATGGACTGGAATGCCGAAATCGAGGCCGCCGTACCCGGAGCAGTTCCGGCGTGAGGCGCTCGAGTTAGTACGTCAGGGTCGCTCGATCCCGGATGTCGCGGAGTCCCTCGGGATCACCGCGCAGTCGCTTCGCAACTGGAAGCGTCAGGACGAGCGTGATCGCGGAGCGCGGGATGACGGGCTGACGAGCGCTGAGCGGGAGGAGCTGCGCGAGCTGCGCAAGCGCGTCAAGCGCCTGGAGCAGGAGCGCGACATCCTCAAGCGCGCCACGGCTCTCTTCGCGAGGGAGACCGAGATCCGGTGAGCATCTACCGGCACATCTCGGCGGAGAGAGCCCACTGCACCCACCCGGTCTCCCTGATGTGTGAGCTGCTCGGCGTCTCGGAGTCCGGCTACTGGGGGTGGTGCACGCGCCCGCCGTCGGATCGGGAGCTCGCCGACGCGTGGCTGATCGAGCAGATCCGCCGGATCCACGCTGCCTCGGGTGGCCGGTACGGCAGTCCGCGCGTGCACGCGATGCTGCACCGTGAGGGGATCCGCGTGGGTGAGAAGCGCGTGGCCAGGCTGATGGCGCTGGCGGGCCTTGAGGGCGCGCACCAGCGGCGCAAGCGCGGCTGCACGGTCCGGGTGCCCGGTGTCGAGCCGTTCCCTGACTTGGTCGGCCGGGACTTCCGGCCCGATCAGCCCAACCGCGTCTGGTGCGCGGACATCAAGCAGATCCGGACCGGCGAGGGGTGGCTGTACCTCGCCGCGGTGCAGGATCTGTTCAGCCGCCGGATCGTCGGCTGGAGCATGGACCGCCACATGCGCCAAGAGCTTGTCATCGACGCGCTCACGATGGCCGTGGGGGCTCGCAAGCCCGACGCCGGGGCGATTCATCACTCCGATCACGGCGGTCAGTTCATCGGCCTGACGTTCGGCCAAACCTGCCACGACGCCGGCATCGCCCAATCGATGGGCGCTGTCGGAACCTGCTTTGACAACGCGGTCGCCGAGACATTCTTCGCGACCCTGACCAAGGAGATGCTCCTGCACAACCCGCCGCCCGAGGGCTGGGCGACCCGCGCTCAGCTGCGCTCGGCGATCTTCGAGTACGTCGAGGGGTTCTACAACCCGAGCAGGCTGCACAGCACGCTCGGGATGCGCTCCCCCGTCGAGTACGAAGAGGATCACGCCGCCGGCGATCCCGACGGCCTCGCGCGCGCCCGCACACACGCGCACGCGCGCGAAAAAACTGTCGACAACCTACGGTTGCCAACAGCGACTACGACAAAGACCACCTGACTCCACGAAACCGGGGGAGGTCCATCCCAAGCCATCGCGTGGTCTGATCGCCTCAACCCCCGAGGAGGCGAAATTGATGAGCAACATGGTCGCAACAACAGCCGCGCGCGTCGGTGACGCCGTCGAGGTCAAGGGGCTGCCGGGAAAGCCCGCCAAACAGGGGCAGATCGTTGAGGTTCTCGGGGCAGGTGAGCACGTCCACTTCCGCGTCCGCTGGGAGGACGAACATGAGTCTCTCCTCTTTCCGACGAAGGAGGGAGGGACGCTTATCCACCGTCCGACTCACGACAGAAACCCCTAGGCGAGCTGCCCGAAGAGCGGCGCGTGGACGTTCACCGGACAGTTCGTGTATCCGGCCGGAACTCCGACAGCTGTGCTCAGGTCGAAGTCGGCGTGCGTGAAGCACTAGCCGAGGACAGGATTCAGGGATGTCTGTTCCGCCGCGGGTACTGCTGGTGACGACCGGCTGCTGAGCGTCACGACTGCGGAACGTCACGCGGTGGGCGACGAGCGGCTCCTCGCCTCCTCGGCTTTGGCATCGGGGAATGCCACGGTCGACGGTCGTCCTGGCTACGAATCTTGCGGCTTCCGATACCCGGGCAACTCGATCCGGAACGTCGCGCCCTGCCCAGGCTCGGCGCGGATCGTGCCGCCGTGCGCCTCGATGATCGCCCGTGCGATCGCGAGACCGAGACCGCTACCGCCGGCGTCCCGCGAGCGGCTCTGATCGAGGCGGTAGAAGCGCTCGAAGATCTGCTCGAGCTGGTCCGGCGGTATCCCTGGCCCGCTATCGCTGACCGAGATCTCGAGGTGACTCTCGACCGCGCGTGCCTCGACCGCGACCCGATCGCCGGTGTTGGTGTGGGCGACCGCGTTGCGCGCGAGGTTGCGGAGTACTTGGGTGAGCCGGTCGGGGTCGGCATTGAGCGTGCCCGCCACGGGCTCGACCAGGAAATCGCGCTCTCCGAAGAGCGGCAGATCCCGGCGAAGGTCCTCGAAGAACTCGCTCAGGTCAATCGGGTGCGGTTCGATCAGTTGACCGCCCTCGGCGCTGGCCAACGTGAGCATGTCCCCGACCAACCGGTCGAGCTCATCGAGGCGGCGCACTAGTGTGGCGGCGCCCTCGTGCCGGCGAGCCTCGTCGGTTTCGCGGTCGAGCAGCTCGACCTGCGCCCGTAGCACCGCGAGAGGCGTGCGCAGCTCATGCGAGGCATCTGAGACGAAATCGCGCTGGCGCTTGAACGCCCGCTCGACGCGCTCGAGCATGTGGTCTAACGCCTCCGAGAGGACGGCCACCTCGCCCTGCGCTCTGACCGGCCCAGCGCGCACGGAGAGATCGCCTCCTTCGGCGGCGGCGGCTACCCGAGCCATCCTGCGCAGTGGTGCCGCGATCAGCGCCGCGAGGCCCATCCCGACCGCCACCGCGAGCACCAGCGCAAGCACGCCCACGACCAGGAACGTCCGCCGAAGGCTCGCCTGTGCCTGCTCGACCGGGGTCAGCGGATCGGCCACGCGAAGCGTTCCCACGCGCCGCCCCTGGTAATCGATCGGCACCGTGAGCACCCTCATGTTCCCGGCCTCGGCAACGACGGCAGTCGACAGGCCGGTCGGGGCGTCCAGTAGTCCGCGAACCTCGTGCGGACTGTGCTCACGTGCCTCCTCGCGCATTAGAGAGCTCGGGGTCGTTGGTGACTGTACGACCACGGTCGATCTGCAGAGCGATGATCAGTGCCTCCGCGTGATAGCGCTGCGCCGAGATGAAGCGCTGGGCTGCATGTTGGAGCGACTGTGCGGTCGACAGATCCGCCCCGGCGGTCGCCTGGTGCCATTCAGCTGCCTGCGTGCGCAGCTGCGAATCGAGCTGCGCACGCAGCCGGGAACCGGTGCCACCGTACAGGGC
The DNA here is from genome assembly GCA_963778985.1 of uncultured Solirubrobacterales bacterium. Taxonomy (GTDB): domain Bacteria; phylum Actinomycetota; class Thermoleophilia; order Solirubrobacterales; family Solirubrobacteraceae; genus Palsa-465. The sequence continues at coordinate 93,385 of CAVZWJ010000012.1, read as the reverse complement.
GAGGAAGCTGGCGCCGACGCCGATCGCGGTGACGATCGCGATCGCGAGCGCCAGCTCGGCGCGCAAACCTCCCCGTAGCAGCAGGCGCCTAGCCACGGGGCACGCGCAGCCGGTAGCCGACGTTGCGCACGGTCTCGATGGGGTCCTCGCCGTCAGCCTCGCCAAGCTTGCGGCGCAGGTAACCGACGTACACCTCGAGCACCTTCGTCCCCGGGTCGAAGTCGAAACCCCACACCGCGTTGAGGATCTGCTCGCGTGAGAGGACCTGGTCGGGATGACGCACCATGTATGCCAGCACCTCGAATTCGCGCGCCGTCAGCGAGATCTCATGACCACCGCGCTCGACGCGGCGGGTGCGGAGATCCATTCGAATGTCGGCAGCCGCGAGTACGGAAGATTCCCGTTGTCCCGGGGCTCGGAGCTGTGCCCGCACCCGCGCCAGGAGCTCCTCAAACGAGAACGGCTTGGTGACGTAATCGTTCGCGCCGCGATCGAGGCCCTCGACCTTCTGCTCGACCGCCGCGCGGGCGGTGAGCACGATCACCGGAAGCTCCGGCATCCGAGCTCGGATCGCGCTCAGCACGTCGAGTCCGCTCTTGCCCGGCAGCATCAGGTCAAGCAGAACGAGCGCGTAATCGCCCGTCAACGCCGCAGCCTCGCCGCGCTCGCCGTCATGGACGGCCGTCACGGCATGACCCTCGGCGTTCAGGCTCTGCTCGATAAAGCCGGCCAGCGTCCGCTCATCTTCGATCACCAGGATCCTCATCGCCCTCCTGATCCTAGGCCCCGAAACGCTATGCATCGCCCTGGTAAATCGGTTCTGACCGGTCCCTTACCGCGCTCTTGACGGCAACGCCCAGACTGATCAGCGTCAACCCAAACGCTCATCAAGGAGGAATTCGATGAGACGACGGACCATCGCAATTGCCAGTTCGATCGCCGCCCTGTCGCTCGCGACAGCGCCACTGGCCGCGGCATCGGCTGACCAGCACAAGAGTCCTGATCCCACAGGGGACCGCTCCCACCAGGTCGAGAAGAAGACCGAAAAGAACTCCCGTGACGGAAAGCACATCGAGGCGCGCAGCCGACGATGACCACCGCGGCCCGCGGCGGGCGGAACCGTTTCCATCGCCCGCCGCCACGCCGCCCCCGATGGGCGATGACCGACAAAGCCCGCATCACGATCGTGACCGCCGTGACCGCTCTGTTCCTCGCGGCAACGAGCGCAGCCGGCCTCCTGGCCCACAGCCACACCCAGCCGCCAGCGGCCCCGCCCGGCCCGCGCCCGCGCTCACTCCCTGGGCGCACCGGCACCGACCTGGCACGAGAATGACTAGGAAACCATCGCGCTAGCGCACGATTCTGGGCGTCGCGATCGCGGCGCTCCTCGCGGCCTGGCTGCCGTTCTCGGTGATGTACGTCAACGCCGTAACCAAACACGCGATGTCACGTGGAAGTCCGGCCACGGCGTCGTGACCACCAAATCCAGCGGTGGACAGACGCCCCTAACCACCGGCGCCGCAAGAGCCGCGGCACACACCACAGCTGTCACCACCCGCGCGTCATGAGCACCGACCCGACCCACCAGCTCTTCTGGTTCGCGAGCCGCGCGTTCGGGATCGTCGCAATCATGCTGCTCGGGATTTCCGTCGGGCTCGGCCTCGCCATGTCGGGCCGCCTTACGCGACGTCCCGGCCCGCGAAGCTCCGCGGCTGCCACGAGGCGGCCACGCTGGTCACACTGGCTTTGATCCTCGCGCATGTGGGCCTGCTGCTGTTCGACTCCTACCTGCACCCGGTCTCGCCGGGATCACGCTGCCGTTCGCGCTGGGCTATCGCCCCGTGTTCACCGGGATCGGGAGCATCGCTGGCTGGCTGGCGGCGATCCCCGGTCTCAGCTTCTACGCCCGCAAGCGGATCGGCACCAAGACCTGGCGAACGATGCACCGTTTCACGATCGTCGTGTACATGCTCGCCCTCGCCCACGTGATCGGAGCCGGAACGAACGGCACCAGCCACTGGATGCTCGCGCTGCTCACCGCGCTCACCGCACCGATCGTGTTCGCCTTCCATACCGGATGCTGCCGGCTGCACCCCGGCGCCGGGCGGACGGCACCCCAGGAACGACCGCCGCAGCGTCCCGCGGCTCGCCGCGAACCCTTGAGAAACAGCCGCTCAGCGTCCAACGCGGCCGCCGACGACACTGCTCACGAGAGGTCAGACGTTTCGCCACACACGCCCAGATACCGTCCGCGCCTGCCGAGGCCCCGCTGGGGGAGCTGGCGGCTCGCGGCGCATTACCTGGGTGCAAACGCGCACTAACAGAATGCTCGACGGCGAACACGCCGACGCCTTCAGTCAACCGATCGCCGTGCTCATCACCGCCATCCCATCCCGCGTCTGCCGGCCGGGGCGTTGCCATTCACGGGCTTCACCTGCCGCCGACGCGGGTTGCGTGCTGCCGTGTCAACTCCTCAAGACGGTCGATCGGAACGGCTCGGACGTCCACAGACTCCCACAGCGCCCGCACACGCCCGGGGTCGCCCACCAGTCACTTGCGTACTCGCGCACTGCGCTCAAGACACGATCTGCCCCCACGGCAGCTAGAGGCGACTCCAGCCCGACCTTCGCCCCAGCAGCACAGCCAGCCGCGAGACGGACGCTATCGCCTAACGAACTGAGTAAATCCCTTCTGACCGGCTCCTTACCGCGCTCTTTACTGCTCCCGCCAGGCTGATGGCCAACAACCACGCTCGCGCCCCAGTTTGATGGCGTGGCGTCTCGCAAAGGAGACCCGATGAGCACCGTCATGCTGAAGTCCAAAGTCGCCGCCGTTGGAATCGCTGCCGCGGTGGCCGCCGCACCCGGCGCCGCCCTTGCCAGCCCTGGGGGCCATGCAAGTGTCCGTGTCGCGGCGGCTACCGCTAACTGGCAGATCCTGATGAAGGGAAGTGCTGCATACCGAACCGCGAACGGGTCCGCCCAGTACCAGTCCCAGCCTGGGCAGCGCGAGCTCCAGGTCGAGGTTCAGCGCATTCGCAAGCTGGCCGGCAAGAGCGTCGTTTTCTCGGCTGGCGGCATGACCCTCGGCACCGCAAAGGTCTCGGCTTTGGGCCAGGCGGACATCACCAGAAACACCGAGCTCGCGCAGAAGGTCCCGTCGATCGCCCACGGCTCAAGGGTGACGGTCCGGACTACCGGCGGCAAGCTGATCGTCTCTGGGCGGTTCTAGATCGTCGCGCCAGCGTCCCGCAAGGCGCGCGCCGAGGGCGGGGCCCCCGGGGACCGTCCCGCCTCGCCATTGGCGCTGCACGGCACGTGTCGCTGCGCGGACAGCCCGCGTGCGTGTGGCCGCTTGCCCCGATCCGCGCGGTGGCTGTCAGTTCGACGTCGACCAACGTCGCGCCGACGCGCCAGCGCCACACCTGCTTGCTCGCAACAAAGGGCGCTCCGCTCAGCGTGGCCATCGAGGTCAGGTCCGGACCTTGCTGATACCGATCCTTCGGCGATAGCGGGTTGTCGAGCCGGCGCCGTCGCTCGAATCGCTCGTCGTTAGGACGCCGCACCATGTATTCGCTCAGCAGCGGCCGAGTAGTCGGCGCAGACTTGGTCGGGAGGTCTGCATGTCGGCGCGGTTCAAGTTGCAGCGGGTATGGATGCGGAGTTGCTGCGAAGTCTTCGTGATGGTAGGCGTAAGGAGACAGGCTCTCGTTCTGACCCCATCACGTCCCTGACCCCAATTCTCAACCGGCGCGGATGGCCCAACTTTCAACCGGCTGTGACACCGCTAGCTGTGATCCAGCCGACTGCAAGCACGGGCAATAAGAGCAGCAGTCGGCCGCGGATCGGCGGCACCGCCCTCCCACTTGCGGGTTCGCCCACAGGCATCAGCGCACCGCCAGTGTGCGCCACGGCTGCTCGTCTCAGAAGCAGCCACCAGGTTGGCGTGAGGCGTGATGCGGCAGCGCCCTATCGGGCTTCGTGGCGCGGAGCGATCGGCTTCGAGGGACCCGCTCTGGCTCCACGACGAGCTCTCGACCGTGGCGCCGACCTCCCCCGCAATGCGGAACCGAGCATCAGGCTCGCGATCGCTTCGGCCAAGGGGACAGCGTCCCAGCGGACGAGCGCGTCGGCGACGGACCGCAACTTCGCCGCGGCCGGGTGCTAGCCAGGAGACGGACGGCCAGCAAGCAGCGGGATACGTCGAACAAAGTAGGACCCTGGCTCCGATCACACTGCTGCTAGGACGATCAGCGACAGCGCGATGCTGAGCGCGGCCGTGCGCAGCGGCGCTGTTGCTTCGAGGCAATTGCGCAAGCGAGTTGACTTAGGCCTCCGTCCCGCCGGCGCCCCTGCTCTGCATGTGGTCATGCCTATGCACCATATGGTGGTCAGTGGATTGCGTGGCGCTGGGCAATGGGTCCCGGGCAGGAGCGCCTGAGTCCGGCCGGGAGGCCCTCGCCCACGCCTGCACATGGGCGTCGCGCGGTCCCGGTTGTCGTCCCTCACCGGCACACATCACCGAACCAGTGTTACGGCACACTGCCCTCGGCCAGTGCTCTCGGGACGGGCTCCACGCGACGGTGTGCCGGCACCGGTTCCTTACTTGTGCAGGGATCCAGCGTCGAGCGCGAGATCCGGGTTGTCGGGTTGGTACTGCTCAGGGTTGGGGGTGCGTGGGCGCGGTTGGAGGTATCCGTCGTGCGCGCGCGGTCGCCCAGCCTTACTTCGGTCCGCGGCCCTCGGGTTGGCTCCGGGTCCGGCGACATGATGGTTGATGGGGACGATCCCGCTGGGGGAAGCGTTGCGACCGCTCGTTCTTTCTGGGCTGGCCACGCGGGCGTGGCAGCAGGAACCTGATGGGAGCTGGCCGCGATGATCGGTGTGATGAAGGGCTTGGCGCGCACGGGCGAAGGTCATGCGACGGCTAACGCCTCCTCTCCAAGTTCGCGGAGCGTGTGGTAGCTGCGCTGCAGCAGCTTGCGAGCGACGGCCAAGCAGGCGCGGTTGCCGCCGATCCGCTCAGCTGTCTGCTCGTAGTAGCCGCGGTCGGGGCTGGTCGGGCGGCGGGCGACCTGCGCGGCCTCGTATAGCGCCCAGCGCAGCGCGGGCGGCCCCTGTCGTGAGAGATGACCGCGGGAGCGGCGCGTATCGGACTCGGGCACGGTGATGTCCATCCCCGCGTAGCGGACGGCTTGGCGGGAGGAGGAGAACCGGCGGCAGTCACCGAGCTCGGCGAGGATCGTGACCGCGGTCAGCTCGCCGATCCCGTAATGGCGCATCAGCGCCTTGCATCCCGGCTGACGGCGCGCATAGGCGCGCAGCTCCTTCTCGATCGGGGCGATCTGCCGCTCGAGCGCCTCGATCATCGCAAGCGCCACGGTCACCTGTTCGCGTGCGGTCGCAGGCAGCGGCTGCGCGGCCAGCCACTCCCGCCCCTCACCGCTCATCAGCGCTCGGCGCTGCGAACAGCCGTGGTGATAAAGCGTCGCCTGGATCCGCTGCTGCCACTCCGTGCGCTGCTCACCAAGGGTGTGCCGCAGCCGCACACGCGCGCGGAGATCCAGGATGTGATCGGGCGGGATCCACGACTCCGGAAGCCGTCCGACCATCAACAACTCGCGCAGATGCCGGGCGTCAGAGCGATCATTCTTCGCGCGCTTCTTCGGCCCACGCAACCCCGCGGTCTCTGCCGGCTCCGCGAGATGCGCGACCGCACCGACCCGTCGCAGCTCGTCGACCACGAACCGCCACCCAGTCGTCGCCTCCAACGCGACCTCCAGCTCCTGGCCAGAGAACCGCTCCAGGAACCGGCGCACACCGGCACGGTCCGCCGGCACGACCCGCGCGCGCTTCACCTCACCGGTCTCGGTCTCAAACCAATCGGCGGTGACCTGCGCTCGATGCTGATCAAGTCCCATTACGATGCTCACAAGGGGCCTCCTCATGCTCCACGGTTTGAACGCCTGCGCGGTCACGCGCCGCGCTTGAGCTGAGGAGGTCCCTACACGCGTGGGTGGACAGACTGCTCATGCCATCTTTCCGTGCGGAGCATCTGCTTGGCGTGGTGGTCAGCTGGCCCTCGGTGTGGCCTGACCGATGATTCTTGCGCGCCGTGCTGGTCTGTACGCCGAATACCGACTCACGGGAGGCTGACGCCATGCGGAAACTGACCTTTGGCATGAACCTGAGCCTGGACGGCTACATCGCCGCGCCCGGCGACGACCTCGGCTGGAGCGTGCCGAGCGACGAACTGTTCCAGTGGTGGTCCGACCGGGTGGGGGCGACAGGCCTGGCGCTGTACGGGCGCAAGCTGTGGGAGACGATGAGCTCCCACTGGCCGACCGCCGACCAGCAGCCGGGCGCCACACCGGCGGAGATCGAGTTCGCCCGCCGCTGGCGGGACATGCCGAAGGTCGTGTTCTCCTCGACGACCAGCACGGTCGGCTGGAACACCCGTCTGGTCACCGGCGACGCGGTCACCGAGATCACCAGGCTCAAGGCCGAGGATGGCGGCCCCATGGACATCGGCGGTGCCACACTCGCCGCGGCGGCCATGCGGGCCGGGCTGATCGACCAGTACGCGATCGTCACCCATCCGGTCCTGGTGGGCGGCGGCACGCCGTTCTTCACAGCCCTGGACAACTGGGTGAACCTGAGCCTGGTGGAGACCCGGACGTTTCCCGACGGCGTGGTCCTGACCAGGTACGAGACCAGGCGATGAGTGCCCGACGTCGGATCGGCGCGGCTTCGGGGCACCCAAGGATGTCGTGGCGCTGTGTTCCCGAGGCGATCGCGACGTCCCCGCCGGATCCTGTTCTTCACCGCAGACGATCCGTCCGGATGGGGATCCGCTTACGGCATTCCGCGCCCCGCTCTCTAATGTCGCCGGAACGGTCGTGAGCTCCGACGTGGCCGAGAGACGGAAGCACTCGTCAACGGATGAGGCTTACCGCGCCCTGCGGATCGCTCGTTCAGTCGCGGCGAAGGTTCGGTCGTGGCGCGAAAGGAGTGTCCGCATCGACGATCGGTGGAGTCGAGGGCGGAGTGCTTCTACCCCTTGTCACCCCTCGCGCACCGGCTGGGCGATCCCGATGAGGTTGCCCTCGCTGTCGTAGAAGAACGTGCCGAGCTCGCCCGTGCCTTTGCTCGGGTAGTTGTCCGGGGCGGCGATCGTGTCGTCGCTGACATCGAAGCCCGGCATCTCGAAGCGCTCACAGATCACACCCCGGGCACGCAGCTCGGTCAGGGTTGCCTCGAGATCGTCGACCTCGAATCCCATCTGAGTCGATCTACCCGACGGAGCACCCGATGAGCTGAACAGGTGGAACTCCGTCGGCCCGCACAGATAGCGCAGGCCGCCAGTGCGCTCCTCGACCGGCTCGAGCCCGAGCTTGTCACGGTAGAAGGCGCGCGCCCGCTCGAGATTCTGAGCGGGAAGCTTGGTGACGGTATGGGCATTGCTCAGCGGTCCGGGCATGTCGCCTCCTGGGTGTGATTGCAGGGCTCACGGAACGAGACTGTGAAATGCCCGCGAACTCATCGGCGAGGGTCCGGCCGGACCCGGGATCCGCGAGGCAGGGCGTGTGCCCGATCGGGGCAAGGTTCGCGTCGCGGTCATGAATCGTGCATTCAGCTCATGAATCGTCGCGGAGGGAACCGCTACGGGACTCCGGGGCCCAAACGCACGGAGCTGGTCGTTCGCCCGCACTGCATTCGATTTCCGAGGCTCCCGAAAGAGACGGCGGGCCAGAACCGGCCGGTCAGATGGCTCAGTCCTCGGAGAAAGCAGGGGGCCGATCACCTTCGCCCCCTGCGGTGATGGTCAGCCACGGCTTGGACTACTGCCGCGCACTCAACCCGTGGCCGCAGGGTCGTACGCTTTGCCGGGGATTCCGCCGATCGCCAACAGCCGGACACCATCAGGGCCAGGGAGGATCTTCCGCCGCGCCGTCGGCCCGACCCGGATGAGGTGACCGGCGTCCACTGGGTACCGGCGCCCGTCGACCTCGACATCGGCCGAACCGCGCAGCGCGATATAGACCTCTTGTTGCCCGAGCTGATGCGCGGGTGGAGTCCCGGGTCCCTCCGAAGAATGGTCGTGCTCCGGGTAGGCCGTGGTTTCCGGCGGCATGTCGATGATCGACATCCCGAACGGCGTCACGCCCAGCTCGGCTCCAACACGGCGAAACGTGAACCCCTCCAAGAAACCCTCGATCGGGTCGAGCTCGTCGAGCGCCGCATGAGTCACATCAGCCGTGTTGAACGAGAGACCGCGCTCATCCAGCGCGGCATGCAGGGCCTTGATCGCCGTCGGCCCCATGCCGTGCAGTTTGCTGACGTCGGATTCGGAGACTTGGGTCAGTTGATCCAGCCGCGTGTACCCGGCACCCGAAAGTGCCCGGCGCGCAGGCGCCGGCAGGTTCGGAAATTCAGTGTCGTCGTTGCTTCGCAATGAGACCTCCGGGTCGTGCACACCCGCGCGGTGGGACGTTCAAGTGCTGAGACTGCGATCGAGAACAAGACTCATCGCTCCCGTTGGCACTACCAAACCGAGACGAGCCTCCGTAAAGCGAGGACGGCGCCCACCCGATTCCATGACGTCCTCCTGTGGACGATGGTTGACGCGGCCATCGTCGACCCGCGATCCGAGAAGGCTGCGGCTAATCCCATGCTCGCATCGCCGGGATGGCGCCAGTCGCTGCCGCGGACGACGAGGTCGGCCGGTCGCGGGAGAACGAGAGACGTCGGCGTAGCACTGGTGCGCTCGGGCGCGTGCTGCGGGACAAATGTGATCGTGGGCATCATCCTGTCGCCCGGAAGCGGAGAGCGGGCGTTCGGTGCCTGGGCTGCCACATGCGACGATCTGGCGGTGCGAAGCGAGCAGTTGATTTCCGCGGTCCGTCCGTTTGTCGAGTTGGGGCTTGTGCCTGGAGCCGTGGTTGGGGTGCGTCATCGTGGTGAGACGACGGTCGACTCGTTGGGGGTGACCGAGCCAGAGAGCTTCGATCCGTTGATGGTCGATGCCGTTGTCCGGATCAGTTCGAACACCAAACCGATGATCGCGGCGCTGACCTTGCTGCTGGCTCATGATGGTGTCCTAGCGCTCGATGACCCCGTGGAGCGCTTCCTGCCTGAGCTCGCTGACCGTCGCGTGCTGCGGCGCCTCGACGGCCGGCTCGACGACACGGAGCCAGCACGGCGCTCAATCACCATCGAGGACCTTTTGACGATGCGGATGGGCTTTGGCTGGGTGTTCGAAGGTGAATGCCCGGCGGTCGACAGGGCGATCGAACTTGAGCTCGGCTTCGGTCCACCGGACCCGCAAGGACCTCCCGTGCCGAGGGAATGGGTCGCGCGGTTCGCGACGCTGCCTCTTCTCGAACAGCCGGGCAGTGTGTGGCGCTACGAGCTGGCGTTCGCTGTCCTAGGTGTGCTGGTGGCCAGGGCGGTCGGTCGGCCGCTCGATGTTGCCCTGCGTGATCGGCTGTTAGCCCCGCTCGGGATGAACGACACCGGCTTTGTCGCCGGCACGGAGCGCCTGGTCCCGGCTTTTCAACGCCGGGAGGAAGGGCTCGTGCGGTTTGATGGCGTTGCCGACAGCCGGTGGGCGGTACCTCCTCGGTTCCCGGACGGGCGCGGCGGTCTGGTGTCGAGCGTCGGCGATCTGGTGCGGTTCGCGGGGATGCTGCTGGACGATGGCGACCGGCTCCTGAGCCCCGACTTGGTGAGCGCGATGACCGCCGATCAGCTCACGGCTCGGCAAAGGGCGGGGCCGTCGGCGGCGACGTTCCTGAAGGCCGGTGGGTGGGGCTACGGACTCGGGGTGTCCGAGAGCGCTGCAGGCCGCAGATACGGCTGGGCCGGCGGACTTGGGACCTTGTGGTATTCCTGGCCCGACCACGACCTCGCGGCGATCCTCGCCACGCAGGTCCTGCCACCCTCCGCTGAGCTGTTCGACGCATTCACCGACGCCGTCGAACGCGGCCTGAACCGGTGAACCGGACACCGGTCGCGTTCGCCGCGACACGAAGCACCTGCAGGCCTGAAATGCGCAGCTTGCTGCCGATCGTCTTTGCGACGCTGAACGCGGGCCGGACGCGATCGCTCCGACGACGGAGTGATCACGCCAGACCGCCGGAAGCGGGCGATCGCTTGGCCACGAAACCTTGTGGTCGGCTCGGCGACGGGGCAGACGATTCCCTTCTCGAAACCGTCCGCGCGGGGCGTTGCGATATCCCTCGCCTGCCGGTCGCAGACTCACGAGGGCGACGGCCGAGGATGTCGTGGGCGATCGCTCGGTCACCTGAGTGGCGGCGCACGCGCCGCCTCGCGATCGAGACAATGGACCGATCCATGACTGCCATCCATGTTTTCGCCGATGACGCGCTCGGTGACCTGGACGCGTTGGGCGTCGCGGCAGCGATCGCGGCGCGAGCGGTCAGCCGCGAGGAGGTCGTCGAGGCCGCAATCGAACGCGTTCAGCGGGTCGACGAGCACCTGTCCGCGGTGCAGGTCGCGTGCTTTGAGCGCGCGCGGGCGCAGCCTGCACCCTCTGGGGTGTTCTGCGGCGTGCCGACGTTCGTCAAAGACAACGTGGACGTGCGCGGGCTGCCGACCTGCTGCGGCTCGGCGGCGATCGCGCCGCATCCGGCCAAGCGGGAAATGGCCCCCGCGAGGCAGTTCCTCGCGCAGGGATTTGTGCTGCTCGGCAAGTCGAAGCTGCCGGAGTTCGGTCTCACGGCGAGCACCGAGTACGTTGGCCGTGCGCCAACTCGCAACCCGTGGAATGTCGAGCGCTCGGCCGGTGCGTCCTCCGGCGGAGCGGCGGCGCTGGTGGCGGCCGGGGCGGTGCCGATCGCGCACGCGAACGACGGTGGCGGATCGATTCGCATTCCGGCGGCCGTGAACGGGCTGGTCGGTCTGAAGACGACCCGCTGCCGGCTGCTCGACCAGCCAGGCGCACGGCAGCTGCCGGTCAACCTGGCCGCCGAAGGGGTGCTCACGCGTTCGGTGCGCGACACGGCGCACTACCTGGCGGCGGCGGAGCGGTTTCACGCCGATCCCAAGCTACAGCCGGTCGGCCTGGTGGTGGGCCCGTCCGACCGGAAGCTGCGCGTCGGCGTGATCCGCCACGACGTGTTCGGGCGACCGGTCCACCCCGAAATCGAGACGGTGCTCGACTCAGCTGTTGACATGCTGGCCCAGCACGGCCACGAGCTCAGCGAGGCGCGGCTGCGGGTGGGGCCGGAGTACATCGAGGACTTCAAGCTGTACTGGGCAGTGTTCGCTGTCCTGATGTCCGCGTCGTTCAAGCTCATCCACCGCGGCAGCTTCCGCCCGCGGGAGCTCGACCCGTTCACCAAGGGCCTGGCGGCGTTCGCGCGCCGCAATACAACGCGCGTACTACCGGCGATTCGGCGGCTGCGCCGTGGCGTGCAGCTCTACGACGAGCACTTCACCGACGTCGATGTGATCCTCAGTCCGGTGCTCGCGCATCCGGCACCGAGGATCGGCGAGCAGGCGCCAGATCAGCCGTTCGAGGAACTGTTCGCAAAGCTCACGGACTATGTGGCGTTCACGCCGATCAACAACATCGGGGGTGGCCCAGCGATCGCGCTGCCGCACGGGATGATGGCGGACGGCCTCCCGGGTGCCGTGCACATCTCGGCGCCACGCGGTGGCGAGCGAACCTTGATCGAACTCGCCTACGAGATCGAACAGTCCGGCCGATTCCCGCGGATCACCGATGCCGCCCGCAGCGCACATGCGGTTCAGACCGCCGCCGGCGACGCCTGAGACGGTCACGTCGACATGGCACCGCTCCGCACCGCGAGGAGCAACTTGATAGACGCGAGCCGGCGACCGCGGTCATGCCCAAGCACCTGTCTGCTTGCTGGAGCGGCTGGGCCTCCTACGTCGCCAAGGCAATCGTCGACTTGATGACGGGTCGACGGTGGCGGTCCGGGTCGTAAGGCACGCGGTCTTGCCGGCAGCGCCATAGGATGCGCGACCGACGGTGCCCAGCGCGCGAATGGTCATGACCGCGGGCGCGAGCGTCGGCGTAGAGGGATTGGGCCCAGGGTGCCAGTGGCGGGTGTCGGCGGCGAGCGCGTCGCGAGCGGGGCGGGCGCCCTGTTGACATAGACGAACTTCGGCGATTGGCGTACGGTTCGCGTGTTGGCGCGTCTGAGGCCAGCGACAGCCGCGCTGACGATGCTCCGCATTGCCATCACTCTCACGGGAGGGCCGGACCAATGAGCCGTGTTGATCCGCGCGGTCGAGTCGCCCAGAACGGCGCGCAGACGTTTTCCGAGTCCGATCTCGACAGCCTGCTGGGCGCCTTGAGAGCGGCCCGCGAGGGCGACTTCTCGGTCCGGCTGACGCCGGCCGGGAAGGGGAAGATGGCCGAGATCGCACGCGCCTTCAATGATCTTCAGGCCCGCAACGGTCAGATGTCGGGCGAGCTCGTGCGCGTCGGAAAGATCATCGGTCGCGAGGGCCGCATGACCGAGCGAGCCCGGCTCAAGGATGCGGGCGGCGCCTGGGCGACGAGCGTCGACTCGCTCAATTCGCTGATCGACGATCTCGTCAGGCCTACGACCGAGGTCGCGCGCGTGATCGTTGCGGTCGCCGAGGGGGACCTGTCGCAGAAGATGGCGCTAACGATCGGGGGCCAGCCGGTCAAGGGCGAGTTCCTGCGGATCGGCACGACGGTCAACACGATGGTCGACCAGCTATCGGCGTTCGCCGACGAGGTCACGCGTGTGGCACGGGAGGTCGGCACGGAAGGAAAGCTGGGCGGCCAGGCCGAGGTGCCGGGAAGCGCCGGGACGTGGAAGGACCTGACTGACTCAGTCAACGGCATGGCGTCGAACCTGACCGATCAGGTCCGCAACATCGCCCAGGTCACGACCGCCGTCGCCAACGGCGATTTGTCGCAGAAGATCACCGTTGACGTCAAGGGCGAGATCCTCGAGCTCAAGAACACGATCAACACGATGGTCGACCAGCTGTCCTCGTTCGCCGACGAGGTCACCCGCGTCGCACGCGAGGTGGGCACCGAAGGAATGCTCGGCGGCCAGGCCGAGGTCCAGGACGTCTCGGGCACCTGGCGCGGTCTGACTGAGTCGGTGAACGGGATGGCGAACAACCTCACAGACCAGGTCCGCAACATCGCCCAGGTCACGACCGCCGTCGCCCAGGGCGATTTGTCGCAGAAGATCACGGTCGAGGCCAAGGGCGAGGTCGCGGCGCTTGCCGACACGATCAACTCGATGACCGACACCCTGCGCGCGTTCGCAGACGAGGTCACCCGCGTCGCCCGCGAAGTCGGCACCGAAGGCGTGCTCGGTGGCCAGGCCGAGGTGCCAGGAAGCGCCGGGACCTGGAAGGACCTGACCGACTCGGTCAACGGCATGGCGTCGAACTTGACCGATCAGGTCCGCAACATCGCCCAGGTCGCGACCGCCGTCGCCCAGGGCGATTTGTCGCAGAAGATCACGGTCGAGGCCAAGGGCGAGGTCGCGGCGCTTGCCGACACGATCAACTCGATGACCGACACCCTGCGCGCGTTCGCAGACGAGGTCACCCGCGTCGCCCGCGAGGTCGGAACCGATGGAAAGCTTGGTGGCCAGGCCGACGTGCCGGGGGTCGCCGGGACGTGGAAGGACCTGACCGAGTCGGTCAACTTCATGGCCTCCAATCTGACCGATCAGGTCCGCAACATCGCCCAGGTCACGACCGCCGTCGCCCAGGGCGACCTCTCGCAGAAGATCACCGTTGACGTCAAGGGCGAGATCCTCGAACTGAAGAACACGATCAACACGATGGTCGACCAGCTGTCCTCGTTCGCCGACGAGGTGACAAGCGTGGCGCGGGAGGTCGGCACGGAAGGAAAGCTTGGTGGCCAGGCCGAGGTGCCGGGGGTCGCCGGGACGTGGAAGGACCTGACCGAGTCGGTCAACTTCATGGCCTCCAATCTGACCGATCAGGTCCGCAACATCGCCCAGGTCACGACCGCTGTCGCTCAGGGCGACCTCTCGCAGAAGATCACCGTTGACGTCAAGGGCGAGATCCTCGAGCTCAAGAACACGATCAACACGATGGTCGAGCAGTTGCGCTCGTTCGCGGCGGAGGTCACCCGCGTGGCGCGGGAGGTCGGCACGGAAGGAAAGCTCGGTGGCCAGGCCGAGGTGCAGGACGTTTCGGGGACGTGGCGCGGCTTGACCGAGAACGTCAACCTGATGGCGGCCAACCTGACCGACCAGGTGCGCAACATCGCCCTGGTCACCACAGCGGTCGCCAACGGCGACCTGTCTAAGAAGATCACCGTCGAGGCTAAGGGCGAGGTCGCCGCGCTTGCCGACACGATCAACACGATGGTCGAGCAGTTGCGCTCGTTCGCGGCGGAGGTCACCCGCGTCGCACGCGAGGTCGGCACGGAAGGAAAGCTCGGCGGCCAGGCCGAGGTCGAGGACGTGTCCGGAACGTGGCGCGGCTTGACCGAGAACGTCAACCTGATGGCGGCCAACCTGACCGACCAGGTGCGCAACATCGCCCAGGTCACGACCGCGGTCGCGAACGGGGACCTGTCACAGAAGATCACGGTTGACGCGAAGGGCGAGATCCTCGAACTGAAGAACACGATCAACACGATGGTCGACCAGCTGTCCTCGTTCGCCGACGAGGTCACCCGCGTCGCACGCGAGGTGGGCACCGAAGGGAAGCTCGGCGGCCAGGCCGAGGTCGAGGACGTGTCCGGAACGTGGCGCGGCCTGACCGAAAACGTCAACCAGCTTGCCGGAAACCTGACGACTCAGGTGCGAGCGATCGCCGAGGTATCGACCGCCGTGACGCAGGGCGACCTGACGCGATCGATCTCGGTCGAGGCCCAGGGCGAGGTCGCCGAGCTCAAGGACAACATCAACCAGATGATCGCCAACCTGCGCGATACGACGACGCGCAACCAGGATCAGGACTGGCTCAAGACGAACCTGGCGCGGATCTCCGGCTTGATGCAGGGGCAGCGCGAGCTCGCGACGGTGACGCAGCTGATCATGTCCGAGCTGACGCCGGCGGTGTCGGCGCAGCACGGCGCGTTCTTCCTCACCGACACCGATGATCAGCCGCGCGAGCTGCAGCTGATCGCCAGCTACGGCTACGTGCATCGCGACGGGGTGCCCGAGCGCTTCAGGCTCGGGGAGTCGCTTGTAGGTCAGGCGGCGCTGGAACGCACGACGATCCGGATCGACGACACGCCTGAGGGCTACATCCGGGTCAGCTCGGGCCTCGGCGACGCGATGCCGGCGAGCATCATGATCATGCCGATCCTGTTCGAGGATCAGGTCCTCGGGGTGATCGAGCTCGCGTGGCTGCGGCCGCCGAGCGAGATTCACCGTACGTTCCTCGAGCAGCTGATGGAGACGCTCGGGGTCGTGCTCAACACGATCATCGCCAACATGCGCACCGAGGAGCTGTTGCAGCAGTCGCAGTCGCTGAACGCCGAACTTGAGCAGCAGGCTCAGCTGCTTGAGGAGCGCAATCTCGACATCGAAGGCAAGAACCGCGAGATCGAGCAGGCCCGCCTCGGGCTGGAGGAGAAGGCGGCGCAGCTCGCGTTGAGTTCGCGTTACAAGTCCGAGTTCTTGGCGAACATGAGCCACGAGCTGCGCACGCCGCTCAACAGTCTGCTGATCCTCTCCAAGCTGCTGCTCGACAACGAGAGCGGCAACCTGACGGCCAAGCAGATTGATTTCGCACGCACGATCCGTGCCGCAGGACGTGATCTGTTGGAGCTGATCAACGACATCCTCGACCTGTCGAAGATCGAGGCAGGCAAGATGGACCTGCTACTCGATGCGCTGCCACTCGCCGATGTGTGCGTGTACGTGCGACGGACGTTCGAGCCCGTCGCGGCCGACAAGGGACTGAGACTCGACATCGTGCTCGCCGATGGGGTCCCGAACACGATCGTCACCGATGAGCAGCGATTGCAGCAGATTCTTCGCAACCTGCTGTCCAACGCATTCAAGTTCACGGCCGAGGGTGGGGTGACGCTGCGGATCGAGCGTGCCGGCGAGGACTTGCTCGCGTTCTCGGTGATCGATACGGGGATCGGGATCGCTCAGGAGAAGCTCGACGTGATCTTCGAGGCCTTCCAGCAGGCCGACGGGACAACGAGCCGGACTTACGGCGGCACCGGCCTCGGGCTGTCGATCAGCCGCGAGCTCGCACGGGCGCTCGGTGGGGAGATCAGCGTCCAGAGCAAGCCCGGGGGCGGAACCGTGTTCACCCTCAGTCTGCGGCTCACTGCCGCCTTGAGCGTGCCGGCGACCGAAACCCCGTTCGGCCAACTGACCGCGGCCAGCGTGCTGCCGGCGGGCCGCTTACACGATCGCGACGAAAGCGACGGTGCCGGCGTCGCCGACCGGCGCTCGGTCGGGCGGTCGGCCGACCGGACGCGCCGGCTGCTCGTGCTCGATCGCGGAGGCCTCGCGCTGGGTGTGATCCGGACGCTCGTCGGACGCGATCGCGGCGTCGAACTGACGACGGCGCTCGACGCTGACGAGGCGCTGGCGGCGATCAAGTCGTCGTTGCCCGACTGTCTCGTGATCGGCTCGCGGATATCCAAGACGGCCGTGTTCGCACTGCTTGACGAGCTCCGCGAACGGACGAGTCGCGGTCGCCTGCCGGTGATCCTGCGGCTCGACCGCCGGGTCACCGAGCGCGACAGAACTCGCCTGCGCCGCTACGAGCCCAACCTCCTTCCGAGGGTCGCCGAATCCGACGAGGCGTTGGCGGCCGAAGCGGCGCTGCTGCTGCATCCAGCAAGCGGTCCCGCGGTGGCCGGCCCGGACCCGGCATTGCCCGAGGCCGCAGCCCCGCTGCCACGGCTCGATGGGCGCGTCCTGCTCGTCGACGACGACGTGCGCAACCTGTTCGCGCTCGCGAGCCTGCTCGAGGATCGCGGACTGCAGGTCGTCTTCTCCGAGACTGGGCCGGAGGCACTCGAAATCCTCGAGACCGACCCGAAGATCGACCTTGTGCTGATGGACATCATGATGCCCCAGATGGATGGCTACGAGACGATCAAGGCGGCGCGCGCGATGCCCGCGCTCGATGCGCTGCCGATCATCGCCGTCACCGCGAAGGCGATGCAGGGCGACCGCGAGAAGAGCCTCGCGGCCGGAGCGTCCGACTACATCACCAAACCCGTCGATCCCGACAAGCTGCTGTCGCTGGTCAGCGGGTGGCTCTCGGTCGAGGCCGGTCTTGCGACGACCGACTCATGACCTTGGAGCGCACAGTGCGGAGCGCGCCGGAGTCCGAGCCCGCCGGCGCCGACGATCAGGTCTCCGCGCCGGGCGTCCCGGCGGTTAGCGAGCCGCCGGGGACCGACGAGCCGGTAGGGATCCTGCTCGTCGATGACAACAGCGAGAACCTCGTCGCCCTCGAGGCGGTGCTGGAGCCACTCGGCGAGCGTCTGATCAGCGCCGAGTCCGGCGAGCAGGCGCTGCGCGCGCTGCTGCGCGAGGAGATCGCAGTCATTCTGCTCGACGTGCGGATGGCCGGACTTGACGGCCTCGAGACGGCACGGATCATCCGCTCCCGCCCCGCGACGCGCCGGATCCCGATCATCTTTCTCACCGCCCAGGCGAGCGACGTCGAGGAGATCGCGCTGGCGTACGCGACCGGCGCGGTCGACTACGTGATCAAACCGTTCGAGCCCGAGATCCTGCGCGCCAAGGTCTCGGTGTTCGTCGAGCTCAGCCGCGAGCGCAGCGAACGCGTGCGCCAATCTCACGCGCGGGCCGAGGCCGAGGCGGTCGCGCGGACGGTACGAACGCTCCAGATTCTCAGCGACACGGCACTCGCACACCTCGACCTCGATGGCCTTGCGAGCGAGCTGCTGGACCGCGCCGGAACACTGTTCCAGGCTGATTCGGCTGCCCTGCTGCTGCCCGACGAGAACGCTCCGACCCTATCCCTGCAGTCGAGCCGTGGGGGTCCGCTGCCCGCGCCGGCGTACGACCGGGTGACGCTCGGCCAGGGGATGCTGGGCGCGCTCGCCGCCGAACGACGGCCGGCGCTGCTGCGCGGCAGCGAGCTGGCTTCGCTGCAGCCGCTCGAGTCCAACGAACAGGACGAATTTGCGATCGCGAGCCTGCTCGTTGTTCCCCTGATCGCAGGCGACCAACTGCTCGGCTTGCTGCTGCTCGGCGCGAGCAGTGAGGATCAGTTCGATGGCGGCGATCTCGAGCTGCTGACCCTGGCCGCGGACCGGATGGCAATCGCGTTTGACCACGTCCAGCGCTTCAGCCAGGGGCGCCAGCTCGTCGAGACGCTCCAGCGCAGCCTGTTGCCCGATCGCCTGCCGCGCCACCCCCGGCTCGAGCTCGCCGCCCGCTACCTGCCCAGCGGACTCGCCCCTCAGATCGGCGGCGACTGGTACGACGCGCTCGAGCTCGACCACGAACGCACCGCCGTGATGATCGGCGATGTCGTCGGCCACGGCGTCAGGGCGGCGACGACGATGAGCGAGCTTCGCAACGCCCTGCGCGCGTTCGCGGTCGAGGGCCACAGCCCCAAGGAGGCGCTGGCGCGACTCGATCGGGTGGTCTACGCGACCCTGGGGCCGGGCATGATCGCGACCGTCCTGTTCATGATCATCGATGCCGCCGAAGGGAGCCTGACGCTCGCCCGCGCCGGACACCCGCCGCCGGCTCTGCGCGACGTCGAAGGGCGGGTTAGGTTCCTGGAGACCGATCGCACGCCCCCGCTGGGCGTAGACCAGCACATCGCGCCGAGCGAGGCGCAGTACCCGATCCGATCGGGCGAGACCGTACTGCTTTACACCGATGGCCTCGTAGAGCGCCGCCGCGAGTCGATCGCCGTCGGCTACGAGCGGCTGCAACGTGCGTTCGAGAGCGCCCCGGCAGCAGTCGAAGGTATCTGCGACCACGTCCTCGAGCGCACGATCGCCGAACAGCCCAGCGACGATGACGTCGCGCTGCTCCTGGTCCGGCTGCTCGCGCATCCGGCCGGTCCGCTGGAGCTCACGCTCGCGGCGAGCCCCGGCTCGGTGCCACTGGCCCGCCACCGCCTGCGCGCATGGTTGAACGCGAACGCGCCAGCGCTCGGTCCACTCACTCGAGGGGACCTGGAGCTCGCGTGGTCGGAGGCCTGCACCAACGTGGTGCTACACGCGTACGGATCGCGCAAAGAGACCTTTACCGCGCGCGCCACGCTCGAGCCCGGGGCGATCTCACTTCAGATCTCCGACCACGGCAAATGGCGCGAGCCGCGGGTCGGGCTTGGTGGGCGCGGCCTGAACGTGATGCGGGCGGTGTCCGACGACCTGTTGATCGAGCGCCGCGCGGATGGCACGAAGGTGACGATACGGCGCAAACGCGATGACCTACCGACCGGCATCGAGCCGCTGCCTAGTGATGAGCAGGAATCAGCCCACGAGTCCTGACGATCACTCGACCAGCGCGCCCTCAGCGCGGCCAACGCACGATCTTGCCCGGGTCGAGTTCGACCATCGCGACGGCGTCACGGTCGCGGCGATCAGCGGCGAGATCGATGTCTCCAACGCCAGCGACATTGCCAGAGCATTTGCCGACCTGTCCGAGGTGTCGCGGGGAATGGTCGTGGATCTACGCGAACTCGTTTACCTCGACAGCAGCGGGATCTCGTTCCTGCACGATCTGGCATTGCGCGTACGGCAGCGTTGGCAACCACTTATTGTCGTCTCCCCCGTGAGCTCGCCACCCCGGCGGGTCCTTGAGCTGACCGCGCTCGACATGCAGACAGTGATTCTCGACGAGTTGGAGCCCGCGATCGAGACGCTCCGAGGCCAGTCCGAGAACATCTGACCGCGGACACAAAGGCGGATCTAACAACGGAATGGAGTCCATGACGTCCTCCTCTGGCCGATGGTTGACGCGGCCAGTCGTGCACCCGCTAGATCCTCGACGGTCCGGGGGCTGATGAACAGCCGCGCGCCAATCTCAGATTCGAAAGGCCATCACGCGCAAACCGCGCGATCTGCAGCTCCTGAGCCCGCTGACCATGACCACGTCAGGCCGCTGAACCCCGCGTGGGCAGCCACGGCGGCTGCCCACGCAGTCCGTGCTCGAGCCTCCGGCAGCTAGCGGGCCGCGGCCGGAGTTGTCTCCGAGCGCCTTCCATCGCGGTGGAGCTTCGACTTCAGTTCGTCCACCTTGGCGGTGACCGCCGCCTTGTCCCGCTCGTGTCGCCCGCGGATCAGCTCCTTGTGCGCCTCGCGCTTCGCTTGACGCTGCGCCTCTTCGGCGGCCGCGATCTCGGCTTCGACGTCGGCCTCGGGCCGACGCAGGACACGGCCACCGAGGTCAGCCATGGCGACGTCAACGACCTCAGGGCTCTGCTCGCCCAGGACCGCCACGAGGGTGGGATGTCCGACCTTGACGGAGCTCGAAATCGCTCCGAGCGCCGACTCGGTTTCCTCGACGTCGTAAAGGTCGAACAGCGATCCGACCATCAGTCCGTAGGTTCCGCCAATCAGCATGCCCAGGGGGCCACCGATGATCCCGAGGAGGAGCCCGAGGAGACCTCCGCCGGCCGTCCCAGGGAGATCCGTCGACGCGGACCGGTCCTTCTCGACGATTTGCCCATCCTCGCCGCGCACGACGACGGATGCTTCACGGATGCCGACTCGCCGCTGCGAGTCAAGCTCCTTGAGAATGGTGAGCGCTTTGTAGGCATTGCGGTCATCTTCGAAGGAGACGGCGATCACGCTGTCGTACTCCCCCGCGGGGACCGTTCCGTTGGGTGTGGTGTGTTGATCTGTCATGCGACCAGCCTGGCGGGCGCGTGGGTGATCGATCGTCACACGTTTCGGATGATCCTCGCTGGCATGCCGACGCCATCACACGCGCGGCGCCGCTTTGCGGGCTTCTACGGACGTGCCGCTGCGGCTCCTGTGAGAGGCCACCAGTGCGTTAGCCTTCAACGTCGACTGGGCACCTATGGCGGCTCTGATCGAGGAATCCGCGGCGTCGCGCCGGCCAATGCGCCATCCGCCGCCGGCCGGCCGGCGGTTGGTTCAGCGCCCCGACCTCTTCGCTCGCCTGTCCGCAGCTGAACCGGGCAGCGTCGTGCTCATGTGTGCTCCCGCCGGCAGCGGCAAATCGGTCCTGGTGCGCTCTTGGGCAGAAGCGGCAGGGTTGCGTGATCGACTGGCATGGGTGTCGGTGGAACGCGTCGATCGGGACGCGCAGCGGTTCTGGCTCTCACTCGTCGACGCGCTGGCATCCACGGTCGAAATCGTGCAGCCTGCGGATCCGTCACCCGGATTTCGCGGCGAGCTCGCAGTCGAGCGACTGCTGGCCGAGCTCGATTCGCTCGTAGCGCCCGTTGTGCTGGTGATCGACGATCTGCACGAGCTCCGCGCCCCCGACGCGCTGGGCTGGCTCGAGGACTTTCTGGCGCGGCTTCCGCCTCAGCTCCTCGTGGTGCTGGTGACACGTGAGGATCCGCGGCTCGGACTGCACCGGTTGAGACTGCGAGGGGCACTTACCGAGGTTCGGGGCCCAGACCTCCAGTTCTCGCTCGAAGAGACACGACGGCTCCTCAGCGGCGAGGGGATCACGTTGTCCGACGCGGGCATCGCGTTGTTGCATGAACGAACCGAGGGGTGGGCGGCGGGTCTGCGCCTGGCGGTGCTTTCGCTGGCCCGGCATCCCGACCCGGAGCGATTCGTCCGCGAGTTCTCCGGCAGCGAGCGCACGGTGGCGGGCTATCTGATGGCGGAGGTGCTGGAACGCCAGCCGGAGGATGTCCGAGACATGTTGCTCCGAACGTCAGTCCTCGACCGGGTGAGCGGAGCGCTCGCAGACTCTCTTTCCGGCGGCTCGGGCGCCGAACGGCACCTCCAGCGACTGGAAGATGAGAACGCGTTTGTGTCCTCGCTGGACGCGAGCCGATCGTGGTTTCGCTACCACCATCTGTTCGCCGAACTGTTAGCCCTCGAGCTCCGCCGCGTGGCTCCGGCGAGCGTGGCTCCGCTGCACCGGGCCGCCGCCCAGTGGTTCGAGCAGCGCGGGCACATCATCGACGCCGTCCGGCACGCACAGCGGGCGGGAGACTGGCCTGACGCCGCGCGCTGGCTCACGGACAACTACCTCGACCTGACGCTGGAGGGCCGCGTCGCCACGGTGCGTGAGCTGCTACACGCCTTCCCGGACGACGTGGCAGCCGATCCCGAGCTAGCAGTCGCGTTCAGCGCCGTACGCCTGTTGGAGGGCGAGCTTGAGGACAGCGCCGCGTATGTCGAGTTCGCGCAACAGTCGGCCGACGCGGTGACCTCGGAGCGCCGGCAGACCTTCGACGCCCACCTGGCGGTGGTACGACTGGCGCTGGCCCGGTGGCGAGGCGACTTGCCAATCCTGCTAGAAGCGATTCAGTGCCTCGAGGTGGCGCTTGCCGCGCTGCCGCCGGGCAAGCGCGCCTTGAGCGACGCCCACCGCGCCGTCGCCACGCAGAACCTGGGGGTCGCCGAGTTGTGGTCCCTGCGCTTGGATGACGCCCGGCTGCACCTCGAGCAGGCCCTGTCGTTGGCCCGGCGGGCCGGCTACCCGTGGCTGGAGATCCCGCCGCTGGCACATCTGGCGATCGCAAACGTGCTGAGCGGGCAACCAGCGCTCGTGGGGTTGCGCCAGAGCGAGGAGGCGATCCGGTTTGCTGACACGCACGGCTGGAGCGAGGATCCCGTCGTCGTCACCCCGTTGGCCACGAGCGCACTCGGCCTCCTCTGGCTCGGACGCTTCGAAGATGCCGCGGCTCGGCTGGAGCGGGCGGAGCAGATATTGCTGCCCGCGGGCGAGCCGGGCACCGAGCTGCTCGTTCATTATGCGCGCGGGCTCCTGTGTCTGGCGGGCCACCACCTGCCCCAGGCACTGAGCGCGTTTCATGCTGCCGAACGGATGCAGGCGCTGCTCGTGGAACGACATGCGCTCGCCACCGAAGTACGGGCGCGCATGCTGCAGACACAGCTGGCGCTCGGCGACATCGCCACCGTCCGCGCTGGACTGGACGCCGTCGGCGACGAGCAGCGCGACCGCGCCGAGATGCGCATCGCTGCTGCCGCCCTTCATTTGGCGGAGGGTGAGCCCGACGACGCGGTCGAGGCACTCGAGCCCGTCATCGATCGGCAGGCGAAGTCGATGCACCCACTCTGGCCGGTGATCGAGGCGTCGCTATCTGACGCGGTGGCCCGAGAGCAGCTTCGGGACCATCGCGGCGCCGAGCAATCAGTGGAGCGCGCGCTCGAGTTCGCCGAGCCGGAAGGCGTTGTGCTGCCGTTCCTCCTCGTGCCCGTGCGCGGGCTGCTGGAGCGCCACCCCCGTCACCGGACGGCCCACGCGACTCTGCTCAGAGACATCCTCACCGTGCTCGGCGGCTCCTCCGCGCCGGCGCGGGGCGAGCCCGCGCCGCTCATCGAAGAGCTCAGCGAAGCCGAGCTGCGCGTCGTCCGCTATCTCCCGAGCAACCTCAAAGCGCCGGAGATCGCCGCCGAGCTCATCGTCTCCCCTAACACCGTTCGCACGCACATTCGCCACATCTACGCGAAGCTCGGAGCCCATGACCGCGATGCGGCCGTCGCCCGTGCGCGGGAACTCGGCCTGATCGCGCCCACGCTGCGATCCCGCTGACAGGCGTGGGCCGAGGCCACTCCGACCGCGTCGATCCCGTAACCGCCCCCGGCGCCGTCCATTCAGCGTCCATCGCCGTGAATCAGTAGGCACCGGCTGGACGAAGGTCCGAGCGGTCGCGCGCCGCCGTCCGCGACCGCAGGAACCCCGCCGCAACCATCACCCCGAACACGAATCCCCCGACGTGAGCGAAGAACGCCACGCCGCCGTTGGCGTGGGGAGAGGTGAGGCCGCTGTTTGCCTCGATGACCTGGTAGAGGAACCATAGGCCGAGCCAGACCCAGGCGCGGATCTTGACCGGGAAGACGAGCACGAGCGTCAGTATCCGCGAGCCGGGATACAGCACCCAGTAGGCGCCGAGCACGGCGGCGATGGCGCCGCTGGCGCCGAGCGTCGGGACCAGTCCCGCCCCGGCCGAGCCCGCAAGCAGCATGATCGCCGTCTGCAGGAGGGCGGCCATGAAGCCACCCAGGATGTAGAACGCGAGGTAGCGCAGGTGTCCGAACGCATCCTCCACGTTCTTGCCGAAGATGGCCAGGAACAGCATGTTGCCGAGAATGTGGTCCCAGCTGGCATGCATGAACATGGCGGTGAACCAGCTCAACTCCCACGCCAGCGGGGCGTGACAGGAGCCGTTGACACTGCATGGGTAGAACGACGCGTGGTACACGGCAGAGCCCAGGTGCGGCGTCTCGTAGAGGATCCACACCAGGAGGTTCGCGACGATGAGCGCGACGTTGACGTACGGAAACCTCCTTGCAGGGATGCCATCAGACAGGGGAATCATCAGCGTGCCTCGAAACGGTCGGGGGAATGGGGAACGTCATGCACCGAGCGTCGGCATCGCTGGGGTGAGCGGTCATCACGCAGTTCGCGTGATGGTGGTGTGGAGGCGCGACCGACAGCAATGGGCACCGTGCGGACCGTGCCAGCTCACGTGCGACACCGCCGCCGTCGGGCCGTCCCGGCCGGACGCGCCCGGGGGACCCGATGACCAGCAGATCAACCACCCGGCTGTACAAAGTCAGCTCCTCGGCCGGCGGGCCGCACGCGGCGTGGGCCTCGACGCCGCCGAGGCGCGCAAGGCGGGCGCGCGCCGCTTGCACCATGTCGTCCGCAACGGCGGCGTCGATCAGGTGAAGCGACACGTCAATACTTGCGAAGACGGACAGCCGGCTGCCGTGGACAGCCGCCAGCTCCCGCGCGACGCCCAGCGCGTGTGCACTGCTTGCCGAGCCGTCATAGCCGACACCGATCTCCCGCAGCTCAGCTGGTGAGCGCCGATAGTTGGCCGGCGCGATCGCGAGGGCGCACCGGGCGCCGCTGAGCGCCTCACGCGTGTCATCGCCACGAACCGCGCGGAGCGCTCCGTGACGCCGGGACGCGCCGACGACGAGCAGGTCCCCGTGCGCCGCCTCGCAGACCTCGTGCAGTCCATGCCCCACCGACGGGGCTCGCTCCCAGCGCAACTCGGCGGGCACCGCCGCCTCGGCGCGCGCGGCGCGCAGCAGCGCGAGATCATGCCGGCGCTGTGAGTCCTCATACCCCGAGCTCGCACCGCGGGGGATAGCCGGCTCCACGTCGTACACGTGCGCGAGCGTCAGGTGTCCGCCCCTCCCGAGCAGGTGTATCGCGAGGGCGACCGCGTCACGACCTCCATCGTGATGATCGACGCCCACGATCACATTTCTGAACATGGAATGCGGCCCCTTCCTGACCAGTCTGCGCCGGCCGCACCGAACGTCGGACGTGCCGGCGGCGCGGTCGTCGACTGACCGCGCCTCCGTCCAGTCCCGACATGCGATGCGACGTCACGCAACTGCGCTCGGCGACGGCCTACGCATCTCGTCGTTGACGTTGTTACGGCGCCCGTTGTGGATCGGATCCAGCTCGGTCTCCAGTTCGTCGACGCGGAGCGGCAGGCTCTTGAGCTCGAACGCCAGCACGACGCGCGTGATGCCGTCGGCAACCGCCCAGATGCCGGCAACCGTGATCAACGCGACCAGCGTGGCGCCCGGGTCGGCAAGTGCAATCACACCAAGCGGCACCTCGAGGAGCCCACCGATCAGCCACAGCCACCAGTCCGGAATGACATGACGGCCGGCGAATGCCCCACTGACCGTCAGCGTTCCCATCATGATGAGCCAGGCGCCGAGGAAGATCCCGACGGCCTGAAGTCCGGGACGCGGCCAGACCACAATCACGACGCCAGCGGCCACCGACGCGAGCCCGGCGACGATGTTCGTGCGTTGCGCCGTCCTGTCAAGGCCGCCGACGAGAGCGGTTGAGATGCCCTGCATGATGAACAGGACGCCGATGAAGATCGACAGGCTTCGCACCGACCAGTCGATGCTGAAGATCAGCGTGCCGGCCAGGATGAGCAGTAATCCGTCGACCAGCAGCACCCACCAATTCCGGGCCACGCGCTCGGCCAGGTCGCGGGTTAGCTGCCGGCGGAACCAACTAGTGGAGCCGGGAGCGGTGAACATTGAGAAACCTCCAGTGGGTTGACTTTGTGAATTCATGTGTCGTCGCCGCGAGCTCGTCCGGCGGGTTCGTCGGCAAGGTCGTGCGGCATGACCGAGCGTGACCGCCGACGGGGTGAGTAGCCATCACGCGAAGGGGGTGATTGACGCGTGGCGATCGACGAGCTGTTGAGCCCGCCTGGGAGGGCGTCTTGTGCCACGGCGCGCGACCACTGACGCCAGTCGATCACCCAGTTCGCGTGATGACCGCTCACCTCGCCGAGCCGCACGCTGTCGTGGCACACCAACTTCGAGCAAAGGAGTTCCGCCATGCCCGACGAGCGCACGATCATCGAGCGCACCCGCGCCAGGTATGAGCGAGATGGGCGTATTCCGCACCCAAAGCAGATCGCAGTCTCTGAGAAGGCTGGCGCGGTCACCGTTCGGGGGACGGTCGCGACGCCCCACCAGCGTCAGGCTGCCATCCACATCGCGAGATCAGTTCCCGGCGTGAGCTTCGTCAGCGACGAGCTCGTCCTCGATCCCCGTGATCAGACCGCGGACGCCGAGCTCCGCGGAGTGGCGTTGCAGGCGGTGATGGTGAACCCTGAACTCGCCGACCACATCGACGTCACGGTTTATGACGGGTGGCTGACCCTCAAGGGCGAGGTGAAGCACCAGACCGACAGCGATGGAGCGTTTGACGCCGTCTCCACGCTGCCGGGGATCGGGGGGATCACCAATGCAGTCAAGGTGGTCACGGCCGGTCTCCCGTAGCTGATGGCCACCCCGCAGGAACTCCGTCATGACGCCTCACCAAGCCACCAACCAGAACGACACCATCGTGGTGTCAGCCGGCGTCCTTGTGCAGGGCGCGTCGCGCGGCCACGGCTGCGGGCGCGAGCGGAGCCAGGAGCTGCTGGAGCCTGATCGAAGGGTCGGCCTGAGTCGCGATGAACGCGCCATCGAAGGCCGCGAGCACGAACTGGGCCAGCCGGATGGTCACCGCGTCGTCCGGCCCGTCATCAAATGCGATCGCGATCTCCCGCTGGAGCCGCTCGAGGGCAAGCGTTCGCACGCCGCTGACGACATCCTGGATCTCAGCGCCGGCGGCGGTGGACGGCTGCGCGGCGAACACGATCAGCAGCCGGAGGAAATTCGGATGCCGCTCAAGCGTCTCCGCAGCGGTCTCGATCACGGTGGCGAGATACCGGGTCGGGCCACCGACCCGGCGGCCCGAGTCGGGCAGGTCCGCGAAGAAATGCGCGGCACCACGCTCCATCACCGCGAGCAGGATCCCGTCCTTGGAGCCGTAGTAGTGGTAGACCGAGCTCAGCGGGATCCCCGCTTCCTCAACCACTCGGGACAGCGTCGCGGCCTCGAAGCCGTCCTCTGCCATCACGCGCTCGGCCGCGTCGAGGACGAGCTCGCGGGACCTCATCCCGCGCCGGTTGGGCCTGACTTCCGCGCGTGCCGCCATGTCACAGAGCATACACGTCAAATTGGAGTTGACACTACAAAACATGTTTTGTACTCTGCACTCCAAAAGTTGACCTGCCGTCGTTAGTAAGGAGAGAGCCACCTCATGGGATTCACCGCGACCACCGACGAGACCGTGCCCGTTTTGATCGTCGGCGGCGGCGGCGCGGGACTGACCGCGTCGATGCTCCTGGCGCGTCAGGGCGTGGAGCACCTGCTCGTCAGCGCCCGCCCGACGACGTCGGACCTGCCGAAGGCGCATGTGCTCAACCAGCGCTCGATGGAGGTGCTCGACGACGCGGGTGTCGCCGAGGCGATCGCG
Source organism: uncultured Solirubrobacterales bacterium (assembly GCA_963778985.1). GTDB lineage: Bacteria > Actinomycetota > Thermoleophilia > Solirubrobacterales > Solirubrobacteraceae > Palsa-465. The sequence continues at coordinate 65,421 of CAVZWJ010000012.1, read as the reverse complement.
GCCCGGAGTACTCCCGCCGAGCAGATGGCCGCCACGGCCTTCTACGCCGGCTTTGCCGGCCCCGACGCCGACTACGGACGCACGCTCGTCCGACTGGAGTCGTGGGGCGCCGGCGGGGATGATGAGTTCTGGCGCGCGGCCAGCCCGTGGCGGCAGTTGAACCTCCCCCAAATCCGCCTCGAGCCGCTGATGAAGGCACGTGCCGACGAGCTCTCCACCGGGCGGATCCGCTTCAACCACGAATTGATTGCCCTCGAGCAGGACGAGGATGGCGTCCTCGCCACGATCCGGGACAAGGAGTCCGGCCGCGAGTACACCGTCGGCTGCGAGTACCTCATCGGCGCGGACGGCGGCCGGCGGATCGCCAGCCTCATCGGGGTCGAGTACGAGGGGCTCGGGGTCGTCACGCAGACCGCCACGCTGCATGTGTCGGCCGACTTCTCTCGCTGGGCCAACGATCCCGACGTTTTGCTGCGCTGGATCTACTCGCCGCAGGCGGGCACGCTCGTCGTGATGGTCCCGATGGGCCCAGAGCGCTGGGGTCCTGACTCGGAGGAGTGGGTCATCCATCTCAATTACCCGGTGGGAACGGCGGAGACCGACGAACAGGTGGAAGCCGACGCCCGCAAAGCGCTCGGCATCGGCGATCACCCGATGACGATCCACAAGGTCACCCGGTGGTCCGTCGAAGCGGTGCTCGCATCGAAGTTCAGTGTCGGACGCGTGCTCCTGCTCGGCGACGCGGCTCATCGCCACCCGCCGACGGGAGGGCTCGGCCTGACGAGCGCGATTCACGACGCGCAGAATCTGTGCTGGAAGCTCACCGCCGTCCTGAACGGCGTGGCCGCACCCGCGCTGCTGGAGTCCTACGAGGCCGAGCGCCGGCCGGTGGACGCCCACAACTGCCAGCGCTCGCTCGAGAACGCGGTCAACCACTTCGCGATCGGAGGCGAGCTCGGGCTCGTCCCGGAGAACTCGCCCGAGCGCAACCTCGAGCTGCTGCGGCGGGTCTGGAGCGAGCAGCCGGAGGACGCCGAGCTGCGCGCCACCGTGCGCCGGATGATGCGCACCCAGTCGCAGGAGTTCTCGGAGCTGAACGTCGAGTACGGCTACGCCTACGACTCCGCGGCGGTCGTACCGGACGACACGCCGGCGCCGGAGCCGATCGACGACATTCGGATCTATCAGCCGTCAACCCGTCCCGGTTCACCGCTGCCCCATGCGTGGATCGATGACGAGGACGGCAACCGGCGGCCGATCAAGGACCTGGTGGCACCCGGCCGCTTCCTGCTGATCGCAGGCGAGCATGGCGAGGCGTGGTGCGAGGCGGCCCGAGAGCTGGCGGCGGATGCGGGGATCCCGCTCGACGCGGTGCGGATCGGGCACATCGAGGGCGACCTGTATGACCCTCGCCTCGCGTGGGTCCGCGAGCGGCAGATCGCGCCGGACGGTGCGCTGCTCGTGCGACCGGACCGGCACGTGGGATGGCGATCGATCACTGCTGCGGACGATCCGCGGGCCGCGCTCGCCGAGGCACTCGGTCAGATCCTCGCGCGCCCGGTGACGAGCTCGGTGCCGACGACCGGAGCACGGGCATGACGATCACGACGAACAGCGACGCGGACCGCCTCGACACCGATGTCGCAATCGTCGGCTTCGGCCCCGTTGGCCAGGCTCTCGCGACGCTGCTGGCGCGAGCCGGCCACCGGGTCGAGGTGTTCGAGCGCTTCAACGACATCTACCGCCTGCCTCGGGCCGTCCATCTCGACCACGAGATCATGCGCCTGCTGCAGACGCTCGGGCTCGCCGACGAACTCGCCCACGAGATGATCCCCGTCGACGATTACCAGTGGTTCGGGGCCGACGGGGAGCCGCTGCTGCGGTTCGATCGACGAGGACTCGCCCCGTCCGGCTGGCAGAGCTCCTACATGTTCTTCCAGCCTGAGCTCGAGGCTTCCCTCGATCGGGTCGGCGGTGCCGACGCCCGGGTCACGGTGCACCGGGGGTGGGTGGCCGATGGGCTCACCGAGACGGACACCGGTGCCGAGGTGACCGCGCGTCGGGTCGATGACGGCTCCAGCGTGCTGGCGCTCAGTCACGAGCGGCGTACGATCCGCGCCCGCTGGGTCGTCGGCGCCGACGGCGCGAACTCGTTCGTGCGCGAGGCGAGCGGGGTCACGCGGCGCGACCTCGGCTTCCAGGAGCGCTGGCTCGTGGTGGATGCCGAGCCGCGTGACATGACCGCGCTCGGGCATCTGCCGACCGCCTGCCAGTGGTGCGACCCGACCCGCCCGACGACCCACATGCAGAGCGGACCGCGGCACCGCCGGTGGGAGTTCATGCTGCTGCCCGGCGAGCAGACCACGGACTTCGAGGACCCCGCCCAGGTGTGGTCGCTGCTGGGGCCGTGGTACACGCCCGAGGATGGTCCGTTGACGCGGAGCACGGTGTACGAGTTCCGCTCGATGCTCGCCGACCAGATGCGCGCCGGCCATGTGCTGCTCGTGGGGGACGCGGCACACCTGACGCCGCCGTTCCTGGGGCAGGGTCTGTGCTCGGGGCTGCGTGATGCGGTGAACCTTGCGTGGAAACTTGACCTTGTCCTGCGTGATGTGGCGCCCGAGCAATTGCTCGACACGATTGACGCCGAGCGCCAGCCCCAGAACGAGGCGGTCATTCGGCTCGCCATCGAGCTCGGCAAGGTCCTCTGCCAGCTCGATCCGCAGGCTGCGGCGGAGCGCGACGCGATGGTCCGGGCGGCCGGGCCGCCACCCCCCGTCGAGCTCGCACCCCTAACCGCCGGCCTGCTCCATGAGAGCGGTGACGCCGGCGAGGACCCGCTTGCCGGGACGCTCAGCGTCCAGGGCGTCGTCGCCCGCGCCGGTCGGGAGGGGCTGTTCGACGACGTCGTCGGCGGCGGCTTCCAGCTCATCGTCGCCGCAGGCGACCCGCTCGACGGCCTCGACACCGCGTCGCGCACGCTGCTGGACACGCTCGACGCCACGGTCGCATCGCTCTCGCCAGACGCGCCACAGGGAGTCCGCGACCTCGACGGACGCCTCACGACGTGGCTGGCCGAGCACGGCGCCCACGCCGTGCTCGTGCGCCCCGACTTCTACGTATTCGGCAGCGCGGCCTCGGCCGACGCCCTCCCGCACCTACTCGACGACCTCCGAACCCAGCTTCACATCACAACCGCACCCACCACTTCAGGAGCCCTCACATGACGGACACAGTGATCCACCCCGCGTTCCACCACGTCAACCTCAAGACCACCCGCCTCCAGGAGATGATCGACTTCTACGGCACGCTCGTCGGGGCGGAGGTTGTCTTCCAGGACCAGGTGGGCGCCTGGCTCTCCAACGACGGTGCGAACCACCGGATCGCGCTGCTCGCGTTCCCGAACTTCGTCGACGATCCCGAGAAGGACACGCGCACGGGGATGCATCACTCCGCGTTCGAGTACGGGAGCTTCGAGGACCTGAACGCGACCTACCTGCGCCTCAAGGACGCCGGAATCGTTCCGGCGCTGTGCCTCGACCACGGCATGACCCTCTCCTATTACTACGCCGACCCGGACGGCAACAACATCGAGCTGCAGGTCGACGTCTTCGGTGACTGGGCGAAGTCGAAGGCCTGGATGCAGACCTCCGAGGAGTTCAAGGCCAACCCGATCGGCCAGTTCGTCGAGCCCGGCGCGGTCGCCGCGGATTACGCCGACGGCATGAGCTTTACGGAGATCCACGCGAAGGCGATGGCCGGCGGCTACGCCCCAGAGCAGGCGCCGGTCGACATCCCGGAGATGTCGTCATGAGGCTCTGTCGCTTCGATGCCGGCGCCGGACCCCAGGCGGGGATCGTCCGAGATGGAGTCGTGCTCGACCGGGTCAACCCGGACGAACAGCATTCCCTCGACGACGTGCGCCTGCTGGCGCCGGTCCAGCCGAGGAAGTTCCTGGCGATCGGTCTCAACTACGCCGACCACATCGCCGAGGCCGGCATGGAGGCGCCGAAGTATCCGGTGTTCTTCAATAAGCAGATCACGTGCGTCGTCGGTCCGGACGACGACGTCCACATGCCGCTGGTCTCGACGCTGCTCGACTACGAAGGCGAGCTCGCGGTCGTGATCGGCACTCGCTGCCGCCACGTGCCGGAAGATCGCGCGCACGAGGTGATCGCCGGCTACACGATCGCGAATGACGTCTCGGTGCGCGACTGGCAGATCCGTACCCCGACGATGACGATGGGCAAGTCGTTCGACACCCACGGCCCGCTCGGACCCTGGATCGTGACCGGCGACGAACTCGGCGACCCGCACGGGCTCGCGCTCAAGACGTACGTCAACGATGAACTGCGTCAGGACGGCAACACGGGCGAGATGATCTACAACTGCTTCCAGCAGGTCGCCCACCTCTCGCAGGCATTCACGCTCGAGCCCGGCGACGTCATCGCGACCGGAACGCCCGCCGGCATCGGCGCCGTTCGCCAGCCGTTCCCCGACGGGCTGCTCAAGGTCGGCGACGTGGTGCGGGTGGAGATCGAGGGCATCGGAACGCTGACGAACACGGTCGTCGAGGAGCCCGAGGGCTTCATCATGCCGGCGAGCGAGGAGGCGGCGGCATGGGCGCTCTGACCCCCGAGCTACAGGCATTCCTCGACGCTCAGCCGGCCGGAGTGCTGGCGACCCTCACCGCGGACGGCCACGCGCGCCAATCGCTCGTGTATTTCGCCCGCGACGGCGAGCGACTGCTCGTCTCGACGCTCGCCGACCGGCTCAAGACGCGCGACGTCCGGCGGACGGGCTGGGCGTCGCTCTGCGTGATGGGGCACGAGCCACCGTACCCGTCGGCGACCCTGTCGGGCCCCGCCGAGATTCTCACGGAGAACATCGGCGCGGCGACAGCGGCGATCGCCCAGCGCATCACGCGTGCCGATGTCCCGCCGGAGGCCCTCAGCGACGAAGTCCTCGCTGAGGCCGGCCGGGTCGTGCTCTCGATCACGGTGGAGCGGGTCGGCGCGACGAGCTACATCCCGGCTGCGAGCATGACGGACGCGAGCCGATGAGCGCCACCGACACCTCGCGCCGGGCGGCCGCGCTCTGGCCGCCGTTCCGCGGTCCTTCCGACCTGCCCGCGATCGAGCGCCTGCCGCTCAGCGAACGCGGTCTTCCCGCGAGTACCTACGAACTCGTGCGTGGGGCGGCGGAGCTGTGGCCGACCCGTCGGGCGGTCTCCGTGCTTCCGGACGGAGGGCGGTTCACGTCCCCCGTCGTGCGGACATTCGCGGAGTTGGGGGACGACGTCGACCGTGCCGCCGGCGCCATATCGGCCGTCGGGGTTCGTCGTGGTGACGCCGTGTCAGTGATCTCCGTCAACTGCGCGGAGATGCTGCCGCTGCTGCTCGCCGCCGAGGCGGTCGGGATTTACGCGCCGATCAACCCGGGTCTGAACGTCGAGCACGCGACCGAGCTCGTCCGGATGTCCGGCTCCCAGGTGATCGTGGCCGCGGGTCCGGAGCTCGATCCGGCGGTGTGGGCGAACGCTCGTGCGATTGCGGCTGGGACCGGTGCGCGCGCGCTTCTCGCGCTCCGCCCGACCGCCCCCTCCGGGGAGCCGCCCGCACTCGAGCCGCTCGGCACCGGGACGGCGGTCGACTACCTCTCAGAGCGGATGGCGAACGCCAGTCCTTCCGGGGAGCCGATCGCGCGTCCGGATCCGCACGAGATCGCGAGCTATCTGCACACCGGCGGCACGACGGGGATCCCGAAGCTGGCGGCGCGCACGCACACCAACGAGGTCGCCGATGCGTGGATGATCGCCTCGCGCGAGACGCTCGACTCCGACAGCGTGCTGTTCGCGGGGCTGCCGCTGTTTCACACGAACGCGCTGCTCGTGACGGTGCTGGCACCGCTGCTCAAGGGACAGCATGTCGTGTGGGGCGGAGCGCTCGGCTACCGCGATCCGTCGCTATATCCGAACTTCTGGAAGATCGTCGAGCACTACGGCATCGCGGCCATGTCGGGCGTCCCGACCGTGTACTCGACCCTCGCCGGGGTGCCGGTCGATGCCGACATCTCGAGCCTCAAGCTTCCGATCGTCGGCGCCGCGCCGCTTCCGCCGGCCGTTGCCCGTGCCTTTGAGGAGCGCACCGGTGCCGCGCTGTGCGAGGGCTACGGGCTCACCGAAGGGACCTGCGCGAGCGCATTCGGCTGGAGCGATGCGCCACGCGTCGGCAGCGTCGGACAGCGTCTGCCCTACCAGGAGGTGCGCGCAGTCCAGGTGGACGAGGCAACCGGCGACTGGACGTTCCTGCCCGACAACGAGGTCGGCACGCTCGTCCTGCGCGGCCCGAACATCTTCGCCGGCTACCTGAGCCGCGGCCCCTCCGGGACAACAACGGTGTCCGGGGCCGGCAAGCTGCGCGACGGGTGGCTCGACACCGGCGACCTCGGGTCTGTCGACGCCGAGGGCTTCATCTCCCTGACCGGGCGCGCCAAGGACCTGATCATCCGCGGCGGGCACAACATCGACCCGGCCACGATCGAAGATGCGTTGCTGACGCACCCAGACGTTACGGCGGCGGCGGCTGTCGGACGGCCCGATCCTCATGCTGGCGAGGTGCCGGTGGCGTTCGTCACGGTCACGCCCGACAGCGCCGTGAGCGCCGAGGACCTGCACGCGTGGGTGGCCGAGCACGTGCCCGAGCGAGCGGCGGCACCGAAACACGTCGAGATCGTCGACGTGATCCCGCTCACCTCGGTCGGCAAGCAGTTCAAGCCAGAACTGCGGCGCCGCGCCGCCGAGCAGGCCGCGCGCGCCGCGCTCGCCGGCACCGTCGCGGCCGACCAGGTGGCGGCCGTCCTCGTGGACGGCTCGCTCGAGATCCACGTCCCCGGCTCGTGCGACGCGGACGAGGTTCGCGCCGCCCTGTCGCGGTACGCATGGACATGGAAGCTGACCCCCTGAACATGAACCAAGGAGATACCGATGAGCACCACCACCCCAGTCCGAACCGATAGTCGAACACCCGAGGCGACGCGCTGGCGGATCGATCCGGCGCGCTCGAGCGTCGAATTCCGCACGCCGACCCTCTGGGGGCTCGCGAAGGTCACGGGCCATTTCGATGGCTATGACGGCACGCTCGAGCTCGCGCGCAACCCGGCGATCGAGCTGACGGTTGACGCTGGGAGCCTCGACACGCATAACCGGCTCCGCGACCGGCACCTCCGCTCGGCAGATTTCTTCGACGTGGCGAACCATCCCCAGGTCCGGTTCGTGTCTGACAGCGCGACGCTCGACGGCGAGCGTCTGAACGTGCGCGGCCGGCTGTATGCCGGGAGCCGGAGCGTCCCGCTGGAGTTGGACGGCCGCCTGGCGCGGATCGGCGACGAGCTGGAGGTGGACGTCACCACGACCGTCGATCACCGCCAGCTCGGGATGACCCACAGCACGCTCGGCATGATCCGCACCCCCACCGAGCTGGCCGTCCGCGGGCGACTCGTGACGGGCTCCGACTGACGCTGCCTGCTCCCGGGAAGTACCTGTCCAAGATCGATCAGATGACAACCCAGAGCCCCCAGTCGCCATCCGAAGGAGCCGTGACCGTGTCCACGACTGACCCCACCTACGAGCAGTCCAAGCAGATCGCCGAGGAGAGCCGCGACTCGGAGTGGACGCGGCCCAGCTTCGGACGCGAGATGTACCTCGGGCGCTTCCGTCTGGACCTGATCCATCCGCAGCCTGACATGGACGCCGACCGCGTCCGCGACGGCGAGGAGTTCCTCGCTCGCCTGCGCGCGTTCCTCACCGACCGCGTTGACCCGCTCGAGATCGAGCGCACCGGAAAGCTCGGCGACGACGTGATCGCCGGCCTCAAGGACCTCGGTGCGCTCGGGATGAAGATCCCCAAGGAGTACGGCGGTCTTGGTCTCTCGCAGGTCTACTACAACCGGGCCCTGGCGCTCGCGGGGACATGGCACGCGTCGATCTCAACGCTGCTCTCGGCCCACCAGTCGATCGGGCTCCCCGAGCCGCTGAAGCGCTACGGCTCCGAGGAGCAGAAGCGTGAGTGGCTGCCCAAGGTCGCCCGCGATCACATCTCGGCCTTCCTGCTCACCGAGCCCGACGTCGGCTCCGATCCGGCGCGGATGTCAGCCACCGCGACCCCGACGCCCGACGGCAGCGGCTACGTGATCAACGGCACCAAGCTGTGGGCGACCAACGGCGTCATCGCCGACGTCGTCGTGGTCATGGCCGTCGTCCCCAAGAGCGAGACCAGCAAAGGCGGAATCACAGCATTCATCTGCCCGACGGACACGCCCGGGATCACCGTGGCGCACCGCAACGAGTTCATGGGCCTACGGGGGATCGAGAACTCGGTCACCGAGTTCCGCGATGTGTTCATTCCCCGAGCGAACGTGATCGCCGGCGAGGGCCGCGGCCTGAAGATCGCCCTCGGCACGCTCAACACCGGGCGGCTCTCGCTCCCGGCGATCTGCGCCGGCTCCGCCAAGTACGCGCTGAAGGTTGCGCGCGAGTGGGCAGGCGCGCGGCGCCAATGGGGACAGCCGATCGGCCGTCACGACCCGGTCGCGCAGAAGCTCGCGCTCATCGCCGGGACCGCTTTCGGCCTCGAGGCGATGGTGGAGGTCTCCTCACGGATGGCCGACGACGACCGCAACGACTTCCGCATCGAGGCGGCGATCGCCAAGCTCTACGCCTCCGAGCGCGCCTGGGAGGCAGTCGACACGATGGTCCAGGTCCGCGGCGGGCGCGGCTACGAAACCGCCAGTTCGCTGGCCGCTCGCGGCGAGCAGCCGATCCCCGCCGAGCAGATGCTCCGCGATATGCGCATCAACCGGATCTTCGAGGGCTCCACCGAGATCATGCACCTGATGATCGCCCGCGAGGCCGTCGACCAGCACCTCAAGATCGCCGGCGACATCCTGCTCGGCGACGGCGGCCCGACCGAGAAGGCGAAGCTGGCGCTGAAGGCCGGCGCTTTCTACGCCCAGTGGTTCCCGTCGCTGGCCGTGGGCGACGGTCAGAGGCCGACGGCGTATGCGGAATTCGGCAGCCTGGCGCCGCATCTGCGCCATGCCGAGCGGAGTGCCCGCAAGCTCGCTCGCTCGACGTTCTATGCGATGGGTCGCTACCAGGCGCGCCTCGAGCGCAAGGGTGCGCTGCTCGGCCGGATCGTCGACATCGGTGCCGAGCTGTTCGCGATCGCCGCCGCCTGCACCCACGCCGCGACCCTGGCCGGGCAGGATCCGGCCCGGCGCGAGGAGCTGTTCGAGCTCGCTGACCTGTTCTGCCGGCAAGCCCGGCGGCGCGCGGAGGTGCTCTTCGACCAACTCTGGGCCAACGACGACGACGCCCAGTTCCGGGTTGCCCAGTCGATGCTCGAGGGTCGCTACGGGTTCTTCGAGGCCGGCATCCTCGACCCGGCGCACGCCACCCCCACGGCGGCTGCCGCGGCTCGGGCGTGACGCGCGGTCGCAGCGCGGGCGTCAGCCCATGAGCTCCGGTGCGGCGAGCGCCTCCGCGATCGCGCGGTAGCTCTTGCGGTTGAACACCAGCCCGACGTGACTCCCGGTCACCTCGACGCACGCCGCGTAGGGCACCATCTGCGCCTGCCAGCGCACGACGCCGTCGGCCTTGGAGTAGACGCTGGTCAGGCGCACGCGATCGGTCGGGAACGGGGCCCGGAAGGCGGCGGTGAAGGCACAGTGACAGCGATACGTGAGGCACTCCGGCTGACGCGCGCGCCCCACCGCGTGGAGCACGCGCCGAGCACCATCCACTGCGGCGAGCGTCAGCGCGCTGCAGTGGAACATCGCTTGCAGATCCGCACCCATCGAGATGGCGTGGGAGACGAGCTCCGGCCGCTGGGCCGCGATGGCTCGGGCATAGTGCCCGCCCCGGCTGTGGCCTATCACCGCGGCGCGGCGGCCGGTGCGGGCGTGGAGGTCATGCACCCGCCGCTCCACCCGGGCGAGCCCCCGCTCCGAACAGTCAACATTGGCCACAAAGCCGCACAGCGCCGGCTGGTAGCCGACGCGGCGCAGCCACTCGGCCAGCATCGCGACCGTCTGGTCGCCCCCGCCGAAGCCGGGCACGAGCACGACGGCGCGGCCGTCCCCGCGCGGGATTCCGCCATGGCCACGCCACACCGGGTCGGCGGTGAGACGCGCTGCCTCAAGGATCCAGCGCGTCTCACCAAGGTGGTTGCCCCACCACCGGCCGGGCGGGATCGGCTCCGTCTCGGTGCTCGTCACGACGCCATCACATAAGTGCCGGGCGCCTTGGCCATTGCCTTGTGCGTGCGGCTACCGAGTTTCTCCGGGGCCGGCACGAGCGTGCCGGACCGAGGCTGAAGCCATGCGACGTAGTCAGGCCACCAGCTCCCGCCGTGGGTCACCGCCGCGGCCTCCCAGTCCGGCACCGCGGGCGGATTGCCCTCGGCGATCCGGTAGCTCGAGCGCGACTGCGCCCCCGCCCACCCGGTCGGCGGGTTGATCAGCGCCTGGATGTGCCCGCTCGTCGACAGCACGAAGCGCGAGTCCCCTCCGAGGAGCTGCGTCGAGCGATACGCGTTCGTCCACTGCACGATGTGGTCGTTCGACCCTGCGACGATGTAGGCGTCGAGATCAACCTTCCCGAGGTCGACGTCTGAGCCGAGCACACGCATGGCGCCCGAAGTGGCGAGGGCGTTGTCCAGCGCCATCATCACGAAGTCCCGGTGCAGACCCGCGGCCAGTCGGACAGTGTCTCCATTCCAGTACAGGATGTCGAATGCCGGGGGCTCCTTACCCAGCAGGTAGTTGTTGATCACGTAGTTCCAGATGAGGTCGTTCGGACGCAGCCAGGCGAACACGTTGCCCAGCACCTCTCCGTCGAGGTAGCCGCGCCGGGCCGACTCGGCCACGGCGACGGCCGCGACCTCCCGGCTCGTCAGCGCCTCGGTCGTCCCGGCCTGAGAGCTATCGAGCGCGGAGACCATCAGCGTCAGGCTGCCGACCGCGCCGAGCGTGCCCTCGTCGGCCAGGTGACCGAGCGCTCCCGCCGTCAGGATCCCTCCCGAGCACGCCGCCATCATGTTGACCGTCTCGTGGCGCGCGATCTCGGCAACCGCCTCACGGGCCTCGAGCACCGACTGAGCGTAGGTGTCAAAGTCGAAGTAGGCATGCTCCTGGTCGGGGTTGCGCCACGAGACGACGAACGCCTGGTGACCCTGCGCGACGAGGTACTCGACCATGCTCCGCCCGGGCGCGAGGTCGAGGACGTAGAACTTGTTGATCGTCGGGGGCACGATCAACAGCGGGGTCTCGAACACCTCGGCCGTCGTCGGCCGGTAGTGGATCAGCTCGAACACCTCGGTGTGCATCACGACTGACCCCTCGCTCACGGCCAGGTTGCGCCCGAGCTGAAACTTGCTCGTGTCGACCATCGCCGGGAGCCGCCCCTTGCTGACATCACGGACCAGGCGCCGTCCACCGCGCACCAGGTTGGCGCCGCCGCGGTCGATCGTCTCCTTGAGCACCTGCGGGTTGGTCAGCGCGAAGTTGGTGGGCGCGATCGCGTCGAGCACGTTGTCCAACATGAAACGGGTCTGCGCGTCGGCCCGCCAGTCCAGCTCGGCGTCGTCCACGAACCCGTCCACGGTCACGTCCAACGCCAGATAGCTCTGCATCAGGCGACGGAAGAGCCAGTTCTCCTGCCAGGCGCGATCCGTGAATCGCCGATCGCCCTTCGGTGGGCTGAGCTGCGAGCCACCGGCGGCGACCCCCGCGAGCTCCCTGGCGAGGCCACCGACGCGCCGCGCGACCCGCCGAGGTCGCCGGGCGAGACTTCCGGCCAAGCGGGCCGCAGCTCCCGGGCGAACGAGCCGCGCGGCGATGCCGGCCTCGATCGCCGCGTCCGTCAGCATGACGTCGAGCGCGGCTTGCGTGGCGGCCCGGCTCCCGTGCGCCACGCGCCCATTCGTTTCCGCTGCCGTCTTCCCAGATGTCTCGTGGTGCATGCCGACGCCGGTCATCGATCCTCCTCAAAGACGCGATACACGGCCTGGGCGACGCATACGGGCTTGCCACCACGAGAGCTCTCGAAGGTCAGCAGCAGAATGAGCGTCGCGCCACCAGGAGACGGCTCGACCGCAGTGAGCGTCACGCGGAGGCGGACCGAGTCACCGACGAGCAGCGGCGCCGGGAAGCGCAACTTGTCCAGCCCATAGTTCACGGCCAACGCGAAACCGTCGAACGAGACCACCTCGTCGAGGAGCGCGGGCGCGAGCGACAGCGTGTAGTAGCCATGAGCGATCGTTCCGCCGAACGGCCCCGCCGCAGCTCGAACCCGATCGGTGTGGATCCATTGACGATCGCCGGTGAGCTCAGCGAACGCATCCACGTTGTCCTGCGTCACAAGCCGCCAGCGGCTCACGGCGAGCTCCATGCCGAGGCGCTGGTGCAGCGCGGCGAGTTCCGCGGCGAGCGCGGGCTCCTCCCGTTGGTGTAGATCGGCCAGCCGATCCCCTGATGTGTTCGTGTTCATTCGCATCTCCTGTGGTTACGCGGCATCACCCGGGAGCTTGAGATCACGCGGGGTGAGCGGGCGTCACCCAGACTGCGTGATCCACGACCGCTAGGGACACAGCCTTCCTGTCCCCGCCGGGTGCCGGCGCGGCGGCCTGTCCTGGCACTTCCTCCCCCACGTCGATCACCATGTCGTTCCTTTCAGTCGCACGACGCAGGGGCAAGCGAGTGGGGATTACTCGACGCGGTGAAGCAGCCTGGAGGCGAGCGCGCGGTTCGGGTCCTGGTCACGCTCGTCGCGCAGGAACTGGATGCCGCCGAGGATGGCGTGCTTGACCTCGTCGCGGAGCGCTTGCGCGGCGGCGGTGTCGTCATAGCGACGACCAAAGCGAGCGCTGTCGATCGGCTCCCCGAGCCAGAAATACAAGCGATCGAGTCGGGGGATCGGCGTCGGACCAATCCCGCGCACGATGGGCGGCATCGGGAATCCCATGAGCTTCTCGTACCCCCGGGCAAGCTGACCGTAGATCGGCGTGTTCTGGTCGATGATGACGTCGAGCATGTCGTCGACGCCCACCGCCGCGAACGGGACGATCGGATAGCCGTGTTCGATCGCCAGCCGCGCGAAGCCGACGCGCTCTCTCCACAGCAGCTGGTACTGCTGGCCGCGTCGCTTGTTGACCTCACGCGAGCCGCCCGGAAAGACCAGGATCGTTTGCCGGTCGCGCATCAGCGCCCGGACGTTGTCACGGGTGCCGCGCACCATCCCTCCCTGGGCCAGGAGATCGCGCCAGAAAGGAACCGCGTAGTGAGCATGCTCGCCGAGACCGCGGATGGCAAGCCGACGGCGCTTCCAGATCTCGGCCATCATGAACGGCAGGTCGAGGAAGCCGTAGATGGTGTGATTGCCGACCATCAGCGAGCCATCGCCGGGCAAGTTGCTGATCCCATATACCCGCGGCTGGCAAATCCTGGCGAACGGCCCAAGCAACGACACGAGGCGGTCGATCGACCCCTCAGATGGCAGATCGGGAATCTCCGCTGGGTACTCCTTGCTCATGGCTCAGAGCGTGACGTCCGCCGGGATGAGTCGTCCTCACGCAGTTTGGGTGATTGGCGCGGACCTATGACGGTGGCCATGGGATTCTCCCCATTCTGGAGGCGTGTGACTTGACGGGGTCGTTCCGCCAGGCGGCGCAGTTGGTGGGGTGCCATGATCCCGCAGGCGCGGGTGAAGATTTACCAGGACGCCGCACACGGGTTCCTGTTCCAGCATCACGCGACTTCTCCGGCGACGTCGACATGTTCCTCACAGAGTGACGATGAGCCGCTCCGGCACCGAGCGCTGAAGGAGCGATCAGCATGATCCAGCGGGGCACGTCTTCGAGCTCACGACCGCAGACTGGTGGGCTCAATCCTCACCGGTCCCGGGGGCGTCCGTTGGTGCGCCCTCGCACGCCAACTTCTGGTTCTTGAAGCGGGCATCGTCGGTGATTTCGGCGCCGAACCACTCCGGTGGCTCGAATGCATCCGCCGCGTCGTCAGATCCGAATTCGACCTCCGCGACCATCAGTCCCGCTAGCACGCCCGAATAGACATCCAGCTCGATCGTCAAGCCGTTCTTCGTAGGGATCAGATGGCGGGTCTTCTCAAGCCGTCGACCTACCGTGATCGACCATAGGCGTGCGAACCGCTCCGGATCGATCGCGATCTCCTCCTCGAAGCGGCTGCGGCCGCTCCCGCTCTTGACGGTGAGCACCGCAGCCCCGTCGCGCCGCCGGACCCGAACCTCGGTGGCGTCGTCGGCGATCGCGATGTAGCCCTGCTCGATCCACGTCGAGCGCGACTGATCCAGGTCAGCCGGGAGCTCGCGCACCAGAAACTTCCGCTCGATCTCCACGCGCGCATCGAATCACATAGCCGAGTCCCTCGTTTCACCGGGCCGGCGGGCGAGCAACCCCCGAACCTGCCCAGCTCGGGTCCGTGCTTGAGCGCCGATCTGAAGCGCGGCCCATGGGGCCGAGCGGCGACGTGTAAGAGAGGCGAGGTCTGACAACTGATCGACGCCCACCGGGTCATCTCCTCGGCGTCAAGACGGTGCTCCTCGCCGGCGGCGGAGAATCCGGGCACCCTCCAGCGTGGGAGACCTGCCGTGAGTCGAGGTAAGCCAAGCGGCGTGTCAAGCAGCGAGCGCGCTGTCGCATGCTGATAGGCCGCTCTCGAGCAGCGCTCGTGGCATCACTGTCGCGTACCGGCGAGGGTCGAGGACTCCAGCACCAGCCAGCGCCTCCATGGCCAGTCGCAGCGCCGGCGGTCGCGCGCGGCCGTGCGCATCCGACGCGATCACTGCTCGCGGCGTGGCCAGCAGCAGGCGCCATGCGGCGGTGCTCGCCGCCTCGCCGCACAGCCCGAGAAACGACCACGCAGTCAGCTGCAGGATGCTGCCGGCGGCCAGCTCGTGCTCAAGCGCGGCACGGGTGCCGGGCGTTTGCGGGAACCGCTCCGGGTGGGCCACGACCACCGCAAAGCCACGGCTGCGCAGCTCGTTGGCGGCCTCCGTAAACGTCTCGTCGAGTCCGTCGAACGATCCCTCCAGCAGCACCCACCGCCGCCCCGCCGGTCCCTGCGCAATCGCTTCGAGCTCGCGCTGACGCAGCCGCGCGACCATGCTGTGCGCAAGCTCGCCCCCGGGCCGGACCACGAGCTCGATCCGTTCGCGCGCAAGGTGAGCTCCCAGCGCGCGCACGCGCGCTGGAATCTCGACCGGATCAGTGATGTGCTCGGGATGCACGTGCGGCGTGGCCACAACGGTGCGCGTCCCGTCGCGGACAGCCGCAGCGGCAAGCTCAAGGCTGTCTTCGACCGACACGGGGCCGTCGTCGACACCGGGGAGTAAGTGAAAGTGAAGCTCTGCGTAGCTCATTCGCTTCAGATGATCGGCCCGGGCAGCAACCATCCCGTGATGATCCGGTGAAGTGGCGGACGGGAGACTCGGACGGTACGGAACTCATCGCATCTTCCGACGTGGGAAGGTCACCTGCGACCATCGCGCCAAACCCCCGCTCTCAGCACCACGCAACGGGTGAGACTTCCGACTGCCTGGCACGCAGGCCAGCAGCAGTCCCCGGCACACCGGCGGTTGGGTCGAGGCGATGCTAGGTGGATGGCGAACGCTTGACCGCCGGTCTGGCTCATGTCGCGCGCAATGGGTCGACGTGGTGATCACGACGGCCCGCCGAGCCCCCGCGAGCGCTTCGCCTCGACTGCAATCGCCTGCTCGCTGACGATCAGACCTGACGCAAAGCCCCTGCAACAGCCGGAGAGGCGTCTGACGGACTCGAACCGTCGACCCCTTCGCGCGGTCGAACTTGCCACCGCGATCCATGACGCGCGCCCGGGCGTCGTCCTCACGGCGGGCGGTTCGTCCATGAGCGTTCCCTGCGGCCGCCCGCCGTTTACCTGGTGACCGCAAACCGGACACTTGTCCAAGCCGCTGGCGGAAAACGACCTGGCCGGTTGAGAACGGCGGATCGGTAGTTATCGCGGATAGCGGCGCGAGCCGAGGCCTGCGAGTGTCTCTGAACGGCAATCACACAAACCCGGGGAGAAACCCGTGATCTTCATCACGACCTACAGGATCAAGCAGCTCAGCAAGGACGAGACCAAGAAGCTGATGGGCGTCTTTGCCGAGAAGGGGGTGCCATCGACCACGAGGGCGCACTACGTGGCCGCCGACGGCAGCCAGGGCGTGGTGATCGCGGAAGCTGATGACCTGGAAGAGGCCTACCGGAACCTCCTGAACTACTCGGAGTGGATCGAGTACGAGACCAAGCCATTCCTGACGATCGAGCAGGCGCTGCCCCACATCGCGGACTACATCAACAACTAGAAGGGCCAATCACGTTGGGCGTGCTTCGTCTGGTGACAGTCCGAGCAGCCCGCTAGTAGGTCGGCGAGCACGTCCGTGCCGCCTGCGGCGCGAGGCAGGATGTGATCGACCTCCGTTTGCGATGTCGCCGCAGGCGCAGCACCACAGGGTCATGTTCGAGAACGCGCACACGAGGCCGTCGTCATGTTCGGGCGGAAGGGAGGTTCGACATGGCGCTTGGTGCTCTGGACAACACGACCACGGCCCCAGCCGTCCGCAGGTTTGTTTGCTAACCGGACATCTGCAGGAAATCTGTACGTCCGGGCCCTGGATCTGTACGCCGCCTGCATGTGGCGCATCGCACCATGTGTCGGGACGTGACTGAGCAGGTCCTGGTTTGCGATCCGAGTCCACAGGCCCAGCGGGCCTTCCGGGTGATTCTCCAGCGCGCTGGGTATCACGTCGTGATCGCGGCGACGGGGGCGCGGGCACTGGAGCTCGCTGGATCGCTGCGCCCGCGAGCCGTCATCCTTGAGCTGCTGCTGCCGGACATCGGCGGGATCGAACTGTGTCGCCAGCTGCGTGAGCAGTACGACATGGTGATCCTCGTTTCCTCGACCGTCGACGATCCGGAGGCGACCATCGATGCTCTCGAGGTTGGCGCCGACGATTACGTCACTAAGCCATTGCGGCCCGGAGAGTTCCTCGCACGGCTCGCCGCGCGTCTACGTGCGGCGCCGAGTCGGCTGCGGGTCGAAACCGACGGCATCGTCATCGATCTCAGCGCGCGTGCCGCAACGCTCAACGGCCAGCATGTTCACCTCACACGCCGCGAGTTTGAGCTCCTGCGGGTCCTGGCCACCAGCCCGGGCACGGTCACCTACGACACGCTCGTCCGCGAGGTGTGGGGTCCGGTACAGGGCGACCCGATGGCGCGGGTGCGCACGCACATCGCCAATCTTCGGGCCAAGCTCGACCCCGGACAGACCCACGGGCTGATCGAGACCGAGTTCGGCGTTGGCTACCGGTTCGCTCGGCCGTCGGCGTGAGGCTCGGTATCTGTACGGAATCTGTACGGCCGCGGTCGGTTTCTGTATGCGGTCTGCATGCCGGCGGGCCCATCATGGGTGCATGGACATTGTCGCGGTTGCACTGGCGCTCATCACCTTCGCGGTGTTGTACGCCCTGATCTTCGGAATCGAGCGGATATGAGTCTGTCGCTCGCCGCGTTTATCGGCCACATGAGTGGCGCTGACTTCTTTGGACTCGTCGTGTCGGTGATCGTCTGCGTGTACCTGCTGTATGCGCTGTTGCGCGGGGAGCGCTTCTGATGACGTTCCTCGGCTGGGTCACGATCTTCGGCTTCGCCGCGATCCTCACCGCGGTCGCGCTGCCGCTGGGTCGTTACATGGCACATGTGTTCACGGGCGAGCGGACGTTTCTCGACCCCGTGCTCAGGCGGCCGGAGCGCTTCCTGTATCGCCTCATGCGCGTGGATCCCACGAAGGGGCAGGACTGGAAGGCGTATGCCAAGTGCCTGATCCTGTTCTCCCTGGCCGGGTGGCTGATCCTGTATTTCATCCTGCGGACGCAGACGCTGTGGAACTGGACCGGGCTGAACCCGCTTCATTACCACTCCGGTACGTGGGACGTGTCGTTCAACACGACGTCGTCGTTCGTGACGAACACGAACTGGCAGTACTACGGCGGCGAGACGACGATGAGCTACTTCAGCCAGATGGCAGGACTCACCGTCCAGAACTTCGTCTCGGCGGCAGTCGGCATCTCCGTGGCGATCGCGCTCATCCGCGGGATCGTTTCCCGCTCGGGCAAGAGCATCGGCAACTTCTGGCAGGACCTCGTCCGCACGATCCTCTACGTGCTGCTGCCGATCTCCGTCATCGGCGCCCTCGTCCTCGTGTTCCAGGGGTCGATCCAGAACTTCTCGCATTACCTGTTGGCGCATACGCTGACTGGTGGGACGCAGACGATCGCTCAGGGCCCGGTCGCCTCCCAGGAGGCGATCAAGGAGCTCGGTACGAACGGCGGCGGGTTCTTCAACGTCAACTCGGCACACCCGTTCGAGAACCCCTCCGGCTTCACGAATCTGCTCGAGATGCTGCTCGTCCTGTGGATCCCGGCAGCGATCGTGTTCACGTACGGTCGCATGTCGGGCCGGCGTCGTCAGGGCTATGCGATCTACGCGACGATGATGGTGATGTTCCTCGGCGCGGTGGTCGTCGCCTACATTGCCGAGGCGCACGGGTCGCCGGCGCAGCACGCCGCCGGCCTGCATACCGGGATCCTGCATGGCTCGGTCGGCGGGAACATGGAGGGCAAGGACACGCGGTTCGGGATCGCCGGTTCCGCTTTGTTCGACGTGGTGACGACCGTCACCTCGTGCGGCGCGGTGAACAGCGCGATCGAGTCGTTCACCGGGATTGGTGGCGCTGTTCCGATGGCGAACCTGTCGGCCAGTGAGGTGATCTTCGGTGGTGTCGGGACGGGTCTGTACTCGATCCTCATGTACGTCATCCTCGCGGTGTTCCTCGGCGGCCTCATGGTCGGGCGCACGCCGGAGTATCTCGGCAAGAAGATCGAGGCCCGCGAGATCAAGCTCGTCGTCCTCGGGATCCTCATCACGCCACTGGCGGCCCTGTTCACGACCGCGCTTGGCGTGGCGAGCAAGGCTGGCCGAGCATCGATCTCGAGCGCCGCGGCGGGGACGCCGCATGGGTTCTCGGAGACGCTCTACGCCTACCTCTCGCAGGCGAACAACAACGGTTCGGCGTTTGCCGGCTACACCGGCTATATCCAGCCGAACGCCGGGAACCTTGGCGCGCACGGCGTCAAGCTTGCCGACATCGTCGGCGGGCTGACGATGATGTTCGCGCGCTTCGCGCCGATCCTGTTCGCACTCGCGATCGCCGGTTCATTGGCCGGCAAGCGGATCAGCCCGCCCGGCCTGGGCACGATGCGCACCGACAACGTGACGTTTGTCGTGCTGTTGATCGGTGTGATCGTGCTCGTCGGCGCGCTGACGTTCTTCCCCGCCCTGCTGCTCGGACCGATCGTGCAGGGCCTGACCGGACACCTCTACTGATATGAGAAAAGACATCCTCAACGCTGGGCTCGCCGTCCTGGTGATGACGCTGCTGCTCGGGATCCTGTATCCGCTCGTGATCACGGGTGTGAGCCAGGTCGCCTTCCCGGGCAATGCGAACGGCCAGAAGGTCTATGTCGGCGGCAAGCTCGTCGGCTCCAAGATCATCGGCCAGGCGTTCACCGACCAGGTCACGAAGAACGGCAAGCCGGTGCTCGATAAGAGCGGCAACCCGGTCACCACACCGGATCCGCGCTACTTCCAGACGCGGCCGTCCGCCACCGTGCCGGCCGACAATGCCGCGGCGTCGACGTTCTCCAACCTCGGACCGAACAGCAAGGCACTGGAGCAGGCGCTCGCCGCGAACCTACAGTCCTACCTGGCGCTCGAGCACCCCTACGACCCGGGCCTCACGAAGTCACAGGTCCCGGTTGACGCCGTTGACACGTCGGCGTCGGGTATCGACCCGGACATCTCGGTGGCGAACGCTGACATCCAGGCGCACCGTGTGGCTGCTGTCCGGCATCTACCGCTCTCTCAGGTGATGTCACTGGTCGACACCAACACGCACGGTCGCGGGCTTGGGTTCTCTGGTGAGCCCGGAGTGAACGTCTTGCAACTGAATCTCGCCCTCAACCGTTTGACAGGTGGACACTGATGTCTGTTGATACAGCTCCTGGCAGCACGCGGTCTGAGCGGCGCGCGATCTCGCTGCTCCGGCGCGACATCGTCAAGCGCGCGCTCATCGACAGCCTCATAAAGCTCGACCCGCGCGTGCAGATCCGCAACCCGGTGATGTTCGTCGTCGAGATCGGCGCCCTCATCACCACGATCACCTGGCTGATCCAGGTGTTCGGCGGCAAGCCACTCGGTGGCGGCAACGAGCCCGCGTGGTACACGTTCGTGATCTCCATCTGGCTGTGGCTGACGGTCATCTTCGCCAACCTCGCCGAGGCCTTCGCCGAAGGTCGCGGACGAGCACAGGCCGACACGCTGCGCACGATGCGCCAGGAAACCGTCGCGCATCTGCGCGACGGCTCCACCAAGCGGGCCTCCGACCTCATCAAGGGCGACATCGTCCTCGTCGAGGCCGGCGAGCTCATCCCGGGCGACGGCACCGTGATCGAAGGGATCGCGTCGGTCGACGAATCGGCCATCACCGGTGAGTCGGCGCCTGTGATCCGCGAGTCCGGCGGCGACCGCAGCGCCGTCACCGGCGGCACGCGCGTGCTCTCGGACCACATTGTCGTCGAGATCACCCAGGAACCGGGTCAGTCATTCCTGGACCGGATGATCGCGCTCGTCGAAGGGGCGGCGCGGCGCAAAACCCCGAACGAGATCGCACTCGGCATCCTGCTCGCCGGACTGACGCTGATCTTCATGATCGTCGTCGCGACACTGCGGCCGTTCGGTCTGTTCGCCGGCACGTCGGTCTCCGAGACGACGCTGATCTCGCTGCTGGTCGCGCTCATCCCAACGACGATCGGTGCACTGCTTTCCGCGATCGGCATCGCCGGCATGGACCGGCTCGTCCGCCGGAACGTGCTCGCCTTGTCCGGCCGTGCGGTCGAGGCGTCCGGTGACGTCGACGTGCTGCTCCTGGACAAGACCGGCACGATCACGATCGGCAACCGGCTCGCGAGCGCGTTCATCCCGATGCCCGGCGTCGCCGAAGCGGAGCTCGCCGAGGTCGCACAACTCGCGTCGCTCGCCGACGAGACGCCCGAGGGACGCTCGATCGTCGTGCTCGCCAAGCAGTACGGGATTCGGGAACACGACATGAGCAGCCTGCAGGCGCGGTTCGTCCCATTCACCGCGCAAACGCGGATGAGCGGCGCCGACCTCGACGGACGTCAGATCCGCAAGGGCGCCGGCGACGCGATCATCAACTTTGTCCAGGCCGAAGGCGGCCGGCCACCAGCCGAGCTGCAACCCATCCTCGAGCGCATCGGGCGCGAAGGCGGCACCCCGCTGGCCGTCGCCCGGGACTCACAGGTCCTCGGTGTCATTTACCTCAAGGACACCATCAAAGAGGGCATGCGCGAGCGGTTCGACCACCTGCGCTCGATGGGCATCCGCACGATCATGATCACCGGCGACAACCGCCTCACCGCAGCAAAGATCGCCGAGGAATCAGGCGTCGACGACTTCCTCGCCGAAGCGACACCCGAAGCGAAACTCGAGCTGATCAAAGAACAGCAGGGACATGGCCGCATGGTCGCGATGACCGGCGACGGCACCAACGACGCGCCGGCGCTCGCACAGGCCGATGTCGGCGTCGCGATGAATACGGGCACGCAGGCGGCGCGCGAGGCGGGCAACATGGTCGACCTCGATTCGAACCCGACGAAGCTCATTGAGATCGTCGAGGTCGGCAAGCAGCTACTCATCACCCGCGGCGCTCTCACCACGTTCTCGATCGCCAACGACATCGCGAAATACTTCGCGATCCTCCCCGCCATCTTCGTCACCACATGGGCTACGACAAAAGGCGGCGAGAGTCCCCTGCACGTGCTCAACATCATGAGTCTCGGCACGCCTCAATCGGCGGTGATCTCGGCGATCATCTTCAACGCGATCGTGATCCCGGCACTCATCCCGATCGCGCTCAAGGGCGTCCAGTACCGCCCGATCGGCGCGAGCGCACTGCTGCGACGCAACCTCCTCATCTACGGGCTCGGCGGCATCATCGCCCCGTTCATCGGGATCAAACTCATTGACCTCATCGTCCACAATCTCCTCGGCGCATGAGCGCCCGGTGACCGGTACGCGCCGCGGTCACCACCGGGTGTTCCTCGGCATGGCCGCCGGCGTCGGCAAGACGTTCCGGATGCTGCTCGAAGGTCATGCGGAGCTGGAATCCGGGCGCGACGTCGTGATCGGCCTGCTCGAGACGCACGGGCGCGAGGACACGGCGAAGCTCGCCGAAGGTCTCCCGCAGGTGCCGCGCCGGACCGTCAGCTACCGCAGCACGATGCTTGAGGAAATGGATCTGCCCGGCATCCTCACCCGTGCCCCGGAGTTGTGTCTGATCGACGAGCTTGCGCACACGAACGCGCCGAACGTCGAACATGAGAAACGCTACGAGGACGTCGAGGACGTCCTCGACGCCGGCATCGACGTCCTCTCGACGCTCAACATCCAGCACCTCGAATCACTCAACGACCAAATCGCCGAGCTCAGTGGAGTGCGTGTCCGGGAAACGATTCCAGATGCCGTGCTCGGCCGCGCCGACGAGGTCGTGCTCGTCGACCTCACGCCGGAGGCATTACTCGACCGCCTCCGCGCGGGCAAGGTGTACCGGGCAGAGCGCATCGACGCGGCGCTCAACAACTTCTTCCGGATCGAGAACCTGTCCGCGCTGCGCGAGGTGGCCCTGCGCCAGGTCGCCCAAGAGGTCGGCCAGAAGCGACTCGCCACCGTCGAGCCGGTCGGCACCCGCGACGACGAGATCGCCGGTGACACGCCGCAAGCGGTCGGCGAGCGACTGCTCGCACTCGTCGAACCCTACCCCGGAGCACAGCGGCTAGTACGACGCGCTTGGCGATCGGCGCAGCGTCTCGGGGCTCCCGTCGACCTGCTCTGGATCCGTCCACCCGGTGCCACTCTCTCGGAGGAACAGCAGCGATCGCTGCGGTCGCTGCGGCATCTCGCGTCCGTTCTCGGCGCGCAGCTGATCGTCGAGGAGTCAGACACGCTGCCGGAGGCGATCGCCAAGGTCGCACGCGAGCGCGGCACGACCTACATCCTGCTCGGCCGCAGCCGCCCCGCCCGCGGTCTCGCCCGGCTACGCACCCCGCTCCCCCAGCGGCTGATGGAACTGCTCCCCGGCATCGACGTCCGGATCGTCGCCGACCGCAGCCACCGAACCAGCAACCGATCCGAATGAGCATCGTCGTCATCATCATCGTCGCCGTTGTCGCGATCGCCATCGGGCTCGGGCTCGGCTACTGGCTGCCGCCCCACGGCCGACGACCGGCCGGCCAGAGGCAGTCGCCCACCGTGCGGCGGATCCTCGTCCCGTTCACCGGCCGCACCATCTCGCGGCGCGCGTTCGAGTCGGCGGTGCGTCTCGCCAAGGCCGAGGACGCGACGATCATGCCCGCATTCCTCGCCCGGGTGCCGCGCACCCTGCCGATCGATTCGCCCCTTCCCGCCCAATGCTCGGAGGGCATGCCGCTACTCGAGGCGATCGAACAGCGAGCGAGTGCACAGGGCGTCGCGGTCGATGCCCGCATCGGCCGCGGCCGCACCTATCGCGATGCGTTGCAGCACCTCCTGGACGAGGAGCATTTCGACCGCATCATTGTCTCAGCCACCGGCAGCCCGCGCGTCGGTCTCAGTGGCGATGACCTGCAATGGCTGCTCGAGCGTGTCCCGGCCGAGATCATGATCCTGCGGCCGGCACCCGAGGACGAGCGCCGGATCTCCGCGACCAACGGAGTCCACGGACACTTCTGAGGAGATGGGCCTGCTTCGAGGCGGACAGCGCTCGCGAGTTGGCCGATCGTGCCGCCCTGCCGTGGCCAGCGGGCGTAGGCCGAGACCGTGATCATTGACCGCGCGATCTATCGTGACGGCGAACGGCTCGCTGCGCCCGAGAGCCTGGGGGCACTCAACGCCGCCTGCCGTGGTGGCGAGGGAATCGCATGGATCGGTCTGTACCGCCCCGACGCGGCGGAGTTCGCCTCCGTTGCCGAACAGTTCGACCTTCACGCGCTCGCGGTAGAGGACGCGGTGAAGGCTCATCAGCGACCCAAACTGGAGCGCTACGGCGACATGTTGTTCCTCGTGCTGCGTCCCGCGCGGTCCGTCGATGAGACCGAGACCGTCGAGTTCGGTGAAGTGCACGTGTTTGCCGGATCGCACTACGTCATCACAGTGCGCCACAGTGAAGCGCCCGACTTGGCCCGCGTCCGCCACAGCCTCGAAGCGCGTCCGGACCTCCTCCACCGCGGCCCCATTCGCGATCGTGCACGCGATCATCGATCGTGTCGTCGACGACTACGGACCAGTCGTCGACGGCCTCCAAAAAGACATCGACGAAATCGAAAATGACCTCTTCGACGGCAGCCCACACGTGTCGCGCCGCATCTACGACCTCGCGCGCGAAGTCATCGAGTTCCAGCGCGCCACCAAGCCACTGGACCCGATCCTCAAAGGGCTGATGAGCGGCCCTGAGGTTGCGGAGGAGGAGCAGCGCTACCTGCGCGACGTCGAGGACCACGCAATCCGCATCGAGGAGCAGGTCACCGGCTTCGCGAACTGTTGCAGAACATCCTCAGCGTCAATCTCACGCTCGAGACAAAGGCTCTCAGCGAGGCCGCGAACCAGACCGCTCGTTGCTGATCATCCGTCACCGAGGCACGGCTTCACCACGCAGGTGGAGCCCGGCTCCGCGTCCGCCGCGTGAACCACAAGCACGTCACAGCTCGCCGCGCGCACGATGTGGCCGCTGATCGAGCCGTGAGCACGGGGCAGCCCGCGTGCACGATCACGCGCAACGACGATCACGTCGGCCTCGAGCTGCTCCGCAGCGGCAAGTATCTCTGAGGCCACGTTTCCCACCGGCGCCAACGTGTGCGCCTCGATTTCACGCTCGGCCATGAACCGCTGGGCTTCGTCGAGCAGGTGCCACTGCCGGCTGCGCCCCCCGATCGGCGGCTCGATCCGAGCGCCTACCGCCGGCTCCGGCATCACGTTCACGACAGTCACGCTGTCCCCGGGCCGAGCGAGCTCGGCCGCATGCACGAGCGCCCGCTGCGCCGCCGCCGAACCGTCATACGCCACGAGCGTCCGCTTCACACTCAGCCCTTCGCTAGGTGCGACCGGGTTTCGCCCGCACTCCGGAGCTGGAGTATGACCGGCCAGCGGACCGCCGGGGACGCGATTGCGCGGCGGACGGTCGTTCAGGGCCATCGACACGAAATCTGTACGTCCCGATAGCCGATCTGTACGTCTTCGCCATACCCGAGATCTACGCTCGGACAGTCAGATCAATCGGTGCGAGTGCCGCAAACCCGCACCCGCAGCAGCGCTCATCAGGAGTGTGTTCAACATGCCAGCAATTGCAGATCCCTACGCATCGCACTACGGCGCCGCCGCGACAAGTGGCGACACGGGCCGCCGGCTACGCGCGCGCCTTCGCGCGACGCTCCGTCGGAGCGAACTCACCCGCGCTTTGGCCGAAGGCGCCGACCCGACGGCGAGCGATGAGCTTGCCCTCCGAGCAGGACAACTGACGAGTGCGCGCAGCCGGCGAGTGCTTGCGCGTGCGCTGCGCCGCACGATCGACGAGGCGCACCGGCCGCCGCTGGCGCGTTCTCGCGTGGTGATCATCCGGCGTGGTGCCGTGCTTGAGGCCGAGGACGCGATCGGGACGATGATCGCCCGACTCAGCAGCGAACAGCCGGTTCGGGCCCAGGGCATGGCTCTGGCTGAACGGATCATCACGAACGCGGACGGCAGCCCGCTGTACAACCCGGCCGAGCCGGGGGCGCTTCAGCGGCAGATCACCGTTGCGACCGCTGCGATGGAGCCGGCTGATCGCTCGCAGTCCCATGAGTTCCTCCTGGCACGATGATGCATCGCCGGCACTTCCCCGTCCCTTCAGACAGTCACCACCTCGGGCAGTGGTCATTGACCCTGCCCCGGTGGGCGACGCAGCCATCGTCTGCAGATCAGCGCTCGGCGACGCGCGGCCTTCGAGGCCGCCGTCGCCGGTCCCGCGGTGTCGGCCAGCCTGATCTCAGCGACCCGCGCGCGTAGGAGCGGTCACGTGTCTCTCGGTGCGATCGCCGCGGAAGACCTTGCCTCGTCCCGGAACGCGGCGTCCGCGCAGCTCAGTGCGCGGATCCGTGTTCGTCTCCATCGCCGCGTTATCGACCGTGAGATCGCGGCGGGGGCGGTTGTCGATGCGGATCCAGCGAGAGCGCTGCGAGCGCTGCAGCTTGCTGACGCAACGGAGCGACGGTGCACGGCAGCATCGCTTGCGAACATTCTTGCCGCGGCGGACGAGCGTCACGCCGACCCGGCGTCGCGCCTGAGGCTGAATCACGCAGACGTGCTCGCGGCCCGCCACGGGATCGTTGCGCTGATCGAGGTGTTACGCAGCGAGCAGACGGTCACGGCCCGCGGCGTCGCGCTCGCTCGGCTGCTGACCGTGCGAGCGGGGCAGCCCGATGCTGTGCGAAGGCTCCCGGCGCACGGTGCAGCACGCGGTATCCGAAGCGCTCGCCGCGCTGTAGGCAGGACCGCTGCCGGCGGCGACCGGGCGCCCTCAGGCTGCCTGGACCGTTACGATGGATGCCAGGTGAGCCGGGAAGCCTGGTCGGCGCAGTGAAACCCGTGCCTGCGTGTCGCCGACCATCCCTCACCTCCCGTGACCTCTCTCGTTGCGCTGCGTTCCGACTGGCGCCGGGAGGCGCTGCGGACGAACCTCTGGCTCGTCCCGACGATCGAAGTCATCGCCGCGGTGGCGCTGTACTTCGGCACACATGCGGTCGATAAGGCCGCGCTCGATGGCGGCCTGACGCTTCCGTCGTGGATGGTGTTCGGCACCGCCGACGCCGCGCGTCAGATCCTCACGACGCTCGCCGCGGCGGTCATCACCGTGGTCGGCGTGGTGTTCTCGATCACGATCGTGACGCTGACGCTGGCCTCGACGCAGTTCGGTCCTCGGATGCTGCGAAACTTCATTCGGGATCGCGGCACCCAGATCACCCTCGGCACGTTCGTCGCGACGTTCGTCTACGCGACGCTCGTGCTGATCTCGATCGGTCCGGCGAGCCACGGCAAGAACTTCGTTCCCCACCTCTCGATCACGATCGCGGTCGGACTCGTCACCGTGTGCATGGGCGTCCTCATCTACTTCATCCACCACATCGCGATGTCGATTCAGCTGCCGCACGTGATCGCCAGCATTGCCAAGGACCTCTCCCGCGCAATCGATGCGGAGTCCCGCGACGACGGGACAACGCTGGAAGCAGGGCCGTCCGTCGCCGAGCTCCTGCGCCGCATGGAACGACGCGGGCGGCACCGTGGCGGCGCCCTCCAGTGGCTACCTCCAGTTCATCCAGCACGACACGCTGATCGGACTGGCGGCCGAGAAGGGCGCCGTCATCAGGCTTCTCTACAGGCCCGGTCACTTCGTGATCGGTGGCCATCCGCTCGCCACCGTCTGGCCACCCGGAGCGAGCGAGGGGGTGAGCAGTGCGCTGCGAGTCGCGCACATCACCGGCCCGAACCGCACCCTGGCCCAGGACCTCGCTTTCGCGGTTGACCAGCTCGTCGAGATCGCGATCAGAGCACTATCGCCAGCCGTGAACGACACGTTCACCGCGCTGACGTGCATCGACTGGCTCGGGGAGAGCCTGTGCAAGGTCACGGTCCGCTGGCAACCATTACGCGTCCTCCGTGACAGCCACGGCTACGTACGCGTGATCACCGCCCATGTGAGCTACCAACGACTCGTCGAGCGGGCATTCGAGAAGATCAGGCAAGCCAGCCGAGGCATGCCGGCCGTCCAGATCCGTCAACTCGAAGCGCTGACCAAGATCATCGATCACACCACGACCGCGGAGCAGCGCGACCTCCTCCTCGCCCAAGCGGCGATGATCCGGCGGGTGAGCGAGGAATCCGTCCCGGAGCCCGCCGACCGCGCCGACGTCCAACGGGAATACGAGCGCGTCCTGAACGCGGCCAAAGACATGGCCGGCGACGTCACCGGGTCAAATCATCGCCCTCCCCGAGCACCTTCGGAATCGAGTCCCACCAGCGAGGAGCAGGTGCACCGGCTCGAAGCGCCATGAGGGCAGCGGGGAGATCCGAGCCGCGACCCTCGCTGCCTCGGCTACCGGTTCTTGTAGTAGTTGACGTTGAGCTCAGCGTACTTCTGCCACTCATCAGGCAACTGATCCTCGGCGAAGCACGCGTCCACCGGGCACGCCTCAACGCACGCATCGCAATCGATGCACTCCTCAGGATCGATGTACAGCTGCGGCGCCTCGTCAAACCCCGCCTCATCCTGAGTCGGGTGAATACAGTCGACCGGGCACACCTCCACGCACGAGAGGTCTTTCGTCCCGATGCACGGCTCAGCGATCACATACGCCATACGGGCTCTGGTGGGTCGGGGGCTGGAACCACCAGGAGACTGTGGCACTTCAACTTAGGTTGAAGTCAAGCGCGGCGGTCAGCGTGCCGCGCGGGCCCTCTTCACCGGCTGAGAAGGAACCGCGTGCAGCGGGAGGACTCGGTCGTCGAACATGCGGCACATGTCGATCGACTCACAGGTGCACGTGCTGCACAGCTTCAGCACCCGCCGGACAGAGCTTGCGCGCTCGATCAGTTGGTCGAGCTCAGGGAGCTTCAGCATCGCCAGCTGCCGCAGGCGCTCGTGCGCGAGCTCGTCGCGCGAGCCGAGCAGATCGCTGATCTCCTCCAGCGTGAACCCAACCCGCTGGGCGGCGTCAATGATCGCCAGCCGGCGGACCACCTCCGCCGTGTACCGCCGCTTGCCCGCCACGCGCTCGGGCTCTGGCAGCAACCCCCGAGCCTCGTAGTAGCGGATCCGCGACGCACTCATCCCGGCGAGCTCCGCCACCTCACCGATCGCCAGCTGTCGAACAATCTGGGTCACATCGTCAGCGCTCCGCTTGACTTCAGCTCGGCCTCAAGCGCAAAGCTACCGACATACGCAATCGGGCAGCTCCAGATCCGGGCCCCTGGTGGTCTGGGCATCGGTCAGAGCTGAGGCGCCGATGCCGGCTACTCACCCGCGCCTACTGGACGGGTCGGCGGTTGTAGAGGTGCCTGGCCCAGAGGTACGCGGCGGTGGTGATGACCAGGCTCCAGACGATTGCCTTGACGCCGGCGGTGCCGACGTGTTGGTTGGCGAGCAGGCTGCGGACCGTGTTGGTGATCGGGGTGAACGGCTGGTTCTGGGCGAACCAGCGCAGGCCTGCGGGCATGGAGTGGACGGGCACGAAGCCGCTGCCGAAGAACACGAGGAGGATCAGGAACATGGGCATGTTGCTTGCGGTCTCGACGCTCTTGGCGGACAGTCCGAAGGCCACGGATAGCCAGATCAGCGCGATCGCGAGCAGCATCAGCAGGCCGAGTGCGGCGAGCCACCTGAGGGGGCTGGCGGCGGGGTCATAGCCGATGAGGAGCGCGACGGGGATGACGACCGCGAGGCTGATGAGGGTCAGGATGAGGCTGCTGAGGACGTGCCCGGTGAGCACGGCGGGTCGCCAGATGCGCATCGTCTTGAAGCGGGCGATGATGCCCTCGGTCATGTCCTTGGCCACTGAGATGGCGGTGGTATTGGCGGCGCCCACGACCGTGAACAGGAGCATGCCGGGGGTGAGGAAGTTGACGTAGGCGCCGCGTCCCCCGCCGGGGGTGATGCCGTTGCCGAGCGTGCCGCCGAAGACGTAGACAAACAGCAGCAGGAAGATGACGGGCCCCAGGATCGGGAAGAGCGAGAGGCCGGGGTAGCGCTGCAGGTGGCGCAGGTCGCGCCGCAGCATCGTGGTCGAATCGCGGAGGGCGTATGTGCTGCTCATCGGTAGAGCTCCTGTCCTGTTCTCGGTTCCGCTGGGTGAGCATCTCGGCCCGTGAGCGCGAAGAACACGTCGTCGAGATCGGGGGTCTGAATCGCGAGATCGACGACGTCGACACCGGCCTCATCGAGGTCGCGCAGAACACGACGCAGGGTGGCGACGTTGCCGTCGGTGGGGATCTGCAAGCTCGGCGAGTCGTGGTTGGTGACGGGCATTCCCAGCGCCTCGCCGGCCACGAGTTGCGCCTCGGTGTCGGCGAAGTGGAGATCGATGTGGCCGCCGGGGATCTGCTGCTTGAGCTCCTGCGGGCTGCCCTCGGCGACGAGGCGTCCGCGGTCGAGGATCGCGACTCGGTCGGCGAGCCTGTCGGCCTCGTCGAGGTGCTGCGTGGTCAGGAACACGGTGGTGCCGTCGTCGGCGAGGCGCTCCACGATCTCCCACACCGTGCGACGGCTGCGCGGATCAAGGCCGGTCGTCGGCTCGTCGAGGAAGATGACCTGCGGCGCGCCGATCAGGGTCATCGCCAGGTCGAGCCGGCGACGCATCCCACCCGAGTACGTCATCGCGATCCGGTCAGCGGCATCGGCCAACTCGAACCGCTCGAGCAGCTCGTCAATGCGCGCACGGGCGGGCGCGCGCTGCAGGTGGTTCAGGTCGGCCATCAGCGCCAGGTTCTCTCGTCCCGTCAGCAGCTCGTCGATCGCCGAGAACTGACCGGTCACACCGATCACGTCACGGACCGCGTCCGGCTCGCGCCTGACATCGTGCCCGGACACCCGGACCGTCCCGTGATCCGCCTCGAGCAGGGTGGTGAGGATCCGCACCATCGTCGTCTTGCCCGCCCCGTTGGGTCCCAATAGCGCGAACACGCTGCCCGGCTCGACGGCGAGGTCAAGTCCGTCGAGCACGACGTTCTCGCCGAAGGACTTGCGCACATCGAGGGCGGCGATGGCCGGTGAGGATGGATGTGTCATGGGTTTCTCTCCGATCGAGACTCGTGATTGACGTGGTTGCCGGGCCACGAAGCTCAAGAGGGCAACTCGCCCGAGGCACGCAGCGCGTCACGACGCGCCTCCCACTCCCGTCGAAGCGCCTGGGTGCCCTCGACCAGGAACTCCGCGAACGCCGCCAGCTCGAGCAACTCCGCCCGCCGCTCCGGCGGCGCATCGCGCAGCACCTCCAGGCCCTCCCGGGCCAGATCACCGAGCTCCTGGTACTCCGAAATGTCAAAGCCCTGCGCTTCCGCGGAGGTGAGGTCAGTCCGGACGCGGTCGGACCGCTCCCCGGCGGCCCGGGAGCGCCGGACCGCGTGGATCCGCTCCAGCACGGTCAGCGCACCGGTGATCGCGCTGCGGCTGGCCAGCAGCGCCTCGCTCAGCTCGGCAATCGTCTGATCGCGCGGGTCGCATACCAGCAGGTAGCCGAGCACGCGTCCGGCCATCGGCGGAAACGCGTAGCGGTGGGCGTAAAAGCGGCCCAGGTGGTCGGCAAATGTGATCTCTTCATCGCGTGGCATACACCAGTTATAGCACGCATCACGCAGATAACACAAATTTGTGTTATATCGGTTTCGGACGCACGTTTGCCTGACGGAGATTCTGTTCTCGAGGAACGTCGCAACCGACCACACTTTCACCCCCGCTGGCGCTATCCGGTGAGGATCGACTCCCGGAGCATGACACTGCCCGCCGGACGTGACCGGCGGCTCTCATTCGCGCTGCACCCTCGGTCCAAGCCACGCGCATCAGCAGACCCGGTTCAACGCCGCGGCCACGCGCGACTGGCCACCGTCACGGCAACGATCAGCGCGTAGAGATGGTGATCGGCGCACGCGTCGACCGCCCGCTCAACTGGGGGGTGATATCCGACCTCCTCGCGGACCTCGTCGTACCACTGGCGACGAACCACGCCTTGCGAGGGCTCGGAGCCAGCGACGTCGGACATCAAGCTCTCATGGTGTCAGGAGCTTTCGGTACCAGAGGACGTCGGTCCCTGATGGGAAGTTCTCGACGCGGCCCACCAGGTCGTAGCCGTTGCGCTCGTAGAGGCCGCGAGCCTGGAAGGCGTAGGTGAAGTGGACGGTTTGTGAGCACCCGCGCGCTGCCGCCTCGGTTTCGGCGGCGGCGATGAGCCGCGTCGCGAGGCCGCGACCTCGGAGGCTCGGCTGTACCCAGAGGCTTTGCAGCTCGCAGCAATCGCCCCACGTCCATCCGCTGATGCCGGCGACGATCGCGCCGGCGTCGCGGACGAAGATCGCCAGCTCGACTTCGTCACCGAGTCCCATCGCGACGGACGCCTCACGACGGATCTGCATTTCAAGAAATTCGAGGTCGAGCGGGTCCGGATTATCCTCGACCCGGAATTCCACAGCGAGGGACTCGTTAGGCGCCGACGATCTGCTCGATCAGCGAGAGATCGTCGAAGTACGTCCGGAACGATCGGATCTTCCCCCCGCGGAAGTCGGCGACCGTGACGCCCGGCAACTGAACATGCCGTCCCGTTGCCTGGAGCACCGCATCGTCGTCGAGGACGAGCGGCCCGGTGTGATCGGCTTCGATGAGCCATTCGGCAAACGCCTTGTTGCCGACCTCGTCGAGTCCCCGGAGCCCGATGACGACATTGGAGAACGTCTCCTCGCGCAGGGCGGCGAGCTCAGAAAGCGCGTCCAGCCCCGACACGATCGCGTACGGCGACCACCCGACGACATCGTCGGTGAACAGAGCGCCGAGATCAACCGGCGCGCCACCACCGACCTCGGCCTCGAGCGCCTTCAACAGCACGTCCTTACGCGATTCACTCATTGCAGGCTCCTGTCCTCACGGTTGTCGATGTGCTGAACGTCCTTCTGGCCATCCGTGCTGCGCTCAGGTCCCAAGCGTCTTCGCTTTGGCCGCCGCGAACTCTTCGTCTGTCAGCGCGCCCGACTCGTGCAACTGCGCGAGGTGTTCGATCTCGTCAGCCGGGTCGGCCGGAGGGGGCACAGACGCCGCCTGCTCCGGCTCCTCAGCAGGCGCCTGCTCCTCGGCGGGCGCCTGGTCGTACCCCTGTTGTTCCTCCGAGGCCGTCTTGGCCCGGTGGTGAGCGATCGCTCCTCCGGCGATCGCTCCGCCCACGAGCGCCCGTCGCCTTACCCGTCGCCTGAATCCCATCGAGAACCCCTTCCTGTCGTTGCCGGTGACATACGCCTCCCAGGATCGCTGACCGAGGTCGCGATTTGGGTGGTGCGCACCGACGATCACCCGGGTGATTCGATGACTCCAAGTGAGAGACACCGCATAAAGCAACCTACGATGCCTGCGTGCGGACGCCCATCAGGAATCCGCCGGATCCGATGTACGGGGAGTTCGAGGTTCATCGCACGATGATCCGCGACCGCGTCCGCACCGACGCCTTCCGGCGCGCGATCAACTCGGTGGTGCGCCCCGGCGACACCGTTCTCGACGTCGGAGCGGGAAGCGGCATCCTCAGCATGTTCGCGGCGCGCGCCGGCGCTGCCCGTGTCTACGCGGTCGAGCGGACGCCGATCGCCGCCCTCGCCGAGCAGTTGGCCGCCGCGAACGACGTCGCGGACACCGTCACGGTGATCCACGGCGACGTCGCCGACATCGACCTGCCCGAACCGGTCGACGTGATCGTCTCGGAGTGGCTCGGAGGATTCGGGATCGACGAAGGGATGCTCGCTCCCGTCATCGCCGCCCGCGACCGCTGGCTCAAGCCGGGCGGGGCCATGATCCCCCACACCGTCACGGCGTGGACCGCACTGGTCCACGACCGCTATCTCGCGGACATGATCGACTTCCTCCGGGAGGACCCGTTCGGCCTCACGCTCGAGGTCCTCGTCGAGGACACCGTCAACGAGATCATCTATTCCGGCACCTTCCGCCACCTCACGGCCGATGACGTGCGCTCCGAACCGCGTCAACTATGGACGACGCACGCGGACCGGATCGCGCTCGAGCAGGCACAGGCACCACACCACGCCGAGATACTGCTGCCCGTCCACGACCACGGAACCGCCAACGCGCTGGCACTCTGGTTCACCGCCGAGCTCGCGCCCGGCATCTCGCTCTCCGTGGGACCCGGCGATCCACCAACGCACTGGGGAATGACGACCGCGCCGCTGCGCTCGCCCGTTCAGCTCACACCCGCGATGGCCGTCCGCGCCAGAGTCAGGACCGCCCCGGCTCGGCCGATGGGAACATGGACACGCTGGGCGATCGCACTACCCGGCGGCGACTGGGAGGAGCACGACGAGCAGTCGGTCTGGGAGGAGATCGACGACTGAGCAATCTCAGCAGCCCTGAGCCAGTGCTCCTGCACCGGGCGGTCGCCCCGGCGTCACGTGAGCCCGATGATGCCCTTGATGATCATCAGCACGCCGAACAGGGTGAGTCCCCTCACAGCGAACGTGTGTGCATGGCGGGAGACCCAGGCCTTGGCTCGCTCGATCGCACGGGGCGTCCAATCTGGTGCGATCAGGAAGCTGGCGAGCGGGACCTCGAGCAGCCAGAGCATGACGAGGTTGAAGCCGATCACCAGCAACACAGTCACCGTCGTCGAGTAGTGCAGCTTGTGAATCTCGTCGAGCCCGGCGAGGTAAGAGGCGCCCGGTAGGGTCAGGAGCATCCCGATCAGGAATGTGGTCCGCGCAGATCCTTTGTTGAGCTCGCGCTGCCACCTCGGTGGGCCCTTATCGGGCTTTGCCGCCTTGCGCGCCTGCCGGCGCTCCTTGATGCGTTGCTGACGCCCGCTCCAGACAACCCAGGCACCGACCAGCGCGAGCAACCCCAGAGCGATGTCGGCCGCTGGGCTCAGAGTGTTCTCGGTGGTGTTGGCCGTGCTCGAGTTCGATAGCGAGAAGACGATCACCAGTCCGAGCGTGATGCTCGTCACGTACGCGCCTAGCAGATAGCCCAGCATCAGCTTCGACGGACTCGGAAGCAGCAGCATCACTGTTGTGGCGGCGATCAGCGTCGGGTTCAAGGACGCCGTCAGCGAGAGAAGAATTACTTGGCCCATTGCCGCATTCGGTGCCTTCTCGCTACGCGTCCGTCGCTCGTGGGAGGGACCTGTGCGATCGTCGAGGGCAACGGCGCCCTCGGCTGAAACCTGCTCGATTCAGCCAGAGCGCGTCCTGGCATAGAGCTATCGCCGTAGCAGTCCGGGGCCTGGGCGCCGGTCGCGGCGGTCATCCCGCCGGTCGCCCCGGTCATCGCGCCGGTCGCCCCGGTCATCGCGGCGGTCGCTGCGCCGATCATGACGCCGCACGGGGCCAAGTAGGGCGGGTCGATCTCCTCTATCTCTGAATAGTCCCATCCTCATGCTCCTTTCATCGCGGCTTGGCGGTCCGCTTCGACCGCGGCGATGAGTGCCTGGGTCGGAATCCGGCCATTGGCGAGTAGCTCCCCGCCCGATCGGCGCACGGCCGAGCCGAACGGCGCGGCCCAGGAGTTCTCCCAGACCAGCACGGCAGCCGCAGTGCCAGGCTCCAGCGAGGCGCCGACCTCCGCGACGTCCTCCTCGGCAAGCAGGATCGCCAAGTTGCGCTCCAGCGCCCGCAACTCGCCAACCTCGCTGTCGTCAGCATCACGCAGCTCAGAGGCCTCGATCGAGCCATCTTCGCCCTTCACGATCATCACGAGGTCGAGCATGCGGAGGTGTTGCTGTCGATCAGCGCCTTCAGTGCGGACGCCATCTCGCCCGAGAAGTTCGCCTTGTCCGCCGGGAATCCGACCACGAGGTAGTCGACCGGCCCGATCTCGTCGACGTTCACATCGGCCATATCTTGCCTCCGATCTGCAACCCTGAGCATCCGCGCCGACCAAGTGCCGGCGCGTAGGGGCCACGAATGGGTGTGCTGACATCATCACCCCAGTTCTCCGGGATGTGATCAGCTCGGCGTGATGTTCACCCGGGTGATTGATGGTCACCTGCATGATCGGGCGGGCACGACGAATACGATGGTCGACGTGCCGGTGATCGCGGTATCGGTCGCTGACGCTCAGCTGCCGGGGAGGTCGACGCTTTTCACCGGGTCGAGCTCGAGTTGTACCGATGTGCTCTTCAGCCCATTGGCGTTGAGGGCGGCACGCAACGTCTGGGGATTGGGCAGCGGCAGCGGCCCGATCGCCCGCACCGTGACCCCGCTTTCGGTGGTTGAGACGTTCACCACCTGCCAGCCGGCCGTGTTCGCCCAGTTGTCCGCCACCGTGGTCACGTCGCTGTTGGTCAACTGTTGGGAGGTGATCTGCGCTGAGTCAACCGCCAATGGCGCGGCCAGCACGATCACGAATGCGACGACCACTGCGACCGCGAGCCGTGGATGCCCATGCCTAGACCCCAATCCCTGCACGGCGGTCGCGCGGACGCGGTAGATCGCCATCACGATCAGCCCGGTAAGCAGGATCGCGCCGAAGTTGGTCAGGAACAGGAGCAGCGCCCCGAGTGCCTGCTTGGGCGCCCCAGACTCGAGCGTCAGCCCGACGACCGCGAGCGGCGGGACCAGGGAGATCGCGATCGCCACACCCGGCAGCGTGTCGGACACGTCGTCGCGCACGAGCGCGAAGGACCCGACGGCGCCGGTCGCGAGGGCTGCGATCAGGTCCCCCAGCGTCGGGTCGACGCGGCCGGCGACCTGCGAGTTCGTGGCAGCGACAACGGGTACGGGCGTCAACTGGCCCAGCAGCCACCCGAGCGCGACGACCGCACACGCTCCCGTGGCGACGAGCAGGAACGAGACCGCCAGATTCCGGGGATCCACCGTGACCGTCGAGAAGACCATCCCGAGAATCGGGGTCATCAGCGGCGCGACGATCATCGCCCCGATCACCGTTGCCGTCGAGTCCGTCACAACCCCCGCCGTGGCGATCACCGCGGCCAGCAGCAGCAACGCCCAGAACCGGCTCAGCTTGCGTGCGCGCTCCGGCCCATCGAACAGGAGCGCATCGCGCATTCGAGCGAGGTCGGTGGCAGCGATCGCGGGCATCAGGCTCCCTGCATCAGGCACCCGTCAGCATCCACCCACCGGCCAAGAACAACCCGCCGGCCGGCAGACGACATCGTTCAGATCGTGAGAGTCCGACACCTGCTGTGCTTCGGTCTGGCAGCGCTCGCGATCGGTGCCGCGCTGCGAGCTGCGCGACCGCGGACCGCGCGTGCGACGACTTGCCCCAGCTCGGCATCAAGACAATCGACGAGGGGGACGTCCCCGTGAATCCGCTGAAGCATCTCCAGGCTCGCGCGGTAATGCGCAAGTTCGGCGCGGACCTTGGCTTCGCCAAGTCGCCGCGCTGGCAGCTGCGCCAGCTCTCGGACCTTGGAGATCTTGTCCGCCGCGAAGACCGCACACGTGTTGGAGTCGCCGCGCGCTACGCGGTCGCGCAGCTCGCGCTTGCGGGACTTGTAATCGCCGATCGAGGGATCGTCTGAGACCGATTCGACGAGCCGCGCGATTTTGGCTCCGAACCGCCGGTGGAGCTCGGCACTGGTCGTCGCGGTCTTTTCGAGCACATCGTGGAGCAGCCCGGCGGCGATGATTTCGTCTGGGTGGCCGTCATCGCGCAATAGGCATGCGACCTCGACTGGATGCGCGATGAATGCCGCGTGGTCGACCTCACGGTGCTGACCGGCGTGGCGATCGGTGGCGAACGCGATCGCGGACTGTGCGATCGGGAGCCCGGCGAACTGGCGGGCGGCGCGTCGCGGCCGGGCGCTGGCAGCCCGAGCAGGCGTGTCGGTGTGGATGCCCTCGGTCACTGCGGTCACCTCCTGCAATGGTCGCGTCCTACGGGTTGGTGTCCTTGGCTGTGCTCGTCGGCTCGAGTCCGGGAGCGACGATCTTCCCCGCGTCGATGTCCTCGGCGAGCTTCGCCTTCTCCGCCGCGCGGCCCGGCGTGAGCACGCCGGCTCCGGCCGCGTGGGAGATCGGGTCGCCGCCGCGGCCGCGTAGGATCACTGCGCACCCGACGGCGATCGCGGCACCGATCAGCGGCCCGGCGATGTACACCCAGTAGGCGGTCCAGTCGCCGCTGACCAGGGCGGGGCCGAACGAGCGCGCCGGGTTCATCGAGGTGCCGCTCACCGGTGCTGACCACAGGCCGGCCAGGGCGATGTAGCCGCCGACGCCCAGCGCGCCGAGCGCGCCGACGTTCTGCGCAGCCGACGCAGTGCCAAGGATCACGCTGAGCAACACGCCGGTGAGCGCGATCTCCATCAGGAACGCCTGCCAGTCGTGATACCCCGGTCCGGGCAGCGTCGCGCCGAGGTGCTCGACATTGCCGAATACCGCCAGCAGGAACAGGCACGCCAGGGTCGCGCCCAGCAGCTGCACGATGATGTAGCCCGGCACCCGCTTCCAGGGGAAGTCGCCCCGTACCGCGAACGCCAGCGACACGACCGGGTTGAGATGGGCGCCCGAGACGGCGCCCATGAACAGGATGATCGCGAGCACCATCAGCCCGGGGGCGACGACCGCGGCGGCCAGGCTGATCTGCCCCTTGGCGTGCAGGAGCCCACCGCCGGCGGCAACGAGCACGAGCATGAAGGTGCCCAGCAGCTCTGAGAACAGCCGGCGGTACTCGAGCTTCGGATCATCAAAATCCTTGCGGTCCCCAAACTCGAGCATCAGCAGATGATGGGCCCGCTCCGGGTCATGGATTACGACATTTGGAGATTCCTGAATCGGCATTGCCCCTCCCTACAGCCCTGTCTCCGCTTTGACGCGTCCCTGCTTGAGTGCGGCGTTCAGCGCGGCGTAGTCGAGCTCGTTCTGGTCGGCGTAGAGCTCGGCGAAGTCGGCCAGCGCCTTGTCCATCGCGTCGCCTGATCCGAGGTACGCGCCGATCGTGACCGGGTCGCCGGAGCGTGCGTGTGCTCGGGCGAGCGTCCTGCCGCAGATCTCGGCGTATCCGGCCAGCTCTCTGGGTTTCATGCCCTCGATGATCACCGAGCCCTTGTTGTCCCAGAGCTGGCGCATGTAGAAGTCCCACTTGACGCCGTCTGGGCCGGTGATGCGGTCCCAGCCGAGCATGATGTCGCTGGCGGCCTGCATCATCCGCTGGCCCTCGACGACCCGCTGGCCGTGGTTGGCGTACTGGCTTTTACCCACGAACGGCTCGAGCACCGACGCCTCCGCCTGCTTGAGCTGCAGAAACAATGGATCCTCATTGTCGCGGCCGACCATCAGGATGATCCAGGCGCGGGTGCCGACGCTGCCGACCCCTACGACCTTGCGCGCCGCGTGCACATAGCGGAAGCGCTCGAGCAGATGTTTGCGATCGCCCTGCAGCGTGCGCCGGTAGCCACGGATGACGCTCCGGGCGAACGCTTCGATATCGCGCCCGTCGGCGAGGTCCTCGATCGGGACGATCAGCGGCGCGTCGCTGATGATCCGCGGCTCACCGTCGACGACTGTCGTGAGCTTGCCGAACGCCCGCAGGCTGTCCTTCGCCCGGGACTTGGCGAGGTTCTTGTCCATCAGCTTGCGGCGTTTGGCGCTCGCCGTGCTCTGAAAGTGTGCGATCAGCGTCTCGGCGTCGACGCGCGAGTACCACAGATCGAGCGTCTTCATCGACGCGAGGCCGCGGATCGCTTCGCGATACGCGCGCGTGACCGCCAGGTTCACTGCCCGGCGTTGATCGGCGTGAAAACCGAGGTCGCGTCCGGCGACCGCGAAGCTCGCGACCAGCCGCTTGAGATCCCACTCAAACGGCCCTGGCAACGTTTCGTCGAAGTCGTTGACATCGAACACAAGCCGCCGATCCGGCGCAGCGAAGGCACCGAAGTTCGACAAGTGCGCGTCCCCGCACAGCTGCGCAGTCAACCCCGATCTGGGCGATCGCTCGAGATCGGCCGCCATCAGGCCTGCCGCCCCGCGGTAGAACGTAAAGGGCGAGACCAGCATCCGCCCATACCTGATCGGGAGCAGCTCCGGGACACGCGACGCACCCTGCTTCTCCAAGAGTTCGACCGGATCGCGACGGCCGGACGGCGCCACCCACTCGCCGTGCACGCTCCGCGGGACCTGGGCGCGTGCCGCCTTTCCGCGGGCCGCACGCTCGGCGACCGACAAGTGCGCAACCTGGCCGTTCCCGCCGGACCCATGCCCCGCTGCGTGTGTTGCACCCGTGCCCCCGGGACGACCGGTCGATTTCGCACTCGTGGCGCTCATGTCTGTTGCTCCTTTTGACGACTTGTGCGGCCGCAACCCCTGTTAGGCGCTGCCGGCTGCCATCTTCTGCTGGGCGTCGGCGATGGCGCCTTTCAAGGCTTGGACGTGTCTGCCTTCGGCTTCGCCGATCGCCTTCTTGACGGCGCGCGTGACGGCGGGCTCCACCTTCTCGGCCTCGGAGTGTGAGTAGGCGACGATCAGGCCGGCACCGCCGATCGGGATCGTCTCTCCGGCTTGCTTGCCGAGTTTCTCTTTGACCTCGTGGTGCAGTAGTTCGCCGGCCCCGACGCCGATCACAGCGCCGACCGCGGTGGTGGCGAGCACCGCTGGTGGTGCGATGAGCCCGACGGCGAACCCGATGGCGCCGAGGCCCTCGGCTCCTTCGCGGACCATGTGGTCGGTTTGCTCGACCGCCAGGTTGCCCTCGAGGTCCTTACTGACGATTACGGCACCTTGTAGGTGTCCGCCGCACTCGAGGACGGCGTTGTAGTCCTCCTCGGCGGCGTCCTTGGACAGGTAGCCGCCGATCAGGACGTCGATCGTGTCGTGGAGTTTCATCGCGAACCTCTTCCTGGCTGCACGTCTCTCATGCCGAGAGCGCGTGGGCGGCGTGCCCGTGGTGGACGGCCTTGTGCGTTTCGTGCGCTTCGTCCGTCGAGGGATGCGGGTTGACGTCGAAGGTGACCTTCTTGATCGTGCCGGTGAACGCGAACGGCTTGCGGTCGGCATAGCCGAGGTCGACCACGCCGCCGTTGTCGCGGCCGATGTCCATCCCCGCATAGCCGGAGAAGCGGATCGGGACCGTGTGATCCATCCGCCCCGTGCCGACCGGCCGGTCGTCGATGAAGAGCGTCACCTCGCCGCCGGTCGCCGGCTTGGCCGCGTCGGCCGCGAACTGCATGCGGACCGTCACCTCGCCCTCGGGCAGTGATTCCTCGGCCTGCTGGCGGAAGACGAACACGCCCATCATTGAGTAGGTGTGCGTCAGCATGCCATCGTCGACGAATAGCGTGAACCCGCCGAGGTGGTCGGCCTCGGCGACGATCACCCCTTCGGCACCGCCCGGTGGGATCACGAGCTCAGCAGTGATCGTGTAGGAGTGGTTGTAGATCCGCGGGATCATTCCCGACAACACGTTCTGGACGTCCCCGCGGAACTCGTATCTCGCGGTCTCGGGGAGCGGAGGCACCATCCCGAAGAACCCGGCGAGTGGGGCCATCAGAGGCAGCACCTTGTACTTCTCGGCCTCCTGCCAGAACAGCTCCCTCAGTTCCTTGACCTTCTCGGGATGCTTGGCGGCGAGATCCCTCGCCTGCGAGAAGTCATCCGGCAGGTAGTACAGCTCGGTTGGATCTTGATCGGGGTCCCACACGCCCGGCGTGTAGGGCTTGATCGCGTCGGGCGTCAAGACCCACGGAATCCGCGCGGTCTTCATCGACAGCCACCAGCCATCCTTGTACATCGCCCGGTTGCCGATCGTCTCGAAGTACTGCTGAGTGTGGCGCTCGGGAGCGTTCGCGTCGGTCAGCGAGTCGGCGAACGTCACGCCGTGCATCGGCTGCTGCTCGATCCCGTCGATGTGTGTCGGCATCGGGATGCCGGTGATGTCGAGGATCGTGGGGCCGATGTCGATCGCGTGAGTGAAGTGCGACCTCAGCGCGCCCGTGTCGGTGATCCGCTCGGGCCAGTGCACGACGAGCGGGTTTCGCGTCCCGCCGAGATGCGAGCCGACCTGCTTGCCCCACTGAAACGGCGTGTTTCCGGCCCACGCCCAGGCCGCGGAGTAGTGAGGATCCATCATCGGGCCGCCCCACGCGTCGATGCCTCCGTAACGCTCCGAGAGCTGGAGTTGCATCTCGTCGCTCAGCGGGATGCCGTTCTGCATCGTCAGCTCGTTGAACGAGCCGGTGATCGTGCCCTCCATGCTGGCGCCGTTATCCCCCCAGATCCACAGCACCAGCGTGTTCTCCAGCTCGCCGA
Source organism: uncultured Solirubrobacterales bacterium (assembly GCA_963778985.1). GTDB lineage: Bacteria > Actinomycetota > Thermoleophilia > Solirubrobacterales > Solirubrobacteraceae > Palsa-465. The sequence goes on along the minus strand of CAVZWJ010000012.1, from coordinate 23,209 downwards.
GGTCGTCGATCGCATCGATCACTCGTCCGACGTTGTGATCGGCGTTCTCGGAGAAGCCGGCGTAGACCTCCATCTGGCGCGCGTAAAACGGCTTCAGCTTGTCCGGAACGTCGTCCCAGGCCGGGAATGCCTCATCGCGCGGCGTCAGCTCCGCATCGGCCGGGATCACACCCAGCGCCTTCTGCCGGGCGAACGTCTCCTCACGCAGCTTGTCCCAACCCTGGTCGAACTTGCCCTTGTACTTCGCCGCCCACTCTTCGGAGACGTGATGCGGGGCGTGGCTGCAGCCCGTCGAGAAGTACGCGAAGAACGGCTTCTTCGCATCCTGTCCTCGGATCGCGTGCAGCCATTCGATCGTCTTGTCCGCCATCGCATCCGGCAGGTAGTACGGGTTCTCCTCGTCGTAGAACTCCGCCGGAGTGCCGATGATCTTCTGGTTCTCAGCCAGGCACGGATCCCACTGCGACGCCCCGCCGCCGAGGAACCCGTAGAAGTACTCAAACCCCCAGCCGACGGGCCACCGATCAAACGGACCTGACGGTCCCTGCTGACCGTCCGGCGTCAGATGCCACTTGCCGAACGCGGCCGTGCTGTACCCGTTGTCCCGCAGAATCCGCGGGAACGGCACGCAATCATCGGGCACGAACGCCGTGTAGCCGGCGAACCCGGTCGAGAACTCGCCGACCGAACCAAACCCGACCGCGTGACTGTTGCGACCGGTCAGCAACGCCGCCCGCGTCGGCGAGCACAGCGCCGCGACATGGAAACGGTTGTAGCGCACACCCTCCTGCGCGATCCGCGAGTAATTCGGCGTGTCGATCGGCCCGCCGAACGTTCCCGCATTCCCGAACCCGGCATCATCGATCAGCACCAGCAACACGTTCGGCGCCCCGTCGGGAGGATCGACGTGACCGATCGCCTCCCAATCCGGCTGCGAGCCCCCAAGCGTGCGGTTCGCCGTGCCCGCGAATCGATGCTGACGGATCGGGAGCTTGCTTCGGTCGGGCTGGCTCATGAGCTGGCCTCCAGGCAGGTTGAGATCAACGGTTGCTCTTCAAATGACTCGCGCAGATGCGCCCGGCGGTCTTTGGTGCCGTCAGTACCCACGCCGCCGGGGTGCCTCGACGGCCATGCGGAGCGACCAGCAGCGCACGCCGGAGGACCCGGCGCTGGCCGATCGGATCCGAGAGAAATCACTGCCACACCCGGCTTCCTCGATCGGCGGGCCGCCGGATTCTGGATGTCGTCGTCATGAGTATCCGCGTTTCGAGGTTCCGCATGCGCGGCTCGGCGCCTACGCCCTGGCGGCCGCTGCCGGCGTGGGGGCGATCAGGGCGCCGATGATCCACAGGAACGGCAGGAAGAAACCGATCCAAAACAGCCAGTAATGCCCCTTACGGAACGTCGCCAAGCCGAAGTACACCCAGCAGGCGATGTACAGGATGCCCAGCAGAATCCAGAGGAAGGTCATGTCCTTCACGGTCCCTTCGAGTTAGCACCGGGATGGTGGGAGTCGAGCCCGGCTGGTCGTGTGTGTGGCTGCGGGTCAGCCCGCGCGTCGTCGACGTCGAGCGGCATGACGCTATGTAGTCTCAGTCCGAGGCCGGCGATCCGTTCGAGCAGCCCGTGGAGGTGGGATTGGTCGATGATCGGGCCCGTGATGTCCGTCTCGCCGTCGTGGCCATGGATCGTCATCCCGTCGAACGCGGAGGCGTAGCGTGGTCCCAGTTCTCCTTCGACGACGATGCGATATCGGTGTGTTGACATCACGCTTCATCATGCCTGACGGTGGTCGCCATTTGAGCGCTGGGCGCGGACGATCACCCGGGTGATTGAGAGAGGTCGCGCAGAGCGAGCGCCCACGCATGGAAACTGACGTCGGCGGCGCTTCGCGCTGCGGGGGCGGAGGATTACCCGGGTGATTCGGGGAGATCGAGCAGGCCGAGCGCTTCGGCGCGCGTGATCGCTTCCGCTCGTGATGTGGTGCCCAGCTTGCGGTACAGCTCGCGGATGTGGGTTTTGACGGTGTTCAGTGAGATGTAGAGCTGCGCGCAGATCTCGCGCCGGGAGAGACCGGCCGCCAGGCATCGCGCTACGGCGAGTTCGGCCACGCTGGGCTCCTCGACGATGTCACCGTTTCGACCGTTGTCTCGCGCGGCGGTGAGGTCGCGCTCGACGTCGCCGGCGATCGCCGGAAGCCGTCCGGGATCGGGGAACTTGGCGATCGCCCGTTGGGCGCCTTTGAGGTCGTCGGCGGCGCGCCCCAGCCGCGATCGCGTGACGCGGACGTGCGCGAGCACCAGCAGGGCGTGAGCGTGACCGACGGTGGGCTGCGGCGAGCGTCGCAGCCGCTCGCCCAGCAGTGCCTCTCGCTCCGCCTCATCGAGGCGACCGAGCGCGGTGCACGCCAGCGCAAGCCCAAGGTGCGCCAGTGACACAACCCAGGAATTCGTTTGGAAGCGGTGCCGCGCGACGCTGGTCGCCTGGCGACCCCAGTCTTCCGCACTCTCCGCTCGCTCCTGCTCGGCGTCGATCAGCGCGAGCAATCCGAGGCATCCAACGTAGCCGTCGGGGACATCGGGTGCGTCGGGTCGCTCGATGGCCTGCAGCGCGATTCGCCGCGCCTCGTCGAGATCGCCTGCGAAGAACAGGGCCTGTGACAGGCTTGCGAGGACGCCGACGCTGAGGACGTCCGCGCCCGCGCGAGCGGCCGCGACTGCGCGACGGGCGTGCTCGACGGCCGCGCCCACGTCACCGCGCTCGATCATCTCCGCACGTGTGACTTCCACGACAGCCTCGACGTATGGCGACCATAGCTGCGGCCGCTCCCGGCGCGCACGCTCCGCCACGGCAAGCAGCCGCTGGATCTCGACCTCCGGGCGCGCGAGCAACGCCGCGGCCGTGGCTGCGAGTGCCGGCAACAAAGGGTTCTGAACGAGCCGTTCGGCGGGGAGCCGGCGCACCCAGCCGAGGAACTGTCCGAGCCGCCCGCCCCAGATGAACTCAAGGTGGTTTTCGACGAGCAGCTCGGCCACCGTCTCAGTGTCCCCCGCTGCGGCGGCGTACTCGATCGCGTCCTCGACGAGCCCGCGCTCGCGGCACCAGGCCGCCGCGCGACGGCGCAGCGCGGGCGCGGCCTGGGCCCCGAGCTCCAGCTGCAGAAGCTCACCGAACAGATGGTGATAGCGGTACCACTGCCCGTTCGCGTCCAGGGCAACCAGGAACATGTTCGAGCGCGCGAGCTCCGGGAGCACCACGGCCGAGTCCTCGCGGCCGAGGACCGCGTCGCAGAGGTCAGGCGTGAACCGCCCCAGCACCGAAGTGCGAAGGAGAAAGTCCTTGGTCTCGGGCGCGAGCGCCTCCAGGACGTCCTCCGTCAAGTAGTCCGCGACGTGCCGAGTGCTGCCGACGAACGACCGCACACCCTGATCGGGGTCCTCGAGGTCACGCAACCACAGCGTCGCCAGGTACAGCCCCGCAGGCCACCCCTCCGTGCGCTCTGCGAGCAATTCGGCGCTCTCGTCAGACAGCTCGATCCCCTCGTGGAGGACCAGCTCACGGGTCTCGTCGACCGTGAAAGCCAGCTCGCGCGCGCGAATCTCCATCAGCGCCCCTCGGGCTCGCAAGCGCCCAAGGCTGATCGCTGGGTCCGAGCGCGTCGACGCGAGCACGCGTGCGTTGGCAGGCAGCCGTTCGATCGCGTAACCGATCGAACGAAGCGAACGCCCGGTCGCCACCGCGTGCAGGTCATCAAGAACGATCGTTATCGGCTGACCGTAGGCGACCAGGCCGTTCATCAGCTCATCGACGGCCATCTCGATCGTTGCCCCCCGCGCGCCGAGGCACATGATCGCCCGATCTCCGAGCCCTTCGCCCAGCCGCTTGACGGCTGTCGCCAGGTGCGTCCACAGCCGCACCGGATCATTGTCAGCCCCATCGAGCGTCAACCAAATGACCGACTCCGGGCGCTCGGTACACCACGACCGCAGAAGCGTCGTCTTGCCGTAACCGACCGCCGCATCGATGATCGTCAGCGCGGCTCCAGGCTCGCGATCGAGCATCTCGTGCAGGCGTGCCCTGCGCAACGTCCCGGGGTGAACCCGCGGCAGCATCAGCTTCGGTTCGAGCGCCCGTAGTGTGGGCGGAACGGTCCCTGCCGCCTGGCTACTCATCCCGATGCCTCGGTACCGGCAGTGACGAAACGCTCATGCTCGCGACGCGACCGGTCCAGCACGGCGTGCGGCGCGTCCTTGGCTCTTTGGCCGCCCGTGTTACTCGATCGCGGAAGGCGGCTGAGGTGGGGACCGGTCCCGTGAGTGGCGAGCTAGGCATGAGCGAATCCCAAAATCGAAAGCCGATTCGGCTTTACGGACCAGGATGTGGCGGCCAATCGTGTTAGCCGCGAACGCGCTCCGCTTCCTTTAAGCAACCGGTGCGCCGGTCGATGACCGTGCACCCGATCCCCTCCTAGACCTTACCGCCAGGGTCCGTGTGCGACAAGGCTCGGCTCAGCAGCTCAATCGTCCGGTTTGCGGCGCGAAGGAGAACGCCGGGCCCTCACCAATCACCCGGGTGAACGTCACCCGAAACCGATCACAGGCGGCACAGTCAGCGGGATGATCTCGCGGGAATGAACCCGAGCTTCCGTGGAGATCCGTACGTCCCCGAACCGAAGAGCGAAACGAAGCCAAGAGCGAGGGCAGGGCCCGAGGCTTTCCACCTGCTCGCGAAGCCGACGGGTGCCGTTTGCAACCTCGACTGCTCCTACTGCTTCTTTCTCTCCAAGGAGATGTTGTATCCGGGCAGTCGCTTCCGGATGGCCGAGGAGTTGCTGGAGACCTACATTCGTCAGCTGATCGAGGCGCACGCCCGCGCTCAGGTCGTGCAGGTCGCGTGGCAGGGTGGCGAGCCGACGTTGATGGGGCTCGAGTTCTTTCGCCGCTCCGTCGAGCTGGTCGACCACTATCTGAAGCCGGGGCAGCGGGCCGAGTACACGATCCAGACGAACGGCACCAAGCTAGACGACGCGTGGGCAGCCTTCTTCCAGGAGCACGAGTTCCTCGTCGGGATCTCGATCGACGGCCCTCGCGAGATCCACGACACGTTCCGGTTGACCAGAGGCGGCCGCGGCAGCTTCGACCACGTCATGCGCGGCCTGGGGCATCTACGCGCTGACAGCGTCGAGTACAACATCCTCACGACGGTGCACGCCGCGAACGAGCACCGCGGCCGCGAGGTCTATCGCTTTCTGCGCGACGAGTGCGGCGCGCGCTTCATGCAGTTCATCCCGATCATCGAGCGCGCCGCCGAGGCGGGACAGGACGGCACCGTGCCCTGGTCCTCGTGGCGCGACCGGCCGCTCTATGTGCAGGAGGGCGATGTCGTCACCGGCCGCTCGGTGACGGCGGACGGGTACGGACGGTTCCTGATCGACGTCTTCGAGGAATGGGTCCGCCACGACGTCGCGTCCGTGTACGTTCAGATGTTTGACACGGCGCTGGCGAACTGGGTCGGAGAGCCGCCCGGGCTGTGCGTGCACTGCGAGACCTGCGGGCTCGCGCTCGCGCTCGAGCACACCGGCGACGTCTACTCGTGCGATCACTTCGTTGAGCCCCGCTATCTGCTCGGCAACATCGCCGACCAGCACCTCATCGACCTGGTCGCCTCCGAGCAGCAGCAACGGTTCGGGCGCGATAAGCGCGAGACGCTTCCCCGCTACTGCCGCGAGTGCGACGTCCGTTTCGCGTGCCACGGCGGCTGCCCGAAGGACCGCTTCACCACGACCCCCGACGGCGAGCCAGGCCTGAACTACCTCTGCCCGTCGTTCAAGCTCTTCTTCCATCACGTGCAAGAACCGATGCGAGCGATGGCCGAACTGCTCGCGGCAGATCGAGCGCCGGCCGAGATCATGCGCGCCTACGCCATCCGTGACGCACGGCGCGGTCGCAACGACCTTTGCACGTGCGGCAGCGGACGCAAATGGAAGCACTGCCACGGCGACTCTTCGCGGCCCATGGTGCGCGCGGTCGAGTGAGATCGCAGCCCGATGATCAACCGCGCAGCAGACAACCAATCATCGCGCAACCGAATAGCGGTCGCTGACGCCAGCTGCTCCGCACGAGCAGCACAGTGAGCCGGCTGCCCGCGTGGGCCAGGTCGCTGCGTACGGACCCGGCCACGTTGCGGCACGATGCCGTTGCCGGCGTGCCGCGCGCGATCGCGAGCGTTCCGGACGGGATGGCCTCGGCCGTCCTCGTTGGTGTGAATCCGGTGTACGGGCTGTACGCCAGCATGGCCGGTCCGATCGGCGGCGGGTTGGCAGTCAGCACGCGGCTGATGGTGGTCACCACCACGACCGCCGCGGCGCTCGCCGCCGGCTCCACGCTGAGCAGCTTCTCCGGCGCCGACCGTCCCGAGGCGCTGTTCGTGCTCTCCGCGCTGGCGGGCGTGATGATGATCGCGGCCGGTGTGCTGCGCTGGGGGCGCTTCACGCGCTTTGTGTCGGTGTCGGTGCTCACCGGATTCCTGAGCGGCGTGGCCGTGAACATCATCCTCGGCCAGCTCGGCGACCTGCTCGGCTCACCGCAGAAGGGCAGTCCGGCAGTAGTGAAGGCCTTCAACGTGGTCACCCACCCGAGCGAGATGTCGCTGACTGCCGCGGCGGTGGGCATCTCGGCGCTGCTGCTGATGGTCGTGCTGAGCCGCACGCGGATCGCTTCTGTCGCCTCCTTGGTCGCGCTCGCGATACCGACGCTGCTATCGCTCGGCGCAAGTCAGCTAGTCCGGGTCGAAGACTCGGGCAAGATCCCGAGCGGCATCCCCACGCCACACATCCCACATCTCTCCCTTCTGTCCTCGCTCGACCTGATCGCCGGAGCGGCAGCTGTCGCGATGATCGTGCTCGTCCAGGGCACCGGCGTGGCCGAGGCCGCGCCAAACCCGGACGGCTCACCGTCCGACGCGAACCGTGACTTCATCGCACAGGGGATCGGCAACCTCGCCTCCGGCCTCTTTCGCGGCCAGCCCGTCGGCGGCTCAGTCGGACAGACAGCCCTGAACGTCGCCGCCGGCGGCCGCAGCCGCTGGGCCTCAATCTTCTCGGGCCTCTGGATGCTGCTGATCCTCGTCCTGTTCTCAGGCGTGGTTGGGGAGATTCCGATACCCACGCTTGCTGCGGTCCTGATCTTTGCGGCCGCCAGCTCGCTGCGTCTCGGGCGAATCGATACGGTCATCCGTACCGGCCTCCCATCACAGGTCGCGTTCGTCGCCACGCTCGGCGCGACGCTCTTCCTCCCTGTGACCGCCGCGGTCGGCATCGGCGTGGGACTCTCGCTGCTGCTCCAGGTTAATCAGGAGGCCGTCGATCTGAGCGTCGTGGAGCTCAGCCACGGGGAGAACCGAAGCCTGGTCGAATCCCCGGCACCAGCGACGCTTCCCAGCCGCGAGGTCACCGTTCTCGACGTCTACGGCAGCCTGCTGTTCGCCGGCGCCCGCACGCTGCAGACGCGCCTGCCCGACCCGACCGGATCCGAGCAGCCCGTCGTCGTGCTCCGGCTCCGCGGCCGCACCACGCTCGGCGCAACCGCCTTCATCGTCCTTGCCCACTACGCCGAGCAACTCCACTCCGACGGCGGCCACCTGTTTCTCAGCGGCGTCGGGCCCGAGCTCCTCGAACAGCTGCGGCACACGCACCGCGTCGATCTCCGGGACGCCGTGACCGTCATCCCCGCCTCCGAGACGATCCTCGAATCAACCCAGAAGGCTTACGATGACGCCGAGGAGTGGCTGGCCGTCCATGCCTCTTAGCCCTGGTGGCTCCCGGCCCCGGGTCCGTTGTCCGCTGGATGACGTGCAATGGCCTTGAGTTTTGGGACTCCGCCCGCGCCCGCCAACTCGATCCCGTCAGCACATCGGTTGATCGCGCATTGCGGGAGTCGCCGTCTCTAGGTGAGCGGTGGCAGGCCGTCGGCGATGAGTTTGGCGCCGAAGACGAGGAAGAGCACCGCCATGACCGCGTTGTTGTGGAGGGCGAGCCAGTTCTTCATCTCGTCCAGCTGGGCCTTCGCGCGATCGCCGCCGAGCAGGTAGTAGGCGACCGGTCCCGCGATCGTGGCGCTCGCGATGACGACGAACACAATTAACGAGCCGATGGCGTTGGCGCTCGAGAGTCCGAGCGCAGCCAACCCAGCGCCGGCGGCGGCCGCGAGCATCAGGTTCTTCGGGTTGACGCCGGCGAGCAGGAGGCCGAGGCCGAGCGCCTTGACGGGTTTGAGAGTGTCGATACCTGCCATCCACTTCGGCATCTTGGGCTCGGCATCCCCTTTCGGGCGGGTGCGCCAGTTGCGCACGGCGAGGAGGAGGAAGAGAACGCCGAAGACGATCTTTCCCCACGCGATGGCGTCGGAGGTTGTGCTGTCGGTGGCGGCGTTGGCCTGGTCGGCGGCTACGTAGGCGACGCCGCTGACGACGGCAAGTGCGACGACCCAGCCGAGCAGGAACAGCAATCCGTTCACCCTAGCCCGCCGTGAGAAGAGCATCAGCGTCACCGCGATAATCGGCACGGGGCTGATCGCGACGCCAACCGCGTACGTGAGGATCTCGCTGATTCCCTTGCCCACCGAATCAACCCTCGGTAGTGCCTGCGACGCGCGGTCTATCGATGACAGAGGTCATATCGACGCGGGGGCCGAAGAGTGCAACGTCCAGATCGGGTGCGACAGGCCATAGGTGCCTTGAGCCAGCCCTGGGGGACGACATCAGCCGGTTCCGCGTCCGCGGCGGGATCGTCCGCGGCGGGATGGTTAAGCAGCAGCTCGGTCACAACCGGCCTCAGCATGGCTGACCACGGCCGCCGTTTGGGCGCTCCGGGGCGGGGATCACCCGGGTGATTCGGCGAGCTCGAGCAGCAACGACCGCACGCGTGAGGCTCCTCGAGCCGGGGTCAGGAGTTCCGGTTGGGTCTGGAGTCGAGCTCAAGCACGGGCGGCGTGATCCAGCGACGAATGTCAGCGACGATCACGAGGTCACGACTGGCCAGATCGTCTAGCTCGGCGCGTTCCTGAATCGCGAGAACCAAGGAGCCTTGGCCTCCCAGTCACATCGGTCCAACCGGCAACGACGAACGGAGAGCTGGTCAGCAACTGACCGCGCAGATCAGCGCCCGCGGATCAGTATCGAGAGACCCGGCGCACGAGGAGTCGAGTCGCCATCTGATCAGGCGCTCGCCTCTGGGCGCGCAAGCGCTTGCAGGGCGACAGATTCGGCCGCTCTGACGGCGTAGTAGACACCTCGCGATCTGCGCCGTCGGACGGCTGTGTCGATCGGCGATGATGCTCGCGATGTGGAGGAGCGTGAGGTATCGGGTTAGCCCGCTCGGCCGAGTGGGCGCGCCGGTGGTGGTGTTCTCGTCGCTGCGCGGTTATCGGCGTTCGTGGGTGAGCGCGGACGTGCTTGCTGCTGTCGCGCTGTTGGTGATTGCTGTGCCGGAGCAACTGGCGACGGCCCGGCTGGCTGGGATGCCTCTGATCAGTGGCTTCTATGCGTTCTGCGCCGGCACGGTTCTGTTCGCGATGCTCGGGTCAAGCCCGCAGGTGTCGGTGGGAGCCGACTCCACGATCGCCCCGCTGTTTGCCGTTGCGGTAGCGCACCTGGCGCCGATCGGCTCCGCCCGTTACGTGAATCTGGTTGGGGTTCTCGCGGTGATGGTGGGCGGGTTGGTCGCGCTGGTGTGGCTCTTGCGTCTCGGATGGATCGCGGAGTTCCTCTCGGCGCCGATCATCACTGGTTTCCTGGCCGGCATCGCGGCGGTGATCGTCGTGCATCAGATCCCTGATCTGTTCGGTCTCTCGGCGACCAGCGGCGGGAGCCTGCATCGGATCGCGCACGCCGCCAGCCACCTCGATCAGACGAACGGCTGGGCACTGGGGATCGGGGCGGCCGTGTTCCTGGTCATCGTCGTCGCCGAACGCGTCGATCGGAGACTCCCCGGCGCGCTTGTGGGGCTCGTCGCCTCTACGATCGCGGTCGGCGTCCTCGGCCTTCATGCCCACGGCGTCGACGTGCTGGGCGCGCTGGCCCACGGTGCGCCGAGCTTCGGGCTGGAGGGGCTGTCCTGGTCGACACTGGGGAGCGTGGCGCCGATCGCCGCCGTCGTCGCGCTAGTGGTGGTAACCCAGTCGGCGGCGACGACCCGCGCGTTCGCCGACCAGGGACACTACGAGGTGGACGTCGGCCGCGATTTTCTCGGAGTGGGCGCCGGCAGTATCGTGGCCGGTCTTGCCGGCGCCTTTCCCGTGAACGCAAGCCCACCGAGAACCGCTGCCGTCGCGGCGGCGTCCGGACGCACGCAGGCAGCCGGTCTCGGCGCCGCCGCAGCGATAGCCCTGCTCGTTCCGGCGGCGGGCGTGCTGAAGGACGTGCCGGTGGCGGCCCTGGCCGGGGTGCTCCTGTACGTTGCGACGCGCATCTTTCACGGCCGCGATCTGCTCGCGATCGCGCGGTTTGATCCGTTCGAGTTCGCCTTGGCCGTGGTCACCCTGCTCACGGTCGCACTCGTCGGTGTGGAACAGGGCATCGGCGTGGCGGTCGCCCTCGCGATCCTCGACCGCACGCGGCTCAGCGCCCGACCCCAGCTGCACGTCCTCGGCCACATCCCGCACACGACCAGCTGGGCTCCAATCAGCAGCCCCGAAAAGCCAATCCAGGTGCCGGGAGTGCTTGTCGTGCTATTCGCGACACCACTCTGGTACGCAAACGCGGTCCACTTCCGTGACCAGTTGCAGGGCGCGCTGGCACGCGCCGACGGATCGCCGAGAGCGGTCGTGCTCGACGCGATCGGAATGAGCGACCTCGACTACACCGGCTCACGCGCGCTGCGCGACGTGCTCGACTCACTCGACCGCAAGCACATCTCGTTCGCGATCGCCAGAGCGGGTGGACACGTACACGAGAGCCTGGCCAGAAGCGGCCTGCTCGAGCGCATCGGAGAGGACCGACTCTTCCCCTCGGTCGGCGAAGCGGTCACCGCCCTGCGCCAACACGACCCCGAGTCGCTGTCCAAACCGTCGCGCCCGAACGGACATAAAGACGAGAGCTGATCGATCCGAGCACTTCCTGCGGGTCACCGCGCAGAGTCCAGCTCGAGACCCGACCTTCTCCTCCTGAGGGGACGCCAGCAAGCAAAGGCGCTTGCTCAGCGGTCCGTCGGTTGCTGCTTCGCCCAGCTCTCCAGCGCCTGCTCGATGTCTTGGTCTCGCTCTCGGAGTGCTCGCTCGGCATCAGCGGCTGCTGCGTCTTGGCGTTGACGCTCGACTGCGGCGGCTTGGTTTGCCTGTGGGATAGCCGACTCGATCATGTCGAGGTAGTCCGGGAGCACGCTGGGGCTGTCCACGAAACGGAACTTGATCTCCGCAGGATTGATCGTCAACGACTTCTCGAAGAACTCGGCCCGCGTGAGCTCAGGCCGCCGCCGCACCCTGCTCGGCGAGGTCGGCATGGAAGGCGCGCTGCCAGATGCTATCCACCTCACCCTCGATCGGGACTACGTATCGCGTCCGGTCGTCAAGGCGCCTCGGAGGGCCGGCCCGCCGTACAGCTGTCATCTCGATCTCCTCGGCCTGCTCGGGGAGCGGCTGAAATTCCCGCCCTCATCGAACCAGCGTCTGGTCCTCTCGTGTCTCTCCTCGCCCTACGATTCGGCGTCTGCTCTTTCCCGCGAGCGCTCGACGCACCGCCCGTCCGATGCGGAGGATCCAAGCGCCTCGCAATGGCCCGCCAGGCACGACGAGAGGGCGCTCGCGCAACCTGCCCTCGACTTGAAGATGTTTGCCCGAGCCCCGGTCCTTGACGATGTTGATCGATCCCCGGTCATTCGCTCAAGTACCCCTCGTTATTCGCCTTGACGAAGAGTAGGCTCGTTGGACTCGATTGGGAGCGTGGCGGTCGGAACGGCCTGGCGCGCGACCAGGAAGGGGATCGAATGATCCCCACGGAAGGCCCGACTGGTAACGCACTGCCCGCGGGCGGTGCGGAGGCTAGCGCCGCGGACGCTCGCGCGATGATCGCGAGCGCCTCCGATCAGCTCGTGCCGCGGTTGCGCGGCGTCTCGCACGCAGTTGCGTCTGTGGTGGCCGTTGCGGCGGCTGTCGTGGTCGTCGCGCGCGCGCCGACTGCTCGCACGTCCGTCGCCCTCGGTGTCTACGGCGCCGGCCTCATCGCGCTGTTCGCGGGCAGCGCGCTCTATCACCGCTGGCCGGGACATCCGCGCTTCAAGCCGTTGCTGCAACGGATCGACCACAGCACCATCTACGGGTTCATCGCCGCGAGCTACACCCCGATCGCGATCATCCTGCTGCACGGCGCGCTCGCTTGGATGATCCTGGTGGTCGCCTGGGCGGGCGCCGCGGCCGGAGTGGCGTTCGCGCTGGGGTGGATCGAAGCACCGCGCGCCATCGTGGCGGGCAGCTACCTCGCGCTCGGGTGGATAGCCGTGATCGCACTTCCGCAGCTTCTCCACGTGCTCAGTCTTGTCCCGCTCGTCCTACTCGGTGCGGGCGGCCTGCTCTACTCCGTCGGGGCGATCGTATACGCGACGCAGCGACCAGATCCCTGGCCGCAGACGTTCGGCTTTCATGAGGTCTTCCATGCGCTCGTGATCATGGCCGCGGCCTCGCAGTACATCGCGATCGTCGGCTGGCTGCTTCCAGCGTCGTGACGATCCACCCGGCAGGTCTGCTTCCGTTCCGCTGCCCGTCGCCAGCGGCGTGTTGAGCCGTCGTCGGGCTTGAATTGCCCGGTCAAGCGCTCGCGATCCGCGATCGCGAGCCCGCTCGCCTCGCCGGCGTGCCGCCTGATTGTCTCGCGTTCGCGTCATGGCCTTCAGACCTTCCTGTCCCTCTATTAGCGCCGCGCAAAAGAAGAGGGTGAGGACCTCCGAGCGATATTTGAGTCGGTACGCGACCACCGGGCCGGTGGGGTACCGCCTGTGAGGTACGTCACCGGCCCCGCAGTCAAAAACAGTAACCCCCGCCTCCCGCCGCGTAGCGCTGGAAGCGCTGTTGGTGGCATTCGGGCTTAGGCTGAGTATTCTGGCCGCAGGGCCAGCAACCACTGACAGTACTCCTATTGCGGCGTGTATGGGCGCCAATCCCCAAAACGCGTCGGACTGCAGTTAACCGGAGACCTCCGCTCGAAGCACTGCTCGGCCAGCCAGATTTGCCGGTTACACCCCTCGAGAAGGAGTACTGTGAGATACAGGGCCGTTATCGGCCGCTGTGCTCGATTCTCTCGCGCAGGCATCGCCAGGCAAATACCTGCCTCTGGCTGACCTCACGGGCCGTTTCGGCCAACGCGACAGAGACGCCGTTCACCAGCAGGACTCGCCCTATTGCGGGGGTCTTGGTCGGAGCTTCAGTCATGATGATTCTGCAAAAGCCGCCACGAGGCGGCCACAGGCGCACGGGATGGGCCGGGCGATGGTTCGGGCATCGCGATCAAGCCGTACGTCGCACCGAGGTCTGGGAGCACGAAACGTTTGCGGAGGAGCAGGCGCGATGGGAACGAGGCGATCCTGAGTACGCCCAGATCTGCGACGAGGTGCGCCAGGCACGGAAGAAGGGTACGGAAGCGTCACGGTGCGCTGACGAGGTCAAGGCGGAATGGGACACCCGTGTCGCCTCGCACCGTCAGGCGAACGATGACGCCGACCGAGCCGAGCATGTGAATCGCAAGCTGGAGGTGGTGTATTGGCAATTGCGCAAGCACCTATCCTGAGCGAGCACGAGCAGCTGGCGGGGATTAATGCCGATTATGAGGAGCGCTACGGGTTCCACGACGCCGAGCATTATCTGTACAAGGCGCCGAAGGGGCTGAACCGTGAGATCGTCGAGAAGATCTCGGAGTTCAAGTCAGAGCCGCAGTGGATGCGCGAGTTCCGACTGAAGGCGCTGGGCCACTTCTTCGCCCGTGCGCAGCCGACGTGGGGCTCGCCGATGCTGGGCGAGCTTGACTATGACGACATTCGCTACTTCGTCCGCGCTTCCGAGATGCCGAGCCGATCTTGGGACGATGTGCCCGAGGACGTCAAGCGAACCTTTGACCGCCTCGGGATTCCCGAGGCGGAGCGCAAGTTCCTCTCCGGCGTCGGCGCCCAGTACGAATCCGAGGTCGTCTACCACCAGGTCCACGAGGATCTCGAAAAGCAGGGCGTGATCTTCACCGACATGGACACGGCGCTGCGCGAGCACGAGGATCTCGTCCGCGAGTACTTCGCCACGATCATCCCGCCGAACGACAACAAGCTCGCGTCGCTCAACTCGGCCGTGTGGTCCGGTGGCTCGTTCGTCTACGTCCCGCCGGGCGTTCACGTCGAGATGCCGTTGCAGGCGTATTTCCGGATCAACACCGAGAACATGGGCCAGTTCGAGCGGACGCTGATCATCGCCGACGAGGGTTCCTACGTGCACTACGTCGAGGGCTGCACGGCTCCGACCTACAGCTCGTCGAGCCTTCACTCCGCGGTGGTGGAACTGATCGCCAAGCCCGGGCGCGCGGATCCGCTACACGACGGTGCAGAACTGGTCGACGAACGTGTTCAACCTCGTCACCAAGCGCGCCGTCGCGTAGACGACGCGACGGTCGAGTGGGTCGACTGCAACCTCGGCTCCAAGCTGACGATGAAATATCCAAGCATCTACCTGCTCGGCGAACGCGCGCACGGCGAGATCCTGTCGATCGCGTTCGCCGGCGCCGGCCAGCACCAGGACGCGGGCGCCAAGATCATCCACGCCGCACCGAACACGACCTCAAACATCTTCGCCAAGTCGATCTCCAAGGACGGCGGACGTAGCTCCTACCGCGGGCTGCTCGAGATCGCCAAGGGCGCGCACGGGTCACGCTCGAAGGTCGTCTGCGATGCGCTGCTTCTCGATGAGGAGTCGCGCTCGGACACCTATCCGACGATCCGGATCAGCGAGGACGACGTCAACGTCGGCCACGAGGCGACCGTCTCGAAGGTCGGCGATGACCAGCTCTTCTATCTGATGTCACACGGAATCCGCGAGGACGAGGCCTCGAAGCTCATCGTCAACGGCTTCATCGAGCCGATCATCAAACAGCTCCCGATGGAATACGCCGTCGAGATGAACCGCCTGATCGAACTGCAAATGGAGAGTTCGATCGGCTAGCAGCCTCGCGGCGACGCTCGTCTCAATGCGGCTCCTGCGAGCCTGTCCGCGTCGTGTCTCAGCAACGCCCGGGCGCGACGGCTGTGCTCCCCGACATGTCGATTGGCCCTATATAGTCGATGCTGGACGTGGTATTTGGACCGCCCGCTGCGGGACCCTCCGCGTATCTCATGCAAGCGCTCCGGCTGTCGCACGGGGTCGCATCCTCAGTTGCTTGCCCTACGCATGGAGGGCGCATGCCCGCCGAACCACCGCTCAACGGAGCCCATCTCGCGGAAGCCTCGGCCGACTCGGCTGCAGACAACGCGAACCCGAACCACACGCTCGGCGGCTTTGACACGGCCCGTGACGCGGAGACGTCGGAATCCCCTGGGCTCCCGTCCCTGGCCGAGAGGCTTGGAGCCGAGCGCACTGAACGCCACCACCAGCGGATGCTGGTCCGCGAAGCATCCACCGGCGCACGTGGCTCGGCCGTGCGTGACTCAAATAGAGCCGCGCCTCGCAAGCGCGCGACGGCGTCGGTGGGTCGTCTGACCCCGCCTGGCCGCCAAACGGTGCGCAGCGCGCTCCCCGTCACGCTGATCGTGACTGTCGTCGCCGGCGGGGTTCTCGGAGCGATCCTCGGCGCGCTGAGTGTCGCTGCGCCGGTCATCGGACTGCTCGTGGCAGTCCTCACGCTGGTCCTCTCTGGCGTCCCGCGACGGTACTCACGCTCGACTTGAACGGTCCCGGGCGGGCCGGCTGACCCACTCTCCGGACGGAGTACACTCGCTACCTAAGGCCATTTCACGCTTCTGCGAAGCGATTTCGCGCAGAGCACCGCCGGCCAAAGCCCAAGCGGCGACCTCACGGACAGTTTCGTCCCGAGCGACAGAAGAGCCGCCCTATACAGCCGTCGGGTGCCGGGTTCGGCCGTCCGCCGCTGAACGTGAAAGGACACTCTGCGTGCCTCTCTTCTTTTTTACTGTGGAGCAGCAGGAACGGGCCATCGTCGAGCGATTCGGGAAATTTGTTCGCGTCGCCGGGCCTGGTCTGCAGCGCAAGTCGCCGTTCGTTGAGAAGGTCGCCGGGCGAATGAGCTTGCAGGTCGAGCAGCTCAACGCTGATATCGAGACCAAGACCCGGGACAACGTGTTCGTCGTGGTCAAGCTCGCGATCCAGTACATGGTCGGCGTCGACCAGGAGAAGGTCAAGGACGCGTTCTACAAGCTCGACGACCCGGAGGTGCAGATGACGTCCTACGCCTTCGACGTGGTCCGCTCACATATTCCGACGATGGATCTCGACGAGGCATACGCCGATGCGGACACGATCGCCAAGCACATTCAGGACACCCTCCAGACGCAGATGGCGGACTACGGCTACGAGATCATCAAGGCGCTGATCACGAACATCGAGCCTGACCAGCGGGTCAAGGACGCGATGAACAACATCAACGCGGCCCGTCGCAACCAGGAGGCCGCCACAGCGCAGGGCGAGGGCGACAAGACCCTTCGGATCAAGAAGGCCGAGGCGGAGTCGGAGTCGATGCGTCTCCACGGCGAGGGGGTAGCGGCGGAGCGGGAGGCGATCGCGCGGGGACTCAAGGACTCGCTCGCGATCCTCGCGGACGAGCAGGGCATCGATCCGAAGGAAGCGATGGGGCTCGTGGCATTGACGCAGTACATGGACACGATCCGGTCAGTCGGAGAAAACGGCAACATGACGACGCTTCTACTCCCGCACTCGCCGGCGTCGGTCGGTTCGTTGATGGACCAAGTGCAACAGGGGATGCTCACCGGTAGCCTCGCCGCGGACGCCGGGAAGGGTCGTGGTAATGGCACCCGCCGCGCACGTCCTGCGGACCAGCAGACCGCCAGTCCGCCCAGGGGAGGATGATCGGCGCCGGCGCACCCGCAGCGATGACTGAGCCGATTGTTGATCGCAGCCGGGGCATGGTCGCCTTCCTCGGGGTAGCGCCCGACCGGCGACTGGTGGACGAGGACCTTTTCAATCTGCCGGACGCCGAGCGTAAACAGGCGCCGATCGCGATCTCCACCCACGCGCACGACCGTCTCGTGGCGGCGGGCTCACTCCTCACCGGCGCCACGCTCATCGCCGGGGCGGCGATGCTGCTCGTCGGCGGTTGGCAGCTTCTGTTCGAGAGCGGCGGCGCCGCCGCTGCCGTTCTCGCTGTCATCGGGGTCCTGCTGGCAGGTACGCACTGGGGATGGGTGCATGTCGCCGAGTACATTGGCCTGACCATCGACGAGCGCCAGCGCCGCGTATCGGATGAGCGTGTCCAGGAATGGCTGGCGACGATCCAGCCGTATCCGCGCTTCAGCGTCTCGACGCGGGTGCTCGACGATGCCTCGACGCGCGTTGAACGTATCTTGCACCGGCCAGTCCTCACGGCGGACCACACGTTCACGTTTGCTCGCGAGACGGACGCCGAGCAGACCTGCGAGGCGGGCGCCTCGGCCGAGGTGATCGCCACGAAGGTCGAGACGATGCGTCGCGAGGCGCGCCTAGCGACCGACCGCCTCCGCGGAGACTGGGAAGCGGCGTCTAGTGCCTACGCGGCAGCGCTGCTCAGCGCCGACGATGACCAACAGCGACTGACCGCCGAGCGGGCCGCCGCCACCGCCCTGTCCGAACACATCAACGCCTCCCTACTCGAACCCCCACTGGTTGAATAGCAACCGCTCACGTGCGCGACCGCGGGATGCGCACTCCGCTCGCATGGCCGGACTGGAGCTCGCGCGGCGACGACAGCCTGAAGCGCCACGCGCTCGGTCGATCACTTCAGCGGGCCTACCGCGATGCTGACACGCCGACTCGATCGACCACCGCGCGGTCAACGAGGCGGTCGAAGAGATTCGCGACCGCGTCAAGACTTCCCGCTGGAACACCGGTCGGCCGTCAACACCGGTCGGCCGTCCAGAGCCGCGCTCGACTCGAAGTACATCTGCGTAGAGTCGCGCTGGCGACCGTGTAGCCTTCAAGGAGTCAATGGATGGGCGCGGGGATCTCCGAGACCTGCGGTCCAGCCAACTTGGAGGCCGCCATGGCCAACCTCTCGTCAGATGATCGTCCCGAGCAGTCCACCAACGGGACGATCAAGCGACTGCACGACAGCAGCACCCGCGCTCCGCGAGGGTACGGTGACGAGCAGACGCTCGCTGACGCTGACCAGACGCTGGCCGACGGCGAGCAGACGCTGGTCGACAGTGATCAGACGAGCGGTGAGCAGGACCAGACGAGCGCGGACAGCGACCAGGCCGCCTCCGACCGTGATCAGGCCGCCAGCGATCGCGACCTGGCGCACGGCGTTGATCCGCGAGAGCATGAGGCCAGCCGTGAGGTCCGTCGGCGCACGGCGCTGCAGCGCGAGCAGACCGCGGCGACACGCCTTGAGAGCGCGCACGAGCGCGACGCGACCGCGCGGGCCCGCGATCTGGCGGCTCTGGCGCGCGATCGAGCTGCCGCCGCGCGCGATCTGGCGATGGCGCAGCGTGAGACCGATGATGAGCACGACGACGAGCGCGCGGTCACCGGCACGGAGGTCATCATGCGCGGCGCCGGGCAACGCACGCGCGGCGCCGGGCAACGCACGCGCGCCGCGGACTACCGCGCCCAGGCCGCTGAGCATCGCGCACAAGCCGCCCGGGACCGCGAGGCTGCGGCGATCGACCGTGAGCAGGGCGCCCGTGACCGCCTCCAGGCACTCGCCGACCGCGAGGCGCTCGCTCGCGCGCTTGCGATCACCGAGATCGACCCGCTGACGGGGGCTCGCACCCGGGCGGCGGGCCTGGCCGACCTTGACCGCGAACTCGACCGCGGCCGCAGGACCAACAGCACGCTCGTGATCGTCTACGTCGACGCCGTCGGACTGAAAAGGGTCAACGACAGCGAAGGTCACGACGCTGGGGACCGGCTCCTGAAGCGCGCCGTCGCGCTGATCACCGAGCACCTGCGCCCGTACGACCTGATCGTCCGTCTCGCCGGCGATGAGTTTCTGTGCGCGATGTCGAACATGACACTCGCCGACGCACGCCGGCGTTTCAGCGCGATCGCCAGCGCGCTGGCTGCCTCCAGCGAAGCAGGCGCGCTGCGTACCGGCTTCGCCGAACTCACCGGCCAGGAGACCGCCACGGAACTGATCGCGCGCGCCGACAGCCAACTGATCGACAGCCATCGCGGTCACTGACGCACGCGGGCAACGCACCGGCGAAACGGGTCCGACGGCTGGCTGCTGATCGGACGAGGGCTATGTTTTGGTGGGCGGCGGGGGTTGCGCGGTGCGGGCGGCCTGGGATGCTCCAGCGGGTGGCGCGATGATGGATCCAGTGTTCACGCTCGGAGCGGCGGCGAGCGACTGGTGGGCCGTGTGGCAGGACGTGCGTCGGCCTTCGGGCGATCGACGAAGGTGAGGAAGCCCGAGAGCTCGAGGTCGCCTCAGCTGGCCACACCCCCGGCTTGCCCGACGGGATGAGCTTCCGGCGTCACGGCAGCGGGGCGCCGTTGTGCTGGGAAGCTTGCTGAGATGGTCGTCCCCGCGCCAGCGGAGGACTCGATGTGGACGGCTCCGTGCAGCAGTGCGACGCGCTCGCGCATGCCCAGCAAGCCAAATCCGGGCGTGCGGCTGGTTGGATCGAATCCAACACCATCATCACGGACACTCAGCTCGACAGTGCTGTCGCTCTCCCGGGTCTCGATCACCGCCCGCGTGGCGTGGCCGTGCTTGGAGGCGTTGGTCAGCGCCTCCTGAATGATCCGGTAGATCGCGCTCTCAAGCTCAGGGGTGTGCCGGGTCAGCTCGCGGCCCTGCTCAAACGCCAGCTCGATCGAGCTGTCGACCTGCAGGCCATGACGCCCCGCCCGCGCGCACAGCGCTGCGACAGCGGCCTCAAGCCCCAGCTCATCCAACGCGGCGGGTCGCAGATCGGTGACAAGCGCCCGCAGGTTGGCGATCCCCTCATCAAGACTCTCAATCGCCTGAACGACCGCCTCCCCCAACACCCCCGGGCCGCCGCGCCGATGCGCCACCGACAAGCCCAACCGCAACGCAGCCAGGCTCTGCAGCGTCTCATCGTGCAACTCACGCGCCCAGCGACCCCGCTCATCCTCCGCCGCCGCAAGCCGCTGACGCTGCAACTCCGACGCCGCACTACGAGCCGTCGCGACAGAGATCGCCGCGCTCGTCGCGAACCCCTCCAGCAGCGCCTGATCCTCAGCACTGAACGCCGGCCCATCCTCCAACCGGTCCAGGGCGACGAGAACGCCGTACGTCTGACTATGAAACATCAACGGGACGACAAGACCGGCGGCGGCACTGACGCCGAGCCGACCAAGACCGTGCTGATCAAAGCGAGCGTGATTGAAAGCGACCTCCAAGCGATGCGTCGCACGCGCGCGCAGCGCCGCACTGGCGACCGTGTCAGCCAGCGCGATCCGCGCTCCGATCAGACCCGCCGGCCGATCCCCAGCCGCCGCGGCAACGACAAGCTCATCGCCATCCACGATCTCGATCAACAACGCCTGCGCCGACACCAGCGCCCGCCCACGCTTCGCGACCAGCTCGAGAATGACATCGACATCCGTCGCGCCACCCACGGCACGCGTGACCTCGGTCGTCGCCTCAAGCGCCGCGACCATCCGCGCAAGCTCCTCCCCGCGCGCCGCCGCCCCCGAATACCGTCGCGCATGATCGATCGCACGACCCGCGAACCGCGCGAGCGTCGCGACCGACTCCTCATCCTCATCGGTGAACTGACCGCCGTCCGCCTTCTCGGTCAGATACAGACTCCCAAACGGCATCCCACCAACCAGAACCGGCACCCCCAAGAACGAACGCATCGGCGGATGCCCCAAAGGAAACCCATAGGAACGCGGATGCTCCCCCACATCCGAAAGACGCAACGGCACCGGATCGCGGATCAACTCACCCAACACCCCCCGACCCCGCGGCAACACCCCAATCTCCCTCCGGACCCGCTCGTCAATCCCCACCGTGATGAACCGGCCAAGCTCCAACCTCGAAGCATCCAACACACCCAACGCCGCGTACCTCGCCCCAGTCAGCGCCCGCGCCGAATCAAGCACCCGGTCGACCACCACATCCACGTCCAACTCGCCAAGCACACCGTCAGCCACCTCAAGCAGACTCCGCCCCTGCTCATCCATCAGCGTTCACGACCCGAGCCGCCGAGCTGAAGCTCAGCATCATCATCCATGCTCGCTGAGCGACCCTACGAGCCGCCGCGACCGACATCCCCGACGAGCTCGGTGAGCGCGAGACGCTCACCCGCGCACCGGATCCTCCGAGCTCGCCAGCGGCGGGCCCCTGCGGGCCGTCTCAGGCGCCTCGAGGATGAACACCTCCACGGCGATGTCCGGATCGATGTGGTTATCACTCATGAAACCGACCACCTTGCGACCAGTCAGCTCCGCGATCCGACGGCTGCAGCTCTCACGCATGACCTTCTGCCAGAGCCTGCGCAAACCGAGCACGGCATCGCTTTCACCCGCGTCGACCAGGTTGCGCTCGCCGCGAGTGAGGGTGTCCTGCAAGACCACGAACACCGCGTTGTCGCCAAGCGTCGTCCGCGCCTTCGTCGGACCGCGGCCGGTCGTGGCGGAGAGTTCGCCAACGACCGCGTTCGAGATCGCCAGCGCGAGCTCACCATCACGCCGGAGACCTTCGCCGCTCACCTCACACCTGCGGCGTCGAGCTTGGATCTCAGCATCGCGATCTCGCGTTTGAGCGTCACGATCTCACGACGCGCGACTGCCAGCTGCTGCGTCCGCCTGGCCAGCGCCTCATCGGTCCGCGACGAACGCCTCGGATCTTCACGACCGGACGCGATCTCTGCCACGACCGTCGAAAACGGGGGCCTGCTGACCCCGGTGCCTCGCTCCTGGGAGCTGTCTGGCCGCACGGACGGCCGAGCCTTTCCCGTAACACATCATCGAACGCAGCGACCCGCCCTCAGCGTTTCGCCCACGTCCCTGAACACCCATCCTACTCCGCTCGAGCGCACGCACAACCCCGGATCGCTCGGTCTGACACACCGCTGTCCAGCACCCCGCCAAAGCACGAGCGAAACGGCAGCTCAAACAATGGCTGAAGCGACTTCACCGCGATCGGCGCAAGCATCTCGGCCGGCGCCAAGCCCGTGACCGAGCCCCGGCATATGCTCCACGGGGAGAAGATGGGCACCTCGGACGCAGAGATTGGACCGACGATCACCGCCGTCCTCGAACGCGGGCCGCTGGCAGGCCGGCGCATCGACGTAGACGTCGTGGAAGGCCGCCCGCCAAAGACGATCGACATGCCGGCCGACGATGGGAGCAGGTGTCGGTACTGCCTCGCGGACTGGACCCAGACCGGTCCGTCCGCCATATACACGTTCTTGTACCTCGTATAGCTGCTCGGGACGCTGCTGCTTGGCCGTTAAAGGGACGCACGGCTGACGTCACGCACGTCAGCTCGTCGCCACGGCGAGCGGTGCGACTGGTCGATCGTCTTGTCGAACGAGAGCACGGTGTTGACGCCGGTCGCCTCGGCGTGGGGCGACGAGATACGCCTCGGCGAAGTTGAGCCGGTCGACCTCGTAGATCTCGAGCGCGCGCAGCAATGACGGAGGGTCGACCGTTCTGATCGACGGGAGGCCGATCGCGGCGCGCATCAGTTCCGCGACCCGCTCGCGCGGCACCTCATAAAGGACGCGAGCACGTATACGCGCTCCGCGACCACGAGATCGGCGAGCAACAGCTCGTCGGCGCTCGCGAGCGCGGCCGTCGCCCGCAGCGCCATGACCGGAGGATCGCCGGTGAAGTGGCGAATCAGGACGTTGGTGTCGAGAAACGCCGTCAGTGCTGTCGTGACGCGCGAGCGTTCCGGGTCCGGAGAAGCACCTCATCCCACGGTGTCCACCGGTATGACGTCCGTGGGGTGAGCCTGCGGATGGCACGCCGCAGCATCCGGATCCGATCTGGAGTGCGTGCGTGTTGGCAGCGATTGAGTACCCGACCCGCTGCCGGCT
>CAVZWJ010000011.1:0-6866 GCA_963778985.1 uncultured Solirubrobacterales bacterium | reverse complement strand
GCCGAGCTCGTAGGTCGAGACGAGCAGGACGCGCATCGCTTCGGAAGCCTAGCCCCGCGCCGCCGCGGGCTGCGACCGCTCACCGGCCGCGGGCTCGACGATGTCGATCTCGAGCCGCGCGTGCGCCGCTCGCAGTGCGTGCTCGACCTGCGCGGGCGTCTCGCCGCGGGCAAACAGGAAGCCGAGGTAGCGATCGCCCTCCGGCAGGGGCCGGACGGGACGGTCGCGGCCGATCGAGATCTCGAGCCCGGCGATGCCGGGCACGGCGCGCGCGTCGTCCTGGCCGCGCACCTCCCGCAGGCGGCCCGCGCGGGGAATCGGAAGCATCATCACGCCCGACGCCGCCGCCTCGCGGCGGAGGTCGCCGAGCGGCAACCCGAGCGCGTGGCGCAGGATCACCTCCTCGAGGCTCACACCGACACCGAAGCGAAGCGAGCGCGAGCACAGCCCACCGATCGAGCGCGCCGCGAGCTCGAGCATCCACACGCGCCCCTTGCTGACGCGCAGCTCCGCGTGGACGGGGCCCTCGCGCAGCCCGAGCGCCGCGCAGGCATCCGCGGTCATGGTGGTCACGGCCGCGACGATCCCGCCCGGCAGCCGCGACGGCGTGGTGAAGATCGTCTCCTCGAAGTACGGGCCCTCGAGCGCGTCCGGCTTGTCGAAGACCGCGAGCGGCTCGAGCGAGCCGGCGCGCAGGAGACCCTCAACGGCCACCTCGGCGCCTGGCACGTAGCGCTCAATCAGCAGCGGCCCCTCCGGGTCCTCCCCGGCCTCGGCGAGGATCGCGCGAACCCGCGCGGCCGCCGCAGCCGCGGCCCGCGGATCGTCCGCCCGGATCACGCCGCGGCTCGCCGACAGCGACACAGGCTTTACGACGCAGGGCAGCCCGACCTCGGCGGCAGCCGCCGCCGGGTCGTCGCTCGGACCGACCGCGCGATGCTCGGGCTGCGGCACTCCGGCGGCGGCGAGAGCGCGCCGCATCGCGGCCTTGTCGCGCGTCGCCGCCGCGGCCTCCAGCGGGTTGCCGGAGAGCCCCAGCCGCTCGGCCGCGAGCGCGGCCACGCGCACCCCCTGGTCATCGACGGCCACCACCGCGTCGAGCGGCCCCTCCGCCGCCACCGCCGCGATCGCTTCCGCGGCCACCTCCGGCCGGCACAGGTCGAGCGTCAACTGGGCGTCGCCGATCGACACGAGCCGCCGCTCGGACGCCACCACGACCTCGGCCCCGAGCGTCCGGGCGGCGGTGAGGAAGTCGGCCGCCCGGTAGGTGGCCGTCGGGAGCAGGAGGAGCACACGAGCCACACCGTTAGCATAGGTCCGGACCGATGAGCGCCGACGATCAGACCTCCGGCGAGCGGTGGCTCGACATGACCAACGCCGCCTACGACAAGGTCACAGCCTTCCTGCTCCAGGTTGCCGAGCCCGAGCGCCAGGCGATGTGGATCGAGGTGACCGGCACCTCCGCCAACCAGTGGACCTGCAACATCTCGCTCAAGCCGCTCGACGCGGCGGCGCCCCACGACGCCATCGTCCGCCACCGCGACCTCGCGATCGTGGTCCCCGAGTCCGACTTCGACAAGGTCCGCGGCGCGACGATCGACTGGCTGGACGACCCGTTCGGCACCAGCGGCCTGCGCGTAGACAACCCCAACACGCCGAGCCCAGCGATCGGCGCGCCACCGCCCGCCGACCTGAGCGGCGACGCGGCCCAGCGCGTGATCCAGGTGCTCGACCAGCAGGTGAACCCGACGATCGCCGCGCACGGTGGCCGCGCCGAGCTCGTAGCGGTCGAGCAGGGAACCGCGTACCTCAGGCTGGGTGGCGGCTGTCAAGGCTGCGCGATGGCCACCGTCACGCTCAGCCAGGGGATCGAGACGGCCATCATCCAGGCCGTGCCGGAAATCACGAGCGTGGTGGATGTGACCGACCATCAGAGCGGCACGAACCCCTACTTCGAGGCCGCGAAGAAGTAGGGGCGGCCAACGCCACGGCCGAGTGGCCTACCCGCCGATGTAGGACATCTCGACCTTGGGCAGGCCGGCTGCGTGATCGACGGACCGACGCGTGGTCGGCCGTGGTCGGCGACCGCCGCTCGCGGGGAGCTACGCCGCTACGCGCTCGCGGCCGGCGTCAGACGTCGGTTCGCGCCACATCAGCTCCGCCATGCCCACGCGGTCGAACTCGCGCGCGAGGGGGTGCCGCTCCCGGTCATCCAACGGCAGCTCGCGCATTCGTACGTCTCGACCACCAGCGTCTACCTCCACGGGATCGACGTTGAGGAGATCATCGGCACGATCCACGCGCGCCGTGCACCGATGATGCACTCCAGCGCCGGCCTCGAGCTCTAGACCGACCGGCGCGCCGACATATCAGGAGCGCCGCCCGGCGCTCCCCCCGCAGGCGAGCGAACAAGACTGCTGCTCCCTCGAGCAGCAGTACGACCCGACCTGCGGCTCGTGGCCCCTGTTGCTCAGGAGCATCAGCGCCGATGAGATCGTCGGACGCTTCCGGAATGCCTCGCTGAGCGGCATCGACGTGGCGGACGACCCGGACGGCTTCCCTCGTCCCAAGCGCTAGCCAGTCATGCGTCGGCAAAGACGCCCGCTCGGCCAGGGCAAGCGGCAGTATCGCGGGCGTCGGGCGCGTCGTGCGGCGAGTGTCGCCGTATCAGCCTGAGGGCACTCTGGCCCCAGTCGATTCGCGACCACCGCTGTGCGTCTGATGCAACGGTGCGGCTCGGCTGACCCGTGGGTTGCTTGGAAGGTGGCTCGCCGGGATGCCATCGAATGACCGACGTACTCTTCCAGTGACCGTCCGCTAGCGGTGGTGATGTTGACGTTGTTGGCAGATTCGGTGCGAGGGTGAGAGCGATGACCGACGAGAGCATGCCCACGGGCCGCTACCGGCGCTTGGCGAAGGTCGGGACGGCGGCGGCTGGCCAGGCAGCGAAGCGGGCGGGCACGCATGCGGCCAACGTCGTGCGTTCTGACGAGAAGGCGACTGCCGCGCTTGTGAAGAGCCATATCGAGACGGCCGAGCAGGTCGTGGCTGTGCTTGGGACGATGAAGGGCCTCGCGATGAAGATCGGCCAGGTGCTGTCGTTCGTCGATGTCGGCCTCGTTCCTGAGGAGTATCGCGAAGAGTTCCAGCGCCGGCTCGCGACGCTGCGCGATGCCGCGCCGACGGTTGCGTTCAAGGACATGCGCAAGGTGATCGAGCAGGACCTCGGTGAACCGCTGCGACGCGTGTTTGACGAATTCGACGAGCAGCCGATTGCGGCGGCGTCGATCGGACAGGTGTACCGGGCGATGGTCGATGGCCGGGAGGTGGCCGTCAAGGTCCAGTATCCGGGGATCAACCGCGCGGTTCAGTCAGACTTGAAGAACCTGGGGGTGATCCTCCGTTTCGTCGGCCGGATCGCGCCACAGCTCGACACGAAGGCGCTGGCTAACGAGGTCCGCGCGCGGATCGTCGAGGAGCTCGACTACGAATTGGAGGCCGCCAACCAGCGTACGTTGGTGCGGATCTACCGCGGCCACCCGTTCATCGTGATTCCCGACGTGCTGACGAGCTTGTCGCGGGAGCGGGTGATTGTTACCGAGTTCGTGCACGGTGATGGCTTCGCGCTGCTCGAGTCCGAGGACGATGACGAGCGTAATCGTATCGGCGAGATCATCTTCCGCTTCTTCTACGGTTCGATGTTCCGGCAGCGCAAGTTCTCTGGCGACCCGCACCCAGGCAACCTGCTGCGCCTGCCCGGCGGCAAGGTCGCGTTTCTCGACTTCGGTCTGTTCAAGCAGATGGAGCGGGAACCGATCGAGCTCGAGCTCGCGTGTATGCGCGCGATCGCCGAGAACGACGAGGCCGAGCTCCATCGCCTGCTGGCCACGAATGGCTTCCTGCCCGATCCTGCCGGTGTCGACCCGACCGAGCTGATGGCATATTGCGTCGACGCGAGCTGGTGGTACACGAGGGCGGACCACGATGTGAAGCTGACCTCCGAGCTTGCGGCCAAGGCGATGCTCGAGACGACGGATCCGCGCTCATCGCACTTCCGCACGATGCGTCACCAGGACGTCAAGCCCGAGCACCTGCTCGGCCGCCGCCTCGGGGTGCTCGTGCTCGCCGTACTCGGCCACTTGCGCGCGAGCGCCAACTGGCACCGGATCGCGCGCGAGTGGATGTATGGCGACGAGCCCGTCACGGAGCTCGGCCGACAGGAGACACAATTCTTCGCCGCCACCGCGGCCCGATAGCCGGTACAAGCGAATCTCAGCAGTCTGCGAACGCGTGCCGGCGAGACGACCGGAGAACTCGATTCCGTGACAGAAGGGCGCGCTGTGCCCTATTAGCGAGTTTTCAGCGTGTCGCGCAGCGCCTCGAGGCTGGTGTACCGCGGGCGCCAGCCGAGTTCCTGCTTGGCCTTGGTCGCGTCCATGATCGCCGGGTGGGAGATCGACTCCGCCCAACCGACGAACGGCGGGGCGAACGGCAGGGCCGCAACGCCGCGGGCGGCCCCGCGTAGGAGCCGCGCGGGGGCCGGAATCGGCGCGAGACCCAGCTCGCGCAGAACCTGCGCGCCGCTGAGCACGCCGTCGCCCGTGATGTTGTAGACACCGGGCGCACCGGCAGCGACGATGCACAGTAGGAACGCCTGCCCGACGTCGTCCTCGTGGATGAACTGGATAGGCACCGGCGGCGTGATCACCGGGAGCGGCACCCGCCTCACCAGGCCAACGACCAGCCGGGCAAGCGGCACGAGCGCTCCCAGGCCGACGGCCTTGGCGCCAACGGCATCGGGTCCGAGCACGATCGGCGGGCGCAGGAGGTACATCCCGAGCCCGGGGTGACGGGCGGCCTCTTCCTCGAGCAGCCGCTCGATCTCTGCTTTCTCCCGGGCGTAGAACAGATGGGCGGCCGGCCGAGCCGGCCAGTCTTCGTTCATCCCGACCGGGTTATCGCGATGAAACCCGTAGGCGGCGACCGACGAGGCATACACGAAGCGCCGCGCGCCGACCGCAGCCGCCGCCCGCAAGGCGTTGAGCGTGCCCGCAACGTTGATCTCCCTGATCGTCCCAAGCGACGCGACCCCGGCGATCATAAACGCCAGATGGACAACGACCTCGGCGCCCCGGAACGCCTCCTCCAGCGCGGCCGGATCGCGGACGTCGCCCTGGCGGTATGTCATCTTCGACCAACCGTGCGCGCTCGCATCAAACGGCCGACGGGCGATCCCGACGATGCGCGCGATCCGCTCGTCGGCCTGCAGCAACGGCATAAGACAGAAGCCGAACGTCCCGGTCGGACCGGTAACCGCCACGGTCAGGTTGGAGCCGGGCATTGGCGCTAATCCTCCCCGAACGACGCCGCAGTCTACCGGCCCTGGCCCAGGCGGGCCAAGCGCCAAGGGCAGAGCCCAGAGCCGCAGTCCACGCGCCCGGCTATCGAGGCACGGCCGATGTAGACGTCAGCAAGCTCCCCAGCGCTCGATCCGGGGTGGTCGAGCGCGAGCGGGAGGCGCTGCTTCTTGGGAATGCGGGAGCGCCCCACGCGGTCCCGCGCGCTGCCCGTATGAACGACGGGGAGCGGTCTGGGTCGTCCGCGACGTCGCTGCTGCTCTGCGAGGCATTGCGGAAGACGCCTGTGGACGCCGGTGGCACCTCTGGTCTGGAACGCCAACAGCCATGTCGACCGACACGGCCACAGCTGCCCGTCCGCCCCGGCGATGCAGCACTCCGGCGGCGCCGATCTGGCGGCCGCCCTCCACAGTTAGCCACAAACTCCTGAGTAGTAGGGTCGGCGGGAGGCGTCAGGGGACCGCGCGGCATCGGCCGACTGGTCCGGGGTTGCCTCCCGCCGACCCTACATTGTTTGGTGGCGCTGACTGTGGCTTGTCCGAGAATGGAGGCGTCTCGCGACTCGCTGCGAATACGCTGCTCCTACTTAACGGTGGAAGTTTGGACATGATTACCGGGAGGCTCGGAAAGCAGGACGAGGATGACCGCTGGAGGGGACGCGTCCGTCGTCTCGTCATCGGCGGTCATGCCGCGCGGGGAGGGTGGTACTCGGATCCGTTGGAGCGTGAGGACTGTCTGACGTGAATCGCCGCGATGGTGGGGTTGGTGGTGGTTAGGGCGATCGCGTAGATGCTCGCCAGGACCGGCATCACGATCGCGGCTGGTTGTGGCGCGCTCGCTGACGATGACTACCCCGGTGCCCGGCTGATGCTGGTCGCCGGCGTGGGGCGTCGTTACTCATGGCCGATGCTGTTCGACGATATTTCGGTAACTCGATTGGACGGTCTCGAGGTTAGGCGCGCGATCCTTCGCGACGGCGGTGTGTTCCCGCTGATGAGCTGGGGATGGTGGTTGAGGTTAGGGCTGGGGAGGTGTTGGGGATTGTTTGGGGAGTAGGCGGTGGCCGTCGACGATGGCGGTGGCGAGGTCGAGGAGTTTGCGGTTGTTGGTCCGCGAGTGCTCGCGGAGCAGTTCGTAGGCGTGTTGCTCGTCGATTGTGTGGCGTTCCATGAGGATGCCTTTGGCGCGTTCGATCAGCGCCCGGCGTCCGAAAGCGCCTTCGAGGTCGTGGTATTCGGCGAAGCGTCGCAGCACGATGTCGATCGAGCTCTGCCAGTCCTCGACGTCGGCGTCGGTGATGTGGGCGAAGACGCCGCGCTTGGATGCCTCCCTGATGAATTCCGGGTTTCGTGCGTGGATCAGGACGATTACCGGGCAGGCGGCTTCTCGGACGATCTGGTCGATCAGTTCGAGTGCGTGCTGCGAGCTCTGACCGAGCCCGACGAGCGCGACGTCGGGTCGCTCTCTTGCTGTCACGGCGGCCACGTCTTCGACCTCGATCTCGCGCGC
>CAVZWJ010000010.1:0-1360531 GCA_963778985.1 uncultured Solirubrobacterales bacterium | reverse complement strand
GCCGCGGGATGGAGCCTGAGTGCGTCCGTGGACCCGTACCCCAATGACTTCTGTGTCCGGGGGATGGCCGCGACCGGGCTGGTCCGGTCGGTTCGCAGTGTGGTGGTCGCTCAGTGCTCGAGCCGGGCGAGCGCGTAGCCGAGCAGGAATCCGGTATCGACGGGCGGATCTCGCGCGGTGAGGTCTCATCGGCTGTTGCGTATCGACCGCGGATGTGACGCGGCGACGGGCAGCGTCGCAGTGGCCAGAACCAACCGAGCCGATGTGATCGGGACGGGCGGCGAGCATGCTCAGTTGCGGCGAAGCCGACATCTTTCGGGGCCGATGGCGTACCGACCGCGACGGGCGATCGAGTCGATTCAGCAGGTGGGTAGACGGCTTCGCCGGCACCGTATGACCGGCCCCTGGCGGGCTTCGGCTACGTCTTGGCGCGCGGGAGCGGGCTCGCCGGACCGGAGTTCGCGGGGCGTGAGCGCAGCGGGTGCGTAGGGCGCCGCGACAAGGCCGACCGTGTCTCATCGTGGCGTCGCGACGCTTGCGCTCACGCGGTTTGGCGGCGCGGCGCGGCGCGTCGCGTTGCCCAGCGCGGGTGTCAGCTGCCGGTGAGGGCTGCCTGCAAGACTTGCCTTGCGATCGGCGCGGCGGTGGTGCCGCCGAACCCGGCGCCGACGAGCATCACGGCGACGGCGGCCTGGGGGCGCTGGGCTGGTGCGAACGCCACGAACCATGCGTCGGCGTCTTTGGGATTGGTCGAGTTGGGGCGAAGCTCGGCGGTGCCGGTCTTGCCGGCGACTTCGATCCCCGGGATCGCAGCCGCGGTGCCGGTGCCCGAGTGGACCACGCTCACCATCATCGCGCGCACCTGGCGAGCGACCGTCGGCGAGAGGATCCTCCGCGCGCGTACCGGGTCGTTCGTCGCGATGCGCGGCTCGACGCGCCGGCCCTCGAGCGCGATCGTGGCGGCCACGCTGGCCATCTGCAGCGGTGTCGCGAGGTCGCGATCCTGACCGATCGCTGCGGCGCCGAGCGCGAGATTGTCGCGCAGCTGTGACGGCGGGGAGATCGTGCTCGGTTTGGCCGCCGGGATCCTCGGCTGCTCGCCCCACCCGAACGCGCGCGCCATCCCCACCAGTCGCCTGGCGCCGAGCCTGGCGCCGAGCGGCGCGAACACCGAGTTACACGAGACCGTGAACGCCTCGGTCAATGATCCCCCGCAGGCCTCCCCTGACGCGTTGCGAAGCTGCACCCCGGACAGCGTTGCAGCGGTGCGGATCGGGTAGGTGCTCGACGGGGTCGCGATCCCTGCCTGTAGCGCGGCGGCGGTGGTGATGATCTTGAACGTCGATCCGGGAGGTTGGGGTGCGGACACGGCGAGTCCGGCGAGCGCCTGCACGGCGCCGTCGCGCGGGCGGATCACCGCGACGCCGCCGAGCTGCTGGCCGAGCGCGGCGGCCGCCGCGGACATCAGCCTCGGGCGGATGGTTGTCTGCAGCGGCCGGCCAGGGACCAGCGGCGCCCGCGCGATCACGCGCGCGCCGAACAGCAACTGCTCGGCGGGATGCCCGGCGAGCCTGAGGTTGTAGATGCGCTCAAGGCCCGTCGGGCGGGGATCCGCCTGCCCGGCGATCGAGGCGCCGAGCGCCGTCGCGTCCAAACGCGTCCCGTCCGCGGCCAGGATCGGCGCGCGGGGCGGTGCCACCCCGACGCGTCGACGCACCCGCTCCCCGCGGCGCAGACCCGGTAGTCGCAGCGATGGATCCCAGTTAACGCCCGCGCTGGAACCGCTCCCTGACACCGGCAGCAGGATCGTGCCGTGCAGCGTCCCGAAGTCGGCCGTCCGCACGCGGACATCGACCGCGATCGTGCCGTCGTGCTCGCCGCCGAGACGCCCGGGGATCACGGCGCGCACGCCGGCGGCGCGATCGCTGGCCCGGTACGCGGTGACGAATCGCGCCTCGGGATACCTCGCTTGGGCGTGCGGCGTCAGCGCCTGCCACATCGCGCCTCGGTCCCCACGCGCCCACGCGCTCACAAACCGCTCGGCGGCCGCGCGGCGACCGCCGTCACTCTCCGCCAACGACCGCCAGACCACTACCCCGAGCACAACCATCGCGAGCACCACGGCGCCGAGCAGCACCGGACCCCACCGCCGTGGCGGGCCGATCTGACCTCTGCGCCCTCCCAGTCCCCGTCGCTGGCGCGACCTCCCGCCGACAAGGAGCACGGACCCCGCCCGCCTCCCCGGAACTCCATAACGCGAACGACGACGAGCCATCACACCTCCGTGACGAGCGAGTGTCGCACACGCGACTACCGATCCAGAACGACGCGCCCGCGCTCCCCTCCCCCGCCGCGGTTCCGGAACCAGCCCCTGTTACGCCAAGCAGCCGGAGACCACGGCGACGACAACACACGCGAGCAACCGGCGTTTTCAGAATCGCCGAAACTCGGTCGTCGCTGGAGGAGTCCGCTCAGCACCGCCGAACGCTCGGCTATGCCTGCCAGCGGTGAGGGTGAGACCCGCTCGGTCTACGTGGTCCAACGCCACTTTCGACTCGTCAGACGTGGCTATGACCCCGCCGAGGTCGACCGACACCTACAGGTCGTCAGCGAATGGTTTCGCCACAGTCGGGCGGCCGAGGACGTCCGCGAACGCGAGAAGCGATTACACGCGCGCGAGGATGCCATCATCGAACGCGAGCAACAGGCGCAGCGACTGCTCGAGAGCCAACGTCTCGAGGCCCGGGCGACCCTCGACGGTGCCCGTCTCCGAGCCGACGCCGAACTCAAAGCCGCCGCACAGGCACAAAACGAGGCTCAAGCCTTGCTGGCGCACGCGCGCCAAGACGCGGAGCAGGTTCGAGCCGAGGCGCACGCCGAGCGCTCCTCGATCCTCGAGCAGGCCCGACTCCAAGCGGAAGCGGCCGACATCATCCAAGACGCGCAAGCCAAGGCCGAGCGGATCGTCTCAGACGCGCACGAGCAGGCACAACAGATCACCGCCGATGCCGAGCAAGTGCGCGCACAGGAGCTCATCACCGCCCGCACAGCGGCCGAGCAACTGTTAGCAGCGATGCGCGCCCAAGCCGCCGAACAGGCACGTGCACTACGCGTCGACGCGGAGAACGAAGTGCGCGCGTATGTCCAGCGCCGCCACCGAGAGATCGACCGCCTCGTCGAAGCCAACCGCCGTGAGCAAAGACGAGCAAGCCACGGGGACGACGACTAACGCGTGCCGTACCGCCGGCGTTCCCAGCCACTCGCCGCAGGCGTCCTCAACCACCTGCGGCAGGGGTTTATCTGACTACCGATCAAACGGCAGCCCGCCCACCGGCGCCGGCGACGAGCAAACGTCGGCGAACATCGTCGTGCTGCAGTAATCAGAACCGCAAGAAGGGGGCATCGTGCCTGACCCCCGAGCTCGCGCGGGTCGTCGCCGACGGCGCGCGTGGCGCACTCGTGGCGCCCTCAGTCAGTATGGACGCACGAGGACCAGCCTCCGCGTCCATATGGTGTGACTAGTCGATCACGAACCCGATCGTCACCCGCGTCACTCGCCCGTTCGGGCCGAGGATGAAGTCGGTCACTCGCCGTCCGGGCAGGAACGCGCCGACATGGCAATCCCGCACCGCCGCGAGCGTCTGGCACTTCACCCCGCGAACGCCCTTCTTGACCTGCTTCTCGGTCGATCCCACGCCGACCCCGCTCGGCGTGCGGTCGGTGCGGCCGGTGATCGCGACGGCGGTCACGCTGGTGTTGCCCTGGAAGGTGATCGTGATGCCACCGTGGTAGAGGAATTGGGTGAACGGACCGAAGTCGTTGTGCCCGGTCTTCGTCCTCACTGGATTGCCGAGGCCGGCCTTGACTTGCGCGGGCGACATGCCCAGCCTGATGCCGGTGATGCCGTTCTGGACCTGGATGACGGCTTCTGCCGTCGACGCCGACGCAAGCGTGAACACGGCTGCCGCCGCCAGCACCAACGAGCGGGTGCGACTGAGCTTCATGACCCCTCCTCCAGTTAGTGATGCGACTGCCCGGTCGGCGATTCTACGCTCCGCTTGCTTCGCCAAGATCAAAGCGAGCGGGATCGTGCACGAACCGACCGCCGTTGCGCACGTATGCGATTGGGACTCAGATCATGTAGCCGATGCTGCTCCTTAGGCCAAACATGAATCGCCGCCCGGAATGCTCGCGCCCGCACCGCCCGGAATGCTCGCGCCCGCCAGTGATGCAGGACCCGTCCGGTCCACGACCTGGTCCCCGGCGGTTCGCCAACCTCAGGACTCTGCTGGCACGCTCGGGACGGAACATGAGTACGACGTGGGCGAACTCCGGTTAGCCCCGCAATGGGGCGACCGAAACGTCGCCATAGACGTCCTGTGTCAACCTCCTGTGGGTAGCGGTTGGCGGCTTGCTGTCAAGCGCTTCGCGCTCGGCCCGTGCGGGCCGCCCGGTGGGTGACAGCGGCGCCGGCCATCCGCTGGGTGGCAGCGATGTCGGGCCTTGGGCCCGACGGGGTGGGGATGGTCACGGTGATGTGGCGTTGCAGCGCGCGGTGTCGCTCGGGGTCGTATGGGGTGTGGTTGCGCCAGCATTGCCACACGACTCGGCACCAGGCGCGACCGACGCTTCGGATCGCG
This sequence comes from uncultured Solirubrobacterales bacterium, assembly GCA_963778985.1. Taxonomy (GTDB): domain Bacteria; phylum Actinomycetota; class Thermoleophilia; order Solirubrobacterales; family Solirubrobacteraceae; genus Palsa-465. The sequence goes on along the minus strand of CAVZWJ010000010.1, from coordinate 1,355,891 downwards.
CGCGGGTGCTCGTGACCGCGCTGGCGTGCCTGCGCGTAGAGACTCTGCGCCCAGGGGTGCCAGTGGCGGCTTGAGTCCGCGAGGCGGCAGAACGCGACACGCAGGCGTTTGTTGCAGCCCCACCGGAAGCCGGCGGTCTTCCGTTTGCCGGATTCCTTCGCGACGGCGGCGTGGCCGGCGTCGGCAGCGAGCGCGTCGCGGGTGGGGTAGCGCTCGCGGCAATCGCCGATCTCGGCGAGGAGCTCGGCGGCGGTGATCACGCTGTTCGGTGATTTGAACAGCGAGAGGAAGATCCGCCCGTCCGGGTGCTCACTCATTCGCGTGCGGATGTCGCGTTCGAGGTCCTTGATCTGCGCGTTGAGCGTGCGGATCATCGCCACGTAGGTCTGCACGAGCTGCCGGCGCGCGGTGAGCTCCTGCTCCCCGACTCGGCCGCGAGGCGCACTGCGAAGCTTCGCCATCAACGCGGTCGGATGCTGCCCGCCCGAGTACCGCTCCCGCACCAAGAACGCCTGCATCCGCGCGACCCCGAGCCCGTGCGCATCGGCTGGGCTGGGGTAGCGCTCGAGGAACGCGAGGAAGATCTCGGCGTCCATGTGCGAGAACAACCTGAGCGGCCCGGGCCAGAACCGCTCAAGTTCCGCGCGAAGCTGATTCATCACCCCGGTACGCGCAGCGACGAGATCACCGCGTGCACGAGTGAGCGCCCGGATCGCCTTCGTCTGATCCGTATTCGGCTCGAGGATCCGGAACCGGTGATGATCGGTGCGAGCGAGCTCGCACAGCACGAACGCATCAAACCGGTCGGACTTCCCGCCTGAGACCCGAAACCGATCGCGGGCAGCAGCGACCTTGTTCGGGTGCAATGCCAACACCCGCAGCCCCGCATCGAGCAGCCGCTCGACAAGCATCCCGTCCGGCCGCTCGATCGCGACGAGCGCGACCTCGAGCCGCACGAGCGTGCGGCACAACGACGTCACATCGCTCTCGTCATGCGCGAACGTGCCAGCCAGCACCTCGCTGCCGTCCTCGTCCGCGACGAGAACGTCGTGCTTCTCCGTCGCCCAATCGATCCCGGCATACCGACACGCCATCCCTCACCCTCCAATTGATCGGATCGCCTTCACAGCGCCCCGACCTGGAGGTACCGTTGCGGTTCCTCATAGACAAGGCCCTCACAGTTCAGGGGCTACGTCCTGTTGCCGCTCGCGGCACCTCACCACCGCCGGGACGGGCTGGTCTATGGCAGGCCCTCCACACAAGGGCAAGGAATCGTGGCCCTCTCCCGGCGGCGGTCGAGGCAACCAGAGAATGTCCTATGAGGCATCGCCGGCTCGCCGTCCGCCGGGATGATCGCTCTCGCCGAATGCAATCGTCCCGCGGCTGGCGCGGTTCGGCTGAGCCGCCGTGCTGAGCTTGGGCGATACCAGCAGCGAATGCAGTCCAGAAAGTTCTAGCTCGAGGTGTAAGCCGTGGGATGCCAGTAACGATCGTCGTGCTTGCTTCCGGCTCGATTCGCAGCAAACGAGTTACTCGGGAAGGGTTCCCCGGCCCCCTTTCGGGGCCGCGCGTCCGTTCGCGAAGCACTAGCGAACACGCGGCTGGCCGTCCGTCGGATTCTGGCCGCGTCATCAGTCAGCCAATCGGCAGGTGTACCTTGGGAAGGGATGGGTTTCCGCACTCGACTTCTGGCGTTCGGCTCGGCCGGCGCATTCGTCATCGCCGGCGCGATCTGCGCTGCGGTGGTGCCTGACCTGATCGGTCAGCTGCTGACGATAGTGCTCATGTCGCTGGGGTTCGGAGGCGCTGTCCTACTCGTGTTCCTGGAGGTTGGTCTGAGCGAGGACCGCGAACGTGCACGGGAAGACCGGCAGCGTGGCGGCGCGGACTCACGCTCGGGCCGGCTCGGGCACGCACGGCCGCCGTTGCGTGCCTTGACGCCTCGATCGCCGCGTCGTCCGAACTGAAGCGGCCGCCGGGCGGCTGTGACCGTCTCAGAATCCAACCCTCAGCGCACAGCGCGCGCCGTGTCGCGCGCGCTCGTGGCGAGGAGCAGGTCGATGGTGCTCTTTGTCGCCAGGACCCGCTTTGGCGCCAGCGCGCAACTCTGGTCGTGCGCGCGCGGCGCTAGTTCACCGGTCCGGAGGGGGAGGTTGGGCAGGTCGTCTTTTTCCGGGTGCAGTGCACCTGCGGTGGGCCGGTTCCCCGCTCTCCTACTTGCAGCTCGGGGGCCGGGCGGCGTCGCAGGTCGCTGTCTTGGTCCGGGCCGATTCGATCAGGGCGGTGAGTGCGAGCCATCCGCGGAATGGCGTTGGTTGTGCGTCTGGCTCGGTCAGCTTGCCTTGAATGGGCTCGTGGTGAGGCTCAAGTTCGAGCGTCAAGCGGATCGGGTCGGTGTTCGGAGTTGCGGCCCTCATGGGCTGATCTTCACGGTTTCGGTCCTTGTTGGCATCGGGGGAGCACCCCTGTTTTTCGAGCGCGTGACTCGGATAGATTTTGGGTCGGGGATCGTCGTGAGGGGAGTACGGATCGGATGACTGAGGGGCATTTACCGCCCGGCTCGTTGCTCGAGCGGGGGCGAGAGCTGGGTTTGATCGGGGGTTTGCTCGATCACGCTGTTTCGGGCAGGGGGTGCGTTTCTCTGGTGGCAGCGGCGCCCGGGCTTGGCAAGTCGGCGTTGCTTGCGCAGGCGGCGTTGAGAGGTGAGGCGAGGGGGTTGCGGGTGCTGTTCGCCCGGGGAGGCGAACTCGAGCGCGAGGTGCCGTTCGGGATCGCTCGGCAGCTGTTCGAGCGGGAGGTCCGAGGCATTGCGCCGTCGGAGCGGCGGGCTTTGCTGGGTGGCGCAGCCGGACAGGCGCGGGTGCTGCTCGGGCTGGGCCGAGGGCTGAGCGACCGCGGTGATCCGCTCGCTGTGCTCCACGCTCTTTACTGGCTGGCGGTCAACCTCGCTGATCGACAGCCGCTGCTGCTCGTCGTCGACGACGTTCATTGGGCAGACGCCCAGAGCCTGCGGTGGCTCGCGTATCTGGTGCCGAGGATCGCCGATGTGCCCGTGATGTTGCTTGCCGCGGCTCGTCCGGCGGAGCCCGGTGCAGCTGGGCTCGGCGCGTTTACAGATCTCCCAGAGGTGGTCACGGTGTCGCTTCAGCCGTTAGGCGTGGATGCGGTGGGCGAGTTGATCCGCGCACGGTTTGGCCGTGCCGGCGGTCCGGGGTTCGTGGCCGCGTGCCACGATGCAACGGGAGGCAACCCGTTCTACGTCGGGGAGCTGTTGCGGGCGGCCGTGGCCGACGGCATCGCCCCGGTCGACGCGCAGGCTTCGGCGCTTGGCCGGCTGGGGTCGCCTGAGGTGGCGCGCTCGATTCTGGTGCGCCTGGCGCGGATCGGGGGATCCGCCCCGCGGCTGGCCGATGCGATCGCGGTGTTGGGTGTCGACGCGCACGTGCGTCACGCCGCGACCCTGAGCGGGCTACCGATCGGCGAGGCGCTGCAGACCTGGGACGAGCTGGCTCGCGCGGAGATCTTGCGGCCCGGCCAGCCATTGGAGTTCATTCACCCGATCGCCCACGCGGCCGTCTATCACGAGCTGGGAGTCGGCGAACGCAGCGAGTTGCACCGCAGGGCGGCGAGAATGCTCGACAACGATCGTGCGGATCCCGAACGGGTCGCCGCTCACGCGCTGGCGTGCGAGCCGACGGGTGACCGCAAGGTGGTGGGGTGGCTCAAAGCGGCCGCCGAGAACGCGCTCGCTGCGGGCGCCCCGGACGCGGCCGCCCGTTATCTGCAACGCGCGATCGGCGAGCCGCCGGCTACGGAGTTGCGTTCGGAACTCCACTACAAGCTCGGCTGGGCGCTGATCGGGCTCGACAGTGCAAGAGCCGCCGACAGCTTCGCCGAAGCCGCCCAGTCCGACGACGAATCGCTCCAGGCGCTCGCCCAGCGGTGGCACGCGTACGTGCTCGGGTGGGCGGGGCGGATGGATGAGGCGACGGCCGCGTACGACCGGGCGATCGAGCTTGTCGGGGCGGATGCCGAGCAGGTCCTCGATCTCACCGGCACTCGCGAGTTCTACCTCGCGTGGTGGGCCCATGCCCCGGACCGCGCTGGCCGACGACAGCGCTTACGCGAGCTGGCAACGGGGCTTGAAGGCACCACGCCTGGTGAGCGACAGGCTTTGGCTGCACTGGCGGCCAACATGGTGATCGCGGGCTCAGAGCCAGCTGCTCGCGTGGCTGAACTGGCCAGCCGTCTCAGCCGTGCCCATCCACACTGGGTAGACATGGGCGACGGGGTGACCCAGGCGGGAGTTGCGTTCGGAGCCGCGATGCTCGTGGAAATGGCGTGCGACGATCCTGCGGGTGGCCACCGGATTGAGCAGGAAGCCATACCCGAAGGCATCGCTCACGAGAGGTGAAAGACGGAGTCGGCGGTGTGCAGTGCGGCGATCGCGTCGGGATCGCGGTTGGCCCAGGCTTGACTGTAGGTTCTAGCGACGTTGGTGACGGTGGTTGACATGTCGGTTCGTGATGGAAGGGCGGCGCCCATCTGACGGATCCCGCTGACCTCGTCCATGCAGGCCCAGTTCTCCGCGACGAGCCCGTCTTGGACCCGCCAGATGTGGATCTGGTCGATCTCGATCGTCCGGTTGCTGGGTGGGATCCCGTTGAACGGACCGACGTGCAGTGCCTTGAAGCGAGTGCGTGCGACGACTTTGTCGCCGCACGCGATCACGTCGTCGGGCGTGATCGAGATTTCAGCGAACGCCGCGCCGAGCCAGCGGATGACGTCTCGGAAGCCGTTGGGTCCGCCGCGTGGGCTCCCGGGCCTGTGGTTGACGAAGTCGGGATGGATGACCTCGTCGACGGCCGAGCCGGCATCGCCGTCGCAGATGAGCGCGAGCGCGCGCAGCGCCGTGTCGGTGTTGGTGCTTGTGGTGGTGGTCATGCGGTCGATCGTCTCGGCTGATGACGTCGCGTCGCGACGGTGGTGACCCTGGGATTGACCCCGGGGTTGGCGCGCCGTGCCGATGCGTTTATGGTCACGTCGATGGCGATGCGCACCGTCGGGCTGGTCGAGCGGGACGCGGAGATTGCGCGTATCGAGCTCCTGCTCGACGAGGCGCGTGTCGGTCGGGGTGGCATGCTGGTGGTCGAGGGCGAGCCGGGAATCGGCAAGACGGCGCTCGTGGAACTGGCCGTCTCGAACGCCAGTGCCGCCGGCATGCGGGTGCTTGCCGCGCGCGGAAGCGAGCTCGAGCGGGGGTTCGCGTTCGGCGTCGTCCGGCAGGCGCTGGAGCGAGCTCTGGCCGGCCGCCAGGAGCTGTTCGCCGGCCGAGCTGCGCTCGCGCTCTCCGCGCTGGAGCCATCCGCGTCGCGCGGCGACGCCGCCGCGACCGAGGGCACCCTCGACGGGCTGTACTGGCTGCTCGCCGAGCTCGCCGAGGTCGAGCCGCTGCTGTTGGTTGTCGACGATGCGCACTGGACCGACGAGGAGTCCGTCGCGTTCCTGCGTTTCCTTGCCGTGCGGCTGGCCGGGATGCCGGTCGCCGTGCTCGTGGCGACGCGGCCGCCGGTCGGCGAGGATGCGCTCGCTGCCCTGCTCGCCGATCCGGCGGTCGACGTGCTGCGACCGCATGCGTTTGGCCCGGAGGGCGCGGCCAGCTACCTCGCGCGCGAGCTCGGCCGCGAGCCAAGCGGCGCGTTCGCCGCGGCGTGCCATGCCGTGACCGGCGGGAATCCGTTCCTGATTGCGCAGGTCGCTCAAACTCTGCGAGCGCAAGGCGTGGAACCGACCCCAGAGCAGGTGTCGCACCTCACCGAGCTCCGCCCTCGCGGTCTCGCCCGCACCCTGATGGCGCGGCTCGATGCCCCGGCGCGCGCCGTGGCTCAGGCGGTCGCGATCCTCGGTGACGACGTCCCCATCGGCCTTGCGACCGGCCTCGCCGGGCTCGAGCAACCCACGACGGAGGAGGCGGCTGACGCACTCGCGGCGGCCGGCGTGTTCGCCGATTGGCGGCCGCTTCGCTTTCGGCATGAGCTGCTGCGGGGTGCGGTGCTAGCTGAGATGCCGGCGGGTGAGCAGGCGCGCGCCCGCGCGGTCGCGGTCGCGCTGCTGCGCGAGCACGGCGCGGAGCCTGAGCGCATTGCCGCGCAGCTGCTCCACGTCGAGCCGCGCGGTGATGCCTCGGCCGTCCGGACGCTGAGAGACGCTGCCGCCACGGCGTCCGCGCGCGGCGCGCCGGCGTCCGCCGCGATGCTTTTGCGCCGTGCTCTCGCCGAGCCGCCTGAGGACGAGGCGCGGGTGGCGGTCCTGATGGACCTTGGAGCGGATGAGCAGAGCCTCGGGCGTTCCGAGGCCGTTGATCACTTCGTTGAGGCCGCCCGCATCGCTCCCGACGGGGAGGGACGATTTGCGGCCGCGGTTGCCGCCGGGCACGCCGTGACGCCACATCCCACCCGCCGCGCGGCAGTGCTCCGGTTGCTCGACGAGATCGAACTGCGCGGCGGTGACCATTTGCAGGCGGTGCGTGTTATGAACGCTCGCCTCGCTGCCGCGTGGGGCGACATCGAGCGCTTTCACGCCGTCGCTGCCGAAGCGGCCGCGCTCGCCCCGATCGCCGGCGCCACACCAGATGAGCGCCGGCTTCTTTGCCACCTGGCCCGCGCTCGGCTTGAAGGAGGCGCAGACGCCGGCGAGGTGGGAGTGCTCGCCGAGCGCGCGATCGATCTCGAAGCCGTGACCGACCCGGGCTGGTTCGTCACGCTGATCGTGGCGCTCACCGCCACCGACCGCTACGACCGCGCCGAGCGGCTCGCGCTGGGCGCAGTCGAGCGCGCGCGTGAACGGGGAGCGCTGAGCGGCTACGACATGGCGATGACCTGGCGGGCACGGATCGCTCACCTGCGGGGCGAGCTGGAGGAAGCGGGAGACGGTGGCGCGCGCGGCGCTCGAGGCAGGAGAGGTCTCGCGCGAATGGTGGCGGCTGATCCCCGCCGCGGTGCTGATCGAGACGCTCATCGACCAGAGCCACATTGACGATGCCGTGGCCGCGTGGACCGCAACGGGCCTGGGAGAGGGGCTACCACCACAGCGCGCGCTCACGCAGCTGCTGCACGCCCGCGGCCGCCTGCGGCTGGCCCAGAACGACGCGAACGCCGCGCTCGACGACTTCGGCGAGGTCAGCCGCCGGCTTGGGCCTCGCGCAGCGGAGACCCAGCACGGACTGGGTACGCGGCTGCGCACGGCCGAAGCGCTACACGCGCTGGGCCGCGACGCCGAGGCGCGCCGGGAGTCGCTGGCCTGCGTCGAGATCGCCCGGCGGTTCGGTGCACCCTCGGCGCTCGGCGCCGCGCTCCGCGTGCACGGCCGGCTGACGGGCGACCAAGGCGCCCTTCAAGAGGCCGTCGAGAGGCTGGGCGACGCCCCGACACGGCTCGAGCTCGCTCGAGCGCAGGTCGATCTCGGCGCGGCGAGACGCCGGCGCGGCGTCCGTCGAGCGTCGCGCGAACTGCTACGTGCTGGGCACGAGCTCGCAGTGCAATGCCACGCCCACGGCGTCGCCGAGCACGCCCGCCGCGAACTCGCGGCAAGCGGCGTCCACATCGAACGCGGCGACCTCGCCCGCCGCAACAAACTCACCCCCAGCGAGCGACGCATCGCCGACATGGCCGCCACGGGAGCCTCCAACAAAGCCATCGCCCAACCCTGTTCCTAACCGTGAAGACCGTCGAGATGCATCTCTCCAACGCCTATCGCAAGCTCAATATACGGTCCCGACGCGACCTGGCGAATGCGCTGGCCTCCCTCGACCGCGAGCCCGCAACCTGAGTGAGAGCAACCGCATCGCGCAGAAAAGCCGATCGGATTGTCGGTGCGGACCCCTCCTTTCCCGCCGCGACGCGAACCTCCCCCGCCCGAACGAGCGACCTGCTCCGCGCGGAACCCGCGGCTCACGATGGCGCGGGTTCGCTGAGCGCGACCGACCGCGTCCGATCACCGATCGACGAACGGACGGTCCCGAGCGTCCTCTGCATAGGTTCCACGGTTGGCCGCCGCCGCGTCGCAGAAGGGAACGCTCACCGAACCGGATGGGGAGGTCGGCCCCGCAACGATGCCTCGCGGTAGCGTGTGCAGATGGACCGCTTCAACGGGCTCGACGTCCCGGAGTCACTTGCCGACGCCGTGGATCCCGCAACGCTGGCGTTCGTCGTCTACGACATGCAGGCCGGGATCCTCGCCCAGGTCGCCGATCGCGACCGGGTGCTCGGCAACGTCCTGAAGCTCCTGGCAGCCACCCGCGAACGCGGCGTGCGCACCGTCTTTACGCGTCACTACTTCATGCCCATCGAGCTCGCCGGCGTCTATCAGCTCCGTCAGGCAAAGATCTGGCAGGGCAAGGACCGCGCCGCGGACACTCGCCCGCTGATCCCCCATGAGTCGCCGGGCTTCCAGCTCGTGGAGCAACTCGAGCCGCAGCCCGGCGAGGCGATCCTCGACAAGATCACGATGTCGGCCTTCGAAGGCACACCGCTCGACATCGTGCTACGCGACTGCGGCGTGCGCGCATACCTCATCGCCGGGGTCGCGACCGAGGTCGGTATCGAGCCGACCGTCCGCCATTCTGCCGACCTCGGCTACATCCCCATCGTGGTCCGCGACGCGTGCGGCGCCGGCAACCAAGTGGCCGGAGACCGCGCCCTGGAGAGCATTCGCTTCGCCGGCGACGCGATCATCGCCGACACCGACGAGCTCTGCGCACTCCTCGACGCCGCGCCTCCGGCCGTCCGCTGACAGGTCGACCAGCGGACGCTCCGGGCGTCCGCCGAGGCTGTCCGCTCCGGCGGACGCCGGGAGCGTCTCAGATGTCGAACGCTCTGCGAACGTTGCGATCAGCGATCCTGCACGGGCGCTACGGACGGCGGCACGGGGTGCGTGTCGGCGTGCGATTACTCTCTCGTTGGGATGAAGATCGCCTATGTGTTCTCCACTTCCGGCCACACGGCCAGCTACAAGCTTGGGAGGATGATCCTTCCGCAGCTGGAGCAGGGGACGCACGGGGTCGAGGTGGTTGGAATGTTCTTCTTTGATGACAACACCTATGTGTTGCGAGCGGGCGATCCCGTCGGCGAGCGCCTCGGTCGCGTAGCCGCCGAGCAGGGAATGTTGCTGATGCTCTGTGATCAGTGTGCGTTGGAGCGCGGCTTGGCCGAGGGGGAGATCGGCGCGGCGGTCGCGGCGGGGACGGTTGCGGGTGTGCGGGTGGGTTGCTTTCCCGACCTGTACGAGGCGCTGGCGGGGGACCCGCCGGACCACGTCATCACGCTGTGAGAGGGCCGAACTGGTCCTCGGTGGGCTCCGCTCAGCAGAACCACGGCTCGGTGAGCCGTGGCCTCCCCTCGGTCGATCCCATCGGGATGGCCTGCGGCTCTGGGCCGCACGCCTCGCCGTTGGCCTCGCGCACCGCCGCGCGGATCCGAGCGAACGTCAGGCCGGTCGCCTCCTGCTCGGCGGCGCTCTGCTGGACCAGCGCGCTGAGGCGGCCTTGCAGCCGGTCGGCTGCAGGGTCCGCTGAGCGCCACGGATAGCTGAGGCGTTCGGCGTCGTATGCACCGAGGTGCTCGCGAAGGTCCTCGCTCTCCAGCAGCAACGAGCCCTCGGGTACGAGCAGCCGAATTGTGTACTGCACCGGATCGACGTTCGCTACCAGATCGTGCGCGGCGACGAACTCGACGATCTCCAGCACGTCACGCGGGGTCGTCCACGGGGTGAAGGGCATGAACGAGGGCCGGGTCTCGATTCCGTGCTCGCGCAGCAGGTCGAGGGCTTGCACCGCCTCGGCGGTGGTGTGCCCCTTCTCGAGGCGGACCAGGATCTCGTCGTTGACGCTCTCCAGCGCGCAGACGACAAACAGGCAGCCCGAGGCGACCATCTCGTCCCACACCCGGGCGTGCTCGAGCACGTGCTCGACCTTCGTTGTGCAGTCGAAGGTCAGCTCCGGGTGGCGCTCGTGCACCGCGCGTACGATCGCCAGAGAGTGGCGCGAGCCATTGAGGAAGTCGGGGTCGCCGAACGTGATGTGGCGTGCGCCCATGCTCGCCAGGCGCTCGATGTCGCGCAGGACGGTCTCGGCCTGCACGACGCGGATGCGCCCGTCGTAGACGGCGGGGACCGGGCAATGCCGGCAGCGATGCACGCACCCATGGCTGGCCTCGACGTACCCGACCAGCCGCTCCTCCCCGTCCAAAGCCAGCCGGGCGTAGCGCTCAAGTCCCGGCAGCAGCTCGCGCGCCGGCGGGTCGAAGCTGCCGCGCTGCAGGTGGATGATCGGCCGTTCCGCGGCCGGAGGGGACACGCGCGGATCCGCCAGCTCATCGACCCACGCCGTGAGCGCCGGTTCGTACTCGCCGGCGATCGCGCGCGCGGCGAGCTCACGCTCTACCAGCTCGCGGCTGACCGTCGCGTACAGTCCGTAGAAGCAGATCGGCAGCCCGGGGTGCTCCCGGCGCACTCGGCGCGCGGCGCTGAGCGCCAGGCGCATGGCGGTATGCATCGGCACCGAGAAGCCCACCGCCTCTGTCCACTCCAGGGCGCCTGGATCCCACGGCTGGACGCTGAGATCCAGGCAGCGGACCTCGTGGCCGGCGCGGCGCAGCGCGGCGGCCGGCGAGGCGACGTGCAACGGCTGGTGGCCCAGCTCGTAGGTCGAGATCAAAAGGACACGCACCGCTGACCCACGCTAGCGCGCGCGGACCGGCTCGGGCGCGTGCGGCTCGATGAAGATCCGCAGCAGGCCGTGCGCGACGCGCAGGGAGCGCTCTACCGCGTCCGGGCTCGCCCCGCGCGCGAACATGAACCCCAGGTAGCGGTCGCCCTCAGGCAGCTGGACCACAGGGCGGCCGCGGGCGATCGTGATCTCCAGCCCTCCGATGCCCTCCACCGCCCGCGCCTGCTGCTGACCCTCGACCGCGCGCAGCACCCCGGCGCCGGGGATCGGGATCATCATCACGCCAGACGCGGTCGACTCCCGCGCGAGGTCCTCAAGCCCGAGGCCCAGGGCGTGGCGCAGGATCACCTGCTCCAGGCTGACGCCAGCGCCGAAGCGCAGGGCTCGAGAGCACAGGCCGCCGATCGACCGGGCCGCTAGCTCGAGGACGCTCACCCGTTCGCCGTCGACGCGGAGCTCGGCGTGGATCGGTCCCTCCCGCAGCCCCAGCGCACGCGCCGCCCGCGCAGTCAGGGCCTCGACCTCGGCCAGGACGGTCATCGGCAGCCGCGACGGTGTCACGTACAGCGTCTCCTCAAAATACGGCCCCTCGAGCGGGTCCGGCTTGTCGAACACCGCCAGCACCTCCAGACCGCCCCCGCGCAGCAGCCCCTCGAGCGCCACCTCCGCTCCAGGCAGGTAGCTCTCCACAAGCAACGGCGTCTCAGGCGGCTCCTGAGCCGAGGCGAGAATGCCCCGGACCCGCTCGACAGTCAAACGGACCTGCTCACCGTCATTCGCCCGGATCACCCCCCGACTGCCCGACAACCCCACCGGTTTGACGACGCAGGGAAGGCCCACCTCGCTCACCGCAGCCGCGACGTCGGCCCCCGGGGGCAGCTCGGCGAAACGCGGCTGTGGAACGCCGGCCTGCGCGAGCGCCCGGCGCATCGCCGCCTTATCACGCGTGCGGGCGACCGCGTCCGGGGCATTGTGCGGAAGCCCGAGGCGCTCGGCGCCCAGCGCGGCGGCCATTACGCCCTGATCGTCGACGCCCACGATCGCGGCGAACGGGGTCTGCCGGGCGCGCTCGGCGATCTGCTCCGCCGCCAGTGCCGGCTCCGACAGCCGCAGGGTCAACGCGCGCTCGCCCATCACCGCGGACATCGCCGCCCGACGCTCGGACGCGACCGTGACCGCGACGCCGAGCTCCCGCGCCGCCGCCAGGAAGTCCGGCGCCCGGTAGGTGGCCGACGGCAAGATTAAGAGAAGGCGCTCCACGGCGCTATCGTAGATCGATGGCCGACCCAGCCCCCGCACTCCTCGCGATCACGGCACCGGCCCTCGAGCGGGTGCGCGAGTTCCGCGCCACCGCACCCGAACCGAGCGATCGCGTGCTTTCCGTGCGCGTCACCGGCGAGGCCGACGGCAAGTACGTCTGCGCCCTGTCGCTCGAGCCGCTCGCCAAGGTCCGCGCCAGCGACACCGTGCAGCACGAGGGGGATCTCGCCATCGTGATCGCGACCGACAGCGTCGCGAAGCTGCGCGGAGCCACGGTCGACTGGAGCGAGGACCGGCTGCACAGCGGCTTCGTGGTCATCAACCCGAACAAGCCGGCTCCCGCGCCCGTCGTCCTTCCCATCCTCCCGATGAGCCCAGCTGCCGCTCCTGCCGTCCGCCCCCCGGTCACCGTACCCGGAGCCGGCCTGGACACCGACATCGCCCGGCACGTCACGGCCGTGCTCGACCGCGATGTCAATCCGAGCATCGCCAGCCACGGCGGACACGCCGAGCTCGCGGGCATCGACGGGGCCACCGCATACCTGCGCCTCGGCGGGGGATGCCAGGGGTGCGGCATGGCCACAGTCACCCTCAGCCAGGGCATCGAAGTCGCCATCACCCAGGCCGTCCCCGAAATCGACCACGTCGTCGACGTCACCGACCACGCCTCCGGCACCAACCCGTACTTCGAGCAGGCCAAGAAGTAACCCACCCGACACTTCCGGGGAACGACCCCACACGCGGTCCCGATCATCTCCGCGATCGTGACCGCGGCCGCCGTCGCCCACGACCACTCGCTCGTCATATACGAAGCCGCCTCGGTGAAGGCGCTGGTTTTGTTCGACGCCGGTGAACCAGGATCGTGCGGCTTAGCTCGCCGGGAAATGCCCGACACAAATCGTTCGTCATAACCTGATCGGAGCGATCCTCGTCGCGCGCACCCTCATCGTCGAGCACAGCAAGCGCGCCGCATCGCTCAGCACTCAGCGCCCTACGAACACGACGCCTGACCGAGCCGTGAGCGCGCGGTCGTCCTCGCAAGCCGCGCCTCGCCTCCACCACCGCCGCCGGCGAGGTGTTCGTCAGACGGCCCAAGCACGGCTGCGTCCCAAACCGGCCCGTGTCAGCGGTGGCCGTGACCGCTCGACGCCTCATGCGAGTCGCTACGACATCAGGTTCGGCCAGGCGGAGCGGCACGGTGCGCTCGCGCTTCGCACGGCGATGATCGGCCCGGCAGCCGCACAAGCCAGTGCCCAAAGCCCACCGAACCATCGGGTGCTTCTCGCCGGAAGAATCAGTTCGTATTGATCATCGGAGCGTGGTGCCGGGGATTCGTGGCCGTGGTGGCCGCTTTGGGCGGCGCGGTGCTTGGCGCGGCGGCGCTTGCCAGCGCCCCGCCCTCGTCGCCACCGGCGCCGAACGCAGGCCCCCCAGTGACGATCACCGGTCCGTCGCTGACGATCACACCCGGCCGCGAGTTCGCTGCCGGCAGCTACGCGTACAAGCCCCTGACGCCACATGCAAAGCTCGACCCGAAGTCGCGCGCGTACGTCGCGAGTCTCGTACGGCAGATCAAGCGACATTACGGCCACCCTGACGTGAACACCAGCGAGTACACGCCGTCGATCTTCATCGTGTCCAGGAATCGGCCGACCGTGGGGGTCAAGGCCGTTGATTGGAGCGATGCGACGTGGACGTACCCGGCATTGCAGGCGCAATGGAACGCAGTCCCGCTGCCGGACAGGTTCGCGCCGGCGCGAGGAACTGACCAGGAGGCAGTTGTCTACCAGCCCTCCACACACCGGATGTGGGAGTCCTGGCTGATGCGCAAGACCCGGGCCAGGGTCAAGAACTCGGCCGGCCGGCTGGTCGATGAATGGGGCGCCCGCTGGGGCGGCAGGATGGACAACCTGCAAAGAAACCCCGGCTACTGGGTAACGACGCCCCGGGGAGACACCTTCGGGACGACCGCGACCGGAATCCCCTTCCTCGCAGGCATGCTGACCGTCCAAGAGCAACAGCACGGCGTGATCAACCACGTGCTCGGAATCGCTGTACCGGACATCGCGTTTGGCCGATGCTTCTTTCCCGCCCAGCGCTGCGCTCCTACGTCCCATTCGCCCGATGCGATTCCCGAGGGAGCCATGTTCCGACTCCCGGCGGCGCTCAACCTCGACGCCCTGCACATGGATCCCTATGCACTAATGCTCGCCAAGGCCGTGCAGAGACATGGGATGGTGGTGTGGGACAGCGCCGGAACGGTGGGCTTCCGCGCCGAGAACCCGACGGTCAACTACGCCAGCGACCCCTACTACAAGCCGGGCGGCATCTTTCGCTGTCCCGCCGGAACGAATCCGTCCGATCCGCCGCAACAGTGCCGGTCCTATAACCGCCTGCGCGGATTCCCGTGGTCAAAGCTTCAGGTCCTCAAATCGATGCGTCCTGGACCCGGGCCGTGAAAGCGCGTGGCCCGCGGACTAGAACCGTGAGTGTTCGAGCAGGACGCTGCCCGCACCCGATACAACCTGTTCCGATCGGCAAGCATGAACGAGCAAGGTGCCAACTCCATCGAGTCTCGGCAACGCCCGAGCGGGTCAGACCCAACTCCCAGCTGTCCGGCGTCGCGAGCATCAAAGCGGATGCGAGCGCACGGCACCCTCTTGTTGCGGGCCGATTAGCGGGCGTGGTCCGCGACGCGCCCGGCAACTCAGCGGAGGATGCGGTCAGAGGAGAGCTTCGCCTCGATGAGCTCGGCGCGGCGACCCGGTCGGCGCTCTCGGAGATGTGCACGCCCTCAGATTCGCGGATGACGAATCCGTGTCCAGTCCACCGACGACCCAGCTGCGCGATGTTGGCGAGCGCGTTGGCGACGCCCGGGTCGTCAGCCCCTGCGGTTCCGAGCCCAACCGACCCGATCGATCTGGCAACCCGTCCAAAGCGGCAGTGCTGAGCCCTGAGTCTGGGAATCCCGGGTTTGTCGCATTGCCTGTGTTGAGTTCTGGGTTCGTGTCGGCACGGGCAAGGTTGCTGCGCTGCATGCTGCTGGCGCCCGCCACAAGGACAGCCTTGCGCGGTTGGCGGGCTCTGTGCCGGCCGTCTAAGCTGCGATCGTGCGCCACCGAAGCGCCACCGACGCCCTCCTCGACCGGCCCCGCTGAGACTCAGTGTCCAGCGGCCCGGACCCGGCGGATCTGCTGCAGCGTCACATTCCTGTGCTGCGGTACGACTCCCAGGAGCCGTACTTCGCCGACGCGGCGTCGGAGTGGACCGACAACCCCGGCAACCAGCTACGCCAAGCGGACGGCACGGTGATCGCGGCCGCGACCCCCGTCGGCGACCAAGCGCTGCTGTCGCTGAGCTTCCTCGATCCGAAGGTCTATCCCAACGGCCAAGCGGTGGCGCATGATGACCGGATCGCCGATCCGTCGCACGACTACGTGGCGCAAGCGCAGGCGCTCCATGCTCAGCCGCAGCACGCCGACCGCGTCTACGGCCATTCGGCGACGGGAAGCGACGGCCGGCAGTGGCTCGCGTACTGGTTCTTCTACTTCTACAACGACTACAACCTGATCGGGCCGCTGATCAAGGCGGGGGTGCACGAAGGCGATTGGGAGATGATCCAGCTTCGGCTCGACGCCAACGGCCAGGAACCCGATTTGGCGGTGTATGCGCAGCACAAGCATGCTGAGCAGCGACCCTGGAGCCAGGTCGAGCGGGTTGGCGAACAGCCGGTCGTTTATCCCGCGCGGGGCTCGCACGCGTGCTACTTCTCGAGCGGCGTCCACTGGACCGGCGCGTGGTTCGACAACGCCGACGGGCAGCGGCCCGCTCCGGCTCTCGGCCTCCAGCTTCTCTCCGACACAGCCGCCGCCGATGCGTGGGCGACGTGGCCTGGCATGTGGGGCGGCACGGAGCCGCCTCCCGATGACCTCAACCCGCTCGACGATTCGAGTCCGCGCGGTCCTGGGGGACACGTTCAATACCGGCAACCCGACGCATTGCTGCAGACCGCGATCGCTCACCAGGCTTCGCTCGCGCCACCGCCGCCCGCCGCCGCGCCGCCACCCGCGCCGGCGGTCATCGCCACCACGGCTGGTAACGACCTTCACATCAGCTTTGACACTCACGCCGCGAATCCCGCAGGACTCGTGGTGACCGTCGGCGATCCGCACCAGGCCACGCCGCCGGCGATCCATCGTATCCCCGTCGAAACCAGCAGCGGGACCGTCGTTATCCCGGGTGCCGCGGCCGACCTGCAAACCGTCCACGTCAGCGTCGGTGCTGCGGACGGCCGCGCCTCGCCCGCGGCGCCAACGAAACCGAGCTGAACCCGGCGTCGGCGGCAACCCGACTGTGCTGCTCGCGGCGAAGCCGGAACCTGGCCGGACACCGCGCTCCGCGTCCAGACCGGCTGCCTTCACGGCCCGAGAGCATCTCCCCTGCGATCGGCCAGCATCTCGGAATGCGCTTAAGACCGGGCGTCGGGTCACGTCGGTAGAAGTGGTGTACGCGCCTGAGATGGTTCCGGCCACCGCGGCGCTCATGATCGTCGGATTGGTACCAAGCAGTCCGATGACGGATCCACCACCGATGGCCGACGGTCAGAGTCTGACCGCCCGTGATTGGGACGGGTATCGCGAGCGGCGCTGGGATACACGGGTCGGTGAGATCGAGCTGCAGATCCCCGGGTTGCGGACCGGGAGCTATCTGCCGTCGTTTCTGGAGCCGCGCCGGCGTGCGGAGCAGGCGCTCGTGGCGGTCGTGCAGGAGGCGTACGAGATTGCCGACCCGGTAGTGAGTGATCTTGCGGTCACGGACAAAGCCCACGCAGCTTGTTCTCCGAGATCCGCAACTCTGCGAGAACGTCCCTGAACCTTAGATTCGCCATTCGCGCTCGAAGCTGCCACGACACGGCGGCGCAAACCGCCCACCATCCCTCGCGGGGGGGGGATCCACGCCAGCCGCCGCCGAAACGCCGGACGGCAGCGGGGGCTCCGAGCCCGCTAATGTGACGGGCCGTGTCACGGCGGAGCGGGGGCGCCCTGTCAGCCCAGCTGCGGCGGGAATTGAGGCCCAGTTTGAGGCCAAGAACATGAAGACCTCCGATCTGGAGGTCTTTCCCGTGCGCGACGCCGGTTCGTAGACCGACGCTCTATCCAGCTGAGCTACGGGCGCAGACAGGAGGCTCATCGTAGCGGCATTCGGGTGAGCTTCACGTGTTCGCCGGGCGGGGATCGGAACCCCGGCGACGGCGGCGGGAGGGCGGCGGATGCCGGGATCAGACAAGCTACCGGGGCGCATGTCACGAACACGGGGTACGTCGGGTGGTCGGGCGCGGCGGTGCGCGGCGGTGCTGACCGCGGTCGCCGCGGCGTTGGCGACGAGCCCCGCCGTCGCGCTCGCGAGCGCCGTTTCCCACGTGACGGTCCGCGTCGGGCGGGCAATGCTCCCGGTGCCGCGGTCGTTTCTCGGGGTATCGGTCGAGCAGAACGAGCTGCTCCGCTACGACCAGCAGCGCGCCGCATTCCTGCGCCTGCTGGGCGTCCTGCAGCCGCCCGGTGATAGCTCCCCGATGATCCTGCGGATCGGCGGGGAGAGTGCGGACAGCTCATTCTGGGGCCCGACACCGTTCGCGATGGTCAAGGCGGCCTACCGCCAGGACCACCCGTATCTGCTGACGCCGGCCTGGATGACCGAGGCGGGATCACTCGTCCGCGCAGGGGCGTTGAAGGTGATCTTCGATCTCAACCTCGCCGCGCACTCGCCGGCCATGGCGGCCGCGGTCGCCTCCGCCGCCTGGACCGCGTTCCCGCCGCTGAGCATCACGTCGTTTGAGATCGGCAACGAGCCCGACCTCTATCGCCACGGACTCGTTGGGCTGACCCAGGCCGTGCGCGGCAGCTGGAACACGTGGGCGTTCCAGTTCGATCCCGCTGCCTACGCGTCGCTGTTCAGCGACTACACGCGGACCATTCAGCAGGCGCTCCCGGCGGCACGGTTCGCTGGGCCGGCCGGGGACAACCGCTCGACTATGTGGGTGAAAGCGCTTGCCAGCGGTGCGCAGCGGCGGGCGCTGTCGCTCGTCACCGGGCACTACTACCCGCCGTTCGCCGCATGTGTCGCCGTGGGCTCGCGGAAATACCCGAGTGCCGCGGCGTATCTCGAGGACGCCGTCGCCGCCGGATTCGCTCAGGGGGAGCAGCCGCTCGTCAATGCCGGGCACGCCCTCAGACGGCCGGTGCGTCTCACGGAGACCGGGTCCTCGGTGTGCGGAGGGGTTGCCGGCCAGACGGACACGTTCGCGACCGCGCTGTGGGTCCCGGACATGCTCTTCAGCCTGCTCACCACCCACATCGACGGGGTCAACATCCACCTCCGGGCAAACGGGTTCGTGAACACTGCCCTGTACTACGCGCCCGCCGGTCTCTACGCCGAGCCGTTGTTCTACGGGCTCGCGCTGTTCGCGCGGGCGCTCGGCCCCGGCGCAGAGCTCATGGAGCCTCTCCGCTCGGGAGGCCCGGAGAAGCTGAAGGTGTGGATCGTGCGGCTCGCCGACGGCAGCCTGCGCGCCGTGTACATCAACAAGTCTTCGCAGGACGCGTACGTGACGTTCGCCGCCCGCGGATCCGCTCCCGCGCTCCTCGACCGTCTGAGTGCGCCGTCGATCACCGCGAACGCGCTGGTCACGTTCGACGGGCAGCGATTCGGCGCCGACGGCGGCTGGCAGCGTTCTCCCGCGGCGAGCGGCGTGCCGCGCACCGGCGGTGCCTACGGCGTGCTCGTCCCGCGGTACTCGGCGGCGTTGCTATCCGTGCCCGGCCACGCCTGAGGCAACATCATGTGAGGCGCCAGGCGACGATCGGCTGTTCGAGCCCGCGGAGCACGATCTCGCGTCGTGCCTTCGGAGGCCCGGACAGGTCGCTCATGGCGGCCTGCACGGTCGCGCCGCTGATCAGGGCCTGGTTCGGCTCGGCGTGATCGGCGAGCCGTGCGGCGACGTTGACGGCGCTGCCGTACCAGTCGAGTCCCGCCATCACGGCGGGGCCGGTGTGCACACCGACACGGACTGGCAACAGCTCGGGTGCTGTCCCGATCTGACGCACGGCTTCTGTCGCGAGCTCGACGGCGGCCGAGGCCTCCGGGGTCCAGATCATGACGCCGTCGCCCATCGACTTGACCTGCCAGCCGCCGTGCTTGCGGGCCAGCGCTCGCATCGTTCGACGAAACAGACGTGCGAGGTCAGCGGCGGCTGCGTCGCCGCGTGCTTCCGTGAGAGCGGTGTAGCCGGCGAGATCCGCAAAGACAAAGGTCGGCGCGCGATGCCGGCGCATCCACGGTTTTCGGCTGATGGCCAGGATCCGGTCTACTGCAGTGTTCATTGTCGCTCCCCGGGGGCAAAGTCTGAATTCGGTCCTTACGTCCCGAGGACCGCATGACATGAGCAATCCTTCCGTCCGCCCGGGCGGCGGCGGATTGCGCAATCGTCTCCCTGCGCGGTCGTTAGCCGGCGACGCCGCCGGGCGCGGCCGTGTCGCCCTCATCGAACCGCGCGACGGTGAAACCGATGAGCACCGGCACGTGGACGGCGAACACGATGAGTGAGAGCGTCAGCACGACCAGCGGGCCGCCCGTGAGATGGTTGCGCAGAAACGCGTACTCGATCATGGCCGCGATCACGGCGTAGGCGAGAAACGCCCACCGGGCCACCCCGAAGAACCGCGTCCACGGAAACCCCGGCGTCCGCGCCAGCAGCACCATGTTGATCACGAGCAGCGCAGTCGAGGCGACGAGCAGCGCGACGGCTGGTGCGAGTGAGACGGGGTTGGGGATGTTCGCCGACAGGTAGATGCCGCCGATCACGATGAGTGCGAGCGAGGTCATCCCGAGCTGGGTGACCGGTGGCAGGCGGCGCTCGTTCATCCCGAAGCCAGCTTCGTCATGATCACAAGCGTCGCGATCTGCATGAGCCCGAGGACCCCGGCGCAGTAGATGAAGCGCTTCATCAGCTTCTCGATCACCGCCGGCCGCGGCCGCGGCTTCTTGAGCTCGACGAGCACGGCGATGTTCGCCGGCTCGAGCAGGCCGAGCGCGAGGACCGACATCACCCCGACGACGATCATGCTGGCGACGACCCACCCGTGGTTCGGGTAGCTCGATTGGTTCGTCCCCAGCTTCGTCGACAGCTGCCAGCCGGCGGCGAGCGTCATCGTCACGACCGTCGGCATGATCAGGACCATCTTCGGCATCAGTCGGGTCGTGAACTCGATGCGTGCCGGGACCGAGAGACGGCCCAAGATCGGGCCGAGCACGAGTCCCAGGAACAGATCGATGATCGTCCACGCCGCGCCACCCGCGACGTGGAGGAACTGAAGCGGCCACTGCTTGTTCGCGGCGATCGCCGCGATCACGAGGCCGGCCATGATCGCAACCAGGATCAGACCCTTGCGCGGCACGATCTCGAAGTCCGGGCGCACGATCGCGCCGGCTGGTGGTGCGTGGCCTGCTGCCCCTGGAGCGGAGACTGCGGTGTCCGCCATCACGCGGAACTCTAACCCGGTGTCCGGCGCCTGCCTAGAGGTATATGCCACGAGCTCGTCCGAGCGCCGCTGATGAGAGTCCGCTCAGACCGGTTTACGGCGTGCTGTCCGCGTGTACACCGTGACGATGGCAACGACACAAGCTGTTCAACCAAAGCAGAGCGGTAACCGGGGACCCGCAGGACCGGACGGATCGACGGCACGGCGTGGACCACGCGTCCCCGCCGACGCGATCGAGCACACCATCCGCCACGCGACGCTGCGCGGAGTCGGCTTCGTCGGGCTGCTCGGCGTCGCCCTCATCCACCTGCTCGACGTCATCGGGAAGATGAGCGAGACCCCCTACCTCGGGGTCATGTACATCGGGCTGATGGTCGCGTCGGTGATCGTCGCCTTCGCCTTGCTCCACACAGGACGGCCGATCGTGTGGATGGCGGCCGGCGGGCTGGCGGGACTGACGCTCATCGGCTTCATCCTCAGCCGGACGACAGGGCTGCCGAGCGCCACCGACGACGTCGGCAACTGGAAGGAGGGTCTGGGCCTCGCCTCGATGTTCGTCGAGACCGGGATGATCCTCCTCAGCGCCTACGCGCTCTCACTCACGAACCGTGAGCAGCGCCCCGGCGTCCATGTCGCCATCCCGGTCGCGGACTAGCCGCTAGCGCCAACGCACGTGGTGGCTGCGGATGGGGTTGCGGGTGAAGCTCGTTCGACCTGTCGCCGCAGCCGCCACGTGCGCGACGATGTGGTGGCGGTCGCCGCCTCACGTTGCTGACACCTTGAGGCCGCCGTCCGACACCCCCGGCTCGGCATGCAGCCGGAAGGGCGGGTAGACGTCGGTGACGAGGATCAGTGCGTACCCGACGACGCGGTTGTGCCAGCGGATGACGCCCTCGATGTAGTCGAAGACCCCCCGCGGGTAGCGCCCGCTGATGAGGATCGCGAACCAGGCAACGATCACAGCGAAGAACGCACCGATGAACAGGAAGAACAACACGACGTAGTGGGGGATCGCCAGCAGCCACTTGACGAGCGGCAGCCAGCGGTTGAGCCCGTTCCGGGCGTCGGGGTACGGGAAGTCGAGGTGGACGGCCTGCTCCTCGTCGGTCGACGGGTAGCGGTCGTCCATCAGCGCCAGGTACACCCCGACGCGGTTCGCGAACCGCAACAGCTGCAGGTTCCAGTCAAACCACCAGCGCGGATATTTCTGTTGGAAGACGATCATCAGCAGCGGCGGGAGGAACAGCAGCCCGGTGCCGCCGATCGCGATCGTGGTCGTATTTCCCGTCCCGTTGGCCCAGCTGGCGGTGTATCCGCCGATTGACGCGGCGACGATCGCGATCGGGATCACGGTGAAGATCCGCAACGCGGTCGTGACGCGGTTGAGCTCACGGTCGGGGTAGTCGACGGAGAATTGAACGGGGTGAGCGTCGTTCATGGCCGCCCCTTTCTGTCGTTCGCGATCTCGTCCGAGCGTACGACGGATGAGTCGTCCGAGACGTCGGTGCTTTCCGACCGACGGCAGCGCGGATAACTACGGAACCGGAACGAACTAGTTTTCCGGAGGTGTCCGCCCGGCAAACACACCCCTCGGCGAGGCGAGCGCGCCGGCTGGACGGTCTGGGAACGACGATCTTCACCGAGATGTCGGAGCTCGCCACCCGGACTGGAGCGATCAACCTGGGCCAGGGCTTCCCGGACACCGACGGTCCGCAGCCGGTGATCGAGGCGGCGATCGCCGCCCTCCGCGGCGGCGAGAACCAGTACGCCCCGCTGCCCGGCGTTCCCTCACTGCGCGACGCCGTGTGCGAGCATCAGCAGGCCCGCTACGGCCTCGAGCCAGAGGATGTCCTCGTGACATTCGGAGCGACTGAGGCGATCGCCGCGGCGCTGCTAGCGCTCTGCGATCAGGGTGACGAGGTTGTCGTACTGGAGCCCTATTACGATTCCTACGCGGCATGCATCGCGTTCGCGGGTGCCCACCGCCGCCCGGTGACGCTGTACCCGCCCGACTTCGCGCTCGACGGCGCCGCGCTCCGATCTGCGATCAGTCGGCGCACCAAGGTGCTGCTGCTCAATTCACCGCACAATCCGACCGGTCGCGTGCTCAATCATGCGGAGCTGGAGTCCGTCGCTGCCGCGTGCGTCGAGCACGATCTCGTCTGCGTCAGCGACGAGGTCTACGAGCACCTCGTCTACGACGGCGAACACATTCCGCCGGCGACTCTGCCCGGGATGGCGGACCGGACACTGACGATCTCGAGCGTGGGGAAGTCGTTCTCCTTCACCGGTTGGAAGATCGGGTGGTGCTCGGGCCCAGCCGATCTCGTCGCCGCGACGCGGATGGTCAAGCAGTACCTGACGTTTGCCGGCGGGACGCCGCTTCAGCACGCGGCGGCGGCCGCGCTCCGCCTGCCGCCGCACTTCCTCGAGGGGCTCCGAGACGAGCTGCGTGCGAGGCGTGACCAGCTGTGCGCGGCGCTCGCCGACGGTGGCATGCGGCCCATCTCCCCGCAGGGCACGTACTTCGTCAATGCCGACGTCGGCGAGGACGCGGTTGCGTTCTGCGCGCGGCTGCCGGAGCGCTGTGGCGTCGTCGCGATTCCCACCGGCGCGTTCTACGACGACAAGGCCGCCGCTCGCACGCTGGTGCGCTTCGCCTTCTGCAAGCGCGAGCCGGTGATCACGGAGGCGGCGCGGCGCCTCGCCACGCTGCGGGCACGGAAAGTCTGACCGGTGTCGAAGCGGAGGGGGCGGGATTCGAACCCGCGGTCCGGGGTTGCCGGACACTGGTTTTCAAGACCAGCGCATTCAACCGCTCTGCCACCCCTCCGGTGGCCTGCCGGTCCGATGCTAATGCCCACTGCAACATTCCCCACCGGACCTCGGGAGGCCCTGGCCAAGCTCTACACTCCCGCCAGCACCCGGGAGAGGTGGCCGAGTGGCTGAAGGCACTCGCCTGCTAAGCGAGTAAGGGGTTAACACTCCTTCGCGGGTTCGAATCCCGCCCTCTCCGCTTCATCTTCCTCGTCGGCCGCTACGCTGGCACTGGATCCTGGGACATGGATGCCAAGGAACACGAGGACCAACCATCGCGTGACGACCCTGAGGTGACGCGACAGGAGGCTTTCCCGGCACCGGAGGCCTTCCTCGAGGGGCTGCCCGACGCGGTCGTTGTCACGGGACTGGACGGGCGGATTCGCCTCGTCAATGCGCTCGTCGAAGAGCTCTTCGGTTACCCGCGTGACGAGCTGATCGGCGAGCCCGTCCAGCTGCTCTGGGCGGAGCGCGCGCGGGAGCGCTACACCCGGAACATGCAGCTGTACTTCGCCACCGAGCATCCGGTTCGGTTCTCGACGGAAGTGTGGGGACGTCGCCGGGACGGGTCGGAGTTCATCGGTGAGATGAGCTGGGGGATCGTGCAGACGATCGACGGGCCGCTGCTGCTCGCGGTCGGGCGCGACATCTCCCGCCGCCGCGCGGCGGAGGCACGCTCGCGCGCCGTAGCCTCGGTGGCCGCACGTGCCTTGGCGGGCGCGGGCGTTGCCGAACTCGCCGAGGAGGCGGTCGACGTCATGCGGACGGTGCTCCCGCTGTCGGGGGCTGCCATCGTGATGCGGGACGGAAGCATCCCCGCGTCCCACGGGGCAGTGCGGGAGATGTCGGTCCGCGTGCCGATCGGGGCCGCGGGCGAGCTTCTCGTTGCGCCCGATCGCGATCTTGACGAAGAGGAGCTCGACCTCGTGGGCACGATGGCGAACATCCTCGCCACAGCGCTCGCCCGGCTGCGCGGCGAGGAACGGATGCGCCACGAGGCGGTGCACGATGCGCTCACCGGACTCGCCAATCGCACCTTGCTTCACGATCGCCTGGAGCATGCGCTCGGGCGTTCCAGGCGCCAGGGCATGCCGACAGCGGTGCTGTTCGTCGACCTCGACGGCTTCAAGCAGATCAACGACACGTATGGGCACGCGATCGGCGACATCGTGCTCGTCGAGTTCGCTAACCGGTTGCGGACAGCGGTGCGCCCGGGTGACACCGTCTCACGGTTCGGGGGCGACGAGTTCGTCGTCATCTGCGAGGGCATCGATGAGGCCTCGGCGGTCATGGTCGCCGGTCGCCTCCAGGAGGCGATCCGTCAGCCCGTCCACGGCGGCGGCGCGCAGCATCGCCTGTCGGCGAGCATCGGGATCTCACTCGGGGACAGCGACGCCGAGGGGCTGATCGGCAAGGCCGATACGGCGCTCTACCGCGCCAAGGTCACCGGCGGCGGGCACGTCGAGGTCTTCCGGTAGCCACCTCTCGCCAGTAAGCGTCGCCCGGTGGGCGATCTCGTGGAACCTCTTCGGTGACGTTGCGCTGAGCTACCGCGCCGGGGTCGCCGGCGGGCCCTCGTCGCTCGCCTTGCGCGCCGTGCCGAACACGTAGTCCCAGAACGGGGCGCTGACGCCGTAGAAGCGCTCGTGGTTCTGGAAATGATGGCGCATGTGGAGCTCGCGTAGGCGCTTGCCGAGCGCCGTCGTCGGCCGGTGATGGTGCACGTGGTAGTGCAGCATGTCGTAGAAGAGATAGCCGGACAGGAAGCCCGCGCCGAACGGCAGGAAGCCGGGCGTCCCGATCACGAGATAGAAGAGCCACACGAACAGCGACGCCAGCGGGATGCTCACCGACGGCGGCATCACGAGTCGCATCGGGTCGTTCGGATGATCGTGGTGGACGCCGTGGATGATCCAGTGCAGCCGCGCCCCGAGGCCGTGATCGGGCTCGAAGTGGAACACGATGCGGTGCAGCCAGTACTCGGTCAGCGTCCAGAACAGGTAGCCACCGAGCAGCCAGGCCGGCGTTGCCCAGCCGGCGCCCTGGATGATGCCTTCAACGAGCATGAACACGATCACCGGCCCGAACAGGACCGGCGGGACCGCCGGATGGACGCGGGAGAGCTTGTCCAGGAGGTCCGACTCGAACATCCGCGGCGATGCCTTGAGCACCTCGCTGCGGCTGAGCCCGTTCAGATCATCTGCGTGACGCGTGGCCATACGCGGAAGGATAGCTAGCGCGGCCGACTGGCGCGGTGCGCCTTAGGGCACCCTAACTCACGTCGCCGTCGCGTTCGCTGCGTGTCCCGTCAGCCGGCATCGCCAGGACGACGTGTTGCAGCGAAATGACGAGGAATTGGCGATATTCCGCGGTCGCCGACCCGTCGAGCGGAGTGATCTCGACGTCGGTCAGCGGGAGGAACGCCCGCTCCGACGCGTTCAGATAGTCGGTCAGCCGACTCCGGTAGCCGTCCTTCGGGAGGCGGAGCATCCCGGCGATCCGGTACCGGCTCGTCTCGACGATGATGCGTTCGTCGTGCTGGTCCATGGGGGTGACGATAGCCGGGCGCCCCGCCGTCCGCTGCGATGCTTGCGCAGAATGGATGCGCGCTGGTATGCGATTCGCCGGGCCGCGAACCTCAAGCCCGCGACGTACCGCTGCCCGTTGTGCGGGCGTCATCTACCCGCACTGAGCGAGCACATGCTGATCACGCCCGAGGGCGATTCGAGCCGCCGCCGACACGCGCACAGCGCGTGCGTGATCGCGGCTCGGAAGGCGGGGAAGCTGCCGTCCCGGGAGGAGTGGATGCGTACCCAGCCTCGCCCGCCGAGTCGGTGGCGGCGGCTCACCTCGCGCCTAGGGCGCCGCGACGGGTAGGGTTCTCCCGCACGATGGCGCGCGAACTTCGACTTGGTCTCAACACCGGCTACTGGGCCGGCGGTCCGCCGCCGGGTGCGCTCGAGTCAGTGCAAGAGGCAGAGCGACTCGGCTTTGACTCGATCTGGACCGCCGAGGCGTACGGGTCGGACGCCCTGATGCCGCTTGCCTGGTGGGGCTCGCACACCGAGCGGATCAAGCTCGGGACGGCGATTGTCCAGATCTCGGCGCGGACGCCCGCGGCGACCGCAATGGCGGCGATGACCCTTGACCACCTATCGGGCGGGCGGGTGATCCTCGGCCTCGGCGTGTCCGGGCCGCAGGTCGTGGAGGGATGGTACGGGCAACCGTTCGCCAAGCCGCTTGCCCGTATGCGTGAGTACATCGGGATTCTCCGGAACGTCTGGGCACGCCAGGGTCCGCTGACGAATGACGGGCCGCACTACCCGCTGCCGGTTGCGGACGGAACCGGGCTCGGCAAGCCGCTGAAGTCATCGATCCACCCCCTGCGCGAGGACATTCCCGTCTATCTCGCCGCCGAGGGGCCGAAGAACATCGCGATGGGCGCCGAGTTGTGCGATGGATGGCTCGCCCTGTTCTACTCGCCGCACCACGAGGACCTCTACAGCGGCGCGCTCGCCGAGGGCTTCGCCCGGCCGAACGCGCGGCGTACCGCCGAGACGTTCGACGTCGCCGCGACGGTCCCGCTGCTCGTCACCGACGACATCGAGTCCGCGGCGGACATGGTGCGTCCGATGTACGCCCTGTACTTCGGCGGCATGGGGGCGAAGACGGCGAACTTCCATGCCAACGTCCCGATCCGGATGGGCTACGAGGCCGAGGTCGCCAAGATCCAGGAGCTCTATCTCGGCGGCCACAAGGCCGAGGCGGCCGCCGCGGTCCCGACGAGACTGATCGAGCAGCTCACGTTGATCGGACCGCCGGACAAGATCCGCCACGATCTCGAGGCGTGGCGGGACTCGGCCGTCACGACGCTGCTCATCGGCGGCGATCCCGCCACCCTGCGCACCGCCGCCGAGCTCGTCCTCGGCTAGCCCCGCCGGGACGTGCGGGGGCCTGCGGTTCCCTGCGCACCGCCGCCGAGCTCGTCCTCGGCTAGCCCCAGCCGGGACGTGCGCGGGCTCTGCGGTTCCCCGCGCACCGCCGCCGAGCTCGTCCCGGGCTAGCCCCAGCCGGGACGTGCGCGGGCTCTGCGGTTCGGCGCGCGATCGGGACAAAGTCCCACTCAAGCGACCTCCGGCGGTGGATTGGGATCTACGCCCGATCTGGTCGGGTCAATGGTGCACTCCGCGCGCTGAGGCCCGAGCATTGGGACTCTGTCCCGATGACCTGGAACCGGGACAGCGGTGCGCCGCTCGGGCTCGCCGGGACAGCGGTGCGCCGCTCGAGCTCGCCGGGAAAACGGGGCGCCGCTCGAGCTCGCCGGACCCGCCGCGCAGGCCGGGCCGTCGGGCCGGTCAGGCGTCGTGGTAGAGCGCGAACTCCCACGGGTGGGGTCGCAGGCGGATCGCGTCGACCTCGGCCTCGCGCTTGTAGCGGATGTAGGCATCGATCAGGTCGGTCGTGAACACGTCGCCCTCGAGCAGGAACGCGTGATCGGCCTCGAGCGCGTTGAGTGACGCCTCCAGCGAGGACGGGACGGTCCCGATCCGCGCGAGCGTCTCCGCGGGCAGGTCATAGATGTCGACGTCAAGCGGCTCGCCGGGATCAAGCTGACGGCGGATCCCATCGAGGCCGGCGAGCATCAACGCGCTGAAGGCGAGGTACGGGTTGGCGGTCGGGTCAGGGGAGCGGAACTCGATCCGCTTTGTCTTCGGCGCCTCGTGGTACATCGGCACGCGGACGCAGGCGGACCGGTTCCGGGCCGAGTACACCAGGTTGATCGGCGCCTCGTAGCCGGGCACGAGGCGGCGGTAGGAGTTCGTCGTCGGAGCGCAGAATGCGAGCAGCGCCGGCGCGTGGGTCAAGAGCCCGGCGATGTAGTGGCGGGCGAGCTCCGAGAGGTTCGCGTACCCGCCGGCGCCGTACATCAGTGGCTGCCCGTCCTTCCACAGCGATTGGTGGACGTGCATCCCGGAGCCGTTCTCCTCGAAGATCGGCTTGGGCATGAACGTCGCCGTCTTGCCCGCCTTCGCTGCTTCGTTCTTGACGACGTACTTGTAGATCATCATCTGATCGGCCATCTGCACGAGGGGCTGGAAGCGCATGTCGATTTCTCCTTGCCCGCCCGAGGAGACCTCGTGGTGGTGGAACTCGCAGCGGATCCCGAGCGTGTCCATGGCCGCGACCATCTCGCCGCGGAGGTTGGCCAGCGAGTCGGCTGGCGGGACTGGGAAGTAGCCCTCCTTCTGACGCAGCTTGTAGGCGAGGTTCGCGCCGGTGCCCGCCGCGCGACCGGTGTTCCAGAAGCCCTCGGCGGAATCGATTTCGTAGAACGCACGGTGCTCGACCTGCTCGTAGGCGATGTGGTCGAACACGAAGAACTCCGCCTCGGGGCCGAAGTAGGCGACGTCGGCGATCCCGCTGTCGACGAGGTAGCGCTCGGCCTTCTGCGCGACGAACCGGGCATCGCGGGCATAGGGCGCACCGAGGATCGGGTCGGCGACCGAGCAGATGAGCGACAGCGTGGACCGGTCGTAGTAGGGATCGATGAAGCCGGTCGCGGGATCCGGGATGAGCAGCATGTCGGACTCATGGATCTCCTGAAAGCCCCGGATCGACGACCCGTCGAAGCCCAGACCGGCATCGAAGTCGCTGATCTCGAACGAGCCGAGCGGCAGCGTCATGTGCTGCCACATCCCCGGCAGGTCGACGAACTTCAGATCGACCATTTCGACGCCGCGCTCGGCGGCGAACTCGAGCACCTCCGGCGCGGTCTGCGCGCCGGCGGCGGCGGCCGTGTGCGAGCCATGAGTCATCGACAGCTTCGCTCCTTCGTGGCTGACTTGGGCGACGCGAGCCTATCGCCCATCGAAAAGGCCGGGGGGCCGCCGCAGCGACCCGACGCGAGCCTATCGCCCATCGAAAAGGCTCGGGGGGCCGCCGAAGCGACCCCCCGAACTTGTCCCCCGTACGGGACGCCTTTTAGTGCCACGCGCCCGCGGCTACGCAGAGGTTGGCGTGGTTCGGCACCACCTCCGCCCGCGGCTACGCGGCGGTCGGTGCCGGTTCGGCACCACCTCCACCGCCGCTTCCCAGCCCCGGTATCCCTCCCGGGAAGCCGAGTGACGGCACGTCCGACGGGTACACCTCGTGACCGTGCTCGGCCGTGTCCCCGATCTCCATGTTCTCCTGCGACATCCGCAAGGGGACGAACACTCCCACGAGTTTGAGCAGGATGAACGTGGCGACCGAGGAGAACACGATCACCCACACACCGGCGAACAGCTGCCACTTCAGCAGGGTCCAGTTGCCGTAGATGACGCCCTTGGCGCCGACCGCCTCCAGCTTGCCGCCAACCCGGTTGTAGAAGACGGCCATGTTGGGGTCGGCGAACACGCCGGTCAGCAGTCCGCCCGCCAGGCCGGCCATCCCGTGCGTGTAGACGACGCCGAGGGTGTCGTCGACGTTCCGGAACGGACGGAGCCGGCTCATGTAGTTCAGGGCGAAGTACACGAGCGTCGAGGCGATCACCCCGAGCGCGATCGCGCCCCACCCGTTCACGTAGCCGGCCGCCGGCGTGATCGCCACCAACCCGGTGATCATGCCGTTGACGCCTGAGATCAGGCCCGGCTTGCGGCCGGTGATGTAGTCCCAGCCGATCCAGATCATGAACGCAACTGCGGTGCAGAGGTTCGTGTTGAGGATCGCGGCGGACGCGGACATGTTCGCCGTGTACGGGTCGCCGCCGTTGAAGCCGTTCCAGCCGAGCCACAGCAGACCCGCGCCGAGCGCCACCATCGCGACGTTGTTCGGCGCGTCGACCTCACGGTCACGTTGCAAACGTGGTCCGATGACGGCCGCCGCGACGAAGCCCGAAACGCCGGCGGACAGGTGGATGACATATCCACCCGAGTAGTCCACCGCGCCGTTGTGGGCGAACCAGCCACCGCCCCAGATCAGGAACGCGTTCACCGTATAGACGACCGTGCACCACAAGGCGACGAATGGAATCCACGCCTTGAAGTTGACGCGTCCGAGCACCGACCCCAGCATCAGGATCGGGGTGATCCCCGCGAACACGAACTGGAAGTAGACGAGTGCTGACTGGGGGAAGGCGGTTGTTCCGATCGACGGAATGTCCGCCTGATGCTGCAGGTCGGTGTGCCCGAGAACCGGCCCGGGCTTACCCACGAACGTCGACCAGAAGTCCTTGCCACTGCCGATCGGATGACCGAAGCCCATCTTGAACGCCCACAGCACCCAGACGACGAGCACGACCGCAAAGGCCGCGAACGCCAGCATCATGCTGTTGATCGACCAGCGCTTCTGCATCACGCCGCCGTACAGGACGACGAGACCAGGGACGCTCATCAATCCGACGAGCGTTGCGGCAGTCATCTGCCAAGCGTTGTCTCCAGCGCTTAGCCAGGAAGGTGCCGTTACAGCCATGAATCTCCTTCTTTGTCGGGGGACACCGCTGCCGTCTCACGGCACGCGTGAACAGCGGCGGCAACTACTGCGAGGAATTGTCAGGACGCCCTTTCAGCGCCCGAATGGCCCCGAGTCCAGCGTTCGCAGGGGGCATCTAGACATTGGGATAAACGGAATCCGCAAACCGCGGGAAACCGCGTGCCACGGTGGCGCAGGGCGTGCCGAAGCGCTCCGAGGCCCACCACAGCCTCAGAGCGCTTCAGCGAGGAGACCCCCAGCGTCGATCTACAGCGTGACCGGCGTACCGTGCGGAACGACGAGCACCGATCCGCGCGCGGAGTTGAGCTGCGTGCGGGTGAGCCCGCTCAGCCCGATCCGGCCAGCCGGTCCGGGCGAGCCGACGACGAACAGGTCGGCGGCGCCGTCTTCCTGTCCGTTCAGCGATGCGCCGAGGCTCTCAGCGAGCGCCTTGGCGGTGTCGATCGCCGCGGTGTCGGCGTTGCCGGCGGCAACGGAGACCGATCCAATCGTCTTGTCCTTGTCCGTGCGCAGGCCGGCCGCGGCGACGGCGATTGCCACCGGCGCGCCCTCCAGCATGTGCTGCGCGGTATTTCCCGGTTCGGCGTGACCGGGCGGCGTGCGGTAGTCGGAGCCGAACACGATCAGGGCCGCGCCCTCGCTCTCGGCGAGTTGCTCGAGCCCTTCCCATGTCGATCCGCTCATGACGATGTGCTTCGGCGTGTCAGGCGCGCCGAGCCAGAGCGCACCCTGCTCGAGCCGTTGCTCGGCGTCGTGCTGGGCGAGCTCCTCTCGGCGCGGGTCGAATTCCGGCGTGTGCCGGACGTACGCCAGCGCCAAGGTGGCGCCCGACTTCGACAGCATCTTGCCGAGCGCAAGCGCGTCGTCGTCGTTCGGGGTACCGTCGTAAGAGACGATGATTGTCGTATCCATAATGGGTCGCGAATCCTGTCCGTCGGCCTGCCCACGGGCATTGGCCCGCGGGACAACGATTTCGGGGACAGGCTATCCAGCTGGATGCGCCCGTGGCCTGGCCACCCACCGGGGGATGAGCGCGAGCGAGTCACCATGAAGGCCGCGATCAACGGCGCCATCACGGTGTGGTTCGGCCTCCACTTGCATCACCACTTCCACGGCCCGCCCGTCGACTATGTCGGTCTCGCTGCGGCTTCGGTGGCAAGCTGGATCGGTGTTCCGGGGCCGGGCGAGTCGGTGCTCGTCGCGGCTGGGATCTTCGCCGCCAAGCACAAGCTCGACCTGTCCGAGGTGCTGCTTGTCGCCTGGGTCGCGGCCACCGCCGGCGGGATCGCCGGGTGGCTCATCGGCATGCGCGCCGGCCGCGCGGTGATGACCGCCCCGGGCCCGCTGCAACGCGCTCGGCTGCAGGCGGTGGCGCGCGGTGACGAGATCTTCGGACGGGTCCCGGTCCTCGCGATCGTGCTCACGCCCTCCTGGATCGCGGGCATTCACCGCGTCCACTCGCGCGTGTACCTATTGACGAATGCTCTCAGCGCCGCGCTATGGGCGGTCGGCATCGGGGTCGGCGCCTACCTCGCCGGGCCGGCGGTCATCGACGTGGTCGACGACATCGGCTGGGTGGCCACGATCGGCCTCGTCGCGTTGATCGCCGCCGGCGTGTTGCTCGAGGTGCGCCGCCGGCGCGCCAGGCGGGGGCGCGGCCAGGGGCGGCCCGAATCAGAGCTGGGTGCCTGACCAGGCGACGCTGTGGAACGGCACCTCGGGCGTGCCGACGCTGAGTTGCACGACCGCGTGGGGGCCCAGCGGGATGTCCCGGAGCGGCTTCGTCCACGGCTTGCCGTTGACGAGCGCCGTCACCTTGCCGGAGGCGCTGGCGACCCGGCTGGCAGTCAGCGGTTGGCGCCACACGTCAAAGAGGTTGCCGAGCGTGTAGATCCGCTGGGTCGGAGACTCGATGTGGATGACACCGTCCGGAGCGTGCGTGTGCAGCCAATAGATGCACTGTCCGCCGTTCGCCACCGGTCCCTCGCTCGACTGGACGACCTGCGATCCCGGGATCCCGATTCCGCCCGGCAGCGCGCGAGGCTGGCCCCCCACGTACACCGCCAGGTGCGCGTGGATGTGGTACGCGAGCTGCTCGGTCGCGCCGCACTTGATCCCGTCGACGTCGCCCGTGCCGGTCGTTCCCGGCGGTGCGAGGTCGGCGCCGGCCTCGATCGGTACCCCTTCGAAGCCGATCTGGGGGCTCGTCGTCGAGGCGGCGGCCGCTGTCGTCGACGACGTTGATGAGCTCGACGAACTGCTGCTCCCGCAGCCGGCGAGCAGCGCGAGCATGGCGAGGACCGCGATCGAACTGGCAAAGCCCCGACGCATCAGGATCGGAACGGTAGCGGCTGATAAGTTGCGAGGACCGTGTCCGACGCTGGCATCCCGATGACGACCGCGTTCGAACTGCCAGGGATGCCCGTCCGGGAGAACCTCGGCATCTGCTACGGCCTCGTCGTGCGGAGCATGGGCTTCACGGGTGGCGTGACGGCGTCGTTCAAGGCGCTGCGGCGGGGCGAGGTGTCCGAGTACACGCAGCTGCTCGAGGACTCGCGTCGCCATGCGATCGACCGGATGGTTGACAACGCGGTTCTGATGGGGGCCGACGCGGTGATCGCGGTGCGCTTCGACTCCTCCGAGATCGGGGGACAGTTCACCGAGATCGTGGCGTACGGCACGGCCGTCAAGGTCGACCGTGCCGGCTGAGCGCGGTGCGGCTCTCCGATCAGGAGCGTGAAGCATTGTTCGAGCGGCTCAGCCGTCACGCGGCGGCGGGCCGGCTTGACGTCGCCGAGCTCGAACGCCGCGTCGAGGCCGTCGCGGCCGCTCAGACGCGGGAGCAGGCGACGGCGGCCCTCGCAGATCTGCCCCCGCTGAGCGCGACCGCGCCGTCGTCGGGACGGCCGCGACGCGGACGCGGTCACGGAGATGCCGATGCGCCGCAGCCGGACTGGCAGCCGACGGGCGAGCGCTTTCGCGACCCCCGGACCGAGCGGGTCATGCGGGTGTGGATCGACGCCGGCGGTGGGCGCCATTACGTGGTCGACGAGGAGTCGTAGTCGGCTGTCGCGTGCACCTGCGGGGCGGGCGCGTGGAGCTGCGCCGTCGCCTCGCCGTGCCCGCTGGCGGTGAGGATCGTCGCGCCGGCGGTGCCGCCGATCAGCGATCCAACCGCGAGGCCGATGATGATTCCGCGTCTCGTGCTGATCATGGCCACCAGTCTCGCGCGCGTACGTGAGGACGCGGTGAGACCTTTCTGTGAGCTTTGTAAGAGTCCGCGCGCGCTGCGAAGATTCTCCCCGTGACCAGCGGCCATATGCCATTCCTCCGGCAGCTGGGCCCGGACGACGCAGACGCTCTGCTTGGGCTCGCGCGGCGTCGGCGCATCCGACGCAACGAGACGATCCTGCGTGCCGGCGCCGCCGGCGACGAGGTCGTCCTCGTCCTCGACGGGCGGGTCAAGCTGAGCGCATACGGCCCCGACCGGCGTGAGGTCGTGATCGCGCTCCGCGGTCCGGGCGAGCTCCTCGGGGAGATGGCCGCGCTCGGCGGTCAGCGACGGACGGCGACGGCGGTTGCCGTCGACGATGGCGAGGTCGGGTTTCTCCATGCGGATGAGCTCCGCGACTTTCTCCACGACCATCCGGACGCCGCGCTGGTGATGATCCGAATGCTCGTACGGCGGCTCAGCGAGGCCACGCGCGACGTCGTCGATCTCGCCACCCGGGACAGCGTCGGGCGGATCGCCAAGCGGCTGCTCGAGCTCGCCGCCGAGCACGGGGCGCCGACCGCCGGCGGCACGCGGATCGAGCTCTCGCTCAGCCAGGACGAGCTGGCGCGGTGGACCGGCGCGACGCGGGAGACGGTCTCACGGGCACTGCGTCTGATGCGCCAGCTCGGCTGGGTGGCGACCGATCACAGAACGGTGACGGTGCTCGACGCGGCGGCGCTCCGCGAGCGCGTCGGCGAGTCCGTGTAGCCGGCGCTCACGGACGGCGCCTGGGCGATCGCCTCGCGGAGGCGATCAGCGACGCCCGGGATGACGTCGCACAGCCGCCCGATGCCGAACGAGCTGAAGGCGAGCAGACGTACCGAGCTCGCGGTGATGACCCCGTAGGGCTGCGGGACCGGCGCCATCGGATCCAGCTCACCGAAGCAGTCGCCCGCCCCGAGGGTCGAAACCGGGGCGTCGTCCTGCACCAGCAGCGCGGTGCCGCTGCGCAGCACGAAGAATGTCCCGACCGGCTCACCTTGCATGAGCAGCTCGGACCCCGCCCCGACCTCGAGGTCGAGCACCGGCCCACCGAGAGACCGGACCTCGGCGAGGCGGATCGGTTCGAACGGGTGGCCGGCGCCGGGTGCCATCGCAAGCGGGACACGACCGGCTGCTCCAGGCGGAGCCCCCCTCCGCCTGGAGCCGGTCATGGTCGCGCGTCCCCCTGCATGCGCTGATGGTCGACCCGTGCCCCGCGAATCGACCGAGGCGCCCCCTCGATTGACTCCCCAGCCCGTGACCCGGTCCCACTCGCAGCCAGGCTGCCGCGTCTGCAAAACGGTGGCCTTAGCGAGTTCCAGGTGATGACCGTGCTTGTCATCGTGGGCGCAGCCTATGGCCGGTCCGAGCCGCGGACGTGCGACATTTGCCACAGTGGCCGCCACAGCGACTGGCGGGGCGCGCACCAGCGACGCCCCGCCGAGAGTGACCCGAACTGGTGGCCCGTCACGGAACTAGCTGGACATTCGAGGCACCCCTGGCGGCGCCTGCGTGGGCCTGCGGTCCGCTCGGCATCCAGCCTCGCCTGATCGGACCGCGCCCACGTCATCCGGCTGTCCTCGAACCCTCAGGTAGCGCTGCTACCTATCGGGTCCTGCGTCCTCGCCAGGCATCCACCAGTGGCACCTCTCGGTGTCCACCCATTTCCGGGACGAACCGCTAGCTCCGGCCGCCTCCTCCGAATATGCGGAGGAAGAACAGGAAGATGTTGAAAATGTCGAGGAAGATCCCCGCGGCGATGGGGACCGCGCTGTTCATGTTCGCGCGGCGCAGCCGGTTGAAGTCGAAGATCGTGAACGCGCCGAAGATCACGAGCCCGGCGATGCAGTAGATGATGTTGCCGTTCGGGATCGCGACGAACAGTCCGATGATCCCGAACACGATCAGCGCCAGCAGCGCCCAGAACAGCGTCCTGGCCCACGACGACAGGTCGCGCCGGGTTGCGTAGCCGTAGGCGCCGCACGCGGCGACGAATCCGGCCGTGGCGCCGGAGGCCTGCCACAACGCCGCGGGGTCGGACTTGGCGTAGTAGTTGAGCACCGGCCCGACGGCGAGTCCGAGTACGAGCCCGAGTCCGAACAGCAGCGCGATCGCCAGCTGCTCGCGACCGCGCGACGTCGCGACGTTCAGCCCGATGATGCAGGCGAACGCCCCGATGAACATCAACAGCCCCGTCGTGCCACTGAGGTTGCGGCCGATGTAGGCGCCGAGCGCCGTGCATCCCACGGTGAGCGCGACCAGACCCATGACCTGGCCGAACACTTCATGGGCGCGATCTCGGGTGACTTCGGCTGCGCCCAGGCCGAGACCGGTTTCTTCGTATGTAGGCATGCGGTGTGCAGGCTCCTTGCTAGAGATCCCGTGCGGCGCAAACGATAGCCCCTGGCTCGCACAAGCTTGCAATTCCTCGTAGGCTGCGGCTGATCCGCCAGGATGGTCCGTGCGAAATAAGGGGCATGAGTTCATCACCAGGGGTGAGAGCGGGATGAGGGTCGCGGTCGTCGGTGCCGGCGTATCGGGGTTGGTCGTTGCCCATCTCCTCCACCGCGAGCACGAGATCACCGTGTTCGAGGCGGCGGACTACGTCGGCGGCCACACGAACACGGTCAGGGTCGACACACCGAACGAGACCCATCATGTGGACACCGGCTTCATCGTCTTTAACGACCGCAATTACCCGAACTTTGAGCGGCTGCTGACCCACCTCCGGGTTGCGTGGCAGCCCTCGATCATGTCGTTCAGCGTCAGCGACGGGCGCGGCGACTTCGAATACACCGGCGGCTCGGCGAACGGTCTGTTCGCGAAGCGAGCGCATCTGGTCACGCCGTGGTTTCACCGGATGATCGCCGATCTCGCCCGCTTCAACCGGACGGCGCGGCAGCTGATCGAGCACCCCGGAGACGGACCGTCGCTCGGGCCGTGGCTCGAGCAGCAGCGCTTCAGCCGCCCGTTCATCGAGCGGCTGATCGTGCCCCAGGCGTCGGCGGTGTGGTCCGCCGACCCGCGCCAGATGTGGAGCTTCCCCGCACGGTTTCTCGCCGAGTTCTTCGACAATCACGGGATGCTCGGCTTCACGGGGCGCCCGCGCTGGCGGACCGTCGCGGGCGGCTCGGCGCGCTACGTCGAGGCGTTGACCGCACCATGGCGCCACCGTCTGCGGATCGGCGCTCCGGTCGAGGCGGTCACCCGGGCGGATGATCATGTCCTCGTCACGCCGCGTGGCGCCGAGGCCGAGCGCTTCGATGAGGTCGTGATCGCGACCCACTCGGATCAGGCGCTGAAGCTGCTCGCCGATGCGACCACGGCCGAGCACGAGATCCTCGGCGCGATCCCCTACCAGGCCAACGAGGCGGTCCTCCACACCGACCGCCGGCTCTTGCCCCGCCGTCGGCGCGCCTGGGCGAGCTGGAACTATCACCTCAGCGAGCGGCCATCTGATCGGGCAACCGTCACCTACCACATGAATCGTCTGCAGTCGCTCCAAGCCGAGCGCGAGTTCTGCGTGACCTTGAACCGGACCGAGACAATTGATCCGCGCACGGTGATTCGCACGATCTCGTATGCCCACCCGGTGTACACGCCTGACGGGGTCAAGGCGCAGGCGCGCGTGGCCGAGATCAGCGGCCGCAACCGAACGCACTTCTGCGGTGCGTACTGGGGGTGGGGGTTCCACGAGGACGGGGTGGTGAGCGGGCTCCGTGTCGCGGAGCGATTCGGAGCCAAGCTGTGAGCCTCGCCTCGGGGCTGTACGTCGGCGCGGTGCGGCACCGGCGCTTCGAGGTGCGCGAACACACGCTTCGCTACCGCCTCGCGCTCGCTTACGTCGATCTCGACGAGTTGCCCGTCCTGCTCGGCGGCCGGCTTGTCGATCCGCGTCCAGGCCTCGCCCGTTTCCGTCGCCGCGACTACTTCGGCGGTGACCGTGACACGCCGCTTGGCACCGCCGTCCGTGATGAGGTGCAGCGCCAGTCTGGCCGACGGCCGCACGGGCCGATCCGGCTGCTCACGCAGTTGCGCTCCTACGGCCACTGCTTCAACCCGGTGAGCTTCTACTACTGCTTCGATTCGTCAGGCAACCAGCTCGAGCACGTGCTTGCCGAGGTCACGAACACGCCGTGGGGTGAGAGCCACGGATACGTGATCAGCGCCCCGGCACCGGTTTCATCCGGCGCGCTCGTCGGCGAGTCGAAGAAAATGCTCCACGTGTCGCCGTTCATGAGCATGGACCATATGTATCGCTGGCGCGTCACCGTGCCGGGTAGCAGGCTCGAGGTGCACATCGAGAACCGTCACCATGGCCGCCGCGCGTTCGACGCGACGCTTTCGATGCGGCGGTCGCCGCTGACTCAGCGCGCGTTGTCCCGCACCGCGCTCGATTACCCGTTC
This sequence comes from uncultured Solirubrobacterales bacterium, assembly GCA_963778985.1. GTDB lineage: Bacteria > Actinomycetota > Thermoleophilia > Solirubrobacterales > Solirubrobacteraceae > Palsa-465. Next base: position 1,317,421 of record CAVZWJ010000010.1, on the reverse strand, counting down.
TCGACGCTTCGGGTGCTCACGCTCATCTACGCGCACGCGCTCCGCCTCAAGCTGAAGGGCGTGCCCGTCCATCCCCATCCCGCTCCGGAGGTGTCATGAGCCGTCGTGTCGTCCTCGAGTTGCTTGGCCGAATCCGGCTGGGCACGCTGACCCTGGTGGACGGCGGCCACCGGTACGTGTTCGGCAGCGGCGCGCCCGCGGCCACGGTCACCGTGCACTCGGACCGAGTGTGGACGATGTTGTGGCGCGGCAGCCGCGGACTCGCCGAGAGCTATGCCCAGGGACTGTGGGATTCACCCGACCTCGTCGCGGTCATCCGGCTCGCTGCGCGCAACGTCGTCGCGCTCGATCGCGCGCGGGCCGCGCTGACGCCCGTCCGCGCGCCCCTGCAAACCGCGCGCGGGATGCTCCTGCGTAACACGCGCGCCCGGAGCCGCAAGGACATCGCCGCGCATTATGACCTCGGGAACGAGCTGTTCAGCCGAATGCTCGACCCGACGATGAGCTACTCGTGTGCTCTGTTCGAACATCCCCGGATGACGCTCGAGGAGGCGCAGATCGCCAAGCTGGAGCGGATCTGCGAAAAACTCGAGCTCAGACCCGAGGACCATCTCGTCGAGATCGGCACCGGGTGGGGTGGACTGGCGATCCACGCTGCGGCGACGCGCGGCTGCCGGGTGACGACGACGACGATCTCCCGCGAGCAGCGCGACTACGCGCTCGGCGAGGTGAGCCGGGCGGGGCTGTCCGATCTCGTCGAGGTTCGCCTTCAGGACTACCGCGACCTGCGCGGCAGCTACGACAAGCTCGTGTCCGTCGAGATGATCGAGGCGGTCGGCTGGCAGCATTTCGGCACCTTCTTTGCCAGGTGCTCGGACCTGCTCGCACCGCACGGCGCGATGCTGCTGCAGGCGATCACGATCGACGACCGCGCCTACGAGGTCGAGAAGGCGTCGCGCTCGTTCATGAACACCCACATCTTTCCGAATGGCAGCCTGCCCTCGATGGAGGTGATCGCGCGCAACGTCGCGCGGCGGACCGACATGCAGATGCTCCACGTCGAGGATCTCACGCCCCACTACGTGCGGACGCTGATGCGCTGGCGCGAGCGGTTCCTCGCGCACGCCGACGAGCTTCAGCGCCTCGGCTATGACGACCGTTTTCAGCGGCTGTGGTCGCTGTACCTGGCGTACTGCGAGGCCGGCTTCGCCGAGCGCCGGATCTGCGAGATGCAGATCGTGCTCGGCAAGCCGCACTACCGGCGATCATTGCCGTCCGCGGTGAGTCTGGAGAACAGCGCGTCGAACAGCCTCCAGGCCGCGGCGCGCGACTGAGGCTCGCCCTCGCGGGTCTCGCGGACGAGGGCCTCCGGGTCCACGCCGTGCGACCGCAGCTGCCCTGGCGACTCAGCCACCCACAGGCCGACGATCTCGGCGGTGACCTCGGGGTGAAACTGGAGCCCGATCGTCCGTCCGAGCGCGAACGCCTGCGCGCCCGCGGTGCTGTCAGCGAGGACGGTCGCGCCCGGGGGCGGCCGGAAGCTGTCGAAGTGCCACTGAAACCACGGACCGGGCGCGATCAGCTCGGCGTCGATCGTCCGGACATCGAACCATCCGATCTCGGCCTCGGAGGCCGGCTGAACGGAGCCGCCGAGGGCGCGGGCGAGCAGCTGGCCGCCGAAACAGATCCCGAATGTCGGCACATCGTGCGCGGTGGCCCGCTGCAGGAGCCGCAGCTCGCGCCCGAGCCACGAGACGCTGTCGTCATATGCGTGCGCGTCAGACCCGAGCGGGACGATCAGGTCGTAGGCGGTGGGATCGGGCTCGCGCGCGTCGGCGTATATGTGCAGGATGTCCTGTTCGGCGCCGAGCTCGTCGAGCCATTCGCCCAGGTAGCCCCCGGGGGTCGACGCCTCGTGCTGGACGACGAGAGCACGCCGGGGAGCGGGGTGTCGGGCTTGACCGGGAACGGCGCCGATGATAAAGGACCAACTTCCACACCATTGCGAACCATCTCGAATACCGGAGGACACCCCGTGGCGAGCAGTGCCGAAACGATGTTGCAGGTCGTCGAGCCCGCGACCGAGGCCGTCCTCGCGGAGCTTCCTCACGCGGACGCCGGGGACGCCGACGCGGCGGTCGCCCGCGCCAAGGCGGCGTTCGGAGCCTGGCGTGATCTTGCCCCCGGCGCGCGCGCCGAGATCCTCCGCAACATCGCGCGGGTCGTGGGCGAGCGGTTGGAGGATCTCGCCCGGCTCGAGGCCCGCAACGCAGGCAAGCCGATTGCTGACGCGCGCGGCGAGATGGGGATGGTCGCCGACGTGTTCAACTACTACGCGGGCGCGCCCGAGCGGCTGCTCGGTGACACGATCCCGGTCGCCGGCGGGATCGACATGACCTTCCGTGAGCCGCTCGGCGTCGTCGCGCTGATCGTCCCGTGGAACTTCCCGCTGACGATCGCGGCGTGGAAGCTCGGCCCGGCGCTCGCGGCCGGCAACACGGTCGTGCTCAAGCCCGCCGAGCTGACGCCGCTGACGGCGATCGAGTTCGAGAAGCTCGTCGTCGAGGCCGGACTGCCCGAGGGTGTGCTGAACGTCGTCGTCGGACCGGGTCGGGTCGTCGGCGAGCGCCTCGTCGGCCACCCTGACGTCGCAAAGGTCGCGTTCACCGGGTCGACCGAGGTTGGGCGCCGGATCGCCGCGCTCGCCGCGGAGCAGATCAAGCGCGTCACGCTCGAACTCGGCGGCAAGTCCGCGAACCTCATCTTCGCGGACGCGGACCTGGAGGCTGCGGCGGCCGCCGCCCCGCTCGCGGTGTTCGGTAACGCCGGACAGGACTGCTGCGCGCGGTCCCGGATCATGGTCCAGCGGCCGGTGCTCGACCGCTTCATGTCGTTGCTCGAGGATGCGGTCACGGCGCTGCGCGTCGGCGACCCACTCGACGACGCGACCCAGATGGGGCCGCTCATCTCCGCCGACCAGCGCGCGTCGGTCGCGTCGTATGCAACCGGCGATGCCCCGATCGCCTTCCGCGGCAGCGCGCCCGAGGGGCCTGGCTTCTGGTTCCCGCCGACCGTGCTGTGCCCGGTGAGCAACGGCGATCGCGCGGCGCGGGAGGAGATCTTCGGTCCGGTCGCCGCGGTCATCCCGTTCGACGACGAGGCCGAGGCGATCCGCCTCGCCAACGACACGATCTACGGACTGTCCGGATCGATCTGGACCCGGGACGGCGGCCGGGCGATTCGCGTGGCCCGCGCGCTCGAGAGCGGGACGCTGTCGATCAACACGAACACGTCGGTCCGCGTGAGCACGCCGTTCGGCGGCTTCAAGCAGTCCGGGGTAGGGCGCGAACTCGGTCCGCACGCGCTCGAGCACTACACCGAGCTGAAGAACGTTTACATGGCCATCCCGCCGGTCGGATAGGTTTCCTCACCGCCATGCCACTCGGGCTTCCCGATCACGTCAACACGTGCCTGTTCGACCTCGACGGCGTCCTCACGCAGACGGCCAAGGTGCACGCCGCCGCCTGGAAGCAGATGTTCGACGAGTACCTGAAGGCGCGGGCGGAGCAGCGCGGTGAGCAGTTCGTCCCGTTCGACCAGGTGACCGACTACGACGAGTACGTTGACGGCAAGCCCCGGTACGACGGTGTCCGCTCGTTCCTCGAGTCTCGCAAGATCGACCTCCCCCAGGGCACGCCCGATGACTCGCCCGGGCAGGAGACGATCGACGGACTCGGCAATCGCAAGAACGAGATCGTCCTGAAGATCATCAAGGAGCAGGGCGTCGAGCCGTACGAGGGGTCGGTCACCTACGTCAAGGCCGCGCGCGACGCCGGGCTGCACCGTGTCGTCGTCTCCTCGAGCACGAACGCGCGAGATGTGCTCCAACACGCCGGGATTATCGACCTGTTCGAGCACATCGTCGATGGCTCCGTCGCCGATCGCGAGCACCTCAAGGGCAAGCCCGCGCCGGATACGTTCCTTGCCGGGGCGAAGGTCGTGGGGGTTGATGCCTCTCAGGCGACCGTGTTCGAGGACGCGCTCGCCGGCGTTGCCGCCGGCCGGGCGGGGAACTTCGGGCACGTCGTCGGCGTCGATCGCGTGGGCCAGGCCGATGAGCTCCTCCGCCACGGTGCGGACGTCGTCGTCAAGGACCTGTCCGAGCTCCTCTCGTGATCAAGCACCCGGCCTTTCCGGTCGAGCCGTGGGTCGTGCGTGAGACGGAGCTCAGCCTCGACCGACTCGCGCAGGTCGAGTCGGTGTTCGCGCTCTCCAACGGCCACATCGGTCTGCGCGCAAACCTCGACGAAGGGGAACCGTTCGGGCTCCCCGGCACGTACCTGAACGGCTTCCATGAGATCCGGCCGCTGCCGTACGCGGAGGCGGGCTACGGCTATCCCGAGCTCGGCCACACCGTCGTCAACGTCACGAACGGGAAGATCATCCGGTTGCTCGTCGAGGACGAGCCGTTCGATGTCCGCTACGGCGAGCTGCGCGAGCACGAGCGCGTCCTCGACCTCCGCGCCGGCGTACTCCGGCGGACGGCGGAGTGGGCCTCGCCGACGGGCGGGGCCGTCCGGGTCACCTCGACCCGGCTCGTGTCGTTCACGCAGCGCGCGATCGCCGCGATCCTGTACGAGGTCGAGCCGCTCGAGGCGCCGATGCCGGTCGTCGTCCAGTCCGAGCTCATCTCGAACGAGCAGATGCCGGAGACGGGCGGCGATCCCCGTGCCGCCGCGGCGCTCGCCGCTCCACTCGAGTCCGAGCAGCACGAGGCGATCGATCACCGCGCGATCCTCGTCCACGTCGCCAAGGTGAGCCGCCTGCGGATGGCCGCGGCGATGGACCACGTGATCGAGGCGCCTGACGGCTTCGAGACGAGCGTCGAGAGCTACACCGACCTCGGGCGGCTGACCGTGACGGCTGACCTCACACCGGGACAGCCGCTGCGGATCGTCAAGCTCCTCGCCTATGGGTGGTCGGGCGAGCGGAGCCTGCCCGCGGTCCGCGATCAGGTGGGCGGCGCGCTCGCCGGGGCTCGGCACAAGGGGTGGGACGGGCTCGTCGCGGATCAGCGCACGTACCTCGATGACTTCTGGGACCGCGCCGACGTGGAAATCGACGGCGACGCTGAGCTCCAGCAGGCGGTCCGGTTTGGCCTCTTCCACGTCCTCCAGGCGGGGGCGCGCGGCGAGCAGCGGGCGATCCCCGCGAAGGGGCTGACCGGTCCCGGCTACGACGGTCACGCGTTCTGGGACACCGAGAGCTTCGTGCTGCCGGTCCTCACCTACACGGCGCCGCACGCCGCCGGCGACGAGCTCCGTTGGCGGCACCGGATGATCGATCGCGCCCGGGAACGGGCCGCTCAGCTCGGACTGAATGGCGCGGCGTTTCCGTGGCGGACGATCGCCGGCGATGAGAACTCCGGCTACTGGCCGGCGGGCACGGCCGCGTTCCACATCAATGCGGACATCGCCGACGCCATCGTGCGCTACCGGCTGGCGAGCGACGATGACCAGTTCGAGCGCGAAGCCGGCCTGGAGATGCTCGTCGAGACCGCTCGCCTGTGGCGCTCGCTCGGTCATCACGACGCGCACGGCCGCTTCCGGATCGACGGAGTGACCGGTCCGGACGAGTACAGCGCCATCGCCGACAACAACCTCTACACGAACGTGATGGCCCAGCGGAACCTGCAGGCTGCCGCCGACGCCGCCGAGCGCCACCCCCGGCTCGCGCACCGCTTCGGCGTCGACGATGAGGAGGCCGCCTCGTGGCGCGATGCCGCGCAGGACATGGTGATCCCGTACGACGACGAACTCGGGGTCCACGAGCAGTCCGAGAACTTCACCAGGCACCAAGTGTGGGACTTCCAGGCGACGACGCCCGAGCAATACCCGCTGCTGCTTCACTTTCCGTACTTCGACCTGTACCGCAAGCAGGTCGTCAAGCAGGCCGATCTCGTGCTCGCCATGCACATGCGCGGCGACGTGTTCACCGACGAGCAGAAGGCGCGCAACTTCGCCTATTACGAGCCGCTCACCGTCCGAGACTCATCGCTGTCCGCGTGTACCCAGTCAGTGATCGCGGCTGAGGTTGGACATCTCGACCTCGCCTACGACTACTTCGCCGAGGCAGCGCTCATGGACCTCGACGACCTCGAGCACAACACGCGGGACGGCGTGCACATCGCCTCGCTCGCGGGCGCATGGATCGCGACCGTGGCCGGTTTCGGCGGCATGCGCGACCACGACGGGGAGCTCAGCTTCGCCCCCCGCCTGCCCGAGGCGATCCGCCACATCTGCTACCGGCTGACGTTCCGGGGACGTCGCGTCCGGGTCGACGTCGAGCACGGGCACGCGAAGTACACGCTCGTCGACGGTCAGCCGATCGACATCACCCACTTCGACTCCGTCGCGACCCTCACGCACGAGAAGCCGGTTGAGCTCGACATCCCGCCGCCCCCGAAGCGGGATCCGGTGCACCAGCCGCCCGGCCGTGAACCGGCCCGCCGGCGCAACCCGAGCCGCGACCGCGACTAGTGGACCCATCCGTCCGCGTCTAGTGGACCATCCGTAAGTCCTCTCAGCGCGTCGGGTCGGGCTCAGCCGATCCGCCACTTGATCGGCCCGAGCCCTGGGAAGTGCAGGGCCTCCGCCGTCGCTCCGGTCAGGTCCCACTCGCGGCCGGCGATGTACGGCCCGCGATCGAGCACCGGCACGCGGATCGCGCGCCCGCCGTACACAAAGGTGACCATCGTCCCGCACGGCAGGGTCTTGTTCGCGACGCCGAGCTGCGGCACGTGGAGCACGCCGCCGCAGGCGATCGGGAGGCCGTAGTCGGTGAACACGGAGGCGATGCTCGTGTAGAACACCCCCGGCGCGAGCTGGCTCGGGTCAAGCAGCGAACCGGCGAAGTTGAGCCGGTCAAGGTGGTACTGGGAAACGGCCGCCTGGAACTTCGCGACCGCGGCACGGACCTCGGCGTCGGTCGGCGCGCCCTTTGATGGTGCCGAGCTGACACTTGCGGGTCCGGTCGGGCGGGGGTCGTGCGTGGGAGCGACGATCGTCGCCGTCTCGCCGGTCGTCGCCGGGCGCCGCGCGGCCTGATCCCCCTGGCCGGCGACCGGCTCAACGACCTGCGGGTGCGCCTGCGGTGTCGAGCTCGTGCTGCTGTGCGTCGTGCTCGTCACCGGCCCGGCGTCCTGACGGGTGGCAGAGCCGCAGCCGACGACCGTCAGCGCAAGGAGTGCTGTCGCTGCCCGGAGCCGGATAGGGTGAAGAGTAGGAGATCCGCGGAACAGGACGTCCCGATCCCGCCCTAGACTGCGGCGGGTGCCGCGCCCAGTCGAAGAAGGCCGGGCCTATGTGCCCGGCCTGGATGGGATCCGGGCGATCGCGGTCATTCTCGTGATCGCCTATCACGTGGGCGTGCCCCAGGCGAAGGGCGGCATGCTCGGTGTGGGCGTGTTCTTCACGCTCTCGGGCTACCTCATCACGGACCTGTTGCTTGCCCACTGGGGCCGCTACGGGTCGTTCGGGCTCAAGCGATTCTGGCTGCACCGGGCACGTCGGCTGCTGCCGGCCGTGTTCGTGCTGCTCGTTGCCGTGAGCATCTGGGTGGCGCTGCTCGACGCGGCGCAGCTCGCGTCGGTACGTCGCCAGGTCGTCTCCGGTGCGTTCTACTTCGCCAACTGGTCGACGATCGCCCAGCACGGGTCGTACTTCGCGCGGTTCGCGCCGCCGCTGCCCCTTGACCATCTGTGGTCGCTCTCGATCGAGGAGCAGTTCTACCTCGTGTGGCCGTGGTTGCTCGTCCTCGGCGTCCGGACGGTCCGCCACCGTCGGCGCCTCGCCGTCATCACCGTCTTCGCCGCGGCGGCCTCAGCCGTGGTGATGGGGCAGCTCTACCACCCGGGAACCGACCCGACGCGCGTCTACGAGGGGACCGATACCCGAGCCTTCGGCCTCCTGATCGGGGCCGCTCTCGCGATGGTCCTGCCGACTCGGTCCGGCCGTCCCGCCGCGCCACCGGACGTCCGGCGGGTGCTCGACCGGATCGGGATCGCCGGCCTCGTCGTGATCGTGGTCCTCGTCTGGCGGACGAACTCGTTCTCGTCGTTCCTGTACCCGTACGGATTCCTGCTGCTGTCGATCGCGACGACGCTCGTGATCGCGGCGGTCGTCAACCCCACGAGCCGGCTCGGCGAGGCACTGTCGTGGAAGCCGCTGCAGTGGGTCGGCGTGCGCTCGTACGGGATCTATCTGTGGCAATGGCCGATCATCGTGCTCGCCAGTCCGAATGCCACCGGCTTCAACCTTCCACGGGCCGTGCTCGAGGTCGCCGGCACGCTGCTCATCGCCAGCTTGTCGTGGCGCTTTGTCGAGGACCCGATCCGCCACGGCGCGCTCAGCCGACTCTGGCGTCAGGCCAGCGCCGGCGCGGCGCGGCTCGAGGTGCGCCGGCGGGCGCAGACGCTCGCTGCCGCCACGGCGGCAGCCCTGCTGCTCGCGGTCGTCGGCCTCGCCGGCGCGCTCCCCGTCGCCTCGCACGGAGGCAGCGGACCGCAGCGCGATGCCAAGGCGCCCCACGCGCTGACCCTGACCGCTGCTCGCTCGAAGGACACCAACCGCACCGGCTCGGCCTCCTCGAAGAAGACCGCGACCGTCGGCGCGGCAACCGCCCGCCCGACGAAGACCTCGTGCCGGGCGGTCGTCTACATCGGCGACTCCACCTCGGAGGGGATGATCTCGACCGACTACATCCCGAACCCGGCGCAGCGACTCGAGGCCCAGCTGGGCGACTTCGGCGTCACCACCGTCTATCCGGAGATCTCCGGCGCCCGCTCGATCGTCGAGACGTTCGAGGGCCAGCCGAACGCTGCGACGGTCGCCCAGAACCACATCTCGGCCGGCTACAAGGGATGTTGGATCGTGGCCATGGGCCTCAACGACGTCGATAACCAGAACACCGGGGGCAACATCGGCTACGGGCAGCGGATCGATCGGATGATGTCGATCATCGGACATGAGCCGGTGCTATGGGTCGACGCGATCACGCTCCTGAGCGACGGGCCGTACAAGGAGAGCGACATGCAGAAGTGGAACGCCACACTCCTCGCCGCGTGCAAGAAGTACCCGAATCTCCGCGTCTATGACTGGGCGGCGCGCGCCAAGCGCAAATGGTTCATTCCAGACGGCATCCATTACTACACACCCGGCTACATCGCGAAGACGCACCTGACCGCCCAAGCACTCGCCGCGGCGTTCCCCGCGGGCGCGTCGCCTCCGCCGAACTGCGTCGTGGCATGAACCGCGGCGGCTCTGGTTAGCTCCGGTCATGGCAGATCCTGACGAAGACGACACCGAACGGCTGCGCAAGATCCAGGCGGATCGGGCCCGGGATGAGGAGGACCTGGCCGAGCGCTCCGAGGACGAGGAGGAGCAGCGCATCCACGAGCGCCGCTCGGCGAAGGCGGACTACCTGCGCGAGAAGCTCGACGAGCAGCAGCAATCGAGCTGAGCGCTCGCGGCGTCCGGTACCACTAGGACTTGTGCGCGACGAGCACGACGCCGAGCACGATGAGCCCGGCCGCCAACACGAGCCCGACCAGGCCGAGCGTGCCGTACGCCGTGGACGCACCCGATCGGCGCTCGCGGCGCAGTTCGTTCGAGCGCGTGATCCCGAGAACCGCCGCCGAGAACACGACCGCGACCCCGATGCCGCCGGCCAGGGAGGCGAGGATCAGCTTGACGATTGGGCTCGTGGCAAACGTCAGCATGCTCACGTCGCCGGGCTCGGCGCGGTCTGCTGCGCGCGGCGGAGGAACACCAACGTGGACACGCCGAGCAGCAGCAGCGTAATGAGCAACGGCCCGGTGGGCCCGGAGCCGAACGCCGTCGCAGCGGCGTAGACGAGGCCGCCGACGAGCCCTGCGGCCGGCAACGTGAGGAACCATGCAAAAACGATGTTGCCGGCCACGCCCCAACGCACCGCGGACAGGCTCTTGGCGGCCCCGGCACCCATCACGCCCCCCGAGATGACGTGTGTCGTCGACAGGGGGTAGCCGACGGTCGAAGCGGCCAGGATCACGGTGGCGCCGGCACTCTGCGCCGCGAACCCCTGGGCGGCATCCATCTTGATGATGCGGCTGCCGAGCGTGTTGATGATCCGCCAGCCGCCGGTGAACGTGCCCAGCGAGATCGCCGTCGCGGAGCAGACGACAACCCAGGTCGGCACGTCGAACGACGAGCTGGAGATGTCACCGTGCGCGACGAGCGCCAGTGTGATCACGCCCATCGTCTTCTGGGCGTCGTTGGTCCCGTGCGACAGGGCGAGCAGGCTCCCGGACGCGAGTTGGCCGAGCCGAAAGCCGCGGCCGACCGAGCCGGGCCGGAGCCGGCCGACGATTCGATACACGAGCAGGATCGCGAGCCCGGCGACGACGAACGCGAGCAGCGGGGAGATGAGAGCCGGCACGATGAGCTTGTCGACGAGGCCCGCGCCGTTGACGGCCGCCGTTCCCTGCGCCGCGATCACCGATCCCACGAGACCGCCGACGAGGGCGTGGGACGAGCTCGAGGGCAGCCCGTAGAACCACGTCACGAGGTTCCAGGCAATTGCCCCGATGAGCCCGGCGAACACGACGGTCGTCGTCACCGCCTGCGTGTCGACGAAGCCCTTACCGACGGTCGCGGCGACCTTCAGCGAGATGAACGCGCCGACGAAGTTGAGCAGCGATGCGATCGCGATCGCCTGCCGAGGGCCGATCGCTCGCGTCGAGATCGACGTCGCGACGACGTTTGCCGTGTCGTGGAAGCCGTTGGTGAAGTCGAAGGCCAGCGCGGTGCCCACGACGATCACGAGGATGATGTCGCCACTCATAGTTGTGAAGTGAATGTGAAGCCGGTCGCGCGACGCGCACTCTAATGCGTCACCCGGGGGATTGCTCCCGGGCCATCCGGCCGCGAGCGCTGGCGCCGATGGGTGCCCTGGCGAGGGGCGAGCTCACCTACGTGGCGTCCGGCAGAGCCCTGCAGACGCGTGGGTCAGGTGACACCTCGGGCCCGTACGCCGGCAGCGCGGCGACGTTCCCACTGACCGGCGCGACGAGGCGCGGCGAGCGGATCGCCACAAGCTCGTCGACGAGTCGGAGCGCGGCCGCGTGGCTCTCGTCGGTGACGACGCCGAGGGCTCCGATCGCATACCGAGCTGCCGGGACCGGGGCGACGCGACGCCGCTCACGGGCCGCCCGACGACGGAACCGGTCGGCGAGCGACCGGCGCGCCCGCGCGGCCCACCGCTCGTCTCCCCAACGAATGAGGCGCTCGGCGCGCGCCAGCTCGATCTCCGGCGTGTCCGCCGTCCCCACGCACCGGGCGGCATAGGCGTAGAGGGACTGGCGGCGCTCGTCGTCGACGAGATCGTTGAGGTTGCGCAGGAATGACGCGATCGCCGGTGACACGGTGCGCGGGTGGTCGCTGAACGTCTCGCCGGCGAGCAGCGAGGCGAGTTCCATCACGCACGCGCCGTGCTCGGGTGAGGTGTGCTTACCCCGGCCGAGGACGATGGTTTGATGGTTGATGGGGGGCACGTGAGCCTCCTTCGCTGAAGCGCCGGGAGCGGGCGGTCTGGACCGGGTCGTCTAGGAGCGGTCTGCTCGAAAATCTCCGCCCTCAACCACGAGGTCATCGAAGTCCGTCCGATGGCGACGGCGTACGGGTGAGCACGAGCCAGCAGTTCGCCGGCGGTAGGGTCCAGGTGTGTGAACTGGAAGGACGCGATCTACGATCTGGCGGCGATCCGGCGACCGTCGGCATCCGACGGCGAGCGAGCCGCAGCCGAGCAGATCGCGGCGTGGCTCGGGGCATCAGGCTGCCGAGTACGGATCGATCGCGAACTCGCTCACGGCGGGTATTGGTGGCCGATCGGGCTCGGCAACGCCGCTGCGGCCGCGGCTGCCACGCTCGCGCTGCGCCGACCGACAGGGCCGGTTCGGGCGATTGCCGCCGCGCTCGCCGGCGTGTCCGCCGCAGCTCTCTGGGATGACCTCGGCCACGGGCGACGCTGGTTCCGGCGTGCGGCGCTGCCGCAGCGGCCGACGTGGAACGTCCTCGCCGAGACCGGTGACGTGACAGCGTCCCGGACGGTTGCGCTCATCGCGCATCACGATGCGGCCCATTCCGGGCTGGTGTTTCACCCGGCCCTCGGTCGGATCGGCCCGCGCTTCGCTCCGCAGGCCCACGCCCGCTCAAGCCACACACTGCCGATCCTGTACGGCGTCTGGCTTGGGCCGGTCGCGGTCGCGGCGGGCGCGCTGATGGGCGACCGCCGCCTGCTCCGAGCCGGCACGGCCTTGTCGATCGCGGCTACGGCCGCGATGACCGACATCGGCCTGCGTGACGTCGTCCCGGGAGCCAACGACAATCTCAGCGCCGTCGGGGTGCTGCTCGCGCTGGCCGACATGCTCCAGCAGCAGCCGGTCGCCGGCGTGCGGGTGCTGCTCATCTCCACCGGCTCGGAGGAATCGTTCAGCGAGGGCATGCAGGCGTTCGGTGAGCGTCATTTTCCGGAGATGCCGCGCGCGACGACCGAGTTCCTGTGCCTGGAGTGCCTGGGCGGCACGACGCTGGTCGTCCTCGAAGGCGAAGGCATGCTGAGGATGCGCGACTATCCTGAGTCGATGCGCGACGCGCTCGCGGACGCGGCACACGCCGCCGGGGCCCGCATCACACGCGGTCTGCGCACGGTCGCGGCGACCGACGCCATCATCGCGCTGCGAGCCGGCTATCAAGTGGTCACGCTTGCCTCCGTTGAGGAGACGAAGCTGCCGCTCAACTACCACTGGCCCACGGACACAGCCGAGAACCTCCATTGGAGGACGCTCGAGGACGCCATCGCCACATGCGAGGCCTTCATTCGCCGACGCGCCCCCGACGGCAAGGTCCGGAGCGAAAATCTGTCATCGACGTGACAAAACGTGTTGATCAGAACCGGCGGAGCGGTAGATCGTGGGACAACACCCACGAGCCAACACAAGTGACCGCAGTTTCTGAAACCTCCTCGCTCGTCGAGCCTGGCTCCCGCGTCGTCCGGATTCTCGACGCGGATCCCGACCTCGCCGACGGGATCCCGCCGACCCACGCGCAGCTCGCGGCCGGCGCCGCCGTCGCGCACGTCCACACGCTCGGCCGAGGGCCGTGGTCGTTCGCCCCGCCCGACGACCCCGGCGGCCTCGGAGGTCTCGTTCTCGACGGGCTCATCCTCGTCCGCATGGAGGTTGCGGGACGCTGCCACGCCGAGCTGCTCGGCGAAGGCGACCTCATCAGCCCGTGGCTGCCGGCCGGACCAAGCCTCGCCGCGCGCGCTGAGGTCGGCGCAAGGGTTATCGAACCGGTCGAGATCGCCCTGCTCGACCGCCACTTCGCGTTGCGAACGGCCCGCTGGCCTGAGATACAGGCCGCGCTCATGCGCCGGCTCCTGCTCCGCTCCCGCCGCCTGAGCCTTCAATCGGCGATCAACTCGATCCCACGGACGCAGCAGCGGTTGGAGCTCACGCTGTGGCAGTTGGCCTACCGCTACGGTCGCGTGGCCTCCGGCGGGCTGCGGCTCCATCTCCCGGTGAGCCATGCCCAGCTGGCCGAGATCATCGCGACGCAGCGCCCATCGGTGACCATCGCGCTCGCCCGCCTGCAGGAGACGGGACGGCTGCAACGCACCGGCCCGCACGACTGGCTCCTGTGCGGCCCGGACCCCACCGAGCTCGGGCCACTGGAGCTCACGTTCGGCATCGAACGCTGATCGATGCCGTCAGCTCTTGCTCAGCCGGCCCGGCCGTCGCCGCGTGGCGCGCTTCGACTGGGCGATGGAGCCGGCCCCTCGATACTCAGCGGATCACAATGCCCCGTTGGTTGCCGGGAGCGGACGGCTGGGTAGGACTCCTCCATGACCTTGATTCGAAAGTTCCTGGGCGCCCGCGGCATCGCCGCCCTCCTCGGAGCGGCGACCCTGCTCGCCGTGGCCGGTGGGCTCCGCCGGCGCAGCCGCGGCCGCACAACGACCGATGATCAGCCGCTTCCGGGTGCGCCAACCGGTGTGACTGGGGAGGGGATGGCCGCCCGCACCCCCGCCGCCGAGGGCCCGCCGCTGGCAAGCGCGCCACTTGAGACCCCGGGTCCGTCCGTGACCGCTCCGGTCACGTCGGAACCGGACGTCGAGCGGGCGGAGCGGGCCGACGCGGCCCGGCCTGACGCCGACAGCGAGGCGCCCCCGACCGGAGACGCACTCGTCGCACAGGAGGAGGCGGCCGCGGCGGCCGAGGCGGGCGCCATCGGTGGCCGGGTTCCCCACGATTCCGACGATCCGGCGATGGATCCCGTCTACCAGGCCGGCGGCGGCGAGCAGGACGGTTGGGAGGAGGCGGAGGCCGAGTTGATCGAGAACGCGACGCACGGCGAGGGCCGCGGCAATCCCGAGCGGGACGCGTTCTCCCCCGAACTGGAGGCGGATCGCTCGACGGCCGTCTACGGCGAGGCCGACCGGACGGCACCGACCGAGGTCGTGGAGGACCCCGGTTCGGGGCCCGACGATCCCGGCGAAGGCCCCGGGCTGGCCGCCGACCGAGGGGCTTGACAGGGAACCGGCTCCTCGGTCGGCGCCGCGGTGACCGTCGCCTCGAGCGCTACGCGAGCGCTGGGGCGGCGACCTCGAGGCTGATTGCCTCACCATCGAGATCGCGGGCGACGACATGGGAGCCGTCGGCGATCCGTCCGTCGAGGATCGCGCGGGTCAACTCCTTCTCGAGCGTCCGCCGCACGTGCCGCTTGAGTGGCCGGGCGCCAAACGCCGGATCGAAGCCCTCGCGAGCCAGCCGGGCGATGAGCTCCGGCCTCACCTCGAGCTCGACGCCGCGCTCCTGACGGAGCCGCTCGGCGATGCGCTCGCAGATGAGGGCACCGATCTCGCCCACCTGACTCTCGGTCAGCGGCTCGAACACGATGATCTCATCGATTCGGTTGACGAACTCGGGCAGGAACGCCCGCTTGGCCGCCTCGAGCATCCGGTCGGTGGCGGGCGCCGCCGCCTCTCCCGTGAACCCGATCGCTCGCTTCGCCTCACCGGCGCCGAGGTTCGACGTCATGACGAGCACCGTGTTCGTGAAGTCGACCGTGCGACCCTCGCCATCGGTGAGCCGCCCGTCGTCGAGCACCTGGAGCAGCACGTTCCAGACCTCGGGATGGGCCTTCTCGATCTCGTCGAGCAGGACGACCGAGTACGGACGCCGGCGCACGGGCTCGGTCAGCTGGCCGCCGTCCCCGTAGCCGACGTAGCCGGGCGGGGAGCCGATCAGTCGCGCGACCGTGTGCGGCTCCCGGTACTCCGACATATCGATCCGCACGAGCGACTTCTCGGTTGCGAACAGCCGCTCGGCGAGCGTCTTGACGAGTTCGGTCTTCCCGACCCCGGTCGGACCGAGGAACAGGAAGCTCCCGAGCGGGCGGTCCGGCTCGGACAGACCGGCCCGGGCATGCCGCACCGTCTCCGCCACGGCATGGACGGCGGCATCCTGGCCGATCACCCGGCGATGCAGGTCGTCCTCCAGCGAGCCGAGCCGCTCGAGCTCCGCGGTGACCAGCTCGCCGACCGGAATTCCGGTGCGCGCTGCCACCACAGCCGCAATCTCCTGCTCGCCGACGGAGGTCGTGTTGATCGGGGTCTCGCCGGCCTCGGTCGCCTGACTGAGGTGGGCGAGCCGAGCCGAGATCTCGTCGATCCGCTGCTTGAGCTGTCCCGCCTCCTCGTAGGCCTCGGCATCAACCGCGGCCTGCTTCTCGGCGCGCAACCGCTCGAGCTCTGCCGTCAGGCTGTCCGTGTCGGTGACGGGCTGCCGCAGCCGCAGCCGGGCCGCTGCCTGGTCGACGAGGTCGAGCGCCTTGTCCGGGAGCCGGTACTCGCTGATGTAGCGGTCCGACAGCCGGGCGGCGGCCTCGAGCGCCCCGTCCTCGATTTGGACGCGGTGGTGTTCCTCGTACTGCGTGCGCAGGCCGTGCAGGATCGCGACCGTGTCGGCCACGGATGGCTCCTCGACCATCACCGGCGAAAACCGGCGGGCGAGAGCCGCGTCGCGCTCGATCTTGCGGTACTCGGCGAGGGTCGTCGCGCCGATCATCCGCAGCTCGCCGCGAGCCAGCATCGGCTTGAGGATGTTTGCCGCATCCATCGCGCCCTCGGCGTTACCAGCGCCGAGCACGGTGTGCAGCTCATCGACGAACAGGATGATCTGCCCCTTGGAGGCGACGACCTCCTCCAGGGCCGCCTTGAGCCGCTGCTCGAAGGCGCCACGGAACTGTGTGCCCGCGACCATCCCGGCGAGGTCGAGCGCGACGACGCGCACGCCCCGGAGCAACTCGGGCACCTCACCCTGCGCGATCCGCAGGGCAAGCCCCTCGGCGATCGCGGTCTTGCCGACACCGGCCTCGCCGATCAGCGCCGCGTTGTTCTTCCGGCGACGGCTCAGCGCCTCAATGACCTGGGCGATCTCGATGTCTCGACCGATCACGGGGTCGATCCCGTCGGCGCGAGCCTCGGCCGTCAGGTCCCGGCCGAATTGATCCAATGCCGGCGTCTTGGAGCGCTGGCGCGTGCCGGGACGCTGGCGTAGGGCTGCGCCGCTCGGCTGACGAGCTCCGCCGAAGCCGGGAACGCCACCGGGCTGGCCGGGGTCAAACCCGCCCTGCTGCTGGGCCACCGCAAGCCGGGCGCACCGCTCACAGAGCGCCCCGCTGCGCGACTGCCCATCGGCCACGAAGGTGACCTCGACCGTCGCCGGACGCTCGTGACACGCGTCGCAGAGACGACCGTTGAGGGTATTCTCGAATTCCACGCTATTAGTCCTTCGTATAGAAGATCTCAGTTGTGACGACTAAGATCCTAGCGAACAACCTTGGGTTCCCCGCGGGGGTTAGGCTCCGGCGCATGTGCGACACGATCGTCATCGTCGAGCCGGCCCGCGTTCTGTTCGCCAAGAACTCCGACCGCGATCCGAACGAGGGCCAGGGGCTCGAGTGGCACCCGCGCGCCGAGCATCGTCCGGGCGACACCCTTCGCTGCACGTGGATCGAGATCGCTCAAGCACCGGCGACGCACGCGATCCTGATCAGCCGCCCGTTCTGGATGTGGGGCGCGGAGATGGGGGCCAACGAGCACGGCGTGGCGATCGGCAACGAGGCGGTGTTCACGAAGGAGGCCTATGCCGGGCGGGGGCTGACCGGGATGGACCTCGTACGGCTCGCGCTCGAGCGCGCGGCGACCGCGGAGCAGGCGCTGAACGTCATCACCGATCTGCTCGAGCGCCACGGCCAGGGTGGCGGGTGCGGGCACGAGCGACGCTCGTTCACCTACCACAACAGCTTCCTGATCGCCGACCCGCGGGGCGCGTGGGTGCTCGAGACGGCCGGCCGTCACTGGGCCGTCGAGCGCGTCCCCGCGGGGGCGCGGAGCATCTCCAACGGCTTGACGATCCCCGAGTTCGCCGAGCACTACGCCGACCCCGTCCGCACGGCGGTCTCCGCCTGCCGGACGCGGCGGGCGCTGACCGAGCGGGGCGCCGCGCGTGGGCCGGCCACGCCCGCCGCGCTGATGGCGCTGCTGCGCTCGCACGGCGGCTCACGCGGCCCGCGCTACACGCTCGCCAACGGCGCAATGGCGGCTCCGTGCATGCACGCCGGCGGGCTGCTCGCCTCCTCGCAGACGACCGCATCGTGGGTGGCTGAGCTGACCGAGTCCGGGACGCAGCACTGGGTCACCGCGACGGCCGCGCCCTGCACGTCGGTGTTCAAGCCGGTGCAGGTCCTCGAGCCGCTCGATGTCGGACCGATGCCCGCCGACCGCTTCAACGCGGCAGCGCTGTGGTGGCGGCACGAACGCCTGCACCGCTTCGCGATGCGTGATCCCGCGGCCGCCTACCCGGTGTTCGTCCCCGACCGGGACGAGGTGGAGGCGAGATGGTTGTCCGATCACCCGCATCCCGCCGCTGCGTTCGCCGAGGCGGATCGGCTCCTCGTCGAGTGGACGGACCGGGTCGCAGCGGTCGTCTCGACCGATACGCGGCCCGTCTGGGTCCGCCGCTACTGGCGGACACGGCAGCACCGAGCGGGCGCGCGCTAGCACGGCGCACGGGGTCGGGCGCGCCGTCTCGTATGCTCCAGCCGTGCCGAGGAGCACGCACGCTGCGGGGAGGATCACGCGACGCTTCTACTCCCCACAGCCGAACGTTCCCGGCCGCGGGATCATCGCCAGCTACCGGCTGAGCTTCTGGGCCGTCGCCGTCGCCGTGGGCGTGATCGCCGGCCTCGCCGGCGCCGCGCTCCTGGAACTGCTCAAGGGCGTTGAGCACCTCGCATGGTCGTTTGACCACGGCTCGTTCCTCGCTCGCCGTGAAGCGCGCGTCCGCGCTGCACATCGTGCTGGTGCTGTTTCTCGCCGGCGTCCTGATCGGCATCGGCGCGCTCATGATCCGGCGGCTGCCCGGCCTCGGGGGCGGCGAGGTCTCCGAGGCGCTGTGGCTCCGCGACGCCCAGCTCGGTCTCGTCCAGAGCCTCAGCCGGGGCGTGCTCTCGATCGTGACCGTCGCGATGGGCTCCTCGCTCGGCCGCGAGGCGGCGCCGCAGCTCGCCGGCGCGGCGGCCGCGAGCCGCTTGTGCGACGCGATCTCGATGCCCCGCTGGCAGCGCCGGCTGCTCGTCGCCTGCGGTGCCGGGGCCGGCATGGCCGCCGTCTACAACGTGCCGCTCGGCGGCGCCCTGTTCGCGCTCGAGGTGCTGCTCGGCACGATCACGCTTCCGCTCGTCCTGCCGGCGCTGCTGACGACGGCCCTGGCGACGCTCGTCGCCTGGGTCGCGCTGCCCAATCACCCGGTATACGTGATCCCGGGATACCGCATCTCTGCGCCGCTCGTTGTCTGGGCCATCCTCATCGGACCGCTTGCCGGCCTGCTCGCCGTCGGCTGGGTTCGGCTCATCGCCCGCGTGCACAAGTTACGTCCAACCGGGTGGCGGCGTGTCGTGGCGCCGGTGGTCGTGCTCACCGCGCTCGGCGTCGTCGCGATCAAGTACCCGCAGCTGCTCGGCAACGGTCAGGAGACGGTGCAGCTGGCGACGATCGGCGCGCTCTCCGTCGGTCTGCTCGCCGCACTCGTCGTGCTCAAACCGCTCGCCACCGCGGCCTGTCTCGGGAGCGGAGCTCCGGGTGGCCTGTTCACGCCGACGCTGACGTTCGGCGTGCTGTTCGGCGGTCTTGTCGGTCACGCCTGGGGCGGGCTGTGGCCCGGCGCCTCGCCCGGAAGCTATGCACTGGTCGGCGGTGCGGCAGTGCTCGCGGCCTCGATGCAGGGGCCGCTCGCGGCGATCGCGCTCGTCCTTGAGCTCGCGCCGCGCAGCGAGACGCTCGTCGTCCCGCTGCTGCTCGCCGTGGCGGGGGCGACGGTCGTCGCGCGGGTGCTCGGTGCGCCCTCGGTGTACTCGGCACGGCTCGGCGCGGCGAGCGAGCCGACCGACCCCGGCGACGACGGGCCCCCGCTACGTGAAGATGATCTGCCCGCCCGCGGCTAGCCCGTAGAACTCGCCGACGGTGATGATGTCCTCAACCTGCTCGATGAAGTCGCCCTTTTCGAGCCCGAACAGGTCGACAGACGCCTTGCACGCGTACAGACTGGCGCCGGAGTCGGCGATCATCTCGACGAATTCGGGGATCGGCGGGATGTCGAGCTTCTCCATCTCCGCGGCGAGCTTGCGGGTCACGAAAGCGGACATGCCGGGAAAGCCGCCCGCCCACGTCGCCAGGTGCAGGCCGGGATTGCCGACGGTCGCGACTTTGACGTGCTCGTGCTTGTGCTTGTTGATCGCGTCCATCCCGAAAAAGGTGAAGAACACGTTCGCGTCGATGCCCTCCATGCGGGCGCCATTGGCCATGATCAGGCCCGGATAGATTCCCTCCAGGGAGCCCTTGGAGATGATGATCGAGACCTTCTCGATCGGACGGGGCTCGGGATGTTGGGCCGCCGGATGTTGCAGTACGTCAGCCATGTCGTCCTCTTTCTAGTGGTTCGTCCGGGAAATGGGTGGACACCGAGAGGTGCCACTGGTGGATGCCTGGCGAGGACGCAGGACCCGATAGGTAGCAGCGCTACCTGAGGGTTCGAGGACAAAGCCAGGCGCCGGCAGGGGTGCCTCGAATGTCCAGTCATTTCCGTGACGGGCCACTAGATGCAGCCGCGCGGCTTCGGGATGCCGGCGATCTTCGCCGCGAGCTTGGCCGGTCCCTTGGGGAAGAGTTGGTAGAGCTCCTTGATCGGGACGCCGGAGAGCTTGCCGAGGCTCCGGATCGACGGCGCCGAGCCGGTCTCGAGGTAGGTCGTGCGCATGAACGTCACGACCTGCCAATGGCGGTCCGTCATCGTCTCGATCCCGTTCTCGCGGGCGATCGTCTCGCCGATCTGCTCGGTCCACTCAGAGGGGTCACTGAGAAAGCCCTCGGCGTCGACCGCGATCGGCTCGCCGCTGGCGGTGAGCGGTGTCATTGTCGTGCTCCTGTCGTTGCGGTACCCGGACGCTCCCGCCCGGCGGCCTGTAGCTGAGCGCTGATCCCCGGCAGATCCCGGCCGGCGAGCAGCATGTGCCAATAGATCCAGCCGAACGCGAGCTTGGCGAGATGGTTGAGCCGGGACTCCTTGAGCAGCGGCAGCGGCCCGAAGTGCGGCTCCGGAAACCGTCCCGGCAGTGGCTCCACGTCGTAGTTGAAGTCGATCAACAGCGCCTTGTGGAACCCGGTCTCGATGAAGCAGTTCGCGTGGCCGTCGAAGGAGCCGACGAGCTCCTGACCGGCGAGGAAGCGCTCGATGTTCTCGACGAGTGTCTCGCCTTCGAAGTGGGTGACCGAACCGGCCTTCGACGTCGGCAGGTTCGTCGCGTCGCCGATCGCGAAGACGTTCGGAGCCGCCTGGCTCTGGAGGGTCGCGGTGTCGGTCGGTATGAAGCCGAGCTCATCGCCGAGTCCCTCGGAACGCTCGACAAACGGTGCGCCCCCGTGCAGCGGGATCGTGACGAGCAGGTCGAAGTCGAGTTCGCGCTCGTCCCAGCTCGTCAGCTTCCCGGCCGCGCCGTCGACCTCGCCGGCGGCGAATTCGGTCTCGAGCCGGATGTCCTTCTCGGCAAACAAGCCCGCGAGGTGCTGTGCCGCGACGGGCTTCGTGAATGCGGCATCGAGGGGCGTCGCGTACACGAGCTCGACGTCGCCGCGCACTCCGCGGCGTCGCAGGTACCAGTCGGCGAGGAAACAGAACTCGAGCGGCGCGACCGGACACTTGATCGGCATGTCGACCATGTTCACCACGAGCCGTCCACGTTCGAAGTTCCGCAACGCGTCGCGCAGGGCGACGGCGCCCTCGAGCGTGTAGAAGGTGAAGGTCGACTCATTCCAGCCTGCTGCTGTCAATCCCTCGGTTTCGTCTGGCAGCAGCGAGGCGCCGGTGGCAACGACGAGCACGTCATAGGGAAGCTCGGAGCCGTCCGACAGCGCCACCGTGTTCTCGCTGACCGCGACGCGATCGACCTCGGCGCGGCGAAACGTGATGCCATCACGCAGCTGGGCACGTCGTGAGCGCACGATCTCGTCTGGGTCGGCGAGGTCGAACGGGACGAACAGCAGGCCTGGTTGATACACGTGCCGGTCGTCCTGATCGACGACCGTGATCTCCAGATCGGTTCCGGGGTGGCGTCGGCGCAAACGGTTGGCGACGAGCGTGCCGCCGGTCCCGCCGCCGAGGACCACGATTCGCTGGCTCATCGTCCAATCGTCACGTGACCGGACCCCGGTCGCATCCGCGCAAGACCACAGAGCAGATCCGAACAAGACCGCTATACAACTGTATCGATGTGGACAAGGCGTCCGCCGTCGAGGGTGAGAACACGGTCAAACCGATCCAGCGATTCCGTCTCGTGCGTGATGACGAGGAGCCCCTCGGCGCCCGGGCCGTCGAGGATCCGCTCCATGATCCGCTCGGCGAGCGGCCCGTCGAGGTGGGCGATCGGCTCATCGAGAATGAGGAAGCGCGGTGTCGCGAGCAGCGCCCGGGCGAGCGCGAGCCGCCGCCGCTGGCCGCCGGAGACGAGCTCACCCTGCTGCCCGACGAGGGTGTCGAGGCCCTCGGGCAGGGTCGCGACGAAGCTGTCGAGCTCGACCGTGCGCAGGACCTCCCACAGCTCGTCCTCGGTCGCCTCGCGCCGCGCGATCAGCAGGTTCTCCCGGACCGTCGTGTTGAACAGGTGCGCGTCCTGGCCGCAGATGAGCACGGCGCGGCGCAGGTCGGCCTGTGCCACCTGGCGGATGTCGATGCCGTCGAGCGTGACCCGTCCGGCGGTCGGATCGAGGAAGCGCACGAGCAGCTCCCCGAGCGTCGTCTTGCCGACGCCGCTCGGTCCGACGAGCGCCACGCGCTCACTCGGCTCAATCCTCAGGTCGACGTCCGCGAGCACGGTCGGCTCATCGGCGCCGTAGCGCAGCTGAACGTGCTCGAGCGCGAGCGCCCCGTCGCCCGTCAAAGCGACAGGTCGCGCCGGGTCGACGATGCGGGGCTCGGTCTCGGCGATCTCCTGCAGGCGGACGGCCGCGGACTGGCACGCGCGCAGCCGGCGGGCCGCGGCAGGGAGCGGGGCAACGGCATCGCACGCGCCGAGGAAGAGCAGCGCCAGGGCGGCGAGCAGCACGCTCGCGAGCGCTCCGGAGTGCACCGCGTTGACTCCGACGACGAGCACCGCGAGCAGTCCGGCGCCGGTGAGGATGCTGTGCAGGCCGCCGGCGAGGGCACCCGCCAGGGCGTCGCGACGGCTGATCCCGGCGAGCACGGCGTCGCTGTCGCGGATCCGCCTCGCCTGCTGCGCGCTCGCCTCGCTGAGCGCGAGCTCGGCTGATCCGTCGATCGCCTCGACGAGACGAGCCGTCAGGCGCGCGCGCGCGGGGGCCTGGTCACGGCCACTGCGCTGCGCGATGCGCGCGCTGACCCACGACGAGCACACCGCGGTACCCATGAGGGTCGCGAGCAGCACCGCGCCGGCTGCGCCGAGCATCAGTCCGGCGGCGAGCGAAGCGCCGACGATCACGACCACGGCGACGAGCGCCGGGATGATGATCCGCAGGTGGAGGTCCTGGAGCGTGTCGACGTCACTGACGAAGCGGGAGAGGAGCTCGCCCCGCTCGTGGCCCCGCAGTTCTCCGGGGACGAGGGGCGCGAGTCGCTTGTAGAACCCCGTGCGGAGCCGGGCGAGCATGCGGAGCGCCAGGTCGTGGGAGGCGAGCCGCTCGGCGTAGCGCAGCGCCGCCCGGGAGATCCCGAACGCCCGCACGGCGACGATCGTCACCGTGAGCGCGATGATCTGAGGGCGTTGCGCTGCACGCGAGATGAGGTAGCCGGACGTCGCGAGCAGCGCGATCGCCGCACCCGTTGCGCCGGCGGCGAGGGCCACGGACAGCGCGAGCCGGCCGCGTTCGCCCTCGCGCGGTACCGCGAGCTTCGCCAGCGCGCTCATGCTGCCACCCGGGGAGCCGGCGCCGGCACACGGACGTGCCCTGCCTCGAGCGTGACGATCTTCGACGCATGGGCGGCGAGCGCGGCGTGGTGCACGATCAGCAGCGTCGTCCGCCCGTGCGCGACCTGCGCGATCCCGTTGGCGACATCGGCCGCCGTACCCGCATCGAGGTGCGCGGTCGGCTCGTCGAGAATGAGGATCGGCGCGTCACGCAGGAACGCGCGCGCCAGCGCGATCCGCTGGCGCTGGCCGGCCGAGAGTCGCCGCCCGCCGTCGCCGATCACGGTGGCAAGCCCCTGGGGAAGGCCGGCGACGAGCTCCTCGGCTCCGGCCGCCTGGAGCGCAGCCGCGAGCCGCGGCGCGTCGGCGTCCGGCGCTCCCAACCGGATGTTCTCGGCCACCGTGCCGGTGAACAGCGTTGGCAGTTGCGGCACCCACCCGATCTGGGCGCGCCACGAGTCGACATCGAGCTCGCGAATGTCCGCACCCGCGCAACTGATGCGTCCGGAGCCTGGGTCGTCGAAGCGCATGAGCATACGAGCCAGGGTGCTCTTGCCACTCCCGCTCGGGCCGACGAGCGCCGTGATGCTGTCAGGCTCGAGGTCGATCGTGACCTCGTCGAGCACCGAGCCCGGGCGCCCCGGATAGGCGAACGTCACGCCTTGGAAGCGCACTGCGTGGCGCCGAAGGTCGGGCACCGGCTGCGGGTTGCTCGGCCGGGCCACGCCGGGCGCGCTCTGCATCGTCTCGAAGATGCGCTCGTAGGCGGCCACGCCGTCGGCACTCGCATGGAACTGCTGTCCGACCTCTCGGATCGGCGCGTACAGCTCAGGGGCGAGCAACAGCACGGTCAGGCCGGCTTGCAGCGATAGCTGGCCTCCGGCGAGCTGGACGCCGATCGTCGCGGCGACGAGCGCGATGCCGATCATCGCGCACAGCTCGAGCACGAGTGCGGACATGAACGCGATCCGCAGCGTCGCCATCGTCTGCCGTCGGTACCGGTCTCCGACGTCGGTGAGGACCTGCTCCTGGACATGCTCGCGGCGGTACGCGCGCAAGGTTTCGAGTCCGCGTACGACGTCGAGAAAGTGGGCGCTGAGGAGCGCGAGCGCGCCGAGACGGCGTTTTGTCTTCGCCTGCGTCCCCTTGCCGATCAGGACCATGAACACGATCAGGATCGGGACCGTGATCGCGAGGATGACGGCCGACACCGGATCGAGGATCGCGGCGTACACGAGCACCGCGAACGGCACAACGCTCGCGAGGATCAGCTGCGGCAGGTAGCCGGCGAAATACGCCTCGAGCGCGTCGACGCCCTGGACCGCGCTGGCGGCGATCTCCCCGGTCCGCACGCCGCGGGGTCGCCGCCCGGGCGCGAGCACGAGCAGGTGATCGACGAGCCGGCCGCGCAGCTCTGACATGACGCGGGCGGCACCGAGTCGCCCCGTGAGCTCGAAGCCGGCGTTGACGAGCGCCCGCCCGCCGAGTACGACGGCCAGTGCGACCAGCGGTCCGCGGAGAGACGAGAGCGCGACGCCGTGCGTGGCGGAGCGGGCGATCACGTAGCCGAGCAGACCGGCCTGGGCGAGGATCAGGCCGCACTGGCCGACGCCGAGGCCGGCGATCACCTCAAGGTGCGTCCGGGCTGCTCCGCTCTCACGGAGCAGCCGTCGGTCAATCGGCGCTGCCACTTTCCCCGCCCTCCTGGTCAGGCTCCGGCAGCCGGACCCGTCGGCTCCGGCGTCCCGGGACCGCGGCGGCCATCACGCGAGCGCGTGTGCGCCCGGTGCTCGAGCACCGCGACCGGCGTCACTGGACCTTCGAAGTCGTCGCGGCCGAGTCGATGGCGGAAGACCCAGTACGTCCACGCCTGGTAGGCGAGGACGATGGGGACGAAGATGATCGCGACGACCGTCATCACGGTCAGCGTGTAACTGGTCGATGACGCCTGGTGGAGCGTGAGTGTGAACAGGGAGTTCGTCGTCGACGGAATCGCGTTTGGATACAACGAGGCGAGCAGCGTCACCGTCAGCAGCACGATCGCGACCGAGCTGGCCGCGAACGCACGTCCGGCGGAGCGGGTGAGCAGGACGGGAATGAGCGCCAGGGCCCCGACCGCCAGCACGGCCGGAATCACGACGCCGGCGCTGAATGACTGATCGGCGAGCGTCCACACGAGGAACACGAGCGTGATCACGCCCGCCACCGGGACGACCCGGTGGGCGAGGGTGGCGGCCCGCTTCTGCACGTCGCCCTTCGTGCGCAGGCTGAGGAAGATCGTGCCGTGGGCGAGAAACAGCGACAACGTGGTCAGGCCGCCGAGCAGCGCGTAGGGGTGGAGCAGATCCCACAGTGATGCGTGGACGACGTGGTCCGCCCCCATCGGCACCCCGTGGATGAAGTTCGCCCACGCAACGCCGAACAGCAGGGCGGCGACGCCGCTCGAGATGCCGAGCGCCCACTCCCAAGTCGCGCGCCACCGGGGCGAGTCGACCTTGCCCCAGAACTCAAACGACACGCCGCGTACGATCAGCGCGGCAAGCACGAGGAACAGCGCGAGGTAGAACCCCGAGAAGACGCTGGCGTACCACTGGGGGAACGCGGCGAACGTGGCGCCGCCCGCGGTGAGCAGCCACACCTCGTTGCCGTCCCAGACAGGCCCGATCGTGTGGATGATCATCCGCTTCTCGACCTTGTCCCGCCCGAGGCCCCGGACGAGCATCCCGACGCCGAAATCGAAGCCCTCGAGCACGAAGTACCCAGTCCAGAGGATCCCGATGAGGACGAACCACAGGCCCTGGAGGAAGGTTGGATCTGTATGCATGGCTCTGTTCTCCGTCGATCAGTAGGCGAGTACGAGGTCGGATTGGGCGGGCGCGGTCGGTGGCGCCTTGGGCGTCTTGTCGTCCGGCTCCGGATCGGGCTCGGCACCGTGGCGGATCTCACGCAGCATCAGCCAGCCACCGATGACGATGAGGACCCCGTAGATGACGATGTAGCCGGCGAGCGTCAGCACGATGTCCGCGCTCCCGACGTTCGGGGAGTTGGCCTTGTTCGTTGTCAGCAACCCGAAGACGACCCACGGCTGGCGGCCCATCTCGGTGAAGATCCAGCCGGTCCAGTTGGCGAGGATCGGGAGGAAGATGCCGATCACGGCGGCGCGCTGGAACCACTTCGCGGTCTCCAGCTTGCGGCGGCGCATCAGGATCAGTCCGCCGATCGTCAACAACATCATCAGCACGCCGGCCCCGACCATCAACCGGAACGTCCAGTAGGTGACGCCGACGATCGGCACGTAGTCGCCGGGTCCGTACTTCTTGACCTCCTGCGCCTGAATCTGGTTGATCCCCTTGACGGTGCCGTTCCACGACAGGTCAGCGAGCATCGAGAGGCCGTGCGGGATCGTGATGTTCTTGTTGAGGCGGCCGGGGTTCCGGGTGAAGTCTCCGGTGGCGAAGATCGAGAACCCGGCGCCCTTCTGAGTGTTGTAGATCGCCTCGGCGGCGGCCATCTTCATCGGCTGCTGCTTCTCCATCAGACGGCCCTGACCGTCGCCGAACGCCATCGTCGCGAGCACCGCGGCGAGCGTGATCGGCAGCGCGAGCTGGAGCGACCGGCGCACGACCTGGTTGTCACGCTTGCGCAGCAGTTGGATCGCCGAGATCCCGATCACGAGCATTCCGGCGGTCGTGAATGCGCCGAGGATCGTGTGCGGGAACGCGAGCAGCACGGTCGAGTTGGTGAGCACGGCGAAGATGTCCTTCAGCTCCGCTCGGTTGGTCACGTGGTTGATCGCGTAGCCGACCGGGTGCTGCATCCACGAGTTCGCGGCGAGGATGAAGTACGCGGAGATCATCGTCCCGACCGCCACCGCCCAGATGCAGAACAGGTGGAGCTTCGGAGACAGTCGGCCCCAGCCGAACAGCCACAGCCCGATGAACGTCGACTCCAGGAAGAAGGCGATCAGCGCCTCCATGGCAAGCGGCGCCCCGAAGATGTCGCCGACGTAGCGCGAGTATTGCGACCAGTTCATCCCGAACTGGAACTCCTGGACGATCCCGGTGACCACGCCGATGGCCATCGAGATGAGCAGGAACTTGCCCCAGAACCGCGTCATCCTGAGATACACCTCTTTGCCGGTCCGGTAATGCAGCGTCTGACAGAGAGCGACGAACACCGCCATCCCGATCGACATCGGCACGAAAATGAAATGGAACAGGGTGGTGACACCGAACTGAGTCCGGGCCAGGTCGAGCGTGGTCATCGGCAATTCCTCTACATCCGCGGGCGTGCGTACCTCGAATCACGGCTATAGCGCCGACCTCAGAGATCGGCATGGCCTGAGACTGCCTGACCCAATCTCAAAAACATCCGGGCTGGATGCGGGCGCCCGGTGGAGGCAAACTACGGAGACGTGCCGAGCACATTCCCGAGAAACTGCCTCTGCTCGTCGTGCATCGCCTCGGGAAGGTCGGCGAACCAGCGGCAGGTGTCTCCGAGCGGCGGCTCATCGGCGGTCTCTGTCGCAAACGCGAGTCCGACGGGGGAATCGAGCCCGCGCTCATAGTGGCTCGGGTACTCGATGTACCCGAGCAGTTCGCGGGCCGTCACCGTCATCGCGAGCTCATCCCGCGCGACGCGGGCGACCGCGTCGAGGACCGGCTCGCCGAAGCGGACAGTGCCGCCCGGGATGTGCCAGAGGCCGCGGCACGGTCCGAACGTCCTCAGCGTGAGCAGGACGCCGTGTGCGGCTGAGACGATCACCACCTCCACGGTGAGCCGCGGGACGCGGCTGAAGATCGAGTCGAACTCCGCTTGGGGGAGGGGGCCGTGGGGGATCTGGCGGGGCAGATCGGTCTCGTGGGCCTCGTCGGTTTGGTGCGTCGGGTCGGTCTGGTGCGTCTGGTCGGTCATCCGCCCTCCAGGGCTCGCCCTCCGGTTGAGGAGCCGGCTCAGCCTACGCCTCGCCGCGACGACGAGCGGCGCCGGTCCGGCGCTCCCGAGCTCGCGGCTACCCACCAACTAAACCACTGTCCGGTTGTGCTAACGTATAGGTCTCGATGCCGAGAGCCAACGCCGTCCCCCCGATTCCCCATCCGCTCCCCGAGCCGCTGATCGAGCTCGTCGCGCAGCGCTTCCGGGTGCTTGGCGAGCCGATGCGGATCAAGCTGCTCGACACCCTCCGGGAGGGCGATGCGACCGTGTCGGAGCTGCAGGAGTCCCTCGGTGCCACGCAGCAGAACGTCTCCAAGCATCTCGGAATCCTGCTCGGCGCCGGGATGGTCAGCCGGCGCAAGGTCGGCAATCACGCGCAGTATTCGATCAGCGATCCGAGCGTGTTCGACCTGTGCGAGCAGGTCTGCGGCGGCGTCCGTCGCCAGCTTGACGAGCTCGACGCGATCCTCCCAACCGCCTAGCGGTCAGGGAAAACTCCGAACGTGCGCCACGGCGTTCGCCGGATGCGCGTCGGAGGCGTAACTGGCACCGTGGACCGTACGTATGTTCGATTAGGACAAACGTCATGTCGACAATGCCACCCACACGCGAACTCCTGGCCCTCGGAGCGCCCGCCATCCTGCGCGACGGGTCGGCGGTGCGCCTGCGCCAGGGTCACCACACTGATCAGGAATTGCTCCGGTGCGGATTCGAGCGGCTGAGCGCCGAGGGCCGCTACCGGCGGTTTCTCGCCGCGACACCAGTGCTCACCGACGAGATGGTCCGCTACCTCACCGAGATCGACCACCACGACCACGAGGCGATCGTCGCCACGGAGGAGGTCAGCGGTCAGGGCGTCGGGGTGGCCCGCTACGTCCGCAACCCGGCCCATCCGGACACGGCGGAGGTCGCCGTCACGGTGATCGACGAGTGGCAGGGCCGCGGGCTGGGCACGCTGCTGCTCGAGGTCCTCGGGGAGCGTGCACGCGCCGAAGGCATCACGCGCTTCACGGCGATGATGCTCGCCTCCAACCAGCAGATGATGGAGGTGCTGGCCGGACTCGGTCCCGTCGACGTCGTCGATCGTGACGCCGGCACCGTACAGATCGAGATTCCAATTCCGGAGACCGGGCTCGCACCGGCGCTCCGGAAGCTGCTGCGAATTGCCGCCCGTGAGCAGGCCACCCGCTCGGGCCGCCACCGAGAGGAGCCGCATGGCGAGCATTGACGCGCGCTTCAGCGATGACATTCGTGACGAGGCGCGCCAGCACATCCGTGATCACGCCCGTGGAGAGGCGGCCCGGATCGAGCGCCTCTCGCGGATCCGGGAGTTCGTGCTCGGGGCGCAGGACGGTCTGCTCGTCCCGCTGGGCGTCGTGACCGGAATGGCCGCCGCGAATCCAGGCCGCAGCGCGATCCTCGTCGCGGGGATCGCCGAAGCGGTCGCGGGTTGCATCGCCATGGGCGGTGGCTCCTATCTCGCGAGCGAGGCTGAGGAGGGGCTCTACGCCGCGGAGATCCGAGACGAAGATCGGGAGATCGATGACGAGCCCGAGCGCGAGGTCGCGGAGCTGGCGCTCGTCCTCGAAGACGAGGGATTGCCGCGGGACGCCGCGGAGCGGGTCGCCCACGGGCTGGCCGCGAATCGGACCGTCTTCCTGCGGACGAAGGTGCAGAAGGAGCTTGGCCTATCGGCCGACATCGGTGGTGCGGCGCGCGGCGACGCGCTCGTCGTGGGGCTCACCTATATGGTCGCTGCGATCATTCCCCTGTGGCCGTACCTCGCGCTGCCCCTGATGGCACCGGCGCTCATCACGAGCATCGTGTGCACGCTGGTGGCGCTGTTCGCGCTTGGGGTGGTCAAGGGCCGCGTCGCCCGCCAGGCGTGGCGTCGTGCTGGCCTTCAGGTGATGCTCATCGGGTCGCTCAGCGCCGCGATCGGCTTCGGCATCGGGCATCTCGTCACCGCCATCACCGGATGACATGACCACCACCTCGCCGCGGCTCAGCGACGAACTCGAGGGATGGCTGCGACTCCGACGGGGACAAGACGATTGGAACCCTCGTCGACACGTTCGGCGACAAGAGCTTCGCGATTCTGTTCGTGCTCCTGCTCGGGGTCCCGGCGCTGCCGCTCCCCACCGGCGGAGCGACGCATGTGTTCGAGATCATCGCCGTGCTGCTCGCGCTCCAGCTGATCGTGGGCCGCAAGCAGGTGTGGCTGCCGAAGCGCTGGGAGGGCCTCGAACTTGCCGGCCCGCGGCAGCAGAAGTTTGTGACCGGGCTGATGAAGCTCATCCGCCGGCTCGAACGGTTCTCGCGGCCGCGTCTTGGCTTCCTGCTCGAGCATCGCCTCGGAGATCAGATCTTTGGGCTGCTCGTCATCGCCGGGACGGTGGGAGCGTTCTTCGCGCCGCCGTTCACCGGGCTCGACACGCTGCCGGCGCTCGGTGTCGTCCTGCTCTCCCTCGGCATGTTGCTCGGCGACGCGCTGATCGCCGTGATCGGCGTGGCCATCGGGTCGGCCGGCGTCGTGCTCGAGATCGTGCTCGGTGCCGCCGCCATCCACGGTCTCCGGACCGTGTTCTAGTGTCCCGAGTCAGAAGTTCGACGGCAGTCGAGGCGCCCCCGGCGGCGCCGCGCGGCGTCCTCGAATCCTCGTGCACCTCCAGTGCACGTCGGATTCTGCGTCCTTGCGCGGCATCCCCCGGTGACACCTCTTGGTGCCAACGAACTTCTGACTCGCGACACTAGGCTGACTCCTTTACTCCGGATCTTGGGTTTTCGTATTCGGCGCGGCGGGTACGACCATCTCCGATGTCCGTTTTGGGAGGCGCATTGCGCGCGGCACATGCCGTGACCGACGGGGGCAGGGCGTGGAGCGAAGTCCTCATTGAGGATGCGCTCCACCCCCAGCGCATGCTCGACGGCAACGACATCGACGCGTGGGACCCTGGCTACATCCGTCGCGTGCTCCCGATCTGGCGCTCACTGCTGCGCCCGTACTTCCGCTCTGAGGTTCGCGGGCTGGAGAACATTCCCGCCGATGGGCCGTCGCTGCTCGTCGGCAACCACTCCGGCGGAGCGATGATCGCCGACACGTTCGTGTTCGCGAGCGAGTTCTACGACCACTTCGGGCCCGACCGGCGCTTCCACCAGCTCGCGCACGACGTCGCTGCCCGCTTTCCCGGTCTCGGCCTGCGGCGATGGGGGACGGTCGCCGCGTCGCACGACAACGCGCGGCGCGCGTTCGATCGCGGTGCTCCGGTGCTCGTCTACCCGGGCGGGGACCACGAGACGTTTCGCCCGACGTGGCACGGGGACCAGATCGAGTTCGGCGGCCGCAAGGGGTTCATCAAGCTGGCGCTCGAACAGGGCGTGCCGATCGTCCCGGTCGTGGCCGTCGGCGGTCAGGAGACCGCTCTGTTCGTCACGCGCGGTGAGCGTGCCGCGCGGTTGACCCGGTGGGCCGAGCTCACCCGGATCAAGGTTCTCCCGGTCGCCCTCGGACCGCCGTTCGGTGTGAGCTTGCTTGACCTTCCGACCCGGATTCCGCTCCCCGCGAAGATCACGATCGAGGTCCTTCCGCCGATCGACCTTGGGGCGCGCTTCGGGACGAACGCCGAGCCCGATCTCATTTACCACGAGATCACCGGCGAGATGCAGGACGTGCTCTCAGAGCTCCAGGACGAGCGGACGCTGCCGGTCGTCGGGTAACGCTCCGGCCGGGAGGGACGGGTTGCGGGGATCGCAGCGCGGGAGACGCTTGCCCGCGCGTCCTACTCTCTGAGCAGTGAAACGGATCGGTTTTCTCTCCTTCGGGCACTGGCAGGTGGCGCCGTGGTCGCAGACGCCCACGGCACGTGAGGCGCTCGTGCAGACGATCGAGCTCGCCGAGGCGGTCGAGTCGCTCGGTCTCGACGGAGCATTCGTGCGGGTGCATCACTTCGCCCGCCAGCTCGCGTCGCCGTTCCCGCTGCTCGCCGCGATCGGGGCGCGCACGTCGCGCATCGAGATCGGCACGGCGGTGATCGACATGCGCTACGAGAACCCGCTGTACATGGCCGAGGACGCGGCGGCAGCCGATCTCATCAGCGACGGGAGGCTCCAGCTGGGGATCAGCCGGGGCTCGCCCGAACCCGCCCTGCGCGGCGCCGAGGCGTTCGGCTACATCCCGCCGGATGACATGAGCGATGCAGACCTGGCCCGTGAGAAGACGGCGCTGTTCCGCGCGGCGATCGCCGGGGCCGGCGTCGCTCAGGCCGATCCCAGCCACACGGGTGCGACCGGCCGGTTGCCGATCCAGCCGCAGTCGCCCGGCCTGCCGGATCGCATCTGGTGGGGCTCGGGCACCCGCGCCACGGCGCAGTGGGCCGCGGAGCAGGGCATGAACCTGATGAGCTCGACGCTGCTGACCGAGGACACGGGCGTGCCGTTCGACGAGCTTCAGGCCGAGCAGATCGCGCTCTTCCGCGAAACGTGGGGCGCCATCGGCTGGGAGCGAGAGCCACGCGTGTCCGTCAGTCGCAGTGTGATCCCGATCGTCTCTGACGAGGACCGGGCTCTGTTCGGCGGACGCAGCGGCGAGGACCGGGACACCGTCGGCTACCTCGACGGGGGACTGGCCCGGTTTGGCCGCAGCTACACCGGCGAGCCGGATGTCATCGCTCGGGAGTTGGCCCGCGACGTTGCCGTTCGGGCGGCCGACACGCTGCTGCTGACGGTACCCAACCAGCTCGGCGTGGAGTACAACGCCAGGATGCTCGAGACGATCGCGGTCGACATCGCGCCCGCGATCGGGTGGTCGCCCGCCGCGCCTACTGCGGCGGGACCGGCCCCGGAACCTGAGCTGCCGGCCCGCTGATCCGCGGCGCGCGCATCGTCCGCTGAAGGTCGGTCACCGAGACGATGCCGCTCAGCCGGCCGTCCGAGCCGACGACGGCGGCGCGGCCGACGCGCTGGAACGCGGGCCGCGCGATCAGGCTGATGACGTCGTCCTCGTCGGCGGCCACGAGCCCCGGATCGGTATCCGCCAGCTCGGCGACGTTCGCGGTGTCACGCCGCTCGTCCGGGATGTGATCGAGGTCGTGGAGGCGGAGGAGACCCACGGGCCATCCCACCGGGTCGGTCACAGGGAACGACACGTGGTCATACTCCGAGAAGTACCCGGCCGCCTCGCGTGCGGAGGTGTCGATCGGCATGGCAACCGGCTCCCGGGACATGATGTCGCGCACTTGGAGTCCGTTGAGGCATGAGCCTGGGTGTGCTCGGGTGCGCTCGGCGCCCACCGCAGCCATCACGACAACTCCGGTGGCCGTGATCCATATGCCGGCTGGACCGCCGACCACCCACAGCATCGTTCCGCCGCCGGCGAGGGCAACGCCGAATCTTCCTCCGGCGATTCGTCCGATGCGAAAGCTGTGCCCCGACATCGCCATACGGTTTCATCCATGGGCGAGCTTCACATCAGGGTTCTGCACTCGCCGGACGCCGGGAAACCCCTGACTTCGGCGAGGGCGGAGGACCGATGCCGCCCCGGGTCCATCGGCGTAGGGTGCGTGTCGCCGCCCTGGCACCAGGGGCGTCGCTCGTAGAGGATGACGCAGATGTTTCAACGCATCGTGGTCGGAGTTGACGAACGCGAGGGAGGGCGCGACGCGCTCGCGCTGGCTGGTCGGCTGGCCGCGCCGGGCGGAACCCTGATCCTCTGCCGGGTCCATACCGGCGATCCGCTCGGCCGCAGGACCCGGGCGACCGAGCTCGAGGAGGAGGCGCGGCAACAGCTCCGCGCAGTGGCCGCATCAGCCGGGGTCGATGGCGAGCCACGGGTTGTCGAATCGACCACCCCGGGCCGGGGCCTTCACGAACTCGCCGAGGAGGAGCATGCTGATCTGCTCGTCGTCGGCTCGACGCGGCGCAGCCTGCTCGGGCGCGTGCTCATCGGCGACGACACGAACGCCGCGCTCAACGGCGCCGTGTGCGCGGTCGCGGTCGCCCCGGCCGGGTATGCCGCGGCGCCGTCCGACATCCAGGAGATCGGCGTCGGCTACGACGGGTCGCCGGGGAGCGTGCACGCGCTCGCCGTTGCTCGCGAGCTGGCGGCGGACGTCGGCGCCACGCTGTCCGCCTGCCAGGCGATCGAACTCCCGCGCGATCCGTTCACCGGCGGCACCGCGCCGGTCGACGTGCGCACGATCGATGCTCTGATCGAGGAAGCACGAGGGCGGATCGCGGAGCTCGGGGATGTCGCGCCGCACGCCGCGTACGGCTTTCCGGCCGAGGAGCTGGGGCTCTACAGCGCGTCGGTCGACCTGCTCGTCGTCGGCTCCCGCGGCTACGGGCCGATGGGGCGGCTCATGCATGGCAGCACGTCACGGCATCTCGCGCACACGGCGCGGAGTCCGTTGCTCGTGCTTCCGCGCACGGAGTCCTAGCCTCGGCCATGGACGCCGGCCTGGTTGCCGCGGTGGTGCTGGCGGCGGCGTTTGCGGTGACGAATGGCCTCCACGACGCGGCAAACGCGATTGCGGCGCTCGTCGCCACGCGGGCGGCGACCCCGAAGCAGGCGATCGTGCTCGCATCGATCTTCAACCTGCTCGGACCGCTGCTGCTCGGCGCGGCCGTGGCGAACACGATCGGCGGCATCGTCATCGTCGACGCCTCGGACGCGAACCGCGTGATCGCCATGGCCCTCGCCTCCGCCGTCGGCTGGAACATCGGGGCCTGGGCGCTCGGGCTTGCCGTCGAGTTCCGGTCAGGCACTCGTCGGCGGTCTCG
The DNA here is from genome assembly GCA_963778985.1 of uncultured Solirubrobacterales bacterium. Lineage (GTDB taxonomy): Bacteria > Actinomycetota > Thermoleophilia > Solirubrobacterales > Solirubrobacteraceae > Palsa-465. Next base: position 1,282,133 of record CAVZWJ010000010.1, on the reverse strand, counting down.
TCGGAGCGGCGCTCGCCGAGGGTGGCACGTCAGCGGTCAATTGGGGCGGGATTCAGGATGGGCGGCCGAGCGGCGTGCTCGGCAGCATCGTCGCGCTCGCGATCTCACCACCGCTCGGCGCGCTCGCCGCGCTCGTCCTGATGCGCGTGGTGCGTCGCGCAGGCCGGCGGATGACGGTCCACTGGCGAGGTCCGGTGCGAGCCGGCCAGTGGGGGATGGCCGCCGCCCTGGCGTTCGGGCACGGCGCCAACGATGCGCAGAAAGCGGTCGGTGTGATCGCCGCGCTGCTCCTCGCCGACGGCAAGATCGACAGCCTCGCCGCGCCGACCTGGGTCGTCGTCCTGTGCTCGGGAGCGCTGACGCTCGGCACGGCCCTCGGAGGATGGAAGATCATCCGTACCGTGGGCCGCCGCATCTATCGCATCGGACCCCTCGAGGGACTCACGAGCACCGGGTCATCGGCGGCTGTCATCTTCGGCGCGTCGGTGCTCGGTGCCCCGACGTCGACCTCGCAGATCGTCGCGTCGTCCGTGATCGGGGTCGGCGGAGGTCGCCGCCGTTGGCACCACGTGCACTGGGCGCTCGTTCGCCGGATGGGGACCGCGTGGCTGATCACGCTGCCTGGGACGGCCATCGGGGGCGCCCTCCTCTACTGGTTCTCGGGGGTATTCGTGTGAGCCGCCACCGCTGGTTCCTCCCGGAGAGCCCGGACGTGCTCGGCGGCCTGCGCGAGCAGGTCGCGATCACGAGCGCCGGCCTCGAGGCCCTCACGGCGTGGGCGCAGGGTGATACCGCCGCGACGGCCGCAATCCACGATGCCGAGCAGCGCGGCGACGCCGCCAAGCGTGCGGTGTTTGCCGCGCTGCGGGCGGCGTTCGTCACACCGCTCGAGCCGGAGGACGTGTTCGCCCTCTCGCGAGGGATCGACTGGATCCTCAACTACGCACGTGACCTCGTCACCGAGGCGGAGGTGATGCAATGCCCGCCGGACGCGGCGATCGCCGACATGGCGCGGTTGCTCGTCGATGCGGTCCGGGCGATCGACCGGGGACTAGTCGCGCTTGCGGCGGCCGACGAGGCGGGTGCGAATGAGGCTGCCGACGCGGCAATCACGGCGGAGCGTGCGCTCGAACGGCGTTACTACGAGGGCATGGGAACGCTGCTCGACCTCCACGGACGGACCGAGCGGATCGCCCGGCGCGAGCTGTACCGGCGGTGCGCCCGGATCGGTGAAGTCGTGATCGACGTTGCCGAGCGCGTCGTGTACGCAGTCGTCAAGCAGAGCTGACGACTCGCTGAGGCACAATCGTCGCCGGTGAGCGACGACACGGAATCGCCATCCGCACGCGAGTTCGACTACGACCGGACCGTCGCTCTCAGCGACGGCGTGTTCGCCATCGCCCTGACACTGCTCGTCCTGACGATCAGCTTCCCCGAACTGCACGGGGTTCAGCGCCATCGTCTCGGAGCTCAGCTTCAGGACCGTCTCCCGCAGCTGCTCTCCTATGTGCTCAGCTTCGGGGTGCTCGCCATCCTGTGGTTGCGCCACCACGCATTCTTTCGTCGCCTCGCGCGGATCGACGCGACGCTCTCGGTTCTCAACCTCGCCTACCTCGCGGCGGTCGCGTTCCTGCCGTATCCGACGCGGCTGCTCGGCGAGTACGGGAGCGAGCCGATCTCGGTCGTCATCTACGCGCTGAACATCGTCGTGATCGGAGCGCTCTCCGGCCTCATGCGCGGACACGTGGAACGGGCTGCCCTGCTCGCGCCCGGCGAGCGGCTCGACTCGTGGCATCGGTACGCGGTCACGCCCGCCGTCTTCCTGCTCTCGATCCCGCTCGCCGTACTCGTCAGTCCGAGTGCCGGAGAGTACTCGTGGCTGTTGTTGCTGTCGACCGGGTTGATCGGCCGGTGGGCGGGGCGGCGCGAGACGGACGCTACGTCGCCTCCTCCTCGGCGTGGACGATCAGCACCGCCGCCGGACTCGCGTTGAGAACCTCGTGGCTGACACTGCCGAGCACCAGCGAGCGGACCTCTCCGCGCCCCCGTGAACCCATCACGATCAGATCGTGCCGCCCCTGCCTGAGCTGTTCCAGGATCCGATCGGCGGGTCGGCCGTGGGCCAGAACCTTCGTCACGGACATGTCGCTCGGCACCTGTGCGACCGCGGACTCGAGGAGTCGCCGGTAGTCCTGCTCGGTGTCCTCGGCGAGCGCCTCGAAGTCGATCCCGCCGCCGTACGGGCCGCCGGAGAGCAGCCACGCGGAGGGATCGGGCACGCTGGCGATGATCGTCAGGCGTTCGCTCCCACGCGCCGCGATATCGATCGCCTCGGTGAGCGCGCGCTCTCCGTGCGCCGAGCCATCGATCGCGACAAGGACGTTGCGAAACACGGGCGCCGTTACCCTACCGAGCGGCGCTGCAATCCTCGTTGGCCGGGAAGGTGACCACCCCCGTTTTGGCGAAACCTCCTGGGGCAGACCAGACCTGTGAGGACTTCTCCGATGAGGATCGCATTTCGTCATTTTGCCTGTCTCGGCGTGGTCATTGCCATTGCCGTCGGCCTCTTCGCGGCCGCTGCGGACGGCAACGCCGGCCGCGCTGAGTCCCACGCGCGCCACGCGGCCTGCCCCCAGGTCGACTTCGCGCCGAACAGCGACGACATCGCCTTCAACATCAGGACCGTCGGTGTCACGTGCGCCACCGGGCGCACCGTCGTCGCCGGCGCCGCCTCGGACAAGCTCCGACCCGGGCCGAATCGCTCCTACCGGACGGGAGCTTTCTCCTGCCGTGGAAAGTTCGTCAAGCCGGTCGGCAAGTGGTACGAGCACTACGTGTGTCGCAGCACCCGCGCCCGCGTCGTGTTCGACCGCGGCTAGCCGGCCGCGGATCGCGTCTACCGCGGGTAGCCGACCGCGGGGTAGCGTCTACCGCGGGTAGCCGGGCGCGGATCGCGTCTCAGGAGGCTCGCGGCGAGGGGCCCGCGCGAGCCCGGACGAGCGCGTCGAGGGCGATCCGGGGGCCGTTGTCGGTGTCGACCGGCCGCTGCACCCGGGCGTCCCGCTCGACCACGAGCCCCGCTCCGGAAAGATCGGCGACGAGATCCTCGGCGGTGTAGAGCACGGATGCATCCTGCGGACCGCCGTACCCGTCCGTGAGGTTCGCGCTGTCGTGGGCGACGATCAGCAGTGTGCCGCCGGGAGCGAGGCCGGCGGCCGCGGCGCGGACGACGGCCCGGCGTTGCGCGGTTGGCACCTGCAGGTAGAAGAGGAGCACCAGGTCATACCGCCCGGGCGCAGGCACGTATTCGAGGAGATCGGCACGGACCCACTCGGCGCCGACGCCCCGCGCGGCGGCGAGCCGCGCCGCCTTCTCCAGCGCGACATCGGAGAAATCGACGCCAGTCGCCTGCCAACCGTGCTCTGCGAGCCAGATCGCGTTGCGGCCTTCCCCACACGCAAGATCGAGCGCGCGCCCGGCCGCCAGCGGCGAGGCCTCCTCGACGAGGAACCGGTTCGGCTCCGCCGTCCAGACGAGGTCGCGCGCCCCATATCGCTCGTTCCAGCCGTGTCGGTCCATTGTCGGCACCGACGACAGTGTACACAACCGCAAAAGCGTGCAGTTGAGGTTACGGGCGCCCGCGAAAATGCCCTGTGGCCGCCGGCGCGTCAGTTCCGTGTCAGCCGGCTTCTCGCGTTCTTCGGTTGCGCTCGCGGCGGGCTGAGGAACCGGCCGTACCGTCGCGACATGTCACGTGCTCTGGAGTACCTCGACCACCGCTCTCGCCGGCAGGCGATGCCGCCGTCGCTCGCCCCCTCGGGGCGGTACCTCTCGCTCGTCGACGGTGACGGCCCTCGCCTGATCGCGCTGCGGCAGCGCATCACGCATATTGGCCGCGGCCTCACCGCGGACATCCGCGTCGACGATCACCGCGTGGCGCGCCTGCACGCGATCGTCGTCCAGCATCCCGACGGCGCACGCCTGCTCGACGGGCGCAGCGCGAGCGGGACGCTGGTCAACGGCCCGCCGATGGTCGTCGCCGAGCTGACCACGGGCGACGAGATCACCCTCGGCCCCATCACCATGCGCTACGTCGAGCTCCGCGCCTACGGGCGTCCGATGAACTCGGCAATCCGCGCCCCCACCACGTCGGGCCGCTCGAGGTGGAGGAAGTGCCCCACCTCCGGAATCACCTCGACCCGGCTCGGATCCCGCAGCATCTCGTCGGCCCGCGCGGCGATCTCCGGCAGTTGACAGCCGTCCCGCGCGCCGTGCAGGTAGAGCAGCGGCACCGGCGGAACACCGAACAGGTGGCGCTGTTCGGTGGAGTACGTGCCGCGGCGTGTCCAGGGCAGAAACAGCGCACGGTAGTAGCGCAGCGCCGCCGTGGCGTGCCCGGGCGGTCCGAGTGCCGCGAGCACATCGATGAGGTCATCGTGCGCGTCGTACCCCGGCGACCAGTCGGCCCACAGCTTGGGGATGAGCCGGGGCAGTGAGCGCTCAGAGAGCCACGGGAGCAGCTGGAAGAACATGTACCAGCTCATCCGCAGCTGGCGGAGGATGAGCGGCAGGTCGCTGACGAGCCGGCGCGGTGAGCGCAGCGGCGCCACGAGGACCGGCCCCGGCGCGACGGCCATCGTGACGATCCGGCGAAACGCGCTGGGGGCGTAGGACCCGGCGAGGTACGCGGTGACGGCCCCCCAGTCGTGGCCGATGAGGACGGCCGGCTCGTCGTCGGCGAGGAGGCGGCGGAGCGCGAGCGCGTCACGGGCGAGCGCACCGACGCCGTAGGCGCCATCCGGCGCCAGGCCGGTTGGCGCGTAGCCACGCGTGTACGGTGCGACAACGCGCCAGCCGCGCGCGGCGAGTTCCGGTCCGAGATGCCGCCATGTGCGAGCCGTGTCCGGGTAGCCGTGGAGACAGAGCGCCAGCGGACCGTCGGCGGGACCCCACGAGAGCGCCGTGAACGGGATGTTCTCCACCGTGAGCCGGAGGGTCTCGGGCTGTCGCGCATCGGTCGCCGCCATCGAGGCGCCACCCTACATCGGCAAGGTGCGATCGACCATCCAGTCGCCGCTCACGCATTGGAGCGACCTAACCCGACGGATGGCGCCTGCGGTCCTCGTCTTCGCTGCGGCCGATGACGTAGAACAGCATTGCCGTGAGCGTGACGGTGCCCAGACCGATGCACCCGAGCCCGATGACGAAGAGGACGCTGGCACCGCCCCCGGCGATGGCGAGCCCGAGACCGACGATCAGCAGCAGCGCGCCGAGGACAACGATCGCCCGCACGCTCATGACACGGAACGCTCCGCGGCGAGTGGGGCACAGGCTCCGGCCGGTGTGGAGTGGCGGCTGAGCTCGCGCCGGAGCGCGACGAACGAGACCGTGCCGATGACAGTGGGCACGGTGAGCTGAAACGCGCGATACGCGAGCACGGCCGCGGCCGCCTGCGACAGCGGGCTGCCGAACAGCACCATCGCGCCGATCAGGCCGCCGTCCGTGCCGCCGATCCCGGCCGGCAGCGGGATCAGTCCGCCGAGCTGCCCGATGACATAAGCGAAGACGAGCGGTCCGAGCGGCGGCGTGTCGCCGAACGCGGCGAACGCGACGAGGAGCGCCGCGATGTCGAAACCCAGGTAGCCGGCGGCGCCGAGGATCGCGCCCCACCGGCGGGAGCGGATGATCTCCCCGACGTCCCGGATCCCGTCGGCGGCGATCGCGAGCCCCAGCCGCAGCCGGTTGGCCCACGACCGACCGGTCCTCCGCGGCCGGTCGGGAAGCAGGCGCGGGAGCGCGATCGTGAACAGCGCCGTCGCCCACGCCATCACCGAGAACACGAGCGTCGGGATGAACGGGATCTTCCCGTCGAACAGCCCCGTCAACAGCAGCGGCCCGAGCACGGCCGCGCACACGAAGTTCGGCACGCTCGTGAGCACGAAGAACGCGACGCTCCGCCGGCCGATGTGCTCGGTCGACATTCCGCCCTGGCGCAGCGCCCACGCACCGAGCGCAAGCCCACCGGCGCCGCCGGTCGGGACGAGCACGTTCGTCGCCTGTTCCGCCATCCCGAGCTCGAAGCTGAAACGCCAGCCCATCCGAGGGCAGAAGACGTCGCGGAAGGCGACGATATTCGACAAGGACGAACAGAGCTTCAGCAGTCCGATGACGACGAGCAATGCGACGTCGACGTCGGCGAATCGGCTGCGGAGCGTGTCGAGCCCGGGGAAGGACAGGACCGCGATGACGAGCACGCCGAGGAAGACGGCGAGCTCGAGCAGCCGTCTGAGCATGTGCCGGGTGTCGAACTCGCCCGGCAGCGTTCCCTGCGCTGCGCCGCCGTCATCCATCAACGGCGATTGTGACGCGTCGCCGCCGTCATCCATCAACGGCGATTGTGACGCGTCGCCGCCGTCATCCATCAACGGCGATTGTGACGCGTCGCTGCGCTCAGCAGGAGAACGGCGCCGCTTCAGCGAGCTGCTGCGCGGCTGCAGCGGCGGCCGCGTTCGCGTCCCACAGCGCTCGGGTGATCTCCGCGATCACGCCGAGCCGCTCGCGCAGCTCTGCGGGCTGGAAGTGCTCACCATCGACGCGGTCGGCATATGCCGTCAGCTCGAGCAGGCATGTCTGCAGCTCCGTATCGGTCAGGCTGAGGACCGCGTGAGCGTTGGCCGCGGCCAACGGCTCAAACCGCTCGAGGAGGCTGGACTGATCGCGGAGCGCGAGCAGGTCCTCGACGGTGTCGACCGCGGCGGCGCGACGGCGGTCAAGCTGCTCGCGGAGCGCCGTGAAGATCGCCTGGCTCGCCCGCTCCCCGAGCATGAGGGTGATCGTCGCCGGCCGGACGCTGTCATCGGCACGGACTTCGAGGATCTGTACGGGCGGATGCTCCATCTGTTCAACATAGCGCGGCGCCTGGCGCCCGCCGTCGGGACGATGCGCGCGGATGCCTGCGGTTATGCCCGCAGGCGCCTCCGGAAAAACCAACTACACGGTGAACGCGCCGACGAGCTCCGCGAGCTGCGTCGCCATCTGCGTGAGCTCCTCGCTCGAGCCGCAGATCTGCGTCGTCGAGGCCGACGACTCCTGCGCCGACGCCGAAACCTGCTCGGTCGCCGCGCTCGTCTCCTCCGCAACTGCCGAGACCTCGTCGGTCGTACTCGCCGCTCGGTCGACGCACCCGCTCACCTCATCGATGCTCGTGGCGAGCCCGTGGAACGCCTCACGCGTCTCGTCCGCCGTCTTCGCGGCCGACTCGGCGAGCTTGCGCACCTCGTCGGCGACGACCGCGAACCCGCGGCCTTGGTCGCCGGCACGGGCGGCTTCGATCGCCGCGTTGAGCGCGAGCAGGTTCGTCTGATCAGCGATCTTGAGAATCTCGGCGGTCAGCGCCATCCCCTGCTGCGCCACCTGCCGCGCCGCGGCCGCCATCTGAACCGCATCCTGGGTCGCGGATCGGGCGTCCTTCGACGAGGCCGACCTGGCGCTCGGCCCCCTCCGCGACGGTCGTCGTCGCCCGGGCGATCTCCGTCATCGCCGCCCCGACCTGCTCCGAGCTCGCCGACATCTGTTGCGAGGACGCCGCAACCCGCCCAGCGAGGGCTCCGATCTCCTCGACCATGGTGCCGACACGATCGCCCAGGCGGGCCCGCATCGCGTTGTAGCCGACGAGGCCGGCCTGCGCCTTGCCCAGCATCTCGTTGAATGTCACCCCGAGCCTGCCAAGGCGTCCGCCACCCGGGGCGACGAGCGGTTTGGTGACCGGATGCGCTTCGACCGTCAGGTCGCCCTCGGCGGCGGCACCCAGCCCCTCCGCGAGCGCGGTCATGCAGTTGTCGCTCAGGCTGGTGAGGCGGGTCTGCAGATCGTCGATGCACGAGTGATCGCCGAGCGCAGCGGCGAGCTGTTCGCGGACGGCGTTGTAGCTGACGATCGCGCCCTGTGCCTTCGTGAGCATCGCGTTGAACAGCTCGACGAGCGCGCGCTGATCCTCGGGTACCGCGGCGACGTCGATCGGCTGCGTCACCGGCGTGACGGTCACGGTGAGATCTCCAGTCCGCATCGCCTCGAGTCCGTCGGCCAGCTCGGTGAGGCAGTGGCCGTGCAGACTTCGCAAGCGACTCTTCAGCTCCTCAGACGAAGCGGCCGCGACGCTTCCTGTCGCGGTGCGGTCGATAGCTCGTTGGCGAACAGCTCGCATTCCGGTCCCTCCCTGCAGGGGTTGACGACTGGTGGTTGATCGCCTACATCGGCCCGCGGTGGCGGTCCTTGAGCCGGTCCGTCGGTAGCTTCCCCTGACGCGAAAGGTTTGCGCTGCGTAGTTCGTCCCGAGCGGAAATCGGTCGGATCGGCGGATTCCTCGGCTCGGCCGGACGGGTACATTGCCGCACGTACCTGCCGTCGTCGATCAATCGGGTGACGGCCGAACCCGGGAGCGGGGAGGAGCCCTCATGACCCGCGGTCCGACTGCGCCTGCCCTGTGTGCGCTTCAGATGGAGCACAGCTGTGACGATCCCTCCGCGGCGTTCGCGCTGTGCCGCGAGCGCTCCGTCCTTGGCCTTGGGTGGGGCGTCGACGCGCCAGAAGCCGGGCCGCCTGTCGCGCTCGACGGCACATGGCGTCCATCCGGCGGTCCGTGCCTTCATGGAGCTACCGGAGGGTGCGCTCGTGTGGACGCGTGACCCAGACGATCGGACGTTCTATCTCGCTGAGATCTGCGGGCCGTGGACCTATCTCGATGATCCCGCCGCGACGGCCGCCGACCTGCACAACGTACGGCCCGTGCGCATGGTCGCGTGTCCGGTCGCGACACAGGTCCCGATTCCGGTCGCCAATGCGTTCATCGGCACCTGGACACTGCAGCTCATCCACAACTCGATGACGCTGCTGCGCACCGCCGCCGTGTTCGCCGGGCTCACGCTCGACGGCAACGAATCCGTTGACGCGCTCCTCACCGAGCCTCGGCTCGCGCGCTCACCGCTGCTCTGAGCTACAGCGGCACCTGCGAGCCGAGCATCAACGTTTGCTCACCAGGAAGGCCGAAGTGTTCGATCGGGCTTGAGGCATTGCGCGCCATCGCGATGAACAGTTTCTTGCGCCATCTCCGCATGCTCGGCGAATTGGTCGGCATGATCGTGATCCGAGAGACGAAATACGACGCGTGCTCGAGGTCGAGGCTGCGTTCGAGCAGACCTCGCTTGCGGCATAGCTGCAGCGCTTCGGGCAGGTTGAGCTCGTCGTGGTACCCGCTGCGCACGGTGACGTGAAACAGCTTGAAGAGCCCGCGGCCCTTGACCTCGACGGTGAACCGATCGAAGCTGTCGACGTGCGGGATGCTGACCGTGTCGACGGAGACGATGATGACCTTCTCGTGCAGCGTGTGGGTATGCTCGACGGCGGCCCGGAGCGCGAGCGGTGTCGTGTCCTCGTCGCGGCAGAGGAACACCGCGACGCCCGGGCACGCGCGTCGGCGGATGTCCGCGTCCGCCAGAGCCGTCCAGGAAGTCGCCGAGTCGGTCCCTCCTGCGCAACGCGATTGTTCGTCACGATCGTCTGACCCCGCCGCCAGTTGATCATCACCACGGACATCACCAACCCGATGGCCAGGGACAGCCATGCGCCGTGGCCGATCTTCGCGATGTTCGAGCTGAAGAATGTGACCTCGACGGTCAGGAACAGCACGCCGATCGGACCGCCAGCTTCCACCGCGACGTGCGCCAGATCGACCGGGCGACGGCGAGGAACAGGATCGTGTTGAGGATGAACGTGCCGGTGACGGCGACGCCGTAGATGTCACCCAGCTTCGTGGCCGACCGGAACACGAGCGTCAGCGTGATCACGCCGAGGCACAGGCACCAGTTGATGATCGGCACATAGATCTGCCCCTCCATCGTGGACGTGTGCAGAACCTTGAGCCGCGGAAGGAAGCCGAGCTGAACCGCCTGCTTGGCGACGGAGAAGGAGCCCGAGATGGCGGCCTGCGAGGCGATCACCGTGGCGATGGCGGCGAGCACGACGAGTGGCCACAGGGCCCACGCCCGGCGCCATCTGGTAGAAGGGATTGAACGTGCTCGCGTCTCTTCGCGAGCGCGGCGTGATGGAGGATGAACGCTCCCTGGCCGAGGTAGTTCAGGGTCAACGCCGGAAGCGCGAACACGAACCAGCCGAAGCGGATTGGTGCCGGCACCGAAATGCCCGCGATCCGCGTACAGGGCCTCGGCGCCGGTCACGGCGAGGACGACCCCTCCGAGCACGAGATACCCGGCGGCGCCGTGGTCGGCCATGAACCGCACCGCCCATGTCGGCGACAGGCCCTGGATCACTGCCGGATCCTTCATGACCTCCGCAAGTCCGAGCAGATCCGATCACCGCGAACCACACGAGCATGATCGGACCGAACAGCCATCCGATCGTCCCTGAGCCAAACCGCTGCAGCACGAACAGCGCCAGCAGAATGCCGACCGAGAGGGGCACGACGAGGTGGGCGAGGGCGGGCGTCGCAACCTGGACCCCCTGAACCGACCCGAGCACCGAGATCGCCGGGGTGATGATGCCGTCGCCGAAGAACAGCGACGCACCGAAGATCCCGAGCGTGACGAGCGCCGCCCGCCGGGCGGTCTTGCTGCGTTGCAGCAGCGCTGTCAGCGCCATGATGCCGCCGTCGCCCCGGTTATGGGCGCGCATGATGAAGCCCGCGTACTTGATCGAGACGACGACCATCAGCGCCCAGAAGATGAGCGACGCGACCCCGTAAACGCTCGCGGGCGTCACGTGGCGGGTGGCGTGGTATGAGCTGAAGATGACCTGTTCGGTGTACAGCGGGCTCGTGCCGATGTCGCCGTAGACGACACCGAGGGCCCCGAGCACGAGCACCGTCCGTGCGGCGTGCGGGATGACGTCTCGCTCGGACGCGGCGAGCGCAGCGAACCGGTCTCCGGGCGGAGCCCTGTCCTCCTCGTCGTCGATCCCGGCGGCGGCCGGTAGGCGAGCTTGTGCGCCGCCATGTTGAAGCTCTGCTTCCCGGAGGCCGGCGGGCTTCGCGGACCGTGCTCGGCGCCGCCGGCCGGCAAGTCGACGGCCGTCTTGTGTCCGGCTTCGTGTAAAGCGGCGCCGGGGCCGCCCGTCGTCGCTGCTCAACGGACGCTCGGCAGGCGCGGCCGCGTGCGGCGGGTCGCGGGCGCCCGCACTTCGTCGAGCGGCCGCGGGCGAGAGCGCCACAGCGCGCCCCGCGCCACCTCGTACAGCTTGTCGGGGTCGTGCGGCTCGGTACAGGGCGCTGTCCGGATCGATCAGCAGGAGGTGGGCCATCGCGAGCCCCTGCGGCCGGACGGACTCACGGTTCGCGGATCGCGCGCTCGAGTTGCTCAAGCGCCGGCCGCGCGATCTCGACCGCCTCTCGGTCACACGCGACAGCCGCGGAGAAGCCGGGTCGCCGCTGCGGCATCCGCGAGCGCCCGCCGTAGGCCCGGCCGCGTGCGGCGCCGGCTGTCGCGCGAGGCGACAACGCGCGGCTCGTTTGGCCAGCGCTGCGTTCCCGATCGGGTCGCAGCCGGCCGCGAGTTCACGGTCGAGCGTTGACAGCCGCGCGCGAATGCGGAGATCGAGTCGAAGGCGTATGGGCAGTGAGGACAAGCTGGACTCCAGGGGGTCGACGACGAAACGCCGACCAGACTTCCCGGCACACTGAGCCAACGTAAGTCACGCGGTGCCGCTCCGCAAACGACTTTGACGTGTTCTCTATGGCGCCGCGCGATTCTTAGCGGCGTCTTTACGCCGGGGCCGCGCACGACGAACGCGCGCAATCTTCGTGTCTCGGACTTCGAGGCGGCCGCTCACCGCGGCGCGATGACCGCCGAGCGTCCCGAGCACATGGCCAGCGCGGTCGAGCGCCTCGACCGCGACCGCACTTCTGCGCCGGGTCGCCGATCTCGGTCTCGAACCCGTGGCTGCGTGAGTTGCCACGGCGGCTCAGCGCGGTCGCGCTCGCGCCGCCGAGGACGCGCCAGCTCCAGACGTTCGTCGCCCCGTTCCAGCTCGCCCATACGACGCGCTGCGGCTGCCGCGCTTCGACGCCGCGATCGCGGGCGGCTGCGGCGGGCTGCCGGACCAGTTGAATCGATACGCCCGGTAGCTCGAGTTCGCGCCGACGAACCGACCGTCGAGCACGAGCTTGCCGTTCCGGTCGTATTCGGAGAAGTACGGCGGTCCGCCCCATCCGACGAACTCATCGAAGTTGGAGAGCTGTTGGACGTTGCCCTCGAAGAACGCCGTGATCGCGGGACTGTGCTGGCGCTGCGAGACGACGCGCGCCGTGCGGTGCCGCAGTGTCGAGGAACAGTTCCAGCGCCCGGGACTGATGGACCTCGGGCGGGCCGCCGCCGTCGTCGAACATGGTCACGTACCAGTCGTGGCCGGAACGGATGCGGACGTCGTGCTGGAACGCGAACGTCGCCCCGGACTCCGAGCTTGAACGTCGAGTGACGGCCTCCGAGGGTCCAGATGATCTGGCCCGACTGGTGGCTCAGCTTGTACGCCGCCCACGTGTTCCGGCCCGAGATGACGAGGTTCCCGTCGTGGTCGACGTCGATCGAGTTGATGTGGAAGTAGTCGAACGGGTTGCGCGTCCGTCGTGTGCGGGCAGCGCCCGGCGACTGTCGGTCAGGGGGACGTGGTCGAGGCTGTCCCACTGGAACAGCACGAGTCCCGTCGGGATGTCGATCTCCTGCACGACGGAGTCGAGCACGATCTGCTTGGCCGGATAGTGAACTGAGCGCGCGTCGACGTACACCGGGTAATACGCGGTGATGAGCGCCGTGTTCGCGCCCGTCAGCTTGAACTCGTGGAGGTCGGCGCTGAGTCCGTTGCCGGCGCGACCGTCGCCACCTGGCGATAGCTGGCTGTCGTAGATGTAGTCGACGCCGCGGCCGGTGCCGGCGTTGACGTTGCCCTGCCACCACGTCAGTGCGGGCTGGCCGCGGTAGGTCTGCACCCGAAGTCCATGACGCTGTCTGCTCGGCCGGCACCGGGTGGTACCACACGACATGCCCGTTGCGGTCAAGGATCTCGGCGCCGTTCGAGACCGGACCCGCTTGCGGGGCGACGAAGATGTCGCCCTGGCCGCCCCATGCGCGACATCGCGACGGCGGCCGGGTGCGGTGAGTTCGAGTGGAACGAGTAGACGTCGCCCCGAGTCCGCGGCGCCCGCGGGCAGCCCGCGGAACGGGATCGACGAGGTCGGGTTCGCGACCTGGAACGTGTAGGTCCCGCTCTTGCCACCGACGATGTTGAGGTGCGTGCGCACCGTGACGGTCTCACCGGCGCGATGAACCGCTTGCTCGGCAGAAACGAGCCGCCTCTGACCGTCCGAGTCGCCCTTGACGACGCCGCGAATGGGCGCCGCTCCGCGACCCGGTCACCGAGATCCCGGTCGAGCTGGCTCGGCCGGAACGCCGCGGAACGTGATCTGCGTCCCGGGAGCGGCGACACGGGCGCCGGGAATCGGGAACGTGTATGACCGCCGGCGTGGCGGCGAGGCCGCCGCGGCGCCCGCCAGAACGACGAGCCGCTCCGGCAAGGCGACCAAGCAGCAGCGCTCGCGAGGCGAGCCGCGAAACGGGAAACGACGGCAAACGGTCGTCACGGGGGCCTCCAGGATGGGCAACAGGCGTCTAAACCCAGCAGTTTCCCTAAGGATGCGCTTGATCGTCGAGGCTGCGCGACGATTGTCCGAATGCTGACATGCTCATGCCGAGCGCGACGTCGCAGCGGAACTCGGCGGCGGCAACGTGTGTTTTGCTCCGAAGTGGCTGTGGCCAGACATCTCCATGCCCCAAGCACGTTCAGATCGCGCGTTGCGCTGACGGCGCTTGCCGTGCTGCTCGCGCTCGGCTTCGCGACGGGCGTCATCGGCGGCTCGAGCGCGCCGGCCCATCACAACGGCGCGAGCGCCGCCGGACATGGCTCCGGCTCGCGGACGCGCGGCCGCGTTGGCGGGCCCGGCGCCCGCGACCGGTGCGCGCCCGCAGCGCGTCGGGCCAGCCGAACATCGTGTTCGTGCTGACCGACGACCTCTCGATGGACCTGCTGCGGTTCATGCCGGAGGTCCAGGCGCTCGCGACTCGCGGCGCGACGTTCGAGAACTACTTCGTGACCGACTCGCTCTGCTGTCCGTCGCGCGCCTCGATCTTCACGGGCCGGTTTCCGCACGACACCGGCGTGTTCACCAACGATGGGCCGGACGGCGGCATCGGGGCGTTCTACGCCCACGGCAACGAGCAGACGAGCTTCAACATCGCGCTCGCCCAGGCCGGCTATCGCACCGCGATGATGGGCAAGTACCTCAACCGGTACCTCCAGCCGGGCTCGCCGGTCGCCCCGAACTTACGTCCCGCCCGGCTGGAGCGAATGGGACGTCGCCGGCTGGGGCTACCCGGAGTATGACTACCCGATGAACATCAACGGCACGGTCCGCCCGTTCGGTCACGCCCCGAGCGACTACCTCACGAACGTGATCACGCGCCGCGGGCGTCAACTTCATCAACGCCTCGGCGGACGCCCACCGGCCGTTCTTCCTCGAGCTCGCGCCGTTCACCCCTCATTCCCCGTACGTCCCGGCCCAGCAGGACGCGAAGAAGTTCCCCGGGCTCATGGCACCGCGGCCGCCGAGCTTCGACGCGCTGCCGACGAACCCGCCGCAATGGCTCGCCGGTCATCCGCCGCTGAGTCCGGACCGGATTGGACGGATCAACCGCGCGTTCCGCCGCCGCGCCCAGGACGTTCAGTCCATCGACCGCATGATCGGATCGATCGAAGCCGCCGTGCAGGCCCACGGCCTGACCGGCGACACGTACTTCGTGTTCAGTTCCGACAACGGCTACCACACCGGCGAGTACCGGCTGCTGCCGGGCAAGCTGACGGCGTTCGACACGGACATTCACGTCCCGCTCGTCGTCGCCGGCCCCGGTGTGCCCGCGGGGGCGAGCCTTCCGCAGATGGCTGAGAACGTCGACCTCGCGAGCACGTTCGCGGCGATCGCCGGCACTCGCACTGCACACCGACGGCCGGAGCCTCCTCGGTCTCCTTCACGGCGGGGCGGGCTCAGGGTGGCGCAATGCGGTGCTGATCGAACACCACGGCCCGGCCACTGAGCCGGGTAATCCGGATGCGCAGACCGGCCTGAGCGGGAATCCCACGAGCTACGAGGCAATGCGCACCCGGCTCATTCCTGTACGTCGAGTACCTCGACGGCGAACGCGAGTACTACGCGCTCAAGTCGGATCCGAACGAGCTTCACAACATTGCCGACACGCTCCCGCCCGGCCGGCTCGCACGGCTCCACAATGACCTGCTTGCGCTGGAGCACTGTCACGGCGCGGGCGCGTGCTGGGCGGCGGGAGACCGCTAGGCGGACTGCCTTCGCTGCCGGCGCGGATGGCGGAGTCGGCTGATCTCCGTGTCGCTGCGCTCAGTCCGACAGCGGCTTTCCGTTCGGGCTCTGCGGGTGCAGCGTGAACGCGACGTTCTGCTCCGCGATCTCGGCATCGAGAACGTGGTTGTCAAGCAGTTCGGCGATATCGGGCGAGAGGAAGACGTCGTACTCCATCGCGGCGGGGACATGCTCGTCGTCTGGGCCGGCCTCGGCGACGATCTGCAGGCCGATCGCCGCCTCTCCGGCGGAATCGACAGCGCGCTCAAGGCGCAGTCCAGCGCCAGCGGGCGCCTCCGAATTCATGAGCAGGGTGTCCACCGCTTCGGCAGCGGCAGGGGTCACGGTGAGCATCGGACCTCGTTTCCGTTGGGTTCACAACAGGCGCTACCCACCGCGCAGGCCCGTAACCGTGCCTCGGTCCGAGCCGCCAGGTCACCTCAGAGCCGGCGCGCGCGTCCGATCACCTGCGTCGCCACGGGAAACGCGATCGGCACGGTCTTGACCCACATTCGCCGCTCGTCCTCGAGCGCGAACCCCGCGCGCGAGATCGCTGCCGGGGTATCGCGTGCCGTGTGGCAGCCCCCGAACGCGTGCGGCCAGAAGACCCGGTCCACGACGCGCTGACTCCGCGCCACCCGAGGCTGCTCTGAGAGCACGTGCTCGTAGAAGCGCAGTTCGCCGCCGGGCCGGAGCACCCGGTGGAGTTCGGCGAGCGCGGTCGCCTGGTCCGGCACCGTGCAGAGAACGAGACACGCCACCGCGGCATCGAAGCTTTCGCCCTCGGCAGGGATGTGGTCGGCGTCGCCCTCGAGCACCGAGATCCGGACGTCGGTCGCACGCGCCGCCGCCTGCGCCCGCTCGCGCAGATACGGCTCGGGCTCCACGGCCACGACCTCATCCACGGTCGCCGGATAGTGGGCGAAGTTCGTCCCCGTTCCGGCACCGAGCTCGATCACTCGGCCCGAGAGGCCGGCGAGAAGCTCGTCACGGTGGCGGCGAATCTCCGGCGGCTCGTGGCGGCTCAACGCCGACCACACGCGAGCGAAGAGGGGATGATGGACGGCGGCCTTGGCCATGCCGCCGCCCATTGTCCCTGTTTCAGTACTGCGATAGCAACGCGGCTGCGGCCGCGGGGTCGACTGCGATCGCGCCACCGGGGACGTATCCGTAGCCGCCGGCCCCGGGGTCATATCCGTATCCGCCGGCGCCCGGGTCATACCCGTACCCGCCGGCGCCCGGGTCATACCCGTATCCGCCGTCGCCGCCGCCTGACGGGTCATACCCGTTCCCGTTGCCGCTCGTGGCCGTGGCGGCCGACGACCCGACATATGAGACCGAGAACGAGGATCCATCAGCGGACAGCTCCGACGGCTGGGCGCCGCCCGACTCACTGCCACCCACGACGTCGGTCACACCGCCGCCCGGGCTGAGCGTCACCGGCTGCGCGCTCCAGGTCGAATCGGAGACAGTCCCGGTGTGACCGGCGGCGGTCGCCGTCGCGTTCGTGAAGCCGACCTTGCCGAAGTTCGCCAGCGTCAGCGGCTCGCAGCTGCCGGAGCCGTCGCACTGCGACGGGGCCTCGGCGATCCACTCCGCGGTGGAGACGTCGAGCTGTGTGTCGGTCATCGTCAGGTTCTTGGTCGCGCTCTGCCCGGTCGTGGCGTCCGACACGGTGATCGTGACGTTGGTGCCGTTGACCGTGACCGTGCTCGACATATGGTCGCCGGGGGAGACCTTGAGGTCGAGTTGCACCGGCGGCGCGGGCAGCAGCTCGTACCAGGCGGTGTGGCTGGTGTTGCCGGTCGCGTCGCAGTCGATGGCCGTGCCGGCCTGCTCGAGCGCGCCGGTCTCGCCGCCGGAGCCGCCGAGGCCGACCCAGAACGACGCGTGTCCGGACGACGTCGAACAGTCAGCCGACGGCTCGGTCCAACTGCCGGTCACCCGTGAGAACCCGCTGCCGTCCTGGGTCGCGGCGCGGTAGCCCGACCAGTTCGTGCTGACGCTGGAGCCGGTGTCCGCGAGTGCGGACGGAGCAAACGCCGCGGCGGCCAGTCCGGCGCCGACGAGTAGTGTGGAAAGCCGTGTCATCTTCATGTCTGTAATCCCTTCTGTGGGCGCACGAAAGACGGTGGCGCGGCCGACGAAGAGCGATTTGAGAACCGGCTAAGAACCGCTTACGAATACGCTCCGCGGCACTCCGGCATGCGCGTGCTCACCGACCCCACTTCGTGGCTGGCCTGCGGCGGATCCCGCGCGAACTGATCGCGCTCGTCTACTCCTCCGGGGTCCTCGACGAGGCCCCGGCTCTCTCCTGGTTCTTCGTGACCTCGCTCGCCCCGCTGGCGCTCGGGCTGACGGCGCTCGCAACGCTGCTGATCGGCGACGCGAGCCAAGCCGAGCAGCTCGGAGAACGGATCGCCCACGTGCTGCCCAAGGACGTCCATGCCGAGGTGACGGACCTGATCCTCCGGACCCGCCGGGACTCGACGCTGCTCATCATCGGCTCGATCGTCGTGATGGTGTGGACGAGCTCGGGCGCGGTCGGGGTGCTCGCGCGGAGTCTGCGACGCGTCGCGCAACTGCCGTCGACCGGGATGATCCGCGGCAAACTTCGGAACATCGGCATCGCCGGTGCCGTGGCGCTGCTCATCGTGCTCATGGTGTTCGCCGCCTCGGCGGGGACCGGCCTCGTGCGTGAGCTCGGCCTGCCGACGCTCGTGACCCGCGTCGGGCTGCTGCTGCTCGCGGTCGCGGTCACGATCGCGATCTGCGCCGCGGTCCTGCTCGCGCTGTCCGACGGCACGCTCAGCCGGCCCGCCGCGCTCGCCGGCGGCGCTGTCGCCGGCATCGTGCTCCAGCTCACGCCGACCGTGGCCGGCTACTACCTGCGCATCGTCGCCGGCGGCACGCCGGTCGAGCTGTTCCTGATCATGGCCGGCGTGCTGGCGACGTGCTACATCGCGTCACTCGGGCTGCTGCTCGGCGCCGCGGTCGCCGGGCGGGTCCACCTTGGCCTGGGCCACGGCCACGGACCGCAATCCGAAGCTCCCGTGTGAGGGGATTGGCTTTTGCGGGACGCCCCCTGCCACGCAAACGCCAACTCTGTGGGGCACACGGTTACGTGGTCGCCTGCCTGTGGTGCGATAAACTGTATCCAATGCCAATCGCTACACACAGGCAGCCAGCGATGGCAATCGATGCGGCACCAGCACGCCGGGACAATGTTGAGCAGGTGTACCGCCGGGTGCGCGAGGCGATCGTCGGCGGCGAAATCGCGCCCGGCGCGGTGATGTCGCAGGTGGCGCTCGCCGACGAGCTCGGCGTCAGCCGGACACCGTTGCGCGAGGCGTTACGGATGCTCCAGAGCGAAGGCCTCGTCGACGCGCAGGCAAACCGGCGGGTCACCGTCACCCCGATCTCGGCCACCGACCTCGAGGAGCTCGTCGCTGTCCGCGTCACGCTCGAGACCGAGGCGATCCGGCTGTCCGTCGAGCGGCTCGAGCCGGAGGAGATCGCCGCCCTCGAGGGTTTCCTGGCGCAGATGATCCACTTCGCCAAGGAGAAGGATTACGAGCGCTGGCAGGAGCCGCACACTGCGTTTCATCGCGGACTAACCGCGCCGGCCGGCATCCGGACGAACACTCTGCTCGGGCAGCTCTCCGATCACTTCGAACGCTACCGCCGGGTCCACATCGCGCGCTCTCCGAAGGCGTGGCTCGTCGCCGGCCACCGCGAGATCCTCGATGCGGCGAAGCGCCGCGATCGCGATGAGTCGGGTCGGCTGCTCGCCGGGCACCTCTCGGCGACCGCGTTCGACGTGATGGAGCTGCTCGAACCCGGGTACGAGGCGACCCGGCTGCGCGAGACGCTCCAGGACCTCGGTGCCGAGCCGCAACGCAAGCGTTGAGGTGACGAGCGTTCGCCGGTGGCCGACGGGCTCGACGTCAGCGTTTCGTCAGGTGCCGCCGGCGCGCCACACCATCGCGTTCTCCGGTTCGCTCTTGCCCTTGAGCGACAGCGCCCGGCGCTCAGCGCCGGCCGCGGCCGCACCGGCATGCGCGAAGACGCGCTCGGACATGACGATCTCGCCGCTGCCTGCGGCGGCCTGGAGCCGCGCCGCTGTGTTGACGACATCGCCGATCGCCGTGAAGTCCTTGACGTCACCTGACCCGACGTTGCCGACGTACGCGGGACCGAAGTCAAGTCCGACGCCGAGCTCCACCCAGGGCACAGCCGCGAGCAGCGTCTGGGCATCGGCGACCATGTGGCGCGCCGGCTCGCCGGGGAACACGCGGGGGAGGTAGAGCGCCATCACCTGATCGCCGACGAGCTTGTCGATGATCGCGTGGTCGCACAGGACGTCGACGGAAACGGCGTAGAAACGGTTGAGCAGCGCGGCGATGGCGTCTGGCGCGGTGCGCTCGGCGAGCGGCGTGAACCCGCGCACGTCCGCGAACAGGATGCCCACCTCCATCTCGACGCCGCCCATCGGCGCCTTCTCGAAGCACTGATTGCACAGACGCGGGTTCTTTCGCGACGGCGCGTAGCCGAACCGACCCATGATCCGACCGCCCACGCCTCCATACGGGGCGTGGCAGACCGCGCACCGGGGCTCGCTCGGCAGGTGACGCATCACCCGCATGAACGTTCGCACCCGGTGCGACTCGAGGAGATCGAAGAACGCCTCGTCGCGCGTCTCGCCCACGGGCTCAGTATGACCGCGTGAGACCGCCGTATGGATATGGTCAGCTGAACGAGCGAGTGAGGAGTGTCATGACGTTCATCGAGACCGTTCCCGAGTCCGCCGCCGCGGACGCCGTGCAGGCGATGTATGACACCGACCGGACGGCGTTCGGCGACCTCCCGAACTTCACCCGCGTGTTCTCGCCGCGCCCGGAGGTGTACGCCGCGTGGCGGGCGTTGAACGGAGCGATCAAGGGCGGGATGGATCTCCGTCGCTACGAACTGGCGACGCTGGCGGCCGCTCGCCGGCTGCGCTCGAGCTACTGCGCGCTCGCCCACGGCTCGGTGCTCCTCAACAGCGGGTTCGTCACGCCGGAGGCGCTCCGCGCGCTGATGGACGGCGACGGCAAGGCCGCCGAGCTCTCGCCCATCGACGTCGCCGTCATGGAGCTCGCCGACAAGGTTGCGGCCGACGCGACGTCGGTCAGCCAGGCGGACGTCGACCGCCTCCGCGAGCTCGGCCTCACCGACACAGACATCCTCGAGGTCGTCCTCGCGGCCGCGGCGCGCTCATTCTTCTCCAAGACCCTCGACGCGCTCGGCGCAGCACCGGACGCCAAGTACGCCGGGATCGATCCGGAGGTTCGCGACGCCCTGACGGTCGGGCGCCCAATCGCCACCGAGTAGCCCGGCGAACCCGGAGCACGGCGAGATCGCACGCGAACGTGACGTGTTCCGTGACGCCGGCTACTCGATGCTCGGTGCGTGAGCGCCCGCGCCACGCAACAGCGCGGTGTGCAATCCGAGTGCGGTGAGTCCGGCGGCACCCATCAGCACGCCCATCGGGACGGCCGACGATCCCGCCACCCCGACGAGCGGTGCGACGGCGGCACCGGCGGAGAACTGGAGGAAACCGAAGACCGCTGACGCGCTGCCGGCGCGTGCCCTTTCGCCCTCGAGCGCGAGCGTGATCGCGTTAGCCATGATGAAGCCCATCGTGCCGGCGAACACGAACAGCAGGGGGATGATCGCGGCCGCGCCCGCACCGACGATGGTGGCGATGGCGAGCAGCGTCCCGATCGTGGCGTTGGCGCGCAATGCCCGCGTGAGCAACCGCTCAGGCGGCTGTACCCGGACAAGCCGGCCGTTGACGACGTTCGAGCTGAGGATCGCAAGCCCGTTGACGCCGAACAGCAGGCCATACGCCTGCGGGCTCACCCCGAACACGTGCTGATAGACGAACGACGAGGCCGAGATGTACGCGAAGAGGGCAGCGAACGCGAGTGCGGCGGCGAGTGTGTAAGCCATGAACCGACGGTGAGTGACGAGCTCGCGATACGTCGCGAGGGCGGCGCGCAGCCCGGCTGGCCGGCGCCGCTCGCGAGGGAGGGTCTCCCGCGTGCCTAGGAACACCGCGCCGAATAGCAGTGCTCCAACGGCAGCGAGGAAGACGAACACGCCCGGCCACGCGACGACGAGCAGGATCGCGCCTCCGATTGCCGGCGCGACGACCGGACCGACGCTGATGACCGCGCCGAGCGTCGAGAAGAACCGCGCTGCCTCCGTACCATCGTAGAGATCGCGGACGATCGCCCTCGCGATCACGAGACCGGCCGCCCCGGACAGGCCCTGTACGAGCCGTGCCACGTCGAGCACCCACACCGCTGGGGCAACCGCGCATGCGACCGACGCGACCGTGAACACGGCCAGGCCACTCAGCAGCGGCCGGCGGCGCCCGAACGTGTCACTGAGCGGCCCGATCAGAACCTGCCCGAACGCGAGGCCGAGCACGCACGCGGTGAGCGTCAACTGCACGCTCGCCACTGGCGTCTCGAAATGCCGCGCGAGATCGGGTAGCGCCGGCAGGTAGACGTCGGTCGTGAGCGGCCCGAATGCGGACAACGCCCCGAGGATGATGAGGAGCTGCGGCCGGGATCGAGTCAAGCTTCAGTGCGTACCCATCCGCGGACGCCGACGTGGGCGCCTCGTCGAATGCCGCGGTCGATCAGGGTACGCGCGGCTGTCACGGAGGCATCCTGTGTGTGCATGAGGCTGTGCGATCCTACATCCTTCGCTGCGAAACTGTCCACAGTTCGATAAGCTGCACGCACTATGGTCCTCCTTCCCCCTTGAGGCCATGTGACGCTCGACCTCGGTCTGAGCGCGACGCTCATGCGCTACATCGACGAGGGGGCGGCCAGGGCCGCGAACGTCACCTGAGAACGAGCTCTCGCGGCCTGAGAAGATTCACACGCGGGTTTGGCGTTCGCCTTACACGGGCGCGCGATAGTGATCACCATGAACCTGCTACGACTTGTTCCCACTGGCGACGGCTGGTCGCTCGTGCGCGGTGACGGAACCACCGTGTTCACGGCGCGCGGAAACCGTGGGCGACGCCGTTGCCTGTTGTTCGCCCGGGCGCACGACGTGCTGACGCTCGTTACCTGATCGCCACACACGGCTTGCCGGACGTGGCAACGTGTCGTGAATGACCGACCACGTCCGGCCCGACGACATCACCGACTCCGTTCTCACGAGTTTTGCGGACTGCGCTGACCCCCGGCTGAGCGAGATCATGGTGGCGCTCGTTCGCCACCTTCACGCGTTCGCGAGCGAGGTGCGCCTCACCCAGGCGGAGTGGGAGCGGGCGATCGCGATCCTGACCGCGACCGGTGAGATCACCGACGAGAAGCGGCAGGAGTTCATCCTCTGGTCGGACACGCTCGGGCTGTCGATGCTCGTCGATGCGCTCACCCACGACCTTCCCGACGGCGCAACCGAATCGACGGTGCTCGGCCCGTTCTACGTTCCGGGATCTCCGGAGCGGGCGAACGGGGACTCGATCGCGGAGGAGCCGCAAGCCGGCGTGCCCGTGCGCGTCCACGGGCGCGTGCTCGCGGTTGACGGCAGTCCGATCGCCGGCGCCGAGGTCGACGTGTGGCAGAACGGCGACGACATGCTGTACGCGGTCCAGTCGCCCGAGGCTCCCGAGGATCACCTGCGTGGCCGATTCCGGACCGATGCGGAGGGCCGCTATGCGTTCGTCGGCGTCCGCCCGGTGCCCTACCCGATTCCGGCCGACGGGCCGGTGGGGGCGATGCTGACCGCCACGGGCCGGCATCCGTGGCGTCCGGCCCACATCCACATGATCGTGCGCGCGCCCGGCTACCGGACGCTGACGACCCACATCTTCGACGCCGCGAGCGAATACCTCGACTCCGACGCCGTGTTCGCAGTCAAGCCGTCGCTCGCGCGGCAGTTCGTCCGTGACGGCGACGGGTACGCGGTCGAGAACGACCTCGTGCTCGCGCCACTCGACGGGTAGCCTTGGTGCATGCCACCGCTCCGCTCTAAAACCGTCACCCATGGCCGCAACATGGCCGGTGCCCGCGCGCTGCTGCGCGCCGCCGGCGTCGCCCGCGAAGACTTTGGCAAGCCGATCGTCGCCGTCGCCAACTCGTACACGCAGTTCGTGCCCGGGCACACGCATCTGCAGCCGGTCGGCGCGATTGTCGCCGACGCGATCCACGCCGCCGGCGGGATCCCCCGCGAGTTCAACACGATCGCCGTCGACGACGGGATCGCGATGGGCCATGGCGGCATGCTCTACTCGCTCCCGTCCCGGGACCTGATCGCCGACAGCGTCGAGTACATGGTCAACGCGCACTGCGCCGACGCGCTCGTGTGCATCTCCAACTGCGACAAGATCACGCCCGGAATGCTGAACGCGGCCCTGCGGCTCAACATCCCGACCGTGTTCGTGTCCGGCGGGCCGATGGAGGGCGGGACCGCGGTGCTCGTCGACGGGACCGTGCGCCGGCGCATCAACCTGATCACGGCGATCGCCGACGCCGTCTCGGACGAGGTCTCCGACGAAGACATCGCCCTGATCGAAGAGGCGGCGTGTCCGACATGCGGCTCGTGCAGCGGCATGTTCACCGCGAACTCGATGAACTGCCTCGCTGAGGCGCTCGGCGTCGCGCTGCCGGGCAACGGCTCGACGCTCGCCACCCACACCGCTCGTCGCGAGCTGTACGAGGCAGCCGGACGCACGGTCGTCGAGCTCGCGCACCGCTACTACGACGAGGACGACGCGTCGGTGCTCCCGCGCTCGGTCGCCACCCGACAGGCGTTTGAGAACGCGATGATGCTCGACATCGCGATGGGCGGCTCGACCAACACGGTGCTGCACGTCCTCGCCGCCGCCCAGGAGGCGGAGATCGACTTCACGATGAAGGACATCGACGAGATCTCCCGCCGCGTGCCGTGCATCTGCAAGGTCGCGCCGAGCGGGAGCTACCTGATGGAGGACGTCCACCGCGCCGGCGGGATCCCGGCGATTCTGGGCGAGCTCCGCCGTGGCGGCCTCCTCAACGAGGACGTCCACACGGTCCACTCCAGCTCCGTCGACGCATGGCTCGGCCCATGGGACATCCGCAGCGGGAGCGCGTCGCCCGAGGCGATCGAGCTGTTCCACGCCGCGCCGGGCTGCAAGCGCTCCGCGTCCGCGTTCTCCCAGTCCGAGCGCTGGGAGTCGCTCGACACCGACGCTGCCGAGGGCTGCATTCGCGATCGCGACCATGCGTACTCGGCCGACGGCGGCCTGGCAATCCTCTACGGCAACCTCGCCGTCCGAGGGTGCGTCGTCAAGACGGCAGGCGTCGATGAGTCGATCCTCACCTTCAGCGGGCCGGCGGTCGTCGTCGAGTCCCAGGAGGAGGCCGTCGACGTCATCCTCGGCGGTGCAATCAAGGAGGGCGACGTCGTCGTCATCCGCTATGAGGGTCCGCGCGGCGGTCCCGGCATGCAGGAGATGCTCTATCCGACCTCCTACCTGAAGGGCAAGGGGCTCGGGAAGGCGTGTGCGCTGATCACCGACGGGCGCTTTTCCGGCGGCACCTCCGGTCTCTCGATCGGCCACGTCTCGCCCGAGGCCGCCTCCGGTGGAGCGATCGCGCTCGTCGAGAACGGCGACACGATCTCGATCGACATCCCCAACCGGCGGATCACGCTCGACGTCTCCGAGGAGGAGCTCGCCGACCGGCGCGAGCGACTCGAGTCAGGCAGCGGCTACGCGCCGAAGCTGCGCGAGCGGACGGTGTCCGCGGCGCTCCGCGC
The DNA here is from genome assembly GCA_963778985.1 of uncultured Solirubrobacterales bacterium. Classification (GTDB taxonomy): domain Bacteria; phylum Actinomycetota; class Thermoleophilia; order Solirubrobacterales; family Solirubrobacteraceae; genus Palsa-465. Next base: position 1,256,902 of record CAVZWJ010000010.1, on the reverse strand, counting down.
CTACGCGATGATGGCGACCTCGGCCGACACCGGCGCGGTGCGGGATGTCAACGCCGTCGAGCGGGCCGTCGCCGCAGCCGCGCAAGCATCACCGCAACTGACGACCTGAGCCACCGCAGCGATATCACCCGATCGGGGTGATGATCACCCGCCCTCGGCGGAGGGATCCTCTTCTCATCAGAGAAATCGGTCCGGCGACGACGTCGGCCGCCGATCAAGGAGGTGTGCAGATGGACAACGTGCGAGGTGTCGGACGTTCCATGTTTGCGGCCGTGCTCCTGATGATCGGAGGTGTCCTCAACGTCATCTGGGGCATCGCCGCCATCGGGAACTCGAGCTTCTTCGTCCACAACCAGAAGTACATCTTCGGTGACCTGAAGACGTGGGGCTGGATCACGCTGATCCTCGGGATCCTCGGATTACTTGCGTCGTTTTCGCTATTCGGGGGTGGCACCTTTGGACGCATCTTCGGGGTCGTTGTCGGCGCCCTCTTCGCGCTTGACGCACTGTTCGAGATCCCGGCGTATCCGTTTTGGTCGCTCGCCGTTTTCGCGCTCAGCCTGTGGATCATCCACGGCCTGATCGTGCTCGGCGATGAGGAGGTGACGACGGCGGACGTGGGGTCGCGCACTCGGGACCGCATGCCTCCGGGCGCCGTTCCGCCGCCGCATTAGTGGGCGTGAACGGCGGCGGCGCGGACGAGCGCGTCGAACAGCCGGCGGTCATTGCCCTCCTCCGGATGCCATAGCACCCCAAGGGCAAACGCGCGCGAGGGATCCTCGAGCGCCTCGACCGAGCCGTCCTCGGCCCGCGCGGACAGGATCAGTCCGTCGCCGGCGACCTCGATCCCCTGGTGATGACCGGAGGATACGGTCGCATGGCAGCCGAGGATGGCTCCTAGGCGGCTGTCCGGCGCGATCTGCACGGGGTGCAGGTCGAAGGACCCAGCCCGCGTTCGGTGGCCGTCGTGGCCGACGATGTCCGGCAGGTGCTGGGCCAGCGAGCCGCCGTAGGCGACGTTGAGCAACTGCATCCCGCGGCAGATGCCGAGCACCGGGACCTCCGCGTCCAGCGCGGACTGCAGCAACGCCAGTTCCGCCGCGTCGCGCTCCGGGCTGAGTGGCGCCGTCGCATCGGCGGCAGCCGCGCCGTAATGGATCGGATCGATGTCGGGCCCGCCGGCAAAGACAAGCCCGTCCACGAATCCCAGGGTCTCGTCGACACCGTCGGTCAGCGGGGGCAGCAGCACCGGCCGTCCGCCGACGGCACTGACCGCCTCAACGTATCCGAGCGGCACGAGCGCCGCGGGCAGATCCCAGAAGCCCCAGCGGGCCGGTGCCTGGTAGCACGTGATGCCGATGATCGGCCGGGGCTCGCTCGTCGGAGGCACGCGCGAGTCCTACCAGGTCTCCGCGGCGTTCCGCTGTGTCAGGCCGATGAGTGCTGGTCGGTGTCCCCGAGCGCGCTGTCATCCTCGGCCGGCGCAGCGGGCGGCCGGCCGGCGGCCGGGCTGTCAGAGCCGCCCTCGGCGCCGGGCTCGTCCGGGCGGTCCTCGGGCGCGTCCTCGTGCGCCTCGCCCTTGTCGTGCGTGTCCTCAGCAGTCACTGACAAGGGATATACCCGCAGACACAGATTGTTCACCGAGGCGCCTACGCGATCGCCGGCCTGGTGGGCCAGCGCGGGCTGACCCTGGCGGGCCAGCCATCGCCGGCCTGGCGGGCCAGCGCGGGCTGACCCTGGCGGGCCAGCGCGCCGCCGAATAGGCTGCGTCAATCGCCAACCAGGACCGTAGGACGATCGTTTTCTTCCCCGAGGGCGCGTTCGGCCCGACGAACAATTGCGTCGGGATCGGCGCCGTGCTCCAGGCGCGCGGGCACCGCGTCGTGTTCATCGTCGAGGAGTCGTTCGCCGGCACGCTTGAGGCGAAGGGATTCGAGGAGCGGCTGATGCGGCTCGGTCCTGCACCGGACGTGCCCGAGGAGCCGGGTCAGTTCTGGAAGGACTTCATCCGAGATACGGCGCCCGTGTTCCGTCACAGCACGTTCGACCAGCTCGGCAGCTTCATCGCACCGACATGGCAGGCTCTGCTCGATGGCGCCCGCTACGTCGACGATCGCCTTCGCGAGATCCTCGGCGAGCTGGAGCCCGACGTGATCGTCGAGGACAACGTCTGCTCGTTCCCGGCGATTCCCGCGAGCGGGCGCCCGTGGGTCCGGATCGTCTCCTGCAACCCGTTGGAGGTCAAGGATCCGGCGCTGCCGCCGCCGTTCTCGGGGCTCCCGTCGGACGATCCGTCCGCATGGGCGGCGTTTCGGTCAGAGTACGCGCGGCAGATCGGCGAGATGCAGGAAGGCTTCTCGGCATTCGCCATCGACCGGGGCGCGCCGCCGTTGCCGGCGGGGGAGATGATCCACACGTCGCCGTGGCTCAACCTCACGATCTACCCGGCCGAGCTCGATTACCGGCGCACCACGGCGTTGCCGCCAACGTGGCACAACCTCGAGACGAGCGTCCGCGCGACCGACGAGGATTGGAGCCCGCCGGAGCGCCGCCGCCCGCTCATCTACGTGAGCCTCGGCTCGCTCGGCTCGGCCGACGTCCCGCTGATGAAGCGGCTCGTCGAGGCTCTGGCACGCACCCCGTACGACTTCGTCGTGAGCACGGGCCCCCAGCACGATCAGTACGAGCTCGCCGAGAACATGACCGGCGCCGAGTTCGTGCCCCAGGTCTCGGTCCTGCCCCACGTCGACGCCGTCGTGACGCACGGCGGCAACAACACGACGACGGAGTGCATGTTCCACGGTAAGCCGATGCTCGTGTTGCCCATCTTCTGGGACCAGCACGACAACGCGCAACGCGTGCACGAGACCGGCTTCGGGCTCCGCCTGCCGACCTACACGTTCTCCGATGGGCAGCTCGAGCGCGCGCTCGGGACGCTGCTCTCCGATTCGGCCATGCGTGGCCGCGCCGAGACCGCCGGCGCACGCCTCCGGCGGCGCTCCGGGACGGCGCGCGCGGCCGAGCTGATCGAGGAGCTCGCGATCAGGGCCGACGCGGTCGTCCCGTCAGTCTGAGCCTCCCGCCTCCTCCCGTGAGATCCGCACGAGCTCCACGCGGCTATCACGCACCGCCTCGACCGTGAGCGTGTACCCGTGCGCGCTTACTCGCTCGCCGACCCGAGGCAGGCGGCCGAGCGTGTCGAGCACGAGTCCGCCGACCGACGTGAACGTCGTGTCGCGGTCGAGTTCGATGTCGTAGTCGCGGAGGTCGGCGAGCGCCACATCTCCGCGCACCAGCCATTCGGACTCTGTGAGTTGCCGCACCGGGCCCGACGAGGGGTCGGTCTCATCGGCTATCTCCCCGACGATCTCCTCGACGATGTCCTCGACGGCCACGATGCCGGCCGTGCGGCCGTACTCGTCGACGACGACCGCGAGCGAGTTGTGGGTGCGCCGCAGGTCGGCGAGCACCGTGTCGAGCGGCTGGGTCTCCGGGACGATGAGGGCGTCGCGGACGACGCCGTCGATCCGCGCCGTCGGCGCCTCGGTGAGGATCAGCCTCAGCAGCGAGTTCGCGTGGATGACGCCCCTGATGCGGTCGGGACTGTCGTCCTCGGTGACGATCAGGCGCGTGTGTCCCGACTCGATGCAGCGCTCTGAGGCGGTGCCCGCGTCGCTTGAGATGTCGACCGTCACCATCCGGGCGGTCGGCGTCATCACGTGCCGGGCCTGCAGCTCGTGGAGCTCGAACACGCCGGAGAGCATCAGAGCCTCCTCCGGGTCGAGCTGACCGCCCTCGAGCGACTGCGTGATCAGGAGCCGCAGATCCTCGGGGGTCCCGCCCTCGTCAAAGGCCGCCGACGGGTCAACGCGAAGCAGCCGAAGGATCGCATTCGAGGCGCCGTTGAGCCCGGCGACGACCGGGCGAAACGCCTTCGTGAACCAGTACAGGGGGCGAGCGACGACGCGGACCATCCGCTCCGCGCGAGCGATCGCCACCAGCTTCGGCACCTGCTCTCCGATCGTGATGTGGAGCGCCGTCGTCAGGAAATACGCGACGACGAGGCTGATCGCGAGCGCCAAGCCGTGTGAGAGCGCGCCGCCCAGCCACGGGTGAATCAGGTCCGCGACCGCGGGCTCGCCGAGAAACCCGATCCCAATCGAGGCGAAGGTCACACCCAGCTGGCACGCCGAGAGGTACTCGCTGATCTCGCTCATCTCCTTCAGCGCAAGCTCGGTCCGCGTGTCCTCCTCGCCGAGCGTCTCCAGGCGCGATCGGCGAGCGCGCACGAGCGCGAACTCGGCGGCCACGAAGAACGCGTTGACGAGGATCAGCACGAGCATCCCGCCCAGCAGCACCGCGGTCATCTGTGCAGCATCGCAGCGGTTCAGGTCGTCTGCGCGCGCCGGCGAGGACCGGGCGCTCCTCGGGCCGAGCCGGAACGGGCGATCAGTCCAACGTCTCGTGCGCCGGCGCGTAGATCGTGATCAGCGTCTCGCCGGCCTGGCGGACATCGGTCAGCCGCAGCTTCCGACGAGTCCGCGCCTCAGGGAAAAGACGCAAACCGCCGCCGGTCAGGACTGGGAAGACCATCAATCGCAACTCGTCGACGAGGCCGTGATCGAGCAGTTCACCGACGAGCGTCACGCTGCCGTTGATGAGGACATCGCCGTCGACCTCGCGCTTGATGCGCTCGACCGCCCCGGCGATATCGGTCCCAACGACCGTCGTGTTGCTCCACGCGGGGGCCGTGAGCGTTGACGAGACGACGTACTTCGGCATCGTGTTGAGCTTGTCGGCGAACTCGCCCTCGCGCGATGGCCACGCCTCGGCGAAACCCTCGTACGTGCGGCGGCCGAGCAGCAGCGCGCCGGCGCCCAGCACTTCGTCGAGCTTGAACGCGTCGCCCACCGTGCCGCGATCGAACTGGAACGCCCAGCCACCGAACGGCGAGGCCTCAGATCCGCCCGGATCCTCAACGCCGCCGTCGAGCGTCATGAACTGCGATACGACCACCCTACTCATTTGCTTCTCCTTGCCTCGGTTGTCCCCGGTTGAGACCGCGGACGCAGCGTCAAGTCATCGGGACACTAGGCCGCCGTGGCGGCCAGGTCGGCCTCGATCGCCGCAACCGTCTCCAGGAGCTGACTCAGGAGCGCTCCCCGCAGCTCATCGAGTGTCGTGCGACTCGCATGCGTTGAGAGGTTCACCGCCGCGAGCGTCTGGCGGCGCTGGTTTCTGACGGGAGCGGCGATCGAGCGCAGACCATCCTCGAGCTCCTGGTCGACGAGCGCCCAGCCCTGCTCCCGGACCCGCGCGATCTCCGAGAGCAGCTCCTCCGGCTCGCTGATGGTCCGTGCGGTCAGGGCACACGGACGGGAACGCGCGAGGGTCTTGCGGAGCTCCGCCTCCGGCAATTGGCTCAGCATCGCCCTCCCCATCGAGGTCGCATACGCGGGGAAGCGCGTGCCGATGGAGATCGCGACGGTCATGATTCGTCGCGTCGGTTCCCGCGCGACGTAGACGATGTCGGTGTCGTCGAGCACCGACATCGAGCACGACTCGTCGATCCGCCCGACGAGCGTCCGGAGGTGGGGCTGAGCGATTTCCGGCAGGCTGAGGCCTGACAGGTATGCGTAGCCGAGGTCGAGCACGCGCGGGGTCAGCGAGAACCGGCGATCCTCCGAGCGCACATAGCCGAGATCCTCGAGCGTGAGCAGAAAGCGTCGCACCGCCGCCCGCGGGAGCCCCGTGTCCTTCGCGACCTCGGCGAGCGTCTGACCTCGGCCGGGCACGGACAGCGCGCGCATCACCGCGAGCCCCCGGTCGAGCGACTGAACGAAGTTCCGGGCTCCGGGGCTGCCGTCCGCCCCGTCCTCCGACACCGGATCAGACAGCGAAGAAGACCGTCTCATCGGCACCCTGGAAACGGATGTCGAACCGGTAGCCATCGTCCGTCGGCTGCGCGAGCAGCGTCTGACGGCGCTCGGTGGGAACGGAGGCGAGGACCGGATCGCCAGCATTCGCATCGTGCTCATCGGCGAAGTAGATCCGGCTGACGCAGCGGTGGAGCATCCCGCGGGCGAAGACGGACACGTCGATGTGCGGCGCCTGCGTCGTGCCGCCGGGCCCCGGGACGGCGCCGGGCTTGACGGTGAAGACCTCGTAGGTGCCATCGCCGTCCTCGTAGCCGCAGCGGCCGAACCCACGGAACCCCGCGAGCCGTGACGGCTCGCCCCACGCATGCAGGTCGGCGAACCGCCCATCCGGATCCGCTTGCCAGGTCTCGATGAGGTGATCCGGTATGAGTGCGCCGGCGCCGTCGTACACGGCGCCGTGGATGCGGATCACGCCCGGCGTCTCCGCCGGCACGACGTACGGTCCCGTGTCGAACGGCAGTCCGATCGCGAAGTACGGCCCGACGGTCTGAGAGGGAGTCGTGGCGAAGACCGTCATCTCAGTGCGCCTCCTCGAACGGGGTCTGGCCCGGGCCGCGCAGGTAGATGTCGAACTCGTAGGCATGCGCCCAGTTCGGCCGGGTGGCGTGGATGTCGAAACGGGAGATCATGCGCTCTCGTGCCTTCTCGTCGCGAACCGCGTTGAAGATTGGGTCGTAGGGGAAGAACGGGTCACCGGGAAAGTACATCTGCGTGACGAGCCGCTGGGTGAAGGCGCGCCCGAGCAGCGAGAAGTGGATGTGAGCGGGACGCCAGGCGTTGTAGTGGTTGCCCCACGGATACGGTCCCGGCTTGATTGTCGTGAACGAATACCGGCCTGCGGCGTCGGTGACGCAGCGCCCGGCGCCGGAGAAGTTCGGATCCAGCGGCGCCGGCCAGTTGTCCCAGCGATGCAGGTACCGGCCGGCCGCGTTCGCCTGCCAGATCTCGACGAGCGTGTCGCGCAACGGCTTGCCCTCGGTGTCCCGTACGACACCGGAGACGATGATCCTCTCACCGATCGGATCCCCCGGGTGCTGCGCGGTCAGATCGGCATCCCGCTCGGAGGTTGGGAGGACCGAGCTGAGTTGCGGCCCGGTGATCTCGGTGATCGCCTGCGGCAGGTAGATGAGCGGCTGCTGGGGATGACGGAACCGCGTCGACTTGTACCCCGGATCGTCGAGCGGGGGGTGGGCGTCGGGGCCCTCGCGCACATAGCTCGTCGGCGTCTCCGCGACGGGGTCGTAGATCGTGCGCGGTTGGGTCTGCTCGCTCATGCGTGTCCTCCGGGACGACTATCGGCTCACGAGCTCACGCAGGGCGGTGAGCTCCTCGGCGTTTGGCGGCTCGGTGACATGCAGCTCATCGGCCACCCTCAACTCCCAGCCGGTGGCCTCGCGCGCCCGCTCGGGCGTGACCCCCTCGTGTAGGTGCGTCAGCGTCAACTCTCCCTCGCGGGGCTCCAGCACGCCCAGGTCGGTGATCACGTGCGTCGTCCGTGCGCCCGTCGTGGTGAGGAAGTCGAGCCGCTCGACGAACGTCCGGGGCGTGTGTGGAGCGATGACGACGACCTCCGGGCACCCCGTCGCGATCTCGGGAGCTCCACCTGCGCCCGGGAGCCGGACCTTGGGTGTGTCGTAGTCACCGATCACGGTCGAGTTGAGATTGGCGTGTTTGTCGACCTGAGCCGCACCCAGAAAGGCGACCTCGATGCGACCGGTCCCGATCCAGTAGTTGAACATCTCGGGCACCGACACGATTGCGTCGGCCGTCTCCGCCAACTCGCCATCCCCGATCGACAGCGGGACCCGGTGTGGCTTGGCACCGATCGTGCCTGACTCGTAGACGAGCACGAGCCGCGGGTTGTGAATCATCCGGGCGAGGATCGCCGCCGTGCTCGGCCGTCCGACGCCGATGAACACCGAGGTCGCGTCGCGCAGTCGCCGCGCGGCCACCACCGTTTGCACCTCACCCGCGGTCGCAGGCTCCGTGTCCACGGAGGCCGTCATCGGCTGGTGGGCTGCTCGCAGCAGGCGGCGAGCAGCTCACGGCCGACGCGCTGCAGTCGGTGCAGGTAGTCGAGGTGCTCCGACCACGCGGGGTCCGTGCTGAGCGATGCCGCCAGGCAGGCGGTGTCGTCATGGGCGTCGAGCAGCTCGTAGACGAGAGTCACCAGCGCGGCCTGCTCGTCTCGCACGATCGTCATCCCGTCACCACTCCATTCAGGACGTTTGCCTCCATCCACGCTCCGAACGTGTCCCGGTCGCGGCTGACCTCGTCCCACATCCGATAGAAGTCGTTGTCGCGCTTGGTAATGCCGAGGGAGTACGACGGCAGCGATCCGCCCGGGCATTCGGCGACGGCCTCGATGACCCAGCCGGGGATCGTCACCCCCCCGGGACGGGGGTCGAGGTGCTCGACGATTCGCTCCACCGTGACGAGCGAGCGGCGCGCGGCGAGCACTGCCTCCTTCTGCACGCCCGGGATACCCCACAGCTGGACGTTGCCCTCCTCGTCCGCCTCCTGCGCGTGAACGATCGCAACGTCGGGTGCGAGCGCCGGCACCGCAACCAGCTCCTCCCCGGTGAACGGGCATGTGATCGGTGCCACGCGGGTCCGGCCGACGAGGTCCGTCCCCGTGTATCCGCGCATGACGGCGAACGGCAGGTGCGCCGCGCCGGCCACATAGCGGTTGGCCATCCCGGCGTGGGAGTGCTCTTCGAGTTCGAGCTCGCGCGGCCAGGCGTGCTCGACGGCGTCGCGGAACCGGTGGAGCGAGCCGACGCCGGGATTTCCGCCGTAGGAGAAGACGAGCTTGCGCGCCGCGCCCATCCCGATCATCTGGTCGTAGAGGATGTCCGGCGTCATCCGGATCAGCTCGAGGTCGGTGCGCCCCTGGCGCAGCACCTCATGACCGGCGGCGAACGGGATGAGGTGGGTGAACCCTTCCAGCGCGACGCTGTCACCGTCGTGGACGAGCTCGCGAATCGCGTCGGTGAGGGAGATGATCGAAGCCATCAGTGTGCGCATAGCGAACGGGCGCCCGCTGTGCGCACATGCTATCCCACGGGCAGGTCGAGTGTCCTCCGATTCAGGGCACTAGATGCTCAGCCCGCCGTCAACGGCCACCGTTGCCCCGGTCATGAAGGCGCTCTCGTCGCTGGCCAGGAAGACAACGGCGTTGGCGATCTCCTGCGGTGTGGCATGGCGGGCGAGCGGGATCATGCTCTCGAACGCCTTCGCCGCCTCCTCCTCCGGGACGCCGACCGCCTCCACCTCGATCGCGTGCTGGAACGCGTTGTCGGTCGGCCCGGGATGCAACGAGTTGACGCGGATGCCGCGCGGCGCCATCTCCTTGGCGGCCGTTCGCATCAGCCCGACGACCGCATGCTTGGATGTGGCATACGCACTGATGCCGGCGTCCGAAGTGAGCCCCACAACGCTCGAGTTGATGATCAGGCTGCCGCCGGGCTCCATCACCGCGAGCGCGTGCTTCGCCACGAGGAAGCTGCCGATGACGTTGACGGCCATCACGCGCTCGAACACATCAACCGGATAGTCGGTGACCGGTGCCACCGTGCCGAAGATGCCGGCATTGGCGAACGCGACGTCCAACCGCCCAAATCGCTCGACGGTCGCTGCCACGGCGCGCTCTACCTGGTCCGAGCTCGTCACATCGGCTGTCGTCGCCGCGCCGGCATCCTCGCCGAGCGTGGCGGCGGCCGACTCGATCTCGGTCCCCGTGAGGTCGACGAGCATCACCTGCGCACCCTCGGCGACGAACGCCTGCGCCGTTGCCAGTCCGATGCTGCCGGCGCCGCCGGTGATCAGGGCGACCTTGTTCGCCAAGCGTCCTGGAGCTGCTGCGTGCATCGACGTACCCCTTTCAGAAGTCATCGGTCGCCGGCAGACCGGCGTAGTTCTCGGCCAAGCTCGTCGCGGCGGCAACCGACCGGGACAGGTACTCCAGGCGGGCGAGCTGCAGACGTTCTCCGAACGCGCCCTCGTACAGATCGTGGAGCAGCTGGGTCATGTAATTCGAGAAGTCCTGCGCTCTCCAGACGCGGCGCAGTGCGGTCTCTGTGTACGCGTTGAGCGCCGCGGTGGAGCCCTCCCGGTACCAGCGCGTCAGTGCGCGCGCGAGGAGCCGCACGTCGTTCACCGCGAGGTTCAGCCCCTTGGCCCCCGTCGGCGGAACGATGTGAGCGGCGTCGCCCGCGAGGAACAGCCGGCCATGCTGCATCGGCTCGCAGACGAAGCTGCGCATCGGCGTGATGCCCTTCTCGAAGATCTCGCCTTCGTTGACGCGCCACCCCTCGCTCGCGAGGCGGACCTGGAGTTCCGCCCAGATCCGATCGTCGGACCAATCGTCGAGTCGCTCATCGGCCGGCACCTGGAGGTAGAGCCGGCTCACCTCGGGCGAGCGCATCGTGTAGAGCGCGAACCCCCGCTCGTGCCACGCGTAGACGAGCTCATCCGTCGCCGGCGCGGCGTGCGCGAGAATGCCGAGCCAGGCGAACGGATAGACGAACTCGTGCTCGGTGAGCACGCTGTGCGGAATCGTCGGACGGCTGACGCCATGGAATCCATCGCACCCGGCGATGACGTCGCACTCGATGACGTCCGGCGCGCCGCCAGCTCTCCGGAAGGCGATCGAGGGGCGGTCCGTGTCGATCCCGCGGAGCTCGACGTCCGAGACCTCGAAGTGCAGCTCGCCGCCGCGATCGAGCCACGCGGCGATGAGGTCCTTGACGACCTCCTGCTGCCCGTAAATCGTCACGTGCCGACCGGTCAGCTCGGCGATCGTGATCCGCAGCGTGTGACCCTGGCGGCGGAGGTAGATGCCGTCGTGCGTGAGCCCCTCGCGCGCGAGCCGTTCACCGACGCCGAGGTCGTGCATGAGGTCGACGGTGTTCTGCTCGAGCAGGCCGGCGCGCACGCGGTGCTCGACGTACTCACGGTCCCGCGCCTCGAGGATCACGGACTCGATTCCCTCGCGCTGGAGCAGCAGCGCCAGCATCAGCCCGGCGGGTCCAGCGCCGACGATTCCGACTTGTGTCCGCATGCCGCTCCTCTCTCGCCTCTGTCCGGTGGGCAGGCCGGAACGGCGATCGTATGCGATCGGATACGTTGTTCGCGTGACGGTTCGCGATGCGACGTTCGAGGTCATGCGGCGCTTCGGGATGACGACGATCTTCGGCAATCCCGGCTCGACGGAGATCCCGTTCCTCACCGATCTGCCGGAGGACATCCGCTTCGTTCTCGGGCTCCATGAGGGAACCGTCGTCGGGATGGCGAGCGGGTACGCGCTCGCCCGGGACCGTCCGGCCTTCGTGAACCTGCACACCGCTCCGGGCCTCGGCAACGCGGTCAACGCGATCGCGAACGCGCGCGACTCCCGGGCGCCCCTGGTGATCGTGGTCGGACAGCAGGACCGCCGCCAACTGTCCTTCGAGCCGTTCCTCACCGGGCGCTCGCTCGATCGACTGGCCGGCGACTACCCGGTGTGGACGTCGACGCCGCTGCGCCCGCAGGACCTGCCGGGCGCGATCGCCCGCGCGTACCACGAAGCCGTCGGCGCCCGCGGACCGACGCTCGTCGTCGCCCCGATGGGCGACTGGTCAGAGCCCGCGGACGAGTTGGCGGCCGGGGCCCCGGTCGACGTGGCCCGCTCGGACGCGGTGACCGGGACCGACGTGGCGCCGCTCGTCGACCTGATCGATGCGGCGCAGTCGCCCGCTCTCGTCGTCGGGGCCGGCGCGGACACGGTGGCCGGCTGGGCGGCGGTGGTGGGGCTGGCCGAGCGGCTCGACTGCCCCGTCTGGCAGGAGCCGTTCGGCGGCCGCGCGGGCTTCCCGCAGGACCACACGCTGTTCGCCGGCCATCTGCCGTGGATGCGGCGGCGCATGCGGGCAGCGCTGTCGCCCTATGACCTCGTGCTCGCCGTCGGCACGAACGCCTTCCGGACCTATCTGTTCGACGACGCGGTGGCGCTCGTCGAGCCTCGCACCCGCGTCGCCGTGATCACCGACACCGCGGCTGAGGCGCTGCGCAGCCCGTGCGATCTGGCGCTCGTGGCGCCGGTGGCCGGGGCGTGCGCCGCGGTGGCCGCCGCCGTCCGGCCTCGTGCGCCCGCACCCGCGCCGCGCGCACCCCTGCACACGCCACCGCCGCCCCCCGCGCCACCGGGGCCCGGTGAGCCGCTGCGGCCGGGACACGTGTTCGCTGCGCTCGCGGAGCGGTTGCCGGGCGACGTGGTGCTCGTCGAGGAGACGCCGTCGAGCCGTCCCGAACTGCACGTGCGCCTGCCGGCGCGTGCCCCGATGGGGTTCGTCAGCGGCGCCAACGGTGGGCTCGGCTTCGGCCTGTCCGGATCGATCGGCCTCCGCATGGGCAACCCGGATCGGCCGGTCGTCGCCGTGCTCGGCGACGGCGCGTCGCTGTACACGATTCAGGCCGTGTGGAGCGCGGCCCGCTACGACGTCGGCGTCCTCCTGATCGTGATGGCCAACGGCGGCTATGCGGTGATGGATGCGCTCGCGCGCGACGAGGGAGGCGCCGGCGCGTGGGGTCAATTCGACGCGATCGACGTCGCCGCGATTGCCGCCGGATTCGGCTGCCCGGCGACTCGCGTGGATACGCACACGCAGCTTCTGAGCACGCTCGACGAGGTCATCCCGACTCTTCGTGAGCGCCGCTCGCCGCTGCTCGTGGCCGTCTCCGTGGCCCCGTAGCGCCGGTCGCCGGGGATTGGATAAGGTTCGGAAACCTGATACGCACCCGAGCGGGAGAGCAATGTGAGCACCGCTGAGAACAACGGTTTGACGACGACGCTCGCCGAGCTCCGCGACAGCGTCGGGCGGGACCTCGGCTACAGCGAGTGGACCGAGATGACGCAGGAGCTCGTCAACCAGTTCGCCGAGGTCACCGGCGATCACAACTTCATCCACGTCGACCCCGAGCGGGCCAAGTCCTCGCCGTTCGGTGGAACGGTCGCCCACGGCTTCCTCACACTCTCGCTGATCGCTCCGATCACCCAGCGGGCCCTGACAGTCACCGACGCTGCGGTGGGGATCAACTACGGCCTTGACCGGGTGCGCTTTCCCGCACCCCTGCCGGTCGGGTCGCGATGGCGCGCCGGCGTCCAGATCCAGGAGGTCCGCGAGGTCGGCGGCGGGGTCGAGCTGAAGCTCGTCGTCACCGTTGAGGTGGAGGGTTCCGCCAGACCGGCGCTTGTCGCTGAGAACCTCGTGCGCGTCTATCCATGAGCGCCATCGATCTCGATCGCGTCGTCGCGATCGACGTCCACACTCACGCGGAGCGCAACCCGGGCGAGGCCCAGGATGCCGTCACGAGCGAGATCCTCGCCGCCGCGGCCGCCTACTTCGGCGGCTCCCCGCCGCAGCCGACGGCACAGGAGGTCGCCGACCACTACCGGGAGCGGAACATGCTCGCGGTCATCTTCACCGTCGACGACGAGGCCGGAATGGGCCGGCCGCGGATCGGCAACGACGGCGTGCTCGAGGCGGCGCGCGCGAATCCCGACGTGCTGATCCCGTTCGGCTCCGTCGACCCCCACAAGGGGAAGCTCGCAGTGCGGGAGGCGCGGGCCCTGATCGAGGCCGGGGTGCGCGGCTTCAAGTTCCATCCCAACACGCAGGCGTTCTGGCCGAACGATCGCGAGCACTACGGGCTCTACGAGGTGATCGCCGAGGCGGGGCTGATCGCGCTGTTCCACTCGGGCACCACGGGCATCGGCGCCGGGATGCCGGGCGGGGGCGGCGTCCGCCTGAAGTACTCGAACCCGATGTGCGTCGATGACGTGGCGGCGGATTTCCCCGGACTCGACATCATCATCGCTCACCCGTCGTTTCCATGGCAGGACGAGGCGCTGGCGATCGCCGTCCATAAGCCGAACGTCTACATCGATCTCAGCGGCTGGTCCCCGAAGTACTTCCCGGAGAACCTGATCCGGTACACGAACACGCTGCTGCGCGAGAAGATGCTGTTCGGCTCCGACTATCCCCTGATCACGCCCGACCGCTGGCTCGCCGACTTCGAGAAGCTGCCGATCAAGGACGAGGTCCGGCCGTTGGTGCTCAAGGAGAACGCGATCCGGCTGCTCGGCCTGCGCTAGCGCGCCCGGTCCACACGCATGGGATCGGCTCAGCCGTCTCTGATCTACGCGGTGGGGCGGGCGAACCAGGGGATCCTGAGGGAGATGCGCGCCCGGCTCGCCCCGCTGTCGCTGAGCGTCCAGGAATACACGACGCTGTCGGTGCTCGCCGCCCGCCCCGGCCTCTCGAACGCACAGCTGGCCCGCCGGGCGCTCGTCGCCCCGCAGTCGATGATCGAGATCGTCGCCAAGCTCGAGGACCGCCAGCTCGTCCGCCGCACCGTCGACCCGAGCAACGCGCGGGTGCTCCGCGCCGAGCTCACACCGAGCGGACGCGCCCTGGCGCGGCGAGCCGACCCGGTCATCGCCGAGGTCGAGGCGTATGTGCTCGACGCCCTGCCCACGGGCGAGCGGGAGGTCGTCGTCAGCGGGATGCTGCACGTGATGAAGCAGCTGTCTGAGCGCTGAGTTACGCCGCCGCGCTCGCCGCGACTCGGCCGAAGTAGCCGTGCTCGCCGCTGTCGAGGTACGCGGCCAGCCGGCTGGCCAGCGCCATGATCGTCAGCGATGGGTTGACCGACAGCGTCCGGGGGACGACCGACCCGTCGCCGATGAACAGCCGCCGCACGTCGTGCGACTCGCCATGCGCTCCGACGACCGATCGGGTGGGGTCACTGCCCATCCGGCAGCTGCCCTGGACGTGCGTGCTGAGGATGCCCGTTTGCAGCACGCGCTTGGCGCCGGCGGCCTCGAGCACGTCACGCGCAAACTGCAGCGATGCGTCGATGCGCCCGCGCTCGCGGTCGTTCCACGCGAAGGTGAACCGGTCGCGGCCGGATTCGTCGACCCAGGCGGTGCCGTTGTTCTCGTCGTTGACCATCGTCAGCAGCCCGGTGAAGTACCGGTAGCGGCGCATCGTGTCCACGAGTTCCTCACCCCACAGCGGCCGGTCATGCTCGTCCGACAGCGCGGTGGCAAAGCCGATCGGGTCCTGCACGGTTGCCGACTCGACGATGAAGCCGCCGTCCTCGTCGCGTTGGAACTTCATGCAGTGCGCGCTGATCGGGTACACCATGTGGGCATCTTGGATCTCGTCGAACAATCCCTCGACAAGTCGCGCTGGGTGAAAGCCGACGTTGCGGCCGATCAACGAGCTGCTCGGGGATCCCCCGGCGGCCTCGCGGACGCCGGAGCGGATCAGGATGCCGGGGGTGGCGAGCGTACCCGCCGCGACCACGACGACATCGGCGTGCGCCTCCTGTGGCGTGCCGTCCGCCGCAACGTAGGCAACTCCCGTCGCCTGCAGCCCGTCATCGCGATCCTCGATCATCACGCGCTGCACCGCGCAGCCGGCCCGCAGCTCCAGGCCTGACCTCACGAGCGCGGGCTGGATGTAGGTGTTCAGCGTCGACTTACCGGCGTTCGTCGGGCAGCCCTGCAGGCACGAGCCACAGCGCATGCAGTTGGCGTCGGTGTAGGAGATGACCGGCTCGAGCTCTGTCCCGAGCGCCCGGAAGCCCCGCTCGGTCGTGTGGATGCACGTCTGCCAATCGCTGCGCTCGCGCACGCCGAGCCGCCCCTCGACCCGCTCCAGATGGGCGATCAGATCGACCTCCCCGAACGGCTCGCCCGACTCGCCCCTCAGCCCGGCCGCGGCGTGCCACTTCTCGTAGTCCTGCGCGGTGGGGCGGAGCGCCACCTTCGTGTTGATGGTCGTCGTTCCGCCGACGCAGCGGCCTCGGAACAGCGGCAGCGGCGGCTCGACGGGTCCGGCGGCCGGCTCGGCGAACGCGAGCGGCCACCACAGATCGTGCGTCGCGTGTGCCTCCCAGCGCGTGAAATCGGCGGCCGTGCGGTACGGGCCGGCCTCGATGAGCAGCACTCGCCGGCCCCGCTCGGCGAGTTCGCCGGCGACGATGCCACCTCCGGCGCCGGAGCCGACGACGATCACGTCGTATCGCGCACTCATGCACCCACCCCCAGATACGACCAGTCCTTGTTCAGCCGCGCCGCCAGGGGCGGATTGAAGTCGATCTCCGACCAGGCGCCGGGCCCCGGTGCTCCGGGAGCCACGAAGTCGCTGTAGTACGCCTCGCACGCCAGCGCCCGGACCATCATGAACTCCGGCGTGAGGGCATGCCCGGCCAGCGCCTCGGTGCCGCCGGCGGAAGGCTCGAGCGCGTCAACGGCAGCGAGCACCATGTCCCGGTCCGCCTCGGGCATCCGCGAGAGCAGCGCGTCGATGTAGACCTCGGGACCGACACGCTCCGAGCCGGGCACGATGAGTTGACAGAGCCGTCGGACCAGCTCCGAGCGGCGGGCGTCGAGAACCAGCATTTCTCTCCTCGTTGGGACGTGCGTGTGCGCAACGTACGTCACCGGCCGCACCGGTGCAAACGGGTGTGCGCACGGTGGCGAGGTCGGATGCGCTCTTGACCGTTGACATATGATCCGGGAGTCGTGGCGACAGGATTGTCAACAATCTGGCACCACCCTGAGGACGCGCGGCCGCACCGCGGATGAGTACGGAGCCCACCAGTCGTGCGCGGGCACTCGTCCGAGGCGGGTTTGACACCCACATCCACATCGCGCCGGACGTCGTCCCGCGCAAGATCGACGACATCACCCTCGCCCGGCGCTGCTCAGAGCTCGGGATCGCCGGCTTCGTGCTGAAGTCTCACTACGGCTCGACCGCCGAGCGCGCCGCGGTCGTCCGCGCCGCGGTCCCCGGGATCCGGGCCCTCGGCGCGATCACGCTCAACCGCGCGGTGGGGGGATCAACCCGCTCGCCGTCGAGATCGCCGCGCGAGAGGGCGCCCGCACCGTGTGGCTTCCGACGGTCGACGCCGTCAATGAGGCTGGCGAGCGCGAGGCGCCGCCCGGCGCCAAGGTTCCGGTGTGGGTGAAGCTGCAGCTCGAGCTCCGCGAGCAGGGGCTCGAGATCGAACCGGTGCCCGTGCTCGACGGCGATGGGGCGGTGCTTCCGGCGACCCGGGCGGTGCTGGCGATGATCGCCCGCCACGGGATGGTGCTCGCGACCGGCCATCTCGGGCGTGACGAGATCTTCGCCGTCGTCGATGCCGCCGTCGACGCCGGAATCGCCGACATCGTCGTCACCCACCCCGAGTTCCCCTCCCAGGATCTCTCGGTCGAGGATCAACGGCGGCTCGCCGGGCGGGGGGCCCTGCTCGAGCGCTGCTTCACGACGCCCCACACCGGCAAGATCGCATGGGAGCAATGGACCGAGAACATCCGGGCCACGGGTCCAGAGCACTCCGTCCTCTCCACCGATCTCGGCCAGGTGTTCAACCCGCCGGTCGAAGACGGACTGCCCCTGATGGTCGACCGCCTGCTGACGGCCGGGTTCGACGAGGAGGAGGTGCACGTCATGGCGGTCGTCAACACGCGACGGGTGGCGGGAGCTGAGCCGCTGTGAGCGCGCGCCGGATGATGGTGATCGGCGCCCATTCGGCCGATTTCGTATGGCGGGCGGGCGGGCGCCGTCGCGGTCGCGACGTCCCGCGGCGGTGCGGCGAGCGTGATCGCGCTGTCCTACGGGGAGCGGGGCGAATCGGGCGAGCTCTGGAAGGAGGAGGGCCAGACGCTTGAACGGGTCAAGGAGATCCGACACGGCGAAGCCGAGCGGGCGGCGGCCGCGCTCGGCGCGTCGTTCACGTGCCTCGACCTCGGCGACTACCCGCTCGAGATCGGGACCGACGCGCTGCTGAAGATCACCGAGACGATCCGCGAGTTCGCGCCTGACGTGCTCATCACCCACACCGGTACCGACCCGTTCAACCCGGATCATCCGGTCGCCTTCGCGGCCGTCATGCGAGCCCGAAGCCTGGCGGCGGGCGCCGGCGTCCCGAGTGCGTTTGCGACCGTCCGGCCGCCCGCGCTGTTCCTGTTCGAGCCCCACCAGCCGGAGCTCTGCAACTTCACGCCGACGACGTTCGTCGACATCACGGCGGTTATGGACTCCAAGGTGGCCGCGATGAGCGAGATGAAGGCGCAGCGCTACCTCCAGAGCTACTACGCCGAGCGGGCCGAGCACCGCGCGAACCATGCGCGCCGCTCCTCTGCAAATGCCGAGATCCGGCAGGCGGAGGCGTTTCAGCGGGTCACGCCGCAGGTGGTCGGCGAGCTGTGAGCACGCCCTACACGGAGCTGGCCGAGCTCGGCGCGGCAACGGTCTACGAGGCGGGCGGGCGGCGCGGATGCGTTGAGGCGGATTTCATTCAGGTCGTTCCCAGCTCGCGGGCGGCGGGGCCCGCCCGGACCGTCCGCTGCGGGCAGGACGACAACCTCATGGTCCACGCGGCGATGGCGCAGCTCGAGCCCGGGGAGGTGCTCGTGCTCACGATGCCCGAGCCGCGGCCGGTCGCGCTCGTCGGGGACCTGCTGGCCACGCAGGCGCAGGTGCACGGCGCCGCGGCGATCCTCGTCGATGCATCCGTGCGCGACGTCGAGGAGCTCGTGCGGCTCGGCCTTCCGATCTGGGCGCGGTGGATCCGTGTCCGAGGAGCCGGCAAGGAGCTCGCCGGGTCGATTGGCGAGCCGGTGGCCGTCGGCGGGGTGACCGTGCACCAGGGCGACGCGGTCGTGCTCGACGCGGACGGCGTCGCGGTCGTGGAGCGCGAGCGGGTGACCGACACGCTGGCGAGTGCGCGTGAGCGCATGAAGCGAGAGGCCGTCAAGCGTGCTCGCCTGCAGGAGGGTGAGCTGTCGTACGAGATCGACGGGCTGCGCGCGCGGCTCGAGCGAGAGGGTGAGTGAGGCCATGACCGACGCTGTCGTCGAACCGATCCACGACCTCGCCCATATCGGGCACGCGGAGCTGCTGACGCCGTTCCCCGACGAGAGCCTGCGCTTCTTCGTCGAGCTGTTCGGGATGGAGGTCGAGGCGCGGGAGGGGCAGTCCGTCTACCTGCGCGGGTGGGGCGACTACCAGCGCTACAGCCTGAAGCTGACCGAGGCCCCGCTCCCCGGCCTCGGGCATATGGCGCTGCGCGCCTGGAGCCCGCAGGCGCTCGAGCGTCGTGTCGCCGCTGTGAGGGCCGGCGGGCAAGGCGGCGAGTGGATCGACAGCGACGTCGGCCACGGGCCCGCCTTCGGGTTCACCGATCCCGACGGGCATCGCCTCGAGCTCTACTACGAGACCGAGCGCTACCAGCCGCCCGAGCACCTGCGTCCCGCCCTCAAGAACGTGCCCCAGCGCTACGTCGGCCGCGGCGCCGCGGTCAAGCGCCTCGACCATGTCAACGTGCTCGCGCGGGATGTCGCCGTCAACCGGCGCTTCGCCCAGGACGTCCTCGGATTCCGGCTCTACGAGCAGATCGTCGCCGACGACGGCAGCGAGGTCGGCGCGTGGATGAGCCTGTCGATCGCCGCGCACGAGCTCATCTATGTCGCCGACCATGCGGGCGCCAGCGGCCGCCTGCACCATCTCGCGTTCTTCGTCGACACCCGCGAGGAGGTGCTTCGCGCCGCCGACCTGTTTCTCGACGCGGACGTCCCGATCGAGGCCGCCCCCTCGAAGCACGCGGTGGCCCAGGGCATGTTCCTCTACGTGTACGAGCCGGGCGGAAACCGGGTTGAGGTCACGACCGGGACGCACTTCATCTTCGATCCCGCCTACGAACCCGTCGTCTGGACGCAGGCCGAACGTGCGCGCGGTCAGGCGTGGGGGGTGAAGACGATCGAGACGTTCCACACCTACGGGACGCCGGACATCAGTGGCCGCGCGACCGGCCCGCCGATCCCGCCCACCAGCCGGATCCCGGATCTGGGGGCCACGCCCACATGAGCGAGGATCGCCGCCTGATCCGGGAGCTGGTCGAGAACTGGGCGCTGTGGCGGGACGCGGGGGAGTGGGAGCGGTTCGCGACCGTGTGGCACGACGACGGATTCATGATGGCGACCTGGTTCCAGGGCCCGGCCGCGGAGTTCATCCGGGTCAGCCGAGAGGGGTTCGAGCACGGCGTGAACATCCTCCACTTCCTCGGCGGGTGCACGATCGATCTCGCGCCGGAGCGCGCCCGCGCCATCGCCCAGACGAAGATGACGATCTCGCAGCGGGCGGAGGTGCATGGCGTCCTCTGCGACATCGTCTGCACGGGGCGCTTCTACGACTTCCTCGAGCGCCGGAACGATCGCTGGGGGATCGTGCTGCGCCAGCCGATCTACGAGAAGGATCGCCTTGACACCGTCGATCCGGCCGCGACGCTGACGCTTGCGCGGGAGCGGCTCGAGCAGTTCCCGGTCGGCTACCAGCACCTCGCCTACGCGCAGAGCGAGATCGGCTATGACGTCAAGCGCGATATGCCGGGACTCACGGGCCCGGGCGTACAGCGCCTCTACGCACGCGGCGCCGAATGGCTCGCCGGCGGTGCGCTCGGCGACCCGCTGCAGACGACCTAGCGCAGCCCGCAGCCCGCCGCCTACGCCATTCCGGCCAGCCGAGGGGATTGGCGTTTGCGTGGCACCCCCTGCCACGCAAAAGCCGATCCCCGCCGCCTACGCCACTCCGGCCGTGACCGTCGCTCCCAGGCCGGCGCGGATGAGGTCCGCCGCGCGCTCGGCGATCATGATCACCGGAGCGTTCGTATTGCCGCGCGTGATGCTCGGCATCACGGACGCGTCAACGACCCGCAGGCCCTCGAAGCCGAGCACGCGCAGCTCGGAGTCGACGACCGAGCCCATCGCACAGCTTGACGTCGGGTGGTACACGGTCTGCGCGACGCGCCTGATGAAGGCCATCAGGTCCTCGTCGGAATCGGACTTCGGCACGCTGAACGGTGCCCGCTCGACGGCCTTCAGCGCCGACTGCTCGGCGATCGCCAGCGCCATCCGCATGCCCGCGAGCATGCTGTGGCGATCCTCCTCGGTCGTCAGGAAGTTGCAGAGCACGCGCGGCTTTGAGTCCGGCAGCGGCGTCCGGAGCATCACCCGTCCCCGGCTCGTCGGTGCGATGACGACCGGTCCGAAGCAGTAGCCGTGGTCGGCCGGCGCGGCCAGGCCCTCGTCGAAGAACATCGAGGGCGCGAAATGGAACTCGATGTCAGGCGCGTCGAGGCCCGGACGTGTCCGGAAGAATCCGGCCGCTTCAGGGATGTTGGAGGTGAGGGGACCGCGACCCTCGGCCTCGAGCAGGGCAATGTGCTCCGCGTCGGCGGCGGCCATGAACAGCGACGGCTCGTCGGTCAGGTAGTTGACCTGGGCCATGCAGTGATCCTGAAGGCCGATCCCCACCGGCAGCGTTTCCCGGATCTCGATCCCAAACGGCGCCAGCTGATCCTCGGGTCCGATCCCGGAGACCATCAGCAGCACGGGTGACTGGTAGGCGCCGGCCGAAAGGATGACCTCGCGTTCGGCGCGCAACTGCTCGACCTTGCCGTCGCGTGTGACCTCGACCCCGACGGCGCGGTTGCGCTCGAACAGGATCCTCAGTGCCATCGCGCGCGGGATCACCTTGAGGTTCTCTCGCTGCGCGGCCGGGCGCAGGAACGCATCCGCCGTGCTCCATCGCAGGCCGTCGCGCTGCGTGAGCTGGAAGCGACCGACTCCCTCCTGACGGGCACCGTTGAAGTCCGGATTCTGCTCATGGCCGGCCTGACCGGCCGCCTCGAGCATCGTGTCGACGAGCGCATGCATCGAGCGGCTGTCGGACACCGACATCGGACCCCCGACACCGTGGTAGGCATCCTCGCCGCGCTCGTTGTCCTCGGAGCGCTTGAAGTAGGGCAGGACCTCGTCATAGCTCCACCCGTCACACCCGGCGGCCGCCCAGCCGTCGTAGTCCGCGCGATTGCCGCGGATGTAGATCATCGCGTTGATCGAGCTGCAGCCGCCGAGCATCCGTCCGCGGGGCAGATAGAGCCGGCGGTTGTCAAGCCCGGGTTCGGGCTCGCCCTCCAGGTCCCAATCGAGGCTCGACTTGAACAGCGCCGGGAACGCCGCGGGAATCTTGATCTCCGGCTGCGTGTCCTCGCCGCCCGCCTCGAGCACCGCCACCCGGACGTCCGCATCCTCGGTCAGGCGAGCCGCGAGCACACAGCCCGCCGACCCGGCCCCGACGATGACGTAGTCGTAGCTCTCAGTCACCCCGGATCACCACCTTCATCACCTGATTTGGATTGCTCATTGCGAAGTGCAGGGCGTCTGGCGCCTCAGCTCAGCGGAAACTCGTGGCTGATCAGCCGCGCCAGCAGCTGAGCGTTGCGCTCCACGGCGTGGACGGCCTCACCGAACTCGCCGCCGCCGCAGCAGCAGACCCCGAGGAAGTCAAGCTCCTTTTCGGTGAGGCTCCCGATGCGGATCGGCGCTTCCGCATTCGACATCCCCACCTGTACGGCCCGCCCGGCGTATCCGACGACGTCGATCATCGCGCGCACGGCCGGCGCCGCGGCTGTCGCATCGACGCCGACCTGCGGACCGTCGGGGCCGGCCCAATCGCCGACCGCCGAGACGACCTCGTCCTGGTTCGTCCACACGAGCGTGTCGGCACCCATCTCGCGGCTGAGGCGGAGCCGGCTCTCCTGGAGGTCGATCACGAGCACCTCGGCCCCGCGCTCGCGCGCGAGCAGGCACACGCATTGACCGATCGGTCCGGCACCGAACACGACGACCCGCTCGCCGGGCTGCACCCGAGCGCGATTGATCGCCCGGACGGCAATCGAAACGGGCTCGGCCATCGCGCCAATCGCCGCGTCCTCGGTGACGACGGGGAACACCTGCTCCTGGGCCATCGCGATCCGGTCCTGCAGCCCACCGTCGAGATGGATTCCGATCAGCTTGAAGTTGACGCACACATTCGGGCGCCCGACGCGACACGGGTAGCACTGGCCACACGCGTGCAGCGGGTAGACGGCAACCCGCTGGCCGGGACTCAGCTCGGGCCGGCAGTCGGGCCCGACGGCGGTGATCGTCCCGGCGAACTCGTGACCTTGGACGCGGGGGAATTGTGAACCGCCGGCGGCGTCGGAGAGCTCGCCGGCGAAGAAGTGATAGTCCGAACCGCAGATGCCGATCGCCTCCGGATGGACGACGACCTCACGAGGACCGGGAGCGTCGGGATCGGGACGGTCGATCACCGTCATCATTCCGACCCGCTCCGTCACGGCGGCGCGCACCGTCAGCCCCAGACCTCCGCGGCGGTTTCGACGATCAGCGCGAGTTTCGCCACCTGCTGGTCGAAGGTGACCGAGTTGCCCTCGACGGTCGAGGAGAAGCCACACTGGGGTGAGAGGCACAACTGCTCGAGCGCGACGTATTGCGATGCCTCGTCGATCCGCCGCTTGAGCTCATCCTTGCTCTCGAGTTCGCCGCGCTTGGTCGTCACCAGTCCGAGGACGACGAGCTTGTCCTTGGGAACGAATCGCAACGGCTCGAACCCGCCGGAGCGGGCGTCGTCGTACTCGAGGAAGAACCCGTCCACGGCGAGCTCGCCGAACAGGGCCTCGGCGACGAAGTCATAGCCTCCCTCGGCCACCCATGAGGAGCGGAAATTTCCGCGGCACATGTGCGTCGTCACGGTCAGCCCGTCCGGCTTGTCCGCCAGCGCCTCGTTGATGTGGCGGATGTACGTCTCGTGGAGGTGTTCCGCATCCTCGCCCTTGCCGGCCATCTCCTCGCGCTGGCGCGGGTCGTTGAGGTAGGCGAGACTCGTGTCGTCGAACTGCAGGTAGCGTCCGCCCATCGCGGCCACCGCCTTGACCTGGTCGGCGTAGGCGCCGGTGAGATCGCGCCAGAACTCGTCCACATCCGGATACACGTTCGGATCGATCGCGGCGCGGCCACCGCGGTAGTGGACCATGCTCGGCGACGGGATCGTCAGCTTCGGGGTCACGCCGTCCTGCACCCGGCTCTGCAGGAACCGGAAGTCCTCCGCGAAGATCGGCTCGGACAGACGCACGCGCTCGGCGATGTGGATCGATGCGGGGGCGAACTCGATCTCGCCCTCCTCGTTGCGGAACTGGACCTTGATGTCCCCGGGCGGCCGCTTCTCGATCCCGCCGAGCTGATAGATGAAGTCCATGTGCCACGAGGCGCGGCGGAATTCTCCGTCGGTCGCCGACTGCAGGCCGACGTCGCGCTGCATTGCCACGACGTCACGGATCGCGTCGTCCTCGACGGCCCGCAGTTGCTCGGCGGACAGGCGTCCGGCGGCGAACTCCTCACGCGCGTCGAGCAGCCGCTTGGGACGCAGCAGGCTGCCAACGTGATCGGCGCGGAACGGGGGCGTCGTGCGGGGCCCGGACGTGATCGTGTTCGCGGTCTGCGATTCAGCCATCTCAACCTCGTTTGTGGTTCTCGTCGTATTTCCGGAAGGGCCGCTAGCGGATGGGTCCACTAGCTCTGGGGGTCTCTCACGTTGATCTCGACGCGCACACCGTTGGGGTCGTCGAAGAACAGCTGCCGCAGCCCGGCCGCGGGCACGCAGTTGGGAACGGAACGGACTCCGCTCATCGTCAGCCGCCGCCGGAGCCGGTCGTAGTTGTTGGCGTTGAATGCGATGTGGTCGACGGGCCCCGTTCCGGGCGGCTCGCGGGAGATGCCGAGTCCCAGCGATGCTGCGTGGGTGAGATACGACTGACGCTCGGCGATGTGCAGGCAGGGCGTGTCGCCGGCGTACAGCCAGTAGCCACGGAACTCGAGTGGCGGGCGCTCGCCCACGCGCAGCCCCACGATGTCGCAATAGAACTCGCGGGTCGCCTCGATGTCGTCGCTGAGCACGAGCACGTGCTCCATCGCCGTGACCGTCATGCCGGCTTGACGGCGGCCGGCGCGGGTACACCGTTCCCGGTCGGCGCGCCTCGGAACAGGTACGCCGAATGGAGCAGCTCCGGCTTCTCACGCAACTCTTGGGCCGGTCCCTCGTAGCGGATGCGCCCGCCCTCCATTACGTACGCCCGTTCGGCGAGGCCGAGCGCGACGGTCGCGAACTGCTCGATCAGCAGCACGCCGATGCCGCCCTCGGTGATCGAGCGGATCGTCGGGATGAGACGCTGCACGACGACGGGGGCGAGGCCAAGCGACAACTCGTCGATGACCACGTAGCGCGGCTGGGACACGAGCGCCTGAGCGAGGACGACCATCTGCTGCTCCCCCCCGGAGAGCGAGCCGGCGGCCGTCGTCAGCCGCTTCTCGAGTTCGGGGAACAACTCGAGCGCGCGCTCGCGTCCGGCCTTCGCCTGCGGCCGGGACAGCGAATACGTGGCGACCCGGATGTTGTCCTCGACGGTGAGCTCGCGCAGCAGCCGCCGGCCCTCCGGGACGATGGCCAACCCGGCCTGCCGGATCTTCTCTGGCCGCCGTCCCGCAAGTTCGCGGCCGTCCATCACCACCGACCCGCCGAGCGGCTTCAGCACGCCGCCGACGGCGAGGACGAGGCTGGACTTGCCGGCGCCATTCGGTCCGAGCAGCGCGGTGACGCCGCCAGGGGCAACATTGAGCGAGACCTCGTGCACGACGGTGTGTCCGCCGCGCGCGACGCTGACGTCCGTCAGGCTGAGCGCGCCGTCGCTCATCGATCGCCCTCCGGCCGCTCCGCTTCCGCCCGCTCCGGGAGTTCCGCGCCAGCGGAACTCCCACTGGAATCTGCGCCGGCAGATTCCACCGCGCCAGCGGAACTCCCACTGGAATCTGCGCCAGCAGATTCCACATCCTCAGTGCCGAGATAGGCGCGGATGACCCGCTCGTCGCGCAGCACCTCCGCCGTCGGCCCGTCGGCGAGCAGCTTGCCGAAGTCGAGCACCGCGGTTGTGGTGCAGCAGCCGGACACGAGGCTCATGTCGTGATCGACGAGGATCGTCAGCGCGCCGATGTCATCCGGGATCCGGCGAATGACCTCGCCGAGGTGCTCGGTCTCCTCATCCGGCAGCCCGGCGGCGGGTTCGTCGAGCAGCACGACACGCGGCCGTCCGACGACGGCGCGGGCCACCTCGACGAGACGCCGGTCGCGCGCGCCGAGCACGCCGACCTTCGTGCTCGGGTCCATGCCGAGGCCCACGAACGAGATCGCCCCGAGCACATCTTCGCGACGCGACGATCCAGTCAGCTTCGAGTGCTCGTGAATCATCGCCACGTTCTCGTAGATCGAGAGTTGCTCGATCGCCTGCTCGGTCTGGAAGGTTCGGCGGACGCCCCAGCGGGCGCGGCGGAAGTGCGCCATCTTCAAGAGGTCCTCGCCGAATGCGTGGATCGTTCCGGAGACCGGGCGGACGAAGCCGCTGAGGACGTTGAAGAACGTCGTCTTCCCGGCGCCGTTGGGCCCGATCAGGCCGCAGGTGCCCTGCTCGAAGCGCAGGCTCATCCCGTCGAGCGGTGTGACTCCACCGAACCGTACGGTCAGGTCGCTGACTTCAATCACGCTTTGTCGCCCTCGGTCGCCGTGCGCCGCCCGCGGCCGAACAGGAGCCCACCGAGACGCCTGAGGTCACGCGGAACCTGATCGATGAGGCCGGCCGGCGCGGTCGTCAGCACCTGGAGCACGCCGATCCCGAACAGAATCGTGAGCCAGTCCGGTGAGACACCCCAATCGTTGAGCAGCGCCTGGAGGAACTTGAGCAGGACGGCGGCGATGATCGCGCCCCAGAGGCTGTAGGCGCCGCCCATGAGGACGACCGCCAGCAGCGTGATCGAGTCCTGGGTCGCGAACGTCAGCGAGTTGAGGTAGCGGTAGCTGGCCGCCACGAGCCCACCGGCGACGCCCGTGATGAACGACGCCAGCGCGAAGGCCCAGAGCTTGTAAGCCGTCGTGTTGATCCCGGCCGCGAGCGCCGCCGATTCGCTCTGACGGATCGCCGCCCACGCTCGGCCGGGTTTGCCGCGGATGTGCACCAGGACGAGCAGGAACATCAGGATCGCGACGATCAGCGAGTAGCGGAAGAACGCTGGATCGCTGGTGGCGATGCTGGGCCGGCGGATCGCCTGGATATGGACGCTCGCGCCGTTGTAGCCGGTGAAGCCGTGTCCGCCGTTGGGGAAGTTGATGTTGTCGAGCGCGACCGTGATCGCGCCGGCGAGCATCAGTGTGATCAACGCCAGATACAGGCCGCTCATCCGCAACGCGGGCAGCCCGACGAGCGTGCCGAGCACCATCGTGATCAGCCCGGAGGCCAAGAGAACGATCGGGAACGACAGCCCGGTGGCAAACAGCAGCCGCGCCGCCACCCAGGCCCCCATCGCCAGCACCGCTCCCTGGCCGAGGGACACCATCCCGACCCGTCCGACGAGCAGGCCGAGCCCGAGCGTGACGATCGAGTAGATCGCAACCTGCGTCCAGGCGTCAACGTAGTACTGGCTGAAGATCGACGGAGTCGCCAGCAGCACCACGAGCAGCACCGCGGCGATGACAAGCGGCCGGACGAGCGCTCGCGGCTCTGGCATCGATCCGCGCGGCCGCCGCGTCGGCGCGGACTCCGGCGTGGCGCCGGCGCCTTCGGTCTCGGTTGTGTCGGCAGTGCTCCTGACGCTGGCGGGTTCCACGCGGCCGCTACACCCCTTGGCGGCCGACGGAGATCACGCGACGGCGGTTGAGGATCAGCAGCGCGATCGCGGCGAGCACGAACGGCGTCATGTCGCGGTAGTTGCTGAGCGAGGAGACCGGCGTCAACTCGGCCGTCACGAGACCGATGACGATCGCGGCGAAGAAAGTGATGAGGATTGAACGCAGCCGCGCGATCAGCGTCGCTGCGAGTGATGAGATGACGAGGAAAGTCAGGCTGGTCGAATCGAGCGCGACGAGGTCCGCCAGCAGGACGCCGGCGATTCCGGAGAGCACGCCGCAGCCGAACCACGCATTCGCCTCGACACGGCGAACCCGGACCCCGAGCGTGGCGGTGATCTCCCGGTCGTTGGCCATCGCGCGCATCGCCGTGCCCGTCTTCGTGAAGCGCAGGAACGCGCCGGTGACGACCGTGATCGCCAGCCCGAGCACGAGTGCGATCACGTTCGTGTATGTGACCGAGATCTCACCAACCTGGAAGGTGTTGTTGTCAGTCGGGATCGTGAGCGCTCGTGACGCGCCACCGCTCGAGGGCCACAACAGGTCCATCACCCCAAGCAGGATCAGCGTCAGACCCAACGTCGCCGTCGCCTTGACCAGGGGGTCGCGCCCGGCGAGCGCGGGGCCGAACACCATGCCGTAGACGAGCGTCACGACGCCGCCGAACAGAACCCCGATCAACGACGCCGGCCAGAATCCGAAGCCGGCGTGGTTGATCAGTTGCCATGCGATCAGGGCGCCCATCGCACCGACCGCCCCGAATGCCAGATTCAGCACTCCGGTCGCTCGGTACAGCACGACCATGCCAATCCCGGACAGGGCGTACACCCCTCCGAGTGATAGTCCTGTGACAAGGAACTGCTCGAGGTCAGTCAGGCTAGGCATGGAAGTTCAGGCGCCCTGATCGCTGCAGCAATACGTCCTCCTACGACGTCGGCGGATTGGTCGACGGTGCCGTTCCTGCGGCCTTACGATACGCCGCGATCTGCGGATCGGCGGCAGAGATGTTGAAACACTGCTGTGCCGTCACCATCTTCCCGTTCTCCGGGGTTGTGGTGAAGTCCGCGTTGTTCGGGATGTGCAGCGGGAAGTCGCCGTACACCCACGGCTGGCAGAGGAGCTCCGTCTTCTGGTCCTTGATCGCCTTGATCGCGACGTTGACGTTCTTCATCGTGTACGCGCCCTTCATGTTCTGGAGCGCGTTGGTGAGGAACTTGCCGAGGAGGAAGCCCATCTCGCTGAACGAGCCGACGCCGCCGGCCACACTCTGCCCGTACTTGGCGAGGATCGCCTTGTAGAGCTGCATTTCCGGCCCGTTGTGGTCATCGGGGGAGGTCAGCTCCGCGTTGACGAACAGCTTGTGGTTCCACTTCGGTCCCAGCGTCTTGGCCAGGAAGTCGGTGTTGCACGGTGTCGAGCAACCCCAGCCCTTGACCCGGTCCTCGAGTCCGAGCTTCTGCGCGGCCTGGAGGATCACGAGCGCCTCGGGCGGAGTGAAGTTGAGCACCACCCACCCGTTTGAGCCGGCCTTGTTGACGAGGTCGAGGGCAACGGAGTTGGCGTCATTGATCGGGACGTTCTCCGTCAGCTCGGTGATCGGCACGTGCGCCGCGTCCGCCAGAGCCTTCGGCCCGGCGGCGATATAGCCGGTGCCGGGGACGTTGGACTGCACGAACACGACCTTGTTCGGATGCTGGCTCAGGCCGTACTGCGTCGCGCCGTCGGAGCTGTAGCGCGGCCCCATGTTGACGGCCGCACTGTTCGGCGTCGACCAGCACTCGGGCGCGATGCCTGCCCCCATCTCGTAGATGCCGAGCTGCTTCCAGTACGCCTGATTGACGGTGCACTCGAGCAGATCGAAGACGCCGTCGATCGCGACCACGTGGTCGCTCTGGATCAGCTTCTTCGCCGCGGCCGCGACCTGGGCCGGCTGCGTCTGGTCGTACTCGACGAACAGCTTCAGCGGGTGTCCGTTGACGCCGCCGTTCTCGTTGACGCAGGTGAAGTACGCCTGGATCATGTTCGGGCCGTCACTGAAGTCCGTGCCCGGCTGCTTGGTGTCGATGGTGCCGATATTGATGGGCGTGCCCGTCGCCTTGACGCCCGGCTTCGGACCGCACTTTGAAGTGTCAACCGAAGAACCGGTGTTGCCGCTGCTTGACGACGCAGCCGTGCTCGAGGTCGAACCACCGCCCCCTGCCGAACTGCTGCTGGAGCTGCTGCTGCCGCAGCCCGCCAGGACCACCACTCCCAGCACCGTCACCAGTGCCAGGCTCAGGCGCGCGCGCGCCCAGTCGTGGAACATCCTCACCCTCTCTCCTCTCCTGCGAAGGTTGGCCCGCCCGGTCGGCGAGGCGATGGGTGATACTAGTTCGCACCGTTGTTGCATGCAAGAAGCTCTTATTAAGGGTGAATTTGGCCGTTCACGGATGACGAGGCCGTCATCTTGCATGCAGGAATCGCCGGACGGTAGAGTGCGCGCGGGGACCGCGCACACCTTGACCAAGTCCGCAAACCGAACGCACATCATGAGGGCGCAGCTGCGGCTGCGGGAGCTCATTCTGAACGGGGAATTCGCGCCCGGGGAGCGCATGTCGGAACTCCCGTTGGTCGAGCGGCTCGGCGTCTCGCGCACGCCGTTGCGACTGGCGCTTGCTGAGCTCGAACACGAAGGTCTGCTCCGAAGTCTCAGCCGCGGTGGGTACGCGGTGCGGGAGTTCACCCAGGACGACATCCGTGACGCGATCGAGTTGCGGGGAGTGCTCGAGGGCACGGCGGCGCGCTTCGCGGCCGAGCGCGGCCCGACCCGGCGGGACATCCGCCGGCTGCGGGAGATCACCGACGCGACCCAGGAGCTCGTTCACCAGGCCGACTACGAGTCGTTCGAGCGGTACGTCGCGCTCAACGAGGGCTTTCACGAGCGGCTGCTCGCGATCGCGCGCAGCCCGCTGCTCGAGCGCTCGCTCGAGAACATCCTCCTGCTCCCGTTCGCGAGCCCGAGCGCGTTCGTGCTCGCTCACGCCGAGTTGCCGGAGTCGCGGGAGATCCTCGTCGTCGCCCACCGGCAGCACCTCGGCCTCATCGATGCCATCGAGCGCCGCGAGGGGGCGCGGGCCGACGCGCTCGGACGTGAGCACGCTCGCCTGTCCCTCATCAACCTGGAGATCGTCTTGCGTCATAGCCGCGTGCTGGAGCGGATGCCCGGCGCAACCCTGCTCGCGCTCGATGGCGACGGTCACCGGTCGACTGCCTCCACCGGCTGATCCCACTCGATCACGACGCGCGCCGCGGTCAGGATCTCCTCGACGCCGGGGCGGTAGGCGTCCTCGAGCGGTGGGCTCACCGGCACCGGCATGAACGGCGCACCGACGCGCTGGATCGGGGCCGCGAGAAAGTCGAAGCACGAGTTCTGGAGCTGTCCGGCGAGCTCGGCGCCGAAGCCGCCGACTGTCACCGCCTCGTGCGCGATCACGGCGCGGCCGGTCTTCTGCAGCGAGCGCGCCAGCGTCTCGAGGTCGAGCGGCACGAGCGTGCGGGGATCGATGACCTCCGCCCTCACCCCGTCGCGCGCGAGCTGCTCGGCGGCCGCGAGGGCGTCGCCGACCATTCGGGACGTGGCGACGATCGTCAGCGAGCTGCCCTCGCGGAGCACGTTCGCCTCACCGAGCGGGATCGGTGCCGGCATACCGCCTCCGTCCGGTGCCGGCTCGCGGCGGAAATACAGCGACTTGTTCTCGACGAACACCACCGGACCGGGATCGGCGATCGCGGATGCGAGCAGGCCGGCCGCGTCGGCGGCGGAGCTCGGCATCACCACTTTGAGTCCGGGGACGTGCGTCAACCACGCCTCGAGGCTCTGCGAGTGCTGGGCTCCGCTGCGCTGCCCGGCTCCCCCCTGCGTGCGCAGGACGAGCGGAACCTGGAGCTGGCCACCGGACATGAAGTGTGCCTTCGCCGCCTGGTTGACGAGCTGATCGAGCGCGAGCGTGATGAAGTCGATGAACATGATCTCGACGACGGGTCGCAGACCGCTTTGGGCGGCGCCGATGGCCACGCCGCAGACGGCGCCCTCGCTGATCGGCGTGTTGAGCACGCGCTCGCCTCCGAACTCCTCGGCGAGGCCCGCGGTGGCCATATATGGGCCGCCCTCGGCGACGTCCTCGCCGAGAATGATCACACGCTCGTCCGCGCGCATCGCCCGCGCGAGCGCCTGATTGACCGCTTCAATGAACGTCGTCTCGGGTGACCCGCTCACGCGTAGACCAGCCCCGCCGGCAGTCCCGGGTCAGGCCAGGGGCTGGCGCGCGCGTACCGCACGGCGTCCTCCACCGCCGAGGCGGCCTCGCCCCGGATGGTCTCGATCGTCTGCTCGTCCAACCACCCCTGCTCCACAGCGCGTGGCTCGAACTGGGAGATCGGGTCGCGCCGGCTCCACTCCTCGTCGGCGAGCGCGTCGCGATACTCCTGCGCGTCGCCCTCGTAGTGGCCACGACGGCGGTAGGTGAGGCACTCGAGCAGGAACGGACCTTCGCCGGCCCGCACGCGGGTCATGAGTTCGCCGAACGCGCCCCAGACCGCGGCGGCATCGCTGCCCTCGATCGTCTCGCAGTCGAACCCGTACGGCGCGACGACGTCGCTGACACGCTCGACGACCGTGTGCGCCGAGCGCGGCGTGAATTCGGCAAAGCCGTTGTTCTCGCACACGAAGATGAGCGGGAGCTGCCACAGCGCCGCCAGGTTCACCGACTCGTTGAAGTGACCGGCCTGGACCGCGCCGTCGCCGAAGAAGACGACCGTGACATCGTCGCTGCCGCGCGTTCTGGCGGCGAGCGCAGTGCCAAGCGCGAGCGGGAGGTTGCCCCCGACGACGCCGGTTGCGCCCATGAACCCGTGCGTCGTGTCGACGAGATGCATCGACCCGCCAAGACCGCGGCACAGGCCGTCGTCGCGTCCCATCAACTCGGCCATCACCCGGTGCAGTGGCGCGCCCTTGGCGATCGCATGACCGTGCGCCCGGTGGCCGCTGTACACGGCATCGCGGTCACGCAGCTGCCCGCAGACGCCGCCGGCGACGCCCTCGCCGCCGATGCTCAGGTGGATCAGACCGTGGACCTGCAGGCTGCGCTTGAGCGCTGCGACGCGCTCCTCGAAGCAGCGGATTCGCCACATCGTCGCCAGCAGGGCGCGGGCGTCAGCGGCGTCGAGCTGCGTCGGTGAGCGCGCCACGTTCGGGGATGCCGCCGGGCTCGCTACGAGCCAGTGACCGCGCCGACGGGCGCCGAGCCGAGCACCTGCCGGACCGCCGTGACGATCTTCGCCTCGTTAGGCAGCACGAAGGCCTCCATCGGCTCGCTGTAGGGGACGGTCGCGTCGAGGGCGGTGACCAGCTTGATCGGCGCCTTGAGGCTGCCGAACCCGTGCTCGGCGACCTCTGCGGCGATGATCGACGCGGCCGAGGCGTGCCGGGTCGCCTGGTCGGCGATGACGAGGTGGCCGGTCTTTTCGACCGAGGTGAGGATCGCCGGCATGTCGAGCGGCTGCAGCGAGCGGGGGTCGATCACCTCGGCGTCGATGCCCTCGGCCGCCAGCGACTCGGCCGCCGCGAGGGCCTTGCCGACGGTCCAGCCGGTGGCGACGATCGTCACGTCCGAGCCTGGCCGGCGAATGGCTGCTTCGCCGATCGGCACCACGTGCTCGCCCTCCGGCACGTCGCCATGCTCGAGCACGAGCAGGTAGTGCATCAGGTAGATGACGGGGTTGTCGTCGCGCACGGCGCTCGCCATCAGGCCCTTGGCGTCCGCGGGCGTGGACGGGAGCACGACCTTCAGTCCCGGGATGCCGGCGAACATCGTGTAAATCGAGCCGGTGTGCTGCCCGGCCCACCCTGCGGTGAAGCCGTAGCCGGCCTTGAGCACGAGCGGGACCTTGACCCGGCCGCCGCTCATATAGCGAAAGCGCGGTGCCTCGTTGACGACCTGGTCCATCGCCACGAGCATGAACTCGGCCATCAGCAGCTCCACGATTGGCCGATAGCCGGCAAGCGCGAGGCCGGCGGCCATCCCGATCTCGGCGGTTTCCGAGATTGGGGAGACGCGGACGCGGTCACGGCCGAACGCCTGGACGAGCGGGTCGTCGTCGCTGGGGGCGACGTCCTGGCCGTAGAAGACGACTGTCTCGTCTCGCTGCAACTCGAGGCTGATCGCCTCCTGCACGGCCGCGATGTAAGGGATCTCTCGTGCCATCGTGTCTCTCCTCGCGATCGATCAGGCGTAGACGTGTTGGAGCGCGGCTTCGGGCGCCGGGAAGGGGCTGTCGAGCGCGAACTGAACGGCGCCGTCCATCTCCGCGCGGACGTCCGCGGCGATCGTGTCGGCATGCTCTGGGGTCAGCGTCCCGTCCTCGACGAGACGCATGCGGAACCGGGGGACCGGATCGCCGCGCAGCGCGGCCTCGTACTCCTCACGGTTGCCGAACGTCGTGATCGCCTCATGCTCGGGGTAGTGCAGCGGGACGCCGGGCGGCGCGATCAGGTTGCCGTGGGCCGAGAGTCGATAGACCTTCGACTCGATCAGCGTTGGGCCCTCTCCGCGGCGGGCGCGCTCGACTGCCACGCTGACCGTGTCGTGCACGGCGATCGGATCGCCGCCGTCGATGGTGACGCCGGGCATGCTGTACGCCGTCGCCTTGACCGACAACGGCTCGCCGTTGGCCGCGTTCGCGTCTTCCTGCTCCGACCGGGTGGCGACGTTGTAGTTGTTGTTCTCCATGATGTAGACGACCGGTAGCTTCCACAGCGAGGCGAGGTTGAGCGATTCGTGGAACGCCCCCTGCTTCGATGCGCCGTCACCGAAGAAGCACAGGACGACCTGGTTCTGCTTGCGTAGCTGCGCGGCGAACGCGACGCCGGTCGCCTGCGGGATCCCCTGGCCGACGATCCCGGAGGTGCCGAGGAAGCCACGGCTCGGGTCGCACAGGTGCATCGACCCGCCGTACCCACCACAGAGGCCGTCCTGGCGCCCGTAGATCTCGGCCATGATCGCGTTCGTCTCCGTGCCGAGGGCGATCGGATAGCCGTGGCAGCGGTAGGTCGCCATCAGTTGATCGCCGTCCTCGATCGCGGCGAGCGAACCGACGATCGACGCCTCGGCACCGTCCGCGAGATGCGTGTGACCGCGGATCACACCGGGGTGCAGCTCGAACGTGCTCTTCACGCGCTCCTCGAACTCGCGGATCCGCAGCATCTGGGTGTACATCCAGACGAGCCGGTCGGTGTCCAGTTCTGTCATGTCTTCCTCCTAGCGACCACTTGCTATGCGACGCCGGCGTGGAACTGCGCGATCGTCGTCTCGTACGCCCGCTCGAACTCCTGGTCGATCGGGAGGCTGCGCAGCTCCTCGGAGAGGACCTCCACGCCCCACGGTCCGTCGTAGCCCTGCTCCTGGCAGACGGCGACGTAGCCCGGGATGTCGAACTCGCCCTCTCCGGGCAGGCTGCGATGGTTGACGGTCTCCTCGACGAGATCGTCCATGTTCTGCATCTGGCCGTCGGAGAGCTCGACCCAGCTGAGGTACTGAGTCGGCACCCGTCGCAGGTCATCGGGCTTGATCCCCAGCTTGGCCATGTGCCACGTGTCGAGCGCGAGGCCGCCGTTCGGCTGCGCGGCGCCCTCCACCACCTCGATGGCGGCATCGAGCGTGTTGACGTTCACGTCGAACGGCATGAACTCGTAGACGACCGTCGCGGGGGTATGACGCGCCGCGTCCTCGCACAGCTCGCCGAACGCGTCGGTCAGCCGGCCGAGGTCGCACGGCGTACCCGGGATGTTCCCGACTTTGATGTGGTGGGCGTCGAGGGCCGCCGCCGCCTCGAACAGCAGCCGGCGGCGCTTGTCGGACTCCGCGCGCAGCGGATCGCCGGGCGCCACGAAGAAGTCGGCGAGGAACTCGAGCTGCAGGTAGCGCAGCCCGGCGTCGTCGAAGATCTCCTTCATCTCGCGCAGCGAGCGCGTCTGTAGCTGGTGCTCGATGTCCGCGTGCCACAGGCCGATGCCGCGAAAGCCGACGCGCGCCGCCTCGGCGCAGCGGTCGCGCCACTCGAACGTGCTCCATTCACGGCCGACGTGCACGTCAGCCGGGCCGGCAATCGTCCAGTACAGCGCCAGCAGCTCGATTTCCGGCATCGCTTCTCCTCTCGCTCCGACGGCACCGGCCAAGCTAGCGCCGGTCCTGGAGTCAGTCCAGTCATCGCGTGCAGGCCTTCTTGTCGTTTGGTGCGACCCGCTACGCCAGCGTGCCGATGATCTCGTTCATCGCGCTGACGAACTCGTCGGTCCGGGACAGCCACGGCCAGTGGTCGGTGTCGATCTCGAGCACCGGCTCGCAGCCCCGGTCGGTGAGCATCCGTCGCTGCATCGGCGGCGGGATCGAGTGGTCGGAGCCGCAGACGATGTACGCCCGGGGGAGCGCCTCGAATGCGGCCCGTGCGCCGTCCTCGACGACGATCTTCCCCTCCCAGGGCGCGACCGGCTGGGACCCGAGGCGGGGCGCCGCCCAGTCAACCTGCTCCTCGGTGCAACAGTTGAGCATCGCCACCACCGCTCCGTCGCGCGTCAGGCGACCGGACGGAGGATCGCCCTCGACGATGACGTTGGCCTGCACCTGATCCTCGGCGGCCTCGGGATAGGAGACGAGCTCGACGAGGTTCTGGCCCTCGGCCGGCGCAAACGCGGCGATGTAGACGAGCGCGTGGATGTGCTCCGGGCAGCGTGCGGCGGCTTGGGTGATGGCCATTCCGCCCATGCTCTGCCCGGCGAGGATCGCCGGCGGACCCTCGGACAGCGCCCGGCAGATCTTCTTGCCGTAGGCGTCGAGCGTGACCTCGGCCACCGGCGTGGTGTCATCACCCGCGCCCGGCAGGTCGATCGTCTCGACGCTGTGGCCGCCATCGCGTAGACCGGGCAACGCCGGCTCCCAGCACCATGCGCCTGCGAAAGCGCCGTGCACGAGCAGAATCCTTGCCATACCTCTCCTCCGAGACACTAGTGTTCGCCACCGCGTGATCGGCAGCCGGGCGATCCTAATCGCGCTGTCGCGGGCCGCGCCGGAACCGGGCGTCGGCGCGCAAGCTGGGCTGCGCGGACCGGCAAAGGCGGTTGACTTGAGTGCGGGCCGTCCCGTATACAGAGCGGGTCGAGCCCAGCCCGCGGCGAGGCGACCGATTGGAGAGAGACGGAGGTTCGTATGGTCAGCACGACGCCGGCACTCGGCGCATTTCCCAGTCCCTTCTCGATTGAGACGCCGCCCGGGTGCGACGGCTGGCAGGAGATGTATCCGTACTACGCGCTGTTCGACGAGCGCCGGCGCGAGACGGACGAGAACCGGTTCTGGTTCTGGAACTCGATGCACTTCCCGGTGCCGATGCCGGCGTTCGACGTCATCTGCATCGATTCCCCCTACCAGGCCGTCGGAGCGTGGCAGAACCGCGTGTTCGCCGTCCCGCCGGCGATGGGCATCGACTACCGCGCGGTCAACGGCTACATCTACATCTCCGGCAACCCCGTGACCGACCCGGCGAAGATCGCCGAGCGGGCCGAGTTCTTCCAGAAGCGCGCGGGCCATTACTACGCGAACTGGGGCGAGCTGTACCCGAAGTGGCGAGCGAAGATGGAGGCGCTGATCGCTGAGCTCGGAGAGCTCGTCGTGCCCGACCTGCCCGAGTACGAGCCTGACGAGGTGGCGTTCGGAGAGGATCGGAACACCGCCTTCTACGAGTTGCTCGACGCCTACGGCCGGTGCCTGCGGATGTGCGACCTGATGTGGCAGCACCATTTCGAGTTTTTGCTGCTCGGGTACGGTGCCTACGCGACGTTCGCCGAGCTTTGCAAGAGCAACCTCCCGGACATCCCCGACCAGCACATCGCGCAGATGGTGGCCGGGATCGACGTGCTGCTGTTCCGGCCCGACGCCGAGCTGCGTCGCCTCGCCAGACTCGCACTGCAGACAGGCGTCGACGGTGCGTTCATCGAGGGCCGGAGTGCCGCGGAGATCGACGGCGAGCTGGCGCAGAGCGAGGCGGGGCGCAGCTGGCTGGCCGAGCTGGAGAAGGTCAAGGATCCGTGGTTCAACATGGCCACCGGAGACGGGCTCTATCACTACTACGGGAGTTGGCTCGACGACCCGAGCATTCCGTACGCGGCTCTGATCGGGCACATCGCCGCGCTGCGGGCCGGTGAGCAGATCGACCGGCCGACCGAGGAGATCGAGCGCGAGCGCGACCGGTTGGCGGAGGAGTACGGGGCGCTGCTCGACGAGGACACGCGCGGCCCCTGGAACGACCTCCTGGCGCTGTCGCGCATGGTCTTCCCCTACGTCGAGGAGCACAAGTTCTTCTGCGACTACTGGTTCCTCACCCGGTGGTGGAACAAGGTCCGTGAGTTCGGCGCACTGCTGGCCAAACACGGGTTCCTCGAGGACGGCGAGGACATCTTCCAGCTCTCCCGCCACGAGGTCGCCTCGGCGCTCGACGAGCTCGTGCTGTCGTGGGCGACGGGGGGGCAGCCCCTCGGCCCCGAGCACTGGCCGCCGATCGTCGCTCGCCGGCGGACCATTCTCGAGCGGTTGGCCGAGTGGACGCCCCCGCCCGCCCTCGGGGTCACGCCCGAGGCGGTCACCGATCCGATGACGATCATGCTCTGGGGCGTGACGACCGAGCGCGTCCGTGAATGGGCGCGCCAGCAGGACGGCGGCACGGAGCTGTCCGGAGCGGCGGCGTCCCCCGGCGTGATCGAGGGTCCGGCGCGAGTCGTGCGCGCGGTCAGCGAGATCGCGGACGTGCGTGACGGGGAGATCCTCGTCTGCGGCAGCACCTCGCCCGCCTGGGCGCCGATCTTCTCGAAGATCAGGGCGACCGTCACCGACGTCGGCGGCGTCATGTCACACGCCGCGATCGTGTGTCGGGAGTACGGCTTGCCGGCGGTGGTGGGCACCGGGCGCGCGACCTCGCAGATCCGCACCGGCCAGATGATTCGGGTCGATGGGACGGCGGGCGTGGTCACGCTGCTCGGCTCGTCGTAACCGCACCGGCCGGCGTCATGGTGCCGAGCCGGCAGGGGTGAGGCGCGGGGGTGGCGGGCGGGCCGACCTGTCCCGCCGGTCCTCGCCCACCCGACCGGGTCAACATCCCAATGCCCGAACGGCTGCGGGCGGATTGGTCGGTTGACCCGATCAGATCGGGTCAACATCCCGATCCGCTGGCCGAGCCCCGAGCGTTGGGAGGCTGGCCCGATCGAACCTGTCGGCGTTCAGCTCAGCAGGCGGCCGCCGTTGACGAGCAGCGTCTGACCGGTCACGAACGCGCTCTCGTTCGAGATCAGGAAGGTGAGGGCACCGAGCAGGTCCGACGGCTCGCCGACGCGGCCGAGCGGCGTTCCGCTGACGTCATAGCCGCCCGCGCCGGTGAGGCCGCTCGAGCTCTCAGTGGCGGTGAATCCGGGGGCGAGCGCGTTGACGCGGATGCCGTCGGGGCCGAGCTCGCGCGCCATCACCCTCGTCAAGCCGAGCACCGCCGCCTTCGAGGCGACGTAGTGCGCGAGGCCGGGGGAGCCCGAGAGCGCCGTCTCCGAGGCGAGGTTGACGATCGCGCCGGCGCCGCTCTCGCGCAGGAGCGGCACGAGTGCCTTCGTGCACAGCCACGTGCCCTTCACGTTGACTCTCAGCACGCGGTCCCAGTCGTCCTCGGCGATCTCCTCGAACGGACGGCGCCGCAGTCCAGCGATGACGGCGGCGTTGTTGACGAGGGCGTCGAGACCGCCCACGACGTCGGCCGCGGTCTGCGCCAGGCGTGAGGCCTGCTCCGAGGAGCTGACGTCGGCGATGACCGTCGCCACCGAGCCCGGCTGCCCGCCTGCCAAAACCTCCGTCTCGCGCAGTGCCGGCTCGTTCACATCGCACCCGATGACCGACGCCCCGAGACTCGCCAAGTGCAGGGTGAACGCCCGGCCGAGCCCCTGCCCGGCCCCGGTGACGATCACCCGTGTCCCCGCGAGACGGCCGTTGCTCATGCCGCCACGGACGCCCGCTCGAGCCGCAGGTCGCGCGCGATCTGCTGGAAGCAGTTGTAGCTCGATCCCCGCCCGATGCCCGGGCCCGAGTGAAGGTTGGCCGAGCAGTCGTAGAGGTTGTCGAGCAGCAGCCGGTACCCGGTCAGGCCCGGCACCGGGCGGAAGCGTCCGAGCTGGGAGGCGATCGTGCTCGCGGTCGAGTAACCGCCCTGGATCATGTTCGGGCGCTCGCGCTCGATGTCGTCCGGACCGTACACCCGCATCGCGATCACGTTGTCGGCGGTCATGTTCGGGGCGTATGCCGCCCACCGCTCGAGCAGGTGCCGGGCGAAGGCGTCCTTGATCTCACGCCACTGCGCACCGCTGAAGGTGCGGCGCGGCGCGGCGAATTCCTCCACTCCGACGATATGGCTCCCGGCGGGCGCGCGCGTGTCGTCCCAGAGACTGTCCACCGAGCACAGCACGTACGGCCGGCTGGCGAACCCGTTCAGGTAGATCTCCGACTGGTAGCGGAGGCCGAGGTAGTCGAGGTCCTTCGGTCCCCAGTAGAGGCGAGGCTGAGCGCCGACGCCCGGGTTGTCCACCTCGGCCGCGTACCGGGGCGGTTCGTGGATCGCCAGATTGGCCCAGAAGAGCTGCCCGCGGTCGTAGTGGATGTTGCCGATGCGCCGCCGCAGCGCGGCCTCGACGCCGAGCTCGCGAAGCAGCCGCAGCACGGTGAGCGGCAGGCCGAGGTTGCTGATTACGAGCTCGGCTGCGATCCGCGTCCCGTCGGTGAGCTCCACCGCCGTGGCCCGGTTGCCCTGGACGAGGATCCGGTCGACCTCGCAGTTCGTCTCGTACTGAACGTCGAGCCGGCGCCCGGCCGCCACCAGCGCGTCGGTGATCGCCTGGCTGCCGCCGGTCGCGATCGCCGGCGGCTCGAACGACAGCGTCAGCGGCAGGCAGTGGATCAAACCCTGCAGACCGGGCACGTCGTCCGGGAAGCAGCCCGTGGATGTGGTGGCGGCGCGGATGAACAACGTCTGCAGCTCGGGACTGTCGAAGAACTCCCGCGCGAGCTGTCCGAGCGTCATGAACTGGTGCACGGGCTCCAGGTACGTGCCCGGGACGTCGAGCAGCTCCTCGAGCGGGTCCGGCGTTCCCCAGGGGGGCGGCGGGCCGAAGCGGTGCCGGCGGAACGCCGCCTTGTAGTGGCGCTCGTGGGCGTCGAGCAACTGCAGGTACGTGTCGGCGTCCCGAGCCGAGCAGCGGGCGATCTGCTCCCAGGTCGCCCGGATGTTCTCCTCGGAGCGCTCCTGACGGCCGGTCGCCGGGTCGACGACGCGGTAAGCCGAATGGCCGACGAGCGACGAGCCGTCGTCGAAGATCATGCCCTCGTTCTGGTCAGGGAAGACGTACCGCAGCCCCTCGTCGTGCAGCGCGAAGTCGAGGTAGGCCGGGTGCGCGTAGAACCGCGTCCAGTGGCTGCAGTGGTTCATCAGGAAACCGGGCGCCGGGCCCTCGCTCGTGCCGGCCCCGCCACCGAGATGGGCGCTCCGTTCCAGCACGAGCACCGACATGCCCGCGCGGGCGAGGTACGGAGCGATGATCGTTCCGTGGTGGCCGCCGCCGAGGACGACGGCGTCATAGCGTGCGTCGCTCACAGAATCGTGACCGTGCCCGCGTCGCCGTCCACACGCAGCCGGTCGCCGGTCCTGATCCGGCTCGTAGCGGTCCCGGTGCCGACGACCGCCGGCAGGCCATATTCCCGTGAGACGATTGCGGCGTGGGACATGATGCCGCCGATGTCGGAGACGGCGGCGCCGATCTTCCCGAACACCGGGGTCCAGCTCGGCGAGGTGACGGGGGCGACAAGGATCTCGCCCGGCTGCAGACCGGCGAGCTGCTCCAGGTCCAGCACGACGCGCGCCGTCCCCTCGACGACGCCGGGGGAGGCGGCACAGCCGGTCAGCGTGGGCGTCGACTCGGCCGGGCCGGCGGCCCAGTCGCGCACGCGCTCGGTCGTGATCCCCCACAGCATGATCGTCATCGGCTCGGTGATCGTCTCCGGCACCGCGCCGAGGGCGGGTGGCGGGGAGAACCGTCGCATCGATTCCAGGATCCGTCTGCGCTGCACCACGATCGGTCGCCAGTAGCGCGTGCCCCGAGGCTCGGAGCCGGCGGCCCAGGCGAGGCGGAGATCGGTCAGGGCGTCGAGCACCTCGTGGCGCTGGAGGTAGAACATGTCCTCCGCGTCTTCGAGCATGTCGTGGCGTGCCAGCAGCGCGCCGAACCGTCGCGCCTTGTTCCAGAAGATCGTGTGGTACCAGTGCTCGACGTAGAAGTTGTGGCTCTCGACGTAGGGGAACACGAGGCGGGCCAGGCCGAGGTTCTGGTCGAACGCCGCCTTGACGTCGTCCGTCAGCAGGGCCCGGTACTCGGCCGTGATCCGGTCCCGCGCCGCGCGCACGGCCTCGAGTGGCCGGGCGATCGGCTCGCCTGCCTGCAGGCGCGAGACGTAGGAGCGCAGATGGGAGAGCGGGACGCCGAGGTCATCGATCCAGGAGCGATGGTGGTGGTAGAAGCCGTTCCCGTTCGAGTAGTTGAACCAGGGCTGCTTCACCGCATCCCAGTCCGCGAGCCACTCCCGGCCGGCTTCGCTCGCGGCGAGCGCCTCCCGGAGCGCCGGCTCGGTGGACGCGGACAGCACCTCGTCCGCCACCCCGTCACTGATCGCCCGCTGCGCCAGCCGCTGGAGCTCGGCGTCGGGGCGAAACAGCACGACGTCGACGCCGGAAACCATCTGCGCGATCGTCTGGTCGTTGATGTCCGGGAACTGCTGCTTGCACAGCTCGTAGAAGACAAGGTACGCGGCGTAGCCCAGATTGAGGAACTCGAAGTGGTACTGCCAGACGAGGTCGATGCTCTCGAGCAGGCGGTTGTAGGCGACGAGCAGGGTGTGGGTCGAGCCGACGCCGCGGCCCTCGGTGACGACCGCCTCGTCCTCGATCTCTCCGAGCTCCGGCACCTCCAGGGATTCGAGCGCCGCGATCGCCTGCTCCACCTTTGTCTGCCAGCGCCCGTACAGCTCGTCCCAGTTCTGGAAGTAGAAGCCGGCGCGGCGCCCGAACAGCTCCGCGCGGCGCCCGATCTCGGCCGGATCGCTGACCGGGTTCGGGCTCATGTAGACCCACCCGTAGAGGACGCGGTGATCGATCCCGAGCGCGGGAGGCAGGACGAAGATGCGCGCGTTGGCCTGGCCGAGGCTCATGTACGGCGAGTCGGCGGTGACGAAGTCGAACGGATACATCGGCTCGGGGAAGTGCATCCCGTCGCGAAACCAGCCGCGGGTCTCCTCCGAGCTGCGCCGCTCCTTGCTGAACAGCGTGTAGTAGGGGTACATCGACTCCCATCCCTGGCAGCCCTCCGGCACCGGCACTTCGAACGGGCTCGCGAACCCTCGCACGTGACGTTCAGCGGTTGCCATCTCCACTCTCCTCTCGTCCTGGAGGGGTGACGTTAGGCGCAATCCGAGCCGGCAATCAAGACCGAATTCCCACTGCTCTGAAAGGCAGCGCCTATCATTGGCTAATGGAGCTGCGGCAGCTGCGCTCGTTCGTGGTCGTCGCGGAGGAGCTGCATTTCCGCCGCGCCGCCGACCGGCTGCACCTGGCGCAACCGAGCGTCAGCCAGCACATCCGCACGCTCGAGGCCGAGCTCGGCGTACGCCTGTTCGAGCGTGACCGCCGCGGCGTGACGCTGACCGCGGCCGGCGCGGCGCTGCACGCGGAGGCCCGCGACCTGCTGGCCCGGGCCCAGGATGCGGCCGCCGTCACCCGCGCCGCGGCAAGCGGCCAGCGGGGCCGCCTGCGGGTCAGCCTGACCCGGTCGCTGACCGGCGGCGCCCCGGGCGCGATCGTCGACGCCTATCGGAGGCGGTATCCCGACGTCGAGCTCGAGCTGAGGCTGGGGACGACGATGCTCCATGTCGAACAGCTGCACGCCGGCGAGATCGACGTCGGCTTTGTCCGCCCGCCGCTCGAGGACCCCGGGCTCGAGGAACTCCTCCTCGGCCGCGAGGCACTCGTGTGCGTTCTCCCGGCGCGCCACCGTCTGACGCGGCGGACGACGATCAGGCCGACGGATCTCCGTGGCGAACCGCTCGTATGGTGGCCGGAGAGCCACGGTCCCGGGGCATGGCGGGAGGTGCGCCGTGAGGTGTGCGGTGAACCCCCATGGCCCGCGCTGGCGCGGTCCGAGCCTGAGGAGGAACGGATCGTTTCGGCGGTGGCCGAGGGTGCGGGCGTGTCCTTCATCATGTCCGGA
The DNA here is from genome assembly GCA_963778985.1 of uncultured Solirubrobacterales bacterium. Taxonomy (GTDB): domain Bacteria; phylum Actinomycetota; class Thermoleophilia; order Solirubrobacterales; family Solirubrobacteraceae; genus Palsa-465. Next base: position 1,212,977 of record CAVZWJ010000010.1, on the reverse strand, counting down.
CGCTCGAAGAGTCTGCGGATCCCCGGGGCCGTCTACCGCCGGTTCGCAGCACCGCAACCGACGATGGGCATCGCGCTGGCGTGGCGCCGGGGCGACTCTCAGCCGACGCTGCAGCGCCTCGTCGAGGTCGCCCGGGATATCGCGGCGCAGACCGACGCCGTGAGCGCGGCCTGATAGTCGCGGGCGATCACAGCCGCGAACATTCGGCTTGAACCTGTTCGTCCCGGATGCGTAATGTGCGCAGTCCCAGAGGGAGAGGACAAGGATGATGCACAGCCGTCCGCTGAGCGGCCTGCGACTCGCCGACGAGCCGCAGTTCGGCGGCAAGAGCGCAAACTTGGGCGAGTTGCTGGCAGCGGAGATCCCGGTGCCGCCGGGCTTCGCGCTGCCGACTGCGGCCTTCGAGACCTTCGTCGAGGAGTCCGGGCTGAAGGGCGAGATCGCGGCGGCGCTCGAGCGCGTCTCCCCGGGCGACGTCGATTCCCTCGGCGGGGCGTCACACAAGATCAGCGAGGCGATGCGCTCGGCACCGCTGCCGGACGCCGTCTGCGCCGACGTCGGCGCCGCCTACGAGGAGCTCGCGCGCGCCCAGAACATGTCCGAGCCGGCGGTCGCGGTCCGATCGAGCGCCGTCGGGGAGGACAGTCAGGACGCGACGTTCGCCGGCCAGCAGGAGACGTATCTGTGGGTCCGCGGCGTCGACCGCGTGTGTGACGCGGTGCGGGATTGCTGGGTCAGCCTGTACAGCGCCCCGGCGATCAGCTACCGGCTGCGCCTCGGCGACGGCGCCGCGCCGGCGGCGATGGGCGTCACCGTCCAGCTGATGGTCGACGCGGCGATCTCCGGCGTCATGTTCACGTGCAATCCGGTGACCGGCGACCCGAGCATGGTCGCGATCAACGCCAGCTGGGGACTCGGCCTTGCCGTCGTCGGCGGTGAGGTCACTCCGGACGACTATCTCGTCAGCAAGGTCACCCGCGAGGTCGTCCGCGAGCACATCCACTCCAAGCACGTCGAGTATGTGCCCGATCGCGGGTCACGCGGTGCCGTGCGCCGGCCGGTGCCCGAGCCACGGCGCGAGGCACCGTGCCTCGACGCCGCTGCCATCTCCGAGCTTGTCGACGTCGCGCGGCGAGTCGAGGCATTCTTCGGCTCCCACCAGGACATCGAGTGGGCGCGTGACCACGAGGCGCGGCTCTCGGTCGTCCAGACGCGGCCCGTGACCGCTGTCCCCAAGCGCGAGCAGAAGCCCGTGCCGCGGGATGCCCTGTCGCTTGTCATGAGCACCTTCGGCGCGGTCCGACGCGATGTCGCTGACTGACGACGACGTCCGCGAGATCCTGCGGATCATCGACGAGTCCGAGCTCGACGAGCTACGGCTCGAGACGGGCGGGCTGTCGCTGTACGTGCGTCGGGGCGGCGGCGGTTCCGCGACGTCCTCGAACTCGGTACTCGCCGGCGCCTCGGAGTCCGTTGGCGCCGGCAGCGTGTCCAGCCCGCCCTCGCCCCCGTCGACCGCGGAGGACGACGGGCTGCTCACCGTGCCGGCGCCGATGCTCGGCACGTTCTACCGGGCCGAGGGTCCCGGCCGGCCGCCGTTCGTCGAGGTCGGCAGCACGGTCGAGCCCGACACGATCGTGTGCATCATCGAGGTGATGAAGATGATGAACTCGATTCCCGCCGGTGTCTCGGGCACGGTCGTCGAGGTCTGCCACGAGAACGCCATCCTCGCCGAGTACGGGGCGCCGCTGTTCCGGGTCCGGCCGGCATGAAGCGCGTGTTCGTCGCCAACCGCGGCGAGATCGCGCTGCGGATCGTGTCCGCGTGCCAGAGCCTCGGGTTGGAGACGGTCGTTGGCGCCTCGGAGGTCGATCGCGACGGCCTGGCCGCCCACGTCGCTGATCGGGTCGTCGTCATCGGACCCGGCCCGGCGGCGCAGAGCTACCTGCGTGACGAGGTCGTCGTGCAGGCGGCACTCGGGACCGGCTGCGACGCGATCCATCCCGGGTATGGGTTTCTCGCCGAGAACCCCGTGCTCGCCCGGCGGGCGCGCGAGCACGGTCTGACGTTCGTCGGCCCGCCGCCGGAGGTGATGGAGCTCTCCGGCGACAAGCTGCGGGCCCGGGAGGCGGCGCGGCAGGCGGGCCTGCCCGTTCTGGCCGGGCGGGAGATCGCTGCGCCGGACGATGCGCATGACCTCGCCTACCCGTTGCTGATCAAGGCGGCGGGGGGCGGTGGGGGACGCGGCATCAAGCTCGCGCAGGACGAGGACGAGCTGCGGAGCCTGCTCGGCCTCGCCCGCAGCGAGGCCGGGGCCGCGTTCGGCGATGAGCGCCTCTACGTCGAGCGGTTCATCGCCGCCGCCCGCCATGTCGAGGTCCAGGTCGCGGCCGATGAGCACGGTGCGGTCGTCCATCTCGGTGAGCGAGAGTGCAGCGTGCAGCGTCGCTATCAGAAGGTGGTCGAGGAATCGCCCGCCCCCGCCCTCTCGACAACCACCCGCGATGCCCTCCACGACGCAGCCGTCGCCTTCGCGCGCGGGATCGGTTATCGCAACCTGGGAACCGTCGAGTTCGTCGTCGACGCGGCGACCGAGGAGTTCTTCTTCCTCGAGGTCAACTGCCGCATCCAGGTCGAGCATCCGGTCAGCGAGGCCGTGACCGGACGAGACCTCGTCGCCCTTCAGCTGCAGATCGCCGACGGCCAGCCGCTCGGGTTCACCCAGGAGGACGTGTCCGTCGACGGCCACGCGATCGAATGCCGGCTGAACGCCGAGGATGTGACCCAGGGCTTTCGGCCGTCCCCGGGCACGCTGTCGCTGTTCAGCGTCCCGGAGTGCCCGGGCATGCGGGTCGACACGCACTGCCGGCCGGGCGCGGTCGTGCCGCCGTACTACGACTCGCTGCTCGCGAAGCTGATCGCGCACGCACCGGATCGCGAACGGGCGATCGCGATCCTCCAGGACGTGCTCGACGACGTCGACGTCGAGGGCGTGGAGACGAACCGCAGCCTGCTGCTCAGCGTGCTCGGGCACCCGGACTTTGCCGCTGGGACGGTCACCACCGACTGGCTCGAGCGCGCGCTGGCATGAGCCGCGACATCGCGTACATCGACACGACCGTGCGGGACGGCAACCAGAGCCTGTGGAGCGCGACCGGCCTGACGACGCCCGACGTCCTGGCGATCGCGCCGACGATCGAGCGCGTCGGCTACCACGCGCTCGATTTCACCTCGAGCACGCACATGGCGGTGTCGGTGCGGTTCCATCGCGAGGATCCGTGGGAGCGACTGCGCCTCGTCAGCGCCGCGATGCCGAACACCCCGCTCGGCATCATCACGACCGGGATGCGGTTCATTTCGTGGGTCCCGGCGGACGAGGAGGTGATGCGCCTCTCGTTCAAGCTCTGCGTCCGCAACGGGATTCGCCGGATCCAGATCGCCGAGCCGTCGAACGATCCGGAGCGGTTGCGGCGGCTGGCGGCGATGGCGCGGGCCGAGGGCGCCGAGGAAGTCGTGATCGGGCTCACGTATTCGATCAGCGACGTCCACACCCACGACTACTACGCCGAGCGGGCGGCCGCGCTGGCCGACTGCGGCGACATGGACCGGCTGTACCTCAAGGATCCCGGCGGGCTGCTCACGCCCGACGCGGTCCGTGAGCTGGCTCCACCGCTGCTGGCGGCCGCCGGCGCCCGGGCGCTCGAGCTTCACAGCCACTGCACGATCGGGCTCGCGCCGTATGTCTATGTCGAAGGCGTCAGGGCCGGCTTCGGAGTCGTGCACACCGCGTGCGGACCGCTGTCGCGTGGGACCTCACAGCCGGAGGTTCTGGGCACCATCCGCAATCTCGGGGCGGCCGGCTACGGGCACGCGCTTGACCTCGACGCGGTGGCCGACACGGCGGCCCACTTCAGCGAGATCGCCCGCGTCAAGGGACTGGCGGCCGGAGCCCCGCGGGAATTCGACGGCGTCTACTACACCCATCAGCTCCCCGGGGGAATGGTCAGCACGACACGCCGAATGCTCGAGGAGCTGCGTCGTCCCGAACTGTTCGAGGCGGTGCTGGAGGAGGTCGCGCGGGTGCGGGCGGAGATGGGCTACCCGATCATCGTCACGCCCGTCTCCCAGTTCATCGCCACCCAGGCGGCGCGAAACGTCATCGATCCAGAACGGTGGATGAACGTCTCCGATGAGACGATCCGGTACTTCCTCGGGCACTACGGACCACCGCCGGCGCCCGTCGATCCCGATATCGCCGAGCGCGTGCTGTCACGACCGCACGCCGAGACGTTGCGCGCCCTTGAGCCGGTCACGCTCGAGGGCGCCCGTGCGCGGTTCGGGTCGCGGATCTCCGAGGAGGAGTTGTTGCTGCGGCTCACGATGCCCGAGGAGCAGGTCGACGCGATGGTGGCGGCGCGCGGTCAGCCGGCGCCGCCGGCGGCCGCCCGGCCGGGTCGCGCTCCGCTCGTGACATTGCTCCAGGAGATCGCCCGGCGCGAGTCGATCACCCATTTCGAGCTCCTCAAGGACGGCGAGAGCGTGGTGTGGCGCCGTGACTGACGCGGTGGCGCTCGACCACGTTCGCGGGTTCGTGTTCGATATCGACGGAACGCTCGTGCACCGCGGCCCCGACGGGCGCGCACGCCCTCAGCCGGGGGCCGTCGAGGTGCTCGAACGCGTGCGGGCGTCCGGGCGGCGGCTCGTGCTGTTCACGAACGGCAGCCACGTGCCGTCGGCGCTGATCGCGCGCGGCCTGCGCGAGGACGGACTGCCGATCGCCGACGACGAGGTGCTGACGCCCGTCGACAGTGCGACGACGTACCTGCTACGCCGCCACCGGTCCGCCGCGGTCCAGCTGTTCGCGTCCGCGCGCGTGCGGGATTGGATGGTCGCCGCGGGCGTGAGCGTTACCGACGGCGAGGATGCGGGTGCGGTCTTCATTGCCCACGTCGATCATGTCGACTTCGCCGGGCTCGAGCGTGCGGCGCGCGCGGTGCTCGCCGGGGCTCCGCTCCTGACCGGCAGCTATGTCCGCGGCTATGCGGGCGCGAACGGGATCATCTTCAGCCGCGGTGCGATGACGACCGCCGCGATCGCGAAGGTCACGGGCGCCCGCCCCAGGGTGCTCGGCAAACCGTCCCGCGCCGCGCTCGGCGAGGTCAGTCGCCGCCTGGGGGTGCACACGCGCGAGGTGGCGGTGATCGGCGACGACCTCGGAATGGACATCGCCCTCGGCCGGATGGGCGGCAGCACGACCGTGCTCGTGCGCAGCGGCATCAGCGGCGACCTGGTGCTCGATGACGTGCCCGCCGCCCGGCGCCCCGACGCGGTGATCGACACCGTCGCGGACCTGCGCGATCGGCTCTGAGGAGTGCTACGAGCGCTTGCGCCGACCGCCCGACTTCAAAGCGCGCACCCGGCTGCCTCCAGCGTCCGGCGGCACGAGACGTGACGCGTGACCCGGACGCGGTCTAGCGCTGACGGATGAGCGGGTAGCGCGGGCCGGTGACGCGGTATACGGCGTTGCGGACGAGCATGACCCCGTACGCCGGCCAGTAGACGCTGTCCGGGGGCGCTCCGGGTCGGCACGCCCCGCCGGAGAGGCCGGGCGTCCCGAACCACGAGAACGCGTCCGCCCAGCGGTAGCCGGTGTGCGTGCTGATTGGGCCGAGGCCTCGGCCCGGCGGGTTGCACAGCACCTCGTTGCCTTGATGCACCGGGTCGGCGGTTGCGAGCGGGCCGCGTCCGTTCCCGCCGGTGTTGATGACGAAATGCACGCCGTGCAGCCGCCGGGCTATCCGCTGTCCGTAGTACAGCTCCCGGGTCGTCCAGTCGAAGTGCGTGGAGTTGAGAAAGAAGCCTTGCGCCTGGTGTACGCCTGCCTCGTTGAGCCGTCGGGCGGTTCGCTGCCACGACATCGCGTCTGCGGCGCCGCCGTCGACGTAGACGACGAGATGCGGGTCCTGTTCGAGGCGGTGAATGGCCCAGCGGAGCTCGTCGACCATGCGGACGTGCAGGCCGTGCGGCGAGAGGCAGTCCGAGGTGATGAGTGCGTCCTCCTCGAAGTAGAGGATGACGTGGTAGTTGCCGATGCCTTGGGCGAGCCGGTCTATCCAGTCGTGAAAGTGCTGCACGAAGCTCGGCGGGTCAGACCGGCGGCATGGCCCGTGCACGAGCGAGTACGTGGTGAGCTCGACGGTGCTGCCCGGCTGGGCGAGCTGCGTGCTCTCCAGGTAGTCGGCGACGATGCTTGTCGGGTTGGGCTCGTTCCAGAACCAGAACCGGCGCATCGTCGGATGGTTGGCGATGACGGCGAGCGCTTGCGCCCACGCCGGATTCGTCCGGGCGTACTGCGCCTCCGCCTGTCCGGCGAGCGAGCCCGCTCCCGCGATGTAGAACCGGGCGCCGGACTGGACGTTCCCGTGTCGCGGCGCTGGGCTGAGCCCCAGCGGATTGCCGGGGTTGCGGGTGTCGAGCGGGTCGTCGCGCAAGATGGTGATGGGCGTGTTCGTCGAGGCGGACAGCGGCTCGGGGTAGGCGCCGTACAGGTACGCGACAGCGTGCACGGGCTGCGAACGCTCGTCGCGGTCGTAGATGCGCATCTGGAAGGAGTACGTGCTCTGCCCCGGCGCCATCACCACGTACGTCTTCGGCACGAGGTCGTAGTTGATGCCCGGCAGGCCGTCCGCCTTGCGCACCCCGAAGCCGACATGCTCGACGCCGCTCGCGTCCGCGCGGTGGATAGTGAGGGTCAGATACCCCTGACTCTCATGCGCGGTGTACGCCGGCGCGTCGTAGGCGACGTCGGCCTGCGCAGAGCCGGCCGCCTCCAGGCTGAGCGCCGCCGCGAAAGTGACAGCGCTCATGAGCGCGCGCAGGACGGCGTGACGGGTGAATGGTCGGACCATGCAAAAAGCTGTCGGTGAGATGTCAGCCCTCGGTCATCTCGCCGGACGCAGCGCCCTTGCTGCGCCCGTGCCCCGACGGGCAGCATACTCGAGAGGGACACGCACCGGCCGGGAAGTGTCGGCGAAATGGAGACGATTGGCACGCGCGTCTCGCCGCTTGAGTTTGGCTACCGGGTCAGTCCTGAAGCGCCCGCCACACCCGCTCGCCGTTGACCGGCATATCGAGATGCCGCACACCGTACGGCGCGAGCGCGTCGAGCACGGCGTTGTGCACCGCCGGCGTCGCACCGATCGTCCCCGACTCACCGATGCCCTTGGCGCCGAGCGGGTTGATCGGGGTCGGCGTCTCCATCTCGACGAGCTCGAACGACGGCAGCTCCGTCGGTCCGGGCATGCCGTAGGTCACCAGATTGGCGTTCAGGGGGTTGCCGTCCTCGTCGTAGCTGAGTTCCTCGAACAGCGCCTGGGCGATGCCGGCGGCGACTCCGCCATGGACCTGGCCCTCGGCGACGAGCGGATTGATGATCCGGCCCGCGTCATCGAGCGCGACGATCCGCTGGAGGGTCACAGCGCCGGTTTCCGTGTCGACCTCGACGACCGCCAGGTGCGCGCCGAACGGGAACGTCGGCTGGGCGGCGGTGAAATCGATCTCGGCGCGCAGCTCGGCCAGTGCGTCACGCTGCGTCAGCCGACCGGCCAGATCCGCCCAGCTCAGCGCGGGCTCCGGTGCGCCGGCGACGTGGAACCGTCCCGTTTCGAGGTCGAGCTCCATGTCCTCCGGGCTCGCCTCGAGCTCGTCGGCCGCGAGCTGCTTCGCACGCTCAACGACGGCCTCGGCCGCCTCGGCGGCGGCGGCACCGCCGATCTGGGTCGACTTTGAGCCATAGGTGCCGCTCCCGCGGGCGACCGCGTCCGTGTCGCCCTGACGCACCGAGATCTTCTCCACCGGGAGGCCGAGCCGCTCGGCCGTGATCTGTGCGAACGTCGTCTCGTGGCCCTGTCCCTGCGACTGGGATCCGCTGTGGACGATCGCCTCGCCGGACGCGGTGATCTCAACCGCGCCGAACTCCGTCTCGTTGATCCCGTTCGTGATCTCGACGTAGGCGCTGAGACCGATCCCGAGCTGCGTCGGAGCACCGCTGCGGCGGCGGGCCTCCTGCTCGGCGCGCAGCGCACCGTAACCAGCACGCTCGAGCACCCGGTCCAGCGCACCGGCATAGTTGCCGCAGTCGTAGTGCGCTCCGGACGCGGTCTGGTACGGGAACGCGTCCGCGGCGATGAAGTTCCGGCGGCGGACCTCAGCCGGATCGAGCGAGATCTCGGCGGCGAACATGTCCATCGCGCGCTCGATCATCTGGGTCGCCTCGGGCCGCCCGGCGCCACGGACGGGCCCGGTCGGAGTCGTGTTCGTGACCACTGCGGTCACGTCGGCCTCGATCTTCGGAATGGCATAGACGCCGCTTGACATCATCGCGGTCAGGTTGGCGAGGAACGCCCCGAGGCCGGGGTAGGCCCCGGCGTCCTGGAGGATCTCGAGTCGCAGGGCCGAGACCCTCCCATCCCGGCTGCCCCCGAGCTCGAAGGCGATCCGCTGCGCCCGTCCCTGATGCATCGCCACCAGGTTCTCGCTCCGGGTCTCCGTCCAGCGGATCGGCTGGCCGGTGGCCCGAGCGAGCCAGGCGACGATCACATCCTCGACCGCAAGTCCCTTGCCGCCGAAGCCGCCGCCGACGTCAGGGGCGACGACGCGCACCTGCGCAGGCTCCAAGCCGAGCAGCAGGCCGAGCACCATCTTGTCCGTGTGCGGTGTCTGGGTGGACAGCCAGATCGTGAGGCGCCCATCGTCGCCGAACGTCGCGAGCGTCGCGCGCGGTTCCACCGGGCAGGCGGCGAGGCGCTGGGAGAAGATCTGGCCGCGAACGATGACGTCGCAGTCGTCGAGCAGCTGCGGGTCCGGTGCCTCGGGCGGATGACGCAGGCAGACGTTGGTGCCGACCTCATCGAACAGCAGCACGTCGTCCCTCAGCGCGCTCTCAACGTCCGTCACCGCCGGCAGCGGCTCGTAATCGACCGCGACGAGATCCGCGGCGTCCACCGAGCCGGCGCGCGTCGGCGCGAGGGCGACGGCGACGATGTCGCCGGCGAAGCGTGCCTTCTCCGCGGCGAGGAAGGGACGGAACATCCGCTCATCGATGCCGATGAACGGCGGCGCCGGATTGACCGCAAGACCGACGTCCGCCGCCGTGAACACGCGCGCGCCCGGCACCTCGCCGACCGCCGAGGTGTCAACTGCGCCGACGCGGGCATGCGCCCACGGCGACCGGATGAAGGTCACGTGCAGGGCACCCTCGACCGGGACGTCATCGACGTACTGTCCGCGCCCCATGAGGAACCGAGGGTCCTCCTGACGACGCACTCGCTGTCCGATCACGCTCGCCATCAGGTCCGTCTATCTACCAGACGACCGGGCCCTCGCACAAGTGGGCGCGCCCTCGGATCCGGCGCTGGCTCGCCTGCGCGGATTCCCTTGCCGTTCCGCGCACCGCCGAGACCAGACCGCGGCACCCTCACGTTGCGCGGTGCGCCGAGACCCAGGCGACGGAACCGGCGTCCACCGGCAGCGCGACCCCCGTGACGAACGACGCCTGATCCGAGCACAACCACACAACGGCGGCGGCGACCTCCTCCGGCTCCCCGAACCGCGTCAGCGCCTGAGGCGCCAGGATCTCCTGCTGGCGATCGGGCGGCTGCTCGGACATCAGCGGCGTCATGATCGCCCCGGGGCACACCGCATTGACCCGGATGCCGTCATTGGCGTACTCGACGGCAGCATTCTTGGTCAGCCCGAGGATCCCATGCTTGCTCGCGGTGTAGGCGCTCAGCATCACCACCGCGCGCAGCCCCGCGTTTGAGGAAGTATTGACGATCGCGCCGGCACGCTGCTTGCGCATCTGCCGGATTTGATGCTTCATTCCGAGGAATGTTCCCCGCAGGTTGACCGCGATCACGCGGTCGAAATCCTCATCGGAGGTCTCGTGCAGCAGTCGGTGAACGCCGATCCCGGCGTTGTTGTGAGCGAAGTCGAGCCGACCGAAGCGGCGCACCGCGTGAGCGACGAGCGCTTCGTTATCAGCCGCGCTGGAGACGTCACACGCGACGAACTCGGCGTCGCCGCCCGCGTCCACGATCGTCTGCACCGTCTGCTCCCCGCCGGCGCGCGCGGCTTCGAGGTCGGCGACGAGCACGGCCGCGCCCTCAGCCGCGAAGCGCACGGCGCAGGCGCGGCCGATGCCGCTTGCGGCGCCGGTGACGAGGCCCACCCGGTCGTTCATCAAGCCGGCCATCGTGCGAGCCTATCCTCAGTCCGCGCATGACGTCGATCGCGAACTCGCATGACGAGATCCTCACGCGGGCGGGATTGACGCCTGAGACGCTCTACGACGAGCTGACCGACGACGGCACGCGGTCAGTGCGCCTCGAGGAGCTGATGTACGCCGCCGCCGAGCGCGTGCCGGGTCTCGTCCCCACGATCGAGGAGATGAAGAGCGAACGCGGGCGCCCGCTCGCTGAGAAGCGCCGGCTCGAGCTGGCCCAGGGCATCCTCGTGGAGCAGTTTCTGGCCACCCCACGGACCGGCCGTCATCTGCTCGAGGCCATGCTCGAGCCGACGCCCGAGGCGCTCGAGCTCCTCGAGCCGTTCCGCGCGTCCGGGTTTGTCGACCTCGGCCCGGTCCGCGTGACGCGCCGCGGGAAGGCAGGGATCCTCGAGCTGCGCAATCCCCGGCATCTCAACGCCGAGGACGGCTGGACGCTCCGGCCGACCGAGACGGCCGTCGACCTGATCCTGCTCGACCCCGCGATCGAGGTCGGCGTGTTCCGCGGCGGTCCGGTCGAGCACCCCCGCTACGGCGGCGAGCGCGTGTTCGGTGCCGGCATCAACCTCACGCTCCTCTACCAGGGGCAGATCGACTTCCTGTTCTACCTCGTGCGGGACATGGGCTACGTCCACAAGATCTTCCGCGGCGTGCGAAGTGCCGAGGGCTCGATCGAGAAGCTGTGGATCGCCGCCGTCGAGCGCTACGCGATCGGCGGCGCCTGTCAGCTGCTGCACGTCGTCGACCACGTGATCGCGACCCGTGGTGCGCGTCTCTACCTGCCCGCGCGCAAGGAGGGGATCATCCCGGGGGCGTCCAATCTCCGGCTGCCCAGGTTTGTCGGCGACCGCGCTGCGCGGCAGGCAATCATCTCCGGTCGCGAGTGGGAGGCAGGACAGCCCGATGCCATGTTGCTCTGCGATGAGATCGTGGAGCCGGCCGAGATGGATACGGCAATCGAGGCGCGCATCGAGGCCTTGACGAGCTCGGGCCTGATCAACGCGGCCGCCAACCGCGCGGCGATGCGGGCCGGCGCGGAGCCGCTGGACCTGTTCCGCCAGTACATGTCCACCTACGCGCGCGAGCAGGCGTACTGTCACCTCAGCCCCGCGCTCGTGCAGAATCTCGTCCGTCACTGGAATGCCGATGAGCGCCGCGTCTGAGATGGCCTCGAAGCAGGGCTCGCCTCCGCGCAGCAGCGCCGAGACGATGGCGCGCGCGGAGCTCGAGGCGCTGCAGCTGGGCCGGCTCAAGGAGACGGTCACGCGGGTCCTCGCGGCGCAGCCCGCCGGCGCCGAGCGCCTCGCCGCGGCCGGCGTCGAGGACCCGTCTGCACTCACCTCGCTGCGCGACCTCGCCGACGTCCCGTTCATGACCAAGGACGACCTCCGCCGGCGCTATCCGCTCGGCCTGCTGGCCGTGCCGCGAGATCAGGTCGTCCGCATCCACGCGTCGAGCGGCACCCACGGCAAGCCGACGGTTGTCGCGTACACGCGCGCCGATCTCGAGAACTGGACCGAGCTGATGGCTCGGTGTATGGCGATGACCGGCGTACGGGCCGGCATGATCATCCACAACGCCAACGGCTACGGGCTGTTCACCGGCGGGCTTGGCTTCCACCAGGGCGGCGAGCGGCTCGGCGCGACCGTCGTACCTGCGTCGGGGGGGTTCACGGCGCGCCAGGCGACGCTACTGCGTGACCTCGCCGCGGATGTCCTCGTGAGCACTCCGTCCTACGCCCTGGCGATCGCTCAGGCCCTTGGCGAGCAGCCCGACGAGCCGCAGGCTTCGAGCCTGGCGCTCGGGCTGTTCGGCGGTGAGCCGTGGACAGAGGCGATGCGCCGTCAGATCGAACAGGCGCTCGGGCTGACCGCATTCAACTTCTACGGGCTGTCAGAGATGTGCGGACCCGGGGTGGCGGCCGAATGTCCCGCACGAGAGGGGCTGCACGTCCAGGAGGACCACTTCCTCGTCGAGGTCGTCGATCCGGTGAGTGGGGCGGTGCGGGCGCCGGGGGGGAGGGAGAGCTCGTGTTCTCGAGCTTGACCAAGGAGGCGCTCCCGCTGATCCGGTACCGCACGCGTGATATCGGGACGATGGTCGTCGAGCCATGCGTCTGCGGACGGACGACGGCGCGGCTGGTCGGACTGCGCGGGCGCCACGACGACATGTTGATCGTCCGCGGAGTGAACGTGCATCCGTCGCAGGTCGAGCATCTGCTGCTGAGCGTCGACGGCACCTCGCCGCACTACCGCCTCATCATGGAGCGAAGCGGCCCGCTGGATGAGCTGACGCTCGAGTTCGAGCCGGCGCCCGGACACGATCCTGTCCCGGTGGCCGAGCGCGTCGAGCACGTGCTCCGTGAGCACACCGGGCTGCGCATCGGCGTCTCGGTCGTCGAGCTCGGGAGCATCCCGCGGAGCGTCGGCAAGGCGTCCCGGGTCGAGGATCGCCGCCGGTAGTTGGCGCTCCGCTCAGCGCTCAGCTTGAATCTGGGCCGGCGCCGGCGCCGGCGCCGCGGCCGCGGTCGCGCCGTGCCGGACCTCGCTCGGGGTGACGCCGAACTCGCGCTTGAACACGCGGGAGAAGTGGGCGGCGTCACAGAACCCCCAGCGGAACGCGATCTCCGTCACCGATCCGCCGTTGCGTCGCTGCAGATCCTCCCGGCAGCGTGCCAGCCGCTCCGTGCGGACGAGCGTCGCGACCGAGGCGTTGGTGTCCTCGAACAGCGCGTGCAGCGCCCGCACCGACATCGCGTACGCCTGCGCGATCGTGGCCGGACCGAGCTCGGAGTCCTGCAGGTGGGTGCGGACGTAGTGGCGGATGTCCGCCCGCTGAGCGGCCCGCTCCGCCGCGCGGTTCGTCGGCAGACGTGGCTCGACCGCAGCTCGGAGCAACTCGAGCGCTGCGTTGGCCGCCGCGATGCGCGCCCCCGTCTCCAGCTGCGGCAGTTCCAGCGCGAGCGCGTTCATGTAGCGAACGAGCAGACGAGCCGGGCCGTTGGGGTCCAGTGCGGGTGGCGAATCCACCTCGGCGAGGCGCGGACAGAGCGCCAGCACCTCGTCACGCGGGAACATCAGCGTCCGCTTGTAGAACGGTTCGACGATCTCGACCTCGGTCGGCTGCAACCCGTCCCACAGAACCACGTCGCCTGGCCGCAACGCCATCTCGCGACCCCGCTCACGCACGAGCTCGACGCCCTTGCACACGAGTTGGAAGCCGAGGATGTTCTCGTTCCCGGTGGGGTTGACCACCCCGTCACGATGGACTCCGACGAACGGTGATGCCGCGCAGTCGACGAGCATCAGCTCGCCGAGGCGGCGTCGCGTCACGGCACCCTTGAACTCGGCCGGCGTCCGCGCCGTCTCACGCACCTCAAACGGAATGTGAGTGGCGGCGAGGATCTCGCCCCACGATTCGAGGCGGCGCTCCGCGGTCGCCCCATGCGCCCGCCATCGCTCGGGCTCGCGAAGCTGTGGGCCGAGCGGCTCCGGGCTCACGAGTGCCCCAGCCAGTCCGTGGTCTCCTCTCATCAATTCCCTCTCGGACGCGGGCGTCCGAATCGAGGACTCATGCTAATGCAGATGGAGGTGCCGGTGGGGGCGCTCCCGGCCCGGTCGACGGCGCTTCCGCCTCCGCGCCGCGGCGTTCGGACGCCAGGGCGACGAACGCGTCGAGTGCCGCGGGATCGGCCAGCGAGTCACGGCTGGCGACCTGCTCGACGGGATCCCCGCGAAGGATTCGTTTGACGGGGGACTCGAGCTTCTTGCCCGTCAGCGTCCGCGGAATCGCCGGCACGACGAAGATGCCATCCGGTACGTGTCGCGGTGAGAGCTCGCTGCGCAGCGCCGCCGCGATCCGCCGGTGCAGCGCGTCGTCCACGACGGTGCCGTCGTCGGCGACCACGAACAGCAGCAATTCGCCCGCGCCACCGCCGGGGTCCTCGAGGTGGACGACGAGCGCGTCGACGATTTCCGGCAGGTCCTCGATCACGGCGTAGAACTCGCCGGTCCCCAGCCGGACACCGCCGCGATTCAGCGTCGCGTCGGAGCGTCCGGTGAGCACGCAGCTCCCGCGCGGCGTGAACCGGATCCAGTCACCCTGGCGCCAGACGCCGGGGTAGCGGTCGAAATAGGAGCTCCGATAGCGACTGCCGTCGGCGTCGCCCCACAGCCCCACCGGCATCGACGGCATCGGCTTGGTGATGACGAGCTCGCCGAGCTCATCGATGACCTCCTGGCCGTTGACATCGAACGCGTGTGCGTCGACGCCCAGGCACGGCCCGGAGATCTCGCCCTCGTACACGGGTTGCGCGAAGGACCCCGACACGATCCCGGTGCAGACGTCGGTGCCCCCGGAGCCGTTGATCAGGACGACCTCCGCGGGGAGCTGCTCGTAGACGTAGCGATATCCCTCGGCCGGCAGCGGTGATCCTGCCGTGCACAGCGCCCGCAGCGAGCGCAGATCGCATTCGTCGGCCAGCCTGAGGCCCGCCTTGCGGCAGGCCATCAGGTAGGGCGGACTGACGCCCATGACCGTCGGCCGAAGCTGCTCGGCGAGCCGCCACTGCTCCAGCAGGTCCGGCCAGGTCGGATCCCCGTCGAGCATCACGATCGAGCTTCTCAGCAGCAGCGCCGAGACGAGTGCGTTCCACATCATCCACGCCGTGGTCGAGAACCAGAGCAGCCGTCCGCCCGGCTTGAGGTCCCATCCCAGACCCTGGTTCTTGTGATGCTCGACGAGCTGACCGCCGTGACCGTGGACGATCGCCTTGGGCAGCCCCGTCGTCCCGGAGGAGAACAGGACGTAGAGGGGGTGATCGAACGCCACCGGCTCGAACGCGAGCGGCGCGGCCTCGCGGGTCAGCTCATCCCAGCTCGTCGCGTCGGGCACCTCGGCGTCCCCGTAGGGAACCCAGACCACGTGTTCGATGCTCGGGATCCGCTCGCGGATCGTCGCCACCTCCGCCCGCCGATCGACGTACCGGTTGCGATATCCGTAGCCGCCGACGGCGAGCAGCACGCGCGGCTCGATCTGGGCGAAGCGGTCAACCACGCTGCGGGCGCCGAATTCGGGAGCGCACGCCGCCCAGATCGCCCCCAGGCTCGCCGTGGCGATGAACGCGGCGAGCGTCTCAGGGATGTTCGGGAGGTATGCGACGACTCGGTCGCCGCTCTGCACACCGAGTTGCTGCAGTCCGGCGCGAACCCGCCCCGCGAGCTCGCGCAACTCGCCGAACGTGAGCTCGACCGGCGGGCGCGTCTGCGAGTGGGCGACGACCGCCGAGCGGTCGGTGTCCTCCTCGCCCCCGAGCAGGTGCTCGGCGTAGTTGAGACGCGCGCCGGTGAACCATTGCGTGCCCGGCATCGTCGGCGTCTCGAGCACGCGGTCATATGGCGTGTGAGCGCGGATCCCGAAGAACTCCCAGATCGATGACCAGAAGCCCTCGAGGTCGTCGACCGACCACTGCCACAGCTCGTCATAAGAGTCGAAGCGGCGGTCGTGCTCACGCGCGAGCCAGGTCATGTACCGCCCGATCTCGGTGCTCGAGCTGAGATCCGAGGGCGGGCTCCAGAGAATGTCTCCGATCATCGGCGTGTCTCCGAGGTGGGCATCACAACGACATCATGGCGGAGGCATCCCGAGCAACGCCAGGTAGCGGGCAACCGCCTCTGCGCGGTTGGCGACGTGGAGCTTTCGCAGAATGCTGTTGACGTGAAACTTGACGGTTCCGTCTGACAGAACGAGCTCGGAGGCGATGGCCCGGTTGGTGGCGCCGTTCACGAGCAGGCGGAGCACCTCGAGTTCGCGCCGGGTGAGCAGCCCGGCGAACACGACGCGGTCGTCTCGGCCCTCCGCGGGCGAGTCGGCGTCGAAGCGCTCCGGTGGCGGGAGCGGAGCCGCCGGACGCATTCCCAGGTTGATCGGGGCCGCGGTGAGAAGGTCCGAGCGGGCGCGGGTCCACTCCAGGAACTGCCGCATCTGGTCACGCTCGTGCCGGAGCGTCCGCCGGAGAGTGGCGCTTTCGTAGGCCTGCACGAGGCCGCTGGCGAACTCCCACAGGACATCGCGATCGAGCACGTCGACCGGTGCGTCGGGCCCGCGGTCGGCGTGGACGACCCCGACGACGTTCGAGCCGATCAACAGCGGCGCCGCCGTGTAGGCGCGCCAGCCCATCAGCTCGGCCATCCGCTTGTCGACCCGCGGGTGAGCCCGTGCATCGAGGACGATCGTCGCGCGTCGGCGGCGGAGGAGCTCGGTCTCGATCAGCGGGTGCTCGAGGCGCACCGGCGCGCTCCGCAGCTGCTCCACGACCCGGGCGGCGCCAGCCGGGTCATCCTCAAAGCAGACAGCCTCCGGGAGGATCGTGCCGTCACGGACGACACTGAGAACGACCCGACGAAACATCGACGCTGAGCACAGCAGCGCCGGGGCGCGGCCCAGCATCGCGGCCGGAGAGGTGATCTCACGCAGCTCCGCGACGGCCGCCTGGGCCCGCGCGAGGGACTGGAAGCGGGTTTCGAACCGCACGCGGAGCCGCTCGAGCGCGAGCTCGTGATCGGCTTGCCCGGGATCGAGCCCCGTGGAGAGGTGGTGCCGCAGCGCTGCGGCCGCGCTGCGCAGCCGCGCCAGGTCGTCGGGGGCGCCGGCGTCGATCTCGACGCCGAGCAGGCGTTCGGCGTCGGCGATCGTCTGTGCCACGCGGAGGTGCAGCCGTTCGCCGAGCGGTCCTGAGAACACTTCAGGCAGCTCGGCGGCGGCGCTCATCGACCGGCCCCACTGCCGCGCGCGTATCGTGACACCGCATCGGCGCGGCTGGTCGCACCGAGCTTGCGCAGGATGTTCTTGACGTGGTACTTGACGGTGCCGACACGGACGACGAGCGCATTGGCGATCGCCTGGTTGGTCCGCCCGCGCGCCATCAGCCGCAGCACCTCGAGCTCACGCGGGGTCAGCGCTTCCCGCGTGCCGTGGCGCGAGGTCGTGTCCGCAGTGGCGATCGCCGGCGCGGCGTCCTCGGTGGCGAGACGCCCCAGTCGTCCGGACATCCACTGGACCGCGGCCTGCAGCTCGGTCCGGTGACGACGCAGCGTGTCGCGCAGGGCGGCGCGCTCGAACGCGGCGGCGAGGCCGTCGCAGAACCGGCTCATGACCTCCTCGTCGAGGTCATCGAGCATGCGGCCGCTCGCGGTGGCGTCGGCGTGGAGCAGTCCGATGGTGTTCGGACCGACGGCGAGCGGCGCCACGACGTAGCGCGTCCATCCGAACGCCTCGGCCAGCGGTGCCGCGGCGCGCGACCGCGCCGACGCGACGGTGACTCGTGCGGGCTGCCGTCGCCGTGCCACCTCGGCCTCGATCAGCGGGTAGTCGAGGGGGATGGGCCGGCGCCGCAGCCGCTCAACGGTCGCGGCGAGCCTCGGGGTCCGGCTCGCGTGTCCACAGGGCGTGAGCGCACAGCTCGTCGTCGAGGACCTTGCTGATCAGCACGCGGTCGAACTGCGATCCGCGACCGAGCTCCTCCGCGGCGCGGTCGAGCATCCCCTCGGGCGAGCCAACCTCGCCGAGGTGTCTGACGGCATCGGCGACGCGCTCGATCGCGTCGGAGCGGCGAACGTAGTCGAGCTCGGTGATCTCCCGTTCGAGTTGACGGCATGCGGCCAGCGCCCGCTCCAATCCGTGACGATCGCGCACCTCCTGGGATGCCGCACGCGTACTCACCGGCGCCGAACCTATCAGTGCCGCCGTCACCGGAGGCGCCCCTTCTGACAGCGCCGACCCCGGGCCGCCCGCGCGTCACACCGCGGGATCGAGCAGCGAATAACGGGTCGCGGCCTGCTGGCCGACGCAGCTGATCGCGAACGGGCGCCCCGCCTCCTCGAGCGCCCGCCACGCCGTCGCGGCGTGCTCACGCATGAGCAGCGCGAGTGCCCGGTGCGATGACTCGAGCAGCCAGCGCACATCGACCGTGCCGACGCGTGCCCGGGAGAAAGGCGCCACCTGTCGCGGATCCCGATGCGTTCCGTAAACCCCGAGCGCCGCCAACATCTTGGGCGTGGCGTGACCGATCAGCTCGATCGCCGTCCACGTGCGCGAGCGATCGCCGACGGTGATCGACCCATAGCGGCGCGCCTGCCGGCGAAGCTCCTCCCCGAGCCGCTCCCCGCGGGCCGGTTCGCAGATCGCGATCGCTCGGTCCGGCTCGTCGCGGCACCACCAGATCGCCGACCGCCGCGCCACCCCGCCCACGGCGAGATCGGTACCGGCGAGGCGGGTCGAGCAGCGCGCCGATCCGCTCGGCTGGGCCCTCGAGGACGAGCTTCGTCAACTCGGAGCGGTCAACCAGACCGACCGCCCGCAGACAGACCGCCAGCTCACCGGCGGCCGATCCGTAGTTGACGACCGTCAAGCGTCCCTCGGGCTCCGCAAAGACGGCGCCGGCCTGACGCAGGATCAGCGCGAATGCATCCTCGTTCCGAGCGACCGTCGACATGGTCGCGACAATAGACCGGGGGTGCCGTCGCCGCCCTATCCCTTCAGGCGGAGTTTCCTGTCCGATCGGGATGCCCGCCAGGCGACCGCGCAATTCTGCGGCCCGGGACCGGCCGGACCTATCCGAACGGACAGGTCAATTAGGCGATGTGAGAGTGGTGCCGCGCCTGCGCCGGCGCGAAGGTGTGACCGCGGATGAGCCGCGTTCGATTTGGAAGGAGAGCCGGGACTTGACGACGAGCCACTTCAATCGGGTCGGCTCCGCGGACGCCACCCGACGCAGCACACGCTATGACCGCCTGATCGAACTGATCACGACCGAGCAGTGCGTGATCATGGACGGCGCGGTCGGAACCGAACTGTTCGACGTCGGGAGCCAGCCGCCCGACGTCGAGGAGCACCTGTGGGGAGTGACGGCGATCCTCGATGCCCCGGCGAGCGTCGCCGACGTGCACCGCCGCTACGTGGAGATCGGCTGCGATCTCATCTCGACGAACACCTGGGGGTTGCCGACGGCCCTGCGCGAAGGATCGCTGTGGGAGTCGGCCGGATCGGTGCATTGGATGGATGTCGCCCGCGAGGCCGTGAGGCTCGCCCGGTCTGCGGCCGCGGACGCGGGCCGTGAGGACGTCGCCGTCGCGTTCAGTGTCAACGGCGACGTCGATACGGCTGATGGCCTGGAGACGATCCGCCTCCTCGCCCGGGCGTTCGAGCAGGATCGACCGGACCTCATCCTGTTGGAGACGCTCTCGCTCGTGCGCGGATCGACATATGCCACCGTCGAGGCGCTACTCGACACGGGGCTCCCGGTGTGGCTCAGCTTCCGGCGCTGTCGCCAGGGGGTCTGCGGCGTGTACGGCGAACATTGGGGTGGGCCGGAGGGCGACGCGTTCGGGCGCGCGGCGCGACGCTTCGAAGAGATGGGCGTCGGCGCGCTGGCCATCAACTGCGTCCCGCCGGACCACGTCACCGGGATGCTGTCCTGGCTGCGCGACTTCACCGATCTGCCGCTTGGCGTCTACCCCAATCTCGGCTACCTGTCCGCCGCCGGCTGGCGACACGAAACGAGTATCGGCGGGCCTGAGTACGCCGCGCTCGCGCGGCGCTGGCGTGAGGAGGGGGCCCAGATCATCGGCGGCTGCTGCGGCGTCGGACCGGAGCACCTCGCGGCCGCCCGCGCCGAACTTGCCGGCACCAAGCCGGGGAACGCGCGCCCCGAAGCGCTTCCGAGCGACCGCGAGCAGGCGTCGACCCGGGGCCGGCGGCGGGCGCCCGGCTGGAGCGATGCGCGCGGCCGGGCAATGTTCCCGCTCGAGTTCCCCGACCTGAGGCGCGAGACGGGCGTTTTCGTTCCCACTCACGGAAGCCTGCTGATCTGGAAGTACCTCTACCGGGAGGGGATCGGGGCGCATCAGCGCTGCGTCGACATCGGCTGTGGAACCGGTCTCCAGACCGTGCAGCTCGCGCGCAACGGAGCCGCGCACGTCCACGCGATCGACATCGACGAGAGCGCCATCACGAACACGCTGACGAACGCGTTCCGCAACGGCGTCGCCGACCGCGTCACGGCTGCGGTCCAGGATCTGTACCCCTGGGTGCCCGAGGAGCGCTATGACCTAATCGTGGCGTCGCTGTATCAGCTGCCGGTCGACCCCTTCGAGCAGGTCGTGACGCATCGACCGCTCGACTACTGGGGCCGCAACATGCTCGACCACCTGATCCGTCTGCTCCCGAGCGCCCTCGCCGACGACGGCACCGCCTACGTGATGCAGCTCTCGATCATCGGGGAGCGCCGCACGGTCCAGCTGCTCGAGGAACTCGGCTACCGCTCTCGGGTCGTCGACTTCACGTTCTTCGAGATGACCGAGACGTTCGACGAGAAGCGCGAGCAGATCATGCGCGTCGAAGCCAGCTCAGACGCGTATCACCTCGACATCGGCGGGCGCGAGATGATGGTCGCTTACCTGCTCGAGATCACGCGCGGCGAAGCGCGATAGAACTCACCGCACACCCAACCGAGGGAGAGAGATGGCAACGACGCAGATCGCCAAGCAGCAGCTGCTGATCGATGGCGAGTGGACGGACGCCCGGAGCGGGCGTGAGTACGAGCAGGACTTCCCCTTCACCGGCGAGGCCGTGGGAGCAGCGTCCGCGGCCGGACGGGAGGACGCACGCGCTGCCGTCGAGGCGGCCTCGTCGGCGTTTGCCACGTGGTCGGCGAGCGCGCCGGCCGAGCGCCGAGCGGTCCTCTCGAAGGCGGCCGATCTTCTGATGGAGCGCCAGGAGGAGATCGCCGGAATCGTCACCGAGGAGACCGGCGGCGTGTTCGGTTGGGGAATGTTCAACGTGCAGTTGGCGGCGGGGATGCTGCGCGAGGCAGCGGCCCAGGCGTACGGACTGATCGGCGAGGTGATTCCCTCGGATGTTCCGGGCAAGCTCGCGATGGGAGTTCGGGCGCCCGCCGGGGTGGTGGTCGCGATCGCACCGTGGAACGCCCCGGTGATCCTGGCCACGCGTGCCGTCGCCACGCCGCTCGCGTACGCCAACACGGTTGTGCTCAAGGCCAGCGAGATCTCGCCCCGCACGCACGCCGCCGTCGTTCGCGCTCTGCAGGACGCGGGGCTGCCGCCCGGGGTCATCAACCTCATCACCAACGATCCCGCCGACGCCGCGGATGTCGTTGACGAGCTGATCGCCCATCCCGCCACGCGCCGGATCAACTTCACCGGCTCGACCAAGGTCGGCCGGATCATCGCCGAGACCGCGGGGCGTCATCTGAAGCGCGTCCTGCTCGAGCTTGGGGGCAAGGCGCCGATTGTCGTGCTGCGCGATGCGGACCTCGATCGTGTCGCGTCCGCCGCGAGCTTCGGCGCGTTCTTCCATCAGGGGCAGATCTGCATGTCAACAGAGCGGATCGTCGTCGAGCGCCCCGTGGCGGATGCGCTGTCGCAGAAGCTCGCGGAACGGGCGCGTGCCCTGCCGATCGGGGATCCCCGCGAGCCGACGACAGCCATCGGGCCGCTCGTCAACGAAGCGGCGATCGACCGCGTCTCCGGACTCGTGCGTGACGCGATCGACAAGGGCGCGACTGCTCTCAGTGGCGGCGAGCCACAGGGGCCGTGCTTCCCCCCGACGGTGCTGAGCGGGGTCACCCCTGAGATGCGCCTGTATTCGGAGGAGTCGTTCGGCCCGGTCGTGACGGTGATCGCGGTCGACGGGCCGGACGAGGCCGTGAAGGTCGCCAACGACACCGAATACGGACTGTCGGCGGCGGTGTTCAGCGAGAACGTCCCGGCCGCGCTCGAGTTGGCGCAACGGATCGAGAGCGGCATCTGCCACGTCAACGACACGACCGTGCACGACGAGCCCCAGATGCCCTTCGGGGGCGTCAAGGCGAGCGGATTCGGTCGTTTCGGTGGACGTGCGGCGCTCGAGGAGTTCACCGAGTTGCGCTGGATCACCGTCCAGGAGCAACCGCGCCAGTATCCGATCTGAGTCACCTGAGCAGCTCACCGCAGCGGGGGCGCCGGCGTACGCGGCGCCCTCGAATGCGTAGTGACCGCGCGAGCGCAGCGGCAAATTGCGGTTGGTCGCAGCGCGGCGGCAAGTCAGAGTGCCTCCTCGAGACCCCGGCTACGAGGCGGCCACCATGTCGACGCTCCACAGCACCCACGATGACATCTACGACGCTTGGCTCGCGGACGATCCGCCGCGGATCGATGCGTCCGCATCCTTCAGTGACGACGGGCTCTACCTGACAGACGAGCTGTTCCTGTTCCGCGTGCTCGGAGTCCTCGACACCGATGCCGGCGAGATGGTCGAGCTCGAGGACTCCTTTGGGCTCGATGTCGTCCTGGTCCCGATCGCTGACCCGCGGCTCCTCGGGTTACGCGTCGTGATGCCGGCGCCGGGCCACGGCTGATCGCCGCCCGGCGCTGACCGGACAACGGCTCAAGTTGTCCGGTTCGGACCCGATCCCCAGGACGATGAGTCTTGACGCCGTCATGGCACGTGTCCAGGCGATCACGCTCGCCCAGCAGCAACTCGCGGCCGGCCTCGCCGCGGTGTCGCAGCCGCCCCAGTCCGGCGTGACGTCGAGTGCGCCCGCGGGTGCGGGCTCCGATCAGAGCTTCAGCCGGGCGCTGAGCACCGCGCAGACCGCCGCCCCGTCACCCACCGGTGGGTCGAGTCCGTACGGTCCGTTCGTCCCCCACGGCGGGCAGTACGGCTTCTTCCCGGAGCCGGGCAAGGACTACAGCCACGGGCAGGAGCCGGCCATCGCCGCGCGGCTCGACGCGCTCGGCAAGGCACTGCATCTCCATCTCGTCGGCCTCTCCGGCTATCGAACTCCGGCCCATTCGGTCGCCGTCGGTGGTTTTGCCAACGATCCCCACACCCGCGGCGCAGCGTCGGACACGCCCGGAGTCGAGGGCGTGCCCGAGTCGACGCTGAGGAAGTTCGGACTCACGCGCCCGTTCCCAGGCGCGGCCGAGGCCGACCACATCCAACTGGCGTAAGCGCGTCGTCGTGGCGGCTAAAGCGTCGTCCTGGCGGTTAAATCCTCAGGCGGCGTGAACACCGAGGAAAGCCGTGCGCGGTTTGCGACCGCGCGGGTCGCACGACTGGCGACAATTGACCCGGACGGGCGCCCGCATCTCGTGCCGATCGTGTTCGCGATTGACGGCGACTGCATCTACAGCGTCGTCGACGCGAAGCCGAAGCGCACGACTGCGCTGCGACGGCTCGCCAACGTGCGTGAGAACCCGGCCGCCGCGGTCCTCGTCGATCACTACGACGACGCCGATTGGGACGCCTTGTGGTGGGTCCGCGCGGACGGCGCTGGGCGGGTGCTGACCCGGCCGGACCATGAGGCGGAGCATGCTCTTGCCCTGCTCGCGGAGCGCTATCCCCAGCAGCATCCCACGGGCGATGTCCTCGCGATCGACGTCGAGCGGTGGAGCGGGTGGGCGGCCACCGCAGGGCGGTGAACTCAGCGACGGCACCCCGCATCGTGTATTCCTTGCGCCGATGAAGGACCTGCACGGGACAGCCAGCGCCGTCGTGGCGGCGCCGCTCGATCGGTGCCGCGCCCTGTTAGAGGCGGTTGATCGCTACCCGCTGTGGTACCCGGAGGCGGTCCGCGACGTCGACGTGCTCGAGCGCGACCCGAGCGGGCGCCCGACGAAGGCACGGACGAAGCTGCACCTGGCCCGGGGGCCGCTGGTCAAGGACTTCGACCTCGTGCTGGCGGTCGTCGCCGAGCCACCGGGAACGGTCCGTCTGACGCGCGTCGCGGATGCCGGCTCATCGCGGTTCGGCGTCACGTGGCACCTCCGTGATGACGACGGGACGCGCATTGACCTCGAGCTCGCCGCGACGATGTCCGTGCCCCGTTTCATCCCGGTCGGTGGTATCGGAGATACGATCGCCGACGGCTTCATCGGTGCCGCGAGGCGGGCCCTCGAGTCGCCGTCCGGCCCGGCCTGAGCAGAAGGGCACGACGCGTGACGCGGAGTTGGCTCGCCCGCGGAGTCGCGCTACAACTCAGGCAGAACTCGCCATCGCGGAACCCCCTCAGGGACTGCCGCGGATGTTCCCAGAGGAGGGGCTCTTCCATGTCATGTCGCTCGATTCTCGCCGCCGGCGCTTCACGGCGGGTCATCCTCCTCGTGGTAGGGCTCGCCGCCGCCGTGCTTCTCGGCAGCGCACTCGTCAGCCCGAGCCGAGCCGCGGCGGTGAACTGCCCGGGGACCTTCCAGGTCCTCCACAACGACCGCATCGGCAAGCTCTCCCTTCCCGGCGGGGCCTACACGATCACGGCCACCGGGCTGAGCTGCGCGACCGCGTCGCAGCTCTTCACGCAGTTTCTCAATGACTGGGACGGCCGGCTTCCCGGCGGGTGGAAGACACTCGTGCGCGGCGTCGGACGCGGGGGATTCACGAACTCCCGGGGACAGGCGTTCGACGTCCAGCGCGGCGGCGGCGGCGGTGGCGGCGGTGGCGGCGGTGGCAGCCTGGTGTGTTCTCAGCGCTTCCTCCTCGCCCAGAACGACCGGATCGGGCCTCTCGTGATCAAGAAGGGGCGCTACATCCTCGACCGGCTCGGACCCCTGTCACCAAGTTGCTCGCAGGCGATCTCCTTGCTCGAGGGATTCCTCATGGACTTCGACGGCGTCCTGCCCGACGGATGGGTGCTGCTCCCGGACGACGCCTCGTTCGTCCGCGGATCTGTCAGTTACGGGTTCCGCCTCGAGCCGGATCCCCAAGGCGGGGGCGGCAACCGCTTCCCCACCCAGACGACACGCTGCCCAGCCACCTTCCGAGTGCTGCATAACGATCGCATCGGTGCACTCTCGTTTCCGGCTGGTCCATATTGGGTCAGCATCTACAAGAGCTCGAACATCACCTGCCCGCAGTCGACCCAGTTGTTCGCCGCCTTCCTCCAGCGTCCGGACGGCAGCTTGCCGAAGCCGTGGGTCATCAGCGTCGCCACCGGCAGCTTCCGGCGCGGGAAATCGAGTCCGTACGGCTTTGTCACCAAGCCCGCCTTCAACGTGAGCGCGACGCTGCGGTAGCCGCCCGCGCCGTCCGAAGGCGGGCGCCACCGCGCGAGCACCAGGCCTCAATTCCGTACATGTCCGCCACGGTCGCAGCGGGGTTCATCGGATGCCAACTGCGGCTGACTGGCCGATGGTGGTCGTGGTGGATCCCACGACGCAGCCTTGCAGATGAGCCGCACGAGTCGGGACGCAATCTCAGCCCTGCTCGGAACGGAGCTGACCTGGGCGAAGGTCGTCCGGACGGACAAGCTCACCTGGCTATCTCGGGCGCTGAGCCTGACCGGTTTCGGGATCGCGGTCTATCTGACGACGGTGTACATGAAGGACGTCCCGCCGCTGTGCGTCGGCTCCAGCGGCTGTGTGACGGTGCAGCATTCGCAGTACGCGAATCTCGCCGGAATGCCGCTGCCGATCTTCGGGCTCATCGGGTACGCGCTGCTGTTCTGCACGGCCTGCCTACCCGGGGAGCGGGCGCGAGCGGCCGGAATGCTGTTCACCGTCTTCGCGATCGCGGCCTCGGCCGTGCTCACGTACATCGAGCTGAGCGTGATCCACGCCGTCTGCATCTGGTGCGTCGCGTCGGCGACGTGTGCCTTCTTCCACGTGATCGTCAACTCCGTGCGGTACGTGCGCGGCGAACCGGGTGCGGCGCAGGGCCGGGAGGGCCCCAGCGCGATCAACGCCACTGCGTGAGCGTCCGGAGCTTTAGTGGCTGACGCTCGCGACGTTATCTTCGGTGAAGACGACGACGCCGGCGCCGCCCCCGACTTTCGCGGCTCGCAGCGCGTCGTCGGCCGCCGAGACGAGCTCCGCGACAGTCGTTCCCGCGCGCCACTGCGCCACGCCGATGGACGCGTCGAGCGGCTCATGACCCCCGGTCAGGTTGGCACTGCGGATCAGTGAGCGCAACCGCTCGGCGAGCGTCCTCGCCGCGTCGACGTCGGTGTCCGGCAGCACCACGATGAACTCGTCACCGCCGTAGCGTCCGACGGTGTCCCCGCTCCGGACGCCGGCCCGCAGAATCGCTGCGACCTCAGCCAGCACACGGCTGCCCTCGGGGTGACCGTGGCAATCGTTGACCAGCTTGAACCGGTCCAGATCCACGAAGCAGCAGGACAGGTTCCGCCGGTGCCGGGCAGAGCGGGCGATCTCTCGCTCGAGCTCGCCGCGGATGGCGCTGTGGTTCAAGCATCCGGTGAGCGCGTCAAGTCGCGCGGCTGCCAGCAGCGCGCTGAGCGCGTCTCCGTCGTGGAGGCACAGCGACGCCAGCCGCGCATAGGACTCCACGACCCAGATCGAAGTCGACGGGTCCGGCGGAGTGGCCGCGAACTCGACGCACAGCGCACCGAATGCCCCTCCGGGAGTCCGAACGGGGGCTCCCACGGCGTGCGTCATGGGGCCGCCCGAGCCCGGTGCCGGGGGCGGTTCCCGCCGCGAGGTGATCGGTTCGCACGCGGTCCGCCCGGACATGGCCACGCGGATGGCGAACCCGGATAGCGCTGCGGGCAGAGGCGGGTGACCTTCGCTCGGCACGATCCCATGGGTGCCCAGCACGTCCAGCTGCCGCTCGAGTGCGTTCCCCGCGATGAGCACTCCGGTGAGGGCTCCGGTTCGGATCGCCGCATCACGCGTGATCAGACGCAGTTCGTCGCCGCCGACAACGTCGCGGACCGGCGCGCTCCTCAGTGGCGCCTGCGGATGAGGTGCCCGCCTTACTCGTGTCGTGCTCACAGATGTCCCCTCACGCATCAACGATCCGATCCACCAGGGATTGACGTATCCCTCTATGACGGACCGGGCGGGGCAGCCACGATGCGACTGCCGAGTGCGTTCCGGGCTACGACCCACAACCCCCGAGGACGGCCGTTGGCCGTCGTCTCAGGCTGTCCCGGAATTATACGCCTGGGTTAGACGGGCTCAAGCGATCAGGTGGGCGCGCGGCTGCCTCCCGGTCAGTCGGCTGCGTCCGGGTCGGTCGAGGGCCGTTCTGGCTCGAGGAGAAACGCCTCGATCGAGGATCCCCCGTCCTCGTCCATCCCGCTCATGAACGTGCGGACCGTGCGGCCGCTCAGACGCTCGACGGCAGCGATGAGCTGCGGTGCAATCGCCCGCTGCAGGGCGTCTCGCTGGATTCGGACGAGGTCGGCCTTCCCGGCGGCCACGAGGTTTCGCTCCGCCTTGGTTGCACCGTCCTCGAACACGCACACGACGAGTTCCTGTTGGACGTAGGCCCGCGACTTGGTCGCCCCCCGCCCGGTGAAATCGGCGATGACCTTGCCGAGTTCGTTCGCGAGTGCGGCGTTCAACGCCCCCCCGGATAACCGTTCGTTGGCCATGCCAGCCTCTCACACCCTCTCGTCGTGGCTGAAGATCCACACGGGTAGAGCGGGGGGAGAACCCGGGCGAACGCTGCGAACTGAGCATAGTGCTGCGGCAGGAGCCCCGCACGTGCCCGGTGCTGCGGCAGCGGCCCCGCACGTGCCCGGTGCTGCGGCAGCGGCCCCGCACGTGCCCGGTGCTGCGGCAGCGGCCCCGCACGTGGCCGGTGCTGCTGCAGCAGCCCCGCACGGTGACCGCGGATCGGATTCTGACCGCGGATCGGAGATTCCCGTTGTGTTGGGCGATCTAGGGGTATGATCGACGAACGACCTGGACGTGGTCGCCGACGGCGCAGCGTCAGGTTGTACGTGGTACTGCGGAACGCTCTCGACGGTCGCCCAGCGGCCGTGTCCTCCGGTCCGTCATAGACAGTCCTTCTCCCTTGGATCGGGACCGTTCATGCGTGATCACCTATCTGCGAACACGGGGCGGGCCGAACAGGCCCAACCGCCGCATACCCTCGCGGGCACGCCGTTGCCCGAGCGGCCCGGCGGCGAAGGGCTTGATCTGATCGCCCGTGAGAGTGCGCCTAGGTTGTGCGCGTGCGGGACCGTTCTGAGCACGGACCGCCAGTCGCTGGCACGCGCGGCGGCTAACGGTGCGCTGCGGATCGCCGATCTCGCAGCCGCCGGCGACGCGGTCACGGCAGGCGACGTCGCGGCCGGGGTGAGCCGCGGCGTCGCCGAGGTCGTGGGATGAGCGCTGCCACGGCCAATCCACGGGATCCACGGACGTCGATCTCACTGCGGATTGCCGGGGGCGCCGACGCGCCGCTTTGCGCCCGCAGGTCAGTGCTCTCGCAGCTGGGCGGCCAGTTGTCCGAGACGAGGGCCGGAGACCTTGCGCTGATCGTCAGCGAGCTCGTGACCAACAGTGTGATCCACGCGCATGTCGGACCTGAGGAGACGGTGACTGTCGAGTGCACCATGTTCCACGACCGGCTCCGCATCACCGTCACCGATCCTGGATCGCGCCTGGAACCCCGGCTCCGGCCGCTCGATCCATGCGGCGGCGGCGGGTATGGGCTGAGGATCGTCACGGAGCTCTCCCTCGCGTGGGGCGTCATGCGCGACGGTCTGGGCGCTACCAGCGTCTGGTGCGACGTTGCCCGCGAGCATCGGGTACCGGTCCTGGGCTAGACCCTATGGCGTGGGTCGCCTTTTGCAGGGTTGACCTGCCGGGGTAGTGGCCGGACGCTCCTCGCGGGGATTTGTCTGGCCGGAGAGTGGCTCCGGCTGACCCCAGATCTGTGAGGAGGTCCGGCCATGACCGGAACGATGACGTGGGTTGGGTTGGATGTCCATGCTCGGTCGACGCATGCCGCTGCGATCGACACGATGACGGGTGAGCTTCGCCGGGCGCGGTTCGGTGCTGGGGTCGATGAGCCGGTCGGGTGGCTGCTGGGTCTCGGCGGTCCGGTGCGGGCGTGTTATGAGGCCGGGCCGACCGGTTTCGGGTTGTATCGCGCTGCGATCGCGGCGGGGATCGCGATGGAGGTGATCGCGCCGGGAAAGACGCCGCGTGGTCGGTCTGATCGGGTAAAGACTGATCGCAAGGACGCTGAGCTGTTGGCGAGGCTGTTGTTGGCGGGGTCGTTGACGCGGGTGGTGGTCCCGCCGCCGGAGCTCGAAGCGGCACGGGAGTTGATGCGCTGCCATGACGCTTGCCGGCGCGATCTGATGACCGCGCGCCATCGGGTGTCGAAGATGTTGCTGCGTCACGGCCGGGTATATCCGCTGGCGTCGACGTGGACGGTTGCGCATCGACGGTGGCTATCGCGCCAGCAGTTCGATCACCCCTCCAGCGAGTTGGCGTTCGCTGACCTGCTCGCCGCCTCGGACGGGCTCAGCGCCCGCAAGGCGGCGCTCGCCGAGCGTCTCTCGGTCCTCGCGACCGACGAGCTGTGGTGGCCGACGGTCAGCCGGTTGCGCGCGTTCCGGGGTGTGGACACGTTGACCGCGTTCGCGTTGCATCTCGAGCTCGGCGGTGACTGGCGGCGGTTCCAGCGCCCGCCGGCATTGAGCGCGTGGCTGGGGTTGACCCCGTCGCTGACGCAGTCAGGGGAGTCCTCGCGCCAGGGTGCGATCACCAAGACCGGATCGCAACTCGCGCGGCGGCTGCTGGTCGAGTCAGCCTGGCAGTACACCCGGGAGCCGCGGATCGGTGCGACGCTCGAGAACCGCCAGCACGGCCAGCCCGCACACGTCCTGCAGATCTCCAACCACGCCCAACAACGGCTGTACCGAGTGCACAAGACGATGCGCGCCCGCGGGAAAGCCGGGAACGTGACCGTCGTCGCTGCCGCGCGCGAGCTGTCGTGCTTCCTCTGGGCCGCCGCGACAGCCGACTAACCGCCGGCCGACAGCCTCACCCGGTCGCGAATCCGGGACGCCGGGCCGCACGCGGCCGGCACGCGCGAATCCACTATGAGCAGCCTCGCCTCAACCGGCCGGGTGCCACGCTCGTTCCTAGACAGCGCACCGCCGGCAGCAGAAGAAGGCCCTTGGGGTAGCCAACCCCCGCATCATCAGACTGGCAACGCCGACACCGAGCTCGGCGTCCCGGACTCCCGACCAACCCACCACCGTCCGCGCCGCGAACGGCGATCACCCGCGGCCACTTGACAAAACGACCGCCATATCAGTGGACCCATCCGTAAGTCCTGCGTCATTCGAGCGGCCCGTGGCGGCGCCGGCCGTTGTCCTCGGAGTCTCGTTTAGCTCCGCTACGCCACGACTTCTGCGTCCCCGCCCGGCATCCACCAGTGACCACTCTCGGTGCCGCACGACTTACGGACGCATCCACTACGACTTCCGATGTGTCCTCTCGCGCTACACTTTTCCCGATCGGTTGGGCAGCTCGCTCAACACAAATGTGACCGCGTTTCCGCAGTCGTTGCCTCGGCAGCGTCCTCCGAGTTTCGCCGCACACCTAATCCCGGAGGACAGCACCATGGCAACAGGAACCGTCAAGTGGTTCAGCGACGACAAGGGCTTTGGATTCATCACGCCCGATGACGACAGCAAGGATGTCTTCGTTCACCACAGCGCGATTCAGGGCAGCGGCTTCAAGTCGCTTCCTGAAGGCGCAAAGGTGAGCTACGACACGGAGCGGGGCCCCAAGGGTCCGTCCGCCTCGAACGTCCAGACGCTCTAGCAACCGCCGGCCGACAGCGACGGAGCGCGGTTGCGTCTCCGTCGCTTCTGCCGCGGCCAACCCAGCTCGGCCCGAGCCGGGTTGTAGGTCCGTGCGCACGGGATCGCCGGCAAAACTCGACACGTAAGGACGACAAGCATGGCGCCGCGCAACAAGAAGACGACCATGGCGAAGCTCGCTCGCGAACACAGGCTTCGCGAGCGGCGGATCGACAAGCAGGCCAAGAAGGACGCCCGCAAACAGGCAGCACTGGACGACACGCCGCGGTTCGGCGAGGCGGCCGAGGCGGAGCCGGAGCCCAAAGAGGCATAGGCCGCTCCCGGCATCCTCATGCCCGCTCTGGCTGGGCCCCAGCCGCTCTTCAAGCCGCGTCTGCGGGGAGTGCTTCATCAGTGGACGTTCGCCGCGGCCCTCGCCGTGGGGGTGCCGTTGGTGCTCGATGCCGGGTCCGCGCGCTCTCGGATTGCACTCGCCGTCTATGCGCTCAGCGTCGTCGCGCTGTTCGGCACGAGCGCCCTCTATCACCGCGTCAACTGGCGCACCGTCGGCGCGCGACGACGAATGCGGAGACTCGATCACACGATGATCTTCGTGCTGATCGCCGGCAGCTATACCCCCTTCGCGCTGCTCGTCCTGCACGGAGCTTTCGGTCTGGTCATCCTGATCACCGCGTGGTCCGTGGCGCTGGCGGGCGCCGCGTTCAAGCTCCTGTGGATCGACGCTCCCGGGTGGCTCGTGGCCGGGACGTACGTGGCGGCCGGATGGATCGCCGTCATCACCATGCCTGACCTCGTTGACCGGCTCGGCCTCGTGGCCGTCGGGACGTTGGCACTCGGTGGCATCCTCTACAGCGTTGGCGCCGTCATTTACGCACGCCAGCGTCCTGACCCGGCGCCCGCGGTGTTCGGATACCACGAGGTGTTTCATGTCCTCGTGGTCGCGGCCGCGGCGCTGCAGTACGCCGTTGTCGCCTTCTGGGTTGTGTGACCGGGCGCCCCCGCTACACGGCGAGCAGACCGCTGACGCCGATCGCCAGGAGGGCGGCTCCCGCCAGCGCGGTCGCGCTGCTCAGCGCGAGCTGGCCGACGTGACGCACCCGCGTTTCCGCTGACGCGATCCACTGCTCAACCCGTGCGCCGCCGAGGCGGCGGACCGCCAGCAAAACGATGAGCGGCGCAACGAACAGCGCGTTGTAGGCAGCCAGCAAGGAGAGCTCCAGCGGAACCGCTGGATGCGCGGCCAGGATCGCCGAGATCACGCCGAAGTACATGAATGCGGTTGGAAGCTCGACCGCCATGATGCCCGCGCCCAGCGCGAAGGCGGATGCGCGCGTGTACGACCGCCGAGGGCGGGGCTGATCATCTGCGCCCGTACGCGAGCGCCACAGGACGACTGCGATCGCGAGCACGAGCACGCCGCCGACGGCCTCGACGACATGCTCGAATGGCCCGTGGAACCCGTGCAGTGCACTGATCAGGACGCGCCCGGGGCCGAACACGAGCACGAGCCCGCCGGCTGTGTAGACGGTGAACACGCCGAGGACGAAGGCCGCGAGCCGGTCGGCCTGCGGTGCAGTCGCAAGCCATAACCCAGGGATCAGCGTCGACGGGTTGAGCGAGTCCGCGAGCGCGACCGACACCACGACGAGCGTGAGAGCAAGCATCGGACCGGCGAGGACCGCTAAGACGGGGGAACGCGAAGCATGATCACCTGTTCGGGGTTGATCCCGATGCGCTCGCCGGTGTCCGCGTCATCGAACCACGCAAACTCCATGATCGACCCCCTGGCGGCATCGAGAATCGCGCGCTCGACGTCCGCCGCGGCGCCCTCGACTCGGTAGCGATCCCCACCCACGAGAGTGACTTCTGTCGTAACCACCGGCCGGGGAAGCTCCATGGTCAGCGGGCCAGGGGAGTGCACAGCACATGTGCCCGGCGCGTCGAGCGATGAGAAGGTTGTGGCATCCGGCTCCGTTCGACGCTAATGGACGACTGGCCCCGCAGATCTCGATCATAGCCTCAGGTCTCCCGCCTCAGCGCTGAAGCACATCGGTGGACTACAAGCTCGAGGCTGAGCGAATGACCGCGGGGTCAGCGCTCGATCGAGATTACTCGCTTCCAGGGGCCCTCGCAAGACGGCCTGGAGGCCCGTGCTACCGTCAAACGGGACGGGTGACGGCACGCCGCCCGCGAGGTTCACCACGCCGACGCAGCGGATCTCTCCTCGAATGTGACTGCGCCGGCGAAGGGAGAAGTGCAATGGCCAACGCACGGTGTGCGGCAGTCTCATGAAGACGGCACGCGAACGCGCAGAGGACAAGCGGCGCGAGAAGCTGGAGCTAGTCGCCGAGCAGGTCGAGAGCGGCCAGCTTGTCATTCGGCAGATGACCGACGAAGAGCGCCGCCGCTACCCGCCGCCCGCGGCGCCGGCCAAACGCCCGCCGAAGGGGTGAGGCGATGCGTGAGCGAGAGGGATTGATCGCGCGGATCCGACAGATCCGCCGCACGGCCGAGGCCTCGGCTCCAGCACCGCGAAACGCTGAGCCGAAGCCGGACTCGAGCAGTCTCGATTCTCTGCGCACGCGAGTCGAGCATCTCGAGCGCCAGCTGGAGGCCTTCCAGGACGCCGCCTACCGGGACTCGGAGCGACGGGACAAGCGGATCGCGGACCTCGAGGCTCAGATTCAGCCCGAGGCGCTCAGCGTCGCTTTGAGCAAGGATGCCCGCGACCGCGGGCTGTGACGCCCGATGACGGCATTCTTCATCCCGGGCATCTCCGGCGATGGCGACGACGGTCGTGCGATGGAGCACGCGTACCTCGACATCCGAGCCCGGGTAGAGCTCGACATGGGGCGGCGTCCGAGCGTGCGCCGAATCGAGAAGCTGTGGACGCGCAGAGGCAGCACCGACTGCATGACGGCGGTGGGATCACCGGATCCGCTGCGGGGCGGCACCGTCATGGCGATCTTCGACATGGGCCCGCGCCAGCCGTTTGTGGTGTGGCGCATCGCAGACAGCAGTTCTGCGGCGGGGAATGGCTGCAGCGAGATTCTCGGCTGGAGCGCGTACTCCGTTCTGGAGTTCGACGCGTGAGCTCCGCGAAGGACATCGAGCTACTCGAGGCCGAGGCGCGCGACTGCCGGGACCGGGTCGCCCTTCTCCGAGCCAAGCTCTACAGATGGGGTCGGGGATCAACGCCGCAGTTGCGGGAGCTCGAACGGCGCCTGACGGGCGCCGAGCAACGGCTGCGCCGACGGCGTTCCCGAGAGTCCGGCTGAGCCGAGCCGGATGTTGAAGCTGCTACGTTGACTGCAGCGGTCGACGCCGTCGGCCGCGAGGCAGCTCGCTTGGGTCCCGCAGTCAGCGGTTCGGGTCAGCAATACGCCTCCCGAATCGTTCGCGGCCCCAGTGCCGCCAAGGAGTCCTACATGTCTACGCAGTCCTTTGCCGATCTCGGCGTGTCATCCGCCGTGCTCGGTTCGCTCTCTGAGCAGGGCTTTACCCACCCGTTCGCGATCCAGCGGGACGTCATCGGCGACGTTCTCGAGGGTCGCGACGTGCTCGCGAAATCTCCCACCGGCTCGGGCAAGACGCTCGCGTTCGGAATCCCGCTCGTCGATCGGATCAAGGCCGACGATCCGCGACCAGCGGCGTTGATCCTCGCCCCGACGCGTGAGCTCGCCACCCAGATCGTGGACGAGATTTACGCGATCGCGCACGCCCGCGCCCTCAGGGTCACAGCCGTCTACGGCGGTGTCGGCCTCGTCAAGCAGGCACGCGACGCGGCCCGCTCCCATGTGCTGGTTGCGACGCCGGGACGCCTGGAGGATCTTCTGGCGCGCGGCGCCTTCACGCTTAAGAACGTCCGGATGCTCGTCCTCGACGAGGCTGACCGGATGCTCGACATGGGCTTTCGGCCCGCGGTCGACCGGATCGTCGCGCTCTGCCCGGCCACGCGCCAGACGCTGTTCTTCTCGGCGACGCTCGACGGCGAGGCCGGCCGGGTGGCAACCGAATACACGCAGGATCCGGTCATCCACGAACGTGGGCCGACGGCCAGGCGCGCGGCCGTCGATGTCGAGCATCGCTTCCTTCCGGTCGCCCACGAGGACCGGCTTGACGCGCTCGTCACCGAACTGCGGCGTGACCGCGAGCTGACTCTGGTGTTCGTGCGGACCAAGCACGGCGCCGACCGTCTCGTCAAACGGCTCCGCAACCATGGAGTGGATGCGGTGGCGATGCACGGCAACAAGTCGCAGCGCCAGCGCGAGCAGGCGCTCGCCCGCTTCGAGTCAGGCGACGTGGACACGCTCGTCGCCACCGATGTCGCCGCCCGCGGGATCGACGTCAGTGGAATCTCGCACGTCATCAACTTCGATCCCCCTGCCGACGGTGAGACCTATGTTCACCGCATCGGCCGGACCGGCCGCGCCGGCGCGAAGGGCATCGGCATCACGCTCGTTGCACCGGCCGAGCATCGCGATGTCAGCCGGCTCGCCACCCGGCTCGGTCTCGAGCACGGCCTGTCCACGACGGCAACCGAGCGCCGGACGGGCCCCTCGCACGCAGACCGCACGGGCAGACGATCGCGTCGCACGAGCTCTTATCGCCGGGCCGGCGCGCAGCGCTGACCTCGGCGGCGGGTGAGCGACCCGATGGCTGCTGAGGGGTACATCGACCCCGCTGCACTTGATCGCAGCCTGTCGGCACTGCGCACGAGCTCTTCCAGTGACAGCCTGATGGATGCGCTGCAACAGGTGCTGGCGGCGACCCGCCAGCTGTTCTCGGCCTCGGGGGCCGGGTTCATGATGCTCGATGACAGCTCGATGTTGTGCTCGGTGGCCGCCACCGACGAGCCGGGACGAACGTTGGAGGAGCGCCAGGAACAGAGCGGTCATGGGCCGTGTGTCGAGGCGGTGACGCTTGACCGGGTCACCGCCACCGCGGACCTCGCTGTCGACGGCCGCTGGCCGCAGCTTCTGCCTGAGGTTCCGGAAGCCGGCGTACGAGCGGTCCTCGGGGTCCCGATCCGGGCCAACGGCGTGGCGGTCGGCGCCGTGAACGTGTATCGCGACCAGCCTCACGAGTGGGACGAGAGCGAGATCGGCGCACTGACGTCATATGGGGGGCTGGTCGAAGGACTGTTGCGCGCGGCGCTGCAGTCGCGCGAACACGAGCTTCTCGCCCAGCAGCTGCAGCACGCGCTGGACAACCGAGTCGTGATCGAGCGGGCTGTCGGCGTCATCATGGGCCGCGGACACGTCGACGCCGTCACCGCGTTCAACGAACTGCGCCATCGCGCCCGCAGCTCGGAACGGAAGGTCGCCGACGTCGCGGCAGAGCTGTTGGACGACGTCGCCGGCGGGCGCTGAGCGCGGACCCATCGCGGCGCCGCCAGATCGCCAGGGGATTTCGAGAAACAGTGCACTAGACTGTGTCGTGCGGTAGGCCTGCCGTGACCCCGTGGGCCGTTTGTCTCTCTTCTCTGGAGATGTCAACGGTGCTCGAAGCTCACGACGATCTGCACGTCGGCCAATCGCCGGGGGATGTGCCATCCACCGTGCAGGTGCTGCACGGATGCCCCGCGGAGCGGCCGGCCTCGAACGCCTACGTCGCCTTGACCGATTTTGATTCGGAACTGTCCGAGGCGGTCGACGGCGTGGACCGCAAGCGCGCCCGCCGCGCGTTGCTGGCACGGAGCTATCGGTTTGCGCCCGGCCCCGTCGAGTTGTCGCCGGCGGGCTCGTCAGACACGACGTTCGCACTGCTGGTTCTCTACGGGTCCCTGATCCACCGCACCGAGGTCGCGACCGGCCAGATGATCGCGTTCGTCTCCGGTGGCGAGGTCCTGATGCCGTTCAGCCCGCATCCAGCCGCGGTCCGCGGACGCGTCAGCTTGACGGCGACCGAGGAGGTGCGGCTGGCGGCTCTTGACCAGCGCTTCATCCGGGCAGCCGCCGTCTGGCCGGAGCTCATGATCATCGTGCAGCGCCGCCTGTGCGAACAGCGGGACCGCCTCGCGGTGCACGGCGCGATCTGCCAGCTGCCCCGCGTCGAGCAGCGCCTGATGGCCCTCATGTGGCATCTGGCCGACCGGAGCGGCAAGGTCACCGGCGAAGGGATCGTCGTCACTCGACCGCTCAGCCACCAGACGCTCGCCGACCTGGTGGGTGCCCGCCGTCCGACGGTCAGCCTCGCGGTCAAAGCGCTCCGAGACGCGGATCACCTCCGCCGCCGCTCCGACGGAACGTGGCTCGTCCCGACGGGCGAGGGACGCTCCGCAGGCTATGAAGACCTGATCGGCCAGCTCACAGACAGCGCGCCTTTCGGCGCGGTCGCGCCCGAGCACGGTCCTGAGGCGCGCCACGGCGTCGCCACAACCGGAGCGCAGCGATGAACGATCGGCAGACGACCCCGTCCCGAGCGCTGCTTGAGGACGACACGTCTCTCCCGTGGCTCCGGCTCCACGAGAGCCGCGACGTCGACGGGACGCTCCGCCTCGCCCTGCAAGGCGAACTTGACATCGCCACCGCCGGGCGTGTTCGCCGGCGCACGCGCGACCTTCGCACCGCAGGGACACCAACCGTTCTGGATCTGTCCGCAGTCGATTTCATCGACTGCGGCGGCCTGCGAGTCATCCTGGAGGCGCTCGAAGCAGCCGATCACGACGGTTGGAGGCTTGGGATCTCTCCCGAGTACTCGGTGCCCCTTCGCAGGCTCCTCGAGCTTATTCACTACGCCGGTCTCGCCGTCCGACTTCATGGGTTGGACCGGCTTCCGCCGTCACGTCCGGTAGAACCCTCACGAGCGCATCGGTGACACACATGGTGAGAGAGTTCAACGCCCAACTTCAGAAAGGCGAGAACGTCGGGGCGTGGACGTGCGTCGTCATGGACGACGTGGCGGAGCTCTTCGGGACGCGCGGGCTCGTGAAGATTCGCGGTGCGATCGACGGTCAACCGTTTGACGGCGCGCTCATGGCGCAGGGCGACGGAACGCATCGGCTGCCGGTCAACGCCAAGCTCCGCACAGCGATCGGCAAGGAGGCGGGCGACACCGTCCGTGTCCGAATCGACAAGCGGATCGGCTAGGACGGGGTGCGGGTCGCGTTAGACGGGCGAGGAGCGCCGACCGAGCTCAGCTTGCTCGTGACGCAGCCGAGGAGTTGACGATAGGAGTCGCAGAAGGCGCTCACGCCCTCGCCCTCGAGCTCAGCCGTGATTGCGACGAGATCGGCGCCGGCCGTCGCGGTCTCGGCAAGCGTGCGCTGGGCGGTCACGGGGTCGGTGTCGACGGTGCGGGAAACGGTGCCGTGGTCGGCGAAGGCGCGGAGTGTGGCCTCAGGCATTGTGTTGACGACGTCGGGGCCCACCAATCCTGTGACATAGAGGACGTCGGAGTAGCTGGGGTTCTTCGTGCCGGTGCTCGCCCACAGCGGTCGCTGGCGCTTCGCGCCGAGTCTCGCAAGGTGCTCCCACCGCTCGGTCGCGAACTTGTCCTGGTAGCTCCGGTAGGCGACACGCGCGCTGGCGAGCGCGACGGCGCCGCTCAGCGGTGAGCCGGGTGGCAATCGTGGATCGACCTTCGCGTCGATTCGGGAGAGGAAGAACGATGCGACCGAGGCGATTCTGTCGATGGCCTCGCCGGCCTGCACGCGGGCTTCAAGGCCGCGGATGTAGGCGTCGATCACCTGCTCGTAGCGCTCGATCGCGAACAGCAGCGTGACGTTGATGTTGATCCCGCGGCGCGTCAGCTCCTCGATCGCAGGCAGCCCCGCCACCGTGCCGGGCACCTTGATCATCACGTTCGGCTCGCTCAACCGGTGCCAGAGGTCGTCGGCCTGCGCGATCGTCGCCGTGGTGTCGTCGGCGAGGTCGGGGGTGCACTCAAACGAGATGTATCCGTCACGGCCACCGCTCCGGTCATATTCCGCTCGCAGCAGCCGCGCGGCGTCGCGCACGTCATCGAGCGCCAGTGAGAAGAACAGTTCCTGAGGATCGTGCTCGCCGGTCGAAGCCAGCTGCCGGAGCTGCTCGTCGTAGAGATCGGAGCCGGTGATCGCCTTGGCGAAGATCGTCGGGTTCGAGGTCGCCCCGGTCACGTGGTAGTCGCAGATCAGTGCCTCGAACTCGCCACTCTGAAGCAGTTCGCGCGACAGCGTGTCCAGCCAGATCGAGACCCCTTGGTCGTGAAGCGCTTGCAGCCTCGGACGGGGCGTCATCGGCCGCAGCTCATGTGGTCAGCTCGCCGGCCAGCGCGTCGAGCGGGACGTCGGGATCGCGGAGCGCCCCGGCCTCGACCGGCCGGCGGGAGCGGATCAGTGCTTGGACGTGCTCGTTGACGTCCCACACGTTGACGTTCATGCCGGCGACCACACGCCTGTCGTCCAGCCAGAAGGCGATGAATTCGCCGGTGCCGGGGTCACCGCGGAATATCACCTGATCCCAACTGACCGCGTACCCCGAGTACTCCATGCCCGCGTCGTACTGGTCGGAGAAGAAGTAGGGGATTCGGTCATAGCTGACCGGCTCGTCGAGCATTGCTCGCGCCGCCGTGAGTCCCTGGTTGAGCGCGTTGGCCCAGTGCTCGACGCGAATGTTCCGCTTGAACAACGGGTGCCAGGCATTGGCGACGTCGCCGACAGCGAACACGCCCGGAAGGCTGGTGCGGAGCTGCTGATTGACGACGATTCCGTTCTCGACCTTCGCACCCGCCGCAGCGGCCAGGCCGACGCGAGGGGATACCCCGATGCCGA
This sequence comes from uncultured Solirubrobacterales bacterium, assembly GCA_963778985.1. Classification (GTDB taxonomy): domain Bacteria; phylum Actinomycetota; class Thermoleophilia; order Solirubrobacterales; family Solirubrobacteraceae; genus Palsa-465. The sequence continues at coordinate 1,173,356 of CAVZWJ010000010.1, read as the reverse complement.
TGACGGCGAAGTCGCAGTTGATGGTCCGCCCGCTGGCCGTGCGTACTCGCTCGAGAACGGCGCCGCCCTCAAACGCCTCGACACCCTCTCCGAGCAGCAATTCGACACCGTTCCTCGCATGCAGGTCCCGGTAGAACCCGCCGATCTCCGGGCCGAAGATCCGCTCGTTCGGAAGCGCCAGCGGGTCGATCAGCGTCACCTCGAGCCCTCGCTGGCGGGCCGACGCAGCCAACTCGCTCCCAATCCAGCCGGCGCCAACCACCGCCACGTGCCCGCCGGCGTCGAGCCGTTCGCGAAGAGCGTCGCAGTCGGCCAGGGTCCGTAGATAATGGACACCGTCAAGCTCGCTTCCGGGCACGGTTAGGCGCCGCGGTTCAGCGCCGGTGCTCAGCAGCAGCCGGTCGTACGCCAGCTCACCACCGTGGTTGAGCGCGATCGTCGAATCGCCAGGGTTGATGCCAGTAACCGCGGTCCCGGTCAGCAGTTCGATGTTGCGCTGCTCGTAGAAGTCGCTCGGATGGACATACACCTTCTCGCGCTTGGACTCGCCGCGCAGGTAGTCCTTGGTCAGCGGCGGGCGCTCATACGGCCGCTCGCGCTCGGCGCCGATGAGGACCACCCGGCCGTCGTACCCGAGTTCGCGGAGTGCTTCGGCTGCCTTTGCGCCGGCGAGGCTGGCGCCGACGATCACGAACGTCTGCTGGCTCATCTGCGGCCTCCGGTCAGGCTGAGGAATTCCTCGCGAGTGCGCGGGTCGTCGCGGACCAGCCCGTGCAACGCCGAGGTCACGGTCCTCGCGCCCGCCTTTTGCACCCCACGCAACGACATGCACAGATGCTCGGCCTCGAGCACAACTCCGACCCCCTTCGGGTCGAGCTGCCCCTGCAGACAATCGGCGACCTGAGTTGTCAGGCGCTCCTGGAGCTGCAGGTCACGAGCGAAATGCTCAACCACGCGCGCGAGCTTCGACAGCCCGAGGATCCGCCCGGCCGGTAGATAGGCAACGTGGGCGACACCGTGAAATGGGAGCAGGTGGTGCATGCACAGCGACTGGAACGGGATGTCGCGAACGACCACAAGCTCGTCGTACCCCTCCTCGTTTGGAAAGCTCGTCAGGCGCAATGGCTCCGGCGTCAGCAGCTCGGCGTAGGCAGCCGCCATGCGCCCGGGCGTCTCCCGCAGCCCGGCGGAGCTGAGGTCAGCGCCGAGCGCGACCAGCAGATCGCGCGCGGCGCGCTCGGCTGCGACGAGATCCACTCGCTGGACCTCCGTGAGCAAGGGTCGAGGCGCAGCGACGCCGGTTCCAAGCCGGTGGCCGTTGGACGATGAGTTCGAGTTCATGGCTCCTTAGCGTCCGCCGGACGGCCGGTCTTACCCGCGGGTGCGTTTACAAGTGCGTACGCAGCAGCTCGCGAAGACTTCTGTGCTCCTCGGAGCACGCCGGGCACCCCTGGAGGTGTTCGCGCATTCCGGAAACCCGTCGGTCGGCACGCTCGCCGACGAGTTCGTGCTCGACGTAGATGTCGAGCAGCTCGAAGCACTGCTCGCAGGTCAGCTCCGGGCCGCTAGGGCCGAGCAGGCCGGCGATCAGGCGCTCGGTATCGCGATGCGGCTCGGTCATGAGTCGGCCTCGATTGAGGCGCGCAGTCTGCGGCGCGCGTCGTGGAGCGTCTTGTACAGGGCCCCTCGTGTCGTGCCAAGTCGCTCCGCGAGCACGTCGATCGGCACGTCAGCCAGCACCAGGGCGCTCAGGACCTCACGCTGGTGCGGTGAGAGCTCGACCCTGATGGCCTCGATGATCGCGGAGAGCCGTTCCCGCTGTTCGAGCGCTTCCGCCGGCTGAAACGTTCGTGCCGGGAACATGGCCCAGGCGTCGGGCTCGATGGGCAGCTCGCGGTGCTGCCACGCCTTGCGCCGAGTTCTGACCGCGGCTTCGAGGATCGCGAACTTGTACGCCCACGTGGTGAAGCGGCTCTCGAACCGGTACGCATCGAGTTTGCTGAGGATCGCGCCCAGCGCGTCATCGGCGCTCTGCATAGCGAGATCGTCGATCGTCTCCCGGCTCGTGCCGTCGAGCATCGCCCGTCGACGGCCGAGCTCGAATCTCGCGGCGCGGAGCAGCAGAGCGTGCAGCCTCGCGGCCGCCGCCTCTCGCTCGGCCCCCTCGCTTCGGAGGGCCGCCAACCATCCCCGGGCCTCCGCGTCCCGGTCCACCGCGGCTCGAACGCCGGCGCGATCCTCCACTGCCGGCACGCTACCAACCGATCCGCTCACGACTGACGAGGGTCCTGCTCGAGCGGCGCGAGAATGCGCGCCGCCAGGTGCGGAGGGCAGCCGTGATCCACCAGTTCGAGCAACTCGTGCAGGTCAACCCGGTCCTCGCTCGCGAGCCGCTCGGCGACCGCACCGGAGAATCCGGCACTTCGCAGGCGCTGTGCTCGCCACTGCTCCCACCGCGACCGATCGTCGGCCGGTGGGTGCGGAGGCGTGTTTCCGATGGACACAGACACCTCCCGGTCTCTAGAAACCTTCACGCCCGATTAGCGACATGCGCGCCGACGTTCTTACCTTTCCGTGTAGATCCACCTCCACCAGTCCCGAGCCAACGAGGAGTCCACCGTGACAGATCGCCCGCCTTTGCCCCCATTCTCACGCGAGGCCGCGGCCCGGAAGGTCCGAGCTGCGGAAGATGCCTGGAACACCCGCGATCCCGAACGGGTAGCGCTCGCCTATAGCGAAGATTCGGTCTGGCGCAACAGAGAGGCGTTCATCAGCGGAAGGGCCGAGATCGTCGCCTTCCTCATCTTGAAATGGGAGCGTGAGCTCGACTACGCGCTGCGCAAGAACCTCTGGTGCTTCGACGAGAACCGAATCGCGGTCCGGTTCCAATACGAATGCCGTGACGCGGGAGGCCAGTGGTGGCGAAGCTACGGCAACGAACTCTGGGAATTCAACGAGCACGGCCTCATGACCCGCCGGGAAGCCAGCATCAACGACGTTCCCATTCTTGAGCATGAGCGCCGCATCTTCGGCGCCCGCACCAGCGCCGACGGCGAGGAGGAATCGCCACTGCAATAACCCTCGCCCATGGGGCGCGGCGGAACGACTGCGGAACGCTACGGCTCGGTGTGCACGACGACGTCGGTCATGTGCGGCTGCGCTTCACGGATGTCGTCCTCCAAGCGGCTCGCGAGCTCGTGGGCGGCTGGCAGCGGGCTGTCCGCTCCGGTGGCCACCGAGACGAACACGACGAGGCCTGTTTCCGTGTGCAGGAGGCGGAGCTCACGCGGGAGCTGCCCTGTGCGCTGGAGCACCAGCTCGGTGATGCGGTCACGATCGGAGTCATCGTTGGAGGTGGCATCCTGCGCCGCTACCGGCAGCTCCAGTGGCTCGAGATGGGTGTGCACATCCTCGACTCCGGGCTCTGTCCGCAACGCCGCCTCAACCCGCTCAGCCACGTCGTGCGCGTTCGCGAGTGGAACGGCCGGATCCATCTTCAGATGCAGCGACACACTGACACGCCCGTTGTGGCGGTAGATGGCGATGTCATGCACGTCGCCAACGAGCGGTTCGGCGAGCGCGACGGACAGGGCACGGTCGCGCAGGCTGAGGCCCTCGCGGCGAGGCTCGAGGTGCACGACAACCTCGCTGTCCGGCAGCGACGTGCGCAATGCCGCTTCGAGCTCCTCGCTGATCTTCTGCCCCTCAACGGCCGATTGTCCGGGCGGGACCGCGACGACGGCATCGGCGAAGTAGTGGCCGCCCGACTCGCGAACGCGCAGCCGCCGAAGCTCGACGTGATCGCCCAACTCGGAGATCGCGGCGTAAGCGCGCGCGTGCGCCTCAGCAGGGGTCGTGTCCATCAGCACCCGTGCGTTCTCGTAGATGAGACGAGCCGAGGCAGAGAAGATGAGCCCGGCGACGACCAGCGCGGCGATTGCGTCGCCCTGGTGAAATCCGGCTCTGACGGCGATGAGTCCGGCGAGCACCGCGAGCGAGCCCGTCATATCGCCGGCGAAGTGAAAAGCGTTCGAGCGCAAGGCCGCCGACTTGTACCGAGCCGCTCCGCGAAGGGAGACGAGCACGCGACTGACGTCAACGGCGAGCGCGACGCCGATCACGGCGAACACGTACCAGTGGGTCTCAAACGGCTCGCCGCCGCCCGTCAGGCGCCCGATCGCCGCGACGACCACGACGATCCCGCCGCCGGCGAGGATCGCCGCCTCGCCGAGCGCGGCCAGGTTCTCCGCTCGCCGATGACCGTACGGATGGTTGCTGTCCGCCGGCCGGCCGCCGAGGCGGATGGCGAAGAGTGTCAGCACCGCGGCCACGACGTCACCGCTTGACTCAATGCCGGCAGAGACGAGCCCGAGGCTTCCGGTCACGATCCCCGTTCCGAGCTTCAGGACGACCAGCGCCGCGGCGGCGAACACCGACATCAGAGCGGTGCGTTGTTGTCCGGCGTTCGCGGTCGCCGCAGTCTCTTCTGGAGTAACTGAGTTCGTCATCGTGGGTCCGGGTGCGGGACCTCGAGAGCTTAGGACCAAAGTCTCATTGCCTGCCCGAACGGCGGTCCGCCAAGATGCTCGTTCGTTCACGCGTGTGTTCTTGTCGCGGCCGGAGAATGGTGAACCTCATGGTGCGTCTCGGCTCCGACCGTCCGGCGAGTTCTTCGGTCCTGCTCGCCGTGACAGCGAGTTGCGCGGTCGTCCTCGCGCTGACGGGGTGCAGCGAGCCCTCGCGGACGGTGGCGGCCGCACCGCCTGCAGCAGCCTCGAGGTACACGTTGATGCAGATGAACCTGTGCCTTTCCGGTCTGACTGGGTGCTACGGCAAGGTGGACTACCCGGCAGGGGTGGAGGAGGCAGTGGCCGACATCCGTGCCGCGCATCCGGACGCGGTCACGTTCAACGAGGCGTGCCGCGGGGATGCGGTGCTGATCGCTCGGCGGACCGGATACCACGTGGGCTACTCGAACGTGATGTACCACGGTAAGCCGCTGCCGTGCGTCCAGCCGAACGGTCGCGGACTCTTCGGTGATGCGGTGCTCACCAAGGCGGTTCCCAAGAGCATCGAGAGCCAGGCTTTCAAGTCCCAAGCCGGCCCCGAGCGGCGCCGGTGGCTATGCGTCAGCATCCAAGCCGGTGTCGACGTGTGCACGGCCCATCTGGCCTCCCACGAGACCGATGAGGTAGCCGCGAACGAACCGCAGTGCGCCGAGCTCAGGGCGCTCCTCGCGCGGCGCGCGGCCGCCCGTACCGTCATCTTCGGGGGCGACGTCAACCGTCGCCCGTCCTGCGCGCCTCTTGGCTTCTGGACCCGAACCGACAGGGCCGCCCACCAGGACCCTGGGAGCCAGCAGATCTACGGAACCGGTGCGCTCCACTCGCCGACGGCGGTGGTGGTGCCGGCCACCCACACCGACCACGACGTCCTGCTGGTCCACGCTCGCCTCACCGCACGACCATGAAGTCGTGCTGATCCGCTGCGGCGCAGCGTGCGTAGAGGTGCCAAGAGAGGGCTTGGCGGCGGGGCCGAGTGGGCTCGAGTGACCACAACCATCAATCCCGAGGAGGGGCAACATGTCCGCAACAACCGAAGGGCCTGGATCCGATCGTCGCGAGTTCCTGAGCCGGACGGCCGTCACTGGCGCCGGCGTCGTCGCGGGGACGTCGGCGTTCGGGGCACTGCTCCCGTCGTTCGCCGCCGCGAAGAAGAGCGGAGTCACGAAGGGCGACCTCGCGATCCTCGGTGCCGCGCAGATCGCGGAGGCGCTCGCGGTCACGACCTACAGCAACATCATCGATACCGCCCCGTTCTTCTCGCGGCTGGCGTCTGACGACCAGGGTTACCTCAGGGTCGCCCGGCAGGAGGAGATGTCGCACTACCTGCTCGAGAAGAGTGTCACCCGCAAGCCATCACCGTTCTCGACGTTCTACTACCCGCCGAAGATGTTCAGCGACGCGCAGACGACCCTGAACGTACTCGTCACACTCGAGGACGCGTTCATCGCCGCATACCTGGTCGGCGTGCGCAAGTTCAGCACCGCCGACCTCCGCGTAACCGCTGCGCGGATCATGGGCATCGAGAGCGATCATCGGACGCTCGCGCGCGTCGTCGGACCGGGCATCGCGGCCTCAGACGGCGGCCCCATCGAGAAGATCACCGGCATCCAGGGCAAGGCCGAGAGCGTTGACCCACCGAACAACAACGGCTACGAGCGCACGCTGAAGTGGACCAACATCGGCAAGGCGGTCACCGCCCTCACTCCGTTCGCCGATAAGGCGGCCGCCGCCAAGGCCGGGTTCGACACAACCAAGCCCTACAAGTTCAGGCCGTTCACTCCGACCCTGCCCCAGCCGCTGGGCGATTTCCACTCGTTCCTCGGCTGACACTCCCCCAGTCGCTCCGCCGTTCCGGGGGCGCGGGATGGGCACGCCGACGGTCGTGCCGGCGACGCCGGGCCGGCCGACCGAGGCGTGATCCATGCCGCGGGAGCAGACGTGCCCCACCAGGTTGGAGAATCGCCTTTCTGGTGGTGAGCTTGGCGTTGCAGAGGCCCGCCGCCGTTCGTGGCTCATGCGGTCTTCGACAATGCCGACCTCCTCGATCTCGGCTGTGCTTCTGGACACCTTTGCCATCTCACTCATCCCTGTTGTCGGATGCTCAAGAGCTCGTCACTGCCGTGATCAACTGGTCCGTCGAGGCGGTATGCGCCGCCACCGACGGGTGCGCGCCTCCGACGATCAGCGGTCGCACGAACGCTGGTGCGTGCCGGAGCATGTCGCGACCGAGCTCGGTGACCTCGAAGCCGGCATCGCGGATGCCGTCGAGCGTCGGCCGATTGCAGTGGCAGCCGTGGGCAATCCGGCGATTGATCGGCAGCATCCGATCCTGCAGCCGTGCGAGCTTCTCCTCATCCGAACGGACGTGCTCGATGAACAGCAGTCGCCCGCCCGGGCGCAGGACGCGACGAAGCTCGCGCAGCGCGCGGGGTTGGTCGTCGACGGTGCAGAGCACGAGTGTCGAGACGACCGCGTCGAAGCTCTCGTCGTCGTACGGTAGGTCCTCGGCCGGGGCGCGCAGCACCGTTGCGTCCGGCCGGCGAACCCGGATTCGCTGCTCGAGCCGGCGGATCATCGGCTTTTCCGGCTCGGTGAGCGTCAGCGTTCGCACGCCGGCCCCGTAGTACGCGAGGTTGACCCCAGTGCCCGCGCCGATCTCGAGCACGTCGCCGACTGCGCCGGCGAGGAGCGCCCGCCGGTGTGCTCCGAGCCCGTCGCGCTCGGTCTTGGCCATCGCGTGGTCGTAGATCCCGGCGAATATCCGCCCCCATACGCTCATCTTGTCGCCCTCCTGCAATCGCGGTGATCAAGTGGTGCGGATCACAGTAGGCACGCGGTGGCGCGGGCGCATGAGGTGTTCGACCCATCTTTGCTCCGTGGTCGGAGCGAGCGATTGCGAGCTAAGCGTCGGCGGCATTGACCGGCGCCCGCGCGGGCGCGAACTTCTCCTCTGGCAGGAGTCCGTGCTGCATCGCGAACAGGCTCGCCTGCGCGCGGTTGGCTGCGCCGATCTTCGCGTAGATGTGCTCGACGTGGTTCGCGACCGTCTTCGGTGAGATCACGAGTCGCTCGGCGAGCGCCTTGTTCGGCATTCCGCGGGCGAGCAGCCTCAACACCTCGACTTCGCGCTGCGTGAGGCCGGCAGGGCCCTCCCGGCGACGGGCGACGCGATGGCCCGCCGCGCCCAGGACCGCTTCAACGGCGTTGGCATCGTGCCGTCCCGCCTTCACCTCCGCTCGCAGCGCCGCTGCCGCTTCGTCCGGCGCGCGGGCGGGCCGGTGGGGTCGCGGCTCGCGCATCGCTTGATACGCGTCGGCGGCGCCAAGGATGCGGGCCGGGCGGCTGATCGCCGCGCCGACGAGCCCGCGGGGATAGCCGGACCCGTCCAACCGTTCGCAATGCTGCACCGCGACCGCGCCGAGGGGCGCGAGCGCGGCGGACTGCTGGAGCATCCGCTCGGTGATGTGCGGATGCAAGCGGACCCGCTCCCATTCGCCCGGTCCGAGCGGACCGGGCTTGTCCCAGATCGAATTGGAGACCCCGAGCCTGCCGAGATCGTGCACAAGCCCAGCCCGGCGAAGCAGCCGAGCCTCCGACGCCGAAAGCCCCAGCTCACCTCCGTATCGCCGCTCACGTGCGGACACTATCGCGGACCGCGGCGCCGCTCGGGAGATCGGCCGTCATGTATCGGTTTCGCTCGCGCCGTGCGCCGCCATGAGCCGCGGGGTGGGCGGCATCGCCGCCCACCCCGCGTCGTGTTCAGTCCCCGGCCGAGCTCCACTCCGGCGGCTCGTACACCCCGCCTGGGACGCCGCCGATGCAGAGAACCCGCAAGCCGTCCGGGCCGGATGACAGTGCTCTCGCCGCCGCGGCGTCGACCCGAACCAGGTGGTCGGGGTCCAACGGCACGCGGAGACCGTCGATGTCCACCGAGCCCGAGCCGCGCAACGCCACGTACAGCTCCTGCTGGCCCGACTCCGCCTCGTCGTGCGAGGCGGTCGAGTAGTCCGGCGGCAGGTCCATGATGTTGGCGCCAAACGCGGCGATGCCCAGTCCGGCGCGGACGAGCTTGGCGAAGCCGTCCCAGAGCGTCGGAAGCTCATCGATCGACGTCGCTGCGTAACTCGACGTGGCGTTGGTCATGACGTCACCAGACCCATGTTCTGAGCGAGGGTCGCCATCGTGCGGTCGTGCTCAGCGACGGGACTGAGTTCGAGCAGCTCGACGGCCTCGATCGTCTGGACGAAATGGCCCGGGCGAAGGTGGTACGCCTCGCCGGCGGTGATGATCTCCTCAGGCCCGTCGAGGTAGGTCACGCGGAACGATCCCTTGAAGACGTAACCCCAGTGATCGCACTGGCAGCGGTCATCGGGCAGGCCCCTGAACGGCGATTCGTCCGGCGGGAAGTGCGCCGGCATCGACTCGAACGCGATCCGAATATCGGCCGCGTCGACCTTCCGGCCCTCGTAGTCGCCGATGATCGTCGGTTCCAGCTCATCCTTGGACGCGTGCATGGAGTGTTCTCCCTTCGGTTGTGATGGTCGCCGCCGAGCTGTCGGTTCGACGGTGCTTGTGGATCAGCAGCAGGCAGGCGGTGCCGATCGCGGCCGGCCCGAGCCCCGCGATGAGCAACGCGGTGCGGGCACCGAGCGCGGCGACGACAATCCCGCCGAGCACGAGTGCACCGAGCTCGGCACCGTTGCGCGCGCCGTTGTAGGCGGCGAATGCGCGCCCGCGCAGCGCCTCGGGCGCGCGCTCGTGGATGAGCGTGCGCAGCAGCACGTTCTTGACCCCGTGGGCGACGCCGCCAAATGAGAAGCCGATCAGTGCCAGCCACACGACAGAGGACAGCCCCCCACCCGCGATGCCGAATCCCTGAAGGACGACCGCGACGAGAGCGCCCGCCGCGAGCCGGGCCCGGCCGACGCGATGGGCGAGCCCCGCCGACCCGGCCGCCATCCCGATCGTCCACGACGTCAGCAGCAGCCCGTATGCGAGGCTGCCGGCGCCGAGCACGTTGGTGACGAAGAACGGCTCGGCCGTCGCCGACATCGAGAAGAGGGCGAGTGCGGCGACGGCGCCGCTGAGAGTGATCGCGAGGTCGCGCTGGCGGATGACGAAGGCGAACCCGTCGCGAGCCCGCACGGGGTCCTCGGTCCCTGCGGCACGCTCGGGCCGACGGCGCGCGTGCAGCCGCGCCGCCGCGCCGGCCACGACCAGAAACGACAGCGCGTTCAGCGCGAGCGCGAGCCGCAGAAGGCCCGCAGCGCCAAGCGCCCCGCCGGCGAGCGGGCCGGCGGTGAAGCCGAGCGAGCGCACGGTCTCCATCAGCCCATTCGCCCGGGCGGCGTCGGTGTCCGGCCCGGCTGCCGCGGGGACGAGCGCGAACTCCGCCGGTTGGCTGACGGCGACGCCGAATCCGAGGAGCATCATCAGCGGGATGAGCGTCCAGAGGCTGTCGATGCCGGCGAGCATCGCCGCGACGACGGCCGCCTGTCCCAACGAAGCGACGATGAGGATCCGGCGATTCTCGAAGCGATCGACAAGTGCGCCCGCCACACCGGCGGCGAGGACGACCGGCCCCCAGAGGGCGAAGATCAGCGCCGAGACCGCGAGCGCCGAGCCGGTGCGCTGCTGTACGTGCAGGATGAGCGGGAAGATCGCCATGAAGTCGCCGAGCGCGGAGAGACCGGCCGCGCCGGCGAGGAGGCGGAGGTCACGGCTGCGTGGAATCGACATGGCGCTGATCGTCCCGGGCGGCCGTTCGCGCACCGTTCGGGCAGCGTGAAAGCTGGCTCGGCGGCTTGCGCAAACGTCACGCGATGAACGACAGTTGACGGGATGCTCGAGGTCCGACTCGCGGGTGATTTGGAGTTGCGCGTCGACGGCGCCGCGTTGGCCCTGCCTGCGAGCAGGCGGGCGCGAGCCGTCCTCGCCTACCTCGCGCTCAACCGTGCCCCACAGCCGCGCGGTCGGCTGGCCGCGCGCTTCTGGCCGGACGTGCTCGACGAATCGGCACGCGCGAGCCTGCGCGTGGCCCTCACCGAGCTGCGGCAGGCGCTTGGGCCGGCGGCCGGCTATGTGGTTGCCACCCGAGACACGGTCGCGCTTGACGGACCTGACCTCAGAGTGGACACGCGCGTGTTCGAGCAGGCGCTCGACGAAGGGGACCCGATGCGCGCGCTCGAGGCGTGCCACGGACCCATCCTCGACGGCTTCGACGACGACTGGGCGCTCGAGGCGCGTGACCATCACGCGCATCGGCTCGGCGAGGCGCTGGAGCAGGCTGCCGCTGCCGCCGACGATTCAGCCGAGGCGATCCGCCTGACCCGCGCCCAGGTGACGCTCGATCCGCTTTCGGAACCTCCCAACCGCCGCCTGATCGAAAGACTCGCGGCCGGGGGCGACCGCGCGGCTGCCCTGCACGCAGGCCGCACGTACGCGGAGCGGCTCCGCGCCCAGCTTGGCATTCCGCCCTCGCGCGCGACGCGCGCGCTGCTGGAGGGGCTTCGCCGTGGCGAGCCGTCGGCGGTCCGGCCCCCGCGCAGCCTCACGCGCGCCCATGAGACCGAGTTCGTGGGCCGCGCGGCCGAGCTCGAGCGGCTGCGCGCCTCCTGGGGCGGGGTGCAGATGCACCGCGACCGGCGCATCGTGCTCGTCGCCGGCGAGCCCGGGATCGGCAAGACGAGGCTCGTCCACCAGTTCGCGTCAGCCGTGCTCGCCGAGGGCGGGACCGTCCTCGAAGGCCGGTGCTCGGAGGAGCCGCTCGCACCGTTCGAACCGTTTGTCGAGGCGCTCGCGCAGGCGGGCGCGCCCGATGCTCTCGACCCAGGCGACACTCGCGACGACGGGGCACGGCATCGTCTCTTCGATGCCGTGGACGCTGCGCTCGCAGACCTCTGTGAGAGGGCCCCGCTGTTGTTCATCATCGACGATGTCCACTGGGCCGATCGCGGAACGCTGCTCCTGACCAGCTTCCTGGTGCGTTCGAGCCGCAGAGGACCGATGCTCGTCCTCGGCACCTATCGCGACACCGAGCTTGGGCGACACACCCCGCTCACCGCTGCGCTCGCCGAGCTTGCGCGAGGCGGTGCGCTTGACCGTATCGATCTGCGCGGGTTGCCGGTGGACGATGTGGCGACGCTCGCTCGTGCGGTGCTTGGAAGCGACGCGATCGCGGCTCGCGTCCACGCACGCACCGACGGCAATGCGTTCTTCGTCGAGGCCGTGCTCCGGGAGCTGGCCGAGTCCGGGCCCGACGCCGTGCCGGAGAGCGTCCGCCACGCGGTCGGGGCTCGGCTGTCGCGCATGGGCGATGCGGCGAACGAGCTGATCACAGCGGCTGCGATTCTTGGCTGGCAGCACGACGTTCGCGCTCTGCAGGCCACCGCAGGGCTGGAGCCGACCGGGACGGAGGCAGCGCTCGACGAGATCCTGCGCGCCCGGCTCCTGCGGCCCGCGGGCACGGCGCGGCGCTTCGAGTTCACGCACGCGCTCGTCCGCGAGGCGGTGCACGACGAGTGCAACGTGCTGCGCCTCGCTCGGCTTCACCGCCGGGCGGCCGAGGCGCTCACCGCTCTCGGCGAGGAACGCCACCTCGAGGAGATCGCGATGCACCTGTTCGAGGCCGCATCGATCGCCGATGGACGGCGCGCCGCCGAGATGCTCGTGCGGGCGGGTCACCGCGCGCTCGATCGGCTCGCCTACGAGGACGCGGCCGAGCGCTTCGACCGCGCTCTCGAGGCGCTCTCGCTCGCCGGCGCCGAAGATGAGTCCGGCCCCGTCCTGCTCGCTCGCGGTGATGCGCTGCTGCGCGCCGGCGAGCCCGACGCGGCACGAGAGTCGTTCACCGCGGTCCGCGCGCTTGCGCTCCGGCGCGGCGACGATGCGCTGCTCGCGAATGCGGCACTCGGCTTCGCCGGGCTTGGCATCGCCATCGTCGACCTCGACACCCAGACGATCGCGCGGCTCGAGGAGGCGCTTGCCCGGCTCGCGGACCCGGCGCTGCGCTCCCGCCTCCAGGCGCGCCTCGCAGTGGAGCTCTACTACGCGCCTGACCGCACGCGCTCCGAGGCACTGAGCGCCGACGCAATCTCGACTGCTCAAGCGTCGGGCGATGCGAGCGCTCTCGCCTCCGCCCTTGGAGCACGGCACGTGGCGCTGTGGCGCCCCGACCGCCCCGAGGAGCGCCTGACCATCGCTGACGACATGATCGCGGCGGCCCGCGCGGCCGGCGACCGCCATGCGGAGCTCCAGGCACACAACTGGCGCGTCGCCGACCTGTTCGAGCTCGGGAATATGAGCGCCTGGCGTGAGGAGACGGCGAGGCATGCTCAGCTCGCAGAAGAGCTGCGTCTGCCCGTCTTCCAGTGGTACACCGCCTTGTGGGCGGCGGTTGAGGCAATGCTCGCCGGCCGCTACGACGACGTCGAGCGCCTGTGCGCCGATGCGGAGGAGGCCGGTGTGCGCGCCGGTGATCGCAACGCCGAGCTGTTCGCAGGCATGGTGCGCTTCTGCGCCCAGCTGGTGCGCGACGCGTTCGATGAGATCGATCTCGGGTTCGTCGAGGACAAGATCGCCAACTCGCCTGCCGGCATCGCCTACCGTGGCTCACACGCGTGGGTCCTCGCCGGGCTTGGCGAGACCGAGCGCGCTCGAGCAGAGCTCCACGCGACGATTGCGCTCACGCACGCGTTCGACGCCAACTGGCTGTCGTTCCAAATCGAGCTCGCGGAGGCGAGCGTGCTGCTCGGAGACGCCACCTTCGCGGCTGTGTTGTACGAGCGGCTCGCGCCGTACGCGGGCCGACCTGTCACCGCCGGTCGCGCCGCTTGCAGCTACGGAGCGGTTGACCGCTCACTCGGCGGCCTGGCTGCGCTCCGGGGGCGCGAGGGGGACGCGACGCGCCACTTCGAGGATGCGGTTCGGGTCAACGATGCGCTCGGGTGCGTGGTCTGGCGCGCCCACGCCGAACGGGACCTCTCGCGGGTGTCGGCCGATGGGGTCAGCGGCGCACGATGAGCTCAACGTGCCAGGCGCGTGCGCGCGCGGCGCGGCGAATCGGTGGCGCGGAGGTCCGCTGTACGCGACCGGTCCCGCGCGGGCCCACCGGTTGGGCTGAGACAACCTTCAAGCCTCCAACCGCGCATGTCGGCTATCTCACCGGGCAGCCGAGCTTCTCGAACGCCTGCTTGTTCTTGTAGTAAGTGCCGACCGGGAAGTACTTCCCGAGGACATGGCGTTCGTCTCCGGGCGTCCTCGTGTCCTGGACCGCGTGGCGGTAGGACGGCGAGGGGAGCATGTTGCGAAGCTGCATCCAGCCGAAGTCGTGGTCTCTGCTTCCGTCGCCTGCCGGTGACCACGCCAGCCACGCAACCCCGCATTTCGCCGTCGCGTTGCGGGGCCGGTCCGCCGCGCGGCTGGTGAGAACGACGTATTGCCGGCGGGCGTTCAGCGGGAGCTGCTCGTCGTAGACGCAGTCCATCGACCTGGTCGTCAGGACGGACTGGTTCATGCACAAGGAGAAGTACCGCAGCTGGGTCTTGTGCTGCATGTACGTCTCGCCAGCGTAGGTCTTCGGAGTCGTGGGCATCGTTCCGCGGTACGCGGCCACCGTGCCGAGCTTGCGATTCAATGCCGCTCGCATGTACTGGACGTCGAGGTTCGGGAAGAAGCTCGACTGGCCGGCCTTCGTCAGGGGGAGGGTGAATGGAGATTGGAAGGTCGGACCGTCGTACAGGGCGAGCAGGTACGCGCGGTTGTACTGCACCCGCCAGACCGGAGGGTTCTGGGCCGGGAACCAGGGCGGCACGCCCGGCTGGTAGCGCATCGCGTCGTACTGGGACTGCGGTATGAGCAGCGCCGTCGGGTCCGGTAACCGTTTCACCTGGGAGGTAAGCGTCTTGCACAGCGCCCGTCCGGTTTGGACCGTCCCGTTTGCCAGCCTCAGCACCGGCTTGGGCAGCGGCACGCCACCTCGCAACCCGGTCCCTTTGTCAGGAACGAACACGCGGTACATGACCGCGTGCAAGCCGCTGGTGTCACCGATCGGCTTTGTGTACAGGTAGCCACGAGTGGGCTCGTCGCTCCGCTGGTCGGGGCTGAGTTGGTCTGCCGGCGAAGAGTTGCGTAGCGTGACCGTGAACGATCGGCGTTTCAGGCTGCGCCGGACACCAGCTCGGAACGGGTTGCGCGATCCGGGGTCCGGATTGATCTGGTAGTCGGCGACGGCGTCGACGGGCGCGGAGAGCGCGTTGTAGGACTGCAGCGCCATATACCGCGCGTGCGGGTACTCGCCCTTTAACTGCAGTGTCGCCCCAGCCGGCTCGGTGTAGACCGCAGCCCAATAGTTCGCGTTCGTGTCAGCAAGGGCGATGTTGATGGCGTGGGGATTGACCACCCCAATGTTCCAGAAGCAGGTAGAACCCTTCCCGCCATACAGACTTGGGAACGTGTAAGCCCCCGCAGCCGCAGGCGCAGCCGCGGATGCGAAGACAACCACTCCTGTTACGAGTACTCGAGTGCGCGTGAAGATCCGCATCGTTCCCTCCAAGCTCTCACCGGCTCCATCTCCAGGTGCACCAAGCTAGGCGCGGCCGCCACCGGCTGCTTCCGCTCAAACCACCGCCGTCGCCGGGGCGGACTACTGATCCCATGCGCTGCGCCGCATGGCGGGCACCTGCTCGCCGGAGTCCCGGCCGAATCCGGCGCACCGACCGCCGCACCTGGTCGCACTCTCGATGCCGGTCCTGTCTGAGTAGTTACGACAGCACCGGTGGGCACTTTTCCCCGATGCGACCGAACCCGGGAACGCGGATGATGACGTCTTGACTCGTCTCGGCTGATGGCTGAGCCGCAGGCCCGAGACACGCCAGGTGTCCGGCCCCCACGAAGGAGTAGCGAGATGACGCCAACTGTCAAGACCGTTGAGGAGGCCGAGCGCGATGCGGAAGGGTTCCTCGTTCACAGCGACCAGTGGAGTGAGGAGCTTGCCGCAGAACTGGCGCGGGAGAGCGGCATCCGCGAGCTGACGCCCCGTCACTGGCAGGTCATCACGTCGATGCGAGCCGCGTTCCTGGATCACGGTGCGCTTCCCTGGGTCCAGACGCTGTCCAAAGTCTCGGAGATTCCCAGCGAGCAGCTGTACGACCTCTTCCCGCACGCACCGTCACACCTCGTATCCAAGATCGCGGGGATTCCGAAGAACCGCGCCTGCATCTGAGCGGGTGTCAATGTACGTGCTGCGAGTACGTACACCAGGACTGTCGTCGCCTACTTCGCGGCCTCCGCCGGCTCCGGCTCGACGACCTGCCAGCCTGCGGCTGCCCAGGTTCCGACACCGCCGTCGGCGACGTGGATGACGTCGGCGGCGCCGTAGCGGCGCAAGAGCGACGCGGCCACTGCGCTGCGCTGTCCTGACGAGCAGATGACGGCGATCGGCCGAGTCGGATCCACGTGGTCAGGAACGCCGCGGATGTCGTAGTAGGGAGTGTGCGTCGTTCCGGGAATGTGCATGTCGTGCCATTCGCCGTCGTCACGAACATCGAGGATCTGCACGTCCGATGCGATCTCGTGGAGCCGACCGACGTCGATGCGCCGCAGTGATTCCGTCGGTCGGCTTTCCTCGTGCCAGCTCGTCATCCCGCCGCCGAGATAGCCGGCGACGTCGGAGATCCCGACCGCGGCGGCGAGTCGCGCGGCGCGCAGTGAGTCCTCTTCGTCACGACCGATCAGGACAATCGGCTGGCCGCGCTGGGCGACCCAGGCGAGCTTCGTGCCGAAGCCGGCGCGGACCGCTGGGTTGCAGATGGCACCACGGATGTGCGCGTCGTCGTACTGCAGGTCGGTGCGAATGTCGACGAGCAGGGCGCCGGCCGCTCGCGCGGACTCGACCTGGCGCGGAGTGAGGGGGTCGATGTGGATTTCGTCGGTCGACAGGGGGCCGCGATTCAACGCGACGATGGCCTGGAAGTTCGGCGGCTGTGGGGCGAGCGCTGAGGTCATCGCGTCGACGAACTGCTGCTCGTCCGAAACCGCAAGCAGCGCGTTGTGAGCGCGCTCGTACGCGATCGTGGAGGAGACCTTCATATCCATGCCGGGCCCGCCGCACAGCGAGCCGCCAAGGTGCCCCGGCCAGACCTCGCATTCGCCCGGCAGGGTAAGCAGCGTGTCGTGGAGCGAGTGGAAGATCCCCTGTGCGCCCTCGCGTTTTTCGACGGCGAGGTCCGGTCGCGCGATGTCTCCGACGAACAGTGTGTCGCCGGTGAGCACTGCCCACGGCTCCGGCCCACGGGCGGTGTCGATGAGGGCGAATGCGGTGTGCTCGGGCCGATGTCCTGGCGTGTGGAGCGCTCGCACGCGCACCCGGCCCAGCTTGAGCTCCCAGCCGTCATCAAACGGCTCGTGTTCGTACTCGGCGCCGGCCAGGCGGCTGACGTGGATTTTCGCGCCGGTCGCCGCTGCCAGGCGCCCGTGTCCGGAGACGTGGTCGGCGTGGTTGTGGGTCTCGAGGATGTGGTCGATCCGCACCCCCATGTACCGGGCCAGCGCCAGGTATTCCTCGATGTCCAGTTTTGGGTCGACGACGGCCGCGACGCCGGCATCGTCGTCGCCGATCAAGTACGACGCACAACCAAGGTCGTCGTGGATGACTTGCCGAAAGATCACGCGCGCCGCCTCGGCTTGAACGGCAGCTCGGCGCGCTGCCATCCCATCGCGCCGCCTTGGACGTTGAACGCGTCAAAACCGGCAGCGCGCGCACGGCGCGCCGCGACGGCACTGCGGTGGCCTGACCGGCAGAGAAAGGCAACTGGCTTCTGCGGATCCAGCTGCGGCAGGCCGGCTGCAAGTCGCCCGAGTGGGATGTGGGTCGCGCCGGGAATCGAACCCGACTGCAGCTCATCCGGCTCACGAACGTCGACGAGCTGGAGAGCACCGCTGGCGGCGCCGGCCGCCGCCGCCTTCGGCGTGATCACGGGTGTGCGGCGAAGAAACATCGAGACTCCGAACTCCAATCGAGAAACGAGAAGAGACGGTAGCACAACCGAAAACTTGTAAAGGAGTGGAGTTGGTCGTGGGTTCGGCCAACTCGTGTTCGCCCGTCGCCCGTTTCTGGCCTCGTTCCTTAGCCGCTTGATAGCCGAAGCTCGCGGTCCGCTTGCCGCAGACGCGATCGAGGTGGATGCGATGTTTCAGACGAGCGTGCCTGGGCTCTTCGCCGCCGGGGACGTCGTGGTACAGCAGGCCCCATCGGTGGCTGCCGCCATCGCCGCGGGTTCGACCGCGGCCGCCAGCCTGGTACAGAACGTGTCCGCCTGACCTCAACCTGTCCCCGGTACCGCAGTTTTTGACGCGCCTCGGCTGTTACCAAGTGCAGCGACGGCTGCAGCGCGTCGGTGGCCGAGGGGTCGTCGCGATGGGCGGTCCCCGTCCAAGCTCCGTGATAGGTTGTCGCCACAACATACGAGCCGAGTCGCCGCACCATCAGTGGTCGGCGAGCGGGGGACCCATTGCGATCACTTTGATCGCTGGGGCGAATCTCCGGAACCCCGGCGTAGCGCAATTGCGCGAGCCCGTCAGCTAACTCCGCAGGCTCCCGAATCTGACGAGGAAGCGTTGTGGGCACGATGCGTGACCAAGCTCTGGTTGATCCATGGCTCGAGTCGCTCGAGCGGTCTCTAGCACGACGACGCCCGGGTTCGCGGCGAGTGGGTCCCGAGCCGCCAGCGCGTCAGCTTCCGTTGTCCTGGCGCGTGGTGCGGGAAGCGGCCGGGCGACACTTGATGCTGCTGATCACCTCGGCGGCAGGCATCCTCACGCTCACGCTGCTGGTGATGACTCCGGCGCGCTCGGGAGGTGTGCAGGGCGTCAAGATCATGCCAACGGCAGCGCGGCTTTCCGGCCCGCGCGGCGTTGGCCGCCCCTCGTCATCGGGCGCCAGCCGTGTGGCAGCCGTTCCGACAATGAGGCGAGCGAGGTCGTGCGCAATGTCGACCAACGCTGCGGGTTACGTCAACCCACTGGGATTGGCGATCGTGAAGCCCGAGCGGATCGACCAAGGAGTCGATTACGCGGGGTTCGGGAAGCTCACCGCGCTCGGACGCGGAACGATCACCAGCGTGGCGACTGCCACCACCGGTTGGCACGGGACGTATATCGAATATCAGCTCCTCACCGGACGTGATGCAGACTGCTACGTCTACTACGCCGAGGGTGTGTTGCCGGCAGCGGGCCTGCACGTTGGCCAGACGGTTCGGGCGGGCGAGCCTGTGGCCACGATCGTTCCTAACTCGTCGACGGGTATCGAGGTTGGCTGGGCCGCAGGCCAGGGCATGATCAGCTACGCGGCCAAGACCGGGCAGTGGGGCCCCACCCACGAAGAAAACAACATCCCGAGTGCGGCAGGGCTGTACTTCTCCGCACTGATCGCGTCGCTGGGCGGTCCGCCTGGACGGGTCGAGGGATAACACGCCAGCGCTCGTCGTCAAGGCACGGGCGACGAAGACGGCGGTGCCGGCTGTGCTTTCGCGGCTGATGCCCCTGGAATTGCAGGTCGCGCAGCTGGTTGCGCACGGCATGACGAACCGGGAAGTGCCTTGCGCGTCAGGCTCGAGGCGGTCGGGCCGTGGTTGCTGCTGGTCGTGCGATCGGGCAGCAGGGGCGCGATGAGACCGGTGATGACCGAGAGCGCGATGAGTTGCCGGCGGATAGGATCGATCTGAGACCGGGAGGAGCGCCAACTGCGCGCTGGCCCGGGAGGGCACGATGAAGGCGATCGTTCAAAGGCGGTATGGCTCACCTGATGTCCTGCAGCTCAGGGACATCGAGCAACCGACCGTCGGCGACGATCAGGTGCTCGTACGTGTGCAGGCAGCGGCCGTCAATATCGGCGACTGGCATCTCTTGAGGGGCGTGCCGTATGTGATCCGCTTGGTGGCCGGGCTGCGGAGGCCGAGGCGCGAGATACCGGGGCTCGATATCGCCGGACAGGTCGAGGCGGTCGGGCGAAACGTGAGGGGGTTGCGGGCGGGCGATGAGGTGTTCGGCTGGTGCAAAGGCGCGTTCGCCGAGTATGCGTGTGCTGCGGAGAGCGATCTGTTGCCCAAGCCGGCGAACCTGACGCCGGAGCAATCGGCGGCGGTTGGAGACTCCGCGTTCACCGCGCTGGTCGCCGTTCGCGATCAGGGAAAGGTGCGACCGGGAGACAGGGTGTTGATCAACGGTGCGTCGGGCGGCGTCGGGACGTTCGCCGTGCAGATCGCAAAGTCGTTCGGAGCGAACGTGACGGGGGTCTGCAGCACAAGGAACCTCGACACGGTCCGATCGCTTGGTGCCGACGAGGTGATCGACTACACCCGGGTGGACTTCGCCCAAACGGGGCAGCGGTACGACGTGATGCTCGATCTGGTAGGGACCCGTTCGTTGTCGGACTGCAGGCGTGCGCTGACCCCTCGCGGCACCTATGTCGTCGTTGGGGTGAAGGATATGGGTCGTTGGCTGGGACTCGGTCATCAGACCAAGGCGCTGTTGCTATCGCCGTTTGTGCGTCAGCGGATGCGGGTGTTCGTTGTGCGGCACAACAGAGAGGACCTGGGTGTTCTGAAGGAGCTCGTCGAAGCCGGAAAGATCGCGCCGGTCATCGATCGGCGCTTCGCCTTGAGTGAGGTCCCTGACGCTCTCCGCTACCAGGGAGAAGGACACGCCCAAGGAAAGATCGTTATTGCCATGTGAGGGCGCGAAGCAGCCGCGCCATGCGGCGCAGCTGTGTAAGCCACCCGAACCCGCCGGCATGGGAGCGTGTGACCAGCATCACCGGACCGATGCGGTCGATCGCTGCCGAGGCGCCGGCGACGATCACCTCCGTGCCCAGAGGCCCGATGTCGCGCACCATGGCCCGAAAGAACTGCTCCAAGGCCGCGGGAAAGCGAACTCACATTGTTGGTGTCCGCGCATGCAGTACGGTCCGACGAAACACTGACTGAAGGGACTGGGACCATGGCTTATCTGATGACGCACTTTTGGCCTGGGGGGACCGAGGAGCAGTATCGGACGATGCTCGCGGCGGTGCATCCCGCGGAGGGACTTCCCGAGGGGCAGACCTCGCACGTCGCAGGCCCGACCGAGGGCGGGTATCTCATTTCGGTCGTCTGGGACTCCAAGGAGCACAGCGACCGGTTCATGAACGGCACGCTGCTGCCCGCGCTTCCGGTCGATGGCGGATTTGCGGGCGCACCCGAGGAGCGCGTGGCCGAAGTCGCGCACCTCGAGACGGCGTAGCGACAGCGAACGCTTCCCGGCCTGACCGCCGAGTCGGCGGGCTGGCATCAGCCGCGCAACTTCACGACCCAAGCGACGACGCCGATCGGGTCGATCGCACACATAGATACCGCACAGCTTCGCGGTGGGAAAGACGAGGGACCATGGCAACGCATATTGCGTTTCACGAGGTAGACGACGTCGAGCATTGGCTGCGTTCACCGAAGCGAGAAGAAGTCTTTGGACCGCTGGGCATCACGATGCGGGCGTTTCGGGATCCGGCGGGTTCGAACCGGGTCGGGCTGATCGCCGAGATCCCCGACATGGCTGTGTTTCAGGAATTCATGCAGACGGAGGCGGCCGCAGACGCGATGAAGGCTGACGGCGTCCGCCCCGAGACACTCCTGGTCCTCGACGAGGGATAGCGCCGAGGCCGGGCGCCGCTGCTTGGCTCGGCGTCTGCGGACCGCCACATCGCGCAGCAGTAGGAGGACTGTCGACGGCCCGTGACGTCTAGCCGCGTGCCGGGCCGTCACTTCCACGCCGGGATCCGGGCCACAGAAAGCGGCCCGGATCCGGTTGGGAGTCGTCAGGTTGTGGCCGCCGACGGTCAAGCCGGCCGTGGCTACGCCGCAACCCGGTGGGGAGCTGGACTCGGCGTGTGGTCGATGGTCCCCGTTGCCAGGAGGTATCCGACCGCCAGGTAGTAGGCACCGCTGAGCACGCCTCCGCCGACCGTGGCGAGCGGGATCGTGGCCGCCCACGCGAGAGGTAGGCCCACCGCGACGGCCGTCGGCACCGTCCCGGCGCGCTTCAGCGACGCGGCGATGACGATCGACCCGAGCAGCCAGGCGCCGTTGGTGAGCGGCGCGACGATGTTGAACAGCCCGAGGTCGTGGCCATTGACGATCGAGGTGATCGACGTGACGCCGAGGACCGCCGTGCCAGTCGCGGCGGCCAGCGCGGCCTTTGCGGCGGCGTCCGACCGGGCCCTGCGCGCGAGCGCGAGGAAGCTCGGCGCGACGGCGATGAGCGCGACCACGAAGAACGACAGCACCAGGTGGCCGGCGACACCCACCACTCGATTGCCGGCAACGCGCTGCGAGTGGACGATCTCAGTGATCCCCCCGGCGGTGAACGCGATCCCGGCGAGGGTCGCTGCCCGGCCTGCGAGCGTGTCGGTGATTGAGCTGAGCTGTTGCATGGTTCTCTCCTGTGCGGGGTTCTTGAAGGGATCGACTGATGGTCCGGTCGTGACGTCACACCGCCGGGGCGGGGCGAGGAGCCGGGCCGGCGTAGCGCTCGGCATGGCCCCGCCGCTTGGCGATCCATGCCAGCGGTGCCATCACCGTCTTGACGATCGGCGCCGGCGGGAACGGGGCGCGAACCTCGTCCTCGTACTCGCGCACGAACAGCGCCAGCTCGAGCGGCTTGGGCATGCCCTTCGCGTTCGTCCTGCCGTCCTTCGCGAGCGCGACGGTCGTCTCAAACAGCTGCTCCATCTTGAGGGCCGGGCGAACCTCGACCCGGACGTGCGCGGGCTCGTCCCCGGCGTTGGCGAACTTGTGGATCGACCCCGCCGGGACGGTCACGACGTCGCCGGCATTGGCGATGATCTTCTTGCGGCCGAGCCGGAACTTCATCGTTCCGGAGAGGACCTCGAAGCGCTCCTCCTGGGACGGATGCACGTGGGCCCCCGGGACGTGGCCGTCGGGGGCGAGGATGAGGTCGATCGCCAGCAGCTCGCCGTCGGTGTCGGCCGCGGTCTCGCGGAAGATGATCCGCTCGCCGGTGATCGGGTTATCGAGAATTTCTCCCGCGTGTGCCATGGTGGTCCCCCTTGCTGATGGCCCCCGATCTGGCCGGGGCGCCGGGTTTGTGCGATGGGGACAGCTTCCGGCGGCGCGGGCGTTTGCACGTCGGCCACGCCGGCGATTGTGCGGGCCTCGTGCGGCGGATCCTGTGAGCCGGCCGCGTCACTCTCGAGGATGACGCGCACTCAGTCCGCAGGTCGATGTGCAGCACCGGCTGCTGGGTTAGCGTGTGCCCATGCCGGCGATCACCCTGACCGCGGGAGCGTCCACGGACCGGTCTGCCTGGGGAGACCGCTTGCGGGGCGTGCCCGCCGGTGTGCAGGACGGGGGCCCTGGCGCTTGCGTTCGCCGTCGGTGCCGAGGCCGAGGTCATCATCCATGGCACCACCGACCCGGCGACGCTGATCCTGGCCGCGGCCGGCGGCCTCGCGCTGCTGGCCCGGCGGCGCGCTCCGTGGGTGATGATGATCGGGCTGCTGGTCGCTCTGCTGGCGCGCACGCTGATCGTGGGCGGGCAGGACTCGGACGTCGTGGTGTTCGCGGCCGTCGTTGTCGCCTACTCTCTCGGCGCACACGTCCCAGGCCGCCAGTCGTACGTGGCGCTTGGCGTCCTGGTGGTGGGCTACGTGGCCGACCAGGTGTTGATCTCCCGCTTCTCCGCGGGGCTTGTCCCGGGCGCGATCCTCCTCTTTGGGTTCCCCTGGCTGGCGGGCCGCGCGCTGAGCTCTCACCGGGTGATGACCCGATGAGCTGCGCGCCCGGACCGAACAGCTCGAGCACGAACGCGGGGAACGCGAGCATCTCGCCGCCTTGCAGGAACGGAGCCGACTGGCGGTTCAGATCAATGACGTCGTCACCCGCGGGATCGCCGCGATGGTGAGCCACGCCGACAGCGGACGGACGGCCCTGGGGAGCCCCGCCATGGTCGAGCGGGCGCTGCGTCAGGTGGAGCAGGACGGGCGCGCGGCGCTGGCGCAGATGCGTGACCTGCTCGGGTTCCTGCGGACCGACGCAGATCAAACCCTGGCGCCCCAGCCATCGCTCGCCGAGGTCGACCGGCTGGTGGAGGCGGCTCGACGCTCCGGGGTCGACGTCACCCTGTCCGTCGAGGGCGATCCTCGCCCTGTTGCCACCGGCATCGACGTCTCGGCGTACAGGATCGTCCAGGAGGCATTGCGCGACGTCGGCGAGCGACAGGACAGCTCGATCCGTGTCACTGTGAGCTACGCTGGACCGCGATCTGAGGCTCGAGATATCGGGAACCGGCCGGGATCGCGCACTTCCGGCGCGGAACGAGCACTGGGTGGCAATCCGCGAGCGGGTGGCCCTCTACGGAGGCGCCCTTGCCACTGGCCGCGCGCAGTCGGGCGGCTACTCGCTGACCGCGCGGCTCCCGCTGGAGGCCGACCGTGACTGACCGGCCACGGCGCCTGCTTTCGCGTCACCCCGTTGCGGTGGACACCGCCGTCGCGGTGGTGCTGTTGCTGATCGGCGAAGCGGCAGTGGCAACCGCTCGCCCGGGCGCGTTGCACACTGCGTCAACGGCAGTCGCGGTCGTCCTGGTCGCCGTCGCGGTCGCGCTGCGGCGCCCGTGGCCGGTGGCGGCGGCCGGCCTGGTGCTCACGGCGGTGGTGGTCGACCAGGTGACCGCCGGCAAGCTCAGCCGAGCCGGCATTGGATGGGCCGCGGTGATCCTGGTGGGCTACAGCGCCGGCGCGCACGCCGGCCGTCGCCAGGGACCGATCGCGCTGGCACTGCTGCTCGCGTCGATGACGATCGTCTACGTCAGCATTGCCGGTCAAAAGGGCACCGCCCCCAGCGAGGTGTCGTGGGAGCTCGCGTTTGCATTGGCGCCGTACAGCGTCGGCCGGCTTCTCCGCGCGCGGCGCCGTCTCCACGCCGAACTTCAGGACCGGGCGCTGGCGCTGACACACGAGCGCGAACAGCGCGAGCACCTGGCGGTCGGCGTCGAGCGCGCCCGCATCGCGCGTGAGTTGCATGACGTCGCCGCGCACTCGCTCAGCGTGATGGTCATCCAGGCCGGCGCAGCCCGGAGCGTGCTGGACACGGCGCCGGAGGTTGCCGCGACCGCGCTCGAGGAGATCGCCACGACCGGGCGCCACACGATCGCCGACCTGCGTCGTCTGCTCGGGTTTCTCGATACGGAGGACGCCTCGAGTCTCGGCGGCGTCAGCCGCATCGGGGACCTCGTGGCGCAGGCCCGTCAGGCCGGGCTTCCCGTCGAGGTCCAGATCACGGGCACGGCACGCCGGCTGCCGAGCAGCGTCGACCTCGCCGGCTACCGCGTCCTCCAGGAGGGCCTCACGAACGCGCTCAAGCACGCCCCGGGCGCGCGCACTCAGGTGCTCGTGGCATACGACGACGCGGCCGTCCGGGTCGAGGTGAGCGACAACGGGCACCCGCGCACCCGCCATCCGCTCGGCGCGAGCGGGGCCGGACAGGGCCTCCGGGGCATGCGTGAACGTGTCGCGACGGCCGGCGGCGAGCTGACGACAGGCCCGCGCCCCGACGGAGGGTGGGCCGTGCCGCACGTCTGCCGCTCAGCGAGGACGTGCGCACGGTGCCCGACCAACCGGCACGACTGGTCGTATGACACCGATCCGAGTCGTCATCGCCGATGACCAGAAGCTGGTCCGCGCGGGCTTCGCCATGATCTTGGGCGCACAGCCGGAGATCGAGGTCGTCGGCGAGGCGGATAACGGGGCCGAGGCGATCCGCGTGGCGCGCGCCGCCCGACCGGACGTCGTTCTGATGGACGTTCGCATGCCCGAGCTCGACGGCCTCGCCGCGACGCGGGAGCTCCTCAGCGAGGCGCCCGTGGGGCGCCACCTGCCGAAGATCCTGATCCTCACGACATTCGACGTCGACGACTATGTCTACGAGGCGCTGGCCGCGGGAGCCTGCGGCTTCCTGCTCAAGGACACGCCGCCGGAGCAGCTGGTCGAGGCGGTCCGCTCGGTGGCGGCGGGAGACTCGCTGCTGGCCCCAACCGTGACCCGCAGGCTGATCGAGCATTTCGTCTCCAGCCGTAGGAAGAACCGAGGCGCCGCGCCAAGGGGATGGATGAGCTCACCCCCCGGGAGGTCGAGGTGTTCAAGCTCGTCGCCCAGGGCCTGTCCAACGCCGAGATCGCCGGCGAGCTCGTGGTCAGCGAGGCGACCGTCAAGACACACGTCGCCCGGATCCTCCTCAAGCTCGGCCTGCGCGACCGAGTTCAGGTCGTCGTGGTGGCGTATGAGTCGGGGCTCGTGGAGCCGGGCGCCGAGCGCTGAGCCGGCGTCGTCATCTTCGAGGAAGAGGCGAGCAGGACGTGAGATCAGTCGGTAGATCGACGCGAGATCGCCCCGCTGCCGTCGACATGCGCGCCGCCCGCTGGGACCGTATGCGGCGTCACATGACCCGCGGAACGGAGCAGGCGGACTGACCGGGCCGGAGGTGGAGGCTCTGTGCGCGCGGGAGTCACGTGAACCGGAGGGGGAGCACCCAGTACCCTGAGGCCGTGTGGCTGCCGCCGCGCCGGCCGCGTGTCCTGGCGCTGGATGCCGCGCCGCAGCCCGGCACCTGTGCGTGATGCCCACGATCCCAGACCGACAGCCCCGTGGCCCGGCCCAACGGACCGGCATCCTGAGCTGGATCGGGCGATTGCGCGTCGCCCACCGAATCCTGCTGGCACTCGGCGGCAGCGCGGTGCTGGTGGCCTTGCTTCTGCTCGCCCCCCTGGGCAGCGCCGAGCGAGAAGGCGGGGCGCGGGGCGGCGTGGTTGGACGAGAGGCACGGCACGCCACCGCCGGACCGGCTGCACCGGTCGCCGCGCCCGTCCCCGGTTGGCCGGTGGCGTCGGTCCGGCTGACCGGCGGGCGACCGCTCCCGGTACCGGCGTCGTTCCTGGACCTGTCGACCGAGTATTGGACGGTCCCGCACTACGCCAAGTATCGACAGTTGTTCGCCGGGGCCATCAGCCTGCTCCGCCGCCCCGGGATCCCGCTCACACTGCGGATCGGCGGCGAGTCCGCCGACCTGTCCTGGTGGGATCCCCGCTACCGGCGCGCGCCGGGTTGGGCGTACCCGCTCACCCCGAGCTGGCTGTCGGACGCCGTGCGGCTCGTGACCGCGGGCCACCTCCGCGTGGTCCTGGATCTCAACCTCGCTGACCGCCATCCGGCCCAGGCGGCCCAGTTCGCCAAGGCGGTCGATGTCCGGCTGCCGCGCGGCAGCCTGCAGGCCCTGGAGGTCGGCAACGAGCCCGACTTGTACCCGAAGATGACGACCTTGGGGCTGGCCACGGCTGCCCACCCGCAGGTGGCGCGCTACTTCGCCTGGGCCGTCCGCTACGACCCGGACGCGTACGTTCGCGATTTCAACGCCTACCTGGCGGCGCTGCACCAGGTCGGAATCCACGCTCCGGTCGGGGGCCCGGAGATCTCGGACCCAACTCAGACGCAGTGGCTGACACGCCTGATCGCCGGGGCGCGCGGCCGGCTGGCGTTCATCAGCGGCCACCGGTATCCGCTCAACCCCTGTAACCCCGTGTCCGCGCCCAACTATCCGACCACCCGCCGGCTGCTGGCCAACACTGCCTCGGAGGGGCTGGCCGCCCCGCTCCGACCGGCCGTGACCGTCGCCCGCCGGGCTGGACTGCCGTTCGCCCTCACCGAGTTCAACGCGGTGACCTGCGGCGGGACCGCGGCGGTGAGTGGAACGTTCGCCAACGCGCTGTGGGCCCCCGACGCGCTGTTCTCGTTGATGCGGGTCGGCGTCGGCTCGGTCGACCTCCATCTGCGCGCCCGCGCCTTCAACCCGCCGTTCTTCGTCACCGGACACGGGCTCCGAGCGCGGCCGATCCTTTACGGCCTTGTCCTGTTCCAGCGCATGCTCGGCCGCCACTCCTGGTTGATGCCGTCGACCCTGCGGACACCCCCCCGCACGCTCCTGCGCGCCTGGGTGGCGCGCGGTGACGGCACCGAGCGCGTGCTACTCCTCAACAAGGGGGGTCGGGGCGCCGACTTCCGGCTGGCCCTGCGCGGCACGGGTCCCGGACGCGTCGAGCGGCTGCGGGCCCCCGGGCCATTGGCGCGCACACGCGTGACGCTCGCCGGGCTATGGGTGACGCCCGGCGGACGGTGGCGCGGGCACTTCCGGCAGGAGACGGTAGTGCCGCGCGCCGGCGACTACGAGGTCCCGGTGCCCGGATACAGCGCCGCGCTCGTCACCCTGCGGCTGCCGGGGCACGGCTAGCTAGCCGACGCGGAGGCATGACCTCCACGCTCACCTCCCCGGCCGCGGTCCAGCCCGGCGTGGCGGCCTCTGAACGCCAAACAATGCCTCCGCGTCTCTCGACGCTCGTAGACGGCGTGCGCTCGACTCAGTTGCCGGATCGTGGGCATGGAACGTCGCGCGTGTCATGCGCTCGACACAGGCTCGTGAGCGACGCTATCGCTTTGATCAATCCGGCGCTCCGTACTTCGCGATTGGATTGGCGACATCTGGAGCGCCGGCTCGAACGCGGCTTGCACCGATGGCATGATCCGTCGGTCTCGAGCGCGGCGACCGAACTCAGTATTGGCGATCATCAGGTCCCGGCGACCCTGGGTGACCGGTACTGCTCTCGTGGAGCGACAGAGGTGCGTCACCTGTAGGTGCTGCACGAGACCGGGTGCTCTCGCCCGCCCCGCGCCGGTAGCATGGCGCCTCGGGCGCTGGTATGACCGCGAGCACCGTTCCTTCATCTCGAGTCCTCGGGGACTCGGTCGACGCGCTGGCGGCACGCGCGGAGCGCTGGGCGTTGCCCGCAATCCTGCTTGTGGCCGGGCTGAGCTTCTTCTGGCAGCTCGGTTCATCGAGCTACTTCGTTGATGAGGCGTACAGCGTGATCCACTCGCTGCCGTCGTTCCACACGATGTTCCACGTGATCGAGCGCACGGAGACGACGCCGTACACCTACTTCCTATTCCTTCACGAGTGGATCATCCGGACGGGATCGCAGGCGGAGTGGGTCACGCGGCTGCCGTCGGCGGTGGCGGGGGTGGCGCTCGTGGCGGCGGTCTACTGGATGGCGGGGGCATTCGTGGCCCGGCGCGCGGCTCTCGGTGCCGCGGCCCTGACGGCGATCAGCCCACTGATCCAGGCCTATGCGCAGGAGGCGCGCGTGTACGTCTTCGTGATGCTGGCGGGCGTAGTGGCGGTCGGCGCGACGGTCCGCGCGACGCAACGCACGAGCGACCGCGTGCCGCTATTGATGCTCGGGGCCGTGGCTGCCGGGGCGGCGATCTGGCTCCACTACACCGCGATCTCGGTCGTGTTGCCGCTCGTCGTGTGGGTGGCGGCCTGTCCGGAGCTCTCGCGTCGCGCGCGGGGGGCGTACATCGCCGTCTGCGTTGCGGCGTGGGGAGCGGTTCTGCCACTGCTGATCGAGCAGTTTCACTACAACCCAAATGGCGGGGCGATCGCCGGTGCGATCAACTGGAGCAATGCCGTTGCGGTGGCCGGGACTCCCTTTGGCACCCGCGTCGGCACGCCGGTCAACGCGCGCACCGTGATTGGTGCCTTGGTGATGCTCGCCGCCGTCCTGGTGCTGCTGGCGCCGCGCGGCCGGCGAATGCCCCACCGCGGCCTCCTGGTGGCGCTCGCCGCGGTTGGCGTGCTCGGCCTGCTCGGCATCGACCTCATCGGCAAACACATCCTGATCACGCGCTACACGGCGGTGGTGGCGCCGTTCATGACCACGGCGGTCGCGGCCGCATGCTGGCGGTTGCCGCGCCCCGCGGCGCCGATTCTCGCGATCGCGGCGGTAGCAATATCGGCGGTCGGGCTGCGCGACAACCACAGCTCATCAGGCTTCTATCCGGCCGCCCGCCAAGTTGTCGACTACATCGCGCCGCGTGAGCGTCCGGGCGATTTCATGCTCACGCCCGGCTACCCCCTAACAGACACCGCCATCTACTACTACGACACACGCCGGATGAGGCCCAAACTGCATCTCCTGGGGCTCCATGACCCGGCACAGGCGCACGTGTTCCACACCCACACGCGGATCTGGCTCATCGGCACCCCGCCCGTCGCGACCGACGCGGCGGCACTCAAGCTCGTCGAGCCGCTCCTGCACAAGTACCACTACCGGGCCGCGAGCGTGACGGTGTTCGATTCCTCGATCGCGCTCGGCGTCGTCCTCGCCGAGTCTTGAGCGGCGCTAGCTGGTCACGACAGGCGAGGAGGTTGAAGAACGTCGGTCTATCCGTCGCGGCGTCCAGGACTTCATCCCCAGGCGTCGCGTCGGGTCGCCAGCGCCGCGGGCTGTCGTCAATCAGCAACGAGTGTGACCTTGCGTTGGCAGATTGCACGCCAACGCACATGGCATTTCCGTCGAACGCGCCGATCCTCGCCGAACCCGGCCCGAACGGATCCCAATCTAGCTACTGGGTCAGGGCGCCGAGAGAGGTCGCCGAATGGATCTGCGCTTACCACTTATGCTGGTTCCGCACGCCTGGAACCGGGATAGGTTCTCGATCCCGCCGAACTTGTAGGCACAGAAAGCCCCGGATTACCAGGGCCTTCGAACATGGGCACGGCTGGGCTCGAACCAGCGACCTCTCGCGTGTGAAGCGATTGCCTCCTGAAGTATTTCGGAGGCTATTTGCAGGGAGTTCCTGGGTCGATCTCGGGTTCCGTGATAGCGATTACTGTCGCGGATTGCTCGGATTTGCCGCGGTTGTGGTCCCCAAGCGAGGTCGCCGAATGGATCTGCGCTTACCACTTATGCTGGTTCCGCACGCCTGGAACCGGGATAGTCGGGCACGCCGAACTTCGTGTTCCGGTTTTCTTCGGGCGTAACCGACGGCATGCAGTTCCGCGCGAAGCGCCGATGCGGCCATGTGATCGACGCCGAGGTGCCTCCCGTTCCAACTCTCACGCGCTCGCTGGATGCCTTGGCGACGAGTTTGTTTCCGGCGCCCCACTGGATGACCGCCCAGGCGCGAACGGAGGCTGCGATCGACGAGGGGTCAAGCTTCTGCGCCCCGATCGAGTGGTTCCGAATCTGTCGGGAGCCAACGCTGTTTGCCGGCAGACTGAAGGCGGCGTAGGAGGCGCCTGCGAGCGCGAGCACCGAGAGTGCTAGTGCGAGTGTCGCGAGGGCGTTGCGCTGGAGGTATGCGAGGACGCGAGTCATGACACCTTTCGAGTTAGCCGTTGGGTGAGCTTCCTGGCCCGAGGGTTCCGGATGCGCCGAACGCGGGTGCCGTTCTCCCGCGCGGTCGACCCCGACAAGAAACGAGCTGAATTTCTGCGCGCGGCGATCGCTAGCGATGACCGCTCGATGGAGGAACTCCGCGCGACGCGCGCTCAGATGACGCGCGAGCTCGGCGATCCTGACCAGGTCCGTTCCGAGCGCGGCGCCCTCGAACTTGAGCACGGCCGATGCCGTCGCGAGTTCGACGATTTGGTCAACTCGTGCGCGGCGCGCGAGCTCGCGGCGGAGCCGAGTTGGGCATCCGATGCGCTCGGTCATCGACCGGGACCCGGCCGAACGCGCGAAGCCTGGGACGGAGCGGTTCATCACATCGCTCGCTACCGACTCGAATATGAAGTTGACGCGGTGGACTCCGCTGTCGGGCCCGAGCCGAGCGATCAGCCCCAACGGCGCGGGTGGGTGAGGGCGCAGCAGGCTCTCGAGCGTGGCCAACGCGTTCTTGGCGTGAGCATTCCGGAGCGCGTATACGGGAGGGACCGCGACATGGGTTAGCGGTGATGTCCGGCGCCGGTGCCACCGTAGAGGTGTGGCGGGCGTAGGAGTGATCTGGGTCGCGGCATCGACCCTCCCGAAGTTGGAGGCCGAGTTGACGCGCCGCCTTGCTGACTATTCGCCGGGCGCGGTCCTTGGCGTGTCGCACTCCGCGGCGTCGGGGGCCGGTCGGCGAAGCGGAGGCGTCTGGAGCGGTGCCCGCGGTCGGTGGGAGATCGAGTACTCGGCTCTGGCGCTCGTCCGAACCGAGTAGCTCGCGCCGCCGGCCCTACATCGATGCTGAAGCATCACGCTGCGGCTGCATCAAAATCGCCGTATCGAGCTGCGGTGCGTGCCCGTGGCTGCCCGCGCGCGCTTGGCGTCATTCAGCACCACGTCGGCAGCGCACACGAACGACTGGCCAGTGTCGCGTGCCGCGCGGAGAACGTGATCCCCGACGACGCTGGCCGCGCGATGACGCGGCTCGCCAGGCCCTCACCGGGGGGAGCTCGAGGCTGTGCGCCTCGCTTAGCGGTGTCGCTCCCAGGTCGTCCTTCACCAGTCCAAGCACCCGGGATCGCGTCGGCGGTCCGGCTGACCGACCGGCTTCTCACCCACGCGTCGCGAGACAGACGCGGGTCTCGTACGACATCGTCATGACGCCACCGGCCGCGTCGATGGTGTCAGTGACGGCCGCGAGAAGCCGCTCTCGCTGACGTCGCGCGAGCAGGATGTGGTCCTGATGGGTCTGAAGCAGCAAGGCGTATTGCGAGCTCGTGTACAGCTGTCGCCACCGATAGGTCTTCCGGGCCGGGTTGCCGAATGCCGCGCTGCTCTCGATCTCCGCGCGCCAGTCGCCCGCGAGTCGGTCGGGCCGGCTGTCAGGGTGCATCGGGAACTCGGGCCTCAGGTTGGGCGCCGCGGCGCGATACGCATCGCTGAGCTCCGAGCGAGCAGGGCAGCGTGTCCAGTCGGGGAACGTCCAGAGCGCCGCCAGCGTGCCGCCCGGGAGCACCGCCGCGGCCGCGAGGTCGTATCGGGTCTCTGAGAGCCAATGCCAAGCCGAGGCACAGACGACTGCCGCAAAGCCCTCGCGCGGGTGCCAGCGCTCGAACTCGATCTCGAGCATCTCGACGCCGGGGTAGCCCGCACAATTCGCACGTGCGACGGCTGCCATCTCCGAGCTTGGCTCGAGCGCGGTCACTCTGAAGCCTCGAGCGGCGAGCGCCGTCGTCGCTTTACCGGTCCCGGCGCCGACCTCGAGGATCGTCGCCGGTGGCCGCAGCTGTGCGAACTCGAGGACCGCGTCGACGGCGGCCGCGGGGTAGGAGGGGCGGGCACGGTCGTACTGCTTGGCGGCGCGCCCGAATGCGAGCCGCTGCCTCGCCGGTGGGGACACGCCAAGCATCAGCACGCGGCCGGCCGCAAGAGGTCAGCGCGCATCGGTTGCACAAAGCACCGCTCGTTATCGGCTGGTCCTGGCTCGCCGAGGCTCGCGAACGCTGCCGTGAGTTGACTGATTCGTGCGTCGAAGATCTCGGCGCGGTCGGGATCGACACTGACGGTGCGTTCCCGGAGCCCCGTGACGCCACGGACACAGATTCGGACGTCGTACTCGACTGTGCGGACCCGCTCAAGTCCTGAGTCAGCAGCTCGGGCGAGCGCAGCCTGAGCGGCAGCCCGGACCTTACGCTCATCATCGACCAAGCTCGTCAGTGCGAAGAAGTCTCCGGCGGCAAGAGGCTCAGCGACGAACACCACACCGTCATCTTGGACCACACGGCAAGCTTCGCGGAGCGCGAGCGTGATCTCCTCGGGCGGAACGTGGTGCAGCGATCGCATGAACACGGCGACATCGATCGAGCTGTCGTCGAACGGTAGGGCCTGCGCGCGACCAATTACGTACCTCGCCCCGCCCTCGGCATCGACAGCGATGGCGGCCCCAAGCTGCTGAATTGAGGTCTCAAGCCCGACCGCGTCTGCGCCAAGTGCGGCAAGGTCACGAACGAGGCGACCGTTTCCGCATCCTACGTCGAGCACCCGCTTGCACTTCAGGTCTACCAGTCGGTTGAGGACCGTTAAGTCATTCGTAATCTCTCGGGCCACTTCGCCGCCATGCTATCCGCGCTTGGTTGAGCTCGGGCGACCACAGAGCATTCAGGAAGGAGGTACGAGCGTCCGGGCGATGTGCAGTCGCATCCACGGTTGAACAGGGCACCTGACGCGGCTCGCGAGGTAGTCGTTGCCGCAAACCATCGCCCTGAGCCTTCAGCGGCGCACTCCGGCGTCCCCGTGCTTAGCGCCAGTCAATTGGGTCGTACACCCTCCGGCACCTGATTGCCCCAGTGTGCCCAGGTTCGTCGCGCGGCATTGACGACGGGGTTGCTCGACGTCCCGCTGTGCAGGGTGGCAAACACCTTATGTCTGACATATGCTTGCCAATGGCAGTTCGCATGCGCGGGAATATGACCATGAGGATCACTCGGTCGATGCCCGGCCGAGATGGAGGTGGAGATGGACTTCTCGATGGCGCCGGAACTCGACCAGATTCGCAGCGCTGTGCGCGAACTGTGCGGGCAGTTCCCCGGGACCTACTGGCAGGCGCTTGAGCCGGATCGGTACCCCGAGGACTTCGTCACCGCCCTGACCGAGCACGGCTGGCTTGCAGCTCTGATTCCCGATGAGTTCGGCGGCGCGGGGCTTGGCCTCGCGGCGGCGAGCGTGATCATGGAGGAGATCAACGCCGCGGGGTGCAATGGCGGCGCGTGTCACGCCCAGATGTACACGATGGGCACGATCCTCCGTCACGGCTCGACGGAGCAGAAGTGGCACTACCTGCCGAAGATCGCCACCGGCGAGCTCCGTCTGCAGGCATTCGGCGTCACCGAGCCAGCGGCTGGGTCAGACACCACGCAGATCCGTACGACCGCGAAGCGGGTGGATGGCGGCTACCGTGTCAACGGACAGAAGATCTGGACGTCGCGCGCCCTGCACTCGGATCTCATGCTGCTGCTGGCGCGAACGACGCCGGTCGACCAAGTCGAACGGCGCACCGCCGGACTGTCCACGTTCATCGTCGACATGCGCGCCGCGCTCGAGGACGGCTCGATGACGATCAAGCCCATCAAGACGTTGATGAATCACGGCACCACGGAGGTGTTCTTCGACGGCGTGTTCGTGCCGAACGACGCGCTCGTGGGAGAGGAAGGGAAGGGGTTCTCCTACATCCTCGATGGCATGAACGCCGAGCGGATCCTGATCGCCGCGGAGTGCATCGGTGACGGTCGCTGGTTCATCCGTCGCGCATCGGCGTACGCATCAGAGCGCGAAGTGTTCGGACGGCCGATCGGCAGCAACCAGGGAATCCAGTTCCCCTTGGCGGCGGCGCACGCCGCGCTCGAGGCGGCCGACCTGATGCGCTACAAGGCGGCTTGGATGTTCGACGCCGGCATCCCATGCGGTGCCGAGGCGAACATGGCGAAGCTCCTGGCGTCTGAGGCCTCTTGGTCGGCGGCCAACGCCTGTCTGGACACGCATGGTGGCTTCGGGTTCGCAGAGGAGTACGACGTCGAGCGCAAGTTTCGGGAGAATCGGCTCTACCGGATTGCCCCCGTCTCGAACAACCTCATCCTGGCCTACGTTGGGCAGCGCGTCCTGGGGATGCCACGGTCGTACTGAGCGGCGGTTGCGCACGTGGGTGTCCGGAGGATTGCGTCCAGCAGTTTGCGTAAATGAGAATGCCGTTCTAAACTTTTGGGCGTGAGCGCCGATGATTCCACCGGGCGAGCCGACGCTGGCGAGCGCCCCTACAGCTCGGCCATCGCGGTGGAGCGCGCCGCCGATTTGCTGTTCCTGATCGCCGAGCGCGAGCAGGCGTCGCTGAACGAGCTCGCGCGTGCCATCGGCTCGAGCAGCGGCGCGGTGCACCGGATCCTGCTCGCGCTCAAGAAGAAGGGACTGATCCAGCAGACCTCAGACAACGGGCCGTATTCGATGTCGTGGTCGATTCTGGCCTTGACGCAGCGATTGACGGCCGAGGCGGACCTCCGCACGGTGTCGCGCCCGCACATGGTCGAGCTCCGCGACATGACAGGTGAGACCGTGACGCTCAACGTCCGCTCGGGTTTCAGCCGCGTCTGCATCGATCAGGCCGTCGGGCCGCATGAGGTCACCTGGCGTCAGGAGATCGGCAAGATCTCACCGCTGTATGCCGGCGCGACCGGCAAAGTCCTGATGGCCTACCTGCCGGAGGCGGAGTTGAAGGCGTTCTGGCGCGCAGTCAAGCCGCAGAAGCTGACTCCGTTCACGACCGTCCGTCGCGATGACATGCGTCGCGAGCTCGAGGTCATCCGGGAGCACGGATATGCCTATGGCACGCAGGACCGCATCCTCGGGGTGGGCGGGCTGGCGGCCCCGATCTTCGACTCCGCTGGGAGCGCCGCGGCGACGCTGACGATCGCGGGGCCGGCCGATCGCTGCAACCCTGAAGCGCTCGAGCGGTGGGTGGAGCCGCTGACGTCGGCGACCGCGCAGATCTCGCAGTTCGTCGCCGATGCGGCGCTCGCAGGGTCCGATCCGGGCTCGGCGCTCGTGGCCGCACCGGCGCTCGCGGGGAACGTAGCGAGGCGGTAGCGACGCCCTCCCGGTCCGCCAGGCTCCGCGAGGTGATCGCGGCCCCGGAGATCGCGGTGCTGCCAGGCGCGTACGACGGCTTCAGCGCGCGACTGATTGAGCGAGCCGGATTCGCTGCAGGGTTCATCACCGGCTCCGGTGTCTCCGAGAGTCGGCTCGGCCA
The DNA here is from genome assembly GCA_963778985.1 of uncultured Solirubrobacterales bacterium. GTDB lineage: Bacteria > Actinomycetota > Thermoleophilia > Solirubrobacterales > Solirubrobacteraceae > Palsa-465. The sequence goes on along the minus strand of CAVZWJ010000010.1, from coordinate 1,137,191 downwards.
GCCTGATGTCGGATTGGCGGGCCTCGCCGAGGCGGTGGGTGCGGCGCGCGAGATGGCCGCCTGCGTGGACGTGCCGCTGATCGCCGATGGCGACACCGGCTACGGCAACGCCGTCAACGTCTTCCACACCACGCGGGCGTTCGAGCAGGCGGGCGTTGCGGGGATGATGATCGAGGACCAGACCTGGCCGAAGCGATGTGGCCATCTGGCGGGCAAGGAGCTGATCTCTGCTTCTGAGATGGCGGGTAAGGTCAGCGCAGCCGTCGATGCCCGTCGCAACGACGAGTTCGTGATCATGGCGCGGACCGACGCCGCGGCGAGCCTAGGGGTCGAGGGCGCGATCGAACGCGCGAACCTGTACGCGAGCGTGGGCGCTGATCTGCTGTTCGCCGATGCGCTTCTGAGCGCGGAGGACATCGGCCGGTTCGCCGCCGAGGTCGACGGTCCCGTCGCCGTCAACATGGGGTTCGCGATCCGCCGGCGCACGACGACGCCGCTGCTCTCGCCCGCCCAGCTCCAGGAGCTCGGCGTGGCGGTGATGATCGCCCCCCGCCTGCTGACGGCCGCCGCCGCACGGGGAATGGAGCACGCGCTCGCGGCGCTTCAGGAGTCGATGCGGACCGGCGAGGTCGTCGAGCGTCCCGAGCTCCTGTTCTCCTTCGAGGAGATCCATGACCTGATGTGCTTCGAGCGCATCCAGGAGCTGGAACGGCGTTTCCTCGCCGAAGAGGATCTCGCCCTCAAGTACCGCAGGGCCAGCTCGGTATGAGCCGGCCGGAACTCGACCTCGATGAGCTGCTGCCCGAACTGGACCTCATCGAAGACGCCGGGCTCCGCGACAAGGTCCGGACGATCTGGCAGGAGCTGTGGAGCGAGTCGGCATTCGACGCGATCCTCGACGTTCCGATCTCGCCCAAGGTGCCCACGCCGCACGTTCCCCACAATCGGTCGGTGGTGACGATGGCGGTCTCGATGGCCGAGGCAATCGAACGATTCCATGGCGTGACCGTCGATCGCGACACGCTTGTCGCGGCGGCGCTGCTCCAAGACGTCTCGAAGCTCGTCGAGATGCAGCCCGGTCCGGATGGACCCGAGTTCAGCGAGATCGGCCGCAACTTCCAGCATGGTTTCTGGGGCGCGCACAAGGCCCTGGACCACGGGCTGCCGCTGAAGGTGTGCGAGATCGTCCTCAACCACACCCCGGACGCGCCTCGCTTTCCGGCGTCACTCGAGGGAAAGATCCTCTGGTACGCCGACCAGCTCGACGTGATCGCAGTGTTCGGCGACCGCTGGGTCAAGCACCTGTTCAACACCCGATAGGCGAAAGGAAGACGATGTCCAGCAGGCTCATCGAGAAGCTCACGAGCGGCAAGACGGCGCTCGGCTTGTATATCAACAGCCCAGACATGGTCGACCTGTGTGGTCACCTCGGCCTGGACTGGTTCATGATCGACCACATGTTCACCTCGATCGATTGGGGTAAGACCGAGGCGCTGATGCACACCGGCGAGGCGGCGGGTATCACCCCCGTCGTGCGCGTGCAGTCGAATCCCTGGCTTGGCTACGACCACCGGCTCGCCGTGGACGTGTCCCGCGCGCTCGGGATCGGGATCCAGTGCGTGCTCATCTCGAATTCGGGCAAGAAAGAGATCGAGGAGTGCGTAGAGGTCTCACGCGATTGGCATCGCAAGGCGCTCACGATCCACCCCTACAACGATTTCAGCGAGTGGGGCGAGGTCCACGACAAGACCGTCGAGGAGACCTACGTGATCCCGCAGCCGGAGACGAAGCAGGCGCTCGAGGACATTGAGGACATGATCCGGATGCCGGGAATTAAGGCGGTATTCATCGCGATGACTGACGCCTCGCGCGTCATCACCGAAAGCCACCAGCCGGACTTCTACGATGAGCGGCTCTGGGAGTACGTCGACCACGCTGTCGAGCTCGGGCGCGAGCACGGCGTGGCGATCGGGGCCAACACCAGCTATGCCTACGACCTCATTGAGATCCGCAAGCGCATCGAGTACCTCCAGGAGCACGGCGTGCAGATGATCATGGCTCAGGGCGCGAACTTCCTGTTCCAGGTCGCGATGAACCAGCTGCTCAAGGAGCTCGCGCCGGTTCTCGCGTAGCGCTACCGTGCCATCCCGCGATCGAGCGCGACGAGCGCGTCAAGTGGTTCCAGGTGTGACCACCGGCTGAGTTCCTCGAGTTCGATTGCAGCGGTGCCTCCGTCGCCGAACACGACGACCTCGTCGCCGACCTCGCACGGACCAGTCCCGACTGCGAGCGTGGCGTGCTCGAGCGAAATGCCGACGACGGCCATGCGGCGCCCGCGATGGATCGCCACCGGACGCTCGGCAAGGTGGGCGAGGTTGCCGTGACTGCGTCCGAACGGGATGACCGCGATGCCCTCGTCGGCGTTCACCCGCCGGCTGCCTCCGGGCCCAACGGCGGCCGGCTCCGCGTAGCGTCGCACGTGGACGACCTCGGTCCGGATCCGCCGGAGCACGGGCTCGAGCCCCCAGCTGTCAGCGTTCCCGACAGCCGGGACGAGGCCGTAGAGCAGGCGTCCCGGGCACACCGCGTCGCCGCTGAGCGGCAGCCCGGCGGCGATGCCGGGACTCGACAGAGCCTGGACAACCGGGATGGGCACCCCATCCGCCCGCAGGCTCGTCACCAGCCTGCCGAACTCCTGCAACGCGGCTCGCGCCCACCGTTCTCCGGCGGTGTCGTGGAACGGTAGGTGGGTGTAGATGCCCTCGATCCGGAGCTTGACAGCGAGCGTGCGGACGACGTCGTGCGCATCCGCCAGCGGGATGCCGAGCCGGCCGAGGCCCGCATCGACCTTGACGAACACCAGCGATCCCGGCTCGAGGGCGTCGGCCGTCTCCAGGTTAGCGACGGTCACGATCAGCCCACGGCGCGCCAGCTCCGACGCATCCGCCGGCCGATGGCCACCGAACAGCAGGATCCTCGTGTGGATTCCACCGTCGCGTAACCTGAACGCATCCGCCGCCGATGCCGTGGCCAGGGCGTCCACGCCGGCGGCTTGGAGCGCCCGTCCGACGGTGAGGAGTCCGTGTCCGTACGCGTTGGCCTTCACCGAGCACAGTACCAGCGTGCCGTCCGGCAGCGCTCGACGGACGCGCGCGAGGTTGCGCCGAAGCGCGCCGGTGTCGACGTCGTGCTGCAGCGCCTTCAGGGCGGGCTCGTCACCGGCGCCGTGGCTTCGGCTGGCGCTTGCGGGCTGCCGGGCCCGGCCCCATTGCCGTCGCCGAAGTCGAACAGGTCACCATCGGCGGGACGCGCCGCGCGCAGCTCGTCGCGCAGCGCCGCAGTCGCGGCCTCGTCGATCTCGAGCGCAGCCTCGTTGAGAACGACGCCGTACGCGCTCCGGGCCTTCTCCGCCGAGACGAATCGCCGCTCAACGTCCAACCGCACGTGCTCGGGGTCTCGCTCGAGCGGGTCGCCCCAGCCGCCGCCACCGGCAGTCAGGTACAGCAGCCGGTCGCCGGGTTCGACGTCAAGAAAGTCGAACTTCGACGGGAGCTCGAGCTCGGTGCCGTCCTTGCGCAGCAACACCTTGCGCGAGCGCTCGGCGGCGCGGCCGCCACCGATGCCCCACGGTTGCGAGACGTGGCGGTCGTCATGGATCGATACCTGCCCCGGCTCGACGAACGAGTAGACCTTCTCGACTCCGTTGCCGCCACGGTGCTTGCCTGCGCCACCGGAATCCATCCGGCTCGCCAGGCGATCAATCCGCAGCGGGAAGTAGCTCTCGGCGTACTCGACGGGGATCGAGGTCACGTGCGGCCACCAGGCGTGGACGTCCATCCCGTCTCCGACCGGTCGGCCCGGGATGCCGCCGTAGTTAATCTCGTAGAAGAAGAAGAACTCGCCGGCGGAGTCGTAGCCGGAGAAGAGGAAGTGGGGGCTCGACCCGCACGCGGCGCCGGTCGCGAGCTCGGGATTCTGGATCGCCAGCGCCCCCTGGAGCACATCGAAGATCCGCGCCAGGGTGTGCGCACGGTTGGCCAGCGGGGCTGGGAACTCGGGCTGCACGATGGATCCGCGAGGGAAGCGGACGTCGAGCAAATCGTTGTACCCTGCGTTGAACAGGATGTCGGGATCCAGCGCCATGATCAGCACGATCCCGGTGACCATCTTGAACATGTTCGCGCCCATGAACAGGTTGATCGGGCCCGGTGCCTGCGCGGAGGAGCCGGTGAAGTCGATGATCGCCTTGCCGTCCTCACGCCACAGCGCGAGCTTGATCTTGAACGGGCCGTTGCCGCGTCCGTCGTCGTCGATCACATCCTCGAACACGAGCGGCTGCTCGGGGATGAACGACTCGATCATGAGCTCGGCCGCGTTGCGCGTGCGCTCGAGCAGCTGCCGGATGGTGCGGCGGTAGCTCTCGACACCGAAGCGGTCGCACAGCTCGATCACGCGCTGTTCAGCGGCGCGCGTCGCCGCGGACAGTGCCAGCGTGTCCGCGAGCGTGATCTCCGGGGTGCGCGAGTTGCGCATGAGGATGTCGGCAATGGGCTGGACGAGCTGGCCCTTGGCGTACAGCTTGACCGGCGGGAAGCGGATCCCCTCGTCGAAGATCGAGCGCGACTCGGCAGGCATGCTGCCTGGAACTGGGCCGCCCACGTCCATCAGGTTGCCGATTTGCGACGCGAAGCCGACCAGCTCCTCGTGGTAGAAGATCGGCCGCAGCACGAGCATGTCCGGGGTGTGCTGGATCGCGCCGCCGCACAGGTACGGATCGTTGAGCATCAGGACGTCCCCGGGATCGAGGTCCTCGAGCGGGAATTGGGTGGCGAAGAATTCCTCGAGCGGCCAGCCGAACTGGCCGGCGATCATCAGCCCGCGCTCCTCGCACAGCAGCGGGAACGAATCGTGCTCCTCACGGATCACCGTCGACATCGCGGCGCGGAAGATGACGGCATCCATCTCGCGCCGGATGTTCTTGAGCGCGTTCTCGATGATGTCGATCACGATCGGCGATTCGGTGCGCTCACGCGTGGACAGCTCCTGGCCGCGGCGGATCACGATGTTGAGCCACTCGTCGATTTCGACGGTTGATCCTGGCAGCACGAGCGTCGTCGAATCCTGCTGTTGCACGATCGCCGGACCGCTGAAGCGGTGACCTGTCGCCAGCCGCGAGCGGTCGTACACCGCGGCCTGGATCCAATCCCCGCCGTAGAAGATCTTCTGCGTATCGATTCGGGCCGATTCGACCGGTGACTCTGTCCGCGGCTGAGCGGGCGTGTCCGGCGGGGCGGTGCGGCCCAAGGCGACGGCACGCACGTTGGCAAACTCGGCCCCGATCGGCAGCCGGAAGCCGTACTCGCGTTCGTGCTCAGTCGCGAAGCGCTCGGCGATCTGCTCGAACGCATCCGGCTCGGTCAGCAGCTCGGGCGTGATCGGAATCGGGATCTCGAGCGCCTGGTTGCGGTAGCGGACGTCGACTTCGAAGCGGACCTCGCGCGCGCTCGCCTCGACGCCTTCGCTCGTAAGCCAGTCGTCCGCGGCACCCGCCAGGTGCTCGAGTCGGACCAAGAGCTGATCGCTCGTGACGCGGTCGAATCGCGCTGTGAACGTCTCGGCGAACTCGCTGCGGAACGGCGAGTAGACGTCGCCGAGCGCGGCGAGTACACCCGGCGTAGGGGGGACTATTACGGGATAGCAGCCCAGCAGTTCGGCCAGCGCGTTGGCATGCTGCGGGCCCGCGCCGCCGAAGGCCACGAGCGCGAAGTCGCGCGGATCATGCCCTTTCTCAACCGACACGAGCCTGAGCGCGCCGACCATGTTCTCGTTAACGACATCGATGATGCCTTCGGCGGCGGCCTCGATCGAGATCCCGAGTGCGTCCGCCACCGTGCCGACCGCTTGGCGTGCGCGCTCGACGTCGAGTTCCATCTCGCCGCCCAGCAGTTGAGAGGGCAGGAACCCGAGCACGAGGTTCGCGTCGGTCACCGTCGGCGCGGTACCACCCTTGCCGTACGCCGCCGGGCCCGGGACGGCGCCGGCCGACTCGGGGCCGACCCGCAGCGCCTTCGTCACCTCGGGGACGTGGGCGATCGATCCGCCGCCCGCTCCGACCGACCGGACGTCGATCGTCGGCGACTTGAGCGGGAAGTAGCCGAGCTTGGTCTCGCGCGTGATGACCGGCTCGCCGGACAGGCACAGCGCCACATCCGTCGAGGTGCCGCCCATATCGAATGACAGGAAGTTCGGATACCCGGCCTGCCGGGCGATGCGGGCGGCGCCGGCAACGCCGCCGGCCGGGCCCGAGAACAGCGTCAGGACCGGACGAGCGGACGCCGAGCCGACGGTCATTAGCCCGCCGTCGGAGCGGATGACCGCGAGTGAGGAACGGGCCCCCATCGCACGCAGCTCGGACTGCAACCGCTCCAAATACCCGGCCAGGCGCGGCCGGATGTAGGCGTTCATCACGACCACGTTGGTGCGCTCGTACTCACGGAACTCGGGCAGTACATCGGATGAGATCGACACTGAGAGCTGCGGGTGGCGTTCGCGCGCCAGGTCGCGCAGGCGCTGCTCGTGACCGGCGCCGGCATAGGCGTTGATCAGCGAGATGGCCAGGGAGTCGATCCCGCGCTCGACGAGCTCGTCAAGCGCGGCAACGGCCTGCTCCTCGTCCATCGCAACGAGCACCTCGCCCCGCGAGCCGGTGCGCTCGGAGATTCCGCGGGTGTCCTCGACCGCGGCCAGCGGGTCCGGCTTGACCATCGTCACCCAGCCAGCGAGCGGGCCGGGCGTCTCGCCCCTTGCGAGGTGCAGCACATGCTCGAACCCCTCGGTGCAGAGCAGGCCAACGCGGGCGCCGCGGCCCTCTAGGACGGCGTTGGTGGCGACTGTCGTCCCGTGCGTGACCGACACCATGTCGTCGGCCGAGATGCTGTACTGGGCGAGCATGGCTCCTAGCCCGTCGACCACGGCGCGCGAGGGATCGTCGGGGGTAGACGGCGCCTTGAACAGCCGGGCCTCGCCGTTCTCCTCGTCGACGATGAGAAAGTCGGTGAACGTTCCCCCGACGTCGATCCCGATTCGATATGCCACGCTACGCCCGCCCCACGACGGAGGCGGCGAGCGTCGGGACGCGGCCGCGCGCCGCGTACCAGATATCGAGCACGTCGTTTGCGGTGCAGACGTCGTGGCGCCGTCGCTGGATCAGGATCGACGCATCGTGCTGGGCCTGATCGAACGCCGCCACGCAATCCTCGACGAGAACGTTGTAGTAGTCGTGGTATGCCGCGTCGCGGAACGTGGCTTCGACGCAGCCGGGCGTCTGCTCGCCGATGACGACGACCGTCTCGATCCCGCGGGAGCGCAGGAGCAGGTTGAGGTTCGTGCCGAGGAACGCGCTCGAGCGGTGCTTGGTGACAACGAGCTCGTCGGCCAGCGGGGCGACCTCGTCGCAGATCTCCGCGCCCCAGGATCCCTCGAGACAGAAGTCGGCGCTGTGGACCATCGCGCCCTTTGCCCGGATCCATGACGGGGAGTCGCTCGCGCCGTTCAGCATGGTGATCGTCTGGATGTGCACGACGGGGACATCGAGCGCGCGAGCCTCATCGATGAAGTCGGCACACCGCGGAAGGATCCGGTACATCCCCGACATGTCCAGGCCGGTCTGGGCGATCTTCCCGGCGGGATCGACAAGGTCCTTCTGCATGTCGATGACGAGGACCGCACAGCGATCAGGGTCGAGGACTTCGTCCAGTGACTCGCAAACGCGCTTGCCATGAATCTCTCTCATCGCGCCCTCCTCCGGAGCACAGACAGCGGGTGGTTTGACAACGCCACGAAGATGTGGAAGAAATTTAGAACAGCACTCTAAGAAATGCAAACGCCGGCCCGGGAGAGACGAGTGATCTCGATAGCTGTGGACATCGGCGGGACATTCACTGATGTCGTCGCTGCCGATCTGCAGAGCGGCAGCTATTACACCGCGAAAGTCCCCACGACGCCAGCGCGTCTTGTCGGCGCTGTGCGAGCCGGTGTCTCCCGGGTGCTCGAGCAGGCCGGCGCTGGCGCTGAGGCGGTCGATCGCTTCATCCACGGCACGACGGTCGGAACCAATGCAGTGCTCGAGCAGCGCGGAGCGGTCACCGGGATCCTCACGACCGAGGGTTTCGAGGACGTGCTCGAAATCGGGCGACTGCGACGCACGCGCATGTACGACGTGTTCACGGACGCCGAGACGCCGACGATGCTCGCCCCGAAGCGGCGCCGCCGAGGGATCTCGGAACGCGTCGCCGCCGATGGGAGCGTCATCATGCCGCTCGACGAGGAGGCCGCGAGCGGGATCGTGCGCGACCTGCTCGAGCGCGAGCAGGTTCAGGCACTCGCCGTGTCGCTGCTCTTCTCGTTCCGCAACCCGTCACACGAGCAGCGGCTGCGCGAACTGATCCACGGGATCGACCCAACGATCGGGGTCTCCCTCTCGAGTGAGGTCGATCCGATGTTCCGCGAGTACGAGCGCACGGTAGTGACGACTTTCGATGCCTACATCCGTCCAGTGGTCGAGCGTTACGTTCGCGAACTGGCCGACGAACTGGCGTCGATCGGTGTGGACTGCGCCGTGCAAATCATGCAGTCCCGCGGCGGAATTACCTCCGCCGAGATGGTCGCCAAGCGGCCGGTCTCGGTCCTCCTCTCGGGACCGGCCGCAGGCGTCATCGGCGGGCGCCATGCCGGTGAGCAGTCCGGCTTGAGCCGCCTGATCACCATCGACATCGGCGGCACGAGCGCCGATATCAGCCTGGTGGCGGACGGAAAGCCACTGATCTCGACCGAGGGACGGATCGACCGCTTCCCGCTGCGCGTGCCGATGGTCGACGTCAACACGATCGGCGCGGGCGGCGGGTCCGTCGCGTGGATCGACGGCGGCGGCGGGTTCCGGGTCGGGCCGCGGTCCGCTGGAGCGGAGCCGGGTCCCGTGGCCTACGGCCGTCGCGGCACCGAGCCGACCGTGACCGACGCGAGCATCGTGCTCGGGTATCTCAACCCGGATTACTTCGCCGGCGGCACCATGCGCCTCGACGTCGAGGCCGCGACCGAGGCGCTTGAGCGGTTCGGGGAACGGCTCGGGCTGAGCGCGGTCCAGGCCGCCGCCGGCGTGCACCGGGTAATCAACTCGAAGATGGCCGACGAGATCCGGCTCGTGTCTTTGAAGCGCGGATACGACCCCCGCCAGTTTGCGCTCGTCCTTCTCGGTGGCGCGGGACCGGTCCACGGCGGCCGGCTCGCCGCAGAGCTGGGGATACCGAAGCTCGTCGTGCCCCCGGTTCCCGGCGTGCTGTCGGCACTCGGCTTGCTAGTCGCCAACGTTGAACATGATTCCGCCGAAACGCTCGCGCTCGTTGACGAGCAGGCGACCCCGGAGCGCCTCGAGGTAGCGTTCGACCGGCTCGAGCGGCGGGTCGCGGAGCTGATGGCGGCCGATCGCGTTCCCGCCGGCGCAGCGACGACCCTGAGGTTCGCGGACATGCGCTACGTCGGACAGGGCTACACGCTCGACGTGCCGGTGCCGCTCGAGCTCGACGAGCCGGCGATCGCTGACGTTGTCGGCCTCTTCCACGATACGCACGCCCGGATCTACGGCCATTCCCACCCGGGCGCGTCAACGGAATTCGTCAATGTCCGGGTCGTGCAGGAGTGGGCCGTTCGACGGCCACCGCTGGCGGCGTCGGCCACGCCGCCGCATGTCGGGGGCGCCGACTACCGCCAGGCCTACTTCGACGAGTTCGGACGCTACGTCAAAACGCCGATCCACCAGCGGGCGTCACTCAGTGCCGGGGACGAGATCAGCGGGCCGGCGATCATCGAGCAGCCCGACACGACCCTCGTCGTGTACCCAGACCAGCGTGTGGTCGTCGAGGACTCCGGGAACCTGATCGTCGGCGTGCCCGCGAGGGTGAGCGAGCCAGTGTCGGCAGTGGTGGCGTCATGACCGTGGCCCAGATGACGCGCGACCTCGACCCCGTGACGCTCGAGGTCATCCGCAACAAGCTCGACGACATTGCCGACGAGATGGAGATGACGCTGTTGAAGAGCTCGCACTCAACGATCGTCAAGGAGGCGCTCGACGCGTCAGCGGCCATCTTCAACATCGAGGGCGATCAGGTGGCGCAGGCGATTGCCTCGCCGATCCATCTGGGGATGATCATCCCGGCAGTTAAGCGTTTCGTGGAGCTGTTCCCGCCCGAGGCGATGCGAGAGGGCGACGTGTATGTGCTCAACGATCCGTTCGACGGCGGTACGCATATCCCCGATCTGGTTGTGACGGTGCCAGTCGTCGTGGATGACGAGACGGTGGCGCTGTCGGTGGCGATCACCCATCACCAGGAGATGGGCGGCCGGAGCGCGGGCTCGACGCCGATGGATGCTTCGGAGATCTTCCAGGAGGGACTACGGATCCCCCCGCTGAAGATCTACGACGCGGGCGTTCCCAATGAGACGTTCTTCGCGATGCTGGAGCGCAACGTCCGCATCCCCGACGTGGTGCGAGGCGACCTCGACGGTCAGCTCGCGGCGTGCGCGGCCGGTGTGCGCGGCGTGCGCCAGCTCGCAGAGCGGTATGGGTCCGGGCAGCTGCGCGAATACATGGCGGAGCTACTCGATCGCGCGGAGCGGATGACCCGAGAGGCGATCAGCGGCATCCCCGACGGACGCTACCACTTCGTCGACTTCCTGGATCACGACGGCTTTGACCTCGACCGCCGGATCAAGATCGAGGTGACGATCACGATCGACGGCTCTGACTTCATCGTCGACCTCACCGGTTCGGATCCGCAGGTTCGGGGGCCGATCAACTGTGTCCCGGCCTCCACGCTCGCGGCGATCTACTACGTGGTGAAGGTCGCGACCGATCCGTCAATCCCGAACAATGCCGGCTGCTATCGCCCGGTAAAGACAATCCTCCCGAAGGGCAGCGTTGTCAACGCGAGCCCGCCCGCCGCGGTCAACGCGCGGGCCGTGGTAGTCCGTCGGATCGTCGATTCGATGATCGGGGCGCTCGCCCCGGTGTTGCGCGACAAGATGCCTGCGGCGTCCAACGGACACCCACTGGTGATGTCGATGGGCGGCATCGATCCGGAGACGAACCGGCCGTACGTCACCGCCGAGGTCGGCACGGGCGGGATGGGGGCGCGTCCCGGCAAGGACGGCGTGGACGTGATCCAGACGGACACGTCGAACGCCCAGAACATCCCGGTGGAGGCACTCGAGCTTGAGTTCCCGCTCCGCGTCGGCTACTACCGCCTGCGCCGCGACTCGGGCGGTGCCGGGCGCTTCCGCGGCGGGCTCGGGTTCGAGAAGAGCATCGAGGCGCTGCGCGGAGCAGTCAACGTCTCGCATCGTTCCGAGCGTCGGCACACCGCCCCGTGGGGACTGTTCGGCGGCGCGCCGGGGGCGATGATGCGCTCGCACATCATCCGGGCAGTCGGCACCGTTGAGGACATCCCGGGTAAGGCCGAGCTGCGGTTGCTTCCCGGCGACAGGATCGAGGTGTGGACGACAGGTGGTGGCGGCTGGGGGGATCCGCTCGAGCGCGAGCCCGAGCGCGTGCTTGACGACGTGCTCAATGGCAAGCTCTCCTCGGAGGCCGCGGCCGACAGCTATGGCGTCGTGCTCGCGGACGGCGCGGTCAACGTCACAGCGACACTGGCGCTCCGTAAGGCGCTCGCTGACAGCCGTGGGCCGGTGAGCTGGACGTATGACCGGGGACCGCTCGGGCGTGAGTGAGACATCGGTACTGTGCGCGTCGGGGAGTCTCGGGCTCACCCCGATGCACCACGATTCCTACTGGGCCGCGGTCGAGGACCGGCCGGACGCGATCGTAGCCGACGCTGGCAGCGGCGACATCGGTGCGGACTATCTCGGCTCGGGCGCGCAGTACAACCCGACCGAGTGGGAGAAGCACGACCTGCGGCTGATGCTGCTAGCGGCGCGGCAGCTCGGTGTGCCGATGATTGTGGGCTCCGCGGGGGGCGCGGGCACAAACGCCTCCGTCGACCGGTACAGCCGACTGATCGAGGAAATCGCATCGGAGGAGGGTGTCTCTGGCTTCTCGTTGGCACGGATCTACGCGGAGGTGGCGCCGCATGACCTCGCCCGCCGAGCCGGCGAGGAGGAGATCCTGCCGCTCGGCGCGGCCGCGCCGCTGACCCCGGAGGAGGCCACACGGTGCGAGCGGGTCGTGGCGATGATGGGCGTCGAGCCGATCCTCGACGTGCTCGAGCGGGGTGCCGACGTGATCGTGGCGGGCCGATCGTGCGACGATGCGATCTTCGGCGCGGTCCCTATCCATCGTGGGCACGACCGGGCCCTTTCGCTGCACATGGGCAAGACGATCGAGTGCGGCCCCCTGGTGGCGACGCCGATCGTGATGCGCGAGGCGATCGTGGGGCGAATCCGCGACGACGACTTCCTCGTCATCCCGTACCACCCCGACCAACGGTGCACACCGATGTCGGTGGCCGGCCACACGCTCTACGAGCGCCTGAACCCGTATCGGTTGCCCGTCCCGGGGGGCGTGATCGATCTCCATCGCGCCTCCTTCGAAGCCCACACCGATCGGGTGTGCCGGGTCGCAGGCGCGGCGTGGGAGCCGGCCGAGAACTATGCGGTCAAGCTTGAGGGAAGCGCGTTCGTCGGCCACCGGGCGATCTTCCTGTTCGGGCTGCGCGACCCTCTCTCGATCGCGAACATCGACAAAATGTGCGACGGGATCGCCGCTGAGGTCGCGAACCAGTACGGACCGTCGGGTGAAGGTCGTTACCACCTTGAATTCCACGTTTACGGTCGTGACGCGATCCTGGGCCAGCGCGAGCCCACCCCTGTCATCACCTCGCACGAGATCTGCGTCGTGATCGACGTCGTCGCGCCCGACCGCGAGGACGCCATCCAGGTCGCCAAGATGGCCAAGTATTGCTCGCTGCGCGTCCACTACCCGGGCAAGCTCGGGACCGCCGGTGGCTGCGCCATGCTCTCGGACGAGGTGCTGATGTCCGACACGCCCGGCTACGAGTGGGTGCTCGACCATCTGCTGACGTTGCAGGACCCGCTCGCGCTGTTTCCGTCGCAGATCGAAAGCGTGTGATGGCACGGCTTGCCGAGCTGGCCAGCGAGATCTCGAGCAAGAACGCGGGCGCGTTTGCGCTGACGTTCGACGTCGTGTTCGACGATCCGGCCACGTACCGCCTCGTCAAGCAGGCGCGTGTGATCACCCCAGAGGCGATCGCGGCCGCCTACGGGATGCCGGTGGAGGAGGTGCTGCACGTGGTCGAGTTCGACCAGGGCAACGCGTTCAAGGTTGCGGTTCGACGCTCGCACCCGAGCGGCAGCATCGGCGAGACCGACGTATTCGGCGCCCAGCAGTATGCCCCGCTGCTGGAGCTCGAGGTGCCGTAGACCTCCGGGCAGCGGTGCGCCCGAACGCGGCTAGCCCTCCGGGCGATCCTCCAGCCGGCTGACATTGCCGACGAGCTGGGGCTCGAAGGGCTGAATCGAGCGGCTGTCGCGTTCGATCGCGGCACGGTGGGTGGGCAGCGTGTGCACGAACACCGCCGGGCCGCTGATCGGCTTATTCGGGGGCACAGGTCTCCCGGTCGCGTCCGCGAAGTGGCGGGAGAGGTTAGTCAGGGCGTCGAGGGCGATCCCGGTGCGGAGGTCGTAGAGGAGCTCGAGCGACGCCACCACCTCCTCCATCGGAGCATTGCCGGCCCGGTCACCGAGACCGTTGACGGCCACATCGGTGATCGCGGCCCCGGCGTTGACACCGGCCAGCGTGTTGGCCACGGCCAGCCCGAAGTCATCGTGGCAGTGGACGCCGACGACGCGTCCAGTGATGGCGGCGGCGCGAGTGACGAGCCAGGCGACCAACTCGGGCGTCCCGGCACCCATCGAGTCGGCAACGTAGACGCGGCGGGCGCCGGCCTCGGCCGCCGCCGCCCAGAGCCGGGCGAGATGATCGGGGTCGGCGCGGGTCGAGTCGCTCGGCAGAAAGGCCACCGCGGCGTCGCCGGCCGCGGCGCGCTGCACCGCGTCCCGGGCCCGCCGGACCGCGTGCTCAGGGTCGACCCCCAACAGTCGTTGGAGACGGCCCGAGCTGCGGTAGACGACGCTGATCACGTCGGCGCCGCTGGCGACGCACGCGTCGACCTCCTCCTGCCAGTCATCGACGAACGCGAGCGCCACGACCTCGACCGCGACTCCCGGGACGGCCTGGGCCACGGCACGCGTGGCCTCCGCATCCCGCGCAAACCGACCGGGATAACCGACCTGAACCTGGCGGACGCCAGCATCGCGTAAGGCGACTGCCAGTTCCACCTTCAGGTCGTGCGACAGCGAAATCCCCTCGCTCTGCTCGGCCTCGCGCAGGGTGACGTCGTTGACGAGGAGCTCCTCCGGCGGGCGGCGGGCACTGGCCAACTCCGGGCGAAACAACGTTGCGTTAACCGGGTCGACGGCCATCTATGAAAAACTTATAACACTATTTCGATTTCTTCCACCAGCACGCGCGTCGAAGGGACCGTCCGGCTGCTCGTCGCCACCGGGGCGGTTGGGTTCACGCCACCAGATCCGAAGCGCTCTTTCTATCCAGCACTCGAGCGTGTTCCGCACGCCATCATCGCCGATGCGGGGAGCGCGGACATCGGGCCGCTGTTCCTGGGCTCGGACACCCCGTACAACGATCCCGAATGGGAACGGCTCGACCTGGCGCGGCTGCTCGACGGCGTCGACCGGCTCGGCGTTCCGCTCATCGTCGGATCGTGCGGCGGCGCGGGCACGGACCGCGGCGTCGAGGCCTACGCCCAGCTGGTCGCCGAGCTCGCGCGGGAGCGCGGGCACACCTACGACGTCGCGCTCATCTTCGCCGAGCAGTCGCGGGAGTGGGCGCACGCCGAATTGCGCCACGCCGGCGGGGCTCGTCCGACGACGCCCCTGCTCGATGGCGACGAGCGGGCCCTGGCCGACGAGATCGACGCTAGCGACCGGCTCGTGGGGGTCATGGGTGCGGCCCCCATCCTCGACGCCCTCGGCCGCGGTGCGCAGGTCGTGCTCGCCGGGCGCGCGTGCGACGATGCCCTGTTCGCGGCCGCCGCAATGTGGCGCGGCGCCCGTCCCGCTCCTGCATACCTGGCCGGCAAGCTGCTCGAGAACGCCTCGCTCGTGGCCGAGCCCTTCGTATTGCGCGAGTCGGTCATCGCCGAGATCGCCGGAGAGACGCTCGTGCTCGAGCCGATGCTCGCAGAGCAGCGGTGCACGCGGGTGTCGGTCGCGGCGGAGCTCATGTACGAGCGGCGGACGCCGTTCGAGCAGTACGGGCCCGATGGCGTGCTCGACCTCTCCGAGCTGATGATCGAGGAGCTCGATGAGCGGCGGGTGCGCCTGTCCGGGGCCCGGTACCGCGATGCGAGCCCGGCGCTCAAGGTCGAGGGTGCCGGGAGAGCCGGCTACCGGTCGCTGTGTATCGCAGGGTGTCGGGATCCCCGCATGATTGCCGCCCTGCAATCCATCCTCGACGAACTCAAGGACCGGGTAAGCGCGACCGGCGCGGACGTCGAGACGAACGTGTTTGGCCGCGACGCGGTGATGGGGCCGCTCGAGCCGGTGCGCACCCCGCCCCACGAGGTCGGGATCGTTGTCGAGACGCTGGCGCCGACGCAGGAGCTGGCAAACAGTGCGTGCTTGCTGGCCAAGCGCCTGCTGTTCAGCGCGAAGTTCCCAGGTCAGAAACAAACGGGGGGCAGCGTCCTGTCGATGATCGACGAGTTCCTCGAATGCGGCGCCTCGTACCGCTGGACGGTGAACCACCTGTTCAGCGTCGACGACACGGCAGCGCCATTTCGAGTCGAGATGCGACGATTGGGCCCGAAATGAAGTTGGGGGACCTGGCGGAGATCATCCGCTCCAAGAACGCGGGGATCGGGTACTTCGCCATCGACGTTCTGTTCCGTGAGGCCGATGCCTACGAGGCGGCGCTTGCGGTCCTCACGCGCGAGCGGGTCGCGTCAGCGTACGGGATCGCGCCGGCAGAGATCGTCGATCTCGTGAAATTCGATCAAGGCCGGGCGATCAAGGTCACGTTGCCGCGCCGGATCGTCGCGGGGGGTCGCGGGCTCGGCGAGAGCGACATGTACGGCAGCGGTCAATATGCACCACTCTTGGATGTCGACGTTCCGGAATGAACGTCGAACCCGCGCCATACACTCTTCTGTGTGACGCCTGCAAGAAGAGAGCGGCAGAGCTCCGCGGTTGCCGTGGAGCGCGCAGCCGATCTGCTGTTCCTCATCGCGGAGCACGGCGAGGCCTCGCTGACCGACCTGGCCCGAGCGATCGGCTCGACCGGCAGCGCCGTGCACCGGATCCTCACGGCGCTCAAGAAGAAGGGGCTGATTCAGCAGACGACCGAAAACGGCCCCTACTCGATGTCGTGGTCGATCTTCGTCCTCACCCAGCAGCTGAGCGCACGCGCGGATCTGCGGCGGCTGTCGCGTCCGTTCATGATCGGCCTGCGCGACAAGACCGAGGAGACCGTGACGCTGAACGTGCGCTCCGGGTTCGAGCGCATCTGCATCGATCAGGTCGAGGGCGTGCACGAGGTCCGCTGGCATCAGCAGATTGGGCAGATCTCGCCGCTCTATACCGGTGCGACGGGGAAGGCAATGCTGGCATTCCTCTCGGACGACGACCGCAAGGAGTACTTCCGGACGGTGAAGCTGCGCAAGGTGACTCCGTACACGATCGTCGAGCGCAATGAGCTCATGGAGGAGCTGAAGACGATCGCGGCACGGGGCTATGCCACCGGCACGCAGGACCGGGTGCTGGGGGTCGCGGCAATGGCCGCGCCGATCTTCGACGCCGCCGGTACGCCGGCCGCGAGCCTAACGATCGCCGGGCCGCTCGCGCGCTGCTCAACGGAGTCGCTCGCCGGCTGGGCGAAACCGCTGACGGAGGCGACACGCGGGATCTCGGAAATGGCCGCCGCCGCGATCGCCGGTGCCGATACCGCCTCCGATCAGGGAGAAAACGGCGCCGGCGTGGAAAGCGACAGCTCGCTCGCCAGCTCGTCCAACAGCTGAACCGTCGTCGGGGCCAGCTCGACGCCGGCGGTCGCAGCCTGCTGCGCGGCGCGGTACTCGCGCTCGCCGGGTAGAAGCACCTCGTCAAATCCCGGCGCGGGCTCCGCACCGCTGATCGCGGCGGCTAGCTTCTCGAAGCCGGCCGCAAACGCCTCGCTTCCCGCGAACGCATCCGGGTCGAGCGCCAGGAACAGCTGGCTGACGCTGCCCACCGCGCCCCCTCCGCGGCGGCCCGCGGCGCCCGTCATGCTCGTGTTCTGAAGTTCGGCTCCGATGCGCGATCCGGAGAGCACGCTTGTGATGAGCTCGATTGCGAGCGCGAGACCGGAGCCCTTGTGCCCGCCGACCGCGAGCAGCGCCCCACCGAGCCCGGCCGTCGGGTCACTGGTCGGGCGGCCTTCGCGATCGATGGCCCATCCCTCCGGGATCCGCTGCCCGGCCATCTCGGCGAGCTTGATCCGCCCACGGGCGACGACGCTCTGGGCGATGTCGAGCACGAACGGCAGCCGCTCGCCCGATGACGGCGCCGCGATCGCGAACGGGTTGTTGCCGATCGTCGCCTGGCGCCCGCCGTACGGGGCCATCACGGCGGGCGTGTTTGAGGCGGCGAACGCCACGCACCCTCGCTCAGCCCCCTGGAGCGCGTAGTGGGCCGCCGCGCCGAAGTGCGAACAATTACGCGCGCACACAACCCCGGCGCCGAGCTCTCGCGCGCGCTCCGCGGCGAGATCCATGCAGAAGCGCGCAGTCACCGCTCCAAACGCGTGGTGACCGTCGACGAAGACAGTCGCGCCGCCGTGATCAGTCAGGACCTCGGGCGCGGCTGTTGGACAGACCTCGCCGGCCATGAGCTGGGCGCGATACGAGGGGAGGCGAACGATCCCGTGCGTCGCGACGCCCCGCACGTCGGCCTGCACGAGCGACTGCGCGACGAGGCTCGCGGCATGGTCAGGCGTGCCCAGGGCGCGCAGCGCCGCTTCGCCGAAACGCACCAATTCGTCCTGTTCGAACCGTGGGCTCAATGCCGCCCTCAGGGGAAAGATTTAGAACGCCAATCTGAGAATTGTATGTTTTTCCTTGACCCGTCAATACGCCTCCGATACCGTTCGTGGCGTGAGGAAGATCCACGGACGACTCGTTTGCGAGACGCTCGAGGAGGTGCTGTACCCGGGCTGGTGTGCGGTCCTTCCCATCGACATGCAGAACGACTTCATCCATCCGGAGGGGGCCGTCGCGCAGGGCGGGGCCGACGTTTCCGCGATGGCCGAACTGACTCCGAAGGTCGTCGATTTCATGAACGCCGCGCGCGGGTTCGGTGTCCGGATCATCCACATCCGGATCACGGATCTGCCCGAGGGGCAGAGCGATTCGCCGGCCTGGCTGCGCTCGAAGGGCCTCATCGCCGGCGTCAGCGACTTCGCAGTCGAAGGCACGTGGGGATCGGACTTCGTCGAAGGCTGCGAGCCGCTGCCGGGCGAGATCGTTGTCACCAAGCATCGTTCGAGCGCCTTCACCGGCACGAACCTCGACGTCGTGCTCAGGGCCTGTGGGGTCGAGACGGTCGTCATCATCGGCGAGCAGACGCCGGGTTGTGTTGAAGCGACGTATCGCGACGCCGCGTACCACGACTACTACAACGTGCTCGTCGAGGACTGCGTCGCCGGCCGTGACCGCGACCTGCACGCGGCATCGATCCTGATCCAGAAGGCTCGCCACGACGTGGCCTTGGCCGACGAAGTGCTCGGGATCTGGCAGCGGTACGGCACCGGCGAGCTGCAGAGGCCCGCCGAGCGTGCGGCCGCTGCGGTCTGAACACCGTCGCACTCCTCACTGCCGCGTCGGACTCTGGGGCGCCCTTTGGAGCGGCGGCGGGGAAGGGATGGTGATTTCTTGCAGCTCCTCGTTACCGCCCTGGCCGCTGGAAAACGTCCCTCGCGGCTGTACAAGTTGATACTCCGAGCTCTCAACACCGGACGGCGCCGCAAGAACGCGACCGCAATCGCGAACGTACCGGACAGACGGCGCCCTCAGCGTCTCGGGCGCCGCCGGAACGCCCGGCCGATCGCTTGGCGCTGGAGCTCGTTCGTGCCCTCCCAGATCTGGGTCAACTTGGCGTCGCGGAACAGCCGCTCGACTCGGACTCCCTTGCAGTAGCCGTAGCCGCCGAACAGCTGAACCGCGGTCTGCGCGGCGTCCATGGCGAGGTCGGACGCCGCCAGCTTCAGGATCGAGGCCTCGATCTGGGCCTCCTCGCCGTCCTGGACGAGGTCGGCGACGTGGAAGAGCCAGGTCTGGGACATGGCCAGTCGCGACGCGAGCTCCGCGAGCATGAACTGCACCCCCTGGAAGTCGATCACGGCTTGACCGAATTGGCGGCGATCGTTGACGTAGGCGACCGCATCGGCGAAAGCCGCATGGGCGATCCCGAGCGCGTGGGCGGCGATTGACGGACGCGACTTGTTGAGCGCCGAGAACAGGATCCGCCGGCCCTGGCCGGGCCGGCCGAGGATGTTCTCTGCAGGGACGCGGCAGTCGCGTAGCGCGATCGTGGCGGTGGAGGAGGCGCGGTGGCCCATTTTGTCCTCCTTGCCCAGGATCTCGAGGCCAGGCGTGCCCTTCTCGAGCGCGACCGCGGTCAAGCTGTGGCGGGGGTCATCGATCTCGGCCCACTTGCCGAATACGAGGTATACATCGGCGACGTCGCCGTTCGTGATGAACATCTTCTCGCCGCTGACGACCACTTCGTCGCCGTCGGGGGTGAAGCTCGTGCTCATGGCGGTCGCGTCCGAGCCGCCGCTCGCCTCGGTGATTGCCAGCGCTCCCAGACCACCGGCTGCTATCGGTCCGAGCAGCCGGTCCTTTGCCGGTCCGTGCCGAAATCGACAATGGGGGAGACGGCGTGAAAGGTCGTGGCCCAGGTGACGCCGGTCGAGGCACACGCCGCGCTGAGGTCCTGGACCATCGTCAGGTAGCAGCTGTAAGACAGATCGGCCCCGCCGTATGCCGCCGGGAGGAAGGTGAGGTTCAGCTGAAGCTCGTTGAGATCGCGTACGTTGTCCCACGGGAACTCGGCCGAGGCGTCGTAGCCCGCGGCGCGGGGAGCGATCCGCTCGGCGATGACGCGCCCGAGCGCCTCGAGCGCGTCGCGCTCCTCGTCAGTGAGCGGCTGACGCCGGCGGATTCTCTCGAAGATGCGTTCCCGTTCCCGCACGACGGCTCAAACGCGCACGCTCTGCGCGCCGTCGACGTAGATCGTTTCCCCGCTCAGGCAGGCCACATTCTCGAGCATCAGCGCGGCGACGAGTCGCGCGATGTCCCCCGGGTCGCCGATCTGCCCTGTCGGGATGCGGCGCTCGACCCGCGCGCGGGCATCGGGATCCGACAGCCAGCTCGCGTTGAGGTCGGTGAGGACGTACCCCGGGGCTACGGTGAACACGGAGATCCCATCGGCGCCCCATTCGACGGCGAGCGTGCGGTTGATGCTCGCGAGTGCTGCCTTCGAGGCGGAGTAGGCGAGGCTGCGTCGCGCCCCCAGCTTGTCAAAGAACGAGCCGATCCCGACGATCACACCGCGACTGCGGGCTAGATGCTCATGCGCCGCCTGGGCGACGATGAGCGCGCTGACGCAGTTGACCTCGAACAACTGCATGAGATCCGAGGCGGACACGTCGACCGCGGCTGCGTCTTCGTGCATGCCGGCGTTGTTGACGAGCCCTGCGATCCCCCCGGCGCGCTCGGCGAACGTCGCCATCACCTCGCCGACGCGGCCCGCATCTGTGACGTCGCAGCTGTAGGCGTCGAGCCGCTCCGCGTCGGATCCGGCGGCGTCCGGCGCGACGCCGCTCCGGCTCAGGCACGCGACTGTTCGACCCCGACGAGCCAGCTCGACGGCGATTGCGGCTCCGATTCCCTTGCTCGCGCCTGTGACGACGATCCCGGGCGTGTCCCCAGGCGCATCCCGAGTGCCGTCCGTCATCTGGGGCGAGACGAGCGCTCGGCGAAGGACTCACGCAGCGCGGCGGACTCGTCGGAGTCGAGGTAGTAACGCAGCAGCAGATCGTGGGCGACCCGCGAGAACCCGGCGACACCGCCGGTTCGGGCGGCGAAAGATGCCTTGACCGCGGTCAGCGCCTGCCGGCCGCGCGTCGCCAGCTCGTGAGCGAGGCGGTGGGTCTCCGCGCGCAACTCGGTGTCGGCCACAACCCTGTTGACGAGGCCCCACTCAAGCGCCTGGCTCGCCGTGAGCTTCTCGTTGAGGAACCACATCTCCTTTGCCCGCTTGCGTCCGAGCAAGTCCTCTAGGGCCCAGGTGCCGAAGCCGGCGTCGAAACTGCCCATGATCGGGCCCACCTGGCGGAACACGGCCGACTCGGCGGCAATCGTCAGGTCGCAGACGACATGCATCACGTGGCCCCCGCCGACCGCGAAGCCGTTGACCGACGCGATCACCGGCTTCGGGTGGCGCTCGATCAGCTCGTACACGTCGAGGATGGGGAGTACGCCCGGGTAGGCGACGGTCGGCTCGAGGCCCTCCTTCTCGCCCCCGATGCAGAAGAAGCGGTCCCCAGCTCCCGTCAACACGAGCACCCGCGTATCAGTCTCGAGTCGCGATTGTTCGAGCACAGCCTTCAACTCCCTGCACATCTGCGCGTTGAACATATTGCCGTGGTCGGGCCGGTTCAGCGTGATCCGCCCGATCGGGCCCTCCTGCTCGTAGATGATCGTCTCGAAGCTCATCGCAGGTACCGGACATAGCGCCACGCGCCGGTGAGTCTGTCCAAAGACTCACCGAGCGACTCTTCCAACGCTGGAAGCTCCGGGATCCGCTCGACCGCTGGCCCGTCGATCATCACCATGAACTCGCCCTCGTTGAGCCGGTTGGCGAACGACCGAACAGAGAACGCGGGCAGCCGGCCGCGCAGCGCCTCGGTCGCCGCGGTGACGGCCGTCGGGTTCGCCTGTTCGAAGCGGATCAGCATCTTGCCCTCCTGTGGCGGCACGATCTCGTCACCGCCAATCCGGCTGAGCTCGAACCGCCGGCGGCCGATGACTTTGGCGAGCACGCGCTTGCTCCAGGCCGACAGGTGTTCACCGCCGATCGCCCGGTAGTCCACGCCGTCGAGTACGGACAGCGTCTCAAGGTCGTAGCAGGCCATGTAGCGCGGCCAGCCGTCAACGCAGACGAAGCGCGCGGCACTGAGAAACCCTGGTACAGCCTCGCGCTCCGGCGTGTGCTCGGTGTCGTACCAGTCCTGGAACTCCTCCTCCATCGCAGCAGGGGGCTCCATCTGCACGAGCAGCATGCCCGGCGCGCCGTCTTTCGGTGTCATCGCTCGAACTCGGTGTGGTGGTCGAGCCAGTGCTGGGCGATTTCGTCACGCCTGGCGAACCACACATCGCCCTTGCCGACGGCGTATTCGATGAACTCGCGCAGCGCGTTCGCGCGCGCCGCCTGACCGGTCCAGCGCGAATGCAGACCGATCGACATCATTTTCGGATACCCGCGCTCGCCCTCGCGGTATAGCTCGTCGAGCCCGCGCCGCATGTAGTCGTAGAAGTCCTGGGGAGAGCCGAACCCGCCCTCCGACAGCACGAACCGGACATCGTTGTATGTCTGGCTGTAGGGCACGACGAGATGCTGCTTGCCGCCGACGTCGGTGAAGTACGGCAAATCGTCGTTGTAGGTCTCGGAGTCGTACTTAAAGCCGCCCTCCTCGACGAGCAGCGCACGGCTCCACGGGGAGGAGCTGTAGCGCCAGTACCAGCCCACGGGTCGCGAGCCGGTGGTCCGCTCGATCGCCTCGATCGCCATCCGGATCTGCTCGGCCTCCTCCTCGCGCGTCATCAACCACGGCTCGCTCCAGCGGTATCCGTGAGAGCAGGGTTCGTGGCCAAGCTCACCGACGGCCGCGGCGACCTCCGTGTTGCGCTCGAGCGCCTGCCCGCAGGCGAAGAACGTGACGTGGATCCCGTACTCCTCGAACATGTTCAGGAGCCGCCAGATCCCGGCACGGCTGCCGTACTCATAGACCGCCTCCATCGCGAAGTCGCGGTACTCCTTCGACAAGCTCCAATTGAGCTCCGCGAGCCCGTCGGTCTTGTGATCGCCGAGCCGCTCGTAGTGCTCCGAGCCCTCTTCGTAATTGATCACGATGTTGACTGCAACCTTCGCTCCGGTCGGCCACACCACCTTCGGTGGGCGCCGCCCATAGCCCACCAGGTCACGGATACGGCCATTGTCGGTGTCTGTCATACGTCGGCTCCTGCGGTCAGGGGTGGTCCGTCGGCGATGCTCGTGCGGAAGCACTGCTCGACGATTCGTTCGTACGTCAGGGCGCTCCCGTGCAGCTCGCTTACTGCGCGACCGTCGCGGAAGACGATCACGCGGTTGCAGATGTGGGGAAGGTCCTCGTAGTCGGACGTCGCGAGCAGGATGCCCATCCCTTCGTCCGCGGCCTGACGCAGGCGCTCGAAGATCGCCGCCCGAGCGCCGACGTCGACACCGTGCGTCGGCTCGTGCAATAGGAGCAGGCTGGGTCGTGTCTCAAACCATTTGGCGACGAGGACCTTCTGCTGGTTGCCGCCGCTCAGGCTGGCGAGAAGCCGGTCCGGCTCAGGAGGTCGGACGTCGTAGCCGAGTAGCAGCTCGCGCACCCGCGCCAGCTCGCGCCGATGGCGAAGGATCCCATTCGTGTAGTACGAGCCGAGTGTGGGAAGCGTCAAGTTGTCCTTGACCGACGCTGCCTGGAGCGAGCCGTCGACGAGGCGGTTGCCGGGTAGGAACGCGCATCCGAGCTTGATCGCATCGCGAGGAGTCATGTTCTTAAGCTCAGCGCTCTTTTCGCCGATCGTCAGCGTGCCCCCGGTGGCGGTCTCGGCGCCGAACGCGAGGTACGGGAGCCGGTCCCAGCCCCCGCCTAGCAGCCCGGTTAGGCCGACGATCTCGCCGCGGTGGATTGGGATCGACGCGTGACGGACGCCGGGACCTGTGACCTGGTCGATCCGGGCCACTACCTCTGTAGCAGGCTCGTGTGGCTCGGGATAGAGGCGCTCGAGCGCGAACCCGAGGATGAGCTCGATCAGGCGATCCTCGTCGAGGTCGGCAGTAGGGCCCGAGTGCGTGCGCCGGCTGTCGCGCAGCACGGTGACACGGCTGGCGAGCTCAAACACCTCCTCGAGGCGGTGTGAGACGAACAGTACGCCGAAGCCGGCGGCGGTCAACTCCCTGACGCTCGCGAAGAAGCGCTCGATTCCGTCGCGCGGGAGCGCCGCTGTCGGCTCGTCGAGGACGAGGATGCCCTGCTCGACGTCGGATAGCTGGTCGAATGCCCTGACTATCGCAAGTCGCGTGCGCTCAATCTGGTTCAGGTCCGACACCGGCTGCTCGGGAAAGGCGTCGATCCCGAAGCGCTCCAGCAGCTCACTCACATGTCGACGCTCGCTGCGCCAAGGGATGCGCCAACCGGGTCGGCGGTCGAAGTTGCGCACGCGGAGGTTCTCGAGCACGCTGATCGTGTCGATCAACCCAAGGTCCTGGTGGACGAAGGCGAAGCCGTGCTTTGCCCGGTCGCGGACGTCGATCGGTAACCGGATCCGCTCGCCGCGGATCCACACTCCCGAGTCCTCATCAGGGTCGGGCGCGTGGAAGCCGGCAAGGATCTTGATGAAGGTCGACTTGCCCGAGCCATTCTGCCCGACCAGCGCGTGCACCTGCCCGGGCAGGATCTCCAGGTCGAGCTTGTTGAGGACCGTCGTGCCGGAGAACGTCTTGGAGATGTTCTGCGCGCGCAGGATCGGGGTTGTCGTGGTTTGGGTCACAAGTCCTGAGGTCGTCGTGGCGGTCCCCGCGCGGTACTAGCGCGCGGGCCCAAGCCGGGTTCGGCCTGGGCCCGCGCCACTACTGATGACATCGAGGTTTACGAGATGCCCCACAGCTTCGCGTACTCGGCCTTGAAGTCAGTCGAGGTCCCGTACCACGTGGACTCTGGCTTGCTCAGGTCGATCGAGGAGATGTTGTCCTTGTCGAAGGTACGAAGCGGGATCTTCTCGGAGACCACCGGCTTGACGCCGGCGAGCACCCGGAAGGACTGGTCGCCGATGGCGTACCCGCTCCACTCGAGCGGTGAGCCGACGTCGACCCACAGAGGGTTGGAGCTCGACTTCAGCTGGTCGACGATACCCTTGGTGGCGTTGAAGCTCGCCACCTTGACCTTCGACGCCGCTGCGGGCGACTGGATCACAGCCGGATCGGTGAACTGTGTCTCGCCGTCGTAGAGAGGCATCAGCCAGTTGACCTCTGGGTTCACGACCGCGTTGCGGGCGAGGATCGGCAGCTTCGTCGACCACTCCGCGATCCGGGCGTCCTCGACCTTGTTTGAGCAGTCCGAGCCGCACAGTCCGTTGAGCTCCTTGTTGATGCCATTGACCCCGTCGGGAGCCACGGCCTCGTCGCTCGAGGTGAACGTCACGGCGTGGACCTTGCATGAGGAGATCCGCAGAGCGTCGTCGGCCATCATCTGGCCGGCCATTGTGTAATTGAATGTGACCGCAGCGTCGGTGCCCTTGTCTGGCGGCGCGGAGGCGTCGGTGTTGAACGCTTCGACGACGGGAATGTGGGCCTTGCCGGCGTCAGCGACGGCCACGCTGATCTGCGGGATCGGGATCGATTGAATCATGATCAGGTCAGCATGAGCGGCAACCGCCTGCTCGATGCCCTGAGATTCCTTCGACGCGTCGCCCGCGCCGTTGAAAAACACGTACTTGACGCCGACCTGCTGGGCGGCTTCCTTGAAGCCGGCGAACACGGCCTGCGTGAACGGAATGTCTGCGTTGAGGCTGATCCAGTAGATCGTCTTGCCCTTGATGCCGCTCGTCTTGAAGGCCGGTCCGGGGTTACCCCACGAGACTGGAGCCTTCTGCTGATTGACGAGTGCGGTGGCCTTCGACACGCAATCGCTGCCGGACGACGAGCTGCTTGAGGTCGATGCGGCATTCGAGCTGCCGCCGGAGGTCGAACTCGACGAGCTCGAGCTTCCACAGCCGACGACCGCCATCGAGACAATCAGAACGGCTATCGGCCCTCTCAAGGGCGTAATCAACTGCCATATGTGTTTCATGCTTCTCCCTCATGCGCATGCACCTCGGGCGGCGGTTTTTGCGCGAAACCGACCGAGTCGTGCTGCTGTCGTGAGTAAAGGTGTGTGAGAAATGCGCACCTTGCCGATAAGTGCTATGTCATGCCCGCCTTCCTCCGTCCCCGCCGGGCTGCGAGTTGGGACAGCGCGACTGCGATCACGAGTGATCCGCCGTAGAACACATCCTCGATCCAACCGGTCAGGCCATGGAGCTCGAGCCCGGTGATCCCCGTCGTCAGGAAATAGACGGCCACGAAGGTGCCAAAGGGGTTGAAGCGGCCGGGGTTGATCACCGTCGTGCCGAGGAACACGGCAGCAAACGCGGGCAGCAGGTAAGCGTCCGCGACGCTGGGCGAGGACGAGCCGAGCGTGCCGGCGAGTGCGACACCGGCGAGGCCCGAGAGAAACGCAGACAAGACAAGCGCGGCGGCCCGGGTTGGATTGACTGGGATGCCCGAGAGGAGGGACACGGACCGGTTCGCGCCGATGAAGTACAGGTAGCGCCCTATCGGCGTGTATGACAGGACATACCACATCCCAAGCATCAGCCCCACCGCGTACCAGAAGACGAGCGGGAGTCCAAGCACCTGATGCGTCGTTACGTTGACGAGCTTCTGCGAGATGTTCGGAATCGTCGTCGAGTAGATCGCGTACCCCACCCCTGTCCACAACGTCCCGGCCCCGAGTGTCACGACGATCGACTCGACCCCGACCACAATGACGAAGAAGGCATTGATAAGGCCGATCACGAGCCCCGCCAGCATCGCGACGATCACTGCCGGGCCGATCGCCCAGTGGTGCAGGACGTTGAGGTACCCGACGAGGGACAGCGACACGCTCATCGTCCCCACGATCGAGAGATCGAACTCGCCGACGATGAGCGGGACCATCAGAGCGAGCGACAGGATCAGGAGCACGGCCTGCGAACCGAAGATGTTCTGGAAGGTTGCTTTGGTGAAGAACTCTGGGCTGTCCCAGAACGAGAACACCACGATCAGCACGATCCAAATCACGACGACGCCGAAGCGCTCCGCAATGCTTTGCACGGGGGGCAGCTTCGGCCTCCGCCGCTCGGGGGCGGTTGCGGTGCTCATCGAGCTTCCTCCGTGGGGTTCGCGCGGGGCGAGACGGAAGAGCGAAGAGCGACCAGAGACATGGCGCGCGAGAATACCCGACAATTACGCGCAGGGCAAGCGGGCGTAATTGTCTAACTTAGGGCTAACGCACCAATAGCCCGGTTTTGGAAGCGACGAAGCGGGCCTTGCTGGGTCTTCCCCACGGCGCCGAGGCCTCGGGAGGCCGCGTCAGGAGCGGTGAGACTCGACCGTGGGTCCGCTTGGGAGCCCATCCCCCGGAGTGCGGACGGGGTCGCGGCTCCCGGCCGCGACGGGCGCCTGCGCAACCGCCGCGACGTGCTCCCGCAGATAGTCGAGGTGTGACTCCATCGCCTTGACCGCGGCTTCCTCGTCGCCGGCGTCGATCGCCGCAGCGATTTGCATATGCTGGATCACGCTCTCGCGGCCGAGCTCCGGCGACGTCGCGATGTAGACCAGTGGCCGGGTGACCCGGTGCAGCGCCGAGACGAGTGCGGCGAGCATACGGTTGCCAGTGGCGTCCGCCAGGATCCGATGAAACTCGGCGTTCAGACCCGGTACCTGCGGATCGCTGACCGTGACCGTCTTCTCGCTCTGAATGACCTCGCGCAGGCGCCGTATGTGCTCTGAGCTGCGGTTTTTCGCCGCGAGCCGGGCGCAGGGGATCTCAAGCATCCGGCGGACGTCGGCGACTTCGGCGTACGTCAGGCTGCCGAACTGAACAACGTTGGCCACGGCCTCCCCGAATCGCTCGGCGAGCGAGTGGTGGTCGACGCCCTCGACGAAGCTGCCGCCGGTGGCGCCCGGAGTCGTCGAGATGAGCCCGGACGTCTTCAGCGCGTGCAGCGCCTCGCGAACCGTCGAACGGCTCACCCCAAACGCCTTAGCGAGGTCAGCCTCGCTGGGCAGGCGGTCGCCCACCTTGAACTCTCCGTTCAGGATCGCCTCGCGCATCTGGTGCTCGACCTGCTCACGCGGACGCAGCACTCGCTCGGGTCGGAATGGTGGGGGACTCATGCGCTTTACGGCTGTCTGGCACGCTCGGCGTGCTCGTGGCGCCAGGAATATTAGCCCACAGCCTGACGATCAAATGTCTATCATTTGATCTGCCGCTCGGCTGCGGGCCGAGGCCGCTGAGGGACCGGGCACCAATTGTCAGGTATTATGCACGGTCAAGGAGAGTCGCTTGCCCAGCACGCCGATCATCGGGGGCCGCCGGATGGCGGCGTACGCGCTCCACTACGACACAGATGAGCAGCGCCGTATGGCGGAGGCAATCGATGAGCTGTGCGACGTCCACGCGCGGCCTGAGCACGTGGCTGGCTGGGACGCCGAGCAGCGATTTCCCGCCGAAGCGATGCGGGCGCTGGCCGGAGCGGGGTGGGCGGCGCTGGCGGTGCCCCGTAAGTACGGTGGGGCCGGAGGGACTGCGACTGATCTCGTATGCGTTCACCGTGCGCTCGCGCGGCACTCGCTCGCGCTCGCGCAGGCGTACTACTCGCTCTGGGTGCTCGGGGCCGAGGCCGTCGCACAGCTCGGGACCGAGCGACAGCGGGCCGAATGGCTGCCGCGGTTGGCGACCGGCGACGCCAGGATCGCGTTCGCGCTGACGGAGCCGGGGTCAGGGTCCGACGCCGCCGGAGTGCGGACGACCGCTCGCCGAGATTGGGGCCGCATGGTTGTCGACGGGCAGAAGGTGTTCGTCACCGGCGCTGCCGTCGCCGACGTCATGATCACCGTTGCACGCACGGATCCCGATGAGGCCGATGGCCATCGCGGTCTGTCGCTGCTGATGATCGATCCGCACGCGCCAGGTGTCACGATCCGGCCACTGGCGAAGCTCGGGCTCAGGCCGCTCGACCTGTGCGAAGTGTTCCTCAGCGGCGTTGATGTTCCG
Source organism: uncultured Solirubrobacterales bacterium (assembly GCA_963778985.1). Lineage (GTDB taxonomy): Bacteria > Actinomycetota > Thermoleophilia > Solirubrobacterales > Solirubrobacteraceae > Palsa-465. The sequence goes on along the minus strand of CAVZWJ010000010.1, from coordinate 1,107,943 downwards.
CAGCGCAGGGTGCTCGGTCCGCAGGGCGAGGGATGGTTGGCCTTGCGTCCACGGCTCGCTCGCGAGCGGGTGCTGCTAGCTGCACTCAGCGTCGGTGCAAGCGCGCAGGTTCTCGAGCTGTCGGTCGCCCACGCGCGGACGCGCGAGGCGTTCGGCCAGCCGATCGGCTCCTTCCAGCTCGTGCTCGACAAGCTCGTCGAGATGCGGCTTGCACTCGAGGCGGCGGACCTGCTGACGTGGCGCGCGGCGGCAAGCCTCGATGCGGGTCGGGGCGCGGACGTCGAGGCGTCGCTGGCGAAGCTCCACGCGACGCGCTCGTACGTGACCGCGGCCCGCGAAGGAGTTCAGGTGTACGGCGGCTACGGCTTCACTGAGGAGTATCCGCTGGCGCGTCACTACCGCGACTCCAAGTACCTGGAGATTGGCGGTGGCACCTCTGAGATCCAGAAGCTGATCATCGCGCGCTCGCTGGGTATCGGCCGATGACGGCGACTGCTGGGCGGCGCGCCGTGACCGTGGACGAGCGGGCCGCGATCAAGGGAGTGCGTGACGGCATGACGATCGCGATCGGCGGCTTCATCAATGCCGCCCATCCGATGGCACTCGTGCGCTCGCTGATAAAGGCTGCGCCGCGCGAGCTGACGCTCGTTGGAGCGGCTTCCTCGGGCCTCGAGGTTGACATGCTGATCGCCGCCGGGTGCGTCCGCACGCTCGTCTCGCCGTACGTTGGCGCGGAGGGGCTGGCGCCGATCGGGCCGGCCTTTCGCCGGGCCATGCAGACCGGGGAGATCGAGCTGTTCGAGCTCGATGAGGCCCACTACTACGCGGGGCTGCGCGCTTCTGCCCAACGGCTCCCATTCAATCCCTGGCGCGCCGGCCTCGGCACCTCTTATCCCGAGCTAAACCCCCGGTTGAAGACGTTCGTTGATCCGATCGGGGGTGAGCTGCTCATTGCGGTGCCGGCGATCGTGATCGACATCGCGTTCCTACATGCGGCGATCAGCGATCCGTTCGGCAACGTCCAGCACGAGGGCACGGGGTTCGGCGATCGCGCGATTCACGCCGCCGCCGACCGGACGGTGGTCCAAGTGGAGCAAATCGTGTCCAACGAGCGGATCCGCCAGAACCCGGCGGCGACCTCGATCGCCGGCGCAGACGCGGTCGTCCGGGCTCCGTTCGGTGCCCACCCGTTTGCGTCGCACGGCTACTACCCGGCGGACACGGTCCACATCGCCGAGTACGTTGAAGCCGCGACCGACTGGCTGAAGAGCGGCTCGCGCGCGCGACTCGACGCGTATCTCGATCGCTACACCCGTGAGCCGGCGGATCAGGTCGAGTATCTGGAACGTGTCGGTCTCCGTCAGGTCCTCGGTTTGTCGGAATACGCATGAGCGAGGCCACTCCGTTGGAAATCATGGCCACGGTCATCGCCAACGATCTCAGGGACGGCGAGTGGGTCGAGGTTGGCGCGAACCTGCCGGTGGTGCGGGCCGGAGCGCTGCTCGCACACCTCACGCACGGGCCCAACATGACCGTGATGGTGGGGATGACCAAGGCGTACCTGCGGGACGTCCCGGTCATCGCCGAGTTCGCGATGATCACCGATGTCGGCGCGACCCGGTGGGCCGAGGCCTACTACCCCCACGACCGCCTGCTCTCCGAGATGCGCTTCCGCCGGCGCGGGGTGTTCTACGCCGGTGGTATCCAGCTCGACCGGCATGGCAACTCGAACCTGATTGGAACCGTCGGGGCCAGTAATCGCTTCGCATTTCGCGGCCCGGGCGGCATCGGCACGTGCAACGCGACCCTCCAGAACGCGCGCTTCCACCTCGTCACGACGACGCATTCGCCGCGCGTGCTCGTGGAGCGCTGCGACTACGTCTCCGCGCTCGGGTATGGCGACGGAACGGCGGAATTCAGAGAGCGCCACGGCCTCGCCCCGGGCGGGCCGGCGTCGATCATCACCCCGCTGTGTGTCTTCGACTTCGACTCGGACACGCGGACGGCGAGGTTGAAATCGCTGCATCCCGGGACGACGGTCGACGAGGTCCGCCGCCAGACCGGGTTCGCGCTTGGCGCGGGCTCGGACGTCCCGACGACCGCTGCCCCGACCGACGAGCAGCTGCGGCTCTTGCGCGAGCGGATCGATGTCGGGGGCTCCCTGCGATGATCGCCAGGCGGTCGCCGGCCGACCGCACGCTCCCCGGGCTGCTGCGCCGTCACGCGGAAGAGCGCGCCGGCGACGCGTTCTTAATCGACGAACGCGGGACGCTCACGTGGGGTGGAGCGGCCGAGCTCGCCTTCGAGCAGTCCGCCCGATTCTGGCGGCTCGGTGTGCGCCAAGGCGACAGGGTCGGGATCATGCTCGAGAACAGGCGCGAGTTGCTTGCGAGCTGGTTCGGACTGGCCTGCATCGGCGCGATCGAGGTGCCGATCGATCCTCGCACCCGGGGCGAACGGCTCGTCCATGTGCTCAACCAGAGCGGCTGCAACGAGCTGGTAATCGACGCCGCGTGCCTGGCCCAGCTCGACGCGGTCGCCGATCGGCTGCCGCTCATCTCGCGCGTGGTCGTGGTCGGCGGCAGACGCTCGGGGCGGTTTGACTCGATCCCGTTCGACGAGCTCGACGGCGATCCAGCTGGGGTCCTGTGGCCCGCGGTGCGGTTTTCGGATCCGGTGGCCGTAATGTTCACATCCGGCTCCACCGGTCCCGCCAAGGGCGTTGTGCTCAGCCACGGCCAGCACTACGTGAACGGATATCACCCGGCGGCACTGTTCGACATCGGGCCGGCTGACACGGTATACGTCTGCCTGCCGCTACACCACAACATGGCGCAGGGCTACGGTGTGTGTGTGGGGCTCGTCTCCGGGGCGGCGGTGCGAGTGGCGTCGCGCTTCGATGCGAGGCGCTTCTGGCCCGATGTCCGCGAGTACGGCGCGACGATCTTGTCGTTCGTCGGGGCGATGCTCGTGCTGCTGGCGAAGGAGACGCCGCGCGCCGACGACAACGCCAACCCCTTGCGGCTCGGGTTTGGGGTGCCGATTCCGACCGATCTGCACGAACCCTTCGAGCGGCGCTTCGGGCTGCGACTTGTGCACTGTTACGGGTCGACCGAGGCCACGATCGTGACCTGGAACGATCGTGCCGATCGCAAGGCGGGAGCGGTCGGGCGGCCGCTGCCGGAGTACGACGTGCGGGTGTTTGACGATGACGACGTCGAGGTGCCCACCGGCGTTCGCGGCGAGATCTGCGTGCGCCCGCACGAGCCGTGCTCGATGTTCTCTGGGTACATCGGTGACGCCGAGTCAACGGTGGCGGCGTGGCGCAACCTGTGGTTCCACACCGGAGACCGGGGCAGCTTCGACGACGACGGCGATCTATGGTTCTCCGATCGCCTAGGCGACGTGGTGCGCCGGATGGGCGAGCTGATCAGCTCGTCTGAGGTCGAGCATGCGCTGCTGTCGCATCCGGCGATTCGCTTGGTCGCCGCCTATCCGGTCGCCTCCGAGCTGATCGAGGAGGAGGTGATGGCGGCTGTGGTCGTGCAGGAGGGCGCTCGGCTCGACGCCGCGAGCGTTCGGGCGTGGTGCGCCGAGCGGCTCGCGCCCAGTGCCGTGCCGCGGTTCGTCGAGTTCATGGATGCGCTGCCGATGACACCCACCGGCAAGGTCGAGAAGTTCAAGCTCCGACAGCGCGGCGTGACGGACTCGACCGACGATGCTCGAGCCACCTCGGAGGCGGTGCGGTGAGCAGCTTCAAGACCGCCATCAGCACCGTCGAGGACGGTCGCGTGACGATCCGCGGCTACTCCCACGAGGAGATCATCGGGCAGCTACCGTATGCCAAGGCGACGTTTCTGACGATCGTCGGACGGCTTCCGAGCCAGGCGGAGGCGCGGTTGGTCGACGCCATGCTGACGAGTCTCCTCGACCACGGATTCGTAGCGACCACCGTCTCGGCCGCCCGGTATGCCGCCTCGGGCAATCCTCAGTTCGTGCCCGCCGTGGCGGCGGGCCTACTGGCGGCCGGCCGGAACACACTGTCGCCAGAACACTCTTACGCGCTGATCGTCGAGGCGCGGCGGCTGCGCCGGGAGCACGGCTGGGACGACCGGCGCACGGCCGAGGAGATTGTCGCGCGCAGCCGGCGGGAGCGCCGTCGGCTGCCTGGGTTCGGTCACCCCGTCCATCGCGCCCGCGATTTCCGCGCGACCGTCCTGTTCGAGCTGGCAGCGGATCTCGGCCTGTCCGGAGACGCCACGGCGCTGTACCGCGAGATCCACGAGGAGTTCGTCCGTCAGACAGGACGGATGTCGATTCCGATCAACATCGACGGCTGTCTCGCCTGCCTCGGGATGGACCTCGGGCTGACCGCCACGCAGACCGTCGCTATCGCGCTCCTCGCGGTGCTGCCCGGTCTGATGGCGCACGTGATCGAGGAGATCGACGAGGGCGTGCCGCTGCGCTTCATCGCAGATGGGGAGTACGTCGGTGAGCGCGACCGTTCGCTGCCCGATGGGTCCCTCGGACCGTGAAGGTCGGGGTGCATCTGCCGCAATGGGGGCCAGACGCCACGCGCGACGGTGTGCTGTCGGTCGCGCGGATGGCCGAGCAGGCCGGCGTGGACTCGGTGTGGGTCGCCGACCACGTCGTCTACCCGCTGCGCTCGACGAGCACGTACCCGTACCGGGCTGACGGCCCGCCGTTTGCGGCCGTCGACGGGTTCCTCGACGCGTTCACGACGCTCGCGGCGGTCGCCGGGGCGACCGACCGGGTGATGCTCGGCACAAGTGTCCTCGTCCTGCCGATGCGCGATCCGCTCGAGGTGGCGAAGTCCGTGGCGACACTCGACGTGCTCTCGGGCGGACGGGTGGTCGTCGGGGTCGGCGCGGGTTGGTGGCGCGAGGAATTCGAGGCCCTCGGCGCCCCGTTCGTGGGGCGAGGACAGCGGATGGACGAGCAGATCGGCATTCTCCGTGAGCTCTGGACCGAGGGCATCGTGCGCGGGCACCATGGCCACTACAGCTACGACGAGCTCGTGTCACGACCGCTCCCGATCCAGTCGGGCGGCCCCCGCATCCTTATCGGCGGGATGGGAGCGGTGGCCAGGCGCCGCGCTGCCCTGATCGGTGATGGCTGGCACTGTCTCGGATCTCACGATCCGACCCTGGCCGAAGGCTTCGCCGAGGTAACGCGGATTGCGCGCCAGGCGGGGCGTCGGGAGGGAGCGGTGTCGCTGAGCACCTCGGCGGGCCTGCCGGCCGATCCGGCGAAGGCCGTGGAGCGGCTCGCGCGGTTGCGCGCGGCCGGGGTCTCACATGTGGTCCTGAATGTGGCGGAGAACACGTGCGCCGCGACGTGCATGGCGATCGAGCGCCTCGGCGACGAGATCCTGCCGGAGTTGGCGAGCAAGTGATGGCCGCGCTCACCGGCATCCACGTGATCGACTTCTCGACACTGCTGCCGGGGCCGCTGGCGACGCTGCTGCTAGTGGAGGCCGGCGCGACCGTGACGAAGATCGAGCGGCCCGGCGCCGGTGACGAGATGCGCTCCTACGAGCCGAGGCTCGGCACGACCAGCGTCAACTTCGCGCTGCTGAACCGCGGTAAGCGCAGCCTGCAGCTCGACCTCAAGGCGCCCGAGGCCCTGGCGGCGCTCCAGCCGATGCTCGAGCGCGCCGATGTGCTCGTCGAGCAGTTCCGGCCGGGCGTGATGGATCGGCTTGGGCTGTCCTATGACGCCGTGGCCGCGATCAATCCCGGTCTCGTCTACTGCTCGATCACCGGCTATGGCCGCGACGGTGACCGGGCGGCGCGCGCGGCTCACGATCTGAACTACGTGGGCGACGCCGGACTGCTCGATCTCGTCGCCGGCGCCGATGGCGATCCGGTCATGCCGCCGGTGTTGGTGGCCGACATCGGCGGCGGAGCGTATCCGGCGGTGATCAACATCCTCCTTGCCCTTGCCGAGCGGGAGCGCACGGGAACCGGTCGCTACGTCGAGGTGGCGATGGCGGACAACGTCCTGACGTGGATGTACTGGGCGGTCGGCAACGGGCTCGGCGCCGGGCAGTGGCCGCGGCGGGGCGAGGAGCTGCTCACTGGCGGCTCGCCCCGGTATCAGCTGTACCGCACAGCCGACGGACGGCACGTCGCGGCCGCCCCACTCGAGGATCGGTTCTGGGCGAACTTCTGCGAGCTGATCGATCTGCCGGCGGAGCTGCGCGACGACCGGCGCGACCCGGCTGCGACTCGCACTGAGGTGGCTGAGCTGATCGGGCGAGAGACGGCGCGAGAGTGGGAGGTCCGCTTCGCGCGAGCCGAAGTCTGCTGCTCCATCGTCCGGACGGTAAAGGAGGCGTCAGAGGATCCCGCGTTCGCGGCGCGCGGGCTGTACGCACAACTGACCGGAGACGGGGCTGGCGTCACCATGCCGGCCCTTCCGATGCCGATCGATCCTGGGCTTCGGGGTCTCGACCGACGGGCGGCCGCTCCGCGGCTGGAGGCCGAGGGATGAGCGCCTGCGGTCCGTTGGGCGGGATCCGCGTGGTCGATGCGTCGACCTCGTACGCCGGTCCGACGGCCGCGATGTACCTGGGCGACATGGGAGCGGACGTCGTGAAGATCGAGCGCCCCGGAACGGGCGACGACGCCCGCACCTGGGGGCCGCCGTTTGTCGGTGAGCAATCGGCATGGTTCGTGTCGGCGAACCGGAACAAGCGCAGCGCATGCATCGACATCTCTCGACCCGAGGGCCGGGGGCTGCTGCTGCGCATGCTCGACCGCGCTGACGTGTTCATCGAGAACGTCAATCCCGGCAAGCTGCGCCGGCTCGGTCTGCACCCGGACGACGTTCGCGAGCGCTGCCCGCGCCTCATCTACTGCGCGGTCTCCGGGTTCGGCCTCGACGGGCCGGACAGCGACAAGCCGGGGTACGACCTGATTTCGCAGGCCCGGTCGGGACTGATGAGTGTGACCGGCGCCGCGGGCGGGATGCCACAGCGCGTCAGCACGGCGCTGTCGGATGTCGCCACCGGAATGCTCGCAGCATTTGGGATCGCCGCCGCACTCGTCCGGCGCGAGCGCACCGGAGAGGGCGAGCTCATCGATGTCGCGCTGCTCGAGGCCGACCTCGCGCTGATGGCGCCCCGGATCGCTGCGTTCGCCGCGGGCGATCCCGAGCCCCGTCCGAGCGGGGGCACCGACTCGGTGCTATCGGTCTATCAGCCGTTCGCGACGGCGGACGCGCCGATCGTGCTCGCGGTCGGCAACGACGAGATGTGGCGCCGCTGCTGCGCGGTGCTCGAACTGAAGGACGCGGGCGCCGACCCGGCGCTCGCCACGAACACGCAGCGCCGCGAGCGCCGCCCCGAAGTGATTGCGATGATCGCGGCCCAACTCGCCACCCGGCCCGCCGCCCATTGGCTCGAGGCGTTCGCGGCCGCCGGCGTCCCGTGCCAGACGATCCACTTCCTGTCCGGGGTGCTCGCCGATGAGCACGTGGCGGCGCGCGGCGCGATCGGTGAGTACGACGCCCCCGGGACCGGGCCGTACCGCGCTGTCCGCGCGCCGTGGCGCCTCGCATCGACGGGGCGTGGCCCGGACCAACCGGCGCCGCTACTCGGGGCGAGCACGCTCGAGGTGCTGCGCGAGGTGGGCATCGCGGAGACCGAGATCGAGCAGGCCTTGGCTGACGCCGTGATCGCCTCACGGACCCAAGGAGCGCCGGCGTGAACCGCCCCGATCCGCGCCTGCGGCAGGACAGCCGCCTAACCGCTGACCTCATCGAGCGTTACGAGTCGGACGGCTCGTGGCGGCGAGTGACGCTGCGCTCGTTCCTGTCCGACGCGGCGCGCCGCCACCCCGACCGCCTCGCCGCGGTCGGTTATCGCGATGGCGTGGTCGACGATTCGAGCCGCCTGTCCTATCGCGAACTCGATGCGCTGGCCTCGCGCATCGCTGCCGGACTGCGATTGCGTGGTGTTGAGCCGGGCGACGTCGTCGCGGTGATGTCGCGCAACCGCGTCGAGTTCGGCGCGCTCATCTTCGCGATCAACGAGGCCGGCGCCGTCTACACCGGGATCCCTGCCACGTACGGCGCCCGCGAGGTTCGCCAGATCCTTCGCCAGAGTGAGGCCAAGGCGATCGTGGTCGAGGACGGCACGCCGCTGTCGATCGTCCGTGCTCTGCGCGGCGAGTTGCCGGCGCTCGAGCGCGTCGTGGTGCTGGCGAGCAAGCCGGGCGAACCGGAGTCAGCGCTAACCGATGACGGGGAGCTCGCCTACACGCGGCTGCTCGGTGAGGGCGGCGGCGAGCGCTTGGACGACTACGCCACTATCTGCCACCTCGGCTTCACCTCGGGGACGACCGGCACCCCGAAGGGCGTCATGAACACCGCGCAAACGCTCGAGACGATCCTGCGCAACTGGCTGGACCATGTGGCTGGCTCGCAGGTGCTCGACGAGCCTTGCGTGAACCTCATCGCCTCGCCGGTCGGACACCACACCGGGTTCTGCTGGGGCGTGCTGTTGAGCGCGTACCTCGGAGGGACCGCGGTCCATCTCGATCGCTGGCAGCCTGCCGTGGCACTCGCCGCGATCTCCGAGCAGCGCGTGAGCGCGATGTTCTGCGCGCCGACGTTCGTGCAGGATCTAGTTGAGATGGCGGGGTCGACTGAGGGTGAGCGCGACACGGACTCACTGCGGATGATCACGATCGCCGGAGCCCCGATCCCGCGTGAGCTGCCTGCCAGCGCGGGCGGCGCGCTCGGCTGCACGATCTGTCCCGCATGGGGCATGACCGAGTACGCCATCGGCGTCTCGTGGGCGCCGTCGCTGGGCGGGGCCGGCCTCAGGACGGACGGCACCGCCATCCCCGGCGCGGAGATCCGGGTGGTCAGTGTGGACCGCACGGTCGTTCCCGCGGGCGCAGTCGGCGACTTCGAAGTACGCGGGGCGGGTCTGTTCCTCGGCTACCGCAACCGGCCCGAGGAGAACGCAAAGGCTTTCGATGACGGCTGGTTTCGCACCGGCGACACCGCTGTGCTGACGCCCGCAGGTCACGTGCGGTTCGTCGGACGCACCAAGGACATCGTGATCCGCGGCGGCGAGAACATCCCGGTCGTCGAAGTCGAGAGCCTGCTGTTCGCGCATCGCAAGGTTCGTGAGGTCGCGATCGTCGGCGTGCCGGACGAGCGACTCGGGCAGCGCGCCTGCGCGGTCGTCGTGCCGACGGCCGGCGAGCCGCCGACGCTGGCCGAGCTGTGTCGCGCGCTGCTCGACGAAGGCTTGTCCAAACGTTTTCTCCCGGAGCGGCTTGAGCTCGTCGAGCAACTCCCGAAGACGCCGAGCGGCAAGGTCCGGAAAGTCGAGTTGAGGGAGCAGATGCAATGAGCGAGACAACACCGCGTGGCCTGCTGATGGCGCTCATGGAACCTGATCAGAGCCGCGAGGAGGAGTTCAACGACTGGTACGACTTCGAGCACATTCCGCAGATGTCGGCCGTCCCGGGCTTCATCGGCGCCAGCCGGTGGGTGTGCGTCGGGGGCTGGCCGCGCTACCTCGCCATCTATGACCTCGAGAGTATTGACGTGCTGAGCAGCGATGCGTACCGGCAGGCCACGGGCGGGAACTTCACGCCATGGGCGCGGCGGATCCTCGGTGCCGTGCGCGGGTGGCGGCGCGTGGCGCTGGCCGGGCTCGAGCCCGGAGCCGGGACGACGAGCGAGGCGACGACGGCGGTCGACGTCCTGTTCACCGCCGAGAGTGCCGGAGGCGCCGAGTTCGCCGAACGCGTCGCCGAAGCGCCGAACGTCCTCCAGGCCCGTGCCTTCAACGTGCCCGATGACGGCCAGGATCTCGTCCTCATCGAAGCCGGCGCGCTCCAGGACCTCCCTCCTTCGACTGCCGACGGCGCTCGTCCGCCGTTTCAATGGTCGGCGCGCTACGTCCGCTATGGGCGGCGCGACCCGCTCCACGCCTTCCACGCGATCGACGCCGGGGAGGCACATTGAGCATCCTCTACACGGTCCGCAGCAAGTTCACGGATCCGGCGCAGGAGGACGCCTGGAACGAGTGGTACGCCGGCCACCTCCAAGTGCTGCTGTCGGTTCCCGGGTTCCTGGCCGCGCAACGTTTCCACTCCTCGGCAACGGTCGACGACCGACCGTACCTGGCGATGTACGAGGTCGCCGGGACCGAGGTGTTTGCATCGGCGCCCTACCGTGCCATCTGGGGGTTTGACACTTGGCGGCCACTGATCGACAACTGGACGCGCGACGTTTCCGATCCGGACGAAGCGAGTGACCTTATGTTTGCAACCCCGCTCGAGGCGCGGCTGTGGGCAGGCTTCGCCTCCGGTCCGGATCACGCCGTCGCCGAAGCCGTGGCGCGCGCGCGAGAGTCCTGGGGCGGCATCGCAAGTGCAACCGTCAGCGGGCTCGATCGTTCGTGCACGGCGATCGCCTGGGCGGTCGTCGACGGGGAGCGCGAGGCGCCGCCCGATGTGGCGGTGGATTCGGGAATCGAGATCGCGCAAGCGCTGTACACGCCGATCACGGCTTGCCTCGGACCCGCGGACGCGAACGCAGGTACGGCACGGTGAGCGCGCAGGATTGCGTAGTGATCGGGGGCGGGCTCGCGGGGATGTCGGCGGCCCGCCGCATGCAGCAGCTCGGTGGCACGGTGCTCGTGCTCGAGAAGGGAACGGATGACTACGGTCACAACAACGCCCGCATCTCGGGCGGGCTGCTGCACCTCGCCTGGCGCGACCTCGGCGAGGACCCCAAGGTGCTGCGCGAGCAGATGGTGTCCGACACCGATGGTGAGATCGATCCCGGGGTCGCCGAGGCGCTCGCCCACACAGCGGGGCGGGCCTTGCAATGGCTGATCGACGAGGGAGTCGAGATGCGTCCGAAGGGCGATCGTCCCTACCAGCAGCACGCGATGTACCCCCATCGTCCGGGGACGGGCCGGCGCATCTTGCCCGAGTACGGGCCCGACCGGATGATGCGCACGCTGTATGACCGCTTCCGAGCGGACGGCGGGGTCGTGCTCCTCGGTGCGGCCGGACAGCGGCTCGAGCCCCACCGTGACGGTGCCTGGCGAGTGGACTATCGCCGCGATGGGGAGGAGGCCTCGGTCGACGCGCCGGTCGTGGTCGTCGCCGACGGCGGCTTTCAGGCGAACGCCGAGATGCTCGCCACCTACGTCGGCCCAAACGCTGCGTTGTCCGTGTTGCGCGGCTGGCCGAGCTCCGTCGGCGACGGTCTGCGCATGTTGCTCGAGAACCGGGCCGCGACCTCCGGCTTGGGACGGGTGTACGGCCACATGGTGTCCGCCGATGCTCTGCACAACGACACGCTGTGGCCGTACCCCGCCATGGACAAGTTATGTCTAGCGGGACTGCTGATCGATCGCAGCGGACAGCGGATGCCCGGTCGGGCGTCGGGCGCGGAGGACCTCGTGACGCGACTGGCCCGCGCGGAGGACCCGCGGGGGTTCGCGGTCGTCTTCGACGACGAGCTGTGGCGGACCGCGGGCCGCGATAACCCGTACAACACCGCGGTTGCCAACCCCGACCTGGGGCAGCGGGGCGGACACATCGTCACCGCGCCCGATCTGTGCGCGCTGGCCGGGGTGCTGGGAGTTCCGGGCGCTCGCCTCACGGCCGCGGCGGCGGAGCACAACTCGAGTCCTGATGCGGCCCAGATCGCCACGGCCCCGTTCCATGCTGCGCGCGTCGCGCCCGGGATCACGTTCACGATGGGCGGCCCGCGGATCAACGGCAACGCCATGGTGCTCGACCTAACGGGCGCTCCGATACCGGGGGTGTACGCGGCGGGCAGCGCGGCCGGGGGCGTGCACGGCGGCCCGCGCGGCGGCTACGTCGGCGGGCTCGCGGTCGCCCTCGAACTCGGACTGCTCGCGGCCGAGCACGCTACCAAGCACGTATTGGCATAGGTCGCGAAATCTGAGACACTCATTCCGAGAATTTGAAAGTCGATTTCAATAAATGACGACCGGGAGCCATCGATGCCACCGACGCTCAGTGCCGCTCGCCCCAATCGCCTGAAGCACCTGCTGGCCGAGGGGCAAATCGCCGTGGGGTGCCTCCTGTCCTATGACGCGCCGTGGCTGGTCGAGGTGCTCGGGATGACCGGCTACGACTTCATCACGATCGACCTGGAGCACGAGCCGATGGACGCGAGCGCGGTGGCCAACCTGGTGCGAACCGCGGACCTCGTCGGGATGACGTCGATCGTGCGGATGCCCGCCAGCGATGCGTTGTTCCCGTTCCTGAGCGCGGGCGCGCAGGGGGTCTGGATCCCGGACCTCCGCGGGCGAGCTCATCTCGAGGAGATCGTCGAGCTGACGCGGTTCGCCCCGATGGGGCGGCGCACGTACTACACGCAGACGCGCGCGGCCCAGTACGGCGTCGGTATCGACGAGCCCGAATGGGTGCGGCAGGCCGACCGCGAACTGCTGGTCGTGGCGATGATCGAGCACATCGAGCTACTCGACGAGCTCGACGAGATCCTGGCGGTGGAGGGCATCGACGGGTTCCACGTGGGGACGCTCGACCTCGCCCAGAGCATGGGTTCGCCGCCCGCCGAGCGCATCGACGAGGTCGTCGAGGAGATCGTCAGCCGGTGCCGCGAGGCTGGGAAGTACACCTCGGTAGGCGTCGTCACGCCGTGGGGCCTCGACAGCGTCGGCAAGCGGATCGACCAGGGCGTTCAGGTGCTGAACGTGCCCTCGGCGTGGATGCTGACGCACGCTGTCGGGTCGTTCCTCGAGGACGTCGAGGAACGGATTCCGGACGCGCTCCGCACGCCGACTGCGCGCACGCCGACGCCTAACCGGTACATCAACCCGCGGGGCGTCGCCGGGCGCTGATCGCTAATCGCTGATCGCCACCGCGAGCCCGAAAACGGCGCAACGAGGGTGGGGTTGGGTGACGTCGGAGGGCCCGCCCCTGTGCCATGAGAGACCGACCTCGGCGAAACACGAGCCCGGTCCTCAATTTGCACCGTCCGCAACCTGCCCGCTGATAACGGCGACGGACCGCGCCGATTCGGTAGGTGCGTCTGCGTTGTCATCGGATATAGGACGGATGACGCAGACCGACCATCCGATCACATAGGCACGGTCGCCATTGTCAGCGCGCGACGCCGCTAACCCGCCCTCGTAGCCGCCGTTCCCACCGCCGCACGCCCACCGTGGCGCTGCGAAAGCACGCGACGCTCAGACGCTCAGACGTCGATCAGCTCGATCCGGAAGGGGTCGAGGGGGTTCTCCGGCTCGACGACGTGGTTGAGCGTGAACCGGTACACGGGTCCGCGGGAGAGCTCACCCGGGGAGTAGGGGAATGCCAACGCCGTGATCAGCCCGCTGTACTCGGGCACGGCGTAATGGGCCGCGACGTGAGCCGCCGCCTTGCCGATGGAGTCCGCAACCTCCTGCGTCGGGGCGGTGATCTCGACGACGATTCCGACCTCGTGGGACGGGGTAGGGGTGGGCTCGAGCGAGCCCATCACGCCGTCGACCCCGTATCGGCGGAACGTGATCTGCACGGCATCGACCATGTCCGCGCCATGCACCTGCTCGATCCGGCGCTTGACGGTCGTCTCCACGCCCTCGAGCCAGCTGTCGAGCTGGCGCAGGATGACCGGATCGCGGACGCCTCCGACGATGATCGTCTGGTAGCCGACGAGCTCTGCCCCCTCGAGCTTGTTCGTCGTCCGCGACGAGGGCTCGAAGCGGCTCCCGGAGACGCGCACCGCACGGTCGCTCTCGGCGTCGAACCGGGCGTTGTCAGAGAACAGCGTCCCACTCGGCTCGATCAGCTCGTACGGGGATCCGTTCTCGTACAGCGTGTGCGAGGCGACGCTGACCGGGCTGCAGCGGTACTCGGGGTTCGGGGGCTCGACGACGAAGTGGTCGTCACGGATCCATGCGAACATCGGGTCCGCGTATTGGCGGTGCACGACGCACGCCGCGCTGCACTCGAGGATCTTGGCCGCGTGCCATGCTGGGCCGGGCGCGAACCCGCGCTGGGTCGGGATCGAGGCGAAGATCGCGGCGTCCGTTGAGCGGCCGCTGAGGACGACGTCCGCGCCGCCCTCGAGCGCCGCCTGGTAGGGCTCGACGCCGGCCATGGCCACGATCCGCTCGCTGCGATCGAACGTGCTCTCGTCGATCTGGGGCGCGTTGTAGAGCGGCGTGATCTTCCCCGTGCGGAAGCGCTCCTTCAGATACTCGCGCGAGGGCTCGCAGTGGACGGCCGCGAGCCGGAAATGGAGGTCGTGCGTGGCGGCGATCTCTTGCACGATCTCAACGGCGAGGCCGAGCTGCTTGTCGGTCCCGGCCGCCACCGCGGTCCCGACCATCATCGGGATGCCGGCGCCGCGGGCGGCCAGCAGCATGAGCTCCAGATCGCGCCTGATCGACTCGCGGGAGAAGTACAGCTCGCCAGAGCCGAGGAAGAACGGGCCGGGATCGGTGGAGCCCCCATCGCACGCGATCAGGTCGGGCTTCCACTCCATCGCGCGATCGAGCGACTCGGCCCGGAAACCGGCCCCGAGGATGCTCGTCGGGGCGAGGATGCGCATCTCCCGTTCGCCGGCCATCACGCCACCTCCAGGTCGACGATCGGTCCGTACAGCTGGCCCCCCATCATGTCGCCGTCACGCAGATCGCCGGAGGCCACCGGCCGGGGGATCGTGATTTTGATCGCGTGCGCGGCCTCGTAGTTGATGACCTTCACTTCATCGACGGGCGTTCCGTACATGGCGCCAAAGCGCTCGGCCGTCAGGACGTCGCTCGCCAGCACGCGCTCGTATGTCTCGGCGTCCTCGAACATGACGTCGATCGTCAGCTGGAACGGGCCCGCGTTCTTGCTCCGGATCAGCTTCGCCAGCTCGTACAGCTTCGCCATATGCTCACCCCTCGATCGACAGCGTCAGGTTTCCTAGTTCGTCCTTCTCCGCCGTCGCGGCCGGGCCGACGACGACGGTCGACTCGCGTTCCTGGACGAGCGCCGGGCCGCTGATCATCTCGCCGGGCGCGAGCGTGTAGCGGTCGTAGACGGCGCTGCGCACGAACCCGCCGACCTCCGGGAAGTAGACGTCGCGCTCCCCGCGGCGGCTCTCGCCTTGACGGCTCGAGTCGATCATCAGGTCCGCTGTGCTGATCGCGACGCGCGCGGTCAGCCGCCAGTGCAGCGCCTCGGGCTCGCCGCTCGCCAGGCGCGAGCCGAACCGGCGCTCGTAGGCATCCCCGAAGCCGAGCCGCAACGGCTCGGCAATCCGGCCGTCGAGCTCGCCGTCGGGCAGGGCGACCGAGACCGTGTATCCCTGGCCGGCGTAGCGCATGTCGACGCGGCGCTCGAGCACCGCCGCCGCCGCCGCGCCGGAGCGAGCCAGGAGATCGTTCGCCTCGGCCTCCATCTCGGCATACCGCGACGCCACCTGCGGCCAGTCGATCTGGCTGAGCCGGGCTAGATGGGTCCGAACGAGATCGACTCCGAACGGCGCGACGAGAAACCCGAGCGCCGAGGCCACCCCGGCCGCCGGCGGGCAGATGACTGTGCGGATGTGCAGTCGGCGCGCGACCTCGTAGGCGTGGACGGGCCCAGCACCTCCGAACGCCACCATCGCGAACGCCCTGGGATCCTCGCCGCGCTCGATCACGTGCGTCTGCAGGGCGAGTGCCATCTGGTTGTTGACGATGTCGAACATGCCGCGGGCGGCGCCCTCGGCGTCGAGTCCGAGCGGCTCGCCGACCCGCACCAGCGCCTGCTCGGCAGGGGCGGGGTCGAGCGCCATTGCGCCGCCGAGGAAATAGGCGGGATCGAGGATTCCGAGCTTGAGGTCGGCGTCGGTGACGGTCGGGTTGGTCCCTCCGCGCCCGTAACACGCTGGACCCGGATCGGCTCCCGCGCTTTGTGGACCGACCCGCAGCAGCCCCAGCGAGTCGACGTGGCCGATGGAGCCGCCGCCGGCGCCGATCTCCACGAGCTCGAGAGCGGGCATCTTCAGCGGCAGCCCGCTGCCGCGTTTGAACCTCGCGACCCGGGCGACCTCGAGCTCCGGCACGCGGAGTGGCGTGCCGCCAGTGACCAGGCACGCCTTCGTCGTCGTGCCACCCATGTCAAACGAGATGAGGTCGTCGAGCCCGAGCCGGCGGCCGAAGTACGCGGCCGCGATGGCGCCGCCCGCGGGACCTGACTCGACCAACTGCACGGCGAGCTCACTGGCGACCGCCGCCGACGTCATCCCGCCCTGGGAGAGCATCACGTACAGGCGGTTGCCGGCGGCGCGCTTCTCGAAGCCGCGCTCGAGCCGGGCCAGGTAGCGGCGGACGAGCGGCCGCACGTACGCGTTGGCAACCGCGGTGCTCGTGCGCTCGTACTCGCGCCATTCGGGCGCGACTGTCGAGGACAGCGTGATGTCGACATCCGGCAGTTCGCGCGCCAACACCTCCGCGAGCATGCGCTCGTGCTTGGGATTGGCGTACGCGTTGATGAGCGCGATTGCCACGCTCTCGACGCCGGTGTCGCGCAGGGTTTTCGCGATCGCGGTGGCAGCGTCGTCGGTCAGCGGCTCGAGCACCGAGCCGTCGGCCCGGATCCGCTCCGCGACTTCAAAGCGCAGCGAGCGCGGAGTGAGCGGTTCGGGGCGCTCGAGCTGCAGGTCGTAGAGGTCGTACCGCGCCTCGCGTCCGATCTCGACCGCGTCCCGGAACCCGGTGGTCGTGATGAGCGCCGTGCGGGCGCCGCGGCGCTCCACGATGCTGTTGGCCACGAGCGTCGTCCCGTGCACGATGCGCTCGAGTTCGTCGAGCGCGAGTGCCCCCCGGTCAGCGATCGCCGAGGTCCCGCTCAGCACCGATTCCGACGGATCGGCCGGCGTCGTCAGCTGCTTGTGGACGTAGACGCGCCCGTCGTCGTCGACTCCGATGAAGTCGGTGAACGTCCCCCCGACATCGACCCCGAGCGCCGGCATCAGCCTGTCCGATCGGGCGGGTCCGCCGGCGTGACGTATCCGAGCTCGAGGTCGCGCTGTCGCAGCGCCGGGTCGCGTTCGGAGGCAGGGCCGTACCCGGCGCCGCCGGCGGTGTGCATCTCGATCCGCTCCCCGGGCTGGAACTGCGTCCTGGCCTTTGGGTTGAGCAGCGTGCCGTCCGACTTGCGGATCACGTTGGCGGCCCCGTTGCCGCCGCCGTTGAGGCCCTGCGGAGGATGGTTGACACGGTCGGTCATCATCGACACCGTGCACGGCGAATCGGAGAGCAGCTCGATCTCGATCGACACGCCGAGTCCGCCGCGGTGCTTGCCGGTTCCGCCCGAGTCGGCGCGCAGCTCGCGGCGCCGCACGACGAGCGGGGTGCCCGCCTCGACGATCTCTGCCGAGGTGCCGCCTGAGTTCGACGGGAACGGGGCCGCCGCCAGCCCGTCCCGGGAGGCCTGGGCGCCCGTCCCGCCGGACAGCGTGAGAGCCTCCCCGTAGCGCACGCCGCGGTACGTGCCGGTGAAAACGACTCGCGGCGCCGGCGAGCCCGAGTCCGCCAG
Source organism: uncultured Solirubrobacterales bacterium (assembly GCA_963778985.1). GTDB lineage: Bacteria > Actinomycetota > Thermoleophilia > Solirubrobacterales > Solirubrobacteraceae > Palsa-465. Next base: position 1,090,373 of record CAVZWJ010000010.1, on the reverse strand, counting down.
CACGCGCTCAGGGACGACCTTCGCCAGCGCGCCGAACACGACGGCGGCGATGTAGTGCCCGATCATCTGCCGGGAGGCGACGGCCGCGGGCGGCTGCGCGTTGACGAGGCACCCGGCGGGCGCCTTCATGGCGATCGGCCGGTATGCGCCGTCGTTGTTCGGAACCTGCGGCGAGAGCGCGCACTTGATCGGATACACGGTCATCGCGTAGGCGTGGTTCCAGGTCTCGTTGATCGCTGCATCCACCTGCGGCGAGGTCCCGTCCCAGTCGACCGAGATCTGATCGCCATCGACGGTCAGCGCTGCCCGCATCACGAGCGGCTCGCGGACTCCGTCGATCTCGATCTCGTGCGCGTACGTGCCGTCGGGCAGCTCGGCGATGGCGGCGCGCATCGCGGTCTCCGTGCGCTCCTCAATCGCGGCGAACAGCGGAGCTGGATCGTCGAGACCGAGATCGTCGAGCAACTCGTGCAGGCGTCGCTCGGTCACGGCGAGCGCGGCAAGCTGAGCGTGGAGGTCGCCGAGCACCTGCTCGGGCAGGCGGACGTTGGCCTTGATGATCTCCGCAACGTCCTCGTTAATCTTGCCCTCGGCGACGAGGCGCGTGGGCGGGATCCGCAATCCCTCCTCATATACCTCGCGGGAATCCGCCGACCAGATTGCGCCGCCGATGTCGGCCCAGTGCGCGATGCAGCCGGCGTACGCCACCGGCCGCCCGCCGCGGAAGATCGGGCGCACGGCGGTGATGTCGGGCAGATGGCCGGTTCCGAGCCACGGATCGTTGGTCGCGAACACATCGCCGGGTCGCCACGACTCCGGGGGAAAGCGCTCAAGTCCGGCGCGGAGCGTTCGCGGCAGCGTGCCGACGAACGACGGCATGCTGCGTTGCGACTGCGCGACCGATCCCCCGCGCCGTCGAGCAAGAGGACGCCAAAGTCGAACGCCTCGCGGATGAGCGGCGAGAACGACGCCCGGATCAGTGTTGCCTCGGCTTCGTCGATCACCGCCTCAATCCGCTGCCACGCGATCTCGAGGCCAACCGCGTCGAGCACCTCGTCCAGCGGCGTCGGTCGGGGAGGCGTGCCGGTCGACATGGAAAAACTGTAACAGCTTTCTAAATTCCATCGCGGCGCGCTGGGGTGAGCGTGGCACTAAGATTCTGAACGGCATTTCAATTCGACACGAAGGAGCGGGCGATGCTCGCGTACGTGAATGGCGAGCTGGTGCCCGAGGAGAAGGCCACGGTCTCGGTCTTCGATGCGGGCCTCAACTTTGCGGACGGCGTGTTCGAGGGCGTGCGCGTGTATGGCGGGAAGGTGTTCAGACTGGGCGAGCACCTCGACCGGCTGTACGGATCGGCGGCGACGTTCGAGCTCGATCCGGGACTCACAAAGGAGGAGCTGGCGGCGGAGATCCTGCGCTGGCTTGCGGCCAACGACGTGACCGAGGACTTCCATTTCCGCCCGATCGTCACACGGGGAAAGCGATTCCCGCCGCGGATGGATCCGCGCTTCTCGAGCAGCGACGCCACGGTGATTATCGTGGGCGGGCCAGTCGGTCAGCCGGGTGCGCCGACTGGAGGAGGCGCTCGCGTCGTGACCTCTCCGGTCCGGCGCCCGGCGCCGTCTGTGATGCCGGCGCATGTCAAGTCGCTCAGCTACGGCCCGGCTCTGCTGGCGCGCCTTGACGCCATCCGGCGAGGCGCTGATGAGGCGATCATGCTCGACGAACTGGGGCTTGTGGCCGAGGCGACCGTTGCGAACGTGTTCGCCATCCGCGATGGAGCGCTGCTGACGCCGGTGCCGCGCGCGTGCCTCGACGGGATTACGCGCCGGGCGATCATGTCGCTCGGCGCAGATGCCGGTCTCCACGTGCTCGAGGTCGGCCTGACGCCCGAGGCGCTGGCCGAAGCGGAAGAGGTGTTCCTGACCGGTACGAGCGCCGAGGTGACGCCCGTGACCTCGCTCGACGGCCTCGAGCTGGCTGGGGCATCCGGACCGGTCACGCGCAAGCTGTCGGCCGCGTACGCGGAGCTGACGCGCTCCGAGGGCACGCCGATCCCGGCCGCTCGCGCTGCCGTGGGCGGAGTCAGCTAGTGCCGCCAGCTCGGGCGGGCGGCGGCGGTGAGCGCAGCGCGGATCCCGAACACGAGCCCGCGCGCGAGCGAGCCCGCGTAGCCGCGCTTGTAGATGCCACCGACGTCAGCGCCGGCGGCGAGCAAGCCCGCGACCGGGCCGGCTGCGCCGAGCACCTGCGCGTCGGCGTTCGTCGAGAGCCCGGCGTAGGCGAACGTGATGGTCGGTCGCACCTCGATCGCGAACAGGGGCGGCGTATCGAAGCCGGCCGCGGACACCGTGCGCTCGGTGCCGTCGGCGTCGTATCCCCACTGCCCCGCTTGCGCGGCGAGCTCCTGCGGCGCGTCGGCTGTCACGTAGTTTGCGCCCGCCGCCGCCGCGTACGTGAGCTTGTCGAGGATCTCCATGCCCGGGATGTACGCGGACAGGACGTGATCGCGCCGCACGCGCTCATCGCCGATCAACAGCGCTCGGGAGCGCGGCTGGCGCAGTGTCTCCTGGTTGTTGATGTGATCGCCGAGCGACTCGTCAGTGAACCGGGCTCCCGCCTGGTTGACGAGCACGCAATGGCCGCTGTGCAGCTGCGCGAACGTCAGGTAGTCCTTCGGCTCGAACGACCTCAACGGGTACGCGATGAGATGCCCGTAGAACCCCGACCCGCGGCTGGGCGTCGCCGCGGCGGACAGTCCCAGCCGGAACCCGTCGCCGGTGCTGCCCAGTGCGGCGCGCAATACGAGCTGATCGGCCTCTGGCCCGATCTCGCTCCGGCGCAGGGCTGCGTCGCCTTGGAGCCCGCCGGTCGCGAGCAGCGTCCACTCGGCCCGGATCGACCCGGGACCGCCAGAGTTCCGGATGCTCACCCCGGTCACGCGATCATCGCTCTCGACCAGACGGATCCAATCGATCCCGGTCAAGAGCCGCCCGCCGCACGCCTCGATCGTCGATCGGCACTGCTCGAGATAGGAGGCGATGTCGATCTGGTGGCCGTAGCCGAACCCATAGATCCCGGTGATCTTCTCCGGGAGCTCGATCCCCGACGAGTCGATCCACTCGAGCCCTTCCGGGAAGTGCTCGGCCAGCGCCGCCCCGAGTTCGGGGTCGCAGTCAGGATCCTCACTGCGCAGCGCCTCGAGCGACGGCGCCGTCCAGATGTACCCGCTCGACAGTGCGGCCGTCCCGCCAGGGGCATGCGCCTTCTCGATGACGGTGACCTCGAGTCCGAGGCGAGCCGCGTAGGCCGCCGCCGTGAGGCCGGCCATCCCCGCGCCGATGACGATGAGGTCGATCGGGCGCCCGTTCATCTCCACCATGGACCACCTTTCCGCTGTAACTGGATCGTGCCGCCGAGGAGGTACCAATGACCGCGCTGATGCTCGACCTTGCGGACGACACCGCGCTGGTGACCGGGGCGGGGAGTGGGATCGGCGTCGCGATCGCCCGGACGCTCGCTCAGGCCGGAGCCTCGGTGATCGCGGCCGATCTCGATCAGGCGGCGGCGGGGGAGACCGCCGCGGCGATCAAACGCGACGGGGGTCGCGCGACCGCGATCCCGGTCGACGTGGCGGACCGCTCCGCCGTCGAGGCGCTGCGCGTGCGGGCGCTCGAGGCGTTCGGGCCGGTGACGATTCTCGTCAACAACGCCGGATGGGGACAGCCGGGGTTGTTCGTCGATAACGAGCCCGCGCTCTGGGACAAGGTCGTGTCGATCAACCTCATGGGACCGATCAACGTCACTCGCGCGTTCGTCGATCCGATGATCGAGGCCCGGCGGGGGCGCGTGGTCAACATCGCCAGCGACGCCGGCCGGGTAGGAAGCACCGGCGAGACCGTGTACGCCGGGACCAAAGGAGGCGTGATCGCCTTCACGAAGTCGCTCGCCCGGGAGCTGGCTCGGTACAGCGTGGGGGTGAACTGCGTGTGCCCGGGACCGACTGACACCCCGCTGTTCCACAAGCACACCGAGAAGATGCAGGAGTCGCTCGTCCGCGCGATTCCATTCCGCCGGCTGGCGAAGCCGGAGGAGATCGCCGCCGCCGTGGCGTTCTTCGCGTCCGAGCAGGCCGCCTATATCACCGGTCAGGTGCTCAGCGTGAGCGGCGGTCTGACGATGGCCGGTTAAGCCGGTCACCGGAACTCCCCCGCCACACCGGTGACGAACTCCTCGAGGTCGCGCTCGTATCGGGCCTCGGACCGATGCGGGAAAGCGACTACGAGCGTCTCGACTCCTGCTTGCTCGTACGCCTTGAGCTGGTCGCGGATCTCGCGCGGGTTGCCCGTGAGCTCGGCGTCGCCCCGGCGCTTCTCGGACGGGGGGAGCGCTTGGGTGCCTCCCGCGCGACCGAGGAACACCCGCAGCTTCAGTGTCGTGGGGATGTGCCGTCCGGCGGCAAGCTCGGCCAGTCGGGCCCCCCGGGTCCTGAGGCGGTACGGCGTGATATGGGCGGGGTGCCAGGCCGCCGCGTGTCTGGCCGCACGTGCGAGTGCGCGGTCAGAGGTTCCGGCAAGCCAGAGCGGAACCTCGCTGCCCTGGACCGGCAGCGGCCCGAACGACATGTTCTCGAAGCTCGTCTCCGCGGTTCTCAGCGACGTCTCGCCGCGCCACAGCGAGCGCATCGTCTCGATCTGGTCCTCGAGCCGCGCGCCGCGGCCCGCATAGGTGGCGCCAAGGGCCGCGAACTCCTCGGCAACGTAGCCAGCGCCGAGGCCAACGATCAACCGACCGCGGGAGAGGACGTCGAGTGTCGCCAGCTGCTTGGCGGCGACGACGGCGTCACGCTGGGCGAGGATCAGCACGGACGTGCCGAGCCGGATCCGCTGAGTGTGCGCGGCCACCCACACCAGCGTGGTGATCGACTCGAAGATCCGGTCGTACTGCGTCATCGCCGCCGGCACGATCACGTGGTCATTGGTCCACACCGAGTGGTAGCCGAGCCGCTCGGCGCGCTGCGCGGCGCGAGCGATGACATCCGGGCCGGAGATTGGACCGTAGTTCGGGAGCTGCACGCCAAAACGCATGATCTGGTCGCGGGCGGGGCCTCGGATGCCGCGCGGCTACATGTCGATGCGCCAGAACGCCCGGCGGGTGCGCTGCGCGAAGGCGCCCATCGCCTCGTCATAGAGCTGCCAGAGCTCGCGCCGTCCCGGATGCTCCGGTGCGGCCAGCGCGTTCAGCTCATCCTCGCTGGCGACGTCGTACTCGTACACGACGAGGTACCGAGGCTCCTGGCCGTCGGTGGCGCGGTACCGGGCGGCCGATGTGATCTGTGGAAACCGCTTGCGAACGTCGGGGAGGTGCTCCCCCTCGTACCAGCGGTTGAACTCGTCCTCGTGCGCGGGATCGACGCTCGCCAGGTTCAACATGAGGCCCTGCGTGCGCTTGGCCATCTCAGTCGCGGCGGTCGCAGCGGTGGGAGCAAGGCAACATTTAGAACGGTATTATAACTATTTCATTCCGTCGAGGAGACCGCTCTGGGAGCCACCGCATACCGCTTGCTGTCGCCGATCGGGATGATCGGCTACGGCATCGTCGAGGATTCGCTCGCGCGCGGGGTCTCCGCTAAGCCCGATGTAATCGGGGTCGACGGCGGATCGGTCGACGCTGGGCCGTACTACCTCGGCAGCGGCCAGTCCTTCACCAGTCGCGAGCTCGTTACGCGTGATCTCGGGCTATGCCTGCAGGCCGGGGCAGAGCTCGGCATTCCGCTGATCGTCGGCTCAGCGGGTGGCGCGGGGGGCGAACCGCACGTGGCGTTCGCGCTCGACTGCCTACGGGCCGCAGCGCGCTTGGCCGGTCGCTCAGGACTGCGCGTCGCGGTCATCCATGCTGAGCAGGCGCGGTGCACGGTCACCGCGTGGCACGGGGAGGCGCGGCTTCGGGCGCTCGGGGCGGCACCGATCCCAAGCGTTGAGCAGGTCGCCTCTTGCGAGCGGATCGTCGCGCAGATGGGCGTGGCCGCGCTTCTGCGCGCTCTGGAGTGTGAGCCGGACGTAGTACTCGCCGGTCGGGCGTCTGATGTCGCCGTGTTCGCCGCGCCCGCCATCCGCGTCGGCGGGGATCCGGGACTCGCGGTCCACCTGGGAAAGATCATCGAGTGCGGAGCGCATTGCGCTGAGCCCGCGAGCGGACGCGACGGGATGCTCGCGGAGCTGCACGAGGACCACTTCGTTCTGCGCCCACCGAATCCCGACCGGCGCTGCACGCCCGAGGGTGTTGCCGGCCACATGCTCTACGAGAATGCGCATCCCTTCCTGCTGGCGGAGCCCGATGGCCTGTGCGACCTGTCCGCCGTCGAGATCGAGCCCTGCGAGGACCGTGCCGTCAGGGTCTCAGGCGCCCGGTTCGAGCCGGCAGACCGCCTGACCGTCAAGCTCGAGGGCGCGGCCCGCACCGGCTACCGCAGCATCGTCATCGGCGGCATCCGCGATCCGCGCGCGATCGCCGAGATCGACCACATCTTGGACGAAACACGCGCGGCTGTCGCGGCCTCGCTCGGGGGTTTCGAGTATGAGCTGTCGTTTCGCGTGTATGGGCGCGACGGCGTACTCGGGCCGAGCGAGCGTGAAATGGCGCCGGCGCACGAGCTGGGGTTGCTGTGCGAGGCGATCGCCCCGACGCAGGATCTGGCGCACGCCGTCGCGCAGGCTGCGGAGGCCGCCGTGATCACCGCGCCCTACCCGGGGGCGATCAGCGCCACGGGGAACCTGGCGGTCCCGTTCTCACCGCTTGTCACCGACGTCGGTCCGGCGTTCGAGTGGGCAGTGTTCTGTCTGGCCGAGGCCGAGGACGAGGCCGCGCTCTTCCCCGTTGAGTTGATCGAGCTGTGACGCCGGTCGGCACACCGATCACACAGCTGGCGACACTGGTGCGCTCGAAGAACGCCGGTCCGTTCGTGATCAGCCTCGACTTCGTGTTCCCGGATCGCGACACGTTCATCTGCGTCCGCGATTCGGGCGCTCTCAGCCGCGAGGCGATCGCCGAGCTGTACGCGATCCCGGCTCACCGCGTTTCGGAGGTGATCGAGTATCCGGCCGCCAACGCGTTGAAGATCAACATCACTCGGGATGGAGGCGCCGGCGGTCTCGGCGAGCGCGACCTCTACGGCTCGCAGCAGGGGGCGCTGCTCGATTTGCTGCTCGTTCGTCCGCACGGCACAAGCGGGGCATGAGCGCGCGAACGTACACGCGCGGTGTCGGGTCTCAGCGGCTACCGTCCCCCGACTCGGGCTCGGGGCTCCTGCTCGCCGCGTCGGCCGCGCAGGCCGCAGTCTCGTACGTCTTGCTTGGCCTCCCCTCGATCGGGCCTCAACTTCGCACGCACTTCGGACTCAGCCTGGCCGAACTTGCGACGCTACTGGCAACGATGCAAGCCGGGGCTGGAATCGGGCTCATACCGGCCGGCCGGGCTGCCGATCGCTGGGGATCGCGCGCCGTAACCCTGGTCGGGACGGGCATTACCGTCGCCGGGATGCTGATTGGTGCGGCAAGCACCTCGGTCGCCTTGCTGTACGCCGGTCTCGTGCTCGCCGGCATCGGCAGCGCCATCGTCCCGGTCTCGGGCGCGGGCGCGATCTTCCGCGTCTACCCGTCTCAGCGCCGGGCGTGGGCGCTCGGCATCCGCCAGATGGCGGTGCCCGTGGGAGGGATGATCGCGGCACTCACGGTCCCACCGCTCGACCGGCTCGGCGGCACGCGCGTCGTCTTGATTGTCGGGGCAATGGGCGTGGCGCTGACGGGGCTGGCGTTCTCGGCCGTGTCAGACTCCGTGCGCATCAGCCACGGCAGCTCGGTCCGGATCGTCCGGGGCATCTGGCACGGCCCCGGCATCGGCAGGCTGTTAGTGGTGACGGTGGCCTACCTCTTCATCCTCCAGTCAGTGCTCGTGTGCACCGTGCCCGCGATGCATGCCGCCGGTTTTCCGTCGTTCCAGGCGAGTCTTGCGTACTTCATGGTGAATTTGGCCGCGATTGCGTCGCGCGCCGTGTGGGGTCGTGTCGCCGACCTCGACAGCGGCACGCGTCGCAAGCGCTCCCTCGTGGAGACGGGTCTGTTGTCGAGCGCCGGCGCCCTGTTGTTCGGGGTGGCGTTACATCTGCCTTTGGGCTTCCTGCTCCCATCGGTGGCGTTTTTCGCGTTCGCGTCCCTGGGCTGGAACGCGGTCGTGTATGCGTTGGCGGGGGAGTGGGCTGGCCCGCACCTGGCGGGGCGCGCGTTCTCCGTGGTGGCCACCGTCGTCTTCCTGAGTGCCGCCGTCGTCAACCCGGTGATCGGCGGTCTCGCCCAGTGGGCCGGGTGGAATGCCCTGTGGGTGATCACGGCCGTCGTCGGCGTCGTCGGGGCCTTGGCTGCGGCCTCGTTGCCGAACCGGGGCGTGGCGGGGTCGGAGAGGTGACTCGGAGATCGGCCGGCGGCCGCGTCCGCGGGGCTACATCCGCCTCGTAGGCACCGCAATCCCGTCGCTGACCGAGAGGTGACACCGGGCTAACTCTCGGCGACACCGGCGAACCGCTCGGGCAGGAACGTCGCCGCCGGGACATCGGCCGCCGGCGCTTCGTGCACGATGTAGTCGCTGATCATCTCGGCGGTTACCGGCGCGAGGTGGATGCCCTTGGTGCCGTGGCCAGTGGCGAGCCAGGCACCTTCGAGACCCGGTACCGGGCCAATCAAGGGCATCCGGTCGGCGGACAGCGGGCGGACGCCAGCGAGGTGAGACACGAGCTCTGCGTTCTGCAGCGCGGGCATGACGCGCACGGCGCGCTCGATCATCATGTCCTGCCCGGCCTGAGTCGGGGCCTCGTCGAACACCGGCGGCGTGGGATCGGAGGGGTCGAACACATGCTTGGCGTCAACATCCATGCCGCTCATGGTGACGCCGCCGATGCTGCCGACGAGCAGGACGCCGTCCTTGCGCGGGAGGATCGGGCCATGGAGGCCGGTAAGGATGAATGCACGGACCGGATCGCCCTTGAGTCGGGTCAGCAGCACCTCGCCGTGCAACGGCCGGACTGGGATCGGGAAACCGAGCCACTCTGCGCTCGTCCCCACCCAGGCGCCTGTAGCGAGCACGACGTGGGCGCAGGCGATGCTTCCGCGCTGATGGCGCACGCCCGTGACGCGATCGCCGTCGCGGCAGAGGCCGATGGCAGCGCCGGTGACGACCCGGCCGCCCAATTTTTCGAGGGCGGCGGCGGCCGCAATCGCGAGCCGGTACGCGTCGACCTGGCCGTGGTTGTGGATGACGCCGCCAATCGCGTCCTCAGTCAGGAGCGGCTCGACGGCCCGGCATTCATCGACGCTGGCCCAGCTCGCCTCGAGCAACGTCTGAGCATCCTCGCGCGCGATGAAGTCGCGGAAGATCCGTTCCTCCTCCTCCAGGACGGCGTAGCTGATTCCGGGCAGCTCGTGGTACATCGGGTCGATCCCGCCGTCCTCCTGCACCCGCGCGCAGAACTGCTTATAGATCGACGCTGACCGGACCCCGAGCGCGAGATGATCGCCGGGGCGGAAGTCCTTGCCGACGAGGGAGATGATCCCGTGGCCATGCCCGGTGGCCCCGCGGCCGATTGACTCCTTTTCGAGCAGGATGACGTCGAGTCCCTCCGACGCCAGCCGGTAGGCGGCGGTGGTACCGATGATCCCCGCTCCGACGACGACGACATCCGCGCGATCGGTCGGACGGGTAGCGAGCGCGTTGGTGGCCATTTCTGGAATGAGTTTCTCAAAAATTGACTTTGTCGGGATAATGCATGAACGATGAGCTCGCAGTCCTCGAGCGCCACTGAGGCCGGTCGCACCGATGATCTGGCGACTGTGGCTCACGTCGTAGCGGCGGCGCTCAAGGACGCCGGCGTCGAGGTCGTGTTCACATTCCCGGGCGGCGGCAGCAACCTCGCGCTGCTCGAGGAGCTGCAAACGCTGGGCGTGGCCACGGTGCTCGTCCGCTCCGAGGTCGGGGGCGCTTTCATGGCGGCGACGGTGGCCGACATCACCGGCGTTCCCGGGGTGCTGATCGTCGGCCTCGGCCCGGGGGCGGCCAGCGCGGTCAACGGGATCGCCCACGCGCTACTCGATCGCTCGCCGGTCGTTCTCATCAGCGACCGCTACTCGCAGGCCGACGCGAACACGACGACTCACCAGCTCCTCGACCAAGCCGCGATCTTCGCCCCCGTCGTCAAGACAGCGGTCGACGCCGATCCCGGAGACATCGCTGCGACCATCCCCGCCGCGATCGAAACGGCCCTCACCACCCCACGCGGTCCGGTGCTCGTCGAAATGCGGCGTGATCGGGCGCGGGCGCCGACCAGCGCTCCGGCCCCGGATGCCGTCACGAGCGGGGGAATCGACGCGCTGAGCGACGTCCGCTCCGGGACCAATCACTCCGCGGCAGCGGCCGCCGTATCTGAAGCGGAGTGGCCGGTCATCCTCGTCGGCGAGGAGGCACGACGCGACCTCGACCAGCAGCCGCTCGTACAGCTCGCGGAGTCGCTGTCGGCCCCGGTCCTCACCACCTACAAGGCGAAAGGGGCCTTCCCGGAGTCTCACCCACTGTGGGCGGGGATCGTCACGGGCGCGGCGATCGAGCGGCCGCTGCTGGCCGAGGCGGACCTGTTTCTGACGGTCGGCCTTGACCCCGTCGAGCTGCTCGCGCGGCCATGGCCGTTCCACACACCGATTGTCGCGCTGCGCCTTCCAGCCGAACCCGATTCCTACCTACAGCCGCGCTGGGCGCTCACTGGAGACCTCGGAGCCTCACTGCGAAGGCTCGGAGCCGAGCTCGTCTCGCCACGATCGGCCTGGGCGCCCGGCGATGCAGCACGCCGTGTGCGGTCGATGCGAGAGCTTCTGCGCCTGGACTCCAACGGGCTGTCCGCCGTTGATGTGGTCGAGATCACGCAGGAGGCGCTCGGCGATCCCCTGGTGACGGTCGACGCCGGAGCGCACATGTTCGCGGCTACGTGGTTCTGGCGCAGCGAGCGGCCGAACCGCTTCCATATCTCCAACGGCCTGGCCACGATGGGGTTCGCAGTGCCGGCGGCGATCGGCACTGCGATCGCACGCCCGGCGGAGACCGTGGTGGCGTTCACCGGTGATGGTGGATTCACGATCAACGCTGCCGAGCTCGAAACCGCCGCGCGCGTCGGCGCCAAGGTGATCGTCGTCGTGCTCAACGATGCGAGTCTCAGCCTGATCCGGGTCAAACAGGCCGAGATCGGCTGGCGGCGCTCGAACGTCGACTTCGTCCGCAGTGACTTCGCGAGGGTCGCCGAGGGGCTCGGGGTGCAGGGTCTGAGCGCCGACACGCCCACTGCCCTCCGCGACGCTCTGGAGCGAGCTCAACAGATCGACACCACGTCCGTGATCGATGTCTCCCTCGCCGGCGAGGAGTACGGGCAGCTGCACCGCGCGATCCGGGGGTCGACGTGACGTCGCTTCAGGGAGCTGTAATCGGCGGCGAGCGCGTGTCCGCGACGGGCACGTTTGCCGTCATCGACCCCTCGACCGGGGCCGCACTCGCCGAGGTCGCGCGATGTGGGCCCAACGAGGTGGACGCCGCGATCACATCTGCGCGCGTGGCCTTCGACGATGGCTGGCGCGAGACTGCCCCAGCCGTCCGGGCTCGCCTGCTCCGCTCCCTGGCGGAGCTGATCCGTCGCGACCGCGAGCGTCTTTCGTTGCTAGAGAGCGACGACACCGGCAAACCGCTGCGCCAGGCACAGGCCGACGTGGATGTCGCCGCCCGGTACTTCGAGTTCTACGCTGGCACGGTCGAGGCCGTGTACGGGCACACGATTCCGCTTGACGGGCCGGTCTTCGCGTACACGCTGCGCGAGCCGTTCGGCGTCACCGCGCACATCACGCCGTGGAACTACCCCATCCAGATCGGATCACGGACCACGGCTCCTGCGCTCGCAGCCGGCAACTGCTGCGTACTGAAGCCTTCAGAGGATGCGCCAATGACGGCGCTGGTGCTTGCGGAACTGGCGCTTGAGGCCGGCTTCCCGCCCGGCGTGCTGAACGTCGTGCCTGGTTTCGGCGAGGAGGCCGGGTCCGCTCTCGCCGCGCATCCGGGAATCGCGCACCTCGCGTTCACTGGCTCGGTCGACGTCGGACGGATCGTCGGTCAGGCCGCGGCCGCGAACTGCGTGCCGGTAACACTCGAGCTCGGCGGCAAGTCGCCGAACATCGTGTTCGAGGACGCGAACCTCGAGGCGGCCACGCCGGTCATCGTCAACGCGATCATCCAGAACGCCGGACAGACCTGCTCGGCAGGATCGCGGCTGCTCGTCCACGAGCGCGTCCACGATCGCCTCGTCGAGGAGTTAGAGCGCCGGTTCCGTGCGGTGACGATGGGCCCGGGTCGCGAGGATCCGCAGCTCGGACCTTTGATCAACGCCGCTCAACGCGACCGCGTGCAGTCGCTCGTCGATGGCGCCGGCGACGTCGCCACGCTCCGCGTTGGCGGCTCGCCCCCGGCAGAGGAGCGGCTGACCCACGGCTACTTCTTCGAAGCGACGCTCCTCGACGACGTTGCGCCGGATGCGACGATCGCCCGCGAGGAGGTGTTCGGCCCGGTGTTGTCGGTTATGCGCTTCGCGGATGCCGACCAGGCGTTGGCGATCGCCGACTCGACCGACTACGGATTGATCGCGGCGATCTGGACGCGGGACATCGGCCGCGCGCACTCGCTCGCACGCGAGCTCAAGGTCGGGCAGGTCTATGTCAACGGCTACGGCGCTGGCGGCGGGGTAGAGCTGCCGTTCGGCGGTCGCAAGTTGTCCGGCCACGGTCTCGAGAAGGGCTTCGAGGCGCTGCTCGACTACACGCAGGTGAAGTCGGTGGCGATCCGGATCGGCGAGTGACAGGAGACACGATGGCCACAGAAGCAGAGCTCGACAGCGTCCGCCCGAGATTGTTCGGACTGATCAGCGAGAAGCGAATCGCGGCGGTCGACATTCCCCGGCCGTCCGCGGAGGCGTTGGACGGCTACACCGCGATCACCGACCTGACCGCGTCAGTCTCCGATGTCCTGGACGAACTCGGCATCGGAGGCGGCGCCTCCGCTCGTCACCTCGTTCCGCTCAGTCCCGGACAGCGAGTGATCGGGCCGGCGATCACGATCCGCTACGTGCCGGAGGGCGGCACCGTCGGCGCGCACGCCGGGCGCGGCGAACCGGGACGGCTCGCGGATCGCGACATGTACGCCGTTGGGCAGCCCGGAGACGTCGGGGTGTTCGATTGCGGCGGGTTCAGCGGCGCGTCCGTCATGGGCGGTCTGTCGGCGGCGTGGGCGCGACGCCTCCAGATCGCCGGATGCGTCGTCGACGGCGCGATCCGCGACGTCGTGTCCATCCGCGACGCGGGCGTGCCCGTGTGGTCACGGGGAGTCACACCCGTCAGCGGCAAGCACCGCGTGCGCGCCGTGGAGATCAACGGGACCGTCACCGTTGCGGGCATCAGCGTCACCCCGGGAGATCTGATCGTCGCCGACGACACCGGCGTCTGCGTGATCCCGGCGTCTCACATCGAGGCGGTCAAGGAGGCGGCGCTCGAAGCCGAGGCCGCCGAGCGCAAGCTGACCGACGCGATCGCCGCCGGAGCGTCGCCGGCCGAGGTCGCCGCGATCCTCCGTCCGGAGAAGTGGTGATCGCCTCCGAGCTCCGCGCGCTGTCCGCGGACGAGATCGCCCGTGCGGTGGGATCCCGCGAGCTCGATCCGGTCGAGGTGATCGAGGCCCACGCCGACGGCCTCTCGGAGCTCCGCGAGCTGAACGCGGTGATCACCGACTGCGTCGAGGATGCGCTGGGCCGGGCGCGCGCCGGCGTCAGCGGTCCGCTCGCCGGCGTCCCGGTTCTCGTCAAGGACCTGTTCGACACGGCGGGCGTGCGGACGACGTACGGCTCGAAGATCTACGCCGACCACGTACCCGAACGAACCGCGGCGGCCGTCGAGTTGCTTGAACGGGCGGGCGCGCTCGTAATCGCGAAAGCCAACCTCCACGAGTTCGCGTGGGGCACGACGAGCCAGAACCCGCATTGGGGCTACGTCGGCAATCCCCTGCATCCCGGTCATGTGTCGGGGGGCTCTTCGGGGGGCAACGCGGCCGCGCTCGCGCTCGGCGTCGGGGCGCTCGGGCTCGGCACCGACACCGCAGGCTCGATCAGGATCCCGTCCGCGGCCTGCGGAACGGTCGGCTTCAAGCCGCCCCACGGGGTCGTGCCTCTCGAGGGATGCCTGCCGCTGTCGCCGAGCTTCGACGTCGCCGGCCCGATGGCGCGCACAGTCCGCGACTGCGCGGTCGCGTATTCGATCCTCGGCGGGACGCCCGTTCCTGAGCCGGCGATCGACGGCCTGCGCGTCGGCGTCCTCGAGCGTCCGCCGGGGATGTCCCCATTCGATCCCGGCGGGTCGCCGGACGGCGCGGCGCCGGCTGACATCTCCAGCGCGCTGCGCATGCTCGAGTCTCTTGGGGCCCGGCTCGAGCCCGCGACCATCGAGCACCCGCGCGTTGAGCTGCTGCCCGTGTTCCTGGCGGAAGCCGCGAGCTCTCATCGCACGACCTTCCCGGCCCGCCGGGACGATTACGGGCCCGACACGCAGATGAAGTTCGCCTCGGCGAACGCCGTCCCGGCCAAGGACGCCGAACTGGCCCGGGCCGAGCTCGCCCGCTGGCGGGCCGCCACCGACGATGCCGGCGGCCCGGACCTATACGTGTCTCCAACGCTGGCCGGGCCCATCCCGCCGATCAACGTCTGGGAGCCGGATGTCCGGGTTGCCATGATCGGCCACACCCGGCCGTTCAGCTTCCTCGGGTGGCCCGCCATCGCCCTAGGTGACCTCCAGCTCGCGGGGCGCTCCAGCGCCACCGTGCTCGGGGCCGCCCTCGCGTGGGAGGATGTGTTCGGCTCGGTGTACGTCGTCTCCTAAGTGGTCGTCGTCCCAATACGTTGACGGATCGGTGGGTCACGCGGCGATCTGGAGTTGTGGGTTTTGGTTGGTCGAGGCGTTCGAGGAGCTGGTTGAGGTCCTTGCGGGTGAACTTCCACTCGAATGGCTGGGCGATCTGTTCGTAGTGGCGCCCGAACGCGAGCAGTGTCTGCTCGAGCGTGTCGAGGTCGGTGAAGTGGTTGGGAGTCAGCACTTTGCGCTGCGCGACCGAGAAGTAGATCTCGGCCTGGTTGACCCAACTGGCGTGCACCGGGGTGTGCACGAGACGCAGGTTCGGCCAGGCGCCCTGGAGGCGGTCGATCGAGCGCTGGCCACGGTGCGCTGAGCCGTTGTCGACAACGACGAACACGCGTTGGGCGTTGCTGTAGGGCTCCTCGGTCATGAACTGCTCGATCAGCTCATCGAACGGTGTGATGCCGTCCTTCGGGGCGCAGCGATCGAACAACCGGGCGCGGCGGACGTCCCAGGCGGCGAGGTAGCAGAGCGCGCCCTTGCGTTCGTACTCGTGCTCGACCAGCTGCCCGTCGCCGCCGGGCTTCGCGGGCTGGCTGGGATGCTTGCGCGCGCGGGCTGGGATCGACGGCTTCTCGTCGCAGCAGACCACGAAGTCACCGGGCCCCAGCAGTTCTCCCTCCCAGCGACCCTCGTACAGGTCGAGGATCCGGCCGGCCTTCTGCGCGAAGTTGGGGTCGCGCGGGAAGATCGAAGAGCGGTAGTTCCACGGGCGGATCGCGTCCTCGCTCAGCCACCGCCAGATCGTGACGGCCACAATCTGCGCGACGATCCCGCGCTTGACCGCCTCGACAGCCAGCTCAGCGGCCGACCAGCGCGACAGCGGAACGCCCTGCTCCGCCGGCAGCTCGCACGCCAACGCCTTGACCTCGGCCACCTGCGCCGGGGGAAAAACGCCGCGGCCGGCCCGGCCGCGGTCTCTCCTCGAGACCTTGCAGCCCTTCCTCACAGAACCGTTTTCGCCACGTTGAGACCGCCTGGCGGGACTGGGCCAATCGCTCAGCGATCTCCGTGTTCGTGACCCCCTCGCCGCCAACAGGATCGCCTTCGCGCGCACCACATCCCGGTACGGGCCAGAGTACGCCGCCGCGCGCCGCTCGAGCTCGCGACGCTGCTCATCACTCAAGAGCACCCGGTGCGGAGACGTCTGCGCCATCACCACCAGGATTCGCCGCCAGAGTTATGACTCCTTCAAACTCGCCGCGTATTTCGGAAGACGACCACTAAGCTATCGCCACCGGGCCGGTGCCCTGCTGGAGGGGCGCGATCGCAGCCGATACGTCGGCCGCTCGCTCGAGCTCCAGCACCGCGTGCTCGAGCTCCTCTAGGATGGGACGCTCGAGCGCGAGGGCCGCGTTGCGGCGGAACTTCGCGATGACCTGATCCGGGCTCATCGGGTTCTCGGGCGCTCCGAGCTGATGACGCTGCTCGGCCTCGAGTACGCGCCCGTCGCTGGTCGTGATCCGCACGCCGCCGGGGAACGCCTCCGGCTACGTCGGCGTAGTCGCGGCGCTCGTACCTGACCTTGCCGGCGACGTCGAGGACCGCCGGGTCGGCGATCGCCTCGTCGCCGAACGTCCCGACGTCGACCTTGCCCGCGACGAGCATCGAGCGACCGAGTACTGGAGGCTGAACTTGCCCTCGTAGTCCGTGCGCGGCGCTGCTTCTTGTCGGCCGCCGGCTCGAGCACGAGCGAGACGCCCGCCTCCGGAACCGTGACCACGACGTCGGCGATCTCGTCGGGCGCGATCGTCGGCCAGCAGCGCTCGGCGGTGGCGCCGAGCGAGCCGTGGATGAAGTGGCACACCGGGAAGGCTTGTACGCGATCCGCGGCGTCTCCCAGCGCGAGCCGAGGTCAGCGAGCTGCGCCTCGAGGTCGATCCGCCGGCTCTGCGCCGAGGAACGCGTGGTAGAGCCCGAAGCTTGCCCTCGAACACCGTCGGCGGGCCCTCGGCGCCGAGCGCCGCGAGCCGCAGCCGCGAGCAGCCCGCCGTGCGCCGCCCAGGCCGGATGGATCGGCTTCGTCGGCGTGCCCGTCGTCGAGGTAAGCGAAGAGGCCGGCGGCCATCGAGCCGGCGATGCCGAGCGCGCTGGCCGCGGTGGCCGCCGGTCGCGCGCCGGTCAGCCGCGCCGGCGGCCGCACGCGGCGCCGAACACGCCGCAGATCGCGGTCGGGTGGAAGCCGCGCGCGTGGAAACTCGCCGGGGCGGCCATGCCGAGCCGCGTCACGATCTCGTTCCCCGCGACGATCGCGCATAGCACTTCGCGGCCGTCGACGGCCGTGCGCCTCGGCCGACGGCGAGCGCCGCCGGGCCGACGACGGTCGCGACGTGGGTCACCGAGTCCGAGTGGGTGTCGTCGAAGTCGAGCCCGTGGCAGAGCATGGCGTTCGCGAACGCCGCGTCCGGGGCCGGGAGCCGCGCGTCGCGCCCGATCACCGTCGCCTCGCGGCTCGCCGCCGAGCTCGGCCATCGCCTGTCGCGGCCCTCGCCGGCGACGCCGGTCGCGTGCGCCGCCAGGCCGCAGCCGAGCGTGTCGAGGAGGTGCAGCTTGGCGGCGGCGACGCCTCGGCGGGATCGTCGTCGAGGTCAGCGTGTCGCGAACTCGGCGAGCCGCTCGGCAGCGGTCGCATCATGCTCCTCTCAGACCGTCCACTCGTCATCGGTGCCGGGAAACGTGCTGCGACCTCGGGCGCGTCGCGCTTGTAGACCATGAACGTCCGCCTGAACTCGATCACGACCTCGCGCCGCTGGTTGATCCCGCGGCAGCGCATCGAGACGATGCCGACGTTCGGGTGCGACTCGACTCGCGCAGCGTCGAGGATCTCGCTCTCGGCCCACAGCGTGTCGCCGACGAAGACCGGCTTCGGCAGCTTGATGTCCGTCCAGGCGAGGTTCGCGGCGGCGTTCTCGCTCGTGTCCGGGACGGTCAGGCCGGTGACGAGCGCGAGCGTGAACGCGCTGTTCACGAGCGGCTGCCCGAACCGCGTCCGCTCGGCGAACGGCACGTTGAAGTGCATCTGGTTCGTGTTCATCGTCAGGCACGTGAACCAGATGTTGTCCGTGCTCGGTGATCGTGCGCCCGAGCCGGCTGCGGAACACGTCGCCGACGTCGAAGTCCTCGAAGAAGCGGCCGCGCCACTCCTTGGGTGCCTGTTGCTCGACGGTCATGTTGTGCTGCTCCTTTCGCTGTCGCTGACGATTCGGCGGGCGCGCGCCACGACCGGTGCATCGACCATCGCTCCATCCAGGGCGATCGCCCCGACGCCACGCTGCTCGGCGGCCTTCGCTGCGGCGATCACGCGGTGCGCCCATTCGACCTGCTCCGCATCCGGACTGAACACACGGTTCACGATCTCGACCTGGGCCGGATGGATGCATGCCTTGCCCTTCATCCCCAGCGAGCGGGCCAGCTCGGCCTGGGCGCGCAACCCGTCGGCGTCGCGGATGGCGACGTGCACGGAGTCGAACGGCGGGCGGATGCCGGCGGCGGCCGAATCGACGACGAGCTTGGAGCGCGCATAGTGCAGCTCAAGCCCGTCGGGCCGGGACTCGAGCCCGAGCTCGACCGACAGGTCGAGCGCGCCGAGGAGGAGTGCGAAGACGGTCTCCGAGCGCGCAATCTCGAATGCTTCGCGCACACCGGCCGCGGTCTCCACGATCGCAAGCACCGGCAGCCCTGCACGGGCGAGCTCAGCTGCGCTGGCAGCGCTCGCCTTCGGCAGAACGACCGCGTCAGGGCGCGCCGCTTCCAGGAGCGCGAGGTCGTCGGCGAAGTACGGGCTATCCGCGGCGTTGACCCGGACCAGCCGGGCAGGTCGGACCGGTCGGGCCGACGGCGTCGTGGCGGCCCGGGCCGGGGCCGGGCTCGAGCTTGCGAGGCTCCGCGCGACGCAGTCCCGGGCCTCCGACTTGGCCGCGGCGGGGACGGCGTCCTCGAGGTCGGCGATCACCCCGTCGGCGCCGGAGTCGGCGGCGCGCTTGAGCTTGTGCTCGTCGTTGCCGGGAGCGAACAGCAGCGAGCGCAGCGAGGTGAGGTCAACGGGAGGCGTAGTCGGTTTTATATGTCAGACATAGCGCTTGGGTCAAGTCCCGGAGCGACACACGGCGTGGAGTCGGCCACTTGCCTTAATGGGTCCGACGGTGGTATATGTCAGACATACCTCCCGGGCCGAAACGCGGAACGAAGATCTACGAGGACGTCGCTCGCGAGCTGCGCGGGCTGATCCTGCGTGGTGAGCTTGCGCCGGGCGACAGGCTTCAGCCCGAGGGGGACCTTGCCGACCGCTTCGGAGTGAGCCGGGCGACGATCCGCGAGGCGCTGCGGCTGTGCGCCGGTCAGGACCTCATCCACACTTCGGAGGGATCCACCGGAGGTAGCTTTGTTAGCCATCCGAGCAGCGGACGCATCTCGGAATCTCTCAGGTCGGGGCTCGATCTGATGATGGTCGCCCAGCAGATCTCGCTCGACGAGCTGTTTGAAATGCGGCTACTGCTCGAGCTGCCGGCCGCCCGGCTGGCCGCTGAGCGCCGGTCGGAGCTCGAGATCGAGCGGTTGAGCGCGTCGAGCCCCGTCGAGCTGCTCGACCTGTCGCCGGACGACCAGTTCTCCTACAACGAGGAGTTCCATTCGATCGTCATCGACGCTGCCGACAACGTGCTGCTGTCGATCGCCGCCCGGCCCGTCTTCGTCGTGCTCCAGCGCAACCTCCGTCGCTCCGATCTCGAGACGGAGTTCCATCGCGCGATCAACGATCACCACCACCAGATTACGGCGGCCATCGCCGCTGGCGACCCGGTGTCCGCCGAGAGCCGAATGCTCGAGCATCTCGAATTCCTGAAGCCGTTCTACGAGCGTGCCTGGCGGCACGTGCTCAACGGCTGAGATCGACGCGATGCTCCCGCTGGCTGACGTCCGTGTCCTGGCGATCGAGCAGTTCGGAGCGGGGCCCTGGGCAACCCTCCAGCTGGGGGACCTCGGCGCCGACGTGATCAAGGTGGAGGATCCGACGGTTGGTGGTGACGTGGGTCGTTACGTCCCGCCCTTCCGCGAGGGTGAGGACTCGCTGTTCTTCGAGACGTTCAACCGCAACAAGCGGAGTATTTCCCTCGACTTGCGGAGCGGGCGTGGGCGCGAGGTGCTCGCCGACCTCGTCCGGTCGGTCGACGTGGTCTTCTCGAACCTCCGCGGCGACCAGCCCGAGCGGCTCGGGCTCACCTATGAGGCGCTGGGGACCCATAACCCGACGATCGTGTGCTGCTCGCTGTCGGGCTTCGGCATGAGTGGCCCTCGTGCGAAGGAGGGGGGCTACGACTACGTCATGCAGGGACTCGCCGGGTGGATGAGCCTCACCGGCGAGCCCGGGGGGCCGCCGACGAAGAGCGGCCTGTCGCTCGTGGATCTGTCTGGCGGCTACGTCGCCGCGCTCGCGATCATGGCGGGGCTGTGGCGCGCCCGCCGCGACGGCATGGGATGCGATTGCGACATCTCGTTGTTCGAGACCGCACTCGCCGAGCTCTGCTATGTCGGCACCTGGGCCGGGTCACGGGACTACGATCCGCCTCGGCGGTTGAACTCGGCGCATCCCTCGATCGTGCCGTTCCAGAACTTCGCGACGGCCAACGGCTGGCTCGTGGTGGCGTGCCCCAAGCCGAAATTCTGGGTGGCGCTCTGCGCGGTTCTCGGCCGGTCCGAGCTCGCCGACGATCCCCGGTTTGCCGACTTCGAAGGTCGTGATCGCAACCGAGACGAGCTGCTGCCGCTGCTCGACGCTGCCTTCCTCGAGCGGACCACGGACGAATGGTTAGCGTTGCTCAGCCAGGCGGGCATCCCGAACGGCCCCGTCAACCTCGTCAGCGAGGCGCTCGAGGATCGCCAGACGGTAGCGAGAGAGGCGGTGCTCGAGTTCACCCATCCGCGCCTGGGTCGCGTCCGCGAAGTCGCCTCGCCACTGCGCGTGGGCAAAGAGCGACGGCCGGTCGGCGCCGCACCGAGTCGGGGCGAGGACACCGACGACGTGCTCATCGAGCTCTGCGGCTACAGCCCCGATCGAATCGCTCATCTTCGAGCCGAGAACGCCTTCGGCTGATGACCCACACCACACCCTCAAGACCCCATTAGGAGATGCCGATGAGTTCGACGCGTGCCGCGATCAGTACCGAAGACGCCCCCGGGGCGATCGGCCCGTACAGCCAGGCGATCAAGAACGGCGGCATCCTCTACTGCTCCGGGCAGATCCCGCTCAAGCCCGGCGCGAGTTCGCTCGAGGGCGGCTCGCTCGGCGAGCAGACGACTCAGTGCCTCGAGAACCTGACCGCCCTGTGCCGCAGCGCGGGCACCGAGCTGGGGCGTGCGGTTCGAATGACGATCTACACGACGAAGCTCGAAGGATTCGCGGAGATCAACGAGGCATATGGCACCTTCTTCGGGGAGGCCCCGCCCGCGCGCGTGACCATCGGTGTGGCCGCCCTTCCGATGGGCGCCGAGGTCGAGATCGACGCGGTGGTGGCTGCCGACTAGTGTCCAGTCAGGCAAGTTCGTTTGCAGCCGAGGGGCCCGTGGCGGCGCCCAGCCTCGTCCTCGGACCCTCGTGTACCGCCAGTACATGTCGGGTCCTGGGTCTTCGCCGGGCATCCACCAATGACACGTCCCGGTGCAACGGAACTTACCGGCCGCGACAGTAACCGCGATGGTCAACGCCGTCGACACCCCGGCTTCTGCGGACGTCGCGCTCGAGACGCTCGACGCGGTGCAGCAACGGGTGCTGTGGCTCGCCACCAGCATCGTCCATCACGCCAACAAGGTGCGCACAACCCGCTCGGGGGTAAAGGTCGGTGGGCATCAGGCGTCCTCCGCGTCGATCGTCTCGATCATGACCTCGCTGTTCTTCGAGCACATGCGGGGGCCCGATCGCGTATCGGTCAAGCCGCACGCTGCGCCGGTCCTGCACGCCATTAACTACCTGCTGGGGCGGCTCGATGAGCGCCATCTCACCGGGCTGCGAGCGTTCGGCGGGTTGCAGTCGTACCCGTCGCGAGCCAAGGATCCGGACGCCGTCGACTTCTCGACGGGATCTGTCGGCATTGGCGCGACGGCCACGATCTGGTCGGCGCTGGCGCATCGCTACGTGGCGGGCCATTTTGAGGTGCCGCAGGGAGGGCGCCACATCGCGCTCGTCGGAGACGCCGAGCTTGATGAGGGCGCGATATGGGAAGCGCTCGTGGATCCCATGGTGCCTCGGCTCGGGGAGGTCTTGTGGATCGTCGACCTCAACCGCCAGTCGCTCGACCGGGTCGTGCCCGATATCGCGGCCGCGCGGATCGGCGCAATGTTCGAGGCCGCGGGATGGCGGACGATCACCGTGAAGTACGGGCGGTGGCTGCGCGAGCTGTTCGCGCGGCCCGGCGGCGAGGCGCTACGCGATCGGATCGACCGGATGCCCAACGAGGAGTACCAGCGCCTGCTGCGATCTCCGGCGGCGGAGCTGCGCGAGCGGCTCCCGGGGAGCGGTCCGGTACAGCGCGACGTGGCGCGCGTGATCCGGGATCTGTCCGATAGTGAGGTGCTAGCGGCGATTCGCGATCTCGGCGGCCACGACCTCGCCGATCTCCGGGAGGCGCTGCGCCAGGCGGACGCCGCCCACGACCGGCCGGCGGTGATCTTCGCCTACACGATCAAGGCGTGGCGCTTGCCGACGCAGGGGCATCCCGGCAACCACTCGGCGCTGCTCACCGCGGCGCAGTGGGAGCAGCTCGCCGGCGAGCTCGGCGCGGACGCGACGAGGCCATGGGCCCGCTTCGCTGACGGTGCCCCTGAGGCCGAGCTCTGCACGCGCGCGGCCGAACGCCTGCAGCGTGCAGCGGTGGCGCCGATTGCGCCGCCGATCGTCCCGGCCGAGCTGGGTGTTCCACACACGGCTACCGCCTCGACCCAACAGGGGTTTGGCCGGCTGCTCGTGGAGCTGGGCCATGCGGCGCCGGATGTCGCGGCGCATGTCGTGACTGTCTCGCCGGACGTCGCTTCCTCAACCAATCTCGGCGGCTGGATCAACCGCACTGCGGTGTGGCATCCCGGGGAGCGGATCGACTGGTTCGCCGACGACAGGGACACGCTCGTGCGGTGGCGCGCGTCCGCGCACGGCCAGCACCTTGAGCTCGGAATCGCCGAAGGCAACCTTGTCGGGCTGCTCGGCGAGCTTGGTGCGACTTGGTCGAGGGACGGGCAGCCGCTGCTGCCGATCGGCACGATCTATGACCCGTTCGTGTGCCGCGCGCTCGAGCCGTGGTCGTTCGGCATCTATGCCGGCGGCCAGTCGATCCTCGTCGGCACGCCGTCGGGCATCACGCTCGCGCCTGAGGGCGGTGCTCATCAGTCGATCATCACGCCGTCGATCGGACTCGAGCAGCCGCGATGCGTGGCATGGGAACCCGCCTTCCTCCAGGACCTGGAGTGGATCCTGCTCCACGCCCTGTCGCGGCTGGGGAGGACCGATGGCGAGTCGGCGTACGTCCGCCTGAGCACGCGGCCGGTCGACCAGAGCATCGCCGCCGCGCCGCCGTCCGGCCCGGCGCGGGACGCCCGCCGCGCCGCAGTGCTCGCTGGCGGCTACCGCTTACGCAGCACCGACGGCGCGCCGGAGGTCGTTTTGGCGGGAATGGGCGCAGTGATGCCTCAGGTCGTAGCCGCCGCGGACGAGCTGGCAAGCGGTGGAATCGCCGCCGACGTCGTATGCATCACGTCGGCCGACCTCTTGCATCGTGCGATCCAAGCGCGGAGCGGTCTGCACAACGGCGACGACGCCGTGCTCGGCGCGTTGTTCGGTGACGCTCGGGCGCCTGTCGTCACCGTCCTCGATGGCCACCCCCACACGCTGTCGTTCCTTTCGGGCGTCGCGCGTGTGCCGCTCACGGCACTTGGGGTGCAGGACTTCGGGCAGTCAGGGGACGTCGAGGATCTCTACGCGCACTACGGCATCGACACTGAGACGATCGTCGGCGCCGCTCTGGATCTCATCTGACGGAGGCGAAGCTTTGACCGACATCCTCATGCCACGACTGTCCGACTCGATGGAGCAGGGACTGATTCTGCAGTGGCTCGTCGAGGACGGCCAACCGGTCGCCGCCGGCGATGAGCTGCTCGAGATCGAGACCGATAAGGCGACGATGACCTGGCAAGCCGAGGGCGATGGTGTGCTGACAATCGTCGTGCCGGCGGGGGAGACGGTCCCAGTCGGGGAGGCGATCGCGCGGCTCGGAGATTATGGCGCGGTCAGTGCTCAACCGGCCACGCGGGAGCTGGTTGAGCGATCGGAGCCGACGATCCCTGCGCCCGAGCCTGCGCCCGCGACGACGACGGCCGAACCAAACGGCGAGCCTGGGACGCGACCCCTCGCCACCCCTGTGGCTCGCCGGCTTGCGGAGCACTACAGCGTCGCGCTTGACGAGCTGCGCGGCAGTGGCCCCCGCGGACGGATCACGAAGACCGACGTGCTGCTGGCTGCCGACCAAGACGCGCCTGGCCGGGCCATGCCGCTGCCGGTGATCCCGACTCCAGCGTCGGGTGGCGAGAACGGGACCGTCGAGCTCAGCCGCAGCCAGCAGCTGATCGCCCGCCGGATGGCGGAGTCCAAGACGACCGTCCCGCACTTCCAGGTGCAGACCGAGGTGGTGATGGATCGCGCGCTTGCGTTGCGCGAGGAGATCAACGAGGCGCTCGACCAAACAAGCCCCTGGCCGTCGATCAACGACCTGATCGTGCGGGCCAGCGCCCTCGCGCTACGAGACCACCCGCGCGCGAACGGCTCATACCGTCAGGACCGCTTCGA
The DNA here is from genome assembly GCA_963778985.1 of uncultured Solirubrobacterales bacterium. Taxonomy (GTDB): domain Bacteria; phylum Actinomycetota; class Thermoleophilia; order Solirubrobacterales; family Solirubrobacteraceae; genus Palsa-465. The sequence goes on along the minus strand of CAVZWJ010000010.1, from coordinate 1,065,521 downwards.
ACTGCACGAGCGCGTGAACGTCGGCGTCGCGGTCGCCGCCGAGGACGTCTTGGTCGTGCCTACCGTGTTCGACGCCGACACGAAGAGGCTGACCGAGATTGCGGCCGACACGCGCCGCCTGGCCGTTCGTGTGCGCAGCGGCGAGATCACGCCGACGGAGCTTTCCGGTGCCACGTTCACAGTGTCGAACCTCGGCATGTACGGGATGACCGCGATTACGCCGGTGATCAACCCGCCTCAGGCGGCGATCCTCGGCGTCGGCGTGATCCGCTCCATACTCGCGCGCGACGCGGGCCAGGTGGTCGACCGGTCGCTACTGACGCTCACCCTCAGTTGCGACCACCGAATCCTCTATGGCGCGGATGCCGCCCGTTTCCTCGCCACGATCAAGCAGCGTCTCGAGCGGCCGCTCATGCTGTTGCTGTAACCGCAGCCGAGAATCGGTGCAGCGGTCTGGATGCGAACGCCTTTAGTTTCGCGCTGCAACACGAAACCTCGCATGCCTACACGAGCGATCCGCGTCGCCCTTCCACCTGGTCTTTGCGTTCTCCGGCGGGGCGTGCAGCATCCAAGAGCCCCCGCTGTCGATCTCGACCTTGTCGACGCCGAACAGACGAACCTTCGGCTTCATCCTCCGCTCCTCTCGCTTGGCGGCGGTCGGCCGTCCGGCGCGCCGGGCATCAGCCCAAGACCAGGAGGTCCAGATGGAGAAGCGAGCGCGCGGAGAGATCCGTGTGCGCGAGCGTACCGACGGCACGCTCAAGTTCAGTATCCGGTTCCGCGCCAACGGCAGACGACACAGCGTCAGCCTCGGCACAAATAAGGACGGGTGGACCTGGCGGAAGGCCGAGCGGAAGCTCGACGACGTTCTCGCGCAGGTGCGGGCCGGCGTATGGCAGCCGGAGCCGTCGACCAGCCGTGAGAAGGTCGGTGATCTCACATTTCACGAGTTCGCGTCCCGATGGTGGACGGCGAAGCGAGCGGAGTTGAGTGAGAACTCGCAGCTCGACTACGAATGGCGGCTGAAGAAGCATCTACTGCCGTTCTTCGCCGACTTTGCGATGTCGGACATCGACATCGACGCGGTCGATCGCTATCGCGAGGCGAAGGTCGCCGAGCGGGAGCGCGTGCGGGCGGCGGCGGCGAGAGGGAAGCCGCTCACCCGCAAGGACGGCCAACGCCGAGTTCCGCTCAGCAACGAGACCATCAACAAGACGCTGATGCTGCTGGCGAACATCCTCGACAGTGCCGTCGAGCGGGGTGGCCTCGACACGAACCCCGCGCGGGGGAAACGGCGTCGTCTCAAAGCGCGACGACCGGTGAAGCGGGTTCTCGAACCCGACGAGCTGAGCGAGCTGCTCAACATGGCAGGCGAGATGGATCGCCAAAAGCGGGAGTCGCTACAGATCGGGCGCCGGCCGATGCTCGTTGTGATGGCGCAGGCCGGGTTACGCGTAACGGAGCTCTGCCAGCTCCGGTGGCGCGCGGTTGATGTGCATCACGAACGACTGATCATCGAGCGGGCCAAGACAGACGCCGGCAGACGCCAGGTCGACCTGACGCTTGACGTAATCGAGGAGCTGAACGCTTGGCGGGCGGAGTGTGGAGACGTCGAGCTCGACGGCTTCGTCTTCGCAACCGCAAGCGGGAAGCCGAGGGATCGGAACAACGTCAGGACGATCCTGTCCCGAGTCGTGACGAAGGCGAATGAGCGGCGCGCAGCTCGTGGAGTTGCTCCGCTGCCGCCGGTTGTGCGACACACGCTCCGGCGGACCTACATCAGCCTGATGCTCGAGGCTGGCGCACCTCTCCACTACGTGATGGATCAGGCAGGCCACGAAGACTCAAAGACGACCCTCGAGATCTACGCCACGGTGCAGAAACGGCTGAATCGCCCGCAGGTCAAGCGCGCCTTTGAGGACCTCCTCGCGCGGAGCGATCTCAGCCGACACGGCGTTCCGGCCGAGGCTCGCGCGAACATGTCCGACCGAAGTGTTGGAGGCGCGAAGAATCGCGCTCGGAGTACGGCCCGGAGGGCCGCTGGTCCCCAATAGTGGCCCCGAAAAGCACGTACAACCCCTCGAGGATGACCTCTAACTCCCCCCACACGCACAGAAAGCCGCGGCTTACCAGGGCCTTCGAACATGGGCACGGCTGGGCTCGAACCAGCGACCTCTCGCGTGTGAAGCGATTGCCTCCTCAGGCGATTACGAGGCGGTTTGCAGGTATTTCCGCGGCCGGTCTCACGTTCCGTGGCAGTGATTACTGTCGGTGGATTGCTGGGATGTGTCGTGGTTGTGGTCCACGGAAACCCATTTGTGGACCAGCGGCGGCGCGCTCGGTCGCGGGCGCGTAGTTCTTGAGGAGATGCTCCCCGACGTCGACCTCGTGATCGGCGGGGTGCTTGTGCGGCGCGAAGGCCGCCGGGTGATCGGCCGTCAGCAGCTTCGTCTCATGAAGGAGAACGCGATGCTCGTCGATGTGTCGATTGGCCAGGCGGGTGCTTCGAGACCTGGCGGCCGAAGACGCACACCGAACCAACCTACCGCGTCGATGGCGTGACCACTACTACGTCGCGAACATGCCGCGCGACCAAGGATTTTGTTGACCGAGCCCGAGGACGCATTGGATCGTTTGCTGCCCGCAAATGCCTAGCCGTTGACGCCGAGCAGCGGCTCGTTGCCCCGCCGCCCGCCGCCCGTCGCGCCGAGGCCCGGAGAGCGCGTTAGCGGCTGAGGGGCTGGCTGCCGCAGCGATTGAAGTAGGGCAGAACCGAGAGGGACGCGGCGATCGTCTGCGAACGCGGGCCGATGACCGTGTGCCGCCCGTCCGGGGAGCGCCAGCACCCGGCTGGGAAGTACACCTGCCGCCCGACGGCATGCTCGCGAACGACGGGGGCGACGAGCAGGTTGGGCCCGAGGAGCCATTCCTGATCCTGGTCACCGGCGCGGCGATCTCGTGGGAAGGCGAGCCAGAGCGGACGCGTGGGAGGGACTCCGGTGCGGTCGGCTTCACGCCAGAGCCTCAGGATCAGGGGCAGCGCGCGTTGATGGAGTCGCGCGAGCCGGTTGTAGATGCGGACAGTCTGCGCGTCGTAGCTCCACGGCGTATGGACGCCGTGCACAAGTGACCCATGGAGACGGAAGAACGGTGTGAACACCGCCAACTCAGCCCAGCGGAGGAAGAGCTCCTTCGTTGTCGGTCGGGGCGTGAAGAGATCGAAGTAGCCGCCGATGTCGGTGGAGTAGCCGTAGGCGCCGCCAACCGCGCGGTTCAGCATGTCGGGGATCACGGACTGGAGGCCTGAGGATCGGGTCCAATCGGTTGTCTCGTCGCCCGCGAAGTTCCCCCCCTCGAAAGCAGCCGAGCCAGGTGCGCCCGTGTAGCCGGCCCGTGTGTAAAAGAACAGGTGGCGCCAGGGGTGCGAGCGCATGTAACGCGCGATCACGTGGCGCGTCGCCTCGGCATAGATGACCGGGTACCGGTTGTGCATGTGGAGACCGCTCTCCCCATCGTGGAACACCATCGCCGGCAGGACCTCCTCGCCGAAATCCTGCATGAACCCGTCGGCGCCGAGGCCGAACGCGGCGCGGATCCGCGCGCCCCACCATCGGAGCGTCTGTGGGTTGGTGAAGTCCAGCAGCGCCGCCTGACCACCGAACGAATCGCCGAACAGGTACGGCGCGCCAGAGTGGGTGCGCGCGACGAGGCGGTGCCGGATCGCATATTGAAACGTGCCCGCCGCCTCCGTCGAAGCGACGTCATTCGCGACGAACGCCCGGAAGTACACGAGCGGATGGATGCGCATCCTCCGGAGCTCGGCGATGACACTGCGCAGCGCTGCAGGCGCGAGGATGCCCCAGCCCTCGATCCGATACGCGCGCAGGGGCAGCCGGTAGCGGCGGACGTCGGCGAGGTCCTGCCGCACCGCCTCGAGGTACGCGGCCGGCGACTCCCCCAGCTTGGTCGCACGATCGAGCGTTGGGCCGAGCGCCCACTCGGGCGGTGCTGGCTGCCTCCCCGAAACCGCTGTCACCCGCGCGACGGCCTGACGACCGTCCCCCGGGGCGACGAGGAACCGGAGCGTGCGAGCAGCGACGTCGACCTGCCAGACGCTGCTGCGATCGTCGAGCCGAAACCTGGCCAGCTCGGGCCGCTCAAGAAGGAAGCCATACCCGCGCGAGGACGCAAAGGATGCCTGCGGGTAGTACTCAGCCTGCGGGCCGTTCGGGTACAGCAATGTTCCGGTCTCGGATCCCAGGACGTGAAAGGAGGCAGCGTTGACGTTCTCCTCGGCCGTCCACCCGTAGAACGAGCGGCCGCGCTGATCCACGCCGAGGTGCATGCCGCCGAATCCGTGAAACGACTCCGACCCGTCCGACATGAACGTGTCGCCGATCCCGACGACCCCGGCGGCGGGCGTGGGGCGGGCGCTGACGAGCGGCGCCCCGCCCGGCCCGGGCTCAATCGTGACGCGCAGCCGGCGGCCCGACGGGTCGCCCGTCGACAGCACGAGCGCGAGCCCGGCTCCGGCCCGGGTGAGGGAGAGCACGCGACGCGCGCCGTACACGGTGCCTGTTCGCACGGTGGAAAGCAGATCGCCGGACCAGGTCCCGCTCGAACGGACCACGTCGTCCTCGTGGCCCACCGTGAACTCGAACGGCGCAGCCAGCGTCTGCTGCAGCGGTGGTCCGTAGCCTGGGGCGAGTGGTGCTGGTGGCGGCCCGAGACGCGTCGCTCGGGCGGTCACCGCGGCTTGCCGTAGGACGACCCGGCCGGAGCTGTTCACAAAGACGATCCCGAACGGCCGACGGGACACGATCAGCGCTCCGGTCGTGGTCCGCATGACGGCGTGGTCAGCGTCGATCCGCACGCTGGTGGTGGCCGTGGCAGCGCCGCCGGCGGCGGGCGCCAGCACGACGAGGGCGAGAACCACCCACACTGCTGCGGCTAAGAATCGAACCCGGCACACGGGGCGATCATCCCAGAGGCAGGTAGCGTCCGATCGTCATGTGGGCGCCGGTGAGAGCGTTGGGCGGTCCTGTCGATGCTCGGGCTCGGCGTATGCGCCGGGGCGAGCGCGAAGGAGATGCGGCTGGTTGACCTGTTCGTGGGTCGCGCCTCGGGCGCGCCTGATTACGGCACCCGCGCCGGCGCCGGCGCGACCTTTCCAGGGCCAGTGCTGCCCGTCGGGATGGTCCAGTTCAGCCGGGACACCTCACCCGGAGCCGACAACTTCGCGGGCGGGTACTCCTACAGCGATTGGCTGATTCATGCGCCGGCGCGTCCGAAACGACGGATCGCCTCGCAATAGCAGTCCTCGGCCTGCGCGGCGACCTTCGCCGGATCACATTCGGCCCGAGCCAGTTCCTGCCCACACGCGCCGGCCGCAGCGGCGCGATCGGCAGAGCGCAGATAAGGCTTGAGCGCTCGGGCTAGGCCCGCAGAAAGGCCGGGCGGGCACTCGTTCAACGCTGCAGTCGCGTGGCGTCCGGCCTCAAGCATGCTCTCTTCGCCGTGCGGAGCTGGCGCGCTAATCGGGCGCTCGAGGAGACTGATCAGCCGGACCCACAGGGCGCAAGGTGTCGACGCAATCCACCGCGCCTCCGCCGATTAGCCGGTTGCCTCGACCGTCGCCGGGAGAGGGCCTCGATCGCTTGCCCTCGAGAAGGCCAACGAAACACCATCCCGTCCCGGCGTAGGTGCGCGTGCCCGAGATCGGACCTCGATCCTCGACCCACCTACCGCCCAGCCCGTCTCAAGACCCAACCGATGTAGTGCGTCGATCTTCTTTCCCCGTTCCCCGCCGCAGCGCACATCCGTATGCTTGAGAGCCTTGGCTGCGTCCACCCGGACGCTGACGGAGGCGCTGGGGCGAGTGTCGATCTCCACAGAAAGCTCTAGTCGGACCGCGCCGGCCATCGACTGGCCGACGGCGCGCAGCTTCGTGTCGGGCTTTTTGCTGCGGCGGCTGGCCCGGCCGGAGCCGCTCGGCGTTGAGCGTCACGCCCTCAACGGCGCGCTGCTGTTGAGCGACGTCGAGTCGTTCACGGCGCAGGTCGAGCGTCTCGTGAGCATGGGCCCCGAAGGCCTCGAGGAGGTCATCAGCAGCTTCAACCGGTACTTCTGCGCGGTCGCCGACACGGTCGCGCATTTCGGCGGCGACATCCTCGACACGACGGGCGATTCGTTCCTCTGCTTCTGGGCCGCCGAGGACGAACGGGAGCTGGCCGACGCCACCGCCCTGGCGGCGGAGGCGGCGCTGGCGGTCCTGCACACGACGGAGGATCCGAGCAACACGACGATCTGGCCGACGCGGATCGGGCTCGCCGCGGGACCGGTCGAGGTCGGGATCGTCGGAGGCGTCCGCTCGCGATGGCACGTGACACCCCGCGGCCAGGCCGCCGCCGACGTCGTCGGGTGCGAGCGTGACGCCGCCGCGGGAACCGTGCTGGTCTCGGCAGACGCCGCCGCGCTGCTCAAACACCGAGCGCTTTTGCGCGACACGCCCGACGGTCGGGCTGAGCTGCAACGAGTCCTCGATCCGGCACAACTCCCTGTCCGCGAAAACCCCGCGCCGCACGACGTCCCGCCCGAGCGTCTCGACCCGATGATCCCGGCGCCCGTCCGGCAGTGGGGCGGCGCCGACCACGCCTGGCTGGCGGACTTCCGGCGGGTGAACGTCGTGATGGCGCACCTCGGGCGCGCCGACGAGGACGAGCTGCTCAGCCTCGGAGCGCCAGCACGAGGCGCTGTGCGTCTTCCAGGAGGTTATTCGGCGCTACGACGGCGCCGTCAAGTGCGGGTTCGACAACAAGGGCATCTCGCTTTCCGGCGTCTTCGGGCTCCCGCCCCGCGCGCACCCGGACAACGTCGAACGCGCGTTGCAGGCTGCCTCGGAATTCGACGGAAAACTCAAAGACATGGGGCTGACCGGCGGAATCGGGGTCAGCTCGGGACGCGTCTGCTGCGGCGTCTTCGGCAACGACTCCCGCCGCGAGTACAGCCTCTTCGGCGACGCCGTCAACCTCGCCTCACGTCTTAGCACTGCCGGCGAAGGCGGCGTCCTGATCGACGAGGACACGTTCAATGCCGCATCGCTCGCGCTCGAAGTCGAACATCACCGGGCCCTCGCGCTCAAGAACCGCACCGAGCCGGCGCGGGTGCACCGGCTGCTCGGTCTCCGCCCGGCCGAGGTGGCCGACCGCGATCTCGTCGGCCGCCAGCCGGAGCGCGCCGCGATCGACGAGGCGCTCGAGCGACTTCTCGCCCGACGGCCTCGGCTCGACGATCGTGATCGAGGGCGAGCTCGGGATCGGCAAGTCGGCCCTCGCGCGCTACGCGGCCCGCACCGCGAAGGAGCGGGGAGCCCGCGTGCTGAGGGTGACGGCCGGCACGATCGAGCGCGGGACGGCCTACCGGCCCTGGCGGCCGCTCCTCGTCGCGCTGCTCAGGAACGTCGCGTCCGCCGAAGATCTCGCCGAGCGGTTCGGAGACGAACTCCGCTCGCCGGCGTTACTGCCGCTCCTCAACCCCTTCCTCCCGGCTCCGCTCCCGGAGACGCCGGAGGCCGAGGCACTGACCGGCGAGGCCCGCAGCGAGCAGCTCAATGCCCTGATCGCGCTTGGCCTGCGACGGTCCGCCAACTCCTCGCCGACCGTGCTCATCGTCGAGGACACGCAGTGGCTCGACTCGATGTCGTGGGCGCTGCTCGACCGCGTCACGGGGGATGACTCTCCACTCCTCACGATCGCCACCGAACGCATCGGCCAGACGGAAACCGAGCTGCCCCCCGAGCATGGCCGGCTGCGGAGCGCCACGAGCGCGCGAGTACTGACGCTCGGCCCGCTTTCGGCCGAGGACACAACAGCGCTTGTCCAGCAGCGGCTCGGCACCAACACCGTCGATCCCGACGTCCTGGCGCTCGTCGTCGAGCGGGTGATCGGGCACCCGTTCTTCTGCGAGGCGCTGCTCGAGACGCTCATCCAGACCGGAGCGATCCAGGTGACCGGGAACGGCGCCCGGCTCGGGCCCCGCCCAGAGTTCGCGGTTCCGGCCTCGGTCGAGAGCGCCATCCTCAGGCAGTTCGACCGGCTGCCGACCGCCCAGCAGCTGACGCTGAAGGCGGCCGCCGTCGTCGGGCGGACGTTCCGTTCCGACGAAGTGGTCGCGGCGCACCCGGCGGCCCACGACACGGACATCCCCGATCAGCTCGAGGCGCTCCGGGAGGCCGGTCTCCTCGCGCCGGGCCCCTCACGCGAGCGCTACACGTTCTGGCACCAGATCCTCCAGGAGGTCGTCTACGGCGTCCTGACCGAATCCCAGCGCCAGCAGACCCATCGCGCTCTGGCCGAGTGGTACGAGGGACGCGGCACCGCGGCTGTGAACACCCGTCCCGAGCTCCTCGCCCACCACTGGATGCGCGCCGGCCTGGCCCGGCGCGCGGCGCCGTACCTCGAGCTCGCGGGCCGGAACGCACTGCACGCCGGCGCGTTCAAGGAGGCGGTCGACCTGCTCGTCCGGGCGATGGACGCCGACCCGGACGTGCCGGCGCAGCGGCGCGCGCTCCAAGAGAAGGCGCTCGCCGACGCCCGGTACTTCCTCGGCGATCTGCAGGCCAGCCGGGCGCTGCTCGAGCAGTCGCTCGAGCGGCTCGGCTATCCGATCGGGGGCGGGCTGCTGCCGCGGCTGCGCGACCTGCTCGAGGGCCTGTCCGTGCAGGCGGCGCACCTGGCGCTGCCGCGCCGCTACCTGGGCGACCGCGCCGCCGACCGCGACGCGCTCCTGCCCGCCACCGACGCGTTCCGGGTGCTCGTGCAGATCAGCTACCTGCACGGGAACTCGAGCCTCGACGTGGGGTCGTTCATCCTCCGCAGCCTGAACCTGGCCGAGCTGGCCGGTGCCTCGGCCGAGCTCGCCCGCGCCCTCGCCAACGCCGCCGGACTCGCCTCCGTGTCCGGGCTGACGCGCCGCGCCGATCGCTACGCGCAGCGGGCGATCCAGCTCGTCGAGGACGAGGGCAATGCGCCGGCCGCCGCCTACGTCTGGAACATCATCGCGATCATGCACGCCAGCCGCGGCTGCTGGCAGGTGGCGCTCAGTGACAACGGCCGCGCGCTCGAGCTGTTCGGAGAGGTCGGCGACACCCGGCTCGAGTCAGAGCTGTGGCAGACCCGCGCGGCTGTCCATCTCTGCCGGGGATCGGTGGCCGGAGCCGAGGAGGCGTGGCAGCGGCACCGCGCGCTCGCCGAGCAGACGGGCAGCAGCGTCAACCTGTGCTGGTCGCTGCTCGACGAGGCGCAGACGGCATACCTGCGCAATGACGTCGACGCCTGCGTGCGGGCGGTCGAGTCGGCCCTCGAGATCCCGATCTTCGACTCGGACGGCGGCACGATCCTGGAACGGCGGACGACCGAGGCGCTGGCCCGGCTCGCCGAGGGCAACCACGCCGAGGCCGCGAGCCACGCGCGGGCGGCGATCGACATGCTCGCGGGCAGCGTGCCCGTCGGCTTTCACTGGGCCGAGTTCGGCGCCCTTGCCGTCGAGGTGCTGCTCGAGCTGCGCGCCGTGCGCTCCCGCACCGTCCCGGTCCGCTCGCTCGACCAGGGCATCAAGCGCGGGCTCTGGACGCTGCGACGCTCCGCGGTGAGCTTCGGCGGGATGGCCACACGCCTGCCCGTCCTCCGCGCCCGCGCGGCACTCATCGCGGGCGACCACGACGCAGCGCGGCGACTCGTCATGCGAACGAAGCACGAAAGCCACCCGAGCCGATCAGCGTCTCGACCGGGCGCGCGCCGGGCTCGTCGAGGCGGAGATGTGCCTCGACCGACAACGGCGCGCGGAGATCCTCAATGAGCCCCTTGCCGTCCTAAGCGAGCTGGGTCAGCAACACGAGTACAAACGAGGGCAGGCGCTCCTCCAATGAGCCACGCGCGGGCGATCCACATCGACGGCGTCCCGGCCGCACCGGGTCACGCAACGCATCGCGCATACACCTCCCACCCCCTCGCCGCACCGGTCAGCCTCGCCCTCGAGGGGCAGGTCCAGAACGCGCTCAACCTGTTCCTGCCGCTCAAGTCACCCGCCCAGTGGCCGGCCCTTCAGCGCACCCTGACCGCCGCCATGCCCGACGTCCAGGCCGCGCTCAGGTCGCTCCAGTACGTCCACTTCGCGCGGTTCCTGCCCACGCCCGACTACAGCGCGCTGCAGACGATCACCACCTACGACGGTGGCCTGAACGCCTACACGATGGACTTCGTCGCGGTGCTCGGCGACGTGTTCACCGCCGTGTTGCGGTTCATCCGGGGGGCGCCGCCGCTCCCGGTCCAGCGCCACCCGCGGGAGTTCATGGCGTTCGTGCGCTCCCACAACGTCCCGGTCGGCGTCTGGTCGGCGTACCCGGACCTCACCGTCCTCGAGATCCAGCGCGGCGCGAATTGATGAGCACCCTTGACCTCGCCGACATCCAGGGCAACATCCTCCAGGGGTACCGCGCCGCCAACGCGCGCCACATCGCGGTCACGGTCCCGCCCGGCGGCGACGGCCGGGCGCTCCTGCGGGACCTGCTGCAGCCCCGAGCCGCCGCGCCTCAGCACCGCCGAGGAGTGGGAGGGACGCCGGCGGCCCGACCACCTGCTCAACCTCGGCGTCACCTGGCCGGGACTGCGCGCCCTCGGCGTCCCCGACCCGGCCCTGAACGCGTTCCCCGACGCGTTCAAGCAGGGCGCCGCAACGCGCGCGACCGCGCCAGACCCCGACGGCATTCGGGGCGTTGGCCTCGGCGACGTCGGCGAGAGCGCGCCGGAGAGCTGGGTCGTCGGAGGACCGTCGACCCCGGAAGTTCACCTCGTGCTCAGCCTGTTCACCGACGAGCACCACCGCGCGCGGCGCGAGCCGCTGAGCGCCACGCTGCGCGAACGGCTCGACCACCACGGCCTCACCGAGGTGTGGTCGGCCGATGCCGACGCGCTGCCCGGTGGGCGGGTTCACTTCGGCTACCGCGACGGCATCGCCCAGCCGCGCATCGACGGTGCGCCCGGCCGCCAGCCCGCCGACATGCAGCCGGCCTCGCCCGCCGGCGACTTCCTGCTCGGCGCGGGGCATGTCAACTCGTACGGCGGTAACCACATCGGCGCGATCCCCGCGCGCCTAGGTGACAACGCCACCTACGCCGCGTTCCGCGTACTCGAGCAGGACTGCCACGGCTTCGAGGCGATGCTCGACACGTGGTCGGCGCGGTATGCGGTCGACCGCGAATGGCTGGCCGCCAAGCTGATGGGCCGCTGGCGGTCGGGCGCGTCGGTGATGACGCACCCCGACGGGCCCGACCCGGTGCCGTCGGACGCGGAGCTCAACCGCTTCGACTACGCGCCCTCGGACGAGGCCCCGCTGTACATGACGACGCGGACGGCGTGCGCTGCCCGGTCGGCAGCCACGTGCGCCGGCTGAACCCGCGGTCCTCCCCGGCCATGGGTGTGCGCGGGACGCGGCGGGTGATGCGCCGCGGCATGCCGTACGGGCCGCCCTACGACCCGCGCCAACCGGCCGACGGGATCGAGCGCGGCCTGATCGGGCTGTTCATGTGCGGCGACCTCGAGCTCCAGTACGAGTTCGTGCTGCGGGTGTGGGCGAACCAGGACCTCGGCGCGGCCGGACTGCGCGGCACGCGGGAACCGTTCATCGGCGCCCAGCCGGATACCGGCGGCGTCTTCCGCGTGCCGAGGGGACGGCGCGCCGACCCGCTGCTGCTGAGCGGCCTGCCGACCCTCACCCGGACGCGGGGGTCGCTGTACTGCCTGCTGCCGGGAATCGGCGGCATCCGCACGCTAGCAGGGGCGGCATGACCGTCACGGCGACGCCCGAGCACGGGCCGGGACCGTCCGTGCTCGACGGCCTCGCGTTCACGGCGCTCCTGGCACGGCTGGCCGATCGCGGAGCCGCGGTGCCGCTGCCGCCCGCCGCCGAGGCCGGACGCGAACCGGCTCCGCTCGTCGTCGTCGACCGCCCGGACCTGTTCGTCGCCGGGCTCGTCCTCAAGCCGCAGTTCGGACGTACAACTCCCGTGCTGCGCGGTGCCTCGCAGAGCTTCACGCTCGTCGCCGCGCGGCCGGTCCAGCTCGACCTCGGCGACGGCCGCCCGGCCGCCGAGGTCGCGCCCGGCCAGACCGTCAGCGCCGCCTACGCGCAGAACCTAACCGACGTCGAGCTGACCATCGTGTGCGACGAGCGCACCGCCGGCATCCGGGTCGGCCTCAACCCGACCGCGCCGCCGCCACCCGACGACGTGTGGACCCTCCCCGGCGGAACCGCGTGCGTGCTGTACGGCGACGCGCCCGCGCCTGCGCCCACCCCCGCGACGCGTCATACCGCTCTGCGCTGCCCGCTTGTCGTCGTGGAGGGCTTTCCCGGCGGCCATGGCTTCGCCTTCAGCCACGACGTCCTCGCCCAGCACGGCGTGCTCGACACGCTCCGGGCGCGGGGCTTCGATCTCGTCGCCGTCGGGCTCGACGACGGGATGCGGCCGCTCGAGGAGAACGCCGCCGTCGTCGAGGCATGCCTGGCCGAAATCACCCGGCGAACGGCGCTGCCGGTGACGCTGCTCGGATGGAGTATGGGCGGCCTCCTCTGCCGCCTGGCACTGTCGGCCATCGAGGCCCGCGGCGAGGAGCACGCCGTGACAACGCTCGTCACCTGGGACACCCCGCACCGCGGCTCGGTCACGCAACTCGGGGTGCAGTGGCTCGTCGACCGCTTCGCGCCTCTGCACCCGGCCCTCGCGCCACACGCGGCGCAGCTCGACTCGCCCGCCAACCGGGAGATGGACCTGCTCTGCCTGCAGCCCGACGGATCGGCGGCCATCGACCCGCGGCGAACCGCCCTCGTGAACAAGCTGACCTGGCCACGCCAGCCGCGGCGCGTGCTCATCAGCTCGGGCCGGGGCACTGGCGGCCGCGACCTGCGGCCCGGCCAGGTGCTCGTCCACTGGCACGCGGAAGGTGACGGGGGCATCCACCTGCGGGCGATGGGCGGCACGCACCCGGTGGGGGAGGGCGGCTGGGACGGCCATTCCCCGCCCGCCCTCAACGTGTCAGGCGAACTGGCCTGGGACGGGATGCCGGGCGCCCGTGGCTCCTACCCGGCCCAGGCCGCCGCGCTGCTCCAGACGCTCGCCGGCGGCGCGGTGCATCCGATCCAGGCGCCGGCCACGTGCCAGGTGCCGACCGTCAGCGCGCTCGACCTCGACCAGGCGCCCGACGCGCCGGTTCCGGACCGGGACAACCTGATCGTGTGCGCCACCGACCAGCCGCATCTCGTCATCGACGCGCCGGCGGCCGCGCGCGTGGTCGCCGAGATCGGGGCGCCGTTCGACCCGGAGCGCTTCGACCCGCATGACCCGGCGTTCCTCGCCGATCCCTACCCGACGTACGCGGCGTTTCGCCGGTACGCGCCACGCTTCGCCGTCAAGGGCGGCCCTATTTGGTGCTTCCGCGCCAAGGACTGCGCCACGGTCCTCCAGGACAAGCACACGTGGCGCAAGCAGCCGCCGCAGCGGCCGCAGCCTGGCCCGGGCCCAACGGCGGCGCTCGCCGACCTCCCGCCGGGACTGTTCAGCTCCGACCCGCCGGCGCACGACGAGCTCCGCCGCGCCGTCGAGGTGGCGTTCCGCGACGCGCTATTCCAGGCCCCCGACGTCGCCACCCGCCGCGCGCAGGCCATCCTCGCCGGCCTCGGGGCCACCGAGGTCATCGAGCTCGTCCAGGACTTCGCGCTGCCGCTGCCCGCGAACGTCCTCTTCGACCTGCTCGGCCTGCCCGATGACCCGATCCTCCGCATGATCCTCATCGGGTGGCAGCAGTCGATCGCCACGGCGCACGATGCGACGCAGGCGGCGGGCACGCGAATCCAGGGGGCCACCTGCGCGATGGCGCTGCGCACGTACTTCGACGGACTCGTCTACACACACACGAAAACCCCGGTCGGCGGGCTGACCGGATCGCTCTGCGACGCCTTCGCCAGGGCCAACCTCGACCGCGAGCAGCTGATCGCGACGCTCTGCGACATTCTCATCGCCGGCTACCTGTCGACGACATACCTGATCGCCAACGGCATGAACCGGGTGCTCGGCGACCCCGGCACGCTCGCCCGCCTGCGCGCCGAGCCAGACCTGCTCCCGGCCGCCGTCGAGGAGCTGCTGCGCCTCGAGGGCCCGGTCCAGCTCATCGACCGCATCGCCGCAACCGACACGACCTTCGACGGCCAGGCCATCACCGCGGGCACGCACGTCGCTCTCGTCGTCGCCTCGGCCAACCACGACCCCGACTGGTTCGAGGCCCCGGAGGACTTCCGTGTCGACCGGCCGCAAAAACACCTGGCGTTCGGCGACGGGATCCACGTCTGCGTCGGGGCGCCTCTGGCCCGGATCGTGACGCCGATCGCGCTTCGCGCGCTGCTCGATCACACGGAGGACATCCGGCTCGACGGCGAGCCGCAGTGGCAGACGGACCCCTACCTGCGCGGCGCGATCAGCCTCCCGCTGCGGATCTCACCCGCCGCCGAGCCGGCCGGGGAGGCGCGATGACCGACAAGCGCGCCGACGGCGTGTTCTCGGGCGGAGGGGTCAAGGCGATCGCGTACGCCGGCGCGCTCGCGGCCGCCGAGGAGGCGGGATACCGCGACTGGGAGAAGCTGGCCGGCACGTCTGCGGGAGCGATCACGGCGGCCGCGGTGGCGGTGGGCTACGACGCGAGTGCGCTCACCGACCGCCTGATGGCGTTCGATCTCGCCACGGTGGCCGACATCGGGTGGCCACGACGCATCGCGCAGGTCCGGAACCTGATGCGCCACCACGCGATCGCGCGCGGCCTGACCCTGCATGGCTGGATCAGTGACCTGCTCGAGCAGGCGCCGCGCCCGGCGCGGACGTTCGGCGAGCTCTCATGCCGTCTGCGCGTCGTGGCCACGGATCTCGTCCACCACCGCATGGTCGTCTTCCCCGACGACGCGCCGAAGTACCTCGACCCCGACGGCAACCCCTGGAAGCCGGACGCGTTCCCGATCGCCGACGCGGTGCGGATGAGCGCCGGCTACCCGTTCATGTTCGCGCCCTGGCCGCTTCGGGATGCGGTCAGCGGCCGCGTCGGCGCGCTCGTGGACGGCGGGATCGTCAGCGGCTATCCCGTGTTCCTGTTCGACCGCGCCCAGCCGTGCCACCCGACCTGGGGGTTCCGCCTCGACGGCGAGCAGCCGCAGGGCCGCCCGATCGCCGGTTACCGCTGGCCCGTGGGAATGGTGCGGGCGCTCGTCGAGACGAGCATCGGCGTCCACGATCACCTCGAGGCCGCCACGTTTTCCCAGCGCACGATCGTGATCGAAACCGGCACCGTCGCGACGCTCCAGTTCACGATGGGAGACGCCCAGAAACGCACGCTCTGGCAGGCCGGCCACCGCGCCGCGAGCGAGTTCTTCGCCTCCGCCCCGACCGGCGCCAACATCTTCGGCGAGGCGCCTCCGGCAGAGACCCTGCCGGATTCGTCGGCCGGCATGAGCAGCACCGCGCGATAAACGAGCGCCGGCTACGTCCTGCAAGGCCGCATGGCGCTGGGAATGGATGATGGAACGGAGCGCGAGTTTGGACCCGGCGATACGTTCCATATGCCGCCTGGGCACAATGCCTGGATCGTCGGCGACGAGAAATCCGTGCCACTCGGCTTCGGCGGCCTGAAGGGCTACGCCGCGGCAAGCTGACCGACGACGACAACGTGTAAGAGCCGCGCGCGGCGTCCGACACCGCACGGCGCGGGTGGCGGCTGCTGCCGGAGCTCTGCAATTTGCAGGCCTTTGATGGGCGCGGCTGGGTTCGAACCAGCGACTTCTCGCGTGTGAAGCGAGCGCTCTCCCACTGAGCTACGCGCCCTACCGAAGGGATTCTAAGGCCCTTCGGCATTGTCGGGCCATCCCC
This sequence comes from uncultured Solirubrobacterales bacterium, assembly GCA_963778985.1. Classification (GTDB taxonomy): domain Bacteria; phylum Actinomycetota; class Thermoleophilia; order Solirubrobacterales; family Solirubrobacteraceae; genus Palsa-465. Next base: position 1,049,563 of record CAVZWJ010000010.1, on the reverse strand, counting down.
GAGCGGCGCGATCAGGAGGGAGCCGGCCCGGACCGTCTACGATGGTCGGCGGACCGTGCTAGGCGAGGTGCTAGCGGTGCCCTGTAACCCGCAATCCGCTCTAGCGGGGCTGAATTCCCTCTCGAGGGGTTCAAGCCCGAGGTCAGCGCCCTGCTTGTGGCGGTGATGGTCCGGTCCCGCCGCGATGGAGACCCGTGAACCAGGTCAGGTCCGGAAGGAAGCAGCCTTAAGCGGTCACCTTCAGGCGCTGCGGGAGCGCCGGACCGGAGTCAACAAGCGGTGGCCGCGCCTCGGGCTTGTCTTCGAAGGAGGGTGCACGGTCCGTTTCTTAGTTGGATCGCTCCCCGCCGGGCCACAGCGAGCGCGGCGACCACGAGTTCCCGCGCGTCGGCCGCGCTCGCGCCCCGCGGGCATTCGATCCGCTCTGAGCGGCACGGGCTCCCGAACCCCTCCTGAGCCGGCCAGCCGCGGGAACGCGTGCCGGTCGGCCGACGCGGCCAAGCGCTCTCAGCGCACCCGTGTCCGCGGGTCCGACCACCGGCGGCCCGTCTAGACTCGGAACCCCGTGTCGACCGGCCCGTCTCTGTATCGCCGCCACCGTCCCCGGACGTTCGCTGACGTCGTCGGGCAGGAGCACGTCGTCCGTACGCTCTCGAACGCCGTCACCCAGGGCAAGGTGCACCACGCCTACCTGTTCGTCGGCTCCCGCGGGACCGGCAAGACGAGCATGGCGAAGATCCTCGCCGCCTGCCTGAACTGCGAGAACGGGCCGACGACGAGCCCGTGCGGTCACTGTGAATCGTGCGTGTCGATCGCGAACGCGACGTCGCTCGACGTGATCGAGATGGACGCCGCGTCGAACAACTCGGTCGATGACATCCGGGATCTGCGGGAGAAGGTCGCCTACGCGCCGGTGTCCGGGCGGCACAAGGTGTACATCCTCGACGAGGCCCACATGCTCTCCCAGCAGGCATGGAACGCGTTCCTCAAGACGCTCGAGGAGCCGCCCCCGCGGACGATCTTCGTGCTCGCGACGACGGAGGCGCAGAAGGTCCTGCCGACGGTCGTCGACCGCTGCCACCGCTTCGACTTCGGGCGCCCGTCGGTCGAACAGGTCGCGAGGGTGCTCGCGCGGGTCGTCCAGCAGGAGTCGATCGAGATCGACGAGGCGGCGATCGCGCTCATCGCCCGCAACGCGACGGGCTCCTTCCGGGACGCGCTCGGCACGCTCGAGCAGCTCGTCACGTACGCCGGCGATGCCCGGATCGAGCCCAAGGACGTGCTCGCGGTGCTCGGCGTTGCCGATTCCGAGCAGCTGTTCGCCGCCGTCGACGCAATCACCGCTCGTGACCCTGCGGCCGCCCTGCGGGCCGCCGCGACGCTCGCCGAGTCCGGCCGCGACCCCGGCCAGGTCCTCCGTGACCTGGAGGTTCACGCGCGTGAGCTGCTGACCGCGCAGGTCCTCCATGAGGTGCCGAACGAGCTGCGCGTCACGCCGGAGCGCGACCGCCGCCTGCTCGATCAGGCCGAGGCGCTCCCCGAGACCGACGCGGTCCGGCTGCTCGACCTCGTCGCCACCGCACTGGAGGCGACGACGAACGGCGCCCAGGCCCGGATCCAGCTCGAGCTCGTCCTGATCAAGGCCGCCGCGCCCGAGATCGACCCGTCGATGTCGGCGCTCCTGGCCCGGATCGAGCGGCTCGAGAACGGCGCCCTGCACCGGGCGGCGGCCCCGGCCCCCGCGGCGGCCCCGGCCCCGCGGCGCCCGCCGCGGCGGCCTCCGCGGCCGCCCCGGCCCCACCCGCACCGCCTCCGCCACCCGCCGTTCCGGCCCCATCCGCGTCCGTGGCGGAAGCGCCGGTCGAGCCCGAGCCACCGGCCGAGGTCGTCCCCCCAGAAACGCCCCAGCCTGAACCGCCGCCCCGGACTGCGACCGCGGGCCCGCCCGGCCTCCAGCCGGCGATCGATGCCTGGCCGGCCGTCGTCGAGATCGTCAAGCAATCGAACGCAATGCTCGCCGCGCTGCTCGCCGACGCGCGCCCGGTCGAGATCACCGACCGTGAACTGACGCTCGCCTTCCCGCCCGGAGCCGCGTTCCTCAAGCGCAAGGCCGAGCAGGATGACCACCGCCGCGTCGCCGGGGATGCGTTCCGCAAGGTGATCGGGCAGTCGCTCGCGCTGCGCTACGAGCTGCGTGAGGTGGAGGAGACCCCCGCCGCGACGAACGGCGAGCACACGCTGTCCGGCGAGGAGCTCGTCCGCCGCTTCCTGGACGAGTTCGACGCTGAGGAGATCCTCGACGACGAGCTCGCAGAGACCGAACACCGCGAGGCCCAGTAGGGCGGAGGCGAGAACGAGATGCCACCACAGCCGAACATGCAGCAGATGCTCAAGCAGGTCCAGAAGATGCAGCAGGACATGATGGCCGCGCAGGAGTCACTGAAGGACGAGGTCGTCGAGGCCTCGGCCGGCGGCGGCATGGTCACGGTGACGGTGACCGGCGACCTCCACGTGAAGTCGATCACGATCGACCCCCAGGCGGTCGATCCCGACGACGTCGAGCTGCTCCAGGACATGGTGCTCGCAGCGGTCAACGAGGGGCTGCGCTCCGCACAGGAGCTCGCAGAGGCGAAGCTCGGCGGGATCGCGGGCGGCCTCGGCGGCCCGGGTGGTCTCGGCGGCCTGGGCATCCCCGGGCTGTAGCCACCCGCGTGTATGCCCCGCCCGTCCAGCGCCTGATCACAGAGCTCTCGAAGCTTCCAGGAGTCGGCGGCCGCACGGCCCAGCGGCTCGCGTTCCACCTGCTCCGGGCGAGTGATGAGGACGCCGCCGCGCTCGCGGACGCGATCCGTGAGGTGAAGGAGCGGATCGGGCTGTGCGAGGTCTGCTTCAACCTCGCCGATGGGCCGGTGTGCCGGATCTGCGCCGATGAGCGGAGGGATGCCGAGCTCATCTGCGTCGTGGAGGAGCCGTCGGACGTCATCTCGATCGAGCGCACCCATGAGTTTCGCGGGCGCTACCACGTGCTCGGCGGCGCGCTGTCGCCGATCGACGGGGTCGACCCGGAGGACCTGAAGATCGCCGAGCTGTACGAACGGGTGCGTGGCGACAACGTCCGTGAAGTCGTCGTCGCGACGAACCCGACGACGACCGGCGAGGCCACGGCGCTCCACATCGCGGCCGGGATCCGGGAGATCGCGCCCGGGACGTCGGTCACCCGGCTCGCGAGCGGACTGCCGGTTGGCGCGGACCTCGAGTACGCCGATGAGCTGACGCTCGGCCGGGCGCTCGTCGGTCGCCGGTCGCTGTGAAGAAACCGGCTCACAAACGCGTCCTGCCGGGTACCCTGCAGCTAGTCCAGCGAGACCTCTGAACGACGCCTCATTCGGCGCACATGGCAGAGATCGTTGATCTTCGGGGCCGTCAGGCGATGCCGGCGGCACCGCCCATCCTCGCCGACCCATCGGGTCGACGCGCTCGCCTGCTCACGCGCGTCGGGCGGGCCGTCGCACTCGTGTTCCTGCTCTGGATCACGGGTCTCGGGCTTGCCGGCCTCGGCATCCTTCCGGCCGGCTTCCTGCCGCTCGGCGGCCAGGCCGCACCTCCCGCGATCGCGCCGTCGGCGCCGGGCAACGCGCTCGCGCCGACGACCGCAAACGGTGGCTTCGTCAGCGCCACGGCGGGCTCGACCACCGGGCGCATGTCTCTCACCGCGGCGGCGCGGGCGTCGAGCGGCCCCACGGCAACCCGCCGGGGCGCCGTGCGGCGCTCGGGGGGGACCAACGGTCCCCATCGTTCCTCGACGCACCGCGGCTCGCTCGCGCCGACGCCCGGCGGATCATCATCCGCGCCTGCGGCGACCCCGGTGATGGCCACGCCGCCCGCGAGCGGGGCGCCCGCAGCGAGCACGACCGGCGCAACGAGTGGAACGACCGCAACCGGCTCACCGAACTCGGGCCAGGGCAGCTCCGGGTCAGGGACGACAACTGCGCCTGGACAGACGGTCAAGCAGTCGACGCCCGCCCACAGCCCGGGGACGGCGACGACGCCGGGTAGCTCCGGCGCGGCGCCCGGGCAGACCAAGAGCTCCACGGGGAGCGTGAGCGCACCCGGGCGAACCGGCGCCGCCCCAGGCCAGGCCGCCACGCCCGGCCCCGGTCATGGCAACAACAACTGACGAACCCGCGTCCGAAGCGTCACGCGCGCCCAACCGCGGTAGCACCGCGACACAGCCCCCGCCGCCGCCCACGCGTCCCCGCCGAATCCGGATCCCGACGCGGATCTGGAACCCGCCGGGCCACTGGCGTCTGCTCGTCTTCTGCCTCGTCGTGATGCTTGCCGTGATCGCGTTCCAGGGGTTCGCGACACACACGATCGGCGCGACGTCCGAACCGCACGCGACGCAGGCGGCATCGCCGCTCATCAACGACCGCCCCGTGTTCCGGGCCACGGGTGAGCGCCTCGTCTCGGTCGAGCCGCCCCCGGGCCGGCGGATCGCGCTGACGTTTGACGACGGGCCGGACCCGCGGTGGACGAACCGGATCGCGGACGAGCTGCACACCGCCGGCGTTCACGCAACGTTCTTCGAGATCGGCAGTGAGGCGGCACGGTATCCGGAGCTCGTGCGCCGGCTCGTTCGCGACGGCAACGAGATCGGCAATCACACGTTCACGCACGTGCTGCTCGGCGGCGTGCCCGTGTGGGAGCGCCGGATGCAGATCGACCTGACCGAGGCGGCGATCGCCGGCATCACCGGCCACTACGCCCGGCTCATCCGTCCGCCGTATTCCGCCACACCTGATGCCGTCACGCCGCTGGACGAGCGTGAGCTGGCCACGCTCGCCGGGCACCGCTACTACATCGTGCTCGCGAACTACGACTCCAAGGACTGGGAGCGTCCCGGCGTCGCGCGGATCGTCGCCAACGCGACGCCACCGGGTCGAGCCGGCGGGATCATCATGCTCCACGACGGCGGGGGAGATCGCTCTCAGACCGTCACGGCGGTGCGCATGTTGATCACCCGGCTCCGCGCTCGTGGCTTCCGATTCGTCACGGTGTCCCAGCTCGCGGGACTGCCGCCGTCGGTGACGGAGCCGCGCGCACGCGGGTGGTCCAGTAGCCGCGGCACGATCTTCGTCACGAGCGTGCGAGTGGCCTATGCGCTGACGACGGTGATCTCCATCGTGCTGCTCGTCGTCGCGGCGCTCGTCGCGCTCCGGGCGTTGCTGCTGTTCGCGCTGGCGGCGCACCACGTACGGCGCACGCGCGCGCGAGCCGCTGCGGATCACACGCCAACCGTGGCGATCGTCGTGCCCGCGTACAACGAGGCCGTCGGCATCGCGCGTGCCGTGCGCTCGCTCGCGGCGAGCGAGTACGACGACTTCGAGGTGGTCGTCGTCGATGACGGCTCGACCGATGACACGGCGGAGATCGTCGCCGGCCTCGATCTCGACCGTGTTCGTCTCATTCGCCAGGACAACGCCGGTAAGGCCGCCGCGCTGAACACCGGGATCGAGATGACGGACTCAGAGGTCATCGTGATGGTCGATGGCGACACGCTGTTCGAGCCGGGCACACTGCGGCGGCTCGTCGCGCCGCTCGTGGACCCGGAGATCGCGGCGGTCTCCGGCAACACGAAGGTCGGCAACCGCGGCGGACTGCTCGGCCGCTGGCAGCACATTGAGTACGTGATCGGCTTCAACCTCGACCGGCGCATGTACGACGTGCTCCAGTGCACGCCCACCGTGCCAGGCGCCATCGGGGCGTTCCGTCGGGACGTGCTGCGGGACGTCGGCGGCGTCCCCGGCGACACGCTCGCCGAGGACACCGACCTGACGCTGGCGATCGGGCGGACCGGGCGACGGGTGGTGTACGCCGAGGAGGCGCGTGCATGGACCGAGGCGCCGTCGAGCCTGGGCACGTTGTGGCGCCAGCGCTACCGGTGGTCGTTCGGGACGATGCAGGCGGTGTGGAAGCATCGCGGCGCGGTCATCTCCCGGGACCGTCGCCAGCGGCGGATCGGACGTCGCGCGCTGCCGTACATGCTGCTGTTCCAGATCCTGCTCCCCGCGGTGGCGCCGCTCATCGACCTGTTCGCACTGTACGGGCTGGTGTTCACGGGCGCGACCCGAACACTGGTCGTGTGGGCCGTGTTCAACGTCGTCCAGCTACTCATTGCGGTCTACGGCTTCCGCCTGGATCGGGAGTCGTTGAAACCGCTCTGGGCGCTGCCGCTTCAGCAGTTCGTGTACCGCCAGCTCATGTACCTCGTGATCATCGAATCGTCGGTGAGCGCCCTCCAGGGAGTCCGCTCAGGCTGGAAGCACCTGCCCCGGACCGGCGAGGTCGTCGTCGGCTCGGAATAGGGACGGGATCTCAGGCCGCCCGCGGCGGGCGCGGCGGGCGCCACGCCCGCTCAGGTTTTCACGAGCTCGTCCGACTACCGGGCGGCAGGATGTACACAGCGCCGGCGCGGTCTCGGGTTTGTTGCCCGCTCCGCGCTGCACCGAGTGAGAGACAGGGACATGGACAGGATCGAAGCACCGTCTCCGCGGCTCAAGCTGCTCTACGGCGTGCTCACGCTTGTGCTCGCCGCGTACGCGATCTCGCTCGTCATGCGTGGTCAGAACGGCCCGTTGTGGAGCTGGCTGGACGATTGGGGACCATGCGTGTTCGAGCTGCTCGTCAGCTCCTTGATCCTGGCCCGAGGCGTGCTCTACGAGCGCGATCGCAAATACGCCCTGCTGCTGGGAGCCGCGGGCTGCGTGTGGGCCGCCGGTGACTTCGTCGAGGTCGCGATGGGCGACGGGGCGCCGACCCTCGCGCTGTTCAACTTCCTGTGGGCGGCGTTCTATCCGCTCGCGTACGTCGGTCTGATGGTGCTGATGGAGCGGGACGTCAAGAAGTTGACCGCGGCCAACTATCTGGACGGCGTCATCGCCACGCTCGTAACAGCGGCGGCGCTCGTGCTCTTCGCCTTTCACCCGATCGCGGTCGCGTCCGGCGGCGGCACCGAGTTCGCGGCGGTCAACATCGTCTACCCGCTCGGTGACCTGCTGCTCCTGGGGTTGACGCTGTTCGGTGTCGCGCTCCTGCCCCGAGGCAGTCGGACGCGGTGGGCCCTCATCGCGGCGGCCGGGGCCGTCAATGTGGCCGGCGATACCGCGGCCTTGTTCAACGGGATCGTCGCCACCGACCCGGGGTGGTTCATCAACGTGATGGCGTGGCCCGCCTCGCTGCTCTTGATCTCCGCCGCCGTGTGGCTGGCGCCGGACCCGGGGGTGCCGGTCAGGGACAACACGTCGTCGGGATTCGCCGTGCCGACCGTCGCCTCCGCGCTGGCGCTCCTCCTCGTGGTCATCGCCTCGCTGCAGCATGGAAGTGAGGTGGTGATCGGGTTTGCCGTCGCGGCGCTGATCGCGGCCGGGGTCCGCTTCGGTCTGGCGCTGCAACGTCTCAAGGCGATCAACGATCTGCGTCATCGCGAGCTCGAGGTCGCGGCACAGGCCGAACGCGAATCGAAACACGCCCTCGAGGTTGCCGTTCGCAGCTACGCGGAGTTTGCCGCGCGGGTGGCGGATGGCGACCTGACAACCACGGTGGCGGCCGATGCGCGGGAATTGCGGCAGCTCGGCGAGAGCCTGAACACGATGGTCGGAGGCCTGTCTCAGATCTCGACGGGCATCCAGGCCGGCATGGAGGAGATTGGTCTCTCGGCGGCCGAGATCCTCGGCTCCGTGAACCGGCATACGGAGAGCGCCAGTCGGCAATCGGCGGCGATCACACAGACCTCGGCCACGGTCAATGAGCTGCGACTGGCCGCCGACGAAACCGCGCGGCGCGCCCAGGACGTCGCGCAGCAGGCCGCGGACTCCGCTCGCGTCAGCGATGAGGGGACCGCCGCCGTCACGGCGATTGCCGAGGTGATGCAGGACATCCGCGACCGCGTCGACGCCATCGCGCACGAGATCGCGACGCTGTCGGCGCGGGCGCAGCAGATCGGCGTCATCACCGACACTGTCAACGCGCTGTCGGGCCGCTCGCACCTCCTCGCGCTCAATGCGACGATCGAGGCCGCCCGGGCGGGCGAGCACGGTCGCGGATTCGCCGTCGTGGCCGATCAAGTGAGACAGCTCGCCGAGCAGTCCCGGCAGGCAACCGCTCAGGTTGAGGGGATCCTCGACGAGGTTCGCACCGCCACGGCGGCCGCCGTGTCGGTCAGCGAGGCGGGCAGCAAGGTCGTTGAGCGCGGTCTCGAGCTCACGGCACGTGCCGACGACGGGATCCGCAGCCTCACCGACACGATCCGCGAGGCGGCGGCTGCCGCCCAGGAGATCGCCGCATCGGCGCATCAGCAGAGCACGAGGATGGACGAGATCGCTCAAGCGATGACCGGCATCGAAGACGGGACGGCGCAGTTCCTCGAGGGTGCCCACGCGTCTGAAGTCGCTGCCGAGAACCTCAACGAGCTATCGGTGAAGCTCGCGGAGCTCACGTCGCAATACCGCGTCACGGCGTCCTGAGCGAGTGCCTCCAAGCGGGCCGTGCGCGCAGGCCCGGGGTCTTGCGTAACCTCCGGGAGCGTGACGTCCCCGACCCCCAACGCTCGTCCCAGCACCGTCGTCATGAAGTTCGGCGGCACGTCCGTCGCCGACGCCGAGCGGATCAAGCGCGCTGCCAGGCGGATCGTCGCCCAGCGCGAGGCCGGCCGCCGCGTCGTCGCCGTCCTCTCCGCGCGCGGCAAGACGACCGACGAGCTGATCGCGATGGCCGAGGAGGTCTCGCACACGCCGGATCCGCGGGAGATGGACATGCTGCTCTCGACCGGCGAGCGGATCTCGTGCGCGCTGTGCGCGATGGCGATCAACGATCTCGGTCACCGCGCGATCTCGCTGACCGGCTCACAGGCCGGGATCGTCACGGATACGTCGCACACGAAGGCGCGGATCCTCGACGTCCGCGCCGACCGCATCCGCGAGGCGGTCAACGACGACCTGATCGTGCTCGTCGCCGGCTTCCAGGGCGTCTCGACGAGCCGCGACGTGACGACGCTCGGTCGCGGCGGGTCGGATACGACCGCCGTCGCGCTCGCCGCGGCGATCGACGCCGAGGTGTGTGAGATCTACACCGACGTCGCCGGCGTGTTCACGGCCGACCCGCGGATCGTCCCGAACGCCCGCAAGCTCCCGTTCGTCTCCTTCGAGGAGATGCTTGAGATGGCGGCCTCCGGCGCGAAGGTGCTCCAGCTGCGTTCCGTCGAGTACGCCCGGACCCACGGCGTGCGGATCCACTGCCGATCGAGCTTTGAAGATGCCCCCGGTACGGTTGTCCTAGGAGAAGACGAGACGATGGAACATCCCCTCATCACCGCGGTCACGCACTCCACCGAGGAGGCGCGGATCACCCTCCTCGGCGTTCCCGACCGCCCGGGCGCGGCGGCGGCCATCTTCACTGCACTCGCCGACGCCGGCTGCAACGTCGACACGATCATCCAGAACGAGCCGCTGGGCGAGGGCCGCGACGCCGAGGTCTCGTTCACGATCGCGACCGAGGACCTCCGTGCCGCCGAGGCCGCGCTCGAGCCGATCGTCGCCAAGCTTGACGTCGCGCGCGTCGACACCGACCCGGACATCGGCAAGGTGTCGATCGTCGGCGCCGGCATGCGCTCGCACCCGGGCGTCGCCGCGAAGGTCTTCGACACGCTCGCCGAGGCGAGCATCAACATCGAGATGATCTCGACCTCGCCGATCAAGATCTCGTGCGTCATTCGCTCCGAGCGTGTGCCCGATGCGGTCCGTGCGCTTCACACCGCGTTCGGGCTCGAGGCCTCGGCCGTGCAGCAGGAGCGCCCGATCGGCCAGGAAGCGCGATGACCGACCTCTACGAGGTGATGCGCTGCGCGCCGTCGACGCGCTACTTCACCGAGGAGCCGGTCCCACGCGAGACGATCGAACGCGTCCTCGACAACGCGCGGTTTGCTCCGTCTGGAGGCAACCGTCAGGGCTGGCGCGTCATCGTCGTCACGGATCGTGACCTACGCCGACAGTTGCGCGAGCTCTACGAGCCGGCGTGGATGGCGTACACGGAGCAGACCGGCGCCCGGGCCGTGCTCGACGCGCCCGAGCCGCCGCCCGGCATCACCCCGGGACGGCTGCGGATGCTGAGGGGCGCCGACGAGTTCGCGCACACATTCGACGAGGTCCCCGTCCACCTCGTCCCCTGCGTCGCCCTTGATGCGCTGGCGATCACTGACGAGTCGCTTGACCGTCCGAGCATCGTCGGCGGCGCCTCGATCTACCCGTTCATCCAGAACGTCCTCCTCAGCCTGCGCGCCGAGGGCCTCGGGGCCGCGTTCACGACGCTGCTCGCCCCAGCAGAGCCAGCGGTTCGCGAGCTCCTGGACATCCCGGAGGGAATCGCCATCGCCGGCCACATCTCGACCGGCCACCGGCGCGATCCATGGCCACGGGCGCTGGCGCGCAATCCGGTGGCCGGATTCGCGTTCGCCGAGCGCTACGGCGCGGCCTGGTCGATGCGCGACTAACTACCGCCCCGCCCGCAGCTCGCGCCGGGTCCGCACCCCGAGCTTGCGGTAGACGCGCCGCGCATGCGTGCGCACGGTCTCGATGCTCACGTGGAGCGTCTGCGCGATCTCCGCGTTCGAGCATCCCGTCTGGAGCAGCTCGAGCACGTCGGACTCGCGCGGCGTGAGCAGCTCCGGGCCCGCAGGTTCGAAATCGTCGATCACCGCCGCCGGCAGCACGTGCATCCCGCGAGATGCGAGGTGGATCGCGTGGAGGACGTCACGTGCCTGGGTCGACTTCGACAGACAGGCCGTCGCCCCGAACCCGACCAGCTGGCGGCATTCGGCGGGCGTCGGGCGGTCGGCGAGCACCATCAGCCGCGTGTCCGGGAAGGTGCGGTGCAGCTCGCGCAGCTCCGCCGCGGTGCTCAGCGAGCCGAAGTTGAGGATCGCGACGAGCGGTCGCAGCGCGTCGAGCATCGCCGGTATCTCGTCATGCGGAATGTCGTGGGCGATGAGTTCGAGTTGCTCGTCGTCATCGACGAGCGAGCGCAGCCCCAAGCCCACGATGTCCTCGAAGCGAGCGATGGCGACTGAAATGGAGGGCTTGACCATGAATGCGCTGTCCGCGCCTCCGCGGAACCGACACTACGGTATCGGTACCCGCAGCGGAAGGGTGAGGCGAAGATCACCCGTTTTCTACCCCGAAATCACCCGAAGATCACCCCTGAGGGGGGCGACATCGCCGCCCACATCGGTCATTATTCCGGTGCGCTTCCGATCCACTCCGGATGACCACGCAGCCGGGACCCTTCGGGACGGGACGCAAGGGCAGGGGTTTGACAGGCAGGGCTTGAAGGGCGAGGCAGCAGGGAGCCTCGCCCTTCGTTTTGGAAGCGGTCGACCGGGTCAGTCTTCGGGCGGCGGGATCGTCGCCTTCAGGCGGCGCCGCGCCTCCTCGATCCGGCGCGACGGATCCTCGCCCCCATGGGCTCCCGCCGGCTGACGCCGCGAGCCGCCCTGCGCCGCGGTCCCGCGGCCGCGAGCGAGGGAGAGCACGCGCCGGAGCGGACGGATCACCAGCCGCCGCTGGTGGCCCCGGCCCCGGCCACGACTGACGTCGACCAATCGATCACCGAGGTCGGGCGCACGATGTGCTTGTTCATGCCGAGTTCCTTCGGCGACAGGCCGAGGGCGAGTCCGATGAGCTGCGGCAGGTGGAGCACCGGCATCCCGAGCTCCCGCCCCGCCACCTTGGCCGCGGTCGGCTGCTGCAGATCGAGGTTGAGGTGGCACAGAGGGCAGGGGACGACGAGGCAGTCCGCCTCGGCGTCGATCGCGTCCCCGAGGTGCCGGCCGGCCTGCTTGAGCGAGGCCTCCTTGTTCATCGTGATGATCGGGAAGCCACAGCACTTGTAGACGCCGGCGTAGTTGATGACGGTGCCGCCGAGTGCTTCGATCACCATGTGCAGGTAGCGATCGCGCGGGTGGTCGTCGTCGATCCCGAGCCGCTCGACGGGGCGCACGATATAGCAGCCGTAGAACGGGCCGACGCGCAGGTCGGTGAGCGGGCGCTTGACCTTCGAGCGCAGCGTCTCGAGCCCGATCTCCTCCACGAGCAGCCACAGGAAGTTCTTGTTCGTGAGGCCCTTCTCGTACGTGAGACCCTCTTCGGAGAGCGTCTGGTTGATCTGCTCGCGGTAGTCGGTGTTTGCGTCGAGCCGCTGCTGACACTCCGACTGCGCACCCTGACACGTCGAGCAGATGTTCATCATCAGCTCGCCGTCGGTCTTCTGGGCGAGCGCGAACGTGCGGGCGTTGAGCGTGTCCGCGAGCTCCTGATTGTGCTCCGCGATCACGCCGGCGCCGCAGCAGCTCGCTCGATCGAGCTCGATCAGCTCGATGTCGAGCAGTGGTGCGACCTTCGCCATCGAGCCGTGCAACTCCGGGGTGAAGCCCCGGCTGACACAGCCGGGCCAGTAGGCAACCTTCATCAAGTTCTCGCTTTCTTCGGGCAGCCGGGCACCGCTCCGAAGCGACAAACCTTTGGGAGCGGGGCGCCGTCCTGGCCAGCCATGTTACCCAGCCAGGCGCGCGGGCGATTCCCCGCGACGGCCTCCGTAGTGGGTACGGAGGGTGCCGCTCGAAGCCTTCGCTAGTTTGCTGGACATGACCACCGGCGCCGTCTCCTCCTCGCGGTTCGGTGCCACCGCGCGCACCGATCGCTGGTGGGCCGCGCCGCTCGTCACCGCGGTCGGACTCGGCGCGTTCGGGATCTACTCGATCGTCGTTGCGGCGATGGGCACCGACTACCTGTACACCGGCGGGGGCGCCCACTATCTGTCTCCGTTCTACTCGCCGGACCTGAAGAGCTTCGGGCTGCACATCTCGTTCACGTACGCGTTCTTCGTCGTGTGGGTCCCGCTCGGCTTTCGGGCCACGTGTTACTACTACCGCAAGGCGTACTACCGCGCGTTCTTCCGCTCGCCGCCGGCGTGCGCCGTTGCCGCCCAGCCACGGCGCCGCCCCTACCGCGGCGAAACCAAGCTCCCGTACGTCCTCCAGAACCTCCACCGCTACTTCATGTACCTGGCGACGATCGTGCTCGGGTTCCTGTGGTACGACGCCGGACGCGCCTTCTTCTTCCGCAACGGTCACGGCGCACTCGAGTTCGGGGTCGGCCTCGGGTCGCTGATCATGCTCGCCAACGTCGTCCTGCTGTCCGCGTTCACGTTCGGCTGCAACTCGGTCCGGCACCTCGTCGCCGGCCGGCTCGACTGCTTCACGTGCTCGTCATCGGCGCGCACCCGGCACCGGCTCTGGCGCGGCATCAGCGTGCTCAACGCGCGTCATATGCAGTGGGCCTGGATCAGCCTCGGCGCGGTCGCGCTCACCGATCTGTACATCCGCCTCGCGGCCGCCGGCGTGTTCCACGACCCGAGGATCTTCTAGTGGGCCTTCCCGGCACCCGTTCCGAGGAGACGCGCTAGTGCCGTCCGCGGTCGGCGGCGAGATCGAACGGCACGCGTACGACGTGCTCGTGATCGGAGCCGGAGGTGCCGGGTTGCGCGCTGCGATCGCGGCCGCCGATCACGGCGCGCGCACCGGGCTCGTGTGCAAGTCACTGCTCGGCAAGGCGCACACCGTGATGGCCGAGGGCGGCGTCGCGGCGGCGCTCGGCAACGTCGCGCCGGAGGACAACTGGAAGGTGCACTTCCAGGACACGATGTTCAGCGCCAAGTACCTCAACAACTGGCACATGGCCGAGATGCACGCGCGCGAGGCGCCCGACCGCGTGCGCGAGCTCGAGCGCTGGGGTGGCATCTTTGACCGCACGCCGGACCGGCGGATGGATCAGCGCGCGTTCGGCGGGCACACGCACAAGCGGCTCGTCCACATCGGCGACCGCACCGGCCTCGAGCTCATCCGCACGCTGCAGGACAAGACCGTGCATTCCGGGGTCGACGTGTTCATGGAGTGCACGATCACGCGTCTGCTCAAGAGCGGTGAGCGTGTGTGCGGCGCGTTCGGCTACCGCCGGGCGACGGGAACGTTCATCGTCCTCGCGGCGAAGTCCGTCGTCCTCGCGACGGGCGGCGCGGGGCGCGCGTGGAAGATCACCTCGAACTCCGGCGAGAACTCCGGTGACGGGCATGCCCTCGCCTACGAAGCGGGCGCCGAGCTGCTCGACATGGAGTTCGTCCAGTTCCATCCCACGGGGATGGTCTGGCCGCCCGGCGTGATCGGGCTGCTGGTCACCGAAGCCGTCCGCGGCGAGGGCGGGATTCTTCGCAACAGCGAGGGTGAGCGGTTCATGGAGCGCTACGACCCCAAGCGCCTCGAGCTCTCGACGCGCGACGTCGTCGCCCGCGCGATCTACACCGAGGTCCGCGAGGGGCGCGGCACTCCGCACGGCGGCGTGTTTCTCGACGTGTCGCACCTTCCCGACGACGTCGTCAAGACGCGCCTGCCGAGCATGTACGACCAGTTCATGGAGCTCGCCGGCGTCGACATCACGCGCGAGCCGATGGAGGTGGGGCCGACGTGCCACTACCTCATGGGCGGCGTCAGTGTCGACGGCGAGACCGGGGCGAGCCGCGTCCCGGGGCTGTTCGCGACGGGCGAGTGCACCGGCGGCATGAACGGCGCGAACCGACTCGGGGGGAACTCGCTCTCTGACCTGCTCGTGTTCGGCAAGCGCGCCGGTGACGGAGCCGCGGCGGCCGCGGCCTCGGCGGCGTCGCCGGCGATTGACGACGCGAGTGTGGCGGACGCAGCGGGCGAGCTGCTTCGCTACCTCGACGGCGGCCCGGGTCACGAGGATCCCTACGAGCTCCACGCCGAGCTCCAGGCGACGATGCAATCCGACGTTGGCATCTTCCGTGATGCTGACACGCTGAGCTCGGCGCAGGCGTCGATCGAGGTGCTGAGGCGGCGCGCGGCGGGCGTGCGCGCCTCCTCGGCCGAGCGTGCGTATAACACAGGCTGGCAGCTGTGCCGCGATCTGCACAACATGCTGATCGTCGCCGAAGCGGTCGCTCGCGCCGCACAACTCCGCCACGAGAGCCGGGGCGCCCACTCCCGGCTTGACTTCCCCGCGTTTGACGACTACTGGTCGGGGCACAACATCGTCGTCCGTCAAGGGCCCGACGGGATGGAGGTCGAGCCTCGCCCGGTGATCAGGGCGGGGCACCTCGAGGCGCTCGTCCAGCAACGAAGGGAGGCAGAGCGCACATGAGCAAGCGGATGCTGCGGTTGTGGCGAGGCGGACCCGACGGCGGCCTCGTCGACTACGAGGTCGAAGCCGAGACCGGCATGGTCGTCCTCGACGCCGTGCTCGAGATCCAGCGCCACCAGGCGAAGGACCTCGCGGTGCGCTGGAACTGCAAGGCGGCGAAGTGCGGATCGTGCAGCGCCGAGGTCAATGGCCTGCCGCGCCTGATGTGCAAGACGCGGCTCGACCATCTCCCGGACGAGCACCCGATCACGGTCGAGCCGCTCAAGGCGTTTCCGCTCGTACGTGACCTCGTCACCGACGTCTCATGGAACTACGAGGTCAATCGGCGGATTGCACCGTTCACCCCCAAGCCGGACGCCGAGTTCTCCCTCGGCCAGGAGGACGTCGACCGCGTCGCCGAGTTCCGCAAGTGCATTGAGTGCTTCCTGTGTCAGGACACGTGTCACATCCTCCGCGATCACCGGATGCACGACCGCTACTACGGCCCGCGCTTCCTCGTCCGCGTCGCAAGTCTCGAGATGCACCCGCTTGACACGCTTGACCGGATCGAGACCCTGGCCGACGACGGCGGTCTCGGGCTCTGCAACATCACGAAGTGCTGCACCGAGGTGTGCCCCGAGGGGATCCACATCACCGACAACGCGATCATCCCGCTCAAGGAGCGGCTCGTCGATCGGCGCTATGACCCGATCGCCAAGCTGTGGCGTCGGTTCCGCAGCCCGCGCCGCCCATCGCGCCCGGCCCCGCACGGCGGCGTGGCGGACAGCGAAACGATCGGCTAGTACGGCCGCGCGTACGAGTCCGGACGCGTGTACTACGTCTGCGGGACGGACGTCTCGGGCGGTGGCTCGCGGTCGCCGGCGCCTTCTGTCTCCGGCGCCAGCGGCGTCGGTTCGTCCGTGTGCGGCGCGTGCTTGTGCTCCGGGTCGTCCTCGTAGCCGACGACGTACAGGTTGAGCTCGACCCGCTCCCTGCGCCCCTCGATCGTGTCGAAGATCTGCTTGACCTCCTTCGGCGCCTTGTGCTGGTGCAGCAGCGCCTTGGCCGGCGTCATCTTCCCGCGCGCCATCCCCTTGAACGCGGTCGGCAGCGAGCTGATCAGCTCGGGCACAGCGCGCGGATGGAACTTCCCGCCGTAGGAGTCCGGCAGCAGGTCGGCCTCGTGGAGGATGCCGTTGCGCCGGATGTTCTTGACGAAGGCGTGTTCGTGGCGGAAGCCGTTGTTGCGGTCCTTGATCTCGAAGTCAGAGCCCGACTTGCGCCGCAGGCGCATGATCTGGCTCATCGGCTCGACGCCCTTGGGGCACGCGTCGATGCAGTTGAAGCAGTGAGTGCAGTCGTAGATGCCGTGCTCGTCCTCGCTCAGGTCCTTGAGCCGGGACTCGTGCTGGGCGTCACGCGGGTCGCCGACGAACCGGTAGGCCTTGGCGAGCGCCGCCGGCCCGACGAACAGCGGATCGATCTCCATCGAGAGGCAGTCCGACACGCACGCCCCGCACTGGATGCAGGCCATCGTCTGCGTGACGTCGACCATGTTGTCGTGGGGGACGATGTACTCCCGCTCGGGGACCGGCTCCTTGGCCAGCAGCCATGGCGTGACGCGCTGAATCTTCTTCCAGTGGACCGCGTCCATGTCGACGATCAGGTCGCGGATGACCGGCATGTTGCCCATTGGCTCGACCGAGATGACCGTGTTCGCCTGGCCCTCCGTCCGGCGGGTTCCAGCCGATCCCGGCGCCACGCTTCGCCGCCTCCCCGAGGTGGGTGTTGCAGGCGAGGCCGGGCTTGCCGTTCATCCGAACGCCACATGAGCCGCAGATCGCCTGCTGGCAAGAGCAGCGAATCCCAACCGACCCGTCCGTGTCGTCCCGGATCTTCAGGATCGCATCGAGCACCGACTGCGTTTCCGGCATGTCGACCGTGTGCTCGTCCCAGTACGCGGCCTCGCCGGATTGGGGGTCGAATCGTCGGATTCTCAGCGTGTACTCGGGCATGGCGGGGTCAGTACGTCCTTTCCTGCGGTTCCCACTTGGTGATCGTGACCGGCGAATAGGTCACCGTCGGCACGTCCTCGCCGTTGGCGGAGACGTCGATGTGCTTGAGCCATTCCTCGTCGTTGCGCCCGGGGAAGTCGGTGCGGCTCTGGGCCCCGCGTGACTCCTTGCGCTCCTCCGCGCTGACGACGATCGCCTCCGCGCAGTCCAGCAAGTACCCGAGTTCGATCGCGCCGATCACGTCCTGGTTGAAGACGGTCCCGTGATCGTCGATGACGGCGGTCTTCGCCTCCTCCTTGAGGCGGCGAACGATCTCGTGCGCCTTGGCGAGACCCTCGGAGTCGCGGAACACCGCGACGTACTTGTCCATTGTCTCGCCGAGCTCGTGCTTGATCGCGGCGACGCGGCGACCGCCCGTGTCCCGGGCGATGATCGCGTTGATCTGCTTCTCGGTCTCGCTGAGCCTCGCGATCGGCGTGGCCGGCATCGCGATGTTGTTCGCCCGGCGGCCGGCGTGCTCGCCGGAGCGGCGTCCGAAGATGAGCGTGTCCAGCAGGCTGTTGGCGCCGAGCCGGTTGCCGCCGTGCACCGAGACACACGCGACCTCACCCGCGGCGTACAGACCGGGCACCGTCGTCTGACCGTCGACGTCGGTCTTCACCCCGCCCATGATGTAGTGCTGTCCGGGCCTGATGTGGATCGGCTCGCGGGTGATGTCGACGCCGGCGAAATCCCGGCCGATGTTGACGATCTCCCGCAGCGCCTCGAGCGTGCGCCGGCGCGGGACCTTCGTGACGTCAAGCGCGACGCCGCCGTCCGGGAAGGCGCGGCCCTCGTTGATCTCGGTCTGCTCGGCCCGCGAGACGACGTCGCGGCTCGCCAGCTCGAGCTTGTTCGGCGCGTACTTCTCCATGAAGCGCTCGCCCTCGCCGTTGAGCAGCCAGGCGCCCTCGCCGCGAGCGCCCTCGGTGATGAGCAGGCCGTTGCCCAGCAGCGTCGTCGGGTGGTACTGGATCATCTCCATGTCCATCAGCCGTGCGCCGAGCCGGTACGCCTGGGCGATCCCGTCGCCGGTCACGATCAGACCGTTCGTCGTCGGCTTGTAGACCTGGCCGGCACCGCCGGAGGCGAGGATCGTCGCCTTGGCGTTGAAGACCTCCAGATGGCCGTCGCGCAGATTGCGCGCGATCGCGCCGACGCAGTGACCCTCCTCGTTCTGGAGCAGGTCGGTCGTGAACCACTCCTCGTAGCGGTCGATCGACGTGCTGAACTTCATCAGCTGCTCGTAGAGCACGTGGAGGATCGCGTGGCCGGTGATGTCGGCGACGTAGTAGGTGCGGGCGGCACTCGCCCCGCCGAACGCGCGGGTGCCGAGATTGCCGTTCTCGTTGCGGTGGAACGTGACGCCGGCGTGCTCCAGCCAGAGGATCTCGTCGGGCGCTTCGCGGCACATGATCTCGATCGCGTCCTGATCCCCGAGGTAGTCCGAGCCCTTGACCGTGTCGAACGCGTGGGACTCCCACGTGTCCTCCGGGTTCAGCGCGGCATTGATCCCGCCGGCGGCGGCGACCGAGTGCGAGCGCACGGGGTGGACCTTCGAGATGATCGCCACGGTTGCACCGGTCTGCGCCGCGGCGAGCGCGGCCCGCTGGCCGGCGAGGCCGGCACCGATGATCAGGACGTCATGTGAAGGCACGAACGACGATTCTATGGAAGGCGGCCGGTTGGCCGCCTTGCGGTGCCTCGTCGCCCAGGATCAGCGTTGTGGCATCCGTCGGATGGGACCGCCGTCTGAGCAGCCGTTGGCCTCGCGGACGTGGGCCGACGATCGAGGGCGGGCCGCTCGCGGCCGGGCCTCGTCCGAGGGCCACGATCTCCCGCGCGGCGGCCGGCGGAGGACCCGCGAGGGAACTTGCGTACCGCTGGCGACCACAAACGCCCGCGCGGTCGATGGCGCCCGGACGCGTGGGAGTTCGTGGCGCGCAACCGGCACGAATTGCCAGGTGATCGCGGGACAGGCGACGCGTGGCAGATCGTGCCGCTGAGAGCGGTCCGGGTTGCCTCGCGGCAGGCCGAGCGCAAGCGCGTGGCAGATCGTGCCGGTCCTCACAGCCGCAACCGCGTGACGGTCCGAGCCGGTCCGCCCAGCCGCAGCGTCAGCCCGGGTGCTCGCTGCGTCCGTTCTCGTGCTCGCCGAGTCCCTCCGGGCGGCCGCCGAGCTCCCGGAGCCGCGAGCCGAGGAACGCCCGCTCGCCCTCATTCCGCGTTAAATTGAACGCTCGTTCAAATGCGGCCCGGGCGGCCGCGTCGTCACCAAGCCGGACGAGCAGGTCGCCTCGGGTGGCGTGCAGCAGGTGATAGTCCTCGAGGCCGTCGAGCCCGTCGACGATCGCCAGCGCCCCCTCGACGTCGCCCGCCTCACCGACCGCGACCGCCCGGTTGAGCGCCACGACCGGTGACGGCGAGACCGCGTACAGCGCCTCGTACAGCCGGGCGATCTCGTCCCAGTCCGTGTCCGCCGCCGACGCGGCCCGGGCGTGCTCGACCGCGATCGCGGCCTGGAGCTGGTAGGGCCCGGCTCGGCGGCGGCGGAGCGCCGCCGTGAGCACGCGCAGCCCCTCGTCGATCGCGCGCTCATCCCACCGTGACCGATCCTGGTCGGCAAGCCGCACGAGCGATCCGGAAGCGGGATCCACACGGCTGGCGCGGCGGCTGTCCTGGAGCAGCATGAGCGCGACGAGGCCGAGCGCCTCCGGCTCGTCGGGCATCAGCGCGGCGAGCAGCTTGCCGAGCCGGATCGCCTCGCCGCACAGGTCCTCGCGGAGCAGCCGGTCGCCCGCGGTCGCCGCGTAGCCCTCGTTGAAGATGAGGTAGATCACCGACAGAACGCCGGCGAGCCGGTCCGGCAGGGCGGCATCGGCGGGAACCTCGAAGGCGATCGCTGCGTCGCGGATCTTGCGCTTGGCGCGCACGAGCCGCTGCGACATCCGCGTTTCCGGGACGAGGAACGCCCGGGCGATTTCGGCCGCGGTCAGCCCGCCGACGACCTGGAGCGTGAGCGCCACCCGGGCGGCCGGCGCGAGCGCCGGGTGACAGCAGGTGAACAGCAGGCTGAGGCGCTCGTCGCCGACCTCGGCGAGCGCGTCACCGAACGGATCGTCCATCGTGCTCTCGGTGAGAGCGGCCGTCCCGAGCTGTGAGAGCTTCTCCTCGCCGGTGCGCCGATGGCGCAACCGGTCGATCGCGCGGTTGCGCGCGACGGTCAAGAGCCACGCCGCCGGTGCCTTCGGAACACCGCGCTGCTCCCAGCTGACGAGCGCCGACGCGAACGCCTCCTGGAGCACGTCCTCGGCCAGCTCGACATCTCGCAGGGTGCGGACGAGCGCCGCGAGCACGCGGGCGCGCTCCTCGCGAAACACCGTCTCGATTGACTGGGCCACGTCCATGTGACGAACTCGAAGCGCCGAAGTCGACACTCCGCTCTACGCGGCCGGCGTGCTGACCGCCGACTGCAGCGCCCGGCGCACCTGCTCGACCGTGACCACGCCGCACAGCACGCCCTCGCCATCGACCGCCATCAGCGCGCCGAGTCGCCCGAGCGGCTCCGATGCGAGCAGTTCGGTCAGCGGTCGGTCCTGGTCGACCCACCACCGCCCGCCGTCCTCTGACTCGAGCATCGAGTCGACCGTCAGCCAGCCCTCGCCGCCGTCGACGGCGGATTGGACACGCTCCTGGCGCGAGATCCCGACGAAGTGCCCGGTCTCGTCGATGACCGGGAACCAGGACCAGCCATAGCGCAGAAAGAACTCGTCGAGGGCCTGCGTGACCGGCGTGCGCGACGGGATCGCCACCGGCTGGCGGTCCATGATGTCGGCGACGCGGACCCCCTCGATGCGCGCGCTGATCGCGGTCTGGACGAGCGCGCCGCGGGCCGACTGGTAGAGCAGGAACGCGAGCATCAGCAGCCACAGTCCGCCCAGCCCCGAGCCTCGGAGCAGGAGGAACACTCCAAGCCCGGCGAGGATGACGGCGAACCCCTGCCCGACCTGGGCGGCGACGCGAGTGCCCTTGCGCTTGTCGCCGGTCGTCTTCCACACGAGCGCCCGTGCGATGCGACCGCCGTCGAGCGGGAACGCGGGCACGAGGTTGAAGATGAGCACGATCAGGTTCATCAGCAGCAGCCAGCTGAGCGACAGCAGCACCGGCGTGACCTGGATGTCGTTGTCAAGCAGGAACGCGTGCCACAGCCGGTGCGGACCGACGATCGCGAGATCGATCGCCGCGAACACGATCACCATCAGCGCGGTCGCTGCCGGGCCGGCCGCGGCGATCTTGAACTCTTCGCCTGGTGACGCTGCGTCCCGGGACATCTGGGTCAGCCCGCCGAACAGGAACAGCTGGATGTTCTTGACCTCGATCCCCTGGCGGCGGGCGACGATCGCATGGCCGAGCTCGTGCACGATCAGCGAGAAGAAGAACAGCAGCGCGCTCACCACCGTGGTCACGTAGGCGACGGTGTCCGAGGAGTGGAGCGTCGCCCGGAACGACGGGGACAGATAGATGATGACGATGAACAGCGTCAGCAGCCACCCGGCATCGACCCCGATCCGGATTCCCGCCACGTCGATCAGCTTGATCGAAGCTGGACGTCGGAACATGCTGCAATGGTGTCACAGCCGCCACCCCGCGGAGATACGGATGCAACCGCCCCGCCCCTGGAGAAAAACAGCGTGAGTCATTCCCTGCAGCAGCTTCGAGCCCGGCTCGGCGAGCTCGAGGACCTTCGGAACACGTCCGGCCTGCTCGGCTGGGACCAACAGACGATGATGCCGCCGCGCGGCGGGCCGTCCCGGGCGGAGTCGATGGCGACGGTTGAGCGGATCCGCCACGAGATGTTCATCGCCGGGGAGACCGGCCGGCTGCTCGACGCGGCGGCAGCCGAGCTTGACGGCGCCTCGCCGGACAGCGACGACGCCAGCCTGGTCCGCGTCACCCGCCGCCACTACAGCAAGGCGCGACGTGTCCCGACCGAGCTCGCCGCTGAGATCGCACGGGCGTCATCGCTGGGGCAGGAGGCCTGGGTGGCGGCACGTGAGCAGTCGGATTTCGCCGCCTTCGCGCCGTACCTCACGCACAACCTCGAGCTCGCACGCCGCTACGTCGACTGCTTCGATGAGTTCGACTGCGCCTACGACGTGCTGCTCGACGACTTCGAACCGGGCATGAAGACCGCCCAGGTCCGCGCGCTCTTCGACGAGCTCAAGGCGGAGCTCGTCCCGCTCATCGCGACACTCGGCGAGCACCGCGAGAACGTCGACCCCTCGATCCTGCACGGAACGTTCCCGATCGACCGCCAGCGCGAGCTCGTCGCCCAGGTCCTGACGCTGATGGGCTTCGATCGCGCCGGATGGCGCATGGATGACACGGTCCATCCGTTCGCGACCGGGATCGGCGCCGGCGACGTGCGGATCACGACCCGCTGGGAGGAGCCGTACTACGCCTCCGCGCTGTACGGCGCGATGCACGAATGCGGACACGGGCTCTACGAGGACGGGATCGCCGATTCGCTGCGGCGCACGCCGCTCGGGCACGGTGAGTCGCTCGGGCTGCACGAGTCGCAGAGCCGGATGTGGGAGAACATGGTCGGTCGCGGCCAGGCGTTCAGCGGCGTGCTGGCGCCCCGGGTCAACGCGCTGTTCGGCACCGGGGTCGACCCCGACGCTCTGTACCGCGCCGTCAATTACGTCGAGCCATCGTTCATCCGGGTCGAGGCCGACGAGGCGACGTACGGACTCCACATCGTGCTCCGCTTCGAGCTCGAGCAGGAGCTGATCGAGGGCCGACTCGCAGTCGCGGACGTGCCGGACGCGTGGAACGCCCGCGTCAAGGACTACCTCGGCCTCGAGGTCACCGACGATGCCGACGGGGTCCTCCAGGACGTCCACTGGTCCGGTGGGATGATCGGCTACTTCCCCACCTACGCGCTCGGGAACCTGATCGCAGGCCAGCTGTGGGATGCGGCTCACGCCGAGATGCCGGATCTCGACGACCGGATCGCTGACGGCGAGCTGTTGCCGCTGCGCGAGTGGCTGCGTGAGAACGTCCATCGGCACGGCGCGAAGTTCTCGACCCCGGAGCTGCTCGAGCGAGTGATCGGCGGGCCGATCGCGGTCGGTCCGTTCGTCAGTTACCTGAAGGCGAAGCTCTCGGACGTCTACGGCGTCGCGCTCTAGTGTCCCGAGTGAGAAGTTCGACGGCAGTCGAGGCGCCCCCGGCGGCGCCGCGCGGCGTCCTCGAATCCTCGTGCACCTCCAGTGCACGTCGGATTCTGCGTCCTTGCGCGGCATCCCCCGGTGACACCTCTTGGTGCCACCGAACTTCTCACTCGCGACACTAGCCGGTTCGTGACGAGCCACTGGCTGAGCGGTCAGCCGGGCCGCCCTCACAACGCATCGAGCGCGTCGTTGAACGTCGCGCTGGGACGCATCACCGCGATGACCCGCTCGGGATCGGGGCGGTAGTAGCCGCCGATGTCGACCGGCTCGCCCTGGACGCCGTTCAACTCGCCGACGATCGTGCCCTCGGCTTCGACCAGGCGCTGCGCCAGCGGCGCGAAGCGCTTCGCGAGCGCCGCGTCGACGTCTTGGTCGGCGAGTTCCTGCGCCCAGTACAGCGCGAGATAGAAGTGGCTGCCGCGATTGTCGAGCTCGCCCGTCTTGCGCGACGGTGACTTGTTCTCCTCGAGCAGCCGCCCGGTCGCCCGGTCAAGCGTCTCGCCGAGCAACTTCGCCCGTGGCTTGTCGTCGGTGCTCGCGAGCAGCTCGAAGGACGGCGGCAGCGCGAGGAACTCTCCGAGTGAGTCCCACCGGAGGTGATTCTCGCGCAGCAGCTGTTGCACATGCTTCGGTGCCGACCCGCCGGCGCCGGTCTCGAACAGTCCACCACCGGCGATCAGCGGCACGATCGACTGCATCTTCGCGCTCGTGCCGAGTTCGAGGATCGGGAACAGGTCGGTGAGGTAGTCACGCAGGACGTTCCCCGTGACCGAGATCGTGTCCTCGCCGCGGCGGGCCCGCTCGAGCGTCAGCCGCGTCGCCGCGGCGACGTCGAGGATCTCGATCTGGAGGCCGTCGGTATCGAGTTCATCGAGCGCGGGGCGGACCTTCGCCAGCAGCTGCGCGTCGTGTGGGCGGGACTCATCGAGCCAGAACACGGCCGGCGCCCCCGTTTCACGCGCGCGGGCGACGGCGAGCCGCACCCAATCCTGGATCGCAACGTCCTTCGTCTGGCACATCCGCCAGATGTCGCCGGTGTCGACGTCGTGCTCCATCAGCGTCGTGCCGCCGCCGTCGATGACGCGGACGGCGCCCGGACCGGCGATCTGAAAGGTCTTGTCATGCGAGCCGTACTCCTCGGCGGCCTGGGCCATCAGCCCGACGTTCGGCGTCGTGCCCATCGTCGCCGGGTCAAACGCCCCGTGCTCACGGCAGTCCTCGACGGTCTCGGCGTACAGCGGCGCGTACGAATGGTCGGGGATGACGAACTTCGTGTCCTGGAGCTCGCCGTCTGCGTTCCACATCTGGCCTGAGGTGCGGATTGCGGCCGGCATCGACGCGTCGATGATCACGTCGCTCGGCACATGCAGGTTCGTGATGCCCCGGTCGGAGTCGACCATCGCGAGCCGTGGGCCGGCCGTATACGCGGCATCGATCGACGCCGAGATCGCCGCCTGCTCATCGGTGGGGAGCTTCTCGATCGCGCGCAACAGTGCGCCGAGTCCGTCGTCCGGGTTGACGCCGACCGACCGCAGCGCCTCGCCGTGCTCGGCGAACACCTCGCCGTAGTACGCGCGCACGGCGTGACCGAAGATGATCGGGTCTGACACCTTCATCATCGTTGCCTTGAGGTGCACTGAGAAGAGGATGTCCTGCTCCTTGGCCTCGGCGATCTGGTCGGAGAGGAACGCCTGGAGCGCGGCGGCGCGCATCACCGATGCGTCGATCACCTCGCCGGCCTTCAGTGACAGCCCGTCCTTCAGCACCGTCGTCGTCCCGTCGGCGCCAACGTGCTCGACGCGGACCGTCGTCGCCTCGGGGACGGTCACCGACTGCTCGGTGCTGCAGAAGTCACCGTCGTTCATCGTCGCGACGTGCGACCGTGAATCACGCGACCACGCGCCCATCGAGTGCGGGTGACGCTGCGCGAACCGCTTGACCGACGCCGGCGCTCGCCGATCCGAGTTGCCCTGGCGCAGCACCGGGTTGACCGCGCTGCCCTTGACCCGGTCATAGCGCGCGCGGATCTCCCGCTCGGCATCGTCGGCGGGGGCCTCGGGGTAGTCGGGTACCGCCATGCCCTGCTGCTGGAGTTCCTCGATGGCAGCCTTCAGTTGCGGAACCGAGGCGCTGATGTTCGGGAGCTTGATGATGTTGGCGTTTGGCCCCATCGCGAGCTCACCAAGCTCGCCGAGCGCGTCGGCGATCCGCTGCTCCTCGGGCAGGCGGTCGGGGAACTGGGCGACGATGCGCCCGGCGAGGGAGATGTCGCGGAGCTCGATCTCGATCTCGGCGGCGCCGGCGAAGGCGCGAAGGATCGGAAGCAGCGAGGCGGTGGCGAGCGCGGGCGCCTCGTCGGTGTGGGTGTAGACGATCTTCATACGCGCTCTCACCCTAGATGATTGACCTCTGGGCGGCCTGCCGACGCTGTGAACCCGGCCTGGGTATACAGTCGAGTGACTCTGTTCTCCGACCGGCTCCAGGAGATGAACGATTGACTGACACCCCCGTCCGCGTAGCGGTGACCGGCGCCGCCGGTCAGATTGGCTACGCGATTCTCTTCCGTATCGCCAGCGGTCAGCTGCTCGGCCCTGACACCCCCGTGCATCTGTCCCTGCTCGAGATCCCGGCCGCCGTCAAGGCCGCCGAGGGAACCGCCATGGAACTCGATGACTGCGCCTTCCCGCTGCTCCGCGGCATCGACATCCACGACGATCCCAAGCCGGCGTTCGACGGCGTCAACATCGCGCTGCTCGTCGGTGCTCGCCCCCGCTCGAAGGGGATGGAACGCAGCGACCTGCTCGAGGCCAACGGCGGCATCTTCAAGCCGCAGGGGGAGGCGCTGAACGCCGGCGCCGCCGACGACATCCGCGTGCTCGTCGTCGGCAACCCCGCGAACACGAACGCCCTGATCGCTCAGAGCAACGCGGCCGACATTCCGCGGGAACGCTTCACGGCGATGACCCGGCTTGACCACAACCGGGCGATCGCCCAGCTCGCCAAGAAGGCGAACGCGCAGATCGCGGAGATCACGAACCTGACGATCTGGGGCAACCACTCGGCCACGCAGTACCCGGACATCTTCCACGCGAAGGTGGGTCCGCAAGCCGCGGCCGAGCTCGTCGATGACCAGCAGTGGCTCGAGAACGATTTCATCCCGACCGTGCAGAAGCGCGGCGCGGCGATCATTGAGGCACGTGGTGCGTCAAGTGCCGCCTCGGCCGCGAACGCGGCGATCGACCACGTTCACGACTGGGTGCTCGGGACGCCGAGCGGCGACTGGGTCTCGATGGCGATCCCGTCCGACGGCTCCTACGGCGTCGATGAGGGCGTGATCTCGAGCTTCCCGGTGACGTGCTCGGGGGGGTCCTACGAGATCGTGCAGGGACTTGACATCAGCGACTTCTCCCGGCAGCGAATCGATGCGACGGTCTCAGAGCTCAAGGAAGAACGCGACGCCGTCAAGCAGCTGAACCTCGTTTAAACGGTCAAGGGTCACTCACCAGTCGTGGTGGGTGACCCTGACAGACCGACGGTGCGCGCGGCAACGCGCGCGCCGCGGTACGACTATTCAGCCGGGTGCCAGCCCTGACCGTCGCGCTTGACCTGCCCGTCCGAGACGAGCTTGGGCATCACGCGATACAGGTAATTCGGCTCGATCTTGAGCGACTCGGCGATCTGCGGGATCGTGATCCCGGGCTGGTTGCGTACGAGCTCGAGTGCCTGGGCTGCGCGCGTGCCTCCGTTGCGGCGACCGCGTGGGCGGCCGGGACCGCGGCCGGTGCGACGGCGCGGTGTGCTGGCTCCCGAGCCCGGGGGACGTCCCGGTCCACGACGACCGCCGACGAGTGCGGCACGCGCGGCCTCGAGCTTGACGACCTCTTCCTTGAGCTCGCGCAGCCGGCCGTCGATCTCCTTCACCGTACTGTCAACGAATTCTGCCAAAGGGTTCTCCCTCCGAGGGATTTGACGTTAGGGCTAAGGACAACCTTACAGGTACGGACTTCACTGCCCGCGCACGTGGGCCGAATTGCACGACGCTGCACAGTCCGTTGCGCCGTTGTGTCAGGCTCAGGCCGGCGAGTGCCGGCGGGTCAGTTCCGCTCGACCAGCGCCTTCAGACGCGACAGTGACCTCGAGGCTTCGCGTTCGGAGGCGGCGCCGACGATGAAACGGCTGGCGACGTTGCCGAGGCGGCCACCGGGTGGCTGAAACTCGTTGGTGTAATGGAACTGCGTCCGGCCGTCGCCGTTGTTCTCGAGTTCGTATCGAATCAACGCGCGTGAGTGGGCGGGGCCGCGTCCTTCCCAGTGCGCGGTGTGAGGTTCGGTCACGTCGACGAGCTTCCACGTGACGTGAAACGAGAAGCCGCGCATATGCAGCACCTGCTCCATCGTCGAGCCCTCGACGAGCGGTCGATCGGACACGCGCCTGACCTCACGATGGATGGTGACCCAATCCCCCAGACGGTCGGGATTCATGACCGTCTCCCACACCTCCTCGATCGGTGCGGCGATCTCGATATCTGTCGTCACCCGGCTCATCGATCCGGCACACTAAACACTTCGCTACCTCGCTGCGAGCGGCTCATGTGCTTCCCACTCGCGCAGGGCGTGCTCGATCGCTCGGTCAAGGGAGTGCATCCGCACGCCGAGGAGTCGCGGACCACGATCGTCCCGAGGCAGCAGATCCTCGCCGAGCCCTTCCATCAGCGGTCCGATCAACGCGTGATCCTCGCCGGCGATCACCGAGGCAACGCGGCTGGCGATCGGAGTCAGCGTCAGTCGGCCGAGGCCGATCGTCGGTCGCTCCACGTACATGTGGTAGCGGATCCGGTCGATCAACTCGCCGTAGGTGACGACGTCCGGGCCGCCGATATCGAACGACTCCCCGCAGAGAGCGTCCGCGGTGGCGGCACGGGCGAGCAGCTCGATGACGTCGCGCTCGTCGACCGGGCTCGTCCGATGATCCCTCCATCCCGGCAGCGCGAGCACGGGCAGGCGCTCGACGAGTCGCACCAGGAACCGGAATGAGCGCGAGCCGGCGCCGATGACGATCGAGGCCCGGAACGCGACGGCGCACTCCGAGGCTCCGAGCAGGGCCTCCTCGACGGCGAGACGGCTCGCGAGGTGCTCGGAGGGAGCGGCGTCCGCCGGGACGAGCCCCCCCAGATAGATGAGCCGCTCGACGCCCGCCGCCCGTGCCTCGCGCGCGACGTTCTCCGCGGCCGCCGCCTCCCGGGCGGCGAACGGGCCATCGCCGCTCGCCGCGTGCTCCATCGAGTGGATGAGGAAGTAGGCGACGTCGATGCCGGCCAGGGCGTCGGCGAGGCCATGGCCAGAGACCGCGTCGCCGCGCACCATCTCGATACCAAGCTCTGAAGTGCGCCGCCCGCGCGTCAGCCCACGGACGACGTGTCCGTCGCGCAGCAGCCGCGCCGCGAGACGCGAGCCGACGTATCCGGTGACACCGGTGACGAGGATCTTCACGAGGCGGGGCCTACCCGACGGCCCGGGGCGAGAAAGCGCGCGTCAATGTCGTCGGCGCGCAGCGCCCCGCTCAGTGCGAGTGCGGTGTCGAACTCCTCGAGCAGGATCTCGATGACGCGCCGGGCGCCCGCCTCGCCGCCGGCGGCCAGGCCCCACAGGATCGGTCGGCCGACGAGCACCCCACGGGCGCCGATGGCGAGGGCCTTGAACACGTCGGTACCGCGGCGGATTCCGCCGTCGACGAGCACGTCGAGCCGCCCCGCTGCGGCCTCGACGACGGCGCCGAGCGCGTCGGCGCTCGGAGGCACGGTGTCAAGCTGACGCCCGCCGTGGTTGGAGACGATCACGGCCTGCGCGCCGTGCTCGGCGGCCAGCACTGCGTCCTCGCCCGCGAGGATGCCCTTGACGATCACGGGAAGCGTGCTCTCGGATGCGAACCGCTCGATGTCGGCCCAGGTCAGCCCCGGGTCGGTACCGGAGGCGATCTCCATCGGTGTCGCCGGATCCTCGGCTTCCGGCCCGCGGGCGTGCTGGATCAATGCCGGCACCTCCTCGACGTCGACCGGCCAGCGAAGCTCGCGCTCCCGCACGCCGACGACCGGCAGGTCGACCGTGATGACGAGCGCCTCGTAGCCGTACTCGGTCGCCTGCGCGACCAGGTCGCGGCTGAACCCTCGGTCGCGGGAGACGTAGAGCTGAAACCACCGGGTGGCGTCGGGTGCCGCTCGGGCGATGTCCGGCAGCGTGGCTGTGGCGTACGTCGAGATCGCGGCGATGGCGGCCGTCGCGGCGGTTGCTCGCGCCACCGCAAGCTCACCATCCGGATGCGCGAGCCGCTGGAATGCCATCGGGGCGACGATCAGCGGGTGCGGACGGCGCCGGCCGAGGATCGTCACGCGTGGATCGCGCTCGGCCGCGCCGACGAGCACACGAGGCATGATCGCGATCCGCTGCCACGCCTCGACGTTGTCCCGGAGCGTCAGCTCATCGCCGGCGCCGCCCGCGTAGTAGGCGTGCGCGCCGAGCTCGAGAACCTCGCCGGCGACCCGCTCGAAATCGGCGAGCGAGATGAGCGTTGGGCCGTCGCCTGTCATCGTCATCCGAAAGCTACGGAAAATGCGGCAGGTTCACCGACCGCGCTCGAAAAGACCCGCTCTTTGCAGGTATTTGGCTGCGCACAAGTTTCCTGCGATTTCCGGGATTCGGCATTGCACGAGGGGGGCGAGATTCGCTTTGATGCCGTCACCGGGCCGACAGGACCAACACGAGAGACGGGGTGCAGTGACGTATGGGAGACGGGCGCGCCAAGATGGCCAAGCCGAGCTGTGAGAGCTGCTTCTTTCACGCAAACGCGCTCTGCGCGGTATCCGAGGGCGGACCCTGCGCAACGTTCCGCCCCGCCCATCCGGACGGGCTACGCCCGCCGCGGCAGATGCGATTCGTCTTCCGCCAGGAACGCCGGCTCCAGGTGGCCTATGCGTTCCCGTCGGCGAGCGAGCAGGTGGCGCTCCATGCTTAGCAGGTGGCTCGCCGCCTAGCGGATCGGTCCCCTCGCGTGGCGGGGGCGGCATGAGGCACCGTCCGGGCCGGGCCGATATCGTTGCAGCCGTGTACTGGCCCCTGATCGGCGGATTCATCGCCTTCGTGCTCATCGCGATCGTCCTCGGCCGGATCATGGATCCGGACCGGCGCCGGTAGCAGCCACCTCCATCTTGCTGTCCCTGACCGAGCGGGGATGTTCGGCCCGGCGTGCGATCCACTCTGCACCCGGGTGGTCGGTGAGTCCGTGCGCGATGATCGAGCAGAACACGACGAGCGCGGCGAGGTTGTAGATCCGCGGGCCGGCCGTGATGTGCTCTGAGAGCACGAGCAGCGAGAACGTCATCGTCGCCACCCCCTTCGGGCCGAACCACGACATGAACGCCTTGGTGGCGACGTCGAGGCGGCTGCCCGCGAGCGCCGTGAACACGGCGGCCGGCCGGGCGATGAACAGCGTCACGACGACGATGCCGACGGCTGCCCACCCCTCGCCGAAGAGACCATGCAGCGTGAGCAGCGAGCCGAACACGACGAAGATCCCGAGCTTGACGATCTCGACGAGGTCGGCCGCCTGACGCTCGAAGTAATACCGCAGGTCAGGGCGCTTGATCCCGAGGACGATGGCGCCGACGAACACCGCGATCAGTCCGTTGCCGTGCGGGGGCAGGACAGCGATGCCATATGTCGCGAACGCGACTCCGAGCGCATACAGCGACCGCTGATGGGCGGGGATCCCGCCCTCGAGGTCCCGGTCGCGCGGCATCAGCCGGGCCGCGACGAGCGCCACGACGAAGCCGGTCGCGAAGCCGATCGCCACGTCTTCGAGCACGAACCGCCACCACGCGAAATGGTGGTTGAGCGACAGCGCGGCGGCGAACGCGAGCACGGCCGGGAGCGCGAGCCCGTCGTTGAGCCCCGACTCGAGGTTGAGCGAGTGACGGATGACCGCCGGCACCCGCGGATTCGTGACCACGCTGGAGGACAGGACCGGATCGGTCGGGGAGAGCAGGGCGCCGAGCAGGAACGACTCTGTCCACGTGAGGTCAATGAGCACGTGGGCGGTGACGGCGATGATGATCGCGGTCAGCGGCATCGCGAGCACGAGCTTGCGCAGCGGCAGACGCCAGTGCTGCTGGAGCATCTCGCCGTCAACCTCGAGGCCGTCGCGGAACAGGATCACGATCAGCGCGACGGTGGCGAGTCCCCCGACGAACGACGAGCGCGCGTCGAGGTGAATGACGTCCGTGACGCCGGGTCCGAGCCCGAAGCCGATGAGGACGAACAGCGCGGTCAGCGACAGAAAGCTGCGCCCGGCAAGGCCGGACACGAGCGCGCCAATGACGAGCAGGATGCCGAGCGCGAGCAGGGACGCGTCAAACCGCGTGCTATCGGCCGCGAACAGCAACGGCATCTGCACGTGCGCACCGGCCACGCGACTAGAGTGTCAGGTCTCAGAGAGGAGCGGCGTGGAGATCACGGTCCTGGGCAAGTCACCGGCGTGGCAGGACGTGGGGGGCGCATGTAGCGGTTACCTCGTGCGGGATGGCGACTTCCTCCTCCTGCTCGACTGCGGGAACGGCGTGTTCGGCAAGCTGCGCGAGGTCTGCGACTACGTCGACGTCTCGGCGGTGCTCATCAGTCACCTGCACGCCGATCATGTCCTTGACCTCGTCCCGTTCAGTTACGCGCTCTCCTACGCGCCCCGTCAGCAGCCGGTGCCGGTCGACGGCTGGCCCGGGACCGGCCACCGGGCCCGCCCGCACCTGTACGCGCCGGTCGGCGCCCAGGACTTCTTCCGCCGCGTCGTCGGATGCTGGGGCGACGAGGAGCTGATCGAAAAGGCGTTCGCGCTCGAGGAATATGAGGCCGGCGACGAACTCGCGCTCGGCCCGCTGACGGTGCGCTTCTGCGAGGTCCCGCACTACACGCTCACCCACGCGGTGGAGATCCGGGCCGGTGGCGGACGGCGCCTGACCTTCAGCGCCGACTGCAGCCCCAACCACCAGCTCCCGAGCTTCGCCCGCGACACCGACATGCTGTTGATCGAGGCGACGCTGCCGCGCCCGGAGCGCACGGGCGAGCGTGGCCATCTGACGCCGCGCGAGGCAGGGGAGCACGCTCAGCGCGCACGGGCGCGCCGGCTCGTGCTCACGCACTTCTCGGATGAACTCGACGCCGAGCGAGTTCTCGCCGAGGCGCGGGACGCGTACGGGGGAGAGGTCGAGCTCGCCCACGACCGCGCCATCTACACGCTCTACGAGATCGGGGTCACGAGATGCGCGAGCGTGACCTGTTTGCGAACTTCGATCGGATGCGTCGGGACATGGATGAGCTGTTCGGCGACGTGCTTGAGCGCACCGGCCTCTCCCGCCGGCGGCTCGGCTTCGTGCCGGCGGTCGACGTCGCCTACACCGCCGATCCGCCGCGGGCCGTCGTGACCGCCGAGCTCGCCGGGGTCGACGCCGACAGCCTCGAGCTCGAGGTGCAGGGCCGCAAGCTGATCCTGTCCGGCCGTCGCGAGTCGAGCGCCGTCGAGGGCGACGTCTACCAGCAGGTGGAGATCGAGCGCGGGGCGTTCCGACGGGTGATCGAGCTCGGCGCCGACGTCGTCGCCGACGCCGCGCGGGCGCGCTACGAGGAAGGCATGCTGCGCGTCGAGCTGCCGCTCGCCCCGGCCGAGTCGCAGGCCCGCGCGGTGCCGATCCGCACCGAGCCCACATCGCCGCGGTGATCGAGATCGGGATCCCGGACACCGGCGGGCGCGACGTCTCCGTCGACGGCTCCCGCCACCTCCCGACGCGCGTCGGCGTGCTCCCGCTGCGGGACACGGTCACGTTCCCGGAGATGCTGATCCCGCTCAACGTCGGACAGGAGCGCAGCATCGAGCTGATCAACGAGGCACTGCGGGGCGACCGCACGATCGCGATGGTCGCGAGCCAGAACCCCGACATCGAGACGCCGGGCCCGGACGACCTCTACGGCGTCGGCGTGATCGGGGTGATCGCGCGGATGATCCGGGTTCCGGACGGCACGTTGCGCGTCCTCATCCAGGGCGGCCAGCGCGTCCACTTCGACCGCTGGCTGGCGAGCGATCCATACCTCGTCGCCGAAGTCTCGGAGCTGCCCGACGTCGTCGTCGTCAATCCGGAGCTGACGGCACTGATGCGCAACGTGCAGCAGACGTTCGCGAGCATCGTCAGCGACGTGCCGTACCTGCCGGAAGAGCTCCAGATCATGGTCGCGAACGTCGAGGATCCGAGCCTGCTGACGCACCTCATCGCCGGGGCGCTACGGCTGAAGACCGACGAGAAGCAGGCGCTGCTCGAAGAGCTCGACGTCGCCAAGCGTCTCCGCCGGCTCTCGGAGGTGCTCGCCCGCGAGCTCGAGGTCGTCCAGATCGGCTCCAAGATCCAGTCGCAGGTTCAGTCCGAGCTCGAGAAGGGCCAGCGCGAATACTTCCTGCGTCAACAGCTCAAGGCGATCCAGGAGGAGCTCGGCGAGGCGGACGAGGTGCAGGCCGAGGCGAACGAACTGCGCGAGCAGCTCGACGCGATCACCCTGCCGGAGGAGGTGCGCAAACAGGTCGACCGCGAGCTGGCCCGCCTCGAACGCCTCCAGCCCGCGATGGCCGAGTACGGCGTCGTGCGGAGCTATCTGGAGTGGATCGCCTCGCTGCCCTGGGACACGGCGACCGAGGAGAACCTTGACCTGGGGCACGCGGCGACGGTGCTCGACGAGGACCACTACGACATCGAGCAGGTCAAGAGCCGGATCCTCGAGTTTCTCGCCGTCCGCTCGCTCAAGCCCGATGCCCGCGGCGGCATCCTCTGCTTCGTCGGTCCGCCGGGCGTCGGCAAGACCTCCCTCGGCCGCTCGATCGCCCGCGCCCTCGGGCGCAAGTTCGAACGGATCAGCGTCGGCGGGGTGCGCGACGAGGCCGAGATCCGCGGGCATCGCCGAACCTACATCGGCGCGATGCCCGGGGTGATCCTCCGCGCGATGCGGGATGCCGGCGCCAACAACCCGCTGCTGATGATCGACGAGATCGACAAGATGGGCGCGGACTTCCGCGGCGACCCGTCGAGCGCGATGCTGGAGGTGCTCGACCCCGAGCAGAACGAGACGTTCCGCGACCACTACCTCGACCTTCCATTCGACCTCTCGAGCGTCATGTTCGTCACCACGGCGAACACGCTCGACACGATCCCCGGGCCGCTCCGCGACCGGATGGAGGTGATCCAGCTCGCCGGCTATACCGAGGAGGAGAAGCTCGAGATCGCCAAGCGCTACCTCGTCCCCCGTCAGATCGAGCGCAACGGGCTGCCGCCGTCGAAGATCGCGTTCACGGACTCCGGCCTGCGCGCCATCGTCGGCGACTTCACGCGGGAGGCGGGCGTGCGCCAGCTCGAGCGGGAGATCGGCACGGCCTGTCGTAAGGTCGCACGCCAGCTCGCGGAGGGGAAGCTCCGGCGCAAGCTGACGGTCACGGAGCCGAAGGTCCGCGAGCTGCTCGGCAAGCCCCGCTTCTATTCCGAGTCGCGGCGGCGCACCTCGCGACCGGGCGTCGCGACGGGGCTGGCGTGGACGCCCTACGGCGGCGAGGTGCTGTTCATCGAGGCGACCGCGATGCCCGGCAAGGGCCGCCTGACGATCACCGGCCAGCTCGGCGACGTCATGCAGGAGTCGGCGCAGGCCGCGCTCTCCTTCATCCGCTCGAACGTCTCCGACGTCCTCCCGGATCTGCCGGCCGACTGGTTCGCCGACCACGACCTCCACATCCACGTCCCCGCCGGAGCCACCCCGAAGGACGGCCCGAGTGCCGGAGTGACGATGGTCACGGCGCTCGCGTCGCTGCTCTCCGGGCGGCTCGTGCGCGCCGACGTCGCCATGACCGGCGAGATCACCCTGACCGGTCAGGTGCTTCCGATCGGCGGCCTCAAGGAGAAGGCGCTCGCCGCGCAGCGGAACAAGATCCGCTGCGTGATCGCGCCGGCGCTCAACGAGCCTGACGTGGACGAGATTCCCGAACACCTGCGCCGGAACCTGGAGTTCCGGTTCGTCTCGACGGTTGACGAGGTGCTCGAGGCCGCGCTCCAGCGCCGTCCGGTGCGCAGGCTCGCGGCATAGACGACGCGCTGGGCGGCATACATCGACGCTTGCCTGACGGAGCCCGACACACCCGAACCCACCGCGCAGCCGGCGGTTTCCGGCGCCGGATGCCGGTAAGAATGACGAATGAGATGTGATCGCCCGCACCTAGCCGACGGGCTATTCTGAACAGCAGCACCGGCCCACGCACCCGAGGGAGATTCATGGCATCACGTGGTAAGAAGGTCAAGGCGGCGGTCCCATTCAGTCCGGCGGACGTCGCCAACATCGCCAGGTCGAATCCGTACATCCAGCGCCTCATCGACGACGCCGATCTGCGTGAGAACGTGCAGAAGGCGATCGAGTCGAGCAAGCGCGCGTACGGCCGGCTCTCGAACGGCAAGGCGCCGCACAAGGCGCTGCTCGAGGACAAGAAGCTGCAGAAGGATCTGCAGGAGGCCCTCGACGCAATTCGCAACGCGACGGTCGCGCTCAACGAGGCCCCGAAGCGGCAGGCCAAGAAGGGACGCCGGTTTGGTCGGCGGATCCTGATTGTCGGCCTCGGTGCCGGGCTCGCGCTGGTCAGCAGCGAGAAGCTCCGCTCGAAGGTGCTCGACACGCTCTTCGGTGCCGAGGAGGAGTTCGAGTACACGCCGCCCGCGGGAGCCGGCACAACGCCGCCCGCGACGCCGGTGAGCGCCGCGTAACCACATTCACATCCGTGTCGTTCAAAGGCGCCCCAGGGCGCCTTTGGCGTCTCCAGGGAGGTGCGGATGAATAGCACTCCCGCAGGGGAAGCCCTAGACTCGCCCCACATGGAAGCGGCGACTTCGCTTCGTTCGGCGACTCCGGCGGAGCTGCCGAGCGACAAGG
The DNA here is from genome assembly GCA_963778985.1 of uncultured Solirubrobacterales bacterium. Classification (GTDB taxonomy): domain Bacteria; phylum Actinomycetota; class Thermoleophilia; order Solirubrobacterales; family Solirubrobacteraceae; genus Palsa-465. The sequence continues at coordinate 1,013,045 of CAVZWJ010000010.1, read as the reverse complement.
CGGCCCGGATCGTCGAGGCGATGCGCATCAGCGTCGGCGCCCGTGGCATCGCCGGTGCGACGTTCGACCACGTCGCCCGTGAGGCCGGCGTCTCGCGTGGGCTGCTCCACTACTACTTCGGCACGAAGGAGCGGCTACTGGTCGAGGTCGTCCGCCGGGAAAGCGACGTCCGCATCGAGCAGCTGGAGACCGGGATCGCGGGGGCTGCGAGTGCCGACGACGTGATCGAGACGCTGCTCAGGAGCTTCGAGGAGTTCAGTGGCAACGGGTCAGCGACCGCCGTGATGTTCTACGAGATGGCAACGCTCGCCCAGCGCAACGCCGAGATCGCGTCCGAGCTCGCTGAGCTCGGACGCAGGACGCGATCGCATCTTGCCCATGCCCTGCGCGCCAAGAGCGAGGCCGGCGTCCTCAGTCTCCGAGCCGACGCCGACGACATTGCGATGTGGCTGTTCGCTCTCGCCGACGGGATGACGCTCCGGCGGCTGGTCGAGCCCGATCGTGACATCTCCGGCGTTGTCGCCCAGGCAGTGGCGGCGACGCGGGCGCTCCTCCGCTAGCCGCGATCGCGCGGGCGAGTGCGTCGCATCGCTGTCCTCGCCGGCGCCGGTGTCGTGCTCCTCGTGCTCGTCGTCGCGCAGCTCGTGCTCCCGGGGATCGCCGAGCAGCGGCTGCGGGACCGCCTCGCCCGCAGCGGGACCGTTCTCAGCGTGCAGGTCGAAGCGTTCCCTGCGATCACGCTGCTGTGGCATCACGCCGACAAGGTCGTCATTCGGATGGCCTCCTACCAGGCCGGTGCTGCGAGCCTCGGCGGGCAGATCGCGCAGGCGGGCGACGTCGGGTCACTCGACGCGTCGGCAGGCGTATTCCGCAGCGGTCTGCTCACGCTCCGTGATGCGAGCCTGCGCAAGCACGGCGACGAGCTGACCGCAGCGGCGACGGTGACCGAGCAGAATCTGCGGTCCGCCGTGCCGTTCCTTGACAATGTCCAGCCGGTCGCGTCCGGGAACGGAGGCCTGACGCTACGCGGCACGGCGACGCTGCTCGGTGTGACTGCGAGCGCGGATGCCACGGTCGCCGCCCGGGAGGGCAAGCTCGTCGTGACGCCGGACGTCCCCTTCGGCGGTCTGGCGACGCTGACGCTGTTCGACAACCCCCACGTCGCGGTCCAGGACGTCAGCGCAGCACCGGGGAACGGCGGATTTACGGTGTCAGCGACCGGACGGCTGAAGTAGCTTCGTCCGTTGGGCGGATTCCGAGGTAGCGCCCGAGCGCGAGGTAGCTGACGAGCACGGCACTGCCTTCGATCGTTCCGATGACCAGGCTGGCGAGCACGGCGAGCGGGAGCCGGTGCACGGGTGGGAGGCCGCCCTCGCCGACGCCATGCGCCAGCGCGAGCGCCAGCCCGGCGGCGAGGGCCACGATCGTGACGAACCGCCACGGATGCCTGCGCAGATGCAGCAATGCGGCAAGCCGCGGCGTGCGGCGGATGGGAGCAGCCCGGTGCCCGAGCCGTGCGAGCACGCGGGTCCCGATTGCCGTCAGATCGGCGAGCGCATCCTCCTCGGGCGTCGGCACGGCACTGGGATCCACGCCCGCCGTCGACGCTCGGCGCCGGCTGCGCCGCAGCACCCCGGTGAGGAACACGGCGGCCGCGCCGAGCACGAGGAGCGAGATCGTGCTCGCCGGCGGCGGGGCGCCGTGGGCGTCGTGGACGACCGTGAGCCCGCAGACCAGCGTCACCCACGCGCACGCCGTGACGACGCGAGCCCCGCGCAGGACGAGCGTGAGCCGCATGCCGCGCGGACCGCCGGTTTCCCGAGCGCGGTACAGCCGGACGAGCGTCAGCCCGCCGGCAGCGAGCGCGATCTGGCCGAAGACGAACCCGAGCACACCGGCCGGGAACCCGGCCTGACCCCACGTGAGAATCCCGGGCGGGTTGACCTCGGTCAGGACGAGGAGCGCGGCGAGGAGCACCGCCGCGCGCCCGGCCGTGCGCGCTGTGTGCGCCGCCTCGTCCTCGTGGAACGTCTGGGCGAGCGCCTGAGCCGAGCCGAATCGTCGCACCGCTTCACGTTCGGCGGCGTCGACGTCGTGCCCGCCGGCGTGCAGTTCGGCGGCGGTGCTCTGAAGATGATCCTCGACTTCCGCGAGGATTCGCCGTCGCCGAGCCGAGGAAACGTCGAGCGAGCCGATCAGCTCGAGCAGGTAGTCGGTGATCATGCCGTGCCTCCCTTCGGCGTCAGCGTGGTGGTGGCGGCGAGCACACGCTCAACAGCCCGCGCGAACTGGCGCCAGTCCTGCGAGCGCTCGCCGAGCGCGGCGCGTCCCCGATCGGTCAGTTCGTACTGCCGTCGTCGCCGGCCGCCGACGACGGCCCATTCGCTGCGCAGCAGGCCATCCGTCTCGAGCCGGTGCAGGGCGGGGTAGATCGTGCCCTCCGGCAGCTCGAACTGGCCGCCGCTGCGTTCGCGCAGCCGCTCGACGATCCCGTAGCCGTGAAGCGGGCCCTCGGCGACGATCGCGAGCAGGAGCGTGTCAAGGTGACCCTTGAGCGGTTCGCCTCTCATGCATAGGAATGCTAGGCATAGGATGGCTAGGTGTCAAGGGAAGCTCGTCAGCTGCGCGACGCCGGGCACATGACCCGCGTCGCGGAGCCTACGGGCCGCGCTCCGCTCGCCCCGTACGTACCGGTCGAGGAATGCGACCGTGACCGCTTCAACGATCCGCAGCTGCGGCTGCTCGGTCGTGTATGGCGGCAGGTGGCCGGCGCCGAACAGCCAGAGCAGGAACTTGGGGCGCGGCGCGACGTCGAAGAACGCGTGTGTGAAATCGGGCGGATTGATCGTGTCCGCCGTGCCCTGAGTCGCCAGCAGCGGTGGACTCGGGGCCGGGAATGTGAACCCGCCGACGCCCGGGATCTTCGCGCCGGACAGGATCATGGCCGCGCGGACGCGACGGTCGACGAAGTGCACGTCGTACGCGGCGGCGAGCGCCGTCTCGCCGCCGTCCGACTGACCGCTCACGGCGATCTGACGAGGATTGATCAGGCCAGGGAGGCGGCGCGTCAGTTGTGTGATGACGAAGCTCATGTCGCGCGGTTGATTGACGAGGTCGGACTCGTTCGGGCCGCCGGGGGCATCCGCGTTCTCCAGCGGGAACACCGGCGCCGCGACGACGTACCCGGCGCGCGCCCAGGCGCGCAGCAGCGCCGTGTACGGGCGGGGCGTGACCGCGAAGCCGTGGCCGAACACGAGCAGGGGACACGGACACCGCGCGTGAACCGGGTAGCGCAGCTCGGTGACGAGGACGCGGGGCCGTACGCTTCCGTCTGGGTACCGGATCGTGCGGCTGTGATCGACGAGCGTGGTCGTCCGGACGGCGATGCGGTACGGCGGCGCCGGTGGTGCCGGCGCGGGGGGCCTCGTCGTCGTCGCCGAGGTGGCCGTGCTCGTGACCGTTCGGATTGTCGTGACGGTCGGGCTCGCGCTCCGAGCCGTGGTCGCGGTGGCCGCCGACTGTGAGGCGCCACCGCAGCCGGTGGCCGGCAGTGCCGCCGCGAGGACGGCGGCGCTAGCGCAGATACACCGCGAAGAAATCGCGATCGTCAGGGGTGAGGTAGCGGTCGGACGGGCGGTCCATGCTGGCGAGCAGGTTGGCCGCGCCGCTCGCGCCGGGATGGCGGTAGTGGATGAACGTCGTCCAGTACGTGTTGATGTCAAGCTCCATCGCGCGCACGGCGCCGGCGCGGATCATGACGTCGGCCAGCGAGCCCACCGTCTGATCCGGGGCCGCCGCATAGATGAGGTTGCCGCGCCGATCGACTCCGACGGCGGAGCGCCAGACGCGGATCGCGTTCCCGAGGGTTGCCCCCCACTCCGGGCCGTCCGAGAGATTCGGATTCGGCCGCCCGTAGTTGACGATCAGGGGGAGGTTCTGGCGCGCATAGACGATGTCGCTGCCGACGGTCGGGCCGCCGTGCCAGGAGATGATGTTGATGCGGCCGTTCTTGTACCGGACGATCGTGGCGATGTCGTTGTGCATCGGCTCGTACGTGTGGCCGCCGGTGGCAAAGCCTCCGCCTGAATCAGCGAGCTTGAAGCCGCTGTTGAAGGTCGCCACGAGCTTCGATCGCATGTGGTCGGGCACCTCCATCGGGCCGCGTGACGGGAGGCTGACGGCCGGCTCCACGCGCCCGGGATACAGCCACGTCGTCGTGCGAGTGTGGTCGATCCAGGCGACTCCGGCGACGAGGCGGGGGTAGTTGGGATCGGTGCGGAAGCTCGTCACGAGGACCGGCGGGCGTGAGCCCACGCCGCTGAAGGTTGCTCGCCATGCGCCTTCGCCCGGGAGCGCCGGGGAGATCACCGGCTTGATCGACTGCGGGCGGTAGTAATGGTGATGCCGGGCCTTCAGCGTCGGAGCGAGGCCGGTCCCGGCCTGCGTGGGGAGCGCCTTGAGCCCCGGGCCGCCCTTGGATGGGGCATTGAGCGAGTAGTAGATGTTCTCGACGCGGTTGACGAGACCGCGGGCACCGTTATCGCGCAGCCACTCGACGGCCTGAATCCCGAACCCCGAGTTCGAGGGGCTCGTGATCGCGCCGACGAACGAGATCGCCGCGGGGATCGCGCAGATCATCGCTGAGAGGAACGCGATTCGGCGGATGCGATGCGTTCGCGGTGTGGCTGGCGGCCGGCGCCGCGAATAAGACGTACCCTGAAGACGGACACGCGTGATCGGCTCTTTGGTTGAGAGCATGTGGGCGTACACCTTGCCGAGGAACTTGCTGAGAACCCTAAACGGATGCTGAGAGGTCCCTCATCATTCCGATAACCGGTCTTGAGCTATCAACCATACGGTCTCGCCGATGTCAGGCCTAGGAGGCGCCACCAGTGCTGCGCCGGCGTTGCCCCTGAGGCCGCGTCGCGGCCGCCTGCACGCAGCGCTCGTCACCGTCCGCCCCCGTCAGTGGATCAAGAACGCGCTCGTGATCGCCGCCGCCGGCGCGGCGGGAGCGCTCGGTCACGATGACGTGCCCGTTCGCGTCGGGATCGCGTTCCTCGCCTTCTGTCTGCTGTCGGCCGGAACGTACGCCGTCAACGACGTCCGGGACGCCGAGGAGGACCGGCGTCATCCGCGCAAGCACACGCGCCCCGTCGCCGCGGGCGAGCTCGCGCCCGCCGCTGCGCTGCGCCTCGGCGTCGGCCTGATGATCGCCGGCCTCGCGCTGTGTGCCGCGGTTCGGCCGCTGCTGCTGCTCGTCGGCGCCGGCTACCTCTCCCTCACCCTCAGCTACGCCGTGCTGTGGCGGCGGATCGTGATCCTCGACATCGCGGCGATCGCCGGCGGTTTCGTCCTTCGGGCCGTGGCCGGTGGTGTCGCCGCGCCGGTGACGCTGTCCCGCTGGTTCATCGTCGTGATCACCTGCGCGGCGCTGCTCGTCGCTGCCGGCAAGCGCTACGCCGAGCTGACACGGGCCACCGCCGACTCGGCTGCGAAGCGGCGTGTGCTCCACTTCTACACGCCGGCCCGGCTGCGCATGATCCTCGCCGGTAGCGGCGCGGGCGCGCTGTTCGCCTACGGCGTCTGGGCATTCGAGCTGCCGACGATCGACGGGATTCCGTGGCGCCCACTCACGATCATCCCGTTTGCCGCCGCGCTCCTGCGCTACGGCCAGCTCGTCCTCAGCGGCCACGGTGAGGCCCCCGAGGAGCTCCTGCTGCGCGACCGCTGGCTCGCCCTCGCCGCGGTGTCATGGCTGATCGTGTTCGCGGTCGGCGTCCAGGCCGCAACCTGAGACGATGGCGACGATGACTCCCATCCGGCCCGCCCCGAGCGGTCTTGCCCCCGCGGCGCCGCACACCCTGACCGGGTGGGGTGCCGGACCCGCCAGCAGCGCCTCCGTCATCACCGTCGACAGCGTCGAGGCGCTGCACGACGCGATCACCGGCGCGGCCGGCGGCCGCGCGATCACCCGTGGAAAGGGCCGCAGCTACGGAGACGCCGCCCAGCTCGAGGGCGGGTGCGTGCTCGACCTCACCGCCCTCACCGGCTTTCGGCTCGACGTCGAGCGAGGTGAGGTGAGCGCCCAGGCAGGAGTGACGCTCGGCCGCCTGCTCGGGCAGATCGTGCCGCGCGGCTGGACGCTGCCGGTGCTTCCCGGCACCCAGCACGTGACGGTTGGTGGCGCGATCGCGAGCGACATCCACGGCAAGAGCCACGGCGTCGACGGGACGTTCGGCAGCCACGTTCGCTCGCTCGAGCTGATGACCGCGGGCGGCGAGCTCGTGACGCTCGAGCCGGGCTCGGAGTTGTTCGCTGCCACCCTTGGGGGGATGGGGCTGACGGGGGTGATCGTGTCCGCCCGCGTCCGGCTCGTGCCGGTGACGGGCGCGATGCTCGCCGTCGACACCGATCGTGCCGACAGCCTCGACGAGGTGCTGGCGCTGCTCGCGGCGCCGGGCGGCAAGTACCGTGTCGCCTGGCTTGACCTGCTCGGCTCGCGACCGGGTCGCGGCGTCGTGACCCGCGCGGAGCACACGCCGACGGACACGCTCGCCGGAGCCACCGTGCGCGCCCGTGCCACGGTGCCGGCCCGGTGGCCGGCGGGAGCGCTGCGGCCGGCGACGGTGCGGGCGTTCAACGAGTTGCGCTTCCGTCGCACGCCTCGCCGGGCCCGCGGAGACGTCGAGAAACTCGGCACGCACATGTTTCCGCTCGATGCGCTCGAGCGCTGGCCGCGGCTGTACGGCCCGTCCGGGTTCGTCCAGTACCAGTTTGTCGTGCCGGCGGATCGCGAGCGTGTGCTCGAGCAGGTGATGACGGAGCTGCGGCGCGCGCGCATCCCGTGCTACCTCGCGGTACTCAAGGACTTCGGGCCGGCGAATAACGCGCCGCTGTCGTTCCCGATCGCAGGATGGACGCTCGCCCTCGACCTCCCGCGCCGGGCTCCCGGCCTCTCGGCCGCGCTCGATCGCCTCGACGAGCTCGTCGCCGGCGCCGGCGGGCGCATCTACCTGACCAAGGACGCGCACACGCGGCCCGAGACACTGGCCGCGATGTACTCACGCCTGCGCGAATGGCAGGCGACGCGGGAGGCGGCTGATCCGAGCGGCCTCTGGTGCTCTGAGCTCGCGCTGCGGACGGGGCTCGTTGCACGATGAGCGTCGTGACGCCGCGCCGCGTGCTGCTCATTGGCGGCACGTCCGAGATCGGGCTGGCCATCGTCCGCCGGCTCGCCGAGGACGGCCCCGTGCGGCCATACCTCCTGGGTCGCGACGCCGATCGGCTGGCGGTCGCACTCGCGACGCTCGGCAGCGAGGGAGACGTCGATGTGGTCGACGCGGACGATGTCGACACCCACGGCGCGGTGGTCGGCCGCGCGTTCGAGCGCGCCGGCGGCTTCGACGTCGTCGTCCTCGCGATCGGTCTACTCGGCGCCCAGGAGGGGCTCGATGCCGACCCGGCGATCGCCGCCGACGTGCTGCGGGTCAACTTCGTCGGCTGCGGTACGCTGCTGCTCGAGGCGATGCGGGCGCTCCGCGCCCAGACGCGGCCGGGGACGATGGTCGTCCTCTCGAGCGTCGCCGCCGAGCGCCCGCGCGCCGCCAACGCGATCTATGGTGCCGCCAAGGCCGGCCTCGATGCGCTCGCCCAGGGGCTCGCCGACGCATCGGAGCAGACCGGTCCCCGGGTGCTCGTCGTCCGACCCGGATTCGTGCGGACCCGGATGACCGCAGGGCTGGCGGCTGCCCCGTTTGCGACGAGCGCCGAGGCGGTCGCCGAGGCGACGGCGCGGGGGCTTGCCGGCCGCGCCCACACCGTTTGGGTGCCGCCACTGCTCCGCGTCGTGTTCGCCGTCCTGCGCCATCTGCCGCGCGCGATCTACCGCAGGCTGCCGCTGTGATCCGGAACAACATCCTCGTTGTCGACATCGCGATCGCGGTGGTGATCGCCGTGATCGTGCTGATCGTGTCCCCGGGCCTGGCCGTCACCGGGCTCGTCGCGCTGGCGGCGCTCGTGGTCCTCGGGATCAGCTTCGTGTGGAGCGTGCGCCACCGCTGAGGCGGCGGGCCGGGGGCCTGCTCCGGCGCCTACCCGGCGAGCTTCGGCGACTGCCACGGCCGCCGGAGGCGCCGCTCGATCTCCTCGCCGAGCTCGGCGATCGCGATCCGGTCCTGCGCGAGGCTGTCGCGATCACGCAGCGTGACCGTGTGGTCCTCGAGCGACTGGTGGTCGATCGTCACCGCGTACGGCGTGCCGATCTCGTCCTGGCGGCGGTAGCGGCGGCCGATCGCGCCGCCCTCGTCGTACTCGGCCTGGACGCGATCGCGCAGGTCACGGTAGATGTTCGTGGCCAGTTCCGGCTGACCGTCCTTGCGCACGAGCGGCAGCACCGCGACCTTGACCGGCGCGAGCCGGGGATGCAGGCGCAGCACGGTCCGCTGCTCACCCTCGATCTCGTCCTCGTCGTAAGCATCGACGAGGAATGCGAGCATCGCCCGATCGACGCCGGCGGCTGGCTCGATCACATGCGGGACATAGCGATCGCCGCTCGCTGTGTCGACGTACTCGAGCTTCTGGCCGGAATGCTCGGCGTGGGCCTTGAGGTCATAGTCGCCGCGGTTGGCGATCCCCTCGAGCTCGGACCAGCCGATCGGGAACAAGTACTCGACGTCGCTGGTCGCGCTCGAGTAATGGCTCAGTTCGTCCTGTTCGTGCACTCGAAGGCGCAGGTGATCGGGGCGGATGCCGAGGTGGATGTACCAGTCGAGCCGGTGCTCGAGCCAGTGGTCAAACCAGCGCGGCGCGTCGGGCGGCGGAACGAAGAACTCCATCTCCATCTGCTCAAATTCCCGTGTCCGGAAGATGAAGTTGCCCGGCGTGATCTCGTTGCGAAAGCTCTTGCCGATCTGGGCGATCCCGAACGGCGGCTTCTTGCGGCTGAACTGGAGGTAGTTCTTGAAGTTGAGGAAGATGCCCTGAGCGGTCTCCGGCCGCAGGTAGACCGTCGCGCCCTGCTCCTTGACCGGTCCGACCGTCGTCTCGAACATGAGGTTGAAGTCACGGGCCTCGGTCAGGTCGCAGTCCGGCGTCTCGCCGGGATGCTTCGACGGCTTGCGTCCGCACTGGGCCTGGTCGATGTGGTCGGCCCGGAACCGGAGCTTGCACGTCCGGCAGTCGATGAGCGGATCCGTGAACCCGGCGAGGTGGCCGCTCGCCTCCCACGTCTTCGGATGCTGGATGATCGCCGAATCGAGCGCGACGATGTCATCGCGCTGCTGGAGCATTGCGCGCCACCACTGGCCCTTGACGTTGTTCTTGAGCAGCACCCCGTAATGGCCGTAGTCGTAGCTCGAGCCGAGGCCGCCGTAGATCTCGCTGCTCGGAAACACGAACCCGCGGCGCTTGCAGAGCGAGACGATCTTGTCCATGGTCACGGGGTCGGTGGTGCTCATCCGGCGCTCGATGGTAGTGCGCACACTGTGAGCGATGAGTTCCGCCTGCCGGTGCGGTCGCTACCAGCACTGCAATCCGATCCAGGAGGTCAGGCATGCTGCTCGAGGGCAAGACCGCGGTCATCTACGGCGCCGGCGGGGCGATCGGTGGTGGGGTGGCCCGGGTGTTCGGGCGGGAGGGCGCGCGGCTGTTCCTTGCCGGACGGACGCGGTCCAAGTTGGAGGCGGTCGCCCAGTCGCTCGGTCCGGGCGCCTTGGCCTCGGTCGCCGAGGTCGATGCGCTCGACACTGACTCCGTGAACGCCCACGCCGACGCGGTGGCGGCCGAGGCGGGCGGCATCGATGTCTCGTTCAACGTCATCTCGCAGCAGGATGTGCAGGGAACGCCGATGATCGAGATGGACGTCGAGGACTACCTGCGGCCCGTCGTCACGACCGTCCGCACGACCTTCCTGACCGCTGCGGCGGCGGCGCGCCACATGCGGCGCCAGCCCGGCGGCGGGGTGATCCTGATGTTCGGCGGCGCCGCCGACCCGCCGCGGGGGTTTCACCTCGGCGGGCTTCAGACCGCGTTCCATGCCGTGGAGGCGATGCGTCGCCAGCTGTCCGCGGAGCTCGGCGCCGACGGTATCCGCGTGATCACGCTCAGGACGAGCGGGATCGCCGAGACGATCTCGGATCCGGCGCTCCGTGAGCGGATCACCCGGGGCATTGTCGATGCGTCACTGCTCGGCCGCGTCCCCACCCTCGAGGACGTCGGCAACGCGGCCGCGTTCGCCGCCTCCGACCGGGCCCGCACGGTGACCGCGGCGCATATCGACATCAGCGCCGGCACGTTCATGGATTAGGCTCCGCTGATGGAGCGCGCGGACGTCACCTTCAGCTCGGACGGCATCGACTGCGCCGCATGGCTCTACGCGCCCGCTGGTGGCGGACCCCATCCGATCGTGGTCATGGCGCACGGCTTCTCGGCGACCCGCGACCAGCGCCTTGACGCATACGCCGAGCGTTTCCTCGCCGCCGGCCTCGGGGTGCTGCTGTTCGACTACCGCCACTTCGGTGCGAGCGGAGGCGAGCCCCGTCAGCTGCTTGACATTCGTCGCCAGCACGCTGACTACCGGGCGGCGATCGCATACGCGCGGAGCCTTCCGTGGGTCGACCGCGCGCGGGTTGCGCTGTTCGGATCGTCATTCTCGGGTGGGCATGTGATCGCGCTCGCGGCGGCCGACCCGACCATCGCCGCGATCGTCTCACAGTGCCCGTTCACCGACTCGTTTGCCTCCCTGCCAAAGCTCGGGCCCGCCAACGCGACGCGGGCGACGCTCGCCGGCCTGCGTGACGAGGCCCGTGCCCGGCTCGGGCGGCCCCCGCTGTACATCCCCCCGGTGGGCCCACCCGGCACGTTCGCGGTCATGAGCACGCCGGACGCCGAGGTCGGCTTCCGCGCGCTGACGACGCCCGACTCTCCCTGGGAGAACAAGGTCGCGGCCCGGATCGCGCTGCAGGTCGTCGGCTATCGGCCGGGACGCGCTGCGGCACGGGTCCGCTGCCCCGCCCTGTTCTGCATCTGTGATCAGGATTCGGTCGCGCCGGCGGAGCGAAGCGCGCGGCTTGTCGGTGCCGCGCCGCACGGCGAGATCAAGCGCTACCCGGTCGGCCATTTCGACATCTACGTCGGCGAACCGTTCGAGCACGCGATCGCCGACCAGACACAGTTCCTCGTCCGTCACCTCCGCCCGGCACCCCTGGCACTCTCGTCGTGAGAGTGCCAAGCGGCCGCTCTATACTTCGTTCAAGCCATGCCGATCTACGAGTATCGCTGTCAGCAGGGGCACACCTTCGAGGTGATGCAGCGCATGAGCGACGAGCCCGTGACCGCGTGCGAGACGTGCGAAGCGCCGGTCGAGCGCGTGTTCCATCCCGTCGCGGTGCACTTCAAAGGCTCCGGCTTCTACAACACCGACTACGGCACGCGTAAGCGCGCCCGTGAGATGAAGGAGTCGGCCGAAGGGCCGAGCAAGCGGCACGACAAGAAGGACTCGTCGTCGAGCTCAGCGATTCGCGGCTCGAGCGGGTCGTCGGACTCGGGCTCGCTCGAGAGTTCATCCTCCTCGAGCAAGTCCGAGTCGACGACGTCGTCGTCTCGTCCTCGAAGTCCGTCGTCCTCGGACTAACGCGGAGCGCTACGCCAGCGCGCCGGCCTCCGCCTGCGCCGCGGCCCAGTCGACGGTGAGCACGTTCGGCTCGCCGAGCACCCGCTTGGCCGGCAGCTGCTTGCCGTCCTGCAGCAGTGACATCGCGCTCGCCGGGACGGGCAGGAAGATCTGCGTCTCGGAGCCGTCGTCGAGCACGCGCACCTTCGTCGCGTACAGCTCCTCGCCGGTCGGCAGCCGCAGGAACTGCTGGCCGTGCGCGACGATCTCGACGCGGCACGGCGTCCCCTGGGTCGAGGGCCCGCGCGGGCGGATCGACGACCGACGGATCGTCGATCGTGACGACGGGCGTCGGCTCGCTCAGCGACACCGCGATGCGCTGGCGGTTCTGCGGATCGGCGCGGACCGTGAACAGCGTCTGCTGCGGGATGATCCGCGCGGCGTTCTCGGCCGAGAGCGACACCCGGCACTGCGCCCGGTAGGACGGGCTGCCGTCGATCAACCGCACGCCGACGGTCATCGCGCAGTCGACGAGCTGGCCGATCGGTGTCTTCTGCACGTCGACGCAGGCGCCGCGCCCGAGGATCCCGTTTGCCGCCAGGTCGGCCGGCACCTGCGCCGCGGCCGCCTCCGCGAGCTTCGTCTGGGCCGCCGCGTTGACCTGGGCCACCGCCGAGCGTGTCGAACTCGACACTGCTCGGATCGGCCGGGTCGTAGCGGACGATGAACTCGTCGCCGACCCGCGGGATCGACACCCGTGACACGGTCACCTTCTTCTCCGCCTGGAACGGCGGCTGACCTTCCGGCTGCACCTGCAGCGTCAGCTTGACGCGCGGGTTGTCGTTGATCGTCATCCCGGTGTCCTGCACGTTGATCGCGATCGCCCGCGCCTGGACGCCCTCGGACAGGATCTTCTTCTTCTTTCCGCCGAACAGCATGGACCTCACCCCTCTCGTAGACGTTGCCGGAGAAGCTACGTCCGGACGGCGGCGACGTCAGTACCGGTGGGGTCTCGAACTCGTCTCGCCGGCGGCGTTCAGCCGCTGACGAACTTGTCCACCGCGGCTCGCACCTTGGCCGGCGAGACCGTCAGCGCCGACTCGCCGTCGGGCAGCGTCGTCGCCCCGTCGGGCTTGAGCACGACCGGCGGAGCGTTGCCGCCCATCTCAGACGCCGCGAACAGGGACAGCAGCGTGAAGCCGCCCATGTCCGTCCGCAGCACCTTCGGCGCATCCCACGACGCCCACGGCAGGCGGAAGAACGTCCCCACCGACAGCAGCTGCGACTTGACCGCGTTGAGGATCTGCTGCTGGCGGCGCACGCGGGTGAGATCGTTCTCGGCGGGGTTGCACTTGTTCTCACGTGTGCGGGCGAGCGTCAGCGCGTCCCGGCCGTCGAGATGATGGACGCCGGGGCGCAGATACAGCGTGAATCCGCCGTTCTTGATCCCGCCGCTGATGTCCGAGCAGATCCGGCCGGTGCGGATGTCGATTCCGCCGATCGCGTCGATGAACTGCGGGAACGCGGCGAGGTTGACGATGATGATGTGGTTGATCTTCAGCCCCGTGAACTGCTCGACCGTGCGGATGGTCAGGGCCGGACCGCCGAACGCGTAGGCGGCGTTGATCTTCGAGGCGCCGTGCCCCGGAATCTGCGCGACGGTGTCCCGCGGAATCGACAGCCGGCGCGAGGTGCCGCCGCCGAGGCGCCACAGCATCAGCGTGTCCGACCGGCTGCCGGTGTCGTTCGTGTTCGCCCCGGCCTCGTGCGTCCCCTTCGGCCGCTGGTCGGTGCCGACGATGAGCACGTTGTTCGCCGAGAACAGCATGTTCCCGCCGGAGGTGAGCTGATCGCTCACCGAGCTCGGGAGTTTCGACGTCTCGATCTGGGCGCTGATGAGAAACAGCACGAGCGAGAGCAGCAGCCACGCGACGACCGCGATCGCAACGTACTTGACGACCCGCTTGGCGATCTGACCGGGCGTCCGCGGGCCGCTCGGACGGTCGTCCTCACGGTCGGGCCCGCGCTCCGGGAGGCTCCGCGTCCTCCTCGCCACGCAGTCGTGCCCGCAGGCCCTTCGGCCGGGCGCGGTAGAGCGTGTACAGGCCGCTCGTCGCGGCCCGACCGGGCGCCGGCCGCCGGACCGCCGCCGCCGGAGCGCTCCGCGGACCCTCCGCGGTAGACCCGATACGGCGGATCCTCGGACAGCGCAGGATTGTCAGGCTCGGTGGGCATCCGGGAATTCATATAGTGACGACCATGCCGGCCCGTCGGACCATCGGCGTCGACATGGGCGGGACCAAGCTGCTTGCCGGCGCGGTGGACGAGGGCCTCGGTGTGCATCACCGGACCCAGCGCACGGTAGCGGGTCTTGACCAGGCGACGGTCATTGAAACCGCGGTTGAGGCGGTCAACGAGGCGCGGGCTGCGGCGGGTGGCGACGTCATTGCCGTCGGCTTCGGAATCCCGTGCACGTTTGATTTTCGTACCGGCATCAGCGGTGCAGGCGGTCAACCTCAACCTCGCCGACGTCCCGTTCGCCGACATCATGGCCGAGCGGCTCGGGCTGCCGGTATTCGTCGACAACGATGGCAACGTCGCTGCGATCGCCGAGCATCGCGCCGGGGCGGCCAAGGGCGCGAGCGAGGTCGTGCTGCTGACGATCGGCACCGGGCATCGGCGCGGGGCTGATCCTCCGTGGCGAGCCGTACCGCGGCGCGATCGGCGCCGCGGCCGAGCTCGGGCACGTCGTGATCGACATCAATGGGCCGCCGTGCCAGGGCAACTGCCCGAACCGTGGCTGCCTGGAGTCCCTGACCTCCGGGACCGCGCTGGCGCGCGAGGCGCTGCGGATCGCGGGGGAGCGCCACGACACGGCGCTCGGGCGGGCACTCGCCCGCGGGCAGGAGATGGTGGGGCCGCTCGTCACCGAGCTCGCCCACGACGGCGACGCGGCGGCGATCGAGGCGCTGACCCTGATCGGCACCCGGCTCGGGATCGGCCTCGCCAACTACGTGAACATCTTCAACCCGCAGGTGATCGTCATCGGTGGCGGCGTGATCGCCGCGGGCGAGTTGCTGCTCGAGCCTGCGCGTCGGGTCGTCGCCGAGCGGGCGCTCGCGCCCGGCCGCGACGAGGTCAAGATCGTCGCGGCGCACTTCGGCGTCGAGGCGGGGATGATCGGCGCCGCGGCGATCGCGTTCGACGGGATCCCGGTCCGCGGTGACGCGCTGTGAGTGGCCACCTGATCGTCTGCCCGACGCCGATCGGCAACCTCGAGGACGTGACGCTGCGCGTGCTCGCCGCGCTTCGCGACGCGGACATCGTCGCCTGCGAGGACACGCGCCGCACCCGGATCCTGCTCGATCGCTACGGCGTCAGCGCGACGCTCGTCAGCTATCACGAGCACAACGAGACCCAACGGGCGAGCGAACTCGTCGAGCGGATGCGCTCCGGGGCGAACGTCGCGCTCGTCTCCGATGCCGGGATGCCACTCGTATCCGACCCGGGCTACGTGCTCGTCCAGGCGTCGGTCGCCGCGGGGCTCGCCGTCGAGGTGCTGCCCGGCCCGTCCGCGGCGCTTGCCGCGCTCGTCGCCAGTGCGCTCCCGGCCGACCGCTGGCGCTTCGTCGGTTTCCTGCCGCGCAAGGCAAAGGAGTTGACCGAGACCTTCGCGTCCGCGGACACCCTCGTCGCGTTCGAATCGCCGCGACGGGTCGCGCACTCACTGTCGGCGCTGGCCGCGCTCGATCCCGACCGGCCGGTCGCCGTCTGCCGGGAGCTGACCAAGGTGCACGAGGAGGTCGTGCGCGGGCGGGCGGCCGACCTCGCGGCCCGCTACGAGGCTGAGCCCCCGCGCGGAGAGGTCGTGCTCGTCGTCGGCCCGGCCGCCCGGACCGAGCCGGACATCGCTCCGGCGCTCGACGCTCTCAGGCGGCTCGTGGACGCCGGCGCGAAGCCGCGGCCGGCGGCCGCGGTCGTCTCGGAGCTCACCGGCGTCCCCGCGAACGCGCTGTACCGCGCGCTCACGTCTGAGCCGCGCGGATAGCCTAGGAATAGATGTCCTTCTACATCACCACCCCGATCTACTACGTCAACGCGCAGCCGCATCTCGGCCACGCGTACACGACGATCGCTGCCGATGTGCTCGCGCGGCACATGCGCCAGCGCGGGGAGGACGTGTTCTTTCTCACGGGCACCGACGAGCACGGCGAACCCGTCGCCGACGCCGCGCGCGCGCAGGGGCTCGAGCCGAAGGAGCTCGCCGACCGCAACGCGGAGCGCTTCAAGGCGCTCGCCCCGCAGCTCGACGCGTCGAACGACTTCTTCATCCGCACCTCCGACGAGCAGCACAAGGCGAAGGTCCAGGAGGTGCTCCAGCGCGTCCACGACAACGGCTACACGTACAAGGGCCTGTACGAGGGCTGGTACTGCCCGCGCTGCGCGGACTTCAAGGTTGAGAACGAGATCCTGGAGGGCAACCGTTGCCCGATCCACGAGATCGTGCTCGAGCGGCACTCCGAGGAGAACTGGTTCTTCCGTCTATCGGCGTTCCAGGAGCCGCTCGAGCGCCTCTTCGCCGAGCACCCGGACTTCGTCATGCCCTCGCACCACTTCAACGAGGCGCGCTCGTTCATCAGCCAGGGTCTTCAGGACATCTCGCTGACGCGCTTCCGGCTGAAGTGGGGTGTCACCGTGCCGTGGGATCCTGACCACGTCTTCTACGTGTGGTTCGACGCGCTGCTCAACTACTACACGGCGCTCTCCTACGCGCGGCCCGGTGAGGATCTGACCGACCGCTTCTGGCCGGCGACGTACCACCTGATCGGCAAGGACATCCTCAAGTTCCACACGATCTTCTGGCCGGCGATGTTGATGGCGGCGGACCTGGCGATTCCGCACCACGTGTTCGTGCACGGCTTCCTGCTCGGGTCCGACGGGCGCAAGATGAGCAAGTCGCTCGGCAACGTGCTTGACCCGTTCGAGGTGATCGAGCAATACGGCACCGACGCGCTGCGCTTCTACCTTCTCCGGGACGTCGCCTTCGGCGGCGACGGCTCGGTCGGGATGGACGCCGTGCGCTCGCGGTACGAGTCCGAGCTCGCCAACGACTACGGCAACCTCGCGAGCCGCACGATCGCGATGATCACGCGCTACCGCGACGGCGTCATCCCCGCCGCCCATCTCGACCCCGAGCTCGCGCACGACTTCCACAAGCTGCCCCAGCATGTGTGCGCGCTGCTCGACGACGCCGAGGCGACGCAGGCCCTGGAGCAGATCTGGCAGCGGGTGCGCCGGCTCAACCGGTACGTCGAGAAGCGCGCGCCGTGGCAGGTCGCGAAGGACCCGGCACGCGCGGAGGAGCTCGACGTGACGCTCGCGTCGCTCGCCGAGGGTGTGCGCGCGATCTCCGTCCTGCTCCATCCGTACATCCCGGCGTCGACGGCCAAGCTGCTCGCCGCGCTCGGCAGTCCAGATGTCGCGTATGACCATGCCGCGTTCAGCGGTCACTCGAGCGGGTCCGCGGTGACGCCGCTTGATCCGCTGTTCCCCAAGCGGGCCTGAGCGACCGCCGTGATCGACAGCCATACGCACCTCTCGCTGTGCGAGCCGCCGGACGCGGACCTCGTCGCGGCGGCCGCTGACACCGGCGTCGAGCGGATCGTCACCGTCGGAACCGACGGCGCCTCGTGCCGCGCGGCGCTCGCCGCGGCGGAGGACTTCCCGCAGGTGTACGCCGCGATCGGACGCCACCCGAACTCCGCCACCGGATTCGACGACAACGATCTCGCCGAGCTCGCCGCCCTCGCGGCGCACGACAAGTGCGTCGCGATCGGCGAGACCGGGCTCGACTATTACCGGGACTACGCCCCGCGCGAGGACCAGGAGCGCGCGTTCCGGGGCCAGATCGGCCTCGCTCGTGAGATGGGCAAGCCGCTTGTCATCCACACCCGCGCGGCCGATGACGACACGCTTGCGATGTTGTCCAGGGAGGCCGAGGGGATCCGGGTGATCCTCCATTGCTTCTCGATGGCGGACCGGATCGGCGAGTGTCTGGCGCATCCCGACTGGTGGATCTCGTTCGCCGGCAACGCCACCTACCCATCCGCAGCGCCACTCCGTGAGGCGGCCCTCCGCGTCCCGGCCGAGCGGCTGCTCGTTGAGACCGACGCGCCGTATCTGTCTCCGCAGCCGGTGCGGGGGAAGCCCAACCAGCCGGCCCACGTCGTCATGACCGCGCAGGCACTCGCGATCGAACGCCGCGTGCCCTACGACGAGTTCGAGGCGGGGGTGGGAGCGGCCGCAGCCGCGGTGTTCGGATGGTGAAGCCGCCGCGGCGCCGGGTCGGCTCGCGGTCGCTGGGACAGAACTTCCTCGTCGACCGGAACATCCTCGACGTCATCGAGCGCCTCGCCGCGCTGTCGACCGACGATGTCGTCCTCGAGATCGGTGGCGGGCTCGGGGTGCTGTCCGAACGGCTGGCGACGGTGTGTGGCTGGTTGCACGTCGTGGAGGTTGACGGGCGCCTGCTCGGGGAGTTGGGCGAGAAGCTGGCCGCCTTCTCGAATGTCACGCTGCACGCAGGGGACGCCGTCGAGCTTGACTACCGGGTGCTTGACCCGGCTCCGACGCACGTCGTGGCGAACCTGCCGTACTCGGTTGCCGCCACCGTGATCCTGAAGACGATCGACGAGCTGCCGAGCGTCGGGCGCTGGGTCGTGATGGTCCAGCGTGAGGTGGGGGAGCGGCTCGCCGCCGCGCCCGGGCAGTCGGCATACGGGATCCCGGCCGTGCTTGCGCAGCTCGCCTGCGAGGTCCGCGTGTTGCGCCCGATCGCGCGCACCGTGTTCCGTCCGGTGCCGAACGTCGACTCCGTGTTGCTCGGTCTGACGCGCCGGGTGGCCGATCCGGTCGCGCCCGAGCTGCGCCGCCTCGTCCACGAGGCGTTCGCCCACCGCCGCAAGGCGCTCGCCGGGTCGCTCGCGCTCGCGTCCGGCGCACCGCCGCAAGCGCGTGAGCGCGCGCGCGAGGCGGTGACCGCGCTCGGCTTTCCGCCCGACGTCCGTGCCGAGCGGCTCTCGCCGGAGCAGTTCCGGGCGCTCGCCGAAAGGCTCGCCGCATGAGGCTGCGCGCGCTCGCTCCCGGCAAGGTCAACCTGATGCTGTGTCTCGGCCCGACCCGTGGGGATGGCCGGCACGAGCTCGTCACGGTGCTCGAGTCGCTGTCGCTTGCCGATGAGCTCGTACTCGAGAGCGTCGACGAGGACGCCCCGGACGCGGTCGTCTGTCCGGGCGTCGAGGGAGAGAACCTCGTCGCCCGGGCCCTGGCCGCGCTTGCGGGAGCGGGGATGGGACGGGCCACCGGTTCGGATCGATGTGACCAAACGGATTCCGATCGCCGGCGGGATGGGCGGGGGGTCGGCGGATGCGGCGGCGGCGCTTCGGATGGCGGTCGAGATCGCCCCCGGTCGCCCTGAGGAGGTGATGACGCTTGCCGCGGCGCTCGGCGCCGACGTCCCGAGTCAGGTGGTGCCCGGACTGGTGCTCGGCACCCGGGCGGGCGATGTCACCGAGGCGTTCGAGCCGCTCGCGACGCACGGCGTGCTGATCGTCCCGCTGCCGGTGGCACTGTCGACCGCCGACGTCTACCGCGAGGCCGACCGGCTGGGGCTCTCCCGTGACGCCGACGAACTGCGCGCGCTCTACGAGCGCTGCGTCGCCGTCCTGCACGCGGGGGCGCGCGTCCCGGACGAGCTGATCGTCAACGACCTGCAGCCCGCGGCGCTGTCACTCTGCCCCGAGATCGGCGACGCGCTCACCGCCGTGCTCCAGACGGGCGCCGACAACGTGCTCGTATCGGGCTCGGGCCCGACCGTGGCTGGGCTATTCTGGGGACCGGACGGGCCCGATCGTGCCAGCGCAGCGGCAGGTGATATGAACGCGCGGTTCCCGGACGCGACCTCCGCGGTCCCGGTGAGCGCCGAGTTTGGATTGCCGCAGTTTGCGTAGTCGACGGTGCGTCTGCGGCCAGCCAACATCCCCAGCGTGCGCCACAATTCCGGTGATCGATCATGAGCAACCAGACCATCACGTACCTCGTCGGCGGCGTTCTCGGTGTTCTCGGCGTGGCCTCGTTCTGTGCGCTCGTGGTCGTGCCGGCGGTGACGTCGTATCGCCGACCGCACGAGCGCATCGGGGCCGCCGTCCTGTCGCTGTTCGTGCTCGCGGCGTTGATCGGGATCGGCATCCTCGCCGGCGCGCTCATCGTCTTCGAGTGGCCACGCGTCTTCTAGTGGTCGGTCACTTGCCGGAGCGGCCACTAGTGGGCGCGTTTGGGTCCAAGTCGCGTCCGCGAGCGTGACGGACGTGGCCGAGAGCACCCCTCGTGATGGCGCGACGGCGCAGGGCAGCGGCCCTGACCTGAACGCGCTTGCGGCGATCACCGATGCCGTCGAGGCCGGCGCCGGCCTCCCGGAGATCCTCCGCGCCGCCGCTCGCGCGCTCGATGCGAGCCTCATCCTCATCGACCGCTCGGCCTCCGTGCTCGCCGTGGCGGCGCGCTCGCCGGCTGACGAGCGCTCGCTCATGCGGGACACCGAGGACGTGACGACGATCGATCTGAAGGTCGCCGAGGCCGAGGTCGGTCGGCTGAGGATGCGCAGCCGTGAGCATGCCCCCGATGCGTCGGTGCTGCGCCTCGTCACGACGCTGATCGCCTCCGAGGTCGAGCGCGTCCGCGCGCCGGAGCGCGCATCGGAGGAGGCCGCGACGAGCTTTCAGCGTGCCGTCCTCGATGACGGCATCAGTGACCGCGACGACCTCATCGCTCGCGGCAACGAGCTTGGCACCGATCTGTCGGCCGGTGGAACGGTCGTCGTCGTGCGCGCACATCCGCGCAACCCGACCGAGGACGACTGGCGCCGGCGGCTGCTCGCCGTCGCCGGCCGCGGCGCCCGCTCAATCGCGCCCGGGGCGATCGCCTCGCCGACGCCGGACGGCCCGGGCGAGGTCGTCGTGATCGTGCCCGACGCCGACGGTGAGACCGGCCGTCGCGTGTCGTCGTCGGTCCTGCGCGAGCTCGAGTCCGGTCTCCCCGGATTCGCGTTCGCCATTGGTCGCAGCCGGCACGCGGGGGATCCCCTCGATCTACACCGTGCGGGCAACGAGGCGCTGCTGGCGGTGAACGTCGTGGAGGGCGACGCGGAGCGGTCGGAGCTCGCGTTCGAGGAGACCGGCACCTACCAGCTGCTGCTCCCGTACATGAAGGACCCGTCGGAGCTCAAGCGCTTCTACGACGAGACCGTCCGTCCGCTCGTGTCCTACGACGAGCAGTACGAGACGGACCTGCTCGGAACACTCGCGACGTTCCTTGACTGCGACGCGAACGTCAACGCCACGGCGGCGCGGCTGATCACCCACCGGCACACCGTTCGGTACCGGTTCGAGCGTGTCCGGGAGCTCACGAGCCTCGACGTGTCCTCGACCGATGGCCGCGAGAAGCTTTCGCTCGGCCTCAAGGCGATGCGCGTCCTCGGCATTGCCGCCCCTCGCGGTCCGGCCACCGAGCCGGGAGCGGAGGGCGGCCGGGTTCCCCGGTAGGACGGCTCAGGGCCCGGCGAGCGCCTCGGGCCCGGCGAGCGGCTCGGGCCCGGCGAGCGGGCTCGGGCCCGTCGAGCAGCACCCGGTACCGGCGAGCGCTCAGTCGCCGGCTAGCGCGCGCTCGACGGCCTGTGCGGTCATCTCGCCGGCGATCCGCAACGGCTCGGTGGTGCGCGATGCGCGGGCGAGCACGAACGCGCCTTCGAGCGCGCACAGCATCCCGATCGTCAGCTGGCGCGCGACCCCCGGGGTGAGGCCGGCCGCGTGGAAGCGCTCCGAGCCCGCCGCGATCCAGCGCTCGAACACGTCGGCGCAGGCGTCGCGCATCCGCTTTGAGCTGCTCGACACCTCGAGCGCCACGGTCGCGATCGGGCACGCGTCGGCGTAGTTCGTGTCGACGAGATGCTCACCCGCGCCGTCGAAGAAGTCGCGGACGCCGGCGACGACGTCCGGCGCGGCGTCGAACACGGCCGGAATGAGCTGCTCGTAGAGCGCGCCGGAAACGCGGATCGCCTCCGCGCCGAGCTCCTCCTTGCCGAGCGGGAAGTAGTGGTACACCGATCCGAGCTGCGCCTCGGCCACGGTCACGATCTGCTTGACGCTCGTTCCCACGTAGCCCTGCTCGCGGAACAGGTCACTCGTCGCGTGCACGATCCGGTCCTTCGTGCTGTCCAGCGCCATGCGTCTCCTCCTGATCGAGTCCCGTCGGTTCGCTGACCTGGTCGCTTTGCTGACACCCGTCCCTTGCACGACCGGCCGGCTCGGTCTACTCTACCCGGTCTCTTGAATGAACGTTCAATTTAATCGAGGTGGATGATGTTCTCGTGGCTTGCGCACCGTGTTCTCTCGTTTCAGATGTCTCGGCTGCGAGCCGGCGACATGCGGTCCGTCCTGATCATGGATGCACCCGACGTACGCCTCGACTTCCCCGGCGACAGCTCATGGGCGCCAGGCGCGAACGGGAAGGCGGAGCACGAGCGGTGGTTGCGCCGCTTCGTCGACGTCGGTCTTCAGATCTACCCGGACGAGGTCATCGTCAAGGGCTTCCCGTGGCGCCAGACGATTTGTGTGCGGGGACGTGACAATCTCAACGCGCCCGACGGACAACTCGTCTACGAGAACCGATACGTGATGTGGGGCCGGCTGGTCTGGGGCCGTCTCAAGGAATACGAGGTCTACGAGGACACGCAGAAGAGCAAGGCGCTCGACGAGTGGCTTGAGGTCAACGAGCCCGCCGTCGCGATGCGCCAGTAGCATCGCCCGCCGTGCCTTCGGTCGGGATCATCACGGGCTCCGGAACGCATGCGCTTCCGGGGTTCGGGGACGGCGAATCCCTCGCCGTCGCCACGCCGTTCGGCGAGGCGATGCTCACGCAGGGCACCTACGCCGGCGTCCCGATCGTCCACGTCTCACGGCATGGCTCGGGCCACGTCCGGCTGTCGAACCACGTCAATCACCGAGCGCACATCTGGGCCCTCAAGGAGCTGGGCGTCGCCGCGGTCATCGGGTGTACGGCGTGCGGGGCGGTTGATCCCACGCTCGCGCTCGGCTCGCTCGTCGTGTTCGACGATCTCCACTTCATCGCCAACCGCCTCCCGGACGGGTCGCTGTGCACGTTCTTCCTCGAGCCGGGCGACCCGCGCCGCGGGCACTGGATCTTGCACGGCGGGCCGTATTCCCCGGAGCTGAGCGCGAGCCTCGTCGAGGCGGCAGCGGACGCCGGCGTCGCGGCACGTGACGGCGGCACCTACGGTCACGTCGACGGCCCCCGATTCAACACGCCGAGCGAGATCGCTCAGCTCGCCGCGTGCGGCGTCGTCGCGGTGAGCCAGACCGCGGGTCCGGAGACCATCCTGTGCGGAGAGCTCGAGTTGCCATTCGCCCTGATGGGCTTCGTCACCGATTACGCGAACGAGGTCGTGCCGGGCGAGCCGACGCCGGTCGCGACCCTGATCGAGCTGATGGGGACCAGTCCGGGTACCTTTGCGAAAGTATTAAGTGGGGCACTGCCGCGGATCATTGACAAGCCACCGGGGGCGGCAGGTACCGTGTATCGCTTCCAAGAGGGTTAACAGCAAGGGGGTCACGCAGGGTGACCGTGGCGAAACCGCAAGGGCTGGGGCTTTCGCGCGATCAGGCCGGTGAACAGCACCGGCAGCGTGCCAGCGGCAGTCCATCGGTGTTGATCATGGCGCGGGCACCGCGCCGCGGGGAGGTCCTGCGGGCACTCGAGCCGTTGCTCGGCGCCGACGGCTGTGCGGCTCTGCAGTCCGCGCTCATCACCGAGGCGCTTCGGTGGGCCCACGAAGTCGCACCGGGCGCCGTTCACGTCGCGCATGACCCGCCGGACTCGGCGCGCGAGCTCCGTCCGCTCGTCGGAGCCGACAGCACGCTGTTTCCGCAGAACGGTGACGGCATCACCGGGCGACTCGCCGATGCCGCAGCGCGCGTGTTCGGCCGCAGCGCCGACCCGCTGCTCATCGTCTGGCCGGATCTGCCGGTGTTCCGTTCCACCCATGCGCGTGGCGCGCTCGCCGATCTCCGGGCCGGGTGCGACCTCGTCCTCGGGCCCGTGATCGACGGAGGCCTCTACCTGATCGGTTTCTCGAAGCCGTTGCCAGCCCTGTTCACCCTCCCCGAGCACGTGTGGCGCAGTCCGGACGTGATGGCGATGAGCGTCGCCGCCGTCCGCGAGGCGGGCCTTGAGATCGGCCTGCTCCGTGCCGAGCGCGCGCTTCACCGCCCGGCGGACCTCCGCGCCGCGCTCGCCGACCCGACGCTGCCGGAGTCGCTCCGGCAGATTCTCCGCGGCGCGGGAGCCGGTCAGTAGAAAGCCGCGATCGGTTGCGCCAAACCCGCAGCCGACTCCGTAGTTCCCCGCACACTTTGGCGGAAGCATTCAATCGGATGTCCAGCCTGTTCGACAGACGGAGTGGAAGGCCGTGGTTTTGGCCGACTCATAGATACAGGCTTCGAGTGGAGCGTCCGCCCCATGCGGCTTCTTTCTCGGCCGTCGGCGCCTCGCCCACATATTCAGGCGAGGGCCCCGGCTCGCAGCATCAACCGAAAACGCCGTTCAGGCTCCGAGGGAAATCCGGTGCCAGGTTCGGCTGCCCGGCCGCGCCGCGCCAGCTGGATGATGCGCCACTCCGCCCCGGAGACGGGGTTCGTGCTGATCGAGGTGCTGATCGGTGCCGTGCTGCTGGCGACGATCGTCATCAGCACGTTCACGGCGTTTGACGCGAGCAACCGGTTCACCTCCAACGAACAGGACCGCGCACAGGCCAACGCCATCGCCCAGCAGGACCAGGACCGGCTGCGGGGGATGCAGGTGAGCCAGCTCGACTCACTCAACCAGTCCCGGACGATCACCCTGAACGGAACGACGTTCACGGTCACCTCCACCGGCCAGTTCAGGAGCGATACCAGTGGGACCTCAAGCTGCGGTGCCCAGAGCAGCGCCGACTACATCAAGACGACGTCGACCGTCACCTGGCCGGCGATGGGGAAGACGCCTCCGGTCGTCGCCGAGAGCATCATCACGCCGCCTGCGGGTGGCGTGCTGATCGTCCAGGTGATCAACAGCACCGGGGCCGGCGTCGCGAGCATGAACGTGAGCGGGTCGGGAACGGCGGGTTCCTTCAGCGACACGACGGGAGCCGACGGGTGCGCGATCTTCGGCGGGCTCAACGGGGGCGACTACAACGTCACGGTCTCCCAGACCGGGTACGTCGACAAGGACGGCAACGCCACGCCGCCGACCGGCCAGCAGGCGGTCACGGTCATCCCCGGCTCCACGGCGACGAAGACGTTCTACTTCGATCAGGCGGGAACGCTCAACGTCACGTTCCAGACGCACGCCTACGGCAACACGTCGAGTTGGCAGGCGGTGAACGGCGACGCGCTCGTGATGTTCAACACCAACATGACGTATCCGGGGTTCCGCTATTTCCCGAACTCCTCCGGCACTCCGGGCACGCCGGTCGCCCAGCTGACCGCCTCAAGCCTGTTCCCGTTCACGTCGACCTACACGGTCTACGCGGGCTCGTGTGCGGCAAATTCACCCGCCACGGTGACGAGTGGGGGCACCGCGAACCCAAGCGTGACGATCCCGCCGGGCGGAACCGCATCGACGCTGCTCAACCTCCCCGCGCTCAACGTGACCGTGTACCAGAGCAACGGGACGACAGCTCTCTCGGGCGCCAAGGTCACGATCCTCGACACCGGCTGCACGCCGAACGTCAGGCGGACCTACACCACGAACGCCAGCGGGCAGATTGCAAATCCGGCGCTTCCGTGGGGGACGTACACGGTGTGCGAGGAGACGACGTTCTACGGCGGGGTACTCCGGCACGTCAGCGCTCCAAGTGCGGTGACGAACTCGAACCTCAACGGGACGACGGTGAAGTTGGTCGCGACCAGCGTCGCCGCGTCGGGAGCCTGTCCATGATCGCCTCCCGCGTTGTCGCGTCACGGCTCCGGGACGAGCGTGGCTTCTCCGTCGTCGAGCTGATGGTCTCGATCGCCGCCGGGATGGTCGTCCTGCTCGCGCTGTTCGGCGTCCTCGACATCTCCTTCACTCAGTCCGCGCGGTCGATCGACCGGATCGAATCGAGCCAGCGGGGTCGCACCGCGATGGAGCAACTCGTCCAAGAGCTGCACTCGAGTTGCGTCGCGGCGACCGTCACTCCCGTGTACGCCGGCAGCGGCAGCTCCACGCTGAAGTTCGTCAGCCAGTTCGGGTCGGCGCCGGTCCTCACCCCGAACCTCCACGTCATCTCGATCCAACCCGATCCGGTTAAGCCGTATAACGACCTCGTCGACAGCGTGTACGCGGCGACTGGCGGGACCGCGCCGACGTGGACGTTCTCCTCGACCGCGCTGCCGGCCAAGGTCCTCGCGGAGAACGTCAGCCAGGCCACGGTCAACGGCGCGCTCCAGCCTTACTTCCAGTATTTCGCGTACGCGAATGGTGTCATCTCATCGACACCGCTGACGACGCCGCTCAGCGCGACCGATGCCGCGAGCGCCGTGCAGGTCAACATCAGCTTTGCGGTCGGGCCGACCGACAAATCGAGCGACGCGCGCCGGACAACCAACCTCAGCGACAGCGTCGTGCTGCGTTACATCCCGGCGTCGGGATCATCCACGGTGGCGAACCTGCCATGCCAGTGACCTTCCGTAACCTCGGCCGGCGGCTGCGGGACTCCGAGGACGGGTTCACGATGGTCCTCGCCCTGATGACGATGCTGATCTCGGGCGTGCTCGTCGCGGCGGCACTCGGCAGCGCATCCGGCGACTTCCAGCTGACCAAGAACGACCTCGAGCAGAAGCGCGCCTACTACGCCGCTCAGGCAGGGATCAGTGATTACGCGTTCCACCTCAACCAGGACGTCAACTACTGGACGTACTGCACGTCACCGTCCCCGGCGAACGCTGCCCTCAACCAAATTGGGTCGACGACGAACCGCAAGCAGGTGCCGGGAACGGACGCCAAGGACCCGGCGTCGTACGCGATCGAGCTGATTCCGGCCAGCGGTCAGGCCTCGTGCAGCACCTCGAACCCGATCGGCACGATGATCGAGTCGACCGGTACTGCCGCCGGCACGTTCCGCATCCGCTGCCACGGGCTACGCGGGCAGCGTGCAGCGCTCGATCGTCGCCACGTTCCGGCGCCGCAGCTTCGTCGACTTCATCTACTACACGATCTACGAGACGCTCGACCCGAGCGCGTACTCATCCACCACCGATCGCACGGCCGCGGCGACCGCATGCGCCAAGTACTGGCGAAACGGACGACAGCCACCGGCCACCGGCCGCAACTACTGCTCGCAGATCTTCTTCGCCACCGGTGACACGATCAACGGGCCGCTGCACACCGAGGATGAGCTCGCGATCTGCGGCAGCCCCACGTTCGGCCGCAACTCCCAGGACGCGATCGAGGTCGTGGCCCCCGCGCCCGGCTACTCGAATCAGGGCAATTCAGGCTGTACGAACAGCCCCACCTTCAAAGGCACCTACACGGCCGGGGCCAACAGCATCCAACCGCCGCCGACAAACGCGCAGCTCGACCAGATCGCTGGGCTCAAGTACCAGGGTCAGACGCACATCAAGCTCACCGGTGCGACGATGACCGTGACCAACAGCCTCGGACAAACGACCTCCGCCGTGCCGATCCCGTCCAACGGCGTCGTCTACGTGGAGAGCACGACGTGCTCCACGAACTACACGCCGTTCGGCGTGACGTACTCGACTTCGCTCGGGTTCCCGACCTACGGCGACAATGGATGCGGCAACGTCACCGTCGACGGCACGTACAGCAGCTCACTGACGATCGCGAGCGACAACGACATCGTCATCGACGGCAGCATCACGCACAGTGGCAACGCGCTGCTCGGCTTGATCGCTCAGAACTACGTCCGGATCTACCATCCCTGCTCCAGCGGCACCAACCAGACCGGCTACCTGGCGAACCCGTCGATCGATGCCGCGATTCTCGCCCTCACCGGTTCGTTCATTGTCGACAACTACAACTGCGGCTCCCAGGGCCAGCTCCAAAACCTCAACGTGTTCGGCGCGATCGCCCAGGTCTTCCGCGGCCCGGTCGGCACGATCGGCTCGACCGGCTACCTGAAGAACTACGTCTACGACGACCGCCTGCGCGAGCAGGAACCACCGCATTTCCTCAATCCGATCCAGGCGGCCTGGCGCATCCAGCGGGAGACGGAGTGCGCGCGCGGCACGTTGACCTGTAAGAACACCGGCTGACGGTGACGCCGGCGGCGGGACTGGGGGGCAGGGACTCGAACCCCGATTTCCGGGACCAAAACCCGGCGTCGCTACCAGTTGGACGACCCCCCAATAGGTCACCCGGATTGGCGCGCGAATCTAGCACCGCTGCCTGCGCGGCACCGACAGAAGTCGGCGAGCGAGGAGTTGCGGCGGCCGGGCGAGGAGACGCCAGAGCATTCATTCCGCGATGTCCGATTTCCGCGAGACTTGCTCGCCCGCGTGTGCCATCGTGGCCAGCATGCCGAACGATGCCGATCGACTCTGGCGGGCGGTCGAGACCGGAGACACCCGTTTTGACGGATGGTTCTTCTGCGCCGTGAAGACGACCGGGATCTACTGCCGGCCGAGCTGCCCGGCGCGCACCCCGAAGCGCGTGAACGTCCGCTTCTTCCAAACCGCGGCCGCGGCGCAGGCGGCGGGGTTCCGGGCGTGCAAGCGGTGCCGTCCGGACGCGACGCCGGGCTCGCCGGAATGGGACCTGCGCGCCGATCTCGTCGGTCGGGCGATGCGGCTGATCGCGGACGGGCTCGTCGACCGGGAGGGCGTGCCGGGGCTCGCCCGGCGGCTTGGCTACACCGAGCGCCACGTGCACCGCCAGCTTGTGGCGGTCGTCGGGGCCGGCCCGCTCGCGCTCGCGCGGGCGCGGAGAGCCCAGACGGCGCGGGTGCTGCTCGAGACGACCGCGCTCCCCATCGGCGAGATCGCGCTGGCAGCCGGGTTCAGCAGCGTCCGCCAGTTCAACGACACGATCAGAGAGGTATTCGCCACGGCGCCGTCCGCGCTGCGCTCCCGGGTCGCCACGGCGTCGTCGAACGGTGCGGGCGGGGTGGGGGCGCCCGTCGCGCTCCGGCTCCCGTATCGCGCGCCGTTCGATGGGCACGCGCTCGTCCGTTTCCTCGAGCGGCGGGCGGTGCCCGGTGTGGAGGAGGTTGTTGGCGGCATCTACCGACGGAGCCTGCGGCTGCCGTTCGGCGGAGGGATCGTCGAGCTCGCGCCGGACCGCGATCGGGTCATCGCCCGCTACTGGCTTGACGACCTCCGTGACCTTGGCACCGCGGTCGAGCGCTCCCGGGCATTGCTCGACCTTGACTCTGATCCGGTCGCCGTCGCCGACCTGCTCGGGCTCGACGTGCTGCTCGCGCCGCTCGTCGCGGCGGCGCCCGGCCGGCGCGTGCCCGGTCATGTCGACGGCCACGAGCTGGCGCTCCGCGCCGTGCTCGGCCAGCAGGTCTCGCTCGCGGCCGCGGCGACGCTCGCGGGCCGGCTCGTCGCCGCCCACGGCGACCCGCTCGCGCATCCGCGTGGCACGGTCACGCACACGTTTCCGTCGGCCGCCGAGCTCGCCGGGGCCGATCCCGAGGCCCTTGCGATGCCGGGGGCCCGCCGGACCGCACTGCTCGGCCTGGCTCGCGCGCTCGCCGCCGGAGAGCTCGAACTCCATCCCGGCGCCGATCGGCTCGACGCGCGCCGCCGGCTCCAGGAACTTCCCGGCATCGGACCGTGGACCGCCGAATACGTCGCGATGCGGGCGCTTCGCGACCCCGACGCATTCCTGGCGACCGATCTCGGCGTGCGCCACGCGCTGACGGCGCTCGGCCGTCCCGGCGACCCGAAGTCGGCGCTCGCGATCGCCCGCGCCTGGCGGCCGTACCGGGCGTACGCGCTCGTCCACCTGTGGGCGGCGCTCGCCGCCCCCGCCGCTGCCGCATCAGCTGCCGCCGCGTAGCCCCGATCAGCCGCAAGCGACAGTTCCGTAGTTTCTCCCCGGCAGGTGTGTGCTGTTCACCGGATGGAGGTCCTCGCCGGCGCGCGCAACATGGTTCTCGCCGTGTAGCAGTACCCTGACCGACACGGACCACAGCGCCGGCGACCGGGCGGACAAAAGGTCGCCGGCCTGGGCCGCGGCTCTGGCCTCGGCGGTCGCCGACGTGTGACGATCGCCGTTGCCGAGCCGGCGCCGTCACAATCGCCCATCACCAGCGGGACACCCGGATGGAACCGACCGCAATAAGAGCGCGTGCCGCCGCCCGCGCCGACGAATCCCCTACGATCCGTTCGTCGTGACGGCACCCGTTGTCGTAATTCTCGCCGCGGGGCAAGGGACGCGCATGCGCTCCGCGACGCCAAAGCTCCTGCATCCGCTGTGCGGATGGCCGATGATCGCGTGGCCGGTCGCCGCTGCCCGGGACGCCGGCGCCGCGAAGGTCGTTGTCGTCGACAGCCCCGAGCAGCCGCTCCAGGCAGCCCTGAACAGCACGGTCACGCTCGCGATCCAGCATGAGGCGCGTGGTACCGCCGACGCCGTCAAGGCCGCCGCCGGCCATATCGATCCCGACGCGCCCGTCGTGATCCTCGCGGGCGACGTCCCGCTCATCACCGCCGAGACGCTCCGCGGGCTCCTCGCGGCGCATGAGCACCAGGGTGCCGCCGCGACGATGGCGACGACCGTGCTCGAGGATCCCTCTGGATACGGACGCGTCGTCCGCGCCCCGGACGGCACCGTCGAGCGCGTCGTCGAAACGAAGACACCCGGCGACGCCACCGAGCTCGAGCTCCACATTCGGGAGGTCAACACCGGCATCTTCGCGTTCGAGGGCCGCGCGCTCCTCGCCGCGCTCGAGGAGGTACGCGGCGACAACGCCCAGGGCGAGCTCTACCTCCCGGACGTCATCCCGATCCTCCGTGAGCACGAGCGGACAGTCGTGGCCCACGAACTCGCCGACCCGACGGAGACGCTCGGGATCAACGACCGAGTCGCGCTCGCGGACGTCACGCGCCTTGCGCAGCAGCGGATCCATGAGCAGCACATGCGCGCCGGCGTGACGATCGTCCTGCCGGACGCGACGATCATCGACGCCGGAGTGCACATCGGTCAGGACGCGATGATCGCGCCGTTCACGAGCCTGCACGGCGCCACCCGGATCGGCGCCGGCAGCACGATCGGGCCCCACACCACCGTCCACGATTCGACGATCGGAGACGGCAGCACCGTCCTGCACTCCTTCCTGAAGGGGGCCGAGGTCGGCGACCGCGTGAGCGTTGGGCCGTTCGCGTATCTCCGGCCCGGGGCGATCCTCAGAGAGGGCTCCAAGGCGGGGACGTTCGTCGAGATCAAGAACTCCGATGTCGGCGCCGGCTCGAAGGTGCCCCACCTCTCGTACATCGGCGACGCCGACATCGGCGAGAAGTCGAATCTCGGAGCGGCGACGATCACCGCGAACTACGACGGCAAGAACAAGCACCGCACGACGATCGGCTCACGCGTGAAGACAGGCGTCGACACGACGCTCGTCGCGCCGGTGACGCTCGGCGACGACGTCTACACCGGTGCCGGCTCCGTCATCACCAACGACGTTCCCGACGGCGCGCTCGGCATCGCCCGCGAGCGCCAGCGGAACCTCGAGGGCTACGCCGAGCTGCGCGAACGGACCGGCGAGTGAAATGACGATCACGTCCCCTCCCCGGCGTACACTCGCAAAGCGGATGAGCCTCCTCGAGACGCACCCGAGCTCGGCGCGACCAACCGATCTTCGGGTCGAGTACGACAAGCGGCTGATGCTCGTTTCCGGGCGCGCGAACCCGGAGCTCGCGGCCAAGATCGGCGCCAAGCTCGGCGTCGGCGTCAGTGATGTCACGCTCAAGACGTTCTCCAACGGCGAGGTCTACTGCCGCTACGAGGAGTCCGTCCGCGGTGCGGACGTGTTCATCGTCCAGCCGACGTGTGCCAACGTCGACACCGGGCTGTCGACGAACGACGCGGTCATCGAGTTGCTGGCGATGGTTGACGCGGCCGTCGGCGGCTCCGCGCATCGTGTGATCGCGGTGACGCCGTGGTACGGGTACTCGCGCCAGGACAAGAAGTCCGCCCCTCGGGAGCCGATCACGGCGCGGCTCGTGGCTCGGATGCTCGAGTCCGCGGGGATCGACCGGATCCTCACCATGGACCTCCACTCCGGGCAGATCCAGGGCTTCTTCCAGAAGCCGTGCGACCACATGACGGCGCTGTTCATGCTCACCCAGTACTTCGCCGACCTCGGCCTCGAGGATCTCGTCGTCGTCGCCCCGGACGCCGGCCGCGTGAAGCTGAACAAGAAGTTCGCATCGAAGATCGGCGCGGACCTGGCGATCCTCAACAAGGAGCGGCCGGCACAGCAGGTCGCGGAGATCGGCTACGTCATCGGTGACGTCGCCGGCAAGACGGCCGTCATCGTCGACGACCTGATCGACACCGCCGGCACGCTCAAGGCCGCGGCTCAGGCGGTCAGTGACGCCGGCGCCAAGCGCGTGTATGCGGCCGCGACGCACGGGGTGTTCTCCGGCAAGGCATGGGAGAACCTCGCGTCGGCCCAGTTCGAGGAGGTCGTCGTCACCGACACGCTGCCGCTCCGCGACGGCGCGCCGGCGAACGTGAGAATCCTCTCCTGCGCCGACCTGCTCACCAATTCGATCCGCCAGATCTTCACCGACGGATCCGTGAGCGACGTCTTCGGCGGCGAGAATCAGCTGTTCTAGTGTCTGACTCGCGACACTAGGACCCGGGGGCCGGACCGGAACGGTGGACCCAGATCACCGGATCCAGTCCGTCCGGGCCGTCCGTCTCATGGACCTGCTCGGCCTCACCGAGGACGAGCTGTGCCAGACGCTCGCCGTCGACCCGTTGACGCTGCTCTCCGGGCAGCTCGACCACAGTGCCGAGCTGCCGATCCTGCTTGCGCTGCTCGATGAGGCGAGCGACCGGGCGGGCCCGGCGGTCCTGACCCGCTGGGTGCGCGCGGCCGGTCCCACGGGTCGTCCCATCGACGCCCTGACGAGCCGCGATTTCGAGGCGTTCGAGGACGCGGTGGCCGAGCTCGCCGACCGTGGTTTCGTCCTGCGAGGAGGCGGCCGATGAGCGCGCCGTTCGTTCACGAGTTCCGCGTCCGCTACTCGGAATGCGACGTGCAGGGCGTCGTGTTCAACTCGCACTACCTCGCGTTCGTCGACATCGCGATCACCGAGCTGTGGCGGGAGGCGGTCACCGGGGGGTACAACGGGATGCTCGACCAGGCCGTCGACGTCGTCGTCGCCGAGGCGCACCTGCGGTTCATCAGCTCGGCCCGCTTCGACGAGGTGCTGCGGATCGAGGTGATGGTCACCCACCTGGGGACGACGAGCATCATCACCCGCCACCGCATCTGCCGGGGCGATGAGCTGCTCGTCGAGGTCGAGATCCGTCACGTGACGGTGTCCCGCGACGGCTATGCGAAGACGCCGATGCCGGACTGGCTCAGGTCCGGGCTCGAGCCGTGGCTCGAGACACCGGCGAGCACTCGGCCGGCCCACCCGGCCTAGCCGACCTACCTGCCCAGCCGGCCTACCCGGCCGACTCGGCCTTGTCTTCCTGCTGCTTGCCCGGCCAGATGCCGAACAGATGGTGAAACGTCCGGGCGCTCACGCGGTCGACGGCGGCGGCCACGGCAGCCATCGTCGCCGCCTCTAGCGCCGCGGCGGCGATGATCTTCCCGGCGGTTGCCTCCTCGACCGACGGATCGGGCGGATCCTGTTCATCAATCTTGCCCCAGAGCTGCTTGAACGCCTTGCGCCCGACCCTGGCGGCGATGACCCCGGCGAGGATCCCGAACGGCTTGTACAGAAGCTTCATCGGCCGCAGGCTACCCATCTGAGGCCCCTTGCTCCCAATGGAGCGTCGATCAAGGCCCGCTTGCGCCACCAGGCGCTGGTCGTCCGCCGCGAGATATGGGTAAATAATGGGCCTGAGCGGCCGATCTGAAAGGGCACATGCTCGACGAGGATCACAGTTCCCAGGATGGTGCATCGGAGGACCTGCTTCGGCGCGCTCTGCTGGATGATTCCTCGGCCGTGACGGTCTCGCTGAGGGTCGGCGGGCTCCCGGTCTCAGAAGCGGTCACGGTGATCTTCCACGCCCGTCGTGACCTCGGGACGCTCCAGACGTACGTCGCGTACGGAAGCCGCGGCGCCGGGGCAACCGTGTCCGCCAGCGAGCTGCTCCGGGTGCCGTGCGATCTCGATCTCGCCGACGCCGAGGACCGGGCAGAAGCGGAGCAGCTCTATGTCGAGCAGGCTCGCGTGTTCCGTGACGCGCTCGTGGGCGCCGACGTTGTGCTCGACGTATGGCGCGAGCCCTTGAGGGAGGTCGCCGGCTCCGGTGTCGCGATCGACCATTCCGTCGAGCTTCCCATCCGCCTTCCCGCGCCGCGGCTCCTGCCGACCGCGCTGGTGGCGGCCGACTCGCATCTCGTCGTCACGCCGGTATGCAGCGCCCGCACCCTCGCCGAGGGTCGGCCGCAACTCGGGATCGCCTGTACGCAGCAGGACTTCACGCGGGTGTATCCGCTCGCCGACGATCCGCAGCGGTGCGTCGAGGACTTCCTCGAGGTGGCTGCCGAGCACGCCCGGGCGCTCGCCGCGCGGCTCGACCACCAGGAGGCCTCGGTCGAGCGCTTCCTGGAGCTCAGCGAGTAGCGACCGGCCTAGAGGTCACCTCAAAAACCCCGCGCGCACTCGGGGTTTCGAGATGACCTCGTAGCCTTGCCCGGCGGACATGCGCCGGCGCCTCGTCATCACTTCCGTCGTCCTCGGGATCCTCGCGTTCCTGGCGATCAGCCTGATGCTCGCGCGGGCCTTCAACGCCGAGAGCGCCGAGCGCGCGGCCGTCACCGACCTCGTGCGGGCGGAGGCCCGAGGCGACGTGCCGGGCGCGATCAGCCAGCTCACCGATTGTGCGGCCAGCGCGGCCTGCCGCGCCCGGATCGCCGCCAACGTCACGTCGCTGCCCCGGGGCGGCACCGTCGAGGTGCTCCAGCTCGAGACATCGACCGGGTTCTCGCTCGGGAGTACGCTCGGCAATGCGCGGATCGCGTTCCGGATCGGCAGCTCGCTGCCCGCCGTGCAGTGCGTCCGCGTCCGCCGCACGGGGAACGTCGTCTCGGGACTCCACGTCGAACTGCTCGCGGTCAGCCGTCCGCTCAAGGGCGACGCCACCTGCGGACCGGGCGGGCCGTGAACGGGCTCGGAGACTACGTGTGGTGATGCGTTCTGACCGGTGTTCGCCGGGGTTCGCGCGTGGGCCGGCGCTCGGGCCGGGGCAACAGATCGCGCATCCGCCGGTGGTCGCGCAGGCGAACCCGGGCCGGCTGCGCATCCGGAAGCGGCAGGCCGCCGCCCGGACCGCCCTTCGGCCCCAGCGGCTGACGTGGATGGTTGCCCCAACCGTCGTCTGATCCGTCGTCCGGCGGCTGCGGCGAAGCGTCCGGCGCGTCCCGCAACGCGGGAACCATCAGTACGGCAACACACGCCAGACCCACGAGGTGAACCCCGGCGATCATCAGCATGAGCTGAGCCTCGCCCGACATACGTAAAGCCTAGCGCGCCGCGCAGCGCGCGTGCGCAGCTCCAATCGCTTCCGGTCGGCCAGATTCCCCGTCGTTGCGCGGGTCGCTACCATCGCCTCGAGCCAATGGCCAAGACCGACTCGACAGCCCTGAATGTTGCGCATCGCGAACCTGCGGGATCGCGTGCGACGCGACGCCTGCGGCGGCAGGGTCAGGTCCCCGGCATCGTCTACGGCGGTGGCGAGGATCCAGTCCCGTTTGCGGTCGACGCGCGGGAGCTCCGCAACGCACTGGCCCACGCCGGCGCGCTGCTCGACCTGAGTGTCGGGGGTGCCACGGCGACGCCGGTGGTCCTCAAGGATGTCAACCGCCATCCGGTGAGCGGCGAGACGATGCACGTCGATCTGCTTCGCGTTCGTCTCGACCAGGCGATTCAGGCGACGGTCGTGCTCGAGCTCGTCGGCGCCGACGACGCCCCCGGCGTCAAGGAGGGCGGTGTCCTCGAGCAGATCACGCGCGAGCTGACGATCGAGGCGCTCCCGACCGACATCCCGGACTCGATCCAGCACGATGTCTCCGCACTCGAGATCAACGACACGCTGACGATCGAGGCGATCTCCGCCCCGAGCGGCGTGACGCTGCTCGATGATCCTGAGACGACGATCGCGACGGTCACTCCGCCCCGCCTCCAAGTCGAGGAGGAGACGGAGATCGAAGCCGAGACCGAGGTCGTCGGCGAGGGCGAGACGCCCGCCGAGGGCGAGGCCGCCGACGGCGCCTCCGAGGGCGACGGCGACTCGGCCGGCGAGTAACCCGGCGCCATGCCACTGCCGGGCCGCCGCGGGGCCCCCGTCGACTGGCTGCTGGTCGGACTCGGCAATCCGGGGTCGGAATACGCGGGCACCCGCCACAACATCGGGTTTGAGGTCGCCAGCATGCTCGCGGCGCGTTGGGGCCTGCCGAAGGCGAAAACGAAATACAAGGGCCTGCTCACTGAGGGCCGCACCGGCCCGGGTGGCCCGCGCGTCGCCGTGCTGCTGCCGCAGACGTACATGAACGACGCCGGCACCTCCGTCGGCCCGGCCCGGGGGGCGCTCAAGGTGCCGCTCGACCACGTCCTCGTCGTGCACGACGAGATCGACCTGGCGTTCGGCGACATCCGGACGCGGATTGGCGGCGGGCTCGCCGGACACAACGGCCTGAAGTCGCTTAAGGCGGGACTCGGGTCGCCTGAGTTCGCGCGCGTGCGGATCGGCGTCGGGCGCCCGCCGACGACAGATCCGGATCGGGTGGCGGCATACGTTCTCGGTCGCTTCTCCGAGCCGCGGGAGGTGGTTGGGAGGCTCGTCCAGGATGCGGCCGACACCGCTGAGGAGATGATCCTCGGCAACAGCCGCCCGACCTAGACTCAGTAGTAGCCCAGGATGCTGCGCACCCTCCTCACCCATGCCGATGACGACCCGCAGACCGCTGCGCTCGAGCGCGACGGCGGGCGCGCGTTCGTCTCCCAGACGCTTCGCCCGTATCTCGTCGCCGCCCTGCTCGACCGGGACCCGGACCGGCCCGCGATCGTCGTCGCCGGCGATGACCGCGCCGCCCGTGATCTCGCCGCCGCGCTTCGCTCCTGGCTCGAGCCGAGGACCGTGCGCTTCTATCCGAGCCGCGGCGTCACCTACCAGTCGCACCTCGCACCGCCACCGCATCTCGTCGGACTGCGGATCGCCGCGCTCGACGCGCTGCGGGAACCGACCGGGTCAGGCGCCGAGGCCCCGATCGTCGTCGTGAGCGCGGTCGCCCTCTCCGAGAAGGTGCCCGATCCGGAACTTCGTCCGCACGGGTTCGTGCTGGAGACGGGCGAGCTGATGGACCTCCAGGAAACGGCCGTCGACCTCGTCGCGGCCGGATACGAACGCGTCGAGCAGGTCGAGGACCGTGGCCAGTTCGCGATTCGCGGCGGGCTGCTTGATCTGTTCCCGGCAACCGAGGATCGTGCCGTGCGCGTCGACCTGTTCGGCGACGAGATCGAGTCGCTGCGATGGTTCTCGACGTTCACCCAGCGCTCGCTCGGCGACGCCGACCGCGTCGAGATCGCGCCCGCCGCGGAGCTCGCCGAGGAGTACCGAGAGCTCGCCGAGATCGCCGCGCTCGAGGAGGCCGAGGACCGTCCCGACGTCCGCGAGCTCCTCCCGATCGAGAACTTCCACCCGTTCCTCGACCTCGCCCCGGCGAACGCGAACGTGCTCATCGCCGGCGAGGAGGACGTTGCCCCGGCACTCGCCGACCATTGGGAGGACGTCACCGCCGCGTTCCCGGACGTCGATGCCCGCGCCCTGTACGTGGCCTCAGATGCGATCGACGCGCAGCTGAACGAGCGCGCGCGGATCCGTCTCTCGAGCATCGAGGGCGACCAGGAGTACATCTTCCGCGCCCAGAGCCCGGACATCGCCGCCCGCGGCCTCAAGGAGGCCGAGCCGGAGCTTGAGAAGCTCGCGCGCTCGGGCTACCGCACGATCGTCGCGTTCGCGCGGCGGGGCGAGGGCGAGCGGGCGGCCTACAACCTCGGCCGTATGAAGGTGCACTGGCTGAACGGAACGCCGCCGAGCACCGGCGACGGGATGATGACGTTCGCTGAGGCGCGTCTGCAGAACGGCTTCATCGCTCCGCAGTTCCGTCTCGCCGTCATCCCCGAGCATCGGCTGTTC
Source organism: uncultured Solirubrobacterales bacterium (assembly GCA_963778985.1). GTDB lineage: Bacteria > Actinomycetota > Thermoleophilia > Solirubrobacterales > Solirubrobacteraceae > Palsa-465. The sequence goes on along the minus strand of CAVZWJ010000010.1, from coordinate 974,989 downwards.
CGGCGCCGACGGGCGGTGTCGGACCGCCGGCCGGAGCGCCGGCGCGGCGTCCTGCGCAGCTTCGCCGACCTGCGCACCGGCGACATCGTCGTCCACGAGGACCATGGGATCGCCCGGTTCGCCGGGTTCGACACCAAGACGGTGGCCAACGTGACGCGGGATTACCTGTACCTCGAGTACGCCGGCAGCGATCGCGTCTTCGTACCCGTCGATCAGCTCGCGAAGATCAGCCGCTACGTCGGTGCCGGCGGCGCGCATCCGCCGCTGTCGAAGCTCGGCGGCACCCGGTGGGACACGATCAAGGCCCGGGCCCGCCGGGCGGCCCAGGAGCTCGCCGGCGAACTGCTCAACCTGTACGCGGAACGCAAGCGCCGAGAGGGGTATGCCTTCCCTCCGGACACGGACTGGCAGCGCGACTTCGAGGACGCGTTCCCGTTCAACGAGACCCCGGACCAGCGCGATGCGATCGAGTTCGTCAAGGCCGACATGGAGGCGCCCCGGCCGATGGATCGCCTGATCTGCGGGGACGTCGGCTACGGCAAGACCGAGGTGGCGCTGCGAGCGGCGTTCAAATCGGTGCAGGACGGCAAGCAGGTGCTGATGCTCGTGCCGACGACGATCCTCGCCCAGCAGCACTTCGGCACGTTCTCCGAGCGGCTCAAGGACTATCCCGTGACGATCGAGCACGTGTCCCGCTTCCGTCCCGCAGCCGAGCAGCGGGAGGCCGTCGCCCGTTTCAGCAGGGGCGAGGTCGACATCCTCATCGGCACGCACCGGCTGCTCAGCCGCGACGTCCGCGCCCGGGACCTCGGCCTGCTGATCGTCGACGAGGAGCAGCGCTTCGGCGTCAAGCAGAAGGAGCTGCTCCGCCAGCTCAAGCTGCGCGTCGACGTCATCTCGATGAGCGCGACGCCGATCCCGCGGACGCTGCAGATGTCGCTGGCGGGCGTGCGGGACATCAGCGTGATTGAGACGCCACCGGAGGGCCGACGGCCGGTGAAGACGTACGTCGGCGAGTACGACGAGGAGCTCGTCAAGCAGGCCCTGCAGCGGGAGCACGGCCGTCAGGGCCAGGCGTTCTTCCTCCACAACCGGGTCGAGTCGATCGACGAGACGGCCGAGCGGCTGCGTGGTCTCTGCCCGACGATGCGCTTCGAGGTCGCGCACGGGCAGATGGACGAGAAGACGCTTGAGCAGCGGATGCTGCGCTTCCTGCGCGGCGACGCCGATGTGCTCGTCTGCACGAGCATCATCGAGTCGGGGATCGACATCCCGCAGGCGAACACGCTGATCGTCGAGCGCGCCGACGTGTTCGGGCTGGCGCAGCTCTATCAGATCCGCGGCCGGGTCGGGCGCAGCCGGGAGCGCGCGTACGCGTACCTGCTGTATCCGAGCGCGGCCGCCCTCACTCCGGACGCGGCTCAGCGGCTGTCCGCGCTCTCCGACTACACCGAGCTTGGCGCCGGGTTCAAGATCGCGATGCGGGACCTCGAGATCCGCGGCGCCGGGAACCTGCTCGGCGACGAGCAGTCCGGCCACGTGGCTGCGCTCGGGTTCGAGCTGTACATGCAGATGCTCGACGAGGCGGTTGAGGCGGCGTCGGCCGAGGACGGGGCTGGTGGCGAGGAGTGGGAGCCGGTGCGTCTCGATGTCAACGTCGACGCCTATGTGCCCGCCGATTACATCCCGTACGAGCAGGCGAAGGTCGACGTGCACAGACGGATCGCCGGCTCGCGTGAGGTCGCCGACCTCGTGCTGCTGGGCGAGGAGCTTGAGGATCGCTTCGGCGAGGTCCCGGAGCCGCTGAGCAACCTGATCGCGCTCCAGCAAGCGCGGATCAAGCTCGGGCAGGCCGGGGCGCAGGCGGTCACGTTCCGCGGCGGCCGCCTGGCGGTGACCCCGATTGAGCTCGACTCGGCCCGGGCGAAGAAGATCCGGGCGCAAATCCCGGAGGCCTTGTACGAGTCAGGCAAGTCACAGCTGTCGCTCCGCGTCCCCGATGATCCGGCGAGGCGATTCCCGGCCGTGGTCAGGGCGGCGGACGTGCTGCTCGCCGTGACCCGGGAGGCGGATGAGGCCGAACGCGCCGCGGCCTGAGGGGCCCGGGTGAAGAAGTCCGTAAGTACCCGTCGCGTCGCGCTCAGGCTCGCTACCATCAGCCGTCGTTCATGAAGACCACGAAGCTGATCGCGGCGCTTGGCGCCTTTTTTGTGCTCGCAGCCGGCCTCTCGGCCTGCGGCAGCGGCATCCCGGGCAACTCCGTCGCCGACATGTCCGGCAACCCGATCTCGACTCAGGCGTTCAACCACTGGATGTACGTGGCAGCGAAGAGCAACGCCGTGCAGACACCCGGCGCGCCGGTGATCGTTCCGAACGATCCCCCCGAGTTCAAGAGCTGCATTGCTCAGGCGCGCCAGCAGATCCCAACGCTCGCCAAGACACCGGCGGCGCAGCTGAAGAAGGACTGCAATCAGCTCTTTCAGTCGCTCTCCTCGAAGGTGATGGAGTTCCTGATCACCTCCTACTGGTACCAGGCTGAAGCGGCCAAGCAGCACATCTCGGTCAGCGACGCGCAGGTCCAGAAGCTGTTCAACAGCGAGAAGAGCCAGCAGTTCAAGAGCAACGTCCAGTTTCAGGGGTTCCTGACCCAGTCCGGTCAGACCCTGCAGGACATCCTCTACCGGGTCCGCGTGTCCGAGCTCGTCAAGCGGCTCCGCGCGAAGCACCCGGCGTCGGTGACGCCGGCGGCGATCCAGACGTATTACCAGAGCCATACCTCGCAGTTCGGCACGCCGGAGACGCGGAACATCCGCATCATCCGAACGAACAACGCGAAGACCGCTGCGGCCGCGAAGCAGGCGCTGAGTAAGGGCCAGAGCTGGGCGGCCGTCGCCAAGAAGTACTCCGTCGACACCGCGACGAAGAACCAAGGCGGACAGCTCAACGGTGTGACCAAGGGCCAGGAGGAAAAGGCGCTTGACACGGCCGCGTTCGCCGCGCCGGTCAACAAGGTCTTCGGCCCGATCCATGGCACGTTCGGCTATTACGTCTTCGAGGTCACTGGGATCAAGAAGTCGACGCAGCAGACGCTCGCCCAGGCGACGCCGCTCATCAAGCAGATCCTCCAGGGCGATGCGCAGACCAGCGCGCAGACCGCGGTCGACAAGCAGGTCAAGCAGAACTGGTTGTCCAAGACGAAGTGCCGCAGCACGTATGCGATGGCCGACTGCGCGGGCTACAAGCCGCCGAAGACGACCGCCACGACGACTCCGGCGCCGAGCACCGGCGCAACCGGCCAGGCCCAGACGCAGCCCGCGCCGTCGACGACGACGACCAAGAAGTAGCGCCGGTGCGCGAGAACGCGCCGGAGATTGCGGAGGCACTGGCCCGGCTCGACGCGATCACCCGTCGGCTGCGCACGGAATGTCCGTGGGATCGCGAGCAGAACGAGCGCACGATCGTGCCCCACACGGTCGAGGAGGCCTACGAACTTGCCGATGCCGCGAACCGCCACGACGACGCCAAGCTGCTCGACGAGCTCGGTGACGTCCTCTTCCAGGTCCACTTCCTGGCGCTCCTGCTCGAAGAGCGCGGCGCGGGCGATCTCGCCCGGGTCGCCGACCACTGCACCGAGAAGCTCATTCGTCGCCACCCGCACGTGTTCGGCGAGGCGCAGGCCCACACCGCGCGGGAAGTGCTGCGCAACTGGGATCAGATCAAGCAGGGCGAGGCGGGTCGGGAACCCGGGCTGTTCGGTGAGGTCCCGGAGAACCTGCCGGGACCCCTCTACGCCCGCAAGGTGCAGCGCCGGGCCGCGTCGAGCGGCTTTGACTTTCCGGGTGTAGCGGGACCGCTGCAGTCGGTGCGTGACGAGCTCGAGGAACTCCAGGCCGCCGACACTGCCGATGATCGCTTCCATGAACTCGGCGACGTCCTGTTCGCCGCTGTCAACGTCGCGCGCAAGCTGAAGGTCGATCCCGAGCTCGCCCTGCGCGCCGCATCGGATCGGTTCCGTGACCGAGTGACGCAGGCGAGCGACCTCGCTGCAGCGGAGTCGCGAAGCTGGAACGATCTCGGTTCCGACGAACAGCTCGCGTATTACGCCCGTGCCCGCGCGCGGGCCATCCCCGGAGGTCCCGAGCAGACATGAGCCAGATCGAACACATTCATGCCAGACAGATCCTTGACAGCCGTGGGAATCCGACGATCGAGGTGGAACTGAGCGTCCGCTCCGGTGCCTGGGGCCGTGCCGCCGTTCCCTCCGGCGCGTCGACCGGCGAGTTTGAGGCCACCGAGCTGCGCGACGGCGGTTCCGATTGGATGGGCAAGGGCGTGACGAATGCCGTCGACAACGTCAACGGCGAGATCGCGACCGCCGTCCGCGGCCAGGATGCAAGTGCGCAGGCGGCGCTCGACCGGATGCTGATCGCGCTCGACGGCACGCCGAACAAGTCGCGACTCGGGGCCAACGCGATCCTCGCCGTGTCGCTGGCCGCGGCCCATGCGGCGGCGGCCGAGGAACGTCAGCCGCTGTGGCGGTATCTCGGCGGCGAGAGTGCGCACGTGCTGCCGGTCCCGATGATGAACGTGCTCAACGGCGGCGCCCATGCGGACAACGCGGTCGACTTCCAGGAGTTCATGATCGTGCCGGTCGGCGCGCGCACGTTCAGCGAGGCGCTGCGGATGGCCGTCGAGGTGTTCCACAGCCTGAAGCGGACCCTCCATGAAAAGGGACTTGGAACGGCGGTCGGCGACGAGGGCGGGTTTGCGCCGAATCTGAGTTCCAACGCCGACGCGCTCGAGGTGCTGATGGCGGGGATCCGGGCTGCCGGCTACGTGCCCGGCGACCAGGTCGCGATCGCGCTCGACCCGGCCGTGTCCGAGCTCTACGAGAACGGCGCCTACGTGCTCGAGCACGAGCACCGCACCCTGAGCGCCGACGAGCTCACCGAGTACTGGGCCGACCTCGCCGGTCGCTACCCGATCATCTCGCTCGAGGACGGCATGGCCGAGGAGGACTGGGGCGGCTGGAGCACGCTCACCGACAAGCTCGGCAACCGGCTGCAGCTCGTCGGCGACGACCTGTTCGTAACGAACACAGAGCGGCTCAAGCGCGGCATCGACTCTGGCGTCGCCAACTCGATCCTCATCAAGGTCAACCAGATCGGGACCCTGACCGAGACGCTCGCCGCGATCAGGATGGCGCGTGAGGCGGGCTACTCGGCCGTTATCTCCCATCGCTCCGGCGAGACCGAAGACGTGACCATCGCCGACCTCGCGGTCGCCACCGGCGTTGGCCAGATCAAGACCGGGGCGCCGTCACGAACCGATCGCGTGGCCAAGTACAACCAGCTGCTGCGGATCGAAGAGGCGCTCGGTGCCGAGGCCGAGTTTCCGGGCAGGCGCGCGTTCCGGTCGTGACAATGGCGGAGGGTCGCGTGGGCGCCGTCTTGCACGCGCCGGGCGTCGGCTTGCAGCAGGAAGGAGAGCTCCCGTGGCGAACGAAGCGCTCACGGGATGCCCTCGGCCCGCTCCGCCACCGCCGCCCCCCGCAGAGCCCGCGCCACGCGCCCGGCGCCTGCGCGCCCGCGCCGCGTCAAGACTCCGCGCTCCCCGGCGATGCGCGTGCGCTGGGACCGGGTGGGCCGGGTCGGGTTGCTCGTCGTCTTCGGCGTCGTCGCGGCGCTCTACATCCAGCAGGGGCTGGCGCTGCTGTCGACTCACTCGCAGGCCGTTCGGCAGCTCGCGATCGTCCATCGCCTGGCAACGGAGAATCGCGCGCTCGAGCGTCAGCAGAAGTCACTGAAGGATCCGGCAACGATCGAGCGCGACGCGCGCGCGCTCGGGATGGTGCGGCCGGGTGAGCGGCCGTACGTCGTCACCGGGCTATCGGGCGTCGGCGGGCACTGACGCCAGGCTCATCGGCTCCGGACGCGGGTAACCGGCGCCGCATGCCCCTCCGCTTTGACGAGGTCATCGGACTGTGGCGTGAGGGAGCCCGGCGACTGCAGCAGTCCGATCCGCGAGCACGGCCGGCGCTCGACCGCGTCGTCGACGAAATCGTCGTCGAGCTCCGGCGGCGACTCGGTGGCGCGTTCACGACCGATGAGCTCGTGCGGCTCTACGAGCGCGACGGGATCGACTGGTGTTTCGACATCGCGATCCGGGTCGCGCCGGCCACCCCTGAGGCGTGGGACCTGACGACGATCTCAGGGGCCGCGTTCGCCCGCTACGTGCGTGAGGCGAGCGATTACGGCGGGGGCCGGCGGATCGCCTCCGAGGAGTGAGCCGCGACGGGCAGCCGCCGCGGCTCGGGTCACTCAGTCCCCGTTCCCGTTCCCGTCGCCATCCTCCGAGTCATCGCCGCCGGAACGGCGGATCACGATCTGGTCCTCCTCGATCGTGACCTCCACGGGCCGGTGCCCGGCCCAGTACTCGGCATAGACGGGATCGTCTTGCACGGCGGGGTCGAGCCACAGACCGTAGCCCTCCTCACCGTGGTCGAAGGTCGCCTCAAGCGTGCTCGATGACCGGCCGCGACGGCGACCGCCGCGGCCACCTCGCCGGCCACGCCGGCGACGGGACGGGCGGTCCTCATCGTCCTCGGAGTCGGAATCCGACTCCTCCTCGGCGTCCTCTACGGAGGCTGCCTCGGCCTCGGCCGCCTCAAGCTCAGCGGCGATCAGCGCGTCGTCTTCGGCGCGCAGGTCAATCTCATCGTCATAGTCGGAAAACGTCCCGGCGGCTTCTGCCTCGCCGCCGGCCTCCAACCCCTGTTCACGCTTAAACGCCTGGATCTGTTGGACAGTGACCTCGAGCTGGTGCGCGATCCATGCGTCCGTGCGTCCTTGACGCACCCACGCTCGGATTCGGTTCAGCTCGGGTCGCAACGATCGACGTGCCATAAGCTGCGGAGACTAGTACAGGCGACGGTTGGACCCGTACAGGCGACGGGTTGGACCCGTACAGGCGACGGGTTGGACCCGTACAGGCGACGGGTGTGATCCGCGGTCAGACGACTGATCGACCCGGGGTCAGACGACGCATGGACCCGCTGGGCACCGCTTGTGTCAGCCCAGAGCTTGCCGCTATGCTGGCCTGCGGGCGAGCCGGCTGTTTGGCGAGACGAGAGTGGACCGGCAGGCCCGCCACGACATCGGCTAGCAGGGAGGCATTCCCATGTTGGTACTAACCCGCAAGTCCAACCAGAGCATCATGATCGGTGACGACATCGAGGTGTCCGTACTGGCGATCATGGGCGAGAAGGTTCGGATCGGAATCCAGGCTCCTCGGGACATTCCCGTGTTCCGCAAGGAGGTCTACCTGGAGATCCAGCAGGAGCAGGTCGGGACGTCCAAGGGCGCGCGAGAGGAAGTCGACGCGGCCTTGCGCGGACTGGGCGACACGAACTAGACGGTCGGCGTCTCCGGGTCGTCATCCAGGTGCCCGGGACATCGAGTAGGCGGCAGGGCCGGTTCGGCGAGTCCCCGTTACCGCAGGTCCGGGCTCAGCCGAGCAGGAAATACAGGGTCTCGAACATCGCCACGGTGACGATGACGGCTGTGGCGATGAGCGAGAACACGAGCACCCAGAAGCGCATCGAGCTGCGCTTCTTCTCGCGCTCGTGGGTGCGCTTGCGCGAGCGTACGACGGCACGCCGCCGCAGGTTCTCCCTGCGGCTGCGATCGAGCTGCATCTCGTGCCGGAACTCCTGCTCGAGCTGCGCAAGGCTCTGGCGCATCTTCATCGCCACGGCTTCGAGCCTACCACCGAAACCTGCCAAACGTTATGTCGACGGGCCACATGTCGGTGGACGTCGCGGGCCGGACGGTCCGGCCCGCGTCACCCTCAGGGCGGATCGCTAGGCGACCTTCTCGCCCTCGTAAACCTGCACGAAATGCAGGTAGTTATCGCCGATCTGCGAAGCCGCCGCCTCACGCTCGAGCTCGTTGTTCAGGAAGCCCTTGAGCGCGTCCCACCAGATCGAGCGGCCGATCGCGAACCCGATGAAGCCGTCGACGCCGGACGCCTGCTCGAGCCAGTGCTCGACCTTCTCGGTCGAAGCGCCGCGGCCGAGCAGCACGCACGTCACGTTCTCCCGGCCCGCGCCGGAGCGGGTCTGCTGGGCGATCATCTCGGCGTCGCTGCGCTCGTCGACGCCCTCGATCTTCCACACGTCGACTTCGATCCCGGCGTCCTGGATCTCCTCGATCGCGCGGCGCATCAGCTCGGGCCGCAACTCGGCGTCGTAGCGGTCGGTGTCGCCGTCGACCGATGACAGCTGCTCCTCCGTCGCCGGGACGAGCAGCTCGAACAGGAACTTCCGATCCCGCTCGTGCAGCCAGTCGGCGAGCTCCTTCAGACGCCCGAGCTGGCGGCTGTTCATCTCGGTGTCGGGGTCGTCCGGGTTGTAGCGAACGAGCACTTTCGAGAAGTCCGGGTCGAACTTCTCGATGTGGGCGCCGAAGTCGGCTCCGTAATCGAAGTCGAACTCGTTCTGGCCGGACTTCTCGACCGGCATCGCAAGCTCGAGTCCATGCTCGCGGGCACCGCTGGGGATGTCACCGCCGAACTGCTCATCAACGAGGACCCCGGTGGCGGATGCCTCAGCGCCGCGGCTGACGGCCACGAGCATTCCCTCGTAGATCAGGTGCTTTGCATCCGCGATCGTCGCGGTCTGCTCGGGCGTCGGATCGCCCTCAATTCCGAACATCTTCTTCTGGAAAGACCCTCGGTGATCGAAAGCGAGGATGTAGAGCTTTCCGTCGTATCCGAGACCCATGTGGCTTCTCCTTATGCACTCGTTTCGCGTGATCGCAGTCTAGGCCCGGGTGGGCGGCCACGTATCCGTGTATTTCCCCCGTTAGGCTCCTTGACCGTGGAACACCGGTTTGAGGGCCCAGCCTTCACAATCGGCATCGAAGAGGAATTGATGATCCTCGATGCCGAGTCGCTCGAGCTCGTCAACGCGATCGAGTCACTGCTCGAGGACGCTCCCTCAGGGGAGATCAAGCCTGAGCTGATGGAGTCCGTGCTCGAGGTCTCGACCGATCCGTGCCCGAACACGGCTCAAGCGGCCGAGCAGCTCCGCGCGCTGCGCCGCCAGGTGATCCAGACCGCCGCCGAGAAGAACCTGGCGATCGGATCCGCGGGTACCCATCCGTTCGCGATGTGGGAGGACCAGCGGATCGTCGCCCGGCCGCGATATCGCGACTTGATCTCGGCCCTGCGCTTCGTCGCCCGCCAGGAGCTCATCTTCGGGATGCATGTCCACATCGGCGTCGACGACCCGAACAAGGCGATCCACGTCGCCAACGGCATGCGGGTCCACGTTCCGGTGCTCCTCGCCCTGAGCGCGAACTCCCCGTTCTGGCGCGCGGATGTGACGGGCCTCGCCTCGACCCGGACCCCGATCTTCCGGGCCTTCCCCCGGGTCGGCATCCCACCGACGTACAAGGACTGGGATGACTACGAGCGCCGCATCGAGTTCATGATCCGCGCCAAGGTGATCGAGGACTACACGTACTTGTGGCACGACGTTCGGCCCCACCCGCGGTTCGGGACGGTGGAGGTCCGGGTGATGGACTCGCAGACCCACATCGAGCACACGCTCGGACTCGCTGCCCTCACGCAGGCGCTCGTCCGCGAGCTGTGCGAGCACTACGAGTCCGGTCAGCAGCTCTCGAGGTACCCGTTCGAGATGCTCGACGAGAACAAGTGGCTCGCCGCTCGGCACGGCCTGGAAGGCGAGATCGTCGACCTCCCACACTCCGAGCGGATCCCGATGCGGGCGCTCGCGCGGCGGCTCGTCGAACGGATGCGCGACCACTGCCGCGATCTCGGCTCGCTTGGCGAGCTCGAGGCCGTCGAGGACCTGCTCGACCGCGGCAACGGCGCCACTCGGCAGGTCGTCGTCTACGAGGCCAACCACGACCTCCACGAGGTCATGGCCGAAATCGTCGCCGCGACTGCGGTATGAACGAATTCCGGCTTTCGCCCCGCTCTACAATCGGATCGTGAGCACCGGCGGCCCGGACCTCTTTGTCATCTGCAAGAGCTGCGGGTCAGAGGTGAGCCCGTACATCACCGAGTGCCCGTACTGCGGCAACCGGCTGCGCAAACGCGCGCCGAAACTCGATCGGGACGGCCGGATCACCGAACGCCGCCGGCGGCGGACGCCGACGGCGTCCCTCCCGCGGCTGCGCCCCGGGGAAATCCCGGGCATCCGCGCCGAGTCACGGCCGTACGCAACGCTCGTGCTCGTCGCCCTCGGCCTCGTCGGGTCGCTGCTGTGGCGGACTGGGCTCATCAACTTCACGGATGTCGCCGTCGTGGGCAAGCCGGGGTCGCACTGGTGGCGGCTCATCACCGCGACGTTCACGTACAGCAACACCGGGTTCGCGATCGTCACGCTCGGCGCGATCGCCCTCTATGGCTGGCTGCTCGAGCGCCGCCACGGTCCGCTCGCGCCGATCGGCCTCTATCTGCTCGGCGGTGTCGGCGGGCTCGCCGCGTCCGCCGCCGCGTCCGCATTCCCGATCGTCGAGGGGGCGAACGGCGCCGCCCTGGCGATGCTCGTCGCGTGGGCGATCCCGGACGTACTCGCGCTGCAGGCCGGGGAGGAGATCGAGGGTGACCTGCTTGGCACGGCGGCGATCGGGCTCGTCGTCGCGCTGATGCCCCTCGCCGTCCCGGAGGCGAGTTGGATCGCCGGCGGCGTCGGCGTGCTCGTCGGGCTGTTCGTCGGCCTGCCGCTCGCCCGGGTCACCCTGCGCTGAGGCGCTGAGGCGCTGAGGCGCTGCGGCGCTGAGGCGCTGCGGACCGCGGCACGATCGCCCACGCGCCATCGTTCGGCTGGCCGCGTGGCTGATCATGCCGCAGTAATCGGCACGATCGCCCACGCGTCGTCTGGACGCCCAGCGCGTGGCGATTCGTGCGGTTGCCGAGGTCAGGACACCCGGATCGTCCCGGCAGGCCCCCCGACCAGCCGGCCGATGACCGCACCCGGCACCGAGGCCGCCCGGCCGGGCGAGACCGCCACGAGCAGCCCGCCGGAGGTCATCGCGTCGCACACGAGCCACCGCGCCGCCTCATCGACACCGTCGTCGAACACGGTGAACGTCTCGGCATGATCCCGGTTGCGCCGCGTCCCGCCCGCGACGGCTGCGCCGGATGGGTCTTCGAGGAGCATCCGGACACCGTCGATCGCCGGTACGGCGGCGGCGTTGACCGACGCGGCGAGCCCGCTTGCCAGTGCGAGCTCATGGAGGTGTCCGAGCAGCCCGAACCCGGTGACGTCGGTCATTGCATGGGCTCCCGCTGCCTGTGCGGCGGCCGCGGCGTCCCGGTTCAACGTCGTCATCACGGCGACCGCCGACGCCAGGTCGACCCCGGGAACACCCCGCTTGAGCGCCGTCGAGACGGCGCCTGCGCCCAGCGGCTTCGTCAGCACGAGGGCATCCCCGGCCCGGCCTCCGGCGTTCGTCAGGACCTCGTCCGGGTGGACGACCCCGGTGACCGCCATCCCGAACTTCGGTTCCGCATCCTCGATCGAGTGGCCTCCGAGGACCGCGACCCCCGCGGCCGCGGCGACGTCGCCGCCCCCGCGCAGGATCTCGACGAGCACGTCATCGCCGAGCGACGCGAGCGAGAACGCGACGAGGTTGAGCGCGCTCACCGGGACAGCACCCATGGCGTAGATATCCGACAGCGCGTTCGTCGCCGCGATCCGCCCGAAGTCGTAGGGGTCGTCGACGATCGGCGTGAAGAAGTCGACGGTGTGGACGAGCGCGACGTCGTCCCGCAGCCGGTACACGCCCGCGTCATCGGCATGCTCGAAGCCGACGATCACATTGGGATCGGGCCTGCCCGGCTGCAGCCGCGCGAGCAGCGGTCCGATCGCCGCCGCCGGGAGCTTGCAGCCGCAACCGGCGCCGTGCGAGAGGGAGGTCAACGCGACCACCCACGTATGATCCACCAAGCGAGTGCCGGACCGCGCCTACACCGACGCAGACCTCGATGCCGCCATCGCCGCGATCACCGATCCGGGCCGGCTCCGGGATGCGCAGGACCTGGTCATGCGGGTCGCGCCGTCGCTCCAGAGCGTGCTGGCCAGCGCGCTCGACGAGGGGGGATGGTTCGGCAGCGGTCACGATCAGGCGGTTCGCGAAGCGGTCGTCCAGGACGATCCCCACGACCGGACGCGGGTCGTGCAGTCACTGCTCGCGGAGGAGACCCGCCTCGGCATGCTCGTCGGGGTCGCAGTCGGTTTTGAGCTGGCAAGAGAACTCGGGCGCCCAACGTCCGAATCAACGACAGAGGAGACGTAATCGGATGACGGACGTGCGGTTTCTTGGACACGCCTGCTTCACGCTCTCGGACGGGGACACGACCGTCCTCATCGACCCGTTCCTGACCGGGAATCCGAAGGCGGCGATCGCGGCGGACGATGTCTCCGCGACGACGATCCTGCTCACCCATGGCCACGGCGATCACATCGGCGACACCGTCTCGATCGCGAAGCGCACCGGCGCTCCGACGGTCGGGATCGTCGAGATCGCGAACGAGCTCGGGGAGGACGGAGTCGACGTCCGTGACCCGAACCTCGGCGGCACGGTCAAGTTCGACTGGGGGTGGGTCAAGCTCGTGCCCGCCTGGCACACCTCAACGACGCCGAAGGGCACGGTCAACACGCCGGCCGGCCTGCTCATCAACTTCAAGGACACGATCGTCTATCACCTCGGCGATACGTGCCTGTTCAGCGATCTGCAGCTCGTCGGCAAGCGCCACCCGATCGACGTCGCGCTGATGTGCATCGGCGGCCACTACACGATGGATCGCGTCGATGCCGTCGACGCCGCCGAGCTCGTCGGCGCCAAGACGGTGATCCCCTGCCACTACAACACGTTCCCGCCGATCGAGACCGACGCGGAGGCGTTCAAGTCGGATGTCGAGTCGGCGACCGGTTCGAACGTCGTCGTGCTCGAGCCTGGGGAGACCCATTCCGCGTGACGCACGCGATCGTTCTCATCCAGACTGACCGTTCGGCGCTCGCCACGCTCGGTGGCGAGCTCGCCGACATCGAGGGTGTCGCCGAGGCGTATTCGGTGACGGGCGAGTGGGACTTCGCCGCGATCCTCCGGCTGCGCCATCCGGACGAGCTCGCGCAGATCGTCACCGGCAAGATCTCGCAGATCGACGGGGTCACGCGGACCTCGACGATGGTCGCGTTCGAGGTCTACTCGCGGCACGATCTCGAGGCGCTGTTCTCCGTCGGTCAGTGAGCTGAGGCGTAGCCCGCGGCAGCGAGCGCTCGGCCGAACGCCGCCGCCATCGCATCCGGCGTGTACGCGGACACGGCCTCATGTGCGGCTGTGCCGAGCCGCTCTCGTAGCGCGGCGTCGACGCGCAGCGAGTCGATCGCCCGCGCCAGCGCCTCCGCGTCCCCGGCCGGGACGACGAGCCCGGTCTCGCCGTTCCGCACGAGCCCGCCCGCCGCCGCGCCGACGGCGTCGCTCACGATCACCGGGCGGCGTTGATGCATCGCCTCGTTGCACACGAGCCCCCACGGTTCGCGGAAGCGTGGCGTTGGGATCGATGGGAGCAGCGCGAAGGCGGCGCTCGCGTATGCCGCCGGGAGCGCTTCGCGCGGGAGCGTCCCGAGCACGCGCACGCCGGGCACATCCGCGACGCGTTCGGCGAGCGGTCCGTCGCCGATCATCACGAGCGTCGCCGCGATGGTCGCCCGCCCGCCCCACCGACCGCCACGCGTCGAGCAGCACCTCGACCCCCTTCTCGGTGACGAAGCGGCCGACGTAGAGCGCGAGCAGCCCGTCGCCGAGCTCGTGAGCGCGGCGAAACGCGACGATCTCCTCCGCCGTGACGACCCGCGCGAACAGCTCGGGCTCGACCGCCTGGGGTGCGACGAACACGTCATCGCTGCGCCCGCGGATGTCCGCGACGAAGCGGCTGACGTGCGGCCCGTACGTGACGACCGCGCCGGCACGGCGGTAGATGTGGCGGATCGCCGGCAGCGTCAGCAGGTGCCCGCGCGAGCGGGGCTGCGCCCACACCGACGCCCACAGCACGAAGGGCCGCCGTGCGAGCGCCGCGCCGGCGAACGCCGCCGGCATGATCGCGCCGCCGGCGAACGGAGCGATAACGGCGGCGTAGCGGCGGCCGGCGTCGAACGCATCACGTGGACCGCGCGCCCGCCGCGCCGGGAAACGGCGCGTGCGCAAGCTGATCGTCGAGGTCGGCGAACCACGGCGGGGCGTATCGCTCACCGCCGCCGAAGCACAGCACCTCGACCCCGTAGCGCTCGGCGAGCCGCGTGTACAGCGGCAGGCGGTACGGCGACAGGTAGGTCGTCAGCAGGGCAACGCTCACGCTCGGGACGTTGCCATGCCTGGACTACGGCTGCGTCCCGCGCCCGCGCTCGAACCAGATCGCCCGGTCCTTCCAGTCGTGCGCCATCAGCGCTCCGCCGGTCAGCGCGAGCGCCAGCTTCCGACGCTTGTCACCGAACGCTCCGAATCCCGCCGTATCGGCGACGATCCCGACGCAGGCCAGCGCCGCCGCGAGGCTTCCGGTCGCACCGTGGTGGCAGCGCTGCCCGAGGATCCACAGCCGACGGCGAATGGCGTCGTATTCAACGAATCGGCTCGTGATCGGTCGCGAGTTCATCTGCACTGCACCTCATCTCACGACAGAAGATCGGCATCTATGCTGCGGATCGTGAGCCCCCGGAGCCGATTTCTCACCCTGACGGCGCTCGTGCTCCTGCTGACGGCGTGCGGCGGATCGAAGAGCAGCTCCTCGACGGTGCCCTCAGCGAGCACGTCGACCGACGCAATCGACGCTCACGACAAGTGCCTCGAGCACGACCGCCTCCGCTGCGGGGTCCGCGGGCAGCGGCGCCACGCCCGGCTCCGCCTCGTCTGCTCAGAGCGGCGGGACGAGCGCGGGGGGCGCCTCGTCGGGGTCCTCCCGCGGATCGGGCGGCTCACGCTCGACCGGCGGCTCGACGAACGTGCGCGTGCCGGCGTCGTACGTCATTCGCGCGGGCGGCAAGCTGAGTCCGCCGGTCGTCACCGTACCGGCGTTCCTCGCCGTTGCCCTGTCGGTCACGTCCGCTGACGGCAGCGCCCACACGGTGCTCGTCAAGACGCCGTCCCCGCACACGCTCAGCGTGCCGGCCCACGGCCGCAAGTCGATTCTGATCCCGGGGCTCCGCGCCGGCCGGTACGCGATCGACGTCGACGGCAAACTGACAGGCTCGCTGACGATCGGCGGCGAACCCGGCCCCTGAGTGCCCTCGTGGACCACTAGCTACGCGATCCGGGAACCGAGGGCCGCGTCCTGGTCGGGGCGCAACAGGACGACGCCGAGCTGCTGATCGACGGCGCCGAGGACGAGCACCTCGGAGCGGACCGGCCCGATCTGCCGGGGCGGGAAGTTGACGACGCCGACGACGAGCGTGCCCTCGAGCTCCTCCCGGCTGTAGTTCGTGATCCGCGCCGACGAGCGCTTGACGCCGATCTCCGGGCCGAAGTCGATCGTCAGCTTCCATGCCGGTTGACGCGCCTCCGGGAAATCCTCGACGGCGGTGATGCGTCCGACCCGCATGTCGACGGCGACGAAGTCGTCGAAGTCGATCTCGGCCGCCACCGGTTCCGTCATGAGACGGACTCTAATCGGCTACGGAGCGGCGGAGAACGGCGAGTCCTGCGTCGGCTCGTCGGAGGCCGGCGGCTGACCGGTGCTCGCAGGTGGGGCGCTGCCCGGACCGGACGTGCCGAGAGTGCTCGTCGTGGTCGTCGTGGTGGTAGTGGTAGTCGTCGTCGCTCCCGAGGGATCCGACGGCGGCGTCATGGCCGGCGCAAGCGCGGGCGGGGGCGGGGGCGAGGGCGTCGTCGCCGTCGACGCAGCCGTGCTCGTCGGTTGGCTCGGCGAGAGCATCGTCGGATCGCTCTGCGTCTGCGTCCGGCCGGGCGGCGTCGCCGAGGCCGCGGAGTCCGTCGTCGACGTGGTGCTCGTCGTGCTCGTGGTCGTGGTCGTGCTCGTCTTCGTCGCCGCCTTCGCCGCGCCCGCCTTGACCGCGGTCGAGGCGATCAGCGTCCCCTTGTGGATCCCCTTCGGTTGATGCGTGCTCGTGATCCGCTTGGCCGTCGCGTCCGTGCCGGGGTGGGTCGCGGCGCGCCACGTCGTCGCGACGTGCGTCGTCGTCGCCGCGGCGTGAGTGATGACGGGCAGTGCCGCGAGGTGCTTGTGCAGGTGTGTGCGGGCCGAGTGGTCAACCTCGACGGCGGCGCCGGTGACCAGCGCCGCGGCGGCGAGGCCGGCAGCGGCCTTCGTCGCGATCGCGCCCATGCCGGCTGACACAAACCCGCCGGCGGTTGAGCCTGCGACGATCGTCGATCCGGCAGCGGCGGCACCGCCGGCGCCCGCTGCGCCACCGCTTGCGCTCGCTCCGGCGCCGGTGGCGCTCGAGCCGGCGGAGTGGCCGAGGTGGGCGATGAGGAACTTCTTGAGGAGCACGACCGGCCCGAGCGGCATGATCGCCGCGAGTGCGCGATTCGTCTGCTTGAGCTGGCCCTTGAACGCCGAGCACCGCTTGCACGCTCGCAGATGGCGGCGGACGAGTGGGTTCGGACGGCGCTTGAGGCCCTCGGCGACCTCGCCGAGTTCGATCCGGACCTCGTCGCACGAGAGTAAGCGTGCCTCCGCGGCCTCGGCAAGGGACACCCGAGCGCGCACGAGCAGCGACTTGACGCTTGGGACCGTCGTCTCCATCGCCTCGGCGATCTGCTCGTAGGACAGGGCGTCCATCTCGCGGAGGACGAGCGCGGTCTTCTGCGTCTCCGGCAGCTCGTGGATGTCGCCGACGAGCAGACGGAACTCCTCACGCTCGTGCACCTTGTCGGCGGTGCTCGCACCGTTGTCGTGGAAATGCACGTCCATCGAGTCGACGCCGACGGCGGTTGCGCGGCGGAGATGGTTGAGGCCGCGGTTGCGCGCGATCCGGTAGAGCCACGGCCGGACGTTGATCGGCCGGTCATCGGCGTTCATCGCGTTGAACGCTGCCGCGAACACCTCCTGAAGAACGTCCTCGGCGTCCTCCCGGGAACCGAGCAGATGGCGGCAGAAGGCGAGCAGCCGGGCCTCGTACCGGGATACGAGCACCTCGAAGGCGCCCGGATTGCCGCGCCGGACAAGCACGACCAGCCGCTCGTCGGACTGCAGGCGAAGCAATGGCGAGCGGGCATGCAGGCCAATTCCCCCGGAGTATTTGAGCGCAGAGACTTCCATCAAGCTCGAGCGAGGTTCCTCGGTAGAAAGGACACGCTAGCAACGCGATAGTTGCGCACTCGCCTAGGGATTTGCGAAGAATTGCGGACGCGCCGGGCGCTTGGACCCCGCCTGGGCCGCCACTAACATCCCGGGCGCGCCCGGGTGGACAAACTGGCAAAGTCGGCGCTCTTAAAAAGCGCTGCGCGCAAGCGCTTGCGGGTTCGAGTCCCGCCCCGGGTATCGACCGACGGCGACATGAGGCGCTCCCGAAATCGGGCCGGCGGCGACATGAGACGCTCCCGAAATCGGGCCGGCGGCGACATGAGACGCTCCCCAAATCGGGCCGGCGGCGACATGAGACGCTCCCCAAATCGGGCCGGCGGCGACATGAGACGCTCCCCAAATCGGGCGGCGGCGGCCCGTGGTGATACCCGAAATTCACGCCGTGAAAACGGGAAAATTCCCCGCGTCGGTTCGAAATTGACACCCCAGTAACCCCCTTGCTAGCGTCGATTTTCTGTTAGCTGCGGGGGCCCATCCAGCCCCCGCGGAAGACTCGAAAGCGGAGCAGGGCGCGTCGGTGCGCAATTCAAGTGTGATCGGCAGGATCGCGGCGCTTGCCGCTGTTGTCATCGCCGTCGCGGCCGTGGCAGTGATCCTGCTGTCGTCAGGCAGCAGCTACAAAGTCAAGGCGATCTTCGCGAACGCGAGCCAGATCGTGCCCGGGGACCTCGTCGAGGTGTCCGGAAACAGCATCGGCACCGTCTCGGACATCACGCTGACGCCGAACGGCCAGGCGCAGCTCACGCTGAACGTCACCAGCAGCGCGTATCAGCCGCTGCGGGAGGGCACGCAGGCGATCGTCCGTGAGGCATCCCTGTCGGGGATCGCCAACCGATACGTCGACCTCCGGCTCGGACCGGCGAGCGGTGCGGCGATCCGTAGCGGCGGCGTCATCCCGACGACCAGCACGACGAGTGAGGTCGATCTCGACCAGCTGTTCAACACGCTCAACGGCCCGACCCGCAAGGCGCTCCAGGACGTCATCCAGGGATCGGCATCGCAGTGGGCCAAGCACGCGAGCGAGGCGAATGCTGCGTTTGAGTACCTCAACCCGGCGGTCGCATCCTCGAGCGTGCTGTTCCGGGAGATCAATCGGGACACCGGCAAGTTCACGAACTTCATCGTCAAGTCCGGCAACCTCGTCTCGGACATCGCCCAGCGCCAGGCCGACCTCAGCGGGCTGATTCACAACCTCGCGACGACGACCGAGGCGCTCGCCAGCCAGCGCACCGCCCTGGCCCAGTCGATCACGAGGCTGCCGCCGTTCATGCGTCTGGCGAATACGACGTTCGTCAACCTCCGGAGCGCGCTCGACGACCTCACGCCGCTCGTCGACGCGTCCAAGCCTGTGGCGCCGAAGCTCCAGAAGCTGCTCGTCCAGCTCGAGCCGCTCGCGATCCAATCGGTACCCACGGTCCGGGATCTGGCGAACATCGTCCGGCGCCCGGGCGCCGACAACGACCTCACCGAGCTTGTCGGCCTCGGGCAGCCACTCGCCGGCGCAACGGTCCGCAACATCAACGCCAACGGCAAGCAGCGCCTCGGGGCGTTCCCCCAGTCGGCGGCCGCCCTCAAGGCCTCGACGCCGGAGCTCGCCTTCGCGCGGCCGTACGCGGTTGACCTCACCGGCTGGTTCGAGGGCTACTCGCACCCCGGCGGCTACGACGCGAACGGCGGCTACAGCCGCGTCGCGCCGGTCGTCGGCGTGGCATCGATTCAGAACGGCACGCTCAACTTCCTGCCGGACTTCCTCAACCCGCTGCTGCGTGTCGTGACGGCGTTCGGGGGCAACGGGACCTCATCGAGCTCGGGTGGGCTGCTCACGTCCGGTCAGGGCGACCGCTGCCCGGGCTCGATGGAGCGCGGCGGGGTGTGGTACCCGGAGAGCGGCTATCCCTGCAATCCGAATCAGGTGCCGACGGGCAAATGAAACGGATCCTCCTCAGCGGAGCCGTGCTCATTGCGGTCGGCGCGTTTCTCGTCCTCAGCACCGGCGCGTCGAACTCGGGGAGCGCGAACGGGACGTACAAGATCGAGCTCGACAACGCGTTCGGCCTCACGAGCGGCGCCGACTTCAAGGTCGCGGGCGTCAAAGCCGGAACGATCAAGAGCATCGACCTCCCGAAGGGCTGCGCCGACGGGAACGTGTCGAAGTGCCACGCGCTCATCACCGTGCAGGTGAGCCAGCCGGGACTCGGATCGTTTCATTCCGACGCGTTCTGCCAGTCCCGGCCGCAGTCGCTGATCGGTGAGTACTTCGTCGAATGCCAGCCCGGGACGAAGGGCAAGGTCCTCAAGGCCGGGAGCACGATCCCGGTGACCCACACGCAGTCGACGATCCCGGCCGACCTGCTGGCGAACATCATGCGGATGCCGTACCGCGAGCGGCTGACGCTCATCATCAACGAGTTCGGCGCCGCGGTCGCGGGGCGCTCGGGCGACCTCGCCGCGGCCCTGCGGCGCGCGGTCCCGGCCCTCAACGAGACCGACAACCTGCTCAACCTGCTCGCGAACGACTCGAGCAACATCCAGCAGCTGACGGCCAACTCTGACACCGTCATCACCGCGCTCGCGAACAACACGACGACGGTCGAGCGGTTCATCGACGAGGCCAACCGGATCGCGATTCACACCGCCAACCAGCAGGCGGCACTTCAGGGCTCGCTCCAGCGGCTGCCGACGTTCCTCGAGCAGCTCCGTCCGAGCCTGAAGCAGCTCGGCGCGACGACAGACGCGAACCTGCCGGTGCTCGTCAACCTCAACAGCGCAGCGGGCGAGGTCAACCGGCTCCTGACCGATCTTCCCGGCTTCTCGCGCTCGGCTCGCCCGGCGGTGAAGACCCTCGGCCAGGCCTCGGTGACCGGCAAGGTCGCGGTGCAGGCGGCGCAGCCGACGATCGCGCATCTCAACCAGTTCGCGAAGCCGACGCCGGAGCTCGCGCAGAACCTGGCGATCGTCGGCCACGACCTCGATGACCGCAGCCGCGCCGTGGAGCCTGACCCGCGCAGTCCGCACGGCCAGGGCTACACCGGGCTTGAGGCCCTGCTCCAGTACGCGTTCAACCAGACCCTGGCGATCAACACGTTTGGGCCGTTCGGCCATCAGCTCGCCGTCGACGGCTTCGTCAGCGCGATGTGCACGCCGTACGCAACGCCCGCAACGATCGCGAGCAACTTGAAGACGTTCGGTTCGCGGTACCGCTCGTGCTACTCGTGGCTCGGACCGAGCCAGCCCGCCGTCAACGAGCAGGATCCGTCGAACCCGAGCGCCTGCGTGCCGGATCCCGGGGGGGCGCCGCCCGGCAACAGCGGCCCGGCGGCCAGCTCGTGTCGGCTCAATGCGGCGGACACCGCCGGCACGGCGAAGGCGGCGAAGGCGACGAAGGGCCACACCGCCGCCGCCACGTCAAGCGGGACGACGCCACCGGCACCGTCATCGACGGCGGCGACCGGCAGCTCGACGCCGGCAGCGGGCGGCGGCGGGTCGACCTCAAGGCCCAGCCCCGGCGGCGGCGCCGGGCTCACGCGGACGATCGGACAGATCCTCGGCACGCTTGGTGGCGGTTCGGCATCCCAGAGCGGGTCGACCCGGGCCGGCGGCAGCCCGGCGCCGTCCGGCGGGTCCGGCTCGGGCAACCAGGCTCAGCAACTTCTCAACTACCTGCTCGCGCCATGAGACGGGCCCAGGCCTCCGCATTCACCAATCCGGTGCTCGTCGGCGCGGTCACCGTGCTGATCATCATCGTCGCGGTCTTCCTCGCGTACAACGCCAACCAGGGCCTGCCGTTCGTGCCGACGCGTGAGCTCAAGGTCGACGTCACGGACGCGTCGAACCTCGTGATCGGCAACGACGTGCGGGAGGGCGGATTCCGCGTCGGGCTTGTCTCCGACATGAAGCCGACGGAGTTGCCGAACGGTCAGGTTGGCGCCGTGCTGACGCTCAAGCTCGACAAGGCGAACGGCTCAGTCCCGGTCGACTCGAGGGCGTCCGTCGTCCCGCGCTCGCTGCTCGGCCTCAAGTA
Source organism: uncultured Solirubrobacterales bacterium (assembly GCA_963778985.1). Classification (GTDB taxonomy): domain Bacteria; phylum Actinomycetota; class Thermoleophilia; order Solirubrobacterales; family Solirubrobacteraceae; genus Palsa-465. The sequence goes on along the minus strand of CAVZWJ010000010.1, from coordinate 953,613 downwards.
CGTCGACATCGAGAAAGGGACGTCGAAGAAGATCATCGCGGACGGCGGAACGCTGCCGCTGTCACGCACGTCGATTCCAGTGCAGCTCGATGACGTCTTCAACGCGTTCGATGCGAAGACGCGCCAGGCGATCGAGAGTGGCCTACGCGTGTCCGGGAATCTCTTGAGCGGTCGGGGGTCCGACCTCAACGACACGATCTCGAGCCTGCCGGCGCTGCTCGGGCATCTGCAGCCGGTGACCGCGTATCTGGCGGCCCCGTCGACCGAATTGACGCGCTTCGTCGACACGCTCAACAACCTGATGGGCGCGGTGGCGCCGGTGGCGCAGACGAACGTACGGCTGCTCGGCGATTCTGCGACGACGTTCAGCGCGATCACCCGCGATCCAGCGACGTACGAGCAGACGATCTCACGGGGGCCGTCGACGTTGAGCGTTTCGACGGACAGTCTCCGCGCCCAGCAACCGTTTCTCGTTGACCTCGAGACGTTGGGTCACAACCTCGTCTCCCCGACCCGGGAACTGGGATTGGCGCTGCCGGATATCAATCCGGCGATCGAGGCCGGCACCCGGACGTTGAAGCGCACGCCGTCGTTGAACCACAAGCTCCAGGACGTGATGGGTGCGCTCCGGGATCTGGCCCGCAACCCGGGCACGAACATGGCGCTTAACGCCCTCGTCAGCACGACGAGCACGCTCAACCCAATGCTCCGCTATCTCGGCCCCTACGTCACCGTCTGCAACAGCTGGAACTACTGGTGGACCTTCCTCTCCGAGCACATCTCGGAGGAGACGACGTTCGGGTTCGCTCAGCGCGCGCTCTTCAACCAGTCGAACCCGGCGCAGCCGAACAACCTCGGCAGCGCCGGCGCGTACGCCCCGGTCAACGGCGGCGTTCCTGACAGCCCGCTCGGCGGCAACGCCTTCCTCCACGGGCCGACGTATGGCGCCGCCGTCGACAACCAGGGCAATGCCGACTGCGAGATCGGTCAGCGCGGCTACCCGAAGAAGCTCAACTACTACGACCCGCAGGGCCGCAACCTGGAGAGCGATCCGCACACGCCGGGCGACCAGGGCCCGACGTTCAAGGGCCGCGCCCACGTCCCCGCCGGTGAGACGTTCAGCCGTAACCCGCAGTTCGGCCCGCAGCTCCCGAATGTGCCAGGAAACAATTGAGACGTAAGCGTAAGAAGCGAGACCGGCTGAGCCGGTTCCAGGCAGGGGTGATCGGGGCGATCCTGATCGTGATCCTCTCGTACATGGCGTACACGAAGTTCGCCAACCCGTTCGCGAGCAAGTTCACGGTCCACGTGCTGTTCTCGAGCGCGAACGGCCTGCGGCCGGATTCGTTCGTGCGGATCGCCGGCATCAACGTCGGCACGGTCACCAACGTCGCACCGGTCCAGGGCTGCAAGCTGACCGCGGACACGGAGAAGCGCTGCCAGATGGCCGACGTGACGATGGAGATCCAGGACAACGGCCTGCCGCTCCACAGTGATGCGACGTTCGCCATCCGGCCGCGCATCTTCTTGGAGGGCAACTTCTTCGTTGACGTCAAACCGGGGACGCCCTCCAGCGCCGGACATCGGTAGCGGCCACACGTTCCCCGTCTCCCAGGGCACCGAACCGGTGCAGGTCGATCAGGTGCTGAGCTCGCTCCAGGGCGACACTCGACACAACCTCCAGCTGCTGCTCGAGCAGTACGGCGTCGGGGTCAAGAAGGGCGGATCGTCGTTCAACGCGTCGATCCCGCAATGGCTGCCCGCCTACAAGTACTCCTCGATCGTCGCCCACGACGCGCTCGGCATCCAGCCGCACGACCTCTCGAACTGGATCGCCGAGCAGGGTCCGGTCGCCGGCGCCGTCGACGCCCACCCGCAGAACCTCCAGAACCTCATCACCGATTTCAACACGACGGCGCTGTCGTTCGCCCGCCAGAGTGCCGCGCTGCAGCGCTCGATCGCGGAGCTGCCGGGCACGCTCGCGACCGCGATCCCCACGTTCAATGCGCTCAACGCGGCGTTCCCGCCCGTGCGCGAACTCGCCCGGACACTCACCCCGGGCGTCGTCTCGACGGGACCGACCGTCGACGCCAGCCTCCCGTTCATCGAACAGCTGCGGCTGCTCGTCCGCCCGCAGGAGCTGCGCGGGCTGACCTCGGATCTGTCGGTCACGGTACCGGCGCTCGCGAAGCTGACGAAGGCGACGATCCCCTTCATGCGCGATCAGGTCCGGCCGGTCTCGAGCTGCGTCGCGAACAACATCATCCCGTGGTCGAGGCTGACCCTGAACGATCAGAACTTCAATGCCAAGAACGGCTTCCCGCCGCGTCCGGTGTACGTCGAGGCCGTCGACTTCCTCCCCGGGGTCGCCGGCGAATCTCGCAACTTCGACGCCAACGGCCCGTACATCCGCATCCTCGGCAACGGCGGCACGCTGACGTACTCGCTGCAGCCCGGTCTCTTCGGCCAGTCGCTGACGAAGATCGTCGGCGTCCAGCCCGGGCTGCCGCCCGGCGGCAAGCGCCCGGCGCTCCACCCGGACACGCCATGCGAGACCCAGCCGCAGATCACTGATCTCAGCACTCCCGTGGCCGCACCGCCGGCGCAGATCGCGACCGATCTCTCCGCGCCCGGCGCGTCGCTGCGCGCCCGGTCGGCGGCCGCGTCCGCGGTCGACGTGTTCAGCAAGGAGGCCGAGCAGCAGGGCCTCAAGGTGAACGTCCCCAAGAACCTCTTCTCCGGGAAGTAACCGATGGCCCGCGCGATCAAGAACCACATCTCCGACTTCGCCGCGATCCTCGTGCTGCTCGTCCTGTCGCTTGCCGTCGCCGGCTACATCCTCTCCCACGAGCGCCTGCGGTTCCCGTTCATCGAGTCCACGCCGTTCACGATGAACGCCGAGTTCTCGACCGCCCAGGCGGTCACGCCGGGTCAGGGCCAGACGGTGCGGGTGTCCGGCGTTCAGATCGGCGAGATCAGCAGCGTGTCACTGAAGAACGGGACCGCGGTCGTCCAGATGGCGATCGATCAGAAGTACAAGCGCATGATCCACACCGACGCGTACGCGCTCCTGCGGCCGCGCACCGGGTTGAAGGACATGTTCATCGAGCTCAATCCCGGCTCGACGCACGCGCCGATCGCAAAGCCGGGATACACGATGCCGGTGAGCAACACGCTGCCTGACATCAACCTCGATGAGGTGCTCTCCTCGCTTGACAGCGACACACGCGCATATCTCAACCTGCTCGTCAACGGGAGCGGCCAGGGGCTCAAGCAGAACGGCGGCAACCAGCTTGCCGAGGTGCTGAGGCGCTTTGAGCCGACCCACCACGACCTGGCGCGCCTGAACGGCGCCGTCGCCCAGCGAGGCGCCAACCTGCGGCGCCTCGTCAACTCGCTCCAGCGACTCAACACTGCGCTCGCGACCAAGCAGAGCCAGATCGTGTCGCTCGTCGACGCGAGCTCACGGGTGTTCCGCGCCTTCGCCGCCCAGAACCAGAACACGAGCCGTGCGATCGGCGACCTGCCGGCGACGCTCTTGCAGACCCAGCAGACGCTTGCCAAGGTGCAGACCTTCGCCCGCCAGCTGGGCCCGACGGCGACGAACCTGCTCCCCGCGGCCCGCGCCCTGCCGGCGGCGAACGCGGCGCTCACCGCGCTGGCGAAGCCGAGCACGCCGATCGTGCGCGATCAGATCCGGCCGTTCGTCGTCGCTGCGCGGCCGGTCGTGCGCAACCTGCGTCCGGCCTCGATCAACCTCGCGAAGGCGACGCCCAACCTCTCAAAGACGTTCGGCGTCCTCAACCACCTTGTCAACATGCTCGGCTTCAACCCGAATGGAGCCGGGGATCAGCACAGCTACCTCTGGTGGCTCGCGTGGCTTGACCACAACGCGCGCACCTTGTTCTCGATCCAGGACGCGAACGGCGATTTCCGCCCGCTGTTCCTCCAGGCGAGCTGCGCGACGCTCGCTCAGATCGTCAATTCCGTCGCCGGGTCCGAAACGGTCCTCAACCTCACCCCGATCCTGTCGAACCTCAACCTGTGTCCGAAGCAGGCGGCGGCCGACATCCGGGCCTATCGCCAGTACCAGGCCGGCACGCTCAGCCCGCGCGCCGCCCGGGGTGCCGCCGCGGACACGGGCACGTCGAAGGGGAGCCCGTCCGCCCCCAACACACCGACCCCGAGCTTCCTCCCGCAACTGCCCACCAAGTAGATGGAAACCGGCACTCCCTCAGTCACCCGCGTCGTCACGATGGTCCTGTTCGCGCTCTCGTGCGTCGGCCTGCTGCTGTTCCTGTGGCTCTCGTTCGGCGGCACGATCCCGTTCAACCCGCAGGGCTACCGGGTCAAGGTCGCGTTCCCCTACGCCGACCAGCTGGCGACGCAGGCCGATGTCCGGATCGCCGGCGTCACCGTCGGCAAGGTCATCGACAAGTCGCTCGATCCCCAGGGCAACCGCACGCTGGCGACGCTCGAGCTCGACCGCAAGTACGCGCCGATCCACGAGAACGCACGCGCGATCCTCCGCCAGAAGACGATCATCGGCGAGACGTACGTCGAGATCACGCCCGGCTCGCCGCAGGCGAAACCGGTCCCCGACGGCGGTGTGCTGCCGCGCGGCCAGGTCGAGAACGCGGTCCAGCTCAACCAGGTGCTGGACGCGCTCGATCCGACGACGCGGCACGCCTTCCAGACCTGGCAGCAACAACTCTCAAAGGCGATCGCCGGCAACGACCAGAATCTCAACAACGTGCTCGGCAACCTGCCGACGTTCGCCGCCGACGCGACCGACATCCTCCGCGTGCTCGACGTCGAGCACGCGTCGGTTGTCCGCCTCGTCCAGAACGGCGGCACGGTGTTCCAGGCGATCGGTCAGGACCCGGCGACGCTCCGCAACCTGATCACGAGCGGTGAGACGACATTCGCCACGACGGCGTCCGTGCAGAACGCGCTCGCAGCGACGTTCCATGTCTTCCCCACGTTCGAGAACGAGACGAAGCTGACGATGACCCGCCTGAAGCGGTTCGCCCTGAACACCGATCCGCTCGTGCGCGAACTCAATCCGGTCGCCGCTCAGCTCGGCCCGACGCTCCGCGCGGTGCGGACGCTCTCGCCGGACCTCCGTCGCCTGTTCGCCAACCTCGACCCGCTGATCACCGTCTCGCAGACCGGCCTCCCAGCGATTCGTGACGTGCTCCGCGGTGCGTCGCCGCTGCTCAACCAGCTTGCCCCGTTCCTCGGCGAGCTCAACCCGATTCTCGACTGGCTCGGCCTCCACCAGCAGCTGACCTCCGACTTCATCACCAACGGCGCCGCCGGCATCGCGGCGAAGACGACGTCCGTCGGCGGCGGTGGCACCGGTCACTACCTGCGCCAGTACTCCCCGATCGGGGCCGAGACGCTCGGCATTTACCCGAACCGCGACGCCAACAACCGTGGCAACACGTACCCGCCGCCACTGTGGCTCGCGAATCCGCAGAACCTGCAGAAGGGCAACTTCCCGTCCTGGGATTGTAAGAACACCTCGACCGGCGGTCCGGTTCCGGCCAAGCCAGGGCCGATCGGCCCGATTGGCGGCGTCGGCTCACAGCAGGCGTGCTGGGTCGCGCCGACGCTCCCGGGTGCGAAGCCGGGGCAGATCCCGCACATCCTCAAGAAGACCTATCCCGCGAACTAGTGTCGGGACACCAGGTGTCGGGACACCAGTGCTCGCCACCGAGCTGGCTGGTGCGCGGACGAGCACCAGCGCCACCGGCGCCCGGGGGCCTTCAGGCGGCGAAGCTGGCGGTGCCGGCGTTCGTCTTGCCGGGAATGTCGCTGAGGCCGTCGAGCACGGAATCAGCCAGGCTGCGGTCCCCGGTGATGTGGAGAGCGTGACGGTCCCGTTGCGGTGAGAAGGCGTTGACCCAGGCAGCGCTCGTTCCACTGATTCGGGCGTCGGAGCTCTCCGGCGGCCGCTCGCTGATCTCAGCGTTCCCGTCAAGCAGGCTGATCACATACGAGGTCGACGACTCGCCGGCGTCGACCTGCAGTTCGACCACGCCGCGGCGACCCTGCGCGCCGACGAGGCCGGGCGCGAGCCGGAAGATCGCGCCGATGTCGATCGCCTCGCTCGAGCGCGGCGGGCTCCACGCCCACTCGTAGCCCCAGCGGGCGAGCTCGCCGAGGACCGGCATCAGCGCGCGGGCACGCTCGGTCAACTCGTAGTCGACGCGCGGCGGCACCTCGCGGTAGCGCTTCCGCGTCAGCATGCCGTCGGCGACCATCCGATTGAGCCGCGAGCGCAGCTGCTCGGTCGAGATTCCCGGCAGCACACGCTGCAACTCGACGAACCGGCGGGGGCCGGCGGCGAGGTCACGGACGATCAGCAGCGTCCACTTGTCGCCGACGAGATCAAGCGCGCGCGCGTCTGGAGACCACTGGTCGTAGGGATGACGTTTTGGGGGTGGAGCCTGTGGAATGAGAGGTCCTCCCAGGGGTGGACGGTCCTGCCTACTCATTTCGAGTGTAAAGCAGCGCGCCGTGCCGGGGAGCTAGTTCGTGGCGTTCGGCTTGTCCAAACAGGATATTTCTTCCTCGCGGCGGTGGTTTTCGCCAGTTTTCCATTCGCTGGTCGTTTGGAGAGGTGTGGGAGAACTGATCGCACTCGCCGAACGCCTCGCCGACCGCTCGCGCCCTGCCACCGGAACCGACGTGGCGTTCTTCTTCGACCTCGTCTGCCCGTTCTCGTATCTCGCCGCCGAGCGGATCGAGCGGGTCCTCGGGAACGTGGACTGGATCCCTGCCGCCGGGATGACGTTGCACGGTCGGGGCCATCCCGCCCATTCCGTCGCCGCGCGTGAGGCGGCCGAGCGCATGGCCGGCGAGTTGCGCCTGCCGCTCGTGTGGCCGGAGCGGCTCCGCGCCGAGACCCCGTCCGCCCTGCGCGCCGCGATGTACGCGTCGGAGTGCGGGGCGGGTGCGCAGTTCGCACTCGCCGCGAGCCGACTCGCCTTCTGCGGCGGGTTCGATCTCGAGGATCCCGAGATCCTCGCCGAGGCCGCCGCCGCAGCCGGCGTTCCCCTCGGCGGATGCCTCGCCGCCGCGGGTGATGTCTCCCGGGACGGTGCCGGTCACGCGACGGCGCGCGGCCTGCGCTCCCGCGGAGTGCGCGAGCTCCCAGCCGTCCGCGTCCATCGCAGCTGGTTCAGCGGCCAGCAGGCGGTCGCTGAGGCCGGTGCGGTGCTCCGCGCACGGCAGGCAGTTGGGCGTCCGCTCGCGCCCGCGGGCTGAGATCCGGCCACAGCTCCCCGGCCACCGGGCCTGGGTTCATACTTTCCGCGGGATGATCGATCCGGCTGACCCGGGTGGCGGATTGACGCTGCTCCACCGCGTCCGGCGCGCCGTGAAGCGGTTCTGGAAGCTCGCCGACAGTGCGGGCGTCACCGGAAACGCGGCGATGCTCGCCTACAACATGCTCGTCGGCGTCATCCCCGTCGCGCTGCTGTCGCTGTTCGTCGCCGGCCAGGTGCTCGCCAGCGACAGCATCGAACGCAGCATCCTCTCCGACCTGCGTGAGGTGTTCCCCGGCACCACTGAGCCGACGCTCAACAAGCTGCTTCACCAGATCAGAGGATCGACGGCGACGACCGGCATCCTCGCGCTGATCGTCAGCCTGTGGCTCGCCTCGTCGTTCTGGGGCGCGCTCGACACGTCGTTCAGCCGGATCTACGACTGCCCGTCGCGACGGTGGCTCGAGCAGAAGCGCTTCGGCCTGGCGATGGTGCTCGTCGTGCTCCTGTTCATGGTGGCGACGGTCACGGTCCCGACGGCGCAGAGCATCATCAACGCGGGCACCCGCGCGCTGCCGTTCGACCTCGCCCGCGTCGCCGGGTTCGTCTACGTCCTCTCCCTGGTGCTCAGCGTGCTGCTGCTGTTCGGCTGTCTCGCGATCATCTATGCCCGTGTCCCGAACCGGCCCGTGCCGTGGCGGGGCGTGTGGCCGGGTGCGTTGAGCGCGGCGATCACCGTCGCCGCCGTCAGCTACGTGTTCCCCGCCTACCTGACGCACATCTCGACGATCGCCCGATTTGGCACGACGATCGTGTTCGTGCTGATCGTGCTCGGTTGGTTCTACCTGCTCGCGGTGATCATCCTCGGCGGTGCGGTCGTCAACGCGCTCCGGCTGCGAGGTGTCACCGATCCACCCGCGCCGGCGGTGACCGAGCCGGACCTGGTGCCCGAACCGGCTCCCGATCCCGTGGAGCGGTAGCCGCCTGAGCGAGCGTGTTAGGTTGCGCACGTGGCGACCGACACGACGACGACTCAGGTGCACGGAGGCCGCCTCGTCGCCCAGACGCTGAAGGGCCACGGCGTCTCGAAGCTGTTCACGCTGTCAGGCGGCCACCTGTTCTCGATCTACGACGGCTGCCGCGAGCTCGGCATCGACCTCGTCGACGTTCGCCACGAGCAGACCGCGGCGTTCGCTGCCGAGGGTTGGTCGAAGGTGACCCGCGAGCCGGGCGTCTGCGCCCTCACCGCCGGGCCGGGCGTCACGAACGGCATGAGCGCGATCGCGTCGGCGAGCCAGAACAACTCGCCGATGCTCGTCCTCGGCGGCCGCGCTCCGGCGTTCCGCTGGGGTCAGGGGTCGCTTCAGGAGATCGACCACGTTCCGTTCGTGCGGCCGCTCGTCAAGATGGCCGCCACGGCCGAGAGCACGGCTGAGATCCCGGCGCTCGTCGACGAGGCGCTGAGAACGGCGGCGACGCCGCGCTACGGGCCGACGTTCATCGACTTCCCGCTCGATCAGGTGTTCATGGAGGCGGCCGCGCCGGATGAGCCGCCGCGAGCACTCCCGCAGCCGTGGCTCGAAGCGGGAGCCGGCGGTCGCGATCTCGACCGAGCGTGCGCGCTGCTCCGTGACGCCGAGCGGCCGGTGGTCATGGCCGGCACGGGGCTGTACTGGGGGAGGGGCGAGAACGAACTGCTCGCCCTTGCCGAGGAGCTGCGGATCCCCGTGTTTCTCAACGGTCTCGCGCGGGGGTGCGTCCCCGCCGACCACGACCTGTTCTTCTCCCGGGCGCGCGGGACCGCGCTCAGCGGAGCCGACGTCGCGATCGTCATCGGCGTCCCGCTCGACTTCCGCCTCGGCTTCGGGGCGGCGTTCGGGCCCGACGCCGAGATCATTGTCATCGACGTCGCTGAGCCAGAGCGCGACCATCCCCGTCCGGTCGCCTCGGAGCTCTACGGGGCGCTGCCGGCGACACTGGAGAGCCTGCGCGCGGGGGCGTCGGGCATGGATGCGCCGAGCGAACGCAACGCCTGGGTTGGCTCGCTGCGCGCGATCGAGACCGAGAAGCGCGAGGCGGAGGTTGCGGAGCTGACGGATGACCGCGCGCCGCTCCATCCCATGCGGATCTACGGCGAACTCGCGACGGTCCTCCCGCGGGACGCGATCGTGATCGGCGACGGCGGCGACTTCGTCTCCTACGCCGGCCGTCTGATCGACTCGTTCGGACCCGGCTGCTGGCTCGATCCCGGCCCCTACGGCTGCCTCGGTTCAGGTCCCGGCTACGCGCTCGCGGCGAAGCTGGCCCGGCCCGATCAGCCGGTCGTCCTGCTCCTCGGCGACGGCGCCCTCGGTTTCTCCGGGATGGAGTTCGACACGCTCGCCCGCCACGGCGTCGCGGTCCTGGGGATCGTCGGCAACAACGGCATCTGGGCCCTCGAGAAGCATCCGATGGAGGCGCTGTACGGCTATTCGGTCGTCGCCGAGCTCCAGCCGGAGACGCGCTACGACACCGTCGCCGAGGCCCTTGGCGCCGAGGGCATCCTCGTCCGCACCCCGGCCGATCTCCGCCCCGCCCTCGAGCGTGGCCTCGCGGCCACCCGCCCGACGCTCATCAACGTCCTCACCGACCCGTCGATCGCCTACCCGCGCCGGTCGAACCTGGCGTAGGCGGCGGGGCCGCCCGGCCGGGGGTTGCATCGGGCTGGGATCGCTCATCGTCCGAGGCCGGCGCGGGATGGTTGGCGGGCGGGCGCCGGATAGTTGGCGGCCGGCGCGGGATCGTTCGCCGAGACCCCCGTGGCGCGCACATTCAGGCGCGTTCCTCCCCGTCACGCGGAGTCTTTCGCCAATCTCCGTCGGAGCGGCGCAATTTGGCGGCCTATTCCGGACCGGTCGGCTGCGAGCGCAAGAAACGCAACAAACCCCGCGCCGCCGCGGCACCCTGCGACCTTCCTTGCGTTCAGCGCAAGGTTCGCAGCGCGATCTGCCCGCCGCCCGCGATGTGCTGCGTTTCTTTCGGTGCCGACCCGGTCTCGTCTTGCCGAGCACGCCGGCTCCCCGTCAGCAAAACCGAGCGCTCCCGTTGCCGAGCACGGCGGCTCGCCTAACGAGAACCGACCGCTCGTCTTGCCGAGCACGTCGGCTCCGCGTCCCCGTTAACGAAAACCGCCCGCTGTTACGCGGGCGGCTTCCGATCCAGGTTTGGCCCTTTCGGGACGGGCAGGGGTACGTGCCAGAGAGGGCCGGTTAGAGTGGCTCGGGCGGCGGGAGGCGCCGATGTCTGCGGCTTCGCCCGAACCTATGAAGGGATCGAGAATCGCTTGCGCGTTTCCTTCACCCCGCAGGAATAATGCGCAGTCGGTCGGGGCGCCGCAATCGTACATTCGTCCAGATTGGCCACCGCCGACCTGGACGCCGGGCGACGCTCCTGTTGGGCGTCAATCGCTGAGCTTATTCCTGGTAAATCACGGTTTCCAGGCCAAAGCCGGAGCGCAACCGTGCTTACTCCGCTTGTGGGCATCACGCTTCCGTCTGGACGCTGCCTGGACGTCCAGACCTACCCAAACGAGCACGCCGGTCAGAACAAACGCCCCTCAGCTCGCGGCGCCCACGGCAAGTCCCGCGAGGAGCGACACGAGACCGGCGAGCGCGACCAGCCACAGGTATTGGCGCGTGATGCTCACGATCATCGGGGTGCGGCGTACCCATGACCGGCGGAACTCAACCCTCGGGGGCCGACTTACGCACGCGGGCGGACGAACCCGCCGAGCATCTTCGCGACCTCGATGTTCGCCGTGCCGCTCGTGACCGCCGGATCCCTTGCCGCGAAGGCGCGGAGCTCATCCTCATCATCGTCAGCGACCTCGACGACGCCGAGACCATACGATCCGGCGTCCTCCAGGAACGGACCGAACACGACCATCTGCCCGCTGTCGAGGTAGCGCTGCCAGTGGGCGGCATGACGGCCCATGATCGCGCGCTCATCGTCGGTCATGTCGACCGCGAAGGTGGGCCGGGGTGCGATCAGGTGGAAGGCAAACGTGCTCATGCGCGGACACCGGAGCTCTCGAGCAGGGACCTGAGGCCGGTCAGCACACCCGTCCATCCGGGACCGGACACGCTCGCTGCCGTCTTCGGGGAGTTCTCCAGCCCGTCGTGCGTCACCGTCAGACGCGTCAGGCCCTCGGCGGCGGGCACGATCTCCCAGGTGACGCGGCTCGTCGGCTCCGCGGCGAGAGTCGCGTCGTACCTCGAGTCCCACCCGTGGACGAGCCGGCGCGGAGGGTCGAACTCGAGCACGGCGGCGTCGCCCCAGATGGAATCGTCGGTGCCGATCGACAGGTATCGCTCCGGCGTCACGGTGATCCGCGCGCCGTGGAAGTACCGGGCGGTGAACTCCGGCGTCGTGATCGCCTGCCAGATCTGCTCGGGGGTGGCCCGGATCGTCACTTCGTAGACCTGAGTGGCTCCGGTCTGCGTTGGGATCGGGGTCTGCCTTGGGATCGGGGTCTGCGTTGGGATCGGGGTCGGGGTCGGGGTCGTCATGCGGACTTCGCCTCCAGGTCGTGTTTGAGTTCGCTGAGCGCGGCAACGTGATGCTCGTTGAACTTGTCGATCCAACGGTCGTGGATGAGCCGGATCGGGACGGGGTTCAGGTAGTGGAGCTTCTCCCGGCCGCGGCGCCGGGGGACGACGAGACCGGCCTGCTCAAGCACCTTGAGGTGCTTCATCACCCCGAAGCGCGTCATCGCGAGATCCGACTCGAGCTCGGTCAGCGTCCGTCCGTCGCGCGCGAACAGGCGGTCGAGCAGGTGGCGGCGGGTCGGGTCGGCGAGGGCCTTGAACACGAGGTCGCTGGCATCGGGTCCCATGCCGCCCGATAATAGGTGACGATTTGGTCACATGTCAACCGACGCCGGGCCTCTGCAGCGCCATTTCCGCCGCAAAAGCAACTTGACGTACTTGGTGAAGTAGCGCGATCGATCCGGCTATGATCGAGGGCGATGCAGGGTCTGTTCTCGTTCCCCAATCCGGTCAACGAAAAGGCGGCGCGCGTCGTCGCCGGCGTCGTGTTCGCGACCGTGATCGTGATCCTCGTGACGGGCGCCTACTGGCTGCTCATCCCGCTCACCTACGGCTTCTGGGCCCGAGTGCTCACCGGGCCGACGCTCAGTCCGCTCGGGTGGACGGCGCAGAACGTGATCGCGCCGCGGCTTGGAGCCAAGCGCCCGACGCCGGGCCCGCCGAAGCGGTTCGCCCAGGGGATGGGTGCGGTCATGTCGACGACCGCGTTGATTCTCGCGTTCGTCGTCGGCTCGCACACGGCCGCCGACATCGTGCTGGTCCTGTTTCTCCCCGCCGCCGGGCTCGAGTCGATCGTTGGGCTCTGCCTCGGATGCAAGATCTTCGGACTGCTGATGCGGACTGGCATCGTGCCCGAGTCGGTGTGCGAGGAGTGCGCCGACATCACGCTGCGCTGGGCGCGGTCAGCGTCCTAGCGCGCACCCACGGCGCCGTTTTCGCCATCCGGGGGTCCGTGTGGGAAGATCGCGCCATGGAACACGAGCACACCCAACACATCGCCGCGGCGCCTGACGAGGTTTTCTCCGTCCTCACCGATGTGAAGCGACTGCCGGAGTTCGTGCCGCAGATGACCGCCGCGCAGACGGGCGACGGCGACGGCGTCACCGTCGACGCGCGGTATGAGGGGCACACCCAGCACGGGGAGGGCTGGTTCCGCCCGGATGCGGATCACCGGCGGATCGAGTGGGGCTCGCGCTCCTCGGACTACCACGGCTGGATGCAGGTCGACGAGGACGGCGACGGCTCCCGGCTCACGCTGTACCTCGCCACCGCCCGAGGGGACGCACCGGACACCGAGGTGATGGGCACGCTCGACGCGATCCGCCGCCTCGTCGAGCGAACGGTCTAGATCGGTCCGGCCGCAGCGGTTCAGAGACCGAGCGCCGCGCCGCGCAGAATGTCGTGTTCGGAGACCTCGACGCGGTCAAGCCCGAACAGGTTCATCACCTCGGTGAGGATGACCACACCAGCGACGATCGTCGGTGCCCGCGCGGGATCGAGTCCCTTGACCTGACGGCGCTCCTCGAGCGTCATCGCGGCGAGGCGGTCACGCAGGGTGTCGCGCTCGTCGCGCTCGAGCACGTAGCCGTGGACCTTGGTCGGGTCGTACGGGTCGAGGTCCTGCGCGATCGCTGCCAGTGACGTAGCGGTGCCGGCGACCGCGATCGCATGCTGGACGGCGCGCCGACGCTCGTGCGGAACCGCCGCCTCGATGATCGCGTGCGCATCGCGCGCGACCGCGGCGAGTTCGTCAGGCGTGGGCGGATCGGAGTGGACGTGTCGCTCGGTCTGCCGCACGACGCCTGCCTGAGTCGAGACGAAGAACTCAGCCTCTCGACCGCGACCGATGATGAGCTCGGTCGAGCCGCCGCCGATGTCGATCACGAGGGTTGGCGTCGCCGAGCTTGCGTCGCGATCGCTCGTGGCGCCGAGAAACGACAGCCGCGCCTCCTCCTCACCCTTGAGGACGTGTGGCTCGAGCTCGTAGCGGTCTCGCACTGTCGCGGCGAACTCGGCGCCGTTGGCGGCATCGCGCGTGGCGCTGGTCAGCACCGCCACGGCGCGCTCGACGCCGTGCTCGTCGATCAGCTGCTTGTACCCGTCGAGGGTGTCGTAGACCCGCTGCATCGCCTCGTCGCTCAGCCGCCCGTCCTTGTCGACTCCGGCGCCGAGCCGTGTCACCTTCGAGTGCCGCTCGAGCTCCTGGGTGATCTGCCCGTCCTCGACGTCGGCGATGTACAGCCGCGTCGTGTTCGAGCCGATGTCGACGACCGCCGTGCGCATCAGCGTGCCGCCACGGAGTTGACCTGGTGGGGCATGTCGCGCCCCGCGATGCCCGCGAGCAGGTTCTCGACCGCGAGGTCGGCCATCCGCTCCCGGGCGGCGACCGTCGCCGAGCCGATGTGGGGGACGACGATCAGGTTCGGCGCGCTCAGCAGCGGGTCGTCGGGCGGGAGCGGCTCGGGATCGGTCACGTCGAGCGCGGCGCCGGCGATCTCGCCCTCGACGAGCGCATGTCGCAGCGCGACCTGATCGACGATCGGCCCGCGCGCGGTGTTGATGAGGATCGCGGTCGGTCGCATCCGCGCGAGCGCCTGGGCATTGATCAGGTGATGGGTCTGCGGCGTGAGCGGGCAGTGGATCGAGACGAAGTCCGATTCGGCCAGGAGCGTCCCGAGTTCGTCCTCGGCCGCACCGCCGCGGGTGTCGGCATGGAGGACGCGCATGTCGAACCCTGCAGCCCGCTTGGCGACAGCGCGGCCGATGCGCCCGAACCCGATGATCCCGAGCGTCGCGCCCTGCACCGCAGCGCCGAGGTAGCGGCCGGGCTCCCACGTGAGCCAGTCGCCGTCGTAGACGGACGCGACCGCCTCGGGGATCTTCCGCGCGGCGGCGAGCAGGAGCGCGAACGCCAGGTCTGCCGTCGCGTCGGTGAGCACGTCGGGCGTGTTGCCGATCCGGATCCCGCGCCGCGTCGCGGCGTCGACGTCGATGTTGTCGTAGCCGACGGCGTAGTTGGAGATCGCGGCGAGCTGCGGGCAGGCGTCGATGAAGCCGGCGTCGATCCGGTCGGTGAGCAGGCTGAGGATCCCGTCGGCGTCCTCGGCGTGCTCGCGGAGCGTCCCGGGAGCCGGCGGCAGGCGCTCCGGCCACACCTCGACGTCGTGCTGGGCGCGCAGGCGGTCGAGAGCCGGACCGGGCAGCTGGCGGGCGACGAAGACGCGGGACATGGGCGCCGCGATTCTGGCTTATTTCGGCGGCTTGCGTGTGAATGGGCCGATGCAGTAGGTTCCGCATCACTTATGGGGCGCAGGCTGATCATTGGCGTGCTGGCCGCGATGGCCGTGCTGCCCGCCGCGATCGCGTTGTCGAACACCGGTGGTCCGGGCACGGGCGGCTGTCGCCCCGATGACGATAAGGACGGCCGCGACTTCAGCGGGCTCTGCGTCCACACGCGGCACGTGGTCGTCAACCGGACCCGGACGACAACGACGCACCGGACGGTGACGAGCACCGCGACGAGCACTCTCCCCGCGAACACCACGACGTCGACGACAAGCGTTCCGGGCGCGACGCAGACCCAGGTTGTGACCGCCGCGACGCCGACGATCACGACGACGACGGAAGCGACGACCGACCTGACGCTGTTCACCACCCGGACCGCTTCGGTGACCTCGACGGCGACGGCGACGGCGACGGTCACGTCGACGACGACCTTGTTCCCATGAGGGCGCGGCGGACAGTTCGCTCGGTCGCGCTTGCCGCTGTCGGCATCCTCCTGCTCATCCCGGTCGGGGTGGCGCTCTCAGCCGGTGGCGGGCCCGGGCTCGGGATCCCGGCACAGTGCCGGCCCAACGTCATCGGAGGAGAGAACGGCCGGGTTGAGTTCAGCCGCCGCTGCGACGTCACGCGGACGATCCGGGTCACACACAGGCACACGGCGCACCGGACCACGACGACGACGGTCACGACGACGACCACGACGCGACCGGCTGATGTGACGAGCACTGCGACGGTGACCGGGGCGGACACGACGGTGACGAGGACGGTGACGCCGCCGGCGCACACGGTCACGTCGACCACCTACCCGGGGACCGCCACCTCGACGGTGACCGTGACGACGACGACCGTCACGACCACGACCGTCACCGTGACGGTCACCACGACGGTCACGTCGGTCACTCCGTAGCTCAGTGCCCGCTGAGGCTCCGGACGGGATAGAGGTCGATCGCGCTGTAGATGAGCGCGACCGCCCAGCCGAGCGTCACGGCCCGCGGCACCCGGCTCGGTGAGAACAGCCGCGCGGTGATCAGGTAGACACCCGGCATCACGAGCAGCATGTAGTACAGGTAGGAGATCCGGTCGAAGAACTGGGCCTGGATCACGAACGGCACGAACGTGCCGACGCACCACGCGGCACCGAGTGCGGCGAGCTCGTCGCGTTCGTACCAGGCGGCGGCGATCGCGGCGAGCAGCGCCGGGATGGCGAGGAACAGGATGAACGGGTTGATCTCCCCGCGGGCGTTGAACGTCGCCCGGCTGGCCACGATCTTTCCGTTCTCGATCGGTGTTGACCGCCGTGCGCGCGTAGTTGATCGGCTTCTCATCGACGAGCCACTGCCACGGGGTCGAGCTGATCCCGGTCGCGTTCGGTGTCGCCTTCAGGTCGGCCGCGAAGGAGAGCATGTGGTCGACGTGGGTGAACGGGCTGCCGGCGTAGGTGACGTGCGCGTTCGGGTCATAGCCGGGGACGGCGAGGTCGAGCGCCCAGATCCCGAGCATCAGCGTGACGAACGTGGCCGCCGAGCATCAGACCGAACGGCTTGGCACGCGCCTTGAGCGTCGCGACGATGCCGGGTCGCGACCCCCGCGCCCAGGCGATCCGGAGCGCCTCGAGCAGGAAGAACGCCGGCAGCACGCCGAGCCCGATCAGCTTCATGCAGCCGGCCACGCCGAGCGCGAATCCGGCGGACAGCGGTGCCTCGCGCATGTACAGCGTCGCTGCGATCAGGACGATCGCGACGACGTAGATGTCGAGCGTGGCGATTCGGCCGTGGACGATCATCAGGTTGTCGAGGGCCATCACGCCCGCTGCCCCGACGGCGAGCCACGGACTGCCCCGCGCCGAGCGGACGAGCGCGTACATGGCGACGATCGCGATCAGTCCGAAGATGACGCTCCCGATCCGCCAGCCCCACGGGTTGTCGCCGAGCACCTTGATCGACGCGGCGATGAACAGCTTCGCGAGCTGCGGATGCTCGGCGTTCGGGTCCTTGTGCAGCGGCGCCTCCGCGTACGGCGCCCGGCCGCGGGGGGCGGATCCCGGCGATGACCCGGGCCGCATTGACGTAGTACGCCTCGTCGAAGATGAGCGTGTGCGCGTTCGGCCCGCGGCACGGATTCGAGCACGGCTCACCGAGATAGAACACCCGGGCCCCGAGCGAGTAGAGCAGGATCAGGGCCAGCGCAACGAGCGGCGCCCGCGGATGCGCGAGCAGGCGCCGGATTTCGCCGCGGACGCGCGAGAGCATCGCGCGAGTATTGCCGCGATCGCGGCCGGAAGCGCCGCGAGCGTGAGGACGCACGGCTGACGGGAGAGCAGCGGGCGGAGCGAGCGTTGCCGCGCCAGACGCCGTCCGGGCGAGCAACGCCGTCGTGAGACCGAGCAGCACGAGCGCCCCGATGGCGACGGCGCACACCGACGCCGGGAACAGCCAGCCGCCGCCGTCCGGGTCGCCGTCGAGCACCCGGTCGACGCGCGCGGGGTCGACGCCGCCGTGCGGCTCCATCGCCAGCAGCGCCCGCGCCAGCGCCGGGCGGCCCGCGGTGAGCGCCGACTCGTCCGCGCCGATCTCGCTCAGCTGCAGCTCGTGGCGGGCGAGCCGCTTGACTGGTGGGAGGAAGAACAACGCCTCGCTGAGGATCCGTCCGGTGGCCTGGCGGAGCGGATCACGGCGGGCGGCGTGGTGGCGCTCGTGAGCGAGAACCGCCGCGGCCGCGCCCGCGTCGAGGAGCGCGAGGGCGCCGGTCGTGATGTACACCCGCGGGGTGATGAGACCGGCGACGAGCGCGTCCGGGCGGGGATCGTCGATCACGTAGACGCCGTCTGTCACGTCGCTTCGCTGCCCAGCCCGTGGACGAGCCGCCGGGAGCGCAGGCCCTCACGCGCGGCTGCCAGGATCGCGCGGAGTGTCATCGCGAAGCCGAGCGCGGCGAGCAGCAGGATTGCGATGGCACTGACGTTCGCCGCCGGGTAGGCGAGCCGGACGCCGACAATCGTGATCGTGTGCCCGGCCGCGCGGGCGCCAACCTGCCATGTCTCAGCGAGGCGATCGAGCATGAACAGCGCGGTGAGGAGGCCGAGTGCGCCGATGGCAACGCTGGCACGGGACAGCCGTCCGGCGGCTGCGGTCGCGGTTGCAGCGGGTGGCAGTTGCGTCACCATCTCCTACGCGGGATCGTAGACTACGACGGTATGGCGTCCGACCCGGACATCCCGCCGCCGCTCCACGAGCTCGAGGCCGAGGTCATGGAACAGCTGTGGCGCTCGGGGGAATCGTCCGTCCGGGCCGTCATGGAGGCGTTGAACACGGACAGAACCCGCGATCGGGCGTACACGACGTACATGACGATCCTGGCGCGGCTGCACAAGAAGGGCGTCCTCAGCCGGCGGCGTGAGGGCAAGACCGATTACTACACGCCGGTTCTCGACCGCGACGAGTACATGAACCGCCGCGCCGCCGCCGAGGTCGCCTCGCTCGTCGACCTGTACGGCGACGCTGCACTCAGCCACTTCGCCCAGCAGGTCGCCGAGCTCGATCCGAAGCGCCGGCGGGCGCTCGAACGACTCGCTCGCGGCGACTGATCTCGGCGGTCGCTGGGCCTAAGTGGGGTCAGGGCACCACGACGGCCGATCATGCTGCGCGCGGACCCGGACGCCGCAGCTCGCCGTTCGTCCAAAGCCATATCTACGACACTGTGTAGTACGATGCACCATCAGAGATGTCCAACACCGAGCACCTCCCAGGTTCCTTCGAAGGCGAGACCGTCTCCCGGCGCCGCTTCATGAACCGCACGACCCAGGTCGCCGGGGCGATCGCGGCAGCGGCGTTCACGCTCCCGGCGCTCGGCTTCGCGATCGGTCCCGTGTTCGACCGCACGGAGGACACCTGGCAGGACATCGGCCCGTTGAGCCGGTTCACGGCCGCCGACTACACGCCCGTCACGATCACGCTCGACCCGACCATCGGCGAGGCCGGGAGATCGCTCGCGTACATCCGCCGTCACAACCCGTCAGTCGACGGTCCGCCGAAGGACAAGTACGACGAGGTCGTCGCGATCTCCTCGCGGTGCGCCCACGTCGGGTGCCCGGTGCGGTTCGTCGCCACAGCGCGGGCGTTCGTGTGCCCATGCCACGGCGGCGTGTACGACTTCCTCGGACGGCGAACCGGCGGCCCGCCGCCGCGCCCGCTTGACCGGTTCTACACGCTGATCGTGACCGGGCGGGTGAAGCTCGGCCCCCGGTTCAGCGTCAACTCCGAGCTCAGGCGTTTCTCCCCGCGTGATCCCGGCGAGCCGCTCGACGGGATCGGCCAGTACCTGTACCCGGCCCGGCTCTCGACACCGCCCGCCCCTCCGGGCGCCACCTCGTAGCCCGGACGGTCAGGCCCGCTCAGCGACGAGCGTGCGCTCATCCGCCGCGGACGGATCGCGCTCCGGCGCGGACTGGCCCCGAGCGGGGATCCGCGGCAGGCCGACGAGCGCGATCACCGCGCCGACGAACGCGAAGGCGGCGGCCACGGCGAACGCGGTCTGGAAGCCGTCGCTGAGGGCCGTCCCGGTGGCGAGGTGCCGATGCAGATCGCTGTTGGTCGTCGACGTCGCGATCGTCGCGAGGATCGCCAGACCGAGCGCGCCGCCGAACAGGCGTGAGGTGTTGACGATGCCAGACGCCAATCCGGCCTCGTGCCGAGCGACCCCGGAGACCGCCGCGAGCGTCACCGGCACGAAGGCGATCCCCATGCCGACCGCGACGATCAGCGACGGCGCGAGCACGTTGCCGACGTAGCTGCCACCGGCCGAGAGGTCGGTGAACCAGAGCAGCCCGACGGTGAGCAGCAGCATCCCGGTGACGAGCAGCGTCTTGGCGCCGAAGCGCTGGACCATCCGCGACGACATCGTCGAGCACGTCGCCAGCAGGAACGTCATCGGCAGGAACGAGAGGCCGGCCTGGATCGGCGAGAAGTGGAGGACCTGCTGGAGGTAGAGCGAGACGAAGAACCACATGGCGAACATCGCCGCGCCGAGCATCAGCACGACGAGGTTCGCGGCGCTCAGTGTGCGCGAGCGGAAGATCTGGAGCGGCATCAACGGGGCCGTCGCGAACCGGCCCTCGATGGCGACGAACACGAGCAACAGCACGAGGCCGCCGGCCATCAGCGCGAGCGTCGACGCCGAGCCCCATCCGGTCACCGACGTGCGGACGATGCCGAGCACGAGCAGTGACAGGCCCGCCGTCGCCGCGACGGCGCCCGGAAGATCGAAGCTGCGGGCGCGCTGCGGATTGCGGCCCTCGGCGATGTAGCGCTCGGCGGCGATCGCCGCGAGCACGCCGATCGGGACGTTGATGAACAGGATCCAGCGCCAGTTGAGCCATTCCGTCAGCATCCCGCCGAGCAGGACACCCGCCGAGCCCCCGGCGGCGCCCATGGCGCCCCAGACCCCGACGGCGCGGTTGCGTGCAGCGCCCTCCTCGAACGTCGCGGTCAGGATCGACAGCGACGCCGGCGCGATCACAGCGCCGCCAAGCCCCTGCACCGCCCGCGCGGCGATCAACGTGCCCTGGCTCTCGGCGAAGCCGCCCGCAAGCGACGCGAGGCCGAACAGCAGCAGGCCCGCGACGAACACGCGGCGGCGGCCGATCAGGTCAGCGGCACGACCACCGAGCAGCATGAAGCCGGCGAACGTCACCGTGTAGGCGTTGACGACCCACTGGAGGTCGGACTCGGTGAAGTGCAGCGCCGTACGGATCGACGGCAGCGCGACGTTCACAACCGAGACGTCGAGGATCACCATGAACTGCGCGAGGCACGACAGAATGAGCGTCGCTCGCAGATGTGGCCTTTCGTGGTGTCCAGAAATGGACGACACGGCGCTTCCCTTCCGCTCGGATGGCTACGATCGGTAAGACAACACCGTAGCAAGCGTTCGATGACCTTCGTACAATCACAGACTGGAACATGGGTGCCCTGATCTCAGACGCCGCCGCCGCCGCAGCGGCCCCTCCACCAGAAACGGCGAGCGCCACTGAAGCGCTGCTCCATCCCTGTCGCGATGAGATCGCACTTCCCGCTGTCCTCCATGCGCTGTCAGATCCCATGCGGCTGCGCATCGTCGCCGCCCTCGCTCGGGGCGACGAGCGGACCTGCGGCAGCTTCGAGCTCCGAGTCGTCAAGTCGACGTGCACGCACCACTTCCGCGTCCTGCGGGAGGCCGGCGTCATCCGGCAGCGCCTCGAGGGAACGACGCGGATGAACTCGCTGCGGCGCAACGACCTCGACACGCGCTTCCCCGGTCTCGTCGACGCGGTCCTCGCCGCGGCGGACGCAGCGGCGACGGACTGACCCTCCCCACCGGGCGACATTAATCACAACGAACCCGTCCCGGCGTGCGCGAGAGTGCGCGCCATGGGAACGTGGACCGCGCAGACGAGGGTTGCCGGGCTTCCGGATGAGGTCCTGGCGCTCCTGACTCAGCCCGAGGCGATCGCGCGCTGGGCGCCGATCGCGTTCGACGTGATCGACTTCGACGGTGACCGCCTTCGTGCCGGGGACCGGGTGCGGGTCCGCGGCGGCCTCGCCGGTCGCTCGCTTGAGTTCGCGGTCGACGTGTCCGAGGCCGACGGGGGCTGCCTCGCGCTCGCCGCGACCGGACCGATCCGGCTCGACGTGGAGTACGTCGCCGTCGCCAACGAGGACGGCACCGACGTCCGCGCGACGGTGGCGGTCACGGGCCGGGGGCTGATCGGTCGCGTGCTCGCGCAGGCCACCGACGCGCTGCTCGCGGCCGGGGCGCTGTCAACCGCCGTCGGGAGGATCGCCAGCGAGCTCGAACCGGCGCTCGGCGAACCGGCCCTTGCGTGATCCGGCGGCGCGGTCAGCGATCACCCTGACGGCTCGCATCGGGGCGGACGGGCCGCCCGCGATGCGTGCCGTGGAGGGGGAGCCGAGACGGCTGGACACTGCCGTCATGGCCGCGGGCCGACGACCGCCAGGAGGAGGCTCATCCGTGCCCGGACGGGGGCGCGAGTGAGCCGCTTCCAGGCGATCGTCGACAGGTTCGCCTAGACGAGGACGTCGGCAGAACTGCGGAAAGGTTGACCCGCCGCGTCGGCGTTTGATCAACTATGGGAGTGCCGGTGTGGCTCCCAGCGCGCGATGACCGCAACGCTCGATATCGAGCGGCGGCCGCTCGGCTCCTCGCTGCTGACGATCCCGCGTATCGCGCTCGGGTGTGGAAACTTCGGCGGCATCGGGTCCGCCCCGGCGTTCTTCGGTGCGGGCCTCGGCAAGGACGAGGCGTTCGCCCTGATGGATGCGGCGTGGGAGCTCGGGATCACCCACTTCGATACCGCGGACGCCTACGGCGGTGGGCGCAGCGAGACGATGATCGGGCACTGGATCGCGTCCCGCGGCGTGATCCCCCAGCTGACGACGAAGACCTTCAATCCGATGGCGGACGGCGCCGACCACGGCCTCGGCGCGCACCGGATCGAGCGCCAGCTGCGCTCGAGTCTCGAGCGACTCGGCGTCGAGCGGGTCGATCTCTACCTCGCCCACGAGTTCGATCCGGACGTCCCGCTCGAGGAGACGCTCGGCGTGTTCGCCCAGGCCCGCCAGAAGCTGCGGATCGGCGCGTACGGCGTGAGCAACTTCGATGCGCAGCAGCTCGCGGCGGCGCTCAAGGCGGGCCCGCCGGCCGCGATCCAGAACAGCCATTCGCTGCTCGACCGCGCCGACGAGGCCGACGTCCTGCCGCTGGCCGCGTCGCGGAACGTCGCCTACTGCGCGTTCGGTCCGCTCGCCGGCGGGTGGCTCACCGGCAAGTACCGCCGCGGCGAGCCGTTCCCCGAGGGTTCGCGGATGACGCAGCGGCCGGAGCCCTACGAGCCGCTCGTCGCCGACGAAGACCTTCACGGCGCTCGAGTCGCTCGAGCTGCGGGCCGCCGAGCGAGGGATGAGCCTCGCCGGGCTCGCGCTCGCGTGGCTGCTCGCCGATGATCGGGTCACGCAGATCGTCATCGGCCCCGGTCGGCCGGAGCACCTGCGACCGGTCCGCGAGGCGCTCGAGCAGCCGCTGTCGCCGGCCGAGCGGACCGCGCTCAACCAGGCGTTCCGCTGATGCACGTGCGCGTCCTCAGCCACGGTGACATCGTCAGCGGCGCTTCCGCCCGGCGAGTGCGCCGAGGCGATGTCGGCGGTGCTCGCTGCGCACGCGCGCGGGGAGACCTACATGCCGCTGCGCTCGGTGATGCTCCCGCCGGGCGCGGCCGGGCTTCATGGGGCTGATGCCGGCCTGGCGCGGCGGCGCCGCACCCGTCTTCAGCCTCAAGTCGATCTGCGTGATTCCCGGCAACCCGGCGCGCGGGCTCGACGCCCACCAGGGGATCGTCACGCTGTTCGACGGCGAGACCGGGCAGCCGACGGCGATCCTCGACGCGTCCGCGATCACCGAGATCCGCACCGCGGCCGTGACCGCGGTGGCGACCGGCGTGCTCGCGCGCACCGACGCGCGGACCCTGGCGATCCTCGGCGTCGGGCGTCCAGGCTGGGGCGCACATCGAGGCGCTGACCCTCGTGCGCCCGTTCGAGACGATCCGCATCTACAGCCCGAACTCCGAGCACGCCCGCGCGCTCGCCGAGCGGCACGCCGGCGCGGCGCGCCGAGCGTCGTCGCCGTCGGAAGTGGCGAGGAGGCGGTGCGCGGCGCCGACGTCGTCGTCACGGCGACGAACTCGCGCGAGCCGGTGCTCGAGCACGCCTGGCTCTCGCCCGGGACGCATGTCAACGCCGTCGGCGCGAGCACGCCCGTGGCCCGGGAGATCGAGGTGGAGACCGTCGCCGCGAGCGCGCTGTTTCCGGACAGCCGGGAGTCGCTGCTGGGCGAGGCCGGTGAGTTCCGGCTTGCGGTCGCAGCAGGGCGCGATCGCCGGCGTGGACCATGTCCGCGCCGAGCTCGGCGAGGTGCTTGCGGGAACCGGCGCCGGGTCGGACGGACGACGCCGAGCTGACGCTGTTTCGCTCGCTCGGCCTTGCCGTCGAGGACCTCGCCGCGGCCGAGCATGCGGTCGCCGCGGCGCGCCGCCTCGGGCTCGGGACCGAGGTCGAGTTGTGATCGCGCTCGCCGAGATCGAAGCGGCGCGCGAGCGCATCCGCAGGCGCTGCTGTCCGTACGCCGCTCGTCCGCCTCTACGCCGACGACGCGCCGGCGGAGATCCACGTGAAGCTCGAGATGCTCCAGCCGATCGGGTCGTTCAAGATCCGCGGCGCGACGAATGCGATCCGGCTCGCTCCGCGGGAGCAGGTCGAGCAGGGCCTCGTCACGGCGAGCGCCGGGCAACATGGCACAGGGGGTCGCGTGGGCGGCGCGGGAGCTCGGCGTTCCGGCGACGATCGCCGTCCCCGAGCACGCACCGGAGGCGAAGCTCGCCGCGATCGCCCGGCTTGGCGGTCGCGTCCTCAAGCTGCCCTACGACGACTGGTGGAACGTGATCGTCACCAGCCGGGTCGACGGCGTCGAGGGGTTGTTCGTTCACCCGGTGCAGGACGAGGACGTGATGGCCGGCAACGGGACGATCGGGCTCGAGGTGCTGGAGGACCTGCCCGATCCCGATGCCGTCGTCATCCCGTATGGCGGCGGCGGGCTCGCCGTCGGGATCGCGAGCGCGATCAAGGCGCTGCGCCCGCAGACGAAGATCGTCGTCGCCGAGCCGGCGACGGGCGCCGCGCTCAGCGCCGCGCTCGCGGCCGGGCGCTCCGGCCGAGGTCGATTACCAGCCGTCGTTTGTCGACGGTTCCGGAAGCCGGCGGGTGCTTGACACGATGTGGCCGCGCGTGCAGCCGCTCGTCGACGCTGCCGTGCCCGTCCCGATCGACCGAGCCGCCGCAGCGGTGCGCACGCTCGCCGAGCGGGCGCATGTCATCGCCGAGGGCGCGGGAGCGCTCGCGACCGCGGCCGCGCTCGCACGGGCACGCCGGCACGCGGCAAGGTCGTCTGCATCGCGTCCGGGGGGAACATCAATCCGGCCACTCTCGCCGAGATCCTGAAAGGAGGCGTGCCGATGAACGACTTCAAGGCGCCGGTCCTGCCCGGCCGCGGCGCGAGCGACTACGAGCGCTACCTGCGCACCGACGAGCTGCTCGATCTGCAGAAGCCGGCCGACGAGCGCGTCCACCACGACGAGCTCCTGTTCCAGACCGTGCACCAGGCATCCGAGCTGTGGCTGAAGCTCGCGTGCACAGAGGTCGATGAAACCGCGGCGGCGATCGAGCGTGGCGAGGCTGCCTCGGCGATCCGGCTGCTGCGGCGTGCGGTGCTCTGCCTCCAGTACGTGACGACCGGCCTCGACATGCTCAACCAGATGGACCCGTGGGAGTACCAGCAGATCCGGGTCGTGCTCGGGCACGGCAGCGGCTTCGATTCCCCCGGGTTCCGCCGCGTGCCCCACGTGACCCAGCGTCTGTGGAAGGCGTTCGACGACGCGCTCGCGGGCCACGGACTGTCACTCACCGAGCTCTACCAGCACGGGCGCGATCACGAGGACCTGTACCAGCTGGCAGAGCTGCTGACCGACTGGGACGAGCGCATCTGGGTGTGGCGCTTTCGCCACTACACGATCGTCGCCCGCGCCCTCGGCGAGGAGGCGATCGGTACGCAGGGGACGCCCGTCCAGGTGCTCGGCAAGCTGATCGCGCAGCGGCAGATGCCGAAGCTCTGGCAGACGCGAAGCCGGCTCGTCGAGCTGTTCGACGCCGAGCGCGCGGCGTCAGGCGACGGCTGACGCGACCGCGTCCCGGATCTCGGCGCCGACCTTCGGGACCGCCTCGTTGGCGCTCTCGAAGATGTTCACGAACGTGAAGAACGCGTGGATCTGATCGTCGTAGTGATGGTGGGTGACCGGGACGCCGTCGGCGGCGAGCCGCTCGGCGTACGCGACCCCCTGGTCGCACAGCGGGTCGTACTTCGCCGTGACGACGATCGCCGGCGGCAGCCCGGCGAGGCTCTCCGCCTTGAGCGGTGAGATCTCGACGTTCTCACGCAGGCTCTCCTCCGGCACGTAGTTGGCCTCGAACCACGTCATCTCGGCATCGGTGAGGAACGTCTCGCGACCGGAGCCATAGGCGCGCATCGAGGGCGAATCGTGCATCGTGAAGTCGGTGGAGGGATACACGAGCACCTGGAGTGCGAGCTCCGGTCCCCCGCGATCCCGGGCACGCTGGGTGAGCACGGCGGTCATGTTGCCGCCCGCGCTGTCGCCGCCGAGCACCAGCGGCGCCTCCGGGTACTCGGCGGCCACCCACTTGAGCGCCGCCCAGCAGTCCTCGAGCGGCGTCGGGAACGGATGCTCGGGCGCGAGGCGGTAATCGACCGCGAGCACGCGGCAGCCCGAGGCGTTGGCGAGCACGCGGCACATCGCGTCGTGGCTGTCGAGGTCGCAGATCGTCCAGCCGCCGCCGTGGATCCACAGGATCGTCGCGGCGGCCTCCCGTGGCTCGTATTGCCGTGCCGCGATCGTCGCGCCCTCGACCGCAATCGTGAAGTTCTCGACGACGTGTACCTCGGGCCCGGGGCCGACGATGTCGTTGAGGATGGCGGCCTGCGCCCGCGCCTCCGGCGGACTGAGCTCCGGGAGCGTCGGCAGGCCGGCCGCCTCCAACGTATCCATGAACTGGCGTGCCTGGGGATGCAGCGGCACCGGCCCTCCTTATCCGCGCGTCGCCTCGAGGGCGGCGACCAACCGATCGACCTCCTCGAGCGTGTTGTAGTGAATGAACCCTATCCGGATGGCCGCATCCGAATAGCCGAGCCGCCGGTAGAGCCCGAGCGAGTACCACGAGTCGTGCGCCCACACGCCGATGTTCTGTGAGGCCAACGCGGCGGCGACGTCGGGCGCCGGGACGCCGTCGACGTTGACGAGGAACGTCGGCACGCGCCCACTCATGTCGGGCAGGCCGTAGAGCGTCACCGCATCGGAGATCGACTCGACGAAATGCTGCCCGAGCGAGCGCTCGTAGGGCACGATCGTCTCGAAGCCGCCGATCGACTCGAGGTAGTCGATCGCCGCGTTGAAGCCGGCGAGCAGCTCGTACGCCTGAGTGCCGGTCTCAAAGCGCCGGCCGAGCGGCGTCGTCGGCGCCGGCCGCGCCTTGTACGGCCGCCAGCGCTCGATCACGGACGCTCGGCCGTACGCGATTCCCAGGTGCGGCCCGCAGAATTTGTACGGCGAGCAGATGAGCACGTCGGCGTCGATCGCCCGCACATCGATCGGCTCGTGGGCGGCGTAGTGGACCGCGTCGATCCACGCGATCGCCCCGACCGAGTGCGCCAGCTCGCACACCCGTTCCGCATCGACGATCGTCCCGACCGCGTTCGAGGCCCAGGCAAACGCGACCACCCGCGTGCGTTCGCTCAGCTTCGCCTGCAGGTCGTCGTAGTCGAACGTCGTGTCGTCGCGCAGCTCGACCTGCTTGACGACGAGCCCGCGATCGTGCGCGAGCTCGAGCCACGGGGCGACGCCGCCGTCGTGGTCCAGCGAGGAGACGACGATCTCGTCGCCGGGCTCGAACTCGCGGCCGGCCGTGCGGGACAGCGTGAAATCAAGCGACGTCATGTTCGCTCCGAAGATGACCTCCTCAGTGGCGCATCCGAGAAATCGCGCGGCGCGCGTCTCGGCCCCCTCGAGGATCTCCTTGACACGCAGCGACGTCGCGTAGCCGGCGCCGAGGTTCGCGCTCGCCTCACGCAGCGCCCGCGCGATCGCATCACCGACCTCGTCAGGCACCTGCGACCCGCCCGGCGCGTCGAGGTACGCAAAGCCGTCGCTCAGCGAGCTGAAGCGGCGTCGCACCGAGTCGATGTGGAGGATCGCTGTGTGAGCGTCAGCCATCTGCGCTAACCGAATCACAAGGCGGCGCTGCTTGCACGCGCGATGCCTCGGATGATTTGATCAACACTACAAGATCAAACGTGGTCGGCGGCACCGATGAGGAGGGTACGTGAGCTTCAGGATCGTTCGGCGCTCCGAGGCGAAATGGCAGGGCAGCGACAGCGAGGGTGGCGGCAGCATCGCGCTCGGCAGCGGCGCGTTCACCGGCCCGTATTCGCTCAAGGCTCGCGTCGAGGAGGGCCAGCGAACGACGAATCCCGAGGAGCTGCTCGGCGCCGCCGAGGCCGGTTGCTACACGATGTCGCTCGCCAACCTGCTCAGCGACGGGGGCCACCCACCGGACGAGTTGACGACGACCGCGAGCGTGCGCCTGGAGCAGGTCGGCGATGGCCGCTTCAGCATCACCGCCATCGAGCTTGAGACCGTCGGCCAGGTTCCCGGCGTCGATCAGGACCACTTCGCGGCACTCGCCGAGCAGGCGAAGGCGACCTGCCCGGTGTCGCGCGCGCTCGCCGGCACCGAGATCTCGGTCACCGCGACGCTTGCAGGTGGTTGACCCGCCCGAAGCGAATGTGGGAGGGTCGCACGTCCTATGCCTGATCCGAGCCTGATCGAAACCGGCACCGTCCCGCTTGAGCAGGTCGTCCTCGAGTACGCGCCCGGCTCGCCCGCCGACGCTCGCGCAACGGGCGAGGACGAGGAGGTCCTGTTCGTGATCGCCGGAGCCGGTTCGCTCCGCGCCGGGAACGATGGCAGCGCGAACGATGGCAGCGCGAACGACGGCAGCGCGCTCGAGGCCGAATCCGGTGTGTTCCTCCCGCCGGGCACCGAGTACGAGCTCGTGAATACCGGCACCGATCTTCTCCGGATCATCTCCGTCCGCATTCCTGATCCGGTTGCGGCGCCATCCGGAGCTCAGCGTTCGGTCAGCGTGCGTCATCTCGCCGAGCAGGAGGCGCACGCGGCAACGACCGAGCGCGAGTTCCGAATCGTCGCCGACCCCGAGCACGGGGGTCTGCAGTCGGCCACGCATTTCGTCGGCTACATCCCGACGAGCCGAGCGCCCGCGCACTTCCACACCTACGACGAGGTCATCTACGTGCTCGACGGCGAGGGCACCTTTCACGCCGACGACACGGACGAGCCGATCGGTCCGGGCACCCGCATCGATCTGACCGCGCGGACGGTGCACTGCCTTGAGAACACCGGCAGCGATGTGATGCGGGTCGTCGCCGTGTTCCGGCCGGCGGGATCGCCGGCGGCGGCGTATTACCCGGACGGCACTCCGGCCTATCCGGGAACGCCCCCACTCACCGTCTCATGACAACCGAGGGTCCCCGAGGAGGAGGTCACGCGTAGTGAAGTCACGCACGATCATCGCGGCGCTCGCTGCCGGCGCGTTTGTCGCCGGTTGCGGGAGCAGCTCGAGCAGTTCGAGCAGCTCGACGAGCGCCTCGAGCAGTGGCGGAGCGAGCAAGAGCTGCGTCGCGTCAACTGGGTTCGAGGGGCCGATCACCGGCCCGGTCGCCCAGCTCGGCGCCGAGCAGCAGCACTTCGCGCAGCTCGCGCTCGCGCAGGACAACGCCGCTCTTCACACGAACATCACGCTCGTCCCGCTGGACACGCAGCTTCAACCTGCCCAGGCGACGACCGCGACTCAGCAGGCGATCTCGAACTCGAAGATCGTCGCCATCGTCGGTCCTGCCGGCAGCCAGGAGGTCGAGGCGGTCGGTCCGTTGATGGGGCGGGCCGGACTCGCGTTCATCACCGGCTCGGCGACGAATGCGACGCTGACGAGCGGCAAGTACCCGACGTTCTTCCGCGTCGTCGGTGGTGACACCGATCAGGGCAACTCCGATGCGCAGTACATCATCACGAAGCTCAAGCCGAAGAAGGTCCTGCTCGTCGACGACCAGGAGTCGTACTCGACCGGTCTCGCCGGCGTCATCATTCCGGCGCTGACGAAGGCGGGGATCAAGGTCGACCACGAGTCGGTCAGCCAGAAGGTCACCGACTTCTCGTCGCTGATCTCGAAGGTCGACGCGCAGACGACCGTGGTCGTGCTTCCGTGGCAGGTTGCGGCGAACGCCCAGCAGCTCGGGAAGAACCTCGCCGAGCAGAAGAAGAAGGCCGTGATCTTCGGCACCGACGGGCTCTACTCCCCCGGCCAGTTCACGATCGCGGGCTCGTACGTCTCCTCGTTCGGCCCGGACATCAACGCGATCGCGGCCGACAAGGCGATCGCCGCCGAGGCGAAGGCGAAGTTCGGCACGTACGGCACGTTTGGACCGCCCGTCTATGCCGCCCAGCACGTCGTCGACGAGGCGATCGCAACGGTCTGCAAGAACGGTCAGACGCCGACCCGCGCGAACGTGCTGGCCGCGATCAAGCAGACGAACGAGCCCACCTCGATCCTGGGGCAGCCGATCAGCTTCTCCTCGACCGGCGCGCTCAACAACGCGAAGTTCTTCATCAACAAGATCGACGCGAAGGGCAAGTACGTCCTGGTCCAGTGATCGGCTGACCGCGGTCTGAGGCCCGCGCCGCCGCTTCACGGGAGTGGAGCGGCGGCCGGGTCAGTGCCGCACAATCCATCCGTCCATCATGCACGCGTTTTGGGAGCAGCTCGTCGCCGGTCTCACGACCGGCAGCCTGTACGCGCTGATCGCGCTCGGGTACACGATGGTCTACGGCGTGCTGAAGCTGCTCAACTTCGCCCACGGCGACCTGTACATGGTCGGGGCGTTCGTCGGCTACTTCGTGATCCAGTGGTTCGGAGGCTCGAAGGCGGTGAGCATCCCGGTCCCGCTCCTGCTGCTGATCATGTTCCTGCTCGCCGGGGTGGGCGTCGGGTTCCTCGGCGTGGCGATCGAGCGCTTCGCCTACCGGCCGCTGCGAAACGCGCCGCGAATCGCGCCGCTGATCACGGCACTCGGGATCTCGTTCTTCCTGGAGAACGCGGTCCTGCTCCTGTTCGGATCCCAGACGCGGATCTACAACACGTCCGACTTCATCTCCCTCTCGACCGGGATCCATATCGGGTCGTTCGAGATCAGTCTCGTCCGCATCATGGTCATCGGGCTGAGCGTGATCATGATGTTCGGGCTGAACCGCCTCATCCATCTGACCACGCTCGGCAAATCGATGCGCGCCGTCGCGTCGGACCGCGAGGCCGCCGAGATGCTCGGGATCGACGTCGACCGGACGATCGCGTACACGTTCTTCATCGGCTCGGCGATGGCCGGCATCGCCGGCGTCATGGGCGGGCTCGTCTTCAACCAGGTCTACAACCAGATTGGTTTCATCGCCGGGCTGAAAGCGTTCACGGCCGCCGTCGTCGGCGGGATCGGCTCGATCCCCGGCGCGATGCTCGGCGGCATGCTCATCGGGCTCGCCGAATCGTTCTTCACCGCGCGCGTGTCATCGACGTACACCAACCTGATGGTGTTCGGGATCCTCTTCATCGTGCTCCTCGTGCGCCCGAGCGGGCTGCTTGGGAAGGCACAGCTCCAGAAGGTATGACCTCGTCCTCGCGGGAGAGCGAACCGCCGACAGGCGCCCAGGTCGGGGTTGATGAGTGGGTCGCGCGGAGCGGACACCGGCGCGAGTACGCGCCGGGCCGGCGTGGCGACGCGCAGCGGATGTTCGAGCGGGTCGGCTGGTGGCCGCGGCTCGGGCTCGCGGCCGTGTTCGGCGTGCTCGTCCCGTTCCTGACCGTCAACGACTTCCAGCTCCAGGTCGGAATCAACGCGCTGCTGCTCGCGCTGCTCGCGCTGGGACTCAACGTCGCCGTCGGGTGGGCGGGCCTGCTCGACCTCGGCTACATCGCGTTCTACGGCTTCGGCGCGTACGGGTTCGCGTTGCTCTCCTCCAACCAGCTCAATTCCCCCACCGGGATCCATCTCGACGCGCTCGTGTCGGTCCCGATCGTGATGATCGGTGCGGCCGTGCTCGGGCTCGTCGTCGGGCTTCCGTCCCGCCGGTTGATCGGCGACTACCTGGCGATCATCACGCTGTTCTTCGGCGAGGCGTTCGTCGAGTTCACCAACAACGTGGCGCCGACAAAGCTCGGCGGCCCGAACGGCATCACGGGAATCGATCCGTACAAGCTCCCCGTCGTCGGGTCGCTGACGACGAACAAGCAGTACTTCTACCTGCTGCTCGCGCTGCTCGTCATCTCGATGGCCGTGCTCCACCTGCTGGACACCTCGCGCACCGGCCGGGCGTGGCGGGCGGTGCGCGAGGACCCGCTGGCCGCGAGCATGATGACGATCCCGGTCAACCGCGTGAAGCTCATGGCGTTCAGCTTCGGCGCGGTCACCGCGGCGCTCGCCGGGACGGTGTTCGCCGCCCAGCAGATCAGCGTGTTCCCAACGGACTTCGACACGCCGTTTTTGATCCTCATCTACGCCGCGCTCATTCTCGGGGGCGCGGGGAGCATTGGCGGCGCAGTGCTCGGTGGACTGATCGTGTCGATCATGCTCGACGGGTTCCTGCGCAGCCCGACGGAGTCCGGGTACCTGTTCTACGGGGTGATCCTGCTGACGCTCGTCGTCAAGGTCCGGCCGTGGCGGAAGCTCGCCGGGATCATCGTCGGAACTGTGGCCTTTGGGTTTGCCGCCCACGCGATCATCAAGGCGATCTCCGCCAGCGCAGTCGCCGGTGGCCCGCAATCGAGCGGCTGGATCGCCGACCTCGTACGCGACTGGGTCGTCGTGCCGGCGAACCCGCGGACGGCCGGCAACATCGGCTTCGTCGTCCTCATCTGCCTGCTGATCGCGATCGTGCAGCTCCGCGGCCGCTGGCGGACGCTGCTGATCCCGCCGACGATCTGGCTCGCGGCGTGCGTGTGGGAGGGCCGGCTCGTCGTTGAGACCGCGATCACGCGCCAGATCCTCATCGGCGCCATCCTCATCGTGATGATGAACGCGCGGCCGCAGGGACTGCTCGGCTCCCGACGTGTCGAGGTCGTGTGATGACCGAGCCCCTGCTCGAGGTGGACAAGGTCTCGCTTGCGTTCGGAGGACTGAAAGCGTTGTCCGAGCTCGAGGTGCGCCTCGCCGAGCGCGAGGTGGTGAGCATCATCGGCCCGAACGGCGCCGGGAAGTCGACGGTGTTCAACGTCATTACGGGTGTGTACGAGCCGACCGCCGGCGACATCCGCCTCACCGGCGAGTCGCTCGTCGGCAAGCGGCCCCACCGGATCACGCAAGCCGGGGTTGCCCGCACGTTCCAGAGCCTGCGTCTGTTCCTCAACATGTCGGTGATCGAGAACGTCATGGCGGCGACGTACGGCCACACGAAGGCGATGCCGTGGGAGTCGATCCTCCGGGTCCCCCGCGCGCGGCGGGAGGAACGTGAGGTCCGCGAGCTCGCCGAGGAGGTGCTCTCGTTCTTCGGTCAGCGCCTCGCCGGCTACCGGTGGGATCAGCCGGCGTACTCGCTCTCCTACGCGAACCGCCGGCGGCTGGAGATCGCCAGGGCGCTCGCGACGCGACCGAAGGTGCTGCTGCTCGACGAGCCGGCGGCGGGGATGAATCCGAACGAGACCGGCGAGGTGACCGAGGTGATCTCGCGGCTCCGGGACGAGCTTGGCATCGCGATCCTCGTGATCGAACACGACATGCACGTCGTCGTGAACTGCTCGGACCGGGTCATCGCGCTCGACCACGGCGTCAAGATCGCCGAGGGCAGCTTCGATGCGGTCGCGAATCACCCGTCGGTCGTCGAGGCGTACCTCGGCCGAGACCCGGAAGCATTGGCCGAGGCATGAGCACGAACGGTTCCCTGCTCCACCTCGAGGACGTCACGACGTACTACGCGCAGATGCGGATCCTCGAGGATGTCTCGCTTCGGGTCGGGGCCGGCGAGCTCGTGTGCCTGCTCGGAGGTAACGCGAGCGGCAAGTCGACGACGCTGAAGACGATTCTGGGCATCGTCCAGCCGCGGTCGGGGCGGGTCCTGCTCGACGGCGAGGACGTGAGCCGCTGGTCGGTCGCCCGGCGGATCGGACACGGGATCGCAATCGTCCCGGAGAACCGTCGGCTGTTCGGCGACATGACCGTGCGGGAGAACCTGGAGCTCGGCGCCGTGCTCCGCCACGGTGAGGCGCTCCACGAGGACTTCGACCGGGTTCACACGCTGTTCCCGCGTCTGCACGAGCGCGCCGACCAGCTCGCGGGCACGCTGTCGGGCGGCGAGCAGCAGATGGTCGCGATGGGCCGGGCGCTCATGTCGCGGCCACGGCTGCTGCTCATGGACGAGCCGTCGATGGGCCTGTCACCGGCGCTGGTGCAGCAGAACTTCCGAATCATCAAGGAGGTCCACGAGTCCGGCGTCGCCGTGCTGATGGTCGAGCAGAACGCGACGATGGCGTTGTCGATCGCCGATCGCGGCTACGTGCTCTCGACCGGCGAGGTCGTGCTCGAGGGGCCGGCGTCGGACCTGCTCGCGAGCGAAGACCTCAAACGCGCGTACCTCGGCCGGTAGGACGCACCCGCCAGCCGGGACCCGTCGATTGCCGGGTCCCGGCTGCCGGCGCATGCTCTGGGCGTGAAACCGCTGTTGCGGAGGCGATGAATCGTCTATCCGCCGGAGAGCTCGAACGGTCGCTCGCCGCCCATCGCGGCGGAAATGTTGTTCGCCGTCTGCGCCAAATGGTCGCGCAGCGCGACCGCGGCGATCTCCGGTTCCCGGGCCACACACGCATCGAGGATGGCCTGATGCTCGGACTCACGCCTCGCCAGCTGACGGCACTCGGGGACCTCGAGGCAATACCGCTCGGCGGTTTCCCATACCGGGCGGATGAGCCGCAGCAGCCACACCGAGTCGGCGGCCGCGTACAACGCGAAGTGAAACGCGGCGTGGGCGGCCCACGTCGCCGCCGACGTGTCGTCCGAGATCGCGTGCAGCTCGGCGAGCCGGGCCGCGGCGCTCGCGGCGTCCGCCGACGTGAACCGTTCGGCGGCGCGCCGGATGGCGAGTACCTCAAGCGCGAGGCGGGCCTCGTACACCTCCGAGAGATCGCTCACCGACAGCCGCGTGACGCGGGCGCCGCGGTGCGGGATGTTCTCGACGAGGCCGGCCGCGTCGAGCCGGCGCACGGCCTCCCGGATCGGCATCGGGCTCATCTGGAGGACGTCTGCGAGCTCCTCGATCGGCAGCCGCGTTCCGGGCCGGAGCTGGCCGGTGATGATCGCCTGATGGAGCGCGTCAAACGCCTTCTCGGCGAGCGTGCGGTGGCTGGGCCCCAAGCGGTCTCCGGCAAGCACGCCCAGCTGCGGTTCCATCGCGAGGTTAGTATCGAAATCAATGATCAAAAGTCAAGGAGCCGCGGCCCTTACCCGGGACCGCGCGCTCGCGCTTGACGCGACCGATCCGCTCGCGTCGTTCCGAGAGCGGTTCGTGATCGATGACCCGGCGCTCGTCTACCTCGACGGGAATTCGCTCGGGCGCCTGCCTCGCACGAGCCGGGGGCGCGTCGACGGCGTCCTCTCGCGGTGGGGGGAACGGATCGTCGGCGGCTGGGATGACGGGTGGCTCGAGCTCCCGGTCGAGGTGGGAGATCGCCTCGGCGCGGCGGCCCTTGGCGCGGCCGCCGGCCAGGTCGCCGTCGCCGACTCGACGACCGTGTGCTTCTACAAGCTCGTCTCCGCGGCCCTCGATGCCCGGCCGAGGCGCACCGAGATCATCACCGACGTCGACAACTTCCCGACGGATCGCTACGTCCTCGAGGGCCTCGCCGAGGCCCGCGGGCTGACGATTCGCTGGCTGACGTTTGACCGGGCCGGCGGCCCGACGGCGGGCGCCGTCGCCGACGCAATCACCACCGCGACCGCGCTCGTCACGTTCTCGCACGTGTCCTACCTCTCTGCGCATATCGCCGAGTCGGCGGCGATCAACGCTCTCGCCCACGACGCCGGCGCGCTGGCGCTGTGGGACCTCAGTCACGGCGTGGGCTCGGTCCCGCTCGCGCTCGACGCCGACGGCACCGATCTCGCCGTTGGGTGTACGTACAAGTATCTGAACGGCGGTCCAGGCGCGCCCGCTTTCATGTACGTCCGCGCCGAGCTTCAGCCGGAGCTGCAGCAGCCGATCTGGGGGTGGCTCGGCCGGCGAGAGCCGTTTGCCATGGCTGCGGGTTTCGAGCGCGCGCCGGGCATCCGGGGTTTCCTGTCCGGGACGCCACCGGTGATCGCACTCGCCGCGGTCGACGCCGGCGTCGGTCTCGTTGCCGAGGCCGGGATCGGCGCGATCCGGGCCAAGGGCGCCCGGCTCACCGAGTACGCGATCGAGCTCGCCGACGCGCGCCTGGCCGATCACGGCGTCTCCGTGCTGTCTCCTCGTGAGCCGTCACGCCGTGGTGCTCATGTCGCCCTCGCGCATCCCGATGGTCAGTCGCTCACCGCAGGCCTGATCGAGCGCCGCGTGGTCCCGGACTTCCGCCGGCCGGACGTCATCCGGTTCGGCCTCAGCCCGCTGACCACGCGGTTCGCCGATGTCTTCGACGGAATCGACGCGCTCGTTCAGGTGCTCGCGGGCGCCTGAGCCGGCACGCCGGCGGCAAGCCGCTGGCGGTGACGGCCGCCGACCGCGAGTGCGGCCAGCACCCCGATCAACGACAGGATCGCGGAGACGCTGATCGCCGCGACGAACCCGTCGCTGAACGCGCCCGGTGAGGCATAGTCGCCGGCGCCGGTGAACGCGGCCACGACGATCGCCAAGCCAAACGCGCCGCCGAGTTGGCGCATCGTGCTCATCGTGCCCGATGCGGTCCCGATCTCATCCGGGCCGACCGCGCCGAAGATCGCGTTCTGGGCCGCCGGCAGCGCGAGCGACACCCCAGCCCCGGCGGCGAGCATCGGGGCGACGAACGTGCCGTACGACATGTGTGGGCCGGCGGTCAGCGCGATTGCTCCGAAGCCGATGCCCTGCAACAGCAACCCTGCCGTGAGCAGCGGCCGCTCGCCGATCCGGTCGACGAGCGCGCCGGAGAGCGGGGTGATGAAGAACACCGTCCCCGTCCACGGCAGCAGCCGCAGGCCGGCGTCGAGCGGCGAGGCGCCAAGGACCGTCTCCTGGAACTGCGCCATGAAGAACACGGCGCTGAACAGCGAGCCGAACATCAGGAACATCGAGGCGTTGCCGAACGCGAACGTCCGCTTCGTGAACAGACGCATTGGCAGCATCGGCTGCGCCGTCCTCAGCTCCCACAGGACGAAGGCGACGGCAAGCACGGCTCCGCCGCCGAGCGTCGCCACGACCTCGGCGCTGCCCCACCCGGCAGTGTTCCCGCGGACGAGGCCCCAGACGAGTCCGAACGCGGCGACGGTGACGAGCGCCAGGCCCGGGATGTCCATCTTCACGCGCGGGCCGTAGGACTCGTCGATCCGGCGCAGCACGAGCGGGATCGCGGCAAGTCCGATCGGGACGTTCAGCCAGAAGATCCATTGCCAGGCCAGTCCCTGGGTGACCGCGCCGCCGAGCACCGGACCCGCGATCACGGCGACGCCGGTGATCCCGCCGAAGATCCCGAGCGCTGTTCCCCGCCGCTCCGGCGGGAACGCCGCGGACAACAGCGACAGACTCATCGGGGCGACGATCGCCGCACCGACACCCTGAACGGTGCGCGCTGCGATCAGCCAGCCGACGGTCGGTGACAGTGCGCACCCGATCGACGCGAGCACGAACAGTGCCATGCCGCTCGCGTACAACCTGCGGCGTCCGAAGCGGTCGCCGAGCGCAGACGCGGTCATCAATAACACGGCGAAGCTGAGCCCGTAGGCGTTGACGGTCCACTCGAGCTGCTCGATCGTCGCGTGGAGATGGACACGCATCGAGCTGAGCGCGGTCGAGACGACCGTCACGTCGAGCGCGACCATCAGCGACGAGATCGAGGTGAGGAGCAGAACCCACTTCTGTTTGGTGGTCATCGAGCCTCCATTGGTCGGTTGCTCGATGAGACACACGGCTCCGCTACAACTGACCGATGAGTTTCCGTCCTCAGCGGTGTCGGAACGGGTGATGACTGAAGCCACCCTCACCCGCGCCCGCGGCGGCGATCCCGCCGCCTTTGAAGAGCTCACCGCGCCGTACCGGAGGGAGCTGCAGCTCCACTGTTACCGGATCCTCGGGTCGGTTCAGGATGCCGAGGATCTCCTCCAGGAGACGCTGCTCGCCGCGTGGCGCGGCCTGAGTGGGTTCGAGGAGCGCGCGTCATTGCGCGCGTGGCTGTACCGGATCGCCACCAACCGCTGCCTCAACGCCCGGCGCGACACGGCGCGCCGCCCCACGGAGGTTCCAATGGAACTCGACGCGCTGCCGACCCCGACCCGGATGGCCGAGCCGCTGTGGCTCGAGCCCTACCCCGACGCCCTGCTCGACGGCGTGCCTGACATCGCACCCGGGCCGGATGCCACCTACGAGCTCAAGGAGTCGGTTGCCCTCGCGTTCATCACCGGCCTTCAGCATCTGCCCGCGAGCCAGCGCGCGGTGATCGTCCTGCGCGAGGTGCTTGGCTTCCAGGCGGCCGAGGTGGCCGAGATGCTCGACACGACGCCGGCCTCGGTCAATAGCACGCTCCAGCGCGCCCGCGCGACGCTCGAGTCCCGCGGTGCCGTCCCGCGCGACCGTGCGACCCTTCCGAGCGGCTCGGTCGAGCGCGCGCTTGCCGGCCGCTTCGCCGAGGCGTTCGAGCAGGGCGATGTCGACGCGCTCGTGCGGATGCTGAGCGAGGACGCCGTCGTCTCGATGCCGCCAGAGCCGATGGTCTACGAGGGCGTCGAGGCGGTCGCCGCGTTCCTCCGTGACCGTCTCGTCGGCTCGAGTCGACGCCGCAAACTCGTGATGACGAGCGCCAACGGCCAGCCCGCATTCGCCTACTACCTCGCCGACGCTCACGACTCGATCGGCCACTGCCTCGGCGTGATCGTCATGACGGTCAGCGATGAGAAGATCATCGGCCTCACGCGCTTCGGCGACACCGGCTTTCTGCCGGCGTTCGGCCTGCCGCGCACCGTCCCGATGTAGGTCGCTCCGCGTCGTGCTGGTTGAATCTCTCGCGTGAATGGCGTCTTCCACGTCGACGAGGAGTCCTACGACGATTTCATGGGTCGCTACTCGGTCCTCCTGGCGCCGCTGTTCGCGGACTTCGCGGGCGTCCGCGCCGGGCAGCGGGTGCTCGATGTCGGCGCCGGTACGGGTGCGCTGACGCGTGAGCTGGTCGCACGCGGTGCGGACGTCGTCGCGGTCGAACCGTCCCCGGAGTTCACACGGGCATTGCGTGCGCGCTTCCCCCAGATCGAGATCCACGAGGCGCCGGCGGAGAAGCTGCCGTTCACCGACGAGCGCTTCGATGTCGCGGTGGCGCAGCTCGTCGTCGCCTTTATGACGGATGCCGGTGTGGCGATGCGTGAGCTCGGCCGCGTCGCGCACCGAGTCGCGATCTGCATGTGGGGCATCGAGGAAGTCGAGATGTTTGCCGCGATCGACCGGACGGCACGCATCGTCGGTTCGAGCTCCGCCGAGCGGCGCGCGTCGCGCTACCGCAAGCCGCACGAGCTGCACGACCTCCTCACCGGAGCGGGGCTGACGAATGTCGAGAACTGTGAGCTCGACGTGACCGCGCCATACGTCGACTTCGAGGACTTCTGGCGGGCGCTGAGCCGGCAGGTCGGTCCCGCGGGGGCATGGCTGCACCAGCTCGACGATCACGAGCGCGCGCTCGCACACGACGAGTTGCACCGTCAGCTCGGTAGCCCCGCCGGCGCGTTCCAGCTCCACGGCCGCGCGTACGGTGCGCGCGCCACCCGTCACGTCTCGTAACAGAGCTCCAAGGGGCCGAGCTGGATCGCCATCACCGTGCCGCGGCTCGAACGTCGCGGCGGCGGGCGATCAGCAGGCAGGCGATCGTGCTGGAGCAGATCGGCCGGCCGAGACGCGCCTGCAGGGCGTCGTTCTCGGCGCTGAGAGCGGCGCGCTGCCGGGGGGAGAGGCGCGCCCAGAAAGACATCGTGCCGAGCACGGCGTTCAGCTCGTCAGCCGTGTGCTCGGCGAGGACCGGCACCGCCGCGAGCTGAGCGTCATCGAACAGGTCGGCGCAATAGGTGCGCGCCACGTCGTAGCTCCCGAGCCACGCCCACGCCTCCGAGACGTTGTCCTGCCGCTGTACGGCGCCCTGAAGCGTGTCATCGAGGCCACGGTATGTCGGCCACTCAGCGGCGAGCTCGGGTGCGATCCGCGCCAGCGCACCGCGCAGCGCCCGCTGATCGTCGGCGCTGCGTGGGTCGTCCAATCCGAAGTAGGAGGCGAGCGCGACCGTTCCGCCGTCGACGAGCGCATCGGCGATCTTGCGCCAACTCGCATCGGGATCGACCCAATGGATCGCCGATGCCGAGAACACCGCCTGGTAATGGGCGTCCGGAAGAGGCGCCTCCTCGAAACGCGCGCCGACGAACTGCACCTCGCCGGCGCCGGCCAGTTGATCGCGGGCCCGCGCGATCAGCTGCTCGCCGGGCTCGACCGCCGTCACCCGCAATCCCCGCGCCAGCAGGCTGCGCGTCAGCTGGCCGGTGCCGCAGCCGATCTCCAGTACGTGAGCTCCCCGAGCGAGCCTCGCCACCTCGCAGGCGCGGTCAACCAGCGGATCCGGGTACGCCGGGCGATGTCGGTCATACGCGTCGGCAATCTCGTTGAACACGGTGCCGTAGCTGCGGATCTCGTCAGTGTCGGCCATCGCTGGAAGGTAGATCACGGATGTGAGAGTCTCACGTCAATGCTCGAACGAATGCTTCATCACAAGCTGCTCACCGACGGTGAACAGGGTCAGGGAGTGGTCACGGAATCGCATGACGAAGCGGCCGAAACCGGCACGAACAGCTTCAGCATGCGCTTCGCGATCCGGGGTCACATCACGTTTCCGGATGGCACCCAGACGGAGTTCAGTTCGGACTGGCTGAGCACCATCACGTCGGCGAGATCAAAGAGGGTGCGATCGTGCCGGTTCGCTTCGACCCGTCAGATCACTCCAAGGTCGTCCTCGACGTGGTCGCCCTTGAGGAGAGGTGGAAAGCCGTCCTGGAGCGGGACAAAGCGTGGCTAAAGGAGAGCAAGGCGAAGAAGATCGCCGAGGCTGACGCCGCGGTCGCCCGGGGGGACACGACGACGTTCTCGGACCCCGACACCACGATTTGACTATCCCCGCCGAGGCCGTAGCTCGATGGGGAGGCCGTCGCCGGGATATGGCCCGGTGGCGTAGTCAAGGAGCGGCTCGTACCCCGGTTCGGCGTGCAGCGAGTAGCGCAGCAGCAGTTGATGGATGATCGCCTTGACCTCCATGCTGCCGAAGTGCATCCCGATGCACTTGTGGACGTTGCCGCCGAAGGGGACCCACGCGTACTTGTGGCCCTGGTCCTCCGCGCGCTCGGGGGTGAAGCGCTCCGGATCGAACGTGTCCGGATCGTGCCACCACGGCTCCATCCGCTGGGTCTGGAAGATCCCGAGCATGATGTTCGTGCCGGCGGGGATGTAGTGCCCGTCGATCTCGGTGTCGACCAGGGCCTGGCGGGCGATCTGGCCGACGGGGGCGTTGATCCGCAGCGTCTCCTTGAACACGAGGTCCATGGCCGGAAGGGCGTCGACGTCGTCGAAGTCGATCGCGTCCTTGCCGAGGGCGAGGGACTCCGCGCGCACGCGCTCCTGCCATTCGGGATGGCGCGCGAGGTACAAACCCATCATCGCCACCGTGATCGTGCTCGTGTCATGCGCGGCCATCATCGTGAAGATCATGTGGTTGATGACATCATCGTCCGAGAAGCGCTCTCCGTCGTCGCTCTCCGCATGGCAGAGGACGCTGAACAGATCCTCGCCGTTGCCGGCTCGCTTGGCCGGGATCTGCCGGCGGAAGTACTCCTCGAGGGACCGCCGGCTGCGCAGTCCGCGACCCCAGCGTCCGACCGGCACGTCGACGCGGATGATGCCGCGTCCGCCGACGACGACGTCGATGAACCAGCGGTTGATCTGGTCGGCCTCCGGGCCGAGCCGGTGGCCCATGAACACCTCGGTGGCGACATCGAGCGTCAGCTGCTTGGCGGCCCGGTAGAGCCGGATCGGACCGGGGCGCCACGCGTCGATGCCTCGGGCGATCGCCGGGTTCATCGTGTCGAGGTAGGAGATCAGCCGCTTGCGGGTGAACGCCTGCTGGAGGATCCGCCGGTGATGGTGATGCTCCTCGAAGTCCATCAGCATCACCCCGCGGCGGAAGAACTCTCCGATGAAGAAGTTCCACCCCTCCTCATTGGAGAAGGCGCGATCGCGGTTCGCGAGGACGGTGCCGATTCCCTCGGGGCCGAGGACGCGAACGACCCGTCCACCGGGGCCTCCGCCCCAGGCAACCGTGCCGTAGAGGTCGTAGCCGAGCCGGGCCTGGCCGATCGGATCGATGAGGAAGCCGAACACCTGTCCGACGACTGGCAGCCCGGGCTCCCCCATCACGGGCATCAGACCGCTCCCGGGCGGCGGCGCCGCGAGCGGCTGCGCGCCCGGGGTTGGCAGCGCCTCGATCACACCTCCGACGGCGTTGCGCGCGCGTAAGGCGAGCGTCGTCGTGTCGGCGTCACGCAGCCCTGCGGCGAAGGCGGTCGTTCGCGACTTTGAGGCGGCGATGACGTTCACGGCGTCGTCTCCCAGCTCGGCCCGCGCCGGCGGGTACGGAGGACAGTCGAGAGCCAACCCTACGACAAACGCGGACGGCGGGCTGTCGGCCGCTGGTGCGATCATCGCCACATGACGGCATGGCTCGATGTCGAACGCGCAGAGCCCGAGTTCGCGCAGCGGGTGCGGGCGCTGTTCGACGCCCGCCGGCACAAGACGATCGCCACCTTGCGAGCCGACGGCTCGCCGCGGATCTCCGGGATCGAAGCGGTCTTCGAGGAGGGCGAGCTCATGTTCGGCTCGATGCCGAATGCGCGCAAGGGCGCGGATCTCCATCGGGATCCGCGGTTCGCGCTGCACAGCGCCACGGTCGACCCCGTCGAGGGCTCGGAGGCGCAGTGGCCGGGCGAAGCGAAGATCTCCGGTCGTGCGATCGCCGCCGGAGCGATCACCGAGGGGCCCCCGGGCGACCGCTTCCGCGCCGACATCGCCGCGGTTGTGCACACCCACCTCAACGAGGAGGCCACGATGCTCGTGGTCGAATGGTGGACGTCCACGCACGGGCTGCGACGGCTCGAGCGAGCATGAGCGTCCGACAGGCGAGCCTGGAGGCCGCGCTCACATGGTCGCGGACGGTCCTCGATAGCTGTCCGGAGTCAGTGCTTCTTGCAGGCGGAGGTGGAGGTGAGCGTTGTCTTCGTCCTGTCGACGTATACGAATGCAGCGGTGAATTGCCAGCCGCCGGCAGGGCAGGTCGCGGGCGTCCGAATGTACGGCCGCTTCGCCGTTCCCGCCTTCCTGATGTTCAAGGTCAGCTTCGACAGCACCAGTGTCTGGCCGTTGAACGTCAGCGAGGGAATCTGCAGCGTCAGCTTCGTGCCCTTGAGCTTCGGGGTGAGGATGACCGCGGGGCCGACCGGGTTGGACACGATGAGCGCCATTCCGCCCGCCCGGTTGTAGGCGGTCACGTCAACGGCGAGGCCGACGTTCGCTTTCCCGGAGCCGATCTTCGACGCCGTCGGGCAAG
Source organism: uncultured Solirubrobacterales bacterium (assembly GCA_963778985.1). Taxonomy (GTDB): domain Bacteria; phylum Actinomycetota; class Thermoleophilia; order Solirubrobacterales; family Solirubrobacteraceae; genus Palsa-465. The sequence continues at coordinate 909,912 of CAVZWJ010000010.1, read as the reverse complement.
CAGGCGGGTTCGAGCATTTCGCCAATGCGCCCGTGTCGATCTTGGTTCCGGCTGGGAACGTCAGGGTCACGGTCTTCGCCTGCACGGGTACCTCGGCCGTGTTCGCGGCCGAGAAGGTCATGCCGCTCGCCGTCCTCGGGTGGCTGGTGGTGAACTTCTGCGAGTAGGTCTGGCCGCCTGCGGCCAACGCCACGGAGGTCCCGATGAGTGAGACAAGTGCGAGCGCTCCGGCCGCGCGAATGTGACGACGGGGCATCGGTACGGCTCCTTCCAGTGTTGAAATGGCCGCCTGCTGCGCACGGTACCGCGGGGCTGCCGGCGGCCCCAGAGCAATACACCCGCGTCACCGATCGTAGTTGGCCGTCAGATCAGCGGGTCCCGGATCGGTGCCCCTCGGTCAATCGCATTCGAGCATCTCCGCGCTGGTCCGGAGCAGCGCCGAGGCGTTCATGGCCGGCTGCTCAGCCGCGCGCTTGAGGTCCTGCGCGGTCGCCTCGATGCTGTCGAAAGTGGTGAGCCTGGTGCGGGCGTCTTGAACCTGGCGCTCGACGTCGGAGAAGAGAGTCCGGATCGAGCCGGCGTCGGGCACGCTGGCGAGCTCAATCCGCCCGTTGAGCGCGAGACGGCTGAGGCGGTCGACGCCGGTTGACACGTCGCCGATGTGATCGAGCACGCTCGTGAGCTGACCGGCGACTGTGTTCAGGGCGGCGAATGTGCGCTCGCTGCCGCGCTGAAGCGCGTCGGCGAGGCGGAGCATGCTGTGATCATCGCCCTGCCGGATTTCCCCGGCGTCGAGGACCTCGTGGGCGAACCCGGCGATCATCTCGGCCTGCAGGGTGCTCATCGACAGCTCCATCGTCATGTCCTCGATCTCGCGGACGGCGTCGCCGGCGCGCTGGGCGACGGTCGCCACCAGCGGCGAGGTCGCCTGGGACTGGTCGGTGAGCAGCCGGGCAACGGCGTCGAGCGCGGCGCCCTGCTCTCCGAGTCGGCTGGCGCCGATCTGCGCGTTGAGCGCGAACAAACGGACGTCATCGCCCATCGCCTTGAGGTAGCGCGATTGTTCACCGAGGGCGTGGCCGATATCGGCGTACCGGCCGAGGTCGCCGACCAGCCCGGTGAGAAACGTGCTGATCGTGCGGTAGTGCTCGAGGATCCCGGCCACGGCGGGGGGCGCGCCATCGGGGATGCTCGACAGCATGTTCCAATGCGCCTCGTCGATCGCGTCCGCACGGCGAATCACTTCCGCCGGCAGGGCGGCCCGCATGAACGCCGGGTAGTCGTCGTATCCGGCGCCCTTCAGCAGTTCGGTGAGCCGTTCCGTCGACGCGGCGATCGCGGCTTTCCGCTGGCGGACGTCGTCGCCCTCGATCTCGCGTTCCAGTGCGGAGAGGTCGGTGTAGAGCCGCTTCGCGATCTCGAAGTGCTCACCGGCGGGGGCCATGCGGACGGAGAGGTAGCCGTCGGTGATCGGGACGACGGTCGCGAGCACCCAGTAGTACGCATCGTCGGCGGTCCGGTTCTTGACGTAGGCAGCGAGCGGCTCTCCGGCCGAGATCGTGTCCCAGAGGAGCTGGAAGACCGCGCGCGGCATATCCGGGTGGCGAACGATGTTGTGCGCCTTGCCGACCATCTCGTCGAGTGGATAACCGCTGATGCGGCTGAACACATCGTTGCCGGAGGTGATCACGCCCTTGGCGTTGGTCGTTGAGAAGAACAGCTCGCGAGCGCGCAGTGGCCGCTCGACGTTCCGCGCCGCCGACTTTGCCTGCGCCGCACGGCTGCGTGGCCCGGTCGGCGCCTCGCTCTCGGCGTTGCCGGTGCTGAGTATCACGGCCATCGTTCAGATCCTCAGGTTCCTATCGGCGCCGGGCCGGCCGATCTGCTGGGGTAAAGCTCGGAAAGCGGAGGGGTGGTTTCCCCGGATCGCGTCCGCGGGCGAATAGGCTGGCCCGGCCGGGATGGGCGAAGCAGCGCCGAGAGAGGAGACTCGATGGTCATCGTCGTTGGACGGGCCAAGACCGATGAAGGCAACGGCGGTCAGACGATGAGCGGCGAAGCGCTGCAGCGCCACTTCGCCTGAGGCCGGCTGTTCGTGAGAGCGCTCGTGACCGGTGGCGCCGGATTTCTCCTTGCCGTGCTCTGGTTCGACCTGATGTTCGACGTTCAAGTCATGAACCACCGTCAAGGCGAGCTGCCCGAGGAGGTGCTCGCGTCGATCTCGAACTACTACGCACGGGTCACGACCGCGGCTCGACCGATGAACCGCCTGATCGCGGTGGCCATGATGGCGACGATCGTCGCCATCATCGTCGAGATCGCGAACGGCCGTTCGCCGCGCTGGGTGGCATGGATGTCACTCGGGCTCGCCGGCGCGGCGATCCTGCTCGCCGCCGTCCGGACGGTGCCGAGCGCGGTGCGCCTCGGGGCGCGCAGCGACAGCACCGAGGCCCAGAGCCGGCTCGCCCGATCGATCTACCGCGACCATCTGTTCTGCATCACTGCGATCGCGGCCGTATTCGCCGCGCAGCTTGCGATCGCCCGGTGACCGTCGCACCGGCCGCGGCGCATCATTGTGCGGTGAGGTTGGGATCGATGTCGATTTCTGCGATCCGAGTTCGTCGGACATAACAGCGGCCAGCACGGCTGACACATCGACGAAGGGATCACCATGCCGCATCCAGTTGTTCACGCCGAGATTCGCTGCACCGATCCGGACGCCACGCGGGAGTTCTTCGCCCAGATGTTCGACTGGGGCTACTCCGACGGAGCGTTCCCGGGTTACACGTTCGTGGACGTCGGCGTCGACGGGGCGCTCCCGACCGCCGTCGGGCCGCTGCAGGGAGGCGATGACAGCGTCCTGTTCTTCGTTGGCGTCGAGGACGTCGCCGCGACGCTGCGGCGTGCCGAGGAGCTCGGTGGCCGCGTCGTGCAACCGGCGCAAGAGGTGCCGGGAGTGACGTTCGGGGTGCTCGCCGACGCTCAGGGCCATCTCGTCGGCGTCGCCGCCTCGTAGCGGCCTGGCAAGGGCTACGTCTGGACCCCGCCGCCGTCCATTACGACGGCCTGACCGGTGATCGCCTCGGCGGCTTCGGAGGCGAGGAACGCGATCGTCTCGGCAACCTCCTCGGGCTCGAGCAGCCGCCCGAGCGGCGAGAAATGGGCGAGCGCGTCCTCGCTCTCCTTCGGCGTCCGGCCGGTCGACTCGACGATCCGCTCGATCGAGCGACGGGTCATGTCGGTGCGGACGAACGTTGGGCACACGGCGTTGACGCGGACGCCGGTCCCCGCCAGTTCGCTCGCGACCGCGCGGGTCAGACCGACCGCGGCGTGCTTGGACGCCGTGTACGCGCTCGTGTACGGCGTGCCGACGCGCCCGTTCGTCGACGCGACGGTGACGATCACGCCGTGACCACGCGCGCGCATCCCGGGCACGACGGCGCGCATGCAGAGAAACGGCCCGGTCACGTTGACGTCGAAGTGCGCCAGCCACGAGCTGAGGCTCGTCCGGGCGAGCGGCGCGCTCTCCGCCGATCCCGCGTTGTTGACGAGCACGTCGACGGCTTCGATCTCGGCAAACGTCCGCGACACCGCGTCCTCGTCGGTGACGTCGCAGACGGCGGTGCGCACGCCGTTGTTGCCGAGCCGCCGCAGTGCCGTCTCGTCACGCCCGAGCGCGACGACCTGGTCGCCGAGGGCTGCGAACCTCTCGACGACCGCGCGGCCGATCCCCTTCGCCCCTCCGGTGACGACGATCGATCCGGCTCATGCGCTCCCGGCGAACAGGCGGCGGGCGATGATCTCGCGCTGGATCTCGGAGGCGCCCTCGTAGATCCGCGGTGCGCGGACCTCACGGTACAGGTGCTCGAGCGGATGGCCGCGCTCGAGCCCGCGCGCACCGTGGAACTGCATCGCGGCGTCGACCGCCTCCTGCGCGATTTCGGTCGCGAGCAGCTTCGCCATCGCGGCGAGCACGCGGTCGCCGATCCCCGCGTCGTGGGCGTTCGCCGCCTGATGGACGACGAGCCGCGCGGCATGGACACGGGCGGCGATGTCCGCGACGGTGTGTGAGACGGACTGGTTGGCGTTCAGCGGCTGTCCGAACGTCTCGCGCTCGCCCGCGTACGCGATCGTCAGTTCCAGCGCCGTGCGCGCCATCCCGATCGCGAACGCGCCGACGCTCGGGCGGAACAGATCGAGCGTGCGCATCGCCACCTTGAACCCCTGGCCGGGCTCGCCCGAGCATGTGCTCGCGCGGGACGTACACGCCGTCGAAGTGGAGGCTCCCGATCGCGTGTTCGGCGAGCAGGTCCTTGTGCTCGCCGCTCAGCCCCTCGGCATCCCAGGGACGGCGAACGCGGTGATCCCCTCCGGGGCCGCGCGCGAACACCGTGTAGATGTCGGCCTCGGGCGCGTGCGAGATCCACAGCTTCTCGCCGGTGAGGCGGTATCCGGCCGCCGCCGCCATCCGGCTCGGCCTCCAGCGACAGCGCGCCCACGTCGGAGCCGGCGTCGGGCTCGGTCAGGGCGAACGCCGCGACCGCCGTGCCGGCCGCCACCTGCGGGATCCACTCCGCCCTCAGCTCCTCGCTGCCGGACTGGAGGATCGGGTACGCCCCGAGCCCCTGCGTCCCGAACGTCGTCTCGGCCTCGGTGCACGCGCGCGCGAGCGCCTCGCGGATGAGGCACAGCTCGATCGCGCGGGCACGCTCAAACAGGCGCGGCAGCAGCCCGACTCGAGGCGAGTGCCCGCAGCAGTTCCCGGTTGACGTGACCGGGGTCGCCCGGCGTCCGCGATCGGCTTCAGCTCGGTCCGCGCAAGCTCGTGCGTGCGCGCGTACAGCTCACGCTGCTCGGCGGTCAGGTGGCTGTCGAGCGCGTCGGCGGGACCCACACTCACGTCCCGATCACCGCGACTCCCATCAGCTCGACGATCGCCTCGGGCACCGCGAGCCCGGTCACGCCGAACAGACCCATCGCCGGGTAGTGGCGGCCGAAGCGGTTCCGCCACACCTCGCCGAGCTCGCGCTGGGAGGCGCGATACGCGTCGACGTCGGTGACGAAGATCTGCAGCGAGACGAGGTCCTCCGGCTGCCCGCCGGCCGCGCGCAGCGCGATGATCAGGGCGGCCGCCGCGCCGTCGAACTGCTCGGCGAGGGTGTCGCCCTCGCCGATCTGGCCGGCGAGGTAGACGGTGTTGCCGGCCTTGACGGCATGACTGAATCCGCGGGGCGCCGGCAGCTCCGGCGCGTTGATGATCTCCGGTGCCATCAGCTCCCTTTCCAGGCCGGTCTGCGGCCCTCGTGCCAGGCGGCGTAGAACTCGTGGAAGTCGTCGGAATGCATGAGCAGCGCCTGCGTCATCGGCCTCCATCTCGATCGCGCTGCCGAGGTCCATGTCCAGCTCCCGGGTGAGCAGCGCCTTCGTCGTCGCGTAGGCGAACGCGGGGCCGGTCGCGAGCCGGTGGGCGAGCGCCCGCGCGTCGTCTCGGCCAGCTCCTCGTCGGCGACGACCTGGTTCGCGAGTCCGATCTCGTACGCGCGGTCGGCGGGAGCTTCTCGCCGATGATGAGCAGCTCGGTCGCCCGGCCGAGCCCGACGATGCGCGGGAGCAGGTACGCGCTGCCCATGTCCGCTCCGGCGAGTCCGACGCGCGTGAACAGGAACGCGAAGCTCGCCGACTGGGCGAGCAGGCGGAAGTCCGCGGCGAGCGCGATCACCGATCCCGCGCCGGCGGCGATCCCGTTGACCGCCGCGATCACCGGCAGCGGGCACTCGCGCAGCGCCTTGACGAGCGCGCCGGTCATCCGGGTGAACTCGAGCAGGCGCGTCGTCGGGAACGTGACGAGCTCGCCGATGATCTCCTCGACGTCGCCGCCGGAGCAGAACCCGCGCCCGCGCCCGGTGATCACGAGCACCTTCACGTCGCCCCGATGGGGCAGGCCGATGACGAGGTCACGCAGCTCCGCGTACAGCTCGAACGTGAGCGCGTTGAGCTTGTCGGGACGGTTGAGAGTCACCGTCGCGACCCCGCTCTCGACCTCGAAATCGAACTCCTCGCTCACCTCGGGACGACTCTCCTCACTCGCTCGGCGCGACCATACTTGACATAGAAGTCCGGAGCAATGTGGAGTATCATCGCCCGCGAGGAGAGGTGGTCGGCGCAAGCCCGTATTGGAACCCGAAGACGGAAACGCTTGAGCGTGACCGTCTCGCTGCGCTTCAGCTCGCGAAGCTGCGCTACCAGTGCCAGTGGGCAATGGCGCGAAGCCCCTGGTATCGGCGTCGCTTTGCGGATGAGGGCTTTGACCCGTCGCAGCTGCGTTCCCTGGACGACCTGCGCCGGCTGCCGCCTCTCACCCGTGACGAGTGGATGACCTCGCAGGCCGAGCATCCGCCGTACGGGGAGATTCCGACGATCGGCGGTGACGGGCGCGATCCGCGTCCACACGACGTCGGGCACGACCGGTCGCGGTCCGCTCCGCGCGCTTGACTCCCGCAAGGACTGGGCGTGGATCGCCGAGATGTGGGCCTACGCGTTGTGGGGATGCGGCGTGCGGCCGGGCGACACGGCGTACATCGCGTTCGGCTACGGCTCGTTCATCGGCTTCTGGGGTCTCCACTACGCGATGGAGAAGGTCGGCGTGCTCAACGTTCCCGGAGGTGCGCAGCCGACGGAGGAGAGGGTCCGCCAGATCATCGACTTCGGCGCCACCGTCGTCGCGTCGACGCCGACGTACGCGCTGCGCCTTGCGCAGGAGGCGTCGATGCTGGGGATCGACCTGCCCGGCTCTTCGGTGCAGCGGCTGATCCTGTCCGGAGAGCCGGCGGGCTCGATTCCCCAGACGAAGGCGCTGATCGAGGAGCAGTGGGGCGCGCAGGCGTTCGACACCGCGGGCATGACCGAGATCGGCACGATCATGGTGTTCGAGTGCGCCGAGCAGCCCGGCGGCACGCACATCATCGAGGACAACCTGATCGAGGAGGTGCTCGACCCGGTGACGCTCGAGCCGGTGGCGTACGGCACGCCCGGCGAGCGCGTCGTCACCTCGTTCGGTCGCGGCGCGATCCCGCTCATCCGCTACCGGACCGGCGATCTCGTATGCCGCGTCCCCGCCTCGACGTGCTCGTGCGGCCGGGGCTTTGACATCTACGAGGGCGGGATCCTCGGCCGCGTCGACGACATGAAGATCGTCCGCGGCACGAACGTCTACCCGCGCGCGATCGAGGCGATCGTCCGTGAGTTCCCCGAGGTCGACGAGTTCCAGACGGTGATCACCCACGAGGGGATCCGGGACGAGATCACGCTGCGGGTCGAGCTCAAGCCGGACTGGTCCGACGATGGCTGGGACGCCCTCTCCGGCGCGCTCCACAAGCAACTCGCCCACGCCCACGAGGGGCTCAACTTCCGGATCGAGCGGGCCGGCGCCGGCGAGCTTCCGCGGTTCGAGCTCAAGGCGAAGCGGACCGTCGACACGCGCGCGCCGATCGGCGCGCCGCTCACCGCGGAGGTCGCCCGATGACACGTCGATCTGCTCGGCAATGAGATGACCGCGGCCGAGGAGCGGTTGCTCGCCGTCTACGAGGAGCTGAAGGCGCTGTGCGCCGACGAGTCACTGCCGCCGAACGCCGCCGCCAACTGCCGCGCGGCGCTCGCGCTCATGCACAACGTCGTTGGCGGCATGGGGCTGAAGTACGAGCACCTCACCGACTTGGGCGTCTGAGGCGTCCGGGTCCGAGTCGATGCGGATCGCCGTTGTCGGGGGCGGACCGGGAGGTCTGTACTTCGCGATCCTCATGCGCAAGATCGCGCCGGACTCCGAGATCGTCGTCTACGAGCGCAACCAGGCGACCGATGCGTTCGGCTTCGGCGTCGTCTTCTCCGACGAGACGCTGTCGGTGTTCGAGCATGCCGACCCCGAGTCATATGCCGCGATCACCGAGCGGTTCGCGCGGTGGACCGACATCGACATCCGCTTGCGCGGCGAGACCACGCGCTCGGGCGGGCACGGATTCTCCGCGCTCGGCCGGCGGGAGCTGCTGCGGATCCTCCAGGAGCGCGCGCTCGTCACTCGGAGCCGACATCCGCTTCTCGAGCGAGGCGCCGCTCGCTCTCCGAGCTCGGCTGGGCCGACCTGATCATCGGCGCCGACGGCGCGGCGAGCGGCGTGCGGCGCGCGCTGTACAACGACTTCGTCCCGACGCTCGAGCCGCGCCACTGCCGCTACATGTGGATGGGCGTCGAGCTGCCGTTCGACGCGTTCAAGTTCTTCATCCAGGAGACCCCCGCCGGCGTCTTCCAGGCGCATGCCTATCCGTACGACGCGCGGATGAGCACGTTCATCGTCGAGACGCACGAGGACACATGGCGGCGGGCCGGGCTGGACCGCTTCGCCCCCGGGCCCCTGCCGCCCGGCGTCTCCGATGACGCGAGCGTCGAGTTCTGCACCTCGCTGTTCGCCGAGGAACTCGAGGGTCGGCCGCTGCTCGCGAACAACTCGAAGTGGATCAACTTCATCACCGTCCGCTGTCGGCGCTGGTGCACCGACAACGTCGTGCTCATCGGTGACGCCGCGCACACCGCCCATTTCTCGATCGGGTCCGGGACCAAGCTCGCGATGGAGGATGCGGTCGCGCTGGCGTGGGCGTTCAAGACGCACGGCGAGGACATCGCGGCCGCGAGCGCCGCCTACGAGGCGGAGCGGCGGCCGATCGTCGAGTCGACCCAGCGCGCGGCCCAGGCGTCGCTGGAGTGGTTCGAGGGGCTCGGCCGCTACGTCGAGCAGCCGCGGATGCAGTTCGCGTTCAACCTGCTGACGCGCTCGCGCCGGGTGACCTACGACAACCTTCGCCTGCGTGACCCGGAGTTCGTCCGCGCGGTGCATCCGTTCGATGCGCCGCCGATGTTCACGCCGTTCACCCTGCGTGGCCTGACCCTCGCCAATCGTGTCGTCGTCTCGCCGATGGACATGTACTCCGCCGTCGACGGGACGGTCGGCGACTTCCACCTCGTTCACCTCGGCGCGCGGGCGCTCGGCGGCGCGGGGCTGCTCATGACCGAGATGATCTGCGTGTCCGACATCGGCCGGATCACGCCCGGGTGCGCGGGTATCTGGCGCGACGAGCACGTCGCGGCGTGGAAGCGGATCGTCGAGTTCGTGCATGACCACGGCGGGTGCGCGTTCGGGGCCCAGATCGGCCACTCGGGCCGCAAGGGCTCGACGAAGCTCATGTGGGAGGGGATCGACGAGCCCTTGCCGGAGGGGAACTGGGAGGTGATCGCACCGTCGCCGATCCCGTACAGCCCGCGCAACCAGGTCCCCCGGGAGATGACCGCATGGGATCTCGAGGCGGTCCGCGGCGAGTTCGCGCGGGCGACGTTCGGCGTCCTGGAGGCCGGGTTCGATCTGCTCGAGCTCCACTGCGCGCACGGGTATCTGCTCTCCTCGTTCCTGTCGCCGCTGACGAACGCGCGCTCGGACAAGTACGGCGGGTCGCTGCAGAACCGGGCCCGGTACCCGCTCGAGGTGTTCGACACGTGCCGCGCGATCTGGCCCTCGCACAAGCCGATGAGCGTCCGGATCTCGGCGGTCGACTGGGTCCCGGGCGGGTTCGACGCCGACGACGCGGTCGCGTTCGCGCAGATGCTCATGGAGCACGGGGCCGACATCGTCGACGTGTCCTCCGGCCAGGTCTCGCCGCAGGAGCAGCCGGCGTTCGGCCGGTCGTTCCAGACGCCCTTCGCCGATCGGATCCGGCACGAGGTCGGGATCCCGACGATCGCCGTCGGCGCGATCTCCTCGTACGACGACGTCAACACGATCGTGCTCGCCGGGCGTGCCGACCTGTGCGCCCTGGCCCGCCCGCACCTATATGACCCGCACTGGACGCTCCACGCCGCGGCCGAGCAGGGGTATCCGGGCGTCAGCTGGATTCCGCAGTACGACGCCGGTTCGCGCAAGCCGCCGGACGGCCGGGACACCGTCGGCAAGGAGCTCGGGCGGCGTTCGAGCCGGTGTCGCCGTCACTGGCGACATGAGCCTCAGCGCCCCCGACGGGCTCCAGCCGCAGGATCTCGTCATCACGCTGCTCGGGACCTACGTGCGGCCGTTCGGCGGCGGGCCGGTGTGGTCCGGCGGGCTCGTCGCGCTGCTGGAGGAGTTCGGTTTCTCGCACGGCGCGGCGCGGGTCGCGCTGACGCGGCTCGTGCGGCGCGGCTTGCTCGACCGGGTGCGCTCCGGCCGGCTCGTCCACTACCGCCTGACCCAGCGGTGCGACCGGCTGCTCGCCGAGGGTGACGGCCGGATCTTCTCCCTCGGATCGGCGCCCTCGTCATCCGATGCCGTGGACGATCGTGTGGCATCAGATCCCGGAGGACCGCCGGCTCGAGCGCTCCCGGCTCGCGCGACGGTTGCGGTTCCTCGGCTTCGGGTCGGTGCAGGACAGCGTCTGGGTGTCGCCGCACGATCACGCCGCCGAGGTCTCGAAGCTCGTCGTCGATCTCGATGTCGCGTCCGTGACAGCAGTGTTCCTGGGGTCGGTCGGCGCGGGCATCGGCCTGCCGGCGCTCGTCGCGCGCGGCTGGGATCTCACCGGGCTCGTCGATCGCTACGAGGCGTTCGTCTCCGAGTTCGGCCCGTACTGCCCGCGGTGGCGTCGATGACGACGCCGAGGCGTTCCTCGTCCGCACCCGGCTCATGCACATGTTCCGCGGCTTTCCGTTCCTCGATCCCGAGCTCCCCGAGGAGCTCGCGCCCGTGTCACGCCCGCGCGACGCCGCGGTCGCCGTGTTCCGTTCGGTGTTCGATCGCCTGCGCGGAACCGGCCCAGCGCCACTTCGACGCCGTCGTCTCCCAGCCGACGCCGTCCGCCCCGCGTCGTGCCGCGCGCCGCGCGATCGGCGCCGCGGCGCACCCGCCGACCCGCGCGTCGCGGCTGAGGTCGCGCACCCCAGCGTCCGGCAGCGCCGTCCGGTCTAGGCCTTCGGCACGAACGCGAACACGCGGCTCGGGCTCCCCGTCCCGCCGACGAGCTTCAGCGGCGAGACGACGATCATCGCGCCGGTGATCGGCAGCCGGTCGAGGTTCGCGAGCTGGGTCAGCCCGAGCCGACCCGCGCCGAGCAGGAAGTTGTGGACCGGGAACGGCGGGTCGAAGCCGCCCGCGGCGCCCGCGTCGATCCCGACCGTCTCGACGCCGAACCCGGAGATGTTGCGCTCGGTCGCCAGCCACCGGGACGCCTCGACGTCCGGGCCCGGCGTCACCGGTCCCTGCTCGCCGGCGTTCAGGAAGGCCGCCTCGTCCTGGGCGCGTGACCCCCAGCCGGTCCGCAGCAGCACCCACGCGCGCTCCGGGATCTCGCCGTGCTCCTGCTTCCCATGCCGCGATGTCCTCGGCCGTCAGCAGATACCCCGGGTCGGCCTCGGTCTCCGCGGTCTTGTCGATCACGCACGCCGGCCCGATCAGCTGCGTCGAGTCGATCGACGCGACATCCTTGCCGTCCTGGCCGGTGACCCAGTGGATCGGCGCGTCGAGGTGCGTGCCGACGTGCTCGCCGATCGTCAGCGTGTACCACGCCCACGCGGGGCCGCGGTCGTCGTAATGGCTGATCTCCTCCCGGGTGAGGCCGGGCGTGTTCGCGAACGGCGGCGGCAGCTTGATCACCGGTGTGGACTCGTTGAGCGGCTGGGTGAGATCGACGATCTCGACGCTCCCGTCGGCGAGCCCGGCGACAAGGCTCGGCTACCTGGGTCATGTTCTCTCCTTGGGGTTATCCGGGGTGATCCGGGTTATCCGGCGCGGAACGCTTCCTCGAGCCACTCCGCGCAGATCGTTGGATTGACTTTGGCGTCGAGCACGAGCGGATGGCCGCGCCGCTCCGATAGCCAGTCGTCGATCACGTCAAGGTCACCGACGCTGCGCACGACATGACCGCGGGCGCCCGACGCCGTCGCCACCGCGGCGAGATCCGCATCCGGGAACCGGACGCGGGAGACGTCGTGGCCCATCGGCGCGAAGTGGTGGACCTCGGCGCCGTATGCGGTGTCGTCGTAGATCACGACGAGCAGCCGGTCGAGCTTCAGTCGGGCGGCGGTCTCGAGCTCGGGAAGCGCCATGAATGCGCCGCCATCGCCGATCGCCGCGACGGTCAGCCGCTCCGGGTTGGCGATCGCGGCGCCGATCGCGTTGCCGAGACCGAGACCGACGGCCTGAAAGCCGTTCGGGAAGATCCACGCGCGCGGGTCGGGAACGTCGAGGTACATCGACGGGTAGCCGAGGAAGTGCCCGGAGTCGACCGCGACGGCGCGATCGAGGGGGAGACGGTCGTCGAGCGCGATGCTGAGCGTGCGGGGGTCGATGAACTCGTCGGTCGAGGCATCGTCGTATGGCTCATCGCGCCAGCGGCGGGCGCGGATCCGGTCCGCCATGTCCGGCGTCCGGAACCCGGGGTTGGCATGGTCTCGGGCGGCGAGTTCCTCGAGCAGCGCGAGCGCGGTCGCGTGGACGTCGCCGATGAGCGCGAGGTCGACCGGCCGGTTGCGCGCGATCGCCCCGCGGCTCGACGTCGATCTGCACGACGGTCGCATCGGGGCTGATGAGCGCGCCGTGGCGGGTCGTCCAGTGGTTGACCGACGCGCCGGCGACGATCACGAGGTCGGCCTGCGGGAGCACCTCCGCCGCGAACGGCGACGCGAACCCGCCGGAGATCCCGAGGGCATACGGCAGCCCGGCGAACAGGCCGTTCGCCGGCGCGGAGGTGGCGAGCACGGCGCCGATCGCCTCGCCGAGCGCCTCGAGCTCTGCCCCCGCGTCGGCGAGGACCGCGCCGCGTCCGGCGATGATCGCGGGCCGCTCGGCGCGGGCGATCTGCTCGACCACCTCCATCACCGCCCGCATCGCCGGCTCCGGCGCGGGAAGCGACGGCGGGATCGGCTGCGTCGCCTCGGTGCGAGCGGCCGGCTGCGGCTGGATGTCGATCGGGAGCATGAGCACGACGGGCCGTCGCTCGGTGACCGCCCGGTGATACGCGCGCTGCGCGTCGTCGGCAGCGCTCGGCGGGCCGAACACGCGGTCGGCGATCGCCCCGACGGACTCGACGAGGTCGTGCTGGTCGATCCGGAAGTTGCTCGTCAGCGCCGCGGCCGGCGTCTCGCCGGACAGGACGAGCAGCGGCGTGCGGCTCTTCGCCGCCTCGGTGAGGCCGGTCATCGTGTTCGTCAGGCCCGGGCCCTGATGAACGCTGACGACGCCGACCCGGCCGGTGCTGCGGGCGTAGCCGTCAGCCATGCAGACTGCGCCACCCTCGTGGCGAGCGTGGTGGAAGTGGGCGCCCCCGCGGCACAGCGCGTTCGTGACGACGAGGTTGCCGCTCCCGAGGACTCCAAAGGCGTCCTGCACGCCCTGGGCGGCGATCGTCATGCCGACGACATCGGCAACGGACGGCTGCGTCATAGGCGCGGTCATGCTACTCGGCAGCGCGCTGCCATGTCTAGCGTTTCGACGGTGCTGTGGTTGCGCCGATGCTCAGCGGGGAAGACCCTCCGCCATGAGCTTCCGCGAGCAGCCAGAGGTGCCGAAGCCCGCGGATGAGCCGACGGTGCCGGCAGAGCCGACGGTGCCGGCACAGCCGACGGCGTCCCCAGAGTCCGCGGCGGAGCCCGAGCGCGCCGCGGCCGCATCGCAGCCCGCAGAGGCGCGGGCCAGCGGGCGCAACATGCTCCCGGACCGAGAGCGCCGCCGCTTCGGTGCCGAGCGTCTGCTCGTGCGGCTCGTCGCCACCTGCGGCATCGTCGCCATCGGCGTCGCCCTCGGAGCGATCCTGAGATCGAGCGACGTGCAGGGCTGGATCATCGGCCTTGTCGTCGCCCTCGTGAGCGTCATCCTGTCGGCGATTCTCTGGTCATCGCGCCAGGTGTGAGCACCCCTTGATCCGGTGAGGTAACGGCATCGCTGATCCCCGCGCCGTCGCGTACTGTGAAAGGCGTGGCGGAGGCGTACGCGATCAGCACGCGCGGACTGCGCAAGGCCTACGGCGATGTGCAGGCACTCGACGGTGTCGACCTCGACGCCGCGCGGGGGACCGTGCTCGGGCTGCTCGGGCCGAACGGTGCCGGGAAGACGACCGTCGTTCGGATCCTGACGACGCTTTTGCAACCGGACGCCGGCTCGGCGACGGTCGCGGGACTCGACGTCGTCCACGACGCCGCGGCGCTGCGCGCGCAGATCGGCCTCGCCGGCCAGTACGCGGCAGTCGACGAGAACCTCACCGGGCTTGAGAACCTGACGATGGTCGGGCGCCTGTACGGAATGAGTCGGGCTGAGGCGAAGGCCCGCGGGAATGAGTTGCTCGAGCGCTTCGATCTCCTGGAAGCGGCCGGTCGACCCGTCAAGGGGTACTCGGGCGGGATGCGGCGCCGGCTCGATCTTGCCGATGCGCTCGTCGTGCGCCCGCCGGTCCTGTTTCTCGACGAGCCGACGACCGGGCTTGACCCGCGCAGCCGCCTGTCGCTGTGGGAGGTGATCGAGGAGCTCGTGCGTGAGGGCCGGACTGTGCTCCTGACGACGCAGTACCTCGACGAGGCCGACCGGCTCGCCGACGAGATCGCGGTGATCGACCACGGTCGCGTGATCGCGAAGGGGACCTCGGACGAGCTCAAGGCCGAGGTCGGCGGCGAGCGACTCGAGGTGACGCTCGAACCCGAGGCCGACGTCGCCGCTGCCGTCCGCGCGCTCGCGCCGATGTCCGAGGAGGCGCCGACTGGGGAGGACCACGTCGTCCGGCTCAGCATCCGCTCGCGGAAGGGGAGCATCGTCGAGGCGGTCCGGCGGCTGAGCGACGCCGGCGTCGATGTCGATGACCTTGTCGTGCGCCGCCCGACGCTCGACGACGTGTTCCTCACGCTGACCGGGCACGCGGCGGAGGAGGACGGCGCGGCGGCCGCGACCGAGGAGGAGCGCCCGTGAGGCGGCTCGTCACCGACACGCTGATCCTCGCCGAGCGCAACCTCGTGCGTCTGCCGCGCGCGCCTGACCTGCTGCTCGCGTTCACCGTGCAGCCGATCATGTTCGTACTCCTCTTCCGGTACGTGTTCGGCGGCGCGATCAAGACGCCGGGGTACTCGTACGTCGACTTCCTGATCCCGGGCATCATCGTCCAGAACATCGCGTTCGGAGGGTTCGTTACGGCGCTGGGGCTCAACGAGGACGTCCACAAGGGCCTGATCGACCGGTTCCGGTCGTTGCCGATGTCCCGCGCCGCCGTTCTTGCCGGGCGCACGATCGCCGACATCTTCACGAACACGCTGTCCGTGACGATTCTGCTCGTGACGGGGATCCTCGTCGGGTTCTCGTTCCACACCGACTTCTGGCACGCGGCGGGCGGATTCCTCCTGCTCCTGTTCTTCGGCTTTGCGTTCTCGTGGTTCTTCGCGCTCATCGGGCTGCTCGTCTCCTCGCCGGAATCGGCGAACTCGGTCGGCTTCATCGCCGTGTTCCCGTTGACCTTCATCTCCTCGGCTTTTGTCCCCGTCGCGTCGATGCCGGAGCCGCTCAGGTCGTTTGCGGAGGTGAACCCGTTCACGGTCATGGTCGACGCGATGCGCTCGCTCTGGCTCGGCGCGCCCGCCCACCACGACGTCTGGGGTGCCGTCGTGTGGACGATCGTCATCATCGCCGTGTTCGCGCCCCTCGCGGTCGCGCGTTATCGGCGCACCGCCGGACGGTAGGCTCGTTGGCGGGACAGCATGCGCATCCACGTCCTGAGCGATCTGCACCTCGAGCGGGCGGGGTTTGAGCCCGACGAGGTCGAGGCCGACGTCGTCGTCCTTGCCGGCGACACGGACGTCGGCACCCGCGGGATCGACTGGGCGCGCGAGTGGGCCGACGGTCGGCCGGTCCTCTACGTCGCCGGCAACCACGAGTTCTACGGCGGCTCGCTGCCCGCGGTGATCGACGAGATGCGCTCGGCCGCCGACGGGTCCGATATCCGCGTGCTCGAGAACGACGAGGTGCTGCTTGACGGCGTCCGTTTCCTCGGGTGCACCCTGTGGAGCGACTTCGAGTTCGACGGGCCGGAGCATCGACACGCCTCGATGCGGCTCTCCGAGCGCGTCGTCAACGACTACTCGCACATCACCTACGGCCCGAAGAACCGGACGCTCCACCCGGCCGATACCCGGATGCTGCACGTCTCCAGTCGCGCCTGGCTCGCCGAGCGGCTGTCTGAGCCGTTCGACGGCACGACGGTCGTGATCACGCACCACCAGCCGGTCATACGGGGCAAGCCGGACAACCGCGTCCTCCGCTCGCTCGCCGGCGCGTTCGTCAGCGACGTCAGCGAGCTGATGGATGGCGACCGCGCACACCTGTGGATCTACGGCCATACGCACCGGGCCGCCGACCTCGAGGTCAACGGGACCCGCGTGCTCAGCAACCCCCGCGGCTACCCGCACGAGCCTGTGGCCGAATTCAACGCCGGCCTCGTCGTCGATATTTAGTGTCCCGAGTGCGAAATTCGATGCCAGTCGAGGCGCCCTTGGCGGCGCCGCGCATCGTCCTCGTCGCCTCGCGCAGCTCCGCTGCCTCTGGGTCGGCCCGCTCGGCATCCCGCCTCGCCAACGGCCGGGCCGCCCCAGAGTCGTCCGGCTGGCTCCTGCGTCCTCCCGCGCCATCCACCAGTGACACCTCTTGGTGGCACCGAACTTCCCACTCGCGACACTAGGCCATGGCGATCACGCTGCACTCGGGGGGTTGTCTGTGCGGCGGCGTGCGCTATGTCGTCAACGGGCCGCTCCGTGACGTCGTCGTCTGCCACTGCTCGCGGTGCCGCCAGACGCACGGCCACGTCGCCGCCTACTCGGCGTGCGCGGCGAGGGATCTCGAGCTCGTCGCGGACGCGACGCTGCAGTGGTACCAGGCCGACCGCCGCGCGCGAGGCTTCTGCGGCAACTGCGGCGCGAGCATCTTCTGGCAGGCCGTCGGTCGTCCGACGGTCTCGATCGCGGCGGGCACGCTCGACGCGCCGACGGGCCTGAGGACGATCGCCCAGATCCACACCGAGGAGCCCGGCGACTACTACACGGATCTCGGCGAAGGCGCGATCCACCCGGGCGGTCTCTCGGAACGCGACGAGTAGCAGAGCGGGGCGGAAATCCGCCGCTCTCAACGCTTCGGCTGCGGCGAACTACGCGTCCAGACTGGCGATTCGGGCGGATGCCCCGAAGCCCCAGATTGCCGACACTTTCAACGTGTTCCGGGAAGGCGCACGTGCATTGTTTTCACACCGTGGGGTTCGTTATGCATGACCGCGACTCAGATGGCCGCCGCCGTAAGCCGAAGCGGGACACCGTTCTCGCCAAGTTCGCGTTCGCGTGGGTCATACCCGCGATCGTCCTGACCACGGTCCAGTTGATCGCCGACGGCAGGATCACGCCGGTGGCTGTCGCGTTCGACGCCATCGCCGCGATCATGCTCCCGTTCGGTCTTCTGTCCCTCGCCATCGCCCTTGCGACCCAGACCGACGACGGTCCCCCCGAAGAAGAGGGTGGGGGCGGCGGCTGGGGAAGCCCGCCGAAGGACGAGGAGCCACCGCCGCTCGGCGGGTTGTCGATCGACTGGGACCGCTTCGAGGCCGACTTCCGCAACTACACGAACGCCGTCACGCCGGTCTAGCTCGACGGTCGAGCTCGGCGAGGCGGCGCGGCCCTAGAACGGCCGGCGGCCGCAGCGGAAGAAGTACGGCAGGCGCTGCAAGCGGCGCGCTCACCGTCGCGCTCCGGCGGCCGTGGTACGTACGTCCGGTCTGCGGGTCGCGCCAGCAGCCCGTCGGGAAGTACACGACGCGGGTGGTCGCTCGCTCCGTGACGACCGGGGCGACGAGCACGTCGGGGCCGAGCATCCACTCCTGCTGCTGGGCGGCCGCGCGGCGATCGCCTCCGAACGCCAGCCACAACGGCCGCGTCGGCGGGATCCCGGTCCGGTCCGCCAGCTTCCACAGCTTGAGGATCAGCGCCGCGGCCCGCTCGTGCAGACGCGAGATCGCCTCATAGATCTGGACCGTCTGGGCGTCGTAGGACCACGGGGTGTGCGTGCCCGCCCGGCCCGATCCGTGCAGACGGAACACCGGCGTGAGCGCCGCCCACTCGGCCCAGCGGAGCAGAGCTCCTTCGTCGTCGCCGGTGAGGTGTAGTCGTAATAGCCGCCGATGTCGGTCGCGAACCCGTACGCGCCCCCGATCGCCCGGTTGAGCATGTCCGGCGCGAGCGAGCGCAGCCCCGCGGCCTGAGCCCAGTTCGTCGCCTCGTCGCCGGGTACGTTCGCGTACTCGTACGCCGCCGAGCCGGGACTCCCGGAGTAGCCGGTCGCGGTTGAAGAACCACAACTGCCGGTGCGGGTGCGTCCGCTCGTAGGCGACGATCGCCGCCCGGTTCGCCATCTGGTACAGGACGGTGTACCGGTTGTGCATCGTCCGGCCGCTCTCGCCGTCCGCGAAGTGCATGTCGAACATGACCTCTTCGCCGAAGTCCGCGTGGAAGCCGTCGAAGCCATAGTCGAACATCTTCGCCAGCTCGCGCTTCCAGAACGCGACCGCCCGAGGGTTGGAGAAGTCGAGCAGCGCGATGCGCTGCCCGAGCGTCCCGGTCGTCGTGTACGTGCTCCCGTCGGCCCGGCGCACGGTGAGATGCTCGCCGATCCGGCCGGGACCCGGGGGCGATGAACGGCCGCAGGTAGGCGATCACGTGGATGTGGCGGGCGTGGAGCTCGCGGATGAGTTGCTGCTGCGTCGCGAAGCTGGTGACCCGGGGGTGGTAGATGACGAGCCCGTCGTTGTCGTCGTTCTGCATGTTCCACCCCTCGATCCGGTAGGCGGTGAGCGGCAGGTGGTAGCGGTCGATGTTTGCGAGGTCGTCCTTGAGGCTCGCCTCGTACTGGGCCATCGTCGTGCCGCCGTTCTTGACGAGCCGGTCGAGCATCGGGCCGAGTCCCCAGGCCGGCGGTGTCGGCTGGCGCCCGGTCCGGGCCGTGAGGTCGGTGATCGCCGTCGTGGGCGTGCCGGGCGCGACGACGTAGGACAGGGACGGCGCCGAGACCGCGACGCTCCACGCATTCGGTCGGTCGGAGTCGAGCCGGAACCGGGCGAGCTCCGGCTGGTCAAGCAGGAAGCCGTAGCCGTCCTGAGGAGATGAACTGCGCCTGGCTGTAGAACACGCCGGTCGGGCCGTTCGGGAACAGGATCGAGGACGGGCCCGTCGTCGTCGGGAGGCCGGCGATGTTCTCCTCGTTGTCGAACGTCGACAGCGCGACGCCGTGCTGGTCGATCGCGTTGTGAGGGCCGCCGAAGCCGTGGAAGGCCTCGGTCCGCGTCGACGCGAACGCGTCGCTCATCATCGCGACGCCGAGCGCCGGGTGGGGGTCGCCGTACACGCGCATGAGCCCCCGCCCGGCCGGAGCGATCGTGACCGTCAGCGTCCGCCCCGACGGGTCGTTCGTCGCGACCCTCAGCGTCAGCGCACCGCGGCCGCGACGCTGCGCGCTGATCACCCTCCGGGCGGCGTACTGCGTGCCCTGGCGGACGCCGCTCTTGAGGTTGCCCGCCCAGACGCCGCCGGCGTACTGCTCGATCGTCTCGGTCCCGACGAGGTACGAGAGCGGGCGCGTACAGCTGGTGGCTGACCTGCGCGTCGGTGCCGGGCGCGATCGGGTCGGCCGTCGGCGGCATCGGGGTCGGCCGCGGGCGCGTGTTCGCGACCTCGCTCAGCCCGGCGGCGCGGCCGTCCTCACCGCGGATCTCGAGCCGGAACGGATCGATCGTGATGATCGCGGTCGCACCCCGGCCATGGACGACGAGGGACTTCGCGGCGGCGGCGCGGCGCGCGGCGCGGACGACGACGAGGACGCGGCAGCGACCCGCCGACTGCGCACGCCCGAAGATCCTTCTGAGGCCCCTCTCCATCAGCGCGCCGAGCGTATCAGCCGCTTGCCGCCGGTCCCTGTCCGGGCGACGGTGAGCCTCGATGCACGAGTCGCGGTGCCGAGAACGCACCGAGGGCCGTCTCGACGAGCACCTGCTCGGCCCGCTCGGCAGGGAGCGCCCCGCTCGTCAGACTGAGACTGGCGGCGTGGATGAGTTCGAGCAGCACGGTGAGCATCCAGTCGATCGGCAGCTCGGGATTGAACGTCCCCGCGGCCTGGCCCCGGCTGAGCAGCGGCCTCACGAGCGTGAGCACCGGCCCGTGGAGGCGCCGCAGCGACTCGTGGCCGAGCCGCACGTTGATCCCGACGAGCGCGTGGTAGCGGCCGAGGCTCCGCCAGCTCGTCCGCAGCATGCGCTCGAGCGCCGCCGCTGGATCTCCCTCGGTCGGCGCCGCCTGCGTGATCGCGTCGGTGGCCTCGGCGATCGCGCGCTCGGTGACGGCCGCGATCAGATCCTCCCGGGTGGGGAAGTGGACGTAGACCGTCGCCCGCGCGAGACCGGCGCGCCGGGCGATCGCCGAGACGCTCGCGTCCGGATCGGAAGCGAGCGCCTCGACTGTCGCGTCGAGAATCGCCGCCACGCTGCGCTCGGCATCGGCCCGTCGCTTCGGGCGCGGCGTCGTTGAGCGGGGCGTCGTCGGGCGGTTGGCGGCGCGCGGCACGGCGTCGGTCAGTGGATCGACACCGGGCGAGAGACCATGAGCTTCGGCAGGAACGACCGGGCGGCGGGCATGATGACAAGCGCCGTAACGCCCGCCACCCCTGCGATCACGCCCGCGGCGAGAAACGCGTCCGAGAGACCCGCCGCCGCCGACGGGGCTCCGCGCGCGATCGCGCCTCCGGCGATGCTCGTCAGCACGGCGAGCCCGAGCGAGCCACCGATCTCGTGTCCGGTCGTGTTCAGGCCGGAGAGCATTCCACTTTCCTCATCGCTCGCGCCGGCGAGTACCGAGACGGCGACCGACACGAGCACGATCCCGAGGCCGAGACCAGCGATCAGCATGCCGGGAACGACGTCCGCGACGTAGCTCCCGGTCGCGCTCACGCCGGTGAGCATGAACATCCCGGCCGCCGTCAGCGCGAACCCGACCGCGAGCGGCGCCTTGACCCCGTGCTTGTTGATCGCGTGGGTCGCCGCATGGACGCCGCCGCCGGTGACGAGCGCGAACGGCACGAAGGCGAGCCCTGTCTCAAGCGCGTTCGCCCCGAGAACGTTCTGCAGGTACAGCGAGGTGAGCAGGAACGAACCAAACAGGACGGCGGCGCCGGCGAGCATCATCACGAAACCGCCGCCGACGGCGCGGTCCGCCAGGCGGCGGACGTTGAGCAGCGGGTGCGCCGCCCGGGCTTCGTAGGCGACGAACGCGGCGAGGCCGGCGAGCCCGGCCGCGCCGACGCCCAGGGTCTGCAGGGAGAGCCAGCCCGCCGACTGGGCCTGCGACAGCGCGAACACGATCGCCCCGACGCTCGCGGTCGCGGTGATCGCTCCCGGCAGGTCGATCCGGCGCCATTGCGGTGCGCGCGTGTCGGCGGCGACGGTGGTGAGGATCCGGGCGGCGACGAACAGGCCGATCGGGATGTTGATGACGAAGATCGCGCGCCAGTCGACGACCTGGGTGAGCACGCCGCCGATGAGCACGCCGATCGCGGCGCCGGCGCCGCCGACGGCACCCCAGACACCGAGCGCCCGCGTGCGCTCGGGGCCGGCGCTGAACGTCGTCGTGATGATCGACAGGGCGGCGGGGGAGAGCAGTGCGGCACCGACGCCCTGGCCGGCGCGAGCCGCGAACAGCATCGCCGCGGACTGCGCGAGCGCCGAGCCCGCCGACGCGGCCGTGAAGATGCCCAGACCGGTGAGGAACATCCGTCTGCGTCCGAGCAGGTCGGCGGCGCGACCGCCGAGCAGCAGCAGGCTGCCGAACATCACCGAGTAGCTCGTGATCGTCCAGCTCAGCTCGTTCGCGCCGAGGTTGAGGTCCTTGGCGAGATCTGGCAGGGCGACGTTGACCGCCGAGATGTCAAGGATGACCATCAGCTGCGCGAGCGCGAGCAGCGCGAGCAGGCCGCGGCGCCTGAGCGGTGGGAACGGCCGGTCGGACGAGGGCGACGAGGGTGGCGAAGGCGATGAGGGTGACGAGGGTGACGAACGCGACGAGGGCGACGAAGCTGACGAAGGCGACGAAGGCGACGAGGGCGATGTGGCCGACGAGGACGACGAGGGGCGGTGGCGCATGGGAGGGACTCCAATCGAGCGAGTGAACAAATAAATCGGACAGGACTGTCTTGGTTAAGATATCAGACAACACTGTCTGATTTGAGTCCCGCGAGATACTGCTCACTGATGGAGGCGATCCTCCCCCGCTTCGTCTCGACCCTCCCGGACGGGATCGCCCGGGCCTCGCTCCCGACGCCGTTCCGCGTTGGACAGGTCAACTGCTACCTGCTCACTGATCCGCCGGTGACGCTGATCGATCCCGGCACCCTCGAGCCCGGATCGCTCGACGCGCTCGGCGCGTTCCTGCGTGCGAACGGCCTCGTGTTCACCGATGTCGAGCAGGTGGTCATCACCCATGCCCATCCAGACCACTTCGGCGCCGCCGCCGTCGTCGCGGCCCGCGCCGGCGCGCGGATCGTCTTCGGCGGTCCGGAGCGGCGGGACCTCGTCAGCCCGCGTGATTCGGCTGCGGCGTTCGTGCTGCTGCGCCGCCTCGGCGTCCCCGAACCGGTCGCCGGTGGGCTCGTCGGGTCCGGCGACCGGATCCTCGCGCGGGTCGTCAAGTGGGCCGGCTCCGCGACCCTGTTCCCGGTCTACGACGGCGATCGGCTGCGCGCCGGCGGACGCGAGTTCGCGTGCCTGCTCAGCTCAGGCCATGCCGACGGGCACTTGTCGCTGTGGGATGCCCGCGAGGGGATTCTGTTCAGCGGCGACCACCTGCTGCCCCGGATCATCCCGGTGGCGACGCTCCAGGGCGGGCCCGAGGCCGAGCGCCGCCGTCCGTTCGTCGAGTACCTGAGCGGCCTGCCCCGGTTTGACGCGCTGCAGCCGGAGTTGCTCCTCCCCGGCCACGGCAGCGGGTTCACCGACGTCGAGCTGCTCACGGATCGCGTGCGTGCTCACAGCCGGCAGCGGTCGGAGGACGTCGTCGCGATCCTCGCTGAGGCCGATGTACCACTGACCCCGTACGCCATCGCCCAGCGACTCCAATGGCAGCCGCAGGGCGCGCGGCTCGTGATGGGCCTCGCCCACGTCCAGGGCCACCTGGACCTCATCGCCGACGCCGGTCGTGTCGTCGCCGACGATGCCGGCGATGCGGTGACCTACCGGCTCGGCCGGAACATCTGAAAGACGTTGTCGACGACGGTGTAGTCGCCCCGCCCGCCGAGGCGCGCTATCGGCTGCAGCGCCTCGGTACGGACGACTCCGTCGTCGTTGATCGCCGCCTCGTCAAGGTGCACGCCGACGACCTGGCCGATGACGAGGTACTGATCGACCGGCCGATCGTCGACATCGTGCAGCTGGACGGCGTGGACGACCTTGCACTCCATCGCGCACCGCGCGGCGGCCACCCGCGGCGGCGCGACGAGCCGGGACGGCACCATCTCCAGCTGCGCCCGATCGAACTCGCTCTCCCCCCGCGGGAGCGGCGCGGAGGTCTCGTTCATCTGTTCGCGCAGCTCGAAGGTGACGAGATTCCATACGAACTCCCGGACCTCGCCCGCGAACGTCGCCGAGTCCTTCGCCCCGTGGCTGGAGAACCCGAGCATCGGCGGGCCCTCCCCGAGCGCGTTGAAGAAGCTGTACGGCGCCAGGTTCAGGCTCCCGTCTGCGCCCAGCGTCGAGACCCAGCCGATCGGCCGCGGTGCGACGATCGCCTTGAACGGATCATGCGGCAGGACGCTGCGGTCCCGCTTATCCGGCTCGTAGAACAGCACCGGCGCAGACGCTACCGCGCCGGCGCGCTCTAATCCTCGCCGCCGCTGCGGAGCAGCTTGTACGTCAGCGCTGCCGTCGCGCCGCCGGTGATCGCCGCCGCCACCGCCGCCCGGAACGGACCGGGTCCGAAGCCCATGGCGCGATCGGTGAATGCCTTGCCGACTGTCTTGATGCCCTTCGCCGCCATCACGCCACCGCCGCCGCGAACGCCAACATCCGCTGCGCTCGATCGAGCAGCTGATGGCTTGGATACCACGACTCGTCGATCTTCTCGATCAGCATGTCGACGTACTCGACGACCTGCTCCGAGGTCCAGATCGACGCCTCGATGCGGTTGAGCAGCTGATGGCTCGGATAGCGGTCGGTCCGCACCCGCTCCATCAGGATCTCGAACAATCGTTCCTGCGATGTCGTTGCCATGCTCAGTCCTCCCTTGTGGGTCTCTACAGCAGGTCTCCAAGCGGACCGAGGTTGAGGTTCAGATCCTCGGCCTCGAGCCCGAACGCTTCCTTGAGCTCTTCCATGCGGTCGGCGAGCGCCATGAACGTCTGTCCCAGACGCTCGATCTCGTCCGTCGTGAGGGTGCCCCCTTCGATGCGATGAAGGGCTTGGCGCTCCATCAGCTGACGCAACAGCTCGATGATCGTCAGCACGAGATGCGCCAGGCCCTTCTCGAGCTTCTCCGGATCTGTCGTGACCCGGGTGCTCATCGCGCCTCGCCCGGCTCGGTGAAGCTATACGGTGGCCACGGCCCTGTCCAGGTGAAAGTCGGGTCGTCGACGGCGATCAGCCGTCCGACGAACGCATCGACGTCGTCGTGCTCGACGAGATACGCGAGCCGATCGGGCGCATGCGCGAGCGACGTGCTGGCTAACACGAGGTCCCCGACCGCTGCATCGATCCTCTCCTTGAGCTCGCGTGTGTGGCGCTGTTCGATCAGACGCGTCAGCATGTAGTCGGTTCCGGTCGCGTTCCCGCTCATCCGCACCGCGTCGCTCGCCGAACTCGACTCCGCGCTGGCGGCCTGCACCGCGAACTCGACGGTGCCGGCGAGGCGAGCAAGGGCGCGCTGAAATTCGCCGTGGCGCGCCGCGAGCATCGTCCGGATCTCCTCGTCAGCGTCGGCCGTCGCCCCAAACCGCGCCGGAACGACGGCCGTGCAGGCCATCAGCTGTTCGATGATGTGCTCGAACGCCCACAGGTTCGGCTCGGTGGGTGCGGGTGACCCGTCGAGATCGCTCACGACCGCGGCGAGGTCGCGGTCGATGATCTGGCGCAATGGGCGTGCGTCGAGGCCCTGGCCGGCGAGCGGCGCACCCGTTTCGGTCACGGCATAGAGGAGCACGGTCATTGGTTCCCCAGCGTGTCGACGGCCGCGATCACGAGTGCGAGGTCGACCTTGACCAGGTCGATGTCGGCGGCGGACAGAACGATGTCGCCCTGGATGACGATGCCGCCTTGCAGGAGCCGATCGAGCAGGTCGATGAGGCTCACCTGTGCCACCCCGGCGCGCGCCCGCGTCGTGGTCAGAAGCTCTGAGCGTTGCTGGGCGAGCGTCACCAGGCCGCTCCGATCGCACCGGGTACGAAGTTGTAGGCCGGCCACGGGCCGGTCGGCACGAGCGTGACCCCGAGCGGCCGATACCGGCTCTGCAGGTCCTCGACCCGGGCCAGGAACGACTCCTCGTCACTGGTCGCGACGAGGTAGGCGCCGTTGAGCAGCATCGCGCCGTCGTGGCCGCTCACCTCGGGGCGCTGCGGCGACACCGTCAACGCGTGAGCGCTGACATCGCTGAGACGCTCATGAATCGCGGCGCACGCGTCGAGGAGCTCGTCGTCGGTGCTCCAGCGCGCATCGCGCTCGGTCTGGCGGCGTCGCATGTAGTCCGCGCCGCTCGCGGGTGGGTCGGCGTCCTCTGCGCTGAGGGGCTGGCGCTCCCCCGCGGCCTCGCCAAATACCTTGACGCCCCACTCGGCCTTGCCCTTCAGCTGCCTGAGAGCATCGGTGAGCGCGGCCGTCTCCCGCGCGACCAGCTC
This sequence comes from uncultured Solirubrobacterales bacterium, assembly GCA_963778985.1. Classification (GTDB taxonomy): domain Bacteria; phylum Actinomycetota; class Thermoleophilia; order Solirubrobacterales; family Solirubrobacteraceae; genus Palsa-465. Next base: position 883,973 of record CAVZWJ010000010.1, on the reverse strand, counting down.
TCGGACGCCATCGGACGTGCGGTAGATCGAGCACATCCGCAGCGGGATGAGCGTCGTGTGCTCGGCGACGCGCTCGAGCACATCCTCGTGTGCGCGCGCGACTCGCTCGACCCAGCGCATGTCGCCGAGGTTCTCTCGCAGCCGGTGCTCCTCGAAGTCATCGAGCGCAACGTCGCTGACGACTGCGGCGAGACCGTTATGGGGGAGCAGCGTCGGCGGGTGCTCGGGGTCGATCCCGGACAGGCCGACCGGCAGCTCGGCTCCGGCGGCGACCACGCCGTACACGTACAAGCCGAGCGCGCTCGCTGAGCGATGCCGGCTGGCATCGTGCCCGGCCTCGTGCCTGGCCTCGTGCGGCGTGGGTGATGCGGGCGGCTCGGGCGGCTTGGGCGGCTCAGGCGCCTTGGGCGTCGCCGCGCGCTGGTCGCGCTCCGGCGGGGCGGCAGCTGGGCGCGCGAGCTCCGTATGCACGCCGTCGACGAGCGCATCCGTCAGCGCCTCGGCGAGCAGGTCCTTGACCCGCAGGCGCGCCTCGGCCCGCGCCTGTGCAACGACGTCCGCGACGTCCTCTGCGGCGAGCGCCTCGACGGCCACCCGCAGCGCCTCAGTCCGTGTCCGATCCATTGCTCCGCTCCGAGATGGCCCGCTCGAGCCGGTCCAGCCGGTCACGCAGTTCGCGGTTCTCGTCCTCGAGCTCCTCGGCGGCCCGCGACAGGTGGGGGTCCGTCTCCCACCAGTTGATGCCCATCTCACGTGCTCGGTCGACCGACGCCACGAGCAGCCGGAGCTTGATCGTCAGCAGCTCGATGTCGAGCAGATTGATCTGGATATCGCCGGCGATGACGATCCCCTTGTCGAGGACGCGCTCGAGAATGTCCGCCAGGTTCGCGGGCCCGCCGCGAGACGGCTCGACATCGGCGCGGTAGGACGCGGCCTGGGGAAGGCGCGCCGAGCGGTTTGGGTCGAGTGACATCGCGCTCAGTCCTCGTCGGCCTGGCTGCGGTTGTACCGGCGCCGTCGCCGGTAGCCGATCAGCTCCCCGTCATCGTCCAGGTTCACCGCGTAGGCGCCGAGGACGTCGGTGGAGCGGGGAATCCGTTCGAGCTCGATGACCTGCACGGTCACCTGCCAGCCGTCGTCCTCCTGACGCTCCACTCCGAGGACCGATTCGATCGGACGACCGAGCAGCGACGGGAACTCGTCGCGCACATGCTCGATTGCCTCGCGTGCCGACAGGCCGTGGCGCCCGTTTCCGTTCTGCCGCTTCCCGCGCTGCTCAGCCATCCTGTGACCCCTCCCTCCGATCGGCCTCCGGGCCGTATGTCATCGCCGCGAACTCTTCCCGGTCGCGGGCTCGTGCCTGAGCGTCCGCCAGGCGGTCGAACAAGTCTTGCTCCATGCGCTCGCGTTCCTCCTCGTCAAGCTTGCCGTCGTCGTAGTCGATCTCGAGCTGCAGCAGCTCGGAGCGGATCCGGTCTTCGTCGTAGAGCTGCCGGTCGGCCTCATCGGCGACCTGCTCGGCGACCCACACGACGCCGCGGACGGGTGCGATCGGGAGCGTGAGCAGGGTGGTGAACAGGCCCATGTGCTCTATGCCTCCGTCGGCGCGCTGGCGCCGCTGCCGGCGCCTGTCAGCTCGGTGAACGAGTGCGGCGGCAGCGGGCCTGTGTACTTCAGGCGCATCCGCTGTGCCTGGGCCCGTCCGACCTCGTCCACTGCCTGATCGAACTCCGCGATTCGGGATCGGTCGACCAGGAACGAGGCGTTCACGACCATGCGCTCGTGGGTCGGCTCCCCGGCGCGCACCTCGTGGGCGAGCGCCTCGAGCGGCTGCAGGACGTCCTCGGCGTCGATGCTGCGCTTGCGGTCAATCGCCTCGACGATCAACTCGCCGAGTTGGATGCGATCGAAGTACGTCGCGTCGTCCGGCAGATTGCGGACCCGCTCCCGCAGTCGTTGGATCGTCTCGTCCGCCCGGACGATCTCGCGCATGAGCTGCGCCTCGTCGTAGATCGCCCGCACGCGCAACTCGACTTTGCCGTCGAACTCCGCGAGCTGCTGGGCGAGCTCGTCATGGTGCGCCTCCAGGATGCGGGCCCGGACGTCGTCTTCGTTCTCCATGACGACCCCGAAGCGCATCGGGAGGACCGTTCCGGTCCCGAGCGCCTGCTCGAGGACCCGTGCGTGGGCGGCGAGCTCCTCCCGACCGAAGTGGAGCTCGCCGTCGTCCGGCAGGTCGGACACGAGCGCCGCGAGACCTTCGTGCGTGACCTCGTGCAGCGCGGCGCCGCCGATACCCGTGATCGAGCGGGGACGGTCGTCGTTCGGCCTACCGACGCCGTAGACGTATGTCGGCTGGATCGTTGCCATGCCGACGCGTCAGGAGGACGACCGTCCGCGCGTCGATGCGCGCTGCCGGCTGCGCGAGGATGACCCCGAGCGAGACGAGGAGCCGCTGCGGCTGGAGCCGGAGCCTGAGCTGCGGCTGCTGCCGGAGCCGTTCTCCTCTTCGTCATCGCCGAACAGCTTCTGCTTCGCGCCCTCGAGGACGCCCTTGGTCTTGCTCTCGGCGCCGTCCTGCGTGATGTTCTCCATGATCTCCGGAAGTCCCTGGCCGCCCTGGTCGGAGATGTCGAGGCGGTTGACGGCCTCGGCGAAGCGCAGGTACGTGTCGACGCTCGCGATGACGATCCGTGCGTCAACCGTGAGGAGCTCGATGCCGACGAGCGACACGCGCAGGAACACGTCAACGACGAGTCCCTTGTCGAGCAGCAGGTCGAGAACGTCGTAGAGACCGCTAGGACTGGAGCGTGCGACGTACCCGCCGCCTGTGGGGCGCTGCATTGATGTGGATGCCATGTACCTCTGCCTCCTAGGTTGGTGTGGCCGTTTGGTCGTCGTGGATCCGTGGGCGCCCTCCACGTGCTCCGTAACGGTCTATTGGCTGGCCAGTTCTTGTTCGTATTCCTCTGCAGGCTCTTCGTCTGCAGGCTCGTCGGTGTCTTCGTCGTATTCGTCGTATTCGTCGAAGTCGTCCGGGGCGTCGGCCTCGGGCTCGCCGTCTTCGACGAAGTCGTCCGGGGCGTCTGCCTCGGGCTCGCCGTCCTCGTCGAAGTCGTCCGGGGCGTCTGCCTCGGGCTCGCCCTCCTCGTCGAAGTCGTCCGGGGCGTCTGCCTCGGGCCCGTCGTCCTCAGCGTCGGCCGCGGCGTCGCTCGGCTCGGGTTCCGGCTCGCCTTCCGGTTCCTGCTCCGGCTCGTACAGGTCCGGGCTGATCAGTTCCAGGCGCGCCTTGAAGCGCCTCAGATCAAGCTCGGCCTTCCGATCAGCGCGATGCGTCGCGAGCTGCACCGTCTCTCCGACGCCCGCCGGCACGACGTCGAGGTTGAGTTCGATCCGGGTGAGTCGCTCGCTCAGCTCGTGGAAGGTGATCAGGCCGGCGCAGTCCGAGCCGACGTGGGACTGCCATGCAAAGCTCTCGCGCTCGCGTTCGTCGATGACCTCGGCGGCCCACTCGTGTCCGCGCATACCCGCGGTCCGCCCAACGAGCGTCGCGCCATCACGTTCGATGTCGATGATCGTGTCGACGCCCTCGGGGATGAACTCGAGAGCCTCCCACTCCGACCACGCCACGCGGATCGGCACGGCGACGTCGACCGATCGCTGGATCGGCAGGCGCTTGTGCGCGGTCCGCTCGGCCGCTTCCTGCGTCGTCTCCGCGGCCCGGTCTGCGGCGGCGCGAACGACGCCGGCCGCGCTTTCCAGCGCCTTGCTGATGAGGCGCTTGGCCGCCTTGGCGGCGAGCTTGCGCGCGAACTTGTTTGGCTTTGGGATTCCGTCGGTCACGGCGTCCTTCGTCTTGTCAATCGCTTTCGTTGCCGCCTTCGGTGCTGCCTTGGCTTTCGGCGCCGCCTTGGACGCCGCCTTGGCGGTCGCCTTCGGCGCGGCTTTGGCCGCGCGTGCGGTCGCCTTCGGCGCCGCCTTGGACGCGCGTGCGGTCGCCTTCGCCGCCGTCTTAGACGGTGACCTGGCGCTGCTCGGCTTGGCCGCTTTGCCGGTCGCGTTTGGACGCGGCTTCGCGGTGCCCGGCTTGGCGGTCCCCGGCTTGGCGGCCCCCGGCTTCGCGCCAGTCCCGGGGCCGCGGCGCGACTGGCCGTTGCCGGCCGGATGCCGCGCGTTGGCCCCGTTGGCACGGGAGGTGCCAGTGGACTGGCGAGAGCTCTTGCTCTTCGATCCGTTCGACGCCGGGGCTGACTTCGCTGACCGCGTCGACTTCGCTGACCGCGTCGACTTCGACGCCTTCGGCTGCGCCGATCGCGTCCCGTTACCGGTCGAAGAGGACGAGCGGCCCGCCGACGCCTTGCGCCGTCGTGTCGTCGTCTGTGCCATGAGGTTCAGCTGACGGCCTTGCCGACCTTCTCGGCCTTCTCGCGCGCAACCTGCACCTCGTGCGCGAGCTTTCCGAACTGCCGACCCGCCTCGCCGATGCTCTTGCTGACGTTCGCCAAGTCGATCTTCACGCCGGGCACGGGGACACCAAGCACCTTCTTGTTCTTCTGCAGTGCGGTGCGTCCCAGCAGTACGCCGCCGGCAACACCGATCGCTCCGGTGACCGCGGGGATCGCGACATGCGTGATCGTCTCGCGCACTGAGCTCTTGTCCTCGCTTCCGCCGTTGCTCGATGCCGCCTGAGCGGCATCCGCAGCCTTACTCTTAGTGGTCGTCTTCCGAAATACGCGGCGAGTTTGAAGGAGTCATAACTCTGGCGGCGAATCCTGGTGGTGATGGCGCAGACGTCTCCGCACCGGGTGCTCTTGAGTGATGAGCAGCGTCGCGAGCTCGAGCGGCGCGCGGCGGCGTACTCGGCCCGTACCGGGATGTGGTGCGCGCGAAGGCGATCCTGTTGGCGGCCGAGGGGGTCACGAACACGGAGATCGCTGAGCGATTGGCCCAGTCCCGCCAGGCGGTCTCAACGTGGCGAAAACGGTTCTGTGAGGAAGGGCTGCAAGGTCTCGAGGAGAGACCGCGGCCGGGCCGGCCGCGGCGTTTTTCCCCCGGCGCAGGTGGCCGAGGTCAAGGCGTTGGCGTGCGAGCTGCCGGCGGAGCAGGGCGTTCCGCTGTCGCGCTGGTCGGCCGCTGAGCTGGCTGTCGAGGCGGTCAAGCGCGGGATCGTCGCGCAGATCGCGGCCGTCACGATCTGGCGGTGGCTGAGCGAGGACGCGATCCGCCCGTGGAACTACCGCTCTTGGATCTTCCCGCGCGACCCCAACTTCGCGCAGAAGGCCGGCCGGATCCTCGACCTGTACGAGGGTCGCTGGGAGGGAGAACTGCTGGGGCCCGGTGACTTCGTGGTCTGCTGCGACGAGAAGCCGTCGATCCAAGCCCGCGCGCGCAAGCATCCCAGCCAGCCCGCGAAGCCCGGCGGCGACGGGCAGCTGGTCGAGCACGAGTACGAACGCAAGGGCGCGCTCTGCTACCTCGCCGCCTGGGACGTCCGCCGCGCCCGGTTGTTCGATCGCTGCGCCCCGAAGGACGGCATCACACCGTTCGATGAGCTGATCGAGCAGTTCATGACCGAGGAGCCCTACAGCAACGCCCAACGCGTGTTCGTCGTTGTCGACAACGGCTCAGCGCACCGTGGCCAGCGCTCGATCGACCGCCTCCAGGGCGCCTGGCCGAACCTGCGTCTCGTGCACACCCCGGTGCACGCCAGTTGGGTCAACCAGGCCGAGATCTACTTCTCGGTCGCGCAGCGCAAAGTGCTGACTCCCAACCACTTCACCGACCTCGACACGCTCGAGCAGACACTGCTCGCGTTCGGGCGCCACTACGAACAGATCGCCCAGCCATTCGAGTGGAAGTTCACCCGCAAGGACCTCAACCAGCTCCTCGAACGCCTCGACCAACCAAAACCCCAACTCCAGATCGCCGCGTGACCCACCGATCCGTCAACGTACTTGGGACGACGACCACTTAGCGCCGCTCGCGGCGCTGCTGGCGCGGCTCCGCGACGGGCGGCTTGACCCGCTCGACCCGCTGCCTGACTTGCTCGACCCACTGCGTGCGCGGCTCGATGTACCGCTGGCGCGGCTTGACCCGCTGCTGGAGCGGCTTGACCCGCCGCTCGATCCACTTGACCCGCTGCTCGATCCGCTTGACCCGTTCGAGGACGTGCGTCCCCGGGACGAGGAACGGCTCGAGGATCCGCGCGAACTAGTCGCCATACTCCTCACCTCCGAAACACGGAACACCACGCCTGCGGTTCCGGTTCTCTCGCAGTTACAGGCAGGCGATGAGTGTCGGCTACCCTGGGGTAGAGGGTTCGCTTCACATCTGGACGGATGTTCTAGGGGCAATTTGAACATCCCGCGTAGACGAGGTTTTTCCAGGTTCCGGAGCGTCGCAACCGTGTCCGCGCGCGGACACCGTCTCACGGGAATTCGCTCGGTGGCCCGAGCGCCGTCACCGGCTCACGGGGGCTCGTTCGGTAGCCCGGGCGCGCGCAAACACCGCCTCACGCGAGCTCGTTCGGTAGCCCGAGCGTCTTGAGGTCGTCTGGGAAGTCGTCGATGTCGATGACGAGCGCGACTTTGGGCTCGATCCAGAACACCCGAATGCAGCAGTAGCCGTACTCGATGTGGTCTGGCGGCGGGACGTCCGCCTCGTCGAGCATCTGCCGCACCTTCAACTCGCACTCGATCTTTTGCTTCAGCGTTGCCATGCCTGAAGCATGCGCCCGACCCGTGTGACGGAACAAGACATAAACGTGCCAGCTCCGCCCCAACTCTGTGCCAACTCAGCACGTCTTTGTTACGACTCGGCTGCGCGCTCCCGCTCGTCGTCCGCGATGATCCGCGGGCTGTCGGAGATGATGCCCCGGTTGCGCAGTTGCGTCAGGAACGCGTGCTGGTCCGGGAACCCGACGACGGTCGCTGCGTCCTCCTCGAACCGGATCGTCAGCGTCCGTGCCTTGAGGTCACGGATCTGACCGTCGACCTCCAGCCGCGAGCCGCCGAACCCGGCCGTGACCTCGAGTTCAAGCTCCGACTCGCCGTGGACGACGAGCGGCGGCCGGAATCCTCCATGGGCCGGGAGCGGCGTAAGCGCAAACGCTGGAAGCCCGACTGGCAGCAGCGGTCCGCCGGCCGCGATCGTGTAGGCACTCGAGCCGATCGGCGTGCTCGCGATGCACCCATCACCCGCGAACCGGGCGAACAGCGTGCCGTCCACCTTTGCGCTCACGCGCACCTGACCTTCGCCGCTGCGGACAAGCACAAGATCGTTGAACGCCTGATCCGCCGACTCACCGTCGACATGGATCCTCAGCGCCGGCAGTCGCTTCTCGACCCAGTCCCCCCGTGCCACACGATCCAGCGCCTGGCCGATGTGATGCGCCGGCACCGTCGTCAGCGCGCCCAGACTTCCGCAGGCGACGCCGAGCACCGGCCGCTCCTTGCGCGAGCCGCTGCGAATCGCGTGCAGCGTCGTCCCGTCGCCGCCGATCGCCACGATCAGGTCCTGATCATCCGGGTCGACCGCCTCGGCAATCGTCCGGCCGCTATTGCCGAACGCGATCTGCCCGACCTCGACATTCTTCGCCCGCGCCCAGTCGAACACCTCACCGATCGGCTCGTCGACATCACGCGTCGGATGCACAACGACGCCAACCCGTCGCAGGCCGCCGTCCGCCGGGCCCACACCGTTCGTCAAGGACATGTCCGCACGCTATCCGTCATCTCTAGACCGACTCCCAGGCTCATCGAAAGTTCGGCTATCATCGTACGTGCACCGCGGGGTGGAGCAGTCTGGTAGCTCGTCGGGCTCATAACCCGAAGGTCGCGGGTTCGAATCCCGCCCCCGCTACTAGAAAAGCCCTCGAAATGAGGGCTTTTTCTTTGCCCGGATTGCTTCGCTTTCCGAAACGGGTACCAAACGGGTACCAAGATCTGCATTAGTATCGGGGTCCGTGACCAGGCCGTCCGGCTTCGTTTTCAGGCTCGAGAAGACCCGCGGAGCGTCGTGGTGGGCCAAGTACCGGCTGCCCGACGGGACCCAGGTCAAGCGCAAGATCGGGCCGGTCTGGACGGGGCGTGGGCGGCCGGCTGAGGGCCACTTCACGAAGCGGCTCGCCGAGGACTGGCTACGCGAGCTGCTTGGGGAGCTCCGCCGGTCGGACGTAGCGGCTTCTGGGATCGCGGCGGCGCCTCGTGCGGCCGTCGCGAGCGTGACGTTCGCCGACGCGGCCGCGGAGTATTTGCGCTTCGCCGAGCAGGACCGCGGCTGCAAGCCTTCGACGGTGCGGGGGTACCGCAACGCGATCAAGGTCCACCTGCTGCCGGTGTTCGGCTCGATGAAGCTCGACGAGATCACGGTGCAGGAGATCGAGCGCTGGCGCGCCGGCATGTTGAGCGTGCGCATGCAGCGTGAGCTGTCAAACAAAACGAAGAACAACCTGCTGGTGTTGATGCACGCGATCTTCAGGCACGCGGTCAAGGTCTACGGCCTGCCGGCGAACCCGGTCGCGCCCTCGCAGACGCGCGCGATCTCGTCAGCGATCTCGCCCCTTCGCCGGGCCGTTATGCGCTGCCAGCTCGAGCGCTCGAGCACGGCGAGAAGCTCGCCGTCCGGGTCGCAGAAGCCGGCTCGGATCTCGATCTCCATGGCCCCAGGATACGACCGGCAGCCGGCGATCCGACCGGGATCAGCGCCGCCGTCGACGTCCCGAACGGTATGCGTGATTCCCGCGAAGTCCGTACCTATACCCAAGTCACGGTGCGAAATCCGGGCCTACTCCGCGCTAGGTCCCGAGCGAATCCCTGCAAAACGCCTGTTTCCGACCTGGCGACGGCTCCGAACCTAAAGACGACTTAGAGCGGAGTTGGGCGATTAGCGCCTAACTCCGCCGTAGGTCATAGAAATCCCTGCAAAACGGGGCTGTCCGGGCGCCGAACGGCCTTGACTTAGTGCGGAGTTGGACCGACCTAATGCGGAGAAAGGGGCATCTTTTGCAGTTGGGCCAAGAGTCGATCCAGCGCCTGCGGTATCTCCGCACTAGCCCGTCACTGCGGGGCCGACGGTGGCAAGCACGGCCGAGCGCTTGCAGCTGCGTGATATTTGCTCGTACACTCAAACATCGTAATTTTGCAAGGATCTACTGGTTCTGAACCGATCGAGGTCAGCATTGGGAAGGCCCGTGCGTCGCTTTCGATCGACGGCAGACGCATAGCGTCGTTTGCGGTCCGACGCGTCGACGTCCTGACTCGCGCCGGCGCGGAAAGTCTCGCCGACGAGGCTCGCCATTCCCGTCGCCCCCTCTTGATCACGTTTGAGCGTTCTTCGCCGGAGGCGCGGGCGTACTTGCGCGAGCGCAGGGCGTCCTACGCGGCGGGGGACGGAGAGCTCGTCGTGTACGCACCGCCCGTGTTCGTCGAGCGGCCGCCGCGACGGAAGGTCGTGCCGGTCGGCGCGGCGCCGGCGGCGCCGTTCGCGAACCGCGCGAGCCGCGTGCCGCGCTGGCTGCTTCTCCACGCTAACGACCAACCGTCGTTTCGTGAACTCGCGACCCGGCTTGAGCTGAGCGAAGCGATGGTCTCGCGCACGATGCGCGCCCTGGCGGACGATGGCCTTGTGGCGATCGGGTCCGACTCCCGGGACGCTCGGCTGCGACTCGCTCGGCTGCCGGAGCCTGCACGGCTGCTCGACGCCTTCGAGCGGGCCGTCGCGCTGCGCCGGCCGCGGCGCGTCACGTGGGAAATCGGCGCGCGCGACGCGCCGGAGGCCATGAAGGCTCTCCAGGCAGCGGCTCACAAACTCAACGTGCCGTACGCCGTCGGCGGGGTGGCCGGAGCCTCGTTCGTTCGCCCCGCGGTCGAGCCCGTCGACGTGGTCGTCTGGATCCGGCGAGACGATGCTGACCTCTGGGCCAAACGGCTCGCGGCTACGCCGTCCAGGCCGGCACCTGGTCGGGTCACGATGCAGCTGACTCGAGATCCGTTCGTCCTGTCACTGGCCGGCGACCGCGGCGGGATCCAGGTTGCCGATCCGGTACAGCTCTATCTCGATTGTCGATCGGCGGGCGAACGCGCCCTTGAGGCCGCGGACGCGATTCGAGCCGAGATGGGCTGGTGACGACTGCCGCTCTCGCGCGAGACGGCAGTTGCCATTTTCATCTTGTTTTGGCAACTCCAGCGTATACTGGTGGCCATGGGCGTCGTCGATCGCAAGCAAGAACTGTTCGAGAACATCGTTCGTCTGCGTCGAGTAGGGCGAGAGTTGCCTGGCAACGCGGATGTCTCCGCCGTACGCCGTGCGCTCGAGAGCGAACTGGGCGAGACCGTGTCCCGCCGGCTCGCGTCGCGCATCTTGGGGGTCAGCCACACAGCGCTCGATCGCTGGATCAAGGCCGGGGACCTTCCGCTCGTCTACTCAGCTCAGGGTCGTGTCGAGGTGCCCGTGCCGGCGGTCCTCGATCTCTACGAGTCCGTGGAGTCTGATCGCGCGGACGGCGATCGCCGACACGTGTTGGCCCCCACGATGGCCCGTCAGCGGAGAGCGGCGCAGAGCCTCGATCTTCGGCGCTTTCGGCAGGACACTGAGCGACGTGGCCACGAGCGAGTACGCGCGCGCAGCCTGGCCTACCACCGGGCCATCGCGCGACGGCTCCGCAAGCCGATGGTTGAAGAAGCACGGCACGTGCTCTTCCAGTGGCGAGCTCAGGGGCGGATCGACGAGCGCTACGCCGACCGTTGGGAGCAGCTCTTGAACCACCCGCTCTCGGAGATACGCAGGGCACTCGTTGACGAGAGCCAGGACTACGACGATCTTCGCCAGAACTCGCCGTTTGCCGGACTCCTCAGCGAGCCCGAGCGCCGGCGAATCGTGCGAGAGGTGATCTAGAGAGCGACTGGTCAAGCGCGACGTGCCCTCTCGACCGGGTTCGAAGGGGACGATCGTCGCTTGCACAAGATCGACGGGACCGGGCTCACCATCGGGCGACACGACTTCGGCCTCTCGCCATAACGCATGCCTCAGGAGCGCTGCCGTCCGGCCGGTGGGCTAGAAAAGTCCGGTGGGCAAGAACAACCGGCAGCGACGGGCGGCCAAAGTGCGTAAGCGCGCTCAGACGCAGCGTTCGTCCCGCGAGTCCCGCGGCGCTGGTAGCTGGTCGCATTCGGCGTCTCACAGTCGGGCCTTCGCGCCCGCCGATCTGTCGCTCTCGCCCAGGGAGCTTTTCCTAGCGGCGGTCTGGGCCCAGCAGTTGGGTGACGCCGAGCGTGTCGCACACGTTGTCGCCATCCTCGCCGGCGAGTCGTCGGCCCAGATCGCCAAGGAAGTCGCGGAATGCATGGAGAGCCACGTCGGCGACCTGTGGGAGCACGGCTGGCAGCCGGCCGATGTCGACCGGATCGTGCGCCAGCGGCTGGGCTCAGACGAAACCCGCCTGGTTCGCTGGACGATCGCATCGCAATCTCGGGCCTATGAGACGCTCGGTCGACAGGTCCAACCGGGGTGGATGGCCCAGCTCGCGCAGATCGGAGCGCGGCCCGATCGGCCCGCCGATGGCGCCTTCCTTCGCCAGCTTGGCGGCGAGTGGCGTGATGCTCTGGCCGCCGCGGTGGCGCTCATGGCTCTGCTGATGTCGCTGCCCCGCTTGCCGCACCTCGTCGACCCGCCGGGCCGCTGGAGCGAGGGAACGCTGGCCGCGGACCTCGGCGTGCCACCGGCGATGCTCGGCAAGGTCCGGGCGCTCCTGGCGAAGGCCGAGTCGACCACCTTTGATGCCGAGGCCGAGGCGCTGACCGCCAAGGCTCAGGAGCTGATGGCTCGCCACCGCATCGACCGTGCCGTGCTCGAGCACGACTTCCATGCGTCGCGGACGAGCCCTGTCGGGCGGCGGCTCGCCGTCGATGACCCCTACGCTGAGGCCAAGGCTCTCATGCTCGGAGAGATCGCCGCCGCCAACGGCTGCCACTCGGTGTGGTCGAAAGGTCTGGGGTTCAGCACCGCGTTCGGCTTTGCCGACGAGCTCGACGCGGTCGAGGAGCTCTTCACCTCGCTGCTCGTCCAGGCCGCCGTGGCTTTGCGGCGCGCGGGCTCCAAGTTCGACCGTGACGGGCGCAGCCGCACCACCCGGTTTCGGCGCTCCTTCCTGGTGGCCTTCGGCATGCGGATCGGCCAGCGACTGCGCGACACCGTCGCGGCGACGGTGACGGCCGCGGACGCCGAGACATCCGTCGCCCTGGTCCCGATCCTCGCCGAGCGTGACGCTGCCGCCAAGCGGGCGGCGTCGGCGGCGTTTCCTGGGGCCGGCCTGGCCTCACCGGCGGCCACCGACGGCGAAGGGTGGTATGCCGGAACGCTGTTCGGCGATCTGGCCGACCTGGGCATCGAATCCATCGAGTCCGAGCGCGCCGCCTGACCTCGGTTGGGCGCCCGCGCAGCGCCCGCCCTCAGGTGTCTCCGGCTCTCGGGTGATCCCCGAGCGGGCGATCGTCGCTGTCGCCTGGCAGTTCCGGTTGCCGTGTGGGGTTAACGGCAAGGTCGCGCTCGACGGCCGAGCCGGTGGATGGCGCCAGGTACCCGGCACCGATCTTCTTGCGAACGTGGCCTCGATCCCGATGACGTCGCCGTCATGGCGCTCAATCACGACGTGGACCTCGCGCCGCTGCTTGTCGCGGTAGTGAAAAGCTGGAGCGGCCGCTCGGTCCGTTCCGCCTGGCGCAGGAGCTCCATCGCAACGAAGCTCTCGAGGACTGCCCCAGCTACGCCGCCGCCTACGGCGATTCGCCGTTCATCGGCCCGGGTTAGGTGGGCGCCAAGCTGATTTCGCCGGGGTGCGGCGTGACCAGTCGCGACGGCGCTGCCCGGCGGCGGCGTTGCCCACACCGACGTGCACGCAGAGCCGAAGTCCGGGGGTGCGGTGGCGACTCTCCGAGTTAGCTGGAGCAGATTTTCCGAGTTAGCCGCTAGTATTTTCCGAGTTGGCCGACGTCCTTCCATCCGAGGAGTTCATCGAGCGGAGCATCGCTCCGGTCGTTGTCGACGCGATGCAGAGCGCCCGGGCGGTCGCGCTGCTCGGCGCCCGTCAGGCGGGCAAGAGCACTCTCGCCCGCGTGCTCGCCAGCGGTCCGATGCCGGCGGACTACGTGACGCTCGACAGCGATCCGGTCCGAGCTGCGGCCCAGGCCGATCCGGAGGGTTTCGTGGCCACGCTTGGGCGGTCCACGGTCATCGACGAGGTGCAGCGCGCGCCGGATCTGCTGCTGGCGGTCAAGGCGCGCCTTGACCGTGACCGCAGGCGCGGACAGTTTCTGCTCACTGGCTCCGCGAACCTTCGCCGCATCCCGGCAGTCGCCGACGCGCTCCCTGGACGTGTCGACTACCTGACCCTCTGGCCATTGACGCAGGGCGAGATCGAAGGTCGCCGGGACGACTTCCTCGACCGGCTGTTCGACGGCGAGGTGCCGATGCTGACTGATGCGCCGGTCGGTCGCAGCGAATATGCCCGGAGGTTGCTCACCGGTGGGTTCCCCGAGTCGCTCACCAGGACGGGAGCCGCCCGGGCCCGGTTCTTCGAGAGCTACGTCGGCTCGATCCTCGACCGCGATCTGGGCGATGCCGCGCGTGTCCATGACCCGGGGTCGGTCGGGACGGTGCTGCGACTGATCGCCGCTCGGTCGGCTGCGCTCGCCCGCTACGAGACGCTCGGGCGAGACGCCGGCATCGACGGCAAGACCGCGAAGAGCCACATGGATGTGCTCGAGCGGCTCTTTCTCGTGCGGGTTCGGCGTCCCTGGCACGCCAACCTCGGCAAGCGGCAGGTCAAAGCGCCGAAAGCGTACGTCGCCGACACCGGGCTGCTTGCGGGGCTGATCGGCATCGACGAACAGCGGGTGCGCAACGACGACGGACTCACCGGGGCGCTGTTCGAGACGTTCGTCGCGACCGAGCTCGAGCGCCAGGCGTCTTGGTCGGTGGCGCCACTGACGTTCTGGCACTACCGAGAGCAGGAACGCGAGGTCGACATCATCGCCGAGCGCCCCTCCGGCGAGCTGGTCGGCATCGAGGTAAAAGCGTCTGCGACTGTCCGAGAACGCGACTTCCACGGACTCAAGCACATGCGTGATCAGCTCGGGTCACGACTACGAGCCGGGATCGTCGTCTACACCGGTCAGCGCACGCTCCCGTTCGGTGATCGCCTCTTCGCGGTACCGCTCGAGGGCCTTTGGCGCTGAGGGCCCGCCGCTAAGTTCCCCTCCTCTTCGTCCCAATGACCTCCTGTGCAGGGCTTTAACGGCTGATTGGCGCAGCCGGGGCCTGCGGACAGGAGGTCACCTTCGTGGTGCATGATGACGAGCCGGTCGGACTGGATGGTCTGCGGGTCGAGTTCGACGACGAGCGGCAGTCTCGGATGCTGGGGTGATGCTGTCGCGACGCTCGCCGGGCGACTCAGGATTGAGGCGGCGGCAGGCAAGCTGGTGCGGCTGCGGCGTGACCGGCGGCGCCGCGAACGCGGGGCGCAAGGTGATGGCGGTCTTGTTCGCGATGGTGCTCGGCGCGGACAGTATCGATGACTGCGATGTGCTTCGGCAGGCAAGACGCGACGGCTGTTGGGCGGCTGGATGCCGGCGCCCTCGACGCTCGGGACGTTTCTGCGCGCGTTCACGTTCGGGCATGTGCGCCAGCTCGACGCGCTGCTCGGGGAGACGCTCGTGCGCGCGTGGCGGGCGGGTGCCGGTCCCGGGAGCGGCGGTTGGTGATCGATGTCGACAGCTTCGTCGGCGAGGTGTGCGGACGGCTCAAGCAGGCGCCGCCTACGGTACACGAAGGTGCTCGGGTATCACCCGATCCTGGCCACCCGTGCTGACACTCGTGAGGTGCTGCATATCCGTCTCAGGAAGGGTTCGGCGAACACGAGCAAGGGGATGCTGCGCTTCTGCGACGAGCTGATCGCCCGGGTCACGCGCGCGGCGCCGACGGGCCCAAGCTGCTGCGCGCCGACTCCGGGTTCTGGAACCACAAGGTGTTCGCTCGGCTGGAGCGCGCCGACTGGCAGTACTCGATCGGAGTCGCATGCACAAGGCGATCCGTGCCGCAGTGGAGGCGATCGAGGAGAGCGCGTGGCAGACGATCGAGGACTACCCGAAGGAAGGTGAGGCGCAGATCGCCGAGACCACCCACGGCGGCAGGCGGCTGATCGTGCGCCGCACCCGACTGTGGCCGCAGCCGAGCTGTGGCCCGATTGGCGTCACTTCGCGTTTCTCACCAACCGCACCGAGGACATCACGATCGTGGAGTCAGAGCATCGTGATCACGCCGTCGTTGAACAAGTGATCGTTGAGCTCAAGGAGCAGGCGCTAGGCACTTCCCGTCCGGTGAGTTCAACGCCAACGGCGCCTGGACGGTGCTCGGTGCGCTCGCGCACAACCTGCTGCGCTGGACCCAACTGATCGGCCTGCCCGACAGCACCGTGCGGCCGCCCGGACACTTCGCCGCCGGCTGATCACGATCGCCGGCCGCTGACACGCCACGCCGCTCGTGACGCTTCACCTGCCCGCCCGCTGCCGTGCACGCGACTACCTCGCAGCGCTGCCCGCATCCGCGCGCTCCCCGCCGCCTGACCAGCGTCGGCGTCACTGACGAACAATCGGCAGCAACTCGTCCGCAGGGCGCGATCACCCATCCGCGCGATCGCCTCCGAACCGCCTCCCGACGCGCCTCACGAGCACTCGAACCCGCCAGAGTCACCGCCCGGCCGATCAACGACCCATCACCAGACCCGACAGCCAGTTCCGAGCGCATCGACCCACCGATCGTGATCCCTAACGACGTCGTTCCCCGTCCGCGGGTCCACGCTCGCTCTCACGCTCGATGGCGTTTGCCGCAGCGTGCGGCTTTCGCCTTGGGACCTCGCCGCACGAGGCGATTAGGCTGCCGCACAGTGAGCAAGGGCAAGCGAAATCGTCGACCGGGCGGCCATCCTGCCAAGGTCGCGGTGCGGCGCGAGCGCGAGGCCGCCAGGGGTTCGGGTGCGCCCGCTGGCCCCGAGAGCTTTGCCCGTCGGATCGTTCATGAGGCGCACGAGCTGACGAGCGCGCTCGACGCCGAGCTGTGGGCCTCCCATCTACTCGGCGTCCTCTGGAACCAGCGGTACACGCTGCCACTCAACGAGGCGGCGTCGCCCGACTACAGCCTGATTCTCGGCGAGCCGCTGATCGAGGCGGTGGCTCGGCTCGGGGGCGACGGAGCGCGGACGGCGCTGAGCGCGATCGCGATCGTGGACGACGGCGCGCTCGGTATCCGCGCCGGCGTGCTGGCACAGAAGCTGGAACTGGAAGAGGCGGCGCCGCGCTGGCTCGGCGAGGTCGGCGAGGCGGAGATCACCGGTGCGGCCGTGATGCGCGAGGACGTGTACGACGACGCCTGCACTGTGTTTCTCGAGGCCCGCCATCCGAGCGGCGAGACGCACGCGGTCGGCGTGCTGATCGACAACAACCTCGGCGTGATGGCGAAGGACATCCTGCTCGCCGACTCGATCGATCGCGTCGCCGAGGTGATGCGCAAACATCCGCGGCGCGACGGGGAGCTGACGCTCGAGCGCATCACACCGGGGGACGCGGCCGGACGGATCGACGCGGCGATCGAGCTGACCGAGATGACGTTGGACCCGCCGGTGGCGGATGACTACGCACGCCTGCGGGCCCTGGCGATGCTGAGAGTTGACGAGGTGTCCCATGTCGTCGCCGTGCCCGAGCGCGACGAGCTGCCGCACGAGGAGCGCGACCGGCTCCGCGACGAGTTCCTTTCCTCACCGGAGGGAAAGGACTTCGTGTCCGACAGCGATGAAGCCTGGGCCGCGTCGCTGGCGATCGACTTCTGCGCCGACTACGTTGACGGACGCCCGCTGCGTTGGAGCCCGGTGGTCGTCGAGCTGTTCATGGCCAACTGGATCCCGAGGAAGGTGCTTGCCGACGAGGGTCTGTTCGAACGGCTCCCGTTAGCCCTCGACGCGTGGGTGCGGTTCGCGGGTCGCAAGGCAGGCACGCCCGACTGGGCTGTGGAGGCAACCAGAAACGCGATCCCACGCTGGCGCAACCAGATGACCGAGCGCGGCAGCGATCCAGCGGCCGGCGGTCCTGCGAAGCAGTTCCTGACGGCCGCGAAGTCAGCCGGCGTTGACGTCGAGGACGGCGACGCGCTGCGGACCTTCATCGCCGGCTGGAACGCGCGCAGCGAGGCTCCGTAGCCTCAAGCGGCGCCGGGGTTCAGGCTGTGTGCCAGATCGCGTTTCCCGCTGCGAGGTCGAGTTCGAGCCACCTGCGTGATCCGAGCACAGCACCGGGGTTGAGCACTGCGCGACGGTCGTCCGCGAGGTCGTGGCTGTCCGGGTTCTCGTCGTACTCGATCGTCGTGCCGTTGTTCTCGGCGAGCAACGGTCGGTGGGTGTGCCCGACGAGCCCTATCCGGGCTTGCTGGCGGGCGAGATGATCCGCCGCGTCTTGCGGGCTTGAGATCCAGCCGGTGATTGGGTCCTGGGCGCTGCCGTGCCAGAGCTCGATGTCGTGAGCCCAGCCCTGGGCGGGCAGCGCTGCGAGCCATGTGAGCTGCTCGCTGGAGAGCACACGGTGCTGCCATTGCAGCTGCGCGCGTTGGCGGGGCAGTGGCAGCATGCTGAGCGAGAGCTGGCCAGTGACCCAGCGGTCGTGGTTGCCGGCGAGCGCGAGCGCGCAGCGATCGCGAACGAGGTTGACGACCTCGGCCGGCGCGGTCGCGCCGAGCCCGACGATGTCGCCCAGGCACCAGATCTGTTCGGTGGCCGCCCGATCGATCGCGGTGAGCACCTGGCGCAGCGAGTCGAGATCGCCGTGGATGTCGGAGATCACAGCGATGCGCATCGATGCCTCCACGTCCAGGACATCGAAGACTGGCTGTTGCTACGGGCCGGGTACCCGGACGCTGTTCTCGAACGCATCGACCAAGTTGAGCAGCTGGTCGCACTCCCAGACGCGGCCCCACTTGCGCTCGTTGAGCCTGTGCAGGATTCCCGCGCGCTCGAGCTCTTGCAGAGCCTTGCCGACGGCGACGTGCGACTTGCCTGTGAGCGTCTGGGCGACCGTGACGTCGACCACGGGCTGCCCCGGCAGCGCACTGATGAGCTGCCGAACCGCAGCATCCCTTCGCGGCTGGCCGAGATCATCGAGCCAGCGGGACTGGAGCTGCTCGATCGCGTCGGCGAGCCGCTCGGCTTCCGTCGCCGCCCGTGCGGTCGCGTCGGCGAACTGCACGAGCCACGCGCTTACATTGCCGTCTCGGTACGAAGTGAGCCCGTCGACGTACCCCTTCGGCTCGGCTGCCAGGGTGAGGCTGATCGGAGGGACGTAGTTCGCGATCTCGCCACGGCGGCGAAGGACCGTGTAGATGAGGGCTCGGCCCACGCGACCGTTGCCGTCGGCGAACGGGTGGATCGTCTCGAACTGGGCGTGCGCGATCCCGGCCTGGACCATCGGCGCGAGATCGGTTCGGGTGGCGAACGCGCAAAGATCATCGAACAGCGGCCGAACGTGCTCGGGTGGCGGCGGCACGTAGGCCGCGCCGATCGGGTTGTAGTCATTCCCGCCGATCCAGTTCTGTGACTCTCGCACGACGCCGGCGATGTCTGCGTCTTCGGTGAACCGCAGAAGTGTCCGGTGAATGTCTTCGACGCTCGAAGTCGTGAGCGGTTTGCCAGCCGCCCCGATCTCGATCGCGTGCCCCATCGCTTCGACGTTTCCAAGGACTTCGGCGGCTCGCCGGTCGCGTTGGCCCCTGTCGGCCTGATAGGCGGCGCGTGCGAGTCGCTTGTGCGAAAGGTGAACGCCCTCGATCCGAGAAGACGCCACGCTCTCCGAGCGCAGCAGGTTCTGCGCAAGTGCTCCCAGCGTTGCGATGCGTGGCGGCGAAGCCTCCAGATGTTGCAGCGCTCGGGTCGCTTCGGTGACGGCTGCGACGGCATCGCCGTCGAGCGGGAAGTCGCGCCCTGAGATCTCATCCGGGATGAAGACTTCGTACGCCCCCGGCCGTCGTGCCCTTCGCCCCCCGTAGGCGCCCGGGTCGGCGGGCCACAGCCGCTTCTCGGTGTGGCCGAGAGGGACCGTCGGGAGAGGCTGGGAGATGCCTGGGATCGACACGCGAACCTTTCAGAGCTTCCGGAGCTTTGTAAGGATAGATGACGATCCTTACGGACCACGTGCGTATGCGAAATAAATGTCGAAAACGCACACTTAGCCGCTACGCGCGCAGTGCTCATCGACGAGTTGAAGGGCAGACCGGCCGCGAGGCGCGTAGTCAAGTCGATCCCGACTTCCGTCCGCAGCGTTTCGTAGAAGTCACTTCATGGAACAGGAGCTGCTTGCCACGGTCCGCGCGCTGCGAGCGCGGCGGTTCACGCCCACCGAGATCGCTCGCGCGCTGGGCGTCAGTAAGGCCGATGCTGCCCGACTCGTACGCGTCGTGGCATGCGAGCGGGAGAGCCAAGCGACGGCCGCTGCCGGCGGTAACGCCAACGGCGAAGCGGTCGCGAGTCAGACTCGGTGCTGGGTCAACCCTGGCTGGCGGCACGGGCTGCGAATCGACGGCCATTCTGATTGGCCAGACGACGCCGGTGCGCCGAGCGAAGCCGGCGACAGCGGCGTCGCCTGCGTGCTCGTCGCGTCGCCTGACAGGCGCGACAAGCTGTCCGTGTGCGGCTACCTCGTCGACACATGGTGTCTGGGGGTCAAGAACACGATCGGGCCACAGCGGATGGGCCAGCGCGAGCTCGACGCCTTCAAGCGCCAGTACTTCGGACCGTGGGAGTCGGAGGGAATCCCGGTCCCGCTCGAGCTCGCCCGGCACCTCGTACTCGGCGCCGTCGACTACGCACGGAGCCTCGGCTTCGAGCCGCACCCCGACTTCCGGCGGGCGGGGCGGACCCTGGGATCGTGGGATGGCCGGAGCTCGATCACGTTCGGCAGGGATGGCAAGCCGTTGTACATCAACGGGCCTCACGACCACCCACAACGAGTGCTCGCGACGCTCGAGCGCGCTGTCGGTCGTGGCGGCTTCCACTACAGCGTCTCCCTCGGTCAAGCCGACGGCCTCAGCGATGGCTACCGCTACACCGCCTCGCTGACCGATCTCGACGACTTAGGTGATGCGGCGTAGGGCCAGGGCAGGGCGCGCTCAGCTGGGTGGAGTCAGCTCGAACCACTCTTGGTAAGAGGCGATCGTCACCGTGAAATGGTCGAAGAAGCCGGTCAGGCCGAGGAGTCCGAACGACGGTGCCCATGGCTCGCAGAACCAGACGGGCGCTGACCACGCGTACTGCTGAGAGCCGTCGTCGACCTCGAGAGTGACCTCGGCCATGAGCGCGGTGACGACCGCGCCGCCGACCGCGAGGCGCGTTCGCGGCGCGTCCCGCAGGTCGATCCCGCAGATCTCTGCGACGTGTGCGCCGAAGCGCACTGCCGTCGCGCCGCTGTCGAGGAGGCACGCCTGGGGCGCGACATCCAGGCCCTCGACGACAACGTCAACGATGGGACGCGGCCGAACGCCACCCGTGCCGGGATCCGGGATGTCTCTGAACGCGAACCTCACTGAGGCGCGAGCCCGCTCGCGGCCAGCTCATCCTCCGGCACTCGGAACATGCTGTCCGCCTTCTGTCCGTGCCGGCTGAGCCATGCGACGAGCTCCTGCGGAGACTCCGTCGAATGCAGAATGTCGTCATCCCTGATCGCGACCCAGCTGCCAGCCAACGGCCGCAAGCGGTCAGCGAGAGGTCGGGGGGCGTTCACCGGCTTGTGGCGGGAAGGGGCCAAGATGGTCCCGGTTGTCCGCCCAGGCCTGCGGCCTGCCGAAAAGCCGAGGCGGATGAGGGTTCGTCTCGCCTGGTGGGTGGTGAAGTCGGCTCGGTCAAGGCCGGTGAGCTCGCCGATGATCTGCTTCGGTGGAAACCGCCGGGTGCCGACGACCACATAGTGGCTTGCGATGGGCTCAGGATCGACTTCTCGCATGGCACGGACGACGTCGCTGCTGCGCAGAACGAACGGGTGGCCGGCGATCCGGACTTCTCGGACTGTCGTCATCTCTATCGTGAATTCTCTACGGCGGTTTCTCTGGTACGTCTCTTACAGGCTACCACCTGCGGCCCGTACCGTCGAAACGAGCAAGGGCCCGGCCTGAGGAGTCAGGCCGAAGCATCGCGTCAACCTGATTCTTCGTCGCCCACCAGCCGTAACTGCGGGGAAGTGGCGACCGGCACGCGCCTGAGGCTGACGGCGCCTTCGAAGATCTCCGGCTCGAGGAACGCCTGCATCAGCTTGTGGTGGGCACGGTGGCGAAGCGCTTGAGCTTCGTGGCGGACGGCGGCTGCGTACTCCGCAGGGTCGTTGGGTCGCTCTTCGGGCAGGCGTCGTGCAAGGATCTGCTCGGCCGCCCACGCGTACACAGCGTTCGCGGCGGCCTCTACTTCAAGCATCCGGTACGGGACATACTCCGGGACGCGCTTCTTGCCGTAGCCCGCCTTGCGGGCGGCGCGTTCGAGCTCGCGGAACTCGCGGCGGCCCTCGTAAACCGTGACGATCCCCGTTTCCGGGTCGAACTCGGCCTCCGTGACCTGGTCCTCGCTCTTACGCGCGATCTCGCGGACCCACCCGGAGGCGCGGTGGCGGACGATCACGACCTCCAGCTCGCACGTGTGCTCACCCGCGGCCGCCAGAACAACGAGCCGAGAGCCGGGCTCGACCGTGACCTTGGCGCGGATAGCGACTTGGAGGGTGCTGTAGCCGCGGGCGCCCGGCGCCGGGACCTCGTGCGTGCGAAGCGTCAGCGATAGCCCGGGGTCGGCCTCCATCTCGACGATGGTCCCGGGGCGAACGCTCGCCGGGTCGGCGTACAGGGTGACGGTCCGCTTCTCGCCGGGGTGAAGTCGTACAGGTGACTGCTTGAACCAGAGCGGCTGCGCCACCGGCGCCGACGGGGCGGGAGGCTCCCTCTCAAACTCGTCGGACACGCGGTCGTCCTCCGCACCCAACGCGCTGTCGGCGGGTTGCGTCGGCGGTTTGCTCGCTGCAGCCGTGCCGGGCTGGGCGCCAGCGCTGCCGGGTTGGTCGAACGCGGCCTTCAGGAGGTCGTTCAGGGCGCGGAGGCCGACCTGGTCGCGGGCGGTCACGGCGCGAGCGGCTCCGATCAGGTGGGCGCCGGCACGGCGCTCCTCGGCGGCAACGATCGGTCGCAGCACGCGGTCGATCGCGGCGTACAGTCGCTCGACGATCGGATGGTGCTGGTTGAGCCCCGAGCGGTCGACTTTGACGACGAGCTCGGGGCGCGGCTTATCGAGCGCGTCGCGCTGCAGCTGCTCGATCGCATCGCAGACCACCTCGCCATAGAGGTGTCGGGCACCCGGCCGCCCCTCGAAACCGGCAAGGGTCGTCTCGTGCGCGGCGCGACCGGAGCGGATCACCAGCCCGCCCCGCCGGGTCGCGCGCGAGAAGCCCTGCGAGAGCGGCTCCTTCGCGCGACGCACGGTGATTCTGGCGCTGACCGCCGGGGTGACCTGCACGTCATCGTCAAACAACACGGGGCGCTCGACGTCGGGCTCCGGGGCCGGATAGGTGACCAGCGCCGGGGTTTGCCCCGGCTGCTCGAGCAGGATGGCGCGGGTCGGATCCTCCAGGATCGGTCGCAACTGCACGAGCTGCGAGACGAGCGCTCGCAGCCGTCCCGCAGCCGGAAGCCTCGCCGCGGACAGCGGCACCGTCACCCGCGTCCCGGACACGGTGACACCGAGCGCGCTGAGATCGGGCGCGGTCGCGACTCGGTCGCGGACGTGCGCGAACGCGTACGGCTCATCTCCGGGGGCGGGGAAGAACCAGGACTCGACCAGCCGGCCGCCGCGGATCCCCTCGATTCGGCCGGCGCCCTGCGCGAGCCACACATCCCGCAAGCCGCGTCCGAACAGGCCGCGCTGACCTGCCGTCGGCGGCTCGACCCCGAGCGCGCCAAGCCGACGGTCGATCACGTCGGCGTCTACACCCTCGCCGTCATCGGTGCAGCGCAGCTCGTGCTTCCACGACAGCAACGCCGGCGAGCGCAGCGACCGCATCCGGGCCCGCCACATCGCCACGAACTCCGCCTCGGGTGCGGCAACCGTCAACACGATCCTCCCCGACGGCCGGCCTGACGCGGCGATCGCCGCATCGGCATTCGTGACCAGCTCGGGGATGATCTGGACGAGATCGACTCCGCCCTGTGCGAAGTTCTCCCGGAAGTACCGGCCGCGTGCCGTTCCGAACCGCACCGCCGAACGATCCAACACTGCCGCCTGAGTCATTCTTGGGAGTGTCGTGCAGACTGCGGACAGAACGTCGACGCAACTGACGACGGATCCGTCCGGTTCGGGACGTACCGTCCCGGTCACGATGAACGATCCCGCGCAGCTGCGTGTGTCGAACCAGGAGCTCGCGACCGTCCGCGAAGCGATGCGCGAGCTCGGCCGGCTGCTCGACCAGCTCGATGAGGGGGAGCTCGAGAAAATTGTGCTGACCCAACGCAACCAGATGCGCGCGGTGCTGATCACCGTCGAGCGCTACAGCGCGCTTGAACGTGACGCGGCGTAAGTGCTGCCCCGCCAAGCGCCACTCTCCACACAGCGCGCCCGGAAGCCCAAAACGGGTACCAAACGGGTACCAAAACAAGCAGATTTGACCTCTCGTAACCGAACGTACTTTCACGAAAGCCCTGCAAATCCGCAGGTACCAAACACGCCTGAAGCGACTCATAACCCGAAGGTCGCGGGTTCGAATCCCGCCCCCGCTATCGAAAGGTCTGCTGTCGGGTTAGGCGCCGGGGCGACGCCGTCGGCGGCCGTTGGCGGCATGCTGTCGGCCGATCTCTCGAGCTCAGGACGGAGCCAGAGCTTGATGGCCCTGACCGACGTCGGTCACCGGGCGCGGCATGTCGGGACAGCGGTGCTGTAGACGCTCTGTGTTGTGCCGCGCAACGCCGAGGAGGTCAGCCTGGACGCGAAGGACGACCGTGCCGATGGTCATCACGTCTTGCCGACGTGATGGCGGGCCATGAAGGCCCGCATCGCGGCGTTTGGCTCCTCGATGGGCAAATCGTCCCGGTACCGCTCGCACCACACAGCCCACGCGTCGGTGAGCAAGTGCTGGCGACGGTAGGCCGGCTCGATCCAGACACGCTGGAGCACTCGCCCTTTTCCCGGGATGATCGGGAAAGTGGCATAGCCAAGCTCGCGCCCGGTCTCGTCGTCCACCCAGAGCCAGACGTCATCGCCCTGCGCCCATTTGCCGGAAAATTCGAGCTCGCCGATCGGGAGCTGCCTGCGCGAGTCCTCGTCGAGGAAGCGATGGTCGAGCTTCACGACCGCATCACGAAGAGAGCGCGGGACAACTCGGTCTCCGGCGATCAGAAATAGGCTAACGCTCATCGATATTCAGTCCCTACGAGTTCCTGTTGTTGCGGCAGTCCGTTTGGTACAGCCCTGCTCGGTCGGCTTCGGGGGAGCTGGCAACGCCTGCCGGCAGGTGCGCAGTTCAGACTCACGCAAGCGGCCGGTTCCGGGTTGGAGACGGTCGGTGGTGCCCGCGGGGTGGGTCCACTGCCGCGGCAGCTAAGCGGCCGTCCGTGAGGGCTCGGATGTCCACGTCGTCGAGCGTGGCGACCACCAGATCGGCGCCGGCATCGCTCAAGAGCTGCGAATCACCGGCTCGCGCGATCCCGAGGGCGGCCATCCCTCCAGCCTTGGCGGCGATGATCCCAGAGACCGCGTCTTCGACGACGAAACAAGACTCCGGAGGGACACCGAGTTCTCTGGAGGCGGTGATGAAGATCTCCGGATGGGGCTTGCCTTCCTGGAAGGATCGCCCGGAGATGTCGACATCGATGACGTCGGAGAGGGTCTGCCCCGGTCGAATGTCGGGGAACTCGAGGTCTTGCTGTGCGGCGAATGTGTCGAGTCGGACCCTGCTGAGCATCCGGCCGGTGTTCTTGGACGATGACGCGGCAGCGACGCGGATTCCCGCGCCGCGCACCATCAGGAGCAGTCGCAGTGCGTCGGGGAACGCGGTGAATTGTCCGGCCTCGATCAGATCGACGACCTTGCGCTGCTTGCGTTCGGCATATTCCTCGACTAGTGCGTTGTTATCGGGCAGTCCGAAGTACTCAACCACGGCGCGCGCACCGCTCATACGGGGTTTGCCGGCCACGAGCTCCTGGTACAGGTGCGACGTGAACCCTTCGGGCGACCAGGTCGTTCGCGGCCGAATGTGGGCCCAGCTCGTTTGCATCAACTCGCGCAGCGTCTCCCGCCACGCCAGTTCGTGTGGGGAATCGATCAGCACCCCGTCAATGTCGAAGATCGCACCGGCGAAGCTGGACCTGGCGCTCGCGTGCGTGGTTCGTCGCTCGTCAGGCCGCGCAGCGTCACCAACCGGGAACACCACGCTGTCACCCCTGTCTAGCTCGCGGACCGTGCCTCCGACGCCAACCTTGACAGTTGCGCGGTAACCACCGTCGAGCGCGGTGACCGTCAGCTTCGCGCCGTTCAACGAGACCGTGATGTGCGCGCGGCGAAACTGCATCGCCAGGTGCAGGCCGTCGAGCCGATCGATCATCACGGGATCGAACGTGAGGACGTCGCCACGGATCTCGGTTCCCAGGTATGCGCGCTGCACAAGGTCCAGGGTTCCCGCCATCACGCCCAAGTGGATTCCTTCCGGGGTGGTTCCTCCCTGGACGTCGCCGATGTCGCTCTCGAGTGCCCTAACGAACCGCTGCCAGGAGCTCTCAGGGTCCATCCGTGCCAGCACTCCGGCGTGTGTCACGAAGCTCAACGTCGACCCGTGCGAGGTGCGCCGTTCGTAGTAGTCGATCGTCTGGCGGGCTGCCTTCTCGGTCAGCTCGTAGCCGAGTTGCGCGAACAAGCGGTTGAGCTCTTCGAAGGGGAAGAGGAAGAACAGCATCAGCGTGTCCGCTTGCTTGCTGAGGCTGTAGCGGTCGGGACTGTCGCCCTCCGCGCGGAGGATCCGGTCGAGCCTCTGGACGTTTGGGTACCTCAAGCGGTAGGCGTCCCAGTCGAGGTCCTGCAGGTCCTCATAACCATCGAACTGGCTGATGATGCCATCGGCGTTGAACGGGACGAACATCTTGCGGCTGATGTCGCGCCATCGCTGGATCTCCCCGTCCTCCAAGCCGATCCGGACGCGAAGAACGTCGCGTCGGCTCTTTGGCAGGAGCTCGAGCACCTTCTGTGCCGTCTCGCAGATCCAGGCCACCATCACGTTCGTGTAGGCGTTGTTGCGCAGCCCGCCCTCGTCCGCGTCCGGATACTTTTCGTGGAACTCGTCCGGCCCCATCACACCATGGATTTCCCAGCGATCGCGGTCGCGATTGAAGTGCGCGATAGAGGACCAAAAGCGCGCGATCTCGAGCATCATCTCGGCTCCGTGATCGCGCAGGAAATCGACATCATGAGTGGTCTGGTAGTAGTGCCAGACGTTGTAGAAGATCGCGGCGTTGACATGGCGCTGGTGGCGAGAGAAATCCGGCTCCCATCTACCCGACAGCGGGTTGATGTGGATGAGCTGAGTCTCTTCCTCGCCGTCACTTCCGCTCTGCCACGGATACATCGCTCCGCGGTAACCGGCGCGCTGGGCCGCCGCACGCGCTTCGCCGATCCGCCGGTAGCGATACATCAGCAGGCCCCGGGTGATCTCCGGTAAGCGGAAGTTCAAGAACGGATAAACGTACAGCTCGTCCCAGAACACATGGCCGCGGTATGCCTCGCCGTTGAGACCGCGGGCGGGCACACCGGCATCGTGATGTGGTGTCAGCCGCGAGCACACCTGCAGGAGATGCGAAATATGCAACCGAAGCAGGAACTGCACCCGCTTCTCCTTAGGCAGCCGCACATCGCAGACCTCCCACAACTCGCCCCACGTGTGCATGTGACCCTCGAACGCCTCGGCGAACGCCGGATAGCGGTGAACGCTCTTACCCGCGTTTGCCATGGGCTCGTTGATCGCACGATCGCGCGACGTGTACAGGCTGACGAGCTTCTCGACCCGGACAGGCACCTTCTGCTCCATCTCGAATACGAGGCTCTGCTGGATGTAGTCCTGCATCTGGTGGACCGTGCGACCAACCTCCAGCTCCTGCGCGCCCCGGTACACGCGGGTGCGCGCTGCCTCGGCGATCTCGATCCGCGACTGGCGCGTCCTGACCTTTAGGGCGATCACGTCGCTGCCATACGTGCGGGGACCTTCGGGATCGAGATGCCGGCCCCACAGCTGGTGATACCGAGCGACCCCACGGTTCAGCAGGCGCCCGTCCAACACAGACAAGACCGTGACTCGACCAGACCAATTCTCTGCAACCAGCTCCCACTCGAGCGCGCCGAGGTGCATCCGACCCATGCTCACGAACCTGCGGCTCCGCAGGCTGGTCCGGCGCCCGGCGCGATCCCGGAAGCGTAACTCGCGGGTCACCAGCGCAAAACGAATGTCGTAGCTGTGGCGGTAGGACAGCAGCTCGACGTTCGACAATCGGATCTGATCCTCATCCTCGATCGCCAGCTTCAGCGACAGACAACGCGGGAGGTTGACCAGATCCTCGTTGGGCACAGGACGCCCGCCCACAATCGTCGACTCCCGGTTATAGACGCCATGCACGTATGTGCCCGGGTAATGCACCTCGCCCGCGTCCTCCCACTCCGCGGCACCCCGGATGCAAAAGTACCCGTTTCCGGTCGAGGTCAGGGCCTCACGCAGCCCTTCGTTGCCCGGATCGAAGCCTTCGTAGACGAGCGTGAACTCGCTCGCCGCGTCCGAGTCTCTGCCAATCATGATGCCCGGTGTGCGATCGAGTCCAGGAGATTCTCCACCTCTTCGATGTCGCGAAGAAAGCATTCGGCGGCCGTCCTCCGCCCGGCCGGCTCGGGGCCCGCACGATCTGCGACCAGAATCCCCGGTCCTCTCCCGACGAGCGCCCGAAGCGCGTCCTCGTCGGTGATGTCGTCGTCGACATCAGGCGGCAGAACGTCATCTCGACCGCGCCAGTCGTGAACCGCGATCAAGCTCTCGTTCGGCTCAGCGAGCGCACCGCTCCCCGAGAAGACTCTCGCGCGATCCCGCCCGCTGGGCTCGCACACGTCGCAGCTCCGCGCCAGCGCGCGCACCGCCTTCTGCATCCCATCGGAGATGATCGCGTCTCGCGACCGGGCAACGATCGGAGTGAGCGACCCGTCGTGGGCGACGAACTCCGCTATGTCCATACCGGCGATCCGCACGAGCCGGCGCGTCGCATCGCGAAGACGTGTGGCAGCCCGCCAGTCTCAGAGCCGCCGGCGCTCATGCGCACCGCTCGCCATCCGCGGGCCTCTGGAGCTGAGGGACTCCACGGCGCGGAGATCGTGCGCCAACACTCCGTCCCTCACGGCCGTCAACCATGCGTGCGCGCACCCCACGAATTATCCACCTCCGGTCCATGCGGGCCTCGCATCTCGCTTACCCACACAGAAACATAGACGATCGGAGACATCCCGCCCATCTCCCAGTTCATCCCGTCGAGCGTGTACTCGCGTACCGTTAGACCGCCTGCCTCGGCCACGACGCCGACGGCGGGCTTGTAGGGCGTCGCGTCCAGTCTCCACACGTCGGCAGAGCGCTTGAACGTGGCTTCGTCTACGAAGCCCGCCCAAGTGCGCGACTCCCCGGACTGATCACTGAGATCCGCACGCATCCTCAGGGCGCCGCCCGTCAGCTCAGGTGCAATCCACCCCAAGGATCGTCCCCAGGACGGGTAGCAGTCGTATACCACCCTGATGACGATGTAGCGACCCTGAGTCGTCGCGGACCTTGCTCGCTCACTGCGCGTTCGTCCAGTCTACTCCGCTGACTCGCATCCAACTGGGACTCCACCGGGCTGCCCGTGGCTCGGGTCGTTCTGCGCGACCGGCGGGATCTGACACCGGCCAAGGGGTGCACCTGTGTCGCACCGCCCCGGGTACGGAACCGAATAGATGAAGGCGCCTCCGAGTGGACCCAGCCGGCCTCGAACCGGCGAGCTCCCGGGTGGATCGGACGACGGCGGGTGTGGGGGGACGGGCAAGAATGGTCTGTGATTACGGGGGCGATTCGGCTGCGGCGTCGATGATGTGGATGCGGCCGCGCGGGCATTGATGTACAGGTTTGGTACCGGCGGTACGTCGATGGATCCTGGGCCACGCGCTCGGCCGCTACGCGCTGCAAGTCCGCCCGCTCGCCGTCGGTCAGGCGAGCCTCGGCGAGAGGTAGATACGACCTGCGAACGGGAGATCGTCAACGCGGGAAACGTCGACACCAAGACGCTGGACGCCGCGCTCACTAAGGCCGTCGGCAGCATCACTGATGATCCCGTTAAGAGCGTGGCAAGAGGCATCGGGGCCGGGGTAGCCGTGATGGTGGGCCTCGAGGTCCAGGGCGACACGATCTTCATCCCTGTCGCCGGAAGCTTGCTCGCTTCCCTGGCTGGAAGGTTGTACGACAAACTCGGGGGATCGTCTTCGCCGACTGCGATGGGATCGTCGCCGCCGAAACGGCAAGCAACCTGATCCTCGGCCGAGACCTTACCTCGCGACAAAGGACGGGCCCTTGTCTACTACGACAACTCACCAGGGTGTCGACAGCCCCGACGGATGAGGGTCGAACTCCGTCTATGAAGTGATCTGGACTGTCTCCAGCGCTTGAGGCGGGCCGAAGCTGACGAGGGTGAGGCGGCGCGGCTGCAAGCCCGGCGTGGTCTCGGGTAATGGGGCGTATTGCATCGCGAGTATGCGGGCGGGGTGAGGCTCGTTTCGTCGCTCCCGGCCGCGCAGCTGCACGTCCCGGCATGCCGGATCAGGCGCGACGCGGTGGGAGTCTCGCTCATGCTTGCCTTCACGCGTGAAGCGGCCGCGCCTGACCCTGCTCGAGACGGGCGGCCAGGCCACTCCGGGTGCCGCCCACACACCTACGTGTCAGCAACCCCAGCTTCGACCTGACCGGAACTCGAGAAACCCGCCGCCGAATACGGGCCAGCCCTGTGGAGTCGCGTCGTTGTCGGCTTCGACGGCCCGCACTCAGCGCGCGCCTGGGTCGGCGCAGAGGGGTCATGACGTATCGGGTCTCGGACTACCGGTCGGCGGGCCCGAAAGCGTCTAACAAACCGTGTAACAAGATGGGCAAATTCAGCTCGATCTAGCCCCAGTCAAGATCACAAAAGGCCTGCAAAGCGAGACCTACGTAAACAGCCCAAAGACTCTCATAACCCGAAGGTCGCGGGTTCGATTCCCGGCTGACGCGTCCTGCTCCAATTCCGGAGGATTAGACCGACGATGTTGAGTCTGTCGGCGGGGCGACTGGCCTCGCTCGGGCGAGTAGTGCCGCGACGCAGGTCAGGCCGCCACTTCCGGTTGAGCGTTCGGACGGGGGAGAGCCTAGGTTGGTGCTCGCATCAGCCCCCAAGCTGCCGACCAGCCGCTCGCCCGTCGATGCCAGGTCGCCTGCCGCGGCGGATCCCAGCCTCGACGCGGCGAGCTGTAGGGTGTCCTACCGAGGATGCAAGTCGACTCCGGGGGATACGCCTCGACAGTCATCGAGGCGGGTGACAGCGCCGCGCGTGCCGAGCGCGACGGCTACGACGGCTGGTGGGTCGCCGAGACGCAGGTCGACCCGTTCGTGGCGAGCGCGGTCGCCGCGCAGCGCACGAAGCAGGTTGGGCTCGCGACGGCGATCGCGGTCGCCTTCGCGCGTAACCCGATGACGGTCGCGCTGCAGGCCAACGACCTGCACATGCTCTCCGGCGGGCGCTTCACGCTCGGGCTCGGCTCCCAGATCAAGCCGCACATCACGAACCGCTACTCGATGGAATGGTCCCGGCCCGCCGCACGCATGCGCGAGTTCATCCTCGCCGTCCGGGCGATCTGGGAGTGCTGGGCGACCGATGGGCGCCTGACGTTTCGCGGCGAGTTCTACCGCCACACGCTCATGACGCCGTTCTTCAACCCGGGCCCGAACCCCCATGGAAACCCGAGAATCATGCTCGCCGCCGTCGGGCCGCTCATGACACAGGCGGCGGGGGAGGTGGCGGATGGGATCCTCTGCCACGGCTTCTCGACCGAGCGTTACGTGCGGGAGGTGACGCTCCCGGCGCTCGAGAAGGGCGCGATGAAGGCGGGCCGCAGCCTCGACGGGTTCGAGCTCTCCGCCCCCTCGTTCGTCGTGGCCGGCGACACCGAGGAGGAAATCGCGGCCGGGGCGCAGTTGGTCAAGCAGCAGATCGCCTTCTACGGGTCGACCCCGGCGTACCGGCCCGTCCTTGAGCTCCATGGGTGGGGCGAGCTGCAGGACACCCTCCACGGGATGAGCACCAGCGGGGCGTGGGACAAGATGGCCTCGGTCATCGACGACGAGATGCTCCACACGTTCGCAGTCGTCGGGACGCCGGAGGAGGCGGTCGCCGAGCTCATCCGCCGCTACGGCGACGTCGCGACGCGGATCACCCTGCCGATTCCCGAGGGTGCCGATCCCGATCGGTGGGCGTCGCTATTCCAGACACTCCGCGCGGCGTAGAGGGCCGCCGGCGGCACGTCGAACCCGTCGGACCCGTCGGCCGCGCGGCGCCCGCGCGGTGCAGCCGAGTTCGCCGGATGAGCGACGCTCAGAAGGGGCGCAGCTGGGCGACGATTTCGCCCTCCGCTGCGCGAAGGAGCGCCGATTCGATGGACGACTGCAGCCGGCTCGGGTCCCCGAATTCTCCGAGGAGGACGCTGACGTTGAGCCCGTCGATCGTCCGGCGCAGCAGTGGGGCGGTCGGCAGGGTGCTGTCGATGACGCTGTCCGGGACGAGGCCAATGGCGCTCGTGACGATCCCGGGGAGGTTGGCGCGGTGGAGGACCTCGGGTAGCAGCTGGGAGACCTTGGGCAACCGCCCCGCTCGGTCGAGACGGTCAACCGCATCCCGGAGCCCGGCCTTGAGCGCGGCTGGCGCGGCCGGGTCCATCGTCTGGCGCGCGGCGAGGGAGAGGACGAGGCGTTCCCGCGAGACGCCGAGCCGGCAGGCGGCGTTGTCGAGGCCAACGAGGACGATCTCCTCGAGCAGCGGATCGAGCCCCGCACGCGCGGCCGGGAGCGGGCGGGGGTGGCACGGGTCCGCCGGCGGGCGTGGGCCATACGCCGCACCACCGGCGGCCAGCTCGACGCCGAGCACGGCGGCGACGAGAACGACGGCGACGGCGGGGAGGGCGAGCGCTCTCACGGACCGCTCCGGCCTCCCACCCCGGGCGCGGGATCGGTCGCCGACGCCACGCCGCGCCTTCGGTCGGTCAACGCAGCGGCCGGCACGAGCGCGAGCAGCCCAAGGAGCGCGGCGACGAGGAACGCGGTGCGAAACGCCCGCGTCGCGGCGCGGCGGAGCTGATCCTCGAGGTCGGCCTCGAGCGCGGCGGCGGGGGCGACCTCGCCCGGCGCCAGCCGCAAGCTCGCGAACGCCGGCCGGAGATCCGGCACCCGCCCGCGCTCTGCGAGGAGACGGCGGCTGAGGGATCCGGCGAGCTCGAGCTTCGTCGTGGCGGGGAGCGGCGCGTCGAGCACGACGCCGGCGACCGCCTCCTTGGCGGGCGTCTCGGCGCGGCGCAGGTCGGCGGTGAAGATGGGGGTGAGGATCGCGAGGCCGAGGACGACGCCGGCATGGCGGGCGGCGATCGTCCAGCCACCATGGAGCGCCCGGGGGACCCGGTCACGCAGAGCCGCCGTCGTGAGCGAGTCGACCGAGAGGCCGAGGCCGAGGCCGACCAGAAGCTGCGGAGCGAGCGTCCAAGGGAGGCTCGCGGCCGGCAAGAGCGCGAGGCCGGCGAGCCCGCCGGCGACGAGGATCGAGCCGGCGATCGCCTCCGATCGCGTTCCGGCGCGCAAGGTCCGAAAGAGGGGTCCGGCCGCCAGCGCAGCGAGCGGAATCGCCGAGACGGCCACGGCCGCCACGGCAGGGGACTTGCGCCACCCGTCGACGATGAGGAGCACGAGCAGGAACAGCGCCGCGGCGAGTCCCGCGGAGAGGAGCGCGAGGGCGAGGTTCGCGAGCACGTGCGGGCGGTCCGGGGTCATGTCGCGGCTCGTGGTCTGGCGGACCGCCCGGTGGCGGAGGGCGAGTGCGGCGGGAACCGCGAGGATGGCAACCGGGATCTGGACGATGAAGATCGATCGCCAGGCGAAGGCCGCGGTCAGCAACCCGCCCGCGACGGGACCGAGCGCGATCCCGGCAACGCCGGCGACCGCCCATCGCCGCGCGCCCGCGAGCTCGTCGCCGGCCGCGGCGATGAGGAGCTCAAGGCTGCCGACGAGCACGAGCGCGCCGCCTACCGCCTGGAACGCACGGGCCGTGATGAGCACGGCGAGTGACGGAGCGGCGGCGCAGGCGGCTGTCGCGGCGCCGAAGACGATGAGCCCGGCGGCGGTCGCCCACGCCGGGTCGCCGCGGACGCAAAGGCGGGCCGCGGGCACGGCAGCGAGCGCCAGGACGAGGTTGAACGCGATGAGCACCCACGCGACCTCTCCGACGCGGGCCCCGAACTCGCTCAAGATGTCCGGCAGGGCGAGCGTCACGATGCCCGCGTCGCCGAGCACGACGGCGACCGTGAGTGACAGCATCGCGCCGACAACTCCGTACCCGACGCGACGGCGGCGATCGTCGGGATTGGCGCTCATAGAGCACAGGTTCGCACCGCCACGTACGAGATCACGCTCCGGAGTGGCTCGGACACACACGCGAGTACTGCCGGAGAGGGGGGAGAGAACCGGAAGCTGGCGCCTCTGGAATGTATGAAGCCAATCATCCACATCACGGTTCCCGGGTCTTCCGATGATCCCCGGGACGATCCGCCGCAACATGACGGGGTCGAGATCCATCGCGGCCCGCCCCTGCACCCGGACGACGTCACGATCCATAAGGGTCTCCCGGTCACCAGCCCCGCACGGACGCTGGTGGACGCCGCGGAGTTCTCCACGCGTGAGGAGTTGCGAGCGATCTTCCGCCGGGCGCGGGAAATCGGCCTGCTCGACCTCGATGCGGTTCGCGCCTCGCGCTCACGGGTCGAGTGGCGTCCTTCGCTCGGGATGCTTGATGAGGTCATTGCGGAGTTTGATGACAACGCTGGGGACGGTTCGGCGCAAGACTGAGCTGGGCGGTTTGTACAGTGGTGCAAGCGGCCTCAGGGAGAGCCATGAGTAGCCCCACCGTCACGATCACTGACAACAAAGCCGAGCACCGCTTCGAGGTGCACGTTGGTGAGGAGCTCGCGGGATTCACTGTCTTTCGGCGCCGTCCCGGCGTCATCGCGTTCATCCACACGGAGATCGAGCCGCGGTTCGAGGGCCAGGGCCTCGGGTCGAAGCTCATTCGCCAGGCGCTCGAAGAAGCGCGCGCCGAGGGTCAGGCGGTCCTGCCCTTCTGCCCCTTCGTCAACGACTACGTCAAGCGGCACGCCGAGTACGTGGAGCTCGTGCCGGCCGAACACCGGGAGGCCTTTGGACTATGAGGAAGAACTACGTCGGCCACGAGGTGACCGTTAGCTTCGATGCCGAGGTGTGTCAGCACTCCGGCAACTGCGTGCGCGGCCTGCCTGTCGTGTTCGATGTCGCCAAGCGTCCGTGGATCCAGCCGGACAACGCGCCGGCGGCCGATGTCATCGAGGTCGTGGGTCGGTGCCCGTCCGGTGCCCTTCGCATCGAGTCGCCTGCGCCGGGAGCCGACGAACGCGAGTAGCCAGCC
Organism: uncultured Solirubrobacterales bacterium; assembly: GCA_963778985.1. Taxonomy (GTDB): domain Bacteria; phylum Actinomycetota; class Thermoleophilia; order Solirubrobacterales; family Solirubrobacteraceae; genus Palsa-465. Next base: position 849,158 of record CAVZWJ010000010.1, on the reverse strand, counting down.
GAGAAGTCAGCCGGCGCGCTCGGCCGAGGCGAGTCCGCGCCGGGCAAAGACGCTGAGCACCACGGCGGCGACGACGAGCAGCAGGAACGCGATCCCCACCCTGACGGGCGAGGCGGCAAGCAGGCCGCGCCCGGCTTCGAGGACAGCAGTCACCGGGTTGTACTTGGCGACGTCGTGGATCCAGCCGTTCAGCAGAGTCACCGGCACATAGACCGGGGCGAGGAACAGGATCACGAACACCGGCATCTGGATGAGCGCACCGGCCTGCTCGGTGCGCAGGAACATCGCCAGACCGCAAGCCCACAGCGCCGCGACGAGGTTCGTCAACACACCCAGTCCGAGTAGGCCGACGAGCTGCACGCCGTTGCCGTCGACGTTCATCCCGGCGATCAATGCCGCGATCGTCACCACGCTGCCGGTGAGTGCCCAACGCAGCAGTGCACCGACGACATAGCCGGCGATGATGCCGCTGCGCTGGGGCGCGCTCAGCATCAACCGCCGGGCGAAGCCGGAGTCGAAATCTCGAGCGACCGCAAAGCCGGTGAACACGCCCCCGAATGCCGCCGACTGCAGGAACACGAATACGAATTGGAACGACGTGTAGCCGGGCGGGTAGTGGAAGTTCGGCACGTCGGAGATCCGCGACAGGCCACCCGCGAACGCGATCAGGAAGAACAGCGGGAAGATGATCGACGGCACGAGAATGGCCGGGTTGACGACCGTGTTGTGGATGGAGCGCCAGGCGACTGCGCGGGTGACAGACAGGAAGCGGCTCATCAGCGGGCCAGCCGTACCTTCATCGCCGAGCGGGAGAGCACGACAGTGATCGCCAGGATCGCCAACGTGAAGCCGAACGCCAGCTCGAGCGCTTGGGCGTCCCAGCCCTTGATGACCAGGCTGCGGAGGCCCTCGAGCAAGTACGAGACCGGGTTGTAGGTGGCGACCTCGCGGAACCAGTCGGCCTTGATCAGGTTCCGCGGCAGGCTCGAGGAACTGAGGAACAGCGTGACGAACAGCAGCGGGAAAATGCCCTGCACCGCCTCACCGGTCCCGAAGCGCAGGGCGAGCAGGCCGCCGAGGCTGGCGAACGCGAACGAAATGAGCACGGACAGCGCCAGCAACACGAGCGCGCCGGCGATGCCGGTCGTGAGCGTCACGCCGGTCGCGAGGCCGATGAGCAGGTAGACGATCGACTGGATCGTGCCGATGACGAGCGCGCCGCCGAGCTGGCCGAGCAGCAGCGCCTCGCCGCGCACGGGAGTGAGGGCGAGGCGGTTGAAGAAGCTGTTCTCGATGTCGCGCGCGAGGTCGACGCCGGCGGTGATCGCGACGAACATCGCGCCCTGGACGAACGGCATTGCGATCAGGAAGTCGCGGTAGTTGTTCGTCGGAAAGCCCCGGATCTTCGTTGCCGGCCCGAGCGCCGAGCCGTTGATGGCGAAGAGGATCAGCGGGAACACCATCGGGAAGATGATCAGTGCCCGCTGCCGCGCGGTGCGGACGATCGACCGGCGCATCAGGGCGAGCGCCTGTTCGGCGAACACCGGGCGCGGGGCGGCTCGGCTCGGCATGCCGGCGTCGAGGGCGATCTCACCCGCCACGGCGTCTGCGCCTCCCTCGCCCGCCACCGTTCTCGCCCTCGGCGGCCTGGGGCGTCGCTTCGCCGTCGCTCGAGCCCTCGAGCTTGCGGCCAGTCTTGGCCAGGAACACGTCGTCGAGCGAGGGCTGGTGGAGCTGGAGCGTCTCCACTTTGAGATCCGCCTGGTCGAGGATCCTGACGATCTCGGCGAGCTGCGTCTCCCCACCGGGCAGCTGGACCGTGACCCGGCCGCGCCCGTGTCGCACCGGCTCGCCGAACCGGGTCAGGAGCTCGGCGAGACGGTCGCCCTGCGCCTCGTCGGCGGGGGTGACCTCGATGCTCGGGCTACCGATCTCCGCCTTCAGCCGGCCAGGCGTGCCCTCGGCGACGATGTGCCCATGGTCGATGATCCCGATCCGGTCGGCGAGGGCGTTGGCCTCTTCGAGGTACTGCGTGGTGAGAAAGACGGTCATCCCCTCGTGGTGCGCCAGGCGGGCGACCTCGTCCCACAGCGCCGCGCGGCTCTGGGGGTCGAGGCCGGTCGTCGGCTCGTCGAGGAAAAGGATCTGCGGCGAGTGGACGAGCGCCAGCGCCAGGTCGAGGCGGCGCTTTCATCCCGCCGGAGTAGCCGCGGACGCGTCGGTCGGCCGCCTCGGTCAGCCCGACCCGCTCAAGGAGCTCCTGGCTGCGCCGCTTACGGTCGGCGGCCGGTAGCCCCTGGAGGGTCGCCTGGAGCATGAGATGCTCGCGGCCGGTGAGGATCGCGTCGAGGGCGGCCTCCTGCAGGGCGGCGCCGATCGTCGTGCGCACCTGCGCTCCCTGCCTGACGATGTCGAAGCCGCCGACAGTGGCGTGGCCGCTCGTCGGCGGCAGAAGCGTCGTCAGCATCAGAACCGTCGTCGATTTGCCCGCGCCGTTCGGCCCGAGGAAGCCGTAGATCTCGCCGGGCGAGACCGCGAGGTCGATCCCGTCAACCGCGCGGGGGCCCTTGCGAAACTCGCGGACGAGCCCCTCCACCTCGATTGCTGCCGGGGCATTCATGGGAAGCACTGTACCAAATGGTTGAGATTCTCAATCTTTATGAACATCAAGTAATATGGGTCTTGATGGCGACGGCGACCGGCGTAGCGCGACGTGCATGCCGAGGTGGGCGAGCTGCTTCGCATGATGTTCAGACAGCAGCGCCGGCGGTTTCTCATCGCCGCCGCCGAACTCGAGCTCCATCCCGCGCAGGCGGGAGCTCTCCTCCAGCTGGCCGACGCGCTCCCGATGCATCAGCTCGCCGCCGAGCTCGGGTGCGACAACTCGAACGTCACCGGCCTCATCGACCGGCTTGAGGCCCGCGGGCTCGTCGCCCGCAAGGAGAGCCCGACCGACCGCCGGGTGCGCCACATCGTGCTCACCGCGGCAGGCCGGAAGCTGCGCCAGCGGCTGCTCTCACGGGTCGGACAGCCGGTCGTCGATCTGGCTCGGCTTGACGAGGCTGAGCAGTACCAGCTGCTCGAGCTACTGCGCAAGGCCGCACCCGTGGATCCCACGACCCGCAGCACCGCATCCGCGCGGAGCTAGGAGCTCGTTCTCAAAGGATCTTGCCTCTGCTGGCTACCTGCCTTCGACGTCGACATCCTGCTCGGTGGAGGTTGTCGGGATCATCCCGTGATCGTCGACCTCTGACCCGGCTGGGCGTAGCATGGGGAAGTCCGACGGGGACACAGGAACGACATGCCCGGCTATGACGACGATGACGACTGGGTGGGCGAACCGCCCGAGGGGCGCTACACCCGGGACCGTGCCAAGCCCGAGTTCTGGCAGCAGCCATGGCCGCTGGCGGGCGCCGGATTCGCGCTCCTCATGGTGATCGTCGTGCTCGTGCTGATCGCGCGCTGAGGGATCAACGGGCTGCTGCCCTGCAGGCTGGTAGCTCAGATCTGGCTCATGACCCGAAGGTCGCCTGGTGCACCGCCGGCCCGCTCACCAAAATCGAACTCATCATCGCGAGACCGTAGGGGGTCGGTTGCGACGGAGTGCGTCGCAGTCGCAGACGATTGGCCGCCGGATGCGATGAGGACCCAGGCGACCCCGCCGACCGACGCATTGAACTCACGAAGAATGTCCGGCAGTGCGAGGATGACGATGCCCGCGTCGCCGAGCACGACGCCGACCGCGGCTGACAGCGCGCCGACGACGCCGCGCGCCACCGGGGGTCCGATCGGCGGAGTGCACATTCATCGACCAAAGCTTCTCAATGCCCCAGCGCGACATAGGAGTCGGCTGTCGCTGGAGACCGGGTCTCGGGGCACGCGATCGTGCGCGCTGTCGAACTCGACATCAACCCCGAGTGGGTCGCCGGCTATCTCTACCGGCATCAATGCCGCGCGAAGCGGGAACATCTGAGGTCGGATGGGATCTGAACGACGCAGGCGTCTCGGCCCTCTCATGTCCCGCTTCGCGAGCGCCGCGAGCGCCGTCGCGCTGATGCTGATGTGCCCGGCGGCGGCCGGAGCGAGTGCGGCTGCGTGGTCGGTACAGCGCACGCCGAACCCGCGCGGCGCCCAGAACAGCGTGCTCTCGAGCGTGTCGTGCTCCTCGCCGAGGGTGTGCGTCGCCGTTGGGCACTACACCTCGAGCCGTGGTGCCGGCACGTCGCTCGCCGAACGGTGGGACGGCACCACATGGTCGATCGAGCCGACGCCGCGGCCGACGGGGGCGAGGACCACGCTCCTGTTTGGTGTCTCGTGCGTTTCCCGTGTGTGCGTTGCGGTCGGGAGCGCAACGGATCCGGCCGGCGTGACGATGCCGCTGGCCGAGCGTTGGAACGGCCGTCGCTGGAGCATCCAGAAGACGCCCAACCTCCGGGCGCGGCGCGCGAGCACGAGCTACCTCGGCCGCGTCTCATGCCTGTCGGCGTCGTTCTGCATCGCCGTGGGGTACTCAGGAACCAGCGACGGGACCCGCGGTCAGACGCTGGCCGAGCGCTGGAACGGTGCCACGTGGGCGGTCCAGCGCACGTCGAATCCCGCCGGCGCGACGGCCAGTTTCCTATCCGGGGTGTCGTGCATCTCGCCGAGGTCGTGCATCGCCGTCGGGTTCTTCAACGACCAGGGCGGCGGCCACACGCTCGCGGAGCGCTGGAATCGCGCCGTCTGGTCGATCCAGCGAACGCCCACCCCGCAGGCCGCGGCCGCTGTCCAACTCGTGGGGGTCTCGTGCAGATTTCCCAGCGCCTGCATGGCGGCAGGGTTCTTCACCATCGTGACCGGGATCGAGATCATGCTCGCCGAGCGCTCGCGCGGAGCAGGTTGGTCGATCGAGCACACTCTCTATCCCCCCGGTGCGACGGGCGTGAGATTCTCGGATGTGGCCTGCGCATCAGACAGGTCCTGCACGGCGGTCGGTTTCTTCGGCGATGTCGCCGGCGTCAACGAGCCGCTGGCGGAGCACTGGGACGGCTCGACGTGGGCGGTACAGCAGACCCCCCACCCCGCCGGCGCGATCAGCACAGCGCTCGGCAGCGTGTCATGCCCGTCTCCGGCGATGTGCACTGCGATCGGCAGCTACACGAACCGCGCAGGAACCGAGGTGACGCTCGCCGAGCGCTACCCATCGCCCTGACCCGCACCCCGGCGACCGGTCGTCCGCGCGGCGTGGCCAGGCCGGGGCGGCGGACCCTGAAACTCGTCGGCACTCGGTGCGCCGCCGCGCGGTCGCCGCCGGCGATTACCTTGAGCATACGCTTCCGTGTACTTGAGGTAGTCGAACTCGTATACTGCAGCTCTACAATATGACGACGCGTCGGACACCCGACATCAACCCGTTCCGCTTCTCTGGTCCGCTGCCGCCGGAGGAGATGATCGACCGTGATCCGGAGTCCGACGACCTGCTGGCACTCGCGCTGGGCGGTCACTCGTTCCGCTTGGTCGGCCCTCGCCGGTATGGAAAGACGACGTTGCTGCGACGGGTGCTACAGGCCGCGGAGTATGACGGGATGGCCACGGTGCTCGTCGATCTCCAGGACGTGCTGTCGGTGGCGGAGATCGTCGTGCGAATCGAGCGGGCGTACGAGCGGCTGAAAGGGCCCGTGCGCCGACGGGTCGAGGCGCTGCTTCGGGCCTGGAACATCGGCCTTTCACTTGGCGGCGGCGGGTTCACCGCGACGCTACAGCGCAACCCGCACGTCGATCCGGAGGCGGTGCTGCTGCGTATCCTGGAGCTGCCGCAGGCGCTGTTCGATCGGGACGGCACCACCAGCGTCGTCGTGTTCGACGAGATTCAGGACGTGCTGGCGGTCGAGGGCGCGGACGGGAAGATCCGGAGCGTCATCCAGCACCAGACCGAGGCGGCGACGTATGGGTTTGCCGGCTCGGCGCCGGGCCTCATGCAGCACCTGTTCTCGGACCCGGCCCGCCCGCTGCTTGACCAGGCGGTGCCGAAGGAACTCGCGCCGCTGCCGCTCGAAGCCGTCGCGGAATATGTGTCGACGCGCTTCACGGCGACCGGTCGTGACGCCGGCGCGGCGCTGGCCCCTCTCGTGGAGTTCACTCGCGGCCACCCGCAGCGCAGCATGATGCTCGCCCACTACGTGTGGGCGCACACGGCGCGCGGAACGACCGCGGACGAGGAGACGTGGGCAGCGGCGCTTGACCAGGCCGCGCGTGACGCGGCACCGCTGATGCGCGCGATCTGGCGCGCGCTGACGATCAATGAGCGGCGGGTCGCGCGGGCGGTGGCGAACATCGGCACCCCGCTGTTCAGCGAGGAGACCGCGGCGGCCGTGGGGATCAAGCGGTCAAGCATCGGGAAGGCGGTCGAGAGCCTGCTGGCCAAGGCCGACGTCTTCCGCGAGGACGGGCAGGTTCGGCTCACGGACCCGATGTTCGAGCAATGGCTCCAGGCGCAGGGGCTGACGCCGTGGGGGGCGGACGATCCCGACGCCGATCCCGAATAGCCCCGCGGGCCGCTCGCTCAGGCCTCAGCCGATGTCCGCTGACTTTGTCGGAGCGACGACGCGCGCCTGGTCAGTCAGCGCTGTCAGGAGGTAGCGGTACGTCCAGTCCTCGGCGTGGCGGCGGGAATCGAGGAACACCACCGGGACGGCGGGATAACGAGCCTGCAGCCGGACGAGCTGGTCCGCCAACCATGTCGGCGGGGCGTGAGGCGCCGACAGGAGTGCCGAGTAGCGGCATTCGACCGCCGCCGCCGCGAGCGGGACGTCGGCCAAGCGCGCCATCTGGAACGCCATCGTTCCGTCGGACAGCGAGGTGGCAAGGTTCTCAAGCGTCTTTCGCTCGACCACGGCCAGCAGCTCGCCGTCGGCGCCGCGGATGCCATAGTCGCCGGCGGGCAGCGCCTCGCGTCTGCGCTCCACGGCGTGGCTGGCGAAACGGTACGGGTAGCGCTCCCGCGTGTCGACGATGACCGCCAGCGGCGTCTCGAGCTTCCGGGCCCGCGGCACGCGCGCGCCCGGATTTGCCGCGCGGGCCGTCCGCTGGGTTTGCCAGAAGATTGCGTCCCGGCCGCGAACCTGTGTGAACACGAACTGCGAACGGGCACGTGCGCCACGCTCGAGCACGAGGTCGACCGCCGCCCCGCGCCGCCGACACAGCCGGACCGTCTCATGCTCGAGCACCTCGACATCGCTCGGCCATGGCTCGTCGACTTGGTGGCAGTAGATGCGCGAGCTGGTCGGCCAGGCCTCACGGGCTTTCAGCACGAGCCCGTCGCCGAGCGGCAGGCTCAGCAGGAACGGCAGCTTGCTCGCGGCGTCGGGATTCCGCGCGACGATGAACTGCTCGCGCCGGTTGCCGTCCTGCATAGCGGCAGTCTGCCATCAGCAGCGGCCGGAAGGTGCGTGGAGGCGCCGTCGTCGCGACCCAGGCCTCCGCCACCATCGTCAACCGAGTCCGAAGCGTCCAAGCGGGTCGGCAGTGAACGTGGCGTTCGCCTCACGGCCGAGCGTCGTGAGGTCGCCGAGCCACGCCCTCAGACAGCCGGTGAGCACGGCCGGAATGGTCGGCCTGTCAGCGCTCTTGGTGGCGTGAGGGAACGCGGGCGCGGGGTCCGCGGGGGCGCACACGGCCGTCGACCCGTTCGACGTGGGTCCAGGATCGCGGATCGTCTGGGCCTGCGCGCCGACCCGGACCATGGCGACCCGCTGGCCGTACAGCGCGGGTGACGACGTTCTGGGACATCCTCGCGATGTTCGGCGGGATCGTGAAGATCTCGGCCCTTACTCGTTGCCGAAGAGCGGCTGCCATCCCGGGGTCTGGTGGGGAGGCACCGCGAGCGTGCTCGATGGGACGCGAACCGTCAGCAGCGAGGCGCTCTGGCCCCTGACCTGCAGGACGTAGCCGCGTCGGCTCGGCCGGACGGTGCTGAGTTGCTGCGCACCCTGCCACTCGACCTGCGGGCCGAGCTGCTGCCCGGCGAGCGTCACGCCTGAGGTCGCGGCCGCCGACGGTGCGAGCAGCCGTTGTACCGATGCCGGCCCACGGGCAGGCAGGTGCAGGTCGATGAGCGCTGACGTGCGCCCTTTGTTGATCACAAGCACGTTCAGCCGGTTCGCCGTGGCGGCGCCTGGGCCAGCCCGTACCGCCCAGACCTTGAGACGGAGCGACTGCGAGCTGCGCAGCGTCACGGGCACGAGGCGCGCGTGCGGCCCGAGCATGCGCCTGAACAGAACGAGTCCATAGAGCAGCGGATGCGGTTCAAGGCCTCGCGCGGTGAAGTGCCACGGATCGTTGATAGCTGTCTGGCGCGCGTGGAGGTTGACGCCCTCGACGCCGGCCCGCATCAACTCAAACAGCGCATCTGGCGCCCACAGCGCCGTGGCGAAGGTGTTGCTCACGCCCGCGACCCCGCCGCAGGTCACGGAGTTGATCTCGGTCAGGCGCAGCGACAAGCCCGCGCGATGGGCCACCTCGACGGCCGGCCCGACCGTCTGGCGCATTCCCACCGTGGCCTGGTCGCTGAGCAGCTTCTGCACCGTCGGATAGAACGGCTCGCCGGGCCGAGAGCAGGCCCCGTACGGATAGACGTGAGCGGTGATGACACGCAGCCGCGGGTGCCGTCGATGCAGCAAGGTCAAGATCCAACGGAGATGAGGCTTGGGCAGAGCCAGCGCCGGCGCCACCAGAGGTACGTGCGGCGCCGGCGAGGCGAGCGCATCGGCGAACGCGAGATAGCTCTTGGCGTAGCTCACCTCCGTGATTCGCTTCGGCAACTTCGGCAGCGCGACAACAGCCCGCTTGAGGCTTGCCGGAGGGTTCGCCCTCAGGAGGTCGTGCGCGAACTGCGAACGCTTGTAGATATCGGGCTCGTTGCCGATCTCGAACGCAGCCAGACCTCCGGACGGCAGGTCTGCAGAGCGCAGGGCGGCCCGTACCCACGCGCCAGTCGCTCGCGGCGTCGTCGAGATCGTGTTGAGGTCCAGAATGACTCGCAGGTTGAGAGCTCTGATGATCCGCACTGTCTGTTCCACGAGCGCCGGCGTCACCGGAAACGCCCACGGCGGCAACCGATCGCCGGACGGATCGAAGATCGCATGATCGGAGGAGTCACCGCCGATGCGCAGCACGAACCGGCCATCGCCCGGGACGTGCAGGAGGGACAGCACCCGCTCGTAGAGCGGCGCGTACTGCTCGTCGATCGGCAGCGTCGCGTATTCGGTCGACAGCCCGAGGAAAGCCTTCGGAATCGGAATGGTTCTCGCTCGCGGCGAGATCGTCGCGTCAGCTGTGCCGACGCCGGACGCCGCGCCGCTCAGCGCGTGGGCTGAAACCAGCTCACCGGCGATCGAGCGCGTCCCCGCCGATTCGGCGCGACCGCGACCCGGACGCTCGCCGAGCACGGCGCTCGCGATCAATGCCGTGACGAGCAAGATCACCAGCCGGCCGTGCCGACGCCCCCGGCGCGCCGAGCCGTGCTTCACCCGAACATCCCTCTCCAGAGCTGCGCCACGCGGCGATGATAGACCCGCGCCCTGTCGGCTCGAACGGGGTCCTTGCACTCGCGGTCCAAATGCGCTGGCGCGAGGCTCGTCCTGGGATCGCCGGTGCGCAACTCCGCCTCGGTGGCGTGACGCGAGTCACGCGGCTGGCGTGTGCGTTACAGCGTGTAGTTGGTCAGTTTCTGGCGTGGGGTGCGTCCCAGCCGGAGGATCATCTCCGTGAAGCCGATGGCTTGGGCGCGGATGCGTCGGAAGTCGAGCTTGTCGGTGGTCCTGATACCCCAGTTGAGGAGGTAGGTCGGGCCGGTTATGTAGTTGGCGTCGGCGAGCCCGCCGCGGGCGAAGAGGTACTCGCCCTCGCCGGGCCAGGTCGGCGTGGTGGTGCCGTTGCCCGTGGGGTCGAGGGGTTTGAGCACGGCGCCGGGGTGGTTGTCGGCGGCCTTGAGCATGGTGTGGGCGGCGTCGACGAGCGCTTTGGAGCCCGGGGCAAAGATGCCGGCGGCTTCGTAGCGGCCGGTGAGGCCCATCCGGCCGGGCTCGATCTCGTTCCATTCGCGGGTGCCGAGGTGCTCGATCGTGATCACCGCGTTCGTGCGCCTGACGAGGTTGTCAGCGTGCTGGCGTCGAAATGCGCGGGAGCCGTTGCCGCCGTGGAAGTGACCGGTGGTGAGCAGGACCATGATCGTGCGGGGCAACGCATGTCTCGGCAGGCGGGCGAGGTACTGGCTGATCGCGACGATCGCCGCGGGACCGTTGTCCTCGATCGCATTGCTGCCGTCGGTGTGGCAGTGGAGCGCCACCAGTTCGCTCGAGCGGCCTGGGATGAAGCCGATCAAGTTGCGGCTGCTCATCTTCTTGACGGTGGCGGGGACGGTCAGCCGCGCGCGGACGCCGGCTTTCGCCTGCTGCTTGAGTTTGGCGCCCGTGTCGCGGTCGACGTACACGCCGGGCACGCCGAAGATGATCCCGTCGTAGGGCAGGTAGGTGCCACGAGCAGCCGCAAAGGGGTAGTCGATGACACCCACCATCGCGGCCGCGCCAGCGGCCTTGGCCGCCTCGATCCCCTGGGTGGCGTTACTGAGGTACGGCCGCTTGTACAGCTCGGTCGGGGAGAACTCTTGGTGCGGGTCATACGTCGCGCCCGGGTACGCCAGGCTGGTGAAGAAGCTCAGCGGCACAACCTGCGGCGTGACGTCGAACACGGCGATCTTGCCCGCCAGCGATCCCGGAGCGGGCGGGTTGGCGACATCGAGGTAGACAAGAGGGGCGCTCACGCCGTGTTCCGATGTGTGGCCGGAGTACGGGATGTAGGACGCTGTCCGGACCGGACCCGCGCTCGGGCCCCCGAGCAGATCCAGCGACCACCGCGTGGTGGTCCAGCGCGTCATTGGGACCGGGTCGAAATGTACGTGTTTGACGCCGGCCCGCTGCAGAAGGTGGTGCAGCTCGTCGATATATCCCTCGTGCGCCGGGCTACCGGTGGCGCGAAGCCCGTTCTGGTTCGAGGGACCCACGCGGTCGAGCTCGTCGTTCCACGCCCGGAACTGTCCTACAGGCATGAACTGGCCGCGCTTCACCCGGATCGCGTCCGGCGGGGTGAGATGACCGTTCGGCCAGCGGGTGTCCGCGAGCGCCGAGAGCGGATCGATCCACGGGCCGACCGTCCCGGCAGCGGCGATCGTTCCGCCGATGGCCAGGAACTTCCTGCGCGAAATCTCGCGCTCAGCGTTCATCGAGTCCGACATCACTCGTCTCCCTCGGCTCGCGCCCCAGTGCGCAGGGCTGCGTTCGTCAACGGCCAGGCAAGGACATCCTCGCTGTGTCCGGATGCCGTGTCATCGGGGGCGGGTACGGATTTCTGGGGCGTGCCGGTGACACGAAGCGGCCAGGAGGCCGAGGATTCAGTAGTCCGTCCCGGGGTCGCCGCGGGTTTGCGCCGATGTCCCGGCCCGCGAACCCGCCTACGTTGGGATCAAGGGTGCCTTCGAGGGCCGATCCGGCTCGTCGTAAGGTCGCGGGAGCGCGCTCCAACTCTTAGAGGTGAGGACGATGGCACACACCGCAGTCAGATCAACCGCGGTGACACCATCTCCCAGTGCGAAACAAGCACCGGAGCGGGCGGCATTTGAGCGCTCGACCCACGCGCGCACGCTGGGGGAGATGTTGCTGCGCAGCGGCGATCGCGATGAGGCCGCTCTGCGGTTCAAAGAAGGCGGCGACTGGAAGGAGACGTCGTACGGGGAGTTGCTGCGCTCCGCCCGTCACACGGCGCGCGGCCTGATCTCGCTTGGCATCGAGCGTGGCGACCGCGTCGCAATCCTCTCCAACACCCGTCCCGAGTGGACGCTGGCCGACGCCGGCGTGATCTGCGCCGGTGCCGCGACCGCGCCGATCTACCACACCAATTCGCCAGAGGAGTGCGAATACGTGCTCCGGCACTCCGACAGCCGGGTCGTGTTCTGCGAGGACGCCGATCAGCTGACGAAGGTGGCAAAGGTCCGGGACCGCTGCCCGGACCTCGAGCACGTCGTGCTGATGACGGGCGAGGGCCCGGGGGCGATCACGGTCGGCGAGCTTCGTGCCGCGGGGGCGGAGATCGACCAAGAGGAGGTGGACCGCCGCGTCTTCGAGCGTCGGCCCGTCCGACCTGGCGACACTCGTCTACACGTCCGGGACCACCGGTCCGCCGAAGGCGTGCATGCTGTCGCATTCCAACTGGATCGCGACGGCGAACCTGTACGAGCAGGTGCTCGAGTTCGAGGACCCGCCGGTGGTCGTTTTCATGTTCCTGCCGCTGGCGCATTCGCTGGCGCGCATCATCCAGATGGTCACGCTCGACCTCGGCGGCACGCTGGCGTTCTGGCAGCGCGACCCGACGCGTCTGCTCGAAGACATTCGCGAGGTCAGCCCGACGCATCTGACCTCCGTGCCACGGGTGTTCGAGAAGATCTTCGCCGCTGCATCGGATGGCGTCGCCGACCAGTCGGCGCTCAAGCGCGCGATCTTCCATTGGGCGATCGCCACCGGGCGCGAGGCCCGCAGCCGCGAGCCCAGCTCACGGGGCTGGCTGCTCAGACGCCGCTACGAAGTGGCGGATCGCCTTGTGCTGTCGAAGGTCCGCGGACTGTTCGGTGATCGCCTACGGCTCGCGATGAGCGGCGCCGCGCCGATCGCCGCCGAGGTGCTCGAGTTCTTCAACGCCTCGGGAGTCACGATCCTCGAGGGCTGGGGCCTGAGCGAGACGACCGCTGCCGGCACGGTCAACACGGTCCACGCGCGACGCATCGGCACCGTCGGCAAGCCGCTGCCGGGTGTCGATGTCCGGATCGCTGATGACGGCGAGATCCTGATGAAAGGCCCCCAGGTCTTCGACGGCTACCTGAAGGACGCGGACGCGACCGCGGACACGTTCACCGAAGAGTGGTTCCGCACCGGGGACATCGGCGCGATCGAGGATGGCTTTCTGAAGATCACCGGTCGCAAGAAGGACATCATCATCACCTCGAGCGGGAAGAACATCACGCCCGCGAACATCGAGACGGCGCTGAAGGAGAACCGCTGGATCGCCGAGGCGGTCGTCTACGGCGACAGACGGCCCTACCTGGTGGCGCTGATCACGCTCGACGCAGAGGCGGCGCCCGCGCTCGCCAAGCAGCTCGGAATGGAGCCGGACCGCGCGAAGATGGCAACCGATGAGCGCGTTCGCGCGGTGATCGGCAAGGCGGTCGACGCGGTCAACCAGCGCTTTGCCCGAATCGAGCAGATCAAACGCTTCACGATCCTCGAAGGCGACTTCACCCAGGCCAGCGGCGAGTTGACGCCCACGCTGAAGGTCAAGCGTCGTGTCATCTACGACAAGTACGCCGACACGATCACCCGTCTGTACGAGGAGGGAGAGGCGGAGCGGCCGCGGTCCGACGAGACGAAGAGGGGTGCACAGCGATGAGCACGCAACGGATGAACAATGCCGACGCAGCGTGGCTGCACATGGATCGGCCGACAAATCTGATGGTTGTGAACTCGGTGCTCTGGTTCGAAGAGCCCGTCGACCTCGAGCGCTCGAAGGAGATCCTGCGCGCGCGCTTGGTCGAGCGCTTTCCACGGTTCAGTCAACGCATCGTGGAACCGCGCCTCGGCATCGGCGTTCCCTCGTGGGAGGACGATCCCAACTTCGATCTCGATCGTCACGTCCACCACCTCGCGCTTCCGCCACCCGGCGACAAAGCGGCGCTCGAAGCGTTGGTCAGCGACCTGATGGTGACCCCGCTGGATCGGTCCAAGCCGCTATGGGACACCTACCTCGTCGATGGCTACGACGGCGGGATGGCGATGATCTCGCGGATGCATCACTGCATCGCCGACGGGATCGCGCTGTCACGCCTGCTGCTCTCGCTCACCGACGCGGAGCCTGATGCCGGAATCGCACCGGCAGAGGAACGCGCCGTCGAGCATGGGCTGCTCGAGTCGATCGCCGCTCCGGTCAAGGTCGGCATGCACATCGCCGAAGCCGGCGTTCACGAAGGCATCGAGATCCTCGGTAGCCCGACCTCGGAGCTCACCTCGCTGGCGAAGAGCGGCAGCGCCGAGGCTCGGACGCTCGCGAAGCTGCTGCTGACCGGGTCCGACACGAAGACGGTCTTCACCGGCAAGCTCGGTGTCGCGCGCAAGGTCACATGGTCAGAGCGGATCCCGCTCGAACAGATCAAGGAGATCGGCCATGCGACCGGTACGACCGTCAACGACGTGCTCGTCGCGTCGCTGACCGGTGCCCTCTATCGCTACCTGAAGGGACGCGACGGCGTCGTTCCGGAGATCCGAGCAATGGTTCCGTTCAACCTGCGGCCGCTCGACAAGCCGCTGCCGCGCGAGCTCGGCAATCGCTTCGGACTCGTCTACCTGACGCTACCGGTCGGCATCGTCGATCCGATGGAGCGCCTGATCGAGGTGCACCGCAGGATGGATGCGATCAAGCACTCGCCCGAAGGCGTCCTGTCGTACGGGATTCTCGGTGTGATCGGACTGACGCCACCGCAGATCGAGCAGCGGCTGCTCGACGTCTTCGCGAAGAAGACGACGGCAGTGATGACGAACGTGCCTGGCCCACGCGAGCCGCTGTACTTCGCCGGCACCAAGCTGGCCGGCGTGATCGGGTGGGTGCCCGCCGCCGGGACGATCGGCATGGGCATGAGCATCTTCAGCTACAACGGCGGCGTGACCGTCGGGTTCCAGGTCGACCCCGGGCTCGTCCCTGACCCGGAGACGATCATCGCCGATTATCAGCGAGAGGTATCCGGGCTCCGGCGCCTGACCCGACCGAAGAAGACGCGCGCGGCCCGGGCGAAGCGGCCGGCGCCCTCGCGACGGCGACCAGCGGCCGTGTAGAACGCAGAGCGGGCGGCCACTGGACGCCCGCTCGGTTCTAGCGATGGGACTCGAAGCTGATCGCTTGCTGGAACGCCGGCCGATTGGTCCAGCGCATCGTGTTCGGGATGAGTCCTGGGAGGAAGACGAGCCGCTCGGCATCGGCGCTGGCGCGCCACGCCACTGGGTTCGCTCCCTGGCCGGCAGCGAGTTTCGTCACGGCGGACTGGATCGCGGCCCACAGGGAGGCACGGCAGCGCTTCAGGTTGCCGGCACCGCAGTAATGGTGAGTGAACGGCCCATTGACGTGTTGCCCGAGCAGTGTCCGCAGGTCCTTACTTACATACTCATACCAGCCGCCGGCGCTGAAATATGTTCCTTCGGTGGGATTGGGCGGGTCGTCCTCAGGAAAGATCGCGGCGAACTTCGGCAGCACCGGGCCGAGCACGGGGCTCATCGCAGCGTCGGCGATGCGCTTCCACGTGGCGTCGAGCACCGCCGCCCCGGGGTCCGTGATCTTGCCGTCCCCGGTCGTATCGAGACGGCTCGCGCCGTGCCGCGCCCAGGCGTTCACCAGCTCGACCGCCTTCCGCGCCAGTGCGCTCGGCGCGCGACCGCCGGCAAGCACCTTGGCAACGACGGGCCAGACGAGCACGGCTCGGAGGTCTTGCGTCGCCGCACGGTTCATCACCGACACGACATCGGCAAGCGTGTTGCCGCGGCGCCGGAGACCGACGAACGCCTCGACGCGATGAGCCGAGCCCTCCGACCAGTGGCTGTCGGAGGCGCCCCAGCCGCGAGCGGGCTTGTTGTTCCAGTTGAGGATCAAGCCGGACCTCGGGTTGATCGCGTGTGGATGCCGGTTCGTGCTGATGAACCCGCGCCAGTCGAATTGCCCGGTGCCAAGTGTCGGCAGACTCGGGTCAACGCCGGGCGCGCGGATGGGCAGCCGCCCTGTCGAGAACATCGCGATGTTCTTTGAGTCGATGTAGAACAGGTTGAACGTGGTCTCCATCTCGCTCGCGGCGTGGAAGAACGTCTGCGGCGAGTGGACGGTGTTGTCATTGAGGTCCGCCATCGCCACGGCGCTTGCCGGTTCCCGGCCACGCGTAGATCTCAGCGTTGCGATCGCGTACGGCCGTCGGTGCACGGTGACCGTGCCGCTCACGGGCCCGTGCACGGTCTGCCAGTACGCGACCGTCGTGTCCGGCTGGCCGCCCGTACCCTTCAGGACGCCGGCCGTGAAGCGCTCCATCGCGACGCACTTACCTTTGTACACGTAGGACGTCGACGCGCGGGTCGGCCGGCTGCCGTTGCGATTGCAAAGTCGCTCGAGGAACTGATCGACGTTGTCGTTGTTCGCGCTCGTGAAGCTCCACGCGAAGTCCTTGCCGCGCCCGACCAGGATGTAGGGGTCGACCGGCGCCATCGCCCCGCGCGCGTCGATGCCGCCACCGTGCAGGTCCGCCTCCATCAGGAGTTGCGGGTAGTAGTAGCCGACCTGAGGACCCATCACCGCCAGCGGATGCCCGGTCGCCGAGCGGCCCGCTCCGACGAGCAGCGCGTTCGACGCCTGTCGCGGAGGCGAGGCTGCCACGGCGAGACCGGCAATTCGCGAAGAGGGGACGATCGAGCCGAGGTCGATGACGGGCGATCCCGGGGTTGGCCTGGTTGGGTCGGCGCGGTACGGGAACGTGCCAGGGATCGAGACGGGCGCCTCGGGGTCGTTCAGGCGGCGCAGATCCCGGAACACGCCGAGTCCCTGCGAGCGCCCGATTCGCGCCTCGAGCGCTGCCAGCAGATCCGAATCTCGCACCTCATCGCCGCCGCCGTGCCCGAATACTGAGCCGATGAGCGAGAACACGGCGATTACGTCGTTGACCGTCCAGGCCGGCGGGCGGGATCCTGCCGGCTCGGTCTGGCGGTAGAACGCGTTGATGCCGTCGACCCAGTCCTGAAAATCGCGCAGTACCCGCGTTCCCTTGGCACCCAAGCCGGTGAGGACGCGCACCTGCGAGTGGATGAACGCCTCGGTTTGGGCGCTCGGGATGAACGTCCGCAGTGACGTCAGCAGCTTGAAGCCGTCCAGTCCGGGCACGTCGAGCGCAGCCACTCGGGC
The DNA here is from genome assembly GCA_963778985.1 of uncultured Solirubrobacterales bacterium. Lineage (GTDB taxonomy): Bacteria > Actinomycetota > Thermoleophilia > Solirubrobacterales > Solirubrobacteraceae > Palsa-465. The sequence goes on along the minus strand of CAVZWJ010000010.1, from coordinate 832,154 downwards.
CGGCCCGCGAGCCTCCTCCATCAACAAGCCGCGGTCCTCGGCAGCCACCCAACCCGCGCCGAACATCACGTCGTCGCGAGTGCTGCCATATACGTGCGGCACATCGAAGCGATCCCGCAGGATCGTCAAGCCCGCGCGCCCCGTGCTCTCGGTGCGGACTACGGGCCCCTGCACGCCAAAGTGCTCGGACTTGAAGTAGGTGCCCAGGTCGTTTGTGGTGACATGACCGACCAGCGGCGCGAGCCCGTCATAGAGCGGAATCTGGCTGGTCGAGTTGAGCGTGGGCGGCACGCCGCCGTCCTCACCTGGCGGCAGCACGTTATATGCCTGTCCGGCAAAGTCGATCTTCAACGGCGCGCCCGCGGCGGAGCCCGCACCGGCGCCGGCGACCAGCGCCGCGAGGGTGACGGCGAACGCCAGGCGCGCGACGGTCCGGCGGACCGCGGCGGCAACGGCACCTCCGGCAACGGCACCTCCGGCAACGGCAAGCAGCATCGGGCGCACGATATGTGGCCGGGTATGCATGGGCATCCGCCGAAGACCGTCAGGTCAACGCGGGCAACTACTCACAGCTTGCGGCGGCGCCCATAGAATCGTGACGGTGTCTGCTGTCGTCCCGCTGCGCGCGCGTGTTGAGTCAGCGCTGGTGCGTGCGCTGACGGGCTTGCCCGACGGGCTGCTTCGGGCGATGGTCGGTCGGCCGGTGGTGATCGATGGGCAGGAGTTGCATGTCGAGGTGCAGTTGGGGCTCAAACTTCTCGCGCTTGCCGGCGCCCCGCCGCTTGAGACACTGAGCGCGGTTGATGGGCGTGCGCGGGTCGCCGACGATGCGCGAACGTTCGGGGGTGCGCAGGCCCGCGTCGCGCGGGTCGAGCAGCTCACCGTGTCCGGTGCGTCCGGTCCGCTGGGCGCTCGCCTGTACGTCCCCGACGGCATTGGCGAGCATGGGGGGCTGCTCGTGTATTTCCACGGCGGAGGCTTTGTCGTGTGCGACCTGGAGACGCACGACAACACGTGCCGCTTCCTCGCCGTCCAGGCCGGAGTGCCGGTCCTTTCGGTCGACTATCGGCGCGCGCCCGAGCACCGCTTTCCGGCGGCGATCGAAGACGCGCTCGCCGCGTTTCGGTTCGCGGTCGGGCACGCGGTCGAGTTTGGTGCGGGTCCGGCTCGCGTGGCGGTCGGCGGTGACAGCGCCGGCGGGAACCTCGCCGCTGGTGTGGCTCGTCTCGCTGTTGCCGACGGCGGTCGGACTCCAGCATTCCAGCTGCTGTTCTATCCCTGGCTTGATCTGTCGCGAAAGCGCGACTCCTACCGTCTGTTCGGCGATGGGTTCTATCTGACCGAGCGCGAGCTTGACTGGTACAAGGACCACTACGTCGCCGAGCCGGGCGACGCGCTCGACCCTCGCTGCTCGCCGCTGCTCGCCGAGGAGCTGGGCGGAATCGCGCCGGCCTACATTGCGACCGCCGGTTTTGACCCGTTGCGTGACGAGGGCGAGGAGTATGCAGCGCGCCTGCGTGCAGCCGGTGTCCCGGTTGTACTGCGTCGCCACCAGGGACTGGTTCACGCCTTTGTCAACGCCATCGGCGTCGGACATACGGGCCGCGACGCGCTCATCGAAGCCGCCGGTGCGCTGCGCGTCGGCCTCGCCATGGCCGGTCGCGATTAGGCCCGCGGATCGCAAAGGACGTTCCGGGCCCCGGGGGGAGCGCAACTTGCGGCGGAGCATGGTGTTCACTGCAGTCGGCGGCTGGGAGTCGACCGGGGAACCCAACCAAGGAGAGCAAATGCTCACTCGATCAATCAAGACGTGCTGCGCCACGGCTGCAGTGCTCGCCATCGGCGCGGCGCCGAGCGTCACCGCCGTCGCCGGAGCTGCTTCGGCGAAGACGACCAAGTCGGCGCACAAGACCGTCGCGTTGCTGCAGGGACAAACCAAGACGATCACCGTCGCGTATCCGCAGGCACTCAAGTACGCGCACGCCAAGTACTCCTGCACCGCCAAGGTGTCCGGGCCCGCCAAGAAGAAGGTGAAGATCCTCAGCCGCGGCTCAGCGCTCGGCGGCTCGGTCTGCCGAGTCAAGGCGAAGAACACGTCGAAGGTCTCGGGCCTTGACGGAACAGCCAGCATCACCGTCACGGCAAGGACCACCCACTAGAACGGGAAATCGACCCCGCGTCCCCGCGGTGGCTCCGGCAGCCTATGGCCGCCCGGACTTGCCGAGGTGACGCGGGGTCCCCGCTCGGCAACTGAGACCGGATGATCGCCATCCGGACGCGGCGGCAGTTCACCGCCGCGCCTGCGGCGGTGACTCAGCTTGTCGGCGTGAGCGTATAGCGGACCGTCTGCACACGGATCAGCCCGTCACGGAAGACGAACGTGTCGATCCCGTCGTCGGCCTTGACCGTCTGCGACGCGGCCTTCCACTCGAGCAGGAGGATGTCGTCCTCGAAGAGCGTCGTCGGCAGCTCCCATTTTGCGCCGGGGAGGTCGGAGAGCAGCTTCTCGAAGCCGCGCCGGACGCCATCCTTGCCGCGGAGGATTCCATCCGGCGTGATGAAGATGGCGTCGTCGGCGTAGTCGCTGACGATCCCGTCGATGTCCTCGGCCATCAGGACCTCGCCGTGATGCTCGAAGATCTCCTGCGGGGTGCGCGCCATCTGTGCCTCCATCGTTCGTTGTTCGTTCGTCGTCGCTACTTGCCGCAAATCTACTCGCTGTAAGATCGCCCCCGGGTCTGTCTTCAGCCGGACCCGGAGTGCTCGTCGTGGAGGTTCGCATTCGTTTCGGCACCGGCATCGCACGGTTCGCCCCCGCGCCCGTGATGGCGCTGCAACTGCCCGCGGGCGCGACGGTCGCGGATGTCTACGAGCACCTTGCCGGCAGCGACCCCGCGCTCGCCGACGCGCTCCGCTCGGCTCTTCCGATCATCGGTGGCGTGCACGCCGAGCGCGGGCGCAAGCTCGCGCCCGGCGACGAGGTTGCGCTGCTCGCGCCGATCTCCGGGGGCTGACCCCGGTCAACTCCAACCCCGAACCGAGGCATTCCATGGCCACTGAACCCGCCGTCACGCAGGCCCACCAGACCGTCTTCGTCGACACCTTCACCAACGGCCTGCTCGGACCCGAGGTCGAGATGCTCGGGCCGGTCGCCAACGGCGGCCACATTGTCTGGAACTCGACTCCCGGCTGCTGGGGTCCGATGATCACGCCGTCGATTCGCGGCGGCCACGAGGTGAGCCAGCCGGTCGCGGTCGCCGACGCGCACGTGGGCGACGCGATCGCCATCCGGATCAAGGACATCGAGGTGACATCGCTCGCCACCGCCTCCGGAAACGACCAGCCGATGGAGGGGCGCTTCAATGGCGATCCCTACTGCGCGCCCGTCTGTCCCGGGTGCGGCATGGAGTGGCCGGAGACCCGCGTCGAGGGGATCGGCCAACAGTCGATTCGTTGCGAGAACTGCGGTGCCGACGCGACGCCGTTCACGTTCACCAACGGCTACACGATCGCCTTCGACGAGCTCCGCTCAGTCGGGTTGACGGTGCCGCAGGCGGCGGCCGAGACATTCGCTCGCCAGGCGGCGCACTTCGCCGCGCTGCCGGACAACTCGGCGCAGAACCCGATCCTCACCTTCGCGCCGCATGACATCGTCGCCCTCGCGACCCGACTGCGACCGTTCCTCGGTCAGATCGGCACCTCGCCGTCGGCGACGATCCCGGATTCGCACAACGCGGGCGACTTCGGGTCGTTCCTCATCGGCGCGCCCCACCGGTATGCGCTGACCCCGAAGGAGCTCCAGCAGCACAAGACCGACGGACACATGGATGTCGACGCGGTACGCGCCGGGGCGATCCTCATCTGCCCGGTCAAGGTCGACGGCGGAGGGATCTACCTCGGCGACATGCACGCGCTCCAGGGCGATGGCGAGATCGCGGGCCACACGTGCGACGTCTCGGGCACCGCGACGCTCCAGGTCGAGGTGCTCAAGGGGCTCGGCATCGACGGTCCCGTCCTGTTCCCGCTTGAGGACGACCTGCCGTTCCTGGCCAAGCCGCTCACCGAGGAGGAGCGCACCCGGGCGCTCGCGCTCGGTCGTCGCCACGGCGTCGATGCGCTCGAGGAGTCGCTGCCGATCTCGGTGATCGGGACGGGGCCTGACCTCAACAGCGCCACCGACAACGGGCTCGCGCGGGCCGCTGAGCTGCTCTCGCTCTCCGTCCCGGAGGTCAAGAACCGCGCCACGATCTCGGGCGCGATCGAGATCGGACGCCACCCGGGCGTCGTCCAGGTGACCTTCCGCGCACCGACGGACCGGCTCGACGCCTGCGGCCTGCTCGGCTACGCGACCGAGCAGTACGGCACACGCTGATCAGACGGCCACCCGGTGCCGGCCGAGCAGGTCGGCGCCGGCGGCCAGTTCCGCGTCTGTGACCGCGCCCGGCACGAGGTCATAGCGGTCCGCGTACACGCCAAGCAGCGCGTGGCTGACCTCGTCGACGCTCACACCGGGGGCCTCGTCGAGGATCGAGCCGACGGTGCGAGGATCCCAGTCGAGGTCAAGCTCGGCGTAGACAGGCTCGATGACGCCACGGAGCCGGTCCGCGGACGCAACGACGACGACGGTCGAGAACATCCACCCGCCGCGGACGATGCGCTGCGCACTCCCGATCAGCTTCGTCGCCGCGCGGGCGTTCACGGTGAACTCGCCCGGACAGTATTCGCCCGGCACCTCGCCGACGCGCGCATCGACGCCGAGGCGCCGCAGGGCCTGCGCCTGACGCTCGGCTTCGGCGGCGAACCGTTGCCGGATTCCGCTCGCCGCATCGTGCGCGGGCATGATCTCCTCGAAGATGAGGCACCCCTCGTCATACGCCGCGGCACGGCCGCCGGCGCTGCGAACCGCGGGCGTGAAGCCCTGGCTCCGGGCCGCCGCCGCGGCGCGGGAGAAGCCGGGCAGGAACGTGTCACGGCGGCCGAAGGCGACGGTTGGCTGGGGGACGTAGACCCGGAGCACCGGCCCGCGACGCCCGTCGGCGACCATCGCCAGGAGCGCGTGTGCGAGCGCGAGGTCAAGGGCGGGATCCTGCCCGATCCCGCCCTCCAGGAGTTCAACGCTGTTCTCGTCGGTCACCGGTCGGCCGGGAAGTTATCCGGATCTGCCCGGCGCTGAGAGGGACGTCGACTCGCGCATAAAGCCCGGGTTCGCGACCGGACGTGTGGGAACCCTCGAACTGTCTTTGTCCCGGAGGAGGTAGGAGATGGACGAGCCGTCGGTGGGCGGGTCATGAGCGTCCGGCGCTGCGCGGCGACGCTGCTGGTACTGGCCGCGGCGCTGGGCATCGCGATGCCGGACGGCGCGGGTGCCGCGGCGCACACCAACCTCAGCGCGTCCCAGCGCGCGACGTTGCAGGCGATCGCCGCCGACACCTGGCGGTTCTACGCCGCCGACGTCGATCCGGTCACCCACCTCCCGCTGGACAACCTCGGTCCGGGGTCGGTCCGCGGCGAGTACACCTCGGCCGCGAACATCGGCGTGTACCTGTGGGCCGTCGTCGCGGCGAAGGACCTCGGGCTGATCGGCGCGGACCGGGCGGACTCGCTGGCCCGCGCGACCCTGAGCGAGGTCGCCGCCCTGAAGCGTTTCGACGGTTTCCTGTATCAGTGGTACGACACGACGAATGGCCGGGTGCTGCTGAATCCCGGGCAGGGCGATTGCACGGACACGGCCCCGAAGCAGGACAACTGCTCGTTCCTCTCCGCGGTCGACAACGGCTGGTACGCGTCAGGCCTCGTCGAGGCGCGCGAGGCGCTCCCGGGGGTCCGCGGCCTCGCCAGCCGGCTCCTGCGCGAGATGAACTTCGGGATCTTCTATGACAGCCGGGCGCAGACCGACTGCAACACGAATCCGGCGATCGACGGCAACCAGCCGACGGGGCAAATGTATGGGGGGTATTACGCGGGCCAGGGTCCGGCCGACTACCACAACGGCGCCCTCTACAGCGATCCCCGGATCGCGATGTACATGGGCATGGGCATGCGCCAGATGCCCGGCGACGTGTGGTGGCGTACGTGGCGGACGCTGCCGCCGAAGCGGTGCCCAACCGACCCCGACTTCTCCTGGCAGGGGCAGTGTCCGGTCCCCGGATCCTGGCAGTCGATCCACGACCCGGTATCGGGGCGGACGTTCAACGTCTGGGAGGGTCACTACGCGTATCCGGGCAGTTCGCTGACGTTCGTCCCGACGTGGGCGGGCGGAATGTTCGAAGGGCTGATGGCGAACCTCGTCGTGCCCGAAACGAGGTGGGGGCCGCACAGCCTCGGCCGGGGCGACCTGCGCTGGACACAGGTTCAGATCCGGTATGCGACCGATGCGCTGCGGTACCCCGTGTGGGGCATGTCCCCGTCGAGCACCCCCGACGACACCGGCGGGTATGCGACCTACGGCGTGCTCGGGCTCACGTTCGGCGCCGGTCATGGTCTTGCCCAGTGCACGGGGTGTGGCACCGAGCAGGCGGTGAGCCCGCATGCATCGGCGATCGCGTTGCCGGTACTCCCGGGGCCGGCGCTCGCCAACCTCCGCGCGCTGCGCGCCCGGTATCCGGATGTGTACAGCGCCGACGGCGGGTTCTACGACGCCGTCGACCCGGTGACCGGTGCGGTCGGCCACCGCCGACTCGTGCTCGATCAATCGATGATCATGGCTGCGCTCGACGACGCCCTCACCGGCGGGGACCTCCAGCGCTACCTCGCCGCTGACCCGGTCGCGTGGGCGGCGCGGGCGGTCCTCGGCGCAGAGGACATGTCGATTTCGTAGCCGCCCGGCTCAGCGCTCGCCGAGAAGCTGCTCGAGGCGGTCGAGGATCACGTCGAGCCCGAAGAGAAACTCGGCGTCGTAGTCGTAGCCCGCCGCGGCGACGTAACCGCCGACGACCTCGACGAGATGGGGATAGTCGGAGAGCGCCTCGGCGTAGTCGACCATCTGTCGCTGTGCCTCGGCGGCGAAGTCGTCCGGTGTCTGCGAGGACATGTCGCTCTGCTGGAGGGCGAAGCCGTAGATGTAGGCGTCCTGGACCGACATGGCGTGCACGGTCATCTCGATCGAGAAACCGGCGGCCCGCAGGCAGCCCAGTACAGCGTCGTGGATGTGGAGGTTGTTGGGTCCGTGAGTGCTCCGGCCCTCCATCTCGCCGATCGCCCAGCGATGCCGGTTGAGGGCGGCGCGGGTCGAGGCCGCGCGCTTGCGCAGTTCCGCCTTCCAGTCTCCGCCGGCCGCGGGCGCGTCGATCTCGCTGAAGACGATGTCGACCATCCCGTCCAGGAGGTCGGTCTTGTTCGCGACGTGGTTGTAGAGCGACATCGCCTCGACCCCGAGTTCCTTGGCGAGCTTGCGCATCGTCAGCTCCTCGGCGCCGCGCGCATCGGCCAGGGCGATCGCTGCCCGCAGGACCCGCTCTCGGCTGAGCGGCGTCCGTTTCGGTGGGGGGTCTCGGGTCTCGACGGCCATCTTGGGGCTCCTCGGGGGCACCGCCAGCGTAAATCGCAGAGCGGCAGCCTTGACTTACTTACAGCGTAAGTGTAAGACTAGCGCCTGGACTTACAGCGTAAGTCGGAGCAGCATCAACGAAAGGACGGACCGGATGGCACAGCGCAATTCGATGACCACCCTCACGCGGTGGGTTCTCGCTCACAAGAAGCTCGTCGTCGGGCTCTGGCTTGTCCTCGCGATCGGCGGGTTCGCCGCCATCAAGCCCGCCGGCGACGCGCTCTCGACGTCGTTCAACATCCCGGGGAGCCAGGCCTTCGCCGCTAACGGCCGCATCGCGAAGATCTACGGCAGCGGTGGGAACATCGCTCCGATCGTCGCGGTGGTGACGCTGCCGCGGGGCCGCAGTGTTGATTCCCCTGGCGTTCGCGGCCAGCTCGCCGCCGCGATCGCCAAGGTCAGGACCGCGCTCCCCCACGCGCGAGCCGCCTCCTACGCGTCGACCCACGACCGGGCGTTCGTCTCCAAGGACGGCCGGACGACGTTCGCGCTGATCGCCATCCCGGCGTCAGGCGGAGTCAACCCCGGCCAGACCGAAGCCCGTCAGGCCCAGGCCGCATTGGCCGACGTCAATGTCGGCGGAGCGCCGGTTCGGATCACCGGGCTGGACGCTTTGCGCGCCGCTGCCGCCGACGGCAACCAGGGCGGCGGCGCGAGCCTCGCGATCGAGGCCTTGGTGGCCGGTGGCGGTGCCCTGCTCGTGCTGGCCTTCGTCTTCGCGTCGTGGATGGCGATCGTCCCGCTGCTCATGGCGATGATCGCCATCCCGACGACGTTCCTCCTCATCTGGCCGCTGGCGACCGCCACCGACGTGTCGGTCATCGTGAAGTTCCTGGTCGCGCTGATCGGGCTGGCGATCGCGATCGACTACGCGCTACTGGTCGTCGTGCGCTGGCGTGAAGAGCGCGCCCGCCCGGGGACAAGCAACGAGACGGCCGTCGTCAAGGCCATGCAGCACGCCGGGCGCGCGGTCGTCTTCAGCGGCTCGACGGTCGGTATCTCGCTGCTGGCCCTCGTCGTCCTGCCCGTGCCGTTCCTGCGGAGCCTCGGCATTGCCGGCATGCTCATCCCGCTGGTCAGCGTCGCGGTGGCCGTGACCCTGCTGCCCGTTGTGTTGGCCACGATCGGCCCGCGGCTCGACCGCCGCCAGACGGGCCGTGCGGATCGGCCCAGCCGCGGATGGTCGGCGTGGGCTCGGGGCATCGTGCGCCATCGCGGGGTCGCGGCCGTGACGTCGATGGCAGTCCTTGGCGCGCTCCTGGTGGCCGCCTCCTCGATCCACCTCGGCAACCCGCGCGCGGACTCGCTGGCCCAGTCCGGCACGGCGCGGGCGGGGCTGGATCAGTTGACCGCCTCGGGCCTCGGCACCGGGCCGCTGTCGCCGTTTGACGCGCTCGTTCGCTCGGGCGATGCCGACGTTGTCGCGCACGCTCTGGCCAAGGTCGACGGTGTACAGAGTGCGATCGCCCCAGCCGACTGGCGGCGCGACGGGACGGCCGTCATCACCGTGATCCCGATGGCTGACGGCAACTCGGCCGAGGGCCGGGCAACGCTCGGCCGCATGCGCGCGGTCACGCGTGAGCTGCCTGGTGATGTCGGGATCGGAGGGAGCGCGGCGCAGAGTGCGGACTTCCTGGCCACGGTCTACGGCGACTTCCCGCTCGTCATTGCGCTCATCAGCGCCCTGACGTTCCTGCTGCTGGCGCGAGCCTTTCGTTCGCTCGTTCTCCCGCTCAAAGCTGTCCTGCTCAATCTGCTTTCAGTCGGTGCCGCCTGGGGGCTGATGGTCCTCGTCTGGCAGCACGGGTGGGGATCGCACGCGATCTGGGGCATCGGGGCCACCGGTTCGATCAACGTCGAGATGCCGATCGTCGTCTTCGCCTTCCTGTTCGGCATCTCGATGGACTACCAGGTGTTCATCATCAGCCGGATGCGCGAGGCCTACGACCGGACGGGCTCGACACCGGAGGCCGTCGTCGAGGGGATCGGCCGGACCGGGCGCCTCGTGACCAGCGCGGCTCTGATCCTCGGACTGGCCTTCGTCGCCATGAGCGCCGGACCCGGAACCGAGGCCAAGATGTTCGCGACCGCTCTGGGCGGCGGCGTCCTGCTCGACGCCACGCTCATCCGCGGGATCCTGGCGCCAGCGCTGGTCGCCCTCCTCGGCCGGTGGAACTGGTGGCTGCCGCGTCGTCCGGCCCAGATGCTCCGAGTCGAGCCCTCTGGGGTCACGCCGGCGGGTGAGCCCGTGCCTCAGCCGGCTTAAGCGCGGCCCTTTCCTGGGTAAGGGGTGCAGGTCCGAAATACGCTGCACATGCCCGATGTCGGCGGCGGCTCTTAGGGCCATGATCTGTTCAGTCGAGTGTGAGGAGCACGATCATGAGAACGTCGTTGAATGCACTGGCCGCGGACGAGCACATCGCGGATCTCCATCGGGCCGCGCGCGCTGGTCGGGCGCGCAGCCGAGTCGGGCGCGGGTGTCGGGGCGCGACGCGGGGAGCTGGGCCTGTGGGCCGGGCGCAGGCGCCGCACGGCCGCCGCAGCCACCGAGGTACCCGCTGCGACGGTGCGGTTTGCCCACTCCGATGAGGCAGCGACGCTCCGGCGCCTCGCCGAGTTGGACGATGCGACCGAGCTCGCGGGCGAGACCGTGGTCGCGACGGTCGACGGAGAGGTCGTCGCGGCGCTGTCGCTCGCCGACGGACGAGTGATCGCCAACCCGTTCGTCCCCACAGCCGACGCCGTCGAGCTCTTGCGCGCTACCGCGACGGCGCTGACTCCCCGCCGTCGCTGGCGCCGGCGCCGGGCGTTGCGGCCGCGGTTCGCCTGATCGCATGGGACCTCCCATCACCGGCAGCGTCAGTTCCGTCGACCGGACAGCGATCGCGTTTGACCGCTACGGCGACGGCAGACCCGTGATCCTGATCGGCGGCGCCTACAACGACCGCTCGACGGTCGCGGGGGTGGCGGCGGCGATGTCGTCCGGCGAGCTCGCACCCGTCACCTACGACCGGCGCGGCCGCGGCGCCAGCACGAACAACGACGCCGAGTTCCGAATCGAGCGGGAGCTGGAGGATCTGTCGGCGATCATCGAGACCCTCGGCGGGTCGGTCAGAGGCGGTCGGCCTTCCTCCCGGCATCGTCAAGGGGATGCGTGCTGACCCGGTCTGGGGGAGGCTCACAGCTCTCGCCCATACGCTCCCGTATGACACAGCGATTCATCGCGGCTACAGACTGCCCGCCGAGCGCCTCGCCGGCCTCAGACTTCCGCTCCTCGCTCTCGACGGCAGTGAGTCCTTTCCGTGGATCCGAGCGACCGCGCAGGCCGTGGCGCGCGTTGTTCCCGGAGCGCGGCATCTCACGCTTGAGGGTCAGGACCACAGCGTCTTGCAGCATGCGGAGGCGCTCCGCCCGCGGCTCGTCGAGTTCTTCAGCTGATCCGGAGTGGAGTGCTGCGATGGCGCCGGCAGGCGATCGCGGCACTGTCGCCGAATCTCACCGCATGCCCGACTCTGTCCACGCAGTCCCACCGGACGGCCTGCGGCCGGGCGCCGCCACACCGGGAGTGACGCGAGAGCTCGCCCTCGAAACCGGTGCTGCAACGGTAATGCGGGCCCGCGCCGAGGCGGGCGCGCGCTCCGGCTGGCACCATCACGGCGCGCGGGACGTTCTCGGCTACGTCGTCGTCGGACGGGCTCGGTTCGAGTTCGGACCCGGCGGCGCCGAATCGGTCGATGTCGAGGCCGGCGGCTTCTTCCATGTGCCGGCCGGCCTGGTCCACCGTGACGTCAACCCCCTCGACGGTCCCCAGGAGATCGTGATGACGGTGGTGGGCAGCGGCCCGCTCGTGATCAACGTCGACGGCCCGAACTAGGCGCACGCCGCGCGGTCAACGTCGACGGCCCGGACTAGCCAGCCGATGGCGGCTCGCACGTACTGCTCACCCTTCGCTAGTACCCCCGTCCAAAAATTCGCGTCGTTTCGGCGGCGTCTGGACGCGCCTGATCGCCACCCGTGGGAATCGACGATGCTCGCATCGCCTCATCCCACGTGCGGTGTCAGTCACGCCCAGCCACTCGCCGATTCCGACCCGAATTTCCGGACGGCGGCACTAGGCGTACCCCGCGCGGTCAACGGCGCTTCGCACGGACGCGGAACTCCGTGGAGCTCGGCACCTTCCCGAGCGCCCGTCCGCCGTAGACGACACGACCGCGGTTGTCCTGGTAGGTGAGCCACGCGACCGTCGGCTGCTGCGCGACCCCCGGCTTTGAGAAGTCGCACACACCCTGGGGGAATGTCTGCTCGAGCTTGGTCCACTCGGCCGCCGTGAACGTGATCCCGGGGTAATCGGCGCGGCTGAGTGGCTTGAGCTGGCACTTGTTCGCGTCGGTGGTGATCGCGTCTCCGGCGACCGTCCGCGGGGTGCCCTCGACGTTCACGACGCCGGCCGGGCAAAGGTGATTGGACAGTTTCTGTCCGACACCGTCCCAGCACTCGTCGCTGAGATCGGAGGGCTTGTCCCGGATCACCTTCTGCGGCAGCGTCTGGTTGGTGTGGTCCTGCTCGACGTTGGTGAGCCAGCGGTCCATCGCGAGGAAGCTGTTCAGCTCACAGTTCGCATCGCCGACGATCGTCGTCGGACCCTCCCAGATCAGCTGGTTGGCGTGCGTCCCGTGCGCGCGATCGAGCCGTGCCCGCATCGCGAAAGCGCGGTACGCGTCGTGGAACGCGCCGGGGTTGGGTCCGCGGCAGTCGATCATCGCGGTCTGGTTGAGGTTGTTCGCCTCGTTGATCATCCCGCTGCGATACGCGCGGGGCAGCGACGGCGAGCCCGTCGCATCGACGCGGTTGCGCGTCAGGTTGGCGTCGATGTCCGCGCCGCCGACCGCGGCGTTGAGGTCGACGAACGCGGCGGGCGTGATCTGACCGGCCTTCAGTGCCTTCAGGCCGTACTCGACGCCGATGTTGTCCACTGGGAGGCGCACGAACCCACGGCCGATCTTGCGTTCCACCGGCGACCACAGGCTCGCCGGCTCCGGTCCGAACACGTTGATCGCGGCATCGGCGATCGTGCAGCGCACGCCGCTGGGGTTGGAGATCGGGTTGTAGCGATCGGCGGTGGTCGTACCGGGCACGGATCGGTCGGGACCGCAACGTGGAACTGCGCGCTATCGGAGACCCCGGCATTCACGACACCGTCCGGCCCACCGAGCACGTCGCCCATCTGCGTCGGCAGCCACACGACACCGGTGGCCCATCTCGTCGGGTGTAGGAAGTAGGCGAGCAGCAGGTGGTAATCGAGGAATTGGGTCGCCGTGCTCCACGCATCAGGGAACGAGCAGGTCGGAAGGATGCCCCTGATAGACGCCGGGATACGCGTTCGCGATCCACTGCTCGGCCAACGACCCGCCGGAGCACCCGGTGCCGATTGTATACCGCAGCGTGCCGTACGCCTTGACGACATGCTCCTTGGCCATCACGAGCGACTCGGCCTGCAGCGGCAGGTTGCAGTTATGCCCGCTGTTGTCCAGAGCGGTCGACATCGTGATGAACCCCCTGCCGAGCGCCGCCCGCGCTGCGCCTGACCCCGTCGTCCCCGGGGCGCTGCCCGTCTCGTAGTCGACACCGCACGAGGCGCCGTGCATGATCAGCAGCTTGTGGTTGAACTGGGACTGGGGCGCCACCGCGGTCCACGACGCGCCCGGCCGGTAGAGCGCCGCGATCTGGTACTGGTCACGATCCATGTAGCCCGTCTCGACCCGCACGATGAACGGCGCCGTCACCCCCTGATCCGTTGTCGTCTGCGCGACATCGGACGGGCGGCTCGAGGGGTCATACGGCTGCAACGCGATCTTGGCCGGATTCGTCGACTTGTACAGGTAGGTGAAAGTCGGAGGCTGGTCGCACTGCGAGTCGGTCGCGCCGGCCCGGCAGCCCCACGGCTTCAGCGGCGGACCTGAGAACACCGGTCCGCCGCTCGGATGATTGACCAGCGTGATCCGCGCCGCCCAGCGACTGCGCAGCGTCGCCTGCAGCACGGTGCGCCCCACGGCAAGCCCGGTGACGAGCCCTTCGAAGCGCCCGTCCCGGCGGACGGCGAATGCCTCGGTCACATTCCGGCGCCCGACCGTCACCGTCACCCGCCGTACGTCAGAGCGCCCGGGCAGGGTGATCGCGACGAGCGCCGAGCCGCCACTGACAAGGTCGGCGCGACCAGACAGCACCGAGATCGACAGCCGGGGCTTCTTGGGCGTGGAAGCCGTGGCCGCTCCCGCGGGTGACGCTCCCGTGATCAGCGCCACCATGGCCGCGCTGAACACCGCAACACTGACTCGGCCCGCGCCGCTCCTCATCCGCATCCCTCTCTCCGTCGATCGTGCCTTGATGCTGCGCGCGGGCTGGGTTCCGAGCCCCCAGTAGGGCGCGCCCGCCGCCCGGCTCACCTCGCCCGGAATCTAGCGGACACGAAGAGGGGGGTGAATACCGCGCGCTGGCGCCTCTTAACGATCATGACCTCCTCTATGCCTCAGAGTCCCGCCGTCGACGCGGGTGACGGGCTGCCGTTTCACGCCGTCCGAATCGACCAGGCCCGCCGCCTCTGCCGGGACGCGGCATCGATCGATCGCCCCTTCGACCTTGAGCGGTGGACGTCGTCAGTGCTCGGGCGTGTTTGGGCGCGCCGCGCCCGCATCAAGGACCTCCCGGGCGACGACCTCATGTTCGTGGTCGGCAAGCCGATCCTCGACGCGTGCGTCGCGATCGGCGGCCGCAAGGGCAAGACGGTCCTGATGGCGATCGCGCAGATGGACCGCGGAGGACTCGGCGTCGTCGCCCGGGTACTCGCGGACTGCGTGCCGGACGTCCGGCTCCCCCGATGGATGCCTCAGGTTGGCAACGCCCCGGTGGTGCGGGCGTTCGCCGCCAGTTCGATTGGCGATGGCGAGGCAGTCCTGCTCCAGGCCGATCGGGGACGCAACGATGCCCACATGCTCGCCACGTTCATCTCGGAGGACCGCGGCGGGATCGCGACGTGGGTGAGCCTGTTGCGCGTCGTCGACCCGCGCGAGCTGACGGTGACCGGCGGCGAGGACTCTCGGTTGCCGTTCCGCGAGGTCGATCCAATCCTCGCGTCACGGCGCGTGGCCACCGCCATCGACCGAACCGATGCGCAGCTGCCACTGCCGGTGGGGAGCGAGTTCTCGATGTGCCGGGCGCTCGGAATCGCCCGGGTCACGCCGGCACCGACCGCCCTCACGCACGATGTTGCGAGCTGACGCCCGACGCCTCGACTGCCTCGGGTGGGTGCCGCGGCGTCCGAGACGCCGGGGACGATGCCGGGCGAGGTTCTGTCGTGGCCCGCCCGACGGCAAGCACCTCGTCGAAGCCCTGTCGCAGGCAATCCATGAGGACCTTGGGATCGGGCACGGCGCCGGTGTCGACGTTGACGCCGAGGTGGCACGTGTCGCAATACGACATCAGCGTGACGTTCAAGGCCGCGCCGATCGTCGGGCCAAAGCCGTAGAAGTGCTCGACCTTCGCGCCGGTGAGGTACAGCGGCACCGGGATGCCGGGCACGTTGCTCGCGAGGAAGTCGACGTGCTTGAGCATGCCGCCGATGTACGCGCGCGGGAATAGGTTGAGCGTCCCGGCGATTGCGTTCGTGTAGGGCAGCGAGCGATCCGTCTTCACCGCTTCGCAGCGCCGGTGCGTTTCCGTCATCCGCTCGCACGGGTCGGTGAGACCGACGGGCACCTTGAACCGCATCAGCGTGATCCGGTTGCCGCCGATCGGGTCGTCTGCCTTGCGGATGCTGACCGGCATCGTCAGCCGCAGTTCGTCGACCTGCTTGCTGTGGCGCTCGTGGTACAGGCGCAGGCCGCCGGTCACGCCCGCGAGGAACGCGTCGTTGTGCTTGCCCTTGGCGGCATGCGCGGCGCGCAGGATGTCATCGAGCGGGAACTCGAGGACGTCGTAGTGCCACGCGAGGTGGCGCTCGGTCATGATCGGCGAGAGCGTGTCGGACACCGGCTCGACGAAGTGCGCGATGTCCTGGCCGGTCGCGAGTGTCTCGCCGATCGTGCTGCGCGGATGCCGCACGGCGTGGGTCGCGTCACCGACCGCCGAGGTGACGTGGCGCTTGGCGAAGTCGAACAGGTGCGACCAGTCATAGGTGAGCGCATCCCTCGCGAGATCGAGGGTGCCGAGGTACTCGGCCTGTGGGGCCTCGGGCATCGGCCCGAGGTCGCCGGGGTCCGGTTCGACGTCGAACAGCAGACGCGCGATGTCCATGCCGCCGACGCCGTCCGTCAGCGAGTGGTGGAGCTTCATCACGAGCGCGGTCTGGCCGCTCTGAAGTCCCTCGATGAACGTGAACTCCCACAGCGGGCGATCCTTGTCGAGGCCCGCCATGCCCGTCTTGCGGGCGAACTCGAGCACCGTCTTCAGCGTCTTGGGTGGCGCCGCCTCGAACCGGCGCACGTGCCAATCCAGGTCGAAATCTGGGTCGACGACCCAGCGCGGTGTCGCGAGCCGCAACGGCGGCATCACGACCCGGTGGCGGAACCCCGGGCTCTGGCGCGTGCTGCGCTCGAGCCGTTCGGTGAGCCGATCCCAATCCGGGCTCTTGTCCAGGAGCAGGACGCAGACCACCGTCGAGCGGAGCAGCGGGTCCTTCTCCATGTACCAGGAGAAGGCGTCGCTGTCCCGCATGTGCACGTCGACGTGCTCGTGTCCGTTTGGCATCGATCAGCCCTCGTATAGCTCGTTGAAGGTGTCGCTGAACTCGCGGTAGACGAACGCCCGCTTGACCTTCAGGGTGGGGGTCAGTTCTTGCTGCTCCTGCGTCAGCTCGCGGTCGAGAATCGCGAAGCGCTTGATCTGCTCAATCCGCGCGAACCGTGAGTTGACCGCGTCGACCGCTTTCTGAAGCTCCGCGCGGACGCGCTCGTCGCGGGACATCGTTTCCATGTCCGGGGGAACGCCCAGTTGGGCGGCGAGTTTTGGGGCCTCGTCAGCATCGAGCGTCAGCAGTGCCACGAGGTACGGCCTGCCGTCTCCGTAGATGACGGCCTCGGAGATCCACCGTGTCTCCTTGAGCGCGTTCTCGATGTTGGCCGGCGTGATGTTCTTGCCGCTGGAGGTGATGATGAGGTCCTTCTTGCGGCCGGTGATCGTGACGAAGCCGTCCGCGTCGATCTCACCGAGGTCACCGGTGGCGAGCCAGCCGTCGGGCAGCATCTCACGGGTGGCGTCCTCGTCCTTGAAGTACCCGGCGAACACGATCGGGCCCCGCGCATGCAGCTCGCCGTCCTTCGCGATGCCCATCTCGAGCTCGGGGAGCGGTCTGCCGACGCTGCCGAGCTTCCGCTCGGACTCGGTGTTGAGCGTGCCGGCGCCGCAGAGCTCCGTCATACCCCAGACCTCGAGCAGCACGATGCCGCACGCGTCGAAGAACTCGAGCACGTCTCGCGGGATCGGTGCGGCGGCGGTGATCGTCAGCTCGAGCCGGCCGCCGAACAGGTCGCGGACCTTCGCGTGCACGAGACGGTCGGCGACGCGCTGCTGGAGGGCGAGCACGCGTCCCGGAGCGACGCCTGTTCGATTGAGCGCGCTCGTGCGACGTCCGACCTTGAGCGCCCAGTTGAAGAGGGCGCGCTTGTATCGCGGTTGCTCGGCGACGCCGCTCGTGGCGGCGGTATGAATCTTTTCCCACACGCGCGGCACGGAGGCGAAGTACGTCGGGCGCGCCTCCTTGATGTCGTCAAGCAGCCGGGTCGCGTCACGCTGCCAGTAGATGAGCGTGCCCCCGACGTCGAATGCGAACACCTGGACCATTCGAGCGAACACGTGCGCCAACGGCAGGAACATGAAGAACTCGATCGGTGCTCCTCTGCGCTGTAGCTGAAGGCGCTCCTCCAAGGCGCCGCTCTGGGCGATGAAGTTCCGGTGGGTGAGCATGCAGGCCTTCGGGGGTCCGGTCGTGCCCGAGGTGTAGACGAGGCTCGCCGTGTCGTGGGGGTTGACCGCCGACGTCCGGTTCGCGAGCTCCTCATCGGGGATGTCGTGGCCAAGGTCCTTCAGCTCGTCCGTGCTGAGCGTCCCCGGGAGCGCTCCGTCCAGGACGATCACGTGCTTGAGCTCCGGGCACCGGTCCTTGATCTGGTCGATCTTCGCGACCTGGGTTGCGTCCTCGCAGAAGATCGCCTGCGCCTCGGAATGGCGCAGCACGTATTCGCATTCCTCGGGTGAATTGGTGTGGTAGATCGGCGCGACCACCGTCCCGGCGCAGAAGCTGCCGAGATCGGCGATCGTCCACTCGGGCCGGGTGTCGGAGAGGATCGAGACGCGCTGGCCGGGCATGATCCCAAGCGCGATGAGACCTTTGGCGACGTCTTTTGCCGAGCTCACGACGTCTCGGTAGGACACCTCGCGCCACCGGCCGTCCTCCTTGTACCGGAGCGCAGTTCCGTCCCGGTCTGCGGCGCTCAGGATCATTGATCCCAGCGTCTTCGCTTCGGCTGGCTGCGGTAGGCGGCGGTGCTCAACCGTCGACCCTGTGAAGGTTGTCGTGAGGTCGCTCATGCCGGGGGTTCCCCTCTCTCGTACTTCCGCGCCACGGCTTTGAGCCGGGGCCCGCGCGTTCACTCGCCGTCAGGGCGACGAGCCAAAGCCAGCTTCGCGCACGGCGTGAGCTGGTACATCGGCGAAAACCGGCGGAGTTGTGCCGGGGTTTCTACGTAGTGTCCGGGCGCCAGCGCAGCGCTCTCTGGCGCGTTTTCGGCAGGCGGCTGACGACGAGATCGTAGGAGTCCTCGATCATCTCGGCGACCATGCCGTTCGACAGCGAGCCGTCGAGCGTGACCGTGTTCCAGTGGCGCTTGTTGAGGTGGTAGCCGGGTGCGATCGCTGCGTGCGCCGCGCGCAGTTGCTCGGCGAGGACCGGCTCGCACTTGAGACTGACGGTGAGTGGGTCAGCGCCGGCGCGGGACAGGGCGAACATCTTCCCGGCGACCTTGAAGACAGAGGTCTCAAAGCCGAACGGGAACGTCTCCTCGGAGCCCGGAAAGGTGAGGCAGATCTCATGCAGTTCGTTCCAATCCATGGGCTCGCCGGGGTGAATGTTCCTCGCTGCGGCCTCTTGACAACATGGAATCCGTTGCACCTCGTCTCCACCGATGGCTGACCCCGGCCACGAAATACGCGGGATGGCCCGGGCGTATCAGCCGTCGAGGGCCGGTGACAGACCCACGGTGCCGTCAGTCAGGCGTGGGCGCAGCCGGGTATACGCGACCGTTCCCCCGAGGGTCGGAATCCAGAAGGCGATGGCGTGGTAGACGAGCACGGCCGCCGCCGCGTGGGTGACCGGTAGGCCGTACAGCGCCAGCGACGCGACGAGCCCGGCGTCGAGCACGCCGACCCCGCCGGGAATCGGGATGGCGTTGGCGAGGTAGCCAACCAGGTAGGCGACGAGGAGCGGCGCCAGCGGAGGAGCGGGGCCCACCGCCGCCAGGGTCGTCCACAGAACGGCGATGTCGAACAGCAGGTAGCCGATCGCGCCGCTCAGCCGCCAACTGGGCCGAGCCAGGGAGCGGAGGGCATCGGGGACGCCGACGCCGATGTGATCCAGCCAGGCGGCGTGGCGGTGGTGGCTCGAGGCGCGCCTCGTCAGTCGTGGCAAACCGAGCACGAGCAGCGTCGCCGACCCCGCCGCCAACACCGGCAGACCGGCGTGCGGCAGATCGTGGGGCCCGTCGGCGACGCCGAGGAGCAACAGGCCGGCCGCGGTGGCCAGTGTGACGACGTTGACTGCGCTGGTCAGGAAGAAGAGCCCGCTCGAGCGCTGGAGGATCTGACGCGTCGGCATCCCCGCCAGGTGAAGCAACCAGCCGCCGACCGCCAGCGACCCCACGCCTCCGCCGGGGAGCAGCGCGCCGGAGCCCATCTGCGTCCACGCCAACTCGCGCGCCGCGCGCGGCGGAACCGGCGCGAAGAACATCCGGAAGATGACGACGAAGCTCAGACACGACGCAAGCTCGAACGCGACGGCCACCGCGACGAGGGCCGGATTCATCGCGCCCATCTCCCGTATGACCGGCCGAAGATCAGGAACCGCGAGGAGCACGGTCAGCACGGCCGCCCCGAGCACCAGCACGGTCAACAACCGCCGGAGCACGCTGCGCCGGTCGACCGCCGGCTGTCCACCGGGCCGCGTCCGCGCCGGCGCATGCGCTCCGGGCGTCTGCGGATGCGCTCCGGGCGCCTGCGGATGCGCTCCGGGCGCCTGCGGATGCGCTCCGGGCGCCGGCACCTGCGGGCGCGCAGTGGGAACCGTGCCGACGCTCATCGCACTCACTCCGCGGCGACTCGCACCTCAGCGGGCTCCGCGCTCAGTGGGCCGTCCCGCCGGCCGGCGGCCGCGCGACACCGTTGGCGATCAGTTCCGCGACTGACCAGCGGCGAAGGGCGACCGAACGGTTCGCCCGCCGCGTGGCCCGGTCAGCTGCGCCGGGCCCGACCGCGCCGGACCGGGCGGGGCGGGCCGCACCGGCGCTTCTGGCCCGTGTCCGCCAGCGTCGGGACATGGCGCCGCGGACGGCGTCCTCGGTCACGAAGCCGCCGTTGGCGCAGGCGATGTTCTGTTCGTGGTTCATCAGTGCGTCTCCAGGTCGGTGGCGGTTCGTGTTCAGGCGTTGTCGAGGGCGAATGCGACTTCGGCGCCGGCGTCGACCTCCGCGCTGCGGGCGCGGGCCGCGCCGTCGGTGGGGAGAATCAGCAGGGCGAGCAGCAGTCCCACCCCGAACAGCGCCGCAGCCCACTCGAATGCCGTGGCGTAGCCGTGGATCGAGGCGGCGCTGGTCAGCGCTGCCACATGAGCGTGGGCGGAGGCGTAGCTGGCTACGGCGCTCGCGAAGATCGTGCTGAGCAGCGCCGTGCCCACCGACCCGCCGACCTGCTGAGAGGTGTTCACCATGGCCGACGCGATGCCGGCATCGGTGCTCTTCACCCCGAGCGTCGCCGTCGAGAAGGCGGGGGCAAAGATCAGGCCCATGGCCATCCCGCTGAGCAGGAGTCCGGGCAGGACATGGCTGGCGTACGCGCCGTGCGCGGTGACCTGGGAGAGCAAGAGCATCGCGGTCGCGCCGAGCGCCATCCCGGCCATGACCAGCGGCTTGGCCCCGGTGCGCGGCAGCACCTTCGTCTGCACGGTCGTGGCGGTGACCACGATCATGCCGGTCATCGGCAGGAAGCCGAGTCCCGTCGTGAGCGGCGAGAAGCCGAGACTCTGCTGCATGTAGTAGGTCAGGAACAGGAAGACCGCGAAGACGGCCGAGCCGGCGAGGGCGATCGTCGCGTAAGCGCCGCCCCGCGCCCGGTCCCACACGATGTGCAGCGGCAGCAGCGGATTCTTCACCCGCCGCTCGAGCAGGATGAAGCTGCTCAGCAGCACGATGCTGGCGGCCAACGCGATGATCGTCACCGGGTCTGACCAGGAGTGGGTTTCGGCGTTGGAGAAGCCGTAGACGAGGGCGAACAGTCCGCTCGAGGCGAGGGCGACCCCCGGAAAGTCGATTCGCGGACGGACCGGCTGGCGCGAATTCTGAAGCAGCCGCAGCGCCACGATCGCCGTGGGCACCGCAATCACGAGGTTGACGTACAGGCTCCAGCGCCAGGAGATCGCCTGGGTCAACACGCCGCCGAGCAGCAGCCCGAGCGAGCCGCCCCCTGCCGCGATCGCGCTGAAGATGCCGAACGCCTTGGCTCGATCCTGAGAGCCTTGGAAGGTGACGGTCAAGAGCCCGAGCGCCGACGGAGCCAGCAGCGCGCCGAAGGCGCCTTGCAGCGCACGCGCGGCGACGAGCATGCCGAACGACTGGGCGAGGCCACCGATCGCGGAGGCGATCGAGAATCCGGCCAGTCCGCCGATCAGCGTCCACTTGCGCCCGAAGAGGTCACCCAGCTTGCCTCCGACGAGCAGCAGGCTGCCGAACGACAGGGCGTAGGCGGTCACGATCCACTGGCGGTTGTCGGTCGAGAAATGCAGTGCCCGCTGCGCCGAGGGCAGGGCGATGTTCACGATCGTGGCGTCGAGGACGACCATCAGCTGGGCGACGCCGAGCAACGCCAGGACGGCCCAGCGGTTTGGGGCGGACTTTGAAGTTTGGGATGTAGTGCTCATGCCTTCTTTCCTGGTGCCGTGTGCAGAACCAATGTAGCACGAATGATTCCTGCGGCATGTATCAATCTTGAGACAGGGATCATCCGCCGGACTGGAACCATGGCCGATTTTCCGCTATACTCGGCCGGGCAATGAACCCTCAAGCGACCCCCACGCACGCAGGCACGATGATCCTGTTGCCGCGGCTCGCGAAGCAGGTCATGCGTCGCAGCGACCCGCAGGTGCTCGGAATCGATCTGCGGTTGCTGATGGCGCTCAGTTACCTGGGCGACCACGACGGCGCGCCCCAGCAGGAGCTCGTCGACGCGCTCTGCATCGACGCCAAGAACGTCGTCCTGCTGCTCAACGAGCTCGAGGACCTGGGACACCTGGTGCGCCGCCGCGACTCAGAGGATCGCCGTCGCCACCGCGTGTTCATGACCGACAGCGGCTGGCAGATGCTCGAGCACGCCGCCCGGATACAGGCGCAAATCGAGGACGAGGTCCTGGGCGCGCTCGACGCCGACGAGCGTGCGATGCTCCGGGACCTTCTGACCCGGGCGCTGCGCGGCGCCGAGCCGGACCGGGGCGGATGCGCTCCGACGGCTATCGCCGAAACCGTCGCGCAGGGCGCGGCCGGTCAGGTCAGCTCGGCGACGATCTGACCAACGGCGTCCCTGGCGACGCGGCGCCACCGACCCTACCTACGTGAGCGCGGCGGACGCTGTCAGCCGACGACTGAGCCCCGAAGCCCCTCACTATGCCGGGCAATCGTGTGCAATCAGTCCACGTGGAGCTTTTGGCGCCACGTCGGTGCGCGCCGAGGCTCGACGAACCGCGCCCATAGCGCGACGAGGACAACCCCGACGACCACGGCGATCACGAAGCCGAGGAAGCCGTGGATGAGCATCCCCGCGATCAGAACCGAGGCAACGCCGATCCCAATCGTCATCAGGAGTCCCATCTTGTCCCGACCGGGGTGGAAGAGGCGCCCCAGTAAGCCAACGAGCAGGCCGAGAAGAATCAGGCCGATGATGTGAAGCATGCTGAATATCTGCCCGATCGCGGCAGCTGAGAAACGCCCCCGGCGGCATCACACGTTGCGTCGCTCAGACTCGGCCCGATGGGCAGTTCGCTAATCGGCGGGTCCGTCTCTCGGCTGCCGTTCGTCGCGGTACTCCAGGTCGGTCTCGAGCGCGGAATGGTCGCTCAGCCCTCGCTCTCGCCACAGGTGGTGGTACTGGCAAGCGAGCGGGAACAGCCCCGCGGAGAGGAAGGTGTGGTCCAGGCGCCACCCGCCGTCGTGCCCCGCGATCGTCTTCCAGGTCCAGCTCGGCGACCCCGACCCGTACCCGTGGCACGTGCGGAACGCGTCGCGATAGCCGAGCTCGCGCAGGCCCGGGACGATGCCGAGCTCGGCATCGTCCCACTCGGGCCCGCGCTCCGGACGCAGATGGCCGCGCGAGTCGCGCGCAAAGGAGATCGTCGTGCCATCCGGCAACTCGCGCCGCGGTGTGTTCAGATCGCCACACAGGACGCGCGGCACGTGGCTCGGGGTCTGAAGGCCGCGCCGGAGCGCCTGAAGCGTCTCGACCTTCACCCATCCGTTCGCGGCGTTGGGAACGTGAACACAGTGAATCTCCAGCGGGCCTGAGGAGGACCGCGCAACCACGCCGATAGCGCTCTCGGCCCGGGGAACTGCCAGTGGCGTCTGCACCTCCTCAAGCGCGACCCGCGCCCCGATCATCACGAGGGTTCGCCGATCGACCGCTCCGCCGGACAGCCCGCTTCCGACCGAGGAAGCAGTCACGTGCCTGAGCCCCATCAACTCAAACGCGCGATCCCACAGCGGCCGCGTCCGCCGCGTGACCTCTTGCAACGCAACGATATCCGGCTCCCGCGTTGCTATCGCCGTGGCCTGCTCGACCAGCCGTTTACTGCGCCGCGCGACATTCCATGTGATGAGGCGAACCACGCCGAGTCAGACTAGCCTTGACCGGCAGGCGGCCGTCTCTGCGACCGCGGTCGTAACTTGCAGTGAGCCTCGGCCGCTCAGGAGGCCCTGCTCACGCCGAACGCCCGGCTCCTAGGATGATGGTGTGCCCGCTCCCACACCAGACGACATCGTCCACGCCCTGAGGCTTGGACCGGCAACTCCGGACGCGCTCCGTGTGCGTTTGGGCGAGGTTGACCGTGACGCGATGTGGTGGGCGCTCGACGAGGCCGTACGCCAGGGCCTCGTCGCCTCGACGGCGGAGATCCAGTGTGGCCCCGACGGTCTGTGCAGCACGTCGGTGCCGACCGTGCTCTCGCTCGTGCGAACGTAGGCGCGGTCGGCCGCTACCCGAGCGCTCCGAGGGTGATCGGCACGATCCGCTCGGCTCCGGCCCGGCGAAGCTGACCCCCGACCATCGCGAGCGTCCAACCTGAGCTGCGGCGATCGTCGAGCAGCACGCCGGTGCCTGGCGGGGGCGGTGCCGTCACCGTGAAGGCGCCTCGGACGTTGGCCGCTTGCTGGGCGGCGTTGGCCATCTCGCGCTGGGGCGGGCGCTCCTCGGCGCGCGACACGAGTTCCACGTGCGGGACGTCGAGCGCGGCGGCGAGTCGGTCCGCCAGCCGCGGAATGACGTCGCCGACGCGGACCGAGGGCACCGTCGTGATCCAGGCGATGGGGCCGGGGCCGGCAGCCCGCGAGGGGTCGCGCGCGATCTCGGCCAGCGCCGCCACCAGCTCGTCCTCGAACACGCCCGCGCGTAACCCGCGCTCGACTGCCGGCCACCAGCCGCCGTCGCCGAAGCGGGCGAGGGCCCACCCGGGGTCGACCCGCACGTCCTCGGGAATCTTCCGCATCACGCCGGTGGCGTCGGGCGCCATCTTCTTGACATCGAGAGCGACCGGGGTCGAGCGCAGATGCCGCGCCGCCGATTCGACCAGCGCCGGATCCGGGGCCCGCGCGAACCGCGGCCCGGCACAGACCGAGCAGCGCCCGCAGTCACTGGCGGCCGCATCGTCGAGTTCTTCCTGCAGGACCCGCATCAGGCAGCGGCCATCGGTGCCGAACGCGGCCATCGCGTCCTGCTCGGCCCGCCGCAGCGCGGTGACCTCGGCGTAGCGCGGCGCATCGTACGTCCAATCGCGGTCCGCGATCGACTGCCAGCGACTGCCCGTCCGCCGGACCGCGCCCTCCACGTCAAGGATTTTCAGCATCGCCTCGATGCGGCCCATGCCGAGGTTCACAACAGCCATCAGCTCGCGCGTCGTCCGTCCGTCCGCTCCCGCGTCGTCGAGCTCCGCGAGCACGGCATTCACCCGTTCACGCTCTGGAAACGCCTGCTCGATGAAGAAGTCCTGGATTGCCCGGTCCTCGCGGCCACGCAGCAGGACGATGTCCGCATGCGCGACGCCACGCCCCGCGCGGCCGACCTGCTGGTAGTAGGACACGACCGATCCAGGGGCCTGGTAGTGCACGACGAACGTCAGGTCGGCCTTGTCGTAGCCCATCCCGAGGGCGCTCGTCGCGACGACCGCCTTGACCTCGTTGTGCAGCAGGCGCTCCTCCGTCTTGACGCGCGCCTCCGTCTCCTGCTCGCCGCTGTAGGACACAGCCGGGATCCCGTTCGCAAGGAGGAACGACGCAACCTGCTCGGCGTCGCGCTTGGTCAGGGTGTAAACGATGCCCGAGCCCTCCAGCGTGGGCACGGTTTCGACGAGCCACGCCAATCGCTCGGCTGGCCGCGGCAGCTCCAGCACCTCGAGCCGCAGGCTCGTCCGAGCCAGCGGCCCCCGGTAGGAGCGCAGCGGCTCCTCGCCCGGACGTCCGAGCTGGTCCAGGACGTCGCGCACGACGCGGTCGTTGGCGGTCGCGGTCGTCCCCAGCACCGCGACCCCGGGCGCGAGCGCATCGAGCATGTCCTTCACGCGCCGGTAGTCCGGCCGGAAGTCGTGTCCCCAATCTGAGATGCAGTGCGCCTCGTCGATGACGAGCAGGCCGACCGATGCGGCGAACAGCGGCAGCATCTCCTCACGGAAGCGCGGATTGTTCAGACGCTCGGGACTGATCAGCAGCAGATCGACGCTGTCGGCGGCGAGGCGTCCGCGGACCGCGTCCCATTCGTCGCGGTTCGTGCTGTTGATCGTGTGCGCGCGCAACCCGAGACGCTGCGCCGCCGCGATCTGATTGCGCATCAGCGCGAGCAGCGGGCTCACGATCAGCGTCGGACCCGCACCCTGCTCGCGCAACAGCGCCGTGGCGACGAAGTAGACCGCCGACTTGCCCCAGCCCGTCCGCTGAACGCACAGGACGCGCGCCCGGTCGACGACGACATCGCGGATCGACTCGAGCTGATCGAGCCTGAAGTGAGCCGCGGGGTCGGCTGTCAGCACGCGCAGCCGATCCAGCGCGGTGGTCGCGAAGGTGTCCGAGACGGTGGTGCTCACGCGTTCCATCGTGACAGGCGATCCGGATCGCCGCCGATCACTCAGCGCCAGGGGAGGCGATGGATGTGTGGCAGCGCGTTCGTCAACGAGAACCGTGCCGAGGCACCGCTACCGGCGATGGCGGCGGTCACCGAGTAGGTCCCGGGGATGAGGTTCGCGGTCAGTGCCGGCGCGGTCGCCAGCCCTGCGCTGTCCGTGAACACGACAGCCATCGTGCTGTCTCCGGGGAAGCGCGCGGAGGCCCCGGCGCTTGGCGCGGCGAAGATCACCGGGACCCCCGCGACGGCGGCTCCCGTGGTGTCGAGGACCTTCGCCTGCAACCGGGCGGCGAACGCCGTATGAATCGTCGTCGTCTGGTTCGCACCCGCCGCCGCGACGACCGAGGCCGGACTCGCGGCCGGGGCCGGAGCTGGGGCGGGGGTGGTGAACTTCTCGGTTTGGCCGTGGCTGGTGCCGGTCGTCGGACTGGTGGTGTCGAGCCGGTAGAAGTACTGCGTCGAGGGGGTGAGCCCGGTGAGCGCGGCCTGCACGAGCTGAGGCTGGGTTCCCGATCCGGCGTCCTGCGTCATCGTTGACGTGCCGAGTGAGGCTGACGTGCCGTACTCGAAACCGTAGGTCGTGTCCTGGCCCTCAGGGGTGACGACGCCGTTCAGCGTCGCGGAGCTGGTCCCGAGGTCAGACGCGGGCGCCGTCGCCCCGTTGGTGCACAGCGGCGAGGTCGTCCTCGCCGTCACGGTCACACCGTTCACTACCCAGTCGACCGTCGGGATGAACTGGCCGTCGAAGTCGACGGAGAACACCCGCGGGTAATTGCCGACGTCGTAGACCGTCGGCTGGCCCGCATACATGCTGCCGGGAAAGACGATGTTGTCATCGTTTGCACCGATCGGGAACGTGAACGGCACCGTCGAGGTGTTGTTGTAACCGAAGTACGCGGTGTAGACCGGGTTTGCCGAGTCACCATTGAAGTGGACGCAGTCGACAAACGGTGTGAGTGGCACCCCGCTATCCGCCGTCGCCGCCGCGGCCGGAATGAGGGCAACGCCTGCGGCGAGCGCCGCCAGGCGGCAGCCGCTGATGAGTGTGGCGAGATTCGGCATGTGATCCTCCTCGGTGACGTGAGACTTCGCCCTGAGAGGATCGCCTCGGACTCCTCAGTGCACATCGGCGCGCCCACTGAATCTCGTCTCAGTGGTGACACTGAGGTGCGGTAGCTCAGTTGCTGCGCAGGTAGCTGAGCACGGCGAGCACCCGGCGGTGGTCGTCGGCGGCCGGTTGGAGGTTCAGCTTCAGGAAGATGCTCCGGACGTGTGACTCGACCGTGCGCTCTGTGAGAAACAGTTCCGCCGATATCGCATGGTTGGAGCGCCCCTCAGCCATCAGCCGGAGGACCTCGTGCTCGCGCGCCGTGAGCTCGTCAAGCGGATCGTGCGCCCGCGCGCGGCTGACGAGCAGGGACACCACGCTCGGATCGATCACCACCTCGCCGGCGGCGACGCGGCCGACGCTCGCGACGAACTCGCCGAGGTCCTCAACCCGATCTTTCAACAGGTAGCCGGCTCCGCGGCGCCGGTCCTCGACGAGCGCGAGGGCGTACTGCACCTCGACGTACTGGGACAGCACGAGGACGCCAACTCCGGGATGTCGCTCCTTGATCGCGCGGGCGGCGATCAAGCCCTCGTCTCGGTGGTCTGGCGGCATACGGATGTCGACGATCGCCACGTCCGGCGGCTCCGCCTCGATCAGCGCGAGCAGCGTCTCGCCATCGCTGGTCTGCCCGCTGATCTCGAACCCGCCTTCGTCGAGCAGCCGCGCGAGACCTTCGCGGAACAGCAGCGAGTCGTCGGCGAGCGCTACACGCACGGGAGCTCCACCCGGAGCACGGTGCCCCGCCCCGCTGGGCTGTCAAGGCTGAGCTGCCCCCCGAGCGCCGCGACCCGGTCGGCGAGCCCGCGCAGCCCGGAGCCGCCGCCGCTCACGGCGCCGCCGCCGATCACGGCGCCGCCGCCGATCACAGCGCCGCCGATCACAGCGCTGCCGATACCGTTGTCCTGCACCTCGACGACGACCACTTCGGCGACCGGGATCACCGAGACGGTGACGGCCGATGCGCCGGAGTGCTTGATCGCGTTGGTCAGGGCTTCGGCCACGACGTAGTAGGCGCCGATCTCGATCGCGGCGGGGAGCCGCTCGACCGGGCACCTCAGAACCCGCGCCGGCAGCGGCGAGCGCAGGACGAGCGACTCCAGCGCGCACGACAGACCCTGATCGGTCAACGCAGCGGGATGAATCCCGCGCGCGAGGTCGCGCAGTTCGCCGAGCGCAAGCTGGAGCTCAGCGCCCGTCTCCTCCAAGACCGCCAGCGCCTCGGGGTCGGCGTCGGGACCGAGGCGCGCCCGCGCGATGCGCAGACTCATCATCAGGGTCACGAGCCGTTGCTGGGCGCCGTCGTGCAGGTCGCGCTCGACCCGGCGGCGCTCGTCATCTGCGGCCTCGACAATCCGCATCCGCGAGGCGCGAACCTCGGCCAAGCTGCCGCGCAGCGCCTCCTCGTAGCGCTTGCGCTCGGTGATGTCCTGGCACGTGCCGACCATGCGGACGACCTCGCCATCGCTGATCACCACCTGGCAACGGCCCTCGATCCAGCGGGTCCCGTCGTCCGTCGCGGCGAGACGGTGCTCAACCGCAAACGGCGTGCGCGTCCTGAACGCCCGGCCGACCGCCGAGTACATCGCGGCGCGGTCCTCCGGATGGATCAGCCCAAGGAACGTGTCGAGGTCGACGTGCCGGCACTGCGGCTCGAGTCCGTAGAGCCGGTACTGCTCATCGGAGAAGCTGACGATATCGCTGGCGCGGTCCCAGGTCCACGACCCGACGTGAGCGAGCGCCTGCGATTCGTTGAGCTGGCGCCGGCTCTCCGCGAGGGCATCGACCACGGCCCCGCGATCGTCAACCGCAGCGCTCAAGCCGTTACCTCCAGCAATGCCCGCAGGGCATCGCCACACAGCTCCGACTTGGCGATGAAGCCGCGAGCGCCACAGTCGCTGACGGCCGCGCCATAGTCGATCGCGTCACGCGTGGAGATGATCACGACCGCTGTCTCGTCCCCCTCGGCGCGGACGCGATGAGCGACCGAGAACCCGTCGATGTCAGGAAGCTGGACGTCCAGCAGCGCGATCTTCGGTCGGAGCCGGTGGACGAGGTCGAGGCCTGACGTCCCATCGGCTGCCTCGCCGATCACCTCATATCCCTCGTACCTCAGGAGCACGCGCGCGTTCGCGCGAAAGGCCGCGTTGTCGTCCACGATGACCACCGTCTCTGACATCGGTGAATCGTTACAGGCGAATTGCGGCCGGTCATCAGTGCCAGCACCGAGATGATCGACTCGGGGGTCAGCCGCTGCGAACGGGGTGCGTTCGGGTCAGTCGCATAGCTCGCCGAGGATCTCATCGACGCAGTCACGTGCGAGCTGCTGCAACTCCTCATCGGAGCGGTCCTGGATCGGGTGGGGGACGAGCACCCGGTGAATCTTCGGCTGCCCGAGCGCGTTCGATTGGTGCTCCGCCGCCTGCTCGAACGCGCTCGACGCGACGAGCACCGCCGGCTTGTCCATTCCCTCGAAGCTGAGCACGTCGCGCAGACCGCACGACACACACGAGCCTCAGTCGGCCAGGGCCTCGATCACGGCGTCGCACTGCTGTGCGATTTCGGCGCGGATGTCCTGTGGCGCCGGCTTGGTGAACGTGGGCTTCGCCGTGCGGATCAGCGTGTGCCCTTTGGCGCCGAGTAGTCGCTCGAGCTCATCGAGAAAGACGTCCCCGCGGGGCTTGCGGATATCGAGCAGCGCGATCGTGGCGGGCGCGTCCTTGGTCAGCCGCTGTGCGCTCAGCGGGCGTCCGACGGGGGCCGCCTCACTCGTGGGATCGAGGATCGTCAGCGCCATGGCTCAACGCTCTTGGTCACTGGGGTTGATCCTATGTCGCCCGCGACCCAGCCGCCATAGATCATGCTGAACAGTCCCGCGTCGCCGCCGGCGTGCGCGACCAGGATCCGGTCGGGGCTCGCGAACTTCGGGACCTCGGCGTGGGGATCGGTGACGAACCGCTGCTCGATGCCCTCGGCGATCCCGTGCTCGCCTCTGACCAGTTCGCCGGCCGGGCTTGTCGAGGCTTCGAACAGCTCGTTCTGAACGCGAGCGCGGTCCCATTCGCTGTCTCTGAAGATGCGGCCGTGCTCGGGTCCGAACACGGCCACGGCGTCGAACGCGAACCGCTGCCGCTTGTGTCCGACCCACTCGAGCGCCTCGCCGAAGCTGGCGGTGAGTTGCTCCGGAGTCCGCGCGAGCTGGTCGACGACGAGGCGTGGCGCCTCACCGGCGAACAGAGTGACGCCGGTTTCGTTTGGCGGGACGCCGCGCTCCTGGGCCAGACCCGGCCACGGCGAGTCGTGCAGGCGCTCGGCGAAGCACGACGTAAGCTTGCCGGGATTGCCGTGCGCGGCGCGGTCCTCCTCCTGCGGCTTACCGCCGCCGAGGTTGCGGACGATGAGCTGGAGCGCCCGGCCGATCGTCGCGTTCGCTCGGTTCCCCTGCCCGAGCGCATTGCCCGCGCTGTTCATGTGCGTGTCGTCGGTGAGCGGGCCGCTCACGATGATGACCGGTCCCGACGGGTGGGTCGTCGAGACAAGCCCGAGCAGCGCGAACGCCGGATCGCACGCCGCCTCGACCGCGGCGAGGACGATGGGAAGCGTCTGCGGCGGGCACCCCGCCATGACCGCGTTGATCGCCACCTTCTCGACCGTGGCGGTTCCGTCATAGGGAGGAACGTGGGCGACGACATCCTGCGGATGGCGGCTCGTCGCGGCGAGCATCTCGACCACCTTCGCCGGCGTCGGCGGGACGAGGGGGAGACCGTCCGAGTAGCCGCGGTCGAACAGCGCCTCGATCGGATCCTCGAGCTCTCCAATCTCGAGCTCTCTTGCTGTGAGCCGGCCCTCGTTCCGCGCTCGTTGAGCGGCGAGCCGCGACGCCACGATGGGGTCGCGGGTGATGCTGGCGCAGCCGGGGCGCCGTTCCGGCAGGCCGTCGAGTTGCAGTGTGACGCCGGCCTGCGCGGCCAGGTCGTTCAGCCGTTGGCGGTCAAGGCCCTCGGTGCGTGCTTGCTCGCGGCCGCCATCGAGCAGGACGAGCGTGGGGACGGCGTCGGGGTCGAACCGCTGCGACAGTTCGAGGTCTGGGTCGAGCTCCGGTGTCCCCGTCAGCCCGAGCCGCTCGGCCTGCGCGGCGGTGTCCTCGGCTGAGGACTGCGAGACGATCCGGATCGGGCCGCCGCCGGCGCGGGCGGCGTCGAGCACTGGGAGGACCTGATCGCACACCGGACAGTCGTGCTTGACGAGCGCCACGAGCTCCATTGAATGCGACCCTAACACCGGCTCATGTCTGTCCGCTCGATCAACGGTTCGAGGCCCGGTCGCAGCCGGGCCTCGGGAACTGCGGTGGTGCGGCCGATCAGGTGGCGCAGGCGCCGAAGTCGGCGACGACCGTGATCGCCTGAGCTCCGCCGGTGTCCTGCGGGAAGGCGCTGCCAGGTCGGACGCCGACGCCGACGGAGTGGTACGCGGTGCTCAGCAGCGCCGCGCGGTGCGGCGGGTCCTGCAACCACCAGTTGACGGCGCCGGCGATCCCGCAGGCGGCGAGTGCGGCGATCGCCAGGCGACGAACTGCGACGGCGGAGGAGAGCATCTGCGGGTTCCCTTTCACGAGCTTTCTGTCCGGCTCTTGCTTGATGGACCGCATGATCGAGACCGCGCGCGTGCCCGCACAGGGACCCAAGGAGTGAACCCAGCCACCCCCCACCGCGTATGTCGCGCTCGCCGGCCGCGCACCGAGGCTCTGTTCAGCTGCGAGCCCCGGCGCGCGTCGTCACTGCTCAGTGCTGGAGCTGCAGCGAATTTGCGGCGGACCCGCTACCCGCGTCGTTGACGAAGAAGATGCCCTTGCCACGCGGGGCGACCGCGAGCCCGAACAGGTCTCCGGCTCCGTCGGCGACGAGCGTCTTGGTCGCGACCTGGTGGCCTGACGGAGAGGTCTCCACGACCTTCCCGTCGCCGCCGTTCATCGTCACGACATCGCCGTTGGGAGCGATCGCGAGGCCGAGGGGATCGTTGAGTGACCCCATCGAGGAGACGGTCATCCCGCCCCCGCCGATCACAGACCTGCGAGTCATCGCGTGCGGGATCGCGGCGATCCGGTTGCCGTTCGAGTCCGCGACGTACAGGACGCCTGCGCGGCCGAGGCCGACGCCGGTCGGGCCGACAACGAGAGCGTCGGGATCGGTGTGCTCTGCGAAGCCCGTCGCAATCGTGCGGATCGAGGCCACTGACGGCTGGTCGCCGTGACGGATGCGCAGTTCGATCCGGAGCACGGTCCCCTTGTTGACAGTCATCCCGCGAGCGGCGACCGTCCCGTTCAGCACGTTGGTCACGAACAGCGTCGCGCGGTCCCGGTGCACGACTGACGTCATGTCCCACGGTCCGTTGATGCCGTGCCCGGTGAGCGTCTTCACGACGTGGCCGCGTGCGTTCAGGATCGTCAGCGCGCCGGCCGTCGCCGCCGATGACTTGCCCCCCGGTGCGGGCAAGCTGCCGACGATCACCAATCCGCTCGGGAGCTCGACGAGTGCGGTGGTCAGACCGACGGCAGGGGTCGAGGTCGGGGCAGGCACGACTGCGAACACCTTCTGCTTGCCGCTCGGCGAGATCTCGACGATGCTCGAGCCCATGCCCTGCTGGTTCTGCGAGTTGTTGAAGTTGCTGACCAGCACATCCCCGCGGACGAGGTGTCCGATGGTCCGCGGTACGACCGCGACCCCGTAGGGATTCTCATCCCCCTTCGCCGGTCCGCTCGAAGGCACCGCGGACGACAGCGTGGTGATCGTGGTGAAACGATTGATGAACGGCCTCGCTGATGCCGCAGAGGCCACGGCCGCGAGCGCCGAAGCGATCAGCGCCGAGACGACCAATGCCAGGACGACCAGCCTGTGACGGTTTCTCATGAGAGTTCCTTTCCCCGGCCGAGGTAGGGCATGGCATATGGACTCCTCCCACGATGACCGATGCCGCGGCACTCGGGAACCTTCCCGGCGAGGACAGCTCTTCACAAGAACGCAACACTAGATCCACGGCGTTTGGCTCGGGACGACCTCGAGCGAGCCGGATGCCGTGCGGAGCGTCGGGTGCGACGCGGTGAGGGTCACCGTCCCGAGCCTCCGGGGGTACGCGCGGATATAGCCACCACCGACGCCGCCGTACATTCCGAACGGAAACCGGGTGGGGGTGAGAATCGCGGGGCCGGTGAGCGATAACGTCAGATCGCCGCTCACGGAGGGCCGGTGGTTGCCGTACTTGTCGACCGCGCGGACTGTGAACCGGGTCGCATCGTGTCCGTTGGCCTCGAGCGTCTGGTCCTCGATTGTCAGGTCCAGTCGATCGCCGCCGGGGTCGCCTGACAGCGTGATCGAATGCACCTTCGACGTTCCGAGGTACCCGTCGATCGTCAGCTCGGGCGGGTGAGCGCCCTTGGTCGTGGTCAGGTCGACGAACACGGGCGGGTGGTCGAGGTGGCCGTAGTGCTGCCGGTCGGGGGATCCACGGAATGACGGATGGCCCTGGATCGTGATCTCCAGGAAGTCGCAGTTGGTCGCCACCATCGCGTTCTTTCCCGGTCCGTTCGGGGAGGACTTCCCGAAGTCCCAGAAGAAGACCGGCAGGATGACCGGCTTGGCCGCGGGGCTGCACTGGGAGCGGTAGAGCGCGGCTCCCGGCTTTGGCACGCGGAAGGTGTCGAGCACGCCGGCCCACTTCATCGTGTGCCACACACGGTTGCCGCCGCTCAACGATTGGTAGTCGATTCCGGCCCAGCCCAGCAGCCCCGCGTAGGCCGGGTTCGATCGAGCGGCGTTGTGCTTGCGGGCGTGGAGCTCGGCCTGGGCGGCGAGCGTGGCGCCGCTGTCAATCCAGCGGTAGAGCGGCGGACCGTCTAAGGCGCCGACGGCCTCGCTGACGAAGTACGGAACACCCTGAATCGGCGGCTTGAGCGGGGCGGCGTGGGGGTCCTCGTGAAGGCTGTAGTCGTCGTACGCGAACACGTCCTGCGCCCAATCCTTCGTCGAGTGCATTCGCATCGCCCCGCTCGTGGGCCGGGAGCTGTCGAGCTGGCCCGCGGTCTGGCGGGTCTGCTTGTAGAGGGCGGTGGGATTCCCCGTCTCGTTCAATCGCGTCGCCCAGATGATCACTGAGGGTCGATTGCGGTCGCGCATCACCATGTCATGAACGTTCTGGACCACGAGCCCGTGAAATCCCTGGTCAGCGCCGACGTACTGCCAGCCGGGCGGCTCCTCCCACACCATCAGTCCGAGCTCGTCGCAGGCATCGAGGAAATGCGGTGACTGGGGATAGTGAGAGCAGCGCACCATGTTGCAGTTCAGCTCGTTCTTCAGCAGCTCGGCGTCGCGCCGCTGCAAGCGCTCGTTGGCCGCCATGCCGAGGTATGGGAACAGCTGATGGCGGTTCAGACCAAAGAGCTTGAAGGGCTTGCCATTCAGATGAAACCCATCGGGTGCGAACGTTGCTTGTCGGAAGCCAGTCCTGACGTCGAGCGAGTGCAGCTCGGCTCCGGTCTTGTCGGTGAGCGTCGTTCGGACCGTGTACAGCCTCGGGTTCGACGGCGACCACAAGTCCGGTTTGCCGAGCCCGGTCAGTGTGAGCACTGCTGCGTGGGCGCCGGCTGCCGGGATCGCGACCGGAGTCGACCCGGAGGCAA
The DNA here is from genome assembly GCA_963778985.1 of uncultured Solirubrobacterales bacterium. Taxonomy (GTDB): domain Bacteria; phylum Actinomycetota; class Thermoleophilia; order Solirubrobacterales; family Solirubrobacteraceae; genus Palsa-465. The sequence continues at coordinate 797,198 of CAVZWJ010000010.1, read as the reverse complement.
TCGTCGTCGTCCCGTCCACGAGCTCCACGTGGACGTTCGCGGGACTCGCCGGCGCGGCTGCGGCATCGATCGTCACTGCGACCCGGAGCGTTGGAGAGGGGCTCAGGACCGCCTGCGGCATCGCGAACACGTCCGTGATGAACACATCCGGACCGACGCGCAGCGTCACGTCCCGGTAGATCCCGCCCGGCTCAAGGAAGTCGATCGTCCAAGCTCCCCGCGGGTCACCCTCCGGCGGCACGTTCTGCCATTCGGAGTTCACCCGGAGCGCAATCATGTGCTGGCCCGGAGGGAGATGAGACGTCAGCTCGAGCGAGAACGGGGTGTATCCGCCCTGGTGCAGCCCCACGTCGCGACCGTCGAGGAAGTACCGCGCGCTCGTCATCACGCCGTCGAAGTCGACGAACACCCGGCCCGGCGGAAGTGCCGAGCTGTCGAAGCGCTTGCGGTAGATCCACTTCTTCTGCCAGGCCGACGGGTTCCAGTCACCCCAGGAGAGGTTCGTCACCGTATGTGGGAGCGTCACCTCGACGAAGTGGCTGTCATCAAACCCGGACTGTTCGGAATTGGCGACGTACTCCCCGCCGAACAGCCACCCGCGGTTGAAGTCGTACACGGTTGAAGCGGTCATCACTGTGCCGTCAGCCGTACTCGAACGACGACGGCACGCACAGGTGCATCCTATAGCCGGCCAGGCACGCCTGAGCTGAGCCCCGCTCGCCGGTACCAGCGGGAGAGACGGGCGACGGCTCGCGCGCAACGTTCTCGCCACGCGCGCACCGCGGAGACGATAATCCCGTTATGCGCCGGCTGAGGGTGACGGCACTTCTCGCCACGGGGGTGATGCTCACCGCGTGGGTGGGCACAGCGTCTGCGGCGGTCGTCGCGGTGAGATTGACACACCTCCCGCGCGCGAGCAAGCGCCTCGTGGAGACGCTCCGCGCGGTCAATGCCGCGACGGGCGCGGTCGCCGCGATGAGCGCTGCGGCGGCGCACCGGAGCGTCTCGCTTGGAGGCGGGGTGTACATCCTCGTCGCTGACGCCGCCGGGTACCGGCTCGGCTCTCACCTCGTCGGAACTGCCGGTGTCGTCACCCGATCTCGTCAGCGCGTCAGCGCCCGCATCGGGCTGGCGCGGTACTACCAGGCGACCGACGTGACGGATCGCCCCCGAGCGGTCTCGGCCGCGGGGCAGGACGTGTCGGTGCTGACCGCGCAGGGCGTCACGATCACCGGCGCGCCGGGAAGCGGCCAGCCGCCGATCAACCTCGACGGTGCGCTCAATGGCTATCTTTTCCAGGCCCTCCACGGCGACGGGGTCAAGGTGGTCGATCAGACCCCGCAGGTCCTCGTCGCCGTCGCCACCGAGCAGGCGTTGTCGGCCGCCGGGCGCCTCGGCACGCGGTTCACCTACAACCCGCTGGCCCCCAACCACTTCGTCCGCGGCGAAGGCACGATCACGCCGAACGGTCGGGTCAACCTCGAGCTCAAGCTCGATGACGCCAGCGGGGCAATCGTCGCGATCGTTCACGTCTCCGGCCGGGCAAAGGATCTGCGCGATGTCGTCATCAAGGCGGTCCACCAGCTCGCCGACCAGGCGCGCAACGCGCTGAAGCCCAAACCGGAACCGGTCGACTGCGGCACGCCGGGCGCCACCGATTGCTACGGGGTTCAGGTTACGGCCGAGGGCCTGTTCGACGAGACCGGAGGCTGGGGCTCCGGCGTTGTCACCGCACCCGGCAAGATGGGGAAGGTGGCAGAGGGCTTCGACTCGGTCGAGCACGGCTTCCTCGGCGAGTGGGCGCGTGGCACTCACATCACGCTGCTCGCGACGCCGAACCGCGGCTCGCACTTCTCGCGCTGGGGGGGCGCCTGCTCCGGCACCTCGGAGACGTGCACGCTCACAGCGGCGCCGAACCTCGACGCCACGGCGTACTTCGCAGAGGATCTTTGGCACCTCACGATCGTCAACGAGAACCCGAGCGGGGGAGAGGTCGCCGGCGAGCTGATCGGATGTGGCATCCGTGAGAACGTGTGCTCGCGGGTGATCAGCGGCCAGACGAGCGACAAGGACTTCTTCCGGTTGTCTGTCAATCCCGAGTCGTCGCACATGATCTCGGCGCTGCGCGGCTGCGACCGCTTCACTGGCAGCTTCACCGATGGCGGCGAATGCGATGTCGCCGCCACGTCCGACAAGACGATCACGGTCGACTTCGCGTGCAACCCGGATGCGACGTCGCCATGCTCCGGAACGGGAGCCGCGCCGGACGTCGGCCTCACCGCAGCCCGTGCAGCTCGGCGAGCGCCTCCTCGATCCCGTCGGCGAGGCCCTGCGGGTCGCCGAGCTGCGCCCGATCGGCCGTGATCCCGAACACGATGCGCTGTGCTTCCGACAGGGCGCCGATCCGCAGCCGGTGCCGCGGGGAGAGCATCATCAACGGGAACGCGTCCGACACGGCTCCGCCCATGAAGTAGAGCTGGACCGGCGGCCCCGGGATGTCGGAGACGATCAGGTTCTGAACCTGTTCGCTCGTCACCCGGCGGACGATCGGACGGCGCAACGGACCGGGGAGACGGAACGTGACGGCCATCAATGCCCGGATCGCGGCCGCCCCGCGCCGTTTCCGGAACGCGGTCTCCTCGGCGATCCGCTGCAACCGGCGGACCGGGTCGGACTCCGTCACCGGGAGGTCGACAATCATGAACGACGTGGACGCGCCGAACGACGCCCGGCCGCGCTCGACGAGGCTCACCGGGACCTGAACGCGGAGGTCCCGGGTCGGACGGTTCATCGACTGAAACCAGCGGCTGATGCCGCCGGCGACCGTCGCGAGGACGACGTCGTTGACCGAAGCGCCCGGCGCAGCGCTCCGGGCCGCCTGCACGTCGGACAGGTCGTGGGCGACGAACGCATACGACCGCTCGTCGGACAGCGCTCCGTTCAGCACGGACGCGGGAGCATGCACGCCCAGCTCGCGGGTGTAGGCGCGCCGGGCGTCCGCCAACGTCGTGCGCCAGCCGCTGTCCGGATGCGGCAGATGGGGGTGGTGGCGTTGCCCGATCGTGGCCCAGTGAGCGGCGCCGTCGCGCACGGCGTCCGCGAGGAGCTGGCGCCGGTCCGGCGGCGGGCGGGGGTGCCACGGCTCTCTCTCCGCGTCGGCCGGCGCATATGGCGCGAGATCGAACAGGACGGGGGCGAACAGGACCGGCGCGGTCATGCCGCTGGCGAGCGCGTGGTGGACGCGAATGAGCACGGCCAGTCGGCCGTCGGCGAGCGTGCCCAGCAGCGTCAGCCCCCACAGCGGCCGCGTCATGTCGAGCTCGCGCGCGAACACGACCGCCACGGCGCGGCGCAGCTCGGCCGCGCTGAGCGGGCTCGGGCCGGGAGGGTACGCATCGACGTGATGTGCGATATCGAACTCCGCGTCATCGACCCACACCGGCGGGGCGATGTCCCGCGGCGTCCGCAGCAGGCGCCGACGCAGCTGTGGCGAGCGGCCGAGCCGCGCCGCGATGCGCCGACGCACCGCGGCGAGATCGGGCGCGTCGTCGCGACCAGGCTCGATGAGCAGCAGCAGGCCGAAGTGCTCGTAGGCGCGGAGGAAGATCGCAGCGATCGGGGTCAGCCGCTCGGGCCGCGGTTCAGTCATGGGCGTCGCGATGGCCGGGAACGTACCGAACGGCGATGACCGCAGCGGCGAGCGACAACGCCGCCGCGAGCCAGATCGCCGCCGCCGTCCCGGTCGCGATCGCGCCGCGAAGGGCGGACACCCCACCTCCCGCTGCGCTGACGGCGTGGTGGGCGAGCGCATGCTGTACACCGGGCGCCCGAAGCGACGCCCGCTCGCCGACGACGGCCGCCGTGCCGAGCAGCGCGACGGCGAGCGCGCTGCCCAGCGAGCGGGTGGTGGCGATCAATCCCGCGTTCGACCCGGCCTCCTGCTTGGGAAAGACCGCGAGCAGCATCGCGTTGATCGGCGCCGCGCTCAGCCCGAGCCCGATCCCGAACAGAAGGAGTCCCGGGATCAGCACGGCATAGTCGCGCTCGGTCACGAGCAGCGCCATCCCGGCGAGACCGGCGGCCATCACGCCGGCCCCAAGCGTGGTCGGCAGTCGGGCCCCGATGCGATCCGAGAGTCGCCCGGCGTAGAACGAGGCGCCGAGGAACGACAGCGTCGCCGGCAGGACGGCGACGCCCGCCCCGAGCGCGTGGAAGCCGAGCGCATCCTGGAGAAAGATCGAGCCGTAGACGACGAGCGCGATCGGCCCGAACTGGAGCAGGAAGACGGTCACGAGGCCCGCTGCGAACACGCGGGAGCGGAGCGCGCGGGCACGGAGGATCGGGTCCTCGGCGCGTCGCTCGCGCCAGGTGAGCGCCGCACCAAGGACGAGCGCCAGCACCCCCAGCCAGATCGCGTCCGGGCCGGCCGCCGCCGCCCCGGTCAGGGCGGTGGCGGCGCCCGTCAGCAAGAGACCCCCCGGCAGATCGAGCCGCGTGCGCGGGTCACGCGGAGAATCGCCGCGGAAGGCGGTCTGGGTCGCGATCACGATGACGGCGATCAGCGGCAGGTTCACGAAGAACACCGCGCGCCATCCGAGCCAGTCGACGAGCGCGCCACCGAGCAGCGGCCCCATCGTCAGTGCGAACGAGCCGATCGCCAGGATCGCACCGAGCGCGCGGCCGAGCCCGGCATCGCCGAACGCCTGCACCGCGAGCGCCTGCGAGGCGGGCAGCACGAGCGCCGCGGCCAGACCCTGGACGATCCGGGCGGCGATCAGCCATCCGATGCTCGGCGCAAGGCCGGCGCCCGCCGAGGCCAGAGCAAAGCTCACGAGCCCGATGAGGAACACGGTGCGAGCGCCGACGAGATCCGAGATCCGTCCGCCCAAGGCGACCGTCACCGCGGTCGCCAGCAGATACCCGGTCATCACCCAATGCAGCTCCGCGGAGGACGCACCGAGGTGACGCTGGATGCTCGGCAGCGCGACGCTGACCGCGGTCTGGTCGACGAACGCGACGGCGGTGGCGCCGGCCAGTGCGGCGAGCGCCGCGCGCGGATGGGCCGTCACGAGGGTCCGGGCACGCAGATCTCGGCACTCACCTCGGCGACGCCGTCGATCCCGAGCGCCACAGCGCCGGCGAATGGCAGGTCGAGGAATCGCTCGCCGGAGAACGGGCCCCGATCGTTGACCCGCACCATCAACTCTCGCTCGCCGTGGCGGACGAGGAGCCACGTTCCGAACGGCAGCGACCGGTGCGCCGCCGTGTGCGCGAAGTACATGTCGAACCGCTCGCCGTTCGTCGTCGGCCGCCCGTGGAAGTAGGCGCCGTACCAGCTCGCCTCCCCGCGCTCGACGATTCCGGTGCGCACGACCGGCGCCGGCGGAAGGTTGACGAGTCGAGCCTGGCCGATGGCGTCAGCCACCGGTCCGCTCCGCGCGACGCCACTCCAGCATCGCTCCCGCGCCCGTCGCCCACAGCCCCACCCACACGACCGGCGACAGCGCCAAGAAAGCGGGCAGCCACGCCGGGCGCCCGCGGGCGATCCGCCGCAGAGCGCCCCACCAGCGCCGCGCGGGATAGACGAGCAATGCGCGGACCGGGGCGAGCGGCGAACGCGCGGGCCCGATCGGCGACGCGTGCCCGTACGCCTCCACGCACTGCACGAGCCCGCGGCCGTGGGCGACGTGATGGCGCCAGAAGCTCGTGGCTGAGGTGGGGTTGAGGTGGTCGATCCGGGCGCGCGGCTCGAACGTGATCGGCACGTTCGCCGTGATCAGGCGCTCGTTGAAGATGCTGTCCTCGCCCGTGAGCGTGTCCTCCGGGTAGGGCCCATACGAGTCGTAGAGGTCGCGTCGCACCGAGAGGCAATGCGGGATGTGCTGCGCGGCGAGAACGCGTCGTGACGGGATCAGCGCCGAGTACTCGAGGAAGTAGCCGGCCGTCCCGACGAAACTGCGCGGGGTGCCGTTCCCGATCGAGCCCGCCACGACCGGGAAGCCGCGGCGGTGGGCCGCGAGACGGTGCTCGAGCCACCGCGGGCACGCGACGGCGTCGTCCGGGATGAACGCCACATACTCGCCCCGCGCCGCGGCGATGCCGCGGTTGCGGGCGGCTCCCGGCCGGAGACGCTCCACGGACGAGACGATGCGCACGTCAGGCCACGCCGACGCGACGTGTTCCGCACATCCGTCGTCACCCGAGGCGACGACGATCACCTCATACGGCTCGCGGAGTGTCTGAGCAGAGAGCGACCGCAGCGGCGTGTCGATCCGCGCGCGGGACCGGTACGCGCAGATCACCACCGAGATCGCCACCTGATCTCCGTCCACGGTCACTTCCAGTGCCGGGACGGGTTGACGGCTGCCTGACAGAGCCCGATCACCACAGCGGAGTGGTACACAGCGCGCGCGGGGAGTACCCACGGCGTCCGCCCGGAGGCGACCTGGCGCAGGCCGATGACGGCGACCCGCGGGAAGGAGTGCGTCCAGAACGGATGGCGCAGTGACCGGATCGCTTCCCCGCGGCCCACCCAGCGGCCGTTCTCGAAGATCTCTCCGACCGTGTCCGGATGGTGGTGGTAGAGGACGGCGCCCGGCGCGACGAGCGCGTCCTCGCCGAGCTTCTCCGCGATCGTCATGTCCTCGCCGTAGCCGACGTCGTCAAAACCGCCGACGCTGCGGAACGCCTCGGCGCGGATCGCGCGGAACGCGCCGAAGCGGTCGGGGAAGTCGGCGGGAAGCAGGCGGTCGGGTGGCGAGAAGCGAACTGCGGCGTATGCGCGCGCCCAGCGGCGGTGACGATTTGCGACGTAGATCTCCCGCGTGAACGTGCCCGTCGCGCGCCTCTCGGCGATCGGCGCGACGAGCCGCTGCAGGAACTCCGGCGAGCATTCCATGTCGCCGTCGAGGAACACGAGGACCTCGCCGCGAGCGTGGGCGGCTCCGGCGTTACGGGCGTCCGCGGGCCCTCGATGTGCCCGGCGCATCACCTGGACGCCGGCGCGCTCGGCGATGGCCGCGGTGTCATCGGTCGAGCCGTCATCGACAACGACCACCTCGCACGGCGGCTCTGTCTGCGTCTCCAAAGATCTGAGGAGGCCGGCGAGATGACGGGCCTCGTTGTACGCGGCCACGACAACGCTGACCGATGGTCTGTGCCCCACGCGCGCAGCATAAACTCCTGGTGGTGAGGGCCGAGCTCATCGTGGTGCTCGGGGCGGCCCTGTGGAATGGCGAGCCGTGCCCCGAACTCGACCGACGGCTGTCGTTGACGGCGCGCCTCTACGCGGCCGGACGGGGTCGGCGGGTCCTGTGCAGCGGCGGCTTCTCCCACGGTCGATCGGAGGCCGAGGCGATGCGCGGGCGACTTGTGCAGCTCGGGTTGCCCCCAGCAGTGATCGAAGCCGACGAGTCCGGCGTCTCGACCCGTCGCTCGGTGCGCGCGGTGGCGCGGCGGGTGCACGCCGGTGACCACGTCGTCTTTGTGAGCTCGGCGTATCACCTCCCGCGCGTCGCAGCCGAGGCGCGGCGCCAGGGTCTCAGCGCATCGGTATCCGCCGCCCCGGCGCGGGTCTCGCTGCGCCAGGAGGTACGCGAAGCGGCGGCGCGCATCGCGTACGCCGTCACCGTATGAGCCGGCCTCGGGTGTTCCTCGCCGCCGGACACGAGCTCGGCGGGGGCGCCTCGGCGAACGGGCTGCGGGAGAGCCCGTACAACGCCACGGTCGTGGGGCTCGCGGTCGACAGGCTCCGAGCTCAGGGCGCCGTCGCCGTCGCCGTGCCCCCGTCGCGGCTGCCCTATCCAGAGGAGCTGCGGGCGAAGATCGACTGGGTCAACGCGCACGCGGCCGAGGACGATCTGGCGATCGACGTGCACCTTGACATCAACGATCCCGGCTGCGCGGTGTTCGCGCTCGAGCGGCCCGGCGACCTGGCGGCGGCCGGCGTCCTTGCGGCATCGATCGCGCGGGCGACCGGGCTCGGATGCCGCGGCGGGCTGCCGGAGCGGCTCACGTTCGTCAAGCGGCTGGGGTTCCTGCACGAGACGCGGTGCCGCGCGCTGCTCGCCGAGCTGTGCTCGATGAACACTGACGATGCCGCGTTCGCCAGGCGGCCTGACGCGCCGGCGCGGTTCGCCGCCGGCCTCGCCGATGGGTGTCTGAAGCTGCTCGGCACAGACGGCGATGCCTGACGCGTTCCTCCTCGCCTTCGGCAGCAGTCACACCACTGCCCCGGCGCCGGAGCTCGCCGCCCAGGCCATCAGCACCGCCGTCGCGTCTGCCGGACTCGCGCTCGGCGACATCGATCGGCTGATCCTTTCCTCGGCGGTGCCCTCAACGCCGGAGGAGCTGTCGCTGAGCGTCGCCGTCGCGCGCGCGTTGCGACTGGCACCGGCCGCCGGAGCGTTTGGGGTTGCGTTCGGCGAGGCGTCCGGGCTGCTGGCGATCGCGCAGGGCGCCGATGCCGTGCGGAGCGGAGCTGCGCACGTCGCCGTCGCCGGTGGCGCCGACACGCCGAGCCGCGTGCCGTACTGGGTGCCGGGGATGCGGAGCGGGGCCGCATCGGACCCCGGCGTCGTGATCGATCCGCTGCCCGTCGCGTTATTCGATCCAGAGACAGTCATCGCCGTCGACGGCGGCGACCGCGCGGCGCAGGATGCGTTCGCGCTCCGCTCGGGCGAACGGGCGGCGCGGCCGCCGACACGTTCCGCGGACGGACTCTCAAAGCTCAAGCCGATCCACTCGGTCGACGGGACGATCACCGTCGGGAACTCCGCGGCCCACCTCGACGGCGCTGCCGTCGCGGTCCTGGCGGACCGCGCGGGCGAGATCAGATTCGCCGGTGCGGCGCTGGTTGGCAACGAGGGCGGGGCCACGCACGCGCTCGCCACAGCGATCCGGACCGCGGCGGGCGCGACCGCCCCGCGCGACCTGGCAGCGATCGAGCTCCACGAGTCCTCGGCGGCGCTGTGCCTCGCCACCGCGGCGGAGCTCGGCCTCGATCCGGACGTCCTCAACCGCCAGGGCGGCGAGATCGCGACCGGTTCGGCGGGAGCGGCGTCCGGTGTGCTCATGCTCGAGCGTGCCCACCGACGGCTCGCGTCAGCAGCGACGCGGCCCGCGCGTGCCATCGTGGCCGCCGCGGGCCCGGGCGGCCAGGCGATCGCGGTCGCACTGGACGTCGGTACCTAGCGGGACCCTCAAAGTGCCCGCTCGCGTCATCCGAGCGTCCAGGGAGGCCGTCCCCGGCATCAAGAACGTGAGTTGGGTGCCGATTCCAGGCTCAGATATGCGAATTTGGACCAGGAGGCGATCCCATGCTGCGTGCGCGTGAGTTTCGAACCGGCGACGAGCGGTTCACGATTGTGACGGTGACCGGCGTCGTCGCGCTCTTCTGTCTGGTCGGTCTTCTGGCCTGGAACGTGTTTCACACCGAGGCAGACGGGCAGACGGCGGCGCGTCTCGCGCAGGCCAACGCGGCCCAGTACGCGATGGTGCAGACTGGTGACCGCCCGGCGGGCTCGTCCGTCGCGACCGCGCCGACCCGCGTCCAGGGGGCGGCAGCACGCAGCAGCGCCCGGCACCGTTCGGGCGTGAGGCCGAGAAGTGCCCAGCCGACGGTCACACAAACCGCAGGCAACGCGCCTCTCGCCGCCAGCGACGTCCCGTCGGTTCCAAGCGGGACCGCCGCGCAGTCGGTCGGCACGTCTCCGTCTGCTGGATCGACCGCTGTCGCGGGCTCCGCGGATCAGGCCGTTCCGTCGCTTCCGGCGGGCGAGACCGTCGCGCCGTCGGGTGGCACGTCTCCGTCGGCTGGAGCCGCGGGCGTCACCAACGGAGCCGCTCAGACCGTTCCGGCCGTCGAATCGCGGGCGATCGCCGGCGCCGCGGATGGTGCCGCCTCTGGCGCAAACGCCGTCGCCGCCGCGAGCGACCCAGCCGGGGCTCGGAGTCCAGCAGTCGTGCGCAGCAGCAACGCGACGACCGTCGCCGCGACAAACCGGACTCCCGCCGCGGATCTATCCCCGGCGGACACCACCCCGACGGACACCACCCCGACGGACACCACCCCGACGGACACGGCGCCCATCAGCGTCAACAACCCCAGCACGATCGACGCAAACGGCTTCGCCACCCTGCCCAACCAGGACATCCAGCAGATGACGGGCGCGGCCCCCGGGTTCGGCAAGTTCTTCAACGTGTGGACTCCGAGGGAGACCGGTACCGGACAGTGGGTCATCGGCCCGGGCGGAACCGCGCCGGCGGATGCCGATCCGGCGAAGACCCTCATCCTGAAGCCCGGCCAGGGCGCGGTGCAGGTCGACGGAACCTACGTGGCATACGACGGCATGGGCGGAGTGCCGGGGACCCTCGGCTACGCGCCGTGATCAGCTGAGCGAGCGGAGGGTGCGGCGTGAGCCGCGCCGCTTCGCCCGCCCCAGCTTCTCCTCCAGCGCGCGACCCCTCGTCTGACCCGGCCGCTGCCGAGCCCGATGGCTCCGGCGGCGGCCAGCGGGCCGTAGGCGGGCAGAACGAACCGTGGATCGACTGACGCGACCGCGTCCGAGACCGCCGGCAACAGCCAGCCGGCACAGGCGAACAGGATCGCACCGCGGCGCGCCTCACCGTCTGCCAGCAGCGCCGTGAGCGGCATCAGAAAGAGGACGATCATCAGGGGTCCCGTGACCTGGATCGTCCCGCCGTACCAGCGAAGGAAGCTCAGCCCCGGCCCCTGGGCTCCGTGCCCGGTTGCGTAGTAGCTGACCACCGCGCGCTCGACCCCCGGATCCACACGCGAGGCGGCGTCGAGGAACGCGCCGTGATGGTCGGCCCAGTAATAGTGGAAATCGTCTGCCACGGCTCGCAGGTAGTCGAGAGGTTGGGCGAGGATCGCCGCCCGACCGAACGCCGCAAGCTGGCTGTTGCCGGCCGGCGGCGGTCCGAACACCCGCCAGGCGGGACTGATCGTGCGGTCGGTCGGAGTCGCCTGACGGGCGTGATCGGGGTAGCCGGTGAGATACTGGTTGAAGCTCCCGCGGCGGGCCGGCGGCGTGCGCTCGCACAGCGCGCGTGTTCCCGGCGGGGGCGTGAACCGTGTGCAATCGGCGAAGGTTGCCGCGCGCGCGTAGAGAATCCGTCCCGAATCTCTCGTGATGCCGAGAAAGCCGGTATCCGCCCGCTGCACCAGGACGTAGGCGCTGACGAGCAGCGCGGCGCAGGCCAGCGTCGTCGCGCCCGCGATCACGCGGGAACGCCAACTCCCCGGATAGGTCCAGAGGAGCCACGCCACGACGAGCGGGATGAGGACGAGCCCGGCCGGACGGACCACACCCGCCGCGGCGAGCAGGACCCCGTCGGCAACCAGCAGCCGGCGCGCTCCATGTGGCGCGACGAGGGTCACGCACAAGGCCGCGACGACGAGGAACGTGAAGAGCGTCTCGCTGATCGGCGTGTGCGACACCCAAATCGCATAGCCGTCGAACAGGACCACCACTGCCGGTACGACCCCGAGCGCCGCGGATCCGGTGAGCCGGCGCACCGCCCGGTAGAGCAGTAGCGCGCTGGCGACCGCGAGCCCGTGTTGGACGATGATCAGCAGCGACAGGTGGGGATACAGCGCGTGGAGAACCCGGATGAAGAGCGGATAGCCCGCGGGGTCGTAGACGTTTGAGAACAGCCCGTGGTGAGCGGCGTCGATGTAGCTCCCGGCGTCGGCGTCGCCGAGGAAGCCCGGCCGGTAGAGGACAACGAAGGCGAGACGAAGCGCGATCCCCACCGCAAAGACTGCGGCCACGGCCAGCTCTCCAGCCGAGCGCGTCCGGGCGAGACGCCCGATGTCAAACCGCCGCCGCACGGCCAGCAATCTAGTGGACGAACCACTAGCCACAGTCAGGGGCGATCGTCCGCCCGCGGAGCCCGGTCCGGAGTGACCCCAGACGCGCTGGCCTCCACGGCGCTGATCAAATATTCGTCCAACGCTGTCTCAAAATGCGCAACTTTGGGGAGCATCGCGTTGTTCGCCTCCCTATGCCCCGCCCGCAGCGACATCCCAGCCTCCGCAGGCGCCTAGCTCCGATGCCACTCGCGGTCCTCAGTGCCGCCGCCGTCGGCGCGGCCGGCGTGGGCGTCGCCGCGGCTGGCGTGGGCGTCGCCACGGCCGGCGTGGCCGTCGCCGCGACGGGCGCTGCCGGTGCTGGAGGCGCCGTCACGGGCGCTGCCGCGGCGCCCCGGCTTGCGAGCCCGAAGGTCACCACGCTCGGATCGGGCGTGATTCTCGGACTGGCCAGCGGCCGCAAGGGCAGGGTCGTCGGCGTCGGCTACAGCGGCAAGAACATGCTGGTCGAGCTGATGGATCAGACGGGGGCTCATCGGAAGCGGCTGAGCGCCGGACGAGGTGTCGCCACCGCGGTTGCGGTTGAGGCGAACGGCGCAGTGGTGGTGGCTGGAACGAGTGCCCCGAACGGGACGGCTCCTCTCACCGGTGACGCGGTCATCAAGCGCTTCACCGCGGGCGGCCGCGCCGACCGATCGTTCGGCCATTCCGGGACCGTCAAGACGAGGGCTGCGGTGTTCAACTCCGTCACGCTCGGGCGTGGAAATGCGATCGTGGCCGGCGGCTCGATCCCCGGCCCGGATGCGTCACCGCGGGTGGCGTTGCTGCGGCTCCGCAGCAACGGGGCCCCGGACAAGTCGTTCGGTTCAAGCGGGCTCTCGGAGATCGACCTCGGGCCATACTCCGAGGCCACGGCCGTGCTTGCGCAAAGCAGCGGCAAGGTCGTCTTCGCCGGAGACCAGGCGCCCCACCTGCAGACGGTGAACGGCCTCGTCGGCCGCGTCGATTCCCATGGCGCGCTCGACCGCGGCTTCGGCCGGCAGGGTCTGTATCTGTATGAGCACCCGCGGGGCGGCGCCGCCTCGGGCTTCCGGGCGCTTCTCAGCGTGAGCGGCAAGATCGTGGCCGCCGGAGGGGATGTGCAGGACTCCGGCCAGCACGCCCTGTTCGTCGGATTGACCGGACGCGGGACGGCGGCATGGACAGTGACCACGCCGTCGGAGACAGACGCCAAGAGCGGCGAGAACATCGGTGCCGGCGCGCTGGCCCGGACGCGCAGCGGCGACATCGTGGCGGCGGGGAAGTACCTTGACTCCGGGCTCGCCTCCGGAACGATCTGGGCGCTGAAGTCCAGCGGGCGGCTCGACGGCGGTCAGGGTCAGGGCGGACTGGTGAAGATGAAGCTGCCGGGTCGCCTGGGCGGCGAGGCCGCCGCCGTGACCGTGACGACGAACGGAAGCATCGTCGTCGGCGGCGATCTGATCGACATCAGCTCGAAGCGGGCGTTCATCGCGCGCTACCCGGCCGGGCGGTAAGCCTCCGCGCGGCCGGTGGCGGTGTTCGACCGCGGGTTCGACCGCGAGCCGCCCCCCGAGTCGGCCCCGAGTCGGCCCCGCGTCGGCCCCGAGTCGGCGATGAATCTCAATTCACCGGCGGGGGGTGCCGGTGGAATGCGGAGGTTCGCGTCGGCGCGCGCCGAGGCGTCGGGGCGAGGGCGTCGGGACGTCGGCGCGTCGGGGCCCCGCGCCGTCGGGGCGCCGGGGCGTCAGCACGTCGGCGCCGCGCCGTCGGAGCGCCGGGCGTCAACACGTCGGCCGTCGCGCCGTCGCGCTATGCCGTGAGCGTGACGGACTTCTTCAGAGTCACGGACTTCCCGCCACCCACCGGCTTGATGACCACCTGCAGGGTGACGCCGACCCCGCGCTGATGAGCCAGCGCGGTCTTGGCCGTCGCGCTCAGCCTCACGACCAGCGAGACCGTGCCGCCGCGCCGCAGCGATCCCGAGCGGGTCCCGATCGACGTCTGATGGCGGCCGAGTCGGAGGCGCTTGGCGAGGTTGGCGGAGATGATCAGCGATCCCCTGACCGAGCAGGCCTGATTGCACTTGACCTTGAGCGACACGCCCTTCTTGAACACGGTCGCGAGGCGGTAGGAGGAGGCGACGCCCTTCACTCCCGCCGTCAAAGGCGGCAGGGTCTTGAACGTCCTGTCCGCGCCCACGCTTCCGCCGCCGGAGTTCGCCGCCACCAGCCGGTAGTGGTAGGTCGTGTTCGGCCGGAGGCTGCGCACGAGCGCGGAAACGCTCACGCCCGAGGACGTGGCTGCCAGTGTGGCGGCCGGCGTCGAAGAGCCGTATTTCGCGCTCTTCCCGTAGTCGACGTGGTAGCTGGTGGGGAGCCCGCCGGTGTCCACGCTTCCGGTGACCCGCGCCGAGATCTCGCTCGCCGTGGCGCCGCCGGTGGTCGCGCGGGCCGGTGCCGGCGTGGTGAACGTGGCGTCGCCGCCAGTCGTCGTCCCGAGCGAATTCGACGCTTCGATCCGGTAGTGATACGTGTGTCCGGGCACGAGCCCGGTCAGCGTCGCAGCAACTGGCACCGTGTCCCGCGCCGCGCCGGCGCTTCCCGCCGGCGTGCTCGAGCCGTAGCTCGTGGTGGTCCCGTACTGGAAGAGGTAGCTCGTCGCCGCGCCGTTGGGGTTCACCTGTCCGTTGAGCGTGGCGCTCGTCAGCGAAACGCTGGTGGCGGCGCCCGTCGTCGCGCTCGGCGCGGAGGCCGGGGGCTGTGGCGGCGGCGGCGGGCCGTAGCCGACATAGCGGGCGATGAAGGCCGCCGAGCCGCCGGAGCCGCTGCACGGGTTGGCCGTCTGGGTTCCCGACACGTGATGGCCGACGACAACGAGTCCGCCATCGGGAGCGACAGCGAACCCGCAGGCCTCGGCGCCGGTGATCTGCTGGACCACGCCGTTAATGCCAAATCCGGACTGAGGCTGGCCGGCGGCGCTAGTCGCCCACACGCCGGCGCGCCGGTCGGTGCCATTCGAGATCACTGCGCCAGCTCCGACGATGCGGCCTCCACCGGCGATTCCCACGCCGTAGGCACCCGCCGGTTGCGAGGTGAACGTGCCGGCCGACAACGCGGCTTCGCCACCGTTGCCGAAGGTCGTGTCAAAGGAACCGTTCGTGTTGAACCGGAGGAAGACCGCGTACGGACCCCCCACGTCCGAACCCGCAGCGACGATCTTCCCATCGTTCTGAATCGCGACCGCATTCAGCGAGTCATAACCGCTGCCGCCGCCGCCCTGCTTGTGGTAGCTGACGACGCCGTTGCCGTTGAAGCCGGCGTCGTATCCACCGGCTGACGTCAACCGGACGACGAGGCCGTTGTAGAAGCCGAAGTTCGGGGACCCTTGCTCATATCCGGTGAACACGATCTTGCCGTCTGACTGCACCGCGACTGCGGTGGCGGACTCGTACGGCAGGTTGAAGACCGCCAGCGATGCGGTCCCGCCCGACCCGAAGCTGCCGTCGAGCGTGCCGTTGGCGTTGAAACGAGCCACGCCGATCCGGGTGTCAGTCCCAAAGATGGAACCCACGACGACGATCTTTCCATCCGGCGCGATCGCGACGCCATTGGCGATCCCGCCCACCGACCCGAACGCGTGGGCGACCCCGCCGCTGCCGAAGCTCGCGTCACGGGTCCCGTTGGCGTTGAAGCGTTCGACGAACATCCCGCCGCTGACACCCGCGACGACGATCTTCCCATCAGGCTGTAGCGCGACGGCCCGGGCGACGCCGCCGGGCCCGGTCGCCTGGCCGCTGCCGCCGAACGAGGGATCGGCCTGACCCGAGCCGGTGACGCGCTGGACGAGCGCGGCGCCCCCGCTCGTCTGGCCGACGGCGACGACGGCGCCGTTCGGCTGCACCGCGACACCGAAGAACTGCCCGGCGCCGCTCGGCGAGACGATGCCGCCGCCGAAGCTCGTATCGAGCGTTCCCGGGGTGGCGGCCTGCGCGGCGCCGGCGCTCATCATGAGCGCCAGCGCCAGGCCGAACGTGACTACACCGCGACGTCGACGGGCCATAGCCCCCTCCTGGTTCTCAGCGTTTGAACGTCAGGCCCTTCTTGAGCGTCGTGCTCTTCTTCGTCGCGCTCGAGGTGACCACGACCTGCAGGGTGACGGAGACCGACTTCTGCTTCTCGAGCGCCTTGACGTAGCTGCGGCCGAGCTTCAGCGTGAGCGTTCCAGTGCCGGCAGCCCGGAGACTGCCCTTGGCGCTGGCGAGAGTCAGCGAGGTGTACCCGCGGGTTGTCGTGCAGCGCCGCTTGCCATGGACCTTCTTGCACTTCCGGATCTTCGACTTGATCTTCAGCTTGCGGGCCGTGCCCGCGCTGGCCGTCAGCGTCGACTTGAAGCTGCACGCCTGGTTGCAGTTCACGCCGAGCTTCAGCCCGTGCCTGGCCACCGTGGAGGTCTTGTACCTGCCGCTCACGCTCTTGAGCGACGCCTTCAGGGCCGGGGGCGGCGGGGGCGGCGTGGCGCCGAACCCGTTGTAGCGCACGACCACTCCGGAGTACGCGCCGAAGATCGTGCGCGAGTCACCGGCGACGACGAACTTGCCGTCCGCTCCCACGGCCAGGCCATTGCCCTCGCCGCGACCGTTCGTGCCGAACGGGGTCGTGACCACTCCGCCCAAGCCGAACCCCGTCTCGGTCGCCCCGTTGGAGCGCACGGCCCACGCGGCAACGTCGCTCACGCCGTTGACCGTCAGCGTCCCACTGGCGACGATGTCGCCGTTGCCGGCCAGCGTCACCCCGGTTGCGCCCGGGATCGTGCTCGTCACGGAGCTGCTGGTGGCGGAGGGCTTGAAGACGACTCCGCCACTGCCGAACGATCCGTCCGGCGTTCCACCGGACGTGAACCGCGCGATCACGGCGTTGGCGCCCGTGTTACCGCTCGTCGCTGCGCCGGCCGCGACGATCTTGCCGTCCTTCTGGACGGCCACCGCGTTGAACGCCGAATTCGCCGCTCCGATTGCGTACTGATGGGTGAAGGCGCCGTTGCCGTTGAAGCTGGGGTCACGCGCTCCGGTGCTCGTCAGCCGCGCGATCAGCGCGTTCGGGACCTGCAGTCCGGGAGCCTGCGAACCGACGATGACGATCTTGCCGTCCGATTGCAGGGCGACCCCCAGGGCCACCGAGTAGGCGCCGAGGTCGATCACGTCGGTGCCGTGATTGGCAAAGCCCGAATCAAGCGACCCGTTGGTGTTGAAGCGGACCACGGCGACGCGCGGAGTGACGCCACCACTGCCGCTCGCGTTGGCGCTCCCAGTCGCCACGATCTTGCCGTCGGACTGGATCGCCACGCCGTAGCCGTCGGCGAGCTGCTGCGTCAGCGCGAGGGCCACGCCATGGGAGCCGAACGACGAGTCGATGCTGCCGTTGCTGTTGTACCGCTCGACTAGGATTCCGTCGGTCCCGGAGGCGTCTGGGCTTGTCGCCTTGCCGGCGACGACGATCTTCCCGTCGGACTGGACCGCCACCGAGCGGCCGAGCGAGCCGGTGTCGAACGCACTCGTGACGGCGGGTCCGCGAACGACGCCACCGCTGCCAAACGATCCGTCGGGCTGCCCGTTCGCCGCGAAACGCTCAAGCAGGACGGTCGACGGCGCGCCGGTCTCGCCGACCGCGAGCACCTTGCCGTCCGCCTGCACCGCCGCGCCGAAGAGCCGGTTGCCGGTCCCGCCGTTGGCGATCCCGCCGGAGCCGAAGGTCGTGTCGATTGTCCCTGGTGTCGCGGCACTCGCCGCCGCCGGCACGATGGCCAGCGCGATCAGCGCAGCGCCGCAGATCCGGGCCGCGACCCGGTTCTTCGTCGGACGGCGCGAGGATGGTGCGTGCATAGTTATTCGTTCCCCTGGGCAGTAGTGGGCGGGAGTTGGACAAAAAAACGGTCCATAGGCGCGGCGAAGGAGGTCCCCGACCTGAACTCACCCCCGCGAGGGGGAAACCGTACCACGGAGGCGAACCACGGCGCTTAAGATCCACGCGCGAGCAGCACCGTCAGGGTGCTGACATGAGTAGCACACAACTTCCGAGGCGTCATAGCGTTTACTGTCGACGATGGGCAGCAGCTCGGGCACCGCTTCACCGCGGGAACCGATCGCGTAGAGGTTGCCCCACTGGCCGGTCCCATGCGGGAGCGCGGCCGCTTCTGGCATTACCCAACCTATAGGAGGATGGTTTATGGCTAATCGACTCAAGCGCGTGCGTCGTGCACGCCTTGTGGTCGGCATGGCCGTTTTGGCGTTCCCGCTGCTTGCGGTAGGTACCGCGCAGGCTGCGATCGCGGGTGCAAACCCCGAGTCGACGACCAACCGGCCCGACCTGATCAGCGCTACGGCGCTGAATGGCAACATGGTTGATTACTGCTTCGATAAGCAGCTCAACAACGTCGGCTTCACCGCTGGCAACTTCACGCTCGGCGGCTACCGCGCCGCGCGCAGCGTCGCCGCGACGACGGCACTGCTGGAGCAGACGGCGGATACGACGGGCAAGTGCGTCCGGGCGATCTTCCCGTCGGGTGACGGCAACGGTCAGATCGGTGATATCGGTCAGTACACGATCGCGACGATCGCACCGGGTTCCGTCCAGACGGTGGCGGGCGTGACCAACCCGACGGCTGGACTGAGCGATTCGACGACGTTGACGGTTCCCTCGTCGCTGACTCCGACGCACAACGGGACGGCCGGCTTCACGGTCACGCCGGACCTGGTGGGCGTGCTGACGGATCCGACGACGAACACGATCATCTACACGGAGGATCAGAACATCTCCACGGCGGTGGCTCCGGCGGCGGCGGACTTCCAGTTCACCCGGTCGGGTGGCACCGTGTGCCATGGCTTGGCGATCGCTCCGGGCTTCCCGAGCGGCAATCAGGTGGCCGTGATCTTCGGTCCGGTGGCGACCTGCCCCGTGACTGATGCGGTGCGGGCCGGTCAGCTGCCGGGCGCGATGGTGGCATCGGCTGATCCGACCGTGGCGAACACGCCGGATCAGGCGATCGTGCCTGCGTCGAACACGACGCCGGGGACGGGGACGACGGCCCTGCCGGACCTGATCAGCACGACGATCGAGCCGAACACGAGCGCGATCGACTACGTGTTCGACAAGACGGTCGCGACGGGCGTGCCGGGCGCGTTCTTCGCCGTGTTCTCCAACGGCGGCGCCATCGGTGCGACGTCGGCGTCGGTGATCGCGACGAGCTCGACCTCGACGACGATCCGGGCGACGTTCCCGCTGGTCACGCAGTTCGCGATGGAGTACGTCGTGAAGGCCGGGGTGTTCCCGGGTGCGGTCGTTGAGTCGAGCCCGCCGAATAACGCGAACCAGTTCGATACGCGTCCGGCGGGTGATAACGCCGGTGCGTTCGCGCGTGGGTTCACGACGGCGCCCGACGTGTTCAACGCCAGCATCAACAAGACGACCGGTGTCGTGACCGCGACCGTCGATCAGCGCGTCTTCGCGGCCAATGGGCCGGGCGTGAACCTGCTGGATTCCTCGGGCAACATCGTTGCCACGTCGTCGGCGGGGAGCATTTCGTTCCCGTCGCAGGCGCCGGGTCCGCAGCAGCTCACGATCCAGTTCTCGCCGGGTCAGGTGCAGACCGCTGTGAACGCGAGCTTCCAGACCGCGCTCGCAACGATCACCGGCGACATCAACGTGCCGCAGATCCTGCAGGCATCGACGACCTCGGCAGCGACGCGTGCGGCAATCAAGCGCGTCGTGGCGAAGGTCAACACCAAGCAGGTCAAGCACACAGCGGCCGTCCGGCGTGCCCGGGCGAACCGTCAGGCCAAGGCTCTGGCGGCCAAGCTGCTGCACAAGCATCACAAGCACAGCCGGCATCACGGTTAGCAGATGAACAGGGGTTCCCGCTTTCCGCCTCCGGGCGGGAAGCGGGACCGCTCAGCAGGACCTCTGAGAGACGGCCGTCGCGGATCACCGCGGCGGCCGTTTCGTATGCAGAAGCACATAACTTCGGGTCCGTCGTCGCGTTCTGTCAGCATGGGGCAACAGATCCGGCACCGCTTGACCGCGGGCGACGATCTGGTAGAAGATGCCCCACCTGGCCGGTCCCATGCGGGAACGCGGCCGCTTCTGGCATTACCCAACCTATAGGAGGATGGTTTATGGCTGATCGACTCAAGCGCGTGCGTCGTGCACGCCTTGTGGTCGGCATGGCCGTTTTGGCGTTCCCGCTGCTTGCGGTAGGTACCGCGCAGGCTGCGATCGCGGGTGCAAACCCCGAGTCGACGACCAACCGGCCCGACCTGCTCAGTGCTACGGCGCTGAATGGCAACATGGTTGATTACTGCTTCGACAAGCAGCTCAACAACGTCCCGTTCACAGCTGGCAACTTCACGCTGGGCGGCTACCGTTCCGGGCGGAGCGTTACCGCGGCGACAGTGCTGCTGGAGCAGACGGCGGATACGACGGGCAAGTGCGTCCGGGCGATCTTCCCGTCGGGCGATGGCGGTGGCGCGGAGATCGGTGATGTCGGTCAGTACACGATCGCGACGATCGCGCCGGGTTCGGTCCAGACGATCGCGGGCGTGACCAGCCCGACGGCTGGGTTGAGCGATTCGACGACGTTGACGGTTCCGTCGTCGCTGAATCCGACGCACAACGGGACGGCCGGGTTCACGGTCGGTCCGGACCTGGTGGGCGTGCTGACGGATCCGACGACGAACACGATCATCTACACGGAGGATCAGGACATCTCGACGGCGACGGCGCCGGCGGCGGGGGCCTTCCAGTTCACCCGTTCGGGTGGCACCGTGTGCCATGGTCTGGCGATCGCTCCGGGCTTCCCGAGCGGCAATCAGGTGGCCGTGATCTTCGGTCCGGTGGCGAGCTGCCCCGTGACTGATGCGGTGCGGGCCGGCCAGCTGCCGGGCGCG
Source organism: uncultured Solirubrobacterales bacterium (assembly GCA_963778985.1). Taxonomy (GTDB): domain Bacteria; phylum Actinomycetota; class Thermoleophilia; order Solirubrobacterales; family Solirubrobacteraceae; genus Palsa-465. Next base: position 776,406 of record CAVZWJ010000010.1, on the reverse strand, counting down.
CTGTTCGCGGCGGCCGATCCGGGTCTCCCGAGCACCGCGGATCAGGCGATTGTGCCTGCGTCGAACACGACGCCGGGGACGGGGACGACGGCCCTGCCGGACCTGATCAGCACGACGATCGAGCCGAACACGAGCGCGATCGACTACGTGTTTGACAAGACGGTCGCGACGGGCGCGCCGGGCGCGTTCTTCGCGGTTCTGTCCGACGGCATCACGGTCGGTTCGACGTCGGCGTCGGTGATCGCGACGAGCACGAGCTCGACGACGGTCCGGGCGACGTTCCCGATCGTGACGCAGTTCGCGATGGAGTACGTCGTGAAGGCCGGGGTCCTCCCGGGTGCGGTCGTTGAGTCGAGCCCGCCGAATAACGCGAACCAGTTCGATACGCGTCCGGCGGGTGATAACGCCGGTGCGTTCGCGCGTGGGTTCACGACGGCGCCCGACGTGTTCAACGCCAGCATCAACAAGACCACTGGTGTCGTGACCGCGACCGTCGATCAGCGCGTCATCGCGGCGGCTGGGACGGGCGTGAACCTGCTGGACTCGACCGGCAACATCGTTGCCACGTCGTCGGCGGGGAGCATTGCGTTCCCGTCGCAGGCGCCGGGTCCGCAGCAGATCACGATCCAGTTCTCGCCGGGTCAGGTGCAGACCGCTGTGAACGTGAGCTTCCAGGTCGCGCTCGCAACGGCGACTGGTGAGATCAACGTGCCGCAGATCCTGCAGGCATCGACGACCTCGGCGGCGACGCGTGCGGCAATCAAGCGCGTCGTGGCGAAGGTCAACACCAAGCAGGTGAAGCGCCAGGCCGCCGCACGGCGTGCCCAGGCGAGCCGCTGGGACAGGGCTCACCTGTCGAAGTGGCTGCGCCATCACAAGCACAGTCGGCAGCACCGGTAGTACGTAGTCCAACAGGGTCTCCGCTTCCGCCCCCGGGCGGAGGCGGGACCTCTCGAGACGGCCGTCGCGGATCACCGCGGCGGCCGTTTTGCTTTCCGCGGGCGCGCTCACTGGTCACGAAAAGCGTAAGCGCACAACTTCTTAGGCGCTGCTGCGTTGTCTGTGTAGAGGGCAACAGACCAGGCACCGCTTGACCGCGGAAACGTTCTGGTAGAGCATGTAGCCCTGTGGTCGCTCTGAGGGCACGCGCGGCCACGTCCGGCATACCACTCACATAGGAGGATGGTCATGACTGATCGACTCAGGCGCGTGTGCCGTGCACGCGTTGTAGTCGGCATGGCCGCATTGGCGTTTCCGCTGCTAGCGGTAGGTACCGCGCAGGCTGCGATCGCGGGGGCGAACCCCGAGTCGACGACCAACCGGCCCGACCTCGTCAGCGCCACGGCGCTGAATGGCAACATGGTTGATTACTGCTTCGACAAGCAGCTCAACAACATTGGGTTCAACAACACCCTGTTCACGCTCGGCGGCTACCGGGCCCAGCGGTCTGTCACTGCGGGGACGGTGCTGCTGGAGCAGACGGCGGATACGACGGGCAAGTGCGTCCGGGCGATCTTCCCGTCGGGCGATGGCGGTGGCGCGGAGATCGGTGATGTCGGTCAGTACACGATCGCGACGGTCGGCTCGGGTGCGGTCCAGACGATCGCGGGCGTGACCAGCCCGACGGCTGGGTTGAGCGATTCGACGACGTTGACGGTTCCGTCGTCGCTGAATCCGACGCATAACGGGACGGCCGGGTTCACGGTCGGTCCGGACCTGGTGGGCGTGCTCCTCGATCCGACGACGAACACGATCATCTACACCGAGGATCAGGACATCTCGACGGCGACGGCGCCGGCGGCGGGGGCCTTCCAGTTCACCCGTTCGGGTGGCACCGTGTGCCATGGTCTGGCGATCGCTCCGGGCTTCCCGAGCGGCAATCAGGTGGCCGTGATCTTCGGTCCGGTGGCGAGCTGCCCCGTGACTGATGCGGCGCGGGCCGGCCAGCTGCCGGGCGCGCTGTTCGCGGCGGCCGATCCGGGTCTCCCGAGCACCGCGGATCAGGCGATTGTGCCTGCGTCGAACACGACGCCGGGGACGGGGACGACGGCCCTGCCGGACCTGATCAGCACGACGATCGAGCCGAACACGAGCGCGATCGACTACGTGTTTGACAAGACGGTCGCGACGGGCGCGCCGGGCGCGTTCTTCGCGGTTCTGTCCGACGGCATCACGGTCGGTTCGACGTCGGCGTCGGTGATCGCGACGAGCACGAGCTCGACGACGGTCCGGGCGACGTTCCCAGTCGTGACGCAGTTCGCGATGGAGTACGTCGTGAAGGCCGGGGTCCTCCCGGGTGCGGTCGTTGAGTCGAGCCCGCCGAATAACGCGAACCAGTTCGATACGCGTCCGGCGGGTGATAACGCCGGTGCGTTCGCGCGTGGGTTCACGACGGCTCCGGACGTGTTCAACGCCAGCATCAACAAGACGACCGGTGTCGTCACGGCGACCGTCGATCAGCGCGTCTTCGCGGCGGCTGGTGGCGGCGTGAACCTGCTGGACTCGACCGGCAACGTCGTTGCCACGTCCGCTGCGGGGAGCATTTCGTTCCCGTCGCAGGCGCCGGGTCCGCAGCAGCTCACGATCCAGTTCTCGCCGGGTCAGACACAGACCGCGGTCAACGTCAGCGTCCAGCCGGCGCTCCTGACCGCGACTGGTGAGTTCAACGTGCCGCAGATCCTGCAGGCATCGACGACCTCGGCGGCAACGCGTGCGGCAATCAAGCGCGTCGTGGCAAAGGTCAACACCAAGCAGGTGAAGCGTCAGGCCGCCGCGCGGCGTGCGCAAGCGAGCCGCTGGAACAGCGCTCACCTGTCGAAGTGGCTGCGCCATCACAAGCACAGCCGGCAGCACCGGTAGTACGTAGTCCAACAGGGTTCCGCTTCCGCCCCCGGGGCGGAGGCGGGACCGCTGAAAGAGGACCAGAGACGGCCGTCGCGAATCACCGCGGCGGCCGTTTCGCTTGCGGAGACAGGCCGTGGCGGAGCGCGCGAGCTCGACGGCGGGCTGATGGTCATCACCGCGGCGGTCGTTTTCGCTTGCGGAGACGGCCTCGAAACACCCTGAGGCCGAGCGCCCGGATCTTGGGTCGCTCGACGGTGGCCAACTGGCGCCCTCGAGGGGGTGTCCGCGATCGCCGGTTGGGCCGACCGATGAGCGTGCCCTGGCCGTCGGCGGACGCTGACCGGCGCGCCGGTTGAGAAAGGTGATCGCCGGCTACGCGCGAGCGGCCATCGTCGCCATCCTCGACCGACCTAGCCGAAGGCGCGAGCCGCGAAGCGCCTCGGCGGCAAACCGGTCAGCCGGCCTGCTGCGGCGATGCGGTTCCGCTCGTCACGGGGATCGGAGTTCCCGGCGGGACCGATTGCGCGGACGTTCCGCTGGTGGCCGTGGGGCTGCCGGCTGTCGCGGCTGCGTCGTGAGGCGAGCTCGAAGGATGTGACGCGGAACTGGGTTGGCGTACCGTGGTGCCGCCGGCAGTCACCGGCTGGGCGGTCGTATCTGACGGGGAGCTTCCGGTCGCGCTCGTGGGCGAGCTGGGTCGGAGCACCGGCTGGGCGGCCACCGGGGTCGCCGGAGGAGATGCGGACGTCCCGGAGGGGTCGACCCGAGTGGCCCGCGTCGTCCGCGGCGCCCCAGCCGCCGTACCGGCGGGCACGGTCGGCGCTGACGGGGCCGCCGTCACGTCGGGCTTCACATGGCTCGGCGCCGGCGCGGATCCACGAGGACGCTGAGCGCTGGCTGCGCCCGACGGGTTGGGGTGCGTCGCAGCGGCAGGCACGATTCGTGAGAAATGCGCTGTGGTCCCTGAATGGGATGTCACCGCCGCCGGGGGGGCGGCGTGCCGCGTCACGCCAGCATCGGAGGACGGCTGCCTCAGCTCAGTGGTGACTCCGACGGTGGCCGTGGCGACCAGCGCGATGGCGGTGATCTTCGACATCGCGCCCCCTGCCGCGATACCCGCACCGGCCGAGGCCGCACCTCCGCCCGCTCCGACGGTCGCCGATCCACCACCCACAACTTGGCTGAGAATCGTCGAGGCGGCGACCGGCGAAAGCGGTGCCGTCAGCGCATGCAGTTGCTTCCGGCGCGCGGGGATCGCTTTGGCAAAGGCGGCGCAGGAGGGGCAATCGCGGAGGTGTCCCCTGATCCGCCGGCCGCGCAGGAGGCGCCGGTCCGAGTTAGACACCATCCGGCAGACGTCGTCGCACGCCATGTCCCGGCCCTCGCGAAGCTCGCAGAGGGCGTGCCGGGCGTCGAAGATCGCCCGCTTGATCGACCCCGTCGAGGTGGAGAGCGCGGTCGCGATCTCGTCGTACGGAAGCCCGCTCAGCTCACGCATGAGGAGCGCGCCCCGCTGCTGATCCGGCAACTCCCGAAGATCGGTGATCAAGAGCTCGAGCTGCTCGCGCTGCTCGAAGCGCTCCTGAAGAGTGCCGCTCGCGTCATCCGTGATTTCCGGAAGCTCCTCGCAAGGCCGTCGGCGTCGCAGCAGCGAGATCGACTCGTTATGCGCGATCCGAAACAGCCAGGGACGCAGGACGATGTCCTTCTCGCACCGCGTGAGAGCGGCGTACGCCGCCGCGAAGGTCGACTGCAGCGCGTCCTGGGCATCGGCATCGTTATGAACCAGCGACCGGCAATACCTGAAGAGACACTGGTGGTATCGGTCGTAGAGCGCCGCGAAGGCGGCCTCGCAGCCGCCGGCAACGAGCCGCGCGAGCCGCTCGTCACTCGAGGTTCCCAGGCCGATCTCTCGACCTCGGCGAAGCGGCTGGGGTGATATGGGGGCGACGTGGGCTTCCATCAAGAACCGAGCACCTCTCGATGCGTACAGGGTAAACCCTGAAGTCCCGGAATTGTGGGCAGTCGCCGAAACATGGCTAGCGGCTGCTCTCAGCCAGGCAAACGGCGTAGACGCCGACGGTCCGGTAGGCCGTCGTATCGGTGTTCGTGACGTAGATCCCCCAACTGTCAGACGGCCCGCCGGTCCAGGTCGCGGCGGCGCTGTTGAACGGCGCTGAGTCGTTGATCACGACGCTCGGGCGATCCGCCGTCCCGCCGCCACCGACAACAGTCATGCCCGCGGGACAGGCGACGTAGGCCGAGACCTGCTGCCCCGGCCCAGCGATGACCGTTCCGTAGCGATACCTGACATTGACGCCCGCTCCGGCTGGCACATTCGTCGTGTTGATCGTGCCCGGGGCGAGCTTGGCCGAGGTCACCGCTCCGTTTGCCAGCTTGGCACTCGTGACCGAGCGATCCCCGAGCACACTGGCCGTGACGGCGCGTGCCCGGAGTTTGCGCGTCTGTACGACGCCGTTGGCGAGCTTGGCGCTCGTCACAGCTCGGTCACGCAGCTGGCGCGTACCCACCGCGTTGGACGGCAGTGTGATGGCTGCATAACTTGTTCCTCCGAGCGCGACGACGAGCGCGAGGCACGCGATGACGAGCGCCGGGGAAGGTCGTCTTCTCGTCGTGTTAGGTCGCTTGGCCGGCGTTGGTTCGGTTTCGCTCGACATCCCCTAGTTCCTCTTCGCTGCGCTCCGAAGCCTCTGCTGGACGAACGACGACAGCGCAGCGCGGTGCGCTCGTCCCCAACGGTCCCGCACGACAGAGTCTAAGGGCACCGCCGACCACGCGTCTGTGACAAGCGCTATCCGTTCTCCTTTCGAACATGGTTGCGCCGGGCTACGGGCCGGCGCATCGGGTCGGACTACCGGCAAGGGGGAGTGAAACTACGCACGCCTCAGCGTCCCCGAGCCGAGCGATCGCCGCGCTGCATCGGGCATCAGGGGGAGCTCAGTGGGAATCGACGGCTCGTCTTAGAGTTGGTGGATGCCAAGTTGGACGGCACATAGCAACTCCCGGGTGGCCCGGCTGTTGTCAGAGATGATGTCTGCCCGCCGATCCGCACGCCGATCGCGTGCCGCGCTCGTCCTGGCGCTCGCCGTTGCGGCTGCGAGCGCGAGCCCGGGTCCGGCGGGCGCGGCTAAGGCGGCGGCGAGCGCGAGCCCGGGTCCGGCGGCCGCGGCCGACGCGCCGGCCCGCGCGCACGCCGCCGCCGCCTTCAGCCTCAGCCCCGGCGATATCCACGCCGCCTACGGGATCCCGAAAACCGGGGCGCCGCACCAACGCATCGCGATCGTCAGCGCCTTCGATGACCCCGACGCCGAGGCCGATCTGAGCGCCTACTCCAAGCGGTTCGGACTGCCGTCGTGCACAGCCGCAAATGGCTGCTTTCGCAAGGTCAACCAGACCGGCGCGACGTCGCCGCTCCCGGTCAAGGATCCGACGGGCGGCACGTGGCTCACGGAGTCCTCCATTGGCATCGAATTGGCGCGGGGCGTCTGCCAGAGCTGTTCCGTGATGCTCGTCGAGGCGAACTCGTTCGGGAAGGCCGATCTCTCGGCCGCGGTGAACGCGGCCGCGCTCGCTGGGGCGACAGTCGTTGTCACCACGAACAACCAGGGCGAGGCGCCGGGCGACCCGGGATACGCGAGCGACTACGCGCATCCCGGAACCGCCGTTGTCGCAGCCAGCGGAGACGCGCCGTACAACGGCCTCGTGACGTTTCCGGCGACGCTTCCGGGCGTGCTCGCCGTCGGGGGCACGCAATTGAACCTCACGCCATCCGACCGCTATCTGGGCGAGAGTGCCTGGTCATCGACAACGAGCGGCTGCAGTCTGTACAACGCCGCAGCGTCATGGCAGGCGCCGCTGGCGAAAGCCGCAGGGTGCGCGGGGAACCGCGCTGTTGCGGACGTGGCGGCTGTCGCGTCGCCGGGGGCGATCGTCCATATCCAGGATCTCGGCGCTCCCTGCGGTGCGACGTTCTGCCAGGCCGAGGGCACCAGCATCTCGGCGCCCATCATCGGCGGCATGATCGGGCTCGCCGGCAGTGCCGGCAATCGCGAGGTACAGCGGCTCTACGAGCACTCCCGAGCGGCGCCGACCTCGTTCCGTGACATTCGGAGCGGTACCCCGAGCTCGAGCTGCCATCAGCAGGGCATCTGCCAGGCCCGCCGCGGTTATGACGGGCCAACGGGTCTCGGCACGCCGAACGGCCTGGCGGCATTCCTCTCCTCAGGCGGTGCCCTGGATGCACGTCATCCCGCGATCACGCTCCCGATCAGCCGCGGGCGTCTCCCCATCAACGGCCGCTGGACGGCAGGGGTCTCCCTGCACAACGGCAATTCCTTCGAGATCACCGGGACGCTGAGGGTGGCCGGACGTGTGGGGCGCCACATCTACACGTTCGCCGCGGCGAAGCTCTCACGGGCTCCGCTCGGGAGCGCCACCACGACGCTGTCGATCGCCAGCCGCAATCGCGCACTGTTGCGGCGCCTGCGCTCGCTGGGCGCGACGCTCGAGCTCACGGCGCGGGGGGCGGCCGGCGGCACGGTGACGCTCCGGCGCGGCGTACGGCTCGTCGCGCCGTAGGCGCTCCGCTCAGCTGTCGTAGCCGATGAACACCAGGTGGCACTCGTCCCCCACCTCGACGGCGATCCGCTGCGCGGGTGCCGGCAACGTGAACGAGCTGAAGCTGGCGTGCGGCGGCGGGGCGCTCGCCTTGGCGACCAGCGTGGCCTCGGACCCTTCAGGGCGCACGCGTACTAATAGCTCCCGCTCGTCCGGCGTCACCGCACCGATCACGAGCCGCTGGCTCGGATGGGGCAAGTCCACCCAGATTCCAGCGCCGGCGCGCTTGAAGTAGAGGTTCTCCCAGCGGGTCCAACCCACATCCGTGCTCTGCACGGTCTCCGCGGTCCACGGTCGCAGGAATGGCGGGCGGTGCTGGGCGGGCCGTGGTGTGAGGATGAGGTCCAGCCAGTACCGCGACCACACCGGCGCCAGGTCGGGCCGATGGCGATCGAGATACCGCGCCAGGATCACCTCGTCGGGATGCACCGGACGCTCGCCGAACAGCAGCGGGTCGTAGTTGGAGGCGATCACGTGTTGGTTGAGATCCCCGAACGCGAGCTCGAAGTCGTGAAAGCTCACGCCGCGGCCCCACCGGACGATCGCGTCGAGCGCAGCGCCGCGTCCGCGCTGCGCCGCGGACGCGATTGCGGCCTTGAAGTCCGACCGCTCCGACCGCTCGTAGTACTCAAGCGCAAGCTCATCCGGCAGCAGGTGGAAGAACGGCATCTGCGCGGTGTGGTGATCGAAGTAGATCAGGCGATTCGGTGCCTCGCAGACGACGATCACGCCGTCCGGCTTGACGACCTCGCGGGCCAACCGCAACACCGCCACGCGCTCCTGGAGCGTGAGGTGCTCCAGCACCGCATAGCAGAGGAACACGTCGATCTCGCCGCGCCGGGCGGCGACGGCGCCGAGGATCGTTTCCAGGCTGTGCAGCTCGAGCTCGACATTGTCGATGCCGCGCTCGCGGACCTCCTGGCGGGCCAATTCGATCCAGCCGGCGTCGATGTCGACGCCGATCAAGCGCCCCGCCCGTTCGGCGAACGCGCAGCTGACGGCCGCGTTCCCGCACCCGTACTCGAGCACCGTCTTGCCCGCTAGCGGGAAGGTTTGCTCGATCCAGGGGATGACGTAATCAGCGGCCCGGCGCCGCCGGCTCTCCCAGCTGTTCGGATCTTCGCCGTCGTTGGCGATGAGCCAGGGCGGCTTCACGCCCAGGTCCGGTTGCTCGACGAACACCATCTGAGGCGCCCGCGGTGGCGGCGGCACCACCGTTCCGGCCAGCTCGGCGCTCAGCTCCCTGACCCGATCCTCTGCGGCGCGGGCACGCTCGCGCCAGTGGTTCACTTCGTGCTCGAGCTCGGCGCTTCGCGCCACCGCCGTGGCGGCCGCTGAGCCCGCCTTGCCGAGCCGGTCCCTGGCCAGGCGTGCGTTTTCACGTCGCAGCGCCCACGCTCCCCGCTTGAGATCCTCAGCCCAGCGGTTGAACACGGGGCTCGCGTTGGCCTGGATCCGTCCGCGATGCACACGGGTCACGGCGGCTTCGTCGAAGCCGACGCAGAAGATGAAGTGGTTGGCGTAGGCCGGCTCGTCGCGCTCCTCCGTTGTCACCTCGACGTCCGCCTCGCGCGCGCCGGCCGGGCAGATCAGCGAGCCCTCCGCCAGGAACTGGGGCACCATGATGGGGCTGGGAAACTGGGCAAACGCTCGGACAGCCTCGTCGTATCCGAACTGGGTGACGTGATACGGGTTGTCCGCGTCGAACAGCCGGTCGTTGGGGACGGAGGCGACGATCCGCGTTCCGCGCTCGGCGTGGTCGCGCAGCAGGGAGAGGGCGGCGGGCAGTTCGGGAAGATGCTCGAGTCCTTCGAAGCACACGATCGCGTCGAACTCGGCCATCTGCGGCCGGCGGAGGAACGCGACGGCATCCGCCACCTCGAAGCTGACATTGCCCAGTGCATCCGCCACCGTCACCGTCGCCGTCTCGACCGTCGCCACGTCGTTGTCGACCCCGAGGACCGCGGCGCTGCGCGCGGCGAGGATCGCAGACCCGTATCCACTGCCGCAGCAGAGGTCGATGACGCGGAGCCCCTCGCACAGCGAGGCGGCAAACTCGTAACGGTGGCGGTGCTCGCAGGCGAGCATCGTGTCCGCCTGCGCCGCCTCCAGCGTCAGGCGCTCGACGACGTCCATCGCACGGCATTCTCTCTGATCAGCGCGGCGATCTCCCCCGTCAACCGCTCGCGGCGGGGTCCGGCGATCTGGGCCTGCATCGAGTCGTCCCGGACGCGGTAGCGAATTAACCGCTCCGGGATCACGGCGCCGAAGTGGCCGGCGCGCTGCAGCTCACGGTACAGGTGCCAATCCTCAAAGCTCGTGAGCTCCTCGCTATAGCGGAAACCGGCGTCGAACAGACGGCGCCGCAGCACGGCCGCGGCATCGCCGGCGACGTTGTCCTCGGCGTTCAGTTCGGCGTGGTTGCCAAGCGGCTGGTATCCGAGCACGCCGGGGCGCTCCTTTCCCGCGTCCCCGATGTAGCGCGACCAGGATGTGACATATGCCACCCGGGGATCGTGCTCGAGGACGTCCACGGCGCGTGCCACGAACTCGGGCTCGGCGAGGTTGTCGGCATCGAGCGGAAAGACGTAGCGGCCGCGGCTCTGCGAAATCCCGAAGTTCCGTGCCGCGCCGAGGCCGCGATTGATCTGTGTGACGACGATGACCGGGAGCTGTCCGGCGATCTCGGCGACGATCCAGTCCCGATCGTCGAACGAGCCGTCGTTGACGAGCACGATCTCCAGCCGCGGGTACGTCTGGGCAAGGAGCGACCCGATCGCGTCGCGCACATAGCCTGACGCGCGGTAGTACGGGACGATCGCGGACACGAGCGGCGGCCTTCGGCTCGCTGCCGCGCTCCGCCGGCGCGCCGGTCGCCGGCTCGCCAGCTTCTCATAGGCGCCAATGATCTCGCTCTCGTCGGTGAGACTGCGGGCGTGCGCCACGCACGAGCCGGACCTGACGAGGCCCTCGAGCTCCGCGCGCCGGCCCAAGAGCTCCACGAGCGCCTCCTCCAGCGCAACGGCATCCGTGTGTGGCGCGAGCCAGCCGCTGACGCCCCGCTGGACCTGTTCCACGAGTCCGCCCACGGCGGTCCCCAGCACCGGGCGATTGAGGTGCAGCGGCTCCAGCGCCGCGTAGGGCCAGCACTCCCAGAGCGATGGGATGGCGATGGCATGGTGGGCGCGAATCGCCTCGCCGAGGCTCTGGCGGTCGAGCGGGCCCCTGATCGAGATCCGCGGGTCGTCGGCCACTGCCAGCTCGAGCTTCGCCCGCATTGATACACCGAGCGGAGCCGTCCCGGTGTCGTCGCCGATCAGCGTCAAGCTGACGTCGTCACGCCCGAGGCCGGTGACGGCATCGACGAGGTTCTGCACTCCCTTGCGCCGCTCGAGCCGCCCGGCGTAGAGGATCCGCAGTGGTCCGTCGACGGTAAACCCCGCGTCGCTGGCCGCATCGATCGTCGGACCGGCATACGGATAGCGGATGCGCACCGGCGCGGCGATCGCCGCGCGCCCGTAGAAGCGCTCATAGGTGCCGAGAATGTCGCCTCCCTGCCAGATCACGTTGTCCGCGTGCGCGAGCGCGAAGCGCTCCATCGCGTGCAGCGCCCGGGTGCCGGCGTCGGGCCTGCAGTATCCGTCGAGGACATCGCACATCTCGCCACTCGTATGGACGCGGACGACGATGCGGGTGTCCGCAAACAGCGGATCTCGCGCCAGGGCGGCCTGCAGCGGCACGAAGCCCTCGCCGAGGAAGTCAGGGAACTCCAGAACGTCCGGTCCGCCGTCGGGGTAGAGCTCGCGCAGGCGAGCCAGCAGCCGGTCGCCGTAGCAATGCATGACGTGATACCACCCCGCGGTTTCCTCGATCGTCGGCTCGGGCACGAACGCGACGCGCACGTCGTCGGACAGCCGCGGGTCGCGAGCCGCTCGCAGGCGCACGTACTCTGGCTCGAAGATCGAGGTGGTGAGCACGGTGACCTCAGCCACGCGCGAGAGCATCCTCGCAGCGGCCGCCACGAACTGCCCGATTCCGCCGCCGCCCAGCGGATACACCTCACGGGATGCGAGAGCGATGCGCACGTCGCGCGGGTGTCAGTCGGCGCGCAGGCGAGTCGCCTCGCGTTTGGCAGCGCGCAGCGGCCGCGTCAGCTTCCAGCTCGCGGAGCTCTTCACGTCGTCGAGGATCCGGTCCGCGCGCTCGATCCGCTCGCGTAGCAGCTCGGCGTCGGCCTCCGCCGCCTCGGCCCGGCGTCGCGCCTGGGCAAGCTCCAGACCCTGCTCGGCAAACCGCTGGCGCAGCGTCACGCCGTCGGCGCCCGCGTCGGGAACGCCGCCCTCGAGACGCTCGCGGGCTACCACCAGCGAGCGTGCCTGGGCGAGCAGCGGCGCCGTCGGGTGGTAGCGAGGCTCGTAGACCGGCGGGGCGTTGTAGGACAGCCGTGTGCTGTCGACGATCACCAACCCGAGTCCGTACCACAGCTCGTTGTGCAGACGAGGCTCGGCGAACAGCCGTCCGGGTATCCAGTCGAGCTCGACGTGTGCCACCTTCGGCCAGGCGAGGAATCGCACCGCGTCCACGCCTTGCCGAACGCGCTCGTTCGTCGTGTCGTGGATCAGGATGATCGTCCGGCCGACGGCGGGCGAATCGAGCAGGTCCTGGATGTCCCGGCGAACACCCTCGGGCGTGTGGTCGCCGTCGACCATCACGAAGTCGACATTCCGGCCCCGCTCGTGCAGTTCGGCCAGCACCGCCGGAAGCAGCTCGTGCGAATCACCGGTGTGCAGCGTGACGTTGTCCGGCACCGCCAGCGAGGGCGGGTTCAGATCGAAGGAATGCACGTCACGGGCGTAGCCGGCGATCTGCCGCAGACAGGCGCCCTCCATCGAGCCGATCTCGATGGCCACGTCCGGCTCCAGCTGCGACAGGAGGCCGAGGAGGGCTGCCCGCTCACCGAGTGACATCTGCCAGATCGGGTCCCGGAAAAAGTCGGGCTTCACCGCGCTGATCATACTTCGGCGGCCACGGTCTGACGACAGCGACGCGACGACGGCGGCCCGCGTCTACCGCGTGACTGAGAGCTGCGTGGTCGTGGTGTGGGACAGCGTGCCGGCAGCGCCCTTGACCGTGATCGTGAAGGTCCCGAGTGAGGCGAACCAGGTGGCCTTGAGCCGGAGCGTGGTCGGGGTGCCCGGGGTGGCGGGATTGACCGACCACGTCGGGGAGACCCCCAAGGGCAGCCCGCTGACGCTCATCGTGGTCGGGCTGGCGAAGCCGTTCACCGGATTCACGGTCACCGACAGTTGCGCGGTGGTTGTGCGGCGCACGGATGCTGTCGACGGAGCGCTGACAGTGAAGTCCGCCTGGCCGGCGGCGACCGGGGCCGTGGCGGTGGAGGTGGCATAGACCGGCCCTCCAGCGGAGTTGCTGGCGCCGACGGTCACTTTGATCGTCTGGCCGACGTCGCTGCTCACAAGCTGGTAGGTCGAGGCGTTACCGCCAACCGGCGAGCAGGCACCGCCCGAGCTGCAGCTCTGCCACGCGTAACTGTAGGTCGTCGGTGAGTTCGTCCACGTGCCGGTTGTCGCGGTCAGCGTCTGACCGAGCACCGGGCTACCCGTGATCGTGGGCAGGGCGGTGTTTTGCGGTGGTGCAGCCGGCGCGCCGCCAGCCCCCGCTCCGTTCGGCGTGCCGATGCCCGTCGGACCGTCGTACCCGGCCACGGCGTTGCACAGGAAGGTGGTCGAGCACGTGCCGTTTCGGCCTCCGACCACGTCGAAGAACTGCGACGGATTGACGTACGGGAAAGCCAAGCTCCGAGGCGTGCTGGACAGAGCGTCGACGCCGGCGACAATCGGCGATGACGCGCTCGTCCCGCCGAACACCATCCATCCCGAGTAACCGGCATAGCGGAGGCTGTCGTACACAGCGACTCCGGTGTTCGGGTCGGCGTCGGCCGAAACGTCGGCGACGACACGGTGCGAGCAGCCGGCGGGGGTCGACTGCCACGCGGGCTTCGGCTCATACGCCGAGCACCCACTGCCCGTCCCTGACCACGCCGCCTCGGACCAGCCACGTGTGTTCCCGGCGGTCTTCGACAGGCTGGTCCCGCCGACCGCGGTGACGTACTGCGAGGCGGCCGGGAACTCCACGCCGTAGCCGTTGTCGCCAGAGCTGACGGTGACGTTGATGCCCGGGTGGTTGTAATACCTGGACTCGTCAAGCGACTCGCCGAAGTACTCGCCGCCGCCATAGCTATTGGAGATCGCCGAGGCACCGAGGCTGGCCGCGGTGTTGACCGCCGTGCCGAGATCGGACATGTATGACGAGTTCGCCTCCACCAGCAGGATGTGGCAGCTCGGGCAGACGGCGGACACCATGTCGAGGTCGAGCGAGATCTCCTGCGACCAGCCGCCGTCGGTGGGCGGGTAAGTGGAGGAGCTGCCGTTCTGGTTGACCTGGCGGAAGCATCCGTTCTGAGTGGTGCAGGGCGTCAGGCCGTATGTCTGCCGGTAAACGCCGAGATCGGCCTCAGCATTCGGGTCGTGGTAGGCGTCGACGATCGCGACCGTCTTGCCCGAGCCGCTGCCGGCAGCGACCGCCGAAGCGAGGTTGTAGGCGTTCTGCAGGTCGGCGGGGCCGTAGCCGGGCGGCAGGGTCGCCGCAGTGGCCAATGGGGCCCCAGCAGCGTCCGTGACCACGTCCGCCAGACAGTGGGCGACCCGCGGCGGGGTCGCGGCGCACACCGCCCGGTGGAAGCGTCCGGAAGCCCCGGGACGAGGAGCGGCAAACGCCGCCGGGCTGAGCACCAGCATGGCCACCGAGGTCAGCAGCACACCGCGCACGCGCGGCGAGTGACTACAACCGTGGGCAATACCTCGAAGCATCTGGGCCCCCAAGGAACGGGTTTGACATGGAGGAGCGTCCGCTGCTCCTCAGCGTATGTCGGCGAAAATAGCGCAGACGAGACGCCAGCACCACCAAGATAAGCGGAAAGCCGATCGGGAGCGCGGCGAGCGCGGCTCGCTAGGACACGCGGCGGCTGTACTGATATGGCGTCGGATTTGTCATCCATGAAGGGGCGGGTGATGTCAAGGGGCGGTTCAAGGTCGGTGTCGTGTTGGCGGCGGTTGATGCTGGTCACGGTCGGTTTTCTCGGTAGGTAAAGGGGGTTTCGGGGCTTTGCCCCGGAGATTGTTGTGGTGTGGCCGGGCGAAGCCGGGCGGGTCAAGCGCCTGGTTGACGGCAGGGTCGATCGGCGCCGTGTGGGGGGCGCTTGACGCGGCGGGTTGAGGCTGGCAGGCGGTCGGGGTGTTCAGGGGGCTCTGGTGGTTGGGGGCCGGTTCGCTGACTGCGTTCCGGTGGTTGGGGATAGTGCTCCAGTCATCCATCCGGTCGCGCTGGGCGGACCAGAGTGTCGTGCGGGGCTCGGGGGCTCAATCAAGTGGGCGGCCGTCCTGGAACTAGCGAGGCCATGACAAACGTCGAGCTCGCCCGAGCGTGCGCATCGCGCCGTGGTCGTGGGCGCAAGCCCTGCTCTGTGTGAGCGCGCGGCGGGTCATGCAGCGTCCGCCAGCTTCTCTTTCGCGCTCGCGCGGCTGCGGCGCGCCAGGCAACGGATCTCTCCGTCGCGCAGGCCGTAGTAGGACAGGGTGAGGATTTCGCGGGCGATCGCGACTTTGGCGATCTTGCGTCCGCGGCGTTTGGCGATCCGTTCGAACTTCTCGCGCAAGGGTCCGGATCCGGTGGTGATCTTCTGCGCGGCTTCGACCAGCGCCCAGCGCAACGCGGGTGAGCCTTGGCGGGTGATGTGCCCCAGGCGGGCTTTGCCGTCAGAGCTGCGCACGCTGGGTGCCAGCCCGGCCCAGGAGCAGACATGCCGCGCGGTCGGGAAGCGGGTGATGTCGCCGATCTCGGCGATGATCAGCATCGCGGTGTAGCGCCCGACGCCGCGGATCTGGGTCAGCACCTCGACGCGGTCATCAGCTTTGGCTTGCTCCTCGATCTCGCGGGTGGTGGCTTCGATCTCGCGGTCAAAGTCGCAGATCAGCGACATCAGGCTGTCCAGGCGCCGGCGCGGAGCGTCGCGCAGCTGGAGCTGCTCGAGGAACTCGCGGCCGCCTTTGCCGAACAGGTCTGAGTGCTCGTTGGCGATCCCGTGCTTGGCGAGGATCGCGTGCACGCGGTTCTTGACCGCGGAGCGCATCCGGGTCAACGTCGCGCGATGGCGCAGCAGCTCGCGTAGGTCCCGCAGCTCGCGCGGCGCGATGTACGCCTCGGGGAGAAACCCGGTGCGCAGCAGGTGCGCGAGCGTCTTGGCGTCGATCGCGTCGGTCTTCACGCGTGCCGCGGCAATCGCGCGGGTGCGCAGCGGATGAGCGAGGTGCAGGTCATAGCCGGCCTCCTCGAGCAGCTCAGCGAGCCACTCCCAGCCGTAGGTCGCCTCCAACACGACGTGCGTGTCACCGCCCTGGGGGTCACCGAGCAACTCCAGGAACCTGACGCGATCATTGACGATCCGGCGCGAGAGCGTCAGCTCGCCCTGCTCGTCGATGACGGCGATGTGCGAGCGTTTGCGATGCAGGTCGATGCCGACCCAACGCGTAGCGTTGCTCACGGTCGGTCCTCCTCTCGAGTTGTCGCGGGCCGCGCGGCCCAATCCGCGCGGTCTCACATCGGCAGTTCGGGACCGAGGGCCGGCCACCTGCCGCCCGGGCAACGACGCCCGACCGCGGCAGCCCGCCCGACCCTTCATGACATCAAGTGGCCGTGGGTGATCGCGAGCGCTTGTTTGCGTTCGTGGGCAGGCGTGTGGGTGTTCGGGAGGGCGGGGCGCCGGGCACGTTGTCGGCGTTGCCAGTCTGATGATGCGGGGGGTTTGCGTACCCCAGGGCCTTGTTCCTGCTGCCGGCGTGCGCTGCTCTAGGAACGAGCGTGACCCCGGAGCGGGTTGCTCATAGTACGTTCGCGCGTGCCGGCCGCGTCGCGGCCCGGCGCCCCGGCCTCCCGAACTCGGTGGGGCTGTTTAGTGGTGGGTCATGGCGCGGTGGCGGCGGCCCAGAGGAAGCACGCGAGCTCGCGGGCGCACGCGACGACGGTCACGTTGTGCGGCTTGCCGCGCGAGCGCATGCGCGTGTAGACGCGATGGATGCGAGCCTGGGCACGGTTCGCGATCTGCAGGACGTGGTCGGGTTGCCCGGCTTGCCGTTCGGCGAGGGTGGCGCCGATGCTGGGTTCGCGCGCGTAGTGCCAGGCAGCTTCCACGAGCAGCCGCCGCGCGAGCGTCGATCCGGTCTTGGTGATGGAACCGTGGCGGTCTGTTTCGCCGGACTGCTGGCGCGATGGGGTCAGACCGAGCCAGGATCCGACGCGATGCGCCTTCTCAAAGCGCTCCCAGTCGGCGCCGAGCTCGAGATGCACGCTCAGTGCGGTGAGCGTGTCGATCCCGCGAAAACAGCGCAGTCGGGCGACGGTCGCCCACCACTCAGGATCGGCCGCCAGCCGGGAGATCCGCTCGCGCAGCGCCTGCTTGCGGGCCGGTCAGCCCGTTGACCGCGGCGAGCAGATCGACATAGGTCAGCTCGCTGATCGGATCGGTGAACTGCTGGGCAGCGAGCCACTGATGATGTGCCTTGCTCCAGGTCGAGGACGGCTTCGGGTAGAGCCGCCCGTGGCGCAACAGCATCTTTGAGACCCGATGCCGGGCATTCATCAGATCACGCCGACACATATCGTGCGCTCGCGTCAGCTCTCTGGCCGCCTCGACCTTCACCGAGGGAACCGGGATCGCCGTCAACGATCCGGCCATCAGACAGCGAGCGAGCAGCTCGGCGTCCTTGCGATCGCTCTTCACCCGCTCAGAGCGCCCGCGCGGCGTCTTGCCCGGCGCGATGACCTCCATCCCGATCCCCGCCGCGACCGCGGCCCGATAGAACCCGAACCCTGTCGACCCGGCCTCATAGCACGCCCGCACCGGGCCCGGCAGCGACCGCAACCACGCGATCGGCGAATCCAGATCCCCGCGAAACCGCACCCGCTTGAGCTCCCCCGTCATCACATCGATCGCTGCGGCATGCGCCGACCGCGCGTGGACATCGAACCCGACATAGGTCATCGTTCCGGTCATGGCCGGACCTCCTCAAACAGGTCTTGGGGTCAGCCGGAGCCCATTACTCCGGCCAGACAAACCCCCGCGAGGAGCGTCCGGCCAACTACCCCGGCAGGTCAACCCTGCAACGAGCGACCCACGCCATATGGTCTAGCCTCGGGCTATGCCCGCTGATGACGACGACCGGTCCCCGGAGGCGAAGCGGCTGCCGACGGGTCGGGTTGCGCGGACCGCGCGGGTCGGGGGGTTGGTGACGGGTCAGGGCGTGCGGTGGGCAGGGATGCGCGCGGCGAACCGGGTCCGGACGCCGGAGCGAGCGTCGGCGGCTGAGAACGACAGGATCGCGGGGACGGTGAACGAGCTGGTCGAGCAGCTCGGCCGAATGCGGGGCGCGGCGATGAAGGTTGGACAGATGCTCTCGATGGTCGAGTTCGACGGGCTTGACGAGGAGCAGCAGGACGCGCTGCAGCGGACGCTTGCGACACTTCGCGATGACATTCCGCCGGTGCCGTTCAAGCGGCTGGAGAAGCTCGTCCGCGCGGAGCTCGGCGAACCGATTCAGGCCGTCTTCGCTGACTTCGACGAACGGGCGCTCGCGGCCGCGTCGATCGGACAGGTGCATCGGGCCACGACCCGCGAGGGCGACGAGGTGGTCGTGAAGCTTCAGTATCCGGGGGTCGCGGAGGCGGTCGAGACCGATCTGCGCAACGCGATGCTGCTCGTGCCGATGCTTAAGCGGCTCGCGCCGGGAGTCGACGTCCGGGCGCTCGCGGCGGAGATGCGCGAGCGGATCTCAGAAGAGCTCGACTACGAGCTCGAGGCGCAGAACCAGCGCCGGATCGAGCGGCTGACGCGCGGGCATCCGTTCATCTCGGTCCCGCGGGTCCACACGGAGATCTCCACACGGCGCGTGCTGGTGTCGGAGTACATCGAGGGTGAACGGTTCGAGGACGTCCGGCGGGCAGGCGAGCCCGAGCGCGACCGCTACGCGGAGATCGTCTTCCGGTTCTTCTTCGGCCTGCTCTACCGCGACCGAATCGCGCTCGGCGACCCGCATCCCGGGAACTACCTGCTGCGGCCGGATGGACGGGTCGGGTTTCTCGACTTCGGGCTGGTGCGCGATGTTGACGTCGTCCGCGTGCAAGCAGAGCGGGCGATCGCGCTCGCGGTGCGTGAGAAGGACGCACCGGGCCTGCAGGCAGCGCTCATCGCCGGCGACTACCTCCCGGCCGACCGGTCCGATGCGGTCGATCCGGAATTCGCTCTGAGGCTGATGCGGCGTGCGACCAGGTGGTACGCGGTGCCGGGCGAGCGCCGGTTCTCGGCGGGTCGGCAGAACGCCAACGGCAACGGTCGGCCGGACGCCGCGGAGCGGGACGCGATCAAGGCGCAGCTGAGCCAGTTCACCTTGCCGCCGGAGACGATCCTCATTCGCCGCATGCACGGCATCGTCGCCACCGTTCTGCGACAGCTCCGCGCCAGTGCAGACTGGGGAGCGATTGCCGGCGAGTATCTCCATGGTGCCGCGCCCGCCACGGCTCTCGGGGAAGGCGAAACCGCCTTCTTCGCGCGCCGCGGCAGATAGCCGCCTGCCACCAGGCCAGCTCTCCGCGGACGGATGGGCAGTTGCGGCGGGCATCGCCCGGACCGTCGGCCGCACGTGCTGATGAGCCGAGGCCTCTTGGCGGCTGTGATCTGAGTGGAGCGCCATCGTGCTCTCAGAGACGGGACGAGGGAGCGCTTTCTTCCCCGAGAGGTCGTCCCCGGGGTGCCGGCGCACAGGTTCAGGGGACAGTTCAGGGAATCGCCCCATACCGGTTTCGCACGCACCGCGCGAATCTGAGGACATGCCGACCTTCGTCCTCACGCACCAGCACGGGCCGGAGGAGTGTGCGATTGCGATCGCCGCCTGGAAGGGCTTCGGCAGCCCGCTCCGCCGCGGTCGGCCGCTCGGCTCGTGCGCACGAGGCGGTCACCGCCTGTGGTGGACGGTGCAGGCTCCGGACGAGGCCGCCGCGCTGGCGCTCCTGCCCCACTACGTCGCCCAGCGGACCGTGGCCGAGGAAGTTGCAGAGGTTCCGCTCCCGTGAAGCGGCCGCTGAGCAGCGCCGGGGCGCACGTGCTCGACGCGGACAGCCTCGTCGATCACATCGACGTGCTGTTCCGCGTCGCCTGGGCACTGTGTGGCTCACGCCACGACGCCGAGGACCTCGTCCAGGAGACGTTCGTCAAGATCCTCAAACGGCCTCGGCTGGTGCGCGGCGATACCGACATCGGCTACCTGGTGCGAGCGCTCAAGAACACGCACGCCAGTTGGTACCGCGGTACGGCGCGCCAGCGAAGCGAGCGACCGCTCCTCGACGATGACGGCTCCGAGCCTGCTGCGAGCTCCATCAGCTCGCGCGAGCTGATGGAGGCGATCGCCAGCGCCCCTGAGCCCTACCGCGATGCCGTGATCGCGGTCGACCTCGTCGGTCTCTCGTACCGTGAAGCGGCCCGCTCGCTGCGCACGACAGAGGGCACGGTCACCAGCCGCCTGCACCGCGGTCGCCAGCACGTCGCGCAGCTGTTGACCGAGGAGGTCTCAGCCGACTAGCGCTTGTCGGAAGCGCTGACGATCGCGGCCAACGCGACGCGTGAACGGACCCCGAGCTTGTCGTAGATCCGGGCCAGATGGCTCTCGACCGTCTTCTCGCTCACGAACAGCGCCGAGGCGACGTCACGGTTTCGCTTGCCCGCGGCGACCAGTGCCGCCACCTCCTGCTCGCGCGGACTCAACGCCACGGGAGTCGTGCGACTCGCCACTCCGTGCGCCCGGCGGGGCCCGCGCGCCCGGCGGGGCCCGCGACGGCCGAGGCGACGGAGCTCACGGGCGGCGGCATCGGCTTCGCGCATCGCCCCGCAGCTGGACAAAACGCGTTCAGCGGCCTCGAGCTCCGCGATCCCAAGCTCCTCATCACCTGTGCGGACGAGTGCGATTCCGCGCACACCGCGACCGCGTGCGCTCAGCACGGGATTTCCAGCTCCCTCAGCGCATTCGATCGCGTCGTCGGCGAGCGCCCGGGCGCCGGCCGAGTCGTCGAGGGCGAGGAGCACAGCCGCCTTGGCGAGCAGGGCGGCCGCGGTCCGTTGCCGTAGCGACGTCGGTCGTGCGCGCGCCACCGCCGTCTCCGCGGACGCGGCGGCCGCGTCGAGTTCGCCGAGCGACAGTTGAATTCGGATCAGAAGCTCCCAGCCGTGGCCGCCGCGAAGGTCCAGCAATCGCTGGTCCGACTCGGCCTCGAACGCGGACAGCTCGTCCCGGGCGGCCGCCGCGTCGCCGCCCGCGAGTAACGCCGCGGCCAGGTGCAACCGAGACAGGCTGGAGAAGAAGGTCTCGGTCAGATGGGCGGATCGGGCGAGCGCCTCGCGGGCGCTGGCGAGCGCCCTCGCGGTGTCCCCGGTGGACGTGCACACCATCGCGTCGGTCCACAACGCCCACACGATGAACTGGTCATTGCCTGTCAGCACGGCGGCGTCGGTCGCGGTTTCGGCGACCGCCGCCGCCTCCGTGATGCGTCCCTTCATCACGAGCGCGTTCGCCTGCAGCAGGAGCTGGCCGGAGATGTAGGGACCCTGACCCGTCGCTTGAGCCAGGCGCAGCCCGCGACGCGCGCAGTCGAGCGCGTCGTCGAACTGCTCGAGCGCGGAGGCGGCCTGCGCGAGGTAGCCGCATATCTCGATGTGGTCAACGAGCTCGTCGTCCGGCAACGCGGTGTACGCCGCCTTCGCCGTGGCCAGCTCCGAGAGTGCCTCGGTCTGGTCGGCTCACGGCCGTGCTGGCGATACTGCAGAGTGCGCCTCCGCAGGCTGTCAGCAGATTCGCGTAGCGCCCGTGCGCTTTGTCCCGCGTTCCAAGACCTGCGATGCGACCTCGTGCATCTGGGTGAACTGTCCGCGCCAGTAATGATCGAGCGCCAGCTCGAGCGTCAGATTGAGCGCCACCACGCTGTCGACGTCGAGTCCCTCGAGCGTCCGGGCGACCAGACTCCGCGACTGGAGAGGGTGACCACTCATCCGTCTGGCAAAGGCGGTCCTGGCCACGAGCCGACCTCGCTCGGCAACTTGCTCGGAGTCGAGCAGCCCTGTTGCCTCGGCCAAGATCTCGAGCGCGACATCGTAGGAGCCCGCGAGCAACGTCGCGCTTGATGCCTCGACCAGCAGCGACAGTCGTCGCTGCGCATCGGCGTGAGGCGGAAGCAGGCGCGTGGCCGCGATCAGCCAACGACCCGCCGCGTCGGGGGCGCGGGGCGCCGCCTCGCGGGCGGCCTGGACCAAGAGTTCGATCGCATCCTCGTCACCGGCTGTCGCGAACGTCTCGACGTGGTGCGCCCGTGCGCTGGCCGGCGCGTGTGCGGCCTGCAAACGCGCTGACGCGCGCGCGTGGGCGCCGATTCGCCAGCCGCCGGGCGTGCTGTCGTACACGGCTCGGCGCACGATCGGATGGCGAAAGCGGAATCGGCGGGGCGTGGCCGTGGGCCGGATGAAGTCGAGCTCGAGGAGTGCATCGAGGGCCGCGAACACCGTCGTGAGGTCCTGTTCGGCGATCGCCCCGACAAGCTCGGGTTCGAACGGGTCGCCGGCGACTGCGGCCGACCTCAAGGCCACGCGAGATGGCTTCGAAATGCTCAGGAGCTCTTCCTCGATCGCGGCGATCACCGCCTGCGGGACGGCTTCAGCGGTGCTGGCCGGAGCCCGTCGATCGCTGCGCCGCCGGGGGAACTCGAGCGCGCCAACTGCTCGATGTAGAACGGGTTGCCCCCGCTCTCGCGATAGAGGCGAGAGCGGTGCGCCGGATCGACGTCGCGGGCGATCAGCGACTGCGCCTCCTCGGCGCTCAGCGGCGGGAGCGCGAGCAGGGTTCCCACACCGGCGCGCGCGGCTCCCTCGAGTTGGGCCAGGAGCCGCGGAGGCGCCTGCCGATACGCGACCGCCATCAACAGAGGACCGCGGAATCGGCGCAGCAGGTGGGACATCACCTCGACGGAGCCGGCGTCGGCCCAATGCACGTCGTCGAGCGCCAGCAGCATCGGTTGGCGCCTCGTCAACCGCTCGAGCACGTTCCTGATCGCGTAATGCAGGCGGTAGCGCTCCGCGCCCTCGGCCGGCGGACGAGCGCCGCTGCTCTCCGGACGTGGCAGGGACGGGAGGATCGAGGCGATCTCGGACAGGGCGTCGTCGTCGAGGGCGCGGAGCATCGCCGGCTCCAGCGACGCCAAGTAGTCGTTGAGCGCGTCGACGATCAGACCGAACGGGATGTCCCGTTCGAACTCGGCGGCGCGGCCCTCGAGCACCAGGTAGCCCCGTTCCTCCCCGCGGCTGGCACAGCTCCGCCAGGAGTCGTGACTTGCCAATTCCCGGCTCGCCGGAGATCTGGACGAACCACGGCTCTCCGGCCGCCAGTTGATCAAGCGCTACGTCGAGCTCAGCCAGCTCGTGGTCACGGCCAACAAGCGTACGCACACCTGTGCCTCACTTCTGCTCCCCGGGAGCTTCCAGGGTACTGGCCGAGCGGTACTGGCGCGAGCCAAATTCGGCGGTCGTGGAAGAAAGGCGTCGTCGCCAGCGTCTCAGGCCGTACTCGAGCAGGTCACACAAGAAGGAGACAACGCATGTCGATTTACGATGACCGTGTGCGGCGCAGGGCGCTTCGCCTCTGCGCCGTCACCGGCGCCGCGCTGGCCGGGACGTTTGCGGTCGGGGCAGAGTCCGCCCTGGCTGCATACCGGGCCGATGTTCAGAACGGAACCTTGCAGATCACGGGCGACCGGGCGAGCGACAAGCTCGCGCTACGGCTCGCCCCGGGCGACCCCAACACGCTCCAGGTGGACGTCGGCGATGACGGCACGGCTGACTTCAGCTTCAACCGGAGCACGTTCACGGCGATCCACGTCCAAGGTGGTGCCGGCAACGACCAGATCCGCATCGACCAGTCCAATGGAGCGTTCACCGACGAGGCCGTCACGCTCGATGGTGGGCCGGGAGATGACACGCTGATCGGCGGTGACGGCGCCGATGTGTTGATTGGCGGAAGTGGTAACGATCAGGTCAACGGGGGCCGCGGTGCCGATACGGCCTTCCTCGGCAGTGGCCAAGACACGTTCACGTGGAACCCGGGTGACGGCAGCGACACGGTCGAGGGGCAGGAGGGTCGTGACGCGATGCAGTTCAACGGCGCCAACGCGAACGAGCAGATGTCGGTGTCGGCCAATGGCTCACGGGTTCGGTTCACTCGTGATGTCGCCAACATCACGATGGACATGAATGGGATTGAGGATCTGAACGTGCGGGCGCTTGGTGGCGCGGACACGCTCACGGTCAACGATCTCACCGGAACCGATCTGGCAAGCGTGAATGCTGATCTGAGCGCAAGCGGTGGTGGAGGCGATGGCGCGACCGACACGGTCATCGCGAACGGGACAGCCAACGCGGATCACGTCCACGTCGGCTCCGTCGGCAACAACGTGCTCGTGTCCGGCCTCCATACCCAGGTTCAGGTTGCTGGCAGCGAAGCCGCCAACGACCACGTCCAGGTCAATACCCTCGACGGCAACGATGTCGTGACCACCGGGATCGGCACGTCCGGGCCGGCGTCGGTCGATGTCGACGGTGGAGCAGGGTCTGACGCCGTCACCTACTTCGGCACGTCCGCTGCGGACACCATCTCGGTCGCTCCCAACGGCGCCGCCGTCGCGACCACCGCACCGGGAACCTCGACCGTCAACAGCACCGCGGTCGAGAATCTCGACGTCTTTGGTCTGGGCGGTGACGACCGCATCACGGGCTCAAACGGTCTCGCTGGTCTCACCTCGCTCACGCTTGTCGGCGGCTCGGGGAACGACACGCTGATCGGCGGTGATGGCGCGGATCTGTTGATTGGAGGAAGCGGTGACGATCAGGTCAACGGCGGCCGCGGTGCCGATACGGCCTTCCTCGGCAGTGGCCAAGACAACTTCACGTGGAACCCGGGTGATGGCAGCGATACCGTCGAGGGGCAGAGCGGTCGTGACGCGATGCAGTTCAACGGTGCCAACGTGAACGAGCAGATGTCGGTGTCGGCCAACGGCTCGGCGGGTTCGGTTCACTCGTGATGTCGCCAACATCACGATGGACATGGATGGGATCGAGGACCTGAACGTGCGGGCGCTTGGTGGCGCGGACGCGCTCAGGGTCGGCGATCTCAGCGGGACCGATCTGCGAAGCGTGAATGCTGATCTGAGCGCGACCGGCGGTGGCGGCGACGGCGCGGCCGACACGGTGATCGCCAACGGGACCGCCCATGCTGATCACGTCCAGGTCGGTACTGCCGGCAGCGACGTGCTCGTGTCCGGCCTGCACACGAACGTTCAGGTCGCGGGCAGCGAGCCCGCGAACGACCACCTCCAGATCAACACGCTGGACGGCAAGGACAAGGTCAGCGTTGCACCGGAGGTCAGCCAGCTGATCCAGACGGTCGTGGACCTCGGTCCTGGGCAGTAGCTGGTCCTCGCTCACCGACGTGAGCGGACATTCGATCTCGCGAAGGGGCGCCGTCGCACGGACGCGGCGGCGCCCCTGCTCAGCAGGCGAGGCCGCCCGGTC
The DNA here is from genome assembly GCA_963778985.1 of uncultured Solirubrobacterales bacterium. Classification (GTDB taxonomy): domain Bacteria; phylum Actinomycetota; class Thermoleophilia; order Solirubrobacterales; family Solirubrobacteraceae; genus Palsa-465. Next base: position 751,193 of record CAVZWJ010000010.1, on the reverse strand, counting down.
CCGGGATGAGCGCGACTCCGGGATGTCCGCCGATGACAAGGTCGTCGATCCCGACCGAGATGCGGTAGCGGATGACGGTGCGCTTCCCGACGCGCACGCGTCGAGTCTTGACGACCGCCAACCCCGCGTCCCGCGGGCCGGTCACGCCCAAGACCGTGGTGTTGCGACCCTGGGTCGAGTAGGTCGCCCCTCCCCGGCTGACGTGGACGTATGTCGAGCCGCTGTTGTTGGGGATCGTGAATACGCCCGGTTGATGGGCGCCGGCGATCCTCATCTTGAAGCGGAAGCCGCCGCCGCTCCCCGTGGCGATGAAGCTGCTACCGGTGAACGAGCAGGAGCCGTGATTGATCGTCCCGAGCAGGGTGGAGTTGTCGTCCAGAGCGCGCACCTGGAGGCCTGGGCCGCCGCCGCCACCACCACCTCCTCCGCCACCGCCTGGCTCCTTCGGCTGGCAGTATTCGTCCATCGAGTGGTAGATGACCTGCCCGTCGCCGATCGAGGCACCACCCGTCAACGCCAGGAACAGCGTGGGAACAGTCCGATGGGCTGGAACCGAGCCCTCCTCACCAGGCGGGCACTCGCATTTCCCGGTGCAGAAGAAGTCCTTGATGATCGGGCCGAAGTCGGCCCTTCCTGAGCTGGCTCGCACCGTGCCGGCCAAGCCGACCACCTCGATGAGTGGAGTGTCCGCATTCCCGATGACGTTGTATTCATGCAGGGCGTAGGGCGCCGACGCGAGGTTGCTGCTGCTCGTGATCGGGTCGAACGGGACCGTTGGGTTATTGGTCGAGAGAGCCAGGGGGTCGGTCTGGTTCCACGGCTCTCCCGCGCTGCTGAAACGAAATGCCGCCGACGCCCAGGTATCAACGAAGCCGGCGCCGGTGCCGCCGGCCTCCGCGTACGAGCCTTCGTTGCCCCCGGCGTTGAGGATGCGGGGAATCTTGGCCCAGAGGCTCCCCCTCCCGCCGGCCTCGTCGGCATGGCCCCAGAAGCCGACGGCCGCGTAGGTGCGAGTGAACAGCGGCGTGGTCGGGCTCCGCATGTATGAGCGCAGCCAGCCGATGCTGTCGCTCTGGGTGACGAAGGCCGCGGCCCACTCAGCCATCCCCTCCACGATGTAGCCACCGAGGCTGGGCCAGTTGGGATCCAGGACGTACGTGTAGCAGTGGAACATCTCGTGTGCCATCTGCCGCTCCAGATCGGTGCGCGCGGCCCCGAGCGGTGTGACGAGGATCCGGCAGTAGGCCGGAGGGCCGCCGCCGAACTCGCCGCGCGCGTTAACGGGCAGCGCATTCATCAGGTCAGAGCCGTTCTTGCCCTGAGGGACGTTGACGGTGAACACCTTCACGGTCACGGGCGGTGCGTTTGGGAGCTTGGCCCGATAGATCGCGTTGTACTTGTCCGCCATGGCCTGAAACTGGGGGCTGGGGGTGAACACCGCCGGTGCGGCGGCGTCACGGGCGACACGCGGAGAGCTCGCGTCGTGCGGCGCGTGGAGGTAGCGATCGATGGCCCCGTGTTGCGCGCTGCTCAGCTGATTCCATACTTGGGCGACCATCTGCATCGCCGCCGTGCCGTCCACCGCCCGTCCGGCGGGCCCTGACGGCGTGCGCACGCCGGGCAGCCGCCCGTACGCGAGCGCGAACGCCTGCAACGCGAGCCGTGGCGTGTACGAGCCATCCGGCGCGATCCCGTCGAGCGTCCGGTCCCAGGCGGTCAGCGACAGCACCCGCTGCAGTCTGAGGACCAGCGAACGCGCGTAGGCGGCGCTCATCCCGCTTGCGCCCGCGAGGCGCCCGCTCGCTTGCAGCCGCACCGCGCCGACCGCCCCGCCGACCTGGAACGCGATCGCGAGATCCGTGGATCGGCGGGTCGAGCGCACGCGCATCAGGCCGGTAACGCCGCCGACGAGCCGAACGTGGCGCCGACCCTTCGCGAGCGATCGCAGCCCGGATCCGGCGCGGCGTGAAGTCGAGAGGGTGAAGACACCTAGCGACAGCTTTCGTTTGCCCGCACGGAATGCCGCGCCCTGTGCTCTCGCGCCGCGAAGCGCGCCGGGAACGGGATCGCCGAGCGCTGCTCGCGCCGCGCTCCCGCCGCCCCCGGCGGCGCGATAGCCCGGCACAGCACCAGGCAACAGCCGGTCGTCGACACCGGATTCCCGCACGCAGCGCCACACGCCGTGCACGAGCGCCAGCACCGAGCCGTGGCACCGCGGCGCATTGGGCGGCGGCAGCGAACCACCGCCACCACCGTCGCCCGTCAGGCGCGCGACCGCGAACTGATTGGCCCCGTCGAGCCCAGCGACGAGGATCTTGCCGTCGGCCTGCACCGCGACCGCGCGCCCGACACTGATCCCGCCGAAGCTCACCGTCGTCTTGCCTCCAGCTCCAAAGGACCCGTCGAGCGCTCCTGCCGAGGTCAGGCGCGCCACCGCGAAGTCCTCGCCGGTGCCCTGCTGTGTTCCTCCCACGAGGAGGATCGCGCCGTTTGACTGCAGCGCGGCGTCCAGACCGGACTCAAATCCGCCGAAGTCGACGGTCTGTTTCCCGCCGGTGCCGAACGAGGAATCGATGCTGCCGTCTGCGTTGAGCCGAGCGACCGCCAGATCCCCGCCGCCGCCGCGCTCGTGTCCCCGGCCAGGATCACCTTGCCATTGGGCTGAAGGAGCACAGCCGCCGCACCGTCATCGCCACCGATGTCGACCGAGGTCATGCCTCCGACACCGAACGATGTGTCGAGGGAGCCATCTCCGTTCAGCCGTGCGGCGGCAAAGTTGTGGCCGCCCGTGCCCGCCGTGGTGGAGCCTGCGAGGATGATCCGGCCATCGGGCTGCAAGGCGGCGGCCTCGATGTGATCGTCGCCGCCGAAGTCGACGACCGTGTGCCCGCCCGTGCCAAACGACGTGTCGATCGTGCCGTTCGAATTGAGCCGTACCGCGGTGAAGTCGGTCTGCGTCGCGTTGGTTACCGTCGAACCGACCACGACGATCCGGCCGTCGGGCTGGACCAGCACCGACACAGCGCGGCCGCCGCTGGGCCCCCACGTGATGAGCGCCGTGCCGCCGCTGCCGAATGTCGAATCGAGCGAGCCGTTGGCGTTCAACCTGGCGACCGCCCATTGCTCGACACCAGAGACCGTCGTCTTGCCGGCGACCACGAGCTTGCCGTCGCGCTGGACCGCCACCGAGAAACATGCGTCGTCCCCGCCGAAGGAGACCTGGGCCGTGCCCCCGGTGCCGAAAGAGCTGTCCGGAGCGCCATTGGGGTTCAGCCGGGCCACCGCACAATTGCCCGGGGCTGACGCGTTCGCCGCGGTCTGGCCGACGAGGACGGCCTTGCCATCCGACTGCTCCGCCATCCCCCACGCGGCATCGTCCCCGCGGATCTGGATCGTCGTCTTACCGCCGCTGCCAAAGCTGGGATCGAGGGCCCCGGCGCTGGCCCCCGCCGCAGCCGGCGTGACCCCCAGGATCAGGCACAGGAACGCCAACAGCGCCCGCAGCCGGAGCTGACCGGCACAGCGCCGGATTGTGGGGCATGCGGTCAATGCGAGATATCGGGTCGTACCAGGATTACCGTCGGCATCGAGTCGGCAGCGAGCCTAACCGACTCCGACACGTCTGGCATGAGGGAGGCACCCTCAACTTTGAGGAGTGCTCCGGATAAGGGTTCAATACACTCGTCTCCTGGTGAGGCGGAGCTCGTGACCGAGACGAAACGAGTGCTGCTCGAGCGCGAGCGGGAGATCGAGGAGCTGACGCTCGCGCTCGCTCGGGCGCGGCGAGGTCAGGGGTCGTTGCTGCTCATCAGCGGGCCGGCGGGCAGCGGGAAGACGGCGCTGCTGACGCTCGCCGCGGACCGCGCTCGCCGACGTCGGTTCATGGTGTGCCGGGCGCGTGGCTCCGGGCTCGAGCAGGAGCTGTCGTTTGGTGTGATCCGGCAGCTGTTCGAGCCCGCGCTGGGCTCGCTGCCACCGGCGGAACGCTCCCGGCTGTTGAGCGGAGCAGTCGCTTTGACCGGCGGCGTGTTCGATCAGTTCGCGACGGATCCGGCGGCTGGGACCGGCGATGGCTTCGCCACGCTGCACGGCCTCTACTGGCTGACGTCCGGGCTCGCCGCAACGGCGCCACTGGTGGTGGCCGTCGACGATGTCCAATGGGCGGACGCCCCGTCGCTGCGGACGTTGAACTACCTCGCCGGGCGCATCTCGGACCTGCCGGTCATGATGCTGGTGACGCTGCGGCCTCACGAGGGGACTGCGTTCGCAGAGCTGATCGACTCCCTCGCCTCCCAGCCGGGGACCCGACGGCTCGAGCTCTCAGCTCTCAGCCCGCCGTCCGTCGCCGAAGTCGTTCGCGCGGCGCACGCGAATGCCGGCGATGAGCTGTGCTCGGCCTTTCACGAGGCCAGCGGCGGCAACCCGTTCTATCTGCGGGAGCTGCTTCGCGTCGTCAGTTCGGATCGGGGAGCCGCGCCCGCGGTCGGCTCCGTGCAGCAGGCCGCGCTGAGCAGCGTCGCCGATCGTGTCCTGCGGCGTCTCGGGGCGGTCGGTCACGGAGCGGCCGATCTCGCAGCGGCCATGTCGGTGCTCGGCGCAGGCGGCCGCCTGGCCCACGCGGCGGCGATCGCGCAGCAGGAGCTGGGGTCGGCCGCAGAGGCGGCGCTGGCGATGCGGCGGGTCGAGATCCTCGCCCGCGAAGATCCGTTCGAATGGATCCATCCGCTCGTGCACCGCTCCATCTACGACAGCCTCACGATCACGACGCGCGATGGGCTGCACGCCCGCGCCGCTGAGGTGCTCGCACAAGCCGGTGCCGCGCCTGCCGTCCTCGCGCCACACCTGTCGGCCCTGGCTCCCGCCGGCTCGACCCGCGTCGTCACGGGGCTGCTCGAGGCCGCCGAGGACGCGTTGACTCGAGACGCCCCGGAGGTTGCCGTCACGCTGCTGCGGCGGGCCCTCGACGAGCAGGCACCCGATCCTCCGCGGGCGGCGCTGCTCCTGAAGCTCGGACAGGTCGAGGTCACGCGCCGCAACCCCGCCGCCGCCGACATTCTCGAGGCGGCGCGTGAGCTGGCGCAGGACCCGCGACAGCGCGCCCTCGCTGCGATCGGGCTGGGGGAGAGCTACACGTTCAGCGGCGAGTGGGATGCGGCGGCCCGGAGCGTGAAGGAGGGGCTCGCCGAGAGCGGTGATCTCGGCGGTGAACTGGCGCTGGAGCTCGAGCTCGTCCACGCGCTCGCCCGTGCCTTCGATCCTGCGCTGACGGATGAATTCTGGCGTGAGCGTCCGCGCTTGCGCGCGCTGGCTCGTGGCGACTCCTGGCCGGCCCGGGCGCTGGCCGCGGCGCTCGCCGAGACGTCCGCCTGCCGAGCCGAGTATCTCGAGGAGGTCATCCCGCTGTGCGAGCACGCGAGCGCAGGGGACGTGCTCCTCTCGCAGCGTGGCGCCGGCGCGTTCGCGTCCGGACACATCCTGCTGGCGCTCGGGCTCGTCGACGCCAACGATCGCGCTCTCGATTTCGCCGACCGGGTCGAAGACGCCGCTCGCAGCCAAGGGTCCTTCGCCAACACGATCATCGCCAGCGCGTGCCGCGGCTGGATCCTGCTGCGGCGCGGCGAGTTCCTCGCTGCCGAGGAGCTCCTCCGACCGGTGTTGGACACGGCCATGGAGCAGGGCGTCCTGCTGCTGGTGGTGAACCTGCTGTTCCTGCTTCCGGATCTGATCGCCGAACGACCCTCACAGGAGGCGCTGGCGACGATGGTCGAGACCATCGAGCTGCCGCCGGCCTTCGCCGAGGCCGCCGGCGGGGGCTGGATCCTGTCGGCGCGCGGCCGGTTGCGCGCGCTCAGGGGGCAGCATGCTGCCGCGGAGTCGGATCTGCGACGCAGTGGCGGCATCTTCCAGCAGCTCGGGTTCGGGCCCCTGCCGGAGCCCTGGAGATCTCAGCTGGCGCTCACCCTGCCCGTCGGCGCTCGTGACGAAGCGCGCGCTCTCGTCGCCGAGGAGCTGACAATCGCCCGCGCGACGGACCTTCCGCGGCCCCAGGGGGTCGTGCTCCGGGCGGCGGGGTTGCTGGCCGAGGCCGAGGAGAGCATCGACATTCTGCGCGAGTCGGTCGCGGTGCTCGCCAACTCGCCGGCGCGCTACGAGCACGCTCGGTCTCTGGTCGAGCTGGGGGCGGCGCTGCGGCGCGCGGGTCGTCGCACCGATGCCCGCGAGCCCTTGCGAACCGGGCTGGAGCTCGCGCACCGTTGCGGCGCGGAGCGTCTGTTGCAGCGCGCCCGTGACGAGTTGCTGGCCGCAGGGGCGCGGCCTCGCCGCATTGCCCGCTCCGGGTTCGACGCGCTCACCGCGAGCGAGCGGCGCATCGTCCGGCTGGCCGCGGAAGGCCGGTCAAATCCGGAAATCGCGCAGGCGCTGTACCTGAGCGTCAAGACCGTCGAGCGGCACCTGTCGAACGCCTACGCCAAGGTCGACCTGTCGGGGCCCGGCGCTCGCCGTCGGCTGCTGCGGGTGGTCGAGCAGGCCGAGCGTCCTGACTCGGACGCATCAGCGGCGTGATCACCAGGGACCGTACGGGCTGGCGTTCGCCGAACGTAGAGCGCTGACGTATCCCGCTCGCTCGTACTCGGCCTCGTCGCCGTCGCCTGGAACCGCCAGCAGACCGCGCACTTGGGTGACCGTGGTGAACCCCTTGCGCTCCATCCACGCCGAGAGGCCGGCGAGCAGCTTGGTTGCGTGGCCGGGGCCGTGGCGCAGCAGCGCCGAGGTGCTCATCACGACGTCCGCGCCGGCGAGCAGGAACTTGATGACGTCCACGGGGCCGTCGACCCCTGAGGTGGCGGCGAGGGATGCACGCACCCGCCCACGCAACAGGGCAATCCATGTCCGCGGAAGACCGGCGTCGATCGGGCCGGAGAGTCCGACCATCGGCACGACCGCGAGACTTTCCGGATCGATGTCGGGTTGCAGGAAGCGGTTGAACAGCACGAGCGCGTCCGCGCCCGCCGCGTCCAGCCGGAGGGCAAGCTCCCCGGGCGAGCTGAAATAGGGGCTGAGCTTCACCGCCACCGGCACCGTGACCGCATCCTTGACGCGCGCCAAGACATCAAGACACCGCTGCTCGACGTCGCGGCCGGGTGTGCTCGGATCGCCCGGGAGGTAGTAGATGTTCAACTCGATCGCGGCGGCGCCGACGTCCTGCATCGCGCGCGCGTAATCGGTCCAGCCGCCCGGAGTGACGCCGTTGAGGCTTCCGATCACCGGGATGTCGACCGCGGCGGCGGCGCGCTCCACGAGGCTCAGGTGACGCCGCGGACCGAAGTCCTCCTCGGCGGCCTCCGGGAAGTAGGACAACGACTCGGCAAAGCTCTCGGTCCCGGCCTCCGCGAGCTGCTCGTTGAGCGCCGCCTCCTCACGCACCTGCTCCTCGAACAGCGATGGCAGCACGATCGCGCCGACCCCAGCGTCCGCGAGCCGCCGGACCCCGTCGACGGTGTAGGCCAGTGGTGACGGGGACGCCACCAGCGGGTTGCGGAGCTCGAGGCCCATGTACGTGGTCGCGAGCTGCATCATCGATCCTTCCGGGCATCCGCCGGGAACTCGCTGGCGCCGCGCGTGGCCATCTCCTCGTAGATCGCCCAGCGCTGGTCAACCGTCTCCTGCGAGAGATCGGCCAGCCGCTCGGCTTCCGGAGGATTCAGATTCGTCAGAGCGCGGAAGCGCAACTCGCCCTGCCGGTAGTCCCGGAGTGACACGCGCGGCCTCGGTGAGTCGAGCAGGAACGGGTTGCCCCCTTCCGCGCGGATCATCGGGTCGTAGCGCAGCAGCGGCCAGTGGCCACTCGCGACGGCCTTGTACTGCTGCTCGAGGCCGTCCCGCATCTCGATCCCGTGGGCGATGCAGTGGCTGTAGGCGATCACGAGGGACGGACCGTCGTACGCCTCGGCTTCGCGGAACGCGCTCAGCGTCTGCTGGGGATCGGCGCCCATCGCGACTCGCGCGACGTACACGTTGGCGAGGGCGATCGCCTGCAACGCCAGGTCCTTCGTCGGCATCGTCTTGCCCGCAGAAGCGAACTTCGCGACGGCACCGAGCGGAGTCGCCTTCGACATCTGCCCGCCGGTGTTGGAATAGACCTCGGTGTCGAGTACGAGCACGTTGACGTTCCGGCCACTGGCAAGGACGTGATCGAGCCCGCCCGAGCCGATGTCGTAAGCCCAGCCGTCGCCGCCGACGATCCATACGCTGCGCCGGATGAGGTGATCGATGACGCTGAGCAGGTCGGGGACGAGCGGATGATCCAATCCATCCAGCCGTCGCACGAGCTCGGCGATGCGGTCACCCTGTGCCCGCAGCTCTGATTCGCGCAGCTGCGGCGCTTGCAGAATATCGTCGACCAAGTCCGGGCCGAGGACGTCACGCATCTCGCCCAGGCGCCGACGCGCCAGCTCGGTGTGACGATCGGCGGCAAGCCGCAGACCGAGCCCGAACTCGGCGTTGTCCTCGAACAGCGAGTTGGACCACGCAGGACCATGCCCGTCGCCGTTGACCGTCCACGGCGTCGTCGGCAGGTTGCCGCCGTAGATCGACGAGCACCCCGTCGCGTTGGCGATCGTGAGCCGGTCACCGAAGAGCTGCGAGACAAGCTTCAGGTACGGGGTCTCACCGCATCCGGCACACGCGCCGGAAAACTCAAACAGCGGCTCCAGGAACTGCGTCCCGCGAACGGTGCCGAAGTCGACCCGCGTACGGTCGCTCGCCGGCAGCGTCTCGAAGAACGCGATCTGCTCCCGCCCGCCGTTCTCCTCCTCGAGTCCAGCGAGGTTGATCGCCTTGCGCCCGGGGTCGTCCGGCGCTGACACCGGGCACGCCTGCACGCACAGCTCGCAGCCGGTGCAGTCCTCGGCATAGACCTGCAGCGTGTACCGCGTATCCGGCACCCCCGGCGCGTTGAGCGGGGCGGAGAGAAAACCATCCGGAGCGCCGTCGAGGCGGGATTGCTCGTAATGGCGGGAGCGGATCACGCTGTGCGGGCAGACGAAGCTGCAGTTGCCGCATTGGATGCACAGCTCCGGGTCCCAGACCGCGACCAAATCGGACACCCGGCGCTTCTCGTAGGCCGTGGTACCGCTCGGGTAGGTGCCGTCAACGGGCAGCGCGCTGACCGGCAACCGATCGCCGTGGCCGGCCATCATCGCGGCTGTCACCTTCTGCACGAACTCCGGTGCGTGCGCGGGGACGATCGGCGCCGGCTCGCGAGTGCCCGTTGCGCGCTCCGGCACCTCCACGCGGTGCAGTGCGTCAACTGAGCGGTCGACGGCCGTCTGGTTGCGCCGCACCACGTCGGGCCCGCGCTTGCCGTATGTCTTCGCGATCGCGGCCTTGATTCGCTCGATCGCCTGCTCGCGCTCGAGCACGCCCGAGATCGCAAAGAAGCAGGTCTGCAGCACCGTGTTCGTCCGTCCGGCGAGGCCGGCGTCGCGGGCGATCCGCCCGGCGTCGATCACGTACAGCTCGATCCCCTTGGCAATGATCTGCTCCTGGACCGGGCGCGTGAGCGCGGCCCAGATCCGGTCCGGGGCTACGCGGGTGTTGAGCAGCAGCGTCGCCCCGGGCGCGGCGCGGTCGAGCACCTCATCACGATCGAGCAGGCCGAACTGATGGCAGCCGACGAAGCTCGCCTGCGAGATGAGGTACGGCGCGTCGATCGGGTCCGGGCCGAAGCGGAGGTGGGAGACGGTCTGCGAACCGGACTTCTTGGAGTCGTAGACGAAGTACCCCTGGGCATGCAGGTCCTCCTCGGAGCCGAGGATCTTGATCGTGTTCTTGTTCGCGCCGACCGTGCCGTCGGATCCGAGGCCGAAGAACACCGCGCGCACCGTCTCCGGCGCCTCGATGTCAAGGGCGGCGTCGTAGTCGAGGCTTGTGCCCGAGACGTCGTCGTTGATCCCGATCGTGAACCGCCGCTTCGGCCGCTCTCTTCCCAGCTCCTCGAACACCCCGGCGACCATCCCCGGCGTGAACTCCTTCGACGAGAGGCCATAGCGCCCGCCGATCACGCTCGGCATCAGCTCGCGCTCGCCATCCGCGTGGGCCTCACTCAGCGCGGCGAGCACGTCGAGGAACAACGGCTCGCCTAACGAGCCGGGCTCCTTCGTCCGGTCGAGCACGGCGACGTGCCGCACAGTTGCGGGAAGCGCGTCCAAGAGCGCCCGGGCGGGAAACGGGCGGTACAACCGGAGCTGGGCGACGCCGACCCGCTCGCCGCGCGCCTGCAGGTACGCGACCGTCTCGCGCACCGTATCGCCGCCCGAACCCATGACGACGACCACGCGGTCCGCGTCCGGGTGACCGCTGTAGTCGACCAGGCCGTAGTGGCGGCCGGTGCGATCGCCGAGCTTCCGCATCGCATCCTGGACCATGTCCGGGACACGGTCATAGAACGGATTGACAGTCTCTCGCGCCTGGAAGTAGACGTCAGGGTTCTGTGCGGTGCCCCGGATGAACGGCCGCTCGGGCGACAGTCCGCGCTCTCGGTGCGCGCGGACGAGCGTCTCCGGGACGAGCGCCCGGATGTCCTCGTCGGTGAGCAGCTTGATCGTGTTGAGCTCGTGCGAGGTGCGAAACCCGTCGAAGAAATGGACGAACGGGACGCGGGTGGCGAGCGTCGTCGCGTGTGCGACGAGAGCCAGGTCATGGGCCTCCTGCACCGACGCCGAGGCGAGCAGGGCAAAGCCGGTCTGGCGCACTGCCATCACATCGGAGTGGTCACCGAAGATGGACAGCCCCTGCGCGGCGAGCGAGCGCGCGGCGACGTGCATGACGGCCGAGGTGAGCTCCCCGGCGATCTTGTACATGTTCGGGATCATCAGCAACAGGCCCTGCGAGGCGGTGAACGTCGTCGCCAGCGCACCGCCTTGCAGCGAGCCGTGGAGCGCCCCGGAGGCGCCGCCCTCGCTCTGCATCTCGATCACGGCAGGAACGGTGCCCCAGACGTTCGGCTGCCCCCGCCCGGACCATTCGTCGGCCAGCTCGGCCATTGGCGAGGACGGGGTGATCGGATAGATGCAGCAGACCTCGCTGCAGCGGTAGGCGACGTACGCCGCCGCCTCGTTGCCGTCGATGATCGTTCGCATCAGCGCGGCTCCGGGAACATCTCGATTGCGTGGACGGGGCACTGTTCGTAGCACGCCGCGCAGCCCGTGCACTTGTCGTAGTCGTACCGGTAGCGATTGCCGGATCCAAGCTTGATCACGGCATCCTCCGGGCAGGCTCCGACGCACCCGTCGCACTCGCAGCAGTTCCCGCACGACAGGCACCGCTGCGACTCGAACGTAGCCTCCGGTGGCGACAGGGAGCCGACGACCTCTCCGAATCCCGCCAGCCGCTCACTCGGCTCGAGCTCAGGCTGCTGTCGCCGTGCGGCGTCGCCGAAGAACCACAGATGCAGCTTGTCGAACGACGCGGTGTCGTGCTTCGGCGCGCTCGTCGGAACGCTGTCGCGAAGCCACGCGTCGATATGGCGAGCCGCCTTCTTGCCGTGGCCGACGCCGATCGTCACCGTGCGCTCGCTCGGCACCATGTCTCCGCCGGCGAACAGCCCGGGCGAGCCGGTCATCATCGAGCTTGAGACCTGGACGGTGCCGTCGCGGGCGAATTCGACTCCGGGCACCGACCGCAGGAATCCGGTGTCGGTGTCCTGGCCGAGCGCCAGGATCACGGTGTCTGCGGCCAGCGTCTCGAACCGGCCTGTCGGCTGCGGGAAACCGGACTCGTCAAGCTCCATCACTTCGACCTGCAGCTCCGGCCCCTCGACGGCGGTGATGGTCCGCAACCAGTTGATCCGCACGCCCTCGCTCTCGGCGTCGTCGGCCTCCTCCTCGTGGGCCGGCATCTGCGCGCGGGTGCGGCGGTACACGATCAAGGCCTCGTCGGCTCCGAGCCGGCGCGCCGTCCTCGCCGCGTCCATCGCGGTGTTGCCGCCGCCATAGACGGCGACCCGGCGCCCGATGGCCGGTTGCTCTCCTGAGGCGACGCTGCGCAGGAACGAAACCGCGTCGATGATCGGCCCGGCGTCCACCGCCGGGATGTCGACGCGCTTTGAGAGATGCGCCCCGACGGCCACGAACACCGCATCGAAGCGTCCCTCCTGTCGCTCCGCGGCGAGGTCCTCGACACGATGAGAGGAAGTGATCTTCACCCCCAGCCGCACGATCCGCTCGACCTCGTCGTCGAGCACGTTGCGCGGCATCCGGTAGGCCGGGATTCCGTAGCGCATCATCCCGCCCGGCTGCTCGCCCGCGTCGCGGATCTCGACCTCGTGCCCGAGCCGTGCGAGGTGATACGCGGCCGACAGCCCGCTCGGCCCGGACCCGATCACCAGCACGCGCTTGCCGCTGGCGGCGGCCGGCGGATCGAACGCCCAGCCTCGCTCTCGGGCGAGGTCACCGAGGAACCGCTCAACCGAGTGAATCGAGACGGCGCTGTCGAGATTGGCGCGGTTGCAGACGGTCTCGCACGGGTGGTAGCAGACCCGCCCGTGAATCGCCGGGAACGGATTGTCGGCCACCAGTTGACGCCAGGCCAGCTCGTGGTCGCCGGCCTGGGTGTGCGCCAACCACGCCTGGATGTTCTCCCCTGCGGGACAGCCCGCGTTGCATGGCGGCAACAGATCGACGTATACCGGTCGGCGCTCGCGGACCGGCCCTGCGCGCGCATGGCCGTGCACGAGGTCCGGCAGTTGAGTGACGTCGCGCTGCAGTCCGCTCATTTCCAAGAATCTCCTGTCGTCCTGCTGGCCCCGCCACCACCATACTCCCGTCGACACCGTCCGCCAGACGGTTTTTGCCGGAGCGCCGTCCGGGTTTTCCCGATGACGTCATGTTGCGAGCGCGGATCACGGCGGGCCTGGTCGCCTGAGACCATGGGGCGATGATTGCCGGGTTGGCCTTGGCGCTCGGCTCGGCGCTGGGCACGAACGTCGCGTATCTGTTCAAGCAGCGTGGTGCGGTGCTGGCGCCGGCGGTGCGGGCGCGTCATCCGCTGCGCAGCGCCGTGGGCCTGTTTCGCTCGCGCTGGTTCTCGCTCGGCTGGGCGGTGGCGGTCGTTGCCTGGGTGCTCCATGTGGGCGCACTCGCGCTCGCACCGCTATCGGTCGTGCAGGCGGTGCTCTCGGGCGGCTTGGCGTTTCTCGCCGTGCTCGCCGAGCGCTACTTCGGCTTTCACCTCGGCCGCCGGCAATGGTCCGGCGTGATCATGACGGCGTTTGGGCTCGCGGTGATCGCGGTCACGGGCGGGTCGCACTCGAGTGCGCTGCGTCACTACTCGCTGGCGGCGCTGATCGCCGTGGAGTGCGGCGTGTTCGCGCTCGGTGTCGCCCTGATCCGCGTCTCGATGCGAGGCAGCCTCGGGCCCGCAGCAGAGGGACTGTTGCTCGGCGTGGCTGCCGGGGTGCTGTTCGGCGTGTCCGATATCGCTCTGAAGTACCTCACCGGGGCCGTCCACGGGGGGATGCAGGGGATCGTCAGCGAGTGGACGTTGGTCGCGCTCGCGGCTTCGGTGCTGGCGTTCTACGCCTCGGCTCGGGGGTTGCAGCTTGGTCCGGGCGTGGCGGTGATCGCGTTCACCTCAGTGGCTGCCAACCTCGCGGCGATCGTGGGCGGCATCCTCGTATTTCGCGACCCGATCGGGATCGGCGCGATCGCGATTGTCGGACGCGTGATCGCCTTCGGCCTCGTGATCGCCGGTGCGGCCTTGATGCCCGGCCCGCAACGAGCCGGCCGGGCGCCACTCCCCAGCCCAGCCGCCCGCGAGGCGTGAGCATGAACCAGGTTTTTTTTGGGATTGGGCCCCCACACGCGCCGCAATAGGAGTAGTGTCGATACCAGCTGACCCTGCGGCCAGAATCCTCATCCTCCGTCCGACTGCCACCGACGGCGCATCGCGCGCCACGAGGCGCGAGGCGAGGGCTACCGGTTTTGACTGCGGGGTCGGTGGTGTACTTCTGCGGCGCTATCCCACCGGCTCGGTGGTCGCGTCCCTACTCGATTCAACGCGCGGGGGAGCCTCGACCCCTCATCTCTGCGCGCCGCCACTGAGGGACTGGGAGGGCCTGAGACCATGACGCGAATGGAACACAATCAGGCGGCACGGAAGCGACGCGAGCGGTATCACGGTCGCAAATCTCGGGCGTTGGACCAGGCAATTCTTGCCCGGCGACGGCTCACACGCTCAGGCGAGTCGCAGCGCGATGAAAGCCCACCGCATGGGCCGAATCCGCGCTTCGCATACCTCACGCGAACGTTTGACTAGACGCTAGATGAGTAGTTCCACGACTGTTGGTAGGTTGGTCATGGCGGCAGCCTGCGCTTGCAGACCGGGCAGCGGTCATGCCAGCACGCGAGCGCGGTCTGGAGGTCGCGCTGGGCTTGGTAGAGACTGATCAGGCTGCCGCCAGCTGAGGGCGGCCGCCGGGTCCTGGTGCAGCCGACAGCAGGTCAGGAATGCGTGCGCGACGGTCACTGAGGTGAGGTGGTGCTGCAGGCCGCGCAACGTGCGTCCTTCGTAGTGATCCAGGCCGACGCATTGCTTGAGCTCGCGGTAGTCGTGCTCGATGCGCCAGCGCAGCTTCGCCAGGCGCACGAGCGTGACGATCGGTGTCTCGGGCGGGAGGTTGGAGAGCCAGTACTTGACCGGCTCGTCCTTCTCGGTGGGCCATTCGGCGAGCAGCCACCGCTCGGGCAGGACGCCGTCATCGTCGCGTTGGGCGTCGTTCGCCGGCCTGACGCGCATCGCGGTGAACTGGCTGCTCAGCGGCCCTCGGTCGCCCTCCCGCCAGCCGATCGTGCGCGACCTGGTCGCGGCCGGCGGCCAGCGCCAGCTCGCGCAGGCTGGAAGGCTTCTCGGGATAGCGCGGGACCGGTGGTCGGCCACGGCCGTGGTCGGCGGGCGTGACCGGGACGGCGTCGGCTGGCTGCACTGATGTCTGGCCGCCCTTGACCTGCACCACGTCTCCAGGTCGCGCTCCTCAAGCCCGACCCGGAAGGCGGTGCTGTCCCCGTAGCCGCCGTCGGCCTGCGCCACTCGACGCGGCAAACCCCAGCCGATCAGCTGATCGATGATCTCCAGCGCGAGCTGCCACTTCGGCACGTGACGCACCTCCTCCGCAATCCGCGCCCGCACTCGACGCTCCTGATCCTGATCCCAGCTCTTCGGGCTGAACAGCCGCCACCCCAGCGGGCACGACGCCCGATCAGACGCCGCGTTCACCGATACCAGCACCTGACAGTTCGCCGTCTTGCCGAGCGCCCCGCAGTACTGGTGCGCGACCCCCGGCGAGAACCGGCCGTCCTTCGGCAGCCCCGTGTCATCGACGATCCACCCCTCAGGCTCGATCTCGGCGGTCATCCGAACCGCCAGCCGCCGTCGGACGGCTCATCCTTCCACGGCGAGTCACAGATGAAGTTCTGCGACCCCTCCTCATCGCCATCCGGCAACCGAGCCGCCATCGGCTGGATCGACTTGCGCCTGCCCTCCAACAACAACCCGCGCACGTACTGCTCACCCTTCGCCCGCTGATCACAACGCACAAGCGGGCGGTACATCTCAGCAGCGAACTCGATCAACGCCGCCCGCTGCGCCTCCAAATCCGCCGCCCTGACCCCGAACTCTCGCACCCGAATCGTCGCCATGGCGCACAAGTTCCCTGCACCCGCAAGAACTCCTGCAAGCAGCTACCAAAGTCCTACTAGTTGCCCGAGTCAGAAGTTCGACGGCAGTCGAGGCGTCCCCGGCGGCGCCGCGCGGCGTCCTCGAATCCTCGTGCACCTCCAGTGCACGTCGGATTCTGCGTCCTTGCGCGGCATCCCCCGGTGACACCTCTTGGTGCCACCGAACTTCTGACTCGCGACACTAGGAGGAAAGTCCTCCCAGCCGCCGGCGGAACCGGGACAGGCGCTTGTTGGCGGCTCGCCCGAGCGGACGGTCCGGGATTGCCGGTGAACGGGCGATCAGGCGCTCGGGCGCGATCACGGCCGGGTCGAGCCGGCGCGCGCCGGCGGCGGCCACCACGTGCCATTCGTGCACGCTGTCCGGCGCCGGATGACCCCACGTGCGGGCGAGGAGCATCCACTGTCCGTCGGGCGCGCGGGGTTCCAGGAACAGTCCAGAATCGTGGTCAAGGCGCGCGAAGCCGGGGCTGTCAGGACGAGGATCCATCTTGGCGTTCCTGCGGACCGAGAGGTCCAGCGTTCGCTCCAGCAGCGCGAGGTCGAGGTCGCTCATCGCGCTGGCGAACGGGACCTCAAACAGCGTGGTGCTGTCGCGTGCCTGCAACGCTGGACCATCGGCGGGGATCATGCGATCCGTTCCTGGTCGCGCGCTCAGCCGAGCCGACTGCCGTGCTCCCAATCGAGTCCACCGAGGCTACTCCCCGTCGACGCGAATAGCGAGGACGAGCACGAGCCTCGCCCGTGCCGGGAGGGAATAAGCTCGGGCGGTGACCCCCGCTGCGCCGAGCTTCATGCATACGCTGGTCGATCGCTTTGATCCCTCCGTCTTTGACGCGCGACGGCGGCGGACCCGGATCCGTCTCGCCGTTGACGGCGACGGCGTGTGGGACGCCCTGGTGACGGACGGGTCTGTCTCGGTCACGCCGCCGGACGGACAGGCGGACGCGGTGCTCACCGCCGACACGGACACGTGGCAGCAGATCGCCGCAGATCTGCGCGGCGGGATGGACGCCTATCGCGCCTCGAGGCTGTCCGTGCGTCGCAACCTGCACGTCGGCGTGGGCTTCCTGGCCGCGACGAGCGGAGCGACCGAGCCGGGCCGCCTCCGGTTTCACACGGTCGCCACGCGCCGCGCGCGGCTGTCGGTCATGGAAGCGGGGCTGGGGCCGGCCGTGCTGGCGCTGCATGGGCTCGGGGGCACCAAGGGCTCGTTCCTGCCGACGGTGGCGGCGATGGCTCCCGAGTTCCGGGTGATCGCGGTCGATCTCCCCGGGTTCGGCGACTCCGACAAGCCAATCGGCGCGCCTTATGACCCGCGGTTCTTCGCCGCTGCCGGAATCGACCTGCTCGACGCGCTCGGGCTCGACCGCGTCCACCTGATCGGGAACAGCCTCGGTGGCCGCATCGCGCTCGAGATCGGGTTGCGTCATCCGGATCGCGTCGGCCGCCTCGGGCTGCTTGCGCCCTCGCTGGCGTGGAGACGGGGGCGGCCATGGGTGCCGCTGCTCCGCCTGACGCGACCGGAGCTCGGGCTCGTGCAACTCGCGCCGAGAGGCGCGGTCGAGGCGATCGTTCATCGGCTCATTCCCGGAGCGGACGACGGTTGGACCGCCGCGGGCGTCGATGAGTTCCTCCGCGCCTATCTGACCCCCGCCGGCCGTGCCGCGTTCTACGCGGCCGCCCGCCAGATCTATCTCGATGAGCCTCACGGGGAGAAAGGCTTCTGGCCTCGGCTGCGGACACTGCAGCCAGAGGCGCTGTTCGTGTGGGGGCGGCGCGACAAACTCGTGCCGATCGCCTTCGCGCGTCACGTCGTGGACGCACTCCCGCACACACGCCAGCTGGAGCTCGACTGCGGACACGTGCCGCAGGTCGAGCGTCCCAAGCAGACCCACCAGGCGCTCGCCGCGTTTCTATCCGAGGCCCCGGTGTCCAGCTCACCTCCTCACTCGGCGACCGCGACGAGGCGTAGTTCGGAGACGTAACGATTGCCCTCGGGGTCGTTAAGCCAGCATTGCTCAGGCGTCGGCAACATCTCCGTAAAACGGATCGGCGCATGAGGTGCTTCAGCCGCCGCCTGACGCGCGTGCCGACAGAAGATCCGGGCCAGCGCAGGGCTCTCCACGTCGAGATACATCGGCTTGCGTTCAAGCGGCGATTTCGTGAACAGTCGGCGGGGCATTCCGTGCTCGCGGGCAAATGCTGGGATCTCGCGCGGCTCTGACGGAACCTCGCCCGGCGGCAGGCTCCAGCTCTCGCGGCGAACCACAACGCGACCGATCGTCGTTCGCGGCGCGTGGTGCTCATCGGGCAGCAGCTCGAACGTGCGGACCGCAGCGATGAACATCGCCATGCCGAACGCGTCCACCAGCGGAATGCGGAGCTGACCGGCTCGATCGACCAGGTCAGGGCCCTCGACGAACAGCTCGTGTGGCAGCCATGTCCGGCGGGGCTCCGGCGCGCGGGTGTCGGGCATCGCCGCGATGTGGATGTGGTCCTCGGCCGTGACCGGCGCGCTGCGGGCGTCCACACCGAGACCCGGTCCATACGGGGGCAGGAGCAGCGGAACGCCGCGTCCGATCGCGGCCTCGACCATCTGCAGCAGCCGGGCAAGATCCGGGTGGCGATGCGCGAACACGCCCTGCATCAGCGGGTTCGCGCCGGGATGCACGTCGCCGATGACCGCCACATAGTCGCCGTGCGTGACGGCGGCGGCGTCGCGCGCCGCAACCTGCACGTCAACGGACTGAAACACGCCGGTGCGCCAGCACGGCCGGTGATCGGCGAACGCCTTGGCGGCGCGATCACCCACCGTGAGCGGATCCGGATCGGCAAGCACCGCGGCGAGCCGGCGGTGGAGTTCCTCGCCCTCGTCGCCGATCTCCGGCGGGAGCCGCATCAGCGACCCCACGACCTCGCCGAGGATGGGCGCGAACGGTCCCCGGTAGCCCGTCGGCACGCAGCGCTCGATCACCCGCTCGCCGATTGCGTGGACCTGCCCGCAGTACCACCGGCCCGCCTCGAAGAGCACGTGGAGCGCCGGCGCGATGTCCGTGACGAAGCGGGGGCCGAGCGCGAGGTCAACGTCGCGCATGCAATCGACGTAGGCGAGGGTGCGGGCGCCGTAGGCCCGGCCCGGATTGCGCACCGGTGCCTGCCCGGTGAGCTTGACGAACGTCCCGTCGAGTGTTCGCAGCGCGTCCGCGAGTGACTCGGCGGGGGCGTCGGCGACCACGTCGCGGGCGTGCTCGAGTCGATCGAGCGCCGCCAAGCCGTCGGCACGCACGGACGCGTCGGTGTGCGTCTGAAGCGCAGCCCGCAATTCGTCCTCGGCGCGCGGACCGACTGCGATCCGCAGCTGAGGATCAAGCGCTGCGGCGAGGGCCTGCACCCCCCAGGCCTCCAGGTGGACCGAGCGCTCGCGCGTCAACGCGCCCGAGCGCACCGCGATCGGTGGACCGTCGTCAGATAGCCGCCCCCACGCGAGCGGGCCGAAGAAGCCGATCGTGTCGTTCTTGGCGCAGTAGCGCTGCCAATAGCTGGCCACGATTTCCTCGCGCTGGCGTACCCGGCTCGGCTTGCCCACGGCGCCGTCGGCGACCTTTGCGACGGCATTGACCATCACTGCGGGGTTCTGCCAGGTCACCGCCTCACGAAACAGAGGGTCGCGGGCGACCCCACGCAGGCGAGCCGACTCGTCGCCGATGCCAAATGCCTCAAGCCCGCAAACCGGGAAGCCGGCGCTGCGCAGGGCGACGTCGCGCCACAGCGCCCAGCCGTGACCGAGCGAGACTCGGTGCTCGGCAACCGCGTCGGCCGCAGCGGCGTCGATACCGTCGGCCGGCGCGTGAGTCGGGAGGGCTGTGATGGTCGACAAGGGTTCTCCTCCGGTTCGCTGGAAACTCCTCGTCATCGTCAGTGGAAATCGCTCGCCGCGCGACCGGGACGACCCTAGACTTCGCCCCTACGGTTTCCGCCGGGCGACATAGCGGGGAGGCTGGCGGCGCGCTCGCCCAGTCGCTGCTCGAGCGCGAGCCCGAGTTGACGCAGATCGGCAGCGCGCTCGATGCGGCGTGCGCAGGCGCCGGTACGGTGACCGTCATCGAGGGTGGTGCCGGGATCGGAAAGACCGCCCTGGTCGAGGCGGCCGGTGATCTGGCTCGCGACCGGCAGATGGCCGTGCTCGCTGCTCGCGGTACCGAACTTGAGACGGACTACCCGTTTGGACTCGTGCGTCAATGCCTTGAACCGGCTCTCCGAGCGGCCAATCGCGCGCACCGGGAGGCGTCGCTTGCGGGCGCCGCCGCGTTGGCCGCACCCGTTCTCCTGGACACGCCATCCGACGGAGCCGCCGCGTCATTCGGCGTCCTGCACGGTCTCTACTGGGTGGTCGCGAACCTCGCGGAGCAAACACCGCTGCTGCTGGTCATCGACGACGCGCACTGGGCGGATGAGCCGTCACTACGGTTCGTGGCGTACCTCGCGCGCCGCATCGAGTCGCTCCGCACGACGCTGATCGTGGCGACGCGACCGGGGGAGCCGGCCGACGGTACCCCAGACCTCCTTGCCCAGATCGTCGCGGAGCCAAGCTGCGACTTGCTGACGCTCGGCGCGCTTGGCGAGCCGGCAGTGGCCGAGCTCCTCCGTAACCGTTCGGCGGGACAGGTCGATGACACATTCGCGAGCGCATGCCATCACGCGTCCGGCGGCAACCCATTCCTCCTTGCCGAGCTCGCTCGGGAGCTGCACGATCAGGGAGTTCCGTTCACCGCCGCGGGTGCCGCCCGCGTGGGCGAGATCACGCCGCCGCAGGTCGCCCGGGCGACGCGCGCCCGGCTCGGGCGTCTCGGAGCGTCAGCCCGCGCGCTGGCTCAGGCGGTCGCCGTGCTCGGCGACGCCGTACCGCTCGAGCTGGCGGGCGAGCTCGCAGGACTCGACCCGGCCGCGAGTGCGAACTCGGCAGATCAGCTGATCGAGGCGGGTCTGCTCGAGCCGGGACGACCCTTGCGCTTCCGTCATCCGCTGCTGCGCTCCGCGGTTGCGGTCAGCCTCACTCTGTCGGAGGCGGAGGCCAGGCACCGCCGAGCGGTGGCGCTGCTGCGTGATCGGGGCGAGACGCCGGAGCGGGTCGCGGTGCATTTGCTTTCGACGACGGCGAGTGGGGACCCCAGAGATGCTGAGACCCTGCGCCACGCCGCCCGGCGCGCCGCGGCGCACGGTGCTCCCGACGCGACCGTGCCCCTGTACCTCCGCTTGCTGGGGGAGCCGCTCGAGCCCGGTGATCGCGCCGCCACGCTGCTCGAACTCGGACGCGCCGAGTACGCCGCGGGGCAGATGATCACCGCCGCCGAGCACCTGGAGGCAGCGCACCGTGACGCACGCGACCCGGTCACTCGCGCACGGTCGCTCACGCTCCTGATGCAGGCGAGCTCGGACCGTCCCATGCTGACAACGCTGGCCGAGCTGATCGAGCCGACGATCGCGCAGCTCGCGCCCGGCGAGCGTGAGGAGGCGCTGCAGCTGCAGGCCTACGGGATTCTCATCTGGCGACCGAATGCACCGACCGATCGGCAGATCGAGCCGCTGGCGGGGCTTGCCGGAGACACGCCCGGGGAAGCGGTCGTGCTTGGGCACCTGATCTTCCGGCGCGTCAGCAGCGGTGCCACCGCTGCCGAGGTGGCGGGTCTCGCCGAGCGCGCCGCGCGTCAGGTGGATGCGCTAGCCGCGGACGGAACCACGACCACGGCGTTCTCCGGTGTCGCGCTCGGCCTGCGCTGGTGTGATCGCCTCGATCTTGCAGAACAGGTCCTCGACCGCGCGATCGCCACCGCCCGGCGGCACGGATCGATGCTCGACTTCGCCAACGCGCTCGGCCTGCGCGCCGAGGTGCATGTCCGCCGCGGACGGCTGCGGGAGGCGGAAGCCGATGCTCGCACCTCGGTCGCAGTGGAGCTCGAGGGACGGTGGGGGTTCGCGCGGGGGGTCAACGGACTGCTCCAGTCGCTGCTCGCGCAGGGACGAACCGAAGAGGCCGCACGGGTACTCGGCGACGAACTCGGCGAGGCTTCGCTGGCCGACGTGCCACCGATGCTCGGCCTCATGCTCACCCGGGCTCGGGTGTGGGCGGCGTGCGGCGACCATCCCCGCGCGCTCGCGGAGTTCGACGAGGCGGTTCGTCGCCGCCAGAAGTGGGGTGGAGTAACGCCGAGTTGGATCGGCGACCTGCTCGCGGCCGCCGAGTGTCGTCACGCGCTCGGCAACGTCGCCGCGGCGGACCGGCTGCTCGCCCAGGCGCGCACGCTCGCCGACCGGTGGGGCACGCCGGGCCCGCTCGGGCAGGTGCTGCGAACCCAAGCGATGATCGGGAGCGACGGCGACCGGATGGCGCTGCTGCGCGAAGCGGTCGCGTTGCTCGATCGCTCGCCCGCCCGCCTAGAGCTCGCTGGGGCGCTCGTCGACCTCGGTGGCACGCTGCGCCGCTCGGGGCATCGCAGTAACTCCCGGGAACCGCTCCGCCGCGGCTATGACCTCGCCCGCTGGTGCGGTGCTGACGCCCTCGCTGAACACGCCCGCCAGGAACTCGCCGCCAGCGGCATCCGCATCCGCCGGCACCGCCTGACCGGCGCCGAGTCGCTGACCCCGAGCGAGCAGCGCATCGCCGACGCGGCCGCCGAGGGCGCGTCCAACGCCGAGATCGCGCAGGCCCTGTTCGTGACCGTGAAGACCGTCGAGATGCACCTCACCCACATTTACCGCAAGCTCGACATCTCCGGCCGTAGCGAGCTCACCCGCGCGCTCGGTGAACCGGCCCGGCAGTCTGGAACATAGGGTCGAAGACCGGGGTCGGCCCCGTCGCGTCGCGCTCTCGGCGGTGGAACGATCGGCACCCGTCAATCACTCCGTTGGAGGCGACTATGCCGATCAAGCTGCACTGCTGCCCGAACACGTGGGCCAAGCTGCCGAGCCACCCGTGCTGGAAGGTCCAGAAGGCGCTCGGCGAACAGGGAATCGAGTATGAACTGGTGCCCGGACCGGGTCGCCGAAGCAAACGCTCAGAGCTTGAGAGCCTCAGCGGTCAGCGTCGCTACCCGGTGATCGAGTTCCCCGACGGCACGACCTATCGCGAGGAGTCGGCTGAGATGGCCGCGCGGATCAGGAGCGGCCGTCTGGCTCCGGCGCACGCCGAGCCTGCGCTTCGGCCGCGCTGAGGCGGGCGGCTGCTCGCTCGGCTGCTCGCTCGAGCTCGCGCATGCGCACGGGGCTCGTGGGTCGCATCCCGTAGGCCCTGGCCTTGTAAAGGTCAAAACGCTGACGGGCGTGCAGAGCCTGGGCTCGCAGATCGTCGAGATCGGCGGAGAACATCGGTCAGTCTGTGCCGGTGGCGGCGAGGGCGAGTTGGACACACGCAGATCGCACCTCGCCGGGGGTGATCGCGAAGGGCTCGGCGAGGCCGGGCGCGACTTGCCGCAGGCCGGCGCCGGCGCGGGACAGATGCAGGACCCCGATCGCCTGGAGATACAGCTGGTTGGCGCGCAGCTGCGGCTCGGCGACGCCCAACTCATGCAGGACATCGGCGAGCCAGC
This sequence comes from uncultured Solirubrobacterales bacterium, assembly GCA_963778985.1. Lineage (GTDB taxonomy): Bacteria > Actinomycetota > Thermoleophilia > Solirubrobacterales > Solirubrobacteraceae > Palsa-465. The sequence continues at coordinate 727,876 of CAVZWJ010000010.1, read as the reverse complement.
CGATCCAGGCCGCCGTCGCCTGGCTCAGGCGCAGCAACACGATGTCGGAGACCCGCTCCTGTAATTCCGCCGGCTGACGGACGAGGGAGAGCGCGCAATCGAGGAATGCCGGATGCTCGATGCCGTAGTCGGCAAACGCCTCGAAGCCGGCGCTGAGCCGCTCGCGGGGGGTCGTCGCTTCGTCGTCGATGGCGTCGAACAGGGCATTGATCTCGGCGAGGTAGCGCGTGGTCGTCAGCGCGAACAGCTCCTCCTTGGAGACAAAATGCCGGTAGACGAGCGCCTTGTTGATCCCGACGCGGCGCGCGATCCGGTCGATACGGGCGTCCTGACGGCCAGATTCGTCGAACAGCGCGCGCGTGGCGTCGACAATCTCGCGCTCGCGCTCGCGGTGGAGGGCTGCGCGGGACTGTCGAGCGGAGGGCACGCCACCAACTGTAACTGATCGTCTAACCTTCGTTTACAGGATGATGCTCGATCAACATACGCTTCGCCTCCACGGGCGAGAGATCGCCTACGTCGCCGGCGGTGAGGGCCCGACCCTGTTGCTCATTCACGGCATCGGCGGGGACTGGCGCACCTGGGAGCCGGTGCTCGACGGACTCGCCCGCAACCACCACGTCGTGGCGGTCGACCTGCCTGGGCACGGCGGCTCGGCGAAGGGCCCCGGCGACTATTCGCTCGGTGCGCTCGCGAGCGTGCTGCGCGACCTCGGCGGGTCGCTCGGCCTCGAGCGCGCGACGGTCGTCGGCCATTCGCTCGGAGGCGGCATCGCGATGCAGTTCGCGTACCAGTTCCCCGAACGCTGCGAACGCCTCGTGCTTGTGTCCAGCGGCGGCCTCGGGCCTGATGTCGGCCTCATCCTTCGCCTCGCCACGCTTCCGGGCAGCGAGCTCTTCCTGTCGCTGACCGCTCCGGCGGCTCGCCGTCTCGTCGACCTGGCGAGCAGCGCCGGACACCGGCTGCGGCTCCGCGCCGCCGCTGACGCCGAGCATTACGCGCGTGCGTACTCGGCGCTGGCCGAGCCCGAATCGCGCGCCGCGTTCCTCGGCACCCTGCGCGGGGTCGTCGGGACGCGCGGGCAGCTCGTCGATGCTCGCGACCGCCTCTACCTCGCCGGTCACATGCCGACGCTGATCGTGTGGGGCGAGCGCGACGCCGTGTTGCCCGCCGAGCACGGGCAGGCCGCCCACGAAGCGATCCCAGGCAGCCGACTGGAGATCTTCGAGGCCGCCGGCCACCTTCCGCAGCTCGACGAACCCGGGCGCTTCGTCACGGTCCTGGACGACTTCACGGCCTCGACCGAACCGTCGGCGTTTTCGATCGAGCGCTGGTCAGAGCTGCTTCGCTCTCACGCGGAAGCCATCGAAACCTGACGCCGCTACTTCCCGTCGTCTGATCGGCTGAGCGACTTGGAGGCGCTGTCGATCACCTTGCGGATGAAGTCGTACTGGGTGTGGACGAGCCGGTCGGCCATCTCCAGGGCGGAGTCGACGACCTCCTGGCGGGCGGTCGGGCGGTCGCCGTGGGGCAGTGCCGGCAACGCATGATCGACCGTGTCGACGAACTTGCGGACGGCCTCGATCGCGACGCGCTGACTCTTCTCAACGGTCTCGAGGACCTCATCGGACAGCTTCGCTGTCCGGTCGACCGCGGTCGCGGGACGCGTCGTCGGCGCTGTGCGCTTGCGGGTCGCCGTTGCCTTGGCGGCCGGGCGAGCTTTGGTTGGCGTTTGAGCCATGACAATCCTTCCTCAGGGCAGGGGATGCGTGACCTTCAACGCTAAGCCAGGAGTGCGCCGGCGCCATCCGTAACCATCGTCGGGCCGCGTCCGTAGAAAGCGCAGAAAACCACGCGAACCGCCGGGAAGGATCTCGCTCGGGGAACGTCTTCAAGGTCATGAGACGGAGGGCCGCAATGGCCGCGCAACCCGACAGCGAACTCGTCGACGAGATGATTGAGCGCTACATCGCCTGGCGCGAACGGCGCACCGGAGTCCAGGACGCGTACGCCTCCTGGCATGCCGCAGCCGCGCACGATCGTGCTCGCGCGTTCCACGCGTACGTGGCGGCGCTCGATCGCGAACAGCTGGCGGCCGAGGAGTACCAAGGGGCCGTCGAGCGATCGGCCGCCGCTTCGCCGTGCCGCGGCTCGTGATCGACGGACCACCGCGGCTCGTGATCGCCGGACCACCGCGGCTCGTGATCGCCGGACCGGCGGCTCGTGATCGCCGGACCGGCGGCTCGTGATCGCCGGACGGTCCCCCACCGCCTCGTAGTCCGTGGCAACCGGATTACGCGGTTCCCCCGATGACTGCCTCGGCCTGGAGGTTTACCGTCTCCACACCGAAGCCTTCAAGGAGGTGAATTGCCGTGCGTGTGCTACTTGCCCTCCTCGGCGTTGTCCTGGCGGCGCCAGTGCTGATTCTTGTCGGGATCGCGCTCGGACCGGCTGCCCTCGTGATCGCGGCCCTCATCGGAACGGCCCTGGTGGTCGCGGGAGTCACGGGATGGGTTCTCGAGTCGGACCGCTTTCATCACCAGAGTGTGTAGCCGCCGTCGACCACGAGCACTGATCCGGTGACGAAGCTCGACGCGTCGCTGGCGAGGTAGACCAGCGACGGACCAAGCTCCTCGGGGAGCGCGTAGCGCTGCATCGCCGCGTCCTCAACCCAGTGGCGCCGGAACTCGGGACGGTCCACCGGCGCCATCTCGGTCTTGACATACCCGGGGGCGAGCGCATTGACCCGAACGCCGAAAGGCGCCCACTCGGCCGCGAGCGACCTGGTGAGGTGATGCACGGCCGCTTTCGACGCGTTGTACGCCGGCTGCATCTGAGGACGGTTGACGATCATCCCCGACATTGATCCCACATTGACGATCACGCCGCTTCGGCGGTTGACCATCTGCTCTCCAACAATGCGGCTGCAATGCCAGAGCCCCTCGACATTGACGTCCCACACGGCCCGCCACTCTGCCTCGGGCACGTCGAGCGCCCGGCCGTGAAAGGCCACGCCGGCATTGTTGACGAGCACATCAATAGGTCCGATGGCGTCGGACACGGTTCTCAGCATGGCCGCGATGCTCGCCGATTCGGTGACATCGGTGGCGATCGCCGTGGCGCCCAACTCGCCGGCCACACGTTCGGATCGCGCTTGGTCGCGCGCGGCGATCACCACCTGAGCACCGGCCTCGCCGAGCGCACGGGCAAACGCGAGGCCGAGGCCGCGGTTGCCGCCGGTGACGACAGCGACCTTGCCGTCCAGACGGAAGCTGTCCAGCACGCTCATCGAATGTCACGGGTCCGCCGTCGCATCTCGCTCACGCTATCGCGAAGCCTCCGTCAGGAAGTCGTGGACGAGACGGTTGTACGCGTCGCCCGTCGCGGGGATGGTGTGGCCGCGACCGCTGATGGTCGACCGGCGGGCTCCGATTCGCTCGGCGACCACGTCGCACACCGTCTCGAACACCGGTGAATGGCCGCCGGAGATCACGAGCTTGGGAAACGGTGCCGACGCGAGCCGCTCAAACGGGACGTTCGCGTGCCAGGGCGGTCGCTCGCGCGCCGACAGCATCACGCCGTGCTCAAGTTCGGGCGGGAGGCGCTCCGGGGTGTCGTGGGTCGAGTGGACAGCGCTGCGGAACAGGCGCAGGAACTCGGCGGGGGGCAAGTCGGCGCCGGCCTCATACAGCCGCTCGCCCCCGCTGAGCATCGCGTCGGCCGCCGGATCGCCGGCGGCGAGTCGCAGCAATCCGGGTTCCGACACGATCAGCGACCGGACCGCAGAGGGGCGCGACGCCGCCGCCAGCAGTGCGATGACCGCACCGTACGAGTGGCCGACGAGGTGCGCCCGTGCGCTCTCGCCCTCGCCTTCGCTCTGGCCCTCGGCGTCGCCCTCGCCCTCGGCCCCGGCCCCGCCCTCGCCCTCGCCCTCGCCCTCGGCTTCGCCCTCAGCCCCGGCCGCCCTCGCCCTCGGCTTCGCCCTCAGCCCCGGCCCCGGCCCCGGCCTCGCCGAGCAATGCGGCGAGCAGCTCCGCCTCGATCGCGAAGTCACCACGCTCAAGCGGCGGACTGTCGCCGAAGCCGGGGCGGTTCGGCATGACCAGCGTCCATGAGCGGGCCAACCCACGCTGCTTGCGCCATGTCTGCCGGGCGCCGACGATGCTGCCGTGCATGAGGATCACCGTCGGCCCACGGCCGAGCCGCTCGACGTCGAGATCGCCCGGCGCAACGGACTCAGAGCTCATCGCACCGATCCTCGTCGATCACCGATCCGGTGTATACCGTTGTCGACCATGGCCGACCTGCCCGACACGCTCAGCTCCGGCGAGCAGCTCGCTGACGTCGGCGAGATTCAGCTGTGTTACGAAACGTTCGGTGACGAGGGCGACCCACCGCTGCTGCTGATCATGGGGCTGGCCACCCAGATGATCTGGTGGGAAGACGGCTTCTGCCGGCAGCTCGCGGACTGCGGTTTCTGGGTCACGCGCTTTGACAACCGGGACATCGGCCGCTCGACGATCCTCTCGGATCGGCCGGTGCCGACGCGCGCGCAGCTGTTCAGGCGTGACCCCAAGGCGGCGTCCTACGCGTTGGACGACATGGCCGACGATGCGGCGAAGCTCCTTGACCACCTCCAGGTGACGAGCGCCCACGTCGTCGGTGTGTCGATGGGCGGGATGATCGCGCAGCTGCTCGCGATTCGGCACCCGGCGCGCGTCCGCTCGCTCGTCTCGATCATGTCGACGACGGGCAACCGTCGGGTTGGCTGGTCTGACCCGCGCCTGTTGCCTCGGCTCCTGCGCCCGCCGAAACTGGACCGCGCGAGCTACGTGAAGGACGCGATCGAGAACCGGCGCATCATCGGCTCCACGACGTATCCGGCGGGCGACGAACGGGTCAGGGCACTGGCCGAGCGATCGTTTGAGCGTGGCCTGCACCCCGATGGCGGGGCGCGGCATCTCGCTGCGATCGTCACCGCACCGGACCGTACGCCGATGCTCCGCCAGCTCGACCTGCCGACGACGGTCATCCACGGCACCGCCGACCGCCTGGTCAGGCCATCCGGCGGTCGGGCGACGGCGGCGGCGATCCCGGGTGCCCGGCTATTGCTGATCGACGGGATGGGGCATGACGTCCCGCCCTCGCTGTGGCTGCGGATCATCGACGCGATCGCCGACACGACAATGAAAGCGGTGCGGACGACACCCTGACGAGGCGCGCCGGACCGCGAACTCTCGCATTTCACCGGCACCCCTCGCCGGTGAACTGGGAAAGTTTCGCCGCCGACCCCGCCTTCCGGGGTCGGGTCGGGGTTATGAGGCTAGTGTCCCGAGTCAGAAGTTCGACGGCAGTCGAGGCGTCCCCGGCGGCGCCGCGCGGCGTCCTCGAATCCTCGTGACCTCCAGTGCACGTCGGATTCTGCGTCCTTGCGCGGCATCCCCCGGTGACACCTCTTGGTGCCACCGAGCTTCTGACTCGCGACACTAGATGTAGTTCCTGAGTAGGTTGGTTCATCCGGGCCCCCTTGGAGGCTGAGAGCTGCCAAGCACCTCAGTCCCAAGGAGGACACCGGATGAATCTGCACGCTAACGCCGCGCTCAGCCTGAACAGTCGGCGGGATCTCTGTAGGCGAGTCGTCGAGCGGGAGTTGGACGCTGACGCAGGCGGCCGAGGTCGCCGAAGTCAGCGGTCGCTGCGGACGCAAGTGGGTCGGGCGCTATCGCAGCGGAGGGGGAGAATCGGGCGGCTGGACCGCTCCTCTGCGCCACGGTCGATCCCGCATCGCACGAGCGAGGAGCGCGTGCAGGCGATCGCTGCGCTGCGGCGGTTGCGGTTCACTGGCCCAGAGATCGCCGAGATCCTCGGGATGGCGCTCTCGACCGTCTCGGGGATCCTCACACGGATCGGGATGGGCAAGCTCGGTCGGCTGGGTCTTGAGCCCGCGGTGCGCTATGAGCGCCAGCGGCCCGGAGAGCTGATCCACATCGACGTCAAGAAGCTGGGACGCATCCAGGACGGCGCCGGCACAGCGCGTCACTGGCAGACCGCGTCATAACTGCCGGACCGTTCAGACCGCTCTGGCACACGCCGCAGATGCGCCGGCTGGGAGTGCGTCCACATCGCGATCGATGACTGCACGCGCTTGGCCTACGCGGAGGTCCTCCCAGACGAGAAGGCGAGCTCCGCGGTCGCGCTTCCTACGCCGGGGCAAGGGAGTTCTATCGCCGTCATGGCATCGAGCATCGAGGAGCTCATGACCGATAACGGCGGTGCCTACCTCTCAATCGCTCACGCTGTCGCGTGCCGCGACGCTCGGCATCCAGCAGTTCCGCACCCGCCCGTACCGACCCCAAACAAACGGGAAGGCCGAGAGATTCATCCGCACCATGCTCGGCGGCTGGGTCTACGGCGCGATCTACCGCAACAGCAGCGAGCGCGCGCGCAGCCCTTGACGGATGGCTCTTGCACTACAACCATGCACGTCGGATTCTGCGTCCTTGCGCGGCATCCCCCGGCGACACCTCTTGGTGCCACCGAACCTTCTCTGGACTCGCGACACTAGACGCCCGCGGTCAGCGTCACCGCCGCGGCGACGAGCTCGGCGTTGTCGGCGGCGACGCGGCCATCGGGGAGCGCGAGCACATCCTCGAAGCCGACGCGCACGTCCACCCCAGACGCGGCGCCGGCGGCGATCACCTCCCAGGTGCGCTCGCCGGCGCCATGCCAGAGCTGCGGGATACCGTCTGGAACGAGCTCCGCGATAGCGCGGGCCTCATCGGCACCGCCGTCGACCTCGACGAGGATGCGGATGACCTGATGAGCGAACGGGCTGCTGGCCAGCTGTTCGGCGTCGGCAGGATCCGAGAGGCCCGCTTCGACGGCGACGCCTGAGTGCAGTGCGGCGCGGATGATTCCGGCCGACCCGAGCTCGGAGAGGTTCACCGAGACGTAGTCGGGCGGTTGGCGCCAGGTCCGGATGGCCGCAGCCCGCGCGAACGGGTCGGGATCGATCGTCTCCGCGGTCGAGAGCCCGATGCCGAGGCCGGGAGCCGCCCGGCGAATCGCCGCGACGGCGGCGTCGCATGCGGCCGCCTCCATCGTCTGCGCGCCGCCGGCGTCACGCGGGTGCACGTGCACGGCGAATGCACCGGCACGCCGAACCGCGAGCGCGTCGGCGGCGAGCTCGGCGGCGGTCAGCGGTACCGCCGGGTGCTCAGCCCGCGTGCGTCCGCCGTTCAGACACGCCTTCACCGCCATCTCAGTGGCCGTCGCATCCACGCGTGATGGTTATTCGTCACCTGTGCCTGTGCACGACTGCTTCGGTGACGACCTTACTCGCCTGGACCGAGCACAGATCGTCGCCTTTGACCTCAGACACGTCAAGGATGGCCGGGGCGCGGCGCAGCGGCCTTGCCTGCGGCGCGTCGGGCAGCTGCTCGAGACCGGCGCTGGCCTCGCGTCACGACGGCGCCGGCATGGGTCCGGGCGCTCGGATCGTGGCGGAGCTTGACCATGCTAGCGATCGCGGTGAGCGCCAGCACCGCTGCGATCACGGCGAGCGAGAGGCCGGTCGGCACCTCCGGGATGGCGTGATTCTGGTGGTGGGCGAACTCGAGGATCAGCTTGGCGCCGATGAAGGCGAGGATCGCGGCGAGGCCGGTTGCGAGGTACACGAGCCGGTCGAGCAGGCCCGAGACGAGGAAGTACAGGGCGCGGAGTCCGAGCAAGGCGAACGCGTTGGCGGCGAAGACGATGTACGCGTGGTTGGTGACGCCGAAGACGGCGGGGATCGAGTCGAACGCGAACAGCAGATCGGTGCTGCCGATCGCCAGCAGCGCGAGCAGCAGCGGGGTGAACGCCCGGCGGCCGCCCACGCGGGTCATCACACGACCCTGGTCGTAGCCCTCGCTCAGCGGCAGCCACCGCCGCGCCGCGCCGACGAGGGCGTTGTCCTCGACCGAGGGATCCTGGTCGCGGTGGCGGTACAGCTGGACCGCCGTCGCGACGAGCGTCACCCCGAAGATCAGGAACATGAACGAGAACGTCGCCAGCAGCGCGGCGCCGAGCGCGATGAAGACTGCGCGAAGGGCGAGCGCGAGCACGATGCCGATCGTGAGCGCCTTCGGCTGCTGCTCCGCCGGGACCGAGAAGGCGGTCAGGATGATCACGAACACGAACAGGTTGTCGACCGACAGGCTCTTCTCGACGACGTACCCGGCGAAATACTGCGTGCCGGCATCCCAGCCGGCGAGCAGGCCGAGCGCGATGCCGAACAGCACCGAGACGGCGATGTAGAAGAGCGACCAGCGGACCGCCTCACCGAAACCGACTGCCCGGTGGCGACGTCCGAGCAGGAGCCAGTCGACCGCGAGCAGCGCCGCGATCAGCGCCAACGTGACGAACCAGGTTGCGGCTGTGACGTGCACGATCGAGCGCTCCTAGAAGATCGCGGCGATGCCGTGGACTGCAGCGGCGCCGAGCACCACCTCCAGCGCGATCCCGGCGACCAGCAGCAGGATCGCGACGACCGCAACAACAGCATCCTCGAGCAGCACGGCGAGCGACAGCACAACGACGCCGAAGGCGGGGAGGGTGTCGAGCCCACTGAAGGGCGGGGCGACGAACGCCCCGACGGTCCCGGCGATCACCAGCAGGCCGAACAGCACGTCGGCGAACCGCCAACGGAACACGGACCGCAGCCGGGGCCGCGAGAACCGCTCAAGGCGACGGATGAGCTTCATCAGGCCGGCGATGAACCGCTGCTGGCGTGGACCGGCGAGCTCGACGCCCCGCCACCGCTGCGGAAGCCAGACCTCGTGGCGGCCGGCGATCAGCTCGAGTGCGATCAGCGCGGCGATCAGCTCGAACGCATGTGTGACCCCGCCAGTAGGCAGAGGCAGCGCCGGGACGCCGAGCAGGAGCACGAGCAGGATCGCGAAGCTCTTGTCGCCGAACGCGTGGACGAGGCTCCCGAGCGTCTTGTCTCCGCCCCCGGACAGCCATCCCTCGAGCTGATCACTCAGAGGGGGAAGTTGAGTCGACGCAGCGTGCGAGTGGGGGCCAGCCACGGCTCCTGCGGCGGGGGTGAGATCCTTGACCTGACGCTCGTGCTGAATGACGGAACCGTGGCTGGTGGTTGAGGGCGTCATGCCGGGAGGGGGACGGCCCGGCCGGCGCCGTCGAGCGCGCGCAGCCGCCGGATCCGCTCGGCGATCGGCGGGTGCGTCATGAACAGCGTTGCCAGCCCGCGGCGGGGGAGCGGGTTGATCGCGTACAGGGACGCCTCGGCGGGATTGACGTTCATGGGGATCGCCTGCGCCCCGCGTTCAAGGTTCTCCAGCGCGTCTGCGAGCGGCGCCGCGCGGCCGAGCAACTCGGCACCCGTGGCATCAGCCAGGTACTCGCGCTGACGCGACACACCGAGCTGCAGCACGGTCGCCGCGATCGGCGCGACGATGATCGCTGCGAGCGTGCCGAGCAGACCGAGCGGCGAGTCCTCCTCATCTGAGCCGCCGAACAGCATCGAGAACTGGAGGACCGTGGCGACGGCTGAGATCGCACCTGCAACCATCGCCGCGATCGACGAGACGAGGATGTCGCGGTTCTTGATGTGGGCGAACTCGTGGGCGAGCACGGCCTTGACCTGATCGGCTGGCAACTGCTCCAGCAGTCCCTCGGTGACCGCGACCGCCGCGTGCCGCGGATTGCGGCCGGTCGCGAACGCGTTGGGCTGCTCGGACGGGATCACGAACAGCCGTGGCACCGGGACGTCGGCGCGGTGGGCGAGGTCCTCGACCATCTGTCGAAGCCACACTCCCTGTCCGGGCGGGAGCGGCCGCGCACGGCTGGCCTTGAGGGCGAGCTTGTCGGAGAACCAGTAGCCGAGGACGTTCATCCCGACGGCCAGCGCGACGAAGATGTAGAGCGCGCCGCCGCCGATCATGCCGCCGATCGCGATCAGCAGACCGGTGAGGGCTGCGATCAGCAGCCAGGTGCGGATATGGGGAGCGAAACGGGTCGCTGTGATGCTCATGGTCGAGTCTCCTTTCGACTGAGCGCCGTGGATTGACGTTCAGCCGAAGGTTTCTCCCGCCCCATACGGGGCCGACGCGCCCGGGCCCGCAGGCCGTACTGACGAGCAACGTCCGTTCGGGGATACTGCCCCCCGGCACTGTTCAGAGTAGCGCCGCGATGCCCCGACCGCCCCGATATTGAGGAACTTCTTATGAAGGCTCGGCTGACGCGGCGGCCGACGGACGTGCAGGTTGGGCCGCCGACCGTGCCGGCGGCTCGCTGCGCTAGATGAGTAGTTCCGCGGTTTCAGGTTGTGTAGGCGACGAGGGAGCGGCTGGGGCGTCCGAGTTGGTGGTTGAGCGCGATCCCGGCGGCGTAGGCGAGCAGGCGGCTGGCGATCCGGGCGTGGAGTCCGTGCAGGGTGCGGGCGCCGTGTCGTTCGAGGGTGAGGATGTCTTTCGCGGTCCAATAGATCGATTCGATCCGTTGTCGGATCGGCGCGAGGTGCGGGCCGCGTCCGGGCTCGTCTTTGCGGCGAGGTCGGAGGATCGTGGCGTCCAGGGCGGCGGCGTCGGCTTCGAATTGGCGGCCGGCGTAGCCCTTGTCGCCAATCACGGTCAGTGGCCCGGTGCGGTTCACGCGGGCGAGCAGTCGCAGGCAGATGTCGCGTTCGTTGTCCTTGGGGCTGGTCAGGATCATCGCTCGCGGCGTGCCGTCAGGGGCGCAGAGCGTGTGCAGCCGCAGGCCGTAGAAGTAGCGGCTGTGGCTGGCGCAGTAGCCGTAGTCGGCGGCGTTGGCGAGTGCGTCGTCGAGGCTGGAGGTGCCGCCGCGATTGACCGTCTCGCGAGACCGGGCGCATTCGACCGGTGTGGAATCGACGAGCAGCACGTTGTCCTCCCAGCCCGGGCTCAGAGATGCGAAGGACGCGATCAGCGCTTCGATCGTGCTGGCCAGCCGATCGCGGCGGCGGTAGAACCCCGAGCGTTGGGTCAGGCCGGGGAACAGATGCCCAAGGCGTTTGATCGCGGTCGGGATGAACCGATGGTCGCTCGGGATCCCCATGATCGACTGCGCGACCGCGAGCGTGACGACCTCCGCGTCGGTCAGACTTCGGCGGTGGTTGACGGTCTTCTCAGGCAGGAGATCGTCAGCGATGCAGAACACGTAGATCAGCAGCAGGTCGAGGTCGGCGTCCATCGTGGCCCCCAGGGTCGACGGTTGGCACTTCAGAGCACCGCCGACTTCGACCTGCGCTGTTATGTCCCCTTCAAAACCACGACCCCACCAACAGTCGTGGAACTACTCATCTAGACCGCGAGTGCCTCGGCGCGGCCGATCGGTCGCTTTCCCCAGCGGCTGCGAATCGCGAAGTCGAGCAGACGCTCGAGGTAGGACGCGAGCGGCGAGACAGCGATCCCGGCCGGCTCGAGCTGAGCCCGCGCCGCGGCGTTGTCGAACTCGGTGTCGACGGCGAAGTACGGGAAGTAGGCGGCGCTCTGACCAATCGCCGAGCGCTGCACGCCGGTCATGTTCTTCGCGTATTCGTCGAACTCGACCGCCGAGAGAACCTGGGGCGGCGGTCGCTTGAAGTAGCGACTCGCGAGCTCGACGAGCTCGCCGACGCTCGAGGCATCCGATCCCGCGGTGAGGTGATAGGTCTGCCCGACGCGGCCGCCGGACTGACACAGCTCGTAGATCGCGTCCGCCACGTAGTCGATCGAGACGACGTCGACCGGCGAGGACGGCACCGCCGGCACGGCGGGATACAGACCGCGCGCGAACGCTCGTAACGGCCAGTACAGGACGTTGAACGCCGAGGTCCAGCCGCTGCGGCGGTCGCCGACGACGATGCTCGGACGCAGCACCATGGTGGGCAGCTCCGCGGCGTCCCGGACCAGTCGCTCCGCCTCGAACTTCGACTGCTCGTAGCTGTTGCGAAACGTCTGGGCGAGATCGTGATCGCACTCGAAGAACCGGCCGGCGTGGGTGCCCGCGACGTATGCCGTCGAAACGTGAACAAAGCGGCGGAGACCACCTGAGGACGCACTCAGCTTGGCGAGATCGAGCGCACGCCGTGTTCCCTCGACGTTGATCCGGCGGGCCTCGTCCAGCGGCAGCGAGAACGACACCGAAGCTGCGGCATGGACGATGTCCTCGCTCCGGGCGGCGATCTCAGCGCGGCGACGCTCGGAGATGCCGAGACCGGGCGACAGCAGATCGGCGGCGACGGCGTCGACCCGGTGCTCGTACCGACGGGCGGCCCTCGCGCCGAACAGGTCACGCAACACGCCGGCGACCCGGGACCGTGCCGCATCATCGTCGACCGCCCGCACCAGCGTGATCACGCTGCGGTCGGTTCGCTCGAGGTAGCGCTCGAGCACTTCCATGCCGACGAACCCGGTCGCCCCGGTCAACAGCAGCTCGCCGCTCACCGTTCCCTCCCGCACAGCGTCGCGAGTGCGCCGGCGACCCGATCCCGTGTCTCCACCGGCGCGATCAGCTCGTCGACGAAGCCGTCACGCGCCGCCACCTCCGGACGCAGATGCGTGTCCTCGTACTCGGCGACAAGACGATCACGGAGCACGTCGTCACCGTCGGCGGCCGCCAGCTGACGACGGTGGATGATCCCGACGGCCGGTCGCGCCCCCATCACGCCGATCTCGGCTTGTGGCCACGCGAACACGTAGTCGGCGCCGAGGTCCTTCGAGTTCATCGTGATGAACGCGCCGCCGAACGCCTTACGCAGAATCACCGTCACGCGCGGGACGACAGCCTCGGCGAACGCATGGACGAGGCTCGCGCCGAACCGGATCACGCCCGCGGACTCCTGGCGTGTGCCCGGCATGTAACCCGGCGTGTCGACGAGCACGACGAGCGGGATGCCGAAGGCGTTGCACTTCGACACGAATCGCGCCCCCTTCTGGGAGCTGTCCGCATCGAGGACGCCACCGAGGTAGCGCGGCTGGTTGGCGATGACCCCGACCGTCCGCCCGTCCATGCGGGCGAAGCCGGTGACGATGCTGCGCGCCCAGCCCGCGGCGACCTCGAGCAGTTCGCCGGCGTCGACGACGCACCGGATGACGTCACGCACGTCGTAGACGCGGCGCGCCGCATCCGGGACAAAGGCGCCCGGGTCACGGCCGAGAGCCGGCCGGGGCGTCACGACGGACCCCGCCTCGCCGGCGCGTGACGGCAAATACCCGAGCAGTTCGCGCGCCAGGTGGGCGCCGTCAACGTCGGTCTCGGCGACGAAGTGACAGACCCCGTTGCGCTCGTGCACGCGCGGGCCGCCGAGCCCGGCGACGCTGACATCCTCGCCGAGCGCGTCGCGGACGACGTTCGGGCCGGTGAGGAACATGCTCGAGTCGCGGGTCATCACGGTCCAGTCGGTCAGCGCCGGTGAGTACGCACCGCCACCGGCCGACAACCCGGTGATGATCGAGATCTGCGGCACCTTGCCGGACATCAGAACGGTCTCGCGGAAGATGCGTCCGTAGCCGCCGAGCGCCGCCAGTCCTTCCTGCATCCGCGCGCCACCGGAGCCGACAAAGCCGACGACCGGCAGAGCGGCCCGGTGGGCGAGTTGGAGCACGCGCACGATCGTCTCGGCGTGCGCCTCGCCGAGCGAGCCGCCGACGTACGTCCCATCCTGGGCGTAACAGAACACCGGCCGGCCATCGACGCGGCCGCTGCCGCCGACGACCCCGTCGCCTGCCCGCGTCCGCTCGCCCATGTGGCGTGAAGTGACCGTCGAGCGGATCACCTGCAGCGATCCGGGATCGCACAACACCTCGAGCCTCTCCAGCGCCGTCAGTGCCTCGTCGGCGCGCTGAGCAACGGCGAGCGCGCTCACCCGATGTCTCCCAGCCTGAGGCCCTCGCCCAACTCAGGGATCTCCCATTCCACGACAGCCGCCCCCCACGTGAACCCGGCGCCGAACGCACCGAGGAGGACGCGATCACCGGGTCGCAGCCGGCCCGCGTCGCTCGCGTGGTCGAGCGCCAGGGGCAGCGTCGCCGCGGACGTATTCGCGTAGCCACCGATGCAATCGACCACGCGATCGGCCGCCAGACCGAGCCGCTCGCCGACGCCGCGCAGAATCCGCGCGTTCGCCTGGTGGTAGACGAACAGGTCGATGTCGTCGAGGGTCAGCTCGGCGAGCGCGAGCGCCTCGAGCGTCGCCTCGGACATCCGCGCCACGGCGTGCCGGAACGTATCCGACCCCTGCATGCGGATGACCGCCTCATCGCGCTCGACCACGATCAGGTCCGCGCCGGCGCCGTCGGCGCCCAGGGTCACCGGCCCGACCCGCCCCAGGCCACTGCTGACGCTGAGCACTACGGCTCCGGCGCCGTCAGCGAACAGCGCAGCGGTCTGACGACAGTCGGGATCGGTGATGCGTGACATCGCGTCAGCGCCCACGAGGAGCACGTGCTCCGCGCGGCCCGACTCGATGTGGGCGGCTCCGAGCGCGAGCCCGGAGAGGAAGCCGGTGCAGGCGGCGCCGACATCAACCGCGCCCGCGCGCGTCGCGCCGAGCGTATGCGCGACGAGCGGCGCGGCATTCGGCAGCAGCTCGTCGGACGTCGTGGTCGCCACGAGCACCATGTCAAGGTCGGTGGCATCGAGATCAGCCGCGCGGAGCGCGGCCCGACCCGCGTCCGCGGCAAGATCGGCGAGGCGCTCGCCGGGACCGAGAACACGTCGTGAATGAATGCCGGTCCGCTTATGGATCCACTCATCGCTGACACCGATCCGCTCGGCGATGGGGGCGTTGGGCACGATCGTCGACGGCAGGCTGATCCCGAGAGCGGCGATTGCGGCGAGACGCGTGCTCGGCGCCGTCACCGGGGCGGGAGCGACGGCGGTCGGTTCCGTGAAGGCAGTGGCCATATCAACACGGTGCCCGCTGTGGGGTAGGGCCACCACCGCAACCCGCCGGTTGGGGGGGACCGCGCGGGTCAGGCGATCGGGCCGCGGGTCAGGCGATCAGGCCGAGGGTCAGGCGATCAGGCCGAGGGTCAGGCGATCAGGCCGCGGGTCAGGCGATCAGGCCGAGCTTCTCCGCGCGCTGGACGGCCTCGAGCCGGTTGCGGACGTCGAGCTTGCGGTACAGGCTGCTCGCGTACTCCTTGACCGTGTACGGCGAGAGATGCAGTGAAGCGGCGATCTCTCGGTTCGTCGCGCCCTGGGCGACGAGCACGAGCACCTGCCGCTCGCGTTCTGAGAGCTGTGCGACCGCCGGTGGCTCCGCGGCGTCGTCCTGGAACACGGACATGCCGAGAGCCACCATCCCGACCGCGCGCACGATCTCAACCCCGCGCGAATCCTTCGAGACGAAGCCGCTCGCTCCGCAGGCGGCCGCCGCCCGTGACGAGATTTGCCCGGCGCCGGAGATGAGCAGCAGCCGCATCCCCGGCCGCACCTCATGCAGCCGCTCACAGATCTCGGGCCCCGACTCCGGGCCGACAAACAGATCGACGAGCGCGAGATCGATCTCGTGTTGCGTCGCCTGCGCGAGCGCCTCGGTTCCGGTGTGCGCGGAGTACGAGCGCGCGATCCACGGCTGGCGCTCGAGCATGATCCGAAGCCCCCAGTGCACGACATCGTGATCGTCGATGATGAGCACCCGGATCGGGCGCGGGAGCTTCCCGGCGGTGCTCACGCCCCGCGCTCCGGCACTGCGAGGCGCACCTGCCACGAGCTCTCCCCGTGGTGGCCGAACTCGAGGACCCCGCCGGCCTGAGCCGCCTCGAGCGCGGCGATGCGCAGCCCGGCGCCGGGAGGCCCCGCCACCACCGACGGCGCCGCGACGCCGTCGTTCTCGACCTCCACCACGAGCAACCCGTCGGCGAGGCGGACACGGACGAGGACCGAGCGCGCGCGGGCGTGCTTGCGGACATTTCGGATCGCCTCGCGGAGCACGGACTGCGCGACGGGCTCGAGCCCGGCGGGAACCTCGGGCACCGTGCCGACGACGCGAAGCTCGAACGGATGCCGCTGCGCAGCGAGCCGCTCGAGCTCGGCGGCGAGCGTCGTGCCGGTCGGTCTCGGCGTCCGTCCGAGCGGGCGCTGCAGGGCGGCGCGGAGGTCGCCGAGCGCGATCTGGAGTTCGTCGGCGCAGCGCTCGCGCGATGCATCGTCGAGCGGCCCTGGGGGAGAGAGCGCCATCGAGACGCCGAACAGGCGCTGCACGACCCGCTCGTGGAGATCGCGCGCGAGGTCGATCCGGTGCTGCAACTCGCGTGCCCGCTCGCCGAAGTACGTCGCCGTCCGTGCCGTCGAGGCGAGCGCCAATGTCTTGCCGAGCGTCCAGAGCAGCTCACGGCGCTCCTCGTCGAGCGGGGATGAACCGGCCTCCGGTTCGGCGATGATCACCCCCGGCCAGCGGTCGGCTGCCGAGAGCGGGACATACACGAGCGGATGGTCTCCGACGAGCTGGGCGAACTCGGACGGAATCGCGTGCACCGCCGGGGGCGCGACCTCGATCACCCGATCCTCGCTCAGTGCCCGGGCGGCATCGGGCGCGAGATCCAGGCTGACGTGGACGTCGGCGAAGTGCTCCAGGGACATCCCATGCGCGCCCGCGGCATCGACCCGCCGGGTGACCTCGTCGTATCGGAAGATGAGCGCGCGGCGCATCCCCGCGATCCGGCACACGCCCTCGGCCAGCCGCGAGTAGAACCCCTCACGGTCGAGGTCGAGCTCCCCGCTCGAGAGCGCCTCCACGAGCAATTCGATCGCGGCCCGTGCGCTGGGCCCGCTCCCGGGGTGCGGACGGTCCGTAACGGCCATACCCATGATGGTGCCCCACATCGGCATCACGTCTGGCATGCGCGGCGCGGAATCCCCCCCGGTTGGGGGGGTCGAGTCGGACCATCCAACGGAGGGCACAGTTGATCGGCGGTCCGCGGTGGCCGTAGGGTGGTACGCATGACTGCCGTGCTCGCTCCCTTTGCCGTCGCCGGCGGAACCTGGATTTTCCTCGGTGTCCTCGTCGCGCTGTTCTTCATCTTCGTGTTCGGCTACTACACACGGACCGGCAGCGGCATCAGCCAGACGCCGTACCGCCGTCCGGACGGACCGCCCGAGGCGCCGAGCGAGCTGGCGCATGACATCACCGAGGACGTGCAACGGTGGGAACGCGGCACCGAGGGGCATCACCGGACGCGACGGGCCGATACGCGCGTGCCGACCGATCCAGCGGTGGCGCAGGCGCTGGCCGAGTGGCGCGCGCGGTCGGGCGCGCCGCGGCTGCTCGCGCCGCCGGTGGGTCCCGCGGACCGCGTTCGTGGACCGGATGGGGCGCGGACGGTGGTCATCTGGATCGATGCCTCGAATGCCTCGTGCCGCAGCGCCTACCGCCTGCTGTCAGGGCTCGCGGACACCGATGAGATCCGGCTCGCGGTGCGTCAACTGCCGCTCGCCGACGTCCACCGGCTGGCCCTGCCCGCCGCGGAAGCGCTCGAGGCGGGTGCCGCCCAGGACCGTTTCTTCGCGCTCCTCGACGGCTTCGCGACGTCGATCCCGAACGATGAGAGCGAGCTGCTCGACCGAGCCGCCGCCTGCGTCCCAGACGGGCACCGGCTCCGAGAGGAGGTCGCCGCCGGAACCCACCGGCCGGCGGTGATCGAGCAGATCCGAGCGGCGACGGCGAGCGGTGCGAACGCCGCGCCCGCCGTCTACATCGAGGGCCGGCACTACGACGGCCCGATCACGCGCGACGACGTCAGGCGGGCACTGACGAAGGACACGCCGGCGGGCGATCCGCCCGCGGGCGATCGGCCCGGCGATCCATCGGCCGGCTGAGCGACCACGGCAGCCATGCCGCGCGGCTTCCCGTTGCCCGGTCTCGCCACGCCGATCGTCCAGGCGGGGATGGGCGCCGTCGCGCGGCATGAGCTCGCGGCGGCGGTGTCCGAGGCTGGCGGTCTCGGGACGATCGCCGGCGCGCGGGCGCCGGTCGCGGCGATGCTCGAGGCGGCGCGCCGCCTGACCGACAAACCGGTCGCCGTCAACCTGCTGCTGCCGTTCGTGCGACCCGGCGACGCCGAAGCCGCGAGCAAGGCCGACGCCATCGTGACGTTCTGGGGACCGCCGCGACGTCTCGCGTCGAACGTGTGGATCCATCAGTGCGGGTCGGTCGAGGAAGCGAGGGCGGCTGCCGCCGCGGGCGCGGACGCCGTCATCGCGCAGGGCGTCGAGGCGGGTGGCCACGTACGCGGCTCGATGCCAATGCTCGAACTGCTCGAGCAGATCCTCTCCGCCGTCAACGTCCCCGTGCTCGCGGCCGGCGGAATCAGCGACGTCGGCGACGTCGCGACGGTGCTCGATGCCGGTGCGGCCGCCGCAGTCGCGGGCACGCGCTTTCTGCTCAGTGACGAGTGTCGCGCGCATCCGAGCTACAAGCAGCGATGTCTCGACGCCGAGGCGACGATCGTCACCGAGTTGTTCGGGCTTGGGTGGCCCGATGCGCCACACCGGGTCATTCCCAACGCGGCGACGCGGCGCTGGGCTCGTTCCGACCAGCGCGGTCCAAGCTGGGTGCGAGCCGCGAACCGTGTGACCGCGTCCCTGGCCGGCCGCCTGCCGGCCGGCCTGGCGGCCCGCGCGCTGCGGACCCAACGACCGTCCCGCCCCTTCCTCGGGCCGCAACCACCCACCGACGACGGCCCGGAGAGTCTGCTTGACGCCGGACCGCTCTACGCCGGCATGCACGTGGGCCGGATCACCGACATCCGCCCGGCGGCGGACCTGGTCAGGGCACTGACGCCGTAGCGTCGCGTCCGAACGCATGTCGGCGGCCGCTCAGCGTCGGTGTGACATATCTGACCGGAAGCGGGGCCGTGGCGCCCGTAGCGTACGGGTCACGAGGGCGCCCCCTGTCCCTCGCATCGTTCAGGACCGGAGCCGCACGTGAGCAGTCCTACTGTGCATGCCCTCGCGCCCGATGCACTCGGGCCGCTGCCGACGGGCGTACTGACGTTCTGTATGTCGGACATCGAGGGATCGACGCACCTGTGGGAGCGCGATCCCGAGGCGATGCTCGACGCACTCGTGCGCCACGGCGAGCGAATCGGGGAGGCTGTCGAGGCTCACGGGGGGCGGCTTCTGCGGTGGATGGGGGAGGGCGACTCAACCGTCTCGGTGTTCACCTCGCCGGCGGACGCCGTCGCGGCCGCCATCGCAGCCGCCACTGCCCTCGACGAAGAGCCGTCCGTCAACGGGCAGCCGATCAGGACCCGCTTCGGGCTGCACACCGGCACGGCGGAGATCCGTGACGGTGTGTACGTCGGAACCACCCTCAACCTCACCGCCCGCATCCGCAACGAGGCGTCCGGACAGGAGATCCTTCTCTCGGAGATGACCGCGACGCTCGTGCAGCAGAAGCTGCCGCGCGGGTACACGATCGTCGCGCTCGGCGAGCACCGGCTCAAGGGGATCGGCCGGCCGCAACCGATCCGGGCACTCGCCGGTCCGGGCGTGCGCACGACGCCCGACGCCAACACGTGCCCGTACCGGGGTCTGCTTCCGTTCGAGGCCGCCGATCGGTACCTGTTCTTCGGGCGGGAGAACGCCGAGACCGACGTCGTCAGCCGGATCAGAGCAGGCCGGCTGCTCGCGGTCATCGGACCCTCGGGCAGCGGCAAATCGTCGCTGCTGCGTGCCGGTCTCATCGCCACGGTTCAGGCGGGGGAACTCCCGGGGGTCACGTCCGCCCTCCTGATCACGCCGAGCTCCGCCGCCGCCCTGCAACGGACCACGCGTGGTGATGACCCGGCGGCGCTGCTGGTCGTCGACCAGTTCGAGGAGCTCTACACACAGTGTCGTGATCCTGAATATCGCCGCCTGTTCATCGAAGCCCTCCTCAGTCGCCAAGGCCCCACCGTGATCGGCGCGCGAGCCGACTTCTACGGCGAGCTGAGCGGCGATACCCGGCTCGCTGCGGCCGTCGCGCGCCACCAGGTGCTGTTGGGGCCGATGGGTGACGACGATCTCAGGCGCGCGATCGCCGAGCCGGCGAACCGCGCCGGGCTCCGGCTCCAAGCCGGTCTGATCGACCTTGTCCTCCGGGACGTCGCGGGCGAGCCAGGGGCCCTTCCGCTCATGTCCCACGCGCTCCGCGAGACCTGGGAGCGCCGGGACGGGCGCACGCTCACCGTCGCGGCCTATCAGGCGAGTGGCGGCGTCAGCGAGGCGATCGCGCGCACCGCGGACGCGGTGGCCCACCGGACGCCGGAACGCGACCGCCCCGTGCTGCGGAACATCTTCCTGCGCCTCACCGAGCTCGGCGACGATGTTGAGGACACGCGCCGCCGCGTCCGGATCGACGAGCTGATCGAGCTCGGCGGAGAGCCGGACTCCGTTCGGAGCCTGCTCGAGCGGCTCGGCGAGGCCCGCCTCGTCACGCTTGACAACG
Organism: uncultured Solirubrobacterales bacterium; assembly: GCA_963778985.1. Classification (GTDB taxonomy): domain Bacteria; phylum Actinomycetota; class Thermoleophilia; order Solirubrobacterales; family Solirubrobacteraceae; genus Palsa-465. Next base: position 707,439 of record CAVZWJ010000010.1, on the reverse strand, counting down.
GCACCGCCGAGGTCGCGCACGAGGTTCTGATCCGCCGCTGGCCGATGCTGCGGCGCTGGCTCGAGGAGGACCGCGACGGCATTCGCCTGCACCGCCGGTTGACCGACGCCGCGCGCCTCTGGGACGCGGCGCGACGGGAGCCCGCCGACCTCTACCGCGGCACCCGACTCGATGCCGCCGTGGAGTGGGCCGCCAAGGCGAGCAACAGCGCGCTCCTGACGCCGGCCGAGCGAGATTTCCTCAGCGCCAGCGTCGAGGAATCCGCCAGCACCCAGCGCCGCCAACTGCAGGCCAACCGGCGGCTCCGGCGTGCCCTCACGGGCGGCGCCGCGCTGCTGCTCGCTGCGGTTGGGCTGCTCGTCGTTGCGCTGACGAGCCGCCGTGATGCGATCGACGCGAACGCGTCCGCGCGATCACAGGCGATCGCGACCGAGGCCGACAGCCAGGTCGGGCGTGATCCGCAGCGGGCGCTCCTGCTCGCCCGGGCCGCGCTCCGCATCGCGCCGACGGCGAAGGCTCAGCTCGCGGTGTCCGAGGCACTCGACGCGAACACGGCGACTTCGGAGCTTCCCTCGTTCGGTCTGCAGGGGTGTCAGGAGGCCAACTTCCTGTTCCTGTTCAATCATGGTCGGACAGCCGCGGACAACACCTGTGACGGCTACGTCGTGTTCGCTGACCTCGTCCACAGGCGCATCGTCGGCCGCGTGCGTGTCGGCACCAGCTCGACCGGCATGGTCCTCAGCCGCAGTGGCGGCGCACTGATCATCGCCGCCGGCCACGACCTCGTCCGACTCGACGTCGCCACCAGGCGGACGACGCGCATCTTCACCGCCCCCTTCCCGATCGAGCAGCTCGCGGGCGCGCCCGGACACAGCTACGCGATCGCCGATAAGGCGACCGTCGCGGTTGTCGACCTCAGGCATCGCCGACTGCGGACGATCGCACATGGCGACCCGAGCGCCAACGTCATCAACGGCCTCGAGTGGGCGTCGCCGGGTGTCCTGCTCGTCGCCTCACTGGGACAGAGCAGGGGTCGGGGCGATCTGTTCGGCGGGCTCACCGTCGTCAACGTCAGGAGCGGCCCGGGGCACGCGCTTGCGCTCGGAGCGGCCGGCCACCCCGCGGCGGTGAACTTTCTGCGCGTCTCGCCAGACCGCCGAACCTGGTTCATCACCGGCGCTGACCCGAACGCACAGGCGGCGGCAACCTGGGCCGTCGATGCCGCTACCGGGCGGACCCGCTGGGTTGCGCGCGGCCCGCTCGGTGCGACCGCGAGCCCTGTCAGGGTGTCAAGCGACGACCGGCTCGTCGCCGTCGGCTACAGCCAGGGCACGACCGACGTGCTCGACGCGAAGACCGGTCGGCTCGTCGTCCGAAATGCGAGCAGCGCCGGCATCGGCGCCGGTGACATGGCTTTTGGACCGGGTGACCGCTCGCTCGTGACGGTCGCGCTCGATGGTGTCATCCGCACCTGGGCGGCGCACGGCGGCGAGCAGCTGCGCATCGACGCCGCCGGCGATCCCGCCGTTGACTTCACGGCGGATGGCCGAAGCCTCGTTCTCATCGGCACGCACGGAGAGGTCGTCGATCGGCACACCGGCCGCGTCGTGCGCCGGTTTCCGAGCCTGCCGGCGGGGAGCCCCTTCGCTTCGTGCGCGACGGCGTGCTTTGCGGCGTCACCCCAGCTGCGGTGGCTGACGTACCTCGAGTCGAACGGCACCGGGTTCACGATTCGCGAGCTCGACGGGAGGACCGGACGGGTGCTCGCGGCAGCGCGCGTGACGCGCCTTGATGCCCAGGGTGTCGCCCCCGATGGCCGGATCGTCGCCGCTCACGTTGACGGCAACCGCCTCTACGCCGAGGTCATCGATCCACGGCACGGCCGCTCGCTGGCCCTGCCGCCGAGCGGCAGCAGCGACGGCTGCGCCGCGACCACTCCATCGTTCACACCGGACAGCCGGCTGATGGCGATCGTCGACGGATGCATTCACGTCACCGTCTGGGATCTGCGGCGCGGCGTCGTGGAGCGGAAGATCCTGCTGCCGGACCGCGCCAGCGGGTCGCCGGCGCTCCTCACCCCGGACGGCCGGTACGTGCTCGTGACCGCCCTCGGGGGAGCACTCGTGCGCGTCGATCTCACCACGGGCCGGGCGGTCGTCCGGCCGGGCGCCGAGACCGAGGGCAAGGCGCTCGCGATCTCGCCGGACGGCCGCTCCTATGCGATCGGCCGTCAGGACGGAACCGTCGATGTCTACGACGCGCGCTCGCTCGAGCTCGTGCGGCATCACACCCTGGCGGGCGCGATCCAGACGCTGACGTTCTCCCCGGATAGCGCCGCGCTTGCGGTCGAGGACGCCGAGAACGTCGTCCGGGTCTTCGACACGTGCGCGGCGTGTGAGAGCCCGGGGCGGCTCGCGCAGCTCGCGGCGAAGGCGAGCGTGCGTGGGCTGACACCGGGCGAGCGCGCCACCTTCGGCCTCACCTGAGGGAACCCTTGATCGATGCCGCGCACGGCGTAGGCTGTACGGGTCACCCGAGGGAGGTCCTCATGTATGCCAGGGTCACCACGTTCCCAGGGCTCGCTCCGGAACGGATCAAGGCCACGCTCGCCGAGTTCACCGAGCATCTCCTGCCAAGGCTTGAGCGGGAGCCCGGATATTGCGGAGTGTGGGCCGGGGTCGACTTCACCGGCGGCCGTGCGATCGCTGTCACCTACTGGGAATCGCTCGAGGCGCTGCACGCCAGCGAGCCGGTCGCCGGCGAGGTGCGGACCGCCGCCGTCACGAAGGCCGGAGTCGACCGCAACCGACCGCCGATCACCGATCGCTACGAGGTCGTGCTTGACAAGCAGCCGGCGCCGACGGGCCCATAGTGACGCCCGAGGTCTATCCCGCCGGCCCGTCCTCGGCGGAATAGATCGTGACGATCTCGTCGAGCAGCAAGTGGTTCGGGACGCGAATCGACCGGCCGTCGCCGGCATCGAGGATCGTGCTCGTGTTGTGGATGCGGCTGATCCGGCCGCGCACGTCGCCGAAGCCGATCTCCTGGCCGACCTCGTAGTCGTTCCGCAGATAGCGACCGGCGCTGAGCGACCGCGCGACATCGCGTGAACCAAGCCCGAACGCGAGCGTGAACGTCCCCGCGGTCGCGGCGAGCAGCACGGCGATGAGGACGAGCAGAATCTGCGTCGAGATCCCGATCTCGGCGGCGGCGATGATGCCGAAGATCGCCACGACGGCGATCTGGGCCAACTGGCCGAGCGGCACCGGGAAGTCCATCTGGTACGTGAGGCGGTCGGTTCGCTCCCGAGCGGCGCCGGCGAGCACGACGCCCGCGAGCAACAGCAGGGCAGCGATGAACAGCCGCGGCAGTGCGAGCACCGCCTGATTGAGTGACTGGCTGAGGAACTGGAGACCGAGCAACGAGAGGGCCGCGAAGATGACAACGATCGCGAGGCCGATCCGCACCGCCCGGGCGACCAGCGCCGCCAGCGAGTCGCCGAGGCCCGACCGGGCCAGCACCGGCGCAATTCCGCTCCGTTCCGACAGGCGGTCAAGGCCGGCGGCCTGCAGGCTGCGCAGCAGCAGGTGCCCGATGAGGCGCGTGATGAGCAGCCCGATGATCAGCAGGATGAGCGCGCCGCAGAGCCGCGGAATGAAGCCCCCGAGCGCCTGCCCGGCCTGGCCGAAGACGGAGGTGGCGAGTGCGACCATCAGCGACCTCGCTCCTCGTCACCGGTAGCCGTCGCCGAGGTCCCGGCGCCGAGCAGCAGCCGCACGCTCTCGCCGAGGGCGGTCGCGACGGCGCCCACGAGGACGAGCGGATCCCGGATCGCGACCTGCCAGCGGGCGGTCCGCACGATCCGCGTGATCAGCTCCGGGGCGGCGGTGGGCGGGTCGGCGCGGAGTAACTCGAGGTGTTCCGAGAGGCGCTGCTCGGCGGGGCTGAGCTCATCAGCCGGTCGTTCGCCGTCGGTCATGCTGGTAGCTCCCAGTCGTAGGTGTTTCGGCGCAGCAGGTCGATGAGCTCGGCGCGGGCGCGGTGAAGCCGTCCCTTGACGCTGCCGAGCGGCATGTCCAGGACGTCGGCGATCTCGGTGTAACTGAGTCCCTCGAGATCGCGCAGCACGAGCAGGCTCCGATACTCGGGGCGCAGCAACTTGAGCTTCAGCTCAAGCCGTTGCTGGCGCTCGCGACGCTCGAGCTCGGAGGCCGGCTGGCGCACCGGATCGCGGTCCGGAACAACATCAAGGGCCTCGGCCGCGGGGTCGGCGGAGCGCCGCTGCGCCCGCGCGAGCGTGTTCAGCGCGGCGTTCTGGGCGATCTGCAGCAGCCAGGTCCGAAACGCCGCCCTGCCGCGGAACTGATCGAGCCGGTGAAACGCCCGTAGGAACGCGTCCTGGGTGACGTCCTCCGCGTCGTCCGGTCCCACGATCCGCGCGGCGGTCCGGAAGACGATGTTGCGGTGCCGATCCACGAGGTCCGCAAAGGCCGCGACCTCGCCGCGCCGTGTTCGCTCGATCAAGGCCTCGTCCGTGTCCACGCTTCGATCCCTCAGCACTGACATTCCATGAGGTCATGACCCGCTGCACATCCGTTTGGTTACGACGCGGGAGCGACCTTTGGACGTTCTCGTAACTAAATCCCCGCCCCTGCTGTCTCCTAAGCCAGGTTCTGCAAAACAACCAATGCCAAGGGAGGAACACAGCCATGCCCCAAGCGGCTGTGCACATCGCTCAGAGTCTGCAGCGCGCACTCGACGCGCTGATCGGATTCATCCCGAACCTGATCGGGTTCCTCGTCATCCTGCTGATCGGCTACATCGTCGCGCGGCTGATCAAGGTGGTGGTGACGAAGCTGCTGGAGAAGGTGGGTCTCGACCGGGCGCTGTCCGGAAGCCCCGCCGGGGAGTACGTCGAGCGCGCAAGTCCGGGAGCCAGTCCATCACGGCTCGTGGGTGCGGTCGCGTTCTGGTTCATCTTCATCTACGCGATCGCCGCGGCCGTCGGCGCGCTGAAGATCCCGGCGCTGACGAACTTCATGTCCAACGTCCAGAACTACCTGCCGAACGTCGTCGCGGCGGTGCTCATTCTCGTCGTCGGGCTGGCGGTGGCCGGCGTCGCCGGGGCGTTCGCGCACCGGCTGTTGGGCGACACGTCGACGGGTCGAATGGTGCGGGCGATCGCGCCGACCCTGATCCTGGCGGTCGTCGTGTTCATGGTCCTGACGCAGCTGAAGATCGCTCCGGCGATCGTGACCACGACATACGTCGCGCTGATCGGCATGCTTGCCGTCGCCGGCGCGCTGGCCTTTGGGCTGGGCGGCCGCGAGGTCGCCGCGGACATGCTGCGCGATGCCTACGACTCCGGACGTGGCGAGAACGGCCGGCTCGGCCGCCGGTCACGCACCGAGCCCGGCCGGGTCCGGTCGTAGGACCGCAGCCTGATCCGCCGCCCCGCAGTGTCCTCGCCCGGTTCCCTGGCCGGGCGAGGACGGGGCGCTGAGCTGGCCGTGACCGTCGCCGTCACACGCCCCACTTCGGGGTCCTCGCGCAGATCGGGCCGGAGACCGTCATCGTGGTGAGCGGGGAATTCGACCTCGCGGCGGTCGATCCATTTGACCGGGCGCTCGCGGCGATCGACCTCGGGGGCGTCCTGCACGTGACGCTCGACCTCAGCCGTTTGACCTTCATGGATGCAATCGGCTTACGCGCCGTGTTCAGCTTGGCTGATGCGTGCCGGGAGCATTCGGTCGCGTTTGCGGTGAAGCGCGGACCACGAGCCGTGCAGCGGGTGTTCGAGCTCACCCGCACGGATCTGCTGCTCCCGTTCGAAGGAATGTGATGCTTTGACGTGGGCCCGCCGGGGCACACTGCCGGTAGCCCATGCCGAGTGTCAGCGTGCGTTACATCGTCGACGACGTCGACGCCGCGATCGACTTCTACTGCGGGCAGCTCGGCTTCCACGAGGTGATGCGGCCTGCCCCCCGTTCGCAATGCTCTCCCGCGGGGATCTGAGGCTGCTGCTCAGTGCGCCGAATCGTGGTGGGCCAGGCGGTGGGGGCGGGGCGATGCCGGATGGAACGATGCCGGAGCCGGGGGGATGGAACCGCTTTCAGATCGAGGTCGACGACATCGAGGCGACCGTCGCCGAGCTCCGGAGTCACGGAGCGCGCTTCCGTAACGAGATCGTCACCGGCGTCGGCGGCAAGCAGATCGTCGTCGAGGATCCGGCCGGGAATCCGGTCGAGCTGTTCGAGCCGACGCGTGACGAGGCGAGGCTGTCGTGAATCCGGCCTGACCGTTTGGCGGCGTCCTGGACGGGAAGTGTGATCGCAACCCGACCGGACGAGGAGGAGACGATGCGCAGGTTGAGCACGAGAGCGGCCGGAATGCTCATTCTGATTCTGGGGCTCTGGGGCGGGCTGGTGCCGTTCGTCGGGCCGTACTTCCACTTTGCGCTGGGACCGAACCACAGCTGGACGTGGACGACCGGCCGCTTCTGGCTGAGCGTGCTCCCCGGCATCGTCGCGGTGATCGGCGGTCTGATGCTGCTCGGCGCGGGACCGCGGCCGAGCGGGAAGCTCGGGGCGTTGCTCGCGCTCGCGGCCGGGATCTGGTTCGCGATCGGCCCAGAGATGAGCCTGCTCTGGAACGCCTCCGGCGCTCAGGGCGCAGCGCACGGCTCAAAGGGTGTCCGCGTGCTCGAGATGCTCACTTACCACTCGTTGCTCGGTGCCGTGATGGCGGCGCTGGCCGGGTATGCGCTGCCCGGCCTGGTCACGCGGCGAGCGGCCGAGGCGGAGCCGGTGCCGGCCGGCGCGCAGCCGGTCCCCGGCCCCGACCGGGAGGACCGCGGCGCGGCGCGCGAAGATCTGCCCCGCGAGCGCGAAGATGTGCGCCGCGAGCCAATCGCGCCTCCGCGTGCGCCCGTGGCCAGCGAGCCCCTGACCTCGGACCGCGCCGAGGGTCGGACAGCCGTCATGGAACGTCCGGCCACAAGCTCGACGGGCGACGCAACGAACGGTGCGTCGCAGGCGTCCCCCGAGCCGCAGGCGTCCACCGAGTCGCAGGCGTCCACCGGGCCGCAGGCGTCCACCGAGCCGCAGGCGTCCACCGAGCCGCAGGCGTCTCCCGAGCCGCGCGGCTCTGCCGCATCGCCCGCGCCCTCCGCGCCGGTCACGGTCCGGCGCCGCCGAGGCGGGCTCCTGTCGCGGCTCCGGGGCTGAATCGAGCGGCCGCCGCGGCGATCAGTAGCCGGAGGCGGTGACGAGATACCCGAAGTACTTCCCGCTGACCGGATGCAGCGGGTCGCCGATGAATCCGTTGTCGGCGGTCGCGGCAGACTGCGCGTCGGAACGCACCTTGGCGATCACCCCCGCCGGTGACAGCCCCGCGCACGGTCCATCGACGCTGCTGTCATTGATGCAGAGCGCGACCGTCCCGGCGACGTGCGGAGCTGCCTGGCTCGTTCCCTCGTAGGTGCTCAGCTTGCCACCGAGACCGTCCGAGAGCACGCACGTACCGGGCGCCGCGACGAGATGAGCCTGATCGGCCGGCGACGTCGAGGAGGCGTAGTTCGAGTACGTCGCATACCTGTCGTCCGTCTGGTGCGAATCACATGAGGCGGTCCCGCCGAGTCCGCCCGGTACGCCGTCGGTGTCGGTCATCGCCGAGACGGTCAGAACCTCGGGGTACGCCGCCGGTACGTAATTCGCGAAACTTCTGGCGTTGTTGCCGGCGGACACCACGAACGTGACACCGGCGGCGGTTGCGGAGCAGATCGCCTGGTGCTCCGCATCCTTGTTGATCTTGCCGCAGTTGTTGTCGTTGACGCCGGCCCCAGCGAGGCTCATGTTCGCGACCTTGATGTTGAGCGCCGCGGCGTGACCGGCGACCCAGTTGATGCCGCACAGAATCTGCGACAGAGTGCCGCTGCCGGTCTTGTCCAGCACCTTGACGGCATAGAGCCGCGTGGCGGGGGCGATGCCGACGATCCCGGCGCCCTGGTCGGCGGCCGCGATCGTTCCCGCGACGTTGGTGCCGTGGCCGTTGTCGTCCTGGGCGCTCGCGCCGCTCTTGATGCAGTTGACCGCGGTCACGGCGTTGAGGTCGCCGTTCGTGAGATCGACCCCCGTGTCGAGCACCGCGATACCGACGCCGCTGTTCGCGTGCACCTGTGACGTCGTCGCCGCGCCGACGCGACGAATACCGGAGGGCACGGTCTCGCCGGAGGCGAGCGGCGTCATCCCGGTGGCGGTGAAGACCCTATCGGGAGTGGCGTAGGCGACCTCAGAGTTCGCCTGCAGCCGCGCGAGCTGCTCGTCCGTCAGGTTCGCGGCAAAACCCTTCAGCGCGCTTGAGTAACGAAACGCGATCTCGAAGCCGAGCTGTCGTTCAAGCGCGTTCGTCACCGTCGGCACCGCCTCCACGCTGGATCGCAGCACGACGACGTACGGGTGCCTGCCACCACCGCCGCCCACGTCCGCGGCTGCAGCCGGACCGGCCGCGACCACGAAAGCCACGGCCATGATCGAGGCGACGGCGAGCCGTTTCACGCGATCTCCCGCTTTGGTAGCTCCGCGACGGGTGCGAGTCTCGCCGTGGGGCGCGCGGCCCGAGGGGCGCTGTACTCAAGTTGGCGGCGGCAATCCGGGGCGGCCACTGGCCGACCGATGTGGAAGCCCTGGGCGAAGTCGCATCCAAGGTCGCTGAGACTCTGCATGACACTCTCGCTCTCCACGCCCTCGGCGGTCACGCGGAGGCCGAGGTTCCGTCCGAGGTCGACGATCGAGCGGACCAGCACGGCGTCCCCGGAGTCCGTTTCCATGTTCTTGACGAACGACTGGTCGATCTTGATCTCATCGACCGGAAGCTGTTGCAGCTGCGAGAGCGACGAGAAACCGGTGCCGAAGTCATCGATCGCAATCGTGACGCCCATCGCTCGCAGCTCCTCGAGCACACTCCGGGTCCGGCCGAGGTCGGAGACGATCCGACCCTCGGTGATCTCGAGTTGGAGCAGGCGGCTCGGGACGTCGTAGCGCTCGAGCAGCTTGCCAATGGTCTCGGGCAGGGCATGGTCGAGCAGGCTGCGGGTCGAGATGTTCACCGACATCCGGACCTCGAGCCCGTCCCGGCGCCATGCTGCACACTGCGTCACGGCGGCATGGAGGACGTACTCGGTGAGTGGCTTGATGACTCCTGTCTGCTCGGCGAGCGGGATGAAGCCGTCGGGTCCGATCCGACCGAGCTGCGGGTGTTTCCACCGTGACAGTGCTTCAACACCACGAATCCCGGTGTCCCGCAGCGGTGCCTTGAGCTGGTAATCCACGAACAGTTCACCCCGCTCGATGCCGCGCCGCAACTGTGCGGCGAGCGCGAGCCGGTCAAGGCTGTAATCGTCCTGCTCTTCGGTGTAGGTGGCGTAGGTGTCGTCACCGTTCTTTGCGCAGTACAGCGCGATGTCCGCGTGGCGCAGCACCTCCCGAACGGTGCGTCCGTGCTGTGGGAAGTACGCGATGCCGATGCTCGCCGTGATCTGCAGCGCGAGTGACTCGACCTCAAGCGGGCGATCGAGGGCGGTGATCAGCGCCTTGGCTTCGGCGGTCGCCTGCTCCTCGCTGTCCACGTTCTCGAGGACGAGAGCGAACTCGTCGCCGCCGAGACGAGCGAGCATCGCATTCGGTCCGAGCGCCTCCTTCAGCCGGCCGGCCACGCGCTGAAGCACCAGGTCGCCGAACTCATGGCCGAGCGTGTCGTTGATCGCCTTGAAGTCATCAAGATCGACGATCATTGCCGCAAGCATCGTGCCCTCATCGGCGTCGGCGCATGCCGTCTTCAAGCGATCGAACAGCATCGCCCGGTTCGGCAGGTCGGTCAGCGCGTCGTGGAGGGCGCGATGGCTGGCCAGCGCCGCGTGTCGCCCGCCGATGTAGATCGCGACCATCGGGATGAACACGACGGGCACGAGCGCAATGCTGACGTGCATCGAGGCGAGGACTGCGGGCGCGGCGGCGAGAAGACAACCCGCCGTCCACGCCTGGAACACGAAGTCGTCGCGCAGGTAGGGCATCACGGGAAGGCGAGCCAGCAGGGACGCACCGACCCCGGCGAGCAGATGGTTCGCCGCGAAAAAGACGGCGGCCGACAACAGAATGGCGGGGAGCGCGGCGCCCGTGAGATGGACGGGAACCCCGAGACCGCAGAGCGCGAGCACGCTCGCCGCCGCCACCATCGCGAGCACGTACTGGGCCGCGTTGAAGACGATCTTGATGGGGGCGGTTCGCGCTGCCACGTCCCCGACGACCGAACTCGCGGCATACACGAGGGTGGCTGGGCCAGCGCCGAACTGCAGCAGCATGGCGACCGCGAACGGGCTCGAGATCGTGACCTTGTCAAGCCCACCACGGCGCGGCACCGGGATTGGCAGCAACTCGCCGAGTACGACGAACGTTGCGAGCACCCAGAGCTGCGCTAGGTCCTCGACGTGCCACGCCGGGATCATCGCCAGCGTGACGAGAGCCGCCAACGCCGAGGCGATCACCCACCACGTGTATGAGATGAAGGCGCGCGGCACCGGAGAAGACACGTTGGGCTCCATGGCTCGGCAGTCCTTGGACGTCGGTACGGCGTCGGCTACGTCGACCGTGGTGGTCAGCCGACCTTCCTGCCGGTGTGGTAACCGGCCTTCCGGCCGTACGCGGGCGCGCAGGCAGTCGTAGCAGCGTTCGCGGCAACGCCCTGCGAGTTCGCGATCCCGTTCGCGTTGGTAGTGCAATCCAGGGCGGGCGCCGGGGCGGCCGAGGCCGCGAAGGAACCGGCCGTCACGGCGACGATCAGCAGCCGGCGGCCGTACTTCAGGGAATGCTGAGGAGTGAAACTCATCGCCACGCTCTCCTTTGTCGGTCCGCGGCGGACGTGCTGGACGTACGCGAACCGAGGAACTGTCGAAATCGGTTACAGGTGTCATCGACACATCAAGGCGACCTTGCCATCGAACATTCGTCGAAAACGACCCCGAGATCCTTGAGTAAACCTACGGGTTGCGCCGACACAGATCGGTTTAAGCATGGACACAACTACGGTGCATCGATGCACCGGCTGATGAAGAATCAGCGCAGGTTTGGCTCGCGGCAGCCACGGGTAACCCGCGCTCGCGGTCTCGGCTGAGACCCGCCGTCCAGAGAGGTAGGAGGAGATATGCGTAGGAGAGGACGCGTGCCCGCGATCCTGGCGATCGCGATCACGGTCGCGTTGGCCGGTGCTGCCGGCGTCGTCGCGGCCGGCAAAAGAGCGACCGACGACCAGGCCGCGCTGCAACCCGCGCGGCATCGCGCCGATCAGAACATCGAGCGACGCATCGACGCGCTGATGAGCCAGATGACGCTGCAGGACAAGCTCGAGCAGCTGACGCTGCTCTCCGATGGGCAGATCACCGACGCCGAGGCGAGCAAGCCCGTGGGCGGTGTCTTCAGCCTGACGGATCCGGCGAAGATCAACCATTACCAGCACCTCGCGATGGCGTCACGGCTGCACATCCCGATCCTGTTTGCGTACGACACGATCCACGGATACCGGACGATCTTCCCGATCCCGCTCGGCACCGCGAGCAGCTTCGATCCGAATGTCGCCTTCACCGACCATCGGATCGGGGCCTTCGAGTCCGCTGCCGTCGGCATCAAGCAGATCTACAGTCCGATGGTCGACGTCTCGCACGAACCACGCTGGGGCCGGATCTCGGAGGCCGCCGGCGAGGATCCGTACCTGAACTCCGTGATGGCGGCCGCCCGCGTCAAGGGCGCCCAGGGCACCAACTACGCCGCCCCCGACAAGGTCGTGACGAGCATGAAGCACTTCGTCGCCTACGGGCAGCCCGAGTCGGGCCGTGAGTACAACACGACGGACATGTCAGTCCAGCGGCTGTTCAACATGTATCTGCCGCCGTTCCAGGCGGCCTATCAGGCCGGCGCCGACACGGCGATGTGCTCGTTCAACGCGCTCAACGGTGTTCCGGGCTGCGCCAACAAGTACACCGAGACGAAGGTCCTGAAGAACCGGTGGGGCTTCGACGGCTTCATCGAGAGCGACTACACGGCCGTGGCGGAGCTGCGGGCGTGCCCGCCGTCCAATCCGGATACCGGACCGTGCGGTCACGGGATCGCCGCCGACGGGCCGGAGGCGGCTCAGAAGGCGCTGAACGCCGGCACCGACATGGAGATGGTCTCGACCAACTTCCGTGACTTCGGCGCCAGTCTCGTCTCGTCCCACCGCGTTTCCATGAGCCGGATCAACGACGCCGTCCGCCGGATCCTGCGCGTCAAGTTCCGCGCCGGTCTGTTCGACCACCCGTACGTCGACGTGTCCCAGGCCGAGAGCAAGCAGCTGCTGCCGCGCAACCGCACGCTCGCCCGCTGGGGCGCCGACCGCTCGATGGTGCTGCTCAAGAACGACGGCAACGTGCTGCCGTTCAGCCCGGACAAGAAGACGGCCGTGATCGGGCCGCTTGGCAACGACCAGCACGACATGCTGGGTCCATGGTGGGGTCAGGGGCAGGATCAGGACGCGGTGTCGGTGTACACCGGGATCAAGCGCCAGGACCCGAACACGACGTTCACCCCCGGCTGCACGATCAGCAACAGCGACCTGTATGACCCCACCCACGAGTGTGCGGACACCAGCGGGTTCGCGGCGGCGGTCACCGCGGCACGCAATGCCGATCAGGTCGTGCTCGCCGTCGGCGAGACGCGCGAGATGAGCGGCGAGGCGGAGTCGCGCTCGATGCTCAACCTCCCGGGCAAGCAGGAGGACCTCATCAGCGCGATCGAGGCGACGGGCAAGCCGGTCGCGGTCGTGCTGTTCAACGGCCGTCCGCTTGACTTGACCAATGTCGACGCCTCGTCGAAGGCGATCCTCGAGGCCTGGTTCCCGGGGGTCGAGGCCGGTGATGCCGTGGCCGACAACGTGTTCGGCAAGAACAACCCGGGCGGCCACCTGCCGGTCAGCTTCCCGCGGTCGGTCGGGCAGGTCCCGATCTACTACAACCACGAGCCGACGGGGCGTCCGTGCGATGCGACGAGCAAGTACAACTCCCGCCATCGGGACATCGGCTCATGCGCCCCGCTGTTCGAGTTCGGGTTCGGGCTCAGCTATACGACGTTCAAGGTCCACGACCTGGCTCTCGGCTCGCACACGATGTCCCCCAGCGGTGGCGTCCCCGTGAGCGTTCAGGTGACGAACACCGGTCAACGCACAGGCGATGACATCGTGCAGCTGTACATCCACGATCCGGTCGCGAGCATCGAGCAGCCGGTGCGTCGTCTGCGGCGATTCCAGCGGGTCACGCTGAAGCCGGGTCAGACGACGACGGTGAACTGGACGCTCAATGCCAACGACGTCGGGTTCTACGACAACAAGGCGAGGTTCCGGGTCGAGCCGGGACGGATCGACGTCTACGCCGGCGACACGTCGGCGGAGACGGACAACACCGACTCGTTCACCGTCACGCCCTGACGCTGAGACGCTGGGCGGGTGGCCGGCTCACAGCGAGCCGGCCACCGCGCCGCGTCGACGCCCTCATCGGGTCATGGCGTCTGCGTGTGAAGGGTCCCGACCCGCACCGCGGTGATCACGACGTTGCGCGCGAAGCCGAGGCCGTCGGGATTGCAGGTCATGAAGATGTTCGAGCCGTCGTCGGTGCTGACCGCTGCCGTCAGGGTCATCGTGTCGGAATACGCCGCCAGGCTTGGCGGCAGGTCGGCCGAGCCGGCGGCGATCGGGTTTGAGTTCTGGAGCAGGGTGCAGCTCGCCAGGTTGAGGGAGCTCGATGCGTTGCCCGCGAGCGCCGTCGAGGCCGTGACGATGTACGAGCCGCCGACCGTCAGGGTCAGCTGGGCGATGCGTGTATCGCTACCGGCGGTGAGCCCCTGCTGCTGCGGGACTCTGATCACGAAGCCGTCCGACGGTCCGGTGGCCCCCTGTGCGCCCTGTGCGCCGCGTGCGCCGGTGAACCCTCGGGGTCCGCGGAAGCCGCGCGGGCCGCGCGGGCCGCGCGGGCCGCGGCTGGCGATCGATGCTGTCGGACTCGTGGCCCGCGCATAGACGCCGGAATTCGTGTCCTTGGTGGCGGCCCAGGCGCCACCGCCGGCGGCGACGAACAACGCGATCGTGGCCACCACGAGCGCAGGGGAAGGCCGAGAGAGCTTGAGCATGGATCCTCCGGTTAGGTCGTTATGGACAGCGCCACCCGGCGATCGGGTGGGGGAGGAGTGCATCAGCCTGCCGCCCCACGGAAGCCCCAATTCCCCCCATTGCTTAAGAAGTCTCTCAGGTTGTTGCGCTTGCTCGCAAGAGGGACGGCCGAGAATTAACAAACGCGTCCGGGCGCGTTCGTCGGTCGGGTCAGAAACGTCACACATCATGCGCGCGCTTGAGATCGATTGACGTTGCTTGCGCTGAGCGTGCGTTTCGTCGCAAGACTGGGATGCGCGGAGCGATTTGTTGCCTTTCTTGCGCCACGCGTAGGATCGCGGTCATGGGGCAGACGCCGGTCATGGGGCCAGACGCCGGTGGCGCTCGAGCCGGGCCGCGCGGAGCACTGCGCGGCCGCGGCGGTCCACCAGGCTCAGGTCCTCCGATGGCTGATCTTTGAGCAGGAGCGGGTGATGAGCGGCATTGGCGGCGCCCGCTTTCGGATCCTCACCCACCGCCAACCCGAGCGCGTGCCGTCGCGACTGGCGCTGGCGAGGACCGCGCTCGAGATCCTCGACGCGCACCTCCGGGGTCGCAGCTACCTCGTCGGGGAGTCGTGCTCGATCGCGGAGGTGTCGATCTTCGCCTACGCTCACGTCGCGCCCGAGGCGGGGCTCGAGCTCCGACGCTATGCGAACGTCAGCGCGTGGCTCGACCGCACCCGGAACCTCCCGGGTTTCATGAACGACCTCGCGCCGTATCCGGACAACGCGCAGGCCGGGCGAAGCCGCTCGATCTATGACACCTGAGTCCTGCCCGCCTACTCCCCGGCGCCGAGCAGGAGGTCGATGACGAGCTGGTCGAGGCGCTCGACGCCGTAGCCGTGCCCGGCGAGGGCGTCGAGATCCCGGTCCTCGGCCAGCAGCTCGGAGGCCGCCGACTCCGAGTAGGGCCCGACGCTCGGCTCGGCGAGCTCATCGACCCGCGCGGCCTCACGCGCGGCCCGGATCGCGTCCGACGCGAGGAACTCCCGCGACTTGGCGGCGAGCGCGAGGTATGTGCGCATGCAGCCGGCCGCGAAGTCCCAGACGCCTTCGCGGTCCTCGGTGCGGTTGGCATGGGCGTCGAAGTGGCGCACGCCGTCGTAGCCGGAGGTCTCGAGCAGGTGGACGAGCAGGAACGCCTCCTTCAGGTCCTCGGCGCCGAAGCGGTAGTCCTGGTCGTAGCGGCCGATCCGCTGGCCGTTGAGATCGATGTGGAACAGCTTGCCGGCCCACAGCGCCTGCGAGACCCCGTGGACGAAGCTGAGTCCGGCCATCGTCTCGTGCGCCACCTCCGGGTTGACGCCGACCATCTCGGGGTGGTCGAGCGTCGTGATGAAGTGCAGCGCGTGTCCGACCGTCGGCAGGAAGATGTCGCCCCGCGGCTCGTTCGGCTTCGGCTCGATCGCGAAGCGCAGCTCGTACCCCTGCGTGCGGACATACGCGGAGAGAAAGTTGATCGCTTCGCGGTAGCGCTCGAGCGCGTCGCCGACGCGCTTGGCGGCCGCGCTCTCGGCCCCCTCCCGGCCGCCCCAGAACACGTACACCGAGGCGCCAAGCTCGGCCCCTAGATCGATGCCGCGCATCGCCTTGGCGATCGCCGCCCGCCGGACGGAGCGGTCGTTGCTCGTGAACGCTCCGTCCTTGAACGCCGGATGGGTGAACAGGTTCGTCGTCGCCATCGTGACGCGCATCCCCGTCCGCGACAGGGCGTCCTGGAACCGCGCCACGATCCGGTCACGCTCTGCGGCTGCGGATCCGTACGGCACGAGATCGTTGTCGTGCAGGCTCACGCCGTAGGCGCCGAGCTCGGCGAGCCGCTCGACCGACTCAACCGGGTCAAGCGGCTCCCGGGTCGGCTCACCGAAGGGGTCCCGGCCGGGATTACCGACAGTCCACAGCCCAAACGTGAAGCGATGCTCCGGGCGTGGGGTCAGATCCATCTCCACTGGGCTCATCGGGTCGCGATCCTTTCGTCGGTCACAGGCAGCCCGTCAATCGTATGCCTCCGGCACGTGCTTGAACCGTGGCCAGGCATCCGGGTCGTGTCCGGTCACCACGGTCGCATTCGAGCGATGGGCGATCCGGTGCAGCTTGCGCACCGACCGGACGGTGTCGACCACCGAGGCCAGGAACCCCGGGAGCGCCTTCTCCTCCCAGTGATCGGTGGTGTACGCGGCGTCGACCGTCAGCAGCATCGCGCCGCTGTTTCGCAGCGTGATCTCGAACGACTGATGTCCCGGTGCGTGACCGGGCGATCGCCAGCAGCGGATCGTTCCGTCGCCGAACACGTCATAGCCGTCCTCGGTCGGCTCGAGCAGAGCCCACGGGACGCCGGTCTTGTTGAAGTCCTTCTGGATGTAGCCACCGGCGGCAAACCAGTCCGGGGCGAACGCGTACTCGTACTCGTCGCGGGTTGCGATCACCTGCGCGTTCGGGAACTCGTCGATCGCACCGAGCGCACCGGTGTGATCGAGGTGGAGGTGTGACTGCAGCACGTAGACGACGTCGGCGGGGTCGAACCCGGCCGCCCTCAGCGCCGGCACGCACGCCTGCTCCGCGGTCATCTCCGGCCAGTACACGTCGCAGATGTCGCCCCAGTGCCCGCGCGGATTAGACGCGCACTCCGCGGCGTTGCCGCCGTCGATGACGACGAGTCCGTTCGGATGCTCGATGAGGAACCACGGCACCGGGATCTCGTACTCCTCGCCGAGACCCTGGTTCATCTTGATGTTCTCCACGTGGCACTTGAGCGTCCCGCACTCGAACATGTGCAGGCGGACCCCATCCGGAACCGTGCGGGCCGCCGCCGTGGTGTGCTCCGAGCTCACGCTGCTCGACATACAAACCCTCTCCTCTCTACCAGTTGGTCATCGATGCGGTGACGATGTGCCGCAGGTCCTCCTCGGTGACGTCCTTCGGCGCGACCGCGAGCAGTCGCTGCTGCTTGAGCGCGCCGTCCGCGAGTGCGGCGATGTCGTTCTCGCTGTAGCCGAACTCCGCGACACCGCGCGGGGCGCCGACGTCCTGCATGAGCGTGCGCAGGATCTCCGGCAGGGTGTCCGGTCCGGCGTCCTCGATCGGTTTCTGGGCGAGCAGCTCCGCCACCTGGTGGTGGCGCTCGGGCATCGCGTCGTAGGTGAAGCGGAACGCCGCCGGTGCGGTGACGATCACCGAATGTCCGTGCGGCACGAACGGGTGATCGTCGGGATAGCCCGCCGGCTGATACTCGTGCTTGAGGCCCGCGATCGGGTACGCGCACGAGTGCGGGATGTGGACGCCCGCGGAGCCGAAGCCGACACCGGCCATGGTCGCCGCGAGCATCATGAAGCCGCGCGCCTCGACGTCGTCTCCGTCGGCCACGGCGCGCCGCAGGTACCGCCCACCGAAGTCGAGTGCCTTCGCCGACCACACGTCGGCGATCGGGTTCGAGCCCTGATACGGCGGCCGGTCGTCCGGAGAGTCCGGGCGCGCTCGGGTGTCGAACGGCTTTGACAGGAACGACTCCGCGGCGTGACAGACGACGTCAAGCCCGGTCGAGGAGGTGACCTCCGGCGGCAGCGAGCGCGTCAGCTCGGGATCGACGATCGCCTGGGTCGCGCGCAGATAGCGATGCGAGATCCCCGTCTTGAGCTTGAGGTCCGGGATGTCAAGCACGGCCACGGTCGTCGCCTCCGAGCCGGTGCCGGACGTCGTCGGAATCGCCAGATGCGGCTTGATCGGGGACGGCGGCTTGCGCCCCTCGCCGACGGGCGGGTTGACGTAGTCCATCACTGGCGCCGGGTGCGTCGAGACGAGATTCGCGACCTTCGCCGTGTCCATGCTCGAGCCGCCGCCGACGGACACGAAGCCGTCGACCTCGTGCTCGAGTGCGAAGTCAGCCGCGTCCTGGAAGGACTCGATCGTCGGCTCGACCCGGCTGCGGTCGTACAGGACGACCTCGATGCCCTCGGCCTCGATCAGCTTCGTGATGCGCTCCGGATGGCCGAGCGCGGCAACGCCCGGATCGGTCACGAGCATCGCCCGTGTGACGCCGAGCCGGTTCAGCTCCCATCCGGCGTCGGCCGACGCGCCGGCGCCGTACTTCACCGGCGTAGCCTCCATCGTGAAGATCGTCTCGCGGTCCGAAGCCATGACACTCTCCTCCTATTCCCGACAGATTCGCCTGGGTCGTGCCTACCTGGGTAGTGCCTACCCCTGATGGATGTTCTCGAACAGGCTCTGGCGGACGTGGTGGGGGCGCGGCACGTCCTCAGCGATCCCGAGCTGCGCGCCTCCTACGAGCGCGACTACACGGGCCGCTACGCGGGGCCGGCGCGGCTCGTCGTGCGTCCCGCGGACACGGATGAGGTGTCGGCCGTCATCCGAGCCTGCGCGGACGCGGGCGCCGCGGTCGTCCCGCAGGGCGGCAACACCGGGCTCGTTGGCGGTGGCGTGCCGCGGGACCATGAGGTGCTCGTCTCGCTCACTCGGCTCACGGAAACCGGCGACGTCGACCGGGCGCTCGGCCAGGTCACGGTCGGCGCCGGCGTGACGCTCGCCGCCCTGCACGACGTCGCACGTCGCGCCGGCGAGGACCCCGGGCTCGACTTCGGCGCGCGTGACTCCTGCACGATCGGCGGTGTCGTCGCCTGCGACGCCGGCGGCGCCCGGGCGCTGAGCCGCGGCACCGCGCGCGCACACGTCGCGGGACTCGAGGCAGTGCTCGCCGACGGCTCGGTCGTCTCCCGCCTCGCCGGCCTGCCGAAGGACAACGCCGGCTACAGCCTGCCGGAGCTGCTCGTCGGCTCCGAGGGGACGCTCGGCATCATCACCCGCGTGCGCTGGCGGCTCACCTCGATGCTGCACGCCCGCGTCGCCGTGCTCGTGCCGCTGCCACATGCGCGCGCGGCCGCCGAACTGCTCGCGACCCTTCGCGCGCATGCGCCGTCGCTGGAGAGCTGCGACTTCTTCCTCGACGATGGGCTGCAGCTCGTCCTCGAGCATCAGCGGCGGACCTCACCGCTCGCCACCCGCGCGCCGGTCTACGTGCTCGCCGAATGCGCGGGCCGCTCGGACCCGATGCCCGAGCTCGCCGAGGCGCTCGGCGAGGCGGGCGTCGAGGACGCGCTCGTCGCCGATGACACCGCCGGGCGGGAGGGGCTGTGGTCGCTGCGTGAGGGGCACACGGACGCGATCAACGCCGCCGGCGTGCCGCACAAGCTCGACGTCGGCGTGCCGCTTGACCAACTCGACCGCTTCCTCGAGGCGGTGCCGGACGTCGTGAGGTCCGCCGGCGGCGAGCGGGTGATCCTGTTCGGCCATCTCGGCGACGGCAACGTCCATGTCAACGTGCTCGGGGCGCGCCCGGAGGACACGCGTGTCGACGACGCCGTGCTTGAGCTGACGCTGGCGTGCGGCGGCACGATCAGCGCCGAGCATGGCATCGGCGTGGCGAAGGCAGCATGGCTCGAGCGCGCCCGCGGAGCCGCCGAAGTCACGGCGATGCGGCGGATCAAGCGCGCCCTCGATCCGTATGGGCTCCTCAACCCGGGCGCGGTCCTCCCGCGCACACCGGGCGCGACGTGACCCGGTTCGCCGACGTCGTCGACGCCTCGGTGGCCATCGCCCAGACGCCGGCTCGCTCTCGCAAGGTGGCGATTCTCACCGACCTATTGCGCGCGCTCGACGGCGACGAGATCGCGCCGAGCGTCGGCTTCCTGTCCGGGGTCCCGCGCCAGGGACGGGTCGGGATCGGATACGCGCGGGTGTACGAGATCGACGTCCCGCCGGCCTCCGAGGCCACGCTCACGATCGCCGATATCGATCGTGCCATCGACGAGCTCGAGTCCGCCACGGGGAGCGGCTCGCAGGCTCGCCGACGCGGGCTGCTCACCGCGCTCTTCGCCAGCGCAACGGAGGCGGAGCGCGATTTCCTTCGCCGGCTGCTCACCGGCGAGCTTCGACAGGGTGCCCTCGCTGGCGTGATGGCCGACGCCGTCGCCAAAGCCGCCGGCGTATCCGCGGCGGTCACGCGGCGGGCGCTGATGCTCTCCGGCGACCTCACGCACACTGCCGAGATCGCGATGAGCGGCGGGGAGGAGGCGCTGCGGGCGGTCGGCTTCGAGCTGTTCCGGCCGATCCTTCCGATGCTCGCCTCGACGGCCGCCACGGTGGCCGAAGCCGTCGTGAGCTTCGAGCGCTCATCGGTCGAGTGGAAGCTCGACGGGATCCGGATTCAGATCCACCGCCGCGGCGACGAGGTGCGGATCTACACGCGCAACCTCAACGACATCACACCAAGCCTTCCCGGGATCGCCGCGGTGATCGCACAGCTCCCCGTCGAGCAGGCGGTCCTTGATGGGGAGGCCCTGTGGATGGGACCGGATGGGCCGGCAGCGTTTCAGGAAACGGTGTCGCTGATCGACAGCGACGCACCACCCGAAGGAGTCGTCACGTTCCTGTTTGACCTCCTTCATCTCGACGGCGACGACCTCCTTGATGAGCCGTTGCACGAACGCGCCGCCCGCCTCGGCGCGATTGCGCCGCACCTGCAGACCCCGCGGCGGCTGACCGACGATCCGGAGGTCGGGGAACATGTTCTAGCGGACGCGCTCGCGGCCGGCCACGAGGGCGTCGTCGTCAAGGATGCGGCGTCGCTGTACGCGGCGGGTCGACGAGGCAAGGCGTGGCGCAAAGTCAAGCCCGTCGAGACGTTCGACCTCGTCGTCCTCGGCGCGGAGTGGGGACACGGACGGCGGCAGGGATGGCTGTCAAACCTCCACCTCGGTGCGCGTGATCCGCGCACCGGCGAGTTCGTCATGGTCGGCAAGACATTCAAGGGCCTGACCGACGAGCTGCTCGAGTGGCAGACCGCCGAGCTCCTCGGGCGTGAGTCCGGTCGCCGCGGCATTACCGTGCACGTCCGTCCAGAGCTCGTCGTCGAGATCGCGCTCGACGGCGTCCAGACGTCGACCCGCTATCCCGGTGCGATCGCGCTGCGCTTCGCGCGGGTCAAGCGCTACCGGCCCGACAAGGACCCGGGCGAGTCCGACACGATCGACGCCCTGCGCGGCCTGCTGCGCGGACACGGGGGAGCGGTGACCGGCTCACCGTGAACCGGTCACCGTCCCTGCAATGACTCCTCAGTCGAGCTCGAACCGGTCGAGGTTCATGACCTTGTGCCACGCGGCAACGAAGTCACGCGCAAACGCCTCGCCCGCGTCGTCGCACGCATACTCCTCAGCCGATCGCGCGAAGCTGCGAGTTCGAGCCGAACACGAGATCGACGGCGGTCCCGGTCCACCGCAGCTCGCCGCTCGCGCGATCGCGACCCTCGTAGACGCCGTCGCCGGACGCGGACCACTCCGTGCCCATGTCGAGCAGGTTGACGAAGAAGTCGTTCGTCAACGTCTCGGGCCGGTCGGTGAACACGCCGTGAGCTGAGCCGCCGGCGTTCGCGTTCAGTGCCCGCATACCGCCGACGAGGACGGTCATCTCCGGCGCGGTCAGCGTCAACATGTTCGCGCGCTCGACGAGCGCCTTCTCCGGCGAGAAGCGACGTGGCTCGGCCTGGAGGTAGTTGCGGAACGCCGTCGAACCTCGGCTCGAGCACCGCGAACGACTCGACGTCGGTCTCCTCCTGCGAGGCGTCCGTGCGCCCCGGCGCGAACGGAACCGTCGACCTCGTGGCCCGCCGCACGCGCCGCCTGCTCGACCGCCGCGCACCCGCCGAGCACGATCAGGTCCGCGAGCGAGACCTGCTTGCCGCCGGACGCTGCGCTGCGTTGAACTCCTCCTGGATCTCCTCCAGCTTTGCGACGACCTCGGCGACGCCCGCGGACCGGTTGACCTCCCAGTCCTTCTGCGGGGCGAGGCGGATGCCGCGCACCGTTGGCGCCGCCGCGCTTGTCGGTCCCGCGGAAGCTCGCGGCCGACGCCCAGGCGGCGCACACCAGCTGCGACACCGTCAGCCCGCGACGCGAGGATCTTCTCCTTCAGGGCGGCGATGTCCGCGTCGTCGATCAGCTCGTGATCGACCGCCGGCACCGGGTCCTGCCACAGCTGCGCCTCCGGAATCCACGGGCCGAGGTAGCGGGAGACCGGCCCCATGTCGCGATGCAGCAGCTTGTACCACGCCTTGGCGAACGCCTCCGAGAGCTCGTCCGGGTTCTCGTGGAACCGCTTCGCGATCGGCCCGTAGATCGGATCCATCCGCAGCGACAGGTCCGTCGTGAGCATCATCGGGGCGTGCCGCTTGGACGGATCGTGCGCGTCCGGGCACGGTGCCGTTGGCCTCGGGGTTCTTCGGCGTCCACTGCTTGGCGCCGGCCGGGCTCGTCGTCAGCTCCCACTCGTAATTGAACAGGTTGTCAAGGAACCCGTTGTCCCACTTGATCGGCTCGTTCGTCCACGCGCCCTCGAGCCCGCTCGTCAGCGCGTCGCCGCCGACACCGCTGCCGTGGCGGTTCTTCCAGCCGAGGCCCTGCTGCTCGACCGGCGCCGCCTCGGGCTCCGGGCCGATGTCGTCCGGGCTCGCGTTGCCGTGGGTCTTGCCGAACGTGTGGCCGCCGATGATGAGCGCCGCCGTCTCCTCGTCGTTCATCGCCATGCGAGCGAACGTCTCCCGGATGTCCTTGGCCGCCGCCAGCGGATCCGGGTTCCCGTTCGGGCCCTCCGGGTTGACGTAGATGAGGCCCATCTGCACGGCGCCGAGCGGGTTGGCGAGGTCCCGCTCGCCGCTGTAGCGCTCGTCGCCGAGCCATGTGTCCTCCGGGCCCCAGAAGATCTCCTCGGGCTCGAAGATGTCCTCGCGGCCGAAGGCGAAGCCGAACGTCTTCAGGCCCATCGATTCGATCGCGCAGTTGCCGGCGAACACGAGCAGGTCGGCCCAGGAGATCTTGCGGCCGTACTTCTGCTTGATCGGCCACAGCAGCCGGCGCGACTTGTCGAGGCTCGCGTTGTCCGGCCAGCTGTTGAGCGGGGCGAACCGCTGGGCGCCCTGGCCGCCGCCGCCGCGGCCGTCATGGATGCGGTATGTGCCCGCGGCGTGCCATGACATCCGGATGAAGAGCGGCCCGTAGTGGCCGTAGTCGGCGGGCCACCAGTCCTGCGAGTTCGTCATCAGCTCGAACATGTCGCTGCTTCAGCGCCTCGACGTCGAGCGTCTTGAACTCCTCCGCGTAGTCGAAGTCCGCGCCGTGCGGGGTCGCGGCCGGCGCGTGCTGTCGGAGAACCTGCAGGTTCGGCTGATTGGGCCACCAGTCCTGGTTCGTCTGTGGGCGGTGCTCGGGCGGGCGTCGGGGACGGGATCGCGGGGTTCTCGGATTCGCTGATGGTGTCGGCCACGGTTGTTCCTCCTACTCGCTCACTGGTTCGTTTCGTTGCCTTGACTGTGACGCCGCGACGCACTCGGGACATCGGCCCCAGTAGATGACTTCGGCCTCGTCGATCTCGTAGCCCGGCCGTCGGCCGCCGTCAGGCACGGCGTCTCGCCGACGGCGCAGTCGACGTCAACCATCTGGCCGCACGCGCGGCAGATGAGATGGTGGTGGTTGTCGCCGACGCGGGTCTCGTACCGGGCCGGCGATCCGGCGGGCTGAATCCGCCGCAAGATGCCCCTCTCGGTGAGGGTCCCGAGCGCGTCGTACACCGCCTGCAGCGAGACGGCGCCGATTCCCGGCGCGCACGACCGGGCTCGATGTCGGCCGCGGTGCTGTGCGGTCGTTCGGTCACGGCACGCAGAACGGCAAGACGCTGGGCCGTCACCTGCACGCCGTGCGGCGCGGAGAACGGCGGCTTCGTCGACAGGGATCCCCATAGGCGGCTCTGGCAGCCTAGACCAGATACTGGAGGAAGTCCAGATTCAGAGCGCTCCCAGGTCCTGATTCGCTCGCTCTTTCCGCCAACGCGTCGCCGCGCGGGCGGCCGCCGGTCCCCCGGCTAGGCTCTCGGCCGACTCGTGGCCGCTCACGCAACTACGTCCGGATTCGAGGCATCGCTCCGGACGAACCTACGTGACCGACCACTAATGGCGCAAATCGCAGGAGTAGCCGATCAACCTCACGCTGAACCTCGGCCTCGGCGCGCTCGTCATCCTGCCGTTCTGGGTGGCGGCGATCGGCGTGCTCACGAGCCGGGTGCTCGGCGTGCAGATCGGACGCTTGCGCAGCGCCGCCGCGGCCGCTCGTCGGATGGCTTGCCGGGCGTGATCGCGGCCGGAGTCGCGCTCGGGCCCAAGCACTCGCATCCGCTGCTCGTCATCCCGCTGTCGGTGTTCTTCGGCGTCCTCGCCGCGCTGCCGGTCGCGATCATGATCGACCTCGTCACGCCGGAGCCGGCGCACCGACCATCGCGGCCGGCAGCCGCTGCGCCACCCGGTCAAGGCGGCCCGCTCGCGGTGCTCACTCCGCTCGGGCGCTTCCGCGAGCTCGTCGCCAACGCCCGCCACGAGAACCTGCTGCATGTTCGGTACCGGACGGCAGCCGCGCTCGAGTCAACCGATCTCGCCCGCCGAGTGCGACTCGTCCTCGAGCGCTCCGGTGGAATGTTCGTCAAGTTCGGACAGATCGCCGCCACCCGCAGCGACCTCCTGCCCGAGACGTTCACCGACGAGCTTCGAAGCTGCAGTCGAGCGTCGCTCCGATGACGCCGGACGAGGTCGCGGCCGTGCTCGAGGCGGAGCTGGGGGAGCCCCGCGAGCAGGCGTTCGCCTCCTTTGAGCAGGAGCCGCTGGCGGCGGCGTCGATCGGCCAGGCGCACCGCGCGACGCTCCACGACGGGCGGGCCGTGATCGTCAAGGTCCAGCGGCTCGGACTCGACGAGGTCGTCCGCCGGGACTCCGCCGTGCTGTCGTTCGTCGCCCGCGAGCTCGACCGGCGCGTCGAGGCGGCACGCCGGATCGGTGCGCGTGAGCTCGCCGAGGAGCTGATCGGCGAGCATCGAGGCGGAGCTCGACTACGGCCGCGAGGTCACGCGCCGCGATCCAGCTGCGGGAGAACCGCGGCTCCGACGCCGGCAGTCCAGATCCCGATCGTGTATCCCGACCTCTCGACGGATCGGCTGCTCGTGATGGACGAGGTCAAGGGCCGCCCGGTCTCCGACGCGGCCGCGATCGAGGCGGCGCCCGTCGATCCGCGGGAGCTCTCCCGCCGCCTACTCGCGTCGTTCCTTGATCAGATCATGCACGACGGCTACTACCACGCCGATCCGCATCCCGGCAACGTGCTGATCGACTCGGCGGGAACGCTGTGGCTGCTCGATTTCGGCGCGGTCGGACGGATCGACCCCGTCATTCGCGAGGCGCTCCAGGGCATCGCCGATCGGATTCTCGATCCGCGACAGCTCGATCCTTGCGCGGGCAGTCCGGTATCTCGTCGGCCATGACGACTTCGACCTGCGCCAACTCGAGCGCGACCTCGTCGTCCTGCTCGGCGAGGTGCAGACAGGTGGCCTCAGTCCGGCGGCGATGTCCGGCATGGTCGACGTCATGGAGCGACACGGCCTGCGGCCGCCACGCGCGATGCTGCTCCTCTCCCGGACGCTGATCACCCTCGAGGGAACGCTGAAGACGATCGATCCGACCTTCGAGCTCTCGTCCGAGGCGAGCGCGCTCGTTGCCGCAGAGCAGCAGCAGGTGCTCGGCGCGCCCGAGGAGCTGGTGCGCAAGGAGCTCGTCCGCGCCCTCCCGGCGCTGCGGACGCTTCCGGAGTACGCAGAGGCGCTCTCCAGTCAGCTCCGCGCCGGGCGCCTCGTCGTGCGGACCGAGCGCTACGCCGGCTGCTGATCGGACGGTGATCACCGGCTGGCTGAACCGCGTGCTGGTCGCATTCGCCGGCGCGGCCGGCGCGCTGTCGTCAGGCGCTGTCCTGGTGGCGGGGTCCCTGTCCGCGGACACAGGGCGTCCGTGACGCGCTGTGGGTGCTCGGCTTCATCGGCCTGACCGGAGCGACGGTGCTGCTGATGCGGACGGTCGCGCAGGCGCTGCACGCTCAGACGGCGCAGCACGACTAAGTACACTGCACGGGCACTCCGGCCGTTCCCACCGAGCGGGGACCAGGTGGTACGTTCCCGCCGGGCCGGTCGTCGGCCATGCCGCACCACCGGGGCGCGGCACAACGCTGAAAAGGAGTCCGAGTGGGGTTTCTCGACAAGCTGAAGGGCACCGCCAAGCAGGCGGTCAACCCAGCAGGGCAAGCGGGCGAGCGGGACAAGATCATGAAGATCAACCAGTCCGGCGTGGAGGCGCGCGCCACGGTCAACTCGATGCAGGAGACCGGCACGCAGTTCGGCGGCGGGCACCAGATCGACTTCGATCTCACCGTGCATCCCGCCGACGGCGCCGCGGACTACGACGTGCAGGTCTCGCAGTCACTTCATGACGTGACGCTCCAGGGCATCGAGCAGGGCAAGGACGTGGTCGTCAAGGTTGATCCCGACGATCCGCAGTCGCTGCTCGTCTGGGGCGCGGCGACCTGAGACCGGCGTGGGCCGCCCCACCCGATCTGGTGGGAGAGGTCCAGGCGCACCGAGAAGTCGAGCGCATCGCAGGTTGACACCTCGCCGGACGGGGTAGAACGGCGAGCGGCATAGCCGGTCCAGAAGGTAGGAGGAGAGAGATGCGTCGTGGTCTGAGCGTGCTCGTCGCGCTGATCGTGTCTGCCGCCATTGGGGAGGCGGCAGCTGAGGCTGCCACCACCGCGCCGGGAGCGCCGGGTGTGCAGAGCTACTTTGATCTCGCCCGCAAGGACTGCGTCGGGACCGCCCGCAACGACACCTCCAAGGTGTGGTTCACGGTCGCCGGCGGCATGCTGTCGGACACCTACTGGCCGAACGTCGACGCGACGAACGTGCACACGCTCCAGTACCTCGTGACCGACGGGAGCAGTTTCACCGATCTGCAGACGCGGGACATGACGTATGCGAGCGGGCCCAGCTCGACCGGCATGTCGTGCACGGTCATCGCGCGCAGCACGACGCATCACTACGCGATCACCACGACGTACTTCGCCGACCCGGAGCGCGACGCCGTCGTGATGAGGGTCCGCTTCGACGGGCCAGCGACGGACCACGTGTACGTCCGCCTCGACCCACTCGCCGGCGGTACCGGGGGCGGTGGCGACGAGAACGCCGGTGGCAACACGGCGACGCTCGTCAGCGACCACGGCGCGACGATCCCGGTGGCGTCGAACACGAACACGACGACCCAGGCGACGAATCGCGACTACGCCGTTCGGACCTTCGAGGCGCTCCAGGCGTCAACCGGCTTCAGCGGCGCGAGCGTCGGTTACGCGGGGACGGCGAGCGACGGTCAGACGACGCTCGAGAACGACCACGCGCTGAGCACCAGCTACACGGATGCGCCCGACGGGCACGTCGCGGTCACGGCCGGTCTCAATCTGGCGCCGCACCGTCCGCTCACGCTGGCGCTCGGCTTCGGGACGACCCAGAGTGGCGCGATACGCACGGCCGGCCAAGCCTCGGCGCAGTCGTTTGCCGGGGCGCTTGTCCGCTACGAGCTGCAGTGGCGCCGCTACGACGCGCTGCTCCGCCGCCCCGCCGGATCGGGGACCCAGTACTACCGCTCCGTCAACGTGGTCAAGGCGAGCGAGGACAAGACGTTCCCCGGCGCGATCGCCGCCGGGCTCGCGTCGCCGTGGGGCCAGTCCGTCCCGGCGGGGAAGGCGACGAACGGGAAGCCGACGTACTTCGGCTCCTACCGCGAGGTGTTCGCCCGCGATCTCTACGAAGCGTTCACGGGGCTGCTCGTGGCGGGTGACGTCCGCACGGCACAGGAAGCGACGCGCTTCCTGTTCGAGCGCCAGCAGCAGCCGGACGGCTCGATGCCGCGCAACTCGCTGCTCAATGGCAAGGTCGCGCCGGACACGGGTGGGCTGCAGCTCGACGAGACCTCGTACCCGATCCTGATGGCCTGGCAGTCCGGCCTGAGCCGCGACGCCAGGCTCTACACCGACCACGTCATCCCGGCCGCCGACTTCGTCGTCGCGCACGGGCCGAGCGACGGTGTCGAGCGCTGGGAGGAGCAGAGCGGCTACTCAGCCGTCGACGATCGCCGCCGAGATCGCCGGCCTGACGGCTGCGTCGGCGATCGCCAGGATCAACGGCGACCCGGCCCGCGCCCGCCTCTACCAGGCGACCGCGGATCGGTTTGCGCGCAAGATCAAGGACTGGACGGTCACGACCTCCGGCCCGTACGGGCCGCGGTACTTCATTCGACTTTCACGGACCGGTGATCCGAACGCCGCGATCAGCTACGGCCTCGGCAACGGCAGCATCACGGCCGACCAGCGGCAGATCGTCGACCAGGGGTTCCTCGAGCTCGTCCGCCTCGGGATCCTCCCGGCGTCCGACCCGGACGTGACCGCCTCGCTCCAGATCATCGACCGGGTGATCCGGCGCACGACGCCGACCGGCGACGGCTTCTACCGGTACGGCACCGACACGGCCGGCTCCGAGGACGGATACGGGGACTGCTACGAGCCGGATCCGACGAACTGCTCGCCAACCGGCGCTCCGTGGCCGCCGACCAACAAGGGCTCCGGGCACCTGTGGCCGGTGCTCGGCGGCGAACGGGGCGAGTACGACGTCGCGGCGCACAATCGCGCCGCCGCCGGACAGTTCCTCGATGCGATGGCCGGCATGAGTTCCGGCGGCTACCTCGAGCCCGAGCAGGCGTGGGAGGACCCGCCGCTGGCGCCGTCACCCTTCGGCACTGATCCGACGACGGCCTCGATCGGCTTTGCCCCCGGCCACCCAGCCGGGTCGGCGAGCCCGCTCACGTGGGCTCAGGCTCAGTATGCGCGGCTGGCGCTCGGGACCAGCACGGGCCGCAACCTCGAGACGCCGAGCATCGTCAGCGCACGCTACGCCGCCAACGGAATCCCGGCCGCGCTGCCGCTCCAGATCACCTCTCCGCGCGACGCCTCCAACGTGACCGGCTCGACCGTCACCGTCAGCGGAACGACGGCGGCCGGTGCGCGCGTCGACGTCGTGGCCGCGCCGGCGACCGGCGGCACCGCGCCGATCCGCTCGACGACGGCCGACGGCAGCGGCCACTGGTCGGTCGATCTGCCGTTCAGCTTCGGAACGACGAAGATCACCGCCACCGCGACGAAGGGCACGAGCACCGGCTACCAGCAGGTGTCCGTCATCGACGTGACGCTGCCCGGAACGAGCGCGCTCAACGTCACCGACCCGAGCGGCGACGACAACGGGCCGGGGACATACGCCTACCCGACGAGCAGCAACTTCGCGCCGGGCGCGTTCGACATCACCGGCTTCCAGGTCACGCAAACCGCCACCGACGTCTACATCCAGACGAAGATCCGCAACCTGGCGCCGACGTTCGGGAATTCGTTCGGGGCGCAGCTGCTCGACGTCTATGTCCGCGACCCGTCCGCGAGCACGTTCTCGACCGATTCGGCGTTCCCCAGCGACCGCAACTACACGATCGCCTCCGCCGACGCATGGAGCCAGCGCATCGAAGTCCAGGGCTTCGCTTCGCCGGTGTGGGTCGACGCCGGCGGCAATGCCGTCGGCTCGCTGCAGTTCGTCGTCGATGACGGCAGCGGCACCGCCACGCTGATCCTGCCGAAGTCCAGCTTCGGCACGGTCGGTCCAGGATGGACCTTCACCGTGACCCTGACCGGGCAGGACGGAACCAACGGCCCCGATCCGGTGCGGACCTTCGCCGCAACGCCACAGGAGTACCAGTTCGGCGTCTGCGCGGTCGGCGACTCGAGCCCGATCTGCTCGGTGAACCCGGGTTCGGTGCCGAAGGTGATGGACACGATTCCGCCGGACGGCACCACCCAGGACTCCGAGCTCGACCCGACGCTTCCGCCTGTGACGCTGCACGGCGTCGCCGTGCCGTGACCGTGTCGTAAGCCCGCCCTCTAGGATTCCCGTATGCCGTCTGGCAACGGGACCTTTCCGGCGCCTGCGCCGGTGGACGCGCCATACGATCACGAGGTCGTCATCGTCGGTGCTGGGTTCTCCGGCATCGGGATGGCCGCCCGGCTGAAGGACGCCGGCGTCGAGGACTTCCTGATCGTCGATGACGCCGGCGGCTACGGCGGGACGTGGTACTGGAACCGGTATCCGGGACTGGCGGTCGACATCCCGTCGTTCAGCTATCAGTACTCGTTCGCCAAGCGCACCGGGTGGACACGCGTGTACGCGCCCGGCGACGAGCTGCGCGATTACGCCGAGACGTGCGCGCGACGGTTCGGCCTCGATCGGCACACGCGGTTCGGCACGCTGATCACGTCGGCGACGTTCGATGAGACGCGCCACGTCTGGGAACTGACGACGGGCAGCGACGAGCGGATCACCACCCGTCACCTCATCGACGCGAGCGGCGTGCTGACCCGGCCGAAGCGGCCTGACATCGCCGGGCTCGAGGACTTCACGGGTGCGACGGTCCACACCGCGCGGTGGGATCCGGAGGTTGAGCTCGGCGGCAAGCGGGTCGGAATCATCGGCACGGGCGCCTCGGCGGTTCAGCTCATTCCGTCGGTCGCGCCGGACGTGGAGCACCTCACGGTGTTCCAGCGGACTCCGATCTGGTGTCTGCCGAAGCTCGACGGCCCGATTCCCACGCGGGTCCGCAACGTGCTCGGGCAGCTCCCGGGCGCGGCGTCGGCCGCGCGGGTCGTCGAGCCAGACGTTCGTCGAGCTGTCCTTCCCGTTCGCGGCGCACTACCACAGCCCGGCTGCCGGTCTCGAAGGCGTTCGAGGGGCGGGCGCTGGCGTACCTCGAATCGCAGATCCCCGATCCTGAGCTGCGGGCGAAGCTCACGCCACAGCTACGGGCTCGGCTGCAAGCGCCCGAGCTTCCACAACGAGTACCTGTCGACGTTCAACCGTCCGAACGTCCTGCTCGAAACCGACCCGATCGAGCGGATCACGGCGACCGGCATCCGGCACCGCGAGCAGGCGCCGAGCACGCGTTCGACGTTCTCATCCTCGCTACCGGCTTCAAGGTGTTCGACTCCGGCAACTTTCCCAAGTACCCGGTGACCGGCCGCGACGGGGTCGACCTCGAGCGGTGGTGGGCCGAGAACCGCTACCAGGCGTACGAGGGCGTCAGCGTCCCCGGCTTCCCGAACTACTTCCTCATGTTCGGCCCGTACGGCTACAACGGCTCGTCGTACTTCAACCTCGTCGAGACCCAGTCGCGACACATCGCGCGGGCGCTCGCTCACGCGCGCGGACAACGACGCGACGCTGATCGAGGTCGACGCGCGAGGCGAACGACCGGTACTTCGCCGAGATGCTCCGCAAGCGCGGCCGCCAGATCTTCTGGCAGGCCAGCTGCGCCCATGCGAACAGCTACTACTTCGACCCGCGCGGCGACGTCCCGATCCGGCCCGTGACGACGATCGAGACGATGTGGCGCGCCGCCGGTTCCCGCTCAGCGACTACCGGCTCGAACGGCGCCGGCGTCGGCGCCGAGCCCGAGCCGGCGCCCGCCTCCGCCCGCTGAGCGGCCGCCCGGGCGTCGGACGCGGCACGGTGCGGCACCGGGATCCCGGTCTCCCACGGCAGGACCCTGCCGAACTGGACGAGCTCGCCGTAGAACGCCGGGTCGAACGTCGACGACAGGGCGAGCTGGACCGGCCACGCCGCGGCCTCGGCCGGGGTCTGAGCGCTGCTCATGTCCTCAAACCACGGCCGCGAAGCGTCGGTGTCGATGAGGCCCGGGCACAGAGCGGCCATGATCAGCTTCCCGTCGGCCAGGTCGGCGTCACGGCGCTCGCGGGCGATCGCCCGGACGGCGGCGACCTGACCGACCTTCGACGGGATGTTGAGCCACGTGCCGAAGCCGTCGTCCTCGGCGCGTCCGGACAGCACCGACGCACGCCAGCCGGCGACGAGGGCGTCGACCGCGTCGAGATCACCGGACTCGGCCGCGGCGGCGAATCGCTCGGCGACGCGCTCGTCGGCGAGCTTGTCGAGCGTTCCGAGCGCGCTCGCGACGATGATCAGCCGGCCGCCGGGCCGCAGCCGCGGCGCGAACTCGCGCAGGACGCCGTCGTCGCGAGGTTGTTCGTCTCGGCCACGGCGTCGACCTCGTCCTGCGGGTCGGCGTCCGGGCTCATCCGCGACGCCGCGTTCGAGAAGACGATGTCGACGGAGCCGAGTTCGTCGGCCAGCGCGGCGATCGCGTCGCCGTCGCGCACGTCGAGCACGCGGCCCTCGACCTGGGCGACGGCGCCGGCCGCCGGCGATTCCGCCGCCGCGGCCGCCACCCGCTCGGCGGTCCCGGCCCGTCAACAAGACGCGGTCGGACGGCGACAGACCGGCGGCGAGGCCTTCGACGAGCGCGCGGCCAAGACCCTGGTTCGCCCCCGTGACAAGTGCGATTCGTGAAGTGGTCATGCCGTCACCGTAGCTCGCGCATGGCCATGTCGCAAACGAGAATGATGCACAGCTACCATGCGTGTAACGCATGCCTGCCGAATTCTCGCCGACCGGCCTGCGGTCCTCCGAGAGGTCGCGCAGGCCGGCTCGTTCACCGCCGCCGCGCAGGCGCTCGGGTACACGCAGTCCGCGGTCTCGCGGCAGGTCGCGGCGCTTGAGGCGACCGCGGGCCGACGGCTCTTCGACCGCAGGCGTACCGGGGTGACGCTGACGCCGGCCGGGGCGCCGGCTGCTCACCACCGCCGTCCGCGTCCTCGACGAGCTGGACGACGGCGCGGCGTGAGCTGGCCGGCGGGGACGAGTTCGTCGTCGCGGCCGGTGCGGCTCGGCGCGTTCGCCACCGCCGCCGCCGGACTCGTCCCGCAGGCGCTCGCGCACGCTGCCGCCGCACGCTCAAGGTGACGCTACGCGAGGCGACCGACGCCCGCGCTCACGCGAGCCGCTGCGCGCCGGGACGCTCGACCTGGCGTCGATCGCCCGCCAGCCGCCGTTCCGTCCGCCGGACGCGGAGTCGCCGCCGCTTGAGCTGACGACGCTCTCCGAGCGCGAACTCGTCGTCGGCGTGCCCGCCGAGCACCCGCTCGCGAGGGCGCGGCGCCGTCGAGGTCGGAGCAGCTCGAGGGGCAGGTGTGGGTCGCGAGCCGTTCGGACTCCGGCGACTCGCTGCTCGGCGTGTGGCCCGGTCTGCGAGAGCGGCCGGACGTCCGCTACGTCGTGCGCGACTGGCTCGCCAAGCTCCAGATCGTCGCCGCCGGCCTCGCGATCACGACGATCGCGCCGGTCGCGCTGACGTGGTCCCAGCCGGCGTGAGGATCGTCGCCGTCCGCGGCGAGCCGCAGGAGACCCGCCGCCTCGTCCTCGCCCGGCTGCCCCGGTCCGATCGACGGCCGCGACCGCGCGCGTCGTCGACGCGCTCATCGCCGCCGCACGTCACGTGCCTACTGACCTGACGGCGCGCCGCGCCGACGACGCCGTCGAAGGGCCCGCAGGACAGGAGTATCGTGGGCGGCGGGAAGGAGCATGGCTCACTCGTCGTGAAGACGATCCGCCCGAGCCGCCAGAAGCGCAGATCATCGAGCTGGCCGATGCCTACGCTGACGCGCTGCTGGCCGGCGACGAGTCGGCGGCCGAGATCGCGATGCGGGAGGCGATGGACGCGGGCCTGGGCCTCGCCGGAGATCGATGAGCGCCTGATCGCCCCGGCATCTGGCTCGTCGGCGAGCTGTGGGAGCGCGGTGAGCTGTCCGTCGCCGAGGAACACCTCGCGACCGAGATCACGGTGCGAGTGCTGGCCCTCCAACGGGAAGCCCAGCGGGTCGCGCATGCCCGTCCTGAACACCGCGTGATGCTCGCCACGCCGCGCCGGTGAGCAGCACGTCGTGGCGCTTCGGATGGTCGGCAACCTCCTCCGCGGGGCGGGCTACGACGTGCTCATGCTCGGACGCCGATGTCCCACGCGTGGTCACTCGGCGAGGCTGCCCGATCGCCACGCGGTCGACGTCATCTGCATCAGCTCGACGATGCCCGGTAGGTCGGCCGAGACGCTCCGCGTGATCGACGAGATCCGCGAGCAGCGTCCCTCGTCGCGGTTCGTCGTCGGCGGCCGCGGGCTGATCAGGGCGAAGACCACGTTCGCCACGAGGTCCAGGTCGCCGCGCGCGTGTCCGACGCGGTCGAGGCCGTCGACGCCGTCTCAAGCGTGCGACGATGAACTGAGCCGCTCCACGCTTGTGCCGCTGGATCTTGCCCGACCCGGTCCGGGGATAGCGTCGTCCGCTCGAATCGGGCCGGCACTTCGAACCGGGCAAGGCGCTGGCCGACGAACGCGCGAAGCGTCCGTCATCCGCGTCCGCCTCCCCGTCGAGAACGATGAACGCCACGACGATCTCGCCGAGCGCCTCGTCCGGTGCGCCGACGACCGCGGCGTCGGGCGATCCATCGTGCTCGGCGAGCACCTGCTCGACCTCGGCGGGATAGATGTTCTCGCCGCCGCGAATGATCAGCATCGTGGAGGTCTCGGTGATCCCGTAGCCGTCGAGCAGCGGGGTACCGCTCGCGGCGTCGAACGCCTCGTTCAGCGCCGCGGGCATGATCGCGCCGGCCGACAGCTCACCCGCAGCCGGGACGCATCAAGCGGCCGGCCGTCAAGCGCACCGACGAGGTGATGAAACATCGTCGGCACCCCGGCGAACACCGAGACGTCCTCGTCACGGAGCGTCGAGAGCACGCGCTGAACCGAGAAGTGGGGAGGACGCCGCGGCTGATCGCCGCGCGGCGCGTTCGCCGCGGGCGCGTTCACCGCGGGCGACGTTCACCGGCGGCTCGGGTCGGCGACGGTCACTGCTTTTCGAGCGTCCCGACGGTCACGTGTGGCCAGTGGATCCTGTTGAAGTCGAGCATCACGAGCTGCGTGTACTGGAGCTGGTGCTTGTCCGGCTGACCGCCGGTGCCGGCGATCGTCTGGATCCAGAACGTGGCTTCGACTTGGCCTGGCGTTCGCGTTGCCGCCGGCCGGGTTGGTGCTCGTCGCCAGGAAGGCGGTGTTGGCCGTCCCGCCGCCGCCCTGGATCGGGTTGTGGGTCGTCGAGACCTGGAGGAATGTCCGGCTCGGTCATGTGCGTGCCCTGGAGCGACTGCGGTCAGCGCCTGCTGGAGAACGCTGTTGGGGTTCGTGACCATGTCCTGCGTGACGCCCGGCGACTCGAACCGGAACGACGTCGGGATTGACAGATCGAGCTCCGGGAACGAGCCGGCCGCGGACGCAAGGTCCGTGAACGGCGGCTGTGTTGAAGAAGTTCGGGAAGATGTTGTTGTTCGGAATGTGTGGCGGCCCGCCCTGGAGAATCTGAG
Organism: uncultured Solirubrobacterales bacterium; assembly: GCA_963778985.1. GTDB lineage: Bacteria > Actinomycetota > Thermoleophilia > Solirubrobacterales > Solirubrobacteraceae > Palsa-465. The sequence continues at coordinate 671,941 of CAVZWJ010000010.1, read as the reverse complement.
CGTTGCCCTGGGCCAGGATCACGGTTCCGTGTGGAATCGAGGCCATGCGGACGACGCTCGGTGGGATGTTCGGATCGGTCGTGTGCGGCACCGACGCCCAGATGCCGGGCTCGATGTGGAGTCCGTTCGGGGTGCCCGCCTCGTTGATCTGCTGCAGGTAGGTGACGCCGAACATGTTGATGTCCGGGTTGGCGAGCCCACGGTTCGGGATCGGGCCGTTGATCTCCGTGACGACGAACGTCTCATCCGTGCGGTTGAGCTCCAGGAACCGGTCCTGGCCGCTGTGATGAGGCCGCCAGATGGCGTTGAAGCCGTGGCCCTTCCACGAGCCGACGAGTCCCGCGAGCGGGCCGAGCGGACTCGCCTGCTGCGCCCCGCCGTCTGCGGCCGCGTGCGCCTGCGGTGGCTGCGGCGCCGCGGCCTGGGCTCCTCTCGTCCGTTGAACTGTCGATGCCGACGAAGGCGAAGTCAGGATCGGTCGAGATCTCGGGTGACACTGTGACTCCTTGAGGACGGGTGGTGAATGGACCTGCGAGATCACTCAGCCGAGGGGACGCCATCGCTGCGACCCCTTTGCTTCCGCGGGACGGGCGGTGAGACATGTGTCACCTCCGGCCGTGGGTGGTGTGTGTCTGCGGGTGCCCTCGCACCCGCAGACACAGGCTACGCAGTCACGTCACGCCCGTGTGTGAAATTTCTCGCACCTGAGCGAGGAGCGGCATCCACCGGGCAGTGATGATGAGACCTGAGGAGAAATGCGAAGGGCTGCTCAGGCGGCGTGGTTCCTGCGTGGCGGAACGTGTCGTTGGCCCCCGCAGCCAGACCGGACTTCGCGGCCTCGACCGAGCCAAGCGCGACGCCGGACACCGTCGGGGTTGATGAGCCCGACGCCCGGCGGGCCGCGCCGGCCACACAGCGGGCGGTCGCGCGCCAGGTGAGCGCGCGACCGGGTGTCCCTGACTCCGTCGGCCTGGTTAGGCCGCCGGCGCCGCTGCGATTGCCTTGGCCTTGATCGCGTCGAACTCGGTCTGGGTGATCGTGCCGGCGTCGAGCAGCTTCTTGGCCGTCTCGATTTCGCCCGCCGGACCACCCTTTCCGGCGGTCTTGCGTACGTACTCGTCCATCTGCGCCTGCGACGCCTCGGCCTGCTTGTTGCCGCGCTCCGCCATCCCGTCGTGGTAGGCGATCAGGTACACCAGTACGCCGACGAATGGCAGCACGATCACGAAGACCACCCACGCGGCCTTGGCCCAGCCGGAGAGATCCCGGCGGCGGAACAGGTCGATCAGCACCGTGACCGCGATCCAGATCCACGCGACCCAGGCGAAGAAGATGAGCATCGTCCAGAAGATGTTCAGGAACGGGTAGTTGGATGAAGCTAGGACTGTCATGTTTCCTTCCAGTTGCGATCCCGGCCCGGGGGCACGGCACGCACTCGTAGCGCCACGTGTGGCGGTTATCGGTTGCCATTGAGTCTTCGTTCGTTGGGGTCCGAAGACATCACCCGTAACGGGTGATCCGCAGTCGGGCCTCTGGAGCTTTGCGTGATGAGCGTCGCTGCCGAGGACGCCGCAGCGGGTCAGGCCTGGGTCCGCACGGCTCGCTGACGTGCGGCGCCCGGCGGGCGTCATGTCATAGATCACCTCGGTCCCGGTCTATCCGGTCGTGCCAGGCCCGCCGCTGCGGGTCGCGCAGGATCGCAAAGAAACCGAGCCCGAAGCGGCAGCAGGCTAGGATCACGCCGAATACGCGGCGGGTCGCGCGGCGCAGCCCGATCACGACGAGCCGTCGTGGACGATCCGGATCGAGAGAAAGCGCATGCCGGGGGTCTGGCCGGCGAGCGACCAGAAGGCGGCGAACACGCCACCGCCGACGAGCACCCCGAGACACGAGAGCACGGCCAGAGCCGGGGTCGAGGGCGTCCGTCCGAACAGAGCCGCCGACGATCGACCCGACGACGCCCGAGATGAGCGAGTAGGCGGCGAACAGCAGGCTGAGGTCGACGGCGCCGGCCACGACCCGCGTGGCGAGCCCGGCCTGGTTCGTTCTCGGATTCGGCGTTCTCCCGCCGGACGACCCGCTCGAGCGTGTCGTCCAACTCCTCGGTGATCTTCGTCAGGCGGATCCCGATGTCGGTGACCAGCCCCGCGCCCTGCGCGGTGATCGCGGCACGGACCTCCGGCGCCTTGGCGACCCGCTCGACGAGCTTCTGGGCCTGCTCTGACTCGAGCACCTGCGACCACACCTGCTCCGCCGCTTCGGACTCGAGCACGCGCCGGACGACGGCGGCGACCTCGTCGCTGCCCTGCTCGAAGTTCGTCGCGTGCTCCTCGACGGACGCGCTCGATCGCCCGGATCACCGCCGGACTGCGCAGCGCGCGGACGAGCGCCTCCTCGACGGCCTCGTTGAGCGCATGGTCGACGCCCGTGACCTTGGCGACGCGCTCGGCGCCGCGGGCGCCGGCGGACAGCAGCGCGTGGCGCGCGGGCGGTCGGCGCCCGACCGCGCCGGCTGATAGCCGCGGCCGTTGTCTGCGGGATCTTGGCTGTCACCCGGCACGTGTGGGGCGAAGTTTGGCACCGGACCTCGGTCTGTCCGAGTGGATCGCCATTCACGTGCGGTTGGGGCCCGGTCCGGGGATCCGGTCCGCGGACCGGCATCTAGCAGCGGGCCTCTTCGGGCTCCTCGTACCACTTGACCCGCTCGCCGACTCGGGCGCGCATCTTCCAGGCCATGCTCTTCGGGGCGGCGTTCAGGGCCGCGTCGAGCTCGTCGGCGCGTCCCACGATCGTGGCCGCGGCATCCGCCGGCAGGCCGAACTCGCCGATCCGCTCCCGCAGCGTCGCGAGGGTGCTTGTGGATCGTGTGCTCGAAGCCCCAGTCGGACTTCGTCACGGCCAGGATCCGCGCGCAGTCGAGATCTGCGCCTCGGGTCAGTCCTCGCCGAATCCGTGGTCGAGCAGCAGCGCGCAGATGTCGACGAGGTCCTTGCGATTGATGCTCACGACCTGAAGCTTCGTCAGCAGCAGATCGGCGAGCGGCAACGTCAGTCGGTCGGCGTCGTCGCGCAGCCGTCCGAGCGCGTCCGCGCAGGTCCAGCTCGTGCGCCATCACGAACTTGTCGAGCAGGACGTCGATCGGCCGGTCGCGAGCCGGGTCGTGGTAGTTGAGCCGGGTCGCGCCGTGGATCGCGTTGAACAGCTTGTCCGGCTCGTAGCCCTGGTCGGTCATGAACGCGGTGATCGCCTTGCGGTCCGAGCCGCGCCCGACGAAGTCGGCGTCGCCGTAGCTCCGGGACAACGGCCCGCCGCGGCGCTCGGGCAGGTGACCCAGACCGCCACGCCGCCGACAAGCAGCAGCGGCAGCCCGGCGTCCTTGGCCGCCCGCGCGAGTCGCTGGCCCTCCTCCGCGGTGCCCTCAAGCGTCTCGATCTCGCTCATCGGAGCACGCAGGCTACGCAATCGCCTCGGCCCCGAGCGAGCGCCTCGCGCCAGCACTCGACCGTCTCGCGGAGCTCGTCGAGGACCTTGACGTCGTCGGCCTCGAACGGCGGGATCACCTCGATGATGAGCGTCGGCCGCGCATCGCCGAGCGCCTCGAGCACGCGGTCAGGGTCGATCCGGCCGAGCGCGTTGTAGTGCGCCGTGAACGGCCAGTGATGATCGCCCTCGGCATCGGTCTGCTGCAGGTGGACGACCGACACGCACTCCCGCAGTTCGCTGGAGCCACACGTACGGATCGCGCTCCGCGCCCTCGGTCCCGGGCACGCACTGATGGCCAACGTCGAGGCACAGCGTCACCGATGTCCGCTCCGGGCCGGCGTCGCGGACGAGGCTCCGCATCTGGGCGCGGGTCGACGGCTCGCGGGCGCACGCCATGTTCTCGACGAGCAGCGTCTGAAGGCCACGGGCGTGACGCGACGCGGCGCAGCCGATCGAGCGACTCGGCGAGCTCCGACCAGCGGTCGAGCGCGTGCTCTGCGGAGGCGAAGTCGTTGCCGACAGGCTCCCGAGGTGACCGCCGGTCGCGGATCCCGCCGCACGCCGCGGTGTACTCGATCGCGCGCTCGTACCAGGAGAACGCGCGGGCCCGCTCGATCGGGTCGGGGTCGAGCAGCAGGTTGGCCGAGTACGCGACGAGCCCGGTGAACGTCGAGTGGAGCGTGACGCCGGCCGCCGAGCACGCGGCGCTCAGCGACGCCGCATGCTCGCGCAGCTCGTCGTCGGAGGCCGTGAAGTCGACGAGATCGAAGCTGTGCTGCACGACGTCGAGCCCGAGCTCCGCGCGCGATCAGCGGCGCCCACTCGTCGGCCGACGGCCAGCGTTTGACGGCGAAGCAGTTGTTGATGCCAAGGACGAAGCTCATGACCCGGATCCTTCCGTCGGTGGCGGCGTCAGGCGCACGGACCGCGGGTGACTGCGCGGACGGTCTCGAACCACTCCCGGCGCGCCCGCAAGCCTCGATCCCGCGCGGCCACGGGATCGAACCGGGCTGCGCGCGCCGACGAGTCCGGCGATCGCCGTCCTCCGCTCGGCTCGGTGCCCGGTCCCGGCGGCGGCCAGCAGCGCGACGCCGACCGCTGCGGTGTCGGCCTCCAGGTGGACGACCGGCACCGCCGAGCGCATCGGCCTTGATCGCGCCGAGCACTGGCAGCCGCGTCAACTCCTCCGGCGACCCGCAATTCGTCAAACGGCGCTCCGGCCGCGGTCAGGCAGCTCGATCACCGAGGCGACCGAGAAGGCGACGCCCTCCAGCACCGCGTACGCGAGCGCGTCACGGCCGTGCCGGTCGGCGACGCCGATGAACCCGCCACGCAGCGTCACGTCGTTGCGCTCGCCGTCGCCGAGGTAGGGAAGGAACAGCGGCGCGGCGGCGATCGGGTCGGCGAGGCGGCCGCTCACGCAGCGTCACATGCACATGCGCCGCGGCCGGCTCGAGCGCGGCGTAATCGTCGAAGGCCAGCCGCGACACCGCCCACTTGACCGCCGCGCCGGTCGTGTTGACGCCGAGCTCGGTGCAGAAGCGATCCGGCAGGACGTGGCTGTAGTGGGTGACGACCGGGTCGGCGAGCGGCTCGGGGACGATCGAGTTCAGACACGACGATGCGCCGGCCATCTCGCTGATCGGGCCCGGGTCGTTGACGCCGCTGCCGTACGCCGCGCACTGGCTGTCGGCGGCGCCGATGACGACCGGGCATCCGGCGCGGCACCCCGGTCACCGCGGCGACCGTCGCCGCTCACCGCCCCCGCCACCTCCCACGCCGGCACGACCGTCCGGGAACACGCGTGAGGACAACGAGAACTCCGCCAGTAGATCCTCCGCCCACTCCCGCGCCCGCAGGTCGAAGAACACCGTCGAGTTCGCGTGCGTCTCGTCGGTCCGCACCTCGCCCGGTCAAGGCCCGCAGCACGACGTCGCGCGGCTGGAGGAACCGATCCGTCGCGCGCGAACACGTCAGGGCGGTGATCGCGCAGCCACAGCACCTTCGGCCCGACGTGGAACGCGTCGGCGAGGTGACCGGTGCGCGCGTGCATGACGTCTCTCGCCGATCCGGTCGCGCATCATCGCCGCCTCGGCGCTCGCCCGGTTATCGCGATACATCATCCCGGGGCCGACCGGCTCGCCCGGCGGCGTCGAACGGGCGCCACCGTCGGGCATTGCCCGGTGAGCCCGATCGCGGCGATGCGATCACCACCGCCGGAACCCAGCGCACCGCACCAGGTCCGCGACCGCGGCGAGCGACATCTCGCGCCAGTCCGACGGATCCTGCTCGGCCCAGCCCGGGATGCGGCGTCACGGTCGCGTACGGCCGGCGCGCCTCGTGGACGACGCTGCCCGGCGCGATCGACCGCCACCGCCCGCGCCCCGGTCGTCCCCGCATCGACGGCGACGAACAGCGGGTCGGCCGTCACGCATCAGCCACGCACCAGCTGATGTGACTTCAGCTTGCCCCCTGCCAGGGTCATGATCGCGCCGTTGAGCGCGCCGGTCGCGTAGTCGCTGCCCGGGTTGACGCACATCGTCTTGCCGATCCGGCGGAAGCCGGCCGACTCATGGACGTGGCCGTGGAGGCCGACCAGCGGCTGGTAGCGCTCGATCGCCGCACGCACCGCGGTGCTGCCGACCGGCCCGAGCTTGACCTGACCGGCGCTCTGCTGCACGGTCAGGTCGGGGTCGAGCATCGGAGCGGCGTCGAGGCCGCTGTCATACGGCGGGGCATGCGAGTTGAGGATCGAGCGCGCGGGCTCGCGGACCTGCGGCGAACAGCTCGTCGAGCTTGGCGGCGAGCTCGCCCCTCGGGCATCTCGCGCGGCATGTCCCACGGCGTCGGGTTCGTCCACCCGTAGGAGACGAGCTCGTAGTCGTCGATCGCGAGCACCTTGCCCTCCGAGTTCTCGCCCCAGCTCGGCGTCGCTCAGCACGTCGCCGAGCACGCGCCGGGTCGTCGTTGCCGAGCATCAAGAACGCGGGCGCGCCGAGCGGGCGCAGACGCTCGTTGGCGAGCTCCATCCAGTGCGCGAGGCGATCGCTCATCAGCTGTGACGAGGACGTCCTCGACGGTGCCGTCGGCGACGCGCGCCTCGAGCTCGCCCGGCTGGGCACGCCATGGGTAATAGCCGAGATCGGAGATGAGCCGCTCGACGCCCTCGAGCTCTGAGCCGGCCTCGACGTCGTAACGGTGACCGCGGAACGTCGTCGTGAAACGGCCGGAGCCGAGATCCTCGATCGCCTGGATCGCCTTCCCCGCGATGTCCCCGCCGAGGATCAGCACGTCCGGCTTGGTAGACCGCCGCGCCGTTGAGGAACTTGCGGAAGCACTTCTCCGAGCCATGCACGTCGGTGGCGAAGTAGATGCGGATCCGGCGGGCCATCGGACTACCCGCTCGACCGCGCTGCCGCGTACCGCGTTGACCTTCTCCATCATCGACGGCGACGCGGTCCGGATCGACGTGGTTCCAGGTCAATCCGTCGACCTTGAGGCTCGTCCCGACGACGGCGCCGTCGGCGACCCGGAGCACCTCCTCGACGGTCTCGTGCGTGACGCCGGTATTGGCGAGCACGGGACGCTCGGGCGCAGCCGCCTTCGCCTCGCGGACCTCGTCGAGGCTCGCGCCGACGCCCGCCGCGGCGCCGGAGATGAGCAGTCCCTCGACGCCCATGTAGGCGGCGCTCGCCGCGCGCTCGGCGACGCTTCGCCCGCCGACCGACCGGCTGAACTCCGGCGTGATGTTCGTGAGGATCGCGACGTCGTCGGCCCCGATCGCGTGCCGGTACCCGGCCACCTCGCCGTAGTCCGGCGCGAGCAGGCCCATGTCGCTTTCGAACACGCCCATGAACACCTCACGGACGAACGAGGCGCCCGTCGCGGCCGCGACGGCGATCGTCGCCCTCGCGTCCCACAGGAGGTTGACGCCGTACGGGACGCGGATCTCGCTGTGCAGGCGGCCGATGACGGCCGCCATCGCGGCCGCGGCCTCGACGCCGACAGCGGTCGAGTAGGGGATGTCGTTCTCGTTGCAGAACATGACCGCGTCGACGCCCCCGTCCTGGAGCGCGGCGAGCTCGCGCGCTGCCGACTCGACGACCCGCTCCATCCCGCCGGAGGTGTCATAGCGTGGTCGGCCGGGGAGCCCCTCGAGGTGGCACATCGCGATCAGCGGCTTCTCGACGCCAAAGATCGTACGTAGGTCCGGCATCGCTAGTGCTCCGTTTCAGAAGTTCGGCGCCACCAAGAGGTGGCACTGGTGGATGACGCGCAAGGACGCAGGAGCCAGCCGGACGGCTCTGGGGCGGCCCGGCCGTTGGCGAGGCAGGACGCCGAGCGGGCCGACCCAGAGGCAGCAGCGCTGCGCGAGGCGACGAGGACGCCGCGCATCGCCGCCAGGGGCGCCTCGACTCGCATTGAACTTCTAAAACGGGGCACTGTCCTCCTCCTTCGTTGCCATCGGGTTCGCGACCTCCACGGTGACGCCGAGGCGCCGGAGCGCATCGAGCTCGTCCGCGGGGCGCTCGCGTCGGTCACGAGCGTGTCGATCGAGCTCCGCCGGAGCGACGGCGGCGATCGTCCGGGAGCCGAGCTTGGAGCCGTCGGCGAGCACGATCAGACGGTCGCTGCGCTCGATCATCAGACGTTGGATCTCGGCCGCCTCGTCGTCGAGTTCGGTGATCCCGTCCGGCCGCGCTCAGTCCGGCCGCGCCGAGCACCGCGACCTCGGCGTGGTAGCGGCGAGCGGTCGCGGCCGCGACCGGGCCGATGCACGCGAGCTCGTCGGTGAGCACCGACCCGCCGAGCACCACGACCCGTCCGCGGCGGGTCCCGAGCAGGCTCGCCACCGTCAGCGAGCCGGTGATCACCGATCAGCTCGTCGCGCGGCGGAAGGAACATCGCGAACTGCTCGGTCGTCGAGCCGATCCCGACGAACATCGAGCCGACCGGCGTCATCGTCTCCGCGAGGTGCATCCCGATGAGACGCTTGGCCGGCGCGTGCTGGAGCGCGCGAGCGTTGAACAGCAGCTCCATCGAGCGGGTGATGTGGGCCGTCGCGCCGCCGTAGGTCCGGCGCAGGAAGCCGTCGCGCTCGAGCCGGGTGATGTCCCGGCGGATCGTCATCTCGGACACGTCGAGCTCCGTCGCCAGCTCCGCGATGTGAATCGTCTGCTGTTCCGCGACCCGTTCGAGGATGTGATGACGGCGGTCGACTGGCGAGCATCGGCTCTTATCAAAGAATGTTGTTCGATTCCGTGAAACGTGGAAGACTACGCGCACGCAGATCGTAGTGTTCCGCGATGGCAAGCGCCAAATCTTGACGGACGATGTTCGATCTTGTTACTTGGTGTTCGATCTGATCACGGGCGAGGAGCGAGCGAACGGAGGGCGTGATGGCTGCGGATGAAGTCGGGACCGTCGCGAGTGAGTCGGGCAAGTCAGGCGCAACTGTTCGTGCGTCGCAGCACGGGACTCGTGCGCGAGGCGTCGGCCGCTCGACGCGACGATCTTCAACGCCGTGTTCTCCGCGCCCGTCGGCGCGACGCTGGCGTGGGGCGTGTTCTTCGCCCTCACCGCCTTCCCGGGATCCGATCTTGTCGCGGCGACGCTGTGGTCGCTGCTGCTCAACATCCCGATCCTGATCATGATGGCGCTGCTCGCGTCGTCGATGCCGAAGACCGGCGGCGACTACGTCTGGGTCAGCCGGATCCTCTCGCCGCCGGCCGCGCTCGTCTCGAACCTCGGCGCCGCCTTCTCGGCGATCATCGGTGCGACGTTCTGGGCGCGGTACTTCCCCGTGTTCGCGCTCGGGCCCGTGCTCGTGACGCTCGGGACGGTGTTCAACAGCCACACGCTCATCAGCTGGGGTACGCACGTCCAGTCCGACAAGGGCTGGATCTTCGTGTTCGGCTTCGTGATGATCCTGGCGATGACGGCGATTCTGATCGCCGGCACGAAGACGACGTTCCGGGTCCAGAACGCGTTCTGGATCACGGCCACGCTCGGCACGCTGCTCGCGTTCGTCGTGCTGCTGTTCGGCACCCATGGGAGTTTCGTCAACCACTTCAACTCCGTCTCACACACGTTCGGCGCCCACGGCAATGCGTATCAACCAGGTGATCACGACGGCGAAGGCGGGTGGTGTCCATCCCGCACGCCTTCGGCTCGGCCACCGCTCCAGCCATCTTCGTGATCATGACGTTCATGGTGTGGAACTGGTGGAGCGTCTACCTCTCGGGAGAGCTGAAGAGCGCGTCCAACCGCAACCGCCAGATGTCGATCATGTTCGGCGCCCTGTCATGGGACGTGATCGGCCTCGTCATCGGCGTCCTGCTCATCTACCACACCGTCGGCTACCAGTTCATGGTCGGCGCGAACACCGCGCCGAACGCCGCGTACGTCCTGCCGAGCGGACCCTTCTACCACTACTTCGCGTCGTTGGTGGTCAACAACAACGTGCTGACGACGATCATCGTGGCGTCGTTCTTGTTCTGGTCGCTGCCGGCGATGGTCGGCAACACGTTCATGCCGGTGCGCAGCGTGTTCGCGTGGTCGTTTGACCGCGTGCTGCCCGAGCGGTTCGCCAGCGTCAACGAGCGCTTCCACTCGCCGGTCCCGGCGATCCTGCTCGTGATGGCGATCGTCACGGCGATGCTCGCCTGGAGTGTGCTGGCGACGACGTTCCAAACGCTGCTAGCGCTCGGCGTGCTCGCCGGCGTCGTGTGCATGACGATCGTCAGCGTCGCCGCGTTCACGTTCCCACGGCGCCAGCGCGAGCTCTATCAGGGCTCGCCCGCCGAACATGAAGCTGTTCGGGATACCCGTGCTCCAGATCGTCGCGCCGATCACGTTCGCCGTGATGGTGTTCCTCGTGTGGGAGACCTGGCATTACCCGGCGCTCGCGTTGGCCGGCGACACCGGGAACCGGTGGCAGATCATCGCCTTCATGGGCGGGATCGTGATCGTCGGCCTCGCCATCTACTACATCGCGCGCGCCGTGCGCCGCCGGCAGGGAGTTGATATCGATCTCGTCTACCAAGAGCTCCCACCGGACTGAGCCGGTGGCGACCACGCGACTTGACGGCAAGGTCGCGCTCGTCACCGGCGGCGCCACCGGGATCGGCCTCGGCATCGCGCAGCGGCTGATCCAGGAGGGAGCGACGGTCCTCATCACCGGGCGCGACCAGGCACTGGGGCGGGCCGCCGAAGCATCACTCGGCGGCCCCCCGGGAGCGCGGTTCATCGTCGCCGACGCCGCCGACGAGGCCGATGTCAAACGATCGGTCGACGCGGCGGTGGCGGTGGCCGGACGGCTCGACGTGCTCGTCAACAACGCCGGGATCGCGCTCACCGAGCGGCTGATCGACACGCCCGTCGCCGAGTTCGACCGGCTGATGGCGATCAACCTGCGCGGCTGCTTTCTGTACGCGCGGGCCGCGTTCGACGAGCTGATCAAGACGCGAGGCGCGATGGTCCACATCGCCTCCGACGCCGGGCTGCGCGGCGAGGCGCCGATCGGCGCCTACTCGGTCAGCAAGGCGGCCGTCGTGATGATGGCCAAGATGCTCGCGCTCGACGGGGCGGCGCACGGGGTTCGCTCCAACTGCGTCTGTCCGGGAGCGACCGCGCCCGGCATGCGACATATCGGCCCGGCGAGCGATCCTGATCGGGGCGATGACCCGGCCGGCCTGGCCGCCCGCACCGCTCGGTCGGCACCGGCGCGCCGACGATGTCGCATCGGCGGTCGCCTTCCTCGCGAGCGACGAGGCGAGCTTTGTCTCAGGGGCCGTGCTTCTGGTTGACGGTGGGATGGGCGCAGGCGCGGCATGAGTCGGGGGCACGACCGCCTGGTGCGGCAGATCAGCTCGCGGCGCGCCGGTTGGGGCTGACGACGCCGGCCTCGTAGGCGAGCACCACGGCCGAGGATCCGCCGCATCTCCGCGAGCGTCTGGCGGCCGGACGCCTCGACTGCCGCCATCGCCGCGTCAGCGCGGTCCGGCGACTCGTCGAGCAGGTGCTGGGCGACCTCGGTCTGCACGACCATCGCGCTGACGCTGGCGGCGACGACCGTGTGCAACTCCCGCGCGATCCGCGTGCGCTCATCGGCGACGGCGAGACGCTCGCGGCTCTCGCGCTCGGCGGCGAGCCGCTCCGCCTTCGCCGCGAGCTCGGCGTTGAGCAAGCGGCGGGCTCTGAGGCCGCGCCCGACCGCCCAGGCGCCGCCGCTCATGCCGGCCGTGAACGCCCAGTCGCTCGCGGTCGCATGCGTCGCCGCTGACATCCCCCAGGGGCCGGCCACGCACACGGCGAGGCCGATCACTGCGCGGTTGCGGGGCTCGTACGCGGCGACCGTGTAGGCCGGAACGAACAGCAGGTAGAGCGGGACGACGTGCGTGGTCGGGTTCGTCAGCCACGCCGCCATCACGAGCCCCAACGCCATCACCGCGGACGCCGACGCGAGCGGCGCCGAGCGCCGCCACACGGTCGCGATGGCGATGGCCGCGGCGACGAGGATGTTAAGCGCGAGGGGTCCGCGGTGTGTGTGCGTGGTGATGATGTCGATCTCGAAGGCGACGAGGAGCACGCCCGCCAGCACGAGGTCGAACCGCGCCGGGTCCATCGGCCGGGAGAACGGCGAGGACAGCATGGTCACGTCGTCACCGCCTCACGCAGCGGAATCCGCGCGCGCACCTGGAAACCGCCCCCGCGCCGCCGCCCGGTGTGCAGCTCGCCGCCGTAGAGGTTCAGGCGCTCCCGCATGCCGACGAGCCCGTGCCCGCCGCCGTCCCCGTCGTCGGCTTCGCTCGACGGGCCCCGACCGGTGTCGGTGATCTCAAGCTCGATCGCCTCCGGGGCGAACGCGACCCGGACGGCGGCCTCGGCCGGGCCCGCGTGCTTGATCGCGTTTGTGAGCGCCTCCTGGACGACCCGGAAGGCCACCAGCTCGAGGCCGGGGGTGAGCTCGCGCGGCTCGCCGTCGACGGTGAGCTGCACGGGCAGCCCCGCGGCGCGGGCCCGGTCGACGAGCGTCGTCAGCTCCGACAGCGTGGGTGTCGCCGTCCCCGCGAGTGCCTCGTCGCCGCGACGCATCACGCCCATCATCCGCCGCATCTCCGTCAGTGCGTCGCGCCCGCACGACTCGACGGCCCGCAACGCCTCACGCGCCGTCTCACGATCCTCGCCGGCGATGCGACGAGCCGCCTGCGTCTGAATGACCATCACGCTGACGCTGTGCGCGACCACGTCATGGAGCTCGCGGGCGATCCGGTTGCGCTCGTCGGCGGCCGCGCGGTGGGCGCGCTCGCGCTGGTCACGCTCAAGCCGATCCGCCTTCTCACGCAGCTCCCGGGTGAGCGCGGCACGCGAGCCGATCGCGCGGCCCCCGGCGAACGGGACGCCGACGAACAACGCCCACCCGGCGGCGACATCGCTGACGAGCTTGTTGCCGGGAGTGAGCGCGATCGCGACGACCGCGAGCGCGAGCAGCGCGATCTCAGCCCGCAGATCGGTGTCCTCGGCGGAGAGCCGGCCGAGCGTGTAGAAGTTGAGCAGGATGGCGATGGGCTCAAGCGAGAGGTTCCTGTCGCCGCTCTGGCGGGCATACACGGTGATCGCGACCATTGCGATCAGCGTCGTACTGACTGGGTGAACGCGGCGCCAGGCGACGGTCGCCGTACACGCGGCGGCCGCGAGCACCGCGACCGGTCCGGAGTGGCGGGCGTTCAGCGCGATCCCGACGACCGCGGCAGTCATCACGACCGCGACGATCGCATCGACGGCCATCGGATCGAACGCCCGCACGCGCCTCACCAGGGTCTGTGGCCAGCTCACGCGTGTGACGGTAACGCCGGCGGGCCCGTTGCGCATCGTCTGGCACGGTGACGTGCCCTCCTACCTGAGTAGGACGCGGGTCGTCGAAACCGCTGAACACGGTCCTCCCTCGGGAGGGCACGAGATCACCGGCAGGCCGACCCGATTTCACCCCCGTAGCTGACGACAGCGCAGCGGCGCCCTGAGACCGTGTCGCCACCCACATGACGGGGCGACAACGGAGGGCGCGAGATGAACACGTGGACGACCGAAACCTGGGTAGCGGGAACACCCGACGAGGTGCTCGAGCTGCTGACCGAGCCCGACGCGATCGCGCGCTGGGCGCCGATCCCGTTCGAGGTGCTCGACCTCGACGGGCCGCGGCTGGAGGCCGGCACCCAAGCCCGCGTGCGCGGCTCGCTCGCCGGGCGCAGCATGGAATTTGACGTCGAGATCCACGAGGCCGCCGAGCACTGCCTGTCGCTCGTCGCGACCGGGCCGGTCTCGATCGGCGCCGAGTACGTGCTCGCGCCGCCTCGACGGCGGCAGCGAGATCCGGGCGTCCGTCTCGGTCCGCGGCCGCGGGCTGCTCGGCGGGGTGCTCGCCCGCGCCTGCGACGCCGTCCTGGCCGCCGGCGCGCTGCGCGCCTCGGTGGCCCGGATCGGGCGCGAGCTCGAGCTCGAACCAGCACTTGCCTGACAAACGAACACACGACAAGGAGCACCGCACTATGTCCATGACCACCACCTATCGCCGACGTCGGTGCCGATCAGCACGCGACGCCGAACGTGTCGGTGCCGGCCGTAGCGGCGACCGACGTCACCCGACGCTACGGCGGCGAGCAGTCGGGCGTTCAAGCGCTCGACGGTGTCTCGATCGACGTCCCCGTCGGCCAGTTCACGGCCGTCATGGGACCGTCGGGATCCGGCAAGTCGACGCTCATGCACATCCTTGCCGGGCTCGACGGTCCGGACAGCGGATCCGTGCGGCTCGGCGGCACGCGAGATCACCGGGCTTGACGACAAGCAGCTCACGCTGATGCGGCGCCGCGAGATCGGCTTCGTCTTCCAGGCGTTCAACCTGCTGCCGATGCTGAGCGCCGAGGAGAACATCGTCCTTCCGCTCCAGCTCGCCGGCCACAAGCCGGACCGGCGGTGGGTCGACGAGGTGCTCGCCACGGTCGGCCTCGCCGATCGCCGCCGGCACCGTCCGGCCGAGCTCTCCGGAGGCCAGCAACAGCGGGTCGCGGTCGCCCGCGCACTCGTCACGGAGCCGACGGTGCTGTTCGCCGACGAGCCGACCGGCAACCTCGACTCCCGCAGCGGGCGGGAGATCCTGGCGCTGCTGCGCCGGGCGTCGAGCGACCACGAGCAGACGACGGTGATGGTCACGCACGATCCCCGGGCGGCGGCCACCGCGGACCGCGTCGTGTTCCTGTCGGACGGCCGCATCGTCTTCGATCTCGACCGGCCCGACGAGGCCGCCGTGATCGAGGCGATGGCGGAGGTGACCCGATGATCGCCGTCGCCTGCAAGGCCCTCGCCGCCCGCCGGGCGCGGACGCTTCTGACGTGCCTGGCGATCGTGCTCGGCGTGGGGATGGTGACCGCGGCGCTCACGCTGTCGGACACCCTCCGCCACGCGGCGAACTCACTGACGAGTTCCTCCTATCGCGGGACCGACGCCGTCGTCGACGCCCGCACCGCGTTCACTGTCTCTCCGGACGGGGATGCGAGCCGGCCGACGATCGACGCCTCCCTGCTGCAACGCGTCCGCGCGCTCCCGCAGGTCGGAACCGCCGTCGGAGACCTGACGAACACCCAGACGAAGGTCATCGACACGCACGGCTCCGTGATCGGCCGCGGGCCGTACTTCGGCGTCGGGTTCGACGCCAGGCGCGCCGGGCGCGGCACGACTGACGCCGTTCCGGCTGAAGACCGGCCATTTTGCGGCTGCGCCCGATCAGGTTGTGATCGACGCCGGCACCGCGTCCAAGCAGCACGTCGGCGTCGGCGGACACGTCCGGGTCACGGGGCGCGGGCCGGTCCGCACGTTCACGGTGTCCGGGATCGCGACGTTCGGCGCCGTCAACTCAATCGGCGGGGCGACGTTCACGATCTTCGATCTCCCGACGGCGCAGCGACTGTTCGGCGAGACGCGGTCGGTTCGATTCGATCCTCGTGGCCGCGCGGCCGGCAGTGACCGGCGCGGCGTTGCGAGCGGCATTGTCGGCGGCGATCCCGCACTCCGCTCGCGTCGCAGACGGCGACAGCGCAGGATCGCTTCACCCTGAAGGGCCTCAAGCAGTTCATCTCGATCATCGAGATTGCACTGCTCACGTTCGGCGGCATCGCGATCTTCGTGGGCGCGTTCACGATCTTCAACACGCTCTCGATCACGGTTGCCCAGCGCGCGCGGGAGCTGGCGATGCTGCGCACCGTCGGCGCGTCGCGCCGCCAGGTGCTCGGCTCAGTGCTCGTCGAGGCGGTCGTGATGGGGGCGGCGGCGTCGGTCGTGGGGCTCGCGTGCGGCGTCGGCCTCGCCAAGGGGCTGAGCTCGCTGCTCACCGCGCTCGGCGTCGACCTGCCGCAGGCCGGCACGGTGTTTGCCGCTCACACGGTCATCGTGGCGATGCTCGTCGGCGTTCTGGTGACGACGCTCGCGGGGATCGGGCCGGCGCTTCGTGCGACGCGGATTGCCCCGGTGGTCGCGCTGCGTGACGGTGCCACGGCGGAAGCTCCTCGGGTGAGCCGGCGGGCACGCCGGGTCGCCAACGGCCTCGCCGTGGTTGCCCTGGGACTGCTCGCCGGCGGGATGTTCGCCGGCGGGATCGCGGTCGGCACGCGGTTCGTGCTGATCGTGCCGGGCTGCCTGCTGCTGTTCATCGCCGTGGCGATGTTGGCGGCGCGGATCGCCGGTCGGCTGGCGGGCGTGCTCGGGCGTCCCTCCGAGCGGTTCGCGGGCGCGGCCGGAGGCCTGGCCCGCCGGAATGCGATGCGCAATCCGTCACGCACGGCAGCGACAGCCGCCGCCCTGATGATCGGTGTCGCACTCGTCGTGTTCGTGTCGGTGATCGCATCCGGTCTTCGCCAGTCGACGACCGGAACGCTCCGCCACCAGATCACGGCGAACTACGTCGTTGCCGCGAGCGACGGCTACTCGCCGATCGATCCGGGCGTCGCCGCTGCGATCGCCGGAGCGCCCGGCGTGAAGAGCACCTCGAGCATCGCCCAGGATCAGGTCCGTGCCTACCGACATACGGTCACGGTCAACGGGGTCGAGCCCGCCACGATCGGTACGGCGTACCGGTACACGTGGAAGGACGGCTCCGGCTCGCGCGGCGCGCTCGCATCGCTCGACGGCACCGGCGCGATCGTCGACGGCGGCTACGCGACGTCACACCACCTCGCAGTCGGCAGCCGCTTCGGCGTCACCCTGGCGAATGGCCAGTTGGTCACGTTGGTCGTCCGGGGCATCGACGTGCCGCCGAAGTGGGGGGCGCTCGGGCTCGGACCGATCACGGTCTCACGCACGCTGTTCGAAGCGGTGTTCCCGCACGCGAACAACCTGCTGACGTTCGTGTCCGCTCGTGACCGGTCTGGGATGACGGCGGCGCTCCAGTCCCGGCTGCATGGTTTCCCCGGCGCCAAGGCGTACACGCCGGCGGCGTTCGCGACGAAGCAGCTGTCGTGGGTGAGCCAGATGCTGGCGATCATCTACGTGCTGCTCGCGCTCGCCGTCATCGTCAGCCTGTTCGGCATCGTCAACACGCTCGCGCTGTCGGTGTTCGAGCGGACGCGGGAGCTGGGGACGCTGCGCGCCGTCGGCATGACCCGCCGTCAGCTGCGGCGAATGATCCGCCACGAGAGCGTCGTCACGGCGCTGCTCGGGGCAACGCTCGGCATCGGCGTCGGCCTGTTCCTGGCCGCGATGGTGACCGGTGCGCTCAGCGGCGAAGGGCTGCAGTTCGCCCTGCCGATCTCGTCGCTCGTCGCGTTCGTGGTGATTGCGGTCGTCGCGGGCGTGCTCGCGGCGATCGCCCCGGCGCGGCGGGCGGCGCGGCTCGATCCGCTCACCGCGCTCGCGTACGAGTAGCGGGCTTCGCGTCCGGCGCCCGCACCGCTTCGGTGCGGGCGCCCGGCGCGGGAAGCCGTTCTACGGGGTGGTCTTGGACTTGGAGTTCTTGAACTTCACGTTCGTACTGTGGTACACGTAGTTGACCACCGCGTCGAGCTGCTGCGGCGTCAGCGCCGTCGCGTAGTTCGACGGCATCACGTTGGCGTGGTAGCCGGGGACGATCTCCTTGTTGGGATCGACAATCGACTCGCGCGTGGCCGACGGAGGATCGGACGTCAGCTCCTTGTCGAGGTTCGGTCCGGTCGTACCGCTCGTGCCTGCGGCTCGCATCGTGTGGCAGGACCCGCAGCTGATGGCGCCGCCAGGCGTGCCCGAGACGAAGATCTGCTCGCCGAGCGCGTCGCCGCTTAGCTGGGTCGGCTGGCCGCTGCTGGTTTGCCCGCCTGTCGGCGCAGCCGGGACCGTAATCGTCGTGTTGCTCCGGTGCGCGGCGACGACCAGCGCGATCGCCGACATCACCAAGGCTGCCAGGATGCCCAGGCCGCCGAGCTGGACGATGAACTTCCCGGACGCTCGCGCGATCTGCTCGTCGAAGATCTCCTGGTCGGTCTTGCGCCTCGGCTCGGGCTGACCCGGGTCGCGGGCATTCTCGTCGTCCATACTCGCGTCGCCTCCTCGAATCCTCCAGAGTGCTGCCGCCGACGTCGGCACCGGCCGTTAGGGCCAAGGTGACCTTACCGGCAAGTCGTCCGTCGCTGTGAACACTTCCAACGGGCCGCGCCAGTGCCGCTCTCGGCATCGACGTTCATCGAACGATCCGGGCGCCCGAGGCGGTAGTGTCGCGCGCGCCGTGAACCTCCGTGATGTCGAACGCCGCATGCAAGCCCAGCGGGAGCGCCGGCGTTCGACGACGCAGACCCGCCTCCTGGCTGCCGGTTCACTCGTCGCCGCGGCGGCGGTGATCGTCGCGATCGTTCTCACCACGACCGGGGGCGGCACCTCGAATTCGACGCCGGCGCACACGACGGCGTCAAAGCCGGCGCCGGCCGCCTCTCAGAAGCCCGGAACCGCTGCGGTGCCGATCCTCACCTACCACGTGATCAACAGCCCGCCGGCCGGCAGCGGCGCGTCGCCGGACCTGTACGTACCGGGGAGCGAGTTCTCAGCGCAGATGCAGGCGCTCAAATCCGGCGGCTGGCACGCGGTGACGCTCAACCAGGTTCAGGCGTATTGGACCAAGGGAGCCCCGCTTCCGTCCGGCAAGCCGATCGTCGTCACGTTCGACGGCGGATACGCGTCCCAGTACACGAACGCGCTGCCCGTGCTCAAAGGCCTCGGCTGGGTCGGTGTGATCAACCTTCCCTCCAACGGGCGCTCGCCGACCGACGGTGGACTGGCCGATGACCAGACGAAAGCGCTCGTCGCGGCCGGCTGGGAGCTCGACGCCGGCGGCAACGACTCCCCCGACCTGACCGGGCTGAGCACGCCGGCGATCGTGCAGGAGGTCAAGACCGAGCGCCAGGATCTCCAGAGCCGGTACAACGGACCGGTCAACTGGTACAGCTTCAGCGCCGGGCGCTACAACGCGACGGTCACCGATGCGCTCAGCCAGGCCGGCTTCACGGGGGCCATGACGCTCGTCTCCGGCTGGGCGAACCCGAAGGAGAGCCGGTTCCGGCTGCCGCGCCTGCAGGTGGCCGGCGGGACGAGTCCGACGGCGCTGATCTCGAAGATCACCGCCGCGCAGTCCGACCCGCCGCCGCCCGACGCTTCCTCCGGCGTCTGACACGAGCTCAGACGAGCCGCTCAGACGAGCTGGCGCTCGAGCGAGGTATGCAGCTCCGGGTCGCCGCCCGGCTCGGTACACGCGAGCGTCAGCCACATGTGCGGCCCGTCGATCCGGAGCAGGCCGATCTGATTGTTGTACGTCGGCGGCTCGAGCAGCCGCCAGCGGATGTCCGGGTCGCGGACCCCGGCTGCATGCGCCACGGCGCGAGCGAGCCATCCGATGAGCCGCGAGCGCCGGGCGACTCCGATCGCACCGCGCTCGCGCCGGGAGAGCTGGTGGCGAAACGGCGAGCAGACGACCTGGTAGACGGCGCTCCGGGCCTGCCGCGGCGCTCGAAAGCCGACCTCCTCGACGTAGGTCTGGTGGACGTCGCCGCCGAGCAGCACGATCGATGCCGGCGGCCGCCCGCGGGTGCCCGCGGCGAGCTCGCCGAGGAGCCCGACGAGGCGGTGAAACGACGCCTGAAACGCCGCCCAGTGCTCGAGGTCGAGCCCCCGCCGGAGCTTCTCGCTGAGGTGGGCGATGGGCGCTCCCCACGCCCCGTCGCAGAGGGCCTCGTTCCACGCCTCGGCGCAGTGGAGGGTCGGCGCGAGGAGGACCGGCAGCGTGCTCGCGAACAGCACGTGATCGGCGTCACCGTCGAGCTGGCCTGAGAGCCAGGACCACACGCCGTCGTCGATCATCTGCCGGTGCTCGCCGTCGAGCACGCGGCCCTCCCGGGAATCGACGACCAGCAGCCGCGCTCCGGCGAGCTGCCGAGCGTAGCTCCAGAGCCGGCCGCCGGGCTCACGGTCCGCCCGCACGGCGAAGTCATGCAAGATCGGCCACGCATCGTCCACCGCCAGGACGCGCTGGTACAACGCGTCCTGCTCGAGTTCCGCCGGTGACAGGTTTCCGAGATGCTGATAGAGCCAGTAGCTCGCCAGAGCCGCCGCGATGCGCTCCCGCCACCACCCCATCGCCCGCATCTCCCTCACCCACGACGCCGAGATGTTCCAGTCATCGGTGACGTCGTGATCGTCGAAGATCATCGCCGTCGGAAGCGTCGAGAGCAGCCACCGCATCGCTGCCGGCGACCACGCTTCGCGATACAGCCATGCGAACTCTTCGAAGTCGCCCACCTCCTCGCGGGGATCGCTGTCGGGATCTCGACGCGCGCGGACGAACTCGCGGGTCTGCGGCGGGAGCTCGTCGGCGTAGACCTGATCGCCGAGCAGCAACAGCAGCTGCGGCCACGCGCCCGGGTCCTGCTCGCGCAGTCGCTGGGTGAGCGCGTACAGAGCGTCGACCCCCAGCCCGCACTCGTCGTCGTCCGGGCTGAGTGTGTACGGCGGCTCGTGCGGCGCGGTCACGCAGCAGGAGCCAAACGCCAGCGTCAGGGCACCGGTCTCCGGCAGTGTCCGGATTCGCGGCGCGGGGAATCCCGACACTGGCTGCGGCCAGCACACGACGCCGTCAAGCCGCACCGCATATTCGATGCTGCTGTCCGGCGCCAGCCCGTCGATCACGACGAGCGCGTAATGATGGTCGCGGACGTGGAAGGTCCGCACCGTGCGCCCCAGGATCTCGACCTCGCACGCGGCGTCGGTCTCGACCCAGACGGTTGCCTCGGTCGTGCTCACGTAGCGGACCATCGGTCCCAGGACAAGTTCCGCCATCGAACCGTTGGCCTACCCGGCCGCTTGTTCTTCGATTCGCCTGACACATGCCTTAGGGACGTCATACCGACGGGCGGCATCATCCGCGTCATGAAACATCCCGGCTATTGCCCCGACTGCGGCGCGCGGGTCACCCCCTTCGCCGCCGGGTGCGCACTCTGTGGTGCCGACCTCGACCCGCACCGGTGGGACTCACCCCCGTCGTTCGTGCAGCGGCTCACGGTCCGCTTGCCCCGGCTGCGCTCCGGTGAGTGGTTCGGGACGCGCCCGCCCGTCCGCGCCCGTATCCGCACCCGCGGCGACACGATCTGACGCTACGAGGTCGGACAGCTCCCACGCGCGAGTGTGTTCCCAAGCGGGACGCACAGCGTCGTGCGCCTCGGCGCGCGCGTGCGGGTGAAAGTCCAGCGCCAGACGACGCCGTTGTAGCGGTGGGCCGTGAGCTTGACCTCGAGCGTCTGACCGGCGTGGAGGCTGAGCGGACCGATCGCGTGCTCGATGTCGAACGTGCCGCCCGTCGGGGTGTAGGTGCGGGCGCCAAACCGGCAGCCTGGCCCGCTGCAGCGGACGCTGACGATCGGCTGCGTCGCCGGGAGCCTCGAGAGACGTAGCGACAGCAGGCCGCCTCGGGGAGAGAACCCCGCCGAGACCCGGGCCGGATTGCGCAGACCGAGCTCGTGCAGACCCCACGGCGGGTTTGCGTTGACCACACGGCCCGGACGGCAGGTGGCCACGAAGCTCGCGAACCGCGTCGTCGACGAGTGCGCGGTGATCGTGTACACCCCCGCGGGGACGCCCGTCCAGACAACGCCGCCGTCCTCGGAGGACGAGCGCTGGCTGCGGTCCGGCACGACCTTCTGGTTGAAGTAGACCGGCTTCGGCAGCAGGGGCGACGCGGTCGCGGTCGCGCCGGCGACGCCGTGGGCGCCGTAGCCGATGAAACCCTGGTAGCCGAGATCGCGCACGTTGCGCGTGTTGAACGTCGAGACGATCGCGCACCGCACCGGGTTCCCGGTCGCGTCGACCGGGACCCCGAGCAGGACGACGAGCCCCTTGTACACGCCGTCGCTCGGCGTTTGGAAGTTGACGTTGGCCAGGTCCTCGCCATCGGTCGTGAACGTCTGCAGGTAGATCGTGTGGTAGCCGGGGTCGACGATGTACGGCGTCACCCTCGCACGGTCGGGCACCGTGAGGTCGTAGCGCCCATCGCTGCCGACGGTCGCCCTGAGCTTCGGGTACTCGGCGACGCGGATCGTCGCCCCCGCGAGCATGATATGGACACTGTTGAACTCGTAGGCGGTGCCGCGCAGATGCACGGTTTTCGGCGCGCCCGCGCCGAGCGCGGACACCGACCCGATGATGCCGAGGGCGGCAGCGACGGCGACGGACAGAGCGAGGCGGGCCTTCATAGCGCGCCGCGGACGCTACCGGGCGGCGCGCTACCGCTCATCAGCAGCTCTCCACAGCACGCGACGAGGGGAACTACCGAGCCGAACGCGCCGCGCGGTGGCATAGCAACCACCGCCGTACCGCTCCGCGAAGCCGACAGACGCCGTCGATCCGTGCGTTGAAGGCCCGCGCGATCGCGGTAGCGCCACGCGCGTTCGGGTCGTCGCCGAAGCCCTCGATCGATCCGGCCCGGCAGAAGATGTCGAGCCAGGCGCACGCCCGTGCCACGCCGAGCGGTACGCGGCCCCAGGGAGAGGACACGAACGTCCGCAGATCACGGGCGTGGAAGGCACCCTCCACGTCAGCGGTCCAGCGGGTGCCGCCGTACAGTCGGGTCAGCTGGCGGTTGAGGTCGACGAGGTGCGTCTGTTCAGCGAGGACTGTCGCGCGGATCGTCCCGCCCGCGAGCCAGTTTCCGAGCAACGGGTTGTAGTACGTCATCCCGATGATCGGTACGCCCGGCGCCGCCGCGCGCAGGCCCCGGAGCATCCGCGTGAGGTTCCCCGCCAGCCTCGAGAACGCGTCTGACCAGCACGCCCGCGATGCGGGACCCGGGGACGGGTAATCGTTGATCGCGCACGCGACGACGTCGTTGCCACCGATGTCGATCGTGATGAGCGCGACGCGGCCACGATGGTTGCGCAGGGCGGTGAGTGCGCGGGCGTACTGGCCGGCGAGCATCGATCCCGTCGTCTCGCCGGATACCGCCAGATTCTGGAGCCCCACGCCGGGCAGCCGGTGGGCCACGTGCGCCCGCACGAGGTACGGATACGACTGCGTCCCGTTCCACACCGGGACCGAGTCCCCGAGCGCGAGATAGAACGGTGACGCCGCTGCGGCGGGCGCCGTCAGGAGGGCCGCGGGAACGGCGAGGAGCATGATCCGGCAGCACAGGCGGCGAAACGACATCAGTCAGCGATCAAGCTTAGTGGCCCGTTTCGCAAATACGACGACATTCGAGGGCCCCCGGCAGCGCCTGCTCGGGCTTGCGGCCCGCTCGCCGTCCGGCGTCGCCGAATCGGGCCGCGCCCGAGTCGTCCGGCTGGCCTCGAATGCTCGTGCACCTCCAGTGCACGTCGCATTCTGCGTCCGTGCCAGGCATCTGCCGGTGACCACTCTCGGTGTGGCCGTACTTACGAAAGAGACCACTTAGCCAGGTACGGACCGAGCTCCTCGGCGACGACCTTCTCGTCCGGCGCCCACGGCGGGTTCTCGTACACCTGCGAGCGCCATCCAAGTCCCGAGACGACGTACGCCGAGAGATAGACCGGGTGGTTGCCGGTGAGCAGCATCGCGCGGATGATCGGCGTGAACGGCGCCGCGCGCGGGCCAAGACCGGCGAGATGAGCGATCCCCGCGGCCGCCGTGTCCGCCTGCTGCGTGCCGAGGCCGCCGTGTTTGACCGGGTAGGCGGTCGCGTCTCCGGCGGCAAAGATGTGGCCGTCGGTGTCCTCGACGCGGCAGAAGTCGTCGATCGGGATGAACCAGCCTGGGCCGGCGGGGATCCCGGGGATCGCCGGCCCCGTGACGCGCGGGACGGTGACGACGAGATCGACCTCGAGCCGAGCGGCGCCGAAGGCGACGACGGTCGGGGACTCGACGCGCGCCGACGCGCCCGCGTGCAATGCGACGCCGGCGTCGGTGAGGAGCCCTCGGATGGCAACGGCACCGCCTTCGCCGAAGGACCGCAGCGGCCGGCCCTCCGGGGTGACGAGATCGATCTGCAGGTCAAGGCCGCGCTCGCGCGCATGGGCGGCGGTGAGGAGCGTCAGCTCGTACAGCGCCACAGGCCATGCCGGGCCGTCCGGCAGCACGAACGCGATTCGGCGGACGGTGCCACTGTCGACGCGGCCGATCACCTCCCGGAAGCCGGCACCGGCGTCCCGGTCGGTGAACACGAAGGCGTGCTCGAACCCGGGTTTCTCCCGCGCGCCGATGGCGAGGAGCAGCGCATCGTAGGCGATCTCACCGCCGCTGTCGGTGACGACGGTGCGCTCCTCGGCGAGTACGCGCGCGAGCCGGTCGCGAACCCAGACCGCGCCGGCGTCGGAGGAGACCCGCTCAAGGGGGTAGCGACGCACGTGCTCTCCGACGAACGGCTCGGCCACCGCGAGCGGGCGGCAATGAAAGTCCTCGTCCGGGCACAGCAGCGTCACGCCGACGCGGTCCCCCGCGAGGCGCCGGAGACGGAGCAAACCTTCTACCGCGGCGACACCACCGCCGCAGATCAGCACGTTGAACTCGGGCAAGGCCTCATCACAGGACAGCAGATTTCACGCGGAGATGGCCCGCCGGCACGGTCTGGCGAAGCAGGATTCGGCCGCTCCACGCTGAAACCGAGGCGTCGTGTATGTGTCGATGTCACGACTGCGGGTGGCGCCAGAGTGGGTCGACGAGCTGGTCCTGGCCTTCCAGAACCGGCTCGGAGCGGTTGACGCCTTCGACGGTTTCATCGACCTCGAGGTCTGGCGCTCTGACCGGGAGCCGGGTGAGGTGCTGATGGTGAGCCGGTGGCGCGACCGGGCATCGTTCACGGCGTACATGCGGAGCGGCGACCACCAGGAGTCACACGCCCGGATTCCGGAGGAGCTTGACCGGGCGATCCGGCTCGAGCGGCTTGACCACCTCTCGACCTATGACGTCGTCGCCCGATGAGCGGCGCGCGCCGGACCGCGCCGCCGAGCGGCATGCCGCCGCCGACCTCGGCGGCGACGGCGGGGGGCGAGGTCGTGGAGCTCGTTCCGCTCGCGGAGGCGGTCACGGAACGCCACCTCGACCAGCATCCGGAGGACGTGACGCGGTACGGCCGTGACCTCGCCTGGCAGTGGTGCGTGCATGACATGCAGCACGTGCTCGCCTGGGCGATCAGCGACCAGGACCTCGAAGGCCAGCTCCGCTGGCTCGCGCGCGTGCTCGGCGCCCGCGACTACCCTGTCCACAACCTGATCGACTGTACGTTGACGGCCGCCGACGTCGTCGAGGAACAGGTCCCGGAGCCCGTCGGGTCCGAGGTCGCACGGCGGCTGCGGGGCGCCGCGGACACTCTCCGCGCGGCGTAGGGCTCCGCCCGCGGGACTCCCTCAGCCAAGCCGCCGGACGGCGAGCACGGCGACGTCGTCGCTGTAGCGCCCCGCCGGCGCAAGCTGTGCGAGCAGGTGGTCACACAGGTCCTCCACCGGCCATCTCGCCGCCTCGCCGGCGGCCGCGGCGAGCCCCGCCAGACCTTCGTCGATGTTGTGGGTGCGCTCGACGAGGCCGTCGGTGAACATCACGAGCGTCGCGCCGAGCGGCAGCGTCCGCCGCGCCTGGTCACGCTCGGCGACCGGCAGCCCGAGGAGCGGTGAGAGTCCCTCCTCCATCGAGAGGTAGGCCACGCCCTGCTCCGGGTGGACACAGAGCGGCGGCAGGTGTCCGGCACTCGCCAGATCGAGCGCGCCGGACGCGGGATCGAGCACGGCGTAGAGCGCCGTCGCGAGGGCGTCGTCCACCTCGGCGAGACGTCCGACGCGCATCAGCACATCGGACGGCCCGGGCGAGTCGAGCGCGTAGGCGTGGAGCGCGCCGCCGAGCCGGCCCATCGTCGCCGCCGCGCGCAGCCCCTTCCCGGTGATATCCCCGATCGCCATGCCGACGCGCCCGTCCGGCAGCGCGAGGACGTCATAAAAATCTCCGCCGACGCTCGCCGTCCGCGCGATGTACCGAGCCGCCACCGCAATCCCGGGCACGTCCGGCAGGCGCCGCGGGAGCATCGTCCGCTGGAGCGTCTCGGCCATCCGCCGCTCCCGTTCGCGCAGCTGCGCCTGGCCGATCGCGAGTGCGACCCGCTCGCCGACAAGCCCCAGGAGCGTCAGGTCGCCGTCGCTGAAGCAGCCCGTGCCGGCAGCGCTGACCGCGAGCACGCCGATCACGTGGCCTTCGACGGTCAGCGGTGTGCCAATCAGCGAGCCGTCCCGCCCGGCTGCCCCTGCGTCTTCGCGCTCGTGCGCGAGGTCCTCAATCAGCGCCGGCGCGGCCCGCGCGGCGATTGAGCCGAGTACGCCCTCTCCGATCCGCCACGCATCGCCGGCGTCCGGCGCGGGCCCCGCCCCTGAGCTCGCCCGGAGGACGAGCCGGTCGAGCGCCTCGTCGTGGAGCAGGATGTCGATGCGGTCACCCGGCAGCAGCTCCTCCGCGGCCTCGAGCAGCCGCTGCAGCGCCTCGTCGAAATTCCTGGGGGTGAGGCCGGCGAGCAAGATGCGCTCGAGCTGGCGGACGCGAAGCTCGGATCGCGAAGTCTCGCTCTGTGCCTGCTCGAGCTGGCGCTGGCGGCGGCTGAGGCGTCGCTGGGTCTCGATCAGATCATCGTTGAGCTGGAGGACCTGCTCGACGAGCCGGCGGTTCTCGGTCCAGGCCGGTTCGGCAGCGAGCTCCAGGTGCAGGCTGGGGAGCCGCCGCAGCCAGATTCGTCGGTCGTCGGTGGAGCCGTCACGGGTGTCGAGAACGCTGAAGTTCGCGCGATCCCAGTCGTTGCCGACGCTGCTCACCCACTCGGCGAACGCGGCACGCTGCTCACGGGTGATCAGCTCGGAAATGCTCACTCCCTCGAGCTCGCCACCGGCGGCGGCGAGCAGCGCCGGGTTCGCCCGGATGACGATCCCCTGGGAGTCCAGCTCCGCGGCGTAAATCGTGTCCGATAGCCACGGGAACGCCGAGACATCGACGTCTCGCCGCTGCTCAGATTGAGCTCTCACGCCCTCAGACCGCGCTGAACCTGCGCCGGAGGAGACGGAGCAGCGCCTCGGGGCCGTCGGCGAAGTGGTCGGCGCCGACGGCCGTCGCCCGGGATTCATCATCCCGGTACGCGCGCCCGCCGACGACGATCAGCGGCGGCTTCGGCAGCCGCCGCAGCAGCTGGCACGTGCGCGTGACCGACAGCAGGTTGCCCGGCAGCGCCGTCGACAGGGCGACGACGTCCGCTCCGCGGTCGCGGGCAAGGTCGGTCAGCTCGTGAACCGGGATGTCCGCGCCGAGCGCGAGCACATTCCAGCCCTGGGTCTCCAGGAAATCGGCCACCATCGCGCCGCCGAGCGCGTGGCGCTCACCCGGGCTGGAGGCGACGATTGCGACCCGGCCGGCGCCGACCGGCTCCGTGCCGGCCATCCGGCCGCCGAGGGCGGCGATGACCATCTGGCTGATCTGCGTCGACAGGTGCTCCTGGGCGACGGTGATCCGCGCCGCCTCCCACAGCCGCCCGATCTCGTGCATCGCCGGTGTGATCACCTGGAGATACACCGTGGCCGCCGGCACCCCGGCGTCCAGCGCGCCCTGGGCGAGGTCCCGCGCGGCACGCGCGTCGGGCGCGAGCAGATGGCCGAGATACTCCTCGGCGAGCTGGGCGGTGAACCCGTCGGCGACCGCCGGAGCCGTCGTGCCCGTCACTCGGCGTGTGGGGTGCCGGTGGGGAGGTCGAACCAGACATGCGTCGAGCCCTCGCGCACGCCCCAGCTCGACGCCGGCCGTTCGGTGAGAAGAAGGCCCCAGCCGCCGACCGGGCGCTCGGGGCGCGCCCGCGGGACGAACCCGGTGCCATCGTCGATGACCTCGCAGCGCACGAGGTCCGGAAGACCGGTGTCGATGAGGACAGTGACGGTGTCGCCGGCCCCGTGTTGGACGCTGTTCGTCACGAGTTCAGACACGAGCAGACGGGCACTGTCGAGCGTCTCCGGGGCCAAGTCGGAGCATGCCTTCTCGATCGAACGCCGTGCCGCAGCCGGCGCTCGCCCGTCACGTGAAAACTCGAGGCGCCTGAGCATAAAAATCGAACCTGGCCTACCCGAAACTGCACCGGTACGAACGTGCCCCGTGAGCAATACACTGAGATGCGTGGAGGGTCGCCTCGCACCCCGAAACGCCGCTTCCGCGCGCGGGACGGGGAGCCCCTTCCCGGAGTTGCGCAGTGCCTTTCGCAGCGCCCTCGCCGCTCCGGACGTGCGCGGTGCGCGGCAGATGATCGCGCAGGCGGCCACTGCCGGCGCGAATCCGGGACGCTTGTACGTCGACGTTATTCGGCCCGCGCTTGCGGAGATGCAGGGCAGCGCCGACTCGGTCCGTCGTCGTGTTGCGAGCGGAATCGGTGAGTCGGTCATCGCCGACCTCGTCTCGCACGTGCCGCCGACGGGTGTTCACGGCACCGGTCGCGCAGCCCTGCTGACATCTCGCAACGACGGTGTCGAGGGTGTTGACGCGAACATCGCGATTGACCTTCTCGAGGCCGACGGCTGGAGCGTTGAGCATCTGCTGACCGACCCGGCGATGCCCGTCCGCATGCTCGCCCGGGACAGCGCGATCGAGCTGGCCGTCGCGGTGACGGCCGGTCCTGAGGATGCACTGCGCCTCGCCCCGATGTGCACGGAGTTGCGCCGCCTCGCCGACCCGCCTGTCGTGCTGCTGTGCGACTTCACCGGGCGTGCGGAGCAGCGGGCCGCGTCCTCCGCGCTCGGAGCCGACGCCATCGCGCGTGATCCGGGCGAGCTCGTTCAGCAGGCAGCTCGTCGGTTACCGGGGCCTGGTGTACGGCGCTGGGGCGTGCGGTTGCAGCGTCAGGACGGTGCGCTCGTGCTGGCTCCCACGGGCCGACTTGACGCGATCAGCGTCGCCCGGCTCGCGGAGGTCGCAATGACGCGCGTCGGCACGTTCTCGTCGCTCGTCCTCGACCTCCGGGATCTTGCGGAGATCGACGCGGGAGGCATGTCCGATCTCTCCCGTCCGCCGTGGCCTGACCTGGCGCCGGTCGTGTGGGGCGACGCCCGGACCCGGGAGTGCCTCGCGGACATCGATCACGCGGTCACGCTGACGGTCGTCGACTGAACGCCGCCATCTCCTGGGCCACAATGCCCACGAGGTTGCCGAGGGCGATGTTCGCGTCGGTGAGGTGCAGGCCCCAGGTCGGGTCCGGGATGGCGCGGAGGTGCGCCGCTCCGGGGCGATCGCTGATGCGCAGCACATGGGCGTTGTTCGCGGAGGAGCATCCGCCCGTCCAGGCGTGATCGAACTCGACCCAGGTCGTGTGCACGCTGAAAGCGGGGTATCCGATCCCGGCCGACGCGGCCCCGATCGTCGACTTCGGAGCGAACGGCTCGCTGGGGAGGACCGTGCTCAGCGCGTGCGCCCCGGGGTATGCGCAGAGCACGGCCGTCCCCTTCGGCGGGGTCGCCCCCAACCCGGCAGCCGGTCGGCCGAACAGCGAGTTCGTCGGTACCGGCGCGTTGAACGTCGAGAACGCGATCACGCACGAGATGCTCCGCGCCGTACGACAGGCGGGGATGTGCTTGAAGTCCCCGCCGACGGTCTTGCCCTTCTTCACCAGGACGTTCCCACCAAGCAGGATCGCGGACACGAGCCGCTTGCGGAGCTTGGGGTTGGGATCGATCTGGGTCGCGATCAGCCTGCGCAGCGTGAAGCTCCCCTGGGAGTGCCCGATGAGAATGAACGGACGCCCCTTGCTGTACGTCCCCAGATAGTCCCTCCATCCGGCGAGCGCGCTCTCGTATCCCGTGTTGCTCATCGCCGCCGTGATCGTGTTCGGTCCCTTCAGCAGCTGGGTGAGCGTCACCTGGCGGTACATCGGCGCGAACACACGGCAGTACTGCGAGTACCGCGCGGCCTGATAGAGCGCGATCGAGCGCTCCTCGGGATCGATCGACAGGTCAGAGTTGGCGGTCCCGTCGTCGCTCACGGTCGGGTAGACGTAGAAGCAGTCGAAGCGCGTCTTTCGGGCGCGGAGGTGGCGGACGCCGACCGGCGCGCCACTGTTGGAGAGCAGGGTCGTCGTGAGATCGGGCCTGCACAGATCGTGTGCCCGGGTCGCGTTGCACAACCACACAGTCTTCGCCTGCGCGGGAACGGTGATGAGGGCCGCCGCGAGCGCCGCGAGCACCACGACACGTTTCATCTCGTCTCTCCTCTCGCCGCACGCCCCAATAAGAGACGTGCGCCGCCCAACGTATCAAATTGCCAGCGCTACGGAACGAGCACGATCTTCCCGTGCGTCCTGCGCTCCGCGAGCAGCCGGAAGGCGTCCTGCACCTGGTTGAGCGGGAATATCTTGGCGATCGGGATCTCGAGCTCACCGGCCGCCACGAGCGCGGCGAGCTCGGCGAGCTCGTCGACCGTCGCGTCTGCGTGCGTGCCACGAGTCGAGGCCCCCACGCGGCCGGCGGCCTCGTAATCGATGATCGTGTTGATCCGTTTCGGCTCGACCCCGAGTTCGATCGCGAGGTCGACATAGCCTCCGCCGAACGTATCGATGAGCGCGTCGACGCGCCCGTCCGATGCTGCCCGGATCCGCTCGCCCTGCCCGTCGCCGTACCGGACCGGGACGATGTCGTGCTCGCGCAGCCAGGCGTGGTTGTGCTCCCCCGCGAGCCCGATCACCGTCGCACCGGTCCGCCGGGCGAGCTGGGCGGCAACGGAGCCGACGCCACCTCCGGCGGCAGAGACGACGACGGTCTCGCCGGTCGTCGGGGCCACAGCCTGCACGGAGTGCAGGCCGGCCAGCCCGACCACGAACAGGGAGCCCGCGACCTCCCACGGGAGGCCGGCGGGCTTGGGCGTCACCTGATCGGCCGGCGCCACGACGAGCTCGGCCTGGCTTGCCCGCTGCTCGGTCCAGCCGAGCACCTCATCGCCCGCGGAGACGTTGTGGACGCCGTCACCGGCCGTCCGGACGACGCCGGCGAAATCGGTGCCCTGGCCGGACGGGAACGTCGCGGGCCAGCGCTCATGCAAGTAGCCCTCCCGGATCGCGATCTCACCCGGATTGATCCCGGCCGCCTTCACCTCGACGAGCACCTCGCCCGAACCGGCCCGCGGGTCATCGACGTCCCGGACCTCGAGCACGTCGACGCCCCCGTATCGATCAAATCGCACAGCCTGCATGGATCACCCTCCTCATTCGCTCGCTGGTGATCGAACATAGCTACCCCGCGGCTGCGCCTCGGCCGCGAGGCATGATCTTCGAGGCCGCTTCACAGTCCGTTCACGAGTGCCGGTTCCGGGCTTGCGAGGATCCCGCACCGACCGATGTCCCGCCGAACGAGTCATCCGAATCGACCTCGCCGTCCCCGGTGGGCGGCTGTCATCACGATCAGCCTCATTGTCGTCGTGCTCGGCCTCGCCGGTGTCGCGGTCGCAACGGCGCTGACGAGCGGCGAGGTCGGACCGTCGCTACGGCTCACGGCGAACGGTCGGCTCCTGCACCCGCTCGGCCGGCAGACGGTGGTTGGGAACTTCCCGACCGGAAGCGCGCGTCGCGCGCCGGTGGTAGAGCCCTGTGGGTCGCCGACTGCGGCCATGGCAAGGACGACATCAAAGTCGTCAACCTCGAGCAGCGGCAAGGTGATCCAAACGCTGCCGCTGCCCGGTTGCTACGGCGGTATCGCGTTCGCCCCGAACGGCGCGCGCGGCCTACGTCGCGGCACGCCGAAGGGTAGCTCGCCGACCGAGGGTCCGACGAAGGGCGACCAGGGTGATGTCCTCCATGTGTTCACCGTCGACCCGCACGACCGGTCGCGGCACCGAGCTCGCCCGATCCAGCTCCCCGCGACGACCGGCGGGAGCGGCCGTCTCAACTCGCTGCCCCCGGTCTCCGGCGTCGGCACGGCGCAACCGGAGGGATCGCCGCCTCGCCGAACGGCCGCTACCTCGTCGTCGCGCTCAACGCCGCAGACGAGGCGGTCGTCGTCGATCTGCGCACCGGACGCCGAGCACCTCGTGCATGTCGGCGCGTACCCGAACGGCGTCGCGTTCGACCCGAAGGGCCGCGCCTATGTCTCCAACGAGTACAGCGGCACCCTCATCGTGATCGACCCGGCGAGCGCGAAGGTGGTCGCCTCGATCGGCGGCCTTGGCGGCAGCCTCGGCGATCTCGGCGAGCCATCCGGAGGGATGGTCGCCGACCCGAAGCGTCCGTACGCTGTACGTCGCGGTCACGAACCGCGACCTCGTCGCGGTCGTCAACACGAACTCGCGCACGGTCACGCCGCTCATCTCAGTCGCGCGGACGCAGGGGCTCGGCACCGCGCCGACCAAGCTCGCGATCTCCCCGGATGACGCGACGCTGTACGCGGCCGACTCCGGCGAGGACGCGCGTCGCGGCGATCTCCCTGTCGAAGCGGCCCGCGGCGAAGATGCTGCGCAAGCATCGCATCTACCTGCCGCCGTCGTCAAGGCGATCACGACGTACAACATCTGCGCCAGCGCTTGTCGAAGCACCGCACGACCACGTATCGCCAGCAGCTCGCCGCGCTCCAGCGTCGCTATCTGCGGCGCGGACTCCGAAGAGCTGCACCGGGCCGACGCTGACGCAGGAGCAGGCCTATGTGAGCGCCGTCCTGAAGGCGCTGAACGGCCCCAGGCCGCGGCGCGCCGAGGCGCTCAGGTCGGCCGCCGCACGCGCTGCCCGAAGACCGGCGGCTGCCAGGTCGGCTCCATTCCGAATCTCCCGGCGTACCGGCTCATCGGCCGGCTGCCGACCGCTGCCTATCCGGACGACGTCCAGACGACACCGCAGGGCCAGCTCGCTGTGGATCTCCGGCAAGGGCTTCGGCTCAGGCCCGAATCCGACGTACTACTTCGGCGGCGCGAAGACGCCGTTCCAGACGCCACAGAACACGTACGGCACGTACGTCCTCGACCTGCTGATCGGGCGGGTCGGGTCGCTGGCCGATCCCGACCGACCGTCAAGTCGTCGCCGACACCGCCGCCGCGAACGCGCAGCTGCGCCCGATCAACCCGGAGCAGCCACCCGCCGGCAGCCCGATTCCCAGCGAGCCAGGGCACCCGAGCCCGCAGATCAAGCACGTCTTCTACATCGTGCGCGAGAACCGCACCTACGACCAGATCTTCGGCAGCGATCCGCGCGGCGACGGCAACGCGCAAGCTCGAGTTGTTCGCCGACAACGGCGTCTCCGGCCCGACCGGCGGCATCACGCCGAATGCTCACGCGCTCGTCGCGGCAGTTCCCGCTCCTCGACCACTTCTACGCGGACTCCGAGGTCTCCGTCGACGGTCACATCATCACCTCGAGTGCGTACGCGATCGACTACGCCCAGAAGGCGACCGCCGCCAACTACTCGAACCGGCGCGGCTACCTACGACTTCGGGATCTACCCCGTGTCGTTCCCGCCGAAGTTCTTCATCTTCGATCAGGCCGCCAAGCAGAACCTGTCGTTCCGTGACTACGGCGAGTTCGTCGGCGCGATCGGCACGACGGCCGCGCCAAACCGCCCCGAGTTCGCGAAGGTCGACCGCCCACCTCGACCCGCGTACCCCAGCAACTTCTTCATCGGCTGCCTGTCTCCCGGCAACGTCCTGCAGCCTGCACTCCGGACTCGGGGCCTGTACAAGGACACGAGTCGCTCTGCTCGGCACCCAGAGCCGCTTCAACATCTGGAACACCGAGTTCCAGGCGCAGCTGGCGAGCGGCACTGTGCCCTCGTTCATCTACATGATCCTGCCGAACGACCACACCAACGGCACGACGCCGAAGGACCCGACGCCGCAGGCGCTGATCGCCGACAACGACCTCGCGCTCGGGCAGATGGTCCACGCGATCTCGCCACTCGCTCGATCTGGCACGTCGAGCGCGATCTTCGTCGTCGAGGACGACTCGCAGGACGGCGCCGACCACGTCGACTCGCACCGCAGCGCCGGCGCTTCGTCATCAGCCCATGGGCGCGCGCACGGCGCGGTCATCCACACCCGCTACGACCAGTACTCGATGCTGCGCACCATCGAGCTCATCCTCGGCCTCGACCCGCTCGCGCTGAACGACGCGCTCGCGACGCCGATGTACGACGCGTTCATCAGCGGTTCCCAGCGCCGGACAACGCGCCCTACAACGTCGTCGCGCCGACGTACCCGCTCACGCGAAGAATGCGGCCACGCGCCGGACGCCCGCCTCTCCAGCGAACTCCCTGGAACCGTCTCGATGCCGTTCCGCAGGAGATCTCCGACCAGATCCTGTGGGCCTCCGTCCACGGGCCGCGCCGGCCGCACCCGCCCCGGGCCCGAACGCCTCGCTCGATGAGCATGACCGGCGGTCATCGTCCGCGACATCCTGCGCTTCACGCCGAAGGCGTTTCTCCAGTCGGTCACGCCGCGCAAGCTGCGCAACGCCCGCTGCCCGATCACATGGGCCTGCCGCGCGTCGGCGAACGGCGAGCCTTAGACGGCGTCTCAGTCAGAGCGTCTGCAGGCCGGCGCCGGTCAGCAGGTAGTCCGGGGCAAGGTCCGTCGCGTTTGTACGCGTGAGCTCGACCACAGCCCGGCCTGCGACGTCTGGGCTCACGGGCTCGCCAAATCGCTGCAGGTACTCCTCCTCGGACTGCCCGGCGCGGGCAGCGTATGCCCGTACGGCGGGCCGCCCGAGGTCCGTGAGAGGCGTGAGCCGGGGCAGCACGGTCGTGAACGTGATGCCGAGTTCTGCCCGATCTGCCTCGTCCTGCGCGTAGGCCGTAATGAACCGCTCGGTCGCCTTGGCGCCGGCGTAGCCGCCGCTGAGCGGGGATCCCCTCAGCGCGGCGCCGCTGCTGAGCACGATCACGCGGCTGCCCGGGGGAAGCGGTCTGAGCAGCGCCTCGCGGAGCCAGTGAAACGCGATCCGCACGTCTGTCTCCCAGTTGATCGAAAACGTCTCCCACGTGTGCTGCTGCAGCGGGCGCATCAGCGGGGTCGCGCCCGCCACGATGACGAGGACCGATGGGTCGTAGCGGTCGAGCAGGCTGCCGGGCGCGGTAGCGTCGGTGGCGTCGGCCTCCTCGTGGTGCATTGCGGAGTCCGTCCCCGGGGTGCGCGCGACGGCGATCACCTCCGCTCGGGCCTCCGCCAGCGCCAACGCGATCCCGCGCCCGAGGCCGCGGCTCGCACCGACCACCATCGCAGTCCTGCCGGCTACATCAGTTGTCGAGTTCATCCCGTATCTCCTTGGTCGCCTACTGATGGAGACACCACGGGGTGCCGCAATCAATCGGCGGACGTGGGCCAGCGATGGCGAGAGCACGTTGCAGCAGCCGTTGAGAACGTGAGCGGGTTGACGACGTGTGCCGCGTGTCCCGCAGCTCGCCCCGCCGACGTACGCGGGCGGGGACGACGCCTTGTAACAGCCGTTCGATTGCACGCTCACGTCGTAGGCGACCGGGGTGTTCGTGAGCGGCTGCTGGCCGGCGGCGAGCACGATGTACACGTTCATCGTGCACGTCCAGTCGCCCGGGCCGACCGACGCCGTCTGGCGCTTGTTGCAGACCGGCAGGATCCGGTAGCGCGCGGTCGCCGGGATCGGGTAACCGAGGAGCTGCTGCTGGAGCTGCGTCAGCCGGTGAAAGGTCGGCGCCAAGCTCGCGCTCAGACGGGTCGCGGTGACGCCCGCCGGTCCCCAGTTCGACGCGAGCGCCAGAAACGCGATCAGCACCGTCGCGCCGGCGACGATCCGCGCCGGCACCTGCCAGCCGCCGCGGCGCGGGGTGCCGCCGGCGATGAACTCGCGGCGACGCAGGATCCCACCACGCCGCGCCGAGGCTCGCGCCGATCCAGACGAGGCACACGAGCACCGAGACGACGAGCGGTCCGAAGAACGGGTGCGCCGCGAACAGCCCGTGCCAGGCGTCGAATGCGGATCCGAGGAGCAGCAGATGGACCCACACCCCGTTGCCGATCAGCGCAAGCAGCTGCGTCAGCACCGCGACGAGCACAGGACCAAGCACGCCGACGATCCCGTTGCGCGTGATGACCGAGAACAGGATCGCGAGGCTCGTGTACGCCGAGCACGGGCAGCAGGCAGATGACCCAGCTCAGCAGCGACGAGCGCGAACGCGTGCAGCGGCGCGAGCGAGCGTGCCGCCGAGATCGACGAACCGACCGCTGCCGATCACGATCAGCCCCGCGGCGAGACTTGACACCGCGACCAGCGCCGCGAGCAGCAGCGCGAACAGCATCGCCGCCGTGACCTTCCCCGCGAACAGATCGCGCAGCGAGTGCGAGCGGGTGAGGATCGTCTTCCACGTTCCGTGCCGGTCCTCGCTCGAGAACAGGTCGCCCGCGAGCACGCCCGCGATGATCGGGAAGCCCCAGTTCGCTGCGAACGAGAGCACCACGAGCGACAGCGCGTAGCCCGAGGAGTGCACCCAGGCCCCGAACAGCGCGTCCGCCGGCGTGCCGTGCTGGACCTTCAGCAGGATCGCGAACGCGAACGGTCCGAGCACGCAGGCGAGCACGAGCAACCGGAGCGGCAGTTGCGCGGTCAGCTTGCGCTGCTCGACCGACGGCAACGGCGCTCACGCGACCGGCCTCGTCGTGGGCGGCGCTGCTCGTCCGCTCCGCCGTCGCGCCGGTCGTCATCGCCGGTGAGCGAGAAGAACAGCGTCTTCAGCGGGCTGACGAGCAGCTCGAGCCGTCGCACGGCGACGCCGGCGCGCCCGAGTGCGACGGCGTAACCGTCGAGGGCAGCCGGATCGACGATCAGGCGGATCTCCGGGGCGCCGGCGACGCGATCGGCCTCGATCCCGGCGTGCTCGCGGGCGATCGCCAGTGCTCGCGCGTCGTCGCTCGTGGCGAGCGCGTACACGGACCCGGGCGCCTCGCGCCTCGAGCCGCCCGGCGTCGCCGTCCCACACCACCCGACCGGAGCGGATGATCGTGTACGAGTCGCACAGGGCTTCGAGTTCCCCGATCAGATGGCTGCTCAGGACGACCGCGACGCCATCCGCAACGAGCTCGCGCAGGAGCGCGCTGACGGCGTGCGTGCCAGCCGGATCAAGGCCGCTCGTCGGCTCGTCAAGGAGCAGCAGCCGCGGATTGCGCAGCAGCGCGGCGGCGATCCCGAGCCGCTGTCGCATGCCCGTCGAGTAACCGGCGACGCGGTCCCGTGCGCGGGCCGACAGGCCGACGCGCTCGAGCGCCCCGTCGATGTCCGCCCCGTCGGTGTCGTCGAGCCGCGCGAGCAGCTCGAGGTTCGCGCGGCCGGACAGGTACGGGTAGAACGCCGGTTCCTCGACAAACCCGGCGAGACCGCGGAGCGGGTCGTGCGTCCGGTCGACGCGACTATGTCCGAGCAGCTCGATCGTCCCCGCGTCCGGCGCGATCAGTCCGAACAGCGTCCGCAGCAGCGTCGTCTTTCCGGCGCCGTTCCGCCCGAGCAAGCCCCGCAGCTCACCCGGGCGGACCTCCAGATCGACGCCGTCGAGGGCGACGGTCGTCCCGTAGCGCTTCGTGAGGCCGCGGACGCGGAGAGCGGGCGGAGCGGGTTCGGCGACCGTCACGGTCGCCGAAGGGTAACCCCGTCCCGTCGCCCGCCTGGCCGAGTCCAGCGATGAGACTCGGGACGCTTCACGGCGCGGTCGACGCTGGCCCCGGCGCCGGATGCACCGAGAGCACGACCGGCGGGCGGGGGTGCTGGCTGAAATCGAAGTCGCTGCTCAGGTCGCCGAGCAACGGGTTCGACTCGCGGACGTCGGGCCGCGGGTCAGGTCGGCCGTCGGTCGCCGGGTTGAGCCGCTGCCCGCCGAGGAAGTCGTCCTCGATGAACTTGTTGTACGCGTCGTGGCTGAGCGTCTGGTGGTCGATGTACCCCTGGCGCGCGAACGGGCTGATGACGATGCCGGGCACGCGGAGGCCGTAGCCGTTCATGTCGATCATCGGCGGCGGGACGTGGTCGTAGAAGCCGCCCCAGTCGTCCCACGAGCAGGAAGATCGCGGTGTGCGGCCAGTCCGGGCTCTTCATGATCGCGTTGATCAGCCCGGTCACGTAGGTCTGGCCGGCGCTGACGAGTGCCGTCGGATGCTCGGAGACCTTGCTGTTCGGATCAATCCACGACACCGCGGGCAGCGTCCCGTTCTTCGCGGAGGAGAAGAAATTGCTGAGCGTCTGGACGTTGCCGACCTGGCCGTCCTGATGGACGGTCTCGAAGTGGGGGAGCGGATTCCAGATCCCCGGCGTCTTCGCGTTCTGCGGCACCGGCTGGCAGGTTTCCGCCTGGTCATTCTCGCAGTCAGGTTCGGAACCCTTGAACACGTAGTAGCCCCAGCTGACGCCGAACTTGTGGAGGAGATAGGTCATGTCGGTCCATGCGTACAGCGGCGTCTGATCGAGCGCCGGGAGTTGCGAGACCGGGTTCGGATTCTGGAGCGCGTTCCTGCACGAGAACGGGTTCGTCGCGCTGGTGCAGAACGCCGACCACTCGGACACCTGGAACAGGTGCTCGGGCAGGCTCCACGAGGAGTTCGGCTCAAACATGTGGTCCTGGAGCACGAAGTCGTGCGCGTAAGTCCAGTAGTTCGGGATCTCCCGGGCATCGTGATAGCCCATGACGTCGTTGCACTTGCTCGTCTGACCGGTCTGGCACGGGCTGCAGGTCGGGTTCGTGCCGGTGCACTTCTTGCCGGACTCCGCCTGGGCGACGAAGCCATCCATCTTCCCGCCATTGACATCGGCGGTGAACGCGCGGGCACCGTGCGGGCCACCGAAGTTCTCATCGGCCGCGTCGTGGAACGGCGCCACGCACGTACTCGTCGCCGTGCTCGGGAGGCACACGCCGTGGGGGATGCCGTCGGCGCCCGGGTACGTGCCGAAGTACGTGTCGAACGAGCGGTTCTCCTGCATGATGATCACGACGTGCTGGATCTTGTGGATGCCGGCGAGCACGTCGAGCAGCAGCGGGCTGCTCGTCGACCCGGCGTTCTTGTCGTCACCGGAGAACACCGCCCGGAGGACCGCCGCGCCACCGGTCGTGAACACGTGCGTGTAGCGGAAGCCCGAGTGGCCGTCGAGGTGCGGCCGGGCGATGGGCACCCAGCGCGCGCCGCGACGTTGATCGATCGTCAGGTCGTGGCCGCCCTGGCGCGGCAGCACTTCACCGGTGAACGTCGCGGTCTCGCCAGAGTCCGGTGTCGTCGAGGGCGTTGTCAGCGTCACGAGCGCCCGGACGCGGAGCGTGCAGCGTGCGGCTGTGCCGGCCGCCCCCGGCGATGTAGAGGTCGCGGTTCGTGTCCGGGCGCAGCCGGAACGTGTAGTGCCCGCGCCCGATCGGTGCGGGTCCGGGCGAGACGATGAAAGTGGCGCTGCCACGGCAGCCGCTGCCACAGACCGACGGTGGCGTGCGCCGCCTGTCGCCCGTACAGCCGACCGGAGACGACGATCGACCGCCCGGCGACGCTTGGGTTCGACGACGCGCTGATCGTCGGTGCCGGCCGATCGCGCGACGGCCGGCCCCACCCCCAGCGTGACCACCGCGGCGAGCACGAACACAGACAGCGCGAGTGACCGGCGCATGAGCCACCTCCACCGTGGACAAAACCTCTGTGCGCGCTAACCCGGGCAGCTCAGCGGAGTTGCGCCGTCCGACGAGAACGTCGTCTCAGTGAGCGGATCCGAACGCGGCGAGGATCGCCTCGGTGCGGCCGTCCGCCGGGTGGAGCATCGCCGGAAGCTCCTCCTCGAGGCTCCCGTGCAGGTGCCATTCCGCGCCGTGGCCGGTGACGAGGCCGCTGTTCGCCAGTCGGGCGAGGGCGTGGGAGACCGACGGGCGCTCGGCGCCGATGAGTTGACCGAGCAGGTGGTGGGTGAGCGGGACGGGCAGCCGGACGCCGCCTGGCTCGACCTTGCCCCACCGTCCGGCGAGGTGCCAGAGGAGCAGCGCGAGCCGGACCTCGAGGCGCGGTTGGGCAGCGATCGCGCGCTGCACGTCGAGGTTGATCGCGCGGCGCGTGGAACGGCGCAGGAGGTGCTGACCGATCGACGGCCAGTAGCGCACACGGCGGGAGAAGGCGGCGTCGAGGGCGGCGAAGCTCGTCGGCGAGAGCGCGCGCCACGTGACCGAGCACGTCAACAGCCAGTCACTCCCGTCGCCCGGCGCCTGGAGGACATCGCCGGTGCCGACGAGCTCGACCGACGTGCGGTCGCCGACCCGGACGCTGAGCGCAAGCACGCCCTCGAGCACGAGTACGCCGGGGCCGTCCACGGTGCGATTGAGCCACGGCTGAAGCTGGACCGGCCCCGAATCGACCTCGAACACGAGCGCCGTGGCGGCCGCGCGCGCGATCCGTCGGAGGTCCGCGGGGAGCTCATCGGCGAGATCGGGGTCGATGTCGAGCAAGCACTTCGACGACGCCGGGTAGCCGCCGATCGTCCTGTGCTGCTGCGGTCGCCCGTTCTTCGCTCCGGGTGGCACTCAGCCTCCGCTCGTCTGGCACTGCCTTTTCTCCCGGACGCTACCCCGCCGCGCACGCCGCGTGCACAAAAACGTGCGGGGCGGACCGCGGATGGGGGAACGCCTCCCGCGGAGAAGCCTATCGGTGCGAACGCACGGCGCGCCCGTCGCCCTGAAAATTCACGAAGCGTTGGTAATCCCGCTTACCGTCACCTGCGTTACCGGCCTTTCGACCGGCCGAGGGCCCGGTGCTAGACCTCCCCTTTCGGGACCACCGAGCGTGTGGAGAGGCTATGTGCCTGGCGATACCCGGGCAAGTGATCGAGTTTGTCGATCCTGCCAATCAGCTGGCCAAGGTTGACGTCGTCGGGGTCCGCCGGACCGTGAACCTCGGACTGCTGGCGATGGAGGAGGGTGGCGTCGGACCTGGCGACTGGGTGCTCATCCACGTCGGCTTCGCGATCTCGAAGATCGACGAGGAGGAGGCGACGGCGACCCGCGAGCTGCTCGAGGCGATGGGCGCCGAGTACGAGCAGGAACTCGAGGAGCTGAAGGCGAGCGTGATCGAGTGAGCGCGATCGGCCCCGACGGCCTTGGCTGCCTCACCGATCACGCCGGCGTGATGCCTCACGCCAGCGTGATGCCTCACGCCGGCGTGATGCCTCACGCCAGTCACTGCATCACGTGCAGCGACGAGGGGGTGGCGATGACGGTCATCGCACTCGACGACGAGCTTGGCCTGGCCACATGCGAGGACGGCGACGGGACGCGGTGCACGATCGACATCGGCCTCGTCGACCCGGTCGCTCCCGGAGCGATGCTGCTCACGCACGCCGGCACCGCGATCGCCGTGCTCGCGGCCGGTGGAGCCTGCCGATGAGGTTCGTCGACGAGTTTCGTGACGCCGAGCTTGGCCGCGCGGTCGCCGCCGAGGTCCTCTCGCTCGTCGAGCCGGGGCGGCACTACAAGTTCATGGAGGTGTGCGGCGGGCACACGCACTCGATCTACAAGTACGGGATCGACGACCTGCTGCCGTCGAACGTCGAACTCGTCCACGGGCCCGGCTGTCCGGTGTGCGTCATTCCGATGGGCCGTGTCGACGACGGAATCGCGATCGCGTCGCATGACGAGGGCGTCATCTTCACGTGCTTCGGCGACATGCTGCGGATCCCGGGGTCGGACGGGAGCCTGCTTGACGCGAAGGCGGCGGGCGCCGACGTGCGGATGGTCTACTCGCCGCTCGACGCGCTCCGGATCGCCCGGGAGAACCCCGGCCGCGAGGTCGTGTTCTACGCGATCGGGTTCGAGACGACGGCGCCGTC
The DNA here is from genome assembly GCA_963778985.1 of uncultured Solirubrobacterales bacterium. Classification (GTDB taxonomy): domain Bacteria; phylum Actinomycetota; class Thermoleophilia; order Solirubrobacterales; family Solirubrobacteraceae; genus Palsa-465. The sequence goes on along the minus strand of CAVZWJ010000010.1, from coordinate 630,168 downwards.
CACGGCGCTCACGCTCAGGCGCGCCAAGGCGGAGCGGATCACGAACTTCTCGTGCATGTGCAACCACGTGACGATCGTGCCGCCGCTCCGGGCACTGCTCGAGTCACCAGATCTCCGGCTCGACGGGTTCATCGGTCCTGGCCATGTGTGCACGATCGTCGGCGCGCGGCCGTTTGAGTTCATCCCCGCCGACTACGAGAAGCCGATCGTCATCGCCGGCTTCGAGCCGCTCGACGTGCTCCAGGCGATCTCGATGATCCTCCGCCAGCTCGCCGCCGGTCGCTGCGAGGTCGAGAACCAGTACAGCCGCGTCGTGCCCTACGAGGGAAACCTCAGGGCGCTCGAGGTGATGGCCGACGTGTTCGAGCTGCGCCCGCATTTCGAGTGGCGGGGACTCGGCTTCATCTCCCATAGCGGTCTCAAGCTGTCCGATCGCTACGCCGAGTTCGACGCCGAGGAGCGCTTCCGCGTGCCCGGGGTACGCGTCGCCGACCCGAAGGCGTGCCAATGCGGCGAGGTGCTGAAGGGAGTGATCAAGCCGTGGGAGTGCAAGGTATTCGGTACCGCGTGCACGCCGGAGCGGCCGATCGGCACATGCATGGTCTCCTCGGAGGGCGCCTGCGCCGCGTACTACAACTTCGGTCGGTTTGCCCGCGAAAGGGAGGCCGTGTGATTGCCGCTCCTGGGCAAACCGCGTTCACGCGGGAGCGGGAGGCCGTCTAGCTCGTGTCGACCCCGGTCTCTGAACGCGAGCAACGGATCCTCGGGATCATCGACACCGCTCGCAGCAAGCGGGCGAAGTTCCGTGACGCCCAGATCACGATGGCCCACGGCGCCGGCGGGAAGGCGACCCAGAACCTGATCGAGGGCCTGTTCGTGCCGACGCTCGGCGGCGACACGCTGCCCGACATGACGGACGCCGCGGCGCTCGACCTCGACGGCGCCCGGCTCGCCTTCACGACCGATTCCTATGTCGTGAGGCCGCTGACCTTCCCAGGCGGGTCGATCGGCGAGCTCGCCGTCAATGGCACCGTCAACGACCTTGCGGTCAGCGGTGCGCGCCCCGTCGCGCTGTCGCTGTCGCTGATCCTCGAGGAGGGGCTGTCCGCCGACACGCTTCGCGAGCAGGTCGAAGCGATCGCGGCCGCCGCGGCCGCCGCCGGGGTGCAGGTCGCCACCGGCGACACGAAGGTCGTCGAGCGCGGGCACGCCGACGGCATGTACATCAACACGGCGGGCATCGGGCGGCGTGATCCTCGCGCCGCGCTGGCGCCCTCGGCGATCTCGCCCGGGGACAGAATCCTCCTCTCCGGCAGCGTCGGCGAGCACGGCACCGCGATCATGCTCGCGCGAGGGGAGTTTGAGCTCGACGCCGATGTCCGGTCGGACACGTGCTCACTGTGGCCGGCCGTCGACGCGCTGCTCCAGGCCGGCGGCGCACGACTGCGCTGCATGCGCGACGCGACCCGTGGCGGCGTCGCCTCGGTGCTCAACGAGCTGGCGCGGGCGGCAGGCGTCTCGATCGTCGTCGACGAGGCTGCGGTGCCCGTCGCACCCGTTGTCGCGGGGGCGGCCGAGATCCTCGGCATCGATCCGATGTACATGGCCAACGAAGGCAAGCTCGTTGCGTTCGTGGCACCGGACGTGGCCGGCACGGCACTGGATGCGCTCCGTGCCGTGCCCGGCTGCGACACGGCCGCCGTGATCGGTGAAGTCGGCCCGGACCCGGCGGGCCTGGTGCTCGTCAAGACCGGCTTCGGCGGCCGTCGCGTGATGGACCAGCTCGTCGGTGACCCACTGCCGCGGATCTGCTGATGGTGACCGTCAATGCATGAGCTCTCGATCGCCGACGCCATCGTCCAGATCGCACTGCGCCACGCGGACGGGCGACCCGTGACCGCGGTCGAGGTGAGCGTCGGACACCTGCGCCAGGTCGTGCCCTCGTCGCTCGAGTTCGCGTTCGAGCTGCTGTGCAGCGGCACGCTGCTGGAGGGCGCGCGCCTCGAGCTGCACGAGATCACGCCGCGTGGTCGCTGCCGGGGGTGTGCAGCACACACCGAGCTTCATGACTTCCCGCTGCGCTGTGAGCGTTGCGGCGGGCTCGATCTCGAGCTGCTCTCCGGGGAGGAGCTGAGGGTTGAGGCGTTGGAAATGGAAGAGGAATTCACGATCGAAGGGATGGCCCATGGCGGTTGAGGAGAAGGCATCCGGCGTCGAGGAGGTTCACATCCTGTGGATCTCGGAGGGCATGAGCTGCGACGGGGACTCCGTTTCGATCACCGCGGCGGGGCAGCCGAGCATCGAGGACGTGCTCCTGGGGCTGATCCCGGGACTCCCGAAGGTGAACCTCCACAACAAGGTGCTCTCACCGACGCTCGGCGGCGAGGAGTTCCTGTTGCCATTCCGCCAGGCGGCGCGCGGCGAGCTCGACGCGCCGTTCGTGCTCGTGATCGAGGGCTCGATCCCGAACGAGAAGATCAACGGCGAGGGATACTGGACGTCGTTCGGAAACGACGAGGCCACCGGCGAGCCGCTGACGCTCAACTGGTGGCTCGACCAGCTTGCGCCGAAGGCGTGGGGGGTCGTCGCGATCGGTACCTGCGCGACGTACGGCGGTATCCACGCGATGGCCGGCAACCCGACAGGCTGCATGGGCCTCGCCGACTACCTCGGCTGGGACTTCCGCTCCGCCGGTGGCCTGCCGATCGTCAACGTGCCGGGCTGCCCCGTGCAGCCGGAGAACTTCATGGAAACGCTCGTCTGGCTGCTCTACCAGGCGGCGGGGCTCGCGCCGACGATCCCGCTTGACAAGGCGCTGCGCCCCCAGTGGATCTTCGGCAAGACCGTCCACGAGGGCTGTGACCGCGCCGGCTACTACGAGCAGGGCGACTTCGCCTACGACTACAACTCGCCGAAGTGCCAGGTGAAGATCGGGTGCTGGGGGCCGGTCGTCAACTGCAACGTGCCCAAGCGCGGCTGGATGGCCGGCATCGGTGGCTGCCCGAACGTCGGCGGTATCTGCATCGGCTGCACGATGCCTGGGTTCCCGGACAAGTTCATGCCGTTCATGGACGCACCTCCCGGCGGCGGGCTCTCATCCGCGATCAGTGGCACGTACGGGCCGTTCATGCGCAAGCTGCGTGCGATCACGAACCGCACGATGAACAAAGAAACCAAGTGGCGTCACAACCGGCCGGAGCTGACGACCGGATACAAGCCGCGCTGGGGCAATTGACGAGCCTCGAGAGAGGCGAGAGGAGACAGACCATGGCAGTCCGTGAAAGCGTCAAGCCCGAGGCCGGCAAGCTCGTCGACATGGCGTGGGATCCGATCACTCGGATCGTCGGCAACCTCGGCATCTACACGAAGATCGACTTCGACAACCGCGAAGTCGTCTCATGCAAGGCCACGTCATCGCTGTTCCGCGGCTACAGCGTGTTCATGAAGGGCAAGGACCCGCGGGACGCGCACTTCATCACGAGTCGGATCTGCGGGATCTGCGGCGACAACCACGCCGTCTGCTCGTGCTATGCGCAGCAGATGGCCTACGGCGTCAAGCCCCCACCGCTCGGCGAGTGGATCGTCAACCTCGGCGAGGCGGCGGAGTACATCTTCGACCACATCATCTTCCAGGACAACCTCGTGTTCGTTGACTTCTGTGAGCAGATGGTCAAGGCGACGAACCCGAGCGTGTGGGCGAAGGCCGAGAGCACCGACGCGCCGCACGCCGGCATCCACGGCTATCGGACGATCGGCGACATCATGCGCTCCTACAACCCGTTCACGGGCGAGACGTACAAGGAAGCGCTGCTCATGAGCCGCATCGGGCGGGAGATGATCTGCCTGATGGAGGGACGTCACGTCCACCCGTCGACCGTCTATCCCGGCGGCGTCGGAACGGTTCCGACCCCGACGCTGTTCACCGACTACCTCAGCCGCCTCATGAAGACGCTTGACTTCATCAAGAAGTCGGTGGCGATGAACGACGACGTGTTCGACTTCTTCTACGAGGCGCTGCCCGGCTACGAAGAGGTCGGCCGCCGGCGGATCCTGCTCGGGTGCTGGGGCGCGTTCAACAACCCGGACTACGTCGACTACAGCTACCGGAACATGGGCGACTGGGGCAACGAGATGTTCGTCACCCCGGGCATCGTCGTCGACGGCGAGCTCGTCACGACGAACCTCGTCGACATCAACCTCGGTCTGCGGATCATGCTCGGCTCCTCCTACTACGAGGACTGGACAGGGGAGGAGACGTTCGTCGAGCGCGACCCGCTCGGCAACCCGGTCGACAAGCGCCATCCATGGAACCAGACGACGATCCCGCGGCCGCAGAAGCGTGAGCTGGACGGAGGCAACTACTCATGGGTGATGAGCCCACGGTGGTACGACAAGCGCACCGGGGACAACCTCGCGCTCGACACCGGCGGCGGCGCGCTCGCTCGGCTGTGGGCGACGGCGCTCGCCGGCAAGGTCGACACACCATTCGTCAAGGCGACGGGCAACAGCGTGCAGATGCAACTGCCCGCGACCCCCACGTCCCCCGAGATGAACCTCGAGTGGAACGTGCCGAAATGGTCAAACGCGATCGAGCGCGACCGGGCGAGGATCTACTTCGTCGCGTATGCCGCTGGGATGGCGCTGCACTTCGTCGACCGCGCGATGACGGAGCTGCGGGCCGGCCGCGTGAAGGTGTTCGAGGACTTCGACGTTCCGGACGAGGCGATCGGCTGCGGGTTCCACGAGGCGGTGCGCGGCGTCCTCTCCCACCACCTCGTGATCCGCGACGGCAAGATCGCGAACTACCACCCGTACCCGCCGACGCCGTGGAACGGCAGCCCGACCGACTCCTACGGCACACCCGGGCCGTACGAGGACGCGGTCATGGGTCAGCCGATCTTCGAGGAGAACGATCAGGACAGCTTCCGCGGGATCGACATCATGCGAGCGGTGCGGTCGTTTGACCCATGCCTGCCCTGCGGCGTCCACATGTACCTCGGGCAAGGGAAGACGCTGAGAACGGTGCACCAGCCAATGTTCGGTGAGCACGGCTAAGCCCGGCGCGCTCCGATGGCCCTCAGTGTGCAGCGCGCGCCGAGCGAACTCGTCGGCGACGTCGAGCGACACCTCGCGGACCTCGAGGCGGTAGGCGACCCCGCGACCGCCCAACGGGCGACCGCCGTCGTCCAGGCGCTGCTCGAGCTCTACGGCGCCGGGCTGGCCCGGATGGTGGAGGAGATCAGCGTGCGGGATGACGGGACGCTCGCCGAGGTGTTCGCCGAGGACGAGCTCGTCTCGCACCTGCTGCTGCTCCACGGGCTGCATCCGGTGTCGCTCGGCGATCGTGTCCTCGGTGCGCTCGATGGGGTCCGGCCGTACCTCGAGTCGCACGGCGGGAACGTCGAGCTCGTCGACGTCGAGGAGCCGGTCGTGCGCCTGCGGATGCAGGGCAGCTGCAGTGGGTGCCCATCCTCGAGCGTGACCCTCAAGCTCGCGATCGAGGACGCGATCCACAAGGCGGCTCCGGAGATCGAGGACGTCATCGCGGAGGACGTCGTCGCCTCCGAGCCGGCGCCGCTGCTCGCCGGTGGGCCGGTGCTCGAGGTGACGCAGGCGGGCGGCGATGCCGATTGGACGACCGTCGGCGGCTTACGTGAGCTGGGCCGGGGTGGTTCGATCGTCAAGACCGTCGGCGGCCGGGCGCTGCTGTTCCTCCGGGTCGGTGACCGCATGCTCGCGTACGGCAACGTGTGCGCGAGCTGCGGGGCGCCGCTCAACGATGCGACCGTCCGGAGCACGCGTCTGGAGTGCCGGGGGTGTGGCAACCGGTACGACGTGCTGCGGGCCGGACGCTGCCTCGATGAGCCGCAGCTCCATCTCGAGCCGGTGCCGCTGCTCGTGGGGGAGGACGATCTGGTTCGCGTCGCGCTGGCGGTACCGGCCTGAAGCGGACGCCATGGGCACGAGCGCGACATTCCGCCCCCCGCTCACCTCGCCGCGACTACGGCGACTGGTCGTCGGCGGGCCGGCGGCCGACGCAGAGCTGGCAGCGGTCGCCACGCCCGACACAGCCGAGGTGTGTGAGCTGTGCAACACGCCGGTCCCGGCCGAGCACCGTCACCTCATCGACCTCGACACGCGCGAGCTGATGTGCGCCTGTCGCGCGTGCGCGCTGCTGTTCGATCGCAGCGCCGCGGCCAACGGGAGTCTCCGGCTCGTGCCGGACCGGCGGCTGGCGCTCGACGATTTCGTCATGACTGACGTGACGTGGGAGCGGTTACGGATCCCCGTCGACATGGCGTTCTTCTTCGCCAGCTCGCGGGCCGAGCGTGTCATGGCGTACTACCCGAGTCCGCTTGGGCCGACCGAATCGCACCTCACCCTGGGGGCGTGGCGCGAGCTCGAGACGGCGAACCCGGTGCTGCTGACGATGGAGCCCGACGTCGAGGCGCTGCTCATCAACCGGGCGCGGGGCGCGCGCCGCCAATGGCTTGTGCCGATCGAGGATCCGTATCGGCTGGTGGCCGTCATCCGCACGACGTGGCGCGGCCTCACGGGTGGCAGCGAGGTGTGGCAGCGACTCGACGCCTTCTTCGCAGAACTCGACACGCGCGGCGCGCGCCGCGGAAAGGAGCGGAAGTGAAAATTCCCAAGCTGTTCCCGGAGGTCAACCCGAGCCTGCCGTCGCACACGGCGGGCATCAACGAGGGCAACGCCAAGGGCAACTACGAGAAGAACGACGGATTCAACCCCGACAGCACCGCGACGGCGGCGCGCTCGACCGGCATCGACGCGAAGAACCACGAGCCGATCGACCCGAGCATGCCAAACCTGTCTCCCGCGTAGATGGCGGCGATTCCCGCTCCACCGCAGCAGCACGTCCCCGCCCTCACGTTCGCCGTGCGCGGCGCGACGGCGGTCGAGCATGCGGCTGTGCCGACGCTCGAGTTTGCGGTCGGGATCAACAGCGGAGAGACGACGATCCGTTCGATCCTGCTCGACGTCCAGATTCAGATCGCCGCCCGCCAGCGCGACTACGGTGAGGAGGCGGACGCGGGGCTCGAGGAGCTGTTCGGCACGCGGGACCGGTGGGGGTCGACGCTCCGGACGTTGCCCTGGACGCGGACGACCGTCGTCGTGCCGCCGTTCACCGGGGCGACGACGGCACACGTCAGCGTGCCGTGCACGTATGACCTCGAGGTGACGGCAACGCGATATTTCACGGCCCTGCACGACGGCGAGGTGCCGCTCGAGTTCCTGTTCAGCGGCTCGGTGTTTTTCGCCGCCGCCGGCGGGCTGCTCCAGACGACGCGGATCGGGTGGGATCAGGACGCTGACTTCCGCATGCCGGTCGCGGTGTGGCGGGAGATGATGGACCGGCACTTCTCGGGCACGGCGTGGTTGCGGCTCGAGCGGAAGACCCACGAGCGTCTCGGCCTGTTCCGGGCCGAGCGGGCGCTGCCGAGCTGGGACGCGACGATCGATGCGCTGCTCGACGGACCCGGCGATGACTGATCCGGTTCGGGCGATTGCCGATGCCGTCCTCTACGAGGGCTACATCCTGTGGCCCTACCGGCGTTCGGCGCTGAAGAACCAACGACGGTGGGGTTTCGGCGGCGTGTATCCGCCCGAGCACACCGTCGCCCACCCCGACGATCCGGATCGGATGCAGACCGAGGTCCTGCTCGTGGCGGACGCGTCGTCGTCACTTGAGGTGCGCGTGCGATTCCTGCAGGTCGTGCACCGGACGGTCGAGGACCGCGGCGGCCGCCCGGTCGACGAGCTCATCGTCGACGGTGAGCGCCATCTCAGCTGGGATGAGGCGATCGAGCGAGAGCTCGACGTGCCGCTGCTGGCGGTCGGCGAACCGGGGACCGATCTCGACGTGACGATCGCGCCCGGAGATGAGCGTGAGCCGATCGTCGACGCGGCCGGCGAAACGGCCGGATCGATTGTCCGCACCTGGCATCGGCTGGACGCGCTCGTGTCAGTGACGGTGCGGGAAGTTGGCGAGCGTCTGTGGCGCGTCACCGTGGGGACGCGCAACCTGACCGCGTCCACCCCCGGGGCGTCCCGGCCCGAGGCGCTCGAGCGGACGCTGTGCTCGACGCACACGCTGCTGCACGCCGACGGGGGCGTGTTCGTCTCGGCCACGGACCCGCCCGCCGACTGCGCCGCCGCCGCGGCCACGTGCCGCAACATCGGCACCTGGCCGGTGCTCGTCGGCGAGGCTCCGGATCGCAGCACGATCCTGTCCTCGCCAATCATCCTGGAGGACTATCCCCGCGTTGCGCCGGAGAGCCCCGGCGACCTGTTTGACGGAGGCGAGATCGACCAGATGCTCGTGCTCAACATCCTTGCCCTGACTGACGAGGAGAAGGCGGAGATGCGCGCCTCGGACCCCCGTACCCGGGAGATCCTCGAGCGCACCGAGGCGTTGACGCCGGAGCAACTGATGGCGCTGCACGGCACGATCCGTGAGTTCGGGATGGCGCGATGAGCGGCGGCCCGTCGTACTGGGAGGAACTCGAACGACCGGGACCGGACGCGGTGCTCACGCCCGGCGGAGAGCTCAGAGCCGGCACGCGGGTGCGCCTGCATCCGCACGCCGGCGGGGACGTGTTCGACATTGCGCTTGCCGGTCAAGGGGCCGTCGTCGAGGCGATCGAGCAGGACGTCGAGGGGCGCACGACGGTTGCGGTCGTGCTCGACGACGACCCCGGGCGTGACCTCGGGTTCGCGCGGCAGCCGGGGCACCGGTTCTTCTTCTCGCCGGACGAACTCGAGGTCGTCGCCGACGGTCCCGTCCCGGTTCCCGTCACGACGCGGCGGGTCCTCGTCGCGGGCATCGGCAACGTGTTCCTCGGTGATGACGGCTTCGGCGTCGCGCTCGCCGACCGCCTCGCCCGGCGCGCGCTCCCGGTCGGGGTCGAGGTCGTCGACTATGGCATCCGCGGGATGGACCTTGCCTTCGCGATCCTCGAGGGCTACGACGCGGTCGTGCTCCTCGACGCGACCCCACGCGGGGGCGCCCCGGGAACCCTGTACGTGATCGAGGTCGACCCCGATCAGGAGGTCGAGATCACGAGTCCCGGCGGCCATGGCATGGACCCGGTCCAGGTCATCGGGCTCGTGCGGAGCTTCGGCGGAAGGTTGCCACCGATGTACGTCATCGGCTGCGAGCCGAGCGTGCAGCTTGCCCCCGATTCGGAGGACATCGTGGCGTCGCTGTCGGCGCCCGTGGAGTCCTCGCTGCGCGAGGCCGTACGACTCGCGGAATCCCTGTGCGAGGACCTCGCGCGGGGCACCGTCGACATCAACCACAGGAGGTGACTGCAGTGGGCGAGATCAGGATTCCGGTGCCGGTGCTGCTGATCGCGGTGATCGGCATCGCGCTGGCGGCGATCGGCGCGCAGCTGCCGGAGATCGAGCGATACCTGAAGGTCCGCGTGATGTAGGGCCGTTCACCACCGAGAGGAGCCAGGATGCACCGCACGAAGGTGAGGGTCGTCGAGGACGCGCTCGACGCGAACAACACGATCGCCCGGGCCAACCGGGACGACTTCGACCGCCACGCCGTCGCCGTCGTCAACCTGATGAGCGCGCCCGGGGCGGGGAAGACGACGCTGCTCGAGCGAACGCTCGCGCCACCGCTTGACGACGTTCGGGTCGGTGTGCTCGAGGGCGACGTCCAGGGCTCCTTCGACGCGGACCGGCTCGCGTCGCTGCACGTGCCCGTCACCCAGCTCAACACCGGTTCCGGCTTCGGCGGCGAGTGCCACCTTGACGCGAACATGGTCCGCTCGGCGCTGCCCGCGCTGCCGCTCCAGGACATCGACCTGCTCGTCATCGAGAACGTCGGCAACCTCGTCTGTCCGGCCGAGTTCCGTGTCGGCGAGGACGTGCGAGCGATGGTGTGCTCGGTCACCGAAGGCGAGGACAAGCCGATGAAGTACCCGCTCATGTTTCGCGCCTGCGAGCTCGTGGTCGTCAACAAGCTCGACCTGCTCGAGCATCTCGACTTCGACCTCGACAAGTTCCTCTACTACCTCGATCAGGTGCATCCCGGGGTGGAGCGGGTCCTCGTGAGCGCTCGGACCGGCGAGGGGATCGAGGCATGGCGGGAGTGGCTCCTCGGCGTCGCCAGGCGGGCGCGGACGCGGACACCGACGCGGGTGCTCGCGTGAGCGCTCCCGCACTGTCGGACTCGTTCGTCGCGGACAGGCTCGATGCCGGCGGGCGGTTCTTCGAGGCCGAGGCCGACCGGCTCGCGCGCCTGTGTCACCGGATGGCGGAGCGGTTCGCGCGGGGCGGACGCCTGATCGCATGCGGGTGTGGCCCCGCCGCGCGCTCCGATGCCCGGCACATCGCGGTCGAGTTCGTTCACCCGGTGATCGTCGGCAAGCGCGCCCTCCCCGCGATCGCGCTGACGGGAGCGCCGCACGAGGTGGCGGACTGCGTCGATCTCCTGGCGGCGCCGGACGACATCGTGATCGGCTTTGAGGCGCCCGCCGCCGCACTGGCCGGTGCGTTCGCCCGCGCGCGCTCGCTCGGCGCGCTGACGGTTGGCTTTGCCCCGCTCGGCGCCGAATGGGAGATCGTTCCGGATACGACGGACCCGTACGTCATGCAGGAGCTCGTGGAGACGGCGTACCACGTGCTGTGGGAGCTCGTCCATGTGTTCTTCGACCATCGGGGACTGCTCGCCGGGCGGGGCGCGCGGCAGACCCACGACGCCGGGGCGTCCAGCTTCCTGTACCCGTTCCTCGCCGAGCAGGAGGACAACCTCGACGCCGTGCTCGACGACGTCCGGCGCTCGGCGGTGATGAAGTCAGACGAGGTGGGGGCGTTGCGTGCTCAGACGCTCAGTGACAACAGCGGCGCGCTCTCGGCCGCCGCCGACGGGTTGGCGGCACGCTTGCGGGCCGGCGGGAAGCTGCTCGCGCTCGGCAATGGCGGCTCGGCGACGGACGCGATGGACGTCGTCGCCGACTTCCGCGCCCCGCGGGGCGAGGATCGGGGCTGGCCGGCGCTCGATCTCAGCGAGGACACCGGCATCATCACGGCGGTCGCGAACGACATCGGCGTCGAGGCGATCTTCTCCCGCCAGGTGATTGCCTACGGCGGCTCGCAGGACGTGCTCGTCGCGCTCTCGACGTCAGGGAACTCGGGGAACGTGATCGCGGCCCTCGCGGAGGCCCGACGGCGGGACATCGAGACGATCGCGATGGTCGGCTACGACGGCGGTCGCGTGCGTACTGAGAACCTCGCCGATCACGTCGTCGTCACTCGGTCCGAACACATTCCGCGGATCCAGGAGGCGCAGGCGAGTGCGTACCACGTTCTCCGGGAACTCGTCGCCGCTGCCGTGTGCGGATCGGCCCGGGAGCCGGGGTGAAGAGCGCCCTCCGTGCCGGGCCGATGCGGATCCGGGCGCGGATTCGTGGGACCGTCCAGGGCGTGGGCTTCCGCCCGTTTGTGTATCGCCTCGCCCACGAGGAGGCACTCGGCGGCTACGTCTGCAACGACGACCACGGCGTTCTGCTCGAGGTCGAGGGCTCCGGCGGTCAGGTGAACCGCTTCATGGCGCGGCTCGTCGCGGAGTTGCCGCCGCTCGCCTCGGTCGACGAGATCACGGCCGAACAACTCGCTCCGGCCGGCGAGACCGGCTTCCGGATCGCCTCGAGCAGCTCGCTCGGGACGCCCGACGCGCTCGTCACAGCGGACAGCGCGACGTGCGCCGACTGCCTGCGGGAGCTGTTCGATCCCGGCGACCGTCGACACCGGTACCCATTCACGAACTGCACGAACTGCGGACCCCGGTTCACGATCGTGCGCGGGGTCCCCTACGACCGGGCGCTGACGACGATGGCGGGCTTTGCGATGTGCGAGGACTGCCGGCGCGAATACGAGGACCCGGCCGACCGCCGCTTTCATGCCCAGCCGAACGCGTGTCCGCAGTGTGGGCCGCAGCTGGCGCTGCTCTCCGCAGGTGATCGGCGGGAGCTCGCCGGGCCATGCGAGGCGATCGGGATGTCCGCGCGGCTGCTCGACGCGGGCGCGATCCTCGCGATCAAGGGCCTCGGCGGCTACCACCTCGCATGCGATGCCCGGAACATTGACGCCGTCGCCGCGCTGCGCGCCCGCAAGCACCGGGAGGACAAGCCGTTCGCACTGATGGTGCGCAGCGCCGACGCGGCCGCCGCGCTGATCGTTCTCGAACCGCGCTCTCGAACGCTGCTCGATGACCCGGCGCGTCCGATCGTGCTGGCGCCACGGCGCGACGATGCGGACCTTGCCGACGCCGTGGCCCCGGGAGCACCCGAGCTCGGGTGCATGCTCCCGTACACGCCGCTCCATCATCTGCTGCTCGCGGAGCTCCATGCCCGGACCGGCCGCGAGCCGGTGCTCGTGATGACGAGCGGCAACGTGTCCGATGAGCCGATCGCCTTCCGGGATCCCGACGCGCTCGAGCGCCTCGCCGGGATCGCCGACGCGTTCCTCGTCCACGACCGGCCGATCCAGACGCGCACCGACGACTCGGTCATCCGCATCACGCGCGCTGCGGGGGAGGAGCAGCCGGCGGTCCTCCGCCGCTCGCGCGGGTACGTCCCCGGGCGGATGGCACTGCCGGTCGAGTGCCATCGGCCGCTGCTCGCGTGCGGCGCCGAGCAGAAGAACACGTTCTGCGTCGCCAAGGGCTCCCGCGCCTGGGTCAGCCACCACATCGGCGATCTCGAGCACGAGGCGACGCTGCGGGCATTTCGGGAGGGCATCACGCACTTCGAGCGGCTGTTCGCGGTCACTCCGGAGCTCGTCGCCCACGATCTCCACCCCGGCTACCTGTCGACGAGCTACGCGCAGGAGCGCGACGACGTCGCGCACGTCGGGATCCAGCATCACCACGCGCACCTTGCGGCGTGTCTCGCCGAACACGGCCTCGAGGAGCGCGTGCTCGGCGTCATCTTCGACGGGACCGGGTACGGGACCGACGGCACCGTGTGGGGTGGGGAGCTGCTCGTCGGTGACCTCCTCGGCTTCGAGCGCGTGGGGGCGCTGCTGCCGGTGCCGATGCCGGGCGCGACCGCCGCGATCCGGCAGCCGTGGCGGATGGCGTTTGCGTGGGCGACCTCGGCCGGCGCGGTTGCCTCGGCTGGCTCGTCCGGCTCCGTCGCCTCGGCGGCCTCGGCCGGCTCCGTCGCCGAGCGGCCCGGCGCGCCGCCGGTGCCGTCTCGGCTCCGCGGTCGCGTCGATGAGCGCCGGTGGCGGGCGATGGCGGGTGTCGCCGGCAGCGCCGCGCTGTCGCCGGTGACGACGAGCATGGGACGCCTGTTCGACGCGGTCGGAGCACTGTGCGGCGTGCGCGCGGAGATCTCGTACGAAGGTCAGGCCGCGGTGGAGCTCGAGGCGCTCGCGGCTCATGCCTTCCGCGCCTCGCGGAATCGCTACGCGCTGGCGCTGATTCCCGGCGCGGGTCCCGGCCTCCAGCTCGACCCCCGGCCGTTGATCAGCGCCGTCATCGCCGACCTGGAGGACGGCGTCGCCCCGGACGTCGTCGCCGCAGGCTTCCACCGGGCGGTCGCGTCTGGCGCGACGGCGGCGGCGTGCCGGATCGCCGGGGCGCGCGGGCTCGGCACCGTTGTGCTCAGCGGCGGCGTCTTTCAGAACCGGCTCCTGCTCGAGGCGATGACCACCGGTCTGACGGGCGCCGGCCTCCGGGTGCTCGTGCCGCAGCGGCTACCGGCAGGCGACGGCGGGATCTCCTTCGGCCAGGCGGCGATCGCGGCCGCGCGTGACGCTGCCGCCGTGGCCGCGTAGCGGAGGGCCGCCGGGGGCGCGTAGCGGACGCCGCCCCTAGCGGAGGGCCGCCGGGGGCGCGTAGCGGAGGGCCGCCGGGAGCCGCCGGGGCGCGTAGCGGACGGCCGCCGCGGCTGGTTGGCCACCGGTCCAGGATTTCCCGCCCCGACTCGGGCCGGACGGCCGGTACGGAGGGACCGGACCGGCGGAACAATCGACCTGCTGCTCCGCTCCGAGGCGTTCCCGGAGCCGACGTTCCTCTGGTGGGACGTCAGGTTGCAACCACGGTTCGGGACCGTCGAGGTGAGGACGATGGACGCCCAGTCGACCGTCGCCCGGGCCGCCGCGCTCGCGGCGCTCGTCCAGGGCATCGCCCACCTCGAGCTCGAGGTCGGCTACCACGCGGGCGTCCATGCGCCGGAGATCCTCGACGAGAACCGGTTTGTCGCGGCCCGTGACGGCATGGATGCGCGGCTCATCGACCCTGACCGGGAATGTCGGGTGCCGGCGTCCGAGCAGCTCGCTGCGCTCGCGCAGGCCGTCCGTCCGCATGCGCAGCAGCTCGGGACCGAGTCGCTGCTCGACCACGCGCTCGAGATGGCGGCGGACACGGGCGCGGCACGACAGCGGCGAGTCGCGCAGCGCGACGGCCTGCGCGCCGTCGTCGCGTCCCTGGCTGAGGATTTCGCAGTGTCACGGGGAGGGGGGCTCGCGCCCACGGACGGGTGACGACGGGACGGAGCGAGCACGCGGCTCGCGGGCGGGTCAGGCGCCCGCGAGCCGCGCCTCACCCGAGGGTCAGGCGCCCGCCAGCCGCGGCTCAGGGGAGGGTCAGGCGTCCGCCAGCCGCGGCTCACGCGAGGGTCAGGCGCCCGCCAGCCGCAGCTCACAGACCCCGCGCCTCAGCGCTGGGATGATCGGAGTGTGCTTCTTCACGCCTTCGCAGACGATGTCCGGCCCGAGGCCTCACCGACCGAGGTCGCCTGGTTGCTCATCGGCGGACTGGGGCTCGTCGGCTTCTGGATGAACGGGCTCGGCGCGGTCCTCCCGCAGCTCCAGCACGATCTCCATGTCAACCGCGGGACGGTCGCGTTCTACCCGAGCGCGTTCGCGCTCGGGCTGATCGTGCTCGGCATCGCCGCCCCACGGCTCACCGCCCCCGGTCGCCGGCATGCCGTGTTCACGCTCGCCGTGCTCGCGCTCGGGGGCGGCGCGAGCCTCATCGCGGCCGCCATCGCGCCGCTCGTCTCTCTCGTGGGGGCGCTCGTCATGGGGGCCGGGGCGGCGCTCGTCGTCGGGCTCGTGCCGGCGCTCGGCACCGACGTCGAGGGGACCGCGGCGGCCGGACTGCTGTCGCGGGCGAACGCGCTGTCGAGCGCGGCGGGTCTGCTCGCGCCGCTGCTCATCGCCGGTGCGGTGGCGGCGGGGCTCGGCTGGGCGACGGGGTATCTCGTCGTGCCGCTGGCGGGCGGGATCGTCGTGCTCGTCCTGCTCTATCGGTCGCGCCTGCCGGACGCCGAACCACCCCCGGAGCAGGTCGACCCGGCGGTTGGGGCGGGGCGGGGGGTTCCGGCGGGGCGGGGGGTTCCGGCGGGGCGGGGGGTTCCGGCGGGGCGGGCGGTTCCGGCGGGGCGGGCGGTTCCGGCGGGGCGGGCGGTTCCGGCGGGGCGGGCGGTTCCGGCGGGGCGGGCGGTTCCGGCGGGGCGGGCGGTTCCGGCGGGGCGGGCGGTTCCGGCGGGGCGGGCGGTCTCGGCGGACCGGTCGGTCCCGGCGGTCATGGTCGCTGGCCCGTCCGCCGCCCGGTCAACGGGGGAGGCCGATCCGTGGCGCCTGTGGGTGAGCCTCGTGCTCGCCGTATCGGTCGAGTTCTGCGTTGTGTTCTGGGCGCCGAGCTACCTCCACAGCAACCTCGGGCTGCGGACCGCCACCGCCTCGGCCCTCGCCGGCGCGTTTCTGCTCGGAATGGCGACCGGGCGCGCATCGGTGACCCCGGTCATCCGGCGACTCGGCGCGGGGAACCGGACGATCTTCGTCGTGACCGCCGTGGCGCTCGTCGGCTTCGCGATCTTCTGGCTGGCCGACGTGGCATGGCTGGCGGCGCTCGGCCTTGGGGTCATCGGGCTTGGGGTCGCGCTGATGTATCCGCTGACCGTCGCCCGCTACGTCGCCGCCGCGCCGGCCGGCTCCACCCGCGCATCGGCCCGTGCCGGATTGGGCTCGGGAATCGCGATCGGCGTCGCCCCGTTCGTGCTCGCCACGATCAGCGACGTGGCCGGCCTGCACGACGCCTACCTGCTCGTACCCGTCCTGTGCGCCGCGCTCGTCATCAACACGCGGCTGATCCACCGCTCGTCAACCACCGCCTGACGCAGGGCAAGACCGCTGCGCGGTTATCGGCTGGCGTCTCGATCCGAGCCCGCGATCGGGACAACGTCCCACTCCGGTGCCTTCCGGGCGTGGATCGGGACCTTCGCCCGACCTGATCGGGACAACGTCCCACTCCGGCTGACGCCGGGTGTGGATTGGGACCTTCGCCCGACCTGAGCGAGGCGGTCGCGTCCGAGATCGGCGGGGCGTGGGGGACCGGCGGGCGTGGAGCGGCGGGCGTGGGGCGGCGCGACCCCACGGGGAGCACCCCGGCGCGCCGGCCAAGTCATGCGACAGGACGGGGGCGAATCGCCGTCCGCCGCGCCTCTGGAACAGTGTGTGGCGGGTCAATGGCGCGTCGAGATCACGCCCGACGTGGCGCGATGGATCAAGGCCCTGGATGTCCGGGAACGCGCCCGCGTCGCCGCGGCGTTTGACGAGTTGCGGGAGCGCGGCCCGGCGCTCGGTCGGCCGTACGTCGACTCGGTCAAGCGGTCGCGCTATCACAACATGAAGGAGCTGCGACCGTTCGGCACCAGCATCCGGGTGCTGTTCGCGTTTGACCGACGCCGGGTCGCAGTGGCGCTCGTCGCCGGCGACAAGACGAACAACTGGAAGGGCTGGTACCGGCGCAACATCCCGGCGGCGGATCACAGCTACGGTCAGCACCTGCGATCGATCGGAGAGGAGGCACGATGTCGAACGAGCGATGGGAGACGTTCCGCGGGCAGATGAACGTCGATGAGGCCGAGGTGCTCGCGATCCGTCGTCTCATGCAGGCTGAGGCGAGGCTCGCCGACGCACACCCGGAGCCGTCCGGGGGCCCCGGCCTCGCCGACCTCTTCGACGCCGCACAGCGCGACCCGGCGCAGCGCGCGGACCTCTACCTGACGACGCTGGCTCGGTATGCGGTCGCCCGGGGCGGCTGTATCGAGGTCCGCGCGTTGCTCCCGACCGGACCGGTCACCGTGCTCTCGCTCGGCGATCCCCGGACCGACGACCCGTCGTAGATCGTCCGCAGAGCCGCGCCCGGAGTCAGTCGGCGAGATCGAGCGAGCGCTCGACCGCCCGTTGCCAGCGCGCGTACTCCGCCTCGCGCTGCTCCTCGGGCATCTCTGGGTCCCAGCGCTTGTCCTCGCTCCACCGCTCACGTAGGTCATCGAGCGAGGACCACACCCCGGCCGCGAGTCCGGCGGCGTAGGCCGCGCCGAGCGCTGTTGTCTCCGTGACCGCCGGTCGGATCACCGGGACCCCAAGGACGTCGGCCTGGAACTGCATGAGCAGCTCGTTCGCGGTCATGCCACCGTCGACGCGCAGGTCGGTGAACGGGACGTCGGTCACGGCGTTGACGGCATCGACGACTTCCCGTGATTGCCACGCCGCGGCCTCGAGCGCTGCCCTGGCGATGTGGCCCTGGTTGGCGTAGGCGGTCAGTCCGACGATCACGCCGCGCGCGTCGTCACGCCAATGCGGCGCGAACAGCCCCGAGAATGCCGGGACGAAGAACACCCCGCCGTTGTCGTCGACCGACCGCGCCAGATCCTCCACCGCAGGAGCGTTCGGAATGATCTTCAGCCGATCACGAAGCCATTGAACGAGCGCGCCCGTGACGGCGATCGACCCCTCGAGCACGTACGTCGGATCGCCATCGCCGAGCTGGTAGCCGACCGAGGTGAGCAGCTTCTCGGTGTGGACGATCTCGTCCCCGGTGTTGACGAGCAGAAACGAGCCGGTGCCGTACGTGTTCTTCGCATCGCCGCGCTCAAAGCACGTCTGCCCGAACAGCGCCGCCTGCTGGTCGCCGAGGATTCCGGCGACGGGCACCCCGCCGACCGCGGTCCCGTGAGCCTCGCCGTACTGCTCCGAAGAGGACCGGATGTCCGGCAGCAGCGCCCGCGGGATCCCCATCAGCTCGAGGCTCTCCGCGTGCCAGTCGAGCGTCTCGAGGTTCATCAGCATCGTCCGCGATGCGTTCGTCACGTCGGTCGCATGCACGCCGCCGCTGACGCCGCCCGTGAGGTTCCACAGGACCCAGCTGTCCATCGTCCCGAACGCGAGCTCTCCGTTCTCGGCGCGCTCCTGGGCACCCTCGACGTTGTCGAGCAGCCAGCGGATCTTCGGCCCGGAGAAGTACGTTGAGAGCGGGAGTCCCACGTCGCGCCGCAGGCGGTCAACGCCCTCCTCGCCGGCCAGCTCGCGGACGAGCGGACCTGTCCGGGTGTCCTGCCACACGATGGCGTTGTGGATCGGCGCTCCCGTTTCCCGGTCCCAGATGACGGCCGTCTCCCGCTGGTTGGTGATGCCGATGACCTCGATCTCGCCGGCCTCGGCGGGCGAGGAGGCGAGTGTCTCGCCGATCACCTCACGGGTCCGGGTCCAGATTTCCTGTGCATCGTGCTCGACCCAGCCGGCCTTCGGCGTGATCTGCTCGTGCTCGCGCTGATCGAGATGGACGATGCGGCCATCGCGGTCGAACAGGATGAACCGCGAACTCGTGGTTCCCTGGTCAATCGCCCCGACGTACTTGCTCGGCATACATCCCTCCTCCCGGGTTCATCTCGGATCCGTACGTCTATACCAGGGAAACCGACGGTGACGCTGACGGGTAGCCTCGAACATCTGATGCGGACGTCACCGCCCGGACCGGAGACGATCGACGAGCTCGCGCGCCTCGGTCCAGCGCAGCGCGGCGCCGCGATCGACCGTCTTCGCTCGGAGACGTTCGATGTCGTCGTGGTCGGCGGCGGCGTGACCGGCACCGGCGCGGCGCTCGACGCGGCGACGCGCGGACTGAACGTCGCGCTCGTGGAGGCACGCGACTTCGCCTCGGGGACCTCGAGCCGTTCCTCAAAGCTGATCCACGGCGGGTTGCGCTACCTCGAGCAGATGGAGTTTCACCTCGTCCGCGAGGCGCTGCGGGAGCGGAGCCTGCTTCTCAACGTGATCGCGCCACACCTCGTGCGTCCGATCTCGTTCCTCTACCCGCTCCGCCACCGGGCGTGGGAGCGGGCGTACATCGGCTCCGGGATGCTGCTCTACGACGAGCTCGGTGGCCATCGCGGAATGCGTCGTCATCGCCACCTGACCAAACGACAGGCGCTCCGGGTTGCGCCCGCGCTTCGGCCGGACGCGCTCGTGGGAGCTCTCCAGTACGACGACTGCCAGGTGGACGATGCGCGGCACACGCTCGCGGTCGCGCGGACCGCGGCCCGGTTCGGGGCCGCGGTGACGAGCGCGACCTCGGTCGTGGGATTCCGGCAGGAGGCGGGACGCGTGACGGGTGTCCGGATCCGTGACCACGTCACCGACCACGAGTTCGAGGTCGAGGCCCGGGTCGTCATCAACGCCACGGGCGTCTGGACGGACGAGCTTCAGCACCTGGTCGGTGAGCGCGGGAAGTTCCATGTCACGGCGTCGAAGGGCGTTCACCTCGTCGTTCCTCGTGACCGCCTCCAGCTCGACACCGGGCTCATCCTCCGGACCGAGAAGAGCGTGCTGTTCGTGGTTCCGTGGGGTCGTCGCTGGCTGATCGGAACGACGGATACGGAGTGGAAGCTCGACAAAGCGCATCCGGCAGCGAGCCGCTCGGACATCGACTACGTCCTCGCCGAGCTGAACGGCGTGCTGTCTGCACCGCTCGAGCGGGACGATGTACAGGGTGTGTTCGCCGGACTGCGCCCGCTCCTCACCGGCGAGTCAGAGGACACAAGCTCCCTCAGTCGCGAGCACGCCGTCGCGGTTCCCGTCCCCGGTCTCGTCGCCGTTGCCGGCGGCAAGTACACGACGTACCGGGTGATGGCGCGCGACGCGGTCGATGCCGCCGTGCGTGGGCTCGAGGCGGCCGTCCCCGCCTCGGTGACCGACGTGACGCCACTCGTCGGAGCCGATGGTTACCAGGCGCTGTGGAATCGCCGGCGGACCCTGGGCGCGGCGTCCGGCGTCCACGTGACGCGGATCGAGCACTTCCTGCGTCGCTATGGCACGCTCACCCACGAGCTGCTGGCGATGATCGAGCGGCGCCCGGAGCTCGCCGAGCCACTTCCCGGCGCCGACGACTATCTCGCCGTGGAGGCCCTGTACGCGACGACGCACGAAGGTGCGCGGCACGTCGACGATGTGCTCGCCCGTCGGACCCGAATCTCGATCGAGAGTTGGGACCGCGGAGTGGCGGCGGCCGAGCCGGTCGCGAACCTGATGGCCGAGGCACTGGGGTGGTCCGATGAGCAGACGCGGCACGAGGTCGCGCTCTACCACGCTCGGGTCCGGGCCGAACGCCTCTCCCAGGAGCAGGACGACGACCGTGCCGCCGACGCTGCCCGGCTGATGGCTCCGGACGCGCTTGCCGGAGCACAGGGCGAGGGCGCCATGTAGGGTCCCGCGCACGCGGCGCTGCCGGCCAATCCAGGGCCGGCGCAAAACGCCGCGCGATTACCGACAGGGAGATTCCATGGGACCGAGACCTCTCGCGTTGCGGTGCACGCTGGCCGTGCTCGCGTGTGCCACCTCGATGCTGTGCGCGCCGCCAGGCGCCCAGGCCTGGACGAGATCCTGCGGCGGCGAGAACCTTCCGCCGAAGCCGGACGGCGGCGATTGGTCGTGCACGTTCGACGACGAGTTCGACGCGCGGACGGGCGACGCGACCACACTCAGCCAAGCCTGGGTGCCGCAGCTGACGGCCACGAGCGGCTTTGCGACCGGTGCTCCGGGCGCCGCGGCGTGCTACGTCAACTCGCCGCAGAACATCTCAGTGTCCGGCGGCGCCCTGCAGCTCACCGTCCGCCGCGAGCCGGCGCCGTTTGACTGCGCGGGCACGAGGACGCAGTACACGGCAGGGATGGTGAGCACCTACAAGACGTTCAGCCAGACGTACGGTCGCTTCGAGGTCCGGGCCCGACTTCCGCAGGTCAGCGTGCCCGGCCTGCAGGAGACGCTATGGCTGTGGCCCACCGACGCCACGCGTTATGGGGCGTGGTGGCCGGCCTCCGGCGAGGTCGACTTCTCCGAGTTCTACAGCGCATACGCGAGCTGGGACCTGCCATACCTGCATTACAACCTCAGCCTCCTGCGGATCGATCCGGCGACCGCCACGAACCAAACGACAGCCATGTGCCCGATCGCGCTGTCCGAGTACAACGACTACGCCGTCGTCTGGACACCCGGCCGGTTCACGATCACCGTCAACGGCACGACCTGCCTCGTGGACAACTACGTCCCCCGCTGGGGCCTCCGGAGCCCGCAACCGTTCGACCAGCCCTTCTTGGTGCTCCTCACGCAGGCGCTCGGGTCCGGCGCGAACGCGTTCAACCCGTCGGTGACGCCGCTGCCGGCCACGACCGCGATCGACTACGTCCGCGTCTGGAAATGACCTCCGGCCGCGGCGAGCATCGGGTCTGATCGTCGTCCGGCGCCGCAGCGCCGAGTCCACAACGCTGGTTTGAGGGGCGGGGTCGTTCGTCCAGCCGGCCCGTGGGGCTGTCAGACGTTGTCCTTGCGGCCGATGTTCAAGGTATGGACGTTGTAGGGACCAGCAGTGAGCGTGATCAGCGTCGGGTCCGGCGCGGGGTGACGGGATGACCTTTTCCACCCTCACGATCGTGCTCGTAGCCGGCGTATGTGGGCCGCTGCTGGCATCCGGTGAGCGCGCGATGGTGCCGGTGATCGTGGGGGAGCTCGCCGCCGGCGCGCTGCTCGGCTCCGCGGGCCTGCACGTCCTTGACCCGACGCAGCCAACGTTCGTGTTCCTCGCGAGCGCCGGCTTTCTGATGCTGATGTTCGCCGCCGGAATGCACGTGCCGGTCCGCTCGGTGGCCAGTTCGGCCGGCGCCGGGATCGTGGCCACGCTGCTGTGCACCGCGCTGGCGGTCATCGCCGGCTTTCTCATCCACACTCTGCTCGGAGGGCCGGCGCTCGTGTTCGCGCTGCTGACCGCGAACTCCTCTGCGGCGGTCATCTTGCCGCTGGTGCAGGAGTCCTCGCTTGATCAGAAGAAGCTCGCTCCCACCATCGCGCAGGTAACGATCGCCGACGTGCTGACGATCATCACGCTGCCGCTGGTGCTGGAGCCCTCACGGGTTGCTCGGTCGGCCGTCGGCGCACTTGCCGTGCTCGCCGGACTGGCTCTGCTCGCAGCGATCGCGCGTGCCCTGCGCGGGCATGGCTGGGTCGCGCAGCTCCGTTCTCGCTCACGGCAGCGAGGCTGGGCGCTCGAGCTCCGAGTGGCGCTCATCGGGCTGTTCGCGCTCGCCGCGGTCGCCGAGAAGTCAGGTATCAGCCTGCTGATCGCCGGATTCGCCGGCGGCCTGTTGCTGTCCTGGCTCGGTGGGCCCAAGCGGCTTGACAAGCAGGTGGCCGCGGTCGCCCAGGGCTTCTTCGTCCCTGTCTTCTTCGTATCGCTGGGAACGAAACTGAATGTCGGACAGGTGTTCACCTACCCGTCGCTACTCGCGCTGGCGCTGGCGCTTGTGCTCAGTGCCGGTGCCGTTCACGTGATCACGGGCACGGCGCTCGGTCATGGGCGGTCAGCCGGGCTGCTCGCCTGTGCCCAGCTCGGGCTGCCCGCGGCGGCCGCCGACCTCGGTCTGCGCGCCCACGCGATCACCGGCGGTCAGGCGGCAGCGATCGTGCTCGGTGGTCTCGGAACGATCGCGCTCAGCGTCTTCGCCGCCGTGTTGCTCCGAGCCGCCGCACAGACGGCCGAAGCCGCCATGCCGCTGATGATCGAGGCTGACCCGAGCCGCCGGGCCGAGAAGCTGCGCATCCGTTGGCAGAAGAAGCCCGAGGCTCACGATTTCGAGACCGCCGAGGAGTACCTCTCACTCGTCCTCGGCGAAGAGCATGTGCTCGAGGCAATGCGCCAACTCCGCGACGCCCGGCATTCCCGGAATTATGCGGCGAAGGACATTTTCAACGCCACCGGGCTCACGCCGCTCACGGCGGCTGACACCGGTGTGGCCAAGAAGCTGGCGAGGCTCGCGAAGGGCAAGCGCCTTCCGCCGATCATGATCGTCCACCGCGACGGTCAGCCGCTGATTCTCGCCGCCGGCTATCACCGCGCCTGCACCGGCTACGTGCTCGGCAAACAGACACCCGTGGCCGCGTTCGAAGCGCGTATCGGAGAGGGCCAGCTCTAGCTTGACCGTTAGTAGCGCCCGACGCGCCAGCGCGGCGACGCGGCCAGGTTGATGAGCCCGGCATGGCTGCCGAGCTGAAGTCCGACGGCCTCGAGGAAGAGGACGACGTCCTCATCGGGCAGCCCTGAGCGCCGGGTCCACAGCTCGAGCATTCCGAGCATCTCCTGTCCCGTCCGGATCGGCACGAGCACGGCGGACGCGATCCCGGCCGCGGCGGCGTCACGCAGGAGCCGGTCCTCGACGGCATCGAGCTCAGGCAGGCACGTCGCCCCGGCGTGGGCGCCGGCCATCCCGAACTCGCCGGTCTTCGGGTTGCGGCGAGCCTGCCAGGTCGTCGTCTCAAGACCGCGCAGGGCGGGGTCGGCACTCGTCCACATCCCGGTGCAGGACATCGTCGGTCGCCGCTCCTCGGGACACCAGGCGACGACGGCGTCCCAGCCGCCGCGCGGTCCGATCACCCGCACGAGCTCCTTGAGGGCAACTCGCCAGTCCGGTACCTCGGCGAGCGCCTCGGCGACGGCGCGCTGAGCGGCGCCGTTCCAGCCCGGCCCGGACGTGACGGGCATCCCCGACCCGGCGCCGCTGCTCGCCTCTGTGAGCGCGGCACGGAGCGCCGCGACGTCCTGGCGTTCGCCTTCGAGTTCGGCGAGGGCTGCGGTCGCCTGCTGGCGCGCCTCGGCGACGGCGGCGACGGCCGCGTTCGCGCGGTCGCGCTCAGCCTGCAACGCGAGCTCGGCGCGACCGGCGCGGATTCGCTCGATGTCGAGCGTCTCGCGGACGACCGCGGAGGACTGGACCTGCGAGCGCAGGGCCCGGAGCTCGACCTGGGCACCCTCGAGCTGGGCCCGGACGGCGTCAAGCTCGTCCTGGGTGGCGATCAACTGAAGATCGGGCCGAGAGAGCGTATCCCGCTCACGATCCGGCTCGGCCTCAAAATCCGACCGGAAATCAACTGTGCTCACACCCCCAACATCGGCGGGCATCCGCTCCGTCCCTGTCGATGCGGACGTTTTTGGACCGATTACCGGGGAACCCGATGGCAGGCACGATCGGAATAACCCGCGGTGATCTGCGGCGAACCCCCATTTCACCGCCGGGCCGGCGGCGATACAACCGGATGATGCTCGATCGGCGCAGCCACACCGAGGAGCTGCTCGCGCGTGAGCGCGCGCATTGTGCCCGCAACTACGACCCGTTGCCGGTCGTGATCGAGCACGGCGAGGGCGTGTGGGTCCACGATGTCGACGGACGGCGGTATTTCGACGCGCTCGCTGCGTATTCGGCGCTGAACTTCGGCCACCGGCACCCTCGGCTCGTCGCCGCCATGGTCGAGCAGCTCGACCGGCTCACGCTCACGAGCCGGGCGTTCCACAACGACCAGCTCGGGCGCTTCTGCGAGGAGCTCGCGCGGTTCTGCGGCACGGATCTCGTCCTGCCGATGAACACCGGGGCGGAGGCCGTCGAGACCGCGATCAAGGTCGCCCGCAAGTGGGGATACGAGCACAAGGGCGTCCCCCGCGATGAGGCCCGCATCGTCGTGTGCGACCGCAACTTCCACGGACGGACGACGACCCTCATCTCACTGTCGAGCGATCCGCTCGCTCGCGGCGGCTTCGGTCCCTACACGCCCGGGTTCGTGTCGGTGCCGTTCGGCGATGCGGCCGCGCTCCGTGCCGCGATCGACGAGTACACGATCGCGTTCCTGGTCGAGCCGGTGCAGGGCGAGGCAGGCATCATCATTCCGCCGACCGGCTACCTGTCCGAGATCCGCGCGATCTGTGACGCGCACGACGTGCTGCTGATCGCCGACGAGGTGCAAACAGGCCTCGGGCGCACCGGCAAGCGATTTGCTCTCGACCACGAGTCGGTCGCCCCCGACGTCTACGTGCTCGGAAAGGCACTCGGCGGCGGGATCGTCCCCGTCTCCGCGATCGCGGCCGACGAGCGCGTGCTCGGGGTGCTCGGACCCGGCGAGCACGGGAGCACGTTTGGCGGAAACCCGCTCGCCTGCGCCGTCGCGCGCGAGGTGATCTCGCTGCTCGAGGACGGAACCCTCGCCGAGCATGCAGCCCGCCTTGGCGACGACGCCGCCGCGCGACTGCGCGACGGGGGGCTTCCGGCGGTGAGCGCCGTACGCCAGATCGGCCTGTGGGTCGGCGTCGACATCGATCCGCTGGCCGGTACCGCGCGCGAGGCGTGCGAGCGGCTGCTCGAACATGGGGTGCTGTGCAAGGACACCCACGAACAGACGGTGCGGATCGCTCCGCCGCTGACGGTCCTGCCGAGCGAACTTGATTGGGCGCTCGAAAGGATCGAGCTCGTGCTCGCAGAACTCGCGTAAACGGCCCCGTTCCGGTAACACCTGATGCCGATGGCCCCCACGGCACTGAGACGCACAGCCGATGTCACGCCCGCAGACGGCGGCCCGGCGACCCCGACGGGGGTGCCTGCCGGCGCGTCGGGAATCGCGGCGCGGGCGGCCGCGCTCCCCGGCAGCTGGATCCTCGTCGCGGCCGCGGTCGTCTGGAACCTCATCAGCCTCCGAGCAGAGACGTGGGCCGTGTCGTATCTCGACGACGCCTCGCTGCATGAGCAGATGGTGCGCTTCGCGACAGCGCAGTTCCGAGGCGGCCATTTCCCGCTGACGAGCTGGTTCCCGTTCCTCGGCGAGGGCTCACCGCACTTCCTCCATTACCAGAGCCTCCCCGCGATGGTGACCGGGGCGGTCGGGCTCGTCACCGGGTCAAACGTCGCGTTCCGGTGGTCGCTCTATCTGCTCTGGTGTCTGTGGCCGATCAGCGTGTACCTCGCCGGTCGCCTGATGGGCCTGGGCAAGTGGCCGAGTGCCGTCGCCGGGGCGATGGCGCCGTTCCTGATGAGCGCGATCTCCGTCGGCTACGAGCAGAAGGCGTACATCTGGGTCGGCTACGGGGTGTGGGCCCAGCTCTGGGCGTCGTGGACACTGCCGCTCGCCTGGGGCTTCACGTGGCGCGCGCTCCGGGGACAGGGGAGGTTGCTGCCGGCCGTCGTGTTCGTCTCGCTGACGACGGCGTTCCATTTCGAAACCGGGTACCTGGCGGTCCTGCCGCTGCTGCTGTGGCCGTTCGTCGCCCCGCACGAGCTCCGGCGGCGGATCGGCCGGGCGGCGATCGTCGGCGTCGGGTCATTGCTCGCGTGCGCCTGGGTGATCGTGCCGCTGCTGGATCAGCGACCGTGGGCGGCGACGAACGAGCTGCTCCAAGGGACGCCGCTCGTCAACGGATACGGCGCCGGCAAGATGCTCAGCTGGCTCGTCACCGGGGGCGTGCTCGACTCCGGGCGCTTCCCGGTGGTCACGCTGCTGGCGGCCGTCGGGCTCCTCGTCGCGATCCGTCGCTGGCGCGAGCGGGAGCTGTACCGCGCCCTGGTGCTCGTGTTCGTCGCGTGTCTGCTGCTGACGTTCGGCCGCGCGACGTTCGGCAGCCTCGTCGACATCATCCCGGGCAGTCGGGACCTGTTCTTCCGCCGGTTCATCGCGGGCGTCCAGCTCACGTCACTGCTGTTCGCCGGGATCGGTGCCGTATGGATCGGAACTCGCGCATGGGACGTCGTTCGCGGCTGGTCTGGGGTCGCGCCGAGGCGCTGGCTGCTCGCCGTCTGCGCGTGCGCTGGGCTCGCCGCCGTGCTCGCGCCGGCATGGCTGCAGCTGCACAACCTCGACGTCCACAACGCGCAGGCGATCACCGCACAGCGGCGCGCAGAGGCGACGCAGGGGCGGGACGTCGACCGGCTCGCGGCGATCGTCCGCCGCCGGAGCGACGGCCGCGTGTACGCCGGCATGCCGTCGAACTGGGGAACCGCCTCGCAGGTCGGAGCGGTGCCGGTGTTCAAGTATCTGGAGAGCCGGGACGTCGACGAGGTCGGATACACGCTGCGGACGGCGTCGCTGATGACGGACCCCGAGTTCTATTTCGACGACCGCAACCCGAGCGATTACGCCATCTTCGGCGTGCGGTATCTGATCCTGCCGTCGTGGAAACCACCGCCGGTGCGGGCGCACAAGATCGCGACTGCCGGCCGGTACGGTCTGTGGCGCACCGACGCCGGTGGCTATGTGCAGCCCGGGCGCGTCAGCGGCCTGATCCGAGCCGATCGGACGAACGTCGGCGCGCGAAGCCTGTGGTTCTTGCGCTCGCCGCTCGCCGTCCGCGGCGTATTCCCGGCGGTTCAGTGGGCGCCCGGCCCGCCCTCGGGGGCTCACGCCGACTTCGGCCCGGCGCAGCCGCCGGGACAAGTGAGCCTGGAGCACGGCGCCCTCGACACCGGCCGGTGGTCGGCGCAGGTGCGGATGCGCGCGCCCGGCATTGTCGTCCTGACCTCAACCTTTGATCCCGGGTGGCACGCGACGGTCGACGGGAAGCCGGCCCCGACCCGGATGGTCGGGCCCGCGCTCGTGGCGACCGACGTGTCGGCGGGCAGCCATGCCGTGACGTTCCACTACGTCGGCTACGGGGGGTATGGGGTCCTGTTCGCCGTGTGTGCGCTCACGCTGGTCGCGCTCGGGGTGGTTGACCGCCGTCGCGGCCGGGCCGCCGGCGCCGCACCCGGCACCGCGCCCGCTATCGCCACTGTCCCCGTCACCGCCATCGTGATGTTCCTGCTCATGGCGGGGCTGCTTGCCGGTTGCAATGGCAGCGCCGCACCCTCGTCGGGGACCGGAAACGCCGGCAACACGCAGAACTTCGGCGTCGGCAGCTCCGGCTCGACCGGAGCGGCGACGAACTCGGGAACCACGGGGGCGACGGGCGCCGCGGGCGCGACGGGGAGCACGGGGGCCGCAGGCCCGACGGGGGCCACGGGGTCGACGGGGAGCACGGGCTCGGCGGGGAGCACGGGCACGACGGGGGGCGCTGGGAACACCGGCAGCTCCGGAGCCACCGGGAACACTGCGAACACCGGTTCGGTCAACCCGGGCAACACCGGCCTCGGCGCCACGGGCAACACGTAGAGCCGGGGCCCCCCAGGGGGGTGAATCCCGGTCGCTGCGCCCTCTGTAGGAGTGTGGCACGCAAAATCGTCCGGAAATCCCCCGCCCGGGAGCCGAGCCGGCACCGAGGGGTTTCAGGACCATCTGGTGGTCCGGAAACCCCTTTTCAGACGCGAGTGCTCGGACGAAGGGATTCTGTGCCGATTGCGGGGACGCGGGATCAGAGGGCGGCGGCAATCGCGGCCCTGCAGCGCGGCCGGGCATCCCGCGGGCAGCTGCTCGATGCCGGGATCACGAAGAGCCAGATTCAGACGATGGTGCGCACGGGCACGCTTCACCCCCGTCTCCCGGGCGTCTTTGCCGTCGGCTTTGACGCGGCATCGGAGCTGACAAGAGAGACCGAGGCACTGCTCGCCTGCCCGTGGGACACGCTTCTCAGCGACATGTCGTCGGCAGCGCTCTGGAACCTCATCCCGCCCAGGCACGCGGGGGATCTCGTCCATGTGACCGTGTTGCGAGCGCTGACGCTCCGCATCCCGGGCGTGCGGTCTCACCGCACGACCACGCTCGACCCCGTGGCCGGCATCCGCACGCACCGCGGGCTCCCGACGGTCTCTCCGGCCCGCGCGATCGTGGAGGTTGCAGCCGAGCTCACGCTCAAGGCGCTGGAGCGGACGCTCGACGACGGCCTCCACCGCCACATCGTCCGGCTGACGCAGGTGCGCGACGCGCTCAGCCGTGCCGGCACGCACCGCCCGGGTGCCGCCGCGCTCGACGGCCTGCTGAGAGAGCGGGAATCCGGATCGGGGATCACCCGGTCCGGAGCCGAGCAGGACCTGTCGGGCTTGATCGATCAGGCCCGGCTCCCGAAGCCGGAACGCAACCAGCAGCTGTCCGACTACAACGTTGACATGCTCTGGCGCGTGGAGCGGGTGATCGTCGAGGTTGACAGCTACGACTGGCATCTCGTGAGCTTCGTCAGCGACCGAGTTCGGGACGCCGACCTCGAGGCGCTTGGCTTCACCGTGCTGCGCTTCACCGCGCACCAGATCGCGACAGAGCCGTACTACGTCATCGCCCGGATCGCCGCCGCGCTCGCCTGGGCGTCCGCACGAGCGGCGTGAACGACCCCCGGGGCGGCGTGAACGACCCCCGGGGCGGCGTGCACGCCTCCGTCATGACGCGGTAGGTTTGTGCGCGGAGGGTCGCCCGCCAGCGAGGAGAGACTGTGATGCAGACGATGAGCCCACTCGATGCGTCGTTCCTGCACATCGAGGACGCGGTGACGCACATGCATATCGGGTCGGTCGGCCTGTTCGAGGGGCCGCCACCCGGGCCGGACGAGGTCAAGGCGGCCGTCGCCGCGCACCTGCCGCTCGTCCCGCGCTACCGCCAGAAGGTGCGGTTCGTGCCGCTCGCGCTCGGGCGCCCGACCTGGGTCGATGACCCGCACTTCAACCTCGACTACCACGTGCGGCGCACGGCGCTGCCGGCGCCGGGCGGTCACACTGAGCTGCGCAACCTCGTCGGCCGGGTCATGTCCCAGCAGCTTGACCGCAACAAGCCGCTGTGGGAGCTGTGGGTCGCCGAGGGTCTCGACGACGGCGGCTGGGCGCTCATCTCCAAGGTCCATCACTGCATGGTCGACGGGGTCTCGGCAACGGATCTGATGAGTGTGATCCTGGACAGCGAGCGCGAGCCGGAGGACTCGGCGGCACGCGACGACTGGGAGCCGCATCCCGAGCCGAGCTCGGCCGAGCTCCTCGCCCACTCGCTGCGACTCCGCGCCGCGAGTCCGTACGAAGTGACGCGGACCGCGGTGGCCGCCGTCAGAGGACCGCGCCGTGTCGTCCGTCAGGCGGTCGATGCGACGCGCGGCCTCATCAACATGCGCAACCTCCTCACGCCGAACACGTACAGCACGCTGAACGGGCCGATCGGCCCGCATCGGACGTGGGGATGGGCCCGTGCCCGGCTGTCCGACGTCAAGCAGATCCGGGCCAAGCACGACGGCACGATCAACGATGTCGTGCTCGCGGTCATCACGAACGGCTTCCGGGAGCTGCTGGAGAGCCGGGGCGAGAGCACGGGCGGTCACATCATCCGGACGCTCGTCCCCGTCTCCGTGCGCGCGGAGAGCGAGCGCGGGATGCCGAACAACAAGGTGTCGGCGATGTTCGCCGAGCTGCCGGTCGACATCGACGACCCGGCCCGGCGCGTACAGGCGCTGCACGATCAGATGCAGCACCTGAAGGCGTCCGGGCAGGCGGTCGCCGCCGAGCGGCTGACCGCGATGAGCGGGTTCGCGCCGGGGATGCTGCTCGCGCTCGGCGGCCGCGTCGCGACGCGTCTGCCGCAAAGCAGCGTCAATACCGTGACGACGAACGTTCCGGGGCCGCAAAAGCCCCTGTATCTGGCCGGACGACGAATGCTCGAGGCGTTCCCGTTCGTTCCCCTCGGCGGCCATGTGCGCATCGGGATCGCGATCTTCTCCTACGATGGGGGCATCAATTTCGGCGTCACAGGGGACCTCGACACGGCGCGGGATATCGACGTCCTCTGCTGCGGCATCGAGCACGGCGTCGAGCAGTTGCTCGGCAAGCCGGCCTCGGCGTTCCCGCACGTGTCCGCCGCAGCGGAGCCGCAACCGACCGGCTGACGTTGCGTCGGGCGGCAACCGTCACCCTCGCGATACTCGCCGCGGCCGCCCCGGCGGGCGCCGCGAGAACGACGAACGACCGGCCCGCCCGGCACCCGCTGCCACCGCGCCACCACGTCAAGCCGCAGCCGCACCCGAAGCCGACGCCGCACCCCAGGCCGAAGCCACACCGCAAGCCGAAGCCACACCCCAAGCCCAAGCCGCCGCTCGCCACCACGAGCGGTCCGCGCGCGGTGACCGGGACGAGCGCCGGCATCCTTGGACGCGTCAACCCGAACGGCCACGCCACGACGTCGTGGTTTCAGTACGGGACGTCCCTGTGGTACGGCTCGCACACGCCGGGCCGTCCGGTCGGCGCCGCTCGCCGGGCACGCACGATCGCCGCGGCGCTGGCGAGTCTCGCGCCGATGACGACCTACCACTACCGCCTCGTCGCATCACACTGTCGAGGCTGTCGCGGCGGGACGGCGTACGGGGCCGACGCGACGTTCACCACCGTCGGGTACGTGAACGCCGTCTTCACCGGTGCGTCGATCGCCGATCCGTTCGTCCTCTCCGCGCAGGGTCCCACGGATTACTGGGCCTACAGCACCGGCGAGCGATTCCCGATCCTCCACTCGTCGGACCTCATCCACTGGACGCTGCTCTCGCCGGCGCTCCTCGCCAGGCCGGCGTGGGTCGTGCCCACCGGCGATTGGCATCCCTGGGCGCCGCACGTCGTCGCCCTCGACGGCGCGTGTCCGAACACGACCTCGTCGCAGTGCTACGTGATGTTCTACACGGGCCTCAGCGCGCAGTTCAAAACGAACTGCGTCGCGATTGCGACCTCGCCGACGCCGGGGGGGCCGTTCGCCGATCAGGGTCCCTTATCGAACGGGGTGCCCGACGCGTCGGGCCGACCGATCGGGTGCGGTGACAATGCCGGCTACGGCATGATCGACCCGTCCGTGTTCACCGATCCGGTGACTGGTGCCCATTACCTGTACGGGTCCGAAGACTTCGCGTGTCCGCAATCGAGCAGCATCTGCACGAGCGTGTACAGCGTTCTGCAGCCGACGATCTCGGTCATCCCGCTCGCCGACGACTACCTGAGCGCGACGGGTCCGCGCACGCCCCTGTTCACCGGGGATCCGGGGACGTGGGAGGCGACGGGCGTCGCGGCGGCGACCGTCGAGGGTCCATCGGTGACCGTCCACAACGGCACCTATTACCTCCTGTACTCGGGCGGCAGCTGGCGCAGCACCTACGGGATGGGGTACGCAACGGCGCCGAGTCCGATGGGGCCGTTCACCAAGTCGCCGCGGAATCCGATCATGGCCCAGACCTCCACCACGTTCAGCCCCGGCGGGGGCGACACGATCGTGACCGGTCCGCGCGGCGGCAGCTGGCTCGTCTACCACGGGCGAGCCGCACCCACGAGCGACCGGACTCTGCGGGTCGACGCGTTCTCGTGGCAGCCCGCCCCGCCGGGACCCGACGTGCCCGTCATCGCCGGGCCGACGAGCGTCCCGCAGCCAAACGTCCCCTAAGGGCGTCTTACATTCCTCCTACACCGTGACCGTGAGGGTCGACGGGCTGCTCCGTCTTCTGTGTACTGCCAAACGACAGAATGGGGAGTCACATGAAGCACACGATCACGAGGGTCCTTGGGAGCTCCGCCGCGGTTGCCGTGCTGGCGCTCGGCGGTGCGGCGATGCCGGCCTCCGCGAGGTCGAACCACCATCACAAGACGCACGCCAAGCGCCACCGCTCCGGCGACGCGCGCCTGGTCAGAACCGCCGCAGCCGGCGCCGGCGCGCTCCCGTCACGGCAGGCCGGGCAGCCAGTCACAGGCCGCGTCGATGGGCGGAGCCGGTCGTGGCCAGGACCCCGGCGGGTCGCCCTCGGCCCCGCCGACGCAGATGCACGATCGGCTCGCACTGACACCGCGCGATATCGTGCGCCCGTGGCACGGACCCCGGGGCAGCGCATCGTCATCGTCGGAGCCGGGATCGGCGGCATCGCCGCCGCGATCGAGCTGAGCCACCACGGGTTCGACGACATCACCCTGCTCGAGCGTGCCCCGGACCTCGGCGGCACCTGGTACTACAACAGCTATCCGGGCGCCGCCTGCGATGTCCCGAGCCACCTCTACTCGTACTCGTTCGCCAAGCGGCGCGACTGGTCACGGCTGTGCTCTCCCCAGCAGGAGATCCTCGACTATGTCCATGCCGTCGCGCGCGAGCACGGCGTCGACGATCGGATCGTGTTCGACACGCACGTGACGGCGTGCACGTGGGACGAGGACCGCGCCCGGTGGACGCTCACGAGCGAGGACGGCCGCACGTGGGACGCCGACGCCGTCGTCCTTGCGACTGGGCAGTTGCACCAGCCCGCGTTCCCGGCCATCAAGGACCGCGAACAGTTCGCCGGACACAGCTTTCACTCTGCTCATTGGGACCATGACTACGAGTTGACGGGGAAGCGGGTCGCGGTGATCGGCACCGGCGCGAGTGCCGTTCAGTTCGTCCCGGAGATCGCCGACCAGGTCGCCCGCCTTGACGTCTACCAGCGCACGGGCAACTGGTTCTTGCCGCGGCGCAACCGGCCGTACCCGGCGCCGATCCGCGCGCTCATCAGATTCGTCCCCGGGCTGCAGGCCTTCCGGCGGCGGTTCATCTACAACTACGGCGAGTCGCTGACGCTGATGATCCGTCACCCGCGGACAATCGGACTCGTCGGGCGGCTCCGCTCGACGCTGTTCATGCGCTCGCAGCTCAGGGACCGGGCGGTTCGGCGCAAGGCGTGGCCGGACTACACGTTCGGCTGCAAGCGGGTGTTGTTCTCGTCGTACTTTCTGCCCGCGCTGCAGAAGCCGAACGTCAGCCTCATCACCGAGCGGATCACGGCCATGACCCCGACCGGGATCGTCACCGAGGACGGCGTGGCGCACCCCGTCGACTGTGTCATCTACGGGACTGGCTTTCGCACCAACGACTTCATGTTCCCGATGGAGATCGCGGGAGCGGACGGCCGCACCCTGCGGGAGGCGTGGTCGGATGGCGCGCACGCCCATCTCGGGCTCACCGTGCCCGGCTTCCCCTCGCTGTTCATCATGTACGGTCCGAACACGAACACCTCGGGCGGCTCGATCATCGTCTACGAGGAGGCGCAGGCGGCGTACATCCGCCAGGCGCTCCAGTACGTGTCCGATCACCGGGCCGCCGCGGTCGACGTCCGGGCGGAGGTCGAGGCGGCGAGCGACCGTGAGATCCAGGCGGCTTTCGCCGGGACGGCGTGGACCCGCTGTGACTCGTGGTACCGCGACGAGCAGGGCCGGATCGTCGCCAACTGGCCGGGATACATGCGGGAGTACGAGCGGCGGCTGAAGACCTTTCAACCGAGCGATTTCCGGCTCGTGCCCGCGCCGGATCGCTCGCGCACGCCGGTGGCGGCGTAGGGCCACGCCCGCGGCCGGCAAGGTTCTGGCAACCGGACGGCAACGGGCCGACAACCGTCGTCAAGGGGACGGCAAGCGGGGATCGAGATCGTGCCGCCCATGCTCAATCTCGAACCCCTCACCACCGCTGACGCCTCGGCGTCCGCAGCGCTTCTCCATCCCGGCGAGGACGGCTATGACGCCGCCCGCGCGACGTTCAACCTCGCCGTCGACCAGCGCCCCGCGGCCGTGTGCGTCGCCACTGAGGTGGCGCACGTGCAGGGCGCGGTCGCCTACGCCCAGGAGCACGGCCTGCGCCTCGCCGCGCAGACCACCGGCCACCTGAGCCAGACGCTCCCCCCGCTCGGCGAGACGCTGCTGCTCCGCCTCGAGCTCCACGACGAGGTCGAGGTCGACCCGTACGAGCGCGTCGCCCGGATCAAGGCGGGCGCCCGCTGGGGCGACGTCGTTGACGCCGTCAGCCGCTACCCGCTCGCCGTGATGCACGGCTCCTCGCCGTCGGTCGGCGTGATCGGGTACCTGCTCGGCGGCGGCCTGTCGTTCTACGGCCGGCGTCACGGGCTCGCGGTCAACCACGTGCGTGCGTTCGACGTCGTCACCCCGGACGGGCTCGCCCGCCGCGTCGACGCCGAACACAACCGCGAGCTGTTCTACGCGCTCCGCGGTGGGGGCGGCGGCTACGCGGTCGTCACCGCGGTCGAGCTCGAGCTCCTCCCATACTCGGAGGTGAGTGGCGGCGCAAGGTTCTTCGCCGCCGACGATGCGCACCGGCTGCTCCGCGCGTGGCGGGACTGGGCGATCGACGCGCCGGACTCGATCACGACGACGTTCCGGATCCTGTGCCTGCCGCCGCTCCCGGAGGTGCCCGAGCCGTTGCGTGCCGTCCCGACGGTGTGCGTGAACGGCGTCGCGCTCGACGCCGCCGAAGGGGCGCGGCTCGAGCGGACGCTGCGGAGCGTCGCCACACCGATCCTCGGCGGCTTCGCGCCGATGCCTCCGGCAGCGATTGTGCGCCTGCACGGCGATCCCGAGGAGCCGGCGCCGTTCGTCGGTGACGGCATGCTGCTGGCCGACCTCGACGACTGGGCGATCGAGAGCTTCCTGCGTGTCGCCGGCCCCGGCTCGCCGTTGATCGCGGCCGAGCTCCGTCAACTCGGCGGAGCGCTCGCCGCGCCGCCCTGTGGGGCCGGGGCGCGCGGGCATCTCGAGGGGCGGTTCCTGCTGTTCGGCGTCGGGATTCCGGGTGCGCCCGTATCCGACGAGGAGCTGCGGAGCTTCCTCGACGCCTACCTGGGCGCGATGACGCCATGGGCGACCGGCACCCGCTTCACGAGCTTCGCCGAGCGTACGAGCTCGCTGAAGACGTGCGTTCCGGACGCCACGCTCGAGCGGCTGGCCCGGATCCGCAAGGGGGTCGACCCCGACGGGTTGCTCCTCGCCTCGCACCTTCCCACCGATTCGTAAACGACTGCACAGGACAGGGAGACTCACCATGCAACTCTCACGCAAGCTCGTCGCATCGGCCGTTGCCGCCGGGTGCGTTCTCGCCGGGGCCAGCCCGGCAGCCATGGCCAAGACGCACAAGGCCTACTACTCCGGCAAGACCCGCGACGGCGATCCGATCAGCTTCACGCTGGTCGGCGGCTCGAAGGTCACCGCTCTCAAGGCGTTCGTGCCAACGCTGTGTGGGAGCACTCAGGGCTTCCCCATGCACGGGACGGACCCGTTTGATCCCCCGGGATCGTTCCCGCTGTCGAAGACGACGAAGGTGAAGGCCCAGCGCCCCAACGCGATCTGGAACACCGCCGACGTGACCAAGAACTTCGTCGTCAGCTTCAAGCGCGGCCGCCAGGGCATCTACACGATGAAGCTCCACGTCGACTACTCGTTCCTCTACATCGACTACGGGTCGTACCCGATCAGCTCGCAGGGGTATGTCTGCACCGGTGATTCGCAGGGGACGTTCAAGCCGGTGAAGGGCTGATCGACGATGGCGCAACGCATGATCAGAGCGATCGTTGTCGTCGTCGCCGTCGCGCTCCTGGAGCTCCCCGCCTCAGGAGCGGCGGCCGGCCTCGCGACCGCCCGGTTCACGATGAAGATCACCGGCGTGCAGACGACGGCGTGGAGCTGGCAGGGGCCGAGCTACACCGACTGCAACGGCACGCAGACGACGAAGGGTGAGGGCACCGAGGTACTGCGTTTCGACAACGGCTCCCCGGACCAGGTGCTCGTCACACGCAATCTGTTCGGGGCGGTGAACATCCAAATCGGCAGCTGGGAGCAGAACGATCCGGGCGCCGTCCTCGGTTCCCTCTCCAAGGCACGGTTGACCCGGCACGGCACAATTACGCATACGTGGACGGGCGGGTACTGCGGGCGTCCGAAGTCAACGGACACCGGCCCGTACGACTGCGGGCAGCGCCGCGGTATCTCTGACGTGCTGGTCGATCCCGCTGGCGACCGTCGACACATCACGGTCCAGGCGGTGACGGACGGCAGGTGGCACCCGTTCAAGAACTGCCCGATCTATACCGGCAACGGTGCCACCGCGTTCGGCTTCACGACAACCTCCGCGCGCCTGTCGAACAAGCTCCTGTTCGGCACGCAGAAGAAGATCGTCGTCGAGGACGGCAAGGTGTACCCCCGCAAGGACGGCGGCGTCGACGCGCTGACCACAACCCATATCCGGATCGTGCTCATCCGTCACCGCTGAGTCTGCGCCCCCCGACCGAGCGGCCCGGACGACTCATCGAGCGCCCGGGCCGCTCGATCGGCCAGTCCGGCGGCGCCGCACGCCTGTGCAAGCTCGTAGGCGTGGCTCCAGGCGGCGCGGGCATCGGCCTCGTTACCAGCGTTGGACAGCGCGCCGGCGAGCGTCATCTGGGCCTTCGCCAGCTCCAGACGTGCCGAGGTCCCGTGGAGCAGCGCGACCGCCTCCCGCGCGGCGGCCACGCGAGCGTCGTCCTCCTCGACCTCGGCGAGGACGCGCAGGCCGCGACCGATCACCCACCGTGCCCCGACCTGACGCGCAAGCTTCAGGTCCTCACCGGCAAGCTCCCGTGCGGCGGGTCGATCGCCGAGCGCGGCGAGCGCCCGGGCACGAAGGCTGCGCCATGGCGCCCAGACCGGGTGGGTGTCGGCCGGGCGGGTCGGCTCGAGCCGCTGGGTGATCGTGAGCGCGTCGGTCGCCCTGCCCTCCGCGAGCGCGAGCTCCGCCAGGCTGGCGAGCCAGAAGCGAGCTCCATCCGGACGGGGATCCTCGGCATGGACGCGGTGCAGCGTCTCGGCCACCGCTCGTGGCGCGTCACCGCGCTCGAGCTGTACGAGCGCCTCGAACGCGGCCGAGTACGCCATGACCGCGTTGAGCTTGGTGCCCCACAGCCGTTCGCCCTCGTGCGCCCGCTCGAGCAGCGCCATCGCGGCGCGCAGATCGCCCGCCCAGATCTGAGCGATCCCGCCCCACAGGTCGGCGCCGATGGAGCCGAGGATCTCGCCTTGCCGGCGCGCGTGGTCGGCATACCGTGCGATCGCCTCAAGGCCCTCGGACGGCTCACCGAGCGCGAGCACCGCGCTTCCGAGCGCGACGGGAGCGGTGATCTCGAATGCCTCAAGGCCGGCCGAGAACCCCTCGCGGGCAAGCGCCGATGCCTCGTCGGCGGGACCGCAGGTGAGCGCGAGCCCGAACGCGGCCATGGCCGTCAGGGCGCGGGCGCCGGGACCCGTCCCGCGCGGTCCCCGCCGGACATCCTCGAGTTGGCGGAACTCGGCCGGGTCGACGGCTCCGAATGCCGCGCCGATCAGCCGGACGCAGCGGAGCCCGTCACGAAAATCGTCATACCCGGGCGGCAGCTCGCCGCCAGCCTCGGTGGCGAGCTCAACGCCCTCTCGTGGTGAGCGAACGAACAGCAGCAGATGGCTGAGCCGGATCGCC
The DNA here is from genome assembly GCA_963778985.1 of uncultured Solirubrobacterales bacterium. GTDB lineage: Bacteria > Actinomycetota > Thermoleophilia > Solirubrobacterales > Solirubrobacteraceae > Palsa-465. The sequence continues at coordinate 591,876 of CAVZWJ010000010.1, read as the reverse complement.
GCCTGGGCGCGCTCGGCCGGATCGGTCAGCTCCGCATATGCGCGACGCAGGGGCTCGACACCGGCGGGTCCGCGCACGTACGCTGCGCTGCCGCCGAGTTCGAACGCCAGCGCGGCCTGCTGGTCCGGTGGGGGCGGCTCGGCCTGCGCGCGCTCGAGCAGACGCATCGCGGCGTCGGGCGCGCCCCGGCGGAGCGCGACGTGTGCTGCGTCTCGCAGCCGGCTGACGGCCCAGGCGTCACCGCGCGGCGGCGCGAGCAGCAGCTGCGCGGCGACCCGCTCCGGAGCGGCGCCGAGGTCTGCGAGCAGGCGAGCGGCGCGCTCGTGCTCGAGCGCGCGGACGGGCGCTGAGAGCTCGCCGTAGACGGCGTCGCGAACGAGCGGATGCACGAATCCGAGTGGCTCGTCCGGGCGGAGGATCTCCGCGCGGGCGAGCGCCTGGACGGCGTCGGCCGCGCTCGGCTCATCGACCCCGGCGAGCCCGGCGATGGCTGGGAGGCCCGGCTGCTCGCCGAGAACTGCGACCGCGCGCGCGACCCGCGCCGCCGACGACGGCAGCCGGGCGAGCCGGAACAGGACGGTGCGGGCGACCGCGCGCGGGCCGATCGCCCGGACCTCATCCGCGTGGGCCGCGTCTGGGATCACACCCTCGGCGGACAGCGCGTTCAGCAGCTGGCGTAAGAGCAGCGGATTGCCGGCCGTGACCTCGCGGCAGGCGGCGGTGAAGGCAGCGTCGGGCTCGTCGTCGAGCCGCAGGCGGATGAGATCGGCGGTCGCATGTCGCGTCAGCGGTCGCGGCGTCAGCGCGAGGGTCACCGGCTCCTGGGCAAGTTCGCCGAGCAACGCCTCATCGGCGTCCGGCTCGCCGGTGCGGATCGTCGCCGCGATCAGCACCGACAGGTTCCCGACGCGTCGGGCGAGGTAGGCCATGAACCGCAGTGAGGCCGGATCACTCCACTGCAGATCGTCGATGCAGAGCGCGAGCGGCCGGCTCCGGGCGAGGGTTTCGACGAGTCGGAACAGGGCGTTGAGGATCGGGAACGTGCCCTCGCTCGGGCCGGCGTCGCTGAGGACGGCACGGGCGGCGGCCGCCGGACCCGCCATCAGCTCGGGTGTGGCGACCGGCTCGAGCAGCTGGCGGACGATCCCGAACGCGAACTCCCGCTCAAGCGTTCCGGCCCGCGCCTCGAGTACCTGTAGCCCCCGGTGGTCGGCGCGGCGGCGGAGCTCATCGAGTAGACGCGTCTTGCCGATTCCGGCGGGCCCCTCGAACAGGACGACGCCGCCGTCGCCGGCCACGACCCGAATGATCGCGGCGTCGACAGCGCGCAGCTCGTCCTCACGTTCGACGAGGTCCTCAGGGCTGGCCGGCCCGGGCACGGGCGAGCGGGCGGCGCTCGGCGGAACGGGGGCGGGCGTGATCGCCTCGAGCCCGTCATCGGTCTCGGCGAGGAGCGTGCCGTGGAGGGCCACGAGGTCACGTCCGGGAACCGCTCCGAGCTCGTCACGGAGCAGCCGGCGAACCTCGTCGTAGGCCTGGAGCGCCTCGGCGACGTTGCCGCGGACGCGCAGCGCGGCGATGAGGGCGACCCATGTCGACTCCCGGAACGGTGCCGCGGCCACGGCGGCGCGGGCATAGGTCTCGGCGAGCGAGGGCTCGATCGTCTGAGCCGCCGTCGCGGCGAGCTCGAGCGCTTCGACTCGGACGTGCTCGAGCGCGACCCGCTGCTCGCCGAGCCACGGCGCGTCGAGACCAGGCAACAGCTCGGGCTCGACGAGCTTCGCGGCCTCCTCGGCGGCGGCGAGCGTGTGCTCGGGGCTCGTGCCGGCGCGAGCCCGTTCGAGTGCGGCACGGGCGGCCTCGACGTCGATCCAGACCGGTTCGGGGAGCCGCAGCACGACGCTGTCGCGGCCCTCGATCCTCGCCGGGGTGACGGCGCGGCGCAGGCGGGAGAGGACCGGCGCGAGCGCGCCCTCGCTCGGCGGGGTTCCTCCGTGGCCCCAAATCGCCTCGACGAGCGCGTCGCGGCTCACCGGACGTTGTCGGTGCAGGGCAAGGAACGCCAGCAGGAGCCGACCCTGACGCCCATGGAGCATGCCCTCGCGTGATTCTCCCCCTATTTCGACCGTCAACCGGCCACACAACCGGAGCTCGGCCCCACCAGAACCCATGCATTCACGCTACAAGACCGCGCGGATCGGGGCACACCGGGAGCGGGCCACGGCCCGAGGGTCAGCCCGGGGTGCAGGTGATCGAGATCCGGTCAAGCACCCACGGGGAGCCGTTCCCCGTCGCGCGCACGGCGCGCGCGGTCCCCGAGCAGTTCTCGGTGCCGCTCGCAAGTGCTGACGTCGTCTGCACCGCGACGGTGGCGGGTGAGGCTCCGGCGGCTGACAGGGTCCGGGCCTCGTGAAACGAGATCGAGCGGACCTGGCTCATCTGACCATGGAAGCTCGCATACCCGCCGAGTTGGGCGCGCATGCTGTCGTCGGCGAGTGCCCACGCGCCGGCGTAGTCGTGGTGCGCCGAGCGCTCGTAGAAAGCCTCGACGATGCCCGCTGGGGACGATGTCCCGGTGGTGGTCGTCGCGCTAGCCGCCGGAGGTGTCGGAGATGCGGGTGCCGAGGAGCCGGGCGACCCGGCGGCGGACGGGGCCTGCGACCCGGCGGCGGACGCGGCCTGCGACCCGGCGGTGGACGGGGCCTGCGACCGGGCGGTGGACGTGGCGTGCGACCGGGCGGTGGACGTGGCGTGCGACCGGCCGGTGGACGTGGCGTGCGACCGGCCGGTGGACGTGGCGTGCGACCGGCCGGCGGACTTCCCGGGTGAGCCGGACCCCGAGTTCGTCAACAGGACGATCGCCATGACCACCCCGGCCACGAGCGTCAGCATCGCGAGCAGCGCCCACACCAGTGCGCCCGGGCGTCGGCGCCCCCGCTCAGACGTCGGCCTGACGACGATCGGCGCGCGCGGGCGGGCGGCAGCCGCGGCTGCGATGGCGGCGACCGCTTCTGCCTCCGTCGTCTCCGGCTCGAACGCCGCGCGCAGCCGGCCCACGAGCTCGCTCGCCGACCGGGGCCGGCGGGCGGGATCCGCGCTCATGCCGCGCTGGAGCACGACCGCGGCGGCCGCCGGGGCATCGGCGACCTGCGCGCGGAGGTCGGGCGGAGGCTGGGTGGCGATGGCATGGACGAGCGCCAGCGGGTTCGGCTCGCCGCGCGCCTTCTTGCCGGACAGCGCCTCAAACGCGACCGCGGCGAGCCCATAGACGTCCATCGCCGGCGACGACCGGCCGCCCTCGAGCTGCTCCGGCGCCATGTACCGGAACGTGCCGACGACCTCCCCCGAGGTCGTGATCCTGGTGTTGTCCTCCACCGCCGCGATCCCGAGGTCGGCGAGCTTCACCCGGCCGTCACGGCCGAGGAGGATGTTCGCCGGCTTGACGTCACGGTGCACGACTCCCTGCTCGTGCACGGCATCGAGGGCGGCGGCGACCCCGGCGAGGATCTGCAGGGCACGGTGCGCCGGCATGGCGCCGTTGCTGGCAATCGCATCTCGGAGCGTCTCGCCCTCGACGTACTCCATGACGATCACGAGATCGCCGTCCGCCTCCTCCCACACGTCATACACGGAGACGAGATTGGGATGGCTGAGCGAGGCGCCGACGAGTGCCTCGCGCCGCAGCCGGACGAGCGCGTCGCGGTCACCCGCGGAGCGCAGCCGTTTGAGCGCGACCGAGCGGCCGAGGATGGTGTCCTCGGCAAGCGTCACCTCGCCCATCCCGCCGGAAGCCAACCGCCGACGGATCCGATAGCGAGCGTCCTGCCCAACGGTCGCCATCCGGAGCTTCTACCCCGTCTTTAGAGGATTGATGCCGCGGGTAGCGTTTGATGCGTGAACGACGTCATCAGCATTGTCGATGCGGACGCCGATCTCGCCGAGTTGCTCGATGAAGCCGAGTTCGACGCCGCCCGCCGTCAGGCACTCACGCGGGTTCGGCGGCTCACGCCCGGTGCCTGGGACGCCGCGAGCGCGGTCGAGCGCGACCAGCACCATCGCGGGTTTCTCCTCATCGATGGCCTGCTCACCCGTGAGGTCGACGTCCTCGGCCGCCGCGCCGTCGAGCTGCTCGGACCGGGTGACGTGCTCCGCCCGTGGCACTGGGACGAGGACGGTTCGCACGTGCACGCCGAGGTCGGGTGGAGCGTGCTCGAGCCAACCGAGCTTGCCGTGCTTGATCATGGTCTCGTCAAGCGGATGACGCCCTGGCCGCAGCTCGGGGTCGAGCTGTTCGCGCGCGGGACGCGGCGAGCGCACCACCTCGCGGTTGTGCTGGCGATCGCGCATCACCAGCGGGTCGACGAGCGACTGCTGCTCACGCTCTGGCATCTCGCCGAGCGGTGGGGCCGGGTGCGGCCCGAGGGCATCGTCGTGATGCTGCCGCTCGCCCACCAGCGGCTCGCGGATCTCATCGGCGCGCACCGGCCGTCGGTGACGACCGCCGTGGGCGATTTGACTCGCGCCGGCCTTCTCAGCCGGCGCGATGACGGCGCCTGGGTGCTCCACGGGACCCCGCCGGAAAAGCTCCGCCATCACCCATTGGGCGCCGCGCTGACCTGAATCGGAGCTGCCGGATCGGGTCGGCGAGTGGACCGCGAACCGCTCGTCACGTAGGGTCACGCCGACCATCGGCAAACGCATCAGAGGAGAAGCGGCAATGTACGTACGGATCGCGCGGTTCGAGGGCGGGGAGCGCAACTGGGACGAGTTCGCGGCGACGGTCGGCGAGACGATCCGCAGCGGCGGACACGGCACTCCGTTCGAAGGGGCGGCCGACGCAGCCAAGCGGGTGATGCTGTTTGTCGATCGCGAGAACAACCGGGGCGCCAACTTGTTCCTCTGCGAGACGGAGGACGACCTGCGGCGGATCGACGCCGCACTGAACGCGACGACGCCTGCCGCCGGACGCGGTGCCCGGACCTCGGTGGAGATGTACGAGGTACTCCTGGACGAGGAGCCGAACAAGTAAAGCCCGGCTGCGCAGGAGGACCTCGCTCAGGGCGCTTCAGAGGCCGCGCGGCAGGTCAGTCCTTCCGAGCCACGACGAACACGGGGATCTGCCGAGTCGTCTGGGCTTGAAAGACGCCGACCGCCGGGGCCGCAGCGACCAGCTCCGGCCAGACCGTGGCGCGGTCGGCGCCTTCCAGCTCCTCGGCCCGGGCCGTGAAGCGCTCCGCGCCGATCTCGACCACCACCCTCGGATGGCGCCTGAGGTTGTGGTGCCAGGCCGGGTGGATCGGCGATCCCCCATTCGACGCGGCGATCACGATGCGACCGTCGCCCAGCCGGTTATAGGCCAGGGGCGTGACGCGCTGACGTCCGGACCGGGCGCCGACGTGATGCACCAGCAACATCGGACGTGTCCGCCAAATCCCCGCCGACACGTCCGCCGTTTGCGCGGAACTCGGCGATCACCGTCGCATTGAAGTCGCTGCCACGATCACTCTCGGCGCCGGGCATTATCGGACCGGACCCCGGGCGCTCACGCCGCCACCGCCCCGGGCGCAGTGCCGAGTCGATAGGTCAGGATCATGCGCCCCGAGCTCGTCGGCTCTCCTCGGAGCAGTTGGAGCTCCTGACGCCGGAGGACTTCACCGAAGACCGGCCTCCCCGCCCCCACCGCGACGGGGTGCACGATCAGGCGAAGCTCATCGACCAGTTCGGCATTGATGAGACTGCTCACCAACCCGGGGCCGCCGACCACGTACACGGGGTGGCCGGCCTGGGCCTTGAAGGCGCGGAGCGCTTCGAGGCTGCGGACGAGCCGTGCCGTCGGCCACGACGCGTCGCTGAGGGTGGTGGAGAGCACGAGATGTGGGGTCGTGGCGGCGACGCGCGCATACTCGATCTCACGATCGTATGGAGCGCGGCCGAGCCATTCCGACGCGGCGGAGGGGTCGTCAAGGATTGCCGTCCAGAACTGCTCGTAGTCCGGAAACATCCCCCCGCCGAGCACGAAGGCGTCGAGATCGGGCAGCAGGCCGAGGCCGTCGGCCCAGGAGTCAACCCAGTCGGACTCGCCCTCCGGACCCAGGATGTAGCCGTCGAGCGTCACCTGCATCGCGGCGATGAACTCTCTTGATGATGTTGCGGTCATGATTGGCTCCGATCGTGATCGGGGGCTAAGCGCGCTCGGCGGACCGAGACCGGTCCCGACCGAGCTCGTAGGTCAGGAAGGCGAGTCCTTCGCCGATCGTCTTGGCCTCGACGAGGCGCATCGGCCTGTGGTGGCGCGTCTCACCGAACAGCCGCTCGCCGGCGCCGAGCACGACCGGGAAGAGGACGAGGCGCAGTTCGTCGACCAGGTCGTGCTCGATCAGCGTACGGCCGAGCTCGTAACTGGCGGCGACGACGATTTCTCCGTCCAGCTGCTCCTTCAGCCTCGAGACCTGGGTGACCGCGTCGCCGCCCAGAACCGTCGAGTTGTTCCATGAAGGATCTTCGAGGGTCGATGACACGACGTACTTGGGCATCGTGTTCAACCTGTCCGCAAGCTCGCCGCTCCGCGGTCGCCACCGCGCTCCGAAAAACTCGTAGCTCCTTCGACCTAGTAGCCACGCCTGCGCACGTAGCGCCTCGTCGAGCGCAACCTCGTTCCATGCGTCGAGGTCGTTGCCTCCGTACTGGACGAACCAGCCGCCCAGGCTGAAGCCCTCCTTGCCGTCCGGGTCCTGGACGACGCCGTCGAGCGAGATGTTCTGCGGTCCGCTCATGACGATCTTGCCCATCTCACGTCTCCTTTCGCGCACATATGAACTGCTTGCACGATGAGACACCGCCCGCCCGGAGAACGGACCGGTCGGCCGCAGGCGTCGTCCGTCAGATCTCGCGCGGCAGGCCGAACCAGTCGACCAGCGACCGGTCGAAGAAGAACGTCATCTCCGCCACGTGCTCGCCGCTGAGCGTCAGCGCGAGCATGCCGCATCCTTGGCCGTGGAGGTAGCAGCCGAACGCCGAGTGGCCGTTCGCCCGCGTCGGGCATACCTGGAGCGGCACGCCGCGGACCTCGGCGCGCTGGTCGAGGAACGTGCTGATCGCTGCGTGGCCGATGTACTCGAGCGGCAGCGGAGGCATCGTCAGCCGCGCGTCCTCGCTCAGCAGCGCGACGAGACCGGCGGTATCGCCGGATTCCATGGCGTCGCTGAAGCGAGCGACGAGCTCCCGCTCGGCCGGCGAATCGGGGAGCGGCGCGCTCTCACGCGGCCGCACCCGATCCTGAACGGACGTCCGGGCCCGGGCGAGCGCGCCCTTGATCGACTGCGGCGTGACATCGAGCATCGCCGCCACCTCGTCGGTACGAAACCCGAGCACGTCGCGGAGCACCAGCGCTGCGCGCTGACGCTCGGGCAGGTGCTGCAGCCCCGCGACGAACGCCAGCTGCGTCGCCTCGCGCTGCTCGTAGCGAGCTTCGGGCCCAGGCGCCGGATCCGGGAGCGCGTCGTCGGGGTACGGGTCGAGCCAAAACGGCTCGATGTACCGGGTCGGAGCGGGCGTGCCGCGCAATTCCTCCGCCATCGGCCGGCGGCCGCGGTCGCGCAGGGCGTTGAGGCAGCGGCGTGTCGCGATCCGATACAGCCAGGCGCGCAGCGACGCGCGCTCCTCGAAGCCACCAAGTCCCCGCCAGGCCGCCAGCAGCGTCTCCTGGAGCAGATCCTCGGCGTCCTGCAGCGAGCCGAGCATCCGGTAGCAATGCAGCCGCAACTCGCGTTCGAACGGCCTCACCAGCTCGCCGAACGCCCGCTCGTCACCTGTCTTCGCACTCTCGATCGACATCGCACGCGTAAAGACACCAGCGCTGATGAAAACGGACCGGTCCGCTTCGGGCACCCCCGACAGTCTCTTCATCTGAGGGCCGATATTTCCGGACCGCGGCCATCAGCGCTCACTCTGGCACAGCTCACCGCCCTACAGAAGACGGGAGACCCTCGCGAGGTGACCGACCGGCGCGGCGGTGCGGTTTGCGATTGCTGATCGCGTGGCGAGCAGAGCAGGCTGCATACGACGCGATCGGGGGCTGTACGGGCTACTACGGAGCGTGGATCGAACCCGCTGCGGATGTGGCCGCTGCGATCTCGGCCTAACGTGTGGCGGTGTTCCCGGTTGACGGACAACCGGGGCGGTGGGTTGGGGGACGTGCCATGAAGACGCATCGCCGAGTGCCCTGGGCCACGCCATCAGGCGGGGTCGCTGCCGCGATCGTCGCGGTCCTGATTGTGTCTGGCTGCGGTGCTCGCAGCAGCCCTTCCACGCCCGCACCGAAGGCGTCACCGATCCTGCTTGGGAGCGACGGACACGGCGTCAGCGTGGAACGTCGTGTCGGTCTGACGTTCATTTTCGATCGATCCGCGGCCGGGCGCTACCGGCAGATCGCCGGGCGGAAAGTGTTGATGAGGTGCGAGCAGATCACGCGGGCCTCCGACACCCCACTGCTGCTCGACACGTCCAGCGCCGGCGGGGAACTCCGTGTGCCCGTGCACCGATCCCCGATCGACAGTGGGTTTGGCGGTCGGTCGGACTTCTGCAGGCTCTCGCTGCCATTACGCAACGACCGAGAGCGGGTCGTCGCGACGGTCCCGCTGACCACGACTGGGTACTACTACCTCGATCAGCAACGTGTGGCCCAGGACATCGTCAGCGTCGCGTTCCTGCCACGCGGACTTGTTCCGAAATACGTGCAGGGCGCGCTGGAGGCGGACGGCGGAGTCAAACTGCGGAGTGAGGGAGCGACTCCGCCCGCCGGCAAACTGGGGCTGTACGACTCCGGCACACATCGCTACGTCGCCAAGCGCGATCGGGCCGGGGTACTGCTTTTCTTCCAACAAGACGCCGACGTCACCCGGACCAACATGCTCGGCATGCTCACGGATCCGTCCTCGCTTGGCCCTGATGCCCGGGGCATCGAACGGCGCCAGTCATAACCCGCCCTCGCCCGCTGGCGACGGCGCGAGCCGCTGCGACGCGTTCGCCCGGGCGAGCAGCTCGATGCCGCGTTCGATAGCCGGCTCGGCCATGTACCCGTGGCCTAGGACAAGACCAGGCGGGCAGTCGCCGGTGTAGCTGTGCAGCGACAGCCCTTCAACGCCGATGCCATGGCGGGCGGCGGCCGCCAGGAGAGCCGGCTCATCGAGGAGCTCGGGCAGGACAACGCAGATATGCAGCCCATCGGCGCTGCGCGAGACGCGCCAGTCTGGAAGCTCGCGGGCCAGCGCGGTCAGGAGCATCGACCGCCGTTGTTGGTAGCGCAGGCGCATGCGCCGCAAGTGGCGTTCGAGCTCGCCCCGGGCGATGAAGTGCGCCAGCGCGATCTGGCCGGCGACCTCCGAGCCTGCGTCCTCGATTGCCTTGGCGGTGATCAGCGCCCACGACAGCCAGGATGGAGGGAGCATCCAGCCGAGACGCATCCCCGGGGCGAGGCGCTTGCTCGCCGACCCGATGTAGAGCACGCGGTCGGGTGCAAGTCCCTGGAGCGAGCCGACGTGCTCGCGGCACAGCTCGGCGTCGTAGTCGTCCTCGATGATGAGCCGGTCGCCTCGTTCGGCCCACTCGATCAGGGCCGCACGTCGCCGCGCCCCGAGCAGGGCGCCGGTCGGGAACTGATGTGCCGGGGTGACGACGACGGCGTCGGCGCCGCTCTCGTGGAGCGCGCTGACGTCGACGCCATCCTGATCCACGGGAATCGGCGTCACCTCAAGACCTGCCTCCTCGATGATCAGTCGCTGTGCGTGCCAGCCGGGATCCTCGAGCGCCACTCGGTCAATGCCGTTGGCGCGCAGCCACCGACAGGTGAGCGCCAGCCCCTGGCGAAACCCGGTGCACACGATGAGGTGCTCGGGGTCGGCCACGGCGCCGCGGATGCGGCCCAGGTAGTCGGCCAGCGCTTGGCGGAGCTCGGGCGCTCCGCGCGGGTCGCCGTAGCCCACGGCGTCGAGAGCGCTTTCGCGCCAGGCGGCCCGCACCGAACGCAGCCAGCGGTCCCGCGGGAACCCGACGAGATCCGGCAGGCCGGGGGTGAAGTCATAGGCGAACTTCGGCTGAAGTGGCGGCGCCGGCGGTGGCGGGAGGTGAGCGCGCACGCCGTGCGCGACGCGGACGGGCGCACCCTGCCTGGTCTCCAGGTAACCCTCGGCTGCGAGCTGGTCGTACACCGAAGTCACGACGCCGCGTGAGATCCCGAGCTCGTGCGCGAATCCGCGGCTCGATGGGAGACGCGTGCCGGCGGCCAGTCGGCCGTCGCGGATCGCGGCGCGCAACCAGCGCTCGAGCTGCGCGTACAGCGGCTGTCCGCCGCGGCGGTCAAGCTCGACGAGGAGACCAACTGGCCCTTTCGGATCGGCCACAACTGGAACTGTACGCAGTGCCAGCTCACACGTACCGTCCTTTGCATGAGCGAAATCACAGTCATCGGCGGCGGACTCGCCGGACTCACCGCGGCAATCACCTGTGCCGAAGGCGGTTCGAAGGTGAAGCTGTTCGAGGCCCACCAGAAGCTCGGCGGGCGCCCGCAGCGTCGACGGTCCCTACAAGGCCAACCTCGGACCCCACGCGATCTATTCCGGCGGCGTGCTGTGGAACTGGGTCACCCAACGCAACCTGATGCCACCGCTCGCCCGGCCGCCGTTGACCGGCGCCCGCTTCAGCTACGACGGGTCGGTCCACCGGACCCCGCCCCTGAGCCTGATCCCGCCGGGCCTGCGCCTGCGCGGGCGATTGGCGCCGGTCGACCAGGACTTCCGAACCTGGGTCGCCGACCACGCCGACGAGCGCACCGCCAACTTCCTCTCGGCGCTGGCCGGCGTCTACACCTTCCACCACGACCCGGGCGAGCTGTCCGCGGCGTTCGTGTGGGAGCGGACCCAGCGGCTGCTGCTCACCCCGCGACCGCCCGCGCGGTTCATCATCGGCGGATGGACGCACCTCGTCGACGCGCTCGAGCGCCGCGCCCGCGAGCTCGGCGTCCAGATCATCACCGGCGAGCGTCTCGATGCCCTGCCCGGTCCCCCCGTGATCGTCGCGCTCGAGCTCCGCGACGCGCGATCCCTCCTCAACGACGACACGCTGCGGTGGCCGAGCGGTCACACGGTCTGCCTCGATCTCGGACTCCGCGACAGGCGTGGTGATCCCTGGATCGTCTCCGACCTCGACAGCGCCGGCTGGGTTGAGCGCTACACGGCTCAGGACCCCTCGCTCGCACCCGAGGGCGAGGCGCTCGTGCAGGGACAGATGCCGATCCGCCCCGGCGAGAGCCCGAACGACGCCGCCACGCGGCTGGAGAAGCTGCTCGACGCCTCCTTCGAGGATTGGCGCGAGCGCATCACCTGGCATCGGCGCCAAGTCATGGACGGTCGCAGCGGCGCGCTCGACCGACCAGGCACGACCTGGCGGGACCGCCCGCGCGTCGAGCGGGGCGACGGCGTTTTCCTCTGCGGCGATCTCGTCGCAGCAGACGGCTGCCTCTCCGAGGTCTCCTTCGCCAGCGCGATCGAAGCCGGCACGCGGGCCGTCGAGCTGACCAGCCGACGACCGGTTCCCCAAGCCGCGTGACGGGGGCCTGCGCGCTCGGACCAGCGGACTTCCGCAAGGTTGGCCGTCTGCAGCAGTCCGGCGCCGTTAACCTCGGCGCCGCAGCTTGGCTCCAAGGCGCTGGATGTTGACCAGCATCTTCTCGGCACGGCTGCCCGTCCGGGCAGGATTCCGAGCTGGCGCATGAGCTCGGCGATGTCGTAGCGTCCCGCCTCTTCTACTGATCGGGTCAGCCTGTGTCCATGCGTCCACGCTCAAGCGCCTGCTCGAGCGCGGTCCGGTCGTATGCCGGAAGCTCACCCGTGCGCTTCGTTTCCGCGACGTACGCACGCATCAACTCGATCGCCTCGGCGCTGCCAAGCGCCGAGGCAAACTCGGCGCTCTCGAGCCGCAGACCCGCCGGCAGCGGCAACGAACCGCCCTCATACACCGCCCGCTTGGCGGCCGCAACACCAGCCTTCGGGCGACTCCCGAGCCGATCCGCGAGAGCTACCGCCCGCTCGATCAGGGTGTCGCCGGACACGACGTCAGTGACAAGGCCCCAGATCGAGCGCCTGGGCCGGCGACAGCGGGCCACCGTCGAGCACGACTGATAGCGCGCGGGCACCGCCGAGCGTTCGCGCCAGCCGCTACGTGCCCCCGCCGCCCGGCGGAAATCCGAGCAGAACCTCAGGCTGTCCGATCACGTGCTCACCGGAGGCCATCAGCCGCACGTCACAAGCCAGCGCCAGTTCGCAACCACCGCCCATTGCCGAGCCGTTGATCGCCGCCACGAAGACTGCGCCTGAACGGTTCATTGCCAGCGTGATGGCGTGAAAGCGCTCGAGCTCGGCAAGGCCAGCAACCGGAGTCCTGGCGAGCGCCCGCCGGGCCCCTCCGATCCGCCGCAACGCCCCTACGACCCGGACCGAAGCGCGCGCCATTCGTGGCGTCACGGAAGGTCCGGCCTCCGCTCCAGCCAACAGCTCGCCGACGTCGTAGTGGGCGATGAAGCGATCTGGGTGGGCACCAGTCAGCACCACAGCACCGATCCCGTCCTCGCTCGAGGCTCGGTGCACGAGGGCCTCGAGCGCGTCGACGATCCCGATGTCCATCAGCGCGTGGGGTGGGTTCACAAGCTTCGCGATCAGCGTTCCCCCGCGAGCCTCAACCTCGATTCGTCCCACGGCGCGATCCTACCGCTGCCCGAGCCGATCTCTCTGCTTCACGAAGGGCGATAGCGCGGGCTCGTTCCTGCGCTCCCGGTCCTTTGGATCGTCAACGACTCACGAACCTCCGCATGTGACCGCCGCCCCCCGGCGGTGAATGCCAGTGCGGCATCTCAGCCGTAGTCGGCACCGCCTCAGTAGCGCGGCGACCGGCCCGCAGGGTGCGCGGGCCGGTCACCGCAAGGCCGGCGCTGTCAGTGCCCGAAACCGGGATGGCGGGGCACCGGGTCAGCGGAGTGCGCCGCGACGTCCGCCGACGAGCGCCAGCACGGCGAGAATGGCAATCAGGAAGAGCAGCGGATGAATGACGATGCCGCCGCCGATCGCGATGATCAGCAGGATCACGGCTAGCAAGAGGAGCACGGCTCACCTCCGATTCGTTTGTCTGCACCGGGCTCCCCGGAATCCGGCATCGGGGCGCGCTGACCCGTCTCCGCACCGACGTCCGCACGCTGACGTGTGCCGACTCCGTGTCAGCTCTGTCGGCGGTGGCCGACCTCAGTGCAAGACTCAGAAACCGCCATGCTTCACATCCACCGCTCAGAACGCGCCGATGCGCTCGCGGACGAACTGACCGAGATCCTGCTGACGCCGCTTGCCGACCCGTTCGCGGAGGAGATCGTCGCTGTCCCGACGCGCGGGATGGAGCGCTGGCTCACGCAGCGGATGTCGACCCGGCTCGGCGCATCGCCCGGCCGAGCCGACGGAGTCTGCGCCAACGTCGCGTTCCCGTTCCCGCGCACCCTGGTCGCGGACGCGCTCGCCGCGGCGACGGGCGTTGATCCGGCTCGCGATCCTTGGGCGCCGGAGCGGCTTGTGTGGCCGCTGCTGCGTGTCGTCGACGACCACCTTGACGAGGAGTGGCTGACGTCGCTCGGCACGCACCTGAAGGGGGCGCAGGCCGATGAGCAGGAGGTGCGACGGTTCGCCACGGTCCGCCACCTCGCAGACCTGTACGACCATTACGGGCTGCGCCGGCCGGCGATGATCCAGGCGTGGGCGCGTGGTGAGGACACCGACGGCGGCGGGCGCCCCTTGCCGGAGGACCGCAACTGGCAGGCCGAGCTGTGGCGGCGCTTGCGTGCGGTGATCGGCCGGCCGAGCGCGGCCGAGCGACTCGAGCCGGCGTGCCGGCGCCTGGAGGCCGAGCCCGGCATCCTCGCGTTGCCTGACCGGATCTCGCTCTTCTGTCTGACGCGGCTGGCCGGCAGCTACGTGCGCGTGCTCCAGGCGCTCGCGCACGCGCGTGAGGTCCACCTGTTCGTGCTCCATCCCTCCCCGGCGCTGTGGAACCAGCTTGCCGCGGACGCGCCCACGGTGACGCGGCGGCGCGAGGATCCGACGGCGCGGCTGCCGGCGAACCGGTTGCTTGCGAGCTGGGGTCAGGACGCGCGGGAGCTCCAGCTCGTGCTTGCCGCCGCCGGCGTCCAGGCCGACCATCACCACGCCATCAGGTCCGAGCGCACGACGCTGCTCCAGCGGATCCAGGCCGGGATCCGTGCCGACGAGGCACCGCCGGGCCCGCCGTTGCCCGCTCGGAAGGACGCGCGCCCGCTGCTCCGCCACGACGACGACAGCATCCAGGTGCACGCGTGCCACGGCCGCTCGCGCCAGGTCGAGGTGGTGCGCGACGCGATCCTCCACCTGCTCGAGCGCGACCCGACGCTCGAGCCGCGTGACGTGATCGTCATGTGCCCGGACATCGAGACGGTCGCGCCGCTGATCCAGGCGGCGTTCGGCGCCGGACGGGCGACCGATGCCGACGACGAGGACGATCCGGGTGTCGTGGGGAACGGCGACGGGCGCCGTCTGCCCGATCTGCGCGTCCGCCTCGCGGACCGCAGCCTGCGCCAGACGAACCCGGTCCTCGGCGTCGTCTCGCTGCTGCTCGAGCTTGCGGATGACCGGATCACCGCCTCGCAGCTGCTCGACCTGGCCGATCGCGAGCCGATCCGCCGCCGCTTTCGTTTTGACGACGATGACGTCAGCCGGATGGAGGAGTGGGTCGTCGACAGCGGGATCCGGTGGGGACTCGACGAGGTCCATCGGGCACCGTTCAAGCTCGACGTCATCCGCAGCAACACGTGGCGGGCGGGGCTCGACCGCATCCTCCTCGGCGTGGCGATGACCGAACAGGATCGCCACCTCGTCGGCGGCGTACTGCCGCTCGACGATGTCGATAGCGGCGCCATCGACCTCGCCGGCCGGATGGCCGAATTCGTCGAGCGCGTGCAGACGGCCGTCGACGCGCTCACCCACGCCCAGACGATCAGAGGTGTGGGTCGGCGCGATCGCCGCTGCCGCGGACGCGCTGACCGCGACCGCCGAGCGCGAGTCCTGGCAGCGGGCCGAGCTCGGGCGGATCCTTGACGATGTTCGCGGCGACGCGCATGCCGACGACGGCCAGTCGCCCGAGCTCGAGCTCGCCGACATCCGGGCGCTCCTCGCCGATCGCCTCCGGGGACGCCCGACCCGCGCGAACTTCCGCACCGGGCACCTCACGGTGTGCACGCTCGTGCCGATGCGCTCGGTGCCCCACCGGGTTGTCTGCATCCTCGGGCTCGACGACGGAGAATTTCCCCGCAAGGCACCCCGCGACGGCGATGACCTGCTGCTCGAGGATCCGCACGTCGGCGATCGTGATCCCCGCGCCGAGGATCGCCAGATGCTGCTCGACGCCTTGCTTGCCGCGACGGAGCGGCTGATCATCACGTACACGGGCAACGATGAGCGGACGAACCTCGAGCGTCCCCCGGCGGTGCCGGTCGCCGAGCTGCTTGATGTCGTCGATCGGACCGTGCGGACCGGATCCGGTCCGGACGCGCCGCCCGCGCGCGATCAGATCCTCACGCGTCATCCGCTGCAACCGTTCGACCCGCGCAACTTCCGCGCCGGCGAGCTGATCGCCGATGCGCGGTGGAGCTTCGACGCCGTCGCGCTCGGCGGTGCGAGAGCGCTCAGCTCGCCGCGGCACGACGCGCCGCCGTTCCTCAGCGGACCGCTGCCCGCCGGCGACGGTGAGCTGATCGATCTCGGGAACGTCATCCGGTTTGTCGAGCACCCCTGCCGCGCGTTCCTGCGCACGCGCCTCGGCATCAGCGTGCGCGAATCGCTCGACGAGGTACAGGATGGCCTCCCCGTCGAGCTCGGGGGTCTCGAGCTGTGGGGTGTCGGGCAGCGGCTCCTCGACGGACTGCTCGCCGGGGCCGAGCTCGAGGACTGCGTAGGGGCCGAGCTGGCGCGCGGCTCGCTGCCGCCGGCGATGCTCGCCGCCCCGGTGCTCGACCGAGTGACGCCGGTCGTCACCGCGCTGGCGGAGGCGGCGCGAGCCGACGGCGGGACCGGGGCTGCGACGTCCCTGGACGTCAACCTGCGGCTGCCCGACGGCCGCACGCTGGCGGGCACGGTCGCCAACGTTCACGACGACACGATCCGCCGCGCGAGCTACTCACGCGTGCGCCCGCGTGACCGGCTCGCGGCATGGGTGCGGCTGCTCGCGCTGACGCGCCGCCCGGCCCGGAGAGTCGTATCGGTCGGTCATCGTCGGACGCGCCCGCCATGGCGCCCGCCACGCGCAGACGACGGTGGCGCGGATCGCACCGCTTGACGCCGCGAAGGCGCTGGAGCAGCTGACGATCATCGTCGACCTCTACGACCGGGGCATGCGCGAGCTCGTTCCGCTCGCCTGCAACGCGTCGGCGGCGTACGCGTACGCGGCGGGCGCCGGTGAGGATCCGATCGCCGCGGCGGTTGACGCGTGGGACACGACGTTCGGCTTCGACAAGGAGGATCGAGAGCCCGAGCATCTGCTCGTGTACGGCGGCCCACGCTCGTTCGCCGCGCTCAGCGCTGAGGCACCCCGGGCCGACGAGGGCGGTCCCGGCTGGCCGTCGTCTGAGGACACCCGGTTCGGGCGCTACGCCCGCCGGCTGTGGGACGGCCTGCTCACGCACGAGGAGCTGCGCGACCGATGACCGCCACCCGTGCCCTGCGGCTCAGCCCCGCCGAGTTCGACCTGTGCGGAGCGTTGCCCCGCGGCGTGACCGTCCTCGAGGCGAGCGCCGGCACGGGCAAGACGTACACGATCGCCGCCCTCGCGGCCCGCTACGTCGCCGAGGGGATGCCGCTCCAGGAGATGCTTCTCATCACGTTCACTCGGATGGCGACCGGGGAGCTCCGCGACCGCGTCCGCGAGCGTCTCGTCACATGCGAGGAGCAGCTGTCGCGGATGCTCGACGGCGTGCTCGACCCCGGCGCCGACGAGATCGTCAAGCTGCTCGCCACCGGGACCCAGCAGCAGGTCGAGCTGCGGCGCGACCGGCTCGTCCGGGCGATCGCCAACTTCGACGCGGCGACGATCGCCACGACGCACGGCTTCTGTCAGGAGGTGCTCGCGGAGCTCGGGACGATCGGGGACCTCGAGCCCGGGACGGAGTTCGTCGAGGACGTCTCAGAGCTCGTCGAGGAGGTGCTCGATGATCTCTACGTGCGCCGCTTTCAGAAGCACGGGGGCGCGCCGTTCGACCGCCCGCACGCGCTCCGGATCGCGCGGGCGGCGGTTGCCAATCCGGGAAACGCCCTTGAGCCGAGCGACGCACCGGCCGACAGCGTCGCCGCGATGCGCTTCCGGCTCGCCCAGGCGGTGCGCGAGGAGCTTGCAGCACCGCAAGCGTCAGATGGCGATCATGACCTACGACGACCTGCTGACGCGGCTCAACGACACGCTCGACCCGCGGCGCGTCGGCAGCCGGGCAGCGGCCGCGCGCCTGCGCTCCCGCTACAAGGTCGTGCTCGTCGACGAGTTTCAGGACACCGACCCGATCCAGTGGCAGATCCTCCGCCGGGCGTTCGTCTGCGACGGCGTCACGCTGGTCCTGATCGCCGATCCCAAGCAGGCGATCTACGCGTTCCGCGGCGCCGACGTGTACGCGTACCTCGTCGCCGCGGCGACGGCCACGACGCGAGCCACGCTGCCCGTGAACCGGCGCAGCGACCAGTCGCTGCTCGACGCCTACGACGCGCTGTTCGCCGACGCGGCGCTTGGCCATCGTGAGATCGTCTACCGGCAGGTCCGCGCCGCGCCCGGCCACAAGCGCCCGCGGATGCGCGGCGCCCCGGACACCGCCGCGCTCCGCGTCCGCGTCGTGGGCAGCGACGAGCCGGGGATCGAGCGCACCCGGACCGGGCTGCTGCGCGCGCCGTCGGTCCGCGAGCACGTCGCTCGCGATCTCGCCGCCGACATCGTCCGTCTGCTCTCCGCGGACGCCGCGCTTGAGCGCCGCAGCCCCGACGGGGCGACACTCGACCGTCGCGCGCTGTGCGCCGGCGATATCGCGGTGCTCGTGCCGCACGCACGCCCAGGCCGACCTCATCCGCGAGGCGCTCGACACCGCGCGCGTCCCGGCCGTCATCAACGGCGCCGGCAGCGTGTTCGAGACGCCGTCGGCGCGCGACTGGCTGCGCCTGCTCGAGGCGATCGACCGGCCGGCGGCCGCGTCGCGCGCGCACGCCGCCGCGCTGACGCCGTTCATCGGATGGAGCGCGGCCCGGATCGCCGGCGCGAGCGAGGAGGAATGGGAGGGGGTCCACCGCCGCCTGCACCGCTGGAACCGAGTGCTGCGCGACCGCGGCGTCGCGGAGCTGACCGAGTCGATCATGATCGGCGAGGACCTCGCGGCGCGCGTGCTCGCCGGGGTCGACGGTGAACGCCGACTCACCGATGTCCGCCACCTCGCGCAGTTGCTGCACCGGGCGGCCGCGGCCGAACGGCTCGGGCCGACGGCGCTTCGGGGGTGGCTCGCACAGCAAATCGCGGCCGCGGAGCAGGAGGAGGGGGAGGAGGAGCGCACCCGCCGGCTCGAGTCCGACGCCCAGGCGGTCCAGATCCTCACCATTCACCGCAGCAAGGGACTCGAGTTCCCCGTCGTCTACTGCCCGTTCCTGTGGGCGCCTGGGTACACCCCGCGGGATCCCGAGCCGGTCTTCTTCCACGATCCGGCGAAGGGGAACCTGGCGACGATCGACGTCGGGCTCGACGGGCCCGGGTACGCCAAGCATCGCGACCAGCATCATCTCGAGGAGCGCGGAGAGGAGCTCCGGCTCGCCTACGTCGCCCTCACGCGCGCCAAGCACCAGGCGACCGTGTGGTGGGCCGGCGCGTGGGACAGCCAGCACTCGCCGCTCGGCCGGCTCCTGCTCGCCAGGGAACCAAGTGGCTACGTGCCGGCCGACGGCGGCTCGATTCCGCCGGACGCGAAGCTCCTCGCCCGGCTCGAGGAGCTCCAGGCGGCCGCGCCCGGGTGCGTCAGCGTCGCGCGCTCGCACGTCGAGCGAGCCGCTGACGTGGAACCCGCCGGCAGCCGCGCCGAGCGAGCTCGCCGCCGCCCGGTTCGATCGCGAGCTTGACCTCCGCTGGCGGCGGACGTCCTACAGCGATATCACCGCGGCAGCGCACGACCCGCTCGTCGCCAGCGAGCCGGAGGAACCGAGCCTCCACGACGAGCCCGAGACGCCGACGCCGGTGCCCGCACTCGGGGGCGCCCCCGCGGAGCTGGCGCTGCCGTCACCCCTCGGCGGGATGCCCGTCGGCGTGACGTTCGGCACGCTCGTCCACCGCGTGTTCGAGGCGGTCGACTTCGCCGCGGCCGATCTCGATGCCGAGCTCAACGAGCACGTCGAGCTCGGTGCCGCGCGGCGCCGCCTCGACCTCGGCAGCACCGTCGATGCCGTCGCCGGATTGCGGGCCGCGATCGAGACGCCGCTGGGGCCGCTCGTCGGCGGTATCCGGCTACGTGACCTCGAGCGCGCCGACCGGCTTGATGAGCTTGGCTTCGAGTTGCCGCTCGTCGGCGGCGACGATCCGAGCGGACGGCTGACGCTGCACGCGATCGCCCGGGTCCTCCGTGCCCATCTCCCGGCCGAGGACCCGCTCGCCGTCTACGCGGCCCGGCTCGAGGATCCGGCGCTGCGCTCGAGCGTGCGCGGCTTTCTGACGGGCAGCATCGACCTCGTCGCCCGGATATCCGGCCCGCCCGGGCCACGGTTCGTGATCGCCGACTACAAGACGAACTGGCTCGGTCCGGCCGACGAGGCGCTGACCCTCGGCCACTACGCGCCGCCGGCCCTGACGGCCGAGATGAGCCGGTCGCACTACGGGCTGCAGGCGCTCCTGTACACGGTCGCGCTGCACCGCTACCTGCGCTGGCGCCAGCCCGGTTATGACCCCGAGCAGCACCTCGCGGGGGTGCTGTACCTGTTCCTGCGCGGCATGGCCGGCGCGGCGACGCCCGTGGTCGACCGCACGCCGTGTGGCGTGTTCGCCTGGCGGCCGCCCGGGGCGCTTGTCAGCGCCCTCAGCGACGTGCTCGATGACGGCGGTCCGGCGCGATGAGCGTCTCGACGCCGGCTCAGCTCGACCCCAACGACGCGCGGCTCGCGCGCCAGAGCGGAGAGCCCGCTGCTCGAGTTCAACCGGGCGGGGGTCCTCTCGAGCGCCGACGTCCACGTCGCCGAGCGCCTCGGTCGGATCACCGGCGAGCCCGACCCCCAGGTCAAGCTCGCGGTGGCGCTCGCCGTACGGGGCCCGCGGCTCGGCCACGTGTTCGTCGACCTCGCGACGATCGCTGCGACCGTGACCGTCGAATCCGAGGAGCCGGTCGACCTCACGCAGCTGCCGTGGCCCGCCGCCCGAGAGTGGGTGGCGGCAGCGCGCGCCAGCGCGGCTTGTCGCGACCGAGGTCGAGGCGACGCGTGCGGCGCCCCTGCGTCTGCATGGCACCCGGCTGTATCTCGATCGCTACTGGCAGGAGGAGCGGCGCGTCGCCGAGGATCTCCTGGGCCTCAGCGCCGCCGAGGCGCCCGCGGTCGACCTCGCCGCGCTCGGCGACGGTCTCGAGCGGCTGTTCCCGGACCCGGCTCCGATGTGCGCCAGCGGGCGGCCGCGGCGGCCGCGGTCCTGCGCCGGATCGCGGTCGTCGGCGGCGGACCGGGTACCGGCAAGACGACGACCGTGGCACGGATCGTCGCGCTGCTCGGCGAGCAGGCGACGGCAGTCGGCGGTCGGCTGCCGCTCGTCGCTCTCGCCGCCCCGACCGGTAAGGCATCCGCCCGGCTCGCCGAGGCCGTCCATGCGGAGGCCGCCGCGCTCGACACGAGCGAAGCAGATCCGCACGCTGCTGCTTGGTCTCCGCGCCTCGACCCTGCACCGGCTGCTGGGCTGGCGCCCCGGCAGCCACAGCCGGTTTGCCCACGACCGGGAGAACCGCCTGCCGCACGATCTCGTGATCGTCGATGAGACGTCGATGATCTCGCTGTCCCTGATGGCGCGGCTCGTCGAGGCCGTCCGCCCCGATGCGAGGCTCATCCTCGTCGGCGACCCGGGTCAGCTGACGTCGATCGAGGCGGGCGTCGTGCTCGGCGACATCGTCGGACCGGCCGCCGCGCAGTTGCGGATCAGTCCGCGCGGCCGGGCGCGGCTCGCGGCGCCGACCGGCGACACGATCCCCGCTGAGGATCCGCCGGCCGGGCGTGACGATCGGCGACGGCATCATCGTGCTTGATCGCGTGTACCGATACGGGTCTGGGATCGCGAGCTTCGCCGATGCGATTCGCATCGGCGACGCGGACGCGGCGATCGACGTGCTGCGCTCCGAGCACGATGAGATCACGTGGCTGCCGGTCGCCTTTGGCGAGGACGGCGCAGATCCGGCGACCGTCGACCTCCCGCCCGTCAGGGAGGCGTCGCTCGCCGCCGGGAGAGCCGTGCTTGCCGCGGCTCGCGCCGGCGACGGCGCGGCGGCGCTTTCGGCGCTGAGCGCCTTTCGGCTGCTGTGCGCTCACCGGCGCGGCCCGTTCGGCGTCAGCGCGTGGAGCGGGCGCCAGCAGGCGTGGCTCGCCGAGGTCACCGACGACCTCGATCTCGACGCGCGGGACTACGTCGGCCGCCCGCTGCTCGTCACCGAGAACGATTACGAGCTCGGTCTCTACAACGGTGACACCGGCGTGATCGTCCGGACCGCTGAGCACCACGCGATGGCGATGTTCGAGCGTGCCGGGGAGCTCGTCTCCTTCAGCCCGTTGCGGCTCGGCGCGGTCGAGACCGTGTACGCGATGACGATCCACAAGAGCCAGGGATCGCAGTTCGACACCGCCGCTGTGTTGCTGCCGGACGCGCGAATCGCCGATCCTCACTCGTGAGTTGCTCTACACCGCGGTGACGCGCGCGCGCGCCCGCCTCATCCTCGTCGGATCCGAGGCGACGGTCCGCGCCGCGGTCGGCCGGCCGGTGACGCGGGCGTCGGGATTGCGCGAGCGGCTGTGGGGATGAGGGGGTCCGTCAGCCGACCGATTCCCGGCGCCAGACGCGCGCCCACGGCGCCTCGTCGAGCAATCTCTCGGCCTCCCCGATCGGCACGGCGCGACTGAACAGGAACCCCTGCCCGAGGTGGCAGCCCATCGCCCGGAGCAACTCGAGCTGCTCCTCGGTCTCGATCCCCTCGGCGACGACGCGCAGCCCGAGGCTGCGAGCCATCTTGGTGAGCGCCGAGACGAGCCTGTGCGACGTCGGACTCAGGGCCACGTCCGCGACGAAGCTGCGGTCGATCTTCAGGATCGAGGGGTGCAGTCGCTGGAGATAGCGAAGGGTCGAGTAGCCGGTGCCGAAGTCGTCGACCGCGATGTGGATCCCCGCGTCGGCGAGCGCCGTGACGGCATCCTCGATCGGCCGAAGGTTGCGCGCGAACGCCTGCTCGGTGACCTCGAGCGTGAGCTGCTCCGGCGCGAGCCCCTCGGTGTGGAGCTGGGCGAGAAACGTCTGTGCAAAGTCCTCCCGCGTCAGCTGATGCGGGGAGACGTTGATGCCGATCCGGACCTTGGAGTCCGGGTGACACCAGTCCATCCGGGCCACGTCGGCCGCGCAGGTGCTGAGCACGTGGTCGCCGAGAATGCCGATACTGCCGGCCCGCTCGGCCAGGGGGATGAAGACGTCCGGCCGGATGCTGCCAAGCTCCGGATGCTGCCAGCGCAGCAGCGCCTCGAAGCCGGTGATCCGACCCGAGTGGATGTCGACGATCGGCTGGTAGTGGACGGGGAACTGCGACAGCTCCGGTCTGACGATCGCCTCGCGGATCAGGAGGTGGCGCATCACCTGCGAGCGCTCGGCAGCATCGAGGAAGGCGACGGTGCTCCGGACCTCCTTCTCGTCCTTGGCGCGATACATCGCCGCGTCGGCGTGGGCGAGCAGCTCGCCGGCCGTCTGCGGAGGTTCGCCGATGACGATGCCGACGCTCGCACTGATGGTGAAGCGATTCGTCTCGACCCCGATCGGCGCCTCGAACGCGCCGAGCAGGCGTCGGGCGAACGCGGCCCGCTGCTGCTCGGCCATGCGCGTGCTCACGACCGCGAACTCATCGCCGCCGAGACGGACGATGTGATCATTGGCCCGGACGGCGTCGGCAAGACGTTCTGCCGCGGCGCACAACACCTCGTCGCCGACCACGTGGCCATGATTGTCGTTGATGAACTTGAAGTCGTTGAGGTCGAGCACCGCGACCGCGATCGGCCATTGGCGCGGATCGGCGAGGACGGTCGCGAGGTGCTCCATCAGCGAGAGTCGGTTGCCGAGGCCGGTGAGTGCGTCGCGCCGTAGTTCGGCCTCGAGTGCGAGCTCGCGCTGGCGCAGTTCGCCGACGAGCTGCTGGCGCTCTCGCGAGGTCGAGTACTGGCGGACCACAAGCGCAATCGCCATCAGCACCGCGGGGAGAACCTGCCGCCCGGGAACCCCGTCGCCGTTGGCGATCGGGTCGAGCATCACGATGATGCAGGCGAGCATCGGGAGGTAGGGAAGGACACCGAGGCCTCGGCGCACCTTGGCTACACGTTGCAGCGACGATGTGGCGCGCATCGGCGGGACGGCGGCCGTGAGGAGCAAGAGCAGCAGTCCGGCCTGCGTCAAGGTCACCGACAGCACCGAGTAGCCCGAGCTTCCGGAGACGAGCAGCCAGATGTCATCGGCGGCGACCAGGGTGATGCCGGCGGCGATGCCTCCGACGGTGCGTGCCACGGCAAGCGAGCATCGAGACAGCACGGTGAGCGCCGTCGCCACGACACAGACGTCCCCGGCCGCGATGATCAGCGTGGCCGCGTAGCTCCACTCGCGATGACCGAGGCCGTATGACAGCCGCCCGTCAACGAGGGCGGCGACGAGGAACCACACCGAGCCGGCCGCGAAGACGCCGTCGCAGACTGCTCGGACGCGGTGCCCGGCCCCGTCCGAGGCCGCAGGGACGAGCAGCAGGCCGGCGATCGTCATCGGCGTGTAGAGAAATGCGACGTAGTCACCGGCCCAGGGGCTGCCGGGGGCGGATCCGGTGATCAACGGATAGACGACGAGCATCAGTTCGGAGACGAGCACGGCGGCGAGGGCGCCGACGAGCAGCCAGCGCGTCCGCGCGATCGGTTCGTGGCGGCGCGGGCCCCAGACGAGCAACGCCGCGATCGCGACCACGGTGATGCCATGGACGAGGCCGGTGAGCGCGGGCGACACGGGAGCGACCACGAGACTCGCCACCCCGGCGAAGACGGCCAGGATGATCCACGTCGCGCGTCCAGACCGAGGCAGTGCCGTGCCCCCGTCCGAACCACGTCCCGCCGAGAAGCGGTCGGAGTATCCGCCCTCCATATGGTCAGTGTCGGCAGGAGACCTCCTGCCGGCGACGGCGTTTGTTGCGCAACATGCCTGGCGACGCCCCGTACGCCATCTGTGGTTAAACACCGATGTGCCGGTGAGCGCGGATCGTGGGGCAGGTTCAGAGCGCCAGCTCGTCGTGTTCACCCTGCATGGCGAGCAATATGGGGTTCCGATCGAGGCGGTGCGCGAGATCGTGCGATACCGGCGCCCGAGGGCGACCGCCGCGGCGACCGGACTCATCCAGGGCCTGATCAGCCTCCGCGGCGATCTCCTCCCGGTCGCCGACCTCTCGAGTCGCCTCGGGCGGGATGCGCATTCCGGCGAGGGTGCCCAGATCGTCGTGCTGGCACTGAGGCAAGGGTCACTCGGACTGATCGTCGACCGCGTCGAGGGTGTCCGACGCGTCCGGACCGAACGCATCAGCCCCGTCACCGGTGCCCGGCACCGACCCGGGCTTCGGCGAGGAGATCGCAGCGATCGATGACGTCCTCGTGCTGCTCCTCGACCCGCAGCGGGTGCTCGGGGGCGTGTTGCGGCGCCCAGCGGCGGTGAAGAAGCGGGCGGCGGCGAAGAACCCGGCGGAGGTGAAGAAGCGGGCGGCGGTGAACAAGCGGTGAAGAAGCCGGCGGCGGTGAAGAAGCCGGCGGCGGTGAGGAAGCCGGCGGCGGTGAACAAGCCGGCGACGGTGAAGAAGCCGGCGACGGCGAAGAGGCCGGCGACGGCGAAGAAGCCGGCGACGACAAGCCGGCGCCGCGGCTACGCGGCCGCCGACGCCGCCGCCTTGAACCGAGCCTCGGCAGCCTCGCGGAAGTCTGGCCAGCGCGACGGCGGCTCCTTCGGTCGCCGGACGAACCGCTCCTCCGACGCCGGTGGAAGCTCTGCCAGTCGCGTGCCGAGCGGCGTCTCGCGGAGATGTTCGGTCACCGTCTGAACGGCCGTCTCGATCACGTCGTGCCGGCGCTCTCGGCTCATGAGGTTGCCGCCCATCACGTCGAGGTCGTGCACCGTCGGCTGGATCAGGACCACCTCCTTGCCCGCTGCCCGTAACCGCTTCGCCTCCGAGCCGAGGCGCCGTCCCGCCGCCTCCCGCATGCGGATCGCGAGCTCGCTCGCCGATCGTTCTGCGCGAGCTGACGTGCAGCGAGGACATCGGGTTGAGGCCGATCACGAGGTCGACCTGCTCGATCGGCGAGCACGTCGAGATTGGAGGTTGAGCGCACCCCGCCGTCGACGTACGAACGTCCGCGCGATGTCGACGGCGCGATAGAAACCCGGGATCGCGCAGGAGGCCGCGACGGCATCCGCCAGGTCCGCCGCCGGCGAGCCGTGGCGGCCGAACGCGACCCGCTGGCCGGTCGCGTAGTCGACCGCCATCGCCCAGAAGTTCGGATGTGGCGCCCATCCCTCGGGATTCGCGCGCCGCACCGTCTCCTTGAGCGGTTCGGTCGAGATCACGCCGCGGGGCAGCCAGCCGGAGATCATCGGCCGTCGGCGAATACCGATACGGACGCGCCAGCGAGGCGACGGCGAGTCGCCACGACCCCGGTCCGAGGGCGAGCCCGCCCCGGTCCAGTCGGTAGGTCGCTCCCGCGGAGCGGTCACCGACTCCCGCGGCTCCCCCTGGGCATCGGCAAATCCATCGAATTCCTCGCCCGCCGAATGCGCCACCATGAACCAGGGCGGCGTGCCGCAGGCCAGCAGCGCGCCGATCATCGAGCCGGCCGACGTCCCGACGATGTAGTCCGCGCTTCCGGGATCCCAGCCGCTTTCGGTGGCGATCGCGTGGAGTGCACCGACGATCCAGGCGCCGCCGAGGACGCCGCCGGCCCCGAGAACGAGTGCCGATCTTCGGGCGCGTCGTGCGGCCACGTACGCGACGCGGGCGATGTGGCCGGTGGCATAACCGCGAGCTTACGGCCCGCGTCGGCCGCCGGCAGCATCCGTAGTGGCCCGCCAGATCGATCTGCTCAGGGGCTTCGCCGGACCGTCCGGCCACAGGTCTTCGGGGGCGACCGGGTCGGCCGGGCCGTCAGGCAGCCGCGGTGGGGCGCTGCGGTACGCGGGCGGCGTCCGGGAGAGACCGATCGGGTTGCGCGTGAGTCGCACCGGAGCACCGCCGTCGCGGGGTATCTCGACGATCGGCTGCAGCCCGATCGACTCGGCGAACGCGAACGCGCCGGCGAGGTCGTTGACGACGCCGGCCGGGACGCTGAGCTCGGTGAGCGCCGAGGCCCAGCTGGCGGCCGGACTCGCGGCGAGCCGCGACTTCGAGCTCGCGGACGAGCGCGGCACGATTGGCGACCCGGTCGGAGTTCGTGGCGAATCGCTCGTCGACCGCGAGCTCGGCCGCGCCGAGCACGTTGCACAGTATCGCGAACTGCCGGTCGTTGCCGACCGCGAGCACGAGCTCGCCGATCGGCGGCTCGAAACAGGCCGTACGGGGCGATGCTCGGATGGTCGTTGCCCATCCGGCCGGGCACGACCCTGGCGAGCGTGAAGCCGGAGCCCTGATTGACGAGCGAGGCGAGCAGCGCGGAGAACAGATCGACCTCGACGCGCTGGCCTTCGCCGCTGTGCTCGCGCTCGCGCGAGCGCGGCGAGGATGCCGGTCGTCGCGAACAGCCCGGCGAGCACGTCGACGAGCGCCGACGCCGACCTTCTGCGGATCGCCCGTCCGGCGTGCCGGTGATGCTCATCAGTCCGCCCATCGCCTGGATCAGGAGGTCGTACCCGGGGAGCGGGGCTCCGGCGCCGGACGCCGAACCCGGTGATCGAGCAGTACACGAGGCCGCGGTTGCGCTCCGCGGCATGCCGCGTAACCGAGCCCGAGCCGGTCGAGCACGCCGGGCCGGAAGTTCTCGATCAGCACGTCGGCCTCCGCGGCGAGACGCGTGGCGAGCTGCCGATCTCCCGTCGGTCCCGAGATCGAGTGCGATGCTCCGCTTGTTGCGGTTGACCGCCTCGAAGTACGTCGCCTCGCCGTCGGCGTCGAACGGCGGCCCCCACGCGCGGGTCTCGTCGCCGACGCCCGGACGCTCCACCTTGAGCGACGCTGGCGCCGAGGTCGCCGAGCATCATCGTCGCGAACGGCCCCGCCAGCACGCGGGAGAAGTCGAGGACGCGGAGATCGCGCAGAGCGCGACACCGAGCGCGTCCTCACACCTGGCACGACCGGGCACCAGTACGTGGTCCGGCCGCCGATCTTGGCCCGCTCCAGCGGATGGCCGTCACGCGGGCAGTTGCCCTCACGCGCCCGGGCCCGGACGAACCGGCCGGTGTGGACGCCGCCCTCGCGGATCGCCGAGCGCACGGCGCGGCGCAGCTCGCGGCGCAGTCGGTCGAGATCCTCGGTGCTCAGCTCCGCGGTCGAGCGCCGGGGCGAGATCCGCGCCAGCCACAGCGCCTCGTCGGCCAGCAGGTTCCCGACGCCGGAGATCGCGCTCTGGTTGAGCAGCCGCGCCTTGACCGCCGTCCGGCCCCGCCCGATGCAGCCGGCGGAACTCATCGCGCCCGACGAGCGCCGCATCGGGCCGACGTGGCTGAAGTTCGGGTTCAGGACGGCGCGGCCGAGCCGTCGCTTGTCACGCAGCGCAAATGCGCCACCGTCCTCGAACCGCACCGTGAAGCGATCCCAGCGGGCCAGCTCCTCCGGATCGACGACGATCCGGCCCGCCATCCCCAGGTGCAGACCGAGCGTCGGGCCGTCATCCGTTTCAAGCCACAGAAACTTGCCTCGGCGCAGCGCGCGGACGAACGCGTGCCCGCGCAGTGCGCTGTCGATCTCGCCTGGCGAGTGCGGGCGGCACACGTAGGTGTCGCGGTCGTCGACCGCGACGACGCGACGGCCCATCGCGGACTCGAGCATGGTGCGGGCGCGTTCCGCCTCGGGCAGTTCGGGCATGTCAGGAGAGTACGGAGGCTGCGCCGCGCGACGGGTGCCACCGCCCCGGCGGCGCGAGAAGCACCACGGGGCGATGACCCGTGGCGTGTGCGGTGCGCGGAGCAGCGCATCGTCAGCACCGCGGCGCTCGGCGGCGGGCACCCGCACCGTGAACGTGCTGGCCCGTCGCTGTGGATGACGCTGACCGTCCCGGGTCGTCCGCTCAGCCGGCCCGACAACGTCCGCCGGCCGAAGCTCTGACCGCCGAGGCGTGATGCCGCCGCGTGCCGCGGCGCTTGAGGCGAGCAGCCGCGCCGACGCTGGCGATCGGCGAGTGCGCGGGCCCGACCGCGAGGTGGATGAGCGCGCCGCCGGTCAGCGCCCTTGTTGATGAGCACGACGCGCAGACGCCGGTTGCGCGTGCGGGTCGCCCACGCGCTCAGGTTCGGACCGGACTGAACCGAGACGGGCAGCAGGCGCGCGCCCGGGGGTGCCGCCGCCGCGAACGCGAGCAGGCCGTAGTACATCGGCGTTACCGAGGCCGACCAACCCTCGCCGGTGTGGGCAAACGCGAACGGCGCGTATGCGGCTCCCGGGAACGTGTGGATGTTGATTCCGGCGACGCGTTCGCGCGCCATCCCGAACAGCTCGTCGAGTCCCCACAGCGCGGAGGCGAACGTGTCGCTGATCCCGCGCTTGCCGCTGCACGAGACCGAGTTCAGCTCGTCGATCTGCATCGGTAGTCCGACCTGGCGCGCGATCGCGACGAGTCGCCGAGACTCGCAACGAGGCCCGCGCCGGCGAACGGAGCCAGCAGATGGGGCACGGTCGGCGAACTTCGGCGACGGACGCGAGGAAAGCAGCGGTTGAGCGGATAGCGGTGCAGCGTGGCTATTCGTACGCCCGGCTCGGCGGCGAGGAAGCGACGGAGCTCGGACTCGTCGGCGGTACCCCGAGCGTCGGGCCGGCGAGCGGCACGCCGGGGAGCCGTGCGGCGAGCGCCGAGAACTCGCGGGTGAACTGCGGCAGCCCGTACCTGCGTGGTCGCGCATGAACGGCGAGGCCGCGAGCCGTCGGTAGAACGGGAACCGCCCGTACAGCAGCGGCTCATTGCCGATCTCCAATGCGGCGATCCGGCGGCGCCCGATCCGCTGGAGCATCGCACGCGCCTCGGCGAGCGAGATCCGTGGCTCGCCGATCTTCAGATTGATTCCGAGGATCAGCCGCGCGCCGAGCGCGTCGGCGAGCCGCCGGGTCGAGGCCACCCAGCCGGGCGTGAGCGAGTAGGTGATCCCTCGCGGCCGCGTCATGCCCCGGACCGGCCACCACGTGGCGTCGGTGCTGTCGCCTCCGACCCGGATCACCGGGGTGCCGCCGGGCGCGACATTGCGAACGAGCTGCGAGAACACCGGATCGGGTCGGCCCGGGCTCGCGCCCGCGTACGCCGGGACGGCCGGGAACTCGAGCGAGAAGCCGACGAAGCCACGAGGGATGGACGGTCCGGCGGGCGTGGCGCCGATCGTCACGACCGCGGGTGCCGCCAACATCCTGGCGACACGGGCCGGTGCCCGATCGGCGTCCGGAATGTTGAGGAGCGCGGCGCCGAGCGCCGCAACGCGCTCCGATGCCGAGCATCCGCGTCGCGGCGCGGCGCATGAGCGGGAGTTGCAGCCGGTTGGGAGCACATGACCGGGGATTACCCCAGGCCAGGGGTAGGGGTGACTTAAGTCGCGAATGAGAGTCCAATCAGTCCGGGTCAGGATCCGTCGAACATGAGGGTGCTCACACCTCGTCGATAGCCAGGCGAAAGCTCGGACTGCGACAACGCTGCAATGCACACAGACATCCGTGGCCCTCATCGTCGCCGCATCGGCGCTCGCCGGCTGCGGCGGCTCGAGCAGTTCGTCGAGCTCCGCCGCCCATCATCTTCCGCCGCCGAGTCACATCTACCGGGTGGGTTTGGCGCCGCCCGGCCACGGCGAAGCGGTCCGCCGCACGGGGCGTCGCAGTCATCTCGTTGCATGATGGGCTTGGCGTATCTGTGCTGGCGCTTTGCGCATCTCCACGGCTTCACCGGAGCGCGCAGCGCCGTTGTCCTCGCGCCGGGCGCGGTCATCCACCTCTCGACGTCCTCGAAGCTCCACCACCAGGGCTGCCGTCATCTGAGCGCCGGTCTGCTCGCGTTGATCGCGCGCGACCCGGAGCGCTACACGGTGGCGATCCCGACGACGTCGGATCCCCGCGGGGCGCTGAGCGCTCGGTTGTAAAGCGTCGTTCTCGGCCCTCCGGCCAGCCGTTCAGCGATCGAGGTTCTCCGCTGCGGCGACGAGGTCGCCGTTCAGCCGGTCGATCCCGAGTTGCGCGCAGATGTCGGACGAGGCGCCCGGGCCGGCGAGCACGAGCGGCACCGCCGCGGCGAGTCCGCGCAGCGCGCGGGCATGGGCTTCCAGCCGCGCCGTGTCGAAGCTCGTGAGCACGGCAACCGCGGGACGCGTCATCTGCACGGCCGAGACGACCGTCTCGATTGGCGTGTCGGCGCCGAGAAACAGGATCCGCCAGCCGTGGGAGCGAAGGATCAGGCCGAACGCGACGAGCGTGATGTCGTGCGCTTCGCCAGGCAGGCACGCGAGCAGCGCAATTGGCCCGCTGCCGCGGCCCCACAGCCGCGCCAGCGACATCAGCCGCGCGCGGATGATGTTGCTGGCGAAGTGCTCCTGGCTGATGTCGAGCTCTCCTTCCGCCCAGGCGTTTCCGACTCGGCGCAGCGTCGGCAACACGATCTCCCGCAGGACGGTCTCGAGGTTGAACGCGGCGAGGCTGTCGTCGAGCGCTGCGTGGACCCCGCCCTCGTCGAAGCGCTCGATCGCGGCGTAGAGGCGGT
Organism: uncultured Solirubrobacterales bacterium; assembly: GCA_963778985.1. Lineage (GTDB taxonomy): Bacteria > Actinomycetota > Thermoleophilia > Solirubrobacterales > Solirubrobacteraceae > Palsa-465. The sequence continues at coordinate 560,641 of CAVZWJ010000010.1, read as the reverse complement.
CGCCGGCGTCGCGTCCCGGCACTCCCGCGGGGGGCGCCGGCTCCGCGAGCGCCGCCTGGGCCGCCTGGGCGGCCGACAGGCCGTCACCGAGCGCCGCGCGCATTCGGGCGACGCGCTCGGCGTCCTCAGCGCTGTACAGCCGAAAGCCGCCGGCAGAGCGGACCGGCTTGAGCAGCCCATAGCGACGCTCCCAGGCACGCAGGAGCTCGGGGCTGACCCCGACGCGACGCGCGAACTCCCCGATGCGGTGCCCGCCGGAACGCCCATCTGACGACATCGCGCCAAACTATACATACCCTGTACAGACATTTGACAACCTGCCGTTCGGGTGGTTACTCTCGTTCACCCCCTGCACAAGGCTTGTACAAGGACGACCTATCGCCATGCACTACGGAACCTCGACCCGCAAGAACATCCTCGAGACGGCGCGCGCCGTCGGCAACTTCACGACGCTGCTCGCCGTGATCGAACACGCCGGCCTCGCGCACACGCTCACCGACGGCGGGCCGTTCACCATGTTCGCGCCGCACGACGAAGCGTTCGCGGAGCTTCCCGAGGGAACGGTCGAGTCGCTCTTCGCCGAGCCGGACACCCTCACCTCCATCGTCGCGTACCACCTCGTCCCCGGTCGGCTCGCGCTGACCGAGGTCGCGTACCTACGTCGCGCGCCGACGCTCCAGGGGGAGATGCTCCGGCTCTCGCTCGACGGTCATCTCCACGTCGATGGGGCACGACTCGTCGACGCCGACATCGAGGCGTCGAACGGCCTCATCCACGTCATCGACCGGGTGCTCCTGCCCGCGCAGATCTGAGCCCACGCTCGGACCGATGAGCGCCCGCATCCTCGTCACCGGCGCGACCGGCTTCATCGGTGGCCGGCTCGCGCGCCGCCTGGCCGACCGCGGCGACCTCGTGCGCTGCCTCGTTCGCGACCCGTCGTCCGCGGCGGCCCGCGCGCTCGAGGAGGCCGGGTTTGAGCTGCAGGTCGGTGACGCGCTCGACCCGCAGTCGCTGCGCTCCGCCCTGCGCGGCATCGACGTCGCCTACTACCTCGTCCACTCGATGGGACGTGGCAACCCGCGTGGCTACGCGGCGGCCGATCGCGCGGCGGCGACGGGCTTCGCCGAGATGGCGCGGGTCCACGCCGTCGAGCGGACGATCTACCTCGGCGGGCTCGGGGGCCAACCGCACTCCCAGCACCTCCGCAGCCGACACGAGACGGCGCTCGCCCTGCGCGAGCACGGGCCGCCGCTCACGTACTTCCGCGCCGGGATGGTCGTCGGACCGCAGAGCGAGTCCTACCGCACGCTCCGGTACCTCGTTCAGCGGCTGCCGGCGATGATCGCGCCCGGCTGGCTGAAGAACCCGACGCAGCCGATCGGCATCGACGACACCCTCTCGTATCTCGTGGACGCGCTCGAAGTTGACGCATCGTGCGGGCACGAGATCCAGATCGGCGGGCCCGACGTGCTTGCCTATGGGGAGATGCTTGACCGCATGGCTGAGGTTCTCGGCGTCCCGCGTCGCCCCCGGGTCCCGATCCCGCTGCTCACGCCGTGGCTGTCCTCGCTCTGGATCGGGCTCGTGACCCCGGTCGACGCCGCCGTCGCCCGGCCGCTGATCGAGGGCCTTGCGCAGCCGACGGTCGTCACCGACCCGAGCGGGATGGATCTGTTCAACATCGCGCCGATCGGGTTCGACGCCGCGCTGCGGCGCGCCGTCGCCGAGGATCCGGAGCTGGTCGGGGCGGTGGCGGCGTGAACGTGCTCGACCGCCTGTTCGTCTCCAAGCCCGTCCGCATCGGGGTCGTCATCTTCTGGGTCGCGCTCGGCGCGCTCGGCGGCTCGTTCGCGCAGAAATTCCAGAACATCCAGAAGAACGAGGAGTCCTCGTTCTTGCCCGGCTCCTCGGAGTCGGTCCACGAGCTGACGCTGGCCAAGAAGTTCCCCTCTGGCGAGCGGTTCGCCGCCATCACCGTGGTTCGGCGGAACACCGGCCTCACGCCGGGGGACCTGGTCGCGATCGCGGGCGTTCGGGCGTCGCTGGCGGCCCGGCCGCCCGTCACCGGCAAGCCGCCGGTGCTCACCGAGCTTTCGCCGGATCGCACGACCGCGCTGATCATCGTCAACCTCAACCCGCACGGCAAGCAAACGCTGCTCAAGGGCTCGGTCAGCCAGACCGAGGCACGGATGGCGCCGCTGAAGGCACGCGGGCTGATCGTCAAGGTCTCCGGGCCGGCCGGATTCTCCCGTGATGCCGTCAATGTCTTCTCCGGGATCAACGGGACGCTGCTGCTCGCCACCGGTCTGCTCGTGTTCGTCCTGCTGATCATCATCTACCGCTCCCCGATCTTCTGGATCATCCCGCTCCTCAGCGTGCTCATGGCCGAGGGCTTCTCACGCTTCTGCGGCTGGGCGCTGGCCGAGGCGGGGGTCACCGTCAACGGTCAGAGCGCCGGGATCCTTCCCGTGCTCGTGTTCGGCGCGGGCACCGACTACGCGCTGTTGCTCGTCGCCCGCTACCGGGAGGAGCTGCGCCGCCACGAAGACAAGGTCGACGCGATGCGTCTCGCCCTGCGCCGCGCGGGCCCGGCGATCTTCGCCTCCGGCTCGACCGTCATCCTGGCGCTGCTGTGCCTGTCGCTCGCCGAGGTCAACGGAACGAGCGGACTCGGTCCGATCGGCGCCATGGGCGTCGCGCTGGCGATGCTCGCGATGCTGACGATGCTGCCGTGCGCCCTCGTGATCGGCGGCCGCCGCGCGTTCTGGCCCTTCATCCCGCGCTACGGCTCCTCGGGCTCCGATGAGACCCACGGCGCGTGGCGCCGGGTCGCCGAACGCGTCGCCGCCTCACCCCGCCGCGTCTGGGTCACGACCGTGCTGCTGCTCGGCATCTTCTGCATCGGCCTCACGAGCTTCTCCACGAAGCTGTCGAACACCCAGGACTTCCGCGGCTCGGTCCAGTCCGTGGAGGGGCAGAACCTGATCGCGAAGGCGTTCCCAGCGGGCGCGAACGCACCGACCGATGTCGTCGTGCAGAAGGTGTCCGACGTCCCGGCGGTCCGCCGGGCGCTCCTCGGCGTGCCCGGGGTCGCCGCCGTCAGCGCCCCGGAGCTCGGGAAGCCGGGAGCGCGACTGTCGGTCACCCTGCGCGATGACCCGTACTCGACCGCCGCGTCGAACACGATCCCGAAATTGCGTGCCGCTGCGCACGCCGCGAGCCCGACGTCGCTCGTCGGCGGCCCGACGGCGCAGCAGCGGGACTTCGACACCGCCGCCGCCCACGACAACCGGTTGATCGTCCCGATCGTGCTCGTCGTCGTGTTCGTGATCCTCGCGCTGCTGCTCCGGGCGCTGCTCTTGCCGCTGCTGCTGATCGGCACGGTGATCCTGTCCTACGCCGCGGCGATGGGATTCTCGGTCGCGATGTTCGACCGCGTGTTCGGCTACCCCGGGGTCCCGTCGACCGCGCCGCTGCTCGTGTTCATCTTCCTCGTCGCGCTCGGGGTTGACTACAACATCTTCCTCATGGCCCGAGCGCGGGAGGAGACCCTTCGGCGCGGCACCCGCGATGGGATGATCCGCGGTCTCGCGGTCACCGGCGCGGTCATCACCTCAGCGGGCATCGTCCTCGCCGGCACGTTCACGATGCTCGCGACGCTGCCGCTCAAGAGCCTCACCGAGCTCGGGTTCACGATCGCCTTCGGCGTCCTGCTCGACACGTTCATCGTCCGTTCGCTGCTCGTGCCGGCGCTCGTGCTCGACGCCGGTTCGCACGTCTGGTGGCCGAGCGCCCTCGCCCGCGGGGACGGGGATGGGACCAGCGACGACGATGGGAGTACCGGGAATGGAACGCGTGTGGCAATACCCACGGCCGCCGGTGGTGGCACCGTGCGAGCGCCGGGCTCGGATTGAGCTGGCCGGCGACACGATCGTCGACTCGGCCCGCGCGCTCCGCGTGCTCGAGACCAGTCACCCGCCGACGATCTATGTCCCGCCGGGCGACATCCGGGGCGGCGTGCTCGTCGCCAGTGACGTGCGCGCCACGTGGTGCGAGTACAAGGGCGTCGCGCGGTACCTCGACGCCGTGATCGACGGCCGCCGGTTCGAGGCGATCGGCTGGTCGTACGCCGACCCGTCACCGGGGTACTCGATGCTCCGCGACCACGTGTCCTTCTACCCGGGACGCGTCGACGCGGCCTGGCTCGGCGACGAGCGCGTCGAGTCCCAGGCCGGCGACTTCTACGGCGGCTGGATCACCGCGGACCTGGTTGGGCCGTTCAAGGGACCACCCGGCACGCGCGGCTGGTAGGCCCGGCCGTCCGTCTCCGGGGGCGACGGATCGCAGTTCACGGCCCGTCCCCGGGGCGATGAATCGCAGTTCACGGCCCGTCCCCGGGGCGACGAATCGCATTCACGGCCCGTCCCCGAGGCGATGAATCGCAGTTCACGGCCCGTCCCCGGGGCGATGAATCGCAGTTGCCGGCCCGTCCCCGGGGCGATGAATCCCAATTCACCGGCACCCCCCGCCGGTGAATTGCGATTCATCGCCCGACGGAGCCTCGTGCGTCGTGAAGTCGTGAAGTCGTGGCGTCGTCGCGTCGCGTCGCGTCACGGTGTCGTCGGCGTCGTCGGCGTCCGCCCGGTCCGGGGGCGCCGGGAAGGGACCGCCCAGCCCGCGGCCGTAGCCGCCGCGGGCCGGGCGGCTCATCCGTGCCCCGGATGAAGCCTGAGAGCCCTGAATCGGAGCCGGGCGACGGTCAGTGGGCGCACGCGACTCCGGTCGACGTCGTCCCGTCGGTGCCGCAGGGGAGCACCGTCGGGGGCTGCCAGGTGGCGCCACTGAGGATGCCCGGAACGTTGATCGGCTTGTACAGCCGCATGATCAGCCGGAACGCGCGGCCGGCCGGCGACGGCAGCCAGTTGGCGCGCTGCGCGGCGTTCGTCGGCGCGCGCGGCTGGATGTAGATGTCGAGCGAGCCGTCGGCGTTGTAGTGGACGTGCGAGCGATTGTTGATGAGGTAGACGTGGGCGCGGTTGGGGACGAAGAAGCTGTGTGCGTCGTACAGCGTCATCGACCAGAACGAGCGGACCGGGAACGGCAGGTACTTCGCCGAGATGTGCGCGACGTAGCGGTTGGCGCCGGTCAGCGGTTGCAGGTTGCGATCGGTGACCGTGAACGGATATATCGCCAGGGAGGACAGCGGCGCACCGAGCCCGATGAGATCGACGACGGCGCGGCCCTTGTAGTCGGTGCCGTACGTACCGGTCCGGTCGACGAGCCAGCCGTTGTGCTTCGGCGCGACGCTCAGGAACAGCGACTGGAGGTCGGCCTTGACCTGCTTGATCCCGGCAGCGACCCCGTCGCGCAGGCCCTGGAGCGTCGCTGGGCTGAGACCAGCGTTGTGGCTCGGGTGCAGGCCGGGGCCGATGCCGACCGCCGACAGCTGACGCAGGAGCGGCCGATCGGCGGCCGGGGGTGCGAAGCGCTTCAGCTGATCGCCGAGCGCGTCGTAGAAGGCGAGCGGATTCGAGCGCCTGGTCGTGCCGGGGACGGTGTAGTGCGTCACCGACAGATCGACGTGCCGGGGCCGCGGCGGCCGGTAGCGCGGGCCGAACCTCGCCCACTTCGAGAGCGGCGTGAGCCCGTACGTGTCCTGGATCCGCACGACGTTCGCGGTGTCGGCCGCGTTCTTGATGTACGTGCGCCCGACGATCCACACGCGCGCGTACGGCGAGCGGATCCGCCCGACGCCACGCGGGAGGCGGCCGTGCCAGCCGGGCGGCGTGATCGCATAGTTACCAGGACCGTGGCCGACAGATCCGATCGCGGCGAAGTTGTTCGTGTACGGATCGAGTAGCTCGAAGACGACGAACCGGTGGCCGCCGACAACGGGCATGTGGGCGATGATCGGCTCGCGGCGGAGGTCGAGCCAGGCCATCGAATAGAGGGTGTCGTGGTTCGGAGCGACGACGGTCTTGTCGCTCGGCTTGGCGAGCCGGCGGACGTGGCTGAATTGGTTGACCGGCCCCCCGCCGTCGCCGTTCGGGACGTTGACGCTCGTGCTGGTGAGGAACACGCGGTTCGTGTCGAGCAGCGGGATCCCGTACACGTACGCCTGGATCCCGAGGCTCAGCGCCTTCTGGTACTCCGCCGCCTGCGCCGGATCGCTCGGGGGCGCCGCCGCGACAGTCGCGGCCCGCGCCGCCTGCGCCGGATCGCTCGGGGGCGCCGCCGCGACAGTCGCAGCCGGAATCGCGGCCAGTCCGGCGATCGCGGCCGCCGTGGCCGCGAGGCACGTCATCTTCCTACGAGGCGTCACGGTGTGTCCCTTCCTCTCTCGCCGGCAACCGCTGACGGGCCGGCGACCCTCAGCCAGATCGTCTCGAGCGTCGCGAGAGCGATGTCGCGATCGCCGAATGGCTCCCGCCCGAACTCCTCGAGCAGATAGGCCGCGTTCAGGAGCGTGAGCGCGCGCGCCATCGCCCTCGTGTCCGACAGCTGCAGGCGGCCGTCGGCGACGAGCCGGTCAAGCGTGCGCGCTGCCAGATCGCTGAACCCCTCAAGCGACCCTCGGTACGCGGCCTCGATCTGCTCGTCGGTGCCGGCGGCGTCAACGATCGCGCGGACGAGCGGGCCGTGCTTGACGAAGAAGTCGACCGTGCCGGCGAGGCCCGCCTGGGCGGGGGCGGGGAAGCCCGCGCCCGCGCTCTCGCCCCAGCGCTGGGCGACGAGGAGCAGCTCCTGGCCGATCTCCGCGAACAGCCGGAGGACGAGGTCGGTCGTGTCGTCGAAGTGGCGGTAGAACGCCGTCCGGGTCAGCCCCGTTCCCTCCATCACGGCCTCGACCGACAGCTCGCGGTATGGCCGCTCCCGAAGGAACCGTTCGGCCGCGGCGAGGATCTCTCGCCGGGTGCTCTCGCGCTGGTCTCGATGACGCGCGCGCTGGGCGGCGGTGCTCACGGCAGGGAATCCTACCAGGGCGGTGACGCCGTGTTTGACATACCGTCACGGCGTGCTGTAAAACCTGCGTCGCTGTGTCAGACACGGTGTCACTGAAGGCGCCAAGGCTCGCCGGGCTCATCGCGGCCAGCCTTGTCGCCGGGGCGATCGGTCCCGTCGCGGGTGCGGCGGCGCGTTCGGTCGCTCGGGCGCCGGTGGTCACCGTGTCACCCCTCCCAGGCACGCCGGACGCGTCCCCGACCACACAGATCAGTGTGCTCGGGGTCGTGCCGGCGCGTATCTCCTCGATCCGCGCCAGCGGGTCGAAGAGCGGACTTCTCCGGGGCGCGTTCCATGCGTACAGCGGCCGGCGGGGCGCGAGCTTCGTGCTCAGCCGGCCGCTGGCGCAAGGTGAGCGGGTGACGGTCGCGCTTCACCTCCGCGGGTTGCGGACGCGTCACTGGTCCTTCACGGTCGCTCGGCTGGCGCCGACGCCGCCGACGCTCAACCTGCCGATCGAGCAGCCGGACAAGCTCCAGCACTTCGTCTCCCGGCCGGACCTGACGCCGCCGAAGATCAGGCTCCTCAAACGCACCCGCGCCGCGTCCTCTGGCGACATCTTCATCGCGCCGACCCCCTCGCCGACCGTCCACCCGGAGAGCAACAACGCGATCACAATCCACCCCGTCGGCCCGGGCGGCCCGATGATCATCGACCGCCAGGGCAACGTCGTCTGGTTCGATCAGCTCACCCCGCCGGTCTACGCGCTCAACTTCCGCCAGCAGCGATTCGCCGGCCGTCGCGTCCTGACGTGGTGGCAGGGCACGGTCACCACGCAGGCGTGGGGCCAGGGGGAGGGCGTGATCGCCGATCCCCGGTACCGCACGATCCGCACCGTGCGCGCCGGCAACGGCTATCCGACCGACCTCCACGAATTCACGCTCACGCCCGCCGGGGACGCGCTGGTCACGATCTACTCGCCGATCTTGGTCCACCTTCCGGGCACCCCCGCCGGGCAGCTCACGCAGATGCTCGATGCGATCGCCCAGGAGATCGATGTCCGAACCGGCCTCGTCGTCTGGGAGTGGCACGCGTACGGTCACATCCCGCTCGCCGACTCCTACGCGACCCCGAAGAACAGTTCCGACTACGACGCGTTTCATCTCAATGCCATCGAAGTCGAAGCTCACAACCGGCTGCTCATCTCCGCGCGGGACACGTCGGCGGTATACCTCGTCAACCGCGCCACCGGCCACATCGACTGGACGCTTGGCGGCAAGGCGAGCAGCTTCAGGCTGCTCCCCGGCGCGCGCTTCTGGTTCCAGCACGACCCGCGCATGCTCGCGGCGAACCGGATCAGCATGTTCGACGACGAGGCGGGGCCGCCGCTCAAGGCGCCCTCGTCCCGGGCCCTGATCCTCGCGCTTGATCTGCGTCATCGGGTTGCCCGCGTGGCCGAGCAGTACCACCGGCCCGGCCACACCTCGGCGCAGAGCGAGGGCAGCGTGCAGCGCCTCCCGAACGGCAACACGTTCGTCGGGTTCGGGTCGACCGAGTTCTTCTCCGAGTTCTCGCCGAGCGGAGCGCTCGTGTTCGATGCCAGCCTCCCGGCCGACGATGGCAGCTACCGGGAATACACGTTCCCGTGGAGCGCGACGCCGACGACGAGGCCCGACGTGGCGGCGCGCCGTGCCGGCGGCGGCACCGGCGTCTACGCGAGCTGGAACGGCGCGACGACGGTCGTCCGCTGGCAGGTCCTCGGCGGGACGAGCGCTGACTCGCTCCGGCCGCTGATCACCGTGGCCCGGCACGGCTTTGAGACCCACATTTCGCTGTCGAGCTCGCCCGCCGTCGTCGCCGTCAGGGCGATCGGCGCCGGCGGTCGTGTACTCGCCGAGAGCCGGGAGGTGCAGCCGTCATGACCCACCGCGGGCGCCGGATGCTGGTCGGCCTCGCTGTCGGCGTTGCCATGACGGCCGCCGCTCCGGTCGCGACCGCCTCTGCGGCAACGAGCGGGATCCACAAGATCCGCCACGTGATCGTGATCATGCAGGAGAACCGCTCGTTCGACTCCTATTTCGGCACGTACCCGGGAGCCAGCGGGATTCCCGGCCTCGCCGGCAACAAGGGCAAGGTCCCGTGCGTCCCGGACCCGCTGCGCCACCGGTGCGTCAAGCCCTACCACGACGCGCACGACATCAACCACGGCGGCCCCCACGAGCAGGTGGCGTACGACACCGACTACGACAACGGCAAGATGGACGGTTTCATCAAGGCGCGGGAGTCGTGCACGAACGCGATCGACCCGCCCGACTGCATCGCGAACCTGTCCGTCGACATGATGGGCTACCACGACCAGCGAGAGATCCCCAACTACTGGACCTACGCGCGCAACTACGTGCTCCAGGACCGCATGTTCGAGCCGAACGCGTCGTGGAGCCTGCCGGCCCATCTGTTCCTCGTCTCCGAGTGGTCAGCGCTGTGCGCGATCCCCGACGACCCGTTCAGCTGCACGTCGAACATCGAACTCCCGGGCCTGCCGGCTGATCTCGGTCCGGCTCCGCACCACCTGCCCAACTACGCCTGGACCGACCTCACCTACCTGCTCTACCACCACAAGGTGAGCTGGGGCTATTACATCAAGAAGGGCCCGGAGCCCGACTGCGAGACCGGCGAGCAGTTCTGCGTCTACAACGCGCAGGACAAGCGCACGCCGGGCCTGTGGAACCCGCTGCCGAGCTTCACGACCGTACGCCAGGACCATCAGCTCGGGAACATCCGGGACACGGGCCAGTTCTACACCGACCTGCGCCATGACCAGCTCCCCGCCGTCTCGTGGGTGATTCCGAGCGGCGTCGTGAGCGAGCATCCGACGTCGTCGATCCGGAAAGGCCAGGCATACGTCACGAGCCTCATCAATGCGGTCGGCCACAGCAAGGCGTGGAAGAGCACGGCGATCTTCCTCGCCTGGGACGACTGGGGCGGCTTCTACGACCACGTCCGGCCGCCGACGATCGACCTCAACGGGTACGGGTTCCGTGTCCCCGGACTCGTCATCAGCCCATACGCCCGGCGGCACCTGGTCGACCACCAGCAGCTGAGCTTCGACGCGTACGCCAAGTTCATCGAGGATGACTTTCTCGGCGGCCAGCGCCTCAACCCGAAGACCGACGGCCGCCCCGACCCGCGCCCGAGCGTGCGGGAGACCGCACGGGGTCTCGGCGACCTCAGGCGCGACTTCAATTTCAACCAGAAGCCGCGCCCGCCGCTCATCCTGCCGACGCATCCGAGGACGACCCCATGACCGCCGCCGGCACGCTCGAGCCGACCGAAACGCAAATCAGGCACCTCCTCGCCGCGTCCTCCGCGGACCGTGGCACGGTCGTGATGATCAACCTGTTGCGGTTCAAGGAGCGCGCCGACGGAATCGACGCCGCCGAGGGGATCAGCGGCGCGGAGGCGTATGGACGGTACGCCGCCGCGGTCGGCGAACACCTCGACCGGGTCGGTGGCCGGGTCCTGCTCGCCCTGCAGACGCGAGAGTCGGTGATCGGGCCGGAGGAGCACGAGTGGGACCTGGTGCTCGCCGTCGAGTACCCGTCCCGCCGGGCGTTCCTCGAGATGACGAGCGACCCGAGCTACCTGAAGATTCACGGGCATCGCACCGCGGCCCTCGCCGACTCGCGCCTGATCGCCTGCACGCCGCTGGGGACGTGAGCGCGGCGGCGCTGTGGCCGAGCCGGTGGCCGGCCGAGGACGGTGGTCCGTGCCGCCGCCAGTACGCGGCCGGGCCGGCGCTGGCACTTCTCGACGGCGAGCGGCTGACGCTGGCGGCGCACCGGGATGCGTATGCGGCGACGATGCTCGTGCTCCGCGACCCGGGCGAACTGTTCGCCCTGCGGCACACGATGGGCGCCCGTCCGCTCGTCGATCCGAGTACGTCGTGGGTCGAGCGGCTCGATCCGCTGAGCCTCGCGCCACTGGCCCGCTCTCCGGAGCTGTCCGGCGGACCGTTCTGGCCGGGAGGGCTCGCTGCCCACGCGAACGGCTCGTTGTACGTCGTCCACGGCAACCACTGCCACCGCCTCTCCTCGGATCTGGAGTTGCTGGCGACGCGCCGCCTCGACCGTGGGCGGCCCCACAACTCGTTCGTCGTCCTGTCCGACGGGTCGCTCGCGGTCAAGGATCTTGACCTCGACCTGCGGGTGCGCGCCGAACTCACGCTGCTTGATCCAGCGACCCTGGAGCCTCGGTGTGCGCCGCTCATCCTGCCCGAGCCGTCGGTCGCGCGACTGTCGGCCGACGGGAACACCGTCTACGCCGTCGGCACGGAGACGATCTGGCGCGTGCACTGGGACGGCGTGCAGCTGAGCCTCGACGAGGACTGGCATCTGCGCTACCACGGCGGCCCCCGCCACAGTTACGGGTGGGACCCGGTGATCGCCGGCGGGCAGGTGTGGTTCCTGGACAACGGCGCCCACGACTACGCAACGACGATGCGCGGCGCCGCTCGGTCGTTCGGCGCGGTCCGGCTGATCCGCGTCGCCGTGGCCGATGCCGGCGACACCGAGATCGTCGACGTGTCCGGCCTCCCGCGCGGAACGGTGACGAACCCCCCGCTCTACGACGAGCGGCGCCGCGTCGCCATTGCCTATGACTCGGGCAACGGCGTCGTCCAGGCGTTCCGCTTCGCGGACGGCCGACTCAGTCCGCTGTGGCGACGCCGGCTCTCGCACGCCGGGCACATGGTCCATTACCCCGCCTCCGGGGAGCTCGTGCTCCACGACTACCGCGGGCCGGCAATCGCGCGCACCGCCGCCGCCCGTGCGCTGGCGAGCCGATCGTCGCGTCCGGCGAACATCGCGGCGGTCCGTCGCGCGCTCGCCACCCGCTCGGCCGACGAGGTGATCGTCGTCGACATCGAGAGCGGGGTCGAGCGCTCCAGGACCCCGGTTCCGACGATGTTCCAGTCGGTCCTGTTCCCGGCTCCGGGGTTCGGCCGCGACCTCTACTGGTGCACGTTCTCCACGCTCGCGCGTCTCGAGGTCACCTCCGAGACGTGACCCCGCCGCCGACCGGGATGCGGGCGATCGCCCGGGTCCCGCCGTCGGGTTCGGGCAGCAGTTCGAGCTGGCCGCCGAGCCGCTCGAGCCGCATCCGTTGCGAGGCGACGCCCACGTGGCCGCGCGCGAGCTGCTCGGAGAGCACCGCGGGGTCGAAGCCGGCGCCGTTGTCGCCGACGGTCAAGACCCGCTCGCCGGCGTGCTCGTGGAGCGTCACCGTCAGGCGGGTCGCGTGGGCGTGCTTGACGACGTTCGTGATCAGCTCGCGGGCGACGCTGAACAGCATTCGGTCGATCTCTTTGTCCGCCGGCAGGGACTCGAGCTCGAGCGTCAGCTCGAGGTCCGCCCGCTGCGCGCCCGCCTCCGCCACCTGCCGTACGGCGGCCTCCAAACCGGCCTCGTCGAGAACATGGGGATGCAGCTCGAAGATCGCGGAGCGCAGCTGTCGGGCGACTCCGAGCAACGTCTCGTCGGCACGGGTGAGCGCCTCGTCCGCGGGCAGCCGGAGCGCCACCTCCTCGAGGTCGTGACGCGTGGCCAGCAGCGATTGCACCGGACCGTCGTGCAGGCCCTCGGCGAGCGCCTGGCGCTCGCGGTGCTCGGCGGCGATCACCTCGCTGAGCAGCTGCTCACGGTCGCCCACCAGCTGCGCCACCTCGTCGGTTCGCCGCGCGATCATCGCCGAGAGCACCGTGCTCGAGATGCCCACCCAGGCGAGCAACCCCGCCCACAGCGTCACGTACCCGACCGTGTCGCCGGTGCGATCGGGACCGATGTCCAGCAACGGCTCGAGCACGTAGGCGACCACCGACACGGCAGTCGCGAGCAGCGTCAGCCGGGGCCGGTAGCGAAACGCGACGGTGACCGGAATGAACACGTAGCCGATGCGCGTATCGGAGAACGCGCCGCCCGACAGGGCGCAGAGCACGGTGATCACGACGATGTCGACGACGAGCGCGACCAGCCCCTGGCGCGGCGTCGCGCTGCGCGTGTGCGTGATGATGAGCACGCTGATGCTCCAGGCGAGATAGGCGCCGAGCAGGACGAAGAACGCCGTGTCGTGGTCGCCTCCCGGGGGCAACCGCTCGGCGCCGGCAAACAGGCCGACGGCCGCGAGGCGCAGCCACGCGACGGCATATTCGGCGCGACCGGCGTGACGGCGCGCCACCGCCTCGAGCGGCGCCGATGCGCTCACTCGATCAGGCCGCGACGCATCGCCTCGGCGACCGCCGCCGCGCGATCGGATACCCCGAGCTTCTCGTACAGATGCCCGACGTGGGTCTTCACGGTCGTCGCCCCGATGACGAGCTCGTTCGCAATCGCCGGGACGCTCATTCCCTGCGCGATCAGGCCCAGCACCTGCGATTCGCGCTCGGTGAGCAGCGGACCGCTGCCGGCGGCGTGGCGCCGGAGCTCAGCGGCGAGGCCGGTGGCGAGCGCCGGGGGGACGACCGTCTCGCCGCGGGCGCACGCGAGCACGGCATCGAGGATCTCGACCTGACGCGCCTCCTTGGGGAGGTAGCCGGCCGCGCCCTGCTCGATCGCGCGGTAGACAAGGGCGCTGTCGGAGAAGGCGGACAGGATGAGCACGCGCGTCGGGAGCCCGTCACGCGAGACGGCGTTGGCGATCTGCGAGCCGTCGAGCTCGGGCAGGCGGTAGTCGATGACCGCGACGTCGGGCTCGTGCTCACGGATCGCCTCGAGTGCTGCCCGCCCGTTCTCGGCCTGGGCCACGACGATCACGCGGCCGCTTGACGACAGCCCGCGTGCGACTCCCTCCCGGTAGAGCGGGTGGTCGTCGCCGACCACGACACGGACTGCCTCCCCTTTGCGCACGGCGGCGATCGTACCGTTTGCGCGCCCCTCGAAGCGGGGAATTGCACCCGGGGTGCCGCTCTGTGACTCTTGATAGCTCGACTCATGCGCGCTCGGCGAGACGGCGCCGCACCACTGGCCTGACCGTGGCGGTGACAGGTGCGCGCGGGACGATCGGCCCGTCGCTCCTCGCCCGCCTCAAAGCGTCCGGTGAGGTCGGCCGGATCCGGACCCTCGGCCGCACTCCGGTCCCCGAGGCCGATGGGTCCGAGATCGAGTTCCGCCCCGTTGATGTGCGCGATCCGCACGCGGTGCGCCGGGCGCTCTCCGGTGCCGACGTCGTCGTGCACATGGCGTTCTCGCTCTACGGCCTCCGGGAGCGCGAGGCGGAGCTGTTCGCGATCAATGTCGAGGGAACGGCCAACGTCGCGCGCGCCGCGGTCGCGGTCGGAGCCCGCCGCCTCGTCTACACGTCATCGGCCGCCGTGTACGGCCCGCGGCCGGGTCAGGAGGCACCGCTTCGGGAGGACGAGGAGTTCCGCGCATCCCCGCGCCTGTTCTACGCACGCCACAAGGCGCAGGCGGAACTCGTCCTGCGCGACATCGTCGGCGACGCCGACCTTGACACGTATGTCTTTCGGCCCTGCGCGATCGTCGGTCCGCACGCCGCCGGCGCGCCCGCTCGCGGGCTCCCGCGCGGCGTCAGGACGGCGGGACTGCGCGCGGCGCGGCTCGCCGGCCGCCTCGGCATGCGCCCGGCCGTTGCCGCCCCTCCGGTGCCGCTGCAGTTCGTGCACGAGGATGACGTGGCGCAGGCGCTCGAGCTCGCGATCCTCGGTCGCGCCGCGCCGTCGGTGTACAACCTTGCCGGCGAGGGCGTGCTCGACGGACCGGACGCCGTCCGCCTGCTCGGGCTGCGCCCGCTGCCGCTGCCACGCCAGGTCGTGTCGGCGGGGCTGCGCCTGATCGCGTCGGTGCCGCCGATCGTGCCTGCGAGCGGCTGGCCGACCCTCGTCGCCGCGCCGCTGCTGATCGACCCGGCGCGGGCCACCGAACAGCTCGGCTGGGTGCCGCGCTTCTCCTCGGCGGACGCGCTCGTCGACACCCGTCGAGCGGTGGGGTGGTAGGCGTGCCGGCATACGAGGACACCCGAGAGACCACGATCGACGGCCCCCCCGAAGCGGTCTTCGCCGTGCTCACCGACTACGCGCGGATGCCGGAGTGGCAGAGCCGCGTCTGCGAATGTCGCGTGCTGGAGAGCGACCCCTCCGGACGCGGGAGCCTTGTCGAATACGCGATCGACGCCAAGCTGCGTGTCGTCCGCTACCGGCTGCGGCACTCCTATGAGGAGCCGACCTGGATCGGCAGCGAGTATGTCGACGGCGACTTCAGCGATTTCTCCGGCGAGTACCGGTTTGCGGAGCAGAGCCCGCAGACGCACGTCACGTTTCACCTACGCATCGACCCCGGCTTTCACGTTCCCGCTCCGATCGCCCGAATGCTCGGACCGGCGGTGATGGGTCGGTCGCTCGCGGATCTGAAGCAGCGCGTAGGGGAGGTGACACGTGGCGCGCAATGACAAGTTCATCAGTGCGTCGCCGCACACCGTGTTCGACGTGCTGAGCGATCCACGGGCGTACCCGGAATGGGTCCCGGGCACGAGCGCCGTTCGGTCTGCCGATGTCCGATGGCCGCAGGAGGGGACCGCATTCGAATATGTCGCACGAGGTTTGGGCGTCACGGTCACCGACCGCACCCGGGTCGTCGCGCTGCTGGCGCCGGTGATGCTCGAACTGCGCATTCGCATGGGGCGGTTCGTCACCGTCCGCGCCGCCATCGAGCTTGCACCGGAGGGCACGGGCACGCGACTGATCCTGGTCGAGGAGCCGGCGAGCCGGCTCGCATCGATCCTCATCGGCCCGGCCGGACATCTCGTCATCAAGGTCCGGAACGTCGAAGCGTTGAACCGGCTGGGGGCGATCGCCGAGGCCCACCGGCCCCGACAGCACGGAGATGGCGCATCGGTGCCCCGCCACGGAGCTCCTGCACCACCGCATCGAGCAGACCGTCGCCGCCGAGCATCCGGCCATCGGTGACCGCCGCCACATGGGCGCGTTTGCTCTGGATGAGCCGCGCCATCGTCTCGTCGATCGTCTCGGCCGCGAGCAGGTACCACGCGGTCACGGCGTCACGCTGGCCGATGCGGTGACAGCGGTCCTCCGCCTGGTCGTGCATCGCCGGCGTCCATTCGAGCTCGAGGAAGGCGACGTTCGAGGCGCGGGTAAGCGTGATCCCCTGGGCTGCGACCCGCGTCGCACCGACGATGAGCTGCGGACCGTCGCGGTTCTGGAAGGCCGCGATCGCGGCTTCGCGCTGCGCGATTGTGTCCTCGCCGAGGAGGTGCAGGGCCTCCGGGAAGCGGTGGAGCACCGCCTTCTGCACCTCGACGTGCCGGGCGAACACGACGAGCGGCTCGCCGGAATGCAGGAAGTCCTCGATCCACGCGAGCGCGGCCGCGAGCTTGCCCCGGGCGGCGAGGCGCTGGAGCGTGCCGAGCTGCGCGAGCCGCTCCGCGCGGAGCGCGGCCGCGATCTTGGCGCTCAGCTCGCTGAGGTCGAGCGGTTGTGAGCGCAGCCACTCGATCACGTCCTTCTCGGCGAGCCGGTACTCGGACTCGTTCGTGAGCGCCACCGGGATCACCACCTGCCGCTTGGCGGGGAGCTGGGGGAGGACCTCGGATTTGAGCCGGCGCACGAAGCAGTGGCGGCGCAGATGCCAGTGGAGCCGCTCCTCGCTCATCTGACCCTGGAACTGCTGCGAGAACCGCGAGCCGGAACCGAACTCCTCCAGCCGCCCGATGACACGCAGCTGCGCGATGAGCTCATCGGCATGGTTGAGCACCGGGGTGCCGGTGAGCGCCAGCTTCAGCGTCCCCGGGCGCATGGCGGCGGCGAGCGCCCGCACCGCCTGGGTGCGCTTTGCCCGCGGGTTCTTGACCATGTGCGACTCGTCGACGACGAGCGCGGACGGCCGGGCCAGCGCCAGCCGCTGGCGGTGATGAGCGACGAGCTCGTAGTTGAGAATCGTTATCTCGGCCCGGGGCGGCACGGCGCTCCGGCCCTCGACGACCGCGATCGACCGGTGTGGCAGCCAATGCGTCGCCTCCCGCTGCCACCCGAGCTTCATCGACGCCGGGCAGATGACGACCGCCGGATACGCGTCGTCGGCCTCGAGCGCGGCGAGTGCCTCAACGGTCTTGCCAAGCCCCTGCTCGTCGGCCAGGAAGGCGCCGCGCGCGTCGAGCACGTAGCGCACGCCGGCCCACTGAAACGGCGCCAGTTCGCCGCCCAGGACCTCGGCGGTTGCCTCGATCGGCGTCGCTTCACGAGCTCGTGAGCGCCGGATCGCGTCGGCGGCCGCGTCACGCTCGGCGAGCAGCCGCGCGAACACCTCGTCGGCGGGCCGGGTCACCTCGACATCGAAGCGAGCGATGAAGCCGTCAAGCTCGTCGGCGAGCCAGGGGTCGAGCGGAACGGCGCGGGTGCCGTGCGCGCCGGGCAGCTGCTCGAATGCGGTTCCGACATCGGGGTCCCACACGACCTCGAGCCGGAGCTGCTCGCCGTCGACGCCGCGGAACCAGACGAGCCGGGCGGGTGGCGGTGTCTGCCCTGACTCGATGATCGACATGCAGCGGTCGGCGGCCGGATCCGGACGTGCCGATTGCTGCTCCCGGAGAATGGCCGTCACCTCCCGGGTGAGCGGCGCGAGCATACGGCCGTCGTGCTCGACGAGGACCGGTTGCAGCTCCGCGGGCACCGGGCCGGCGAGTGTCTCGAGCACGAACCAGCCGCGCCGGTCATGCCGCGTTGTCCGCACGTGTCCGATCCACCGTCGCCGGATCGCCGACAGCCACTCGGTGACGTCCGGCGCCGCGGTCAGCTCCGGGTAGCGCTCGAGCAGTTCGACGACCTTCATCCCGGCCCAGTCGCCGGCCGGCGCCAGCCACTCGCGCGTGTCCCAGTCGAAGCGCCGCATCGGGATCGTGCGGACGAACGCCACCCGGTCAGGGTCGTACGGGAACGCCAGCACGACGTACAGTGCTCCGCCCGCGCCCCGGCGCAGCTCGACGTTCGGGCGTTCGGGCGCGGGCTGCGTGGCGGCGCTCAGCGGGTCAGGCGCTCAGGCGGTGACCGCGGACTGGTTCGCGCTCGCGCGGTGGGCCGCGGAGGCGAGACCGCGCTCGTGCAGAAGCTCGGCGATCTGCACGGCGTTTGTCGCCGCACCCTTGCGCAGGTTGTCGCCGACGACCCACAGGTTGAGGTGGCGTTCGTCGCTGCTGCCGGGGTCGTGGCGCAGCCGGCCGACGAACACCTCGTCACGCTCGGCGGCATCGACGCCCATCGGGTACTCGCCGGCGCGCGGGTTATCGACGACGACGACGCTCGGGGCGCCTGAGAGCAGCTCATGTGCCCGCGCGATCGAGAGCGGCTCCCGCGTGCGGATCCGGATCGACTCGGAGTGGCAGTTGACGACCGGGACCCGGGCGCAGGTGGCGGTGATCGCAATCTCCTCGGCGGCGACCCCGAGGATCTTCCGCGTCTCGTCCATCATCTTGCGCTCCTCGGTCGTGTAGCCGCTGTCGTCGGCGAACGTCTCGACCTGCGGGAGCACGTTGAACGCGATCTGATGCGGATACACGCTCGGGGCGGGCGGCGCGGCGTCGTGGAGGATCGCGTGCGTCTGCTCGACGAGCTCGTTGATCGCGGAGGCTCCGGTGCCCGACACCGACTGGTACGTGGAGACGATGATCTCCTCGATCCCGACCGCGCGGTGGATCGGGTTCAGCGCGACGACCATCTGCATCGTCGAGCAGTTCGGGCTCGAGATGATCCCGGTGCCGCCGATCGCCTGCTCGACCGCGTCGGGGTTGACCTCAGGAACGACGAGCGGCACGCCCTCGGCCATCCGGAACGCGCTCGTCTTGTCGATCACGATCGCACCGCGCTCGGCGAACTTGGCCGCCCAGGCGGTGCTGACAGAGCCGCCGGCGGAGGAGAACACGAGGTCGAACCCGTCAAGCGCGTCGTCACTCAGCACGCGGCACGGACGCTCCTCGCCGCGGAACGTGATCGCGCGGCCCTCGGAGCGGGCGCTCGCGAACGGAACGAGCTCCCGGATCGGAAAGTCGCGCTCCTCGAGGATCTGAAGCACCTTCTGGCCGACGGCGCCGGTGGCGCCCACTGATGCAACGCGGTAGGTCTCAGGCATAGAGCGATCCCATGCTAGAGGACGCGCCCGTCAGCGCGGTACCGGCTCAGGAGCCGGGCAGCGCCTGCGTGCGGATGGTTGGGCGCAGCCGCCGGTAGACGGCGATGTCGAACATCCCCGCGAGCGGCGCGCAGACCGCGGCGGCTGACAGGGCCGTCGCGTCGGCGAGGCGCTCGGGCCACGCCCGCTCGTCGAGCAGGGCAGCGATCAGGGCCGCCGACGCGGCGTCGCCGGCGCCGGTCGGATTGCCGCGCAGCGGCTCCGGCGGTGCGGCATGGAGCACCTTGCCGTCCTCGGTGAGCGCGGTCAGGCCGTCCGCGCCCTGCGTGACGACGACGGCGCCGGCGCCGTGATGCTGCAACGCGCGCGCGGCCTCGACGAGATGGTCGTGGTCGTGCACGCCACGCAGCTCGGCCTCGTTGATCTTGACGATGTCCGGTTGGGCCGCGACCCCGAGAGCGAGGGCCTCGCCGTCGGCGTCGAGCAGCACTGGGACGCCGGCGCGGACCGCGGCGGCGACGAGCTGGGCATAGCCGTCCGGCGGGACCCCGGGCGGGACGCTGCCGGCGACGATCACCGCCCGGGCGCTGCCGATGAGCGCCACGAAGCGATCTCGCATGGCCACCCAGTCCGTGTCGGTGATCTGCGGCCCTGGTTCGGAGAAGCCGGTCGCCTCGCCGTCCTGCTCGACGACCATCGTTGCAATCCGGGACTCGCCCTCGATCTCGACGAGCGCGTCGCGGATCCCCGCCCGCGCGAGCTCGGCGCGTGCCTCGTGCGCGGTGAAGCCGCCGGCAAACCCCGAGACGGTGACCTCGCGGCCCAGCCCGTGCAGGACGCGCGCCGCGTTCACACCTTTGCCGCCGGCCTGGCGGGCGACGGTCTGCACGCGCGCGGTCGTGCCCCGGTCGAAGCGATCGAGGTGGTAGGTGAGATCGAGCGCGAAGTTGAGCGTGACCGTGAGGATCACACCGGGGTTTCTATCGGCGCCGCTCGACGGATCGCGAACTGCTCGCGGCGGGTGACCGAGGGACCCGACAGCACGGCGGTGATAATGAGATGGTGACGGGATCACCCGGCGAGGTCGACGAGTATCTGCGTGAGGTCAGCGAGCCGGGGCGCAGCACGCTTCAGGCCCTGCGGCGCACGATCCTCGAGATCGTCCCGGACGCCGAAGAGGTCGATCTCCTACCGCGTGCCCGCGTTCCGGGTCCGCGGTGAGACGATCGCCGGCTTTGCCGCGTTCAAGCATCACCTGAGCTACCTGCCGTTCAGCGGCTCGGTCCTCTCGCAGCTTGCCGATGAGCTCGACGGCTACGGCATGACGAAGAGCTCGTTGCACTTCCCCGTTGACCGCCCCCTGCCGAAGGCGCTGGTCAAGAAACTGATCGCGGTGCGCCTCGCGCAGGCCGGCGGTCGCTCGCGCTAAGAGGTCATCGGCAGCAGCGTCAGCCCGCGCGGCTCGGCGCCGCCCTGGCGCGCCCGGCAGTAGGCGGCGAACTCCTCGTAGACCGCGGCGCCGCACACGCGTGCGAGCTCCGCCTGCATGCTCACGTACACCGGTTCCTCGGCGCTGAATGCGTCCTGATGCTCGGTGCACCACCACTCGAGGATCCCGTCCTCGCCCCAGTCGGCGGTCCGGGACGCGCGCACCCTGGTGGTTCTGGTGTCGTCGTCGATCTCGAAGAACAGAGGGACCTGCCAGCAGATCCGCGGCTTCCAGTCGATCGGGTCCTCGCCGTGGCGCAGCGCCGCGCTGTGAAGGGCGCAGCCGGCACCGGCGGGATGATCCGGACGGTTGTGGAAGATGCATGCGCCTCGATACAGGCGGGTGTGGACGCTCCCCGGCCTGAACCGCGCCTTGCCCCACGGGTCGGGGCCGCCGCGGCGCAGCGCCACGCGTCGGTTCTGCCAGTCCTCGTCGGTCAGTTGCCCGACGCGGCCGCGGATCGTCTCGAGGTCCTCCCAGCCTTCGGTGTCGCCGTCGCCCTGGTAGATCTCGACGCCCTCCACGCAGCAGCCGCGGGCGCTGCGCTGTCGCCTCGTATCTGGGCATCCGCGTCCCCAGATGCACCGGTAGTTGGACAGCATGAACGTCAGGTCGAACTCCCAGCTCCACCCGTCGTCGTCTCGGAACGTGACCGTCTCGCGCGTGAGCATTGGGATCTCCCCTCCAACCGTGACCGCAGGCGAGACCACGATATCGGCGGTCGACGTAGGATGGCTCGCCGTGAGCGAGCTCTTCGGCGGCGTGGAAACGGGCGGGACGTGGTGCGTGTGCGCCGTCGGCAGCGGCCCGGAGGAGATCGTCACCCGGGAGCAGTTCCGGACCGGGGAGCCGGGTGAGACGATCGATCGGATCGTCGCCTTCTTCGCGGCGGCGCCGGACGTCGGGGCCGTCGGCGTCGGGTCCTTCGGACCAGTCGACCTGATCGCTGGGTCGCCGACGTGGGGCCACGTGACGACGACGCCGAAGCCGGGCTGGCAGCACGTCGGCATCGGGCCGGCGATCGGCGAGCGCCTCGGAGTGCCCGTGGCCTTCGATCTCGATGTCACGGCGGCGGCCGTCGGCGAGCAGCGGTGGGGCGCCGGCCGGGGGGCGGCGTCCCTCTGCTACCTGACCGTCGGCACTGGCATCGGGGCCGGGTTGCTCATCGACGGGGTCCCGTGGCACGGGCTCGTCCACCCGGAGGTCGGCCACATGCGGGTCGGGCACGACCGCGAGCGCGATCCGTTCGGCGGCTGCTGCCCGGTCCACGGCGACTGCTGGGAAGGGCTGGCGTCCGGGCCGGCGATGGCCGCCCGGTGGGATGCCCGCGCCAGAGGATCTGCCCGGCGAGCATCCGGCCTGGGAGCTCGAGGCCGACTACCTCGCCGCCGGGATCCTCAACATCGTGCTCGTCTTCTCCCCCGAGCGCGTGATCGTCGGCGGAGGCGTGCTCGAGCACCCGCCGATGCTCGGGCTCGTTCGGCACCGGCTCGTCGGACTGCTCGGCGGACTACCTCGATACGCCACTGCTGCGCGAGGATGACATCGCCTCATACCTCGTGGCGCCCGCGCTCGGCGATGACGCCGGCGTGCTCGGGGCGATCGCGCTCGCCGCGGCGCTCAGAGCCTAGTGTCAGACCGAGCGCGATATCAGCTCCTCGCCGGCGGTGCCCGCGCGCGGAAGCACCAGCGCGGACGGATGCCCTCCGCCGTGCAGGAGCTCGATCTCGACCGGCTCGAGCCGGGTTGCACGGAGCGGCTCCTCGCCGGTGCCCGGGTTGCGCGCGTAGCGCGGGTGCGCCCCGGAGGACACCTGGAGGCGAATCCGGTGACCGGCGGCGAACCGGTGCCCGATCGGCCACAGCTCGAAGCTCACCCGGTGCACCCCGTCGGCGTCCGGGTCAAAGCGCCCAGGCGCGACACGGGCAAGCGCGTCGGTGACGTTCCATGACGCGCCCGATTCCTCGACGTCGCAGACGCGCGCGAACACGTCGAAGTACGGCCGGCTCGCGCGGACGGACAGCTCGACGCGGACCGGGCCGATCGCCTCGACCGTCTCGGGCAGGGGCGCGGTCGTGAACGTCGAGCACGTCGGCGCGCGCCTCGAGGCCGCGGTTGTCGACGACCGCGGTCGGCTCGAGCAGCACCGGGCCCGCCGACCGACGGCGTCGGCTGCGCGGGCTCGTACACGTAGCGGTCAGATCCGGCGGAGGACGGCGGTGTCTCCGACAGCCGTCCGCCCGGGCCCGCAAGGAGCCGCCGCTCGCCGGTAGTCCGGCGGCGGCCACGCCGGCAGCGGGCGCCAGCCTCCGCCCGCGCGCTCGCCGGTGACGTAGACGCGGACCTTCTCAGGGCGGAGCAGCCGGTCATCGCCGAGCAGATGGGCGCGCAGCCAGCCGAGGCCGAGCCGATCGCCGGCGGCCGCCAGGCCCGGGGCGGTGTGCGTCCATGGCCCGATCACGAGCTGCACGGTGCCGTCCGGCCGACCGCAGGGCGGCGTAATCCTCGAGCATCCACGGGAGCAGGATGTCCTGCCAGCCGGTGATCATCTGAACCGGCGCAGTGACGTGTGCGACTCCGCCCGTGAAGTCGCGGCTGGTCCAGTACGGCGCGCTGGCGTCGGGCGTCGAGAGGCCCTCACGGAACCACGACACCGGGGCGCCGGCGACGCGCTCGTCGAGTGTCCCGAGCGGCAGCTCGGAGAGCAGCGGCCGCAGCGCACGAAGCGTGCGCATCATCGTCAATGGCGCCGCGCGACGCTCCTGGGCCGCGATCAGAGCGAGCCACGAGGCGGCCGTCTCGAGCGAGATGCTGCCCCCGGCGTAGGTCTGGCCGTGGAACTGCGACGCGCTGACCTGGATCGCGAGGGCCGCGAGATCGTCGCCCGCCTCAGATGCGACCGCCCACTGAACGAGCCCAAGGTAGCTCGGGCCCATCATCCCGATCCGGTCGCCATGCCACGGCTGCTCGCGCAGCCACCGCAACGTCGCGAGCCCGTCCTCGCGCTCGGCGAAGGGGGTGAACTCCCCGCCGGAGCCGAACGTTCCCCGCACGCTCTGAATCACGACCTGCAGGCCGCGCTCGGCGAACAGGCGCCCGAACAGCAGCCCGACGAACTGCCGGCGGCCGTAGGGCGAGCGGACGAGCACCGTCGGCTGGGGGCGGGCACGCGCGCTCCCGGGCGACCCACCGGTCGGCGAGCAGCGTCACCCCGTCGTCCATCGGCACCGGCAGATCCTGCTCGCAGACGACGTCGTGGGTCTGTGGGCGAGGCAGACGCATCCGGCGGCCGAGGATCTCGCTCGTGCGGCTCACGATCTGAGATCGTACGAGCCGACTGCGATCGACAGTCCATGCGACGGAGGTTCGCGCCGCGGGCAGCCGTGAGAGATACTCCCTCTTTACTTAAGTATTTACTTCTGCTATGCTGGCATCCGTAAGCAACAAAGGAGTACAGAATGTCTTCAGAAGAGACAACTCTCAAGCAGGTCACCGTCGAGGTTCCCGAGGATCGGCTGGCCGAGTTCCACGTGTTCTTCGGGCGGTTTCTCGCCGGATGGCCCGGCCGTCGCGGCGGCCCCGGCCGGCGCGGCCGACACGGTCGCCACGGTCACCCGCATCGCCACTGCGGCCATCGCCGCGAAGGCGGTCCTGAGCAGGCGACTGAGCACGGCCCAGCAAGCGATATCGCTGAGGTCTGATGGCCGACAAGGAGATCACCGTCGCGGTTCCCGAGGACCGCGTGCCCGAGTTCTACCTCTGGTTCGCCGCGTTTCTCGCCGCCGAGCCGGGGACTCCTTCGCCGGTTGCCCTGCGCCGGGCGTTCGGCCCTCGCGGCCGGGGGCCCGGCCCGCGCGGGCGGCGCCACCACCACGGTGAGCCTGAGGCCTGGTCGGCCGACGATGCCGACCAGGCCGCCTGGCTGTACGGCCGCCTGGCGCCGCCGGCGCGCGAGCTGTTCGACCTGCTCGTCGATGCTCCGGGCGAGCGGTTCGGCGGCGAGAGCATCGCTCAGCGCCTCGGGCTCGACAAGGGTGCCCACGGCGTCGCGGGGATCCTCGCGTGGCCCGGCCGGTATTCGCGGCGGGTCGATCGGGCGCTCCCGATCGCGACCGAGGGGCGGGCCGACGGAGGCACCGACTACTACATGGAGCCGGACGTGGCCGAACTGTTCCGGACCGCGCGGGCGCATCGGCGCGGCGAGGACCACTGACAAGCCGCCGATTCTGCGTCGCCCGGCTCAGGAGCGCCTGAAGCTGACCGATCACATACTTAATGGACCAGCAACCTTCGTGGCTCTGCCCGACCCCGGAACACCGGGAGCGCTTCCTCGACATGCAGGAGCGCGTCCGCACGGCGCGTCTCGTCACGATGGCGACGGCCGTCGTCGTGATCGTCGCCTTCGTCGGCCGGACCGGTTGGCAACTGCCGGTGTTCGGCAGCGTGATGCTCGCGACCGTCGTGCTCGGCGGCATGCACCTTGAGCGCCGCCACAAGCCTGAACTCTGGGTGTTCGTGACCACCGTGCTCAACATCCAGATTTGGGTCACGTTCTGCGCCATTGCTCTCGGTGGGCCGCGCACGGCGTTCCCGTGCGTCCTCGCCGCACCGGTGCTGATGGTCGGCACCCGCTTCAGCCGGCGTGGGATCGCGATCGGGGCACCGATCAGCTTGGTGCTCGCGCTCGTCTGCACCGTCGCGGTCGATCCGGCGTATGTCGTCCGGCACCCCGAGAGCGTGCTCGTCCCGCTCGGGCTCATCGTCGTCACCGCGGTGTATCTGCTCCCGGTCGTCGCCTCGGACGTCGACCACCGCGTCGAAAGCACGAAGGACGAGCTGACCGGGCTGCTGAACCGTCGCGCGCTGCGGTTGCGACTCGACGAGATCGTCGAGCAGATCGGGGAGACGCGCGCGCCGGTGAGCGCGATCGTCGTTGACATCGACTACTTCAAGCTCGTCAACGACGAGCACGGGCACGCGGCCGGGGACGACGTGCTCCGGGAGATCGCGCGCACGCTGCGGCTGCGGCTGCGGACATACGAGTTGCTCTACCGGATCGGCGGCGACGAGTTCCTGCTGCTGCTCCCGGGGGCGACCGCGAGCGACGCCTTCCGGCTCGCCGAGTCGCTCCACGACGCCATCTCCGGGGCGCGCCCGCTCGGATTCGACGTGACCTGTTCGTGTGGTGTGGCCACCGCGCGGACGGCGTCCGAGGTCATCCCGCTCATCCGGGATGCCGATGAGGCGCTGTACCGGGCGAAGCGGATGGGCCGCGACCGAGTCGAGATGCACGAGCGGCAGACGGCCCGGGCGGCATAGAGGGATTGCCGGATCGAGAACGTTGCTAGCGTCGCTCCCGCGCGGGATCGGCGCCGGAGAAAAGGAGACGGGAGTTTGGTGTCGGTACGGAAACTCGTTGTCGTGCCCGTCGGGGTCCTCCTCGCCGTGGCCGTGCTCGCTGCGCCGCTCGCGTCTGCCAAGACGCCCGCGCCGCGGTACTACCTGTCACTCGGCGACTCGCTGTCGCAGGGCATCCAGCCGAATGTCTCAGGGGTGATCGTCGAAACGAACCAGGGATACGCGAATCAGCTCTACGACCGGTTGCGGGCTCGGATCAAGAACCTCAAGCTCGTCAAGCTCGGCTGCCCGGGCGACACGACGACGAGCATGCTCACCGGAAAGGGCAACGCGATCGCGGCGAAGCTCTTCAAGTGCGACCGCACCGGCGGATCGCAGGTCACGGCCGCCCGGCGCTTCCTCAAAGCGCATCACAAGCGCGGCGAGGTCGTGCTCGTCACGCTGGACATCGGCGCCAACGATGTCGACGGCTGCACCGCGCCCGGCGTGAACGTGGCGACATGTGTCGCCGCCGGCCAGAACTCGATCAAGACCAACACGCCGAAGATCCTCAGCGCCGTCCGCACCGCGGCGGCCACAGGCACGAAGCTCGCGGCGATGACGCTGTATGACCCCGTGCTCGGCGGCTACTTCAGCGCGACGGCGACGGCGCGGGCACTCGCCAGCGCGTCGGTCGGCCTGCTCAAGGGCATCAACGCCACGATCGCTTCCGCGAATCAGGCAGGGGGCTTCCTCACCGCCGACGTCGCGGGCGCGTTCGCCAGCTACAGCACAGCGACCGTTCCGGCCAACGGCACGACGATCCCGCTCAACGTCGCGCGCGTCTGCGCGTGGACGTGGGCGTGCACGACGCCGCCCGTCGGTCCCAATATCCACGCGAATCTCAACGGCTACTCGGTGATCGCGTCAGCGTTCCAGAAGGTCATCGGTCGCGTCGGCTAGCGAGACTCGTCACTAGCGCAGCACGGGAAGCCTGTGGCTGGTCGGCGTCAGCGCACCCACGTCGGCCGGCCCACCGTGCAGCGGCCCGACCGTAACCGTCGCATTGTGGTGGGCCTGCGCCCACTGTGGACCGTTGGCCGGCACCTCGAACGGGGAGCCCGGGCTCGCCTTGACGAGCCCCCAGGTGCCGTTCGGCTGCTCGACGAACACCGAGTCGTGCGCGGCGACGATGCAGGCGTTCGTGGACACGAGCACGTGCGAGCCGCCGCCGACCCGGGCGAGACGCCGCTCCGGGCCGCGATAGGTTGCCAGCAGCGCGACGGGCGGCTGGTCGGCGGTCACGCTCAGGTCAAGG
Source organism: uncultured Solirubrobacterales bacterium (assembly GCA_963778985.1). Taxonomy (GTDB): domain Bacteria; phylum Actinomycetota; class Thermoleophilia; order Solirubrobacterales; family Solirubrobacteraceae; genus Palsa-465. The sequence continues at coordinate 533,409 of CAVZWJ010000010.1, read as the reverse complement.
ATGTGCCGGTGGGTCGCTGAGCGCCCGCCGTTCCACGCCGTCGCGCAGGCAGTGATCGTCGGTGCCGCCGTCACGGGTGCGGCGTGGGTCGTGCTCGTCTGGGCTGCGGTGGTGGTGCTCGTCGAGGACGACTGTGTCGCCGCGGGCAGGGTGGAGGTCTGAATCCCGCCCTTCTTCGATGAGCTCGAGGACCCGAAGATGACGATCGCGGCGAACACGGCGATCACGAGCAGCGACGGCAGGATCTGCTTGCGCATCCGCTCGGAGAGCGGCGCCGGCAGTCCCTTGCCCTCCCACTTGATCGGTCGGGTCCGCGGGGTGGGCTCCTTACCGGGCGGGGACGGCTCGGGCGGCGGGACCGCCGCCTTCTCCGGATTGGCCTGCTCCCACTCACCGCGTGTCGGCAGCATCCTGCGCATCGCCTCGAGGTTGGCGCCGCACACGCAGAAGTCCTTGTCGGTCGCGGGGCGGCCGCAGCGCGCGCACACGCGTGTATCGGGATCGACCGACGGCGGTGGGGGCGGCGCTGCGCCTGACGTGCCGCTGGCGTCACTCATCGGCGGAACTCCTCGATGGGGGTGAACTCGGCATCACGGCCTCCGGTCTCGTTCGCATACCAGCGGTTGCGCCGCCAGCGCTGTACGCGATCGGCGGCGTCGTCGAAGGGCGGAATGAGGCGGCGCAATGTCTCGAGGGTGAACACGACGGGGAACTGGAGCACCGACGAGATGCCGCCGCCGTCGACGAGCTCCTCCCCGTCGCGCCCGGCATCGCCCGCCCGCGCGCGCCGCGATCAAGACCGCCGGGCTCCGAGATGTCGATCCAGAACCGGACCGTCTCGAGCTGGCGCTTGTGCGCGGTGTCGCCCGCGTACCCGCCCGCCAGCGACAGCGGCTTCGCCACCGAGCTCTCGGAATACATCTCGAGCGTGCTCGTCGTCGCGAAGCTGAACACCGACGTGCCGTAGCGGCGAAACACGCGCGCGCCGAGCTCCACCTGCCCGCGGTCGAGCCACTCCGGATCGGTCTCGAACTCGGTGAACAGCGCCCGCATCGAGTCGGGCGCCTCCCTCACCGCGTCGATCCCGTGCTCGAGCGCCGCATCGAGGAGTGCCCGCCCCGCCTGGGCGCCGCGCTCCATGTACACGTCATCGACGAACGCCTCGGCGACCGGATCTGCCTCGTAGAAGCTCCGCGCGAAGCGTCGCACGAGCGCATCGCCCGGCTGCGGGTCGAACCCCCAGAGCGTGCGCCAGGCGTGTCGGACGAGCTGGACACGGCGGCTGTTGACATGCTCCCAGTAGAGGAACTCGGCCGGGATCTGCTCCTCACGCACAGCCGCCGTCATACCGCGATGCTAATGCTGCGGCAGGATGGCGCGTCTGCGGCTACCGGAAGTCGAAGCGCGGCGACAACGGGCCGGTCGGTGCCTGGGCGGCGTGCGCGAGTGGGATCGTCAGCGGCTCGTCGAGTTCAGACGTGTTCCCGGCCCAGTCCCACGCGTAGACGGCCAGCCGGTAGCTCCCGCGGTGCAGCGCCACGAGCGGCAGCGGCCGCGTCAGGCCACCCGCGAGCCAGTAGACCCAATTCGGGATGCAGCGGACGTGGAAGGCGAAGCAGTCGTAGCCCGGGTTGGCGGCGCCGGGGGCGAAGATCACCGGCTTCAGCGACGGCGGGTAGTTCTGTGATCCGCGCAGCGCCCACTCGAGCCCCGTCAGCGCGTGGCCGTGGCGGTCGTAGAGACGCCACGCGAGCGCCGCCGGGGCGAGCACCGGCGTCTCGAAGCTCGCCCTCTCGATGAAGCTCTGGGGGTCGAACGCGCCGACGATCACACGGCCGTCGCCGTACACCCGCGGGACGCCGATGACCGGCGGCTCGGAGTCGTGGTACGGCCGCAGGCTGCCGCCCGGCCGCAGCGGGTTGAGATACGTGCCGTGGCCCTCGGACACGGCGACGTGCTTGAAGTTGTAGAGCACCCAGCCGAGCTTCGTCCGGTACGCGCTTGCGTACTGGCCCTCGCGCACGGTTGGGTGAATGTGCCAGTAGTCGAACGCGCCGACGTCGACGTTGACATCGCCTGTGCCGTCGTAGCGGATGTGGACGACGCCGGACTGGATCGGGTAGACGTTCGTGCCGTTGTGGGCGACGACATCGACGCCGACGTGGAAGTTCGCGGGACGCAGTTCGTTGATCCCGGCGCGGAGCGCGTGCTGGCGGTGAAACGGTTGGATCGGCCACCCGGGGATCGCGCCCGCCGGAGTGCAGCCGACCGAGCACGGCAGGCCGTCGGCCCAGAACGGCACGAGCCGGTCACCGGGTCGTGTCGGGCGCTGCCGATCGCTGATCGCGAACGGCCAGACGTCGAGGCGCAGGCCGCGGTCGTCGGCGATCGCTGTATATGTGGCGCGCTCGGTGATCCGCAGCGACGGCAATGACGCGCGGGCGGCGATCATGGGCGCACCCAGCGTCACCGCGTGCGTGCTCCGGGCGCGCGGATTGCGCTCCACGACGAAGCGGGTGTCGCTGTGCTTGGCGAGGGCCAGCATCTCCGGGGTGAGGACGAGCGCTCGCCGAGCGCGTCCGCCGGCTCGCACCTCGACCCGGCCGCTCGTCAGGCCGACGGCGAGCAGTTTCGGCCGGTCGGCGTGCTCGCCCGAGCGGAGCAGGACACGGGCGCAGGTCAGCGTCAGATGCGCGTGGGGGATCGTGTAGCGGTTGCCGTCGAGGACGAAGGAAAACCGCGCAGGGCGCGATACCCGGACCTGGTCGCCGACCTGCAGCCAGGGCGGGGGTTGTCCCGGCGGCGGGCGTCGGGCGAGGGCGTGGCCCGCGCGCACGACGGTGACGTCCGCGGGGATCCGGTGCACGGGGATGTGCACGGCGCACGCGGCGATCATGGTGCCGTCATCGCTCCCGTCGCGAGGCCGAAGCCGCCGTCGACGCGGATCACAGCGCCATTCAGATACGCCGCGGCCGGCGACAGCAGGAAGCTGACGACACCGGCGAGCTCCTCCGGCTCGCCGAAGCGCCCGAGGGGGATCGTCCGCGCGAGCGCGCCCTTGAGCGAGTCCGGCATCGCCACGACCTTTGGCGTCGCGATCATTCCCGGCATCACGACGTTGCAGCGCACCCCACGCGGGCCCCATTCGCCGGCGAGCGTCCGGGCGAGCCCGACGAGGCCCGCTTTCGACGCGCCGTAGGCGACCTGTCCCGGCAGTCCGATCTCGGCGGCGACCGACGAGATCACGACGACGCGTCCATCCCCGGAGGCGGCGAGGGCGTCGAATGCCGACTGCGCGAGGTGGAACGCCCCGGACAGGTTCGTGTCGAGATCGCGCTGCCACGCCTCCTCGGAGAAGCGCTCGGCGCGGTGAATCGTGTCGACGACGCCGGCGTTGGCGATCACGGCATCGCAGCCACCGAGCGCGTCGATCGCCTCGGCGACGACCGCCCGCACGGTGGCCCGGTCGCGAACGTCGAACTCGAACGGCGCGCCACTTCCCGGCAGATCGCAGGCTGCGACTCGGCATCCCGCCTCGCCCAGCGCGGCGACGATCGCCCGGCCGAGTCCGCCCGCCGCCCCGCTGACGATCACGCGCCGGCCGGACGGTGCGGTGCTAGCTGCGGGCATCGGGCCGTTCCAGTCCGTACCGCTCGTAGTGACGATCCGGGATGTCGGCGGGGTCCTTGTACCAGTACCACGTGCATGGATCACGGCCGAAGTCGTCCGGTGGATCGCTCGGATAGAGCGGATAGCCGATCCACTTGATCGGCAGCGACTCGTTCATGAACGAGCAGTGCGTGCAGTACAGCGGAAAGCCCTCGCGCCCATAGCTCCAGTCGTGCGCTGCCTGGGTGACACCGAGCGCGTCCGGTCCCTCGTAGCGGCCCATGCGCACGAGTCGCTGGCCCGATCCGCACGGGTTCATCGCGAACGTGAACTTCTCATCGTCCTCGGTGATCGTGAACGCGCCGGGATGCGGCCCGGTGCCGCTGCACGAGTGCGCGCGCCAGGTCGCGGCGAGCGCGAGAACGATCTGCCGCCGGCTGCGGGAGGCGATCGTGGTGACGTCGCGCTTCCAGCCGCGCCCCTGGCCCGACGTCCACGCCTCGGCGACGCCGTCATCGCCGAGCCGCTCCTGGATGAACGTGATCAGCCCGCCCATGCCCTCAACCATGAGATCGTGCAGGTAGCGCCACTCATGCTTCATCTCCTCGCACAGGGCTCGCGCCCGGTCGATGTCGCCGCGATCGAGCGCCTCGATCGCACGGTCCATCGTCGGGCGCGACATCTCGTCGAGTTCGTCGTCGCTGAACCATCGTTCGGCCATCTGCATCCACCCCTCCGAAGGAGTTGCCACACGTGACATTCGAAACGCTGCTCTACGCCACCGACGGGCCGGTGGCGACGATCACCCTAAACCGTCCCGAGCGGCTCAACACGATCGTGCCACCGATGCCGGAGGAGTTCGAGGCGGCGGTCCGCACGGCCGTGCGCGACGGGTCGGTCAAGGTGATCGTCCTGCGAGGCGCCGGTCGGTCGTTCTGCGCGGGCTACGACTTCGGCGAGGGCTTCCACCACTGGGACGGGATGCTCACGACCTACGGGGAGTGGGATCCGGGCAAGGACTTCGTCGCGACCGGCGCGTTCGCCGGGCCGACGGAGCGGTTCATGAGCATCTGGCGCGCGCCCAAGCCGGTGATCGCCCAAGTCCACGGATGGTGCGTCGGCGGCGGCAGCGACATGGCGCTGTGCGCCGATCTCATCGTCGCCTCCGAGGACGCGCAGATCGGCACGCCGTATTCTCGGATGTGGGGCTGTTACCTCAGCGGCATGTGGCTCTACCGGCTCGGGCTGGCGAAGGCCAAGGAGCACGCGCTGACCGGTCGGCCGCTGTCGGGCGTCGAGGCGGCCGAGTGCGAGCTGATCAACCGAGCGGTGCCGTTCGAGGAGCTCGAGCCGACGGTGCGGGGACTCGCCGCGGAGCTGGCGAGCGTGCCGTCATCGCAGCTCGCGGCGATGAAGCTGATCGTCAACCAGGCGTACGAGAACATGGGCCTGCACTCGACGCAGACGCTCGGCCCGATCCTGGACGGACTGATGCGCAACACGCCTGACGCCCGCGCTTTCATCGCCAAGGCGAGCACGGACGGGGTGCGCGCCGCGACGAATGAGCGTGACGCCGGCTTCGACGATTACTCGATGGCCGGCCCCGATCGGCGTCCCGACCCGGGCCATGTGATCGAGCCGTGATGCGTTTGCCGTAGTTCTCGGCAGTGCATGCCGTGAAATCCACGGTGGAGTGACATGAGTCACAGACGTACCGTCACGTGTATGACCGCGATCGGAGAACGCCTCACCTCACTTGACACCACCTTCCTCGAACTCGAGCAGTCCGACGCGTCCTCGTCGATGCACATCGGTGCCGCGCTCGTCTTCGAGCCACCCGCCGACGGCGGCGTCCCGTCGGTGGAGGATGTGTGTGCCCTGCTCACCGAGCGCTTCGGCATGCTGCCGAGCTTCCGGTGGCGCCTGTCGGATCCACGCCCGCACGGGCTGCGTCGCCCGATGTGGGTGGAGGATCCGAGCTTCGACGTCAGTGCCCACGTCCGCCACGCGACGCTGCCCGCGCCCGGCGGTGAGACCGAGCTGCACGAATGGCTCGGCGACTTCTGGACCCATCGGCTCGACCGGACCCGGCCGCTGTGGGAGATGACGATCCTCGACGGACTCGCCGACGGCTCCTGGGTGCTCGCGACCAAGACGCACCACGCGATGGTCGACGGCGTCGGCTCGATGGACATCGGTCACATCCTGCTCGACGCGGTGGCGCATCCGGCCTCGCCACCCGTGGCTCCGCAGGCGCCGGATGCCTCGGCAAACCATGATGGAGGCCGGCACATCCCCGTGCCCGACTGGGTGCCGGTCGCCGTCGGGGCGGCCCGCGGTGTGGTCGGGGCGGCGCTTCACCCACGCCGGATCGTCAAGGCAGGGGAGGCTGCCGTCGCGATGGGCGAGTTCCTGTGGGAAGACGAGCTCCAGGCAGCGCGCGATTCGTCCATCAACGTGCCGATCGGTGCGACGCGTCGCTTCGAGTCGGTGGCGCTCGAGCTCGAGCGGGTCAAAGTGATCAAGGCCGGACTCGGCGGAACGGTCAACGACGTCGTGCTCGCGCTCGCGTCCGGTGCGCTGCGGCGGCTGCTGGAGACCCGGGGCGAGGATCTCGAGCGTCCGCTGCGAGCGATGATGCCCGTCAACCTCCGCCTCGAGGAGGACGGGAACCTCGGCAACCACGTGACGTCGTTGTTCGTCGAGCTGCCGATCGGTGAGGCGGATCGGCGCATGCGCTACTCGCACACGCGGGCGAACGCGACGGCGTTGAAGGCCGGCTCGGCGGCGCTCGGCGGCGAGGCGCTCGTAACGACCTTGGGTGTGCTGCCGCCGATCCTGCACGAGTCGATCTCGCGGACGCTGTTCGCGCCGCGGCTGTTCAACCTCACGATCACGAACGTCCCCGGGCCGCAGATCCCGCTGTACTCGCTCGCCAGCCGGTTGCGCCGGATCATCCCGCTCGTGCCGCTGTTCGCTGATCACGCCGTCGGGATGGCGATCGTCTCCTACGACGGTGAGCTCGTGTTCGGGATCAACGGCGACCGAGCGGCGATGCCGGACATCGCGTTGCTCGCCGACGCGCTGCGGGACGAGTTCGAGGAGCTGCTCACGCTCGCCCGGGCTCGGACGAGCTAGCCGTTGTCGTCGCCGTTGTCGTTGCCGCCGGCGTTACCGGCGCGCTCGCCGTTCTGCGCCAGCGCGCTCCACACCCGCTCGGGCGTCATCGGCAGCCGGCGCATCCGCACGCCCTCCGTCGCCGCCGCGACGGCGTTGGCGACGGCGGCGGGCGCGGCGACGACGGGTGCCTCGCCGACGCCCTTCGCGCCGTACGGACCGTCCGGGACCGGTACCTCGACGATCATCGTGTCGATGACCGGCGTGAAGCCGCTCGTCGGCAGCGCGTAATCGACGAGCGTGCCTGTCGTCAGCTGGCCGTGCTCGTCGTGGACGAGCTCCTCGAGTAGGGCCCAGCCAAGGCCCTGAGCGGTCCCGCCCATCATCTGGCCCTCGACGAGCGCCGGGTTGAGCGCGCGCCCGACGTCCTGCGCGATCACGTGGCGCAGCGGCGTGACCGCCCCGGTGTCACGATCGACGCGGACATGCGAGATGTGGGCCGCGGCCTGGGGGGCGCCCGAGTTCGCGACACGACCGTGACCCTCGACGGGCGGGTGCGGGCTACCGAAGCGCAGGATCTTCGCCGCGAGCTCGTCGACGGCGATCGCCCGCGCCGGGACGCCCGCGGGCTGAATCTGGCCGCCGACGATCTCGAGGTCCTCGGGCGCGATCTCGAGCTCCTCGGCGGCGATCTCGAGCAGCCGCTCCCGCGCCTCGACCGCCGCGCGCTCGACGGCACGGCCGACCGTATAGGTGATCTTGCTGCCGCCGCTCGTCCCGGCGTACGGAGCGCTCGCTGTGTCGGCATGGACGACCCGAACGCGGCTCGGGTCAAGCCCGAAGGCGTCGGCGGCGATCGCGGCGAAGCTTGTCTCGACGCCGGTCATGTCGGCGGCGCCGGTGATGATCGTCAGCCGTCCATCGGCGTCGAGGCGGCACACGGCCGCGGCGGGCTCGTAGCCACCGGGCCACCACCCCAGCGCGACCCCGATCCCCTCATCGGAGGGGAGGGCATCCCGGCGCGCGTACAGCGGGTGCTCCTGGATGCGCTCGAGGCAGGCGCGCGCCCCGAACACGGGGAACGGCCGGCCGGCGGGGGTGCGGTCGCCCTCACTGGCAACGTTGCGCAGCCGGACCTCGAGTGGGTCGATCCCGAGGCGGCCCGCGAGCTCGTCGAGCAGCGACTCGAGCGCGAATGCGGCCGGCGGGGCCGTTGGCGCGCGGTAGGCGCCGAACGTCACCCGGTTCGTCGCGACACCGAGCGCGCGGAGGTCGTGGGCGCGCCATCGGTAGGGGCCGGCGGCGAGCATCGCGGCGATCGACTCGACGCCGAAGTCCTCGGTGCTGCCGCGGTCGACGAGCACGTTGGCGCGGATCGCGGTCAGCGCTCCGTCGGAGGTGGCGCCGATGGTGAGATCGATGATCTGGGCGCCCGCTGGATTCGTCGCCGACTGATCCTCGCCGCGGGTCATCGCCAGGCGTACCGGGCGGCGGAGCTTCAGCGCCGCGGCGGCGACGAGCGGATCAACGATCATCATCTTCCCGCCGAACGCACCGCCGAGCGTCGTCGCCCGGATCCGCACGCGCTCGGTCGGCAGATCGAACAGACCTGCGAGCGCGTCGCGGGTCGCGAACGGCGCTTGGGTCGCGGTGCTGAGGACGAGCTCGCCGTCGGGCTCGAGCCACGCCGTGGCCGCCTGCGGCTCGAGGTAGCCCTGGTAGATCCAGGGCGTTCTGAACCGGCCGGTCACGGTGAGGTGGCTCGCCGCGAGTTCGGCATCGACATCGCCATGCGGCAGCCTGGCGGTCGCCCGGACGTTGTCGGAGTAGTCCTCATCGATCGCCGCCGCTGAGACCGACGCGTGGGCGTCGGTGAGGTCCGCGCCGTCCTCGTCCTCGTCGTCGTCGTCGTCCGTGTCGGTCTGCGTCCGGGCGAGCGCCGCGCCCGGCCGGGTCGCCGCCTCGAGGTCGAGCACCGGCGGCAGCGGCCGCAGGTCCAGCTCGACTTGCTCGGCGCCGTCCTCGGCGGCTGCCTCGGTCTCGGCGATGACGAGCGCGACGGGCTGACCGGCGTACAGAACCTCGGTCCTGGCCAGCGGCTCGTACATGCGCCCGGTCCCCGAGGTGGCGAGGGGCAGATCGGCGGCCGTCAGCACGGCCACGACGCCCGGAGTCTGCGCTGCCGTGTCGGTGTCGATCCCCTCGATCAGTGCGTGCGCCTCGTGCGAGAGGACGAGGCGTGCGTGCAGCAGCCCCTGCATCGGCAGGTCGGCCGCGAACCGTGTCTGCCCACGGACCTTCGGCTCGGAGTCACGCCTGGGTGTCGAGACGCCGATCGAAGCCACGTTTTCAACGTAGCAGCGAGCCGGTGCTTTGGCCCTCGTAGGCTTTGACGGCAATGGAGTTGGAGCGACCGTTCACGGGGATGCGCCTGGACCGCGCGAGCACGGAGCGCAAGGACCCGCGCCGGATCGCCGAACTGCTCGGCGACCCATCGGCTGCGTCACTGCTCGCCGGCCCGGACGAGGTTGTCCTCGCCGGTACCGACGATGGAGGTGGGCTGTTGCGCGCCCACGCCGTCCCGCCGTCCGCATCCGAGGCGATCCTGCTCGGCCTCGACGACGATGGCTCGCCCGTGTTCGCGATCGACCTCGCGCCGCTCGATCCCGACGCGCGGGCGCGGATGCTCGACGGCGGTGAGCTCGTGTCGCTGCGCGATGCCGGGGCGCGGTTGCCCCACGCCGAGGCTGGGTTGGCGGCCTACGTCATGGGGCTGCTCAACTGGCACCGCCGGCATCGCTTCTGCGCGAACTGCGGTGCCCCGACGGACATCGAGGAGGCGGGCTACTCCCGGCGCTGCCCGCGCTGCGGCGCGCACCACTTCCCGCGCACGGACCCGGTGGTCATCATGACCGTCGAGTACGACGGGCAGCTCCTGCTGGGGCGGCGGACCGGCTGGCCGCCCGGTCGCTGCTCGGTGCTCGCCGGGTTCGTCTCGCCGGGCGAGTCGGCCGAGGAGGCCGTCGTCCGCGAGATCGAAGAAGAGTCCGGGATCGTCGCCCGTGATCCCGTGTACGTCTCATCGCAGCCGTGGCCGTTCCCGTCGTCGCTGATGCTCGGCTATGACGCTCGCTCGGATGGCGGCGAGCCGGCGGCGCGTGACGGCGAGCTCGAGGAGGTCCGCTGGCACCCGCTCGACGCGGTCCGCGCCGCGGTCCGGGGCGAGAATCCGTCCCTACTGCTCCCGCCGTCGATCTCGATCGCGCGGTTTCTGATCGAGCGCTGGGTCGCCCGGCACGACGCCTGATCTCCCCGGGGTGGCGATCGATGAACCGCACTTCACCGCCGCGGCCCGGCCCCGGGGCCGATGAATCGCAGTTCACCGCCGGCACCCCGGGGCCGATGAACCGCAATTCACCGCCGCGGCTCGCCCCCGGGGTCGATGAATCGCGATTCACCCTCCGAAAACGGCCGGTGAATTGCGATTCATCGCGCGTCAGGGGACGGGTCGGCGGCGCGGGCCGCGATCACGGCGGCGACCTGATCGGCGTCCATCCACATCTCCCAGCGCCCGGAGCGCGAGACGCGGTCTGACTCCAACCGGTACGGCCGGCGCCCGCCGAACTCCTTGTGGCGCAGGTGCGCAACGCCTCCGAGGACGGACGCGATCCGGCGCCGGGGCCAGCCGAGCGCGTCCTCGATCGAGCCGAACGGCCGGTGCTGGCCGGGAGCGGCGGCGAGGGCCTCGAGCAGCTCCCGCATCAGCGGACTGCAGCGGTCGTGGAACCGCGCGATCTCGTCGGGATCGGTCATCACGTTCTCCGGCGCGTGTTCTCCACCGGGCGGCCTTCGTGAGCGTCTCACGCGGTATTACTCAAGCAGCTATCCCGTCGCGCGTGCTGGAGCGGGGCGTTTCGGCGTGAACGAGAGGAGCTCGTCGTGCCCTCTGCCGACCACGCCGTAGCTGGACTCCGGCACCTCATTCCAGGCGCCGGGGAGGTCGCCGATCGGCTCGGAGACGACGAGCCGCGAGTCATCGTCGAGCTCCTGAAGGATGCGCCGCTCGGGGTAGAGGTCACGGAGCGTGGGGAGGTGCTTGGTGAAGAACAGCGAGCGTGACTTGCCCTCGCTGGAGTAGCGGAACACCCACATCCGGTCACCGTCGGTCGTGGCCACGGTTCCCTGGAATGGGTAGCGGACACCGTGGCGCTCACCGACCGCCTCGACGAGACCGATCGCGCGGGCGACGGCTTCAGGCGGATCGTCCTCGAGCCCGAACGTCAGCGCCAGGTAGAACAGGAGCTCGGTGTCGGCCTGGCCGGAGATCTCCGGATACAGCGATGCGTCGACGGCGAGCACGAGGTCGCGCTTGACGGTCGCAAGCTCGGCGACGAAGCCGTTGTGCATGAACAGCCAGCGACCGTGCCGGAACGGATGACAGTTGGTCTGCTGGACCGCCGACCCGATCGCGGCGCGGATGTGCGCGAAGAAGTGCCCGGAGTGGATGTGGCCGGCGAGCTCGCGGAGGTTCTGGTCATTCCAGGCCGGCTCGATGCTCCGGAACACGCCGGGGGTCGGCATGTTGTCGTACCAGCCGATGCCGAAGCCGTCGCCGTTCGTCGCCTCCGCGCCGAGCTTGGAATGGAGGCTCTGGTCGATGAGGGAATGCGCAGGCGCGTACAGCGCCCGCTCGAGGAGGATCGAGGAACCGGTGTAGGCAAGCCAGCGACACATCAGGGGGTCCTTTCAGGGATGGGAGCGGCAGGTCCGGCGGCGGAACGCGGGCTGTCGGTTGCCGGACGCAACGTGCCGACGGCACACGCGAGGAAGCATGCGGCGCCGAGACTCGTGTTCCAGTTGGCGGCCGCGAGATCGAGCACCGAACCGGTTGATGGGACGACGTAGCCGGCGATCGCCGAGATCCCGAAGAAGATGCAACCGAGCATGTTGATCGCCGGCTGCCACCATCCTTCGCCGCCGCGGGCCGGCCGCCAGCCGCGGCGGGGCGACGCGGCATACGCGATCGCTCCGGAGACGAGGAAGCACACCGACCCGAACGCGTCCGGCCGCCAGACGAGCCGGTCGTAGTGGGTGTTCGAGGTCGCCGTCTGGAGGGCGAGGAACGTGCTGACGTTGAAGCACAGCGTGCCCGCTGACTGGATCACTGCACTCCACCAGGCCGCGCGCCCCGCGCCGCCGGCCGCCCGGTCCGGCCACGCGATCGCGGACTGCAGCGCCCCGCCGCTCGTGAACAGGATCGACCCGACGAAGAACGTGATCCCGTCGGCGGTGGTACCGACGAGCTGTACGTACCCGGGGAACGGACCGACGAGAAAGCAGGTCGCCCCGAGCGCGAAGCAGAGCGCCATCGCCCGGGTCATATGGTTCCTCCAAGTCGATCAACAGGGGCGACGAACGCTACGGGAGCCGCGAGACCCGACATCACCCGAAGTGGATGACCCCGCCCGCGTCGCGGCGCTATTCGCCGCGCCACTCGGCGACAGAGCGCAGCCCGCCGCCGGAGCCCGTCGCCGGATCGGTGTCCGGCAGGCGCACGGCGGCCACGTTCGTGCGGGCCTGCGGCAGCCACTCCGGATCGGCGCGGCGCAGGTCGTAATGCTCCTGACCGGGCGGATAGGCGCCGATGACGAGCAGTCCGGCGCCGCCGTCCTCCCGCTTGTGCCCGGTGCCCGCGGGCAGCACGATCACGTCCCCCGGCTGCACTCTCACCTCCGCGCCCGCGGGCCCGCCGAGCACGACGCGTGCCGAGCCGCTGACGATCCCGAGCGCCTCGTGGGCGTTGGAGTGGAAGTGGTGGTACGGGAAGATGCCATTACGCCAGGTCCCGCCCCAGCCGTTGCCCATGAACAACCGCTCACACGCGGCCGGGTCCTCGACGATCTCAGCGACGTCGTGGTGGATGACGACGGGCAGACCCGGGTTGTTCGGGATCCCCTCGCTCTCGTCAAAACGCAGCAGCTCCATCGTTACCTTGAACGGTTAGCACGTTCGGGGCATTAGAGTGCCCTCCGGGGCCATGAAAATTCATCCGCTGACAACCGGCACGGTCGCGCTCAAGCGCGCCTTCCTGTTCGCCTCGAGCGGCTGGCGGCGCCAGCTGGACATCTTTCTTCCCGGGCCATGGGTCGACCCGGTCCCGATCCATTGCTGGGCGATCGAGCACGCCGGGCGGCTCCTGCTCGTCGATACGGGCGAGACGGCGAACGTGCACGACATCCCGTTCGCGCGGTTCCAGGTCCGCCCCGAGGATGAGCTCCCACACGTCCTCGCGGCCGCCGGCCTCGACGTCGCCGACGCCGACACCGTCGTTCTCACCCATATGCATGGCGACCACGTGGATGGCGCGGTGCACGTGAACGGTCCGGTGCTCGTCCACGAACCCGATCTCGCGTTCACCCGCACGGCTCAGGCGCGGTTCATGCAGCGGGTCCTCCGCCAGCCGGTGCCGATGCGGCCGGACTTCCGCCCGTTCGCGCTCGACGACGGACCGTTTGGCGCATTTCCCCGGAGCAAGGTGCTCAGTGACGACGGGCGGATCGTCGCCGTCGACACCGCCGGCCACACGGTGGGTCACGTCTCGGTCATCTGCATCGACGATGACGGGCGACACGTGATGATCGCCGGGGACGCGACCGACACCGTTGAGCAGCTCCGGGCGCGGCGTCCCGATGCAGTCAGTCCGAAGGCGGCGGTCACGGTTCAGACGATCGACCGCATCCTCGCCCACGCATCCGACCACCCGACGGTCTACCTTCCGTCGCATGATGTCGAGTCGGTCGCGCGTCTGGCGAGCGGGACGACGCTGTAGCGGCGCGCTGGCGCTGCTGGCCACGGTGGCGGCGGCGGGGTGCGGCGGCGGCTCCTCGGTGGGCGAGGCCGGGGTCGGGGGCGGCTCGTCGGTGAGCGCGGCCGGTGTCGGTGCCAGCTCGACGAGCACCTCGTCAACGACGTCGACCCACGCTCCGACACCGAAGCCGAAGTCGGTCAAGCTGACGGTCGAGGTCAACGGCGACATCCTCGTGCACTCCCCGGTGTGGGCGCAGGCGCTCGCCGACGGCGGCGGCAACTACGACTTCCGCCCGATGCTCCGGGAGATCCGACCGTACATCCGGGGCGCAGATCTGGCCATCTGCCACGTCGAGACCCCGATGACGCCGCGGCCCCCGCAGGGCTATCCCGTGTTCAACACGCCGACCCAACTCGCCCGGGCGATCCACTGGGCCGGCTACCGGATCTGTGACACGGCATCGAACCACTCCGTCGACATGGGGCAGTACGGGATCGACCAGACGGGCCACGCTCTCGACCGCGCGGGCGTCCTCCATACCGGCTCGTTTGCCTCGCCGAGCGCCCAGCAGCGGGTGCTGATCACGAAGGTCAAGGGGATCAAGGTCGCGTTCCTCGCGTACACCGAGATGACGAACGGCATCCCGCTGCCGCATTCGTGGTCGGTCAACCTCGCGCACGTCGCCGCGGTCCGGCGCATGGCCCGCGCCGCCCGTCGCGCCGGCGCACAGGCGGTGATCGTCAACTTCCACTGGGGTGATGAGTTCGTCGCGCAGCCGAGCTCGTTCCAGCGGGACGTCGCGGGGGCGCTGACGAGAGATCCGGACATCACCGCGATCGTCGGCCAGCACGTCCACATCGTGCAGCCGATCGAGCGCGTCAACGGCAAGCTCGTCGTGTTCGGCGAGGGCCAGATCCTGTCCAACCAGTCCTCGGCCTGCTGCCCGGTGCAGAGCGAGGACGGGATGCTCGTGTTCCTGCACATCACCGTCCGGGGAAACCGGTCACGCCTCACCGGGATCAGCTACATGCCGACCTGGAACCGCCACCCGGACTACACGGTGCTTCCGATTGGGGACGCCCTGAGGCGGCACGAGGCGTCGGCCGACGTCCTGCGTGCCTCGTATCACCGGACGACGGCGACGGCCGGGCGGATACCGCATCTGCTCGGGCCGATCCCCGGGCGCCTGCCGTAGGGAGACCGTCTCAGAGAGCATCACTCCGGAGTGGTACTCTGGCCGAGCGAGATGCCCGCCTCGGTCCGGACCCGGATTCTCGACAGCGCGCTGTCGTGCTTCATCGAGTTCGGCTACGACCAGACGACGATTGCCCGCATCCGCGAGCGCAGCGAGGTGACGAACGGCGCGCTGTTTCATCACTTCCCGAGCAAGGAGGCGATCGCCGACGCGCTCTACGTCGAGGCCCTCGGCTCGTTCCAGGAGGGACTGTGGGACCTGTTGGCACGCAGACCCCGGTCCGTGCGCGCGGCGGTGCGCGGCGTCCTCGCCCACCAGCTCGCCTGGACCGACGCGCACGCCGACCGGGCGCGGTTTCTCTACATGCGCGGCCACATCGATTGGGACTCTCCGGCCGGCGCCGAGCTGGCGGCGCGCAATCGCAGCCTCGCCGATGCGTACCGTGAGTGGATGGCGCCGCTCGTCCGCAGCGGCCAGGTCCGCCCGATGTCGATGATGATGGCGACGGCAATCGTCGGCGGTCCGGCGCACGCGATCGCCCGGCGATGGCTCGCGGGCGATTTGCGGGAGCCGCTGGGCGCCTACCTCGACGAGCTCGTCGATGCCGCCGCGGCCGCTCTGAGCGGCACGCCGGTGAGCGGTTCGCGCCCGTCGCCGGAGCTCCCCCGCGCCGGACGCCTCCGGCTCGAACTCGTGGCCGAGGACGGCAGCGTGCTCGCCACGGGCGAGGCGCTCGCCGAGCTCACAGCACCCGGGCCGTCACCGGAAACCCGTCGACGATCACGTACGCACGGATCCGGCGCGGCAGCGCCGTCCCCGCCGGCAGGGTCACGCGTACGCCGGTGATCCGGCCGCCGCTGACCGTGACGCGCGTCAGCGCCCGGTAGTCGATCCCGACCGGGGTCAGATCCGATGTGGCGGCGAGCAGGATCGACGCGACGTGCCGGCGGGCGAGCGGCAGATTCGGTCCGCGGAGGGTGGCGCTGACGCTCCCCGCATGAGTCGCCGACGGCCGCAGGAGTGCCGTCGCCGCGACGCGAACACCCCGCGGTCGCACCGACGCGGTGCCCCGGTAGGGGTTGGCGATCAGTGTGCCGCTGGCCGCGAGCACGTCGCTCGGATTGCAGATGCCGGTGAACTTCAGCTCCGCGCCGTAGTGCGGGACCTGCGAGCACACGGTCTCGGTGTAGGTCGAGACGCCGGGTCGGAAGCGCAGGTCGTCGCCGAGCGTGCCGCGGATGCTGAACTCGCGCAGTGGAACGACGCCGAAACTGAACGTGAGCGGGACGCTGGGGCTGGAGAGGCTGACGGCGCCGTGGGCATAGCGCCCGGCGACGGGGAAGCCGAACGGGCTCGTCGGGTCGACGTGCTCTGCACCGCGGGCGTCACGGGTTGCCCCGATGACCCACAGCAGCACGCGCGAGCGCGTGCGGGCGATCGTCGAAGCGATCCAGTCGTACGAGTCGAAGCCGATCTGATTGACCGACGGCAGGAACGCAGGCATCGGCACCGCCAGCCGGGTGAGCGTGAGCGCGCTGACGCGCGTTGCTCCGACGCGCAGCGGCAGCGAGCGGTCCCGGGCGGTGCTCGCCGTCCTCACAGTGATCGTCTGGGCGAAGTGCCCGGCGACTGCGCCGGCCGGGTTGAAGTTCCCCATCTTGACGCCGTTGTCGGTGTAGGCGCCGGCGACCCGCAGGCGGTAGGTCGTGCCCGGCCGGAGCAGACCGCGCGGCGAGACAAAGAGGAAATGCCCGTCGCCGGACTCCTGGAGTGAGAACGGCACCCGCGGGGTGATGCTGACCGTGCGGGTCGGGTCGAGGATCGCGGCGTTCACGGTCGTGCCGTGCCGGCGGACGATGAGCCGGAGGTTGAATACCGTCGCCGGGGAGACGCCACGGAGCGTGGCCGTCGGGAGCGTGGTGCCACCGGCGCTGACTGCGAACACGCGGTCGAGCGAGTCCCCGAACTCCTGTGCGCGGCTCGTAGAGCAGCGGGCATCGCGGCGATGCAGGCAGTAGTCGTAGGGGAGGTAGTCGATGTCGCCGTGCTCGCCGGCGATGTAGATCCCGGTTCGTCCGAGCGCCGGTGAGGCGTTGAGATCGTTGCGGTCCCGGAGGATCGGGTCGCGCGGCGTTGTGTCGTAGGACCAGCGGCGGCGCCCCGTCGCTGCGTCGAGCGCGTACAGCTTGCCGTTCGAGGAGCCGACGTACAGGATCTCGCGGTGCCCGCCGCCGGGCGCCAGCCCGAGGACCGGCGAGGAGCGGATCGGGTCGCCGGTGTCGTAGCGCCACCGCAGCCGTCCGTCCGGGGCGAGCGCGTAGACGGAGCCGTCGGTCGAGGCGATGTAGATCGTCGTCGTTTCCCCGGCGGCGTCCGTCCCGAGCGCCGGGGAGGCATAGATGTGGTCGCTCGTCTCGTAGGTCCAGCGGGGTGCGCCCGTCGTCGGGTCAAGCGCGTACAGCTTGGAGTCGAACGAGCCGATGTACACGGTGCCGTCGCTGCCGATGGCGGGGGAGGAGACGACGAACCCGGGCGTGAACGTGCGCCACAGCGGCTGGCCGTTCGAGCTCAGCCGGTAGACGTTGAGGTCGAGCGAGCCCCAGAAGGTCGAGCCGTCCGGAGCGAACGCGGGTGAGGTCCACATCGAGCCGCCCGAGGTGAACTTCCAGATGAGCCGTCCGGACGGCGAGAGCGTGTACGCCGTGCCACCGGTGTTACCGGCGTAGATGTTGCCGCCGGGCCCGAGCGCGAGCGATCCCTCCCACCAGTCGACCGTCTGACCCGCGACCGGCGGCACGGTCGCGCGGTACCGCCAGAGAATGCGGGGGCTCCCGTGCGCGGGCGTCGTGACGTGATAGAGCCGGTCATCGCCCGACCCGAACGTGAGCGGAGCGCTCCTCAGGTGCGGGTCATACGCCGACAGGACGCCGGAGGCGTCGATGATCCCGCCGGTCTTGATCCGCCACCGCAGGCGGCCGTCCGGCCACAGCGCGTAGAACCAGGTATCGGCGGAACCGATGTACACCGTGCCGTCGCCACCGATCAGCGGCGTCGAGAACACCCCGCGGCCGGTGCGGAAGGCCCACGGGCGCTGCCCGCCGTAATGGCCGACGATTGGGCTCGCGCCGGTGTTGCGCGGATCGTGGCGCATCACCGGCCACGGCGAGGATGCGTTGAGTGGGATCTGCAGCGTGGCGGCGCTCGCAGGGCTCAGCGCGCACAGGCTCGCGAGCAGGGTTGCGGTCATCGCAGGGAGCAATCGACGCATCGCCCCTGGGAACGTACAGTGCGGCATCGTGCGGCGGCGCCTTTCGTTCGTCGCCGGTCACTAGGCGAGGACCCGCTCGGCGAGCAGCGCGAGCGCCAGTGCGGTGAGGGCGAGCCCGGCGAGACGCTCGGCGCCCTCGCGGAACCGCGCGCTCACCCGCCGCCCAAGCCCGAGCCCGAGCTGAGTGACGATCAAGGTCTGGAGCGCAATCAGCCCGATCACGAGCCCAACGGGAAGCCGGAGCAGTCCGAGCGTGAACCCGATCGCCAGCTCGTCAAGGCTGATGCTCACGCCGAGCAGCAGCGCAGCGGGACCGCGCGCGTCGGCGAGGCGGGCGATCGTCTGCTCTTCGTCCGCCTCGGCGTGGAGCAACGTGAACAGCCCGAACGCGAGCAGAACGGCGACCGCCACAAGGTCGGCGGCGTCCCCGATCGCGCGCCCGAGGGGTACGCCCAACCCGAGCCCGACGAGCGGCATCCCCGCCTCGAACGCGATGAACAGGAGCGAGATCCGTACTCGCCCGGCCCGCGTCGTGCCAAGCATCCCCAGCGCCGCCGCGACCGCGAACGTGTCAAGCCCCAGCGGGACGATGAGCGCGATCAGTTTGGCCGCCACCGGCCGGATGCGCGCGCCGTGCCCGGGTCCGGGCGCTTAACCGAGCACGGTCGCGTCCCGCGCCTGGGCGCGGAGGACCTTCCGGTCGATCTTGCCGACCGGCGTCAGCGGGATCGCGTCAAGGATGTTGACCTCCCGTGGGTACTTGTAACCGCCGATGTGCTCCCGGCTCCACGCGACGAGCTCGTCGGCGGACACGGTCGCGCCCGGATGCAGCGACACGAACGCGATCACCTCCTCGCCGTGTCGCGAGTCAGGCCGGCCGACGACGGCAGCGACCGCGATCGCCGGATGGGCGACGAGCGCGTCCTCGACGTCGCGCGGGTAGACGTTGAAGCCGCCGCGGATGATGAGGTCCTTCTTGCGGTCGACGATGTACAGGTATCCGTCCTGATCGATGTACCCGACATCGCCGGTGAACAGCCGGCCGTCGCGCAGCGCCTCCGCCGTCGTCTCCGCCGAACGCCAGTAGCCCTGCATCACGCCGGGGGACGAGGCGACGATCTCGCCGGGTGACCCGGGCGGCAGGGGGTTGCCCTCGTCGTCGACGATCTCGACCGTGCAGCCCGGCACGGGCAGGCCGACCGACCCCGGACGCTCGCGCCCGACGGGATTCGTCGAGATCAGCGCCGCCGTCTCGGTCAGGCCGTAGCCCTGACGGATCGAGACCGACGGCACGCGGCGGCAGAACTCGGCCTCGACCTCGGGCGGCAGCGGGGCGCCGCCTGAGCTGACCCACGCCAGCGAGGAGAGGTCGTGTTCCTCGAGCGGGTAGGTGAGCAGGATCTGAAGGATCGACGGGACGACGGCCGCGATCTGAAGGTGATGCTCTCCGATCAACGACAGGAACGCGTCCGGATCGAACCAGCGCAGGAGCACCCCGATGCCGGGCTCGGGGTTGTGCATCCCGGCGAGCGTGACCAGGATCCCGTATGCGTGCGAGAGCGGCAGCGTCGCCAGTGCCCGGTTGACGCCCGGGACGTGCGCCGACTCGTGCGCGGCGTGGCCGGTGTAGTACAGGCCCTCGTGCGACAGCATCACGCCCTTCGAGCGGCCGGTCGTGCCGCCGGTGTAGAGCAGCGCGGCGAGGTCGTCGTTCGCCCGCAGAACGATCGATCCTGGCTCGGCCTCCTCGAACGAGGACAGCGCCAGAACTCCGTCGGCGGCCTCGCCGGTCGAAGCGACGAAGCGGACGCTGCCGATGCCCGTGACTGCCTCGCGGACCTTGTCGACGAACTCGGGCGTCGTGATCACCGCGCTCGCCTCGGCATCGGAGATGATGTGCGCCAGGGCGTCGGCGGGAAGCAGGAACATCGCCGGCGTGACGACCGCCCCGGCACGCCAGATCGCGTTGTAGATGATCCCGACCTCGGGGCAGTTCGCCATCGAGACGACAACGCGATCGCCGGGCCCGATGCCGAGTTCGCTCAGGTGGGTGGCGATGCGGCTCGCGCGGTCAAACAGCTCGCCAGAGGTGTGCCAGTGACCCTCGAACAGCAGCGCCGGGTAATCGCCGCGCAGCTCAAACGAGCGCTCGGCGAGCCGGGCGAGATCGTGATCGCTCCGTGAGTTCATGGCCGCACGATACCTGCGCCGCGGGAGGGTGACGCACGGTGGGCGGACGACTGGGCATCGGTCCGTCGACTGCCCTGGCGTCACGGAACGTTCCTGACCGCGCGTCCTATCGTGGACAGAACCCTGATCCGCGAACGATTGGAGTTGCAATGAAGACGCGCAAGCTGGGATCGCTGGAGGTGTCCGCGATGGGCCTCGGCTGCATGGGCATGTCGGCCTTCTACGGCTCGACGGACGAGCAGGAGTCGACCGCCACGATTCACCGGGCGCTGGAGCTCGGCATCAATTTCCTCGACACCGCGCAGCTGTATGGGCCGCTGACCAATGAGGCGCTTGTCGGCCGGGCGATCAAGGGGCGTCGTGACGAGGTCGTGATCGCCACGAAGTTTGCCCGCCGCATGGACAATGCGACGCCGGGCGACATGTCGACGCTCGGCCCGCTCGACGGGTCCGCCGAGCACGTCAAGAGCTCGATCGAGATCTCCCTGCGACAGCTCGGCACCGACTACGTCGACCTCTACTACCAGCACCGCGTCGATCCGAATGTTCCGATCGAGGAGACGGTGGGCGCGATGGGCGAGCTGGTCAAGGCGGGCAAGATCCGCCATATCGGCCTCAGCGAGGCGGCACCGGACACGATTCGCCGCGCGCAGGCCGTCCATCCGATCACCGCCGTGCAGACCGAGTACTCGATGTGGACGCGGGACCCAGAGGACGGCGTCCTGCCGACGTGCCGTGAGCTCGGGATCGGGTTCGTTCCGTACTCGCCGCTCGGCCGCGGCTTCCTGTCCGGCCGCTTCACCTCGCCGGAAGACCTCGACGAGAACGATTTCCGCCGTCACGGACCGCGCTTCACCGGCGAGAACCTGGAGGCGAATCTGCGGCTGGCCGCGAAGGTCGGGGAGATCGCCGAGGAGAAGGGGATCACTCAGGCGCAGCTGGCGATTGCCTGGGTGCTCGCCCAGGGTGAGGATCTCGTGCCGATCCCGGGCACGAAGCGCGTGAAGTACCTCGAGGACAACGCCGGAGCGGTCGATGTCGAGCTCACCGACGACGAGCTGGAGCGGATCGAGGCCGAGCTGCCGCCGGTGTCCGGCGAGCGCTACGACGCGGCCGGCATGGCCTCCGTCAACCTGTAGGAATCGCCCGCGCCCGGCCCGGTGCCGAACCGGCGCGCGGATCGGCCATCATATGGAGGGGGCAAGTCGCCCCCTCCAACCGTTCCGTTCATCATGCCGCACGCTCCCGACCTCACCGGCGCCGCCCTTGACGGCCGCTACGAGCTCCACGCCCTGATTGGCGAGGGAACTTTCGGCCGCGTCTATCGGGGCCGTGATCGTCGGCTCGCCCGGCCGGTCGCGATCAAGGTGATCAAGCCGTGGTGGGCAGAGGATCCGGAGTGGGTGCGGAGCTTTGAACGAGAGGCGCAGCTGCTCGCCTCGATCAGCGATCCGGGGATCGTCCAGATCTTCGACGTTGGGTCCGCGCCCGAGGGCCTCTACTACGTCACCGAGCTCGTCGACGGGGAGAGCCTCGTGTCCCGTCTGCGCGGCGGCTGGCTCGAGCCGGATGAGGCGGCGGACATCGCCGAGCAGATCGCGCGCGCGCTGTCCAGCGCACACTACCAGCGGGTCGTGCACCGAGACGTCAAGCCGGCGAACGTCCTGATCTCCTCGGACGGCCGCGTCAAGGTCACCGACTTCGGAGTCGCGCGCCTCGCCGAAGGAAGCACCGACGGCCTCGGCGGGACCGTTGTCGGCACCCCGCGCTACATGGCGCCCGAGCAGGCGAACGGGGCGGCGGCCTCGCCGGCCACCGACGTCTACGGCGTCGGCGTTGTCCTGTACGAGATGCTCGCCGGACACCCGCCGTTTGACGGCGCGACGGCGGTCGAGCTGCTCAACCGCCACCCGCACGACCAGCCGCCGCCGCTGCCGGCGAACGTTCCGGCCGAGCTCTGCCAGCATCGTCGCTCGTGCGCTGGCCAAGGCGCCCGCCGAGCGCTACGCGGACGGCGCCGAGATGGCGCGCGCGCTCGCGCGGGCGCGCGTGGAGATGGGCGAGCATGAGCCGATCCGCGCCGGGCGCGGACGTGGCGCTGTGGGCGGTGTCGCGTTGCTCGACCGACCGCCCGCACCCCCGCCCCCGCCCGAGGCGGCGGACGCCCCCCCGCCGCGCCGAGCGGATCCCGCCGACCCGTGTCGCCCCCTCGTACTCGGCGCGCCGCAACGTCAATCCGGCCGGCCGCCGGCGGCGCGTCGCGCTCCTCGGCTTCGTCGTGCTGCTCGCCATCGGGATGGGTCGCCGCGGCGATCGCGTTCGCGCCTGGTCATGTCCGCGTGCCGAACCTGCACGGCATGACGCGGAGCCGCGCGAACCTCGTGCTGCGGCCGCGCCGGACTGCACCCTGCGTTCGCGCACCGCTACAGCGGCGCGCGCAAGGGGACGGTGGTCGGCCAGTCGCCGCGCCGCGGCACCCGGGTCAAGGACGGCAGCGACATCACGGTGACGCTGAGCGCGGGTCCGGCGCCGGTCACCGTGCCGTCGGTCGTCGGCCGGACCTCCTCGGACGCGACCGCGACGGTCGCCGCCGCGAAGCTACATCCCGGTCGTCGAGCAGGTCCCCGCTCCGGGCGTGCCGACGGGGCAGATCACGCGCGAGGCGCCGTCTGCCGGGTCGAAGCTGCTCCCCGGCTCGACGGTCACGCTGTCGGCGGCGGAAGCACCGCGGTGGCGCAACCTCACCGGCTTCGCCGGCACGGCGCAGACGAGCTCGGTCCCGTTCCGGATCCGCGGGCAACGGTGGCGGATGGTCTACGACATGGGCTACCGCGGGACATGCGCGCTGATCTTCATCTGCTCCGGCCCGAGCGCGATCGTGACCAACGTGACCACCGGGCAGACCGTCCAGCGGTTCAGCCTCGACGAGGGCTCCAACCGCATCTGGACGTTCACCTCGGCTCCCGGCGTCTACCAGATCGCGATCACGCCGGGCAGCGATAACGCACACTTCACAGTTCAGGTCCAGGACCGCTACTAACATCGGTTGCGGGCGCGCAGAAGTTCACCGCGCGTCCGAAGCTCGGAGGGGCCCGATTCAAGGCAGCGATGCCTCGGGCGATCCCAAAGGGAGGGAGAGGCTTTCTACCACGGAGGCGCAATGACCCACCCTGAAACACACAGCACACCAACGAACCAACCACCTCGAGCGGGCGCTTGACAGCGCCCGGCAGCTCACCACGTCGATCACCGGCATCACCGGTGTCGACCGAGTGGATGCAGGCCGCCACGCATGCGGGCGACCTCTCGGTCCTGGCGCTCGCGCTGACGCGCTAGCTCCAGCGCCGAGACAGTCAATCTAGTGTAGAGCGCAGGCGCCTCGGGCAGGCCCGCCAGAGCCGCCTGCATCTCCGCCTCGGAGAATTCCGGATCCTCGAGCCGGCCGGCGAGGAACGCGTCGTACGCGCTGAGGTCGAAGTGACCATGGCCGCAGAGTCCGAACAGAATCACCCGTGACTCTCCGGCCTCCTTGGCCGCTTCGGCCTCATCGATGACGGCGCGGATCGCGTGTGCCGGCTCGGGGGCCGGGATGATGCCCTCGGTCCGGGCGAACTGCACGGCCGCCTCGAACGTCTCGTTCTGGCGGTAGGCCCGCGGCTCGACGAGCCCGGCGCGGACGAGCCCGCAGACGAGCGGCGAGTCGCCGTGGTAGCGCAGCCCGCCGGCGTGGACCGGCGGCGGCACGAAGTCATGGCCGAGCGTGTACATCGGCATCAGCGGCGTCAGGCCGACCGTGTCGCCGAAGTCGTACGCGTACACGCCCTTCGTCAGCGTCGGGCAGGCCGCCGGCTCGGCGGCGATGAACTTCGTCTTCGCGCCGTCGCGGAGGACCCGGCGCAGGAACGGGAACGTCAGCCCGCCGAAGTTCGACCCGCCGCCGACGCACGCGATCGACGATGTCCGGCTCCTCGCCGGCCATCGCCATCTGCGCGATCGCCTCCTGGCCGATGACCGTCTGATGCAGCAGCACGTGGTTGAGCACCGAGCCGAGCGAGTAGTTCGTGTCCGCGTTCTGGGCGGCAACTTCGACGGCCTCGGAGATCGCGATCCCGAGTGACCCCGTCGGGTGGCTCTGCTGCGAGCGCCCGGCTTCGGTGACGATCCGACGGCGAGCGGTGCACGGTCGCGCCCCACGTCTCCATCATCGAGCGTCGGTACGGCTTCTGGTCGTAGCTCGAGCCGACCATCCACACCTCGCACTCGAGCCCGAACAGCGAGCACGCGAACGCGAGCGACGAGCCCCACTGCCCGGCGCCGGTCTCGGTCGTCAGCTTGCGGATGCCCGCCTCGGCGTTCTCGTAGGCCTGCGCGACCGCGGTGTTCGGCTTGTGCGAGCCCGCGGGGGAGACCCCCTCGTACTTGTAGTAGATGTGCGCCGGGGTGTCGAGCGCCTGCTCCAGGCGGCGGGCGCGGAACAGCGGCGTCGGCCGCCACAGCTTGTAGACGTCGCGGACCCGGTCCGGGATCTCGACCTCCGGGTCGGCCGACACCTCCTGGCCGATCAGCGCCATCGGGAACAGCGGGCTCAGATCGTCCGGTCCGGCCGGCTCCTTCGTGCCGGGATGCAGCGGCGGCGCGGGATCGCCGGGCAGGTCCGGCATCAGGTTGACCCAGTGCGTCGGAATGTCCTGCTCGCCGAGCACGAACTTCACCTGGACATCGCTCATGGTCTCTCCTTCGGTTGCCGGGGGCGCGATTCTATGCAAGGGTCACGAGAATGCTTCGCAGGGTCGTGGGTGTGGTGGCGGTCGCCGCGGTGGTCGGCGCGTCGGCAGTGCCGTAGCCGCCGCTGACACTGCCTGGCGCCGGCGCACCGGTGCGTCGCGCTGCAGGCGGCTAACGGCCGCTTCATCGCGGCGGCATCGCCGGCACGCTACCGCGCGACAGCTCGACGCGAGTCGAGCGCGGCGGCGTTCTTCCTGAAACCGACCGGCCTCGGCACGCACGATGCTCTACGACCGCGGCCGGCCGCCTGCTCAGCCGCCCGGCGACGTCGCTCGACCGCGGCCCGCGCCAGCGCAGCGCCGGCCCGCGCGCGACTGGCCGCTGAGCGCTCGCTCCAGCGCCGCTACCGGCTGTTCCGGCCAGCCGGTGCCGGCGTTTCCCGAGGCCGGGCTCGACGCGCGCGGGCGACCTGTTCACGGGCACGACGCAACGGCGCGCGTGTTCGGCTTCGTCGACGCCCATCTCCACATCACCGCCTTCATGCGCGCCGGCGGGCTCGTGATCTCCGGTGAGCCGTTCGACCGCTTCGGAATCGCGGCGGCGCTTGGTCGGGACGCTGCGATCCACGGGTCCAAGGGCCAGCTTGACTACACCGGCAGCCTGCTCCGCAGCGCCAACCCGGTCGGCACGCACGACACGCATGGCTGGCCGTCGTTCACGGGCTGGCCGACCTACGACACGCAGACGCACCAGCAGACGTACTGGGTCTGGCTGCAGCGCGCGTGGGAAGCGGGTGAGCGGCTCGTCGTCGCCCAGACCGTCGACGACCAGCCGCTGTGCCGGATCGAGCCCGGCGCCTCGCCGTGTGCGATGAGACCTCGTCGATCGACAACCAGATCCGTGAGCTGCGCGCGATGCAGGCCTACATCGATGCCCAGTACGGCGGGCGCCGGACGCGGGTGGTTTCGCCTCGTCTACACCCCGGCGCAGGCTCGCCGGGTGATCGCGAACGGCAAGCTCGCGGTGATCATCGGGATCGAGTCCTCCGACCTGTTCGGCTGCACCACAGTCGGCGGGAAGCCAGGGTGCACCCGTGCCGGGATCGACCGCGGACTGCGGCGATACGCGAAGCTCGGCGTGCGCGGGATGTTCATCGGGCACTGGATCAACAACGCGCTGACGGGCACGGCTCTCGAAGGCGGGGCCAAGGGCATCTTCATCAACCTGCTCAACCGGATCGGCACCGGCTCGTACTTCACGACGGCGCCGCTGTCCGGCCGCCGGACAGGGCGAGTCGGTCCTGACGCTGCCGGCCAGCGTGCTCGTCTCCCTCACCCGGTTCTTCCGAGTCGCCCGCTCAGTCGTGAGCGGCGGGATGCCGACGTACCCGTCCGGCCCGCAATGCAACTCTGAGGGGCTCACGCCGCTCGGCGATTACCTCGTTCATCGAATGATGGCCACGCACATGCTGATCGAGGCCGACCACCTCAGCGAGCAGGCGCGCGACACCGTGCTCGGCATCGCCGAGCGTGCGCACTACCCGCTTGTCTCGAGTCACAACGGGACCGGGGGTACGTGGACGTCAGCGGAGTTGCAGCGTCTGTACCGCATCGGTGGGTTCGTCGCCGTGACGCCGGCCCAGGGACCCGACCTGGCGGCGAAGATCAACCGAATGGCGGGCATCGCGCGATTCCCCGGCATCGGGATCGGGACCGACACCGGCGGCTTCGCCTCGCTGCCGGCGCCGCGCGCCGATGCCGCCGCCCACCCGCTCCGCTACCCGTTCCGCTCCTACGACGGGCGCGTGACGTTCACCCGCGAGCGCACCGGCTCCCGCGTCTTCGACCTCAACACCGACGGTGTCGCCCACTACGGCCTGATCGCCGACCTGCTCGCCGACACCGAGGCGGCGTCCCGGGGCCGCCAGGCGCTGTCGCTGCTGTTCAGCTCTGCCGAGGCGTACCTCGAGATGTGGGAGCGGGCGGAGCGTCATCGCACGTGACGCACCCGCCCGCCACGGCGCGCGCTATCCGCCGATACCGCTCGCGGCGATGTACGCCCCGCCGTTCGCGTTCGGGTGCACGAGAACGAGCGGCGCCAGGCACTTCGCCGGCACGGTGACCGTCGTCCTCATGACCGCGTCACCGGCGCTCGACAGCGCAACCTGCGGCGTCGAGCCGACCGGTGTGCTCGTCCCGTCGCAGTACAGCGAGGCGAACACGGTGCTGACCGGGCCGGGGGTGTTCGTCCCCGCCGGCGGCGGGATCACGAGTCCGCGCACGGACACGCGCAGCTCACCGCTGCGCTTGAGCGTCGCGACGCCGCGGGCCAGGACCCAGGGGACGTTGCCCGGAGCGATTCCATTGAGCGCCGGTCCGCCGCTCGACGCCGGGACGGCGGGAGCGAGCGAGCTCATCAGCAGCTCACCGTGATGCTCACCCCCGCCGGAGCGCTGGTCGCGCCCCCGGTCGTGCCCGAGCGCGCCAACCGCCGTCGTCGCCGATCCGCCGAGCGCCGCCATCGCGAGTGCGGCCATGGCGGTCCGTCTGGAGACGTGCATGTCTACCTCCATCTGCTTGTCTGTTTCCCGACCGCGATGCGTGGCGCCCTGCTTGCGTCGCCACCGGCTTCGACATTGGATGACGCCAGGTCTCGCCCGATCCTTCCTCGCCCGGTCGTACGATCCGGATATGTCCAGCGCGGAGAGGTGGTCTGAGGCGATCGCACTGCGGGGTGCGGGCGGGGAGCCGGTCGACTTCGCCCGGACCGCGCTCTCGCACGGCGTCGCCGACCTGCCGCCGAACACGATCGCGCCGGACGGATCGCAGGTCGAGGCAGCACTTCGGGTCGGCGAGCGCGCCTGGCTCGTGCGGGTCGTGCCGACCGGACCGGGGGCGGCGCGGATCGACGCGCCGGTCCGGGTTCCGCCGGCTCGGAGCCGAGCGGCGCTCGTCGCGCAGGTCCGCCACATGCTCCGGCTCGACGAGGACCTGAGCGCCTTCTACGCTGCGGCCGCGATCGAGCCGACGCTGGCGTGGGTCACCGCCGGCGCCGGCCGGATGATGCGCAGCCCGACCGTGTTCGAGGATCTCGTCAAGACGATCTGCACGACGAACTGCACCTGGTCGGCGACGGTCCGGATGGTGACCGCGATCGTTTCCGAGCTCGGCACCCCTGCGGTCGGCGCGCCCGAGCGACGATCATTTCCGAGCGCGGCAGCGCTCGCCGGGGCCGACGAGACCTTCTTCCGCGACGTCGCGAAGGCCGGCTACCGCGGCTCCTATCTGCGCACGCATCGCCGCCGAGGTCGCCGAGGGGCGGCTCGACCTTGAGTCACTGAACGATCCGGCGCGCGATGACACCGAGGTCGCCGAGGAGCTGCTGGCCCTTCCGGGGGTCGGCCCGTACGCGACCGCGCACATGATGATGCTGCTCGGTCGCTACCGGCGGCTGATCCTCGACTCGTGGACCCGACCGACGTACCGCCGCCTCGCCGGGCGCCCACGGATCACCGACAAGGGCATCGAGCGCGCCTTCCGCCGATACCGCGAGTTCGCCGGGCTCGCGTTCTGGCTCACGCTGACCGAGGACTGGGTGACGGAATGACCGAGGACGCGGCCTCGCAGTTCGCGGCGATGATGCCGTTCGCCGAGCTGCTCGGGATCGAGCTCGAGCACGCGAGTGCCGAGTCCGTGGTTGGTCGTCTGCGCTGGCGGGAGGACCTCTAGCACCGCAGGCGGGGTCATGCATGGCGGGGCGCTGATGGCGCTCGCCGACACGATCGGCGCGGTCTGCGCGTTCCTCAACCTCCCGCCCGGCACGGGCACCGCGACGATCTCCTCGTCCACGAACATGCTCCGGCCCGTCCGGAGCGGCGAGGTGACCGGGACCGCTCGCCCGCTGCACGCCGGCCGCTCGGTGATCGCCGTCCAGAGCGGGTTGCGCGACGAGGCCGGCCGGCTCGTCGCCCAGGTGAGCCAGGCGCAGGCGGTGGTCGCGTCGGTGGGCTGACCGGCGTAGGCTTCGCCATGAGCCAAACGAGGGAAGGAGCGAGATCGGTATGACGACCTACGAGCCGACGACCGCGTTCGAGGGGCTGATGATGCGCACGCCGCTGCTGGTGCGCGGGATCGCCCACCGCGCGGAGCAGCTGTTCGCCGACCGTGAGGTCGTGACCGCGACGAGCACCGGGATCGAGCGCTCAACGCTCGGGCAGGTCGCGGAGCGGGCGCGGCGACTCGCGAGTGCCCTGCGCGACCTCGGGATCCGCCCCGGCGACCGCGTCGCGACGTTCGGCTGGAACTCCCAGCGCCACCTCGAGCTCTACCTCGCCGTGCCGTCGATGGGAGCGGTGCTCCACACGCTCAACATCCGCCTGTTCGACGAGGACCTTCACTACATCGTGTCCCACGCCGAGGACCGGGTCATCTTCCTCGACGCCTCGCTGGCCGAGCGGATGCCTCGCTTCGACGGCGTCGAGCACGAGGTGCTGATGCCCGACGCCGACGCCGAGCGCGACGGCGCGCTCGCCTACGAGGAGCTGATCGCGTCCGGCGACCCCGGCTATCGAGTTCCCGGACGTCGACGAGAACGCAGGCCGCGGCGATGTGTTACACGAGCGGCACGACCGGCCGGCCGAAGGGCGTCGTCTACTCCCACCGCTCGACCGTCCTGCACTCGATGATCACCAACCAGGCCGACGGGCCGGGCCTGCGCGAGCGCGACACCGTGCTCCCGATCGTGCCGATGTTCCACGCGAACGCCTGGGGCTTGGCCTACGCCGGGACGATGGCCGGCAGCAAGCTCGTGCTTCCCGGACCGAAAATGGACCCGGCGAGCCTCGCCCGACTGATCGCGGATGAGCGGGTCACCATCGCCGGCGCCGTGCCGACGATCTGGCAGGGGATCGCGCAGATCGATCCGCAAGCCCGACCTGTCCTCACTGCAGCGGATCATGTGCGGTGGCTCCGCCGTTCCGGAGAGCCTGATTCGCACTGTACGACGAGCGCTTCGGCGTCGAGATCATCCAGGCGTGGGGCATGACCGAGACGAGCCCGCTCGCATCGATCAGCCGGGTGCCGAGCACCGGTCCCGACCCGCACATCGGACGAGGGCTATGCGGTTCGTGCGACGCAGGGCCAGGTCATGCCGCTCGTGGAGTTCCGGGTCGATGAGGAGTCCGGAGGTGAGCTTCAGGTCCGCGGCTCGACGATCGCGAGCTCGTACTACAACGACCCGGCCGGAGCGGACAAGTTCACCGACGACGGTTGGCTGCGGACGGGCGATGTTGCCGAGATCGGACCGGGTGGGTTCATCAAGCTCGTCGACCGCACGAAGGACCTGATCAAGTCCGGCGGCGAGTGGATCAGCTCGGTCGAGCTCGAGAACGCGATCATGGCCCATCCGGACGTGCTCGAGGCGGCGGTCATCGCGATGCCGGACGAGCGGTGGAGCGAGCGTCCGTGCGCGTGCGTCGTCACCCAGAAGGAAAGCGAGCTCGACGCCGACGCGCTGCGCGAGTTCCTCGGCTCGCGGGTCGCCAAGTGGTGGTTGCCCGACCGTGTCGCATTCATCGACGAGGTGCCGAAGACGTCGGTCGGAAAGTTCGACAAGAAGGTGCTCCGGGCGCAGCTCGCCGACGGAGCGCTGTGAGCGAGCGCGTGCGGTGGCGGACGGCCACTGCGCGCGCCCTACGATGTGAGGCATGTCGACGCGCATCGTTTACACCTCCCGGTTGACGCGTCTGCCGCTGATCAGCTCCGACGGCACCGAGCTCGGACACGTTGTCGATGTCGTTATCGGGCTCGGGGCGCGGCCGCCTCGGGTCAACGGCCTCGTCGTGGCGGTGGGCCGCAGGCGCGTGTTCATCGGCATCGGCCGCGTGGGTGAGATCGGCACCGACGGTGTCCGCCTGCGCCGCGCCACGGTCAACCTGCGCCAGTTCGAGCTCCGGCAGGGCGAGCGGTTGGCGATGGGCGAACTCGCCGGCAGCCGGGTGCGCGGCTCACGCGTGCTCGACGTCGGCCTCACCCCGGCGCCCGAGCCGTTCGCCTGGGAGGTGGCGACGATTGCCGTCGGCAGCCGCCGCGTCCCCGGGCTACGCCGCCCTCCGGAGATCCTTGACTGGAGTGAGGCCGGTGAGCTGTTCGCGTATGACCGCCCGGTCGATCGCGAGGTGGCGACGCTCGGCGGCATGCATCCGGCCGAGATGGCCGCGGCGATCCGACGCCTTCCGCTCAGCCGCCGCCGTGTCCTCGCCGAGGCGCTCGAGGACGAGCGGCTCGCCGACCTCCTCGAGGAGCTCTCAGAAGAGGAGCAGGTGCGCCTCGTCGAGGAGCTCGACACCGCGCGGCTCGCCGACGTGCTCGAGGAGATGGAGGCGGATGATGCGGCCGACCTGCTCGCAGAGTTCTCCGCCAGCCGCCAGGCCGAGCTGCTCGGGGAGATGGATCCCGACGAAGCCGAGCCGGTGCGCCGCCTGCTCACCTACAAGCCGGACACGGCAGGCGGTCTGATGACACCGGAGCCGATCATCCTCGGCACACACGCGACGGTCGCCCAGGCGCTCGCCCGGATCCGCGATCCCGATCTTCCCGTCCCAGTCGCGGCGCAGGTGTTCATCGCTCAGCCGCCGCTCGAGACGCCGACCGGGCGCTTTCTCGGCATGGTGAGCTTCCAGCGGCTGCTGCGCGAGGCCCCGAGCAAGCCGCTCGGGCGCTGCGTCGAGGAGGACGTCGAGCCGGTGCCGGCGAACGCGAGCGACCGCGACGTCGCCGGCCGACTCGCCGCCTACGACGTCGTCGCGCTCCCGGTCGTCGACGAGGTCGGACGGCTCGTCGGTGCGGTGACGATCGATGACGTACTTGACCGGGTCCTCCCGGCGAACTGGCGAGCAACCCTCACGACGAGCTGATGGCACGCAAGGACGACCTCGAACAGCCGCGCGGCACCCCCGGAGGCCCGGTCTACGACCCGGACGCGTTCGCTCGGTTCGCCGAGCGACTCGCCCGCTTCCTCGGGACGGGCCGCTACCTCGCGGCGCAGACGGTGATCGTCGTCGTCTGGATCGTCCTCAACGGCTTCGGGATCGTCAACCACTGGGACCCGTACCCGTTCATCCTGCTCAACCTGGCGTTTTCGACCCAGGCGGCGTACGCCGCCCCGCTCATCCTGCTCGCCCAGAACCGCCAGGCCGATCGCGACCGGGCCGAGGTCGAGCGCGACCGCGAGACGGCGTCCCGCTCGGTGGCCGACACGGAGTACCTCGCGCGAGAGATCGCGGCGATCCGGATCGCGCTCGAGCACAAGGCGGACAAGGACGACCTCGTGGAGCCGATCGATCGGCTCACCCAGGCGCTCGAGGCCGGTCTCGAGGAACGGCGCGCCGCGTCCCTCGACGAGGGCTGACAGCGCCCGTCAGCCGCCGGCGAGCTGAATCGCCTTGACGATGAGCAGCACGACGGCGAGCACGAGGTAGGCGCTCATCAGCCGCATCGCGGCGCGACGGCTACCCGACAGCTGCGGGCGGCCGAGCAGCGCCAGCGGTGCCATCTTCCACTGCTCCCGGGGAACCCGCGGGGGCGCTTCCACAAGTCCGGCGGCCCGCGCCTCCCGGCGGGAGCGGAGCGCCACGGCGCCGAACGCGGCGAGGCCGGCGGCCGTCGCGGCCGCCCCGGCGAGCGTCAGGCTGGTCACGTCGGCCCCTGGGAACACGGTCGTCGCCATCAGGATGAGGGACAAGAGCACGATCACCGCGATGATCACGCTGGCCAGTCCGTTGAGCCACGGACGATTGCACCATGGGCCGAGGACCTCGCGGTCGTTGCAGAGCAGCAGCAGGAAGGTCGTACCGCTCGGCAGCATCACTCCTGCGAGCGCCTGCACCGCCTCGGTGATGACGCCCAGCGGCGCCCCCGGAATGAGCACGATTGCCGCAGCGCCAACGATGAGCGCACTGAACAGCCCGTAGAACAGCTTCGCGTCACGCCAGCTGCGGTGCAGCGAGCCGCGTCCGCCGAACATGTCGCCCACTGCGTAGCTCGTCGCGAGGGTCAGCGCTCCGGCGCCGATCAGCGAGGCGTTGAGCAACACGATCGCGAAGAACGCGCCGGCCGTCGGGCCGATGGTGTGCCGGAGCGCCGACGCCGTGTTGCCGGCGTCCGTGAAGTGTCCGAAGAAGGGCGTCCCGCCGAGCGCGAAGGCGGAGGTGCAGATGAGGGCGGCCGCGCCGACGACGACGACGAACGCTCCGAGCCATGTGTCGACGCGCTCGTAGTTGATCCAGCGCGGCGTGATGCGCTTGTCGACGACGTTCGACTGCTGGAAGTAGAGCTGCCACGGGGCGACCGTGGTGCCGACGATCGCGATGATCAGCAGGACCGAGGTTGAGGTTGCTCCTCCGCGGATCGACGGAACGACGAAGTGCCGCGCAATATCGCCGCCGCGCGGGTGCGACATCACGACCAGTGGGATCACGAGCAGGTTCGCGAACACGAACAGGAACATCCCCCGCTCCCAGGCCCGGAAGCTGCCACTCGCCGTGATCGCGATCAGCGCGACCGCGGCGATGGGGACGGCGATCAGGTCCGACACGCCGAAGTAGCCGAGCGCGAGGCTGACCCCGATGAACTCCGTGACGATCGTCAGGAAGTTGAGGATGAACACCCCTCCGACGGAGAACCACCCCCAGAACCGTCCGAACCGCTCCTTGATCAGGCGGGCGTAGCCGACGCCGGTCACCGCGCCGAGCCGGACGACCATCTCCTGGTTGACGATCAGGACCGGGATGAGGAGCAGCAGCACCCACAGCAGGCTGGTGCCGTAGTCCTGGCCCGCCTGCGTGTACGTGGCGACACCGCCGGCATCGTTGTCCCCGACCATGACGATCAGTCCTGGTCCGACGATCGCGAGCAACGCCAGCAGCCGCGCGCGGAGGCCGCGATGGGTCTCCTCGTGCTCCCGGATCGTGCCGAACGCGCCGCGGATGTCGCTCGCCCGAGTGGAATCGCGCCCACGCCGCTCGGTCGATTCGACCGTCGTGTTCTCAGCCATCGGGGTGCGACCTCCTTTCCGGCTCGACCAATCTGCTGCGGCCGGGTCCCGGAGGTCGTCTCAGAACGGCGAGATCAGGCCTCTGGGCTGCGGGCCGGTCGGCAAGACGCCCAGCCGCGCGCTGCTTCTTCGAGGCAGCTCGGTCTCTTCGTGTTCGACTGGTGTTCTCATCGTGTGAATGCGCTGTAAAAGCGCACATTGCGTCGTCTGAAGCCTACCAACGGCCGTGTTGGGGGTCTGCGATTGCTCGGCGAAGAATCAGTCGCGTGCCGCACCCGCGCGCCAACGCCATTCCTCCGGCAACAACAGCTCAAGCACGTCGTCGACCGACACGATTCCGAGCGGCTTGCCATCACCGTCGAGGACCGGCATCGCCAGGAGATTGAAATCGGTCATCAGGCGGGCGATCTCGGGCAGGTCCGCGTCCGGCGACACGGTCGGCGTCGGTGCGTCGATGAGATCCGCGAGCCGGGTGTCCGAGTCGGCGCGGACGAGATCGGGCAGCTCGACCGCACCGGTGAGAACGCCGGTGTGATCGACGACGCACAGGATCGAGACGTGCTGGGGCCCGAGATCACTTGTCCGGACGCGTTCGAGGGCCGCCGCGACGGTCACATCCTGTGGTGCCGCGAGCAGGTCCGGGTTCATGAGGCCGCCCGCAGTCGAGGGGTTGTGATCGAGCAGGGCACGGAGCTTGAGCTGCTGCGGCGCGGGCATCAGGCCGAGGATCGGGAGGCGGCGGTCCTGCTCGATCTCGAGCAGGAGGTCCGCAGCGTCGTCACTCTCCATCCGTGCCAGGACGGCGGCGACGTCGTCGTCGCTGCGCTCGCGCAGGAACTCGACCTGATGCTCGTCGTTGAGCTCCTCAAACACATCCGCCTCGAGTTCCTTGTCCTGTCCGACGGCCTCGAGGATCTCCTCGCCCTCGTCGTGAGAAGCCGCCTCGACGAGGTCGGCGATCTGGGCGGGATGCATGCGGGCGATCCGCCTGGCGGCGAGCTTGAGGCGAGACGTGGGCACATGACCGAGGAGTGGCTCCATCTCGTCCCAGGCGACGAACTGCCGGTGCTCAGCGTCGTGCCCGCGGTACCGGCGGGGAAACATGCGCCAAATGCGCGGGCGCAGGCTGGGGTCGATCCCGGCGACCCGCCACACCCCGTCCTGACAGACGAGCTCGACCTCGTGTGCCGTCACCAGGCGGGCGGTGCTGACGTTGATGAGGCTCCGGTCGAGCACGTCCCTGCGAAGCAGAACCTCGCCGGCTCGGCGCTCGAACTGCGCGAGGTCGAGCTTCGTCGTCGCCATCCTCGCGGCGGCCGGCTCAAGTTCCTCGACGCGGTCGATCGGGACGAACAGCTCGCGTCCCCCGATCCGGGCCTCCAGCCCGATGACGGGCGGGTACTGCTCGCCCGTGTCGAGGCGCGCGACAACATCCTCGACGCGGCCGAGTCGGTCACCGGACGAGTCGACGAGCGGGCTTCCTGCGAGGGAAGTGAGGTGCACGACGGCTTCGGGCATCGCGGGCCCACATAGCCTAGCTCCAGTTCCGGGGCGGCCACTAGCATCATCAGGGGTGGTGACGAGATCGTGGCGGGCAACGGGGGTGGCGGCGGTTCTCGCTGCGTGTGTGATCGGCGGGTGCGGCAGCTCGAGTCGCACCCAGGACTCGAGCACGACAGCCTCGACGACGGTGGCGACCGCGCCCGCCGCCGCCTCAACGTTGCCGAGCGCGACGACGAGCCAGACATCGGCGACGAGTACAACGACCACTCACCACCGCCGACGGGTCCACAAGCGGCTGCCGCCGGCGACCGCAGGCGGCTTTGACAGCGCGGCCGCGCCCGCGCCGCCGATCGTGCAGGATCCGATCCCGTTCGGAGCCCAGCGCAAGGCCGAGATGCTCGCCTACGCCCAGCGGCACTACGGGCTGAACACGTATCACCTCGTCGACCCACACGTGATCGTCATCCATTTCACCGAGACGCCCGACTTCAGCTCGACGTTCAACACGTTCGCGCCGGATACGCCCGACTCTGAGCTCCATGAGCTACCGAACACGTGCGCGCACTTCGTGATCGACAAGGACGGCACGATCCACCAGCTCGTCCCGCTCAGCATCATGTGCCGACATACGGTCGGGCTCAACTGGACGGCGATCGGGATCGAGCACGTCGGCTACAGCGACCGCGACATTCTCGGCAACCCGCGGGAGTTCGGCGCGAGCCTGGCGCTCGTGCGGTGGCTGCGCTGCCGCTTCCACATCGCCGTCGCGAACGTGATCGGCCACAACGAGAGCCTCAGCAGTCCATATCACCACGAGAACAATCCCGCTCTGCGGACGCAGACCCACAACGATTTCAATCGGGCCGACATGGACATCTACCGGGCGAAGCTGGCGTCGATTGGTGGCTGTCCCGTGGGCGGTTAGTCAGAGACCAAAGAAGGGGCTAAAGCTCTCGCCGCGAATGTCGATAGGCATGTTGATGGCGACTACTGAGAAGCAACCGTGGTGGGAGCGACCCGGACCGTCTCCGTCGGAGCCGGAGTTCGACGCCGAGCGTGAGCGCTTGCGTGCCGAGTTGGCGCGCTCGTGGCCGGCCCGGCTCGACGAGCGCCGTGAGCGCCGCGCCCGCCGCGTGGCCGGCACCGACTCATACGAGCCGCCGACCGCGGCCTGATCCGACGGTGACGGGTCATCCCGTCACGTCAGCTCCCGAAGCATCGGTTTGGTCTGCGGGGCCGCCCGCGTGATCCGCAGGCGCGCGAAGCGTGCACGCGTTTGACCGGAAGCGCTGCGTGTCGCATCGCCGGCGCCCCGTCTGCGCTCGCGTGCGCCCGCGCCCACGCCTGCGTCCGCCTGCGCCTGCGCCTGCCCTGCGTCCGCCTGCCCCTGCGTCTGCGTGAAACCATCTCGGTTCGATCGAACGACGCAATAGACGTAAAGTCGATCCGCTTTGTTACCTTTAGGGGGTCACCGAACCGAAGGAGAACGATGAGTGCGACCGAGGAACTGCTGACAAACAACGAGGCCTACGCCGCGTCGTTCGACAAGGGCGACCTGCCGCTGCCGCCCGGTAAGAAGCTGGCGGTCCTCGCGTGCATGGATGCGCGGCTGCAGGTGTACGAGGTCCTCGGCCTCGAGGTCGGCGACGCACACATCATCCGCAACGCCGGTGGCGTCGTCACTGACGATGCCATCCGCTCGCTGGCGATCTCCCAGCGCCTGCTCGGCACGGAGGAGATCGTGCTCATCCACCACACCGACTGCGGGATGCTCACGTTCACCGACGACGAGTTCAAGTCGGAGCTCGAGAA
Source organism: uncultured Solirubrobacterales bacterium (assembly GCA_963778985.1). GTDB lineage: Bacteria > Actinomycetota > Thermoleophilia > Solirubrobacterales > Solirubrobacteraceae > Palsa-465. The sequence continues at coordinate 496,131 of CAVZWJ010000010.1, read as the reverse complement.
GGAGACCGGGATCAAGCCCGCCTGGGCGGCGGAGGCGTTCACCGACCTCGACGGCGACGTCCGTCAGTCGATCGCCCGGATCAAGGCCTCGCCGTTCATCCCGCGCACCGACGCCGTGCGCGGCTTCGTCTACGACGTGCACACGGGCGCGCTCCGCGAGGTCAGCTGAGCCGACCGCTCACCCGGGGCGCAGCCTGAATTAGGGTTGCGCCCCATGCGCGTCTTCATCACCGGGGCGTCCGGGTTCATCGGTCGCGCCCTGTCTGAGCGATACGTGGCCGACGGCCACGAGGTCTGCGGCTGCGACTTGGCGGCCGATCCGTCACGTGGCATCGTCGCCGGCGATGTCGGACAGCCGGGCGCGTGGCAGGAGCACGCCGCCGGCTGCGATCTCGTCATCCACACCGCCGCCACCGTCTCGCTGCGGCTCGAGCGCCCGGAAGAGGTGTGGCGGGCGAACGTGCTCGGCACGGCGCATGCCCTGGAGGCCGCCGCGCGTGGCGGGGCGGCGCGCTTCGTCCACTTCTCGTCGGTGACCGCGTTCGGGTTCGACTTCCCGGACGGCGTCGAGGAGACCTATCCCGTCCACAACACGTACGTTCCGTACCCAGATACGAAGATCGCCTCCGAGCAGGTCGTGCTGCAGGCGCATATCGAGGGGCGCGTCAGCGCGACGATCGTCCGGCCGGGCGATGTCTACGGCCCGCGCTCCCGGGCGTGGGCGGTGATCCCGGTGCAGCTCATCAAGGCGCGGCGGTTCACGCTGCCGGGCGGCGGCCGGGGGATCCACTCACCGGTCTACATCGACAACCTCGTCGACGGCGTCGTGCTCGCCGCCGCCGCGCCGGAGGCGGCCGGTCAGATCTTCACGCTGTCCGACGGCATCGGCGTCCCGTGCCGGGAGTTCTTCCGCCCGTATGCGGACCTCGTCGGCCGGCGACTGATGACGCTTCCGACGCCCGTCGCCCTCGGAGCCGCCGCGGTCGTCCAGCGGATCGCCCGGCTGCAGCCCGGCGATAACGACATCAACCCGGGCTCGGTCCGGTATCTGCTTCGCCGGGGGACGTACTCGAACGCGAAGGCGCGCGCGGTGCTCGGATGGGAGCCACGCGTCAGTGTGCCCGAGGGGCTTGACCGCACGCTCGCCTGGTTGCGCGAGGATGGCTACGGCCCGAACTGAGTCGCGGCCGTGCCGCCCGGCCGGGACGAGCGCCGCCGCCCCAGCGCCGCCGCCGCCGCCCAGCCTCCGCCGCCCGCCGCCGCCCGCCCGCCGCCGCCCGGCACCACCGCCCAGCGCCTCGGCTCCAGCGGCCGCCCGCGCCCCGATCGTCCCAAAACCCCCGGCTCCGCCTGCGCTCGGCGACGAAGGGACATCCGGACCATCCAGTGGTCCTCAAACCCCTTTCCGCCGGCGACGCGGCCGAGCGGGGGGTTTCAGGACGATCGACGGCTCTGGCTCTGGCTCTGGCTCTGGCTCCGGCCCGGCGCTCCGGCCCGGCGCTCCGGCCCGGCGCTCCGGCCTGGCGCTCCGGCCTGGCGCTCCGGCCCCGCCCTCGCGGACTGGCTCCGGCTGCGCGGACTGGCTCCGGCCTGGCGCTCTGGCCTGGCGCGCTCGCCTGACGCGCCCGCCCGGCGCTCTCGCCTGGCGCGCCCGCTCTCCCGGCGGACCGTCAGCCGAGCGCCGGGACCGCCGTGACCCGCGCCGCGGCCAGCCGTGCGAGCGTCGCCCGGTGACGCCGCCCGCCGCCGAGCAGCGCGACGTCGAGCTGCGCGCGCTTGTAGAGCCAGTGGACGTCGGCCTCCCAGGTGAAGCCGATGCCGCCGTGCGCCTGGATCGCCGAGGCGGTGACCTCGCGACCGGCCTCCGCGGCGGCTGCGGCGGCGAGCGCCGCTGCCTCGGGCAACCGCTCGGGATCGGACTCGGCCGCCCAGGCGGCGAAGGACGTCGCCGAGCGGACGCTCTCGGTGTCCCGCAGCATCTGCGCGCACCGGTGGCTGACGGCCTGGAACGAGCCCACCGGCACGCCGAACTGCTTGCGGTCCTTGACGAACTCGAGCGTCATCTCGAGCGCGCGCTGGCACACGCCGAGCAGTTCGGCGGCGAGGATGATGCGCACCCGCTCGGCGGCGCCCGCGCCGAGCGCGTCGCCGGCGTCGGCGTCGGCGTCGGCACCGCCATCGCCGGCGGCGAGCGAGGCATAGCGCCGCGTCGGGTCGATCGTGTCGATACCGGTCGTCTCGGCGCCCGCGAGCAGCGACGCGCCGTCACCGTCGCGGTCGAGCAGCAGGATCACGTCGGCACCGTGGCCGTCTGCGATCAGCTCACGCGTCCCGAGCCCGGCGCTCGTCTCGGCGGAGGCGAGGCCGGACAACCAGCGCTCGCGCTGAGCGTCACTTCCGGCCGCGTCAATCGCCAGGGCCGTCGCCGCGAGCGGGACGAGCGGCGTGGACGCGCAGGCGTAGCCCAGCTCCTCGGCGAGCACGGCGAGCTCGATGGTCCCGAGACCCTGGCCGCCGTGGTCCTCCGAGACCGCGATGCCGGGCCAGCCGAGCTCGACGAGCTCGCTCGAGAGCGCGGCGTCGTAGGTGCCGGACTCGGCGGCCTCACGCACCTTCGCCCACGGCGAGCGGGCCGCCAGCAGCTCGTGCGCGACGCGCTTGATCTCCTTCTGGTCTTCGGTCAGATCGAAATCCATGTCCCTCTCCTAACGCGCCTTCGGCAGTCCGAGCACGCGCTCGGCCACGATGTTCTTGAGGATCTCAGTCGTGCCGCCCTCGATCGTGTTCCCGCGGGCGCGAAGCAGTTCGTAGGCCCACGGATTTCCACGCTCGAGCACCTCGGGGCCGAGCATGTCGGCGGCGAACTGCGTCAGCTGCTGGTTGGTCTCCGACCACATCCACTTCGTCAGCGATCCCTCGGGGCCCGGCTGACCGTACTTCTCGATGGCCGTCAGGCCGCGGTACGCGGTGAGCCGCAGGACCTCGGCCTTGAGGTGCAGCTCACCGAGCTTGTCGGCGATCACCGGATCGTCAAGCAGGCCACGGTCGGCCGCCTCGGCGAGCAGCCGGTCCAGCATCTGGCGGAGGCGCACCTGGAGGAAGAAGGCGAGGCCGGCTCGCTCGTTCATGAGCGTCGTCAGCGCGACCTTCCAGCCGTTGCCCTCGCCGCCGAGCAGGTTGGCGGCGGGAATCCGCGCCTCCTCGATGAACAGCTCGTTGAACTCCGACTCGCCGGTGATCTGACGCAGCGGTCGGACCTGGACGGCGTCCTGCTCCATGTCCATCAGGAAGTAGCTGAGACCCTTGTGCTTCGCCGCCTCGGTGTCGGTCCGCGCCACGAGCATGCACCACTTCGAATACTGGGCGCCGCTCGTCCATACCTTCTGGCCGGTGACGATCCATTCGTCGCCTTGCTTGACGGCGCGGGTCTTGAGCGCCGCGAGGTCGGAACCGGCCTCGGGCTCGGAGAACCCCTGGCACCAGATCTCGTCGCCGGTGACGATCGGCGCGAGGTGGCGGTCCTTCTGCTCCTGGGTGCCCCACGCCATGATCGTCGGCCCGGCGAGCAGCAGCCCGAGCACGTTGGCGGGGAGCGGGGCACCGGCACGCCCGAGCTCCTCGAAGAAGATCGCCGATTGCGTCAGCGTCGCGCCGCGGCCACCGTATTCGCGCGGCCAATGGACGGCGGCCCACCCGCCGCCGGCCAGACGGCGCTGGAAATCGCGACGCCAGGCGTAGTTGGCGTCCTCCTCGGTCGGCGCCTCACCGGCCGGGTTTTCGGCCAGCCAGCCGCGCAGTTCGTCGCGGAATTCAAGTTCCTGCTCGTTGAAGGTCAGGTCCATTGCTCCTCCTTTCCGGCGAGCCGCAGCGCGCAGCCCACCAGCACGTCCTCGAGGTCGATCGTCGGGGTGCCCGACCGCACGCGGGCACAGGCCAGTTCATGCACCCCTGCGGCGAGTACGAACAGCGCATCGTCGGGCGGAACGGGTCCGCCCGACCGGGCAAAGCTCTTGCCGTATCGCCGGGCGAAGCGACGCAGCGCAGCGTCGCGCTCGAGGCCCACGAACGGCCACTCCATCAAGTAGACCCGTGCGAACACGGGATCCTCATCGAGCGTCTCCAGGTATGCGCGGATGCCGAGTCGGAGCTCCTCGCGCCAGTCCTCAGCACTGCGGGCCGCCTGCCTGACCCGCTCCTCCAAGACCTCGGTGCCCGCCCGATAGGCCGCGGTCAGGCACGCCTCCTTGGAATCGAACAGCTCGTAGAACGTCCCCCGTGACACCCGCGCCAGCTTGACGGCGTCGGCGACGGTCGCGGCCTCGTAGCCCTTCTCGGCGACCGTGCGAACCATCGCTTCGAGCAGCTTGGCGCGCTGCGGCCGAGCGTTGAGGAGGGGCTGAACGTCAGGGTGGCTGGCAACCAGGGACGACAAGAACGGCGCACTGTACCTCATGGGTACGGGACTTGTACTCAGGGAGTCCTGGGCGAAGCCTGCCAGCGGGTGATGCGGTCAGCGGCGGCGCGCAACGGACGGACCTCGCGGCGCTGCTGGCTGCGGCCGGCTACAGCGACGCGGAGAGCTCCGCCACGGTGGCTGCGAGTTCCTGCGCCAGCAACGAACCCCACCGTCGTTCGACGAGGATCGACGCGAGCTCGCCGTAGTACCAGCGGAGATCCTCGGCCGTCTTGCCGAGCCGCTCGAACACGCGGTCGCCGTACATCCGCCGGTCGGCGAGGATCGCCCGGGCGTTGTGCAACTTGTCGGCGTTCGCCACTCGCAGCGTCGCGGCATCGTGCTCGTCGCGGAGCGCCTCGAGGTACTGCTCCTTGCGTGCTCGCCACGTCTCGCCGGATGGGTCGCTCAGAGCCCGGACGATCTCGGCGACCCGGGGGCCGAACCGGCGTGCGATGTCCGCCAGACGCGCCTGCCCGCCGTGGTCCTCGGCGGTGTCATGAAGGAGCGCGGCGATCACCTCCAGCTCTCCGCCGCCATCCTCGGCAACGAGCGAGGCAACGCCGATGAGATGCGCGAGATACGGCGTCTCGGTCCCACGGCGGCGCTGATCGCGGTGAACATGGGCCGCGTAGGCGATCGCGCCGAGCGCGACCGACGTGAACACCGGGTCGGTCGCGCCGAGCGCCATCGCGGCGGCCGAGTCTGGGGGTGGGATCCCTCCGTCGTCCCACAGGACCTCGTCAAAACGCATCGCCCGGCGTGCCTCGTCCTGGGCGGCCGGCGCCAGCGGCGGCGCCCGCTCGGAGAGCTCACGGTCGTCGTCGATCCCGATCCCGCGCATCGGATCGCTCGAGTACAGCGTCACGTGTGCCGGCGGAGGCGTCAGCTCGGCCCCGAACGCCTTGGAGAGGGCGGCATACAGACCGGTCAGGCCGGGGGCGTCGACCATCACGATCAGCGTCTCGAGCGCGGGTTCGTCGGGATGGTGCGCGCGGCGGATCTCACGGGTGGCAGCGATCGGCCCAAGGGCGCAGCCCGACGCCGTTGCGGTGACGAGCGCCCAGCGATCGTCGTGACTGCGTCCGGCCGACGCGATCACGCTCCGCGAGACGGCGGTGACATGGAATTCGCGCTTGCGCTCCCAGGTGCGGCCGAGCGCACTGATGCGCCCGGGCAGCCCGTCGATGATCACCGGCACCACGACCGATGTCCCTTCGACCACGTGCAGCGAGGCTTCACGCAGGCGGTGGGTCACAGCTGTGCCTCAGACGGTGAAGACGATTTTCCCGGTGACGTCGCCGGTCAGCATCGCTTCGAACCCCTCGCGAGCCCTCGCCAGCGGGAGCGTCTTGTCGATCTGAGGCCTGACGCCCTTCTCGACGCACAGCCGGACGAGTCGCTCGAGTTCCTCGCGGGTCCCCATCGTTGAGCCGATCACCGACAGCTGGAGGAAGAACACGCGGCTCAGTTGGCCCGCGTCTGCGTCGCCGGTCGTCGCCCCGGAGACGACGAGCGTGCCCCCCGGCTTGAGCGAGCGGATCGAGTGCTCCCAGGTCGCTTTGCCGACCGTCTCCATCACGACGTCGACACGTTCGGGGAGTCGCTCGCCGGATTCGAATGCGCGCTCGGCGCCGAGTGACACGGCGTGAGCTCGCTTGTCCTCGGAACGGCTTGTCACCCACACGCGGGCGCCGGCCGCGACCGCGAGGACGACGAGGGCCGTCGCCACTCCGCCGGCGGCGCCCTGGACCAGGACGGTCATGCCCGGGACGACCTTGCCCCGTGTGAACAGCATCCGGTAGGCGGTGAGCCACGCCGTCGGCAGGCACGCGGCCTCTTCGAAGCTCAGCTCGGGCGGCTTCGGGACGAGATTGCGCACCGGCACGGCGACCCGCTCGGCGAGCGTCCCCGGATCCTTTTCGGATAGGAGAAGCCGCTTCGGATCGAATGTCTCGTCGCCGCGCCAGTCATCGCTCGAGATGACCGAGTGGACGATCACCTCGTTGCCGTCCCCGTCCAGTCCGGCGGCATCGCAGCCGAGGATCATCGGCAGCCGATCCTCGCTCAGCCCGATGCCGCGCAGGGACCACAGATCGTGATGATTGAGCGACGCCGCGTTGACGCTCACGGTCGTCCAGCCCTCGCGGGGATCGGGCTCGGGCTGCTCTCCGACCGCCAGTCCGCTGAGCGGATCCTTCCGGTCGATCGACGATGCAAAGACGGCAAGCACTCCGCCACATCATTGCCGATCATCAGAATTTCAAGCATGCGAGCCGCTCACGGGCGCCGGCGCACGTGCGGGCGGGGACTGATCGCGTTCTGACGCCCGGCCCTGGCGGGCGGCCCTGGCGGGCGGCCCTGGCGGGCGGGCGGGGGCCGATCGCATGCCGACGCCCCGCGCGGGCGCTACCGCGACATCAGGGGCGCGAAGTTGCTTCAGTTTCCGGTGTATGAGACGCGGGTGTGTGCGGACAGGGTTGGGCGGGGTGCTCGGCGCGCTTGCGCTGCTTGCCACGACCGGGGGTACCGCGGCCGCCGTGGCGCCGTTCAGCGCGCACGGGAGCGCCGGGCAGGTGTACGTGACCGGGGTCGCGCCGAGCCAGCGGATGACGCTCATCAGTGCGACCGGACAGGCCGTCCAGACGGCGAGCGCCGATTCGCTCGGGGGCATCGTGTTCCGCGGCGTGCGGCCAGGGGCCGGCTACCGCGTGCGGCCCGCCGCCGGCGGAGCGGCGTCGGACCCGCTCACCGTCCTCTCGACCGCGTCCGCGCCGCCGAGCACGAGCGTCTACAACCAGACGCTTCCGTCAAGCGGCTATGGCTACCTGACCACCCGCGATGGAACGAAGCTCGCGATCGACGTCCATCCGCCGCAGGACGTGACGACCGTCCTGCCCGGCGGGCTTCCCCTGCCGCCGCTGCCGGTCAACATCCCCCATCCGACCCTGATCGAATACTCGGGCTACGGCTACGCCGACCCCGCCGGGCCACAGAACGGGATCGCGGTGCTCGCCAACCTGATGGGTTTCACCGTCGTTGACGTCAACATGCGGGGCACCGGCTGCTCGGGCGGCGCCTACGACTTCTTCGAGCCGCTCCAGAACCTCGACGGCTACGACGTCATCGAGACGGTCGCCAGGCAGCCCTGGGTGGCCCACCACAAGGTCGGCATGATGGGGATCTCCTACGGCGGCATCAGCCAGCTCTTCACGGCCCAGACCGACCCCCCGAGCCTCGCCGCGGTCTCGCCGCTCTCGGTCATCGACCAGACGCAGACGACGCTGTATCCGGGTGGGATCCTCAACACGGGCTTTGCCGTCGCATGGGCGCAGGAGCGCGTCCGTGACGCCGAGCCGGCCTCGGCGACGGGCGGTCAGGCGTGGGCCTACAAGCGGATCCAGCAGGGCGACGCGACCTGTCGGGCGAACCAGGTGCTCCATGGTGAGGCCGTCGACCTCATGGCAAAGATCCGCGCCAACAGCCACTACGTTCCCGCGGTCGCCGACCCGCTTTCGCCGATCACGTTCGTCAACCGGATCCGCGTACCGGTGTACATGGCCTGCCAGTGGACCGACGAGCAGACCGGCGGTCACTGCCCCGATCTCGCCGAGCATCTCACCGGCACGACCCGAAAGTGGGTCACGTTCACGAACGGGACCCACGTCGACTCGCTGGCCCCGGAGACGCTCACCCGCTGGTGTGACTTCCTTCAGCTCTACGTCGCCCAGCTCCCGCCGGCGATCGGCTGCGCCCCGATCCGCGCCGCCGCGTCGGCCGTCTACCAGCAGGCGATGGGGATCGGCGGCGTCACGCTGCCCCCGGACCCGATCGAGCAGCAGCCGACCTACGACGGTGCGCTCGCCGCGTTCCAGGCGCTCCCGTCGATCCGCGTGCTGTTTGACAACGGGGCCGGCGGATTGAGCCCGGGCGATCCGAGTCCCGGCTACGAACATTCCTTCAGTCGCTTCCCGATCCCCGGGACCCGGCCCCAGTACTGGTATCTGGCGCAGGGCGGGGAGCTCGTCGACCGCAGGCTCGCTCGCGCCGCACACGCCGCGTTCACGTGGAACGCGCACGCGCGGCCGCTGACCGACTTCACCGGGGACACGGCCGCCGGAACGAACGGCCTGTGGACGGCCACGCCGCCATACCATTGGCTCGCCCCGCCGAAGGGCAGCGCGTTGAGCTTCACGACGCGGCCACTGCCGGGGAACACGACCGTCATCGGCGCGGGGGCGGTGCATCTGTGGATCCGCTCGTCGACGCCCAACGTCGACCTTCAGGCCACCGTCACCGAGATCCGGCCGGACGGCAAGGAGACGTTCGTCCAGAACGGGTGGCTCCGCGCCAACGAGCGCAGGCTGGACCGCCGCAAGAGCACGCTGCTCGAGCCGGTGCTGAGCCTGCGCCGAGCGGACGTCTCAGCGCTGCCCCGCAGGCGTTTCGTCGGCGTGACGATCCCGCTCTACTACGAGGGGCATGCCTACCGGAAGGGGTCGCGGATCCGTCTCACGATCAGCGCTCCCAACGGCGATCAGCCGATCTGGGCATTCAGCGAGACGAACCCGAAGCGCACGGCAAGCGTCACGGTCGCGTTCGCCAGGAAGATGCCGTCGAGCCTGATCCTCCCGGTGGTTCCCGGCTTGAGCGTCCCGACCGGCCTGCCGCCGTGCCCGGGGCTGCGCGGCGAGCCCTGCCGGAGCCTCTGAGCGGGTTTCGAGGCGGCCGGATGCCCACGAGGCGGCGCACGCCGTCTCGCGAGCGCGCCGCGCAAGCTCAAGCCAGCCGCCTCGCCGTCGATGTCCGTGAGTAGGAAATGACTTGTCATCGACGGCGCGGCTCCCCAGGACCCCTAACGGGCTCTGTGCGCACGCCCAGCTGTGCGAATGCGCGCCCTGGACCGGGAGCGCGGAAGGAAGATGCTTGATGAACCTCGGGCATGATGTCGCCCGCCGTTTCAATGACCTCTCGATCGCGAAGAAGCTGTCGCTCTGCTTCGCATTGCTCGTGGTCGGCCTGGTCGTCGTCGTGCTCGTGGGCTCCAATGGGATGAATTCGATGAGCGCCGTCCATAACGATGTCGTGGACGTCGGTGCGCCGAAGCAGATCGGGGCGCAGGAGGCACGATCCGCCGCGACGGACATGCATTTCTCCGAGACGCGCTATGTGCTCGATGGAGGTGCCACGCACTCGGACTTCGTCAGTGACCGCAAGGCGTTCCAGGAGGCGCTGAACCATCTGATCGTGATGTCCACGGACGCAACCGACAAGCCCCTCGTGTCGACGATCAAGACCGCGACGGCCCGGTTTGATACCGGTGACGCCAGGTTGTGGGCGCTGGTCCGCGCTCGGCGGACAACGGAGGCCGTGAAGCTCGTGCAGGGGGCGCAGAACGACGCCGCGGATTCGTTGTCGGAAGCCTTTGCCGCGTACCAGAAGAGCGCCGCCGCGGACGTGGCCGCCCAGACCGCCCGGTTCAAGTCGACCGCGTCGTCGTCGAAGCTCACGATGATCCTGGTCGGACTGTTCGCCGTGCTGCTCGGTTCGGGCGCCGCCTTCCTGCTCACTCGATCGATCGCCAGCCGCCTGAAGAAGATGTTGGCGGCTGCGGACGGGATCGCCGGCGGAGATGTTGACCAGCAGATCGACGCGAGCTCCAAGGACGAGATCGGCGCGACCGCCACGGCGTTCCAGCGCATGATCGACTATCTCAAGACGATGGTGGCCACCGCGGGACGCCTCGCCGACGGCGATCTCAGCGTCGAGCTCGAGCCGCGCTCGGAGCGCGATGCCCTGGGCAACTCATTCGCGGCGACGATCGTCAACCTGCGCGCGCTCGTGCGCAACCTGTCCGAGGCGGCCAACAGTGTCGGACTGGCGTCTGCGCAGATGTCCGAGACGTCCGAACAGGCCGGCCGCGCGACCGGCGAGATCGCGACGGCGATCGGCGACGTCGCGCAGGGCGCCGAGCGCCAGGTCAACCTGGTCGAAAGCGCCAAGCGAGCGGCTGAGGAAGTCGCCGCAGCGGTCAACGAGAGCGCCACGCAGGCCGAACAGACCGCCGAGGTCGCGGGGCGGGCGCGCGAGATCGCTCAGCAGGGCGTCGTAGCGGCAGAGCAGGCCAATGACGCGATGGGTGCGGTCAGGGAGTCCAGCGAAGGTGTGACCGCGTCGATTCGCGAGCTTGCCGTCAAGTCCGAGGAGATCGGCGCGATCGTCGCCACCATCACCGGGATCGCCGAGCAGACCAACCTGCTCGCGTTGAATGCTGCAATCGAGGCCGCCCGCGCGGGAGAGCAGGGCCGGGGCTTCGCGGTCGTCGCCGAGGAGGTCCGAAAGCTGGCGGAGGAGTCCCAGCAGGCCGCACACGAGATCTCACGATTGATCAGCACGATCCAGGAGGAGACGACGAAGGCCGTCAACGTCGTCGAGGACGGAGCGCGCAAGACGAGCGACGGCGCGACCGTCGTCGAGCAGACCCGCGAGGCGTTCCTGCAGATCGGAGCCTCGGTCGACGACATGGCCGCCCGGGTCGAGCAGATTGCCGCATCCGCCCAGCAGATCGCTGCGTCCGCTCTCAGCATGCAGGAGAACATCGGTGAGGTCGCTTCCGTGGCCGAGCAATCCTCGAGCACGACCGAGCAGGTCTCGGCGTCGACAGAGGAGACGAGCGCCTCAACGGAGGAGATCGCGGCCTCCGCACAGGAGCTGGCGAGCAACGCGGAAGGGCTCAACCAGTTGGTCGGCCAGTTCAAGCTCAGCACCTGACGCCTCGGCACCATCCGTCGCTGAGACCTGACGGGGCAACATCGGCGATCATGATCGCCGTGCCGACGACGGTCCATCGTGCCGCGGAGATCAGCGTCGCGCTTCCGCGCGATCTCGCGATCGCCCTGTTCACCGCCGAGGGCGAGCGCGAGTGGGCCGCCGATGGGTGGGACCCGCGCTTCGCCGCACCGGAGCGCCGCGACGGTCCCGGGGCAGTGTTCATGACCGAGCACGCCGGTCACACGACGTGGGTGATGGTCGATCAGCGGCCGGATGGCGTCCGGTATGCACGGGTCACCGAGGGCCTGACCGCGGGCACCATTGCGGTTGATGTCGTTGCCGCGGACGACCACGAGACGCGCGTCCGTGTCACGTATGACCTGACCGCGCTCGGTCCCGCCGGTGCCGATTGGCTCACCGACTTCGATGCGGGCTACGAGGCCGAGATCGCCTCATGGGCTGATGACATCGCCCGGGCGATCGAACGGCGCTCGCGAGGGTGAGCAACGTGCCGCACCGACAGACCCGAGTACGGACGGTCGCGCAGTCCGGTGAGCTGATCGCCGAGATCGATCCGCGGCGTCCATCGGGACGCATCCTGCGCCAGGGCGGCATGGACGCCTCGTACGTCGATCTCGCCGACGCCACGCATCTTGAGTTCGACTACATGCGGTGGTTGCGGATCGTCCTCCGAGCCGCCGGCGCTCGACGCGTGCTCCATATCGGCGGCGGTGCCTGCGCCCTTGCCCGCGCGCTCGCGGCCGAGGAGCCGGGTTCGCGACAGGAGGTGTGCGAGATCGATGCTGAGGTCCTTGCCCTGGCGCGCGAGCACCTCGGGTTGCGCCGCGCGCCCGGGCTGCGCGTCCGGCATGCGGACGGACGGACGTTCCTGGCGTCGCAGCCGGATGCGAGCTGGGATGCGATCGTGGTCGACGCTTTCGTTGGCGCTCGCGTTCCTGAGCGGCTGATGACGGTCGAGGCGCTCCTCGACGCGGCCCGCGTCGCGGCGCTGACGGCGATCAACATCGTCGACAACCGGGCGGCGAGAGACGTCACCGCCGCTGCGTCGGCGATGGCGGTCGCGTATCCGCGGGTGTGGACGCTCGGCCATCGGCCCGGCAACACGCTCGTCGTCGGCGGGGCCGCGACAGGCGGGCCGGACCTCACGCGGATCGCGGCGCAGGCCGCCGCGGATCCCTCGCCGGCTCGGCTCACGTCGCCCGAACGCGTCGCGCGGATGGTTGCCAGCAGTCCACCGCATCACGAGGCCTCGGCGGTCTCGTGACCGGCGTGACCGGCGTGACCGCCGTGACCGGCGTGACCGCCGTGACCGCCGTGACCGCCGTGACCGCCGTGACCGCCGTGACCACTATCGGCCGCGATCAGCGGCGAGCACCGCCCTCGCGGCGTTGTGGCCGGGGATGCCGCTGACCCCACCGCCGCGCCGCGCGCCCGCGCCGCACAGCCACACGTTTGGCTGGTCGGTCTCGACGCCCCAGCGGCCAACGTCGGCCTCGGTCTCGGCGAAGGGCCACGTCAGGTCACGGTGAAAGATGTGGCCGCCCGGCATCGCCAACTCGGCCTCGAGTTCGACCGGCGTGAGCGCCTCGAGGCACGGCCGGCCGTCGGTGTCGTGCCACAGGCAATCCTCGATCGGCTCGGCGAGGGCGAGGTTGACCGAGCGCAGTGTGGCGGCGACGGCCGCCGCCTTGACGGCGTCGTGATCGACGTCGGCGCCGCGGAACAGCCGGGCCGGCATGTGCAGCGCGAACAGGGTGAGCGTGTGCGCGCCCGCCGCCCGCAGCGCGTCCGAGAGGATCGACGGATCGGTGAGCGAGTGGCAGTAGAACTCGCACGGCGGTAGCTCGGGAATCTGCCCGGCTGCGGCCGCGGTGTAGGCGGCGTCGAGCTGCGTGTAGCTCTCGTTGACGTGAAACGTGCCGCGGAACGCCTCCTCCGGTGCGATCCCCGGATCCCGCAGACGCGGGAGTCGCGTGAGCAGCATGTTGAGCTTCAGCTGGGCGCCCTCCGGAGCGTCTGCCGGGTCCGGCTCGCCTCCCATCAGCCGTGTGAGCACCGCCGGTGCGCAGTTCGCGAGGGCGTGCCGGGTGGCGATCCGCTCACCGTCGGCAAGCGTGACCTCCGCCTGCTCACGCCCGTCGGTCGCGACCGCCACGACCTCGGCATCTGTCCGCAGCACCACTCCCGCACGGCGCGCCGCCGCGGCGAGCGCGTCGGTGACGGCGCCCATCCCGCCGACGGGCACGTCCCAGCGGCCGGTCCCGTTGCCGATCACGTGGTAGAGGAAGCAGCGGTTCTGGCGCAGCTGGGGGTCATCGGCCGCGGCGAACGTGCCGATCAGACCGTCCGTCAGAGCGACCCCGCGCGCCGCGTCGTCGGCGATCTCACGCTCGAGCAGCGCCGCCAGGGGCGCTTCGAACAGCGCGCTCCAGGCGGGCTCGCCGACGAGCGTGCGCAGCTGCGCGCGTGAGCGCAGCGGCTCGGTGAGCGTGGGGAAGATCCGCTCGGCAGCGCCCTGCAGCGGTCCGAGCGGCGGGGTGGCCGGAGCCCGGGGCCGCAGTTCGACCTCGACGCCGAGATCGGCGAGCAGGCCCGCGGGAAACAGGCTGACGAGATACGCATAACGCGACAGGCGCACATCGACACCGGTGAACGGCGAGATCGACACCGCCGCGCCGCCGATCGCCGAGGAGCGTTCGAGCACGAGGACATCGAGCCCGGCGCGCCCAAGCAGCGTCGCCGCGACGAGCCCGTTGTGCCCGCCCCCGACGATGACCGCGTCGTGGCGGCCCGCCATCAGGAGAACAGTGAGTCGACCGACACTGTGATCTTGCGCACGGGGCCCGATCGTACGCCCGGTGCGCGCAGGCCGGCGTCGCCGATCCGGACGACATCGCACGTCGCCCGCACCTCGTCGGTGAGAAACCGCGACGCCTTCCCGTATCCGTGCGCGTCGTCGATCCCGTGCGGCCGGTGGTAGTAGCGGACCGGAACGTACATGTGCAGCTCCCGTCGTGCCCGCGTCACCGCGACATACAGCAGCCGTCGCTCCTCGTCGATCTCCTCGCTGTTGCCTGCCGACATGCAGGCCGGGAAGTTGCCGTCATAGAGCGCGAGCACGTGGACGCCGTCCCACTCGAGTCCCTTGGCCGAGTGGACGGTCGAGAGCACCAGGTAGTCCTCGTCGAGGTGGGGCGGCTGGGCGAGGTCGGCGGTCGACTGCGGCGGGTCAAGGGCCAGCTCGGAGGCGAAGTGGACGAGGTCGGAGGACTCACGTGCCGAGGCGACGAGCCCGTCGAGGTCGGTGAGGCGCAGCGCGCCGTCCGGATAGCGCGACCGGATGAGCGGCGCGAGCGCGTCGCGCAGCGCCTCGGCATGGCGACCCGCGCTGCCCGGCGCCGCCGCGCGGGCGCCACCGAGCGCAGTCATCACCTCGTCCGCCGGCGGCCGCGCCGCCACCGGCAGGTGTTCCCGGGCGTGAGGCCACGCCGCGAGCGGATCGTCGGCGGTGATGAGAGCGTCGAGCACCTTGCGGGCGGTGACCGGGCCGACGCCCTCGAGCAGCTGGAGCACCCGGAACCAGGCGAGCTCGTTCGCCGGTGTGCCGACGAGCCGGAAGAGAGCGATCAGGTCCTTGACGTGTGCCGCCTCCAGGTAGCGCAGCCCGCCGTACTTGACGAACGGGATCTGGCGACGCGTGAGCTCGAGCTCGAGCAGGTCGCTGTCGTGTGAGGTCCGCGTGAGGACCGCCTGCCGGCGCAGCTCCATGCCCCGCTCCCGCGCGGCGAGCACCCGCTCGCACACCTCGGTGGACTGGGCGGCTTCGTCACGCACGAACACGAGCTGCGGCTGTGCCCCATCCGGCATGTCGCTGCGCAGGCGCTTCGGGAACGATCGCTGGGCCTGGGCGGCGATCTCGTTGGCCGTGTCGAGTACCGGTTGCACCGAGCGGTAATTGCGCTCGAGCGTGACCACCGTCGCGTCCGGGAACTGCTCCGGGAAGCCAAGGATGTGCTCGGCCGAGGACGACCGCCAGCCGTAGATCGCCTGGAAGTCGTCGCCGACTGCGGTCACGTCCGATCGCCGCCTGCGCAGGTCGCGGACGATCTCCACCTGGAGGCCGTTGACGTCCTGGTACTCGTCGATCAGCACGTGGTCGAACTGATCCTCGAGCGACGGCCCGATCACGTCGTCGCCGACGAGCGCGCGCCAGTACAGCAGCAGGTCGTCGAGGTCGAGCGCCCCAAGTGAGCGCTTGCGCGCCGTGTACGCCTTGAACAGCATCCCCATCGCCTCGACGTGGTCCTCGCACCAGGGGAACGCCTCGGTGACGATCTCGGACAGCGGCCGTTGGAAGTTGACGGTTCGCGAGTAGATGTCGAGCAGCGTGCTCTTGCGCGGGAATCGCCGCGGGCTCTGGGCGTGACCCTGCTCCTCCCGCACGAGGTCGATGAGATCGGCAGCGTCGCCTGCGTCAAGCACGGCGAAGCCGGCGCCGAGACCGAGCGAGGCCGCGTGCATGCGGATGAACCGATGGGCGACCGAGTGAAACGTCCCACCGAGCACGCCGCCCGGTCCGCTCGGCATCGCCACGAGCGCGCGGGTCCGCCCCAGCATCTCCCGTGCCGCTCGCCGGGTGAACGTGAGCAGCAGGATCCGCTCGGGCGCGACACCCTGGCTCACGAGCCAGGCGACGCGCGCGCACAGCGTCGTCGTCTTCCCCGTGCCTGCGCCGGCCAGGATGAGCAGCGGCCCGCTCGGGTGGGTTGCGGCGACGCGCTGCTCAGGATTCAGCTCATCGAGCCAGCGGTCGGTGTCAGGATCCCGGGAGGGCGAGACGGTGGCGAACATGTGTTCCGCGCACGGTAGGACGCGACCCGGACGACATGCCGGGGCGATTGCGGCAAACCCACATGACAAGTGGGGATCGTGGCGGATGCACCTAGGCCCGCCGATTTCCAGAATCGGCAGGTACGCGATGCGATGACGTGGAATCCGGTTGGCCGGAGCGAAAGGGCAGGTGTGTAATGGCGGAAAGCAAGTGGGTCTACGACTTCGCCGAGGGGTCACGCGAGATGCGGGCGCTGCTCGGCGGCAAGGGTGCGAACATCGCCGAGATGACGCGAGTCCTCGGGCCCGAGCGCGTGCCCGCCGGGTTCACGATTACGACCGCGGCATGCGTCGAGTTCATGCGCGGCGGGCGCCAGGAGCCGGCCGCGATGCATGACCAGGTCGACGGCGCGCTCAAGCGACTCGAGGAGCAGAGCGGCAAGACGCTCGGCGATGACCAGGACCCGCTGCTCGTGTCCGTCCGCTCCGGTGCACGTGACTCGATGCCGGGCATGATGGACACGGTCCTCAACCTCGGTCTCAACGACGCGTCCGTTGAAGGGCTCGCGCGGACGACGAAGAACGACCGCTTCGCCTGGGACTCCTATCGCCGCTTCACGCAGATGTTCGGCAACGTCGTCCGCGGCATTGACGGCGATGAGTACGAGGACGCGATCAAGGCGATCAAGGAGAAGCGCGGCGTCAAGCAGGACACCGAGCTCGACGTCGCCGATCTTCAGGACCTCACGAAGACCTTCAAGCGGATCTACCACGAGCAGACCGGCGAGGACTTCCCTCAGGACCCCCACCAGCAGCTTCAGCTCGCGATCCGCGCGGTGTTCGACTCGTGGATGGGGGACCGGGCGGTCGCGTACCGTCGGTTCAACCACATCCCGGATGACTGGGGGACAGCCGTCAACGTCCAGCAGATGGTGTTCGGCAACAAGGGCGACACGTCGGGATCCGGCGTCGCGTTCTCCCGTGACGAGGTGACGGGCGCGCCCGAGCCCAGCGGTGACTTCCTGCCGAACGCTCAGGGCGAGGATGTCGTGTCCGGCTCGCGGACGCCGCGGGACATCGCCGAGATGAAGGACTGGATGCCCGAGTTGCACGCCGATCTGATGGGCATCCTGGGGACGCTCGAGAGCCACTACAAGAACATGCAGGACACGGAGTTCACGGTCGAGGAAGGCCGGCTGTACATGCTCCAGACGCGCAACGCGAAGCGCCCGGCGCAGGCCGCGACGCGGTTCGCCGTCGACGCGGTCAGCGAAGGACTCCTGACGCGGGAAGAGGCCCTGATGACGATCGACCCGTCGGCACTGGCCGCGCTGCTGCACCCGGCATTCGATCCGAAGGCGACGTTCCATGTGCTCGCCAGCGGCGTCAACGCGTCGCCCGGCGCGGCGAAGGGTGCCGTCGTGTTCACTGCCCACGACGCCGTCGAGGCATCTCTGGATGGTCGCGATGTGATCCTCGTGCGGCCGTTCACCGACGCCAACGACGTCTCCGGATTCCACGCCGCCAAGGGCATCCTCACCTCCGAAGGCGGGAAGGCCTCGCATGCGGCGCTCGTCGCGCGTGGCATGGGGCGACCGGCCGTCGTCGGTGTCGATGCGCTGACGATCGACGTCAAGACGAAGACGATCAGCGTCAACGGCACCGTCATCCACGAGGGAGACCGGATCGCGATCGACGGGACGCGGGGCTGCGTGACGATCGAGGATGTTCCGCTCGTCGAGGCCCAGGTCGACGCAAACTTCGAGACGGTGCTCACCTGGGCCGACGAGTTGCGACGCCTCGGTGTCCGGGCGAACGCCGACACCCCGGCCGACGCCCAGCGGGCGCGCAGCCTCGGGGCCGCGGGCATCGGCCTTTGTCGGACCGAGCACATGTTCATGGCCGAGGACCGCCTGCCAAAGATGCGCGCGATGATCATGGCGAACACCGTCGACGCCCGGCGTGAGGCGCTGTCATCGCTGCTCCCGCTCCAGCAGGAGGACTTCGAGGGGCTCTTCGAGGAGATGGAGGGCCTCCCGGTCACGATCCGTCTGCTTGACCCACCGCTCCACGAGTTCCTGCCGAACCTCGCGGACCTCTCGGCCCAGGTCGAGCACGCGCGGGTGGAGGCGAAGGTGGAGGCCGCACTCGACCACGAGGCCCACAGCAACCTCAAGGAACTCGAGACACTGCTCTCACGGGTCGAGGAGATACACGAGGAGAACCCGATGCTCGGCACACGCGGATGTCGGCTCGGGATCCTCTATCCGGAGATCTACGAGATGCAGGTTGAGGCCATCCTGCGGGCGGCCAAGTCCGCGTCCAAGCCACCGCACCCGGAGATCATGATCCCGCTCGTCAACTACGAGCATGAGCTCGAGCTGATGCGTGAGCTCGTCAACCGGATCGGTCGTCGCGAGGGCCTCGTCCCGGGCAAGGACTACACGGTTGGCACGATGATCGAGCTACCGCGGGCGTGCACAAGCGCAGACACGATTGCGCGGCATGCCGACTTCTTCTCGTTCGGCACGAACGACCTGACGCAGACCGCGCTCGGGTTCAGTCGTGACGATGCGGAGTCGAAGTTCGTCCCGGCCTACCTCGACCGCAAGATCATCGACCGCAGCCCGTTCGAGACGATCGACGAGCCGGGCGTCGGCTGGCTCGTGCGCCTTGCCGGATGGCTCGGCCGCGAGTCGCACCCGGGTCTCAAGCTCGGCGTCTGTGGCGAGCACGGCGGCGACCCCGAATCGATCGACTTCTTCCATCGAGCGGGGCTCGATTACGTCTCGTGCTCGCCATTCCGGGTGCCGATCGCGCGGATTGCGGCGGCCCAGGCCTCGATCAAGCACGGGACCGATAGCTGGGGCTGAGCTCAGCGCCGACACCAGTGCCTCGATCGCCTGGCGCGGGTGCGCGCTCAGTGCGCCAGTGCGATCACGTCAGGGAGCTCGAGCGTCAGGCGCCGCCAGGACGTGCCGGCGTCGTCGCTCAGCACCATGACGCCCCCGCGGAGCCCGGCGAGTAACTCGTCGGGCTCCGGTGCGAGCAGGGCGTACGGCATCCGCCGGAGCCCGGGCTCATTCTTGTCCCACGTGTCGATCGCCGTCCAGCCGTTTCCGTCGCTGCGCAGCAGAACGGCCTCGCCGTCGCCCGAGCCGTGGGCGGCGAACGGCGAGCGACTGACCGCCGCGTACCAGCGATCGGGCTGCGCCGGGTCGACCGCGCCTGCCCATGCGTAGTGGCGATCGAGGCCACCCTGCAAGTGGCGCCACGTGGTGCCGCGGTCCTCGGAGAGGGCGATCCCCTGACCCGCGATCTCATACAGGCGGTCCGGGCGGCCGGGGTGGGTGAGGAGCGCGTGGGCGTCGCTGTGGGCCTGGGGGTTGTGATCAAGCCACGACGCGCCGGCGTCCCCGGAGCGCATCACGCCGCCGAGTTCGATGCCGACCGTGAGCCGCGCGGCGTCGGTTGGGTGGGGCGCGATCGTGCGGACATGATGCGTCCGGGGCCGGGGCGGGAATGACCACGTCGGCTCGCTCGGGAGTGCGCGGAGCGCCGGCAGCCGCTCCCACGAGCGCCCACGATCCTCGGAGCGATAGAGATTGCTCGGCTCGGTCCCGGCATAGGCGTGATCGGCGGCCGGCGAGACGGCGACGGACAGCACGCGCGCCTCCTCGGGCGGGCGCTCCGGCTGCTGCCACGTCTCACCACCGTCCCCGGATGAGAAGAGACCGGCGTCGAAGCTGCCGGCGTAGACGTGCTCCGGCGCGCGGGGGTCGACGGCAACGCACGTCGCCCCGACGTCAGGGAGCACCCGCTCGGCCGCGCTCGCCGTCCCGTTCGAGAACGCAAAGCGAACGATGTCCGTCCCGGTGGCCGCGAAGATCGTCGTCATCGTTCGCGAGCGTAACGCTCCGGCGGGCCCGTTCTGTAGGGGTCATTGGTCGTAGGACCGTCGGCGCGGCACAATCCGCTTGTGTTCGCAGATGTTGCTCACGTGCTGCCGGCGTTCCTGCTCGCGTGCGTCGTGCTCGCGGCGCTGCCCGGCCCGGCGACGGCACTGTTTCTCCACCGGACGATCCGGGATGGGCGCTCGGCCGGGATCGCAGCCGTGGCCGGCAACGAGCTCGGCCTGTTCTGCTGGACGGTCGCGGGCGGGGCCGGTCTGTCCGCACTGCTCGTGGCGAACACCGTGCTGTTCGACGCGATGCACGTGATCGGGGCCGGCGTGCTGATCGCGCTCGGCATCCAGGCGATCCGCGCTCGGAGGCCGGCGGACGATGATCCCGGAGCCGGCGCGCCGATCCCGTCACTGACCGTCGTTCGCGGCCGGGGTCCCGGCCCCGCCTTCCGGGCGTCGCTGCTGTCGATCGCGGCGAACCCGAAGGCGGCGGTCTTTGCGATCTCGTTCTTCCCCCAGTTCCTCCCGCGTCACGGCCCGCTGCTCGAGGTCGTGCTCGCGCTCGCGGTGATTCAGGTGACGCTTGACACGGTGTGGTGTGTCGGCATCGTCCTGCTCGCCGATCGAGCGCGACCACTGCTGCAGCGGGCCGCCGTCCGGCGGCGGATCGAGCGGCTCCTGGGGACCGTGCTCATCGCGCTCGGGATCGAGCTCGCGATCGACACCCGGTGACGCTCAGTCGGCGGGGCGATAGCCGAGGTGCACCACACCGTTCTCGTAGGACTCGGTGTCGGCGAGCGCGAGCTTGATCCTCGCGCCGTCGGCGAACAGACGCTTGCCCGCTCCGAGCGCGACCGGGAACACGAACAGGTGAAGCCCGTCGACGAGCCCGTCGGCGAGCATGCCCCGCACGAGCTCGGTGCTCCCGCTCACGTAGATGTCGCCATCGACTCCCTCCTTGAACGAGCGGATCGTGCCGGCGTCGTAGGGACCGAGAACCGTCGAGTTGGCCCAGGTCGTCTCCCGGAGCGTCGAGGACACGACGTACTTCTGCGTCTCGTTGAAGAACGGCGCGCCCGGATCATCCTCGGCGGTGCGAGTTGACCACGCCGGTTCGAACATCTCGTACGTCGTGCGGCCGAGCAGGATCGCCTTCGCCGCGCCCGTCAGGCGGCCGATCGACTCGCTCATCTTCGGGTCGAACCCGTGCTCGAACGTCCAGCTCGGATTCTCGTTGACGCCGTCGAGAGAGATGAATTCGTGTACGAGGATCCTGCCCATGATCAATCTGCTCCTTGAAAATATTGCCGTTGTCGATGCGATGCGATCGAGCGCTCGCACAGATAGACCCGGTCATCGCGGTCAATTCATCGATCCGCTTGCATCGGTGGGCGCCGAGTGAGAGAGTCACACGCTAACTGGCCCGGCTCGGCGCCGGGCCGCAAGAGGAAGGAGAGCGGCATGGCGGACAGAATGCTGCTGATCGCATGGGGGGCACCCGTGCGCGGACTTGAGTCGCGGGCGATCGAGGTCTTCAACGAAGCCCTCGGGATCCTCGGCCGGATGCAACAGGACGGGCGGATCGACAGCTTCGATGTGTCGCTCCTGTCGCCGAACGCGGAGATGGACGGCTTCATCATGATCCGCGGCAGTGCCGAGCAGATCGCATCGCTGCGTGAGGATGAGGAGTTCCAGCGCAACACCGTCGACGCGCAGCTGTCGGTCGACGGCATTCGGCACCTCGACGGCTACACGAACGAGGCGATCGCGAGCCAGATGGAGATGTATATGAACGCGATCAGCACGGTTCCGCAGCGGGCCTAGCGGCGGCTCCGTGAACGGCGGCCGCGCCGGCGTCTCGAACAAGGCGCCACGCGCGGCCGCAAAGCCTCATCTTGCGGGGAGGTGCTGCCGATGGCAGGACCGGGTAGTTCTACGCCAGTGCCGGATGGCGCCGGCGCGACCCGGTACAGCCATGAGTCAGGACGACATCCGCGATCACATCCGCCGTGCGGCACGGGACCAGACCCCGGCCGGCCGGGGCATCTCGGTCCGCATCATGCGCACCTGCTGGCCCGGCGGCCCGGCGGATCGACTCGATCTGATCGCGCTCGCCTGGGTCAGCCGCTGGCGGCCGATCGCGCCTGGGGCGGCACTGCCGGTGTGCTCGTGCGCGACCGGTCACTGTTCGGTCTGTAACTGACGACCGGTCCGGAAGGCTAAGCACCGCATCTCCGGAGTCTGAGGCCTGAGCCCGAGGCTGGGCGTCCGGCGCGTCACGAGCTATCGGTTACCCGAGGACGAAGGCGTAGTCGTCCGGGTAGCAGTAGAACCAGTTCTCGCCCGGCTCGCGGGAGCGGATGATCGGGTGGTCGGTCGCGCGGGCGTGCTTGCTCGCGTGCTGATTTGGTGAGGAGTCGCAGCAACCGACCTCGCCGCAGATCATGCACATGCGCAGATGGACCCAGGTGGCGCTGATGCGGAGGCACTCCGAGCAGCCCTCGGTGCTCGAGGGCTCGACGTCCAGGTTGATCTGGTTGAGATGGCTGCAGCTGTCGCTCATGTCGACGATGATGACAGGCGGTTTGCCCCGCGCGCACAGCAGGTAGCCGCCGAGACGATGAAACAGCTCACGGGCTCAGCGCAGGTCGAGGTCGATGCGCCGCTGCAGGCATGCTATGCGCTGCTCGCCGACGTCGAGCGGTACCGGGACTGGTATCCGGATGTCGTGCGCGACGTCGACGTGGTCGATCGCGAGCCGGACGGGCTCGCGGCCAAGGCCCACGCGGCGCTCCACGTCTCCCGCGGGCCGTTCGCCCACGACCTCGAGCTGATGCTCGCGGTCGAGCGCCGGCCGCCCCGGGCGGTTGCCCTCACCCGGCTGCCGAACGAGCCGGGTGATCCCGAGGCGTTCCGCGTCGTATGGCGTCTCGCCGGCGCCGGTGGCCGGACCCGGATCGATGTCGAGCTGGCGGCGAGTCTGTCGCTGCCGCGGATGCTGCCGCTCGGCGGGATCGGCGACGCGATGGCCGAGGGGTTCGTGGCCGCCGCGGCGCGGGGAATCAGCCGCAGCCGGTGATCCCACCGTCAAGCGGGATGACCGTGCCGGTGAGGAAGGACCCGGCGCGTGAGACAAGGAACCGTGTGAGCCCGACGACGTCATCCGGGCGGCCAATGCGCCCGAGCGGGACCATCCGTTCGACCATCTCCTTCGCGTCCTGGCTGTCGAGCATGAACGCGGTCATCTTGCTCTCGAACGGGCCGGGCGCGATCGCGTTGACCGTGATGTGCTCGGGCGCGAGCCGCTTGGCGAGGTGACGGGTGAGCATGTGGACGGCCGCCTTGCTCGCGCTGTAGCTGTAGTTCTCCATCACCGGCGGGCGGACCCCGTCGACCGAGCCGATGTTGATCACCCGCGCCGGACTGGCCTCCGTGGCGGCGGCCCGGAGCGCCGGAAGCAGCGCCGTCGTCAGGTGGAAGATCCCCTCGACGTTCGTGTGGATGACGCGGTCCCAGCCGGAGTCGGGGAACTCCTCGAGCGGTGCGCCCCACGTCGCGCCGGCGTTGTTGACGAGGATGCTCAGGGCATCGACGCGGTCGCGCACCTCCTGGGCCAGCGTCCGCGCGCCTTCCGGCGTCGACAGGTCCGCGGGGAGGGCCTCGCAACTCCCGATCCGGCCGAGCTCCTCGGCCGTCCCGAGCAGCTCGGCCTCCTTGCGGGAGGAGATGAGCACTCGCGCGCCGGCCTCGACGAGTCCGCGAGCGATCATCGCGCCGACGCCGCGCGATCCGCCGGTCACAAGCGCTGTCCGGCCGGAGATGTCGAACAGGTCGCCCATCACGCGATCAGTCGGCGAACTCCGCTGGGCGCTTCTCCAGGAATGCCGCCACCGCTTCGGGCAGGGCGTTGCCGAACGTCGCCATGATCTGCTGGCGGTCCTCGAACTCGACCGCCGCCTGCTCAGAGGGGATCTCGAGCGCGGTCCAGATGCCGCGCTTCGTCAACCGCACGGCCCACGGAGCCGAGCTCGCGATCTGCCGGGCGCCGGACACCGCGCGCTCGGCGAGGGCGCCCGGTTCGACGACGTCGGCGACGAGCCCGATCCGCAGCGCCTCTTCGGCGTTCACACGCCGACCGGTCAGCATCAGCTCGTGCGAGCGGGAGGCGCCGATCAGCCGCGGCAGCAGCCAGCTCGTCCCCATGTCGCAGTTCGACACGCCGATGTTGAGAAACGCCGCCCGAAACACCGCCGCGGTGCTCGCGTAGCGGATGTCGCTGCCGAGAGAAAGCGCGAGCCCGAACCCGGCCGCGGCGCCGTTGACCGCGGCGATCACGGGCTGGGGGAGGGCGCGCAACGCGAGGATCGCGGTCGACATGTGCTGCTGGTTGGCGAGCCGGTCGCGCGGCTCGTCGACCCCGGTGTTTTCCGGTGCCGCGCCGTAGCCATGAAGATCGAGGCCGGCGCAGAACCCCCGGCCGGCGCCGGTCAGGATCACCGCGCGGCACGTCCGGTCGGCGCCGACGGCGCGCAGTGTCGTATGCAACTCCTCGCACAGCTCGGCGGTCATCGCATTGAGCTGATCCGGTCGGTTGAGCGTCAGCCGGGTGACGTGCGGCGCCGGTTGGTCGACGAGGATGAGCTCGGCCACGGCGGGCATCCTACCCCCGTGGCGGAAATCGCCGAGCGGCATCCTCCAGTTCGACAGCGAACGTGTTCGCGATGAACGAGACGAGGTGGTACTGCCCGACCAGCGCCACGAGCTCCACGAGCTGGGCACCGTCGTAGTTCGCGCAGAGGCGCTCCCACAGCCCGTCGCCGACGTCTCCCCGGTCGTGAAGCGCGTCGACGAGCTCAATCAGGAGCGCCTGCTCATCGCTCCATACAGCGGCGAGCTCGCCGTCGGGCAGTACCGTCGCGTCGAGCTGCGCGGGGCTCAAGCCCACGCGCTCGCCGTAGAACAGGGCGTGAACGCCCCATTCGTATTCACATCCGCAGCGGGCACAGGTGCGCGCAATGACGATCTCCCGATCGAGCGCCGGCAGGGTTCCGAAGTTGAGCAGGTACGCGCCGGTGGTGCGAAACCGCTCCAAGATCGCGGGATTGTGGGCGACGGTCCGGAACAGCTTCAGCGGTGGGATCCCGGGCGGCATCATCCGCTCCAGCGTGCGGGCGATCTCCGGGTCGTACGGCGGATCGAGTGGTGCGAGGCGGTGGCGAGTGGGCATGCGTATCCTTTCGAGCACAGTGCGCTTCTGTTTTCAGAGCAGAACCCTATCGCTTCGGAAACCGAAGCGCAACCGGCTCGTGGTCGGGTGACCCCGGAACGCGACTTCCCCCAGCCGGGCCGACCGGTCCGTGGCTCCGCGAGCGGGCGGCCGATCATGGTCCTGCTCGATCTCCTTGGTCGCCGCTGGGCGCTCCGCGTCGGGTGGGAGCTCCGGGATGGCAAGCCGCGCACCTTTCGCCAGCTCCAGAGCGCGTGTGACGGTGCGTCGTCGAGCGTGCTCAACGAGCGCCTCCGCGAGCTCCGCGCGGCCGGCGTCGTCGAACGCGACGCCGACGGGTACCGGCTCACCGCCCGCGGGGCGGAGCTGCTCGAGCTGCTGCTGCCACTCGACGCCTTCGCTCAGGCGTGGGCGGCCTCGGTCGGGACGAGCGGCAGAACACCGGACTCGAGATCGAGCAGCAGGCGCTTGCGGTCGAGCCCGCCGCCGTAACCGGTCAGCGTCCCGTTCGCGCCGATCACCCGGTGGCACGGCACGATCACGGCGACCGGGTTCCGGCCGTTGGCGAGCCCGACCGCGCGGGCCGCCTCGGGACTTCCGACCCGCCGGGCGATCGCGCCGTAGCTTGCGGTCTCGCCGTACGGAATCGTCAGCAGCTCGTCCCATACGCGCTGCTCAAACGGATTGCCGTTCAGCGTGAGCGGGATATCGAATGCGCGCCGGGCGCCGGTGAAGTACTCCTCAAGCTGCCGGGCGACGTCGGCGAAGGCTGCGCCGTCCCGGGTCCAGGAAGGATCTCGGCGGAGCGGGCGCCGGCCATGCTGCATCGAGAGGCGATGCAGCGACGTGCCGTCGCCGACGAGGAGCAGCTCGCCGATCGGGCTGTCAACTGTGGTGTAGAGCATGGCCTTTGAACGATCGCCAGATGGCGTTTGTGAGGCGCGCTCACCCACGATACGCGGGCTCGCCGTCGTATCGGGCGAGCAGCGCCCCGAGCGTGAGCCGGCTGAGGTCGTATCCGAGCTGTCGCGCCACGTCGATCGTCACCGGATGGCGATGGACCTCGAGCGGATTGACGGCCCGGCCCTGAGGATGCCGCCAGTGCGCAACGGTCGACCCGTCGCGGTCCAGCCACTGCTCACGCCAGGGCAGGCCCGCGAATTCGAGCAGCCGCTCGAGTTCGGCTCGATCGCCCGCGAGGAGCCGCTCGGCCTGGACGCGCAGGAACGGGATCCAGCCGATCCGGCCCGGAAACTCGAGTCCGAACATGCTGATCTCCGTCCACCAGAAGAGACACTTCTCGTACGGGCTGAGCCCGTCCCACGTGGCCGCGTACTGCGGCTGAAAGGTGCCCGCGTCGGTCGGACCGAGTGTCGCCAGCCGGGTGTACAGGTCGTTGCGGGTGCCGCCGGCGTATGAGCCGTCTGAGAGATGGTCAAGCGCGCTCGGTACGGGATGGCGCGTGAGATGAACAACCCGCAGGCGTCCCCGGAACCGATCGGCAAGGAGGGGGAGGGCCGCGAACAGCGGCCAACCCGTCTCAACGTACGGGCGGTCGAGC
Organism: uncultured Solirubrobacterales bacterium; assembly: GCA_963778985.1. Taxonomy (GTDB): domain Bacteria; phylum Actinomycetota; class Thermoleophilia; order Solirubrobacterales; family Solirubrobacteraceae; genus Palsa-465. The sequence continues at coordinate 469,364 of CAVZWJ010000010.1, read as the reverse complement.
TGCTCGATGTGCGCGACGTGGGTTGCGACGTCGGGAACCGAGAGGATCGCCGCCGGGTCCTCGTAGCGGCGAAAGAAGCGGCGCGGCGCGTAGCGTGGTCCGAGGGGCTCGTGTGCGACGGCGACGTCCCGGTACAGCTCGCTCACGGCGGCGCTCAGCCACCGCGTCCCGCAGTGTCCGGCACTGAGCACCATGACCACCGGCGAGCCTCCCACGCCTCTCGCGGTACCCCGATGCACCCAAAAACAGTCGTCTGCCGGTCAGGAGCGTGACGGGGCGGGCACCGGCACTTCGGAGGCCGCGGCGGGGACGAGGTCCATTGCCTCGGCGAGCAGCTCGTAGGACCGCCGCCGCGCGCCATGGTCGTGGGTGATCGTGACGACGATCACCTCGTCAGCGCCGTACACCGCGGCAAGCTCGTCGATGCCCGCCCGGACCGTGTCCGGCGAACCGATGATTCCGCGTCGTCCCGGCAGCGAACCGGTGAGCGGCTTGCCCTCGGACTCCAGGAACGCGATCGCCTTCGCGACCGGCGGGACGGGGATCAGCTCGCCCCGGCGTAACAGGGTGAGGGTCATCCGGCTGCTCGCGGCGAGCCGCTGGGCCTCCTCGTCGGTGTCCGCGCACAGCACCCACGCGGCGACGGCCGTCATCGGAGCGTTCAGGCGGCGCTGCCCCGCGGCGAACCGCTCGCGGTAGGCGGCGGCGATCTCGCTGCCCCCGGGGTTGATGAAGTCGGCAAACGCGTACGGGATCCCGAGCTGCGCGGCCCACACGGCGCTTTGGGGTGAGGATCCGAGCAGCCACAGCGCCGGCAGCTCCGGCCGCCCGGGCAAGAATTCGGCGAGTCGGGCGAACGGGTGGTCCGCCGGCAGGTCGTTCTCCTGGTACGCGATCAGCTCGGCGAGCTGGTCCGGGAAGTCATCCGGCGACGCCGAGCGTCGGTCACGCTGGAGCGCGAACGTCGTCAGCGGATCGGTTCCCGACGCGCGGCCGATCCCGAGGTCGATCCGGCCGGGGTAGAGCGCGGCGAGGACCGAGAACGTCTCGGCGACCTTGAACGGGCTGTAGTGCGGCAGCATCACGCCGCCGCTGCCGACGCGGATCCGCGACGTGGCCGCGGCGATCGGGCCGATCAAGGCCTCGGGGCTCGCGCTCGCGAGCATCGGGCCGCCATGATGCTCGGCAACCCAGTAGCGGTGGTACCCGAGCGAATCGGTGAGGCGGGCGAGGTCCAGCGTGTTGGCCAGCGCGTCGGCCCCGGTCGCGCCCTCGGGGACCGGGGACTGGTCGAGGACTGAGATCCGCATGTACCTCGATACTAGTCAGCGTGCATCCGACGGCCACCGAGGCGCTCCGCGCGGTCACCGCGACCCGGTACGTCACTCCCCTCCGGGAGGGGGGCTCGCTCCCGGGCCTGACGGAGGCCGACGACGACGGGCTGTACGTCGTCAAGTTCCGGGGCGCCGGTCAGGGCGTCAAGGCACTCGTCGCCGAGGTGATCGTCGGCGAGCTCGCCCGTGCCCTTGGACTGCTCGTGCCCGAGCTCGTGACGGTCGAGCTCGATCCGGCGCTCGGCGCGGCGGAGCCCGATCCGGAGATCCAGGATCTGATCGTCGGCAGCGCCGGCGTCAACCTCGGCGTCGACTTCCTCCCCGGGGCGCTCGCCTACGTCCCCGGCGGCGCGTTCATGCCCGACCGCACCCTCGCCGCCGATGTCGTGTGGCTGGACGCACTGGCGACGAACGTCGATCGGACCCCTCGCAACCCGAACCTGCTCGTGTGGCATGGCCGGCTGTGGTTGATCGATCACGGTGCCGCGCTCTACCTCCATCATCAGGGCCTCGATCCGCCGCGCGACGCAACCCGAGCGTTCGGACTCATCGCCGACCACGTGCTGCTGCCGGCCGCAGGATCGATCACCGAGGCGCACGAGCGCCTGACGCGGCGCGTCACTCGCGATGTCCTCGAGCGGGTCACCGCGCTCGTTCCCAGCGACTGGCGCGGCGGCACCGAGCCCGACATCTACGTCGACTATCTCGAGCGACGCGTTCAGGACGGCGCGTTCGCGGAGGAGGCGGAGCGTGCCCGCGCCGCAGCGTAGCCCGTTCTCGTACGCGATCCTCCGCCTCGTCCCGCGTCTCGAGCGGGGCGAGCGCTTCAACGTCGGTGTCGTCGTCTTCTGCCGGCAGCGCGACTTCCTCGGCATCCGCACACTGCTCGATCCCGTCCGGCTGCGCGCGCTCGCGCCCGATGCTGATGTCGGCGAGATCGAGGCTCAGCTGACGGCGCTCAGGCATGCCGCCGCCGCCGATCCACGCGCCGGCGCGCTCGCGGCGCTGCCGGCATCGGAGCGGTTCGGCTGGCTCGTGGCGCCGGCGAGCACGATGATCCAGCCTTCCGAGGTGCACACCGGGCTGTGTGCGGACCCGCAGGCAACGCTCGACGCGCTCTTCGCGGAGCTCGTCACTCCGGTGGGTGCTCCAGCATCGCCGCCATGACCCGCGCGAGTTCGACGTTCCCGAGATCGGAGTTCACTGCGTGATGGAGTTGCGTATCAGCTGAACCACTCGGTTTCCATTTCAGGGACTGGGTGGATGCTCACCTGGTCAAGCGGCTCCTCGCCGACGTTCTCGAAGCGGTGGACCGTCCCGGCGGGGACAACGACGATCTGACCGGCATGAGCGCGGAGCGTCGACTCATCAACGGTGAATTCCGCGACGCCACGCTGGACGATGAACGTCTCCTCGTACGGATGGCGATGGAGCCCGGGGCCGGCGCCGGGCGGATGCGAGGTGACGAAGAACGAGGTCGGCGATCCGTACTTCCCGCCCTCGAACTGGATGGCGCTCGCACCCGTCCGGATGTCGTCGAACTCAATCGGCTCCGGCATCTACGGCCACCTCCTGACATAGCTGACCTGCGGACGGCTGGCTAATGCGATTCGAACATCCCGTGCTCGAGCGCGTATGACACGAGCTCAGCCCGGGTCTCGAGGCGCAGTTTCTGCTGGATGTGCTGCCGGTGGGTTTCGATCGTCCGGACCGAGAGGTAGAGCTGGTCGGCGATCTCGCGGTTCGTGTGGCCGAGCGCGATCCGACGGAGCACGTCGACCTCGCGCTCGGTGAGATCGTCCGGCGGTCCGGGTGGGGGCTCGGCCGCGATCCGTGCCCCGAGCTGGGGGTTGAGATAGATCTCGCCACCGGCGGCGCGTCGCACCGCCTCGACGAGTTCTGACTCGGCCGCCTCTTTGAGGACGTATGCGAGCGCGCCGGCCCGGAGCGCCTCACGCGCGAACGCCGGGTCCTCCTGCATCGTGAGCACGACGATCTGGGTGTCCGGCGACTCGCGGCGAAGGTGGGGAATGGCCTCGAGCACGGAGCCTCCGGGCATGTTCAGATCAACGACGAGGACATCGGGGTGATGGCCTCGCACGTAGCGTCGGGCTGTATCGACATCGCCGGCTTCGGCAACCACCTCGAAGCCGGCCTCGCTGTTCAGCAACAGCTCGAGGCCCCGCCGAACGACCTGGTGGTCATCCGCGAGGATGATCCGAATCGGTCCCGTATTTCCGCCGCCAGTCCCCGCCGGCGCCGATTCTGCGTTGCTCATGGACAAGACGCTACCCGACGGCGCGGGCGGTTCGCGAATTCTGGTCCTCGCCCACGGTTCACGGCGGCGCCGATCGCGAAATGATGGAGACGAGTTCGAACCTGATTGGAGTCAAAGATGAACGCACTGACGCTTGGCCGCAGCGGCCTCACCGTCTCTCCGATCGCGTACGGGACGTGGCAGCTCAGCGGCGACTGGGGCGCGTTCGACGAGGAAGAGGCGATCGCGGCCATCCGCTTCGCGCGGGAGCGGAGAATCAACTGCTTTGACACCCCGAGGAGGCGCTCCGAGGCGCCGAAGCCGTACGCCTGGGCGCCTCGCATAAGCTGGCAGCCGGTCATACCAGTACCCCCTAGGGGTATGTATACTTCGTGACATGAGCTTTCTGTGGCACGGGATTCGCGACGCTTTCCTGATGGCCTGGGAGGTGTGGTGGGCGCTCGTCCTCGGTTTCGCGATCTCGGCGATCGTCCAGGCCTGGGTCCCGCGCGAGCGGGTCCAGCGGGCCCTGAGCGGGGGCGGCCCGAGGTCAATCGGGTGGGCGACCGGTCTTGGCGCTGCGTCCTCGTCGTGCTCGTACGCCGCGGTCGCGATCGGCAAGTCGCTGTTCCAGAAGGGCGCGAGCGCCGCGAGCGCGCTCGCATTCCAGTTCGCCTCGACGAACCTCGTGTGGGAGCTCGGGCTCGTCCTCTGGGTCCTGATCGGCTGGCAGTTCACCGTCGCGGAGTACGTCGGCGGGCTCGTGATGATCGTGCTGATGGCGGTGCTCCTGCGGCTATTCGTCAGCCCGCAGCTCGAGGAGCGGGCGCGCGAGCACGCGCAGGAGGCGGACACCGGTCACCAGCACCACGCCGCGGCGACGACGCTCACCTGGCGCGAGCGGCTGACCTCGGCTGACGCCTGGTCCGACGTCGCCCACAACTTCCGCGGCGACTGGACGATGCTGTGGAAGGAGGTCACGATCGGATTCCTGCTCGCCGGGTTCGTCGCCCAGCTCGGCAACGGCTTCTTCGAGAGCCTGTTCCTCCACAACGCGCCGCAGCCGCTGCCGGCGATCGAGAACGTGCTCGTCGGTCCGCTGATCGCGGTGCTGAGCTTCGTGTGCTCGGTCGGCAATGTCCCACTCGCCGCGGTGCTGTGGTCCGGCGGAATCAGCTTCGCGGGCGTGCTCGCGTTCCTGTTCGCGGACCTGATCGTGCTGCCGATCCTCGCGATCTACCGCAAGTACTACGGGCTCCCGTTCACGATTCGGATCACGGCGCTGATGCTCGTGACGATGGCGATCGCGGCGCTCGCCGTCGATGGTCTGTTCAGCCTGCTCGGGGCGGTCCCGTCAGGCCCGCGGCCGACGCGCGGCGACATCTTCGGGGCGATCACCGTCAACTACAAGCTGTTCCTCAACGTGCTCGGGCTCGTCATCTTCGCCGCGCTGTTCTGGATCACCGTGCGGAGGGGCGCCACCGATCCCGTATGCGGCATGACGGTCGACCGCCGGCGAGCGGTGACGGCAGAGGTCGGCGGCCGGACGGTGTACTTCTGCTCGGAGGGATGCCGACAGAGCTACGAGGCCGGCGGCGCCCACGGGTCATTGGTCACCCACGCCCACGCTCACTGACCGGCGCTCGGGTCCGATCGGCCAGCCCGTCGCGGAAGCCCTCGCGGTACGTCGGGTAATGGGGCGTGAAGCCGAGCTCGCGCCGAGCCTTCGCATTCGAGATGCCGCGGATCTGGGTCATCATCGAGACGCCGATCTCACCGGCCGCCATGCGGCCAAGCCACACCGGCACGTGGCGCGGGGGTTTGGCGCCGAGCGCGTCGGCGAGCGTCGGCAGCCACCGGGACACCGGCGCCGGCTCGTCGTCGCCGATGTTGTAGACGCCCGGCGCGCCATGGTCCACCGCGAGCAGGGTCGCCGCCGCGGCATCGTCGACGTGCGTGAACGACCATACGCCGCCGCCGTCGCCGATCAGCGGCAGGCGGCGCTTGCGCACGAGCTCGCAAATGTCGCCGTCCGCGGCGATATTCGTGCCGGGGCCGTAGAAGCTGGCGTAGCGGAGGACGATGCCCTCGACGTGGTCGGCGCCGAGTACCGTCGCCTCGAGCCGGCGGATCGCCTGGAGCGATTCCCGCTGGTGGGCGGGCGGTGAGGGATCGAACGGGTCGTCCTCGACCTTGAGCGCCGTGCCCGTTCGGGCGTAGTTCCAGCCGCCGTAGCTCTGCGCGATCAGTCTCCGTGCGCCCGCCGCCTGCGCGGCGGCGAGGAGATGCGCGGTCCCCTCTGTCCGCAGCCGGTTCGTCCGGGCGAACACGTGATCGAAGCGGCGGTAGCTCGTCACGCCCCTCAGCGCCGTGAGCTCATTGATCACGACCTCGGGCTCGGCGCGCATCACCGCCTGAATCACCGCGGCCTTCGCCAGCGCGTCGGCGGTTGCGACCTCCGCCCCGAGCGCGCGCAGCTCGCCGGCTTTCGCCTCGGACCGGGTCATCGCGGTGACATCGTGACCCGCGGCGATGAGTTGGGGGACCAGCCGGCGGCCAACCGCGCCGCCTGCACCTGCGATGAAGACCTTCATCAGGGGCTCCTTTGGTTGCGATGGCCCCTGAGACGAATGACCCGGTGTCGCTGTGACAGCCGCTCACCCGGATAGGGTGATGTGGTGCGCGCGTCCCGGCCTAGCCTCGCCGAGCATGGCTGACGCGCCCGTCGAGGCGGCACCCCAAGAGATCTCGGCCGAGCAGGCCGACGCGATGATCGCCAGCCGGGCGTATGTCGTGATGCTCGTCCTCATCTCGGTGATCGGCGTGATCGTCGCGCTGGCGGCCTGGTGCTACCTGGAGGGCCTCTATCAGATCCAGCGGGAGCTGTTCACGCATCTGCCGCACGCCCTCGGGTATCAGAACGGGCCGCCGAACTGGTGGTATGTCGTCGTCCTCGGCGTGGCCGGTGTGCTCGTCGCCTTGGCGATCACCCTGCTTCCGGGCGACGGGGGTCACATCCCGGCCAAGGGCCTCGCGGCCGGCGGCCCGGCGAGCCCGCGGGTCCTTCCCGGCGTCATCCTGGCCGGGCTCGCATCGGTGGGGTTCGGGCTCGTGCTCGGGCCTGAGGGACCACTCATCGCGCTCGGCGCGGGGCTGGCGATTCTGCTCGTCACCCTCTCCGGGCGGGACGTGCCACCGCAGTCGCTGATGGTGATCGGCGCTGCGGGCAGCTTCACCGCGCTGGCGTTCATCTTCGCCTCGCCGCTGATCGCGGCGGTCATCCTGATCGAGGCGACCGGCCTCGGAGGCCCGAAGCTCCGGGTCGTGCTGATTCCCGGGCTGCTCGCCGCCGGGATCGGAACGCTCGTCTCGCTCGGGCTCGGGTCGTTCACCGGCCTCAGCAACTCTGCGTACGCGCTCGGCCCGCTCGACCTGCACTCGATCGGCCATCTGAAGATCGGCGAGTTCGGATGGACGATCGCGCTGGCGATCGTCGTCGCGGTCGTGACCTTCTTCGTGATGCGCAGCGGCCTCGCCACGTACCGGTTCGTCTCCCGTCGGCGGCTGCTCGTGCTGCTGCCCATCGTCGCCGTGATCATCGCCGGGATCGCGATCGGCTTCGCGGAGGCGTCGGGCAAGAGCATCGACTTCGTGCTCTTCGACGGCCAGGGCCAGTTGCCCGGACTCGTCGCGCAGGCGGGCACCTGGTCGCTGGGAACGCTCTTGCTGCTGATCGTGTGCAAGGGCGTCGCCTACGCGCTCTCGCTCGGCAGCTTCCGCGGCGGACCGACGTTCCCCGCCATCTTCCTCGGGGCGGCGGGCGGGCTTCTCGCTTCGCACCTGCCAGGGTTTCCCGCGGGTGCGGCCGTCGCCGTCGGCATCGGCGCCGCCGTCACCTGCGTGCTCCGGCTCCCGCTTGCCTCCGTCCTGCTGGCGACGCTGTTGACGACGAAGGCCGGAGGCAGTGTCGAGCCGCTCATCGTCGTCGGCGTCGTCGTGTCCTACGTGGTGACGCTGCTGCTCTCGCGGCCGCGCTCCGGCGCTACTGAGAGCGGCGCGCAATCGGCGACAGCGGATAGCCGAGGTGGCCAAGCTTCTCCGGGTTGATGATCGAGCGGATCGACTGGATCGCGCCGCCCGCGATCTCGAACGCAAACACGTTGATGAGGCGGTCCTCGGCGTCGAAGTTGAGCGTCCCGGGCTGGCCGTTGATCTGCGTGACCTCGATCCGGGCGGTGATCTCGTCGCCCTCTCGGGCAAACGCCGCGAGCAGTCGCGAGACACGCGCGCTCCCGTAAATCGGCTGTGGCAACCCACGTGCCTTGCCTCCGCCGTCGCCGTAGAAGACGACATCCGGAGCAAGCATTTCGAGCACCCGCTCGACGTTGCCGTCCTGCATCGCCGCGACGAATGACCCCGCGAGCTCGTGCTGCTGCGCCCGGTCGACCTCGAACCGCGGTTTGCCCTCGTCAATCCGCCGCCGGGCCCGCGTGAGGATCTGGCGGCAGTTGACCTCGCTGCGGTCGACGATCGTGGCGATCTCGTCGTACCCATAACCGAACACCTCGCGCAGGAGGAACACCGCGCGCTCGACCTCCGACAGCGTCTCGAGCAGGACGAGGAAGGACAACGACAGGGAATCGGCCATCTCGGCTACCTCCGCCGGGTCGCGATCGGGAGCAGTGAGAATCGGCTCGGGGAGCCACGGTCCGTAGTACGTCTCCCGCTTCACGCGAGCGGAGCGCAGCTCGTCGATCGCCAGGCGGGTGACGACGGTCGTGAGGAACGCCTTCGGCGAGACGATCTGCTCGCCGCTGCGCCGCGCCCGCTCGAGCCGCAGCAGCGCTTCCTGAACGAGATCCTCGGCGTCGCCGACGCTGCCGAGCATGCGGTAGGCGATCGAGAACAGCAGCCCTCGCAGGTCAGTCTCATCCGGCATCTCAGAACTCTCAGACGAACAGGTACCCCGATCGGTGACACCCGCCCTTACGCCGAGGGTAATTGCCCCGCGCGCCGGGCGCTGCGACCGTCCGCGGCGGTCATCAGCACACGAACGAGAGGAGTCTCGTGACAGACGTCGAGCAACTCGTCCAGGAGTACCTGGCGATGTGGAACGAGCCGGACCCGGAGGCACGGCGCGCGCTCGTGGCACGCACCGTGACAGACGACGCGACCTACCTCGACCCGATCATGAGCGGCGAGGGCATCGACGGGATCAGCGCGATGATCGGCGCCGCTCAAGCTCAGTTCCCGTCGCATCAGTTCACGCTCCACACCGGGCCGGACGCGCATCACGACCGCGTGCGGTTCAGCTGGTCGCTCGCGGCGAACGGCGCCGCGCTAGCGGCCATCGGAACCGACTACGTGACCGTGTCCGCCGACGGCCGGATGCGATCGATCACCGGGTTTCTCGAGACCGGCCCCTAGTGTCCCGAGATCGGCCCGTAGTCAGGCGGCCGCGGCGGTCGATTCCGGGTCGGCCGCCAGCCGGTCCTCCTCGGTATGGACGATGAGCACCGGGATGCGGCTGTGGTTGAGCGCGTAGTGGCTGACGCTGCCGAGCAGTGAGGCCCGGATCGCGCCGCGCCCGCGAGAGCCCATCATGAGCAGGTCGTGCCGCCCCGTCTCGAGCTGCTCGGTGAGGGCGGCACGGATCGGCTCGTGGGTGAGGATCTTCGTCACCGGCACCGACTCCGGGACGCGGCGGACGGACTCGCGCAGGATCGACGTCGCCTCGCGCTCGAGTTCGTCGGCGAGCGGTATGGCCACCACCGCCCCGCCGGGGGAGCTCGCCCAGGCCGGGGGATGCGGAATCGCGGAGAGGATTGTCAGCCGACCGTTGCCGGAGACGGCCATGTCGATCGCCTCGTCCAGTGCCTTCTCTGCATGCGGTGAGCCGTCGACGGCCACGAGGATGTTCCGGAACATGCCGACTCCAGTCCGAAGGAGGCCTCGTCCCGATGAGCGTCGGGGGAGGAGGAAGTTGATTAGCATGCTAAACGTTAGCAAGCTACACTCGCCGGGTGGCCATCGAACCCCCCCAGCCGGGACTAAGCGAGACCGATGCGTTCCTGAGCGCGTTTGACGCCCTCGCGCAGGCGGTGCGCCGGGCTCGGGGCGCGCCGGCTCAGGCCGGGGAGGACGCCCTCACGCTGTCACAGTACGCGCTTCTGCAGGGCCTCTCGAATGCCGACCGGGCGCGCGTCGTCGAGCTGGCGAACGCGGCCGGCGTCGCGGCGCCGACGGCGACGCGAATCCTCGACGCGCTCGAGCGCCGCGGAATCGTCGAGCGCCGTCGCGCTGCGGAGGATCGGCGCGGGGTGACGATCATCCTGACGCCGAGCGGCCGCGACCTGCTGGCCACCCAGCACGAATGGCAGCGCACCCGGCAGGAGTCGTTCTACGCCGCGCTTCCACCAGGGGAGCGCGCGGTCGCGGCCGATCTGCTGCAGCGCCTCGCCGGGCTGATCGACGAGCTCGCGGCGGGACCCGCGTAGCGCCCGGCCGGATCTGCCCAGCCCGCGGCCCGGACCGGCGTAGCTCGTGGCCGGACCTGCGTAGCGCCCGGCCTGGACCGGCGCGCACCTCCCGGATCAGCCGAGCCAGTCCGGACCGAGACCGAGGATCGCCGCCACGGCGAGGCCGGCGACGAGCAGCGCCCCGGCCCGGCGCGTATGCGTGAACGTGAACGCCGCGAACCACAGCGGCCAGATCGGGAACCCGCGAGGTGGTCGCTCGGGCCGGGGACGGGCGAGTGCCTTGAGCGCCCGGGCGAGCAGCGGCAGCGCTCCGAACGCCGCGAGCGCGGGCCACGGCAGCGCACCGACGATGACACACGCGACGAGGACGACGTAGAAGCCGACCATCAGCGCCCGGGTGAGAACGCGGGCGGCCGGCTCGTGCAGGATGACGGGAAGGGTTCGCACGCCCGCCGCCTCGTCCCACGGGATCTTGTCGATGTGCTTGCCCATCAGCACTGCGGTGCACAGCAGCCCGTACGGCACGGCGGCGGGCCACACCTGCCACGGCACCGTGCCGATGGCCGAGTAGACGGTGCCGGCGATCATCAGCGGGCCCCACACGAGCAGCACGTCGAGCTCGCCGAGCCCGCGCTTCTTGAGCCGGAGCGGCGGCGCCGTGTAGGCAACGTTGAGGATGACGCCGGCGAGGCCGAAGGCGAGCACGACCCAGCCGCGAGCGAGCACGAGCAGCACGAGGATCGCGACGTCGGCGAGGTTGACGAGCACTGCCGCCCGTAGCAGGCCGCGACGGCTGATCATCCCGGACAGGATCGGGTGGGGCGCGTACAGTGCGCGCGGGTAATTGTCGGTGTCGAGGCCGGTGTCGGTGTCGAACAGGTCGTTGACGAGGTTGTTCGACACGTGCGCGAGGACGATTCCGGCAAACGCGAGCGCGAACCAGCCGGCGGCGAAGTCGGCGCGGCGGACGGTGAGCAGGCCGGCGATCGCCCCGGCCGTCAACGTCATCGGGAGCACCCCCGCACGTGTGATGACCAGCCAGCGGGAGACCGCGTCGAGCTCGCCCGCTGGTGGGTTGATCGTGCTGAGCGCGTGGCGCCAGCGCGCCAGCCGGCCCTGCGCTGGGAGCGATGCCGCGGTGTCGCTCATGACGCGCAACCTACACGCTCGCGCTCGGTGCGAAACATGTTCGGAGCCGATGTCGAATCCGCACCGGCTCGTCCGTCGTGGATGATGAAGGCCGCACCCGGCGGCGACACCCCATCACAGGAGGCGAGATGCCCGAATACATGCTGCTCATCTACATGCCGGCCGATAACCCGCTCAGCCCCGAGCAGATGGCCGAGATGTCCCCCAAGTGGGACGAGTACACGGAGAGCCTGCGCGAGGCCGGCGTGTACGTCGGCGGGAACGCGCTTCAGGGCACCGAGCTCGCGACGACGGTGCGCGAGCGGGACGGGCAGACGCAGATCACTGACGGTCCGTTCGCGGAGACGAAGGAGGTACTCGGCGGCTACTACCTGCTTGAGGCGCCCGACATCGACACGGTGCTCGAGCACGCCGCGCGGGTTCCGAACATCGCCTACGGGTCGACCGAGGTGCGGCCGATCCTCGACATGACCGGCCGGCAGACGCGGGCGGCGGAGGCAGGCGCCTCGGCGTAAGAGGTCGTCTCTCGTCCGCGTCCAGACGATTCGCTCCCCCCAACCGGGGGGTTTGCCATGCCTCCCGGTTGCCGGGTCGCGGACATGCGAGGATGCTCGGTGCATGCGTGGTCTGACGGATGTGGCGCGTTTTCGCGCCGAGGATCCTGACGAGCTGGTGACCGCCTCGCTCGCCTGCCCGCTCTGCCTGCGAGCGCGCGACGTCGCCTGGGAGCTCGCCGACAGCGACGGCTACGACGCGTCAGTGCGGTGCGAGTGCGGCCGCTGCCGGCGAGGGTGGCAGGTGTACCTGGAACCGCACCAGGCATTGCGACTCAGCCTCGTCGGCGCGCACGCTCGGTAGTTCTTCCTCTCGCAACGCGCAGTGCCGCGCCGGTACCGTTGGCGCATGCATAGGCCGGACGCCGGAGTAAGCGAAGTCGCTCGGTTCCTCGCGCAGCGGGCGCCGTTTGACGCGCTCTCGCCGGAGGAGCTGGGTGAGGTCGCGGCGCAGACCGAAATCGAGTTCTTCCTGCCCGCGGCCGTGATCCTCAGCGAGGACGGCGGCCCGGTGACGTTCCTGCGCGTCATCCACGGCGGGACGGTCGAGATCTCGCACGAGGGCAAGTTGCTCGACCTGCTCCATGCGGGCGACACGTTCGGCCACGCGGCGATGCTCTCCGGCCTCCCGCCGGGCTTCGAGGCGCACGCCGTCGAGGACACGCTCTGCTACCGGATTCCGGTCGCCGTTGCGCGGCCGTTGCTCGAGCGCGCCCGAGCTCGCGAGCTGGTCGTCGGCATGCGCGAGCCGGGCCACCAGCCGGTCGCCGGTCTGATCCGCTCGGCGACGGTGACCTGCACGCCAATGGAGAGCATCCGGGAGGTCGCGCGGCGGATGACCGAGGCCGGCGCCACCTCGGCGATCGTCGAGCGGCGCCCTGGCGACGGCTTCGGGATCGTCACCGACCGCGACATCCGCACCCGGATCGTCGCCACCGGTCTGCCGCTGAGCGCACCCGTGTCAAGCGTGATGACGACGCCCGTCTTCTCCGTCACCCCGGACCGCCTCGGTGGGGAGGTGTTGTTCGAGATGCTCGAGCGGGGGATCCGCCACGCGCCGGTCGTCAGCGAGCGCGGCCAACTCGTCGGGGTGGTCGAGGATGCGGACGTGTTCGCCGTGCAGCCCCGGTCGTGGTTCGGGGCCCGCCGCGGCATCGCCCGGGCGCAGGACCTCGACGCGCTCGCGGCGGTCGCCGACAGCCTGCCGGAGATCGTCGTTGACCTCCACGCTGCCAACCTTCGCGCGCTCGAGGTCGCGCGGGTCCTGTCGGCGCTCGTCGACTCCCTGACGGTTCGCGCGATCGAACTCGCGGGACGGCCGTTCCGCCTGCCCTCGGACGGGCTCGTATGGGTGGCCGTCGGCAGCGAGGCGCGGCGAGAGCTGACGCCGGCGTCGATCGCCCGCGGCGCGATCGTCTGCAGCGAGGCGCCGCCGGCCGGCTGGACCGAGGCGGTGAGCGCGGCCCTCGTCCGCTGCGGGTTGACGGGAGAGGTTGTGGCGCGCACGGCGGATGAGTGGCGTGAGGCGGACCACACCGAGGAGCTCGCACTGACCGTGCTCGTCGAGCGCCGGCCCCTGTGGGGGACGCCGCGCGATCCGCTCCCGGTCGCCGAGGGACAGATCCGCGACGAGGTGCTCGCGGCACTCGCCCGGCGGGCTCGCGAGGTCCGCCCCCCGACCGGCTTCGACGCCGATGCGGTGCTCGACGCCGACGGCAACCGCCACGACCGGCTCGACATCCGCCGGGCGGCCGTCATCCCGATCATCGAGCTCGCCCGCTGGGCGGGTGCGGCCGCCGGGCGCGTCGACGGGTCAACCCCCGAGCGTCTCCGCGCCGGCGCGGCCGAGGGCGTCCTCAGCGAGGGTGACGCGCAGACGCTTACCGACGCATTCGAGCTCGCGTTCGAGCTGCGGATCGGCCATCACAAAGCGCAGCTCGCCGCCGGCGCTCGGGCCGACGACGAGCTCGAGCCCCGTGACATCAGCCCGCTCACGCGTGATCACCTGCGGGACGTATTCCGCTCCGTGGCGGGCGTGCAAAGGCGGCTCGCCGCGTGAGGCTGCGCTCGCCCGTCGGCGATGCGGCGGCGAGTTACGTGCGGGCGGGCCGCCCGTCCGGTTCCACGCCGTGGCGCGAGGCGAGTTGGTGTGCGCTCGATCTCGAGCTGACGGGCCTCGACCCGCGCAAGCACGACATCATCGCGGTCGGCGCCGTCCCCATCGAGGACGGTCGAATCGTGCTCGGCGAAAGCCTCTACTCACTCGTTCGCACGACGCAGAGATCTGATCCGAACGCGGTGCTCGTGCACAAGCTGCGCGTGGCCGACCTCGCCGACGCACCGTCGCTCGACGAGGCGCTCGACATGGTCCTCACCGCCTTCGCCGGGCGCGTGCCCGTCTTCCACACCGCGCCGGTTGAGCACAGCTTCCTGGCGCCGCTCTTCGCCCGCCGGCGTCTGCGCTTCCCGGCGGTCGCCGACACCGAGGTCCTGGGGCGGGCGTGGCTTCGGGAACGGGACGGCGAGTCGCCACCGTTCATCCGGCTCGAGCGACTGGCCCGCGAGCTCGGGCAGCCGGCCGAGGTTCCGCACCACGCGCTCGGCGACGCGCTCACGACAGCGCAGGCGTTCATCGGCGTCGTCGCCCATCTCGACGCCGTCTCGCCGCAGACCGTCAGCTCGCTCGTCCGCAGCCCGCGCCTGCTGCGGCGGATCCGAGTGACCGCTGCCTAGTCAACGCACTAACCGTCGCGGGACCGAGACGAGCGCAGAGGTGGTGTGATGACCTCTAGTACAGCTGCAGGTAGCGGTCGAGCTCCCACTGCGTGATCTGCTCGTGGGCGACCTGCCACTCCCTGCGCTTGACGTCGATGAAATAGTCGATGTAGTCGCCGTCACGGGTCGTCCCGAGCGCCGCCCGCAGCGGCTCGTTCTTCTCGAGCTCACGCGTCGCGTCGAGCAGGTTCGCCGGGAGCAGTTCGATCCCGCCGGCGGCCCGTTGCTCCGGACTCATCGTGTACAGGTTCGCCGTGTTCGGCTCCCCGGGATCGAGGCTGCGCGCGACGCCGTCCATGCCCGCCGCGAGCATCGCCGTCGCGGCGAGATACGGGTTGCACGAGCCGTCGACGGTGCGGTCCTCGATCCGGCCGGCGTCAGGGATCCGGAGCATCTGCGTGCGGTTGTTGTAGCCGTAGCTGATGTACGCCGGTGCCCACGTGGCGCCGCTCGTCGGGGCGCCGATCACGAGGCGCTTGTAGCTGTTGACGGTCGGTGCCGTGAGCGCGATGTACGCCTTTGCGTTGGCCTTGAGCCCGCCGATGAAGTTGTAGGCGAGCTCGGACAGCCCGAGGCCACGGGGATCGTCGGACGGGACCCGGTCGAACACGTTCTCCTCGTCCTTCCACAGGCTGACGTGGAAGTGGCAGCCGTTCCCGGTGAGGTTCGCGAACGGCTTCGGCATGAACGTCGCGATCAGGCCGCGCTGCTGGGCGAGTGACTCGACCATGTACCGGTAGAAGATCGCGCGGTCGCATGTCGTCAGCGCGTCGGCGTAGGCGAAGTTCTGCTCGAACTGCCCGTTCGCGTCCTCGTGGTCGGTCGCGTAGTTGTCCCATCCGAGCTTCGTGACGTAGTTCGAGACCGTTGAGACGAAGTCGAGATTGCGCGTGAGGGCGCGCATGTCGTAACACGGGAGGTCGAGCGTGTCGAGCGGGTCGGCGACCTCGATGCCCCCGGTCTCGGTCCGGCGGACGAGGAAGTACTCGAGCTCGGCACCGATGCGAGCTTCGTAGCCACGCTCGGCGAGCTTCGCGAGCGACCGGCGGAGGATCGTCCGCGGGCAGAATGGCCACTCCTCGCCCTCGACCGTGACGTCGCAGGCGAGCCGCGCGACGTTCGGCTGCCACGGGAGGATCGTCAGCGAGCGGGGATCCGGCATCGCGATGATGTCCGGATCGTGCGGGCCCTGGCCGATGTCTCCGGCGGCGAAGCCGGCGAACCCGGCGCCGTCTTCGAGGAGGTCGTCGATGTGGTGCGCCGGCACGAGCTTGGCGCTCGGCTTGCCGTGCATGTCGACGAACTGGGCGAACAGGAACTCGATGCCTTCGTCTTTGACGATTCGCCGGACATCGTCGGCGTTCTGGGGAGGCGTGGTCATGGATGCGAGCCTATCCGCGGCTCGTGCGCGCTCACAATGGCCAAGAACACTCCGAACCCGGCAGCTAGCATGTTCGACTCGCACATAGGAGGTGCAACCGCCGGTGTCGGTCAACGTCGAGGTGAGGGATGAGATCCGGGGGCTCCGAGAGGAGAACCGCACTCTGTACGGCGTCATCAAGCTCGTCTCATCCTCGCTCGAGATGTCTCCGATGCTCGCCGGCATCGTCGACCTCGCGACCGAGGCGACCGGTTGTCACGCCTGCTTCATCTACCTCCTCGAGGATGACCGGCTGACGATCCGCGCCGCCTCCCCGGTGTTCGCCGTCGCGGTCGACAAGGTGTCGTTCTCGATCGACGAGGGACTGACCGGCTGGGTCGCGCGCCACCGCACGCCGGAGTTCATCCGTGACGGCGCGATGAAGGACTCCCGGATGAAGTTCGTTCCCCTGCTGGACGAGGAGCGGTTCCAGTCGATGGTCGCCGTGCCGATCCTCGCCCGCAACGGGGACACGATCGGTGTCATCGTGCTCCACACCCAGGCGCCCCACGAATTCACCGAGGACACGGTCAAGCTCCTCGTCCACATCGCCTCGCTCGTGAGCGGCGCAATCGAGAACGCTCAGCTGTACGACCGCGAGCGCAGCCGGGTCAACGCGCTCACCTCGCTGTCAACGCTCGCGCAGCAGGTGGCCGGGGCGACCGACGTCTCCGAGCTCGGGCCGACTGTCGCGGACGGCACCCGCCGGGTGCTCGGCGCGGAGGTGTGCCAGCTGTACCGGCTCGACGACGACGGTGACGGTCTGCAGCTGCTCGCCTCCTCCCCGCGCGAGGTGGTCGTTCCGGAGTCGCTCTCGGTGCAGGCGCTTCTGCTGGCCGCGCTCGAGGGTCGCGGCAACCGGCCGCCTGCCCGGTCGCTGTGGCCCGAGCTCGCCGTCGGGGAGGTACTCGTCACGCCGATGTCGGTCGGTCGCGAGCGCGTCGGACTGCTGTGTGCCGGATCGGTCGCCGGATCTCCGTTCGGCGATGAGGACACCGAGATCGTCCGCGCGATTGCGCATCTGAGTGCGGTCGCGCTCAAGCGCGCGGAGCTGATCGAGGGTCTGACGAACGCGAACATCGTCAAGGACCTGTTCGAGGCGCTCGCCGCCGGAGCGACGTCGTTCGCCGCCGCCAAGGCCGCCGAGATCCGATGCGATCTGAACGCGCCCTACGTCGTCATCCGTGCCGAGCCGGCGGCTGGCCGCGAGCCCGGCTCCGGGGAGTGGCGGGAGGTGGCGGAGGCGATCGGACGTGAGCTCGGCGTGCTCGCCGGGACGAGCGCGATCGAGTCGGGCCCGGGTCCGGTCCGGGCGCTGCTGGCGCTCGGCGTCGGCCGCGCGCACCGGATCGAGGACGTGCTCCGCGTGTGCCGCGAGCTCGGCGGCGAGCGCGGCGCTGCCATCGGCGTCAGCGAGCTGTGCGCCTCTCCGCACGATGGCGCCCGCGGCTATCGCGAGGCCCGGGACGCGGCGACGATCGGCCGTGCGCTGCTCGGCGACGGGGGCGCGATCCCGTACTCCCAGCTCGGTGCCTACCGCTACCTCGTCCACATCGCACCTGAAGACGCGCCCCACGACCGGATGCGCGGAGCCGTCGACCGGCTCATCGCGTACGACACGAAGCGCCGGACGGCGTTGCTCGACACGCTCGAGCGCTACCTCGCTGAGCGGCGCTCGGTGATCGAAAGCGCGCGGGCGCTCTACATCCATCCGAACACGCTGCGTCAGCGACTCGCCCGGATCGAGGAGCTCACCGGGCTGAAGCTTGATTCCGACGACCTGCTGTCGCTGGAGCTGGCGATCAAGCTCGCCCGGTTGCACGGCCGGCCGGCGGCGGGTCCGTAGGTGCCTGCCTGATCGGGCCGACCGCCGATCTGCCTGGCGAAACCCGATCTGCCTGGCGAAACCCGATCTGCCTGGCGAAACCCGATCTGCCTGGCGAAAAACCTGAACATCGGACCGGTTTCTGGGCGCGGTCATCGGGAAAACGTCCCACTGCTCGGCCTTCGCGGGAGCTCATCGGGTTAACGTCCCACTGCTCCGGCTTCGCGGGGAGCTCATCGGGCTAACTTCCCAGCTCATCGGGTTAACGTCCCACTGCTCCGGCCTTCGCGGGAGGATTGCACCATTGACCCGATCCGGTCAGGTGAAGTTCCCAATCCACCCGCGGAACGCATCGGAGTGGGACTTTGTCCCGATCGCTCACGGTCGAGGCACGCTGCCGGGGCGGCGATCGCGTCGACGAGCTGGCTGCTCACCACGCCGAGCTGGCTGCTGAGCACGCCGAGCGTCCTGGTCAACGCCTCCTTCAGTGCAACTTTGCGCCGGTCCTACGCGGCGAAGCTTTTGTCGGTCCTACGCGGGGAAGACGGGCGTCCGCGCTGACCAGTCAGTCCTCGATCACCAGGAACACCGGGATCTTCGCCCTCCGGCGGACCCGCTGGGGTTCCTGCTCCCAGAGGAAGTCGCTGACCCAGCGGTTCCGGTCCGGGTCGGCGGCCATGACGATCGCCTCGCACCCCTCCTTCACGGCCTCCTGGACGATCCGCTTCGTCGACTTCCGGGTGGCGAGGATGTGCCCCTCGGCGTACACGCCCTTCTTCTTCAGGCGCTTGACGGCCCGTGCGACGTTGTCCTTCGCATCGGCGAGTTCGCGCTTGTTTGGCATCAGCCCCGGTGACTGGAGTCCGAACGAGACGCCGTGGATGCGGGCGATGCAGAACACGTGAGCGGTCGCGCCCGCCGGGTCGGCGAGCTCGACAACGCGAGCGATCGCCGCCTCAGGGATCTTGCGACCTTCGGTGGCGAGCAGGATGCGGTTGTAACGATCCGTGGCCGTACGCGCATGATCGCGCACGGCCACGGTCTCCGTCTCGCTCACGGACTGGCGCCGCTCGGCGTCGCGCCGCTCGGTGTCATGGCGGCCGCCGCCGCGGCTTCGTCAACGGCGGCGTGTCGCTTGTCCTCGACCCGCTTGCGGTACCAGTAGAACAAGACGTAGGACAACAGCACGACCCATCCGATGAAGTAGTACGGCAAGGTCTTGCGGCCGGCCGCGTTACACGTGCAGTTGGCGTACGTCGGGCCGCCGTAGAAGTAGATGATCAGGTAGAAGCCGGCAATCACGAGGGCGACGTACTTCATCCACTCCGGCAGCTTGAACGGCCGCCGCACGTTCGGCCGGTGCTTCCGTAGCAGGTAGTAGCCGATCAGCACCGGAATGAACGAGGCGAGGTAGCCGACGTTCGAGAACGTGTAGATCTCGACCGCGCCGCCCATGAACACGACGGCAATCGAGCACGCGACGTTGAACCACATCGAACGATTCGGGACGCCGTGCTTGTTCGTCTTCTGAAAGAACCGCGGGAACTGACCGTCTGTCGACATCTGGTGCAACGAGCGCGCCGTGCCGGTGATCGCGTTCAGGGCCGAGAGGATGAGCGCAAGGATGAGCATGATCGCGATGATCCACTCGAGTGCGCTGCTGCCCGCGCCGGTGCCGAACACCTTCGCGCTGAAGCTGACGAAGATCGTCTTCGGGTCGACGAGCGCCGCGTTGCCGAGCGCCGGGAGGCCGAGGACGATGATGAACGCGACCGGGATCATCGTGTAGATGAACAGGCCGTAGAGCCCCTCCGCGTTCATCGCGATCTTCGCGTCCCGGTCCGGGTCGCGGGTCTCGCCGATGTAGCACGCGGCAGCCTCCATCGCGATCACGTTCCATGTGAGCAGGAACGAGAAGGCGAGGTAGAGCGTCAGCCAGCCATGGCCGAACAGCGGGGTGAAGAAGCCGCTGCCGTTGGTGTGGCGGAAATGCCAGAGCCAATTGAAGTCAACTGCGCTGGGGTTGAAGATCCAGGAGATCGCCAGGAAGGTCAGCGGGATCATCGACAGGATGGCGAGCGTGGTGGCGAACGTGGTGCCGAGGCGCAACCCACGCACCGCGGGGATCGCCAGGAGCACGATGCCGACGATCGAGATGATCAGCGTCCACCAGGCGATCGGCGTGTGGATCGGGGTGAAGCCATTGGTCGATAGCTTCAGGCGGTCGACGATGTAGTACGACGCCAGGATCATGTTGAGCGGCGCCACGGGGAACCAGCCGAGCCAATACGCCCATGCGGTGAAGCCGTTGACGTGCTCGGCGAAGCGCGGCCACTTCTCCTTGTACGCCGGGTACGCGTAGGACGGCAAACCTCCCGCGCGGTCGGGCATCATCGCCGAGAGCTCGGCGAGCAGCAAGCACACGAGGTACCCGCTGATCGTGATGATGACGATCACCGGAACCGACGCCGCGCCGAGCTCGGTCACCATCACCGGCGCGATACCGGTGACGAGGATCGTCCCGGCTAGGCCGATAACGAATGCACCCCACCAGTTCGTTGTCTTCGGAAGGCCCGAGGCCTCGTAGACAAGTTCGTCGTGTTCCCCGGAAGCGTCGGCCATGTGCCCTCCTATCGAGTGTGCAGCAGCGCGGTTAGGCTCCCACGTACTCGGGAGTCGTCACAGGCGAGATGCGAACACAATTGCGGGGCTGAACATGGAGCAGTTGGACACATTTCTCGCGCGCCAGCCGCCGTTCGACGGTCTCGATTCCGAGCAGCTGCGGGCCCTCGCCGATGCCGCAACCGAGCGGGTCTACGAATCGGGCGAGCCCGTGCTCGTCGAGGACGGTCCCCCGGCGGCGGGACTGTGGGTGATCCTCACCGGGTCGATGGACCTGCTCCACGAGGCCGAGGTGATCCAGGTGCTCGAGCCCGGGGAGACATTCGGTCAGGCGTCGCTGCTCACCGGGATGGCGCCCACCTTCACGGTGCGGGCGCGCGAGCGGTCTGACTGCGCATTTCTTCCCGCGGACGCCGCGCGACGGGTCCTCGGCACGGAGGCGGGAGCGAAATACGTGGCGATGACGATGCGCACGCGCCTCACCGGGACCGGGCACACGGTCCACGGGCTGCTCGATCTCGGCACGACGCCGGTCTCGATGCTGATGCAGCCGGCGATCTTCTGTGACCCGGAGACAACCATCCGGGAGGCCGCGGGGCGGCTTGCCGAGGTACCGGCGCTGCTCGTCAACCTCGGCGATGCGAAGCTCGGCGTCATCACCGATGCCGAGGTCCGGACGGCGGTGACGGCCGACGCCGGCGCACTCGACGGCCCGCTGCGCCGGTTCGCGCGGGCGCCGCTGGCGACGATCCCGGCGACCCAGCTCGCGGTCGACGCCACGATCGACATGCTCGCCAGCGGCGCCGGACAGCTCGCCGTCCTTGACGGTGCCCAGGTGTGCGGCATCCTCACGGCGGAGGACCTGCTCGGGCTCGATGTGCGCAGTCCGATCGCGGTCCGCCACCTCATCCTCGGCGCCGAGGACGAAGAGGAGCTGATCCGAGCCGTCGCTCAGC
The DNA here is from genome assembly GCA_963778985.1 of uncultured Solirubrobacterales bacterium. Classification (GTDB taxonomy): domain Bacteria; phylum Actinomycetota; class Thermoleophilia; order Solirubrobacterales; family Solirubrobacteraceae; genus Palsa-465. The sequence goes on along the minus strand of CAVZWJ010000010.1, from coordinate 447,993 downwards.
TGCCGCGCCTGTTCCTGCTGCTGATCCGCGCCGGCGTGCCGGCCCGCGACCTCGGGCGCGTCCTCAGCCTCCAGCACGATGCCGTCGTCGCGCGGCTCGTCGACTTCTCGGTCGAGCGACATGGTCCGGCACCGGTCCCGTGGGCGTGGCTCGATCTGGGGAGCGCCGCCCGCCGGGAGTTCACGCTCTCCAGCGACCAGGACAACGCGCTCGCCTACGCCGATCCCGAGCAAGGCCAGGAGGCCGCGGTCGACGGGTACTTCGCACAGCTCGGCGGCGACGTCAACGACGGGCTCGCGCGGTGCGGGATCGGCGTTGACAACAACGGCGTGCTGGCGGGCAAGCGGCTGTGGCGCATGTCGGAGAGCGGGTGGCTGCGGACGTTCGACGAGTGCCTGGAGATCCCGGACGAGTCGCACCTCATCCGGGCGACGGTCGCGTTCGATTTCCGCCCGGCGGCCGGCGGCCTCGTGGTCACGCCAGAGCTGACGGAGCGGATACGGGCGGCTCGTGACCATCCGGGCTTCATGCGCCTGATGGCGCGCAGCGCGAGCGGGTTCCCGGTCGCGGTCGGCTTCCGGGGTCAGCTCGCGACCGGACGCGGCGGCGATCCTCCCGGTCAGCTGGACCTCAAGCGCGGGGCGATCATTCCGACGGTCAACCTTGTCCGCTTCCACGCGCTCGCGCACGGGGTCACGATTTCGCCGACGCTCGACCGCATCGAGGCGGTGGCGAGTGTCGGCGGCATCGACAGCTCGCTCGCCGATGCCCTCACGGAGGCGTTCTCGGCGATCTCGCGGCTGCGTTTCGAGCATCACGCGTCGCTGATCGCCGCCGGTTCGCCGGCGGACAACCTCATCAATCCTGAGCAACTTGGACCGATCGCCCGCAGCGAACTGCGCGAGGCCCTCAACGTCGTGCGTCGCGCGCAGAAACAACTCGGGGTGTGGACGCCCGCCGGGAAGTAGCGCGACCCACCACATTCCCAGCCGAAAGTGTGCTCGCTGCCGCCATTGGAGCGGCCACGGGCAGCCTCTAGGCTCACTCGAATGTGTGGGATTGCCGGGCTCTACATGAAAACCCCCGTCCTGCAGGACAAGCTGGGAACGCTGCTCGCGGGGATGCTCGAGCAGCTCGCCGATCGCGGCCCGGACAGCGCCGGGGTCGCCTTCTATCGGAATCCGGCTCCCGACGGCTGGTGCAAGCTCTCGCTCCACAGCGCGGCCGAGGAGCCGAACTGGGTGCACGTGGGCCAGGAACTGGCGCGCGCCTTCACGGACGCCACGCCGCCGCAGATCCGCGCCTCGCACGCCACGTTCACCGTCGCGGGCCAGGCGGAGGAGGCCGAGCAGTGGCTCGCCGAGCACCATCCTGAGCTGACCCTGATGAGCAGCGGCCAGGCGATCGAGATCTACAAGGAGGCTGGGCGGCCGGAGGCGTTCGTCACCCGGTTCGCCCTCCACGAGATGGGGGGCACGCACGCGCTCGGGCATACGCGCATGGCGACCGAGAGCCGGGTGACGACCGACCACTCGCACCCGTTCTCGACCGGCCGTGACCTGTGCCTCGTGCACAACGGCAGCCTCTCGAACCACAACCACCTGCGGCGTGAGCTGCGCCGCGAGGGGGTGCGTTTCCGCACCGACTGCGACAGTGAGGTCGCGGCCGGGTACCTGACATGGCGGATGCGCGAGGGCGCGTCGCTCGAGCAGGCGCTCGAGGGGTGCCTGGAGGACCTTGACGGCTTCTACACGTTCGCGGTCGGCACACACGACGGCTTTGCCGTGCTGCGTGACCCGATCGCGTGCAAGCCGGCGGTCATGGCCGAGACCGATGACTGGGTGGCGATTGCCTCTGAGTACCGGGCGATCGCGACGCTTCCCGGTGCCGCCGAGGCGGCGAACTGGGAGCCCGAGCCCGGGCATGTGTACAGCTGGGGCACCGCGCTCGTGGCGTGATGGCGACGGTCGACGCCACTCGCGAGGGCGTGTCGTTCGATCTGGCGAGCGACAGCGTGCGTGCGCTCAACCAGCGGCTCCACAGCGGCGAGCCCGGCCGGATCAACGTGATCAACCCGGGCGGCAAGCACGCGATCGCCGTCGGAATCGACGGTCCGTACGAGGTCGAGATCGACGGTCACGTCGGCTACTACTGCGCCGGCATGAACAAGCAGGCGACGGTGCGCATCCGCGGCAACTGCGGGGTCGGCGTCGCCGAGAACATGATGTCCGGCAAGGTGATCGTCGAGGGCAGCGCCTCGCAATCGGCGGGGGCCACCGCACGGGGCGGTCTGCTCGTGATCAACGGCGACGCCTCGGCCCGATGCGGGATCTCGCTGAAGGGCGCTGACATCGTCGTCCGCGGCAACGTCGGGCACATGAGCGGGTTCATGGCCCAGCGCGGCGCGTTGCTCGTGTGCGGCGACGCCGGCGATGCGCTTGGCGACTCGCTCTACGAGGCGCGGTTGTACGTCCGGGGCTCGGTCGTCGGCCTCGGCGCGGACTGCATCGAGAAGGAGATGGGCGACGAGCACCGCCTCCAGGTCAGCGACCTGCTTGCGAGGGCCGGCATCGACGATGTCGACCCGGCCGAGTTCCGCCGCTACGGCTCGGCGAGACGGCTCTACAACTTCCACATCGACAACGCGGGGGCGTACTGATGACGCCGGGCAACGGCAACGGCAGTGCCACGGTGGGGGTTCATGCCGGCCTGCGCGAATCCGCGGCGTTCGATCGCACGACGATCGCCGAGATCCAGCGCGCGGCCCGCGAGGGGATCTACTCGATCAAGGGGTTTGGGGCCAAGCGGCGCGTTCCGAACTTCGACGATCTCCTGTTCCTCGGCGCGTCGGTGTCGCGCTACCCGCTCGAGGGCTATCGCGAGCGGTGCGCGACTGACGTCGTGATCGGCACCCGCTTCGCCCGCGAACCGATCAAGCTCGACATCCCGATCACGATCGCCGGGATGAGCTTCGGCGCGCTCAGCGGGCCGGCGAAGGAGGCGCTCGGACGGGGCGCGTCCGAGATGGGGACGAGCACGACGACGGGCGACGGCGGAATGACGCCGGAGGAGCGCGGGCATTCGAAGACGCTCGTCTACCAGTTGCTCCCGAGCCGCTACGGGATGAACCCGGACGATCTGCGCAAGGCGGATGCGATCGAGGTCGTCGTCGGCCAGGGCGCCAAGCCGGGCGGCGGCGGGATGCTGCTCGGCCACAAGATCTCCGACCGCGTCGCCGAGATGCGGGACCTGCCGAAGGGCATCGATCAGCGCAGTGCCTGCCGCCATCCCGACTGGACCGGCCCGGACGACCTTGAGATCAAGATCGAGGAGCTGCGCGAGATCACCGACTGGCGGGTCCCGATCTACATCAAGGTCGGCGCCACCCGGACGTACTACGACGTCGCGCTCGCGGTCAAGGCCGGCGCTGACGCGATCGTGCTCGACGGCATGCAGGGCGGCACCGCCGCCACCCAGGAGGTGTTCATCGAGCACGTCGGGATCCCGATCCTCGCCGCGATCCCGCAGGCCGTGCAGTCGCTCCAGGACCTCGGCATGCACCGCGAGGTCCAGCTGATCGTCTCCGGCGGGATCCGGACCGGCGCCGACGTGGCGAAGGCGCTCGCGCTCGGCGCGGACGCCGTCTCGATCGGTGTGGCGGCGATGATCGCGCTCGGCGACAACGCTCCCGAGCACGACGCCGAGTACCGCAAGATCGGCTCCGCCGCCGGCTACTACGACGACTGGCAGGCGGGCCGTGACCCGGCCGGGATCTCGACCCAGGAACCGGAGCTCGCGGCGCGGCTTGACCCCGTCGAGGGCGGCCGCCGGCTTGCGAACTACCTGCGCACGCTGGTGCTCGAGACGCAGACGCTCGCGCGCGCGTGCGGCAAGTCCCACGTCCACAACCTCGAGCCGGAGGACCTCGTGGCGCTGACGATCGAGGCGGCCGCGATGGCGCGGGTGCCGCTCGCCGGGACGAACTGGATTCCCGGCCAGGGTGGGCTCTAGCGGGACCCCGCGCACGCGCGGAACTAGACCGTCTAGTACTGGCTGGCGTCGAGGTACATGGTCGTGTGCAGAAGTGACGGGAAGCGCCGGGGGGTTCCGACTCAGCCGCCGAGCGCCCGGGTGAGCTTGGCCGCCTCCTCTTTAAGCAAGCCAAAAAGGCGCACGGGATCATCGAGCCGGCTCGAGGGTCCCTGGAGGCCGAGGATCGCGGCGAGCGCCCCGGAGCGTCCGAACACGGGCGCGGCGATCGCGTTGACGTCGGCGTCACGCTCGCCGAACACGGTGCCGTAGCCCTGCTCCCGGACCGTTGCCACCTCGGCGGCAAGGCGCGTCCGGTCGGTGATCGTACGCTCGGTGAGCGCGACGAGGTCCCGCTCCCGGGGGAGTGGCCCGCCACCGAAGGCGAGCATCACCTTGCCGACCGCGGTCGCGTGGGCGACGCTCGGCTGGCCGAGGCGCGCCATGCTGACGACACTGCTGCGCGACGGGGCGGAGTCGACCGTGATCGCCTCTCGTGCACTCGGCAGGGACAGCGTCGAGGTCTCGCCGGTCCGTTCCATCAGCTCGACGAGCACGGGACGGGCCAGGGCTTGGAGGTCAAGCCGGGCGAGCACGCGGTTGGCGAGCGTGACGACCGCCAATCCGAGCCGGTACGGACCCTGGGGCTCGTCGCGCTGGACGAGCCCGGCGGACTCGAGGGTCGCCAGCAGCCGGGACGCGGTGCTCGGGTTGACATCGATGCGGCGCGCGACCTCGTTGACGCCGAGCCCGTGCTCGCTGTCACGGAGCTCGTCGAGCACGGTGAGCGCGCGCCCCACCGAGGCCACCGGTCCATATTGCGTCATGAGCAACACTATTGCGTACCGCGCGACGTTTGTCTAGGATGGCCGCCATGTCATTCGTCCTCGAGTGTCCTCACTGCGGTGTCCGTGAGGTGGCGGATTTCGCGTTCGGCGGTGAGGTCACATCCCGACCGAAGGAGCAGCCGTCGTTGCGCGAGCTCTCGCAGTACAACTACTTCCGTCGCAACGTCGCCGGCGTGCAGCGCGAGTGGTGGTACCACCGGTCGGGCTGCCGCACGTGGTTTCAGGCGGAGCGCGATACGCGCACCAACGAGGTGCTGAAGGTCGCGCTTCCCGGGGAGCTCGGCTCGTGACCCGTCTCCCGCCCCAGCCGGCCGAGCAGATCGACCGCAACCGCCCGGTCACGTTCACCTTCGACGGGAAGAAGGTCAAGGCGCTCGAGGGGGACACGATCGGCTCGGCGCTCTACGCCGCGGGCCAGCGGACCTTCTCCCGGAGCTTCAAGTACCACCGCCGTCGCGGACTGATGTGCTGCTCGGGCCAGTGCCCGAACTGCCTCGTCGCCGTCGACGGCGCACCCGGCATCCGCGCCTGCACCGAACCGGTCCGCGAGGGCGCGAAGGTGGAGCATCTCAACGCTCGGCCGAGTCTCGACTTCGATGTCATGTCGGTCACCGACGCCGTCGGCGGCCCGTTCACCCCGCCCGGCTTCTACTACAAGACGATGATCCGCCCGCGGCGCCTGTGGCCGACGTTCGAGAAGGTCTTGCGCCATGCCGCCGGCCTCGGGCGCCTGCCGGAGAAACAGGCCGAGCGCACATGGCGGACCGAGTATCGCCGGCGCCACGCGGACGTGCTCGTCGTCGGCGGTGGCGCCGCCGGACTCGCGGCCGCGGCCGCGGCCGCGAAGCGCGGGGCCGATGTCGTGCTCGTCGATGACGCCGCCCAGCCCGGCGGACGGTTGCTGTGGGAAGGCGGGCAGGAGCATGCCCGCACGCTGCTCGCCGCCGCGCGCGGGGCGGACGTCGAGATCCTGTCGAGCGCATCGGCGCTCGGTCACTTCGACGGACTCGTGGCGGTGTGGCAGGGCGACACCCTGCATCAGATCCGCGCGCGTCAGCACGTCTACGCCACCGGCGCCGTCGAGCAGCCGCTCGTGTTCGCCGGCAACGACCTGCCCGGCGTGATGCTCTCCGGTGGCGCTCGCCGCCTATCGAGTCTGTACGGCGTCGCACCCGGCACGCGAGCGGTCGTCGTCACCGTCTCCGACCGCGGTATCCGGGCTGCACTCGCGCTTCAGCGATCCGGCGTCGAGATCGCGCTTGTCGCCGACCTGCGCCCGGACGCCTCCCGGGCCGCCGGCCGGCTCGCGACCAACGGGATCGAGGCGGCGCACGGCTGGACGGCGATCGCGGCGCGCGGCAAGAAGTGCGTGACGGGCGTCGCGCTGGTGCCGGTCGCCAGCGTCGGCAAGACCGCCGATCGCCGCGAGGTCGAGTGCGACCTGCTGATCGTCTCCGGCGGGGACGCGCCGGCGACGGCGCTGCTCACTCACGCGGGCGCGAGCACCGTGTACGACGAGGCGAACGGCCAGTTCCGTCTCGGTGATCTCCCGGCGGGACTGTGGGCGGCCGGCCAGGTCGCGGGGGAGGGCGCCTGGGGAATCGCCGTCGAGTCCGGCGAGCGGGTCGGCCTCGAGGTCGCCCGGGCCCTTGGGCTCGGCGAGAACGCCTACGCCACCCGCCTGAAGGAGCTCCGCGAGCGGCTCGCCGGCGCCGCGAAGGACGTCCACGCGGTGCCGCCGCCGGCGGCCGGCGAGGGCTCCGACGCGAAGGCGTTCACATGCTTCTGCGAGGACGTCAGCGCGAAGGACATCCACAAGAGCGTCCAGGAGGGCTACGACTCGATCGAGCTGTGCAAGCGCTACACGACGGTGACGATGGGCCCGTGCCAGGGCAAGATGTGCCACCTGGGTTCGATCCGGCTGATGTCCCGGGAGACCGGGCAGCGGCTCGGCCAGGTCGGAACGACGACGGCGCGGCCGCCGTGGACGACGGTGCCGATGGGCGCGCTCGCGGGTCGCCCGATCGAGCCGGCCAAGCGGTCCTCGATCCATCGGCGCCATCGGGAGCTCGGCGGGAGGATCCAGTGGGCCGGGGACTGGCGGCGCGCGTATGACTACGGCGATCCCGAGGCCGAGGTGCTCGCCGTGCACGAGGCGGCCGGGCTGATCGACGTCTCGACGCTCGGCAAGCTGCTCGTGCGCGGTCCTGGAGCCGGTGAGTTCCTCGACCGCCTCTACCCCAACCGGATGTCGACGCTGAAGCCGGGCCGCGTGCGTTACGGCGTGCTGACGAGCGACGCCGGGCGGATCATGGACGACGGCACGACGAGCCGGCTCGACGATGAGACGTTCTACGTGACGACGACGTCGAGCGGCGCCGGCGCGGTCGAGCAGTGGTTCTCGTGGTGGCTTGCCGACTGGAAGATGGATGTGACGCTCACCGACATCACGCAAGCGCTGTCGGCGGTCAACCTCGCCGGCCCCCGGGCACGGGACATCCTCGCGCGCGTGACCGATCTCGACGTCTCACCCGAGGCGTTCACCTACCTCGACGCCAAGCAGGCGCGCATCGCCGGCGTCCCCTGCCTGCTGCTGCGGATCGGCTTCGTCGGCGAGCTCGGCTACGAGATCCACTTCCCCGCCGCCTACGGGGAGGACCTGTGGGACGCGCTGCTGAAGGCGGGCGCGCCGGAGGGCATCACGCCGTTCGGCCTCGAGCCGCAGCGAATCCTCCGCCTCCAGAAGCAGCACATCATCGTCGGACAGGACACCGACTCGGAGTCGACCCCGTACGGCGCGGCGATGCCGTGGGCGGTCAAGCTCGACAAGGACGAGGCGTTCATCGGCAAATGGGCACTGCAGCGGGCGTCGGAGCTTGAGCGCGAGACGGCGCTCGTCGGCTTCACCCTCAGCGACGGCTACGTGCCGACCGAGGGCTCGGTCGTCCTCGGGCGGGACGGCTCGGCGGCCGGCCAGGTGACGAGCGCCCGGCAGTCCCGACGTGTCGGCAAGGTGATCGGGATGGCGTGGGTGCCCGCATCCCTCGCCACCGACGGCGCGAGCATCACGATCGCCGACAACGGCACGCAGGTGCAGGCATCAGTCACGACCGAACCGTTCTACGACCCGGCCGGAGAGCTGCTGCGCTCATGAGCACCCTCGCATTTCTCACCCCCGACGTTCGGTCGGCCGAGGTCCTCGCCCGCTCGCCGATGGAGCGACTCGCCCGTGACGCGGGCGGGCGGTTCGAGCCGCGGGACGGATGGAACGTCGCGGTCGGCTTTGACTCCGCCGCGGTGCAGACCGAGCGGATGACGAAGACGGTCGGCTTCAGCGACCGCTCGAGCCTGACGAAGTTCGAGCTCTCGACGTCGCCCGAGGCCGTCGCCGAACTCGGGCTGGCGCCGGGCACGGCCGAGTTCCGTGACGGTGCATGGTGGTGTCCGATCACGCCGGACCGGCTGCTCGTGTTCGGCGAGCCGGCGTCGGCTGCGACGCTCCGCGCAGCCGTCGACAGCCTCGGCGGCCGGGTCGTCGATCTCAGCTCCGCACTGTGCGCGATGACGCTCGTCGGCCCGGGATGCCGCGAGCTGCTCGCGCGGTTCTGCGCGATCGACGTACGCCCCGCGGTGGCGCCGGTGCGGGCGTTCCGGCCCGGATCGGTTGCACGCACGCCCGGGTACCTGCTCGTCGAAGATGAGCAGCGACTGCTGATCTTCGTCGGCTGGGCGCTCGGCCACTACCTCTGGGAGACGGTCGCCGATGCGGCCGGGCACCTGGGGGGCGGCCCGGTCGGCGCCGACGCGCTGGGCGGTGCGCATGCGTGATCTGTTCCGGACACGACGGATGTGGCGCAAGCCGGGCGAACTGCGTGACAGCTACGACGTCGTCATCATCGGCGGCGGCGCGCACGGGCTCGCGACCGCGTACTACCTCGGTCAGCTCGGTGTGCGGAATGTCGCCGTGCTCGAGCAGAACTACATCGGCTCCGGCGCCGCTGGGCGCAACACGACGATTCTCCGCTCGAACTACAAGACGCCCGAGGGCGCCCGCTTCTACGACGCGAGCGTGAAGATGTACGAGCAGCTTGGGGCCGAGCTCGACTTCAACCTCCTGTTCTCCCAGTGCGGCCACCTGACGCTCGCCCATTCCGACCGGGCGATGTTCGTGATGGCGAACCGCGCCGAGGTCAACCGCACGTACGGGATCGACTCCCAGCTCGTCGACGCCGCCGAGGTGCAGCGCCTGTGCCCGCAGCTCAACGTCTCCGAGGACGCGACGTATCCGATCATGGGCGCGCTCTACCACCCGCCCGGAGGCATCATTCGCCACGACGCGGTCGTCTGGGGCTATGCCCGGGCGGCCGACCGCGCGGGCGTCGAGATCCATCCGTACACCGAGGTGACCGGCCTCGAGCGCTCGAATGGGCGTGTCACCGCGGTGCACACGAACCGCGGGACGGTCAACGCCGGCCAGGTCATCAGCGCGACCGCCGGCTGGAGCACGCTGACGTGCGCGATGGCCGGCGTGGAGCTGCCGATCACGACGCACATCCTGCAGGCGTGCGTCACCGAACCGGTCAAGCCGCTGCTCGATGTCGTCATCGTCTCCTCGCAGATGCATGTGTACATCTCGCAGTCCGACCGCGGAGAGTTCGTGATGGGGTCCGAGATCGAACCGTGGACGACGTACCGGATGAAGGGCACGCTCAACTTCCTCCAGGACCTCACGCGGCACACGCTCGAGCTCTTCCCTCAGCTCGAGCACGCGCGGCTGCTACGGGCGTGGGCGGGGCTGTGTGACCTCTCGCCGGACTACAGCCCGATCCTCGGCAAGACCGACGTGGAGAACTTCCACATCAGCGCCGGCTGGGGGACGTACGGATTCAAGGCGGCGCCGATCGTCGGCAAGACGTTGGCTGAGCTCGTCCACACGGGCCGCACGCCGGAGCTGATCGCCCCGTTCGCGCTCGAGCGCTTCTACGAGGACCAGCTCGTGTCCGAACTCGCGGCCGCCGCCGTCAGCCACTGATGAGCCTCGCCCCGCCGGACGCGGGCCGCGGCGCCGACCACACGGCACGGCTGCTCATCTCGTGTCCGGATGGGCCGGGGATCGTCGCGGCGGTGTCGAGTTTCCTGTTCGAGCGCGGGGCGAACATCGTCACCTCAGACCAGTACTCGACCCACCCCGAGCGCGGGACGTTCTTCATGCGGCTGGCGTTCTATCTGCCGGCGCTCGAGGCGGCCGACGGGCGACGCGCGTTCTCGGAGGCGTTTGCCGAGCTCGCCGAGCGGTTCGGCATGCACTGGCGGATCGCCTACGCGCACGAGCGCAAGCGCGTCGCGCTGATGGCCTCGCGCGAGGATCATTGCCTGCTTGACCTGCTGTGGCGCCACCGCCGAGGCGAGCTGGCGATGGACATCGTCTGCGTCGTCTCCAATCACGAGCTCTACCGCGGCGAGGTCGAGACGCTCGCCGTGCCCTACCACCACGTGCCGGTCAGCCGTGAGACGAAGCCGGCGGCCGAGGCGCGCGGGCTCGAGCTGCTCGCCGGCCACGTCGATCTCGTCGTGCTTGCGCGGTACATGCAGATCCTCAGCCCGGACTTCCTGCAGCGCGTCGGGTGCCCGGTGCTCAACATCCACCATTCGTTCCTGCCCGCGTTCGCCGGCGCCGATCCGTACCGCCGGGCCTACGAGCGCGGCGTCAAGCTGATCGGCGCGACCGCCCACTACGTGACTGAGGAACTCGACGCCGGGCCGATCGTCGACCAGGACGTGGCCCGGGTCGGGCACGGGTACACGGTCGAGGATCTCGTGCGCGTCGGACGCGACCTCGAGCGTGTCGTGCTCGCCCGCGCGCTCCGCAGTCATCTCGACGACCGCGTCCTCGTCCACGAGAACCGCACGATCGTCTTCTGAGCGGTGGGGCCGACGACCCCGCCCTGCCGAGCGCGTCACGAGCACCAGCGCGGGACTGCGTTGTCGCGGCGACGTCGCGTAAGGTTGTGCCTGTGGGCTCCTCGGTCAGGCCAAGCGCTGATTGGGTTTTGCCCGCGGAGCCCCCTGCCGTGAGCCAGTTGCGGCGCCGAGCCGTGGCGTTCGCCTCGACGGTCGGCGCTTCGGAGGAGGTGGTTCAGGCGATCGCCCTGGCCGTGTCGGAGACCGTCACCAACGCGGTCGTTCACGCCTACGGTGGCGAGGGCCGCGGGGAGGTCCGTGTCTCTTGCCGCGCGGACGGGGAGCGCATCATCGTCGAGGTGGCCGACGAGGGGGTTGGCATCGGGCCAGGCCGCGGCGCTGCTGGGATCGGGCAGGGGTTGGCAGTGGTGGGCGCGGTGGTGCAGAGGCTGCATATCGCCTCCGGTCCCGGCCGGCGCGGCACCGCGGTGACGATGGCCTTCGGTCCCGGCTCGGCGCTCAGCGCGCCGCCCGGCGTGGAGATGCTGTGCCCGCTCGCCCTGGAGACTGTCGCCGACGTCTCGTGCGTGGATCTCGTGCACGACGGTGTGCTGCGTCGCGTTGCCGCAGAAGTCGCGGGCGATCCCGCACTGACCGCGTGGCTGCGTGCGGCGGTGCCTCCCGCGAAACCGGGAACGGCGACGTGGTCGGCGCTGCGCGAGGGTGGCGCGCGTCTCGTCGTTCACGACCGCACTGTGCCGCGCTCGCCAGGAGGGACCGGGGAGCGCCTTGACCTCATCTGGTGGGTGGCGGTCCCACTTGAGAAGACCGACGGAACCCCAGCCGCGCTCTGGGGCCTCGGCGGGCGCGGGGGTGGACAAGCGGTTCCGTCCGAGGAAGTCATTCGTATCCTCGCCGAGGCGGCGCGCGGTGACCTCGCGCAGCCTGCCGAGCGGGCCGTGCTGCGCGGTCGGCTGGCGATGGCATGCCGTTAGGACACTCCGCGGAGCGCCTCGGCGCCCCGGGGAGGCACGCTCGCCGGGTCGTGCGCCGGTTCACGACGGTGGCGCTTGTGCTGTTGATCGCGGCGGTGGGCGAGGCGGACGCACATGCGAGGCGCCCACATGCGGGACGCGCGCATGCGAGGCATGGCGCCGAGGCCACCGCGGCGGCACGCGCAGTCCCTCGCCGTGACGGCCGCGATCGCCCGCCCATGCTCGCGTTCACCGCCGACTTCGTTCGCGGCCGGACCAAGGCGCAGCTCGTCGCGTCGTACCGGCGGCTGCGCGCGATGGGTGTGCAGGTGATCCGGCTTGACTTCCGGTGGGCCGCGCTGGAGCGGATTGGCCGTCCGCTTCACCGTTACGTGTGGAGCAACGAGGACCGCGAGGTTCGCGCGATCCGCGGCGCCGGCCTGAAGATTCTGGCGATCCTCGATTACGGCAATCCGAACTACTCGCGCGCCGGTTGGGCTGCCTACGCGCGCGGCCAGCGGCCGAGTGGCCCGTTCGGGGTCGGCGACCCCCAGTATTACCCGCCCGACGATCCACGGACCTTTGCCGGCTTCGCGGCTGCCGTGGCTCATCGCTACCGCGCCGACGTGATGGGCTGGGAGATATGGAATGAGGAGAATGAGGGCTGGCGGTTCTGGGAGCCCAAAGAGAATCCGCAGGCCTACGGGCGCCTGCTGTGCGCGGCGCATGGCACCCTTGAGCGCCTGGATGCCGGGGTGCCAGTGGTGCTCGGTGGTCTGTTCTTCCCATCGCTGGGCGGCGCGGTTGGCACCGGAGCGGTTGGGTTCCTCACGGACATGCTGCGATCCCCGTGGGTGCGGGGGTGCTTCGATGCCGTCGCCTACCACCCGTACCCATACCCGTTCACCTCGCCAGAGGCGGTGGTCAACGGCCGGGGCTCGGTCGTCGGCGCCTCGGGGCAGCTTCGCGCAGTGCTGCGCCAGTTCGGCCTCGGACGCACGCCGCTCTGGAACACCGAGGTCGGGTGGCCCACGGATCCGCTCGCCAACGGCGTCACCGAGGCCGAGCAGGCGCGTTACGTGACCCGGCTCGAGCTGCTCTCGTGGGCTCGCGGCGTGCCGCTGGTCACGTGTTACACGTGGGGCGACACGCCCGATCCAGGCGGTCAGAACCAGGAGGCGCACTTCGGCTTCTTCAGGGTCAACGGCACCGCCAAGCCCGTGTACCGCGCGTTGACCACGCTGCAGCGAGTGCTGCGCGGTCGCGGCTGGCAATTCGTCGCGGATCGTTCACGCGCGCTTCATCTGCCGTCCGGCCGCCGCGGCGTCCGCGCCGGGTTCGCGCTGGAGTTCTCCGGTCCCGGCAGCCGCCGAGTGCTCGCGCTCTGGTACGCAAACGAACAGCCGCCGGCGAGCAGCGATCCGTTCGCTGCCGTGCAGCCCGGCACGCCCTCGCAGCACATCACTGTTCGGCTGTCCCTCCGACATCCGGTCGTGCTCGTCACGATGGACGGCCGGCGGCGAGTCCTGCCACGCAGCCACCACGGCACGACCCGACTGCCGGTGGGCCAGGACCCGGTCTACGTCAGCTGGCGGCGCTGAGAGACAGCGCCGCACCGGCAGCGGGTCGGTCGCAGGCCCCTGGGCCGGCATCGATGTCGACTACCGCCGCGCGCTGGCGGGCGGAACCGGGACCGGTGCCTGTCGGTCGCGGGAGGCCTGGATCGCGTCCATCACCGCCATGTCCTGAAGGCCCTCGCGGATGGAGCACGCAGGCTCTCCTCCCGCCTGCACCGCATGTGCCCACTCCTCGAGAGTGCGGCCCAGTGAGTCGAAGTAGTCTGTCCCGCGAGCGTGCCACTCATCGGCGGCACCGGGGCGCTGGAGCAGGGCACCGCCGTCCCCCTCATAACCGGTGTAGACCGTGATCGCGCCGGCCGATCCGTACAGGGACAGCTCTGCAGTGCGAGTCGCCGCCGGGTCGGGGCACGCCCAGCAGAAGAGCTGCACCCCGATCTGGCCCGAGGCGAAGCGGCAGCTCACCACCGCGCTGTCCTCGCTTGAGAAGCCCTCCCGCCGGCCGCTCGCATACACGTGCACCTCGGCGATCTCTCCGACCACGGTCCGAAGCATCCGAGTGGCATGCGTTGCCTGGTCGAGCAGCACTCCCGCCGCCGGGCCGGAGGTGACCCGCCAGCGGTCCCGCCGCCAGTGGGGCGCAAGCTCGAAGACACGAATGCTCTTCGCCAGGAGCAGCTCGCCGATCGCCCCGGAGCGCACCAGCGTCCGTGCCGCCCGTACCGGCTCCAGGAAGCCGTAGTTTTCGGACACGCCACACGGACCGGCAACACCGTCGGCAAGCGCAGCGATCTCCCACGCCTCCGCCAGCGAAGTGGCCATCGGCTTCTCCATCAGGAATGGCAGGCCGAGCTCGGTGGACCACTCTGCGCCCTCGCGGTGGAGCTGATGGGGGAGTCGCACATCGACGCCGTCGATCTCCACCGCCGCGACGGCCTCGCGAAGCGTGGAGAAGCTCGGAACGCCCAAGCGCTCGCCCACCGCCGCCGCTCGCCCCGGGGCGATGTCGACCGCGGCGACCACCTTCACGCAATCGCTCACGCGCGGATAGACCCGATCCGCCAGGATCTCTGCGAGCGCCCCGCAGCCGAGCAGGGCGAGCCTCAGCGGCGCTGCCATGCGCCTGGCCTTCCGTGATCCAGATCCTCGTCGGAGAACAGTATTTGGACCTTCAGCGCCTCTTCGCGGCGCCCCGCGATCTCGAAGGCGCTCACACTGTCTGCGAGTGAGAACCGTCCGGTCAGCAGCGGTGAGACGGCGAGACCGGCCGACAGCATGCTCACTGCCGCTCGGAACTCGTCCCCGGTGAAGCGAAACGACCCGGCGAGCTCGATTTCGCGGGTGACGACGCGGTTGCCCGCCACAGGCACCGAGCCCTGGGGAAGCAATCCGACGAGCACCACCCGCCCCCCGGGACGGACTGAAGCGAGACAGCTGGCAAGCCCCGCCGGGACGCCCGACGCTTCGATCGCCACGTCCGCGGGGGGAACCGTCGCACCGGTCGAGACGTTGATCGCGGCGCTCGCACCAACGCGACGGGCGATCTGCAGCGGCGCCTCGCAGACATCCGTGATCGCCACCGCCGCCGCGCCGGCGCGCAGCGCCACGAGCAGGATCAGCATCCCGATCGGACCGGCGCCGGTGATGAGCAGTTCCCGGCCGAGAATCGGTCCGGCGCGGCCCACGGCGTGAGCCGCGACAGCGAGCGGCTCGGCGAACACGGCGTTGGAAAAGGACAGGTGCTCCGGCAACGGCACGCACTGATCGCCGCTCACCACAAGTCGGTCGCGGAAGCCTCCTTGTGAGTGCGGCATCCGAGCGGCGCTCCCGAGGAAGCGGACTTCCGGGCACAGGTTGCGCCGACCATGCCGGCACTGTGCGCAGCTTCCGCAGGGCACGCTCGGATCGATGACGACACGCTCGCCGCGTGCGACCGAACTCACGCGCCGCCCGGTCCGCTCGACGACGCCGGCGATCTCGTGCCCGAGCACGAGAGGCTCTTTGATCGTGAAGTCGCCGACCCCGCCGTCACGGTAGTAGTGAAGATCGGAGCCGCAGATGCCGCCGACGACGGTTCTGATTTCGACATCACCGTCGGCCAGCGGCTGCGGCGGGACCGATTCGATGCGCAGGTCGTGGGCTGCGTACGCGATCACGGCCTTGATGTCGGATGGCATCAGATGACCGCCGAGATCCCGCCGTCGACGTAGATGATCTGGCCGTTCACGAAGCTCGATGCGGGGGCGGCCAGGAACACCGTCGTGCCGACGAGTTCGCCGAGCTCGCCCCAGCGCCCCGCAGGCGTCCGATGGCGCAGCCAGCTGTCGAACTCCGCATCGTCGTGGAGCGTGCGTGTGAGGTCGGTGACGAAGTAGCCGGGCGCGATGCCGTTGACGCATATTCCGTGCGGCGCCCAGTCGGCGCACATCCCCTGCGTGAGCATCTTGAGCGCCCCCTTGGTCGCGGAGTAGGGCGCGATCGACGGCCTCGCGAGCTCGCTCTGAAGCGAGCAGACGTTGATGATCTTGCCCGTGCCCCGGCCGAGCATCCGCGAGCCCACCGCGCGCCCGACGAGGAACGCGCTCATCACGTTGGTCTCGAGAAGCAACCGGAAGTCGGAGCTCGGGAAGACCTCGAGTGGCATGCGCAACTGCATTCCCGCGTTGTTGACCAGGATGTCGACTGGCGCGATTTCAGCTTCGATCCCGGCCACGGCCGTCTCGACCGCTTCCTCGTCTGTGACGTCGAAGGGCGAGGCATGCGTGAAGACGCCTTCGGCCCTGAGGCTCTCGGCGGCGACGGCGAGCCGCGTCTTGTCCCGGCCGTTGAGCACCACCCGTGCCCCGGCACGCCCGAGTCCGCGGGCGAGCACGAGTCCGATTCCGCGGGAGGAGCCGGTCACCAGGGCCGTGCGCCCGGTGAGGTCGAACAGCTCGCCGCTCATGCCGAGACGGTCACGGCAGGTGTCCGCTGACGGCTGGCCGCAACAGCGCGCGGGCGGGTGCGCCGTCGCTTCCCGCAAGGCGCAGCGGTAGGCATACGAGCTCATACCCGCCGGGTTGAACGGCGCAAAGGTCGAGACCCTCCACGATCAGGATTCCCGCCTCGAGCAGGACCCGATGCGTCGCCTCCATGTCGGTCGCGAAGCCACCCACCGACAGGTAATCGACGCCGACGAGGGCGATGCGACACTGGCCGAGATACTCGGCGGCGTCGGCAGCGAGGAAGACGTAGTCGGTCCTGAAGGGCTCTTCGAACCATCGGCGGTCCGAGTTGCGGGTTTTCAGAAGCAGTCGCTCGCCGGGCTGGGGTGCGGCCGACTGAAGGTCTCCGCGGTGTACGGCGACAGGATCGGCGATCTCGATCACTCTCGCCCGGCCGATGCCGACCGCCGGGTCAAGCTGCGAAACGTCGGCTCCCCCATGCACGAAGTGCAACGGAGCGTCGATGTGCGTCCCGGTGTGGACGCCGAGCGACAGCGCGGATACGTTGGCGCCGTCGCGATCGATGTCGCGCACCCTCCGCAGACTCACTGGAGGGTCGTCCGGCCAGTGCAGCATGCCGTCGGCGACCGAGACGCTGACGTCGATCCAGCTATCCGCGTCCATCGCGATGCCGGCCACGCCGGCGGCATCGTACACCACAGCAGGACGCCCGGCGATCTCGGATCAGCGCCTACAGATCCGTACGGATCCGGCGCCTGATGGAACCCGTAGGATCTCGTCTGCGATGTCGGGGGCGAACGACGCACTCGCGCTGGAAATCGTGCTGGCCGGCGGGCTCGTTGTCCGTGGACGGGGTGCGGTGCTGTCGGGCGAGGCGCTTGGAGGCCGTCGCGCGGAGATCGCGTTTGCCCGCCTCGCGCTCGACGCCGGATCCGCGGTCTCGCGTGATGCGCTCGCCGAGGCGATCTGGGGTGAGGCGCTACCGAGTTCGTGGCGGCCTGCGCTGCGCAATGTGATCGCGGCGATCCGACGCGCGCTGAGCAGCTACGACCTCGAACGCCTCGCCGCCTTGGAGTCCTCCGACGGCGGGTATCGGCTGGCGCTGGCGGAAAGCACAGCGGTCGACGTGGTGAGGCTCGAGGCGGATGTGGCGCGCGTGGAGGAGTCGGTGCGCGCCGGCGAGGCGGAGCGAGCGCTGCCGCTGGCGACGAGGGCACTGAGCGCAACCCGGACACCGGTGCTCCCGCAAGCAGAGGGCGAGTGGGTGGAGCGGCTGCGCAGGCACGTTGCGGATGTTCGGCTTCGGCTCGAACGGGGCCTCGGTGAGGCGGCTCTGGCGGCGGGGGACGCGGCTCAGGCGGAGCGCTCAGCACGGAGCGTGATCGCGAGCGAGCCGCTGCGAGAGGATGCGCACCGCCTCTTGATGCGGGCATTGTTCGAGGGCGGGAACCGCGGCGCGGCGCTGTCGGCGTACGACTCCTGTCGGCGCCTGCTGGCGGATCAGCTCGGGGCGCGGCCATCGGCGGAGACCGAGGCGCTGTTCCGCGAACTGCTGACCGAGGACGGTGAGGGCCGACCCGTGTCCCCCGAGCGGGCGCCCGCGCCACCGTCCTCGGCGCCCCTGTTGCTCATCCAGCAGCGGACGCCGTTCGTTGGTCGAGCCTCGCTCCTGGAACGGCTCGTGGCACGGCTTCGACAGGCGCGCGACGGCGGCCCCCTGCTCGTCACCTTGAGCGGGGAGCCGGGGCTGGGCAAGACACGACTGGCTGCCGCGCTCGCGGCGCGGGCCATCGAGGCCGGCATCGGCGTTCTCTACGGCCGCGAGGACGATCGCATTGCGGTCCCGTACGCGTCGTTTGTGGAAGCGCTCGATGGAGCGGTGGCCGCCCGGCGAGCAGACGAGCTGGCCGCGCTGCTCGACCGTCACGCGGGCATTCTCGGGCGTGTCCTGCCGTCGCTCGGCGGCGCCGCGGCGCCCCGCCGTCCGACGGGGCCGATCGACCTCAACCGGCTTCACGCCGAGCAGGCAATCGTCGACGCGTTGGAACTCGTGAGCGGCCGTGACGGCGCGTTGCTCGTGCTCGACGACATGCAGTGGGCGACGCGCGCCACGGTCGACGTGCTCGAGGCGCTCGTGCGCGCTCCGACGCGGATGCGGTTACTCGTCGTGGCACTGCATCGCGGCCAGGATGACCCGGTCACCCTGGAAGGGCTTGGCAATCATTCGCGGATCGAGCGGTTGACGCTCGACCCGCTGACGGCCGTTGACGTCGCCCAGCTGGCAAGCATCAGCGGGGTGATCTCGCCGGACACCGAGCCGGAAGCGCTCGGCCGGCGGGTGTGGCGCCAGAGCGGTGGCAACCCGCTGCTGGCCAGCGAGTTGCTGCGCGTGTGGCGACCGGATGGGCCAGAACTCCCGGCCCGGATCGCCGAGCTTGTGCGCACCCGGCTGGCGTCCCTTCCGGCAAGCGTGGAACAGGTACTGCGTGTCGCCGCCGTCGCCGGTCTCGAATTCGATCCGCGCACGGTGGCACAGGCGAGCGGCGACCCGGTGGCCGACGCGCTCGAAGGCCTCGAGCTGGCGGTGAGCTCGGGACTGCTTCTCACCGCGACCCGTCATTCCGAATGGCTCGCCTTCCGCCATGCGCTGGTGCGCGCGAGCATCCTCGAATCCTTGGGATCACGAACCCGGCAGCGGTTGCACCTCCAGCTCGGCTCCGCGCTCGAGGAGCGCGCGGGCGAAGACCGGGATGCGTTGATCGGCCTGGCGTATCACTTCGACGCCGCCGCTCCGCTGGGCGATTGGCGCCGCGCCGTCCGGTACGCGCTGCCGGTCGCGCGCACCGCTTACGAGGCCGGCATCTATGAGGACGTGATCAGCGTGACAACACGCGCACTCGCTGCGTTGCGGGACGCGGATGAACCTGACCCGCGCGCCCGCATCGACCTCGAAATCCTGCTCGGGGGAGCCCAGCGCGCGCTTGGCGAGGCACGCGGGTTCGAGACGCTCAACGCGGCCTTTGCGGCCGCGCGTGACCGTGCGGATCCCGAGCGGATGGCTGACGCTGCGCTCGCGTTCTCGCACGCCGGCGCACTGAGCGACGAGGGATTCGTCGACGATGGGCTGCTGCATCGCTACGAGGAGGCGGTGACCGCGCTCGAGGACCGCGACCCGGCACGACAGGCTCGGCTGCTCGGTCATATCGCGACCGCTCAAGCGTGGCGTCAGAGTAGCCAGGCGAGCCGGCGCGCGGGCGAGGCAGCAGAGACGCTGGCGCGCGAGCTCGGCGATCCCGAGCTCCTCGCGAGCGTCCTCACGAGCACCCGCCGCTCGTTTGCGGGAGCGGCCCGCGTCACCGAACAGGAGCAGCTCGAGAACGACCTCTTCCGGTTGGCTGAGCGTCTCGACGATCCGGGCCTGCGCGCCCGAACCGCACAATGGCGATTCGACACCTCGGTCGAACGCGGCCGCGGCGGGGATCTCGAGCGGCTGCTCGAGGTGGCGGGCGATAATGCGCGAGGCCTGCGAATGGGGAACTGTCACCATTCGATTGCCTACGCTCGCGCGGCGCTCGCGCTCCTGCGCGGTCGGGTCGGCGAGGCGGATGCGCTGGTCGAGCGGGCCCGCATGATCGGTCTCGAGCGCGGCGTGGACGCCACGGTGGTCGACGCGGTACACCTGTTCCAGCTAATCGGCGTGCGACATGAACAGGGGCGGTTGACCGAGCTGCGTGAAGCCGCCTACCTGTTCATCGAGGCGGTCGGGGTGCCCGAGTGGTTCGGAGGGCTCGCCTTCATCGACGCCGAGGTCGGGCAGCTTGACGCAGTCGCGACCAACGTCGACCAGCTCCTGCACGCGTTCATCGACCACGGCCCGACGTTCGTCAGCCCGGTGGGATACCTGGCGCACATGGCGGTACCGATCGCGCGACTTGACGACGCCCAGCGCGCCGCCTCCGTGTACGAGCAGGTGCTCCCGTTCGCGGGGGTAGGCGCGTACTTCGCCCACTTCGCCGGCCCGATCGACTACCACCTGAGCCTGCTGGCACAGACCCTGGGTCGCGACGCGGACGCGCACGCCCACATGGCCGCCGCCGTCGCGTTCTGTGAGCGGCTCGGCGCGCCGCGCTGGCGGGAGCGCTGCCGGGCGGCGCAGGACGCGGCGCCTGCGCGTTGCGCCCGCGTTGCGGCACGTTGAGATCATCGGCCCCTATCCACTGGAAAGGGTGAGTGATGGCGAGCACGAATGGTCTGCATCCGATCGACGCGCAGTTGCTCGAGCAGTCGCAATGGGATTTCAGCGGCCTCCGGGCCGTGTACATCAACTGCACGCTCAAGCGCTCCCCGGCGGTCTCGAACACGCGGGGACTGGCCGACCGGTCGATCGGCATCATGGAGCGCGCCGGCGTGGAGGTCGAGGTCATCCGGGCGATCGACCACGACATCGCCACGGGCGTCTACCCAGACATGACCGAGCACGGATGGGAGCGCGACGAGTGGCCCGCGATCTTCGAGAAGGTCATGGCCGCCGACATTCTCCTGCTGCTCTCGCCGATCTGGCTCGGCGAGAAATCCTCGGTCTGCACCCAGGTGATCGAACGGCTCTACGGCAACAGCCATCTGCTCAATGCCGATGGGCAGTGGGCGTACTACGGCCGTGTCGGTGGCTGCATCATCACCGGCAACGAGGACGGCGCCAAGCACTGCGCGATGAACGTCCTCTACTCGCTGCAGCACCTGGGCTTCACGATTCCGCCGCAGGCCGATTGCGGCTGGCTCGGCGAGGCCGGCCCCGGTCCGAGCTATCTCGACCCCGGGTCAGGCGGCCCGGAGAACGACTTCACGAACCGCAACACGACGTTCATGACCTGGAACCTCCTTCACCTGGCGCGAATCTTGAAAGACGCCGGCGGCATTCCCGCACATGGCAATCAGGTCGCCCTGTGGGACGCCGGCTGCCGGTTCGATTACGAAAATCCCGAGCACCGGGTGTGACGCCTGGCGGCCCCCGCTGACCGGGCTGTGCCAGGCGCACCGCATCGTGCCTCTGACGCGGTACGGTCTCCGTAGCCGTGGGCACTGCACGGAGCATCGTTCGAGCAACGGTCGGCTTCGAACGCAGCGAGGTCAACCTCAGATGGGGCGGCCGGTTCGCATTTGGAGTGGGTCTGCCGCTGCTCGTCGGCGCTGCCAGCGGCTACCGCGTCGAAGCGATCGCGGTGTCAGGGGGCGCCCTGATGGTCGGGCTCACCGATTCGGGTGGGCCGTATCGGGGACGCGTCCACGCGATGCTGGTGACGTGCGTCAGCGTCGCGCTGTGCACGTTCGCCGGCGAGTTGGCCGGCCACAGCAGCGTGAGCGTCGTATTGCTGCTCGCGGCCGCGAGCTTCGGTGCCGGAATGTTCATCGCGCTGGGGCTACCGGCGTATTTCGTCGCCCTCATGTCGCCGCTCACGATCACTCTGACCTACAGCTTCCCGGCGGACGCCGTCCACGCGCTCGAGCGCGCCGCCCTTGTCTTCGCCGGCGGTCTGTTCGCGATCGCACTCGTCCTCGTGTTGTGGCGGACACACGCTCACCTCCCCGAGCGCCAGGCACTTGCCGCCGTGTACCGCGCGCTGGGAACGTGGGTGCTCGACCCGCGCGCGGGCGATGACCGTCGTCCCGTGCTGCTCGCGCTCGCCGGCGCGCGTGAGGCGCTCGACGCCGCTCAGGGGGCGCTTGCCGTGCCGAGCGCCCCCGCAGAGCGCTTACGCGTGCTGGTCGACGAGGCCGACCGTACGTACCTCGACCTGGTCGCGCTTCGCAATACCCGCATGCGGATCGAATCAGCCGACCCGGCGACCGACACCCGAGCGTTCGACATCAGTCGCGAGGCGGCGGCGCAGGCCCTCGTGGCGATTGCGGACGCACTCGAGGTGGGGCACTGGCAGGCCGATTTCGACCTTGATTCGGTGCGCGGGCCGCTCGACGCCTCCGTGGTCGCCCTGCGTGACGAACTCGCCCGCTGCCGGTCCGCCGCGGATTGGGCGCGGGCCGAGGAGCTCGAGGAGGTACTGCGGCGCGGCACGTCGGTACGCGGGGAGCTGCGCGGCGCAATCGACCTGGTCTCGTCGTGGGACGGCGACAGAGCCGGCCGCGGCGATCCTGTTCGGCGCAGCCGACCGCGGCGAGGAGAGCTCGGGTTGCGACGCGCCCGGCCGATCCTGCGGGCGAACCTGACGCTCCGTTCGAGCGCGTTTCGACATGCGATCCGCCTCAGCATCACGGTTGCGATCGCAGCCACGATCGACGCGGTGTTCGACCTGCCGCGCGGTTACTGGATCCCGCTGACCGTGCTGTTCGTGCTGCGTCCCGACTTCGGCTCGACCTACACCCGCGGACTCCAACGCTACGTCGGCACCGCCCTCGGGGTTCTGCTGGCGACGCTGCTCACCAGCGCGCTGGATCCGGGGCCATACGCGCTCGCCGTGCTCATCAGCGCGCTCGCGTTCGCCTTCTGCGCGTTCCTGTTCGCCAACTACGGGCTGTTCACGCTGTCGATCACCGCCTGCATCATCTTCTTCGTCGCGTACGGCGCACCCCACACCGAATACGCCACGGCGCTTGACCGCCTCCTCGACACGACGATCGGGGCGACGCTGACCCTCGCGATCTATGCACTCTGGCCGACATGGGAGCGGGCGCTGCTGCCTGATACGACAGCCGAACTGATCGACGCGGACCGCGTCTACGTACGAACGCTTCTGGACTCATGGCTCGACCCCGGCGGCAATCCCCGCGCCGCGGTGAGTTCAGCGCGCGCCAGCGCCCGGCTCGCGCGGACCAACGCCGAGGCTTCCGTACAGCGCGCATTGCTCGAACCGACCCGGCACGGAACGCAGTTCGGCACCGATCGCGCGACGGGGGTCTTGACCAGCCTGCGCAGGTTCGCCGACGGGGCACTGGCCCTCGAGGCGTATGTGGAGGACGGCGCTCCGGTCGCTCCGCCGGAGGTGCGGGTGCTCGCGGACCAGCTCGACGCGGCCCTGCTCGAGCTCGCCGCTGCCGCCCGGGACGACCGCGTCCCCGGCGCGCTGCCACCGCTGCGCCAAACCCAGCAGGCGCTCGCGACGCGGGTGGGGCCCACGGCGCCGGCGGCCGAGGAGACCGACCGCATGGTCAACAGCCTCGGCATCACGGCCCACGTGCTCAGCTAGCGTTCAGCGCGGCCACCAAGACCAGGATGACGGTGCTGAGGGCCAGCACGCCGTGCAGCACCACGTTGGCCACCGGGAAGTGCTGTTCGGGGGGGATCAGAGCTCCGTTTCGTGGTTGTGGCCTGAACTGCGTGCCGTGCGGCTGGCAGCGGTCACCGCTGGGCCACCAGCGCTCTCGACGTCGCCGAGCCTGATGGACAAGGACGGGTGCGCGATTCAGTAGCCGGCCGGCCGGAGCCCGTCGCGCCAGTGCCCCGAGCGCGAAATTCGATGCCAGTCGAGGCGCCCCTGGCGGCGCCGCGCATCGTCCTCGTCGCCTCGCGCAGCTCCGCTGCGCCACAGCTCCTGCGTCCTCCCGCGGCATCCACCAGTGACACCTCTTGGTGGCACCGAACTTCCCACTCGCGACACTAGAAGTCCTCAGCTTCCTCGGCGGCCTCGATTTCGCGCAGCTCGAAGACCTCCTCGGCGAATGCGACGTCGGCGGCGGCGCGGTAGACGTCGACCCACGGCACGTCGTACCACCACAGCCCGAGGGGGAGGATCGCGTCCATCTGCAGGCGCACGACCGGGAGGCGGACGACCCAGTCGCGGAGCACGGTGTCGTACCAGACGGTCGTGCATCCACTCGGTGGCTCGAGGCGGCGGCGGCGCGTCTCACAGCGCGGGCAGTCCCCGCCGGCGGGATCGAGGCTGTACGCAGCGATTTCCTCGGCTTTGCCGACGCGCACCGGCACTGACCCGCCGCCGCATGTCGTGCAGTTCCACCAGCGCAGGCTCGCCTCCCGCTCTGCTGGCGGGGCTCCATCCTGAAGCGGCTCACCTGATCCACTCATCGTCCCGGTTCCCGACCGCTACATACCCGCGCCGACCGCGGGCTAATCACATCTGTTACGCGGTCGCGCTACCGAGCTCGGCGCGGGTCTTCGCGGCGCGACGGGCGAGTTCCGTCGCCTCGGCTCGCCGCTCGTCGTCGGGTCGCGACTGGAGATTGATGAGGACGAGCGCGGTCGCCGCCTGGCACGACGCTTCGGCGAGCAGCAGGCCCGTGTGCGCGTCGCCGAGCAGGTGGCGTGAACCGAGGTTCGCCACCTCGTGGGCGAGTGCGGTGACCTCGGCGCCGGCGCGGGCGACCGACAGGGGTGCGTCCGCGGCGTCAGACAGCGCGGCGTCGAGGCGGTCGGCGCGCGCGGGATCCTCGTGGTCAAGACGCAGCGCGGCCAGGACCGGCTCGTAGGTGCGCAGCTCGCGATCGCCGAGTTCGAGCGCGGCCACGCGCAGCTCGAGCGCTCGCGTGCCGATCTCGGCCAGCCGCTTGTGCGCCGGCGCAAGCTCCTCGCGCCGCTGTCCGAACGATGCGGCCATCTCGACGAGTGCCGCCGCGAGCGCGCACGTCCAGGCGGCGGACGTCCCTCCGCCGGGCGCAGGGGTGCGAGCGGCGACCGCCTCGAGGAGGTCCGCGAGCCGGCGGTCAGCGGCCCCGCTCAGGAGGCCACGGGCTCCGCGATCGCGGGCGTGTAGGCCGGCTGCTCGGCGACGGGTCGGACGTCGACCGCCACGACCTTGTACTCCGGGCAGCTCGTGTTGACGTCGGCCGAGGATCCGACGAGCAGGTTCGTCCGCACCTCCGGGAAGTGGAAGGCGGTGAACACGTGCCCGGGTTCGATCCGCTCGGTGACGCGTGCCTCGGTCTCGATCCGGCCCACGCGGCTGCGCACTGACACCCGCTGGCCGTCGGTGATCCAGAGCCGCCCGGCGTCGTCGGGATGAATCTCGAGCCAGTCCCGGTCGACGAGCTCGAGGTTGGCCGTCCGCCGCGTCATCGTGCCGGCGTTGTAGTGCTCGAGCCGGCGGCCGGTGACGAGGACGAGCGGGAACTCGTCGTCCGCCGCGTCGCCGGGCTGCTTGTACGGAATCGGCGCGAACTGGCCGAGCCCGTTCGCAGTCTCGAAGCGCTCTTCGTAAAGCATCGGGGAGTCCGTGCCGTCCGCGGCGACGGGCCACTGGAGACCCTGGCGACCGATCCGTTCGTGGCTGGCGCCGGCGTAGGTCGGCGTCAGCGCCGCGATCTCGTCCATCGCATCCGACGGCGTCTCCCACCCCATGTCATGGCCGAGCGCCTTCGAGATCGATGTCAGGATCTCGAAGTCCGTCTTGGCCTCACCGGGCGGATCAATCGCAGGCGCAACGAGCTGAAAGCGCCGCTCGGCGTTGATGAACGTCCCCGCCTTCTCCAGGAACGCCGAGGCGGGCAGGACGACGTCGGCGTACTTCGTCGTCTCGTTCTCGAAAATCTCCTGGCAGATCATGAACTCGAGCGACTCGAGCGCGTGCAGGACGTGGGTCGTGTTCGGATCGGTCTGGGCGACGTCCTCGCCGAAGATCCACATCGCCTTCAGCCGGCCGTCGACGGCGGCGTCGAACATCTGCGGGATCGTGTAGCCCTTCTCCCGCGAGAGGGAGACGCCCCACGCGTTCTCGAACGAGCGCGCCGTCTCCTCGTCGGCGACCGAGCGGTACGCCGTGTAGGTGTCCGGCAGGGCGCCCATATCGGACGAGCCCTGGACATTGTTCTGCCCACGGAGCGGGAGCAGCGCTGAGCCGGGACGGCCGACCTTCCCGGTCATCAGTGCGAGGTTGCAGATAAGGCGCACGACCTCGGAGCCGTACTTGTGCTCGGTGACGCCGAGCCCCCACAGGATCGACGCCTCGGCGGCCTCGGCGTAGATGTGGGCGGCCGCTTCGACATCCGCGGCGGGGATCCCGGTGATCTCCTCGACTGCCGCGGGGCCGTACTGCGCGAGCAGCGCCTCGACCTCGTCGAATCCCTCGGTGCGCGCATCGATGAACGCCCCGTCGATGAAGCCATCCCGGGCGACGACGTGGGCGAGCCCCAGCATCACGGCAGCATTCGTTCCCGGCCGCGGGGAGAGATGCAGCACGCCGTAGTCCGAGAGTTCGATCCGCCGCGGGTCGATCGTGATGAGCTTCAACCCGCGGAGCGTCGCCTGCTTGATCCGGGCGCCGACGACGGGGTGGCCCTCGGTCGGGTTCGCGCCGATGATGATCGCCGCGTTCGCCGCGTCGATGTCGTCAAACGATCCGGTCGCGCCGGACAGTCCGAGCGACTTGCGCAGCGCCCAGGACGTCGGTGAGTGACACACGCGCGAGCAGTTGTCGAGGTTGTTCGTGCCGATCGCGGCGCGCATCAGGCGTGACATCGCGTAACAGTCCTCATTCGTGGCCCGGGAGGACGCGAGTCCGGCGATCGCGTCGGGGCCGTGCTCGCCCTTGATGCGGGTGAGCTCGGAGACGATCCGTGCGATCGCCTCGTCCCACGTGGCCGGCTGCAGATCACCGCTGGCATCGCGGATGAGCGGTGTCGTGAGCCGCTCGCGGGAGCGGGCGAACTGGTGGGCGAAGCGTCCCTTCAGGCAGGTGTGGCCCCGATTGGCAGGGCCATCGTGCGCCGCCGTGATCGAGACGACGCGCCCGGCGTGCGTGTGCGTCTCGAGGCGGCAGCCGACACCGCAGTAGCCGCAGGTCGTCGTTACGTTCGCGTCGAACCGCTCGGTCATGTCAGTCTCCTCGATCCTCGTCGAGCCTCAGCAGCGTGATCTCGATGATCGCGTCCGTTGGACAGGTGTCGGCGCAGGCGCCACATGACACGCACGTCGAGTTGCGAAACCCTGCGTCGAGACCTGCTGTCACATTAGCGCCCCATCCCCGTCCTGTGGCGGTGAGGGCGAACGCACCCTGCACTTCGTCGCACGCTCGCACGCACCGCCCGCACGAGATGCAGAGCTCGTGCTGGAGCGCGAGGTAGGGATGGCGGTCGTCGTGGCGATACTCGTGCTGAGCCCCCGGCCAGCGCAGGCTCCGGCCGTTGCCGTTCGGGCTCACGACCCCGAGCTCCTGGGCGACCGCGGCCAGCTCAGTGTGCGGCGCCGGCGGCACGGGGAGCTCGGAGAGGACGAGCTCGACGACGGCGGCGGCGACCCGGCGGGCGGTGGGGTCACGGGTGTCGATGCGCATCCCGTCGCGGCACGGGGTCGTGCATGCGGGGATCGGACCGGGCGCTCCCTCGGCACCGACGAGGCACACGCGGCACGCGCCGAACGGCGCCTGGCGCTCGTCGTAGCAGAGCGTCGGCACGTCCTGGCCGAGGCTGTGGATCGCCTCGAGCACGGTGCTCTCGGGCGGGACGTCGATCGTGCGATCGTCGATCGTGACCTGCATCAGTCGAGGCGCAATTCGTCCGGGAAATGGGCGATGAGGCTGCGGATCGGGGCCGGCAGGCCACTCCCGTGCGCACAGAGGCTGCCGAGCTCGAGCGCTTCGAGCAGCTGCTCGAGCCGCTCCTTGGAGACGGGTTGATCGGACGCGAACATCTCGTGCGCACGCGTGAGACCGATTCGGCACGGGAAGCACTTGCCGCAGCTCTCGTGGGCGCCGAAGCGCAACAGGTGAGTGGCGAGGGCGCGCATGTCGGTCCGGTCGTCGAAGGCGACGATGCCACCGTGACCGAGCATGCATCCGACCTCGGCGAGCGGCGTGAAGTCGAACAACACGTCGAGCCGCGTGGCGGGCAGGATCCCCCCGAGCGGGCCACCGATCTGCAGCGCCTTGAGCTCGCGGCCATCGACGATGCCGCCGGCGACGTCCTCGCACAGCTCGCGCATCGTCAGCCCGAACGGCACCTCATAGACCCCGGGCCGGCGGAAGCGCTCGTTGAAGCACACGAGCTTCGATCCCGGGGTCGCGTCGGGACTGAGGTCGCGGTAGGCGTCGCCGCCGTTGGCGGCGATGAACGGGATGTTGGCGAGCGTCTCGGTGTTGTTGACGACAGTCGGCATTCCGTACAGACCGCGTACCGCGGGGAACGGCGGGCGCGCGGACACGGTCGCGCGGCGACCCTCGATGCAGGCGAGCAGCGATGTCTCCTCGCCGACGACGTACGAGCCGGCGCCCTCGAGCACGGTCACGTCGAAGCTGAAGCCGCTGCCCTGGATGTTCTCCCCGAGCCATCCCGCTTCCCGCGCGGCGGCGGCGGCCGCGTCGAGGATCGGCTTGGAGCGCGGATATTCAGAGCGCGTCAGCAGGAAGCCGTGATCCGCTCCGACGGCGTAGGCGGCGAGCGCCATGCCCTCGAGCACCCGCGCGGGTGCGCGCTCCATCAGGTACTTGTCGATGTACGAGCCGGGGTCCCCCTCGTCGCCGTTGGCGACGATGAACTTGTGCTCGCCCGCGGCATCGCGCGTGAACTGCCATTTCGTCCCGGCGGGAAACCCAGCGCCACCCCGGCCGCGCACGCCGGCGGCCTTGACTTCCTCGAGCAACTGCTCGGGAGTGAGCTCGGTGAGGCTGCGGTGCAGTCCGGACCAGTCGCCGTCGCGGCTGAGGACGGGCTGCGCGAGGATGCTCTGCCATTCGGGCTCGGCCGCTGCCGCGGTCGCGCCGTGACGCACTCGGTCGATCACGTCGGTGCCGGCATCGATCGTGTTGCCGTCGCGGACGGCGGGCGAGGAGTGGCAGAAGCCGAGACAGACCGTCTCGGCGAGCGAGATCTCCCCGTCGTCGGAGCGCTCGCCAAGGGCGAGGCCGGTCACCTCCTTGATCTCGGCGACGTGCTGATCACCGGTCGTCGCGAAGCAGGCGGTCCCGGTGCATACGCGGACATGACGATTGCCGCGCGGCTGCAGCAGATCGTCGTAGAAGGTCGAGACTCCGTACACCGACGCCTCCGGCATCCCGGACGCCTCGGCAGCCCGCCGCCGGTCCTCGTCGGTGATCTCGCCATGGTCCTCGACTGCCGCTTTCAGGACCTCCAGGGCGGTCGGCGCGTCGGTCGCGTGATGCCGGCGGACGAGTTCGACGAGGTTGCGCGACACGGTCAGCGGAGTATGGCGGGAGCCATTGTTTTGTACAAGTTTGTCCGCAACGT
This sequence comes from uncultured Solirubrobacterales bacterium, assembly GCA_963778985.1. Classification (GTDB taxonomy): domain Bacteria; phylum Actinomycetota; class Thermoleophilia; order Solirubrobacterales; family Solirubrobacteraceae; genus Palsa-465. The sequence goes on along the minus strand of CAVZWJ010000010.1, from coordinate 418,576 downwards.
TTCGGTCAGATTTCCGGCACCCGGCGGACGATCATTCCCGGCGGCCAGCGCGGGTTCGATGCCGGACAACGAGCCGGTCAGGAACACCTCGGGAGCGCCGCGGAGTTCGTCGATGTGCAGCGGCCGGACCTCGATGGCGATGCCCAGTTCCGCTGCGCAATCGAGTGCCTGGTGGCGGGTCACACCGGGAAGAATGCGCCCGTCCGTGGGGGGCGTTACGAGCGTGCCCTCCCGCGTGAGGACGAACACGTTCGCCCGGGCGGTCTCGAGTACGTAGCCGTCGAGGTCGCAGATGACGGGATGGGCGGGGGCGACCGATGCGCTGAGCGCGTCCACGAGGCGGCGGTCGATCCATTTGTGGCCACCAATCCCGCCGGGTACGACGACCGGCGTCAGTCGCGGCGGCTGGGTGCGGACCGGCGCCTCCGAGACGACGGTCTCGGCGGCGGCGATCCCGCCGTCGGCCGACGCACGGACGTTGACGCGCACGCGCGCGCGGGCGGTCATCGCCGCGGCGAGGGCTCGGATCCGGGAGGCGAGGTCGGACGCCAGATCCTGACCGTACAGCTCGGTCGCGCTGGCGCGGAGGCGCGCGAGGTGCGCCTCGAGCGCGACTGCGATTCCGTGCTGCACGAGCAGGGTCTCGAACACGCCGGCCGCCGGGTCCGGGCGGGGCGTCGGCCGAGGTGCGCCTCGGGTCGGGGTGAGGCCGTGGGCGTTGGTCGCGTGGTGGGCGTTGGTCGTGTGGTGGGCGTTGGTCGTGTCGTGGGCGTTGGTCGTGTGGTGGGCGTTGGTCGCGTGGTCGTGCCTCGGTGCCTCCTCGGGCGCGATCTGCGCTCCGATCGCGTCGAGCAGCGGTGCCGCCTTGGTCAGGCACTCGGCGCTCTCGGCCACCGGGTCCGAATCGGCGACGATGCCGCCGCCCACCCCGAGCCAGGCGCGCTCGCCGCCGGGAGCGAACTCGAACGTCCGGATCGCGACGCTGAGCTCGAGCCGCTCGGCGAGCGGGCTGGCGAAGCCGATCGCGCCGGTGTAGACGTGCCGGCTCGTGCTCTCGAGTTCGGCGATGACGTCCAGCGCCGCCACCTTCGGTGCGCCCGTGACCGAGCCGGGCGGGAACGCGGCGCGGACCAGCGCAGCGTTGCCGGCATCGGAGCGCAGCGTGCCGCTCACCTCGGAGACGAGATGCCAGACGCCCGTGTGGGCGCGCGGCTCCGCGAGCACGTCGGCCGACACCGTCCCCGGCCTGCACACACGGCCGAGGTCGTTGCGCACGAGGTCGACGATCATCACGTTCTCGGCCCGGTCCTTCTCCGAGACCCGCAGCGTTTCCCGGGCGCGGGCCGCCGCCGGGGCGTCGGATGGTTTGCGGACCGTCCCCTTGATCGGAGCGCTGCGAACGTGCCGGGCGCGCCGCTCGAGGAACAGCTCGGGGGACAGGCTCGCGATCGCGCCCCAGGGGCCGGACAGGAACGCCGCTCGGTCCGGGCGCAGCGCCTCGACACCGGCGAGGAACAACTCGAGCGGGTCGCCGTCGAGCTCTGACTGAAGACGGACGCAGATGTTCGCCTGAAACAGGTCGCCGGCGTGGATGCGCGTGCGGCACGCGCTGACCGCGCGCTCCTGCCCGTCCGCGCCGGGTGTCCCGCGCCACGGTGCGGTCGCGAACGGGCGGGCCAGCGGGGGCTGCGCCGCTCGCTCCTGAATGACCCGCAGGCGGTGCGTGAGATGTTCCGCCCGCTCCTCGCTCCAGAGCGCCTCGAACCACCACCGGCCGTCGGCATCGCGGCGGAGCAGGTGGTCGTAGTAGGCGAGCGCGAAGTCAGGAAGGCCGGCGGGAGATGGGGGGCCCGCCGATACGGTTTCAAGCCGCCGGCCGAGTCCGTAGCCGAGGTAGCCGACCCATCCGCCGCCGACGGCCGCCTCGAGGATCGCCGCGTCCTCGGGCGGCGGGTGCTCGGGTGGCGGATCCTCGGGCGGCGGATCCTCGGGCGGCGGGTGCTCGAGCCGCGGGTGCTCGGGCGGCGGGTGCTCGGGCGGCGGGTGCTCGAGCGGCGGGTGCTCGTCGAGCAGCGCAAACGGGTCATCGGCGCTCGTCGCGACGCGAGTCGGCTCGGAGCCGATCACCGCGCCGCCGCCGGCCCACCGCCCGATCAGCGCAAACGGACGCACGTCGTCACGTACGAGCCGGGCGACGGCGATCTCCGAGAGCTCCCACTCAAGCTTGATCCGCTTGACCGTATGCGCGGGCGCTGGCATCATCATGCGCTATCGGCAACCCATTTGCGTCATAGGCAAAGCGAGGATATGTGATGGCTGAGCCGCTGCCAACCTCAATTCCGGTTCTCGTGATCGGCGCGGGCGTGCACGGACTCTCGACAGCGTGGCACGTCGCCGAGCGCGGGGGTCAGGTGATGGTCGTGGACAAGATGGGCGTCGGCTCAGGCGCATCCGGAATCGCGTGCGGTGTCGTCCGCAACAACTACTTCCAGCCCGCGATGCAGGAGCTGATGGCGGCATGCGTCGAGGTGTGGGAGTCCGACCCGGAGGCGCTCCACTACCACGGCACCGGCTACATCGCGCTCGGGCCGCCGTCGCAGGAGAGCGATCTGGTCGAGGTCTTCGAGCGCCAGCAGCGGATCGGCTATCCGTCGGAACTGTTCGTCGGGGCGGACGAGGTGTCTGCGCACATGCGCTCGCTCTACGACGACTGGCGGGCGCCGGGCCTGACGGTGTGTCTGCACGAGCACGCGGGCGGTTACGCCTTCAACCGCGAGTCGATGCTCGGGCTCGCCGACAAGGCGCGGGCCGCCGGCGCCGACATCCGCACCGGGGTCGAGGTGACCGGCTTCGACTTCGACGGCTCCGGAACGGTGACGCTCGTGCATACCTCGGCCGGTGACATCGCGGTCGAGCAGGTCGTCGTCGCGGTCGGCCCGTGGGTCGCGTCGCTGTGGGAGATGCTCGGGCTGCCGGCCCGGCTCGATGTTCGCCAGCCGGACGGCACCGTCCGGGCGGACCTGCCGATGTGGACCTACTGGTACCTCCAGGAGGGCGAACTCGAGATCGACCCTGCCGGCTTCATCACCTCGAGCGGCGCGATGTCCCCCGTCCTGCATATCGACTCCGACCAGCCGCTGCACGACGACGACGGGCGGCTCATCACCGACGACGCGTGGGGGGTCTACTTCAAGCCGGATCGCGATTCGATCCAGGGCGGCGCCCAGCCGCTCGTCGTCGGCGCCGACTTCACCGTCGACCCCTACCCGAGCGGGACGGTGGACCCCGGCTTCGCCGACATGTGGTCGGCCGCGTTGTCGCACTGCCTGAAGCGCTTCGAGGGCGGGCGGAGGTACTACCGCCACGTCCGCTCCGGCGGCGTCGGCGCCTTCACCGTCGACAACTTCCCCGTGTTCGACTACATGCGCCCGAACGTGTTCGTCGCCGCCGACTCGAACCACGGCTACAAGATGATCGCCGTCGGCCGCGAGATCGCTCGCGTCCTCGGCGGCGAGCACTCGACGCTGCTGGGGCCGTTCTCGTACGAGCGCTTCGCGACCGGCGAGCTGCATCCGGTCTCGCACAGCCCGTACCCCTGGAGCTGAGCCCCGGGCCGCGATGAATCGCAGTTCACCGCCGACAGGTGGCGGTGAATCGTGGTTCATGCCTCGACGGCGGTGGAGCGATGAACCGCAATTCACAGGCGGGGGGTGCCGGTGAATCGCGATTCATGCCCCCGCGGCAGCGGTGGGGCCGCCGGGGGTGGGGCCGCCTGCGGTGGGGCCGCCTGCGGTGGGGCCGCCTGCGATGGAGCCGCCGGCGTCGCGGCTGATCGCGGCGGCGGCTGCGAGCAGCGGCGGCTGGACGGCGCGGCGCCGCGCGGTGCCGAGCCGTGACGCCGGTCCCTGGAGGCCGAGGATCGCGACGAGCGCGCCGGCGCGGCCGAACACCGGAGCGGCGAGCGCGGCGAGGTCCGGCTCGCGCTCGCCGACGGCCTCGGCGTAGCCGTGCTCACGGACGGCCTCGAGCTCGCGCCGCAACACCTCTGGCTCGGTGATCGTGCGATCGGTGTAGGCGACGAGCGCGCCCGCGGCGCTGAGCGCGTCCTCGGCGAGCGCGAACGCGAACGCGAGCATCACCTTGCCCGCCGCGGTCGCGTGGGCGACGCTCGGGCGGCCGAGTCGTGCGACGCTCGACACGCTTGACGCGGACGGGACGAAGTCGACGGTGACCGCGGCGTGCTCGCCCGGCACCGACAGCGTCGCCGTCTCGCCGGTCGCCGCGACGAGCTCCTCGAGCGACGGTCGCGCCAGCTCGCGGATGTCGAGCCGCGCCAGGGCACGGTCGGCGAGGGCGACGAGCTTGAGACCGAGCCGGTAGGGCCCGCGCGGATCCCGGGCGACGTAGCCCTCATGCTCGAGCGTCGCGAGCAGTCGCGATGCGGTGCTGGCGTTGACGCCGATCCGTCGGGCGAGCTCGGAGACGCCGAGGCCGGTGTCGCTCGCCGCGAGCTCATCGAGCAGCGCGAGCGCGCGCGCGACCGAGCCGACGGGACGAACGGGGGCGCGGGGCACAGTCGCCGGGCGTCAGTGCCGGGCCGCGGGGGTGCGACCAGGGCGCGGGCGCTTGCGCGTGCTGCCGCCGCTGATCCGGGCCGGGTTGATCGGATCGAGCGAACGCATCACATGGACGTCATGGGCCTCCGGCGCGAACAGGTCCCGGGAGTAGGCGACGGGATCGCCGCTGCCCGCGTAGATGACCTCCTCGAGCTCGAGCGCGGCTGTCGCGCGGTGGAGCCTGAGCGCCTTGCCGGTCTGCTCGCGCGGTGTCACGAGGCACGGCATCACCCGCGTGCGTGCGAACCCGATCGGCACCTGCAGGTCGAGCAGCACGTCGAGCACCATCTTGCCCGCCTCGAGCTTGCGGGTGAGCTGGCGCGTGTCGGGGAGGGCGATCGACGGGTGGACGATGTCGAACATGACCGCCGCCGGGGTCCCGTCGGCGATCAGGACGCGGTAGATCGCCGGCACGATCGTCGTCGGATCAAGCTCGAGCAGCTCTCCCACCTCCGGGCCGACGGCTCGCGGCTCGATCCGCAGGTCACCCGCCTTCAGCTTGACGCCCCGCCCGCTGGCAAGCGAGGAGTACGGCACGAGCCGCTCGAGACGCTCGTCGAGCTGGTGGGGCACGGCGACCCGGCCCACGAACGTCCCGCTGCCCTGACGGCGCACGATCTCGCCGGTGTCCTCGAGCCGCTGCAATGCGGTGCGCAGCGTGCCCCGGGAGATTCCGAGCATCTTCGCGACGTCGTGCTCCGGCGGGAGCCGATCGCCGGTCCGGTAGCGGCCTGGCGACAGCCAGTTGCGCAGCGCCTCCTCGGCGCTGTCGACGAGCGACGGTCGCCCACTCGCATTGCCGTTGTCCCGCCGGCTGGCCATGAGCCTCTCCTGCCGGGCTCCCTCAGCGTTCATCGCCGGGGCATTGTGTCAGCCCCGGCGGAACACTTGGGGTGCCTTAGAACAATCCGACCGTTCGTCCGTCGGCATCGATGTCGACGTTGAGTGCGGCTGGGCTCTTCCCGAGACCGGGCATCTGCTGGATATCGCCGCACAGCGGCACGAGCCAGCCGGCGCCCGTGTAGGCCCGAAGGTCTCGCACCTGGAGGGTGAAGTCCTCCGGTGCGCCGAGCAGCGTCGGGTCCGCCGACAGCGACAGGTGGGTCTTCGCCATGCAGATCGGCAGCGAGCTGAGACCGTCGGCCTCGAACTGTCGAATCCGCTGCTCGGCGGCCGGGTAGAGGAACACGTCCTTGGCTCCGTAGACCCGCTTCGCCACCGACTCGATCTTCGTCGTGATCGAGTCGCTGTCGTCGTAGAGCTGGTTGAAGGTGTTCGGCTGCTCGCACGCGTCGGCGACCGCCTCGGCGAACGTCGACGCGCCCGGGCCGCCGCGCTCGAAGCCCTCGTTGATCTCCGAGGCAAACGCCCCGGCCTCGATCGCGAGCTTGCGCACAAGCTCGAGCTCCTCGTCGGTGTCGCCGGGCCGGCGGTTGACGGCGACGACGCAGGGGAGACCGAATTCCTTGACGATGCCGAGGTGCCGGCGCAGGTTCGCCGCCCCGGACTCGATTGACTGAAGCGCCGCCGCGCGGTCGACGCGCGGGTCGTCCTCGATGCCGCCGTGGTGCTTGAGCGCGCGCACCGTGGCGACGAGCACGACCGCGCTCGGGCGGAGCTTGCCGACGCGACAGACGATGTCGAAGAACTTCTCCATCCCCATGTCGGAGCCGAAGCCGGACTCGGTGATGACGTAGTCGCCGAGCTTGAGGCCGATGAGGTCGGCAACGAGCGATGAGTTGCCGTGGGCGATGTTCGCGAACGGTCCGGCGTGCATGAAGCACGGCTGGCCCTCGAGCGTCTGGATGAGGTTCGGCTTCAGCGCCTCCTTGAGGAGCACGGTCATCGCTCCCGCTGCCCCGAGGTCCTCGGCGGTCACCGGCTTGCCGCCATCGAAGGAGTGCGCGACCGTGATCGCGCCGAGCCGACGGCGGAGATCGTGGAGGTCGCGGGAGACGGCGAGGATTGCCATCACCTCGCTCGCGGCGGTGATGTCGAAGGCAGACTCACGCGGGTAGCCGTTCGCGCGGCCGCCGAGGCCGAGCACGATCTGGCGCAGGGCGCGGTCATTCATGTCGACGGCCCGGCGCCAGCCGATGCGCAGCGCATCGATGTGGTGCGGATTGCCGTGAAGGATCGAGGCGTCGAGCAGCGCCGCGAGCAGGTTGTTCGCGGCACCGATGGCGTGAATGTCGCCGGTGAAGTGCAGGTTGAGGTCCTCCATCGGCACGACCTGCGTGAGGCCGCCGCCGGCAGCGCCGCCCTTGATGCCGAACACGGGGCCGAGCGAGGGTTCACGCAGGCACAGCACCGGCGACTTGCCGATCGTTCCGAGGCCCTGGGTGAGACCGACCGCCGTCGTCGTCTTGCCCTCGCCGGCCTTCGTCGGCGTGATGCCCGAGACGCACACGAGCTTGCCGTCCGAGACGGACGACATCCGGTCGATCGCCGACAGCGCGACCTTGGCCTTGTAACGACCGTACGGCTCGACCTCGTCAGGCAGCAACCCGGCGCGCTCAGCGATGCGATCGATCAGCTGCAGCTCGGCTTCCTGAGCGATCTCAAGACTGCTCTTCATGTGTTCTCCCTCGTTGACCATGCGCCCCGCGCGAGGAGGGAGTCTAGACAAATAGGTACAAGCGGTTCAAGGGTGGCGCTGCGCTCGTCGCACGCCGTCAACCGACGACCGGTCGCTCGCCGTCAACCGACGACCGGTCGCTCGCCGTCAACCGACGACAGCGGCGGGCTCCTCGGCCAGAGTCGCGCGCTGCTCGATGAGTTCGAGCTTGGCGAGCAGGTTCTCGGCCATCCGCAGCGACGCGGCGTCGATCAGTCGCCCGTCGAGGGACACGGCGCCCTTGCCGTCGCGCGCCGCCTCGCGCATCGCCTCGATGATCCGATGCGTGCGCTCGATCAGGTGCGGCTGGGGCGTGAAGACGTCGTTGGCGAGCGCGATCTGCGACGGATGAATCGCCCACTTGCCCTCGTAGCCGAGCACGGCTGCGCGACGCGCGGCCTGGATGTAGCCCTCGGGGTCGGTGAAGTCGCCGAACGGACCATCGACCGGCCGCAGTCCGTGGGCGCGCGCGCAGACGGCAATCCGGGACAGCGGGTAGTGCCATTGGTCGCCGAGGTCCGGACCGACGGAGTAGTTCGGGTCGATCCCGCCGATCGACGTCGTGTGACTCTGGATCGAGGCCGCGTAGTCGGCGACACCGAACACCATCGCCTCCATCCGCTCGGGACAGGCCGCGGCGATCTCGTCGACGTTGACCATGCCGATTGCGGTCTCGATCAGGACGGCGATGCCGATCCGACGCTCGAGGCGCATCGCGTCCTCGATCTGGGTGAGCAGCGTCGCGACGAGATGCACGTCGGCGGCACCCGACACCTTCGGGATGAGCACGGTGTCCACGTGCTCGCCCGCCTGCTCGACGACGTCGACGATGTCTCGATAGCAGTAGTGCGTGTCGAGCCCGTTGATCCGGATCGACACCGAGCAGCGGGAGAAGTCCTGCTCGTTCAGCGCGTCGATGATATTGCGCCGCGCCTGGTCCTTGTCGTCGGGTGCGACGGCGTCCTCGAGGTCAAGCATCGTGATGTCGGCGCCGAGCATCGGGGCTTTCTCCAGCATCCGCACGTTGGAGCCGGGGACCGCGAGCTCGGAGCGGTGCAGGCGGGGCGTAGTCGTCATAGGCGGGCAATACACCAGCGCGCGGTCCGGTCGGCAAGCGTTCTTAGGCGAAGATTCATGGCTCACCGGGTGTACTCAATACATAGAGACAACTTGTGCCTTGGCGCGAAATTCTTAGCTTGTGCCCGTGCTCGCCGTGCGGCACGCTCGCGCCATGACCACACGTGACACGATCCCGGCCACCATCGATCCGCCCGCCCGGCTGCTCTGCGGCCCCGGGCCCAGCAACCCTGATCCGCGCGTGCTCGAGGCGATGAGCCGACCGCTGCTCGGCCACCTCGACCCTGACATGCACGTGCTGCTGCTCGAGGTCGTCGAGCTGCTGCGCGCCGTCTGGCGGGCCGGCGATGACGATCTCGTGTTCGCGCTGTCGGCGACTGGGACCTCGGCGATGGAGGCGGGTATCGTCAACCTCGTCGCGCCCGGCGAGACGGTGATCGTCGCCAGCGCGGGCTTCTTCGGCCAGCGCCTTGCCGAGATCGCCCGCCGGCACGGGGCGAACGTCGTCGAGGTACGCGCCGAGTGGGGCACGGCGGTGTCGAACGATCGCCTGCTGGCCGCGCTCGACGAGCATCCGGAGACCCGGCTGCTCGCGGTCGTGCACGCCGAGACCTCGACGGGCGTCGAGCAGCCGGTCGCGCAGCTCGGTGCCGCGCTCGCGGATTCCGACGTGCTCCTGATGGCCGACTGCGTCACATCGCTCGGCGGGATCGAGGTCGAGTTCGCCGAGTGGCGCATCGACTACGGCTACTCGTGCACGCAGAAGTGCCTCGCCGGGCCGCCCGGGATGGCCCCGGTCGCGCTCTCGCCGCGTGCCCAGCGGCGGCTCGCTGACCGCGATCACGCCGTGCCGTTTTCGCTCGACCTCGCGCTCCTGCGTGACTACTGGGTGACCCGACCCGCCGCCTACCACCACACGGCCCCGATCCTCCACATCTATGCGCTCCACGAGGCGCTGCGGCTCGTCCTGCTGGAGGGGCTGCGGGCCCGCTGGCGCCGGCATCTCGCGGCCGGCCGCTACCTCCAGCACGGGATCGCCGGACTCGGGCTCGCCCTGCTCGCCGAGCCGTGGCGCCAGCTCGCCCCGCTCACCGCCGTCCGCGTGCCGGACGGGGTCGACCGGATGCGCGTGCAGAACGCCATGCGCGAGGAGCACGGGATCGAGATCGGCGGCAGCCTCGGGCCGGGTTCGCCGAACATCTGGCGTATCGGGCTGATGGGGCCGAACGCGACCGAGCAGACCGCCGAGGTCGTCCTCGGGGCGCTCGAGGAGGTGCTCGCCGCGCGGCCTGAGCTCGTGCCGGCGTAGGTCACGTCCGAGACGGGTCGGTAGACCCGCCGAGCCGCCAAGCCGCCGGGCCGCGCGCCGACGGTCTATCCGGCGAGGGCCCGCCGCGCCGCCTGCGAGTGGACGAAGTCGACGAACCGGGCGGCGCCCTCGTGCTCGGGCCCGACGGCCGAGCGGACGACGAACCAGGAGCGCTGCGGCAGGCCGCCACGGACGCTGATGAGCCCGAGGAGTCCGTGCTCGAGCTCGAGTTCGATCGCGACCCGCGGGATGAGGGCGATCCCGAGCCCGACGCGGGCCGCCTGCTTGATCGCGCCGTTCGATCCGAGCGTCAGGATCTCCGGCTGCAATCCGTGAGCGGCCAGGTACTCCTCGCACAGCACGCGCGTGCCCGATCCGGGTTCGCGCAGCAGCCAGGGCCGCGCGCCGAGCTCCTCCGGCGCCACCCACCGCCGGCGCACGAGCGGATCGGCGGCGGCGCTCACGAGCACGATCTCATTCGGCGCGAACGGCTCTCCGGTCAAGCGTGAATCGGCTGGGACGCGTCCGGCGATGGCGACGTCGACCTCGTGATCGGCGAGACGCCGGAACACCGAGTCGCGGTTGCCGACGTCGAGGCTGACGTCGAGCTCCTGATGGTGGGCCCGGAACGCCTGGATGAGCAGCGGGGCCATGTGCTCGCCGGCCGAGGTCACGGCGCTCACCCGCAGGGTCAGCCGGCGGCCGTCGCCGGCCGCCTCGAGCGCGGCGCGGCGGCCGCGCTCGAGCAGCCCGATCACATCGCTGGCGTACGGGAGATAGGCGCGGCCTGCGGCGGTCGGCGCGAGCGTCCGGCCCGCGCGCTCGGTGAGTTGCACGCCGAGCTCACGCTCGAGCGCCGCCACCGCGGCCGATACCGATGGCTGGGTGACGACGAGCTCCTCGGCCGCGGCCGTCACCGAGCCGCGCCGTACGACCGCGAGGAACGCAGCCAGCTGGGTTAACGTCACCGCCATGCCGAGCGGTGAAACTATAGAAATAACGCTGAGTCATCGCCACTGGAGCGGCGGGCCTCCACCCGGGACCCCGACTCGCCCGTCGCCTGCTCGATCCGTCCCTTCATCAGGTGGTAGAGGATCAGCAGCTGAACGAGCGCGAGCGAGTCCGAGCGGTACAGGTCGGTGCCGACGGTGAACTCGCCCAGCCGGCGGACGCGCAGGTGATTGGCGAAGCTCATCCGGCTCCACACCGCCTCCTCGAGCTCGGCCGCGTGCTCGCGGTCGATGTCCCCCGGGATGCGCATCACGAGATCGTTCGTGCGGCGTACGAGTGTCGGACCGCTGACGGGATCGATCAACGGCGACAGATCCGGGTGGGGGAGCGTGTCCCGAAGCACGACGTCGACGTCGAGGTGGGCCGGGTCCGCCCCCCGGGCGAAGCTCACGAGGATGTCGGCGTGCTCGCGCTGCGGCCGGATGAACAGGCGCGCGTCCTGCTCTCGGCGGTCGAGTTCCGCGAGCACCTCGTCGGTCGTGTAGCCGCGGCGGGTGCAGTCGCGCTTGAGCTTCCAGGCCCGGCGCAGCTCCTCGGGCGGATCGAGGAACACCCGGACGTCGTGAGTCGAGCGAAGCGTTTCCGTGTGGAAGCCGAGCAGTCCCTCGACGATCAAGAACCGCGACGGCCGCATGTAGGCCGGCGCGCGCAGCGACCCGGTGCGGTGGTCATACACCGGCTTGAGAACGGCCTCGCCGCGCCGGAGATGGACGAGGTGCTGGGTGAGGATGTCGAGGTGGTTGGAGTCCGGGTGCAGCGGCGTCACTCCGAGCTCGGAACGCTGCCGGCGGTCGTAGCGGTGGTAATCGTCGGCGTTGAGGCGGACCGCGTGCTCGATGCCGAGCACCCGGATGAGCCCGCGGGTCAGGGTCGTCTTGCCGGAACCCGAGTCACCGACGACCCCGAGCACGATCGGTCGCGCCATGGGCGGATGCTACGGGTCGAGGGCAATCCCCGGGGGCGCGGCAACTGCCCCGAGGTCTCTAGACAAGGCCGATCCACTCCGGTAGAACACGCTTGAACCTATTTGTGCAGCGTGCCTCCTCGCCGCTGCACCGCGATCCGGCCGCCTGAGGGGATCATCCCCCGGCCGGCTCAGACAACAGCACAACACCGGAGGGATTGGATGTCGGAGAAGACGTGGGGTGGAGAGCCCTTCTGGGGTCTGGGCTACGACTGGGATCCGGACTGGGTTCTGACGGATCGCCAAAAGGAACTGCGCGATCTCCTGATCGAGTTGTGTGAGAAGGAGATGCGAACGAACGCCAAGATCTCCGACGACGAGCTGAAGTTTCCGCGTCAGAATCTGGAGCTCCTCGGGGAGCATGGATTCCTCGCCCTCACCGTCCCGGAGGAGTACGGCGGCCTCGGCCAGGACCATGTCGGCTTCGTGATGACCTGCGAGACGATCGCGCGGTACGGCTGCGCGTCGACGGCCATGTGTTACGTCATGCACATGGGCGCGGTCAACACGATCATGCTCCGTCCGACCCCGGAGCTGATCGACAAGTACATCCGTCCGCTGGGCAGCGGCAAGATCGGCACTCTGTCGTACTCCGATCCCGAGACCGGATCGCACTTCTGGTATCCGATCTCCTCCGGCGCCGAGCGGGTCAACGGCGGCTTCCGGGTCAACAAGAAGGCGTCGTGGACGACGTCCGGCGGCTTCGCCGACTTCTATGTCGTGCAGACGACGAGCCCGGACTTCAGCGGGTACGACGACCTGTCCGTGTTCGTCATCGACGGCGATGACGTCAAGTCCCAGCCGTCGACCTGGGACGCGCTCGGGCTGCGCGGCAACCAGTCGGGCCCGATCCAGGTCGAGAACGTCGAGATCCCCGGCGAGCAGATCGTCGGCCCGGTCGGCGACGGCGCCGCCTCGAACGACGAGGCGGTCGATCCGTGGTTCCTGCTCGGCTCCTCCTCGGTGTGGAACGGGCTCGCGCTGGGCGCGGTCGACATCGCCAAGCGCCAGACGACGCGCAAGCGCCACGTCGACGTCGGTCTTCGGGTGGCGGACTACCCGACGATCCAGGACTACGTCGGTGAGGCGGTCATGGACACGAACGCCTGCCGGCTGTTCGCGTTCTCGGTCGCCCAGGCGATGGACCGGGCGACCGAGCACAACACCGTGCAGCCGCCTCCCGGCGAGTTCGCCCGCGCCAACTACCTGCACTGGGCGTGGCAGATCAAGTTCGAGGCGGCCAAGAACACCGCGCACGTCGTCGACAAGATGCTCCATGCCTCGGGCGGCTCCGGCTACAAGCGCGACATGGAGATGGAGCGCTACCTGCGTGACGCCAAGGCCGGGTGGGTGATGGGCCCGACGAACGAGGTGCTGCGCCAGTTCGTCGGCAAGGCCGTCCTGCTCGGGTTCGAGAGCCTCGACTACTGGAACCAGCACTACAACCGGCGCGCCGTCGAGAACGAGATCAAGAAGCTCGATGCCGACGGCAAGCGCAAGCTCGCGGAGCAGTTGCTCGCCGAGGTGGAGAAGGCGCAGGCGCCGGCCTAGCCGCCGATGGCTGCCGTTCTGCTTGATGGTCTCCTCGCGCCCGACCCGGCGCGGGAGACCTATCGGGTTCCGCCGGGTGGCGTGACCGAGATCCGTCTGGCCGGCGACGACCTGATGCGGATCGTCGACCGGCACGGCGGTCAGGTCGCCGACGTGTCCGGGGGACTCGCGGCGGTGGGGCTGAAGGCCGACAACGGGACCGCCAGCGCCAGGGTGTTCGGTCCGGAATCGACTCCCGGGTCGGACGTCGAGCTCACCGCCGACCGGGACACGAGGCTGCTCGTGGCGGCACCCGGAGGGCGCGTCGTCGACGGGGAGCTTCCCGCGACCGAGCTGCTGATCGAGATCCGGCGTGCGGTACCCCGTCCTCGAGAGGAGCTCGAGCTGCCGGCACCGCTCGCCGAGCCTCGGCTCGACCTCCGCGTCGACGCCGCGACGGCACTCAGCTACGAGGTCCGGGCGGGCGAGTACATCCAGGTGATCGATGTCAAGGGCAAGCAGTGCTCGGACTTCCTCGCGTTCCACGCGCACAAGCTCCAGGACGGACGCGAGCGCGGGCTTGACGCCACGATCACCCGGACGCTGATGGGCAACGCGTACCCGCAGCCCGGGCTGTACGGCAAGTTCTACGACCTCGACATGGACCCGCTGGTCGAGGTCGTTCGTGACACGGTCGGCCGCCACGACACGTTCGCGCTCGCCTGCCAGGCGAAGTACTACGAGGATCTCGGCTACCCCGGGCACATCAACTGCACCGACAACTTCAACGGGGCACTCAGCGGCTTCGAGATCGCCCCGCGCAAGGGGTGGGAGGCGCTCAACTTCTTCTTCAACACCGCGTTCGACTGCGACATGCAGCTGATCAGCGACGAGCCGTGGTCCCGTCCCGGCGACTACGTGATGCTCCGCGCACTGACCGATCTCGTGTGCGCGTCGTCAGCCTGCCCTGACGACATCGATCCATCAAACGCCTGGGAGGTGACAGATGTCCACGTGCGCGTGTACTCCCCGGAGAATCGTTTCTCCGTGGCCATCGCTCGGCGCGTGACCGCCGACGCGCCCGCGGTCCTGACCAAGGAGACCGCCTTCCATCCGAAGACCTCCGCGCTGACGAAGAGCTTCGTCGAGTACCGCGGCTACTGGCTGCCGCACTGCTTCAACAACGAGGGCGGGATCGCGGAGTACTGGGCGTGCCGGGAGAAGCTCGCGGTCATGGACCTCAGTCCGCTGCGCAAGTGGGAGATCCTCGGCCCCGACGCCGAGACGCTGGTGCAGCGCGTCGTCACGCGCGACATCCGCAAGCTCGCCCCTGGCCAGGTCGTCTACACCGCGCTGTGCAACGAGACCGGCGGCATGATCGACGACGCCACGGTGTTCCGGATGGGAGCTGACGGCTTCCGCTTCGTCGGCGGTGATGAATACGACGGGGTGTGGCTCGCCGAGGTGGCCGAGCGCGAGGGTCTCAAGGTGCTCGTCAAGCCCTCGACCGATCAGCTCCACAACCTCGCCGTCCAGGGGCCGCTGAGCCGCGAGGCGCTCGCCTCGTTCGTGTGGACGCCGCCGACGCAGCCGAGCCTCGAGGAACTCAAGTGGTTCCGGTTCCTCGTCGGGCGGATCGGCTCCTACGACGGAGTCCCGATCATCGTCTCGCGGACCGGCTACACCGGAGAGCTCGGCTACGAGGTGTTCTGCCACCCATCCGACGCCGAGGCCGTCTGGGACGCCGTGTGGGCCGCCGGGGAGGCCCGCGGGATGAAGCCGCTCGGCCTCGAGGCTCTCGACATCCTCCGGATCGAGTCCGGGCTCATCTTCGCCGGCTACGAATTCGACGACCAGGTCGACCCGTTCGAGGCCGGGATCGGCTTCACCGTCGCGCTCGCGAATGAGGAGGAGTTCATCGGGCGAGACGCACTGATCGAGCGCAAGGCCCACCCGCAGCGGACCCTCGTCGGACTCGAGATCGACTCCAATGAGGTCTGCGGGCACGGCGACGAGGTGTATGTCGGGCGGCGCCGCGTCGGCGTCGTCACGAGCGGCGTGCGCAGCCCGACGCTCCGCAGGACGATCGCGCTCTGCCGGATGGCGGTGCAGTACTCGGAGATCGGCACCGAGGTCGAGGTCGGGAAGCTCGACGGGCTCCAGAAGCGGATCCCGGCGCGCGTCGTGCGCGTCCCGTTCTACGACCCGGAGAAGACGCGTCCGCGCTCGTGAGTCCGCGCCAAGGCATCGCACGACTGACCCGGGTCGCCACCCCGACGTCTGACACCGGCGGGCTGATGCCGCCCCCCAAGCCGTTCGGCCCACCGGCCGCGGCGCGCACGGGTAACGGCGCCGGCACCGGCACGCCCGCCCTCCCGCCGCACACGGGGGTGGCGAAGCTGACCCCGAGGGCGGCCGCCGTCGAGGCGATGGCGAAGGGGATGCGCCAGGTGATGGGCCGCTTCGCGACCGGCGTGACCGTCGTCACCACGATCGATCGCGACACGGTGCACGGGATGACCGCGAACGGCTTCCTGTCGGTGTCGCTGCGTCCGCCGCTCGTCCTCGTCTCACTCGGCCGCTGCCGGATGAACGAGATGCTCCCGAAGACCGGGCGCTACGGGATCAGCGTGCTCGCCAACGACCAGGATCACTTCGCCGCGCACTTCGCGGCCCAGCGGCCCTCGCCGGTCGAGCCGCAGTTTGTGTGGCACGAGGGGCTGCCACTCCTCGACGGCGCGCTCGCCCACGTCGCGTGCCGGATCGTTGACGCCCACCGGGCCGGCGATCACGTGCTCTGGATCGGCGAGGTCGAGCATCTGTACCACCGGGAGGGTGAGCCGCTGCTGTTCTACACGGGCCGGTTCGGGACGGTCCGCCACATCGGCGAGGACTGAGTCCCGCGCGAAGTCGCACGGAGCGAGATCGACTCCGTTGCGGACGGCGCAAATCGTTGACCACATTTGAACAAACTGGTATAAACGCGCCGCGCTCAGGAGAGGGGCGTCAAGCAACCGGGGCATTCGTCCCAGGAGGGTGAGTCTTGGCTACTGCCACCGTCGAGGAGGTCCAACTCCTCAAGACACTGCGCTGGTGGGATGGGTTTGTGATTGCCCTGTGCAATCCCGGCTTCCTGCTTGCCAGCCTCGGCTTCACGCTAGGGATCTTCGGCACAACAGGGTCGGTCATTCTGTGGGGAACCTCGGCGTTCATCGGCGCGCTGCAGGCATGGATCTACTCCGAGCCGGCGACGATGTTCGGACATCGCAGCGGTGGGATCTCTCTGTACGCACACGAGGGCTGGCGCAAGTACACAACCTTCGTTGGCCCGCTCGCCGCATTCGGGTACTGGATCGGGTGGTCGGTCGTGCTGTCGATCTTCGGCAAGATCATCGGCGACCTCGCAGTCGCTCAGTGGTGGCCGAAGTCCTCGTGGACGGTGACGATCTTCTCCAACCACCTCGGCCTCGCTCACTTCATCGCCATCGGCTGCATTCTGTTCGTGTGGGGATTCAACATCTTCGGGCTGCGCCCAGCGGTGTGGTTTACCTACGCCTGCGCCGCACTGCTGATGATTCCGCTCGCCTTGCTCATCGTCGGTCCGTACATCAGCGGCCACTGGCACTCAGCCAACGTCCACTCGACCTTCACCGGACCTTGGGGCGGTATCAAGCTGGCGCTCGTCTACATGTTCATCCTCTGCTGGTCGACGTACGCTTCGGAGGTCTGCGCCACGTTCGCACCTGAGTACAAGAGCGTGCGCGACACGCACATCGCACTGCGCAGCTCGGCGGTGTTCATGCTCGCGGTCTGCGTGCTCCTGCCACTCGGCCTCGGTGGCGTGACCGGGGCGGTACCGTCGGCGACGGCGGAGGGCCAGTTCTATACCCAGGCGATGACGACAATCGTGGGCCATGGCGCGGCTGGCTTCTTCACGATCTGCATCATTGCGGCCCTGCTGCTGTCGATGACGTCATCGACGGCTGACGCCGGCCGTGCTCTGTACGGGATCTCCCGCGCCGGCATGACGATCAAGCAGTTCGGAATACTCAACAGGTTCCACGTGCCCGCTCGGGCGATGACGATGGACCTCTTCGTCAACGTCCTGCTCGTGATCCTGATCAAGTCGAATCTGGCGATCCTCTACATGAGCAACATCGGCTACGTGCTGGCGCACATCTTCGCGCTCAGCGGGTTCGTGCTCCTGCGCCGCGATCGGCCCAACTGGCCTCGGCCGATCAAGGTCGGCAGTGGTTGGGTCCCGATGGCCGCATTCCTGTGCGCGCTCAACGTGTTGTTCCTGGTCGTCGGAGCACTCGCGCCGAAGCTCAACGGCTACGGCACGTGGACCGACTTCTGGATCGGTGTTGGCGTTCTCGTTGCGTCGCTCCTGCTGTTCGTGTACCGCCGCGTCGTCCAGGACGGCGAGCGTGTGCACCTGCGTGAGGACGCGCCGGGCGTGCCGGACGAGGCGGAGAGCGCGCTCCTCGGCGTGCCGACCGCGAAGGTTCCGACCGCGACCGCCGTCTAACGAGAGGGACCATGAACACGATCATCGTTGGCTACGACGACACCGAGCCGTCGAAGCGGGCCCTGGACCGCGGGGTGCAATTCGTCAAGGCGTTCGGCGCAAAGCTGGTCGTCACGAGCGTCGCGCCGGTGACCACACCGGCCGGCGGTCGGTCGATCGGTGGCGACCCGGCCGACTCGCCACAGGACCACCGGGCTGAGCTCGCGACCGCGCGCGAGCACCTGGCCGGCCAGGGCGTCGAGGCCGAGTACATCGAGGCGGTCGGACACCCGGCCGACTCGATTATCGCGGCGGCCACCGATCGCGGCGCGGACATGATCATCGTCGGCACCCGCGAGCTCGGGATGATGCAGCGAATGCTCGGCGCAAGCGTCAGCGATGGCGTCGCGCACCGAGCCCACTGCGACGTCTTGATCGTTCACTGAGACTCGCCGTGGTCCTGCCGACGGGCTGAGCGTCAGCGCGGCCGCAGCCTGACGCGGCCGAGGATGTGCACCGCGCGTCCGGGGGGAACGCCCTCCGGATGCGCTGGCGAGAAGACGGCGGCGAACGTGACGGTGGGGTCCCGCGCCACGGCGCGGTGCCCGGCCGGAGTGAGCGTGAACCGGAGCGCGGCGGTGCCCGGCTGGGCGAACGTGGCGCTGGCGCGCGCGAGCACCGTCCGCTGCCGCGGCCGATGGAACACGATCGAGAGCCGACCGGCGATCGGCGCGCGCACGGTGACGGTTCGAGTCCGGACACGACCTCGGGTGACGGCGACGGCGACGGCCCGGAGGCGGGCGCGGAGCGTGTTGTACGTGGGCGGCGCGGGCCCGGCGTCCAGGATCCCGGTGCTGTCGAGCGCCAGGCAGACCGACCGCCCGGGACAGGCAACCCCGACGATCGTCCGCGGATCGTTGCGAATGTGCGGCGCGGCGATCAGCGTCGTCCAGGACGCGGCGGGATTCGTCGGATCCCGGGAACCCATCAGCGAACCCGGCGCGTCGGCCGCGAAGCACATCGACGAGGAGACGCACCACAGGCCGACGGGCTCGTCCGGGGAGACGACATGGTGGCTGACGCCGATCTTCCCGCTCCGCAGGGTCTCGATGTCCCCGGCGCCGGCGGCGGTGCCCGGGCATTGTGAGGTAAAGAAGCCGGAGCCCGCCGCGCACACCGTCAGGCATCGGTATCGGTCAAGGCAGGAGATGGGGCCGTCGACGAGTCCGGTCGCGGCATTGCCACTGCGTGGCCAGCCGGCGCGGGTCCCCGGTGCGGTCGAGCGCACGCGGCTGCCGAACGAATCCGATGCCGTGCAGAACGACACGGATGGACACGAGACACTCAGCAGGTCGGGCGGACCGCAGGCCGACGCGGGGCCGTCGGCACCGCACTCCGGGGGAAGCGATTGGTCAACGCCGCGGACGAGAGTCCAGCTCCGGGCACCTCGGCGTGGGTTGGTCGAGAACGCGATGTCCTGACCGCCCACCGCGACGCACAGCTTCGCCGACGGGCATGACACGCTGAACAGGCCCCCGGGTCGGACCGTTCCGGACCGCCAGAACGCGGCGCCCCGTGCGGGATGCGCGGCCGTCAGGACGCGGCCGGCGTCATCGACGGCGACGCACAGTGAGTGCGAAGGGCAGCTCACGCCCCACAGACGGGTGCCCGGGTCGACGTGCGCCACCCGCCACACGGGGTGGCGGCTGAGCGGCCGCGTCGTGCTGAGCACGTTCCCGGTGGTGTCGGCGGCGATGCACAGCGACGGTCCGGCGCACGCGAGCGCAGAAGGCCGCGTCGAATTGACCCGTCCGAGCTGATTCCAACGCGCCGGGGTGTGTGCCCCTGCCGGAGCGCTGAGTGCAGCGCATCCGAGCGCTGCCACAAGTACGACGACCCGCAATCGCACGACCCAGTTGTAGCCAAAGATTCCGGCGTCTGCGCCGGTTCACGCGCCGAGGAGCTCGTGGGCGGCGCGGACGCCGCTGCGGAGCGCGCCCTCCATCAGTCCGTGCCAGGCGCCGGCGGTGTGCTCGCCGGCGAACGCGACGGGACCGACGGGCGCGGCGAGCGCGTCGTCGTCCATTGGCGAGCGCAGCGAACGAGCCGTGTACGCACCCCGCGCCCAGGGGTCCGGATCCCACTCGGACAGCAGCACGGCGTCCGAGTCGAGCTCGAGGTCGGGACGCAGCGCGGTGAGCGACGCGAGCCACCGCTCGGGCCCCGCCGAGACGCCGAGCCGCTCGAGCGCCGCCGCCGTCCCGGCGAACGCCGCGACGAAGGGCGCCGCGTCACCGTTCACGTCGAGCTGGGTGTAGCACCAGTACCGCTCGGTCACGGATAGCACGGCGCTCGGCGGGGCGGGCCGAGCGAGGCCGACGAACAGCTTCGTCGCGTGCCCGACCGCCGCACCGCGCACGGCGGCGAGCTTCGTGTCCGGAAGCGGTGGATCGAAGGCGATCGCGTCGGTCACGGACGAGGGTATGGCGAGGATCGCGGCATCGGCGCGCAGCTCGAAGTCCGCGCCGCCGACGCGCACGCCGTCATCGTCCCGGAGCACCCTCGTCACGGGTGCGCGGAGACGCACGTGCGGGCCGAGCGCATCGGCCAGCGCCTGGGCGAGGGTGTCGTTGCCGTGCTCGAGCGTGAACGTGTCGAACGTCCCGAACGCTCCCGCCCCCTCACGCAGAACGCTCGCCTCGAGATCATCGGCCGGGTGCGTACAGCTCACCTCAAGCCGGGCACACAGCGCCTCGGACACTGCCGGGTCAAGCCCGATCCGCGTCAGCGCGGCGCGAACGCTCTCGCCAGCCGGGCCCGGCGCCCGCGCCGCGGCGCGAAACCCCTCGCCCATCGCCTCAAGCGAGACCGCACCGGGGCCCCGCGGCTCACGGTAGCCGTACAGCGTCCCCTTGCGCACGAGCCGCAGGCCGAGCCGATGGACGTATGCGAGCATGAGCTCGTAGTCGGGCAGGATGAACTCGGCGCCGCGTTCGATCACGCCGCCCGCGAACGGCTGCGAGAAGACACGGCCGCCGACACGGTCACGCGCTTCGAGCACCTCGACTTCGACACCGGCACGTGCCAGTTCGTCGGCGGCGGCGAGTCCGGCGAAGCCGGCGCCGACCACGACCACGCGGCGGGGCCGGTCCGCCGCGGCGGCCGCGCCGGCACTAGTCAGGCTCGATCTCCCAGCTCGGAAGGTCAGCCAGCGCTCTGCGATAACGCTTCTTGTACAGCGGGCGGACGAACATGCTGTACGCCGTCGCGCAGAACGCGACGAGCACGAGCCCGCCGAACGCCTTCCCGGCGACGATGAACGCGATGATGCAGACGAGCGCGATCGCGCTCACCGCGATCGGAATGCGGCGGTACTTCAATTGCGTCCGCCGCAACGCGGCGTACTGCTCCATCGGGATCCGCCGCGTGTTCCAGCTGCGCTTGCACCTCGGGCACGTCCACCGCTCGCCGTACGCCACGTATGTCCGCTCGCCGCACTTGCATGTCAGAGTGATCCTCGGGCCACGGCGAACCGACCGGGGCAGCGGCGCCTCGGTCGATTCCACGCTGGCCGGACCGGCGCTCGTCAATGCGCCGGCGGCTCCCAGCCTTCGAGCGTCGTCGGCTTCCAGTCGGTTCCCACGGTGCGTGAATTATCCACCCAGGGACCGAGTTCGGGTTGCGGGAACTTGCAGTGGATCTCCTTGAGCGCGATGCCGTAGGAGTTCCCGGACTGCAGGTGCTTGATCAGGACCTTGCGGGCGATCTCGTCCTCGCGGCCGGACGGGATGTCGAAATAGATCTTGATGAAGCTGTTGGAGTACCGATCGAAGACCGCCGGCGTGCCCTCTTCCTCGAGCAGGGTCACGTCCTCCAGCCAGTTGATGTCCTGACCCGGGGTCGCCGCCATCAGATCGACGTCCGCGATCTCCGACATGTCCTCCTGGTAGGAGAACCGTCGGCCCGAGAGGTACTCCGCATCGATTCCGACGATCTTCTCCGGCTCTCGCGGGAGATGGTGTTCGTGCTGCGCGCTCATGCCTCACCTGCCGTGCTCGGCTCTGTCTCAGGGGTCAGGAAGTCGACCGGGTTCTCGACGTGGCGGGCAAGCAGCCGCTTGATCTCGTCGAGCGTTCGCTCCTCGGAGACACCCGGGATGTAGCTCGTCCCGGCGAGCGGAACGCGCGCCATGGCGGCGGCCTCGGTCGTCAATGCGGCGAGATCCTCGGGCTCGAGGTTGTGGACGTTCGTCTTGCCGCAGGCCCGGGCCAGCATCTGGCACTCAAGCGTCAGCGTGTGCAGGAAGTTGTACACACGGTGGGCCGCGTCGTCGACGACGAGGCGCTTGCGGAGCTCCGGATCCTGGGTCGTGATCCCGACCGGGCAGCGGCCGGTGTGGCAGTGGTAGCACTTGCCCGCCGGCACGCCGACCGTGCCCTCGTAATCGGTGACGCCCGGGATCTCCTTGTTGCAGTTGAGCGCCATCAGCGCCGAGTGCCCGATGGCGACGGCGGTCGCGCCGAGCGCCAGACACTTCGCCACGTCGCCGCCGTTGCGGATGCCGCCCGCGACGACGAGGTCGATCTCGTCCGCGAGGCCGACGTCCTCGAGCGCGCGCCGGGCCTCCGGAATCGCCGCCATCAGCGGCACCCCGGTCTCCTCGGCCGCGATGTGGGGACCGGCGCCGGTGCCACCCTCCGCTCCGTCGAGGTAGATGATGTCCGGACTGCACTTCGCGGCCATCCGCACGTCGTCGTAAACGCGTGCGGCGCCAAGCTTGAGCTGGATCGGGATCTCGTAGTTCGTCGCCTCGCGGATCTCCTGGATCTTGAGCGACAGGTCGTCGGGGCCGAGCCAGTCAGGATGACGGGCGGGCGAGCGCTGGTCGATGCCGGCCGGCAGCGAGCGCATCTCGGCAACCTGCTCGGTCACCTTCTGCCCCATCAGGTGCCCGCCGAGACCGACCTTGCATCCCTGACCGATGAAGAACTCGCAGGCGTCCGCGAGCATCAGGTGGTGGGGGTTGAAGCCGTACCGGCTCTGGATGAGCTGGTAGTACCACTTCGTCGAGAGATCGCGCTCGGGCGGGATCATGCCGCCCTCGCCCGAGCAGGTCGCGGTACCGGCCATCGACGCGCCCTTGGCGAGCGCCATCTTCGCCTCGAGCGACAGCGCGCCGAAGCTCATGCCGGTGATGTAGACGGGGATGTCGAGCTCGATCGGCTTCTTCGCGAAGCGGGCGCCGAGCACCGTCTTGGTCACGCACTTCTCCCGGTAGCCCTCGATCACGAAGCGGGTCAGGGTGCCGGGGAGGAAGATCAGCTCATCCCAGTGCGGGATCTTCTTGAACATCGAGAACCCGCGCATGCGGTAGCGCCCGAGCTCCGACTTCACGTGGATGTCATTGATGACCTGAGGTGTGAAGATCGGGCTTGAGCCGAGCTGGTTCTCCATGCTCGGTGAGGTCTCGTCAGCCATGGGCGGGTGGGCCTCCTGTTCCTAGAGCACGAGTTTCCGCTCGGAGGGCTCGAGCGTGTCGTAGTTGTAGAGCATCTTTCCGCACACGAACTTCTGAAATTCGGGTGGTGTACCGAGGTCATAGATCCGGAACTTCCGCTCGATCAGCTCACGGTCGGCGTCATCCATCTCACCCGGAACGCAGTCGATCCCGAGCGACTTCACCTTGCCCGCGACGTAGATCGTGCCGTCGTACATCGAGTCCCCGAGGCCGGGGCCGACGTCGCCGCAGATGATCTGCCGCCCGCGCTGCATCATGAAGCCCGTCATCGAGCCGGCGCTGCCGAGCACGATGATCGTGCCGCCCTTCTGGTCGATTCCGGTGCGCGCGCCGACCTGGCCCTTGACGACCGTGTCGCCTCCGCGCAGCGCGGCGCCCATCAAGCTGCCGGCATTGCCGTCGATGACGACGACGCCGGACATCATGTTCTCGCACGCCGACCAGCCGACGCGGCCCTTGATGTGGATCTCCGGGCCGTCGATGATCCCGCAGCCGAAGTAGCCGAGGCTGCCCTCGAACGTGATCCGGCAGCGGGTCAGGATCCCGGCGCCGAGTGAGTGCTTGGCGCCCGGGTTGAGCACCGTGACGTCCTTGACGCCCTGCTCGTAGAGCAGCCAACGAAGCTCGAGGTTGATTCGCCGTGTCGTCAGCTTGTGGGCGTCGAACGTCGCCTTCTCACCGTCGATCTCGGAGATCTTGGGGACGACCTCATCGAGTTCGACAAGCCCGCGGGCGTCGTAGCGGGGCGCGTCGCCGTTCGTCGTCAGCGTGTCCATACCATCACCTCACCCTCGTACGGGTCGTGGGTGTCGATCTCGTGGTCGAGCACCGCGCGGATTGCCATCTCCTCCGAGGCGAGCGCGACCATGTCGTCTCCCTCGTAAAGGACCAGCGGCTTGGCCGCGAGCTCGTCCTTGGCCATGCCGAGTGCGTCCTCGGAGACGCAGATGTACGTGAAGACGCCATCGAGATCCTCCAGGCTTTGACGCATCGCGTCCTCGAGCGACCAGCCGTTCTCGAGCTTCTGGGCGAGGTAGACCGCGATGATCTCCGAGTCACAGTCCGAGGCGAAGCGGTGCCCATCTCGCTCGAGGCGGCGGCGCCATTGGTGGTAGTTGGTCAGCTGGCCGTTGTGGACAACGGCGACGTCGGAGAACGGGTACGCCCAGTACGGGTGCGCGTTGGAGATGTCGACGTCTGACTCGGTGGCCATGCGGACGTGCCCGATGCCGTGCGATCCGAAGTAGTCGTCGAGGTGGTACCCGCTGGACACCGTCTTCGCGTCGCCGAGGTCCTTGACGATCTCGAGCGCGTGGCCGGCGGAGAGGACCTCCGCTCCCGTCACCGACTCGACGTAGTCGGCAAGGTGCTTGAGTTCGCCGTCGTAGGTGAGGGTGAAGCTCAGCGTGTACTCGTTGATCTGCTCGACCTCACGCACCTGCGCGCCGGCGGCCCCGAGACGCTGCTGCACCCCGCGGCGATGACGCCGGAGCATGTCCTCGAACTCGACGTCCCGCGGCGTGTTCGCATCGGCGAGCTTGACGCGCAAGACGAGCTCGTGCCCCGGCTGGTGATACAGCGCGAAGCCGGTCGAGTCCGGCCCGCGATGCTTCATCGCCTGAAGCATCGCGGTCATGTCGCGCCCGATCCGGTGGGCGCCATTGCCGTTCTTGTAGATGATTCCAGCGATTCCACACATGGCTACACGGCCTCCCTCGCGGTGGCCCTCACGGGAGGACCTCGAGATATTCATCGCGCTCCCAATCGGTGACCGCGGCGAGGTACCGCTCCCATTCATCGCGCTTGTACCAGTCGAACACCTTGTAGAGCCGGCCGGGCATCGCGCTCTTGACGACCTCGTCGGCGGCTAGCGCGTGCAGGGCCGCACCGAGACTCTCCGGGACCTTCTCGATCTGGACGCCCTGGTTGAGCAGGTCGTACGTGTTGCCCTGCTGCGGCGGCCCTGGGTCGAGCTGGCGGCGGACGCCGTCAAGACCCGCGCGGAGCAGCGCCGCCGTGGTCAGATACGGGTTGCAGCTCGAGTCGACGCCGCGGTACTCGAAGCGCCCGCCCGTCGCGACGCGGACCGTCGTCGTGCGGTTCTGCCAGCCCCAGTTCTTGTAGATCGGAGCCCAGAACCCGGCGTCCCACATCCGGCAGTACGAATTGACCGTCGGGTTGCCGACGCACATCAGCGCGCCGAAGTGCTCGAGCATCCCGCCGAGGAAGTTCCGGGCGATCGTCGAGAGCTGCGCCGGCCCCTCCGGATCGTGGAACACATTCGTGCCGTTCTCGTCGACGAGCGTGAAGTGGTGGTGATGCCCGTTCGCGGAGACGCCGGTGAACGGCTTCGGCATCCAGGTCGGCAGCACGCCGTGCTTGCGCCCGACCGCGGCGCACACCTGACGGTACGTCGTGATGTTGTCGGCGGTCCGCACCGGCCGGTCGAAGCGGAAGTTCAGCTCGAGCTGGCCGGGCGCGTCCTCGTGATCGCCGTAGCTCATGTCGAGGCCGAGACGCTGGCCGAATTCGACGACATCGAGCAGGATCGGGCGGAGCTCCTCGAACTGATGGATGTGGTAGCAGTACGGCTTCGTCAGACCCTCGGGCATCTCGCCGTCCACCGGGTTCTTCAGCCACATCGTCTCGGGCTCGATGCCGATCAGGAACTGGTAGCCGAGCTCCTGCTCGAACTCGTGCGCGATCCGCTTGAGGTTCTGGCGGCAGTCGGCATCGAGCAGCTCACCAGTCTCCGTGTCGTAGCAATCGCAATAGACGCGCGCGACGCGCTCGTCCCATGGCAGCACGGCGAATGTGTCGAGGTCGGCGATCGCTGCGAGCTCGGATTCCTCGGGCCCGAACCCGATGTAGTTGCCGCTGCGGTCGGTGAACAGGTTCGCGGTCGCACCGTAGACGAGCTGGTAGCCCTTCTCGGCGACCTGCGGGAAGAAGCTGGAGACGACGCCCTTGCCCATCACCCGGCCGGTGATCGAGACCTGCTGGAAGAAGACGTACTTGATGCCCTGCTGCTCGATCCGGCGCGTGATCGCCTCGATCTTCTCGGCCCGCCCGGGCGCGCCCCGCGCCTCCTCGAGCGTGGCCGGCGGTGGATCGATTCGCGGGCTGGACAAGACCGTCTGAACGGTGCCGCCGTAGACCGGCTCAGGAACGGTGAACGGCTCCGTCGTCATCTCACTTGCCACAGGGAAGCTCCTCTCTCGTGCCCCGTTCGGACGCTCAACATGACCGGCGATCGCGCAATTGCGTACAGCGCGGCGGGGGCTTGTCCACGTGTACAAATTGGTACAGGCACCCCGTCGCCGTCTTATACCAGTTTGGCGAGAGGGCAGCAAGGCGGGCGCCGCCGCGAACCCCCTCAGCCGGTGCTCGGTGCCTGCCAGCATGTAGGGCATGGAAATGAGAACGCTGGGCCGCACAGGAGTCCGCGTCAGTCCACTGTGTCTGGGCGCGATGATGTTCGGGGGATGGGGCAACGAGGACCGCGACGACTGCATCCGGATCATCCACCGGGCGCTCGACGCCGGCATCAACTTCATCGACACCGCCGACGTCTACGCGCGCGGCGAGTCCGAGGAGATCGTTGGCAAGGCGCTCGCC
This sequence comes from uncultured Solirubrobacterales bacterium, assembly GCA_963778985.1. Lineage (GTDB taxonomy): Bacteria > Actinomycetota > Thermoleophilia > Solirubrobacterales > Solirubrobacteraceae > Palsa-465. The sequence goes on along the minus strand of CAVZWJ010000010.1, from coordinate 391,806 downwards.
GGCGGCCGTCGTGACAACGTCGTCCTGGCGACGAAGGTCCACGGCACGATGGGGGATGACCCCAACGAGTTCGGTAACTCCCGGCGTTGGATCATCCGCGAGGTCGAGAACAGCCTTCGCCGGCTGCGGACCGACTGGATCGACCTCTACCAGATCCATCGTCCCGAGTTCGACACGGACATCGACGAGACGCTCGGCGCGCTCACCGATCTCGTGCGCGCCGGAAAGATTCGCTGCTTCGGCTCCTCGACGTTCCCGGCCTCGGCGATCGTCGAGGCCCAGTGGGTCGCGCGGGACCGCGGCCGGGAGCGCTTCGTGTGCGAACAGCCGCCGTACTCGCTCCTCGTCCGCGGCGTCGAGCAGGACGTGCTGCCGACCGCCCGTCGCTACGGCATGGGCGTGATCCCGTGGAGCCCGCTCGCCGGCGGGTGGCTGACCGGGCGCTACCGCGTCGGCCGGGACCTGCCGCAATCACGCCGGGCGGAGCGGATCCCCGGGCGCTACGACATGTCGAACCCGGACAACCAGCGCAAGCTGGAGGCGGCCGACGCCTTGGGGAAGCTCGCCGACGAGGCGGGGCTGACGTTGATCGAGATGGCGATCGCGTTCGTCATCCGCCATCCCGCAGTGACCGCGGCGATCATCGGACCGCGGACGATGGAGCATCTCGAGTCCCAGCTGACCGCCGCCGACGTGACGCTCTCCGAGGAACTGCTTGATCGGATCGACGAGATCGTCCCGCCCGGGGTCAACATCAATCCGACCGACGGTGGCTGGTCAAACCCGGCGCTCGCGCCAGGAGCACGCCGGCGGTAGTCGCGGCGCTCTGGTCAGGAGGCCTCGTCGGCCGCGAGCAATTCCCGCCCGATCCGCTGCAGTTGCTGCAGATAATCGAGGTGGGCCTGCCAGCGAACATCTCGGGTCAGCCCGTGTGCGAGCCGGGCCGTGTCGTCGTGCGCATCCATGAGCTCGTAGACCAACTCCACGAGCCTCGCGGTTGCTTCGACGGGTGATCGCGTCTCTCTCATCCCACGCCCCTCTCGGGTGTCGCCGTGCATGGCCCTTACAACCGTCGGGTAAATGTTAGGCGGCGTCGCGGCGGCAGGAATGCGCGCGGACCGGAGCATTTCCCCGGAAATTGCGGAGCTCGTGGCCGCCGCGCGCGGGTCGGACGATCGGGAGCTAAGCTCGCTCGAGTACCAGCATCAGCCGCTCGAGCACGGTGTAGTAATGCGTCGGCGCAATCCGAGAGAGCGCCTCGAACACGTACGCGTCGGGTCCGATCAGGATGCGCGCTCGGCCCGCCTTGACCCCGTTGTGAATCGTCTCGGCGGCACGCTCGGGGGTGGTGCGCGCCAGCGCGTCGAAACCCGCGACCATCTCGTCCTTGGTCAACTCGCGGCCGCGGGGGGCGGCGTGGAAGCGCGCGTTACGCACGATGTTCGTCTTCACGCCGCCCGGGTGGACGGTCACGGCGCGCACGCCGCTGCCGCGCAACTCCTGGCGCAGCGACTCGGTGAGGCCGCGGACGGCGAACTTCGAGGAGCAGTACGCGCTCTGGTGCGGCATCCCCAGCAGACCGAACACGCTCGAGGTGTTGACGATCACGCCCGAGCTCTGGCGCTGGAGGATCGGCAGGAATGCGCGGACACCGTGGACGACGCCGTGGAAGTTGACGCCCCACACCCACTCATCGTCCTCCACCGCGGCGTCAGCGACGCTCTGCACGGTCGCGACCCCGGCGTTGTTGAAGACCATTCCGAGCGGTGCCGGCGCCCAGTCGGCGACTTCCGCAGCGACCGCCATCTGGGCGTGACGGTCGCTGACGTCGAGGCGGCGGGCGAGCACAGGGCCCGAGAGCAGCGCTGCGGTCTCCTCGAGGCCGGCCTCGTTCTGGTCGACGATCGCCACGGGGCATCCGTGCGCCGAGAGACGCTGCGCCATGGCACGGCCGATGCCGGACGCCGCGCCCGAGACGTAGGCGGTCAGCCCATCGACCGCAACCCTCTGCCGCCTGCGGTACATATGCGTACCTTACAACAGTTCGCCGGACAGCATCGCCTTGACCATCGCGCCGGCGCTCGCCGGGATCTCGCGCAGGTCGCGGCGCTGCTGGAGCGCGATCACGGCCAGCTCGCGTAGCCCCCCAACGATCATCACCGCGGCGTCCATCGAGAGCGGGCGGGCCTGGAGCTCTGGTTGGGCGGCACGCCCGGATTCGACGAGCTCGATGAGCAGGCGGGCGAACCGCTCGACGACCGCGAGTCCGCGATCGGCGCCCTCTTGCCCGAGGCCGGGCAGCTCGCGGACGAAGCTCTGGTAGAGCGCGGGATGGGACGTGACGCTGTCGATGTACGCCTCGAGCGCGCGGTCAACCTGTTCGTCCATCGGCTGGTCGGGGCTGACGGCAGCTGCGATCCGCTCCATCGTCGCGTCGTTGGCGGCATCGAACAGGGCAAGGAAGCAGGCGTCCCGATCTTCGAAGTGCTCGTAGAACGTCCGGCGCGAGGTGCGGGCGATGCGCACGACGTCGGCGACGGTCGTTTCGCGGTAGCCCTTCTCCTCGATCGCTGTTGCCATCGCCGCGATCAGACGTTCGCGGTGCGACCGCGCGTCCTCGCCAGGCTGCGAGGTGCCGTGTGTGGCCACAGCCGGACGGTAGCGCTCGTTCTACGCGGGCAGCTTCTGGGCGACGACGACGCGGCTCCCGCTGCGCGGGATCATCGTGACGTTGCGCTGTCGAGCGGGCTCGGGCCGTCGGCTGGGCGCGACGAGGTCGGTGCGCCGGGCGATCGCGCGCAGCACGACCCGCTGCTCGGCCATCGCCAGCGTCGCCCCCAGACAGCGGCGGATGCCTCCGCCGAACGGGATCCAGGTGTAGGTGCCGGGCTTGCGGCCGATGAAGCGCTCGGGGGCGAAGCGGAGCGGTTCGGGATAGACGTCCTCACGGTGGTGAACGGCGACGATGTTGACCGCCACCGGTGTTCGGGCGGGGACGACGTATTCGCCGAAGCGCCACCGCCGGTTGACCATCCGCACGATCATCGGGATCACCGGGCGCACGCGCATGCCCTCGTGGATCGTCGCCTCGACGTACTCGTCGGCGAGCGGGTCATCGCTGCGAACGAGCTCGCGCAGCCGCCCGTACGGCTCCTGGTTGCGCAGCAAGCGCTCGAACGTCCACGCCAACGAGTTGGCGGTCGTCTCGTGCCCGGCGAGGACGAGCGTGAGGAGCTCATCGCGCAGCTCGCGATCGGTGAGCTCGGCCCCGTCCTCGTCACGGGCTCGGAGCAGGAGCGAGAGGACGTCGTGCGAGTCCGGATCCGCCTCCTGCGCCCGGCGCTTGCGGATGACGGCATAGATCTGACGGTCAAGCAGGCCGAGGAGGAGGTGCAGGACCCCGCGCGGCTCCCGTCGACCCGCGTTCTGGAGCTCGATCACCTGGTAGATCGGTCGCGTCGAGGCGAGCAGCAGTTGGCGGATCATCTCGCGCATCCGGTGCTCGGGCGATCCGAAGGGTGGTTTCGTGCCGATCCCGAAGACGCCGCCCATGATCACGTCGAGGGTCACCGCCTGCATGCGCGGTGCGAGCGCGAACGGCTTGCCGGTGGGCCAGCGGTCGATTTCGCGTTCGGCGACGTCCGAGATCATCTGCGCGTAGCGCTGCACCGCCTCCCCGTGAAACGGCGGCAGCAGCAGCTTGCGCTGGCGCATGTGGCGCGGACCGACCGACGTCAGCACCGAGTTCGGACCGAGAATCGGACGCAGGGGGGACTCGCCGGTGAGTGACGGTGCATCATCGGCCCTGGCTTTGAACAGCGCCTCGACGTGGTCGGGGTGGGTCGTCACGACGAACGGCTCGCCGCGAGAGAGGAGCTCGACCTGCCACGTGTCGCCGAAATCGCGGCGCGCGGCGAGGCTCGAGGTGAGCGGTCGCATCACGAAGCGGATCGTCTGCACGAACCGGCCTCCGTCCCGGACGGGCGGCATCCGCACCGGCACATCGGCACCCACAGGTCCGGAGTGGGAGGGCCGCGGAGTGAGCTCGGCGAATGCGTCCCGGCTCGAGAGCGCGTCGCGGGAGGGGGCCGCCACAGACATCGGTACGTAAATGTACCAGCGCCGTCGCAGACTGTCCAGTGACACGACGCGCCCGGTGCGCGTTAGATTGCCCGCCCCGCCCACGACTCCAGAGAGGTCCTCGTCAGATGCCAAACCGTGCCGCCATCGTCACCGGAGCCTCCCGGGGAATTGGGCTCGCCATTGCGCAACTGCTCGCGGAGGAGGGGTACGGGCTGACGATCACCGCGCGCAAGCCGGACACACTCGAGCAGACGGCGCATGCGCTGCGGGCAAAGGGCTTCGAGGTCGAGCACCTCGCCGCGAACATGAACGACGAGGACGCGATCCGGGAGGTGGTCCGCCTGCACCGCGAGCGGTTCGGGCGCCTCGACGTCCTCGTCAACAACGCGGGCGTCGGGATCGGGGCGCCGGCAAACGAGCACCAGACGAAGTACGTCGATCTTCAGCTTGACGTCAACCTCCGCGCGATCGTCTTCTTCTACCGGGAGTGCGCGGAGCTCCTCAAAGCGGCCGGTGCCGAGCACAAGAGCGCGCTCGTCGTCAATCTCGCCTCGATCGCCGGCAAGTCGCCGCAGCCGTGGCTGTCGGTGTACTCGGCGACGAAGGCGGCGGTCATCGCCTACACGCAGGCGATGAACAAGGAACTGAACGGCGAGGGCATCAAGTCGGTCGCGTTCTGCCCGGGCTTCGTCGACACGGACATGACCGACTTCGTCAAGGGCCAGGTCGCGCCCGAGGAGATGCTGAGCACGAGCGACATCGCCGAGGCCGTCCGGTTCCTTCTGCGGGTCTCGCCCGCGTGCGTCGTCCCGGAGATCGTCTTCCAGCGACCGGGCGAGACGGTCTAGGCACTAGGGACCACGAGCTCGTTACGCGGCGATCCCGGCGCGGGCCGGGGCCTCCAGCTCCGGCTCCGGCCAGATGTGCCGGGGGCGGCCAGTATGGAAGCCTTGGACGTAGTCGACACCGAGCTCGCGCACAATCGCGAGTGTCTCGGCGTTCTCGACCCCCTCGGCGACGGTGCGCTTGTCAAGGCTCCGGGCGATGCCGACGACGGCACGGACGACGTGCCGGTCGGTGGCGCTGTCGGTGAGCTCCGACACGGCGGCGCCCGCCACCCATCGGTCGATCGCGTTGACGAGCCCGAAACGCTCGGCGGTCGGGAGGAACGCCCCCGGTGCGATGAGGCTTCCGTCGTCGTCCCGCATGCGGATCAGCAGTTCGTGATGGCTCACCTCGCCCGACGCGAGGTCGATGACCGGCTGGCCGTGAAGCACGAACAGTTCATCCTCGAGCGCGCGCCGGATGCGCAGCGCAGCGGTGGCAAGCGCGTCGTGCTCTATCAGGACAAAGCGGACCCGACACGACCTGACATCGCGCTGCACGAGGCCGACGATGTCCGTGGCGCGCAGTCGGTGCACGAGCGCGTCGGCGATCGATCGCAGCAGCGCGTCGCCTGCGGCCTGGCCGTATGAGTCGTTGTAGAGCCCGAATCCGTCGCGTGGATTTCGGCGATGGCGTTGGCGCGGGTCAGCGCCGGGTGAGGACCGTGATCGTCGATACCCGTCCGGCCGCTGTCCGGCCGCCGGCGAGCGCGATCCCGCCGTCGAACGGGACCGCCGAGGCATCCGCGAGCGCCACCGGGAGCGCTCCGGAGCGCCGCCAGTGCGCCTCGCCCGGCGCCAGCGAGATGATCGCCCGGCTGAGCACGCCGCGCCGCAACCCGCCGAGCACGTAGAAGCGACCGGCGAGCACCACTCCCGCAGCGTGGTCGGTGGGGGCCGGCAACCGCGGGAGCTGCGAGACGGTGCCGGACGCCGGGTCAAACGACCATGCGTGGTCCGTCGGTGCGCCGGAGGTCAATTCGCCGCCGGCGACGATCAGGCGCCCGCCGAGCGCTCCGGCCACCGGGTAGCGCACGCCGATCGGCAGGGTCCCGGCCGAGCGAACATGGGCGGCGCCGGTCACGGCGTAGATCGTCCGGTTGGTGTCGCTCCCGTTCCAGCCGCCGGCGACGTACGCCACGCCGGCGATCGGTGCCGCGACGAGGTCCGACAGGGCCTGCGGCAGCGTCCCGACCCGACGCGGGGCGCCGGGCTGCACCTGAAGGATGTGGTCGCTGCCCTCGGACACGCCACCCCCGAACACGAGCAGACGAGTCCCGACGGCCGCCGCCGCGGCGTCGTGAATGGGGGAGGGCAAGCTCGGCAGCGTGACGGCGGCACCGGTCCCCGACAGCGCAAAGACCGTGTCGGTGGAAACGTCAGCTGCCGAGAGGCCGCCGGCAAAGATCATCCGGTTCCTCGAAGGCGGCGGCGGCGCCGCCGGCGCGCGCGGCCGGGAGCGCGAGGCGTCGGCCCGGGACGAGCACGACCGGGCCGGACGCGGTGCGATCCTCGCCGTTCGTGGCGGCGTCGACCCGGTTGTCGTCGCGGACGTCGACGAGGACCGCGAGCCTCCACCGCATCCGCCGAGCGCGCCGGCCACCGCGACCACGGCGACGAGCGCGCGGACGCCCGGGCTAGGCAACAGCGACCGCCGCGGACAGGGCCTCGGCCGTTTCCGCGTCGGCGGGAAAGAACGCCTCGATCGACAGCTCGGACACGGTGATGTCGACCGCGGTGCCGAACGTCGTCACCGTGCTGAAGAACGACAGCTCGCCGCCATCGGCAGTGCTGAGGCGGAGCCGCACCATCACGTCTCCGGCCGGCGCAGTCGCGTCGCCGTCGTCGGCCGGCGCCGGGTAGGACCCGAGCTCGTCCAGCAGCTCCCGCAGTGCCGGATCGGCGGTCAGCGTGGCCTGCCGCTCGAGACGATGGAGGAGATGACCGCGCCATTCGCCGAGGTTGAGGATCCGCGGAGCGAGCCCGTCCGGATGCAGCGCCAGGCGCATGCAGTTGACCGGCGGCTGGAGGAGCTCGTCAGCGGCGCCTTCGAGCAACGGCCCGAGAGCACCGTTCGAGGCGACGAGGTTCCAGCCCCGGTCGACCGCGATCGCTGGGTACGGCTCGTGGCCGGCGAGCACGTGACCGAGCGCGTCGCGAATCGGGGCGAGCTCCGGGTCGTCGAGCGAGCGAGACGTGAACTCAGGTGCGTACCCCGCTGCCAGTAGCAGCCGGTTGCGCTCCCGCAGGGGCACCTCGAGCCGGTCGGCGAGGTGGAGGACCATGTCGGCACTCGGCTTCGAGCGGCCGGTCTCGACGAAGCTGAGATGCCTCGTCGAGACGCCAGCCTCGAGCGCGAGGTCGAGCTGGCTGAGCCGCCGGCGCTGGCGCCAGTCACGGAGCATCGTTCCCACCCGATTCTCGTTCACTCGCAACAGCGTAGCCGCGGTCATGACGCACTCCCGCTCGTCACCCCGGCAGGTGCCGGCAGCAGCCGCGTCAGTGCGGCGACGCCGACGAGGATCGCGGCGAGGGCCACGAGGCTGAGCTGGAACGCACCAGCCAGCCCGGAGTGCACGGCACCGAAGTAGATGACCCCGACGATCGCCACCCCGAGCGCGTTGCCGACGTTCTGGATCGTCGACAGCACGCCCGACGCCGCACCCGCCTGCTCCGGGCCGGTGCTCGACAGGATCAGCGTCACCAGCGGAGCGATGACGATCCCCATGCCGGAGCCGATCAGCACGAGGGCCGGCGCGAGCACCGCCACCGAACCGCCGGTGCCGATCTCGGCGACGGTGATGATCATCAGCACGTGGCCGGCAGCGAGCACGAGCGCGCCCTCGGCGACCAGCCGGCGGCCGTGGCGCTCGAGCAGGCCCGGAGCGATCGCCGACGCGACGAGGTACGCCGCGGCGAGGATCGTGAACACGAGCCCGGCATCGAGCGCGCTCAAGCCGCGGCCCTGCTGCAGGTACAGCGCGAGCACGAGGAAGAACGACGCCTGCCCGCACCAGAACACGAGCTGGGCGACCAGGCCGGCGCTGAATGTCCGGTGCCGGAACAGGCTCAGGTCAAGCAGCGGTGCGCCGCCGCGGTCACGAAGTCGTCGCTGGTGGGCGACGAAGCCGCCGAGGATCATCGGCGCGACGCCGAGTGAGATCCATGTCCACGCCGGCCAGCCGTGCTGACGGCCCTCGACGAGCGGCAGCAGCACTGCGGTCAGGCCGACGGTGACGAGCACCGTGCCGACGAGGTCGATCCGGCTGGCGTCGCGGACGCGTGACTCGGGGACGAGACGCGGCGCGGCCGCGAGGGCGAGCAGCGCCGATCGGGACGTTGATGAGAAAGCAGCTCCGCCACCCGAGTCCGGCGATGTCGGCCTGCACGAGCACGCCGCCGATGAGTTGTCCGCTGACGGCCGCGAGGCCGAGCGTCATCCCGTATGCCGACAGCGCCTTCGTCCGATCGGCCCCTTCGAACATGACGCCGATCAGCGTCAGCAGGTTCGTCATGAGGATCGCGCCGCCGATGCCCTGGACCAGACGGCCGACGATCAGGACCTCGCTCGTGGCCGCCGCGCCGCATGCGATCGAGCTGAGCGTGAACAGCGTGAGACCGACGGAGAACGTGCGCCGGCGACCGACCCGATCTCCGACGCGTCCCGCGGTGATGAGGAAGATCGCCGTCGTCAAGCCATACCCAGCGGCGACCCATTCCAGGGCGCCGCTCGAGGCATGAAGATCCGTCTGCATCGACGGCATCGCCACGTTGACGATGAAGAAGTCCAGCACGACCATGAACGCGCCGGACAGGATGACCGGGAGCGCCGCCCAGGGGCTGCGACCGGCCGTCGTATGCGGGCCCGTGAGCTCCGCGGTGGGGGTAATGGTTGTCGTACTCATGGCGAGCACGGTCCCACCGGAGACGCATGACGTCGATTACCGCCGAGGTAATGGTGTGACCTCGTTTCCGTCCGAGAACGATTAGTTTTCGGTGTGATGCGACGACTCGCCGCGACCTGTGGGACCGCGCTGGCGCTGCTTGCGATCGCGAGCGCTCCCGCTGGGGCGGTCGCGTTTCGGGATGGCTTCGGACTTCACGTCCGCGCCGTGCGCACGCTCGACGCACGACTGCTGGCGCTCTCGGTGGCCTCGAGCGCGATCCCCGGACCGGCGAACCTGCGCATCCTCCTGCCCGCGGGCTACGGATCGCATCCCCATCGCCGGTACGGCGTCCTCTACCTGCTGCACGGCACGAGTGGCGGCGCATCCGACTGGACGACGAGCGGTGGGGCGGAGCAGGCGACGGCTGGCCGGCCGCTGATCGTCGTGATGCCGGACATCGGCCTGGGCGGCGACGGCGGGGGCTGGTGCACGAACTGGGTGCAGCGGGGCCCGCGAGCGGTGGGAGACGTTCCACATCGATCAGCTCGTGCCGTGGGTCGACGCGAATCTGCGGACGGTACGAGCGCGGGGCGCACGGGCGATCGCCGGGCTCTCGCAGGGCGGTTTCTGCTCGATGAGCTATGCGGCGCGACACCCCGATCTGTTTGGCGTCGCCCTGTCGTACTCCGGTGCGTCCGGACATCAGCTACGACGTCGCGGCACACGCCGGCTTCGTGGCCGATTCTCACCGGGATCGAGGTCGGGCTTGACCACGTGGCGCCGAACTCGATCTTCGGTTCGCCCGTGACCGACGAGATCAATTGGGCGGCGCACGACCCGACGACGCTCGCCGGCAACCTCCGGTGGACGAAGCTGTTCCTGTTCACGGGCAACGGTCCGCCGGGCCCGCTTGATCCGACGCTCGGCGTCGGGACCGTCGGGGCGAGCTCGATCGAGGCGGGCGTCCATCTGATGACGACGCTGTTCCATCAGCGCCTGGAAAAGCTCGGGATCCCGAGCGTCTTCGACGATTACGGGCCCGGGACCCATTCGTGGCCGTACTGGACCCGTGACCTGCGCGAGTCGATCGGTCCGGTGACGGCGATGCTCACGCACCCTGCGGCACGCCCCACGCACCTTCGACTACACGAGCGCCGACGCGAGCTACAGCCAGTACGGCTGGCGCGTGACGCTGCGTCGCGCCGGGCGGCAGTTCAGCACGCTCGGCGGCGCCGGCCCCGGCGGGTTCACGCTGTCGGGCAGCGGCACCGCTTCGGTGACGACGGCGCCGCTGTTCCGGCGGGGGACGCGGTATGCGATCACGGTCACGAATGTCGGCGGGCGGACGCGAGCGACTCACGCGCACGCCCGGGCCCGACCGGCGGCTGCGGATCACGGATCTCCCTCGGGTCGATCGGGTATACGTCCCACGTGCGCATCACGGGAGCCACGATGAGCGGTCCGCGGATCAGGCCGGGCACCCCGGCCGAGATCGGGCGGGTCAACACGTCTGATCACGCGCGCGATCGCACGCGCGAGCCGGACCGACCGGCCGCCGAACCTGTTCACGACGCTGGCGCGCCGGCGTGGCCTGTTCCGCGGCTGGCTGATGTTCGCCGGGCGACTGATGCCGGGTGGCACGCTGCCGCGTGAGGACACCGAGCTCGTGATCCTGCGGGTCGCGCACAACTGCGCCTGTGAGTACGAGTGGCGCCACCACGAGCGGCTTGGGCAGGCTGCCGGCCTCTCACGCGCCGACGTCGAGCGAACCCGCGGCGATCGTGCGGACGCCGGATGGTCGGAGCGTCAGCGCGCGCTGCTGTGGGCCGCCGACGAGCTCCACGAGCGGCGCGAGCTCTCCGACGAGGCGTGGGCCGAGCTGAGCCGCCACCTCGACGAGCCCGAGCTGATCGAGCTGTGCCTGCTGATCGGCCACTACGAGATGCTCGCGATGACGATCAACAGCCTGCGGATCGAGCCGGACACGTTCGGCGACGGGGACGGGGACGGCGGCGCCGAGCCACCGCTCGCTCGGCAAGCGCGTGCTCATCACCGGCGCCGCCCGGGGCATTGGGGCGGCGACCGCGAAGCGGCTGCACGAGCGCGGTGCGCGCGTCGTGGTCGCCGGAATCGAGCGCGAGCAGCTCGAGGAGGTGGCGCGCGACTGCGACGGGCTTGCCCTGGCATGCGACGTGCGCGATCGCGCCGAGGTTGAAGCGGCCGTCGGCCGCGCGGTCGAGCACCTCGGCGGTCTCGACGTCGTGATCGCCAACGCGGGCGTCGCCGCCCAGCTGCCGATCGACGGTGGAGATCCGGAGATCTTCGAACGCACGATCGAGGTCAACCTGCTCGGGACGTACTACACGCTCCGCGCCGCCGCACCGCACATCTCGCACCCCGGCGGGTATGCGCTCGCGATCGCCTCGCTCGCCGCGGCCGTCCACGTGCCGCTGCTCGGCGCCTACAGCGCGTCGAAGGCGGGCGTCGAGGCGCTCGGCAACTCGCTGCGCGTGGAGCTTGCCGGTACCGGCGCGCGGGTGGGCGTCGCGTACTTCGGCGAGCTCGAAACGGACATGACGAGGCGAGGCTTCGGCACCGAAGCGGCGGCGGCGATCACCCGCGGGCCGCAGTACGTCGCGCCGCTGAGGGTCGGCGTCGACGCGATCGAGCGGGGCGTCATCCGCCGTTCTCGGCGGGTGACGGCGCCGGGCTACGTCGCGCCGCTGCTCCCGGCCCGGATGGTGGCGCAGCGAGTCGTCGATCTCGTCGCCCGCCGCGGGCTCGACCGCGTGCTCGAGATCGCCCGCGACGAGCATGCGCCGCTGACGACACCGCAGCCGTAGCCAGACGGGCACGGGACCGCGTTGCAACGTGTGACCTTCATCTGATATATCAGGCTCCTATGGCCAGTGGGGAGCCCGGCGGCGCGCCGGCGAGTCAGAAGACGGTGATCATCGGGGCGGGGATCGTTGGCAACAGCCTTGCCTACCATCTCACCCGCCTCGGCGAGACGCGAGGTCACCCTCATCGACAAGGGCCCGATGCCGAACCCCGGCGGCTCGACCGGCCACGCGTCGAACTTCATCTTCCCGGTCGATCACTCGAAGGAGATGACGCTGCTGACGCTCGAGAGCATGCGTCAGTACAAGGAGCTCGGCGTGTTCATCGAGAGCGGCGGGATCGAGATCGCCCGCACCGAGGAGCGGATGCAGGAGCTCGGGCGGCGGATGAGCTCTGCCAAGGCATGGGGGATCGAGCCCGTGTCGATGCTCACGCCCGCACAGGTCAACGAGCACGTTCCGTACATCAACGAGGAGCTCATCATCGGCGGCTTCTACACGCCCGGCGCGGGTGTTGTCGACAGCCTCCGGGCCGGCACGCTGATGCGTGAGCGTGCCCAGGAGGCGGGTCTCACGGTTCTCGCCAACACGGAGGTGACCGGGATCGACGTCGAGGACGGCGCGATCAGGCGCGTCCACACGACGAAGGGAACGATCGAGACCGAGCGGCTCGTGATCGCCTGCGGCGCGTGGAGCCCGCGGATCGCCCGCATGGCAGGAGCGTCGATCCCGCTGACGCCGATGGTGCACCAGATGATCGACATCGGGCCGGCGCCGCGCTTTGCGGATACGACCGGGATGATCGAGTTCCCGATCGTCCGCGACATGGATACGAACATGTACGAGCGCCAGGAGGGCACCGGGCTCGAAATCGGCTCCTACGCGCACCGTCCGATCACGCTCGACGCCGACGAGATCCCGTCGATCGAGGAGTCTGCGCTCAGTCCGACGGAGCTTCCCTTCACCCAGGAGGACTTCGATCCCCAGATGGAGATCGCGCTTGACCTGATGCCCGAGATCGTCGGCGACGAGACGGTCGGCGTGAAGTACGCGATCAACGGCGTGCTGTCGGTCACCTATGACGGGATGCCGCTGCTCGGCGAGACGCCGGAGGTGCGCGGGCTGTGGTCCGCGGCGGCGATCTGGATCAAGGAGGGACCCGGGGCGGGCAAGACGGTTGCCGAGCTGATGGTCCACGGCGAGTCCGAAATCGACGTGTTCGAGTCGAACATCGCGCGCGCGTACTCGTGCCAGCGGACGAAGACGCACATCGTCTCCCGTGCCTCCGAAGGGTTCAACAAGATGTACGGGATCGTCCACCCGGGCGAGCAGTGGGAGTCGAACCGCGGCGTGCGGTTGAGTCCCTTCTATGACCGGGAGCAGGCTTTGGACGCCGTCTTCTATGAAACGGCGTGCTGGGAGCGGCCGCACTGGTATGCCTCGAACGCGCCGCTGCTCGAGGAATACGGGGACCGGATCACCCAGCGCGAGGCGGAGTGGGACAAGCGGTGGTGGTCGCCGATCATCAACGCCGAGCACCTCGCGATGCGTGACCGCGCGGCGATGATCGACCTGACCGCGTTCACGATCTTTGACGTGACTGGGCCCGGAGCGCTCGACACCGTCCAGCGGCTCGCGATGCGCCAGATGGACGTGCCGATCGGAAGGGTCGTCTACACGCCGATCCTCACGCCGAGCGGCGGCTTCAGGCAGGACCTGACGATCATGCGGCTCGATGACCACGTGTTCCGGGTCGTCACCGGCGGCGCCTACGGGATGTCCGATCTGAAGTGGTTCGCCGACCACATGCCGGCTGACGGCAGCGCCCAGGTCACGGACCTGACGAGCTCGTGGACGACGCTCGGCTTGTGGGGCCCGCGCGCCCGCGACATCCTCGGGGGCGTCACGAGCGACGACATCTCGCACGAGGGGTTCCCGTTCGCGCGCTGCCGGTCGATCGAGGTCGGGCCGCTGACCGTGCTCGCCTCCCGCATCTCGTATGTCGGCGATCTCGGCTGGGAGCTGTACGTGCCGTTTGAGCAGGGTGCCCGGCTGTGGGACATCGTCGCCGAGGCGGGGACCCCGCACGGGATCGTTCCGGCCGGCATCGGCGTCTACGGGACGACCGGGCGCCTGGAGAAGTGCTACCGGGCATACGGTGCCGAGCTCGAGGGCGAGTACACCGTCGTCGAGGCCGGGATGGCGTGGGGCAAGGTCAAGGACGCCGACTTCATCGGCAAGGAGGCGCACGTCCGCCACCGCGAAGCGGAGCCGGCGGCGGTCATGTGCGCGCTGACGGTCGACGACCACACATCGGCGTCGGGCGCGAAGCGCTACATGCTCGGCGGCGAGCCGCTCGTCACGCGTGAGGGGGAGCCGCTCGTCGACGCCCGCGGCCGCCGCTCCTACGTGACGAGTGCCGGTGCCGGCCCCTCGATCGGCAAGCACATCCTAATGGGCTACCTGCCGCCGGCCCACGCCAAGGTGGGCGAGAAGCTTGCGGTGGAGTACCTCGGCGAGCGCTACCCGGTCACCGTGCAGACGAACGACTCGAGCGCCGTGTTCGACCGCGAGAACACCCGCGTCCGGTCATGAACATCCTCGTCTGCGTCAAGCGCGTGCCGCTGACCGGCGGCAAGATCGTGCTCACGGACGACGCGCGTGCCATTCAGACGCGCCACCTCGGCTTCACGGTCAGCCCGCACGAGGAATGTGGCGCCGAGGAGGCGGTGCGGCTGACCGAGCAGCACGGCGGTCGTTCGACAGTCTTGACGCTTGGCCCGGCCGCGGCCGAGGAGCAGCTGCGCGACATGATGGCGATCGGCGTCGACAGCGCAATCCATCTCGTCACCGACGGCGAGGAGTGGGATCCGCAAGCGACCGCGGCCGCGATCGTCGCGGCAATCCGGGGGGCGCCGGAGCCGTTCGATCTCATCCTCTTCGGCAACGAGTCGGCCGACGCCGGCAACTACCAGGTGCCGATCCGGGTCGCCTACGCGCTCGGGCTGCCGGTCGTCACGGGGGTGAAGGGCATTGCCGTGACCGATGACGACCGCCTGCGCTGCGAGCAGGAGGTTCCCGGTGGCCGTGATGTGTACGTCGTGCCGATGCCGGCCGTCGTCGGCGTCAAGGAGGGAATCAACCTGCCGCGCTACCCGTCGGTGCCGGGGCGGATGCGGGCGAAGCGCAAGCCGCTGAGCGCCTCGACGCCGGAGCGCCCCGCGTCACGGCTCGAGATGCGACGGCTTGCGTCGCCGCCCGGGTCGGGCAAGCAGGTCGAGGTCCTCGGCAATGGCGCTGCCGCGGCGCCCGCGGTCGTGGCCAAGCTCGCCGAGATCGGGGTGCTGTCGTGAGCACGCTCGTGTTCCTGGAGGATCCGTCCGACGAGCTGTCGCTCCAGGCGCTGGCGATGGCGCGCGCGCTCGGCGACGAGGTGGTGAGTGTGACGATCCCCTTTGACCAGCCGTACGCGCCGAGCGCGTGGGGGCGCGCTGTCGCCGAGGCGGCGTCGGCGCGCGGCGCGGACGCGGTGCTGGCGCCGGGAACCGACCGCGGCAATGAGATCCTCGCCCACGTCTCGGCGATCCTCGCTCAGCCGCTCGCCGCCAACTGCACGGCGATCACACCGGGGAACCCGGCGAGCGTCACCCGCGTGCGGTGGGGCGGCAGCCTCTTGGAGGAGGCGTCCGTTCACGGCGCGCCGTTGCTGGCGACGGTTGCGCCGCACGCGGTTGCGGCTGATCCTGCCGGGGCGGGCGAGGTGAGCTCGCTGTCGCCCGGCGACGATCCCGTCGCCGTGGTCGAGCGGGTCGTCGCCGCGAGCGAGGGTGTCTCGCTCACCGACGCAAAGGTCGTCGTGTCGGGAGGCCGTGGGGTTGGGTCGTCCGAGGGGTTCGCCCCGCTCGAGGAACTCGCGGAACTGCTCCACGGGGCGGTTGGTTGCAGCCGAGCGGTGACGAGCGCCGGGTGGCGTCCGCACGCCGACCAGGTCGGGCAAACCGGGACGAAGGTGGCGCCGGATATCTACATCGCGTGCGGGATCAGCGGCGCGACCCAGCACATGGCGGGCTGCAAGGGCGCCAAGAAACTGCTCGCCATCAATCCGGATGCCGAGGCGTCGATCTTTGCGAATGCCGACTACGCCGTGATCGGCGATCTTCACGAGATCGTGCCGGCGATCTCGGCCGAGATTCGGAAGACGCGCGGAGCGTAGGCGGCGAGTTCAGGGTCGACGGGCGCGGTTCACGGTCGACGGGCGAGGTTCACGGTCGACGGGCGAGGTTCACGGTCGACGGGCGCGGGCAAGCGGCCACGATCTCCCTCGCGGCGAGCAGCCGTGAGGCGCGTGGGAGATCACCTACCCCAGACGACCATAAGTTCCCTCGCGGGGGCTCGGGCGGGCAGGCGTGGGATTTCGTGGTCGGCCAGGCCAAGGTGACAGCCAGGCGATACGGCCGCGGCGAACCCGAGTCCCGTTGAAGGGCCAGCCAGGGCGTTGACGGTCCTGACCTGCATCTGATATATCACCAGCGTGGTCGAGGCGCCCAAGAGCGGGAAGGCGAGGGCGAGATAGCCACGATCCTGGCTGCCGTCGCGCTCGCCGCGGCGATCATCGTGAGCGGCACGTTGTTCGTGCGTCGCGTGCTGTTCCTGACCGGCCTCGTCCGCGGCGCGCAGCCGCTGGATCGGGCCTTCAACCCCGGCCGGCGGGTCACGAACGAGGCGACGATCGTGCTCGGTCAGCGCAAGCTGCTCCAGCGCTTTGGGCCGGGGCTCATGCACGCGTTCATCTTCTGGGGCTTCCTCGTCCTGCTCCCGACGATCCTGATCGCGACGATCGGCATCGTCGACAGGCACGCGACGCTGCCGTGGCTCGGGCATCAGGGGTGGTACGCGTTCCTCGTCGACCTGTTCGCCGTGCTCGTGCTGATCGGGGTGGGGGCGGCGGTATACATCCGCAAGGTCCAGCGTCCGCGCCGGTTCGAGGGCAGCCACCTCGGCGAGGCCGACCTGATCCTCGCGCTGATCGCGACGATCGCGCTGACACTGCTGCTCTGGCATGCGACCAGGATCGCGCTCGGCCTGAACGAGTGGCCGGCGTCGGCGGCGCCGGTGTCCAACGCGCTGTCCGGACTGTTCGGCTCCGGAGAGGCGACGCGCGTGCTCGAGCGGGTGTTCGTATGGGCGCACGTGCTCACAATCCTCGGCTTCCTCGCGTACCTCCCGTACTCCAAGCACCTGCACATCTTCAGCGCCGCTGTCAACGTGTGGTTTGCCCGCACGGGTCCCGGAGGCCGACTCGAGCCGCTGCGCTTCGACGACGACAGCGTCCCGGAAGAGGACCTTCGGTTCGGCGTCGGGACAGCACAGGACCTGACGTTCAAGGAGGTGCTCGACGGCTTCTCGTGCACCGAGTGCGGCCGCTGCCAGGACGCATGTCCGGCCTTCGCCACGGGCAAGGTCCTCTCACCGAAGCTCGTCGTCATGGGTGTCCGCGACAACGTGTTCGCGCAATCTGGCGAGCCGATCCTCGGCACGAACGTCCCGGAGGAGATGATCTGGGATTGCGTCACCTGCGGCGCCTGTGTGCAGGCGTGTCCGGTCGCGATCGAGCACGTCGACCACATCGTCGATCTGCGCCGCCACCAGGTGATGGTCGAGGCGAGCTTCCCGGCCGAGGCGGAGCCGATGCTCCGGGACATCGAGCGCGCCTCGAACCCGTGGGGGCGCGCACAGTCAGAGCGCGCCGACTGGGCGACCGAGCTCGACGGCGTCCGGGTTCTCGAACCCGGGGAGCCGGCCCCGGAGTACCTCTACTGGGTCGGGTGCGCATCGTCGTTTGACGAGCGCGCGCGCTCGGCGGCCGAGTCGACGGCCAAGCTGCTCAGGCACGCCGGGGTCGACTTCGCCATCCTCGGCCCGCGTGAAAGCTGCACCGGCGACCCCGCTCGGCGGATCGGCAACGAGTACGTGTTTCAGGCGTTCGCCGAGCAGAACGTCGCCACACTCAACGAGGCCGGCGTGACGAAGATCATTGCCAACTGTCCGCACTGCTTCAACACCCTTGGCAACGAGTACCCGGACTTCGGTGGGCATTACGAGGTCATCCACCACTCCGAGTTGCTCGCGCGGCTTCTCCGCGACGGGCGGATCTCGCCGCCTGCCGGCGACGGCAACGAGATGAAGGTGACCTACCACGACTCCTGCTACCTGGCGCGGCATAACGATGTGCTCGAGGGCCCGCGGGAGCTGGCCGCGGCGGTTGGGCAGCCGGTGGAGATGGATCGCTCCCGCAAGCAGACGTTCTGCTGCGGCGCCGGCGGGGCGCACATGTGGATGGAGGAGCGCGCCAAGCCGATCAACGTCGAGCGCGTGCGGGAGGCCGCCGGCACCGGGGCCGACACGCTCGCCGTCGCCTGCCCCTACTGCGCGGTGATGCTCGATGACGGGGTCCAGAGCGAGGGCGTCGATCTGCGCGTCGTCGATGTCGCGACGCTCCTCGCCGAATCGCTCGAGCGCTGAGCGCGATCACAGGAGGCTGCGCGCGGTCTCCTCGATCGAGTCCTCGACCGGCCGCGTCGTCCAGCCGAGCGTTGTGCGCGCCTTGTCGCTCGAGAACCAGGTGCGCTTGCCAAGGTCGCCGATGACCGAGCGGATGCTGCCGTCGAACAGCGCCATGGCGCGGATCAGGACATCCGGCGCGACGCGCCGTGGCACCTTCTTCGCCGCGTCGCCGAGGCGCTCGCGGAGGACCGTCGCGACGTCCGGCATCCACATCCACGTGTCGGTGGCGATGAAGCGCTCGCCGCCGGCCGCCGGTGCGGTCAGGGCGCGAATGTGCAGGTCGGCGACGTCGCGGACGTCGACGAACGTGAACCCCAACCGCGGTGCCGCCGGCATCCCGCCGAGCAGCCGTCCGATCGCGTCGAGCGAGTACGAGCGATCGTCGCTGAGCGCCGGCCCGATAATCGCGCCGGGGTTGATCGTCGTGAGGCGCTCGGTCGCGTTTTCGCTCCGCGCGTAATCCCAGGCGGCTCGCTCGGCGACCGTCTTTGACCGGACGTACGGCGTCCGCGCGGCGTCGTCTCCGTCGGTCCAGTCGGTCTCCGTGTATGGCGTGCTCTCCGTGCTGACACGGCTCCCGCGGACTGCCGCGACGGAGGATGTCATCACGACGCGCTCGACTCCCGCCGCGTACGCGGCCCTCAGCACCCTGAGGGCTCCGTCACGGGCGGGGACGATCAGCTCGTCTGGATCCTTCGGTTGCACGGGCGGGAATGGGGAGGCCACATGCAGCACGTACCGGCATCCGTCGACCGCCTCCGACCAGCCGTCGTCGCTGGTGAGGTTCGCTGTCCTCACCGACAGCCGCGGGCCGGGATCAGCGGCGCCGGCCGCGGCGATCGCGGCCCGCACACTCACCTCGCGCTTGGGGTCGCGCACCGTCGTGCGCACGTCGTATCCGCGCTCGAGCAGCGTCGCCCCGCACCAGCCACCGAGGAACCCGGTCCCGCCCGTCACCAATACGGCGCCATTCGGTTCGGTCATGCGTGAACCGTAACCGGTCAGCTCGTCAGCGTCGCGACGCCGCGAACGTTCCCTGCCGAGGACATCCGCCTCGTGGCTCCCGGCAGGTGCGTGAGGTAGCGGTCCATGAACGCGATGCTCGTCCGAGCGACGACCGTCCGCTGGGTCGTGTTCGTCGTGTACGGACTCAGGTGGCCGGCGCCCCACAGCCTGAGCAGGAACTTCGGCGAACGCAGGAGGTCGAAGTAGCGGTAGGTCGAGGCCGGGGCGTTCAGGGGGTCCGCCGTCCCCTGAACGGCGAGGGCGGGCGGCCCGCCGACGGCGAAGTTGTAGCCGCCGAGACCGGGGATCCGTGCACCGGAGAGGATGATCGCGCCCCGGACGCGATGGTCCGCGAAGTGTCGGTTGTAGGCGACGGCCAGGGCCGTCGAACCCCCGTCCGACTGGCCGGCCACGGCGACCGCGCGCGCGTTGATGAGACCGCTGAGCGCTCCGTTCGTCCGGCCGCTGGCGCGCAGCAGTTGCGTGATGACGAAGCTCATGTCCGTCGGCTGGTTGACGAGATCGGCTTCGTTCGCGCCGCCGGGCGCGTTGTGGTTGCCGAGCGGGAACACCGGTGCGGCGACGACGTACCCGGCCCGGACCCAGTCGCGGAGCAGCGTCGTATACGTCGAGGGCGTCACGTTGAAGCCGTGCCCGAACACGACCAGCGGGAAAGGACCGCCGCTCGCCGCCGCGGACGCCTGCGGCTGATCGGGGTCGGCGGTCCGGTCAGCCGCCGGGTAGAGGACCTCGGTCACGACTGGTCGCGGCTGCCGACGGTGACCGGGGAACCGGACCGATCGGCTGTGGTCCACGAGATGAAGCGTCTGCACTCCGACGGTGTATGTCGTCGCCGGGGTTGTCCAGGACGCGGGCGCGGCGCGCTCGGCGGGAAGCACCGCGATCACGACTGCGGCCGCGACTGCGACGGCGAGCAGGCCGCGCGTTCGACCGCCCCGTGTTCCGAATCGCGTCCGCAAGCGAAAACCTCTCTCTCGAGACCCGGCCCGCGCGGGTCATGGTGACGGATCCGGAGCGAAAGTCCAGGTGCGAGCGCGCTCCTGCAGCGTGCGGAGCGGGCGGCTGGCCGGGGGATTGGCTTCTGCGGGGCAACAGGTGCCACGCAAAAGCCAATCCGGTGGGTTTGGGGGGCGGTGTTGATCAGCGGCCGCTGTTGCCGGTGCTGTCGCTGTTCCCGCTGTTGCCGCTGTTCCCGGTGCCGCTGTTCCCGGTGCTGCCGCTGTTCCCGGTGCTGCCGCTGTTCCCGGTGCTCCCACTGTTCCCGGTACCAGGCGCCGGCTTCGTAAACCAGTTCGGCTTCGGGCACCCCTTGGGCAGCCGGATCTGTCTCGGAGGCATGGCCGCGCTCCCGGCGCCGCGGTTCTGGGTCGTCGTGCCGCTGTTTCCGGTGAACGGGCCGCTGTTGCCGGTGGGTGCGCCGCTGTTGCCGGTAAACGGGCCGCTGTTGCCGGTGGGTGCGCCGCTCTTCCCGGGGGGCGGACCCATGTCGATCGTGACGCCGCCGCCAGCCTGATGCGTGATCGTCGCGGCCTTGCCCGGTTGCCGGATGATCTCCCCGGTCCGTGCCGACGCGACGTGGACCATGCATCCGTGGGCCACTGCCCAGGCCAAACGCAACGCACGCGGCGCGGGGCCGGCGATGCAGTTCGGGGCCTGCCTTCACCGCCGCAGCCCAGCTTGGCGACGTGCACCCTGCGGGCGTCGTACCAGCTCACGATCATGAGCATCCGGCCCCGCGGAATCTTGCGCGGGTCAATCCGCGTCTGGCGGCCGGCATGGATGAGCACCTGGTCCGGGGTCTTGATGTTGGCGAGCGCCGCCGGTGGGAGCGCCGCGCGGCAGCCCGCAACCACCTGGACGAACTTCGCCCGGACGCCGAGCGCTGCGAGCTTCTGATTCGCGCCCTTGATGCCGGCGATGCGGTGGAGCACGACCGAGAACGTGCCATCTGAGTTCCCGGTCACGGCGAACGCGGCCGGCGTGCTCGCGGCGCTGAGAAACAGCACGATCGCGGTCCCGATGGCGGCGAGGCCGACCGTCGTGCCGGCGAGGAGCCGCGGCCGCGCATAGCGTGCGCGACCGGCGGCCGGCCGAGTGATCTGCGCCAGTTCGGACCCGTGCTCACGCATCGAGATCACGCCACAGACGCTCCGTGAACTTACTCATCGGTGCGGTACTCCTTTCTGAGCCGAGCCCGTGCCCGGGACAAGCGCTTTCGCAGCACGACCCTTGAGACGCCCAGCGCCGCCGCCGCCTCCTTCGGGGTCAGCCCGGAGAGGTCGACGAGCTCGAGCGCGGCTCGCTCGAGCGCGGGCAACTGCGAGCAGCGCTCCATCAGCTCGCGCCCCTCGCGTTCCGCGTCGATCCTGGCGGCGAGCTCGCCGATCTCGTCGTCGTCGAGCCCTCGGTGACCCGCGAGCCGGGCCGCGGTGTCACGGGCCTCAGCACTGTCTGCGCAGTGCCGGGCAAACACATGGGCGGCAATTCCGAACAGCCAGGCTCGGGCGGAGCCCCGGCGGGGATCGAAGCTGCCGAACGCCCCGGCGGCGCGGACGAACGTCTCGGACGTGAGGTCCGCCATCGCTCTGAGGGTCGGCGCATCGTCGAGCGAAATAGGCCATGACCACGTCGACGTTGGCGCGGTACACCTCCTCGAACTCGGCGAGTGCCGAGGGAGGCGCGCCTCCGACCGCGACCGCTCCGGCGCTCATTCGGCGACGCAGCGGCGTGGCTCGTGCGTGTGCTGCGGTATTCATCTATGGCTTATTGCCGAGTTCGCACTCGGCTGTGACATCAGACGTCGCTTCGCACCGCGGACGCTCAGCGGGGGCCGGCGTGGACGCTGGACTCAGTCCGGGTACTCGTCCTTGCGCCAGGTGCCGGGGTCCGCTGGGCCTCTCCCTTCGGCGTGCGCTTGAGCAGGAACGAGTGGTACGGCGCGACGAACGGATCGGGTGCCATCACCGTGTACGTGTGGTAGACGCGGCCGTCCTCCTGCGCGAACGCGATCCAGCCCGGGCCCTCGCGCAGACCGTCCTCGAGCGTGGCGCCGATCTGCCGCGACCACTCCTCGAGCCACGCGGGAGGATTCTCGATCATGCCCTGGACCTCAGGAATGCCGCGCGCCTGCTCGGGCGTCATCGCGAGCCCGAAGTCGAACGGGAAGTCGGATCGCGTGTGTGGACACGTAGGGGAACGTCCAACCCATTCGCTGCTTGTAGGCCGCCAGTCGATCGATCGGGGCGCGCGAGAAGCAGATCAGGGTCACGTCGCGGTGGTTCAGGTGGACGAGGGTCCCGCTCAGCTCGTCGCCGAGGTTCGTGCACCCCGGACATGCTCCGAGCGTGTAGTCGGGGCCGAACATGATGTTGTAGGCGAGCAGCTGTGAGCGCCCGTCGAACAACTCGGCGAGCGTCTTGCGCCCGTCCTCGGTGTCGAACACGTACTCCTTCTCGACCTCCACCCACGGAAGCTGCCGCCGCTGCTCGGTCAGCTTCTGGCCAAGCTCGGCGTACTCCGCCTCAAGCGTCGCGAGCTCGCCGCGCGCCGCCTGCCATTCCTCCCGGGTCCCAATCCTGTTCTCGGACATCGATACCTCCCTCTCGAGTCGCTGGAGATCTACATGCACACCTTACGACCGCTGCGCGGGGCCGGACTCATCGCTCGGCGCCGCTCGCCGAGCGTGCGGGTCAGCCAGGCGTTGCGCAACGCATCGCGCGGATCCCAGCCGACCGCGGAGCGCGCAGAAATCGTCGTAACGCGGGTACAGCGCGGTGATCGCCGTCGCCGGGAGATTGAACAGCTTGCCCCAGTGAGGTCGGGGCGGAACGGCGCGAGCACCCGCTCGATCTCAGTGAGCGCCTCGCCGACGGCCGCCTCATCCGGGACCCAGGTGAAGTGGAAGGCGACGACGTCCTGCTCGTAGGCGGGGCTCATCCACAACCGATCGGCGGCGACGGTCCGGATCTCGGCGACCTGAACGAGCGGCGAGACCAGCTTCGACAGAGTCAGCATCGCCTCGATCGCGGCGGACGCATGGCGGCGCGGCATCAGGTACTCGGACTGAAGCTCGTCGCCATTGCTCGGCGTGAACCCCATCCGGAAATGCGGCAGTCGATCCGACCACGGTCCCGCGCTCGCCGAGCTGTGGAGTCGCGTTGACCGGGTCCATGCCGATGAGCGGGTGGCGAGTGGACGGTCGCCGCGCGGGCACCGAACAGCTCGTCGAGGCGGCGACTGTGCTTCCGCCGCGAGCCGTGACTTGACCCAGACCTGCTCGACGTTCTCGCCCCAGCGGCTGAACGCGCTGACGCTGTAGCCGCTCGCCATCACGGCATCGAAGTGTTCGACGAGTGTCGGCCATGACATGTCCTCGAACACGTGCTGGCGTACCTCGTAGGCGGGCTCGACGTCGAGCGTGACGCGCACGACGGCACCGAGGGCGCCGAGGCCGACGACGAGCCCGTCGAAGTCGGGGTCACCCCGGGCGGCACGCCACGAACTCGCCGGCCGAGGTCATGAGCTCGAGCCCGGCGACGCTCGGTCGCGAGATTGCCGTTGTGATCGCCTGACCCATGCGTTGCGGTGGCGATCGCCCCGGCGACCGAGATGTGCGGGAGCGAGGCGAGGTTGGCGAGCGCGAGCCCCTCCGCCCGGAGCGCCTCCGCGAGCTGGCCGTAGGTGAGCCACGCCCCGAACGAGACGGTTGCGGCGTCGCGATCGACGAGAACTCGGGCGGGAGCGCGTCGAGGCTCACCTGCTCGTCCGCGTCGGCGATGTCGGTGAACGAGTGACGCGAGCCGAGAACCCGGATCGACTCGGCCGCCGCCATGACCTCCGCGAGCTGTTCGAGCGTCGTCGGGCGATGCAGCTCGCGCGCCCGATACGCCAGATTGCCCGCCCAGTTTCGACGGGTCATCTCGCTGCGGCGTCGACCTCGCTGGCGAGCAGACGCTCAAGCTCGGCCTCGAGTCCGCGGTTGCCGACCTCCACGATCTCAAGCGGGAGGCCGATCCGCTCCGCCGCGTGCTCCGCCGCTGCGCGGGTGAGCGGCGCCGGGCGCTGGGCGAGCCACACGACCCGGGTGTAGTGACGGAAGTAGTCGTCGCGCAGTTGCGGGTAGCGATCGAGCCCGAGCTGGCGGATCACGGTGTGCTCGAACGTCCGGGCGAGGAAGTCGGTGAGGAAGTACGTGCCGGGCTGCTCGACGAGCGCCCGGGCCACCTCGTCCCGCGCGAACACGTCGTAGCACGTGTCGCCGTTCAGCCGGGCGATGCCCGGAGCGGCTTCGCGGAGCGCGGTATCGATCGCGCCGTAGCTCCCGCAGTCGCCGTAGGCGATCGCGACGACCTCTCGTCCGGCCTCACGTAGCCGCTGCAGCTCGGCGGTCAGCGTCGGGGCGATCCGCTCGGGGTGGTTGTGCAGCAGCGCCGGCAGCGGTGCGACCTGGAGCGCCCAGTCGCGGCGATGCGCTGATCGCGGCGATCTCGGCGCCGAGCGCGCCGCAGGCGATCACGGTCCGCCGGGCGCTGCTCATCCCGGGAACGCGAGCTGGTCGATGAACAGGTCGTTGAAGTCGGCCCGCCCGGACAGCTCGACGTACTCGACCTCGCGCAGGATCGAGTGCGCCTCGGCGCGCTCGCGCAACGACATCGCCGCGATCTTCGCCCCCTCGCCGGCGACGTTGCCGGCGGACACGATCCGCGGCAGCGCAAGCTTCGGTACGAGCCCGATCCGCACCGCGCTCAGCGGCGTCAGGTAGGCGCCGAAGCTACCCGGCGAGCAGCACCTGGCTGATCTCCGACGGATCGACGTCGAGCTCGCGCAGGAGGATGTTCCAGCCGGTGGCGATCGACGCCTTGGCGAACTGGAGCTCGCGCACGTCCCGCTGGGAGAGGAATACCGAGTGGGCCGGATCGCGGTCCTCGCTCCAGTGCAGCACGAACACGCGCTCCTCGCCGATCTTCGTCAGGCGGAGCGCCGAGCGTCGGGAACTGCTCGGCCGCATCCTCGTCCGGGATGAAACGACCCGAGTGGTCGAGCAAACCGGTTCGCACGAGCTCGGCGACCGCGTCGACGAGGCCGGAGCCGCACATGCCGACGGGCGTCACATCGCCGATCACCTCCAGGGTCAGCTCCTCGGCCTCGGGCTCGATGCGTCAGGCCCTCGATCGCGCCGTCGGCGGCCCGCATCCCGCACTTGATCTGCGCCGCCTCGAACGCGGGACCCGCGGGCGCCGCCGTGGCGAGGACCCGGTCGACCGACCCCAGCGCGATCTCGCTGTTCGTCCCGACGTCGATGAACAGCCGCAGCCGGCGGTCGCGGGTGAGACCAGTCGCGAGCATCCCGGCGACGATGTCGCCGCCGACGTAGGCACCGAGCGACGGAAACACGAACGCCGGTGCGCGCGGGTGGATCATGGCCCCGAACTCACTCGCCTTCACCGGCGGGAAGCTGTGGGTGGAGACGACGAACGGCGCCATCGACAGCGGCTCGGGATCGATCCCGAGCGCGAGCGTCATCATCGTCACGTTGCCGCAGACAGTGATCTCGTACACCTCGACCGGTGCGACGCCGGCCTCGGTGCACACCTCCTCGGTGAGTTCGGCGATCGTCTCGTGCGCCCGGCTGCGCAGCTCGGCGAGCGCGCCGTCGTCCATCATCGTCGCGCTGATCCGCGTAATCACGTCGGCGCCGAACGGCTGCTGGCGATTGAGCATCGAGCGGACGGCGAGCGGCTGGCCGCTGTCAAGGTCGATGAGGGTGGCGACGACCGTCGTGGTGCCGAGGTCATAGGCGATCGCGTAGCGCCGCGCCGTCGTGTCTCCGGGCTCGACGTCGATCAGTTCGTCGTCACAGATGACCGCGGTGACGTCGAAGTGGGCGCGCCGCAGCGTCGTGCCGAGCGTGCGCAGGAGCTCGATCGGGGCGTGAAGCTCAAAGTCGTCGATCGCGTCGAACACCCGCTGGAGGTCCGAGCGCTGATCCTCGAGCGTTGCCTCCCCGAGCACGAGGTGGCGCTTCTGCACCGAGGGCCGGAGGATCACGTGGCGCCCGACGCCGGCGAGTGCCGCCTTCGGCCGGGTCTGGAGCGGCGGGACCTCGATCACGACGTCACTCCGGGCGGGTGCGCGGCAGGCGAGGCGCCACCCGTCACGCAACTCGTCGGGGCTGAACGCGCGTGGATCGACGCTTGACACCGGGACCTCGCCGGAGAGCACCCGCACCTTGCACTTCTTGCAGGTACCGTGACCGCCGCAGGTCGAGTCGATCGCGATCCCGTTCCAGCTCGCGGCGTCGAACACGGGCGTGCCGCTCGGGACGCGCACCTCGGCGCCGTCCGGCAGGAAACGCAGACGTACGCGGTGCGCACCGTCGTCCGGCAGCAGCTCCGGCTCGCGGTCGACCGGCACGTCGGCTCGCTTCGGTCTGGGCGCCGACGCGCTCATGCGGGCGCTGCCGCCTCCGCAGCCTGGCGCGCTCGGTGATCCGCGATCCAATTTGCGCCCCACGCGTCGTGACCGAGCAGCAGGTCCGAGGCACGCACGGCGTCGATGCAGACTGACGCCGTGCTCATGATCGCGCTCGTCAGACCGGCGGCCATCGCCATCGGCAGGAAGCCGGCGTTGAGGATATGACGGCGGGGGAGACCGAAGGACACGTTCGAGGCGCCGAGGCACATGTTGACGCCGAGCTCGTCACGGATCAGGCTGATCGTCCGCAGGGTGGTGGTGACCGCCTCCGTGTCGGCGCCGACGGTCATCGCCAGCGGGTCGATGATCACGTCTTCGGTAGCGATCCCGTGTTCGTTGGCCACGCTGACGATCTTGCGCGCGTGCTCGAGGCGCTCCTCGGGCGTCTCGGGGATTCCGGTCTCGTCGTTCGCGAGGCCGATCACGGCCGCCTTGTGGCGAGCGACGAGCGGCAGGATCTCCTCAAGCCGGTCATCCTCGGCAGTGACCGAGTTGACGAGCGCGCGGCCTTCGTAGACCGACAGGCCCGCCTCGAGCGCTTCGATCACCGAGGAGTCGATGCAGATCGGGGCGTCGACGGCGTCCTGCGCCGCCTTGATCATGGCCATGAGCAGCTCGGGTTCATCGACGAGCGGGATGCCGGCGTTGATATCGAGCATGTTCGCGCCCGCCTCGACCTGGGCGAGTGCATCGACGGTCACGGTGCTGAGATCGCCGGCCCGGAGCTCCTCGGCGAACACCTTGCGCCCGGTTGGGTTGATCCGCTCGCCGATGATGCAGAACGGCTGCTCGGCGCCGACCGTCACGGTCCTAGACCGCGACCGAAGCACTGTGTCCATGTAGTTCCCTTTCGTTTTGAGGCGGAATGCCGAGGCGGGTGCACAACTTGGCGATGCCCGCGTCCTTGCGGAAGGAGATGAAGTGCAGGCCGGCGACGCCGGGCTGCTGGAGTGCGTGCACGGCCTGCTCGTAGGCGATCTCCTCGCACTCCTCCTCAGCGTCCTTGGCCTGCTCGACCCGGCGGACGATGTGCGGCGGGACGTCGACGCCAGGGACCCGCGTGGCGACGAACCGCATCCCCCCGACCGTCCGCAGGATGCAGATCGAGGGGATCAGCGCAACGCGCTCGGTCAACCCGGTGTCGTGGGCCGCGCGCAGGAACCGCTCGAGCAGTTCCGGGCGGTAACAGATCTGGAGCTGTAGGAAGCGCGCGCCCGCGAGCGCCTTCTTCGCGGCGCGGCGGACGCGGTACTCGTACGGCGGCGCCCCGGGGTTCTCGACGGCGCCGAGGAAGAAGTGCGGGGCGGGCTCGATGGGGCGACCCGAGAGGTAGTGACCGCGCTCCAGCACGCGAGCGACCTGAAGCAGCTGAAGGCTGTCGAGGTCGAACACGCGCTTGCTCTCCGGTTCATTGCCGGCGCTCACGTCATCGCCGGTCATGCACGAGATGTTCGTGATCCCGTGCATCGCCGCTCCCATCAGTTCCGCCTCCAGGCCAAGGCGATTGCGGTCCCGGCAGCTGAGCTGCATGACCGGTTCGGCGCCGGCTTGGAGGAGGCCGATGGACACCGCGAGCGGCGAGACGTGCGCGTGCGCCGACGGGTTGTCGGTGGCGTTGTAGGCATCGACGAACGGCCGCATCGGCTCGAGATGCTTGAGCACATCCGCCTCGCCGCCGCCGTCGATCACCGGCATCTCGGCGGTGACCACGAACTCCTTGCGATCGAGCTTCTGCTCAAGCGTCGACATCGCCCCACCCCGGCGGTGTCTGGCGGTCACGGCCGGTTGCGAGGTTGATCCAGGCGGACGTGCCGTGGAGCCGGTTATCGACCGGTGGGCGCAGGTCGTCGATGTGCTCACCCCAGATCGGGAGCCGCTCGGAGCGCTCAAAGGCCTTCAGCCAGACGCACCGCATCTCCGGCTTGACCTCGCAGGTGCCGTCGGCACGGACCCCGCCGCACGGACCGTTGCGCAGCGTCTTCGGGCACGTCATCGGGCAGGTGAGCCCGGTCGAGTGGAGCACGCACTGCCCGCACATCTCGCAGCCCCAGACGCGGCGCTTGACCACGTGCTCTGCGCGCGTGAGCGCCGCGGCGGCCCCGGCGGCGGCGCGCGCGCCCACGGGGGTCATGCCGGAACCTGCGCCCGCCGGAGCTCGATCAGCTCTTTGGCCTTCTTCACGGCGCTCGACGCGTCGGCCGAATATCCGTCGGCACCGACCGCGTCGGCGTACTCCTGCGTCACCGGGGCACCGCCGACCATCACGATCACCTTCTCACGCAGGCCGGCCTTTTCCAGCGCGTTGATGTTCGCTTTGAACATCGGCATCGTCGTGGTCAGGAACGCGGAGAACCCGACGACGTCCGGGTTGTGCTCCTCGATCTGCTCGATGAACTTCTCCGGCGGCACATTGACCCCGAGATCGATGACCGTGAACCCGGCGCCCTCAAGCATGATGTTGCAGAGGTTCTTGCCGATGTCGTGGACGTCGCCCTTGACCGTCCCCATGAGAAATGTCCCGACCTGTTGGGTGTCGGTCTCGGCGAGCAGCGGTCGGAGAATGTCAAGCGCGCCCTGCATCGCGCGCGCCGCGATCAGCATCTCCGGCACGAAGTAGTCGCCGCGCTCGAACCGCGCCCCGACCTCCTCGAGTGACGGGATCAGCGCCTCGTAGAGCATCCGGTCGGGTCCGAGGTCATCTTCGAGTCCCTGGTTGACGCCGTCGCGCACGGCGGGGGCGTTGCCAACGAGCGTCTCGTCGTAGAGCAGCTGAAGGATCTCGTCATGCGTGGGCATGGCAGCTCCTGTGGGTCATGCGGCGTTCTCTCCTTTGTCGCGGTATCCGAGTCGGGCGCTGAGGAGCCCCGCCTCGTGGGTGAGAACCGGCTCAAGCTCGCGGATGCGAGCCGTCGTGAGCCGGAGGCTCGGGCCGGTGATGCTGAGCGCGGCGACGACGTCCCCACCCGCGCCGCGCACCGGGGCCGCAATCGCGGTCAGCCCGGGCTCGAGTTCTTCGATGATCGTGGCGAATTCCTTGCGGCGCACGCGCGCGAGCTCGGTCGCGAGCTCCTTCGGATCGGTGATCGTGGCCGGCGTGTAGCGCCTGAGCGGACCCGCCGGCACCGCGTGGCGACCGAAGGCCATGAACACCTTGCCGACCGCCGTGCAGTGGTAGTCGATCGTCCGCCCGAGCCACTGCCCCGTGCCGAGGAAGTGGCGGCTGTCAACCTGGGCCACGTGCTCGACGCCCGTCGGCGTCGGGAGCGCGAGGTTGATCGTCTCGCCGCTCGCCTCGGCGAGCACGTCGAGCGTCGGCCGGGCGAGCTCGACGACGTTGCGCTCGACCATGCTTCGCTCGGCGACCCGGAGGATCGCCGGGCCCGGTCGCAACCGGCCGCGCTCGCCATCCTGCTCGACGAGGCCGCGCCGTTCGAGCGCCGAGATCAGGCGCGACGCGGTGCTCTTGGGGATTCCGCTGGCCTCGGCGAGTTCGCTCAGCGCGACGGGGTGCTCGGACTCGAGCACACGGACGAGCAGATCGGCGCCCCGGTCGACCGCGGCGGTCCCATGACTTGGAACTGCTTGGAACTGTTGTTCCACGCTGGTTATGATAAGCGCGCTCGCGTCAACGTCAAGGAGGCCCCGGTTGTTCGTCAACGCCATGCCGCGCTACGAGATCCTCAGCGAGGACGCCATGGCCACGCTCGACCGGGGTTGGCGCCGGATCGTGTCCGAGCTTGGAATCGAGTTCCTGCTCCCCGAGGCCGTCGAGCTGCTGCGCGGCGCCGGTCAGATCGTCGAGGATGAGAACCGGGTCCGGTTCGACCCCGAGTGGATTCTGGAGCAGGTCGCGAAGGCGCCGCGGTCGTTCGAACTGCAGGCGCGCAACCCCGAGCGGTCGGTGACGATCGGGGGCGACAACATGGTGTTCGCGCCCGTGTACGGCTGCCCGTTCATCCGTGAGGGCGACGTGCGCCGGGACGCGAAGATGGCCGATTTCGAGAACCTGGTTCGGTTGTCGCAGCATTTCGGCGAGCTCGACTCGCCCGGCGGGACGATCTGCGAGCCGGAGGACCGGCCGCTGGACTCCCGGCACCTCGACATGGTGTTCGCCTTGCAGACCCTGTCGGACAAGCCGTACATGGGCAGCGTGACGAGCGGTCCGAACGCAGCCGACACGATCAGGATGGGAGAGATCCTGTTTGGGGGCCGCTCCGAGATCGAACGGGCTCCGGCGTCGATCTCGCTCATCAACGTCAACTCGCCGCTCCGTTACGACGACCGGATGCTCGCGGCGATGTTCGAGTACGTCCGTGCCGGTCAGGCGGTCGTGATCACGCCGTTCCTGCTGATGGGCGCGATGTCGCCGGTGTCGCTGCCCGCGACGCTGGTGCAGCAGATGGCCGAGGCACTCGCGGGGATTGCGCTGGCGCAGACGATCCGGCCCGGCTGCCCGGTCGTGTTCGGCTCGTTTCTGTCGAACACCGACATGCAGTCCGGCTCGCCGTCGTTCGGGACGCCGGAGTCCGGGATCGGCGTGCTGTGCACGGGGCAGATCGCGCGGTCGTTCGGGCTGCCGTGGCGTGGCGGCGGCGCCCTGAATGCGTCCCAGACCGTCGATGCCCAGGCGGCGTACGAATCGCTGATGACGCTCCTCCCGACCTTCCTCGCCGGCGCGAACTTCGTCATGCATTCGGCCGGTTGGCTCGAGGGCGGCCTCGTCTCCTGCTACGAGAAGTTCATCGTCGACATCGAGCTCCTCCGCGAGCTCCGCCACGAGTTCACGCCGCTCGAGATCGACGACGCGTCGCTCGCCTTCGATGCCCACGTCGAGGTCGGTGCCGGCGGTCACTTCCTCGGGGCAGCGCACACGCTGGAGCGCTTCCGGGACTGCTTCTACCGGCCGCTGCTGTCCTCGACCGAGAACTTCGATCGCTGGACGAAGAAGGGGGCGCGTGACACGACCGCGCGGGCGGGTGAGCTGTGGCGTTCGTCGTTGGACGCGTACGAGGCGCCGCCCCTCGACGATGCCGTGAAGGAGGAGCTTCAGGAGTTCGTTGTGCGCCGCCGGGCCGAGCTCGGCGACTGATCCACACCCCGTTGCGCACGGGGTCGGCGGGCGGGTAGAGTCGGGCGCAATCACCGCGTCTCGCTGAGGAGAAATTCGATGTCGAGGGCGTGGTCGGTGCGGACCGGCCTCTGTGCAGTGCTTGCGGCACTGACGTGCGCGCCGGCGGCGAACGCCTCGGTGTCCCGCTTGCAGGCGCTGGCGACGGCGATGCACGCGCTCGGTCCAGCCGGGGAACGCTCGCCGTTGATCGTGTTCAGCATGCCGACGCCGCTATCACCGCGAGCTCGCGTGGACCAGGACGGACCGGGTTCCGGCGAACGGGTGAGCGTGCGGCGCCGGCGCTTTGGTCGCCGGTTGATCGTCGCGGAGAGCTCCCGGGGGATCGGGCGCCGCGCGTGGCTGTTCTGGGCCGATCTCGCTCCGGCGGCTCAGTTCTCGCACCCCAGTGTGCTGGTGCTGGTTGATGCGGCCACGGGCAAGGTCCTCCGCCTCCGCCGCCTCCTCTGGGAGCCGTTGATCGGCGGGAAGCTCCCGCCGTTCCTCACGTCGGCTCGCGCGTACCTCGATCCGGCCTACCGTGTCTTCTCGCGCGCCGTTGACCGCGTCGCCCACTCCGCAGCGTCCCGGTCGTCTCCGGCAGCGACCGCAGCGCAGGGCGCGCCGTCAGGCCAGCTCGGCGCCGGCCTGCAGTCGGCCTTTCGCTACGCGCAGTCGCTGCCCGGCTTCGATCTCCGGCAGACCCCCCAGCTCCGTCCCGGCAGGAGCTCGACATCCCAGTGTGGGGTGTCGGTGAGCGTGAGGAGCGACCCATTCGACGATGCACCGCCGTGGTTCGGCAGCGCGAGCGGCGGGTTGACGTGGAGCAGCAGCGGTCCAGCGACGCAGGTCGGCAACACGGTCCTGTTCGGCTGCGGAACCACGGACCTGAGCGCGGACTGCGCGATCGTCCTCTACGGCAAGGGGGACTACCGATTCACGCCCAACGTGCGCGCTCTGGGAACCATCACCAGGCAACTCGGCGTACCGACGGCCTCGGCCACCAGCGTCTCGGAACTGGAGCACGACCTGAGCACGGTGCCGGCGAAGTGCCGAGACGTGACGTTGATGGTGATGGCGCACGGGGCCGGGGCGCAGACGCCATGGCTGGCGCCCGGAACCCTGCTGCTGCCTCAGCCGCAGAACTTACTCGTGACGAGCCTCGACTTCGACCTCCTCAGCCCCGCGGAGCTCGGCCAGATCCTGGCCCGCCATCCTGGCCGGACCTACAACCTGCTCATCGACGCGTGCTATTCCGGCAACTGGAGGAACGCCGTGAACGGCACGGCAGTGACGTCCTCGTCGACCGGCGAGGAGAGCTACGGCGCGACGCCGGTGACTCTTGGCAACGGGCTCATGTCGCTTTCACCCGACGCGTTTCTCCAGAGCATGGCGACCGGGCTCGGGCGGTGGAAGGCGACGCAGGGCAGTGTGGTGCTCTCTGCGATGCCCGCCCAGGGCAGCCACTTCGACAGCTGGGAGTCTCCGCAAGGACTCTGCGCCGGCGCGGGGCCACAGTGCGTCGTGCGTCTCAGCCCCCGCGACCCGTTCGGGCAGCTGGTCCTGCACTTCGGGATCACGGTGTTCAACCTGACCGTCGACAACCCGAACCCCGACGGGGGCGTGGTCTCGTGCTGCAACCCGGGCCGCAACGACGTGCTGACGGCGATCGCCTGCGGCAACCGTCCCAACGGGACTCTTGTGGAGCACTACACCACCTGCTCCTCGGTCGTCCGCGAGCAGCAGAACGCAGCCGATCACGTTGGACTCGAACTCACGGCCACGGTGGCACCCGGTGTCGGCACGTACGGCATCGTCCCACCCGTGGAGGGCTGCGATCCGGGCTTATCCGTCTACAACTCCGCGCCCGCGCCCGGCGGCGGAACCTACTACCCGACCGGGAACTGCGTGTTCGACGTCACGGGCGACAAGAAGATCACCGCCCGCTGGACGCTGGTCTCGACGCAGGCGAACTGATCTCCCGACCCGCCGGAAGGTGGTCGCATGGCTCTTGGCACGGCGGGTCCGTCCCGTTAGCCTTCTGACCGATGACTCATATATCAGTCGTCCGGGGTGGGACCGCGGCGGGTGGCCGGGGTGGGATCGCGGGGTAAGGGCGGGTGAGCGCTCAGGCCTCTCAGCAGCCGCGGGAGCTGCTCGCCGACCGGGCGTACGCTGAGCTGCGGGACCGGCTCGTCACGCTCCGGATCGCGCCGGGCGAGCCGATCGACGAGGATCAGCTCGGGGAGGAGCTGCAAATGGGCCGGACGCCGGTCCGGGAGGCGATCAAACGGCTCGCGCTCGAGAACCTCGTGACCGTGTTCCCGCGGCGGGGCACGTTCGCGAGCGAGATCAACATCACCGATCTCGCTCACATCTCGGACGTACGATCCGTGCTTGAGGCGCACGCTGCAGGACGCGCGGCCGAGCGGATCACCGAGGATCAGCGGGCCGAGCTTCAGCAGCTGCGCGAGGAGCTGGCCGGCAGCAAGGGGAGCGATGACTCCGAGGCGCTGATGGAGCTTGACGCGCGCGTGCACCGGTTCATCCACCGGTGCGCCGGCAACCCCTACATGGAGGAGACACTTGGGCGGTACTACAACCTGTCGCTGCGGATCTGGTATCTCGTGATCGACCGGCTGCCGCATCTGTTCGCCCGGGTCCACGAGCATGACGACATGCTGGACGCGATCGCCGCCGGGGAGCCCGAACGGGCTCGCACGATCCTGGCCGATCACGTCGCGACGTTTGAGCGGGAGATTCGCGCGGTGCTGTAACAGCCTGCGCATCCAATCAATCGAGGAGAGGGAACAGGCGATGAGCTACGACTACGTGATTGTCGGAGGGGGCTCCGCCGGCTGCGTGCTGGCAAACCGGTTGAGCGAGGACCCGGGCGCACGGGTGCTCGTGCTCGAGGCGGGGCGAACCGACTACCTGGCGGACGTCTACATCCACATGCCGGCCGCGCTCTCGTTCCCGATCGGCAACCGCTTCTACGACTGGAAATACGAGTCCGAGCCCGAGCCGCACATGAACGGCCGCCGCATCTACCACGCCCGCGGCAAGGTGCTCGGCGGATCGAGCTCGATCAACGGCATGATCTTCCAGCGCGGCAACCCGATGGACTATGAGCGGTGGTCCGGTGATGAGGGAATGGGGAACTGGGATTACGCCCATTGCCTTCCCTACTTCAAGAAGATGGAGACCTGTCTCGCCGGCGCCGACGAGTGGCGCGGCGGCGATGGGCCGCTGAAGCTCGAGCGCGGGCCCGCGACGAGCCCGCTGTTCACGGCGTTCTTCGAGGCTGTGCAGCAGGCCGGCTACCAATTGACGAAGGACGTCAACGGGTACCGGCAAGAGGGGTTTGCGCCGTTCGACCGCAACATCTATCGCGGTCACCGGCTGAGCGCCGCGCGCGCGTATTACCACCCGGTGCGCAACCGGCCGAACCTGGAGCTGCGCACGTTCACCATGGTCAGCCGCGTCCTGTTCGACGGGACGAAGGCGACGGGGGTCGAGGCCGTCCATCGCGGGAAGGTCGAGCGGATCGACGCCAAGGAGGTCATCCTCTGCGGCGGCGCGATCAACTCCCCACAGCTGCTCCAGCTCTCGGGCGTCGGCAACGCGCAGGAGCTCCAGTCGGTCGGCGTCCGGCCCGTCCATGACCTCCCCGGCGTCGGCGAGAACCTCCAGGACCACCTCGAGGTCTACGTCCAGTATGCATCGAAGCTTCCGGTGTCGGTGGCGCCGGCGATGAAGTGGTACAACCGCCCGATGGTCGGCGCCAAATGGCTGCTGTTCCGCAGCGGGCCGGGCGCGACGAACCACTTCGAGGCGGGCGGGTTCGTGCGCTCCAACGAGGAGGTGCTGTGGCCGAACCTGATGTTTCATTTCCTGCCGCTGGCGATCCGTTACGACGGCACCGCCCCCCAGGGGCATGGCTATCAGGTCCACGTCGGCCCGATGTACGCGGATACGCGCGGTTCGGTGAAGATCCGCTCCACCGACCCAAAGACGAAGCCGGCGATCCGCTTCAACTACCTGTCGACTCCGACCGACCGCAAGGAGTGGACCGAGGCGGTCGCGGTCGCACGCAAGATCCTCACCCAGCCGGCGTTCGATCCGTTCAACGCCGGCGAGCTCTCACCGGGGCCGAGCGTCTCGACCGAGGACGAGGTCCTCGACTGGGTCGCGCGCGATGCGGAGACGGCGCTGCATCCGTCGTGCACGTGCGCGATGGGCACGGCGGCGAACAAGGTCACCGACCCGAGCACGATGCGGGTGCACGGCCTCGACGGGATCCGCGTCGTCGACGCGTCCGTCATGCCGTACGTGACGAACGGCAACATCTACGCGCCGGTCGCGATGCTCTCCGAGAAGGCGGCGGACCTGATCAAGGGCAACGAGCCGCTGGCGCCGATCAACGCGGAGTGGTATCGCCACCAGAAGGCCGAGACGCCGTCAGCACAACCGTCTGAAGCTCGGTGAACGACTGCATCACGTGATTGCCGCCGACGCGGCCGATGCCGCTGTCGGTTCCGGCGCGGCCGCCGAAGGGCAGGTGCGACTCCCAGTAGTTACTCGACTCGTTGATGTTGACCCAGCCGGTGTGCACGCGGTCGGCAAACTCCAGACCGGCGGCGAGGTCGGCGGTGAAGACCGCCGCGAGCAACCCGTACGGGGAGGCGTTCGTCAGCTCGATCGCCTGCTCGAGGGAGTCGATCGCGACGACGGGGGCGACGGGGCCGAACGTCTCGTCGGTGGCGACCCGAGCCTCCCTCGGCACGTCGTTGAGGATCGTCGGCTCCCAATAGAGATCGGTCGCGAACGACGACGCCCGGGACCCTCCGCGGATGATCGTCGCGCCGCGGTCAACCGCGTCGGCGACGTGCTCGTCCATCTTCACGGCGACGCCCTCGTTGTTGAGCGGACCCATCGTCGTCGCGTCGTCGAACGGGTCGCCGAGGAGGATCCGTTCCGTGACGGCGCGCGCGAGCTTCTCGACGAACTCGTCCTGCACCGCGCGATGGACGAGGATCCGCTCGCCGGCGGTGCACGACTGGCCGGCGCACAGGTAGCAGGCCGTCAGCGTCGCCTCGACCGCCGCGTCGACGTCGGCGTCGTCCATCACGACGATCGGACCGTTGCCGCCCATCTCGAGCAGCACCGCCTTGCCCGCCGCGGCCTGCGCGACGTGGCGGCCGGTCGCGGTCGAGCCGATGAAACCGACGCAGCCCGTGTCCGCGTGGCGTGCGATCTCATCGCCGACGAGCGGGCCCGGTCCAGTCACGAGGTTGAACACGCCCGGCGGCAGGTCGGCCTCGGCGATGCATTCCGCCAGCGCAACGGCGCATACCGCCGTTGACGGCGCCGGCGTCCAGACAACCGAGTTCCCGCATCCGAGCGCGGGCGCGATCAGCTCCGCCGGCATCGTGTACGGCCAGTTCCAGGGGCTGATGATCCCGGCAACGCCGCGCGGGCGGCGCATGAGCATCACGCGCTTGCCGGGCGAGAACGAGTTCGGCAGCTCGCCGCCGAGGCGCTTGGCGTCCTCGGCCGCCGCCCGCCAGTACTCGATCAGCTCGTCGACCTCGTCATAGGCCTCGGCCCGCAGCGGCTTGCCCTGATCGAGCGTCAGCGTCCGCGCCAGCGAATCGCGCCGCGCCGCGATGACGTCCCCGACGGCGTGCATCTTCGCCGCCCGCTCGAACGCGGTCAGCCGTCCCCATCCGTCGGCCGCGGCGCGCGCGGCGGCGATCGCGCGCCCCGCGTCCTCCCGGTCACCCTGCGGGACGCTCGCGATCACCTCGCCGTTCGCCGGGCTCGTCGCCTCGAACGTCTCCCCAGTCGTGCTCGGCTGCCAATCGCCGCCGATGAACATCTGCTGTGCGGTGCCTGTCGCCATCGGCCTGCTCCCTCCGCCCGCGCTCACAAAAAGAGAGTGCCGTGGGCCCCCGGAAGAGAGCCGGCAACCCCGGGCGCGGCGCTCGTTGACACGGTTACACAACTGATATATAACAGCCGCATCAGGCCTGGGTCAACGAGTGGAACTTGTGGGCAGCGCGCCGGGTGCGGGCCTGATTTCCGGCGTCATGACGGTACTGTGAGAGAGGGTCGCGTCGTGCGGATCCGGGGAGGTTGATGATGGAAGCTGCTGGCCATACGGACAGCAATGAGCTGGCCACTTTCGGCTACAAGCAGGAGCTTGACCGGTCGTTGGGGAGCTTCTCGTCGTTCGCGGCGGGGTTCAGCTACATCTCGATTCTGACCGGGGTCATTCAGCTGTTCGCGTTTGGCTTTGCGTTTGCCGGACCGGCCGTCTGGTGGACGTGGCTGATCGTGTTGTTCGGGCAATCGATGGTCGCCCTCTGCTTCATGGAGATGGCCGGCCAGTACCCGCTCGCAGGCTCCGTCTACAACTGGTCAAAGCGCGTCGCCGGTGACTTCTCGGCCTGGATGACCGGTTGGATCTACATCGTCGGCTCGATCGTCACCGTGGCCGCGGTCGCGGTCGCGTGGCAAGTCGTGCTGCCGCAGGTTTCAACGTTCTTCCAGTTCGTCGGGAGCAACGCCGACGCGGGGACGTACGTGACGAAGGGCGG
This sequence comes from uncultured Solirubrobacterales bacterium, assembly GCA_963778985.1. Classification (GTDB taxonomy): domain Bacteria; phylum Actinomycetota; class Thermoleophilia; order Solirubrobacterales; family Solirubrobacteraceae; genus Palsa-465. The sequence goes on along the minus strand of CAVZWJ010000010.1, from coordinate 353,340 downwards.
CGCCCAGAACGCGCTGCTGCTCGGCGCGATCCTCGTCGTGTTCGGCACCGTCGTGAACATGCTCGGCGTCAAGGTGATGGCCCGGGTCAACAACTTCGGCGTCATGGCCGAGCTGATCGGTGCCTCGATCCTCGTCGTCCTGCTGCTCGTGAACGCCACCCGCGGGCCGGGCATCGTCCTGCACAACTTCGGGCTCGGCGCCGGTCACAAGTGGGGCTACTTCGGCGCCTTCATCATCGGCGGGATCATGAGCGCGTACGTCATGTACGGCTTCGACACCGCCGGGACGCTCGCCGAGGAGACGAACGAACCACGCCGCAAGGCGCCCCCGGCGATCATCCGCGCGCTCGCTGCGGCGTCGCTCATCGGCGGCCTGCTGATCCTGTTCGCGCTCATGAGCGCGCCGAACATTCACGACAAGAACATTCCGCTGCTCGGCCTGCCGTACGTGATCAAGCAGGTCCTCGGCAACACGACCGGCAATGTGTTCCTGATCGATGCGGCGATCGCGATCTCGGTGTGCACGCTCGCGGTGATGGCGTCGTGCATCCGGCTGCTGTTCGCGATGGCGCGGGACAGCCGGCTGCCGTTCGGGACGCAGATCGCGCGCGTCTCCGGCCACCGCAAGGTGCCGATCATCCCTGCCCTCGTAGTTGGGATCCTGGCGCTCGCGCTGCTCGCGATCAACATCTCCAACCAGAGCGCGTTCCTGGCGCTCACCTCGGTGGCGATCGTGATGTTCTACATCGCGTACCTCGGTGTCACGGGCGGGATGCTCGTGCGCCGGATTCGCGGCACGTGGCCCAAGCCTGACCACGGGCCGTATTTCTCGCTCGGGCGCTGGGGCATCGTCGTCAACACGGTTGCGGTCATCTACGGGCTGCTCGTCGCGATCAACATCGCGTGGCCGCGCAAGGAGGTCTACGACGCGCTGTCTCTCGCCCCCGGCGCTCATGGCCACTGGTACTGGCAGTGGATCGCGCCGCTGTTCATCGGCATCGTGGTGATCATCGGCTCGATCTACTACTTCGCCGTCTACAGCCGCACGCCGATCGAGGTGCTCAAGGAGCACGCGGCCCAGGTGCCGGACTTCACCGAGCCGGCGATGGGCGAGGCGGCGCCGTGATCGGACGCCCCGCGGGGCCTTGAACGCCGCGCCGCCGGCGCAGGAGGAGATCGCCCGCTTTCTGCGGGTACACCCGCCGTTCGATGCGCTTGACGAGAACACCGTCAGGCGCATCGCCGCGGCGGCGGACAGCGAGTCCTACCCGGCCGGAGCGACGATCTTCTCCCAGGGCGCCGATCCGGTCGAGCATCTGCGGATCGTGCGCTCCGGCGCGGTCGAGATCGTGCATCACGGTCGCGTCCTCGACCTGCTCGGCGAGGGCGAGCTGTTCGGCCAGGCGTCGATGCTGTCCGGGATGCCGACCGGGTTCGAGGCTCGCGCGGCCGAGCCGTCCGAGTGCTACCGGGTGCCCGCCGACGTCGCACGCGAGCTCGTCGATGCGCCCGCCGGGCTGCGTTTCGTCGCCCGCTCGCTGCTCGACACGTCCGCTGAGATCGCGGGTCTGTCCGTTCCCGCGCGTGACCCGGCCCACCAGCCGGTCTCCAGCCTGATCCGCGCCAAGCCGGTCGTCTGCGGCCCGGAGGCGACGATCCGGGACGCGGCGCAGGCGATGACCGCCGCCGGCGCGACGTCGGTCGTCGTGCGCGTGCGTGACGGGTCACTCGGCATCCTCACCGACCGCGACCTGCGCAGCCGGGTCATCGCCGCCGGCCTGACCGGCGTCGAGCCGGTGACCGCCGTGATGTCGTCGCCCGCGTACACGTGTCCGCCAGACCGGCTTGGGGGAGAGGTGCTGCTCGACATGCTCGATCGCGGCTTTCGCCACTTCCCGGTGGTGACGGGGTCGGGAGACGTGCTGGGCGTCGTCGAGGACAGCGACCTCGTTGCCGTCCACACGCGCTCGTCGTTCTTCCTGCGCCGTCGGATCACCCGGGCGCAGACGGTCGATGATCTCGTCGCGGCCGCCGGTGAGCTGCGGCCGATGGTGATCGCGCTCCACGATGCACGCGTCGCCGCGGTCAACATCATGGCCATCTATTCGGTCGTCGTCGACGCGCTCACCCGCCGTCTGCTCGATTTCGCCGTCGCGCAGGGGGGGACGCCGGTGGCGCCGTTCGCTTGGCTCGGGCTCGGCAGCCAGGCTCGCCGCGAGGCGCTCCCGAGCTCGGACGTCGACAGTGCGATCGTGTGGTTCGGTGACGTCCAGGAGACGGAGATCCGGCCCTACCTCCACGGCATTGGCGAGACGGTTTCGGCCGGGCTCGAGCGCTGTGGCTTTCGGATCGATGAACACGGCGCGGCGGCGTCCAACGTCCTGTTCGTCCGCTCGCTGGAGTCGTGGCAGCGCGCGGCACGCAGCTGGATCGAGGATCCGACCCGGGAGAAGGCGCTGATCCTCACCTCGGTGCTCGTCGACAGCCGGCCGGTGTGGGGCGTGCACACCGGCAGCCCGGTCGCCGACACGTTCCGGTTGGCGCCCGAGAGCCCGGACCTGCTGCGACTGCTCGCCCGCTTCGCGCTCTCGCATCGTCCCCCGACCGGGTTCTTCCGCGGTCTCGTCGTGCTTCACAGCGGCGAGCACCGGGGGCAGCTCGACCTCAAGCACGGCGGTGCAATCCCGATCATCGACCTCGCCCGGTGGGCGGGGATGGCCGCGGGCGTGACGAGCGCGTCGACGCCGGAGCGCCTACAGGCCGCGGCGGCCGCGGGGCACCTGTCGGCCGAGGATGCCCGGACGCTTCAGGACGCGTTCGAACTCGTCTCAGAGCTGCGCCTCGGCCACCAGATCGACCAGCTTCGCTCCGGGGAGACGCCGGACGATTACGTCGACCCGCGGGCGCTCAGTGCGCTGACGCGGAGTCATCTGAAAGAGGCGTTCCGCGCCGTCGCGGGGATTCAGAAACGCGTGTCGAGCGAAGTCGGCGGGACGGCGCGATGAACGACTGGCGCGCCTACCGTCCCGCGATCTGGGTCGCGATGGCCGGGATTGCGGTGATCATCGTCGTCAGCCCTCATTATCTCGGGGGGTTCCTACTCGGTGGGGCGATCGGGATCGCGATCCGGATCCGTCAGCGTGAGCGTCTGCGGCAACGCCAGGCGGCGGCGAAGGGCTCACGCGGCTCCGACGGCCGATCAGGCCCTGGGAAACGGCGATCCCGGTGATGAGCACGATCGCGCCGACGGGCTGGTTCCAACGCAGCGGTTCGCCGAGCACGAGCGCTCCGAGCGCCGTCGAGAACACCGGAACGAGGTAGGTCACCATCGAGCCGACCGCGGAACCGGCGGCACGCACGACCGAGTAGTTGAGGATGTAGGCGACGCCGCTGCCGAGCACGCCGAGCGCGAGCAGGCTGCCGACGCCCTTCAGTCCGATGTCCGTCGTCGGCGCGCGGACGAACGGAGTGAGCAGCACCAGCACGCCGGTCGCACAGACGAGTTGACCGGCGGAGAGGGCAATGCCGGACTCCGGGCGACCCGCGAGGTAGCGGCGGGTGAACGGCCACGCGAACCCGTAACAGACCGAGGCGCCGGCGCACGCCAGGTGCCCGATCAGCTCGGCGTGGCCGAGCTTGCGCCACGGACCGAGCACGATGAGAACGCCAAGGAAGCCGATGAGCAGTCCGGCGACTCGCTCGCGGCTGATGTGCTCGTCGTCGAACACGACGAGCATCACACACAGGACCCACAGCGGAGTCGTCGCGTTCCACAAGCCGGCGAAGATCGACGAGATGTGCTGCTCGCCGTAGGCCAGCAACGTGAACGGGATCGCGTTGAACAGCAGCGCCGCGATCAGCAGGTGTCGCCAGGCATGGCGGCCGCTGAAGCGCAGCCGCTCACCGCGGGCGTACGTGAGGACGACGAGCGTGATCGCGCCGAGCGCGATCCGGCCGAGCGCGACCCACAGGGCCGGCCAATGCTCCCCGAGCACCTTGATGAACAGGAAGCTCGAGCCCCAGATGAGCGCGAGCAGGACGAACTGCACACGCCATCCGAGCATGTCTCCAAAACGGCCCCGTGGCGCCGTCCGTGAGATCAATCGAACATGATCACGCTGCGGATGCCGTCCTGGCGCTCCATCAGCTCGAAGCCGGTGTTGACCTCGTCGAGGGTGATCCGGTGGGAGATGAAGGGGTCGACGTCGAGCCGGCCGTCAAGGTAGAGCTGGACAAGCTCAGGGACCTGATCGCGACCCTTGACGCCGCCGAATGACGAGCCGCACACCCGGCGGCCGGTGATGAGATAGCGGGGGACAATGTCGAGCGTCTCGCCCTTGCCGGCGACGCCCGCCACCGTGCACAGGCCCCAGCCCATGCGCGCCGACTCGACGGCTTGGCGCATGACGTTCGTCAGCCCTGTCGCCTCGAAGGTGTAATCGGCGCCGAACCCGCCGGTCTCGTCGAGGACGCGCTGGACCGTCTCCGAGCCGCCGACCCATGTGTCGGTCGCGCCCTGGCCGGCCGCGAGCTTCAAGCGGTCGTCTGAGAGGTCGACGCAGATGATCCGCTCGGCACCCTGCAGCCGGCAGCCCGCGACGGCGCCGAGGCCGACCATCCCGGCACCGAACACGACGCACGTTGAACCCGGCTCCACCTTCGCGGTGTTGATCGCCGCGCCAAGGCCGGTGGAAAGCCCGCACGCGAACAGCGCCGCCCGGTCGGCGGGTGCCTCCGGCGACACCTTGGCGAGCGCGATCTCCGGCATCACCGTGTATTGGGCGAACGTGCTCGTTCCCATGAAGTGGCGGATGGGCTCGCTGTCACGCTGCAGCCGGGTTGTGCCGTCGGGCAGATAGCCCTTGTTCTGCTGCTCGCGGATCGCCAGGCAGAGGTTCGTCTTCGGGCTGCGGCAGTGCTCGCACTCGCGGCACTGTGGAGAGAACAGGGTGACGACGCGGTCGCCGCGCGCGACTCCGGTGACGCCGTCTCCGACCATCTCGACGATCCCGGCGCCCTCGTGTCCGAGCACCGTCGGCGCGTACCCGGACGGGTCGGCACCCGATGCGGTGTACATGTCCGTGTGGCAGACCCCGCACGCCTCGAGCCGCACGAGCACCTCGCCCGCCTTCGGCTCGGTGAGCTCGACGTCGGTGACGTTGAGCGGCTGACCGAACTCCTCGAGCACCGCGGCCTTGATCTGCAAACTCGTCTCCTCTCCTGGGTCGGTGAAGCGAAGGCTATTCGGTTGATCGTGCTAAGCATGCCCCATGGACAGCTTCGACACCGTCGTCGAGAGCGACGCCGAGCGGGAGGCGCTCGCCCGCCTGCGCGCGGCCGCCGACACGGACAACGGACCGATGGAACGCCACTGCCTGCGCTGCCGACGGATCGCGTCCGAGCTCGCCAGGCGGCACGGATGGGTGATCGACGGCGAGGTGCTGACGGTCGCGGCGATCCTCCACGACATCGGCCTGTACCCGTCGGTGGCGACGGATGGCGTGTACACGCGTGACGGCGCGGACCTCGCGCGCAGAATGCTGCCGCGCTACGGCTGGAGCACGGAGCGCATCGAGCGCTGTGCCATGGCGGTTGATCGTCATCACGAGCTCCGCAACCAGCTGGCGGGCGGTCCCGAGGTCGAGGCGCTGCGCCGGGCCGACCTCATCGACGTCAGCGGCGGACTGGTCCGGTTTGGGATCGAGCGGGCCTGGCTACGACGGCTGCGTGCCGAGGTTCCTCGCGACGGGCTCGCCGGCGAGCTCCGGCGCGAGGTGGGGCGGGCGCTCCGGGAGCGGCCGATGACGCTGCCGCGAATCTTTCTGCGGCCGTAGGCACGGCACTCTCTTCCAGGCACGGCACTCTCTTCCAGGCAGGGCACTCTCTTCCAGGCACGGCACTCTCTTCCAGGCACGGCACTCTCTTCCAGGCATGGCACCCTCTTCCAAGTTGGCCAGCCAGCCAGTACCATCGCGCGGGCGCGGCCGTGACCACTAGGCTTGCGCGATCCCACAGCCGCACAGACGAGGAGAGGGCATGTCGACGACAGACCGCAAGCTTGAGGACATTCAGCTCGGTGACCGGGAATTCTGGGTCAACGGTCCGCCGCACGATGTGTTCAAGCAGTTGCGTGCGGAATGCCCCGTCCACTGGACCGAGCGGATCACGGAGTACCCCAATGAGGCGGGCTACTGGTCGATCACGAAGCCGGACGACATTCACAAGGTCAGCCGGGACTGGAAGACGTTCTCCTCGGAGCTCGGCGGCATCACGGCGGTCACCGACGTGTTCCCGCTCGAGCTCATGCGGGCGATGTTCATCGGGATGGACCCGCCCAAGCACGACCGGCTAAAGATGCTCTTCCAGGCCGGGTTCACCCCGCGCCGGATCGCGAACCACACCGACGCGATCCGCCAGATCGTGATCGACGTGCTCGATCAGCTCGACGGCAAGGAGTACGTCGACGTCGTCGACGAGATCGCCCAGCCGGCCGTGTCCCGGGTCATCCACAGCTTCATGGGGATCCCGAAGGAGGACGACCGGATCTGGGCCACCCTGATGAACTCCGCGCTCGCCGCCGGCGACCCTGACCTCAACCCGGACGGGATCGAGAGCGTCGTCGAGAAGGACATCCCGGAGATCTTCGCCCGATGCTCGAAGATGATCGCCGAGCGCCGCGAGAACCCGACCGACGACCTCACGAGCGTCCTCGTGCACGCCGAGATCGATGGGCAGCAACTCGAGGAGCACGAGATCGTGATGGGCTTCTTCCTGCTCGTCGCGGCCGGTAACGACTCGACGAAAGCGACGTTCTCCAGCGGCCTCCGCGCTCTGCTCGAGCACCCCGACCAGCGTCGGGTGCTGCTCGATGACCCGTCGCTCATTCCGGGTGCCGTCGAGGAGGCGTTGCGGATGTACCCGGCGTTTGCCCACTTCCGGCGCACCGCGACGAAGGACACCGAAGTCGGCGGCCAGGAGATCAAGGCCGGGGAGAAGGTCGTCATGTGGTACGTCTCGTCAAACCGCGATGAGGAGCGCTACGAGCGGCCGGACGAGTTCGATGTGACCCGCAACCCCGAGCACCAGGCGTTCGGCGCCGGTGGTCGCCATTTCTGCCTCGGCACTGCCCTCGCCCGACTCGAGCTGAGGATCCTGTTCGAGGAGACGCTCAAGCGCTACCCGGAGATGGAGCTCACCGGCGAGGTGACGTACGTCGAGTCCGCGTTCATCAACCAGCCGAAGACGCTGCCCGTGAAGCTCGGCCCGCGCGCCGCGTAGCTCTTCGCCACCCGCCCAAGAAGCGCGTCAGATGAGCGCCCGCTCGACGGGCGCTCGGGGCTGCTCTTCAACAAGATACTTCGTACCACGAACGATCTGGTGGTAGACTGTTCGGACCCGAAGATCACAGCGACGCGTCAGGAGCAGCAGGGTGGACGACCAGCCGGTCACCGAGGGAGAATTTGGCACTCCCGAGCGAGACGCTCACCGGCTGCGGAACGGCATCATCTGGGCGGCGGCGCTCCTCGTCCTGTTGTTCGCGATCGGGCTTGCGGTGCCCGATCTGCGCAGCGTCCTGCGACGGGTCGTCGACGCCGAGCCGGGCTGGCTGATCGCCGCGATCGCCCTGGAGCTCCTGTCGTGCCTGGGCTATGTCGCGACCGTTCGGCTTGTGCTGCGTCGCGGACCCCGCAAGGAGGTGCGCGAACTTGCCTGGGCGGAGATGGCCTTCGGTGCCGTCGTCCCGATCGGCGGTGCCGGCGGCCTGGCCGTCGGCGCGTGGGCGATGCGGGCGTGGAATCTGCCGTGGCGCCTGATCGCGAGCCGCTCGGCCGTGATCTTTCTCCTCACGAGCGCGATCAACACGCTCACCCTCGCGCTGAGCGGGGTCGCGCTGGCGCTCGGCATCGGCGCCGGCCACACGAGCGTGATCTACGGGATCATCCCGGCCGCGGTCGCGATCGGCGCGATCGGCGCCTTCGCGCTGCTGCCGACGCTCGTGCGCCGCGCCGGCCTGCGTCCGCGGCAGGGCCGACTGGCGCTTGTCCTGTGCCGGACGGCCGACTGGGTGCAGGACACCGTCGCCGTCGTGCGCGGCGGCGACTGGCGGCTGCTCGGCAGCATCGCCTACCTGTTGTTCGACATCGCCGTGCTATGGGTGTGCCTGCGCGCGGTCGGGACCGCACCGCCGCTCATGGCCGTCGTCGTCGGGTATCAGATCGGATATCTCGCGAATGTCATTCCCGTCCCCGGAGGGGTCGGCGTGCTCGAGGGCGGCCTGCTCGGCGCACTCCTCCTCTACGGGCTCCCGGCCGCGCCGACGGCGGCAGCGGTCGTGCTCTACCACGCGGTGGCGCTGTGGGTCCCGGCGCTTGGGGGAACGGTCGGTTTCGCGCGGCTGCGGGGGGCGGTCGCGAACGGGCTGCCGGCGGCGGGCCGGATTCGCGAGCCGGCGGTCCCGCAGCCGGCGCAGCTCCGCGACGCGGCATAGCATTCCGGGCTCGCTCGCGCCGTCGGCCGCTCCTGACCGGCCGCGTCAGTCAGGGTCGGACATGAGGCTGACGAACCGCTCGACGGCAATGTTGCCGCCGGACAGGATGACGCCGACCCGCAGACCGGCGACGTCGATGAGCCCGGACAGGACCGCAGCGAGCGCGCTCGATCCGCTCGGCTCGGTGACCAGCTTCTGGCGCTCGAACAGGTAACGCATCGCCGCCAGCATCTGTTCGTCCTGTACGCCGACCACGTCCTCGACGAGGGCAGAGGCGACGGCAAAGGTCAGCTCCCCGGGGAGGGGAGCTGCTGTCCGTCGGCGATCGTCCGCCCGACCTCGACGCGGACGCGACGGCCGGCAGCGAGCGACGCTCGCCACTGGCCGACGGCTGCCGGTTCGACCCCGATGACGCGTGGGCCATCGGTGACGCCGCTGGCCGCCACCGCACCACCGGACAGCTGACCGCCGCCGCCGGCGGGGATCACGACGAGGTCAAGCCCCTCCGCATCTGTGAGCAGCTCGAGCGTCGATGTGCCGGCGCCCGCCATGATCCGCGGATCGTCGTACGGGTGGACGGGCGTCAGCCCGTCACGGTCCGCGAGCTCCTGGACGATCGCCTCGCGATCATCGACGTAGCGGTCGAACCCGATGACGCGGGCCCCGTAGCCCTCCGTTGCGGCGCGCTTGGACGCCGGGGCGTCGTGCGGCATGAAGATCGTCGCCGTGGTGCCGACGAGGGCGGCGGCGATGGCGAGTGCCTGCGCGTGATTGCCGGACGAGGCCGCGACGACGCCACGCGCGAGCTCGCGCTCGGACAGCGACGCCACCGCGTTGTAGGCGCCGCGGAACTTGAACGCGCCGCCGCGCTGAAACTGCTCGGCCTTGAGGAACAGCGTCGCCCCAACGCGCTCGTCCAGCTCGCGACTGGTGAGGACGGGCGTATGGTGCGCGACCCCGGCCAGTCGGCGCGCGGCCGCGGCGACGTCATCCGGCGTGATGGGAAGCTGCTCGCGATCGACGTGCACGTCGCAGACAGCTTAGGAGGGGGTCCCCGGGAGGACCCAGTTCCATCTGGGCCCTCCCGGAGGGGCCAAGGAAGTGGGGGCGCAGTTCCTTGACCGGATGAACCGATGGTGCCCGGGGTGCCGGATCCCTAAACCACGAGTTCGAAAAAAATTTCGGGCACCGCTCAGCGCCAGTCGTTCCACGGAGAGCGCGCCAGCGCGAGGTCCTGATCGGCCCGGATCACGTGCATCACCGCGTTGATCAGGGCGAGATGCGTGAACGCCTGGGGGAAGTTGCCGAGATGCCGGCCGGTGCGCGCATCGATCTCCTCGGAGTAGAGGCCGAGCGGGCTCGCGAGCCCGAGCACCCGCTCGCACAGATCGCGCGCGCGGTCGATCTCCCCGATCTCGCAGTACGCGGACACGAGCCAGAACGAGCAGATGAGGAACGTGCCCTCCTCGCCCTGGAGGCCGTCGTCGGTCTCGCTCGTGCGGTAGCGAAGGACGAGGCCGTGTTCGGTCAACTCGTCCGCGATCGCCATCACGGTCTTGACCATGCGCTCGTCGTCCGGGGGCAGGAAGCGGAGCAACGGCATCAGCAGCAGCGCGGCATCGAGCGCATCGGTGTCGTAGTGCTGGACGAACACGCCGCGCTCGTCCACGCCGTGTTCGAGGATGTCGGCGTGGATCTCGTCCGCCGCCGCGCGCCAGCGCTCGACCTTCTCCCAGTCCTCGCGCACCTCCGCGAGGCGTGATCCGCGATCGCACGCGACCCAGCAGAACATCTTCGAGGAAACGAAGTGCTTCGGCTCGCCGCGGACCTCCCAGATCCCGCGGTCGGGATGACGCCAGCGCTCGACAGCCTTCTCGACCTGGCGCTCGAGGATCGGCCAGATGTGCTCGTCGAGCGAATCTCGCGAGCGGGTGTGGAGGTAGAACGAGTCGAGCAGCACACCCCAGACGTCGTGCTGCTCCTGCTCGTGCGCGGCATTGCCGACGCGCACGGGCCGGGCGTTGTCGTAGCCGGTGAGGTGATCGAGGACGTGCTCGTCAAGCTCGCGCTCACCGCCGACGCCGTACATCACCTGAAGGTCCTCCTTCCCGCCGGCGACGTCGGCGATGAAGTAGAAGAAGTCCTGGGCCTCCCAGTCGAAGCCGAGCGTGTACAGCGCCCACAGCATGAACGTCGAGTCGCGGATCCAGCTGTAGCGGTAGTCCCAGTTGCGCTCCCCGCCGGGCGTCTCCGGCAGCGAGGTCGTCGCCGCCGCGATCAGGGCCCCGGTCGGCGCGAACGTCAGTCCCTTCAGCGTGAGTGCGCTCCGTTGCAGGAACGTCCGCCATGGGTGGTCGGGAAACGTGCCGCGGTCGAGCCAGTGCTGCCAGTGGTGCGCGGTCCAGACGAGGCGTCCGTACGCCTCCTCGAAATCCTGGGGCGCCGGGTGCTCGCTCCACGAGAGCGCGCAGTAGAGCTGCTCGCCCTCCTTCATCCGATGCCGGGCGACAGCCCGCGGACCCTCGAACCCGAGCCGCAGGTCCGTCGTCAGCCGGAGCTCCAGGTCGGATCCCTCCGCCGTCGCGACGCCCTCGTGGTAGCCGCCGTCGGCGTAGGCCCAGTGGGCGCGCTCGGCCCCGTATTCGAACACGGGCTCGCAGTCGAGCACGATCTCGACCTCGCCGTTGACGCAGCGCACCGTCCGCAGCAGGACGTGGTCGGCGTCGTAGTCGGTCGGCGTGCGCCGGTGGGTGTGCGAGCGCTCGGACTCGTGATGCCACGACCCGATCAGCAGCACGTCTCGCACGATCACCCATCCGGCGCCGGTGTTCCAGCTTGTCTCGAGCACCATCGTGCCGGGCAGGTACCGGCGGGAGGCGGGCACGGCGACGCCGGAAGGTCCGATCCGGAACGCGCCGGCATCCCGATCGAGCATCGCCCCGAACACGCTCGGCGAGTCGACCCGCGGCAGGCACATCCACTCGACGTTGCCGCTCGGGGCGATCAGCGCGACCGTCTCGCAATCCGACAGGAACGCGTATCCGGCGATCGGCGGGAACGCGCTTCCGCCGAGCGGGACGTCGGGCGCGAGGTGGCGCATCGGCGTCCGTGTGCTCTTCGCGGGCGTGAGCTGCCCGCGCCCGTCCGTCCGTGTGCTCTTCGCGGGCGTGAGCTGCCCGCGCCCGTCCGTCCGTGTGCTCTTCGCGGGCGTGAGCTGCCCGCGCCCGTCGGTCCGTGTGCTCTTCGCGGGCGTGAGCTGCCCGCGCCCGTCCGTCAAGTCCATATTCAGGAGTATTGCGGTCCCGGGCTCCGCGTGTGGAGGTAGCGTCCGCCCAGCGAACGAAGATGTTCAAACGAGCCCGATTGTGGGTATTAGCAGAAGAGTTTCAGGCAAGGAGAAGCTCTTATGAAGTTGAAGTTCTCGCGTTCGACCGAGACGGGCGCTCGGCAGGCGAAGCGCAAGCGCACGGGGCTGTTCGCCACCGCTCGGGCGTTCGACAGCGAACGACCCACCCGTGTGTACTCGCTGCTGCTGCCGCCGACCGGCAACAGCACGCGCCGCTGAGCGCCCCGCGGTCTACGCGCCGCGTCGCGACGCACGTCGCAGCGACTCGGCGAGCAGCAGGATCACGGCCGGCGGCACGATCCACCAGCCGCCGGCACCTGCTCCGGCGACGACGGCGGTCACCGCGAGCGTGACGACGACGCCGGCGGCGACCCGCCAGTCGTCGCCGACGACGAATTCCCAGACGCCCCGGACTGCGCGCGCGACCGTCGTCACACCCGCTCTCCCGCGGGCGCCGCGGCGGCCGTGGTGCGGCGCAGCCACGGCACCATTGCGAGCGACACGAGCGCGACGCCGGGCACGATCACGAGCAGTGCGGCGTCGCCACCCGGCCAGTGGGCGCCCGCGCCCTCAGCGCCCCAGAAGATCCCGAACGAGGTGAGCATCACGCCGACGGAGAACTTCATCGCGTTCTCCGGCACGCGTGCCAGCGGGGCCCGGGCCGCGAACCCGGCGGCGACGACGAGCGCGACCGCGACGGCCGCCGCCGCCGCGGCAAGTCCGATCCGATGCTGATTGGCGCCGAAGGTGAGCACGATGAAGGCGACCTCGAGGCCCTCGAGCAGCACCCCTTTGAACGCGATCACGAATGAGTACGGGTCGATGTCCGAGCGGCGGCTCGAACCCGCCCGGATCGCCGCCTCGCGTTCGGCGCGGAACGCGGCGTCTTCGTCGTGGAGCGCCTTCAGCCCCGCGGCACGGAGGATCGCCTTGCGCAGCCACTGCAGCCCGAAGACGAGCAGCAGCCCCCCGACGACGAGACGGAGGACGTTGAAGGGAAGCGCGGTCAGCGCCGGACCGAGCGCGGCAACGATCGCCGCAAGCGCGAGGACCGCCGCGCCGACGCCGTAGAACGCCGAGGACCAGCTCCGCGTCGTGCCGACGGCAAGGACGATCGTGAGCGCCTCGACGGCCTCGACCGCGCACGCGAGCAGCACCGACAGCGCGAGACCGATGTCAGATCCGGACACCGGCTCAGTATGGCTCAGCGAGCTCAGGCGGAGATGAGCGTGCGATCGAGCTCGACGCCGAAGGTCTCGGCCAGCCCGCAACGTCCGGCATCGCTGAGCTGCACTGCCCGGCTGCGCGGCATCCGCCGGCACCAATCGAGCTCGAACAGCCGCTCTGCCACCGCCGCCCCGAGGGCGCCCGCGAGGTGGTGACGCTGCTCGCTCCAATCGACGCAGTACCGGATCAGGGCCCGGCGGCGGGGCAGCGCGTCGAAGTCGATTCCGAACTCACCCAGTTCCTCGATGCCGCGCGGCGTGAGCCGGTAGTCGTGGTCGAGTCCCGGGGCCGACAGGCGATCGTGGTCCGCCTTCTGCGCCCGGAAGACGCCGTCGCCGCCGGTCGAGCAGCTCGCGCTCGATGAGCGCCGCCATCAGGCGTGTGCCGAGCACTCCGGCGAGGTGGTCGTAACAGGTGCGCGCGAAGCGGACCGCCTGCGCCCGGGTGCCCTGGCGCAGCGAGCGCACCGGCGCCGCGGGGGCGACGCGGGCGAGCGCCTCGAGCAGCTCACCCACGTCCGGGCCGGCGATCCGGAAGTACCGGTGGCGGCCGTGCTGCTCGACCGCGAGCAGGCCGCCGTCGAGGAGCTTGCTCAGATGCGCGCTCGCGGTCGAGGTGGCCACGCCCGCCTCATCGGCAAGCACGCTCGCCGGCAACGCGCGTCCGTCGCCGAGGGCGAGCAGGATCCGTCCGCGGGTGCGGTCGGACACGAGCGCCCCGACGGTGGCGATATCGGCATCTCCGCGCATGTCACACACCGTACCCCGGCGACGTTTCGTCTAAGGGCGAAGCGTCCGGGGGCAAGACTCAGAGCATGCGCAGACACCTTCCGCTCATCGCCATCTGTCTCGGCTACTTCATGGTCATCCTCGATGCGACGATCGTCAACGTCGCGCTCCCGGCGCTCGGCCGCGAGCTCGGCGGCGGGGTCGCGGGTCTGCAATGGGTCATCGACGCCTACACCGTCGTGTTCGCGGGCCTGCTGCTGCCCGCCGGGTCACTCGGCGACCGTGTCGGCGCGCGACGCGTGTTCGCGGGCGGCCTCGCCGTGTTCACGCTCGCCTCGGCCGTCTGCGGCGCCGCCCCGGACGTCGCCGTCCTGATCGCCGCGCGGGCGGTGCAGGGGCTCGGCGCGGCGCTGCTCGTCCCCAGCTCGCTCGCGCTGCTGCGCGGCGTCTATCGCGACCGGCACGAGCGGGCGCGAGCGGTGGGCGTGTGGGGCGCCGTCGCGGGGACAGGAGCGGCGTCCGGCCCGATTCTCGGCGGGGCGCTCGTCGGTCTCATCGGCTGGCGCGCGGTGTTCATCGTCAACGTGCCGGTCGGGATCCTGGGGCTGGTGCTGGCGGCCAAGCACCTGCCGGCTTCCGGCGAGACGACCGCGGGCGGCTTCGACCCGCCGGGCCAGGCGCTCGGGATCCTGTCGCTGACGCTCCTCACGCTCGGGGTGATCGAGGGTGGTTCCGCCGGATGGTCCGCCGTGCAGACGCTCGCTCCGCTCGCCGCCGCCGCCGTCGCGCTCGTCCTGTTCGTGGCCCGTGAGCGGCGCGCGCGGCACCCGATGCTCCCGCTCTCGCTGTTCGCCAGTCGGACGTTCTCCGCGGCGAGCTTCGTCGGGCTGGCGATCAACCTCGGCTTCTACGGGCAGCTGTTCGCGCTCAGCCTGTTGTTCCAGCAGGGCGCGGGTACTCGGCGCTCCAGACCGGAGTCGCGATCCTCCCTGAGGGGGCGTTCGTGGCGATCGCCTCGATCGTGTCCGGCCGTGTGACGGCGCGGCTCGGGCCGCGGGTCCCGATGCTCATCGGGCTGCTGCTCGGGGCCGCCGGCTTCCTCGGCCTTCTGGGTGCCGGACGCACGACGAGCTACGTGGTGCTGGTCGCGCCGCTGATGGCCGCCGGCTTCGGGATGGCGTCTGACGATGCCCGCGGCGACGGCCGCCGTGATCGAGGCGGCACCGGCCGACCGCGCCGGGATCGCGTCGGGCGTGCTGAACGCGGCGCGCCAGGCCGGCGGAGCGCTCGGCGTCGCGCTGCTCGGGACGCTCATCGCCGGCAACCTCGTGTCCGGCTTTCACGCCGCGATGTTCGTCTCCGCGGGGGCGTTCCTCGCGGGCGCGATCGCGACGCTCGTGGCCGTCGAGCGGGCGCCGGACGCGCTCACCGCGTAGCTGCCGCCCCAGAAGCCACGGTCGCGTGCGTCATCATGGACGCAGATGAGTTCGTTCAGGGCCGAACACGGAGCCGGTGGCGGGATGCGTTCGCTGCGCGGCGGCGACCGCACGCCGCCGCCGCTGATGGACCCCGCCGCGACGCGGGACAACCGGCGGATCCTGCGCCTGTTCGCGCCGTATCGCGTGGCGGCTGCCGGCCGTCATCGGGCTGATCGTCTTCTCCGCCGGGCTCGGGATGATCTCGCCGTTCCTGCTCCGCGGCGTGCTTGACACGGCGCTTCCGGAGCGCAACGGGACGCTGCTCACCGAGCTCGTCGCGCGGGATGATCGCGATCGCGATCGCCACCGGCGCGATCGGCGTCTGGCAGACCTACATCTCCAACGTCATCGGCCAGCGCGTCATGCACGACCTGCGCGCTGCCGTCTACCGCCACCTGCAGCGGATGTCGCTGGCGTTCTTCACGCGCACGCGCACGGGGGAGGTGCAGTCGCGGATCGCGAACGACATCGGCGGGATCGACAGCGTCGTCACGACGACCGCGACGTCGGTCGCCCAGAACGCGACGACCGTCATCGCGACGATCGTCGCGATGATCATTCTCGACTGGCGGCTCGCCGCGTTCTCGCTCATCTTCGTGCCGCCGTTCGTGTGGCTGACCCGGCGCGTCGGCCAGGTCCGCCGCACGATCACCACCGAGCGCCAGCGCCGGCTCGCCGACCTCTCGGCGCTCGTCTCGGAGTCGCTGTCGGTGTCCGGGATCATGCTCGGCAAGACGATGGGCCGCGGCCGCGATCTCGCCGAGCGCTTCACGACCGAGTCGCGGGAGATCGCCGAGATCGAGGTCCGCTCGCGGATGGCCGGCCGCTGGGTGATGTCGACGATCCAGATGGTGTTCGCGATCCAGCCGGCGCTCGTCTACTGGATCGCCGGCCAGAACTTCGTCCACGGCGGCCAACGCGATCTCGATCGGCACCGTCGTCGCGTTCACGCAGCTGCAGACTCGTCTGCTGTTCCCGATCTCCAGCCTGCTTTCGACCGGGCACTGACCTCGAGGCGTCGCTCGCGCTGTTCGACCGGATCTTCGAGTACCTCGATCTGCCGGTCGACATCGTCGAGGCGCGTGACCCGGTCGAGCTCCGCGCCGATGAGGTGCTCGGCGAGGTCCGCTTCGAGCGCGTCTCGTTCCGCTACTCGGAGAACGCCGAGATCGTGGACGCTGCATGACGTTGACCTCGTCGTCCCGGCCGGCACGCGGACGGCGGTCGTGGGGGAGACCGGGGCGGGCAAGACAACCCTTGGCTACCTCGTCGCGCGGCTGTACGAACCGCAGAGCGGCCGGGTCACGATCGACGGCGTCGACGTGCGCGATGCGTCGGTCGAGTCGCTTGCCGCGACCGTCGGCGTCGTCTCGCAGGAGACCTATCTGTTCCACGCCAGCGTTCGGGAGAACCTCCGGTTCGCCCGGCCGGAAGCGACCGACGAGGAGATCGAGGAGGCGGCGCGGACGGCCCGGATTCACACTCTCATCGCCAGCCTGCCGGAGGGCTACGAGACGATCGTCGGCGAGCGCGGCTACCGCTTCTCCGGCGGCGAGAAGCAGCGCATGGCGATCGCCCGCACGGTGCTGCGCAACCCGCCTGTGCTCGTCCTCGACGAGGCGACGAGCTCGCTCGACACCCAGACCGAGGCAGCCGTCCAGGCCGAGCTCGAGCGGCTGGCGGAAGGCCGCACGACGCTGACCATCGCGCACCGTCTCTCGACGGTCCGTGACGCCGATCAGATCGTCGTGCTCGATCGGGGCCGGATCGTCGAACGGGGCCGCCACGACGAGCTGATCGAGGCCGGCGGGCTGTATGCCGCGCTCGTCGCCCGTGATGTCGCCGAGGAGCGCGTCGAAGGATGAGCCTGCGTCCGACGCTTCGATTGATCGGAGGCCCGACCGCGCTGATGACCTACGGCGGCCTGCGGATCCTCACCGACCCGACGTTCGATCCGCCCGGCGACTACCCGCGCCCGGGGACCGAGGTCGTGCTGCACAAGCTCGCGCCGCCTGCCGTGGCGCTCGAGGAGGTGCTGCCGGTCGATCTCGTGCTGCTCTCGCACGATCATCACTCCGACAACCTCGACCATGCCGGACGGGCGATGCTCGGCGAGGCCAGGCACGTCCTCACGACCACCGCGGGAGCGGAGCGGCTGCACGGCAGCAACGCCGTCGGTCTCGAGCCTGGGGATACGTTCACGCACGACGGCGTGAGCGTGACTGCCGTCGAGGCGTTGCACGGCCCGCCGGAGGTCGCGGCGAAGAACGGGCCGGTCATCGGCTTCGTCCTGCGCGCGGCCGGTGAGCCGACCGTGTACGTGAGCGGAGACAACGCGCTCGTCGAGGTCGTCGAGCGGGTCGTCGCTGCGTACGGGCCCTTTGATGCCGCCGTGCTGTTCATCGGCGGCGCGCAGGTGCCGGTGCTCTGGGGCGACGGGACGCTGCTGACGCTCGACGCGGCGCGTGCGGTCGAAGCGGCGCAGGTGCTCGACCCGGCGCCGATCGTCCCGATCCACCAGGACAGCTGGGCCCACTTCACCTCGCACACCTCGGACCTCGAGGCGGCGTTCATGGCCGCCGGGATGACCGACCGGCTGCGGCCGATCGCGCTCGGCCAGACGATCGCGCTCGCCTGACCGATCGGGACTTAGTGGGGCTTGGCAACACTAAGTCCCATCGACCCGTCGCGTCCGCCAATCCGGCGACCTACCAGTCGAGTGCCCGACCGTCGCGGAAGAACCCGCCGGTCGGACCGTCGTCCGGCAGCGTCACGCCCCACACGACCGACGCGGCGCCCTCGGGCACCGGCCGCCCGCCGCCCGCGCCCATGTCGGTCGCGGTCCAGCCGGGGCAGATCGCGTTGACGAGCACGCCGTCGCTTCGCAGCTCAGCGGCAAGCGTTCGGGTCAGCGCGTTGAGCGCCGCCTTGGAGACGTGGTAGGCCGGCGTCCCGGCGCCCATCGACGACAGCGACCCGCCCCCGGACGAGACGTTGACGACGCGCGGATGCGGGGCCGCGCGCAGCAGCGGGAGCAAAGCGTGCACCATCCGCCAGGCGCCGTACAGGTTCGTCTCCATCGCCTCGTGCACGATGGCGAGATCGGCGCTCTCCGCCCGCTGCCAGGTGTCGTAGTGGATCGCCGCATTGTTGACGAGTGCGTCGCAGCGCCCGAAGCGCTCCGAGACGAACGCCGCCGCGGCCGCCACCGAGGCGTCATCGGCGACATCGAGCTGACACGCCACGACCGATCCGGCATCGAGACCGGCGGCGGCAGCCTGACCACGGGCCAGGTCCCGCGAGCCGAGCACGACCGCATAGCCGCCAGCTCGCCAGCTGCCGGCAGACCTCGAGGCCGATCCCGCGATTTCCGCCTGTGACGACCGCCACCGGCGGCGCCCCGACGCTCACGCCGAGGCGGGCTCCGGTGCGGGTTCGGGCTCTGGTGCCCGCCGCCGGGGCGGCGGCGTGTCGACGCGCGCCGACTCGCCCTCGACGTTGAGGTGCGGGAGCACCCGATCGAGCACGCGCGGGAGCTTCCAGTTCCACTCGCCGAGCAGCATCATCACGGCCGGCACGATGATCGAGCGGACGATCAGCGCGTCGAGCAGGACGGCGCTCGCCAGGCCGATGCCGAACAGCTCGATGATCCGGTCGCCGCCGAGCACGAACGCAGCGAACACGAGCACCATGATCGCCGCGGCCGCCGTGATCGTCCGGCCGGTGGCGGCGAGGCCGTGTTTGACCGCCTCGGTGTTGTCGCCGCGGCGGTGCCATTCCTCGTAGATCCGGCTGACGAGGAACACCTCGTAGTCCATCGACAGGCCGAACACGATCGGGAACAGCATCACCGGCAGGAACGCCTCGATCGGTCCCGTCTTGTCGATGCCGAGCAGTGATGCGCCCCAGCCCCACTGGAAGATCGCGGTGACGATCCCGAGCGCGGCGCCGGTCGAGAGCATGTTCATGACCGCCGCCGTGAGCGGCACGGCGACGCTCCGGAACACGGTCATCAGCAGCAGGAAGCTGAGGAGGACGACGATTCCGATGAACAGCGGCAGCTTGCCGGACAGCACCTTGGCGAAGTCGTCGAAGATCGCTGTCTGGCCGCCGACGAGCACGTGCAGGCCAGATCCGCCCTCCGCCGCCGGGGACGACCTGGTTGCGCACCGTGTGGAGCAGGTCGGCCGTCGCGGCCGCCTGCGGCGAGCCCTTGGGAATCACGTTGGCGATCGCGACCGCCGAGTGGCCGTTGCGACCCGGGATGAACGCCGGTGGCGTGTGGCTGACGACGCCGGGAGTGCTCGACACGGCCTGAACGGTGCGCAGGAACGCCGACCTTCTGGGCGGGCGTCGAGACCTCGGCGACGAGCTGGAGCGGTCCGTTGTAGCCGGGGCCGAAGCCCTCGGCGAGCAGGTCGTACGCCTTGCGCGTCGTCGTGTTCGTCGGGTCAGAGCCGGCGTCGGCCGACCCGAGGCGCATCGACAGGAACGGGATCGCGATGAGGACCATCAGCAGCGTCGCCGCGCCGGCGAACACGGCGGGTCGCTCCTGCATCCAGTCGGTCCAGCGCGCCCATGCGGTCGATTCGTCGGAGTCACGCCAGTTGCTCTCGGCCAGCGCCTTGCGCTCGCGGCGGCGCAGCACGAGTCGCCCGAAGATCCCGAGCATCGCCGGCAGCAGCGTGAGCGCCGCGAGCACCGTGAACGCGACCGCGACCGCGGCGGCGACGGCGACGCCGTACAGGAAGCTCACGCCGAGGGCGAACATCCCGAGCATCGCGATGCACACGATCATCCCCGCGAACAGGACGGCGCGCCCGGAGGTGTCGAGCGACTCGACCGCGGCATCCTCGCGGTGCATTCCGCGCAGCAGGCCCTGGCGGTACCGGGTGACGATGAACAGCGCGTAGTCGACGCCGACGCCGAGTCCGATCAGCAGGGCGAGCTCGTTCGCGAACGACGCCATGTTGATGACGATTCGAGAGCAGGCCGATGACGGCGATCCCGGTGCCGAGCGACACCCCGGCGGTGAGGAGCGGCAGCGTCATCGCCAGGAACGAGCCGAACACGATGAACAGCACGACGGCGGCGGCGATGAAGCCGATGAACGTGCCGCTGGCACCGTTGTCCTGGCGCGCCTGCTGGGCGGACTGACCCTCGACCTGGAACTGCACGCCGCCGCCCGCTGCCGATGTGACGGTGCTGACGAAGTGCTTCGCCTGAGTCTTCTTGATCTTGTTCGACTGGGTGTCCCAGGTGACGTTGGCGTAGGCGATCCGCCCGTTCGGCGCGATCTGGCGCGCGTTGCCGGGCGCGTACGGCGACGCGACCACCGAAATGTGCGGAATCGTCTTCAGCTTGAGGAAGAGGGCGTTGACGCGCGCCCGAACGGCCGGGTCGGTGATCTTGCCGGTCTTCGTCGCGATGACGACCTGATCGGTCTCGCCGGAGATCGCGGGCGCGTTGCGCTGCAGCAGCTGGACGGCGGCGAAGCTGTCGGTGTGCGGCAGCTTGAAGTTGTCTGAATAGGCGCTGCCGACCGCGCCGTGGAGCGCGTTCAGTCCGACGAGCCCGGCGATCCACGCGACCACCACGATCCACTTATGTCGAAAGCACCAGCGAGCGAGCGTTCTCATCGTGCTCGATTGTGCCGTCCTTCCTTGACGGTTGTCTGAAACTCGTGTCTCTCGTTCGTTAACGGACGCCGGCCAGCGCGATTGAGATCGGCTCGACGTCGCCCTCGAGCAGCTCGGCGAGCTTCGCCGGCGTGTCCTGCTCCGGGACCGGCGTGTACAGGATGAGCCGCTGCTCCGGCGCCTGCGCCGGGTGGAACACGGCGTGCTCGAAGACGAGCGTGCCGCCGCGGGGTGCTCGAGGACCTTGCGCCCCTCGCCGGTGCGCGCGACCTCGTGGCGCTTCCACGCCTTGCAGAACTCGGGGCTTGACTGCCGGAGCGTCTCGATCAGCTCCTCGAAGCTCGGATCCCCGATGTGACTGGCGCTGTCGGCGCGGAACTTCGCGACCATGCAGACGGTGGCTCTGCCCCCAGTCGGTGATCAGTTCACGTCGTGAGGGATCCATGAACGTCAGCCACAGGTGGTTGCGGGCCGCGCGGGGGACGCTGCCGAAGTCGCCGAACACGGCGCACGCGGCGCGGTTCCACGCCAGGTAGTCCCAGCGGCGGCCGAGCACGTATGCGGGGCTCGGGCCGAGGTTCTCGATCAGCCGCCGCAGCGTCTGCGACACGCGTTCGGCGGGCGGCTTGCACGGGGGCGCCTCCTCGCCGCGGCCGAGCATGATCAGGTGGTTGCGCTCGGCAGGCGTCAGCTTGAGCGCCCGCGCGATCGCCTCGAGCACCTCGAACGACGCGCGCACGTCTCGACCCTGCTCGAGCCACGTGTACCAGGTCGCGCCGACGCCGGCGAGCGCGGCGACCTCCTCCCGACGCAGCCCCGGAGTGCGGCGCCGGCCGCCCGGCAGGCAGCCCGACGTCCTCGGGTTGGATGTTCTCGCGCCGGCGGCGCAGAAAGTCGGCGAGTTCCTCACGCCGGCGGGTCGTCCGGCGTTCCATCGATGACCCGTTGCTCTTGGGGGTGATTTCCACTACCAGGATAAATCCCTCTCTTGTACCTGGATAACGCACGACGGATCATACACCACGTGAACGCATCTCTCGCCCTCAAATCACCACGAATCAAGTCATCGAACGCGATCCTGTTCGTCGTCTGCCTGGCCCAGTTCATGGTCATCCTCGACGTCGCGATCGTCAACGTCGCGCTGCCGTCGATGCGCGACGGGCTGCATTTCTCGACGAGCGGCCTGCAGTGGGTCGTCAACGCCTACACGCTGACGTTCGCCGGCTTTCTCATGCTCGGCGCGCGTTCGGCCGACCTGCTCGGCCGCCGGCGGGTGTTCCTCGTCGGCACCGCGCTGTTCTCGCTCTCGCTCGCTCGTCGTGCGCGCTCGCGTCGACCCGCGGGCTGCTGATCGGCGCCCGGACGCTCCAGGGTTTCGCCGGGGCGATCGTCTCACCGGCGACGCTGTCGATCATCACCTCGTCGTTCGCCGAGGGCGCCGAGCGCAACCGCGGCGTCGCCGCCTGGGGCGCGATCGGCGGCCTTGGCGCGTCGTCGGGCGCGCTGCTCGGCGGGGTTCTCACCCAGGCATTCGGCTGGCCCGCGATCTTCGCCGTCAACGTGCCGCTCGGCGCGGTCGTGATCGCCCTCGGCCTGCGCGTCATCCCCGCGGGCGCGCGCCATACCGGTCCGCGGAACTTCGACGCCACCGGCGCGGTGCTCGTCACCGCGGGCCTCGTCGCCCTCACGTACGGCATCGTCCGCACCGACACGCTCGGCTGGGGCGCGCCCGGCGTGCTCATTCCGCTCGCCGTCGCGGTCGCCCTGCTGAGCGCCTTCGCCGTGTTCGAGGGCCGGGTCGCACGCGCGCCGCTCGTGCCGCTGTCGATCTTCCGCCTGCGTCGGCTGCGGGCGGCGAACGCCGTCGTGATCCTCCTCTACGCCGCGCAGTTCCCGTCCTGGTTCTTCCTGACGCTCTACACGCAGCAGGTCCTGCACTACTCGGCGATCGGCGCCGGCCTCGGGTTCCTCCCGATCACGTTGACGATCTTCGCCACCTCGACGCGGGCGCCGCGCCTCGTCGAGCGCTTCGGGCCGCGGCAGTTGATGTCGGCCGGCATGCTCTTCACCGCACTCGGAATGCTGTTGCTCACAGGCGTCGCGCCCGGAGGCAGCTACGTCACGACCGTTCTCCCCGGCGGGCGTCATCTCCGCCCTCGGCATGGGGCTGACGCTGGTCCCGTCGACGATCGTCGCCACCCAGGGCGTGCGCCGCGAGCAGAGCGGACTCGCATCCGGGCTGCTCAACACCTCGCGGCTCGTCGGCGGTGCGCTCGGGCTCGCCGCGCTGAGCACGATCGCCGCCTCGGCGGCCGGGGCGTCGGTCACCGGCGGGTCGGCGGTGGCCGTCGCCGACGGCTTCGGCACGGCGTTCACGATCGCGGCGGGATTCGGCCTCGCCGGGGCCGCGATCGCGGCGATCGCGCTGCGGCCCCGGGCCGATGCGCGCCAGCAAACTCCACAAATGCACGCGCTGCCGGCGAGAGACGACGCCTCGCCTGCCACCACAGGACGACCGACAGTCGCAATGGAGGAGCAAGCGGCCTGACCAAGATCTCCGCGCCCGGCCGCTCGAGAAACGAGCGGGGGAGAATCGCGATGCCGATCCCCTGCGCGACGAGCGACCGGGCGAGGGCGAGATCGTTGGCCTCGAGTGCGATCCGGGGTCGCACCCCGGCGCGCTCGAACGCCGCATCGACGATCTGGCGCGTCGAGGAGCCCCGGTGAAACGCGATCAGCCGCTCGTCGGTGAGATCGCTCACGCGCATTGGCGCCCGCCCGCCCTCGCCGGCGAGCGGATGCCCCGGCGTCAGCGCCACGGCCAGTTCCTCGGTGGACAGGGGCAGGTGCTCGAGGCCCGCCGGCAGCGTCGCCTCGAGCGCGAACGCGAGGTCGAGGCTGCCGTCGGCGAGCATCTCGCTCATCAGCCGCGCCGTCCCCTCCCGCAGGCCGATCTCGACGTTGGGATAGGCGGCGGTGAACCGGGCGAGCAACGACGGGATGTCGAGCTCGCCGCCGAACAGCATCGCGCCGACGTTGACCTGCCCGCGGCGCAGTCCGCGCAGCGCGTCGATCTCGGCGCGCAGCGCGGCGGTCTCGGCGAGGACTGAGCGCGCGCGGGCGGCGACGAGCTCGCCGGCCTCGGTCGGCTGGACCGTCCGCGTCGTCCGCCGGAGCAGCTCGACTCCGAGCTCGGTCTCGAGCGCTCGCACCTGATGCGAGAGCGCCGACTGGGCGACGTGGAGCTCATCGGCCGCGTTCGTGAAATGGCGGTGGCGCGCAACCGCCTCGAAATAGCGAAGCTGTCGGATATCCATCGTGAATCGAGATAAATATCTTTCCATATTTGATTTGCCCCGATCAATCGTCTGCGCGACACTCCGGTGCATGAGTACGGCGACAACGCATGTGAGGCGGACGGTGCGGCCGGGTGATGCGGCGGCAATCGGGGAGCTCCATCGCCGCGTGTACGTGCCCGAGTACGGACTGAACGACATGTTCGTCGCCGCCGTCACCGCCGGGGTCGAGCGGGCGGTGGCGGCGCGATGGCCGGAGCGCGGCGGTGGGGTCTGGCTCGTCGAGCAGGACGGCGTTGTGCGCGGCTCGCTCGGCCTGACCGACGCCGGCGAGGGGCTCGGGCACGTGCGCTGGTTCGCGCTCGAGCCGGAGCTGCGCGGGCTCGGGCTCGGGCGCCAGCTCATCGGTGAGCTGCTCGACCTCGCCCGCGAGCAGGGCCTGCGCCGGCTTGAGCTCGGGACCTTCAGCGCGTTGACGACCGCGGCGCGCATCTACCGCGGGTTCGGCTTCCGCCTCACCGCGGAGCACCAGCGCACCGACTGGGGAGCACCGCTCACGTTCCAGTACTACGCACTCGATCTCTAGCTCAGGCACCATCCGAGGGGTGCCGCCGAGAAGCTCGAGACGCAGCGCCGGGATTCTGCTTCACCGCCGACGCGATGGGTCGCTCGAGGTCCTGCTCGTCCATCCCGGAGGTCCGGCGTGGGCGCGGCGTGATCTCGGCGCGTGGTCGATCCCGAAGGGCGAGTACGAGCCGGCGGAAGATCCGCTCGCGGCCGCGAGCCGAGAATTCGAGGAGGAGCTTGGATCCCCGCCGCCGGAGGGCGAGCCGGTCGACCTCGGGGAGGTGCGACAGAAGTCGGGAAATGGGTCCGGGCGTTCGCGCTCCACGGCGATCTCGACCCGGCGACCGTCCACAGCAACACGGTGCCGTTCCAGTGGCCGCCGCGGTCGGGGCGGTGGATCGAGATCCCGGAGGTCGATCGCGCCGAGTGGTTCGGCCTCGACGCGGCGCGCGAGAAGATCAACCCCGCACAGGCGGCCCTGATCGACCGGCTCGCTCGAGCACGAAGGCGGCCGACCCTGAGCCCGTCGGAGGCGATCAGCCCGACCGCCCACTACACGGGCCACGTCTGGACACGGAACGGCCTCTCGCATCCGGCGCTCGCGACGCCGGAAGGGCGACTCCTGTTCGACGCCCTGCGGCCGGTGATCGCCGCCGGGCCGGCCGTTCGGCGGCGCGTCGCTCGAGGCGTACCTGCTCACCCGGCATGCGGCGATCGACACCCTGCTCGAGCAGGCGATCGACCGCGACGGGATCGATCAGGTCGTCGAGATCGCCTGCGGGCTCTCCCCGCGCGGGTGGCGCTTCGCCCAGCGCTACGGCGGGGCGATCACGTATGTCGAGGCCGATCTTCCGGACATGGCGGCCCGCAAGCGCGCGGCGCTTGACCGGATCGGCTGCCTGTCCGAGCATCACCAGGTGCTCGCCGTCGACGCGCTCCGGGACGACGGACCGGAGAGCCTCGCCGCGCTGGTGGGCACGCTCGCGCCGCGGCGAGGCGTCGCGATCGTCACCGAGGGACTGCTCGGCTACCTGCCGGGGTCGGCGGTCGAGGGGCTGTGGCAACGGTTCGGCGCCGTTCTCCGTGAGTTCCCGAGCGGCCGCTACATCTCCGACCTGCACATCGGCGCGGTCCAGAACGCCCAGGTTCGGCTCTTCCGGGCGCTCCTGTCGGCGTTCGTGCGCGGCCGCGTTCATCTGCACTTCGATGAGCCCGGGCAGGCCGAGCGGGCCGTGCGCGATGCCGGATTTGCGTCGGCCCGCCTGCGGCGGGGTATTGACATCACTGGCACCGATCGTGGTCGCGGCAGCGACATGGTGCATATACTTGAGGCGTCAAGCACATGATCTCCGTCACGCTCTACAACGATCCGGCCTGTCCCTGGGCCTACTCCGAACGGCCGGCGCTCCGCGTGCTCGAATGGCGCTACGGCGATCAGCTCGCGTGGGAGCTCGTGCTCATCGGCCTCACCGAGGACCGCACGCAGTACGAGGCCCGGGGCTACACGCCGCTGCGCGGCGCCCTCGGGCAGCTCTCGTTCCGGCGCTACGGGATGCCCTTCGCGCCCGCGCCGAAGCCCCGGCTGAGCGGCACCGCCCGGGCCTGCCGCGCGGTCGTCGCGGCGCGCCAGCTTTCGCCCGGCAGCGAGTTCGTCGCGTTCCGGGCGCTCCAGCTCGCGAACTTCACGACGCCGATGCTGCTCGACGACGATGAGGACCTGCGCGTCGCGCTGCGGGCCGTCCCCGGCGTCGACGCCGACGCGATCATCGCCCGGCTCGACGCGCCGGAGGTGACGGAGGAGTACGACCGCGATCGGGCGCGGGCGCGGAGTGCCGCCGGCACGCCCGCCGAGCTGCAGGGCAAGACGGCCACAACGGACGGTCCGGTGCGCTACACCGCGCCGTCGGTGGTGTTCTCCGACGGCCGGCGCGAGCTCATCGCGGGCGGGTTTCAACCGGTCGAGGCCTACGACGTGCTCATCGCCAACCTCGATCCGACGCTCGCGCGCCGCGCCGCCCCGGACACGCCGGCGCCGCTGCTCGCGTACTTCCACGAGGGCCTGACGACCCAAGAGGTCGCGGCGCTCCTCGCCCGCGGCAACGACGCCCCGGACCGGGTCGCCGCCGAGGCGGCGCTGATCGAGCTCGTTGCCGCCGGCGAGGCGATCCGCGAGCCGCTCGGCGACGACGCGCGCTGGCGGACAGCCACGGCGGTGGGCGCCGACACCGGCGCCGGCGAGCGCCTCGGTCGGGCCGCGGCGTAGCGGCGTCAGGCGAGGGTCAGGCGCACGGGCAGCGTCCCGAGGCCGTAGATCCCGGACGGGGTGCCGAACTCGGGCTCGCCGTCGAGCTCAATCGAGGCGACGTGCTCGGCGAGGAACGCCAGTCCCTCCTGCATCTCCGCGCGGGCGAGGTTGGCGCCGACGCAATAGTGGATCCCCGCGCCGAACGTCAGCAGGCGCGCCCGCGGCCGCTCGGTGGTGATGTCGAACGCGTCCGGTTCGATCCCGTCGCGGTTCGCGTGCCACGCGGAGACGAGCACGATCGAGCCCGCCGGGAACGTGACGCCCCGGTACTCGATCTCGTCGATCGCGATGCGTGCCGTGAACGGCGTGATCGGCTCGTAGCGGAGCGCCTCGTCGACGGCCGCCAGCGCGAGGCCGTGCGGATCGTCGCGCAGCCGGGCCCATTGGTCCGGGTGCAGCGCGAGCAGCCGCACGGCGTGGGCGAGCTGGCTCTGGCTCGTGTCGACGCCGCCGACCAGGATGTTGAGGATGAGGTTGCGCAACTCGTCCTGGTCGAGCCGCTCGCCCTCCTGCTCGGCGTTGATCAGGTCGGTGATGAGATCGTCGCCAGGGCTCGCGCGGCGCGCCTCGATCAGCCCCTCCTCGTAGGCGTAGAACTCGGCGACCGCCGCCTCGATCAGTTCCCGCTCGGTCATTAGACTCGCCGCGTCGAACTGGCGCTGGATCCAGTTCGACCAATGGTGCAGGCGCGGTGCGTCGGTGAGCGGCGCCCCCATCACGTGCGCGATCACGAGCGACGGATAGGGCTTGGCGACGGCGTCGATGAACTCGAAGCGTCCGTCGCCGGGGAGCGCGTCGAGTAGCCGCTCGAGGAAGTCGCGCATCGCCGGCCGGTAGCGGTCGACGCGGCGCGGGGAGAGCGCCGGGTTGACGAGGTTGCGCAGCCGGCGATGGTCCTCGCCGTTGATGTTGATGATGTTGCGGACGATCTCCTCATGCAGCGGGCCGTCGGTGATGCTGAACAGCTCGGCGATCGTCAGCCCCGGGAATACGGCTGCCTTCGTGCGCAGGAAGAACTCGGCGGACTCGCGGTCGAGCACGGTGAACCCGAACGGGTTCGTCGCCAACCACCCGTCGTGGCCGTGCAGAGAGCTCATCGCGGCGCGATACCGCTCCCCCCGCAGCTCGGGATTGGTGTGGTCGAAGCTCGGCAGTTCGATGTCGGTCACCAGTGGCATGGCGCGAGCCTACTGCGACCGCGCACACATCAGGCGCGTCGTCTAGGTTTCCCCACATGGTTCGGAGGAGGGGCGCTCCTGTCGGAATCGGCCTGCTCGGGCTCTTCGTGCTGCTCGGTGCGCTCGCCGCCGCTGCGGCGGGAGCCGGCACGGCCACGCCCGTGCCCCGTCTCGCGTTCGTCAAGGTCGGGCGCGCCGCCGATCAGGTGTGGGTCGCCGGCCTGGACGGCAGGCACGCCAGGCATCTCGGTGAGGGCGACGTGCCGCTCGTCGCCCCCTCGGGGAGCATCGTCGCCGCGAGTCTGAGCGGGAGCCGGTCCGCGATCGCGCTCTACGGCCCCGGATCAGCGGTGCACAGGTTCTTCAGGGCAAGCCGTGTCGGCGCTCAGGCGCTCGCCTTCTCGCCGGACTCGCGCTATGTCGCGGTCGAGCTCTTCGGGAACAACCCCGGCAGGCATGACCACGACTCCGGCCTCGCGATCATCGATACGCAGAGCTTCACGGCGAGGGTGATCGTCAGGGGATCGATCTGCGGCGCGAGCTTCTCGCCCGCCCTCCCGGACCGGCTCGTCTACGGCCTCGGCCCCGCCGGCTCGTTCTGCCTGGGCGGGTCCGTCAACGTGCTCGCCGCCAATCCGGACGGCTCTCAGCGCAGGCAGATCACGACCGACGGGCGGAGCCTCAACCCGGTCTGGGGGCCGACGAAGATCGCTTTCGATCGCGAGCGACGGCGCCGTCGTGACGCCCCGGCATACGACGTCTGGCTCATGAACCCGGATGGGAGCGCCCGCGCGCAGATCACGCACACGAAGGTCCCGGCGCTGCTCGAGGGCCTCGTCCCGATGCAGTTCTCCGCCGACGGCCGGGGTCTGCTCGCCGAGTACGAGGGGCAGGACACGAACGAGGCGTGGACGATCGACGTGACGAGCCACCGGACCCGGCAGGTCAAGGTCGGTGGCGAGAGCGTCACCGGCGGTGGCATCTCGAGCGACGGGAGCACGCTGCTCGTCGACGTGGGCGGCTTCCTCAACCCACCCTCGGCCGGGACCGTCGAGACCGTCCCGTTCGCCGGCGGTCCGGCGCGGGTGCTCGTCCGCCACGCCGGGTATCCGAGCTGGAACCGCTGATCTGTCGCATGCCGTCAGTGGTGGACGTGGGCCCAGCGATCGTGGGCGAGCTCACGGATGACCGCCTCTGAGAGGACGAGCGCCTGGACGACGGTCCGGTAGTGCACGTTCTCCGGCGTGTCGGACATCTTGTGATAGTTCGAGAGCGCCTTGTAGCGGTCGGTCGACGTGATCGTCGTCGTCGGATAGCCCGCGCGGCTCGGGATCACGGCGTCGGTCGAGTTGCGCGAGCGCATCCCGCGCCGCAAGGGGACGCCGGCCCGCTCGGCGGCGCGGCCCACGAGGTCGCGGAAGGTGCGGTCGTGGTAGTCCTCCATCACGACCGGGCCCTCGCCCTCGAGCAGGATCAGCCGCGGGGAGCCGACCGTGTCAAGGTTGAGAAACCACGTCCGGTCGCGGTCGAGGGTCGGGAAGTGGCGCTCGGCAAAGCCGTGGATCCCGCCCTGGAGAACCTCCTCGGCGCCGCACGAGACGAGCAGCACCCGTAGCCCCTCGACGGGGTGCTCGCGAAGCTGTTCGGCGAGCGCGACGAGCACCGCGACGGCACTGAGGTTGTCATTGGCACCTGGACACACCGGCCGACGGGCGACGTCGGCGAACACCGCGGTGCCGACAAGCGATCCCAGCGAGGCCGAGCGCGCGTCATCCACGCGCCGGTTGCGCAGCGCGCCGACGGTGATCAGCGCCGGCATGCTGAGCAGCGCCCACCACAGCGGCAGCGAGGTGTCGATCCGCTCGATCACGCCCGGGAACTGCTCGCCGAACCACGCCTGCGCCTGGTCGTCGAAGATCGCGCCCGTCGGGGCGGCGTCGTGGTGGGCGAGGACGACGAGCGTCCGAGCGGCGTCCGGATCTCCCGCGCGCGCGACGACGTTCCACGTCGGGTGCAGCGGTGCGGTCGCGCGCCGAAACACGCGCGGGCCGTTGGAGACGTCGTCCGCGATCGCGGCGGTCGCGAGCCCGGCCGCCGCCGCGGCGAATTTGCGGGTCCGCCGGCTCTGCGCGGCGATCGCCCGAGGCGGCGGCCGCCGCCGACAGCGTCCCGATCACGCGCGCGTAGCCATCGTGAAAGCGCTCCTCCTCAACCTCGACCGGCCACCCGGTCTCGGCGAGGCGCTCCGGCGAGCCAGCGTGCCGCCTGCTCCTCCCCGGGCGAGCCCGCCCGGCGCTCGATCGGGGCGAGGGTCTCGATGACCTCCCGTAGCGTCTGGAGGCGGGGCGCGGAGATGGACGTGGGCGGCGCGTCGGCGGACAGGCGGGTCATGGTAGCCCGTGCGAAAACGATGCTCGTTCACGAATCGACCACAACGCGGTCACACGGGTGCAACTCCGTCGTTCGGGAACGTGGGAAGAGTACGAGCGCCCTACGGGCCGGGGTCGCGTACGGAACACCCACGGCCTGTCAACCACAGCGAACAGGAGACCCTCGATGTCGCGAAAGCGCATCGCTCCCCTTGTCGTGGCCGCACTCGCGGCGGCGAGCGGGAGCGTGATCGTCGCCGGATCGGCGACGGCCCGTGGGACTGACACACCACCACCACCAGCGGCTCGGCCGGCATGGCGATGAGTGGCTGCCGACCCGGACCCCGATCCGCCACGTGGTCGTCATCTTCGGCGAGAACGTCTCGTTCGACCACTACTTCGGCACGTACCCGCAGGCGGCGAACACCGACGGTCAGACCTTCCACGCCACGCCGGGCACGCCGGTCGTCGACGGCCTTCCGCCCGCGACGAGCCCGTCGCTACCGGCGGCCCTGCGGCACAGCACGAATCTGCTGACGAACAACCCCAACTCCGCGCCGCCACAGCGGCTCGACTCGAGCCCGACCGGTCTGACGGGCGGTGCCGGTGGCCAGCTTACGTGCGACCAGGACCACAACTACTCCGATGAGCAGCAGGCGTTCGACGGCGGCAAGATGGACAAGTTCGTCGAAAGCGTCGGTGCCGGGAGCAGCGGGAGGAGCCCGTTCGGGACTGCCTGCGATCCGAAGCAGGTCATGGACTACTACGACGGCAACACCGCCACCGGCCTGTGGAACTACGCGCAGCACTTCGCGATGAGCGACAACTCCTACTCGACGACGTTTGGTCCGTCCTCACCGGGTGCGATCAACATGGTCTCAGCCGACACCGGCAACGTCGACATGAGCCATACCGCCAACAGCCCGTCGATCGCCACCTCGACCAAGCCGAACGCGGACCTGACGCCCGACGGGAAGGGCGGGTACTCGTTGACGAGCGACGCGCAGCCGTACTACGACGACTGCTCGACGCGTGACGCGGTCGCGCTCAGCGGTCGGAACGTCGGCGACCTGCTCAACCAACGCGGGCTCTCCTGGGGTTGGTTCCAGGGTGGCGAGCGGCCGAGCACCAGTTACGCCGACGCCCTGGCCGCGGTGGGCGCGTCCAGCCAGCCGACGAGCACGTTCATCCCGGACCAGTTCAAGACCGCCGGGTTCCAGAACCAGGTTCCGCACTCCTCCAACCAGGGGATCTGCGACCCGGTCCACCCGGTCGGCGCGGCCCTCGGCGGCACCGGTCAGTGGGGGTACAAGGACGACTACATCCCGCACCACGAGCCGTTCGACTACTACGCGTCAACGGCGAACCCGCATCACATCACCGTCGCTACCGATGGGACCGGCCATGACACGATCGCGGGTCTGCGGACGATCGGCACCGACACCCAGTCCTACCAGGGTGGCGTGCCGCAGTTCGACACACCGAATCACCAGTACGACATGAGCGACTTCGATCAGCTCGTGTCGGCGATCTCCACCCACGTGCTGCCCGCGTCGGCGCTCCCGGCGGTGAGCTTCCTGAAGGCGCCGGGGTACCAGGACGCCCACGCGGCGTACTCTGATCCGGCCGACGAGCAGCAGTTCGTTGCCAGCGAGATCAACGCGCTCGAGCGGACGCCGGACTGGCAGAGCACGGCCGTGATCATCGCCTACGACGATTCGGACGGCTGGTACGACCATCAGTACCCGGGCGTCCAGAACCCGTCGCTGTCACCGGCGGACAACCTCACGAACACGACGTTCGACGTATCGACGAACGGCACCTCGGGCCAGTGCGGCCCGAAGCCCCAGACGAGCGCGCCGCTGGCGGGTGAGCAGGGACGCTGCGGCTTCGGTCCGCGGCAGCCGTTCCTGGTGATCTCGCCATTCGCGCGGCACAACGCGGTTGACCACAACCTGAGCAATCTCGGCTCGATCGTCAACTTCGTCGAGTACAACTGGCGGCTGCCGTCGATCGCCGGGTCCGCCGACCAGATCCAGTCGACCGTCGACGGGCACGAGGGCGTTGCATTCGACCTCGCCGGACTGTTCCAGTTCCACGGTGAGCGGGGCGAGGGCGGCAAGCTGTTCCTCGACCCGAGCACCGGCCAGGCGGTCGGCCACGGCCACTCGAGCGGCCCCCGCCCCTAGGCGCGGCAGAGTCGATGAGCCCGCCTGCCCGCCGGGGCGGGCGGGCTCACCACACGTCGCCGTCGCGCCAGTCGCACGTCAGCTCGCCGGTGAGGTCGAGCGGGCGGTCATGCGCGAGCACGTAGATGGCGCCGTCCTCCCCCGGCGTGGCCACCACGCCGTTCGGCGTGAGCGCAAAGCTTGACCCCTGCCAGCGCTCCCACCCGCGCGCTTCGTAGAAGCCCCTGGCATCGTCGGTCGCGGACAGCGCGCCGAGTTCGTAGGCCGCGCGAATGACGGTCTCGAGCACGTCCATGACGGCCGCGCCGCACCCGCTCCCGCGATGCTCAGCGCGGACCGCGACCGCTTCGACGTACCCGGTCCGCAGGGCGCGGCCGCTGTGCAGCAGCCGGCGCTGGACGACCGACCCGTGACCGACGAGCTCGTCGCCCGCCCACACGAGCGCGTGGACGCCGCCGAGCGCGTGCTCCCAGTCGTGCTCGTCAAAGACCGACCCGAACACGTCGTCGGCGAGCCCGCGGACGGCCGCGAGCACGCTCGGTTCGAGCGCGGCCGTGTGTCCGGTTCGCAGCGTGAGGCTGGCCGCGCCGCTCATACGGGTCTCACGTCAGATAGGTGACGACCGCGTCCGCCGGAATGCGCTCGGGCGGCGCCTTCTCCTGGCGTGGGCGCCCGAGGTGGATGAGCGCGACGAAGCGCTCAGTGTCCGGGATCCCGAGCGCGGCCCGCCCCTCCGGGGTGCGCAGCACGCCCGGGGTCCGCCAGTACCCGGCGAGTCCGCGACCATGCGCGGCGATCAGCACCGCGTACGTCGCGCACGCGGTCGCGCAGAGGTCCTCCTCGTCCTGTTCGGGGTCCTCCGCGCGGACCTGCGTCGCCGCGATCAGCGTCGGGGCCCGGTCGAGCTTGCCCGCCGCCTCGGGACCGGCCGCGGCCTTGAGCGCGGCGAGCGAATCGGGGCCGAGGACGCGGAAGCGCCACGGGTTGGTGAGATGGTGGTTCGGGGCCCACCGGGCGAGCTCGAGCAGCTCGTCGAGCAGCTCGCGGGGCACCGGCTCGGGAGCGAACACCTTGTGCGTGCGGCGGCTGCGGATCGCGTCCTCGACATCCATTGCCGTCGTACGGTAGCGGCCGACCCCTTGACTCTCACCTCGCGTGAGGCCCTACGGTGGACACCATGCGAACGGTTGGCGAGGTTTCCCAGATGACCGGGGTGACGGTCCGCACGCTGCACCACTACGACGAGATCGGGCTGCTCGCTCCGAGCGGACGCTCGGAGGCCGGCTACCGCCTGTACGGCTACGACGATCTGACGCGCCTACAGGAGATTCTCGTGTGGCGGGCGCTCGGCTTCTCGCTCACCGACATCCAGGCGATGCTCGACGACCCGGCGTATGACCGGATCGATGCGCTGCGTCGCCAGCGGGCGCTCGTCGAGCGCGAGTCAGAACGCCTCGGGGCGCTGCGCCGGGCCCTCGACGACGCGATTCTTGCCGAAGAGAAAGGAGCCACGATGCCGGAGCACGCCATGTTCGAGGGGTTCGACCCCGCCGAGTACGAGGAGGAGGTGCGCGAGCGCTGGGGCGACACCGAGGCGTATCGCGAGTCGACACGCCGGACCGCGTCCTACGGCGAGGCGCAGTGGTCCGAGATCCGTTCCGAGTGGGACGCGATCGTCGCCGAACTGGCTGCGTCGATGGCCGCCGGCGAGCCCGCCGGCAGCGAACGCGCGCGCGCGGCCGCGGAACGCCACCGCCAGCACATCTCACGGTGGTTCTACACGTGCCCGCTCGCGATGCACCGCGGGCTCGGCACGATGGCGGCCGAGGATCCGCGGTTCGCCCGCACCTACGACGCTCTCGCACCCGGGCTCGCGATGTATGCGCGCGATGCGTTCGCGGCGAACGCGGAGGTGCAGGGCGCGCGCGCCGACTGCGCGTCCTGACCCGTGTCCTAAGCGGTGATCCCGATGTGACTCGGCTGGGCCATCACCCGGACGAGCCATTCCCGGATCGCCGGGTAGGGCTCGAGCTCGAACCCGCCCTCCGGCGCGACGTGCGTGTACGCGTACAGGGCGATGTCGGCGATCGAGTACCGCTCGCCGACGAAGAACTCGTGATCGGTGAGGTGGCGCTCCATCGCGGCGAGCGCCGCCTCGCCGCCGCGCTGCTTGGCCTCACGGTCGGCGGCCGGCGGCTGGATCCCGGCGATCCGCCAGAACCGGGCGACCGCGATGTTCGGCTCGTGGCTGTACTGCTCGAAGAAGCACCACTGCAGCACCTGGGCGCGCTCGAACGCGTCGTCCGGCAGATACGGCGTTCCGTCGGCGAAGTACCACATGATCGCGTCGGATTCCGCGAGGGCGCGGCCGTCGTCGAGGACGAGCGTCGGGACCCGCAGTCCAGGGTTGAGATCGCCGATCACCTCGGCCCGGCTGGAGCGGTCGATGACGCTCAGCTCCTCGCGCTCGTACTCGGTGCCGAGGTGCGCGAACAGCAGCCGAACCTTGTAGCAGTTGCCTGAGACCTGCGAGTCATAGAGCAGCATCGGCGCGGAACTCTAGCCGCCGTACGCACACGAGCACGAGCACGCGGACGGGCGTGCTCGTGCTCGGGCCGTGACGCCTGGACGGAGGGCGTCAGGACTTGACGTGAGCGCTCAGGAGCAGGTGCAGGTTAGGAGCCACCTGGTTCGGCTTGCCGCTGTCTCCGTTGCTCGGCGAGGGCATGAAGTAGCGCACGGAGTTGCCTGGATCGGCGTTCTCCATGTAGAGCCCGCTGTCGCCATTGCCGAGCGCGAGCACGTCGCCGGCCCGGACCTTGACGTTGGCGGAAAACGTGTTCAGGCCGGACGCCTTGACGGTGTGGACGGAGCTCGAGCGGACCAGCAAGAAGTTGCCGCCCCCGAGCGGGCGCAGGATCCGGAGCCGGACCTGGCCGCCGGCGCTCCCAGCGTCGAGCGACCAGTCGGTGACCGTGCCCGAGCGCTTGACAACGTCGGTGGGCTTGCCGTTGCGCGTGTTGAAGTACGTGCACTTGATCGTGTCGGCGCAAACGTTCATCGTGGGGCTGCCGCTCGAGTGACCAACGCCCGCTGTCCTGGCGAACGCGGCGGGCGCGGCGGCCAGGGCAACCGAGGCCGTGGCGGCCAGGGCGGTGAGGGTACGGAGCTGAGGCATCTGGTTTCTCCTGATCAATCCGGTGTCTTGGTGCACCGGAGTTTGGCGTTCGTTCAGGTCCCGCGCAGGACCCCCAGGGGTGGAGTCGACTACACCCCGGCGGCGGGGGCGCGGTCCTGGACGACGCGCACCGCGCCCTTCGGCGCGAGCGTGATCCCGCGGAACTGGACCTCCTCGGGCGTCGTCGACGCCGCGCGCAGGGCACATCGCTCGAGCACGCGGGAGAGGACGATGCGCATCTCCATGAGTGCGAAGCTGGCGCCGAGGCAGCGGCGCGTGCCGCCGCCGAACGGCACCCACGTGTACGTGTCGGGGGCGTCCTCGCCGAGGAACCGCTCGGGCCGGAACGTGGCCGGCTCGGGGTAGAGGTCGCCGCGCCGGTGGATGATCCGGATCGACGGGTTGATCTCCATCCCGATCGGGACCTCGTAGTCCCCGACGCGGAACGGTTCGCCGCGCACGACCCGCCCGACGCCGGGAATGACCGGACGCAGCCGCAGCGACTCCTTGACGACGGCATCGAGGTACGCCGTGTCGGCGGGATCGCAGCGCTCGAGCACGGCAGGGGTGTGGAGCAGCAGGTCAAAGGTCCACGCGAGACCGGTCGCGGTCGTCTCGTGGCCGGCGATGAGCAGGGTCACGAGCTCGTCGCGGACCTCGCGATCGGTCAGCCGTTCGCCGTTCTCGTCCTCGGCGAGCAAGAGCGAGGAGAAGACGTCGTCGCGCTCTGCGAGATCGTCCGCCTCACGGCGCTGGGCGATCTCGGCGTACAGGACCTCGTCGACCGCTCGCTTGCTCGCCTCGAACCGCTGCACGGCATCCGTCCGCCGCCCGAGCCGCCCGAGCGTGAACATGAGCACGAGGCCGCGCGGCCGGGCCACTGGCGCGATCATCTCCCGCAGCCGGCGCTGGAGCTCGTCCTCGGCCGGCCCCGGCTCAAAGCCGAAGACGGCGCGCATGATGACCCGCAGGGTGATCGCCTGGAGGCTTGGCAGCAGCTCGAACTCGGCTCCGACCGGCCAGCTGTCGATCTCGGCGTCGACGGCGGCGCGCATCGTCTCGGCGTACGCCTGCATCCGCCGGCCGTGAAACGGCGGCAGCATGAGGCGGCGATGGCGGAGGTGCTCAGCGCCGTCGAGCAGCAGGACCGAGCGCTCGCCGAGGATCGGCCCGAGCAGGGCGTTCGCCTCGCCGGCGTTGAGCCGCTCGTGCGGGCCCTGGAAGAGCTCCTTGACGAGCTCGGGGTCGAACAGCATCACGAACCCGTCGTCGAACAGCGTGCGCATGTAGACCGCGCCGCCGTAGCGTCGCCGCGCCCACTCGAGGAACCGCGCGCCACCGGCGATGAAGCCGGCCGTCTGGACGATCCGCGGGAGCCGCGGGCCAGGGGGCAGCGGGTGGGACGCCGGGGTGCCGGCGTCTCCGTTCTGCGTTCCGACAGGCTGGGCCGCGGCAGTGGCGCTCACTGCCACGGATCGTCGCACATCACCGGCGTGGGCTACCCGACCTTGAAACGCTGCACGAGCTCGTTGAGCTGCTCGGCGTTGCCCGCCAGCTCATGGGCCGAGGCCGCAATCTGCTCGGTGGAAGCGCTCGTCTCCTGGGTCGAGGCCGAGACCTGTTCCGTCGAGGCCGAGGACTGTTCGGCGACGTGTGCGGCCTCACCGATGCTGTCCTGCATGCTGTGGGCCGAGGCTGCGATCTCCTCGGACGTGGCCGCGATCTGCTCGACGCGGGCAACCATGTCCTCGACCGCCTGGCCGATCGTCAGGAACGCCTCGCGGGTCTGCTCGACGACCGCGGTGCCGTCCGCGGTCTTCCTTGCGCCGTCCTCGACCACGGTCACCGCGCGGTTCGTCTCCGCCTGGATCGCGCCGATCAGGTCGGAGATCTCCTTGGCCGCGGCCTGCGACTCCTCGGCGAGCTTGCGGACCTCCTCGGCGACGACGGCGAAGCCGCGCCCCTGCTCGCCGGCCCGGGCGGCCTCGATCGCGGCGTTGAGCGCGAGCAGGTTCGTCTGCTCGGCGATCCCGGTGATCGTGGCGACGATCGCGCCGATCTGATCGGACTTCGACGCCAGCTCTCGGATCGCGCCGTTGACCGCCTCGCTCGAGTCGCGCACGGCGCGCATCGCCTCGTTC
Organism: uncultured Solirubrobacterales bacterium; assembly: GCA_963778985.1. Classification (GTDB taxonomy): domain Bacteria; phylum Actinomycetota; class Thermoleophilia; order Solirubrobacterales; family Solirubrobacteraceae; genus Palsa-465. The sequence goes on along the minus strand of CAVZWJ010000010.1, from coordinate 315,211 downwards.
GCCTGCTCCGCCGCGGTGACGCCGCCCTGGGCGGTCTCCCGCGTCGTGTTCGCGACGTGTGCGGTCTCCTCGGCCTGCGCCGCGCTCTCCTTGACGGCGGCGGCGACCTCGTCGGCGGCCAGCCGGGCTGTCTCGATCACATTGACCTGGCGCTCTGCGCCCGATGCGACGTCGCCGATCGCCTGCGCGATCTCGCCGGTCGCGCGCCCGGCCTCCTCCGAGGTAGTCGACATCTGCACCGAAGCCGAGCCAACGGTGCCCGCGGCGGTGGACACCCGCCCGATCAGTTCGCGCAGGCTGACGACCATCGTCGAGAACGCGTTGCCGAGCGCGTCCCGCTCCGACTTTGCTCGGACTGAGCCGCTCAGATCACCCTGCGCGATCTGATCGGCGACCCCGGACATCTCCTTCAGATACGTGAGCATCTCATCGAACGCACGCGCGAGGTCGCTCACCTCGTCATGCCCGCACGTGTCGACGGTCTGTTCCACGTCACCCTCGGCGACGCGCTCACCGATTCGGACGAGCTCCGCCAGCGGGCGGCCGATCGAGCGCGCGATGACGAGCGCGAGCCCGACTGCGAGCAGCGCCGCGAGCAGTCCGATGACGATCATCGTGTTACGCGCGGAACTGGCCGCGCTCGCGGCGGCGCGAGACGCCGTCGCTGACTGCGCCCCGACGAGGCTCACGAGCTTGCCGACGTCGGCGGACACCTCGTTGAACAGCGTGATCTCGCGTCCAAGCACGAGCGCATTGGCCGCCTTCTGCGCTGCCGGCGTGCCCTGCCGGTAGAGCGATATCACCTGGTTGTCCGTGGCCATGAATTGCTCAAAGGCCGTACGCGTCGCGTTCAGCGCGGCACGTTCGGCCGGACTGAGCCGGTCGGCGCTCAGGATCCCGAGCTCCTTGCGGAACGCTGCGGCGGACGCCAGGAACGCCTTGCGGCTCGGCGAGCCGTCGCTGGCAGCGTTGGGGAGCCCGCGGATGACGTCAAATGCGTACGCGGTCTGCCAGCCGTTGAAATCCGCGCCGCGGAACTTCACCTGCATTGCGTCGCGGGTCATCCCGACATTCCGGTCAAGCTCGTTCCCGGCGTTTTCCTGCGAGCTCCCGCCGGCAATGCCGACGACCGTGATAACGGCGATCAGGGCAACGATCAGCCCAAACGCGGCGAGCAGCCGTTTGCTGATCCGAAGCCTCCGGACAATGGCGATGAGCCGGCTCATGGCGCGTCCTTCCTACAGGGTCTCATGGCGAGACAGGGCCGATAGCGCAGTCATCGGATGGTCAGCCGGCCAATCGATCGTGAAGACCCCTAAATCGATCCGTATGGGCTACGGATCCGTCTGCCGGCTGGCGGTCAGCCGCTGATCTCGGCGAGCCCGTCCTTGATCACGACGTCGCCGCTGTCGGCCGTCGTCTCGTAAGCGAGGACGCCATCGCCCGCATCCCATAGGCGCGTCGTGATCGTCTGGCCGGGCGTGATCGGCTTCGCGAAGCGCACGGCGAGGCGGCGCAGGCGCGTCGGGTCATCGGGGCAGCCGTGCTCGATCGCGGCAACTGACGTGAACGCCATCGTGCAGAGTCCGTGAATGATGATCCCGGGGAGCCCCATCTGCTTGGCGAGCGCGTCGTCGAGGTGGATCGGCATCGGATCGCCGGACGCCTCGGCGTAGCGGAACGTCTGGTCCTGGTCGAACGTCTGCGACACGGTCGCCGCGGGCTCGCTCGCCCTCAGCGCCTCGTCGAACGCATGCCCGGGGGCCGTCTCGCCGAGCGCCTCGGGCGTCTGGGCACCGCGCACGAACGAGGTCATGTACTGCTCGACGAGGAGCTGGTCGTTCTCATCGCGGGTCTCCGCCTTGACGACGACCGTGACGCCGGAGGAGCGCGGCTGCAGCCCGACCGCCGCGGCGCGCGTCGACACAGTCGTACCGGGGACGATCGGGGCGTGGAAGTGGAAGTCCTGTTCGCCGTGCAGGATCATCAGCAGCAGCTCGTTCGGGATCACCCTGACCGCGGCTTCGCCCGCCGTCTGGAACGCCGGGACAACCGCGAACACCGGCGGCGCGTAATCGCCCGCGGCGTGCGGGGCGATCGGGTCGTTGGTGGCCGCCGCGTAGGCCTGGATCCGCTCGCGGGTGACGGCGAACTGGACCGGATCGCACCACTGGCCGATCGCCTCGGTATTGAATGTCGGGGTCGTCGTGCTCATCGTCCGGACGCTACCAGAAACAAATCATTCGATTGATAAGTGACACCGCTAGAGTGGCGCGCCATGCCCACCCTTCCACCCGTTGTCCACAAGTCACTGCAGATCGGCCGGCGCGGCGTCGTCGAGGGCCGCGCGCTCAGCTATGCGTGGCGCGCCGGGATGATCGGCGCCGACCCGCCGTCCCGCACGCTCGCCGTCTTCCGCGCGCTTGACCGCCTCGGCCAGCTCGGCGGGGCAATCGCCGTGGCCGCGATCCGCCACGGGCATCAGCCCGGCCTGATCGACGAGCGCGGGACCCTCACCTTCGCCGAGCTCGACGCGCGCTCGGACGCGCTCGCCGTCGCGCTGCGCGCCCGCGGCGTGCGCGAGGGCGCCGGCGTGGGCATCCTCTGCCGCAACCACCGCGGCTTTCTCGACATCACGTTCGGCGCGGCCAAGGCGGGCAACCGGGTGCTCTACCTGAACACCGACTTCGCCGGTCCGCAGCTCCGTGACGTGTGCGCCCGGGAGGGCATCTCGGTCCTCGTCCACGACGAGGAATACGCCGAGCTCGTCGCGCCGGTCGAGGCCGACCGGATCCTCGCCTGGACCGACGAGCCCGGATCGGGCGGTGACTCCCTCGAGGAGCTGATCGGCGCATACCGCGGGCAGCATCCGCCGCCGCCGGAGCAGCCCGCGTCGGTGGTGCTGCTGACGAGCGGCACGACGGGCACGCCGAAGGGGGCACCGCGCCACCAGGGTCGGTCGCTGGCCCCGATCGGAGCGTTGCTCTCGAAGGTGCCCTACCGCGCGCGCGAATCGACGTACGACGCCGCGCCGATGTTCCACGGGCTCGGCTTCACCCAGATGGTCCTGTCCGTGACACTCGGGTGCACGACGATCGTCGAGCGCCGGTTCAAGCCCGAGCGCGTGCTCGAGGCGATCACCCGGGAGCGCCCGAGCGCACTCGTCGTCGTGCCGGTGATGCTGCAGCGGATCGTCTCGCTGCTCGAGGCCGAGCCGGACCGCTACGACACGAGCTCGCTGCGGATCGTGTTCTGCTCGGGCGCTCAGCTCGAGGCCGAGCTCGTGCGCCGGGCACGGCGCACGATCGGGGAGAAGCTCTACAACTTCTATGGGTCGACCGAGGTCGCCTACGCGACGTTCGCCACTCCGGACGACCTGCGGGCGGCGCCCGGGTGCGCCGGGAGGGTCCCGTTCGGCGCGGTCGTGCGGCTCTATGACTTCGATGGGCGCCCGGTGGAGGGCGTCGACGCCCGCGGCCGGATCTTCGTCGGCAACTCCTTCCAGTTCGATGGCTACACCGGCGGCGGCAGCAAGGAGGTGATCGACGGCCTGATGAGCACCGGCGACGTTGGTCACTTCGACGCCGCGGGCCGCCTGTGGATCGACGGCCGTGATGACGACATGATCGTCTCCGGCGGCGAGAACCTGTTCCCCGGTGAGGTCGAGGAGCTGCTGATCACGCACCCGGCGATCGAGGAGGCGGCGGTCGTCGGCGTCGACGATGCCGAGTTCGGCAAGCGGCTCGCGGCGTTCGTCATACCGCGGGCGGGGGAGTCGCCGACCGCCGACGAGGTGCGCGACTTCGTCAAGGACAACCTGGCGCGCTACAAGGTCCCGCGGGACGTCACGTTCCTCGACGAGCTCCCCCGCAACCCGACCGGCAAGATCCTCAAGCGGCAGCTGCGGGAGCTGGCGGCGGGGTGAGCACCAGGGCTCCGGGCCGCCGCCGCACCCAGGCCGAGCGCCGGGCCGCGACGCGCTCGGCGCTGCTCGACGCGGCCCTCGCCTGCCTCGTCGAGGAGGGCTACGCGAACCTCACGACCCGCAACGTCGCCGAGCGGGCCGGCGTCTCGCAGGGCACGCAGATGCACTACTTCCCGACGCGCGCCGCGTTCGTCGCCGAAGCCGTGCGCCACGTTGCGTTCAAGCTCGCGAGCGAGCTCCGGGAGCAGGATGCGCTCCGTGCCCGGAGTGAGCGGCGGCGGCTCGAGGAGCTCCTCGATCATGTGTGGCAGCACCACCGCGGGCCGCTGTTCGCCGCGACCATCGAACTGTGGGTCGTGGCGAGGACCGACGCCGAGGTCCGGGCCGCGATCGACCCCGTCACCCGTGACGTCAACCGGATGATCGTGAGCGGCGCCGCCGAGCTGTTCCCAGAGATGATGCGCCGGCCGGGGGCCGACGAGCTGCTCGAGATGACGCTGGCCACGATGCGAGGACTCGCCCTGTTGCGCTTCACCTCGGCCGCGGACGACGTCGACCGGCGCTGGCGCCGGGCGCGGACGCGATTGCTGTCGCTGTACGACAAGCTGTAGGGCATGTCCGCATCCCCCCGTCCCCGCCCCCTGGTGCTCGTGCCTGGCGCCTGCCTCGGCGGCTGGGCGTGGCAGGCGGTCGCGCGGCGCCTGCGCAGGCGCGGCCACGACGTCTATCCGGCCACGCTCACCGGCCTCGGGGAGCGCGTCCACCTCGCCCGGCCCGACGTCGACCTCGAGACCCACATCACCGACGTCGTCCACCTGCTCGACTACGAGGACCTCCAGGACGTCGTGCTCGTCGGGCACTCGTACAGCGGCGTCGTCGTCGCCGGCGTCGCCGACCGCCGGTTCGAGCGCCTGCACGCGGTCGTCTACCTCGACTGCTCGCCGCTGCCCGACGGGATGGCGCTCGTCGACGTGCAGCCGCCGGAGATGCGGGCGGCGCAGGAGCGTGACGTCGCCGAGCACGGCGATGGCTGGCGCTGGCCGGTACCCGACCGCTCGACGCTCCGGTCGGGATCGTTCGGGAGCACAGCCGGCCTGAGCGACGAGCAGCTCGACGCGATCGAACGACGCGGAACCCCGCAGCCGTACCGGACGTTCTCGAGCCCACTGCGGTTGACGCACGAGCAGCCGCCGGGCGTCCGGCGGGTCGTCACCTTCTGCACCGCCGGTGGGATCGACGTCGCCCTGCTGCAGCACATGCTCGAGCAGGGCGACAAGCGGGCGCTGATGTTCGCCGCGCCCGATTGGGAGTTTCACGAGATCGCGACCGGCCACTGGGCGATGTTCTCCGAGCCGGAGATCACCGCCGAACTGCTCGGCGAGATCGCCGATGGTCCGCCGCCGGATGAGCCGGACGGACCGACGGATCCGGGCGACGAGCTGATCTGAGGCGCCGGGCCGGTCCGCGTCGTCCGGCTCGGTCGCGCCCGGCCCGATCGTCCGCAAATCCCTTCCTCGACGCCTTCCGGGCGACGAAGGGATTCTCGGACCACCAGATGGTCCGGATGCCCCTTTCAACCCCGCGGCGCGGGAGCGGGGGATTCCGGGACCACGGCGGGCGCGCGCAGGGCCGGGACGGCGGGCGCGCGCAGGCCCGGGACCACGGCGGGCGCGCGCGGGGCCGGGCCCACGGCGGGCGCGCGCAGGGCCGGGCCCAGGCATCTGTCAAAGTGTTTTCAAGCTTCAGGCCTATCTTCGACTTACCGACCGAGCTGCAGAAAGGCATGAACGCCCCATGAAGGTCCTGCGCACCATCTCCACCCGTCGTTTGCTGGCAGTGATCGCCGGCTTCGTCTCGGCGATCGTCGCCGGAGCGGCGATTGCCGTCGCCGCGTCCGGGACCGGCCCGGTTCCGCCGCCGAAGGCGCTGCCGAACGCGGTCCATTCCGCGCTCGCCGCCCCGGCGCCGTCCGGGATCACGGCGCGGATCAGCTTCACCAATCACCTCATCCCCTCGGGCAACATCCAAGGGAGCGACCCGATCCTCACCGGGGCGACGGGGCGGCTGTGGCTCTCCAGCGACCACCGGCTCCGGCTCGAACTGCAGTCGGACAGCGGCAACGGCGATGCCCAGATCGTCGTCGACAAGACCTCCTTCTGGGTCTATGACCCAACCGCTCATACCGTTTACAAGGGGACGATCCCGCAGGACGCCAAGGGCGCCAAGGACGCGAAGGCGGCGAAGGCGGCGAAGGCCCACGACGGCGGGGTGCCCTCGATCACACAGATTCAGAAGCAGCTCACCGAACTGGCCAACCACGTCAATCTGACCGGCGCGGTGCCGGGCGACATCGCCGGGCACTCCGCCTACACGGTCCGCGTCTCGCCGAAGCACGACGGTGGCCTGCTCGGCGCCGGAGAGCTCGCCTGGGATGCGGTCAAGGGCGTTCCGCTGCGCGTCGCCGTCTACGCGCAAAACGACACCACACCCGTGCTCGAGCTGAAGGCGACCGATATCTCCTATGGCAAGGTCGACCCGTCGGTGTTCAACGTGGCGCCGCCGACCGGCGCGAAGGTCGTGCAGGTCGATACCTCGAAGGCCCACACGAGCGCGATGACGAAGGCGAAGCGGCTGCGCAAGGGCAACCACCGGGTGCTCAGCGGCGCCAGCGCCGTGGCGAAGCGGCTCCCGTTCACGCTCGTCGCGCCGCACCAACTCGTTGGGCTTCCCCGTCGGGACGTCACCCTGCTCAGCTGGGGCGGCCACCCGGCGGCGCTCGTCTCCTACGGGCAGAACCTCGGGGGCGTCGCGGTCATCGAGCAGCCGGCGGCGTCGGCAAGCAAGACGCTCGGCGGGTCCGCGAGCAACAGTGGCAGCCACGAGCCCCGGGGCCTGACCCTTCCGACCGTGTCGATCAACGGGGTCACCGGCCAGGAGCTCGACACCGCGCTCGGGACGGTCGTTCGGTTCACCCGCAACGGCGTCACCTACACGGTGCTTGGCTCCGTCCCGGCGGCCGCCGCGGACGCCGCCGCCCGAGCCCTGTGAAACCGGACGCCATGTCTCCGCCGCCACCGATCGAGGTGCGCGGCCTGGTCAAGCGCTACGGCGAATTGACCGCCGTCGCCGGCGTTGATCTCACCGTCAACGTCGGCGACGTCTATGGCTATCTCGGGCCCAACGGCGCCGGCAAGACGACGAGCCTGCGGATGATGCTCGGGCTGATCCGGCCGACGGCAGGGTCGGTCCGCCTGTTCGGGCGCGACCCGCAGTTGAGCGTTGACGCGCTCACGGGGGTCGCCGGGTTCGTCGAGGCGCCGACGTTCTACCCGTATCTCAACGGACACCGCAACCTCGAGCTGCTCGCGGCCTTCGACGGTGGTGACGCGAAGGAGCGGATCGAGCGCGCGCTGGACACGGTCGACCTCGCACATCGGGCGAAGGACCGGGTCGGCGGCTATTCGCACGGCATGCGCCAGCGCCTCGGGATCGCCGCGGCACTGCTGCGCAACCCGAAGCTGCTGCTGCTCGACGAGCCGGCGACCGGGCTTGACCCGGGCGGCATGCGGGACATGCGGCTGCTCATCCGGCGGCTCGCGGACCAGGGCATGACCGTGCTCCTCTCGAGCCATCTTCTGACCGAGGTCGAGGAGGTGTGCAACCGCGTTGCGATCGTCCGCTCCGGCAGCATCGTCTACGAGGGTGAGATCGCCGACCTCAAGCGCGGCGCGGGCACGAGCTACCGGCTGTCGAGCACCGACGACGAGCGCGCGCTCGCCGTCTGCCGCGCCCAGCGCGGGATCACCGAGGTGCGCATCCAGCGTGACCGGATCACGTTCAGCGCCGACGAGGCGGCCGCCGCCGAGCTGAGCCAGGCGCTCGTCGAGGCGGGCGCCCTCATCCGGGAGCTCGCGCCACAGACCGTGACGCTGGAGGACCTGTTCTTCTCGTTGACCGAGGGTGCCGAATCGGCTGGCGCCGATTCAGTTGCGAGTTTCGCGGGGCGAAACTCGCGGGATGGGTCTGAGCTTCCGGCAAAGGCGGGCTTGTGAAGCCGAACGTGCTCACTGTCTACCGCTGGGAGCTCGCGAAACTCCGCTACCAGAAGCGGACGTACCTTGGCCTCGGTGCCGCGGCGATCGTGCCGATCCTGTTCGTCGTCGCCACCCACTTCCGCCACCGGGGGCCAGAGGACGTCCCGTTCGGGGACTACATCACGCGCAGCGGACTCGCGATCCCGCTCGTCATCCTCCTGTTCGGCGCGATCTGGATGTTCCCGCTCATCACGGCGCTCGTGGCCGGCGACATCTTCGCCTCCGAGGATCACAACGGGACGCTGAAGACGATCCTCACCCGCTCGCTCGAGCGCGGCCAGATCTTCGCCGGCAAGGCGCTGACGGCGGCGACGTACGCGATCGTCGCGATCATGCTGAGCGGGACCGTCGCCGTCATCGCCGGCAGCATCCAATCGGGCTTCAACCCGCTCCAGAGCCTGTCCGGGACGACTGTCTCGGCGCCGAAGGCGCTCGAACTCGTCTACGTGAGCCTGCTCGTATACCTGATCCCGATCGGCGCGATCGTGTGCATCGGCCTGCTGCTGTCATCGCTCACGCGCAACAGCGCCGCGGCCGTCGTCGGGACGCTGATGGTGTCACTGCTCATCCAGCTCGTGGGGATCCTGCCCGGTCTGAGCGGGCTGCACCCGTACCTGCTGAGCACGCAGTTCAACGCGTGGCAGGGCCTGCTCCGGGACCCGATCGACTGGGCGCCGATCGTGCGCGCCGCATGGGTGTCCGCGCTCTACGGCGTTCCGGCGCTCGTCGCTGCGTACCTCGTGTTCCTGCGCCGCGACGTCGCAGGCGGCTAAGAGTCTTTCGAGATGACCTCTGAACCGCGGGTCCTCGTCGTCGACGACGATCCGCCCCTGCGTCGGATGCTCGAGCGCACGCTCCTCGCCGAGGGCTTTGACGTGACGCTCGCGTCTGACGGCGGCGCGGCGCTCGTCGCCGCCGAGCGGACGGCTCCGGATGTGATCGTGCTCGACGTGGCGATGCCGGTGCTCGACGGGCTCGCCGTCTGCCGGAGGCTGCGCCACAAGGGGCTGCCGACGCCGATCCTGATGCTGACGGCGCGTGATGCGATCCCCGACCGGGTCGCCGGGCTCGAGGCGGGGGCGGATGACTACCTGGTCAAGCCGTTCGCGGTGCAGGAGCTGATCGCTCGTATCCGGGCCCTCACCCGCCGTCGGATCGACGCCGCCGTGCGGCTCTCCTACGCCGACGTGACGCTCGACCTCGATACGCGGATCGTGTCCCGGGGGAGCCGCTCGATCGAGCTGACCGGTCGCGAGGCGGACCTGCTCGAACTGCTCCTGCGCGATCCGGGGCGAACGCTGACCCGGGATCGCGCGATCGATGAGATCTGGCGTGGCGCCGCGGAGCCGAACGTCGTCGACCGTTACGTGACGCGGCTGCGGCGCAAGCTGGGCGAGCCGCCGGTGATCCGGACGGTGCGTGGTGCGGGGTTCTCGTTGCGCGTGTGACCCGTCCCGGGGGCGGAAGCTCAGGCGAGCAGCGCCTCGATCTCGTGCTCGGGCATCGGCCGGCCGAGCAGGTAGCCCTGGGCCGCGTCGCAGCCGAGCGAGCGCAGGTGCGCGAGCTGCGCGTTTGTCTCGACGCCCTCGGCGGTGACACGCAGGCCGAGCGCGTGACCGAGTTCGACCACCGCGCCGACGATCGACGTCTCGTCGGCGTCGCTCCCGATGCCGGTGACAAAGCTCTCGTGGATCTTCAACGAGTCGATCGGGAGTCGCTTGAGGCTCGCGAGCGACGTTGCTCCGGTCCCGTAATCGTCGATCGCGATCTCCACGCCCGCGCTCTTCAGCGCCCCGAGCGACCGGGTCACGAGGTCCGGGTTACGGGTCACCGCGTGCTCGGCAATCTCGACGCACACCGCTCCCGGGGGGACCTCGCTCGCATGCATCGCGTTCGTCAGCGCCGCCGCCAGGCCCGCGTCCTCGAGCTGACGGAAGGAGAGATTGACCGACACCGTCATGTTCGGGCGGTGATGGCGCCAGCGGACGACCTGGGCGAGAGCCCGCTCGAGCACGTACTCGCCGATCGCGTGGACGATTCCCGTCTCCTCGGCGAGCGGGATGAACTCCGATGGCGTGATCAGCCCGCGATCCGGATGCTGCCAGCGCACGAGCGCCTCGAGACCGGCGACGTCGGGCACCCCGGCCAGCGAGATCTTCGGCTGGTAGAGGACGAGGAGCTCATCGCGTTCGATCGCATGGCCAAGCGCTGTCTCGAGCTCGAGCCGCTCGAGTGCCCGCTGGCGCGAGCTCTCGTCATAGAGCTCGTAGCGCGAGCGCCCGAGCTCCTTGGCCCGGTACATCGCCGCGTCGGCCTCGCGGAGCACGGACTCCGGCGTCACGCTCGGGTCGTCGACGGTGGCGATCCCCATGCTGACCGTCACGCTCGCGTCGTCTTCGGCCATGCGAATCGGCCGGCTCGTCGCGCGGCGGATGCGCTCGGCGATGAGCACGATCTCGCGGTCGCTCGCCAGGTCCTCGAACAGGAACGTGAACTCGTCGCCGCCGAACCGGGCGACGGTGTCCATCGGGCGCAGCATCGCTCGGAGCCGCTCGGCGAGGTTGACGAGCACGGTGTCGCCCGCCTCGTGCCCGTACGAGTCGTTGATGTGCTTGAAGTTGTCGACGTCGAGGAACAGCACCCCGACGCGCGTATTCGTCCGCCGCGAGCGATCGAGGGCGACGCCGAGCCGATCGAGGAACAGGGCGCGGTTGGGAAGCTCGGTGAGCGGATCGTGCAACGCCATGTGGGCGAGGCGCACCTCGAGGCGCTTGCGTTCGATCGCGTAGCGCATCGCCCGGTGCAGCGACGCGGCGGAGAGGTCGCGCTTGACGATGAAATCCTGGGCCCCGGCGCGCAGGGAGGCGAGCGCACGCCGGTCGTCGGCATCCTCGGCGAGCACGACCAGGGGCGCGTCCGGTGCCGCGGTGCGCACCTGCCCGATCGCACCCAGCGCATCGATCGCGGGCAGCGAGAGATCGAGCAGGACCGAGTTGGCGCCGTGCTCGAGCAACTCGCGGGTCGCGTCGGTGAGACTGTCGGCGTGTGCCAGTACGAGCCCGGTCGGCCAGCTCGCGCGCAGCATCTCGGCGATCACGAACGCGTGGCGGGGATCGTCCTCGATCAGCAGAACCCGCGTCGGCCCGGCCCGCCGGTCCTCGTCGGCATCGCCCGAGAGGCCCGGCTCGAAATCTCGCTCGACGTCACCATCCTGTGTGACGTCTTCCTTCACCCACAACCCCCTTCTGTCGGAGGAAAAGCGCCGCTTCCCTGACGAAGTCTCTCAATTTTTATCGTGAAATACCCAATCTTGGCTAGTCAACGCTCCAAATGAGCGGTCTTTTCACCTTTCCGCGCACGGTTCGTGGACGATTGCTCGCCGCCTCGGCGGGCGCCGTGATCGCCGCCGTCGCCGTGTTCGCGGGCCTGACGATCATGCTCGTCGGCCATCAACTGCGCTCCTCGCTCGACAGCGCGCTGCGAACGCGCGCCCAGGAGGTGGCGCAGCTCGCGGTCTCCGCGCCGGCACTGCTCACCGATCCCGGCGCGTTGGAGAGCCCCGTTTCCGGCCGCGAGATCGCCGTTGAGGTGGTCGACTCGGGCGGCACGATCCTCGCCCGGTCGCTGACCCTCGGCGCGCGCCTGCTGCCCCAGGATCCGATCGTCCGCGCGGCGCGGGTCAACGGCCGCAGCGGCTACGAGGACGTCCGGATCGGTGGGCGGAACTACCGCCTGTTCGTCGCGCCGATCGCGGAGGCGGGCGGGCCGGCGGCCGGCGGGGCCGTGCTCGTCGCCTCCGACACAACTGACATCCACGACACGATCTCGCACCTCGGGGTCGTGCTCGCCATCAGCGGCGCGGTCATCGCGCTGATCGCGGCACTGCTCGCGGCCGCATTGACGCGGCGGGGGCTGCGGCCGCTGCGGCGTCTTGCGGCGGGCGCCGAGGAGATCGAGCGGACGGCCGACCCGGCGCGGAGGCTGCCGGACACGGCGGCGGCCTCGCCGGACGAGATCGCGCAACTGACCGGCGTGCTCAACCGGATGCTCGCGTCGCTCGAGCGCTCGCGGGCGAACGAGCGGCGTTTCCTGGCCGACGCCTCGCACGAGCTGCGCACACCGGTGACGAGCCTGCTCGGGAACGTTCATTACGCGCGGCGACATGGCGCGGACGCGGAGGTGCTCGCCGATCTCGGCCGTGACGCCGAGCGACTGGCGCGGCTCGTCGATGACCTGCTCGTCCTCGAGCGGCAGGCGGACGACGGGAAGGCGGGTGACTCACCGGTAGAACTAGACCGTCTAGTCCAGACGGTGGCGGCCGAACACGCGGGCGTCGTGCGGGTGGGCGCGCTCGAGCCGGTGCGGCTGCGGGGGGAGGAGGAGGCGCTGCGGCGGGTCGTCGCCAATCTCATCGAGAACGCGGTCGTGCACGGACCGAGCGGCGAGCCGGTCGATGTGACGCTGACGCAGGACGGCACAGTCGCGCAGCTCGCCGTGCACGATCGCGGGCCGGGACCCGATCCGGAGACGCAGGAGCGCATGTTCGAGCGGTTCTGGCGGGCGCCGGAGGCGGCGGGACGTCCGGGGTCCGGGCTCGGACTGGCGATCACGCGGGCGATTGTGGAGCGCTACGGCGGGAAGATCACTGTCGACGGCTCGACGTTCACCGTCACCTTGCCGGTGGATGCCCGCAGACATCGGCGATTTGACGGCTCATAGGCGAATTCTCACGCGTGGCTTACTGAAATCTGATGCTGTTGTCGAAGTATTCTCGATCATGAGCACCGTGGAGAACAGACGGCCGCGACACCGCGGGCAGTCCGCAGCAGCGCTTCAGCGCGATGCCGCGCTCGTCCGCGTGTCCCGGACGCGCCGGTTCGTCATCGGCGGCGCGGCCGCGCTGTCGGCCGGCATCGCCACGCTCGTCTCCGCCGTGGCCCCCGGCCATTCCCTCGGCGCCAAGACGGCGGACGCCGCCACCTCGACCCGCTCGGGAGGCGGCGGCTCCACCGCCCGCGCGAGCACGGCGCCAAAGAAGATGCCGCCGCTGGCAAAGCCCTCCGAGCTCGGGCTCAGCGGTCCGGCGAGCGGCCCGACCGCTCCGAACGCCGCCGGCAACTCGGGGGCCGGGTCCTCCGGCAACACGGGCAACAGCGCCAACACCGGCAACGCGGGGAACAGCGGCAACACCGGGAACAGCGGCAACACCGGCGTCGGCAGCACGGGCAACACCGGCCCGTCCGGCAATTCGGGTCCCGCTTCCCAGGCTGCCCAGGCTCCCGCTCCGGTCACTTCGGGCGGCTCCTGAGCCCGACCCAGAGGGGACGCACGTGAGTCCTGAGCAGTTCACCGTCAGCTTCCCGGCGCTCGGCGGGACGGCCGTCGTCGGCGTCACCGTGGAGCGCGCGCTCGATCGCGCCCACGCCGCCGTCCAGGCCGTCATCGGCGAGCTCGATCGCGCCTGCTCGCGGTTTCGCGACGATTCGGAGCTGACCGCGCTCAACGCCGCCGCGGGGGGATGGTGCGACGTCAGCCCGCTGCTGCTCGACGCCACCCGAGCCGCCCTGCGCGCCGCGCGTCTCACCGACGGCGATGTCGACCCGACGATCGGGCGGGCGCTGATCGCGCTCGGGTACGACCGTGATTTCGACGCGCTGACCCCGAACCGGACGATCGCGTTCGCGTCCGTCCCCGGGTGGCGCACGGTCGAGCTCGACGAGTACCGCTCGCGCGTGCGGACCGAGCCTGGGGTCGTGCTCGACCTCAGTGCGACGGCAAAGGCCCTCGGCGCCGACCGTGCCGCGGAGGCCGCGGCGCACGCGACCGGCTGCGGGACACTCGTCGCTCTCAGCGGCGACATCGCCACGGCGGGCGCGGCGCCGTCGGGCGGGTGGCGGGTCCGGGTCACCGACGATCACCGCTCGGCGTGCACGGTCCCGGGGCAGTGGATCTCGGTTCACTCCGGAGGGCTTGCCACCTCGAGCACGGTCGCCCGCCGGTGGACGACCACGGAGGGCGATGTCCACCATCTCGTCGATCCTGCGACCGGACGGCCCGTCGAGCCGCGCTGGCGGACCGCGAGCGTCGCCGCCGCGTCGTGCCTCGACGCGAACATCGCGAGCACCGCGGCGATCATCCGCGGTGACGCCGCTCCGGCGTGGCTCGAGTCCTTCGGCCTCCCCAGCCGCCTCGTCGGCGTGGACGGCACCGTCGCGCACGTGGCCGGCTGGCCCGCTCAGGGCGAGGAGTTGCCGCTGCGCAGCGCGGCGGAGGTGGCGTTCGCATGAGTGATCTGCTCGCCGTCGCGGGCCCGAGCGCGTACTGGTATCTCACCCGGGCGACCGGTGCCGTCGCGCTGCTGCTCTTGACGATCAGCGTCGTGCTCGGAATCCTCGGCCCGCTGCGCTTCACGGCCGGCCCGCGCTGGCCGCGGTTTGCCATCGACAGCCTCCACCGCGACATCTCGCTGCTGGTGATCGTGCTGCTCGTCGCGCACATCATCACGAGCGTGCTCGACAGCTTCGCGCCGATCAAGCTGATCGACGCGATCATCCCGTTCTCTTCGGCGTACCGGCCGCTGTGGGTCGGACTCGGCGCGCTGTCGTTCGATCTCATCATCGCGCTTGTCATCACGAGCCTCATGCGGCGTCGCCTCGGCTACGGCGCGTGGCGCGCGATTCACTGGCTCGCGTACGCGAGCTGGCCGGTCGCCGTGCTCCACGGGATCGGCACCGGCAGCGACACGAAGGTCTGGTGGATGCTCGCCCTGACCGCGCTCTGCGTCGTGTCCGTGACCGCCGCCGTGCTCATGCGGATCGCGCAGTCTGAGGGCGAATGGCGAGCCCCGGCGTTCGCGCTCGCCGTCGTCGCCCCGATCGGGATCGCCCTGTTCACGCTCGCGGGCCCGCTGCAGCACGGGTGGGCGCGCAAAGCGGGAACGCCGACGAACCTCTTTCCGAAGACGGCCACGCCGGTCGCGGCGCGGATCCCGGCGAGCCCGACGAAGGGCCGGACCGGGCACACGGCGACCTCGGCGAAGACCCTCAAGCTTCCGTTTTCGGCCGACCTCCACGGCTCGGCGAAGCAGTCGGTGCAGGCGGGAGGCGCAATCGTCGATCTCTCCCTGCGGCTCACCGGCGGCGCTCATGGACGCCTGCGCGTGCGCCTCGCGGGGGTTCCGATCGGCGGCGGCGGACTGTCGATGACCGGCAGCCAGGTCGACCTGCTCGCCGACGGTCTGCCATCGGTCCTCGCCGGCCGGGTGGTCTCGCTCCAGGGTCAGGAGTTCGTCGCCCGCGTCCAGGACGGTTCTGGCTCGAAGGTCAATCTCCACGCGGTGCTCAACATCGACAACGGCAACGGCCACGTCACCGGCCGACTCGCCGCGACCCCGGCGGCAGGCTGATCATGGCCACGCCCACGCTCAGCGCGCCAGCGGCACGACGCACCGGTCCGAACGGGCTGCCGCGGCTCCTCGCCGGCCTCGCCGCCGGCGCCGGTCCGATGACGCTCGCCGACCACGACCGGGTCCATGGCCCGATCCCGCAGACCTCCGCACAGAGCCTCATCGACGAGGTCGATCGCAGCGGGCTCCGAGGGCGGGGCGGCGCCGACTTCCCGACCGCCACGAAGCTACGGGCGGTCGCCGAGCGCGCCGGGCGGCGCGGCTCCTACCTGGTCGTCAACGGCAGCGAGACCGAGCCGGCAAGCGGGAAGGACGGTCTGCTGCTCTCGCGGCTGCCGCACCTCGTGCTCGACGGTGCCGTGCTTGCGGCCCACGCGATCGGCGCCCGCGAGATCATCATCAAGGTGCGCGAGCGCGCGACGGCGGCGCACAGCGGTCTGCAGAGTGCGCTGGCGGTCCGCGACGACGGGATCCCGGTCCACATTTCAGCAGGCCCCGAGGGGTACGTGACCGGCGAGGAGAGCGCCGTCATCAACTTCATCGGCAAGGGCCTCGCGCTCCCGACATTCGTTCCGCCGCGCCCGTACGAGCGCGGCTACCGCGGGCGGCCGACGCTGATCCAGAACCCGGAGACGCTCGCCCAGATCGCGCTCGTCGCCCGCTACGGACACGACTGGTACCGCGAGCTCGGCACCGACGCCGATCCGGGGTCGGCGCTCGTGACGATCTCCGGCGCCGTCGCGGCCCCCGGTGTGTACGAGCTCGCGTTCGGCACGCCGATGACCGACCTGCTCGCCGCGGCCGGCGGATCGACCGAACCGCTCCAGGCGCTGCTCGTCGGCGGGTACTTCGGGACGTGGGTGGAGTCGGAGCGCGCGTTCAAGCTGCGCCTGGCGCGGGAGGACCTGCGGTCCGTCGGCTGCTCGCTCGGGTCCGGCGTGCTGTTCGCACTCGGCGAGAGCGCCTGCGGTCTGCACGAGTCCGCCCGGGTGATCGAGTACCTCGCCGAGCAGTCCGCCGGGCAGTGCGGTCCGTGCGTGTTCGGGCTGCGGGCGATCGCTGACGCGTTCACGGCCCTCGCCGACGGCGTCGCCCACGAGCGCGAGCGTGACCGCGTCCTGCGTTGGAGCGCCGAGGTGCGCGGGCGCGGCGCCTGCCATCACCCCGACGGCGCGGTCCGCTTCGTCCAGAGCGCGCTGAGCGTGTTCGGTGGCGAGGTCGAATGGCACCGCCGGTCGCACTGCAACGCGGCCCCGGCCGGGCTCCCGGCCCCTGGCGTGCCGGCGCGGCCGTCGCCGGGCCGGGCGCGCGGGCGCGATGACCGGACCGTCAGGAGGTCACGGTGAGCGCCAAGCTCCGCGTCAACCCGATCATGTGCGAGGCCCATGGTCTGTGCGCCGAGTTGCTGCCGGAGATGATCCGGCTCGATGACTGGGGCTACCCGATCCTCGACGAGACCGAGGTCACGCCCGAGCTCGTCGCGCTCGCCCGCAAGGCGGCGGACGCGTGTCCGACGCTCGCGCTGCTGCTCGACGAAGACCGCCGATAACGCGGTCGAGCGGCTAGGCGCTCCCGGCCTCGCCGCGGCGCTCGAGGTACTTCTCGCCGCCCGGGAGGTACTCGTCGGTGATGAACACGCCGGCCTTCTCCCGGCGCCAGCGCGCGATCCGGCCACCGGCCGCGCCGAGCAGAATCCCGATGATTGCGAGCGCGATCACAAAGGTGACGCGCGATGAGCCGAGCGACACCTTCGCCGGGTTCCCAATCGCCCAATGGACGAGCACCAGCGAGGTGCCGTAAATCGCGCCGCCGACCATCCCGCGGTCGGCGCCGCCCCACCCATCCCGGTGCTCGAACCCGGCGAGGAAGCCACCGATGCCGGCGATTGCACCGACGATCCAGTAGCCGGCCGCGGAGGCACCCACCATCACGCCGGCGAGCGCGCCGAGCGCTGCGGGGATGACACCACCAATGATGATCTGCACCGGACGGGGGCGGTCCCGGAGCAGGACAAACCGATGCACAGGCTCTCTCCTTCCGTCGAGCTACCCCGGAACACTAACGCGCATCGAGCCGTGCGGGGGGACCTGGCTCGGCCGGAACCTCGGCCGACGGTGCGGAGAGGTCGAGTTGCCACCACCCGACGTCGTGCCATGCACCGGCCTTCCACCCGATCCGGCGATACACCCCGATCAGCTCAAAGCCGAACGACTCGTGGATCGCGATGCTCGCATCGTTCGGAAGGGTGATGCCGGCGCACACGATCTGAAGCCCCTGGCGGCGGAGCAGATCGAACAGGCTGGTGTAGAGCGCGCGGCCGAGACCGCGGCGCCGCTGCGTCTCGTCGACGTACACCGACGATTCGCAGGCCCACCGGTACGCGGCGCGCTCACGGTGCAGCGAGGCGTAGGCGAAGGCGACGACGCGACCGTCCTCCTCGGCAACGAGGTACGGGTAGCGCTCCACGATCCGCGTCATCCGCTGGGTGAATTCGTCGGCCGTCGGGGGCACGGCCTCCAGCGAGACCACCGACGAGGCGACATAGGGCGCGTAGACGGCCGCGCAGGCGGCCGCGTCGGCGCTCGGATCGGCGTGCCGAATGACCATGTACGCACGGCAGCGTAACGCTGTTCCGCGTAGCGTCAGGTACCGGCGACGAGGGGCGCGAGCAGCGCCCGGACGGCCGCGCGCGTCGCGGTCTCGTCATGCAACGGCAGGACGGTGTCGGGCATGAGCACGAACGATGCGCCGAGGCGCAGCCCGATCTCGGCGAGCAGCACCGGGTCGCCGGGAATGAGTTCTCCCGCCTCCTGGCCGGTGCGGATGAGCGTCACGAGGAAGCCACGCACGAGCCGGAACACGGCACTGTGGTCGCGGGTCAACTCGCCGAGGAGCGCCTCCGGCTCGACGCGCGCGAGGCGCTCAAGCAGCGGGTGCTCTCGGCTGACGCGGAGCACGGTCACGAACACGGCCACGGCCCGGTCGAGGACCGGGGCGTCCGGATCGATGGCGCCGCCGATCGTTGTCAGGCAGCGGCGACATTCGCGGATGGAGAGGGCCTCGATGAGGGCGGCCTTGCTCGCGAAGCGCCGGTACACGGTCATCCGCCCGACGCCCGCCCGCCTGGCGACGTCGTCCATCGTCAGATGCCGCAGGCCGGAGCCGGCGGCGAGTCCGAGCGCGGCGTCGAGGATCCGCTCCGCGACGGCGTCGTCGTCGACGTGGACGTCGGGGTCGAGCGCGAGCGCGAGCAGGCGGGGCGCGGGCGTGCTCATCAGGCGACGGCTCCGGCCCCGAGCGGTCCGCGGGCGATCGCCTTGCGTCGCAGTCGCAGATTCATCGGTCCCATCACCTTGAGTCGCTGTGGCAGCACCGGCTCGAGGCCTCGGCTGATGCGACCGAGTCTCTGAAACGCCCGCTTGTCCCGCTCGCTCCACGGGATCCCAAGTCGCTCGCGCAGGTCCGCCGGCATCAGTCCGATGCCGCCAAGCCACAGCGCGCGCTGGGGCGGGACGCTCGCGAGGCGCCACGCCCACCGCGGGAGTGGCAGCGGCGGGGTGGAGCGGGTCACCGACCGCAGGACGCGGTCGACCGAGGCCGTGCGCACGAGCTCCTGCTCGCAGACGTCGCGGAAGTACTCGCGATAGGAGCCCCAGTCCGGCGGCAGGTCGCCCTCGCGGACGCCGGCGAGGCGGCCGAGGGTGCGGTACTCGGCGTAGAAGCGCTCGAGCTGTGCCTGCGTCATCGGCCGGCCGAAGTGGGCGTGGCCCGCGACGTAGGACTCGAGCAGGGTTGCATGCACCCACGCGTACGCCTCGGGCTCGAGCGCGTAGTACCGCTCGCCGTCCTCGCGGGTGCCCTGAAACCCTTTGTGGATCGCGCGCAGCCGGCGGCCGGCGGCGACGGCGTCATCGCCACCGTAGACGAGCAGATTGACCCAATCGAGCGACCGCAGCAAGCGGTCCCACGGCCGCTGCTCGAAGTCGGAGTAGTCGCGCACGCCCGCGCCGACGGTCGGGTGGGCGACCTGGAGCAGCAGCGGATAGAGCATCACCGCGTACAGACGGATGTCGCTGGCGACAGCCCACGAGACGGAGTCGGGGCCGACGAGGACGTCAGGCAGCTCGTCATCGGGGGGAAACAGTGGCATCGGCTCGATGGAGGGTGAGGGCGTCGGGATGGACGGCCAGCGTGGTACGCAATGTAGCAAAAGCGTACCATGCGTATCACCGAGCGGGTGTTGGCAAACTGCCAAGGAGCCGGTCCCCGGTGTCCCCCAGCCCAGGAGAGAGCATGAGCCTTCAGACCCTGACCGACGAGCAGCGCGCGTTCGTCGAGTCCATCCGTGACTTCGCGCGGCGCGAGTGCGGCACGCGTGAGCAGCGCGACGCGCTCACCGACCATGGGCGGGACGGACACAACCCGGAGCTGTACCAGCGGATCGCCGACCTCGGCTGGCTTGGCGCTGCGATCCCCGAGCAGTACGGCGGCGCCGGCGGCGGCGCCATCGACATGTGCCTGCTGTGCGAGGAGTACATGCTCGGGCTCATCCCGATGGGCTTCTTCGGGGTCAGCATGATCACGGCGGGCGCCGTCGGTCGATTTGGCTCAGATGAGCTCAAGGAGGAGATCCTCGGCGGCGTCGCCCGCGGGCGCGTCGAGGCGATCGCGATGTCCGAGCCGGAGGCGGGCTCCGACGTCGGCAACCTCAGCTGCCGGGCCGAGCGTGACAACGGCGGCTACATCATCAACGGTCAGAAGACGTGGATCACGGGCGCTCACGAGGCCGACCACATCCTGCTCGTGTGCCGCACGAACCGCACCGGCAACAAGCACGAGGGCCTGTCGATGATCTCGGTGCCGACCGATGTCGAGGGGCTCGAGATCCGCGGCATCGACACGATGGGCGGCCGCGAGGTCAACGACGTGTTCTTCACCGACTGCCACGTTCCCGCCGACCGCCTCGTCGGTGAGCAGGATCAGGCATGGATGCAGCTGATGACGGGGCTCAACCACGAGCGGCTGATCATCGCCGCGAACGCGCTCGGCATGGCCCAGCGCGCGTTCGACGACGTCCTCGCCTACGTCAAGGAACGCAAGCAGTTCGGCCGGCCGATCGGGAGCTTCCAGGCGCTCCGCCACCGGCTCGCGGACCTCGCCACCGAGATCGAGGCGACCCGCCTGCTCGTGTACGACACGGCCGCCAAGGTCGACGCCAACCCCGGCGCGCTGTTTCCGCGAGAGGCGTCGATGTGCAAGCTCAAAGCGACCGAGATGGCCAAGCAGGCGACGCTCGAGGGGATGCAGATGATGGGCGGCTACGGTTATGCCGTCGAGTACGACATGGAGCGCCAGGTCCGTACCGCGCTCGTGACGACGATCTACGGCGGCACGAGCGAGATCCAGCGCGAGATCATCTCCAAGACGCTCGGGCTGTGAGCGCGGCCGGGGCCGGGACGGTCTGAGCGCGGCCGGGGCCGGGACGGTCTGAGCGGCTTGACCGGACCTGGAGCGACCCGAACCGACCACGCATTCCCGCGCGTGCCCGCCCGAGGAACCGCGCGGGCATTCGTGGTCGCCTGCGGTCGGTGATCTCCCACGCGCCGCCCGGGGGCGGGCGCGCGCGGGAACTCGTGGTCGCGCCGAGGGGCGTAGGGACCCCGCCATCCGCCGGCGTTCGCTTCAGGCGATGCTGCCGGCGAGGATCGTCTGCATCTCGCCGGCCACCCGCTCCAGCGGTGCGGTCGAGCGCACCGCGCGGGAGAGGACGACCGCGCCCTCAACGGAGGCGATGATCAGGGTGGCGAGCGAGTGGGCACGCTCGCGGGAACCGGTGTGGGTCTCGATCGCGTCGGTCAGCAGCGTCTCCCAGCGCGCGAACGCGGCGGCCGCCGCCTCGCGCGCGCCGGGGGTGCGATCGCCCTCGAGCGCGGCGGCGACGACCGGGCAGCCGGCGGCGAAGTCGGTCTTGCGAAGCAGCTTGACCCAGCCGGCGCAGAACGCGGTGACGGCGGCGACCGGGTCGTCCTCGCCGAGCGCGCCGGTGAGGCCGGCGGCGCTGAAGTCGCCGGCGTACCGGGTCGCCTCCTCGATCAGCTGAGCCTTGCCGCCGGGGAAGTGGTGGTAGATCGAACCGCGGGGCGCGCCGGAGCGGGCGAGCACCTCGGAAAAGGACGTCGCCTCGACGCCGCGTTCGCGCATGACCGCGGCGGCGGTCTCGATCATCCTCTGGCGGGAATCGGTCGGCGTCATCACGGCTCCTTGACTATGACGAGGATCATAGTACGATCCGCGGCGATTATGACACCCGTCATAGCGAGCCGTCTTCCAGCGATCCGAAGGAGTCAGGGATGCCGTTGATCGACCTCACGTACCCGGCCGGCACGTTCACCCCCGAGGCGCGGACGGCGCTTGCCGAGCAGCTCAGCACCGTGCTCCTGCGCGCCGAGCGCGCTCCGGAGACGGAGTTCTTCCGCAGCATCACCTGGGTCAACGTCCACGAGCTGCCGCCGGGGACGATCCTCGCGGCGGGGCGGCCGGTCCGCGAGCCGACGTTCCGGGTGCAGGTGACGGTGCCGCTCGGGGCCCTCTCCGAGGGGCGCAAGGCCGAACTCGTGTCCGAGGCGACGCGCGTCGTGAGCGAGGCGGCGAGCCTCGGCACGGCCGATGGGCTCCGCGTCTGGGTGCTCATCAACGAGGTGCCCGCCGGCAACTGGGGCGCGGCCGGGCGGGTGGTCACGATCGACGACCTGCGGGGGTTCGCCGCGCAGGAGCGCGAGCAGGCCGGCTCCGTCGTCGTCGCGCCGGCGTGATGGCGACGAGCTCGTCCGAATGGCAGCCGACGGCGTGCATTCTGTGCGAATGCAACTGCGGGATCGAGGTGCAAGTCGAGGGCCGCACGCTCGCGCGGATCCGCGGTGACCGGGCGCACCCGGCGTCACAGGGCTATACGTGCAACAAGGCGATGCGCCTCGACCACTACCAGAACGGGCGCGGCCGGCTGAGCAGTCCGCTGCGCCGGCGCCCGGACGGCAGCTACGAGGAGATCGGCTGGGACGACGCGATCGCCGAGATCGCCGAGCGCCTGCGCGCGGTCCGCGACACGTACGGCGGCGAGACGATCTTCTATTACGGTGGTGGTGGCCAGGGGAACCATCTCGGTGGCGCGTACAGCCGGGCCTTGCTGAGCGCGCTCGGGGCGCGATATCGCTCGAGCGCGCTGGCGCAGGAGAAGATGGGCGAGGGCTGGGTCGACGGGCATCTGTACGGCGGCCACACCCGCGGTGACTTCGAGCACGCCGAGGTCGCGGTATTTATCGGCAAGAACCCGTGGCAGTCGCAGAGCCTGCCGCGGGCGCGTGTGACGCTGCGCGAGCTCGCTCGCGATCCTGAGCGTGCGCTCATCGTGATCGACCCGGTCCGCACCGAAACGGCGGAGATGGCGGACGTCCATCTGCGTGTGCGGCCCGGGACCGACGCCTGGTGCCTCGCCGCGCTGCTCGCGGTGATCGTCCAGGAGGGGCTCGTCGATCGCACGTTCCTGGCTGAGCACACGACCGGTGCCGACGCGGTGCTCGCCGCGCTCGAGCGGATCCCGATCGGCGAGTACGCGTCGGGCTGCGGCGTCGAGGCGGAGCTCCTGCGGAGCACCGCCCGCCGGATCGCTGCCGCCGAGAGCGTGTCGACGTTCGAGGATCTCGGCATCCAGCAGGCGCCGAACAGCACGCTCTGCTCCTATCTCAACAAGCTGCTGTGGCTGCTCACCGGCAACTACGGCAAGCCCGGTGCGATGCACCTGCACTCGTGGATGGCGCCGCTCGCCCGCTATGACGCCCGGACCGTGCCGACGCCGGTCACCGGGACGCCGATCATCGGCGGACTTGTCCCCTGCAACGTGATCGCCGAGGAGATCCTCACCGATCATCCTCGGAGGTTCCGGGCGATGCTGATCGAAAGCTCGAATCCGGCGCACTCGCTCGCTGACTCGCCGCGCTTCCGGGACGCGCTCGACGCGCTCGAGCTCGTCGTCGTGATCGACGTGGCGATGACCGAGACGGCGCGCCATGCCGACTACGTGCTTCCGGCAGCGAGCCAGTTCGAGAAGTGGGAGGCGACGTTCTTCAACCTCGAGTTCCCGCGCAACACGTTCCACCTCCGGGCACCGCTGCTCGCGCCGCTGCCCGGGACGCTGCCCGAGCCGGAGATCCATGCTCGGCTGGTGCGTGCCCTCGGGGTCGTGCCCCAGACGGTACTCGCGTCGCTGCGCGCCGCCGCGGGCGAGGGGCGGGGCGCCTTCGCCGCGGCGCTGATGCAGGCGACGACTGCCGACCGCCACCTCGGCGGAATGGTTCCGTACCTGCTCTACGAGACGCTCGGGCCGACGCTTCCCGACGGCGCCGCCGCGGCCGCCGCGCTGTGGGGCCTCGCGCACCGCTGCGCACTCACGTATCCGGACGCCGTTCGCCGGGCGGGGCACGCCGACGGCGAGGCGCTGTTCGAGGCGATGCTCCACGGCCGCTCCGGGGTGACGTTCACGCTCGACGACTACGAGGACGCGTGGAGCTACGTCGCGCATGCTGAGCACCGGATCGCGCTTGAGATCCCTGAGCTGCTCGCCGAGCTCGACGGTCTCGTGGAGACGCCGCCTCATCACACGACCGCGGAGCTGCCGCTCATCCTGTCGGCCGGTGAGCGGCGTGCGAACACGGCGAACACGATCATCCGCGACCCGGCGTGGCGCAAGCGCGACGTCTCGGGGGCGCTGCGGATGAGCCCGGCGGACGCGGCGCGGCTCGGGTTGGCGACCGGCGCGCGGGCGCGGATCACGACCGCGACCGGAACCGCGGAGGCGTTTGTCGAGGTGACCGACGTGATGCAGGCCGGGCATGTGTCGCTGCCGAACGGGCAGGGGGTTGACTATCCGGGAGTGGCGGGGGAGCCGGTGCTGACCGGAGTGCCGGCGAACGAGCTCACCTCGGTCGGGTGGCGAGACCGGTTCGCCGCGACCCCGCTGCACAAGCATGTCCCGGCGCGCGTGGAAGCTATCGAGCGGACGAGGGTCTGAGCGAACGCGCGCGGCGGGCGTCCGCGAGCGCGTGGTGCGTCCTAGTCCGGACGGCCGCGGAGGCGACGGCGGGGGAGCGGCGCGTCGCGCTCGTCCTCGGACGGGCGATCGGCGATGGCGCGGTCGTCGGAGTGCTCAAACCACGACTGGCCCTGGCGACCGAGCTGCTCGAGTGCGCCGGGCCCGCGGAGGTACGTGACCACGGCGACGGCGAGGGCGAGGACGGCCACGGCGATCGTGACGGCTTCGAAAACGAACATAGGAGCGATCGTAGGTGCGCGTTCCTACGCTTGTGTGACAAGGCGCACGTTACGCCGGAATCTGGTTCGTAAGGCGACAGCAGAACGTCTCGATCGCCGCGGCCGACTCCGGGCACAGCGGGGCGGGGCGGCGCGCTCTGCGGCCGCCCCGCGTGGCCGGGTCTACTGCGCCCGACGGTAGATGCTGACGACGGCGGCGCCGCCGAGGCCGATGTTGTGCTGCAGCGCGACGTCGACGCCGTCGACCTGGCGCTTGTCCGCCTGGCCGCGCAGCTGCCAGGTGAGCTCGGAGCACTGGGCGAGCCCGGTCGCGCCGAGCGGGTGGCCCTTGGAGATGAGCCCGCCGGAGGGGTTGACGACGGGACCGTCGCCGCCGTACGTCGTCGCCTGCTTGTCGACGAGCGTGTGGCCCTCGCCCTCCGGCGCGAGCCCGAGCGCCTCGTAGGTGATGAGCTCGTTCGCGCTGAAGCAGTCGTGGAGCTCGACGACCTGGACGTCCTCGGGGGCGACCTCGGCCTCCTCGTAGGCACGCCGCGCGGCCTCCTTGCTCATGTCGTAGCCCACGATCGTGATGCAGTCGGCGCCGTCGTCGAAGCTCGACTTTAGATCGGTGACCATCGCCTGGCCGGCGATCTCGATCGCCTGATCCCACAGGTCGTGCTCGTCGACGAACCGCTCGGAGGCGACAATCACGGCCGCGGCGCCGTCGCTCGTGGGGGAGCACTGCAGCTTGGTCAGCGGCTCGTGGATCATCGGCGCAGCCTTGATCTCGTCGAGCGAGTACTCGGTCTGGAACTGGGCATATGGGTTGTTCGTCGAGTGCTTGTGGTTCTTGTAGCCGATCCACGCGTAGTGCTCGGGCTTGGAGCCGTACTTCTCCATGTGGTCACGCCCGGCGTTGCCGAACATCTGCGGGGCGAACGGGCTCGTCTCCGGATCACGGAGCTGGAACATGCGCTGCATGTGCTTGTCGAGCGCGGGCGTGCGATCGGTGTACTTCATGCCGAGCGAGCCGCGCTCCATCTTCTCGAAGCCGATTGCGAGCGCGCAGTCGGCGAGGCCGCCCTTGACGGCGTTGCGGGCGAGCATCAGCGCGCTGGAGCCGGTCGAGCAGTTGTTGTTGACGTTAAGGACCGGGATGCCGGTGAGGCCAAGCTCGTACACCGCCCGCTGGCCGTAGCTCGAGTCGCCATAGACGTAGCCCGCATAGGCCTGCTCGATCGCGTCGTACCGAACGCCGGCGTCGGCGAGCGCGTTCGCGCCGGCCTCCTTGGCCCAATCGGGGTAGTCGCCCTCCTTGGTGCCCGGCTTGTCGAACTTCGTCATGCCGACACCGATCACGTACGTCTTGTTGCTCACTGGGGTCTCCTTGTTCGCTCCACCTGGGGGAGTACGTCTGTGACGATGCTGAGGAAGCCTTGGACGAGCAGCGTCTGGAGCTGCTCTCGGGTGAGGCGGTCGCGCTCGAGCCACTCGACGCTCGCCGCCTCGGCGAAGCCGGAGTAGGCGCGGATCGTCGCGCGCAGTTCCGGCGGGGCGGTCGCCGCCTCGTACGTCTGAAGCGCCTCGATCAACCGGTCAACGGCGCGTTCGCGGGCCTTGTCGAGGATCGCCTCGACCTCGGGGTCGCGACCGAGCCCGCGCGCACCGATGGCGGCCAGCCACGTGCCCTGGTTGTGCTCGAGCATCTGCAGCCAGCGGTCGACGCTTTCGTTCAGCACGGCTTCGAGCCCGCGGCCGGGGGCCTGGAGCGGTACCGGATTCGTCGGCATCCGCATCAGCGAGCGAACGACCTCGAGGTAGAGCTCGCGCTTGGTCCCGAAGTAGTGATTGAGCAGGCCGCGCGCAACGCCGGCCTCCTTCGCGATGTCGGTCGTCGAGACCGCGCTGTAGTTGCGCTCGGAGAAGAGACGGCGGGCGCAAGTGAGGATCTGCTGCCGGCGCTCCTCGTGATCGAGTCGCCGCCAGCGCGGAGTCGGTGCGGGGCTCCCGATCACGCCGGGCAGGCTAGCACGGTGTTGGCAGGCTGCCAATTAGGGTGGGCGGGGCGCGGCTGCGGTGGCGAGTCCGCGGGCGTCGCGGACGACCGGCGTAAACGACAGCAACGAAGAGGGGGTGGGTCCGGCTTGTCGTGTCGGTCATGGGCGTGCCCGCCGCAACGAACCGCAATAACGTTCGACGGCGACGGTCCGCTGTGCCGCTGTCGAACGGTGTGGTCGAAACGCCGCAATACCGTTCGAGAGCGCCGAAACCGGCTCGCGCCGTCGAACGTTACGCGGTGCGGCGGCAACGTCAGCCCAACCGAGCCGCAAACCGGCTCGCCACGCCCGCGTCAGTCCACGTCCTTCGATGCGCCTTCCGCCGATCTAAGCCAGGCGCGGCACGGACGGCCGACTACGGTCCGGGCGGTCCGGGCGGTCCGGGCGGTCCGGGCGGTCCGGGCGGCCCGGACGGTCTGGCGGTCTGGGCGGTCCGGGCGATCCGGGCGCGTCGTCGAGGAGCCGACCCGCTGCCTCGGCCAGCAGCGGCTTGATCGACTCCCAGCGCCGGTCGACGACCGCACGCCCGGAGATCGGGATTGCCATCACGAGACCCCGGATCATCGACACCGCGGCGTCGATCAGGGCGGGGAACCGCGGGTCGCCGGTGTACTCGGGGAACAGCGTGGCCGCGGTCGAGGCGAGGATCGCGTTGATCCGCTTCTCGAGTTCGTGGAGGTGCGCGGCGAGTTCCGGCTCGGACCACGCCGCGACCCACAGCTGGGCGGCGGCGAGCGCCTGGGGGGACGTGAACGTCCGCCACGCCTGATCGAAGACCGCCTCGCGGTGCTCTGGTCGGTGCAGCGCATCGAGATCGATCGAGTCGAGGGCCTCCTCGGACAGACGCAACGCGAGGTGGGAGATCGCTTCCATCAGCAGTGCCTCACGCGTCTCGAAGTGATGCATGAGCGTGCTCTGGGCGACGCCGGCCCGCTCCGCGACCCGCCTGGTGGTCAGAGCGCCGTACCCCTCCTCGACGAGGCACTCCGCGGTGGCGCGGACGATCGCCGTCCGGGTCGCCGCCCGCTGCTCCGCACGGGTGATGCGCCGGGGCCGCTCCTGAAGTTCGTCGATCACGCGATCGAGATGATATCTTCACCTCGTTCGCCGATCGTTTGATCGACGAAACGGCACGGGAGACTCAGAGTGGCAGAGAAGGAAATCCGTGGATCACGCGTCCGCCGCGCGGCGAGCATGACGGGCGCGGCCGCGGGCGTCGCCGCCCGCGAGGCGACCGCACGGGCGATGCGGTTCGGCAGCAGTGGCGGGTCCGACGCTCGTCGAGCGGCCGCCTCGCGCCAGCAGCTGAAGTCGGCGGAGGCGCTGGTCAAGGTGCTCGGGAGCATGCGGGGCGCCGCGATGAAGGTCGGGCAGACGCTGTCGGCCGTCGACCTCGGTCTCGTCCCGGAGGAGATCAGGCCGCAGTTCCAGGAGATCCTCTCCAGCCTGCAGCATGACGGCGAGCCGGTGCCGTTCGCCTCGATCAAGAAGGTCATCGAGGAGGACCTCGAGGAGCCGCTGCGCGAGTCGTTCGCCCACTTCGACGAGACGCCGATCGCCGCGGCGTCGATCGGCCAGGTCCACCGAGCGGTGCTCGACGATGGCCGTGAGGTCGCGGTCAAGGTCCAGTACCCCGGGATCGCCGAGGCGATCCATGCCGACATGCAGAACCTGCGGCTCGGGCTCAAGCTGCTCAACGTGATCGCCCCCGGGATCGACACGGGCGCGATCGCCGACGAGATCCGCGAGCGAATCCGCGAGGAGCTCGACTACGAGCTCGAGGCGCAAAACCACAAAGCGATGGCGCGGGCCTATCGCAACCACCCGTTCATCGTCGTCCCGGACGTCGTCACCCGGCTCTGCCGCGAGCGGGTGATCGTGTCCGAGTTCGTCGAGGCGAACCGGTTCTCCGAGGCCCGCACGTGGCCCGCCGCCGAGCGTGACCGCCTCGGCGAGATCCTCATCCGCTTCTACATCAACGGCCCGCTCCGCCACCGCCTGCTCAACGGTGACCCGCACCCCGGTAACAGCCTGTTCTTCGACGACGGCCGAGTGGCGTTCCTGGACTTCGGCTTCTTCAAGCGGCTCCCCGACGCCGAGGTCGAGCAGATGATCGCGTCGACCCGCGCCACCTACGACGGCGATGCCGAGGCGCTGTTCAAGGTCATCTCCAGCCTCGGCGCACTCCCACCGGACAAGCGCCTCGCGGAGCCGTTTCTCGCGAGCTACCAGGCGATCTTCGGCTGGCTGCTCGTCGACCATCCAGTCAAGGTCGACGCGTCGGCGACCGGCGGGATGATGCGCGCCTACAACGACATGCGGCACGCCGACGGCCTCGACCGCCTGACGCTCCCCGCCGAGCACTTCGTGATGATGCGGGCGGTGATGTTGCTGATCGGCCTGCTTGGTCAGCTGCAGGCGACCGGCTCGTGGCTCGACGTCGCGCGCGAGTGGCTGTTCGGCGAGGCGCCGGTCACCGAGCTCGGCAGGCTCGAGGACGAGTTCTTCGCGGGACGCCACGATTACCCGCAGCCGGCCGCGGTATGACGACGGCGACGCGCACACCGCGGATCAGCGGGTTGCGCGTCGCGCACGAGACGTTCTGGCACGGGCTGAGCACCGACAGCGCGCTCGTGCGCGGGGTCGAGGGCAGCGACATCGCCTGCTTTCAGTTCAACCGGCGGCTCGGCTTCGTGCTGAGCCATCCCGACTACGTCGATCACGTCCTCTACGGCGCGGTTGACCGGTACCGCAAGTCGGTCGAGTACGAGCTGTTGCGGTCCGTCGTCGGCGTGAGCCTGTTCACCGACGAGGGCGACTCCTGGCGCCGGCACCGGATGATGCTCAACCCGGTGCTCGCCAAGCGACACCTCGCGAGCCTGTTCGGATTGATGCTCGACCCGATCGAGGCCGCGGCAGATCGGCTTGACAGCGGCGGCGCCGCCCGACGGGGGATCGAGATGCAGGGCGAGATGACCGAGCTGACGCTCGAGGTTGTCGGCTCGGCCCTGTTCGGGCGGGGGATGGCTGACTTCGCGCGGCGCGTCGGCCGGTCGGTGACGCACGGCCTGCGCGCCGCCGAGCGCGCGACGCGTGTGCTCGTGATCGCGAATCCGCCGAACTGGCTGGCTCGCGGGGTTGCTGAATTCGTTCACCACGCGCCGCTGCTGCCTCCGCCGCTGAGCAGCGTCCAGGCCGTGATGCGGACGATCGACTCGACCGTCTGGGACGTGATCCGGGACCGGGAGGCGCACCCTCGCGGGGCCGAGGACCTGCTCGGGCTGCTGCTCTCGGTCCGCGACGAGGAAGGGCGACCGCTCCCATCACGTCGCGTCCGCGACGAGGTGGCGACGTTTCTGCTCGCCGGCCACGAGACGACCGCGAACGCGCTCACGTGGATGTGGTACCTGCTGTCGATCAACCATGAGGCGCGGGCGCGGATGCTTGCCGAGGTCGACGAGGTCCTCGGCGACCGCCCGCCGGCGTTCGCCGACGTCGCGCGGCTCCGGTGGACGACGGCGTGCTTCCTCGAGGCGATGCGCATGTTCTCGCCGGCGTGGGCGATCCCGCGGATCTGCGTCGAGGACGACGTGATCGACGGCCACCCGATCCGCCGCGGGGCGACCGTGCTGATCCCGATCAACTCGCTGCATCACGACCCGCGCTTCTGGGCCGATCCCGAGGTGTACGACCCGACCCGCTTCCTGCCGGAGAACGCCCGCGGGCACCACCGCTCCGCCTATCTCCCGTTCGGCGGCGGGCGGCGCGTGTGCATCGGCTCGAGCTTCGCGACGATCGAGGCGACGCTCATCACAGCGGTCATGAGCCGGCGGTTCGTGTTCGACCTCGTCCCCGGGCACCCGGTCGAGCCGGAGGCGACGCTGACGCTGCGTCCGCGGCACGGGCTGAGGATGGTCGCGCGTCGCCGGGCGACCGCGCCGCCCGAGGCGGAGGCGGCGGCGTGAAGATCGCGGGGACGCGCATCGTGGTCACCGGCGCCGGCAGTGGCATCGGTCGGGCGACTGCACGCCGGGCGGCGCGCTGCGGAGCGGAGGTGATCGCGGTCGACATCAACGGCGAGTCGGCCGAGCAAACGGCCGACGAATGCCGGGGCGAGGGCCGCGCGGCCGCGTACGTTTGCGACGTTGCCGACGGCGAGGCGGTGCGCTTGCTCGCGTCGCGGGTCGAGTCCGAACGCGGCCCGGTTGACGTGCTCGTCAACAACGCCGGTGTCGGCGTCGCGGGGCCGTTTCTCGAGCATTCGCTCGATGACTGGCGGTGGCTGCGTGGCGTGAACCTCGACGGGGTCGTCCACGGGTGTCACGCGTTCGGGGCACGGATGGTGGAGCGCGGCCGGGGTCACGTCGTCAACGTTGCCTCCGGCGCCGGGTACACGCCGCAGACGAACCTGTCCACGTACTGCGCGTCGAAGGCGGCGGTCATCTCGCTGTCGCAGTGTCTGCGCGCGGACTGGTCCGCGCACGGCGTCGGTGTCAGCGTCATCTGCCCGGGGCTCATCAACACGCCGATCCCGTCGCACACGCGGATGGTCGGGTCGATGGCGGGCAAGCAGGCGCGAGCCCAGCGGGCGTTTCGCTTCGGCCACTCGCCGGATCTGGTGGCTCGCGCGATCATCGGCGCGGTGCAGCGCAACCGGGAGGTCGTCCCGGTGGGACTCGAGTCGACGATCGCGTTCCGGCTGCTGCGCTTTGCACCGGGGCCGCTCCAAGGTGCGCTCGCAAGGACCCAACTGCTGTGAACGTGGGCGAGCACCACCGCGTCGTCATCATCGGCGCCGGGCTCGCCGGCGTCGGGATGGGCGTCCGGCTGCGCCAGGCCGGGATCCGGGACTTCGTCATTCTCGAGCGCAACCCGTCCGTCGGCGGAACGTGGTTCGAGCACACGTACCCGGGCTGCGCGTGCGACATCCCGACCCACCTGTACTCGTACTCGTTCGCCCGCAACCCGAACTGGAGCCGGTTGTTTCCGCGCCAGCGGGAGATCCTCGACTACGTGCGGGACACAGCCGACCGCCACAAGGTCACGCGGCACATCCGCTTCGGCGTCGAGATGGCGCACGCCCGTTGGGACGAGCACGGCGACCGGTGGATCGTGGAGACGAGCGACGGCGTGCTCGCCGCTCGCGTGCTCGTGAGCGCGATCGGCGCGACGGCCGAGCCGGATGATCCGGCGATCCCGGGCTGGCGTTCGTTTGCGGGGACCCGCTTTCACTCCGCCCGCTGGAACCATGAGCATGACCTGACGGGCGAGCGCGTCGCGGTGATCGGCACCGGGCCGGCGGCTGCGCAGTTCGTCCCCCGGATCCGGCCGAACGTGGAAGAACTGCTCGTGTTCCAGCGGACGCCGCCATGGGTCGTGCCCCATCCCGACCGCGCGGTGTCCGGGGCCGAGCGGTGGCTCTACCGGCTCGCGCCGCCGGCCCAGGACCTTCAGCGGAACCTGTTCTTCGCGCTCTACGAGGCGTGCGGGATCGGGTTCCGCGGCCGCACGGAGATCGTCGCGCCGATCGAGGCGCTGGGGCGGGCGCATCTGCGCCGCCAGGTGAGCGACCCGGTCCTGCGTGAAAAGCTCACCCCGCGCTACCGCTTCGGTTGCAAGCGCCCGATCCTGTCGAACTCCTACTACCCGGCGCTGACGCGCGCGAATGTCGACGTGGTCACGGCGCCGATCGCGCGGGTCAACCGGCGCTCGATCACGACCGCCGACGGCGTCCGGCACCCGGTTGACACGATCATCACGGCGACCGGCTACCGCTACAACCGCTCGCTGCTCGTCGAGCGGTTAAGGGGTGCGGGGGACCTCTCCCTCGGCGAGGTGTGGGACCGTTCGCCGCGGGCGTACCTTGGCGCATCCGTCCCCGGCTTCCCGAACATGTTCATCCTGCTCGGGCCGAACGCGATCGGGATCAACTCGGTCATCTACACGCTCGAATCGCAGATCGGGTACGTGATGAGTGCGCTGCGCACGATGGAGCGACGGCGCGTGAGGCGGCTCGAGGTGCGCCCTGAAGCGCTCGAGGCGTACGTCGATGAGGTCGACCGCCGCAGCTCCGGGTCGGTGTGGACGGACGGCGGCTGCACGGCGTACTACCTCGACGACGCCGGGCGCAACTACGCGCTGTACCCCGGATTCGCCGCCGGGTTCCGCCAGCGGACGCGGCGCTTCGATCTGCGCGCGTACGAGCTGAGCGCCGCTTGACTGCGGTGCCTGGTCACGAGCCGTCTGTAACGCCTGGCGCTCCCGCTGGACTGGCCGCTCATGATCGCTGCCGAGCGCTGCGCACCTGGGCCGTACACTGGCGCTGTGAGTGCAGTGCAGGGCGGTGAGGCTGAACTACTCCAGCGGCTTCGGGCGGGCGAGGAATCGGCCTTCCGCGAACTCGTCAGGCGACACGACGGCGCGATGCGGCGGATCGCTCTCTCCTACGTCCAGACCCCCTCGATCGCCGACGAGGTGGTTCAGGAAACCTGGCTCGCGGTGATCCGCGGGCTCGGGCGGTTCGAGGGACGCTCATCGCTGAAGACGTGGATCTTCCGGATCCTCGCCAACCGTGCCCAGTCACGCGGTGCGCGTGAGCATCGCATCACCCCGTTCTCGTCACTGCTCGGTCCTGAGGAGGATCACGAGGGCACCGTCGACGCCGATCGGTTCATCCCGGCGGGGAGCGCGTTCACCGGGTACTGGTGCGTGCCGCCAACGCGATTCTTCGACCTGCCGGAGGAGCGGCTGCTGGCCGATGAGACGACCGCCCTGATCGCCGCGGCGATCGCAGCGCTGCCTGCCCGCCAGCAGCGGGTGATCCGGCTGCGGGACGTCGAGGGCTGGTCGGCGGAGGAGGTCTGCGAGGGCCTCGGCATCTCGGCTGCCAATCAGCGCGTGTTGCTGCACCGTGCCCGGGCGGCGGTCCGCGCGGCACTCGAATCGCACTTCTCAGAGGCGGTGTATGTATGAGCTATGAGGACCTGCCCTGCCGCGACTTCGTCGAACTGGCGACCGAGTACCTCGAGGGAACGTTGCCAGCCGAGCAGCGGCTGATCGTCGAGCGCCATCTAGCGTTCTGCACGCCCTGCGTCGACTACCTCGACCAGATGCGCGCCGTGATCGTGGCGTCTGGTGAGCTGCGTGAGCAGGACGTTCCCGAGCCGGTGATGGAGTCGCTCGTCGAGGCGTTCCGCGCCATCAACGGCGAGCCGGGCTGAGCGCCAGCTCGCGGACCAGCCACTGCGCCTGACGGGCCCGCTCGGCCGCGAAGGCCGCGTCGTACTCGGCTCCGGCGCGTGTCCCGGTCACGCTCTCGCCGGCGAGCAGCGCGGTCCAGTAGCCGCATGCGGCGGCCCACCCGCCCTCCGCGAACCCTGCGATCCGCTCGCTCAGCGGCACGCCCGGCGCGTAGGCGGCGGCGAATTCCCGGGCGCGCTCGGCGCACGCGCGTGAGAAGGCGCGGCGCACCTCGTCGGTCCACCCGGGCACCGTGCGCACGAGCCGTCCGCGGGAGGCGACGAGCGCCGGCTCGGCGTGCAGGATGTCGCCGTCGAGCTCGATCTCCCAGATGTCGGGTCCGAGCCATTGCGGCAACTGCTCCGGCGTGCAGGCGTGGATCCCGTTGACGCACAGCTCAAGCGGACCCTCCGCGCACACCCACGCGCCCGGCTCCCCGGCCGACGGCAGTGGCCACTGGGTGCCCGTGAGCTCTGAGCGCCCGGCGTTCAGCACCTTGTAGGCAACCATCCTCATCCCCTGCTCGCACGTTCCTTGAGGCCCCCGCCGGTCGTCAGTCTAACGATCCGAAGGTTGACGAGACCGAGGGGCGGGTGCGCAGGAGTCCGATCAAATGCGCGCTCGACGGCGTCGCT
This sequence comes from uncultured Solirubrobacterales bacterium, assembly GCA_963778985.1. Classification (GTDB taxonomy): domain Bacteria; phylum Actinomycetota; class Thermoleophilia; order Solirubrobacterales; family Solirubrobacteraceae; genus Palsa-465. The sequence goes on along the minus strand of CAVZWJ010000010.1, from coordinate 280,550 downwards.
ACTGGGACGGCGCCGGTAACCGCGATCGGCGCAGCCGGGGGCGCATGCGCCCCCGGTCCGGCGGGCGCATGCGCCACCGGGCCGGCAGGCGCATGCGGCGACCGGTCTACGAGGTCATTCCGGTGAACTGACCACCGGTGATGTTCAGCACCTGGCCGTGGACGTAGTTCGACCACGGCGAGCACAGGAAGAAGACGCCGCCGGCGGCCTCCTCCGGAGTGCCGGGGCGGCCAAGCGGGATCAGCATCGCGGCCATGCCCCGGAGTTGATCGGGGATGCCGAGCTGGACCTTCTCGCCGCCGATCTCCATCGTGTTGGACTCCTCCTTGGAGGCGGTCAGGCGTGTCTCGATGTATCCGAACGCGACGGCGTTGACGTTGATCTTGAACTGGCCCCACTCCTTGGCGAGGGTCTTCGTCAGGCCGACGACGGCCGACTTGCCGCTCGAGTAGTTGGCCTGGCCGGCGTTGCCCATGGTCCCGGAGATCGAGCTCACGTTGACGATCTTGCGGAACACCTCCTGGCCGGCTTCCCTCTCCTTCTTCGCCGGCTCGCGCATGTGCGGAGCGACCGCCCGGCACATCCGGAAGGGGACGATCGAGTGGATGTCAAGCATGCGCTGGAACCACTCGTCGCTCATCTTGTGGATCGGGGCGTCGAGCGTGTAGCCGGCGTTGTTGACGAGGATGTCGACCCGGCCCCACTCGTCGATCACCTTCTGGACGAGCTGATCGGGGACGCCGGGCTGTGTGAGGTCGCCGCCGAACACGAGCGTCTCGCCGCCCAACTCCGAGGCAGTCTGCTCGGCGACGTCACCATCGAGGTCGTTGATCAGGACCTTGGCACCTTCGGCGGCCAGGATCTCGGCCGTCGCGCGTCCGATCCCGCGTGCGGAACCGGTGACGATCGCGACCTTGCCGTCAAGCACAGTCATCTCGTTCTGCCTTTCGTTTGCCGTCTGCTGGCGGGCTGATGATGCCAGGGTTGGGGGGAAATTGGCGTGCTGTCAACAAGCCGCCGTCGACGGCCAACCCGCTAGAGTCCACGCCCCCGATGAGGGAGTGCGCATGGGAGACATGAACGCCAAGCAGTGGCTCGCCGCGTTCGCGGAGAAGCTGGGGACCGATCCGCCAAGCACCGAGGAGTTCAAGCAGCTGCTCGACCTCGCCGGGGTCGCCGCCCACTCGAGCGAGCGCGTCGCCGCACCCGTGGCCTGCTGGGTGACGGCGCGGTCCGGTGTGTCGCCCGCGCAGGCGCTCGAGCTCGCCAAGGGCATTGCGCCGGCGACGGAGCATGATGGCTGAGCGGCGCTTCGACATCGTCCTGTTCGGCGCGACCGGCTTCACCGGTGGCCTGACCGCCGAGTACCTCGCGGCGAACGCGCCGGCCGAGACGCGGTGGGCACTCGCGGGCCGCAACCAGTCGAAACTGGAGGGCGTCCGCCGCCGGCTCGCCCGTGAGCATCCGAAGGCGGCCGAGCTCGAACTGCTCCACGCCGACGTCACCGATCGTGACAGCGTCACGGCGATCGCCGAGGCAACGCAGGTCGTGATCAGCACCGTCGGCCCATACATCCTCTACGGCGAGCCGCTCGTCGCGGCGTGCGCGGCGGCCGGGACCGACTACGTCGATCTCACCGGCGAGCCGGAGTTCGTCGACACGATGTGGCTGCGCTACCACGACGAAGCGCGGCGCACCGGCGCCCGGATCGTCCACTCGTGTGGCTTTGACTCGATCCCGTACGACCTCGGCGTGCTGTTCACCGTCGAGCAACTGCCCGAGGGCGTACCGCTCACGATCGACGGTTTCGTGCAGATGGGCGGCACGTTCTCGGGTGGCACGTACCACTCGGCGATCAACGCGATGGCGCGGATCCGCCCGTCGCTGCAGGCCGCTCGTGAGCGCCGGCAGCAAGAGCCGCGGCCGCAGGGGCGCCGCGTCCACGGCGCGGCCGGCAAGCCGCATCGCAGCGACGTCGCGGGCGGCTGGGTCGCCCCGTTCCCGACGATCGACCCGCAGACCGTGCTGCGCAGCGCGGCGGCGCTCGACCGCTACGGCCCCGACTTCACCTACAGCCACTACCTCGTCGCCAAGCGCCTGCCCGTGCTCGTCGGTCTCGCCGTCGGAGCGGGAGGCGCGGTCGCGCTCGCCCAGCTGCCGCCGACCCGCAAGCTGCTGCTGAAGATCAAGGACCCGGGGGAGGGTCCGACGCCGGAGCAGCGCGCCAAGGCGTGGTTCCGCGTTCGGCTCGTCGGCGAGGGCGGCGGCAAGCGGGTCGTCGCCGAGGTGTCCGGGGGTGACCCCGGCTACGGCGAGACGTCGAAGATGCTCGCCGAGTGCGCGCTGTGTCTCGCCCACGACGAGCTGCGGCCGAGCGCCGGCCAGGTAACGACCGCGGTGGCGATGGGCGACGCCCTGATCGAACGGCTGTCGCGCGCCGGGATTCGGTTCACAGTTCTCGAGGAGACGACGACATGACGGTGACGCCCGAAGAGGCGACCGCGGCGGCGAACGCGGCCTACGGGACACATCCCGGCCGGCGCGCGCTGCACGCGAAGGGCACGCTGCTGAAGGGCGCGTTCACGGCGTCGCCCGAGGCCGCGACCCTGACGCGCGCGGCGCACATGCAGGGCGATCCGGTCTCCGCGACGATCCGAGTCTCGAACGGGGCCGGCAACCCTGACGCCCCTGACTACGCGCCGGACGTGCGGGGCCTCGCGGTGAAGCTGTACCTGCCGGACGACAGCCGCACCGACATCGTCGCGCAAACGGCGCCGAAGTTCATCGGCTCGACGCCGGACACGTTCGTCGATCTCCTCCGCGCCCAGGGCCCGGGCGCCTCGGTCGCGTGGAAATTCCCGCTGTTCCTGCTGCGCAACCCGGGCGCAGTGGCACGGCTGCCGGCGAACCTTCCGGCCCTGCGCCCGCCGGTCAGCTACGCAACGTGCACGTACTACGCCGTCCATGCCTACCGGTGGGTCGACGCCGATGGCGGCGGACGGTTCGTCCGCTACACGTGGCGCCCGGAGGCCGGTGAGCAGCACCTCGGCCCGCGGGCGGCGAGGTCACGCGGACGCGACTACCTTCAGGAGGACATCCGCCGGCGGATCGAGTCGGGGCCGGTGCGGTTCACGCTCGAGCTCCAGATCGCGGCCGCCGGCGACAACCCGGACGATCCGTCGGCGAGCTGGCCGAAGGACCGCCGCCGTGTCAACGCCGGCACGCTCGAGATCACCGGCCTCGAGACCGAGCGGGAGACCGGCGGCGACGTGCTCGTGTTCGACCCGACGCGCATGGTCGACGGGATCGAGCTGTCGAATGACCCGGTGCTCAAGTTCCGCAAGGCGGCGTACTCTGATTCGGTAGCGCATCGGATGGGGGCGAGCTGATGGCGGGGAAATGGACAGCCGCCGACATCCCGGATCAGACTGGGCGCGTCTTCGTCGTCACCGGCGCGAACAGCGGGCTCGGGCTCGTGACCGCGCGCGAGCTCGCGCGGGCCGGCGCGACGGTCGTGATGGCCGTGCGGGATGTTGGGAAGGGGGAGCGCGCGGCGCAGACGATCACCGGGAACCGCGAGGTCCGCAAGCTTGACCTCTCTGATCTCGCTTCGGTGGCGTCGTTCGTCGAGGACCTGCCGCACGAGCACGTCGACGTGCTCGTCAACAACGCCGGGGTGATGGCGCCGCCGCGGCAGACGACCGCCGACGGATTCGAGCTGCAGTTCGGGACGAACCACCTCGGGCACTTCGCGCTCACCGGGCGGCTGCTTCCGCGTTTGCACGCCGCGTCCGCGCCGCGGGTCGTGACGCTGTCAAGCGGCGCCCACCGTCTCGGCTCGATGCACTTCGACGACCTGCAGGGGGAGCGCCGGTACAACAACTGGCTGTGGTACGGCCAGTCGAAGCTGTCCAACCTGATGTTCTGCTTCGAGCTGCAGAAGCGGGCCACCGCCGCCGGCTGGAACCTGCGCAGTCTCGCCGCGCATCCCGGGTACGCACGAACGAACCTCCAATTCGCCGGGCCGCACTGGTACGAGCAATGGATCATGCGGCTCACGAACCCGGTGCTCGGTCAGAGCGACGCCATGGGGGCGCTGCCGCAGCTGTACGCGGCGACGGCCCCCGACGTCCCGGGTGGGTCGTTCATCGGGCCGGACGGATTCCTCGAGCAGCGCGGGCACCCGCACATCGTCACGGCCGCAGGGAGAGCCTACGACGAGGCCGCGTGGCGAGCGGCTGTGGGAGATCTCCGAGGAGTCTGACCGGGGTCCGGTACGACTTCTCGCTGCAGAGCGCCCCGGTGTGACCTCGCTGCGCGACGACGGACCGGCGGCGCTCGAATGGGCGGCGCGCTATCTCGAGCGGGTGGGGGAGCTACCGGTGCTCGCACCGGTCGGGCCCGGTGAGATCCGCGCCCGGCTCCCAGCCGCAGCCCCCGGAGGGGCCGGAGCCGTTCTCCGCCGTTCTGCGCGACCTCGATGAGGTCCTGCTCGACGGCGTCACCCACTGGCAGCACCCGCGGTACTTCGCCTACTTCGCGACGAGCTCGTCGGAGCCGGCGATCCTCGCCGAGCTGCTCGCCGCGACGCTCAACTCGGTCGCGATCCTGTGGCGCACGGCGCCGGCGGCGACGGAGCTCGAGGGCGTCGTGCTCGACTGGGTCGCGCAGCTGCTCGGGCTGCCGTCCGGGTGGCACGGGCACATCGAGGACACGGCCTCGACCTCGACGATGGCCGCGCTGATCGCGGCGCGGGAGGCGACGGGCCGCGAGGTGGTGGTGTGCTCGGACCAGGCGCATTCGTCGGTGCGGAAGGCGGCCCGGATGCTCGGGATGCAGATGCGGGTGGTGCCGAGCGACTCCGGGTTCCGGATGCGGGCGGATGCGCTCGGCGATCTGTCGGACGCTGCGGCGGTCGTGGCAACGGTGGGCACGACGGCGTCGACGTCGGTCGATCCCGTGCCGGAGGTGGCCCGGCCTCACGCAGGGAGCGGGCGCCTGGCTGCATGTCGATGCGGCGTACGCCGGGGCGGCGATGGTGTGCCCCGAGTTCCGGTGGGCGTTCGAGGGTGTGGAACGCGCCGACTCGCTCGTCGTCAACGCGCACAAGTGGATGCTGACACCGACGGACTGCTCGCTCATCTGGACGAGCCGGCCGGAGGACTTCCGCCGCGCGTTCAGCCTCGTCCCCGACTACCTGCGCACCCCGGACGCCGAGGACGCGCTGTCGCTGTCGGAGTACGGGCCGGCGCTCGGGCGCCGGTTCCGAGCCCTGAAGCTGTGGGCGGTGCTGCGGTGTCATGGGCGGTCCGGGACTGCAGGCGCACATCCGGTCCGGCGTTGAGTTGGCGGCGGCGTTCGAATCCTGGGTGCACGCGGAGGACGGCTGGGAGGTGTGCGCGCCGCGGCCGTTCTCGGTCGTCTGCTTCCGCGCTCGCGGGCTACGATGAGCGACAACCGGGCGCTGCTCGAGCGGGTCAACGCGTCCGGCGAGATCTTCATCTCCCACGCCACTCTCGGCGGGCGCGTACGTGCTGCGGCTGGCGGTCGGTCAGATGAGCACGACGCTCGGTGACGTGGAGCGCGCCTGGGATGTCCTGCGCCGAGAGGCCAGCGCGATCTGAGCGCACCGTCGCGCAAGGTTCTTTCCGCTATTCGAAAGAAACCTTGCGCGGGCGGCCGTTCAGCGCAGCTCGGATGAGCTCTTGCCGAGCAGCTGCCGGGCGACGACGAGCTGCTGGATCTGCTGGGTGCCCTCGAAGATGTCGAGGATCTTGACGTCGCGGGCCCACTTCTCGAGCAGTTCGCCCTCGCCGTAGCCGACGGCGCCGGCGAGCGCGACGCAGCGCAGGGCGATGTCGGTACCGACCCGGCCGGCCTTCGCCTTCGCCATCGAGGCCTGGAGCGAGTTCGGCTGCTTGTTGTCCGCCATCCACGCGGCCTGCAGGGTGAGCAGCCACGCCGCGTCGAAGTCGGACTCCATCGCGATGAACTCCGATGCCGCAGCGGACTGCCGGTGCGGCGGGATGTCATAGTCGATCTCGACGCCGGCCTCGGAGAGCAGCTCCCGGGTCCGCTCGAGGCAGGCGCGGGCGACGCCGAGCGCCATCCCGGCGACGAGTGGCCGGGTGTTGTCGAACGTCTGCATGACCCCGGCGAAGCCCTGCTTGGCGGTCTGGATCTCTGGACTGCCGAGGAGGTTCTCCTTCGGCACGCGGCAGTCGGTGAGCACGAAGTTCGCCGTATCCGAGGCGCGGATGCCGAGCTTGTGCTCGAGCCGGTCGAGCTTCAGGCCCGGATTGTCACGCTCGACGACGAACGACTTGATCGCCCCGCGGCCGGCGTATCGGTCAAGCGTCGCCCAGACGACGATCAGCTCGGCGCGGTCACCGCTGGTAACGAAGATCTTCTCGCCGTTGAGGACGTATCCGCCGGCGGCTTCGTCGTAGCGCGCCGTCGTCCGGATCGCGGCCGAGTCCGATCCGGCCTCCGGCTCGGTGATCGCCATCGCGGCCCACTTGCCGCCGAAGCGCTTCAGTTGCTCCTCGTCGGCGACGGCGGCGATTGCCGCCTGGCCGAGACCCTGGCGCGGCATCGAGAGCAGCAGGCCGACGTCGCCCCAGCACAGTTCGATGACGCCGAGCAGGCTCGCCATGTTCGAGCCGTTCCGCGTGCCACCCTCGCCGGCGGACGTCTTCGACGAGCCGTTCGCGCCGGTGCCGACCGTCCCGGCGCCCGCGCCGCCGAGGGCGCCGCTACTCGTTCATGCCGTCGATCAGGGCGGCGAGCATGTCGAGCTCCTTCGGATACTCGTGCTCGGCGAGGTCGTATTTCCGCCCGTTGGCACGGAAGACGTTCTCGGCGACCTGATTCGCCTGACTGATGAGCGTGCCGAACTTCTTCGGAACCTCGAGGTTGATCGGCATTAGAGGATCAGCGCTCCTTCCATGATTCCCGGCGGCGCGCAGGTCGCGATACCAGCGCTCGACCGGGTGCTCCTTGACGTAGCCGTGACCACCGAGCAGCTGAACGCCGTCGGAGCCGATCGCCATCCCGCGCTCGGCGGCGAGGCGACGGGCGAGCGCCACCTCGCGGGTGAAGCTCAAACCCTGGTCGACGCGGCCGGCGGCGCGATACGTGGCCAGCCGCAGCCCTTCGAGCTCGATCGCGATGTTCGCGACCATGAACGCAACGGCCTGGCGGTTGGAGATCGGCTCGCCGAACGCGGTCCGCTCGTTGACGTACTCCTTGACGTAGGCGAGCACCGCCTGGCCGGTGCCGACGGATACGGCGCACCAGCCGAGCCGTCCAAGCGAGATGCACTCGCGGTAGACATCCGCTTCGCCGCGTCCGAGCAGCGCGCCCGCCGGCAGCTTGACGTCGTCGAAGATGAGTCGGCCGGTGGCGGCGGCACGGATCCCCATCGCAGGCTCCGGCTCGACGCTGATCCCCTTCGTCGCCGACTCGACGATGAACAACCCGGGGCCGCTGTCCTCGAGCTCGGCGGCGATCACGAACAGCTCGCTGTCACGAGCTCGGGGCACGAGCGCCTTGGCGCCGCTGAGCACGAAACCATCGCCGGAGCGCCGCGCCTTCGTCTCGAGCGCGAACGGATCGAACAGCGGCCGCGGCTCGAGCACGGCGAGCGCGGCGGCAGGTACGTTCTCGCCGACGAACTCCGGCAGATAGGTCGCCTGCTGATCGGCGTCGCCCCACAGGCTGAGCGCGGTCGAGACGCCGGCGGGCGCCAGGCACGCGACGGCGATGCCCATGTCGCCCTCGGCGAGCGCCTCGCTCATCAGGACGGAGGTGACGGCCGAGCGCTCCTCGACGGCGCCGCCGAGCTGCTCGGGGACGCCGACCATCGTCAGGCCGAGCTCGTTGGCCTGGCTCGAGCAGCTCGGCCGGTGCGGCGCAGGCGGCATCGGCGTCCTGCGCGGCGCGGCGCAGGCGGGCGAGCGCGAAGTCGCGGACCGACTCGGTGAGCATCTGCTGCTCGTCGGTCGGCGTGATGTCGAACAGGTCACGGGTTTTGGCCCGCGGCTGGCGGGCGGGCTTCGTCAGCTTCTGGGCGGCCGCGAACGTGCGGCCGGCGCGGGCGGCCGTCCGGACGGTGGTCTTCGAGGCGCCGTGGAGCAGGCGTTCGGTCGGCTGGCGGATTCCCAGCCGATCGATGACGTCGGAGGAGGCGAGGCGATTGAGCGTGCGCAGGCCGAAGGCCATGCCGCGCTCGGCGATGTTCTGGTCTTGGGGCATCGGCGGCGGGGTCGGTTGCGTAACACAGTCCAGTGTTACATCGTTTGATGTAATCCTGAACGCTGCCGTATATCTAAGCGCACTCGCGCCTTCGGGGCGCCGTCATCGTGATTTACGCGGTTCTTACGTACCGCCCGTCATCCTCAGAACTGAGATGCGGGTGCTGATCGCCGAGGATGAGCGGAGGCTGGCCGATGCGATCGCGCGCGGTCTGAGGCGGGAAGGCATGGCGGTCGATCTCGCGCCCGACGGGTCTGACGCGCTCGTCAAGGCGCGCGTGACGCGGTACGACGTGCTCGTGCTCGACCGTGACCTTCCCGGGATCCACGGCGACGAGGTGTGCCGAGTCGTCCGCGGCGAGCGGCCTGAGACGGGCATCCTCATGCTGACCGCGGCCGGGGCGATCGAGGACCTCGTCGAGGGGCTCGCGCTCGGCGCCGATGACTACCTGGCCAAGCCGTTTCGCTTCGTCGAGCTCGTCGCCCGGATCCGCGCGCTCGCCCGCCGCTCGGTTCCGCGCCACCCTCCGCGACTCCAGCACCGCGACGTCGAGCTCGATCCGGCCGCCCGGCGCCTCACGCGCGACGGCCGTCCGATCGAGCTCGCGCGCAAGGAGTTCGCCGTGCTCGAGACGCTGATGTCGGCCGACGGCGCGACCGTCTCGGCCGAGCAACTGCTCGAGCGCGTCTGGGACGAGCACACGGACCCGTTCACGAACGTCGTGCGGATGACGATCATGACCCTGCGGCGCAAGCTCGGCGACCCCCCGGTCGTCGAGACCGTGATCGGCGTCGGCTACCGGATGGCATGAGGCACGCGCGCACGATCCGTTTCCGGCTGACGGTCCTCTACGGACTCGTGTTCCTCGTCACGGGGGCGATCCTGCTCACGATCGGCTACGCGCTCGTGCGGCACAACCTCGACGCCCGCCCGAACTTCCGGGAGGCGTTGCAGCAGCTCGGGATCAACCCGCCGTTCCCGAGTCCCGGCTTCGGCCGGCGGATCTTCGGCGCGGGCGGCCCGCCTGACCAGCGCGTGATCGAGACCGTACGGGCACAGCTGCGCGCCGATGAGCTCCACCGGCTCGTGATCGAGTACGTGGCGGCTCTCGGAGTGATGACGATGGTGTCCGTCGCCGCGGGATGGCTCCTCGCAGGCCGGGCGCTCCGGCCGCTGCGGGAGATCACCGCGACGGCACGGCGCGTGTCCGGAGAGAACCTCGGCGAGCGGATCGCGCTCATCGGACCGGCGGACGAGCTCAAGGAGCTCGCCGACACCTTTGACGGGATGCTCGAGCGGCTCGACGGCGCGTTCGCGAGCCAGCGCCATTTCGTCGCCAACGCCTCCCATGAGCTGCGTACGCCGCTGGCGATCATGCGCACCGAGATCGACGTCGCGCTCGCCGATCCGGATGCGAGCATCGCTGAGCTCCGGGCGATGGGGGAGGCGGTCCGGGACACCGTCGATCGCAACGAGCGGCTGATCGAGAGCCTGCTGCTGCTCGCGCGCAGCGAGTCGGCGCTCCGTGCTCGCCGAGCCGGTTGACCTCGCGGCACTCGCCGGGGACTGCATCACCGATCTGCGGGCGCGCGCCGAGGAGGCTCACGTCACGATCCGGCCGGAGCTCGAGCCGGTGATCGTGCAGGGCGACCCGGCGCTGCTCGAGCGGATGATCGCGAACCTGATCGACAACGCGATCCGCCACAACGTGCCGGACGGCTGGATCGACGTGCGAACGCGGCACGTCGGCTCGGCGGTCGAGCTGACGGTCGCCAACGGGGGCCGCGCGATCGACCCGGAGGTCGCGGCGACGCTCACCGAGCCGTTTCGTCGGGTCGACCGCAGCGCCGGCGGGTTTGGCCTTGGGCTCTCGATCGTCCGGTCGGTGGCGGTCGCCCATGGCGGCCACGCGGTGTCTCAGCGCCCGCAAGGATGGCGGCCTCGAGGTCCGTGTCTCGCTGCCGGCGCAGGCCCCGGTGACCGGCGTTTCGAAGGAAACGGTGAGAGCGCTTACGAAGAGCTGACGGGCCGCGAGCTACAACCCCGGACGTTCCATTTATCGAGGGGTGAAATCCAGTTGACTCGTAACCGCCGTTTCCTGACGTGCGCGGCCGCACTGCTCGTCGCCATCAGCCTTGCCGCCTGCGGCTCGTCAAGCTCGACGACGTCCACGGCGGCCAGCGCCAGCACACAGGCTCAGGCGCGCCTCAACCTTGCCAAGTGCTTCCGGGCACACGGCATCAACGTTCCCGATCCGTCATCGAACGGCGGCGTGGCGGGAGGCGGCGGGGTCTGTTCCGGACTCTGCAGAACTACTCCGCAGGCGCAGATCACGCGCGGCGCGCAAGGCGTGCCAGCAGTACTTCGCCCAGGCGTTCCCGCGCCTCAACCTCTCGCCGGCGCAGCAGGCGCAGTCCCGCGCGCAGATCGTGAAGTTCGCGCAGTGCATGCGCTCGCACGGGATCAACATCCCGGATCCGACGGCGAACGGCGGCGGTGGATTCGGCTTCCGCCAGGCGTTCCGGTCGATCGACCGCAACAGCCCCGCGTTCCAGGCGGCCGCGAAGGCGTGTCAGAGCCTCCGGCCGCGCTTTGGACGCGGTGGTCCTGGCACCGCCCCCGGCGGGGCCGCCCCGACCGCGCCCGCGGTCGGCCCCGCCGGGGCGCAGGGAGTCGCTCGTGCCTAGCGTTGCTGAACGAGCGGTGGACCCGGATCGGCGTCCCGGTCGTGCTCGCGGCCGGGGCCGCCCTCGTGATCGGAATCGCGACGACCGCCGGGTCGAGCCGCGGGGCGAGCACGCCGGCGAAGGCGGGCGGCGGCGTCGCGACCGTCCAGCGGCGCGACCTCGTCGCCACCGACACCGAGTCCGGCACGCTCAGCTACGCGGACCCGCAGACGATCTTCAACCGGATGAGTGGGACCGATCACGTGGCTGCCGGCCGTCGGCGAGGTGATCAAGCCCGGCGGCACGCTGTACAAGGTGAGCGGCCAGCCGGTGATCCTGATGAAGGGCTCCGTGCCGGCGTATCGCGACCTCTCCGAGGGCGTCACTGACGGGCCTGACGTCAAGGAACTGAAGGCGAACCTCGTCGCGCTCGGGTTCGATCCGAGCCACCAGATCACGATCAACAACACGTTTGACTCGGCGACGACGACCGCCGTCGAGGCCTGGCAGTCGTCACTCGGCGAGACGCAGACCGGCGTCGTGACGCTCGGCGACGTCGTCTTCCTGCCGAGCGCGCAGCGGATCACCCAGGTCAACACGGTGCTCGGCTCAACCGGCGGTGCGAGCAGCGCGTCCGGGTCGAGCAGCACGACCGGGGCGAGCCTGCAGCTCGGCCCGGCCCAGGCCGAGTTCGTGAGCCTCGTGACGACGACGTCGGCGACGACAACGTCGACCTCCGCCGACACCACGACATCGACGACGTCGACCTCGACGACGACCGCGCAGAACTGCCCGACCGCGACGAGCGTCGCCTCGGCGGCGGCCGTAGCTGCGCAGCGGGCGGCGTCCGACTGCCCGCTGCCGAACAATCCGGGTCAGAATTCAAACTCGCAGGCGCTGCAATTGCAGGCGCTGATCGCACTGCTCAAAGCTGAGACGGCCGAGCTGCGTCAGAAGGCCGCGGGGTCGGGGTCGACGCCGTCGACCGGCTCCCGATCAGGGGCCGGCAGCACCGGGGCGAGCACGAGTGGCGGCTTCAGCGGTGGCGGTGGCGGCGGCGGTGGTAGCTCTGCGGCGGCCGCGGGCGGCAGCGGGGGCGGGGGCGGCGGGGGTGGCGGCACGTCGAGCGCGAGCAGCGGGAGCAGCGGCTCGGGCGGTGGCACCGCCCAGGCGATCCTCCAGAGCACCTCGACAGAGCTCGTCGTGACCGTCGACCTCGACGCGACGAAGCAGACCGAAGCGGTGGTCGGCGAGCCGGTCACGGTCGAGCTTCCCGACGGGACGACGGTCGACGGAAAGATCACCGAGGTCAGTCCGGTGGCCCAGACGAGCTCGTCAAGCTCATCGAGCGGTGGTGCTGGGTCCGGCGGGAGTGGCTCCGGCTCCGGCGGCGGTTCCAGCTCGCCCTCGGCGACGATCCCCGTGACGATCGCGCTCACGGCACACCGGCACATCCACGGCCTCGACCAGGCGGCCGTGAGTGTCAACTTCGAACAGCAAAAGGCGAGGAACGTGCTCTCCGTGCCGGTGACGGCGCTGATCGCGACGGCCGGCGGCGGCTACGTGGTGCAGGAGGCCGCGGCGCCGCACCGGCTGCTGCCGGTCTCCCCGGGCCTGTTCGCCGCCGGCTACGTCCAGATCTCCGGCTCGCAGATCACCCCCGGCCTCCAGGTCACCGACTCCCAGGGATGAGCAGAGGTCGCCGCGTGAACCCGCGCGCCCGTCCGGCGGAGGCGGATCGGCGTGATTCGTCGTCCTCGGACCCTCGAAATAGCGCTGCTATTCCTCCGGGCCCTGCGTCCTCGCCTCACTTGATCCGGCGCTCGCCAGCCGCGCACGAGGGTCCACGCGACAACCTCGCGAACGGCGTGGCCCTGCGGCTGCGCGAGGTCAGCAAGGAATACGACGGCGGCGTGCATGCGCTCCGCCGGGTCAGCGTGGAGATCGCGTCGGGCGATCAGGTCGCGGTCGTCGGCCCGTCGGGGTCGGGAAAGACGACGATGCTGACGGTGCTCGGCACGCTCGAGCGGCCGACCGACGGAGCGGTCGAAGTCGCCGGGCATGACGTCATCGCCGCCTCCGATTCCGAGCTCGCCGGCCTCCGCGCGCACGAGATCGGCTTCGTGTTTCAGGGCTTCCATCTCCAGGACACGATGACGGCGGTCGAAAACGTCGCCAGCGGCATGCTCTACACCGGTGCCCCGCCGAAGGCCCGGCGCGAGGCGGCGACGGCCGCGCTCGAGCGCGTCGGGCTCGGCCGCCGCCTCGACCACCGACCGCCGCAGCTGTCCGGCGGCGAGCGCCAGCGGGTGGCGATCGCACGGGCGATCGCCAAGCGGCCGATCATCATCCTCGCCGACGAGCCGACCGGCAACCTCGATTCGCGGGCCGGCGGAGAGGTCATCGGGCTCCTCCACGAGCTGGCCTCCGATGGAGCGACGCTCGCGCTGATCACCCACGACGAGGAGATCGCGCGCGGCTTCCCGCGTCGGATCCAGATGCGGGACGGGGAGATCGTCGGGGATGAGAGGCAGTGAGCACCGCCGCCGCCACCGCCAAGCTCGGCGCGGCCCGGATGCCTGCGCGAGAGCTCGTCGGGATCGCGCTGCACGGGCTGCGGACGCGGCGGTTGCGGGCATCGCTGTCGGCGCTCGGGATTGCGATCGGCATCGGCGCGATGGTCGCCGTCGTTGGGGTGTCCGCCTCGAGCCAGGCGAATCTGCTTTCGACGATCGACAAGCTCGGGACGAACCTGCTGACGGTGACGCCGGGGCAGACGTTCCTCGGCTCGAACGAGGTGCTGCCGAGCTACGCCCGGGGCGCGATCAACCACATGGCGGCGGTCGACGGCTCGGCGGCCGTGTACGCCGTCGCGAACGCGACCGTGCGCCGGACGCCGTACGTGCCAGCGGAGGAGACCGGCGGGATCGGCGTCGACGCGGCCGATCCCGGGCTGCTCAGCACCGTCGGCGGCGAGCTCGCCACCGGCCAGTTCCTCACTGCGTCAAGTGAGCAGTTCCCGACGGTGGTGCTCGGCGCGCAGGCGGCGCAGACGCTGCAGATCACGCGGGTCTCCGGGCACATCCAGGTGTTCCTCGGCGGGACCTGGTTCAACGTCATCGGCGTGCTGAAGCCCGTGTTGCTCGACCCGAATCTCGACAGCACGGCGTTCATCGGGCTCCCGGTCGCCGAACGGCTGTTTCAGGCCCAGCCGAACGCCTCGGAGATCTACGTTCGCGCGAACGTCGACCACGTCTCCCAGATCTCCGGACTGCTCGCCCCGACGGCCGATCCGGAGAACCCCGACGGTGTCCAGGTCAGCCGTCCGTCGGACGCGCTCGAGGCACGGGCCGCGGCAAAAGGGCAGTTCACGACGCTGCTGCTCGGGCTCGGAGCCGTCGCCCTGCTCGTCGGCGCGATCGGCATCGCCAACATCATGGTCATCTCGGTGCTCGAGCGCCGTGGGGAGATCGGTCTGCGCCGCGCGCTCGGCGCGACGCGCCGCCACATCTCGGCGCAATTCCTCACCGAGTCGGCGCTGCTCGCCGCGCTCGGCGGGATCGCCGGGCTGCTGCTCGGGGCGCTCGCCACGTGGGTGTACTCGGAGGTCCAGAACCAGCCGATGGTCATCCCCGCCTACGCGCTGATCGCGGCGCCCCTCGCCGGGCTGTTGATCGGCGCCCTCGCCGGGCTCTATCCGGCGACGAAGGCGGCGCGGCTCAGCCCGACCGAGGCCTTGCGCGCCTCATGAGCGCAGCGAGCGCGTACGCCGTCGCCGCCACTGCGAACGGGGCGCGCGTCGACAGCCACGACGTCCTGCTCCGCGGGTCCTGTCAGCGCTGCGGCTGACGCGCTACCAGGCGTCGATGTGGGGGCGGCGCTTGTGCGGGTGGGCCGGCGCGTGCGGCGCGCGCGTCCGCGGGTCGTCGAACAGCATCCCGATCCAGCGTCGCGTGTCTGCCGGGTCGATCACATCGTCGATCTCGAAGTACTCGGCCATGCTGATGCCCTTGCCCCGGTCATAGGCGGCGGCGACCGTCGCCTCGAACGCCCGTTGACGCTCGTCGGGGTCCTCGATCGCCTCGAGCTCCCGCCGCATCCCGAGCCGCACTGCGCCCTCGAGCCCCATCGCGCCGAACTCCGAGGTCGGCCAGCCGATGGTGAACCGGGGCGCCTTGAAGCCGCCGCCGGCCATCGCCTGGGCACCGAGGCCGTAGCCCTTGCGCAGCACGACGGTGCCGGTCGGCACGCCGAGGTTCGCGCCGGTGACGAACATGCGGCTGAAATGGCGGACCGTCGCGGTCCGCTCGGCCTGCGGCCCGACCATGAAGCCGGGCGTGTCACACAGGAACAACATCGGCAGGTCGTGCGCGTCACAGAGCTGCATGAACCGGGCCGCCTTGTCGGCGCCGTGCGCGTCGATCGCGCCGCCGAGATGGGTCGGGTCGTTGGCGACGACGCCGAGCACGCGGCCGTCGATCCGGGCGAGCGCGGTCACCATCCCGAGTCCGAACCCGCGCCTCAGCTCGAGCACCGAGCCCTCGTCACAGAGTGCGTCGATGACCGCGCGCACGTCGTAGATCCGCTTCCGGTTCGTCGGGATGAGATGGCGCAGATGGGTCTGGTCGGGGACGCGCGGCGGGACGGCTGCCGAGTCCGGCGCCGCCGCGGCGAAGTAGGCGAGGTAGCGCTTGGCCGCCGCCACCGCCTCGGCATCGTCGGTGACCCGGAGGTCGACGACGCCGTTCGGGTACTGGACGTCGATCGGTCCGACGTCCTGCGGCGGGTACACGCCGAGGCCGCCGCCCTCGATCATCGCCGGGCCGCCCATGCCGATGCTCGAGTCCTCGGTCGCGATCACGACATCGCAGCATCCGAGCAGGGCGGCGTTTCCGGCGAAGCAATATCCGGAAGCGATCCCGACGAGCGGCACGAGGGCGCTCAGCCGGGCGAACAGATGAAACGCGCGGCAGTCAAGGCCGGCAACGATCGGCATGTCGACGTCGCCGGGTCGGCCGCCGCCGCCCTCCGCGAACAGGACGACCGGGAGCCGGCGGTCCTCGGCGAGCTCGAACAGCCGGTCCTTCTTGAGGTGGTTGCGCATCCCCTGCGTTCCGGCCAGGACGGTGTAGTCGTAGGACATGACGACGGCCGGGCGGCCGTCGATCTCCCCGACGCCGCCGACGAGGCCGTCGGCGGGGGTGCGCCGGACGAGCTCGTCGCGCGCGCGGCGCTGTTCCTGGGCGGCGAACATGAGCGGGCCGTACTCGACGAACGAGCCCTCGTCGACGAGGTCGGCGAGGTTCTCCCGGGCTGTGCGATGGCCGCGGTCATGACGCTTGGCGACCGCGTCCGGCCGCGCCGTGTCGAGCGTCAGCGCGTGGCGGGCGACGACGGCGTCGAGATCCTGACGAGCCGCGGGTCCGAGCTCGTGCGCGCCGCCGTCGTCCGCATGCGACTGCGCCGCGTCGCCGGCGTGGATCACGCCGAGGAGCTGACCCTCCTCGACGGTCTCTCCGACCTCGACCTCGACGGCGGCCACGATCCCATCGCTCTCGGCGATGACCTCGTGCTCCATCTTCATCGCCTCGAGGATCACGAGCGCGGCGCCGGCGCTCACCGGCTCGCCGACCTCATGGGCAATCGCGATCACGGTGGCGGCGAACGGCGCCCGGACCGCGGACTCGAAGGTGGTCGCCATTGACCGGATGATCGCGTACTTGGGCGCGGGTGGTCGTCCGCTACGCCGCGGCGCGGACGGCCTCGAGCAGTTGCTCGGGAGTGGCGTTGTCGCTCGCGTCCTTGGCGGTGTGCTCGAACAGGACGTGATTCCCGGGTCCGATCACGACGGCCCCGCCGAGCTGGCTGGGACTGCCGATCGTCCGGCCCTGGACGATCCCCGTCTTCGCCGTCGTGAGCAGCCCCTTGGCGACCACGGAAGGACCGATGAGCTGATTGGCGGACCCCTTCCTGGCGCCGATCGCCTTGTAGCTGACGCGATGCTCGTCGGCGAGGACGGGCAGCTCGATCTTCTGCCGGCGGCGAAAGTGTGCGGCGTGGCGGGGCGTCGCCTGTCCGATCAGCACGAGACCGGCGCCCGCCGCCTCGAACTCCTCACGTGCGCGATGCAACTGCACCGCGTGAGCACGGCAATACAGTCAGCCGTAGTGGCGCAGCCACACGAGCGCGACCGGCTTCTCGGCCCACAGATCACCGAGACGGACATCGTGGCCGTCCTGATCGGGCAGGACGATGTCGGCGAGCGCGTCGGCCCGGTTGGCTGAGTTCTCGCGCGCCATAGCCGACACCCTACCGTGCGGCGATCGTGAAGCTGAGCGTTCTCGGCCTGGCGCTGCCGGCGGCGTCGGTGGCGGTGAACACGGCCCGGTAGCTGCCGGGTTTGAGCGCCCGTCCGCTGATCCGTCCGCTGAACGCGACCTTGTTCAGCGCCGTGTGGGCGGTCCGGGTCAGGGTCGCGATCGTGACCGTCCGGGTGCAGCGCGGTTTCTGGCGCAGCACGTTGGTGGCGGTGACGCAGCGACCGCCGACGCGGCGGCCCGCGAGGTTGGCCTGAATCGTCAGCTTGACTGTCGCCGGCTGGTCGAGGCGGAACAAGAAGACCGTGCCCTGCTCATGGCGGACCGCCGCCGTGCGCCCGGTCAGCGGCGTTGACACCGACCCGACTGTGAACGTCGCGTTCGTCTCCGTCAGCGCGCTCATGACCGCCTTGGTCGGCGTCGGCGCAGCCACGGTGTGCGCGGCGCTCGTCTGCGACGTCGTGCCGGCCACGTTGGTCGCCATCGCCCGGCAGGCATAACTCCCCGGCCTGAACGCCGTGAGCGTGCTCGCAGTGGCGCCGATGATGTCCTTGCCGGCGAGCGTCCACTGGAAGGCGGTCGACTGCGGCGCGCGGTAGAGAAACGCACCGGGCAGGTCGGCCGCCCAGGACGCCGCTCCGCACGTGAGCACCGAACCGACCGCCGAGCTGCCCGTGATCGCCGGCGCGCCGGTACCGAGTGGGGACTCGACGAGCACGGGGAAGGTGGCGCTGTTCACTGACGCACCGGTCGTCTTCAGGTCACCGCCGCCGCTGCCGTCGAGCTTCGCCCACGCGATCGAGGTCGCGTCGGTCGTGCCGATGCCGCTGTTGGCCCAGTAGATCTTGCCCGCCGCTGGGTCGATCGCGACCCCCGCGGGTCCGTTCAGCGTCGCGCCAGCGGGGATGGTCAGATCGCCGCCACCGCCGGTGTTGTCGAGGTTCGCGAACGAGATCTTGTTGGCGGCGGCGTTGGCCCAGTAGACCTTGCCGTTCGCCGCGTCGATCGCCACCCCCTCAGGGTCGGTCACCGTCGCGCCGGTCGTGGTGAGATCGCTTCCGCCACTGCCGTCGAGCTTCGCGAAGGCGATCTTGTTGACGGCGCCGAAGTCCGACCAGTAGACCTTGCCGAGCGCTGGGTCCACCGCGAGCCCGAGCGCCTTGGTGGCCGTCGCGCCGGTCGTCGTCAGGTCGTGGCCGCCGCTGCCGTCGAGTCCCGCCCACGAGATCATGCCGGCGTTGGTGTTTGCCCAGTACACGCGGCGGGCGACGGGGTCGATCGCCAGTCCTCCGGGCTCATTCGCCGTCGCGCCGGTGATGTTCAGACCGCCGCCACCGCCGCTGCCGTCGAGGTTCACAAACGAGACCCTGACGGCACCAAAG
The DNA here is from genome assembly GCA_963778985.1 of uncultured Solirubrobacterales bacterium. Classification (GTDB taxonomy): domain Bacteria; phylum Actinomycetota; class Thermoleophilia; order Solirubrobacterales; family Solirubrobacteraceae; genus Palsa-465. Next base: position 261,929 of record CAVZWJ010000010.1, on the reverse strand, counting down.
TCGCCGGCGCTGACCCAGTAAAGCCTGCCCGCCGCCGAGTCGACTCCCACCCCCAGTGACTGGTTGGTCGTCGTGGTGCCAGTCAGGTTGAGATCGCCGCCACCCGTGCCATCGAGGTTCGCGAATGAGATCCCGGTGCCGTTGCCCCAGTAGACGCGATCGGCCGCCCGCGCCGACGACGCCGCGCCGACGATGATGGCCGCAGACACACTCATCAGTACGCCCAAGCGCCCCGTGCGCCCGATCCGGCCCCTGGACACACCCACGGTCCACCATCCTCTCATCGCCCCGACTGTGGCCTCCAACCTACTTGCACGACCCCGCCCGCGCAACCCCGGGGGCTCGACCCGACGCCGCTACAGATCATTGCGAGATACTGCAGTTGCACGATGAGCGAGCCTGAGGCCGAGCTGCTGTGGACGCCCTCGCCCGAGCGGGTCGAGCGAGCGACGATGACGCGCTACCAGCGCTGGCTCGAGTCCTCCCGCGGGCTCACGTTCGAGGACTACGCGGCGATGTGGCGCTGGTCCGTCGACGACTTGGAGGCGTTCTGGGGGTCGATCGCGGAGTTCCTTGACGTCCGGTTCCACTCGGAGCCCTCGGCGGTGCTCGGGTCGCACACGATGCCCGGCGCCGAGTGGTTCCCCGGCGGCACGCTCAACTACGCGGAGCACATCTTCCGGGGCAAGGACGACGACACGCTCGCGGTCCAGTTCGCGTCGGAGTCGCGGCCGCTGGACTCGTGGACGTGGGGCCGGCTGCGCGCCGAGACGGCGTCCGTGGCGGCCGGGCTGCGGGCCTGCGGGGTGGGTCCCGGCGACCGGGTCGCGGCGTACATGCCGAACATCCCGGAGACGGTGGCTGCGTTCCTCGCGTGCGCGTCGATCGGCGCCGTGTGGTCCTCGGCGGCCCCCGAGTTCGGGGCCCGCAGCGTGATCGACCGCTTCGCCCAGATCGAGCCGAAGGTGCTGTTGGCGATCGACGGCTACCGGTACGGCGGCAAGGACTTTGACCGCAGCGCATCGGTTGAGCGGATCGCGTCGGAGATGCCGTCTCTGGAGCGGGTCGTGCGGCTCGGGTATCTCGATGGCACCGGTTGGGAGGACGGGTTCGCCGGTGACGACGGTGGGTTGACGTTTGAGCCGGTGCCGTTCGACCACCCGCTCTGGGTCCTCTACAGCTCGGGGACGACGGGGCTGCCAAAGCCGATCGTCCACGGCCAGGGCGGGATCCTGTTCGAGCAGCTGAAGATGTCCCACCTCCATCTCGACGCGCAAGCCGGCGACCGCATGTTCTGGTTCACCACGACCGGGTGGATGATGTGGAACTTCCTCGTCGGTGTGCTGCTCTCCGAGACCTCGATCATCCTGTTCGACGGCAACCCCGGCTATCCGGATCTCGGGACGCTCTGGGATCTGGCGGCCGAGACCCGGATGACGTGCTTCGGGACGAGTGCGGCGTTCATCGGCTCGTGCATGAAGGAGGGCGTCTCGCTGCGTGACGAGTCGCGAGACCTTCGTGCGCTGCGGGCGGTCGGCTCGACGGGTTCTCCGCTCTCGCCCGAGGGCTTCCGCTGGATCTACGACGAGCTCGGCTCCGGGACGTGGCTGTTCTCGACCTCGGGCGGCACCGACGTGTGCACGGCGTTCGTCGGCGGCGTGCCGACGCTCCCGGTGTACCTCGGCGAGCTTCAGGGCCGGGCCCTGGGGGCCGCGGTCGAGGCGTGGGACGAGGACGGGCGGTCGGTCCTCGACGAGGTCGGGGAGCTCGTCATCACGGAGCCGATGCCGTCGATGCCGATCTACTTCTGGGGTGACGAGGACGGGTCGCGCTACCGGGACAGCTACTTCGCGATGTATCCCGGGATCTGGCGCCACGGCGACTGGATCAAGATCACCTCACGCGGGAGCGCGGTCATCTACGGCCGGTCTGACTCGACGATCAATCGCGGCGGCATCCGGATGGGGACGAGCGAGATCTATCGCGCCGTCCTCTCGATCGATGACGTCGTCGATGCACTGGTTGTCGACGTCCCCAGACGCCCCGGCTTTGACCAGGGGTGGATGCCGCTGTTCGTCGTGCTCCGGGACGGGGTGTCGCTGGACGACTCGCTCATCGCCGAGATCCGGCGACGGGTGCGGGAGGACTGCTCGCCGCGCCATGTGCCGGACGAGATCCGGCAGATCGCCGAGGTGCCCCGGACGCTGTCGGGGAAGGTGCTCGAGGTGCCGGTCAAGCGGATCCTCACCGGGACGCCGGTCGAGGAGGTGGCGAGCCGCGAGTCGCTCGCGAATCCGGAGGCGCTCGACGTGTTCGTCGAGCTCGCACAGCCGAGCGAGTCGTAGCCTCCCGTCTGGACTGGACCGTCTAGTTCTGCGGGCGAGCGCCTGGGGGATTGTGTACAGCAGTTGTACAAACGGCCCCAGCACCGTCGCCCTCTAGGGGACGGCGACGGTGAACGGGCACGTCTTCGAGAGCGCGCCCTTCCGCGACCGGTCGCCGATGAACGCGGCGCGGGCGGTCCACGGGCCCGCCGCCGACGGGGTGAACGAGGCCTTCCACGCGCCGTTGGCACCGGCGCCGACGGTCACCATGACCGGGTCGGTACCCGAGGGGCCGGTGAACGTGACGACGACGGTGCCGCGTCCGCGCGGCGAGATCTGGCCCGAGGCCGCCCCCGCCGACCCGACGGTGCCGGTGCCGCAGCCGATCGAGACCGACGAGGTCTTCGGCCGCGCGGGCGCCCGCGGGGTGCGTGCGAGCGCCGAGATCGTCGAGGAGACGACCGTCTTGCCGTTGACGACGAGGACGACTCTCATCACGTTCGCGCTCGTGCCCTTCAACGGGATCGTCAACCGGTCGGTGAGACCGCCCGGCACCTTGAAGAACCCGTTGAACGCGGGTGAGCAGCCGAAGACGCCGGGCAGCAGCCGGACCGGGCCGCGGCACGTGCTCGGCGGGTTGAAAGCGGCGAACTTGCCGTTGCAGTACTTGATGCGACACGTGACGCTGAGCTTGGCGCTCGATCGTGACAGCGACACGGTCGGCAGGATCGGTCCGAGCGCCCGCGCGGTGCGGCATTGCGACGTATCGGGCGTGCCGAGCCGGAAGTGGCCGGTGTACGTCATCAACAGGCCGTGGTACTCGTTTAGGCCCTCGGTGAAGTCCGAGACGAAGGACGGGACGACCACGAGGCGGGCGTTGAGGAAACAGTCGGTCCGGTTCCCGTTGCGGATGCCGACCGCGGGAAACGTGTTCGACGCCGAATACTGCTCGAGGTCGGCCGCGGAACCGGTGAAGCCGATCACGATGTACGCCGGCGAGGACTTGGAGATCGTCAGACCGCCGGGATGCACGGCTTCGACGAAGGACCCGCCCGTCGCCTTGTAAAAGGAAGCGGGACCGACCGACGCCGCAGCGGCGGCGGGGACGATCAGCGAAATCGCCACGACCAGTGACGTCAGCACCCCCCTGCGCATAGGAGCGCACCCTATCAGCAACGTTGTGCAGCTTGCCGGAGCAAGTCTTACGTTCCTCTCAATTTGAATCGACACCATTCCGGGAGCGGCCGTCCAATCTCGGGGATCGGATACCCGAGGCAACCGCAAGGGAGAGATGCCAATGCCCCCGAAAATGAAGAGAAGGCTCGCCATCGGCGGCGCCGTCGTCGCTGCGGCCGGTCTGGCCGGTGGCGCCTACGCCGCGAGCAGCTCGACCATGAACCCGCGGCAGGCGTTCATCAACGATGTCGCCAAGCGACTCAACGTCAGCCCGGCACAGCTGAACAACGCGCTCAAGGGCGCCTACCAGGATCAACTTGACCAGGCCGTCAAGTCAGGCAAGCTGACCCAGGCACAGGCGAACAAGCTGGGGCAGCGCCTCGCCCAGCGCCAACTCGCTCCCGTCGGCCCGTGGGGCTTCCGCCATCGCGGTCTCCTCGGCCACCGGGCGGGCGTCGGCCAGGCGGCGGCGAAGTACCTGGGTCTCACCGAGGCCCAGCTTGTCACGCAGCTGCGCTCCGGCAAGTCGCTCGCCGACATCGCCAACGCGCAGCACAAGTCCGTCTCCGGCCTGGAAGACGCGGTGAAGGCCCAGATCAAGGCGCGCCTCGACAAGGCGGTCTCGGCGCAGCGGCTGACGAGCGCTCAGGAGCAGAAGATCCTCAGCCGGCTCGATCAGCGGCTGAACACGATCGTCAACCGCAAGGGCTTCGGTCCGGGGATGATGCACCGGGGCTTCCGGCCCGGCGGCATGCTGCCCCCCGGCGGCCCCGGCGGGATGCTGCCCCCGGGCGCGCCCGGCCCCTGAACGCTCGGAGCCGGTCTCGAACGGGTAGCGACATAATGAGCAGTCACGGGCGGGCGCTGCGCCGCCCAGGCGCCGGCGGCCGTGGACCAGCCTCTTACGGACCTCTCATCGAGTTCTGAAAGCTTTCTCATAGGCGTCCGCTGTACTGGCTGACAGAGAGCCCTACGCACGTGAGCAGGAGAAACCGACCATGAAATCTTGGAGCCGCATCCTCCCCGTCATCGCCGGAGCGATCGCCGGCGGCGCCATCGCGCTGGTCGTCGCCACCGGCAGCAGTTCGACGAAGACGGTGACGACGACCGTCGTGCAGCCACAGAAGAGCATCTCGTCGACGATCCCGACGTCGCTCGGCGGCCGTGGCCTCAGCGTCAACCAGATCTACAAGCAGGCCAGCCCGGGCGTCGTCGACATCCTCGTCACGTCCCAGAGCTCCTCGCCGTTCGGAGGCGGGTCGCAGCAGAGCCAGGGCGAGGGCGCCGGCGTCGTCTACGACAACAAGGGCGACATCCTCACCGACGAGCACGTCGTGTCCGGCGCGACGAGCGTCCGGGTCCGCTTCCAGGACGGGAAATCGGCGAGCGCGAGAGTCCTCGGGACCGATCCGAGCACCGACGTCGCACTGATCAAGGTCGACGTCCCGGCCGTCCGAGCTGCATCCGATTCCGCTGACCGACTCCTCCGCCGCTCAGGTCGGCGACCCGGTCGTCGCGATCGGCAGCCCGTTCAGCCTGCCTGAGACGACGACGACGGGAATCGTCAGCGCCGTCGGGCGGAGCATCCAGGCGCCGAACAAGTTCACGATCCCCGGCGCGATCCAGACCGACACCGCGATCAACCCCGGTAACTCCGGCGGCCCGCTGCTCGATGCCAGCGGCCGGGTGCTCGGTCTCGTCGACCAGATCAACACGAACACCGGCACGAGCTCCGGCGTCGGCTTCGCCGTCCCGTCGAACACGGCCGCGCGCGTTGCCAACGCGATCATCGGTGGTCATCCGGTCAAGCACGCATACGTCGGCGTGAGTCTTGACCCGACGAGCTCGGGTGGCGCGAGGGTCTCCACGCAGCCTGATCCTCAGGGCAACGCTCCGATCAGGAGCGGCTCCCCGGCCGCCCACGCCGGCGTCCAGCCCGGTGACCTGATCACGGCGATCAACGGCAAGACGATCAGCTCGACCGACGGCTTCATCGCCACTGTCGACGGCTACTCGCCCGGCGACACGATCACGTTGACGGTCAACCGCGGCGGCCAGACGAAGACGCTCCACCTGACGCTCGCCGCGCGTCCCACGTCGGCCACGAACGGCGGCTAGCAGCAACCGGACCCGGGGAGTCCGAGCCGGGCGGCGCCGCGGCGTTGTCCGGCTCGGAGCGGCTAGCCCGGGACCGGCGCCACGGTGGACGCCTGGGCGAGCGTGCGCTCCATCAACTCCTGGTGGACGCACCGGGTCCGGCCGGTGCGCCGATGCCACTCGGTGTCCGCCTCCAGCGTCCAGGCGAACGTATCGTCGGCGAGGCATCGCTCGACCGTGTCCTCGAGCTCGGCCTGCAGAGCCGGGTCCTCGACGGGGGTGATCAGCTCCACCCGCTTGTCGAGGTTCCGGGGCATGAGGTCCGCGGAGCCGATGTAGTACCGGTGCTCGTCGCCGCGGTGGAACGAGTAGATCCGGCTGTGCTCGAGGAAGCGGCCGACGACCGACACGACCGTGATCGTGTCCGACACGCCGGGCACTCCCGGCCGCAGGCAGCAGATCCCGCGCACGTTCAGGTCGATCGGCACGCCGGCCTGCGAGGCGCGGTAGAGCGCTTCGATGATCTTCTGATCGACGAGCGAGTTCATCTTCATCCGGACCCGCGACGGGACGCCGGCTCGGTGAGCCTCGACCGTGCGCTCGATCTCGTCGATCAGCGGCTGGCGCATCCAGTTCGGCGCCACGAGCACCTTGCGCTCATGCTCGGGGTGGCCGTACCCGGTCAGCGTGTTGAACATGTTCGCGACCTCCTGACCGAGCACCCGATCGGTCGTGAACAGCCCAAAGTCCTCGTACAGACGGGCGTTCTTGGCATGGAAGTTGCCCGTGCCGATCATCACGTAATGGCGGATCCCGTCCCGCTCGCGGCGGACGACGAGGATCGCCTTCGCGTGGGTCTTCAGTCCGGGGATGCCGTGGACGACGTGAGCGCCAACCTCTTCGAGAGCCCGTGACCAGCGGATGTTGAGCCGCTCGTCGAAGCGGGCCTTGAGCTCGACCATGCAGACGGCCTGCTTACCCTTCTCGGCCGCTTCGATGAGCGACGGGACGAGTGCCGAGTCGTCGGAGGTCCGGTAGACGGTCATCTTGATCGCGAGCACGTTCGGGTCGTCGACCGCCTGCTTGACGAACCGCTCGACCGAGGTCGCAAACGAGTGATACGGGTAGTGGACGAGCACGTCGCCCGCGCGCATCGGTGCGAACACGTCCGGCTGCTCGTCGCTGTCGCCCGGGCGGGGACCGAACGCCGGATGGGTCAGCGGCGTCCACGACGGTTGGCGGAGGTCGGTGTGTCCTTCGATCCCGGCGATCTGCCACAGGTCGGAGAGGTCGAGCAGACCCTCGACGTCGTAGACCTGGACCTCGTCCACGCCGAGCCAGTCGATCAGGTGGTTGCGCAGCGTCGGGTCCATCCCGGCGCCGACCTCGAGCCGCACGACCTCGCCGAAGCGGCGTCGGCGGAGTTCGTCCTCAACGGCCTGGAGCAGGTCATCGGCCTCATCGGAGATGTCGAAGTCGGCGTCCCTGGTCACCCGGAACAGATCCCAGCTGCGGATCTCCATCCCCGGGAAGAGCTCGTCGAGGTGCTGGGCGATGACGTCCTCCAGGGGGATGAACGTGTCCTTGGCGATCTGGACGAACCGGGGAAGAACCTCCTTCGGCACCTTGACCCGGGCGAACGCCTCGTGGTCGACCTTCGGGTCGTGGAGCCGGACGATGATGCTCAGGGAGAGGTTGGAGATGTACGGGAAGGGTCGTCCCGGGCCGATCGCGAGCGGCGTCAGGACGGGGAAGATCTGCTCCCGGAAATGCCGCTCGATGGCGCGCGGGTCCACCTCGGACTCATCGCACGAGATGATCCGAATCCCGTGCTCGGCGAGCGCTGGCCGGATGACCTCCTGGAACTGCCGGGCGTGGCGGCGGTCGAGCGCCCGCACGCGGAGCGCGATCTGCTCGAGCAGATCGGTCGGCGACACGCCATCCGGGCCGCGCGCATCGATCCGCGCGTCCACCTGATCGTGGACCCCGGCCACGCGGATCATGAAGTGTTCGTCGAGGTTCGTGACGAAGATGGCGAGGAACTTGACCCGCTCGATCAGCGGCAGCAAGTCGTCCTCGGCGAGCTGGAGCACGCGGTCGTTGAAGTCAAGCCAGGACAGCTCCCGGTTGACGTACAGCGAGCTGTCGGTGAGCTCGATCTCGGTGCTGAGATCGGCGTGGCCGTTGCCCTCGGCGCCCGTCACCGCGCCGGCACTCGCTTCGAGGCGGTCGCTCATGAGACCTTGTCCTTCAGCCCGGCGATGGCCGCGAGTTCGGTTGGCCGCAACAGCGTCACGAGTTCTCCCTTCGCCACGGCGGCGAGGCCGCCCTTCTTCATCCGCGCCTGGGCGCCGGTGAGATCGTGCAGGGTGAGCGAGAACGACGGATCGTGACCGACGAGCAGCACGTCGCCGTGGCCGACGACCAGTTCATGGACGTCGAACGGCTCTCCGGAGAGCGCCGGCTCGGCGGTCACGTTGATCCCGAGCGGCTCGCACGCGATCCGCGCTGTCTGCATGGCGCGAAGCTTCGGGCTCGACAGACAGACGTCGATGTTCGTGCCCAGGCGGGCGAGCGCAAGCCCCGCCGCCTCGGCCTGATGGACACCCAGGTCGGTGAGGGGGCGCTCATCATCCGGGAAGCCATCCGCGGCCTCGGCGTGTCGTAGCAACCACAGCATCGGGGGAACGTATGGCGCATTGTGGCGCACTCACGCCGCGAGCCGGGATTTCCGCCTGCGCGCACGCGGAATTTTCCGCCGGCGGGTGCGGCTGGAACCGGTCCGCGGGAGCGACGTGGCATCTCAGCCGACGAGCAGCCTGCGTCCGAACACCCGCTCGAACGCCTCGCCGTCGCCGTATCGCTCGATGCTCCAGCGCGGGAGCATAAGGTCTCCGCCCGCCTCGAGGTGGAGATCGACCCCGTGACCGTTGGCGCGCAGCCGGGCCTCGCTCACCGCCTGGTCACGGCCGCGTTCGAGGTGCTCCGCCAGGCGGAGGATGAGCGCACAGCGCTCGAGCAGGTCCTCGTCACTCGGCTCGGAGAGCTCCTCCATCTCGCCGAGGCGGGGGTTTCCCTTCCGGTGGTAGCGGCTGATCTGGGCGATGAGCGCGCGCTCGCGGGGATCGAAACCCGGGAGCTCGGCGCTGATGATGAGGTAGCGCGAATGCTTGTGGTGATCGTCGTAGGAGATCGTCATCCCGACGTCGTGGAGCATCGATGCCGCCCACAGCAGCTCGCGCTCCCCGGGCTTCGGTTCGAACAGCCCGCCGGCGACGAGCGAGTCGTGCATCTGCAGGGCGAGCAGCGCGACATGGTCGACGTGCGCCATGTCGGACTCGTACTGGACAGCGAGGTTGCGGACGGCCGCCTCCCGGACGTCCGGGATCAGCGGGTCATCAGGCTCGAGCATCGTGCCGCCGAGGAACACGCCCTCGCGCAGGCCGGCCTCGGTCGCCTCGATCCCGGCGAACGACCCGAGCTCGATCACGGTCTGAAGCGCGACCGCGGCGGCGAGAATGATGTCCCCGCGACCGACCTTGATGCCGGGGACGCTGCCGCGTTCGGAGACCGGCAGCGCGGCGAGCGTGTCGACGAGCGAGCCGAGCGCCTCGGGGGTGATGAGGAACCCCTGGACGCCGATATCGAGCTGACCGGCCGCCCGCTGCGCCGCGGCGGCGAGGTTGCGCACCGCGCCGCCAATGCCGACGAGGCGAGGGCCGGCGTCCGCCAGCCACGGCAAGGCGGCGAGCGTCTCCTCGACGTGTGCGCGGACGCGGCTGACCTCCTTCTTCTTCGCGGCTCCGTCTCCGGGCAGGAACCGCTCGGTGAGGCGCACCGCGCCGAGCGGAAAGGACTCCATTGCGAGCGGAAGGCGGTCGGCGACCTGAACGAGCTGCATGCTGCCGCCTCCGAGATCGACAACGGCGCCGTCGGTGAGGGTGCTCGTGTTGATCGCGGCGACGTAGCCGAAGAACGCCTCGTCGCGGGCGGAGAGCACCTCGATCGCCACCCCCGTCTCGCGCTCCGCCCTGGCGATGAATTCGTCACGGTTCGTCGCGTCGCGGATCGCGCTCGTGGCGATGGCGTGGATCTGCTCGCCGGAGAGATGGTTGGCCCGGCAGAAGCGGGCGAACACCGACAGGGTCTCGATCCCGCGGTCCATCGCCTCGTCGCTCAGCTTGCCAGAGGCGCCGAGGCCCTCGCCGATGCGGACCGTCTCGTACAGCTCGTCGGTCAGCTTCCACCACCCGCCCAGGGCATAGCTGAAGACGACGAGTCGCCACGAGTTGGAGCCGAGGTCGATCACCGCCACCTGCCGGGGCTCGCCACCGTTGTGCCCGGCTGCTCTGGTGGATCGCCAGCTCACGCGGCCATCATCCGTCCCGCGGCGGACAGTTCGGCGATGTCATTCCCGCTACGAGCGAGAAGATCGATGAGCAGCGTCGAGAAGCCAAAGCCACGGGCGGCGAGGCCGCGTCCGGTGAGCGGGTTGTAGTACTCGCGATACCCGTGGCGATCGACGGTCATCTCCAGCGATCGCGTAACCCGCTCGGCCTCCTGGCGATAGCCGAGAGCACGCATCGCGGGCACGAGCAGCCAGCTCGTGTTCATCCATGACGGGCCGCGCCAGCACCGCCACATGGCGAAGCCGGGCTTGAATGAACGTTCATTCAAGGCGACGGATGGGATCCCGACCGCGGCTCGGTAGCGCTGCGGGTGAAGCAGCTGCTCCTCGACGAGGCGGCGCCGGACATCCTCCGGCAGCCGGTCGAGCGCGAGCGGCGCGAGCGATGACCAGGTCGAGACCCGCAGCGGTCGCTCGCCGCGGCCGGCGAGGTCGAAGAATAGTCCCGTGCGCTCGTCGTAGCACCGCGCGAGCAGGGCCGCCTCGGTGCGGCCAGCACGGGCGGCGTACACGGCGGCGTGCTCGCCGTCGAGCCGGGACAGGGCCCGCAGCGCGAGCGCGTAGAACACGTTGACGGCCACATCCTCGACGTGCTCGTCGTAGCGATCCGCGATCTGCGCGGCGTCGTACCCGAGGCGCCGGTAGCGCTCGATCAGCCAGAGGTGGCCGGCGCGGCGTACGCCGCCTTCGCCTCGAGGTAGGTGCGGATGCCGCCGCTGCGCTCGCCGTAGAACAGGGTGACATCGGCGATCCGCAGCCCGGCGCGCGTGACCGCGGCCGGCGCTGCCTCAGGCAGCACGCGCGACCCGCTCGATGGGCGCGAGGAGACCGAGACCTTCAGGCGCGAGCGCGCGACCGTAGGCCGCCGCGAGTTGGTCCCGCGATTCGCTCTCCGACCGCCGCCGCACCGCCACCAGGCCGCCGGTCATGAGCCGTTCGCAGAGTGCGGCCCGCCGGGCGAGGCCGACGATCGCGGCCGCCAGCGCCTCGGCGAGCGGCGGGACGAGGCAGCCATCACGCCCCGCCTCGATCAGCTCGCGCGCTGCGCCGGCGTCGGTGGCGAGCACCGGCACGCCGCTCGCCTGCGCCTCGAGGATCGACTGGCCGAAGAGGTCGGAGGTGCCCGGCGTGACGAACAGATCTGCGGTGGCGTACGCCGCAGCGAGCTGCTCGGGGCCGATCGGTCCGAGGACCGTGAGGGTTGCGCCGAGCGCCCGTCGCAGGGATTCCTCCGCCGGCCCCTCGCCGGCGACCGCGAGCCGCAGGCGGGCGTCGCGCTGATGCGCGAGCAGCAGCGCTTCGGCGAGCAGGTCGAGTCCGTGCTCACGGGTCAGCGGACCGGCGTAGAGCACGATGAACCCGTCGGGCAGTGCGCCCGGCGTGTAACGGGCGGGATGGAAGAACTCGCGGTCGACTCCGGCCTTCCAGCGGGCGATGCGGCTCGGATCGACGCCGCGCCCGAGCAGGAGCGCGTCGGCGGTCGCGCTCGGCGAGAGGAACAGACGCGGCTCGCCGAGCGCCTCCTCCGAGGCGATCGCGCTGTGGTGGCTGGCGACGGTGCGCAGGCCGAGCGCGCGGGCGGCGGAGCGGGCGGCGACGGTCGTCGGACCGCCGGCACCGAGATGGACGAGGTCGGGACGGCGGAGCGTCCAGGCGTCGATCGAGCGCTCGGTGCGCACCACGTCGATTGCGTAGCCGCGAACCGGCCGTTCGCGAAGCCCGGCCAACGTCCACGGGAGCCCATGCAGGGGACCGCTGTCGTCCGCGACGATCGCCACGCGCGGTGTTCTCTGATCGTTCATGACGGAAGAGAATCCCCCGCAAACGAACGGGATGAGTGACCGTCCGGGCAAGTTCCTGTGACCAGGGTGTGAACCGCGTCCCGAACGGAGCAGAAGTACGACGATCATCGAACGTCTGGTAAAGTTCGACGCCCGTCGTACTAAGACATCGACCCGGAGGCAGGGATGACCGATCGCGAACGGACGTACGATCTCGACACGACCCGCGTGCTCCGCGCCCGCCGGAGCACCGACGCGGTCGTCGCCCAGTACATCCGCGAGCTCGCGGCGCAGCGCGACGACTGCAGAGCGCCGGCCGAAGCGGAGGCGGAGCCGGCGTGGGCCGCCGGAGCGCTCGCCTAGCGGCGGAGGGTTGGCGCTCCTGTGAGCGAGCGCTCGTGTGGATCCACGCGACCGCCACGCGGTTGATCGGGACAACGTCCTCCAGCCCGGTTGATCGGGACAACGTCCTCCAGCCCGGTTGATCGGGACAACGTCCTCCAGCCCGGTTGATCGGGACAACATCCCACCGCTCGCGGGCCGGCGGGAGCGGTGTGATCGTGTCCCGATCGGATCGGCACAATCGCACACTCCGCCGCGAACACCCTCCGGATTGGGACTGTAGGCCGATCCGGTGTCGTCGTCATGGGCTCTGGACGGGGCGCGCCGTGCCGGGCGGCGCGGCGGGGCGCGGCGGCGGGTCAGCCGACGGCACCCCGTCAGCCGACGGCGCGGCGCGAACGGGCGACGAACGCCGCACCGATCGCCGCCCCGGCCATCAGTCCGAGCGCGAGCAGTGCGATCAGCGCGTGGCGCACCGTCCCGGAGCTTGCGCCGGTGCGCCCAGACGCTGAGGCGGCCGAGGTCGGCAGCGGATGGCCCGCTCCGGCGGCGAGCCGGGGCACCGCAGCCAGGGCGGCGTTCGCGAGCGCATCGGGGCCGCCGGAGAGGAGCGGAGGCGTCCCCAGCGCGGCCGTCGAGAGCGCGTGACCCTCGGCCGCGAGCCCGAGTCCGGACGGCATCACGACGAGCACGGGCCCGCGCACGACACTCCCGAGCTCAGCGGACAGGAATCGGGCGTAGGCCTGCGGTCGGTTGAAGAGCGCCGGCACGACACCGAGATCGCTTCGGGAGGCGATGAGCGCGATCTTCACCGGATATCCGGCCTGCTGCGCCGAGGCGCACAGCGCGAACAGGCGGCGCTGCAGCGTCGCCGAGATGCCGCCGTAGGGGAGAAACACGTCCTGGCTGAGGAGCACATCGCTCGCCGGGTCACCGTCGGCGCGGGCGAGCTCGGCGCCGGCCGTCGCAAAGGCGGCCAGACCGAGAGCGAGCGTGACCGCGAGGCCCGCGAGCCCGCCGAGCCCGCCGAGTCCGGCAGCGCTGACGCCGGCGGCGCCGGCAACGCCGCGCCGGGAGCTCATCGTCCTCGTCGCTCGCGGCGCTCACGCAGGCGTCGGCGCAGCGAGTCACGGGCGATGTAGGCGATGATCAGCAGCGCAGGCACAGCAAAGGCCAGCTGGACGTACCAGTGGCCGAGATGTGCGGAATCGACGTGCAACGAGCCCGGCGCGTGCTCAGCTGACGTTGCTGTACGCCTGCTGGAGCTGCTGGAAGGTGGGGATCGAGTCAGGCACCGTCAGTGAGCCCTTCGGCCCCTTGAACTGGAGCGTCGGGGTGGCGCTCACCCGCTGCGCCTGGGCGGTCGACAGGTCGGTGTTGAGCTGGCTGACGAGCGAGGGGTCGTTACGCGCGGTCTTCCACTGGCTGACATTCAGCCCGGCCTGATTCGCCAGCCCGGTGAGGAAGCTCTCGTTGACGTAGCCACTGTTCTCGGTCTGCTGCTGGCGGTAGAAGAGCTCGGCATATGTCCAGAAGCGGTTCTGCTTGCCGGCCGCGTACGCCGCTGCCTGCTGCGTCTGGAACGTCTGGGGATCCTGGGTGGCGGTCTCGACGCTGCGATAGTCGATCTTGACCTTGCCCGTCCGAACGAGGTTGGTGAGCAGCTGCGAGAACCCGGCGCTCTGCGTGAAGTCGGCACAGATCGGGCATTGGAGATCGCCCCAATAGGTCATCGTCACCTTCGCGTTCGGGTTGCCGAGCGTCGTGGCGGACTGGGGGATGCCACCAAGGATCCGCTCCACCTCGTTGACGGTGCTCGTCGCCGCCTTGCCCTTCTTCAGTCCACCCCCGCCGCTGGAGCCGATGATCACGGCGGCGACGACGATGATGATCGCGAGCGCGATCACGCCGCCGAACATCTGGAGCCGGCGCTGGCGTCGTGCCTGCTCGGTGCGTTCCTGCTCGGCGGCGAGGCGAGCCTGACGCGCCGCTTCCTTTTGTTTCGTTCGTGAAGCCATCTACTCCGGTCCTGTTCCGAGCTGCTCGGGTCCGAGGTTCGTGTAGGCCATGCGGAAGTCCCGCAGGGCGTCAAACACCTTAGGGGTGAATGTCTTGCATCCGAGCACGTGCCCCCAGGCCGTGGCGGCGACCGTGTAGGGCATGTGCGTGTGATTCGGGAAGAGCAACAGCATCTGGCGTGGCGCCCACTGCCCGTCTCCCTCGTTGAACAACGCCTCGAGCTGCTTGACGTCGGCCGCGGGCAGCGACGGGCTGTACTGGTACTCGATCCGTCCGTGCTCGAGCGCGTGGACAATGTATCCGCTCGCCGGGGTGTTCGACGGCGTGTACTCGCCGTCGGAGGCGGGGGTCGGAAAGTGCGGGCCGTAGCTCGGCGGGTTGGTCGCGTACGGGACCTTGGTGCCGGGATCGACGTGCGTGCGGTTCTGATCGGTGCGGGCGATCGCATCGGGCGTGTCGATCGCCACGCAGCCGGCCGCCTTCGCCGCGGAGGCGAGGTTCGAGTTCTTGGCGGCCGGGAGGGTGACGCCCTTCGTGTCGGCCACCTTGACGGGGCTTCCGGTGCCCTGGGTGTGGTTGCTGCCGCTGCCGGCGACGATCGCGACGGCGACGGCAGCGATGACGATCACGCCGAGCAGTCCGCCGAGTCCGGCCTGCAGGCGGCGCTGGCGGCGCTCGCGCTCGGCGCGTGCCCGCTCCTCCGCCAGTCGCTGTTGGCGGGCCTGCTCCTTTTGCTCTTTACGAGAGGCCATGGACGATCATTGCCGGTCGAAACTACGAAACAACGCCCCGAACGAGCAGGATAGCGACGAGCAGTGCCGCGACACCGCACCCGAGGGCGACGAGCGCGGCGAGCAGGCGCACGCGGATCTGGCGGTTGCTCATCAGCCGTTCGCCTGGTCGACGATGAGGGCGGTGAACGGGGCGCCGCCCGGTGGCGCGATCTGGAACGAGAGACCCCACTTACCGACCATCACGAGCGCCGGCGCGGTCCGTGAGTACACGCCGGGCGAGACCTCTTTGAGCTGGTAGTCCTGCTCTGGCATCTGCATCTCCAGGTGGTTGAAGGCGAGGGTGACGGCGGCGCCTCGGACCGGCTGTCCGCCCTTTGTGATCCGCAGCGCGAACGCACTCGGAGCCGCTGCCTTGTTCGGTGAGACGAGCACCTGCAGCGTGTAGCCGGCGCGCTCCACGGTCTGCACGACGCGTCCGGGACCGACTTTGGCAAGCGCCGAGTTCTGGAGCGCGAACGAGGGCGGTGGGGGTGCGAGGCTGGACAGCAGCACGGCCACGAACACGGCGCCGGCCACGAGCACGGTCTCGCCGCCGACGAGGCGGCTGAGCAGCCGCGAGGCGGCCTCGCCGCGCTCGGTGTGCTCGCGCGCGGCCATCAGTCCGGGCTTCGTGCGCAGAAGGTTCCCGGCGGCGAGCGCCATCGCGAGCACGAGCAGCAGGATCTTGACGAGGATCGCCCGCCCGTAGCCCGTGTCCCACAGAGCGTTGACGGCCGGCATGTGGATGATCGTCGCGCCGGTGCCGGTGGCGAGCAGGACGACCACGGAAATGAACGCGACCGACGAAAAGCGGGGGACGAGGACCGCCAGCACGGTCACGCGTGTGGGCGATCCGGGCGGCCGCGTCCCGCGAAGGCTGAGCCACATCGCGAGCAGGCCGATGAGACCCCCGAGCCAGATCGAGCCGGCGATGAGGTGGACCGCGTCCAGGAACATCGACAGCCCGCGGGGCGGGGTCTGCCCGGCGTGACCGACAGCGCCGGGAATGATGACGACGGCGAGCGCGGCGAGCAGCGCCCCCGTCGTCGCACCGAGCTCGGCGATCGACCGCCGATCGCGGTCGGGCCGGTCAAGCCACAGGGCGATCGCCCCGGCGAGGCAGAACAGCCCGAAGCACAACTCGAGGTCGATGTAGCCGCGGCCGAACGCCGTCACCCGGAACAGGGGGACGAGCGTCCCGAGGTCGAACACCGAGCGCAGCGAGTCGTTGGCGATCGCGAAATCGAGGTAGACGGGGATCGCGATCAGGCCGATGGCGCCGGCGATGATCGTCGCTCGCGTCAGCACGCTGGGCGTGCTGCCGGGCACGCGCCGGATCAGCGTCCGGGCGGTGAGCATCCGGAGCACGAGCAGCCCGATGGCGCTCATCACGCTGGCGAACAGAACCCAGCGAGCGATCAGCAGCTGTGTCGTCACCGCGGTCGCGCTGACGTGCGGGATCGGGAACTGCGGCGCCGGGCCGGGGTTCGGGCCAACGGCGAACGTGAACGCACCCTGCACGGGATGACCGTCGACGGAGATCGCGCGCCAGTAGACGAGATACCACCCCTCCCGCAGGCGGTTCACCGGGACGAGAATCGTGTCCGGGTTCGCGGGGGAGCGCTGCACCGCGTCGGTTGCGTGCTGGGTGCCGGACGCGTCGGTGACGGAGACGATCGCGAACCGCGGCTCGACGGCCTCGTCGAAGGTCAGCGAGACCGTCGCGGGCGCGCTGTCAAGCACGCCGCTGGCCGCGGGCACGGTACGCACGAGGTAGGCGTGCGCCGAGGCGCCCACGGGCACGAGCAACGCCACGAGCACGGCCGCGAGCGCGGCCCCGATCAGCCGGGCCCGGCTCACGCGAGTGGGCGACCCCCAACCGATCCACGGCCACCGGCGAGCAGCGCGAGCACCGCCACGACGAGGCCGAGGATGCCGAGGATGAGCGCGACGAGCGTCAGCGTCGACGCTCCGCCGCCACTGCCGAGGCTGGTCTTCGCCTCGACCGTCGGCGCCGGGGCGTCCGAGGATTCGGGACCCGCCCAGGTGACGACCGAGCCGTCGGAGTAGGTCTGGCGGACCGTGAACGTGTACGTCGTATTCGTGGACGGCGTGGCGAGGAACTGAAACAGCGAGTCCTCGCCGGTCGGGACGTGACCACCGGTCCAGGTGACCTTCTGGATGACGGCGTTCTCGGCGCTGCCGGTCTGCTGGAGGTGACGACGCCAGCCGGGCGCCGGCACGAAGGAGTCGACCGCGAACCCGCTCGGAAGGGTCAGCTCGACACCCGTGGTTGCCGCTCCCGCCTTCTCGGTGGGGACGGCGAGGCTGTAGAGCTGGAGCTTCCCGCTCAGCGACACCGCGGGACTGATCTCGGCGTGCGCGCACGCCACGGCCGGGGCGAGCAGGAGCGCGCCGACAGTCAGCGCGAGCAGACGCCGCACCCGGGTCATGCGCTCACCTGGAGCGTGTACGGGACGGTGACGACGCGCCCGCCGAGCTTCATCTGGAGGAACAGCCGCCAGGTGCCGGGCACCGGCAGCAGCACCCCGAGCGTGAGCTTTCCGGGGGCGGTCGCGTGACCGCTGACCTTGGCGCCGCCGAGCACCGTCGTGCAGTTCACGGCGGCTGCTCCGCACACGTGCGTGTGGAAGTAGTCGAGTGAGCCTTCGTGGAAGAAGATCGCGTGGGCGAGCGCTCCGAACCACGGGACGAAGGTCACGCTACGACCCTGTGCGTCCCGAACCGTGACGTTCACGAACTGCGCCTGGATCGCGTGCAGCTTCGGGTCCCCCTGCATGTTGATGTGGTAACCGTCGATGGTCTGATCCGCGGTGAACGGAGGCAGCGGCTTCGGCTTGTACGCGCCGGTGACGACGATGCTGCGGAACAGCTGGAAGTTCGGCTGACCGCCCGGGATGTTCGGGTACACGTCGACGAGCACGCGATAGTGCCCGGGCGCCGGAAGCCGCACCGTCTGGCGCAGCAGGCCGTTCGGACCGATCGGAGGATGCTCGTGGATGATGTAGGCGAGATCGTCCCGGACGATGATCAGGTGGACGCCGGTGTGGGGCCCGCCGCCGGTCTTGTATTGCGTGAGCGGCCGGCCGTTCGGCATCCGCACGGTGAAGCTGATCGTCGTCGGGCGCCCCGGCGCGACCGCCCCGGCAGGCGAGAAGCCGGCGAGCGTGAACACGCGGGCGGCCGCCACCTTCGGGACGCTGACGGCTCCGCTGCCACCCGAGCTGCTGCTCGAGCCGCATCCGGAGAGCGCCGCCGCTCCGAGAATCGCGGCGAGAACGATGACCGCTCGCGCCCGCGTCATCGCAGCGCCGCCTCGATCGCGCTCGTGAAGGCGTTGACTCCGAACGACCCCTCGAGCCGCGCGGCGATCACGCCCTGGCGGTTGACCGTGAACAGCCACGGCTCGGTCTGCAGATGGAACGCCTTGAGTTGTGGCCGCAGTCCTTTCTTCGGGTCGTTGTCCACATAGACCTCCTGATGGATGAACGTGATCTGGTTGCCGAATCGGTGCTGGAGCTCGACGGCGATGTCGGTCACCGGACCACACACGCGGGAGATGCATAGCTGCGGGGTCGAGAACAGCAGCGCCACCGGCCGCTTGCCGAGCACGTCCTTGAAGGACACCGAGGCCATCTGCTCCGGCGGAATCCGCGTCGTCAGGAGCGACCTGTTGCCGTGGGTCGAGGCGGTCGTGTCGGTGGCGATCGCCGGCGGTCGCTGGCCGACGGCGGGGATCGGCGACGACGGCGCGACGGCGACCTCGCCGGGCGACCCGAGCAGGCCGTTCTGCGTCCGCGTGATCGAGAGCAGCGTGTACGTGCCCGCTTTCGGGAGCGGGAGCTGGGCGGCGTAGATCGCCCGGATCCCACCGGGGCCGGAGTTTTGCTTGGAGCGGTACTGCGGGGCGACCGTCATCGGATCGGCGGGCGCGAGAAACGGCCCCTGGGCCGGGCTCTTCGGCGTCCGCGCGACGTACAGCGCGGTCGGGGCGTAGACGAATGCGCCGGCGCTCGTGTTCAGCGCGAACGCAAAGCGTCCGGTTCCCGGTGTGAACGTGCCCGTCGCCGCGCCGAGCTGAATCCCGGAGTGCAGGCCGCTGGCGAGCTGCTCGAGCGTCTTGCCGTGCGCGGACGGGAACTGGCTGGAGCGCGGATGCAGGGCGGCCGGCAGCTCGGAGACCGCGGGGGGCGGACCGGTGGTCGGCGGTCCGGACTGGGTCGAGAGCGTCGTGCTCGTCGACGACTGGTGGGCGGCGCCGGAACTCGTCGAGCCCGACGAGCCGCAGCCGGCGAGGGCGAGCAGCCCGGCGGCGGCCGCGACGGAGAGGGAATGGAGTCGTATGGTCATATCTGAGGGACGATGCAAGCAGGGTTGACTGTTTTCAGGTGTTGACGGCGGACAGGAGCCATAGCCCGAGGCAGGTGAACGTCACCATCACGGCGAGCATCCACCGCTGTGACTCGGCGGCCACACGGCCGTCGCCGTAGACGACGAGCGCGCGGTCGTGGGCCAGCGCCAGACCGGAAACGTGTCCGGCGACGAGCGCGGCGACCTGGACGTACCAGATCATGGCCGCCGAGAGCAGGCCGTAGTCGATCCGCGCGCCCGCAGTGCCAAACAGGTCGGCGCCGGTGCCGAGCGGATCCGAGACGAGGTAGGCGGTCGCCTGCCCCTGGGTGACGAGCAGCGAGAAGTAGTGAGCGAGCAGATAGCCGAACGCGATCGGCGCCAGCGAATGGGCGAACAGGCCGGCGAGCCGCCGCGCGGGCGGATCGGCCGAGATCTGGCTCATGCCGGCGACTCCGAGCCGATACAGACCGGCGCAGACGGCGACCGAGACGAGGAGCCCGACCGTCAGCGCGAGCTCGAGGGCGGCGGTCCCGCCGAGGCCGAGATGGCGGAGCGAGCGCTGAAGAGACGGCGAGACGCTTCGCCACACGGGGCCGTTGATGAACCCGTCGAACGTCGTCGTGCCGATCATCGCGCAGACGAGCGCGGCCGTTCCGGGGAGCGCCGTGAGCTCGGTGAGGCCGGACAGCGGCGCCCGGCGCCACAGCGCGCGGTCGCGCCAGTGCAGCGGGGAGAGCCGTGAGAACAGATTGAACGCGACGGCGAACGCGTCACCGCGCTCGGTCCACGTCTCGATCCCGAACACCGCCATCCCGCAGAGCTGCACAAGCGCGTAGCCGACGGCGAGCACGGCGAGCGTTGCCGGATGGGAGCGACCGACGAAGACGAGCTCGAGCCAGCCGAAGGCGAGGATCCCGGCGACCGCGGGCCAGCGTCCGAGCGCCGGCGGATACGGCAGCGGCGCGGGCAACGGGCGGGTGCGGCGGTGGGCGAGCGTGCGGGCGGCAAGCGCCGTGGCTCGCCACGGGTTGAACGGCCGGAACACGTCCCCGAAGAGCACGCTGAGCACGGGGAGCCCGACCCAGAAGAGGACGAACACGCCGGTCGGCGCGAGGTTCGTCGTCGGGACCTGGCTGCCGGCGACGCCGCTGACGACAACGAGCGCGAACAACCCGATCCCGATGACGCCGCACGCCGGCGCGAGCCAGCTCGGCAGCGTCATGACCCGGATCCGCCGGGCGTGCTCGAGCCGCGGGCGAGACCAGAGCGCGGGCAGCGCGAGGAACGACACGAGCAGCACGGCACCCGCCGCCCAGGCGAACAGCCACGCCGGCACCGGCAGATAGGCCCGGCCGAGCAGGCCATGCGCGCCCGCGGCGGCCGGCCACACGCACGCGGCGAGCAGCACGCCCGCGGCGAGCAGCACGCCCGCGGCGAGCACGGGTGCCCATGGTCGGCGCGTCATCTGTCGTTGTCGTTGGCGGTGGCGCATACCCGCCACCCGCTGGGCAAAGCTCACGGTGCTCCTCTTAGAACGCGCAAGCGCATGGGCACCTTCCGGCCCGGGGCGCGCGCGTGGATCAGGTCAACGGTGTCCGCACGCGCATGGCGGCGCGCGGCCGGCACTGATGCCGGAGCCACCGGCCAGGCGCCAGTCGGAGCGGAAGACGATGGCGAATCGGACGATGGCGGACGCGGCGGTCAGGCGGCGCCGCGCGTGCAGCTCCGTCAGCAGCTCGACGAGCGCGTCGCCGGCCCGCAACATCAGCGTGAGCGCTCCGCCGACGACGATCGCGAGCGGTACGGCAAGCCAGCCGCCGCTCCCGGCGATGCCGGCAATGCCGCCGGCGTGGCCTGCGGCCAGCGCGCCCTCGGTCAGTTCCTGGGCGCAGTAGAGACCGATCAGAATGAGGACGCAGAGCGCCCAGATCCGCAGCGTGCTGTGTGACCGCGCGGCGGGCGTCGCCCGGGCGCGCCCGCCCTGTCCCTGCCAGGCGCGGGCGAGCCGACCGGCGAGCACGCCGAGCGCGAGCGCGGCGCTGAGAACGGCGAACGGGATGACTGACCCCAGGTAGGCATGACCGTCCCTCAGCAAGCGAGCGGGCGTGTGCGTGCCGAACGCGAGGAAGTAGCGACCCTGGTGCACCGCGAGCACCGCGAGCGGCATCAGCATCCCGGCGCGCAGGCGAGAGTCGGCGCTCCGCGGCGACGTCACGGGGGTGAGGTCTCGCGGCACGTGCCAGAGAGTACCGGCGCCGCCATCCGCACCACTCAGCTTCCGCGCTGCCGGGCCGGGGCCGGATTCACGGTGTTTGCATGTAAAGATCCTGTGACCGAGGAGATCCGCGGTGCGCCGTTCTCAGCACCGTGCTCTACAGTGCGGCCCATGTCGCCCGACGTGAGCGACGCGCAACAGGGGGTCCCTGGGGCCTCCGCGCGATCGCAGAACCGGCTCCGGCTCGCCGTGATCGACCGGGACCCCGGATTCATGCAGGTCCTCTCCAACCGGCTCGAGGCGCTCGGTTGGGATCTTCGCGCCCTGTCGAGCCCCGTGACGGCGGAGGCGCTCGTCGCCATGCGGCTCAACGCTTTGGTGGTCGATGTTGCGATTCTCGGACCGGGAAGCTGGGAGTACCTCGAGCGCATCTGCGCTCGGCTCCCCGGTCTCGCCGTGATCGTGTGCACCGGCCCGTCGTCGGTCGCCCAGCGCGTCCGGGGGCTGCGGCTCGGCGCCGACGCGTGGATGACGAAGCCGTGTCACGCCGAGGAGCTCATCTGCGTCGTCGAGGCGGCGATTCGGCGTCACCGGCGCAACGAGATGCCCGAGCTTCAGAGTTCGACGATGGTCGGCGAGATCACGATCCGTCCGGACCTCTATCAGGCGTATGCCGGCGAGGCGAGCCTCGAGCTGACGGCGCGGGAGTTCGAGATCCTCCATCTCCTCTCACAGTCCGACCGGGTCCTGCGGCGCGAGGAGATCTACGAGCGCGTGTGGGGCTACGCGATGGCCCACGGTGACCGGTCGGTCGACGTGTTCGTGCGCAAGCTGCGCCAGAAGCTCCGGACCGCCTCGCCGACATGGAGCTACATCCACACCCATTTCGGGGTCGGCTACCGGTTCGCGCCGGAGCCGGAGGAGCCCGAGACGGCGGCTGCGAGTGCGGCCGACGCTCCCGAGGTCGCGGCGGACGCGCTCGACGACGAGCGCGACTTCGATCACGCCTTCGCGGGCTGATTCACAGCTTCTTCACATCTCGATCACGACTCGGTAACGCTGGCGGGCGGCACCCCGAGGAGCATCAGGCGCGATGTCCGCGCCGGCGAGATCCCGCAGCGAAGTGCTCGACGTCGGGCCGCTTGAGATCCTGCCGGACGAGCACCTCGCGCGCGCGAACGGCCGCGCGCTGATGCTGTCGATCCGCGAGCTGCGTCTGCTCACCGAGCTGGCGCGGCGCGAGGACCGGATCATGTCGCGCGAGGAGCTGTACGGCCTCGTATGGGGCCGAGACATGCGAGCGGGCGACCGTTCGGTCGATGTCTATGTCCGGAAGCTCCGGGTGAAGCTCCAGGAAGCCCTTCCCGGGTGGTGCTTCATCCACACCCATTTCGGGTTCGGCTACCGACTGGCGGCGGAGCATCAACAGCAAACGAACGAGCAGTTCACAACTGGTTAACACCTGGGCCGGGGCGGTTGCGGACACTCCCCGCACATCGATTGAAGGAGAAAGACCTTGAGTACACGTCGGATAGGTGCGGTGGCGCTGTCGCTGGCCGCGTCGCTCGCGGTCGCCGCCTGCGGCTCGAGCAGCAGTTCAAGCTCGAGTTCTGGGGGCTCAACCGGGTCGTCCACGACCAGCAGCGCCAGCTCGAGCGGAGGCTCGGGTGGCGGCACGATCAACGGCGCCGGCTCGACCTTTGCGGCTCCGATCTACAGCCAGTGGGGACAGAACCTGTCCTCCCAGGGCCTGACGGTCAACTACAACCCACTCGGATCGGGCGCCGGCATCGCCGGCCTGCAATCCGGCACGCTTGACTTCGCCGGCAGTGACCCGGCCGAGAAGCCGGCCGAGGTCAAGGCCGGCAAGGGCCCCGTCCTCCAGTTCCCGGTCGCGTTCGGCGCCATCACGGTGTCCTACAACCTGTCCGGCGTCAAGAGCGGTCTCAAGCTCGACGGTAAGACGCTCGGCGACATCTTCCTCGGCAAGGTGAAGAAGTGGGACGATGCCGAGATCAAGTCGCTCAACCCCGGCGTGAGCCTCCCGAGCACGAACATCACGGTCGTTCACCGCTCCGACTCCTCGGGCACGACGAAGGGCTTCACGACGTTCCTCGCCGCCTACAACCCGGAATGGGTCAAGACCGCTGGTCCGCCTGACAAGACGGTCAAGTGGCCGACCGGAACCGGCGCCCCGAAGAACGCCGGCGTCGCCGCGGCGGTCAAGCAGACGCCGGGCGCGATCGGCTACGTCGAGCAGGCCTATGCGCTCCAGAACGGGTTCACCACGGCCGCGGTGAAGAACAAGTCCGGTGCATTCATCGCGCCGACCCTGGCTGCCGCCTCGGCGGCGGCAGAAGGGATCACCGTCCCGCCGGACCTCGCGATCTCGACGATCGATTCGCCGAACAAGACGGCGTATCCGATCACCTCGCAGACGTTCGTGATCATCTACAAGGACATGTGCAAGGCCGGTCGCTCGCAGTCGGCCGCCAGCGGCGTCAAGAAGTTCCTCACCTACGGCCTCGGTGACGGCCAGAAGGTGGAGCAGAGCCTGTACTTCGCTCCGCTGCCCGCCTCGCTGCTCGCGAAGGCGAAGGCCCAGCTGAGCGAGATCCAGTGCAACGGCTCACCGGTGAGCTAGGGCTGCTGAAGGCATCGTAGGTGGAAGCAAGCGCAACATCCCTCGGCGGCGGCCGCTCCGTACTGGAGCGGTCGCCGCTGAGTCGCGTTCCGGACCAGGTGCTGAAGTTCGGCCTGGCCGGCCTTGCGGCGGGCGTGCTCGTGCTGCTCGCGGCGTTCTTCATCGTGCTCGTGAACGAGTCCGCGGACGCGTTGACGAAGATCGGCGTCTTCAATTTCCTGTTCCACAACAACTGGGACACCTCTCAGCTGCAGCAGGGAGGCGCCTGCGCGGTTGGTCACGACTGCACGTTCGGCGCCTGGCCGATGCTCGTCGGCACGATTGTGACGGCCGGGATCGCGCTGCTCGTCGGCGTCCCGATCGCGGTCGCCACGGCGCTGTTTCTGACGGAGCTCGCGCCCCGGCGGATCCGGGGGCCGCTGTCGGTCCTCGTCGACCTGCTCGCTGCCGTGCCGTCCGTCGTCTACGGGCTGTGGGGCTTCATCGTGCTCGCGCCGAACCTGCGCGGTGTGCAGCAGTCGTTCGCCGACGCCCTCTCGTTCATCCCCTTCATCGGTGGCGGTCAGGTCGCCGGTCCGAGCTACTTCCTCGCCGGTCTCGTGCTGGCGATCATGATCCTGCCGATTGTTTCGGCGATCGCCCGTGAGGTCATCGCCACCGTGCCGCCGGAGCACAAGGAGGCGGCGCTTGCGCTCGGCGCGACCCGGTGGGAGATGCTGAAGATGGCGGTGCTCCCGTATGCCCGGCCGGGCATCACCGGCGGTGCGATGCTCGGGCTCGGCCGCGCGGTCGGCGAGACGATCGCCGTCGCGTACGTGATCGGCGGATCGACGACGCTTGGACATTCGATCTTTGAGCAGGGCCAGTCGCTCGCCGGAGTCATCGCGCTGCAGTTCGGCGAGGCCGAGTCGACGCCGCTGTACAAGTCGACGCTGTTCGCCGCCGGGCTCATCCTGTTCGTCATCACCCTGTTCGTCAACCTCGTTGCCCGCCGCTATGTCGTGCGGGCCGGCCGCGGCAAGCGCGTCGGCGGGGACGCGGCACCGGGCGTCACTGAACTCGAGACGGAGCCGGCACCCGCATGAGCGCCGTGTCGGAGCGTGCACCCGGCGGTCTGCCGCGGATCAGCCCCCGCCGCCGGCGGACGGACAAGATCATGCGCGGAACCCTGGCCGTCGCGACCGGGATCGCGCTCATCCCGCTCGTTCTCATCATCTACTACCTGCTGCAGAAGGGCCTGAGCTCGATCAGCAGCAGCTTCTTCACGAGCGACCCGAACCTCAGCCAGTGCTTCCCGCACGTCGCCGGTGCGCCGCCGCCGCCGCCGTGCAACATCGGCGGCATCCGCAGCGCGCTGGTCGGCACCCTGGAGATCGTCGGCCTGGCCACGATCATCGCCGTGCCGGTCGGGATCGTCGTCGCGCTGTGGCTGACCGAGTACGGCAAGGAGTCGTGGTACGCGAACGTCGTCCGGTACTTCATCGACGTGATGACCGGTGTCCCGTCGATCGTGTTCGGCCTGTTCGTGTTCACGGTCCTCGTCGTCAGCCATGTCGGCGGTGATGCGGTCGGCTGGAAGGGCGCGGTCGCGCTGGCACTGTTGATGCTTCCGATCGTTGCCCGGTCCGCCGAGGTCGTGCTCCAGCTCGTGCCCTCGAGCCTGCGCGAGGCGGCGCTGGCCCTCGGCGCGCCACGGTGGCGCGTGGTGACCAAGGTCGTGCTCCCGACGGCCACGCCAGGGCTCATCACCGGCTCCCTGCTCGCGATTGCGCGCGGCGCCGGCGAAACGGCGCCGCTGCTGTTCACGATCGGCGCCGCCCACGTCCTGACGGGCAATCTCGGTCAGCCGATGAACACGCTGCCAACCCAGATCTTCAGCGACCTCGGTCAGAACACCGACCAGTTCGTCAATCGTGCGTGGGGGTCGGCACTGACCCTCGTCGCATTGATCCTCCTCCTCAACCTGATCGCGCGATTTGTCTCGCGCAGGAGCCGACTGGCATGATCCCTCCTAACACCACGAGCAAGGACCAGACCGTGACCTCGCCGGATTCTCCAGAGACCCAGACCGCTGCCGCGGGCGCGGCGACGACCGAGTCGCAGAAGAGCGCCGGGCACGCCATCGTGGTTAAGGACCTCC
Organism: uncultured Solirubrobacterales bacterium; assembly: GCA_963778985.1. GTDB lineage: Bacteria > Actinomycetota > Thermoleophilia > Solirubrobacterales > Solirubrobacteraceae > Palsa-465. The sequence goes on along the minus strand of CAVZWJ010000010.1, from coordinate 235,636 downwards.
ACGCCTTCTACGGCGACAATCACGCCGTCAAGGGCATCGACATCGATTTCCCGGCCAACGAGGTTACGGCGATCATCGGCCCATCCGGGTGCGGCAAGTCGACGATGGTCCGGTGCATCAACCGGATGCACGAAGAGATCCCCGGGGCCCGGGCCGAGGGCAGCGTCAAGCTCGACGACCTCGACGTCTACGACGCCAGCGTCGACGTGACCTCGGTGCGGCGGCTGATCGGGATGGTGTTTCAGAAGCCCAACCCGTTCCCCACGATGTCGATCTTCGACAACGTCGCCGCCGGGCTGCGGCTGACCGGGGCAAAGGGCGAGAACATGCGCGAGCGGGTCCACCGCAGTCTCCGGGCCGTCGGACTATGGGGCGAGGTCAAGAACCGGCTGAGCGAACCCGGTATGGGCCTGTCCGGCGGGCAGCAGCAGCGGCTCTGCATCGCCCGGACGATCGCCGTCGAGCCGGAGGTGATCCTCATGGACGAGCCGTGCTCCGCGCTCGACCCGGTCGCGACGCTCAAGATCGAGGAGCTGATCGATGAGCTCAAGGAGCGCTACACGATCGTGATCGTGACCCACAACATGCAGCAGGCGGCGCGTGTCGCGCACTCGACCGCGTTCATGCTTGACGGCGAGCTCGTCGAGCATGCGCCGACGAACGACATCTTCACCCGGCCGCAGGACGAGCGGACCGAGCGCTACGTCACTGGCAAATTCGGCTGAGGAGGCATGATGCGTCAGACAGATACGGAATTTGCTGGGCAGTTCGGCTGAGCGGCCAGAGGAGAACCATGCAAGAGACACGGCATCAGTACCGCGAGACGCTCAAGGAGCTCGAGAAGCAGACGCTCGGCGGGTTGGACCTCGTCACCCAGCAACTCGACCGGGCGCTCGAATCGATCAGCTACCAGGACGTCGAGCTCGCCGGGATGGTCGTCGCCGACGATGACCGCATCGACGGCCGCTACCTCGAGGTCCATCAGGGCATCCTGTCGCTGCTCGCCCGCCAGTCACCGGTCGCCGGAGATCTGCGCATCGTCGCCGCGCTGCTGCACACGATCCGGTGCGTCGAGCGGATGGGCGACCAATGCGTCAACATCGCCAAGCTCGTGCCGCTGTCCGGGTACGACGCGCCGAAGGACAAAGAGACCCTCGACGCGATCGAGCGGATGGGTCAGCTCGCCCGCTCGCAGGTCTCCCAGGCGAAAGAGGCATTCGCCTCACGGAACGTCGAGCTCGCTCAGGATCTCGTCCGCCAGGACGCCGAGATCAACCGCCTCAACCGGGAGATCTTCAAGCGGGCGGTCGAGATCGGGGACAACGTCGACATGCGCGAATGGGGGATGTTCATGATCCTCGTCGCCCGGTGCCTGGAGCGGGTTGGCGACAACACCGTCGATATCGCCGAGCAGGTCGTGTTTGTCGTCACCGGGCTGTTCCGCGAGTTCGCAGAATCGTCCTCGACGCCGCCCGAGACCCCTCAGCCGGCGTAACCAACCGCCGTACCGTAAAACATCGGGCCGGCGGCAGCTACCGCCGGCCCGCTGAGAGAGAGGTACCTCACGGTAGGGCAGGTGTGCTGACGAAGTTGTGACAATTCTGTACCGGCGGGGCAATGCGATCCACGGCCGGCGGGCCGATCACGGAAACGACACAACCCGGTGCTCGGCGGATCCCTACCGTCCGGGACGGTTATGGCCGTCACGACCGACCCCACTGCAGCGGCGATCGGCGACGTGACCGGGCACCGTCGGCTGGGGCTCGATCTGCCCGACGGGCTGGTGGCCGACGACGGCCCGGCTCAAAGGGTGGGAGGCGGCCGGGTTCGGCCATGTCCAGATCACGATCGCGGCCCGTGAGCTGCTCGGCGACCCGGGGCTGATCGAGGCTCACGCGGCGGCGCTGCGCGACAGCCTGCGCCTGACCGGGATGCGGCTCATTCTGCATGCCCCCGCCGGCGTCGTCCTCGGCAGACGCCGCGACGACGCAGAGCTTGCCGGGGCGCTGCACTACGCCGGCGTCGCCGGCGCCGAGCTGCTCGTGGTGCATGGGAGCCGCGTCGACGGGGACGGGCGCTCGCTGCGCCGTCTCGCGCGGGGGGCGCAGCGCTCCGGCGTCCGCATCGCGATCGAGAACGCCGCACCGCATTACCCGGGCGGCGAGTGCGCATCGCATGATCCGGGCGCCGTCGCCCGGCTCCTCCGGCGCCTTGACTACGAGGAGATCCGCATGTGCCTCGACATCGGCCACGCGCACATCGCGGCCGACCGGGCCGGGACCGATCTCGCCGAGCTGATCGCGCCGCTGCTCGACATCGTGGCGGTGTTTGGCGTGCATGACAATTTCGGCGCGCGCCCGGCGGCGCAGCGGGCCGGCGGGATCGAGCCGATGCGACTCGACCTGCATCTCGCGCCCGGCGCCGGATCGGTCCCGTGGACGTCGCTCGCCCCACTCATCGCACCGCATCCGGCGCCGCTCGTGCTCGAGGTGCACCCCGCGCAGCGGCCGGTGCCGGCGACACTCGCGGTCGTGATGCGCGAGCTCCTCGGTCTGGGCGCCCCTCACCTCTGCGGCGCGTAGAGCGCGACCGTCTCGGACTTGCCCTTCAGCTTGACGCCGTCGCGCTCGACGAGCGGCGGATGGTCGTCTGCGAGCAGTTCCCTGCGTCCGCTCCGCGAGCAGGATCGTGTCGCCGGTCTCCCGCGTCGCCGCCTCGACCCGGGCGGCGACGTTGACGGGGTCGCCGATGACGCTGAACTCGAGCCGTCCCGCGCCACCGACGTTGCCGGCGACGACGACGCCGGAGTTGAGCCCGATGCCGAGTTCCAGGCCGTCGTCGGAGCTGACCGCGGTGGCGATCTTCAGCGCCGCGGCGAGTGCGCAGTCGGCGTGGTTGGCCTGACGCCGCGGGGCGCCGAACACGGCGAGCAGGCCGTCGCCGACGAACTTGTCGACGCGGCCTCCGCGCTCGTGGATGATCGGCACGATCTGCTCGAACAGCCGGTTGATCGCAGCGACGACCTCATCGGCGGCGGTCTCCTCGGCGAAACCGGTGAAGTCCCGGATGTCGACGAACATGACGGTCACCTCGACCTCCTCGCCGGCGAGGTTCGTGCCCTCGTGGAGGATGTGCTCGGCGACGTCCGGGTCGACGTAGGCACCGAATGTCTCCCGGATCTTCTCCCGCTCGGCGAGACCCTCCACCATCGCGTTGAAGCCGAGCTGGAGCTGCCCGATCTGGGTGCCGTCGTACACCGGCACGCGCACGTCGAACTCGCCCCGTCGCACCTGCTCGAGGGCGCGGCGCACCGAGTCGACGGGGTCGGCGGTGGCGCGGGCGGCGAGCAGCACCGTCTGGAGCCCGACGACGATCCCGATGCCGCCGAGCACCGTCATCGCGATGGCGAGGCGATGAATCGTCGTGCTCGCGTCGTTCGTCAGGGCGAGGACACCGATCGCGACGAGGCCGAACAGCGGCAGCCCGGTGCCGTTGAGCCAGGCGAGCACCGCGCGGGTGGCGACCCCGGGGACGACGAGCCGCTCCGGCGCGCCGTTCGCGAGCGCCCGCGCCGCCGCCGGGCGGAGCAGCAGCTCGGTGAGGAGGTAGGCGGATGCCGCCGTGACGAGTCCGGTGATGACGACCGCGATGACGACGCGGACGGCGAGCGCGCCGGAGAAGGTCGCGTTGATGGCGCCGAACGCCGCGGCGGCAACGAACCACAGCGCGACCTGGATCGCGAACAGGCGCAGCGGTGTGCGGAGGATGATGCGCACCTCCTCGGCGGTGGCGGGCCGATCCTCGAGCAGCCACGTGCGCAGGCGCCGCATCCCGCGCGTGCCGATGACGAGACCGGTGGGGAACGCGATGGCGACGTAGATACCGAACGCGACGAGGTTGACGGCCTGCACGTGCGCCGGGTCGCGCAGCGGTGGTGTCGGCACGACGAAGTTGGCGATCGCGAACACGGCGCACGCGCCGATCAGGTTCGTGACCGCGATCGTGAGCGAGATGATGAGGCGGCCGAGGCGCGCGAGCTCGGGACCGGGGAGGAGGTTCTCACCCGGCCGGATCAGCTCCCGGACGCCGTCACGGACGGTCCCCGCGATCCCTGCCATCGCGCTCATGTCGTCAGGAAACGTAATCGATGGACGGTCCGCGACGACCCGGTTTAGCCATCGGGCCAGTGACGGGCATGTGCAGGGCGTCTTAACCTGCCGCCAATGCGCGCTCGGGTGCCCCAGATCGTGGCGTTCGGCGGAGGCGGGTTCTCGATGGAGTGGGGGAACACCCTGCTCGATGACTACGTGCTGAGCCTGACCGGGGTCGAGCGCCCGCGCGTGTGTTTCCTGCCGACCGCCAGCGGCGACGCCGACCACTATGTCGTGCGGTTCTACCGCGCCTTCGGCGCCGATCGCTGCGAGCCGTCGCACATCTCGCTGTTCCGGCGCGAGACCGGTGTCGGCGACCCACGGGCGCATCTGCTCGCGCAGGATCTCGTGTACGTCGGCGGGGGCAGTGTCGTGTCCCTGCTCGGCACGTGGCGCGCCCATGGGCTGGAGGACATCCTCCACGAGGCCTGGCAGAACGGCGTCGTCATGTGTGGCGGCTCGGCCGGTTCGCTGTGCTGGTTCTCGGAGGCCGTGAGCGGGTTTCACGAAGGAGCCGCACGGCGCGTGGCGGCTCTCGGCTTCCTGCCCTGGAGCAACGCCGTTCACTACAACGCCGAGCCCGGACGGCGCACCGCGTTCGTCGATGCGATCGCTGATGGCATGGGCCCCGGCTACGGCGCCGGCGACGGGTCGGCGCTGCACTTCGTCGGCACCGAACTTTCGAGCGTCGTGTCCTCACGACCAGGCGCGTGCGCTAGTTTCGTTTCCGTGGACGACACGGGAGTCACCCGCGAGCGAGAGCTCGAGGTCAGGTATCTCGGGGAGCCCACTGACGTGGCGGTGAGCGAACCGATCGCCGCGTGAGCAGCGACCGCGGGCGCGCCGAGCGTCCAGGTCAGGCGGTTGCGCTCGAACGGCGGACTGTGCTTGCCATGGGAGGGGGTGGCTTCACGATGGACGAGCGCTCGCCGGCGCTCGACCGGTTCGCGCTCGAGCTCGCTTCGGTCCCCGTGCCCCGCGTGTGCTTCCTGCCGACCGCGAGCGGTGACCCGCGGGAGCAGGTCGCGCGGTTTCACGACCGGTTTCGAGGCTGGCCGTGCGAGCCCTCAATTCTGTCGCTGTTTCACCTCGCGCGGGACCGGGTCGACCCCGTCGCACATCTGCTGGAGCAGGACGTCATCTACGTCGGCGGTGGCTCGATGCGCAACATGCTCGCGATCTGGCGCGAGCACTCGGTCGACGGGGCCATGCGCGACGCGTGGGCGTCCGGGACGGTGCTCGCCGGCCTGAGCGCCGGCGCGATGTGCTGGTTTCAGGGCGGGGTCTCAAAGAGCGGCGGCCTGCCCGAGGCCGTCGCCGGGATCGGGTTGCTCTCCGGGAGCTTGTCGGTGCATCTCGACTCCGAGCCGGAGCGGTGGCCGGTCTACACCGAGGCGGTCGCCTCGGGGCGGTTGCCGGCGGGGTGGGCGGCGGATGATGGCGCGGCGCTCGTGTTCAACGGGTTGACGCTGCGGGAGTGCGTGGGCTCGCGGCCGGACGCGCGGGTGATGCGGGTGGAGCCCGAGTCCGCGCCCGAGCCGGCGCCCGAGCTCGCGCCCGACCCCGCGCCCGCGCCCCGGTCCGGGGCGGGCGGGTTCACCGCCTCACCGATGCCGGTCCGGGTGCTGCCGGGGGCGTCGGGCGACGCGGCGCGATCGCTGGCCGAGCACGGGGTCGCCGAGCTGCGCGAGCTGCGGGCCGGGCCGCGGCGCTGGGAGTAGGGGGAAGAAACGCAACAAATCGTCCCGGTGCGGTGCACTCTGATGCGTTTCTTTCGCTCACGGTGCGTTTCGCAGCAGGATCCCGATGACGGTCGCGATTTGTTGCGCTTCTACCGCTCCGTGTCGAAGCGGGCGGGCTGGGCGGGTCGCGGCGGGGCGGGGCGTCCGACGATCGATCCGCTCAGGTCTCCCGGGCGCGCGGCCGGCGCAGCGTGATCGCGGCGAGCGCGCCGCCGACCGCGACGGCGGCGACGATCAGGACGATGAGGATGATCGTGGTGGCGCTGACGCCGCCGGACGACGACGAGCGTGGCGTGCTGATCGGATGGCCGGCGGCCTTGGCGAGCCGTGCGACGGCGACGGTTGCCGCCTTGGCAAGATCGTTGCTGTGTGAGCCGGCCGGCTTCGGGATCGATGCAAGCGCCGCCGTCGCCGCGGCGCCGACGCCCGAGACGCCGTACCCGGCCGGCATCACGACGAGGAGGGGCTGCTTGCGCTGGAAGCTGATCTCCTGGTCGAGGAAGTCGGCGTACTTCTGTGGCTTGTCGAACAGGTCAGGAATCACGCCGAGGTCGACCGGTCCGGCGATCAGCGCGACCTTGAGCGGGAACCCGGCCTTCTTGGCCGCGGCCGTCTCGGTGTTCAGCGTCCTCTGGAGCGCCGGCGTCACTTGCGGCGAGTACGGATAGAAGACGTTCTCGCCGAGCAGGACATCGCTCGCGGGATCCCCGTCGGCGAGCGCGGCGGGGGCGAGTGACAGCGCGCCGAGGGCGACGGCGAGCAGCGAGAGCAGCACACGCAGGGGCATCGGCCCTTCAGATTAGAGGCCCGGTCCGAACAGGTAGGTCCGGTGGGGCGGGAGCGCGGCGCCGATCTGCAGGACGATCTCGGCGTGGCGCGTCAACGGGATGCGCTCGGGCGATCCGTGCCAGCGGGCGCCGCCGACGAACGCCGCCACGCGGCCATGAAAGCCGGCGAGTCGAGTGCGTGACAGCGGCTGGCCCCAGATCGCGAACAGGGCGCCGAGCGTCGGCGGTGGCGCCGAGCGGCGATCGACGACCGCGACCCCGGTCGGCTCGTAGGTGCGAATCGGGTACACGCAGCCGCCGCCGAGGACGTACGCGCCACGTCGTTGTTGCGGGGGCGCGATGCCGATGCCGGCCGGGATCGGGACGACGAGCCGCGCCGCGTACAGCTCGAGATGAATCCCGTACCGGGCCGCGGCCGGCGAGCCGCACGAGAGACCCGCGATGAGGTGACGCCGGGTCACGGCGCCGGACACCGCCGGGAGGTGGTAGGCGGCCGTCCGTCCGGGGGGGACCGGGACGTAGTCGGCCGGAAGCCGGCCGGTCGTGTCGCTGTGCGTCGCCGCGCCACACCCGAGCAGCGCGACGCCGAGCAGAATGAGGAGCGCGAGCTTCAGACGGCCGGCGCCGGTGCGGCGGCGAGGAAGAGCTCATGCCGCTCCGCCGCGAACTCGACCTGCTCGGCGAGCCCGCCGAGGTCCTTCCAGCGGGCCGCGACGTCCGTCGAGAAGCGGTCGAGGAACTCGTCGGAGTGCAGCGGATCGTGATGGAACATGACCACGCGCCCGGCGCCGACGCGGTTGGCGAAGGCGAGAGCGTCCGACATCGGCGAGTGACCCCAGCCGATGTGCGCGGGGTACTCGTCGTCGGTGTACTGGCAGTCGTGGATGAGCATCGAGGCACCCTGGGCGAGCTCGAACCCGGAGATCCAGTCGTCGGCAAGCTCCGACAGCGGCGCGCCGAGTCCCGGCTCGTGGTCCGGGATGTAGCAGAGCGAGGTCCCGGCATCGTCGATCCGGTAGCCGAGTGTTGGACCGCGATGATTGACCGCCTGCGCTCGGATCCGGGCGGGACCGATCTCCCACTCCACCGTATCGGCCTCCCGGAAGGAGACGAGCGAGGGCAGCTCACGGACCTCGACAGGCGCGAGCGGCGCCGAGATGTAGCGGGCGACGCGGTCCCGCAGCGACGCGTCCGGTGAGGCCGGGCCCCAGATGACGATCTCCGATTCGGGGCGGAACGCCGGCGCGAAGAACATCAGGCCCTGAATGTGGTCGAGGTGCAGATGGGTGAGGAGGATGTTGATCGGCTGCTCGACGCGCGGCAGCGCGAGCCCGAGGTTGCGGATGCCGGTCCCGGCGTCCAGGATGAGCGTGCTTCCGTCCGACAGGGTCACCTCGACACACGACGTGTTGCCGCCGTAGCGCATCGTCTCCGGTCCCGGCGCCGGGATCGATCCCCGGGCACCCCACACCTTGATCTTCATCTAGTCCTCTCCCTCGACCTGCTCGGCTTCCGTCACGGGCCAGAAGATTACGACCGCGCCGCTCGAGCCGCCCGGCCCGACGATCGGGATCGTGCTCGCCTCGACGTCGGTGAAATGGCCGCCGACGACACAGATCCGGAACGTCCCGTGAAACGCCCGCTGGTGGCGGACGGCGACCGTCGCCGGAATCTCGTCGTAGGGGATCGGCACGTTGTCGCCGTCGAACGGCCCGAACTGGCCCGTCCACTGCGCCGAGCTGAGCGTCCCGATGTCCTCGAAGCGGCGTCCCAGCATGGCGGCCGCCGCCTCGTTGAAGAACAGCAGCTGCCCCTCCTCTCCGACGAGGAAGGCAGGCGTGATGATGCTCGAGAGGAGGTTGCGAGCGATGATCAGCTCGAGCGGCTTCTGCTGCGGCGCGCTCACCACGGCAACGATAGTGCGGCGGGGAGTGCCGTGGTGCGGTATCGGTGACCTCTATCCTGCGCACACCGTGGCGTCGCAGAAGTCAAAGCGCCGGTCTCGTAAGCGCACCAAGGCGGCGACGGCGCCGCGGGCGGTGCCCTCGCCGCGCCGCGAGGAGCGGCGCGAGCGGACGGTCACCCAGCAACGGGATCAGCGGCGCTCCGAGCGCCAGCTCGGGACGGTCGGCGAGCGGCCGCCGAGTCCGTTCGGAGGCGTCCCGGTGTCCGAGATCGCGATCTTCGCCGGACTCGTCGGGATCATCGTGTGGCTGATCAGCGGCGGGCTCCCAGTGCTCGTCGTCGGGCTCACGGTGACGACGCTCGGCGTGCTCGAGATCACGGGACGGGAGCACTTCACCGGCTATCGCTCGCATACGACCCTGCTCGCGGCGATTCCGAGCATCGCCCTCGCGATCGGCGTGCTCAGCCTCGTCGGGATCGACAAGCGCAACCGGGCGCCGTTCATGCTCGCGATCGCCGTGCCCGTCTACGCGTTCTTGTTCTGGCAGCTGCGCAAGCGGTTCATGGTCGCGCGGCAGGCGCGCGTGGCGCGTCCGCCGGCGCCGTAGACGGACCATCCGGCGGCGCGTCGCCCTCGTCGTCGCTCGCCGGCTCGCTCGGCAGCTCCAGGGTGAAGATCGCTCCGCCGTCCGCGGCGTTGGCGGCGCTGACGGCGCCGCCGTGCTGCTGGGCAACCTGACGGACGATCGCGAGCCCGAGGCCGCTTCCCTGCTTGCCGCGAGAGTTCGCCCCCCGGAAGAAGCGGTCGAACACGTGCGGCAGATCCTGCGCGTCGATGCCGCTGCCGTGATCGCGGACGCGGAGACCGCCGCTGTCCAGCAACACGTCGACGATGCCGTCCGGCGGGGAATGCCGCGCTGCGTTGTCGAGCAGGTTGTTGACCGCGCGGCCGAGCCGCTCCGGAACCCCCTCGACGACCCGCGGCTCGAGGGACGCGGTCACGCGCACGTGGGGATAGTTGCGCCGCGCCCGCGCGAGCGACTCCTCGACGATCCGATCGAGGCGGGTTGGCTCAGTCGCGCCGTGCGGCAGGTCGCCGCGGGCGAGCTCAATGAGATCGCCGACGAGCCCCGAGAGCTCCTCGCTCTGCTCGACGACGTCGGCGAGCAGCCGGCGGCGATCCTCCTCACCGAGCTGACCGCCCTCGAGCAGGACCTCGATGTTCGTGCGCAGGCTCGTCACCGGCGTCCGCAGCTCGTGCGAGGCGTCGGCGACGAGCTGGCGCTGCGCCCGGACCGACTCGTCGAGCTCGTCGCGGGAGCGCTGGAGGCGCTCGAGCATCTGGTTGAAACGGGTCGCCAGCGCACCGACCTCGTCGTCGGCGTGGATCGTCAGGCGACGGCTGAGGTCGTCGGTCTCGCCGATCTGCTCGGCCGTGTCCGCGACCTCGGCGAGCGGGGCGAGCACGCGGCGCGCCGCCAACCGGCCGAGCGCGGCGGCAACGGCGATGCCGGCCGCGCACACGAGGGCGAGGAACAGGCGTAGGTGCGCGAGGATGCGATCGATGCCGGCCAGCGGTCGGGCGAGCTGCACGGCCGCCGGCTGGGAGGGACCGCCGAACTGCGAGCTGACCGTCGCCGGGAAGGTGAGCTCGCGCAGGTGGCTGCCCCCGACGTTGACGTCACCGAGATAGACGATGTTGGCGCCGCTGGCGATCTGCCGGGCATGGGCGTCGACGGGCAGCATCAGATCCCCGCTGAAGCGGTAGGACGTCCCGTCGGCGAGGACGACGCGGGCGTAGGGCGCGGGACCGCCCGCGTTCGCCGGCAGTCCGGGGAGATCGCCGCCACGCAGGGCAAACTGACCTTCCCCGCTCTGGACGGCGACGGCTTGCGCCCGCAGCGAGCTGTCGACCTGTCCGAGCAGCTGGCTCCGGACAACGGCATAACAGGCGAGGGCGGCGATGAAGACCGCCACGGCGACCGCCGCTCCGGCCACGATGCCCAGTCTCTTGCGTAGCGGCATCGGCGAACCTGGGTCCCTAGCCGTTGTCGTCGCGAAGGACGTAGCCGATGCCCCGCACGGTGTGCAGGAGCCGCGGCTCGCCTCCCTCCTCCGTCTTGCGCCGCAGATAGCCCATGTACACCCCGAGCGCGTTCGAGGTCGGCCCGAAGTCGTAGCCCCACACGTTCTCGAAGATCGTCGACCGGGTGAGCACCTGCCGAGGGTGACGCATGAACAGCTCGAGCAGCAGGAACTCGGTCTTCGAGAGCTCGATCAGGCGATCGCCTCGCCGCACCTCGTGAGCGATCGGGTCGAGCACAAGATCGGCGTAGCGCAGCACCTCGGCGTCCGCCGCATCCTCACCCGAGCGGCGCAGCAGCGCCCGCAGTCGGGCCTGGAGTTCGCGCAGCGCGAACGGCTTGACCAGGTAGTCGTCGGCACCGACGTCAAGTCCCGTCACCCGGTCGTCGATCGCGTCCCGCGCGGTCAGCATCAGGATCGGGGTGCGATCGCCCGCCTGACGCATCCGTCGGCACACCTCGAGCCCGTCGAGCCGCGGCATCATCACGTCGAGGATGACGACGTCGGCCGGCTTCGTGGCGAGGGCGTCGAGCGCCTCCTCGCCGTCGGCGGCGAGTTCGACGTCGTGGTTCTCCAGTCGCAGGGCGCGCTCGAGCGCACGCCGCACGGCCGGTTCGTCATCTACTACCAGCACATGGGCCATGGCAGGAATGATCGCGTGTGCACGTAAATGTTGTTGAAGAGGCGGTTGCCGCCCGAGACCAGGACGAGACCCGTTCGCTACTGACACCGGGCGGGGGTGCGGGCTACCGTCGAGGAATGAGTTCTGAGACGGGCGGTGGCGGGTTCCCCGGCGGCTTTCCGAGCATGCCGGGGTTCGGCGACGCCGGCTCGGCGGACGGCGAGACGCCCGACCGCCTGCAGGAGCTGGTTGAACGTCGCCGCGCAGGCGCGCTCAGCGACGCGGATTTCGAGCGCGAAAAAGACCGGCTGCTGACCGGAGACTGAGGCGCGAGTTCAGGCGCCCGGCGCGCTCGCGACCCCGCCGGCGCCCGCGCCCGACCCGATCTGACCGGAGCGCACCATCTCGACGAGCTCGGCGGACTCGCGGCGGATGACCGTGCCGTCCCCGAGCTCGATGGCCGGGTACAGCTTCTGGCCGGTGAGCGCAACGTACTCATCGCGCTTGGAGCGCCGGACCGGATGCCGGACGACTTCATAGGCGACGCCGGCGTCGTCGAGCGCCTTCTGGACTCGCCAGCACGGATGCGGCCCCTTGACGAACATCAGTGAGCAGCGGTGCAGTTTGACCGACATCAGGCGCAAGCGTACGCCTGGATCTGGGCACAATCAACAAGGCCGTGGCGACCGAGAAGCTCGATCACTACAAGCGCAAGCGCGACTTCAAGAAGACCTCCGAGCCGGCTGGTCGACCGCGGACGCGCCGCCGGACGACGGCTGACGGCCCCCGGTTCGTCATCCAGGAACATCACGCCACGCGCCTGCACTGGGATCTGCGGCTCGAGCACGACGGCGTGCTCGCCTCGTGGGCGATTCCGAACGGCATCCCGCCGGATCCGAAGGAGAACCGCCTCGCCGTGCATACCGAGGACCATCCGCTCGAGTACCTCGAGTTCGAGGGCGACATCCCGAAGGGCCAGTACGGCGCCGGGACGATGCGGATCTGGGACCGCGGCACGTACGAGCTCCACAAGTGGGAGGAGCGCAAGGTGGAGGTCAGCTTCCACGGCGAGCGGCTCCATGGCCGCTACGGACTGTTCCCGATCGGCCGCGAGGGCAATGACTGGATGATCCACCGGATGGATCCGCCCGATGATCCGTCTCGGGAGCCGTTTCCGGAGCGGCTGCTGCCGATGCTGGCCCGCGCCGGCGAGCTTCCGCCTCCGCGCGAGCGCGACCGCTTCTCGTATGAGATCAAGTGGGACGGAGTGCGCGCGATCGGGTACGTGCAGCCGGGGCGGTTGCGCCTGGAGAGCCGCAACCTGCGGGAGATCACCGACGCCTACCCGGAGGTGCGCGGGATCCTCCGCGACCTCGGGATGCACGACGCCGTTTTCGACGGGGAGATCGTCGCGTTCGACGACAACGGGCGTCCGAGCTTTGCGCGCCTGCAACAACGCATGCACGTGACCTCGCCGGCCGCGGTCAGACGGCTCATGAACTCGACCCCCGTCGTCTACGCGATCTTCGATCTGCTCTACCTCGACGGTCACTCGCTCATGAGCCTGCCGTACCACGAGCGGCGTGCGCGGCTCGAGGCGCTCGGCCTCGGCGGCCCGGCGTGGCGCGTACCGAACGCGCACGGGGGTGACGGTCAGCGGTTGCTCGAGGCCACGGCGGCGCAGGGGCTGGAGGGGGTCGTCGCGAAGCGCGCCGATTCGGCCTACGAGCCGGGCCGGCGGACGGGAGCGTGGATCAAGGTCAAGAACACGAGCCGCCAGGAGCTCGTCATCGGCGGCTGGATCCCCGGCGAGGGACGCCGGCGGCAGCGGATCGGCGCGCTGCTGATGGGCTATTACGAGGACGGCGAGTTCGTGTACGCCGGGCGGGTCGGGACCGGGTTCACCGAGCAAACGCTCGACATGCTGGCGAAGCGCCTGGCGCCACTGGAGCGCGACGAGAGCCCGTTCACCCGCTGCCCGGCGAAGCTCCCGCGCCAGACGGTGTTCGTCGAACCCCGGCTCGTCGCCGAGATCGAGATTCGCGAGTGGACGCCGGACCGGATCATGCGCGCCCCCTCGTTCAAGGGGCTGCGTGAGGACAAGGCGCCGCGCGACGTCGTCGACGAGGATGCCGACGGGCCGGAGGCGTTGTTCGAGGAGGTCGAGCGACTTCCCGACGGCGCGCTGGCGGTTCTCGCCGACGGGCGGCGGCTGAAGCTCTCCAACTGGGACAAGGTTCTGTATCCCGGACGCCGGCTTCACGAAGGGCGACCTGATCACGTTCTACGCTCGGGCGGCGCCGTTCGTCGTGCCCCATCTGCGTGACCGGCCGCTCACGCTCAAGCGCTACCCGAACGGCGTGCAGACGCGCCGTACTTCTACGAGAAGCAGTCGCCGTCGCACCGCCCGGAGTGGGTGCAGACGGCGCGCATCGGCGACGTCAACTACACGCTCGCCCAGGACCGCGCGACGCTCATCTGGCTCGCGAACCTCGCCGACATCGAACTGCACACGTCGCTGTCGCTCGCATCGCGGCCGGACCGCCCGACGATGCTCGTGTTCGATCTCGATCCCGGCCCGCCGGCCGGGCTCGTCGAGTGCTGCGAGGTCGGGCTCGTGCTGCATGGACTGTTCGAGCAGCTCGGGATGGAGAGCGTGATCAAGACGTCCGGATCGAAGGGCATGCAGATGTACGTGCCGCTCAATACCGACACCGACTACGGCGAGACGAAGCCGTTCGCGCGCCGCGTCGCGGAGTTGCTCGAGCAGCGCATGCCGCAGCTCGTCGTGTCGCGGATGACGAAGCGGCTGCGCCCCGGCAAGGTGCTCGTCGACTGGAGCCAGAACGACGATCACAAGACGACCGTCTCGGTGTATTCGGTGCGGGCCCGGGAGCGGCCGACGGTCTCGACGCCGGTGACGTGGGACGAAGTCGCGCGGTGCCGCTCGGAGGGCGATCCGGAACTGCTCACGTTCGAGCACCGACGACGTGCTCCGGCGCCTCGAGGAGCTCGGCGATCTGTTCGCTCCGCTGCTCACCGTCAAGCAGAAGCTTCCCGCCGTGTAGGGCGGCGCAGCGACCACGACGCGACCCGCTCCGCACTTTAGGATGATGGATCGGGATGGATCCGATCACGCTGCGCAATCGCCTGCTGGTCGCGACCGGCATGTGGAAGGAGGCGACGAGGGAACCGCTGCCGCGGATGCCGCCGGGCGACCCTGCCGAACAGCTCCAGCACTTCGAGATCACGCTCGTCAACAAGCTGTGGGAAAGCGCGACCCCGGAGAACGCGCGGGAGATCGCCGACCGCACCTGGGACCTCGTCCACGATCGCGCCGACAACGACCCGGTCAAGCACCGGGTCGTCGAGTGCCACGAGGCGCTCGCCCGGATGACGCGGCTCAGCGACTGACGCTCGTCGCGTGGGCCGCCACTGCGCCATGCGACACGAGCGCCACTACACGATCGAGCAGGCGAACGCGGTCCGCGGCTGGGTCGCCGAGCGTGTCGGATGGGTCCGCCAAGCGCAGACGGAGCTCGCGGCGCTGGGGCCCCCCGCGCTTCGCCGTCCTGCGGTCGCTCGACGAGCAGCTCGGCGGCTCATACCCCGGTCGTGACCTCGCCCGCCCGCTCGTCGAGCTGAGCCGCGCGGTCGGCGAGCTCGAGGCCGTCGACATCGTGCTGCGGGACGTCGAGCGGGGGCTCATCGACTTCCCATCGATCCGCGACGGGGAGGAGGTCTACCTCTGCTGGCTCGTCGACGAGGACGAGATCGGCTTCTGGCACCCGCCGGACGCCGGGTTCGCCGGGCGCCAGCCGCTGTGATCAGATCAGGGCGTCGCGCGGCCGATTCGTAGGTCCGCGTGAGGCCCGCCGCCGCGTAGGCGTCGGCTTCGTCGAGCGTCTCGCGCTCGAGCAGCGCGCCGACGAGCGCGTCGAGGTTGTGGCGGTGCGAGCGCAGCAGCTCGGTCACGTCCTGGTGGGCGGTCTCGACGATCCGTCGCACCTCCTCGTCGATGAGCCGCTGCGTCTCCTCCGAGGTCTCCGAGGCGCCGGGCAGCAGCGGGTTCAGCCCCTCCATCGGAATCACCGCGATCGGCCCGATGGCTCGGCTCATGCCCCACCGACCGACCATGCTCCGGGCGATCCGCGTCAGCTGCTGAATGTCCGACTCCGCGCCCGGTCGTGATGTCGCCGAACACCGTCTCCTCGGCGACGCGGCCGCCGAGCGCGACCTTGATCTGGGCGAGCAGATGGCGCTCGTCGAAGTTGAAGCGGTCGGCGTCCGGCGCGGAGAACGTGACGCCGAGCGCCTGGCCGCGCGGGATGATCGAGACCTTGCGGACCGGATCGGCGCCCGGGGTGAGCATCCCGACGATCGCGTGACCGGCCTCGTGGTAGGCCGTCCGGCGGCGGTCGTCCTCGCTCAGCATCACCTTGCGCTCGGCCCCGAGCACGATCCGCTCGAGCGCGTCGGTGAAGTCGTCGGTGGAGACCTTCTCGTGCCCGCGGCGCGCGGCGAGCAGCGCGGCCTCGTTGACG
Organism: uncultured Solirubrobacterales bacterium; assembly: GCA_963778985.1. Taxonomy (GTDB): domain Bacteria; phylum Actinomycetota; class Thermoleophilia; order Solirubrobacterales; family Solirubrobacteraceae; genus Palsa-465. The sequence goes on along the minus strand of CAVZWJ010000010.1, from coordinate 219,799 downwards.
AGGTTCGCGAGGTCGGCGCCGACCATCCCCGGGGTCGAGGCGGCGATCGCGCCGAGGTCGACGCCGTCGGCGAGCGGGACCGAGCGGGTGTGCACGCGGAGGATCGCCTCGCGGCCGTTGCGGTCGGGCGGCGACACCGTGACCCGGCGGTCGAACCGTCCGGGCCGCAGCAGCGCCTGGTCGAGGATCTCCGGCCGGTTCGTCGCGCCGAGCACGATCACGCCGGTGCGCGGATCGAACCCGTCCATCTCGGTGAGGATCTGGTTGAGCGTCTGCTCGCGCTCGTCGTGGCCGCCGGAGAACGCGCCGCTGCCCGAGGCGCGCGAGCGGCCGATCGCGTCGAGCTCGTCGATGAAGATGATCGCGGGCGCCGCCTCCTTCGCCTGTTGGAACAGATCGCGCACGCGCGAGGCGCCGACGCCGACGATCATCTCGACGAACTCCGACGCGCTCATCTGGAAGAACGGCACGTTCGCCTCGCCGGCGACGGCGCGGGCGAGCAGCGTCTTGCCGGTGCCCGGGGAGGCCGCTGAGCAGGACGCCGCGCGGGATCCGCCCGCCGAGCTTGAGGTACTTGTCCGGGTTCTTGAGGAAGTCGACGATCTCGGTCAGCTCCTCCTTCGCCTCGTCGATGCCGGCGACGTCGTTGAAGGTCACGCGCTGGTCGCCGCCCTCGATCCGGCGCGCGCGCGAGCGCCCGAACGACATCAGCCCGCCGCCGCCGCCCGCCGCCGAGGCGGCGCGGCGCCCGATGAACACGAACAGCAGGATCGAGCAGCAGCGTCGGGCCGAAGCCGAAGATCGAGGCTGGCCAGGAACGACGGCCCGGTGTCCGGCGGCGTTCGCGTCGATCGTCACGCCGTGCGAGATCAGCGTGTTCTCGAGCTCCGATCCGTTCGCGAACGACGGGACCTGCGTCGAGAACCGGGTCGTCGCCTGCGCGTTCTGGTCGTTCTGCCGGGTACTTGACCTTGCTGCTTGAACGTCCCCTGGATCGCGTTGTTCGTCGAGGTGACCTCCTTGACGTTGCCGGCGTTCACCTGGGTGAGGAACGTCGGGCTGAACGGGATCCGGACCCGGGAGTTCGGCTTCAGCGCCTGCGAGGAGAGCCAGAAGTTGAGACCGAGCAGGACGACGATGAGCAGCGCGATCAGCCACCGCGGGTTGGGGCCCGATCGGCGGTCGCTGACCCGGCTTGGCTCCCGCGCCCGTCAGGCGTCGGCGTCACCTTCCAGCCGGGCGGGCGCGTGCCGGGCGGCGGGCTCGGGTTGTTCGAGCGGATCCGGGGCGGCGTCGGGCGGCTGTGTGGCTCGTCGGCCATTCAGGGATTGTCGCAAGCCGGGAGGCTGGGCCTCGCACCGCCGCGGCAACCGCGCTATCGAACTCGTCTCAGGTAGACCGAGCTCGATCCGGTCACGAAACGTCTCGGCGCCCACGACTGTCGCGCCCTCCGCCGACGCGCGGTCGGCGAGCCACCGGTCGGAGGTGACGACGCGGACGCCGCGCAGGTCCGGCTCCGCGAGCAGCCGGCGGACGATCTCGTCGTCGGCGGCGTCGCGTTTCGGCCGCGGCGCGTGCGCGACCTCGATCACGGTCGAGCGGATCGGCGGCGAGGGCTTGCGCTCGAACACGACCGTCACGTCCTCACCTTCGGCGGCCGCCCAGCGTTCGAGCAGGTCGACGAGACGGAGCATCGCCGCGTCGCGGTCGCGCCACCACCCGTCCGGACGCGTCCCGATCACGTTCATCCCGTCGACGAACCAGCGCACCGTCAGTGACTCCATTTCCGGCGCAACGTTCCAGGGAGCTCCACTAGTCGTCTCCGCGCCCGACGCGGCGCCGCTCGCGCTTGCGGGAGCTCTGTTTGCGCTTGGACTCGAGCCGGCGCTGGACCGACGCCCGCGTCGGCTTCGTCGCCGTGCGCGGGCGCGTGACCGCGAGCGCGCTCGTGAGGCGCTGCTGGAGGCGCACGAGCGCGAGTTCGCGGTTGCGCGTCTGGCTCCGGGCGTCCTGGGCGACCGCGGTCACCCGCGGGCCGAGCCGCGCGATCAGCGCGTCGCTTCTGCTCGTCGCTGAGCGCGCGCGACGCGGCGACGTCGAAGCTCGCCTCGATCCGCGAGGCGGTGACGTTCGCGTGCTGGCCGCCCGGACCGGACGAGCGGGACGCGCGCAGCAGCACCTCATCGAGCGGGATCAGGGCATGTCGGCCGAGGGGCATCGGATCGTCCATCGTGCCCATAGGATGACCTGTGGCCCGCCTGTGAACATCTTGTGCGGGGGTCTCGCGTCCGCGGGGGTGCGTGCTACCTTCCCGCACCGTAAGGCTGTCCGAATGGGATAGCGACAATGCAGGTGCAGGCTCTGGTGGGGAATCTCCTCCGCGGTAGCAAGCACTTCAAGCTCGGAGGAGCACTCCACACATGCCAACCGGAACGGTCAAGTGGTTCAGCGACGAGAAGGGCTTCGGCTTCATCACGCCCGATGAGGGCAGCCGTGACCTTTTCGTCCACCACACGAGCATTCAGGCCGACGGCTACCGCTCACTCGCTGAGGGCGCGAAGGTGTCCTACGAGGAAGAGGCCGGACCGAAGGGTCCGAAGGCCATCAACGTCCAGAAGGTCTAGTCGGCTCCACATCAGGGACGTAGGGTCTGCGCAGGCGCATGTCGCGGTACGTCCGCGGCATGCGCGGCGCGTCGCCGTTCGGGCGCAACGTCGTCCAGGAGCAGGCGGGTGCGCTCACGAACGGGCGCCGGGTGGTCATCGCAGCGAGCCGCGTACACTTCGTAAGCGGTGTGGTAGGCGCACGCACCGCACGGATGAGATGAGCAAGGCGATCGAAGACCGCGAGCGAGTGATCGTTCGCTTCGCCGGGGATTCTGGGGACGGCATGCAGCTCGCGGTGGCCGGTTCACCGACGCGACCGCGGTGATGGGCAACGACCTCGCCACGCTGCCGAACTTCCCGGCCGAGATCCGCGCCCCCGCCGGGACGCTGGCCGGCGTCTCGGCATTCCAGATCCATTTCGCCTCCCGGGACATCCTCACCCCGGGTGACGCGCCGAACGTGCTCGTCGCGATGAACCCGGCGGCGCTCAAGGCGAACCTGCCCGAGCTCGGACCGCGGCGCGACGATCATCGTCAACGAGGACGCGTTCTCCAAGCGCAACCTGGAGAAGGCCGGCTACGACGGCAACCCGCTCGAGGACGGCTCGCTCAGCGAGTACCGCGTCCACCGGATCCCGATGACGGCGTTGACGGTCGGGGCGGTCGAGTCCGTCGAGGGCGCCTCGACGCGTGACGCCGGCCGCGCCAAGAACCTGTTCGCGCTCGGCGTGCTCTCGTGGCTGTACGGCCGCGAGGCCGAGGTGACCCACCGCTGGATCGAGCAGAAGTTCGCCAAGCGCCCGGCGGTCATGCAGGCGAACCTCGCCGCGTTCAATGCTGGCTGGTCGTTCGGCGAGACGACCGAGCTGCTCGAGGTCCAGTACCGGGTCGCGCCGGCGCGCGACGTCGCCCCCGGGACCTACCGAAACGTGAACGGGACGACCGCGCTGTCGCTCGGCCTGATCGCGGCGAGCGTCCGCAGCGGCCTCCCGCTCGTGCTCGCCTCGTATCCGATCACCCCGGCGTCCGAGCTGCTGCACGAACTCTCGCGCCACACCCGCTTCGGAGTGAGCACGATCCAGGCGGAGGATGAGATCGCCGCCGCCGGGATGGCGCTCGGCGCCGCGTTCGGCGGACGCCTCGGCGTGACCGCGACGAGCGGCCCGGGCATGGACCTGAAGGCCGAGACGATCGGCCTCGCGGTGATGCTCGAGCTGCCGATGGTGATCATCGATGTCCAGCGCGCCGGGCCGTCGACCGGGATGCCGACGAAGACCGAGCAGTCCGACCTGCTGATGGCGCTCTACGGCCGCCACGGCGAGTCGCCGCTGCCGGTGCTCGCGCCGACAACGCCGGGCGGCTGCTTCGACGCCGCGTTCGAAGCGGCGGCGATCGCGGTCCGCTACCGCACGCCGGTGATCCTGCTCTCCGACACGTTCCTCGCGTCCTCCTCGGAGCCGTGGATGATCCCCGCGGTGGGCGACCTGCCCGGAGATCGATGCCGGCGTTCGCGTCCCCGACGCAGGCCGAGCTGTTCCTGCCCTACAGCCGCGACGAGCGCCTCGCCCGGCCGTGGGCGATCCCGGGCACCCCGGGCCTCCAGCACCGGATCGGTGGCCTGGAGAAGGCGGACGGGAGCGGCAACATCTCCTACGACGGCGCCAACCACGTCGCGCATGACCGAGCTGCGCGAGGCGAAGGTGGCCGGCATCGCCGACGAGCTGCCGCCGCTGGCGGTCGACTCCGAGCCGGGGGCGAGCCTGCTCGTGCTCGGCTGGGGCTCGAGCGAGGGCGCGATCCGCGCCGGGTGTCCGCCGGGCGCGGGAGGCCGGCCACAAGGTCGCGTGCGCGCAGCTGCACCATCTCAACCCGCTGCCGGCGAACACCGGCGACGTGCTGCGGTCGTTCGATCGGGTGCTCGTTCCCGAGCTGAACACGCGGCCAGCTCGCCCAGGTGCTCCGCGGCGAAGTTCCTCGTCGACGTCGAGTCGTACGGAAAGGTGCAGGGCCAGCCGCTGTTCTCCGGCGAGATCGAGCAGCTGATCGAGGAGCGTCAGTAATGGCCGTCGAGACGAACGGCGGCGGCGCACCGCCTGAGCTGACGAAGGCGGACTTCCAGTCCGACCAGGAGACCCGCTGGTGCCCGGGCTGCGGCGACTACGCGGTGCTCTCGGCGGTCCAGCAGTTCATGCCCGAGCTCGGGATCCCGCCGGAGCGGATCGTGTTCATCACCGGGATCGGCTGTGCCGGGCGCTTCGCGTACTACATGGACACGTACGGGATGCACGGCATCCACGGCCGGGCGCCGGCGATCGCGACCGGGCTGGCCACCGCGCGTGAGGACCTTTCGATCTGGGTCGTGACCGGCGACGGCGACTCGCTGTCGATCGGCGGTAACCATCTGATCCATGCGCTGCGCCGCAACGTGCCGGTCAAGATCCTGCTCTTCAACAACCAGATCTACGGGCTCACGAAGGGCCAGGCGTCGCCGACCTCGGAGCTCGGCAAGGTGACGAAGTCGACGCCGTTCGGCGTCGCCGACCATCCGTTCAACCCCGTCGCGCTCGCGCTCGGTGCCGAGGCGACGTTCGTGGCGCGGACGATCGACCGGGACCGCCACCACCTCACCGACGTGCTGCGTGCCGCCGCGACCCACGCGGGCTCGGCGCTCGTCGAGATCTACCAGAACTGCCCGGTGTTCAACGACGGCGCGTTCGGCGCTCTCACCGAGAAGGACGTCAAGGACGCCAACCAGATCCGGCTCGAGGCCGGCGAGCCCGTCCGCTTCGGCGTCGAGGGCGAGCGGGGCGTCGCGATGGGCAGCGACGGCCAGCTGCGGATCGTCGACGTCGCCGAGGTCGGCGAGGACGCGCTGCTCGTCCACGACCCGAGCCGGCCCGATTCCGGCCTTGCGTTCTCGCTCGCGCGGCTCGCGGAGGACCCGACGGGCCCGACGCCGATCGGGATCTTCCGCAACGTCGAGCGCCCGGTCTACGGCCGCGGCGAGCGGTTCAGCACGGTCACCGGCTCCGAGGAGGATCTGGCCGAGCTGCTCACCGCCGGCGAAACCTGGACCGTCGGCTAGCGGACGCGTCCACTCGGGTCCCGGGCGGGAAGCTCGCCAGACGAGATCGCCGGCGGGCGGGGCCGTCCGACGATCGCCCCGCGCGCCGTCCAACGATCGCCTCCGGGCCGTCCAACGATCGCCCCGCGCGCCGTCCAACGAGCATTTTCCGCCCTCGCGACAACTTTTTTCTCATCTCGCCAACCGGGCGTGATGGGATGCGTTGAAACGAGTGACTTCCGTGCCCCCGGAGGATTGGCCGAGACACCCCGACGGCGTCCGTGCGCCCCCCGATGCCGTCAGTCCTCGCCAATGATCGACGAGGCCGCCCGAATGGCGGCCTCGTCGTGGTTAACGACGAGGTCGCGGGCGTCAGCTCATCTCGACGTAGCCGCCGTCCGGCTCGAGCGGCAGCCCGGCGGCCTCCCACTGCACGAGGCCGCCGACCATGTTGTGGGCGTCGTAGCCGGCGTTGCGAAACGCCTCCGTCGCCATCGCCGAGCGACTCCCGCTGCGGCAGTAGAAGACGACGGGCGTTCACGGTCAATCGTCGCCGCCTGTGCGGTGAGCTGCATCAGCTCGATCAGCCGTCACCCTCGATCCGCCCCGCCGCGTGCTCGTGGGGCTGGCGGACGTCGATCAGCTGGACGTCCGAGGCCTTGAGCAGCTGCGCGACCTCGAGCGGGGTGTAGTCGCCGTCCATGTCGGCAGCGTAGCGGGACGACGGGGACACTCAGATTCCTCCTGCAAGGGGCCATAACGCGGTCCGTGACACGGATCCTGCAACTTCTGTACTCTCACGTGCCGACATACCCAGCCGAGTCCCTGTTCGCCGCGGCGGTCAGGGAGCGGGGGAACCCACAGGGACCGAGCCGGATCCCGGGGGCGAATCACCGAGACATCGGTGTAGCGCGACTCTTTCAGCGCGAGCCCGTCAGCTAACCCCGTAGGCATTAGAGAGAGAAAGGGTTGGCTTGACGCACATCAATGCTCGACGCTTTTCCCGCAGAGCGGGGGCCGCTGCATTCGCGGCGACGTTCGCTCTCACCGGAACAGCGCTCGGGGCGTCCCAGACGGCCACGGCGGACCAGACGGCCGCGGCAGGGACGTCGACAACACACACAGCGGCGAAGGCAGCTTCCACCTCCGCCAAGTCCTCCGCCTCCGCGCCTACCGGCGGCGGCGGTCTCGGCGCGGCTCCGTCGACAAGCACGAACAAGTCGAAGACGACGGCGAGCGTCAGCGGCGGTCACCACTATCCCGGTGACTCGCAGCACATGGGTGACCGGATCCTCCGTCAGGGGATGAACGGTCACGACGTCCGCGTGCTTCAGGACTTCCTCACCCGCGCGGGGTTCCCAACGACCGTCGATGGGCAGTTCGGACCGACGACGAAGTCCAGCGTCCTCGCGTTCCAGCGGGCGCGCCACCTCAAGGCGGACGGCGTCGTGACGTGGACGGTCTCGCAGGCCCTGCGGGTCGCGGTGGCCGCCGCGGCGCCGAAGACGAGCACGCCTCCGGCCCCGGTCGGTCATGCGACGATCGTGAGCGGCCGCGCGGTGGCGCCGGCCGATGCGCCGCAGGCGGTGAAGGACATCATCGCCGCCGGCAACAACATCGCCTTCAAGCCGTACATCTACGGGGGCGGTCATGGCAGCTGGAACGACAGCGGCTACGACTGCTCCGGCTCGGTCAGCTACGCGCTCCACGGCGCGGGCCTGCTGTCCTCCCCGGAGGACTCGACCGAGCTCGAGTCCTACGGTGCCGCTGGACGTGGCCGTTGGGTCTCGATCTGGGCGAACTCCGGCCACGCGTACATGTATGTCGCGGGTCTGCGGTTCGACACGAGCGCGCAGAGTTCGACCGGCGGCTCGCGCTGGTCGCGCGCCGGCCGTTCGAACAGCGGCTTCGTCGTCCGCCATCCGCGCGGGCTGTAGCAGTTGACGGGTGCGTCCGGGCGGCGTTCTCGCCGCCCGGACGGATCCGGTTGTCGCCGCGTCACGGCCGGCGCCGCCCGCGGCGCTCGTGGCTCTGCCACGGCCCGCGCGCGGCGCGCGCGACTACTTCTTCGTCACGCGGTACTTCTTGTCGGCGCGGGCGATCGGGCGGACCGTGTCGCTCGCGTGGACGAACTTCGGGTAGAGCCAGGAGCAGACGTGGCGGGTGCCAAGCTCGCCGGCCTTGAACCCCCTCAGCACTGTGAATGGGGACTTCGTCTCAAACACGCCGACGTGAACCGGATTGTTCGCTTCCTTCGCGGGCGCGTAGATCCACTGGACGGAATACGCCCGGTTCTCGGCCTGCGCCGAGGCCTTGCACGGATGGTCGGCGAACTGGATCGCGGTGATGAGGTAGGCCTTCCCCTTCAGTTCGCTCTGTTTGTAGCTGCCGTTGACCTGGATCCCGTAGTCCTTGCCCTGTTTCACCGGAGAAGGCACGGTGATCCTCAACGAGGCGGCGGTCGCAGCCGAGGCGACGGCGCCTGACCCGAGAGCCGCGACCGTCATGGCAGTGGCCAGACGCTGTGCGCGTCGGCGGCCAGTCTCTGGGCACATCAATTCGATCCCCCTCTGTTGGGCTTTGCGGTCGTGCCGGCGGCGCGGCCCCTCGACCCGTGGCGCGCCGCGGCGATCGTACCGCACGCATCGGGCCCGGCCGGGTCGCATGACGTACGATCTGAAGGGTCATGTCTGCACTCGCCGAGCTGTACACCATCCCGCAGGAACACGTCGATTTCCGCGACACGATTCGCCAGATCGCCCAGGAGCGGATCGCACCGCGCGCTGCCGAGATTGACGAAAAGGCGGAGTATCCGCACGACCTCCGCAAACTGCTCGCCGAGCAGGACATCCTCGGACTTCCCTTCGAGACCGAGCATGGCGGGACGGGCACCGGCACCCTGATGCTCAACATGGCGGTCGAGGAGATCGCCAAAGCGTGCGCGTCGACGGCGCTCATCCTGATGGTGCAGGAGCTCGGGACGCTGCCGATCAGGCTCCACGGCTCCGAGGAGCTCAAGCACCGGTTCCTCCCGCGGTGCGCCAGCGGCGAATGGACCCCGGCGTTCGCCCTCTCTGAGCCTGATGCCGGATCGGACCCCGGAGGCATGCGTACGCGGGCTCGTCAGGAGGGCGACGAGTGGGTCCTCGACGGGACGAAGAACTGGATCACGAATCTTGGGATCGCCGACTTCTACGCCGTGTTCGCCGTCACCGACCCCAACGTCGGTCACGCACGCGGGATCACCGCGTTCGTCGTCGAGTCCGACCGTCCCGGGTTCAGCGTCGGCAAGCTCGAGCACAAGCTCGGGATCCGCGGCTCCCCGACGGGACAGCCGATCTTCGACAACGTTCGCGTGCCGGCCGAGAACGTCATCGGGCGCGTCGGCGAGGGATTCAAGGTCGCCATGTCGACGCTCGATCGCTCGCGGCTCGGCGTCGCCGCCCAGGCCCTCGGCATCGCCCAGGGCGCGACCGACTATGCCGCGGCGTACGCCCGCGAGCGCCAGCAGTTCGGCCAGCCGATCAACGCGTTTCAGGGCATTCAGTTCAAGCTCGCCGACATGGAGACGCAGTGCGCGGCCGCCCGCGAGCTGCTCTACCAGGCATGCACGAAGATCGACCGCGGCGACGCCGACCTCGGCAAGTACTCAGCGATGGCAAAGCTGTTCTGCTCGGACGTCGCGATGAAGGTCACCGTCGAAGCCGTGCAGGTGCTCGGCGGCTACGGCTACGTCAAGGAGTACCCGGTCGAGCGGATGTTGCGCGACGCGAAGATCACCCAGATCTACGAGGGCACGAACGAGATCCAGCGGCTCGTGATCGCCCGGACGATGAGGTGAGGGGCCGCCGTGACCGGATCGCCGCCCACGCTCCGCCGGATCCTTGGCTCGGCGCTGGCGGCGCTCACCGTCGGTCTCGGGGCCGCCAGCCTGATCGCGGGCTTTAGCGACTCATTTCCGCTCCGCCTGCTCCAGGGCCTGCTGGTGTTCGGCGCCGGCGCCGTCGTGCTCGGTGGCGCGGTCGTATTCGTGATGATCCGGCTCGCCGGCTGGCGGGATCCCGAGTCCGAAGATGATTTCGAAGCGCTCGTCCAGCGGGCCGAGCGGCTGGCCGCAGAGGACTCGTGGGGCGATGCCGATGACTACGAGCCGGCGCTCGCAGACGAGGACGACGACGAGCTGTTCGATCCGGCGAATGACGAGGACTTCAAGGCGCTCGTCCGGTCCGCGGTCGACGAGCTTCCGCTCGAGTTCCATCGCGCGCTCGAGCACGTTGCGATCGTCATCTCCAACGGCGGCCGGCGTCGTCGTGCCTACGGCCTCTACCAGGGCGACACCGTCGCGCAGGACTACTTCCACGACCGGATCGTGATCTTCAAGGACACACTCGTGCGCGACTTCGGTCACGATCCCGACCGGCTCAAGGCGCAGGTCACGCGGACGGTTCGCCACGAGCTCGCCCACCATCTCGGCTGGGACGAGAAGGGCGTCCGGGGACTCGGGTTGTAAGCGGCAGGCGCGCGCTGGGTGTTGCTTGTCCCGCTCGCGGGCCACATCGCACAAGCGGCGTGAGTCACAGCCTCCGACTTCCGGCCGAAACCGTGCGCGCCCCCGGGCTCTGTGCGACGGCCACGAACTACGGAGGCCGGCCGCGGGATTCGCCCCGATGGCCCGCCGCCGGGATGGGCGTACGGTCGACGGTGAACAGCTAGATGGTTGATTCCACGACCCCGCGCGCCGGATGAATCAACCATCTGAGATGGACGCGCTGGTCAAGGGGGATGTTGGAGAAGTTGTTGTTCATGTTGGTGGTGGTGGTTGCTGGGGTCGGGCGACCGTCGCGGCGGCAACGACGACTGTCACTCTGAGATACGCGGGTCGGGACCGCAGGACAGTGTCCGGTCGTGAGCTGCCTCGCACTAGGGTCGCGAGTCGAGATCGCATAGATGGGTCGAGGGTCCTCCGGAAGGGCCGCGGCGGTCGCCGGACCCCAGCAGGTCGACGGGTTGTTTCAGTTCAGGCGGCGGCCTCCACGGCGTAGGGCTGGTGTGTGGCTGCGGCCCATAGGAAGCCGGCGAGCTCGCGGGCGACCGCGACGGTCGCGACGGTCGAGCGCTTGCCACGCTGCGTGGTGAGGTGGTGGTAGCGGTGGTGCAGCCGGATCTGCGCCTGCCAGGCGCGCGGGTCGGCGTCCGGGCCTCGGTCGGGACGCCGCGGTCGGTGCTGATAGGACCAGGCGGCCTCGATCAGCAATCGGCGGGCGTGGTGGTTGCCGGTCTTGGTGATGTGCCCGCGGTGGCGCTGATCGCCCGAGGAGTACTCGGAGGGAACGATCCCGAGCCACGCACAGAGTTCGCGTGGATTCGAGAAGCGGGCGAAGTCACCGATCTCGGCGATCAACCCGAGCGCGGTGCGGGTCGCGATCCCGCGGAACCGCGTCAGGGTCTCCACGGTCTGTGCCCAGCGTTCGCTGCGAGCGATCAGCTCCAGGTCGCGGTCGAGCGCGTCGAGCTGGCGGTCGAGCCCGTCGAGGTGCACGAGCATCTGCTCGAGTGCTCTGTGCGCGAGCTCATCGTTGAGCCGCTGGCGAGCGACCCACGCTCGGTGTGTCTTCGTCCACTGACTCTTCCCGTCGCGGTAGACGCGCCCGTGGCGCAGCAGCTGCTTGCTGACCCGGTGCCGGGCGGCGGTCCGCGCGCGCCGGAGATCGTCGCGGCAGCGCATCAGGTCTCTGAGCCCTTCGGTCTCCGGGGAGGGCGGCTGAACATAGACCAGTTCCCCGGCGCGATAGAGCCGCACGAGCTTCTTCGCGTCACGCCGGTCGGTCTTGACCCGGTCCCCAGCGCGGACTGGGATCAACGACGGCGCGATCACGTCGCACGCGACCCCGAGCTCGGTCAGGACGCGGAGCAGATCGAACCCGCCAGGCCCGGCCTCATAGCAGACCGCCAGCCCCTCCGGACCGCCCAGCCGGTCGATGAACCGGCGGATCGCAACCCGCGTCGTCTCGATCCGATGCACCTCCGGCCGCCCGCCGGTCGGCGGCAGCGTTGCCGCGACGATCGAGAACTTGTGATGGTCAAGCGAAACCCACACACGCACATCAGCAGGCGCCGTCGAGATAACGTCAGGCATGGCTGGTCCTCCGGTTGTATGCGGCTCTGGCCGAACGTGGCCCTATCACCGCCGAAGCTAACCCGCGAACCTGCAACACGCGAGGGCCAGCCTCCTCGCGTCCATACTGACTAGGCCCACACCTCTGAGACAGTGACAGCGCCCGGGCCATGCCATCCAGAGGACGTGACGAGCCATGACGACCACGATCCGGCAGCGAGCAGTCCTCGCCTCGGCGGCGGCCGCCGGGGTCCTCGGGGCTGCGCCTCGGCGGCGGCCGCCGGGTCCTCGGGGCGTGGGGACGCCGATCGCGGGCGACCCGACCTGAGCGGTGCGCATCGCTTCCCGGGGATGAACTCGTGGCCCATCCGAAATGGCAGGCGACCCGCGCGACCACGATCCGCGCCTCACGCGAGGAGATCTGGCCCTGGCTCGTCCAAATGGGCTTCCCCACGCACCGCGCCGGCTGGTACACGCCCTTCTGGCTCGACCGCCTCCTCTTCGGGATCAAGGCACGCAGCGCCGACATGGTCGTGCCGGGACTCCAGAACCTGGCCGTCGGGGACCGCGTGCCGGACAGCGACAGCGGTGTGTCCTTCTTCACCGTCGCCCGCCTGGAGCGCGCACGAGCGCTGGTCCTGCACTCGAGGACCCACCCGCTCCCGGCGTACACCGACGTCAACTTCGTCTGGGCATTCGTCCTGGAAACCGCGGGCGGCGATACACGGCTGATCATGCGCGCCCGGGTCGATTACACGCCCGTCTGGCATCCCGCACTCGTCCGGCTGCTGATGCTCGTCGGCTTCGGAATCGGTGACTTCGTCCAGGCCGGAGGCATGCTCGACGGCATCAAACGGCGCAGCGAACGCCGACCGTCCGCCCGCCCTGCACCGCCGGTCCGCCCCGGAGAAGCCGCCGTGGAGCTGTACTGGATCCCGCTCGGGGCCGGCGGCCACTGCGTCCGCTTCAACGGAAAGGTGTTCGAGGCTCTCGCAGCCGCGCGCCAACACCGTGAGCGCAGCGACCTCTACCACGCCGCGCTGATCGTTCAGCTCGACGCCGAGCGGTACACGATCGAGCTCGCACCCTCCCCAGACGCCGATGAGACGAGTCGAGGCGTGCTCGCCACCGGCGCCGTCGGGAGTCGGCTCATCGGCTGGCTGCGTCTGTTCCGCTACGAGGTTCGCCGCTGGCCAGGCGGGTCCATCCCAGACCTCAACTACGCCATCGGCGGGCCGCAAAGACTCACCACTGACCCGCACATCGCACGCCGGCTACTCGACGCACTACCGAACGTCCCCACGCCGGTATGGGGACGCGACGAACTGGGGACCGGCGACATGTGGAACTCCAACTCCCTGGTCAGCTGGTCGCTCGCAACCACGGGACTCGCCATCGACCAACTGCACCCCCCGCCACACGGTCGGGCTCCAGGCTGGGACGCAGGTCTCACATTGGCCCAGCGGATGTGCGAGCGTCGCGGCGTTGGGGCCGGCGCGTCCGTCCCTCATTCCGTCGCTAACGGCGGTCCGGCGGGCGTCGCTCGGCGTCGAGCAACTCGAGCTCGCCGATCCCGGCCAGCGACACCTCGCCGCGCGAGCGGAACGTGAATGAGGACCCACGCGCGGTGTCTCGACGGCGCCGGTGACGACGATCTCGCCGGCCGTCACGAATCGTGAGGCCAGTGTCCGCCGCATGCGCTTGGTGCGCGTCAGGGAAAACCCTACGTTCGTTCGGGCGACGGTCGTGTCGAACCGCGACGCCTCTCGGTCCGAACGCACTGACGTGAACCCCCAACTAGCATCTGAAGGACACCTAAAGACACGGGAGTACGGAAAATGCCAGAAGCAGTCATCGTCGACGCCGTCCGCACGCCCATCGGGCGTGCGATGAAGGGCAGCCTCAAGACCGTTCGCGCCGACGAGCTGGCGGCGATTCCGATCCGCGCCCTGATCGAGCGCAACTCGGACGTCGACTTCGCCGAGACGAACGATGTCCTGATGGGGGCCGCATCGGGGATCGGCGAGCAGGGCTACAACGTCGGTCGCAATGCCGCGCTGCTCGCTGGCCTCGATCATCACGTCCCCGGCTGCACGGTCAACCGCTTCTGCGCATCGTCCCTGATGACGCTGCGAATGGCCTCGCACGCGATCAAGGCCGGCGAGGGCGACCAGTACATCGCCGCCGGGGTCGAGGCCGTCTCCCGCGCCGGGCTCGGCGCCGGAATGATGGAGGAGGCCAAGCACCCGAAGCTGGACGGCTCGGAGGGCTCGCTGTACGACGTCTATATCCCGATGGGCCTCACCGCGGAGAACGTCGCCGAGCGCTGCAAGGTCAGTCGCGAGGCCCAGGACGAGTGGGCGGTCATCTCCCAGACCCGCGCCGTCGAGGCGCAGGAGTCCGGCCACTTCGACCACGAGATCGTGCCTGTCACGGTGCCTGCGCACAAGGACACCGATAAGGAGGGCAACGAGATTGACGTCGAGGAGACCGTCGTCACCAAGGACGACGGGCCTCGCGCGGGCACGACGATGGAGGTCCTCGGCAAGCTCAAGCCGGCCTTCAGAGAGGACGGCACGGTGACCGCCGGCAACTCCTGCCCGCTCAACGACGGTGGCGCTGCGGTACTCGTGATGTCCGAGGAGAAGGCGAAGAGCCTCGGCCTGCAGCCCAAGGCACGGATCATCGCCTCGACCGTCGCGGCGATCCGTCCTGAGATCATGGGCCTCGGCCCGATCCCGGCGATCCAGGAACTGCTCAAGCAGACCGGGATGACGATGGACGACATCGACATCGTCGAGATCAACGAGGCGTTCGCGGCCCAGATCGTGCCGTGCCGCGACGACCTCAACATTCCGGAGGAGAAGCTCAACCCGTTCGGCGGCGCGATCGCCCTCGGCCACCCGTTTGGGATGACCGGCGCGCGGATCATGACCACGCTTCTCAACGGGCTGCAGAAGCTCGACGGCACCTACGGCATCGAGTCGATGTGCGTCGCGGGCGGCATGGGCCAGGCCATGCTCGTCGAGCGCTTGAACTAGTGCCCTGAACCGAACTTCCGACTCAGGACGCTAGGCGTCGAGCTCGGCAAGCGCTTCGTTCATCGCGCGGGCGACGGTCGCGAGCGGCGGATCGAGATCCCGGTCGGCGAGCAGGCCGAAGCAGACGACGCCGTCATAGCTGAGGATCCCGATCGTGATGCCCTGGTTGGCCGGGTTGAGCGGGACGACGGGATACACCTCTCGCATCCGGACCCCGCTCAGGTAGAACGGCTGCTGGGGGCCGGGAATGTTCGAGACGACGAGGTTGAACGCGCGCACCGTGCCGAGCGCCCGGGCGAGCAGTCCGGAGATGAGCGGCGGCGCCCAGCCTGACGCCCCGACGACCAGTGCCCCCGCTCGGACAGCGGCCGAGTCCTTGAGGAGACGGGTCTGGGCGGCAATGAACCTGATGCGCGCCTCGAGATCGGGCTCGGCGACCGGGAGG
The DNA here is from genome assembly GCA_963778985.1 of uncultured Solirubrobacterales bacterium. Taxonomy (GTDB): domain Bacteria; phylum Actinomycetota; class Thermoleophilia; order Solirubrobacterales; family Solirubrobacteraceae; genus Palsa-465. The sequence continues at coordinate 204,529 of CAVZWJ010000010.1, read as the reverse complement.
TCGACGAACACCGTCGAGATGCGGTTGCCGAGCTCGCCGCGATCACTCGCGCCGCGGACGCTGACGGGCACGAGCGCCACCGGTGCTCGGGCGGCGTCGGCCCGGGCATGCCCTGCCTCCGCCAGAGAGTTGCCGAGCGTCCCGGCGACGACGGCGAGAAGGACGTCGTTGACGGTGCCACCGGCACGCGCCCCGACGGCCTTCACCTCCGGCAGGCCGACGTGCGCAATCGCGTACCGGCGGTTCGGGGAGATCGTCCGGTTGAGCGGAGTCATCGGCGCCCCGGGCCGCGCCTTGGCGAGCTCAAGCGCGACCTCGGTGGCGCGGCGCATGTCATTCGCCGTGCGCCGGGGATCGGCGTCGAGAGCGCGCAGCATCCCATCGACCATCAGCTTCGATCCGGCGGTCAGGGGCCGGGCCGCGAGCCGCGTCATCTGCCGCCGGAGGTCGTAGGGACGCGGCGACCACGCCTGCTCCGGGGGCGGGATCTCAAGCGGATCCTGGCTCGGATCGAGCACGAGGGCGGCCATCCCGATCGCCGCCATCCCGTCGACGAGCGCGTGGTGGACCTTCATCAGCAGGGCGCGACGGCCGCCCTGCAGTCCCTCGATCAGCGTCGCCTCCCACAGCGGTCGGGCGCGGTCGAGCCGGTGGGAGAACTCGCGCCCGACGAGCGCGCCGAGCTCGGCCTCGCCGCCGGGACCCGGCAGGCTTGCTTGGCGAACGTGCCAGTCCAGGTCGAACCCGTGATCGTCGACCCACAGCGGATTCGCGAGCAGTCCGAGCGGCGGTTCGTCGAGTCGCTGGCGCAGGCGACCGATCAGGTGAATCCGCTCGGCGATCCGCGTGACCACCATCGCCCGGGTGAGGGTCGGCTCGGAGTCGAACACGAGCAGCCCGCCGACGGCCATGTTGACCGGCCCCCGTTCGGCCGCGAGCGAGGATCGGTCGGCCGGCGAGAGCTCCTCGGTCATGACCGGGACCGGCGGCGGCTCAGCGCGGCGGCATCCGGAGCGCTCCGTCGAGGCGGATGACCTCGCCGTTGAGCATCTCGTTCTCGACGATGTGCCGGGCGAGCGCGGCGAACTCCGCGGGGCGACCGAGCCGTGACGGGAACGGCACCTGCTTGCCGAGCACGTCCCTCGTCTCCTGGGGGAGCGCGCCGAGCAGTGGGGTGTCGAACGTTCCGGGCGCGATCGTGCAGACCCGGATCCCGCTGCTCGCGAGATCCCGTGCTGCCGGAAGCGTCAGTCCGACGATGCCGCCCTTGGATGCCGAATAGGCGACCTGGCCGATCTGCCCGTCGAACGCCGCGATCGAGGCGGTGTTGATGCACACGCCGCGCTCGCCGGTGTCGCTGGGGTCGTTCGCGCCCATCGCCGCGGCAGCGAGTCGCAGCACGTTGAACGTGCCGATCAGGTTGATCCGGATGACCGTCTCGAACGGGTGGAGGGTGTGCGCGCCGCGCTTGCCGGCCGTCTTCTCGGCCCAGCCGACGCCGGCGCAGCAGACGCTGATCTTCAGCCCCCCGGGCAGCGCGGCGGCTGCGTTGACCGCGTCATCCACCTGGTCGGGGTCGCTCACGTCTGCGCGGACGAACTGCGCTCCGCTCCCGAGCTCCGACGCGAGCGCGTTGCCCTTCTCCTCGTTGAGATCGGCAATCACGACGTGAGCCCCGGCCGCATGGAGCGCCCGAGCGGTTGCCTCTCCGAGTCCCGATGCGCCCCCGGCGATGAAGGCGCCACTGCCTTGGATTTGCATGGCGGGAACCCTACTGTTCAGGGCATGATCGATGACGTGCCGAGCGACGGCGGGAGTGTCGCCTCGTGGCGGAGCGAGGCGACCGCCGGGAGCGCGGGGACCGTGTGCAGCGTCGCGACCGCCGGAAGCGCCGGGACGCTCGCGAGCGTCGCCACGGCGGGGAGCGCCCTCACGGTGCTCAGCGTCGCGACAGCGGCCTCGGCGCTGACGCTCCTGTCCGTCGCCACGATCGGCTGCGTGCGCTGCGTCACGTGCGTTGGTTGCGTCGGGTGCGCGGACTGCGTCGGCTGCGTCGGATGCGTCGGGTGTGAGGGACTGCGCTTCGCGATCGGCAAGCGCGGCGTCAAATCCAGCCGAGGACGACGCCGAACACGATGATTCCGAGCGCGTCGATCGTCGCCAGCGTGCCGACGGTCCAGAGCTGACGCGCCCGGGAAGGCATGTCGTAGACGACGAACGCGACGACGTAGAACGTCAGGTAGCCGAACACGACGATCACTGGGAACGTCGCCACGTTCCACCACCAGTAGTACCAGTGGAAGACGCCGTCGGCGTGCAGGAGCAGTTCGACCACGACGGAGACGATCGACAGCGCGATCGCGATCGCCCACCGGTTCGGCATGCCGAGGATCCGCACGGTGCGGTCCGCCGGGAGCAGCTTGACGAAGACGATGCCGTTGATCGCGAAGAACAGCGAGATCTCGATCGTCAGGCCGATGAGGATGAGGAAGCTCGTCCGGCCGGTCGTCGTCCACAGGGCGCCGCGCCCATTGAAGTGCAGGAACAGGGCGTTGACGATCTCGTTGAACCAGTCCATCAGCCAGAACGCGAGTCCGGCGAGGATCGCGCTCCAGTTGCGGCGCTCGACCTCCACGGCGTAGACGTAGACGACAAGCGCCAGGAGCGTGATGACTGCCCAGTCGAGGTGACCGGGAGCACGGAGCATGTGCTCCGCCTCACGGGTGAATGCGGGGATCGCAGCCGCCGGCACGGCGCGGCATTCTGGCTAACTGCGGCTATCGGCGTCGCGCGGTGCGCTCATATCGCGCTCGGCCCAGACGTGACCCTGTCACCGCGGCGACCGCCACACCCGGTCGTCTACGCCCGCCGGGCGAGGGTCAGGGCGAACAGCTCGTCCTCGTCGGTGAACCACCGGTCGAGGGCGAGACCGGCGGCCCGGTAATCGTCCTGGAGCCGCTCGCGGGTGAACTTGGCGCTGATCTCCGTCCGCAGTTCCTCGCCGGCGGCGAACTCGACGCGCAGCCCGAGCTCGGAGATGAGCACGCTGCACGGCCGCAGTGCGCGGAGGCGCATCTCGATCCACTCGTGCCGGCGGTCGAAGAACGCAATGTGCTCGAACGCCTCCGGCACGAAGTCGGCCCCAAGCTCGCGGTTGATGACATGCAGCACGTTGCGGTTGAACTCCGCGGTCACGCCGGCGTGGTCGTCATAGGCCGCCTCGATCACGTTCGGATCCTTGACGAGGTCGGTGCCGAGCAGGAACCGGTCCTCGGGTCCGAGCAGCGCCCCGACCTGGCGCAGCAACCCACGCCGCGTGCCCGGCGGGAAGTTGCCGATCGTGCCGCCAAGCAGCGCGACGAGGCGAGGCGCACCGTCGGCGGGCGGCACGTGCGAAAGGTGGCGCTGGAAGTCACCGATCACGCCATGGACGAGCAGCCCGTCGTATTCGTCGATGAGTTGCTCGGCCGCGTCGCGCACGACCGTCTCCGAGACATCGAGGGGCACGTAGCGGCGCAATGTCCCGGCCTCGGACATCGCGTCGAGCAGCACGCGGGCCTTCTCCGCCGAGCCCGAGCCAAGCTCGACGAGCTCGCCCGCGCCCGTCGCCTCGATGATCTCCGCGGCCCGCGCGTGGAGGATCGCCTTCTCGGTGCGCGTCGGGTAGTACTCGGGCAGCTCGCAGATCTGATCAAACAGCTCGGACCCGCGCGCGTCGTAGAAGTGCTTCGGCGGCAGCTCCTTGAACGGCCGAGTCAGGCCGTCGAGCACGTCGTTGGCGAGCATCCGCTCTTCGGTGGCCGAGAGGAACGAGTTGATCCGGATCTGGTCGGTGTTCAGCAGTGAGCGCATCACGCGAGGTCCTTTGCGATTCGGATTCCGGAGAAGATCTGACGCCGCTGGGGGTAGTCCCAGTTGCGGAACGACGGCGTGATGACGCGCGCCCGGGTGGCCCATGAGCCGCCGCGCAGCACGCGGTACTCAGTGCCGAAGAACACCTGTGAGTACTCCTTGTACGGGTGCGGCGTGAACTCCGGGTAGCCATCGAAGCGGCTCCCCGTCCACTCCCACACGTCACCGAGCATCCCGAGCGCTCCGCACGACGAGGCGCCCTCGGCGAGCGCGCCGGCCGCGACGGTACCGCGGCTCAGGTGGTCGACGTTGGCGTGTCGGCCGGGGACCGGCGGCTCGTCGCCCCACGGAAACGGCCGGCTTTCGCCCGTCGCCTGATCCCAGGTCGCTGCCTTCTCCCACTCGCGCTCCGTCGGAAGACGGGCGCCGTGAGCGCGGGCGAAGGCATCGGCCTCGAACCAGGAGACGTGGACGACGGGATGGTGGGGACGCAACGGCTCGAGTCCGCCGAGCCGCCACTCCGAGCGGCGGTCCGCCGTCCACCCGAGCGGTTTCGTGATGTCGTACTCCTCCTTCCACGCCCACCCCTCGTCGGACCACCATTCGCGGCGCTCGTAGCCGCCGCCCTCGACGAACGTGAGGTACGTCGCGTTTGTGATGGGCGTGCGGCCGATGAGATAGGCGCGCACGTCGGTGCGGTGTCGCGGACGCTCGTTGTCGTAGGCAAATCCGGTCGGCGGCGCGCCGATCATGCACTCTCCGGCGGGCACTTCGACGAGCTCGAGCCCGGTGAAGGCGGGCATTCGAGCGATGGGCGCCGGGCGCGCCTCGATCGAGCCAAAGCCGTCGAGGTGGGCGAGCTGCATTGCCTGGAGCATCGTCTCGTTGTGCTGCTGCTCGTGGCGAATAACGAGCTCGGCGATCGTGCCATCGGCCACGCCGCCGTCCTCGATGACGCTCAGCGTCCGGTCCCGCACCTCGGCGAGGTAGTCCCGCGCGGCGTCGGGCCGCAGGAACGGAAGCTCGCCTCGACCGGCCCGCGGCGTCTCGAACGCGTCGTACACGTCGGCGAGATCCTCCCGCAGCAGCGATCGTCCGCCGAGGCGATGGACGAGCCACAGATCCTCGAACGCGGCGATGTGCCCGAGATCCCACACGAGGGGGCTCATCAACGTCGAGTGAACCCGCTCCAGGTTGTCGTTCGAGATGCCCTCGATGACCGCCAATGTCCGGCGTCGCGTCTCGGTGAGGGCGTCGATCGCTTCGCCGGCGGTGAGCGGAGCGAGGGCTTCGATCGAGCTGGCCATCGCCCCTATTTTCCCAAGTCGGTCATAAACAAAAAGAAAACCGGGTGTGAACTACTGCAGTGAGTAGCGGAGATAGAGCGATCCGTTACGTTCGAGCAGCCATCGGATGGCGAGCTCGGCCGGATTCGCCAGCTCGGGACCGGCCGTGATCGCGGGCTCGCTCCCGCCCCCGGCGAGCTTCGGCGCGAGCGTGAGGAACAGCTCGTCGACGAGGCCCTCGCCGAGCATCGCGCTGAACAGCGTCGGCCCCCCCTCGCACAGCAGCGTGCCGACGCCGTGATTGGTTCGCAGGTCACGCAACGCCGCGTGAAGGGTGAGCCTGTCAGGGCCGAGGACGACCACCTCAACCTGGGCCGCGACGCCGGACATGTCGAGCTCGTGCGGGCTGTAGACGACGACTCGGGCTTCGGGTTCGGCGAACAGCGGGATCCCGGTCGGCACCTGGCCGCTGCGCGACACGACGCATGCGAGCGGCTCGGCGGGGCGGCCCGCAGCGCGACGTCGGTCCCGCCGCTCGGGTTTGCCGAGGATCCGGCCGTAGCGCTCGGTCCGCAGCGTCCCGGTCCCGGTGAGGACCGCATCGACCTGCTCACGGAGGCCATGGAACATCGCCCGGTCGCCGTCGTCGCCGAGCCCGCCCGAGCGCCCGCGCAGGGTCGCGCGGCCATCGGCGCTGGCGACGAAGTTGACAAACGTGTACGGGCGTTCGGGCGGTGGCCGGACCGCGGCGGTCAGGGTCGCGAGCAGCGCATCGGCATCGACTGTGGCGGTGTGGGGGAGAAGCTGGCGGAAGTCCATATGCGACGGATCGTGCCGGAAAACGGTTAGATTGCCCGGGGGATGGACTTTAAGCAGCTTGATCGCGGGGAGCTGATCGCCGTCCTCGGCGGGGTGTTGCTTGGGATTTCGCTGTTCCTGAGCTGGTACACGCTCGGCAACCACAACGCCGTGCTGAACGACTGCAAGGGGCCGAACACGACGTGCACCGCGTGGGCATCGCTCACCATCCTGCGCTTCCTCCTGCTGATCGCCGCCGTCGCGCCGGCCATCCTGGCCTACATCATCATCCGCGGGCACGCGCTGTCCTGGCCGCGTGGGGAGCTGACGGCGGTGACCGCGCTGACCGCGCTCACCTTCACTCTGTTTCGCGGCCTGATCGACAAGCCAGGCTCGCCGCCGGGGCAGATCGGGATCGATTTCGGCTGGTGGCTGGCGCTCCTCGGCGGGCTGCTGATCCTGATTGGCTCGATCTGGCGCTCGCAGGAGAGCGCGGCGCGCCGCAAGCCGCCCGGAGTTCTGTAAACGTTCCGGGTGTGAACGACTCAAAGCCAGACCGCAACCTGGCGCTCGAACTGGTCCGCGTCACCGAGGCGGCCGCGCTCGCCGCGGCGCGGCTCGTCGGGCGCGGGGACAAAGAGGGCGCCGACCAGGCCGCCGTCGACGCGATGCGCCTCGTCCTTGACTCGGTGTCGATGGACGGGCTCGTCGTGATCGGCGAGGGCGAGAAGGACGAAGCGCCGATGCTCTACAACGGCGAGAAGATCGGCGACGGCACCCCGCCGCAGGTCGACATCGCCGTCGACCCCCTCGAGGGGACCCGGCTGACCGCACTCGGGATGCCGAGTGCGATCGCCGTGATCGCGCTCGCCGAGCGGGGGGCGATGTTCGATCCGGGCCCGTGCGTGTATATGGAGAAGATCGCCGGCGGGCCCGAGATCGCGGACCTGCTCGACCTCGACCGCCCACTGCCGGAGACGCTCGCCCTGATCGCCGAGCGCAAGGGCATCGACATCCGGGACGTGATGGTGGTGATGCTCGATCGTGAGCGCCACCATGGCGCGATGAAGGAGGTGCGCGACGCCGGCGCTCGGGTTCGCCTCATCCTTGACGGCGACGTGTCGGCGGCGATGCTCGCGGTGAGTGAGAACTCACCCGTCGATCTCCTGTGGGGGATCGGGGGCACGCCGGAGGGCGTGATCTCGGCCGCGGCGATCAAATGCATCGGTGGCCAGCTGCTGGGGCGGCTGTGGCCGCGGAACGACGACGAGCGCCAGGCGGCGATTGACGCCGGGTACGACCTGGGCCGGGTGCTCAATTGCGATGACCTCGTCGCCGGTGAGGACGTGTTCTTCTCCGCGACGGGCGTGACCGACGGTGACGTGCTCCAGGGCGTCCGCTACCAGACCGGCCACGCCACCACCGAGTCGCTCGTCATGCGCGCCCGCTCGGGCACGGTCCGGCGCATCGTGGCGACGCACGACCGATCGAAGCTGCGCGCGCTGACCGGCGTCCGCTACGGCTGAGACGTCGACTCGTACGTCCGCGAGCCGTTCGCCGACTCCGGGGTGGCCGGCATCCACGTGGCGGTCGCCCCTGGAGTCGTGTTCAACCGTCCCACCTTGGAGTCGGCGAGCTCGAGTGTGGCGAGGCTGCGCAGGAACGCGTGGGTCACGAGCACGTGGACGAACGATTGCGTCACCATGTACACCGGCATGCTGAAGTTGGCGGCGATTGACGGATAGAAGTTCGCGACCTCGACTTCGATCCGGAGCTTTGCCTTGCCGGGGTCCTCGGCGAGCGGCCCGAGGAGGCGCACGTCGAGCGCGAGAAAGCCAGATCCGCGCCCGCGGTGGCTGACGAGCAGGCCGTCACGGATTTGCCACACGACCTTGCCGTGGTCGGGTTCGAGCACATACTCGGGGGCATCGAAACGCAGCAGCGTGAGCGGGCGGACGAGCGCGACGACGCGGCGCTCGTTGATGCCGTAGATGACGCGGGCGAAGCCGAGCGTCACCCGGGAGAGAAACCGCCAGTACGTCCGGGCGAGATTCTCCAAGTTCCCCGGGTGCCACAATCGCTCGAGGTCACTCGTCGCGACCGTGAGCTCCGCGATCTGGACGGAGCGCACGCCGCCGTCCTGGGCGATGACCGTCGCCTGCCGCGGCGAGATGATGACCGCGCGACCGGGGAGGTGTCGGCGCTGCGCCCGTCGGGCCTGGCGAGCGGCGAAAAAGGCGGCGATGGCGCCGATGACGGCAAGGAATGCGCTCACAGTGTGATTCTGCCGGGTCTTCCCAGTTCCGGCGCCGCCGAATCGGTCAATGATCACCGTGCGAGATGTGCGAGCTGGACCTCGGTGCCGGCCGCGCACGGCTCTCGTGCCGGCGGGATCAGGGCGAGCGCGTCAGCTCCGAGCAAGGAGGTGACGATGTGCGAGTCCTGGGGGCCGGTGCTCGTGGCGGTCACGACGCCGGCGGACGCCGCGAGCCGCACCCGTACGGCCTGCTCACGCGCCGGATTGCTGCGCACGTCCGAGGCGAGGACCGCGGTCGGGTATGGCGGAGCCGGGGCGGCCGCGCCGAGCAACGCCGCGAGCGCGGGCGAGACGAACAGCGAAAACGTGACCACCGCGGACACCGGGTTGCCGGGGAGTCCGAAGACGAGCGTCCCGTCACGGATTCCGAACCACGTCGGTTTGCCCGGCTGAAGCGCGACGCCCCAGAAGACCTCCGTCACGCCGAGGCGATGCAGCGCCGGCTTGACGTGATCGTGCGGTCCCACGGAGACCCCGCCGCTCACGATCACCAGATCGGCCGCCTCGAGCGCCGCGGCAAGGCCGGCCTCGGTGGCGGCGGCGTCGTCGGGCAGCTGCGCGGGAGGCTGGGGCGCCGCGCCGGCGTGGGCGGCGAGCGCGCTCAGCATCGGGCCGTTGGAGTTGTGAATTTGGCCCGGGCCGAGCGGCGCTCCGGGAGCGAGGAGCTCATCGCCGGTGGGGAGCACCGCGACCCGCGGCCGGCGGGTCACGGCGAGGCGCCCGGTGCCGGCGGCCACGGCCGCCCCGAGCTCCGCGGCGCCGAGTCGCATTCCAGCGCGGAGGACGGCCGCGCCGGCGCGCATGTCCTCGCCGGCAGCACGGATGTTCTGGCCGGGCACGACGTCGGTCTGCACAAGGACGCTGCCATCGCCGGCGCTCGTGTCCTCCTGACGCACGACGGCGGTCGCGCCGGGCGGCACCGCGGCACCGGTGGAGATGCGAACGGCCTCGCCGTCGGTCACGGTGTGCGCGCTCGGTGCACCGGCGCGCGACTCGGCGACGACGCTCAGCCGGCGGCCGCCCGGGCCGTCGATGAGCGCGTACCCGTCCATCGCCGAGCAGGCGAACGGCGGGACATTGCCCGCCGCCGCGATCTCCTCGGCGAGCACGCGGTCAAGCGCCCCGCTGATCGCGACCATCTCCGGAGCAAGCTGCTGCGCCGCGGCGAGAACGCGCTCGCGGGCGTCGTCGATGGAGATCAGTTCCTGCGCCATGGCGAGACATTGTGACCGGCCGCAGGCGCTCGGGTGACGACCGGAGTGCGTGATACAAGCTCCCGCATGCTGCAGGGTCCACCACGGCGCCGCCGCGCCCGGCCCGTCGCCGACGCTCCGATCGACGCACTGCTGCTGCGTGCCGAGGACCTCGCGAAAGGGTGGCTGCTCGCGCTGCTCGAGCAGGCGCCGCTCCACCAGGCGCCATCGATCCTCGCCGCCGAGGTGTCCCGGGACGGGCCACGGATCTGTGACGCGGTCGTCCGGGCGCTCGCCGACGACGCCGATCTGCGGCGGCTCGAGCCGGGCGGCGTGCTCGAGCCGCTCGTCGCGCAGGCGGGGCCGATGAGCGGGATCGCCGGGGCGGCGGCCGCGTCGCAGGCGGTCGACGCCCTCCACGCCGTGATCTGGAGCGCGGTGCGCGCCGAGCTCGCCGATCCGGACGGAGAGCAGGTCTCAGACCTGGCTGAGCGGCTCGCGCTCGTGATCGAGCACGTGCGCGGCGCCGCCCTGCGCGCGTCCTCAGCTGCGCCGCTCGCGACGCCCGGGCCCGCGGCGGCTCCCGGGCCGCCGGCGACGCCCGGGCCGCCGGCGACGCCCGGGCCGCCGGCGACGCCCGGGCCGCCGGCGATGCCTGGGCGCCCGCCGGCGCCCGTGCCGCCCTCGGAAGGGCGCGACCCGTTCCCCGAGGGTCGCGGCGGCCTGTACGTGGCCCCTCCGCCGTCTCCCTCGCCCTCGTCGCGGCAGACGCCGCCGGAGGCGCCCGAGTCGCGTGCCGTGCCGGAAGCGGAAGTCGACGCCCTGTGGAAGGGCGCGCTCTCCGACGAGGTGGAGCGCGCCGCGCGCTCGGGCGCGCCGCTGTCGCTGCTCGTCGTCGAGTTGGCCGATGCCGAGCGCGTCGTGTCGGTCGAGGGTCGCCCCAGTGCCGGGCCGACACTCGGGCGGTTCGCTCGCGCGGTGCGGAGCGCCGTGCGCCGGGGCGACATCCTGGCGTGCGAGAGCGACGCACGGGCGTGGATCATCGCGACCAACACCGGCCGGCTCGGAGCCCAGGCGCTCGCCGACCGCGTCGCTGCCGCGGTCCGGGCGGCGGAGCCATGGCGGGGAGCGCCGCTCGGCGTGAGCGCCGGGCTCGCCGTGTTCCGAGAGGACGGCACGGACGTCCCGGAGCTGATCGACGCCGCCGAGGAAAGTCGCTTCGCGGCCGAGGCGAGCGGGGTCGCGGTCGTCCGCGAGGGTGGTGGGCCAGTTCCCGGTCGAGAGCCGGAGGTCGACCCGGCGCTGTGAGCCGACCGGCGCGCGCTACTTCGGAAGGGAAGCGGCGCCGATGTGTGCGATCCCCGGCGTACCGAGCTTCTGCGAGGTCGCCTGGGTGAGATCCCAGTCGGCGTGGTTGGCGTACGGGCCGCGATCAATCACCGGCACGATCATCATCTTGCCGCCGTAGTACACGGCGACGGGCGTCCCGCACGGCAGCGTCCGGTTGGCGGTGCCGAGCGTGTTCCGCCGGAGCGTCACGCCGCACGCGGTCTTGGATCCCCAGGACCCGTCGCCGTACCACGTCGCGATCGACGGGCGGAACACGATCGTCGTGAGCGACGGCGACGGAGCGGCGCCGCGCGCCGATCCGACCTGATTCTCGATCACGGCGCGGACCGCGAACTGCCCGATGTGGTTGGCCGGCCAGTACGCGCTGAACGACCCGTCGGGGCCGATCGTGCCGTGCGCGGTGGGCGCCCAGCTGTTGTTGGTCTGAGGGCCGCGCCGCTCGATCTCAACGATCTTTCCGGCGGCGTTCGATGGGACGGTACCCGTGAAACGCAGTCCGCGGCGCAGCATTGCCGACTCGCGGGTCGTGAGCGTGATGCCGTTACCGCTCGTGGTCACATTCGCGTTCGCCGGCTGCACGACGCCACTGGCCGTCGGCGATGACGGGGCGGGGCTCGCGGTGTTCTTGGCGGCGCCAGCTCCGCCGAGCCCGGCTCCGCCGGAGCTTGCCCAGCCGAGCTGGGGGATCAGCAACACGCTCCCAAGCGACAGGAGCACCATCACCGCATAGGCGTTCGCGCGTCGACTCACGTTGGCCGGCCCGTCCTTTTTCTCGTTGGTGCCTACGGGGTGAGCTGACGGGCTCGCGCCTGAAGAGCGCTACGGACCTTTGCGGGACCGATTCGCCCCTGCGGATCTTTTTCTGTGACCCGCAAGTGGTTCCCCCGCCGACCGCCCGCGGACGGACGATCGCTCGGCTGGATGGGGCGCCAGTATACGAAACTCCGCCCCCAATGCTCATCCAGGTGAGCTGCGGAACCGGGATCCGGGGTTTCCCGACGCTCCGTGGGCCTCGGACTACGGGCGCGGCAGGCGCGAGACCGCCCGCCGGACTGCGCGGGCGCCGGCCGACAGGCCGATCTCGGCGAGTTCGGCGGCGGCCTGCACCGCGGTCCCGAGGATCTCTCCGCGCTTCTGCGGTGCCGGTGTCCGAGCGGCGGGCGGCGTCGCCGGCCGCGGCTTCGCCGGTCCGCGACCGGGGATTCCCTCTGGCTGCTTGGGCTGGCGGAGCCGGGCCGTGCCGGCGTTCGGTTGCGTCGCGGCCGCGGCCTTCTTGGCCTTGGGGGCGGTTCTCGCCTTCGGCGCTGCCGCGCGGCCCTTCGGCGCTGCCGCGCTGCCCTTCGGCGCTGCCGCGCTGCCCTTCGGCGCTGCCGCGTTGCCATTCGTCGCCGTCGCCCTGGCCTTGGGAGCTGCTGGCGTGGCCTTCGGCTTCGCCGTGCGCGCGGGCGGCTGCGGCTCGGTGGCCGGCGCGGACCCCGTTTCTGCCGCGATCTCCGGTGTGGCCGTGGTGGGCGCTGCCGTCGCGCCGGTCGAGGGCCGCTTGTCGCTGCGGCGATGGGGGCGGGTCCGCGGCAGGCCGCCGAGCACCTCGGAATGGCGTTCGTCACTCATCACAGTCACATGATCGCGCACCGGGCCGGTCGCGTGTGCGGATATGTCGGCTCGTCGAGCCCGGCCGCCGGAATCTCAAGGACCCTGGTGGCGGACCGATACCCGACCTATCCAGGTCTTTGCGGGGAATCGCATGCGCAACTTGAAACGGTCTGCGGCGTTCTTGGTAATAGATGATGAGAGCGCCGTCATCACGGCGCCGGCCCAGGACGGACCGGTCACGCCGCTGGTCGTGGACCACGGTCTCGCCACTGCCTTGCCTTCAAAAAGTGAAGTATCTATAGTTGAACCGCATGTTGAAGTAGCGGGCGTGCGCCTTCGGGAGCGCGCCCGGTGTCTGATCCTCTGTGCCACGGCCCTCTCCGAACCGGGGCGCAACGACGGAAACGGAACCAGATGTCAGTAGCGGAACTGCAGGAACTCGAAGAGATCAAGGGCCTCGTCAATCGCGGCCAGCAGCTTGGGGTATTGACGTTCGCCGAGATCGCGGGCGCGGTTTCCGAGCTCGATCTCGACGAGGCCGACGTCGAGGAGCTGCACGGATTCCTGGAACGAGCCGAGATCGAGCTCGTTGAGGAAGTGGACCCGGCACTCGCAGCCGCCGAAGTCGAGCGCGCGCCTGACAAGCGCGGCCGGCGCAAGGCGAAGACTGCCCTTGACCTGAAGCCGGACATGACGACCGATTCGCTTCAGTTGTTCCTGAAGGACATCGGCAAGGTGCGCCTCCTGACGGCTCAGGAAGAGGTCGATCTCGCCAAGCGGATCGAGCGCGGCGATCTCGACGCAAAGCAGAAGATGGTCGAGTCGAACCTCCGGCTCGTCGTGTCGATCGCGAAGAACTACCGCAATCAGGGTCTCCCCTTCCTCGATCTCATCCAGGAGGGAACCCTCGGTCTCGTCCGTGCGGCCGAGAAGTTCGACTACCGCAAGGGATTCAAGTTCTCCACGTACGCGACCTGGTGGATCCGGCAGGCGATTGCCCGGGCGCTGGCCGATAAGGCGCGCACGATCCGGATCCCGGTCCACGTCGTCGAGAAGCTCAACAAGATCGGGCGGGCCGAGCGCAAGCTCGTGACCGAGCTCGGACGGGAGCCGACGGCCGAGGAGATCGCCGAGGTCACCGGGATCGAGCCCGAAGAGGTCGAATCCATCAAGCGCTCCGCCCAGGCCCCGGTCTCGCTCGAGAAGCCGGTTGGCGACGAGGAGGAATCGGAGTTCGGCCAGTTCATCGCCGATGAGCGGGCCGAGTCCCCATACGAGCGGGCTGCGGAGATCCTCACGAAGGAGGCGCTCCGCGAGGCGCTTGAGAACCTCAGCTATCGCGAGCGGCGCGTGCTCGAGCTGCGATATGGCCTCGGCGGTGAGCATCCGCGGACGCTCGACGAGGTCGGCCGCACGTTCAACGTCACGCGCGAGCGGATTCGCCAGATCGAAAACCAGTCGCTCAAGAAGCTTCAGTCGTTGGCTGAGGCTCAGAAGCTGCGCGACGTGGCTTGAGTTGTTAGGGAGCCCGTAACGGCATCCGTTTGATGAGGCGGGCTGCGCGAGCCTCATCAAACGGATGCCGTTACGGGCTCCTGCCTGACCGACGGCCGCCTCAGCTGCTGAGGCCTCACGACTTTGCCTCTCTCGCTGTCGGAGCCGCCTGAGCGTGGCGGTTGACGAGTCGCCGTCTCGCTGTCCAGATTCGTTCTGGACGGGCCTCAAGGGTGGGGCGTCAGTGGCCGATGGGGTGGGTGATGTTTGATCTGCATGAGGCGCTTGCGTATGTCGTGGAGGAGGGCGCATCGGACCTCCACCTCAAGGTCCCCTCGCGCCCCGTGCTCCGCGTCAACGGGCAGCTGCGGCCGCTCGACCCGTACGAACCGATCATGCCGGAGGACACCAAGCGGATCCTCCACATCATGCTCAACGAGAAGCAGATCGCGGCGTTCGAGGAAGAGAACGAGATCGACTTCGCGTACGCGGTCAGCGGGCTCGCCCGGTTTCGTGTCAACGCGTTCAAGCAGCGCGGGTCGGTGTCGATCGCGCTGCGGACGATTCCGTACGCCGTGCGCACGGTCTCAGAACTCGGTTTGCCGCCGGCGATCGGTGAGCTCGCCGACGAGGAGCGGGGTCTGATCCTGCTCACCGGGACCACCGGCTCGGGCAAGTCGACGACGCTGGCGGCGATCATCGACCAGATCAACGAGACGAAGGCCAAGCACATCGTCACGATCGAGGACCCGATCGAGTATCTGCACACCGACCGGAAGTCGATCATCAATCAGCGTGAGGTCGGGATGGACACGGTGTCGTTCAAACGGGCGATGCGGCGCGTCCTGCGCCAGGACCCCGATGTCATTCTGATCGGCGAGATGCGCGACGAGGAAACGGTCCGCTCGGCACTGTCCGCCGCCGAGACCGGCCACCTCGTGCTCTCGACCGTCCACACGATCGACGCCCCGGAAACGGTCAACCGCATCATCGACTTCTTCCCGCTGCACGAGCAAAGTCAGGCCCGGGCGATGCTCGCCAGCACCCTCAAGGGCGTCGTCTCCCAGCGCCTCGTGCCGACGCCGGACGGGGACGCCCGCGTCGCCGTGTGCGAGATCCTCCGCATGACGGGTCGCGCCCGCGACATGGTCATGGACCAGAACGAGACCGCGCGGCTGCACGAGGTCATCCAGGAGGGCGAGTACTACGGGATGCAGAGCTTCGACCAGGCGCTGCTCAAGCACTACCAGGCCGGGCGCGTCTCGATGGAGGATGCGCTCCGCGTCGCCTCGAGCCCGCACGACTTCAAGCTGCTCGTCGCCGCCGACGGTCGCACGTCGACCTCGATGGAGGACGTCATGGACGGGTCCCGCGTCACGGGCGGCTCAGCCGCCGGACCGGTCACGCTCCAGCGTCCAGCGGCGCGGCCGCTGCCGCCGGCCGGGACGGGCGGCGCCCGCAACGGCTCATCTCCGCCCCCGGGGTAGATGGAGCCCGGGCTCGTCCGGGAGGCGCCGCATGCTTCAGTTCGTGAAGCATTGCGCTAGAATCGAAGTCCGGATGGCTTCCAATGACACGTGTCCGGTCTGCCGCACGGCCGACATCGTCTGCGGCAAGTGGACCCTTCTCGTAATCCGTGACCTCGCCGAGGGCCGCTCCCGGTTCTGCGAGCTCGAGCGCAGCCTGCAGGGCATCAGCCCGCGGACCCTGTCACTGCGACTGCGCGCGCTCGAGGAGGAGGGCATTGTCGAGCGCCAGACGTTCCCCGAGGTTCCTCCCCGGGTCGAGTACGCGTTGACCGATAAGGGCCGCGCCCTCGTCCCACTGATCGAGGACATGCGCGCTTACGGGCTCGCCTGGCTTGGCGGCTCCTGCGACGACATCGACGCCGCGGCACCAGGGCCGTCTGAGCGCGTCGTCGCAGCCGCCTGAGCGCGCGCCGGCGTCATGCGCATCGCCGTCTCGGCGGACGAGAAGACCGGCGTCGCGACGGCGCTCGTTGACGAACTCCGCCGCCGGGGCCACGAGCCGATCGCTCCACGGCGCGCTCAGCGATGATGAGCGTCCGGATTGGGCGTGGGCGAGCGAGAGCGCCGCCCGCGATGTTGCCGAGGGCCGCGCCGAGCAGGCGGTCGTCGCCTGCTGGACGGGAACCGGCGCGTCGATCGCCGCGAACAAGGTCGCGGGCATCCGCGCCGCGCTGTGCGTCGACGCCGCCACCGCGGACGGCGCGCGCCGCTGGAACGACGCGAACGTGCTTGCGCTCAGCCTCCGCCTCACCTCGCCGGCGCAGCTCGAGGAGATCCTCGACGCGTGGTTCTCCGGAGACCCGAGCGAGGACGCGAGCGACGTGCAGAACATCGCGCACCTCGCCGAGATCGAGCGACCCGCGTAACCGGCTGCAAGCGAGCGTTCGCGCTGCAGGAATCCGGGACCGCGCGCCGCGAAACGGCGGTCGTGCGCAATACGACGCTCCACGCCGCCCTCGAGGCGTTCACCGCCGACGCGGCCGGTCGTCTCGCGATGGAGACCGCCCGCGGCGCGGAGATCCCGTTCGAGGTCGTCGAGAGCGAGGGCCGCCCCGGGAGCACCGCGCTGTACTGCTATCGCCCGCTCACCGGGGCGTTCATCCGGGAACGGCTCGGGCTGCTGAGCGCACTGCCGACCTACGCGCCCGCCTCGCAGGCGCTGGCGTCGCTCGAAGGGGTCGACGGCTACCTGTCGCAGCGGGGCGAAGCCGCGGATCCCGGCCGACGCCCGCGAGCAGGCCGACGCCGCGCTGCGCCTGTTCCTCGGCCAGGTATTCGCCGAGCGCAGCGAGTTCGGCTTTGACCCGGACCGGTTCGCGGCCGCCTACGACGAGCTCGAGCATGCGCTGTATGACGGTCGCTGTGTCAACACGCTGATCGCGCCCCTGCTCGGGATCGGGCTTGACCCCAAGACGAACGAGCTGCCGATCGGCGAGGGCCTCTCGCTCGTGCGAGGCGAGACGCTCCCGGACGCGCCGGTCGAGGCCGTCTGGGGCGCGCAGGGCAGCTGATGACGCGCGCAGTCACGAGCCGAACGTGCTCGTCGTGCTGACGCACCGCCCAGCCGCGCTCCGACCGGCCGCCGGTCCTGATCGCCCGCCATCGCTTCCGCCGCGTCCTCACCGCCCTGCGCCTGTTCGAGCGCGGCTCCTACGCCCTCGGCCCGCTCGCGTGGACGCGGACCGACCTCGGCGCCTGGCGGCCGGTGCCGCTCGGGACGAGTGGCCGCACCCCGCTGATCACGCTGATCCCGCCGGCCCAGGAGGACGAGCTGCGGGCATTCTGCAATCTCATCGCGCGCCGGGTCCCGTCCCGCGGCGAGCTCGCGTGGGCGCTGTCGCGCTTCGAGATGGGATGCGAGCGCCTCACCGCGGTCGAGGCACTGACCGACTATCTGCTGGCGCTCCGCGCGCTGCTCGAGCCCGAGGGGACGAGCAGCGGCCGGCTCGCCCAGCGGCTGGCCGTCCTCTGCGCCCAGCCCGAGACCCGCGCCGACATGGCCGAGCGCATCGCCCGGGCGATCGCCTTCGAGCGCTCCGTCATCGGCGGGCTGGCGCCCGCCGGCGACGGGACCGAGCGGCTCGTCGAGGAGACTCGCAGAGCACCTCCGGGCGCTCCTGCGCGACGTCCTGTGCGGCCATCTCGACCAGGAGCTCCGCGCGGTCGCCGACGAGCTCCTCGCCGAAGCGGCGACGACGCTTACCTGACGCCCCATCGAGAACTAGACGGTCTAGTCCAGAAGGGGGTCCGGTTGCGACGAGCGCGCAATTCTGTCCCCGCGCGCAGCCGGGGGCGCTAGGCTGAGAGACGACCGCTCCCTACTCGGTCCCTTCGGGGGCCGGGAGTGTTTTGCCGCCAGGCTCAACACGTAAGTCCTGGGGCTCGTTTGCAGTCAGGGGGAGCGCGATCGCAGCTTCGAGCGGGCTCACAGGGGCCCGCTCGTTCTGTGTCCGGCCCCGGTCTGGCGGGTAGTCCGTGACCGATGCCGACCGAACCGACGCCCCTGACCGTCTCCGAGGCGGTTCATGCCGCCGTCGACGTGTGCGACGACGGCTCCGAATCGCTCGCGGAACTGCTCGACCGCTTCGAGGACGACGACGAGCCGATCCGCGGCATCGCCGACATCGAGCAGCACCTCGATCGGAAGGTCGGACCGATCGAGGAGGGCGATCCGGCGTTCCGGATGGCCTGCGCCGTCGTTGTCTACCTCGCCCACCGCCGGGACGAGGTGCGGGGCGAGGCCAATGAAGTGCTCCGGCTTGCCGCTCGGGCCGAGTTCGACGGCCGTCCGGACGACGAGCTCGTCTCCAGGCTCGAGCAGCGCGGCGTCACGGTCTGAGCGATCAGCTCTTCTCGCTCGGGCGAGCTCGACTTATCCTTCGCCCATGCCGACGCGCGCGCCGAACGTCCATCCGCGGTCGCTCAACACGCCGCGGATGGGAGACGACGGGTTCGAGGAGCTGTGCCACCTCGTGACCGAGGAGGATCCCGACACGGCGCTGTGCGGCAAGGACGTCACCGGTTATCCCTGGAACCCGCCGTGGCCGCGGTGCGAGGCGTGTCTTGCGGTGTCCCGCGGGGAGATGAACTGAGGCTGAGCAGCACCGCGAGCGCGAGCGCCGCGATGCACCCGGTGAAGATGAGCCCTGCCGAACGCAGGCCGATCGCCTGGGAGGCGGCGCCGACCCCGACGATCGGCAACGAGATCGCGACGTAGGCGATCACGAAGAAGCTCGAGTTGACGGCGCCGCGCTGCTCGGGCGGGGCCTGGGCGTTGAGGGCGGCCAGCCCGGCTCGGAAGCTCAGTCCGTTGCCGAGGCCGGCCAGCACCCCCCCGGCGAGCAGCAGGGCGAGCGAGCTGTCGGCGAGCGCGGCCGCGATCAGCGCCATCCCGGCGATCATCAGGCCACATCCGAACCGCAGCGCGGTCGTATGGTCGAGGCGGCCCATCCCGAGCTGCCCGATCGCCGAGGCGGTGAACACGAGCGACGCGACGGCGCCTGTCAGCAGGTGGCTCGAGACGCCGAGCAGCTCGTGGATCACCGACGGCGCAATCGCCGAGAACAGGCCGAGCGTGGCGAAAGCGGCGAACGCGGCCGTACCCGCGCGGATGAACAGCGGCCGCAGCTCCTGCGGGACCCCGAGCCGCGACGCCCCGGCCCGGCCCGCGGGCGGCGACTGCGGGGAGGCGGATACGGTCCGCCCGGGTATCAGCGCGATCGCGAGGACCGCGGGGACGAGCAGTCGCGAGGTGGACGATGTACGGCAGCCGCAGCGGGTCGGGCGCGATCTGGGCCAGCGCCCCGGCGAGCAGCGGCCCGATTCCGAGCCCGCCGATGTTGACGATGGCGGCCAGGAGCGTTGCGCGCGCCCGGCGCTCGGGTGGCGCCAGCTCGACGAGCGCGGCGGTCGCCGTGCCGGTGAAGATCCCCGCCGACAGCCCCGAGAGCACGCGGCCGAGGAACAGCAGCGGCAGACCGTGGGCGAGCAGGAACACGATCGAGCTCGCGGCGGCGACCATGATCCCGGGCAGCAGCAGCGCGCGGCGGCCGTAGCGATCCGACAGTGGCGCGATGAACAGCAGCGCCACGAGCACGCCGACGCCGTAGGCGGCGAACACGAGCGTGACGACAAGCGCGGAAAAGCCGATCTCCTGCTGGTAGATCGGGTAGAGAGGAGTCGGCAGCGTTGTGCCGATCATCGTCACCGCGAACGCGTAGGCGATCGCGACCATCACGCGACTGCGGGTCGGTGTGGAGCTTGGCACGACAATTCTGGCACGGTCACGAGATACGTACCATGAACGACGAAACCCTCATCTGCGTCGTCGAGATCCCGAAGGGAAGCCGGAACAAGTACGAGTACGACGCCGACTCGGCGGGATCAAGCTTGACCGCTTCGTGTCCGCGTCGGTCGTGTATCCGACGGATTACGGCTACGTTCCGGAGACCCTGGCGCCGGACGGCGACCCGCTCGACGTGCTCGTGTGCGTGTCCGAGCCGACGTTCCCCGGCTGCATCGTGCCCGCGAAGGTCGTCGGGCTGTTCAAGATGGCCGACGAGAAGGGCCCGGACGACCACGTCGTGTGTGTCCCGATCAACGACCCGGGCTGGAACTTCATCGAGGACGTCGACGACCTGCCGACCCTGCTCCGGGCCGAGATCAGCCACTTCTTCGACGTCTACAAGGACCTCGACGCCGACCGGCACTCGGAGGTGAGGGGCTGGGGGAGCCGGGACGAGGCGCTCGAGACGATCCGTCTCTCCCGGGAGGCGTTTCACGGGCGGCTGAAGGGCTGACGGTCGCCGGTCGGCGTCTCCGCGAGGGCGAGCGTCGATGAGCGGCCGTCGGTTGGGGCGTGGATCGCGGGTACGAGCTCGCTCGTGACGAGCCCATCGCGGACCGTCAGCTCCTCCACAACCGGCCACCAGCGGCGGACATTCGACGGCGTGTCGATCGCCATCGACGAGCACGGGCACGCGCCGCCGCAGCGCCAATGCCCGGTCGGCGAACGGCTCATGGTCGCCGTAGAAGCCGCGGACCGCTCGGAGCACCGTGATGCCCGCGGCGCCCGCAGCGTGGAGGCGATGGACGAGCTCGAGATAGACGGGCTGGCCGTGGACGTGAGCGGGTTCCTCGACGTGGACCGTCACCTGCTGCCAGATCGGCAGCCCGCTCGGGTCGCGCTCGGGTACCGGAGCCGGCGCTCCGACGGCGTCGCCGGCGGCGCGGAGCGTCTGCACCCGCTCGAGTGTCATCACCGGCTCGTCGATCAGCTCGGCGAGGCGCCCGGCGGCCGCCCCGAGCACGTCCGCTGGGCCGATGGCGATCAGCATCAGCGGCACGTCGGCGTTGCGAGCGAAGAATCGGGCCCGGCGGCGGTCGCCGTGGAGCGTGCCGTCGACGCCGAGCAGCACGACGGCCGCACTCGCCCCCTGAGCGCGCAGGAGATCGATGGCGGCGACGTAGCCGGCCGCGCCGCCGGCGCGGATCCTCCGGCCGCCGTAGACCGTCAGCTTGGCGTCGGAGCCGCTCGGGAGCGCACCGGGATCCTCGGCGCTGACGAGCTGCGCGCGCTCGAGCGTGACGAGCCCGTGGCGGGCGGTGCCGAGCACGTCCCTGAGCGCGCCCATGATCCGGTCCGGAGTGTCGACGGCGGCACTGACCGCGGGCAGGCTCTCCGACAGCGTCAGCAGCCGGTCGCCGAGGACCCCGTGGCGCGCCCCGAAGCCGTACGCGCCCCGGAGCAGCACGCTCGTCTGCAGGGCATGACGCTCGTAGAGATCGAAGATCGCATCGGCGAGGAACCGCTCGCCCGCGCGGGCGCGCTCGCTGAAGTACGTCGTCAGCTTGAGCGCAGGCTCGCTCACAGCACACGTCCGATCGCACGTCCCAGCGCGACCGCGGCGAACCCGAGGACCACGCTGAGGACGATGTTCAGCCACGCCAGCCGGGCGTCACCGTCCTGCGCGGGGCGGTGGGTCTCAAGCATCCACGTCGAGAACGTCGTGTAGGAGCCAAGCGTCGCGGTCCCGAGCAGGGTCATCACGCGATGCGAGCTGCCCAACCCGACGAGCAGCCCGAGCAGCAGCGCCCCGCTGAGGTTGACGAGCAGCGTGCCGAGCGGGTAGTCGGCGTCCTCGCGGCGCGCGGCGAGCAGCACGCGACGGTGCCATCGACGAGGAAGCGCGTGATCGCGCCGACCCCACCGCCGAGGATCACGAGCAGCACGGTCATCACCACGTGAGTCGGGCGCGCCGGACGATCGCGGTTCCGAGCGCGACGCCGGCGAAGCCGCAGAGAGGCTCGCCGCGCCGTACCCGACCGCGAGCAAGGTGTCACCACGGTCGAGCATGCGCAGGAGCTCGAGCTGGAAGCGTCGAGAACGTCGTGAGCGCGCCGCAGAACCCGGTCCCGAGCAGCGGGCGGCGATAGGCGGTGATCGGGAGCCGCTCCTGGAGCCGGGTGACGAAGTACCCGAGCAGCACGCAGCCGACGATGTTGACGGCGAACGTCGCCCACGGCCACTGCCCGGGATGGGTGGGCGCAAGATCGACGAGGCCCGTCCGCGCGCCAGCCGCCAACCGCCCCGCCGGCGAAAATCGCGGCGAGCTCACGACGGTCGAGGGTGATGATCAGACTCCGCTTCATGGCTGCGGGATGCAACCCTACGGATCGTGTTCCACATACAGCTCCGCCAGTCCGTCAACGTCTCCCGCGAGTTCAACCTCTCCGAGGACGAGCTGCACCATCGCATCCTGGCGCCGTGGAAGGCGAATGCGCTGGTCGTCCGGGCGAGAGGAAGTGGGCGCCGGAGCGGGCGAAGCTCACGATCTACGAGGGTCCGGAGCTTCGGCCCGACGAGATCGGGGTCGGCCGTGGGTGGGGGAACGTGACCAAGTACGGCACCGATGTGACCGGGCGGCTGCTGAGTGCGGAGACGGCTGAGCCGACCGCCGGCGCCCGCGGCGGGTGAGCTTGATCGCTGCAAGCAGGAGATCGTGCGGCGCGCCCGGGACGGCGGCCTTTCGCTCTCCTCGCTGCATCGTGATCGCCGGTGCGACGCGCTTCGGCGCGCGCGTGTCCGAGCGGCTCGCGCTCGCCGAGCAGGCGGTGTGGGAGCTGCTGCACGCCGGCGCGATCGCGCTCGACGGGGACGGCGCCGGGCCGCAGCCAGGCGCCGCCGAGTGGCAGCGCGTGCTGCTCGACTGGGACGCCTGGAGCGGAGCGCACGCCGTGCGGGTGACCGCGCCGCCGGCCGGCTGAGGTCTACGCCACGACCTCGGCGATCATCCGCTCCGCGCTCGGCCTCGGAGGCGAACAGGTAGCGGTGGAGCGCGAGCAGCCCGTCGATGTCGTGGACGTCGGTGTCGAGGTGGGGGATGAGCAGCAGCGGCGCGGCGCCGAGCGCGGCCGTGAGGCGCTCGAGGTTGAGCTCGTCCCGGCGCGCCAGCACGTGGTAGTCGTGGAGGTTCTCGGCGACGCGGCCGGCGAGCCCGGAGGACATCACCCGCCCGAGCGCGTCGGCGACGTCGCTCGGCTCGGTGTCGCCGAAGCAGGTCGTGATGGACCCGGTTGACGATGATTCCGCAGAACGGCAGTCCGCTCTCGGTCAGCGTCTGGCGGAACCAGATCGCCTCGTCGATCGCCTCGCGCTGGGCGGAGGTGACGAGCACGAACGCGGTCGTGTCCGCGCGAAGCATCTGCTCGACCTGCTTCGCGCGGAGGCTGAAGTCGTTGGTCATGTCGCCGAGCAGCCCGAAGAACGTCGACAGGTCGCTGAGGAGATCGATCCCGGTGACGCGCCGCAGGGCGGCGAGCAGCGGTGAGGCGCCCTTGCTGAGCACGCGCATCCCGATTCCGGTCGGGCGGACGAACGCCTTCAGCGCACGGCCTTCGAGAAACGAGGTCAGCCGGCCCGGAGCGTCGAGGAAGTCGAGCGCGTTGCGGGCGGGCGGGGTGTCGAGCACGAGCAGATCGAACTCGTCCTCCTGGGCGAGGTCGTAGAGCTTCGCGACCGCGGTGAACTCCTGCGAGCCGGACACTGCAGTCGAGAGCTCGCTGTAGATGCGGTTCGCCTTGATCTCCTCCGCGCGCTCGGCATCAGGGGCGATCCGGTCGATCAGCTCGTCGAACGTGCGCTTTGGATCGAGCATCATCGCCCACAGCTCGCCCTCCATCTCGAGGCCGGCCTCGGCGATCCGCCCGGAGGCGACGAGCCGCGGCTCGTTGTGGAGCTCCTCAAGGCCGAGCGCGTTCGCGAGCCGGCGTGCCGGATCGATCGTCACGACCGCGACCTTCAGCCCGCGGGCGGCCATCCCGAGGGCGATCGCCGCCGAGGTCGTCGTCTTGCCGACCCCGCCGGATCCACCGCAGACACAGACGCGCTTGTCCTTCAGCAGCTCGGCGATGCTCACGGTCGGTCAGTGTAGGTCGGGGCTTGGTTCACGGCTGGGAAACGGCGCGTCGAGAGGAGGGGGGTTCCTCCTTCTCGATGCGCCGTTCAGTGGGCGACGCCCGCGGCGACGGGCTGCCCCGCACCGGGGTCTGACACCGCTTCGGGCGCGGCACCGGCGTCCCCGGGCGAGGGAGCGAGCACCCGCAGCGCGTCGGGCGGGACCTGGACCATCACCGGGGTGCCCTGGGCGTAGCCGTGATCGCCACCGGTGTTCGTGATCGAGACCTGCATCACGGCGCCGTTCGCGAGCCGGACGATCACCTGGCGGCTCGCGCCGACGTAGATCGTGCGGTCGACGATCCCGGGCAGGCAATTCGGCTGGTCTGCGTCGCGCCGTCATGGTCGAGCAGGCGCAGCCGCTCGGGCCGGGCGACGATCTTGACCGGCCCCCGGGACCCGGTCTCGCCGCAGGTCGGCGCGAAGGCTGAACTCGCCGATCCGCACCGTGCACTCGCCGGTGCCCCACGCGATCGGCTCGGCGTCCATCAGGTTCGAGACGCCGAGGAAGTCGGCGACGAACACGGTCGACGGGATTCTCGTAGACCTCGTCGGGCGTGCCGATCTGCTCGATCCGGCCGTCGCTCATCACCGCGACGCGGTCGCTCATGCTGAGCGCCTCCTCCTGGTCGTGGGTGACGAACACGAACGTGATCCCGACCTCCTCCTGGAGCGCCTTCAGCTCGACCCGGAGCTGCTTGCGGATCTTCGCGTCGAGCGCGCCGAGCGGCTCGTCGAGGAGCAGCACGGCGGGGCGCAGAACGAGCGCGCGGGCGAGCGCGACCCGCTGCTGCTGGCCGCCGGAGAGCTGCCGCGGGCGGCGGCCGCCGAGGCCCGTCGAGCTCGACGAGGCGGAGCGACTCCTCGACCCGCTGGCGGATCTCGTCCTTGGCGACCTTGTGACGCCGCAGGCCGAACGCGATGTTGTCGTACACGTTCAGGTGCGGGAACAGGGCGTAGTTCTGGAACACCGTGTGGACGTTGCGCTCGTGAGGCGGCGTGTTCGCGACATCCTCACCGTCGAGCAGGATCTCGCCGCCCGTCGGGCGCTCGAAGCCGGCGATCATCCGCAGCGTCGTCGTCTTGCCGCAGCCGGAGGGCCCGAGCAGCGAGAAGAACTCGCCGCGCGTTGATCAGGGCATCGATGCTGTCGACGGCGAGATGCTCGTCGAAGCGCTTGGTCAACGAGCGCAGTTGAACCTGTCCGCCTGCCATCAGGCTGCCTCCAATCCACTGAGGTCATGCAGCGCCGAGACGTCCATGTTGGAGGTCCGTCGTCCGAGTGCCGCGTAGATGAGGAATGCGAGTCCGACGATGATCAGCGTCGTCAGCACGAGGATGGTGGCCAGCGCGTTGAGCGCCGGCGTCGTCGTGCCGCCACGCGCGTTCGAGTACAGGAACATCGGGATCGTGGTCGTGCTTGCGTCCGAGGACATGTACTGGGTCACGACGAAATCGTCAATGGACAGCGCGAACACGATCAGCATGCTGGCGAGGATCGCCGGCAGCAGCAGCGGGACGAGGACGTGCCACAGCGCGCCGGCCGGGGTCGCCCCGAGGTCGCGGGCGGCCTCCTCGAACTCGGGCCCGATCTGGATCAGCCGGCTGCGGACGATCACGACGACATAGGACACCGAGAACGTCACCTGCCCGACGACCTGCGCGGTCGTCCCGAGATGGATCGCGCTGAACGGGACGATCGCCAGCTGCGTGAACACGAGCAGCAGCGACACCGCCATCACGATCTCAGGCGTGACGAGCGGGATGAGCATGAGCCCGTTGGCGGCGCCGGAGCCCCGCCCGCGCCACCGGGTGAGGCCGAGGGCGAGCAGCACGCCGAGCGGCGTCGCGATCAGCATGTCGAGCGCCGCGAGCTCCAGGCTGTGCACGAGCGCGTGCGTGTAATCGGAGTTGTGGAAGATCGAGAGTGAGGGATCGCCCGACCACCAGCGCAACGAGAAGCCCTGCCAGACGCTGCGCGACCGGCCGGCGTTGAACGAGAACAGCATCGCGATCAGGACCGGCAGCAGCGCCCAGCCGACGTACGCCCACGTCGCCGCGACGAGGAACCGGGGCCGACCCCACGGATTGCGCAGGCGGCGAGGCAGCCGGGAGCTCATGCCGCCGCCAGCCGTTTCGTGTCGCGGGCGGTCTGGAACAGGTAGTACGCCATCAGGACGGCGAGGATCGCCATCAGCACGATCACGAGCGACGCCCCGAGGTTCTTCTCCGACCCGCCCTGGACGAACAGGTTGATCTGGTTGCCGAGCATGTTCGTGCGCGGCGACGCCGAGATCAGGTCGTTGGTGTAGTAGTCGCCGAACATCGGGAGCACGACGAGCGCCGAGCCGGCGAGGATGCTCGGCCAGCTCAGCGGCAGCGTGACGCGACGGAACGCCTGCCACGGCGTCGCGCCGAGGTCACGCGCGGCCTCGATCTGGCTCTGGTCGATCCGGTCCAGCCCGGCGAACACGGGCAGGATGAAGTACGGGATGTAGCCGTAGACGAGCGCGATGATCACCGAGTACGGATTGCCGTTGAGCCAGTCCGGTGGGTGGCCGATCCCGAGGTCGATGAGGATCTTGTTGACGTAGCCGTCCGAGGACAGCAGGCCGATCCAGGCGAGCATCCGCAGCAGGTAGCTGACCCAGAACGGGATCACGAGCAGCACGATCAACAGCGCCTTCGTCTTCTTCGCGTGGCGCGCCACGTAGTACGCGACGGGGTAGCCGATCAGGAAGCAGAGTCCGAGCGCGGCGGCGACGTAGACGATCGTGTTGCGGACCGACGGCCAGAATTCGCCGCCGGGCAGCGCGCCGGAGAACGCCTTCGAGAGGAAGCCCGGGTTCCAGTCGGCGGGGTTCCAGGCGGGCACCGGCTGGAGCAGCAGGTTGACCTTGCCCATCGCCATCGCCAGCACCGCATAGGCGGGAACGACGACGAACAGCAGCAGCCAGGCGACGCCCGGAAGCGTGAACGCGCGCCAGTACGAACGACCCGTCATCGCAGTCCGCTCACGACGACTTGACGGCCGCCCACGCGTTCTGCCACAGGATCTCGCCCTGCTGGCTGAGCGGCCCCTGGACGTAGCCGTTCTTGAACTGGCTCTCGCGGATGATCGTCGTCCGCAGGTTCGGCGGGATCAGCTGGCGCTTGACGAGCGACTCCGGCGTCATCGCGTTGATCGGCTGCTGGTAGTAGTTGAACTCGAAGTTGAGGAACACCTGCTCGGTGTCGAGCACGTGGTTGAGGAACAGGTGGGCGAGCACCGGGTTCTTGGCGCCGCGGACGATCCCGACCGTGTCGTTGTTGATCGGCCCCCGGCCGTCGGTCGGCCACCAGTAGCGGAACACCGACGCCGGGGTGCCCTTCGGCGCGTACTGCGGCGTCGCGGCCATGTCGCCCGACCACGCCTGGTGGAGCCACAGGGACCCGTCGGCGAGGTGCTGGTACTCGTTCGTGTCGAACTTCAGGTTCGCGCTCGAGACGAGCTGGCTGAGCGACTTCTGCGCCGCGGTCAGCTGGGCCGGGCTCTCGGTGTTGAGGTCGGTGACGCCGTTGTGCAGCAGCCCCATCGCGAGGCCCTCGTGCTGGTCGTCGAGCAGCCCGACCTTGCCGGAGATCTTCGGCCCCTGGGTCCACAGCGCGCTCCACGGGTCCGACATCGTCGCCGGGTTGAATCCGGGCAGCTTGTCCGCCCGCCAGCCGATGCCGGTCGTATAGACCGTGTACGGCACCGAGTAGCGGCTGCCCTGGTCGTACCACGGGTTCGTGAACGCCGGCCAGACGTTCTGCTGGAGGTTCGGGATGTAGCTGAGGTTGAGCGGCTGGAGGATCTTGCCGACGACGAGCCGCTCCATGAACACCGGCTCCGGCACGAACACGTCGTACTGGACCTCACGGCTCGCGAGCTTTGCGATCGCCTCGTCGATCGTGTCGAACGTGCTGATCTGGACCTTGACGCCGTACTTCTTCTCGAACGCCTTGATGACGTCCGGATTGATGTACTGCTGCCAGTTGTAGAACTGAAGCGGTCCCGCCTCCTGCTTCATCCCGGACGCGATCGCCTTGTTGTCGGCGTAGATGCGGGAGCGTCACCGGACGGTCGGGCCGCGCGAGCGGCAAGCCGCCGGGACCGAGGGCCGCGGCCTTGCCGGTCGTGGCGCCGCCGGTCGGCGTCGTTGAGCCGCACGCCGCGAGCAGGCCGGGAGCCGCCACGGCGGCGGCTGCCGCACCGGCGCGCTTGATGAACGTCCTGCGGGTCGACGGCGTCACCTCGGCGCCGCCACGGTCATCTGACTGGGGCGTCATCGCCTCACCTCCTGCTTGCCCGGGTTCGTTATCGATCCGGACGGCCGCAGCGTGCATCCCAGCTCGCTCTCGGCGAGCGCGAGACAGCGCTCGACCATCCGCTCCGGCGTGACGTCCGGCTGTCCGAGCGTGACCTGCACGCCGAGGCCGTCCATCAGGCCGCTCAGTGAGATCGCGAACTCCTCCGCGTCCGCGTCCTCACTGAACTCGCCCTCCCGTTGCCCGTCTCTCACGATCTCGGCGATCAGCGCGCGCTGCCGGCGGTCAAGCGCGAAGTACGACTCGCGCACGCTCGGGTCGCGCCGCGCGCGGACCCACACCTCCATCCACAGCGTCCAGTCGCTGATCCCGCCGGGGCCGCGGCTCGTCTCCTCGATCAGATGCACGAGCTTCGCGCTCGCGCGCTCGAGCCGTTGCTGTCCGTCGGTCAGCCGCTGGTAGAACTCGCGGTCGCTCTGATCGACGGCCTCCTCGAGCAGCCGATCCTTCGACTCGAAGTAGTAGAGAATCGTCGGTGAGCTCGTCCCGGCGCGCTCGGCGATGTCGCCGATGCGCGTGTCGAACAGCCCTCGCTCGTAGAGGACGGCGGCCGCAGCCTTGACGATCTGCGGCCTGCGCAAATGGTCGACCTTGGGTCGTGGGCTCACAGGCTCTCTCCGCTCGTTCTGCACCAGGCGAATGCTGAACGGGCATTCAGAAAACTACATCCGAGCGTTCGCCGCTGTCAAGACTCGAGCCGTGCGGCGGCGTGAGCGTCTCGCCGAGACCGAGATCGCGAGCGAGCGTGGACGCGACGGCGCGGCGGGCCCGCTCGAGCGGCACCTGGGAGTCTCCGATCAGCGTGCGCACCCCGAAGCCGTCGAGCAGGGCGAGCACGCGATCGGCGACGTCCTCCGGATCGCAGCGGTCGAACTCGCCGTCCGCGACGCCGGCGGCGATCTCCGCGGCGAACCAGGCGCGCATCCGGGCGTAGAGCTCCTCGGCAAACGGCCCGAGCTCCGGGTGGCGGATCGAGCGCAGCCACAGCTCGACCCACAGGACCCAGTCCTCCCGCAGGGCCTCGGTCGTCGGCAGACACTGGTCGATCATCGCCGCGAGCCGGGCCGCGTGCGTACGGACAGGGAGCTCCCCCGTGGAGATGCGGGCGTCGCCGGCGCGAGTGTAGGAGTAGTCGAGGGCCTCGGCGAGGAGCGCCTCGCGGCTGGCGAAGTGGTAGTGCACGAGCGAGGTCGAGACGCCCGCCTCCATCGCGATCCGGGCGATTCGGACCCCGTCGATGCCCTCGTGGGCGATCTGGCTGACGGCCGCCGCGAGGATGCGCTCACGAGCGGCCTGGCGGCGCGCGGCGCTGCGTTTCTCGCCCGGCTCGCTCACGCGTCCCCGAGCACCGGCGCGAGATCAGCCCGGATGCGGTCGGCGAACCACGCGACCGCCGTCTCGCGGCGCGACAGCGGGCCCGGCATGTAGCCACGCGTGCGCAGCCCCTGCTGAACGTTGGCGACGAGGTCGATGTCCTCGTCGAGGACAAGTGTGTTCAGCCGCTGGTTGATCCACTGCACGAGCCGCGTGCGTGGGCTCGAGTCCGGCGGCCGGTAGTTCGCGAAGACGTCCGTCGTCCGGCCGATCCCGTGCGGAAGGATCTGCCAGGTGTTGACCTGATCGGCGTACAGGTCGATCGTCGTGTTCGGATACAGGAACACGTAGCGCCAGACGTGCCGGTCGGCGTCCGCGAGCCCCGCCATCGGCTCGACCAGCCGTCCGTAGAGCCGCTCGAGTCGGTTGCTGCTCGGCTTGGACCGGTGCGGCGCCTCGAACCAGACGTAATGGTCGTGCAGTTCGGTCGCGTAGTTCTTGTAGTCGAGCATGCGCATCAGGCCCGGATGGGCGATCGGGATGTGGTAGCCCTCGATGTAGTTCTCGACGACGACCTTCCAGTTCGCCGGTTGGCCGTCGCCGGCAGCCGGATGACGCTGGCGCGCCACGAAACGGCGAGGCTGGATGCCGAGCGTGGCGCCGGTCGGCGCGAACGGGGTGAGCGATTCGATGCGGTACCGGGCGAGGCGCTGCGGGAGATCGCCGACCATCTCGTGGAGGGGCGGCGCGTCGTCGTCGAGGTTGACGAACACGAGGCCGCACATCTCCTCCACCCGGACGGCATGCAGGCCAAGCCTGCGTTTGTCGAGCTCCGCGCCGAACGCGAGACCCTCCGGGACTCCGATCAGCGTGCCGTCGAAGCGATACGTCCAGCCGTGGTAGCGACAGCGGATCGCGCCCTTGCACTGGCCCACCCCGCTCAGCAGCCGCGAGGCGCGGTGGCGGCAGACGTTGCGGTACGCGCGCAGCCGGTGGTGCTCGTCGCGGACGACGAGGACCGGCTGCGAGCCCGCCTGGGCGGTCAGGTAGCTGCCGGGCCTGGGGAGCGAGGAGACGTGACCCGCGAGCTGCCACGTCCGTTCGAAGATCAGCTCGCACTCGGCGTCCAGCAGTCCCTCATCGAGGTACAGGCGGGGTGGCAGGGCGGTGCCGGCGAGCGGATCGGAGACGTCCGGCAGACGGGGGGTGGCGGGCGCTGAAGCCATGCAAACCTCAATCCTGACTTTGTGATCAGTTGCTGTTAGTCTACGCACATGGTCAAGCGGGCCACGTGGCTCTCGATCACGCCGGAGCCGGAGAGGGTGCTGCCGCGCACGGTCGCGACGCTGCGCCGCGGATCCCCCGCGCCCAATGACCTCGTGGCAGCCGAGCGCGTTCGAATCGAGCGGCTGCTGCTCCATGGCAGCCAACGTCAATGGCTCGCCTATCTGCACGCGGTCGTCGAGCTGATCGAGCGGCACGACGGATCCGAGGACCCCGCGATGTGCGACGCGCGGGAGCTCGCCACGGCCGTGATCGCCAACCACCACAACCTGCTGTTGGGGCTCCCCGGCCGCGCCGCACGGATGACGGCATCGGACCGCGTCCACCTGGCGTCGCTAACCCAAGTCACCCACCCACCTGAGGACCGCGTATGAGCACGACCGCCGTTCCGAGCAGCGCCACCGCATCGCCGGAGCTCACACCCGAGCAACTCGATCTCCAGCGGCGCGCCCGGGAGTTCGTGGAGAACGTCCTGATGCCGCTCGAGCTCGAGGCGGAGCAGCGATCCGGGCGTCTGCCGGAGGGGACGATCGAGGAGATCAAGCGCGAGGCGATCGCGGCCCGGCTGAACGGCGGCCGGTTCGCACCCGAGTACGGCGGCCAGGGGTGGTCGATGGTCGACTGGTTTCTCGTCAACGAGCAGTTCGGGCGGGTCACCAACGGCCTGCACTGGCATGTCCCGCAGGCGTACAACGTGTTGATGCGCGGCACACCGGAGCAGGTCGATCGGTACCTGCGGCCCGCATTGCAGGGGCACGGTGGCGACGCGTACGCGGTCACCGAAGCCGAGGCCGGCTCTGATCCGGGCGGAATCGCGACGACGGCGATCCGTACCGACGGCGGCTGGCGCATCAGCGGTGAGAAGTGGTTCGTCACCTCGGGTGACGTCGCGCGCGTGCTGATCGTGATGGCGAACGTCGTCGACGGCCCGGATCGGCTGCCGACCCTGTTCCTGATCGAGCCGGGGGCGCCCGGCGTCGAGTTCGTCGAGAACCCGCCGTTCACCCACAACTATCCGCACGGACATCCGACGATCCGCTTCACCGACGTCGAGGTCGCGGAGGACGCGGTCGTCGGCGGCGTTGGCAACGGCGACGAGCTGCAGCGGGCGTGGTTCACCGAGGAACGGCTCGGGATCGCGACGCACGGCCTCGGCGCGATGTGGCGGCTGCTCGACGAGACGACCGCGTGGGCGCTCACCCGCATTCAGGGCGGTCGGCGGATCATGGACTACCAGGGGATCTCGTTCCCGCTCGCGGACTCGGCCACCGATGCCGCGCTCGGCAGGCTGCTCGCGCTCCAGGTCGCGGGGATGGTCGATGAGGGTGCCAACGTCAAGCTCGTGCACGTCAAGGCCTCGATGGCGAAGCTGTTCGTCAGCGAGGCGGCCGGCCGATGTGCGGACCGGGCGGTCCAGGCGTTCGGCGGACGCGGCTACATGCGAACCAACGTCGCCGAGCGCTTCCAGCGCGAGCTGCGCGTCGACCGGATCTGGGAGGGGACGAGCGAGGTGCAGCGGCTCATCATCGCCCGCGCACTCGAGCGCCGCGGCGTCGAGGCGACGATCCATTGACGCCGCCTGACCTCCGCCGTCTGTTTGCCCCGGCGTCGATCGCCGTCGTCGGCGCGAACGAGCGCGACGGCAGCTACGCCTCGCAGGTGCTTCTCAACCTTCGGGCGATCGGGTACACGGGCGAGGTGTGGGGCGTCAACCCGGGGCGGTCCTCGGCGCTCGGCTACCCGTGTGTCGCATCGCTCGCCGACCTGCCGTCCGCGGCGGACGCGGTCGTGGTGGCGATTCCGGCGGCCGGCGTGCCGCAGGTGATCGAGCAGGCGGGCGTGCGGGGATGCGGAGGCGCGGTGGTGATCAGCGCCGGGTTCGGAGAGGTCGAGTCCGGGCGTGCGCTGCAGGCTGAACTGGTGGCGGCGGCCGGGCGGCACGCGCTCCCGGTGTGCGGGCCCAACTGCAACGGCATCGTCGGGATGCAGGGGCGGTATGCGCTGTGGGGCGACGCGCTCGTGCCGCGCGAGCCAGGGTCGGTCGTGCTCATCTCGCAGAGCGGCAACGTCGCGGTCAACGCGCTCGCGACGCGGCGTGGCCTGAGGTTGCACACGGTCATCGCGAGCGGCAATCAGGCGGTGCTCTCGGCCGCCGACTACCTCGCGTTCATGGCCGGGGTCGAGGACGTGGCGTCCGTCGCCCTGTACCTGGAGGACGACGGCGATCCGTCACTGTGCGACGCGCTCGCGGCGTGCGCCGACGCGGACGTGCGGGTGGCCGTCCTCAAGGTGGGGACCTCGGCGGCCGGCGCCCGGGCGGCGGCGGCCCACAGTGCGGCGCTGACCGGGGATCAGCGCATCTTCCGCGCGCTCGTCGAGGAGGCGGGGGCGGCGTGGGCCGGCGATGTTCACGAATTGCTCGAGCTGGCAAAGGCGTTTGCGGTGCGCCGGGACGGTGCCCGCGCGTCGGGGCGCGGCCTGGCGATCATGACGTGCTCGGGCGGGGACTCCGCCCAGGGCGCTGACGAGGCGACGCGGCTGGGCGTTGGGCTGCCTCCGCTGGGCGCCGAGACGCGCACCCGCCTGCGCGAGCTGCTGCCCTCGGCCGCGACCGTCGGCAACCCGATCGACTACACGGCGATGATCTGGGGCGAGGTCGAGACCCTGGCGGCGCTCGTCGCGCTCGTCGGAGCGGATCCGGCGATCGATCAGGTGCTCGTCTTCTATGACCACCCGCCTGGGCTCGACGGTGCCGTCGAGGCGTCCTGGCGCGCCGTGCGGGAGGGCCTCACCGCCGGAGCGGGACGGAGTCCGGCCCCGGTGATGGTCGCCTCGACGCTGCCCGAGCTGCTCGATGACGCCGCCGCATGGCGGTTCATCGGCTCCGGGATCCCGGCCGTTGCCGGACTGCGCACCGGGCTCGTGTGCGCCGCGGCGCTGATGTCCGAACCGGGCGATGCCGAGCGGCTGCGGTCGATCGCCCGGGCGGCTCGGCACGTGAACGGGCGGCTTGCGCCGGCGGCTCGGCATGTGAGCGGTCGGCTCGCGCCGGCGGACGGTGAGTGGCTCTCCGAGCACGAGGCGAAGGTCCTCCTGCGCGACGCCGGCCTTCCGGTCGTCGATGGACGGCTCGTGTCTGACGCGCACGACGCCGTGAGCGCGCTCGTCGAGCTGGGCGGCGCGACGGTGCTCAAGCTGAGCGCTGCCTCGGTCCAGCACAAGTCGGAGCTCGGCGCGGTGATCCTCGACCTGCGGACAGAGCACGGCATGCGCGACGCGTACGCCGCGATTGCCGCGCTCGCCTCGACGCACCGGGGGGAGGTCCTCGCCGAGCGGATGGAGGACCCGGCCGTGGAGCTGCTCGTCGCGGCCCGCCGCGACGGGGTCGTTCCGGCGTTGACGCTCGGACTCGGGGGCGTCTGGACCGAGCTGTTGAGCGACGTCGCAGTCGTCCCGCTGCCGGCGACGCCCGAGCGGGTGTCGCGTGCGCTCGCGTCGTTGCGCGGGTCGCGGGTGCTCTCCGGTGGGCGGGGGCATGAGGCGCTCGACGTGCGCGCCGCGGCGGAGCTCGCGGCGCGGATCGGCGAGCTGTTGCTCGAGTCTGACCTGGCGCTGATCGAATGCAATCCGGTGCTCGTCAAGACGGACGGGGCACTCGTGCTCGACGCGCTCGTGATGCGGTCGTGCCCGGGGACCGTCGAGGTGTCTGGTACCGAGGTGCTGAGAGAGGAGCAGGTGGCATGAACCCCGACGTCGTCGTCATTGGAGGCGGGTTTGCCGGGGTCACCGCCGCCCGCGAGGTCGCACGCCACGGCCGGTCGGTGACGCTCCTCGAGGCGCGCGATCGCCTCGGCGGCCGGACCTGGTCGGCGCCGTGGAACGGCTGGCGGATCGAGTACGGCGGGGCCTGGGTCCACTGGCATCAGCCGCACACGTGGTCGGAGATCACGCGGGCCGGGCTCGGGGTGTCGATGTCCGAGGACACCGAAATCGCCAGCTGGTACGTCGACGGCGCTCGCCGCTCCGGCACGATCGGTGAGCGCGACGCGATCGTCCGCCGCGGCTGGGATCAGTTCGTGGACGGCGTCGAGCAGGCGCTGCCGCTGCCCCACGACCCGCTGCACGCGATCGACCGGCTCGCGCGGTTTGACCGCTTGACCATCGCCGAGCGGCTTGACGAGCTCGACCTCGACGAGGAGGAGCGGGCGGTGCTGAGCGCCGAGCTCGAGTCGCTCGCTCACGCGCCGATCGACGACGCCGGTGCCGTGTCGGTGCTCCGCTGGCACGCGCTGTCCGGCTACAGCCTCGCGCTCACGCAGTTCACCGGTGGCCGCGTGACGATGGTGGGCGGCACCGTGGCGTTGCTCGACGCGATCGCGGGCGAGCGTCCGTTCGAGGTGCGGCTGTCGGCTCCGGTCGAGGCGGTGCGCCAGGACGGGGACGGAGTCTCGGTCGAGACCCGCCGTGGAGACGTCGTCCGCGCTGGAGTGGCGATCGTCGCGCTGCCGCTCAACGCGCTCGGCGCCATCGAGTTCACGCCGGTCCTGTCCGAGGCCAAGCAGGCGGCGATCGCCCTCGGGCAGGCGTCCCGCGGCGTCAAGGTGTTCATTCACGCCCGGGGCGAGGCGGCCGTGCAGAACGCGATCCGGCCCGGGCACCCGTTCGGCTACGTCGGAACCGAGGAGCTGCTCGCCGATGGCAGCCAGGTGCTGATCGGCTTCGGACCCGATGCCGAGCAGTGCGATCCGCAGGACGCTGACGCGATGCGCCGCGCGCTGGCGTCGATCCTCCCCGGCTACGAGCTCGTCACGGCGACGACCCACGATTGGCTGGCCGATGAGTTCTCGCGCGGGACGTGGGCGATTCACCGGCCTGGCTGGTATGAGCACCACCACGCCGCGATGCAGGAGCGCGAGGGACGGGTCGTGCTCGCCGGGTCGGACATCGCCAACGGCTGGGCTGGGTTCATCGACGGCGCGATCGAGACCGGGATCCGGTCCGGGCGCCGCGCGGTCGCGCTCAGCCGCTGACGGCGGCCCGCCGGGGCCCGCGTGTCCGGCCGTTTGTGGCGGGCGCTGCCGCCGCGCCGGTGAGCGCGGGCTCGAGCCGATCGGCGAGCCGCTCGAGCTCGGGACGGCCGATCTGCTCGGCGAACAGGTATGGCAGCCCGATGAGCGGCACGTCGAGCGCCTCCCGCAGGCGCATCACCTGATCGCGCTGCGTCGCCGCCCGCGCGTTCTCGGACAGGGCGGCGCGGAGCGCACCGCGGGAGGACGGTGCGCGCACGCGCGCCAGCGCGCGTCCGAGCTCGGCCGCCTCGTTGCGGGTGAACCGCTCCGGATAGAGCGCGTTGACGACGACCGCATCGAGCCGGAGCCCCTCCGCGCGGACCGCCTCGTCGAGCATGAGCGTCTCGTTGACCGGCATCTCCTCCGGGGTGGCGACCGCGACGATGCCGGTGAAGTCGTGGTTGTGGATCGTGTCGGCGATCTTGCGACCCTGCCGCGCGACCGGCCCGACGCGCGCGATGTCCGCGAACGTGCGCGGCGTCGTGAGGATCCCGACCCCGTGGCCGGTGGCCGGCGCATCGACGACGACGAAGTCGTACGGCGCGGCCCCCCGCGTCTGACGCTGGAGCTGGGCGAGCTCCCACACCTTGCCGATGCTGAGCAGCTCGCGCATGCCGGGGGTCGCCATCGCGAACGCGTGGAACAGCCGACTCGCGCTCAGCGCGTGACCGAGCGCGCCGACCTTGATCCGCAGGTACTCCTCCATCGCGTGCTGTGGGTCGATCGAGATCGTGAACAGGCCCGGGGCGAGCTCGAGCTCCTCGAACGGTTCGGCCTCGTGCTCGAACGCCCGTTGGACGTGCTCCTGCGCCGACAGCTCGGCGACGATGGTTCGCAGGCCGGAGCGTGCGGCGACGAGCCCGAGGGCGGTGGCGACGGTCGACTTGCCGACGCCACCCTTTCCCGTGACGAAGATCAGCCGGCGGTCAAGAAGGCCTGCCACGCCCCGGACGTTAGCGGTCACGTGGCCGTCGCCGCGCGGTCGTCCGGGGCGCGGAGGCGCGGAGGAATCTGGCGTCGGCGTGCGAATACACCCGCGTATGAGTATCGACCTCCCGGAGGCACCACCCGTGACGGCCACCGCCAAGGTGATCGCGTTCGCCAACCAGAAGGGTGGCGTCGCCAAGACCACGACCACGCTCAATCTCGCCGTGGCCTTCGCCGAGGAGGGTCACCGCGTGCTCTGCTGCGATATGGATCCACAGGGCAACCTGACGATGTCCCAGGGCATCGACCCAGACACGCTTGACAAGTCCATGTACGACGTGCTCGTCCACGGCGTCCCGCTCCGCGACGTGATCCAGCAGCGCGAGATCGACGTCGCCTGCGCGTCGATCGACCTCGCCGGCGCCGAGATCGCGATGTCGACGATGATCGGCCGCGAGCGCCGCCTGCAGAAGGCGTTGAACGAGGTGGGCGAGGACTATGACTTCGTCTTCATCGACACTCCGCCGAGCCTCGGACTGCTCACGATCAACGCGCTGACGGCGGCGCACAAAGTGATCGTCCCCGTCCAGTGCGAGTATTTGTCGATGCGCGGCCTGATTCAGCTGCAGAACACGCTGGCCATGATCAGAGAGAACCTGAACCCCGACGTGGACATCGAAGGGATCCTGCCGACGCTCGTTGATACCCGCACGTTGCACGCAAAGGAGGCGATCGAGCTGCTGGAGGAGAATTTCGGCGATCGCGTGTTTGCGTCTCGGATCCGTAAAACGGTACGTTTCGCCGAAGCTCCGGTGAAGGGTATGTCGGTCTTGAAATACGATCCGGACGGGGTGGCAGCACACGCATATCGGCAGCTCGCGAAGGAGGTCCTCTCAAATGCCAAACGCTAAGCGCGCGAGCATGCGTGAGGGGCCGCTTGCGGCCCTCTTCCGCAAGACCGCGGAAGACACCGGTGCGTCCGGTGGCGACGCCGCGCCCGAGCCGCCGACCGAGGCCGACGTCGCACCCGCGCGGCCGGCCGATCCGTCCCCGGAACAGTCGGCCTCACCGGTCGCGCCCGCGCCGCCTGCGCCGACGCCGCCCGCTCCGGCGGCGCCGCCCGTGACGCACGCCGCGTCCGCGAGCCCTTCGCCCGCCCCATCGGAGGCGTCCGCCCCATCGGAGGCGTCCGCCCGGTCGGGGGCGTCCGCGCCATCGGAGGCGTCCGCGCCGCCCGAGACGCGGTCCACGGAGCACCGGATTCCTTCGCCCCAGGAGCGGCTGCGCCACGCCTTCTCCGCCGACATCCCGGAGAACTTCCTGGACCGGCCGCGCCGTCCCGAGCCCGCGCCCGAACCGGGTTCGCCGCCGGTCGCGCCGCCGGCGGCTGAGCCGGACGTCTACGCGCGCAGCCAGCGGAGCGCCGAGGCGTTCGGCGCTCCGCGCCCCGTCGGCACCCCGGTCCTGCGCGTCATCGGCGTCGGCGGGGCCGGCGTCAACGCGATCAACCGGATGGTCGAGGCGGAGATCGAGGGCGTCGAGTTCCTCGCGATCAACACCGACCTGCAGTCACTGCAGCAGTCCGCGGCGCACGAGACGCTCCACATCGGCGACGCGATCACCCGCGGTCTCGGCTCTGGGTCGAACCCGGATCTCGGCCGCCAGGCGGCGCACGAGGAGCACGACCGGATCAAGGCCCTGCTCCGCGGTTCGGACATGGTGTTCATCGCCGCCGGCGCCGGTGGCGGCACCGGCACCGGCGCGGCGCCCGTCGTTGCCAAGATCGCCCGTGACCTCGGCGCGCTGACGGTCGGGATCGTCACCCGGCCCTTCCAGTTCGAGGGCTCGCGGCGGCGAGATCAGGCCGAGGCAGGCATCGAGGCGCTCGCGGACGAGGTTGACACCCTCATCGTCGTCCCGAACAACCGGCTGCTGACCGTGCTCGATCGGAACACCTCGATGGTCGAGGCGTTCCGCGTCGCCGACGACGTGCTGCGCCAGGGCGTGCAGGGCATCTCGGATCTCGTCACGCTGCCGGGCCTCATCAACCTCGACTTCGCGGACGTCCGGACGATCATGTCCGATGCGGGCAACGCGCTGCTCGGGATCGGCATGGGGGCGGGCGAGCGTCGCGC
Source organism: uncultured Solirubrobacterales bacterium (assembly GCA_963778985.1). Classification (GTDB taxonomy): domain Bacteria; phylum Actinomycetota; class Thermoleophilia; order Solirubrobacterales; family Solirubrobacteraceae; genus Palsa-465. The sequence goes on along the minus strand of CAVZWJ010000010.1, from coordinate 165,583 downwards.
CGTCGAGGCCGCCGAGCAGGCCGTCGCGTCGCCGTTGCTCGAGACCAGCATGGAGGGCGCACGGTCGATCCTCCTGTCGATCACCGGTGGCCGTGACCTGTCGCTGTGGGAGGTCAACGAGGCGGCCAAGGCGGTCGCCGAGGCCGCGCATCCCGAGGCGAACATCATCTTCGGCGCCATGGTCGATGAGAAGCTCGCCGATCAGGTGTGGGTGACGGTCGTCGCCACCGGCTACGGCACGAGCGCGCCGCGTCCGCGGCGGGCCGACGCGCAGCGCGACGTCGCGCCGCGGGCGGTTGAGTCCCGGGTGTCCTCGTCGCTGCGGGAGCCGGGCGGTGAGCCGCGGGTGAGGCGGGGGCGGTCGCGTCCCGGCATCAGTTCGCCCGCCGAGCTGGACGTTCCAGAGTTCATCCCGAGACGCTAGTGGACCCATCCGTAAGTCCTGCGTCATTCGAGCGGCCCCTGGCGGCGCCGGGCGTTGTCCTCGGAGTCTCGCGTAGCTCCGCTACGCCACGACTCCTGTGTCCTCGCCCGGCATCCACCAGTGACGACTCTCTTTGCCGCACGACTTTCGGACGCGTCCACTAGGCGCCGCCGTGGCCGAGCCGCCCCCGCTCGGCGTCATCGCCGCCGGCCATCCGACGACGGCCAAGGCCGGCGCCGCGGTGCTGCGCGAGGGTGGCAATGCCGTCGATGCCGCGGTCGGGGCGATGCTGGCCGCGTTCGCGTGCGAGCCGCTGCTGACGGCGCTCGGGGCCGGCGGCTACATGCTCGTCGTGCCTCCGGGCGGCGAGCCGGTGCTGCTCGACTTCTTCGTCGAGGCGTCCGGCAGAGGGGCCGACCCGACGGCGCGCGAGGAGCTGATCCCGATCAGCGTGTCGTTCGGCGATGCCATCCAGGTGTTCAACATCGGTGCGGCCTCGGTCGGGACATATGGCCTTCCGGCCGGGCTCGCCGAAGCATCGGCACGCTTCGGCCGGATGACGCTCGGCGACCTCGTCGAACCGGCGGCGACGCTGGCGCGCCATGGTGTCGTGCTCAACGAGCAGCAGGCGTACGTCGTGAAGATCCTCGGGGACATCGTCACCTCGACGCCGGAGTCGGCCGAGCTGTTCGCCCCGGAGGGGCGGCTGCTGCGGGCCGGCGACGTCGTCCGTCAGCCGGAACTCGGCGACGCGCTCGAGCGGCTCGGAGCGGAGGGCCCGGAGCCGTTCTACACCGGCGACATCGGTGCCGCCATCGTCGACTGGGTGATGCGGCACGGTGGTGTTCTGACCGCGGAGGACCTGGCGTCGTATCGGGTCATTGATCGTTCGCCGGTGGCGACCGCCTACCGGGGACGTGACGTCATCACCAATCCGCCCCCGTCCGCCGGTGGGATCCTCATCGCCCGAGCGCTGTCGCTGCTCGAGGGGGACGCGGGGGCGCCTGACAACGAGCGGGTCGTCGAGGTCATGGAGGTCACCCAGGCCGAGCGGACCGCCGAGTTCCTCGAGGGACTCGACGATCCGGCATTCGTGGAGCGGTTCCTGCGCCGGCCTCCCGGCGGGCTCGGATCGACAACCCACATCTCGGTGATCGACCGTGACGGCTGGGCGTGCGGTGTCACGTGCTCAAACGGCTCGTGCTCCGGCGTCGTCGTGCCCGGGACCGGGGTGCATCTCAACAACATGGCCGGCGAGCAGGACCTCAACCCGCTCGGCTTCCATCGCCACCCGCCGGGACGGCGGATGCCGAGCATGATGGCTCCGACCGTCGTGTTGCGCTCCGGCCGGCCCGAGCTCGTCCTCGGCAGCGCCGGGTCGAACCGGATCCGCTCCGCGATCCTCCAGACGATCGTCCGCGTCATCGACGATGGGCTGCGGGCCGGCGAGGCCGTGCGGGCGCCGCGGGTTCACTTCGAGGACGGCGTCGTCTACGCGGAGCCGGGCGTGGCCACGGAGGGCCTTGAGGTCGCGGGGCGGGCGCTCGCCCGCTTTCGGGAGCTCAACCTGTTCTTTGGCGGCGTGCAGGCGGTCGAGCGTGACGCGTCCGGGGCGTTCTGGGGCGGGGGTGACCCCCGGCGGGGCGGGGCGGCGGTGGTCGTCGAGGGGTAGGGGGTGGCGCCGAGGGGTGGCGCCCGAGAGGTGGCCGAGGGGTGGCGCCCGAGAGGTGGCGCCGAGCTCGGGTTTGTGACAGCGCTGTTCCAAGTCTGGAGAAAGATTGCATCGAGGAGGGGTTGGGCTGGGGTTGGTGTGGGACTCTGAGGCGCATGTCCCGTCCCCGTCGTCCCAGTCCGAGTCCCAGTCCGAGTCCCAGTGCCCGTAGCACGCCTGGCTCGCCGACCACGAATTCCCACGCGATTGAGCCATCGTCGCCGCGTGGCAATTCGGTGTCGTCTGCGGTAGGTGATCTCCCGCGCGCCGTCCGCGTGCTCGACGCGTGGGAACCTGTGGTCGTTGACGGGCCGAAGGAGCGCCGGACGGGTGTGATCGCGGGGCGCCAGAATGGTCGTGCCGCCCGCAGGCAGCTCCTGACGGCGGGGGTGACGGATCGAATGATCCGAACGATGCGCCGCAACGGCGAATTGATCCTGCGGCTGCCGGGCGTGTATGCGGTTGGTCATGCGGCGCCCACCGAGTTCGCGCGGGAGACCGAGGCGCTGCTGTGCTTCTCGCTGCCGGCTGTCCTCAGCCATCTGTCTGCGGCCCGGGTGTGGGGCTGCTGTCGCCGTGGCGGCCCGAGGAACCGGTCGATGTGCTCGTGCACGGCGACACGAAGGTTCGTCAGCCCATGATCCGCTCGCACCGCACCAAGCAGCTCGACCGCACGGACGTCCGCATCCGTCGTGGCCTGCCCGTCACCAGCCCCGCCCGCACGCTCCTTGACATCACGCCGCTCGTCTCCGACGACGAGCTCGAGCACATGCTCGACGAGGCGCTCGAGCGCAAGCTCGTGCGGGTGACACAGATCCGGGACGTGATCGCCCGCTATGGCGCCCGTCGACCCGGCGTGCATCGCCTGATCCGGCTGCTCGACGAGCGCGACGGCCGCGCCAGCGGACTATCGCGCTCCTACTACGAACGCCGCCTCCGACAGGTGTTGATCCAGGCGGGCATCGCGCCCGATGAGACGAACGTCGATCTGCACGGCTACATCCCGGACATGATGTGGCGCACGGCGAAACTGATCGTCGAGGTCGATGGCTGGGACTTCCACCGACAGCGCGACCGCTTCGAAGGCGACCGGCGCAAAGACGCAACCCTGGCCACCCACGGGTGGCTGACGCTGCGGTTCACCGCCCGCCGGATTCGAGACGAGCCGTACGCGGTCGTCGCCGAAATTGCGCTGATGCTCGGACGACGTCTCGAAGCCGCCCAGCGAGCGGCGTAGGTGCTAGTGCCCGGCGGCGTTAGGCGCCCGGCGGCGTTGACCCGGTGCCGGTGGTCTTGGTGCGCGACGGTCCGGTCTGGAACCACGCGAACACGAAGCAGGCGAGGCCGAGCAGGAACGCAGCGAGGCCGTGCTTGAAGTGGTGGGTGCTCGAGCCCGCCTGGTGGCCGGGGAAGAAGCTGGGCAGCGACGACGCGGTCGAGGCCCAGTAGATGATCGCGATGATGATGAGAATGACCCCGAGGATCACCGCGGGAATGATGAGCTGTCGATTCTTGGTCATGGCGTCTCCAATCAGGTGACCGCAAAGCCGATCGCCAGAGCGGCACCGACCACGGTGCAGTAGATGGCGAATGGTGTGAGCCGGTTGGTCTCGAAGAAGCGCATCAGGAAGCGGATCGAGAAATAGGCTGTCACGCCGGCGCAGAGGGCGGCGACGAAGGCCTGGCCGCGGACGCCGTTGCCCGTCGTCCCGAGCAGCTCTGGCAGCTTGAGGGCTGCCGCGGCGCCGATGATCGGCGTGGCCAGCAGGAACGCGAACTTCGCCGCGTCCTCGTTGTTGAGGCCGACGAGCAGGCCGCCGCCCATCGTCACGCCGGAGCGGGAGATGCCCGGTATCAGGGCGAGCGCCTGCGAGGCGCCGACGCCGACCGACTGCCGCCAGGAGACCCGTTCGGCGATCCGGTTGTCCTCGTCTCGCTCGGTCTCCGGTGCATCGGGCGCGCGGCGGCGCAGCTGCTCAGCGCCGAACAGCAGCAGGCCATTCACAAATAGGAAGATCGCGGCCGACTCGGGCGAGGCGAACACCTTGCGCAGCGCGCTTTCGAGCGTGAGGCCGAGAATGCCGGCGGGAATCGTGCCGACGACGAGCAGCCAGCCGAGCTTGGCGTCACGGTCGTCCGGCCCGATCTCACGGTCACGCAGCGAGCGGCCGAGGCCCTTGAACACGCGGACCCAGTCCTTCCAGAAGAACCCGAGCAGCACCAGGGCCGTGGCGAGGTGAACGGCGACGAGGAAGGCCAGGAAGTACTTGTCGTTCTGATGGATGTTCCACCCGAGCAGCCGCGGGATCACGACCGCGTGGCCGAGGCTCGAGATCGGGAACAGCTCGGAGACGCCCTGCACCAGTCCGAGCACGATCGCTTGAAAGTAGGAAATTGGGTCGTGCATACGTGGGTCGCGTGCGGGAGCCGGAGGCGACGGGTACGGAGGGTCACCTCAACGGGGGTCGCGCAGCCAACAAACTCTGCGGCGCGCGATGATAGCCCGGTATGCGGTCAGCCGCGCTTGTCATCGCGCTCGGAGCGCTCCTGCTGAGTGGGTGTGGACTCAACGTCACGTCCGCCGACCTGTTCGTGTTGACGCGGACGGGGCAGGGTCAGACGCTCACGATGCTCGTCAACGACGGCGGGACAATTCGCTGCAACGGTGGTCATACGCGGGCGCTCTCGAACCCGCTGCTGCTCCGCGCTCGGGACATTGCGAGCAACCTCGACAAGGATGTGAAAGCTCACATGAAGTTCCCATCGAAGGCCAACAGTGTGTTCTCGTACAAGGTGCGGTTGCAGGACGGCACGCTGTCATTTGCGGACACATCGGCCGCCGGGCACAAGGAGCTCGCGCAGGCGGAGCTGTTCGCCGTCCAGGCCGCGCAGAGCGCCTGCGGGATCACGGCGTGAGCAGGTGCGGGGGACGAGGGGGCGCTGGGGCGCGGGGCGCTGCGGCGCGGGGTCGCCGGGCGCGGGGTCGCCGGGCGCGGGGTCGCCGGGCGCGCCCGGCCCTAACCGAGCCGGACCTTGCCGTTTGACCGAGCCCGGGCCTGCGCGCGATCGACAAAGTCAAGCCGCTTCATTGCCGCCCGGAAGAGACGCGTGACGAGCCGCAGCCGCGCGTTCTCGGACCGCAGGTCGAGCAAGCCCTGCTTCGCGTCGAGCCCGAAGTCGACGGTCGCGGCCATCCCATAGGCGCCCATGTCCGCCAGCTCATCGACCGTCGGCTCGCGGTCGGTCGCGCGCCGGACGAGCTCGGCGTAGGTCTCGCGCGCCTCACGCACCAGCTGGGGGTCGACGGGCTCGGGGCGATCGTCGACGTATTCGACGATGCCCGCCGGATACGCGAGATGTCCCTGGCGCTCGACGATCCGGATCGGACGGACGCCCCGACAGAGCAGGTTGAGGCGGCCGTCGTCCATGCGCTCGAGCACCTGCTCGATCCGGCACGCGCAGCCGATCTCCTTCAGGCCGTCATCGGCGAGCCAGACGATTCCGAATTCGCTCTCGCGCGCCAGGCATTCGTCCATCATCGTCTTGTAGCGCTCCTCGAAGATGTGCAGCGGGATCAGCTCTTCAGGCAAGGCGACGATCCCGAGCGGGAACAGCGGGAAATCGCTGACGGGAGGCTCCTGCATCTCGCCCGGAGTGTAGGGGTGAGCGCGCCCTTGGCCGCGCCGGCAATCGGCCGCTACCGAGGCTTGCGGGCGGTCAGGAGCAGGTTGTAGAAGATCGCCGGTGGGAGCATTGGCTCGAGCACCGTCTCATCGAGCCGCTGGAGGGTGAGGTAGCCGTGGAATGCGTACTGACGCCACAGCATCGGCACGTCCTCCGGGTTGGCGCTCGCCTCGAGCGAGCGGTTGAACCAGCCGAACCAGTTGGCCACGAGCTCCTCGCCGCGCACGCGCACGTCGGTGAACCCGGTGCGGTGGGCGTGGCGGCTGAGGTCGGTCGGCGAAAACGCGTGGATGTCGACAAACCGCTCGAGGTCGTGATCCTCCCGATGGTGCGAGCCGCAGTCCGATGGCGGAGGCGCGACGTCGGCCCGCAGCGCCCAACGCCACAGCGGGGCGAGCGCGGAAGCGCCGCGCTTCGGCAGCGAGGCGAGGCGGTCTCCGAACCGCGACGGCTCTCCGGCGAACGCGATCCGGCCACCCGGTCGCAGCACGCGATGGAACTCCGCGAACGCGCGGCGCAGGTCCGGGAGGTGGTGCAGCACGGCGTGACCGAGCACGAGGTCGAAGCTCTCGTCAGGAAACGGAAGCGACTCCGCGTCGGCTCGAGCGGTCTTCACGCCGAGGCCGAGCCGAGCGGCGTTCTCGGCGAGCGCGCTCACCATCCCCGGTGAGATGTCTGTGCACGTCGCCTCCCGGACGACTCCCGCCTGGAGCAGGTTGAGGCTGAAGTAGCCAGTGCCGGCGCCGATCTCGAGCGAGCGCTCGTACCCGCGGGAGACCTCTGAACCGAGCAGCTTGCGAAGCTTCCCGAGCACCTGGGTCTGCCCGATTTCCCCGAAGTCGATGCCCCACTTCGAGTCGTAGCTCGAGGCGGCGACGTCGTGATATCGGGTGTTGACGTCGCGGATCTCATCCGCAGTCCGAACGGCCTCCATGGCCCGGGCACATTACCCTGTCGGCCCTGCAGTGAACGTCTACGTTCAAGAGAACCAACCACCCGGGGTACCGCCGCTGTCGTTGACCGGTGAGCGGACCCTGCCCGACGTTCCGGCCGAGAACTACTGGTTCCGCCGCCATCTGGCGGTGTACGAGTGGATTGCCACGCGGGTCGGCGGGCAGCGTGTCGTCGACCTCGCGTGCGGCGAGGGCTACGGCTCGGATGTGCTGGCACGCTCCGCCGCGACGGTCGTCGGCGTCGACGCGAACCCCGAGGCCCATGAGCATGCGGTGGCGCGGTACGCGCGCCCGGGGCTGTCGTTCGAACGCAATCTCGTCGAGACCTGGGGCAGCCCGGGGTGCGTCGACGCGGTTGTCTTCCTGCAGACGATCGAGCACGTCCAGGACCCGGTGGCCGTCCTGCGCCGCTTCGGCGAGCTGCTCGCGCCGGGCGGCACGGCATACGTCTCGACGCCGAATCTCCTGACGCTGGCGCCGGCGGGCGCGGAGAAGTCCGACAACCCGTGGCACGTCAAGGAGTACCGGGCCGAGGAGTTCCGCGCGTTGTGCGAGGCGGCGTTCGAGTCGGTCGAGCTGCTCGGGTTGTTCCACGCCCGCAAGCTCGCGATCCATGCCGTCGCGCTGCGACTCGGTTGGGACCGGGTGCACCGGGCGCTGGGAATCACGAAGCCGTTCTACGACCGGTTTACGCCGGCGATCGCGGCGTCGGATTTCGCGCTTCGTCCCCGTCCCCTCGACGAGGCCCTCGACTTTCTCGCCACCTGTCGCCGACGATGAACGCCACCGGCGAGCTCGCGCTCGTTCTCCATACCCACATGCCGTACGTCGAGGGATTCGGGACCTGGCCGTTCGGCGAGGAATGGCTGTGGGAGGCGATCGCGAGCTCGTACGTGCCGCTGCTCGACGTCCTCGAGCGTGACCCGCCGATCACGGTGTCGCTCACGCCGGTGCTGTGCGATCAGCTCGCCGCTCCCGGCGCGGTGGAGCGGTGCCGCGACTTCCTTCGCGAGATCCGGCCGGAGTCCCACCGGCGGGACGCGGCCGCGTTCCGGGCTGCCGGTCAGACGGAGCTGGCCGCAGAGATCGAGCGTTCGGCGGCCGAATATGCGCAGGTGGCCGACCGGCTCGAGTCGCTCCCGGCGGACCTGGCGATGGTGCTCGGTCGGCACGCGACGTGGACGTCGGCGGCGACGCATCCGATTCTTCCGCTGCTCGCGACCGATGCCGGCATCCAGCTACAGGTGCAGACCGGAGTGGAGTCCTACCGGCGGCGGTTCGGCGAGTGGGCGGGTGGCTTCTGGTTACCCGAATGCGCGCACGAGTCGTGGCTCGACTCGCTGCTCGAGGACGCCGGTGTCCGCGCCACGTGCATCGAGCTGACCGACACGTTCGGTCTCGGCGACGCCCGGCACCTGCGTCCGCTGCAGTCACCGGACGGGCCGGTCCTGTGGCCGATCGACCGGGCGACAATCGCGCTCGTATGGAGCGACCGCGGCTATCCGGGCGGTGGCGCGTACCGGAACTACCACGCGCTGACCGATCATCACCACCGGGCGTGGGGCATCGACGGCGCGCCGTATGACCACGAGCGCGCGTTGGCCCAAGCCCGCGCTGACGCGGCGGACTTCGTGGCCCGGGTGCTCGATCGCGTCGGCGATGGCGGCGTGTGCGTGTGCGCGCTCGATACCGAACTGCTCGGCCATTGGTGGTACGAGGGTGTGCATTGGCTCGGAGCCGTCCTCGACGAGTGCGCGAGGCAGGGGCTGCGCCTGACGACACTCGACGACGCGCTCGAGCGCCACGCGCCCGTGCCCGCACCCGGGGAGCTCGGCGTCGGCTCGTGGGGAGAAGGGTGCGACCTGCGCACGTGGAGCGGGCCCGGCGTGGCGAACATGGCGTGGCAGGCACGGCGGGCCGAGCTGGCGGTCGCCGCGGCCCGCGAGAACGCGAGCGAGCGGGCGCTCCGCGAACTGCTCGCGCTGCAGTCGAGCGACTGGGCATTTCTCGTCACCCGCCAGCTCGCGGGCGAGTACCCGCGGGAGCGTGCCGCGGCGCACCTCGCGGCGCTTGAGCGGGCGCTCGCCGGCGACCCGGCGCTCGAGCCGACAATCCGGTCGCTGGCGCCCGACCTGTCGGGCTGGGAGGGGTAGCGGCCCGACCTCCCTGTGAGTACGCGGTGGGACGAGCGAGGCGACTCCGGAGTTCTCCGGGATCGTCGCGATCGCCGACCAGTACGCCCGTCAGCGACTCCGGCGGCGGCGGCTCGGGCTCATCAACCCGGCGCTCTACCGGCTGCTCGGACAGCGTGGCTCAGGCATCACCGATGTGACCGGCGGCAACAACACGGTGAGCTTCACGAACCTCAGCGGTCTGATCACCACCGTCCGGGGCTACCCGGCGAGGAGGGGGTACGACCTCGTGACGGGCCTCGGCACGCTCAACGCGGCCGCGTTCGTGCCCGCACTGGCGAGGGCGGCATCGACGCGGAACTAGTGTCCCGAGTGAGAAGTTCGACGGCAGTCGAGGCGCCCCCGGCGGCGCCGCGCGGCGTCCTCGAATCCTCGTGCACCTCCAGTGCACGTCGGATTCTGCGTCCTTGCGCGGCATCCCCCGGTGACACCTCTTGGTGCCACCGAACTTCTCACTCGCGACACCAGGCGCCACCAGCGGCCACTACTCCCAGCGGAACGTCGTCGGCGTGTCCCGCTCGCGGATCAGCCGCGCGGGGACGCCGCCGACCACGGAGTTGGCCTTGACGTCGCAGGTGACGACCGAGCTGGTGCCGACGATCGAGTTGTCGCCAACCGTGACGCCGCGCAGCAGGCAGGCCCCGTAGCCAATCCACACGTTGTGGCCGACGTTGACATCACGCTTGTAGATGCCCTGCTCGCGGATCGGACGCTCGACTTCGACCACGCCGTGATCGAAGTCGATGAGCATCACGCGGTCCGCGATGATGCACTCGCGCCCGATCGAGACGTGCTGGAACGCCGAGATCGTGCACTCCTGCCCGAGGACGGACTTCGCTCCGATCGATACCTCGCCCTCGTGGGCGCGGATCTTGCAGCCGTGGCCGACCCACGCCCAGCGTCCGATCGAGACGGTGGCGCCGCGGCCGATCTCGAACCTCACGCCAGGACAGATGAAGCACAGACCATCGGTCTTGAGACGACCCCGCCACCGGAGCTTCAGCCACACCCAGCGGGTGAACAGCCGTACGTAGCCGAAGCTCAGCATGTTGTGGCTCCGGGCGAAACGCAGGAACGCCAGCGGTCCACCGCGCAGGGGTCCCGGCGCCGGCCGCAGCGGTGGTGGCGGCGTCGGGAATGCTGCCTTCCGGTCGCGCTTGATCCGTTCCGTGCTGACCGACTGCACGCAGGGATCGTACGTCAGCCGTCGTCGACGAGGCCCTGAAGCGGACCGAGCAGCCGTCCAGCGCGTTTAGAGACGCCCGGCAGCGCGAGCAGTCGATGGGTGGACGGGCGCCCCGCATTGCGCCGCTCGAGCTGCTCAAACGCGATGCGCCGCCAATGCTGATCGACAACCTCGTGGGGGGCCAGTCCCGCCACCGTGGCCTCGTCGAGCTCGAGGTGCTCGGCCCAGAGTCGTACTCGCGCCTCGCGGGCGAGCCGCTCGTCGTGAGTGACGACGTTGACCTCGGTGTCGTTGAGCAGGGAGTGGGCGTTGAGGTTCGCCGAGCCGACCGTCAGCCAGCGGTCATCGACGATCGCAAGCTTGGCGTGGACGTAGAGCGGGTCGTCGCGCTCAGCGGAGAGCGCGCGGATTGTCGCGGCGAGGATCCGACGGTTGCCAGCGTCCGCTGCGCTCAGGACGCCGAGCTGCCCGCGCGTGTCGTCGGCGCCGTTGTTCGGCTTGGCCGGAAGCACGATCACGAGCCGGAACTCGGGCGTCGGCGGATTGCGCAGCTTGTCGCACAGGATCTCGACGATCTCCGGTGCCCACAGGAACTGGTTCTCGATGTACACCAGCGACTCGGCTGAGCGCAGCGCCCGCACATAGCTCTCGAGAATCCGAAAGTCGCCGTGCGGGACATCGTCGTACATGTCTTCGGCGACCGTGCGGACGAGCTGCACGGTGACGTCCCCGGCCGGTGTCGGGCGCGGGGGCGCTGGGAGGGTCTCGCCGGTCACCTCCCGCCAGCGCAGCCGGAAGTGCTCGTCGACGTCGGCGACGATGGGACCCTGAAGCCGGGTCGCGACGTCATGCCAACCGAGCTGTCGCCGCGCCTCGTGCCTGGAGCTGTCGAATCGGTCGCCCGCATCGTCGGTGAGGTCGATGCCCCCGACGAACGCGGTCTCCCCATCGACGACGATCGTCTTCTCGTGGTGGCAATGGAAGGGGTGCTCGCGTGGATCGGTCTCGCAGCGGATGCGAGTGCCGCGCACGAGGTTCCTGACCGTCCCCGCCACTTCCTTGCGCGTCGGGTGAAACGCCGGTACCGGCGCGCCCGCCCACAGCAGGACGCGCACGTCGACGGTCTCGGCGAGCTCGGCGAGGAGCGCCCCGATGACCTCGGTCCGGTCGGCACGGACGAGTTCGAAGTGGGGCGCCAGATCCCAGCCGGTCAGGTGAACGTAGTGACGCGCGGCGCGCATCACGCGGGCCATCTCGGGCAGCGCCTCGGCGCCGTCGATGAGTAGCTGCATGGCGCAGCCCTGTCGGGGCGGCGGATCGCCGGCGGCCCACATGGCGCCGTCCGTCGGCGGGTTCACTGCCCGGTTCCAGCCGAGCCGGTGCAGGCGACGCTGGTGCTTGCGCTTGACAGCCGCGTCCACGCCGTCGCCGATGAGCGAATCAAGGCTCGGCGTCATGGTCGTGGTGCTCCCCGAAGCGCACCCTACCTACACTCCCGCCCTTGATGAACGACACCGCACGACCACTCGCCGAGCGTCTGCTCGCCGGCGATAAGCGCGCGCTCGCCCGTGCGATCTCGCTCGTCGAGAACGACGACCCGGAGGGCTGGGCGCTCGTCCGGGAGGTCTACCCACGCACCGGCAAGGCGTCGATGATCGGGTTCACCGGACCGCCCGGAGTCGGCAAATCGACGCTCCTGGCGGCGCTGACGAAGCTTGAGCGGTCGCAGGGGCAAACGGTCGCCGTGCTCTCGGTCGACCCGTCCTCGCCGTTCACCAAGGGCGCCCTGCTCGGAGACCGGATCCGCCTCACCGAACACTTTCTCGACCCGGGCGTGTTCATCCGCTCGATGGCGAATCGCGGAGCGCTCGGCGGTCTCAGCGAGGCGACGCTGCAGGCGGCGTTGCTGATGGACGCCTCCGGACGCGACGTGGTGCTCCTCGAGACGGTGGGAGTCGGGCAGGCCGAGGTCGACATCATCGACCACGCGGACACGGTCGTGCTCGTCCTGATGCCCGGCAGCGGAGACTCGATCCAGGCGCTCAAGGCGGGCGTGATGGAGATCCCCGACGTCATCGTCGTCAACAAGGCCGATCATCCGCTCACCGACACGATGGTGCGGGAGATCAAGGGCGTCCTGGCGCTCGGACCCCGGGAGGGTTGGAAGGTCCCGATCGTCCGGACGGAGGCGGTTCGGGAGGAGGGGGTGGAGGAGCTCGTCGAGAAGCTCGCGGAGCACCGGGAATACATCGAGGCCGAGGGCACCCTGGCGGCCCGCCGGCGCCGCAACCTCATGAGTGAGGTCCTCGGCATCGCGACGTTCCGGATGCGCCGCGAGCTCGAAGCCGCGATCGACCAGGACCCGGCCGTGCAGGAGCTCCTCGACCGCGTCGTCTCCCGCGAGCTCGATCCTGCGAGCGCCGCGGCCGAGATCCTCGAGCGACGAACCTAGCCCGGTATGATGCCGCGCCCCGGGGGCATTTTCGAGAACGTGAACGCGGAATCGATCATCTAAGTTGCTGGCGCCGTTTGCCGTTGCCGCCGTGGTGCTGTGCGTCGCCGCGTTCGCGAAGCTACGGGCGCCCGAACAGGCGGTAGCGGCGCTCGCCGCGATTGGGGCATCCGTGTCCGTCCATCTCGTCCGGCTGTTCGCCGTCGGGGAGCTCATCGTCGGTGGGTCGGCCCTGATCTCACCGAGCCGGGCGATCGCGGCCGTGATGGCGGTCATGTACGCAGGCTTCGCCGTTGTGGCGATCGGCTTGAGCCGGCGCGGCGTGTCGTGCGGCTGCTTCGGCGCGTCGGAGGCGAGCGCCTCGCCGGTGCAGGCGACGATCAGCGCCGCCTTGGCGCTCGTGTCCACGTGGGTCGCGATCCATGCCGTGCCCGGCGTGTCGTGGATCTTCGGCCGCGCTCCACTCGAAGCCGGCGTTCTCTGCCTCGGTATCGCCACGGCCGCGTACGCGACGGTCGTCGCCTACACGGACCTGCCCGGCGCGTGGAGTGCCTGGAGCGGCCGATGAGCCTCGCCAGCGCATTCGCCGACCGTGTGGCGTCGCTGCTCGACCGCCGCGTCTCTCGCCGCAGCGCTCTCGCGAAGACCGCGCTCGCGGGCTCGGCCCTGGCCGTGGCACCGGTCCGCTATCTCGTCCGTCCCGGCACCGCCTGGGCGGTGATCGGTCCGAACAACTGCCGCTCCGGGCTGTGCCTCGACGGCTACACGGCGTTCTGCTGCGAGATCGAGCACGGCCGCAACACGTGCCCGAACGGGACGTACGTCGCGGGCTGGTGGAAGTGCTCGAGCTACCGAGGCCATGGCCTGTGCCACGACGAGGGAGTCCGCTACTACATCGACTGCAACCGCACCCCGGGCCACAGGTTCCCGGGCGGCTGCCAGTGCGCGAACGGGGATTGCAGAAACCGCCGCGTCGATTGCAATCACTTCCGCTACGGGCAGTGCAACACCCAGATCCACGGCACGACTGAGGTCGTCTGCCGGCTGATCATCTGTCAGAACCCGGCGACGGTCGACGGGATGAACTGCAACCACACCGAGATGTTCGATGAGAACACGTGCTCGCACGAGGCCGGCTGTCTCGAAGGGCTCGCCGTTCAGGTCCTGGGGGGCGGCGGCGCGTGAGAGCGCTGGTGTCGGTCGAGACGGTGCTGCTCGTGCTGCTCGTCGTGCTCGTCGCCGGCTTGTTGCGGAGCCACGCCGAGATCCTGCGGCGGCTCGGGCCCGCGGCCGACGAGGACTCCGGCGCCGCGATTCCGGATCCTCCCGCGCGCGCCCGGCGGGACGCCGAACTTCGCGCCGAGCCGCTCGTCGGCACGACGCCCGAGGGCGACCCCGTGACGCTGTCCTTTGACGGCGCCGCGTCAGCGCCGACGCTGCTCGCGTTTCTCACCAGTGGGTGCAGCACGTGCGCCGGGTTCTGGGACACCCTCGGTGAGCCGCGTCTCCCAGAGGGCGTACAGAAGGTCATCGTCGTCCACGGAGCCGATCGTGAACGCTCGGCCAAGCTGCGCTCACTCGCTCCGGCCGGAGTGCCGGTCGTGATGTCCTCCGAGGCATGGGCCCAGTACCGCGTGCCCGGCTCGCCGTACTTCGTGCTCGTCGACGGCGGCATCCGCGGCGAGGGCGTGGCGACGAGCTGGCAGGCGCTGTCGTCGCTCGTCAGCGACGCGATCGAGGACGAGCGGCAAGACGCCGGCACGCGCCGCGCGCGGGACGCCGAGGCGGCGCTCGCGTCGGCGGGGATCGGTCCCGATCATCCGAGTCTGTACCCCGGTCGCCGTCGGTGACGCTGCTGCTCGTGCTCGGATGCGCCGCCGCGGTCACGGGTGCGGTTGCGTCCGCATGGTCGCCCTGAGGCGTGTCGATGCTCGCGAGCATCACCCCGCTCGGTGAGCGGGGCCGGCGATCACGATGGGGCATCACGGTCACCGCGTTCCTGCTCGGCGCGACCCTGGCCGGCGCGGCCGAGGGCGCGCTGCTCGGTGCGGCCGGCTCCGTCGTGCTGGGTGATGGCCTCGGGCCGCACGCCCGCCTGCTCGTCCTCACCGCCGGGCTCGTGGTGGCGGTCGCCCTCGAGCTGCTGCCGGCCGCCGTTCCGGGTCCGAACCGGCAGGTCAACGAGCGCTGGCTCGACGAGTTCCGCGGCTGGGTCTACGGCGTTGGCTTCGGGGCCCAACTCGGGCTCGGGATCACGACCGTCGTCACGAGCGCCGCGACGTACGTCGCGATGTTCGTCGCCTTCCTGGCCGCCGATCCTGGCTGGGGGGCGCTCGTGCTCGGCGTGTCCGGTGCGATCCGCGGCGCCACCCCGCTGCTGGCGGTGCGCGTGCGGGGGCCCCAGCAGCTGCGCGCGTTTCACCGCCGCTTGGAGCGCGTGCGGGGCGCGGTTGCCCCGGCGTCGCTCGTCTGCCTCCTCGGCATGACCGCCGTTGCCGTCGCCGGGAGCATCGCGTGACGCTGTCCGGCCACGGGATTCACATCGAGCTGCCCCGCGGCTGGAGCGGGCGCCTGTTCAGCCGCCAGCCCGGCGTTGCGACGCTGCACGTCGGCAACTATGCGCTCGCGCTCAGCGACGGCGAGTTCGGCGATCGCAGTACCGAGGCGATGCGCCCCGGGGCGACGTTCTTCACGCTCACCGAGTACCGACCGGGTGCCGGACTGACGCCGGGTCACGGGCTGTTCTCGCCGACGCGGTTGCCGCGGCAGCTCGATCCCGCGCGGTTCTCGGCTCGCGGACTCGCCCACCCGCGACCGGATCAGGTCGGCAGTCAGCACTTTTTCACGGTGGAGGACCGGCCGTTCTGCCTCTACGTCGTGCTCGCCGGAGGGCGGGCGACGCGCCGTCGCCAGCTGGCCGAGGTCGATCATGTGTTGACGAGGTTGCGCATCGACCGCCGCATGTGAGAGGCTCGCGATGGTGGAGGTGGATCGCGGACTCGATCGTCGGGCCTTCCTCATCGGGGCAGGGTCTGTCCTCGCCGGCGGCGCGACGGCGCCGCTCGGCTATGCACGTGTCCGCAAGGGCATCCCGAACAAGCTCTCGCAGGCGATTCGCGGGCACGTGTTCTACAAGGGCCAGCCCGGCTACGGCTCGGCGAGACTCGTCTTCAACACGCTGTACGACTCCATCATGCCGCAGGCGGTCGCGCGGCCGATCAACGCCCAGGACGTCCAGGCCGCGGTTCAGTGGTGCGTCGCCAAGGGCGTGCCGATGCGCGCGCGCTCTGGCGGCCACAGCTACGTGGGGTACTCAACCCTGTCGAACGGCGTGATGGTCGACCTGCGCAAGCTCAACGGGATCAGCGTCAACAAGCGGGCGCGGTACGCGACCGTCGGGGCCGGGTGTCAGCTGATCGACATCTACCGGGCACTCACGGCGCAGGGCGTGACCGTTCCCGCGGGCTCATGCCCGTCGGTCGGGGTGTCGGGCGTCACGCTCGGTGGCGGCATGGGTCTCGCCGGCCGCAACTTCGGGCTGACGACCGACAACGTCATCGGGGTGCAGATCGTCACCGCGGACGGGAGGCTGCGGCAGGTCAATGCGCGCAACAACCCGGATCTGTTCTGGGCGCTGCGCGGAGGCGGCGGCGGGAATTTCGGCGTCGTCACCCAGTTCACGTTCCGCATCCACCCGATCCCGAGCCATGCGACGTACTTTCAGGTGTCCTGGCCGTGGTCGTCGGCGGAAGCCGCAATCGAGGCCTGGCTGGGGTGGGCGCCGCACACGACATCGAACATCACCTCGATCCTCCACGTCAACGGGGGCGGCTCTCCGTCGATCAACACCAACGGGCAGTTCTTTGGCTCGCCCGGTCAGCTGCGGGGCTTGTTGGGCCCCCTCCTGAACGTCCCCGGTGCGCAGGTGACGGCCAACCAGAGCATGCCGTACTTTGCCCTCCAGATGCTGCTCGCGGGTTGCAGCACGCTGAGCTTCACGCAGTGCCACACGGTCGGCAGCTCGTCGGGCGGCGCGATGCCGCGGTTGGCGTTCCGCGCCGGATCCGATTACGTCGGCAAGCCGCTCTCCGCCGCCGGCCGCCGCGCGGTGGTCACCGCCGCGGAGGCGGGCGGCGACCTGCTGTTCGATTCCTACGGCGGCGCGATCAACCGGGTGCATCCGAACGCCACGGCGTTCGTCCACCGCAATCAGCTCGCCTGCATCCAGTACTACATCGGCGCCAACAACAGCGGCTGGGTCAACCGGGCCCGCTCCATCATGCGCCCGTACGTCTCCGGCCAGTCGTACCAGAACTACCTGGACAAGAACCTCAAGCACTGGCAGCAGGCGTACTACGGCAGCAACTACCCGCGCCTGCAGCAGATCCGCAAGAAGTACGACCCGCACCATTTCTTCAACTTCCCGCAGGCGATCGGGCGGTAGGCCCGGTCCCCACCTGCCTTCACCCGACGCCGGTCCCGCCGGTCCCGCCGGAGGAAGATCCGATGATCACGTGGCCGTGGTAGGAGGCCGCGTCATGGCCCGGGAAGGCGACGCACTTCGTCAGGTTGCGTCGCTGCGTGTTCGTGTACGTGGCGTTCACCCGGGTGGCGACGATCGTCCCGGTTGGGTCGCGCAGGGCGGCCGTCACGGTGACGGTGATCGTGAACGGTGCCAGCTCGCCGCGGCGGTACAGCTTGCCGCCGCAGGTGAGCGGCACGTAGAAGCTGCCGGTGCCGGTGTAGTAGCCGGGCCGCTTGCGGGTCAGCGTGACCCGGTCGCTGCCGCCGGCGCGTCGGCGGAGGAGCCCAACCGTCTGGCAGGAGGCGATTGGACACCCCGGGAGAAAACTCCAGGTCCGGGAGACCGTCTGACCCTTGCGCTCCCCCTTGATCCGCACCGCGGTCGTGACCCGGCCGGCGAGATCAAAGTTGCCGGCGAGGCGGGCGGCACCGAGGAGCGGGTTCGCCGGATCGGCGAGGGCGGTGGGGGCGAACGGTGCGATCGCGAGCGTCGCGGCGAGAGCGGGCGTCGCGGCGAGAGCGAGCGTGCACGCAGCCGCAACCCTGCGGCGCCGGGGGCTCATGCCCCGAGCGCGCGGGCGATCACGAGTTGCTGGACCTCGTCGGTGCCCTCGCCGATCGTGAGGATCTTCGCGTCGCGGTAGAAGCGGCACACCGGGTACTCCTCGATGTAGCCGTACCCGCCGTGGATCTGGACCGCCTCCTCGGCGGCCCGGACCGCGATCCGCCCGCTCTTCAGCTTCGCCTGGGCCGCGGTGAGCGTGAAATTCCGTCCACGATCCTTCAGCCACGCGGTCTTGTAGACGAGCAGCCGGGCCGCCTCGATCTCGGTCGTCATGTCCGCGAGCTTGGCCTGGATCGTCTGAAACCGAGAGATCGGCTGGCCGAACGCGCGCCGCTGCGTCGCGTAGGCAAGCGCCTGATCGACCGCGCCCTGGGCGAGTCCGATGCCCATCGCGGCGACCCCGATCCGGCCGATGTCCAGGACCTGGAGGAACTGCTTTAGCCCGGCTCCGCGGTGCCCGACGAGGTTCTCCTCCGGAACGCGGCAGTCGGCGAACGACAGCGGCCGCGTGTCAGACGCGTTCCAGCCCATCTTGCGGTACGGCGTGCCCTGCTCGTAGCCGGGCGTGCCGTTTGCGACGAGGATGTTCGAGATCTCGCGATCCGGGCCCGTGACCGCCGTGATCGTGACGACGCCCGAGATGTCGGTACCGGCGTTGGTGATGAATTGCTTGGAGCCGTTGATCACCCAGTCGCCGTCATGGTGCTCGGCGCGCGTCTGGGTGTTGCCCGCGTCGGAGCCGGCTTCGGGCTCCGTCAGGCCGAACGCCCCGAGCTTCTCGCCGGAGCACAGCTGGGGCAGCCACTCGCGCTTCTGCGCCTCGGAGCCGAACAGGTAGATCGGCTGCGTCCCGAGTGAGGTGTGGGCGCACAGCGTGATCGCGACCGACGAGTCGACCCGGGCGAGCTCCTCGACGGCGAGCGCGTAGGCGAGCGAGTCGCCGCCCGCGCCTCCGTACTCCTCGGGGAACGGGATCCCCATCAGGTCGAGCTCGGCGAGTCGTCGCACGATGTCGTAGGGGAACGCCTTTGTGCGGTCGAGCTCCTCGGCGACCGGTCCGATCTCCTGCTGGGCGAACTCGCGCACGGTGTCTCGCAGGAGCTTGTGGTGATCGGGAAAGTCGAAGTCCATTGCGCCGCCATTCTCACAGTCGGGCTCCGCGGATGCGGCCTCGGGATCGGCAGCCTACGATCGAGCGATGCCCATCGCGCCCAGTATGCGAACGGCTCGTGCTGTTCAACACATGCCGCCCCCGGTTCGCCTCGGTCGGATCGTCGAGGGCGGCCTCGCCCCGGCGATCCTGGCCATCGTCGAGCGTGGCGTCCATCACCGACCGGCGCTGGCGGCCGAATTCGAGGCGGAGATCGAGTTGGCGCTCGACGAGGCGCTCGCGCCCGTGCGAATCGCGTTCGCCTCCTCGCACGTGCTCGTCGAGGACGGTTCCGCTCCTGATGCGGACCTGCGGATTGCCGGGACGATGTCGGACCTCACGAGCCTGATGGTCACGCCCCTCGTCGGCGGTGTGCCGAGCCCGGTCCGGGCACGGGGCCGGGCCGCATTGGGACTCGTCGCCGGGGGACGCGTGCGGGTGACCGGGCGGGTCGGGCTGATGCGGCGGTTCCTGCGACTGATCCGGGTGTGAGGCGCCCAGCGGGCGTCGGCATACGTCGCACGGCGCGTCAGAAACGTAGCCATCGAGGAGCGGTCTCGAGATCCGGGGACGTGCTTGCGCTGGGCGTCAATCTCGCGCACAGATCCGTTCCCCGGCGCCGATGGGCTGTGCTTCTTACGCGGCCAGGCTCCGAGCGAGGTCGACGAGGAGCCGGACGCCGAATCCGGTCGCGCCCTTCCCGATGTAATACGGCCGCGGGACGTCGTAGGCGGTCCCAGCGATGTCGAGATGGGCCCACGGGGTTCTTCCGGCGAAATGGTGGAGGAACTCGGCGGCCGTGATCGCCATCGCCTCCCGCCGCTCGGTGCGATTCGTCAACTGGGCGTAGCGGCCCTTGACGAGCGCGGCGTACTCCGGATGAAGCGGGAGCCGCCACAGAGGATCGCCGGAGGCGGCCGATGCGGCCAGCAGTGCGGACGCGAGGCCGTCGTCGTTGGTGAGCAACCCGGCATAGAGCGAGCCGAGCGCGGACACGACGCCGCCGGTCAAGGTCGCGACATCGACGAGCCGCCCGGCATCCTCGGCGATCGCGTAGGCGATGAGATCGGCGAGCACGAGCCGCCCCTCGGCGTCCGGGTTGTTGACCTCGATCGTCGTGCCGTCACGGGCGGTGACGATGTCGCCCGGCTTGACCGCGCGGCCGGAGGGCAGATTCTCGGCGGCCCCGATCAGGGCCATCACGCGGATCGGCAGCTGCAGCGAGGCGATCGCGGCCATCGCCTCGATCACCGCCGCTCCCCCCGCCATGTCGAACTTCATCTCGTGCATCGTCGAGGCCGGCTTGAGCGCGAGGCCGCCCGCGTCGAACGTGATCGCCTTTCCGATCAGGGCGAGCGCCGGTGGGGCGGCGCCGGCGCCGGATCTGGTCGCGCCGTAATCGATCCGGATCAACCGCGGCGGGACCTCCGACCCTCGTGCCACCGCCGCAAATGCGCCCATCCCCAGCTCCTCGATGCCCGCAGCGTCGAGCACGGTGACGTCAACCCCGTCGATCCCGCCGGCGTACTCGGCGAGTGCCGACGGGGTCAGGTCGTTCGCGGGCGTGTTCGCGAGATCACGCGCGCGGTTGGTGAACCGCGTCACGATGGCTGCCTCGTCGACTGCGCCAGAGACATCGTGGTGTGCGCTGAGCAGGAGCCGGTCGGGCGCTCGTCGCGAGGACTTCGGCTTGTAGCGCTCAAACCGGTAGGCGTGCAGCAGCGTGCCCTCGACGAGGCCGCGCACGACGTCGTCACCGACATGGTGGGGGACCTCCCAGCAGAGCGTGCTGCTGCCGAGCTCGCGTGCGCGAGCCTCGACGACCGCGGAGGTGACCCGCGCCCGCTCGCCGTCGAACGCCGCCCGCTCGCCGAGGCCGACGAGCAGATACCGGCGGTGGTTGTCGGCGTGCACGAGCGCGAGATGCTTGAACGCTCGTCGCGCCTCGCCGCGATCGAGCAGAGCGGTCAGCGCCCCGTCCGGCCAGTCGTGGGCGATCCCCTCGTCCTCGAACACGCCGACCGCGATCGTGTCGGCATCGGTGTCCGGCGGGTTCGCTGTCGTCGCGCTGACGTCCATCGCACTGGAGCCTAACCGGGCGGGGCCGGGTCGACCCATCGGCTACTACGATGGGCGGAGCGCCACCGACCCCCTGGAGCTCTGGACCCCATGCCAAAGACTGTCATCCTCTCATCTGCCCGCACCCCGATCGGCAAGCTCGGCGGCGGTCTCGCCAGCCTCGATGCGACGGAGCTCGGTGGGATCGCGATCGAGGCCGCGCTCGAGCGTGCCGACGTCGCCCCCGAGCAAGTGGAGCATGTGGTGATGGGCCAGGTGCTGCAGGCCGGCCAGGGTCAGATCCCCTCGCGCCAGGCGCAGATCAAGAGCGGGATCCCGAAGGAGGTCTCCTCGGAGACGATCAACAAGGTGTGCGCCTCCGGGATCCGTGCCGTGGGCATGCTCGACTCGGCGATTCGGGCGGGAGATCTCGAGGTCGGCGTCGGCGGCGGCATGGAGTCGATGTCCAACGCTCCGTACCTGCTCAAGCAAGCCCGCTTCGGCTTCCGCATGGGGGACGCCAAGGCGATCGACGCGATGATCAACGACGGGCTCACCAACCCGTTCAACCACAAGCACATGGGTGCAGACAACGACGAGGTCTCCGCTGAGATGGAGCTGACTCGCGTGGACATGGACCGCTGGGCGCTGCGCTCGCATGAGCTCGCGATCAAGGCGACGGACGAGGGCCGGCTGCCGGAGGAGCTCGTGTCGGTGACGGTCAAGGGCAAGAAGGGCGACACGGTCGTCGAGGTCGACGAGGCCCCGCGGCGGGACACGACGCTCGAGATGCTCGCCAAGCTGCGCCCGGCGTTCTCGAAGGACGGCGCAACGACGGCCGGGAACGCACCCGGCGTCAACGACGCGGGTGGCGCGCTCGTGCTCGCGAGCGAGGAGTGGGCGAAGCGCAACGGCAAGACCGCGCTGGCGACGATCGTGGCCCAGGCAGCGGTCGCCGACGACTTTCCCTACCTGGCGCGCACGCCGGCCAAGGCCGCCCAGAAGGCGCTTGAGAAGGCCGGCCTGACCGCTGATCAGATCGACCTGTGGGAGATCAACGAGGCGTTCGCGTCCGTGACGCTGAACTCCATCCGGATGCTCGAGATCGACGAGGACAAGGTCAACGTCAACGGCGGCGCGATCGCGCTCGGTCACCCGATCGGAGCCTCCGGCGCGCGCATCCTCGGCACGCTCGTCGCCGAGCTGCGTCGCCGGGGTGGCGGCCTCGGCTGCGCCGCGATCTGCTCCGGCGGTGGCCAGGGCGACGCGGTGATCGTGGAGGTGAATGGCGGCTGAGGTGGAGCCACCCGAGGTGGAGCCATCCGAGGTCGTTGCACCCGCGAGTTCGCCCGGCGGCGAAACCGCGGGCGGTCGAGGCCCCTTGACCGCTGCGTTTTTCGACTTGGACCGCACCCTGATGGAGGGCTCCTCGGCCTTCCAGTTCGGGCGTGCCGCATACCGGGCGGGCCTGATGGGCCGTCGCCAGTTGCTCGCCGACGGTTGGGCCAACGTCCGGTTCCGGCTGCGCGGTTCGACCGACGCCGATACGCACGCGCTGCGCGACCGCATTTCGGCGTCGCTGGCTGGGACCCGCGTCAAGGACCTCGAGCGGCTCGGCGCCGACGTGCTCGCCGGGGTGCTGCCGCGGATCTACCCGCAGATGCTCGCCGTCGCCCACGAGCATCAGGACGCTGGACGGCGGGTCTACATCGTCACCGCCGCCTCGCAGGACCTCGCGGAGATGCTCGCCCGCGTCCTGGCGCTCGACGGGGCGATCGGCTCGCAGTTCTCCGAGGCGAGGGACGGCGTCTACACCGGGCGCCCGACCGGCCTGTTCATCTACCGCAGTGAGAAGGCACTGGCGATCAAGCAGCTCGCCGCGCGCGAAGGCATCGACCTCAGCGCGTCCTACGCGTACTCCGACTCGGAGTCAGATCTCCCGATGCTCGAGGTCGTCGGCCACCCGGTCGTCGTCAATCCGGACCGTGAGCTCGCGGCTGTGGCCCGCGAGCGGGGCTGGCAGATCCTCCGCTTCGACCGGCTCGGACGCCGCCTGCGCGTCGGGGTCGGGCTCGTCGGAGCGGCCGCCGCGGGGGGCGCCGGCAGCGCCGCGCTCGCCCGCCGAGGTGGCCGCCGCCGGCGGCGGCGATTTCCTAGCCTCCGGCGCTGAGAACGAGCGCGATCTTCGTGCCGCGCTTGCGCGTCGCGCCCGTTCCCGGGCTGCTCGAGATGACCCGCCCCTTGCGGACCGAGCGGGATCGCCGGCTGCTGATCCTGCCGACGGCACAGCCGCTGTTCGTGAGCGCGCGGCGAGCCGTGGGCAGCTTCAGCCCCCTCAGGTGCGGCACCTTGCACGGTGGCAGCGTGTAGGTCACCGCGATCGACCGCGTGCCCCGGTTGCCCGCCGCGTTGTGCGCGATGGCGGTGATCGTGTTCCTGCCCCGCTTGAGCTTGACGGTCACGCCGAAGACGCCACCGGCTCGCACGACGACGCCGAGACCGTCGACGGTCAGCGACGCGATCCCGACGGAGTCCTCGACCCGGCCCTGAATCCGGACCGTCGGCGTCGTGACCCTAGCTCCGTTCCGGGGGTTCGAGATGATGACATTCGGGCTCCCGAACCGGTCGCGCTCGACCGCCTCCAGCACCGCGAGTGACGGCAAGCTCGACGCCTGGGAGAACGACCAGTCATAGGTGACCGAGCCGCCGGCGGGGATCGTGTCCGCGTAGTGCATCAGGAAGGTGGCAGTCTGGGCGCCCGTGGGGCTGGTGAAGTCGACACTCGTCGGTGGCCGGCTGTAGGTGATCGCACCGATCGGGTTCGAGGTCGCGGGCAGGAACCCGGCGGCGTCTCCGATGACGATGATCGAACCCGGACCGGCCGGGAACGCGGTGAACGAGTCAGGCTGGCTGTGCGTCGCGAACGAGGTCTGGCCCGGAAACTGGAATCCGGGTGACTCGCCGGAGGACGGCGCCCGCACCGCCTGCGCGAACAGAGCGTCGATCGTGTGGCTGCGTTTGTCGACGCTCGTGAACCGCTGGGTCACTCGCGCCACCTGACCGCCCGGCAGCAGCCGAGTCGTCTGCTGCACCTGGAGGCCGGAATCGTGGAATGAAGGGCAGGTCGTCGTCGTCGGCGGGAAGGTGGCGGGCGGATTGCAGATCGTCGGAATGTCCGTCTCGTTGATGAGCACGTTGTCGTGGGCGGCGCTGAACAGAGCGCCGTAGGACAGTGGCTCAAACCCTGGTTGGCTCGCGAGCGACGACACCGCCGCGGGCGCGTACGCGTTGAGCCCGTCGATCTGGAGCGAGGAGCGGGTACCGGCGGCGGCGCCGACGCCGGCCGATTCCGGCAGGCAGGCGTTCCCGGTGAACAGGGCGAAGCTGCCGAGCGACGACGGGTCGGTCGCGTACGACGAGGTCACGGGACAGTCGCCGAGTGACTGCAGTGCGAACGCCCAGGGCAGCGTTCCGGACAGGATGTAGTACCCGTACAGGCTGCCCGCGGACGAATGCGAGTACTGGTCCGAAACGCTGATCGCGGGGCCCGTGAACGGGGCGGCCGCCGCCAGTGTCTTGTTCGTGCCGGCGGGAATCATCGCCACCCGGCAGGCGGACCCGGCGACGGGTGCGAGCGACACGTTGATCGCGAACGCGCCCGAGGAGACATCGACGCCTGAGACGATCTTCGCCGCGTTCTTGTCGCCGGCCGTGTAACACACGATGTCGCCCTTCGCCCCCGGCGTCGCGTGAGTCACGGTTCCCTGGATGGTGGTTGCGCCCGTGCCGTTGTCGCCGTTGAAGAAGAGTTCGCTCCCGTTGGCGGGCGCGGTGACATTCGATGCCGTGATCGCCGCCCGCGCAGGTGCCGCCAGCCACATGCCGACGAGAAGGCACACCAAGAACGGACATCTCGTTCCCATCCCCGCCGGTGGAGCGTAGCGTGGGTGTGTGTCGGCAGCAACAACCGTATTCTTTGTGGATGGCGACGCGTCCGCACGTGACCGACACCGAACGCTGGGAGCGGGAGACGTTCGCCCGCACCCCGGAGCGCGACGCGCCGTTCTCGACGATCTCCGGGGAGCCGATCCGGCCGCTCTACACCGAGGCTGACCTGCCCAACGTCGATGACGCGATCGGCCTCCCGGGCGAGTATCCGTACACCCGAGGCGTCTACGGCTCGATGTACCGCGGCCGATTGTGGACGATGCGCCAGTTCGCCGGGTTCGGCACCGCCGAGGAGACGAACAAGCGCTTTCATTACCTGCTCGATCACGGCCAGACGGGGCTCTCGACCGCGTTCGACATGCCGTCGCTGATGGGGCATGACTCCGACCATCCGCGATCGCTGGGCGAGGTCGGGCGCGAGGGGGTGGCCGTCGACACGCTCCAGGACATGGAGCTGCTGTTCGCCGGGATCCCGCTCGACGAGGTGACGGTGTCGATGACGATCAATGCGCCGGCGCCGATCATGCTCGCGTTCTACGTCGTGGCTGCGGAGCGGCGCGGGATCGGCCCCGAGAAGCTCGGCGGCACGATCCAGACCGACATCCTCAAGGAGTACATCGCGCAGAAGGAATGGTGCTTCCCGGTCGATCCGGCGATGCGGCTGGTGACGGACATGATCGAGTGGTGCGCGGGCAACATGCCGCGGTGGCATCCGATCTCGATCTCCGGCTACCACATCCGGGAGGCGGGATCGACGGCTGCGCAGGAGCTGGCGTTCACGCTCAAGGACGGTCTCACGTACGTCGAGCACGCCGTCGCGCGGGGGCTCGACGTCGACGCCTTCGCGCCGCGGCTGAGCTTCTTCTTCAACGCCCACATCGATTTCTTCGAGGAGATCGCGAAGTACCGGGCGGCGCGGCGGATCTGGGCGCGCGAGCTACGGGACACGTTCGGAGCGCGGGATGAGCGCTCGCTGCTGATGCGCTTCCACACCCAGACCGCAGGGGTCTCGCTGACCGCCCAGCAGCCGCTCAACAACATCGTCAGAACCGCGATCGAGGCGCTTGCCGGGGTGCTCGGCGGTACCCAGTCGCTGCACACCAACAGCTTCGATGAGGCGCTCGCGCTGCCGACCGAGCAGGCCGTGCGGGTTGCGCTGCGGACGCAGCAGATCATCGCGGAGGAGACCGGGGTCGCGAACACGATCGATCCGCTCGGCGGCTCGTACTTCGTCGAGGCGCTCACCGATCGGATGGAGGAGCAGGCGTACGCCTACTTCCGCAAGATCGACGAGTTCGGCGGGATGGTCGAGGCGGTCAAGCGCGGATATCCGCAGCGAGAGATCGCCGACGCCTCGTTCCAGTACCAGACCGAGGTCGAGTCCGGCATGCGCAAGGTCGTCGGCGTCAACGCCTACACCGAGGGGGATGACCACGACACCTCGCTGTTGAAGATCGACCCGGCGTTCGAGGAGCATCAGATCACGCGGCTGCAGCAGGTGCGGGCCGCGCGTGATTCCGGCGCGGTCGATGCGGCCCTGAGCGCGCTCGAGAACGCGGCCCGCGACCCGCGCGCCAACCTCATGCCGCTGCTGCTCGACGCCGCCCGCGCCGAGGCGACCGAGGGCGAGATGGTCAGGCGCTCAGGCGTCTTCGGGACCTACCGCGAAGCGCCGGCGTTTGACCCTCGGCGCACGGGGGCCTCAGCTCAGCGAGCACGCCCACTGAAGCGGCCGCTGTCGGCTGCGACCTGCGCCCGCGTCGTCGACCGCAGCCGGTGGGCCGGCTCTCGTGGGTCGACCATGTCGCCGGTCCTTCTGGGTCTGCAGGGCGAATACGCCGAGAGTCGCTACTGAGACGCACCGGGCTCTGGCCCGCGAGTACGGCGGTGCAGTGCCCGCTGTACGTGTGCCCGGTGCGACGCGCGGCGAACACCGCGACAGACGGCCTCGTCAAGCCGAGGCGGTACGGTCACCTCGGTGCACAGCGTCACGCTCAGGGCACCCGTCCACTCCCATCACCCGATGCCACGTCACGAGAAGAAGATCCGCGTCGTCGTCGCCAAGCCAGGGCTCGACGGCCATGACCGCGGCGCGAAGATCATCGCCCGGGCGCTCCGCGACGCCGGCATGGAGGTGATCTACACGGGGCTGCACCAGACCCCGGAGCAGATCGTCGAGACCGTCATCCAGGAGGACGCCGACGCGGTCGGGCTCTCGATCCTGTCCGGCGCGCACATGACGCTCGTGCCGAAGATCATGGAGCTGCTCTAGGAGCAGGGGGTCGACGACGTCATCGTGACGGTGGGAGGGACGATCCCGTCCGATGACATCGAGGAGCTGAAGTCGCTCGGCGTGGCCGAGGTCTTCACTCCCGGAGCGCCGACGCAGCAGGCGATCGACTTCATCCGCGGCGCCGTCCGCGCGTAGTCCGGAGAGCGGGTGGCCATGACGCTACGACTCGCCGGCGGTACGCCCGCGTCCCGGCGAACCGATTGACTCGTCAGTCAACAGGGTAATATTGCCCACCACACTCGATTAGGAGGCCACCCACGTTGAAGATTTGCGTCCTGGTCAAAGAGGTCCCGGACGCTGCCGTCGAGAAGCGCATTGATGCCTCGACGGGGCGGATGGACCGATCAGGTGAAAAGAACCTGAACCCGTACGACACGCACGCGATCGAGGCTGCGATGCAGCTTCGCGAGGGCGGCGCGGTCGAGGTGGATGAGATCGTCGCGGTGACGATGGGCCCCGATTCGGCCGTGCGCGCGCTGCACAAGGCCGTGTCGCTCGGGGCCGACCGCTCACTGCACCTCACCGACGAAGCGCTCGCCGGCTCGGACGTCGCGGCGACCGGTTACGCGCTGTCGAAGGCTGCTGGAGAAGGAGAGCCCGGACCTCGTCCTGCTCGGCCAGCAGTCCGATGACGGCGAGTGCTACACGATCGGCGCGGTCGTCGCCGACCACCTGAAGATGCCGTCGCTGACCCAGGTCATCAAGATGGACGTCCAGGACGGCGGTCTGCGCTGCGAGCGCCAGGCCGAGTACGGCTACGACACCGTCCAGGTCGCACTGCCGGCCGCGATCTCGGTCGGTGACGCGATCAACGAGCCCCGCTACCCGTCGCTGAAGGCGATCATGGGCGCCAAGAAGAAGCCGCTCGAGACCGTCGCCTCGGGCGACGTCGGAATCGACGGCTCGCTCGTCGGCGCCGAGGGCTCCCGCGTCCAGTGCGGTGATTTCCACGATCCGCCGGCCAAGGCCGCGGGCCAGATCATCGAGGACGAGGACACGAACGAGACGGTCGAGAAGATCGTCGCGTGGCTGGACGAAAGGAAGCTGATCTAGACCATGGCCGACGTCCTTACTTACGTCCTCCACAACGAGGGCGAGTTCAACAAGAACAGTCTCGGGGCGGTCAGCGAGGGCGCCGCGCGCGCCGCAGAGGTGGGTGGCCAGTGCCACGCGGTCGTCGTCGGCGGCGACGACCTGACCGACGAGCTGTGCCAGACGCTCGGCGCGTACGGCGCGACCAAGGTGTTCCGGGCGAAGGGCCCGGAGGGTCTCGCCCAGCCGGTCGTCGACGTGATGGCGAAGGTGATCGACGACAACGGCCAGAACTACGCGCTGTTCGGCGGCGGTCTGCTCGGCTTCGAGATCGGTGCCGGTCTCGCCGCCCGTAAGCAGGCCGGTGTGACGATGGAGGTCACCGCCGTGAAGGCCGAGGACGGCAAGCTCGTCGCCGAGCGCCCGATCCTCCAGGACTCGAAGATCTCGGTCTCCCGTTACAAGGGCGACCTCGGGATCATCATCGGCCGCATCAACGCGTTCGAGATCCGTCAGGGCGACGGCGCCTCGGCGGAGGTCGTCGACGTCGACGTCCAGTACTCCGACTGGTCCGACAAGGCGACGATGGTCCAGCGCGGTGAGCAGCGCGGTGCCGATGTCGACATCGAGGGTGCCGACATCCTCGTCGCCGGCGGTCGCGGTCTCGGTAAGCCGGAGGGCTTCGAGCTCGCCGAGGACCTCGCGAAGGCGTTCGGCGGCAACACCGCCGTCGCTGCGACGCGCGCGGTCGTCGACGCCGGGTGGTACCCATACGCCGCACAGATCGGTCAGACCGGCAAGACGGTCTCGCCGAAGCTGTACCTGGCGGCCGGCATCTCCGGCGCGATCCAGCACAAGGTCGGCATGCAGTCCTCGGAGAACATCGTCGCGATCAACAAGGATGCGAACGCGCCGATCTTCGAGTTCTCCGACCTCGGCATCGTTGGCGATCTCAACAAGATCCTGCCCAAGCTCACCGACGCGATCAAGGCAAAGAAGGGCGGCTGATAGCAGTGTCTTCGAAGAACGGTCACCCCGCTCCCAGCGAGTTCCCGCCCCCCGTCGACTCCGCTCAAGGAGTTCGTCAAGCGGGGGCTGGATCCGGAAGACGAGCTGATCGAGGTCGGCGTCGCGATCGTCGGCGGCGGCACGGCCGGGCTGGCGTGCGCCAACCGGCTGCTGCAGCTGCTCAGCGACGATCCGGAGCTGATGGAGAAGCTGGGCGAGGTCCCGGTGGCGGTGATCGAGAAGGCGAAGACCTGCGGCGGCCACAACCTCTCGGGCGCGGTCATGCGCCCGGAGCCGCTGCAGGAGCTGTTCCCCGAACTGAGTCGAGAGGACTGGCGCAAGGAGCGCTTCGCCTTCGGCGAGGTGACGAAGGAGTCGGTCTACATGTTGACCGGCCCGAAGACGAAGCTCCGGGTGCCGATTCCGGCGGTGCCGAACTTCAAGAACCACGGCAACGAGGTCGTCTCCGTCTCGGCACTGGCTCGCTATCAGCAGCGCCAGGCCGAGGAGGGCGGCGCGTACGTGCTGACCGAGACCTCGGCGACGCAGCTGATCGTCGAGGACGGAAAGGTCGTCGGCGTGCGCTCGGGCGACAAGGGCCGCGGCAAGGAGGGCGAGGAACTCCGCAACTTCGAGCCCGGCACGGACATCAAGGCGCGGGTGACCGTGCTCGCCGAGGGTTGCTGGGGCCACCTCACCGGCGCGGCGATCCGCGAGTTCGATCTCGGCTCCGGGCGCGAGCCGCAGGTCTGGGAGCTGGGCGTCAAAGAGGTGTGGAAGGTCAAGAAGCCGCTTGACCGCGTGATTCACACGTTTGTGCAGCCGTGGCCGCTCAAGGTGGCGGCCAAGTACGGGCAGCTTGGCGGGACCTGGATGTACCCGATGAAGGACGAGAAGACCGGCGACGACCTCGTGTCGATCGGGTTCGTCGTCGACCTCAACTACCGGGACGCGACCACCTCGGCCCACGACCTGCTGCAGACGTTCAAGACGCATCCGCTCGTCAAGGACATCCTCGAGGGTGGGGAGCGGGTCAGCTGGGGTGCGAAGGCGCTCCCGGGCGGCGGCTACTGGTCGATGCCGAAGCTGTCGATGCCCGGTGCCGTCCTCGTCGGCGACGCCGGCGGGATGGTCGACACGGCCGCGCTCAAGGGCGTTCACCACTGCATCAAGTCCGGCATCCTCGCCGCCGAGGCGATCTACAAGAACCTGAAGACGGGCGAGACGCTCGAGTCCTACGAGCAGGCGGTCGACGACTCGTCGATCGGCAAGGAGCTCTACCAGGTGCGTAACACCCGCCAGGCGTTCCAGAAGGGCTTCCTCGTCGGGAGCCTCCTGGCGGGCCCATCGATCATGTCGAAGGGGAAGGTGCCGCCCGGCCGGCAAGCCTGGCACCGCGATGATGCGGAGCCGGTGTTCGTGGGCAACACGAAGAACCGCTATCCCAAGCCCGACGGGAAGTACATCTTCGACAAGCTCTCGAGCGTGTACATCTCGGGGAACGCGACGCGTGACGACGCGCCGAACCACATTCGCCTGCACCGTCACGTGCCGCGTGAGGTCGCCGAGGCGTGGGTGTGGATGTGCCCCGCCGGCGTCTACGAGATCCCCGACGACGCACCCGAGTCAGGTTCCGTCGACGTGATCGTCAACTACACCAACTGTGTGCAGTGCGGCGCGATCACGGCGAAGGGCGGACGGCTGACGCCGCCCGAGGGCGGGGACGGCCCGCTCTACACGCTGACGTAGCCACCCTACCCGCCGACGACATCGCCGGCGCGCTGTCGACACGGTGGGAGAACCTGTCGGGCTAACGGTCAAAGACGGAACTTTCGCCGCGTCACAGGTGTTTTACTCACTGCGGTGAGGCATGTACGAACCATCACGATCGCTGTCGCGGCGTGCGTCGCGGCGCTCGCGGCGAGCGCAACCGGAGTGGGTGCGTCGGCACCGGTCGCGAAACTGCGCGGATTCTCCTGCCAGCGGTCTGTGAATCCAGTCAGCCGAGGCATCGCGGTCTCGGCCGTGATGCGGCCGCTGAAGGGCACACGCCGGATGGCGCTGCGCTTCGAACTGTTCACGCGCACGAAGACGAACCCCGCCTGGACCGCGGTCCCGGGCGGCGACCTGGGGACGTGGCTGACGCCGCGCGACCCGACGCTCGGCGAGCGACCCGGTGACGTATGGATCCTCAACAAGTCGGTCAACGAGCTCGGTGCCCCGGCCGCGTTTCGCTTCCGGGTCGCATTTCGCTGGATCGGGACGCACAGCAAGACGCTCGCCACCGCGGTTCGGACGAGCGCGACGTGCAATCAGCAAGAGCTGCGTCCCGACCTGCTCGTGCAGTCGATCGACGTCCAGCCGATCAGCGGCCGCCCGCACCTCAATCTCTATGTCGCGACGATCGCCAACCGCGGGGCGACGACGGCACGGCACTTCCGCGTGCTGTTCGCGACCGCCACCGGCGGGTCCGCATCGCGCACGATCAAGGTGCTGGCGGCGCACGCGAAGACCACGGTGTCGTTCCGGGGTCCGGCCTGCACCACGACCGCGGCGAGCACCGTCACCGTCGATCCGGATGGTGTCGTCGACGACTTCAACCGGACGAACAACACCCGAACGGCAGACTGCTCGAGTGCGAGCGGCCACGCATGAGCCGGGCTTCGGCGATGCCGGGCGAAGGTCCCGCGTCGCTAGACTGAGTCTCACGATGAAGACCGAGATCCATCCTGAATACATAGAGGCTCACGTCCGCTGCACCTGCGGCAACGAGTTCACAACGCGCTCGACGAAGTCGGAGATCCATGTCGAGATCTGCTCCGCCTGCCACCCGTTCTACACGGGCCGGCAGAAGCTCGTCGACACCGGCGGCCGGGTTGAGCGCTTTCAGCGTCGCGTGGCGAAGGGCCGTCGGAGCGGCGCCCGGACCACGTCCGGCGCGTAGGCAGAAGGCCTGCTGTCGTGAGCGAGGGGGTTAGGGAGGGGCGCCTGACCGCCTCGCGCGACGCGCCGCTCGGGGGCCAGGCGGTCCTCGAGGGCGTGATGATGCGCGGGGTGGCGACGTGGGCTGTGGCCGTGCGCAAGCCTGCGCCGGAAGGCAGCCCGGCGGGCACGCTCGGATCGATCGACGTCAAGACGTTCCCGCTGCAGTCGCTGATGAAGCGCCACCGCATCTACCGGTGGCCGGTGATTCGCGGCGTCGTTGCGCTCGCTGAGTCGCTCGGCATCGGTCTGAAGGCGCTCGGGATCTCGGCGAACGCCCAGCTTCCCGAGGAGGAGCAGGAGATCTCGGGGGGCGCCTGGGCCGGGACGGTCGTCGTCGCGCTGCTGTTTGCGGTCGGGCTGTTCTTCGTCGTGCCGGTCGGGCTGACGAGCCTGATCAAGCATCAGCTCGGCTCCTCACTGCTGTTCTGGCTCGTCGAGGGCGTGCTGCGAACCGCGATCTTCCTCGGCTACCTGTATCTCCTCTCGCGACTGCGTGATCTGCGCCGCGTGTTCGAGTACCACGGCGCCGAGCACAAGGTGATTTCCTGCTTCGAGGCCGAAGACGCGCTCACGCCCGAGCGCGCGAAGCTGTACTCACGTTTGCATCCCCGCTGCGGAACGAGCTTCCTGCTGATCGTCATGATCATGGCGATCTTCGTGTTCGCGCCGATCGGTCTACCGGCGTGGTGGCTGCTCGTGCTGACCCGGATCCTCGGGGTGCCGCTGATCGCCGGTCTGTCGTTCGAGGTGATCAAGTGGGCCGGACGCAACCGGCGCAAGCGCTGGGTGCAGATGATCATGTGGCCGGGCATGCAACTGCAGAAGCTGACGACGCGCGAGCCGGATCTCGATCAGCTCGCGGTGTCGATCGCGTCGCTCCAGGCCGTGCTCGCCGTCGAGACGCCGGGTGAGGCGTCGGCCGACGACATGGTCGGCGTCGAAGTCGTTGCGTAATCGCCTGGCGGCGATTACGTTGCGAGATTTGCTGGCGCAAATCTCGTGGCCCAGCAGGCCTACACTCGGGCCAGCATGATCGACGACCTTGTGGCACAGATCGAGACGCGTTTCGATGGCCTTGAAGGTGAGCTCTCCGATCCCGAGGTGATCGGCGATCGGGAGCGCTTCACGGCCGCGAGCCGCGCGTACCGCGAGCTCGAGCCCGCGGCAAAGCTCGCTGCCGAGTACCGCCACGCCGCCGACGATTACGCCGGCGCGCGCGAGTTGCTCGACGAGGGCGGCGATGACCCCGAGCTCCGCTCACTGATGGAGAGCTCGCGGGAGCGGCTCGGCGCGCTCGAGGAAGAGATCCGGCTGGCGATGGTCGAGCGGGACCCGAACGACGACAAGAGCGTGATTGTCGAAATCCGCCCGGGCGCCGGCGGCGACGAGGCTGGGCTGTGGGCGGGTGACCTCTTCCGGATGCTCACCCGGTACGCCGAGCGCCGCGGGTTCTCGGTCGAGCCGCTGTCGATCGGCGAGGGCACGTACACGTTCTCGATCAAGGGCGACGGGGCGTACTCGGTGTTCAAGTTCGAGGGTGGCACGCATCGCGTCCAGCGCGTTCCGGAGACGGAGTCGCAGGGTCGGATCCACACCTCGACGGCAACCGTCGCCGTGCTGCCGGAGGTCGACGACGTCGAGGTGGAGGTCGACCCGAACGACCTCCAGATCGACGTCTACCGCAGCTCTGGACCGGGTGGCCAGTCCGTCAACACGACCGACTCGGCGGTGCGGATCACGCACAAGCCCTCCGGAATCGTCGTCTCGATGCAGGACGAGAAGTCACAGCTGCAGAACCGCGAGCGCGCGATGCGTGTGCTGCGCGCGCGGCTGTACGAACGAGCGCTCGCCGCGCAGCAGGCCGAGCTCGCCGCCTCGCGCCAGGCACAGGTGGGGACCGGCGAGCGGGCGGAGAAGATCCGCACGTACAACTTCCAGGAGCGGCGGGTCAAGGATCATCGGATCAACCTCCTCGTCCACAACCTCGACGAGATCCTGCTCGGGGAGCTCGACGAGCTGACCGGAGCGCTCCAGGATGACGAGAAGCGGCGTCGGCTCGAGGAGAAGGCGGTTGCCTGAGACGGCGACCGCGCCCGCTGCGATGACCGTGCGGGATGCGATTGCCGGCGCGGCGCAGGAGCTCGAGGCGGCCGGCTGCGACACGCCGCGTCTCGACGCCGAGCTGCTGCTGGCCGCGGCGCTCGGGGTCGACCGGGCGCGGCTCGTACTCGACGCCCGGTCCCCGGTCGGGGCGGCGTCGTCGGCGCGCTTTCACGGGTTGATCGCGCGGCGGGCGCGGCGCGAGCCGGTCGCGTACATCCTTGGCGAGAAGGGGTTCCGCCACCTCTCGCTACGGGTGGACCCGCGCGTGCTCATCCCGCGCCCGGAGACGGAGCTCCTCGTCGAGGCGGGGCTGGACCTGCCCGCGGGCGCGCGCGTCGTTGACGTTGGCACCGGGAGCGGCGCCGTGGCGCTCGCGCTGAAGAGCGAGCGGCCAGACCTCGAGATCACCGGCGTCGATGTGTCCGACGGTGCGCTCGCCGCGGCCCGGGAGAACGCGGCGCGGCTCGGACTCGATGTCTCGTTCGTCGCCGGCGACCTGCTCGCCGGGCGCTCGTGCGACGCCGTGCTGGCCAACCTGCCGTACGTCGCGGCGGGCGCCGAGCTCCCGCCGGAGATCGCCGGCTACGAGCCGGCCGGCGCGCTCTTCGCCGGTGCGGACGGTCTCGACGTCATCCGCCGGCTCATGGCGATGCTCGACGACGTGGAGTTCGTCGCGCTGGAGGTCGGGTTCGATCAGGGGGATGCCGTTTCGGAGCTCCTGCGGACCGCGGGGTACGCCGGGATCGAGCGTCGGCGCGATCTCGCCGGCCACGAACGTGTCATCTCCGGTCGGCGATGAGCGTGCGTGCGCCGGGCGTCCCGGACAACTCCTCGGAGCTGTTCGAGCGCTGTCTGGCGGTCGGCGGCGTCGCCGTGTTTCCGGCGGACACGGTGTACGGGCTCGCGTGCGATCCGAGCAACCGCATCGCGGTCGAGCGGCTCTACCGGCTCAAGCGCCGTCCGCTGGGGAAGCCCTCGGCAGTGATGTTCTTCGACGCGTCGCTGGCAGGCGAGGCGCTGCCGGAGCTGGGGGACCGGACCCGGGTGGCGCTCCGGTCGCTGCTGCCCGGCGGCGTGTCGCTGCTGCTGCCCAACCCGGCGGGGCGCTTCCCGCTCGCGTGCGGGGAGGACCCACGGACGCTTGGGCTCCGGGTACCGGTCGTCCCGAAGCTCGCCGACGTGAAGTGGCCCGTGCTTCAGTCGAGCGCGAACCGCGCCGGGGAGCCCGACGCCCGCCGGTTGACCGACGTGCCGCAGTCCATCCGGACCGCCGCGGACCTGCTGCTCGACGGCGGCGAGCTGCCAGGGACGCCCTCGACGGTCATCGACTTGCGAGCCTACGAGGACGACGGTGAGTGGTCGATCGTCCGGCAGGGGATCGTCACGGCGGACGCTGTCGCCGCGGCGCTGGGGAGTTAGCGGACGCGGTC
Source organism: uncultured Solirubrobacterales bacterium (assembly GCA_963778985.1). Lineage (GTDB taxonomy): Bacteria > Actinomycetota > Thermoleophilia > Solirubrobacterales > Solirubrobacteraceae > Palsa-465. The sequence goes on along the minus strand of CAVZWJ010000010.1, from coordinate 129,885 downwards.
CACTAGCTCGCGACCGGCTCACGATCCTGCTGCTGCTGCTTCTTCTTCTTGTTGTTGCCGCCGGATGGTCCGCTGCTGCCGAAGTCGAAGAAGTCGCCACCGCCGAGGATCGCGAACAGCAGCGCGATGATGAGCGCGGCGGCGCCGAGCACGAGCACACCGGCGAGTGCGGCGAGCGGGATGGCCACGAACAGCGTGAGATAGCTCTTCACGAACGGCCGGGCGAGGAGCACCGAGCCGATGACGAACAGCGCCGCCCCGCCGATCAGCAGCGCCAGTCCGGCATGGGAATGGACCGCTTGGCGCCAGGCGAGTGTCAGCGTCGCCTTGGAGATCTGGCCGGTGACGTCCTCGTGGTGGGCCTTCGAGATGACGTACGCCGCCGGCGCCGCGACGCCGGCGAGCTGGAGGATGAGTCCGCCGGTGATCCACGGCCAGCGGACTCTCACCGGTCGCAGCCGATGCCAGGCTGCCGACTCGTCCTTCACCTCGAAGATGCTGTGGCTCTCCATCGTCGTCGCCCCTTCGCCCGAGTTTTCCCGACCGCCCACTGATAAGGTCGCAACCGTGACCGTAGAGCTTCCACAGGACTTCTTCAACCGCCCCCTCGCCGAGGTCGATCCGGAGATCGCGGACGTTCTCGCGCTGGAGCTCGAGCGCCAGCAGCGGACGCTCGAGATGATCGCCTCCGAGAACTTCGTGCCCGTCTCGGTGCTCGAATGCCAGGGTTCCGTCTTGACGAACAAGTACGCCGAGGGCTACCCCGGCAAGCGTTACTACGGCGGCTGCGAGCACGTCGACGTCGCCGAGCAGCTCGCCATCGACCGGGCCAAGGCGCTGTTCGGGGCCGAGCATGCCAACGTCCAGCCGCACTCCGGCGCGCAGGCGAACGCGGCCGTGTACCACGCGCTGCTGCAGCCGGGCGACACGCTGATGGGCCTCGAGCTCGCCCACGGCGGCCACCTCACCCACGGGATGAAGATCAACGTGTCCGGCCGCCTGTACGACATCGCGCCCTACCAGGTCGACCGGGAGACGAGCCTGATCGACATGGACGAGGTCGAGCGGATCGCCCACGAGCGCAAGCCGAAGATGATCCTCGCCGGCTGGTCGGCCTACCCACGCTTCCTCGACTTCGAGCGCTTCCGCGCGATCGCCGACGCGGTCGGCGCCTACCTGATGGTCGACATGGCCCACTTCGCCGGCCTTGTCGCGGCCGGCCTCCACCCCTCGCCGGTGCCGCACGCCCACGTCGTCACGACCACGATCCACAAGACGATCGGTGGCCCGCGCGGCGGCCTGATCCTGTGCCGCGAGGAGTACGCGAAGAAGATCAACTCGGCGGTGTTCCCCGGCCAGCAGGGCGGACCGCTGGAGCACGTCATCGCCGGCAAGGCGGTCGCACTGCGGATCGCCCAGTCCGACGCGTTTCGTGAGCGCCAGCAGCGGACTGTCGATGGGGCCCAGGCCGTCGCCTCGGCCCTGCTGTCGGCGGGCCATGGAGTGAGCGTGCTGACCGGCGGGACCGATGTCCATCTCGTGCTGTGCGACCTACGGGAGTCCCTTCTGGACGGGCAGCAGGCCGAGGATCGGCTCCACACGGTCGGCATCACCGTCAACCGCAACGCGGTGCCGTTCGACCCCCGTCCACCGGCCGTTTCGTCCGGGCTGCGGATCGGCACACCCGCCCTGGCGACGCGCGGGCTCGGGGTTGAGGACTTCGCCGAGGTCGGCGGGATCATCGTCGAGACGCTGACCCTCTCCGACGGCGAGTTCGACGCGCGGCGGGCGGATCTGTTCGAGCGCGTCGCCGGGATCGCGGACCGCTACCCGCTGTACGCGGGACTGCGGACCGAAGCTGTCATCGCCTGAGGCCGCCCGCGCTGTCGTTCGACAGCGACGAAATCCGGCGTCGTCGTCGAACGTTATGGCGGTTGACCCGGGGCTCGAGGCGCGGATGCGGCGGCTCCGACGCCGTCAGCATGCGGCCGTCACCTGGGAGCAGTTGCTTGCTGCCGGGTGGACGCCGTCACAGATCCGCACCCGGGCGCGCGCGGCGAGTGGCATCGCTGGTACAGCGGCGTCCCTCGATGCCAGCGACCTCCGCACTCGCCACGGCCTGTGGGTCACCAGCCCGGGTGATCGCCACGATCGCACGAGCGCTGGCAGTCGCAGGACCCGGCGCCGCGGCGGCGTAAACCCACGGAGGGCCCGGGCGGGTGCCATCCTACGACGACGCCTATGCGCTACTCGGACGCCGTTTATGCCTTTCTCGTCGCGACGGCCGTCGCGCTGCTGTTGACGCCGGTCGCCGCCCGCCTGGCCTGGAAGATCAAGGCGACGGCGAAGCCGAATGAGCGTGGACTCGCGCTCACGGAGACGCCACTGCTCGGGGGGTTGGCGATCCTCGCCGGCGTCATCATCGCGGCGGCGATCTGGCTGCCGGACGAGATCATCCTCCAGCACATCCCGCACGGGAAGCCGGGTCCCGGCGGCACGGTCGACACGTGGGGCGTGCTCGCCGGCGCGGGCCTGATCACGCTCGTCGGTGCCATCGACGACTGGATCGATCTCCCGCCGGGGGTGAAGCTGCTCGGCCAGATCGGGGCCGCCGTGATCGCGGTTCAGGCGGGGGCGGTCGTCCTCGACGTCACGCTGCCCTTCGTCGGCGCGCTCCAGTTCCCGAGCACCGGCGGGGTGCTGACGGTGATCTGGCTCGTCGCGCTGATGAACATCGTCAACTTCTCCGACGGGGTCGACGGGTTGGCGGCAGGGTTATGCACGATCGATGGGATCGCGTTCACGGTGATCGCGTTCGACCTCGGCGTCAACAACGCAGCCATCCTCGCCGCGATCACGGCGGGAGCGTCGCTCGGGTTCCTGTTCCACAACTTCTATCCCGCCTCGGTCTTCATGGGTGACGCGGGCGCGAACCTGCTCGGCTACCTGCTCGGGATCGTCACCGTGCTCGGCTCGCTGAAGACGAACGCGGTCGTCGCCCTGGTCGCGCCGCTCATGATCCTCGCCGTCCCGTTCCTCGACACGAGCTTCGTCGTGGCCAAGCGGCTCAAGTACCGCCGCGCGCCGTGGAACGCGGACGCGAACCACTTCCACCACCGGATGGCCCGCATCGGCTTCAGCCCGCGACGCACCGTCGCCTACCTGTACGGCTGGACCGTGATGCTCGCCGGCGTGGCAATCGCGCTCCGGTTCATCCCGTACCACCATCACCACCCCAGCTACTTCCGCCTCGGCTGGTCGTTGGTGATGGGGGCGATCGGCCTGCTCGCCGTCGCGGCGAGCATCTATCTCGTGTACGTGCTCGAGATCCTCAAGTTCCGCCACCACACCGCGGAACAGATGCGGGGGCTCGATCCGGACACGACCGAGTTCCAGATCGACGAGGCGGTCAGGCGCGACTTGGAGACGGGCGAGTTCGACCGGGTCGGGACATGGGATAGTGCAGCGGATGGAGAAGGCACATCTGGGCGACCTGACGCCGTTCACGACGCTCGACGGCAGCCAGATCCGCGAACTGGCGGGCCCGGCGTGGACTCGCGCCCGCAACCAGAGCCTCGCCGAGGCGACCCTGCCGCCGCACGGCGAGACGGCTGAGCACTACCACCCGCAGACCGAGGAGCTCTACTACTTCGTCTCCGGGTCGGGGCGGATGCGTCTCGGCGAGGACGAGACCGGGGTCACCGCCGGCGACTGTGTCGTGATCCCGCCGGGAACGCCCCACAAGCTCTTCAACGACGGTGATCGGCCGCTCGTGCTGCTGTGCTGCTGTGCCCCCGCCTACTCGGACACCGACACCGTCATGACCGGGCGGTAACGGCGCGCCGTGCGCGGGCTGAGCAGACGCAACCTGATCACGATCGCCGGGGTCGCCGTCGCGACCGTGATCGCCGGTGTGCTCCGCTACGCAAGCGGGGTCTCGGCGGTGCTCGCCTTCATCGTGGCGGCGATCGCCCTCGCCGGGCTCGCCTGGATCGTGTCGTTCGCGACCGAGCAGGTGGGGCGGAGCTTTGGTCCGGCGGTGACCGGTGTCATGCAGTCGACGCTCGGCAACCTGCCGGAGTTCTTCGTCGTCATCTTCGCGCTCGGTGCCGGGCAGCGAGTCGTCGCCGAGACGGCCATCCTCGGCTCGATCCTCGTCAACGCGCTGCTCGTGCTCGGACTCGTGATCGTCGCCGGCGCGTGGAAGGCGGAGGGCCGTGTCATGACGTTCGGCAAGCGCCTGCCGAACGATACGGCGACGCTGCTGCTCATCTCGTCGTTCATCATCGTGCTGCTCGGGATCGCGAACTCGTCGCACGATCCGGCCAGCCATCACACGCAGACGATCTCGATCGTCGGCGCGATCGCCCTGCTGCTCGTCTACGTCGTCTGGCTCCGGGAGTACCTCGGTTCCGACAGGCGGCCGCAGGAGGCCGGTGAGGCCCACGCCGGCGCGCGCGGCGGCGTCCCGATCGTGACGAGCGTCATCCTTCTCGCCGTTGCCGGCACGGCGTCGGCGTTCGTCTCGGACTGGTTCGTCCACGCGCTCCAGCCGACGATTGACAAGGTGCACATGAGTGAGGCGTTCGCCGGCCTGGTCGTCGTCGCGATCGCCGGCAACGCGGTCGAGAATGTCGCCGGCATCGTGCTCGCCCTCAAGGGACAGTCCGACCTCGCGATCTCCGTCGTGAAGAACTCGGTGGCGCAGATCGCCGCGTTTCTGTATCCGCTGCTCGTGCTCGTGTCGCTGCTGACTGCGACGACGCTCACCTTCTCGCTCGCGCCGGTGTACATCGGCGCGCTGTTCGGGACGGCGATCATCGTCTGGCAGATCACCGGTGACGGGGAGTCGAGCACGTTCGAGGGTGCGGCGCTGATCGCGTCGTATGTGATCCTCGCCACGATCGCCGCGTACGAGTAGGCCGGCCGACCTGCTATCTTACGTTTACGTAAGGTTCAGTTTACACGCAGAGGAGCCCGTTGACCACGATCGAAGCACCAGCGGCAAACCCCCCGGGCGGCGCACGGCGCCGTCGCGTCGGCGTCCATCACGAGCACGACCACTACAAGTGGTGGGCGCTGTCCTGCACGAGCCTGGGAATGCTGTTGGCGACGATCAACTCGGGCACGCTGATCATCGCCCTGCCCGATCTCGAGCGCAGCCTGCACACGAGCCTGCTCGAGCTCGTCTGGGTGATCCTCGTCTACATGATCGCCTCGACCGTGCTCGTGCTGAGCGCGGGGCGCCTGTCTGACCAGTTCGGCCGCAAGAACGCGTATATCGGCGGCTTTCTGCTGTTCGCACTGGCGTCGATCGGCGCCGGATTTGCCGCCAACGGGACGCAGCTCATCCTGTGGCGCATCATCCAGGGGATCGGCGGTGCGTTCCTGTTCGCGAACGCCGCCGCGATCGTCACCGACTCGTTCCCGCGCGAGCAGCTCGGGTTGGCGATGGGCACGAACACGATGGTCGCCGCCGTCGGGCTCGTCATCGGGCCGGTGCTCGGTGGCGCGCTCGTCGCGATCTCGTGGCACTGGGTGTTCTGGTTCAACGTGCCGTTCGCGCTCGCCGGGTGTCTGTGGGCATGGCTGATCCTCCACGAGATCACCGGCCGCTCCGAGGACAGGCAGTTCGATGCCCTCGGCACGGTGACCTTCCTCGTCGGCCTCACCGGGCTCGTGCTCGGCATCTCCAAGGGCGGCATCTCCGGGTGGAGCTCGCCGGTCGTGATCGGCGGTCTCATCGCCGCCGCCGTCCTGCTGCCGCTGTTCGTCGTCATCGAGCGCCACCACAAGGCCCCGATGCTCGACCTCACGATCTTCCGCAACCGGCTGTTCTCGGCCGCCGCGGCCGCCGCGTTCATCAATGGACTCGCCCGCTTCGCGCTGATGTTCGTGTTCGTCTTCTACTTTCAGGGCGTCCAGGGCGACACCCCGATCCTCGCCGGCGTCAAGCTGGCGCCGCTCGCGGTCGGGATGCTCATCGCCTCGCCCCTCGCCGGCATCTGGGCCGACCGCCGCGGCTCGCGCGGGATGGCCGTGGCCGGGATGGTCGTCACCGCGCTCGGGCTGGCGCTGATGACGACGCTCGAGCGGGACACGACGTACTGGGCGAGCGGCATCTACATGTTCATCGTCGGTCTCGGCAGTGGCATGTTCAACTCCCCGAACACGGCCGCCATGATGGGAACGGTCGCGCCGCATCGCCGGGGGATCGCCGCCGGCGCGCGGGTGCTCGTTCAGAACACCGGCGCCGTGCTGTCGATCGCGTTCGTGCTCGCCGTCGTCACCTCATCGGTGCCGAAGACGGTCCTGTTCAGTGTCTTCTCCGGGCTCGCCAACCACATCTCCGACGCGCAGCTGACGCCGTTCATCGCCAACATGCACACCGCCCTCTGGACGCTGTCGATCATCTCGCTGATCGGAGCCTTCGTCGCCGCCGCCCGGCCGAAGTACAGCGACGAGGCCGCGTCGTCCGCCGCCCCCGCGCCGGAGGCGGTGACGTCATGAGCGCGACCGCCGAGCGGACGCTGCGGATCGGCGAGGTCGCCGAGGCCACGGGGACCACACCGCGGACGATCCGGTATTACGAGGAGATCGGCCTGCTGCCCGGCGAGGCCGATCGCATCCAGGGCAAGCACCGCGTCTACACCGAGGCCGACGTCGATCGGATCAACGAGGTCCGTCGTCTCCGGGACCTGCTCGGGCTGTCGCTGGAGCAGCTGAAGGCGGTGCTCGAGGCCGAGACCGCTCGCGCCGAGCTGCGGCGCGCTTACGAGGAGACCGAGGACCCGGCCGCCCAGCACGCGATCCTGACCCAGTCGCTCGGCCACATCTGCACCCAGCTTGAGCTCGTGCGGAACCGCCGGCGCGAGCTGGAGCAGCTCGATGCCGAGCTGACGGAGAAGCGCAAGCTCGTCAAGCGCCGCCTGAAAGAGCTCGAGCAGGCGTGAGCCGGGGCGTCAACCGGCAGGAGAACGACACATAACGCCGTAACCAACGCCCAGCGGCGTGGTACGTAGAGGGTGAGTCGTCGGATTGCGGCGCACCAGAAGCCGGAGGATCGGTTTCCACGCCGCAAACGCACCGACGCCGTCGAGATCAACACGTCCACACAAGCTTGACCAACACACGCTTTTCACGCTGGCTGCCGCGTCTGGCTGCATTCGCGGCGGCATTTGTCGGGATCGTCAACGTCGGCTCGGCGCTGACTCCGAACATCCGCTGGCGCGGCCACATGCTCCTCCAGATCGAGCCGGTCGAGACGATCCGGCTGTTCCATGCGCTCGCGCTCCCGGCCGGGCTCGCGCTGTTGCTGGTCGCTCCCTACCTGCTCAAGCGCCGCCGCCGGGCGTGGCAGGTGGCGATCGGTCTGATGCTGGCCCTCGGCCTGTTCGACCTGCTGAAGGGCCTCGACTTCGAGGAGACGGCGATCACCTGGGGGACGGCGTTTGTCCTGCTGGCCGGTGGTTCGGCGTTCCGCGTGCGCCACGAGCCGATGACGCTGCGCTCGGCGCTCTGGCGGGTGCCGCTGCTGGCGCTTGACCGGATTCATCGGCGTGGAACTCGCCCGGTCCGCCGATCACCATCTCGCCGGCCGTGCGGTGCTCGCCGGCACGCTGCTGGCGATCGGCTACGTCGTCTTTCGGCCGCTCGCCGCGCCGCGGGGCCTGCCCGGGCCCGACGCGCGGGCGGCCGCGGCAGAGCTCGTCCGTCGCTACGGCACTGACACGCTCTCGTTCTTCAAGCTTCGCGCCGACAAGCAGTACTTCTTCAGCGCCGACGGCCGCGCGTTCGTCGGCTACCGGATCGAGAACGGCGTGCTGTTGCTCTCCGGGGATCCGGTCGGGTCGGATGCGTCGTTCCGGGGGCTGCTGCACGAGCTGCAGGCGTTCGCCGAGGTGCGCGGTCTGAAGCTCGGCGCGGTCGGAGCGAGCGAGGGGCTCTGCCCGCTGTACGAGGAGCTCGGCCTGCGCGCGATCTACCTCGGCGACGAGGCGATCGTCGACCTCCAGAAGTTCTCGCTGCAGGGCCGGCCGATCCGCAAGGTCCGCCAGTCCGTCACACGGCTCACCAAGGCCGGCTTCAGCGCCGAACTCCATGCCGTCGGCACGCTCGAGGCGGCCACCATGGACGAGATCGAGCACGTGCTCGAACGCGGCCGCGAGGGCGCGCCCGAGCGTGGCTTCTCGATGGCGATGGACTCGATCCGGGGTGCACGCTGCCGCGAGACGCTCGTCGTTCTCGCCCGCGACGAGGAGGATCAGATCCGCGGGGTGCTGCACTTTGTGCCGGTGTTCGGCCGGCCGACGGTCTCACTGTCGTTCATGCGCCGCGACCCGGGGACGCCGAACGGGCTGACCGAGTTCCTCGTCGCCAAGGCCGTCGAGCTGCTGCGCGAGCGCGGCCTGCAGGAGATGAGCCTCAACTTCGCCGCGTTTGCGAAGTGGATGCACAGCCCGGAGAAGCGCCACGAGCGGGTGCTCGGAAAGCTCGTCGCGCTCGGCAACCCGTTCTTCCAGATCGAGAGCCTGTACCGGTTCAACGCAAAGTTCTTTCCGCGCTGGGAGCCGCGGTACCTCATCTACGAGGGGACCTTCGGGCTGCCGCGTGCCGGAATCGCCGCGCTGTGGGCGGAAGGACAGCTCTGGAAGCCGAGGATCGGGTCGGCCCGCACGCCACAAACCCGCTAACCTGCCGTTAATCCTGCGGCGCCCCGCGGGCCTCTGATCTCGGGGTCGGCACAGCGCCGGGGCGGGTAGTCGATCCAAGACGCCCGTGAAATGCCGCCGGTCCAGGGACCGGCCCTCCGACCCCCGTGCCAACAGCTTGAACAGCGCTTCCCGAAACCATGACCAACAGCCGACCCCCTTTCACCGGCCGGGATGCCGCCGGTGCGGGGGCGCTGCTGCTGTCCGTGAACCTGGTGTGCGCCGGCCTCGGCGCCGCGATCGGCGCACTTGTGGGGGCGCTCGTCCCGCTGCTGCTCGTCGGGTTCTTCATCGGTTTCTTCGTGGGGATTCGCGTTGTCGCTAACCGCTTCCGTGGACTCTGAAGCGCGACCGACCGGCAGCCTGCTTCTCCGGTACTTCGACGTCGTGCTCGTCGTCGTGGCGGCGCCGATCATGCTGCTCATCGGCGTGTCCGCGCCCGGCTACGGCGCCGGCGCCGGCGTCTGGATCATGCTGCGCGTGGTCGGCGAGTTCGTCGAGCGAGCCGCTCAGAAGGCTCCGCCCAACCAGCAGATCTCGATTCGCCTCGGATTCCTCATGGGTCGGCTGTTCGCGCTCGCGATCACCGTGGTCCTTGTGCGCAAGGCCTCGGGCCAGGACGCGGGGCTGACTGCACTGCTCGTGATCGTGTTCGCCTACACGGTCAGCATGTTTCTGTCGGTCGTCAACCGGCCGAGGTCGACATGAGCAATACGCGCAAGGTCCTGTGGGGTCTGGCCGGCTTCTACGTCGTCGGGCTCGTCGCGCTGATGGTGATCTTCGGGATCACGACGCACAAGAACAACGAGTTCCAGCCCCAGAACGAGTTCAAGCTGACGAACTGGGTCCATCTCGGCGTGTTCAGCATCAATCGCGCGGTCCTGTACCTGTTCATCGCGGCCGTCCTCACGGTCGTCACGATGGTGTGGATCGCCCGCCGCATGCAGACCCGCCCGAACCGGGTGCAGACGGCCGTCGAGGTGCTCTACAGCCTGATGCGGGACAACATCACCCGCGGGAACATGGATGACCGGATGGCGGCCCGCTGGTTCCCGTTCATCGGGGCGCTGTTCCTGTTCATCTGGTACTCGAATCTGATCGGTTACCTGCCGCTCCCGACGAACTCCGAGGAGACGTTCAACATCTTCGGAGCGAAGATTCCGTCGTTCGCGCTGTACGCGTCGACGGCGAACGTGTCGGTGCCGCTCGTGCTCGCGATCGTCACGTTTCTCGCGTTCAACTTCGAGGGCGTGCGGGTCCACGGGCCGATCGGCTACATGAAGAGCCTGATCCCCACCGGCGTGCACGGGCCGATCCTGTTGCTGATCGCGCCGCTCGAGATCATCTCGACGTTCATGCGGCTGATCTCGCTGACCGTCCGACTGTTCGCCAACATCCTCGCCGGTCACATGATCATCCTGTTCATGGCGGGCGGCCTGGCGGTGATCATCGGCGCGAGCTGGCTGGGGTGGTTCACGCTTCCGGCCGGCATTGCCCTGTACCTGTTCGAGCTTGGGCTTGTGGCCACGCTGCAAGCGTTCATCTTCGCCACCCTCACCGCGATCTACCTCGGTGGCGCCGTCTCCCACCACTGACCCACAAAGGAGTTCGATAGTGCTTTTGCCCATCTTCCATATCGCGGCTGGCGTCAGCGCCGGTCTTGGCATCGGGATTGGCGGCGGACTCGGCGCCGTCGGCGCTGGTGTCGGCATCGGGATCATCTTCGGCAAGGTGATCGAGGCGGTCACCCGTCAGCCCGAGATGCGGGACGAGATCACGAGCATCCAGTGGCTCGGGTTCGCCCTCACCGAGGCGTGCTTCTTCTACGGCCTCGTTGCGGGCCTCCTGTCCTGGGTCCTCAAGTAGTCCGATGCCTGTTACTGCTTCAAGCGGCTCGTTCCTGATCTCGCCCAACGTCGGGTTGATGATCTGGACGCTGCTGCTGTTCGTCTTCTCGATGATCGTCCTCTGGCGACTCGCGTTTCCGCGCATCACCGAGGCGCTCGATCGCCGGCAGCACGCGATCGAGGACTCCATCGAGCACGCCGAGCGCACGCGCCAGGAGGCGGACAAGCTCCTGCAGGAGTACCGCGACCGGCTCAAGGAGTCTCGCCAGCAGGCCGAGGACATCCTCGCGCGCGCCCGCAAGGCGGCCGAGGCGCGCGAGCACGAATCGCTCGAGGAGGCTCGGGCGCGGCGTGAGCAGCTGATCGAACAGACACGTAAGGACATCGAGGCCGAGACCACGCGGGCCATCTCCAACATCCGTCGGGAGGTCGCCGACCTGACAGTGATGGCCACCGAGCGGGTGACGCGCAAGACGCTCACCGAAGATGATCAGCGCCGCCTCGTCGAGGAGACGCTGAACGAGCTCGACTTCAGCACCCTGGCGTCGTCCGGAAGCGAGAACTGAGGGCACCGAAGTGGAAGAGATCGCTGAGGTCTACGCCCGCTCGCTGTTCCAGGTCGCGCAGGAGCACGACAAGCTCGACGTCGTCCGTGAGGAGCTTGGCCAGGTTGCGGACGCCCTGAACGACAACCGCCAGCTGGCGATCTTCTTCTTCTCGCCCTACTTCTCCGCCGAGGAGAAGAAGGAGGGCCTGCACGGCTTGCTTTCGGGCGCGGACCCGATCGTCATGAACTTCCTCGAGGCGCTCATCGAACGCCATCGGATGCCGGTGATCTTCCGGATTCGCAATCGCTACGGGGAGATGTGGGACGCCGTCAACCGGCTGCTGCCGGTCGAGGTGACAAGCGCCGTGCCCCTCGATGATCGGACCATCCAGAGCATCGGTCAGAGCATCGGCGAGCAGACTGGAAATGAGATCGAGCTATCGACTGTCGTAGACCCGAACGTCCTCGGCGGCATCGTCCTCCGGGTTGGGAATTTCGTTCTTGACGCATCGATCAAGAACAGACTCGAACAACTTCGCAAGCAAGTAGCGCGGGCGTGAGCCCGTTTGGCGTTGCCGTAAGGAGCCTTCCATGGAAATCAAGCCCGACGAAATCACCTCGATCCTGAAGAGCCGGATCGAGGGCCTGGACACCTCGAGCGCCGACCTCACTGAGGTTGGCACCGTGCTCTCGGTCGCGGACGGCATCTGCCGCATCCACGGCCTGGAGAACTGCATGTCGTTCGAGATGCTCGAGCTCCCGCACGACGTCACCGGGCTCGCGCTCAACCTCGAGTCCGACAACGTCGGCGCCGTGCTGTTCGGCGAGTGGGAGAAGATCTCCGAGGGCGACACCGTGCGGCGAACCAAGCGCCTGCTCGAGATCCCGGTCGGCGATCAGCTGCTCGGGCGGATCGTGGATCCGCTCGGCAACCCGCTCGACGGCAAGGGCGACATCGCCACCGACGCGGCGCGGCCTGCCGAGCACAAGGCCCCGGGCGTCATCTCCCGCCAGCCCGTGAAGGAGCCGATGCTCACCGGCCTGAAGGCGATCGACTCGATGATCCCGATCGGCCGGGGTCAGCGCGAGCTGATCATCGGCGACCGCCAGACGGGCAAGACGGCGATCGCGGTCGACACGATCATCAACAACAAGGACCGTGACCTGATCTGTGTCTACGTCGCCATCGGGCAGCGCAAAGCGACGGTCGTGGCGCTCGCGAACGAGCTCGCCGAGGCAGGTGCGATGGACAACACGATCATCGTCATGGCCGCGGCCGACGAGTCGGCGCCGATCAAGTTCCTCGCCCCGTACGCCGGGTGCGCGATGGCCGAGCATTTCCTCTACGACGGCAAGGCCGCGCTCTGCATCTACGACGACCTCACCAAGCACGCCTACGCCTACCGGCAGATGTCGCTGCTGCTGCGCCGCCCGCCGGGCCGCGAGGCGTATCCGGGCGACGTGTTCTACCTGCACTCGAGGCTGCTCGAGCGCGCGGTCAAGCTGAGTGACGATTACGGCGGAGGCTCGCTGACGGCGCTGCCGATCATCGAGACGCAGGCCGGCGACGTCTCGGCGTACATCCCGACGAACGTCATCTCGATCACCGACGGCCAGATCTTCCTCGAGCCGAAGCTCTTCAACTCCGGCGTCCGCCCGGCCATCAACGTCGGCATCTCGGTGTCCCGCGTCGGCGGTAGCGCGCAGATCACGCCGATGCGGAAGGTCGCCGGACGCCTGAAGCTCGACCTCTCGCAGTACCGCGAGCTCGAGGCGTTCTCGCAGTTCGGTTCCGAGCTTGACCCCGAGACCCAGCGGACGCTCGCCCGTGGTGAGCGCCTGGTCAAGACACTCAACCAGGGCGAGCGCCAGCCGATGCCGGCTGAGGATCAGGTCGTTCAGATCTACGCCGCCACGAACGGCTACCTCGACCGGATCGACATCGACAAGGTCGAGCGGTTCCTCGGCGATCTCAGCGATTACGTCCGCGGTAGCGAGTCCGAGTTGCTGCAAAAGATCGCGGGGGGCGAGTGGAGCGACGAGATCACCGAACGGCTCGACCAGGTGGTCGGCGAGTTCGCCGGCGACTTCGGCTATGACCTCGACGAGGAGGGGCATCCGATGGACGAGGGCGACGATGAGCCGCGCCCCAGTTCGTCGGGTTCGTCGAACGGCGCGAGTGGCGACTCCTCAGAGCGGTCCGGCGAGAGCCAGGAAGAGGAGGAAGAGGCCGTCCCCGCGTAGCGCGCGGCTGGTCTCTGATCCACGATGGCGACTTCGCAGCGGGATGTCCGCAACCGGATCGATTCGGTCAAGAACATCCAGAAGATCACGCGCGCGATGGAAATGGTCGCGGCCGCCCGGCTGCGGCGCGCCGAGCAGCGCATCGAGCAGTTGCGGCCCTACGCAGGAGCGATCCGCCGGATGACGCGCCAGGCGGCTGAGGCTGCGGGCGACATCCCTCGGCTGCCGATCCTCGCCGAGCACGACCAGGTGAACACGGTCGGGCTGCTGCTCATCGCGGGTGACCGCGGCCTCGCCGGGGCGTTCAATTCGAACATCGTCCGCCGGGGTATTGCCGTCGGCCGTGAGCACGACCACGCAGGCCGGCGCGCTGTCTATTTCGCATCGGGCCGTCGGCCGGCATCGTCGCTGTCGTTCCGCGGCCTGGAGGTGGTGGACAGCTTCATCGGCTTCACCGACCGCCCCGCCTACTCCGATGCTCGGCGGATCGCAGAGCGTCTGATGGCGGCATACGTCGACGGCGAGGTCGACCGCGTCGAGATCTTCTACAACGGCTACATCTCGGCGATCTCACAGGTCGTCCGCCGGGAGACGCTGCTCCCGCTCCAGCAGGCCTCGATCCTCGACGAGGGTGACGAGGGCGCGGGCGACGAGGACAACGACAGCGATCATGATCCCGAGCGCGGCAAGCATGCGCTGGTCGAGTACGAGCCTGATCCCGAGGAGATCCTCAAGCGTCTCGTTCCCGACTACGTCGAGATCTCCATCTACCGTGCGTTGCTGGAATCGACCGCATCCGAGCACGGCGCGCGGATGACGGCGATGCGCAACGCCTCGGAGAACGCGACCGGCCTCATCGACGATTTGACACTGGAGATGAACCGGGCTCGTCAGGCGGAGATCACCCAGGAAATCATGGAGGTCGTCGCCGGGGCAGAGGGCCTGTCCTAACGACTTTTGAGACAGCCGGGGCCGCCAGAGCGCCGCGGCCGGATTGGAGAAACCAACGTATGTCAGCGACAGCAGAAGCAGAAACCAGAGACCAGCAGCAGGACCGCAACGTCGGGCGGATCGAGGAGATCCAGGGCGTCGTCATCGAGGCCGTGTTCCCGGACCGCCTGCCCGAGATCAACCACGCGGTCAGGATCCACCGTCCGGCGTCCGCGCGCGGTGAAGAGTCGATCGACGAGCAGCAGAGCGAGGGGGCCAACGAGTGGCTCGTGTGCGAGGTGCAGCAGCATCTCGGCGACGACCGCGTCCGCGCGGTGGCGATGGACACGACCGACGGCCTGTCGCGCGGCACCGAGGTGATCGACACCGGCTCACCGATCACGGTACCCGTGGGCGAGAAGACGCTCGGGCGGATCTTCAACCTGCTCGGCGAGCCGATCGACCACGGCGAGCCGATGCCGGAGGGCATCGAGCGCTGGCCGATCCACCGGACCGCGCCGACGGTGGAGGCGCTGACCCCGACGACCGAGATGTTCGAGACCGGCATCAAGGTCGTCGACCTGCTCGCTCCGTACGCCAAGGGCGGCAAGGTCGGCCTGTTCGGCGGCGCCGGCGTCGGCAAGACCGTGATCATCCAGGAGCTGATCCACAACCTCGCGCAGGAGCACGGCGGCCTGTCGGCGTTCTGCGGGGTCGGGGAGCGCTCGCGTGAGGGCAACGACCTCTACCTGGAGATGAAGGAGTCAGGCGTCCTCGACAAGACGATGCTCGTGTTCGGCCAGATGAACGAGCCGCCCGGCGCGCGCATGCGCGTCGCCCTCTCGGGCCTGACGATGGCGGAGTACTTCCGCGATCACGAGGGCCAGGACGTGCTCCTGTTCATCGACAACATCTTCCGCTTCGTCCAGGCGGGCTCCGAGGTCTCGGCGCTGCTCGGGCGGATGCCGTCGCAGGTCGGCTACCAGCCCACGCTCGAGTCCGAGATGGGCCAGCTCCAGGAGCGGATCACGTCGACGCGGCAGGGCTCGGTCACCTCGATCCAGGCGATCTACGTCCCCGCGGACGACCTCACCGACCCGGCGCCGGCGTCCGCGTTCGCGCATTTGAACGCGACCACGACGCTCTCGCGGTCGATCGCCGAGAAGGGGATCTACCCGGCGGTGGACCCGCTCGACTCGACCTCCACCATTTTGAAGCGCGAGATCCTCGGGGACGAGCACTTCGAGGTGGCCAACGAGGTCAAGCAGGTGCTGCAGCGCTACCGCGAGCTCCAGGACATCATCGCGATCCTCGGAATCGACGAGCTCTCCGACGAGGACCGGCTGACCGTCAACCGCGCGCGCAAGCTCGAGCGGTTCCTCTCCCAGCCGTTCCACGTCGCCGAGCAGTTCACCGGCACGCCCGGCGTGTACGTCCCGATTGCGGAGTCGATCCGGGGGTTCAAGGAGATCCTCGAGGGCAAGCATGACGATCTGCCCGAGCGCGCCTTCTTCATGAAGGGCACGATCGACGAGGTCGTCAAGGACGCCCGCGGTGACTCCGGCGAGGACGAGGCGTCCTCGGGCGATGCCGAGGCGTCCTCGGGCGATGCCGAGGACTCGGCCGCGGAGGAGACCGAGCGCGCCGAGCAGGCCGAGACCGGAACGAGCTGACCCATGGCCCACGAGAAGTTCCCGGTTGAGGTGCTCACCCCGGAGGGGGAGGTCTTCAACGACGAGGTCGAGATGGTCTCGACCCGGACGACGGTGGGATCGATCGGCGTGCTGGCGCATCACACGCCCGTGCTCGCGATGCTCGATCCCACCGAGCTGCGCCTGTACAAGAGCGAGAGCGACGTCGTCCGCTTCGCACAGGCGGAGGGGTACATGCAGGTCGCGGAGAACCGCGTCATGGTCCTCGTCGAAGAGGCCCATCCGCCGGACGCGCTCGACGCGAGCAGCCTCCGAGAGCGCTTACAACAGGCGGAAAAGGAACTCGAGTCGGCGGGAGACGACACGGAGAGACGGCGCGTGGCCGAGCGGGACAAGCGTCGGCTGGAGCGGTTCCTGCGAATTGCGGAGGGCAGTTAGCCTCGGGTTGAGTCCCGCCCCTCCGGCCCGGCGATCTGCCACCCGCGCGGGTGGAGCAGGAGCTCGGGGGCGTTTGTTCTTTGTGGTTTGAGTCCGTGGCGTTAAGGGCGATCTCGGCGGGGCAGATGGGGGTGGTGAGGGCCGTATTCTGCGGTTTTACAGATGGTTGACGAACGGATTCTGGCTGAGCGGTTGATCTCGTATGAAACGTCGCGTCCTGACGCGATCGTTGCCGCGGCCGGATTCGTGAAGGGGTGGCTCGAGTCCCGGGACATCCAGGTGCGCCACCACGACCACAACGGGCTGCCGGTGCTGGTCGCCGAGGTGGGCCCGATCGACGATCGACACCCGTGCGTCGTGTTCCACGGCCATCTCGACGTCGTGCCCGGCCGGGAGGAGCAGTTCCACCCGCGGCTCGACGGCGACCGGCTGATCGGGCGGGGCGCGTACGACATGAAGGGCGGCCTCGCGGCGATGATGTGCGCGCTCAAGGATCGTCGAGCGTCAGGACCGCGTCGGCGTGCGGCTCATCTGCGTGCCCGACGAGGAGTCCGAGGAGCTCGATGAGCGCTCGACGGACGCCTCCGTGGCGCGGGGGCTGGGCGGCGACTTCGCGATCACGGGCGAGCCGACGAACATGCACATCGGGATCGAGGCGAAGGGCGTCCTCGTGCTCCGGATCGAGGTGCACGGCCGCGCCGCGCACAGCTCGACGCCGTGGCTCGGCGACAACGCGGTCCTGAAGGCGATCGACGTCTTCCGCAGCATCGAGTCGCTGCCGTTCGCTCGCGAATCCTCGGCGATGTTCGACCGGCCGTCGATCAATCTCGGCCGGATCGTCGGCGGCCAGGCCCTCAACATGGTGCCCGACCACTGCACGATGGCCGTCGACATCCGCTACCTGCCCGGTCAGGACCCGTCGACGATCCTCGATGCCGTCGCGCAGATCAAGGACATCGAGGTGACGCGCACGTTCGTGCACCCGACTGTCACCGTCTCGCCAAACGACCCGTACGTCCTGGCGCTTCGCGACGCCGTCTCCCGCTCGACCCAGGGGGAGGTCATGAGCGTTGGACGCGACGGCGCCTCCGACGCCGCGGCCTTCATCGAGGCCGGGATCCCCGCGGTTGAGTTCGGTCCGGCGGGCGCCGGGCACCACGGGCCCGAGGAGTGGGTCTCGATCTCCTCGCTGGCCCGGTATCGCCGGGCGCTGGCCGACTTCGTCCGGGCGGTTCCGATGTGGCTGGAAGCCGAGCCGCCGGTCGCCGCGCGGTCAAAAGAGACGTCAGAGGCGACCGGTAACGTGCCGAGCCAGGAGATCTCTGGTTTGCGGGCGATCGAAGGCGGACGCGCTTGACGTTCATTCCCAAGACCCGCGGGGGAGCGCTCTGGCGCTTCGCCCTCGCGGCGGTGATCGTCGTGCTGTTCACGGCAGCGGCGACGGCCGTCGGTGGCCTGCTCCAGTTCAAGCAGATCGGCCACTACTTCGACGCCACCCCCGCGATCAGCGCGGCGCGGGTGACGATCCCGCAGCCCGGCCAGCCGCAAACGATCCTGATCCTCGGCTCCGACCACCGCGCGCACACGCCGCAGAGCGCGGCCAACTCGGACACGATCATGCTCGTCCGGATCGACCCCAATTCGCAGACGATCAACGTGATGTCGATCCCGCGTGATCTCAAGGTCAACATCCCGACGTCGGGCGGCGGTCTGATGACGTCGAAGATCAACGCGTCCTATCCGATGGGGGGGCCGAACCTCGTCGTCAAGACGATCCAGCGCAACGTCTTCCCGCATCTCAAGGTCAATCACATCATCGACATCAACTTCGCGGGGTTCAAGCAGCTCGTCGACGCGATCGGATGTGTGTACACCGACGTCGACCGGCGCTACTTCAATCAGAACATCGGCACGGCGGCGACGAACTACTCGAGCATCGACATCCAGGCCGGCTACCAGAAGCTGTGCGACGAGAACGCGCTCGCATACGTCCGCTACCGCCACACGGACACGGACATCGTCCGCGCCGCCCGTCAGCAGGAGTTCATCCGCGACGCCAAGCAGCAGTACGGGCAGACACGGCTGATCGAGAATCGCGACAAGCTCCTGAAGATCTTCGGCGAGCACGCCCAGACCGACGCCGACCTGCACAGCGTCGACGGGCTCATCAACCTGTTCGATCTGGTCGCGTTCGCCGATGGTCACGCGATCCGTGAGGTCCACTTCCCGGCGATACTCAACGACTGCGCACCGCCGGCGCCCTGCTACGTGACCGCCAATCCGAACGGCGAGTCGCAGGCGTATCGGTCGTTCATGGCCGTGGTCAAGAAAGCGAGCACCCCCGCCGCCGCAACGGGCACCGGCGCCGAAGAGCGGCCCGCGCAGGACCCACTCGGGAGCGGGGCCGACTGCGGGTCTCCAAACCGACGTGGCGGATGGTGTGGCGCAGGTCCACGCGATTCCGCGGGCGTCGCTGCCTGTCTACTACCCGAAGCTGATCCTCGCCGGCACGAGCTACGAAGGCCCGACGGCCGGCGAGTACCCTCGGTCCTATCGCATCCGCGATCCACACGGTCACTCGCACGGGGCGTACCGGATCGTTGTCGCCTTCAACGCCAGTCTCGGTCAGTTCTACGGGGTGCAGGGCACGACCTGGCGCAACGCGCCGATCCTGTCCTCGCCGCAGGAAATCCGGACCGTGGCCGGGCGCCGACTCGAGCTTCACTTCGACGGACACAAGCTGCGCCTCGTCGCGTGGCGCACGCCGCAGGCGGTCTACTGGGTCTCGAACACGCTCAGTCTCGACCTCTCGAACGCGCAGATGCTCGGGATCGCGACGTCGCTGACGCGCGGGTGAAGCGTCCGCGACGACCCCTCGCTACCCTCGTCCGTTCGCATGGGCTCAGAGCGTGAACCGATAGCCGTCATCGGCACCGGATACGTCGGTCTGGTCACCGCAGCCGGGTTCGCCGAGCTCGGCAGCGACGTGTACTGCGTCGACATCGACGCGGAGAAGATCGAACGGTTAGGCCGTGGCGAGGTGCCGATCTACGAGCCGGGCCTCGCGGAGTGCATTGCGCGCAACCGCGAGCGCCTCCACTTCATGACGGAGCTCGGACCGGCGCTCGAGTGCTGCCGGCTGCTGTTCGTCGCCGTCGGCACGCCGCCGACCTACTCGGGCGATGCCGACCTCTCGGCGGTCCACGCCGTCGTCAACGCGATGCCTGCCTCCGACCAGCACGCGCTCGTGATGAAGTCGACCGTGCCCGCTGGGACCGGCGCGGCAATCAGGCGCATCTTCGCCGAGCAGGGCAAGTCCGAGTTCGCCTACGTCTCTTGCCCTGAGTTCCTCAAGGAGGGCTCGGCGCTCGATGACTTTCTCAGGCCGGACCGGGTCGTCGTCGGCGACGAGGGCGACTGGGCGGGCGACGCCGTCGTCGAGCTCTACGCGCCGCTCGACACGGCGCTCGTGCGCACCGACATCGCGAGTGCGGAGATGATCAAGCTTGCGGCCAACGCGTTCCTGGCGACGAAGATCTCGTTCATCAACGAGATCGCGAACGTCTGCGAGGAGACGGGTGCCGACGTGCTCGAGGTCGCGCGCGGGATGGGTCTTGACCGACGAATCGGGACGCACTTTCTCAAGCCTGGGGTGGGATTCGGCGGCAGTTGCTTTCCCAAGGACGTGTCGGCGCTCAAGCAGCTCGCGGGGAACTCCGGCTACCACTTCCAGCTCCTGACCGCGGTGATCGAGGTCAACGAGCTGCAGAAGCGTCGGGTCATCGGCAAGCTCCAGAAGCACCTCGGCTCTTTGGTCGGCAAGCACGTGGCGCTGCTCGGGCTCGCGTTCAAGGCGAATACCGACGACATGCGCGAGGCGTCCTCGCTCGTGCTCGCCGCGCGCCTGCAGGCGGACGGTGCGCATGTCCGGGCGTACGACCCGGTTGCTGTCGACGAGGCCCGCAAGATGATGTTCGGCGTCGACTTTCTCGACTCCGCGCTCGACGCGGTCGACGGCGCCGACGCTGTCGTGCTCGTGACGGAGTGGCCGGAGTTCCGCGACCTCGAATGGGGTGAGGTTGCGAGCCGGATGGCCGGCAACGTGCTGATCGACGGGCGGAACTTCATCGATCCCGGGGTGGCGCACGACGCGGGACTCGTCTACGAGGGCATCGGCCGGTAGGCGCTGCGGTGCAGGCACTCATCCTGGTGGGGGGCGAGGGCACGCGGCTGCGTCCGCTGACCTCGACGATGCCCAAGCCGGTCGTCCCGCTGGTCAACCGGCCGTTCATGACGTTCATGCTCGAGTGGCTGCGCAGCCACGGCGTTGACGACGTGATCATGTCGTGCGGGTTCATGGCCCACGGGATGCGCGACGTGTTGGGCGACGGCTCGCAGCTTGGTCTGCGCGTGCGCTATCTCGAGGAGCCAAAGCCGCTCGGGACCGGTGGCGCGTTGAAGTTCGCCGAGGAACTGCTGGCTCAGCGCTTCTTCATGCTCAACGGCGACGTGCTCACCGACATCGACCTGTCGGCCCAGCTCGTGCAGCACGAACGGACGGGCGCGCGCGCGACACTCGCGCTGATCGGAGTCGACGACCCGTCGGCGTACGGTCTCGTGCGCCGCAACGACGATCTGTCGGTCCGTGAGTTCGTCGAGAAACCTGGGCCCGAGCAGATCGATACGAATCTGATCAACGCCGGCGCGTACATCATCGAACGCGACGTCGTCGATGAGATGGCACCCGCCGGGACGAACATCTCGATCGAACGCGAGGTGTTTCCCAAGCTCGTCAGCGCTGGGCTGTTCGGCTACGAGGCCGACGGATATTGGCTCGACATCGGCACGCCGGACCGCTACCTGCAGGCGACGTACGACATCCTCGAGGGCAACGTCACGACCGAGATCGGGCGTCAGCTCGCGGACGCCGGCCTGGCGCTCACGGAAGGCGCCACGGTCACCGGGCGCGTCGTGCCCCCGGCGCTGGTGGCGGCTGACTGCACGGTGGCGGCGCACGCGATCGTGGGGGGGCGCACGGTGCTCGGCGAGGGCGTGACGATCGATGAGGGCGCGCACGTCGAAAGCTCGGTGCTGTTCGAACGGGTCACGGTCGGGCGGCGGACGACGATCAGCGGCTCGATCGTCGGCGCCGGCGTGACGATCGGCGCCGGCTGCCACATCGGCACCGGCGTCGTCCTCGGCGAAGGCGTCACGATCGGGTCGGATAATGTCCTTGCCGCCGGTGCGCGTATCTTCCCCGGAGTGCACCTGCCCGACGGAGCCATCAAGTTTTGAGCACGACCCTCGATCTCGGCGTGGAGGCGATCGCAACCGTCGATCGCACCGGCCAGCTGAACGACATCCTCGGGATGCCGGATCAGCTGCGTGACGCTCTGTGGCGGGTCGAGTCGGCGGGCCTTGAGCATCATGACTCGGCGAACGGCCTCGTCGTCGCCGGGATGGGCGGCTCCGCGATCGGTGGGGCGCTCGCCCGAGCCGTGCTCGGCGACCGCGCCTCACGGCCGATCGTGCTCGCGCGCGGCTACGCGCTCCCGGCATGGACGACGCCCGAGACGACCGTCCTGTGCGCAAGCTACTCGGGCGACACCGAGGAGACCCTCGCCGCGTTCGAGGCCGCGGGTCATCTCGGGGCCCCGCGGATCGTCGCGACGACCGGCGGCAAGCTCGCCGAGGCGGCGCGCGCGGACGGCGTCCCGGTCATTCCGCTACCCGGGGGGTTCCAGCCGCGGGCGGCGGTCGCCTACTCGCTTGTGACCGCGCTCGAGGTGGCGGCGGCGTGCGGGGCGGGGGAGCAACTGCACGCCGAGATCGATGTCGCGGCGGCCCATGCCGAGCAGCTCGTCGAGGACTGGGGTCCGGGCGGACCGAGCGACAGCCTGCCGAAGATGCTCGCGCGCGGTCTCCACGGTCGCGTCGCCCAGATCTCGGGCGCCGGGCTGACGACGCCGATCGCGTACCGCTGGAAGACACAGCTCAACGAGAACGCGAAATCCCCGGCGTTCGCCAGCGAACTGCCCGAGCTTGACCACAACGAGGTCTGTGGGTGGGAGGGGGCGAGCGATCTCGGTCCGTTCACGTCGGTGTTCCTCGACGATTCGGATCTGCACCCGCGGATCCGCCAGCGGATCGAGCTCACCCGTGGGCTGATCGCCAGCCGGGGCGTCAACACGTATCGCGTCGAGGGCATCGGCGAGACGCGGGCCGAGCGGCTTGTCTCGCTCGTCCTCCTCGGCGACCTCGTGTCGCTCTACCTCGCCGTGCTGCGGGGCGTCGACCCGGCCGCGGTTGAGGTCATCGACCGGCTCAAGAGCGCGCTCGCGGGTGGCTGAGTCTCAGCGGGTGGCGATCCGGTGCCGCGAGACGCGTGCAGACGGACCGCGCCCTCGTCGAATCAATCATCTAGGCGGTCGCGCGGTCGATCAGGTCGATGCCGCGCTGCTCGTAGAGCCGAAGGTCCGCAATCCGGAGCAGATCGTCGACGGTCTCGCCGTCATCCGGGAAGGAGGCGGTGCCGATCGTCAGATCCCACGAGGAGTGCAGACCCAGCTTTTCGCGACGGGCCGGGACCTCGGCCGCGACGCGGCGCCGGACGGCGTCGGCACCCTCGGCGCCCTGCTCGACGAGCAGGAGGCCCATCTCGTCGCCCCCTAGGCGGCCGACGACGTCGTCGGCGCGGGCCGAGTCCTGCAGGAGCCGCGCCGCCTCCTTGAGCAGTTCGTCGCCCGCTCGGTGGCCTTCGGTGTCGTTGACGCCCTTCAGTCCGCGGACGTCGACGTAGGCGAGGACAAACCCGCGCTCGTAGCGCCGGGCCCGGGCGAACTCACGCTCGACGGCCTCGAGGAACCCGCGCCGGTTCAGGACGCCGGTGAGCTGATCGGTCAGAGCGGCGGTGCTCATGGCCGCAAATGCGCCCGCCTGCCGACGCACCCGGTGGCCGGAGTAGAGCGCCCAGCCGGTGCCGAGCGCGCCGAAGGCCAGGGCCGCGGCAAGCGCGAGCCAGATCGTCGGCGGCACCACCTGCTCGATGCTCTGGATGATCGTGCGCTGCGCGATCGGCTGCGTGACGACCGTCGAGCGGGCTGCACCGTCGTGGGACCGGACGCCAGCGTGTGTCGAGGACGGAACCGCGGGAGCGGTGCCGAGCAGGTCGCCGATCGACCTTGGCGTTCCGGCCGGCAGACGCGAGCCGGTGGCGAGCGACCCGCCGCGCGCGGCCGGGCTGACGGTCGCGCCGAGGCCGACGAGGCCGGTGATGGCCGCGGGCCGGGCGGGGTGGATCGCCGTCGCCGACGTCGAGTAGGACGTCGAGGTCGGGCCGCCGCGATCGGGCTTGTTGACCGGAGGAGAGACCGATGGCGAGACCGGCGTCGTCACCGGGGGCGTCGTCGGCGTGGTCACCGGGGGCGTTGTGCCCTGCGTCGGGCTCGGCGTCGGGACGAACGCGATGGGGCTGGCCGTCGGCTGCTGGCCGACGAAGCATGCGTTGGTGCAGCGGCCGCGCTGGCCGGCGACGGAACTGCCACCCCCGTTGCCATTCGAGCCGCTCTTGCCGCGACCCGTGCCGTTGGCGCTGCCGCGCCCCGGTGTCTGGCTCGAACCCTGGGAACCGTCGGATCCGCTCGAGAGAAGACCGCGGCCCGCCTGGCCGCGATCGCTGCCGGATCCCTGCCCGTTGGAGCCGCCGTCACGGCTGCCGCCGCCGCGCGAGTCGCCGCCGTCCCCGCCGCCGCTGGAGGTCACCGGGGCGGAGTGGGGAGTGTTGCCGTTGGCGGGGCCCGGCTGGCCGCCGGCGGCGAACGGGCTGCGTGCGCCGGACGCGCCGGGTGTGCCGACTACGCCGCGGGCGCCGGGTGCCCCGAGCGGGCCGTGTGCCCCGGGTACGCCGAGCGGGCCGTGTGCCCCGGGTACGCCGAGTGGGGCGCGTGCGCTGGGTGCGCTGGGTGCGCCGAACAGGCCGCGTGCGCCGGACGCGCCGCGCGCGCCGAACGCGTCGCGCGTGACCCCGCGGCCGCTGTTCTGTCCGTTCGGCGTCGCGTGTGCGACGACCCGGGCTGCCGGGCGAACCGCCGTCTGACCCCGTCCGCCAGCGTCGGCGCTGGCGGAAACGACGGCACCGGTCATGCCGCCAGTCAGAGCCACCAATGCTGCGACGCAGATCCCCTTCGCGCGCTTCATCATCCTCCGGACGTTGTGTGAGTTCTCCGACATATGTCGGCATCCGGCGCAAAAACTTTAGGGGCGTCGCGACTCCGACTGTGGGATTGCAACGAGCATCCTAAGCACGGGCTGAACGGGTTTGTCGGAACTCGACGAGTGTTGGATGCCCAAACCTTGACACGGCCGTGGTAACGTTATGCGGAATGGAAGCGCTGACGATCCATGAAGCGGCTGAGACGACCGGCTGGTCGGCGCGGATGCTGCGCTACGTCGAGCGCACGGGACTCGTCACAGCGGGCCGTTCTGCCTCGGGATACAGGCTGTACGGGCCTGCCGAGCTGCAACGGCTCCGCACCTTGAAGGAGCTGCTGGCGCGGTTCGACATCGGCCTGTCCGACATGGCCTTCGCCGCCCGTTTGGGGTCGGACACGGATCTGCAAGACGCCGTGCAACGGTGGCTGGCGGCCCAGCCCAAGCGCCCGGAGCACGTCGAGCCGGATGACTGGCTCCGGTTCGAGCAGGACAAGCACCAGCGGCTGCTGAGCGCCGCGTGAGGACCAGTGGCCGCCGCAGGTGAACGACCACTCGCGAACCATCTTCTGCCCACCCAGCAACACCGTGGAGACGCAATGAGCACTACCGCAGCGACGGACTACAAGGTCGCGGACCTCGAGCTGGCGGCCTTCGGCCGCAAAGAGATCAAGCTTGCCGAGCACGAGATGCCCGGCCTGATGGCCACCCGACGTGAGTACGCCGACCGCCAGCCGCTCGCCGGCGCCCGGATCACCGGCTCGCTGCATATGACGATCCAGACCGCGGTCCTGATCGAGACGCTCGTCGCGCTCGGCGCCGAGGTCCGCTGGGCGTCGTGCAACATCTTCTCGACCCAGGATCACGCCGCGGCCGCCGTCGTCGTGGGCCCGGACGGCACCCCGGAGGATCCGCGCGGCGTCCCCGTGTACGCGTGGAAGGGGGAGACGCTCGAGGAATACTGGTGGTGCGCCCAGCAGGCCCTGACGTGGCCTGGCGGGAACGCGCCGAACATGATCCTCGACGACGGCGGGGACGCGACGCTGCTCGTCCATCAGGGGACCGAGTTTGAGCTCGCGGGCGCAGTGCCGGATCCCTCGACGGCGGACAGTGACGAGGGCCGGGTGGTGCTCGAATTGCTGCAGCGCACGCTCGCCGAGGATCCGCAGAAGTGGACGAAGATCGGTCAGGCGATCAAGGGCGTGACCGAGGAGACGACGACCGGTGTGCACCGTCTCTACCAGTTCGCCGAGCGCGGCCACCTGCTGTTCCCGGCGATCAACGTCAACGACTCGGTGACGAAGTCCAAGTTCGACAACAAGTACGGCTGCCGGCACTCGCTGATCGACGGGATCAACCGGGCCACCGACGTGCTGATCGGCGGCAAGGTCGCGGTGGTCTGCGGCTACGGCGACGTCGGCAAGGGGTGCGCGGAGTCGCTGCGCGGCCAGGGCGCCCGCGTGATCGTGACCGAGATCGACCCGATCTGCGCGCTGCAGGCGGCGATGGACGGCTATCAGGTCGCGCAGCTCGAGGATGTCATCGAGACCGCCGACATCTTCGTCACCGCCACCGGCAACAAGGACGTCATCACCGCGGATCACATGCGGCGGATGAAGCACCAGGCGATCGTCGGCAACATCGGCCACTTCGACAACGAGATCGACATGGCCGGGCTCGGCAAGCTTGCCGGCATCGAGAAGGTCAACATCAAGCCCCAGGTCGACGAGTGGGTGTTCTCCGACGGGCACTCGATCATCGTCCTGTCCGAGGGTCGGCTGCTGAACCTCGGCAATGCGACCGGTCACCCGAGCTTCGTGATGTCGAACTCGTTCACGAACCAGGTCATCGCGCAGATCGAGCTGTTCGGCCACACGGAGAGCTACGACAAGAAGGTCTACACGCTCCCCAAGCACCTCGACGAGAAGGTCGCTCGGCTGCACCTCGACGCCCTCGGGGCGAGGCTGACGACGCTCACGCCGCGGCAGGCCGAGTATCTCGGCGTCCCGGTCGACGGCCCGTTCAAGTCCGACCACTACCGCTACTAGTAGTCGGCACGAGCGGGCCCAGGGTCGATGGCCCGCGCCTCAGTTCCACCGCACGACGTCGCCGATCTGAGCCTCGCCCCCGAGGGTGCGGCTCAGATCGCGTGGGCCTCGGAGCAGATGCCGGTGCTCGCGCGGGTTGCCGAGCGTTTCGCCGCCGAGCGCCCGCTGGACGGGATCGCGGTCGCGGCCTGTCTGCACGTCACGGCGGAGACCGCCAACCTCGCGCGTGCGCTGCTCGCGGGCGGGGCGAGCGTCGCGCTCTGCTCGGCGAACCCGCTCTCCACGCAGGATGCGGTGGCGGCGGCGCTCGTGCTCGACCACGGCGTCGAGGTACGGGCGCAGCACGGTGAGGATCTCGACGCCTACGCCGAACACGTGCGCGCGCTCCTCGACGGCCACCCGCAGGTGACGATCGACGACGGCGCCGATCTCATGATCACCGCGCACGCCGCCGGCGATCCGGTCCTGGAGGCGCTCATCGGTGGAACCGAGGAGACGACGACGGGGCTGGTCCGGCTGCGCCGACTGGAGAGCGAGGGCACGCTCCGGCGACCCGTGTACGCCGTCAACGAGGCGCGCACCGAGCGGGCGCTCAATGACCGCCACGGGACGGGGCAGTCAGCGCTCGACGGAATCATCCGGGCGAGTCACGTGCTGCTCGCCGGGCACACCGTCGTCGTCGTCGGCTACGGCTGGGCCGGTCAGGGAATCGCCGAGCGAGCCCGGGGCGCCGGCGCCGCGGTCATCGTCTGCGAGGTCGACCCGCTGCGCGCGCTCGAGGCGCGGATGGCGGGCTACGAGGTGATGCCCGCGCTCGAGGCGGCCGAGCGCGGTGATGTGTTCGTCACGGTGACCGGATCGCGGCGGGTCCTGCGCCGCGAGCATTTCGAGCGGATGAAGGACGGCGCGCTGCTCGCGAACGCAGGGCACTTCGACGTTGAGATCGACCTCGACGAATTGCGGGAGGTCGCGGTGGAAGCCGCACGGACGGTGCGCCCGCTCGTGGAGCGGTACGTGCTCGCGGACGGCCGCCGCCTCAACCTGATTGCGCGCGGGCGCGTCGTCAACCTCGCCGCGGCCGAGGGCCACCCGGCGGCGGTGATGGACGTCTCGTTCGCACTCCAGGCGCTGTGCGTCGAGGACCTCGTGCGCCGCCGGGACGCGCACACGCCGGGGGTCTGGGCTGTGCCCGCGGCGATCGATCACGAGGTCGGCCGGCTCAAGCTCGCCGCGCTCGGCGTGCGGATCGACGAGCCGACGCCGGAGCAGGAGAGCTATCGGGAGTCCTGGGGGTAGTCGGCTGGCGTGGATGGGTGCGGTGCCGTGCGCCCGCACGAGCCGATCTGCCCCGCGCGCACGAGCCGATCGGCTCGCGCGGGCGCAAACGCAACGCGGGCGCAAACGCAACGCGTGCGGAAGCGGAACGGACGTCGGCCCCGTCTGAAAGGATGCCCCGCACCATGCCACAAGCAAGAACCCCAACCTCAGCCCGGGGCGGTATCGACCTCGGCGGGACCAAGATCGAGGCCGTGGTCGTCGACGCCCGCAACAACGTGCTCGGCGCGGCGCGCCGGCCGACGCCGACAACTGGGCAGCCCGCCGGCGTGGCGAAAAAGCTCGCCGAGGCGGTGACCGAGGCTGCCGAGGCCGCGAACCTCGCGACGTCTGACCTGCACGGTGTCGGCATCGGCTCCCCCGGGATCGTCGACCCGGACACCGGCGCGGTCACCGGAGCCCGGAACCTGCCCGGCTGGAAGGGGCGCTTCGAACTGGCTCAGGTGCTCTCCGAGCAACTGGGAACGACCGTGAAGGTCGGCAACGACGTTCAGGTGGCGACCGACGCGGAGTTCAAGCTCGGCGCGGGCAAGCCGTACAAGTCGGTGCTCGGCGTGTTCTGGGGCACGGGGGTCGGCGGCGGGCTGATCCTGGGCGGCAAGCCGTGGGTCGGCCGCGGCGGCGCCGGCGAGATCGGGCATGTCGTCGTCGAGATCGACGGGGCCAAGTGCGGCTGCGGGCGGCGCGGGTGCATGGAGGCGTACGCGGGACGCGGCTCGATGGAGGCCCGGGCCCGGCGCCGGGTCGAGAAGGGGCACAAGACCGACTTGTTCACGCTGATGGAGGAACGCAAGCGCGACCGGCTGACGAGCTCGATCTGGGCCCACGCGCTCGAGCGCCAGGACAAGGTGGCGATCGAGATCATCGACAAGGCGATCGTGGCGCTCGGCGCCGGGATCGGGTCGTCGGTCAACCTGCTCGACGTCGAGGCGGTGATCATCGGCGGCGGGCTCGGGGTGCGGTTCGGTGAGCCGTTCACGAAGCGGATCGCAGATGCGATGCATCCCCACCTGTTCAACGACACGAACCCTCCAGACGTCAAGGTCGCGGCGCTCGGTGATCTCGGCGGCGCGCTTGGGGCGTCACTGCTCGTGCGGCAGCCCGCGCGGCGCGCGGCAACGAGCCGCAACGCCTAACGCCAGCTAAACGTTCGGGACATGAGCAGCTAAACGTCTCATTTTGCGTGGGGCCACGGACTCTGGCAGGATGCTCACGCCGCACGCGACGTAAAGCGCGTTCGGGAGAGGGGAGAGACCGATAGCTGTCCGCCAGAACGGCACGCATGCCACGAACGGAATCGGAGGCCCGGGGCCAGGGTCGGCCTCGGGTGGCTCGCGCGCGATTGCTCGTGTCGCGGCGGCCGCGGCGCTTCTCATCGCGCTCGTGCTCGTCGTCCTCGTGCTGTTCGGCGGCGGCTCGACCTACACCCTGAAGGCGAACTTCCTCGACACCGGCGGCCTCGTCACCGGTGACGACGTGATCATCGGCCCGGCGAAGGTCGGCTCGGTGCAGTCGATCGGCCTCACGCCGGACGGCCAGGCGCAGGTCGTGATGGGGATCAACTCGAGCGTCGGCCAGATGCCTCAGGGCACCGTTGCCCGGATCTATGAGAACTCGTTGTCGGGCATCGCGAACAAGTACGTCGTGCTGCAGCCTGGATCGAGCTCGGTGCCGATTCCGGATGGCGGCACGATCCCGTCCGACCGCACGTACGCCCAGGTCAATCTCGATCAGCTGTTCGACACGCTGGGGCCGAAGACACGGATCGGGCTACGACAGTTCATTCAAGGCCAGGCGGCCTCGATCGAGGGGAAGGCGCCGCAGGCGCACGCGACGCTTCTGTACCTGTACCCCGGGCTCCTGTCGACGACGAACGTGACACAGGAGCTGACGAAGAACGAGCCGATTTTCGACAGCCTGCTCGTCCAGGGCGCTCAGGCGATGCAGGCGCTCGCGGCCCGGACTGCGCAGCTCTCCCAGCTCGTCTCGAACACGAACGCGACGATGGGCGCGATCGCGTCGCAGAGCCAGAACCTTGAGCAGACGTTGTCGCTGATCGCCCCGACGCTCAACCACTCAACCGCGACGTTCGCCGGCCTGCGCTCCACGCTTGACGTGCTCGATCCGCTCGTCCGCGCCTCGATTCCGGCGAATCAGCGTCTGACCGAGTTCGTGACGGGCCTGCGCCGACTCACGAACCTCTCGATCCCGACCGTCGGACAGCTCAATGCGCTCATCCGTAACCCGGCGGGCACCGGCGATCTGATCACTTTGTTCCAGAAGGCTCCCGCTCTGGCCTCGATCGCCGCGGCGTCGTTCCCACGGCAAATCAAGGAGTTCAACGACTCGCAGCCGCAAGTCGACTACTTCCGTCAATACACCCCGGACGTTGTCGCCGCGCTGACGAACCTGGGGCAGCTTGGCGCCTATTTCGACGCCAACGGGCACTACGCGCGGACGATGCCGTTCTTCTCGGAGTTCGGCTTGAATGGCGCCAACGAGCTCGTCACACGTCCGGATTCGCTGCGCTTCCAAGGTCTGAGCACCGCGCGGACCCGGTGCCCGGGTAGCGCCGTCCAGCCGGCGCCGGACGGGTCCTCGCCAGTGTCCGTACCGGGCTGCACCAAGTCGAACGTGCCTCCGGGTCCATGAGGCGGATCGCAGCCATCCTGACCGCGCTCCTCGCGGTCACACTCGCAACCGCCGTCGTCACGAGCTCGTCCGAAGGGAGCGGCAAGGCCTACGAGGTGCGGGCGATCTTCGATGACGCCGCGTTTGCGGTGCCCGGCGAGGACGTCCGGATCGCCGGGGCGATCGTCGGGTCGATCCAGTCGCTCGACGTCTGCACAAAAGCGCCATGCCCCGTCGGCTCGCCGCTCAACAAGGCGGCAGTCACCTTGACGATCAACCACGCGGACTTCACGCCGTTCTACGCCAACGCCCACTGCGCGATCCGGCCGCAGTCACTGATCGGCGAGAAGTACGTCGACTGCACGCCGGGTTCGTCGTCGTCGCCGCAGCTCGAGAAGATCACGCAGGGGCCCGGCTCGGGGACCTACCTGCTCCCGCTCGCCCAGACGAGCTCACCGGTTGACTCCGACATCGTCCAGGACATCTCCCAGGCGCCGATCCGTCAGCGCTTTGCCCTCATCATCGACGAGCTGGGCACCGGTCTCGCCGCACGCGGGTCCGACCTCAATGACGTCATCCATCGCGCGAATCCGGCGCTCGGCCAAACCGTCAAGGTCGTGCAGATTCTGGCTCGTGAGAACCGGACCCTGGCACGGCTGGCCACCGAGTCCGACGCGGTGCTCGCGCCGCTCGCCAAGGCAAAGACCCAGCTCGCCGACTTCGTGCGGCAGGCCAACACGACGTCGGTGGCGAGCGCGGCCCGCGCCTCCGACATCTCCCGCTCGTTCCAGCTCTTCCCGACGTTCCTGCAACAGCTGCGTCCGCTCGTCGCCGACCTCGGGAAGTTCGCCGATCAGGGCACACCGCTGATGGCTTCGCTCGCCCAGAGCGCCGCATCGGTGTCCCGCCAGTTCGAGAACCTGGCGCCGTTCGCGCGGGCCGCCCGGCCAGCGCTCATCGAACTCGGGAACTCCACACAGCAATCG
This sequence comes from uncultured Solirubrobacterales bacterium, assembly GCA_963778985.1. GTDB lineage: Bacteria > Actinomycetota > Thermoleophilia > Solirubrobacterales > Solirubrobacteraceae > Palsa-465. The sequence continues at coordinate 98,308 of CAVZWJ010000010.1, read as the reverse complement.
TTGCCCGCGCTGCTCTCCACGATCCCGCTCGCCCAGCGCCTCAACAACCTGGGGACGCAGGCGAAGCCGGCGGCGAAGGACCTCGACCGGCTGACATCGAGCCTCGACCAGACGGGCGCGATCGAGTTCCTGATGTCACTGCTCTACTACGGCACGACAGCCTCGAACATGTTCGACAGCGCCGGTCACCTGGCGCGGAACAAGCCAGAGGTCGGCTCGTGTGCTTCGTACGTGAAGACGCCGACTTCGGGATGCGAGGCCACGTTCAACGTCGGATCCGCCGCCGCCGACATCGCCGCCGCGAACCCGGGGATGCGCAAGGCCGTCGCCACACAGATCGCCCACATCGCCTGGGACGCGACGAGCGGAGTCAAGCATGGGAAGAGGACGCCGAGCCAGGGCGATCAGAACACGAACGTCAAGGGCCTGCTCGACTACCTGATCGGGAGCCACGCGTGAGGCGCCGCACCCCGCGTGAGCAGAGCGTGCTCTCCAACCCGATCCTGATCGGGGCGCTCACGGTACTGGCCACGATCGCCGCCGTCACGCTCGCCTACCAGGCGAATAACGGCCTGCCCTTCGTGCCGAAGTACCGCCTCAACTTGCAGATCCGAAACGCGAGCGAGTTGACGCACGGGGCGGAGGTCCACATGGGCGGCGCGCTGATCGGCAACGTGACAACGATCAGCCCGGCGCGCGATTCGAAGGGTCAGCCGATCGCGCTGCTCAAGCTCAGTCTCAATAAGACAGTTCAGCCGTTGCCCGTGAACTCGACGTTCGTCGTGCGCCTCAAGGGGGCGATCGGCCTCAAATACCTGGAGGTCACGCGCGGGACCTCAGCCCATACGTGGGCGGACGGGGCGACCGTTCCGGTCACCCAGTCGAGCGCCGAGGTGGACCTCGATCAGGTGTTGTCGATGTTCGACCCGAAGACGGCAGAGGGCATCCGGGAAACGACGATCGGCTTCAGCGACGCCCTCGCCGGTCGCGGCGGCGCCATCAACAACGCGATCGGCGCATTCGTTCCGCTGTTGCGCCATCTGCTCCCGGTGACGCAAAACCTGGCGTCGCCGCGGACCAACCTCGCCGGGTTCTTCCGCGGGCTCGAGGCCTTCTCCGGCGCGGTCGCGCCCGTCGCGCAGACGCAGGCGGACCTGTATGTGAACCTGGACACGACCTTCCGGGCCCTCGCCCCGGTGGCGGTGCCGTTCCTGCAGCGGTGGATCTCAGAGACGCCGCCGACGTTCCAGACCGTGATCAGCGACAGCCCAAGCCTGCAGGGCTTCTTGCTCAACACGGCGGGGCTGTTCGCCGAGCTCCGTCCCGGCTTCGCGACGCTCAACCAGAGCGCACCGGTGCTTGCCAAAGCGTTCGCCGCGGGCACGAAGACCCTTCCGGGAACGAAGGAACTCGACGCGCAGCTCCTCGCCCTCGCCAAGCGCTTGCAGATCTATGGCGAGACCCCCTCTGTCAACGCCGGCATCGATCGCGTCACGGCGACGGCCCACAGCCTTCGCTCGCCGCTGGCCTTCCTCACTCCCATGCAGGCGACATGCAACTACGTGTCGCTGTTCCTGCGCAACACGGGTCAGGCGGTGTCGGAGCGGTTCGGCAACGGAACCGCGCTTCGCTTCAACGTCGTCGTGATCGACGACGTGCTCGGCGGCGAGTCGGTGCCCTCGCAAAAGCCATATCTACACGAGGGCGGTTCGAGCGCGTCCGGGAACAACGGCGAGAGCGGGCCGCTGCACGTCAACCCGTATCCGAATACTGCCGCGCCGGGCGAGAAATTCGAGTGCGCGGCCGGAAACGAGGGCTACACGCCCGGCTACCTCGTCGGCAATCCGCCCGGAAACGTGGGTACGCACACGCAGAAGACGACGAGGCCGAAGACGTCGTGAGGCGACACAAGCCGCGCATCTCCCGTTTCATGGCCGGTGTCATCGGGACGGTCGTCATCGCGATCGCTTGTTACTTCGTCTTCGGTGGCGGGCTCCCGTTCCAGGCCACGCCGTTCCAACTGAAAGGCGTGTTCACGACCGAGACCGAGCTGCATATCCCGTCGCCGGTCCGGGTCGCCGGAGTTGAGGTAGGCCAGGTGACCTCGGTCACGCGGATCGGCGGACCGACATCGCAGGCGGCCGTCGTGACGATGAGCATCGACCCGAACGGGTTGCCGATTCACGCCGACGCGACCGCGAAGATCCGGCCGCGGATCTTCCTTGAGGGCAACTTCTATGTCGACCTGCACCCGGGCTCGCCCGACGCTCCGGCCCTGTCCTCAGGGGCCACGCTGTCGGTCGGCCGCACCTCGGGGCCGGTCCAGCTCGACCGCGTCCTGTCCGCGCTCAACTCGAACGCGCGCACGAATCTGGAGACGCTCCTCCGGGGCTACGGCGGCGCCCTTGACGCACCGCCGCTCCCGTCGCAGGACGCGTCACAGGATCCGAGCGTCCGCGGACTCACTGGTGGCCAGGCGCTCAACGAGGCGCTCAACTACTCGGTCAACGCGTTCAGAGCGTCGTCGATGGTCAACCAGGCATTGCTCGGCCTCCAGCCCCACGACCTCTCAGGGGTCGTCTCCGGCAACGAGGGCGTGTTCCGGGCGCTCGCCGCCAGCGGCAACCAGCTCTCGAGCTTCGTGAGCACCTTCAACGCGACGATGGCCGCGCTCGCCGCGCGCCAGACAGAGCTCGCCCAGACCATCGCCCTCCTGCCGCCGTTCCTACAGCGGACCCAGACCTCGGACACTGCGCTCGATGCTTCGTTCGCGCCCACGAAGGCGTTCGCCCGTGCGCTGCTCCCCGGCATCAAGTTCGTCGCTCCGGCGCTCAACGCCGGCATCCCCTGGATCGCCCAGGCAAGCGCCTTGTCGACACCGCAGGAGCTCGGCGGACTCGTCAAGTACCTGACGCCCGCGATCCAGAACACGGGCGCGACGATCGGCGAGACGACCCAGCTCATCAATCAGACCGATCTGCTCACCCGCTGCTTTGACCACAACATCGTCCCGACCGGCAACGAGACGATCGCCGACCCACCGATCGGCACGGGTCAGCCCGTCTATCGGGAGCTGTTCCAGAGCGCGGTCGGAATCGCGTCCGCCTCGCAGAACTTCGACGGCAACGGCCGATACATCCGGGCGAACGCGGGCGGCGGCTCCATCCGTGTCACCGGTCCGCCGGTTCCGACCGCCGGGCCGATCTACGGCAATGCGGTGTTGCCGGTGCTGGGAAGCCGCCCGGCGTTCGCCGGCGGTCCGCCCCCGCTGAAACGCAGCGTCGCCTGTTACAAGAACGCCAAGCCGACCCTCAATCGCGTGGCAACGGGTCCGGGCTCGTGAAACGCGCCATCCGTGTTCACCGGCAGGACTTCCTCGCGATCCTCGCGCTCGTCGTGGCGGCCGCCGCGGTCGCCATCTACATCCTCGAGCATCAGCCGGCGTTCGGCTTCGGCAAGAGCTACTACACAGTCAAGGTTCAGTTTGCGAGCGGCGCCGCGGTGACGGCCGGACAGGGGCAGTCGGTCGACGTCGCGGGCGTCCAGGTCGGCCAGGTCGGGGCCGTCGACCTCAAGCACGGTCGCGCGATCGTGACGATGAACATCTACAAGAAGTACGAGCCGATCTACAACAACGCGACCGTGCTGTTGCGCCCGCGCACGCCGCTGAAAGACATGTACCTCTCGCTCGATCCCGGCACGAAAGATGCGGGCGCGGTAGCCGTCGGGGCAACGCTGCCTGTCGCCAACACCCAGCCGGACATCAACGTCGAGGAGATCCTGGCCACGCTGGACTCCGACACGCGTAACTACCTCCTGCTGCTCCTCGCCGGGGGAGCCCAGGCGTTCCACGATCCCGGTGCGACCGGCGCGCCACCAAGCCCCGCGGCAGTCGCTGACCTACGTGGCACGTTCAAGCGCTTTGCGCCGCTCAACCGCGATACGGCCACGTTCACGAAGCTGCTCTCGCAGCGGACGCAGTACATCAGGCGCTCCATCCACAACCTCAAAGAGGTGACGCAGTCGCTCGCGTCCGTCGACGGGACGCTGACGTCACTGATCAACTCGTCCAACACGAACTTCGCGGCGATCTCCTCGCAGGATCAGAACTTGGAGCAGGCGCTCACGCTGCTGCCGCCGACGCTTCAGGAGACGACTCAAACCCTCGGCAAGGCACAGGCGTTCGCCAACCAGAGCACGGTGGCGCTCAAGGGCTTGCTCCCGTTCGCGCATGCGTTCGGCCCGGCGCTCCAGGCAGCGACGCCGCTGTTCAAGGACACGACCCCGGTCATCAAGAACCAGCTGCGACCATCCGCGATTCAGCTGCAGCCGCTCGCCAAGATCCTCGATCCGGCCTCGGCGAAGCTCCGCGTTGCGACGCCCGCGCTGACCCGCTCCGTCGGAGTGCTCAATACGCTCTTCAACGAGCTCGCCTATCAGCCAAAGGGTTCCGAGCAGGGATACCTGTTCTGGGGTTCGTGGCTGGCGCACAACGCGCTCTCGCTCACGACCCTCCAGGACTCGCAGGGGGCGATGGTCCGTGGTTTGTTCATGGGCACGTGCAGCCAGCTGCAGCTGTTCGAGGTCGGCCTCGCGAACTCCAACCCAGCGCTGAAGCCGCTGCTCGCGTTCCTCAACGCGCCCGACTGGAGCAAGATCGGCGGCCAGTTCTGTCCGCCGGTGCCACCGACGACCACCCCCACGCCGTGAACAAGCAGGCACCAAGCACCTCACGGATCCTGACAATGGTCGCCTTCGCGGCGTCGTGCATCGGCCTGCTGCTGTTCCTATGGATCTCGTTCGGCGGCGCGATCCCGTTCGCCCCCGAGGGCTACCGGCTCAACGCCGAGTTCAGCCAAGCTGTTCAGCTCGCCAATGAGTCCGACGTCCGGATCTCAGGCGTCAGCGTCGGCAAAGTCGTGGGGGTGTCGTTGGATCGTCACACGGGCCTGACGAAGGCGGTGTTCCAGATCGACCATCAGTACGCGCCCCGGCCCGCCGACACCCACGCGATCCTCCGCCAGAAGTCGCTGCTCGGTGAGACCTACATCGAGCTCTCTCCGGGCTCCCAGAATGGTCCCAAGCTGCCCGACGGCGGCAGGATCCCGCAGACCCAGATCGCCCCGACGGTCCAGCTTGACCAGATCCTCTCGACGTTCGACCCGCAGACCCGCAAGGCATTCTCGACGTGGCTGATCCAGGGCGGGATGGCGCTCACCAACCGTGGCCAGGACTTCAACTCGGCGATTGCGCAGTTCTATCCGTTCGCGACACACGTCGATGCCGTGCTGAACGTCCTCAACCGCGACAACGCGGCGACGCGCACACTGGTCCGAGACACCGGTCAGGTCTTCAGCGCACTCGCTCAGTCGCCGTCCCAGCTCCAGGGCCTGATCCGCAATTCGAACGCTGTCTTCTCGGCGACGGCGGCGCGTAACCAGGCGCTGCAAGCGGCGATCCCGGCGTTTGCGAACTTCACGGTGGCCACTCGGCTGACCGTCGATCGGATCAACCAGTTCGCGACCCTGTCAAATCCCCTCATCAGCGAGCTCCGGCCGGCCGCGCGCCAGTTGAGTCCGACGCTGATACAGACCGTGATCCTCGCCCCGGAGCTGAAAGCCCTGCTCGTCAACCTCGGGCCTCTGACCCAGGCGTCCAAGACCGGCGTGCCCGCGTTGATCAAGTTCCTTGACGTGAGCGTGCCGTGGCTGACCCGGCTGAAGCCCTACCTGGGGAACTTCATCCCGATCTTCAACTACATCAACACCTACCGGCGGGAGCTCGCCGCCTTCTTCGCGAACAGCACGGCCACCACCCAGGCATCAGGGCTCAACATCACCCAGACCAAGATCCTGCACTACCTGCGCATCGCCAACCCGGTCAACCCGGAGACACTCACGAGTTATCAACACAGACTCAACAGTAATCGGGGTAATCCCTACATGGCGCCGGGCGGATATGCGCAACTTTTGGGCGGCCTATCTGTTTTTGGGTCATATCTGTGCACCGGGAACCCTCAACCTGCCATCGGGCCGACGATTACGACTACGATCCGGCAGATCCTTGAAGGCGTTTACTACACATCCCAGCCGGGCGGGCCACCATGCAAGGGGCAAGCTCCGCTCGGTGAGCTGACCACCGGTCAGCATCAGGCGTTCCCCACGCTCAAACCTCTGCCATGAGCACGGCAACCGATGCTCGCAGAAACACCAATCGGGTCCCACTAGGAGGAGACACGTGAGAAGGAAAGCAGTGATCGTTACAGCGTTGGTGATGTTGGTGGGAGCCACCGCCGCATTTGCGGCGGCGGGCGGTCCCAACGACTACACCGGCACCGGCCAGACGTTCTCGAAGGGCGTCGGATCGAGCAAGAAGCCAGTCGGCATCAGCTTCACGCAGACGCTGGCAGCAGCCAACAACGATTCGACAAAGGCCGCCGCCGTGCTGACGCGGATCGTGGTCAAGACCTACGGACTCGTCTCGAACGGAAGCAAGTTCCCGACGTGCGACGCGTCGAAGTTCACGACGCTCAAGTCCGACAAGCAGTGCCCGACGCTGTCGAAGTTCGCGACCGGGCACGTGCAGTCGAAGCTCGGCGATCCGACGTTGTCGCAGAGCAACCGCACGCCGTGCAACCCCGACCTCGACGTGTTCAACGGCAGGGGCAAGGGCAAGCTGTGGTTCTTCTTCACCACGCACTCGGCGCTTCAGTGCGCCGGCCTGACGACCGGCGCGACCGCGCCGTACCCCGGCACCGTCAGCCAGCAGGGCAAGTACCAGGTCACCAACATCCCGCTGCCGGCGGACATCTCGACCCGCGTGGCGAACCAGCCGAACTTCTACGGCTCGCTCATCCACGAGACGCTGGCCTGGCCGAAGCTCAAGACCAAGGTCAAGGGCAAGATCGTCTACAACACCGTCTCGGTCGGCTGCCTCAAGGGCAAGCGTCCGTGGACGATCACGTTCTACTCGACGACCAACGGCTCGAACAGCTTCAAGCAGTCGGTGAGCGGCAGCGCGAAGTGCTGATCGCCTGAGAAGCCGTACGTAGTAAGTCAGTTGCGCTCCGGCGCCGTCCCCTTCCCGGGGCGGCGCCGGTCGCGTTAAGAACGCCTGGCAGCTACGGCACGAGTTCGTAGCGCTCGAGCCGGTCCGCCTCGCGGTCGGACTCCCCGAGCATCTGCACGAACAGATAGACGAGCGCGATCCCCATCACGATCGACTGCTCGAGCGCCATCAGCAGGCCGGCCATGTTCATGTCCTCGCCGGCGGTCAGGCCCCAGTAGTGGGGCTGGTGCTCGTAGAACGCGTACAGCGCGGTCGGCGCGAACGCGAGCACGATCCCGAGGACCCCGACGAGCAGCTTCGTCGAGACCATGTAGAGGACCGGACCCATCCCGCCGAGTCGCATCCGGCCGCGGATGGGGGAGAGCAGGTGCCACCAATAGAGCCCGCCGACGAGGGCAAAGCAGACGTGCTCAAGGGCGTGGACGCCGGAATTGCCGAGCGCCGCGTCGTACATCGCCGGGACGTGCCAGAGCCACATCAGCCCGGCGTATGCGATCACGGCGAACGCCGGGTGGGCAAAGAAGCCGGCTCGGCGCTCGATCGTGTGCAGCCGCCGGGTCGCCGGGCGCAGGAGCACCTTGTTGAGGCCGAGGATGAGCAGGATCGGGGCGATGTCGAGCAGCAGGATGTGCTGGAGCATGTGCATCACCATCAGCTGCTCGCCGGCGCTGTCGATCGGCGAGACGAGCGCGGCCAGGATCATCAGCAGGCCGAGGGCGAACAGCGTGGCGCGACCGTACCCCGGAGCGTGGGGCTCGCCGGTCGCCCGGGCGCGCTGCCACGCCCGTGCGTACACGAGCCCGAGGGCGAGAACGCCGAGCAGGACACCGGGTTCGAACGACCAGGAAAGATCCGGAGTCACGTACGTGGGTTGTACCAATCGACAAAACGCGCCGTCGGGAATAACCTTCTCAGTTCGTACGCATATCCACCTTGACACCAAGGAGGTCAGGCGATGCGGATTGAGGTCAAGGGCCGCAACCTGCCCGTTTCCGATGATCTGAGGGAGCATGTCGAGAAGCGCTTCCGCAAGGTCTCGCGTCAGGTATCCGAACTGGCTGAGCTCGAGGTGGAGGTGTTCGAGGAGCGCAACCCGGCGATCGCCGACTCGCAGATCGCCGAGGCCACGCTGCACCTGAAGGGCGTGACGCTCCGCGCGCGTGATGCATCGCCGGACATCGTCCGTTCGATCAACCTGTGCGCCGACGAACTCGCGGTGCAGGTCAAGCGGCATCGTGACAAACGCCGCAAGCGCCGTGAGTCGCGCGCGGCTGCCGCCGAGCACCCGGAAGAGGTCGAGGTGACTGGGACGGTCATTCCCGAGGACGTCTCGACGGCGGCGCAGTAGGGTCTGGCGCGTGCAGCAGCGGCGCGCCGTGTGGACGGCGCTGGTTCTCGGTGTCGTTCTCCTCGTCGGCGCGCCCGCCGCCTCCGCGGCCCTGCGGGTCCGCGGCAACGTCCTCGTCGACGGCCGCGGCCGGGGGCACGTCGTGCAGCTACGCGGCGTCAACCGCTCCGGGCTCGAATACGCCTGCATCCAGGGATGGGGCTTCTTCGACAGCCCCCATCCCGACGAGATCGACGACCCGGCAATGATCCGGGCGATGAAGAGCTGGGACATCAACGTCGTGCGCATCCCGCTCAATGAGGACTGCTGGCTGGGGTTGGGCGCACCGGCGGGTCGCGGCGGAACGCCGTATCGCCAGATCGTCGAGCGGTATGTCGCGGCTTTGCACCGGGCCGGCCTGTACGTGATCCTCGATCTGCACTGGGCTGCCCCCGGCGGCACCAGGGCGACCGGCCAAACGCACATGGCCGACGCCGATCACACGCCCGCGTTCTGGCGGTCGCTCGCGTCAACGTTCAAGCACGACCACGCGGTCCTGTTCGACCTCTTCAACGAGCCGTTCGGGATCGGTTGGGCATGCTGGCTCCACGGCTGCCAGGTCCCGAGGGACGGCGGGTTCCCCGCGTATCGCAGCGCCGGGATGCAGCAGCTCGTCAATGCCGTGCGCTCCACCGGCGCGAGCCAGCCGCTGATGCTCGGCGGAATCGACTATTCGGGCGATGTCAGCGGGTGGCTCGCCCACGAGCCTGACGATCCCCGGCATCAGCTCGTCGCAGCCGAGCACAACTACGGCACGCTCGGGCCCTGCAACGGCGCTTGCCAGACCGCGATTCTGCAGACCCACCAGCGCGTACCGGTCGTCATGGGCGAACTCGGCGAGACCGACTGCCAGCACGGCTACATCGATCAGATGATGCCGTGGGCCGACCACCACGGGATCAGCTACGTCGGGTGGGCCTGGGATGTCGCGAGCTGCACGGGAGAACCGGCGCTGATCAGCGATTACCAAGGGACGCCGACTCCGTTCGGGCTCGGTTTTCGGAACCATCTGCGGGCTCTCGGAGTCCCTCCGGGGGCGTGATGAAACGCTGCGTTTCCGCCTTCCGAAGCCTTTAGGCCCACTGCTACGCTAGCCCCATGTCCTTCCTGGACCGCGCGCTTCGCATGGGCGAGGCGAAGAAGTTCAAGCAGTACGAACAGCGCGTCAGTCGGATCAGTGACTTCGAGCCCGAGCTCGAGCATTACACCGACGCGGAGCTGAGAGAAGCCGCCGATGAGCTGCGCGAACGCGCGCGGAACGGCGAGTCGCTCGAGGACCTGCAGTTCGAGTGCTTCGCGCTCGTCCGCGAGGCGGGCAAGCGCTCGATGGGCATGCGCCACTTCGACGTCCAGCTGATCGGGGGCATGGTCCTCCACGATGGGCAGATCGCCGAGATGCGCACCGGTGAGGGCAAGACGCTGACCGCGACGCTCGCGGTCGTCCTCAACTCCCTCGGCGGGCGCGGCGTTCACGTCGTCACCGTCAACGACTACCTCGCCCGCCGCGACGCGTTGTGGATGAAGCCGATCTACGACGCGCTCGGCGTCACCGTCGGCGTGTTGCAGAACATGCAGCCATACGAGGAGAAGCGCGCCGCCTATGCCGCCGATGTCACCTACGGCACGAACTCCGAGTTCGGCTTCGACTACCTGCGCGACAACATGGCGACCTCGCTCGAGGAGAAGGTCCAGCACGGCGGCCGGCCCAAGCCCGAGGAGGGCAAGTCGCCGTATCACACGTTCGCCATCGTCGACGAGGTCGACAACATCCTGATCGACGAGGCGCGCACCCCCTTGATCATCTCCGGCGCGCCCGAGCAGGCGGCCGACTTCTACGCCAAGTTTGCGCGGCTTGCGCCGCAGATGCAGCCCGGTAAGACCCCAGAGGGTCTTGACCCGCGCGCCAAGAAGGAGTTCGTCGCCGACTTCGACTACGAGTTCGACGAGAAGCACAAGACCGTCGCGGTCACGGAGCGCGGCGTCGCGAAGGCCGAGCGGTTCCTGCGCATCGACCACCTGTACCGCGCCGAGAACGGCCATCTCGTCAACCACCTGATCCAGTCGCTGAAGGCCGAATCGCTCTACAAGCGCGACGTCGACTACGCGGTGGTCGACGGCGAGGTCAAGATCATCGACGAGTTCACCGGCCGCATCCTCGAGGGCCGGCGCTGGTCGGAGGGCCTGCACCAGGCGGTGGAGGCGAAGGAGGGCGTACGGGTTCAGGAGGAGAACCAGACGCTCGCCACGATCACGCTCCAGAACTACTTCCGGATGTACGACAAGCTCGCGGGCATGACCGGCACCGCGATCACGGAGGCAACCGAGTTCATGAAGATCTATGAGCTCGGCGTCGTCCAGATTCCCACGAACCGCCCGATGGTCCGCAAGGACCAGAACGATCAGGTCTACAAGACGAAGGACGGGAAGTGGAGCGCGGTGTCCCGGGAGATCGAGATGCGCCATCTGAACGGTCAGCCGGTGCTCGTCGGGACGATCTCGGTCGAGGTTTCCGAGCTGCTGTCGAGCCGCCTGACGAAGCGCGGTATCCGGCACCACGTCCTGAACGCCAAGCCGGAGCACGCGGAACGTGAGGGCGAGATCATCGCCGAGGCCGGGGCGCCGGGGGCAGTCACGATCGCGACGAACATGGCCGGCCGGGGGGTCGACATCAAGCTCGGTGGCAACCCCGAGCATCTCACCCAGCTCGAGGTGAACAAACAGCTCGGGGTCCAGCCGGGCGATCCCGATTACGACGAGCACTACGAGCGGGTCCTGCCTGAGATCGAACGCCGAATCGAGGGGCTGCGCGAGCAGGTGCTCGACGCCGGCGGCCTGTTCATCCTCGGCACCGAGCGCCACGAGTCGCGGCGGATCGACAACCAGTTGCGCGGCCGCGCCGGTCGCCAGGGTGACCCGGGTGAATCACGCTTCTTCCTCAGCGCGCAGGACGACCTCGTGCGGCTGTTCGCCGGCGAGCGCATCTACAAGATCCTCGACCGACTGGGCACAACCGATGACGAGGGCAACGAGGAGCCGATCGAGGCCGGGATGCTCTCCAAGCAGATCGAGAAGGCGCAGAAGAAGGTCGAGGAGCAGCACTTCCTGATGCGCAAGCACACGCTCGAATACGACGACGTGCTCAACCAACAGCGCGAAGTCATCTACCGCTATCGCGACGAGGTGCTCGAGGGCCGCGACATGAGCGACGCGGCGCGCGCCGAGGTGACGAACCTGATCGAGCGGCTCGTGCAGGAGTACACGGCGGGCGAGTTCGTCGAGGACTGGGACGTGTCCGGGCTGCTCAACCGAATGGCCGAGATCTTCAATCCGAGCGCCGAGATCATGGGCGTCGACCCGGATCGTGTCGACCGCGAGGAACTGACGACGCAGCTCCAGACGGAGGCGCTCACGCAGTACGAGCGTCGCGAGCAGGAGCTCGGCGAGGAGCTGATGCGAGCGCTCGAACGGTTCCTGTTGCTGCAGATCATCGATCAGCGCTGGCGCGAGCACCTGTACGACATGGACTATCTGCGTGAGGGCATCCACCTCCGTGGGTTCGCTCAGATCGAGCCGCTCGTCGCCTACAAGAACGAGGCGTTCGAGCTGTTCCGTGATCTGATGAACAGCATCTGGGGCGACTTCGCCCGGATGATCTTCCACGTCGAGGTGACCATCGAGGGCGAGGAGGGCGCGCAGCCGCCGGCGCCGCCGACGCGACCGAGCGCGCGCTCGAGCTCGGCCACCGGCGGTGGCCGCGTGAGCTACAGCGGCGGCGGGATGTCGCAGCCGAGCGCTCTGGCGATGGCCGCCGCGGCAGCGGGTGCCGGGGGCCCTGAGGCCGCCGGATACGCCGAGAACGACGACGACGGCGGCGGCATGCTGCCCCCGCCGGTCGAGCAGCGCCGAGTCGATGAGTCCGAGCAGATCGGCCGCAACGACCCGTGCTGGTGCGGCTCGGGCAAGAAGTACAAGAAGTGCCACGGCGCCTGAGGGCCGCACCGACGGGACTCAGTGGGGCTATAGCCCCACTTAGCCCCATCGACGGCTGACCTCTGCCCGCGCATGCATGCACGCCCGCGCCGATCCCTTCATGGTGACGCTAGATTTCTCGGCGATGGACGAGCGCGCGTCAGATCAGGACCGCGAGCAGGCCGCCGAGCAGATCCGCGACCACTACGCCGCTGGACGCCTCAACGACGATGAGCTGGACCAGCGCGTCCAGGCCGCCTACGCCGCCCAGACGACCCCCGAGCTCCAGCGCTTGCTCGCCGATCTCCCGGTGCTCCCCGAGGTCCGGGCGCGGCAGGAGCGGGCGGCGCTCGTGCAGCGGCGCTCTCATCTCCAGCGACGTCTCATCCAGCAGACCGGCGGGAGCGTGATCGCGTTCGCCGTCTGTACGGGGATCTGGATCGCCACCGGGGCGAGCGGCCAGTTCTGGCCGATATGGATCGCGCTGATCGCGGTCATCGGGCTGCTGAAGAGCGGCTGGGACCTGTACGGCCCAGCGCCGGATCTCGACGCCGTTGAGCAGCGCCTCGACCAGCGCAGCGGGCGCGGCGAGCGACGGGACCAGCGTCGCGTCGACCGCGGTGAGCAGCGAGATCAGCGCCGCCTGGATCGAGCGGACCGGCGCGGGCGGCGCTGACCGGGTTGCTGCTACGGTAGCGCTGCATGGCCACCGCCCCCTCAGAGCCGCTCTCCCAGCGACTCGCTGCAATCCGCGAGCAGCTCAAGCTGCTGGCGGACTATCTTTGACCCGGATGCGCTGAGCAAGCGCGCGGCTGCGCTCGAGGGGGAGATGGGAGCCGCCGGCTTCTGGGACGACCAGGAGCGTGCGGCGAAGACGACCGCCGAGCACGCGCGCGCGTCACGCAAGCTCGCGACGTACCGCGGCTTGGCGCAGGACGTCGAAGACCTGGGACCGCTCGCCGAGCTCGCCGAGGAGGACCCGGACCTGGGGACCGAGTTCGAGGAACAGGTGCGCGCCGTGCAGGACCGGCTGGACGCGCTCGAGGAGGAGCGGTTGTTCTCCGGCCGCTACGACAGCGGCAACGCGCTCGTCACGATCAATGCCGGCGCCGGTGGCACCGACGCGCAGGATTGGGCCGAGATGGTGCTGCGGATGGAGATGCGGTGGGCCGAGAAGCGGGGCTTCGAGGTGGAACTGCTCGAGGCCTCACCGGGGGAGGAGGCCGGCATCAAATCGGCCACCTTCATGGCCAAGGGCGAGAATGCCTACGGGCTCTATGGCAGCGAGAAGGGGGTGCACCGGCTGGTCCGGCTGTCGCCGTTCGACGCCGCGCATCGACGGCAGACGAGCTTTGCCGGGGTCGAGGTTTCGCCGGTCGTTGACGCCATCGATGACATCGCGATCGACGACGACGACCTGCAGATCGACACCTATCGCGCGAGCGGAGCGGGTGGTCAGCACGTCAACAAGACCGATTCGGCGGTGCGGATCACGCACAAGCCGACGGGCATCGTCGTGCAGTGCCAGAACGAGCGCTCGCAATCCTCGAATAAGGCCGAGGCGATGACGATGCTCCGTTCACGGCTGCTCGAGCTCGAGGAGCGCAAGCGCCGCGAGGAGATCGCGCGGGAGAAGGGGGAGGCACAGGACGTCAACTTCGGCTCCCAGATCCGCTCCTACGTGTTGCACCCGTACTCGATGGTCAAGGATCACCGGACGGATTTCGAGGTCGGCGACACGTCCCGGGTGCTCGACGGGGATCTGGACGGCTTCATCCGGGCATACCTGCTGAAGGCCGCCCGGTGAGCACGCGCCGCGCGCCGGCGCAGCCGACCGCTCCATATCTCGACGCGGTCACCGCCTACGGCTTCCGTGGCTCGACGCGCTTCCACGTGCCCGGGCACAAGGGCGGCGCCGGGGCCGATCCGGGATTGCGCAGCGCACTGGGAGACCGCGCACTCGAACTCGATGTGCCCCAGGACATTGAGGGGATCGATGTCGGGCCGTCCCCGACGCCGTACGAGCGCGCCGAGCAACTCGCCGCCGACGCGTACGGCGCGTCCCGCACGTGGTTCTTGACCAACGGGGCGAGCCAGGGCAATCATGCGCTGTGCCTGGCCCTCGCGCCGGAAGGAGCGCAGGTCGTGCTCCAGCGCAACTCGCACGCGAGCCTTGTCGACGGCCTCATCCTCAGCGGCGGCCGTGCGAACTTCGTGGCCCCGGCGTACGACACCGAGCTCGGGATGGCGCACGGCGTGACGCCGGAGGGGCTCGAGCGGGTCCTCGCGCGCACTCCGGACGCGGGCGCCGCGTTCATCGTCTCGCCGACGTATTACGGCATGGCCGCGGACGTCGCGGCGTGCGCCGACGTCGCCCACGCGGCGGGAGCCGCGCTCGTCGTCGACAACGCCTGGGGCGCGCATTTCGGCTTTCACCCATCGCTGCCCGAAACCCCGCTGAGACTCGGTGCCGACGCGATGATCGCCTCCACGCACAAGATCGTCGGCAGCCTGACGCAGTCCGCGATGCTGCTCGTCCGGGACGGCGAGCGGATCGACATCGACGCCATCTCCCGAGCGGTTCGGCTCGTACGCTCCACGAGCCCGAGTGCGCTGCTCATGGCGTCGCTCGACGCGGCGCGACGCCAGCTCGCGGTTCACGGCGAGGCGTTGCTCGAGCGGACGATCGATGCCGCCGCGACGGCGCGCGCGGCGATCGCGTCAGTGCCCGGCTGCGCGGTCGTCGACGAGTCGTTCGTCGGTCGACCCGGGATCGCCGGCTGGGATCCATTGCGGCTCGTGATCGACGTTCGCGGCACCGGGTGCAGCGGCTACGACGTGGCGAGCGCGCTGCGGGCCTCCTACGACATCTACGTCGAGCTGGCGACGCACGCCACGCTCGTACTCGTCCTCGGGATCGCGCAGCCGGTGGAGCCGCTCGAGCGGCTGGCGCACGATTTCGCCGAGACGGTCAAGCGGATCGCGCGGCCGGGGGAGACTCCCGCGATCGCGCGGGGTGCCGGTGCGTTTGAGCACGAGACCGCGGTCGCCCCGCGCGATGCCTTCCTCGGACGGGGGGAGGCAGTGCCCGTCGAGGACGCCGTCGGCCGGATCTCCTGCGAGTCGATCGCCGGCTACCCACCCGGCGTGCCGGCGCTGCTCCCCGGCGAACGCGTGACGACTGAGGTGATCACCTATCTGCGCGAACTGACCGCCGCCGGGGCTCGACTCCACGGCGCCGCCGATCCGACGTTCGCGACGATGCGGGTCCTGATTGACCGCGACGGGTAGCCGGCCCCGCTCCGGGGGTCCACTTACGCGCGCGCCCGGGTTCGCGCTCGTCGGCGTCGCGATCTGCTCGGTGCAGTTTGGGTCGGCGATTGCCGCCAAGTTGTTCGACGAGGTGGGATCGAGCGGCGTCGGGATGCTGCGCCTGGTCTCGGCGGCGATCGTCCTGGTGGCCCTATGGCGACCCCGCGTCGCCGGGCGCAGCCCACGCGAACTTGCGGTTGCCGTCACGCTCGGCGTGGTGCTCGCCGGGATGAACCTGTCGTTCTATGCCGCGCTGGACCGGATCCCGCTTGGGATCGCGGTCACCATCGAGTTCATTGGACCGCTCACGGTGGCCGTGATCGGTTCGCGGCGTCGCCTCGACTTCCTGTGGGTCCTGCTCGCAGTCGCCGGGATCCTCGCGCTCACGCGCGGAAGTACCCATCATCTGAGCACCGCCGGGATCCTGTTCGCGTTGCTCGCCGGTGCGTTCTGGGGGGCGTACATCCTGCTCAACTCACGGGTCGGCCGGGCGTTCGAAGGGGGCAGCGGGATCGCGCTCGCGATGTGCGTCGGGGCGGTCGCCTCGGTGCCGTTCGGCATCGCGTCCGGCGGCTCACAGCTTCTGAGCGCGCACGCGCTGCTCGTCGGCGCCGCCGTCGGCATGCTGTCCTCAGCGATCCCGTACTCGTTCGAGAACGAAGCCCTCCGGCGCATCCGGCCGAGTGTGTTCGCCGTGTTCATGAGCCTTGAGCCCGCGGTCGCGGCGCTGGCCGGCTTCCTCGTCCTCGGTCAGGGCCTTGACGCGCGGGCGATCGGCGGGATCTCGCTCGTCGTCGCCGCGTCGATCGGGGCCTCACGCAGTTCACGCGAGGCCCCGGTCGACGTCTAGGCAGCTACTTCGTGACGATGATCGTCCCGTGCATCTGCGGGTGAATCAGGCAGACGAACTTGTATGTGCCTGGTTTCGTGAACTTGATCCTGCCCGACGCCGGCACCTGCGGCGTGCCGGAGTCGCGGTCCATCACACCCGTATTGCCGAACCCGTCACCGTGCGATTGCGGCGACAGCAGGATCGGCTGGGTCGGGTCACTCGGATATACGCCCTGGGCCGGGAAGTTCGGCGACGAGAAGGCCCCCTGCAGGCTCTTCAGGACGCTTTTCGGCCCGAAGGTTGCCGTGTGGACCTCACGCGTATCGGCCGACATGAAGAACTTCACGACCGTTCCGCGCTTGACCTTGAGCTTGCCCGGATACATGTTGAACAGCTCGAGGCCGTTCGCGCCGGAGACGCCGACGCTGATCTGGTTCGCCGGTACCTTCGTCTTCGCGAGCTTCTTGGCCGCGAGCAGATCGGTCTTCACCTGCGTGGTGATGGCGGCCGCGTCCTGGGCGTCGCTCGGCACGGACGCACCCGTGGGCTTGACCACGACGACGCCGACCATGCCGTAATGGACGTCGCAGAAGTACTTGTAGGTCCCCGGCTTCGTGAACGTGACGTTGAACGGCGCCGGCGGCCCGAGCGGCAAGCCGCTGTCGACGCGCGCACTGCCGTCGTACGTCGTGACCGTGCTCGGCGCGAACAACTTGGGATTGATCCCGAGGTTCGGCACCTTGCCGTTGAACCAGAATGGATTTCCAGCTGCGTCCTTGACTCCGGAGACCGTGGCGCCCGGGACCAGCAACGGGACGTCGCCCTGGCCCGACGCCGGCAGGTCAATCGTGTGAAAGCCCTCGAGGTTGAACGACACGGTGTCACCCGCGTTGATCGTCACTCGATGCCGGAAGAAGTCGTTGACGTCCGGGTTGTTCTGCTTGAGAAACGCCTTGCCGAGGAGCTTGGCGGCGAGCGCCGACGCGGTCGGCGGCGGACCTGCATACACCGTCTTGGTATGGGCGATGGCGCCGGCTGGAAACACACAGATGGCGGCTGCCACGCAGCCGGACGCCCAAACCCCAGTTCTGAACTTCATAACCCCCCCGATGGGATGATCGGTTAATCCTTGCGACGCGAACCCTATACGGAGAGGAGGCGGCGGCGCCACCGTACTCGGTGACGCCGCCACGAGCGTCCTATGCCTTGACCCGGAACACCTGTCCGGTCAGCTCGCCGACGTAGATGTAGCCCGCGTTGGCGGCGAGGCCAACGATCGGGGCCACGAAGCCGGTGAGCAGCGGCTTGACGGCGCCGCCTGAGAGCGGCATCGAGACAACCTGCTGCTTGTCGAACTCGGACATGTAGAGCCGCTTGCCGATGATCGCCAGTCCCATCACCGAGGTGTGCGGGGCGAACATCTTGAACGGCTTCGCGAAGCCCTTGCAGGCCGACTTCTTCGTCCAGTTGCAGTGCGGGAAGCCGTAGTCGTCCCCTTGCTTGACCTTGAGCAGGAAGTCAGGCGGGTTCTTGGCGCCGGAGTCCTGCCCGAGGTCGGACACGAACGGCGTCTTTGAGCCCGGTGCGAACGCGAACTGCCACGGCTGACGGATGCCGGTGGCGAAGATCCGCAGGTTCGTGCCGTTCGGCTTGACCGAGAGGATGTCGTACACGTACGGCGTCTTCGCCGGGCCGTGGTCGTTACCGCCCGTGAGGCCGACGTCGACACCGACGTAGAGCCGGCCGTCCGGACCGAACGCAATCCCGTTGAGGCCGTCGAGCTTCTTCGGGGCGTTCCACACAACTCGCTGCTTCGTGAATTTCGTCCCGTTCCAGCCGCTCCAGGCGAGCAGCTGCCACTTGGGGCCGCTCGCGGTGAGCGTGCCGCCGCTGACGTACAGCGTGCCGTTGTGCCAGGTGACGCCGCCGGAGAACACGGGTCCCGGAAGCTTCGTCGGCGTCCCGTTCTTGACCGCCCAGACGCCGCCGTTCGGCGGCCCGTTCCCCTCGCTGTTGCCGCCGTCGGCGACGAACATCGTGCCCGCACCGAACGCGAACGCCGTCGGCGTGGGAATGCCGCTGGTAACGAGCTGAACCGGGTTCCCGTTCGTCGACTTCGGTGGCGGCGGTGCCGCCGCTGCCGAGGCGGTCGCGGCCACTGTCAACAGTGCTGCCACGGCCACGCTCAGCGACTTCACTGTGCGTGAAAGCATCAAGCCCTCCATTGGACGTCGTTGTTCCCCGCGGCTGATGCGTCTCTGGCCCCTGAAGCCCCCGTTCGCCCTTCCCCGCGGGCGAGTCGCTGGACGGTAGCAAACCGTGCCGTGGCCGTCTCCGGGCTATCCTCGCCCGGCATGTCGAAGACGGTCCCTGAGATTGTGCGCGGTGCGCTTGCCGAGGACGTGGGAGACGGGGATGTGACCACTTTGGCCACCGTGCCCGAGACGGCGCGCGCCGAGGCGGTGATCACGCAGAAGGCGCCGGGTGTCGTGTTTGGGCTCGCCGTCGCGTCGGCGACCTTCCACGAGCTCGATCCGACGCTCGAGACCGAACGCCTCTGTGCCGAGGGCGAGTGGCGCGAGCGCGGCGAGGTGATGCGGGTGCGGGGTTCGGCCCGGGCGATCCTCACCGGCGAGCGGACGGCTCTGAACTTCCTGCAGCGCCTCTCTGGGGTCGCGACGCTGACGGCACGGTGTGTGCGTGCCGTCGAGGGCACCGGCGTCCGGATCCTCGACACGCGCAAGACGACGCCGGGCCTCCGGGGGCTGGAAAAGGCCGCGGTCGCCGCCGGCGGGGGCACGAACCACCGAGCCGGCCTCTACGACGCGATCCTCATCAAGGAGAACCACGCCGCGCTGGCGGGCGGCGTCGGCGCGGCGGTCCGGGCCGCACGCGCGGCCGCGCCGGACCTGCTCCTGGAGGTGGAATGCCGCGATCTCGCCGAGGTCGACGAGGCGCTCGCGGCGGGCGCGCCCCGGATCCTGCTTGACAACATGACCGTCGATGAGTTGCGCCGCGCAGTGGAGCATGTCGCCGGCCGCGCCGAGCTCGAGGCAAGCGGTGGGCTGACGCTCGAGACACTCCGGGATGTCGCAGACACCGGCCTACAATTCATCTCAGTCGGCGCCCTGACCCACAGTGCGCCGGCACTCGACCTCTCCCTCATCCTTCACCCACTGCCATGAACCTCCCGATGCTCGGTGCGACCGACGCACCGCTCCTCCTTGAGAACATTCCCGCCCTTCAGGACGAGGTGCGCGATCTCGCCGCCGAGCGCGACGCCGTGATCCTGGCCCACAACTATCAGCTGCCTGAGATCCAGGACGTTGCCGATTTCGTCGGCGATTCGCTCGGTCTCTCACGGCAGGCCGCGGCCGCCGATTCCGAGCTGATCGTGTTCTGCGGCGTTCATTTCATGGCCGAGACGGCCTCGGTCCTGAGCCCCGAGAAGCGCGTGTTGATCCCCGACCTCGATGCCGGTTGCTCGCTCGCCGACTCGATCACGGCCGGCCAGCTCCGCGACTGGAAGGCGAAGCATCCCGGTGCGATCGTCGTCATGTACGTGAACACGTCGGCCGAGGTCAAGGCCGAGACGGACTACTGCTGCACGTCGTCGAACGCCGTGGCCGTCGTCCAGCACATCCTGCGCGAGCACGGTGCCGACACCGAGATCCTGTTCGGGCCCGACATGTTCCTCGGCGCGTACGTCGAGAAGACGATCGGGCGCGCGATGCACGTATGGGACGGGGAGTGCCACGTCCACGCCGGGATCAAGCCGGATGACATCAGCGCCGTCCGCGCCGCGCACCCGGGTGCCGAGTTCCTCATCCACCCCGAATGCGGCTGCTCGACGAGCGTCATGGAGTACGTCGCGGCCGGCGACGTCGAATCCGAGGGCGTCCACATGCTCTCGACCGGCGGGATGCTCGACTACGCGCGCGCGCATCAGCATGGAGCCGCGATCGTCGCGACGGAGACAGGCATGCTGTACCCGCTCCGCCAAGCCGCGCCGGACGTCGAGTTCATCGCCGCCAACGAGGCCGCCCACTGCCGCTTCATGAAGATGATCACGCTGCCGAAGCTCCGCGACGCCCTGCGTGACGATGTGTATGAGGTGAAGGTGCCGGGCGAGATCGCCGAACGGGCGCGGGTGCCGATCGAGCGGATGGTGGCGATCGGGTAGGCGCCGGCGCGTCGTTGGCTGTCCGGGGCGTTTTGCCCGGGACGTGACGAACAGCGGCTTTGAGGGTGGGGGATCGGTCGTGTGCGCCGGCGCGGGGCAGCTCGGCTGGTCCGTCGACAGCAATAGCGTTCGATGGCGATGGCGATTCCCGGCGCCGTCGACCGTTATGGTCGTTTTGCAGCAATATCGTTCGATAGCGGCGACAACGGCCCGTGCTGTCGAACGTTATTGCGGACGCGGCCCCAGGCGGTTTGACGGGCGCGCGGCAACGGGCTGCCCCCGCCGGCCGCCCCGCTACCGCCTTCTTCGATGCAAGAACGTTCCGGGGAGCGTCCCATCCCGGATGCCGACGACGGCCCGCCTCATCCCACAGGCGCCATCAGGTTGAGCCCGCTCTCGACGACACGCCGCACCGTCGGCATGGTCGTCCGTTTGCGCTCGAACTCGGGCGGCGTGTAGCAGTGGACGTCGGCGTGGGCGCCCATCTCGAGGGCATCCCACAGGGAGCCGGCCTGGTACACCCGCTCGAGCCATGGGATGCCGTCGTAGGCAGCAGACACGAGCACGACGACGTACTCGGCGCCACGCTCGCGTTGCGGTGGAGCGCCGCGCTCGTCGTCGACGCGCGCACCGCCGAGCCAGGCCTCGTCGATCGGCCAGCGGTCCGAGATCCGATTCAGATAGCTCTGCAACTCGTGCCGGTTGACGAGCGGCATGCCTTCGTCCTCCACTCCGCGATTGTCGCGGACCGCGTCCGTCGAGCGCAAATTGTTCTCAGGCTTCAGTAGCGAGCGATCGCAGCGACCATCGGGCCGAGCATGACGATCGCCGCCTCGTTCGTGGGACCGTCGATGAACAGCACGAACGCGAGCATGTGCCCGCCGTGCACGTGGCAATAGCCGGCAAGGTTCGTGACGTAGTCCAGCGTTCCGGTCTTCCCGATGCAGTTTCCCTGCGCCGGGGTGCCCGTTCCGATGCGCCGGGCCGTACCGTTGACCCCGACGACCGGGAGCGACGGCAGCAGGACATGACCGATCGGCGTGCGCCACACCTTGCGAAGGAGCACGAGCACCTGCGCCGGCGAGGAGCGATTGTCCCGAGACAGCCCGGACCCGTCGATGATCCCGGGATGGATGCCGAGGTGCGCGATCTGATGGCTGATCACGGCGGCGCCGGACGCGATGCTGCCGCTGTGACCAAAACGGGCTCCGAGCTGTTTGGTCAACAGCTCGGCGAACAGGTCGTCGGAGTGGAAGTTCATGAGATCGATGAGCGTCCGCAGCGAGGGGGAGCGCGCCGACGCGAGCTTGCGGGCATGGCGCGGCGCGCGGGCCGTGTACGGGGCCGCCGTGGCCGCGATGTGCCCGGCGCGCAGCGTCGCCGCGAATTGCTTGGCCGCGAACAGGGCGGGTGACACCTTGCCGTCCGTCGAGCCGTGGTCGTAGACGAGCGCGCTCATCTGGCCGCCGAAATCGGGGACGTCCGGCGCCAGGTCGGTGAGCATCCCGCCGCGGTGCACGTCAAACAGCGATTCGTCGGCGATCACGTGGCCGGTCACGCGACGGATCCCCTTGTCGGCGATCTGGGCGGTGAGCTGCGCGGTCGTCGGTCCATAGCCGAGCTCATAGACGTGGTTGAAGCCGCCGTCGCCGAATGTCGGATCGCCTGCGCCGCGGAGATACAGGTCGCCGTGCCAGATCCCGCTGTGGTCGAGATGTCCGGCGCCGAGGACCGTCGTATGGAGCCGGAAGGTCGCCGGGAACTTGCGCAGCAGTGCGACCGTCGTGTACAGCTTCTCGACCGACGCGGGAGCGCGGACCGAGTTCGGCCGCAGCGTGAACAGCTCCTGATGAGCCGTGAGGTCGTACACCGCGGCGCCCGTGTTCGGTCCGGCCTTCTTCAACGCCGCCGTGAGGTCCGTGCGGAGGCGGCGCATCTGGGGCGTGATGCGACGGCGATGCGTGCGGTGATGGACCGAGACGACGACGGGGTTATCGACCCCGTGACCCTGGGCATGGCGGCTCTGACCGCCGCCGCACCCGCTCAGCGCCAGACACAGCCCGATGAGCCCCCAGCCGACGATTCGGCGTGTTATGCCGCCTCCAGCTCCTCCGTGGTGTGCGGTCCGACAACCGCGACCGACAACTCGTCCGAGACACGTGCGGCCACGTCCCTGACGTCGTTCACGCTCACGGCGTCGAGCAGCTCGATCGTTCGGTCCGGATCGACCGGCTCTCGGTAGACGATCGTCTGCTGAGCGGCATGACGAGCGACCGCGCCGGTGTTCTCGAACGCGATCGCCCGGGCGCCGGCGGCGTAGGCACGCGCCCGCTCGACCTCGGCATCCCTCGGGCCCTGCTCTCGCAATTCGGTCACGATCTCTCGCATGCGCTGGTACGCCTCGATGGTCTTGCTCGAGTCAAGTCCTGCCGACAGCTGAAGCACCGGGACGTCCGCATAAGCATGCGGGAACGAGTGGACGGAATACGCGAGACCGCGCTGCTCGCGGATCTCGTCGAACAGGCGGGAGCCCATCGAACCGCCGAGGAGCGTCGAGTAGATGACGAGGGCGGCGCGCTGTGACGGGTCGGCAACGTCGATCGCGGGCCGGTACGACATCCGGAGATGCGACTGGTTGGAGTCCCGCTCGCGCACCAGCACGCGCGGCGAGAAGGCCGGCGCGGAGTCATAGGGGTCGGGGTCGGGCTGGGAGACAAACCGTGAGAACAGCTCGTCGAGGGCGCCGCCGTCGGGGAGGGCGTCAAGGTTGCCCACCGCGAACGCCGCGCCCCGGGCCGGGGACCAGCGGCGGGAGCGAAACGCGACGATGCCCTCCCTCGTGAACGTGTCCCGAATGTGCTCGGCGGGCCCGAGCACCGGCCGTCCGAGGGGATGTTCGCCGAACACCGCCTCGTCGATCAGGTGCTCGGCAACCGTCGCCGGCTGATCGTTGGAGCGGGCGATCTCCTGGACGACGACGCCGCGCTCGCGCTCGAGCTCGTCGGCGTCGATCCGGGGGCGACCGACGAAGTCGGTCAGGAGGTCGGCCGCCTCGAGCGCGCGCCCCGCGCGGACGGTGATGTGGAACGCGACGAGGTCGTGGCTCGTGTACGCGTTGAGCACGGCGCCGATGCTCTCGGCGGCCTCGTTGACGTCACGATAGGTCGGGTATTTCTCGCCGCCCTTGAACACGAGGTGCTCGAGGAAATGGGCCATCCCGTTCTCCTCGGGTCGCTCGGTCCGCGCGCCGGCGTCGAAGGCGACGAGCAGGGTCAGCGCCCGGGTTCCCTCGACCTCGATGCGGTACAGCGGCATCCCGTTGACCAGCGTTTGGGAGGAGATTGTCGGCATGTGAAGAACGGTAGCGATCGGAACCTCCGAAAGCCCCAGAACATCAGCGTTTCCGGGGCCCGGGCCGATCCACGGGTCGGCAAAGATCCTGCAAATCTCGTTGCAAGGGGTTCCTGTGCTGGTCCTCTGCGGAGGGGCGTCGCTAGGCTGCGGCGCACCCTATGGCTAGAGACCAAACCGCACAGCAACGCACCCAGCGACGTCGCGCTCCAGCGCCGGTCGCACGTCCACAGAAGGCCGCACCCCGCGGTGGCGGACCGTCCATCATCGAGTTCCGCGGTGTGTCCAAGCACTACGGCGCCGGCGACATCGGGCTTGACCAGGCCACGTTCTCGATCGACCGTGAGGACTTCGTGTTCCTCGTCGGCAGCACGGGCTCAGGCAAGTCGACCGTGATGCGGCTGCTGATCAAGGAACTCGAACCGACCGAGGGCCGGATCACCGTCGCCGGCCGCGACCTCTCAGAGATCACGCGCAAGCGCGTTCCGTACTACCGGCGCAACATCGGAGTCGTCTTCCAGGACTTCAAACTGCTCCCGAACCGCACCGTGCACGACAACGTCGCCTACGCGCTCCAGGTCACCGGTGGCTCCCGGCGCGAGATCCGGGCCAAGGTGCCGGACATCCTCCGGCTCACCGGCCTCTCGACGAAGCTCCACAACTACCCCGACCAGCTGTCCGGCGGCGAGCAGCAGCGCGTATCGATCGCGCGGGCATTCGTCAACCACCCGCCGCTGCTGCTGGCCGACGAGCCGACCGGAAACCTTGATCCGGAGACGAGCATCGACATCATGCGGCTGCTCTACCGGATCAACCGGACCGGCACGACCGTGCTCGTCGCGACGCACGACGCGTCGATGGTCGACAAGATGCGCCGCCGCGTGCTCGAGCTGTCCCGTGGCCGGATCGTCCGTGACGAGGCTGCTGGTCTCTACGCGCGGGATGAGTCAACGCGCGAGTTCGCGCAGCGGTTGCGTCAGCCCCCGACCCGGCCGCCCGGCCTCTGAGGGGAATCGAGATGCGAATCGGGTTCTTCCTGCGCGAGTCGCTCCGCGCCGTGCGCCGCAACGCCGCGCCGTCGTTCGCCGCGCTCGCCACCGTGCTCGTGACGATGCTCATGCTCGGTGTCTTCATCCCGATCGTCCAGGCGACGAACGGGGCCGCCAACAGCGTCCGCAGCCGGGTGCTGGTCGACGTGTACATGAAGGGCCGGTCGACCGCGAGCGACGACGCGCGGGTGCGCAAGGAGATCCTCGCGATCCCGCACGTCCGCTCGGTGCAGTTCGTATCCAAGAAGCAGGCCTACGCGGTCGAGTCCAAGCGCGATCCGCAGGCGTACGCGCTGCTCGCGTCCAACCCGCTGCCGGACACGTTCCACGTCATCCCGGACAATCCGGCGAACGTCCTCTCGGTACGTAACGCGCTGACGCCGCCGACGGCCGGCGGAGGCGCCGGGACGATCGACGCGGCAATTCAGAGCGTGTCGAACAAGAAGAACGACACGAAGAAGATCCTCCAGGTCACGAACCTGGTGACGATCACGGCGGCGGTGCTCACCGTGCTGCTGACCATCGCGTCGATCCTGCTGATCGCGAACACAATTCGCCTGTCGCTGTATGCGCGGCGGCGCGAGGTCGAGGTGATGAAGCTCGTCGGCGCGACCGACTGGTTCATCCGCTGGCCGTTCGTAATCGAAGGGATCATCGTCGGCGCCATCGGCGCGCTCCTGGCGATCGGCGTGCTCGGTGTCACCAAGGTTGCGCTGCTCGATCCGCTGGCGAACAACTGGACCCTGATCGCCGCTCCGCAGACGATCGCGTTCACCGGGCTCATGGCAGTGCTCCTCGGCGCGGGCGTGCTTGTCTCGGCGCTCGGCTCGGGGCTCTCCTTGCGGCGTTTCCTCCGCGTGTAGACGGGTGCTCCACGAGGCGGCGCGTTCGCCTACGCGTGTCTCGTCGCACCGGATTCCAGCTCTGAAGGGGCCTGCCGCACTCGCCGCGGGCCCCTTCAGCTTGTCGTGACGGGGCGTCGTGCGGACGACGTCGCCCACCTTTGGCCCTCTGGATGGGTCAACGGACGTGTGAGCGTTCACAACCGGTCGAAGGTGGGTACCCCCTAGGCCTTCCGTCCAACATCGCCTGCTCGACCGGCCGGGCGCAGGCGAACCAAAGGAGAGGTCCATGCATCACGCCTCACGTCTCACCAAGAGGCTCGTGATCGCCGCGTCGACCTGCGCATTAGCCGCGGGTCTCGTAGGGATTGCAGCGGTGGGAGCATCTGCTCGCAGCTCCCATTCCAGTCAGCAGGCCAGCGCGCACGCGAGTGCTGGGTGCGCGACGATCGGCAAGACCAATTGGGGGAGCCTGACCCTGTCTCAGGACCCCAACAAGGGCAAGAGCGTCGCCATCTACACCCTCACCAGCGGGCGCGGGATGCGGGTCAAGATCGGCACGTTCGGCGGCCTCGTCCAGTCGATCTGGGTGCGTGACCGCGCTGGCGGTACGAGGAACGTTGCGCTGGGGTTCCCGGCCAACCAGAAGGGTCTGACGCAGTACGAGACGATGTTCTTCAATCCGCCGTCGGGCGGCTCGGGGAACACGTACTTCGGCGCGATCATCGGGCGCTACGCGAACCGGATCGCGAACGCGATGTTCGACCTGAATGGCACGACGTACCATCTGCCCGCCAACAACGGGCCGAACACGCTCCACGGCGGACCGGATGCCTACAACGCGCAGCTGTGGGCCGCGAGCGTCCCGAAGACCCCGTGCGGCAGGGTGTCGCTGCAGCTCACGTACACCGATCCGGCGAACAAGAACGGATTCCCGGCTGAGGTCGCGAACACCGTGACGTACACGCTCACCAACCAGAACGCGCTGGTGATCAACTACAGCTCAAAGAACAACGACAACACCCTGAAGACGGTCATCAACCTCACCAACCACACGTATTTCAACCTGGCCGGCGAGGCTTCCGGTGACGTCTTCAACCAGCTCCTGCAGATCAACGCGAGCAAGTTCCAGCCGACTGACGCGAACCTGATTCCAACGGGCTTCGCCAACGTGGCCGGCACGCCGTTCGACTTCCGCCGGATGAAGCCGATCGGGCGTGACATCCGCAATGCCTCGGCGCCGCAGGGCGATCAGCTGGTGACCGCGCATGGCTACGACCACAACTGGGTCCTCAACGGTGGGGTGACGGCGGGCCAGAAGCTCGCGGCCATCGCCAGGGATCCGAAGAGCGGCATCACGCTGTCGACGTTCACGACCGAGCCTGGCGTACAGATGTACACCGGGAACTTCTTGGTCGGCGACCTCGTCGGGACGGGCGGTCATACCTACCGCCAGTCCGATGGGTTCACGCTCGAGACGCAGCATTTCCCCGATTCGCCGCATCATCAGGGCGACCCGGCATGGCCGTCCGTCGTGCTCGGTCCGGGCGCGACGTTCACGTCGGCGACGACCTACAAGTTCACGGTCGCCCGGCGCTAGCAAGTCGCACCAGCGCCGGACCCGCTGACCGCGGGCCGGTAGCGAGGGATGGCCGGGTCGCTTACGCGGCCCGGCTACCCTCCGCACATGCGTTCGCGCCCCTTCCACGCTCCGCGAGTCGTCACGTACGTGACGGCCGCGATCCTCCTGTTGCTCGTGGGCGTCTGGTTCGGTGGGCATCCAAGCTGGCTGCCGTCACCGCTGCGCAACGCCTTCGTCGATCAGGGGAACGGGCAGCTCGTCAACCAGGCACTGGACATCCTCAGCCGTGACTACTACCGGCCGATCAACCGCTCGGAACTCGTCGACAAGGGGCTGGCCGGGGCGGTCGCGAGCCTGAACGACCCGTACTCGCACTATTTCGACCCGAGCGACTACCACGCGTTCCTCAACCAGTCCGACCCTCACCTCAGCGGCATCGGAATCGAGGTCCTGCCCGAGAAGCAGGGCCTGCGCGTGACCGAGGTCTTCCCCAATTCCCCGGCCGCGAAGGCCGGGCTGCAGCGAGGCGATGTGATCGTGAGCGTCGGCGGCGTCTCGCTCGCGAATCGCTCGAACAACTTCGGCTCCCGCCTGATCAAGGGGCGTGCCGGGACGAAGGTGAAGCTGACGATCAAATCGGGCCCACACACGCGGGACGTCGAGATCACGCGCGCGAACCTCGTGGTGCCCGTCGCGAGCAGCGATCTGGTCACCTACCACGGCATCAAGATCGGAATCGTGCGGCTCACGAGCTTCACCGACGGGTCAAGCGGAGAGCTGCGCCTGCAGGTGCAGCGGGTGCTCCAGGCCGGCGCGCAGGCATTGATCCTCGACCTCCGGGGCAACGGCGGCGGGTTGCTCGACGAGGCGGTCAAGGTGGCGAGCATCTTCATCCCGGACGGGACGATTGTCTCGACCGACGGTCGCAGCCAGCCGCGACAGGTGTACGTCGCCAAGGGGAACGCGATCGCGCCGCGGATCCCGATGGTCGTGCTCGTCGACCGCGGAACGGCGTCCGCATCGGAAATCGTGACCGGCGCGCTCAAGGATCGCGGGCGGGCCAAGGTCGTCGGGACGCACACGTACGGCAAGGGCGTCTTTCAGGAGATCGAAACGCTGCCGAACGGCGGTGCGCTCGACATCACCGTCGGCGAGTACTTCACCCCCAGCGGCCGCAACCTCGGTGGCGGCGGCGTCCGTGAAGGCGTCGGGATCCCGCCCGACGTCTACGCCGCGGGGACACCCCACGGGACGCATGACTCGGCCCAGACGGTTGCCGAGCAGACGGTCGCGGCCGAAGTCCGGTGAACACCCGACGGCCGGGAGAGCCCGCAGCGGCCCGCGTCGCCGTCATTGAGCGGCGTGGCAAGTTCCTCGTCGCGGAACCGTTCTTCGCTCCGGGGCCGCGGATGGCCGTCACGCGGGACAAGCGCTTCAACCTTGGAGATCTCGTGGTCGTCCGTCCTCCGGCGGGCGGCGGCCGGCGCGGCGGGCGCGGCGGAGGCCGTGCGGTCATCGCCCGCCGACTCGGCCGTCCCGATGTCGCCCGCGACGTGATCGAGGCGTTCATGATCGATCGCGGCCTGCGCCGCGGATTTGACCCAGCGGTGGAGCATGAGGCACGCGAGGCGGCCGCGAGCGGCGGCGATTTGGCTGACGGCCGGCGTGACCTCCGGGCGCTGCCGACGTTCACAATCGATCCGGCGAGTGCACGGGATTTCGACGACGCGATCTCCGCCGAGCGAATCGGCGGGAGCGACGACGCGTGGCGGGTCTGGGTCCATATCGCCGATGTGTCCTTCTTTGTCTCCCCGCGTTCGCTCGTCGACGGTGAGGCATACCGGCGCGGCACGAGCGTGTACGTGCCCGGGGCGGTCGAGCCGATGCTGCCGAGGGAGCTGTCGAACGACGTCTGCTCGCTCGTGCCCGCCCAGGATCGGCTTGCCGTCACCGTCGAGTTGACGGTGCGGGGCCGCGCGGTTGAGCGCGCGTCGTTCTACCGGTCGCTGATCCGGTCCGATGCCCGGCTCGAGTACGGGCAGGTTGACCGCATCTTCGCCGGCGAGGAACGGGCCGAGGAGCCATGGGCCGATCCCCTCGCTGCCGCCCGGGCCGCCTCCGCCGCGTTGGGGGCGCGCCGGGCAGAGCGCGCGGCGATCGTGCTCGAGTCCCCGGAGCCCGAGTTTCGCTTCGACCGAGAGGGCAACATCCTCGCCGCCGAGCCGGTGCACCAGACCGAGTCGCACCGTCTGATCGAGCACCTGATGATCGCCGCCAACGAGCAGGTCGCCGGCCTGCTCGAGGAGCGGCACGTGCCGACGCTGTATCGGGTCCACGAACGGCCTGAGGCATCTGCCGTTGAGCGGCTGGTGGAGCAGCTCGCGTCGCTTGACGTGCCGACGCCGCCAGTCCCGCGGGGACCGATGACGCCCCAGGAGGCGGCCGACGTCGTCGGGGAGATCTCGCAGGCCGTTGCGGACTGGGTGACGACGCGTGCCGGGCGCGGGGGACAGGCGCTCACGAGCCTCGTGCTGCGCACGCTGAAGCAGGCGTACTACGACCACCGCAACCTCGGACACGCTGGTCTGCAGTCGCCGCGCTATTGCCATTTCACCTCCCCGATCCGCCGCTACCCGGATCTCATCTGCCACCGGGCCCTGCTCTCGGCGGTGACCGGCGACGTGCCCGCGCCTGACTCAGCCTGGGTCGCCGCGGCCGGGCCGTGGACCTCGGCGCGCGAGCGCGAGGCGATGGTGATCGAGCGCGACGCTGATGACATCGCTCGGTCCTTTCTGCTCGAGCGCGAACTGTTCGAGCGGGACGGCGCGGGCCTGCACCCGGACGGTCCGGTGTTCGACGGAGAGGTTGTCGGTCTCATCCGGTCCGGGGCGTTCGTCACGTTCGGCGCCGACGGCGCATACGAGGGCATGCTTCCGGTGCGGCGCATGTACGGCGATTGGTGGGAGCTCAACGAGCAAGGAACCATCCTGCAGGGGACGCGACGCGGCGGCGCGATCCGGCTGGGAGACTCTGTGCGGGTACGCGTCGGCGGGATCGACGCGCCGCGGGGCAGGGTGGACCTGATCCCCGCATGGGAGGAGGATTGACGAGCTGATGGCGAAGGGACGCAAACGCAAAGCGGCGCCGGGTGACGTGGCGACCAATCGTCGGGCCTCGTTCCGTTACAACCTGATCGAACGATTCGAGTGCGGGCTCGTGCTCACCGGGACCGAGGTCAAGTCGCTGCGCGAGGGCAAGGCGCAGCTGAAGGACTCCTACGCGGCGATCCGCGACGGCGAGGTCTGGCTGATCGGTCTCTACATCCCGCCCTACGGTCCCGCCTCCCGGGAGAACCATGATCCGGAGCGCCCGCGCAAGCTGCTGCTCCACCGCAGTGAGATCGAGCGGCTCATCGGACGCACGCAGGAGCGCGGCTTCACGCTCGTGCCGACCCGGATCTACTTTTCGGGAGAGCGGTCTCGAGCGAAGGTCGAGATCGCGCTCGCGCGCGGGAAGGACCTCTACGACAAGCGCGACACGATCCGCAAACGCGACATGGCCCGCGACGTGCAGCGAGAACTGCGTGAAGCCCGTGGATGACGTCCCGAGTACGGCGCCGGTGGGTGGGGTAGAGTCCCGCATATGACCATCGGTGGAGCGCTTCTGCTGATCGCCGCCGGCGCGATCCTCAAATGGGCCGTCACAGCGCACGTCAGCTGGATCGACCTGCAGACCGTCGGGACCGTCCTGTTCGTGATCGGCCTCGTCGGACTCGCCGTGGCGCTCGTCTATACGTTCTGGTGGAGCCAGCGAGCCCTCCCGGACGACCGCACGCGCGTGATGCGCGGTGGCGGTCCGCCGCGCGGCGTCTGAGCCTCCGTCTACGGGAGCGCGCGCGCCAGGTGCGTCGCGTTCATCCCGGCGACGAGTAGCGCGATCAGCGACACATAGACGCCCGCGACGAGCAGTCGATCAAGCGGCTTGACGCGGTAGTAGTCGGCCTGCTCGGCGCCGCCGTGGCGGAGGGCCTGCCAGCGACGGTACGAGTCAAATCCGCCGACGACGAGGAAGATGAGCAGGAACGCGTTGTGGAGGGCCACGATCAGCGCCGCCACGATCGCCAGCCCGACCGCCCACATCCAGGGTGCCATCGCGGCCATTGCGCGGCCACCGTCGAACGGCGAGACCGGGACGAGGTTGATGAGGTTGAGGAAGAATCCGGTGAAGGCGAGCGCGCGCCACATGTCGTTGCCCGTCGCGCGCCAGATGAGCACGCACGCGGCGGCGCCGATGCTTCCCAGAATCGGCCCGGAGAGCCCGACCCGTGCTTCGGCGGTGGCGTTGTCGCCGAGCGACTTGGCGGTGATGAGGGCTCCGAGGAACGGGATGAACATCGGCGCACTCGCCTTGATCCCCTCCCGGCGGAGTGCGATCACGTGTCCGAGTTCGTGGATCAGCAGGAGCACGACGAATCCGGCCGCGAACGGGAACCCCCAGATGAGCGCGTAGGCCGCGATCGAGACGAGCATCGTGCCCGCCGTCGAGAACAGCTTCAGCTTCGGGAGGAGGAAGAGGATCGACTTGAACTTCGCCGCGAATGCGAGGATCGCGGCGACGATCGGCCCGAGCGTGCGCCGGATGGCGTTTGGTCGCTTGGGCTCAAACGGCGCGGTGATCGGCTCAGGCTCAGGAGCGTCGAACGATGTCGGGGCGGCAGGGTCCGGCGCCGGCTGGCGGATCCACGGATTCGTCGATTCCATCGTCGGTTAAGTGTGGCACCGTCCAGGGGCCCTCCCGGGTGCTCTTAGAGAGGTCTTCGGTTGGCACCGCGCCCCCGGAGCCCGAATTTCGTTCCGGCCCGTCTACAATCGTCTTAACAACAACTCCCCGGGGACGACAGGCTTCGACGTGGTCGGTTCGTGGGGGTGGTTGCGAGTCGAGGTTCCGGGTGGCCTCGTTAAACCCCCGGAAAACAATAAGTGCGGACTCGCACAATTTTGACCTCGGTCTCGCTGCTGCTTAGTCAGTAGCCAGCCGATTGTCATCTCGGCCCTCGCTCGCCTGCGGCGGGGTCACCGGGATCAATGAGCAGGCTTGCCCGGTGAGGATGTGCTCCCTCCGATCCGGGGACTCTCAGGGAGCTGGCCCTTCGCAACCCCGCCGGCGTGGCGAGCGAAGGGCGAGATCAGAGCGCCGGCTACGCTCGTAGACGCCACCTTTTGCGCGACCGCGGACGCGGGTTCAATTCCCGCCGTCTCCACTGGCTGCAGCGGGTGCGAAATCCTCGGAATTTCGCCCCGCTGCAGGTGTTTAAGGATGCGAAGACTGTCGCCGTTCGCACGAACCGAATGGCGCAATTTGCGGGCGGCCGATGGGGGAGTCGGCCACAACTCGGCCGCAGAAGTGGCCGAACTCGGCCACAGGGCGACGCGGGTTCGGGTGCGGGCGATCCGTCGGGGCCGGTGGCTACCGTCGCCTTCCGATGTCCGCCCTGCTTCAACGGCGTGCGCGTCCGACCATCCGATGCCTTCGCGACGACCTGCTGATCGAACTGCCTACGGTCGAGGTCGACCTCGGCTCGATCGAGCATCCGCTCATGGACGAGGCGCGTCGTGTGGCGCCGTCGGCACCGCGAGGGCAGAAGCGGATCTTGGCGATTGACCATCCGCTCGTCTACCGGCTGCGGCATGGGCGCTGGCGAGGGGCGACGTGGCTGGAGGAGGACGCAAGCCGGTTCTGGCTCCTCGCGGGCGCCCAGCGGGCGGCGGGCTCGCGAGATGACGCCTACGAGGTGTTCGTGGCGCTCCACGAGACCGAGCAGCTACTTCCGACCGCCGACGATCGCCAGCGCGATGTGTTCGAGCGCGACGCCCGAGTCCTGGCCGCGGCCGAGGTCGAGGCCCAGCATGGGCTCGAGGCGGCGGCAATGGCGCCCGGCAGTGACGTGATGATCCGGTTCGCCGACCTCATCGACGCGCGGCTGCTGCGGTCGGCGGCGGGCGACGAGGTCTGGGTCGCGATTGCAACGCGGGCCGCGGATGGTCGGTTCGTGGCGGACGCGCTCCGCGAGCTTCTGTTCGGGATCGTCTTCGCCGCTGCCGGCGCCGAGGTCTGGGAAGCGCGACCCGACTGGCCGTCGGGACCGCTTGAGTGGTTCGAGGTCGCGCGCCTTGGGCTACGCGAGCCGATCAGTCCGGCTTGACGCCGCCAAGTCGCTCGACGTCTTCGACGGTCGCGCCCGAGGCGTAGGCGATGGCGGAAGCCTTACCCCCAAGGAGGGCTTCGCGCGCGCGTTCGATACGCGCCGCGAATTCCTCACGGTGGCGCTCGACGTACTCTTCCACGGCTTGCTCGACGATCTCCGACTGCTGGAGCCCGGTCATGGAGGCCGCGTAGCGGACCTTCTCCTTGGTGGACTCGTGAACCTTGATGGGGGATTGTGCTCGTGCCACTCGGTACCTCGGTACTAGGGTACTACCCGTCATCGGCTCCGGCAAGACGATCCTTGAGCGTGCGACTGCACAGCTTTTGCAAATTTGGCGATACGGCTATGCTCCTCGCTCAATGGCCGAAGCCGAGCTCTTGACCGTCTCGCAGGCAGCTGAGGCGCTGAGCGCCTCGACGCAGACGATCCGCAACTGGATCCGTGCGGACCGGCTGCGCGGCGTCCGCATTGGGAATCGGTTCTTGATCTCTCGAGATGAAGTCGACCGCATGCGTGGCTACGCCTCGGCGCCGCACGGTGAGAGCCCATGGGAGTTCGACCCTGACGAACCGGGGGTGCCGCTTCCCCGTGCCGCGGTGCATGACTTCGGCGGCGGTTCCGCGGAACCACTTCTGGGCGACTGATGTCCGACTCGGAGCAAGCCTTCCAGGATGCTCGCGCCGCATGGCGGGCCGCGTTGCGCGAGCATGTTCTCGCGCCGCCCGATGCGGGCTTCAGCGCGCGCCTGGCGAAGCTCGCCTCCGCAGCGAAGCAGCGCGCCGCGGCGTGCGAGGCCGCGTACAAGGATGGATTCGAGTGGCCGGCTGCCAGAGGCGGCGCGAAGCCGCCCTACGAGCTGCAGCCGGGTTCCGGGCGGCGGGGACCCGCTGAGCTCTGGGAGCGGTTCGACGAAGCCGTCGCCGAGCTCGACCGCGTCAGCGAGGGTCGCAGCATCCGAGCGGTCGGTCGCGCGTACGCCGAGCTGGCGGAGGTTGCGTCGCAGCTCGCGCAGGCAGTCGAGCGGGAAGATCGCTCGACCGGCCTCCTTCCAGCTGCCCCGCGCAGGCGCCGCCGATCTGCGTAGCCGCTTGGCCGGCGCAAGTGGTGCCAATGGCGGGCTGCTGCTCTCGGCAGCCCGTTCCGTCCGTGCCCATTCCGCTGGCCACCCATGGCCAGCGGGCGACCCCTCTCGCAGGCACCCCGCTCCGCCACAAGCACGACTGGATAAGCGCCTCACTGAAAGCTGGCGCGCCTCCAAGGTCGTCAGATACGGGTGAGAAGCGCGCTCTGGACTGGCTGCTCGGTCCGCCTGTTCGGTCTGGCTGCTCCCGCCTCAAGGAGCCACCGCGGCCGACGACCGGTTGCGCGCCGACCGTTAGCGCTGCGATCTCCCCTTCCGATTCGCCCGCACAAGCAATGCCCATGTACGGTCTCACGTGCGTCGATGAGCTCGTCTTCCCTGCTGGTGGCGACAAGCAGGTCGCTGATCCCGGGCGGTCCGACACTTGCTCTTGTGCTGGGGCGGGTATCGCCCCCGTGACGGTGCCGGACGGGCTGCTGGGGGAAGCTAGTGCTTTGATCCCGCTGGCGGGGTTGCTCGCGCGGTCCCGGCTGGTGACGGAGCTCACGACTCCGCGTAGCGAGCGAGGAGCGGAACCAGGACGCGTGCGTTCGGGCTGCCCCAGCCGGTGACGGGGTTCCAGCCGCGACCGGCTTGGTAGCCGATGATCGTATGTGGTGGGAGCGAGGCAGAGTTGTTGCCCGTAGTTATCTGGTGCAAAGCGCTGGTGCTGGTCCGCGCGATCCGGTAGATGGCGGCGTTCACCAAGCCGAGGTGACGGCGGGCG
This sequence comes from uncultured Solirubrobacterales bacterium, assembly GCA_963778985.1. Lineage (GTDB taxonomy): Bacteria > Actinomycetota > Thermoleophilia > Solirubrobacterales > Solirubrobacteraceae > Palsa-465. Next base: position 62,681 of record CAVZWJ010000010.1, on the reverse strand, counting down.
TACTGGTCGGCTAGTGCGATCACGCCTGCCCACAGGGGGGCGGCGGCGCTGGTGCCGCCGCTGCCTCGGATCGTGTAGCCGTCGCCGCCGGTGCTGATGATCAACGCCATGCCGGTGTGTGGAGCGGCGTCGGAGGCGACGTCGGGCACGCCGCGGCCGCTAGTGGCCGCTGAGAGGCCGCTCTGGTAGCTCGGGCGCGCGAATAGATGGCTGAAGCCGCCGCCAGAGGCTTGGAACTGTGTCCCAGCGGTGCCGTAGGGGAGTCCCCATCCGGTCTCACCGATGTAGCGGCCGGTGGTGTGGTCGGCAGTCAGGGTGGTTCCACCGGCGGCGAGAACGAGGGGGTCGGAGGCTGGCAGGTTGGCCTCTTTGATGGGCGTGAAGCTTCCGCCGAGCAGGCCTTCGGCCAGGTGGCAGGGCTCGCCCACGGCGCCGATATCACCCGAGGCCGCGACGACGGTCACACGCTGATCGGCAGCTTCGAGGAGCGCAGTGTGGAGCATCTTTACCTCTGACGGCGTATCGCAGTGCTCGCCGCCGGTCTGGCCAGCGGCGCTGATCGAAATCACGGCACCCTCCCTGACGCCCAACCGCAGCGCGGCGACGGCCGCCTGGACTCCGCTGTTGGCGTCGTGGAGCGATGACGGCGGAACCGGGATGATCGTGATCGCGGCACCGGGCGCGGCCACGTGCACCATCTCGGCGTCCAGCACCTCCTCCCCGTCGGCGCTCCAGGGGCGAGCGGTGTGCGCCAGGCTGTTGATCACTTGCAGCTTTGGTGCCGGCAGTCCGAACAGCTGGTCGAATCGCGCCATATCGGCGCGCAGGTCGCTGTAGTCCGACGGCGGGAACAGGCCTTCAGCGAGCTCAGGAAGGACGACGGTTTCACCGCGGCCGTCGATACCTCGGGCGAGCAGCGGCTGGATGCCGTACGCCGTCTCGAGCTGGCGCGGCGTGTAACAGCTGGAAAGCGAATCACACTCGCTGGTGGCCGTCGCCGACGGACCGGTCGGCGGCACTTGTTTCTTGTGCTGGGACTGGGGGCTCAAAGTCGTCGGGCGCCGGGTCTTGTTCACCGAAGAACTGCCCCCGCAGCCAGAGACGAGAAGACCGACGGTAACCAGCGCCGCCGCGAACCACAGGCGCGCGCGAACATGCCCACGGTCGGCTAACCGCAGCTCAGCGAGATCGATGAAACCTGCCTTCATTTCGTCACGCACGGGTTCCCACTCTTAGACCGGACGGGCAAGAAGAATTCATCGCGAGGCCAGCCCCCCACATGCATGCGACGGGACCAGCTATCCGTTTGCCACGCAACGTCGTGGCGCTCGGGGTGCGGTTCTCCTTCGCGCGGCAAGCGCAACCGCCGCGACGCCGGCCCGAGCGGCCGGGTGCGTAAGCAGCTCGCCCCGCGCGGCGCCGTCCGGCCGGCTTCCGACTCCGCCGAACCAGCAGTCCGTACGCCGCAGATCGGCGCGCGGGAGGGGGCCGCTCCCGGACACAGGCAGTCACGGAGCCGTCGCCCGCTTGCGCGTACGAGCAGCGCGCGAGTTTGAAATCGTGGCATCACCAAGTCGGCGCCGTCGCTGAGCTTGCCTGCCCAGACAGGCGAGCGCTCTGCCGCTCCCACCTCCTCATGGCTACCTGCGGCTCGCGTCGCTGCGCTCCGCTTCGTCGCACACAGTTTCACCGTCCGGTGCAACGTATACGTTGCATACACATGGGACGGCGAGCGAGGCAGCGAGAACAGCGAGCGCAGGAGTCCGCTCGAGCGCCGAAGACCCGCATGGCGCGGGTCCAGGTGAGCGATGAGACGTGGGCGGCGTACCGCGTGAGCCTTGGCGCAACGCCGGTCAGCGTCGCGTTGGGCAAGCTTGTCGAGCGTGAGGTCGCTAGCCACCGCCGCCGAACGGCGCCCGACGCGGAGGCAGTGCGGGGCGCCGTGCAGGACGCCCGACTCGTTGCGGACGAACTCGCCGCGCTGATCGCCCTTGTTGAGGCTCACGCCTGACCCGGGTGCAATTGGCCACGGCGACCCAGAGCGCCGGCTGAAGAGAGATTAGGTAGCCACGGTCGGCTAATCGCGCTACTGTTCGTCTACTTTGGTGATTTGGCGTTTTGTGCGACTCCACAGCTGCTAGCCGATGACCAACGTCACGCAGCTGAGCCTTGCCGTGGGGCGCCTAGTGACCAAGCGCCAGCTCGCCGAGCATCTGGGGCGCTCCACACGCTGGGTCGAGCTGCGGGTCCGGGAGGGGATGCCCTCGGAGGCGCCGACGACCCGCTACCCGCATCGGCGCTTCCGGCTGTTCCGAGGTCGAGGCGTGGCTGGCGGCGGGGAGGGCCAAGCCGCCGGCGCCGCAGACGAGACGGCTTGCGGATCTCGAGGAGCGGGTGGCAAAGTTGGCCGCCAGCGTGGAGCGCCTCGAACGGAAAGTCTGCTGATGGCGATCGTCAAGCGCGGCGATCGTTACGGCGTCCGGATCTGGGACGCCACCACGCAGCGCCACCGCTGGCTCGGGACGTTCGAGAGACTCCAGGACGCGAAGCGGGCCGAGGCGGACGCGATCAGTCGCCCCGCGGCCTGGGGAGCCATGACGGTGGAGCAGTGGGCACGCGAATGGCAGGACGTCTACGCCCGCGGCGCGATTTCCACGAGGCGCACCTACCGGTACGCCTGCAAGCAGATCGTCGACGCGATAGGCGACCACAAGCTGAGCGAGATCACCCGACCCGAAGCCAAGAAGCTCGCAAACCAATGGTCGAGAAACACGACCAGGGTCGCGCGGACGATGTGGGCGGACGCGCTGCGTGACGGGCTCTGCCAGCACAACCCGTTCACCAACCTCCGGCTCGAGACGCCGAAGGGTCGCAAGGACATCACTGCGCTCACCGAGGCTGAGATCGAGCAACTCGCCGCGCTTGGCCGCGCGCATCACGGCGACTATGGCGACGAAGCCGCGGCACTGATCCTGTTCGCCGCGTACACGGGCTTGCGGCCGGGCGAGCTCGCGGCGCTCCGCTGGTGCGACCTCGACATTGCGAACCGCCGCGCGACGATCAGCCGAGCGCTCGACGGTCAAGGCGGGATCAAGACGCCCAAGAACGGCAAGCCGCGGAGGATCGTGCTGCCGCCACAGGCACTTCGAGCCCTCAGCTTGATCCCACGCCCGCTCGACGACGAGGAGCCCGTCTTCCACACCCCGCGCGGCAAGCGGCTGACGAAGGGCACGCTCGCTTATTTCTGGCGACCGATCGCCGCCGCGTGGCGAGCGAATGGCGGCCGGGACCTCGACCTACATGAGCTGCGCCACGCGTGCGCGACCCTCCTGTTGGAACGCGGTCTCGCACCGGCGGATGTGGCCGTCCAGCTCGGTCACACCGACGGCGGCAGGCTCGTAATGACCCTCTACGGCCACCCGGACGAGGACCGCGCCAGGGACCGCCTCGACCTCGCGTTCGCGGCTGACGGCCACAACTCCTCGACGTCTAGGGACCGGCTCGGCCACAACCCGGCCACCCGCCGCGAGTGATCCCCCCACGAATTCGGGGATCGTCGCGGCTCTCGTACCCGCCGTCTCCACCTTTGCCCCGAATGCGAACCGCCCTCCGCACCTGCGGGGGGCGCTTCGGTTAAGGCGAGCGCATCGATGCTCGTGACCGCCCGATGGAACGGCCGTCCGATGTCGGGCGTCACGAGCTCCATCCAGACCGGACCGAGGATGTCCCGGAGTGCGTTGGTCCGTGAGAGTCAAAGACGCGGTGGGCGATGACCGGCTTGGATGCCCGTCGTTCACCACCAAGTACCGCGACCGCATGCTCCAGTCGCAGCGAGCTTTGGCCGCGGAGACCGCGCTGCCAAGGGGCGCCATGACCGGTTGGATGAAGCCCTCCGCAGCGCAGCAGAGTGGGAGGAGCCGACCATCCATCGGCGCTGACGGGTGAGTTCCCTGCATGTTTTCGCTCCCGAACGTCGGCGATCCGCGAGCGCGGACGAACCCAACCAAGACGAAGCACTCGCCGGGTCACACACACGCCATGATCCAAACGTCGCCGATGCGCGCGCCGGCCCCGGGCCCGCCGAGCGATGAAAGCGATCGCTCGAGGTCGGGCCTGGGACGCCCTGACACGAGCGATTGCTCACATGAAGTGCGCCTCGTGAGGCGGTCCAGCGTCGGTAGCACTCGCTGGCCCAGGGGTGAACCGATCCAACGGGAGTGCTGTCGGCAGTGTGTCCCGGACGGCAGTGCTCCTCAGGGCTTGTTGACTTGGGTTGTGCCGCGTCCCGCCTCGGCTCGTCGGGTCTGCTTGTTCACCGAACCTGATGGCGAACCTGCGCGACGATTGGTGCCAGCACATCGGACAGCCGCGGCGTGTCGAGCTCCTCGAGCGCGTAGGTGACCTGGCGCACCGGATGGTGAGACTCGATGATCCGTCCGAGGTCGACGGGCGTGCCGGCGATTACGGCATCGCAGTCGACGGCGTTGATCGTGGCCTGCAGGTCGTGCACTTGCGCCTCGGAGTAGCCCATTGCCGGAACAACTGGCCCGATGTGCGGGAAGCGTGCGAGCGTCTCCGCGATCGAGCCGACGGCGGCAGATCGAGGGTCGACCGGCGTGGCGTCCGCGTTGCGGGCTGCGACCATGCCGGCTCCGAACGGCATGCCCCCGTGGGTGATGGTCGGCCCGTCTTCAATCACGAGTACGTGCTTGCCGGCCAGCGAGGGGCCGCTGTCGAGCAGCACAGATGAGGCGGCGCGGATGATCGTCGCGCTGGGAGCAAGCGCTGCGACATCACCGAGCACCTCGTAGATCTGTTCCGGGGTGGCGCTGTCGACCTTGTTGACCACGACGACGTCGGCCATGCGCAGATTTGCCTCGCCCGGGTGGTACCGCTGGGCGTGTCCGGGGCGGAGCGGGTCGACGACAACAATGGTCAGGTCCGGTCGGTAAAAGGAGAAATCGTTGTTGCCGCCGTCCCAGATCACGACGTCGGCCTCGGACTGAGCCCGGTCGAGGATCGCGCCGTAGTCGACCCCGGCATACATGACCATGCCCATCTCCACCGGGGCCTCGTATTCCTCGCGCTCCTCGATCGTGGGATTGGAAGCGTCGATGTCCTCGAGCGTGGCGAAGCGCTGGACGGCGATCGTTTCGAGATCGTGGTAGGGCATCGGGTGACGTACGAGAGCGACTTTCAGTCCCTCTCCGAGCAGGATGCGCCCAACCTCCCTGCTTGTCTGACTCTTGCCGCACCCCGTTCGCACTGCGCAGACGGCGACGACCGGCTTTTCGCTGGTCAGCATGGTTGAGCGGGTGCCCATGAGCGTGAAATCCGCGCCGGCGGCGATCGCGATCGAGGCGCGATGCATCACCTCCTCGTGCGACACATCCGAATAGGCGAAGACGACTTCGTCGACTTCGTGCTCACGCACGAGCGCGGGAAGTTCCGATTGTGGCCGGACGGGGATTCCCATCGGATAGCGCGGTCCGGCGAGCGCGGCCGGGTATACGCGGTTGTCGATCCCCGGGATCTGCGCGGCCGTGAACGCCACAACCTCGGTCTCAGGATCGTTGCGGAAGGCGACATTGAAGTTGTGAAAATCCCGCCCTCCGGCCCCCATGATGATCAGCTTGCGCATCCTGGACTCCTTGCACGAAGAAGTGTGTGTCGATTTGGGGACGATCCCGCGTTGCGGGCCCACGTACATCCGGGACTTCCCGCGACAGCAGTTCGGAGAACTGCCGGGGACGCCCGACTCATCGCCATACGGGGAAAGCTCACTGTCAAGCACCGACAGGGCCGACCGCGATCGGTTTGGTCGTTGCGGTCGCTCATTTCATCCTGTTGAGCGCGGGACGCTTCCTTTCATGTGAGCGAGGCGCGCTCCAAATCACAGACCTGTGTAGGCACGAGCCTGGTCTGCATGCTCCCTTGCCGGCGGCCCTCCAATCGACGACGCGCGCGCTCGCGCCCTGGGCGGATGCGATCGTCAGCCGGGACGCCGAGCGGCATGGAGCCGGACTCGTGGATCGTCGCCCAAGGGCTCGCCAGCCACGGGTCGCGCAGGGCGCGAGACCGATCGTCCGGCGCCGTGCTCGCTGTCCCGCGCTTGCGGGCGAACTCGCGAGCGCTTGTTCACGGTCCGGAGCCCAATTAGGACGATCGGAAACTCGCTTGAAGGGGCCGTGATCTCCGATGCAGCCGAGTACGCGAAAGCGGCATCAGTGAAGTCCGGCGAGATCGCAAGCCGCTCGCCAAGAACGGGTGCGGCATCTGCGCACTGCCGGGAATCGGCAGAACAGCCTCTTGTCTACACATCTTATAAGATGCGAAGATCTGTATGTGGTCTTCGCGCGCCAATCAGCCTCCGATCTATGCCTTGAAGGCCGACTTCTTCCGCGTTCTCGGTCACCCGGCGCGGGTTCGCCTGCTGCAGCTGCTGCGGGACGGTGAGCGCTCAGTCGGGGCTCTGCAGGATGCGCTCGAGCTCGACTCGAGTGGCACGTCGCAGCATCTGGCCGCCTTGCGCAAGCAGGGCCTCGTGGTCGGCCGCAAGGAGGGCGCGAGTGTCTATTACCGGGTGAAGGACCTGCGCACGCTCGAGTTGCTTGAGCTCGCGAAGATGATCATCTCCTCGACGCTAAAGGAGAACAGCGCACTGCTCGACGACCTCGCGGAGGAGGACTTCGGGCCAGGGCAGGATCGCGGCTAGTCGTGGGCGTTGCCGCACTCGCGGGCTGCGCGACGCTAGCGCTCGGCGGCATGCTTGCGGCCGGCGCGGGTCGCCTTCGGGTCGGTGTGGCCGTCCAGGCGACGGGCATGCTGATGCTCGGGGTGGTAGGGATCGCGGTGTTGACGGGCGCCCAGGCTCTCGGCTCGCCGTTCCGCAGCTCGATCGGGCCGGCGTTCGGCCTCGATCAGCTGAGCGGCTTCTTCCTCGCGGTGCTCGCTGTGACGGCGGTGCCGACATTGCTGTTCGCGCGCGATTACCTGCCCGGGAGCGCGGGGGAGCGGGGTGTGGGTGCACTCACCGCCGGGTTCTTGCTGGCGCTCGTCGGCGTGCTCACGGCACGCGATGTGACGACGTTCCTGACTTTCTGGGAGTTGATGACGCTGCTTCCGGCGGCGGCCATCCTCGTGGCGAAACGCGATGTCAGCGTGCGCGGCGCGGTGTACGCATACCTCGCGATCACCCACCTCGGCGGGGCCGGCGTGTGGATCGCGCTGCTCGTGCTTCAGCACCACGGCGCGATCGGTGACCCGTCGGCGCTGGCCGCGGCGGGGACGGGGGCCCAGACGCTGGTGGCGATCTCCGCGCTGATCGGCTTCGGCACCAAGTCCGGATTCATCCCGCTGCACTCGTGGCTGCCGCGAGCGCACCCCGTAGCGCCGGCACATCTGTCGGCGCTGATGTCCGGAATGATGATCAAGGTCGCCATCTACGGGCTGATCCGGGTCGAGTTCGAGTGGCTCGGGGCGACGCCGCGGTGGCTCGGAATCGCGCTGCTGCTGATCGGTCTGATCTCGGCCCTGGGCGGCGTCCTGTGGGCGCTCGTGCAACACGACCTGAAGCGTCTGCTCGCCTATCACTCGATCGAGAACGTCGGCATCATCGCTCTCGGCCTGGGCGCGTCGCTGTTGTTCGCGGACGCCGGCGCAGCGCAGTGGGCGGCGATCGCGTTTGCGGCGGCGTTGCTTCACGTGGCCAACCATGCGACGTTCAAGACGCTCCTGTTTCTCGGCGCCGGCGCTTTCGAGCGCGCGGTTGGCAGTCTCGACCTCGACCATCTCGGTGGGCTGCTGCGCCGCATGCCGTGGACCGGCGGAGCCTTCCTGGTCGGGTCGATGGCGATCGCCGGGGTGCCGCCGCTGAACGGCTTCGCCTCGGAGTGGCTGACGTTGCAGTCTCTGCTGCACGCCGCGTTCTACCGGCCGGTCGCGGTGGCGCTCGTGGCCGGGGCCGCACTGGCCGGGCTGGCGGCGACGGCGGCGCTGGCGCTGCTGTGCTTCGTCAAGGTGGTCGGCCTGTCGCTGCTCGGAGCGCCCCGGCGCCGGCAATGCGCGGACGCGACCGATCCGGCGTTCGGCATGCGCGCTGGGATGGCTCTGCTCGCTGTGCTGTGTGTTGTCCTCGGGCTCGTGCCGGGGCTGATCCTTCCCACGCTCGCGCGTCTGGCGCCCGGCGCCGCCGCCGCCGGACTGACGCGACAGCCCGGCCTGCTGGTGCCCGGCACGGGTGCCTACCCGGCGCTGGCGATCGCGATCGCGCTGGCGGTCCTGACGGCAGGCTTAATGCGGCTGCGCGGATCCCGGCGCGCCGCTCCGTCACCGGCGTGGACCTGTGGGCAGCCGCTCGTGCCGGAGCTCGGCTGGACCTCGGCGGCGTTCACCAAGCCGCTGCGACTCGTGCTCGAGGGGGTCCTGCGACCCCGCCGCGTGCTCGAGGTCGTACGCAGCGGCGGGATGGTGCAGAAGATCACCTATTCGGGCCACGTTCCCTCGCTCGTCGACACGCTGCTGTACGAGCCGACGATCCGTGCTGGGCTGCGCGCCGCCGCGGTGGCCCGGCGCCTGCAGACGGGGAATGTGCGCACATACGCGGCATACCTCCTCGGACTCGTGCTCGTGGGGCTCGTGTGTGCGCGGACGGGAATCTTCGGATGAGCGCGCTCGCCGCGATCCTGCAGCTCCTCGGCGTTGCGCTCGCGCCGCTGCTGCCGGGCTCGATCCAAGCCCTCAAGGCACGACTGCAGGGGCGCCGGGGGCCATCGCCGTGGCAGCCCTACCGGACCCTGCGGCGGCTGTGGGGCAAGAGCGCCGTTGACCCCGAGGGGACAGGCGTCGTCTACCGGCTCGCCCCGCCGGTGGTCGCCGCCTGCCTGCTCGCCGCGCTGGTGATCGTGCCGATCGCCGGCCGCGCCGGCAACTTCGGGCTCGGCCACGATGCGCTCGTGCTCATCGGGCTGCTGGCGCTGGCCCGGTTCGCGCTCGCCGCCGCGGCGTGGGACACGGGCAGCGGCTTTGCGCTGATGGGCGCCGCTCGCGATCTGATGATCGCGGTGTTCGGAGAGGCCCTGCTGGTGCTCGCGCTGCTCGTGGCGGCGCTGCCCGCGAATAGCACCGATCTGCGGGCGATGAGTGCGGCCGCCTCCGGCGGGGCGATCTGGACCGGGCCGGCCCATTGGTGCGGCGCGATTGCGTTCGCGCTGGCGATCGTGGTGGAGACGGGTCGGCAGCCGATCGACAACCCCGACACCCATCTCGAGCTGACAATGATCCATGAGGGTCCCCTGCTCGAGTACGCGGGCCGTGACCTTGCGTTCATCCAGTGGGCGGCCGCGGCGCGCCATTGGGTCCTGCTGCTGCTCGGCGCGGAGCTGTTCCTGCCTCACGGGCGGGCGTTCGGCGCCGGCGTCGGGCTTCTGGTCGTGGGCGTCATTGGGCTGTGCGGCGCGCTCGCAGTGCTCGAGACCGCGGAGGCGAAGATGCGGATCCTTCGCGTGCCGGCGCTGCTCGGGTTCGGATGCGTGATCGCGCTCGCGGGCGCGGGCCTGTGGGTCGGTGGGGTGGGCGCGTGAATTCGGCCCTCGTCACGGTCATCCTGCTGCTCGGCCTCGCGGTGATCGTCGTCAGGCGGCGCTCGGTGGCGATCGGACTCGTCGCGGCACAGTCGCTCGCGCTCGGCATCGGGGCTCTCGGCCTCGCGGGCGGGCGCTCGGGCGACTACCTCGTCGCGAGTTTCGTGCTCCTGACCAAGGCGGTCGTGCTGCCGGTGCTGCTGTACGCGTTGATTCGTCGCACCCCCGAGCCCCGGCTCGTCGTCGCCGCAAACGGACCGCTGGTGCGGCTGGCGGGTGCCGGCGCCGTCGCGCTGTGTGCCGGCTTGCTGATGCCCCGGCTCGGCCTCGGCGATCCCCACATCGAGCACGCCGCGGTCGCTCTGGTGCTGGTCGGGATTGCGATTGTCGTGGCTCGGCGGCCGCTGCTGTTTCAACTGCTCGGACTGATCGTGGCCGAGAACGGCCTGGCGCTGCTCGCCGTGTCGGTGCCTGGGGGACTCTCGTACGTTGTCGAGATCGGCGCGCTGTTTGACCTGGCGATGGTCGTGACAGTCGCGGCCGCGTTCGCGCACCGCATCCACATCGAGCTCGGGACCGGCGACACCGAGCGGTTGGGAGGATTGCGTGACTGACCTCGTGCCGGTCCTGGTGGTGCTGGTGCCGGCGATCCCGCTCCTCGGCGCGGGACTCGCGCTGCTCGCCCGCACGACCCGGCAAGCCGATCGCCTGGCCATCGCCACGGCAGTCGTGACTGCGCTCGCCGCACTGATCCTTGCCTATACGGCCCTCGCGCGGAGCGGCCGGACGGCGCTGCACGGTCGGTGGTACCTGCTCGACGGCGCCAGCGGCCTGCTGCTCGCGGTGATCGCCGTCGTCGGCCTGTGCAGCGCGCTCGTGTCACCGTCGTATTTGCGGACGAGCGGCCGCAGCTGGACGACCGCGGCCCGCTCACGCAGCCTGTACTACGCCGCCCTGTTCGTGTTCTGGGCGGCACTCCTCGCCGTTCCCGTGACCGGCAACCTCGCCGTCGTGTGGCTGATCGTCGAGGCGACGACCGCCGCCTCGGCCTTGCTGGTCGCGTTCACCGGGCGTCGCCGCGCGCTCGACGCGGGCTGGAAGTACCTCGTCCTGACGACTCTCGGCCTGTCGGTCGCGCTGCTCGGGATCATCGTGCTGGCCATCGGCCAGGCCAACGCCGGGCACCACGACCTCCACGCGCTCGACTGGCACACGCTGCGGCTCGCCGCTCCCGCGCTGCCGAAGGACCCGACGCTGATCGCGTTCGTGCTGCTCCTAGTCGGCCTCGCGGCCAAGATCGGGTGGGCTCCCGTCCACAATTGGCTCCCCGATGCGCACAGCGAGGCGCCGGCGCCGATCAGCGCGCTGCTGTCCGCGGCGCTGCTTCCCACGGTGTTGCTGATCGCCTGGCGCGTGAAGCAGATCCTCGAACCCTCGGTGGGCGTGGGCACCACGCGTTCCGTCTTCATCGCCTTCGGATTGACCTCGATGCTCGTGGCGATCCCGTTTCTGTGGCAATCGCTGCCCTGGAAGCGGCTGCTGGCGTATTCGAGCCTCGAGCACATGGGGGTGATCGCCCTCGGCATCGGCTTCGGCACGCCGCTCGCGATCGCCGGTGTCGTGATCCACGTCGCCGGCCACGCGCTCGCCAAGGCGCTCGGCTTCTACGCCGCGCTGCCGCTGCTGCGGATCGATTCCGACGCCGGCCGGCGGGCGCCGACGGGCGTCGCCGGTGCGAGCCCGACGACCGCGGCCGCGATGGGCATCAGCCTCGCGGCGCTGGCCGGTCTGCCGCCGTCACCCCTTTTTCTATCCGAGCTGCTGATCGTGCTCGGCGGCGTCGCCGCCGGCCAGGTGGTCGTCACAGCCGTGGCCGTGCTCGCCCTCGCGCTCGGGTTCCTCGGACTCCTCCATGCCCTGATCGAGGGAGTCATCGGCGACACGCCCGCCCATCGGCGGCGCCGCCCCGAACGCGGCCAGCGTGCCACCGTGGCGCTCACGGCGGTCTTGAGCACCGGATTGCTCGCCCTGTTTGCGGCCGGCGTGCTGCTCGTCAACTCGAGCTTCGTCGAGACGTTGACACGAGGAGCGCTGTGACTGCACTGCACCGCGTCGAGCCCGGTGACTGGCGCCGGTCGATCGAGCGCGCGTTGGGCGCCGGCGAGCGCTTCGGCGGAGCTTGGGCCCGCGCTCACGACGGCGGGCTCCGGTGGTGCGCGCTGATCGTCTCCCCGCACGGCGTCCGGGTGATCTGGACCGAGGCGCCGGGCGGAGTTGTTGAGAGCATCGTCGAGCTCGTCGAAGCCGCTGGCTGGGATGAGCGCGAAGCGCACGATCTCTACGGACTCGAGTTCGACGGCCACGAGCCGATCCGCAGCCTCGCAACGCACCCCGAGGACCCGGCCGCCTGGATGACGCCGGTGACCGGCGACGGCGTACATCAGATCGCCGTGGGACCGGTCCACGCGGGCGTGATCGAATCCGGCCACTTTCGCTTCCACGTGATCGGTGAGCGGATCCTCGCGATGGACCCGCGACTCTTCTACAAGCACCGCGGGCTCGAGCGCGCCGCCGAGGGTCGGCATATCGACGCGGCACTGCCCTACGTCCAGCGGGCCTGCGCCGCGTGCGCGGTCGCGAACACCCTGGCCTACGCGCACGCCGTCGAGGACGCCACTGGCCTGCAACCCGACCGCGCGCTTCGGGTCGCTCGGACGGCGCTGCTCGAGCTCGAGCGGATCTACAACCACCTGCACGACGTCGGCGCGATCTGCGCGGGCGTCGGGTTCGCGGCGGGCGCGATGGCCTTCGCCGCCCTCAAGGACCGGGCCCAGCAGATCAACGCCCGGGCATTCGGGCATCGCTTCCTGTTCGGCACCGTTGCAGTTGGCCGCGGTGCGACGGAGCTCGACGCCGCCGCGGTCGACGCGATGCGGGCCCAGCTGCGCGAGCTGCGGACGGACTTCCGGGCAGACTGGCGGGAGCTCGAGTTCGCGGGGTCCCTCCAGGCGCGACTCGGTGGCGTGGGAGTGCTCGCCCGCGACGACGCCCTCCGCCTCGGTGCCGTCGGGCCCGCGGCACGGGCCGCCGGGATTCGCGAGGACGTGCGGACACTCGCCCCGCGGCTCGCCTACGACGGCTTCACCGCGGCCGCACCACACGCGCCGGCCGGCGACGTCGAAGCGCGGCTCGGACTGCGCGCCGTCGAGCTCGAGGCGAGCTTCGACCTGCTCGAGGGGCTGCTGGCCGCGCCGCTGGCGCGCGGGTCGGTCGGGCGCATCGAGGACTGCGTGTCAGTGGGCATCGGCCGTGTCGAGAGCGCCCGCGGGGCGACGGCGTGCGCTGTCGAGCTTGACGGCGACACCGTGACGAGGGTTCACCTGCGCACCGGCTCATACGCGAACTGGCCGGCGCTCGCGTGCGCCACGGCCGGCAACCTCGTCCCCGATTTCCCCTTGATCAACAAGAGCTTCGAGCTCTGCTACGCGTGCGTGGACCGCTGATGTTCGTCCTCCTCCGGCAGCTCGCAACGCTCCGGCAGAGCGCCGGCCTCACTCGTGGAGGCTCACGCTGGCTGGCGATCCGTCACGTCGATGCCGGCTCGTGCAACGGCTGCGAGCACGAGCTCGGTGCGGTCACCAACCCGCTCCACGACCTGCAGCGCCACGGCCTCGACATCGTCGCGTCCCCGCGGCACGCCGACATCCTCCTCATCACCGGGCCTGTCACCACACGCATGGCCAGCCCGCTCCGCAGCGCCTACGAGGCGATGCCCGAGCCGCGTCTCGTCGCGGCACTCGGCGACTGTGCGCTTGGCTGCAACTTGCTCGGCGACGGCGCCGAGCTCGTCGGCGCCGTCGAGGATGTACTGCCGGTCGACATCCGCATCCCGGGCTGCCCGCCGACACCGGACGCGATCGCCGAACACATACTCGCCGCGATTGAGCGAGATCTGACCACGCGGTCCTAGTCGTGTGAGGTCGCTCGCGGCAGTCGTTGCCGATGCTCAACGGCCGGTCGTGGTCTTCCAGTTCGCGTAGGCGTCGCGGAGACGGATCGCGCACGGTCTGTAGCCGGCGCCTATTGCGTCCTGTTCGTTGGCGAAGAAGACCCGGCGTGACGTAGCCACCGCGGCAACCGCGCGCAGCGCGTATGGGCAGTCGAGTCGGCCGTAGATACGGTTGCGACGATGGCCACCGAGGGTGCCCGGCGCAGGCCTGTCGTACGACTCGCCGTCTGCGCCGATCAGCCTCCACATCCGCTGCTGGCCGGCTCCGGACACGCCCGCACAACGCTGCCGCGCAGGTATCCGTGAAGCCCTGCGGCGGATATTTTCGCATCGCGACCTCACATCTTCGGACGAGCGGACCCTGAGCACAGGCAGGCGCGGGCCGACCAGAGTTGTGATCGGACTCGCTTTCCGCGCGCCGCGCGAGTCTTGCGGGCTTCTTTCCCTCACCTGCACCGCGAGGAAAGCGAGCAGCGCGCTGACGATCGCTTTGAGCCCGGGATGGCGCTAGGGCACATGATCGCTTCGGCGACGGAGGAGCCACAGCGCGGTGTCGTGACCTCGCTGTCCCCTTTGTCCGGTAGGGGTAGCCTGAAACGGAGCGCGAGACGTCGCAATCGTGACCGCTTCGCGCCGGACGAACGCCATCTCCGGCGTGAGGGGGTGCCCGGCAGTCGTCGGGACACACCGGCTACCGCGAGCACCGCTGCGGCGAGGATCGAAAGCTCCCATTTCGTGCCGCTCCGAGGGTCGCGTCGCGCGGACGGATCCTCATCGCCGGGATCCCGGTGGCGGCGGTCAGCCACTGTGGCAGCGAGGCGCGGAGCATCGGTCCGTCATCCCATCTGGATGATGTTGCGCTGCTCGCTTGGGGTGAACCTAGACGCGTCAGGGCCGACGAACACAGACGGTCCGCGAGCACTGATGGAGGTCAATCCGATGAACGACACCGATGCGGACGAACTCGGGCCCGTCGATTACATCGTCGTCGAGTTCCCGGCCGACAGGGCGGACTTCTCAGGCGCGATGGCCGCGGAGCTGTCGGCGCTGGTCAAGAACGGCACGGTTCGCGTGCTCGACTTGCTGATTCTCAAGAAGGAGCCTGACGGCTCGGTGGAGGCGTTCGAGTCCCACGACTTCGGCGACAGCGACCTCGCGGGGCTGCTCGAGCTCGAGACGGAGCTCGCGATGCTGCTCGCGGCTGACGATGTCGAGGCGATCGGGGCGGCGCTGGAGCCCGGGAGCGTCGCCGCCGTGCTGATCTGGGAAAACGTTTGGGCCGCCCCGTTCGGCTCGGCGGTCCGACGCTCGGGCGGCCAGCTGGTGGCGAGCGGCCGGATCCCGATCCAGGCCATCGCGGCCGCGGTCGAGGCGGATGAGGCAGCGATGAAGGAAGGAGTCTGAGATGTTGGGTCGTCGTCGACGTGCAGGCGGAGGGGTGCTGGGAGGGCGACCGGTCGCGCGGACCGCCGCGGTGGCTGGCACGGCCGCGGTCGCGGTTCGTGGGGTGCGCCGCCGTGGGGATCGCCGCGAGGACCGGCGCGACGACCGCCGGGATCGGCGCTAGCAGCATCAGCCGGGCCGTTCGGAGTAGCTCACGCGGCGACGCCGATCTCGGAGCCGTCGCTTGAGCCCCGGGCCCATGTGGGTGAGCTGACTGCGTGCCGATGCAGGCACGCTGCGCCAGGATGCCGTCGCCGGCGTGGTTGGCCCACTATCGACCGTAATCATCGAGGCAACCTCTGATGCCGAAGGGCCAATGCCAAGTCCTGCCGATATCGGATCGCCCGCGGATCTTCTCAGCCAGGTGCTCCGGGTCGTGCGAGTGACGGCCCGGCAGCGCAGGAGATTCATCGTGCTTTCCGGTATCACCCTCGGACGGTGCGGCCATGGCCTGTCCGCAGGCGTTGCAGAAGTGCTGACCCGGTGGTTCCCCAAGATCCGCCGTACGAACCCGCCGAACATGGCCGTCGCCCGCGTCGCACCAGTCGCTCGCTCATGCCACGGTCTATGTAAGCGGCCGTCGCTCAGCTGCTGCTTCGCGGTGTAAAGGGGTCGCGAACCTACCTCGCTTCCAGTAACCACTCCTTCGCGAGTTCAGCCTCTGGGGGCGGCAACCGGTGGAGCTCCTTGAGAGCCTTCGTTATGAGCTGCCCCACGGCTAGCGCGGTGTGCTCGTCTCGCCGGCGGCCTACGAGGTACTTGTAGAAGACGAGAATCCTGTTCTCGAGAATCGCCGCCAGAGCGACGATGCGTCCCAGGACCGAGAAGAAGTCCTCGGGGTGGCGGCCCGTGATGTTCAGCGGAACGCCGAAATCGTCGGTGGCGTTCATATCGACCATGCCTAGAACGCAGTCTACGTGCGGGCTCGCAACGGCCAGTCCGCGGGCGATCGCTTCAGTCGGGGGTCCGCAGCGTTCGAGTCCGAGCGCTTCGGCGACGTCTCGATCACGCCGATCGCCGCCGCCCTCGCTATTCCTTTGCCACGAACGCGATCGTCAGGCCGGCCGGTGCGTACGTCGGTCACTGCTGAGTTTCGTCGTCCGTTGCAGTAGTCGTGCTGGTCCGCCTCGGATCGTCGGGACGATTGCTCTTGAGGAATGCGATCGTCGGACGTCAGGCGGGTGCCGCAGAACCGGGCCGCTGAGTTTGGGCGATGGATAGGGGGCCGCCCGACCGGCCCGTGCGGCACTTGTCCTTCAGTCGTAAAGCAAGTGCCGGCAACTCGACGACTGATCGGCGAGATCACGCGCCGGCGCCCCCTACCGCGGAGCCCGCTCGCCGCGAGCATGCGCGCCCCATGGCGGACCTCCGGGATGCGCCTGTGTCCCCCCCCAACCCGCAGCAGTGACCTAGATGAGGTAGTGGGGAAGGGCCGAACGGGTAGTTTTCCCGGAGGTCCGTGTGGGAAACGCCCCGATGCGGGCGCCCGCCGTTCTGACCAGACTCGCTCGCTGTGTTGGATCACCGCGGCTGTGGGTCGGGTAGCGAGCGTGGTCTCACTCGGCGAGCTGCGTTCGAAAGCGCGGCGACGGCGGCTTTGGCGGTTCAGATGGCTCGCGGCATCGGGGCCGCCGAGGCGGCGGCACTGCCAGCGGCGATTCCCGCGCGGGACCTCGGACGAGGCGGGCGCCCGATGCAGCTAGGAGCAGTTGCGGCGGTCGCTAAGCGGATCGGAAAGGGGGAACCGGTCGCGATCGTCGACCTCGCGGCGGTCGATCGCAACTGCAGTCAACTGATCGCCTGGAGCGCGAGCAACCGGATCGCGTGGCGGCCGGCATACAAGACGCTGCGGTCTCCGGAACTGCTCGCGTACGTGCTTGGAAAGCTCGGCCGTCCGCGGGTCATGATCCATCACCTGCGCGACCTATCTCAGGCGCTGCCGCAGGTCCCAGTGGGAACGGACTTCCTGATGGGGTATCCACCAACGCTCGGCGAGCTGCGCCACTACCTGAGTTCGGCTCCGGTACGCGGCGAACGGCGGCACACGCTTCGGATCAACATCGATGGCATCGAGCTGCTGCGCGCGTTGGACGAGCTGTCGAAGCACACGCCGCGCAAGCTGCCGATCGATGTCGTGCTGGAGATCTACAACGGGATCCCCCGTGGCGGCTTCGACCCAGGGGCCGAGCTCACCGCGGCGTTGAAGTTGGTACGCGCCTCACGGCGGCGGCTTCGCCTCGGCGCACTCCTCTGCTACGACGCGCTTGCGGCTGGAATCAGCGATGACTCAACGCGGAGGACGGCGGCCCAGTTTGCCCAGAACAACCTCACCCAGGCGTATCGGTCGGTGGTCGCGCAGGCCCACGATTTCGTCAATCTCAAGACGTTCGTGCGCAACGGGCCGGGTTCGTCGAACTACCCCTACTGGGCGGGGACGAGTGCTGCGAACGAGTTCTCCGCAGGCTCCGCGGTGCTATTCGCCAACTACCTCGATGCCTACGACACCACCCGCGGTTTCGCGAAGGCGCTGTACCTGTGCGCTCCCGTGCTGCGGCTGCCGGAGAACGTCTTCCTGGGCAAGGGTCCGTTCCCGGTCCCGCCTGGCACCGAGCCGGTTTACATCAAGTCCGGCGGGTGGCCGACCGGCAACAACCCGACGCTTTCCAAGCTTGTCTATCCGCCCGGGCTGCTCGAGGGTCCGGTCTACGGCCGCGGCTCCAATGCCTCGGGTTTGATCCTCGCCCGGCCCGGTCAGCTGCGCCTTGGCGATTATGTGGTCGAGACCGCGCAACAGGTGATGGAGGGTCAGGATTATTTCGGTGGTCTGTACGCGGTGCGCGACGGCGCGGTCCGTGCGCTGTGGCCAACCGTGTCGCGGTGGGTCGGCCAGAGCGAAGAGCTGGGCTGAAGATGGCCGAGGATGCGCTTACCAGACGAGGCTTGATCGCGGCGGCTGGGACGCTCGCAGCAGCCGCAACCGTAGCGAGCCCCACCCAAGCCGCGGGCGCCATCGGATCCGGAATCACGCCTGATGGCGCATTTCCGCGTGCGCTCGGGTCGGGAGGTAGGCCCACGAGCAACGAAACCCTGGCGCGCCTCGCGCGAGAACACGGAAAGGGCGAGCCCGTGATGTTCGTCGACCTCGCGGCGATCGACCAGAACGCCAAGGTGATTCTCGACTTCGCTCGAGCGCATCGGTGGCACGTCCGCCCCGCGCTCAAGGTCTTCCAGTCTCCGAAGCTGTGCGCCTACATCCTCCACCTGCTGCCTCAGCCGCGCGGATTGGTCTTCCACCTGCGGACCGTCGACCAGATCATGACCGCGGCCCCCGCCGGCACCGACCTCCTCATGGGCTACCCGCCGAGCCGCGGCGAGCTGCGGGCCTATCTCGGTTCGGCCGCGCCTCAAGGCCAGCGCCCGCACCGGTTGACGTTGCTGGCGAGCTCGATCGACATCCTGCAGGACATGGCGCGGCTGGCGCGGACGACCCCGCGGCGCGTGCCGCTCGATGTCGCGCTGGAGTTCGACTCCGGCGAGGGGCGCGGCGGCTTTCACCATCCGCCGCAGATCAGCGCGGCGATCAAGTTGCTCAGGCGGGAGCGCCGCGTGCTCCGGCTGCGCGGGCTCGTGTGTTACGACGGTCACGCGACAGCCAGCGGGGCCGAGAGCTGGCGTCAGCTCGTCGCCAAGCAGTCAAGTGGCTACCTGAAGGGATACCTCGATCAGTTACACGCCGAAGGTGGCGATCTGTACGACGCTGGGAAGCTGATCCGCAACGGCCCCGGCAGCTCCAACTACCGCAACTGGGCCGGGAAGCCGGAGATCAACGAGATCAGTCCGGGATCGGCGTTTGTTTACGCCGGATACCTCCAAAGTGGGTTCGACACTCAGGGGCTATCGCGGGCGCTGACGCAGGCTGCGTCCGTGCTCAAGGACGTCGGTCCGTATCCGTCGACCCTCTTCACGAAGGTTCCGATCCCTCCGATCACCGGCGAGGAGTACTTCCTCAAAGGATCAACCTGGCCGGACCAAGGCGGCTTGCAACCCGCATTCGTGTACCCGAAGGGGGTTCAAGACGACGAGCGCGAAGGCGGCCGCTGCATGGTGTACGCCCCACGCGGTGAGCTCAGCACCTCTGACTACGTGCTGTGCTGGCCAAATCAGGGTGGCGACGGAATCGACTACTTCGGCGCACTGCAGGTCGTCCGCTCGGGGCGCATCGTCGACGTTTGGCCGACGTTCACCCGCTGGGGCGCGCCCGCTCGTAGCTGATCGAGCCCGTCGCCACGGACACGGTCAGCCGCAGCCTCGAGCCCTGAAGACTTTGTCGCCACGCCTGATGCGTCTGATCGCGCATTGGCCTTCGGCACTGCTCCTATCAGGGAGAAGCACCAGTCCGGGCGAGACGCGCCCGCCCGCTCCTTCCGCCCGAACTCAGCGGCCCGGTTCTGCGGAACCCAGCCTGACGTCCGACGATCGCATTCCTCAAGAGCAATCGTTCCGACGATCCCAGGCGGACCAGCGCAACGGCGACGAACCGACGGTGGCCGTCTGGCGGCACGGACGCGATCGCCTGCCTGCTGCTGGTCCGACGCGGGCCGGCTCGACGCTCACGCTGGAATGCGCGCAATTGCCTCTCCTATGTCAAGTGAACTTCGCTATTTGCGGGCTTCTGGGTTAGGTGAGTGGCTGCTCGGATCGGTCGGCCGATCGATATCTGGGGTGCTGCGGGTCGAGCGGGGCTGCTCGAGGGCGTTAGACGGCGTTAGGACGCGCCGGTTGGCATCGGCGAGGTCGCCGCGGACGGTTTGTGGCGTGTTTTGATCTCCGGCCTGGGTTCTTGGCGACCGGCGGAGAACCTGGGGTTGGTTGTGGTGACCTGCGCCGCGCCGGTTTAGGTAATGCAGGTGGTCGGGGCGGCGGCCGGGATTGTGTGGTCGACCGGGCGTCGGGGCGCGGGGCGTGGCGGGATCGTGTTCTGGTTGGGGTCAGCCGGCTTGGTGGTGCTGTCGGTCGCCGCGGCTGGGACGGGCGCCGCAGCAGTCGTGTAGAGCAGGCGCCAGATCCGGCGGGCGAGGTGGCGCTTGAGGCAGCGGATCGCTTCCTTCTTGGTCTTGCCTTCGGCGTGTCGGCGGTCGAGGTAGACGCGGGTGGTGGAGTCGGTGCGCGCTCGGGAGAGCGCGATGATGTGCAGCGCACGGTTGAGTTGGCGGTCGCCGCCGCGGTGTAGCCGGTGGCGCTTTGTGTTGCCGGAACTGGCGGGGATTGGGGCGGTGCCGGCATGGCGAGCGAAGCACGCGTCGGTCGGGAAGCGCTTGGCGCCGGCGGTGTGGCCGATGATGATCGCGGCGGTGACCGGACCGCAGCCGCGCTCGGCGAGCAGCTGCGGGCAGTGAGTTTCGATCAGCGCCTTGAGCTCGGCCAGCAGCGCCTGCTCCTCCTGGCAGATCTCGCAGATCCGCTTGAGGGTCGCCTTCGCAACGCGAAGCTGTGGGCTGCGGGGCAGCTGCCCGAGCTGGCGGGCGAGCCTCGCCCGGATGCGTGGGCCTTCCAGCCCGGCGGGCCGGATCTGCGCCTCGAGCTGCGGGGCGATCTGCACCAGATGCCAGCGCAGCCGGTTGATGTGCCGGACGCGTTCGTTGACGAGCTGGTCGCGGTAGTCGGTCAGGATCCGGATCTCATGCGCCTGCTCGTCCAGAAACGCGACTGGCAACGTGTCGATCCCTTCTCTGAGCGCGGCTCGCGCGATCGCGGTCGCGTCGATCGGGTCAGACTTCCCGGGTTCGCGCACCGCCCGTCTCGAGGACTCAGTCAGCCCCGGCGCGACCCGCACGACCCGGTCGCCGCTGGCGAGCAGTCCGCGCTCAAGGCGCCCGGACACGTGTCGGCAGTCCTCAAGCGCCCACACCCGCTCGGAGTCGAGCTCTGCGGCGAACCGAAGCGCTTCAAACGTACCGTCGTCTGAAGCAGCGATCGTCAGCTGCCCGCGCGTCGCGCCAGTCCCCGCATCGAGCGCCACCAGCGTATGCGAGCGCTTGTGTGTGTCCACCCCGATCACGATCATGTACGCCGTCCCTTCGTTGGATATGGCCGACGGAGCGGATCTCCGGCGGACACACCTCAGTTGGGGCGATGCCACGCTCCTATCAAGTCACGCCGGTGATCCTCGACGGCGGCGGGCGACACGGCAAAAGCCGGTCAGACCACAAGGCCGACAGGCGAAAAGTGAGTCAGCCCGCCGCCGTCCGAGAGCCAAACCGACGAGCCGGACAGAACCTCCGACCGTCGAGCCGTCAGGTTCTCACTGAGGCGAGGAGCGGTACCAACCAGCGCTTGGATTCTGCGCCCTGGTTTGAGGTCGGCACGGGCATCGCGATCGCTACGGGGTGCCCTTCGCCGTGCGCCATGGTCTGGGCAATCATCCCCAGATCGGCGAGCGCGGGCCGCGGCTGAGACTCCCGGCTGCGTCTTGCGCGCCCTTTGTCCGGGATGTTTGGCAGCGGGATTCTCAGCTGATGGCAGCGGATCGGCTCATTCGTTTGGCGGTGCTCGGATCGGCGGCGCCGGTGGCTGATAGCTGCTTTAGAGGGCGATCGCGCTCATCCGGTAGATCTCGCTCACGAGCGCACGCTACACCGGGCCCGCGGGCTCCGCCTCCTCCTCGAGGAGGACCCCGCGGATCCGCCTCCTCCTCGAGGAGGACCCCCAGGTCGTCGGGGAGTGCCATGACGAACGCGACGTTCCGACGACGACGCCGCGCTCGGCCGGACCTAGCGTGGGGACACCCCGAAACCCCACAGGAGGTCCCGTCCCATGAGCACATTCGCACCCCCCGCCCCGCTACCCGCCGTGACCGATGCTTGCCCTGAGCAAAGCGCGGTCCCGCGGCCGGTCCGCCAGCTCTCCGCCGCCGGCGTCGCCGGCGTCTGGGCCGCGGCGGCCGTGCCGATGGGCCTGCTCAGCTGGGTCGTCGCGCCGCGGCTCGCCGACGGCCTCAGCGGCCCGGCACCGCTCGTGCAGGCCCTGATCATCACGCTCACCGTCGGCCTCATCTGGCAGTTCGCCCTCGTCGTCGGCCTTGTCTACCGCGAGCAGCGCACCCTGCGCTGGTCGGTGGTCCGCGAGGTGCTCTGGCTGCGCGCGCCGCGCGACCCGCGCAGCGGACGGCGCGGCGGCCGCGGCTGGCTGATCCTGCCGGGCCTCCTCGTCGCCTCCGCCGTGACGAACCTGCTCGTGCCGACGCTCCCGCACCCGGACGGCCGCGACCTCGGCCTGTTCCTCGGCTCGCACGCCGGTCATGCGTTCTTCTCCGGCGCGTGGGGCTGGTTCGCTCTGACCGCGGTGATGCTGGTGTTCAACACCGTGCTGGGCGAGGAGCTGCTGTTCCGAGGCTATCTGCTCCCGCGCATGAACCGCACGTTCGGCCGGTTCGACTGGCTTGCCAATGGCGTGATCTTCGCCGCCTATCACCTGCACGAGCCCTGGGTCATCCCGAGCGCCCTGTGCGACGGCTTCGTCCTCGCCCTCCCCGCTAAGCGGCGCCGGAGCGCCCTGCTGGCGATCGTCGTCCACAGCGCGCAGACGGTGTTCTTCCTGGTCCTCCTGCTGGGGCTGGTGCTCGGGAACGCGGGAAGCTAGGACGTCGCGGCCGACCTCGTCGCCAACCGCGACGAGGTCGGCCCGGCGCGTCCGGGCAGCGGGCAGGTCAATGGCGGCCAGAGGCCGGCGACGGCGAGAGGCCATACCCGCACACGGAGCCCGCGGCCAGCCGCGCGATCCAGGGCCTGCTGAAGGCAGCCGCCAAGCGCGGCCTCGCCGTCAAGTAGCCAGCCCAGACCCAGCCCCGGGCCAACACGCCCGGGGCCTGGTCCCCAGCCAGCCGGGAGGACCGGCCAGGCTGAGGAGCAGGCCCCCCAACCACCACAGGAGGAGCGACCCCATGAGGCTCGCCACCACCCACACCTACCAGACACCGACCGTGCGCGAGCGCGTGCGGTGCGGGCACCGGGTCCACGTCGGACCGTGCGCCAGCTGCCAGCAGGCGGCCTACGACCGGCAGGCCGCCCAGCTGGCCGACGCGGTCGCCGCCGGGCTCGCCTGGCTCATGCGACAGCAAGAGACCAGGGCATAGCGGCAACAGGCCGCGCTCATAGCCGCCGACGCGCCCGGGAGGCCGCGTCGAGGGCGAGAGCCCGCAACAGCCCCCAACCGAAGGAGGCCGCCCAACTCCAACTGCCGGGGGCCGGCGGGGAGGGGAAGGGGGCTGCTTGGGTGCGGTCGCAGGGCGGCCGGCTGGCGGACGGATACGCAGGAGGAGGCTCGGGGTGCGGTTGCCCCCGCGTGCTCAGACCGGGTGACCTGGTCCTCGTCGGCGAGCAACACGTCGGGCAACAACATGCACTGAAGGGTGTGGTGGCGAAGGTGGCGATGCCCGTGGAGTCAGTCAGTGAGGTCGTAGCCGTCCTGGCGATCGGGAGCGAGGTCGGCGATGGTGACGGTGCGCGCGACGTCGGTGAGATCGCGCTGGATGCGTTGCGCCGCCAGGCGGCCGGCCCGATCGGCGTCCATCACGATCGTGACGTCACGGTCCTCGAACCCGAGGGCCCAGGCGCTGTCCCACGCCTGGTCGCCAGGAACGGCGAGGGCCGGCATCCCGCAGGCGCGCGCGGAGATCATGTCGGGCGGGCCCTCGGCTGTCCTGCGGCCATTTGCAGGAGCCGGTCGTCCCTGCGCGTTCACAACGGCCCCTCCGGAGACGCGCGGAGGCGACCTCAGAGATGGTCCTGCGCGCGGGATCGACGGAACGGCGGCAGTCGCGCTTGCGGGCCCCCTGTGAGGCTTAGGTGGGCGTGGCTGCCGGTACGAGCCCGGTCTGGTATGCGAGCACGACGGCTTGGACGCGGTCGCGGAGGCCGAGTTTCTGGAGGATGTGCGTGACGTGGGTCTTGACGGTCGTCTCGCTGATGTAGAGCTCCGCGCCGATCTCTTTGTTGGACAGGCCGCGGGCGATGAGCCGGAGGATGTCTTGCTCGCGTGCGGTGAGCTCGTCGAGTTCTTTCGGCGGCTCGTGGCGAGGGATGCGGGTGAATTGGTTGATCACGCGTTTGGTGATCGCGGGTGAGAGCAGCGCGTCTCCAGCGGCGACGGTGCGGACCGCCTCGATCAGCTGTTCGGGGGGGTCGTCTTTGAGCACGAATCCGCTCGCGCCGGCGCTGAGTGCTTCGTAGACGTATTCGTCGAGTCCGAAGGTGGTGAGGATCAGGATCCGCGCGGTGTTGTCGGTGGCAAGGATCCGGCGGGTGGCCTGGAGCCCGTCGAGCTCTGGCATGCGGATGTCCATCAGGATCACGGTTGGGTCGAACCGCGCGGCCTTTGCGACTGCTTCCAGTCCGTTGCTTGCTTCGGCGACGACTTCCATGTCTTGTTCGCCGGCGAGCAGCATTCGGAAGCCGGCGCGGACCATGGACTGGTCGTCGGCGATGAGGACTCGGATCGTCATGGCCGGTCTGGGGTGAGTGGGAGGCGGGTGCTGAGCGTGAACCCGCCGCCGTTTGTCGTGCCTGCGGTCATCTCGCCCCCGTAGAGTTTGACGCGCTCGCGGATTCCGATCAGCCCGTGGCCGTGGCCGTGGCCGTCGCTCGGCGTCGCGCCGGTGCCGTCGTCGTGCACTTCGATCCCTACCGCGTTCGGCGCATACCGGACGGTGACCTCCGCGTGGGTGGCGCGGGCGTGCTTGAGCGCGTTGGTGAGGCCCTCCTGCACGATCCGATAGGCGGAGAGGTCGATTCCTGGCGGGAGCGGGAAACGCTCCCCGGCGACGTGCAGTTCGACGGGCAGCCCGGCGCGGTCGATGTCCTTGATCAACGAGTCGAGGCCGTCAAGGCCGGGCTGAGGCGCGAGCTCTAGGCCGTCGCCGTCACGGCGCATCACACTGAGCAGACGGCGCATCTCCGCCAGCGCGCCGCGCCCGGCCTGCTCGACACCCCTGAGGGCGTCGCGATCCTCGGCCATCGCGTCGGGGAGCTGGTGGCGGACAGCGCCGACTTGCAGCACCATCACGCTGACGGCGTGCGCGACGATGTCGTGCAGCTCGCGCGCGATCCGCGCCCGCTCCTCGGCCACGGCGACGCGGGTCGCTGCATCGCGCTCCTGCTCGGCCTGGGTCGCACGTGACTCCGCCACTTCGGCCTGCTCGGCCCGCGCGCGGACGGCAACGCCCGCGACCCAGCTGACCGCGAAGTCGACGGGAATGAAGACGAGCTGGTCGACCGAGTGTCCGGGGATGTTGTAGACGAGGGTCGCCGCAGCGCCGACGACGATCGCCAGTCCGAGGCCCGCCTGGCGGACGTCGCGGAGGTTCCCGAGCAGGAATGCGGTCGCCAGCCCGATCGGGAAGAGGGACTCGGGGTACGGGATCAGCAGCGGGTCGACGAACGAGATTCCCGCGGCCAAAAGCCAGTACGCCGCCGGTCCGGCAAACGGAAACCGTCGCCGCGCGAACACGGGTAGCACCAGGATCGCGAGCGCGGGAAGGCAGAACCACAGCGTCGTTGTCGGAGCTCCGGGCGAGCCGCGTCCGAGCACCACGTCAAGCATCGCCACGATCGCCAGCAGCGCGATCAGCAGGTCGAACCAGTACGTGCGGGCGAGATGTTCGATTCGGCTCACGTGGTGAACGTACTCCACCCCCTCGGTTCCCGCCTCCTACCTAGGTAGGAGTCGAAATCGTCGGATGGTAGGAGCCGCAATCCGACCTGGCGACGATGCCGATCTCGCGATCGCACCTTAGGTTCGTCGCATGGCACAACGAGGGACCGCACGCGAGGCGCGACCGAGCGCCGCCGGCCCGGCTAGGAGGAACTTCATGCTCAACTCGATTCTCCGCACTTCCGAGGCGGTCACCTCGACTCAGGCAGTTGCCCTGCGTGACGTGCGCAAGGTGTACGGCCGGGGCGACGGATCGGTCGTCGCTCTCGACGGGGTCACGGTCGGCCTCGCGCGCGGATCATTCACAGCTTTGATGGGCCCATCGGGCTCGGGCAAGAGCACGTTCCTGAACGTGGCGGCGGGACTCGACCGGCCGACGTCGGGCACGGTCACGCTCGCCGATACCGAGCTGGCGGGACTGAGCGAGCGGCGGCTGACGATCCTAAGGCGCGAGCGGATCGGGTTCGTCTTTCAGGCCTTCAACCTGCTGCCCTCGCTCACCGTGGCTCAGAACATCGGCCTGCCGCTGCGCCTCGACGGTCACCGTCCGCGGCGCTCGACGGTGCGCGACGTCGCGGCGCGCGTGGGCCTGGAGAAGCGGCTGCGCGACCGTCCCTCGCAGCTCTCCGGCGGACAGCAGCAGCGCGTCGCGATCGCCCGGGCGCTCGTCACCCGGCCCGAGGTCGTGTTCGCCGACGAGCCGACCGGAGCGCTCGACACCCGCACCGGACGCGAGGTGCTCGCGCTGTTGCGCGACATCGTCGACCAGGACCGCCGGACCGTGGTGATGGTCACCCACGACCCCGTGGCCGCGGCGTACGCCGACCACGTGATCGTGCTCGCCGACGGACGCGTGGCCGCGACGCTCGAGGCTCCCAGCGCCGACGACGTCGCCGAGCAACTCGCGCATCTGGGGGGCTGAGCCATGCTGCGTCTATCCATCCTCAGCGCCCGCGGCCGCCTCGGCACGTTCACCGGCGCCCTGATCGCCCTCTTCGCCGCGTCCGTGCTCGCGATGGCCTGGGGCATGCAACTCGAGTCGATGCTCCGCACCCATCCGCCCGTCGAGCGGTACGCCGGCGCCGCGGCGGTCGTGGCCGGACAACAGAACGTCGGCG
Organism: uncultured Solirubrobacterales bacterium; assembly: GCA_963778985.1. Classification (GTDB taxonomy): domain Bacteria; phylum Actinomycetota; class Thermoleophilia; order Solirubrobacterales; family Solirubrobacteraceae; genus Palsa-465. The sequence goes on along the minus strand of CAVZWJ010000010.1, from coordinate 35,823 downwards.
CCGACCACGACGTGCAGCTCACCGAACGCGCGCGGGTCAGCACCGCGCTCACCGCTCGCCTGGCAGGGCTGCCGGGCGTCCGGGCCGCGATCGGCGACGTGTCGGTCCCTGCCCGGCTCGGCGACCGCGCCGCCGTTGCTCATGGGTGGTCAAGCGCCGCGCTCACCCCCTACGTGCTGAGCGCCGGACGCCCACCTGCCCGACCCGACGAAGTCGTCACCGGCTATCCCGCCGCGCTCGGCGCGCGGCTGCCGCTCGCATCGACCGCGCGCACGCGCATGGTCACCGTGGTCGGCGTCGCTCGCCCCCGCCATCCCGTCACCCAGCAGAGCGCGATCTTCCTGACCGACGCCCAGGCAACCGCGCTGGCCGGCCACCCCGGGCGAGTCGACGCGATCGGCCTGCTCGCCGGGCCCGGCTTTGACATCAACCGCGTGCGCGCCGCCGCTTCGGGAGCACAGGTGCTCACCGGCGCGGCCCGCGGGCAGGGCGAATACCCCGAGCTCGCAGGAGACCCGCACCACTCTTATCCCCGTCACAGCGGCCTTCGGCGGACTCGCGCTGTTCATCGCCATGTTCGTCGTGGCCAGCACGTTAAGCCTCTCAATCCAGCAGCGCGAGCGCGAGATCGCGCTGCTCAGGGCGGTGGCCGCGACCCCCGGGCAGATCCGCCGCATGATCGCCTGGGAAGCGGCGATCATCGCCCTGATCGGCTCGGCCGCCGGGATCTGGCCCGGGATCGTGCTCGGCCGCACGCTCGAACATGGGCTCGTGCGTCACGGCATCGCCCCGCCGAACTTCACCCTCAACTACGACTGGCTCCCCGCCGCCGCCGTGATCGGCTGCGCGGTCGCCACCTCGCTGCTCGCCGTCCTGGCCGCCGGAAGGCGCGCCGCCAAAGTGCCGCCAACCCTCGCGCTCACCGACGCCACGGTAGAGCCGCGGCTGCTGGGCCCCGGGCGGATCATCGGCGGGCTGCTCGCGCTCGCCGGCGCCGTGCCGCTGTTCACCGTGTCGGTCACCACCAGCACGCCCGAGACGGCCGCGGCGACAGCGGAAATGACCGCGATCCTCCTCGTCGTGGCGGTCGGCTTCCTGGGACCGATCTTCGCGTACGTGGTCGCCCGGCTGCTGGCGCCGGCGCTCGGGGCGCTCTCGCCGGTCGGCGGCTTCCTCGCCTCCGCCAACCTGCGCACCGCCACCCGGCGCTTCTCCTCGGCCAGCACCCCACTGGTGCTCACCGTCGCCATGAGCTGCACGCTCCTGTTCAGCACGACCACCATCGAACACGCCATCACCCAGCAAAGGCACGCCGGGCTGACCGGCCAGCTCGCCCTCACCACCGCCGGTCCGGGACTGCCGGCCGCAGCGCTGGCCGACGTGCGCGCCACCCCCGGAGTACGCTCGGCCGTCGCGCTCACCTCGACCACGCTCGGCCCCAGCCTGGGCGACTCCGGCGATACCCTCCCCGCCCAGATCCTCGCCGGCGGGCAGGGCGGCGGCCTCGACGTCGGCGTCACCGCCGGATCCCTGAACGCCCTGCACGGCAACACGATCGCGCTCGGGCGCCACCGCGCCAACGCCGCCCACGCCCACATCGGCGAACGCGTCCAGATCATGCTCGGCGACGGCACACTCGCCCACGCCACCGTCGTCGCGATCTACAGCCGCGACCTGGCCTTCGGAGACGCTCTGCTCGCCCCCGAGCTCGCCGCCGGCCACCAAACGATCCCGCTGCTCGGGACGATCCTCATCCAAACAGACCACCCCGCCGCGGTCGCCCGGCGGCTGGAGGCACTCGGCACGCGGTATCCGGGCCTGCGAATCAGCAACCGCGCATCACTGGCCACCGCCACCGACGCCGACCGCGAGATGAACCGCTGGTTCGGCCCCCAGTTCGTCGCCGAGATCTTCGCCTTCACCTCAATCGCCGTGATCACCACGCTGATCATGATCGCGCTCCGGCGCCGCCGCGAGCTCGGGCTCCTGCGGCTCGTCGGCGGCACCCCCCGCCAGGTCCGGTCAATGGCCCGGTGGGAGGCCGCCCTGATCATCACCATCGGCCTCGGCCTCGGCCTGGCGATCGCCGCCACAGCACTGCTGCCACTCAGCAACGCCCTCAACGGCGGCCTCCCATACGTGCCCGCCCGCCCGTTCCTGGCGATCATTGGCGTAACAGCGCTCCTCGCCCTGCTCGCCCTCACCCTGCCAACCCGGCACGCGCTGCGCGCGCGGCCGATCGAGGCGATCGGGGCGCGAGAGTAGACCTAGTCCGCCTCACGTGCAGACCAGATCGTGCTGACCCACTTCATCGTGTCCGCGGACGTCGAACGTGCCTGCCGCTTCTACACCGAGGTACTCGGCGGCAAGACGGTGACCTCGGGAGAGCCGTGCTACGTAGCGCTGGCCAACAGCTGGATCATCATCAGTGCTGGCGGCGGCCCCACCGACGACAAACCGACCGTCACGCTCGAGACACCGCCCGACCCATGCGAATGGTGAACGCGATGTGATGAATCGTCCCGGCGCCCATGATCCCTGGCTCCGCCGGCGCCGCGTCGTAGATGACCAGGCCGTGGCGACGCTCGCCCCACGCTAGCCACTGCCCGTCGCCCTCGGCCTCCATCCCGAGCACCTCGCCGAACACCGGCGCGCTACGTACCGGATCGGCACCGTATGCGCGCACAGCGTGCATGCCGCGGATGGCGACCTGCTGATCGGCATCGGGCGCGTCCGCGATAAGCGGCTCATCCTCGCCGTCATCGATCACCAGATCCAACCCCAGCCCCTCCGGGTCCGAGAACGCCAGGCGATCGGCGAGCCGGTCGCTCGGCATCCCATGGCCCCGCCACACCCGTGCTGCTACGGAAGCAGGGCCCGTTTGGTCGGCGTGGCGACCGGTCCGATGCTGCTGCATAGCTACAGCGGCATCGACCGCACATGCCGGGCGGCACGATCGCCTTGGCGAAGGTGATCTGCTCGACGAGCTCGTCCAGGCGCCCCTCTCGATAGACGCCTCAGACGGGAGGTTCGGCATCACGGCGCGCTCCTCGCTGGCGCTGGGGCCATACAGCCATAATCATTGGGTGCCGTCACGTGAGGCTGCGCATGTTCCCGAGAACGAGCCGCATCACCAGCGGCAGGCGGCGGAATCGTTCGGGTCCGATCCCGCGCGTTATGACCGGGCGCGGCCGCGCTATCCCGACGTCCTGATCGAGCGCATCGTCGCCGCGGTCCCTGGAGGGCTCGTTCTCGACGTGGGCGTTGCCACTGGCATCGTGGCGCGGCAGTTTCAAGCGGCCGGTTGCCAGGTGCTCGGGATCGACCCTGACGCACGCTTGGCCGAGTTCGCGCGGCACAGCGGAGTGGAGGTCGAAGTGTCGACGTTCGAAGCCTGGGAGGCCGCCGGCCGGAAATTCGACGCGGTCGTCTCGGGGGAGAGTTGGCATTGGGTGGACCCGGTTGCGGGGGCGGCGAAGGCGGCTGAGGTGCTGCGGCCTGGTGGTCGCCTGGCCGTGTTCTGGAACACGGGCCAGCCGCCAGCGGATCTCGACGAAGCCTTCGGCGAGGTCTATCGCCGAGTCCTGCCGGAGTCGCTCGTCGCCCGCCTTGGGAAAAGATCGATCGAAGAGGCGCATTCAGCTATATGCACCGGCGCGGCTGACGGCATCAGGGCGACTGGCGCGTTCGACGAGCCTGCGCAGTGGCGGTTCGAGTGGGCGCAGTCCTACGCGCGTGACGAGTGGCTGGACGCGCTGCAGACGAGCGGCAGCGTCATTCCGGAGAGCCAATTGGTCGATCTGCTAGAAGGCGTTGGGGATGCGATCGACGCCGTAGGCGGGAGCTTCACGATGAACTACGTCACGTTCGTAGTCACCGCCGTGCGGCACTCGTAGGAGCGCCTGCTACCGCAGCGAGCGGGGTGGAAACGAGGCGCGGCGGCGAGCGCGGCTCGGCTCGCTTCAGCCGTCAGTCGCCGGCCATATCCGCCACACAACCGAAGCAGGGCTGACCCCGCCCCGACTCATCGCCCTCCTCCTCGCCTCAGTGAGAACCTGACGGCTCGACGGTCGGAGGTTCTGTCCGGCTCGTCGGTTTGGCTCTCGGACGGCGGCGGGCTGACTCACTTTTCGCCTGTCGGCCTTGTGGTCTGACCGGCTTTTGCCGTGTCGCCCGCCGCCGTCGAGGATCACCGGCGTGACTTGATAGGAGCGTGGCATCGCCCCAACTGAGGTGTGTCCGCCGGAGATCCGCTCCGTCGGCCATATCCAACGAAGGGACGGCGTACATGATCGTGATCGGGGTGGACACACACAAGCGCTCGCATACGCTGGTGGCGCTCGATGCGGGGACTGGCGCGACGCGCGGGCAGCTGACGATCGCTGCTTCAGACGACGGTACGTTTGAAGCGCTTCGGTTCGCCGCAGAGCTCGACTCCGAGCGGGTGTGGGCGCTTGAGGACTGCCGACACGTGTCCGGGCGCCTTGAGCGCGGACTGCTCGCCAGCGGCGACCGGGTCGTGCGGGTCGCGCCGGGGCTGACTGAGTCCTCGAGACGGGCGGTGCGCGAACCCGGGAAGTCTGACCCGATCGACGCGACCGCGATCGCGCGAGCCGCGCTCAGAGAAGGGATCGACACGTTGCCAGTCGCGTTTCTGGACGAGCAGGCGCATGAGATCCGGATCCTGACCGACTACCGCGACCAGCTCGTCAACGAACGCGTCCGGCACATCAACCGGCTGCGCTGGCATCTGGTGCAGATCGCCCCGCAGCTCGAGGCGCAGATCCGGCCCGCCGGGCTGGAAGGCCCACGCATCCGGGCGAGGCTCGCCCGCCAGCTCGGGCAGCTGCCCCGCAGCCCACAGCTTCGCGTTGCGAAGGCGACCCTCAAGCGGATCTGCGAGATCTGCCAGGAGGAGCAGGCGCTGCTGGCCGAGCTCAAGGCGCTGATCGAAACTCACTGCCCGCAGCTGCTCGCCGAGCGCGGCTGCGGTCCGGTCACCGCCGCGATCATCATCGGCCACACCGCCGGCGCCAAGCGCTTCCCGACCGACGCGTGCTTCGCTCGCCATGCCGGCACCGCCCCAATCCCCGCCAGTTCCGGCAACACAAAGCGCCACCGGCTACACCGCGGCGGCGACCGCCAACTCAACCGTGCGCTGCACATCATCGCGCTCTCCCGAGCGCGCACCGACTCCACCACCCGCGTCTACCTCGACCGCCGACACGCCGAAGGCAAGACCAAGAAGGAAGCGATCCGCTGCCTCAAGCGCCACCTCGCCCGCCGGATCTGGCGCCTGCTCTACACGACTGCTGCGGCGCCCGTCCCAGCCGCGGCGACCGACAGCACCACCAAGCCGGCTGACCCCAACCAGAACACGATCCCGCCACGCCCCGCGCCCCGACGCCCGGTCGACCACACAATCCCGGCCGCCGCCCCGACCACCTGCATTACCTAAACCGGCGCGGCGCAGGTCACCACAACCAACCCCAGGTTCTCCGCCGGTCGCCAAGAACCCAGGCCGGAGATCAAAACACGCCACAAACCGTCCGCGGCGACCTCGCCGATGCCAACCGGCGCGTCCTAACGCCGTCTAACGCCCTCGAGCAGCCCCGCTCGACCCGCAGCACCCCAGATATCGATCGGCCGACCGATCCGAGCAGCCACTCACCTAACCCAGAAGCCCGCAAATAGCGAAGTTCACTTGACATAGGAGAGGCAATTGCACGTCTTTGGCCGCTCGGCGAGCACCCGGTTCTACGACCGCGTGGTCGCCGATGCGCTCGCAGGCTGAACGTCGACGCAGCGACCGAAGCGATCGTCAGCTCTGACGCCCGCCGGAACCGGAATGCAGTCATGAGGGTCGTCGGCCGCGCGCTGCTGATGACTCCTGTAAAGCCAGCGCCCGGGCCGTGGGTGCCTTGACCGGAGCACCAGCAGTGCTGTCGCCGGTGATCGCGCTGTTGCTATCTAGCTCGGCGTCGCTGATCTAGCGCACTTTCTTATGCCGATGGCCAGCTCGTCGCGTGGCTCGATGCCCGAGGACCAGAATGACGCTCGCGCTGGCGAAGCGAGCGTCGCGGCTTGCTACGGCGCACGGGGCTCCCTAAGCCGGAGGGCGGCCGGGTCTGCTAGTCCGTCGGCGGATCAGCGTGGTCCTGATGGTCTTGCCGTAGAGGTGCCCAGCCGCGTCCAAGAACGCTGCCTTGATACGAACGCGCACGTGACTGGCGCCGTGTAGCAATCGCTTGCCCGCCGTGGTCAAGAGCACGTCGATGTCTACCCGGTGGCGTGCCGTGGTCACGAGCTGTCCGGTTGCGAGGATCTGGCGCTGCTCACCCAACCAGGTAATCGTGATCTGACCGGGGCCGGGGGCCGCGAACGGAGTTCGACAGCGACCGCGCCGGTCGATCGTCGCGATCTGCTGGCGGGTGCAAGAGCGGCGCAGCGCACCGGCGAGGGCGGCGAGCGCATTCCTGCGCGTGACGCCTTTGGGGCCGGGACCGGTGCCCGCGATCACGTTGCCGTTTTGGTCGGCGGCTAAGCAGAGCCTCGCGGACGGACATGAGAGGGAGGTCAGAGCAACGCCAGGATCGATCGTCGTGACTTTCCACGAGCTGGAAGGACCGGTCGGATCCGTGGAGGTGACGACGTCTCCGCCCGCCCCGATCGCCACGCACAACGAGATCGAAGGACAGGCGATCTGCGTGAGGAAATACCCAAGGTTGAGGTGGTGGGTGGTCCAGGCGCCGGCGCCGCCGGTGGGATCGGTTGCGGTAAGGACGTTTCCGCCGCTGTCGACTGTCGCGCACATCAGCTCCGACGCGCATGACACCCCGTAGAGCGCGGCCTGTGTTCCAAGAGAACCTACGCCGATCGGCAGCGCCCGATCGACGTAGGCGGTGTTCCACTCCGTTGTCCCACCGGTTGGTGCATTCGACGTGGTGACATTCCCGCGGTAATCAGTAGCGACGCACAGAAGCCGTGCGTTGCACGAGATGTCGGAGAGCTGATTTTGGCTTACGTTCGTAGGCCCGGTCCACGCTTTGGCGCTCGTCGGTTGCGCCGAGGTCAAGACGGAGCCGCCTTGGATGGCGACGCATAGGCGGCTCGACGCGCAGGAGAGACCGAACACCGGCGGCCCGAGGATGTCCATCCCCGCCGGCGTTGAGTCACGCCACGCGGTCGGACCTTCGGCGGGATCGGTGGAGGTGATTACGGTTTCGAACGGAAATCCGCAGGGATGGCACCCGGCCGGCTTGTTGTGGCTGGCAGCGGCTACGCAGAGCGACGACGACGGACATGACAGCTCGAACTGCGAGCTGTCCGGAAGGCTCGCGGTCGCAGGCACGTTCCAGACCGGCTGCGGCGAGCCCGGGGTCGTTGAGCTGAGCAGCCTGCCGGCGTCGTCAAACGCGACGCACAGCGAGGCCGACGCGCACGACATCGGCCCCAGAGCGTTGGCACCGGTGAGGGCCGGCGTGACCGCCCACGCCGACGCCCCGCCGGTCGGATTGGTCGAAGTCGCGACATTGCCGGAGCCGTCACCGGCCACGCAGAAGGACCCCGAGGAGCACGACAGCGCATATAGGCCGTGACCGGGGTCGACGTCGACGGGCCCCGACCACGTCGCGGCGCCACCGGCGGGGTTCGTCGAGACGAGCACGTTCCCCGCGTTGTCGCCAACCACGCATAACCCCTCCGACGGGCAGGACAGCGCGTCGATCTCGTGCGGATCATCGAGCGGTTCCGCCGTCCATGCCGAGGCGCCGCCCGTCGGGTCGGTCGAAGTCAGCACATGTCCGGACTCATCGATCGCGACGCACAACGTCGTCGATGGGCACGAGACGTTGCTGATCGCGTACGTCTGACTGAGCTTGAAGGTTCTCCACGCTCTGCTCCCGCCGGTCGGATCGGTCGAGACGGTCACGTCCCCAATCCCGCCGGCGACGCACAACGACACCGACGGACAAGCCAACGACAAGGTTCCCGCCCCGGAGGGGTCGATGCTCACCGGCGAGGTCCAAGCGCCCGCCCCACCCGCGGGGTTCGTCGACGTCACCGCAGCGCCAAAGTTGTCGACCGCAACGCAGAGGGTCGTCGACGGGCACGCGATGGCGCCGAAGAACTGCTGAGCGGAATCAACCGAGGCGACCTTCCAGGCGCCCGCTCCCCCCAGCGGATCCGTCGAGCTGACCACATTTCCATACGGGTCAACCCCTACGCACAGAGACGCAGATGGGCAGGAAAGCCCATCGAGCTGCCGGGTCGGATCGACCAGTGTCGCCGTCCACGCAGACTCGCCGGCCGCGGGATCCATGGATGAGACCACGCGTCCCTCGTCATCCACGCCGATGCACCACCGAGCCGGTAGACACGAGAGTTCGGATCGGCCGAACCTCCAGCCAGGTTGGTGCCCGAATGGCATCGCCCGGTCCACCGACCGCGGTGCTGACCAGCTCAGCGGCGCAGCCGCGCCCGCTGAGGGCACAAACCAAAAACAAGCTGCCACCGCGACGAGCAGGCAAATCCCCACCCATCTCGCCAACCACAACCCTGGGCTTCCACGCATCAGCGCCATACCTGAACCCTCAACGCCGCCCGACCGGCGAAGTTTCGTCCCCCGCGCTGTTGCCCTCGCTCGAGACACAGCCCCCAAGCCGTCGGGCCTTGTGATGGCCATACGCGCTCTTGTCTGCAAGCGCGGTGCCACCAACAAGAACCTCCGGTTGCATAGTGTTGGTCGTCATCGTCAGACAGAGACGATCAAAGAGATCCACCCACCGTCCCGCTGTGGAGGTGGCTGCTCCATGGGACGACGCACTGTGCCGGACAAACCAAAATGCGCTTGGCAATATCCCGATGCGCGGACCACAGCAGTGCTTGATCTTGATGGGTGAGCGTCGCACTTCCACCTGCGGTAGGGCGGCGGTTGGGCCGCAGCGCCTCTGCGCTGCCTTGGCGCGCTCCGCCACTGAGACCGGTTTCTCCACGAACTCCCCGACTCCCCTGTGAGTGATCGAGCGAACGCCGCCGCTTCTTGAGGCGTTACTTCGTCAGCGTGACATTCCGATTGGCCTTTGCCACGTGGCCCACCTTGTCCATCGCTACGACCGACACGATGGCGGTGACCCTTTTTGCGCGGCCCAGCGCCTTGCGATAGCTCGCCTTCTTCACATACAACGTCACGCGGTACTTCCCCGAGGTGACGTTGCCCAGCACCGTGGCCAGCATCGTGAGCTTCTTCGGAAGGCGCAGCTGGCGCGCCTGAGCTGCGCTGATCGCCAGCGCAGCGCTGACCCTGCCGTCCACCGAGAAGCTGCAATTGAAGCGGTACCCGGTTTTCAGCACGGCGCCGATCCTGGGATGCGCCGGAAGGCCGCTCAGCGCGATTTTCATCGTCCGCTGCGCCGGCGGAGGCGTTGCCCCCCGGTGCACGTTGGCGCAACCGGAAACCACGTCGATCGCGTCCGCATAGACGATGTCCGCTCCCCACACCGAGCAGGAGATCTGATCCTGCTCACCGTCCTGCGCCAGCACGGTCGAGTTCCCCCGGCGAGCTCGTTGTGGCCGCCGGTGTGGATGCTGTCGTGACCCGGTCCACCGGTCAGCGTCGCGTCGCCGCCACCCGCGTACAGCGTGTCATCGCCGGGACCGCCGTCGATCCGGTCGTTGCCCCCATTGCCGTCGAGCTCGTCGTTGCCGGGACCGCCATTGAGAACGTCCACCGCCGAGCCGCCGTAGATCGTGTCGTTGCCGTCCTCGCCGTAGACCGTGATCGGCACCGACACCATCCCGGCCATCACCGTGTCGTCACCGGCACCGAGATGCGCGACAAGCGCGGCGTAGTTGTCGAAGCTCGCCCCGGAGGACGGGCAGCGGACCTTGGTCGGATCGACCTGATCACAGCCCTCGCCCGCGAGGATGCCCGTGGCGTCGGTGATGTATTGCTGAAGTCCCGAATGACCACCGAACGCGATGTTGCTGTTCGCCGAGTCTGCGACGAGTTGGACTGTCGTGCCGGACATGCTGGCGCTCGACTGCGCTGAGGCCGACGCCGCGAATGCAAGCGACGGGAGCGCGAGCAGAACGACGGCCGCCGCCAGCCGCAATCCGAGAGACGTTTTCGTGCGAGACAGATCCACCATGGCAGTGCTCCTCATGAACGTCGTGCCGACGTGGTCGTCTCCCAGCGTCAGCGTACGCACGCTCACCGAAACGGCCACGGTATGGCGCCGCAGGTTTGCTACGGAGTTTTCCGCAGGGCCTCCACTCGACGACCATCGCGACCGTCGTCGCGAGCAGCGCCGCTGCGAGCACGCTGTTGAGACCGCCGGCGGGCCGAGATCCCTGAACAGCGGCGCCAGCGACGACCCGATCAACGCCGAACCTCAGCCGCGGTGTTCCGAATAGCCGCCTCGACCCCGAGAGCATGCGTCGTAAACGGCCGCATCACGGTCACCGAGGACAGCGACGATCTTTCCTAATCGCGATGGCCCGGGCCACTTACCGCACGCTCGCCGACGAACTCGAGCCCACCGGCGTCCAGGTGAAGTGATGGTTGCAGCCCTACTACAAGCGGATGGCTCTTGACTAGCAGGCCCTTCCAGGGGTCCTCAAAAGCCGGCGCGACGCGATGAGCGACTACGACCCGGGCGTGTTCCGAGAGGCTGACCGCTCCATCACGTCCACCGCGACCAGCTCGAGCACCCACTCCGACTCGCGAGACGCACCACACATGAAGGGGTCAAGCGGAGTCGCGTTTGCGTAGGTGTCCCTCCGGCGCAGCCCATTGCCTGCTCCTCACCGTGAGCAGGTCCAAACCGCACCACCGCAGAAGAGGCTTCTCGCTTGATCAATGGCTCCAGCAGGACGTGCCGATGCCCACGCCGCTCGCGCTCCCGAGCAGACCGAGCAGTAACGGTCCGACCCGCTGGATCCACCGTCCATACGTAGCCCGTCGTGTACCGGAGGTCGAGGATCGGCGCAAGCTGGCTGCTGCTCCCGGACACAGGGGGTCAGGAATCGGGTCGACATCCTCGCTTCCCCTTTCCATGCGTCGGGGTAGCCGGCGCAGAGTCCGCCGGCGTCCGTTTCGCGGCCGCTCCCGGACATAGGGAGCCACGCTAGTCCCGGCCGCGATGCCCGCGCGAGGACGAATGCAGGTCTCGACCGGGAGGAGGTCGCCGGTCTCGCAAATCGCCAATCTTGAGACCCGATGAGGACCTGGCGGCGAGCCCGCGCTATCGGGCCATCCGATCGTCGCCTTAGCGCAAGTCGCCCCGCGATCGGTCATGCGGCTCGCTGGCCGGTTTCCAGGAGTAGCCCTTTGGCGGTGTCGTTGGCCCATCCCAGCGCCGCGACATAGTGTCGCGCGGCGTGATCCAGCTGCCGAACGAGCGGATTGAAGTTACCCCGCTCGATGGCCTGGACGCAGTCGATCAGCCTCCCGGGACCGTCGTGCACGACAAGCGCGTCACGCATCCGCGGCGGCAGCGGCAGCAAGGCGACGGCGGTCTCCATCGTGGTGTCCAGCAGCGCGTCAAGCACGGAGAACAGGCCGAGCGTGAACCGTTCCTGAGGAGAACCATCTTGGGGAGTGCCGGCGAGTTCGCAGAAGCGGGCGCGGATCAGTGCCGTGAGGAACAGCTCCTGTGGCTTGTTCTCGATCGCGGCGAAAGTGGTCAGCATCGCCCACCGCTTGACGTTCTGCAGCCCGAGCAGCGTCACCGCGTGCATGATCGAGGAGATTCGCTGGCTCATCCCAAAGTACGCGGAATTGATGTATCGCAGCAGCCGGTAGCTAAGTGCGACATCGCTCGAGATCAGGCGCTCGAGGTCATCCAGCTGCAGTGTGGGGTCCTGCAGCCCGCTTGCCAGTCGCACCAGCGCGACACCGTTCGCCGAGATCGCACGATTGCGGATCAGCTCCGGGCGACAGAAGAAATATCCCTGAAACAGATCGCACCCCGACTCCAGCCCGACCTGGAACTGCTCGTGGGTCTCGACCTTCTCCGCCAACATCGTCACGTCAAACCGCCTCAGCAGCTCGACGTGTCGCACCAGCCCCGCGAGACCAAGCGCGAGCAAGTCGAGCTTCACGAACTCGACCAACTCCAACAGCTGCTCGCTCCCCGGCTCATACGCGAAGTCGTCCAACGCCAGCACGTACCCCGAGGCTCGCAGGTCGGCGATCAAATCCAGCAGCTGCCGATCGACCAACTGATGCTCGAGCAGCTCGAGCACGACCCGCTTCGCCGGCAGGCTCCGGGCCAGACCCTGGAGCAGGAAATCACGGGTGACGTTGATCCACGCGACGTGATCACCGACGAGCGGGTCGAGCCCGATCTCGGTCAACGCACTCAAGGCCACGTGGGCGGTTGCCGCCTCAGCGTCATCGAAACTCGCCCTCGGGAGGAACCCACCCCGATGCAGCAACTCGTATCCGACCACGGACTTCGTGCGGTCAAGAATGGGCTGGCGGGCAAGGAAAAGGTGATCCATCAATCCAACCCCACGGGAAAGGGTCCCGAACGAGGTGATCGGCCGGCCGGCCGACTTATTGAGCGACCAGCCGCGCCATCTACGACACCGCTTCCCGGTGGCGCTTCCGCGTGATCATCCGCCGCCCCTCCCCGCTGTTCGGCACGGCAAAGATCGAGACTGGAGATATCCCTCGTTACCGGACGGTCAGCGCGGCGGACATCGCACCCCTCCTGCTCCTGCAACGGTCGAGGGTACGGCGCGCGGCCGCGGGCGTGCGCTCAGGCCTTGGCCGAGGGTTATGAATCGCTGTCGACGTCGAGCTCGACGGGCGCGAGTGGGCCAACAGGAAAGGCACGCCGCGGCTGTGACGCTGAGGGCCTGCCCACGTCCGCTGAGGCCGGTTGCTACGGCCGCGGCGGTTGAGAAACGGTCGATGCCGACGAGTTGCCGCTCTGAGTCAACATGCCGGAGCGTGCTCCGCCCAACCCGACTGGGTGCGAGTGGGCACCGAGCCGACCGACCGCCCCCGGACCTTGACCTCATGGTTCGTCGGACGGGCTCAAGGGTCGGCGTGATACGCCGATGTTGCGGTCATGAGGACTTCGCGCCCGGTACCCGCGCGGTCTGTCGGCACGGTTTTCTCGCGCGACGGTCGGCGGGTTTCGCCGATCGCGCTCGCGGTGCTGATTGTCCTGACTGGCTGGTCGATCCTGTACGAGCTCGGGAACACGGTGTTGCCGGCGATGGGTCGTGGCTCCGGATTTCAGGGGGTCGGGCACGATGTCGCGTTCGGGTTGGCTGCGCTGCTGCTGGTTCGCCGCGGGCTTGGCGGCGAGCGGGGGTGGGCGTTGATCGGTGCGGGGGCGTTGTGCTGGGCTGTGGGCGATGTGTATTGGACCTATGCGCTATCGGGCCTGAGCAGCCCGCCGGTGCCGTCGTGGGCCGACGCGGGGTATCTGTTGTTCTGTCCGTTGTGGTTCGCCGGGATCCTGTCGCTGGTCCGCCAGCGGGCGAATGGAGCGCCACGGACGCTGGTCGCCGACGCGCTCGCCGCGGCGCTCGCTGCGGGAGCACTCAGTGCCGCGGTGGTGTTGCGACCGGTCCTCGCGAGCGCCGACGGCGGCAGCCTCGCGGTGGCGACCAACGTCGCCTACCCACTCTGCGACATGCTGCTGCTCGGCCTGATCGTCGGCGCGACGGCACTTGGGAACTGGAGGCTGAGCCGGACATGGGTGCTGCTGGGTGCCTCGGTGGTGGTGTTCTGGATCGCTGACAGTCTGTATCTGATCACGGTCGCCGCCGGCACGTACCAGCAGAGCGCCTGGTTTAACCCCTTGTGGTACTGGTCGCCGGTGCTCGCTGCGTGGGCAGCGTGGCTACCACGCCGAGCGGTCGCAGGCGCCGGCGAGCGGAGCACCGACGCACGCGGCATCGTGTTGCCGCTGATGTTTGCGTTGGGGGCGCTCGCGATCCTGGTGTGGTCAAGCATTGACCGCGTCGGTTCTCCGGCGATCGTCCTCGCGACCGGCTCGGTGCTGGTGATCATGTGCCGCCTCGCGCTCACGTGGCGCGAGAACTCGCGGCTGCTCCGCGCAAGCCAAGACGAGGCGATGACCGATGCGCTGACCGGGCTGGCGAACCGTCGCGCACTGGCGCTTGATCTCGACCGGCGGATCTCCAGCGCCAGCGGCGCGCGGCCGTTCACACTTGTGCTGTTCGACCTGGACGGCTTCAAGCACTACAACGACAACTTCGGCCATCCCGCAGGCGATGCCCTGCTGCAACGCCTCGGGAGCAGCCTCCGCTCGCACCTGCGCGGCGTCGGCACTGCGTACCGGATGGGCGGCGATGAATTCTGCGCATTGATCGATCCGCCTGACGATCGGTACGAGGTCGACGCGGAGGCCGCGGCCGCGGCGCTGAGCGAGCATGGAGAAGGGTTCGCGATCGGCTGCTCGTTCGGATCGATCACGCTGCCAACGGAAGCACAGAGCGCCGAAGAAGCGCTCCGGATCGCCGACCAGCGGATGTACGCGCAGAAGCGCCGCGGGCGCGTGTCGGCCTCACGCCAGTCCAAAGATGTCCTGCTCCGCGCGCTGAGCGAGCGAAACCCAGAACTCGGCATGCACGTGCACGATGTCGCCAAGCTCGCCGCCGCAACCGCAGCGGCGTTCTCGCTCCCGCCCGACGAGACGGAGTGGATCCGACTGGGCGCCGAGCTGCACGACGTCGGGAAGGTCGCGATCCCAGACGCAATTCTGCAGAAACCCGCTCCGCTGGACGAAAGCGAATGGGAATTCATCCATCGCCACACGCTGATCGGCGAACGCATCATCGCTGCCGCACCCGGACCTCCATCGGGTCGCGACGATGGTCCGCTCAAGCCACGAGCGCGTCGACGGAACCGGCTACCCGGACAGACTCACCGGCGACGAGATCCCGCTCGGATCGCGCATCATCGCTGTCTGCGACGCGTTCGACGCGATGACGACCAACCGGCCCTACCGACAAGGAATGGACGAGCAGACCGCGATCAGCGAACTGCACCGCTGCGCCGGAACACAGTTCGATCCCATCGTCGTCGAGCACTTCATCCGCGCGCTCAACACGCGGGAGACCCGAATCCCACGCGCCGCCTAACGCGCGGCGCGGGGCACGGCCTCGAACGCTGCGCGGTTGTCCCCACGAGGGAAGCTGCTGAGGTATCCCGACCGCATCGCGCGGCTGGAGGCCATTCCGCTGGAATGGCAAGAGATCAAGCGGCCGCGCGCTGAAGCGGTCCGAAGAGATACGTGCCGGTGCGGTTCAGCCATGACTGGCTTCCCTCCACCGTCCACCCGTCCCGGCCGGAGCGCTTCGGGGTGCGACAGGAGCATCGCTCCGCCGACTGCACACAGTTCGCCGCGTATGCGGCTGCAGATCAATGCTGGGTGAGGCAGCAACAGCCACAACACACCCCCTTCACTGGATTACGTCCAGACGCTAGGCCCCGGTCACCGGGCTGTCATCCGCTCAGACCACCACACCCCAGTCGGGGATTTCATGAAAAGGGGGTGGCGGCTAGTGCAACGCGGACCCTCACGTGTCCGAGCGCAAAGCAACCTGCGCGCGCTTCGGCATGCCGGCGGCTGACCAGTACACACCAACGACGCCGGCGCGGCAGCGCTGAACCGCCACGGCGCCGGTCAACATCCTTCGGCCTAGACCCACGGCAAGCGCGCTCAGTATGTGAGCTTGCCCGCGATGTGTAGATGGAAGATCGAGTCCGACCCGAGCGTGCCCGTGATCGTGAGCTTCCCCGACGCGTGCCTATATGCACCGGTACCGCCGGTGACCTTCCCCGAACCCGCGAACGCGACCCCGGTGCTCGTCGGCGTGGCCTGCACGGTCGCCTTCCCGGAGAGCGTCCCCTTGTCGGTCCACTCCTTGAAGGTTGCCGTCTGGGTTGTGGTCCCCGTGACGCGATACACGGTCGCCCCCGCGCCGAGCCGCGGATCCAAAACCCGTCCGGCGAGGATCGTGAACGCGCCATCCGTCGCAACCTTCGCGGCATCGACCCGCGTGTTGACCTTCACGGTGCGCATACTGGTCTTAGCGACGGCCAGCGGCACGGCGATTGCGCAAACAAGCAACGCGAACAGCACGATCAATCTACGTGACATGGAGTACCCCTTTCTTCACCTTGCGCCAGCCCCAGCACCGGATGCTATGACGACCAGGCCACGCCGGAAACCGTCGCGGCTACGAACCCCGGATCCGTAGAAGCGTGCACCCGACGCCCAGGTCGCGAAAGCCGCTGCGGCTCTTGCCAGCTGGCTCTCACGGCAACCCCAGCCGGGACGCAAGCTGGGCAGCGCAACGCCCGCCCGGGTCTACCGCAGACGCCGCGACTGGACCTCGCCGAACCAACAGTCTCACCCGCCATCCATCGGCGAGCGTCATCGGACGGCAATCCGACTGCACGCAGAGGCGCCGACCCGCAGCGACCCGCACCGCCGTCCTCAGCTGCCGCTCCACATGTCGCCAGCAGCGACATGACGGCTGAGCTCTACCGATTCGTGGTCGAGCGCTCGGAACTGGCTGTCGGGTCTGGTGATGGGTCGTCGATCGGCCGGCGGTGACTCTGGCGGGTTCGAGTGCTCGTGAGGCGCGTCCGGGAGGCGTTCGGAGGCGATCGCGCGGATGGGTGATCGCGCCCTGCCGGACGAGTTGCTGCCGATTGTTCGTCAGTGACGCCGACGCTGGTCAGGCGGCGGGGAGCGCGCGGATGCCGGCCAGCGCTGCGAGGTAGTCGCCGTGCCACGGCCAGCGGCGGCAGGTGAAGCGTCCACGAGCGGCCGTGGCGTGTCAGCCGGCCGGCGATCGTGATCAGCCGGCGGCGAAGTGTCCGGGCGGCCCGCACGGTGCTGTCGGGCAGGCCGATCAGTTGGGTCCAGCGCAGCAGGTTGTGCGCGAGCACACCGAGCACCGTCCAGGCGCCGTTGGCGTTGAACTCACCGGACGGGAAGTGCCCTAGCGCCTGCTCCTTGAGCTCAACGATCACTTGTTCAACGACGGCGTGATCACGATGCTCTGACTCCACGATCGTGATGTCCTCGGTGCGGTTGGTGAGAAACGCGAAGTGACGCCAATCGGGCCGCAGCTCGGCCTGCGGCCCGACCAGTCGGGTGCGGCGCACGATCAGCCGCCTGCCGCCGTGGGTGGTCTCGGCGATCTGCGCCTCACCTTCCTTCGGGTAGTCCTCGATCGTCTGCCACGCGCTCTCCTCGATCGCCTCCACTGCGGCACGGATCGCCTTGTGCATGCGGACTCCGATCGAGTACTGCCAGTCGGCGCGCTCCAGCCGAGCGAACACCTTGTGGTTCCAGAACCCGCAGTCGGCGCGCAGCAGCTTGGGCCCGTCGGCGCCCGCGCGCGTGACCCGGGCGATCAGCTCGTCGCAGAAGCGCAGCATCCCCTTGCTCGTGTTCGCCGAACCCTTCCTGAGACGGATGTGCAGCACCTCACGAGTGTCAGCACGGGTGGCCAGATCGGTGATGCCCGAGCACCTTCGTGTACCCGTAGGCGGCGCCCTGCTTGAGCCGTCCGCACACCTCGCCGACGAAGCTGTCGACATCGATCACCAACCGCCCGCTCCCGGGACCGGCACCCGCCCGCCACGCGCGCACGAGCGTCTCCCCGAGCAGCGCGTCGAGCTGGCGCACATGCCCGAACGTGAACGCGCGCAGAAACGTCCCGAGCGTCGAGGGCGCCGGCATCCAGCCGCCCAACAGCCGTCGCGTCTTGCCTGCCCCAAGCACATCGCAGTCATCGATACTGTCCGCGCCGAGCACCATCGCGAACAAGACCGCCATCACCTTGCGCCCCGCGTTCGCGGCGCCCGCCCGGTCACGCCGCAGCCGCACCAGCTTGCCTGCCGCCGCCTCAATCCTGAGTCGCCCGGCGAGCGTCGCGACGAGCATCACCCCAGCATCCGAGACTGCCCGCTCGTCGTCGAACTCGACCCGCAGACTATCCAGTCCGACCGGCTCGTCATCATGCACCACGAAGGCGACCTCCTGTCCGCAGGCCCCGGCTGCGCCAATCAGCCGTTAAAGCCCTGCACAGGAGGTCATTCTTCTTTCACGCCCGGACAGAACCCGCCCAGCGACCCGGTGGATCCAAAGGCCAGAGGCAGTCACGAAGCCGTGCCGGCTCAACTTGCTCGCGCGGACATGAAAGCGCGTCTCGCCTCGTGTGACTCGGGACACCTGTCGGTTGGGCCGGCCGAGGGGGCACACCGCAGAAAAAGCAAGGTGCTCGTCTGGGCCGATACGGTCAAACAGGGTCGTCCGCGCGGGCAGCGCAGTGACCGCTGAAGCGGTACAGGCGTTGCTACCGCTCGGGGCGGTAAACGGGCAGCATGAGCAAGACCGCCCTTTGGGGACAAGGCCAGGGTTACGCTTCACCGTCGTCGACGCCGGCGCGCCGAGGATCGGACTGCCGCGTGTCGACGTCGAGGCGTGCTGGGCGTCGGTCACCCCGCCGGAGCGGCTCCTGTTGGACGCGAGGGAGCGATGTTCTGATTCAGACGAAAGACGTTCTGTGGGTCGTAGACGTCCTTGAGCGCGACGAGACGCTGGTATGTGTCCGGCGCGTAGGCGTCCTTGACGCGGTCAGAGCCCTCGACGCCAAGATTGTTGACATAGACGCCGGTGGCGTGAGACTGCATCGCGCCAAACAGCTCACGCGCCCACGTCACGTGAGTGTCGGTCTCGACGGGGTCTTGCCAGACGGTGAGGATGGTGAAGTCAAACGCCGCGTCGCGGTGGCCGAACGCGGCCTCGTCGGCACGGCCGCGGCTGATCGCGCCGCCCAGGTGCTGGAAGTAGAACGACGACAGCGGCGAGGTCATGCGCGGTGCGTGATCGATGATGGTGGCGATCACGTCGTCGTTGATCTCATCGACGAAGTGCGACTTCCAGTAGTTGTGCTGGCCGTCGGGGTAGGAGGCATCGGACGCGCTCTGCAGAGCCGTGTACGGCATCGGCGCGATGAAATCGGCCAGCGGGTGCCCGAACGCTCGTAGGGGTGCGAGCGCGCGCTCGCCGTCGGCACGATCGCCGGCGTAGCACACGGCCAACACGATCACCAGTTCGCCAACCAGCTCCGCTGAGATCGGCATTCCCGCCGACGCCCGGAACGTCGACGCCACGACCGACAGCTCGTCAGGCGCTGTGGCGACGAAATCAGCAAAGAACCGATATACGTCGGCCGCATCGGCGAACGAGTGCAGCACCCCGCCGGCGATGACCTCGGGGCCGACCGGGTGCAGCCGGTACTCGAAGGACGTCACGACGCCGAAGTTGCCGCCGCCCCCGCGCAGTCCCCACAACAGATCGGGATTCTCCTCAGAGCTGGCCCGCACATGCTCGCCATCGGCGGTGACCACGTCGGCGGCGATCAGGTTGTCACACGCCGGGCCATGCTTGCGTGCGATCCAACCCAGCCCGCCGCCCAGGGTCAGGCCCGCCACGCCCGTGAGGGACACGTTGCCGGTGGGTGTCGCCAGCCCTACCGCCTGCGTGGCGCGATCCAATTCGCCCAGCAGCACACCGGGCTGCACGCGCGCGGTGCCGGCAGTCGCGTCGACCTCTATGGCTTTCTGCGCGGAGAGATCGATGACCAGCCCGCCATCGCAGGTTGCGTTCCCGGCCACGTTGTGACCGCCTCCCCGCACAGCCACGACTAGTTCGTGCTCCCGCGCCGCCCGCAATGCCGCCACCACGTCATCCTCGGCGACACAGCGCGCGATCACCGCCGGCCGACGATCCACCATCCCGTTCCACACCCGCCGCCGCGTCTCGTAGTCCGGGTCGCCCGGTGCCACCAGCTCCCCCAAGAAGCCCCTGTCGAAGCTCTGCAGTATCCCGCCCTCAACAGCCATCGCCACCCCCGCTGATCGCTTTCGCAGCATCCTAACGACCGCGGTTGGTACGGACACCGTCGAATGCGGCTTGCGGCTGGCGTCCCGGGGTGGTTAGCTCGGCGCCTCGATGTCCTCGTTTTCAGACGGTCCTCCGCCGCCGCCGTATGTCCAGGCAGGCCGCGCGAGCATCGCCTATGGGGTCATCGGGGCGGGGTCCGACATTGTTCTCGTTCCTGGATTTCTGGATCACCTCGAGGCGGTCTGGCAGGACGCGGGATTTGCTGATTTCTCCCGCCGAGTTGCGTCCTTCGCGCGACTGATCGCCTTCGACAAGCGCGGGACCGGAATGTCAGATCGCCTGCCAGTCGGTGAGGAGGTACGGCTCGATGAGCGCATGGACGATATCCGGGCGGTCATGGACGCCGTCGGCGTTGAGAGGGCAGTCCTGCTCGGCCAGGCTGATGGTGTTCCCCTAGCGACAGTTTTCGCCGCGACGTTCCCGGAGCGCGTGAGCGGTCTGATCGCGTACGCCGCGTCGGCGCGGATGCTGCCCGAGCCGGGCTACGCCTCGGGGCTGCCAATCGAAGTCTGGGAGAGGCAGCTCGATGTGTTCGAGCAGCGGTGGGGAGATCCCGACCAACCGGCCGGGATCGAGGTGATCACACCGAGTCGGATGGACGATCGCGCCTGGCGCTCCACGCTCGCCCGCATGCAGCGACTGACGTTCTCGCCGCGGGCAGCCCGCGCGTATCTGCGGATGGTCGTCTGCCAGGACGTCCGTCATGTGCTCCCGGCTGTGCAGGTGCCGACGCTGGTCCTCCACCGGCGGGGTGATCGCATGTATCCGTTGGACCAGGGCCGGTGGTACGCCGAGCATGTCGCTGGCGCACGGTTCGTCGAATTGGCCGGCGAGGACCACTTCACGATGGAGGGGTGCGTCGACGAGATCGAGGAGTTCGTCACCGGCCAGCGCGGGCGAGGCTCGCCCGACAGCGCGCTCGCGACGATCCTCTTCACCGACATCGTCGACTCCACGGGGACCGCGGCGTCGCTCGGAGACCACAGATGGCGAGCGCTCCTCGACCTCCACGATGCGATGGTGCGCCGCCAGCTCGAGCGGTATCGCGGCCAGGAGGTCAAGCACACAGGCGATGGATTCCTGGCCACATTCGACGGCCCGGCGCGCGCGATCGAAGCCGCCTGGGCGATCCGCGACGGCTCTCAGGCCCTGGCGATTGAGATCCGCGCCGGACTTCACACCGGTGTGATCGAGTTGCGCGGCTCCGATGTGTCCGGCACTGCGGTGAACCTCGCCGCCCGCGTGCAAGCCTGCGCAAGGCCATCCGAAGTGCTGGTGTCGCGGACCGTCGCCGACCTGCTCGCAGGCTCCAGTTTCACCTTCGCTGACCGCGGCACACACGAACTCAAAGGCGTATCGAACCCCTGGCAGCTCTACGCCGTCGCGTAGCTATCGCAACGAAGGAAGGCCGGCGACGGCGACCGAACGACGCCGACGCAATGACCCGAGCCTGAACCTCGTCGCATCCGCCTCGCGACGACAAGGAGTCGTCGGTCTGCCGTCGGACCGCTCCCGATCACCCAATCTCGAGCTGCCGCGGCCGCGCTTCACACGACCGCTTTCCTCTCCTCGGCCCCGCGCGCGGCTGTGATCTCTTTGGCGACGTACCGTTCAGGGGAGTCGCACGGACATCAAGAACATCCTGGGGAACGGCAACCTGCCGGCCTCGGATACTTCCGTCCGTCAATGAGCAGACCCACGCCACGAGGACCGCGCGGTTTCCAAATGGTTTCCAACCGGCCCGCGGACAACACCCGCCAAGCGCGTCCGAACCTCAAATCCCCCGCCACCATAGGCGTTCCGCCCGAGCCCTCTGACGGACTCGAACCGTCGACCCCTTCCTTACCATGGAAGGTTGAGGGCGTACCGGGCGTTCACCGACGCTTCCGGTCGGGCACGAAACGCCTGCAATTTGTCACAGAGCGGAGTGAACGGTCGATACGGCCGAAGTGGAAGTGGTGGACGGGAAGTGGACGGAATCCACTTCCCATGTGTGACTCGCGTCTCCACAGGAGCCTGCGCCGAGCTGATCTCGCCGGCGGGCTTCTGAGTCCGCGCGATGCCGACTGAGCCGAGCCAAGGCGCCAGCGCCGCCGTCCGACGAGAGGAGTGTCATGAGCGGCACGGACGGTGTTTCACCACGTCGCACCGGCGCTGGATCTGCACGAGGTCCACCACCTCTGCTCGGGCCCGACACGAGAAAGACCGGGCTGCCACCCGGGTTCAACTTCCCGCCGTCTCCATCACCGCCCGCCCTCCGCACTGCCGGGGGCGGGGCTTCGGCTAGGGCGAATGTGTCGATGCGCGCCCGCCCGGCAGACGGGCCGGCCGATGAGCTCGATGAGTGCCGCCACCGTTCCCGTGCTAGGCGCGATGACGATCTGTTCGCCGCTGCCCTCTGAAACGTGGCTGGGCCGGGGGATACCCGGCCCAGCCGCAGTCATGCGTTGCCGTTGTCGCGTTGCCGCTCTGGCGGCGGCAGTGGTGCGACCGCGGGCCGACCCGGTCTCATCGACCGTTGGTGAACAGGTTCATGAATGACTGCGCGCCGCTGATGTTGCAGGTGTTGGCGAGGCAGCCGAGGTGCCACATCCGCTCGATCGCGTAGAGGGTGGTGTAGTGGTCTTGCGGCGTCTTGTTGACGATCCCGCCACGACCGTGATTCGTCACGACGATGAGCGGTGCCGGGCCGCCGCCGAGCACGGCGCCGTTCGCACCGACCGGGCTGCCAGGCCCGCCCGTGGTGTCCGTTGAGTAGTCATTCTCGTCCCAGGCGATGATGATCTCGGAACGTCCGTGCCGCCACGCCGGCGAGTGCTCGATCGTCTTGACCGTATCCCTGAGCCACTGGTCGCCGAGCTGAATCGCGCCGTGATCGAGGCCCGAGTTCGGATAGCCGCACGAGGTCAGTCCGACGAGAGCAGCCTGGCTCGGCGAGATGCCGTGCATGTCGTGGCACTGGTTGGGGGCGATGAACGAGAACCTCGGAACGCGGTCGCGCCGCAGGTCGCCCGCGAAGTTGTTCTCGTACGGGACGATCTTGTTCAGCCGCGGGCTGCCCGGATGGTTGATGTCCGCGAAGTACATGAATGGGTTGTGCTTCTGGGCGTACAGGTTGACCGTCGTCCCGTTGATGACCGGTGCGTTGACGACCTCTGAGCCCGGCGAGGGCAGGTTCTCCATGTACGCCTTCCAGCTCAGTCCCTTCGCCTCCAGCTGGTCGACGATGTTCTTGGTCGGGAACAGATGGGGCTTGTGCGACGCTGAGGTGACCTGAGCCGGGGTGAGCAGCGTGCTGGCGGTTCCGTCGCCCGAATTGGGGACGAACTCCTCGGGCGGGCAGGTGATGCTGGCGCCTGCCGCGCAGTCGTCGAAGATGCCCTGGAAGTCACCCGAGACCGCCGCCAGGTAGTTCGGGAGGCTTGGGTGGGTCACCCCGTGGAAGTGAGACGCCAGACGGTTCGCTACCGCGAGGCGGTTGATGAACGGAGCATCCGTCCTATTCCCGATGATCTGGTCGTACGCGTGGTTCTCCATCATGATGTAGAAGATGTGATTCGGACCGCCGTCGGCCCGGGTCCGTGCCAGCGAGGCACCTGCCGTTGCGCCGATGAGTCCCACGCTCGTCGCCGCGACGACGCCCGCCAGGAGCATTCGCCTGGCGAAGCCGCGGCCCCGCTTCCTTGTTTGAATCATTCGCTTCCTCCATCGGTTGTCTCAGTTCCCGGTAAGGAACTGCCATAGGTCCGCGCGCGGCACCGTAACGTCCGGGTTCATCCAGGTTGTGACCAAGATGTGGAGGTGGCGTTGAGGCGCCCGCTCAGGGTGGCGCCGGCCGTGACATTCGTGTGCCCGGGTTGTGAGCAGTCTGTGACTGCGTTGGACCAGATGGGGTGCCCGGGCTAGCGTCCCGCATCGGCCCGGCCATCGGTCGCGGCTGCTGCACCCCCCGACACCCGCCTCCAGCTACCGCAACGGATCGCGGCCGTCCGCGATAGCTCAAGAGCAAGGGTCTCGGCTGTGCGTGGCGGCGAGCCCGTCGCTGACCATCGCGTGAGCCTCCGGAGGGCGGTTGCCAGGCCAGTACGCAGCGGCGACAATCGCGGGCGTGGCGACGGTCACCGGCACCGAGCAGCTTCCTACGGGCACGGTGACGCTCCTGTTCTCCGACATCGAGGGGTCGACCCGGCTCCTGTCCGAACTGGGCGGCCGCTACGGCGACATGCTCGACGCACATCGCGACGTGCTGCGCGGAGTCTGGCGCACGCACCGCGGGGTCGAGGTATCGACCGAGGGCGACAGCTTCTTCGTCGCCTTCGGCGACCGGCAGGACGCGATCGACGCCGCGGTCGCCGGCCAGCGCGCAGTGCGCGCGAGCCGTCAGCCGATCCGTGTCCGCATGGGTGTTCACACGGGCGTGCCGGAGCTCCACGCGCGCGAGCGCGACTATTGGGGCGCGGACGTTCATCTCGCAGCCCGTGTCGCCGCGGCCGCCCACGGCGGGCAGATCCTCGCGACCGGCGCGACGGCTGGGTGTGGCGCGGGGGAGTTCGAGGACCTTGGCGAGTGGCGGCTGAAGGACTTCGACCGACCGACCCGGCTGTTCCAGGTCGTCGTCGACGGGGAGGGGGCGGACCGCTTCCCGGCGCCTCGGGCTCTGGACGTCCGGCCCTCGAACCTACCAGTTCCCGAGAACGCCATGATCGGGCGCGAAGCGGAGCTGCGCGCGGTCGCTCGGATGCTGTCCGGGCCGTCCGACCGGCTCGTGACTCTCGTGGGGCTCGGCGGCACCGGCAAGACGCGCCTGGCGCTCGCCGTCGGCCACGAGCTGCTCGAGCACTTCGGCGACGGCGTGTTCTTCGCCGACCTCTCCGGGACGACGGACCCGGCCACGATCTCGCGCGTGGTGGCCGACGCCGTGGGCGCCGCCGGCGCTCCCGTCGACGACGCGGTCCGCGACCACCTCGCGCGCCGTCAAGCGCTCGTGATTGTCGACAACTGTGAGCATGTGCTCGACGGAGTCGGCGTGATCGCGACCTGGCTGGCGGCCGCGAATGGCCTCCGCGTCCTAGCCACCAGCCAGGCGCCGCTGCGACTGCGGGCCGAGCGCTGCGTGCCGCTCGACAGCCTCGCCCTCCCGGGCGACGACCCGCTTGACGTCGATACGCTGGCTGACGCCGCGTCGGTGCGGCTGTTCGTCGAGCGGGTCCGCGCCGTCGACGCCGGGTTCGAGCTCACTCCCGCGAACGCTGCGCCGGTGGCCGAGATCTGCACGCGGCTGGAGGGGATCCCGATGGCGATCGAGCTCGCGGCCGCCCGCTGCGGCCTGCTCGGACCCGCCCACCTCGCCGAGCGGTTGCGCGACGACCTCGATGCTCTTGCCGCGGTCGCGCGCGACGTCGCGCCCCGCCGGCGCAGCCTGCGCGCGGCGCTCGAGTGGTCGCTCGGCACCCTTGGGGAGCGGGAGCGATCGCTGTTCGCACGCTGGGGCGTCTTCGCGGGCCGCCCGACGGTCGCACGCGTCCAGGCAGTCTGCGACGTCGACCTCGACGCCGTCGAGACGCTCGTCGAGCACTCGTTCGTGCGCCGCGACGGCGACGGGCGGCTGCGGATGCCCCAGTCGGTGCAGGCGCACGCGCGCGCACTGCTGGCTTCCTCCGGCGCCGAGGACGAGCTGCGTCGGCGCCACGCAGCGGCGATGGCCGCGGCCGCCGAGGACCAGCACGCGCGCTTCATGCTCGACACTATCGCGGTCATCGAGGAAAGCTCGGCGGACCGCGAGGACCTCCTCGCTGCGCTGCGGTGGGCGGCGGCGAACGCGCACGACCTGCACGCGCGGCTGGCGGGCAGCATCGTCGTGCCGCGCGTCGGTATCGGGACCAAGGCGCTCGAGGTGGACGTGGAGGCAGCGCTGGCGCGCACGCCGACGCCATCGCTCACCCGCTTGCGGCTGCTCGTCGCGCGCGCGACCATCGCCTACGGCGTCGGCGAGCGGGTTCGCGAGCGGGAGGCGTTCGAGGCCGCGCTGGCTACCGCGAGGCAGATCGGTGAGCCTCGCGAGCACGCGCTGTTACTTGCGATGTTCACCAAGGCGGTCACCAGCGGCGAACAGCCGGAGATCGACGCGCTGCGTCTGCTCGCGACCGCCAAGCACCTCGTCACCGCGTCCGGCGACACCGACCTCATGCCGCTGCTCGACGGCCTGGCCGGCGAGGCGTACCTGGTGACTGGACGGCTCGACGACGCGGCGGCCGTCCTCGCCGACGTCACCGACGGCGGCCGCGCTCGCCATTTCGCCGCTTTCGACGCACCAACCCACGAGGCGGACCTCGCCTTCCTGCGCGGCGACGTGCTCGCCGCGCTGGACGCCTACTCCGACGTAGCACGCGCGCGGCAGGTCGGCGGCCTCGAGGAGGACGTCACCTGGACGATCGAGGCCGTCGGGGTCTGCCTAATCACACTCGGGCTTGCCGCGGATGGCGTCACGCTGATCGGCGCGGCGCAGGCGGCGAGCGAGCGCATCGGCGAGCCGGGTCGGCCGCGGTTGGCGATGGACCTGCGCGACCGCGGTCTCGCGCGGGCTCGCGAGCAGCTCGGCGGCGACGAAGCGGACGCACGGCTCGAGCGCGGCCGCCGGATGGCCCGCGACGTCGTCATGGGGCTCGTGCTGCGCGCGCCCACGATCGTCCGGAGCGAAACGGCCGAGGCCTGAACGCCCTCCTTAAACGTACGCCTCAAGCGGCCACGTCAGCGGGGCTACTGGTCCGCCCGAAGAGCGGCAGTCTGCCGTTAGACGGGTCGCGTCTAGGAGTGCTGTAAATAGCGTCGGTGCTGTCAGAGCAACGGCGTAGGTTCCCTCAAGTCCTGCAAGACGATGAAGGAGGCCTACGCCGTGAGACGTACGGTACCGCCGTCGGCGGAGATAGAAGCTCGGATCGAGCACATGCTGTCGGTCGGAGTCGGTGAGAACCCGCGCGAGTCGCTCTCGGAGTTGGCGAGGCTGGGTGCGCGGTTGATCATCCAGCGGGCCGTTGAGGACGAGTTCGATGCGTGGCTCGGGCGTGCCCGCTATGAGCGCCGACCGGCCGATCAGCGTGAGGAGCGCAGCGAGGAGAGCGGAATGCGCAACGGCTTTCGGCCGCGCAAGCTGCAGACTGCGGAAGGGGAGCTTCAGATCGAGATCCCGCAGGTCCGTCAGGCGGCGGAGACGTTCGCGTCCAAGCTGTTCCCGCGGACGCCGAAGCTGGTGCGGACGGAGCCGTTGAAGGCGTTGGTGATCGGCGCGTTCGTGCGCGGCTTGTCGATGCGCGATGTCGAGTCGCTGTGCGAGGAGGCGGGGCTCGGGAAGCTCTCGAAGGCGACCGCGTCGAGGATGTGTGAGGAACTCAAGGAACGTTTCGAGCGGTTCCGCCGCCGGGACCTCTACGAGATCCGGCTGACCGCGCTGTTCCTCGATGCGACGTTCATCTCCGTCAGGCCTGACGGGCCGAAGGAGGGCGTCCAGGTCGCGTGGGGATTCACCGACGAGGGCGAACGGGTGCTGCTGGCCGTGTCGCTGGGGATGCGTGAGTCCTTCGAGGACTGGCAGTCGCTCGGCCGTGATCTGATCAGCCGCGGGCTCGGGGCGCCGATGCTGATCGTCGCCGACGGAGCTCCTGGGCTGATCAAGGCGATCGAGCAGTGCTGGCCGGCGTCCGACCGACAGCGGTGCTGTGTGCACCGTGCCCGGAACCTGTACGCCAAGGTTCCCGACCGTGAGCGTGAGCGCGTCAAGCACGCCTACTGGCAGGCACTGGACGACGCGATCTCGGAGACCGACGCGAAGCGCAGGCTGCAGGCCTTGGTCGACGAGCTCGACCAGGACGGCTTCACAGCCGCCTCCCGCTGCCTCGCCGAGGACCTCGACGCCCTCGTCGTGCACCTGCGCTACCCCGTCCGGCACCGACGAAGGTGGCGCAGCACGAACCTGCTTGAGCGCTCACTCGGCGAGGTCAAACGCCGCACGAAGGTGATGGGACGCTTCCCCGGCGAGACCAGCTGCCTCACTCTCGTCTGGGCCGTGCTCGATCTCCTCATCACTCACCAGACGAACGGCATCAACTTCAACGCGCTCGACCGTCAACGCCTGAAACGAGCCCGATACGACGGCACCGAGCAGACCGTCCCCGAGGAGGTGACCGCCGCCTAAACTGACCGTTCACCGGGAACCGTATTTACAGCGCCAAAGAGACGCAACCGTTAGACGCACCGAATGGCCGCCTTGCGAGCAGAAGCTGATGGAATCGCCGGCTTTCGCCGTGCGGCCTTCGGGTTCTCGCGCCGGATGGACCTGAAGATTCACCGGAGAGTTGCTGCCAACGCAAGTCATGGATGTAGCCCTCCTGCTCGAGTGGGCTAGTGTCGCGAGTCAGAAGTTCGACGGCAGTCGAGGCGTCCCCGGCGGCGGCGCGCGGCGTCCTCGAATCCTCGTGCACCTCCAGTGCACGTCGGATTCTGCGTCCTTGCGCGGCATCCCCCGGTGACACCTCTTGGTGCCACCGAACTTCTGACTCGCGACACTAGGTGTAGTTCCTGAGTAGGTTGGTCCATCCGGGCCCCCTTGGAGGCTGAGAGCTACCACGCACCTCAGTCCCAAGGAGGACGCCGGATGAACTTGCACGCTAACGCCGCGCTCAGTCTGAAGGGCCGTCGGGAGCTCTGCCGCGTCGTGGTCGAGCGGGAGCGGACGCTGACGCAGGCGGCCGAGGCCGCCGGAGTCAGTGTCCGCTGCGCGCGCAAGTGGGTGGGGCGCTTTCGAGCGGAGGGCGAGCTCGGGCTGCTCGATCGGTCCTCCTCGCCGAGGTCGATCCCGCATCGCACCAGTGATCAGCGGGTCGAGGCGATCGCGGCGCTGCGCCGGTTGCGGTTCACCGGGCCGGAGATCGCCGAGTGCCTCGGGATGGCACTCTCGACCGTCTCGGGGATCCTGACCAGGATCGGGATGGGCAAGCTCGGCCGGCTCGGGCTGGAGCCCGCCCAGCGCTACGAGCGCGAGCGTCCCGGCGAGCTGATCCACATCGACGTCAAGAAGCTCGGACGGATCGTTGACGGCGCCGGACATCGCGTCACCGGCAGCCGGCGCCACCACACCCACCGCACCGTCGCGCCGTACACGCGGCGACGCGCGAGCGGCTGGGAGTTCGTGCACATCGCGATCGACGACGCCACCCGCCTGGCCTACGCAGAGGTCCTCAACGACGAGACCGGCCCGACTGCGGTCGGCTTCCTCCGCCGCGCGATCCAGTTCTACGCTCGCCACGGCGTCACCGTCCAAGCCGTCCTGACCGACAACGGCGGCGCTTACATCTCCGCCGTGCACGCAGTCGCGTGCCGGATGCTGCGCATCAAGCATCTCCGCACCCGGCCGCGACGTCCACAAACCAACGGCAAAGCCGAACGATTCATCCGCACCCTGCTCGGCGGCTGGGCCTACGGCGCGATCTACCGCACCAGCACCGAGCGCACCCGCGCGCTTGACGGATGGCTCTGGCACTACAACCATCAACGCAAACACTCAGCCCTCGGCCACCACCCGCCCATCACCAAGGTGACCAACCTTCTCGGGACTTACAACTAGGTGCCGGACCAGGCTCGGGGAGGGTCCTGCTCTGGTGTGGGTGCCGACTTCGGAAGTCGCGGGAATTGGAGCGGCGACTGATGGAATCACGTTGTACGGCGTCGAGCACAAACGTGACGGAGTGATCGGGCGCGAGGTGGCCAACATCGCCCTGATCATGTTGCCGAGAAATCCTGCGCCTCGGCCACAAGAATCCTTTAGCAGCGATCCGGGTGGAGCGGCCCAGTGAGCCGGAAGACCTGGATCGCGCGGTTCGGGGAGAGCACCAGCCTGGCCGCGGGGTCGGTCCGGGTCCAGTCGACCTCCGGCGAGTGCACGAGCCGCGTGGTGAAGAACACTCGGTTGGCGGTGGTAACCACATACTGGTCGTGCCGTCGGTTCAGCGCCATGCGCCAGGCTCGACAGCTGGTGATGGGTCGGAACGAGCCGTGGGGACCGCGCTGGCCCATATACGCGACCCGATTGGAATCGTCGAGACCCCAGAGGGGATAGCCGAAGAACCAACCGAAGTTGCCCACCAGGGCGATGTGCGCGTGGTGCAGGCCCCCAGCCCAGCGCCACACCCTGTCGATGGCGGGCGGCCCGTACGTGTCGGTATATCGGTGCCTCAGGTAATCCCGGGTCCCCGAGTAGCCCGCTGCGATCCCGCCCAGCACCAGGGAGACGGCCAGTGTTGCGGCGGTGGCGCGGGCGAGCGGGCGCCGAAGTGGGAACAGCGACCACGGTCTGAGGATCACGATCACCGCCACTACGAGGACCAGGACCACGGCGGCGTGGGCTCCGCCCAGGTTGTAGTTCGGTGTCCATTGGCGGCGCAGGGCCACCGTGGCCACGAACAGCGTCGTGAGTCCGGCCGCCGCTGTCAAGCGGCCGAGCTGGCTCCTGAACAGCAGGGCCAGCGGCGTGACGGCCAGCGCCAACGTCAGTGCGGGAGCTCCGTAACGCATGTTCAACATCAAGCCGTAGGGATGGCCCCAGGGCCCGCCGGCCGTGAGCGGAGTGAATGAGTACGCGACCAGGGACGCCAAGGCGATCAGAGCCGCGGCCACGACCACTCGGTCGCGCTTGGAGAAGAGACACACCAGAGGACCGACCACGGCGGCGGCGACCAACGCCGGCCACCAGGGGCCGAGGTTCACCTTCAACGCCGGAACCAGCCAGTGGCGGAGGATCCCGGGATAGGTGGCGTAGTCGGCCAGGGAGTAGTTGTTGCCGTGTTGGAGCGGCGGTGGGTGAGGTGTCGGCAGCACGCCGAAGCTGAACCACGGGAGCGGGTTCCCGAGCGCGATGAAGTTACGGGCGTACCAGTAACCGCCGGCGAGGACCAGCCCCCCGATCCACCACCCGGTCGCGCTCCGGCGCCGGCCCTCCGGGGTCAACGCGATCGCGGCGAGCGTGAGTGCCCCCACGGGACCGAGCACGTTCAGTTTCACCGACAGCGCCAGCCCGGCCGCGACGGCGGCGATGATGCTGCCGCCGCGGTACGTCCGCGTGTCGGCCGTGGGCCTGTCGGCGGTGCGCATCCACAGAGCCAGGGCCGCCAGGACAAGAAACACGCCAAGCAGATCGTTGTCGGCGGTTCCTGCGTTGCTGTCGAACATCATCGGCGTTGCCATGACGAGGGCCGCCGCCAGCATCGACGTGGAGCCTAATCCCCGGACAGAACCGAGACACCAGGCCGCAAGGAGCGTGAGCGCAAGCCATATGAGGTTGATGCCCGGCGAGAGCACGTCGTTGCCCATCAGCACGATGCCGAGGGCATGGAAGAGCTCTGAGGTGGCTGGGTACAGCCCGGTCAGCCAGGCGTAGTCGGTGTAGCGGATCGTCCGGATCTGACCGGTCTGGGCATAGGACGCCGCGTGCGGCAGGTGGTATGCGATCGAATCAGCGCCGGTGATCCCGTGCCCGAATGACCGGAAACTCGGTCCCGTCCACTGGAGCAGCACAACGACTAGACCGGCCACCGATATGAGGATGAGGGCCGTGGCGGTAACCCCCGGCCGGGCGGCGCGGGGCCGGACGACCCGCGCACCGAAGCGCGACGTCAGCCCGAGCCTCAGCGCCGATCCGACGGCGATCGAACCCACGACCATCGGCACCAGCCTGAACAGGCCCACGGTCCCGAGAACCTCCATGATCCCGACCAGCAGCGCGCACCCGGTGACGATCTCGGCCAGGCGGGCATGGGCGCCGCGCCAGTCCGGGAGGAGATACCGCCGTACGGCGGCCGCGCCGACGCCCAGCGACCCCAGCACGCACAGCAGCGCAGCGACGCCGATCAGGTAGCGGCCAAGACTCACCTGGCATCTATCCGGCCCGTCAGTCGACCTCGCCGTCGATCGACATTCCAGTGGTCGACAGGGTGGAGGGGCGATCAGGCGTGCGCTGGGCCCTCCCGAAGCGCCGACTGGGTCCGCTCCGGTGGTTGGTCCCGACGGGCCTCTGCTGCTGCTCTCGAAGCGGCGGTTGGACCCGCTGCGGAGATCGGTTGCGACGGAACCAGGCGATGACGAGTACTGCGGCGCCTGGGAGACTGGCCACGAGGACCATGACGCCGAAGACGACGGCGGTGGCGACCCCGTGTCGGGCGCCGAGGCCGGCCGCGACGAACGCCCATGCCGTCACCCCCTCCCGGGGACCCCAGCTACCGGCGCTTGGCAGCATCATCGCCGCCATGACGAGCAACGCGATCGGCAGCATCTGCGATAGCGGCGCGCTGACGCCGGCCGTCCGCGCAGCGATCAGGAAGGTGGCCGCGTGGCCGCCGACGCCCAGCGCAGATGCCAGCGCGATGCCCAGCCACGCCCTTCGGGCGAGCAGCCCGTTGCGGATGTCGCTGGAGGCTCCGCTGAGGAGGCGCGCCCACGCAGACCGAGTGACATCAACTCGCGCCCGGGCCACGAGCACGACGCCGAGCACCCCGACGACGACCCCCATCGCTACCAGCGGCATGAACGAGTGCACGGGCGACGGCAGGACGAGGAGAACGAGCACAGTCAGGAGGACCTGAACGACTTGCCCGGCGAAGCGTTCCCACGCGACCGAGCGCATTGCGCAGCCGACATCGTGCACGTCGCGACCATGGCTGACCCCGCGGTGTACGTCGCCCACGATCCCGCCCGGCAGCGTGGCGTTGAGGAACATCGACCGGTAGTAGGCGGCCACCGCAGCGGGCAGCGACAAGTCGACGCCGAGACCCCCGGCAACGATCTTCCACCGCCAGGCATAGGCCACCGTGGACAGCACCGCGAGGCCTGCGGCTGCCGCGAGCGCTCCGCCATCGATCGTGCGGAACCCGTTGAGGAACGGACCTGTGCCCAGGCGCCAGACCAAGACCGCGAACACCAGGGCGGAAGCGCCGAGGCGGCCCCAGACCACCATCCTCCGTCTCATGGCGAGCTCCCTGTGGCCGGCTGGGGTCCGTAGGCCGTGAGGAAGCGGTCGCGGAGGGCGCTCATCCGTAGGACCGGCGCGTGCGGGCTGGGCAGTAGGCCCGATTGCCAGTCCCAGCCTCCGATCCGCTTCAGGACCGATGGGTCGTGGGCGATGATCGAGATCGGGACGTCGTGACCGGCGTGCTGCCCGCTCACGACCGCCAATGGCTGCTCGTCACCCACAGCGACGAGCACGAGGTTCTTCTTGCCGTAATGCTGGACGAATGAGATCAGCGCGTTCAACGAGTATTCGAGGGACCGGGCGTAGGCGGCCTTCACCTGGATGGGGTGCCACCAGAACGAACTCGGTTCGCGGTTCATGGGGATGCGGTTGAAGATTGAGCCATTGCCCAGGTCGTTCCAGGGGATCATTTGGGGGATACGGTCCCAGGGCATGTGGCTCGATACCGTGTCCACCTCGGCGAACAGGGGCCGGTGGGGCCTTGCGAGCTCGAGGCGCTGCAGGGCCGCGAACATGTATTGGTCGGGCATGGGGGCGTAGTTGAAACCAGGGCCCCGGTAACCCATCGCGCGGCGGTCGTACAGCGTGTCGTAGTGGTAGAACGAGGATCCCTCGGGCCAGGAGCGATCGTCCGCCGGGGCGAAGTTGATCGTCCGCCACCCGGCCCGGTTGAACGCGTCAGAGAGCGTGAAGCGGTTGCTGGCGACGAGCTGGTCGTAGCGGCGCTGGCTGTTGGCCCAGACGCCGGACTGCAGGGTGGAGTGCGCGAGCCAGCTGATCCCGCCGAAGCCCGGAGCGTTCACGAAAGCGCTGCGCGCGGCGAATCCAGCGCTCCGCAGCTGCTTGGTTCCCTTACTGAGTAACGCGTCGATGGCCGGGGAAAAGGAGGAGCCCTGGACCGAGACCCGCCCGTAGGACTCGACGAACACGAGGAGAACGTCCTTGCCGCGCAGGGCGGTCAGCAGCCGGCTGCCGGGCGTGTCGCGGAAGGGGTCGTGTTTGATCTGGTCGGCGAAGACACCCTCGTCGTGGATGTCGGCCTGTACCGCTCCTACCTCGTGGGCGAGGTAGCCGGCGGCGCTCGCGGAGGCGATTGGGGTGTGGGAGAGGAGCTGGGCGCCGGAGACCGAGCAGAGCAGCCAGACGGCGCCGAGCCCGGCTGCGACGGCGAGTGACCCTCGGCGGTTCTCGGCCGCGAGGCGGGTGAGCCGAAACACGGCCAGGGTCATGCCGATGAACAGCGCGACGGCGAGCGCCACCCCGCCGTACACGATCAGGTTCGCCTCGGTATGGCCGAGGGCGGCACGCAGCGTCTCGATGCCGATCCCGGCGTCACCCGCGTCTCCGATCAGATCGAAGGGCCGGGCAAAGGCACTGAAGAACGCGATATCGAGAATCTTCAGGATGACCAGCAGCGCGAGCGCCGGACCGAGGAGCGCGGCCAGGATGCGTCGCGGGATGGTTGGCAGGACGGCGGCCAGCGCGACGAGCACGAGCCCCTCGATCGGGACCCTGAGGAACGCCGTCACTGTGAGATCCTGCGCCTGATTGGGCGCCACCAAGGCCGCCCAAACGAACACTACGGCCAGGACCGAGAACGCGGCAGCGATAGTCCTGCGCAGTCGGCCCTGGCCCACCGCGGGAGCGGCTACCCCGACGTCGGAGCCGGTGGTGCCGTTCGCCTGCCGGTGGGTCCACAGCCACCAGACGTCGCGCCCGAACGACTCAGCCAGCAGGAGGAGGGCCCCGACCAGGATCGCCTGGTTCACCCCCAGCGGCAGGACAGCCGCGGCCGCGGTCGTCAGCACGATCCCCTGCGTCGCCGCCACCACCTTGCGCCAATAGCGCGGCGGCAGCCGCGCCCGCATCCACGGCAGCGGCCACCCGGCCGCGAGAAACGCATACCGTGCGGCGCCGATCGCGAGCACCCACACCCCGGCCGACCGTGCGACATACATGCTGAGAACGAGGATCAGGAACGCGTCGACCTCACCGTCGAACCACGCGCCCAGCGTCGCGGTCGTCCGCGTCCAGCGAGCGACCCAGCCGTCCACGAAGTCGAGGGCGAGCGCCAGCGCGCTGATCGACACAAGCAGCGTGACCGGAGCGCGGTGGGCGAACGAGTCCGCGACCAACCCGGCAACACCCACGGCGAGCGACGCCCGGGCAAGCGTCACCCAGTCCGCGGCCCTGAGGCGGTTAGAGCCGTGGCGGGAGAGGCCGCGCGCCAAGGCCGCGTTCATGATTACTCCGCAGATGAGTCCGATGGCCCAGCCCGTGACGCTCAGCCCGACGGTCCCGCCGAGCACCGCCAGCAGCAACACCTGGGCGATCAGCCCGGCCAGCGGCCCCGTCTGAACCGCCCGAATCATGCGCCCAGGGCGGGGCGCCCTCAGTGGCTGAGCGCTTGCCTCCATACCGCCCCTGACGCTGGCGGCAGACAAAGTCTTCCCAGCCCGGGCTGTCATTCGCCGGACCGTGAACGACGGGAACCGGCGGCGAGGAATGCGGTCCCGAAGAACAACTCGATCCAGGAGAGATCAGCCATCTCTTCCTGCAGGGCTGCGCGGATCGCCTCCCACGGGCGGCGCAGGATCCACTCATCTATGGACGCGAAGGGCCGCACTACCGCGGTCCCGACGTGCGCTAGCCACCGGGGCGTGTTGGCGGGAACCTTGAGATCGAGCACGACCCAGCGTCCGCCTCCGGAGAGGGCCGCGGCGCCGTGGGCGATGACCTCGCCGCACTCGGGCACCTGCGACAGGGCGTACGTGGACAGGATCGCGTTGACCTCGGTTGGGAAGTCAAAGTCAGTCGCGTCGGCTTGCACGAGGCTGA
>CAVZWJ010000009.1:0-1032214 GCA_963778985.1 uncultured Solirubrobacterales bacterium | reverse complement strand
CGAGATAGATCGAGCCGGTCGCCAGCACGAGTCCTGACGGGCCCGCGAGCTCGCGAGCGCGCTGCAATGCGACCGCGGGCACCGAGACGACCTCCGTCGGCGGCCCGTGGAGCTGACGTGCGAGAGATTGGAGGGTGGGTGGCGGCAAGGCGCGGGGATTCTGACTGCTCGTGAGGACGAGCGCATCGCACGCGGGCATCAGCTTCGCGAGCATTCCCGCCGCGTCCTTGTCATCGAGGACCGAGACAACCGCGATCACGTGGTCGTGTCCAGCCGCGAGCTCGGGCAGGGATTCTGCCAGCGCCGCCATCCCATTGGGGTTGTGGGCGCCGTCGAGAAGCGTCAGCGGCTCGTGGCCGACGATCTGCAGCCGGCCCGGCACACGGACCTCGGCGGCTGCCCGAGTGACCGCGGCCGCGTCGAGCTCTCCGAGGTAGGCCTCGGCGGCGGCACGCGCGAGTGCGAAGTTGCGCCGTTGAAAGGCACCGAGCGCGCCGACAGGCACGCCGGGATCGGTGCCCGCCTGGACGATCCTTGCGCCGCGATCCGACGCGACCGACTCGGCGCGGACGAGCGCTTCTGGATGGAGGCCGGCGCCGAGCACGAGCGTCGCGCCCTCCTGCACCACATCGAGCTTCTCGGCGGCGATATCGGTGACCGTCGGGCCCAGCCACCGCGTGTGCTCGAGCCCGACGCTGGTCAGCACCTGCACCTTCGACGGGATCACGTTGGTCGCGTCGTAGCGACCGCCGAGACCGGCCTCGATCACCGCTGCCCGGACCCCCCTGCGCGCCAGCTCCGAGTAGGCGGACGCCGTCAGGGCCTCGAACTGAGTCACGCGGTCATCGCCCGCGAGCGAGTGATCGACGAGCTCCGCTGCGTGCGCGGCGCGCTGCACGGCCGCCGCGAAGGCCGCAGGCTCGAGGTCCTCATCATCGATCCGGATCCGCTCCGTGAACGACACAAGATGGGGTGACAGGTAGGCGCCGGTCCGCAGACCGTGATGGGCCAGAATCGCTGCAATCATCCGCACGGTCGAGGATTTCCCGTTCGTGCCGACGACGTGAATCGAATCGAACTGGCGCTCCGGATGGCCAAGCGCGGTCATCAGCCGGCGCATGCGGTCGAGCCCGAACCGCATGCCGAACAGTTCGAGCGAGAGCAGGTACTGCTCCGCCGCTTCAAGCGAATCGCGAAGCGATTCGCCCGTCACAGCGCATCCAGCTCCGCCCGGAGACGCGCCAGCTTGTCGCGCTCGGCCTGGACGACCTCGGGCTTCGCCTTTGAAACGAATCCTTCGTTCGAAAGCATCTTCTCGCTGCGCGCGATCTCGTTTTCGAGCTTCTCGCGCGCCGCGGCGCGCTTGCGCTCGGCGGCCTCGAGATCGAGCGCCTCGCCGGCCAAGATCTCGACGGCTCCGCCCGGGACCGGCACCGATGCCACCGGCTCGCCTCCGTCTTCGGAGAACCGCAGCCGCGCCAGCCGCGCGAGATGGTCTGAAGTCTGCTCGTAATCGGTTGCGGCGAGCCGCGTCGCGAC
Source organism: uncultured Solirubrobacterales bacterium (assembly GCA_963778985.1). Lineage (GTDB taxonomy): Bacteria > Actinomycetota > Thermoleophilia > Solirubrobacterales > Solirubrobacteraceae > Palsa-465. The sequence continues at coordinate 1,030,675 of CAVZWJ010000009.1, read as the reverse complement.
GACCGCGCCGGCTTTGACCCCGGCGGAGTCACGCCACGCGCGGACGGCCTGCACCGCTTCGATCAGCCGCGAGAGCTCGGCCTCGGCGGGCTCGTCGACCGCGTTCTGCGCCGCCGTGGCGATCCGTGCGGCCAGCAGGCCGTCGGCCCCGGGCACGAACGAGTAGATCTCCTCGGTCACGAACGGGATGATCGGGTGCGCAAGCGCGAGCGTCTCGGTCAGCACGTGCAACAGCGTCGCTGCCAGTTCCGGCTCACGCGCACGGAGGCGCGGCTTGACCAGCTCGAGGTACCAGTCGCACAGCTCGCCGTAGACGAAGTCGTAGAGCCCGAGCGCCGCGCGCGAAAAGTCGTAGCGCGCGATCCGCTGTTCGAGTTCCTGGCGGGCGCGGGCGAGGCGCGAGAGGATCCAGCGGTCCTCGACGGTCCGCGGCTCGATCGCGGCACGAGCATCGGACCCCACCCCCAGGAGGATCAGCCGCGAGGCGTTCCAGAGCTTGTTCGTCAGCTGCTGGCCCTGGACGATCTTGTCCTCGCTGAAGCGGACATCCTGGCCCGAGGACATCGCCAGCAGTCCCCAGCGCACCGCGTCGGCCCCGTACGCGGGGAAATCGCCGGGATCGTCGGATGTAGTCCCGGAAAAGACGGGTGGGCGGGGCCCGCCGTTGATCAGATCGAGCGGGTCGATCCCCGTTCCGAGCGACTTGGACATCCGGCGCCCGTCGGGCGCCTGGATGATCGAGGTGATGTGAACGTCCTCGAACGGGATCTCGCCGGGAAACTCGAGGCCCATCATGATCATCCGCGCGACCCAGAGGAAGATGATGTCGCGGCCGGTGACGAGCGCGTTGGTGGGATAGAAGGCGCGCAGCTGCGGCGTCTGCTCCGGCCAGCCGAGCGTCGCGAACGGCCACAGCGCGCTCGAGAACCACGTGTCAAGGACGTCGGGTTCGCGCTCCCAGCCCTCGCCCTCAGGGGCCGAGGTGCCGACGTACGTCTCCGCGCCGCGATACCAGACGGGCAACCGGTGCCCCCACCACAGCTGGCGTGAGATCACCCACGGCCGGATGTTCTCCATCCAGTCGAGGTAGACCTTGGCCCAGCGCTCGGGATAGAAGCGCACGCGACCGCTGGTCACGGCCTCGATCGCCGGCTTCGCGAGCTCGTCCATGCGCATGAACCACTGCAGCGACACCAGCGGCTCAATCCGCCGCCCCGAACGGTGCGAGAACGGGACGGTGTGGGTGTACTCCTCGGTCCGGGCGATCAGCCCGAGTTCGCGCAGTTCGGCGACGACCGACCGCTGCGCGTCCTCTGTACTCATCCCCGCGAACCGCTCCGGGGCATCGTCGGTGATCCGGCCGTCCTCGCCGATCACGCTGATCTGCTGAAGGCCGTGCCGGCGGCCGATATCGAAGTCGTTGGGATCGTGGCCGGGCGTGATCTTCAGCGCGCCGGTGCCGAACTCCGGCTTGACGTATTCGTCGGCGATGATCTTCAGCTTGCGGCCGACCAGCGGCAGGATCGCCTTCTCCTCGACCAATCGCCGATAGCGGTCATCGTCGGGGTGCACGGCGATCGCGGTGTCGGCAAGCATCGTCTCGGGACGGACCGTAGCCACGGTGATCGCGCCGCTGCCGGTCGCCAGCGGGTAATCGACGTAGTAGAGCGTGTCGGTGACCTCGCGGTCCTCGACCTCGAGGTCTGAGATTGCCGATCCGCTGCCGGGATCCCAGTTGACCATGTAGCGGTCGCGGTAGATATAGCCCTTCTCGTACAGAGCCACGAACACGTGCAGGACCGCGCGCGCGTACGCGTCATCGAGCGTGAACCGCTCCTCCTCGTAGTCGCACGACGCGCCCAGCCGCTTGAGCTGCTCGATGATCGTCCCGCCGTACTGCTCGCGCCACTCCCACACGCGCCGCTGAAACTCGTCGCGGCCGATCGCCTCGCGGCTCGTGCCCTCTCGCTCGAGCGCACGTTCAACCTGGGTCTGGGTGGCGATCCCGGCGTGGTCGGTGCCGAGGATCCACTTCGTCCTGTGCGTGGGCGGGCCATGAGTTCTGTGGTAGCGGATCAGGCAGTCCTGGACGGAGTTGTTGAGCGCGTGGCCCATGTGCAGCGCACCGGTGACGTTCGGCGGCGGGATCGCGATCGAGTAGTTCTCCTCCGCAGTCCCCGCGGGCTCGGGGTGAAACAGTCCGGAGTCAAGCCAGCGCTTGACGATCCGCGGCTCGACCTCGGTCGGGTCGTAGCGGGTGTTGGACTCGAGACTGGACATGAAACGCGGAGTGTAGGTGGGTTGGGTGGGCGGGCCGATTCGCCGAGACGGCGGGCGAGGGACTGACTAGTATCATTAATAAGCGATATCTACTCAAGCAATATGTAATAAGCGATGAATGCCGCTCGACTTCTCCGCGACTCCCGCCGTGCTGCAGGAATGTCCCAGGCGCAACTCGCCGCGCGGATGGGCACGACACAGTCCGCGATCGCACGGCTCGAGGGGCCCGGCGCCAACCCGCGGCTCACGACGCTCGCACGGGCGATTTCGGCGTGCGGACGTGAGCTGTTGATCGACGCGAAGCCTGGCGAGGCCAACATCGACGAGTCGCTCGTCGCCAGCCGGCTCCGACTCAGCCCCGCGGAGCGGATCAAGGCCTTCGACCGCAACTATGCGAGCCTGCGCCACGTCGCGCTCGCCGGCCGGCGGGCGCGCGGTGAGCTGGCCTGAGTTCTCGGCCGGAAACCTGCTGCGCACCCTGGCGCAACACGGCGTCGACTTCGTCGTTGTCGGCGCCGTCGCGATGGTGGCACACGGTTCGGGACGGTCGACCCAAGATCTCGACATCTGCTTCGCCCCTGACACGGCGAACATGGATGCGCTCGGTGCCGCGCTGATCGAGCTTGCGGCCACATTGCGCGGGGTTCAGGATCGTGTGCCGTTCGTGCCGGATGGTGCGACCCTGCGCCGCCTCTCGGTTGTGACGCTCGACACGCGCGAAGGGCCGATCGACCTCCTGCGCGAGCCCAGCGGGGCTCCTCCGTATGAGGAACTGCGCCGCAGGGCAATGCGAATCGAGCTCGACGGAGTCGCGGTGCTGATCGCCTCACTCGACGACCTTGAATCGATGAAGCGAGCCGCGAACCGCCCGAAGGACCGGCTTGACCTCGAGGAGATCGAAGTGATCAGGCGGTTGCGCGCTCGCGGCATTGGCCCCGCCACGGGCTGAGGCCATCGTCGCGCGTTTACACCTTCGCAACACCGGGGTAACCGGATCGCCGCCATAGCGACGCACGGTCGCGGCACGATCTGACCCTGGCTTCTGATCGCGTCTGAAAGCTTCTGCCGGGGAGGATCGCGAGCCGCCCCGACAGGATCGAAAGGGCCTCCGCACACGCGGGGGCTCTTTCTGGTTGAGGGCACAGCAAGGGGATCGCGGACGCCGCGCGCCAAGCAGTCTGCGCGGCCCAGCCGATGGCCCGTTTAAGCCGCTTCTTCCTCCGGAGCCTCTGTGACGAGCGTCGGCGGGGTGGCCTTGTCGATCGTGTCCTTGGTCACCACGCATTTGCGCACGTCGCGGCGGGAGGGCAGCTCGAACTGGACCTCGAGCAGGACCTCCTCGATGATCGAGCGCAGTCCGCGGGCGCCGGTCTCGCGCTCGAGCGCCTTGTCGGCGACCGAGACGAGCGCGTCGTCGGAGAACACGAGCTCGATCCCGTCGAACTGGAAGAAGCGCTGGAACTGCTTGACGAGCGCGTTACGGGGCTCGGTCAGGATCTGCATCAGCTCGTCTCGCGAGAGCTGGTGGATCGCGGACATCACCGGCAGGCGGCCGATGAACTCGGGGATCAGGCCGTACTGGATCAGGTCCTCAGGCAGGCAGTGCTGGAAGATCTCGCCCGTGTCGCGCTGCTCCTTGGACTGAATCGCGGCACCGAAGCCGACTCCCTGATGGCCGATCCGCCGCTCGATCACGCGGTCCAAATTCGCAAATGCACCGCCGCAGATGAACAGCACGTTGGTCGTGTCGATCGAGAGGAACTCTTGATGGGGATGCTTGCGGCCGCCCTGAGGCGGCACGGACGCGGTCGTTCCCTCGAGGATCTTCAACAACGCCTGCTGGACACCCTCACCGGATACGTCGCGGGTGATCGACGGGTTGTCGGCCTTGCGCGCGATCTTGTCGACCTCGTCGATGTAAATGATCCCGGTCTCAGCCTTCTTGACGTCGTAGTCGGCCGCCTGGATCAGCTTCAGCAAGATGTTCTCGACGTCCTCACCGACATAGCCGGCTTCGGTCAACGCGGTCGCGTCGGCGATCGCAAACGGGACGTTGAGGATCTTCGCGAGCGTCTGCGCGAGCAGCGTCTTGCCGCAGCCGGTCGGGCCGAGCAGCAGGATGTTCGACTTCTGCAGCTCGATGTCGTTCTCATCGGACTGCATCATCTGCACGCGTTTGTAGTGGTTGTAGACGGCCACCGAGAGCGAGCGCTTGGCTTGCTCTTGACCAACCACATACTCGTTGAGAACGTCGTAAATCTCCCGAGGCTTCGGAAGGTTCTCGATATCAAAGCTCGGCGGAGCTGTCAGCTCCTCATCGATGATCTCATTGCAGAGGTCGATGCACTCATCACAGATGTAGACGCCTGGACCGGCGATCAGCTTTTTGACCTGCCGCTGCGACTTACCGCAGAAGCTGCATAGAAGCTGTTCGTTGGAGTCCGTCGGACGTGCCATGCGATTCCTCTCTCCGGAGAACGGCCAGATCGCCCCGAGCTCGAGCCCTAAGACTAATGCCTTAGTGGTGCGAGATCACACGATCGATAATTCCGTAGTCCTTCGCCTCCTCTGAACTCATGAAGTAGTCGCGATCGGTATCCGAGCGAACCTTCTCCAGATCCTGCCCTGTGTGCTGCGCGATGATCTCATCGAGTCGTCGGCGCACATCGATGATCTCTTTAGCGTGGATCTCGATGTCTGTTGCTTGACCCTGGAAACTTGATGACACCTGGTGGATCAGGATCTTCGCGTTCGGCAGCGCCATCCGCTTGCCGTGCGCGCCGCCTGAGAGCAGCAGCGCCCCCATCGACATCGCGATGCCGACGCAGATCGTCTGCACGTCGGGCTTGATGAACTGCATCGTGTCGTAGATCGCGAGGCCGGCGTAGACCGACCCGCCCGGTGAGTTGACGTACAAGGAGATGTCCTTGTCCGGATCCTCGGACTCGAGGTGCAGCAACTGCGCAACGATCAGGTTTGCGATCTGGTCGTCGACGGGGGTGCCAAGGAAGATGATCCGCTCGTTGAGCAGACGGCTGTAGATGTCAAACGCTCGCTCCCCACGGGAGGTCTGCTCCACCACCATCGGTACGAGTGGGCTCATGATCCTCGCTTCTTTTGCTTACGCAGTCGGATTCCTGCCGAATGTAGCAATCGACCCGCCTGGGCCGGTCCGGGTGAACTACTCGACAGCGCTCGGTGCCCCCTTCCGAACGGCAGCGCCGCGGATCCGGCAAAACTCAACTGCCCGGAGTCCACAGGCGGCCCGGCTGATCTTGCTCGCCCTCCTTGCCGGGCGTCCACAGCTTTTCGCGGGCCTTGGCCTGCTCGACGCTGATCGGCTTTGCTTCGCGCACCAGCAGGTCGAGCGCCTGCCGTGTCGCGACATCCTGGCGAATCCGGTCCAGGCGCCCGTCCGAGCGCAGCCGCTCGAGCAACGTCTCGACCTTCGTCGAGCTGCGCTGGGCCACCGGCTCGAGGGCCTCGCGAATAGCTTCCTCGCTCGGCTCGATCTGCTCGGCATCGACGATCGCGGCCAGCACCGCCTCACGCCGCAAGGCGGTGCCGGCCTCGGGCTCCGCCTCGTGCGCAATCGCTTCCTCGTCCTTGCCGGTGATCCGGAGGTAGGCGTCCTTCGAGATGCCCTGCCTCGCCAGCGAGGAGAGCGTCTCCTCGAGCAGTTCGTGCGCGCGCGCGTGGACGAGCTTCTCGGGCAGCTCGACCTGTGACTCGGCGACGGCGGCGTCAAGCACGGCCTGCTCAAATTCGCGATCGATCCTGGCCTCATCGGCCTCCTTCAAGCGCGAGACGATGTCCTCCCGCAGCTCCGCAAGCGTGTCGAATCCGGCCGATTCAGACGCGAATTCGTCGTCGAGCTCTGGGAGCCGCTTGGCCTTGACCTCGCTGAGCGTGACCGAGAATGACGCGTCCTGGCCGCCGAGCTCGCCGGGGTAGTCCTCGGGGAAAGTGACCTCGACGCTGCGCTCCTCGCCCGCGCTGGCACCGATCAGCTGCTCCTCGAACCCGGGGATCAGGCGACCGGATCCCAGCTCCAGCAGCTGGTCACGCCCCTCCCCACCTCCGAATGGCTCGCCGTCGATCGTGCCGAGATAGTCGATCACGACGTGATCTCCTTGCGCCGCCGGGCGCTCGACGGTGTCGAGCGTGGCAAACCGGTCGCGCAGTCGCTCCAGCTCCTCGTCGACCGCCGCGTCCGCGACATGCGGTTCGCGACGCCCGACCTCAAGCCCCTTGTACTCGCCCAGCTTCGCGGGCGGGCGCACACCGATCTCGATCGAGAACGCAAGCGGCTGGCCTTCGGCGGGAAGGTCACCGACATCGAGCTCGGGCTCGCCGACGGGCACGATCCCGGCGCGATCGATCGCGTCGATGTACCAGTTGCCAAGCGAGGAACGCAGCGCTTCGTCGAGCACCGCTTCGCGTCCAAGGCGGCGGATCACCACTGGCGGCGGAACCTTGCCCTTGCGAAATCCGGGGATTCGCATCTCCCGGCCAAGCTGGCGCGCGGCCTGCTGGATGCGGCGTTCGACCTCCTCAGCCGGGACCTCGGCGTCGACCCGCACCCGGGACTCGGGGAGCTCGGTGACGCTCGTCTTGACCGGAGATGTTGTGGCCATGCCGGAGACGATAGCTTCCGCGCGTGCTCCGGAGGCTCGCCGCTCGAATCGTCACCGGGCCGGCCGCGTTCTTCGTGGCCGGCCTGATCGACATCGCGGCGTTCGGCCTCGCCGCGATCAGCGCACGTGCACGCAAACGCTTAGGCGCTTAGGCTTGCGCCGAGGTTGAGTCCCAACAGGAGAGGGAGTGGCTGATGGCGGTTGCAGCTTCGGTCCTGAACGACGTCCAGCGCCAGACGCTCGAGGCAGTGTGCGACACGGTGGTGCCGTCGGTGCAACCGGATCGGAACGATCCGATACTCGCCGGTTTTCTCGCACGATCAGCGACCGAATTGCACGTGCCCGAGCAGATCGAGGGGCTGATGGGTCAGGCGATGGTGCAGGAGGAGATTCAGGGCTTTGCAGCCCTGCTCGACGGGCTCGCGCAATACGACTTCGCGAACCTCGAGCTCGACGCACGCACGCAGATCCTCCATGACGTTGCGGCGTCCGGCCACGATGCACGGCTCGGTGTGCTCGCGCTGCGAAACATCACGTTTCTGTTCTTCTACGGGTTGGTCGACGAGTCCGGCCGCAACCCGAACTGGGAGGCGATCGGCTATCCGGGCCCGATCTCCGCTCCGCCGTCGCCCGAGGCGGCCCCGAAGACGATCGCGGTTCTTGACCTCGAAGGCGACAGCGCAACGCTGACCGCCGACGTCTGCGTGATCGGGTCAGGCGCCGGCGGCGCGGTGATCGCCGCCGAACTGCAGCAGGCCGGAAAGTCCGTGCTGGTGCTCGAGATGGGCGCCTATCGCAACGAGTCCGACTTCAAGCAATTGGAGCTCGCGGGACTGTTTGAGCTGTACCTCGGAGGCGGCCTGCTCGGCTCCGAGGACGGCTCAATCGCCGTGTTCGCCGGCTCGACGCTGGGCGGCGGCACCGTCGTCAACTACATGAACTGCCTGCGCACTCCGGAGCGGATCCGCCGGGAGTGGCGTGAGCACGGGATCGACGGGATCGACGATCCCGGCTACGACGCGCACATCGATGCCGTGATGAAGCGGATCAATGCGACCGACGAAGCCACGACCCAGAACGGCCAGCACCGGAAGATGATCGAGGCGCTCGACAAGCTCGGGATGGATCACCGGCCGATCGTGCGCAACGTCGACCCGACGTGCGAGGACTCGAGCTTCTGCGGGTACTGCCTCGCGGGATGCCAGAAGGGCTGCAAGCAGTCGACGATGAAGACCTACCTGCAGGATGCGTCTGATGCCGGCGCGCGGTTCGTGGTCAGCTGCCATGCCGACCGGATCCTCGTTTCGGCCGACGACGGGAAAACCACCGGAGTCGAGGCGACGGTCACGCACGCTGATGGCTCGTCGACGAAGCTGACCGTGCAGGCGCCGACCGTGGTCGCCGCGTGCGGCGCGATCGAGACGCCGGCGTTGCTGCTGCGATCGGGCATCGGCGGTCCGACGGTCGGAAAGCATCTGCGCTTGCACCCAGCCGGAATCGTCAACGGAATCTACCCTGAGCCGATCGAGGCGTGGGTCGGGCAGATCCAGTCAGAGGTCTCTGACCATTTCGCCCGCCTGGAGGGCGACCACGGCTTCCTGATCGAGTCCGTCGGCGGAATGCCCGCGGTGCATGCTGCCGGGATCCCGTGGAAAGACGGGGAGCAGCACAAGCGCGATTTCGCACGGATGTTCCGCCACCACGCTCCGTTCCTGTCGGTCGCGCGCGATCACGGCGAGGGCGAGGTGGTGCTCGACCAACATGGCCGGCCGGTGATCCGCTGGTCGCTGAGCGATGAGGTCGACCGGCGCCTGTTCGTCCGAGCCAATGTCGAGCTCGCCCGGCTGCACCATGCCGTCGGGGCGCCCGAGATCCGAACCATGCACGCGAGCGAGCTGTGCTGGACGGCCGACTCCGGCGAGCCGTTTGAGGATTTCGTGGCTCGGATCGAGCACGCCGACTACGGCCCCGCGGACGTGACGATCTTCACCGCGCACCAGATGGGCTCGTGCCGGATGGGATCGGATCCGGCGGACTCTGTCGCCGACGGCAGCGGACAGCTGCACGATACGCCCGGGGTCTGGATCGGCGACGCCAGCGCTTTCCCGACGGCGCCGGGGGTCAACCCGATGGTGTCGATCATGGCGCTCGCCCATCGCACCGCCCAGAACATGCTGTCCGGCTGAGGCCCGGCGCCGGTGTCCTGACGTTCAGCCGGCGCGGGTGACCGACTCCGCGCCGATCGCCCCGGCGGCAGGCGTTCCGCCGCGGATCAGGTTCCGAACCTCCCGCAGCGCCACCGGAAGGGTCGTCGTGTCGTACATCCGCGAGGCCTTGATGTCGGCAAGCATGCCGAGGCAACGCTCGATCGCAGCGCCGTTGCGGCGCGACCACGCTTCGATCGCGACCGAGCTGTCGGCGCCTGGGGCGCCGGCACCGAGCACCTCCTGCGTCAGCGCGCGGTGCAGGCTGTAGAGATCGTCGCGCAGCGCGGCCCGCGCGAGCGCCTGCCAGCGGTTGGCCCGTGGCAGGTCGAGGATCTGCTCGCGCAGCCAGTTCAGCTCAAGCCGAGAACCGAGGTGGAAGTACGTCTCCATCACGGTCTCGGGATCCTCCCCGGTTGCGGCCGCCACCTCGACGATGTCGAATGTCGAGAGCAGGGCCGGCATCCCGGCGACTCGTTGCGCCAGCGCCGCCGGGACGCCGGCGCTGACGAGCGCGTCGGCATGCGCCCGGAAGCTGTCCCGCTCCGCACCTTCGAGCACGCCCGGGAGCGCCGCGGCAAGCATCGTCGCGCCGGGCTCATAGTAGTGCGTTGTCAGCGCGATGTTGATCGCACGAGGGTTGGCGCGCACGAGCCAGCGAGTCGCCCGTTCGACCAGACGCCGGGCCTCGATCAGCATTGCCAGCTGCGTGTGCGCCTCGATCTTGTTGTCGAGCTCCTCGACGGCCGCCCAGAACGAGCGCATGTCGAAGACCTCGCGCGCCACGGCGTACCCGCGCGCGAGGATCGAGGGCGCCGCCCCGGTCTCCTCATGCAGGCGAAAGACGAACGTCGACCCGGCGCGGTCGACGAGCTGGTTCGCGACGACCGTGACGATGATCTCGCGGCGCAAGCGGTGGCTGCGCATCTTGCGGGCGTAACGCTCCGGCAGAGGTGGCGGGAAGTACCGCTCAAGGTCGTGCGCGAGGTACGGATCCTCGGGAAGGTCCGACTCGAGCAACAGCGAGTACAGGTGGATCTTGCAGTACGCCATCACCACCGCGAGCTCGGGTGCGACAAGTCCCAGGTGGTTGCTGCGGCGTTCGGCGAGCGTCTCGTCGTCCGGGAGGAACTCGATCTCGCGGTGCAGACCGGCGAGTTGCTCAAGGTTGCGAATCAGCCGCGCGTGGACGTCGACCATCGGCGCCGCCTGCGTCAGCGCCAGGCTCATCGCCTGCGTCTGCGTGTAGCTGCCGTACAGCACCCGCTCCGCGACTGCGTCGGTCATCTCGACGAGCAGCGCATTGCGCTGCTTCTCGGTCATGTCGCCGTCGGCGACGAGCGAATCCAGCAGGATCTTGATGTTGACCTCGTGGTCTGAGCAGTTGACGCCCGCGACGTTGTCGATCGCATCGGTGTTGATCAGGCCTTCTGTCAGCGCGTACTCGATCCGCCCCCGCTGGGTGAAGCCGAGATTTCCGCCCTCGCCGACGACGCGGCAGCGGAGCTCCGATCCGTCGAGCCTGACCGCGTCATTGGCCTTGTCGCCGGCGTCCGCATGCGTCTCCGTCGACGCCTTCACGTACGTGCCGATACCGCCGTTCCAGAGCAGGTCAACCGGGGCCCGGAGGATTTCCCTGATCAGCTCGGTCGGGGACAGCTCCTCGGCCTCGATCGCGAGTGCCCCCCGGACCTGCTCTGAGATCGGGATCGACTTCTCGGTGCGTGCGTAGACGCCGCCCCCGTCGGAGATCAACGACGAGTCGTAGTCGCTCCAGCTCGATCGCTCGAGCTCGAACACCCGCTTGCGCTCTTCGAAGCTGCGCTCCGGATCCGGCTCCGGATCGAGAAACACGTGCATGTGATTGAACGCGGCCAGGAGCTTGGTGTGGCGCGAGAGCAGCATCCCGTTGCCGAACACGTCGCCCGACATGTCGCCGATCCCGACGACGGTGAAGTCGGTCTGCTGGATATCGGTTCCCAGCTCCCGGAAATGCCGCTTGACCGACTCCCACGCACCGCGGGCCGTGATGCCCATCTGCTTGTGGTCGTACCCCTTCGAGCCCCCCGACGCAAAGGCGTCGCCGAGCCAGAAGCCGTAGGACGCCGAGACCTCGTTGGCGATGTCGGAGAACGTCGCGGTCCCTTTGTCTGCAGCGACGACGAGGTACGGGTCGTCTTCGTCGTAGCGGACCACCCGGTCGGGGCCGACGACCTCACCGCCGACGATGTTGTCGGTGATGTCGAGCATCCCTCGTAGCAGCGTCTTGTAACAGTGGATCGCCTCTCGTTGGATGGCTTCCCGGCCGCCCTGCGCCGGTGGCCGCTTGACCACGAAGCCACCCTTTGATCCAACCGGGACGATCAACGCGTTCTTCACCATCTGCGCCTTCATCAACCCGAGGATCTCGGTGCGGAAATCCTCCCGGCGATCCGACCACCTCAAGCCCCCGCGCGCCACCTTACCCCCGCGCAGGTGCACGCCCTCGACGCGTGGCGAATAGACGAAGATCTCGAACCGGGGGCGCGGCAGCGGCAGCACCGGGACAAGCGACGGGTCGAGCTTGAAGGACAGATACGAGCGCGCATTGCCGGAGCCGTCGATGCGGAAGTAGTTGGTGCGCAACATCGCGCGGATCACCGACAGAAAGCTGCGCAGGATCCGGTCCTCATCGAGGCTGTGGACCGCGTCGATCGCAGCTTCGATCTCCTGCACGAGTCGCTCGGCCGTCGCTGAATCGCGGCGCTCAGGGTCAAACCGCACCGTGAACAGGGCCACGAGCAACCGCGTGACAGCGGGGTGAGCGAGCATCGTCCGCTCCATATACGCGTCTGAGAACGGGATCCCGGCTTGACGCAGGTACTTCGCGATCGCGCGGATGATCGTGATCTGCTCTCCGGTGAGAGCTGCGCGGAGAACCAGCGCGTTGAGGCCGTCATCCTCCAAGTCGCCGCGCCAGACGCCGAGGAACGCATCCTGGAACAGGCTGCCGACCCGATCGACGTCGTCCGCCACGCACTGCAATCCGAAGTCATAGATCCAGACCGAGTCGCGGTCCGCCGGGGAAATCTCGTACGGGCGCTCGTCGACGACACGCGAGCGCCCATGTGCTCGAAGGTCGGCAGCACGTCCGAGAGCGATACGCCGCCGGTGCTGAACAACTTGCAGCGGACCATCCCCTCCGGCGCTTCGAGCGGCCTGTACAGGCTCATGATCGGTTCGTCCGCTCCCGACAGATCTTCGATCCGAGCGATGTCCGCAACCGCTGATCGCGCAACCCAATCGTCCCGATATGCGGGCGGGAACGCGCGCTCGTAGCGCCGGTGAACCTTGCTGCCGCGATCCTCGCCGTGCACCTCGATCAGGGCCGCGCGCAGATCGTCGGTCCAGGCCCGCGTCGCCCTGACGAGCCGTGCCTCGATCTCCGCGACGTCGTAGTCGTGGGGAACGCCTTGTTCGGAGTGGACGATGTAGCGGACCCGCGCGAGTAGCGACTCGGACAGCTGCAACGTCCAATCGACGTGGGTCCCGCCGAACGCGTCGATCAGGATCCTGGCGACACGCTCGCGATTCTCGGTGTTGAAGCGGTCACGCGGGATGCAGACAAGGCATTCCACGAACCGATCCAGCGCGTCGCGCAGAACGAACAGCCGCACTCGCTGGCGCTCTCCGAGACTGAGAATCCCCATCGCAACCTCGAACAGATCGTCGACCTCGGCCTGGAACAGCGAATCCCTCGGATAGGACTCGAGGATCTCGAGTAGCGCCTTCGCGTCGTGGCTGTCAGGGGGGAAACCTGCGCGCGCGAGAATCTGGCCGACCTTTCCGCGCAGCAGCGGGATCTCACGCGGGCTCGCCTTGTAGGCAGTCGTCGTGTACAGGCCCAGGAATCTCCGCTCACCGGTCACCTCGCCGTCTGCGCCAAATTTCTTGACGCCCACGTAGTCGAGGTATGCGGGCCGGTGGACGGTGGAGCGGGAGTTGGCCTTGGTCAGCACGAGGACATGCGGAGCCCGCGCCAGCGTCAGCGCCTTGGGGCTCAGCTCGGTGTACGGAGTCCTCGGCTGGCCTCGGAGAATACCCAGCCCGGATTCGGCGATCGCCTGGAGCCCGGTGCGATCCTCTCGCTGCACGAGCTCGTACTCCCGATAGCCGAGAAACGTGAAGTGATTGTCCGCGAGCCAGGCGAGGAATTCCGTGGCGTCCTGTACTTCGCCGGAGTCGATCGGAGGCTCGTGCTCGTCGAGCTCACCGATCAACGACTCCGCGCGCCCGCGCATCGCATGCCAGTCGACCACCGCCGCATTCACCTCGCCGAGCACGCGCTCGAGGCTCTGATGGAGACGGTCAAGCAGCTCGCGATCGGGCTCGCGCGCCACCTCGGCGTGCAGCACCGACTCGGCGACCGCGTCGCCCGCCTCGGCGCCCGGCTCGAGCACGTCGATCACGTTCCCCTCCGGATCGCGGCGGACGCGGATCACCGGATGGATCACGAGGTCGATCGCATACCCAGCCCGCGCGAGCTCCATCGTCACCGAATCGACCAGGAACGGCATGTCGTCGGTGACGATCTCCGCCACCGTGTGCGGCGACTGCCAACCGTGGTGCTCGAAGTCCGGGTTGTACACGTGCACCTTGATCTGGCCTGGCGCCCGGTGCTGGAGCAGGTTCCAGTGCGTGAGCGCGGCGCCGTATAGGTCGAGCGGGCTACGGCCCGTGAGATCCGCCGCCGGAACCCAGTGGTAGTACTGCCGCACGAAGGCCTCGCAGCGCGCCGCTTGCCCCTCTCCCAGCCGCTCGCGCAGACGTGCGCATACGGTGTCGATCAGCTCCGCCTCGAGCTCTGCCGCCTTCACCGCCATTTCGACACCGCCTCTCTCCTTCCAAAGACCGCTGTGCCGTGCGCGCCCGGAGCGTACTCCGCACGTGCTGACGGTACACGACGGTTGTTCATCCGGACCGGCTGCGAACATACGTTCGCATGACGAGCGACGGCAATCCCTACGCCCGGTTCAGGCGTGCCCTCGAGACCGGCAACGAGTCGTTGGTGACCGCCGCCGCCCTCGAGCTCCCGCGGATCGCGCTCGACGACGCGCTTCGAATCTGCCTCGTGTTGCGCGGTGGCGATCCGGCTCGCTACGAACGAGCCGCGGTGCGTTGGCTTGGCCGGTTCGCGCTCGAGGCGCGGCGGGTGACAATCCACGATCTGCGTGCCGCGGCGGACGCGCTCGATGCGCTGCCGGCGCGGCCGACCGACGCGATGGAGAAGCTGCAGCGCCTGTGCGTCGCGCGCGGGGTCGGGTGAGGCGTTAGAACTCCAGGTCGTCGTCGAGCCCGCCGACCTCGGCGTGGTACCACGCCTGACGTCGACGCATCGCCTCGCGCTGGTCGTCGATGATGAACGCGCCGAGTCGGTTACGCGCTTCGGTTTCCATCGCCAGATACCTGAAGTCGCAGAGCACACCCTGGCGGGCGACCAGCGTCGCGGGCGCCTCGATTGCCTCATCCTCGCCGGGCAGGGAAAGCGTCAGCCGCGCGCGCTCGGGTGGCGACCAACTGGGCCCGCCGTCGATCAGCACCCCACGGCCTGACGCTGGTGCTGGCGGTCATGAGCGCGGGCACGCGCGAGCGTGCTCCCGGCGAGCAGGCGCACCTTCAGTTGAGCGAGATAGGACTTCAGGACCGGCTGGTCAACAAGCATGCAGTCGCCTCCAGACGACTCAATCGTCCATAAGCCGCCACACCTGAGCCTGCAGACGGTTTCCTCGTGCAAAACCAATACTTGCGCTAGCAAGCAATCGTGCTATACTTGCGCTAGCAAGGAATTCAGAGGCGGCGCCCAGATCGCCTCGAGATTGAAACCGGAGCAGCCAATGAGCATCACCATTTCCCCCACCACCGCCATCCCG
Organism: uncultured Solirubrobacterales bacterium; assembly: GCA_963778985.1. Classification (GTDB taxonomy): domain Bacteria; phylum Actinomycetota; class Thermoleophilia; order Solirubrobacterales; family Solirubrobacteraceae; genus Palsa-465. The sequence goes on along the minus strand of CAVZWJ010000009.1, from coordinate 1,015,645 downwards.
ACCGGCACGTGGAGCGTCGATCCCGCGCATTCGAAGGTCGGCTTCGCCGTCAAGCACATGGGGATCGCGAATGTGCGCGGCGAGTTCACGGAGTTCGAGGGCACGCTGGAGATCGGCGAGGACATTTCTTCCGCCAGGGCCTACGGCGCCGTCAAGGTGCAGTCGGTCGATACGAACGAGCCACAGCGCGACGAGCATCTGCGCTCGCCGGATTTCTTCGACGCGGCTCAGTACCCGGAGCTCAGCTTCGAGTCGACGGGGATCGAACAGCTTGACGACGAGGAGTTCAGGATTACCGGCAACCTGACCCTGCATGGCGTGACCGCCGAAGTCGTGTTGCACGCTGAGGTCCAGGGCACTGACATCGATCCGTGGGGCAACGAGCGCGTCGGGCTCGAAGTCACCGGTCAGCTCTCGCGCGGTGACTATGGGATGAAGTTCAACCAGGCGCTGGGCAGCGGCAACATGCTCGTCGCCGACAAGGTCAAGCTCGCGCTCGACATCTCCGCCGTCAGGCAGGCGTAGTCGCGGACGGGGTGCCGGCTGCGGCCGGCACCCCGCTTCTCCAGTCCCGCACCCACCACTGTTGACAAGGACACAAGCCATGAATCCGATCGACGGCATTCACCACATCACCCTGATCACGGGCGACGCGCGCGCCAACGTCGACTTCTACGCACGCGTGCTCGGCCTGCGCCTGGTCAAGAAGACGGTCAACCAGGACGACCCGAGCGTCTATCACCTTTACTACGCCGACGAGCACGGCTCGCCGGGCGCGGACATCACATTCTTTGAATACCCCGGGGCGCACCCCGGTGTGGCCGGAGCAGGGATGATCTCCACGATCATCCATCGTGTCGCCTCCGAGGAGGCGCTTGACTACTGGGAGCAGCGGCTGAGCGGCGAGGGCGTCGCCGTGCGGCGCGAGCCCGGCCGCGTGGCGTTCTCGGACCCCGAGGGCATGCACCACGAGCTCGGCGTGTTCGATCGCCCCGACGAACCGCTGATTGCCCGCTCAAGCGAAGTCCCGCAGGAGTTTGCCCTCCAGGGTTTTGAAAGCGTTCGCGCGCTGGTCGCCGACCCCGCGCGCAGCGAGACGCTGCTGCGCGAGGTGCTCGGCTTCGCCGAGCTTCCCGATCACGAATGGGAGGCGCGCGGGGAACATCGCGGCGGGCGCATTCTGTTCGAGCAGTCGCAGACGCGCGGGACTCCCGGCGCCGGGACCGTCCATCACATCGCCTGGTCGGTCTACCGCTCCGAGATGGACGACTGGCGCGAGCGGATCATCGCCTTCGGTGGACGTCCGACACCGGTGATCGACCGCTTCTACTTTGAATCGGTCTACTTCCGTGAGCCAAGCGGCATCCTCTATGAGCTCGCGAGCTACGATGGCGCCGGCTTCGACGCCGACGAACCCGCCGAGACGATGGGCGAGATGCTCGCGCTGCCGCCCGACTACGAGTCGATCCGCAGCAAGGTCGAGCAGATCCTGACGCCGTTGCCCGACATCCGTCGCTGGCGCCCGATCCCTGCGCGGACCGCGCCCGGAGAGAATAGCTTGCGCTAGCAAGGAGTGCGTTAGACTCAAATTCAACCGAGGTCAGTCATGTCGAAAATGCCAACAGCACCCACCGCGTGCCCATACGTCGTCGGCGACGACGGCCTCGCCTCCTGGTCAGAGACCCACGCCGACGCATGGATCGGGCTACTCGAAACGCACAAGCAGATGACTCGGGCGCTCGACGCCGAACTGGATGCGCGACACGGGCTGAGCCTCAGCAGTCTCGAGCTGCTCGGGCGGCTGGCCGCGGCCGACGATCGCCGGCTCAGGCTGTCGACACTTGCGCTGGACACCGGACTCAGCCTCAGCCGCGTCTCGCGGATCATTGACCTGCTGGAGGCGCGCAAACTCGTCAAGCGCAAGCCGTGCGCTGAAGACGCGCGCGCCGTCGAGGCGCACCTGACCGCGGAAGGTCTCAGGCGCGCCCGCGAGGGGCAGGCAACGCACTTCGCCTCCGTGCAGGACCGCTTCTTCGACCAGCTGCAGCCAGGCGAACTCGAGGTGCTCGCGGCGGTCTTTGGCCGCCTCTCGCCTCGCGCCGCGGCGGCCTGCACCGCGGACGTCTGACCCGTCGCGGGTTGGTTGGTGGTACGCCGGCGGCTCGCAGCCGGCGACAGCTCGCGTCACGAGCGCAGCAGTAAGGCGGCCGGCGCGACGATCAGCCGGCGGGTCACGGCTTGTAACGCGATCATCCGATCTGACCAAGTAATTGGGTATGAGCGCACCCCGGGCCGCCACTGGTTCTTTGTACCCGTCGTGGTCGCCCGCGCCGGCGACGGCGTCAGCGCCGCCAGGTGCGCGAGTGCATCGCCCGCTTCTGCTATCGCAGCGTCCGCGGCAGGCCGAACTGTGAGAAGACGCTGCTGCCGGCGAACCACGTAATCGCGGAAATCTGGTCGCGCTCAAGGGTCAGCACGAACAGCGCGTAGGCAGGCGCGAGGTCGGCCTCAGACACCGAGAGGTAGCAGCCGAACGCGGGCTGTCCATTGGCGCGGGTTGTCACTACCCGCAGCGGCGCGCCGCGCCGCTGCGCGGATCCGCGCAAGAAAGCGCCGATTGCGTCGCGTCCCTGATAGGCATGCGGGAGCGGTGGCATCGTCACCCACGCATCGTCGCTCAAGAGCGCGACCATGCCATCGATGTCGCCGGCCTCGACCGTCTCAGCGAAGCGAGCCACGATCTCGCGCTCGAGCGTGGAGTTCGGAAGCGGCGCTCGTTCACGTCCACTCGCCGGCAATCGAGATTCAAACGCCCCACGCGCACGGCGCAACAGACTGTTGACCGATGCCCCGCTGATCTCGAGCATCTCGGCGACCTCCGCGGCACGGTAACCCAGCACATCGCGCAACACGAGCACGGCGCGCTGCTGGGGCGAAAGATGCTGAAGGCCGACAACGAACGCCAGCGCGATCGCCTCCTTGGTCTCATAGCGCGCCTCCGGCCCCGGAGCGTCATCCGCGACCCCCTCCAGGAGAACATCAGGGTAGGGCTCAAGCCACACCGGCTCACCCCAACGCGTCGGCTCAGGCATCTGGGGCATCCGCTCCCTCTCCGGCCGGCGCTTGCTCGCCCGCAGCGCGTCCAACGAGCGATTGGTCGCGATCCGATACAGCCACGCACGCACCGACGCGCGCCCCTGAAACTGCTCAAGACCTCGCCACGCAGCCAACAGCGTCTCCTGCAGCAAATCCTCGGCGTCCTGCACCGACCCAACGATCCGGTAAATGTGCAGCTGCAGCTCACGCCGATAGGGCCCGGTCAGCTCCCTGAACGCGTCCTCGTCACCGGCGCGCGCACGCGCAAGCGTCCGCTCGGTCACGCTCGCATCCTCGCACCAACTCTCCCTCGCACACTCATCACAACCAATGACGTCCGGCTGGCTCGAAATTCGTCGCTCAGTTTTCGTCGCGGTGAATGCCTCAACGAACGCAGCCGTACGTCCGCGATGAGTTTGCGTGCCGTCGGCCGTTTGACGGGGTGCCAGACCCGCAAACCTCAACGAAGGAGACGCAACGATGCCTTGGCGATCGTAGACAAGACGGTGCTGGTGACCGGGGCCAATCGCGGCCTGGGCCGGGCGCTGGTCGACGAAGCCCTGAGGAGGGGCGCGAAGCGGGTGTACGCCGCCTCGCGCCAACCGATGGTCGTCCCGGATGAGCGCGTCACGCCCTTGACGTTGGACGTGACCGACCCGGCGCAGATCCAGGAGGCTGTCGACAGAGTCGAATCTCTCGACATCTTGATCAACAACGCCGGTGTGTCGGTCCCTGATGACTTGAGCGATCGTTCTGCGTTCGAGCGACACCTGGCGGTCAACCTGTACGGGACCCTGGATGTCACCCAGGCGTTCGTGCCGTCGCTGACGCGCAGCCACGGAGCCGTGGTCAACGTCGTGTCGCTCGGTGCGGTAGCCGCGGTGCCGGTGCTCCCTGCCTATTCGGTCTCTAAGGCAGCCTCGCTGTCAGTCACCCAGTCGCTGCGTGCGCTGCTGGCCGGCCGGGGCGTGAGCGTGTACGCCGTCATGCCCGGTCCGATCGATACCGACATGGTGCGGGCTCTTGACATCCCGAAGACGCCGCCTGAGGACGTGGCGCGGGCCTCCCTCGACGGCGTGGAGCGGGGCGAGGAGGAGATCTTCCCCGACCCGATGTCGCAGTTGCTGGCAGACGGCTGGCGCGCGGGCGTGGCGAAGGAGCTCGAGCGCCAGAACGCCGCGATGGTCCAGGCCGAGCCGATCGCGGCATGAACGGGGCCGACGGACGACCATGAAGACGAAGAATGACCGCCCACCAGATCACGACCCGCGAAGAATGGCATAGCGGCCCGGGCCGAGCTGCTGGAGCGCGAGAAAGAGCACGACCCGGTTGGGCGACGAGCTGGCCGCGCAGCGCCGGGCGCTTCCCTGGGTACCGGTCGAGAAGCAGTACACGCTCCAGACCGCGGACGGCCCGAAGACGCTCGCGGAGCTGTTCGACGGCCGCTCGCAGCTGCTGATCTACCACTTCATGTTCGGCCCGAGCTACGAGGCCGGCTGCCCGGTGAACAGCTCGATCGCCGACTCATTCGACAGCCTGATCCCGCACCTGAAGGCTCGGGACGTGACGTTGATCGCCGTCTCCGGGGCGCCGATCGAGAAGCTGCTGGCTTACCGCGAGCGGATGGGGTGGAGCTTCAACTGGGCGTCGAGCTACGAGAGCGATTTCAACGCCGACGTCGGATTCTCGACCAGCCTCGAGCAGACGCGGGAGGCGATCGAGCCGATCCTCGACCAGCTCCCTCCGGTCGCCTTCCGCAACGCCAAGGACGCCGGCACGGACATCTACGGTTACCTGACCGAGCTGTTCGGCTTCACCGTGTTCGTCCTCGAGGACGGTGTCGTCTACCAGACCTACTCGACGACCGGTCGCGGCGTCGAGTTCCTGATGCCCTACTACGGGTTCCTCGACCGCGCGCCGAAGGGCCGCGACGAGGACGAGGGATGGCAGCTCTGGATCCGCCGCCACGACGAGTACGAGTCGTGAGGCGATGAGGGACCGCAACCTTCGAGTACGTGACGCGTGGATACCCGTCCAAGCCCCGGCGGCGATCGGAGCCCTGGCTCTCGGATCGCGCCAACGAGTCTCATGCGTCGTTTCTGATCGTGCGATGAGTTTCTGGCACCACGACCGTTTGACGTGGTGAGAGGTATGAATGCTTTGAACCCCGACATGGATCAGCGTCTCCTGCTGGCTGCCGCCCAGGCCGGAGACGAGCGGGCGTTCCGCCGGCTCGTCGAACCGTACCGGCACGCCCTTGAGGTTCATTGCTACCGGATGCTGGGCTCCGCCCAGGACGCCGAGGACTTGGCGCAAGAGACGCTGTTGCGGGCGTGGCGGGCTCTGGCGCGCTTTGAGCCCAGAGTGAAGTTTCAGACGTGGCTTTATCGGATCGCGACGAACGCCTGCCTGGACGAACTGGAGAGCCGGCCGCGGCGACCGGTGCCGGTCGATCCATTCCCGGACCGGCCCCTCGATGAAACGGCTCCGCCGACCTATGACCCTGCTGCGCGCTACGCCATGCGGGAGGGCATGGAGTTGGCGCTGATGCGGGCCATCCAGCAGCTGCCGGGCCGCCAACGCGCGGTATTGATCTTCCGTGACGTGCTCGGCTGGACCGCCCCCGAGGTCGCCGAGGTGCTTGGAGTCCACCGTCGCGTCGGTCAACAGCGCGCTGCAGCGCGCCCGGGGCCCGATCGAGCAGCATCTGCCCGACGACACGACAGCCGGCGGCGGATCCGGCCGAGCGGGAGCTGCTCAATCGTTATGTGGCTGTGTTCGAGAACGCCGACATGGACGGACTGGTGGCGCTGCTGCGCGAGGACGCGACCTGCGGATGCCGCCGCAGCCGTCGCTGAGCGGCGGCCTCCAGATCGCTCGCTTCTTCCTCGAGACCGTCGCCCGAGGCGATCTGACGCGGATACGACACAGACCGACCTGGGCGAATCGGCCGGCCCGCGGTGACAATCGAAGTGCGAGCCGAAGACGGCACTTGGATCCCGCACGGGATCAGCGTGCTCGAGATCGAGCAGGGCCAGATCGCCGGGATCGACGCGTTTCTTGACCCTGCGCTGCTGCCGCGGTTCGGATTCCCAGCCGAATGCTAGGAACCGACGCTCCCCGCGCTGGTCTAGATGTGGATGCGTGAATGACGATGGACTCAGAGGATGAGCGCCTGCCTCCTCAGGGCGGCACGAGCTGGCGATGAGAAGGCATTCGGCCGCCTCGCTTCACGCCACCAGCCGGGGTTGGAGCGGTTATTGCCTGTTGATGCTCGGATGCCCTCACCGTGCCCGCGACGCCGTGTGCGAGACATTGCTGCGGGGCTGGCAGAACTGGATCGTGTCGAACCGTCAACGTCCGCCCGGATGTGGCTGTACAGGCTCGCCACCGACGTCTGTCTCGAAGATCTCGACGGCACCGATGAGTCTCAGCGGCCGCAATCGTTAGACCGTACAAATGCTGAAGACCGGTAGCCCGACCCCTCTCGCGCACGTCCGGCCCGTCCCCCGGGCCGCACGAACGGGCGATGAGCGAACCGTCGACCGGAGCGTGCGTTCGCCCTAGCGGCCCGCGGCTCGCAGCTCTCCCTTCTTTTCCCTAGCCGTCCCTTCCCAACCAGACCACTGGAGGTCCGATGCTGTCCCAGTCTCCTGCTGCTAGGCGGTCGCGCCGCGGATTTGCTCGGCCGCCGCCGGGTCCTGATGCTCGGCTTGGCGGTCTTCACTCGATCGCCGCGCTCGCCGGCATCGCGGAGCAGGAGGCCGGGCTCGCGTCCGGGCTACTGAACACGTCGCAGCAACTGGGTGGCGCAATCGCGATCGCCTCGGGCGTCGCGGCCAGCCACACCCAGGCGCTCGTCCGCGCCGGAAACGCCGTGCCAACGGCACTCACCGGCGGCTTCCAGGAAGCCCTCTGGGTGCTCGGAGCGATTGCGCTGCTCGCCCTGCCGGCGATCTTCACGCTCGTCCGCCGCGTCGAGCTCTCCAACGCCGTAACGAAGACAACGCTCCGCGAGGCGCAGCCCGCCCTCAGCGCCGCGAACTGACCCGATCGACCCCCGAAGGAGGAGGACAGAACCATGACCCCCACGAGCGACCTGTCTGCGGTGACCACGATCGTCGTCGGCGCGAGCCGCGGCCTCGGCCGCGGCATCACCACGGCGTTCGCCGAGGCCGGCGCCCCGGTTATCGCCGTCGCACGTACCGCGACGCCGTTGGCCGGTCAGGCAGCCGGCGGCGGCAGCGTCCAGCCCGAGGTCGCCGATGCCGGCGACCCCACCGTCGCCGGCAGCCTGCTCGACCGCTACGAGCCGACCGTCGTCATCCTGGTGGCCGGTGCAAGCCCGCTCTTACGTCCGCTCCAGCACCACACCTGGGAGACGTTCTCGGTCAACTGGCACACCGACGTCCGGATCGCGTTCCATTGGGTGCGCGAGGCGTTGCTCAAGCCGCTGCCGCCGGGCAGCAGGGTGATCGTGATCAGCAGCGGCGCAGCGCTGCAGGGGTCACCGCTCAGCGGCGGATACGCCGGCGCTAAGGCCGCCCAACGGTTCATCGCCGCCTACGCCGGGGACGAGGCAACCCGCGCCGGTCTGGGCATCACGTTCACCGCGGTGCTGCCGCGGATCACACCGCTTACCGACCTCGGTCGGCCGGCAGTCCGGGCGTACGCGGCGCGCAGCGGCCAGACCGAGCAGCAGTATCTCCAGCAGTTCGGCGAGCCGCTCACCCCTGAGCTCGCCGGCGCCGCTCTCGTCGAACTCGTACGGACAGACGCGGCCAGCGTCGCCCCGGCCTACCTGCTCACGAGCGCAGGGCTGCAGACCCTAGGCTGACCGAGCAGCAGCGAGGCCGCGATGGCTTGTCCGGCGGCCGAGGTTGCTCGGCCCGTGGGTCAACGGATGTTCGAGCAGGCCCGCAACCGCTATGGAACTCTTGTCGAAGTTGCCTTTACTGCTGCTTTTCTGCTTAAGGCTCGCCGGATGCCGGCCGATGCACGGCCTGGATAAATCCCTTCCCGTACACGGAGGTACAGATGAAGAAGTTCAATGCTTACCGCATTTGCTCTGCGCTCGCGGCCATCGCCGCACTCGTGGTGGCTTCCGGGGCTGGCTTCAAGTTCTAGAGGGCGCGGCGGGTGCGCCCGATTGATTGTGCACCGCGCCCGCCGACCCACCTCTTCCGTCATGGAAGCTCGCCCAATCGTCCGACGCTACTGCGCCGCCGTGGTCCTGGCGGGCTGTCTGGCGGTCGCGATGTTGGCAGGGGTGACAAACCTCGGCTACATCGTGGCCCACCCGTTCACGTTCGGCTCCCTGATGGCGGGCGTGCTCCTGGGCGAGATGCTGCCGGTGAAGATCCCACACGGCGGCACAGAAGAGGAGATCACGCTCTCGACGTCGTTTTCGATGGCGTTGCTGCTGGCCGGCGGGCTGGGGCCGGCGCTGATTGCTCAGGCGTTCGCCTCCATCATCCAGGACCGCACGTCGGGTAAGCCCTGGTGGCGGATTCGCTTCAACGCCGCCCAGTATGCGCTGTCGATGTCGGCGGCGATGATCGTCATGTCGGCGCTCTCTGCGGTGTCGCGCATCGGCTCCTCTCACCCTTTCACCAATGATGAGCTGCCCGCGCTGGTGCTGGCCGCGGCAGCGTTGTTCGTTGTCAACACCGGCGTAGTGGGTGTGGCCGTCGCGCTCCACCAGGAGGTCCCGGTCTGGCGGTACTTCCGTGACAACGGCTGGTTCGTGCTGGTGACGGGTGGCGTGATGCTGTGTCTGGCGCCGATCGTGGTCGCCGCGACGGCGTATTCGGTAGTCCTCGTGCCGCTGTTCCTGGCTCCGATGGTCGCGATCCACAACGCGGTCTGGAAGGGCGCGCGCAGCGAATACGCGGCGCGGCACGACTCACTGACCGGTCTGCCGAATCGCGTGGCCTTCCGGGAGGCCGTCGAGCGAACGATCGAGGACACCGGCGAGGCCTCTTGCGTACTGCTCGTCGACCTTGACCGGTTCAAGGATGTCAACGACACGCTCGGTCATCGTTACGGCGATCTGCTGCTGCAACAGATCGCGGGGCGCTTTCGCGAGCAACTGTCGCCCGGCGATCAGATCGCGCGCCTCGGCGGCGACGAATTCGCAATCTTCAGCCCCGGATGCGGCCCCGACTCCTCGCTGGCCCTTGCGCGCCGAGTCGCGGGCTCGCTGCGCACCCCGTTCACACTCGATGGAATCGTCGTCGGCACGGAGGCGAGCGTCGGCATCGCACTGTTCCCGGAGGATGGGGTCGACGTCGAGACGCTGGTCCAGAGAGCTGACGTGGCGATGTACCGGGCGAAGGCAACTCACACCGACGCGGCACGGTACGACGAGCGTCACGACCACAACAGCCCCGCACGGCTCGCGCTGACCGGCGCCTTGCGGACAGCGCTTGAAACGGACGGGATCGTCGTCTGGTACCAGCCCGAGTTGGACCTGCACACCAGGCAGGTGCCGACACTCGAGGCGCTCGTGCGCTGGCGGCACCCTCACCTCGGCCTCTTGGCGCCCGCCGCGTTCCTCGAGCTCACCGAACTCACGAATCTGATCAAGCCGCTCACGGAGCGTGTCCTCGATCTCGCGCTGCATCAGGTCGCCGCGTGGCGAGCCACGGGCATCGACGTCTCCGTCGCCGTGAACGTCTCGACCCGTGTTCTCGTGGACGAAGACTTCACCAACATCGTCGTGAGTGCGCTCGAGCGTGCCGGTGTGTCCGCAAACAGGCTCAAGCTCGAGATCACGGAGGGCACCCTGATCGCGGACCCTGTGATGGCGCGGGCGGTCCTGGGAGAGCTCGATCGCCTTGGCATCGAGATCTCGATCGACGACTTCGGCACGGGATACTCGTCCCTGGCGTACATCGCAGATCTGCCCGTATCAGAGATCAAGATCGACCAATCATTCGTTAGTCGGATGGCGCCTGGTTCGAGCGCAAGGATCATCGTCAGCTCGACGATCGATCTCGCTCATAACCTTGGACTACGGGCGATCGCCGAGGGCGTTGAGGACCCCAATCAGATTCCGGAGCTTCAAGACCTCGGCTGCGACGCCGTTCAGGGCTATGCGATCAGCAGGCCGATGGCGAGCGAGGACGCGACCCGATGGCTGCGGGAGACCGAACGGCCGATACTGGCGACCGGTTCCCTGAAGGCGGTCGCATGATCCTGGTCGTCCTCGCCGCTGTTTGCCTGATCACCGTGCCACTCACCGGTGGCCGCCTCGCCCGCGTCGCAGAGCTGCGGTTGCGGTGCCTCTGGCTAGCGCCGCTCGCGCTGGCCGTTCAGGTCCTGATCGTCACGATCGCGCCCGATGGCAGTCGGTCGCTTCATACCGTCGCCCACGTCGGTACCTACGTCCTGATCGGCATCTTTCTCTGCGCCAATCTGCGCCTCCCAGGTCTGAGGGTGATCGCCGCCGGGGCTTTGGCGAATGCGATCGCAATCGTTGCCAACGGCGGTGTCATGCCGGCCTGGGCGACGGCGTCGCGAATCGCAGGGCTGACCGAGAGCGCTGGGTTCAACAACTCCGCTCAGCTGGCGCACCCGCACCTTCAATGGCTGGGCGACATCATCCCCGTTCCTGGCCCGTGGCCGCTTCAGAACGTTCTGAGCATGGGTGACTGCCTGATCTTCGCCGGCATGCTCGTGCTACTGCACCGAACGTGCGGCCGCTCCACGGCCTCGCCTGAGGTTGTCCCGTAGCTCGCAGAACCATTTGGATGGCGGTCAGTCACGCCTCGTCTCCTCGCGCTGCGACCGGCTGGCGCGAGCGCCGTGTCATGAAAGCCGAAGACCCGCACTAGGCGGGCCTCAGGGCATCAGAAGATCGGGCGGTTTTTCAACGGGAGGGGGAAGTTCATGGTGAAGATCTCACCCTCATTTTGCCTTCGCTGTCTGACCAGAACATCGTAGCCGATCCGGCAGGCTGTTCAGGACGTGCGGTAGCCCGCCGAGGTCTCGTCGCTGACCAGGACGCGCGCCATGCGCACGTCCGGTGTCGCTGAAGCTGACCGTTGGCGCTGCTGACGCTGCCGTCCGAGTCGTCCGATCCGTCTGCGTTGTATACGACGCACCGGAGACGGTGCAACCGTGTTACCGGCCGTTCCGTGCAGCTACCGGCGTCGACGAACCCTCCGGAGTTCCACGGCTTGCGGCAGCGCGAGCGCCAGCCAGAGTTCCGAACAGCCGCGCCACAGCCTGTCGATCGCGCTGGCTGCCGTGACCTGCGCGGTGGCGGTCGCCGCCTGCGGGTCCTCGCGTACGTCGAACAGCGCGTCGGCTGGATGCTGATCGTCCCGAGACCAAGCGGCGTCAGTTTGGGTTGACAAACGTCCGGTTGTCAATCTAGACTGACGGCGATGAACGCCGAAGACATCGCCTCCGCGATCACGTCCAACGACCCGTCGCTGGGGCTCCGCGCCGCTCTAGCTCTGCACCGGCTCGCTGAACGAGTCGAGGCGGACCACGTCGCGACCGCCCGCCGGCAGGGGTGGTCTTGGCAGCAGATCGGTGACGCGCTCGGCGTTACCCGCCAATCAGTCCACGCCAAATACGGAAAGCGACTCCCATGACCAAGCAGTCGAAACCAGCCGACGCGTACCACCCCTGGAGCACGTACATCGACGCTCGCGAGGAAGCACGGCGCCGCGGTGACCGCAAGGTCGGCACCGAGCACCTGATACTCGGCCTGCTCAAGGAACCAGTCGTGGCGCAGGCCCTCGGATGCGACCTACAGACAGCCCGCGACGCGCTCGACGCGATGGATCACGATGCGCTCGCCGCAGTCGGCATCGGCGCTGCGTTCAGCGCACCACCGATACCGATCGACGAGCCGATCAAACGAGCGTCGAGGCCGACGCTCAAAGCCGTCTTGCGGGATCGTTTGCCAATGACACCCGCAGCCAAGTCAGCGCTCGAGAAATCGTACAAAGAGATACGCCGTGGTCACCACGACGGTCCGCAACAGGTGCTCGTAACCGTCCTCGAGCTCAAGCCGCCAGATCCCGCCGCCGAGCTGATCGCCGCGCTAGGCGTCGATCGCGCCGCCGCGCGGCAACGTCTCGGCGTGGGACGCGCCGCAGCGTAGGCGGACCAGCACCGAGCAGCGAAGGGTGGAAGCGAGTCGCTGAGGCAGCCATCTCGCGCGCCCCGAACGCCACTGTCGCTCGCGCGGTAAACCGGCTGCGCGGAGCTGGCTGCTGGATCTGAGCAATTGCGCCAGCCCGAGCAGACGATTCGCTCGACACCAAAGGCAAAATGAGCCTATGCCGCGCCGGACGGATGCACCACCTCGGAGTCGGCGCTGACCACGCCCGCAAACGCGTCCTCGCGCTCGCCGACCAGCACCACATCACCGTCATCGAACTCGAGACCGGCGAGGTTCTCTCCACCCATCTCATCGAGCCCGACCGCGCCTACTGGCGCAACCAACACAAGAAGCCCGGCCGATGGCCGAGCTCCTCGAAATGAGACCTATGACGGGAGACATGTGAGACCCATGTCCCGACTCATCACATCACCAAGTCGGCCTCGTTCGCCGCGGGGGCGTAGTCGGCGTAGATCAACGTTGTCTTGAAGTCGCGATGCGCCATCCATTCCTGGAGCAAGCGCATGGGGACGCCCGCGGCCGCCATCCTGGTGCCAAAAGTGTGGCGCCTTATGCGGAGTTCCGCATAAGAGCAGTTAAGTTCACTCCTCGGTGTAAACGACCCGCCGTTGCTGGCGATGGCTGTCGTGGACATGTAAGCGACGGTGCGGTCTGCAGCGTTGATAGGGACGCGGTAAGCGGTACGACGAAAACGATGTATTCCCGGGGGGCTTGTTGCTCTGCGGCGGGAGAAGGGACCAGCGAGGCAACGAAGAAGAGGGGTTGGGAGGAGGGCGCGAGGGTGTGCGTCGCACGTTGAGACCGCTTCGCTTTCGCTGTTGATCGCTCGCCGTGAGGTGTGGTTGCGGTGCGCGAGGCGTTGTCGCAAGTGCGAGCGCGGTCTGGCGAGCGATGCGACCCACTCGCGCGTGGCGGTCGCGGGCGTTTAGGCGGCTTGGGGTCGCCAGATCTCGGCGGGTCGTCCGCGGCCGTCGGAGTGGCTGCTGCGCGCGAGGCGTCCGGCTTCTTCGAGGACGGTCAGGGCGCGGTCGATCTCGCGGGCTTTCTTGTTGCGGCTGTTCTGTTCCCGGGTTCGTTATGTGGCCGGCGGTCGCGGAGGCCAGCGTTGACGGGGGCGAACGGCCCAGTCGTGGCGTTTTCGGGCACATAACGCTCAGAGCGAGGCGAGCCAGTTGAGGAGCGACTCGTCCGAGCGCCAGTTCGGCAGGGTGCGGGGTCCCAGTGAGTCGTCCGCCGGCTCAGCGGCTCGCAGCGCGGCCGTTTTGGTCTTCGTGTTGATCTGGGCGTAGCGGTTGGTCGTGGTGAGGTCGACGTGCCCGAGCCACTCGCGGATGACGTTGACCTCGACGCCGGCTTCCAGCAAATGCATGGCCGATGTGTGACGGAAGGTATGCGGGGTGACCCTGCGATCCGTTCGCGGATCGTCGAGCGTCGATGCGTGTCGGCGGATGAGGTCCAGGTCACTGCGCTTCCGTCACCTACCCAGCCGACTGCGGCGCCTGGCATTGCGAGACGCGTGTGCGTCGGGCCGCGCTGTCTGCTACAAGACCGGGCAGGTCCGCCACTTGCCGCCGATACCGTCGAGCGCACGTTCAGTGCTCGGCGAGACCGAAGGTGCTCGACGGCAAATGGCGACAAATTGCGGCCGTGCCCGCTCTTGCAGAAACAGCGCGGACCCTGGACCGCACTGCCAGGCGCCCGTCGCTGGGTAGGTGACGGAGCAGTGCCTGGACCTCATCGCGCTCGAGGAAGTGCGTCTCGGGTGGGGCCACGCGCTTCATCGGGATCGCGGCGACGTGCTCGCATACATCGAGCATCTCCGGCGTCCGTGCGGCCATGTACTCGAAGAGGCTGTGCAGCGCGGCGAGCCGCTGGTTGCGCATCCGGATGTGGTTGCCGCGTTCCTCCTCGAGGTGTCGGAGGAACGCGATCACCCGCTCGCAGGTCAGATCATTGAGCGTCAGGCGCGTGATCGTGCAGCGCTTCTGGGCGGCGAGGAACACGAGCAGGAGCCGGATCGTGTCGCGGTAGCTGCGCACCGAGCCTGGGCGCAGGCCCTTCACGGCGATCAGGTGATCGACGAAGTAGCCGTGCAGGATCGCTCCGAGCGTCTGAGGTTTCATCGCGGCACCTGCGACCAGACCGGCTCGGCGAACGCCTCGTAACGACGGTTGGCCTCCTCCATCAGCGCCGGCGTGATGGTCAGATAGATCGATGTCGGGACGGGGTCGACGTGGCCCATGAACGTCGATAGCCGCCCAAGCCGCGCCGCTGGGTCGAGGCCTTGTCGATAGAAACGCAGCAGACACCCGACCGCGAACGAGTGACGCAGGCTGTGCAGCACGGGTGGGGAGACTCCGGGCGGTGCCGTGAACCCGAGGGAGAGCACCAGCCGATGGAACGTCAGGCTGACGCTTTGCGGGTGCACGGATCTGTGTCCGTCGAAGGTGAACAGCTGTGCGTCGTCGTTCAGGCGCACGCCATCACTTCGGCGTTGCAGTTGCTGGCCGACGAGTTCCGCGATCCGCGGGCCGTGCGGGACCAGGCGGCTCTTGCCGAACTTGCCGCGCCTGACGACGAGCAGGCTGCGGGTGCGGTCGACGTCACCGACCCGCAGCGCGCACGCCTCACCGACACGCAGTCCCAGCCCGTAGCAGAGCGCGAAGATCGTGCGATACGTCGCTCCGCGCTGGGGGGCTTGCGTGTAATCGGGGAGCGCGGCGGCGGCATCGAGCAGCCGTCGCGCTTGGGCGACGTCGAAGAGGAACGGGATCCGCGTCGCGGTTTCCCGACGCGGGCGGGTCTGCAACGGCGAGACCTTCAGCAGCTCATGCGCGACCGCCCAGTCGAGCAGGCGGCGCACGACGCCCAACAGATGATTGAAACCACGCGGACGCGGGCGTGACCGCGACGCGAGGAACTCATCCAGCAGGACCGGCGTGAGCGCCTCGAGCCGGCTGGCGTCGTGCTGCTCGGCGAACCGCACGAGCAGTCCGAGCTCGGCCGCCTCGCTCTCGTATTTGCGGCCGAGGGCGCGTTTGTGCTCCACGAAGCGGCTGACGGTGAGCTCGAGCGTTGTCATGCGAGCACCTCTTCACCGTCACCGAGAGCGATTTCACGCAACGACTCGACGGCCACCTTGGTGTAGATCTCGGTCGTCTTCGGGGAGCGATGCCCCACGAAGTCGCCGATCGTCTTCAGCGAGAAGTCGGCGTCGACGAGTCGTTGCACGCAGCTGTGGCGCAGGCTGTGAGAGCCGGGACGGGGAACCTGGATCCCGGCCTTCAGCAGATACTTCGTGGCGAGCTTGGAGACCGCCGTGGGGCTGATCGGCCGCACCGGAGCGAACGCCATGAAGAACACATGTCGCTCCGCACTCTGCGGGCGGCCGTGCTGCAGGTAGTCCACCAGCACCTCCCCAACCAGGCTCGACAGCGGGAACGCGGTCGAGTGCCCACCTTTGCGTCCCGGCACGGACAACCGCCCGCGCCTCCAGTCGATGTGGTCGAGCGTCAAAGCCGCAATCTCACGGCTGCGCAGGCCGTAGGTCGCGAGCAGCAGCAGGCAGGCATAGTCCCGCTTGCCGCGCGTCAGAGCTGCGGTCCACGCACGCGAGCACCTGGCTCACCTCCGCGGGCGTAATCGATCGCGGGATGTCGGAGAGCCGATAGCTCCGCGGGCGATCCACCGTCTTGCTCAGGTCGCTGGCGAGCACGCCTTCGCGATACGCGTAGCGCAGAAACCCGCGCAGCGCCCCACACAGCAGCCCGACGCTCGCCATCGCCAGACCAGCGCTTGAGCGCTCCGCGACGAACATGCTGATCAGCGCCGGCGAGAGCTCGACCAACTGTTTGACCCCGACTCGTCCGAGATAGCGCTCGAAGCTCCTCAAGTAACACCCGTAGCCCTGGATCGAGGTGGGGCGAAGCCCGCGCTCACATCGCAAGTACTCGAAGAACCCCGGCAGCTCGTCAGTGAACGGCACCTCAAGAAGCGACCGGCGGATCCCCGTGAACCCGGGAACAACAAGACGGAGCATCTGCTCGATCGGACCACGGACATTTTTCACGCGCTGGCGCGCGGCGACGTCACCGAGCTGAGCAGCGCGATGCTCGGGGACACGCTTGGCGACGAACGCGTCGACGTGAGCTGGTAGATCGCCGACGGACCTGGCACCGCCAGCCCATGCGAACTCGCCGAAGGCGAACAGCACCGGCACACGGCTGCGCACACTCCCACGGCTATAGCTCTGCTCGGACAGCCAGACGACGTAGCACTCGATTTCCGAGCCGATCCACGACGCCCGAATTCGATCGACCGCCTGCGGCCTGACGTAGTACTCGTCCAACATGGCAACTCCCTCTCTGCTCTGGGGGCGGAGGAAGCAGCCTCACGTCAGGGCACGATCAACGCCGGCTCAATGTCGCGGGTGACGCCGGCCATCGACGCCGGCCAGTAATGACGCCCTTCGCCGGCTGAAACCAGACGTGAGAAGGCGTGGCGTTATGTGCCCGAAAACGCCACGACTGGGCCGTTCGCCCCCGTCAACGCTGGCCTCCGCGACCGCCGGCCACATAACGAACCCGGGAACAGAACAGCCGCAACAAAAAAGCCCGCGAGATCGACCGCGCCCTCACCGTGCTGGAAGAAGCCGGACGCCTCGCCCGCACCAGCCACGCCGACGGGCGCGGACGCCCCGCCGAGATCTGGCGACCCCAAGCCGCCTGACGCCGACCGGCGCTCGCAACATCAGGCCCACGACGCAAGCGACGCGCACCGAAACGAGGACCGGGCCTCGGCCGCTACGCGCGAGTGGGCCGCATCGCTCGCCCTCCCACGATCGCACCGCGCGGCGTCTTGCGTCTCCTTGCCAGCTTGGCGGCGAGCGATCACCGGCCGGGAGCGAAGCGGTCTCAACGCGCGACGCACACCCCCCGCGCTCTGGTCCCACCCCTCTTCGATGCCTCGCCGGAACTTCTCCCGCCGCCCGAGCCAACGACGCCCGCCGGCCAATACATCGTTTTCGTCGTACACGCTTACCGCGTCCCGATCAACCGTCACCACGCGCACCGTCGCAGACATGTCAACGACAGCGATCACCAGCAACCGCGCGACGTATACACCCGAGGGTGAACTTAAATGCAGTTATGTGGAATTCCACATAACGGGTTCGGGAGGGCGGCGTCGGAAAAGGACCACAAGGCACCTCGCTGGCGTCGTACCTCGGCACGCTGCCTTCCCGGCGGGATCGCGCCGCAATGGACACGAGCACGAGTTCGCGAAGCGATGCGCGCATGGCAAGCGCGCTACGGCGCTGCGCCCTCCTCCTATGACTGGTCGCGCACCCACGCATGCCGGCGCGGCGGCGAAGCGCTCAAACGGCTACAGGCCGCAGAATGGCCCGCACCGTCGACCGTCACCGATCTGTACGGAGCCTGTGCGGCGGCCCGCGCCGACGCCTTCGCCGGCGCGTCAACGCCCGGGCCACAATGCCGTTGCTACACGGACCCTCGCTTTGCGCTTGGTCATCTGTGAACGCGGGCGCCGACGGTCGCCGCACACGCCACGGCCGTTCGTGTCTGTAGCAGCCACCCGGCCGTCGGCGCTGGCGGCTGCTGCGTCAAGGGGACCGACAGCGTCGTGCGCTTGCAAGCCGCCGCGGATCGGGCCGCCGGCAAGCACATCGACGACTCTCGCAACCACGCCAAAGCGGGTCGGCGGCCAGGTCGCCCACGACGCCAGGGTGGCCGGCGAGGCGACCAGTTGCGCAAGTGGCGAAAACTCGGGTCTCGACCGACGTTGGCCAAGAGACCTTTCGAGGCGCGAAAGCGGGGCCACGGACCTCCGGCGCCCCGCGCGGTTGCGCGTACACGCCGCCGACGAAAAGCGGGTGTTTCGGGTTCACCGTTCGCCGACCGGCCGGTCGATTACGCCGGGGCCGCGCTGCTGGCGAATACGAGGTGCGCGGGTGGCAGGCGCGACACACCTGCTCTGTTGCGAACGCGCTAACCCCCTCGAGTGCCGCCCACACTCTCGCCGCCGTTCCAATCCGGGAGCTGGATCGGCTTGGAGTCAATTTTGCAGCTTGAGGGAGCTCTGATAACTCCTGGCAAGCCCGTTTGCGCCGCGCACGACCAGGGCGATCCCGGACGGCTGAGCCCGTCAAGCCCGATGAGACGCTTCGTGGTCGTCTTTAGTGAGCGACCTCCTTCGTCTCGGGCTTGTTGATCCACGCGGCGGTCGGCAGCTCGGGTGGGACGGCGTCACGCGGGGTTTGGCGCGCATCGTTCGCCGTTGCAGGTGGTGTGGGCTTGCCCTCCTGCCGTTGTTCGGATGCGTCTGGCTGCAGCTTCTCGACGTAGGCCTCGACCTTGGCTCCGGTCTTGGCGATCCGGTCGTGGTACTTGCCGCCGGTTCGCTTATCGGCGATCGTCTCAGCCTTCTCGACGGCCTGTTTGACCTGATCCTTGTGTTCTCCGGCGGAGTTCCTGGCCTTCGTGGTCAGGTCCCTGAGCTTGTCTGCTATGCGCATCGTTTTCCCTTTCTCGATGGTGGTCGGTGCACGGTGATCTCCCTATGGGGGGGGCGCTATTTGCGGGCCGCCTTCGGCCGGTGCTGGGAGCCATGGTTTGAACGCCGCGTGGAGTACATCCGCGCTTGAGCGGAGGAAGTCCGCAACGGCAATCATGAATCCTCCAAATCGTTGAGTTCGACCCAAGACTGCCTGCCGGGAGCCGCACACGCAATGGGTACGAGCCCCCATCCTCCCGAGCACCTGGCAGCCGAACCGATACGCCGTGCAGCGCGAGGGATTGGCGCGGCCGCTACCACGCCCGTGCTGAGCAGCCGCTGGTACCGGCGGCTCAACAAGCCGTCGTGGCAGCCGCCGGGTCCTGTGTTCGGTCCCGTGTGGTCGGTCATCTACGCGCTGATCGCGGCGTCGATGCTCGTGGCCCGAGCGCGCGGCGGGGAACAGCAGCGGCCGCTGTTCGTCCTGTTCGGGACAAACCTGGCGCTGAACCTCGCGTGGACCGTCATCTTCTTCCGAGGCCGCAGCCCGCTCGCCGCAGGCGTTGAGATCGTGGTCTTGGAGGGCACCACTGTGGCGCTCGTTGTCCGGGCGTGGCCACTGTCGCGCCTCGCGGCGCTCCTGCTCGTGCCCTACGCGATATGGATCGCGTTCGCGACCGCGCTGACCTGGGCGATCTGGGCGCGGAACTAGCGCCGAGGATGGTCGCGAGGTCCGCCCCGGCCGACGGCCAGCCGGCGCAGCGACCGCGTGCCGGTGCTCAACTGGTCTCGCCTGGCCCGAACACGACTGCCTCAGGCCGGCCGTGGCTTAGTGCTTGCTGCTGTGACGGGCGTCGTGTGCCTGGTCGTCGCCTCCCCGGCGGTCGCCCACCAGCCGCACCTCGTTGGTGACGCGGCGCGGGTCGTGGTGAGCGACCCCGAGATCTCCAAGGCCTACTACGGCCGCCTCCCGGGCGTTCCGGCCCGCTATGAGATCGTCAGTCGCCGACCGTTCACGCTGTACGCGCAGATCACCGTCCCGGACATCAGCGGCGCCCGGCGCGACTACCGTCTGAGGATCCTCGGACCGAACGGACAGCTGCTCGCGCAGCTGAGCACTCCGACCTCGCACTGGAAGCGATTCTTCGAGCCGTTCGGCGGTGACCATTACCTCACCGGCCCCGAGTACCGCCGCCACGTCCCCGCTGGACACTACATCGTGCAGGTCACTCGCCCCGGCAACCGCGGCACCTACGTGCTCGCCATCGGCGAGGCCGAGCAATGGGGCCCAATCGAAGCACTCTCGGCGCTCATGGCGCTTCCCACCATCAAGCACGACTACTTTCACCAATCCGTCCTACAGGCCTGGCTGACCCGCACCGTTCCCGCCATGGCCGTCCTCGTCGCGCTCATCCTGCTGGCCGGCTGGCTGCTGCGCAGGCTCATCCGCCGACTGGTGAGACACCGGCGAGCAACCGCCAACTGAAGCCTCCACACCATCGGTGGCCATGCCCGTCCAAAGCAGGAGGTAGTAGTCGCCCAGCCAACGGGACAGGGAAGCAACCGCCCGATGCGTACAAGCGCCCGCATCGGAAGACGCTCGCGCCTTCGACCCGGAGCAAGCGTGTCTTCGAACTTGGGCATGATCACCGCGAGATGCAAAGGGAGCGCTCCCTGGGCGACGCAGGCGTCGACCATCGTCGGCCGAACAGCGCTACCCGTTGACGCCTCAAGCGGCCACGACGGCAGCGCCGCTCCTTTTCCAATCAAGGCGACGCTCTGCGCTAGCAGTCAGCGGCGCGAGCAGCGCACGCTGCTCGTGGACCGCTGTACGCCGTACGGCGCGTCGTAGCGAGGCAGGTAGATGAACGTCCAGCGGCCGTTGCGCGGGCACGTGCGCGGGGTACGGATCAACGGGCGCTTCGGAGTACCAGCGGCGCGGAGCTGAAGCGCGAAGCGAAATACGGCAACCTCACCGCCGCTCGGTAGCACGGTACGCGGAATCGTGGACTTGACATGCGTTCCGGAGATCGTTCCGCTGAGGACACGCACGACGCTACCCGAGGTGGTCGTGAACACCAGGATGAGCCGCCGCCCGCTGTCAAACGCGATCAGCTTCGTGTCGAGTGTGCCGGTCGTGCCAAGCGCGAGGCCGGCGCTGCCTGAGCCGATCCGGCTGGATGCTGGACACACCGACGGTCCGACGCGCGTGATCTTCTGATCTGAGGCACGGCAAGCGCGCACGGCGCCGCCGTCAACTCGCGTCCCCTGAGGGAACACAAACTCGACGCCGCGCTGTGGTGGGACCTGACGACCGCGCGCGATCGGCTTGAGCGCGCCGTCAAACGTCCAGCCCGTCAGCACGCCGGGGTGAGTGACCGTGAAGCGCTGCTTCATCTTCGCGTAGAGCGGAGCGAGCGTGTCGGCGCTCGCCGCGATCGACAGCACCCCGCCGAGCGCCACCAGGAAAGCGACAAGACTCGCTCGCAATAGCGAAGAGCCGCGCATCACGACCTTCCTCGTTGCTGGCTCCGCAGCACCATCACTCCATTCCTGATCCGAGCGACAAGTCTCACCACTTGAGCGTGTCCGCACATCCGCCCGAGCCCCACAGGCCACGCCGCAATAACTACGGATCCACATTCGCTCCGTACATCACAGCCACGCCAAATGGGAACGGCGACCGGAGATCTGGAGACGCTGAACGATCCGTCGCTCCTCCGCGCTACAGGCAGCAACCGGAGCCGAGCTTGAATCCCCGCCCGCCACTGTTGCTCCGGACACCACCAGTCACGCCAACGGTGCCGACGCTGGCGGCGATCGCCAGCTCGACCCCTGAGCCCGGCCCGGCGCCACTCCTCGACGCTTGGAGCGGTCGCGCCGCGGGGTGGCTCCTTCGCTTCGACGCAAAAGTGAAACGCGGGAGCGCTACCGACGTGGCGCAACTCGAATTGGCGTGTGCGCTCTCGCCTCGAATAGGCTGGTCCTCATGGGTCGCGTTGTCCATTTCGAGATCCATTGCGGCGATCTCGATCGTGCCGAGCGCTTCTACACCGAGGTCTTCGGTTGGCGGATCGATCACTGGGAGGGACCCCCGATCGTCTACCGGCTGATCACAATCGGCCCCGACGAGCAGCCAGGGATCAACGGCGCGCTGACGCAGCGACGCGGTGGGATCGACGGCCAAGGCGTCACCGCCTATGTCAACACCATCCAAGTCGAGGATCGTTCGGAGACCGAGCGCCGTGTCGGCGTCGCAGGGGGCGCGCAGGTCGTCGAGCCAGCCGTGATACCCGGGGTCGGAACGGTCGCCTACTTCAAGGACACCGAAGGCAACGTCTTCGGCGTGCTCCAGCCTGCCTGATCTTCAGTCCTCGTCGCCTCCGCGACACCGCCCCCGGCCCTCGAGGGCTGACTGCAGGGTCATTGGATCGCGGGCGGTGCTGGGTCAGGCCACCGAGCTGAGTCAAGGGTCGCTCTGAAGCGTCGAGCGGCCAGGCACGTTCCCGGCTGCCACGAGCCGGCGGCTCGCGGCGCGTTGGTCTTTCACGTAGCGGTCCAGAAACGCGCCCGAGACCCGCTCGACGATCGCAAGGTATGGCTGGGCGTCCTGATACGGGGAGGTGTGCTCGGCCCCAAGGAGCCTCAGCAGGTACTTCGGCCGGGGGGCGGCGGCGAAGTAAGCGTACGTGCCGCTCGGCGAGTTGACGGAGTCACCGGTGCCCTGCACGGCGAGCAGAGGGATATGGCGCTCCGGCGCTGGAAAGCCGGTGAAGGCGGCGAGCTCGGCACCCGAGAAGCCGATTGCTGCGCGAATGCGTGGGTCGCGGCCCTGGCTGTAGACGACCGCGAGCGCGCTGTCGACGCCGTCGGAGTGCCCCGCAAGGACGATGCGCGTGCGGTCAATGAGCCCGGCGAGCGGTGCAGTGTGGCTGCTCAGCAGGCGCGCGATTACGAACCGCAGGTCCTGCGGTTGGTTGATGAGGTCCGACCGGTCCACAATTCGCGCCTCAGCGCTGGTGAGAGGGAAGTACGGCGCGGCGACTACGCCCGACCGACGACGGTCTTGTAGCTCGGCTGTGCTGCGTGGATGCGCAGCTCGGCCTGCGACGGGCGTGCGGTGGCGCCGTCGTTGACCGCCAGCTGCGGGTGGTCGCGGTGCTGGGTGACGACTGCCCAAATCAGCGGCGCGACGACCATCACGATCACGCCGAGCGCGAGGACTACGTTGAGAATCGCTGTGGTGAGCATCGAGAAGCTCCTGTGTCGTGGTTTTCTTCAGCCCCGAGGTCCGGCCGGTGTGGGGGGCAGGTCTCTTGAGGCGATGTGATGAGCTTGCCCGGCGATGGTTATGGAACGGCAATGGCCCGGTAGCGGGTCAGAAACGCGAATCGCGGCCGGGAAACGTTGTGGAACAATCGCCCCGCATGGCGGCTGCAGCGCGGGTTCTGGTGGTCGATGACGAGCATTCGCTTCGCCGGCTTCTGCGCCTATATCTTGAAAAGGAGGGCTACGAGGTGGTCGAGGCCGGCAACGGCCTGGACGCCCTGTCGCGGCTGCGCCGCGGCGGGATCGACCTCGCGCTGGTCGACGTGATGCTTCCTGAGCTCGACGGGTTTGAGGTGGTCAGGCGCATCCGCAGCGAGTCCGGGCTACCGATCATCCTGATCACTGCTCGGGGCGAGGAGGCGCAGCGGATCGCCGGTCTCGAGGTCGGTGCCGATGACTACGTGGTCAAGCCGTTCTCCGCACCCGAGGTCGTCGCGCGGGTCCGGGCACAGCTGCGCCGCGCGCGCGGGCACTTCGGCGCGCAGGAGCCGCTTCGGATCGGGTCCGTGGATCTCGACGAGGAAGCGCGGCGGGTGTCGGTCGACGGGCGAGAGGTGGAGCTCACGCGCCGGGAGTTCGACCTCCTCGCTGCGCTGCTGCGAGATCCCGACCGCGTGCATACACGGGATGCGCTGCTCGAGCAGGTGTGGGGGTCGACCTACCTTCAGCCAAAGACTGTCGACGTGCACATCGCGGGCCTGCGGCGCAAACTTGGGGACGCGGTGAAGATCAGCTCGTTGCGCGGCGTGGGGTACCGCCTGGAATCCTAGATGTTCACCCGCGCCCCGTCTCTACGGTTTTGGCTGCTGGTCGCGATGATCGCAAGCGCCGCGATCGGTCTCGTGGCGGCGGTGGTGCTGTTCAACCATGTCCAGACCGCCAACGAGCGGGCGGCCGATGCCACGAAGGCGCGGGAAGAAGCGCGTGCGATCGCGGCCGAGGTCGAGGCCGGCGCCGGCCAGAACCGACTCGCCGGTCTGCAGGAGCTCCTACCCAGCGACCAAATCACGGTCGCGCGCGGCGGGCGGACGATCTTCCAGGGTCCGCGACCCATTGGGCGGGAGTTCGAACTGCAAGTAGAGGCTCGGTTCCCGGGAGGCGTGGTCAGACTCGCCGACTATTCCTCGCCCGGCCCTAGCACCACGCTTGACCTGACGCTGATAACCGCTGGGGTGCTGGCGCTGGTGATCGCCGCCGCGATCATCGCGGCGACCCTGGTGACGCGGGCTGTCCGCGCGCCAGTCCAGCGGGCGATCGACGCTGCCGAGCGCCTCTCCCACGGCGACTCCAGCGCCCGCATGGGCACGTCCGGGCCGGAGGAGTTGGTCAAGCTGGGTAGGGCGTTCGATGACATGGCGGCCAGGCTCGAACAGGCCGACCACGATCAGCGACAGTTCCTGGCCGACGTGGCCCACGAAATCGCTACGCCGGTGAGCGCTGTCACCGGGTTCGCGCTCGCGCTCGCCGACGGCACCGCGGAAGCTGAACGGGACCGAAGGGAGGCGAAGAGCGTGATCGAGGCTCAGGCCGGACGCCTGCGCGATCTGCTGAGCGATCTGCGCGAGCTCACCCAGCTCGATCTCGCCGAGGGCGTGCGCGTCAGCCCCGTCTCGCTGCGAGCGTTTGGCGAAAGGCTCGTGGCGAGCTTCCGCCCGGCCGCCCGGGAGGCCAACGTGGATCTGCACCACGCGGCCGATGATCACGAGGTTCTGACGGACGCTCGGCTGCTTGAGATGATCGCCTCGAACCTCCTCTCAAACGCGCTTCGCTACACCGCCTCCGGCGGCTCGGTCCAGTTCGAACTCCTCCGCCGGGGAAAGGAACTCGTACTGCGCGTCCGCGACACCGGCGTCGGGATCCCGCCCGAGCACCAGAAGCGGATTTTCGAGCGCCTTTACCGTGTCGACAGCACCCGTGACCGCGCCACCGGCGGCTCAGGCCTCGGCCTTGCGATCGTCCACCGCGCGGTCCAAACCCTCGGCGGCCACGTCGAACTGGACAGCACCCCCGGCCAAGGCAGCGAATTCCGCGTCATCCTCCCCGCCGAGGGCGCAGCCGCACAGCCAGCGGCCGAGGCACGTGAAGAGCGAAGCGGGCTACAGCTATAGCCCGTCCAACTGCGCGACCAACCACTCGCACCTCTAGACCCGGCCCGTTGGGAGCAACACCGCAGAACAGTCCTGCATCGTTGCCGCCAGAGACACACCCCGTGCAGCCCCTCTCGAGACTTCGTTAGCGCGGATCTCGAGCACTTTCGCAGCTCCGATCACGGCCGGGAAGCCCGGAGCGACGGCCGAGACGCGCTTGCCGCGCAACCGAGGGGCTCCGGTCGGCGTCCCCCGAAGTAGCGTGGAACCAGTGACGCGGGACAGCGCGCCTGCATTCTCGCGGCGAAGCGGGCGCCGGTCGCGCCCGTCGGCGAGCTGATGCCTCTCGTCCGGACGAGCAGCGAGGTGGGCGTCGAGGAGGGTGGCTGCTTGGCCACGCGAGGGCGAGAGCCAGGTGCGCTTGCAGGTCGCCGCGGATCTGGTCGCCAGCAAGCACACCGCCGAAACCCGCAACCGCGGCAGACCAGGGCCCGCAGACCGGTCGGTCACGACGTCGGAAGCCGGCGACGGGGCCAGCCGCGCAAATGGCGAAACTCGGGTCTCGACCGACGTTGGCCAAGAGACCTTTCGAGGCGCGAAAGCGGGGCCACGGACCTCCGGCGCCCCGCGCGGTTGCGCGTACACGCCGCCGACGAAAAGCGGGTGTTTCGGGCCCACCGTTCGCCGACCGGCCGGTCGATTACGCCGGGGCCGCGCTGCTGGCGAATACGAGGTGCGCGGGTGGCAGGCGCGACACACCTGCTCTGTTGCGAACGCGCTAATCCCCTCGAGTGCCGCCCACACTCTCGCCGCCGTTCCAATCCGGGAGCTGGATCGGCTTGGAGTCAATTTTGCAGCTTGAGGGAGCTCTGATAACTCCTGGCAAGCCCGTTTGCGCCGCGCACGACCAGGGCGATCCCGGACGGCTGAGCCCGTCAAGCCCGATGAGACGCTTCGTGGTCGTCTTTAGTGAGCGACCTCCTTCGTCTCGGGCTTGTTGATCCACGCGGCGGTCGGCAGCTCGGGTGGGACGGCGTCACGCGGGGTTTGGCGCGCATCGTTCGCCTTTGCAGGTGGTGTGGGCTTGCCCTCCTGCCGTTGTTCGGATGCGTCTGGCTGCAGCTTCTCGACGTAGGTCTCGACCTTGGCTCCGGTCTTGGCGATCCGGTCGTGGTACTTGCCGCCGGTTCGCTTATCGGCGATCGTCTCAGCCTTCTCGACGGCCTGTTTGACCTGATCCTTGTGTTCTGCGGCGGAGTTCCTGGCCTTCGTGGTCAGGTCCCTGAGCTTGTCTGCTATGCGCATCGTTTTCCCTTTCTCGATGGTGGTCGGTGCACGGTGATCTCCCTATGTGGGGGGCGCTATTTGCGGGCCGCCTTCGGCCGGTGCTGGGAGCCATGGTTTGAACGCCGCGTGGAGTACATCCGCGCTTGAGCGGAGGAAGTCCGCAACGGCAATCATGAATCCTCCAAATCGTTGAGTTCGACCCAAGACTGCCTGCCGGGAGCCGCACACGCAATGGGTACGAGCCCCCATCCTCCCGAGCACCTGGCAGCCGAACCGATACGCCGTGCAGCGCGAGTCCTTCGGACTGATGGTGCTAGCGTGGAAGGGCATGAGATGGGGTGTGGACCTCATCGGGCTGGTCTCCCAGCTGCTGCTGGCGTGCCCCAGACGCTTTATTGATGCCAGGCCCGCAAGGGCGCCATGAAGGATGTCCAGATCGGCGTCGACGACCGCCCGCATGACATCCCGCTATCACGGCCTGAAAGATGACTCATCCGCGAACCCTTCAACCGCCTAGCGGAGCTACTCCGGTCCTGCATCGCCTCGGCTGACGCGGCTCTACGGCGAATGCGTGCCAGTGGGCGAGGGCTGCTGTCGCGCTTGTCGGCGGTCTACGCTCATCGTTGTCAATGGCCATCGAGATCTCCCCATCGGCGGCCACTTTTTCTCCCCACTGGTGGCCATCTTTTCTCCCCACTGGTGGCCACGAAGCTCCCCACCGGTCAGGGTTGTTGAGGCTGGTGGCCACGAAGCTCCCCACCAGCCGTTGAGCATGGTTTAGGCCAGGGGTTTGACTCCTTTCCCGGCGGTTGCTTGGGCGAGTCGGTAGCTGTCGGCGCCGTCGGTGATCAGGATGTGGGCGTGGTGCATGAGCCGGTCGACGGTCGCGGTCGCGATCGTTTTAGGCATCAGCTCGTCGAACCCGGACGGGTGGATGTTGGAGCTGATCGCGATCGAGCGTTTCTCGTAGGCGGCGTCGATCACGCGGAACAGCGCCTCCGCGGCGTCGGCGGAGACTGGCAGTAGGCCGACATCATCGATCAGGATCAGGTCGGCGCGGATCAGTTTCGCGATCGCCTTGTTGATGCTGTCGTCGGCGCGGTGGCGGCGGACGAGGACGGCGAGCGTCTCGAGGGTGTGCCACGCGACCGTGCGGCCTTTGTCGATCGCGAGATGGCCCAAGGCTTCGATGAAGTGGCTCTTGCCGGTCCCGGA
The DNA here is from genome assembly GCA_963778985.1 of uncultured Solirubrobacterales bacterium. GTDB lineage: Bacteria > Actinomycetota > Thermoleophilia > Solirubrobacterales > Solirubrobacteraceae > Palsa-465. Next base: position 987,979 of record CAVZWJ010000009.1, on the reverse strand, counting down.
CGGGCCGCAGACGACTAGGACTTCGTGGCGGTCGACCCACTCCAGGGTGCGCAGCGCATTCTGCGTCGGCGCCGGGATCGCTGAGGCTCCGGGTTCCCAGGCGTCGAACGTCTTGCCGGCCGGGAGCCCTGATTGCTTGCGGCGCATCGAGGTGGTGGCCTGGTCGCGGCCGGCGGCCTCCTCGGCCAAGAGCACGCGAAGCACCTCCGCGTGTTCCCAGCGCTGTGAGGCGGCTGTGGCGAGTACTTCCGGTGCGGCGCGGCGGACGTATGGGAGCCGCAGGCGCCTGAGCAGCCGGTCGAGCTCGTCGGGCAGCGGCGGTGGTGGCGGCGTGCGGACAGTCATCGACCGAACGTCCCAGGCGCGCGTTGAGCGCTGCAGCGAGGACTGCTCGCGGGCGGGGAACAGCACCAGCTCCCCACCACCCGTTCGCGCCTGGTGCGCGAGCACCGAGGCCAGATCGCCGTCGGCGAACCGGCCCGCGTGAGCGCACGTCTCCAGCGCCCGGTTCACCTGATCGGCCCCGTGGAGCTTTGCGAGGTCGACCGCTTCGGCCATCTTGCGCCGCAGGCGCTGCGTGCCGGCGGCCGCTGCTTTCACGAGCCACCCCTCGGCGGCCGAGCCGATCTGGAGGAACGCCTGCTCTTCGGTGCTGCGGGCCTTCGGTCGGCGCTCGAGCGCGCCCGGTGGCCGGGGCGGGTAGTGCGCGTCGTTGATCGCCGGACGGCCCGGCGTGGTCAACGCATGCCGCGCGACTTCGGCCGGTCCACCGACCGCGTCGGCGTCAACGACGATCAGCTCATCCCCGTCGACGCGCACCCACACGCGCTGGTCAACGAGCGTGTGCGGCACGGAGTAGAGCGCGCCACCAACGCTGATCGTCGACTGCCAGTTCACCTTGCGGGTCTCACCAAAGCACACCGTGTGCGGCACCCTGGGCAGCCGATGCAACCGCTCGTGCTCCTCGGCGAGCCGGACCACCGGCGGCTGCTGCGTCGCGCGGTGCGGCCGCGTGTTCACCTCCGCCATCCACGCCTGGCACGCCGCCTCCAACTCTGCGAACGACGAATACTCGGGTCGGAGGTTGTGATCGCCGGGCAACAGGTCGGCCTTCGCGACCCGCACCGTCGCCTCCGACCCGCCCTTGCTCTGCGGATCGGCCGGCACGCACGTCTGGATGCTCACGCCGTAGTGCCGGGCCACGCGCACGATCTGCGGGTTGCGGACCGCGATCCCGCACACATGGTCCACCGAGACCGTCTTCTCGTTGTCGGTCAACAGATACGTCGGCGCGCCGTCGAACGCGCGCAGCGCTCGATCGATCGCCATCACCACGCTCGCGGTCGTGTTGTCGCGCAGCGGGACCACGACCCGGAACCTGCTCCACGCCGGCCACGCGCAGAACAACACCGTCTTGCGCCCGTCAACGATCGGCCCGTCGCCATAGTCAAACTGGGCCCACAACCCGGGCTCCGGCGTCCACGGCCGCGTGACCCTGCCGTGCTCGCGCCGCCACCGACGCTTGGACTCAGCCACCCACCGCCGCGTCGTGCGCGGCGACCCCTGATAGCCGAGCGCGACCAGCTTGCCGTGCGCGACGTCCGCCCGGATCTTGCCGTGCGAACGCGCAACGAGCTCATCGATCTTCCGCGCGTAGTCGATCTGCATCGCGGGCCGCTTGCGCTCCGTCTTCGGCACCAGCCCCAAGTCGCGCTGCGCGACCCAATGCGCGACCGTCTTGTGATCACAGCCAGCCAGCTGCGCCGCGCCACGCAGGCTGCCGGCAAGGTCATAGGCCTCCAGGATCTCCATCACTTCCTCCGGTTTCTTCACACGCGGCCTCCACACCCCGATCGCTCAACTCGAGCCCCGGAGCGTGGCCAACCGACAGATTCAGGAAGACCGTGGGGACAAAAGAATGGCCGCCCACGGGGAGAAAACCTGGCCGTCAGTGGGGAATCTCAGTGGCCGCCAGTGGCGAGGTTCTCATGGCCGCCGTCACATCGTCTCTTGACCCTGATCGAAGGAGTGTTGGCCTGTCCTTGAAGCATCGTCATGACCCGCTGCCGGCTGGCTTGGAGGGCAATCGCAGATGCGGCAGCACAACGGCTGCGTTCGGTCAGGCAGGAGACCGCCGCTGCCAGAGAGCTTCACGATCGCATGATCGAAGCGGCAACTGCCGCGCTGGCCACCGGGCGGTCGCTGGCGGCGGTCGCGGACGCCGAACAATGCCGCGAGCAGCGGGCGCGCGCGGAGGTTAGCGGCGAGTTGGTACGACGCGTGACCCGGGCGGCCAAGTGCAAGAGCGAGCGAACGCCGAGTACCGCCAGGCGATCGACCAGGCGCCACGATCGGATTCACACACTGCGAGATAGCAAAGCGGCGAGCACCACGCACAGCAACGATTCAAACGATCGTCGATCGTCGCCGCAGCAACACCGCCGCCGGCGAGCAGCAACCAAATGGCGCGATCCCCGAATCAAGCGGGGTAGCGAGGCTGTACGCCAGTCGGCGCCACGTGTCTGGATCGCGACGAGGATCATCGCGTGGTCGCGGCGGCCGAGCCGTGTGGTCCGGTCGGGCGCTTCGAGGAGCGCGTCGATCTCGGGCCGTTCGAGGTAGGAGATGACGGTGCGGCGATGGCGAAACCCGCCGGTCCGAGCGCCACCAAACCGTCGGCGTCCCGGATTGCCTCGAGCGCCGCCCGCACGCCCGCGACCACGGCGTGCGGCCGCACGCCGTGAAACCGTCTCGGCACGGGCAGCTCGAGCTCGCGCCAGCGCTCGGTGCCGATCAGCAGCGGCCGGGAGACGTCGAGCTCTCTGAGCACTCCTCCTCCCCAGCCGATGGATGAACCCTGACGGTACACACGCGCATCGCGACGCCGTCCACGCTGCAGGCACGTATCGGCAAGAAGGCATCCGCGCGATGCGGCCAGCGGCCCGGCCCGCGGCGTCGTCGCCGGTCGGACTTCGCCGCCGAGCGTCGGTCCGCCGGCGCCACCACAATGAGGCCATGTCCGAGAACGCTTTCGGCGCCGTCTACGGCACGATCGTGGTTGGCGCGTTGCTGGCGGCTGAAACTGCGCGCCACGAGACGTATCTGGGAACGGTCGAGGCGGTCGTGATCGCGCTGCTAACGTACTGGCTCGCGCATTCGTACGCCAGGCTCGCCGCCGCGCGGCTGAGCACAGGCGAGAGTCTCTCGCTCGCCGCGGCGGCGCGCACGCTGGCAGGCGAGCTCACGATCCTGATCGGGGCCGCGGCGCCGCTGGCCGCCCTGCTGGCCTGCTGGGTCGCCGGCGTCAGCCTCACGAGTGCTGTCACGGCCAGCGTCTGGACCTCAGCGGTGATGCTCGTGGTGCTCGAGGTCGCGATCGGAGTTCGCGCGGAGCTGTCCGGACGCGAGCTCGTCGGGCAGGTGGCGATCGGGGTGCTGCTCGGCGCGCTCGTGATCGCGCTGCAGCTCGTCCTGCATTAGTGTGCCGCCCGAACTCGTGCGCCAGCACTCCCCGGAGCTCGTGGGCCGGCAGGTGGGCCAGCAGACCCCCGGTCACCGCTCACGCTCAGCAAGTTCGTGCCGGATTGTAGGACGTTGCTGATATTGGTCTGCACGTACCCGGTGCTGCGGCGCAAGCTGGAGGTGGCCGTGATCGTCGTGGCGCCGAAGCTCACGGGGGACCGAGAGCGACCAATTGCCCGACGAACCCGCAGCGGCTGACGCCGTGGCCGCCGGCACCGCGAAGCCGTTCTAGGCCTCCACGCTCACGGCCGCGTGGGGGCTGGTAGTCCCGTGATCGACCGGGCCGGGCTTCGCCTCGCCGACGCCTGTGCGGTGGTGCTCGATGAGGGTGTCAGTGACTCGGATCTCCGCGACACGATCATCGCCACGTTGGGGCGCGAGCCATTGCGCGAAGCGATCCGGCAGCTGCGCGGGCACACACGCCCCGTCGATGAGGGCCACCGCGAGCGGCTGCTGGCAGCTACGGAACCGTGCGCAGGTTCCTGCCGCTGCTGCTCGACACGCTCGAGTTCCAGGCCACCGACGCCGGCGAGCAGGTCCTCAAGGCGCTCAAGCGGATCGAGCACAAGCACACGCTCGAGCCCGACGACGTCGCGATGCAGATCGTCTCGCGCTCCTGGCGGCGGCTGGCGGAGCCCGAGCCCGGCAAAGTCAACCGGCATGCGCACACGTTCTACGCGCTCGAGGCGCTGCGCGACAGCCTTTACCGCCGCGACGTGTTCATACGCCGCTCGAACCGCTGGCCGGTGACGGTTCGCACATCAGCCCGGGTGGCTGGGCGACGGCATCCCCGCTGTCTCCCGCGGCGGATCGCTGAGCCGAGATCGTCACCCACGGTCTGGCCACCAAGCCCGCGGCATTCCGACGCACGAAGATTCAAGAGAGCTCGGGTCTCTGATCGGACGTAGGCGGTCCGGCCTTGGCGACGCGCTCGTCATCGGCCTGACCTACACGGCCGCAGCGACCATCCCGCCATGGGCCATCGCGTTTGCCACTGACGGCGTGCGGGTCTACAAGCGACGCTGATCGGCCCCGCGAGCGCAGCCGTCGGCTTCGCAATCGGCGACCTCGTGACAACTTTCACGGGCTGATCCCGCCGAGCGGAAGCAGCCATCCGCCACTTGCGTCGTAGCTGCGAGCCCGAATCGCAGATTACTGCGGGGTGGTCATTCAGGCGGCGCTGCGAATCGCCGGTCGAGGCAGGTGGACCGCGATGGCGATCGTGACGGAGTTGGTCGAGTCCTCCACAGCAAGCGCCACGACGAGAGAGCGTGATCGCACGCACGATCGATTGTCACCTGGGCCGGCTCAGCCGCGCCGACAGATGAGGGCTCGACCCCATTTCCAACACCACCGCTCCAGGGCAAGCTTGAGCAGTACCCACTTGAGCCCTCGTCGATGCACAACCATCCGTCACATACCGTTCCTAGTCGCGCTTGTCGAAGAAGGACAGCTCCTCGCCGCCGTCCAGCGCGTCATGTGAGCCAGCGCGAGCTCAGAACCAGCTCGGTCATCGAGCCCAGGTTCCCGGAGCGTCCGCGGATCGCGGTGTTCGCCCCGACTGACGATCACCGTGGAAGCAGGGGGTGACCCCGCCGATATTCACCTCCACGTCGACGCTCAAGGGATCTGGGTCACCAGGATGGCTGCCACGCTCGGCGCCGACGTCGAGCTGCGCGCGCCGTTAGGCGGCGAGTCGGGCCACGTGCTGCGCGCGCTGATCAAGTCAGAAGGGTCGGCTCTCCGGGCGTCCTGCTCCCAACGCGCCAGTGGCGTCTACATCCACGACCGGCGTAGCGGCACCCGTGTCGAGGTCGCCACCTCGCTTGCGAGACCGTTGCGCCGTCACGAGCTCGACGAGCTCTACGGGATCACCCTGACCACATTGCTCTGCGCGGACGCCGGCCTCCTCACCGTACCCCAGCCTCCAGAGGCGATCGACGCCCGCTTCTATCGGCGGCTAACGCACGACCTTCGCGACAACGGCAAGCTCGTCATCGCCGATCTCTGCTCGTCGCCACCAGCGAGGCTCAGCACGCCGTCCACTGGGCGGTCGTCGGCGTCGATCAGCCTGGAGTACCGCGTTCTTACGAATGCGGGGCTCGCAACTTCGCAGTGGTCGCCCGATCCGGAGACCCGCAAATTTCGAGTGCAGGTCCGCGACCGTGCGCCCGGCTCAGACCAGCTTTGCGCGGTCAGCGGGGCGCTCGCGGTTCGGGAACGGGCCGCGATGCCTGAGCCGACCGCTGAGTCGCGGATCCGTCGGATAGGTCCGGCGCCTCGCGGCGCCGGACCCTCCTCAGAACCGGACGTGCCAGTTTCCCGGCATCCGGCTCAAGCAAGCCCTGTTGGCTGGTAGGCGGGCAGAAGTGCCGGGCCGCTGCGGTTGGCGCAGCGGGCGTGTATGAGACGGTGGTTAGCCACGTCCGGCGTGCCGGTCGCTGGCTTGACGATCGTGATCGCTGTGCGAGCGGCCGTCAGCCATGTCTCCCAATCGCTCGGGGTTTGTGGCTGCTCGGCGAAGAGCGGGTTCTTGCAGATCGGGCAGCATCCGTCCTGGGCCTTGAGCAGCCACAGGCTGGTGTTGTTGATCGGCAGGGCACCTTTGCGTCTTCGTCGGGTCCAGTAGTCGGCCAGCGTGGGGTCGTCGGGTGACGCCCGCTGCCAGACGGTCTGGTGTCGGAGGGTGTTGGTCCAGGCGAAGCGGTGCATGTAGGAGCCGCTTTGGCGGTCACCGAACACCCACCGGTCTTGCCTGGCCCTGTTGAACTTGCCGAAGTACCGGGCGAACACCCAGGACTTCGGTTTGTTCGCGTGGCTGCGGACGGCCCACTTGTAGGTGAGCCGCCAGAGGTAGCTGTCGAGGTCACCGAAGATCTCGCCGGCTACGTGTGTCCGGTAGTCGTTGGCCCAGCCCCGGATGATCGGGTTGAGCCTCCTGATCACGGCCTTGGCGCTGTGGCCCCGAAGGGCACGCAGCTCGGTCCGTAGTCGTTCCCGGATCCGTCTGATCGCCGCTTTGCTCGGCTTGATCAGCAGCTTGCCGCGATAGCGGCGGACGTTGAACCCCAGGAAGTCGAAGCCGTCCCCGAGGTTGACGACGCGCGTCTTGTCCTCGTTGAAAGCCAGACCTCTGGGCGCCAGCCACTTAGCGAGCCGTGCGTTGACCTCGAGTGCTTCCTGCCTGGTGTGGCAGAGAGCGACGAAGTCATCGGCATATCTGATCAGGACCGGGGAGCCCATCACCGCGTTCCCGGCGTTGCTGCCGGTCTGGTAGTAGCGGACTCCGGCGGCCATCTCCATCCCGTGCAGGGCGACGTTCAGCAGCAGCGGGCTGACCACACCGCCTTGAGGAACACCGTCCTCGGTGCGGTGCAGCCGACCTTGCTCGACCACGCCAGCCTTCAGCCATGCCCGGATCATCCCCCTCGCGGGGAACGCGCCGATCATCGTCTGAATGTGATCGTGGGCGATCAGGTCGAACGCCGATGCCAGGTCTGCGTCCAGCGCCCACAACCGCTTCGCGGACTTGCCGCTCGCGGTCGCGTGGACGGCCTGGATCGCGTCCTGGCAGCCGCGGCCGGGCCGGAATCCATAGGACCTCGGCTCGAACCGCGCCTCCCACTCGGGCTCCAGCGCGTTCACGACGCGGGCCTGGTGGACCCGGTCGATGATCACGGGGATCCCGAGCGGGCGCTGCTTGCCGCCCGGCTTGGGGATGTACACCCGTCTGACCGGCAGCGCCTTGAACGGCGCGGCGCCATGCTGGATCCTGTCGACCAGTTGCATCTTGGCCTCCGGGGTCAGCACGACCTCGCCGTCCACGCCTGCCGTCAAACGGCCAGCATTGCGCTCCGTCGCCCGCCGCACGCTCACCAGCGTGTTCGCGCGCGAGCGGAGCATCAACTTCTGCAACCGGCGGACCCTTGGGAGGTCCCCCGCCTTCGACGCCGTGAAGATCCGCTGCCGCAACCGCCGTACGTCCGCCTCCGCGCGCCGCCAATCAACCTGGCGCCAACGCAGGGCGTCGTCCTCTGGTCCACTCACCACAACTTCGGTGTCTAGCTTGTCCTTCGGTTCCGGGATCTCGGTCATCTTTCTCTCCACAGGCTCACCTGACCGCGTCAGCACCCTTTCGGGCCCGGGCACCAGGGGCCCCGTATCCGGCCGGTTATCCGGCGACCGCCAGCTGGAGGGCTGGCTACCTGGTCCCGGTTTCCCGTCGCGTTTCCGCTGCCGGCGTTCGCTTCTCGGTCATCCCATTCCCGCCAAGGGATCGGCTCTCCTCACGGTCGGCCCACCGGCCCAAGGGCCGGACCCAGACAGGGTTACCGCGTTCCGCACGCACGAGCTGCGACCGGGGTGGGTGCCCCCTGTGCCCCGAGGACGACGGTGCTCATCCCGGACTGAGGCGCGTTCTCAGCCGGCGCCTGCCGCTCCACCACGGCTAGTCCCTAAACCCCGTCACAACATCCCACCATGCGAGGCTCTGCTTCACGAGGCATCAAACAGGGGTTCACGTCGTTCACCCGTCCGGTCTTCCCCTCGCCTGCCCCGCCGGGATGGAACCAGCGACGCTTCGGCTTCCACCCCGAGCTTCGCACCCCACCGTTACCGGCAGCGCACGTCGAGGGCGGGGACAGGCCATCGAGCACGGACCTGGAACTACCGCTCAACTCACATCCGTAGATCTCCAATCCGGTAGTTCACTCGTGTCGTGCGACATCGCGTCGCACCGCGCGTTGCAGGGCGCGCCGACGCCGGGGCCAAGATACGCGCGCTGGAACGGATGCAGGGCTGGCCGGTCGGCGTGCTGACGTGCGCGTCCTGCTGCTCTACGCCTAATGCACCGCCGCACCGTGGCTGCTCTTGCGGAGCACTAGCAGCGCCCTCGTTTGCGATCACACTGATGGGTCTGGGCGAAAGGGATCATGGAGCGTTTGAGAAGACGCGGTTCCAGCCGTGGGGTATCTCCGGTTGGTCTCCTCGCCCGGAGTGGGCCGAGTCGAGCGAAGGCCCGGGATGGCCCGCCGTACAGGGGGCCATCCCGTGCTGCGATGCGCTTGCTGATGTAGCGAGCTGTCGCCGCCTTCTGCCGGGTCTAGGGTCGAACCTGCGGTCGCGTTGGCGGCTTGTGGTCGCGATCGTCCCGGGTCCGTCGCGACGAGTCGGTTGGAGCCGGCTTCGGCGGAGTTCCCGGCGCCGAAGGTTCGCGTTCTGGAGGCCCACCAGGCGAGCCCTTGTCTTGGCCTCGCCGCCTGGCGAAGAAGAGGCCCAGGCCCACAGCTGCCGACAGGACGCCGGCGAGCAGCAGTACCAGAGGAATGGTCGTCTTGACCATGTCGATGCCGTCCGCCTTGTCCTTGGTATAGGAGGCAATGTTTGCCACCGATGCCGGTGTCTGGCCGTAGGCGAGGTTGAACACCTTGGCGGTCGGCGGGCTCTTGGCGAGCTGTGCCAGCGCGGCTGCGGCGGTCTTGACCACGGGCACTGACTGGTACTGCGGCTTGGTGAGGATCGCGCCAAGCTGGCCAAGTGCGGCGAAGCTGGGGTGCACTCCGAGCGTCTGGTTGATGTTGTGCAGGGAGACGATCGCGCCTGTCGTCGGTTCGACGAGCAGTTGCGTCTTAACCGAGACGACGTACGCCAGGCCGATCGGTTGGCCCAGGGCCGTTTGGACCGCAGCGCGGTCAGCCGGCGTGAGCTTTGGCAGCAGCGTCGCAGTCAGCTGCGCAGGGTCGAGGCCGAGCGCCTTCAGCTGCGGTGCTAGCTTCGCGATCGTCGTCTGAGTAGGCAGACCGAGCGCACGCAACTGGTCGAGGTAATAGGGCTTAGCGGGCACGTTCGTGAGCTCGCCTTGCAGCGGGATCAGCGTCAGTCCGTTGCTGGTCACCTTGTCGCCTGTCTGGCGGAACGTGTACGAGCGTCCGACCTCGTTCTTCCAGATTTCGTACGGCCCTGCGCCGGCGTCGAATGGCAGGTTGATCGAGTACGCCGGCGCGCGGTTGACGATATTGGCCGGAGCGTAGGCGTAGGACTGGTTGCTCGCGAGGTTCTTCATCGAAGTTCGGCTGATGACGTATCGCTGCTGCAGATCCTGCTGTGGAAGCGGGCCGATCTTCTCGATGTCGTCCTCTTGGACGACCGCCTGTGACCCGTCCGAGCTCACGACATGCAGCCGGCGATTGATCGTCAACGGAAGCACCTGCGGGCTGGAACGCGGGGCCCCAGTGGCCGGATCGACGAACAGTGTGAACTTCCCTGTCGCCACCGCCGTCTTGTCGAGGTCATTCGGATACTTGACCAGCTGGCCGGGCGCGATCAACAGCCAGAGCCCGGCCAACACAGCCAGGACGGCTCCGATCGCGATCAATACTTTCGAAGAGGTGCGCATGGATACTCCTTCAGGCCGAGTTCGCGAGTCGCTGAAGGACGTCGAGGCAGCGCGCCACTGCGCTACCGCCCAGGGTCAAGCGCTCGCACGGCATACACGCATCGCCTGGATGGAGGGAGCCGATCCGGCTGTCGCAGCCGCCCGCGCAGCCTCTCCTCGATCGATTGCAGCGTAGCCTTTGAAGCGTGCGCCGAGATCCGGCTGCGGTAAACCGGACGATCTACGAGCGTGAGGCGGAACAAGTACGGATCGTGCGGCGGGAACGCAGCCAGTGCCACGGCGGAGTCGCGGCGCCCGCTCGTCGGCTCAGTTACTGTCAGTAAGGCGTGATGGCACGACCGATGATTCGTACGGCTCGTGGCGAGTTGCCGGCCTATCTCGCGACACCTGCCGGCGAGGGTCCCTGGCCGGGCGTTGTGGTGATTCACGACGCGGCTGGGATGAGCGAGGATCTAAGGCACCAGGCCGACTGGCTGGCCGGCGAGGGGTATCTCGCCGTGGCGCCCGACCTGCTGTATTGGGGCAGGAAGGTCACGTGCGTGCGCTCGATCATCCGCGATCTCAGCGCGCGCCATGGCAGGTCCTTCGATGATGTCGAGGCGGTTCGTGTGTGGCTGGCAGCGCGGGAGGACTGCACCGGCAGGATCGGCGTGATCGGATTCTGCATGGGCGGAGGGTTCGCGCTCGTGCTCGCCCCAGGCCACGGCTTTTCAGCCTCGAGTGTCAACTACGGCTCCGCCCCGAAGGACGTCGAGAGCTTACTCGCCGGCGCGTGCCCGATCGTCGGCAGCTACGGCGCCAAGGACCGGACGCAGCGCGGCGCCGCCGACCGGCTTGAGCACGCCCTGACGCTCAACGGCGTGGAGCACGACGTCAAGGAATATCCCGACGCCGGGCACTCGTTCCTCAACGATCACCAGAGCGTTGTGTTCAAGATGCTGAAGGTCGTCGGGATCGGCTATCACGACCCGTCCGCCCAGGACGCACGCCGACGGATCGCCTCCTTCTTCGATGAGCAGCTGCACTCTCAGTCCTGAGAGTGCAGGTGCTCAGCGATTGGCAACCCGCTCGAGCGGGCCGAACGTGGCTGCTTCCCGGCGTGGCGCGGACGCCTCCCGTCGGGACGCGGAGTGGCACCGGGCGAGCGGATTGACGCTCCCTTCGCCACGACGGACGCCAGCTCCGACCGACGCTGACGACCGCTTTGCCGATCCACGCCGCCTCCGCCGGATGCTCGCCGCAACGGAGACTGCGCGCCAACCTGCTGCGTCCCGCGGGCGCCCCCTGCCCGGACTCCATGAGTCGGCTCTTGCTGCTCCCGAGCGCTTTCCCGGAAAGCGCTCGTCAGGATCTCGCTGGCGGTCGACCACGGCTCACGGTGACGTCCCGATAGCCGGGGAAAAGTAGATCCGGGCGTAGCCTCCGCTTTGTCCGTCACGACAACGCAGGAGGTACGCCCAGATGGCTACGAGAGTAACCCCGAGTGAGCGGTTGCGCCACGAGCTCGACACGCTGATCGCTGATGCCGCCGAGCTTGGTGACCCGATTGAGGAGATCGGTCGGGTCGGCGCGAAGCTGATCATCCAGCAGGCGCTTGAGGACGAGCTGACCGAGTTTCTCGGCGGCGCCCGCTACGAGCGGACCGAGACGCTGGTCTCGCATCGCAATGGCTATGAGCGGCCGCAGAAGATCGCGACGACCTCGGGTCCGATGGAGATCGAGCGACCACGAATCAGGCACGCGTCGAGACTGGGGTTCGAGTCGCGGATTGTCGGCAGGGGCGTCGCGCGGACGTACGCGTTGGCGACGCTGGTGATCTGCTCGTTCTTGCGCGGCCTGTCCGTGCGGGATGTCGAGGCCGCGTTGGAGGAGACCTTCGATCAGCCGGTGATCTCGAAGTCGACGGTCTCACGCGTGCTGGAGGACACCCGTGAGCGCTACCGGCGCTGGTGCAAGCGCCGGCTGGAGGAGCACGACCTCGTCTACCTGTTCCTCGACGCGATCTACCTCAAGCTGCACCCCGACGACACTCCCGCCGAGGGAGTGCTGGTCGCGTGGGGCGTGACACTTGAGGGCCGCAAGGTGCTGCTGGGGCTGCAGCTCGGCTCGCGCGAGAGCGACGAGGCGTGGCTGGCGTTCGGGCGCGATCTGATCGCCCGCGGCATGAACACACCGGGCCTGGTCTGCGCCGACGGCGCGCCGGGCCTGTGGAAGGCCGTGCGCGAGCTCTGGCCGCACGCTGAGGAGCAGCGCTGCACCGTGCACGCGTTGCGCAACGTCACCTCGAAGCTGCCCGAGCGCCATCACACCGAGGTCAAGGCGCGCTGGTGGAAGACCTTCGACGAGGCGAGCTCACCGGCCGAGGCCCGCCGCGAGCTGGAGGCGATCATCGCCGACTACCGCACCGCGTATCCATCAGCGATGGCCGTGATCGAACGCGACCTCAACGCGCTCGTGGCGCATCTGCGCTGGCCTTCAGAGCACCGCAAACGGATCCGGACGACGAATCTCCTGGAGCGCACGTTCGTCGAGGTCCGCCGACGCACCAAGGTCATCGGCCGCTTTCCCGGCGAGACCAGGGCACTGTCACTGATCTGGGCCGTGCTCGAACTCTCAAGCCGCGGCTGGCGCGGCGTGACGACGACCCCGAAGACCGTCGCTGAGATCGAACGCATCCGACGCCAGCAGAACTCATCCACCACCACCGACACCGAGGAGGTCCAGCCGCATAAAGTCACTTCACCGCGGAGCTACGCCTGGACCGATTTACCCGGAACCTGGGACGCCACCGGCTCAACTTGCGCAACCGCCCTGTGGAGCAGAGGAATCACCGTCGCAGCACGCTCAGTCATCGAGCAAAGCAGTAACGCCGTCGCGCACTCCTCGGACAGATCCTCCAGCAGGCCGTCGACTACGAGCTGATCGACCGCAACCCCGTGCGCGTCGGCGGCCGCGCGGCGCGGTTCCTCAAACGCGCGCGGCCCGAGCGCACGTTCCTCGAGGTCGACGAGTTCCACGCCCTGGTGGATGCGGCCGCCGAGCTCGAGGCGGAGGCGCCGGCGAACCGCAAGGGGCTTGGACGGCGCGCGATGGTCGCGACGCTCGGGCTGGCCGGCTTCCGGATCGGGGAGATGATGGACCTGAAGGTCGCGCAGGTCGATCTGCATCGCTGCCGCTTCAAGCTCGCCGACGCGAAGACCGAGGCCGGTGTACGCGAGGTCGAGATCACGCTCTACCTGCGCGACGAGCTGCTCGCCTACGCGATGGACCGCCGGGCGCGCGGGCTGCCGCACGGGCCCTCCGACCACTTCTTCGGCACGGCGACCGGCAAGCGCCGCGACCCCGACCGCTTCCGCGACCGGATCCTCGCTCGCGCCGTCGCGCGCGCCAACACAAACCGCGCCGAGAGCGGCCTGGCGCCGCTGCCGCCGATCACACCGCACTCGCTGCGACGGACTTGGGCGACGTTCTGCGCGATGATCGGCCGCGATCCGAAATGGGTGGCGGCCCAGATCGGGCACGTCAACCCGAAGTTCACGTTCTCCGTCTACCAGCAGGTCGCGACGCGCCGCTACATCGACGAGCAGGCTGTGTGGGCGCTGATGCGGTTTTCCGACGAGCCCGCCGAGCGCGTGCCGAGCCGCCAGATCACGCGGCTGCAGCGGGACGACGCGCGGGGATCCTCGGGGATGGAGCAGGGCGAGTTCGACCGAGGCGTCGAGCGCCTCATCGGCGGCGCCGAGGACGTGGATGGCGGCGACTGACTGGAAGCGCGGAGCGTCGCCAAGACTGAGGGACCGAATCCCGGGCTCCCTGCACCATGGGTCGCGGCCGGCGCGGACGCTCGTTGCTGCTGGCGTTCCAATCCGGGCATCAAGCGAGCGCATCGATCGCTACTGCTTGGACCGCATCGTTTGCTGAGATCCTGCTAACGCGGCGCGAAGGCGATGCATGCTTGCCGCGCGATGCGGGGCGCACGCCCGCGCTGGCGAGATGCGCGTCGTGCAATGAAAGCGGAGCTGCGCGAGCCCCCGATCAGACCGCCACTGGTCCCCAATCTCGACAGCCCGGGCCGGCTCGACGCAGACTTCCGTCGACCCGATCGCTTGCTCAGAGTCAGCAAGTACTCGGTGTGCGAGTTTGGCGAGGAGGGAGGGCGACCTTCTCGGGTCGTTGGACCTGCTTCTCAACGGGCACGGGTGCCTTCGCTATGCGGCGCGGCCGGCGGTGAGACGGAGGCCGCCGTCGCATGGGATGGTGACGCCGGTGACGAAACTGTTCGTTGCTAGGGCGAGGATGAGGCTCGCCACTTCGTGTGGTTCTCCGACTCGGCCCAGCGGGCTGGCGTTGGTTGCTGAGCGATGCATCGCTGCGCGACGCTCGGACGGCATCGCGTCCCACCATGGCGTGTCGATCACGCCGGGTGAGACCGCGTTAACTCGGATTGGTGCCAGCTCGAGAGCGAGCGGGCGCACCATCGCTTCTAGGGCGCCGTTTATGGCCGCAAGGCCGGCGGTACCGGGAAGTGCGGACTGCGCAGAGCCCGCCGTCACCAGGGTGACCGAACCGTCGTTAGACATCTTCGGCAGGGCAAACTGAAGGCAGGCGACATATGGCAGCGTCTTGGCTTCGAACCCCGCCCGTAGGTCGTCGAGTTCGAGCTCGCGGATCGCTCCTGCCCCGGACGCGCCGCTGAGCGCGAGCACGAGGTGCGAGATGGAGTCGAGCCCTCCGAACAGCTGACGAAGCTGGTCCGGGTCGCGGGCATCGACTTGATGCGCCCGGACATCCGCGGTTTGGTGCGCGTGGCGGAGTTCCATCACGGCCGACTCGAGCCGATCCGCGTCACGACCAGTGATGAGGACGCTATGGCCAGTGTCAAGGAACTCGGATGCGGACGCTCTGCCGATCCCGGAACTTCCCCCCATGATGACGGCCGATGGTGCGCTCATGGCTTGGCTCCTTTCACTTTTGCCGACGGGTTGGGCACCGAGCGTTGATCGCCCGCGGTGAGCCCGTCGGCCTGGACGGTCCGGAGCACCGCGGTGTTGGTCGAGTCGGCCCGCGGAAGGCCGGATATGAGGAGTATGTGTTGGCTGGCGTGCATGGCGGTCTGGGTGTGGGTCTGGGTTTGAGCGTTCGAGCGACGGTGCGTGGGCTTAGCGGCGGGTATCGAGGCGGCTGATCATTGGGACGTGGCGACCGGGCCAAAGCCCGGGACCGGGACATCGCCGAGACCGTTTTGGAAGCCCTCACGGTAGCTGCGGTAGCGCGGGCTCCACACCAGCTCGCGCTTGGCCTTGGCGTTCGAGGTGCCGCGGATCTGGGTCATCATCGAGACGCCGACCTCGCCGGCGGCGAGGCGCCCGAGCCACACGGGAACGTGGCGGGGGGGCTTGGCGCCGACGGCTTCGGCGAGCGCGCGCAGCCACGCCGAGACGGGCGCGGGCTCGTCGTCGACGACGTTGTATACGCCCGGCCTGCCGTGCTCGATCGCCGCGATCGTGGCCGCAGCGGCGTCGTCGACGTGCACGAATGACCACACGCCGCCGCCGTCCCCGATGATCGGGAGCTGGCGCTTGCGCACCTGGGTGACGATGTCGCCACCCAGAGCGAAGCCGGTGCCCGGACCGTAGAAGTTGGCGTAGCGCAACGCGATGCCCTCGATCCCGTCGGCCTCGCGGACTCCGTGCTCGAGGTAGCGGATCGCCTCCAGCGACTTGACCTGGTTGGCCGGCGGGTCGGAATCGAGCGGATCCTGTTCCGTCTTCAGTCCGGTTCCGGTCCGCTCGTAGATCCAGTTGCCGTGGCTCTGCGCGATGAACCGCCGCGTTCCCGCCGCGCGGGCGCCCTCCAGCAGGTGGTCGGTGCCCTCGGTCCGCAGACGGTTGGTCAGCACGAACTCCCGGTCGAAGTTCTTGAGGCTCTTGACGCCCGCCAGCCCTGTCAGCTGGTGGATCATCACCTCAGGCTCCGCGCGCATCACCGCCTGCATGACCTCGTTGTGTTCAAGCGCGTCAGCGGCCACCGCCGTGGCGCCGAACGCGCGCAGCCTGCCGGCCGTCTGCTCTGAACGCGTCATCGCGGTCACGTCGTGACCGGCTGCAATCAGTTGGGGCACCAGACGCATCCCGATCGCACCGCTGGCACCAGCGACAAACACCTTCATGATCACCCTCCGGATATCGGATTACGCTCCCTAGACAAGACGCGCCCCGATTGTGTGACAACCGAGATCACCTCCGGATCCAGTCGCGCCGAGGAGTGCGCGGGCAAGAGACGCCGTTAGCCAGGATCCCGCCGAGCCGCCGATCAGGAACTCTGGTGACGGCGCGACCGCCCAGGCCTAGTGCTCAACCGCCGGGTTCGTCGATCACTAGCTGTAGCGATCAAAGCCGTCTTGATGCATGGCGCTTCTCGTGAGGCATGCCAGCCCGCCACCCGCTCCGGCAGGGCGAGGCGGCAACCCAGAGTTCAGATACGGTCAAAGTGCCGATCAGCCGCACGGGCGCGCCACCGCACCAGCGTCGGGCGCTCATCTCGCTGATTTCAGCAGCGATGTCGAGTCGGCGACTGGGCCGAGGTGGGCGAGCTTGTCGGGGTTGACGATCGACCTGATGGCCCTGATCTGGCCGCCCGCGATATCGAGCGCCATCACGCCGATCAGCCGCTGCTGTGCGTCGAGGTAGAGCGCTCCCGGCCCGCCGTTGACCTCCACCGGCCGCAGCGACACGCCGGGAAGGCGTGCGGCCAAGCGGACCCAGTTGATCAGGGTGCGCGCGACACGGTTTCGTCCGTGCAGCGTCCGCGCGAGCGCCGGGACCTTGCCGCCGCCGTCGCCGGTCAGCTGCACGTCCGACGCGAGCAGCGCCTCCAGCCCGGCGAGATCGCCCTGCTCGGCGGCCTCAAAGAACCGTGCTGCCAGCTCCTCTTGCTGCTCGCGGGTGGTCTGAAAGCGGGGTCGGCGCTGCTCGACATGTTGCCTGGCGCGGGCGGCGAGCTGCCGCGTGTTGTCCTCGCTCTTGCCGACGATCGCCGCGATCTCCGCGAACGGATAGTCGAACACGTCGTGCAGCAGCAGCACGGCTCGCTGCTCGGGAGAGAGGCTCTCCAACAGCACCAGCATCGCCAGCGACAGCGAATCGGCTGTCTCGGCGTGCCGGGCGGGATCATCGAGGCTGTCGGTGATGATCGGCTCTGGCAGCCACTCGCCGACATAGCGCTCCCTGCGGGCGCGCGCCGAGCGCAGCTCGTTGATCGCCAGCCGGGTGGTCACGGTCGCCGTGAACGCCCGCGGCGAGGCGATCTGCTCGCCACCCTCGAGCGCTCGATGTACGCGCAGCAGCGCTTCCTGAACCACGTCCTCGGCCTCGGCCACGCTGCCGAGCATCCGGTAAGCGATCGCGAAGGAGGCCGGCCGCAGCTCGTCAAGTAGTCGCTCGCGCTCGGTCATGCCGCAGCGAACCCCTGGCGCCAGCTGGAATGCCTCGGCGCCCATGCGAGTTCACGCTTGGCCTTGGCATTGGAGGCGCCGCGGACGTCGGTCATCATCACCACGCCGGCCTCGCCGGCGAACAGCCGCCCGATGAAGCGAGGCACACGCATCGGCTGCTTGGCGCCCAGCGTCTGCGCCAGCGCCGGCAGCCACTCGGCGACCGGGGCGGGATCATCGTCGACCACGTTATAGACACCACGGCTGCCGTGCTCGACCGCCGCGACGGTCGCGTCTGCCGCGTCGGCGACGTGGATGAATGACCACACGCCGCCACTGTCGCCGACGAGCGGGAACTTGCGCTTGCGGACCATCTCAAATGACTCCGCCCCCGGCGCCATCGAGGTGCCCGGCCCGTAGAACGCGCCGTAGCGCAGCACGATCCCGTCCGTCCACTCCGCCCCCAGCACCGCGTTCTCGAGGTGACGGATCGCCGCCAGGTTGGCGCGCAGCTGCGGCACGGGGGAGGGGTCGAACGGGTCCTCCTCGGTCTTGACCGGTCCGCCGGTGCGCACGTACGCGCCGAAGCCGGCAATCCCCTGTGCCACGAACCGCCGCACCCCCACCGCGTGCCCCGCCGAGAGCAGGTAGTCGGTGCCTTCGGTCCGCAGGCGGTTGGTCGGCGCGAAATCGCGCTCCATGTGACGCATGTCCACCGCTCCAATCGCGGTCAACTGATGGACGATCACCTCCGGCCTCGCCTGCGCCACGGCCTCCGCGACCTGATCGGGATCAAGCGCGTCCGCGACTACCGGAACCGCGCCCAGCCCGGTGAGCAGCGCCCGTTTTGACTCGCTGCGCGTCATGCCATGAACGTCATGCCCGGCGGCCACGAGACGTGGCACCAGCTGCCTTCCAATCGCTCCCGTCGCACCTGCCACAAACACTCTCATCACTGGCTCCTTTTGATCGAGGGATCATCTGTGAACGTGCGCCGCGCTTTCGCTCGGTGACGGCGGCGCACCGTGGCTCAGCTGCAGCTCTCAGAACAATCGGTACGAGCCGACGACCGTGAGCGGTTGAGAGTTGGGCGGCTCGGCAAGCGAGCCCTTGATGCCTTCTTGGAGTTCCTGGAATTCGGGGAGAGCCGGGAGTGGATTCTCCACGCCGTCGTCGATCTGCACAAACGCGGCGAACGTCTCGTTGTCGGGCAGCAGGCACCACGCGTAGCGGATCCCTTCGGGCCGCGCTGCGTCGAGGGCCGCGAACATCTTCTTCGCCGCCGCTTGAACGTCGGTCACGCTTTCGGCCTTGATCTTGGCCTGCGCCATCTGCACGCTCATTTGATGACCTTCCTTCGAGTTTGAGGTCCGACCCAGGAACCGCTGCCAGCGGCGCCGGATAGAACTGACTTGGTTGAACTCATCTACACCGCTAAGACAAGACGGCAGCCCCGGCTGTGACACTTCCGAGCACCCCAGCACGGAAACGACTGCACGCGGGCACAGTCGGCTTCGCCCGAACGTCGAACCTGGCGCTGAAACCCGCCCATGACGGCGCCCACCGCTGGTGCCTCCGACTTCGCGTCGCACGAGGAGTGGTCGCCCCGTCGACGGTTGAGACCGATCCCTCGCTCCGCGGACCCGGAAGATCAGCGCGCCCGTGACGACCGAGCCGGCTCAGTCAGTACGCGATTCACGGCGCAACTCGAAGTAACGTCATTACTGCGTGCGGGCCGGTCTGGATGACTCTTGCCGGCCGGAGTTCGCCGAGGTGCGCGCCCGCGCCGTTGCTGCCGGACCCCCGCAACGTGCGGGCCCGGCCGGGACCCTCGGACAGTCACAACTCAGCTAGGCAACGCCACCTGGCTGCGCACGCCGCACGACTGCTGTGCCCGCCGCGCCGTCTACTTGGTGGCGAGGGCCAGCTCGGCCCCGCCGGCGGACTCGGCGGTCGGCGCCGGCTCCGTCGGCTTGACGCGCATCGGGAACACGACAACCGCGATCAGCAGCCCGACAGCGAAAATCCCGGCGGACCACCAGAACGCCGTGGTGTACCCGTGAACCTGGGCGGCGGCCTGGAGGCCGTGCATCCCCGCGTGGGTACGTACGAAAGCGCTGGCCGAGCTGGCGAACAGGGTGCTGAGCAGCGCGGTGCCCACCGAGCCGCCGATTTGCTGGGAGGTGTTGACCATCGCCGAGGCGACACCCGCGTCGCTGAGGTTGACGCCGAGCGTGGCGGTGCCGATCGCCGGCGCGAAGATCATGCCCAGGCCCAGGCCGAGGATGATCAGCGAGGGCAGAACGCCGGCGGCGTAGCCGGAGCCGGGACTCAGACGGGTGAGCAGGACCATCGCCACCACGCCGAGGGCCATCCCGACGGTGATCAGCGGCTTGGCTCCGGTCCTGGGCAGAATTCGCGTCTGGGCGATCGTCGAGGAGAGCACGGTGAGCGCGGTCATGGGCAGGAACGCGAGGCCGGTGGTCAGCGGCGAGAAGCCGAGGTTCTGCTGCATGAAGTACGTGAGGAACAGAAACGCGCCCAGGACACCCGAGCCGGCGAGCACGATCGACGCGTAGGCCCCACCCCGCGCGCGGTTTGCGACAATGTGCAAGGGCAGCAGCGGCTGGGCGCGGCGACGCTCGACCGCCACGAACAAGCACAGCAGGACCGCGCTAGCCGCGAGCGCGATGATTGTCGCGGGATCAGACCACGAGTGGGTCTCGGCGTTGGAGAACCCGTACACGACTGCGAACAGCCCGCCGGAGCCCGTCAGCACGCCCGGCAGATCGATGTGCGGCCGGTTGGTCTGGGCCTCGTTGACGAGCAGCCGCAGCGACACGATGGCGGTGGGCACCGCGATGGCGAGGTTCACGTACAAGCACCAGCGCCATGACAGCGCCTCGGTGAGCACACCTCCCAGCAGCAGCCCGACCGACGCGCCGCCACCGGCGATCGCGCCGAAGATTCCGAACGCCTTGGGGCGCTCAGGCGAACCGGCGAAGGTGGTCGTCAGCAGCCCCAGCGCCGACGGCGCGAGCAGCGCTCCGAACACCCCCTGCAACGCCCGCGCCGCGACCAGCATCGCGAACGACTGCGCCAGCCCGCCGATCGCCGAGGCCAGCGAGAACCCGACCAGGCCGGCGATGAACGTCCACTTTCGCCCGAACAGGTCGCCGAGCTTGCCGCCAAGCAGCAACAGGCTGCCGAACGCCAGCGCGTAGGCGGTGACGATCCACTGTCGATTGTCGGTCGAGAAGTGGAGCGCCTTCTGGGCCGAGGGCAGCGCGATGTTGACGACCGTCAGGTCGAGCACGACCATCAGCTGGGCGACGCCCAACAGCGCCAGCACCGCCCAGCGATTGGGCTCGGACGGGGTGTGGGTCTGGGTCATCATCAACTCCTTGATCGAGGATCACCTGCACCCACAAGACAACGCGGCAGCCCCGGCTGTGACACCTCCGAGCACCCCCGAACGGGCAGGCGGCGCGCGCGTGGTAATGCTGAGGACCGGCCGCCAACGCCCGCACGACGAACGTCGCCCACAGCGATCGAGTGGGTCTCGCCGCCCTGCGCGACGATGCGCTTGCCTTCGTCCTGAATGCCGATCGCTAGGTGACCTTCACGCCAGCCGCCAACCGTCGGACTTGGGGCACAACGCTGACGCGCTGATGCGGTGATCCAACGCACAGACTCCTCGACTGGCAACTGTCCGGCAACCGGGGCCCGGCGCCCCCGCATCGGCGGATGTCAGGTCGACTAACGCAGCCGAAGCACCCGCCAAGCTCGTTCAACGTAGTCTCGTCATGGCGATGACGGTGCGGTCGTCGTCCAACCTGGAGCGAGCGCGACGCCGGGTTGGTTTTCGCACTGCGCCGATCAACGTATGGCAGCTACGGCGCGCGGTTATGCGAGCTGGGGTCCGACGATCTCGACGCCGTGGTGCCGAACGCGGCCGCGGCCTGCAAGTCGTACTCCGGCTGAGGGGTTCGGCCGACTCTTGGGCCGGCACGCGGCCCTCCTCGAACATGCGCTCCAGACCTCCGGGCGTGAAGTGGCGAGCGCACGCGCGCCGTCGGACTCAACCCTGAAGGTGTGCGTGACGCCCCGCGTTTGCCTGACCTAGGTGCGGGGACCGGCGACGGACTCGTCGTCTGCCACGCGATGGCCGATCTGCCCCTCCATCCGGCTGCCCTGCCAGCAATAGGTGTCCTGCCGAAGGCTGACATTCGACGTTGTGCTCCTCATGCATTCCGCTCCGTCCCCCGCCGCCCCGACCAGGCTGGTTCGCCGGCTACGCGGCTCTCGATGTCTATAAGCAGCGTTGTGGGCATTTCGCAGGCTACGACGGCCGCGGGCACCCGCTCGCGCCGGACGGTGGAGCTGGCCCGCGGTTCGTCGGATCCGGTGCTGAGGAACTAGACCTGGGCCGCCTTCAGCCACTCTGCGAAGTCGGGGCCGGCGAGCTTAGCGCCCGGGTTCGGCAGCGCGGCGCCCTCCGCATAGGCCGCGGCGTCTGGGTCGCCGGGCTGCGCCAGCGGACCGCCACGGCCCTCACGGATCTCGACCGAGTCACCTCGGCCCGCGAACAGCGCCGCCGCGGCATCGGCGAGACGTTCCTCCTGCGGGCCTGCGACCTCGGTGATCATGCCGTTCTCGATCCCCGGCTCCTCGGCCGCGTCGGCGAGCGTTTCGGCGACGACGCGGGCGGCCACGAGCTGCGTTCGCATCTCTGGCACGTTGGCGATGCCATCCTGGATCGTCCACCCGACCAGCGGCTCGACGAACTCGTGGAACTGGGCGGCGCGAACGATCCGGACCGGGAGGGGGCCTTCGAGCAGCGCTTGCTCCTGCGCCATCTTCGCCGCGTTGTAGCCGCCTTGGAACTTGTCGATGCCGATGATCGAGACGACGACGATCCGCTTCGCTCCGGCGGCGGCGCCGGCTCGCTGCAGGTTCCGTGCCGAGGCGGTGAAGAATGCCGTTGCCTCCGCCTGGTCGGGTGAGGGGCCGGTGGCGGTGTCGATGATCGTCTCGACTCCGACGAGCGCCTCATCGAGACCCTCGCCGCTGACTACGTCGACACCCTTGGAGCGAGCGATCGGGACGACATCGTGTCCGCGCAGCGCGAGGATCTCGACGAGGTGAGATCCGACCCGGCCGGTGGCTCCGGTGACCGCAATCGTCTGGCTCTTGTTTTCGCTCTGCATCGTTGTTCCTTTCTCAGGGCCGGCGGCTCGGCACCGGCAGAATCGATCTGTTAGTCATTTGACACAGGGCGGCGCGAAAATGTGACAGATGGCGGGCCACGAATCGGCAGAATTGGAGCTCCTGAGCAGGGCGGCTTATCGATCTGGCTCGGCAGACGGTCACGCGACTCGGTCGAGAGCGACCGCTTCGGGCGCAGCGTCCGTCGTTACGCCGTCAATGCGACGCCCCCCGTGCTCGAGGACGCGGGCCAGTGGCAGACCGACGAGCGACCGGACGAGCTCGCCGCGACGCCACGCGGGTGTCTCCAGCGGGGTCGGCGAGGCTGACGCAGGTCAAGTCCCGAGCAAGAAACGTCATTGCCCAGCAGCACGGTCCCGCTGCCTGGCTTCTCCTTCCCCCACCACGACGCAGTAGCCCAACCGGCCCGCAGCGAGTCGGCCCGCGCAAACGCTCAGCCGCAGTCGCGTCGCGACGGGCATCTGTGCCAGCGCCGGCAGAGCCCTCCTTCGCGCGGTGCGACGCGATGTCGCACGACACGAGTGAACTACCGGATTGGAGATCTACGGATGTGAGTTGAGCGGTAGTTCCAGGTCCGTGCTCGATGGCCTGTCCCCGCCCTCGACGTGCGCTGCCGGTAACGGTGGGGTGCGAAGCTCGGGGTGGAAGCCGAAGCGTCGCTGGTTCCATCCCGGCGGGGCAGGCGAGGGGAAGACCGGACGGGTGAACGACGTGAACCCCTGTTTGATGCCTCGTGAAGCAGAGCCTCGCATGGTGGGATGTTGTGACGGGGTTTAGGGACTAGCCGTGGTGGAGCGGCAGGCGCCGGCTGAGAACGCGCCTCAGTCCGGGATGAGCACCGTCGTCCTCGGGGCACAGGGGGCACCCACCCCGGTCGCAGCTCGTGCGTGCGGAACGCGGTAACCCTGTCTGGGTCCGGCCCTTGGGCCGGTGGGCCGACCGTGAGGAGAGCCGATCCCTTGGCGGGAATGGGATGACCGAGAAGCGAACGCCGGCAGCGGAAACGCGACGGGAAACCGGGACCAGGTAGCCAGCCCTCCAGCTGGCGGTCGCCGGATAACCGGCCGGATACGGGGCCCCTGGTGCCCGGGCCCGAAAGGGTGCTGACGCGGTCAGGTGAGCCTGTGGAGAGAAAGATGACCGAGATCCCGGAACCGAAGGACAAGCTAGACACCGAAGTTGTGGTGAGTGGACCAGAGGACGACGCCCTGCGTTGGCGCCAGGTTGATTGGCGGCGCGCGGAGGCGGACGTACGGCGGTTGCGGCAGCGGATCTTCACGGCGTCGAAGGCGGGGGACCTCCCAAGGGTCCGCCGGTTGCAGAAGTTGATGCTCCGCTCGCGCGCGAACACGCTGGTGAGCGTGCGGCGGGCGACGGAGCGCAATGCTGGCCGTTTGACGGCAGGCGTGGACGGCGAGGTCGTGCTGACCCCGGAGGCCAAGATGCAACTGGTCGACAGGATCCAGCATGGCGCCGCGCCGTTCAAGGCGCTGCCGGTCAGACGGGTGTACATCCCCAAGCCGGGCGGCAAGCAGCGCCCGCTCGGGATCCCCGTGATCATCGACCGGGTCCACCAGGCCCGCGTCGTGAACGCGCTGGAGCCCGAGTGGGAGGCGCGGTTCGAGCCGAGGTCCTATGGATTCCGGCCCGGCCGCGGCTGCCAGGACGCGATCCAGGCCGTCCACGCGACCGCGAGCGGCAAGTCCGCGAAGCGGTTGTGGGCGCTGGACGCAGACCTGGCATCGGCGTTCGACCTGATCGCCCACGATCACATTCAGACGATGATCGGCGCGTTCCCCGCGAGGGGGATGATCCGGGCATGGCTGAAGGCTGGCGTGGTCGAGCAAGGTCGGCTGCACCGCACCGAGGACGGTGTTCCTCAAGGCGGTGTGGTCAGCCCGCTGCTGCTGAACGTCGCCCTGCACGGGATGGAGATGGCCGCCGGAGTCCGCTACTACCAGACCGGCAGCAACGCCGGGAACGCGGTGATGGGCTCCCCGGTCCTGATCAGATATGCCGATGACTGTGTGCCGAGAACGCTGAAGGAGGATCGATGTAGAAGGCGATACCGACGGATGCGGTGCTGCACGAGAGATGAAGGAGCCAGGCCTGGTTGGTCTGGTGGCCCTTCGCGACCGCTGTGCAGGCGGAGGTCGCAAACCACCGCGAGGTGCGCCGGTCAAGAGCCGGGGTGCTGAGCGTCGCGGAGACGGCGCGCTATCAGCGCGTCAGGTGTGGATCACGAAGGCGAGCGAGAGCGAACCACCGATGAAGTGTCGAAAGCGTATCGGCGATATCCAAAACCGGGGTCGAGTCATTGCCCCGGGATCAGTCTGGCGGGAGCCTGTTGACTGGCCAGGCGGGTGTCCGGCATGGATGGTGGCGCGAGCGTGATCCGGGCTCTTGTGCGGAACTCGGGAACCTGTCGCCCCGCGGTCGCGGGCAGCCAGTGGCGCCAGGACGGGCCTGCGGCTGTGTCGCGCCAGCGAGAACCCCAAGCAGCTGATCTGCGAGGGGGAGAGTAGTGATGCGGGGCACAGGGGCGGACCGTCTCGTAGTAGCGATGAAGGCTCGGTAATCGGGCTGGAGCGAAGGGGACGGGTCGTCCTGGCTGGCTTTCAGATCAACCGCGGTGACGTGGGAGGAGTCGGGTGAGCGAGCCGAAGCCGAAGTCGTTTGAGATCTCCAAATGGGCGGTTTGGGAGGCCTATCGGAGGGTCAAGGCGAACAAGGGTGGCGCCGGCGTTGACGAGCAGTCGATCGAGGACTTTGAGCGGGACCTCTCGGGGAATCTGTTCAAGCTCTGGAACCGGCTGTCGTCGGGGAGCTACTTCCCGCCGCCGGTGCGTGCGGTGGAGATACCGAAGAAGGACGGCGGCCTGAGAGTGCTCGGGGTGCCGACCGTCGCGGATCGGATCGCCCAAGTGGCCGTGCGCTCATATCTTGAGCCGTCGGTGGAGCCAGTGTTCCACCCGGACTCGTATGGGTATCGGCCGGGTCGATCCGCCCACGACGCGCTCGGGGTCTGCCGGGAGCGGTGCTGGAAAAGCGACTGGGTGCTCGATATGGACATCCGGAAGTTCTTCGACACCGTTCCTTGGGACCTCGTTCTGAAGGCGGTCGCTCACCACGCCGACCAGCGCTGGATCCTGCTCTATGTGGAGCGGTGGCTCAAAGCGCCGCTGCAACGCGAGGACGGGACGCTGGTCGAGCGTGATCGTGGAACCCCTCAGGGGTCGGCGATTTCGCCCCTGCTCGCCAACATGTTCATGCACTACGCGTTCGATGCGTGGATGGTCCGGGAGTTCCCGGAAGTCCCGTTCGAGCGCTACTGCGACGACATCATCGTCCACGCTCGAAGCGAGCGGCAGGCCCAGCACGTGCGGGCCACGGTCGCTGCGCGGCTGGCGGAGTGCGGGCTTCAGCTCAACGAGCAGAAGACCCGCATCGTGTACTGCCAGGATGACGATCGACGCGTCTCCTACGAGCACACGTCGTTCACGTTCCTGGGCTACACGTTCCGTCCGCGGCTGTCGAAGAACCGGCTCGGGAAGCACTTCCTGAACTTCACTCCGGCGGTCTCGAACGAAGCGAAAACCGCGATGCGGCGCGAGATGCGCCGCTGGCGGCTGAACCTTCGCTCGGACAAGACCCTCACGGACCTGGCACGCATGTTCAACATCGTGATCCAGGGCTGGATCAACTACTACGGACGCTTCTACAAGTCCATGTTGTATCCGGTGTTCCGCCACCTCAACGACACGCTCGTGAGGTGGGCCATGCGGAAATACAAACGCTTGCGCCGCCGCCCGACCAGGGCGCGCAGGTTCCTCGCTGACGTCGCTCGACGCCAGCCGGGCCTGTTCGCGCACTGGCGGCTCGGGGTGCGCCCTGACGGCTGGACGATGGGAGCCCGGTGAGTCGAGAGGTTCACGCCGGGTTCTGCGAGCGCCGGGAGGTGCGATCCCTCCCGGCGACTCACCTCGTCGCTCTCTGCCACACCAGGCAGGAAGCACTCGAGGTCAAC
Organism: uncultured Solirubrobacterales bacterium; assembly: GCA_963778985.1. GTDB lineage: Bacteria > Actinomycetota > Thermoleophilia > Solirubrobacterales > Solirubrobacteraceae > Palsa-465. Next base: position 961,375 of record CAVZWJ010000009.1, on the reverse strand, counting down.
GCACGGCTCGCTAAGTGGCTGGCGCCCAGAGGTCTGGCTTTCAACGAGGACAAGACGCGCGTCGTCAACCTCGGGGACGGCTTCGACTTCCTGGGGTTCAACGTCCGCCGCTATCGCGGCAAGCTGCTGATCAAGCCGAGCAAAGCGGCGATCAGACGGATCCGGGAACGACTACGGACCGAGCTGCGTGCCCTTCGGGGCCACAGCGCCAAGGCCGTGATCAGGAGGCTCAACCCGATCATCCGGGGCTGGGCCAACGACTACCGGACACACGTAGCCGGCGAGATCTTCGGTGACCTCGACAGCTACCTCTGGCGGCTCACCTACAAGTGGGCCGTCCGCAGCCACGCGAACAAACCGAAGTCCTGGGTGTTCGCCCGGTACTTCGGCAAGTTCAACAAGGCCAGGCAAGACCGGTGGGTGTTCGGTGACCGCCAAAGCGGCTCCTACATGCACCGCTTCGCCTGGACCAACACCCTCCGACACCAGACCGTCTGGCAGCGGGCGTCACCCGACGACCCCACGCTGGCCGACTACTGGGCCCGACGAAGACGCAAAGGTGCCCTGCCGATCAACAACACCAGCCTGTGGCTGCTCAAGGCCCAGGACGGATGCTGCCCGATCTGCAAGAACCCGCTCTTCGCCGAGCAGCCACAAACCCCGAGCGATTGGGAGGCGTGGCTGACGGCCGCTCGCACGGCGATCACGATCGTCAAGCCAGCGACCGGCACGCCGGACGTGGCTGACCACCGTCTCATACACGCCCGCTGCGCCAACCGCAGCGGCCCGGCGCTTCTGCCCGCCTACCAGCCAACAGGGCTTGCTTGAGCCGGATGCCGGGAAACTGGCACGTCCGGTTCTGAGGAGGGTCCGGCGCCGCGAGGCGCCGGACCTATCCGACGAACTCGGGCACGCGCCGAGCCGTGCCTGCAAGATTCGTGCCAGCGCTCGTGTCGAAGCGGAAGTCGGGGACGAGCCGAGCCGGCTCTCGCAGCGGAACGATCGCGATCGTGTCGCTGCGCTCCGAGCTGAGTAGCGCGACCACGGCAAAGTGGGTGTGTCGGCCCAAGGGGGCGAGCGCCCTGCATCTCGCCGAGAGCGCGCTCTTGGTGCTTGCAGGGCGCCTGCTAACTGCTGACGAACGCCGAGTTCAGCCGTCTCGGCGATGGCGCCAAGACGCTCGCAGGTGAGCACCACCGGTGGCACCGAGCGGGCCCGCCCGCCCCCGTGCCTTTCATCGGTGTTGCACAGTAGTCCGACCGCTGGAACCTCGACACGCGAGGGGCGTCGGCTGCTACGGCGCTGTCCCGCGCGGTCTCGTCGATCGCTAGGTAACCGGGATCGGGTTTAACCCCGTGATTAACCCCGTGGCCTGGAATCCGCCGAGGGCGAACGATCAGAGCCAGGTCACGCACAAGAAAACCCCGCGATTTGCGGGGCTTTCGTGAAGCGGCTGAAGGGACTCGAACCCTCGACCTTCTGCATGGCAAGCAGACGCTCTAGCCAACTGAGCTACAGCCGCGCGGAGGGCGAGTATAGCTCTGGGGGGCCGGTCGATCTCGTCCCGCACGTCGGTGATCTGGCCGGCTGCTTGGGCGAACTTTTATGTGGACGACTGCGCAACTCCCGCGCCGCACCCTCGTTTATCGTGCACGTTGACATAAGTAGCGCCGAATCTCCGCGTCGTCTTTGCGGACGGAGACCGGGGGACCCAGGGCGGCTTCGGCCGCGGGGGCGAATCGCCGCGTGTGCGGCGTAGCGTGATCGGTTCACGCGAGCCGACAGCTAACTCCGGAGGCGGATAACCGAAAGGAGTACCGCTTGACGCCTGTACGCATGGACGTGGCGCTCGCCATGGACGAGGCTCGGGATCTCGGGTCTGTGGAGTTGTGGGAGCGCTCGCTGACGCGATCGCGGCATCGACGGAGGATCGCCGAGATCAGTCGACGCAGCCGTCGTCGCCGCAAGGGAACGTCAGTCGCGGTGAGCGCCGCGATGGCCGCCGGGCCGGTCATGCCCACGGCGACCGCGATCGCCGACTCCGGCTCTGGCACCGCTTCGACGAACCACGTGGATCCAGGAACCCATGACGTGCTCAGCGCGAGCGCGGGCCAGGTTGTCCTCCGCTTTGGCAGCACGGGCCGCCTTGTCGCCGCCGCCCAACTGCGGCTCAACGCGGTCGTGCCGGTGCACCACCTCGCCGTCGACGGGATCTACGGACCCCTGACGCGGGCTGCCGTCGAGGACTTCCAGTCTCGACACAGCCTGGGCTCCACCGGCCGGATCGACACGCGCACGTGGGCGGACCTGTTCAACGCCCCGGTGCTGACCCTGGCAGAAGGCGGATCCGGAACTGACGCGAACTCCAGCAGACCGGTCGACGTCTCGACTCGGTCGGCGCCGCCGGAGAGGCAGGCCCCGAGTCCGCGCGTGGTCTCGGCCGCCGCGACTGACACGAGGGCGTCGAACCCTGGAACGGCGAGCCAGCCGACCTCACACGCATCGGCCAGTTCGGGCACCCAGGTGACGAACTCCGGGTCGAGCGGATCACCGGGCGGCGCGGGCGGCACCACCGCACCTGTCGCCGTCGTCACGCCGACGACGCCGACAAGCCAGTCGGTCTCGTACGTGCTCTCGAACGGCGTGGCGCTCCCGCTGCCTCGCGCCTACCTGAGCGGCGGATACGTCGACCAGGGTGTCGACTACGCGGCTCCCGGCGGCACCCCGCTGTACGCGATGGGCGACGGCGTCATCATCGGCGCCGGAATCAGCGGGTTCGGACCGAACGCGCCGATCCTGAAGATCACGTCTGGCCCGCTCAAGGGCATGGAGATCTACTACGGCCACGCGGGGGCGAACAGCGTGCACGTCGGCCAGCACGTCCGCGCCGGGCAGCAGATCAGCCAGGTCGGCTACGGGATCGTCGGCATCTCGACCGGGCCGCACCTGGAGGTTGGGTTCTATCCGCCCGGTCCGATGGGCTCGGGCTCACGGATGCTGTCGCTGATCAACAGCCTCCTGCACCAGCACTCCTCCGGACGGGTGTGGGGGACGAAGATGGCGAAGGCCGCGACCGTGCGGACGGCCGTCGCTCGTGCCTCGACCGCTCGGGCAACGTCCACCCGCGCCACCACGGTCCGCGTCAGTGAGCGGGCGGCAGCGTCGACCACGCCGCACGCGACCGCCGCATCGACGGGGTCATCCTCGGGCGGCGCGGGGCCGGCCTCGTCGACGTCGGCGGTCCCGAAGGCCTACGTGTCGTCGGGCAGGCAGGATGCGCCGTCGAACACGCCGGATGCACCGGCCGCGACGGCGTCCGCGGACACGCCCACGACGCCCGCGGTCAGTGCGGCACCAGCCGCGAGCTCCGCGACGGCGCCGAGTCCGGCACCGGCCGACAGCTCGGCACCGGCCGACACGTCGGCCCCGGCGCCGGCGGATGCCCCGGCGCCGGCGGCGACCCCGGCGCCGGCGGCGACCCCGGCGCCGGCGGCGACCCCGGCGCCGGCTCACAGCGCGGCGCCCGCCACCAGCACCGCACCGGCGGACCCCGCGCCCGCGAGTCCTGCGCCCGCCGGCTCGGATCCCGCGCCGAGCGCATCAGCGCCTGCCCAAGGCGCATCGACGACCACGAACACGAGCACGACCTCGACCGACACGGCCGCCAGCGCGACCTCCACCGACTCGAACGCAAGCGCCAACGCCACCTCAACGGACACGACCGCCGGCACCGCGTCGACCGACACGACCGCCGCCGCGACGTCGACGGACACGCCGAGCACGTCGCCCGCGACGACCTCGTCGGACACGACGACGTCCACGACCGCGACGACAACTCAGGGCGGCTGATCCCCGCCGTGGACCGCTCCCGGGGCCAGAGGCCTCGGGGGTGGTCCGCCGCGCACTGCAGCGCCGTCGGGTAGCGTCCCGGCCCCATGCGGCTCGTTCGTTTCCTCGCTGGCCCGTTCTTCATCTTCGCCGGGGTGATGCACTTCGTCATCCCGAGGGCCTACAAGCGCATCGTCCCGCGTGCGCTGCCGGCCCCCGACGCGATCGTCTACGCGAGCGGCCTCGCGGAGATCGCCGGTGGCGTCGGTCTGATGTCACCCCGTCACCGGCGGGCCGCGGGGTGGTGGCTGATCGCGACGCTCATCGCCGTGTTCCCGGCGAACGTGAACATGGCATTGCGCGCCGACGAGTTTCCACAGGTGCCCGGCGGCGCCGCGGCGCTCTGGGCGCGGCTACCGTTTCAGGGCGTGTTCATCGCCTGGGTCCTCAGCGCGATGCGCCGCTAGCGTCGCGAGTGAGAAGTTCGGTGGCACCAAGAGGTGTCACCGGGGGATGCCGCGCAAGGACGCAGAATCCGACGTGCACTGGAGGTGCACGAGGATTCGAGGACGCCGCGCGGCGCCGCCGGGGGCGCCTCGACTGCCGTCGAACTTCTGACTCGGGACACTAGCGCCGGCCGGCCTGCGCGTTATTGCAGCGCCGGGGTGTAGCTGACCCCGACGATCGAGCCCTCGCCGGACTGCAGACGAACCACGGTCTGTCCCCATGGCTCTTCGCGGACCGGGTGGAGGATCTCGTAGCCCGCCGTCAATAGCTCGTCGGCTGCCGCCCGGACGGCGTCCGGGGTGGCGACGTCGAACTCAAGACTGACCTGGGGGACCGGTCGGTCGGTGGGCCACGTCGGCGCTCCGAAGCACGCCTGCGCCGCTTCATGCAAGGGCCAGACGGCGAAGTGCTTGCAGCCCGCGAGCGCGCCGGTGTGGAAGTACTCGCTGTCAGGACCACTTTCCAACGGCAGGCCGAGCGCGTCGACGTAGAGCCGACGGCTGGCGGGTGGGTCGGCGGCGATCACGGCGATCGTCGACAGGAATGCGATGTTCACGGGCGCCTCCTGTTGCTCGGGTCACTATCCAACCAGTTTCCTCACGGCCGGTCAGGTGCAGATCTTGCCGGGGTTGAAGATGCCGCTGGGATCGAGCGCCCGCTTGATCGCGCGCATCATCTGGACACCGCCGGGTCCGTGCTCGGCCTCGAGAAAGCGAGACTTGCCGTAGCCGACGCCGTGCTCGCCCGTGCACGTGCCGCCGTGCTCGAGCGCGCGCTCGACCAGTCGCGCGTGAAACGACTCGGCCCGCGCGATGTCCTCAGGGTCACTCGGGTCGACGAGGACGCAGACGTGAAAGTTGCCGTCGCCGACGTGGCCGACGATCGGGGCGGTGAGTCGCTCGCGGGCGATGTCGGCCTGTGCGGCTGCGATGCAGTCAGCCAGCGCTGAGATCGGCACGCACACGTCGGTCGTCAGGCCGGCCCGGCCGGGTATGAGACCGCGGGCAGCGTCGTACGCGCGGTGGCGGGCATGCCACAGGCGGCGGCGCTCGGTCTCGTTCGAGGCCCAGGCAAACCCGCCGGCGCCGTGCTCGGCGGCGATCGCGGCGGTCTCGCGTGCCTGCCCGGCCACGTCGTCCTCCGAGATCCCGTGAAACTCCAGAAAGAGCGTCGGGGCGACGACGAACGAGGTGTCGTCGTGGCGGTTGATCGCCTCGATCTGGAGCGCATCAGCGAGCTCGATCCGGGCCACCGGGACGGCGTGCTGCGCGACCCGCACGACGCACCGAACCGCCTCGGAGACGCTTGGGAACGTGCAGGCGGCGGCCGCGATCGCGGGCGGAATCGGATGAATCCGCAGCACCAGATCGCAGATCAACCCGAGGGTGCCCTCCGAGCCGATCATCACTCGAGTCAGGTCATAGCCCGCTGATGACTTGCGTGCCCGCGACCGGGTGCGTACGACCTCGCCGCGGCCGCCGACGATAGTCATGCCCAGGACGTTCTCGCGCATCGCCCCATACCGCACCGTCATCGTCCCGGACGCGCCGGTCGCGGCCATTCCTCCGATCGTGGCATCGGCCCCAGGGTCCACGGCAAAGAACACGCCGTCGCGTCGCAGGCGCGCGTCGAGCGCACGCCGCGTCACACCCGCCCCTACGACGACATCCAGGTTCTCCAGCGACGGCGGCGCGATCGCGCTCATCTCACGCATGTCGATGCTGATGCCGCCGGCCAGCGCCGCCACGTGCCCCTCCAGCGAGGTCCCCGCACCGAACGGCACCACGGGCACACGGTGCTCCAGCGCGATCTCGACGATTGCCGCGGCCTCCTCGAGGCTCCGCGGCCAGACCACCACGTCCGGACGGGCCTCGGGATGAAAAGACTCGTCGTGACCATGCTGAGCGAGCACGTCAGCACCAGTCCCGAGACGACCCTCACCGAGCAGATCCAGGAGCGCCCGCCGCGCGGCGTCCACACGCGCCGACGTCGGGCGGCGCCTCAACGCGGGTGGAGCGAGACGACCGGGATGACGCGGCCGCCGGCCCGGAGCTGGTAGGTCGCGTACCCGTTGTAGTTGTCGCACGCGATGGCCCACAGACGGTCGCGCTCCTCACCCTCGGTGGCGATCGTGGCGCGCATCGGCCGTCGGCGACCGTCGATCGTCACCTCGACATCGGGATTCGCGCGGACGTTGTGGTACCAAGCCGGATGCTTCGTCGCCCCCGCCTTCGAGGCCACGATCAGCACGGTGTCGCCCGTCTTCGTTGCGAGTAGCGGGATCGTGCGTTCGATCCCGCTCCGCGCCCCGCGCACGTGCAACAGCACGACCGGCTGGCCCATGCCGGTGCTGAGGCGCCCGCGCGTCAGCGGCATCAGCCGGCGATCGATCGCCGGGAAGACCGTGATGAAGAGCTTCCCTCCGAGCGGCGTCTGAGCGAAGGACTGCAGGAGCTTCTCGACGCGAGTCTTCTCAGCCTGCGGCTTGTAATCACGCACGGGCCAACCCTAACGGTATGGCGCCGACCACCGCCGCCGCCCCATACTGGGAGGGGGTATAATGCGAGCATGGCAACGCAACCGGCAGCGACGCGCGGGTACACGGCAACCAAGGACCAGCTCCACAAGCGATTGCGCCGCATCGAAGGGCAGGTCAGGGGCATCGAGAAGATGGTCGCGGAGGACCGCTACTGCATCGACATCCTGACGCAGATCGGAGCGATCCAGGCCGCACTGGATAAGGTCGCCCTGGGGCTGCTCGATGAGCATGCCCGCCACTGCGTGATCGGCGGCGCCGCCGAGGGCACGCAGGAGGCTCTCACCGACGAGCTGATGGCGGCCGTCGGACGGCTCATGCGCCGCGGCTGAGGCCCGTGCCCCGGCTGAGGCCCGTGCCGCGGCTGAGGCCCGTGCCGCGGCTGAGGCCACCGCCGTGGCCGCCCCGCGTCGGCGCGGACGTGTGGAGCGCTTTCATCACCGTGAGGATCGCCAGCACCGCCGTGTCGCCAAATCGCTCCGTGGTGTCGACGTCCGGGTTGTAGGCCGTGAACGAGACGGCGCCGATCGGCGCCTCGCTCGCGACGATCGCGGCGACGGTCGCGAGGTCGTCGACGTCCAAGCCGCCGGGCGTCGCGAACTCGTTTGCCGGCCCGAGGCTCGGGTCGAGCACGTCGAGGTCGACGTGAAGGTAGATCTCGTCGACCCGCTCGGCGATCTGGCGGAGCGTGCGCGCAAAGGCGTCGACCGCGAGGCGGCCGGGTCCGCCGCCGCCCTCGATCACGTTGACCGCCCCCTGCTCGAGTCGAACTCGCTCACCGATCTCGGTATCACGAACGCCCACGAGGACGGTGTCCTCCTCGGCCACGGCGTGAAACCCCGGGATCGATGCCGCAAGGCCACGCCAGGAGGCGCCCGTGGCGATCGCGAGCCCCATCCCGTCGAAGAAGCCCGACTCGGTGCTATCCGGAGTGTGAAAGTCGCCGTGGGCGTCGAGCCAGACGATCCCGCAGCGCGCTGCCCCGATTCCACCCAACGCGCCGAGGCAGACGTTGCAGTTGCCGGCAATGACGACAGGCGTCCTGTGTGCCCGGTGCGCCGCGCTCACGGTCGCGGCAAGGTCACGATTGATCGCGAAGATCCGCCCGACCTCCGGCCCCTCGGCCGGCTCGGAGACCTCGACGACGACGTTGGCGTCATGGCCGCCGGCACCGAGGCGGTCCGCGAGCGCCTGCTCCCCGAGCAGCTCGAGCGGGCCTCGGCCCATCCCGACACCTCGCACCCCGAGGTGAAAGGGCACGGAGATCAGCGTCAGATGGTCCATCGATGACGGAATACGGGCCGCCTACCCGGTCGCGGCGAGCGCGGCGAGCTGCTTCATCGACGTGCTGATGATGTCGCGCTGGCCGGTGAGCCGGTCCGCCTCCGCGTCGGGGATCTCGACGTCAACCGTGATCTGCGTGCCTTCGCCGGTGGGCTCGAGCCGCCATTCGAACCTGAGATCGGAGACCAGGCAGGAGACGGTCACGCGGCGCTGCTCGCTCTGCGTGTCGAGCAATTGGGCCATCGGGAAGTCGGGGTAGCCGTCGGGATACATCGTGTACTCGCCGTCGCTCTTGACGTCAACGGTCCCAATTCCGGCCCACCAATCCGGGAACCGCGAGGGGTCGTAGAGCAGCTTCCAGACGTCCTCGGGCGGCGCGAGCGAGGTCGTGGTGTCATGGAACGACGGCATTGCGGCTTCCTTTCGTGATCGCCTCGAGGTCAGCACGGGCCCGGTTGAGCTCGCGTTCGGGTTCGAAAACGCCGACGACAGGCCGCCCGAGGTCGGTGAGCACGGTCGTGATGCTCTCGGCGCGGACCGTCCGTTCGAGCACACGCTCCCAGCCCGCAATCGATTCGTCGAGTCGTCGCTCGGCCTCGGTCGGCTGGTTGTTTGCGAGCGCGATCAGCCCCTGAACGCGCGTGAGCCTCGGCACGAGCGCCTCGGGGAAGTCGCTGGGTCTGACGGGTTCGAGCACGGTGGCACGAACCTGCTCGGCGGCGCGCTGCGGCGCTCCACCGCGCGCGAGCGCTTCAGCCAAGGCGAGGCGCGTCACCGGCCGGCTGATCGGTGCGCCCTCGACGAGCGACTCGGCGAGGAGGGTGGCGGCAAGCTCGTACTCGCCTTCGTCCAGCGCGATGACGCCGCGATCGTGGCTGGCCATCGCCAGCAGCTCCGGCTGGGCGAGCTGCTCGGCGCGCGCCTGCTCCGCGGCGGCCGCGGCGCGCGCCTGGGAGAGCCGGCCTGCACTGCGCAGCACGAACGCTCTCTCGGCCAGCAGATGGATCTCGAGGCTCTGCAGTCCATGCCCGGCGATCGCTCCCATGCCGCGGTCGAGGAACTCCAATGCGCGCTCGTGATCGCCGACCGCGACAGCGGCGCTGGCGGCGTTCGCCCAACAGCCGTAAGCGAGGTCGGGCCGGCCGGCGCCGGCGATTGCCTCCCCGGCGGCGATCGATGGCCCGTAGGACTCGATGAACCGCCCGCGGCGCATGAGCGCGAGCGCGCGCGCGTGCCCGGCGTCGTAGGTGCGCAGCGGGTTGCTTGCCGTCGCGCCGGAGCTGAGCTCGGCCAGCAGTCGCTCCGCTTCCTCGACGCTGCCGGCAACCGCCTCGGCCCACGCGCAGGCGGCCAGCGCCTCGCTGCGCTCCGCCTGGGCCGGCTGGTCGCTGAGCTCGATCAGCTCGATCGCGGTCCTCGCGCTCTCGAGGACGGCGCGGGGAACGCAGATCGGGCCGTGGTACGCGCGTGCGCGGCGCAGCCACGCTCGCGCGCGCTCCAATGGCTCGGTCTGCGCCAGCAGGTTCGTGGCCCGTCCGAACGCCGCCTCGGCGCGATCTCGGCAACCGCGCCAGGCTTCGAGCTCGCCGAGCTCGAGCCACTGCTCGGCCCGGTCGGGCGCGATCGCGAGGGCCTCATCGAGGTAAGCGACCGCTTGCTCGAGCGCCGCCACGGCACGCGCATCGGCGGCGGCGCGGACGAGCTGCGGCACAGCAGCCCGGTCGGCGCCGGCGAGCCGGAGGTGGCGCGCGACCTCGTCCGGCCGCCTGACGGCCCCCTCCTGTTCTGAGGCCAGCAAGGCCTGCGCCCAGCGCTGGTGCAGGCCGCGCCGACGGGGATCGGCGGTCTCGCTGTAGACCGCGTCCCGCAACAGCGCGTGGCGGAACCCGATGCGGCCCTCGGACGCGAGCAGCAGACCCGTCTGCAGCGCCTCGGTGGCGGCTTCATCGAGCGACAGCTGGTCGACCTCGAGCGGCTCCAGCGCCCGCGCGGCGACGGCAGCGATCTCGACCAGTTTGCGGACATCGCCGGACAACGGCGCGAGCGTTGACCGCACCGACCCGCGAAGGCTTGGCGCGAGCAGCTCGTGACCGCGCCCGAGGGCCCGCGCGGTCTCGACGGCAAGCAGGGCGTTTCCGTCCGCGTGCTCCACCACGCGCGTCACGTCGGCCTTGCTGAGAGGAGTCGCGTTGCGGGCAAGCATTGCGACCGTCTCGGAGGGGAGCGCACCAAGCTCGAGCTCGCAGGCCAGCAGGCCGCGGGATCGCACGGCGTGCTCGAGCCGATCGACGTCGCCGCTGTGCGGCAGCTCGCGACGGGTGAGCACGATCAGTAACCGCAGGCCGGCTACCCGACGAGCCGCGTAGGCGGCCAGTTCGAGGCTGGGAGCGTCCGCGTCGTGAGCATCCTCGAGCACCAGCAGCAGCGGCGCCTCGCGCGTCGCCCAGCCGAGCAGCGCGACCACCGCCTCGAACAGCCGCGTGCGCTGGAGGTCCGGAGCGACCACGATCCGCGCGCTGCTGGAACGGGCGAAATGTTCCGGCAGCTCGGCGACCAACGTCGCAAGGTCGTCGGGCCAGGCTGCCTCTGCCGGCGGCGCCGGGACGGAAGGCAGGAGCTCCCGGATCAGCTCCGCCCAGAGGCTGAGCGGTGCCGTTCCGCCGAGGTCGAGCGCCGCGCATGCCGCCGTCAGTGCCCCCGAGCCTCTGGCCCGCAGCCGCAGCTCAGTTGCGAGCCGCGTCTTGCCAATGCCCGCCTCGCCACGGACGACGGCCACCGCTCCGCTCCCGCGCTCCGCCGCCTGCCATGCCTGCACGAGCGCGGCCAGCTCACGCTCACGGCCGACGAGCGGCAGCAGCCCCGGCTCCGATCGCAGCTGGGTCGTGCGCGAAGCGGGAGCCGAGGCCGGCTCGGCTCGCAGCCCCTCGGCCAGCTCGCGGGTCGCCGCCGACGGCGCGACTCCCAACTCACGCCGCAAGCGTTCGGCGAGCATCCGGTAGGCGCGTAGGGCGGCGGCGCGATCGCCCGCCGCGTCGAGGCGGACGATCAGCCGCCGGTGAGCCTGCTCGTCGAACGGGTCGCGCGTCACCTGTCGGCGGGTAAGGTCGATCGCCTCACGTAGCTCGCCCGCCGCTACGCGCGCGCTGGCCTGCCGCTCCAACAGCTCGATCTCGCGCTCGCGCTGGCGCTCGCGGGCAGAGAGCGCCCACTCGTCCTCGAGCCCCTCGAGCAGCTCGCCGCGGCATAGCGCGAGCGCCCCCGCCGGATCCTCCGCGGCGACGCGCTCGAACTCGCGGGCGTCGATCCACAAGCCATCGTCGACGAGGCCCACCCGCTCGCCCTCGACGATCAGCGCGTCCCCAAGCTCGCGGCGCAGCGCCCACAATGCGCTTCGCAGGCTGGCTCGCGCGCTTTGATCGCGCACGTCTGGCCAGAACGTGCTCGCGAGCTCCGCGCGCGAGACCGCGCGGGGCGTCAGCGCCAGGTAGGCGAACAGTGCCCACCGGCGCTGGGTCACCTGCGAGTCGATCGCGGTCCCATTGAGCTCGACTTCGAGCGCCCCAAACAGGCGTGCGTGCAGCACGGTCGTCAAAGCCTACCGCCGCCCTCCTTGACGCTCGTTTGACGGCTCCGAGACGCGGCGGCGCGAGGCTCCCGAACATGGCACACCAACAACCACTGAGGAGAGCGCCATGAGCACCATCACCACCTTCGGACTCGACCGCTTCACCCGCGCCGCCGAAGAGCGCGACGCAGCGACGCAGCTGTCGATGTACGGCCCGCAGGCGATCGTCACGATCGCGGACAAGATCACCCAGCCCGGCGCGCCGCGGGTCCTGCGCACGCGCGACGAGATCAAGGGCTGGCTCGAGGAGATGTACGGCCGCGACATGACCCACTCGGTCAAGCACACGGTCGAGGACGACACCGGCGCCGCCTACACCCAGGCCTGCCGCTATCCGGACGGCACCAACGTCCTGTGCGCGACCCTGATCGCGCTCGACGGCGGTCACATCTCCGAGCAGACCGTCGTCCAAGTGTGGGACGAGAAGTAGCTCGCAACCATCTCGCCGACCAAGGAGTCAAGATGAGGCACCTCACCGAACACAAGAGCTTCGCCGCACCCGATCAGACGCGCGAGTTTCCCAACGGCAAGGCCGAGATCCTGGCCATTGGGGATGCCGAGGTCGGGAGGATGACGTTCAACCCCGGGTGGCGCTGGTCGAACGACGTCAAGCCGATCGCCGGAACACACAGCTGCGAAGCACCGCACTTCCAGTACCACGTCAGCGGTCAGCTCGCGATCCGGATGGACGACGGCACCGAGATCCTCGCCGGGCCCGGCGATGTCAGCTCGCTCCCGAGCGGGCACGACGCCTGGGTCGTCGGCGACGAGCCCGTCGTCGTCGTCGACTGGTACGGCGCGAGCAACTACGCCAAGTCAGGCTGACGCCGGGCTGGAGCTGAGTTCCGCACGAGGCTCATCACCCGATCGGGACGATGCCCGGCGCGGGTGGGTCGGCGAGGATCGCTTGCGCTCAGCCCACCCGTCATGCCGATCCAACAACACCCCGACCCTGCGATTCATGACCTTCCGCGCGCGCAGCGTCTGCTGACGCTCGAGTTCGGTTCCCGCAACGAGTTCGACGATCCCAAGCTTGAGTATCGCCGGCTGTTCTCGGAGTTGCTCGGGACGTTCATGCTCGTGCTCGTCGCCGCGGGCGGTGGGCTGCTCCACGCCAAGGGCGAGATCAGCCTCCCGGCCGCGGTCGTCGCCCCCGGCTTGATGGTGCTCGCGATCATCCTGTTCATGGGTGCGGTCTCGGGCGCGCATCTCAACCCGGTCGTGTCGCTTGCGTTCGCGGTGCGTGGTGACTTCCGGTGGCGACGGGTCCCCGGCTACATCATCGTCCAGTTGCTCGGCGCGACGCTGGCGTGCCTCTTCCTGCTGGCGGTGTTTGGCAACGTCGAGCATCTCGGCGCGACGCTTCCCGGACCCGGCTACCGGAACTGGCAGGCGTTCCTGATGGAGATCGCGCTCACCGGCGTCCTGCTCAGCGTCATCCTCGGTACGGCCTCGGCGGCGCAGAATGTCGGTGCGATCGGGGCACTCGGGGTCGGCGGCTACATCGCCCTAGCGGGCCTGTGGGCGGCGCCGGTGAGCGGCACGTCGATGAACCCGGCGCGTTCGTTCGGCCCCGCGTTGGTCAGCGGCGACTGGACGGCGTACTGGGTGTATGTCGCCGGTCCGTTGATCGGCGCCGCGCTCGCGGTCGGGTGCGCGGTGATCCTCCGTGGCCGTGGCGGCGATCCGATCTCGCATGCGGCCGGCTCGGGTGTGCTCACCCCGGGCGACCGGGCGGAGAAAACCCGGCTCGCACGGGAGATCGACGAAGGCAAGGTCGCGCCGCCGGGGATCGATCAGACGAGCGCACCCGGAGGCTCCTGATCCGAGACACCCGCGAACGCGTGCGCGCGACCGATGCGTAGCGACATGCCACTCTCAAGCTGGCGGGAGGGCGCGTCGAAGACGGCGATCCTCGAGTTCCTGCGCTCGGTCACCGCGCCCGGCGAGTCCTTCGTCCCGGCCACCGATCGAATCGCCAGTTTCGACAATGACGGCACGTTGTGGTGTGAGAAGCCGCTGTACATCCAGGCCGATTTCCTGTTCCGGCGCTGGAAGCAGATGGTTGACGAGGATCCCGCCAAGGGTCAGGAACAGCCGTGGAAAGCGGTCGTCGAGGGTGATCAGGCGTGGCTGGCGAGCCTGCAGGAACGCCTCCCGGAGCTGATCAAGGGCGTGACCGAGGCCTACGACGCGATCACGACGAGCGCGTTCGAGGAAGCGGTGTGCCAGTTCTTCGCGACGGCGAAGCATCCGACGCTCGGCGTGCCGTACACGCAGGTCGGCTATCGGCCGATGCGCGAGCTCATCTCGCTGCTGCACGCCCATGAGTTCACGGTGTACATCTGCTCGGCGGGCGGCCGCGACTTTGTTCGCCCGGTGTCCGAGCAGATGTACGGCCTGACGCGTGACCGCGTGATCGGTTCAGCGACGACGCTCGAATACCGCGACGGCGATGTCTACCGCACGCGAGGCGTTGAGCAGCCGATCGACGACGGCCCGGGAAAGCCGGTTCACATCTGGACGCGGACGGGCCGCAAACCGCTGCTCGCAGGCGGGAACGCCGACGGCGACGCCGCGATGCTCGAGACCGCGCGCTTCGCTCTGCTGATCCATCATGACGATCCTGAACGCGAGTTCGCCTACGACACCGGCGCCGAACATGCCCTCGCCGAGGCCACCGACCGGGGATGGACCGTCGTGAGCATGAAGAACGACTTCGCGACAATTTTCTGAGCCGAGGGGAGCGTAGAGTCATGTCGATGAGCACCGACGTCGAAGCGGCCGGTCCGGTTCTGACCGTGCCGGGCGCGCCGCTCGCGTTTCATGTGATGGCCAAGCCGACGGGTGCGATCTGCAATCTCGATTGTGAGTACTGCTTCTTCCTCTCCAAGGAGATGCTGTATCCCGGCAGCCGCTTCCGGATGGCGGCGGAGTTGCAGGAGACGTACATCCGGCAGCTGCTCGCGGGGCATGAGCGGGCGCCCGAAGTGATCGTCGCGTGGCAGGGTGGTGAGCCGACGATCATGGGCCTCGAGTTCTTCCGCCGCTCGATCGAGCTGCAACGGGAGTACGCGCGGCCGGGGCAACGGATCCTGAACACATTGCAGACCAACGGGACGCTGCTGGATGACGAGTGGGGCGCGTTCCTGAAAGAGAACGAGTTCCTGGTCGGCATCTCGATCGATGGGCCGCGGGAGATCCATGACACCTATCGGGTCAGCAAAGGCGGCCAGCCGACATTTGACCGCGTGGTCCGAGGGCTCGAGCACCTCAAGGCCCACGGTGTGGAGTGGAACGTCCTGACCACGCTCCACGCCGCGAACGGCGACCAGGGTCGCCGCGTGTACTGCTTCCTCCGCGACGAGTTGGGTGCCGAGTACATCCAGTTCATCCCGATCATCGAGCGCGCGACGCCGGAGACGCTCGAGGTCGCGGACGCCGGGTGGGGTGGGCACGTCGAGGGTCGGCCGCTGTACACGCAGGCGGGGGAGCTCGTCACGCATCGCTCGATCGGCGCCGAGCAGTACGGCCGGTTCATGATCGATGTGTTCGAGGAATGGGTGCGGCGGGACATCGGCCAGGTGTATGTGCAGATGTTCGATACCGCCTTGGCGAACTGGGTCGGTGAGCCCGCCGGGATGTGTGTGCACGCCGAGACCTGCGGGCTGCAGCTCGCGCTTGAGCACAACGGCGATCTGTACTGCTGCGATCACTTCGTCGAGCCCGACTACCTGCTCGGGAACATCACCGAGACCCCGCTGCAGCAATTGATCGCCTCTCCCAGGCAGACGCGCTTCGGTCAGGACAAGCGCGACACGCTCACCCAGTACTGCCTGGACTGCGATGTGCGCTTTGCGTGCAACGGCGGCTGCCCGAAGGACCGCTTCGCGACGTCGCCGTACGGCGAGAGCGGCCAGCACTACCTGTGCCCCAGCTACAAGGCGTTCTTTCATCACGTCGAGCGGCCGATGCGGGCGATGGCCGACCTGCTCGCCGCCGGCCGCGCGCCGTCAGAGCTGATCGGCGTCTACGCAACCGAAGACGCCCGCCGCGGCCGCAACGACCCGTGCACCTGCGGCAGCGGCCGCAAATGGAAGCACTGCCACGGCTCGGGAGCAGGACCCTCGAGCCCTCGCCACCCCGGCTGAGGGCAGCATCAGCTCAAGACCGGCAGCCTGAGGTGCTCGCGCGTGCGCTGATGCGTTGGAGGCGGTCACCCGATCCGCATGATGCGCCATCCGGGGCCTGGGGCTCCCGTCAGCGAAAAGCACGTCAACCCCTGTGTAGGGGGCTGTGCAGCGTGGCCGGTGCCTCTGTAGCTTGCTCGCGATCGAGCACCATGCAACAACGAGGGTTCGAGGCGCCGTCCGGCGCGACTGGGCGGCCCTGGTCAACCGGCAGCGGGCAGACGCGGCCACCGTCGACCGCTCGTGGTCGACGATCGCCGCGTTGGCGCTTGCGGGAGCGCTCGCGCTCCTGCTCGCATACGGCGAGGTACGGGTGCTTCAGGCCGACGGTTATAAGGCTCTCTACGACGGGCGCTGGATCGTCCATCACGGAATCCCGCACACCAATCCACTGTCGGCCGTCGATCACGGCGGCCGCTGGGTCGACTTGGAGTGGCTCTCCGAAGTGATCTACTACGCAGTCTGGAGCGTCGGTGGCGTCGCCCTGGTGGCAATCTTCTCCGCGGTGTCGATCGCCGCCGGGTTCATGATCTTCGCCAGCTTGCTCCGCCATCGTGGGCTGTCCGTCGGCTGGACTGTGCTCTTTACGGCCGGCGCGCTGCTTGGGCTCCGCCACTGGGCGTTCGTGCGGGCGCAGGATCTCGTGCCGCCGTTGTTCGCGCTCCTGCTCGTGATCTGCCTCACCGACAGCGAGCGCCAGCGGCCGGGCAAGCGCCTCCTGTTGCTTGTGCCGTTGCTCGTCGTATGGGCGAATATCCACGGATCCGTGCTGCTCGGAACCGCGCTCGCGGTGGCCTACCTGCTGTGGCGAACCGTGACACTGACTCGCGACGGTGTGCCCGGCGCCCGCGCGACCATGGCGCTCGCGTGCGTGACCGCCCTGACTCCACTCGTCACGCCGTACGGGCCGCATGTCATCCACTACTACCTGCAATTCGTCGGCAATGACGCGCAGCGTGTCGCCGGCGCGGAGGGACGTTCGCCTGCGTTCCCGGGCGGGCCCTTCTTCATCGTTTACGGCGCTGTCGTGCTCATTGTCGTTGTCGGCGCGAGGGCGCTCCTGACCCACCGTCCGGCGCCATGGCTGCTCCTCGGTGCGTGTCTGCTGACTGCCCTTGCCGCGAGTGGTCGCCTCGGCAACCTCGCATGGCACACGATGGTCACCGCACTGCTCGTCGCCGAGCTCGTCAAGCACCGCCTACCCGTCGGAGCCGGCCGAACGCTGCCGCTCGCGGGTGCGACGTTCCTCGCGCTCGTGGTCGGCTTCATCGTCATCGGCGTTCTCGCCGTGCGTCGCACGCCCAGCTATGAATCGGAGACAGCGATCCGGGCAACGGCCGCCGCCGCGGCCGTGGCCGGGAAACATCCGCACTGGGTGATCCTCGCCGACAACCTCGATGCGGCGGCCCTGGAATGGCATGACCCCCAGCTCGCCGGCCGCATCGCCTACGACGCTCGGAGCGAGCTGTACTCGGAGCCGACGTTGATGCGGTGGGCGGTCTTCCAGTCCGGGCACCTGCCCGGCTGGCGCACGACGACGAACGGCTATCAGCTGCTGATCGGCTCCACCGGTTTCGCGCCGGGACTCGTCGAGCGTCTGGAGACGCTGCCTGGCCGCGTCGTCATCGCTCACGACAACCGCGGAATCGCCGTCGCCAACACCGAGGCCGGGGTGCGCGCGGCGGCGCCGTGAACCGCACGGGGAAAAGGCCACGCCTGGAGGGGGAGACGGGTCGGCGCGGCGAAGCACGGCACGGTTGGCTCGGCGTTGCGGTCGGCGGGCGAAGTCAGGGCGCGGAGGAGCGGTCGCCGATCTGGGACTCGCGTCCCGTCGCGGAGTCGCGTCCCGTCGCGGACTCGCGTCCCATCGCGTAGAACTCGTCGTTCGGTCGCATGTTGGTGACGTTGGCGATGCGGTTGGACATTCCGAAGAAGGCCGAGATGGCGGCGATGTCCCAGGCGTCATCCTCGCTGAACCCGTGGGATTTCAACGTCGCGAAGTCGCCTTCGGACACCTCGTGCGCTCTGGTCGAGACTCGGACGGCGAAGTCGAGCATGGCCTTCTGCCGTTCGGTGACGTCGGCCTTGCGGTAGTTGACCGCCACCTGGTCGGCGATCAGCGGGTCCTTCGCGCGGATGCGAAGGATGGCCCCGTGCGCGACCACGCAGTACTGACACTGGTTGAGGCTGGAGGTGGCCACCACGATCATCTCGCGCTCTGCTTTGGAGAGGGTTCCCGGCTTGTCCATGAGCGCGTCGTGATAGGCGAAGAACGCGCGGAACTCGTCCGGCCGGTTCGCCAGCACGAGGAAGACGTTGGGGATGAAGCCTGACTTCTCCTGCACGGCGAGAATCCGAGCGCGGACGTCTTCGGGCATCTCGGCGAGCTCGGGCACCGGGTAGCGGCTGACGGGAATCGAGTCGATCATGGTCCCGATCCTGTCATTGATCGGGGGACACCGGGACAATCGGATGCTCCGCGAAGTCGGCTGCTCGCGAGCCTGCGCTCCGCTCGCCCGTGTGCGTCCGGGGGTGCGTCCGCGGCAGCTCGCAAGGAATCAGCAGTCGTTCCCGGTCAAGCTGCGTACTTCTGCGGATGCGGCACGTCCCGACGCGGCGCAGACTGAAGTCGGACCACTGTCTGGTCAGCTAGGAGGTGACGAATGTCCACCCATTCGCTTCCGGCGCTTCACTCGACTCGCAGCGGCGGATCTTTGACGTCGTGGCTTGATTCTCGACCGTTGTGGGCTGGTCTCGCGATCATCACGATGTGGCTCGCGGTCTTGTTCGTTGGCATATTCGGCGGCGACATCATCAGCACAACGGCGGGGGGCAGCTCGTCTGTCCCGGTTGTGGTGGTGGTCGCCGGAGTCGCGCTGGTCGGCACGCTTGTCGTGGGGCGTCGCGCGTTCACCGTCACATCCGGCGGCGATGATCTACGCCTCGTGCTGGAGGATGAGCAAGAGGCGCGAGCGGAGCTAGCCCAAGAGGTTGCCGATCTCCGGGCGAGGCTACCGAGCTCAGAGCCGGAGGATCAGGGCTCGACGAGAACCCAGCTGGAAGGCTGAGTGCGCGCGCTGACATGGCGCGGGCGCACGAGGTGGGCGCGGTGTCGCCCGCAGCGGATCCCCGCCCGTGAGCTCAGGCGCCTATAACGCCGACGCGAGGAGCTCGACGACGGGCTTCGGATGCCAGTGCTCGTCCCACAGCCCCCCGAACCCGCCGGGCGGGGAGACGGTGCGGTGCATCGGCGAATCGACCGCGAGGAACCAGACAAACGGCACGCCGGTGGCGAGCAGCGCCTCGTAGAAGCGTTTCTGATTCGCGGGCGTGGCACCCGCGGCTGCCTCGGGAGGGACCGCGCCGCTCGGGAACGACGTTTCCTGCACGACGACAACCCGGTCGGCGGGGACGCCGGGCGCTCCGGCGACGATCTGATAAGCCTCGGCAACCCAGTTGGCGGCGGTCAGCGGATCGTTGCGATGGAGCACCCACCAGGGATGGACGTTCAGGAACGAGAAATCGCCGATTGCCGTCGCGAGGTCCGGGAAGTACTGCCAGTCGGGAGGCTGGAACCCGGTGGTGACCGGAAGGCCGAACCGTTCGCGTGCGTCGTCGACCTCGCGGACGAGTCGGTCGTGATCGGCGATCCCCTTCTGGATGATCTCGTTGCCGACGCAGACGGCGTCGACGGCATCGAGCGCTGCGTCCAGGTTCGCCTTCTCCGCGGCCAGGAGCTCGTCGTTCTGCCACCACAGCTTGGCCACGACGTGTTCGAATCCGCATTCCTTGGCGATCTGCGGGGCTCGTTCGAGCCCGAACGCCATCGTGTTGGTCACCAGCCCGCGGAACCCTGCGGCACGCAGGCGCCCGAGCTCGACTTCAAGCTGGTCCTCGGTGGCGGGATGGGCGCCCGCGAGAAAGTCGAACGGTGGCCCAGGGTTGTAGTTGATCCAGCCTCTCCCCGTCCGTAGCGATTCGAGCACGTCCATGGCGGTTCGCGGCATAGTAGGGTAGCCCCGAGTCGGCGGCAACGGTGCCGCAACAACGTGGACCGGGGCGCTGGACGTGGTGTCGAACAAGACCATCGTGGAGACGCTGTTCACCGCGATCGATGCGGATGACGAGGCCGGCGTGCGGACCATCGTCGACGAGGGCCTCGTCTCGCACGGTGCGCTGGGCGACGTGCGAGGCGCGGATGGATTCATCGAGATCATGCTGCGCAATGTGCGCCAGGGATTCCCGGACGCGCACGTCGAGCTGGTCGCCCTCGTCGAAGAAGGTGACATGGTCTCGTTCCGGCTCGACGGCTCCGGCACGCACCTCGGGCCCTTCCTAGGTGTCAGCCCGACGGGCAAGACGATCCGCATTCGCGGTATCCACCATGTGCGATTTCGCGACGGCCGCATCATCGAGCATTGGCAAGGACCCGACATCCTCGCGATGCTCCTCGACATGGGTAGGTTCCCCCCGACGGTTGAGAGATGAGCGCGTACGCCGCCAGCGAGTGGAATGACTACTGCGTCGCGGTCCTCGGGGCCACGGCCGCGCTGAGCGGGCTGCTCTTCGCCTCCGTCTCGATCAATATCGAGCGGATCATGGCCCACCCGAGACTTCCCGACCGCGCCCTCCAAACGCTGATCCTGTTCGTCACGCCGGTCGTGCTGTGCACGTGCGTGCTGACTCCTCATCAGCCCCGAGCCGCACTTGGGACGGAGCTGATCGTGACCGGCGCGATTGTCGGTGCGCTCCTGCTGCGCATCAACCGGGCGTCGCCGCGCGCGGACGAGGAGCCGCGCTGGGGGTGGATACTCACGAGATTCCTGCCGAGCGTGCTCGTCTCGCTGTTCCTCGTCGTGGCCGGGATCACCCTGATCCTCCAGGCGGGTGGGGGGCTCTACTGGACCACGCCCGCCACGCTTGTAGCCGTCCTCGCCGGGCTGATGAACACGTGGGTGTTGCTCGTCGAGATCCTCCGCTGAGCCGAAAGGCCGCGGAGGCTTAGCGGTAGTCGCAGGCTGCGATCTGTCGAGGCGACAGTGAGACTGCGTGCGCGCTCGGTTGCTCCCGGGTCAGGCGACGCCGGTGGATGTCGCATCGAAGAACGCCGTGACCGAGAGGCTGTAGCCGCCGGTCGTGCTTTGCTGGCCGCCGATGCGCAGGGTGCATGTCGTCGAGGAGCCCGAGCAATCGCCTCCCCACCCGGTGAACTTGGACTCCCAGGTCGGTGAGCCGCGGCCGTAGCCGCCCTGGGGCACGGGGATGGCCGTTAGGGTGATGCTCGTCGGCGCGTCCCACTCAAACTGGTAGCAGACGTCGACCGCCAGGTTGCCGTTCAGACAGCCCGGGACGGAGTTGAACTGACTCGCCCACGACCCGGCCTCGAACCCTCCGCCGACGGTGCTCTCCGCAAACGTCGGCTGGCCGGTGCCGGGAGTGACCGTGACGATCCCGATGCCCCAGGTGTGGGGCGGCTCGGTCCCTTCGTCACCGTTGACCTCGATCTTCAGGAAGCAGGGTTGGCCGTTCCCGTTCGTCCTGCCGTTGCAGGGATTCTCGGGCGCCGGGGGCGGGGTCGTGAGGGGCAGCGGAATCGCACGAAGACCGTAGAGCCAGCCGGTCGCATAGCTGGTTCGCAGCGGGAGCCCGTGCCGGCTGCGCCAGTCGTTCTCGGCCCGGACCGCAAGAACCTCTCGGGTGGGGATCACGGTCCCGGGGAAGTAGTTGTTATTCGTGCTCGGGGTGGCGTTCTGGTAGGCGTGATACAGCTCGTGGTACAGCGAGGCGCACGGGTCGCGTAGGACTGTGCTACCGATGTACGAGCTGACGTAGAACGGGTTCCACCTGATCAGCGATCCGACCGGCACCCCGGACCCACCGTAGATCCTCGGGATCCCGTTGGGAGCCTGCCGGGACCCTTGCGGATAGGGGCTCGTCGAACTCGCCGGGCTGAGCGTCGGCTCGATCACGATTGGAAAGCGCGGATTCTCGAGCGTCGGGAGGATGGTGTCGGGGTCGCCCCCTGGCGCCCGGAACTGGTTCAGGCAGTTGGTCAAGTCGTCCGAGAACGTACGTCCGATCGCCGTGTCCTGCAGCGATTTCGGGGTCAGGATCGTGTGGCGTAGTCGCCCAGGCCCCGCGGCGCGGAGAGCCGCCGCTAGATCGCGCACGTCCGAGCTCGCCGCCCGCGCCTGCGTGACCCGGAAGCTCACAGTACTGGTGTGGCTAGCGCCCCTGAACGCCGCGGCGGGCGCTCCGGCGCTCGCTGGGAAGCGATACCGGAGTGTCAACCGATAGCGCCCCGCGCTGGTCAATGGGTACAGGGCAACGCGTGGCAGGCTGCCCGCATCAAGCACTCCGTCGAGGGCCTGCCCGGCGAAAACCAGGCCTGAGACTTCGCTCTCGTGGATGGTCGAGCCGGGCGCAACGGGGCGGAGCTCACGCGCGAGCAGGCTGCCAAGACCCTCGTCGTAGTCGATCGTGCTCATCTGCGGATGGATCCTCACGGCGCGGGCGTGGCGGCCGGGCGCCGTGCGCGTCAGGCGCTCGATTTGGACTGTTCCGTCGGCGAGGTCATCGAGCCAGATCTGCTTACCGGTGTGATTGGTCAGCGAGATGTTGAGCCGGACCTGCTCGCCGAAGGCGTAGGCGGCGCGCCCTGAGGTGGCGTGCAGCACGAGGCCCCGTGCGCGGGCGCGCGCAGCGGCTGTGGAGGGAAGGAGGGCGGGTGCCGCCTGCGTTGCCATCGCTGCTGCGGCACACAGCACCGCCGACCGCACACGACGACGCCTCGGTCGGACCCAACCGTGGCGACCCCACGACAACGTCGCCCTCACGTCGATTTGCACGCCCCTTTCGACCTGCGCCCACTTGCGCTCGGAGGCTACCGCGGAAACGGACTGTGCGCCAGCGACCCACCGCTCTGCGTCCACGCGGCTCAGTCGTAGCAGCGCTGGGAAGTTCGGCTCGCTGCCGGGGCCGTCCGGCGTCATATCCAGGACGTTCCAGATCGGCCAGATCGAGTCGAGGCGCGAGGACAGCAGCCGCAAGTGGCGCCAGCCACGCTCGCGCGCGAAGTTGCCGATCCGGTCTGGATCTGACTTCGCGACGACGGCCAGGTTCAACCGCCGGCTGAGATGAGGAGCGGCGCCGTCGAGCGAGTCCAGAAACGACGTGCATGACGCACACGGGGTCTCGGCCAGCGGAAGCCGCGCCGTCTCGCCCTCCGCGGGTCCCGGCCTCCTGTCGCCCGAATACCGGGGGAACATCTCCTCGTGAGTGGTACTGAGAGGAGCGCGGAGCGGAGCTCGATTAGTCTCGCGCAGACCGGTGTCGGCCGCGCCCCAATCTCGGTTTCGCCGCGCTGGGCGCGCGTAGAATCGGACGATGATCGACTGGATTCGACGCGTATTCGCCGGGCACACGGCTCCGCCGTGGAGTGCCGGGGAGCGGCGGTGTCCCGAGTGTCAAGGCCAAGGACGAGTCGTTCGCAGCGCGTTGGGAAGCCGCAACCCCGCGGCCGGGCCGCGGGGCCTCCCCGTCCAGCGCTTGCCCTGCCCGCGCTGCGGCGGTGCTGGACGGATCCCCGCTGGCGACAGCACCGCGGGCTGAGGTACGAGCAACTCCACATCGCCACGCTTGTCGGGGTTGACTGGGCGAGCCGTGGGCAAGACAATCGCTTCTTTTCGGTGGAGGTGGTGCTCAATGTCGTGGAACCTCAAGGGCAGCTACGTCGAGACGTGCTCGTGCGAGCTGATGTGTCCGTGCAACTTGTCGTTCGACCATGGGGCAACGTACGACTTCTGTCGCGCGACGCTCGTGTTCCAGATTCGCGAGGGGCAGGTCGACGGAACGGACATTGGTGGACGGAAGGTGGCCACGATCATCGACACGCCGAAGGTCATGACCGAGGGGAACTGGCGGCTCGGCTTGTTCGTCGATGACCAGGCCACGGACGAGCAGAGTGACAAGCTCGTTCAGGTGTTCAGTGGGCAGCTCGGTGGGCCGATGGCCGCCCTCGCGCCGCTGGTGGGTGAGATGCTTGGCGTGGAACGCGTCCCGATCGAGGTCGATGACGACGGGGTGCGCCATTCGGTGCGCATCGGCGACGCGATCGATTTCGAGGTCGATGACATCGTGCCGTTCGGAGTTGAGAACGGCGAGCCGGTGCGGTTCGCAGGGATGTTCCATCCGGTTGCTTCCGATCTGACGATGGCCGAGGCGAAGCGTTCGCGGATCAACGCTTTCGGTATCCAGTACGAGGGCAAGTCGGGGCTCTCGACGTCGGAGTTCTCCTGGGCGGCGTGAGGCGATGAGCGCTTCCGCGCCGCGTGCCCCCGGCGGTCTGGCGCCGGCGTTCTCGGCCCTCCGCGCGCAGCTCGGGTTGACCCTGCTGTTGTTCGTCGCGGCCGTGGCGGGCTGGTTGTGGACGGCCGACCAGATGCGCGGCATGGATGCTGGTCCGTGGAGCGACCTCGGGAGCTTCGGCTGGTTCATCGGCGTGTGGGTGGTGATGATGGCCGCGATGATGCTGCCGTCGGTCTCGCCGACGGTGGCTCTGTACGCGCGCATGAGCCGGGCCAAGGCGCCGCTGGCACCACTGTTCTTCGTCGCCGGCTACCTCGTCATCTGGGCCGGCGCCGGGCTGGCCGCGTTCGCACTCGCCGCAGCCGGCAACCAGATTGCCGGTGACGTGCTGGCGTGGGATCGCGCGGGACGCTGGCTGGCCGGCGGAACGTTGATTCTGGCCGCCGTGTACGAGCTCACCCCGCTCAAGGAGGTGTGCCTCGGCAAGTGCCGCAGCCCGCTCGGGTTCCTGCTCGGCGCATGGCGTGACGGCCCGTCGGGCGCGCTGCGGATGGGCGTGCAGAACGGCGCCTGGTGCGTGGGATGCTGTTGGGCGTTGATGGCGTCGCTGTTTGCGCTCGGGATCATGAGCGTGGCCTGGATGGCGTTTGTGGCCGGATTGATCGCAGCGGAGAAGATCCTCCCGTGGCGCCGAATGGCGACCTACGGCACGGCGCTGATCCTGCTCGTGCTCGGGCTCGGGCTCCTGATCGCCCCAGACGGAGTCCCAGCGTTGACGGTGCCTTCCCACGGCGCGCCGTCGATGATGGGGCGGATGGGCATGTAGGCACGCCGTCGTG
Source organism: uncultured Solirubrobacterales bacterium (assembly GCA_963778985.1). Classification (GTDB taxonomy): domain Bacteria; phylum Actinomycetota; class Thermoleophilia; order Solirubrobacterales; family Solirubrobacteraceae; genus Palsa-465. Next base: position 936,259 of record CAVZWJ010000009.1, on the reverse strand, counting down.
TGGCGAATCAGCGGCAGCTACTTCGAGTCGTGCAACTGCAACGCGATCTGTCCCTGCCGACGCGTCGACGGCGTGCCCGGCGGGCGCTCCACGCACGGCGTGTGCCTCGGTGTTCTCTCGTGGCTGATCCGCGACGGCACGAGCGACGGCGTCGATCTCTCCGGTCAATCCGTGGCCGTCGCATCGCGATATAGCGATGATGAGCCGGGATCGCCGTGGAGCTGGGTGCTCTACCTGGATCGCCGCGGCTCCGATCAACAACGCGCTGCGCTCGAGGCGATCTTCAGCGGCCATCTGGGCGGCGACTCCCGGCGCCACTTTCCTTGGGCGTGGAAAGCGAGTGAGCGGCTGGCCGTGCGACCCGTCGAGATCGACGTCGACCACACTCAGCGTCGCCAACGCCTGCGGATCCGCGAGCACGTCAGCGTCCGGATCCGTGATCGCTACCACGGCGGCGAGACGGTCACCTGCGTGATCCCGGGCCACGAGCGCGCGGGCGAGGAGCTCGTCGCCGACGAGCTGCTCGTCGCGGACAGTGTGCTGGCGTTCACCTATCGGGGTGTCTGCGGCTACGGCTCTGACTTCGCCTACACCGGATAACACATCCGATTTGTTCGCGGTCCGGGGTGACAACGACGCAGTGGGGCCATCGGGGCGGTTTCCGGCTTTACGTCTCGATGTTGAGCGGCCACTGGAAGCGCTGCGGATTGCCCGGCTGGTAATCGTCGATGAACGCCGCGAGTCCGTTGCGGAGCGTGATCAGAGCTTGATTGCGCCTATCGCGAGCACCGTTCGGAAAGAAAAGACTGGTGTTGACACCCTGCAGTGGGATGAACGGTTCGTAGGGGGTCGAGAAGGTGAAGGTGAAGTAGAACGTGACCGCTTGGCTGATCGTGTCGACGTTCGGCAGGTAGGTGAGCAGCGTCCGGGTGCTCAGCCGGGTGCGCGGGGCCGGGATGTCCGCGCGTTGCAGGCAGTGCGGGAAGTTGGCCACGAACGTGAGCGCGGGACTCGAAGTCGAGGTCAAGCGCGCGACTCCATGCACCGTGATTCGATAGATCAGGCTTGTGAGGACTCGTTCCAGCGCGGCGCGGCTGTTCATCGCCGGCAGGCCCCGAACGTTGCCACCGCTGCTCGAAGACGCCGCAGCGATCCATGCCTGCAGAGCGTGATCGCCGGCCACCGCCGCGTCGGACGGATACGTCCCGCGGACGAACGCTTTGACGTAGGCCCCAACCAGATCCCAGACCTGCAGTAGGCGCCGTACCACCGGGTACTGATCCCAGCTCGATTTGCGGGTGAAATCCGCCTGCCGAAGACGCAGTGCCTTGAGCGTCCTGCGCGGATCGTCATCGAAGTACGAGCGGCCCTGCGCGTATTCGTTCGAAAGACCGAGGAACTCGTTGGCACTGACGATCGACGTGGGAGGGGCGATGTTTGACCAGAGCGCCATGAGCACGTTGTCGAACGGGATCACGAATTTCGACTGCGGCGCGAGCAGCTGGTAGACCGGATGAGTGCTCGGGAGCGTATTGAGCATCGTCATCTGCATCGCGGCGGTGACGATGTGCCAGTGATAGACGTGCCCGAGCCAGATACCGAACACGGTGATCGAGACCTTCGCGGCCTGCAATGCGTACAACCAGGCGCCGTCAGTGGCCGTCGCCCTCGTGAAGACCTTGCGATCCTTGCCCTGGAAGCCGGAGACGACGATCGCAACCGGGGTCAGCGTCTTGGTGCGGGGGTTACGAGTCAGCAGTGTGATCGTGCTCGGCGTGAACCGCACAGCACCGTTGATCGAGTGCGGCTCCAATGCTTCGAAGCGGCTCATGTCGATCACGTACAAGTTCCCGGCCGCCGATGCGTCGCGCAATGCGCGAGTCCACGGAATACGGAACCTGCGCCGCAGCTCCCGTGCTTTCGCGGCAGTGAGCCGTTCTGGAATGATCAGGTTGAAGCCGAGGCCATGGTCGGCGATCATCGGCCAGAACTGCTTGGTCGCGGACTCAGCGTCGCCAAGAGACGACGCCCATCTCGACAGGAACGGCCGGCCGGCGCCGTAGACGTCGGGGAATGTCGTCCACGAGATCGAGAACTGGCTTGGCGAATCCAGAGACAGCGCTCCGGCGCTCGTAGCCGTCGCCTCAACGTGGTCGTGCCCGTGAAGAGCGGTCCTCGCTAACGCCGCCGCGCCTCGGTCGGGCTGCTCGCGCAGCTGCGTCGCGAGCGCATCGCGAGCGGCCGCCGCCGTCGCACTCGCCGACCCGCCGTACAGGAACGCGTACCCCGTCCCAGTCCGGCCGCGGATCGTGAATCTCCTGGTCAAGCCCTGCTTGGCCTGCACCACCTGTTCGGCACGGATCCGCAACCTCGCTAGCGTGTCCAACGCACCTGCCGGATCCACCGGAATCGCAGGCAGGTTCGGGAAGGTTGCCCGCACCGGAAGCTGCCCGATCGGCCCTCCGGCCCCGGCCACGCTTTGGTGCGCGCGAACACGCTTGACCTCGGCCGCTCCTGACTGCGCCGAAGCTGAACCGGCCGGAACGATGAGAGCGCCGGCGCCAACCAGACCCGCGCCGATGAAGCCCCTCCTTCCGACCCGGGCATAATCGCCTTCCTCTGCGCGTCCCGGAGATCGCCCAGCCATCGGCGCAGGATATCCGCAGATGCAGACGGCACACTGCTCCTCAGGGGTGTCGACGCTCCAGATGGCGACTATCGCACGTCCGCCAGCACGCTCGTCGCGGGTCCCCGGACCCACGCGTCAATGTCGCGGTGGCCCAGCGCTAGCGCGACCGACACCCGGTGGCGACCGTCGACAACGTAGTACCCATCCGCTTGCCGGCGCAGCACGACCGGTGGGAGCGCGTCCCCTTTCCGGTGTGCCAGCGCGATCCGTTCCCACCGCGAGCGCACCGTGTCGGATGCGGGTCGGAAGCCTGCATCGAAGGTGGCTGTCGGCTCGAGCGTGCCGACAATCGCGCGCAGCGGCACCACCTCCAGCCGCGCTGGGCCTCCCGGGAGCGGCGCCGAGTCCGACAACGCACGCAGACAACTGCAGGATCGCCCTAGCCGTCTGACCATGCTGGCGCCGCGCTGAGCCCGGCGTGCGCGAAGGAAGTCCGACTGAGCGTCGAGTCGCGGGAGTCCCGTGCTGCCGAGACCCGAACCTCTGAACACCATGTGAACCAGCGTGACCTAAGGAGCCGTTCTTGCCATCGGCAATTCGCCCAATCTTCAGCGTTACGCTGCCTCACAGGGCGAGCAGAGAATCTCGGGGATCTCGGGCCACGGCGATCGTCGCGCCGCACGATGGTTTCCAGGGTGTGCGACGATCTATCGTGATGTGGGCACGGAGAGTCCGGTGCCGGCGATCGCTCCTCGTCGTGCGAGGGTTGTGGTTGCGTGGGAGCGTTGTCGGGGCCGGGGTGTTTCTGGTGTTTGCAGCTCCGGCGTACGCGGCGGCGCCGTCGCTGTCGAAGTCGTTTGCGATGGCCTCGATTCCGGTGGGGGGCACGACGTCGTTGTCGTTCACGGTATCCGTGCCGAAAACGACCGTGGGGTTGAACCAGATTGCTTTTGTCGACACGCTGCCCGCGGGCTTGCGAGTCGCGACGCCGAGTGGCCTGAGCGGATCGTGTGGTGGCGGCACGATCACGGCCATGGACGGCTCGAGCTCGATCGCCCTGTCGGGCGCGGCGATCGCGGGCGGTTCCTCTTGCACGTTCTCGCTGAACGTCGTCGGGATCGCCGCTGGGACGGACGTCAACACGACGAGTACGGTCAGCTCCAGTGACCAGACTGGGGCTTCGGCGACCGCGTCGATCACGATCGTCGCGCCGCCGAAGCTGCTGGCGTCGTTTGGCACCTCCTCGGTCCCGCTTGGCGGATCGACGTCGTTGTCGTTCGTCATCAACAATCCGAACGCGAGTGCGACGCTCACGGGCATCTCGTTCATCGACGCACTGCCCGCAGGTGTCGTGGTCGCATCGCCCGCTGCCGCAAGCAGTTCATGTCCAGGGGGGACGATCGGCGCCATTGTCGGCTCGTCGTCCATCGCTCTGTCTGGCGCGTCGCTGGCAGCTGGTGCTTCGTGCATCGTCTCGGTGAGCGTCACCGGCACAACCGCCGGGACGAAGGTCACCACGACGAGCTCGATCAGTTCGCTTGCGGGTGGCAGCGGCGCCCCGGCAACCGCGACACTCGTTGTGGGGGTCGGGGCGCCCGTCATCGGGACGACGTTCGCGCAGCGAGCGATCCCGGTTGGCGGCACCGTCTCGCTGGCGTTCACGATCACCAACCCGAACCCGAGCACGTCGCTCAGCGCGATCGCGTTCACCGATCGGCTGCCGAGCGGGCTGCTGATCTCGACTCCCAACGCGCTGGCAGGCTCGTGTGGCGGTGGCGCAGTCACCGCCGCGAGCGGATCGTCGAGCATCGCCTTGACCGGAGCGACGCTCGCTGGCGGCGCGAGCTGCACGTTCGTGCTCAACGTGAGCGCCACCGTCGCGGGCCACGTGAGCAACGCCACGAGTCCGGTCGACTCGGCTGAGGGCGGCTTGGGCAACTCCGCGACGGCGTCGATCATCGTGCTCGCGCCTCCGGCAGCTGTCATCAGTACTCCGGCCGCCGGAGCCGTCTACGGGCTCGGGCAGCGCGTGGCGGCCCGCTATCGCTGCCAGGACGATCCGAGCGGGCCGGGGGTCTCCTCATGCGTGGCGCCGGTCGCCGTCGGCGGCCGGATCGACACCGCCAAGCTCGGCGTTCACAGGTTCACGGTCACCGCCAGCAGCAAAGACGGGCTGACGAAATCAACCACCGTCAGTTACACGGTTGCGCGTGGGCCGGTCATCACGAACGTCCACGAGTCGCATACGCGCTGGCGCCTGGGAACCAAGCTCGCCAGGATCTCGCGGTCCGGCGCACCGGTCGGCACCACGTTCTCACTCACGATCAACCAGTCCGCGGTCGTGCGGTTCGCCTTCACCCAAACCGCCAGCGGGCGCCGCAGCGGCAGGCGCTGCGTCGCACAGACCGCACACAACAGGCGCCTACCGCCCTGCCCACGAACCCACACCGTCGCCACGCTTGCGTTCAACGGTCACGCCGGCGTGAACACGGTCGCGTTCCAGGGACGCACATCGCGCCTCAAGACACTGCCGCGCGGTCACTACGTCCTCGTGATCACCGCCACGACCCGGACCAACCGATCGGCACCCCGATCGCTGAGCTTCACGATCGTCAAGTCCTGACCAGCGGCCCGGGCCCGGCGATCAATCGCCGCGGACTGATCCTGCCGGGCGACCAAGCGGCAACCCGTGCCGGCCGCCGCCAACCCCTATCGGTGCCTCGTCGCCGCCGCAAACAGCCGCCGCACGAACGGGTGCGAGTCCTTCTGCGAGAGCAGCAGGGTGCCCGAGTGGTCGCTGTCGTAGGTCTTGAACGTGACCGGTTGGTGGTTGGCCTTGAGCTTGGCCACATATGGCGCGGTCAGCGCGTATGGGACGTCCTGGTCACGGAGCCCGTGGGCCATGAAGAACGGCTTGTCGAAGCCCCTCTCCGGCATCTTCATGTAGCTGTCAATCGTCCGCGTCCACCCGGGGAGGCTCCCGAGCGTGGCTGTCAGCCAGCGGCCCACGACCACGCCCTGCATCGCGGTGTCGAGCGCGTTGATGCACGTGTGCTGGGCCACCCCTAGGTAGTGGCGGCCTACCGGCGTCAGGATCGAGTCGACGCGCAACGCCGGGTACCAGTAGCGCAGGCTGGCCAAGATGTAGGCGCCATAGGCGGTCAGCCCTGAGGAGAAAGAGGACTGCGGCCCCACGCCCTCCAGGATCGTCTCCACGTTGGCCGGTACCCCAGTGCCCACCGCACCGAGGTAGTCGAGCCCGCGCCCGCCGAACTGCGTCGCGTAGCGTGCGGTGTAGATCGCGGCGCCGCCGCCCTGCGACTGCCCGATCACCACCCAGCGCCTCGAGAGCTGCTCGGTCACCGGCAGCCGCCGGGAAGCAAATGCACGTCCGGCCTTCACGATGTCGACGATGTTGTGCGCCTCTGAGCGGCCGCCGAGGTAGGCGGGGAGAAGCGGCGTTCCCAGCCCGACGTAATCGCTGGCGACGACCGCGTAGCCCTCCTTCATCCAGTTATGCAGGTAGGTGAAGTCGCGCTTCGGCTCCGCCGGCCCGATGTTGGAAGGGGCGCACCCGTCGGCCAGGCCGGAGGTGCCGTGGGCCCAGGAGATAAGCCGCCAGCCGCCGGCCGGCGCCCTGCCCTTGGGCACGAAGAGCTCTCCGGTGCTGAGCGCGCGGCGGCCAAGCTGGTCAGTCGAGACGTAGGTGAGCTTGAAGGCCCGTGCGGTCGTTCCCGGGATCCACAGCGACCGCTTGAGGGGAACCGCGGACAAAACCGTGCCGGGAGCGGCCTTCACTCGCGTCGCCGCGCCGGCGGACGCAGTGAAGGTGGCGCCGCACGCAGCGGCGATCAGCAATGCGCGGCACGCGGCGCGCGGGGACAACATCATGCTCAGCTCTCCTCTCGGCAGGTCAGGCCCGACAGCATGCACCACCAGCCCCGAAGATGTCGCCGTGAGCGCGGCTCGCGTACGCGCAGGGCTTGCACCCCCGCCAGCGCGGGCGCCGTCTCCCGCGCTGCTCGGGACCGCGTCCGAAGCGGCATACGATCAGCATCGTGGGCTCGATTCCTGTCGATCTATCTGGGGTCCCGCAGACCCTTCTGGGGAACCTCGGCCGCCGCGCCGCCGCGGCACGCACCGGTGCTCTGGCGGACCCGGTGGCGATTGAGGTCGTTGACCGACTCGACTACGACTTTGCGGACCCGACCCGAGGCGTGTGGTTGCATGCGGTCCGGGTGGCCACGTTCGACGGGGCCGTGCGTCGCTTCTTGGGCGTGCATCCAGCCGGAACGGTGGTGGCGCTCGGCGAACGGCTGGAGACCCAGTTCTGGCGGCTGGACAACGGCCGGGTCCGGTGGTTGACCCGGAAGCCGTCGCGAGCAAGATGCCGGGTTTCCGCGCAAACCAGGTACTCGGCGTAAGGTGCGCGTCGTGTTCTTCGCGGTTCGCCTCGAGCGCGGCGGTCCCTGGGATTGGTCGCGCGATCTGCGCCAGCAAGCCGGGTGGGATGAGCACGCGCGATTCATGGACGCCTTGGTTGATGAAGGGTTCATTGCCTTCGGAGGACCGCTCGCCGGCGAGCGCGAGATATTGCATGCGATCTCTGCTTCCTCGGAGGAGGAGGTACGAGCGCGCCTCGCGCAGGACAACTGGCACCAGAACGGCATGCTCACCATTACGTCCATCGAGGCTTGGACGATCCTGCTCGACGGCCGCCAGGCGTAGTCCCGCCGTTCGCCAGCACCGGGGACTCTGCTGGGACCTCGTCAGAGACCCTGGCTGATGCGGAACACGTGTCCGTCGGGATGTCGAACGTGGCATTCGCGCACGCCCCACGGCTCGTTGGTCGTGGATGAGTGACCTCAAGGCCTTCGGTGACGCAGCGCTCGTGGACGGCGTCGACGTCGTCGACCCAGATCGACATCCAGGTGCCCTTGTCGGCGGTCTCGTCGCCGTCGGGGCCGAACGTCCGCTCGTTGGTGCCGCGGCCGCGGCTGCCTTGGCCGTCGCGGCACAGGAAGATCTCGCAGCCGGCCGCCTCGACCATCCGAATCCAGGCGCGTCGTCTGAAGGGTCGGCCTTCCACTCGAATCCCTTGCGCCAGCCGAGCTTCTCGAACCACGCGAAGCTCTCGTGAATGTCGCTGACGTTCAGGATCCGGACGACCCGCCCAACCTGCGGTCGGCGTGCGGCCGGAGCGTGCGGTGTGCGCTGCCCCTCGATAGGTCCGGCTGCCGATCCCGTGTTGCGCGCATGGGTGATTGCATCCTCGCGCGTAGTGAACTCGTCGATGCGGGTGATGACCCCGTCGTCGATGGTGAACACGTCAAAGATCGCGCCGTCGAGCGGTTCGCCGAAGAACTCCGTGACGCCGGGCAGCTGCACCCCGAGCAACACGTGCTGGTCATCGAGGGCGGCGACCTCGATCCCAGTGAGCTCTTCACGATGCTGGCCACCGCCGAGGATGTTGTGAAGCACAGCGTCGCGGTTCGGGCAAACGAGGTCGCGGCGCAAGCCCTGCCAGACGATGTCCTCGGCGAGACGATCGGCGATCCGGTCGGGGTCGCGTCGGCGGAGCGCGTCGACCCAACCGAATAGGATCAGCTCGAGATTCTGATCGGTACGCGTCATGGCCCGCCGTCCCGGGGCTCGTTTCGGAGCCGGCGGATCTTCAGGGTGGCAACTGGCCGGCTCTTGTGCAGCCGGTTCGCGATTTCGGGCGGTTCGACCGCGCGGGCCGTCTGGAGGCGGTCAAGCGGCGCATCGGCCGGCGCAGTGGTCTGCACCGCGCTGATGAAGGCGTCGAGTGAGAGCTCGCTCACGGCATCGTCGACCGTAGCTTGACGGCATGAATCGTCAAGCTGCTGTTGACGCTGCGGCTGGTTTGACAGCCTCCGCGCCTCCCGGATATGGTCCTCCTTTGAAGCACCGAACCGGGGGCGATCGAATGACGAGTAGTTGCCGGAGGCAAGGACACTCGGCGATCGGGCTGACCATCGCACTGGTCACACTGACGGCGGCGACCATGGCGGCGCCCTCGACCGCCGGCGCCGCGTGTCCCTCGTGGTACACGAAGGCGAAGTCTTTTCACGGCGTGCTCCAGTACGTGAAGTTCAATCAGTCCGCTACCGGTCCCGATGGCATCGGCGGCAGCGAAACTGTGTCGCTCGCCCGCAACGGAGCAAAAGTCAGCGTGCCACCGTTAAGGCTGCAGCCGAAAACCCATCACCGTGACTTCAGCGGTTTCAGCGAAAAGACACTCGGCGGTAAATTCGTCGTCGATGATCACTACAGCGACACCATGAGTGGGCAGACGACAAAGAGCGCCGACACCGCGAACGCGGCGCCCATCAACGTCGGCGCGCAGGTCACGTTCAATCCCGGCGATTCGTTTGGTAGCGGGTGTGGGTACGTCCTGTCCTTTTCTTTTGGCGTCACGGCAACCTCGCCGAGCGACGGGTGGCCATATGTCTGCATGCAGGGAACGAAATGCACGAACGACGTGAGTCTGGAAGCGAACACCGGACTGCGCCGTGTCACCGCACGTCAGAAGCTATCCGGCCACGCCACGGTTAACGCATATTGCGGCACACCTCGGGGCCCGATCGACACAGTGAACGACCCCTGGTACGGCGTGGATGGAGTCGTTTCGCCAGGCGCAAACGCGTGGCAGGACCACTTCTGTGACCTCCGGGGGTACTTCACTAAGCCAGTCGGAACCGCGACGTTCAGCTGGACCCTCCAACCCACGCTTCCGCGGCACTGAAAGCGAGAGCAGTGTTCGGCCACCGCTCCGCGAGGCCCGGAGCGTGCGCAGCAAGAGATGGAGAGCATCTCGGAGAAGCTGGCGTCTGGCTCGATGTCCAGCCCGACCCACGGAAGCTGGACCGCCAGCCAGCAGCGGCCTCTCGGTCCCAGAATCCACATTTGCGCGATTAGTTCACGCGAGAGGGTAGGTCTCTACCTCCATGAGCGATAGAAAAGTGATTCTCAAAATGGTCATGTCCCTCGACGGTTTCGCCACCAGCCCCGACGGGACCCACGAATGGATGTTCGAGTGGTTCGGCGAGGACTCGACGGCGCGGAACATCCGTGCGCTCGAGGAGGCCGGCGTTCACGCGATGGGCCGCCGCAGCTACGAGATCATGGGCCCGCACTGGGCCGCGTCCGAAGGGCCGATCGCGACCGCGATGAACGAGAAGCCGAAGGCAGTCTTCTCCCGCACCCTGGAGAGCGCGGATTGGGGACCAGCCGAGATCTTCGGCGGGGACCTGAGTGCGGCGATCGCGGACCTCAAGGCCCGAGACGCCGAAGGGACGATCCTGGTCCACGGCGGTCCCGACTTCGCGCAGTCGCTGACCCGCCTGGGTCTCGTCGATGAATACCAGCTGTCGACGGTCCCGATTGCGATCGGCGCGGGCCGCAGCCCATTCGCCAAGCTCGACGAGCACCTGAAGCTCGACGTCGTCGACGAGCAGCGCTTCCGCAGCGGAGCCCTCGCGCAGACCCTGGTGCCGAGGCGATGAGCGACTGCGCAGAGCGGACACTCGCGCCTACCCACCGCAGTCAGCGGCCTCACTCGGCGCGGAAGGGACGCTCCGCTCGCTAGCGCCGGGTACCTGCGAACTGCAGGTGGCCGGCGGTCAGGAGGCAAGGAAGCGCTCGATGTCCGCGGTCTCGCCGGCGAGCGCCTCCATGGGCGCAGGCTGGTCGAACCATGACGGTTCGGGGCGGCGGTTCTTGATCGACCACGTGCCGCTCGCTATCCCATTGCTGAGCACGACGGGCTTGAGCATCCCGCCGCCCTTGAGGACGTGGTGGTCGGAGTCGGCGGCCACGAACGGCTCGCGGGTGCGGTATCCGAGCATGAGTGTGTCGAAAGCAGCAAGCAGCAGACAGGGCGGCGGATCGTCGGCGGGCCACGCATCGGCCTGACCCGGTAGGGCGGCGTCGAGCGCGCGGCGCGCCTGCGTGATCGGGATCGAGGACCACTTCGCGATGTCCGCGGCGTCGCAGGGGCCGTAGCCCGCGCGGTAGCGAGCGCCAAGGATCGCGAGTGCCTCGTCACGGTCGACGGTGGGCGGTGGGTCGGCCGCGTGCAGCAGCCCGTCGATGTCGGTGACGATCAGACCCTGCGTCGAGAGCCACGGGACGAAGGTGTTGATGGGGCCTTGCTCGAGCGATCGGTGTCCGCGCTCGACGAGCGCGCGAAGTAGCGACGCCCGGTCACGGGGCCGCTCGGCGCAGAGCTCAACGACATCCCCACGCATGGCGTTGACCTCCTCGACAATCCCGAAGCGCTCGAAGCGGGCGCCGAACACGCGGGCGTTGCGGTCGGCCAGCAGCGTGTGCAGCCACGGTCGATCAGACGCGGCGATCAGGTGCACGGTGCCGCGGACCGTCCATGTCCGCAGCAGTGGCGCGGCGCGTACGGCGTCGCGCGTTAGCCCTGGCACACGCGAGCGCAGCGCCAGCCCCGCGGCGCGGAGGTCCTGAGCCTGGACGCCGATCACCGCCCGCGCTGCTTCCTCGGCGCTCGCACACGCCGTCGTCGGCGTCAGTCGCTGCGCCGCGAGCCGGGCGCGCCGCAAGCGCTCGTCAGCGTCCACTCGGACAATGCTCACACACGAGCCGGAACTCCGAGACCCCGCGGGCTGGAGCGGCCTCGGCCGCTGACTCGCGACCGCTCCGACGCCCGAGGGGCGCGTGGCGAAAGTCCGTAGTTTCTACGGGCGCGGATGTGGGCTTTCTGCCGATGACAGGGATCATGTTGCGCGTCGCGGTTTGGCGAAGAGGCAGCATGTCCGCCCGGTTTGTGGCGGTGTGCACTGGTGTGATGCTCCTGGTCGGGTGCGGGGCCGGCTCGCGTTCGGTCCCGTCCGTCCGGCTCATCGGTGTGAACGAGCGCGATTTTCACATCAGTGTCCAGACGGATCGGGTGGCGGCGGGCGATTACGTACTACGAATTCACAATGGCGGGCCGGATCAGCATGAGCTGATCGTGGCGGCCGATCGCCGCCGCGGCCTGCCGTTCCGCGCCGATGGGTTTACCGTCGCCGAGGAAGCGCTGCAAAGCTCGGAGCCCGGGTCGGTTGAGCCGCAGCGTCCTGGTGGTACCGCCGATCTGCGCGTGCAGCTGAAGCCGGGACGGTATGTGTTGTTCTGCAACATGGCGGGCCACTTCATGGCCGGCATGCACGCCGACTTGGTGGTGACGAGATGACGATGCTGCGCCGGCGCTACCGCCCGTTTGCCCGCAGCGGCCGAGGGATGATCGTCGCGATCTTCGCGACGTTCGTGCTGATGTCGGCGCTCAGCCTGTTCCTGTCGATACGCGCGACGAATCGCTCGAAGAACCGGGCGGCGGTGATCGAAGTCGTCGGTCGTCAGCGAACGCTCGCGGAGCGCTACGTCAAGGAGGTGCTGCTCGCTCGGGCGGGGCAGAAGACCGATCCTGGGACGACGGGAACGGTGCTCTCCAAGAGCGTGCGGGCGCTCCTCGACGGGGGGACCGCTCCGGGGATGGCCGGCGACGATGATCAGGTCGAGGTCCCGGCAGCGAGTGGTGCGACGATCCGCCACCAGTTGGAGCAGGAGCAGCGGCTGGTCACGGACCTGACGGCGCTCGGAGGTGCGCTGCTGGCACGAAGACCGGCATCGACGGTGCCGCAGAGCGCAGGCGAAGACCTCACCATCGCTGACCCGCTCAAGCGCCTCGAAGTCCTGGGTGCGCTGACATCGAACGTCGCGCTCAGCACGGCCCGCAACATCGCGGCACAGGCGGACCGCAACATCGACTCGTTGACGATGATGCAGATCGCGCTGGGAATCGGCGGACTGATTGTCTCGCTGCTGTTGGCGACTGGGCTGGTGGCCACGACGCGGCGCCAGACGGCGCACTTCCGGAGCCTTGTGACGTCCTCCAGTGACCTCGTGATCGTGATCGGAGCGGGTGGCTGCCGATACGCGAGCGGGTCCCTGTGCCGGATGGTGGGGCGGGCTGAGGCAGAGCTCCTCGGGCGGGGATTCCTCGAGTTCGTCCACGAAGACGATCGCCACAGGCTGACCGAGCTGGAGCATTGGGTTGGCAAGACCCTGATGGTGCGGGTGCGAAACGCGGCAGGTGAGTGGCGCCATCTGGAGGCGCACGTCGCTGACCTGCGTCGGGACCGGAATCTGCGCGGCACCGTGCTGACCGCACGGGATGTCACCGAGCGGGTCGAGTTGGAGCGGGAGCTGATGCTTCAGACGGAGCGCGACGCGTTCGGCAGCAAGTTGGCCGAGGCGCTGGAGATGGCGGACGAGGAGGGGGCGGCGTATGACGTGGTCGAGCGAGCGATGGTCGAGATCTCAGACGATCTGCCGATGGAGTTGTTGCTGTCGGACTCCAGCCGGTCCAATCTCGATCGCGCCGCGGCGAGCCCAACCGCCGGCGCTCCGGGCTGCCCGGTGTCCTCGCCGTACTCATGCGTCGCGGTCCGCCGTGGTCAGCCAGTCGAATTCGATTCCAGCGAGGCCCTGAACGCATGCCCGAAGCTGCGCCAGCGCGCGAACGGACACTGCTCCGCGGCGTGTGTACCAGTCAGCTTCATGGGTCGAGCGCTCGGCGTGTTGCATGCAACCGGACCCGAGGGCACACCGCCCGACCGGGAGCAGCTCGCGCAGTTGGTGACGCTCGCGACTCAGGCCGGCGCGCGGATCGGCACCGTGCGGGCGTTCGAGAAGACGCAACTGCAGGCGGCGACGGACTCGCTCACCGGCCTGGTCAACCGGCGCACCTTCGAGCGTGACGTCCGCGGCATGCTCAGGGCCGGCTGCCAGATGGCACTGGCGGTCGCTGACCTCGACTACTTCAAGGCGATCAACGACACCCATGGCCACGAGGCTGGCGATCGGGCGCTGCGGCTATTCGCGCAGGTCGCACGGGAAGCGATGCGCGAGAGCGACATCATCGCTCGCTGGGGCGGAGAGGAGTTCGTCTTCGCATTGCCCGACCTCGGTCGCGAGCGCGCCGTCGAGGTGCTCGACCGACTGCGACTCAAACTCGCCGGGGCGCACCGTGGCGAGCATCCCAAGTTCAGCGCAAGCTTCGGCGTCAGCGACACCACGCAGAGCATGAAGCTCGAGGAGCTGATCCTGATCGCCGACGCGGGCCTTTATCAGTCAAAGCACGAAGGCCGCGACCGAATCACGATCGGCACGACCCCGATCAACGCTCCCGGGTTGTTGCGCACCGGTCCCGACGATGCCGAGCTCGCATCACCCGTCCCCCGCCTTGCACCCTTGATGCACGAGGCCGCTGACGAGGAAGAGCCGAACCCGTCAGGGGCCGAGATCCGATAGCCGAACGGCGCCCGATCCACACCCACCCCAGCGGCACGATGCGCTTCGCTGTCATTCCGCGCCGGCGCCCGAGCGGGGCATACTGAGCCGGTGGATGGCGTTGTGACAGGGCGGCTCGGTGAGCTTGTTGGACGCGGGCGCGTGTGCGTGCTGTCGGGCGCCGGCCTGTCGACCGAATCGGGCATTCCGGACTATCGCGGCCCGGACGGCGCGCTGCGCGCCCGGCTGCCGATGACGATCGCTGAGTTCCGCGGCTCGCCGGAGGCTCGTCAGCGCTACTGGGCCCGCGCTCATCTCGGCTGGCGGCGGATCGCAGCGGCACGGCCCAACGCCGGCCATCGCGCGGTGGCAACCCTGCAAGCCGCGGGCCTGCTGCGCGGGGTCATCACGCAGAACGTCGACGGGCTGCACCAGGCGGCTGGCGCCCGAGATGTCGTGGAGTTGCATGGCACGCTTGGACGCGTGGTGTGCCTGGAGTGCGGCGCGCACTGCACGCGGGAGACGCTTGATGAGCGGCTACGTGTCGTCAACCCGATATGGACTGGGACCAGCTCCCGGCCAGCAATCCGGACGGAGACGCTGAGCTCGCCGACGAACAGGTCACGCGGTTCCAGCTCGCTGGCTGTGAATGCTGCGAGGCCGATCTGCTGAAGCCGGACGTCGTGTTCTTCGGCGAGAACGTGCCGCGCCCTCGTGTGCAGCGGTGCTTTGAGCTCGTGGAAGACTCAGCCTGTCTGCTGGTGCTTGGGTCCTCGCTCGCAGTCATGTCAGGGCTGCGGTTCGTGCACCGGGCTCGGCAGGCGCGGATCCCGGTGGCGATCGTCAACCGGGGCGCGACTCGAGGCGATCCCTTCGCCGACATCAAAATCGACGCGGCGCTCGGCGAGGTGCTGTCCATGCTGGCCTGCGGATCCCAGCACGCCGGCTCAGGCTGACCGCGCCGCCGGGTGTCCGCAGCACGATCGAGGTCGCCAGCGTGGGGTCGAGCGGCCGAAGCAACGGAGGTATAGGGTGAGCGCTGATGCTGTGGAAACAGCTTGACCCGCGTTATCGAAGGCTGCTGCGCGATGGTCAGCTACCTGGAGGCGATGCAGCAAGGCGAGTCGCTCCGCTCGCTGGGCATGGCTCCTCGTATGGGCATGATCCTCCCGGTCCGCTTCGACCCCAACGACCGCTCGCGTGTCGAGATCGGCAGCGCGGCGTTGGGCGCTGAGAGCGCGCAGATCGTGGACGCGCGCCGGGCAGCCGAGGAGGCGGCGGTGCAGCAAGCCGAACACGACGTCAGGCCGCTCGGGTGGGTGGGCCAGAGTCAGGCTGCGCCGGCGGCGACCGACGGTTCTGTCGACGAGGTCGAGCGTCTTCAGAAGCTCGCCGACCTCCACGACCGGGGAGTGCTCACCGACGCGGAGTTTGCCGAACCGAAGGCAAAGATCCTGAGCGAAGGCTAACTCGCTGCGCGATCGCGTTCGTCTCGAGCGGACTCGAGGCTTGCTATCGCCACGGCGGTTGGCCGATCTAGTTCAAGAACGCGTCGGCGGTGTGGCCCACCTGCACGGCGTCCTGGAACAGGAAGGCGTGACCGGTACCTCTGAACATCCTCGTCGTCGCGTGCTTCAGTTGCTTGGCGATCGTTCGGTCGTTGGCCGGCGGGTCGACCACGTCGAGGTTGCCCCACATGATCAGCACGTGCTGCTGGAGCTTGGGCAGATCGTTGTAGACGCCGCCTGAGGCGGAGGTCCATTGCTGGCGGGCATGTGCCTGGCCCGCCTCGCCCTGCGTGCTGGAAGCGAAGCTGTCCTTCGGCAGGTGGTCGTGAACATATTGGGCGGCGACGCGCGACTCGTAGTCGAACTCGCCCTTGATTCCGGCCGCCGTCGGCGGGAAGCTCAGCCCGAGCAGCAGCGACGCCGGCAGGTTCGGCTCGCTCATGATCGTCTGCACGGTCTTGCTCGGAAGCCGCTCGGTTGGGCCGCCGGCGCTCGTGGCGCACAGCACGACCTTGAGCACACGGCGTGGGGCGTCGACGGCGGCCTGCTGCGAGATTTCGCCGCCCATCGACCAACCCATCAGTGCGAAGCGTTGGATGTGCAGTGCCGAGGCGAGCGCGAGAGTGTCATTTGCCATCAGCGGGACCGTCACCTTCTTCGGCGAGAAACCGTTGCTGGTGGTGCCCATCCCGCGGTTGTCGAAGATCAGTACGCGGTGATTCCGGATCAGCTGTTCGATCAGCTGCGGGTCCCACTCTGCCATCGTCCCGGAGCGGCCCATCACGAGGATCAAGGGTGTCCCGCTCCCGCCGATGCGGTAGCCAAACGACAGGCCGTCGGCCATGACATGCCGGACGGGCCCGAGGCTGGGCGTTGCTGCGGCATCGGCCGCCGCCGGACCAGCCGACCCGAGCAGCAATGCAACACCGGCCGCGCTTGCCAACGCGATCACCCTTCGCGTCGTCACCGCTCCTCGGCGTGACCCGTTTCTCATCCCGGTTGACCTCCGCGTCGATCGGCGAGCGCCCATATTCGACCCTAGTCTTTCGGACGATCGGACCGGCGCTTGACCGGTGCACCGCCGTTTTCACAGCGATCCGGGTCGCAAGGCGGACTGCTCGACTATCGTCTAGCAGACCATCGGACCGCTCGACGCTGCCGGACAGCCCGCGATGCTCTCCTCCTCGACGACTCTCGGCGGTGCCGCACCTCGGTCAACCAGCTGCTCGGCCCATGACGTACGAGCGCGGCCGGACCGGCAGGGCTGACGCTCCGATGGCCACGCCCTGGGACGCCCGGACCTACGACGCATCGAGCACGCCGCAGCAAGCGTGGGCCGCGGATGTCCTCGCCCGCCTGGATGGCATCCCGCCGGACGCAACGGTCCTCGACGTAGGCTGTGGGACTGGGCGAGTGACCGAGTCCCTGCTCGCGTTTGTGCCCCGCGGTCGCGTGCTCGCGATCGATGCGTCTGAGGACATGGTGACGCTGGCACGATCGCGGCTCGGCGAGCGCGCCAAGGTGTGGTGCCAGGACGTCCTCGCCCTCGATCTCGCCCAGCCCGTGGACGTCATCATCTCGACGGCCGCGCTGCATTGGGTGAGCGACCACGATCGCATGTGGGAACGGCTGGCCGGCGCGCTGCGGCCGGGCGGGATCCTCGAAGTGCAGTGCGGAGGCCAGGGCAATATCGCTCGTGTCCGCGAGGTCATCGACAGGGTCGCACGGGACGCCTTCCCCGAGCTGGTGGGCTGGTCTCCGTGGGTGTTCGCGAGCCCGCAGGAGACCGAGCGGCGCCTGCGCGCGGCGGGCTTCAGCTCAGTTCGGTGCTGGCTGGAGGACCGGCCAACGTACCCCGAGGACGTCGGCCCGTTTGTCCGTACCTCGATTTTGGCGGCACACCTCGCACGCTTGCCCGAAGAAAGGCGGGATGCGTTCGTGAACGCCGTCGTGGGCGGCGTACGCCCGCCGCTGGACTACGTGCGGCTCAACGTGTCCGCCGTTCGTGAACCTGAGTGATCGTTCCTCGTACGCGCATCGGGGTGACGTGACTTCTCCTTTGCTCAGGCGCGGTGATGATCGGGTGGGTCGGCGAGGAGAAGCTGGATGCGTGAGGCAAAGCGTTGCGGTTCGACGAGGTGGAGCATGTGGCCGGTGCCGTCCCAGACCTCGACCTGTGCGGTGGGCAGGAGGCGTGTTAGCCATGCCTGGTAGTCCGGTGCCGGCGGCGATCCGTGCACTGCCAGCAGTGGTGCGGTGATGCGGGGCAGGATGGTTTCGGCGATCGCCGTCAGCTGTTCCGGCGTGGTTGTCAGCAGCGCCGCCCAGATGCCGAGAACAACCTCGCGGGGGAAAGTGAGCACCCGGCGCTCCATGTCTTTCGTACCGGTGTAGGGCTCGAGTCCGAGCTCGTGGTCGATCGCCAGCACGGCCTCCATCGCGCCGTCGCTGCGCAGCGTGTGCGCGTGTTGTTGAACAAGTTGGGCGAAGTCACCGAAGCGCAGCGAGGCGTCGACGCAGATGACTGCACGCGCTGGGTGGACGGCGGCGTAGACGGCGGCGACTGTCGCGCCCAGGGAATGGCCGACGACGGCGGGCTCGCCGATGTCGAGCTCCGCGACGACCGAACGCACGTCGCTGACCAGCGACAGCGTCGAGTATTCCGAGGCGGTGGAGGAATCTCCGTGGCCACGGAGATCCACACGCACGCAGGTGAACTCCCGCGCCAGCAGCGCCGTCACCGGCTCCCACGAGGCCCGAGAAGACGTAAGGCCATGTACGAACACGATCAGCGGGCCGGCGCCCACGACGTCATATGCGATCGTCGGTCCGTCGTCGCGGCGAACGGTGGCGGCGCGAGTCACGGGCCAGCGAGCCCGAGGTCTCCGCGCGTGAGGCGGAAGCCGAGCGAGCGGCTCGCGCCAAGCCGCTCGTAGTACCCCTCGGTTCGAGTGCGGACGTCCAGCTGCAGGCCTCCCGCACGCTCGAGGCCACGGCGTAACAGCCTGGATCCAAGGCCGACTCCACGCGCAGGGCGGGCGATGAGAAGCATCGAAACATGGGCCTGAATGAGGCCATCGGATTGGATCTGGATTGCACCGACGAGCTCCGTATCGGCGATCGCCACCAGCGTCGTCACGCCCGGAGCAGTCAGTGCGCGGCGGGTCCGCTCGACGTCGTCGGTGTACTCGGTCCAGCCCTCCGCAGCCACGAGTGCGATCAGCCCGTCGAGGTGGGCTTGTGTGAACGGTTCAATCGTGATGTCGGTCATGCGGCGGCGGCGCGTCAGCCGATCCGCTCAGCCAGGGAAACGATGATCCCCTCTGGCCCGCGCACGTAGGCCATGCGCCAGATGTTCTCGTACTGTCCGATGCCGCCGACCAGGCCGTAGCCGTCCGCGGCCAGCTCCTCGAGCGTCGCCTGCAGGTCGTCGACTTCGAATGTCACGTTGCGCAGCCCCAGTTCGTTGGCCATCGCGGTAGGCGACCCGGGCTCGTGTTCCGGAGAAATGAAGCTTGAGAGCTCCAGCCCCGGACCTCCGTCGGGCGGGCGCAGCGTGACGATGTGACTGCGGGAGCCGGGGATGCCGATGACCGTGTCCACGAACTCGCCCTCCATCAACATCCGGCCCTCGGCCTCGAGGCCCAGCCCGACGAAGAACGCCGTCGCCGCGTCCAGGTCCGCGACGGTGATGCCGACATGGTCGAAACGTCGTATGTGCGACATGAGGTACATCCTCCAGATTCTCTCGGTTTCGTGGGCCGCGCCAGCCGGGGCCCTCAACTGGTGAGCGGAGCCGGCCGGCGGTCCTCGACATGCAATCGCGCATCGAGCTCGTCAATCGTCGCGCCCCGACGGGAATCCAGGCCCAACGCAGGATCCGCACCGCTGCGGCATCGCCCGTCGGCGGGGAAGTCCTTGGGAGCCTTGTCGGATTCTGAGCCAGGCGACCGAGCTTTGCTCGCTTGAAACCCGCATGTTTGCAGGGCATCCGCTCAGAGGCGACGACCGGAATCGAACCGGTGTAGACGGCTTTGCAGGCCGCTGCGTAGCCACTCCGCCACGTCGCCGAGGAGCCTCAAGGGTAGCGGCGGTGGGGTGGGGGACGCCTTGCCGCGAGCGGAGTCAGGCGGGGAGTGCGGCGGGGATTGGCTTTTGCGTACCGAGGGGTGCCACGCAGAAGCCAATTCCCCCGCGGGCACCGACGGCTGCGTGCTCAGGCGGCGGCGCGCAACAGGACGCCGATGCCCGACGGATCACGGACCAGAGTGCCGTCGCCGATGCGTGAGACCGGCAGGCCGGCGTCGGACACGCGCCCGAGCACGGACTCCAGCGACGAGACGTCGGGGAGGAGGACCTCGTAGTGGCGCAGCCCGATCGCGCCGTCGGCCGGCCGCGTCCCGCCGCGGCTGTTCCAGACATTCAGACCGAGGTGGTGGTGGTACCCGCCCGCGGAGACGAACAGCGCCCCGGGATAGGTCCGGACGACGACATCGAACCCGAGCACCCCGTTGTAGAACGCCTCGGACGATGCGAGGTCCGCGACTTGGAGGTGGACGTGGCCCATCGTCGTTCCGGACGGGACAACCGGGGAGAGCTCCGACCCGGCGGGCAGTTCCGAGATGAGCCCGTTCAGATCGAGCGGCAGCGTTGCCATCTCGATCGTCCCATCCCGCCGCGGCCACTCCTCGCGGGGCCGGTCGCGGTAGATCTCGATCCCGTTCCCGTCGGGGTCGGACAGGTACAGCGCCTCGCTGACGAGATGGTCCGAGGCGCCATCGAGCGGCCAGCTCGCACGAGCCAGCCGGGCGAGGGCAACCGCGAGGTCGCGCCGGGACGGCATCAGGATCGCCATGTGGAAGAGGCCGGTCGCGCGGCGGTCGAGCGGAGGCGCCGATGCGTCGCCGCGCAGGACGACGAGCGGCGGTGATCCGGCGTCGGGGACGCCGAGTCCCACCGCACCGTCATCGTGCTCAGACCCGACGAGGCCGAGGGCCTGCTCGTAGAACGCACGTGAACGGTCGAGGTCCCGCACCGTGACGTGCACGGCGCCCATCGTCGTGCGCGGGTCGATCGAGACCGCCCCGCCGGGCAACGAGGACGTGGGTGACTGAGTTGACATTGACATGTTCAAGCCTACGCCGCCTGGGCGAGTTCGTGGCGATGCTCGATCAGGGCGTCGAGGACCTCTCCGAGCCGCTCGGCGATCGCCGGATCGTTCAACAGTCCGTCCGGGTCGAACCGATCCTGGGCCCGGCCGACCGGGAGCTCGACGTCGAGAACGCGCGCACCGGCGATGCCGAGTGCCTTGCGGAGGTGATCCTGGGCCCACATCGCGCCGTAGTCCGTGGAACTTGCGCCGATCACGGCCACGACCTTGCCCCACAGCGCAGCGCTCGGGCCGTAGGGTCGCGATCCCCAGTCGATCGCGTGCTTGAGCTGCCCGGGAACGGTGCCGTTGTACTCCGGCGTCGAAATCAGCACGGCGTCGGCGCTTGCGATTGCATCGCGCAGGCGCGCGACCTCGGGAGCCGGCAGGTCGGACTCGTGGTCCTCGTTGAACGGCGGAAGCCGGTCGAGCCCGTCATAGAGCTCGACGTCGGTTCCACCCGGCGCGAGCTGCGCGGCGGCGCGCAGCAGCGCGGTGTTGTGGGAGGCGGCCCGCAGGCTGCCCGAGATCGCGAGCACCCGCATCACTACGCCGCCTTGACCGTCGAGACGCTGACGACGAGCTTGACGTTGTTCGAGACGAGCAGGTCGCCGTTCGGCAGCGTCTGGTTCCACTTCAGGTCGAAGTCGCGGCGGTCGAGCTTGCCCTCGACCTCGACGCCGACGCGCTGCTTGCCCCACGGATCCTCGCCGTTCTCGGCGACCGTGCCGGTCAGCTCGATCGGCTTCGTGATGCCCTTGATCGTGATCTCGCCGGCAAGCCGAACCGCCCCGTTATCGGAGAGGTCGGCGGCGCTCGAGTCAAATGTGATCTGCGGGTGCTGCTCGACGTCGAAGAACTCCGGTGACTTCAGGTGGCCGTCGCGCTGCTCGTCGCGGGTGTCGATGCTGCCGATGTCGACGGTGCCCTGGAGGGCGAGCGTTTCGCCGTTGGCATCGAGCGTTCCCTGGAAGGTGCGGAACTCGCCGCGGACGGTCGCGATGCCCATGTGCTTGACCTCAAAGCCGACGCTCGAGTGGCTGGGGTCGACGGTGTAGGTCCCGGACGGGATCGTGACGGGGGTGATGGTTGACAACTGACTGCTCCTTGGTCAAAAGTGGTTGAGCCTGCAACCAGTATAGGAGCATGAAGTTGCGCCGTCAAGTATTGATTACTCAATCTTTACCTGGGTCGTCACCCGGCGGGGCAACGGCCCGTTGCCGCGCCGATGGCGCGTCGGCCCGCCCGCCCGGGCGGTGGCGCGGATGCCCGCGCGTCCGGACGGCGACGTTGAGACCCGCCCGGCCGGCGGCCGAGACGGCGTCGCTACTCGACCGAGCAGCTCTCGCCGGCGCCCGCGTCGTCGCCGTCGACGGAGCAGCTTCCGCCCTGACTGGCGCCGGGCAGGCGGCTCAGCAGGGAGGCCAGGGTGTCGATCTCCTCGCTGGTGAAGTGCGCCAGGAACAGTCGCCTGATCCCGGCGATGTGCGTTCGTCCGGCGGCGCGCAGCTTCTCGTAGCCGGCGTCGGTGAGGGCGGCGTAGGACACCCGTGCATCCGATTCACAGGAGACGCGCTCGATCAGCCCGCACGCGACGAGTCCGTCCACGAGGCGGGTGATGCCGGAGCGCGTGAGCATCGTGCGCTCGGACAGCGCGGACATGGGCAGGCGCCGATCTGGCGACTGGGCGAGGTAGAGCAGGACCTCGTAGTCACGGCTCGTCATGCCATGATCGGTCGACGAGTTCGCCGTCGAGCTCACGCACGATCGAGGCGTGACACTGCAGGAAGCTGCGCCACGCTTCGAGCGCCGCTCCCTCAAGCCCAGCTGTCGCCAACGTATCCATGGGGAGGAATTGTAGTTGACCGGTCAACGGCAATGGTCATGTTGTCGCTCGATCCGTAGTTAGCCGCAGTGACGATCAGTAGTTCGCCGTGATGAGGCCACGCGCCTTTCCGCCGATGAGCGCACTATGACCGGTGGCCCCAGCCTATGGCAGCGGGGACTTGATGTCGCCGTCCAGTCGCGCGCCGCAGAGGCGATTTCGCGCTGCGAACGGCTGCCCGTGCTGGACCGGGCCGTGCAGCGTGTGCTCGCGATCACCGATGACGAGGAGTCCGCGACCGGCGATCTCGTCGCTGCGCTGGAGGCCGATCCCGCGCTCGCCGCCAACATCCTGCGGTTTGCCAACTCGGCATACGCTGGCCGCCCGATCCGCGCCAAGACCGTCCGCCAGGCGGTCACGATGGCCGGCCGCAAGGCGACGCGGCAGTTGTGCCTGGAAGCGGTCACGTTCCGCTTCTTCGAGGCGGCGCCGGGGAATGGCCATGCCTCCCGCGGCCAGCTCCACATCCACTCCGTGTCGGTCGCCAACGTCGCCGCCGCCGCGGCGGTGCTGGTCGGACTCTCGCCCGAGCTGCCGCATCTCGCCGGGCTGCTGCACGACTGCGGCAAGCTCGTGATGCCGCTCGCGTTCGGCGAGGCGGAGATGAACGAGATCGCCGATGTCCATCCGTGCGGTGTGCAGCGTTCGGCGGCCGAGTGGGAGCACTTCGGGATTGATCACGCATACGCGGGCGCGCTGTTCGCGATCCAGTCGGGACTCGATCGGGATGTCGTGGAGGCCGTCGCGTGGCACCACGGCGGCCGGCGTGGGTGCGTCGCGCCGACGCCGGAGATTGCATGCGTGCAGCTCGCTGACACGGTGGTGTGGATGCTCGCCGGAGCGAGCCCCGATACGACGCTGCTCGACGAGACGCTCGCCATCCTCGGGCTCGGCCCAGACGCGCTCGACCTGCTTGCCGAGCGCGTCACGGCGTCAGCCACGGGCTCGGCCGGGCTGGCCAACCGCGTCGAGCAGCTCGAGCGGCTCGCCAGTACCGACGAGCTGACCGGGCTCTCGAACCGCCGCCATTGGATGAACTCGGTGAGGGCGCGGGTGCAGGACGGAGAGGCCGGCAATGTCCTGCTCTGCGATCTGGACTACTTCAAGGAGATCAACGACACCCACGGTCATTCGACCGGTGATCTCGTGCTCACCGAAATCGCCCGGATTCTGTCCCTCTACGGGACGGCCGGCCGCATCGGCGGCGACGAGTTCGCCGTGTGGCTGCCGGCAGGGGCGGTGCACAGCGCTGCCGCGGCCGAGCAGATCGTCACCGAGGTTGCCTCGGCGTTTCCCGACCACGATCGTCTGTCGGTCAGCGTCTCGATCGGGGTGGCACCGGTGGGCGACGATCTCGCCGACGCGCTCGAGCGAGCGGACCGTGCGCTGTACGCGGCGAAGGCAGCTGGTCGTGGCCAGGCGTGTCACGCGAAGCAGGAGCTCCCGCAGGCGGCGTAGCCCGCCAGCGACGCGGCAGATACCAGTTGCGCTCGCCGAGCATCGTCATCACCGACGGGAGCAGCACGGCACGGACGATCGTCGCGTCGATCAGCACCGCGATCGCGAGCCCGACGCCGAGCTGCTTGAACACGACCGCGCTGAGCGTTGCGAAGATCGAGAACACGGCGACCATGACGATCGCCGCGCTCGTGACGACGCCGGCAGTCGCCTTGATCCCGACGCGCGACGGCCTCGGTCGTTGCATGACCGCGGAGATGCTCCTCACGAATCCGGCTGAGGATGAGCACGTGGTAGTCCATCGAGAGGCCGAACAGGATCACGAACAGGAACAGCGGGAGCCAGTCGATCACGCCACCGATATTCGTCGCGCCGAGGAACGAGCGCAGATAGCCGTCCTGGAAGATCAGCTTGAGGATCCCGTACGCCGCGCCGACCGACAGCAGGTTGAGGCCGATCGTCGTGATCGGGATGACGAGCGACTGGAACGTGATGAGCAGCAGCACGAACGCGAGCCCGAGCACGAACGCGAACACGAACGGGAGGTGCGCCTTCATCGTGTCGTTGAAGTCCTTCGACTGAGCGGTCGTGCCGGCGACGTACGCGCGCACGTCCGGCACCTGTCCGATCGTCGCCGGAATGATCTGCGTGCGCAGGCTCGCGAGCGCCGCCTCCGAGCGCTGGTCGGTGCCGTTGCCCGCCAGTGACAGGGTGACGGTGGCGACGGTCCGGTTGGGGCTGACGGTGACGAGCACCGGCCCGCGCATCGTCGGCTTCGAGAGCGCCGAGCGAGCCATCGCCGCGATGCCCTGCTGCACCGCCGGCGCGTTCACGTTCGGCGCCTGGACGACGACGATGGCTGGGATCGGGCTGCCCTGGGAACGCCGCCTCGATGCGGTCGTAGGTGTGCATGATCGCGAGGTCGCGCGGGAGCCCGACGGTGCCGGGGGAGACGGTGTGCATGCCGAGCGCCGGGAGCGCAAGTGCGAGCAGCAGTGCCGTCGCCAGCGCGCAGGAGAGCGCGGGCACGCGCAGCACGTGGTCGACGATGTAGCCCCATACGCGTGAGTCGCCGCGGGCGCGGCGGCGGGCGATGATTGGCGCCCGGCCCCGCTCGACGTTGTCACCGAGCTTGGAGATGACGGCCGGGAGCACGGTCAGCGACCCGATCAACGCGACGAACACGACGAGCACGGTCGCCATGCCGAAGGACGTGAACACGCTGTTGCCGGCGAGGAACATCCCGGCCATCGCCGCCATCACCGTCATCCCGGAGACGAGCACCGCGCGCCCGGACGTGGCGGCGGCGCGGGCGAGCGCGCTGTCGGTGTCGTGACCGGCGTGGCGCTCCTCGAGCTTGCGGCGCAGGTAGAACATCGAGTAGTCGACGCCGACGGCGAGGCCGATCAGCAGCACGACCGAATCGACCGTGCCCTCCGGGACGGGAAGCAGGTGGCTGAGCGGCCCGAGCAGCCCCAGCGCGCCGATGACGGCGGTCAGCCCCAGCAGCAGCGGGATGCCGGCCGCGACGAGCGAGCCGAACGCGAACAGGAGAATGATCAGCGTGACCGGCAGCGACGTGAACTCGGCCTGGCGGAAGTCGTTGCTGAAGGACTGGTTGAGGGCGCGGGTCGCGCTCGCCTCGCCGAACTCCTCGACGCGTGTTGACGGATGCGCTCGCTGGGTCGCGCCACGGTCGCGAGCGGCCCCACGACCCGCTTCTGCGCCTGCGACTCGTCGCCTGCGAGCGTGAACGTGACGAGCGCGGAGCGGCCGTCACGCGAAATCTGCCCGCGGTTGGCCGACAGCAGCGGTGAGCGCACATTGCTCACGTAGCGCAATTGGCGCAGCCGCCCGACGAGGTCCTGCACGGTGGCGACGAACGCCGGGCTCGTGGTGCGAACTCCGAGCCGACCCTGGACGAGCACCTGCTCGCTCGCCTGCTTGGGGAACGCATCGGAGACGATCTGCGCAGCCTTGCCGGACTCGCCGTTACCCATCTCGGCCTGTGTGAGATACCGCTGCCCGACGGCGCCCCCGACGAGGTAGGCGATCAGGACGAAGGCCAGCCAGCCGAGGATCGCGCGGCGGCGGTGCCGTGCGCTCCATCCCGCTGCGCTCGCAGCGAGATTGGGCATCCCGGACCGAGGGGCAGGCATGGCGGGCTCCTTTCGTCTCCGAGCCACTATTCCGCCGACGACGCCGCCGGACATCCGTACGGCCTACGAACCCCCTTCGGTAGTCCGCTGCGAACCCAGGGGAGCGGTCAGACCGCAGGATCACATGAAGGCGATTTACGAGACGACCGGCGTCAGCGAGCGCTATTCGCTCGCGGCGCTCACGTCCTGATCACGGACGGCGTCGATCAACGCGCGCACCGCGTCGCGAAGCTGATTCCGGATCGTCGCGGTGACGATTTCCCCATCGGGCCCGAGATCCGAGCGGGCGAGCGGGATCCGCACGCACGCGGCCTCGATGATCTGCGCCCCGACGTAGCCGAGCACCTTGCGCAGTGAGTCGTGGGCATCGGCACCGCCGGTCGGGGCGGCGGCCCCGGAGACGTTGATCCAGGCGATCGGCTTGCGATACGTGCTCGCGTCGCCGACTGTCCACTCGAGCAGGTTCTTGAACGAACCCGGCAGCGCTCCGGCGTACTCGGGCGTGCAGATGAGCACGCCGTCGGCGCCGGCGAGCTCGCTGCGGAGCGTCGCCACCACGGGATCGACCGGAGCGCCCTCCCGATCATCGTCCGGGTTGAAGTGGGGCAGGCGACCCATCCCGTTGTAGAGCGTCATCTCAACGCCCGGCGGCGCGACGCTCCGCGCGGTCCGCAGCGCGGCGGTGTTTGTCGATTCGCTCCGGAGGCTGCCGGAGATCAGCAGGATGCGCAGCGGATCGGGCATCGGCTCCACCCACGGTAGCGACGTCCCCTGCGCCTCGGACGTCCCGTGCGTCATGATCACCGCGTGGGCGTCCAGCCAGGGTTCGCGACGGATCCCGCGGTCGTTGCCAGCGAGGCGGCGGTCGTCGCGGCAGCGTGGTCCGGACCGGAAATGCCGGAGTCGTGGCGGCTGATCGCCGCGCAGCTTGGCGTGCTCCGGGACGACACGGAGCTGACGGCGATCGCGGCCAGCGCTTCGCCGGACCGCCTTCCCGCGCTCCTGTTCACCGCGGCCGCCACGCATCTTGTGCTCACGCGCGAGCCCGAACCGCTGCGTGGATGGTTCCCGCGGGTGGGGGAGGCGCAGGCGCCGCTGGGGCGCGCGTTCGCCGCCGAGTACCGCGCGTTTTGTCTGGAGCACCGGGAGCGCCTGCGCGAGCTGATGGCGACGCACCGCTACCAGATGAGCGAGGTCGGGCGGTGCGCCGGCCTCGTGCTCGCCATCGACCCGGCGATCGCCGACGGCCGGGAGGTCACGTTCGTCGACGTCGGCACGGGTGCCGGCCTGGCGCTGCACTTCGACCGCTACGGCTATCGCTACGCAGGCCCCGACTCCGAGGTGCGCAGTACCGGGGCCGCGACGAACGCGGCGGCCCCGGGGGACGCGGTCATCATCGAGACCGCGATGCGCGGCGATGTCGTACCGCCCGTTCCCGAGCGGCTGCCGCATGTCGTCGAGCGGATCGGGATCGACGTCGAGCCGCTCGACCTCGCCGACGATGCCGTCCGCTCGTGGCTCGCAGCCTGCGTCCCGCAGACGGTCGAGGCGGTGACCCGGTTCGAGCGGGCGGCCGCCGTAGCGCTCAGTGAGCCGGCGACGATGGTCCGCGCCGATGCGTGCGATGCACTCGCCGACGTGCTCGCGGCGATCCCGGATGACCGCTTCGTGTGCGTACAGGACAGCTTCGTCAGCGTGTTCTTCACCGCCGCGCAGCGCCGCCGCTTCCGTGGGCTCATCGACGCAGCCGGCGCCGCCCGCGACCTCGATTGGATCTCGATCGACCCGCTCGTGCCACTCGGCGCCACCGCCACCGACACGGTCCTCGGCGACCGGGCGCCGGAGGCGCTGATCGAGCGCAACCACCGCGAGGGCGTGTTCGGCACGATCAGCCGGCTGTCCTACCGCGATGGACGGCGCCGCGCGGTGCTGCTCGGCGTCGCCCACCCGGGCGCCGCCTGGCACGAGTGGCTCTGTTGACGGGTTCGCGGTTGCTAAGCAGCCTGTCACGGCACTGGCGTGGGCGCGCTGCAATCGCCGTCCGCCACGCGGCCTCGCTGATGGTCGACAACGGCCGGGCGGGGCGATACCGTGTGCGCGCGGCGACGACGGGGGACCACCGCCTGCATGACTCAGCACTTCGAGTGTCGCGCTCGCTGCGAGGCGACGTCAGGGGAGACGCTTATGCGTCATATACGTCGGTGTCGGTTCTCCGCGGTCGTCACCGTCGCTGTCGTGACGGTCGTCGCCTCGGCCATTTGCGTGGCGCCCGCGGACGCCGCCGCGCGGCCGTCGTTGCGGCTCTTTGAGAGCACTCGCGGCACCACGGTGACGCAGGACGAACTGCGGTTCGGCTCGGCCGATCTCGGGTTGTGGATCGCCGCGGTCAACGGCGACTTTCAGATCGATGTCATGCGGCCCGGCTACGGTGCCTGGACTGCGTTCCAAGTCGACGCCGCGTCGGGCGCGCCGCTGCGCTCGATCCCCGCCGCCCTGGTCGATCCACGCCGGGGGCTGAAGGGCTTCCTCAGCGTCCAATTCGCTGACGCTCGCGGTCACATCGCGGCGCGGCGGGGGGTGACGTTCTGTCCGAACGGCCAGGCGTCACGTGTCGATGACTCGGGTCCGCTCAATTCAACCTACCTGAGCTACTGCCAGGGCTTTGGCTCGTTTCCATTCATCAGAGGACAGGTTTGGGGGATCAACACCGGCTGGGCGGTCACCCCGATCCTCGGCTCCAGCCTGTTCCCGGGTTTCCCGGTGGGGCCGCTTCCGCCCGGACCGCTTCCGCCCGGCCTGTTCCCGCCGACCCGTCGGGGCTGGGTCTCGCTCAATCCCGGGCGATACACCGCGACCGTGAGGATCACACCTCAGTACCGCAAGCTGTTCGGGATTGCGGCCGGGAGCGCAGTGACCCGGGTGAGGATCCGTGTGCTGTACTCGCCACCGCGGCGCGTGGGCCCGCCCTCGGCTCCGTCGGGAAGCGGCAAACCAGAAGACGCGGGTGATGTTGTCAGGCCTCGCGCAGTCCCCACGGTAAGCACTCCCGCGCCGGCATCGATGCCGAATCTTGTGGCGGCTCCGGCTTGGGGGATCACCGTTCACCGGCAAGGTCGCGCGGTCGGAGTGCCGGGCGTGCCCGTGCCCACCAGCCGCCCGGCCGGACACGGCGGGCGCGCGCGTCGTGACATCTTGACCTTCAGCGCGACGATCTGGAACGCCGGACCCGCTCCGTTCTCGATCGAAGGGTTTCGGCGACCGCACAGCGATCTGATGGACGCCTTCGAGTACTTCTTCGATCGATCCGGGAACGTGGTTGGGCGCGCGCCCGCTGGGACCCTTGGCTTTGACAACCGCCCCGGGCACCACCACTGGCATCTTCGCCAACTTGCCTCCTACGAGCTGGTGGGGCGGGCCCGGACGATCGTCAGTCAGAAACAATCGTTCTGCATCGCTCCGACCGATCCGGTCGATACCACCGTGCCCGGCGCGGAGGCGTCGCCGGTCGCACTCGGCTTTGGCGGAACCGTGTGCGACCTCTACCAGCCCGGAGCGATCTGGCTGCGCGAACAACTGCCCGTCGGATGGGGAGACACCTACGTGCAGGCTGTGGCGGGCCAGGCGTTCGATATCACGAACGTGCCGAACGGCAGCTACAAGATCGCCGTCCGCGTCAACCCGCTCGGGCTGCTGCACGAGACAAGCACCGCGGACGATGTCGCCGTGCGACGGATCCGGCTGCTGGGCCGGCGGGGCGCGCGCCGCGTGGAGGTGGCCCCCTGGCACGGCATCAACGGCTGACCGCTCCGCGCGCCCTGACGAGCGGCGCGACGGCTCGAGTCCGGGTTGGTCTTAGTGTCATCTGATTCGGGTGATGGCATCGACCCGGGCGCTGCGACGATCGCCGGTGATACACATGGGGTCCGATCAAGCAGCGAGCTCCCGAGCGCTTGGTCTCGGGCCGACTGACGCGCCGCCGGCGCAACTGAATTCACAGGACGTGGGCGATACCGGGGTCGTCACGCGCTCGGTCTCCTGGCTGATCGATGCGCTGCTGCTCAACCTGGCGGCGATCATGACGGGACTTGGCGCCGAGCTGGTCATCTCGATCTTTCCCCTCTCGAAACACGCGCAGCCGGCGTTGACGGCGATTGCCGGCGCTGTCTACATCGTCTGGTGCGCCGCCTACTTCGTCGCCTTCTGGTCGACAACCGGGCAGACTCCGGGTGCCCGCATCATGCAGATCCGACTGGTCAGCGCGCGCGGAGACAGGGTCAAGCTCGCCCGGGCGGTCGTCCGCTGGATCGGCATGAACGTGGCCATGATCCCGCTGTTCGCGGGCTACCTGCCGATCCTGTTCAACCGGCGGGGATTCCCGGACTGGCTCGCCCACACACTCGTTCTCGACGCGCCAAGAGTCTCACTCGCCGGCGCCCGGCGCGACGCAAAACGGGCGGCACGACTCGCGCCGACGACGGCCTCGAGCCAGCTCCCGACGGCCGCGAACCCGGCCGATGTCATCCGATCGGAACGATGAGCGATGCCGCCGGCTCGGGTGCGCAGCGCGAGCGGCAGGATGCCGCGCTCGCCACGGCGACGGTGTTCCCGTTGTCCGCTAATCGAGCGTGATCGCCAGCGCAGCGCCATCGGCAACGCTCTGCTTGCCGCGAAGACGGCGTCCCAGCCGATAGAACACCATCACGACCCGGTAGGACACCTTGTAGCGCGCCTGCAGAAGCCTCTGCACGCGTTCCAGTTCCGCGCCGGCAGTCAGCACCTCGGCGCGTGCCGGGGCCGGCGCGCCGCGCAGCCTGCCGTTGACGCGGCATGGCGCGACCAGGACACGCGGGTCGCGGCGTATGCGCCAGATCTTCGCCGAGTGCAGATCCGTGAGTGCGAACAGCCGGCTGCCGTCGGACACGAACCACACCGGCGTCGCGACGCCGGTCCCGTCACGTTTGAAGCTCGTGATGCTGAGATATCGACCGCGGAAGAGTGCCAGCTGCTCGGCGGAGGAGGCGCGCGGCGCGACGATGCGCTCGGTCGTCTCCGTTGTCGCCGGTTTCGCGTTTGTGGGTGTGGTGGTGGTTCCCATCATCGCTCCTTTTGGTGCGGTGCGATCGTGCCCGATGACGGCGTACTGATTCACCCTTGACGTTAGGCCCACGGGAAGTGGTACGTCATCAGCGGAAAGCCCCAACGGTCGTCAGTGGTTCGCGGCGCACTGTCCGGCCGGCTCTTCCCGGCACCCACTCAGCCGACCGGCCGCTCTGCATGCCGATAGCCGAGCCACACCAGTGGTTAGGATGTCGGCGAATGGGACGAGGCAGAGCCGGGGTCGTGCAAGTGCTGCTCGTCGGCGCACTCGTCGGCGGCTGGGGCAGCGAGGCAGCCGCCAAGGACATGAAGCTCGATGCCGCCGCTACGTCGGCGCGGTCGACTGCCCCGTTACCGCCTCGACAGCGCGCACGGCTGAGTGCGGCCGTCCATCGCGGGTTCCGCGAGGCCGCGGCGCCCGGCGTCATCGTGGGCGTGCAGACCCCAGAGGGCAAGTGGGTCACGGCGATCGGCATCGCAAACCAACGCTCGAGAGCGCCGATGAGGGCGAGCATGCATCAACGCATCGGCTCGGTGACGAAGACCTTCATGGGCGCGCTGCTGATGCAGCTCGCGGGCGAGCACAAGCTTTCGCTCGGCGACAAGGTCAGTAAGTACGTCAGGGGAGTGCCGAACGGTGACACGATGACCCTCCGCCAGGTCGCCGACATGACGAGCGGAGTCGCCAGCTACACCGCGGATGCGGCCTTCATGAAGGCGCTCTATTCGCACCCGGAGCGGCGGTGGCGGCCAGGCGAGCTGCTGGCGATCGGCCTTCGCGATTCGCCGGTGTTCGCTCCCGGAACCGCCTTTCAATACTCCGACAGCAACTACATCCTGCTCGGGTTGGTGATCCAGCGGGTGGAGGGCAGACCGCTCGGCGCAGTGCTGCGCAAGCGGATCATCAACCCGCTGAAGCTGAGGCAGACGTCGTGGCCCGGCGCATCTGCTGCACTGCCCCAGCCCCACGCTCAGGGCTACACGTTGCAGGGCCAGCCGTCACACACACCTGCCAATGCGACCAACTGGAATCCCTCGTACGCGTGGGCGGCCGGCGAGATGATCTCGAGTGTGAGCGACCTGCTCGTCTACGGGCGCGCCACCGGAACCGGGAAAGGGCTGCTTCGGCCGACGCAGCAGCGGGAGCGGCGGCATTCGTTTAACCCCAAGATCCCGCCGGAGAGCGCGACGCTCTCGTACGGCATCGGCCTGGTCAACGACAGGGGATGGATCGGACACACGGGGCAGGTGCCGGGCTACACCACCGCCGTCTATTACCGACCTGACATTCGGACGACGGTCGTCGTGGAAGCGAACAGCGACATCGTCAGCGGCTCGTGCCCAGCGCAGCCAACGCTGATCGACGACCCCATCACCCGGCCGTGCGCAATCCCTGCCGATCGCATCATGGGTGCCGTTGCCGCCAGCCTCGGGCACCCGTATCAGCTGCCGCCGGGCTGACGGCCCGCGGGCGGCTCAGTTCAGCATCGGGTTAGGCTGGTTTCGATCATGTCGCACGTCGTCGTCTCCAATCTGGCGTACGCCCATCCCGGCGGGGACCTGCTGTTCGCGGGCGTGTCATTCAAGATCCCGCCGGCGGCGCATGTGGGGCTCGTCGGTGCGAACGGCGTCGGTAAGTCGACGCTGTTCCGTGTGCTCGCGGGCGAGCTGCCCGCCGACGAGGGCGACGTCGACATCGGCGCGTTTGCCTACATGCCGCAGGACGTCGGCCTCCGAGCTGACGGCCGCACGGTTCGCGAGCTGCTGCTGAGCGCTGCGCCGGCGCGATTGCGCGACGCGGGCCGGCGGATGCTCACGGCCGAGCGCGAGCTGGCCGCCGGCGCAGACCCAGCCGGGGCGGGCATGCGCCTGGGCGATGCGATCGGCGACTGGTCCCAGCTCGGTGGCTATGAGCTCGAGGGCCGTTGGGACGCGTCCTGTCGGCGGATTGTTCGCGCCGCGCTGGATGACGTCGGTCCGCGCGCCGCCACCGACCTCTCGGGCGGCGAGCGTAAGCGGCTCGTGCTCGACGTGCTGTTTGAGAGCGACGCCGCGGTGCTGCTGCTCGACGAGCCAGACAACTTCCTCGATGTTGCGGCGAAGCTCGAGCTGGAGGCGCGGATCGCCGCCTCCAACAAGACGATCGTGCTGATCAGCCACGACCGCGAGCTGCTCGGCGCGGCCGCGACCACGATCCTCACGCTTGAGGCCAGGGGGACGTGGACGCACGGCGGGTCGTACCGGACCTACCCCGAGGCGCGGGAGCAGCGCCAGGAACTGCTCGGAGATCGGCTGGAGCAGTGGAAGCGCGAGGAGCGGCGGCTGTTCCATTTCTATAAGACGATGAAGCAGCGGGCGGCCATCTCCGACGTGCTCAGCAAGCGCGCCAACGCCGCGGAGACGCGCTGGCGCCGCTTCGTCGACGCCGGGCCGCCGCCGGCTCCCGTCGTCGATCAGCAGATCCAGGTCCGCATCCGCGGCGCGGACTCGGCCCGAATCGTCGTGGCGCTGCGCGACGTCGGGATCGACGGCCTCGTGCGCCCGTTCGAGGACGAGATCCACTTCGGCGAGCGGGTCGGACTGATCGGCCCGAACGGCTCGGGCAAGACGCACCTGATCCGGCTGCTCGCTGGCGAGCCGGTCGCGCACGACGGCGAGGTACGGATCGGCAATCGGGTATCGCCTGGATTGTTCACGCAGCTCGAACACCCGCGCCGATCTCGAGGGGCGGGTCGTCCTCGACGTGGTGCGCGAGCGGCTCGGCGCCGTCGAGCCGTCGATGCGGGCGCTCGCGCGCTATCGCATCCAGGACGCCGCCCACCGCAGCACCGACACGCTTTCCGGCGGCCAGAAGGCGCGGCTGGAGATCCTCTGCCTCGAGCTCGAAGGCCACAACCTGCTGTTGCTCGACGAACCCACCGACAACCTCGACATCGACTCCGCCGAAGCGCTCGAGGCGGCACTCGAGTCGTTCGTCGGCACGGTCCTGGCCGTCTCACACGACCGCGCGTTCCTGCGCCGACTCGACCGCTTCCTGCTGCTCGCGCACGACGGGTCGGTGTACGCGCTGCCGGACATCGAGTCAGCACTCGAGGCGCTCATCGCGCCCGAGCGCGCGGAACAGGCGCGGCTGGCGAAGCGGCTCACGCCCGCCTAGCGCGATCCTGCATCCCGCTGCCCCTTCACCGCTGGGCACGCCCCCGCATGACCCGGCAGGTACTGGGTTTGCGGGCCTGCGCGGCGGGTGCGGGACCTAGGATTCAGTGGCCGGTACTGGGCTCGAACCGTGGGGTGTGCGCAAATTGTGCGCAGTCCCGACGTCCCTTGCTGACGCACACGCGGACCGTCCACGGCCACGTTTCGTCTGACGACCGCATTCGCCTGACCGAGCGTGTCGGATCTCGATCCAAGCGGAAGCTCATTCAGCCCGATCACCGTTCAACTCGCGGAGGACGCGCTCGATGAACTGACCCTTGCACTCGGTATAGCGCTCGTACTCAAGGCCATCGAGGCGAAGCCTCAGCTCGTTGCACTCGGCCAGGAGCGTCTGGCTGTTGATGAGCGCGTCACGAAATGGTCCGAAGAAACCGTCCGCGTCCGATCCGGCCGTGACCAGCTGGATCCCGACCGGAAGCTCACCCGCATCGGAGGCGTTGAAGCTCGCGAGCGTCGGCGGTCAGCTGCGAAGGTCCCTGCGGCGTGGCCACACATGATCCTTCCTGATCTCTGTCCACACCTGTGACGTTTCGCGGAAGCTCGCCGGCACCGAGCAGACTCTGGCGATTTACCGGCACCCCTCGCCGGTCAAACGCCATCGTTCGACACGACCGATCCGCTGATGCAAAGGGCTCGTAGGAGAAGCACGGACGCCATCCTGGTGCAGTGCTCGGCGATCGTGGAACGTCGAGAGCGCGGCAGGGCCCCCCGACGTTCCGTCCGTGCCCATTTCGCCGGCCATCCATGGCCGCGTCGAGCGAGGCGCGATCGCCGAGATCGCGGAGCACCGTCTCGACGCCGGCCGGGAACGAGTCGGGGCTCTCGCGGCTGCGGACCATCGCCCGCACCTGCTCGCTCCGCGCGACGAGGTCGTCGATCAGGGCCGATCCAATCTTGCTGCGTCCGCCGATAACGAGAATCATGTGAGTGGAGGATCCTTATGTGTCCAAAGGGGAGCAAACACTTGTATCGGGCGTCGACGACAAGGGCGGATTGTCGATCTGGTCTACGCCGCCGCTCGAAGTCGCGCCGCGGGTCGGCCTCGGCAATCGTAAGCGGCGTCCTCAACACAATCACGTCCCCCAACGGGCGGATGATCGCCCGCGCCGCGGAATATCTGGCCCGCCCGATGACAGACCAGAGCGGCTGCCGCGCGGCCGCCACTGCAACCGCTACGAGCATCTCGACACCGCGGGCTGACCCTCTCTACCAGCCACTCCCGTTCGTCCACCCTGTCACATCCCTCCCGTGCGTCGCGTCATACGGCTAGGACCCCTGAAAGCGAAGAGATGTGACAAAGGAGGACCTACCATGCGACGTTTCGTCGCAGGCGCGAGCGGTGCGATCGGGACGCGGCTCGTGCCTCAACTGATCGAGCGCCGGCGGTGGTCGTCCGGCGGCCCGGCGCAATCGTCCACCAGGTGACCGTGCTCACCGATCTGAGCGACTTGAAGCACCTCGACCGCACCTTCCATAATTCGAACCTCCCCCGCACCCGGGGCACGGACGCGCTGATCGCAACTGCACAATCGGCGGGTGTCACGCGCTTCGTCGCCCAGAACTACGCCAGCGCGCGCTGCGTGCGCAGCGGGGGATGGTGACGCTCTTGGCCCGGCAGCGACCTAACCCGGCTTGGCGATGAGTTCCGCCGCGCCCGAGAGTCTTGTCGAGAGACCGAAACGCACTGACCAGGTCCGAAGAAGGATGAACCGATGACTGCACGCCTCACCCGCCTCGCCGACATCGCCTACCGACGCCGGAAACTGATGGTCCTTGGATGGATCGCGGTCCTGATCGTGATCTTTCCCGTGAGCAACGCCCTCAAGGGCAAGTTTCACGCTGACTACGCGACGCCCGGCTCGGACTCGAAGACCGCGAGCGCATTGATCGCTCAGCGCTTCGGCGGATTCTCGGGCAGCACGGTTGATGTCGTTTGGCGCGCCGACGGCGGCGCCAACAGCCCGGCGACAAGGCAGCGAATTGGCAGCTTCCTTGCCCAAGCCTCGCGACTGAGCGGCGTCGGCCGGCCCGACCGTACGCGCCTCGCCGGCGACGGCAAGATCGGCGCAACCAGCCTCGAGCTGACCAAGCAGCCATGGGACATCCCCAAGCAGACGGGCAAGGACCTGATCGCGCTAGCCAACAAGACCAGCGGCAACGGACTCGAGGTCAAGCTCGGCGGCGGGCCGATCCAGGACGCGGAGGGCGGCACGGGGCCGCAAGGCGTCGGCTTCCTCGGCGCCGCGATCGTCCTGCTGATCGCGTTCGGATCGATCGTCGCCGTCGGCCTGCCGCTCGCCGTCACGCTGTTCGGTCTCGGGATCTCGTCGGCGCTGGTCGGCATTCTCGCCGCCATCGTCGACGTCCCCGACTGGGCGACCGCGATCTCGAGTCTGATGCTGATCGGAGTTGGCGTCGACTACGCCCTGCTCGTCCTGACCCGCTTCCGCAGCGCCCTGGACGAGGGCAAGGACACCCACGACGCGGTGATCGAGGCCGTAACCACGGCCGGACGGAGTGTGTTGATCGCCGGCTCGACCGTGATCATTGCGATGCTCGGCCTGTTCTTCGTCGGTCTGAGCTACATGCACGGCGTTGCGCTTGCCGCGAGCCTCTCCGTGCTCACGGTGATGGTGGGGGCGATCACGCTGCTCCCCGCGTTGCTGAGCTTCGCCGGCCACCGGGTTAACAGCCTGCGGATTCCGGTCCTCGGCCGTCGGCGCACGCCGAGCACCGCCGGCGACTCGCGGGCGCTTCGCTGGAGCCGCCTCGTGCAGCGCCATCCCTGGCGATACGCGATCGCCGCCACGGTCGTGCTGCTGGCTCTCGCGGCGCCCGCGCTGGGCATGCGCCTGGGGTTTGCCGATGCCGGAAACGACCCGCCCGGGAAAATGACTCGCCAGGCCTACGATCTGGCTTCACGAGGGTTTGGCCCTGGGCTCAACGGTCCGCTGCTGATCGTCGCCAAGATGCCCGGCGCCGACACCGCGACGAAGCTCGACCCGCTAGTCAACGCCGTGCGCAGGGACCCCGACGTGGCCGTCGTCACGCCGCCGCAAGTCAACCCGGCCGGTGACGCCGCGATCGTCACGGTGATCCCGAAGACCGGTCCGCAATCTGTGGCCACCGACGATCTCGTCTCGCTGCTGCGCAACCAGACAATCCCCACCACGCTCAGAGGGTCCGGAATCCAGACCTTCGTCGGCGGAGCAACGGCCACGTTCGATGACCAGAGCAACTACATCTCGGCCCACTTGCCCGTGTTCTTCTTGGGGGTCAT
Source organism: uncultured Solirubrobacterales bacterium (assembly GCA_963778985.1). Lineage (GTDB taxonomy): Bacteria > Actinomycetota > Thermoleophilia > Solirubrobacterales > Solirubrobacteraceae > Palsa-465. The sequence continues at coordinate 898,553 of CAVZWJ010000009.1, read as the reverse complement.
CGGCCTCTCGTTCCTGCTTCTAGTCTTCGCCTTCCACTCGCCGTTGATCGCGCTCAAGGCCGGGATCATGAACCTGTTATCCATCGGGGCGGCCTACGGCGTCATGACGCTCGTCGCGAAGGGCGGATCGGTAGGCAACGTGATCGGGATCGACCACGAGGTGCCGATCGCGCCGTTCCTACCGGTGATCATGTTCGCGATCCTCTTCGGCCTCTCGATGGACTACGAGGTGTTCCTCGTGTCGCGAATCCGCGAGGAGTACCTCACCCACGGCGATACAAAGGAAGCCATCGCTCAAGGGCTCGCCAAGACCGCCCGCGTGATCACAGCCGCGGCCGCGATCATGATCGTCGTCTTCCTCGCCTTCCTCACTGACAACCAGGTGTTCCTAAAACTCGTCGGGATCGGGCTCGCCACCGCGATCTTCGTCGACGCCACGATCGTCCGCATGGTTCTCGTCCCCGCCGTGATGCAACTGCTCGGCAGCCGAAACTGGTGGATACCCCGCTGGCTCGAACCGCTCCTCCCGAGGCTGGATCTCGAACCCCGGGCTGCGACCACGGAGAGCGCGGCGTAACCAGACGCCTCCTCCCCCCAGAAGCGTTGGTCAGATGGGAGCAATCAGCGTGCGCGCAGCGCGCAGATGATCGCGGACGGTCCGCGTCGCCAGAAGCACTCGACCTCGTCAAAGCCCGCTTCGCGGAGCGCGTTCAGTTCTACGTCGAGCGGGAAGTAGTGGTCTTCGTCGGCCCACGCAGCAAAGTGGGCGCGCGCGTGCGCGGGCGTGATTCCCTGCTCGCCCATCCGGAACGCCCAGCGGTCGAACACAAGCGCGTTCAGCCGCGTGTCCTCGCTCACCGCGGCGTCGAGGTTGAGCAACACTCCGCCGCGCGAGAGGGTGTCGTGGATGGCGCGGTACAGCTCGGTCTTGGTCTGCAGGTCGTGGACGTGGTGCAGGGCCAACGAGGCGACGACCGCGTCCGCGGTGGGCAGCGGGTCCAGAAAGCTGCCCTCCTTGAACGCGACTCGGGTCCCGTAGCCGGCCAGCCGCTGCCGGGCCTCGCCGAGCATGTCCCGGTCGACATCGAGCAGCGTCACGCGGACTCCTGGAAGCCCGTCGAGCACAGCGGCCGATAACGCGCCGGTACCGCCACCGAGATCGAGAACATGCCCGCTGGCCGGCGTGAGCGCCGCGAGCAGCTCGACGCCGGTCGCGATCATGTCGTCGTAATCCGGGATGAACCGGCGGATCTGGACGTCATACCCCTCCGCGTCGACGTCGAGATGCCGCTTGACCGAATGCGTGTGATCATCGGACACCGACGCGATCCTAGACAGGGGTCGCCGGGATCGCTGTCCTGAAGCCGCTGCGGGCGTCTCCCCCAGCTCGCCGAGGGATGGCTCTCCGCTAAGGATCTTGCTCCGCGTCAGCTAGGGCTCGACTCGGATACGCCCAGCCGGTCGTGCAGCCGGCGCAGACTACGGGGCGACCACCAGTTCGCGCTGCCAAGTAGCCCCATCAACGCTGGTACGAGTAGTCCGCGGACGACGAACGCGTCGATCAGGACTGCGACGGCCGCGCCCACGCCGAGTTCCTTGAGGAACACGAGTTGGCTGGTGACGAACGCTCCGAGCGCGACCGCGAGGAGGAGCGCCGCGGCGGTCACGATCGCACCGGTTCGTTGCAGGCCGACGGCGACCGCATCCGCGTTGGCGAGACCCCCGTCGTGGGCCTCCTTGATCCGGGTGAGCAGAAACACGCCGTAGTCGGTCGAAAGGCCGAACACGATCGCGACGAGAACGAGGAAGTCGGTTTGCTCGATCCCGTCGGGCTTCGTGAACCCCAACGGTCCTGTGAGGTTGCCGTCTTGGAAGATGAGTACGAGGATGCCCGCGGTTGCTGCGGTCGTGAGCAGGTTCATCAGCAGCGCCTTGACCGGCAGCACCACGGAGCCGGTCATCAGCCACAGAATGCTCACCGTCAGCACAACCAGGAGCGTGATCGCGATCGGCAGGGCTCGCGAGGTCGCGGCGTGCTGGTCGATCAGGGCGGCCGTCGCACCACCGACTGCCACCGCATAAGGCGCGGGGTGTGCCCGGATCGCGTTGACCAGGCTCTGCGACTGCTGCGTGATCGGTGTGCCACGGGCATCGATGTCCAGTTCCCAGGTGTCCGCACTCAGGTCGCGCGGCGCTGAGACGTGGTACACGCCGGACATGCGCTGCAGTCCGGTGGCGTAGCGGTGTATCGCCGGGCCGGCGTGCGTCGGTGCGCTGAGCGCGAGTGTCACGGGGGTGGAGTCGGCCCCGGGGAAGTCCCGCGCGATCGCGTCTGAGACCGTGCGCGCGCTCTGGCCGGCCGGCAACACCGATGCGTCGATGCCGCTCCACCGGATCCCGAGGGAGGGCGTGGCGACGAGCACGAGCGCGACCGCGGTGAGCGCTGCGACCACGCCGGGACGCCGCATCACGACCCGCGCGAGGCGGTACCACCGTCCGCTGCCCTCGGGCCCCGGCGTGACCCTGCCCAGCCGCCGTCCCATCAGCACCAGCAGCGCGGGCAGAAAAACGACCGTGGCGCCAGCGGCGACCAGCGCGACCACCAGCCCACCAAGCCCCATCGAGACCAGGAAGCGTTGTGGGAACACTGTGAGGCACGCCATCGCGGCGGCGACGGTCACCGCGCTGAACAGCACCGTCCGCCCGGCGGTCTGCATCGTCCGTCGCACGGCCAAGGGGACGTCGGCGCCGCGGCCGAGCTCCTCGCGGAAGCGTGAGACGCAGAACAGGCTGTAGTCGATCGCAAGCCCGAGCCCGAGACCGATCACGAGGTTCAGCGCGAACGGCGACAGCGACAGCACCGAGTTGATCGCGCGCAGCACAGCGAACGCGCCGAGAACGCTGAACCCCCCGATCGCGACCGGCAGCAACGCCGCCACGCCACGGAACACCGCCACCGACAGCAGGGCGAGCAGCGGGAACGCGATCAGCTCCGCGATTGCGAGGGAGCTGGTCGCCTGGGCACCGGTCTGCTGGCCCGCGACTGCCGTCCCGCCGAGTGCCACCGTGTGGTCCCCCGCGAATGCGTTGTGGAGCCGCTTGACGACGTCGTCGTCGCTCGCGCCCGCGCGCAGCGTCGCTGCGACAAGCACCTGCCGACCGTGGCGCGACACCGCCGCAGACGGTCCCGAGGGCGGCGGAAGCGACACGCGGGCGATCCCCGGATCGGCCCTGACCGTGCGCGCGACGAGCGCCACCTCAGCGCCGGAGCGCGGTGCGCGCACGAGCGCGATCACCCCGGCGCTCGCCGCCTCCCCGGTCGCACGCTCAATCTGCTCCCGCGCGCGAGTCGCCTGGGAGCCAGGATCATCGAACGCGTTCGAAGCGCCGAAGCTACCCGGCGCCGGACCACCGATCACGCCAACGACCACGAATAGCAGTGCGCCAACGAGGGCCACCCGACGTGGCCGCGAGCACGAAAGGTTCGCCAAGCGCCCGAGCACTGTCACCAGCTCCGCTCGGGCTCCGTCGTCGACTTCGCCGCTGTGTTTTGCATACGCCGACGCTACGCGCCGGCGGGCGATCGCACATCGGTCCACGGGCGTCAGTTGGAGTCCGACCGCAGTCGGAGACCCCAACCGCTACGGGTGCCCTGGCCCGGGCGCGACCACTCCGTGGTCGTAGGCGAACACGATTGCCGCTGCCCGGTCGCGGACGCCGAGCTTGCCGAAGATGCTCCCAACATGGGTCTTGACCGTCGCCTCAGCGACATACAAGGCGGCGGCGATCTCGCCGTTGGTAGCGCCGCGTGCCATCAGTCGCAGAACCTCGCGCTCGCGCTCGGTAAGGAGCTCGAGCCGCGCCGCTTCACGGTGGACAGGTGCGACCCGCCGGCGGTAGTGCTCGAGGATCCTCGGTGCGACCCCGGGATCGAACCACGCCGCCCCGGCGGCGACGGCGCGCACCGCCGCGATCAGCTCCTCCGCCGAGGAGTCCTTTAGAACAAACCCCGCAGCGCCTGCCTCCAAGGCGCCCCACAGCACCTCATCCTCGCCGAACGTCGTCAGCACGAGCACAGCGATCGTGTCCACCGCCTGGCGCAGATGCACCGTCGCCGCGATCCCGTCCAGGATCGGCATCCGGACGTCCATTAGGACCACATCAGGTTTCAGCGCCGGCAGTTGCGCCACCGCCTGGCCGCCGTCGGCGCATTCGGCGACCACCTCGAACCCATCCGCCGGCGAGAGGATCCGCGCCAGTCCGGTGCGAACCATTGCTTGATCATCGACGAGCGCGACCCTGATCATCGTTTCAAGGCCGTCCGCGCGGCGCCTCGCCCGCTGTCTCCAACGGCAGCCGGCAGCTCACCCGCCACCCCTCGGAAGTCGGCCCGGCGGAGAACTCGCCGCCAAGCGCTGTTGCACGCTCCCTCATGCCGATCAGCCCGTATCGGCGTCGCTGCGGCTCGTTCGTGGGCGCGGTATGCACCGGGCCAGCGGTCAGGGCGACGAGAGAGACATGTCCATCGACCAGATCCAGAGCGAGGACAGTCGGCGCCGATGGCGCATGGCGCGCGGCGTTTGCCAACGACTCCTGGACGATCCGGTACACCGCGGCGCCAACGCTCGGCGGGATCGCCGAAAGGTCGCCACACATCCGCAACTCGACCGTCTGGCCCCCAGCCCGAGCATGGTCAACGAGCGCGGGAATCTCCATCGCCGATGGAGCCGGAGAAAGCACCCCCGCCTCGTCATCGCTACGCAGTACCGCCACCGTCCGGCGCAGCTCCTGCATACTGCGACGGCCCACGTCCTCGGCCGACTGCAGCGCCTCCTCGGCCGCCGCAGGGTCGCGGCGAAGCACGTGCCGAGCGCTCGTGACCTGGAGCATGACGGCGGCCAACCCATGACCCACGAAGTCGTGGACATCACGCGCGATCCGACGGCGCTCCTCGAGCATCGCCTGCTCGGCCAGCTCGCGGCGCGTCGCCTCGAGCGCCGCCGCGAGTTGCACCTGGCGGAACACGGCGCGACCGATCAGCCATGGAAATGCGATCCCCAGGATCCAGATGCCGACGGCGATATCGCCATCGGATTCGATTAGGCCAGCGGCCAAAGGCGAGGCGACAGCCAGCAGACCAAGCGCAACCGCCTCGGTGAGGGACCTGGACCAGCGACCCACCACAAACGCGAGCACCGAGACCTCGAACAACAGCGGCTGGTGGCCGCCGGAGCGCTCGGCCACGACGACTGGCACGACCACTCCCAGCGACACGACCCAAAGGGGTACGCCCCGCAGATACGCCCACAACACGAACGCCGCGACCGAGATCGCCATCAGGATGAGATCAGCCACAGACGACGGGTCAGCCAGCGCAGCCACAACCGCGACAACAAACGCGAAGATCGGAACTAGGAGCCGCACCTCATCCGCTTGAGCCCACGCCGGACCTGACTCGCCAGCCACCCTCGGAACCTACCGCGTCCCGGCGGCCGCAACATCCCCCTACGGACGGAACCGGGCACCAGACCACAAGTGGAGGCCCCACGTGCCAGATGATCGCCGGCCCCCACCACACTCAGCAGCGTGGTTCCCTTTGGGTCCGCGCCGGGGCGCAACGATCGCATTCCTCAAAAGCGATCGTCACAACCGGCACGGGGCTGGCGATTCCTCATAGGACATCCTGGTTGAGCCTCGACCGCCGCTGAGAGAGGGCCTCGATTCCTTGCCCTTGACGGAGGGCCTGCCATAGACCAGCCCGTCCCAGCGGTGGTGAGGTGCCGCGAGCGGCAACAGGACGTAGCCCCGGTTGAGGGCCTTGTCTATGAGGATCCGCAACGGTACCTCCTGGTCGGGGCGCTGTGAAGGTGAGACCCGAGGAGGCACTGGATGGGATGTCGGTATGCCGGGATTGACTGGGCGACTGCGAAGCACGGCGTGCGCGTCGCCGACGAGACCGGCGAGAAGTTGTTGAACGCTTCCTAAGTCCCGTCGACGCGCATGGGCTCGGGATCGTCCGGATGCACGCCTTTCTCAAGCGTGAGCGCTACTCAGGCCGGCAGAAGCCGGAGGCCGTGTTGGCGAAGCTCCGCAGCGCCCCCGAAGGCCGGGTCGGGACGCTTGAGCTCAGTGCTCGCCGGCAGCTCGTGCTCACCTATGTGGCGATGCTCCGAACGTTGAACGGGCCAGGTCAAGGGTTTGGAGCGCGACATCAGGACAGCGGTTCGCGCTCATCCCGACGGGCCGCTCTTCCTCTCGCTGTTCACGCAGGCCCACAGCTCCATCACCGCCGCCGAGTTGCTCGCCGAGATCGGTGACTGCCGCGCTCGCTATCCCAACCGGGACGCGCTCGCCGCTGACGCTGGTCAATCAGCGGTCGCGAAGGAGTCCGGCAAACGCAACACCGCCCAGTTCCGCTGGGGGTGCAACAAGCGACTCCGTGTCGCGTTCTCTCGGCTCGCTGACAGCACCCGCCACTGGCATCCCTGGGCGCAAGCTGTCTACGCCCAGGCGCGAGACCGCGGCCTTGAACACCCTCGCGCGATCCGCACGCTTGGACGGGCTTGGTGTCGCATCGTGTGGCAGTCCTGGCAATCCCGGACTGCTTATGACCCGACCCGGCATCGGTCGCTGCAACGCCACGTCACCGTCACCAACCCACGCCCATCCGGTCCCAGCACCGACCTCGCCGCCACCGCCCGGATGGCCGCCGATCTCAGTCCGGCACCAGGCGCGCTCGAACCGAGCGCACAGCACCTAACCACAGGCCTTCATCCAGTCATTCACACCGGGGGTTGACACGGACCTCTACGGCGACCAAGGGTTCGTCCGACGGAGCCGGCACGGTGACCGCGCACGGGACTGACGCGCCGGCGAGTGGTCCGTCGCATCACCACCCGATCGTTAGCTGAGCGCCGGCGAGTGCTCGAATGCGATCGCGGGGATGTGTGGATCTTCGATCACAACGCGTGGAGCAGGGTCACAAGCGCCGCTGCAACCTGGACCGCCCCGACCACGACGACGGTCATCACGATCGCCAGCACGGCGATCCCGGCCCGTCGGGTCCAACGTGCCAGCCGCGTCCGCGCGACAAGTCCAGCGGCCGACGTCCGGACCTCGAGCGGCGTCCAATGCGGCGAGAGGAGCGCCGCGCCGACCCGCTGCTCCCAGCGAATCGTCATCCGCACCGCTTCCCGTCGCGCGCGGACCCGCCACCACGACAGGCGCCGGTATCGCCGGTGCCAGTAATCGAGCGACTCGACTCCATCATCCAGATCCGGCGGCGCGAGCAGCCGCCCCAACAGTTGCTCATCGTTCGATCCTCGGCGGCTCATGTGTTCCGCGATTTCTACCGTCGCCCAACCGATATCTCGAACACACGCCGAAGTCTGGCATATGTCGTGAAGGCCAACACCGACTTGATACGTGGTAGCTGCTGTCGCGTCTCCCCGGGCCGCGGGGCCGGCGTCGCCGACGCGCAACGCGGCCGGCTTGGCGAGACCTGCCTGGGGGTGTGCGGGAGCTTGGTCACCCAACGCGGATCCGCGCGCCGCGCAAACCTCACGGCTGTTGCGCACCTGAGATCGCCCCGGCGCGGGCGCCGGTGCACAGCGTACTCGTGCGGTTCTCCTCGGCCTGCGCGATCACATCACCCCCGCGTCAGACGCTCCCCGTCGGCGTGGACGCAGAACGGATCCCGACCGCGCCCAAGAACGTCCGCTTGCGCGTCACCGGCTAGCGCCCGTGACCTCGCAGACCGCTCCTAATCGTCCATCTCAGACGTGACGCAGCGGCGGGACCGACGCCTCCTCCGCTGGGATAGCGACAGTGCGGCCGCTTGCTGCGCTCGAGCCGATCCAGCGATCGGCAAGTGCCTCGGCGAGGGAAATTGTGCTTCCCGATTAGCACTTGCCCGCAAACTTGCAAGCGCTCTTGCCGGTGCGGCCGCTGCGGGGCGGCCCGCGAGATCGCACCTGCCTCCCGATCGGCGCCGTCATCTACGAAACACGATCTGTGGCCAGCTCGCCTGTGACAGACTCCGGGCTTGAGGGGCGATCGCAAACGCCCGCGAGATCGGGACGAGATGACGACCTTTGTGACTCGTGAGACAACGCGGCAGCTCGCCGGAGAGACGCTGCAGGGTCGACTCGCTCTGGTCACGGGCAGCATGCGGGCGATCGGCACGGCGATCGGTCGCAGCCTCCCCAGCCAGCTGGGCCGGTTGGAGCGGCCCGACGAGGCGGCACGCATGGTGCAGTTCCCGTGTGCGGACGCCTGCTGCTTGATCTGCGGTCGGGGGTGGGCGCCCAACCTCGGAGGAGAGGTGTGATGGTCGCTTCGTTGCCCGAGCCCCGGCGGCTGGTTCGGGATGTGCTGTTGCGTGATGGGTCGACGTTGCGGTTGCAGACCCCGATGCCGGTGGACTTCGATGACATCAAGGCGTTTTATGACGGCCTTTCGGAGGAGAGCCGCTACCTCCGCTTTCACGGGTTGGGGCGCACCGACACCGTTGCGCGCGCGGACGCGGACGCTACTGGCGTTGATCGTCTGGTGCTGATCGGCCGGCACGATGCTCGCGTAGTGGCTGTCGCGGGCTATGACGGGTTGCTCGAGCCTGGCGTCGCGGAGGTCGCCTTTGCGGTGGCTGATGATGATCAGGGCCGTGGTATTGGGATGCGGATGCTCGAGCAGCTCGCAGCGATCGCGGCGGGCCGCGGGATTCATCGCTTTGACGCGGAGGTGCTGGCCAACAACCGGCTGATGATGGGAGTCTTCGAGCACGCCGGCTTCGCGGTGCGGCGGCGAGGTTCGTTTGGCGAGCTGACGGTGTCGCTGGATATCACCCCGACGGAGGCGGTGCTGGAGCGGATCGACGAGCGTGACCATTTCGCGTCGGTGGCATCGTTGAGGGCGCTCCTCGCGCCCTCGTCGGTGGCCGTTGCGGGCGCCGAGGACACGCCGGGCAATGTCGGCCGCGTGGTGCTCGCGAACATCACTAGCAGCGAGTTCGAGGGTGTTGTGACACCGGTCAACCGGCGGGGGGGTGTGGTGTGCTCGAGGCGAGCCGCCCGTAGTCTCGGAGAGCTGGAGGTAGCTCCGGAGCTCGTGATCATCGCCGTTGCGGGCGATGAGGTACTCGAGTTTGCTGCCGAGGCGGCCGCGACGGGAGCGCGGGCGCTGCTCGTTGTGCCCGCTAGTCCTGGGCAGGACGGCGAGACGTCCAGTGAGCGAGAGGAGCGGCTGCTTGAGATTGTCCGGGGCGCGGGAGTGCGGCTGGTTGGGCCGAACTCCTTGGGAGTCCTGAACACCGCCGGCGAGGTCAGCCTGAACGCGACGTTCAGCGATGCGAGTGTGCGCCCCGGGGCGCTGGCGATCGGCTCGCCGTCAGGCGCGGTCGGGATCGGGCTGCTCGGTCGCGCGGCGGCCCGCCAGCTCGGAATTTCGATGTTCGTCTCGCTCGGCAATCGCGCCGACGTTTCGACCAACGATCTGCTCGAGTGCTGGGAGCAGGACGAGCGGACCGCGGCGGTGGTCTTGTATGTGGAGACGTTCGGCAATCCAGAGCGCTTCACGCGGATCGCTCGGCGGGTGTCGCGCAAAAAGCCGATCCTGGTGGTCAAGGGGCGTCGACGGGCTGACCGTCCGCTCAGCGAGGCGCGCTCGCACACGGCCGCGGCGTTGCGCGGCGACGCGGTTATCGACGCGCTGTTGTATCAAGCTGGGGTGCTGCGGTTCCGCGGTGGTGAGGAGCTGTTCAACGCTGCCGATTTCTTCGAGCGCCAGCCGCTGCCGAGCGGACGACGGATCGGGATCGTGAGCAACTCCGCGGGCGTGGCGACGCTCGCCACCGACGCGTGCGCGACGCGCGGGCTGGAGGTGAGAGCCACAAGCGACCCGCGGAACCCCCTGGTCCTGGGGATTAGCGCCGGACCGGGCGAATACGTTGCCAGCATCCGCCAGCTGCTCGGCGATGCCGCCATCGATGCGCTGATGGTCTACTACGTCGACGTTCACGACGGCGATCCGGAGGGTGTTCTGGATGCCGTCTCCGCGGTCTGCGACGGGCAGCCAAAGCCGGTTGTGGCATCTGTGCTGCGCTCCGACGGCCGGCTGCCCGCGAGCCGCGGCGGAGGCGTTCCGAACTACCTGTTTCCCGAGTCGTGCGCCGCCGTGCTCGCCCGCGCGGCTGAACGTCGCGAGTGGCTGGCGCGGCCGCTTGGCGAGCCGCCCGACTATCCCGATCTGGACGGGTCGGCGGCGCGCGCGGCGATCGCTTCGTTTCTTGATCGCGAGCCCGCAGGCGGGTGGCTTTCGCTGGCGGAGGCAGAAGCATTGCTGGCCACGCACGGCATTCCGGTTTCCGCCTCTGATCGCTGCTGCGATGTCGAGCGCGCGGTCGCGGTGGCAGCGAAAACAGCCGGTCCGGTGGTGCTCAAGGCGGACTTTGCAGCTCCGGCCCACGCGAGCGACATAGATGCCGTGCTGCTCGGGCTGGAAGGCGAGGCAGCGCTGCGATCCGGCTGGCGCGAGCTCGAGCAGCGGGTGCAAGCGGCCGGGCGCGAGTGGATCGGCGCGGTCGTCCAACCTCTCCCGGCATCCGGCGGAGCGGACGTGCTCGTCGGCGCCGTTAGCGATCCCGATCTGGGCTCGGTGCTGGCGCTCGGTCTCGGCGGCCGCCAGGCCGGCCTTGGCCAAGGTGTTGCGTTTCGCCTGTTGCCGGTAACCGACGCAGAAGCCGACGAGCTGATCGACTCCTCCGAGGGCGTGAGGGCTGAGCTGGACGGGTTCCGCGGTAGCGCTCTGCTCGATCGCCAGGCGCTGCGCGAGCTGATCCAGCGCTTCGCCGTCCTGCTCCGGAAGACCCCGGAGGTGGTGGAGGCTGACCTCAACCCCGTCCGATGCATGACAAGCGGCTGCGTCGTGCTCGACATGGGACTACGAATCGAGCACCGGCGCCCAGTCGAGCGCGGCAAGACCTGGTAACCAGCCGGCCCGCGCGAACGAGCGCATGCCCGACACCGGTCTTCTTGAACGAAACAACCGAGTCGGGCTACCGCCGGCGGATCGCCGGCGCAAACCGCTCTTTGCCCAAGGTCGAGCCTGGCGTCTGCTTTGAGCATTGTCCGCCGAGCGGTCGCGCGATGGGCATCGCCATCGACAAGTGCTCGTCGTCGACGGCAATCGGTCGTCAGGGGTCTGGTCGAGCGGCTGGGTCGTCGGCTCGGCCACGTTGCTCGACGTCGTCGTGTCGGTTGACGAGCAAACCGGGGTCGAGATCCTGGGCGGGAATGTCCCAGGCCGTCGAATATTCGGCGATGCGGTCGCCTGCCTCGCGGTCGAGGTGAGCCGTTGCGCTCAGCGCAGCTCGCTGAGCGCGGTCGCCAGCTCGGGCGCGTCGCCGCTGCGCGCCGCCGGATAGATCGCGACGGGGCGCGCGCGGCCGGCTCCGCCGGTGCTTGCCTGAGCGAGAGACGCGTCGGCGGCGGTGCCGGAGATGTGGCGCGCTCAAGTTCCCGCCGTGTAAAGCAGGGGGGAACTACGGATGCGAAACGGCATCGCCAGCTGGGATCATCCAAAGCTGACGAAAGGTCGTCAGCATGCGTCGCTGCGCTTGTCTCGCTTCATCTTCGAGGCACGACGTTCGTCCTCAGCGAGGGAGGTGTGTCGGCGCCCATTAGCGTCCTAGTGCATTGCCGCGCTGCACCGGCCGAGCCGCGCATGGAAGCCTTGCGCCGGCTGTTATTTCGGGGAGCCTGTCGTTGAGTGGAGGGTTGAGCCATGGGAGTAGGAGACCAGAGACAGCCGTCGGCCGCCGAGGTCGCTGAGGCTGCGGTTTCGGAGGCGCAGATCGCGGTTCATTGGCGTGAGGAGGAGTACTTCGAGCCGCCGGCGTCGTTCGTCGAGCAGGCGAACGCGAATGATCCGGCGATTCTCGAGCGCTTCAGCGAGGAGCGCTTCCCGGACTGTTTCATCGAGTACGCGGAGATGCTGACGTGGGACCGCAAGTGGGACACGATCCTGGATACGAGCGATCCGCCGTTCTGGAAGTGGTGGGTTGGTGGGCGGCTGAACGCGTGCGTGAATTGCGTCGACCGGCACCTGGAGTCTCGCGGCGGCAAGGCCGCGTTGATCTGGGTGCCCGAGCCCGAGGACGCGGAGACGCAGGAGATCACCTACCAGGAGCTGCATCGGCGGATAGGCGAGTTTGCGGCGCTGCTCAAGGCGTTCGGGGGCGTGAGGACGGGTGATCGGGTCACGTTCCATTTGCCGATGGTGCCCGAGTTGCCGGTTTCGATGCTTGCCTGCGCTCGGCTTGGGGTGATCCATTCACAGGTGTTCGGCGGGTTCGCCGGCGCGGCCTGTGGCCACCGGATTGCAGACTCGCAGAGCAAGATTCTGGTGACGATGGACTCCTACTACCGCAACGGCGAGCTGATCGACCACAAGGTCAAGGCGGACGAGGCGATCACGGCTGCGCGCAAGGAGGGGGTCGAGGTCGAGAAGGTGCTCGTCTGGCGCCGGCATCCGGGCGAATATCACTCACAGAGCCCGATGGTCGAGGGGCGCGACTTCTTCGTTGATGAGCTGCTGGAGGACTACCGCGACGCGCAGGTCGCGCCTGTGTCGATGCCCGCCGAGGCGCCGCTGTTTTTGATGTACACAAGCGGCACGACCGGTCAGCCGAAGGGCTGCCAGCACTCGACCGGCGGCTACCTCTCGTATGTGACCGGGACCTCACGCTACTACCAGGACATCCATCCCGACGACACCTACTGGTGCTTTGCGGACATCGGCTGGATCACCGGCCACTCCTACATCGTCTACGGGCCGCTGTCGCTGGGGACAACGAGCGTTATGTTCGAGGGCGTCCCTGTCTATCCGGACGCCGGCCGACCCTGGCGGATCGCTGAACGGCTGGGAGTGAACATCTTCCATACTGCGCCGACAACGATCCGGATGCTGCGAAAGCTCGGTCCGGAGGAGCCCGAGAAATACGACTATCACTTCAAGCACATGACGACGGTCGGGGAGCCGATCGAGCCCGACGTCTGGCGTTGGTACTTCCACTTTGTGGGCAAGGGGCAGGCGGCGATCGTCGATACCTGGTGGCAGACCGAGAACGGCGGCTTTTTGGGCAGCACCCTGCCGGCGTTGCAGCCGATGAAGCCCGGTAGCTGCGGGCCGGGGGTGCTTGGCATCTACCCGGTGATCTACGACGAGAACGGGGAGGAGGTGGCGAAGGGGAGCGGCAAGGCCGGGAACATCTGCATCCGCAACCCGTGGCCGGGCAGCTTCCAGACGATCTGGGGTCAGCCCGAGCGGTTCATCGATACCTACTACGCGAAGTACTGCGCTAACAAGGACAGCAAGGATTGGCGTGACTGGCCGTACTTCGCCGGCGATGGCGCGGTCCAAGCGGCCGATGGCTACTTCCGGATCCTCGGTCGCGTCGATGACGTGATCAACGTCGCTGGGCACCGGCTGGGAACCAAGGAGCTCGAGTCGGCAAGCATCACCGTCGAGGAGATCGCCGAGGCGGCCGCGGTCCCGGTCATGGACGAGCTGCGCGGCAGGATCGTGGAGATGTACGTCGCGCTGAAGCCCGGAATCGAACCGAGCAAGGAGATCGAGCAGAAGGTGAGCGATGCGATCGACCGGGAGATCGGCAAGATCGCGCGCCCGAAGAGCGTGTGGATCGTCTCCGACATGCCCAAGACCCGCTCGGGCAAGATCATGCGACGGGTGATCGCCGGGATCTCCAACTTCTCCGACGTCGGCGACGTAACGACGCTCGCGAACCCCGAGATCGTCGACGACATTCGCCATCACGTCCAGAGCGAGAAGCTCGCGCGCGGCGAGACCCCACGCGAGCTCTCAGAACAAGAACAGAAGGAGATCGCAGCGTTCGGGCAGGCAGAGTAGCCGGTCTCACCAACGCCGACAGCGCCCGCCTAATCGAGCAACAGACGCGCGTTATCGGCGAACTCCCCGAGCGCCTGAGCGGCCTTCGCATACCCGCGAAAGCCGCTCACGTCTCCCTGCTCAAGCGCGGCCCAGCAGATCATGTCGGTCAACTCGAGCGCCTGCCGAGCCAGCCGTGGAAGCATCGGCAGCGGAGAGCGCTCCACCTCGCTTCGCAGGTCATGCACAGCCGTCAGCCACTCGCCAACCGGTGGTCGCAGATCCTCCAGTAACAACGAGAACTGCCCGATGATGTACTGCTGGGTCATCGGAGGTTTCCAAACTCGCCGCCGTTAAGCGTACCCCGCGCGTGGCCGCAAGACAATGAGAGCGCGCGTTTCCCCAAACTCGATCCGATCAGCGGACGGGTCCCGAGCGTCCCCTGAGGCCGGTTCGCTGATGGCCTCGCCGCGTCGCACAACGGGAACGCTGACCGACCGAACGGCCGGCCGAAGCCGCCAGTGTCTCGAGTCAGGCGAGGGGGAACGGCGCCCACCTGCGAGGCGCTTAGGACGACCAGCAGGCGCTCGACCAGCGCGGACGTGGGCTGCTCCATCCGCGATTGCAGAGGTCGCGCGTCAACCGAGGAGCAGGGCTCTCGTGGCACTTTCTGCACGTTCCGAGACTGTCGGTTGAGTAGTTGCGTGCGTGCGAACCGAGGATCTACCCCGATGTAGCCACTCGTGCGACGTGGGAACGTGCCTATAAGGAGGGTTGCTGTCGTCATGACCACGCATGCTTTTTCGTTTCGGCATCGCGGGGCGGGCTTACCGCGGTGGCACGCATGGCTGGTGCTGGCCGTTGTGTTGCTTGCAGGCGGCGTGGCCGTGCTCGCCGACCGGCACACGTTCACCGGTCGCGCACAGGTCCAACGACCCGATCTGCAGGCGACCCTTGACGGGCTTGTCAGCGGCTGGGACCGGGTGACACCTGGGGTGACGGCCTATGTGGTCGGCCCGCGCGGGGTGTGGAGCGGTTCGGCCGGAGTCGCGACTCTCGGGGTCGCGATGCGGCCGGACGCGCGCTTGCGGCTTGAGAGCGTCGGGAAGCTGTGGACCGCGACGTTGGTACTCAAGCTCGTCGGCGAGCGCAAGATGGGGCTGGACGACACGGTTGCGCGGTGGCTGCCGGGACTGCTGCCGTATGGCGACCGGATCACCGTGCGCCAGTTGCTGCGGATGAGCAGCGGAATGATCGACACCAACGATTTCTATGCGAGGCCGCTCTATTACATCGGCAAGATTCGCGACCCGGCCGTGCGCGCGCGATGGTTCCAACTCGCTCGCCGCGCCGCGAAGACTCAGGGGTACCCGATTCCCATGCAGGCGTGGATTCAGGCAGCGGCGTCGCTGCCGCTGCTCTATCAGCCGGATACGAAGTGGCACTACTCGAACATCGGCTACATGATCGTGGGTCTGATTGCCCAGCGCGCGGGTGGTGCCGACTTGGCGACGCTGTTTCGCAGCCAGATCATGGACCCGCTGCATCTTAGGAGCGCGCGCTATGACCCCGCCCGCAACATCACCGGTCCGCACGCCCACAGCTACGTGATCTTCCCGAACGGCAAGCTGATCGACGCCAGCACCTGGACCGATGGGCTGGGTGCCAATGGGGGGATTGTCTCGGACGCAGCCGACGAGGCGCACTTCCTGCAGGCCCTGATGCGCGGCCGGATCCTCAAGCCGGCACAGCTCGCTGCGCTCACAACCCCATATTTGGCGAACTACGCACTCGGCACCGGCGTCGGCCCGGACGGCTGTGGCGGGTCCCAGACAGCCTATAGCCACAACGGCGGCGGCAACGGCTACATGTCCTCCGTGCAGGTCTCGCCGGACGGTCGCCGCGTCGCGATCGTGCTCATCAACGGCTACTACTCGAGTCAGATGGCACAAGACAACACAGGCGGGACCATCAGGACCGCGATGCAGCGCATGTACTGCTCCGGTTAGGAACACGCACCCAATCTCGACGCCCGCGATGGGTACCCGTTGTCCGGTCGCTTTGCCCGTCGTCGCGAGTGGTTCGACCCCCCTGCGATCGCCTGCACCATTGTCGCCGGGGACTTGGGTTCGTCGCGAACGCGCCCGTAGTGCCAACGCGGCGCACTCTTGGATGTAGGGCGCAGCAGGAACGAGGAGTGGATCCGATCGGGATTGATCCGCCGGTTCGACGTTTGGCCGTCGACCGCCCTCAATCAGTGCTTACGGTTGTTCCTGGCGCAGCAGCTCAAGGAGATCGTCGATGCTCCCGAGGGACTTGGTCTGACCGATCGCGAATCGGTCACCGTGCACAGCAAACGAGTAGGCGCCGATGGAGGCGCCCCAGCCGTTGACTGGCTGCCAGGTATCCGGCACCGGGCTGACGCGGCTCATGGCTAGCGCCATCGTGCCCAGCGTCATCTGGATCGTCGCGCAGAAGGAACTCATCATCTCGAATACCTGCGGCTCCTCGAGGAACAGGCTCGTGCTCTTGTGCTCGGCGACGCGCCAGTCCGGTCCGAACCTGCCTGCCACGAGCACACCCTTGCGTGAGACCAACTCGTCAAACTCGCCCATTCTCGAGCGCTCCTTTCGACAGGGTGCTGTACGACAGCACCTGAGTACGCCGTGGCCGCTCGGCTCGTCCAAAGGCAACGCACCGGTCTGAACAACAGCCATTGCGCCTGTCGGACTATCGGGATGCCTTTCATGCCAACGGTAGAGCCGTTGGCGTGTGGCTCATCACCCGAACGGGATGACCTTCTGTCAAGCGCCGGAGGCGGCGGGCTTGCGTGCGCGGTTCGCCAGGGCCATAAGCAGACCCGAGCCTGAGACGGCGAGGTAAGCGGTCAGGACGGCGATCGCGACCGGCGCGATCTGCAGCGTGCCGATCTGGGTCGTGAGGGCGCCGAGCAGGATCAGTGAGAACGGAGCGGCAACGAGTGACCCAGGCAGGGCGGCGAACATCGCGGTGAACGCGAGCCCCTGCGGCAGGCCAGGGATCAGGACGTGGGCTGCGGTCCCGGCGGTGCCGCCAATGAATAGCATCACGAGGAAGGGTCCGCCGATGAAGCCGGTGGCCTCGCACAGCGCGAACACGAGCATCTTCCCGAACACGACCGCGATCAGCAGACCCGCACCGAGCATCGTCCCGTCGTGGATCACCGTTGTGAGCTGATCCGTGCCGGTGAACAGCGTCAGCGGGAGTGCGACGCCGACCAGCCCGAACGCGATCCCGCCGACCGTCGAGCGCAGGACGGGCCGCTTGACCAGCGGCGCAGTGAGCTTCGTCATCGCCCCGATCGCCACCGCCGTGATCAGCGCAAGCGCGCCCGCGACGAGCCCCAACGGAACCGCGGCCAACAACTGCCAGTCCTTGTACTTGTACGACGGCACGGCGTAGATGCCGACGAACGTCGAGCCGGCGATCGGGAAATACACCGCGAAGGCGACCGACGACGCCAGCAGCCCCGCCACCAGTGTCTCCGACGCGCGGGCCGCCTTCAGACGCGCGACCTCAAGCACGAGGATCGTCGCCAGAATCGGAGACGAGAGCAGCCCCCCGTAGGCGCCTGACATGCCGCTGAGCGTGTTGGTCTTTCGAACGTCCTCGCTGAGCTTCTGTCGCTCAGAGACCCACGTCCCGAGCCCGCCACCCATCTTCCCGAGTGCGTCTTCGGGCCCGAGGCTCGCCCCACCCGCCAGCGACACCAGCGAAACGGCAAGCGCTGCCGGCACCGTCGCCGGCTCGACGCGCTGGTCCTGCAACTCCTTGACCGTGCCGGGCAGCTTCAGCGGAACCCGAAGCCAGCGCCGCAGGGCGCCGACAACCACGCCGACGCCTGCGGTCACCGCCACCCACCACAGGTTCCCGTCAAACCACCCCGGGTTCTTCGGAAGCGTGAACCACAGCTTCGTGCCGCCCTTCACCAATGCCAGGAACGCCAAGGCCCCGAACGCGAGAACGACCCCGAACAGCACCGCGTAACGCACGATCGCCCAGAACCCGGGTGAGCGCGTCAACACCGCCACCTGAGGGGCGGCAGCCGACGCTTCGTTCGGCCGGGGCCGCGGGTCCTCGCTCACCGGCGAGCCATCATAACGCCGGAGCGAAAGGCCTCGGGACGGGCACGACCGATCCCGCCGCACGCGGCTTCACCCACGACGCCAAACCGAGGAGCGACGGCCGGAAGCGCGGTCTGACCCCGGTGTCGTGAGCGCATCGACGCACGTTGGCGGTCGCGGAAGCCCCGGGCATCATCCGCAACGGATGACCCGCTCGAAGCACCGATGACATACCGTCGAGCTGTCGGCTCAGCCACGAGCACTGGCTGGCTGTGCCTGAGCGTCACAACATCATTCGCGAATCCCGCGGGCAAATCGAGCTGGACTGCGCCAGCACGGGTACGGGTCGTCTATCCGCACCGGGCCCGTGGCTCGCGGAGGCGCAGCGCATGGGTCGCGTATTCGTCTTCTCCCTGACCGCAGCGCTGAACCTGACGCTGCTGGCCGCGGTCACGGTCATGCTCACACTCCCGAATCCAAAGCGGCTCCTCCTCGGCTATCTGCTCGGCGCGGCTCTGACGGGCGTCACCTGCGGCCTGCTGCTCGTGTTCCTGTTGCCCGGATCGAGCACGGCCAGCACCGCCAAGCGCACCATCAGCCCGATCATTGACCTCGCGCTCGGAATCCTCATCCTGCTGATCGTCATCCGGGTCGCGAGGGGTCGCGACCGGCGCCGCCGCGCATGGAGCAAACGCTGCCACGAAAAGGCGAAGGACAAGCACCCACCACGCTGGAGACGCGCCATGAGCGAGGCGAGCAGGTCGGCCGATTCGAGCAGGTTGTCGACGTCGCGCTGCTCGGACGCGGTCAACCCGCGGTTCTGATAGCGCGCGTTCTCGATGATGATGCGCGCCTCGCGTGCGCAAGATCCAGTCTGTTTGGGACATGACGAATCGCACCTCCTCGGTGCTGGTCATGCCTGGGGTTGCTCTGCGGGCGGCGGGTACGGTTTGGGAGATGGCCTTGCGTCATCCCGGCGGTCGGCTCGCCTCGCGGCACGACCCTCCGATCCGCGTCCTCCGGTCGCCTTGCGCCTTCTCGGGCTGCGACCAGGCGGGTATTCAGTTGATTGGGATGTTACGCCCGCGAGCTCCGGTGCCTGAAGTCGGGCCCAGAGCGCTCACCCCTTCTGCCTCAACCTCGCGTCTCGCGCCTCAATCCCGCCGCCGACTTTGTCCGAGCGCTGACGCAGAGTGCTGATTACACGACGGATGGCGCCCTCGCCGATGTGGGCCGCGGGTCGGCTCCTCAGTCCCTGGGAGAGCCGCCCGAGCTGGCGCAGCAGGTCGGACTCCTCGGGGAGCAGCGATCCGCAACGCTCGAACGCCTCGGCTACCGCCACCGATGGAACGGTGCCGTGATGAGAGTCGATCATGCCCTGGAGGTCGCTCTGCAGCCGTCGGGACGCTTCGAGCTCCCGCATCCGCCGCTGATGTGGCGTCACCGCACGATCGTACGCCCGAGCCCGTGAGCTTCTCAAGCTGGCACGAGATGCCTACCCGGCCCGCTGACACGATCATGCCGAGTCGTGCCTACCGGCGCGGCGCATTCGGGGTCACACAGGGTGGAACAGCTGAAGCCGAGCGTTCTTCCCGAGCGAGATGACCACAGCCTCACCGTCGCGGGCTGGCGCATGGAAGTAGCTCGTTGCTCCGAGCAGCCGCGCGCCCTTCACCGGCGCGAACGACGAGAGACCGACGTTGGTCACGTCAGGCACCATCGTCCCGACGAGATAGCGCCCGCGCACTTCGGCAGGCGGCTGTGTCGTCAGGCCTGGCGGCCGGTCTGCGGTCCAGTGGCGCAGTTCGCCCTCATACGCCACTACGAGCGCGGCGGCGGCGTCGTCACCCGGTGGCGCGTCGCGCAGCAGCATGACGTTGACGTGTTCGCCGACTCCGTCATCGAGCCAAGCCAGGAGCTCCTCCCGCGAGATGATGCCAGCGTCCGTCATTCAGGCGACCCCGAAGTCATGCGCCGAGACTGGTGAGGGAGCCACTCGCTGAAGGCTAGAGGGGAGTGACGCACCCTGCCGATCTGCGTCACTACTTGCGTCACTCTTGCCCCTCGCATCGCCCCGCGCGGCCCCGCACGCTTCCCGTGAACACTGGGGTTGCGGGCCGGTGCGGGATGATGCGGGGCCCGCAACTCAGTGGGCGATACTGGGCTCGAACCAGTGACCTCCGCCTTGTCGAGGCAGGACGACCCTGACCACGGAGGTCAGCTCAAGCTCTGGTAAGCCCCATACGCAAAGGGGATTCGGCCGGTTCGAATTTCGGGAGTGAGGCGCTCCTGGGCCGCGGTTTGCGAGTGAGGTGTGCGCAGAATGTGCGCAGGTCGTGACCGGTCGCGTTGGACAGAATGCTTTTGCTAGCGATAGCATTCTGTCATGGCGATTGATGCTCAACTCAGCGTCCATGATGCCGCGCAGCGGCTCGGTGTGAGTCCATCCGCCGTGCGGCTGCGGATCGCCAGCGGGCAGCTGGCAGCGGTAAAGGTTGGGCGCGATTGGCGTCTTGATGAGCGTGACGTTCAGCGGCTTGCGCGTCGTGCGGACGGCGCGGGCCGGCCTTTGTCGCCACGCATGGCCTGGGCCGTGCTTCTGTTGGCGTCCGAAGATGAGCCAACCGCCGCCCGGGTGGCCGGCGGACCCCGCTACTGGGCGCGAGCGCGGCAGTGGGCGCGCGAGCATCGGCTTGCCGAGCACGCTGACCGACTGCGTGAGCGGGCCCGTCGTGAGGTATTCGAGGCACACCCGTCCGAACTAGCTCACCTCCGGGATCGGCGCAGTGTGTTGCTGACAGGAGGCTCCGCCGCCGAGCTCGTTGGATTGATCGGTGAGACCGACGCGGTGGAGTTCTACGCCCCCGTAGCCGACCGTGCAGCGATCGTGGCCGAGCATGCGCTGACACCGGGCTCCGGAAGCGTCACGGCGCGGTGGGTGCCGGACGAGGTGTGGGCGGCGATCAATCCGGACAGCCACGTCGCACCTCGGGGAGCGGTGTTCATCGACCTGCTGGAGAGCGAGGATCCACGCGCTCGGCGTGAGGCGCTGCGCGCGCTGGCGTGATGATCACGATCGTCATCGACGTTGACGACGAGGCGACGCGTCGCTTGTGGCAGGCGGTGGGGGAGTTGGCCGTGCGGTTGCCGCCCGGCTGGGTCTTGATCGGCGGGCTGATGGTGCAGCTGCACGCGATCGAACATGGGATGGTCGACGTGCGGCCGACGCGGGATATCGACGTGCTCGGCCAAGCCCGCCCGCCGGGCGCTCTGCCAGCAATCGACGCAGCGTTGCGCGATGACGGGTTTGACCCGCACGATCCGGATCCCGACGGCTACGGGTACCGGTATGAGCGTGGCGGGCTCGTCGTGGACGTGCTTGCGCCGGACGGGATCAAGCCACCACCGGCGCTGGCAGGCGGCGTGACCGCAGTGGGGGTTCCCGGCGGGAGTCAGGCGCTCAGCCGCTCCGAGACGGTGGTCGTGCGCGTGGGAGACGGCTCGTTCCAGCTCAAGCGCCCCACGCTGCTTGGCGCGATCCTGATCAAGGCTCGATCGCTGATGGTGCACTCCGACCCGGCCTCCCAGCGAGAGGATCTGCTTCGTCTGCTCTCGCTCGTCGATGAGCCGCGCGAGCTCGCAGGCGCGCTCCGTGAGAGCGAGCGGAGATGGTTACAGCGCGCCGAGACGAGGCTCGACTTCTCAGCTGTAAGCCTGCTCGCCACGGACGCGCAACGGCGTGCTGAGCTTGCGTATCGGCTCCTCACGATGAGCGCGGCGGTGTAGAGCCGCCGGGTCCGGCTCCGCCCGTCCGCACCTAGCGGTACGGACGCCACCTACGCCGACCGTGGCGCATCAGCGGCTGGCGGTGGCACCGATGACGCCTGACGTGCCTCGTCGATCGCGTTCAACTGCTTGGCGACGTGCAACTCGGCTGAGTGCTTCGGATCGGACGGATCGAAGCGCGTCGTGACGACGTGCCTGTCTCTCACCCATGGATGATCACGATGCGTCGGCACCACACCGTCCTCGGCTCATCCGGCAGCGACCTCAAACGCGAGCACACCGACCTCGACACCTCGACAATCCGACATGTTCGAGGACAGCCGGTTGTCGATCAACTGGGAAGCGCACGAAAGCCCTACTGGCGATCGGATAGACGGGCGTTTACGGACGCACGCAGTTCCGCCACCGCCTCGATGGCCTTCTCTCGCTGCTGCGCCACAGGCACGCCGAAGACAACGAGTTCAAGATCGGCGTCCGCGCTCCTGAGCTTGTCGAGCAGATCTCGATGCGACGCATCGAGAGTCGCCGCGACGGCGTCGAGGCGGCTCTGGAGTCCGGTGACGTCTATCCGCTCGTCGTCGAAGGTCGAAAGCGCATCGGCGATCGCTTGAATCCGTCGATCGGTCACGCGTACCCCGCGGTGACCAGCAACGCAACGGACAGTGGCATCCAGGAGTGTTGCAAGGGCTACGGCCGTCGCTGTCCCTGGTCGATCAAAGGGACAGCCAGGCCGGGCGGTGCATGGGCGGTTGGCGATTCGTGGGTAGCAGCTTGTCGGTCTGGTAGTTGGTCGAACAGTCGCGGGCATCGACTTGACGGGCAGTATGGGATCCGATATCGCTACGAGATGCTGGGGCCGCGCCAACGAGTATGGGGAGAGGCGAGTATGCGCAAGGCAACGATCGGAGCGTCAGCGTTGATCGCTGGGGCGCTCGCGGTTTCGTTTAGCAGTGGGGCGGTGGCCGAGCACCGAGCCGCGGACGTATGTAGCACGGCTGTCGCGTCCGCGCGTGCGCTTTCAGTGCGCACGGCGTTTGTGTCGCTCCCCGCGTCACCGTTTGGCATCGCCGTGACGGCCGACGGCCGGTGGTCGTTCGTGGCCGAGGCTGGCGGCCACCTGGCGGTGCTCTCGAACGCTGGATTTCGTCCGCGAGTGGTTCGGACGATCGCGGTGCCGCCGGATGCGCAAGGAGATTCGCTCACGCCGGATGGGCGCTATTTGCTCGTCGCCGATACCGGCAATGGAGCCACCGTGGTCAACGTCCGGCGGGCGGAGAAAGGTTTGCCCCACGCGGTCCTGGGGACGCTCGCGCAACCGGGCGACAAGGGACCCGGCGGCGCGATCGAGGTGACGAGCTCGCCCGATGGTCATTACGCGTTCGTGTCGGTCGAGTACGAGTCACGGGTCGCTGTGTATGACCTGCGCGCCGCGCTCACCAGGCACTTCCGCAGCTCGAGCTATGTCGGCTCGATTCCGGTAGGCGAACTCGCTGACGGGCTGGCGGTGTCGACGAATGGTCGCTGGTTGTATGCGATCAGCGAGGTCGCGCCCACCTCAGCGCCCGATGGGTCGCTCAGCGTGATCCGCCTCGCCACGGCCGAGCGTCGGCCCTCACGATCCGTGGTTGCGACCGTCACAGCTGGCTGCGCTCCCGTCCGCGTCGCGCCGTCGGCCGACGGTCGCACGGTCTGGGTAACAGCGCGTGGGAGCAATCAACTGCTCGCGTTCTCCGCGACGAAGCTGCACGATGACCCGACTCACTCGCAGCTCGCCGCGGTGGCCGTCGGCGAAGCGCCAATCGGTCTGGCCCTGGTCAACCGCGGCCGCGAGATCGTGATCGCCGACTCAAACCGCTTCGGTGTGCCCGGCGTACCAGCCAACCTGATCGTCGTCCGCACCGCGGCCGCGCTCGCTCACCGCCCGGCGCTGGTCGGCACGATCCGGACGGGCATGTTCCCGCGCGAGATGGCACTAGAACCCGGCCACCCCACGCTACTCGTAGGCAACTACGGCTCCAACCAACTGGAGGCCGTAGGCCTGCTGCACCTCCCATGACGGCTCCGCGCCGCGGTACCAGCAGAACCCTCAGACGCGAGGCGTAAGGCCCACAAGTATGGAGAGCGGGCCGGCCGACCTCGATCGCTCACCCATGCCTCCACGGACTGCTCCTGCGGGCTAATAGGAGAAGCACGGACGGCATCGCGGCACGCTCGGCGGCGATCGTGGAGCGTCGAGAGCGCGGCGGGGGCCGCGACGTTCCGTCCGTGCCCATTTCGCCGGCCATCCGTGGCCGGCGAGCGACCCCCTCGCGCAGGCACGCTCCGTCCCGCTGAAGCACGAGCACTTCTAGCCGCTGCCAAGCAACTCACCCGCCTCAAGCACGCGCCCGCCCACCTAGCCCGCCGCACTGCACCGCATCGCTCTACGGCGCGCCAGCTCAGCTACCGACTAATGCATCCCTGCCGCTCGCTCCGCTCGCCGCACACAGTTTCACCATACGGTGCAACGTCTACGTTGCATACACGGGACGTCGAGGCCGACAGCGGGAACATCGCCGAGAAGCAGCCGCTCGGGAGCCGCGTGACGGGATGACGCGCATCCGCGTGAGTGACGAGACATGGGCGGCGTATCGGGTGTTGCTCGGGTCGACGCCGGCGAGCGTCGGACTCGGCGAGCTCGTCGAGCGCGAGGTGGCAGCGCACCGCCGGCGGACTGCTTTGGACGCAGATGGCGTCCGGGATGCCGTGCGGGACGCGCGCGCGGTCGCCGGTGAGCTGGAGATGATGATCTCCCGGCTCGAGAGCGCCGGTCAGATCAGTTCCGGTGCTGCTTCAACCAGGCACTAGCCGTTAGGCGCCACGCGAGTTCCGTCCGACGCGGGCGGTACGTTCAGCGGCCCTTTGCAAATTTGGTCGTCTTGGCGATGCGCAACCTTGCGAGGCCGCGCGTAAGCCGGCAGGAAGCAGTGAGCAGTAGCCCGTATCTGACCGTCCACGAAGTCGCGGAGCTTGCGAGGTGCGAGCACCGGACGGTCAGACGCGCGATCCGGGATGGGGAGCTGAAGGCGTCGCTGATCGGAGGGCGGTGGATCGTCAAGGACTCCGCCGTTGAGGAATGGTTCGAGCTGTGCGCTAACAGCCGGCCGCCGATGCGGGCCCGTTCGGCCCGGCCGGAGCAGGGACGCGCCAGCGGGAAGACACGCAACCGGCCGACACGTTTGAGCGGCCCACCGAAGCCCGGTAGCGTCGAGGACCTCGAGGCGATCAGAGAACGGATCGTCCAAGGAGAGGCATGAGCATCCAGAAGCGCGGCACGAAGTACGTCGTCCGGTGGCGTGAGGGCGGACGCCAGCTGCAGCGCACTTTCCTCAAGCACGGCGATGCGAAGGCGTTCGAGACCGACGTGAAGCGCCGGCAGCAGCTCGGCGCGCTGGCGCCCGGCGTGATCCAGTCACGGATGACGCTCGCCGACTTCGTCCGCGAGGAGTGGTGGCCGCGTCACGCGATCCCGAACCTCAAGCCCTCGACACAGCGCCGCTACCTGGAGGTCTGGGGCACACATCTGCTGCCCGCTCTCGGTGACCACGAGCTACGCGCGATCACGCCGATGCTTGTGGAGGACCTGCGTGCGCAGTTCGACGCACAGAAGGTCGGGATCCAGACGCAACGCAAGGCACTGATGCTCCTCCAGGGCATCCTGCGGCGCGCCGTCGTGCGCGGTCTCATCCCGGCGAACCCGGTGTCCGTTGTCGGCAAGCCGCGTCAGCCGCCGATCCGTCGGCCGGAGCCGCTCTCGCCGACGACGGTCGAGCGCATCCGCGCGCAGCTGCCCCGCCGGGACGCGACGCTGGTCAGCGTGCTCGCGTACGCCGGCCTCCGACGGGAGGAAGCCACCTCAGCACGGTGGGGCGATCTCGGCGATCGCACACTCCATGTGCACGCCTCGAAGACCGAGCGCGCGCGGACGATCAAGCTGATCCAGCCGCTCGTCCAGGACCTCGCCGAATTGGCGACTCGCGTCCGGGCGACCTCCGCCCACGGCCCTCATCTTCCCAACTCATGACGGGGACGCCTGGAAGCTCCATGACTGGCAGAACTGGCGTCGCCGCGTCTACCAGCCGGCGGCAAAGGAGGCGGGCGTCACCGGCGATCTGCGCGTCTACCGCCTGCGCGGTTCGTTCGTTTCGCTGCTCCTGTGGGAGGGGAGGAGCCTCACCTTCGTCGCCGAGCAGGCCGGGCACAGCGTCGCGACTCTCGCGAAGCATTACGCCGGGGTCCTGGACGAGCTCGAGGACCAGCCGCACACACCCGCCGCCGAGGCCATCAACGCGGCCCGTAAGGAACTGAAGTGTGCGCAATCTGTGCGCACCGAGGGATCCGATCACGACACCCCACCAGCCGAATCCCCTGCTAACGAAAGAGTGGGCGATACTGGGCTCGAACCAGTGACCTCCGCCTTGTCGAGGCGGCGCTCTCCCAGCTGAGCTAATCGCCCGGGAGCGGGTCAACTGTAGCGCGTGGGCGCGGGCCACGATCAATACACTCGCGGCCGATGATCCGGAGGCGGTCGATGACCGTAAGCGCGCTCGCAATCGGCGTGACCCTGCTCATCGCGGACGGGGGCAGTGCGGCCGAATCGATCCACGCGCGGATCGCGGTCACGCCGCAGACGGGCGCGCTGAAGACGAGCTTTTCCGTCCGCTTCCGGGCGCCGGTGGCGACCGGGTCGCTGCGCAACGTCCGGCGCGAGTACGTGCTCAGTTTCGCCGGCCCGGCCCGCGCCGCCGGCTGCGTTGCCGAGGGCTCGCTTGAGCTGCCGGCGAGCCGCGTGCACGCGCAGGTCAGGGTCACGCTGCGGCCGCCGCGTTTCGGCGGTGCGCGCTGGTGCCCAGGATCCTTCCGTGGTCACATTCAGCTGGTCGAGTCGCTGAAGTGCCCCCGGCGTGAGCTCTGCCCGGCGCTTGTCGTGCTCGTCGGCACCGTCGGGAGGTTTGCCCTCCATGTCACGCCTTCCGGCGGCGACGCGACGGCGCCGCGGTTTGCCGGTCTCACCCGTGCGGTGGCATGCACCCCCGGCGCGCAGCGTCCCGGCGAGACGACCCCGGCGCTGCTCAACTGGTCCGCGGCCACAGACAACCGCACTCCGGCGTCCGAGCTTGTCTACGACGTGTTCATGACGACAACCGCCGGCGCGGAGAACTTCCTCCAACCGACGTGGACGACTGCGCCCGGCGCGACGAGCTTCCAGACGCCGGGGCTCCCGTCACACGGCACCGCATACTTCGTCGTCCGGGCCCGCGATCGAGCCGGTAACGAGGACGGGAACACCGCCGAGCGGCGACTCATCGACCCCTGCCTGTGACAACGTCAGCCGCGCTCCGCGCGCTGCTCGAGAAACCCGCTCACCCAGTCAGGGTCGGCCGGCGCGATCAGCGACTCCTGGAGCTGATCGTCGAACGGCAACCCCGCGGCGCGCAGCTCAGCGACCGCCGCGTCGAAGTCGTACTCGGTCTCCCGCAGCTCGGGTCGGCCGTCGCGTACGAGCATCCAGAACGCACCGCGGCGGCCTTCGTAGGGCAGCCCGATGCTTCCGGCGTTGGCGTACACGAGATCCGGGCGCACGGTGCGCACGAACTGCCGGTGGGTGTGGCCACCGACGACGAGCCGCTCGGGAACGTCCGCGAGCACGGTCGCGAACACGTCGTCTGGGGTCAGTGCGGTGAGAATCTCGTCGTCGCGCCGCGGGGAGCCGTGGCAGAAGCAGGCGTCCTCGAGCGTCACCGCGATCGGCCACGACGCGAGCTCGTCCCGCCACTCGCGGTCGAGCGCCAGCGCGCTCCACGCCGCCGCGCGACCGGACGGATCGTCGGCCGCCGGTGCCCCGTCGTACACGGCGAGCGCCTCACGTTCGCTGTTCCCGGAGATCCAGTGCGTTGGCTCTGACCGTGCACTCAGGAGCTCGAGCGATTCACGGACGAGCGGCCCGGCCACGACGTCGCCGGCGACGACGAGAGCGTCGGGTGCCTCGCGGTCGACGTCGGCGAGAACGGCTCGCAACGCGGGCAGGTTGCCGTGGATATCGGCGAGCACAACGATTTTCATTGCGACCAGCCTTCCCAGGTCCGGCTAACGTCAGTCACGCCATTCTCTGAGGAAAGGAGCGAGCCGGTGCGAATCTTTCTCGCCGGTGCAACCGGGGTCATCGGCGTCAGGCTCGTCCCGCGGCTCATCGCCGCCGGACACGAGGTCACCGGCATGACCCGCTCGGAGTCGAAGGTCGCGCAGTTGCAGGGAATGGGCGCCGATCCCGTCGTCTGCGATGTCTACGACGCCACTGCGGTGCGCGAGGCCGTCATTGCCTCCGGCGCCCAGGCTGTCATGCATCAGCTCACCGATCTGCCGGACGACCCGGCCCAGATCAGCGAGCTCGGCGCACGCAACGACCGGATGCGAAACGAGGGAACGCGCAGTCTGCTCGCCGCCGCGGCGGCCGCGGAGGCGGAGCGGTTCTTCGGTCAGAGCATCGCGTGGACGCTACCGCCGGCGCGTCAGGCGACGATCAACGCGCACGAGCAATCGATCCTCAGCATCGGCGGCATCGTTCTCCGCTACGGCCAGCTCTATGGGCCCGGCACGTACTACGAGTCGACGGTGCCGCCTCCACCGCGCATCGACGTCGACGCGGCGGCGGACCGAACGGTGCGGCTGCTCGACGTGCCGAGCGGGATCGTCGAGCTCGTCGAACCGGCGTAGATCCCGGGGCCGGGGGCGACGGATAGCATCCGCGGCGTATGGATTTCGAACTTCCCGATGGCACGGTGCTGACGCTTCCGGATGGCGCCACCGGCGCCGACGCGGCGGCGTCGATCGGCGCCGGGCTGGCGCGGGCGGCGCTTGCCGTCAAGGTCGATGGCGAGCTGCGTGACCTGTCACGACCGCTGCCCGGCAATGGCGACAGCGGGGCGCCGCGGAAGCTTGAGATCCTCACCGATCGCAGCGGCGAGGAAGCGCTCGGTCTCATCCGTCACGACACCGCTCACGTGCTCGCCGAGGCCGTGATGGAGCTCTATCCGGGTGTGAAGATCTCCATCGGGCCGCCGATCGAGAACGGCTTCTATTACGACTTCGATTTTCCGGACGGCGTGTCGCTGTCCGAGGAGAACTTCGCCGGGATCGAGCAGCGGATGCGTGAGCACATCAACGCGGACGAGCCGTTCCACCGTGAGGATGTCGACGTCGCGACCGCCCGGGAGCGGTTTGTCGCCGAGGGTCAGGACTACAAGGTCGAGCTGATCGACGACCTCGTCGCGAACGCCGACGGCGAGCATCCGATCGACACCGTCTCGCTGTACACGAACGGACCGTTCACCGACCTCTGCCGTGGCCCGCACGCCCCGAGCACGAAGCGGATCAAGGCGTTCAAGCTCCAGTCGGTCGCCGGCGCGTACTGGCGCGGGGATGCGACGAAGCCGATGCTCACGCGCGTGTATGGAACGGCGTTCTTCTCGAACAAGGATCTCGAGCAGTACCTCGAGCGGCTCGAGCGTGCCCGCGCGAACGACCACCGCAAGCTTGGACCGCAGCTCGGGCTGTTCACGTTCTCCGAGGTCGCGCCGGGCTCCGCCTTCTGGCTGCCGCGCGGGACCGAGGTGTTCAACTCGCTCGTGCAGCTCAGCCGGGAGATGGGGCGCGAGCGGGGCTACGTCGAGGTGAAGACGCCGCAGCTCTTCGACAGCTCGCTCTGGAAGACCTCCGGGCACTGGGACAAGTACCGGGACAACATGTTCGTCACCGAATACGAGGACCGGGCGATGGCGATCAAGCCGATGAACTGTCCCGGCCACTGTCAGCTGTTCTCGCTCGAGCGGCACTCGTACCGCGATCTTCCGCTGCGCTACTGGGAGCCGGGGCTGCTGCACCGTCGTGAGCCGAGCGGGACGCTTCACGGTCTGCTCCGGGTGCGCCACTTCGCGCAGGACGACAGCCACATCTTCTGCACCGAGGACCAGATCCAGAACGAGGTCGCGGAGGTGCTCGACTTCGCATTTGCGACGTACCGCATTTTCGGCCTCGACGTGCGGCTTGAGCTCTCGACGCGGCCCGAGCAGCGGATCGGCGCCGATGAGCTGTGGGACAAGAGCGAGGCGGCACTCACCAACGCGCTCGAGTCGCACGGGCTCCCGTACGACCTCAACGAGGGCGACGGCGCGTTCTACGGGCCGAAGATCGACATGCACATGACCGATTCGCTCGGTCGCTCATGGCAGCTCGGGACCTGCCAGCTTGATTACAACTTTCCCGAGCGCTTCGATCTGACGTACACCGGCGCCGACAACGTCGAGCACCGACCGGTGATGATCCACCGGGCGTTGATGGGCTCCTACGAGCGGTTCGTCGGAATCTTGCTCGAGCACTTCGAGGGCGAGCTGCCGCTATGGCTCGCTCCGGTCCAGGCGATCGTCCTGCCGATCGCCGACCGCCACCTCGACTACGCGCGGTCCGTATACAGCGAGCTGACTGCCGCCGGTCTGCGCGCCGAGGTCGACGACCGCGGGGAGTCGGTCGGGCGCCAGATCCGCGATGCCGAGCTGCGCAAGATCCCGTTCATGCTCGTCGTCGGCGACCGCGAGCAGGAGTCCGGCGAGGTCGGGGTGCGCGAGCACAAGCGCGGCGATGCGGGATCCGAGACCGTGAAGGACTTTGTGCAGCGATGTGGCGAAGCCGCAAAAAGTCGTTCACTCCGCGGATAACGTCGCTATACTCGTGACTGTTGATCCAAGTGCTTCACCACACACGGCGCGGCGCCGCTTGACGTCTCGCCGCCACCGCAGCTAGTGCCGGTACCTCGTAGGTTCGACCGGCGCCCGCCAGAGCGCGACCAGACACGGATCAACGACCGGATTCGTGTGCCTGAGGTTCGCCTGATTGGCGACGACGGAAAGCAGATCGGCGTCGTCAAGACGGCCGAGGCGTTGCGCTACGCCCAGGAGCGGGATCTCGACCTCGTCGAGGTCGCGCCGGAGGCCCGGCCGCCCGTCTGCCGCGTGCTCGACTACTCGAAGTACAAGTACGAGCAGGCCCAGAAGCAGAAGGCCGCTCGCAAGCACCAGCAGCAGATCACGATTCGGGAAATCAAGTTCCGCCCGAAGATCGCGCAGAACGACTACGACACGAAGAAGGGACACGTCCGGCGCTTCCTCTCCGGCAAGGACAAGGTCAAGATCACGATCATGTTCCGGGGCCGCGAGGTCACGCACCCCGAGCGCGGAACCGCGCTGCTCGACCGTCTCGCCGAGGAGCTGGCGGACGTCGGCGTCGTCGAGCAGTCGCCGCTGCAGGATGGGCGCAACATGACGATGATGCTCGCGCCGTCGAAGGCCGTGCTCGCCGCAGAAGGCGAGCACCACGAGGAGGACGCGCAGCGCGGCGGGCATCGCCGCAAGAGCGATCGTCGGCGTGACGGCAACGGCGACGCGCGCCGACGTGGCTGAGACGTCCTCGCCGGCGGGCGACGCCGCCGCTGAGCAGCTAACCAGACGCCAAGGCCGGGCTGCCGGGCGTCTGCTTTACTAGGACGCCGCTGATGCCCAAGATGAAGACTCACTCCGGCGCCAAGAAGCGCTTCAAGCTGACCGCGAAGGGCAAAGTTCGCGGCCGGCACTCGTTCACGAGCCACATCCTGGAGAAGAAGTCGCCGAAGCGTAAGCGGCGGCACGGTCAGCCGGCGGTCATTTCCAAGCACGACGAGAAGCAGGTCAAGACGCTGCTCGGCGCGAAGCGGAAGACGGCGGCATGACGCGGGTCAAGCGCTCGGTCCACGCCCGCAAGAAGCGTCGCGCGACGCTGGCCATGGCGAAGGGCTACCGCGGCGACGCCAGCCGTCATTACAAGACGGCGAAGGAGGCCGTGCTCAAGGCCGACCAGTACCGCTACCGGGACCGGCGCAACCGCAAGCGCGACTTCCGCAGGCTGTGGATCACCCGGATCAACGCTGCCGCGCGGCAGAACGGGATGTCCTACTCGCAGTTCATCCACGGGCTCCAGGCGGCGGGCATCGAGCTCGACCGCAAGATTCTGGCGGACATCGCCGTCCGCGATGCCGAGACGTTCCGACGCTTTGCCGACCGCGCCCGAGAGGCGCTGGCGGCCGGCTGACCCAAAGCCAAGCCACCAGCACCGCCGATCCGGGCGCCGCTCCACTCCAGGAGGGCGCCCTTTTTTTGTTGATGACCGTGATTACCAGCAACCACAATCAGAAGCTCAAAGAGATCCGCAAGCTGCGAATGCGTCGGCGTGACCGCGAGCGGCTCGGGCGCTTCGTCGCCGAGGGCGAGGATCTGCTCGCCGCGGCCGATGCGGCCGGGTGGGAGCCGGTCGACCGGTTCGCGGCCGCCGACAGCGGCCTCCCCGGGACGCCGGTCGAGGCGAAGCTGCTGGCCGATGCGTCGGGACTCGGGTCCGGGACGCGGACACTCGCCGTCTACGAGGAACGGTGGGCTGACAGCGCGGTCGGCCCGTTGTGCGTCTATCTGCACGGCGTCCACGATCCGGGCAACGTCGGGGCTGTGCTGCGCTCCGCCGAGGCGTTCGGTGCCTCGTGCTGTCGCGCTCGGCCCGGGCAGCGCCGATCCGTTCAGCCCGAAGGCGGTCCGCGCGAGCATGGGCGCGATCTTCAGCGTCCCGGTCGCGCGCGCCGGGGACGTCGGGGCGCTCCCGGGGAC
Source organism: uncultured Solirubrobacterales bacterium (assembly GCA_963778985.1). Classification (GTDB taxonomy): domain Bacteria; phylum Actinomycetota; class Thermoleophilia; order Solirubrobacterales; family Solirubrobacteraceae; genus Palsa-465. Next base: position 866,041 of record CAVZWJ010000009.1, on the reverse strand, counting down.
CACGATCGCGCTGGTCGCCGGCGCCGGTCAACCGCTCTCGTCTGGGGATTGGCTGATGCGTGGCAGCGCGCGGGACGCAACCGCCAATCCCTCCGATGTGACCCTGCTCGTGGGATCGGAGCGCGACGGCCTCCCGGAGGCGCTCGTCACCACCGCGGACGTCATCGCTCACATCCCGATCCAGACCCACTCGCTCAACGCCGCGATGGCAGCGACCGTCGCCCTGTACGAGCTAACTAGGATGCGGCCCGCGCAATGAGCCTGGAGCGGATCACCGAAATCGCCAACGAAGCCCAGGCGGCGATCGACGGCGCACGCACCTCGGAGGCGCTCGAGAACGTCCGGATCACCTATCTCGGCCGCAAGGCCGAGCTCCCGAACCTGCTGCGCAACGTCGCAAGCCTGCCTCAGGAAGAACGCGCGCAGACCGGCAAGGCCGCCAACCAGGCCCGCCAGCAGCTTGAACAGGCGATCGAGCAGCGCGCGACCCAGCTCGCCGCCGACGAGCTCGACCACCGACTCGAGCAGGACCGCGTCGACATCACGCTCCCCGCGGATCCGCTCCCGACGATCGGCCGCCTGCACCTCATCACCCGGACCCGGCGTGAGATCGAGGACGTGTTCGTCGGCCTCGGCTTCAACGTCGCCGAGGGTCCCGAGGTCGAGCGCGTGTACTACAACTTCGACGCGCTCAACCACGCGCCGACGCACCCCTCACGGCTGACGACCGACACGTTCTACGTCGACCCGTTGACGGACATCTTCGACCCGCAGCAGCGGCTGCTGCGCGTCCACACCTCGCCGGTCCAGATCCGCGCGATGGAGAACCAGCCGCCGCCGATCTATATCGTCGTGCCCGGCCGCGTCTACCGGCCGGACTCCGACGCGACGCACACGCCGCAGTTCCACCAGATCGAGGGCCTCGCCGTCGACACCGACATCACGCTCGCCGACCTCAAGGGCACGCTGCTCGCGTTCGCCCGCGCAGATCTTCGGCGACGAGCGTGAGGTGCGGCTGCGCCCGCACTTCTTCCCTTTCACCGAGCCGAGCGTCGAGGTCGACGTCTCGTGCTTCAACTGCACCGATGGCGTCACGCCGGACGGTCAGCGCTGCCCGCTGTGCAAGGGCACGGCGTGGATTGAGATCCTCGGCGCCGGGATGGTCGATCCGAACGTGTTCGAGCACGTCAAGCGCTACGGCTACGACCCCGAGCACGTCCAGGGCTTCGCGTTCGGGATGGGCGTCGAGCGGATCGCGATGCTCAAGCACGGGGTTCCGGACCTGCGCCTGCTCTACGACAACGACATCCGCTTCCTCGAGCAGTTCGGCGGAGTGAGCTGAGCGACGACCGATGCGTGTTCCGATCTCCTGGTTGGACGATTACGTCACCCCCGAGCTGACCGCGAACGAGCTCGCCGAGCGGCTTGCCCTCACCGGCACCGAGGTCGAGCGAGTCGAGCACCACGGCGTCGCCGCGCTCGAGCAGTTCGTCGTCGGCAAGGTGCTCGAGCGCAAGCGCCATCCCGACGCCGACCGCCTCAGCGTGTGCATGGTCGACACCGGCGGCAGCACCCCGTCGCAGATCGTCTGCGGCGCCCCGAACGTCGCTGCCGGTCAGATCGTCGCCGTCGCCCGGCCGGGCGCGATCATGCCGGACGGCACGAGGCTCAACAAGGCCCGCCTGCGCGGCGTCGAGTCCAACGGCATGATCCTCGCCGAGGACGAGCTCGCGCTCGGAACGGACCACTCCGAGACGCTTGTCCTCGCCAGCGACGACGGCCACGACCTGAAGCCCGGAACCCCGCTTGCCGAGGTCCTGCCGATCGCCACCGACGTGCTCGTACTCGAGATCACGCCGAACCGCCCGGACTGCCTGGCCATCTACGGCGTTGCCCGTGAGGTTCACGCCGCGACGGGTGCACCGCTCAGCGCCCCACCCTGGTCCACCGACCCCGGTAGCGACGGCGCCCTCGACGGCATCACGATCACCGTCGAGCGCTCCGATCTGTGCCCGCGCTTCACCGCGCGCATCTTCGAGAACGTGACGATCGGTCCGAGCCCGCTGTGGCTCAAGCAGCGGCTGACGGCGGCCGGCCAGCGGCCGATCTCGAACGTCGTCGACATCACGAACTACGTGATGCTCCTCACGGGCCAGCCTCTCCACGCGTTCGACCTCGATCGCGTCGCGGGCGCGCAGCTCACCGTCCGGACCGCGCAGCGCAGCGAACAGGTGCAGACGCTCGACGGTCAGACGCGGACGCTCGACGAGGAGATCTTGCTGATCGCCGACGCCGACGGGCCGACGTCGATCGCCGGCATCATGGGCGGCGTGCGCTCGGAGGTCGAGCCGGACACGACCCGCGTGCTGATGGAGGCCGCGAACTGGGACGGCGCGAACATCCACCGCAGCTCGCTCAAGCTCGGGCTCCGCTCCGAGGCCTCGACGCGGTTCGAGAAGCAGATCCAGCCCGAGCAGGCGATGCAGGCCCAGGCAGTCGCGACGCAGTTGATGATCGAGCTCACCGGCGCGACGGTGCGTCGCGGGACGGTTGACATCGGCGGTCCCGGACCGGCGCTCAAGACGATCGCGCTGCGTGACACAAAGCTCAACCGCCTGCTCGGCACGACGGTTCCGCGCGAGCGCAGCCGTGAGATCCTGACCGCACTCGAGTTCGAGACCAACGAAGCGCCCGAGGGCCTGACGGTGACGGTCCCCGCGTTCCGCCGCGCCGACGTCAACCGTGAGGCGGATCTCATCGAGGAGGTCGCGCGGCTCGACGGCGTCGAGAAGCTCCCGGCGACGCTGCCGTCGCGCCACAACGTCTTCGGGCGGCTCACCGTCCGCCAGCGCGTGCGCCGGCAGGCGTCGGACGCGCTCTCCGCGCAGGGGCTCCACGAGGTCGTCGGCTGGAGCTTCGTGGCCCCGGACCTGGCCGCGCGACTGCGCATGCCCGATGCGGCCGCGATCACGCTCGCCAACCCGATGTCGAGCGACCAGTCGCAGCTGCGGACTGCGCTCCTCGGGAGCCTGCTCGACACCGCTCGGCGCAACCGCTCTCGCGGCGCGACGACGCTGCGCCTGTTCGAGGCCGGCGCCGTGTACCTGTCGAGCGACGAGGATCAGCTGCCGCACGAGCCCTACCACGTCGGCGGCCTGCTGCACGGCCCGGTGCGCGCCCCGACGTGGCGGGACCCCTCGCCGCGTGCCGCTGACTTCTTTGCCGCCAAGGGCGTGCTCGGCGGGATGCTCGACGCGCTGATGGTCGACTGGACCGTGCGCCCGGGAGCGCGGCCGTTCCTGCATCCGGGGCGCTGCGCCGACGTGCTCGTTGCAGACGGCACGGTGATCGGCTGGGTGGGGGAGATCCATCCGCTCGTCGCCGCCGACTGGGAACTCGACGGCAGCGTCGCCGGCTTCGAGGTCGACCTCGACGCGCTGCCCGAACCGACGACCGCGACATACGTCGATGTGACGAGCTTCCCGGAGGTCCGGGAGGACCTCGCGGTCGTCATCCCCGAGCGCGTCAGCGCTGAGGAGTTGCTGAGCGTCATCCGGGCGAGCGGCCAGCCGCTGCTCGCCGACGCCGAGGTGTTTGACGTCTATCGGGACGCCGAGAAGCTCGGCGCCGGCAACGTCTCGCTCGCCGTCCGGCTTGCGTTCCGCGCCGCCGACCGGACCCTCACCGACGCCGAGGTGGCGGGCCTGCGCGAGTCGATCGTCGCGGCCATCGCCGACCGATTGGGGGGCACGATTCGTGGGGGCTAGCGTCTCCGTGTTCGGGGCGGCGGGGTTCACCGGGGCGCTGACGGCACGCCTGCTGCACCGCCATCCCCACTTCGAGCTCATCGCCCTGACCGCTCGCTCGGATTCGGGCCGACGGCTCGATGACATCTACCCCTATCACCGCGTGCCGCTGATGCTCGAGGAGCTCGACCTCGACCGCCACGCGAACGTCGATGCCGCGGTCGTCGCGTATCCGCACGGCGCTGCCGCCGAGGTCGTCGGCGAGCTGCGAGACCGGGGCGTGCGCGTCGTCGACCTCAGCGCGGACTTCCGGCTGCGGGACCCCGACGTGTACGCACAGTGGTACCGCGAGCATCCCTCCCCGGAGCTGATCGCCGACGCCGTCTACGGCTTGCCCGAGCGCTACCGGCTCGAGCTCGCGGACGCCGATCTGGTCGCCAACCCAGGATGCTTTCCGACGGCGGCGCTGCTCGCGCTCGCCCCGCTCGCGGGCGCGGGTCTCCTCGACGACGTCATCATCGACGCCAAGACGGGCGTCTCCGGCGCCGGGCGCGCGGCCACCGAGCGCACGCACTTCGTGAGCGTCGACGAGAACGTGAGCGCCTACGGCGTGCCGCGCCATCGCCACACCCCGGAGATCGAGCAGGAGCTCGCGATGCTCGGAGCCGACATCCGCGTCACGTTCACGCCCCACCTGCTCCCGATCGATCAGGGGGAGCTTGTCACCTGCTACGTGACGACGTCCAACGGGGACGGCCACGACGCCGAAACGCTCCGCCGCCTGTACGAGGACGCCTACACCGACGAGCCGTTTGTCGAACTCGCCGAGGCCCCGCCCGGGGTCCGGGACGTGCGGGAGACGAACCTGTGCCGAATCTCCGTGCACCCGGATGTGCGCACCGGCCGGGTGATCGTGTTTGCCGCGATCGACAACCTGTGGAAGGGGGCGGCGTCGCAGGCCGTCCAGAACCTCAACCTCATGTTCGGGCGGGATGAAACGGAGGGGATCTCATGAGCGAGACCGAGACCGAGACCTTCTTCACCTCGCGCTGGATCGACCGGCCGCCGGGCGTCCGCGACGCGCCGGACGCGCGCCTGCCGGACGGCTTCCGCGCCGCCGGCATCGCCTGCGGGATCAAGCCCAGCGGCGCGCCCGACCTCGCCCTGCTCGTCTCCGATGCGCCGCAGACGACGAGCGCGGCGCGGTTCACGCGCAGCGCCACACTGTCCGCCCCGGTGCTGTTGACGACGGAGCGCACAACCCTCTCCGCGCTGCGGGGCGTCGTCGTCAACTCCGGCAACGCGAACGCGTCCACTGGGCGTCCCGGCCTCGATAACGCGGCGAAGATGCAGGGGGCCGCCGCGATCGCGGCCGGCGCCGGGTCCGAATCCGCCGTCGCCGTCGCCTCCACCGGTGTCATCGGTGTCCAGCTGCCGATGGACGTGATCATCCCCGGCATCGCGGCCGCGGCGCACGCGCTGCGGGTGGACGGCGCCGAGGACTTCGCCGAGGCGATCCGCACGACCGACGCGTACCCCAAGCGGGCCGCGCTCGAGGTGATGCTGAGCGGCGGCACGGTCCGGCTCACCGCGCAGGCGAAGGGGGCGGGAATGATCTCGCCCGGGTTCGCGACGCTGCTCGTGTTCGCTCAGACCGATGCGAAACTCGCCCCGGAGACCGCCGACCTGCTCCTCGGGGTGACCGTCAAACGATCGTTTGAGCGGATCAGCGTCGACGGCCAGATGTCGCCGAGCGACACGGTCATCCTCCAGGCGAGCGGGACGTCCGGCGTCGTCGTCGAGCCGGAGTCCGAGGATGAGCTGCGCTTCGGCGAAGCGCTCGACGCGACGCTGCGCCAGCTTGCGTTGCTCGTCGCCCGGGACGGCGAAGGCGCTCGCCGGACCGGGCGCGTCGTCGTGCGCGGCGGCGATCAGAACGCGGTGGAGGCGGTCGCCCGCTCGGTCGCCAATTCTCCCCTCGTCAAGACTGCACTGTATGGCGGTGACCCGAACTGGGGCCGGATCTCACAGGCCGCGGGCGCGGCGCTGCCCGGCATGGCGCCGCTCGCGCTCGACATCGCGATCGAGGGCACGCAGGTCTGCACGAACGGAGGGGTCGTGCCATACGACGCCGAGGCGCTCACCGCCGCCGTTCAGCGCGACGAGGTGGAGTACGAGATCGGGTTGCCCGGCGCCGGCGCCGAGACCGAGGTGTTCTTCTCCGACCTGGGTCATGAATACGTGACGATCAACGCGGACTACACGACCTAGTGTCTGAATCGAGACACTAATGCGCGACGTCGCCACCCTGCTCGAGGCGCTGCCGTACATCCGCCAGTTCCACGGCAAGACCGTCGTGATCAAATATGGCGGGGCGGCGATGACCGAGCCCGAGCTCAAGGAGGAGTTCGCCCGTGACGTCGTCCTGCTGAAGTACGTCGGGATGAATCCGGTGATCGTCCACGGCGGCGGTCCGGAGATCACGAGGTACATGGAACGTCTCGACCTGCCCGTCGAGTTCGTCGACGGCCTGCGCGTGTCCGATCCCGAGACGGTTCAGATCGCGAAGATGGTGCTCGTCGGGAAGGTGAACAAGGACATCGTGCTGCTCATCAACCGGCATGGTCAGCCGGCGGTCGGGCTGTGCGGCGACGACGGCCTGCTGTTCCGCGCTGTGCGCCAGGCGGCGCCGAGCGGCCAGGACATCGGGTTCGTCGGCCGGATCGAGCACGTCGACGTCGACGTCCTCAACCACGTCGCGCAGGACTACATCCCCGTCGTCGCCAGTGTCGGCGCCGACCGGGAGGGCAACTCCTACAACATCAACGCCGATGAGGCGGCGGGCGCCGTCGCCCGCGCACTGTGCGCTCATAAGGTGATGTTCCTCACCGACGTTGCCGGATGGATGCGGGACCCCCAGGATCCGAGCTCGCTCGTCTCGAGCGCGAGCGCCGGCGAGGTCTCGGCCGCGCTGCCCGACGTGAGCGGCGGCATGCGGCCGAAGCTCGCCGCCTGCCTCGACGCGATCCACGGCGGCGTCTCCTCGGCGCACATCGTCGACGGCCGCGTGCCGCACAGCATCCTGCTCGAGCTCTTTACGGATGCCGGTCAGGGCACGATGATCGGGTCGGTCTAGCATCATGAGCCTCCCGGAACTCCAAGCCCTCGAGCGCGACTACGCGATCCCCACCTACGTCCGCAACCCGGTTGAGTTTGTTCGCGGTTCCGGCGTCCGGCTGTGGGACGGCGACGGCAACGAGTACCTCGACTTCCTCGCCGGGATCTCTGTGCTCAACGTCGGCCACTGCCACCCGAGGGTCGTCGCGGCCGTGCAGGACCAGGCGGCGACGCTGACCCACGTGACGAACCTCTATTACACGGAGCCGGCGATGCGGCTCTCCAGCCGGCTCGCGCAGAGCTCGCTCGGCGGCAAGGTGTTTCTCTGCAACTCCGGGGCCGAGGCCAACGAAGCGGCGATCAAGCTCGCGCGGCGCCATCGCACCGGCGGCGGCATCGTCGTGCTGCAGGGTGGCTTTCACGGCCGCACGTATGGTGCGCTGAGCGCAACCCCGCAGGAGTCAAAGCAGGCACCGTTCGCGCCGCTCGTCCCCGGCTTCACGGTTGTCCCCAAGGATCCGGATGTGCTCGCACGTGCCGTCGACGACTCGACCGCGGCGGTGCTGCTCGAGCCGATCCAGGGGGAGACGGGAATCCACCCGCTCTCCGACGAGCTGCTCGGCGCCGCGCGCGAGGCGTGCGACCGCACGGGCGCGATTCTCATCTTCGACGAGATCCAGACCGGCATGGGGCGGACGGGCACGCTGTGGGCGTACGAGCAGACGTCCGTCACGCCCGACGCGATGACGAGCGCGAAGGCGCTCGGCGGCGGCCTGCCGATCGGTGCCTTGATCACGAGCCCGGCGCTCGGCGACACGCTCCAGGCGGGCGACCACGGCTCGACGTTCGCCGGGGGGCCACTCGCCGCGCGGGCCGCGCTCGAGGCCCTTGACATCTGCTCGGACCCGAAGCTGCTCGCGAACGTCGTGCGGCTCGGGGAGCGGTTCGCCGGCGCTCTGGCGCAGGTTCCGTACGCCCGGCACGTACGCGGGCGCGGACTGATGCTCGCGATCGACGTCGCCGATGGCGTCGACGCCTCCGCGCTCGCGCGCCGGGCTCTGCTCGAGCAGCGGCTCGTCGTCAACGCCACCGGACCCGGCACGATCCGCCTCGAGCCGCCGCTGATCGTCTCCGAGGAGGAACTCGACGAGGCGGCCCGGCGGCTCACCGCACTCGCGCCATGAGCGGCGCGGACTACCTGCCGCCGGACGAGATGACGCTGCAGGCGGCCGGACACGCACTGAGCGCGCGGCTGTCGGTCATCGAGCGCGGCGACACCGAGACCGACCGCACGTACTACGACACGTTCGACGGCCTGCTCTACGCCGAGGGCCTGTGCGTCGTCCACGAGGACGGTCAGCTCGCGCTCGTCGAGCGCGCGACAGGCACCGAGCGGGCGGCGCTCAAGATCCCGCAGCCGACGCAGCCACTACTGGCGATGAGGATGGAGCCCGGAGCGTTCCGGGACGCGCTGCTGCCGATCGTCGAGGTCCGGGCGCTGCTGCCGCTCGTCCACGTGCACAGCCGCGTGCGCGCGATCGACGTGGTCGACGAGGAGCGCAAGACGATCGTGCGGACGAAGCTCGAGCAGCCGACCGTCGTCGCCTCTGCGAGCAACCATCGTCCGCTGCGCCCGCGCGTCCGGCTGACGGCCGTGCGCGGCTACGACGACGAGCTGGCTGCGATCCGGATGACGCTCGAGCACGAGCTCGCCTTCAAGCTGGCCGATCAGCCGCTCGTTGACGAGGCCGTCCGCGCCGCCGGCGGCGTCCCGGGCGGAATCCCGTCGAAGATCACCGTGCCGCTCGCTCGCAACCAGCGCGCGGATGTCGCCACGGTGGCGATCCTCCGCGCGCTGCTGCGGATCGTCGAGGCGAACGTCGCCGGAACGATCGCCGACGTCGACGCGGAGTTCCTCCACGACTTTCGCGTCGCGGTGCGCCGCTCGCGCGCGGTGCAGCGCGAGATGCGGGGCGTGTTTGGACCGGACGTGCTCGCCACGTTCCGCACCGACTTCAAGTGGCTCCAGACGATCACCGGCGACGCGCGTGATCTTGACGTCTACGTGCTCGAGTTCGACGCCATGCGGGCGATGGTGCCCGAGCCGATGCAGGCCGACCTTGAGCCGCTGCTCAGCGTGCTCGAGAGCCGCCGGCTGATGGCCCGCCGAGAGATGGCCCGAGGGCTGCGCTCCGAGCGCACGGCGCGCATCCTCGGGGAGTGGGAAGCGTTCCTGGAGGAGCTCGTCGAGAGCGACACCGAGGAGCGGCCGGACGCGGCGCGGCCGATCGGCGAGGTGGCCGGCGAGCGGATCGCCCGCGTCTACCGGCGGATGGTGCGGATGGGCAGGGCGATCGCCCCGGAGAGCCCCGCCGAGGATTACCACGAGCTCCGCAAGAAGGGCAAGGAGCTCCGCTACCTGCTCGAGCTCTACGGCACGCCGCTTTTTGACACCGACGTCGTCAAGCCGATGGTGAAGACGCTGAAGGCGCTCCAGGACGTGCTCGGTCGCCACCAGGACCGCGAGGTACAGATGGCGATGCTCCAGTCGCTGCGCGACGAGGTCTCGGCTCGTCCGGGCGGACCCGGCGCGTTGATGGCAATGGGTGCGCTCGTCCAGCGACTGGGGGAGGACGAGCAGGCGGCCCGGGGGGAGTTCGCCGACTCGTTCGCCGCGTTTGCGTCCAAGGCGCAGCGCCGCCTCGTCAAGGAGACGTTCGCGTGACGACGGTGCTCGCGACATACAACATCAAGGGCGGGGTGGGGAAGACCTCGGCCGCCGTCAACCTCGCGTATCTCGCGTCATGTGATGGCGCACCGACGCTGCTCTGGGATCTCGACCCGCAGGGCGCCTCGACGTACCTGTTCCGGATCCGACCCAAGGTCAAGGGCGGGTCGCGCAAGCTGCTCAAGGGCACCTCACCGGCCGCCGCAATGATCAAGGGCACCGACCACATCGGGCTCGACCTGCTGCCGGCGGACTTCTCCTACCGGCACATGGACCTCGCGCTCGACCGCTTCAAGCACCCGACGCGACGCCTCACGCGCGTGCTGGCGCCGTTGCGCTACGAGTACGAGTACATCTTTCTCGACTGCCCGCCGAGCATCTCGCTCGTGTCCGAGAGCGTGTTCGAGGCGGCCGACGCGTTGCTCGTGCCGATCATCCCGGCGACGCTGTCCGCGCGGACGTTCGAGCCGCTCGCTGCGCTCGTCCACGGCGGCCCGCAGATGCTCGGGTTCTTCTCCATGGTCGACGTGCGCAAGTCGCTGCACCACGAGGTGATGGCCGAGCTGCGCTCCGGCTTTCCGGGCACGATGCTCGGCGCCGCGGTCCCGGCGGACGATGAGATCGAGCGGATGGGCACCGAGCGTGACGCCGTGACCGCGTTCGCTCCGGAATCCCCCGGCGCGCTCGCCTACCAGACGCTGTGGCTCGACATCCGCCAGCGTCTGAAACACCGATTGATTGCTGTCAATAACCTCCCCGGCCGAAACTGATGACCCATTACACCGAAGTCCACCATCTCACGACGTCCTACGAGGCCCAGCCCGAGGATGTCCACCGCGTCCTGCTGCTCTACAGCGGCGGGCTCGACACGAGCGTGATGCTCAAGTGGATCCAGGACGAGTACGACGCCGAGGTCGTGGCCCTCACCGTCAACCTCGGCCAGCCCGGCGAGGACTACGAGGTGATCCGCGGCAAGGCGCACCAGCTCGGAGCGCTCGAGTGCCACGTCGTCGACGCGCGCGAGGAGTTCGCGCACGAATACGTCCTGCCCGCGATCAAGGCGAACGCGATCTACGGCACCGGCTATCCGCTGTTCACCGCGCTGGGCCGTCCGCTGATCGCCAAGCTCGCCGTCGAGCACGCGCGGGAGACGGGCTGCGACACGATCGCCCACGGTTGCACCGGCAAGGGCAACGACCAAGTCCGGATCGAGGCGACGATCGCGACGCTCGCGCCGGAGATCAAGGTGATCGCACCCGTCCGCACGTGGCGGATGGGGCGGGAGGAGGAGATCGCCTACGCGCGCCGCCACGGGATCCCGGTCAAGGGCGGCACCGAGGCGCCGCCGTACTCGATTGACGACAACCTGTGGGGCCGCTCGAGCGAGGGGCGCTGGATCGAGAACCTCGAGCACGCGCCGACCGACGACGTGTTCACGCTCGTCACCCGGCCCGAGGAGGCGCCCGACGAGGCCGAGGTGATCGAGATCGATTTCGAGCACGGGGCGCCGGTAGCGGTCAACGGGGAGCGGATGAGGCTTGTGCCGTTGATCGAGCACGTGGGGGAGATCGGTGCGCGGCACGGCGTCGGGATCGTCGATCACATCGAGGATCGGATCGTCGGCCTCAAGGTGCGCGACATCTACGAGGTGCCCGCGGCGACGATCCTGTTGCTCGCGCACAAGGAGCTCGAGGTCCTCGTTGGCACGATCCACCAGCATCAGTTCAAGCCCGCGGTTGACCAGAAGTGGGCCTACCTCGTGTACGCCGGACTGTGGTGGGAGCCGCTGCGGACCGACCTCGACGCCTTCATGGACGCGTCGAACCGGCAGGTCACCGGCAGGATCGGGATCAAGCTCTTCAAGGGATCGGCGCGCGTCATCACGCGCGCGTCGCCGAACGCGGTGTATGACGCCTCGCTCGCGACGTTCGATCATTCCGGCGGTCTGTTCTCCCAGGAGGCCTCGCCCGGGTTCATCGAGCTCTGGTCGCTGCAGTCGCGGATGGCCTGGCGCGTGCGCGAGCGCGGCGAGGCGTAGGATCGGCGGGGACATGTTTGACAAGATCCTCGGGCTCCTGGTGTGGCACGGCGCACGGCTGTACCTGCGGCGACGGTTCACCCGCTTCAGGCGAAAAGCCGTCGTCGCTGGACTCGGCGCCGCGGTCGTCGTCGGCCTGATCGCGGTTCAGCGCGGGACGTCGCGCTCCTCGTAGCCCCGGCGCCTGCGCCCAGAACTACTGACGCGGAGTGTGCCGATCCGCGGATGGCGCGGGTGGGCGTTGCGCCTAGCGTGTCCATCGGTGGCCAAGATCGACTTCAAGCGCGAGCTGTCCGACCTGTACGCGCCGAAATCGACGCCATCGCTGGTCACCGTGCCGGAGATGGCGTTTCTCATGGTCGACGGTCACGGCGACCCGAACAGCGCGCCCGAGTACCGCGAGGCGGTCGAGGCGCTGTTCACGGTCTCCTACACGGCGAAGTTCGCGGTCAAGCGTGCCTCGAACGGGACCGACTTCGGCGTGATGCCACTGGAAGGGCTGTGGTGGGCGTCGGACATGTTGGCGTTCACGAATGGGCACAAGACCGACTGGGACTGGACCGCGATGATCATGCAGCCGGAGCCCGTCACGGCCGAGGTGATCGCCGCCGCCCGTGAGCAGGCGGCGGCGAAGAAGGCGCTGCCGGCGCTTGAGCGCATCCGCTTCGAGCGGTTCCGTGAGGGGCCCGCCGCGCAGGTCATGTACCGCGGCCCGTACCGCGACGAAGGGCCGACGATCGCCGCGCTGCACGACTTCATCGCCGAGCAGGGGCTGATCCGCGTCGGCAAACATCACGAGATCTACCTCGGCGACCCCCACCGCAGCGCGCCCGAGAGGCTGAGGACCGTGATCCGCCAGCCGGTCGCGGACCGGTGAGCGCGGCCACTGGCCGCCCGTCTGTCCGCTCTACGCCGTACCGTCGCGCCATGAACGATCCCAGCGTCGTCGCGGCCCTTGGCATCGAGGCCGTGGAATGGCTTGATGAGGCCGGCGACCGGGTGACCGTCCGAATCAGCGGCCGCTGGCGTCGAAGGCCGACAGCCACGGGGCAACCGTGGCTTGTCGTCGAGTCCCACGGCGAGCGGAACCGGTTCCCCGCGATGCCGGAACCGCCGGGCCTCAGCGGTACCGCGCCGGGTATGTGGCGGATGACGTTTCGCGTCCCCTCTGAGCTGACCCGCGCACCCGATGTGCGGGCCTGGCTGCAACTCGGCGGCGTGCTCGTGCCGCTTCCCGCCGAGCCGGCCGTCGAGCCGATTCCTCCCGCCCTGGAGCCTCGGTCCGTCGGCGTCTTCGAGCTCGAGGAGGCGGCGCGGGAGGAGCAGCTCCGCGAGGCCGAGCGCGCGCTGGAGTCCGAGCGTGCCAGGACGACCGCCGCCGAATCGGCCGCGGCTGATCTCGCGTCCCGGGTCGCCGACCTCGGCCACGAGCTCGAGCAGCGCGAGGCCGAGCTGGCGCGGCTCGGCGCGACGCTCGCCGACCACGAGCACAAGCTGCGTGCTGCGCGGCAGCACGCTCACTCCGAGGAGATGGTCCGCCTCGAGCTCGCTCGCGAGCGCGACCGTCTTCAGGACATGCTCGAGGCGTCACGTCTGCGTGTTGAGGGTCTCGAGGACGATCTCGTCGCTCTCCGGCGCCGCGCCGACGAGGCCGAGCACCTCGCCGCCGCCGCGCGGCGGATGCGCCCGCCGACGCCGGTGAGCCCGCCGTCTTACCGGCGCCCGCATCCGACCGGACGCGCCGGAGCCTATGCGGCCGAGCGGGCACTTGCCCGGCTCGCGCAGGGTGCCGCGCTGACCCAGACGGTCACGCGCCTTCCCGCTCAGCCCGTCTGGTCGGTCCGCGAGCGCGAGCTCGTGGCCGTCCGAACGCGGCGGACGGTTCCCGTGGCCGGCGCGGATCTGACCGTGACGGTCGACGCGCTCCGCGGCGAGATGTCGGACCTGCGGGCCATCGCCGAGCGAGAGCGCGAGGCGCGCGGTGCCGCGGAAGCGCTGAGCGAGCGCCTGCGTCACCAGGTCCAGGGTGAGGAGGCCCGCGCCGCCCGGGCGTTTGCCGCACTCGACGAGCTGCGCGATCAGATCGAGTGGGTCCGCCAGGCGTACCGGGCGCTCGGTGAAGGCCGCAGCCCGGTGCCGCCGGCGTCGGCGTCAAACGGGGGCTTCGAGGTGGGCCGTCTCGACGCGGCCCGCACGCGCCTGCGCGAGCAGGCGCCGGCGCTTCCGCCCGAGGAGCCGCCGGAGAACGCCGCCGCGGACCCCCGGCCCTCCTTCACCGTCGCGCCGATTGCCGACCGCGATCCCGAGCGGGCGGGTCGGCTCCTGCTCGCGCTGCTCCCCGCCCAGGGCCTCGTCCACCCCACGGCGCTCGCCTACGATCTCATCCTCGACCACTCAACGTGCGTGCGGGTCACCGTCGCCGACGAGGGCGCGACCGAGGTCAAATGGGTCCACGCGCCGCGGGCGCGTGCGGACGTCCGCTTCCAGCTCACAGGCGGTCCGGCGAGCATCGTTCGGCTCCTCACCGCCGGGGCACTCCGCCGCCGGCTCCTGCGCCGGCGGCTCGCCAAGGTCCACGGCGACCGGACGGGGCTCGACGCGCTGCGTGATCTCCTGACCGCCCGGCTGGCTGTCGCGGAGCTCGAGCGGGTCGGGGTGAGCCTGGAGGACCTCGACGTGCCCGTCGGCGCCGATTCGCCGAACCGCGCAACGAGCGGCTGAATCCGGGCGGTCCGGGTCCGCGAGGGGCGACGTTGTCCGCCCCGGTGCCTATCCTCGCTGAGCACCCGATGAGCTCCCCTTGCGCGCACCTCCACGTCCATTCCGAGTACTCGCTGCTCGACGGGGCATGCAAGATCGAGGACCTCGCCGCCCGCGCCGCCGCGTTCGAGCAGCCGGCCCTCGGACTGACCGATCACGGGGTGATGAACGGCTCGGTCGAGCTGTTCTCGGCGTGTCGCAAGCACAACGTCAAGCCGATCCTCGGGTGCGAGGTCTACGTCGTCGAGGATCACACCCGCCGGGGCCCGGGCCGGCTCGAGCGCAACCACCTGACGCTGCTCGCCGCGACCCAGACCGGTTACCGCAACCTCGTCAAGCTTTCCTCGGCCGGGTTTCTCGAGGGTTTCCAGCGCGGCAAGCCGTCGCTTGATCTCGCGCAGATCGCGGGTCACGCGGAAGGGATCATCGCGCTCACCGGCTGCCTCCAATCTCGCTTCTGCCAGCACCTCCTGAACGGTCAGATGGACGCTGCCCGCAACCATGCGGACGAGTTGATCGGCGCGTTCGGCGAGGACAACGTCTACTTCGAGGTCCAGAAGAACGGGCTCGCCGACCAGGATCGGGCGAACGAGGGGATCGTCAAGATCGCCCGTGAGATGGGCCGTCCGCTCGTTGGGACCGGCGATGTCCACTACCTCAAGCGCGAGGACTACCACCACCACGCCGCGCTGCTGTGCGTGCAGACGAAGTCGATGCTGAGCGCTCCGAAGATCAGCTTCGACACGAACGAGTTCTATCTGCGCTCAAACGAGGAGATGGCGAGCTCATTCGCCGACTGGCCGGAGGCGATCGCCTCGACGGTCGAGATCGCCGAACGCTGCAACGTCGAGCTCGAGCTTGGCGGGCAGCTCATCCCGCGCTACCCGACGCCGAACGGCGAGCTCGAGGTCGACTACCTCCGCGGCCTCGTCCACGAGGGCCTGCGCCGGCGGTATGGCGACCCGCCGCCCGCGGAAGCGATCAAGCGGGCCGAGTACGAACTCGACGTGATCCACCGCATGGGCTTCGATGCGTACTTCCTGATCGTGTGGGACTTCGTCAAGTACGCGAAGGACACCGGGATCGCCGTCGGCCCGGGACGCGGTTCCGCGGCGGGCTCGATCGTCGCCTACTGCCTGCAGATCACCGATGTCGATCCGCTCCGGTACGACCTGCTGTTCGAGCGCTTCCTCAACCCCGAGCGCGTGTCGATGCCCGACATCGACATCGACTTCTCCGTTCGCGGCCGCGATCGGATGATCCGCTACGTCACCGAGAAGTACGGCAAGGAGTCGGTCGCGCAGATCGTCACCTTCGGCAAGATGTTCCCCCGCGCGGCCACGCGCGACGCGGCGCGCGTGCTCGGCCATGACTACGGGGCCGGTGATCGCCTCGCGAAGCTCATCCCGGACCCGATCATGGGCCGGTCCCCGAGCTTCGAGGACTGCCTGAAGCTCGGCGAGCCGCTCCGCACCGAGGTTGACAAGGACCCGACGGCCCGGCAGATCGTCGATGTCGCCCGCGGCCTGGAGGGCATCGTCCGCAACTCGTCGATTCACGCCGCGGCGGTCGTCATCGCCGACCGGCCGCTGACGGACATCGTGCCGCTCCAGATCGCGGACGCCGGCACCGACGAGAACGGTGACAAGGTGTTCCGCACCGTCACCCAGTTCTCGATGAAGCCCGTCGAGCAGCTCGGCCTCCTGAAGATGGATTTCCTCGGCCTGCGCAACCTCGACGTGATCGAGGATGCTCTGGACATCGTCGAGCGCTCCGCGGGCGAGCGCCCGGACATGGCGACGCTCCCGCTCGATGATGCCAAGACGTACGACATGCTCGCCCGCGGCGACTCGATCGGCGTGTTCCAGTTTGAATCCGAGGGCATGCGGGAGGCGCTCAAGAAGGTGCGCCCGACCGAGTTCGACGATCTGGTGGCGATTGGCGCCCTGTACCGCCCGGGCGCGATGGACCAGATCCCGACGTACGCCCGCGGCAAGCGCGATCCGGATGCGATCGCCTATGCCGATGAGAGGCTTCGCCCGATCCTCGAATCGACGAAGGGCGTGATCATCTACCAGGAGCAGGCGATGCGCATCGCCAAGGAGCTCGCTGGCTTCAGCGGTGCGAAGGCGGACGACCTCCGCAAGGCGATCGGCAAGAAGAACCGCGAGGCGATGGCCAGGCTCAAGCCGGAGTTCGTCGCCGGCTGCCGCGCATCGGGCACGAGCGAGCAGGTGATCGAATGGCTGTGGGCGACGAACGAGAAGTCCGCTGACTACTCGTTCAACAAATGCGCGTCAGGAGAAACGCGCGTCATCCTCGCCGACGGGACTCGCATCCGGCTGTCAGAGGCGTATCGAAGGCAGCCCGCGGAGCTGATGGCGATGTGGGAGGACGGCTCGATTCGGCCGCACAGGGTGCAGTCGATCGTCAAGACCGGCCGCAAACGGGTCTATCGAGTCCGTTGCGCGAGCGGGCGGCAGATCAAGGTGACTGCTGAACACCGATTGCTGACGACTGCCGGCTACCAGGAAGTCCAGAACCTGGTCGTTGGCGAGTCGGAGCTGATCACCATGCCGTTGATTAGTGAGAAGCAGCGGGAGGCGCGGCGCAAGACAATGACCCGGCTTGCTCATTGCCCTGAACGGGCCGAGTGGGATCGACAGGCCGCCATCCGTATGAAGGCTTATCAGGCGTCGCGTCCGTATGAGGACAAGGCGGCACACATGCGCCGCATGCACGAGATCTATCCGGAGCTCACGCGGGCTGGTGTGGCTGCGATGCATGAGCGCGTGCGGTGGCTGTGGGCCAATGATCCCGAGTGGCGCCAGCAGCAGATGCAGCGGTCCATCGCGAGCGTTCGGGCGGCCTACGACACCGGCCCGGGCTACGGACATTGCTCGGTCGCGTCGAACGGCATGTGGTGCGCGAGCTGGCCGGAGCGCCAGATGTGTGAATGGCTGGTCGATCACGGCATCGAATTCGAGATGCATAAGCCACTGGCGAACGGCCGAATGTGCGACTTCTACTTCGACGGGGTCTACTGGGAGATGGACGGATTGGACCGGGCTCCCGAGTACTTCGCGGCGAAGTACGGTGACCTTCCGCACGTCGTGGTGACGCCGGAAGACTTCCGATTCCGAGTTGCTCGACATCTCGCCACGTCGCATGCGGAGAACGGCGATCCCGTCGTGTCGATCGAGCCTGAAGGCGTAGAGCTGACCTACGACGTCGAGATGGCGCCTGACGGGCCCCTGAACTTCATGGCAAACGGGATCGTGTCGCATAACTCTCACGCGGCGTGTTACGCGCTCATCTCGTACCGGACGGCGTGGTTGCGGGCCAATTACCCGGCCGAGTACATGGCCGCGCTCATCTCGTCGGTCATGGACACGAAGGACAAGGTGCCGTTCTTCGTCTCCCAGGCGGAGCAGATGGGGATCGCGATCCTGCCCCCGGACGTCAACGAGTCCGATCACAACTTCGTCGTCGTCGACGGCAACATCCGCTTCGGGCTCGATGCGGTCAAGGGCGTCGGCTACGCCGCGGTCGAGGCGATCAAACGCGCCCGTGAGGACGGCGGCCCGTTCCAGGACCTGTGGGACTTCTGCGCCCGCGTCGACAACCGCTCCGTGAACAAGAAGGCGATCGAGGCGCTCATCAAGTGCGGAGCGTTCGGCTCCACCGGCGCCACCCGGAAGGGCATGCTCACGGTGCTCGAACAGGCGCAGGCGGCCGGCCAGAAGTCCCAGCAGGACGCCCAGATCGGTCAAAGCTCGATCTTCGACGCCCTAGGGTTCGGCGGCGAGGAAGACGGTGCGAGCGGCGCCGCGACGGCGTTCGCCGCGCCGAGCCACGCTCCGATCCCGGCCGAGGAGTTCGAGCGCTCCGACCTGCTTGCCGCGGAGAAGGAGTCGATCGGCCTGTTCATCTCGGCGCACCCGCTCAAGGAGGTCCGGGCCGCGCTGCGTGCCAAGACCGACTGCACGCTGACCGAGCTGAGCGCCCGACGGGACGGCGACTGGGTCACCGTCGGCGGGATGATCACCGCGGCGAAGAAGATCCGGACGAAGAAGGGCGATCCGATGATGTTCGCGACGCTCGACGATCTCGACGGCACGATCGAGGTGCTCGTGTTCGGGAAGACACTCGCGGACAACGAGGCGGCGGTCAGCGTCGACTCGATCGTCACCGTACGTGGCCGTGTCGATCACAAGGACCGGGAGAAGACGTGCGTCGTCGCTCAGGCGGTCGACCGCTTCGAGCCGACCGAGGCGGAGGTCCGCAAGGCCGAGGAGGAGGCGGCGAAGGTTGTCATTGCTCCGACCGCCTTCAAGCTGTGCCTCGACGCGCAAGCGCTCCCGGCCGGCGTGTTGGGCGAGCTCAAGGACGTGCTCATCGGCTTCCCTGGCGAGTGCGACGTCGTCGTCGAGCTGTTCACCTCAGGTGGGAATCGGCGGCTCCGTCTCGGGCCGGACTACAAGGTCGACCGCTGCGCGGGCCTTCACGCCGAACTCGACGCGCTGCTGGGCCGTGCCATCGTCGCCGCTCGGCCTGCCGGGGGTCCGGTCGCCGAGCCGTCCTCGGTCGCTCACGCCGCGAGCGCGGGCTGAGACGAGCGTCTGCAGCGCCTCCACTGCAGTCAAGTCCGGGCGCTCGCGTCCGATCCATTGCCTATTGGATAACTGGGGCGCCACGACTGTCCCTGCGTCGCGGCGTTGAGATCGGGTGCCCCGCGTCCGCGGTGCGGATGTGTGTCAGGGGCGCTTCCACGAAAAAGGGGTCGATATGAAGGTACTTCTGCGGGTCGTGTCGGTCGTCATGTGGCTCGTCGCCGCGTTCCTCATTTACGCGGTCATCCATGCGATGGCCTCGGCGGGTGGGGCGCGCGCCGGTGTCGCGGTCGGCTACGTCGCCGGCGCGATCGTGCTCACCGCGCTCGGCGTCTGGCTGTGGCGCGTGCGCAACGACAAGCCCAAGGCGCCGGCAGCGGTGTAGCAGCCGACAGTTGGCTGAGGCCTCGGCGGCGCGGCGGCATCGTGTCACCGCGCTCGCTCGAGCCCGTGGCACGAAACCGTCTGGTCAAGCTGAGGCGATGTGGATCAGCGACCGGGCGTGGTCACTCGTCCGGCGGGATCCACGGCCCGTGCCAGCCGCCGTAGTGCTGGACGAGCTTCTTTGCCTCGGCCGGGCCCCAGGTGCCCGGAGCGTAGGGGAGGACCTCCGGCGGATGGTCGAGCAGCGGCTGCGCGATCCGCCACATCTCCTCGACGTTGTCCTGGCGCGTGAAGTGCGTGCTGTCGCCCTGGATCGCGGCCTCGAGCAGGACCTCGTACGGGGTCGCGCCCTCGCCACCCTCCTTGGCGAACTCCATGTCGAGCTGGATCTCCCGCGGTCCCCGCTTATCGGCGCGGTGGGCGTCCAGGATCATCCGGATGCCGGTCCGCGGGTCGACCCGGAACACGATCTGGCTCGGCTCCGGGGCACGATGAGCGATCTCCATGAAGTGGACCTTCGGCGGGTGCTTGAACACGAGCCGTAGCTCGGTCTGGCGCGCCGGCAGCTGCTTTCCGGTCCGGATGAAGAACGGCACGCCGGCCCAGCGCCAGTTGTCGATCTCGACCTGCAGGGCGGCGTACGTCTCCGTCTGGGAATCGGGGGCGACGCCGTCGATCGACCGGTAGCCGTCGTACTGGCCGCGGACGTACTGCGCCGGATCGGCATCCGGCATCGCCCGGAAGACGGCGGACTTCGCATCCTTGAGGGTGTTCGGGTCGCTGCCCGAGGGTGGCTCCATCGCCGCCGCCGCGAGCAGCTGCATGAGGTGGTTGACGACCACATCCCGGAGCGCGCCGACCGGGTCATAGAAGTGGCCGCGGTCCTCGACACCGAAGTTCTCGGCCATCGTGATCTGCACGCACGCGAGGTAGTTGCGGTTCCACACCGGCTCGAGCATCGTGTTGGCGAAGCGCAGATAGAGGATCTCTTCGAGCCCCATCTTCCCGAGGAAGTGATCGATCCGGTAGAGCTGGGACTCGTCGACGTACTGGTGGAGGTCGGCCGCGAGCTTGCGCGCCGACTCGAGGTCGTGTCCGAACGGCTTCTCAACGACGACGCGCTGGCCGTCGGCGAGCAGCTTGCTCGCCGCGAGGCCCTGGATCACCCGGCCGAACAGCGACGGCGGGATCTCGAGGTAGAACACCGGGTTGTCTGCGTCGCCGAGTGTCTTCGCGACCTTGCCGTACGTCGCGTCGTCCCCGAAGTCGCCGCTCACGTACCCGAGCCGACCGGCGAGTCGGGCGAACACAGCCTCGTCGATCGTCTCACCGCTTTCCCCGATCGCCTCGCGCGCGTGCTCACGCAGATGGTCGACCGTCCAATCCTCGACCGCGACGCCGATGACCGGGAGATCGAGCAGCCCTCGCTGCTCGAGCCGGTAGAGCGAGCGGAGCGTCATCTTGCGCGCGAGATCGCCGGTGATGCCGAAGATGACGAGTGCGTTGGCCTGCCGTCGGTTGCTCATGATGTGCGGACGCTATCGTGCGCTCGCGCTCGCGCGTCGCGCGGCCCGCGAGCGGGCCGCCTGCCCGTTCCGGCGGTACGTGAACGCCCGGGAGACGTCGTCCGCGCTCACGCCACCGCCCTCGGTGCCGGTCTCGAGCACGCAGGGGAGACTGTCGAACCGCGGCTCGGATAGGAACACGCCGCAGCCGCGGGGCCCGAGCTCGCCCTGGCCGAGGATCGCGTGGCGGTCCCGGTTGGAGCCGAGCGCGGCGAGTGAGTCGTTGACGTGCAGCGAGCCGAGGCGGTCAAGTCCTACGACGCGATCGCAATCGTCAAGCGTCGCGCTGAGCCCGCCCGCCGTGCGGACGTCATAGCCCGAGGCGAGCAGGTGACAGGAGTCGAGGCACAGCCCGACGCGCGCGTCGCCGCCGGCCGCATCGATCAGCGCCGCCAGCTCCTCGAATGAGCGCCCGAGCGTGCCGCCGGCACCGGCCGTGTCCTCAAAGTGCAGCTGGCAGTGCTCGGACTCCGACAGCGCTTCCTGCACGAGCTTGCCGGCCCGCGTGATGGCCTTGCTGACGTTGCCCTGCTTCGCCGAGCCGGCGTGCAGGACGACCCCTCGCGCCCGGATCCCGTCGCCGACACGCAGTGACTGGATCAGCGAGGCGCGGGTCTTGGAGCGCATCGCGCGGTCCGTGGTGGCCGCGTTGAGCAGGTACACGGCATGGATCAGGACGGCGTCGATCGGGCTGTCGTCGACCGCCTCGCGGAACGCCGCGAAGTCCTCCTCCGGTGTAGTTCGTGGGGCGCCACATCCGCGGTGACTGGTTGAAGATCTGGATCGCTCGGGCGCCGCGCTCGACCCCCCGGGTGACGGCATTCGTCAAACCGCCCGCCTGCGAGACGTGGGCGCCGATTAGCATGGGAAGTGGATCGTCATGCGTGTTCGCTTTGCTCCTTCCCCGACCGGCGCCCTCCACATCGGCGGCGCCCGTACCGCTCTCTACAACTGGCTGCTCGCGCGCGGCCAGGGTGGCACGCTCGTGCTGCGGATCGAAGATACCGACCGGGAGCGGTCGACCCCGGAGAACGTCGAGCAGATCCTCGACGCGCTGCGCTGGCTGGGGCTCGACTGGGACGAGGGCCCGATCTTTCAGACCGCGCAGGCGGATCGCCACGGCGAGGTGCTCGCGCAACTGCTCACGAGCGGCCACGCGTACCACTCGAACGCGACGAAGGACGACGTCGCCGCCTACAAGGCCCGCCACGGTGCCGACCGCGGTTTCCGCGGCGAGCCCGAGGCGAGCGGCGCGGTCCGCCTTCGGGTTCCCGACGAGGGGGAGACGTTCGTCGACGACGTGATCGTCGGACGCACGAGCTTCCCGAACGCGAACATGGACGACCCGGTGATCGCTCGCGCTGATGGCTCGCCGGTCTACAACTTTGCGGTCGCGATCGACGACCTGGACGCGGGGATCACCGACGTCGTGCGGGGGATCGACCATCTCTCGAACACCCCCAAGCAGCTGCTCGTGTTCGACGCGCTTGGCGCCACCCCGCCGCGCTACGCGCATCTCCCGCTGCTCCACGGCCCGGATGGCAAGAAGCTGTCAAAGCGCCATGGCGCGGCCTCGGTGCAGGAGCTCCGGGAGTCTGGCTACCTGCCCGAGGCAGTCGACAACTACATCGCGCTGCTCGGCGCCGGCTTTGCCGCGGACGAGGAGCACTTCACCCTCGACCAGCTTGCCGAGCGCTTCCGGCTCGATCGCGTCTCGAAGAACCCTGCCGTGTTCGACGAGCGCAAGCTCCGGCACATGAACGGGCGCTGGATGCGTGAACTCGGGATCGATGAGCTGACCGGCCGGCTTGAGCGGTTCACCGGCCGCACGGGGCTGCGGGGGGCGGTTGAGATCGCGGCGGAGAAGATCCAGACGCTCGCCGAGTTCTGGCCGCTTGTCTCGTTCCTGTTTGACGAGCCGGTGGACGACGAGGCGGCGTTCAAGCGGGTCATCGAAGCCGATGGGGGCGTCGAGACGCTCCAGGCGGCGCGTGACGCCCTCGCATCGGCCGACCCGTTCGAGCTTCCGGAGATCGAAGCGGCGCTCCGTGCGGTCGTCGAGGCCCGGGGCGCGAAGCCCGGAAAGGTCTTTCAACCTGTGAGAGTTGCCATCGCAGGGGGCACAATCTCTCCTGGAATCTTTGAAAGCGTGGCTCTACTTGGTCGTGAGGAGACGCTTGCCCGTATTGACCGCGCGCTCGAGCGCGCGGCCGTCCACAAATCGGGCTAAACAGGCATCGAACATTTGCCGATAAGTGTGGAAGAAAGCGGATGTGCCCCACACCTGGTCCGCTTAGCGTTTTCCCGCGACAACGAAGGATGAGCCCCCGTGGCAACCCTCGCCGCTGTGTCTGCAACCCCAACCGATCCCTACGCATCCCGCGAGCGCCATCACAACGAGGGCCATGGCCGGCGGCTGACCGCGGCCTTCGAAGCGCTTGAGGCATTCCCGGTCCTCGTGGAGTCCCGCAACCGGGTGCTCCGCCTGTTCGAGAACGGCGACCCGTCCACGGCCGACGTCGTTTCCGCCGTCGAGGGCGACGTCGCCCTGTGCGTCGCCGTCATGCGCCTGGCCAACCAGGTCGACGGACGGAGCCGCGGCCGCGTCGAGAGCGCGGTCCACGCGGTCGAAGTCCTCTCGCCCCACACCGTCCACTCGGTCGCCAGCCGAGCACGCACCTTCGACTTCTTCGAGCGCACCGCCGTGTGGCAGGGAATCCCCGAGCGCTTCCGTCTGCACGCCGTCGCCACCCAGCGCGCCGCCGACCGCCTCGCCCGCGAACTCGGCTACGAGCAGCGCGACCGGCTGATGGTGACCGCGCTGCTGCACGACATCGGCAAGCTCGTCCTCGTCCACGCCTACCCGGGCTATCCGCGCCAGATCCACGGCGACGCCCGCACCCCCGAGGAGCGGATCCAGCGCGAGCGCCGAGAGCTCGGCGTCGACCACGCCCTCGTCAGTGGCGTCCTCGCCCGCCGCTGGGGTCTGCCCAAGGCGATCGCCAGCGTCATCGAGCGCCATCACGCCGACGACGCCGACGGTGAGGCTGCCATCGTCCGCCTCGCCGACATGCTCGCCCACTACGTCTTCGGCGGCTCGATCTCACCGTCCGAGCTGCTCGCCGTCGGCCGCGTCGTCGGCGTCAAGCCGGCCGACCTGCGGACGGTCATGTATGACCTTCCGCTACCGACCTCCGGCGGCCGCCCGCGCCAGATCGACCCGTGCCCGATGTCAAGCCGCGAGGTCGACGTCCTGCGGCGCCTGGCAAAGGGGATGGTCTACAAGCAGATCGCCTCCGAGCTGGGTCTGTCGACGAGCACCGTGCGCACCCACCTCCACAACGTCTACGGCAAGCTCGGCGCGATGGATCGCGCCCAGGCCGTCCTGATCGCCACCGAGCGCGGCTGGATCTGAGTCGCCGCGGCGAGGGGCCGGATCGCTCCGGGACCCCGCGGACTTGACCAATCGCCCGTCCGGAACCGGCTCTCGGATCGTCCGGAGCCGTTTGGATCGACCGGAGCCGTTCGGATCGCCCGGAAACCCCCCCGGTGAGCCCTGATTTCGCCGCCAGGGGATTTCAGGACCACCAGACGGTCCTGGAACCCCTTTTCAACCTCCGAAGGCTGGGAGCGGGGGAGATCCGGACGATGGACCGGTCGACCCGTCTCAGGCTACGATCGGTGTCGCTCCATGATCTCGATCACGTCCAAGTCCCCATACGCCGTCCGCGCACTCACCGAGCTGTACCGCCACGGTGAGAACGGACCCGTCCCGATCGCCGAGCTCGCCCGCCGCGGGAACATCCCCGTGCAGTTCCTCGAGCAGCTGTTCGCGACGCTCCGGCGCGCCGGCGTGCTCCGCTCCCAGCGCGGCGTCAAGGGCGGCTACAGCTTCGCCCGGCCGGCGAACGAGCTGACCGTGCTCGAGATCGTCGAGCTGCTCGACGGGCCCGTCGGTCAGGGCGCGACCGGCATCTTCGCCGACGCGGCGAAGGCCGCCCGCGCCGTCCTCGGCGAGGCGACCGTCGCCGACGTGGCCGAGGCGGAGGCCCAGGCCGTGCGGGCACCGATGTACCACATCTGAGCGTCCCGGGCGCGACACGGGAGGTTGCCGCGAGGCGTCAGTTCATCGTGAGCGACCGACGGACCGATGCAAAGCCGGGGGCGAGCGTCGAGTATGTCCCGGCCGGTGCCTGCGTCAGGACTGCCACACCATTGCCGCTTCCGTCGATGAAGAACTCATCTTCCTTATGGAGGAGGATCCCTGACTCTCGCACTTCGAACTCCCAGTGCTCAGCCGGGTAGCCGTCAAAGGTTCCTGCGCTCAGATCGAGTTGCTTGTAACCGGGCTGCTGCTCCAAAGCACTGATGACGGGTTGGGCAGAAGCAAGTGGTGAGCGAGCGGACTCGTTCGGTGTGACGTCGACCCGGATCAGAGTGTTGCTGTCGTCAGGCGAGACAATCGTCGTGTCGCTACCCCAAGGCTTCGAGACCTCAGCCCCCTGCACCCCCCAACCCGAGGGGTAGCTGACCGAGAATGCCGTCCCGGTGTAGCTCTGATTGATCGGTGCCCCGGTTGGCCCAGTCGGCGTCGGATTGGCGGGGGGCGTCGTCGTGGTGCTTGTGCTCGTCACCGTTGTCGTCGAGCCAGGTAGCACGTCAGGGTGGTGTGGTAGTGCCGTTGCGTTCGCTTCGGAGGCTGAGGAGCCTGCGCTGTCCGAACCGAAGACCCCGCCCACGTAAAGACCGGCGAGGAGCACGATGAGGACGACCACCGCCGCAACAGCGATGCCCAGTAGCAGCCGGCGGTCAGACGGCTGGGAGCCCCCGGTCGGTGCCTCATGTGGCGCTCCCGAGGCGTCGCGCGGTCCGCGACCCGGCCCCGACGTCAGCGGAATCATTGGATCGGTGGGATGGTCGCGGTTCCATGCCCCCGCGACTGTGTCGGCGTCCTCACTCGGCGGAGGCGTTGGTCGTCGTGCCCAGAGCGGTGTTGGACGCTGGCGGATCGACCGCTTGGTGCGCGGCTTGTCAACCGGCTTCCCGCAGTGAGAGCAGAAACGCGGATCGTCCTCGAGCTCCGCGCCGCAGCCTGAGCACTTCCGCGATGTAGCGTCGCCCGCCATCCGCGGTCACGGACTTCCGAGCCGCCAAGTCACGTAGCCGCTGTTGAAGTCGATCGTGCCCATGTACCGGTAGCCAGAACTCGTGCCGTCGGCGTTGGTCTGGTAGACGGCAATGCAGGTGTACGTACCGGTCGATTGACTGAGGTTCGATGAGCTGCCCCCGCTGGTCGAGGTGCAGTTCGTCTGGGTTGCAGGTCCGCCGGTGAGGAGACCTTGGTCGTAGTTGTGGGTTGCATCCTTTGTGATGGCCTTCTCGAGTTGGCTCTCGAGTGACTGACGCGAGCTGATCTCGCTTTGGCGCTCGGCTTCCTTCTCCTGGCGACGCGTTTGGGCTTGCGCCTCGGCTAGAGCTCTCGATCCGGTTCAGGTAGCTGGCGTAGGTCGGTGTCGGGACGAGCTCGATCTTGTGGTTGGCAGCGAACGCGCGGATGTCGGGAGTCCAGTTCGCGCTGAGGTTGTCTTGGATCCAGTAGAGCTTCTGGCGGGCCGGGTAGACCAGCCGGATCGTTTGCATGAAGCCGAGCACGTCGCTGCCGGCGCGGTGGGGACGCATGCGGGCGTAGAGCCGGTCGCGGTGGACGTCCAGCGCGCCGAAGATGTAGCGGATCCCGTGCTTGCGGTTGTAGGTCGCGCGCAGCCGCTCGGGCAGCTTGAGCGGCCGCCAGCCGGCGCCCTGGATCGGTTTGAGGCTGATCGGCCCCATCTGGTCGAAGCTGATCACCGGTCCGTCAAACGGCGCCGCGGCATACAACTCCAGCACCCGGGCGGCCCTGGTCTCATAGTCGGGGTCGGGGCTGGCCTTCCACGAGCGCGTTCTCTGAAACGACAGACCGACCTGGTCCAGCCGCCGCCGCCGACCAGCCACCGCCGACCGACGCGGCCGCCGCGGCGGCGGCTGCTTGCCGCCGGTGCTGAGCCGCGACTTGGTCGTCGTGATGGATCTTGATCGCCACAGCTACACCCGCGCCGCCCAAGATCAACAGGGCGAGCACCGCACCGGCCGCGACCTTGGCTCGCGTTGATACTCCGCCATCGCCCTTCCCGCTGAACGGTTTCCCGCAGTGGGCACAGAAGTTCCCGTCCGTTCGAGAGAGCGTCGCGCAATGAGGGCACAGGCGCGTCGGAGTTTCGTCGGCCGTAGCCTGCTGTCGAAACGTTTCGCTGTCCGGTGATCGGTCCCCGTGCCCCGGGTCCGTGCCGCCGTCGTCATGCACGACGCAACCCCTGACTAATCTTTCGCATTGCCGCCTTAGCGATGCCGTCAGACTCCGGCCAGCATATCTCGCTTCATAACGTCTGTGCGAAATGGAACGAGAGCGCAGCGTGCTCCTACTGCCCGCGGCTCAGCACCCTGTGCGCGTTGGCCGCGGAACGTGTCAGCCGCCGCGGACCGCCTGTCCGAGCGCGGCCGCGCTCTGGACGAGCGCCTGCGTGTCGGACTTGATCTTGGCGTCGACCGACCGCAGCGCGGCAGCGTTCGTCTGTGCGAACGCGGTCTTGGCGTCCTTCAGGTCGCTGCCGAGCTGTCTGACCTTGCTGACGAGATCGTCCTGCTGGGTCTGGGCGCCGCCGGGCGGCTGGAGCTTGGACAGCTTCGTGGCGAACGTGTCGTTGGCGCTGGTGAACGCGTCGAGCGTCGTGGTGACGAGCTGCGTGTTCTTCGCTGCGATGGCGCGCTGGAAGTTGCCCTCGAATGCCAAGGCGGCCTTCTGCCATGGCCCGATCACGGTCACGAGCTGCTTCAGGTAGGCCGCGGTGCCGCCGGTGGCGACGCCGGTGCTACCCGTGTTCGTGGTCGAGGTTGCCGCCGAGGAACTACTCGCCGTGGTGGGCGTGGCGGTTGCCGAGCTCGTGCTGCTCGAGCTGCTTGAACCTCCGCAGCCGGCGACGGCGAGCGCTGCGAAACATCCGACCGCTGCGACCGCACGGCGGCCTGTTGGACCCCAGATCAACGTTCGTACCCCTTCTTCTTCGAGTGGTTCAGCCCCGGGCGGGGAGCGTAGCGACTCGCGCTGGCCGGGCGAGCCCTACGTCCAGCCCTTGCGGCGGAAGAACGCCAGGAGCGCGATGCCGGTGGCGATCATGCTCCCGATCCCGATGACGAAAAACGTCCATTCATGGTTGATGAGATGCGTGACCATGTAGCCGAAGTTCATCCCGAAGAAGCCGGTGATGAACGACAGCGGCAGGAAGATGGTGGCGATCACGGTGAGCTGCTTCATCACCTCGTTCTGGCGGTTGGACACCGTCGAGAGATACAGATCTGTCGCGCCGGAGAGCAGGTCGCGGTAGGAATCGATCAGGTCGCTGATCCGGATCAGGTGGTCGTAGACGTCGCGGAAGTAGTCGCGCTCGTCGAGGGCGAGGCCCGGGAGCTCGGCGATCTGGTCGACCCCGCGGGCGAACAGGTCGCGCTGGGGCGTGACCACCTTGCGCATCCCGACGAGCTCACGCTTGAGCGCGAACAGTCGCTGGAGCGCGGGCTCGGTGGGGGTCTCGACGATCGAGGCCTCGAGCGTGTCGATCTCGTCGTCCATGTCGGACAGCAACGGGAAGAAGCTGTCGGTCAGCGCATCGAGCACCCGGTAGATGAGGAACTGCTCGGAGTGCAGGACTCGGCCATTGAGCTGCTCGCGCTGCTCGTCGAGTGGCGGAAGCGGGTCGCGGTGAACGGTGACGAGGAACCGCCCGGAGATGTACATGTGGACCTCGCGCAATGCATCGGCGTCGGCCGGGTGGTCGCGGTTGGCGCCGTAGTAGACGAGGAAGACGTAGTCGTCGTAGTCGTCGAGCTTCGGGCGTTGACCGAAGTTCTCGGTGTCCTGGAGGGCGAGCGGGTGGAAGTTGAAGATCCGGCGCAGCTGCTCGAGCTCCTGAACGGCCGGGTTGTTCAGGTCGAGCCAGAAGAAGTGGTTGGAGTCAAGCTGGGCGCGGATCCGCTTCTCATCGATCTCGGTGAGGCATGGCACCACGAACCGGTATCCGTCGGCCTCCGCGGGGTGCGCGTCTGTTGCCTTGCCTACGGGCATCGTTGTCTCCTTGAGTGGGTACGCCGTCGGCCGAACATTGTGCTGTGCGATACGGTCGCGTTGAGAACTCGGGAAAGGGGCAGCAGTGTTCGGCAAGAAGAAGAACGTCCTCATCCACGGTGTGTCCGCCCAGGCGACGGTCACGCGCGTTGATGACACGGGGGTCTATGTCAACGGGAACCCCCGGGTCAAGTTGACGCTTCAGGTACAGCCGGAGGGTGTCGGCGCGCCGTTCGAGGCGACGAAGAAGATGACGGCCAGCCGTCTGTCGCTCCCGGTGGTCGGGACGCAGCTCTGGGTCAAGTACGACCTGGACGACACGAGCCGCGTCGAGATCGACCAGGCCAAGAACGACGAGATGACAGCGGCCGCGCCCGCGTCGTCGGGGCCGCCGATGCCCGGGGTCATGCCCGGCGGCAATCCGGTCGTGAGCACGACCTTCACGACGGCGATGCCGGGCGGCCAGACGGTCATCGACGCCCGCAACGTGCCCGGCCTGCGGCAGGAGCTGCTTCAGGCCGTCGCCGACATGCAGGCCGGTGGCAACCCGGCCGAGCTCCAGCAGGCGCTCGCGAAGGCGATGTCCGAGGGCCAGGCCCTCAACATCCCGCCCGGGACGATGACCCCCGGAGCAATGGGCATGCTGCCGGGGAGCGGCGTTCCCGCGCCGGCCGCCCCGGATCCGCTCGATCAGCTCGAGAAGCTCAACGAGCTGCGCCAGTCGGGCGCGCTCACGCAGGCAGAGTTCGACGCTCAGAAGGCGAAGATCCTCGGGGAGACGTAGAGTCGCGCTGGATGGCGCGAATCCCGATCAACATTGCGGAACATGTCGGCCGCACGCCGATCGTTCAGCTCACCCGCATCTGTCCGGATTTCCAGGGCCGGCTGATCGCCAAGCTCGAGTCCTTCAACCCCGGTGGCAGCGTCAAGGACCGGATCGGGGTGGCGATGATCGAGGCCGCCGAGCGCGAGGGACGGATCGAGCCTGGGCGGACGACGATCGTCGAGGCGACGAGCGGCAACACCGGCATCGCGCTCGCGTTTGTGTGCGCCGCCAAGGGTTACGACCTGATCCTGACGATGCCGATGGGGATGAGCCGCGAACGCGAGGGGCTCGTTCGCCTCTACGGCGCGACGGTCGAGATGACCGAGTCGCTCGGCGGGATGGACGAGGCGGTCGACGCCGCCCGGGCGCTTGCCGGCAGTGGCGACGTGTTTCTGCCGGACCAGTTCTCCAACCCCGCCAATCCGGATATCCACCGGCGCACGACCGGCCCCGAGCTGCTCGTCGCGCTCGACGACGAGATCGACATCTTCGTCGCCGGCGTCGGCACCGGCGGGACGATCACCGGGGCGGGCGAGGCGATCAAGGCGCGGTGCCCGAACGCCCGGATCGTCGCGGTGGAGCCGAGTGCATCGCCGGTCATCTCGGGCGGTCGTCCGGGCCCGCACAAGATCCAGGGGATCGGCGCCGGCTTCATTCCCGCCGTGCTCAATCGCGAGCTCCTCGACGAGGTCATCCCGATCGGTGACGAGCTCGCGATCGAGACCGCCCGCGAGCTCGCGCGGCGCGACGGCGTCCTCACCGGCATGTCCGGTGGTGCGGCGCTCGCGGCGGCGCTTGAGCTCGCGCGTCGGCCGGAGAACCGCACCGCACGCATCGTCACCGTGCTCCCGGATTCCGGCGAGCGGTATGTATCGACCCCGTTCTTCGCCCCGTAGCTCCCGACGCAGACAAAACTTCATTTCGGATAGCTACGCTTAACCGTGATGCTCGGACTGGGGCTCATCGCCCGTACGGCTGCGGAGGTCCGGCGTGACGTCGGGGCCGCGCAGACCCGCGACCCCGCCGCGCGCGACGTCGGCGCACTGGAGGTCCTCGCGCTCTGGCCGGGTGTCCACGCGCTGCTCGCCCACCGCGTCGCCCACGCTCTCCACAGCGTCGGCGTTCCGGTCCTCCCGCGTCTGATCGCGACGATCGCCCGGTCGATCACGGGCATCGAGATCCATCCGGCGGCCCAGATCGGGCGCGGCTTCTTCATCGATCACGGGATGGGCGTCGTGGTCGGCGAGACGGCCGAGATCGGCGATGACGTGACGCTCTATCAGGGCGTGACGCTCGGCGGCACCGGCTTCGCGACGGGCAAGCGCCACCCGACCGTGCAGGACAACGTCACGATCGGCTCGGGTGCCAAGCTGCTCGGCCCCATCACGGTCGGTCACGGCTCGAAGATCGGCGCCAACAGCGTCGTCATCCACGACGTGCCCCCGAACTCGACCGTCGTCGGCAACCCGGGCCATCCTGTCCGGATCGAGGGCCGCCGGCCGGAGGGCCCCGACGCCGACTGGGTCCACCTGCCGGACCCGATCGCGGACGCGATCAAGGGCCTCTCGAACCGGATCTCGACGCTCGAGCAGGCCGGCACCGACGGGGGCGGGCCCGGCGGCGCGGAGATTCGTCCACTGCGCGCGCGGGGCGTCGGGCCGAACCCGGCCGGCGGTTAGTGCGGGGCTTCCTCCGGCGAGTGCTCGGAGATCGCACGGATGACCTCGTCGTGTGCCTCTGAGGCCGCGATGTTCTGCCGCGCGCGGACGAGGTACAAGGGTCTGCCCTTGACCTCGTCATAGATCCGCCCGACGTATTCGCCGATGATCCCGATCGCGATCAGCTGGATCCCGCCGAGCAGCAGGATCACGATCGTGATCGACCCGAACCCCGGCAGGTAGGAGCCGACAAGCCGCAGGACGATGACGACGGGGATCGCGATGAACGCGAGCGTCGAGATCACGAAGCCAAGCAGCGTCGCGAGCTGAAGCGGACGGTGCGAGAACGAGGAGATCGCGTCGAGCGAGAAGCGGAGCATCTTCGACAGCGTGTACTTCGTCTCCCCGGCGTACCGTGCGTCCCGCTTGTACGGAACCGCCGCCTGGGTGTAGCCGACCCACACGGTCATGCCGCGCAGGAAGCGGTTGCGCTCCCGCATGGCGAGCAGCGCATCGAGCGCGCGGCGGTCAAGCAGGCGGTAATCCCCGGAGTTGTGCTGGAGCTCGACCTGCGCGAGCTTGTCGAACAGCTTGTAGAACCACCGCGCCGTGCTGAGCTTGAAGCGCGACTCACCCTCGCGCTGCTCGCGCACGGCGTAGACGACGTCGCAGCCCGCCCGCCAGTGGTCGAGCATCGTGACGATCAGCTCGGGCGGATCCTGAAGGTCGGCGTCGAGCATCACGACCGCGTCGCCGCGGGCATGATCGAGCCCGGCGGTGAGCGCCGTCTGGTGACCGAAGTTCCGTGACAGGTAGACGACCCGGACGCGCGGGTCGTTCGTTGCGAGCTCACTTAGCGCCGTCGTCGAGCCGTCGCTTGACCCATCGTCGACGAGCACGAGCTCGAAGTTCAGACCTCTCCAGCGCGCTGCACACCCGGGCGTAGAACTCGTGGATCGTCGCCACTTCGTTGTACACGGGGGCAACAACGCTGAGCAACTGCAGGTTGCGCGGCGCTCCGTCGGTGATCAGCGGGGCGCTCATGGGGACATGGTACGGGGAAACCGGGCCCCTAGAGGCCCAGACCGGAGCTGTGCGGGATGTAGCCGAGCAGCTGAATCCCCTGCACAACCGCCGTGATCCACAGCGCCCACCGCCACAGCCGCCTGTCGGTGGCGAGCGCCGCGAATGGCATCAGCCACGCCACGTACCACGGCAGCATCGAGCTCGCCGTGATGATCAGCGCGACCCCGACCCAGCCGGCGCCGTCGATCCAGTCCATCTCCCCGCGCCACACCTTGCGGATCAGCCACAGATACGCGACCACGAACGCCCCGCCGAGCGCAAGCCCAGCGGCATGGCCGACGGTCCCGAGACCGAGGCGCGTGGAGATGAAGCCCGGAATGCTGTGCCAATCGCCCTCGCTCTGGGTCTTCTGGAGCGTCGCGAGCAGGTGCAGCGGCCCGCTGCCGAACAGGGCGAACGCGAGGATCGCGATCACACCGGTTGCTGCGAGCGCTCCGAGGACGATGTCACGACGGCGACGGGTCGCGCCGAGACGCCCGCCGGACGCGATCGCGAACGGCAGGAACAGTCCCGCGGTCAGCTTGATTCCTGCGCCGGCGACGATCAGCGCACCGCCCGCGCGGTCTCGGTGCTGGAGCACGGCGAGGACGCCGGCCATCATCAGCGTGAGCATCAGCAGGTCGTTGTGGCCGCCGCCGACGCCATAGACGACGATCAGGGGGTTCAGACCAACGAGCGCGGCCGCCTTGACCGGGTCGACGCCGCGCAGCCGGGCGGCGTTCCACACGAGGGCGACGGTGGCAAGGCTCGCGATCGCGGCGATCGCCTTGTAGGCAAGCGCGCTCGCGGCGATCGACAGCGGCGCGAGCACGTAGCTGAATGCCGTGAACACCGGGCCGTACGCACTCGGGGTGTTGACCCACTTGGCGCCGATGAACGGATACAGCGGGTCGAGCGCCATCACGTGCGGCCCGTGGGTGAACGGGTTCGCGCCGTAGATGGCCCACATCTTCGCGTACGCCTGGTAGCTGAAGACGTCGGTCGAGAGCAGCGGCGGCGCCAGCAGCATCAGCGCATGGAATGCGGCGATGGTCATGAGCACGAGGCGGGCGGACATCTGGTCGGCGACGCGCACTGCCAGCACGTAGGCCGCGAACATCAGCGCGAGGACGCCGATCAGCCAGCCGACGTGGAGATCGAGGCTCGCCCCGCCGAATGGGCCCGCCAGCCAGCGCGGCACCGGTCGGACGGACTCAGGCAAGAGGCTGTCGGTGTGCGCGGCGGCGATCGAGACGAGCAGTCCGGTGACGAGCACGCCGGCGAGACCGACGTGCCCGAGTCGCACGCGTGAGGACGTCCCGCGCCGTCCGAGCGCGGAAGTGGGGGCGCCGGTGCGGGTTCTGAGGTCGAACGCGCCGGTCTGGGGCGTGGCGCCAAGCGGACCGCGGACGCTCATTGCATGGAGCATGCCCGCTGGGCGATCGCTTGCGGTTTGGCCGGCATTGCCATTGTGTTAGGGGCGCTAGACAGCGTCTGCGGCGGGGCGTGACTGCCGAGCGTGCTCAATCGCCGCCCGCGCGCTCCGGCGCAGCCGAGGCACAAGCAGCATCGCCTCGAATGCGATCCGCGGCGACATCTTGCTCGTACCCTCGGTTCGATCCCGGAACACAATCGGGATCTCCTTCACCGTGAACCCGGCCAGGACCGCGCGGTAGGTGACTTCGATCTGGAAAACGTAGCCCTCGGCGCGGACGCTCCCCAGGTCGATCGCCTCGAGCACCTCACGGCGGATGCATTTGAAACCGCCGGTGAGGTCGTGGACGTCGACGCGGAGGATGAGCCGGGCGTAGACACCGCCGCCGCGACTGACGAGCCGCCGCAGCAGCCCCCAGTCGCGCACGCCGCCGCCCGCGACGTAGCGGGAGCCCAGGACGACGTCCGCGTCCTTGGCCGCCGCGAGCAGGTCGCCGAGATAGCTCGGGTCGTGGGAGAAGTCCGCGTCCATCTCGACCACGAACTGGGCGCCACCCTTGAGCGCTCGGTCAAAGCCCGCGAGATACGCCTGGCCGAGCCCGTCCTTCGCGGTCCGATGGAGCACCTCGACGACGTCGAGCTCGTCGGCGAGCCGGTCGGCGATCGCCCCGGTTCCGTCGGGCGAGCCGTCGTCAACGACTAGAATTCGGAACTCGGTGTCGGCCGCACGCTGAAGCTCGCCCGTTGCTGCGCGGACGATCCGCTCCACGTTGGCCGCCTCGTTATAGGTCGGAATGACCACCCAAACCGGCGCATTCATGGCCTGGGGAGGGTAGTCGGACCGGCCACGGACCGGTATGAACGTGCACGGGCAAGGCGTTCCGGCTCCTGGCGCGAACTACAAACTGACCGGCTCACCCGCCATCATGCACGGGGGAACTGCAATGGACGACAGCATCACGACACTGCGTAGGCCCCCCGAAAGCGCGGGGCCGGCCGCGTCGCAGCGCCGCCCGCAGCGTCGGCCGGTGCAACCGCATCACCGCCGCCGCCGCCTCGTCGCGGTGCTCGTGCTCATCGGGCTGGTCATCGTCATCGCGCTCCTGCTCGGCTCTGGCGGCAGCTCGCCGACGGCCACCGCCCCCGCCGCCTCTCACGTCACCACTGGCTACTTCACGCGGATCGAGACGCTCGCGGGCACCGGACCGGGCTCGTTCGCCGGCGCCGAGAAGGCGGCCGAGAATGCCGCGATCAACAAGACGCTGACCTACACGCCATACATCGCGGAGGCGGGGGCCCAGCACAGGGAAATTGCGCTGACCTTCGACGACGGCCCCGGGCCATACACGCCCCAGTTCGTCTCAGTGCTCAAGCAGTACCACGTGCCGGCGACGTTCTTCGAGGTCGGGCTCGCCGAGCCTGACTTCCACGCCGGGACGTCGCTGATCGCCCAGGCGGGTTTCCCGATCGGCGACCACACCTACAACCACGCGGCGATGTCGCACCTCTCAGTGGGCGACCAGCAGAGCCAGCTCAACCAGCAGATCGCCGCGACCAGCAAGTACGGCGCTCCGTACCCGCGCCTCTTCCGCCCGCCGTATGGCCTCTGGAACCAGTCGACCGTCTCGGTCCTCAAGCAGTTCCACATGCTGATGGTGATGTGGACCGTCGACACGAGCGACTACCAACTGCCCGGGGTCGACACGATCGTCCAAAGGGCCGTGTCCGGTGCTCGGCCCGGCGCGATCATCCTCATGCACGACGCCGGCGGCAACCGGGCGGAGACCCTCGCAGCACTGCCGGTCATCATCAGGCAGCTGCGGGCGAAGGGGTACACGCTCGTGACAGTGCCGAAGCTGATCCTCGACAACCCGCCGCCGGCAAGTCAGAACCTCGACGCCCTCGCCGGCTCCGGCGGGTAACCCTTTCCGGCTGGTAGGCCTCAGCGGCGGAAGTACGCGACGCGGTTCCAGCTCGGCTCGGGTGCGAGCTCGATCGGCTCGCCGCCGCGGTCCGGCTGGATGTAGACGAACGAACTCGAGTCCTCGTCGTAGGTGATGTCGAGCTCGCCCTCCTTGACGCGCTGATCCAGCCACGCGCTGCGGAAGATGAGGCGCCGCAGCCAGTGGACGAGCGAACGCTCGGATGGCCCGACGAGCTCCGGCCAGCAGTCGTTGACGTGCTCGCCGAGAGCGGAGGCGGGATCGGTGACCTCACCGTTGACGACGAGGTTGATGAGATCCTCTGCCTCGTCCTCCTCGACGCCGCCGCTCAGAAACCCGAGCTTGCGCGCCGCCTGCTCGCAGCGCTCGGCGAAGTCCCGCTCATTGAACGTGAACCGCAATTCGCCATACTCGAGGACGAAGTCGTCTCCCGAGCTGTAGTTGCCGCGTCGGTGCATAACGCGTCGGCATCATATGAGGGAATCCTGCCCGGGCGCAGCGCCTGAATGCGATGTTGCATCTGGAGGGGGCGAAATCGCGCCTCTCAGCCCTCTGGAAGGGTATGGATGCCGCTTGCGCCACGATTCTCCTCGTCGAGGACCATCCCGCCACCCGGACGTTTCTCGCCGACAACCTCCTCGCTGACGGCTACGAGGTGCTCGAGGCCGACTGCGCCCTCGATGCCCGCCGTCTGATCGAGACCGCGTTCCCCGACGTCGCCATCGTCGACCTCGGCTTACCCGACCGAGACGGCCTCGAGCTCGTCCGAGATGTGCGCTCGGCCGATCGGATCGCCGACCGCGCCGATCCCGACCTGCCGATCCTCATCTTGTCCGGCCGGACGGGCGAGCTCGCCCGGCTGCGCGGGTTCGAACGGGGGGCCGACGACTATGTCGTCAAGCCCTTCTCGTATCCCGAGCTCCACGCCCGCGTCGTCGCGCTGTTGCGGCGCAATGTCCGGCGCCCGCGGTCCGGCCGGCGGCGGATCGGTCCGCTCGAAATCGACATCCTTGCCCGTCAGGCCTGGATCAAGGGCGAGCCGGTCAAGCTCTCGAAGAAGGAGTTCGGCCTGCTCCAGGCGCTCGCCACCGACCCGACGAGGGTTTTCACGCGCGAAGAGCTGCTGCGGAGCGTCTGGGGCTTTCAGGCGCTGTGCGAGACACGGACTATTGACTCCCACGCCTCCCGGCTGCGCAACAAGCTCAGCTCCGAGGACACCCGGTTCGTCGTCAATGTGTGGGGCGTTGGCTACCGGCTCGTCGATGGGGCGGTGCCGTGAGCGCCGTGGCCGCACTCGGGCTCGTCGGGTGGCTGCTCGGAGCGGCTGCGGTGTCGTGGACGCTTGCCCGCGCCCGCGCCGCCGCCGCCCGCCGTGAGTCGGTCGCCCGCGCCTGTCACGAGCTGCGCGGCCCGATCACCGCGGCGCGCCTCGGCGTCGGCCTCCTGCTCCGCACCGGCGAGCCGTCGGCAGTCGCCCTGCGGGCCATCGACCTCGAGCTGAGCCGGGCCGCCCTCGCGCTTGACGACCTGGCGCGAGACGGCACCGAGGACAGCGACGAGCCGACCCTCGCAGGCGCACCGGTCGACATTCCGCAGCTGCTCGAGGACTGCGTCGAGGCGGCCCGCGCGGGCGCGCGCGTGTGCGGGGTTCAGCTTGGGTTCCAGTGGTCGGGGCCTGAGCGCGCGGCGTGGGGTAACCGGACGCGGCTCGCCCAGGCGGCACGCAACCTGATCGCGAACGCGGTCGAGCACGGCGGAGGCGACGTGATGGTGCGCGGGCGCGGGGAGGGCGGCATCGTGCGTATCGAGGTCACCGACAGCGGGCGCGGCCTGCCGGCGCCGGTGGCCGAACTCATCCGCCGGCCACGGGGTGGTCGCGGCGCGCACGGCCGCGGGCTCGCGATCGCCGCGGGCATCGCCAAGCGGCACGGGGGCCGGCTCGCCGCCGCGCCGTCAGACCGCGGCGCCCGGCTCGTGCTCGAGCTTCCGAGCGCGGCCGACCCCGGCCGGGCGTTGGGGATGGGTGACTGATGCGCGGCCGGGTCAGCCGTCGCCTGATGCGCGGCCGGGTCAGCCGCCGCCTGATGCGCGGCCGGGTCAGCCGCCGCCGCCGACGGGCGCTCCGCCGGCTGCTGGGGTGGAGCGACCGGTGGGCGACTCGCCGCCGGAGGGGAGGCGGGGCTGTGAGACGCGGCTGGACGCGGGAGCCGGCGTCTGGTGCGGGCGCGTCGTTGAGGTCGATGGGCCTGAGGAGGGCGCGCGCGATCGATAGATCCGTGTGACCCACGCTGCGGCCGGCCACGGATGATGGTCCAGCCTGCGCCGGTAGGCGCTGGCGGACACGGCAGCATGGGCCCAGCTGATGTGGAGGTGGGCGTTCGTGGGGTTGTGGGCCGGGTCGCCGTGGCCGGGAAAGCCGTTGTAATAGATCGCCCGCAGGGAACGGTCGAGCGTCGCCGCGCCCTCGCAGCCGATCCGCTCGCACGCGGGTCGCCACCCGAGCGCCCGGGCAAGCCGCATCATCGTCGGCCAGTGTGGGTTCGAATCGTGCTGCGGAACAAAGTCGACGGCGTCGCAGATCGGGTGCTCGCCGTACGGGGCGTGGGGACCCCACGGCCGCCCACCGCCGCAGCCCGCGACGACCATCACGTGGTAGCGGGCGATCAGGGTCGTGACGTCAGGGACGATCCGCGAGTCGACAAGCGCGCCGTTGTCCGGCTGGCCGTGACCGGCAGGGACCGGAGCGGGATGCGGCCGTCCTGACGCGCTGCTCGCGGCCCGGACCGGCGCGGTCGTGGCCGCGACGGCGGCGACTCCGCTCACAAGCAGGACGGCGATGACGTATGGCGCAATCCGCCTCACACTCCAGACGATCGGACAGGCCGGGGCGGGGTTGAGCCGCGGTGCCGGCCCCGGCGTGCGGCCGGCTCCGGCGGCAACCCGGCGTCGGGCCGGGGGTGCCCGCGGTCGGTCGGAGCGTCCGGAGCGTCCGGAAATCGTCTGTCCCGGAGATCGTCCGGATGTCCCTTCCTCAGAGCTTTCGGCTGGAGAAAGGGGTCCGGGGATCAGGTGATGGTCCGGATGTCCCTTTCTCAGAGCTGCCGGCGGGAGAAAGGGGTTCGAGGACCATGTGATGGTCCGGATCTCCCTTCGTTGCTCCGAGCGCTTGGAGCGGGGGATTCTCGCCCGCCGCGCACGACGCCATCGCACCGAACTCCGGTCACACCGCGTCCCACCAAACTCCGCCCACCGCGTCCCACCGGGACTCCGGCCACCCGTCCCACGACCTCCCACCCCCCAGGCGGAGCCGCTCCCACGACGTCCCACCGGCGGGGCCAGGGGAGCACACGGTGCGGACGGAAACGCCTCGAATCCGCAAGCACACGTGCAGATCGGCCGCCTGCAACAGGCGCTGCAGCGGAATGCCGGCGCCGCGGGCCGCCGGGACGTGCCGAAAGTCCCCGTCGCGCAAGGGAATTCCCACTTTTGGGGCCGTGTGGGCAGGAAAGTGGGGCAACCAATGAGAATTGGGTTGCATGGTGGGAGACAGTGGGATACAGTGGGCCACGCATGCGGAACCCGGGTGGCAGGGCTCCTCCCACCCAGCCACCCGGGTTCAAGTTTCGGTCAGGCGAATGAGAACCCTTGATCTTCCGCGGAACCTTCGAACACGCGCTCGACGCGAAGCATCGCCTCACCGTCCCGTCGAAGTTCCGCGCTGCGCTGGCGGCGGGAGCGGTGATCGCGGCCTCGCAGGAGACCGGGCAGGGGTCGCCGCGGTCGGTGTCGATCTGGACGCCCGAGAGCTACGAGGCGTTCACGGCGCAGACGCTGAGCGGCCTCAACCCGTCCTCGCCGACCGCCCGCGAGCTGAAGCGCTTCTTCTTCAACTCATCGTTTGACGCCGAACTTGACTCCGCCAACCGCCTGATGATTCCGCCCACCCTGATGCGCTACGCGAACCTCGACAAGGACGTCGTCGTCACCGGCTCGGGTGAGTGCATCGAGGTCTGGGACCGCCGTTCCTACGAGACCTACCGCGACGACGTTCTGACCCGGATCCCCGACATCGCAGCGAGCCTTGGCGACACTGCTTGACATGACCCAGACGCACATCCCGGTGCTCGCCGGCGAGCTGATCGAGTTAACCGATCCGCAGCCGGGCGAGATCGTGGTCGATTGCACCTTCGGTGGAGGCGGTCACGCGCGGCTCATCGCCGAGCGGATCGGCCCCGCGGGGACGCTCATCGGGATCGACCGCGACCCGCTCGCCGAGGAGCGGTTCGCCGAGCTCGCCGCCGAGGTCTCCTGCCACACACGCTTCATCCGCGCGGACTTCGCGGGCGGACTCGAGCGGCTGACGGGCGAACAACTCACGGCCGACCTCATCTACCTCGATCTCGGGATGTCCTCGATGCAGGTCGACACGTGGGAGCGCGGGTTCTCCTACGCCTACGACGCTCCGCTCGACATGCGGATGGACCCTGACCAGGACCTCACCGCCCAGGAGATCGTGAACGAGTGGGACGAGCGCCGGCTCGCGCGGCTGCTGCGCGAGTACGGCGAGGAGCGCTATGCGACCCAGATCGCGCGCGCCATCAACCGCGCGCGCGGTCGTGAGGAGCTCACCTCGACCCAGCAACTCGTCGAGACGATCAAGTCAGCGGTGCCCGTCCCGGCGCAGTTCGCGGGCGGCCATCCCGCGCGCCGCACCTTCCAGGCGCTGCGGATTGCCGTCAATGACGAACTGACCCAGCTCGAGGAGGCACTTCCCGCCGCGTGGGCGCTGCTTCGGCCGGGCGGGCGACTGGCCGCGATCTCCTTTCACTCTCTCGAAGACCGGCGCGTGAAGCGATTTCTCGCCGAGCGTGCCCGGGGCTGCATCTGTCCGCCGGACCTTCCGATCTGTGTGTGCGGCCGTGAGCCCGAGGCGGAGCTGTTGACCCGCCGGGCGGTCGCGCCGACACCGGGTGAGATCGCATCCAACCCACGGTCCAAGTCGGCGCACCTGCGCGCGGCTCGGAAGCTGGAGGTATCGACCGAGTGACACCCGCAGCGATCACGCCGGCCGCCCGGAGGAAGGCGGCGCGCGACGGGACCCAGAAGCCGGCCACGCAGACCGCATCACGGACGGCGGGCAACGCGGCAACAGCCAGAGCCGCGGCAACAGGTGGAGCCGCGGCAACGGCCGGAGCCGCGGCAACGGCCGGTGCCGCGGCAACCAGCCAGAGCCGCGGCAACAGCCGGAGCCGTCATCCGATGCCCCACCGGGCCCCCGGCCCAAGCACGTCGGCCAAGCGTTCGGCCAGTCCGACCCGGCCCCGCCGCGTCTCCGGTCCGGTCGGCGGACGCATGGCGGCCTCGGCTGCGGCCGCGGTCGCGACGAGTGCCGGGACGATCGCCGTCCCGCCGGGCATTCCGCAGCCACTGCCGCGCCGGCCGAAGCGCCCCCGGACGGCGCCGCCGCCGCGCCGCTCCGCTCGCCCGTCGATCCGCCGCCGTTCCGCTCGCCCGTCGATCCGCCGCCGCTCCGAGACGCCGTTCGCCACTCGCGCGCTGGCGTTCGTGCGCACGCTGCCGGATCACCGGTTCCTTGACCGCCTCATCCGTGGCCGGGCATGGATCCCGCTGCTCGGCGTGATGCTCGCCGGCATCGTCGCGATGCAGGTCGAGGTGCTGAAACTCGGCGCCAGCATCGGCCGCTCGATCCAGACGAGCTCTCAGCTTCAGGCCAAGAACGAGGCCCTGCGCTCGAGCGTCGGCTCGCTGCTCGACGACCAGCGCATCACCCGGCTGGCGGCAAAGGCCGGCATGGTGATGCCCTCGCCGTCCGGCGTTGGGTTCCTGGCCGCCGACGCGGGCAAGGACACGGCCGCGGTCGCTCCGCAACCTCCACCAGCCGAGCGCGGACCTGTTCCTATCGACGACAAGCTCGAACGGCGCCGTGCAGACGGGGACGACGAGTGATCCGACGCAGATCGCCAGCGTCGCGAGCGCCGGCGGGACCACGAGCGCCGGCGGGACGAGCACGACCGCGAGCACGAGCGCCACGGCCACGAGTTCGAGCAACGCAGCCGGCAACACTGGCAACACCGGCGCCACGGGCACGACCGGCGCCACGGGCAACACCGGCGCCACGGGCACCACCGGCGCCACGGGCACGACCGGCAACACGGGCGCGACCGCCAGCGCGGCGAGCGCGAGCGCCGGCAACACGGGTAACACCAGCAACACGGGCAGCGCCGGCAACGCCGGCTCGACCGGCACGACCGGCGGCTGATCGATGGCGACGATC
This sequence comes from uncultured Solirubrobacterales bacterium, assembly GCA_963778985.1. Lineage (GTDB taxonomy): Bacteria > Actinomycetota > Thermoleophilia > Solirubrobacterales > Solirubrobacteraceae > Palsa-465. Next base: position 823,714 of record CAVZWJ010000009.1, on the reverse strand, counting down.
GATCGTCGCATCGGCCTCCTGTTCCTCGTCTTCATCGCGCTGCTCGGCACGGCGCTGCTACGCGCGACGTACCTCGGGTCCGTCCGTTCGGGCAAGCTCAAGGAGGTCGCGGCGACCCAGCAGGTGACGAAGGTCACGCTGCCGGCGGTCCGGGGATCGATCACCGACCGCAACGGCGTCGAACTCGCGATCAGCCAGACCGCGTATGACATCGCCGCCGACCCGTACCTGATCAAGGACCCGGAGACGGTCGCCGCCAAGCTGGCGCCGCTGCTGCACCGCTCGCAGACGAAGCTCCTGACGCTCCTGTCCAAGCCGCACACCGGCTTCGTCTACATCGCCCACCTCGTCCCCGGCGACCGGACGACCGCGGTCAAGAAGCTCGGCATCGACGGGCTCAGCTTCATCCCGCAGGTCAAGCGCGTGTACCCGCGCTCGTGGGCGGCCTCGCAGGTGCTCGGCAGCGTCGGCTGGGGCGACCGGGGACTGAGCGGACTCGAGTACCGCTACGAGAACGTGCTGCGCGGCCAGGACGGGATCAGGCGGATCGTCAACGATGCCATCGGACAGCCGATCTCGATCGACGACGTCCATCCGACGCGCCCCGGCCAGCCGATCCGGCTGACGATCGACGCGGCCCTCCAGGACGAGGTTGAGCAGGTGCTCGCCGGCGTCGGTGCGCAGTACACGCCGAAGGGCGCGACCGCGATCGCCATGGACCCGAACACGGGCGCCATCCTCGCCCTCGCGAACTGGCCACGGGTCAACGCGAACAACCCCTCCGGCGCGCCGTCCTACGCGAACGAGGACCGTGCCGTCGGCTTCACCTACGAGCCGGGATCGACGTTCAAGGCGTTCACCGTGGCCGGCGCGCTGCAGGACGGGATCGTGACGCCGGAGAGCCAGTTCAACGTCCCGTCCGTGCTGCAGGTCGCCGACCGCCAGATCCACGACGCCGAGGGCGCACGGCGACGAGACGCTGTCGGTGGCCGACATCCTGCGGGTATCGAGCAACATCGGCGCCGACGAGATCGGGATGAAGCTCGGCGCCAAGCGGTTTGACTACTGGGTGCACCGCTTCGGGTTCGGATCGCCGACCGGCGTCGATCTGCCCGGCGAGGAGCAGGGGATCGTGCTGCACTCCTGGCAGTACTCGGGCTCCTCGATGGGCAACCTCCCGATGGGCCAGGGTGAGTCCGTGACGCCGCTGCAGATCGCCACCGCGTACGCGGCGATCGCCAACGGCGGCGTGCTGCGCTCGCCGCACATCGTCGCGCAGGTCGGCGACAAGTCCAAGCCGCAGCCCGCTGGCCACCGGATCATCTCGCCGATCGGCCGCCGCCGAGCTGCGCCAGATGCTCCGGGGCGTGTTCGCTGACGGGGGCACCGCCTCCGGCGCCGCGATCCCGGGGTACGACCTCGCGGGCAAGACCGGTACCGCGAACGAGGTGATCAACGGCAAGTACTCGAGCGTCGACTACGCCGCCTCGTTCATCGGCTTCGTCCCGGCGTCACATCCGAAGCTGCTCGTCGCGGTCATGGTCGACCGGCCGCATGGCGCGATCTACGGCGGCTCGGTCGCCGCCCCGGCGTTCCAGAAGATCGTCGGGTGGGCGGTGCCGTACCTCGGGATCTCACCCCGGTAGTGCGGACACCGGCTGCGTCTGCGACGGAGCCGGCAGCCCGACCGAGTTGAGCGCCCATTCCTCCAGCACGCTCATCAGGCCGACGTCGAACTGGGCGCCGGCGAGCGCGCGCATCTCGGTGATCGCCTCGACGGCCGTCTTGGCCTGCTGATACGGGCGCCCGGCCGTCATCGCGTCGAACGCGTCGACGATCCCGAGCACGAGCGCGCCGTCCGGGATCTTCGCGCCGACGAGCCCGTCGGGATAACCGCGCCCGTCGGGACGCTCGTGGTGGTGGCGGATCCAGGAGACCTGTTCGTCGTCGAGGATTTCCGTCGTGATCCGTCCGCCGAGCTCGGCGTGGGCTTTCAGCTGCTCGTATTCGTCCGGTGCCAGCCGACCCGGCTTGGAGAGAACCGCGTCCGGGACACCGATCTTGCCGACGTCATGGAGCAGCGCCGCCTCCCGCAGACGGGCGCAGCGCTGGGCGCTCCACCCGAGCCGGACGGCGAGCTGCACCGAGATCTCGGCGACCCGCTCGGAGTGCCGCTGCGTGGATGGGTCACGCGCGTCGACGGCACGGACGAGCGCCGTGAGGCCGCTGAACGCCCGTCGGCGCTCGGACCGCCGCACGCTCATCTCCCCGTCGCGCTCGTCGTAGGTGTCGCGGACGACCTGATCGCGGCCGTGATGCTTGGCGTAGTAGAGGGCGCTGTCGGCGAGGTGGAAGAGGTCGTGCATCGTCGCGGCGTCGTGAACATCCGTGACGCCCGCCGACATCGTGACCGGGAGGCCCAGCTCGCGGATGGCCGTCGTCGCCACTGCCCTGAGGCGCTCCGCCAGGTCCAAGCGCCTCGGCGCTGTCGGTCTCCGGGGCGATGATCGCGAACTCGTCGCCGCCGATCCGGGCCGCGATATCGCCGGCGCGCCCGTGGCACTGGAGCGTCTCGCCGACCGTCTGGAGCACGCGATTGCCCGCCTCGTGGCCGTGGAGGTCATTGACGAGCTTGAAGCCGTCAAGGTCGAACATGACGAGCGACAGGGGACGGCCGTAGCGGGTCGCGCGCCGGAACTCGATCGAGAGCCGCTCCTGGAATGCCCGGTGGTTGAGGAGACCGGTGAGGTCGTCGGTCGTCGCCCGCCGCTGCAGCTCCGCGAGCGTCTCCGCCTGGGACGAGCGCGAGGGACACGAGCGTGGCGAAGCGCTCCAGCAGCGCCTCCGCGTCTCCCGGGAAGCTGTGCGGATCCTCTTTGCCCACACCGATGTAGCCCCACGAATGATCGCCGAGCCGGATCGGCGCCACGACCCCCGTGCGGCAGCCGCTGGCCGTGACCTGCGCGGCGATCTCCGGTCCGGGACGCTCCTCCAGGAAGTCGTCGATCCTCACCGGCCTGCCGGTGGCGAGCGCCCGCGCCGCGGCGACGCTCTCCTGCGAGCCGCAACTCGCCCGCCACGCGGTGGGCGTGGCCGTGACGACCGACGATCGTTCCGGTGCTCCCGTCAACGCGCACGACCATGGCGGACGGCGTCTCGAGCACCTCGGCGACCCGAGCGGCGACAAGCGTGAACAGTGCGTTCGCATCGTGCTGGCCACTCGCCGAGGCCGAGGCGATTTCCCGCAGCGCATGCTCGATGCGCGCCTCCTGCTGCAGCCGGCGCACGGAGCGAACGTTGGCGAGGGCCACGGAGAGCAGCGCCGCGAGCCGCTCCAACTGGGACTCGGTGCCGGGAGGGAAGCCACCGACGCGCCGGGTCAGCGACGCCGATGCACCCCCACAGCGCTCCGTCGAGCCGGACGGGAACGGCGATCGCGCCGGTGACGCCGTGTGCGGTCGCGATCCTGGCCATCCGTCCGTCAACCGCCCCGTAATCGTTGATGCGCGCGGCGCGCCCGGTGCGGGCCACGAGTGCCGGGACCGTCTCGCCGTCTTCGGGCCGGAGGGCCTGCGGGAACGCAAAGTCCCCGGCGTGGCCGAGCACGGTGAGGCGCTCGGCGTCGTCGAAACGCACGCACGGCGGCCAGCGGCGCATCGAGCAACTCGGCGACCTGCCCGGAGGCGAGATCGGCGAGGCCGCGCTCGTCGAGAGCGCCGTCCGCGCTGGCCGTCGCGACCGTGCGCATCGCGCGCTCAAGTCGCGCCTGCTCGACCGATTCCGAGACGTCCTTGAGAATCGCCGCGCGGCCCGCCGAGGTCCCGTCGGCGTTGGCGAACGTCGACACCGAGGCGGCGACTCGGAGGAGGCTCCCGTCACGGCGGCACAACACCCGCTCGACGGCGTTCGCGCCATCGGTGTCGGCGAGCTCATCGGTGCGGCCGTCGACCGAGAATGGATACGGCGCGCGGCAGCCGACGAGGTCCGCGGCCGCGAAGCCGGTCATCGCGCACAGGGGGTCGTTGACGCTCGTGATCTCGCCGAGGTCGTCGAGGACGACGAGCCCGTCGTGCAGGGAGGACGTGACCGCGGCGCGTTCTCGGAGGAGCGCCTGCGCCTCGGTGTTCGCGAGCGTCGCCGAGATGAGCTGCGCGAAGCGGATGAGCCAGTGCTCGCTCGTCGCATCGAAGCGGTCTGCCGGATCGCTGGCCGCGATCAGGCACCCCCATAGCCGCCCGTGGCTCGTCACCGGCACGCCGATCGCCGTGCCGACCGGCTGTCCCTGCGCGATCTGCTCGGCGACCGGACCGCCGAGCGTCGGGTACTCCTCGATGCGGACCGTCGAGTTCGTCTTGATCACCTGCGTTGCGAGTGACGGACTGCTGATGTGGATGCGATCCGGGATCCCACGCCCGCGCTTTCCGAGCGTGGTCATCCACTCCCCGTCACGTCGAACGACCGCTGAGAGCTGCGCCCCGAGCAGTTCGGCGACGGCGTCCGCCACGAGATGCCCGAGTGAACGGTCGCTGAGCCGGCCGGTGGCGCTGGCGGCCGTGATCCGCTGCATCATCCGCTCGAGCCGCGCCTCATCCCGCAGCCGGGTCTGCGCCTGGGCATTCGCGAGGGCCGCCGTGATGAGCTGCGCGAAGCGCTCAAGCACGCTGCGGCGCATCGGTGAGAAACCCACTCGCCGGGGACATCGCGGCAATCGAGCCCCAGAGCTCACCGCCGACGAATACGGGCACCGCCGTCGAGCCGCGGCAGCCCATCTCCTTGACGTAGCGTGCGTACGCTCCGTCGAGTCCGTCGACGTCGTCGATCACGGCTGTCGCACCGGTGCGCGCGACGGTCCCGACGGCCGAGTCGGGGTCGCTCGGGACGAACGACGGCGAGCTCGCTCTCTCCGCCTGTCCCGAGCAGGATCGGCCCGTCGGGCCCGAACCGCACGACGCCGGCGACTCGCGCGCCGAGAAGCTCGGCGATCCGCTCGGCCGCGAGTTCTGCGAGCGCGCGCTCGCGCACCCCCGGCGCCGCGCCGGCCGTGGCGACTTCGCGGAGCGCCTCCTCGAAGCGGGCCCGGAAGCGCAGTCGCTCCTGCGCCTGAGCGTTGGCGAGCGCGGCGGAGATGATCGTCGCGAAGCGCTCCATCAGCAGCACGGCCTCCGACGGGGAGATCGTCGGTCGCAGGAGCGCACCGAAGCCGCCCCACACCTCGTCGCCGAGGAACACGGGGACGGCGACGCCGGCGAGGCAGCCCGCCTCCTGGGCGAACACGTTGTACGGGCTGTCGAGCCGCGCGTAATGGTCGATCACGACCGGCGCGCCGGTGCGAATCGCCTCGGCCACCGCCGAGCGGCCGTCGACCTCCGAATCGTGTGGCTCCGGTCCGGCACCGACCGCCCCCAGGAGCATCAGCCGGCCGTCGCGGACGCCGACGAGCGCGGCCCCGGGGGAGTCGAGGAGGTCCGCGATTCGCTCCGTGGCAAGGGTTCCGAGGAGTGGTTCGGCCATGCTTCCGGCGGCACTGGCGCTCGCCACCTCGCGCAGCGCCTCCTCGAGCCGGGCCCGGAACTGAATGTGATCGTGCGCGCGGGCCGTTGCCAGTGGTGCGGCGACGAGCTTGGCGAAGCGGTCAAGAAGTCGCTCGTCCTCGCTGGTGAACCCGCCGGGGCGGGCGGTCGTCACGGTCAGCGATCCCCATGTCCGGCCGTGGAGGTGAAGTGGGGCGCTGATGCCGCATGTCAGCTGATGGGCGTTGACGAACGCGGCGGCCTCGTCGTTCGGGGGGCCGTAGTTCTCCACGCGCGCGAGCCGGCTCGTCCGGACCGCCTCGGCCGCCGATGTCCGCCCATCCCAGGCGAGCCGCGTCGGCGAGTGGGGCGGCCCGCAGTACCCGACGAGCGTGAGCCCATCCGCGTCGGCGCGTCGGATCGCGGCGGTCGTCGTACCGAGGAGATCCCGCAGCCGCCGGGCGGCGATGTCCGCGAGGTCATGTTCGCTCATGTCGCCGGAGGCGGCGGCAGCACTCACGTCGCGTAGTTCGTGCTCGAGCTGCGCCTCGCGGCGGAGCAGGCCGTGGGCCGCGGCGAGGTCCCTCAGGGCGCGGTCGCGCTGTGCTCGAGCGCGGCGGGCGGCGCCGGCGCTGAGCGCGCCTGAGGTGAGCGTCAGCGCGGCTCCGATCCGGTTCGCGCAGCGCCTCCACTTCCGCGGATCGGACAGGGCCTGCAAGGAATCGACCGGCTTTGACATGTCGTTCACCGCGGCGGGCGAGGCGGCGTCGCTTTCGACAGGCTGACCTCGCCCTTGAAGGATCTATCGGCGCACTGGACAGATGTCTGATGCGGGGTCTCCCCGCGTCGGCCCGGCGGCGGACTACGGAGCGGTCCTGACGCAGAGCTGCGTAACGCACGTCTGCGTAAGGGCGATCTGCGTCAGCCCATCAGAGGGCATTCGCTCGCAGCCACTCGACGAGGAACGGCTCGGTGATCCACGCCCGTCCACCCTCGCGGGCGACGAGCTCGGCCCGCTCGAGCGTCTGCAGTGCGCGCTGGACGCTCGAGGTCGGCGGAAGGCCGTGTCGGCGACGGTACTCGCTGGTCAGCGGTCGCCCCTCCTCCACCGCTAGCGCCTGGAGCAGCGCCCGCTGCTGGGCACTCGCCGAATCCCACACGACGCTGAAGTGCGAGTCCTCGGAGCGCAGCACGTCGGACAGCGCCCCGAAGATGTCCTCCTCGGACGCTGGGCGGTCCGCCGATGAGCGCTGCCAAGCGAAGTAGCAGAGCTCCTGGGTGGCGTACGGGTGCCCCCGCGTCGTTGCGAGGATGATCTCGATCGCCGCCGGCGTGATCACCTTGCCCGTCTGCGCAAACCGCTTGGCGATGAATGGGCGGAACTTCTCCGTGGGGATGACCCCGAGCTCCATCCGCTTGGCGCTGCGCCAGAACGGCTCGTTCTCGTCGTTGAAGATGCGCTCCATCGTGTGCCGGCGGCTGCCGAGATAGATGTGGGCGACCTCCGGCTGGCGCTGAAACACCGAGCGCATCAGCCGGGGGAGGGCCGGGTCGATCTCGACGACTTCCTGGAACTCGTCGAGCACGAGCACGACGCGCCGGTTGCGCTCGCCGGCGAGCTCGCCCGGAAGCTCGAGCAGGCGTTCCATCGTCGCGACGATGTCGGCCGCGGGAGCGCTCGGGCTGAAACTGAAACTGAGGTTGCCGCTGTCGGCGTCGACGGTCACGGTCGGGGCGACGCGCAGGCCCTGGAAGACGCGGAGCCGTTCCTTGGCGCGGAACAGGGGAGAGGCGAGGTCCTCGTGAATCGTCTGCGCCAGCTTGTCCGCCAAACGCCCCAGGTTGGGGGTCGTCATCAGGTCGACGTGGGCGACGAGGGCTCGACGGCGGACGAGCTGCTGGGCGGTCCGCCAGATGAGCGACGACTTCCCGAACCGACGCGGCGCGAACAGCACGACGTCCTGGCCGGACAGCGCGTCGGCCTTCAGCTCGGCGAGCTCACCCTCCCGGTCGGCGAACGCCTCGTCGAGCGCGAGCGCACCGAAGCGGAACGGGTTGAGCGGTGGATCGGACGGCATGGCCTCGAACTATACAGCCCAGCGTAATAGCAATTACGCAGAGTTGCGTTACGCAGATCTGCGTAATCAGCGGCCGAGCTGGCGCCTCAGCCGTGCCATCCGGTCATCCCACTGCCCCCCGACCTCGGCGATCCAGGAGACCGCATCGGACAGCGGTGCCGGCGTCACCTTGTACCGGACCTCGCGCCCGGAGCGCTCGCGGTCAAGCAGACCGGCGTCAGCGAGTGCCGTCAGGTGCTTGAGCACCGCCTGACGGGTGATCGGGAGCTCGGCGGCGAGCTCGGTCGCGGTCGCCGCCGGGTGCTCGGCGAGGGCGGCGAACAGCGTTCTCCGGGTGGGATCAGCGAGAGCCCCGAAGACCGCCCCCGCGCGGTCGTCCTGGGTCAGGTGCGTCGGCTTGCTCGTCATCGCCCCTCGTCAGGCGGCCACGAGCGCCGGTCCGTACGCCCGTCCGCTGGAACCGGGGAGCGGGGTCCCGACGAGATCGAGCACATCGAGCGGGCGGGTCTCGACCACGCGCAGGCGAACCTCGTCCTCGTGTTCGTGAATCGTCAGTTCGACGCGCGTCGCGGGTTCGCCGTCCTCGGCCCACCAGAAAGCGAGTCGGGAGGCAACGGAGACCTCCTCGACCCAGCCGGTCTTCAGCGTGTCGCCGGTGCGGAAGCTCGCATCGCCGCCTGGACGCAGCTCGAAATCGACCTCGTCGGCGAGCCAGCCGTCTCCGATCACGGCCTCCCACACGTCATCCGGAGAGGCGGGAAGCCACAGTTCGCGCTCGATCCGGTCGGTCATCTCCTGCCTCCTCGTCGTCAGATGCGCAACCAATAGGTTGCACGTATGCTAGGTTCGGTAGCGCAACCACAAGGTTGCACATTACCACGCCTGAAGGAGGACGCCATGACCCTGATCCCGATGGTCGTCGAGCAGACCGCTCGCGGCGAGCGCTCGTTCGACATCTACTCGCGCCTGCTCAACGATCGCGTCGTGTTCCTCGGCGGTGAGGTCACCGAGGAGCTGGCGAATCTGATCGTCGCCCAGCTCGTCCATCTCGAGTCCGACGATCCCGACAAGGACATCTCGCTGTACATCAACTCCCCGGGCGGCTCGTCTACGCCGGGCTCGCGATCTACGACGCGATGCAGTTCATCAAGCCCGACGTGGCGACGATCTGTTACGGGATCGCGATGTCGATGGGCTCGTTCCTGCTCGCCGGCGGGGCGGCCGGGAAGCGGATGGCGCTGCCGAACAGCCGGATCCTCATCCACCAGCCCTCAGGCGGCTTTCAGGGTCAGTCGACCGACATCGAGATCCACGCCCGGGAGGTCCTCGCGCTGCGCGCCCGCGTCGATGAGATCTACGCCAAGCACACCAAGCACTCGGTCGAGCGCGTCCACGCCGACATGGAGCGCGACCGGTTCTTCACCGGCGAGGAGGCCGTCGCCTACGGGCTCGTCGACCGTGTGCTCGAGAGCCGCGAGTTGCACGCACCGGGAGCGGGGGTTCGGTCAGGGCTGAGCCGCGGCACCCGCGCCGCCGACTCGGATCCGGCCCGTCCTCAGTCGTAGAGGTCCCGGATCCGCTCGTCGGACTCCTCCCACTTCCGATCGGCCTCATCGATCCCCAGCCGGCGCCGCAGCCACGCCACCGGCTTGCGAAGCCAGGACCGAACCATGGCTCGTATTCCCACGCGTACCCCCCACAGGTTGTAATAGGACTCCCTACAAGTCCACTTGGACATCGCCTCTCAATGCCGGAGGATCAAACGGTAGCGGCTCGCCGATGGTTTCCGGTGGACTTCAGCCAACGGCGGAAGACAACCCACGAGCCGATGGACTTTGGCGAATACGCCCCCGTCGGCTACAGCTCTGACTGGTCTTTGAGGTCACGCTGCAGAACGGCGGTCAACTCCGCCCGCGAGCTGATCTCGAGCTTCTGGTAGATGTGGCGGAGGTGGTACTCGACAGTCTTGGGGCTGATGAACAGCGCCTCGGCGATCTGACGGGTGGTCATGCCCTGGCCGGCATGGTTGGCGACGCGGCGCTCGCTCGGCGTCAGTGAGTCGACGCCGGTCAGGAGCACGCTGCGGGATCGCGAGCCGGTCGCCGCGAGTTCCGTCTGCGCACGCTCGGCGAGGGCGGTGGCGCCGTTTTTCGACGCGAACTCGAGCACCTGGCGCAGGGGTTCACGAGCGTCGGCGCGCTGCTTGGCGCGGCGCAGTGCGGCCCCGAATTCGAGCGTCGCGTGAGCCGCTTCCAGGCGGGGCGGATAGCGGTGACCGATCTCGACGGCCTGCCTGAGCAGATCGATGCCCTCCTGGCCGCCGGCAGCGAGGCCGAGGACGCGGAGGTCTCGGATCATCACCCGGGTGACGTCGATCCGCTCGGCGCGGTCGAGTTCGGCCGCGGCGAGCTCCTCGGCACGGGCCGGCTGACCGAGCGCAAGGTGCGCGAGGGCCGCCGTCGACCGCCAGGCGACGGCGCCCGGATTCTCAACGCCGTATTCGTCCTCCAGCAACTGGCCGGCGATCAGCGCATCGTCGAGGGCATCCTCGGGCCGGTGCTGCCGAAGCCGCAGACGTCCCCGGACCTCAAGCAGCACGGGGTGGCGGACGGTCTGCCGGATCTGCGGGTCCTCGATGATCGCGAGCGCGGTCTCGGCATGCGCGAGGTCGCCTCGCAAGAGATGGCAGCAGGCGAGCGTCGCGTAGGCGGTACGGATCGTCGTATGGAAATCGTCCGGCGCATCGAGGGCGGCCTTCGCCTCGGTCGTGGCCTCGGCGATCTGGCCGCGCTCATACAGCGGCCAGGCGCGGAAGTGACTGACGACCGGTCCGGAGACCCGGTGCGGTCCGGAGCGGGCCTCCTCACAGATCTCGAGGTCGCGCTCGATCTCGTCGACGAACATCAGCGCGCTCGCCAGGCACGACAGGCTCGGGTCGACTCGCGGGTCGAGCTCGAGGAACGCGCCATCTGCCCACGCGATCTCGGTGAGGCCGCGGACGTCATCTCGGGTGGCACCCCGCATGCTGTCCTGAACAACGGAGTGGGCGATCGCGGCGCGCTCCTGAGCGTCAGGGGTCCCGCCGATCCGCTCGAGGAGCCGATGGCGGCGCCGGCTCACGTCCGGTGCGAGGTCGCGCACGTGTGATGCGGCCGAGATGTACGCGGCCTGGAGCTGTTGCTCAAGCTCGGCGTCATCGGCTCCGAGATCGCGCAGACCGGCGTCGACGGTCGCCGCTGACTCCTCGTAGCGCTTGGCGGCGAGGAGGACCCGGCTTCGGGTGAGCGCGAGTTCGGCGCGTCGTTTCGGCGCGCTCGTCAGCGCCATCGCGTGCTGCAGTCGCTGTGGGGCGTCCGGCCGCCCGGCGGCGGCCTCGGCCTCGCCGAGTTCGCCCACCAGCTCAGCGTGCACCTCCTCCGACGGGCGCTCCTGCAGCGCACGCGTGAGGAAGCGGGCGGCCTCGTCCGCGTGCCCGGTGCGCAACTTGTCCCGAGCAGCGCTGCGGAGCGCACGAATCGCTGCCGGGTCGCTTTCCGCCGGGGCGACGAGCAGATGCCCGGCGACCCGCGTCGGCGCCGCACCGCTCTCGCCGAGGATGTCGGCAGCGCGACGGTGCGAGACCCGGCGCGATGCCTCCGGAATCAGCCGCGCGACCGCCGAGCGCACGATCGCATGCACGAAGCGGAGTGGCAGTGTCGGCTCAAGCAGCCCGCGGGCGGCGAGGGCGTCGACGATCACCGAAGCGGTGTCAATGTCAAGCTCGGCAAGCCCCGCGGCGTCCGTCAGCGACACGCCATCCCCGAGCACTGCGACGGCTTGGATCAGCGCTTGCTCGTCGTCCGACATGGCGCGCAACTCCGACGAGACGGCGTCGGCACCGGGGCGGCACGCGCTCGGAGATCCGTGCCGGGTTGTTGGCGTGCCCGCCGCGGCGAACCTCCGTCAGCACCCCACCGAGAAGAAATGGGCTGCCTCCGATCGCCTCGGCGCAGGCGGCGACGAAGGTCTCATCGGCGTCCGGAAACCGCTCACGGACCGCCGCGGCGACCCCGTCAGTGCTCAGCGGCCCGGGCCGGAGCGTCACGGCGTCACCGGAATGCCGGAACTCGGATAGCGGTGCCGCCTCGTCGGGTTCGGCCCGTCGCACGGCGACGATCAGCGCAATCGGAAGGTGCCGCTGACGCGCCGCCAGGTACGCGAGGAAGCGCAGCGACTCGTCGTCGGCCCACTGCGCGTCGTCGACGAGCACCGTGACCGCGGGTCGACCCTCGTCCGCGGCCCTGACGCTGAGCAGATTGCGCATCAGCCAGAACAGGCCGCGGATGACGCGGTAGACCTGCTCGCTCCCGAGCGTGACCTCTTCCAAGCGCCCCTCCAGGAGCGCACCCGCAACGTGCGCAGGTCCGGCACCGAACGCCGTGCGCTCCGCCTCGTCGGCCGCGAGCCAGGGACGTTCCAGCAGTTGGATCGCGATACCGAAGGGGAACCCACGCTCAAGTCGCGTCCCGGTGGCGCGCAGAACGGGATAGCCCAACGCCGCCGAACGGTCGGCAGCGACGTCGAGGAGGGCCGTCTTCCCATACCCGGGAGCGGCCTCGACGATCGTCGCGTTGCCGGCGCCTTCAGCGGCGCTGCTGAGCGCCGCGTCAACCGCTCGGAGCTCACGGGCGCGGTCGATCAGCCGGGCGCGATTGCGCCGGACCGTCGGGAGCCCGAACCCGCTTTCTATCGACACGTCCAAACGTTTCCCTGTCCTTGTTCGACACTAATCCGATGCAACAGGTTCTTTACAACCTGGCGACGGCAATCGTCGTGCAGCCTGTCCGCCGATCGCCCTGGCGATCGCACTGGCGCGCTCCGAGGCAGTGATTGCGCCAGACGGCGGTCACGCGGTCTATATCCACGCGGAGCGACGCGACCCGTTGCCGGTCGACAACGGGCCCACACGGACCGGCACGGACCCGCGGGACCTCAACCCGCAACCGGTCAGGGAACCAGAAGTTGCGCATTGACGTGGGAACTTTTCGGTGTCGGCGATCCTGCATCGGACAGGTCCGGCCGGACGTTTACGGACCCCGGAACCGGGGGATGCCTTGGCTCGGTGGGCGTCCTTACCGGGAGCAGTTGCCCGCTCCTCGCAGCGTCGTTAACGGCTCGCTAACACCGGGCCGACGAAGCGGACGCACGAGGCGGAGAAACCAGGGGGGCCACCTGTTGCGAGGCCCTCAGCACCGTCCTACTTTGCTTCGCGGGTCGCCCCCCGCGACGACCGTCTGAACATGTCAAGCACTGCCACTCATCACCACGACCGAGGAGACCGCGCGCGCCGATCGCGTCGCAGCTGGCATCCCCTGCGCGGCGCCGGCACTCCGTCGCCGCGCTCGCTCCGTGACGCGTCGGACGCTGACATCTCACCCGTGTGGGAGGAGTCCACGCCGCTGCAATCCGTCCCGGAGCCGGGACTGGCCAACCCGCTGTTCCACTCGCGCGACGCGTTGTTTCGCCGACTGCTCGCCCTTGCTGATGTGTTCGGCGCCTACATTGCCCTGATCCTGGCCGTCGTCGTCCGGGGACACGCGTCGCTGCGGCCAGAGGTCGTCCTGATCGCGCCGTTCGTCGTCCTTGCCTGCAAGACGATCGGTCTCTACGACCGCGACCAGCACACGCTGCGCAAGACGACGGTCGACGAGCTGCCGTCGATTCTGTACGTGTCCGTCCTGTACGCGCTCGCGACGTGGTTCGCGGAGACGCTGCTGCTGACCGGCTGGCTCGGACGCCCTGAGGTCCTCAGCCTGGGTCTTGGTGCGTTCGTGTTCATCACCCTGGGCCGGACGGCCGCGCGCCGGATCGCCCTCACCGCGACGCCGCCCGAACGGTGCATGGTGCTCGGCAACGCGGCCGACGCGAGCCGAACTGTGACCAAGCTCACCGACGCGCCTGGCGTCAAGGCGGAGCTCGTCGGTCGGGTGGCGCTGCGGCCGAACGACAAGACCGAGGTTCCGGGCATCGACAGCCTCGGCGACGTCAACCGGCTCAACCGACTCGTCATCGAGAACGGGGTTGAGCGAGTCATCATCGCGCCCGACGCCCACGATCAGGAGGAGACCCTCGACATCATCCGCATGCTCAAGGCGCTCGGCGTCAAGGTGAGCGTCCTTCCGAGGCTGCTGGAGGTCGTTGGGTCGTCGTCCACGTTCGATGAGGTTGACGGGATCACCCTGCTCGGCGTGCGCCAATACGGGCTGCCGAAGTCCTCAGGTGTGCTCAAGCGCGCGATGGACGCGCTCGGCGCATCACTCGGTGTGCTCGTGCTCGCTCCGGTGCTGCTCGCGGTCGCGGCGGCGATCAAGCTCGACACCAGGGGGCCGGTGTTCTTCCGTCAGCCCCGCATCGGTCGGCGAGGCAAGCGCTTTGAGATGCTGAAGTTCCGCTCGATGGTCAACGACGCAGAGCGGATCAAGGATGAGCTGCGTCAGCTCAACGAGGCCGACGGCGGCCTGTTCAAGATCACCGACGATCCCCGGATCACGCGCGTCGGCCGCTTCCTGCGCAAGACCTCGCTGGACGAGCTGCCTCAGCTGCTCAACGTCCTCAAGGGCGACATGAGCCTCGTCGGTCCCCGGCCGCTCGTGCCGGATGAGGATGCGCTCATCGAGGGCTGGCAGCGGCGCCGGCTCGCGGTTCGGCCGGGCATGACGGGCCTCTGGCAGATCTTCGGCTCCTCCCGTATCCCGATGCACGAGATGGTGAAGATCGACTACCTGTACGGGGCCAACTGGTCGATCTGGCTTGACCTCAAGATCCTGCTGCGCACGGTTCCGTACGTGATCCGGCGGAGGGGGATGTAGTGATGCCGAGACACGGTCACTCACCCCGCCTGCTGCTCGTCGCCTCAAGTGGGGGGCACCTGCTCGAGCTGCTCGAGCTCGTCGATCGGTCCCGCGCGGCCGACCGGCACTGGGTGACGTTCGACAAGCCCGACGCGCGCGTGCTGCTGGAAGGTGAAACGGTGACGTACGCGTACAGCCCGACGAATCGTCACCTCGGCAACCTCATTCGCAACCTCTTGCTGGCGGTGCGGATGGTGTTTCGGATGCGCCCGGACGCGGTAATAACCACAGGTGCGGGCGTTGGCGTGCCGTTTGTGTACGCCGCGCGTGTGTTCGGCAGGAAGGCGATCTTCATCGAGAGCCTCGCCCGCATCGACGGACTGTCTCTGAGCGGCCGCCTGGTGTACCCGGTGGCCAGCGAGTTTTTCGTTCAGTGGCCGGAACTGACTGAGCGGTATCGCCGCGGAAAGTACGTGGGAGCGATCATATGATTCTTGTGACACTTGGTACGCACGAGCAACCGTTCGAGCGAGCGCTTGACCTGGTCAGTGACCTCGAGAAGCAGCACGAGCATGTCGTCGTCCAGCACGGCGCAACGCCACCCCGACCGAGCTCAGCTCACGTCACCTGGGTGGCGTATCTCGACTGGGACGAGCTGACCGCGACGATGCAGAACGCGGACGCGGTCCTGACGCACGCGGGCGTCGGCTCAACGGTCACCGCGATGCGAGCGGGGAAGAAGCCGATCATGATCCCGCGCCTCGAGCGCTTCGGCGAGCACGTCGACGACCACCAGGTGCAGCTGGCGGACCGGTTCGAGGAACGCGACGCGGCGCTCGTGTACCGGCCGGACCGCGACCTGGTGGAGCTGATTGCGGAGGCGCGTGAGAGCGGGCCGGCGGCGATTGGCACGCGCAAGCACGGGCTGCAGCGCGCGCTCGAGTTGGCCGTGGCCGCGTAAGCGCCGCGAGCCACTCAGACGGCCATCCACCCGTTGGACACGAAGATGCGAGTCGCGCTCCTGCTCAGCACGCTGTATTTCGAGGACTTCTATGGGACGAGCCTTGGCCTCAGCCGCGAGCGCTACCTCGAGACCTACCGCAACGACTGGTCGTGGGACTGGTGTCAGATGTTCGCGCAGCAGGACGTCGATGCCCACATCTACGTGCCGACGACCGGGGCCGCCGAGCGGGTGAGGACGGCGGACGGATACACCGTCCGGTTCCTGCCGCTGGGCGCCGCAGCCACGCCATGGGTCCGGTTCCCGATCCTCAGCCGTACTCCCGTCGGACGGTACGTCGCGCAGGCTGTCAATGCTGCCGCGTTCCTCCGGCCGCTGCGGTCCGCGCTCGCCGATGACCAGCATCGACGTGCTCTGCGTGCAGGAGTACTGGACGGCGCGTTTCGATGTGCTCACCCGCGCCGTGCCCTGCCCCGTCGTCGCGCTCGACCAGGGCCTTCCAGACCATCACGAGATCAAGCTGCTCAAGCGGGGCGCGTTCCAGCGCACGTCCGGGACCGTCGTGCAGACGCAGCGTCAGGCCGCGAAGGTCGGTCGCTACGGAGGCGCCGCTGAGCGGATCCCCAACGCCGTCGACACGACCCTGTTCTCGCCCGGCGGGAGCGCCGCCGACGCCGAGCATCCGACGGTTCTCTGCGTCGGCCGCCTTCATGACGGCCAGAAGCGGATCTCCGACGTCGTTCGTGCGCTGGCGCTGCTGGCACCGCACTGGCGCCTTGAGATTGCCGGCAACGGCCCGGATCGGGAGATGCTCGAAGGACTCGCCGCCGAGCTCGGGGTCGCCGACCGCATTCAGTTCCTCGGCTTCGTCTCACGGGGCAGCGAGCTGCGCGATCTCTATCGCCACGCCACCGTGCTCGCGCTGCCCTCGGCGTACGAGGGCCTGCCGATGGTGCTGCTCGAGGCGATGAGCTGCGGCACGCCGGTCGTCGGGAGCGACATCGCCGCGATCGCCGAGGTGATCGACCACGAGAGGACCGGTCTCCTCGTTCCGGCTGGGGCGCCTGACCGGCTGGCCGACGCGCTGCGGGAGGCGGTCATCCGGCACGACGAGCTCGGCGCCGCCGCGCGGGCCGAGATCGTCGCCAACTACGACCAGGCGGTCGTTGCGCCGCGCCTCGTCGACGCGCTTCGCGCCGCCCGCGCGCAATCCCGTGGCCTCCGGGCGGTGCCCGCATGATCGGGCTGCTGAGGCGCAGCGCCCGGAGCTTCGGCGCCATCGCGACGCTCGTCGGCATCAGCGGCACGGCTCATCTGCTGCTGCTCTTGGGCGCCGCCGTCCGCGGCCGGCGCGCCGTGCCGAGCGCCGGCGACGAGCTGCGGCTCGCCGTGGTCATTCCGGCCCACGACGAGGAGGAGCAGATCGCGGCCGCGGTTCGGTCCGTGCGGACGGTCGATTACCCGGTGGCCGGCCGGCGGATCATCGTCGTCGCCGATAACTGCGGTGACCGCACCGCGCAGGTGGCGGCGGCCGCCGGCGCCGAGGTGTGGGAGCGCACGGATGCCGTGCACCGCGGCAAGGGGCACGCGCTCGCGTGGGCATTCGCGCGCCTCCTCGCCGACGCCGACGCCGCCTCCGAGGCCGTCGCCGACCGCACGGACGTCCCGGATGCGATCTGCGTCGTCGATGCCGACTGCGAGGTGTCCTCCAATCTGCTGCGCGTGTTCGCCGCGAGGCTCCGCGCGGGCGCGGACGCTGTCCAGGCGTCGTATCTCATCTCCGATCCCTCGGTCTCTCCCAGCGCGGCGCTGCGGTGGGCCGGATTTGCGCTCTTCAACGTCGTTCGCCCGTTGGGACGGGAGCAGCTCGGCCTCTCGAGCGGGCTGCTCGGGACGGGCATGGCGATCTCGTCCCGGCTGCTGTCAACTTCACCGTGGCGCTCGTTCTCCTTCGCGGAGGACCGGGAGCAGCACATGCGCTGGGTGCTGAGTGGTGCACGGGTCGCGTTCGCCCCGGAGGCGACGGTCCGCTCCCCGGCCGCAGGCGATGGCTCCGGACGCCGCGTCCAGGAGGCGCGATGGGAGAGCGGGCGCCTGCATCTCGCCGCTCACCTGAGCCCAGCGCTCCTGCGCCGCGCCATCCGCCGACGGGAGCCGCGTGCCCTTGACGCGGCGCTGGAACCGCTGCTGCCGCCTCAGTCGCTGCTGCTCGCGACGAACGTGATGGCCGTCGGGGCCACGACCGCGACCGGCACGCGCTTTGTCCGCCGAGCGGCGGTGGTCGGCCTCGTCGGACAGATCCTCTACGTCCTCGGGAGCCTCGCGGCGGTTCGCGCGCCCCGCACCGTGTGGCGGGCGTTGCTCTCGGTGCCGGTGTTCGTGCTGAGCCGCCTCGGGGTGCTCGGCAGCGCGCTCGGCGCCGGGCGTCCATCCGAGTGGGAGCGGACGGCCCGCGAGCCGGGTTCCGGCTCTCGCCCGAGCGCATGGTCGACATGACCGGCGGCAGCTCAGGCGCGGTCTTCGACCGTGGCGACGAGCTGGCGCTCGAACTCCGCGTTGCACCGCTCCTCGGTGTACGCGGCGGCCGTCTCGAGCCCACCTGCGTGCAGGGTGGCGCGCAGGGCCGGCTCGGCGGCGAGACGCCGCACGGCCCGGGCGACCGCCTGGTGATCGTCCCGCGGGACGAGCAGGCAGTTCTCCTCGTGCCGGAGGTACTCGGCCGATCCGCCCGTGCCGGTCGCGACCACGGGTGTCCCGCACGCCATCGCCTCCAGCGGCACGAGGCCCCACGGCTCCTCCCAGCGCACCGGGAAGATCAGGGCGTCAGCCGTGCCGTACACGCCGGAGAGCTCGGCGCGCGGCAGACCGTCGCGGAACGTCACACGGCCGTCGACGCGCTCGTGGCTGCACAGGCTCCGGATGTCTCCGGAGTAATCGCCCGCGATGGGTCCGACGACGTCGAGAGTGTGGTCGCCGGGGAGCTCCGCGAGTGCCCGGACCGCGACATCGACGCCCTTCACCTGCGCGACCCGGCCGACGTAGACGAGACGGCCGCCGAACGAGCCCCGCAGCGGGTGTGCCGCGAGCTGCGAGATGTTGATCCCCGTGCGCCCGATCTCCGTGTGCGCCAACGGAGCACGCTGCGTGACGACGGCGTTCCTGAGGTAGTCGGAGACGAAGCTCCACCGCGCGGCGCCCGACAGGTCGACCGACGTCGGAACGCCGAGCGCGCGGTCGACCACGCGTCCGACGGCCGGCCGCCCCTCAAACGCTCGCAGCCACCCGTCCACGTCGAACCCCCAGAGCATCCATTCATCAGACACCATCCCGATGGCCGGGACATCAGCGCGGCGGGCGGACTCGATGAGTGACAGGGTCATGCCACCCATCGCCCACCAGTTGATGACTTCAGGGGTGAATTCCCCGAGGTGTCGTTCAAACACCTTTGTGTTATCTCGCACCAGCTGTGCTCGTGCGGGAAGTGACAAGTGGCGGAAGCGGAGGTTACGGTCCTTGTACCACCCGAGTTCACGGTGGACGTCACGGCGCAGGTCCTCCTCGCGTGACTGCGCCGGATGGTCGGCACACAGGATCTTCACGGAGTGTCCGCGCGCGCGTAGGTGCTCAACAAAGGCTTCACATGCGATCTCGTATCCGCCGTCGTGGTTCGGTGGATACAGGCCGCAGACAATCAGGACCCGCATCGGACCAATGGTGACACGCGCCGATCGGCTCCGGAGCTGCGGGCGTCACGTGAGCGGTCGCCCGCTTCCGGGTAAACGAGAGGAGTCCGGCCGTCTTGCTCGCCGCACGGATCCGGGTGACGCGGCGCACGCGGCGGACGTACGTGCCGGCCTTCAACCGCGACCGCTTGCCCCGTGACCGCGACTCAAACTCCAGCCGCAGAACCGCGCGTTGACGCACCCGCCGGAATCCGTCGCAAGACGGCCGCGGGGATGGTGCTCGTCGCGACGCGCTCGCTCGCCGTCCTCGGCCTGGGGACCGGCGGCAGCATCGTCCTCGCCCGCATGCTCTCGCCTCGTGACTTCGGTCTCGTCGCTCTCGGCAGCGTGCTTCTGCAGTACGGCACGTTCCTGGCCGACGGCGGGCTCGGGTCGACGCTCATCCGTGATGCCCGGGAACCCGACCGCCCCGACTACGCCAACGCGTTCGGATTCCAGCTTGCGGCCTCGCTGCTGGTGACCGTGCTCGTGGCAGCGGTCGGGTCACAGTTCGGTCGCGTCGGGCTGCTCGCCGCATTGATGGTGACCTCGCTGCCGATCCTGGCGATCCGAACGCCCGGGGCGATCGCGCTCGAGCGGCGCCTGGAATACCGGCCGCTGATCGCGATCGAGATCGGGGAAACCGTCGCCTACTACGCGTGGGCGATCACGACGGTCGCCCTCGGGTGGGGAGTCTGGGGCCTGGCCAGCGCAATCGTCGCGCGCGCCGCCGTCGGCAGCGCGGTGATGGTCGTCGTCGGCCCGATTGGGCTGCTGCGCCCGCGGCTTTCCCGCGCGCGGGTGCGGCGACTGCTCGGCTTCGGCGCCAGCTACCAGGCCGTCGACATCATCGGATTGCTCCGGGACACCGGCGTCAACATCGTCACCCCCGCGATCGCCAGTGTCTCCGCACTCGGGTTCTGGAGCCTCGTCGGCCGTGTGCTCCAACCGCCGCTCGTCGTCTTTCAGGCGCTCCGGCGGGTCTCGTTTCCGGGTATGGCCCGGTTGCGCGAGCACGGCGCAAGCACACAGGAACTCGTCGAGCGAGCCCTCAACCTCTCGACGCTCGGGGCCGGCCTCGTGCTGACACCGCTCGCCGCTGCCGCGCCGGCGCTCGTCCCGGCCGTGTTCGGACCGCGCTGGGCGCCTGCGGCCTGGGCGGTTCCGACGGCCTGTCTGGGACTGCTGTTGGCCGCACCGTTCTCCGTTGCCGCGTCCGGGTACCTGTACGCCGAGGGCGACGCGAACGCCGTGCTGAAGGCGATGCTCTACAGCTCGATCGGCTGGTACGTGGTCATGCTTCCGCTGCTTCCCGTCATCGGTGTCGCCGCGATCGGACTCGGCCAGCTCGCCGCCGGGGTGATCGAGGTCGTCCTGTTCGACCGATCGTTGCGACGCCACCTGCGCGACCTCAGGCCGACGGCATCGGTGGCGGTGCCGATCGCCGTCATGACCCTCAGCGGGCTGGCGGGGTGGGCGGTTGCGTACTCGGCACCTCACTCGCTTCTCACGGCGCTCGATTCCGCAGCTCTGGCGGCGGCGCTGACGCTGCTCGGGAGCTGGCTGACCCGTCGCCGGGAACTCCGTGACCTCGTGTCCGTGATCCGGCGCTCCGTGGGGGCAGCGGTCGCATGAGCGCGTCCGTGACGACCGTGGCGATCCCCGTGCTGCAGGGCGCGGCCGAGCTCGAGCGGCTGCTCCCGGCGATCCGGGCTCAGCGGCTGGATGGACCGGTCGAGATCATCGTTGCCGATTCGGAGTCGACGGATGGATCGGCCGACCTCGCCCGCGAGCACGGTGCGCAGGTGATTACGGTCAAGCGGGCCGAGTTCTCTCATGGCGGCACCCGGAACCTGCTGATGGAGCGCGCCCATGGCGAGCTCGTCGCGTTCCTCACCCAGGATGCGCTTCCGGCGGGCGATCGGTGGCTCGCCGCGCTCACCCGTGCGTTCTCCCTCCGGCCCGACGTTGGCATCGCCTACGGTCCCGGCCTGCCGCGCCCTGACGCCTCGCTCACGGTGCGCCGGGAGCTGACCGACTACTTCCGCAGCGTCGCGGACGAGGACGCCGGGGCGCCGGTGATCGTCACCGCCGAGACCGCGACGCTGCACGGGGCGAGTTCGACGACGTACTTTCACTCGGTCAACGCGTGCATCGCCCGTGCCGCGTGGGAGGAGGTGCCGTTCCGGGTCATCCCGTATGCCGAGGACCGCATGCTGGCGCTCGACATGCTGCGCGCCGGCTGGGCAAAGGCGTTCGTCCCCGAGGCCGCCGTCATCCATTCACACGACTACCGGCCCGTCGAGCTGTTCCGGCGATCGTTCGACGAGTGGCGCGGACTGCGCGAGGTGGCCGGCCACGTCGAGCCGTATGGCGTCCGCACAAGCGCGCGCTGGATCTCGGACCAGGTCCGGGCCGATCTGGAGTACGTCCGGCGTGTCGACGGCGGCTCGACGCTCGCGGCGGCGCGCGCACTCCCGGCATCGCTGCGGCACGCCTGCGTGCGGTACGCCGGCGCGATCCTGGGTTCCCGCTCCAACCGCCTGCGCCCGGGCATGCGCCGGCGGCTGTCGCTCGAGCGCCGTGAGACGTTCCTTCCGCAGGCCGCGCGGGTCGCCGGCGACGAGCGCCTGCGTGTCAACGGCCGGTCGGCGGTGAACGCGGCATGACGCCGCTGGCGCGGATCACGCGGCGACTGCCGACGCACGACTGGGTGCTGAACCATCTCGTGGCCCGCATCCCGTATGCGAACGCGCGGATGCGCGCGTACGCCCGCATGGGCGTCGGGATGGAGGATCCACTGCGGGCGATGCTGATGCTCGGCAGCGAGATCATCGAGCCGGAGCGCCTGTGGCTGGCGAACGGTGTGACGGTCGGCAAGCGATGCGTGCTCGACGCCCGCGGCGGGCTTCGCCTCGGCCGGAGCGCCAACATCTCCGGAGGCGTTCAGCTGCTCACGGGCTCGCACAGACTCGACAGTCCCCGCTTTGAGGCGTACTACGAGCCGATCGTGATCGGCGAGCGGGCCTGGGTGGCGACGGGCGCGACCGTGCTCGCCGGAGTGACGGTGGGCGAGGGTGCGGTGGTCGCTGCGGGTGCCGTCGTCGCTCGCGACGTCGATCCGTACATCGTCGTCGGCGGCGTTCCGGCCCGGCGAATCGGCGAGCGGACCCAGGATCTGGATTACGAGCTCAATTTCCGCCCCAACTGGTGAGCGGGCGCGTGATGCGAGCTCTCTTCGTCAACGAGGGCGACTCCGTCGGCACGCGCGGGCAGGGCCGCTTCGAGCAGATCATCCGCCGGCACGCGCCCGAGGCCGGCGGCGTCACCGCAGGGTTCCTCCGGCTGCACCCGATGCACGGGTTGACACTGCGCGCCGCCTCCGGTCTCGACGGCCGGCTGTGGCGTCGCGACCTCGACTTCCAGACCGCGAGGTGGCACGCGATCCAAGCCCTGAGGACGCGCGCGGCGCTGCATCGCGTTCTCTCCGACGCCCGCCCGGACGTCCTCCACATCCACCCGCACACGGCCGCCTTCGCGCTCGGCGACGGAACCGGACTCCCGCCGTTCGTGCTCTCCGCGGATGCTGAGATCTGGGACTGGCGTCAGATGGGAATCTGGCAGGCCGTGCGTCCGTGGTCACGGCTGGCGATGAGGACGAGCCTCACCGCTCAGCGGCGTGCACTGGAAGCGGCCGCTGCCGTCGTCGCCTGGACCGATTGGACCGGCTCGGCACTCCGGACGGCGGCGCCCGGTGCGCACATCGTCGTCCAGCACCCGGGCCTTGACCTGCAGCACTTCCGGCCGGCGAAACACAGTTCCAGAGAGGTGCCGCGGATCCTGTTCGTCGGTGCCCGATTCGCGCGGAAGGGCGGTGTCGACCTGATCGACGCGATCCGGCCGCTGCTCGCCGGGGGGCAGGCCGAGCTTGACATCGTCTCTCCGGACGACGTGCCGACCGGCCCCGGCATTCGCGTCCACCGGCTCACCGGGACCGATCCGCGGCTGCTCGGGCTCTTTCAGCAGGCGGACTGCTTCTGTTTGCCGTCGTACGGCGATGCCGCGCCGTGGGTCATCCTCGAGGCGATGGCCTGCGGCGTCCCGGTGATCGGATCACGCATCGGTGCCGTGAGCGAGTTCCTCGCCGACGGCGAGGCGGGGGTCCTCGTCGACCCGGGTGACGTGGCCGCGCTCCGAGACGAGCTCGCATCGCTCGTGGCGGATGCCGGCCGCCGCCGAGCGCTCGGGACGGCCGCCCGGCAACGGTGCGAGGCGCGCTACGACGCCCGGGCCAATACGCGGGCGCTGCTTGAGCTGATGTCAGTGGCGGCTGCGGATCACTGAGCGGTACACGTCGGCCGTCGCGCGGGCGACGCCATCCCAGGCATACCGCTCGGCGGCTGCCCTCGCGGCGGCGCGCTGCGCGTGACGGTCCCCGCGGCGGATCGCATCGAGAGCGCCGGTGAGATCGCCTGACGTGATCGCCACGGCGGCATCGACGTCTGCGATCTCCGTGCCCGTGCTGTCGTCGGGCACGACGATCGGCAGCGCACACGAGAGGGCGAGCAGCGCGCTGCCGCTCGAGAACATGTCGTCATAGGAGAAGACGGCGGCGTCGGCGACCGCGTGAACGGCGGTGACGTCGGCCGACGGGATGCGACGCAGGTCGAGGACGATGCGGTCATCGGCCGCGGCGAGTGAACGCAGGCGGTCGACCTCGGCCGCGTCGACGGGAGCCCCGACGATCAGCAGGCGCAGGTCGTTGCCGGGGAGCGCGCGGAACGCCTCGGCGAGCTCGGGCAGCCGCTTGTAGCGCCGGACCTGCCCGAAGCTGAGAAAGACGTAGGCGTCGTCCGGGATCCCTCTGCTCCGCCGCAGCTCTGCGGGCGACGCGCTCGGCTCCGGATACGCCCCGATGTAGTTGCCATGCGGAATGACGGCGAGCTTCTCGGCCTGTCCGAGATGCGCCGCGGCGTGGGTGCGGGCGTGCTGCGAGTGGACGATCGCGGCATCGACGATCGACGCGACCGCTCGGGACAGGCGCTGCTCGATCCGCGGGTGAACAGGTTCGTGCGGCGCCAGGTTGTGGATCGTCCAGACGACCGCAACGCCGTCCGCCCGCAGCCGGCGGAGCAGGCGTCCCAGCCGCACGGCGCGACGTGCGGTCCTCGCGCTGCCGAGCACGGCACCCGGGGCGCTGGGGGCGATGAACTCAAGCCAGTGGAGGTGGACGACGTCGACCTGCGCGGCGGCGTCACGGACCCATTCCTCGGTGAGCGCGGGCGCGCGGACCGGCTGGACCCCCGCGCGGGTGAGGCTCTCGGTGAGGAGCGAGAGGAAGGCGCCGGGCTCGTCGTCCGGGGCAGGGAAGTGGATCGTCCGAATCGTCGGGGCGCTCATGGCCGACTGCGTCGGGGCCATCGTACGGACCGCGGGCGACGTGAGGGGGCGACCAAGTGCGCTATCGGGCCGGCTTGACGACCTGCAGCTCCTGCCACGGGAACGCGCGCATCAACTGGGCCGGGTTGTACGCACCGAACAGGCCGCCCGTGCCCTGGTACGGGTTCTTGCCGAGGTGCGTCGGATCCTCCCCGTACACCGACACGCTGCCCGACTGGTCACGGACGATCATCCCGTAGTGCTGAGCGGCGAGCGCGAGTTCTCTCGTCACCGGCGGAAGGTGCAGCGAGTCGACGTCGACCTTCGGGTTGAGGCGGAAGCGCGTCCCCTCCGGGATCGCGCTCGGGCTACGGTCATTGCCGTCGGTGCGCTGCGCGGGTGCGACAAACCTGCCGGCGGCGGCATGGGGGAGGGCGAGCGCGAGGGCGTGGTCGATGTGCCCGGCTCGCAACTCGCTCGGCCGGATCAATCCGCCGAGCAGGGACAGGCTGGTCGCGGAGCCACCCCAGTCCTTGGGGTTGGTGTAGTACCCCGGACTCGCTGAGGCGTTCGTCATCTTGCCGCCCCAGCGAGCGTGCCACGCGCCGTTCACGCGCTCCATGTTCCAGAACTCCCACACCGTGTCCGTGGACGGCTGCCAGACGACCAGGTGTCGGTCGCTGCCCGCGGCCGGCGCGGCTCCCGGCGGGATCGGCACGCCCTGCCTGAGCTCCCGCGCGAGCAGGTCACCGCTGCCACCGTGCGTGTCGAGCACGACCGGCACGCGTGCCTGTGACGCCCCGACGGTGTAGACCGGAACGCTGAACTGCGTCGTGTTGATCCACGCCCCGTAGCGCGCGACCTGTTGCTGAAGCTGGGAGACGTACGTCGCCGATTGCGGCGACAGGGGCGCGGCCGGGGAGAGCGGCGCGTTCCACACGGAGTCCGCCGCAAACGGGAGCGGCGGTGGACCCTGATTGGTATTTGTGCGGATCGCATCGACGATCACGACCGCGAGCATCGCCAGCGCCACGAGCGTCGCGACGTAGCCAACACGCCGCGCTGAGGTGCGCCGCGACAGTGCAGGGGTCATCTCCATCCTGTCTCAGCTTCCCTCGCCCCGCCGAGGCTATGCATGGACACAGAGTCTTCACACCACGCTAGTGGCTGCTCATCCGGTCCGACATCCGTCGACTGAGGGACGGCGCTGCCGGGGCGCGCTCGCGGTTACGCCGACGACGGATGTGGGGCCGCCGGACACACGCCGTATCCATCCACATGTTGAACCGACGCTACATCTGCGCTCTGACCCTGCCCTGCCTGCTCGCGGCGCTGATGCTGACCGCACTGGCGCCGACCGCGAGCGCGTCCCCCCGTGCCAAGCGACACGCCGTCACGCGACGGGTGGTGTGCCGACGTGTCAAACATCACAAGAAGCGCTGTAGCCGGGCGAAGCCGAAGACGGTGACGTCGAAGGGAGCAGCCAAAGAGCAGGCCGCCGTGTGGTGGTGGCCGAAGCCGACGCGACGCCCAAGCCGCCTGCGTCACCGACACCGACCCGCCCGGCACCGGCACCGGCACCGGCCCCGGCCGCGCCGGTCGTCAACCCACCCGGGGGACGGCAGGCACGCGGCCGTTCGCGGCGGACTCGGTGTGGAACCTCCCGCTCGCCGCCACTGCCGCGCTCGATCGCCAATCGGGTGCCTATGTGTCTGCGCTCCAGCAGCAGGTCGCGACGTACGGGACCTGGATGAACACCTATGCGTACAGCACGCCGGTCTTCACGGTGGCGGCGTCCCAGCCGACGGTGACCGTGCGGCTCGACGACACGAGCAATCCGACAGGGCCGGCGCTGCGCCAGTCGTGGCTGGCCGTCCCCATCCCGCAGAACGCCACACCCGCCTCCGGCAGCGATGAGCACATGGTCGTGT
This sequence comes from uncultured Solirubrobacterales bacterium, assembly GCA_963778985.1. Lineage (GTDB taxonomy): Bacteria > Actinomycetota > Thermoleophilia > Solirubrobacterales > Solirubrobacteraceae > Palsa-465. Next base: position 797,303 of record CAVZWJ010000009.1, on the reverse strand, counting down.
GGCAGCCCTCGGCCGACCGCATGTGGGAGTTCTGGAAGATGCACCGCGCGAGCGACGGGTGGCACGCGAGTTGGGGCGGGACGATCGACCACGTCTCGACGGGCCCGGGCTACTACACGTCGCCGAGCCGCTGGGGCGCGACGGCCACGAGTCTTCCGCTCATCGGCGGATTGATCCGCCCGAGCGAACTGGCCAGCGGTCACATCGACCACGCACTCGCGTTGGCGATCCCGCACGCCCAAGCGTCGACATTCGCGTGGCCGGCCCAGCGCACCGACGGCTCGGTCTACAGCAGCTCCGCCGTCCCTGAGGGCCAGCGATTTCGGATCGATCCCAATCTCGATCTCAGCAAGCTGCAGATGGCGCCGCTCGTCCGGATGATGGCTGTGGCCGCACAGAAGTACGGAATCATCGTGCGGGACCAGTCCGGTGCCGTCGCCTTCTACGGCGAGGACACCGACGCCGAAGGCGTGGCGAACCCGTACTACGGCGCGGGCGGATGGTTCCAGGGCCAGTACGTGAGCAATCTGCTGAAGAGCTTCCCGTGGTCGCACTTGCAAGCGCTGCAGGACACCCTCTCCTGCTGCTGGCACAAATAGGCGTGCCCGGGGTCAGCTCGTCAGGTCAGGCAGGGCGAGTCGCGCTGCCCACATCTGTGCTCGCTGACGGCCGAGGCGCCGCCGGTTCAGCGCGGCGAGCAACGTCTGACACCGCTCCGGTCGACGCAGGAGCCACGCGGCTGTGGTGAACGCCGAGCGGATGTTCCGCGCACGCTGCGCCTCGCGCAGCTCGTCCCAGGCCATGACCGCTTGCTTCTGCTCGACGAGCTCGTCCCGGAACCACTTCGCGTCCCGATAGTCCCCGATGATCTCGAGGACCGCGTCACGGTACGACGCCTTGCCGCGAGACTTCTGCGCGGCGTGCACGCGGTAAATCGTGACCACGTCCGGGACGCACAATCCGGAGCGCAGCGCGAGCATCCGCAGCCACATGTCGAAGTCCTCCGCTGATCGGAGGTTTGTTCGGTACGTGCCTGCCTCGAGAAACGTCTCGCGGCGGATGATGACGCCGCTCGCTGCGACGAAGTTGTCCGGGTACACGAGCGGCGCGGGAGAGCGCAGCACAAGCGGCTCATCACGCATCAGCCCGCCGTAGGCGAGCGGCGTGTTGTCGCCGTCGAGGGCGAGCGAGGCGCCCGCGACGAACCCGTGCTCACCGCGCAGCGGCCACAGCGTCGCCAGCATGTGCGGCAGCCACCGGTCGTCCGAGTCCAGCGGCGCGATCCAGGGTTGGCTCGTCGACGTTGCGCCCGTGTTCCGCGCGGTCGCTGCGCCGCGGTTCGTCTCGTGGCGCACGACGATCGCGCCGGCGCGCGCGGCGGCACCGGCGGTGTCGTCGGTGGAGCCGTCGTCCACGACGATGACCTCCGCCGGTGGATGCGGTCGCTGGCCGAGCGCGCTCGCGACGGCCTGCCCGACCCATTCCTCGCGGTTGTGCGCCGCGATCACGACCGCGACGGGAAGTGCCTGCGCTTCTCCCGGCATGACCCTGAGGGTACCCAGGACCCTCGGGTACCTTGCATACCAGAGCGCTGGCAGGGGTAGACGAAACTGGAGCCCTGGGGAGGGGGATGTGTTGCGCGCGCGTTCGGGGACGCGCGCCGCGACCGTGTAGCCGATTCCACGAAATCCGATCATGAGCCACGCCTCCCAGCCACTGATCCTGCCGTCTGACCGCCGTCCGGCAGCCGTGCCCGCGAACGGCGAGCCGCATCCGCGTAAGGACTTCGACGCGCTCGCCGATCGCCTGGGCGGGCGCATCCATTACGCAGACGAGGCGACCGCCGCACCGCTCGCCGCCGTCGAGTCGAGGCTGCGCCTCAGCGTCGGCCAAGCGGTCCGGGCCCGCAGATCGCCCGCATCGGCGTATGTCGCGCTGTCCGAGCGCGTCGGACTGCCGCTCTCGCTGTTGCGTCCCGATGCGCCGACGATTCAGATCGCCCACCTATTGACGTCACCCCAGAAGCGGCGCATGGCGCAGCTGACGGGGTATCTGCGACGAACCGACGCCACCCTCGTCTTCGCTCGTCCGCAGGAGCGCTACCTCCGCGAGGAGGTCGGACTCGAGTCGGCGCGGGCGCGGTTCATCCCGGACAAGGTCGACCATCGGTTCTTCACGCCGGGCGAGCGCACCGACGGCGGATACGTCCTGAGCGTCGGCCGTGAGCAGCGTGACTACGAGACCCTCGTGGAGGCGCTCGCGCCGTTGCGTGTGCCGGGAGTGATCGTCAGCGGGAGTCCGTGGTCACACCGCTCGTCCAGACCGCTGTCCGTTCCCGCCCATGTCGAAGTCCGCTCCGGTCTCAGCTATCCCGATCTGCGTGAGCTGTACCGCGGCGCGCGGGCCGTCGTCATCCCGGTGTTCCCAGGGACAAGCTACGCCGCGGGCGTCAATGGCATCCTCGAGGCGATGGCCTGCGGGACACCCGTGATCGCGTCGGACACACCGGGACTGAGCGGCTACGTCCGCGATGGCGTCGACGGTCGCACTGTCACGCCAGGAGACGCGGACGCCCTGCGGAAAACGGTGCAGGAGCTGTGGGAAGACCCGGCTCAGGCGCGCCGCCTCGGAGACGCCGGACGGGACATCGTCGAACGCGACCGGACGGTCGATCATTTCGTGGAGCGGGTGGCCGGGATGGTCACCGCGCTGTCATAAGAGCGCGCGGTGCACATCGCCTATGTGACAACGGGCTATCCCTGGGTATCTCACACGTTCATTCAGAACGAGGTGCTCGGGCTGCGCGCGCTCGGCGTGGAGGTGGACACGTTCACGGTCGCCCGCTCTGCGCTCTCGGAGTGCCGCACCGACGCCGACCGCGACGCGTACCGGACGACGTACGCCCTTCGGCCTCCCAACGCGAGGCATTACCTCCGCGCGCATCTCACGGGGATCATGACGCGGCCGTCGCGGTATCTCGCCGCGCTGAGGCGCGCGCTGCGGATGGCCGGACTTGCCCCAGACGACCTCGTGCGGCATCTCGCGTACTTCGTCCAGGCCGTCGTACTGTGGGACCGCTGCCGGCGCACCGGGAGCTCACACATCCATGCCCATTTCGCGAACGTCGCCAGCGACGTCGCGATGCTCGCAGCGATGCTCGGCGGTGACGGCGTCACGTGGAGCTTCACGATGCACGGGCCAACCGAGTTCTACGACCTGCGCCACCATCGGTTGGCGGAGAAGGCCACCGACGCCCAGTTCGTCATCTGCATCAGCGACTTCGCGCGCAGCCAGTTGATGGGCATCGTCAGCCCCGCCGAATGGGCCAAGCTCCGTGTCGTCCACTGCGGTGTCGATGTTGAGCGCTTTGCCCCGGCTGAGCACGGGCGCCGGGACGGGCCGGTGACGATCGCCTGCGTCGGCCGGCTCGTGCCGGAGAAGGGTCAGTCGCTGCTGATCGAGGCGGTCCGCGCGATGCGCGACACCGACGTCGACGTCCGGCTCGTGCTCGTCGGCGATGGCCCGCAGCGGGCAGCGCTCGAGGGCCTCGTCGACGCGTCCGACCTGCGGGACCGGGTCGAGCTCCGAGGCGCGGTCGCGCACACGGAGGTCGAGCGCATCCTGCGCGGCGCGGACATCTTCTGTCTCCCGAGCTTCGCCGAAGGCGTCCCCATCGTGCTGATGGAGGCGATGGCGATGGAGCTCCCGGTCATCGCGTGCCAGGTGATGGGGATTCCCGAGCTGATCGAGGACGACATCACGGGTCGGCTCGTGCGACCGGGTGCGCGGGACGATCTGATCGCCGCGCTGTCGGCGCTCGCCGCCGACCCGGATCGCCGCGCCGCGCTCGGGCGAGCGGCGCGTCAGCGCGTCGCGGACGAGTTCGAGCTGCGGAGCAACGTCGCCCGTCTGCGTGACGTCTACTCCGAGTACGTCGGCCGCGAGTCAGCTCACCGCTGACCGCGCGCCACCGTCAAACGTCTCGGCGCGGGCGTCGCCGCGCCCAGGACGCGCGCCATCTGGCGCAGGACGGCACGCTTTACGGCCCATTTCGCACGGCTCTGCCGCGACGGCACCCGCCATCGCAGCATCCATTCGTACTCCGCCCACGAGAACGCGAGCGTGCGATCGCCGGAGGGCTGGTGGTCGTGGAACAGCTCGATGTCGACGACGAGCACGCGCAGCCCGGACGCGCGGGCCTGGGCGCAGAGTTCGCTGTCGTAGCCGTGGAATCCCGGATAGCCGGCACCGCGCAGCCGGTGATCACGCACGAACCGTGGGGAGACGGCGAGCATCAACCCGTCGACCGTGTCGACCGCATGGATTCCGCGCGAGTAGTCCTCCCGCTTCGCGGGGGTTGCGACGTGCCCGTGCCGGCGCTCGCGGACGGTTCGCCACCAGGACATCTCGTCGTGGCCGAGACCTCCGATCACGCCGACGACGCCGACCGTCGGATCGGCGAACGCGGCACGCAGCTTCTCCTCGAATCGCTCATCCTGGATGGCGACGTCGTCGTGGAGAAGAACGAGCCCTTCGAGGTGTGGCCATCGCTCGATCGCTTCATCCATCAACGAGTTGTAGGCGTCGAAGATCGACGTCTGGCCTCGACGAACCAGGAGCGGTCCGAGCCCGTGGCCCTCGAGCGACGGCACGAGCGTGGTCGCGAGCCTGTCCGACCGCCCCGCGCATGCGCCGTAGACGAACACGTCCGGGTCCGCTACCGCGTTCCGGCGGGCACTGGCAACCGCGCTCCGCGCCGCGTGAGCGGAGCCGTTGCCACCTCCGGCGCCGCCGCGGTCTGGCGAGAACGGCTGCCGATGGCCACGATCCCGGCCCATAGCCACACGACGTAGTTGTCGAAGGCGTAGTCGAGCGGGGTGAAGTTCGACTGGATGAACCAGGCGACGGCGACGGCGATCAGCCCGATGCGCCACGGTTCGATGTCCGGGCTCGCTCGGCGGCAGGCGGGAATGACGATCCCGACGACGATGATCGTGAGCCACAGGGCGGCGCCGCTCAGGCCAAGCTCGGACGCGTTCGACAGTGTCATGTTGTGAGCTGTGCCGACGCTCGTCAGTGGGTAGGTCGCGGCGAGCCGGTAGTACGGCTGGCTTTCGGCGCCGAAGCGTCCCCAGCCGAAGCCGATCGCGGGCTGGGCCTCGACCATGCGCAGGGCAGCGGCGTCGGAGTTGAGCCGATCCCAGACCGGCGTCTGATCGGACGCACGTTGGCTGACGTTCTGCGACAGCCCCGGGATGACGGTGAGCGACGCGAGGACGACGACGGCCGCTGCGATCGCCGCGGCCGGCAGCCACGGGCGCAGGCGGCGGTCGCTCACCATCGCGGCGGCCGCACCCGCGCCGGCCGCGACCCATGTCTGCCGGGTGAGCGTGAACAGGATCCCCGCCGCGCACAGCGCCATCACGACGCCGGCCGCGATCCGGATCCGCCGGTCACGCCACCATGAGGCGACGAGGAACGCCGCGACGCCGCACTCGAACATCGCGAGTCCGTTGGCGCCCGCCTCCAGGAACGGCCCCCGGCCGCGCCCAGCATGGAGGCCGAGGTTCGGATCAAGGATGTACTTCGGGATGACCAGGCTGTTGAGGTGCACGGCCTCAAACAACGTGACCAGGCCCAGATAGGCGCCGAGGATGAGCAGTCCGACCGCAAGGATGCGACGCTGATGGCGCGTCCGGAACGCGGCCGGCGCAACGAGGAACAGCAGGAACGGGACGACGCCGAGCCGGTCGAGAAGCGCGAACAGCGGGGCGTGGCTCGTCAGCGTGTTCGACCAGGCCGCCGATGCCACCGCGTACAGGATCAGCAGCAGCATCAGCCAATGAACCGGGCGAATGTCGATCCGTACCTCGTCTCGGCGGCGCCAGGCGGCGACGGCGACGGCGATCAGACCGCCGACAATCGCCACCCGGTCGAGCGGCAGCGGCACGCCGAGGTTGCTCCAGTTGCCGGAGAACACCGACAGGAGCAGCCCGCCAGTGAGGATCCACGCCGGGTCGACGGCGACGATGCAGGCGGCGGCGACCGCCAGCGCCGCCACGGCGAGCACGGCCACGGTGAACGTGTCAAGACCGTGGTGGACGTGCGGTCCGGCGACGATCCCCGCGGCGGCGCCGACGAGGGCGATGACGCCGCACCACAGGTACGGCGTCGCGCGCTGTGTCCGGGTGGCCATGACGGCCTACGCGGCGAATCGACGGTTCCGACGGCGGTTCTGGATTGCGCCGACGAGCCCGGCGAAGGCGATGCCGATCACGAGTCCGGCAACCGCGCCGATGACCGCGTACTTCTCGATGTTCGAGCGGCGGTCGGTCTTCGAGGCGCTCGTCGGGTCGTTGAGAACGTCGAGCGAGGGGGCGCTGCCGCTCTGCTGGAGGTTCAGGTAGGCACCGCTCAGGGCCTGCGCCTTAAGCGAGGCAACCTGGGCCGCCAGCTTCGCGGCGTTGACCTTGCGCCTTCGTCACGCCCGGCGTGTTCAGCGCATTGCGCGCCTTCAGCGTGCTCGCCTTGAGCTCAAGCTGGTTGGCCAGGTTCTGCGCGCTCTGGTACTTCGCGAGCAGCTGGGACGGGCCGCCCTGCTGGCTGGCGGACTGGTCCACGAACCTCTGGAGGGACACCACCGCCTGGTGAGCGAGTGCCACGGCAGATGCCGAGGACGAGCCCTTCGCCGTGATCGTGAAGCTCGGCTCGTTGGGGATCGGCGTCGAGGTCAGGTGCGAGCTCACCGCGGCGACGGGCTGGTTGAGCGCCCGCGCGGCGGGGTTGACGACGTGCTGGCTCTGGACGACGCGGCTGTAGGTACTCGCCAGGTTCTCGGCGGCCGTGACATACCCCGGCGTCGCCTGGGTGTTGATGTCGGATTTGCCGACGTTGATGGTGGCCGTGGCCGAGTACGTGGGGTGCTTCTTATTCCCGACGTAGATCCCGGCCGCAAGGAGCAGCAACGTCGGCAGCAGCACCAGGAAGGGGTGCCGCCGGACCGACGACGCCAGGCTCGTCGAGCCCGAGGGTCCGCCGTTTCTGTGCCCGAAGTCGGGCGGATAGCTGTCGCGCTCTATGGCGCGTTGAGTCTCAACGTGTTCGCTTACGGACATATAGATCTCACGACACCCTGAGGTCGTGTCTTAGTCGCGGGACAAAAACAGGCCGGCGTGCGAGTCGGCGGTGGCACCGACAGAGGCGGGACCGAAGCCCCGGTAAATAGCCGACGATGAGCTGCTACCCAGCAGAGTACCGGCTCATCGCAACAGTCGATTAAGGCCGTGTTATCCGCCGACTCTCGTATCCAAACCCGTCGGCACGGCCGAAGTTCCGGTCAGCGTCTGCTTGAGGTGGTCGGCGAGCCGGAGCGCGAGCGCGACGATCGTGAACGTCGGGTTGGCGTGGCCCCCGGTCGTGAACACGGAGCTGCCGGCGACGTACAGGTTCTCGACCGAGTGCACGCGGCAATTGCGATCGACGACGGACGTTCTCGGGTCCTCGCCCATGCGCGTCGTCCCCATGTGGTGGGGTCCGCCGACGATGCGCCGGCGCCAGCTCGTGCGGGGTGCGATCACCTGGCCTATGCCGTTGGCTTGCAGGTCTGCGTCGAGCGAGGACAGCCAGCCGGTGACTGAGTTCGTGTCGAGATCGGTGAGCCGCCACTCGAGGTGTGCCTGCGGCATCCCGAGTGCGTCGCGTTTCGTGCTGAGCGTGACCCGGCTGTCCGGGTTCGGCGCCTGCTCCGCGCGGATGTAGAGCGATTGCAGCTCATGCTCCGGTCCGCGTCCGCCTCGTCCGCCGCGTCCGTCCTCGTTTCGTGCGCGTGCGCGCGTGTGCGCGTCGCGCTCCGCGAGGACCGTGCGGAGGCGCCTCGCGCGGTACCAGTTGTGCTCCGCGATCTGGCGTGCGCGCTCGGCGAGCTCGGCATGCCCGCTCCCTTTGAGATGGTTGTAGGCCGCCGCGGCCCGAAACGTGATCTCCGGCGGCCACGCGAGGAAGGGAGTGCCCATCGCGTAATGCGGCGGCTCGATCGCGATCGAGCACGCGAGCCGTCGGTGCCGGCGCTGCGCGTCGGCCGTCGGGACGATCACCCCTCTCGCTTCGCCGTCCTCGGTCTTCGCGCGCTCGTAGAACGCCCGATCGAACGGCCGCGTGGGGAGGAGGTGGCCCGCCGCGACATGCAGGTGCTCCTGGAAGTACCGGCCGACGTTGTCGTACTCGTTGCCGAGGCCCTCCGGCTGGTCCTCGTTTGACGCCAGCAGCAGCCGCGCGTTCTCGATGCCGCCGGTGGCGAGGACGAACGTCTTCGCCCTGACCGTGAACTGGCGGCCGTTGAGCGTCCGGACGATCGCCTCTTTGACGCGCCGCGTTCCCGGCTCCAGCCGCAGCTGCGTGACGTTCGCGTTGAGGATCGTCCGGACGTTCGGCGCGTTCAGGATCTCCGGCCCATAGACCTCTCCAAAGTTCGTCCGCGGGCTGTACTGGTAGATCGCGTTCTCAAACTCGCTGCTCTCGAGCGGGATCGGCTCGGCTCGCGGGTCGGCCCACCGCGCCACCTCGAAGTTCTCGCTCGGGAGCTGGAGCAGGGCCGCCGCGTCCGCGTCGTACGCCGCGACGTCCTCGTGGACGATCGGCCACCCGCTCCGCGGAACCCAGTCGTGCTCCTCGTAGTCCTCAGCGTCGAGGGGACGGCACCAGCCGCCCCAACGGTTGGTCGTCCCGCCGAACATGCGGAAGCGGGAGGCGTGGAGGGGGTAGTAGCTCTGGCCGCTGGATGAACCGCGATACAGGCTCTGCGTCGGGAGATCGACGTCGAATGCGCCGGCTTCGAGCAGGCAGATGTTCAGTCCGCTGTTCGGCGGAGCCAATGCAGGGTCGATATTCCAGCCGCGCCCGCTCCGACGACGCACTGATCGCAGTTCAGCCTCGGCGCCGTCGTGGACTGAAAGTGCGTCAATCAGCATGACAGCTCGGCGGTCGGCTCGGAAGCAGTTGCGGACGGCTGGGCCGACTGGACGCTGATGCCGTACGTGCAGACCATTGACTGGCGAATGCCTTCGGGATCCTGTCTGCGGGACATCACAAAGGGCGTGGTACCCAAGGCGTGTCTTGGTCATGCCGTGGGTTCATCGTCTGGGACCCGCGAGCGTTGGGCGTGGTGCTGCCGGCTCAACCGGGTGCCACGCTGGAGTGGGTGGCGCAGCGGGACCTTGGGCTGGTGGCGAAGCTCGAGCGCAAGCGGCCGGCGATGGAGGTCGAGTACCAGCGGAAGGTCGACGAGTTCGTCGCGCGCTCGCACGGGAAGGTCCGGGGGGATGTCGCGCACGGCAGCTCGTCGGCCGGGTACCTGGGTCGCCGCGGACGACGCGGCGGTGGGTCGCTGAGTCCAAGCGTCGGTGGCGGCGCGAGCATGGGCGGGTCACGCGGCCGTGGACGCCGGAGCCTGGGTTGTGGGCGCAGTTCGACTATGGCGATGGGCCGATGTCGAGGGGCGCAAGACGGCGTTGTTCTGCGCGTGGTTGGCGTGGTCGCGGTTCCGGGTCGTGGTCCCGTTGCGAGACAAGACGCTCGCGTCGGTGGTGATGGCGATCGACCGGGCGCTGCGGATGTTCGACGGCGCGCCGACCTATCTGTTGACTGACAACGAGAAGACGGTGTCGGTCGATCATGTGTGCGGGATCGCGGTCCGCAACCCGCAGATCGTGTCGGTGGCCCGGCATTACGGGGTGAGCATCCAGACGTGTGTGCCGGCCGACCCGTCGAAGGGCGGCAGCGAGGCGACGGTGAAGATCGCGAAGGCCGATGTGCCGGCTGATCACAACCTCCGGCTGGAGTACTCGTCGTTTGCGGAGTTGGAGGCGGCGTGTCGCGGTGGATGGCGGACGTCAACACGCGACCGCATCGCGCCACGCACGAACCGCCGCTGGTCCGCCTGGCGTGGCTGAGCACGAGCGGCTTCACCGGCTCCCCCGGGTGCCGCACACCGTGTGCTTCGGGGAGACCAGGAAGGTGAGCTGGCAGTCGACAATCTCGGTGGGTGGCCCGCTCTAGTCGATCCCGCACGCGCTGGTCGATCAGCGGGTCTGGGCACGTGTCGACCCCGAGCAGCTGATGGTGGTGCACGCGGACGCGATCGAGGGACCGCGTGAGGTCGCCCGGCATCAGCTCACGACACCGGGCCGACCGAGCATCGATGATGCGTACTACCCGCCGCGGCCGCCCCGTGCGCTGGAGCGCCGGCCCAGGGCGCGCAGTGCGAAGGAGCAGGCGTTCCTGCGGATCGGCCCGGCCGCGGAGGCCTGGTTGGTCAAGGCCGCGGCCGCCGGCACGCGGCGGCTGCGGCGCAAGATGGCCGAAGCCGCCGACCTCTCAAAGGTGCACGGGGCCGATGAGGGCAACCGGGCGCTGGAGACCTGCGCCCACACCGGGCGGTTCGCGGACCGCGACCTAGCCTCGGTGCTCGCGCACCAGGCACGGACCGGTGGCGGCGAGCTGGTGCTGTTCCCTGCCCGCGAAGAATCCTCGCTGCAGAACTCGACCCGCGCCTGATCGCGATCGAGCGCTTCTCGTAGGCGGCGTCGCGACTGTCGACCCGTCGGTTCCGGCGCGCCTCGTTCGGCCGGTGCAATCCGCAGCTCATCAAACCGTCAGGGGCACGCCCCGCTTTCGGTCAATGGCCATCTGTTTCTCCCCATCCGCGGCCAACCGCTGCGAGTACGGCCCAGCCCCAGCGTCGAGTTCGCGGTAGAGTTTGGTCCCGGCTCCGATTCCCCGAAGCAGCCGAGGGTAGGGCGCCTCACGATGGGCCTTAAGGACAGATTCGACGACTTCCGGGAGTTGCGCGCGCTACGGTCGAGGGGGGTCAATGTTCCTCTGGGAGCCGGCGTCCGAATCAACTTCTCCGAGCTCGGCCCGAACACCCGCGTTGCGCGAGACGCTCCGTGTTTAGGTCGACGCTTGGCCGCCGCTCGTACCTCGGTCGGTCGACGAAGCTGTCGTTTGCCGATGTCGGCGCATTTTGCGCCATTGCCTGGGATGTCAGCATTGGGGCCCCAAACCACCACCTGGACCGAGCGACGAGTCACGGGTTCCCCTACCTCCCGACAGACGGGGGATTCGTCACGGAGCCGACTCCGCCCACGCCGCGCCGCGCAGGCTCGGGAACGATGTCTGGATCGGCGCCAATGCCGTTGTGCTTCCGGGTGCGCGGGTAGGCGATGGAGCCGTCATCGCCGCTGGGGCCGTGGTGAGCAAGGACGTCGCCCCGTACGTAATCGTCGCAGGGGTTCCTGCCCGCCCAATTCGCCACCGAATTGCGCCCGAACTCGCTTCTCGACTTCGGGCGCTGGGGTGGTGGGAGTGGTCAGACGACCTCCTACGCCAGCACATCGACCTATTCCAGCTACCCGTGAACGATGACGTGCTGACGAGGCTTGAAGCCGTGGTGACGGCGACGCCAACAGCCTTGGACGTCGCGGGAGGAACCGCGGAAAAGTAGCGCTGGTAATCGCCGACGCACCGTACGGCAAGACCGACAGTACGAACTCCAAGCGCACAGAGGCGGGAAAGGTTCCCGACCCGGATCTTCCCTCATTTCAGACGGGGCGAGTGTGGCCCGAGGCGACATATGAGGACGATCTTATATTTCCGCAATCATGACGGGACCGCGGGTAACGCAACCACCGTGAGTTGTAGTGCAGATCTCTGGGGTGCAACCCTAGTGCGGATGACCCGGATTCAGCTAAGCTTTAGCAGGCTGGCGAGGTTCGGACGTATGTTCGACCCTCACGATTCGGGTTACGGGTTTTGGGGGATATAAGAGCGGTGCTACAGCAGCGGGGGGATCAGAGGTGCAGAAGACCACAGCCGCGCATCCAGGTCGGACGCGGGACGGACGGCGGACGTCGTATGTTGACGGGACCAAACCCTCTGGTCCAGGTGCGAGCCGCTCGGATCCTAATGCGGCTCGTGGCAAACCGCTCCGGCAGCAGGCGCAGACTTCACGGCGCGCGTATGGTTTGACGAAGCGGGCCATCGATGTGGCCCTCGCGTTGATCGCGCTCATCCTTCTTGCGCCTGTCATTGCGGTTGCCGTAATCGCGATCCGTATTGACTCTCCCGGCCCGGCGTTTTACCGCCAGAAGCGCCTCGGCAGATACGGGGAGACATTCGAACTCTTGAAATCTGCGTGGCATGTACATCGATGCGCACCAGCGATTCCCAGATCTGTATGACTACGTCGCTCGCGGGGCAGACCCCGAATTCTACTTTCATAAAGATGGGGACCCGCGAGTTACGCGCGTCGGTCGTTGGCTGAGAGCGCGATCGCTCGACGAACTTCCAAATCTCTGGAACGTACTTAGGAATGAGTCTGGTCGGGCCGCGACCAGAGATTCCCGAATTGGCGCACTTGTACGGAGACAAGCTTCCGCGATTCCTTTCGATTAAGCCGGGCGTGACGAGCCCGGCAAAGGCAAGCGGTCGGGACGAACTCACCTTTGCTGAGACGCTCGACCAGGAACTGCGATATGTGGATGGCCGGTCATTTTGGCTGGACCTCAGGACGCTTGTCCGCACCGCGGTGTCCGTCATCCGACGAAGCAACGTTCGCTAGGAGTGCAGCCCGTGAGTGATAAAACCATCTTCTCCATCAGCGATGACGGCCCCCTGAAGGTGGAGGAGTCACGATCGACTGCCAACGGGGTTCCGGCGGAGGTACCTGCACCCGCTCATCACCGAGAACTTGACCCGATCGTCTTCGGTGCTCCTCTGATCGGCGAAGAAGAAATCGCTGAGGTGGTGAGCACGCTGTGATCGGGCTGGCTCGGGACAGGACCGAAAACGAACCAATTCGAGATGCAATTCGCGAACTATGTCGACACGCGGTTTGCACTTGGCACGAACTCTGGGACGGCTGCTCTGCACCTCGCGCTCGAGGCCCTGGGTGTCGGGCCTGGAGATGAAGTGATTACGACGCCGCTGACCTTCGCCGCGACAGCAAACGTCATCGAGCATTGCGGCGCGAGGCCGGTGTTCGCGGACGTGGACATGTCGGACGGAAACATTGACCCAGAAGAAGTCGCGCGGCACGTGTCCGTGCGCACGAAGGCTGTGCTGCCCGTACATTATGCGGGCGCGCCGGTAGATATTGCTGGGCTGCGAGAAGCCGCGCCGGGTATCCCGCTGGTGGTCGATGCGGCTCACGCCGTAGAGACAAGGTATTCGAACGGTGCCAGTTCTGCGTGTAATGGTGCGACGTTCACTGCTTATAGCTTCTACGTAACGAAGAATGTCGTCACGGGAGAAGGCGGCATGCTCGTCACGGACGACGAAGCAGCTCGCGGCTGAGACGCGGGTGCGTGGTCTGCACGGCCTCGACAATGACGCCTGGAAACGGTACTCGACGAACAATGGGGCGGGCGTGTACGAGCTGCTCTACGCTGGGCACAAGTACAACATGACCGATCTCCAAGCGTCGCTCGGCATCCACCAGCTCAGTCGAATTGAACGCACCCAGAGTCGACGGACAGCGATCTGGTCGCGCTACAACGAAGCGTTCGGAGATATCCGAGGGCTGGATGTTCCTCCGGTCTCTCTTGAACCAGACGTTTCGGGGTTTCACGCGAAGCATCTCTACACATTGTGGTTTGACTGGACCACGCTCCGGTTCGACCGGCCTCAGCTAATCGCCGAGTTGAAGAGCAAGGGCGTTGGGATTGGGTGGCATTTCCCAGCCCTCCATCTGCAACGTTATTACCGCGAGAAGTACGGTTGGACACCCGGCAGCTTCCCGAACGCGGAATCCGTGTCGACCCGCACGGTCAGCATCCCGATTTCAGCGGCTTTGAGCGACGAGGACGTGGAGCGCGTGGTCGAGGCCGTCTGTGACGCCGTCTGTAGCAGCGCGCGAGTTTAAGATGAACGGCCGGCCCTCACGGCTGAGCCTTGGATCGGCTCCTTGAGGTTTTCGACCTACATCTGGCCGGTCCTCGGCAGTCGGTACTCATGACGGCCGGTCGTTGCGCCGTAGTAGTTGCTACGCGAGCGTGTGGGCCGGCGCCGGTTTGCGGAGGCGCTGCTGCCGCTGCTTAGCCCCGCCGATTGGGGCAGCTGCTCGGTTGGCGTTATCAGAGACGACACGAGGAAATCGGCTGACATTTGCAGTAGCGTGTCGATGCCGGAACCAGCTGATGGATGGGCAGGCGCTCATGTCACGCGTTGTGCGCAGAGGTTCCCGCGAACCGGGCGCCACGTGCAAATACTCGAGACGGGTAGATGTTGACGCTCGAGAGAACCCGACATCTGGGCTCTCTCTGATGCCTAGTATGCGGTCAGCCGAGGCAGCGTGACGGCTAACAGAAGTCGCCGACCGTCAATGAGTAGCGGAATCCAGAGCAACCCACAGCCAGCCGGTATTGCGCGAAAAGGCGCGCGTGTGCTGATGTTCCGGGTCGCGACAGCGCTTTCTGACTTTCTGGTCGTCGTGGTTACAGCCCGGTCGCTTGGGGCGGAGGGGCGTGGGCTATACGCGATCGCGTCGTTCGCCCAGTCAGCGATCATGTCAACACTCGGCGGAGGATCAGTCGCTCTCAGCGCGGAATACGCACATGATCGGACGGACGAGCCGAGACTGTGGGCGGGCGCCATCGCGGCCTCGAGCGTCGGTGGGGCCATTGTCGGTGCCGGGTTGACCGTCGTGACGCTGCTGACGTGGCCTGCTGTCCGTGAACTGATCTTTCCGGCTGTCGTTGCGCCCTTCGTGATCCTCTTCACGCTACAGATTGGGATGTACAGCGCGCTGGGGCGGATCGCGCCCCTGAACTGGCTGACGCTGGCCGGCTCCGTCGTGCCGCTGTGCGGCTTCGTAATCAGTGCCGTCCTGGCGCCCGGCCGCGCCTATTTCGCCCTCGCGGTATGGGCAATCACCCAAGCGCTCGTGCCATTGGGCGCCTTGGCATGGGAGCGTCGCCGACAGCCCTTTCGCTTCCGAGGAACAGGGAGCCTGTTGCGGCGCCTCGCTCGTCGCGGCCTGCCGGTTTCGCTAGCAAATGGCCTCCAGCTCATCAACTATCGGGTCGATCTGCTCGTCGTAACAGCGCTCATGCCGCTTGCCTGCTGTCGGCCGCTATTCCATAGCGATCGCGATGGGCGAGAGCCTGCTGATCTTGTCCAGGTCGCTGGGCTACGCGGCATTCGCCGAGGTCATTCGTTCTCCGAACGAAGCTTCGATGGAGTTGTTGGTGCGACTCATCCGGCACGGTGTTGGGCTTCTGGTCTGCGGTGCGGCAGCGCTGCTGGTCTTTGGCGCGGTCCTCTTCGAGCCTCTGTTCGGAAAGCAGTTCGCTGGCATCTTGCTTCCGCTCGCCATCCTCGTTCCAGGGATCATCGCCCTCGGGACGGCGGAGGCCGTACGCCTGTACTTCCTTGTCCGCCTTGAGCGGACGCGCGAATACATGACCACAGTCACGCTATCTATGATCATTAACCTCGTGGTGGCAGTCGCGCTCGTGCCGCCGCTTGGCTTGGCCGGCGCGGCGTTGTCAACGAGCCTGTCCTACATCATTGGCGCGATCTATCTCTTCGAAATGTTCCGCCGGGAAGGAGCCCCGCGGCTCGGTCTCGCCTATCTGCCTCGGCGAGCCGACTTCGCTGATTACGGGAGACTGATTCGGTCAATCGTGTCGTCCCGTGCCGCTCGACGTGCCGACGTCCAGTAGGGGCAGTCTCCGCCGCGGCGCAGAGATTCTCCGTAACGCCGCTGCCGCTGCTGGAGCGCGCCCCACCAGCTCGGCGTCTCAAGCGCTCGCATCGGCGCTGATGCTATGAATGTGTTCGTGAGCTGGCGAGATGCTGCTCTATTCGCGACTTCCGGTGCCGCTTCAGAACGGGGCGACGTCCGCCTACGGGTACGTTTGGCGGCAACTGCGCCAAGGCGGCAACTTTGACATGTATCGACAAGGTTTTCTCGCCCGCGACGAGTTTGACCGCGAGCAGTGGCGTGAGTGGCAGACGTCACGGCTGCGAGAGATGCTTCGGATCGCTCGGTCGGCCCCCTACTACCGTGATCGGTGGCGTGCGATCGGGCTGACGGCGGCTGATATCGAGCGCTTCGAACTCACAGACCTTCCGCGGCTCCCGCCACTGTCGAAAGAGGAGATCCGCCAGTCACCTCTGGAGTTCTGTCCCGGCGGAAAGCCCCAGCGTGGTGCGTCTGCATGGTACACGAGCGGCTCCACTGGGACGCCACTGACGGTGTACCACTCGCGCGACGACTTTCGGCGCGGCCTCGCAATGCGCGATGCGCGCTACTTCAGCTACTGCGGCGTAAACCACTCGATGCCCCATGCGACGATCCGGGGTCGCGTCGTCGTTCCCGATCCAGACTCGAGCGGACCGTTCCATCGGTACAACCGCGCCGAGAAGCAAACGTATTTCTCGCCGTACCACATCGGGCCACTGACCGTACGAACCTATATTGAGGCATTGTGGAAAGCCCGGCCCGTCTGGGTCGAAGGCTACGCAAACAGTGTTCACGACCTCGCGTTCCTCTCGACACAGCAGGGCATACCCGTGCCCTCCGATCAAGGCGATCATTACGACGGCCGAACCAACCACTGACCGGCTACGCGATGACGTCCGGAAGGCGTTCGGATGTCGCGCGACCGAGGACTACGGGATGGTCGAAGAGAGCGCAATGGCGCTTGAGTGTGAGGCAGGATCGTTGCACGTCTTCCCCGACTGTGGATATGTCGAGATCCTCGATGACGACGATCGCCCCTGTCCCCCTGGAGAGATCGGCGAGATCGTCGCTACGAGCTTCATCCGCGAGGCCCAGCAGTTTGTCCGGTATCGCACAGGCGACATGGCGGAGTGGAGCGCGGAGACCTGCTCGTGCGGACGAGACACGCCGATACTTGCCTCGATCGAGGGGCGACTCGATGACGTGCTCGTGGGACGTGATGGGCGACGGCTGGGGCGCCTGTCGACCGTGCCCAAGCACCTTCCAGGGATCGTCTTCATGCAGTTCGTGCAGGAGGAGCCCGGTCAGGTGCTGGTGAGGGTGGTGTGCGACGACGGCCTCTCGTGAGGATGTCGTCACTGAGGTTCGCCGTCGTCTTACGACGCGGCTCGGCTCAGACTTTGATGTTCAGTTCGAGCAGGTCGCGAACTGGAACGCACCGCGAGAGGCAAGATCCGCACTGTGATATCGCGTGTAGCGCAGCGTCGCTGACGTTCGGGTCAGAGCAATCGGATCCTGCCGAGCGGTCCTTGCGCGAGACTGGGTCGGATTCCTCCGAGCAGCACGCCCAAACCGTAAAAGAAGTGCATGACAAACAGTGACCACGCTACGAGGTGCGGCGGAACACCTTCGCGACGGCGTGCAGCGATGACCCCCAAAGCCCCGTATACGGCGACCATGCCAGCTAGTGCGAACGATCGGCGGCGACGGAGGAGGGGTAGCAGCGATCGTCGTGAGCGGGATCGCCGCTGGAATGATCGGACCGTGGCGGGAAATAGCCACGGGTGCGTCCGACGGCGGCCTTCCAGAGGCCGTACTGGAAGTACTGCGCCGCAAGACCGCGGAACCGCTCGCGGGGCCAGTAGCGTATGGACGCGGCTCCGAGCATCACTATCCGCGCGCCTTGCGAGCGAGCTCGGCTGCTGAACTCGTCGTCCTGGTTGCGCGTGAGTTCCTCGTCGAAACCTCCGAACGTCGTACCGCGGCAGTCGGCCAGACCGCAAAAGGATGGTGTTCGACGTCCGCGATCCTCGGCGATGATGGTCCGGTAGCTCTGACCAACGCCAAAGCGATGCGAGAGCGCCGTGGCAATAGCCGCCGAAGCCCGAGTACCGTGAGGTTCCGTGATGAACGTGCCGGCCGCCGCCATCAGGGGATCGCCGGCCTGCTCGAGGTACTCGATGCAGCTCGACAGGTAATTTGGTGACATCCGAGTCCGCGCGTCGAGCCGCGCGTACCATGGGGCAGAGCTGAGACGAAGGCCTGCGTTGAGAGCGCACGGTGCCGTAAGGCCACCATTGCGCTCGACCACGAAGCGCGCCCAGGAATATTCCGTCGCGACTTGTGCGCACACCGCGCGAGTATTGTCGGAGCTGTCGCCGTCCATGATGATGACCTCGAGCAGTTCCGGACCGATGTCCTGAGCCGCGAGGCTTCGAAGGGCGTCCGCGATGGAGTCAGCCTCGTTCCGAACGGGGACGACCACGGTCACCTTGGGCCGGCTGGAAGGATCAGAGTTCGGCACGGAGCCTGCGTCCGGCTTCGTAGAGTCGAGGGCTGAGGTCCTTCATCGCTTTCTTGACCTCCCACTCAGCGCGCAGCCGGATGCACGACAGAAGGTCCTGAGTAACGTAGCCGTGTACGCGCTTGGTCGTCGTCGACCCCCAGACGGTGTATCGATCGTAGATCTCGATCCCGGGCGCGGTCCGTCGCCCAGCCCGAGGCTCTGACGTCATTACAGCTTTGTATCCCGCCTCCGACACCGCAGTCAAGACCGATTGGCTGAGCGACCCTCCGGGAATCGCTGCGAGGTGCGGGGAAGTTCCGAGCGTACGTGCCAGTACGTCACGACTCGTCGACCACTCGTAGAGAAGCTCGCGCGGGCTGAGCGTCCGCATATACCCCGGATGAGTATGAGAGTGACTTCCGACGATGTGGCCCGCATGAGCAAGTGCCAGAATCTCTCGTCGGTCCATGAAGCCGGGCCGGCCGATGCGGTCCGTCGTGATGAAGAAGTGCCCTACCCAATGCGGTGGGCGAGGCATATCCGCGACGAGCGGTGCCAGACTGGCCGCCATCGTCGAAGGTAAGTAAGACGTCAGGTCCCGGACCGTCTTCATCGAATCGGCCGACCCTGAGTCCCGTGGCCTCAATCACCGCCAGATGGTCCTCAAACGCTCGTCTTCCGAGTTTGTATCTCGCAGCCGACGGGCCCTGGGAATCCGGCGACGTCAGGATCCGAACGGTCTGGCGCAAGGATGTCATGATAAATGAGGGAAACGGGCGTTCTCACCCGTCGCGCGCAAACGCGCAAATGTCGATCAGAGCGTGGCAAGCTCACGACAGAGTTCAACGTACGGCGCCAGTTCATGCTCCGCGTTGAGGCGCCCGAGGATGAGTTGGCGGCCGCGGCGTCCCATCGCATCAGCCCGGTCCGGATCAGCGAGAAGTTGCTCCAGACCGTCGGCATAGGCGGACGTATCGCCGGGCGACACGAGCAAACAGCAATCCTCATCGCCGATCACAGCTCGGGTGGGGGAAGATCCGAGACGACCGCCGGACGCGCGACGGCCATGAACTCGAAGACTTTTCGGGGATGTTGCGCCGGAACTTCGGCGTATCGGGAAGTGGAATGAAGCCGAAACGGGTATCGGCAAGAACCGTAGAGATGTGCTCGAACGGAACGTTGAAGAGGAGAGTGAAATCACGCTCAAGCCCGGCAGATCCACCTAGGCTGCGCAGCCACTTCTGTCTCATCGAGCTCGTACTCGCGGGCCGCAATGCACCAGCGCAGACGCGGCCCACGATCTTCCAGGATCCGCGCCGTCTCGATGATCGCCTCGGCGTGGTAGGTCGGCAACGAGCCGTGGTAGGTGACGTCATAGCGCCGACCCGGCCGGACGCGACACCCCCGTCTGGCAAGCGCTCGCCAGGGGAAGTTGTGCACGACGAGCTTCCGCGCACGCGTCCAACGAACCGCTCGGAGTGAGTGTGTCTGCGAACAATGTGGCATCCAGTCGGGACGGCGAGCCGTGGCTCGAGGATAGCGACGAGCCTGCTGAGCGGCATCCGCAGCGGCCGTGGCATCCACTGCTTCTGCAGCATGTAGCCCGCGTAGTCCTCATTACAGTCGTAGATCACCGGGATACGGAAAAGCTTCCGGACGACAACCGCCCATGGCAGCAGCTCCAGGCTGTTGACCTGGATGAGGCCGGCTCCAGCTCGAGCGCGCGACGCAGTACGTCTGGCGCACTGAGCATGCGCGTGAGCCGGCCCGGCCGGGGCGGCAAGAAGCGCACGTCGATGTCGCGCGGCTCGTCCCCGTGCATCGGCTGGCCGATCACCGTCACGGGAATACCGGCGCGCTGCAGCCCGCGCGCCAGAAGATGGAAGTGGCTGGGGTGAAAGGTCTTCTTGCTCGTCGCGAGTACGATTGGCCGAGAGGGCGACATGTGCTGCATCTACTCGAGAACGCTCACGCGAAGCAGATATTACGTCGCGACCGGGGGAAAGAGTCGCTTCCATGAGTGGTGACCACCTTTGCCGGCGGATGGGTTCGCGTCCCGCAAGCCGACACGGCGCGGCGCAGACGGGCTCTCTTACATCGCTGGCGCCACGGGCGCCGGCGGAGTCGCCATAGGTCAAGTCCTATCGGCAAAGCCGATGGTCATCCTCGGTGCAATCTTGCTTTGTGGCTGCGCCACCGTGCTGTTCCCCGACTTCCCGCTCGCTCTCCTGATCGTCATCGCAGGGATCAAAGACGCGCCGTTCCTGCATGCGCTCCCATCCGACGCGACCGTGCTCACCGCCGGCGTGCTTATCGCCGCCTGCGCTGCAAGGACGTGGGCCCGAGGCCTAAAGCCTCTGCCCGCCGGCGCAGTGTTTGCCTATCTGTTGGCAGTGATCATCGTAGTGGCGGTGCTTTGGTCGCCCGACCTCAAGGCTGGGCTGAGCGAAGCCACGCGGTTTGAGACGCTCACGCTGCTTGCCTTCTTCGCTCCGTTCGCGCTCATACGCGACGAACGCGACCTGTCGATCCTCATGGGTGGGCTTGTGGTGTTCTCGCTCGTCGTCGTGCTGCTGGCTGTGCCCACGGGTGACCCCAACCAGCCCCTGAGCGTGATTGGTACGAGCTCCCGGAGGGGAAATTGAGTTAGCCAGCGACTGTGTGATGGGCTTCTTCGCTGCTGTTTACCTTGCCTGCCGACGGGGTGGCCTGGCCGAATCATGTGGATTGCGGCCGCCCTCGTGCTAGGTCGGACAGTGGTCGCCGCTGGGTCACGCGGGATTCTCGTCGGTACGCTGATCGCCCTCGTGTACTTGGCGTTCGTCACGCGCCGGTCCTGGATGCGGCTGCAAACGTCTTCCCGTTCTCGTTGCAGCGATAGGCGCCCTCATTGTGGTCATGCCAGTGGTCGCGGGGTCGAGCCTCTCGCGATACGAAACCCGGCTGTTCACAGGCGATACGAGCGCTGTGCTTGGCCAACGAAGCTACATCCTGAACACTGCAAAGCAGCTCGCCATTCACCACCCCCTAGGCCTTGGCGCCGGGGGCTTTCAGAAGGTCACGAACTTGGTCTACCCTCACAACATCGAGTTGCATCTGGCCGTCAACTTCGGCCTCCCGGCCGTCGGCTTGTTCGTGCTCCTCATGTTGGCGTCCTGGTCCGCCCGGAGGCGAGCGTTGGCCTACGGCTGGAGGCTCGAGTCGATCATCCTGGCGATGCTCATGATTATCCTCGTCACGGACTCTCAGGTCTCGAACGGCCTCAACAACTCCCCGTCACGATGCATGTGGCTGATCTTTGGGCTGTCGCTCTTGTTGCCGCGGATGGCTGCTGGAGCACCGCGCTTAGCAGAACGCCAACCGTCGAACGACCGGATCTCGGTGTAGACACGAGTATGCTTGGGTACTCGGAACAGGACACCTTCGCCCCAGCCTCGATGGCGGGGCTGGGCTCTGATGCAGAGCCAAGCGGGGTTGTTCTCTCCGGTCGGAGTGCGTTAGATGGTCCCTCAAACACGCCCGAGTCCCGGCATCACCCCACCACCAGAGCGTTCCCTGGCGGACTGGCTTCGCCTGCTTCTCGATGGCTGGCCAGCTCTAGTGCTGAGCATCGTGATCGGGATCGTCGGCGCCCTCGTCTACACCTCTCAACAGAAGACAAGCTTCGGCGCAACTTACACGCTCGTCGTGAGTCCCGCTCGCGGATTCTTGGATCCACAAAATGCCGACCAGTTGCCGGCGCTTGCCGACACGGTGAGCAGACTCCTTCCGACCGAGCCGGTTCTCGCGAACACCGCGACGAGCTACGCCGCGTCGGTCCCACAATCTGCTGAGGCGACGATTCGTCGTCGGCAGGCGACCGCAAGTTGGATCAAGAATCACGTCTCGGCGGTGCGACAAGCGAACTCGGCGATCCTGCAAATCGGCGCGACGGCGCCGACGCAACAAGAGGCGTTAGATCTCGCGAATGCGGCCGGCCGTTCGCTCGCGCGCCTCGTAAACGAACGGTCGGCCGCGCGCAAACGCGTCCTCGGCGGGCTCGATGTAACCGAACTACAGGCGACGAAGGACGGCCAGCTCAGCCCAACACGCACTCGAAACCTCCTCATCGGGCTGAACGCCGGCCTGCTTGTCGGAATACTGCTGGCGTACCTCGTCGGATCCGCCAGGCGGCGACTTCGAAGCGTCGAGGAGATCTCTGACGAACTTCGCCTGCCGGTGCTCGCAACCATGCGGCTTCGGAGAGGCAAGCGCCTATCCATGGG
The DNA here is from genome assembly GCA_963778985.1 of uncultured Solirubrobacterales bacterium. GTDB lineage: Bacteria > Actinomycetota > Thermoleophilia > Solirubrobacterales > Solirubrobacteraceae > Palsa-465. The sequence goes on along the minus strand of CAVZWJ010000009.1, from coordinate 774,790 downwards.
ACCTGGGTTTGGCGCAGTCGCCGAACGATTGCTCCATCAAGCCCGTTCAGATGGCCCAAGCAGCGTCTTGGTTACTGGGCTTACTTCGCTTGCCCGGATCGCAGATGCCGCCCGAGCGGTCGTGGAGGCCCTCGAATCTTACGGGGCGTGTGCTCGCGTAACCGATTCCGCTGGAAAGACGGGTGCGGGCGGATCCTCCGCGGCCGTCGGAAGTGATCGCGAAGGCGAACGCGTTTCCGGGAACGGGACGACGCGCGCTGATGGTGGGAAACGGCTGCACGGCCGCAATCGGCGCCCAGCTCGGTGACGGAGGGCGGCGTCGCGTCGGCACCGCCGGCGCTCCACCGAGGAGATACACAGCCCGGTGCGGCGACGAAGAAGCTTTATGCTCCTTGTGGGTCCACCGCTTTCCGGAAATGCGAATGAACTCGAAGGTCTGGCGAAAAACAGCGACGCTGCGATTCTTGTGTTAGAGCGCGGTGTCAGCGCTCGGGCTCTCCGCCGAGTCCACACGGTCGGAATCGACTTCGAGCGCCGGCTTTTCGGCGCCATCGTACTTAGGTAGCGTCTCACCCCAACTGCGGTCTGCTCTATGCCTATCGCGGACTTCGTGAGGCGCCTACGCATGCGGTTGAAGAAGAGCACCCGTCCCCGCGTGGCGCGTCGGCTACGGAGACTACAGCTCGCGATAACTGCACAGGCGAATCCCGCTGGCGGCCAGCGCAGCGGCGACACCAGGATCCGTGAGCACGGCCAAGTCGATTCCGCGGTCGTCGGTCAACCTCGGTGTGACGCGACGCAGGTCCTCATCCACGTAGGCGGGGTGAGAGACCATTTCTGATGTGCCAAGGGGAACATGCGACAGCGAAGTTCGCCAACGGCTGACGTAATCGGCTCCCGATTCGACAAGGTTTGGTGACAGTCGCCAATCTGGTAGTCGTAACCTGCGCTGAAGGGTAGCTCGCGCCAACAGGCGATTCGCCTCAGTTGCAAACCTGATGGGTCGTGAGAGCCTCCAACGCCACCGTGCTGCGTGGGCGACCGACCCGGCTCGACTATCCAGATGCGAGGCGTGCGAACCCGTCGGATGCCCGCGTCGGCCGCTGCGCGAGACGTGGGGCACACAGTCCCGGCCAAAAAGCCACTGCACGATGCGCGTCCCAATGGGAGGGCGTGACTCCAGAGCGCTTGAGGCGATCAATCTGTGCCGACACCTCTCGATAGACGTCTCGGGGGTCGATCTTGCGCGTTGCGAGCGCCCGAAGCATCGCCTTGTCAGCGAGGAACTCGCCTTCGTCGTCAACCAATGTTCTGATGCGCGCCGGGGACGTCACTGGTGAGAACGTGAAATTGACGTGCAGTCCGATGCTGAGCTCTGGACAGTCGCGTACCAGTTCGGTGATCCCGTCAGCTGCCAGTCCCGCTACGAGGACGGTCGTTGACGTTAGGATTCCGTTCCGATGTGCCTCTCGGATGGCGCGGTTGACGCCCAGGGTCAGACCAAAATCGTCCGCGTTGACGATTAGCCGCCTGGTTTTGCCGCCTGTCACGCGCATCTCCCTTGGTTCCGACGATCTGGGAGTTCAGCAGCCTGGTAGCCTGAAGTACCTCCGTTATCGTCCATGAACGCGGAGCGAAGAGCGCGTGCGATGGGTGGTGCAATTACCGGACGCCTGGTACGGACTTGGTAGCCCGGAAACAGGTCCTCTAACTGCCTGCGCGAGACAGCGCGAACTCGCCGATTCAATGGGTTGCCGACGCAGAAGTCGTATGAGATGACTTGGCCATCGGGTCGTAGGACGCGCACAGCCTCCCGCGCGATGGCACTCCTCATGCCCCGTCGCCGATGGACGAAAGCATCATGCACTGGAACACGATGTCGAAACTGCCCGAGGGCCACGGCAGGGTCGTTGCGTTACCAGCATGAAGCTCGGCCGCGCTCTGCCCCCCAAGCGCCCTCGTGCTCGGTCGACTCGGTCAACCAACAGATCGATGCCAGCGAGTCGTTTACGTACCGCGCCGAACGCCTCGAAAGCCAAGAGCCATGACCCGTCGCCGCATCCGAGATCGAGGATCCGACGATCGCTGTAGTGGAAGCATTTGGGTGTCTGCCAACGCTCGCAGAAGCGCTCTCTCCATTGACTGCCTGACAAAGAGGGGACCCGCCGAAGTGGGGTGATATCGATCCGGGCGCGATCTCGCGTGTGCGGCGGGCGTACTCCGCCGCGATCCGCGCCGCCTCCGCCGCATGTAGGCTCGAACTCGCAGAATTGATTCGCTGTCCGTTCAACCTCTGTCATGTTCAGCCCGCAATCTTTCATCAGCTGGACTCGTCCGTTGTCTTGCGTTGAAGTCATCGGCAAGTTCCCGCAGGCCCGGCCCAGCTGGGCATGCGAAGCGCGTCATGAGCGGCGGCCCGGAACTCTCCTGGCGCTGCGCCCGAGGCGTCTTCGTTTCAGAACGCGCGATATGAGCGCGTCAGCCGCAAGCTTCTCGAGATAGCCGATGGCGAGTAAGACCCTCGTTGCCCAACTCAGCGTCGGACCATAGTGCTTGTGCAGGTAATGCCTCGTGCTCCGTGCCTGCTCGACTCGGCGCCGGTGGGGAACCGCGGCGGACGACTGTCTGCCTTGGTGGATGACCTCGGCTCCTGGGACAAAATGAACCTCCGAGCCTGATCTCCATAGGCGCGAGCACAAATCGCTGTCCTCGGCGTACATGAAGAAGTCCTCGTCGAATACGGGATCCGGAAGAGCGGACCGTCGCAACATCAGCGCACAGCCGGATACGCGACCGACCTTGCGTGCCGAGCGCGCGGTTGACTGCACCCACCCAACCTGGCCAGCCGTCGCGGCGAATAGGGCGGCCCGTGTGGGACCCAGCTTCGCCCAGGCCGTTTGTAGGCGTGCGCCAGCCGGACTGAGGATACGAGGTCCGACTGCAGACACCTCTGGATTCCGTGCGAGGTAGTCAACGAGGAGATCGACACTACCCGCGTCTGTTGTGGCGTCGTCATTGAGAAGCAACACGTACTCAGATCTGGATTCACGAATCACGCGATTATGATTTGCACCGAATCCGGCGCGGTACGGCTGTGCCACGACGGACACGTCCGGATACGCGGTCGTAATCGCATTCGCTGAGCCATCGTCTGAGGCGTTATCCAGGACGACAACCTCGACATTGTCGCGGTTCCGCAGGTCGGCAAGGTCCTCGAGGAGCGCCATAACCTGGTCTCGGTTGCAGTGGTTGACGATTGAAACAGTAAGGCTCGGTGTGGCCATGGCCTGATGCGCGAGGCGGAGAAAATCGACGGACGAAATGGGACAGCTAGAGGATCAGCGCGTTTGACCGGAACCGAGCAGATCTTTTCCGGCCCGGCTCAGAGGATAGAGCGCGACTACGCTGGCTGGCGCTGCAAGTAGGAATGCTGGGGCCCGTATACCCGATCCGAGCAAATGCGTCTCCAGCGCTCCTGCATATTGACGTCTCAGCGCGAGTCCGCCGGCCCAGCGATGGTCGCAAGCGTGATCGTCTCTCCAGCGTGGATGCGGATCGGTGGAACTGCTGCGGCGATGAAGCCGGTCCCGTGGAGGAAGACGCCCGACTTTGCCGTCCCGCTTACAACCACCTGTACGACAGCAGCGCCGGGGCCGGATGTATAGGCTCCGACGCCGGTGATCGTGACGTCGTGCGGTACTCGGTATCTCATGGCGATGACGCCCGTGATGGGCGTAGAGGAGTAGTAGGGTTGCCCGGCGGCAAACCCGTTTGCGTAGTCCTCCACGAAGGTGGGGATGAATACAGCGCCTCGCTCGACGCCGTAAGGTCCCCCAGGTATCCGCCAGGCTCCGCCGGAGTTTCGCGAGAACCCAACTGCATCTCGTGGATCCAATCCGTACAGCGTCGTCGCATGGTCCGGGGCTCGGGCGCGTATCGGCGCGGACCAAGCCCCGTCGCGCATATAGGAAGTTGAGCGACGAGAAGTTCCGGTTCGGCATGGGGTCGCCGTTACGAACGACCGTTGCGTACGGCACGCCGGCCACCACCCTTAAGCCGAGCGGAATAGAGATTGAGTCATAGGACTTCGATTGGCACGGTGACAGAGTGGAACGCGCCAGCGTTCGTTGTGCGTCTGGCTGGCCGTTCGCGAGCGTTCGTTCCGTGGTAACAACCCAGGTGCCGCCGGTCCCGCCGCCGTAGCCAGTCCCGGGATCGTCCGTGCAGCCCGTCGCGCCGGCGGTGCGGACACGGAGGCGCAGGCTCTGGATCACTCCCGATCGTAGTGCGACCCACCGAATAACGACTCGATGGTGCGCGGTCAACGGGATGTTTGCGGATCCGTCGCCGGCCGCAAAGGGAGCTGCGACAAACAGCGTGTGGGCGGAGGGCGTGGTGGATGCGCCATCGAGCACAGCGGACGCAATAGCGATGAGCGCCAGCCCAGCCAAGGCGGCCATCGGACCACGAGGCGCGACGCGCGAGAGCACTCAATCGCCTACCGATCCGGGGTGTCGCCAGCTGGACGATCGTCGTAGGGAAGCAGCGCCCGAGGGGTCACACATCCGTCCGCGGTCGTGGGATCGGCCGCGACATGCGTGTCTGCAGCGTCGAAGCAGTCCGCATGCTCCCTTTTAGACATCTCCGAATGCTGATGGCTGTCGCGGGCGCCGTGGGTGCGGCGCTGATCGTGCCTGCTGCCGGGTCCGCCAGTGTATATGGCGCGCCATTTGGTGTCGGCGACTCGGCCGGCAACATCCGCCTCAATAGTACCGGTTCAGTGGTAATCCGCTGGGTTGCGCGCCATACCGGCACGATCTCGCGTCTTTGGGTCAAAACCCGCACAGTGACGCACGGCGGCGCGGAAGACAGCTCGTACTACGGCGGGACAACAGGCGTCTGGCAGGTGAATACTACCGAACAACCACCGACGGCAAGCCGGACCTCGGCAAGCTGCTCGCGTCTGAACGCTTCGTTCCGGCCGCGCGACAAAGCCTAGACGGCACGCCGTTTGGCGATCCCTCCGGTGAGGCGATCGGCCTGCAGCTCAATTTTCCCGTGGCGCGGGGGGACGAATTCATCACGGTCTTTCAAAACGTTGACGCGAAGCCCTCGGTGAACTATGCGTCTTTGAATTTCCTGTACAACTCGAGCGGCCTGCAGGGAGCCCAGGCCGTGAACACACGGAGCGCGTCGGCCACGGCGAGATGTATGGCCTCGATCCGAGGGAGCTCGTCGGGGGAACATACGGAGGCACCTGGTATCTGCCGGGAAATAACTATGGGGCAGTCGCGAAGTTTCTCCCCGTCTACATTCAGCAGTACGCAGACGACGCCACGGCAGGGCAGCCCTACTACACGGCATCGCCCATCGCCGGTGGTACCACCGTCAAGCAACGTTTCGTCATGACGGACGCTCAGCAGATCACCGCCATCGGCGCGTTCCTGACTGCGTCGGACCGGTTCGCCGTGTCGGTGTTCGTCAACGGGACGCTCAAGGATTCCGTGACTCTCGCTGGTAACACCGATCAGTTCGTTTCGGCGCCTCTGCATTCGGTCCTCAGCGTTAGCCCCGGGTCAAACCTCGATGTGGTCGCGACACCGGGCGCCTACGGGTCGCTCAGGTCGCTCTATGCGGACGATGTGTTTAGCCGCCTACTCAACCTCGGTGCAAATTATGCGTGGAGCTTCAACGCGCAGCCCAATCGCACCGTGCCGCTCTACCCGATCGTGACCTCGGCAGAGTCACGAGTGATCTGCACGTGGTCGCGGGTACGATGGACGAGTGGTTGCGATCTCGGCACAGTCAAGACTTCGGCTCTCCGACGCACGGGCGGCGGCGGTACGCAGAGCTGGTATGTCGCCCGACATGGCGCGCGAGGCGCAAAGAGAGATCATGTGGTGGGTCTACGCTCGCGTCCAAGCCGCAAAGCAACGGCGCGGCGTCCTGCGGGCGCGGGGGATAGGGTGGACAAGCAGCGGCTACGGCGAGCTGCTACCAGTCGACGTCCCGAGACCGGGCGCTAACGGAGTTCTCGTCCTGACAGAAGCGACCGCGGTGAGCGTCGGAACCGAGCGGGCGCGCTACCTGCGGCTGCCGAACGCATCGCGGGGCCTCGCCATGCCGGGAAACTCCGGCGCTGGTGTCGTGGTGGATAAGGGACGAAACGTCACGAGCGTTGACATTGGGGACCGCGTCGCGATAGCGAATGCTCGCCACGCCTCGCTCGCGGCCGGCTCGGCGGCGAAGGTCTACAAGATTCCGCGGAGCGTGACGATGCCAGCCGCTTCGATGGTTTACCTAGGGTTGATCGCGGGACAAGGCGTGACCGCCGCACGCATCGCCCCGACCGAGGAGTTCGTTGTTGTCGGCGCGGGTCCCATCGGCCTGCTGGCACAAAGAATCGCGACAGCGCTTGGCGCTACCTGCATGGGGATCATCGCGAGAAGCGGTCGGTCCCGGGGCGCTGCGCAAGTGGGTGGCGGACGGTTCTAAACTCTGGGCGAGCGCGACGAGTTTTCCGGCCTTCAGGTTCCTGCAGTAATCGAGGCAACTGGCGATCCGCAAGCAATCGAGATCGCAGTGGAGTGTGCCGCCACAGGGGGTCGGGTTGTGCTTCTTGGTTCCCCGCGAGGCGAGGCCCGCCAGCTTCCGCTGCGCGAGATACGCCGAAAGCGACTAGAAGTCGTTGGTGCGCACGTCGACATGCTTCCCCTTTACTCGGCACGCACCGGCCGGGACGAAGAGCGCTTCGAGGGTCAACGGTTCATCAGCCTTCTCGCCAGCGGCAATATGACTGTCGACGACCTAACGGGGGACCCAGTCGACCCACGTGAGGCTGGCCTGTACTACCGCCGTCTCGCGAAGTATGAGGCACGCGAGGCATACTTCGACTGGACCCGCCTACCGATGTCTGAGCGCATGTCGTCTGGTCATCTCCTCGTGCCGCCGGATCTTAGGATCCGTGGCTTAGATTTCGAGCGTCGGCCGCTCTCGCTTTCGAAGAACTCTCCGGCGCTTATCGACTCGAGGCGAGACCCGTTTTCCGGGGCGAAGGGCCAGCTGAGGATCGGACTGCTTGGATGCGGCGACATTGGGATCGACAACGCAGCTGCCGCTGCCGCGGCGCCGAACGTAGAACTCGTGTGCTGCCACGACCCCTCTGAGCGGCTTGCGGAGCAGGTGGCGGCGAAATACGGCGCTCGCGTGGCGCGCAGCACCGATGATCTTCTCGAGAGTCAACGACGTCGATGCTGTGCTCATCGCCGTTCCACATCATCTGCATGCACCTCTCGCAATCGCAGCTGCCGAGCACGGAAAGCACGTCATTGTCGAGAAACCGATGGCACATACCCTCGACGCTGCTGAGGCTATGAGCGCCGCGGTGCAGCGAGCTGGTGTCGCTCTCTCGGTGTGCTTTCCGATGCGCTATGACCCGCGCGTAGTCATCGCCAAGAGACTGATAGAGGCCGGTGCTCTCGGTAGGCTCACGGGCTTCCACGGCCGGTTGCTGATGGAGAAAGAGCCGTCATATTGGCTCGGCGGATACTCCGGGCGCTCGATCTCGGGCTGGCGTGCGGTCCGCGACAAGGCAGGTGGAGGGATCCTGATTATGAATCTGTCCCACTACATCGATCTCGTTCGGTACCTGGGGTCCGAGGAACTGGAGGACGTCAAGTGCGCCGCCGACGCGGTCGATGAGCCGTCGGAAGTGGAGGATTCGATCGTGCTGTCACTACGGTCCGGCAGTGGAGCCTTGGGTTCTCTCATCGGTGCCTCCGCCGCCCGAGGGACGCTGTCCGAGGAACTGCGACTTTGGGGGAGAGACGGCCACATCACCGTCGACCCGATCGGCCGAGTGTTCACCTTGCGTGCGATCCCCGGTGTGAGGACCACGCGCTGGCAGAAGTTCCAGCCATCCGGCGGCTCTGCCATCCGAGCCGTCTACTTGAGCCGTTTGGCCACTGCGCTCGCGGAGGACCGAGAGCCTGAGGTCGATGTCCACGACGGTCTTGCGGTTCAGCGAGTCATCGAGGCTGCGTACCAGTCCGCGGGGCTCGCGCGCGACGGAACTGCAGATGCGACCGCCGAGGTGGAGCGGGCAGTGTGATTGAGGTCGAGGCCACTGCAGCTCGGGTTCGCTTCTCCGGCGAACTTCCTGGTCAGACACGGGCCTTTGTTGACGCCGATTGGCTTCCAACCAAAGGCCGCGCTCCTGTAGCGCCGCTTTTCTGGCGATCCGGGGAGCTGACCCGCGGGCAAGCGCACGCGACTGTTCCGGCGGACGTCGAAGCCGTCACGGCGGTGCTAGCCGCTCTCGCCGCCGTTGCTGCCGAAGCGACGGGGTGCGTACGTGCAAGCAACGCTCGCCACGTGCGGGTGTCCGGCGATGGCATTGCTGCCCACCTCGCCACTCGACGCATTTCTAAGATGTTCGGAGCGCCCGACGAGTCGCAGCCTCAAGCATGGATTGATTTCACTGGGACGCTGGATCACATACGGGAGGGCACCTCGGCTGTATGCGACCTCGGATTGATGGTGCTGGCCGGCGATCGCGACGAGGACCCTGGTCCGATCGACCTGTACGCCGACGTCCACTCACGGTCGTTGCGTCTGATCGGCATCGGACCCATATTGAGCCAGAGCGACTTGGCGATGCCGCCCGATCACGTCGAAGCGCCGGTCGCGGCGCAGCTAGGCGAGTGGATAGCCCGCGGTCGTTGGTTCGAGCTGCGAGATCGTCCGGGTGTTGCCTAGTCGTGGTCGCCGTTGAGCCGGCGCACAGTGAGAAGGCTGAGATCGAGGCTAGGCCCCCAGCCGCGCGAGTAGGCTCGCATTCATGAAGGTCGCGGACGTCGTTCCGGGCGCAAGCGGGCCCGACATCACCAATCTCGCCTACGCCACCGACCAGGTCACACCCGGATCCCTGTTCTTCTGCGTCCGCGGCTTCACCCGTGACGGCCACGACTTCGCTCCGGAGGCGATCGCCAAGGGCGCGGTCGCGCTCGTCGTCGAACGGCCGCTGAACCTCGGCGTCCCGGAGGTCATCGTCGACAACGTCCGGGAGGCGATGGCGCCGGCCGCGGCCAACTTCTACGGCGATCCGACGAACGACCTGCAGGTCGTCGGGGTCACGGGGACGAACGGGAAGACGACGACGGCGTTCCTCGTCCGGGACCTGCTGGAGGCGGACAGGCGACAGACCGGCCTGCTCGGGACCGTGAAGTCGATCATCGGGGGCGAGACCCACGAGGTCGTCCGGACGACGCCGGAGGCGATCGATCTCCAAAGGACCTTCCGGGAGATGCTGGACGCAAAGACGACAGCCGCGGTGATGGAGGTCTCGTCGCACGCCCTTGAGCTCCACCGCGCCGACGCGATCCATTTCGCCGCGGCGATCTTCACGAACCTGACGCAGGACCATCTCGACTTCCACGCGACGATGGAGGACTACTTCCACGCCAAGCGGAAGCTGTTCGTCGAGCTCAAGCCCGCAGCACTCGATCATCAACGTCGACGACCCGTACGGCGACCGGCTGGCGCAGGAGCTCGGACACGACAGCGTCATCACGTTCGCGCTGGACGAGCCCGAACGCCACCTACCGGGCGACGAACATCGACATGACCCTCACCGGGTCGACGTTCACGGCCCAGACGCCCGACGGCGACATCGACCTCAAGCTCACCGCTCAGAGGCCGGTTCAACGTCTACAACGTCCTCGGCGCGTTCGCGGCCGCCCGGGCGCTGAACGTGCCGCAGGAAACGGCCGCACAGGCGATCACAGACGGCCGGCAAGGTCCCGGGCCGCTTCGAGGCCGTCGATGAGGGCCAGGACTTCGCCGTGATCGTCGACTACGCGCACACGCCGGACAGCCTGGAGAACGTCCTCAGAGCGGCCCGCGGGCCTGACGGACAAGCGGGTCATCGTCGTGTTCGGCGCGGGCGGAGATCGCGACCGGACGAAGCGGCCGCTGATGGGGGAGATCGCATCCCGCCTGGCGGACGAAGCGATCGTCACCTCCGACAACCCGCGCTCGGAGGACCCGGAGAAGATCATCGAGGAGATCCTCAGAGGATCGAAGCCGGGCACACCTCACGACGCCGACCGAAAAGCAGCGATCGAACGCGCGATCAGCACCGCCCAGCCCGGTGACGTCGTCGTGATCGCCGGCAAGGGCCACGAGCAGGGCCAGGAATTCGAAGACGGCCGGAAGATCCCGTTCGATGACGTGACGGTCGCCCGAGACGCGCTGAAAAGCGCTGCAATCGAGGCCTGAACGTCCTCTGAACCGTTGCCTTCGGCAGCCGTCAGTCAGGTTTCTGACGTATGGCTCGGTCAGGATCCTTTCACGGCCGGTTTGAGGATGTATAAGCGGTGTGAAGTCTCTTAGGTACCGATGGGCGATGCGATGCCACCTGTACCGGGGTCGCCCTCTCGGCCGCCCTGGTTTGACGATGTTCTCGAGGCGATCGAGCAGTTCGGCTTGGCCAGCATCGGGCTCGTCGCCTGGGAGCTGTTCCTCGCCTGAGGAGCACTCGTTCCCGCCTGGCGAGCACGCGACGATCCTCGGCCTCATCGAGCGGGTCGGCCGCTGTCCGTACACGCGGGAGCCGATGTACCGTCTGTCACGTCCGCTCAATCGGGCGGCAGCCACGGCGGCCACGGCGGGCGGCGGGGCGATCGCGGCGACGGCCCTGCTCGTCCCAACCCCGGTCAACGCGGTCACACGTCTGACCGGACCGAACTCGCCCGCGCCGGACAGCGCGACGAATCGCCGCAACCGATCTGATCGCCGGGCCGATGGGTACTCTCCGGGGCCGATGCAGGAGTGGAGCCCGGAAGACATAGCTCGGGCGGCAGGCGCGCGGCTGATCTCCTCGCCGGCGCCGCACCAGGGCCCTGAGACTGTCGTCATCGACTCGCGCGCAGCCGGATCCCGGCGTGCTGTTCGTCGGCCTGAAAGGGGCCAACGACGACGGAGGACGATTTCGCCCCGCAGGCGCTCGAGAGCGGCGCCTGGGGCGTCCTCACGACCGAGGAACACGCCGCGAGCGCCCACGCCCGAGCGCCGACGAAGCCCGTGCTCGCGACCCCCGACCCGCTGAAGAGCCTGCAAACCCTCGCCACAGCACTGGCGCCGCCACCTGGACCCGCACGTCATCGGCGTCACCGGCTCCACCGGGCAAGACCTCGACGAAGGACCTCCTCAGCGCGATCCTGACGCCCCACCGGCGCACCGTGGCGAGTCGCGCGAACTTCAACACCGAGATCGGGCTCCCGCTGGAGATCCTCAGCGCGCCCAAGCGGCACCGAGGTCCTCGTCCTCGAGATGGCGATGCGCGGACGGGGCCAGATCGCCGAGCTCGCCGAGATCGCCGAGCCGGACGTCGGCATCATCGTCAGCCTCGGCCCGGTCCACCTCGAGCTGCTCGGCTCGGTCGAGGCGATCGCCGCGACGAAGGCCGAGCTGATCGCCGCGCTCCCAGCAGACCGGCACGGCGATCATCCCGGCCGACGAGCCGCTGCTCGAGCCGCACATCAGAAACGACCTCCGCACCGTCACCTTCGGCCCGGGCGGCGACGTCCAGCTCACGGCAGCGACCGACGACCACGGCTCACGATCGACGCGCAAGGCGAGACGATCGAGCTCGAGGTCCCGTTCACGCAGGCCCATCTGCGCACGAACCTCCTCGCCGCCGTCGCGGCCGCGCAGGCGATCGGCGTCACCCCGAGCGGGCACGTCGACCTCGTCCTCTGCGCCGGCCGCGGTCAGCGGAGTCAGCTCCCGCACGACGTCCTGCTGATCGATGACTGCTACAACGCCAACCCGATGTCGATGCGCGCCGCCCTCGACGATCTCGCCGCGACCGCGGCCGCACGCCCCGGCCGGGCCCGCCGCGTCGCGGTGCTCGGCGACATGCTCGAGCTCGGCCCGGACGAGCGGCGGTTCCACGAGGAGATCGGCGCGTACGCCAGCGACGTCGGCGTCGACGTCCTGATCACGGTCGGACCGCTGGCGAAGGCGATGACGGACGACGTTCACCGCCGGCGAGGCCCACGAGACGGCGAACGCGCCCGGAGGCCGCCGCGCTCGCTCAGCAGCTGCTCCAGCCCGGGGACACCGTCCTCGTCAAGGCCTCCCGCGGGGTCGGGCTCGAGCTCGTCTGCGGCGCGCTCCAGACCGCCGAGGCGCTCGCCTGATGGGCTCGATCTCCGGCCGCATCCTGATCGCGGGCACCGCGTCGCTGCTCATGTGCCTGTTCCTCGGCCCGAAGTTCATCGCGTTCCTGCGCCGCAACCAGTTCGGCCAGAACATCCGGGAGGAGGGCCCTCCGGCCATCAGGCGAAGGCGGGGACGCCGACGATCGGCGGGATCATCATCTTCGTCGCGTTCGCCGTGCCGTTCCTGATCCTGTCCGACCGGGACTGGACGTCGATGGGCGTCTTCGCCGCCGCGGTCGCGTGCGCGCTGCTCGGGTTCGCCGACGACTACACGAAGATCGTCAAGAAGCGCTCGCTCGGGCTCCGCGCGCGGACGAAGCTCGTCGTCACGATCGCGATCTCGCTCGGGCTGTGGTGGGTCGCGACGCAGAAGGCCGCACATCGCGCCCGACGATCCGTCTGCGCTTCGTCGACGTGACAGTCGACCTCGGGCCGCTGTATCCCGTCTTCATCTACCTCGTCGTCGCCGGCACGACGAGCGCGGTCAACCTCACCGACGGGCTCGACGGCCTCGCGGCGGGCTGCGTCGCGATCGTGCTGCTCGCGTACATCGGGATCACGTTCATCACCGGTCGCGATCAGCGGGACCTGACGATGCTCGCCGCCTGCCTCGGCGCGGCCTGCATCGGCTTCCTCTGGTTCAACAGCTTCCCGGCGAGCATCTTCATGGGGGACACCGGGTCGCTCGGGTTAGGCGGCGCGATCGCCGGGCTCGCGGTGATGACGAAGACCGAGGTGCTGCTCGTGCTCATCGGCGGGATCTTCGTGATCGAGGCGCTGTCGGTGCTGATCCAGGTGTTCTCGTTTCAGATGTTCCGCAAGCGCGTGTTCCTGATGGCTCCGATCCATCACCACTTCGAGCTCCAGGCGTGGTCGGAGACGAAGATCATCCTGCGCTTCTGGATCGTCGCCGCCGCCTGCGGCGCGATCGGCTTCACGGTGTACCAGCTGAGCATCCGTGGCTGACGCTCGCCACATCCCGCCGCGCTCAGCCGTGAGCCGGAAGCCGCGGCCACCGCTCCCACCCGGCCCCTATCTCGTCGTCGGACTGGCACGCTCGGGCGTGTCGGTCGCGCTCGCGTTGCGCGCCCGCGGGGAGGAGGTGATCGGCTGCGATGCGGGCGCGCCGGAGCAGCCGCAACTCGCCGCCGCGGCGGGAAGGCTTCGCGAGGCCGGCGTCGAAGTTCATCTGGATGCGTCAGGCGACGTACTTGCCGCCCGCGCCGGGACGCTCATCAAGAGTCCCGGCGTACCCCAGAACGCCCCCGTGGTCGAGGCGGCACGAGCCCGTGGGCTCCCCGTCCTCGGCGAGCTTGAGATCGCCTGGCGGCTGCTTCCCGAATGAGTTCGTCGCGGTGACGGGGACGAACGGCAAGACGACGACGACCGAGTGGATCGGCCACGTCCACCGGGAGGCGGGCGCTTCCCGGTCAGCGTCGCCGGCAACGTCGGCACGGCGGTCATCGAGCCTGATCGACCACGCTGACCGCAAGCCGCGACGATCGTCTGTGAGGCCTCGTCGTTCCAGCTCGAGGACACCGAGGCGCTTCAGTCCCGAGGCGGCGATCCTGCTCAACCTCGAGCCGGACCACCTCGACCGCCACGGCACGTTTCGACGCGTACGTCGCGCGCGAAGCTCAAGGTCTTCGTCAACCAGGGCAACGACGACATCGCCGTCGCGCCGGACGACCTTGACGCGTCGACGACCTCGGCGGCTGCGCCCGCCGCGTGCTGTTCGGCAGACACGGCACGGGCCGAGCTCCAAAGCCCGCGCCGGGCCACCTGTGGTGGGACGAGCGAGCCGTTCATCCGCACCGATGAGATCGCACTCCCCGGCGCGCACAACCTCCAGAACGCGATGGCGACCGCCGCGGTCTGCCTCGCGCGGGGGATCGCGCCCGACGCGGTCGCGACCGGGCTCACGACCTTTCACGGCGTCGCGCACCGGCTCGAGCTGATCGCCACGCAGAACGGCGTCGCGTACGTCAACGACTCGAAGGCGACCAACGTCGCGAGCACGATCGTCGCGCTGCGCTCGTACGCCGGCGGCGTGCACCTGATCGCCGGGCGGCACGGGCAAGAACCAGGACTTCGCGCCGCTCGCGCGGCTCGTCGTCCGAGCGCTGCGTCGCGGTCCACCTCATCGGTCAGGCGACGCCCGACCTCGCCCAGGCGCTGGCGAGCCACCGGCGTCCCGCTCTATGACGACGGCGACCTCGAGACCGCGGTCACCGATGCCCGCGCCGACGCCCACCCCGGCGAGGTCGTGCTGCTCAGCCCGGCCTGCGCGAGCTTCGACCAGTACGCCAACTTCGAAGCGCGCGGCGAGCACTTCCGTCAGCTCGTGGTGGGTGGCTTGATGGCCACCGCGGCGGCAGCGGCGGCCAAGCGCGCGCCCAGCGCGGGCCGCGCAAGCCCGCCGCACCCCAAGCGACGCCAAGCGCGTTCCGCCGCCGATCGAGCATCGGATCCTGATGACGGCGGCGCTGTGCCTGCTCGCGTTCGGCGCGGTCATGGTCTACAGCGCGTCCGCGCCGGTCGGCGTCCTCGGCGGCAAGAGCGGCACCGGGCCGGGCGAGTTCGTTCGCTACCTCGTGTTCGGCGGCGCGGGCTGGTGACAATGCACGTGATCGAGAACGGCGCGGCGCTCGCGCTCCTCGACCGCCGGCTCGTCGACGCTGATGCTCGCCGGCTCCTTCGTGCTGCTGCTGCTCGTGCTCGCGCCGGGCTTCGGGGTCCGGGTCAACGGGGCGAAGCGCTGGTTCGCCGCCGGGCCCGCTCCAGTTCCAGCCCTCCGAGGTGATGAAGCTCGCGCTCATCCTGTACGTCGCGCGGTACCTCGCCGAGCACCCGCAGGCGGATGCGGAGCTTCAAGCAGGCCATCGCGCCGATCGTCGTCGTGATGGGGCCGGCGTGCCTGCTGATCGTGATCGAGCCGGACCTCGGGACGACGCTCGTCGTCGCGTTCTCGATCACCTCGCTGCTGATCGCCGCCGGGATGCCGATGCGCTACCTCGGGGACGCTCGGCGCTGATCGCCGGGCGGGCTCGTCGTCCTGCTCGTGCTCGCCCAGCCCTACCAGCAGGCGCGGCTGCTCTCGTTCCTGCACCCGTGGTCGGCCGGCCAGGGCGCCGGCTACCAGGCCGTGCAAGGCCAGATCGCGCTCGGCTCCGGCGGGCTGCTCGGCGTCGGGCTCGGGCAGCTCGGTGCAGAAGATCTTCTACCTGCCGGAGGCCCAGACCGACTTCATCCTCGCCGTGATCGGCGAGGAGCTCGGCGTGCTCGGAATCTTCGGCGTGATCTTCCTCTACGGGATGATCGCCTACGCGGGGCTGCGGACCGCGCGCCGCGCCGCGGACCGGTATGCCAAGCTGCTGGCGACGGGCCTCACGTCACTCATTCTGTGCCAGGGGACTCTCAACATCTTCGTCGTGCTCGGGCTTGCGCCGCTCACCGGCGTGCCGCTGCCGTTCATCTCGTATGCGCCGACGAACCTGTGCGTGATGCTTGTCGCGGTCGGTCTGCTGCTCAACATCTCGCGGCCCGGTGCGCGACGGCTGCGGGTCGTGGACGACTCCTCGGCTCGGAGGCCGGCCCGCCGTGACGCCGCCGCGGATCGTGATCGGCGCCGGCGGGACCGCGGGGCACGTCGTGCCGGCGCTGGCGGTCGCGGACGCGCTGCGAGCTGAGGGCGCGCGACGTCGAGTTCATCGGTGGCGAGCGGGCCGAGCGGGAGCTCGTGCCCGCGGCCGGCTACGCGCTGCACGGGCTGACCGTCGTCTCCCTGCCCGCGCAAGGCCCCGGCGAAGGCGGCCAAGGCCGCCGCGATCGACGCCAACGCGCTCCGGCACGCACCCGCCGGCTGATCAAGGAGACTCGGGCCGGATGCCGTGCTCGGCGCCGGCGGGTACGTGTCCGGGCCGGTCGGGCTCGCGGCGGCTGACCCGCCGCGTGCCGCTCGTGCTGATGGAGGCCGACAGCCACCTCGGGCTCGCCAACCGGATGCTGGCGCCGATGGCGCACCGGGTCTGCCTCGCGTTCCCGCTCGCGGGCCGCGACGCGCCGCACTACCTCGTCACCGGCCGCCCGGTGCCGCCGCCCGCGACCGACCGCGCGCCGCGCGCGAGCGCTTCGACATCTCGCCCGGGGAGACGTGCGTGCTCATCTTCGGTGGGAGCCTCGGGGCGCGCTCGATCAACCACGCCGCGATCGAGGCGTTCGCCGGAGCCCGCTTCCACGTGCTCCACGCCGCCGGCGAGCGGGACCTCCCCGATCTCCGCTCGCCGGGCCCGCACTACGACCTGCGCGGGTACATCGGCAACTTCGGCGAGGCGCTCGCTCGCGAGCGACCTCGTCGTCGCCCGTTCCGGCGGCTCGGTGTTCGAGATCGCCGCCCACGGCCGCCCGGCCGTCCTCATCCCGTACCCGCACGCGACGGCCGACCACCAGACGACGAACGCGCGGTACATGGAGCAGGCCGGCGCGGCGATCGTCATCCCGGACCGCGAGCTCAGCCCGGCGCGGCTCGGCCTCGAGGTCGGTCGGCTCCTCGCCGACCCGACGCGGCTCGCCGCGATGGCCCGCGCCTCGGCCGCGCTCGCCCGCCCGGACGCGGCCCAGACGATCGCCCGGGAGGTTCTCGCCGCGGCGGGGGTCAGCCACCGGGCTGATGCCTGATCGGGCGCCGCGCTTCGGTGAGGAACTTTTCGGATTCGTCACGCCGCGGGGAGCAGCGTGAACCCTTCAGCGCTGGCCGCGTTCCGGAGCCGCTCGTCGAACACCGCCATGGTGCGCACGGCAGGGTCCGCCTCACGGGCCAGCAGCGCGCTCGCCAGCTGCACGGCGTCGGCGCCGCGCAACCGGTGCCGGCGCACGCAGTCGATGGAGCACGTGATGACATCGCGCGCGACCGGCAGCACCTCAAAGCGCCGCCGTCGCACGTCGGCGACGAACGCGCGGTCAAGCACCGACGCGTGAGGCTCCGAGAGCTCCCCACGCAGGGCCTTGCCCCACATCGCGGCCAACACCTCCGTCATCGACAGCGCGCTCATGACAATGGGGCCCTGCCACATCCGGACCTCCCGCGCGCCGTCCTCGTCCGCGTAGAGCTTGACCAACGCCGAGGCGTCCCACAAAGCGCTCAGCGTCGGCCCTCGCTGACCAGATCCGCCAGCGGTGTTCCCCGTCCGGCCGCCGTGCGGGCTCGGGCCAATTCGGCATCGGTCGGCGCGCCAACGTCGGGGAGGGCGCTGACGTCGAAGACCAGCCCGGCCCGCGCGAGCCGCTCGCGAAGCGCCTGACGGTCATCCTCGGCGAGCGCTGGGTCGGTTGCGGCGCCAACGAGATCCTCAAAGGTTTGGTTGATGCTGGCGCCTCGAGCCACCGCAAGGCGTCGTACCGCCTGGCCGCGCTCGTCACTCAACCGCACCGAGAACTGCTCCATTAGCTAGCATGATAGCAGGCAGGGAGGCAGAGTAAACTCAGTACCGGTGGCTCGCGTACCTCGGCCCGAGCCGGCCGTTGGCCCGTGACGCGAGACCGATCGCCCGCGCGGGCCAGAACACGCCCGCCGGCGGTCCGCCGCCACAGCCACTGCTGTTCCCGGGAACGATCGTCCACATGAACGCGTCCGCGTAGCGGAAGCCGGTATGCGTCGTGCCCCGGATGCCGAGTGCGCGTCGCGGCGGGTTGCAGAGATTCTCGATGCCGTTGTGGACGGGGTCGCGGTTCAACAGCGGCCCGTTGCCGTTCTGGGCGGTGTTGACGATGTAGTGAGCGCCGTGGGTCGAGCGGGAGATCTTGTTCGCCCAGCGGACCTCGTTGATCGTCCAGTTGAGGTGGGTGTCGTTCGTGTAGAAGCCACGGATCCGCCGGATGTCGGAGTGGTTGAGCGCCCGAGCGGCGTAGGCGGCGCTGTTCGCATCCGAGTAACCGGCCTCGAGGTAGACGACGGCGTGGGGGAGCGTTGCGAAACGGTCGACCTCGTACCGGAGGAGCGCCTCGTACTGGCCGAGGTCGCCGCGGCGGACCATGCAGCTCGAGGAGCCGTACGCGTCAAGCTCGAGCAGGTACACAGCCGGGAGGTTGCCCGTCGCGGCGACCACCTCGTTGACTCGGCGGCGGAACGCGGGCCCGGCGGCGGACAGTCGCCAGGCGACGGGCAGCCGTGGAGGACCGGGTGCAGGAAGTACGTGTTGACGATCGGGATCGAACCCGGGTCGGCGCGGAGGTTGTGGCAGAAGATCTTGGACGCCTGGGCGTAGAGCTTGCCCGGGCCGCCGCCCATCGAGTAGATGCTGAACCGCTGGACCTCCGGCTGCTCGGCGATCTTCTCGAGCTGGTGGACCTTGTAGCGGAGCGACCGGCTGGCGGCGAGCCGGCGCGCGAACGCGCCCTGACCCAGCGAGGCGGTAAAGCGCGCCCAGGAGTAGCTGTCGGGCTAGGCATGCGGATCGGCGCCAAGCAGCTGGGCGATCGCGCCGGCCGCCTCGCCGTGAGCGGGCCCGTCGACGAAGAAGTGGGCGCCGGTGAGCGGATCGGCCCCGGGCGCCTGTGGCAGATCAAGCGGGTTCGCCGGGTTCCGTTGCGAGCCGTGCCCCGATGCGCACGCCGCGGCCCCCCGGGCGGACGGGACGGCGCCGCGCCCCGATCGACCACTCGCCAGCGCCACGCCGGCGACCGCGAGCACAGAGACGAGGGCAACCGCCAACGCGATCACCCGGGCCTGGCCCTCCCCGAGCCTTTGGCTGTCTGGGTAGCAAGAACGGCACGTACTAGCCTGGAGATCGTGTACGTCGCCCCACGTGAGAAGGAAGATTAACCGGAATGTTGTTCGGACAAGAGCACGTCAAGCGCTATATCGAGACCGACGGCGAAGAAGGCCACGACTGGCAGGGCACGACGACGCTGATCCTGACGACGACCGGCCGCCGCTCGGGCGAGGAGCGCAGCACGCCCCTGATCTACGGCCAGCACGGCGATGACTACCTCGTCGTCGCCTCCAAGGGCGGGGCGCCCGCGCATCCCGGGTGGTATCTCAACCTGGGCGAGCACCCCGAGGTGACCGTCCAGGTCAAGGCGCACCGCTTTGCCGCCAAGGCGCGGACCGCGACCGCCGACGAGCGTCCCGAGCTGTGGGAGCTGATGGCGGAGCGCTGGCCGCAGTACAACGACTACCAGCAGAAGACCGACCGCGAGATCCCGGTCGTCGTGCTCGAACGGGCCTAGCGGCCTCGTCTCCCGAGTCGGAGACTAGAGTCCGGCCCGATGCCCGAGGACGACGACTGGTCAGGCCGGCGGCTGCACTTCGTCGGGATCGGCGGAGCGGGCATGAGCGGTCTGGCGCTCGTTGCCCAGGCGCTCGGCGCCCAGGTGAGCGGATCTGACCGCGGCGAATCCTCGTACACCGAGCGGCTCCGCGAGCACGGCATCGCGCCCACGATCGGGCACGCCAAGGAGAACGTCCCGGACGACGCCGAGGTCGTGTACTCGACCGCGGTCGGCCCTGAGAACCCGGAGCGGCAGGCGGCGGGCGGCAACGAGCTCCACCGCGCCGACCTACTCGCCCAGATCGCCGCCCTGAAGCGCTGCATCGCGATCACCGGGACCCACGGGAAGACGACGACCTCCGGGATGGTCGTCCACGTGCTCCGCGCCTGCGGCCTCGATCCGGCGTACGTCGTCGGCGGCGAGCTGCGGGACACCGACTCCAACGCCGGCTGGGGGAGCGGCGAATGGATCGTCATCGAGGCTGATGAGTCCGACCGCTCGCTGCTGAAGTTCTCCCCGGAGATCGCGGTGCTCACGAACGCCGAGCTCGACCACCACTCGACGTACGCCTCACGGCTCGACCTGGAGGCCACGTTCACCCGCTTCATGGCCAAGGCGGCCCATCCCGTCGTCTGGAACCGCCCGCGCCTGCTCGCGCTGTGCCCGCCGAACACGATGCCGTATGACGCCCCGGACCCGATCCTCGAGCCTGACGGTGCCCGCTTCCGCTGGGACGGGCACGCCGTCACCCTCTCGGTCCCCGGCGAGCACAACGCGGTCAACGCGGCCGGCGCGCTCACCGCTGCGCGCCTCGCCGGCGCCGACCCCGACGAGGCGGCCCGGTCGATCACACGTTCCGCGGCGCCCGCCGGCGCTTTGAGCTGCTCGGCACGACGCCGAACGACGTCCCCGTGTACGACGACTACGCCCATCATCCGACCGAGGTCGCGGCGGCCATCGCGGCGGCGCGGACGCTGCGACCGAAGCGCGTCGTCGGCGTCTTCCAGCCGCACCTGTACTCGCGGACCGAGGCGCTCGCGCGGGAGTTCGGCCAGGCGCTCGCCGCGGCCGACCTCGCCGTCGCGCTCGACGTGTACCCCGCGCGGGAGCGGGCCGAGGATTTTCCCGGCGTCGACGGCCGCCTGATCGCGGCCGCGGCGGCGGATGCCGGCGACGGGCGCCCGGTTGCGTGGATGCCGAGCTTCGACGACGCCCGCACCTACCTGCGCCGCGCGTTGCGGGCCGGCGACCTGTGCCTCGTCATGGGCGCCGGCAACGTCGACGGCCTCGGACGCGAGCTCGTCAGCCAGTAGCGTGAGCCCGGTCGCGGCGCCGGGACGGCATCTACTCTGCGGGCATGGCCACCCTGCCGACAGGCGTCCAGCGCGACCATCCGCTCGCCCGCTTCACGACGATCCGCACGGGCGGATCGGCGGAGTTCTTCGCGCGCGCCGGGTCGCTGAGCGAGCTCGAGCAACTGCTCGCGTGGGCCGGCGCCGAGGAGATCGATGTAGGGGTCGTCGGATCGGGGTCGAACCTGCTTGTGGCGGACGAGGGTGTCCGCGGCCTCGTCGTGAAACTGGATAAGGAGCTGGCGAAGATCGAACTGGACGGCACGCGCATGGAGTGCGGAGGAGGGGCACGGCTGCCCGCCGTCTCGGCGCGTGCGGCCCAGGCCGGCCTGACCGGAATCGAGTTCGGCGTCAACATCCCGGGCACGGTCGGCGGCGCCGTGCGGATGAACGCGAACGCGTACGACGGCGATCTCGGCAGCGTGCTTGAGTGGGTCGACGTCGTCACCGTCGCCGGCACGACCCGGCGCGGTCCGGACGATCTCGGGTTCGCCTACCGCCGCTCCAACCTGAGCCCGGCGAGATCGTCGCCCGGGCGAGCTTCAACGCTCACGCGGGCGCCGGTCGCCGAGGTCAAGGCGACGCTCGCCGAGATGCGCGCGTGGCGCAAGGCGGCCCAGCCGTCCGGGATCAAGACGTTCGGCTCGACGTTCAAGAACCCGGCCGACCCTCGGGCCGAGGCCCGGACCGCCGGCCAGCTGCTCGAGGCCGCCGGCTGCCGGGGGCTGCGGATCGGCGGCGCCGGGCTTCTCCGAGAAGCACGCCAACTTCGTCGAGAACTTCGGCGAGGCGACCACCGCCGACGTGATCGCGGTGATGGCCGAGGGTCGCCGGCGGGTCAAGGAGCGCTTCGGGATCGCGCTCGAGCCCGAGGTGCAGCAGCTCGGTCCCGTCGGCATCCCGGACGAATGGCGCAGCGAGTGATCGCCGAGGGCCTGCTCGAGCGGTTCCGGCGCCCGCGCGCGCCGGCACGCGGTGCCGAAGACGCGGCGCCGACCCGGCGGCCGGCCACCCGCCCCGGCGCGGGCTCGCGCGGCTCATCCCGGGACCGAAGGTCGTGCTCGCGCTCGTCCTGCTCGTGCTCGCGCTCGGAGGCGGCTGGCTGTGGCTGCGGGACTCCTCGCTCGTCGCCGTCAAGAGGGTCCAGATCACCGGCGTGACCGGCGCCAACGCGGCGCAGATCCGCCATGCCCTCCGCGCCTCGGCGCGGACGATGACGACGCTTGACGTCCGCACCGACCAGCTGCGCATGGCCGTCTCGCCGTACCCGATCGTCAAGCGCCTCGAGGTCTCCACTCACTTCCCGCATGGGCTGAGCGATCCACGTGATCGAGCAGAACCCGGTCGGCGCCGTCGTCGTCGATGGCCGCACGATCGCGGTCGCGGGGGACGGCACGCTGCTGCCGACGGTCTCGGCCACCGGGCTGCCGTCGATCCCGCTGAGGATCCCGCCGGGCGGCTCGCGCGTGACCGACCCGACGGCCGGCGGCGCGGTCGCGATTCTCGCGGCCGCGCCGTCCCGGCTGCTCGAGCACATCAGCCAGGTGACGACGGTGAGCGGTCATGGCCTCGTCGTCCAGGTCCGCAACGGCCCGAGCCTCGTACTTCGGCGACGCGACCCAGCTCAGCGCGAAGTGGCAGGCGGCGACCGCCGTGCTCGCCGACCCGGGATCGGCCGGCGCCGTGTACATCGACGTCACCGACCCGGAGCGGCCCGCCGCGGGTGCGGGACCGAGCGGCGGTGCGGGCTCGAGCGGCGGTCGGGCTCGAGCGGCGGTGGGGGTTCGAGCGGCGGTGCGGGCAGGGCGCGAGCGGCGGCTCCGCGAGTGGATCCGGGGGCTCCTCAAGCTCCACGCCCGGAGGCTAAGGCTCAACCTTAGGTTTAGGGCACTAAAATCGGAAGTCTCGCGCTACGATCGAGAGTTGGGCGATCTGCAACGATCGTTGCGAGGTCACGCTCTGCGTTGACTTCCCGCATCATCAGGCCGTAACGTGCAAAACTCCCGCTAACGGCCTGCGACTGGGAAAACACTCAACGCTACCTCGAGGGTCGGACGGAAAAGGAAATGGAAAGCGGCAGTTACCTGGCAGTCATCAAAGTCGTCGGTGTCGGCGGCGGCGGAACGAACGCGGTCAACCGCATGGTTGACGCGGGTCTCCGCGGCGTCGAGTTCATCGCGTGCAACACCGACGCGCAGGCGCTCGCCATGTGTGACGCCGACATCAAGCTGAATATCGGCCACGAGCTCACGAAGGGCCTCGGCGCCGGCGCGAACCCCGACGTCGGCCATGGCGCGGCGGCCGAGTCGCGCGACGAGATCAAGGAGGCGCTCAAGGGCGCCGACATGGTGTTCGTCACCGCGGGCGAGGGCGGCGGCACCGGAACCGGCGCCGCCCCGGTCATCGCGGAGATCTCCAAGAACGAGATCGGCGCGCTCACCGTTGGCGTCGTGACGCGCCCGTTCTCGTTCGAGGGGACCCAGCGCGCCCGCCAGGCTCAGGAGGGCATCCAGAAGCTGCGTGAGCACGTCGACACGCTGATCGTCATCCCGAACGAGAAGCTGCTCGCGATCGTCGAGCGGCGCACGACGATCCTCGACGCGTTCCGGGAGGCGGACAACATCCTCCGCCAGGGCGTCCAGGGCATCACCGACCTGATCACGATCCCCGGCCTCATCAACCTCGATTTCGCCGACGTGCGCACGATCATGCACGACGCCGGCAGCGCGCTGATGGGAATCGGGAACGCCGGCGGCGAGAACCGCGCCTCGGAGGCCGCCAAGATCGCGATCTCCTCGCCATTGCTCGAGGAGTCCGTCGAGGGTGCGACCGGGATCCTGCTCAACATCACCGGCGGGCACAATCTCGGGCTGTTCGAGGTCAACGAGGCCGCCGAGATCGTGCAGAGCGCGGCGGACGCGAACTCGAACATCATCTTCGGCGCCGTCATCGACGACTCGCTGGGCGAGGACGTGAGGGTCACGGTCATTGCCACGGGCTTTGACCGCGGCACCGGCGGAGCGCGCGAGCGTGCGCGGACGAGCCCGAGCAGCACCCCGCCGGGCCGCCGTCGCGACGTCACGATGGACGACTCGCAGCGCTCATCGCTCGAGATCCGCGACGACGAGATCGACATCCCGTCATTCCTGCGCGACCGCTGAGCCGCCCGCCGTGCGCGGACGCACGACCTGTTGCACCGCCGCAACCTCGCCGGGCCTAATCTGTTTGTAGTCCGTCCACCCACAGGCCGACACTGCGAAGACGGGTCTCCGCGCCGCGCGTCCACGCCGGGGCGTCAGACGGGTGCGTCCGATGCGTAGGGCTTCGGCGGTGTGGCGTGCTGCCGCCCGTAGGCGAACCGCGACGATCACGGGGATCGCCGCGGCCGCGGCCGCAGCCGCAGGCGCCGCAGGGCTCGCCGCGGCCCCGCCGGCCGTCGCCCAGACGCCCCAGGCGGCTCCGGCGACGACGATCGACGGGCCGAGCGCCGACATCTCCGCGCTGACGAGCTTCTCGCTCGCCCGTGACGGCACCGGGGCCCTCGTCTACGTGAAAGCCATCGACGGGGTGACGCACGTGTTCGCCTCACGCGTCCTCGGCGGCGTCTTCCAGCCGCCCGAGCAGGTCGACACCGGGCTCCCCGGGGCTTCCTCGCAGCCGGTCGTCGCGGCCGGCAATGGCGGCACCGTGCTGATCGCGTTCGTCAACGGCGGCACGCTGTATGTTGCCGACCGCCCCGGCGCCAGCTCCCCGGCGGCGACTCCGACCCCGCTCGCCGGCGGGGGCGTGACGGACCCGTCAATCGCGATGAGCAACTACGGCAAGGCCTACCTGTCGTTCACGGCGCCCGGCGGTGGCGGCCACGACGTCCGCGTCGCGTACTACGCCAACGGCACCTGGGGAGTCCAGGCGGGCGCGCTCGACTCCGACCCGGCTGACGACGCGGGCACCGGGACCGGCCGCTCGCAGGTCGCGACGGCGGGCGACGGCGTCGGGATCGTCGCCTGGGGCGAGGCCGGGCACATCTACACGCGGCGCGTCCGGGGCGCGAACGAGAGCACCGTGGTCGAGCAGGCTGATGTGCCCTCCGTGAACGCGTGGAATGCGGTGAGCGCCGAGCTGCCAACCGTCGCCACCGGCGGCGACTCCTCCTACGTCGCGGTCGCCTTCACCGAGCGTTTTGCCTCCGGCAGCCAGCAGCAGTCGCGGGTCCTCATGCGCCGCCTGCACGGCTCGGTCTTCGAGCAGGCCGTGTTCATCGACGGGCTGCGGACGCCCGGCACGGCGAATGCGACAGCGCCCGCCGCCGTCGCGACTGAGTACGGCCGCGGGTTCGTGACGTCCGTCCGAGACGACAATCAGGTGTGGACGACCTCGCTCGGCGGTAACGAACAGCCCGGCCCCGTCGCCCGGGTCGACAGTCTGAGCCAGGCCAGTGAGCCGATCGCCGTGCCGGCGATCGCCGGACTGTTCTCGGACTTCATCGCCTGGCAGCAGGACCCGGGTCCCCTCGGCTCGCCGGAGATCCGCGTGCGTTACGCCGACGGCGGCGCCGGCCTCGGGACCGAGACCGTCCTCTCGACGCCGGACCTCGGCCCGGCCGATGCCGCTGCCGGCCTCGTCGCCGCGGGTGATGTCGCCGGCGACGCTGCGGTCGCCTGGGTCCAGGGCACCGGGCCGGACACGCGGATCATGGCGGCGCAGATGTACATGGCCCCGGGCTCGCCCGCGCCGAGCTCGACGTTCCGTTACGCCCGGACGCGGCAACCGCTCTTCAACTGGTCGCCGGCCCGCGCCCGGTGGGGGCCGATCAGGTACACCCTCTACAACGACGGAATGCCGCTGGCGGCGGCCACTGGGCTCTCGGTGCGCCCGCCGCTGCCGCTGGCCGACGGTCCCCACGCGTGGAAGATCACGGCGACAAACCCGGCTGGCGCGGTGCGGTCAAGCTCAACCGCAACCGTGTGGGTCGACGTCGTCCCGCCGGCCGTCCGGGTCTCGCTGTCCGGGCTGCGCCGCATCGGGTCCGAACTGCACGCCGCGGTGAACGCCACCGACGCCCCGCCGCCGGAGCCGCCGAGCGCCGCCTCGGGGATCGCTGACGTGTTCATCGACTGGGGTGACGGCGCCCGGTTCCACATCACGAAGGGCAAGTACCACGCCTACACGCAGCCCGGGCGCTACACGATCCGCGTCGTCGTCACCGACCGGGCGGGCAACCGCACGACGGTCACCCGGACGATTCGGGTCAAGCCCAAGCCAAAGCCAAAGAAGAAGAAAAAGAAGCCAACGCCGACGCACAGGAAGACGACGCTCACGCACGGGAGCCGCCGGTGAGCGTCCGCGTGCGCTGCCCTCGCCTCGTCCTCGCGCTCGCCGTCGTGCTCGCAGCAACCGCGGCAACCGCGGCCACCGGTACCGCACCCGCCCTCGCGCAGGGGCCGGCGTACGCGGCCTCGCCACCCACCGAGGGCGCGCTCTACAGCGACGGCAACTGGGGCCGCTACCTGCTCGGCGGGGCGTGGCTCTACCAGGCCGATCCGGGCGACACCGGACTCACGCAAGGGTTGTGGCGCGACGTCGCCGCGACCGACGGCTGGAGCCCCGTGACGGTCCCGAACTCCTACAACGCGGGAGACCTCTCGACGGCGAGCATGAACGGCTCGGTCGGCTGGTACCGCCGGGATTTCACGCTCCCGGCGAAGGCCTTCGCCACGTACGTCGCCAAGCGCAACCAGCGCTGGATCGTTCGCTTCGAATCGATCAACTACCGGGCGACGGTGTGGCTGAACGGACGTCAGATCGGGACGCATGTCGGCGCGTTCATCCCGTTCGAGTTCAACCTGAAGAACCTCCGGTCCGGGGTCAACCGGCTCATCATCCGCGTCGATGACCGCCGCGGCCCGGGCGACCTTCCGCCCGGCCCGAGCGGGGGCTGGTGGAACTTCGGCGGGCCGAACCGCGAGGTGTACCTGCGCGCGGTCCCGGGCGCCGACCTGAGCAGCGTGCTCGTCACGCCCCACCTCCCGTGCCCGAGTTGCCCCGCGACCGTGACCGAGACGGCGACCGTGCGCAATCTCACCGGCGCGCCGCAGACGGTCAGCGTCCGCGCGCGCTACGGGAACACGTCGGTCCTCATCGGCCCGCACGTGCTGCCGCCGCTCGGCGCGTGGACGGCGCGGGCCGAGATCCGCGTGCCCCGGCCGCGGCTGTGGTCGCCGGATCACCCCAACCTCTACCGCGCGATCGTGACGCTCTCCGACGTCCGCGGCCGGCAGCTCACCGGCTATACGACCGACAGCGGGATCCGGAAGATCGCGGTCACCGCGGACGGTCGTCTGACGCTCAACGGCCGGCGGCTCAACCTCCGCGGGGTCAACATCCACGAGCAGGACGTCCGGCTCGGCGCGGCGCTCGACCCCGCCCACCTGCGGCGGCTCGTCGCCTGGGCTCGTGCCGTCGGCGCGACGATCATCCGCGCCCACTACCCGCTGAACCCGCTGATCGAGGAACTCGCGGACAAGGACGGAATCCTGCTCTGGAACGAGGTCCCGGTCTACCAGATCTCGGACACGTACCTCGGCCAGTCGGCGTGGCGCAAAACCGCGCTCTCCTACCTGCGCGCGGACATCCTCACGAACGAGAATCACCCCTCGATCCTCTCCTGGAGCATCGGCAACGAACTGGCGACGCCGCCGTCCTCCGGCGAGACCGGCTATATCGCCGCGGCGGCGCGCGTCATCCACAGCCTCGACCCGACCCGGCCGGCAACGATCGCGCTCAGCAATTGGCCCGGAGTCGCCTGCCAGTCGGCGTACGCACCGCTCGACATGCTCGGGGTCAACGAGTACATCGGCTGGTTTGACGCCGGCGGCGGCAGCACCGATGACCGCGACGTGCTCGGCCCATGGCTGGACGGCCTGCGCGCCTGCTATCCGACGAAGCCGCTGATGATCACCGAGTTCGGGTTCGAGGGCAATCGTTCCGGCCCCGTCGAGGAGCGCGGGACCTACGAGTTCCAGGCCGACAACGCAACCTTCCACCTCGGCGTGTTCGCGTCCAAGCCATGGCTGTCCGGCGCCCTGTGGTTCGCGATGCAGACGTTCGCCGCCCATCCCGGCTGGGGCGGCGGCGACCCGTGGCCGGATCCCCCGTGGGTCCAGAAGGGCACCTGGGACCAGTACGGGCAGCCGACACCGCTCCTCGAAGTCCTCTCCGGGATCTACCACGCGACCGTCCAGATCGCGCCCCCGCCGAGCGGCCGCGACCGCGCCGGGACTCGGCCGCGGGCCGCCCCCGGCCGCTCTCCCGGGTTGTAGCCTCAGAGCCCCGTGTCAAGTTCCTCCGCTGAGACCGCTCTGCGGCGCACCGCCCTGTACGACCGCCACGTCGCGGCCGGGGCCAAGCTCGTGCCCTTCGCCGGGTGGGAGATGCCCGTCCAGTACGCCGGCGTCAAGGATGAGCATCTTGGTGTCCGCCGGGGGGTCGGCCTGTTCGACGTGTCGCACATGGGCGAGGTCGAGACGCGGGGCCCGGACGCCGTCCGCTTCCTCCAGCACATGCTCTCCAACGACCTTCGCCGCCTGCCCGAGGGCGGTGCCCAGTACAGCGTCCTGTGCCGCGATGACGGGGGCGTGCTCGATGACCTGTTCACCTATCGGGTCGCGGAGTGCGTGTTCCTCACCGTCACGAATGCGGCCAACCACGAGAAGGACCTCCGCTGGCTCCAGGAGCACGCCGCTGCGTTCGACGTCGACGTCATCGATTGCGCCGAGAAGTTCGCGATGATCGCCGTCCAGGGACCGCTCGCCCGGGCGCTCGTCGAGCGGCTGGCGGACGGTCACCTGCCGCCGCGCATGCACATTGCCGAGCGGACCGTCGCCGGGGCCTCGATGATGGTCTGCGGGACCGGGTACACGGGTGAGGACGGCGTCGAGCTCCTGCTTGACCCGCGGGACGCGCCGGCGGTGTGGGACGCACTCGCTCGCCGGTGGCGCGGCCCCGGCTGGTCTCGGCGCCCGGGACACGCTGCGCCTCGAGGTGTGCTTTCACCTGTACGGCAACGATCTCAGCGAGGACCGCGACCCGATCGGCGCCGGGCTCGGCTGGTGCTGCAAGGAGCGGACGGGGTTCATCGGCGCCGAGGCGATCGCGCGCGTGCGCGCGGGTGGTTCCTCCGAGAAACTCGTGCCGTTCGTGATCGACGGCCCGGGGATCGCGCGGGCGGGCAACCCCGTGGCCGGCGGTGGCACGGTGACGAGCGGGACGTATTCTCCGTGCCTCGAGCGCGGGATCGGGATGGCCTATGTTCCCGCCGAGCGTGCCGATCCCGGCACCGACATCGAGATCGACGTGCGCGGCCGTGCCCGCGCAGCCACCATCGAGCGCAAGCCGCTGTACCGAAAGGGGTCGTGACCATGGCCGAGGCCAGCTATCCGAATGACCTGCTCTACCACCCCGAGCACGACTGGGCGCGCGTTGAGGACGACACGGCGACGCTCGGGATCACCTGGTTCGCCCAGGAGCAGCTCGGCGAGCTCGTGTTCTACGACCCGCCTGAGGTCGGCGCGACCGTGTCCAAGGACCAGCCGTACGCCGAGGTCGAGTCGGTGAAGGCCGTCTCCGACGTGATCGCGCCGCTGTCCGGCGAGATCCTGGAGGTGAACACCGCGCTCGTCGAGACGCCGGAGACGGTCAACGCGGACCCGTACGGCGAGGGCTGGCTCGTGAAGATCCGCCTGGCCGACGCGAGCGAGACCGGTTCGCTGATGGACGCCGCGGCGTACGAGGGCACGCTTTCGTGACGAGCTACGTCTCCGCTACCGAGGCCGATCGGCGCGAGATGCTCGCGACGATCGGCGTCCGCTCGATCGACGAACTGTTCGCCGACATCCCGGAGGCGCTGCGCCTGACCAGCCCGCTCGCACTCGACCGGGGGCGCTCCGAGCAGGAGGTCTACGCCGAGTTGCACGCGCTCGCCGCGCGCAACCTTTCCACCGCAGACGAGCTGACGTTCCTCGGCGGCGGCATGTACGACCACTACGTCCCGGCGCTGATCGACTCGATCATCGAGCGCTCGGAGTTCCTTACCCCATACACGCCCTATCAGCCTGAGATCTCGCAGGGCGGCCTACAGGCGATGTTCGAATACCAGACCGCGATCTCCGAGCTGACCGGGCTGCCGCTGTCGAACGCCTCCGTCTACGAAGGGCCGAGCGCCGTCGCCGCGGCCGGCTACGTCGCGAAGGCGGCCCGGCCGGGCCGGACGCGATTCGTCGTCGCGCGGGGCGTTCATCCCCACGCGCGGGAGGCGCTGCGCACGCTCT
Organism: uncultured Solirubrobacterales bacterium; assembly: GCA_963778985.1. GTDB lineage: Bacteria > Actinomycetota > Thermoleophilia > Solirubrobacterales > Solirubrobacteraceae > Palsa-465. The sequence continues at coordinate 744,619 of CAVZWJ010000009.1, read as the reverse complement.
CTCACGGCTGGCAGATGGAGGTCGTCGAGGCGGCGCTGCACGGCGGCGTCACGGAGCTGCCCGAGCTCGACGACAGCGTCAGCGCCGTCATCCTCCAGCAACCCAACTTTCTCGGCGCGGTCGAGGACCTGCAGGCGCTCACCGCCGCCGCCCACGCCGCGGGCGCGCTCGTCATCTGCTCGTGTGATCCGCTGCCGCTCTCGGTGCTGAAGACCCCCGCCGAGTGCGGGGTTGACATCGCTGTCGGCGAGGGACAGACGCTCGGCAACCGGCTTGACTTCGGCGGTCCGTCGTTCGGCTTCTTTGCCACGACCGAGGCGCTGATGCGGCGGATCCCGGGCCGGATCGCCGGGGAGACGACCGACGTCGAGGGCAAGCGGGGCTTCGTGCTCACCCTCCAGACGCGCGAGCAGCACATCCGCCGGGAGAAGGCGACGTCGAACATCTGCACCGCGCAGGCGCTCAACGCGCTCGCGGGCGTCATCTATCTGAGCTGGCTCGGGCGCCGCGGGATCGTCGAGCTGACCGAGCTGATGCTGCAGCGGACGGCGTACGCGCGGGAGCGCCTGAGCCAGATCCACGGCGTCGGCCTGCTTCACGACCAGCCGGTCGTGCGCGAGTTCGCCCTCCGGCTCGACGTGCCGGTGGAGAAGGTGGTGGCCCGCTGCCGCGAGCGCGGCGTCAATCCCGGGTACCCGCTCGCGCGCGATTACCCCGAGCTCGCCGACGGGCTGCTCGTCGCGATCACCGAGCAGCGGACGCGCGCGGACATCGACCGGCTCGCCGAGGTGCTCGAGAGCGCGCTCGGTGCCGATCTCGAGGCCTACGAGGAGGTGAAAGCGTGAGCGCCGCGTCCTTCGTCGCCGCCGCCGACGACGAGCTGACGATCTATGAGCGCTCGCAACCCGGACGCCGGGCGTTCGTCCCGCCAGAGCTCGACGTCCCGGAGCGCCCGCTCGACGAGCTGCTGCCCGCCGCGGTGCGGCGCAGCGAGCCGGCGCGGCTGCCGGAGGTCGCCGAACCCGAGATCGTCCGCCACTACAACCGTCTGTCGAAGCGCAACTTCGACCTTGACACCGGCTTCTACCCGCTCGGGTCGTGCACGATGAAGCACAACCCCAAGCTCCACGAGCGCGTCGCGGCGCTGCCGGGCCATGCGAAGCTTCATCCGCTCCAGCACCCAGACCACGCCCAGGGCGCGCTCGAGCTGATGTGGCGCCTCCAGCACGCGCTGTCGGAGATCGCCGGGCTGCCACACGTGTCGCTCCAGCCGTCGGCCGGGTCGCACGGGGAGCTCGCAGGAGTGCTGCTGACGCGCGCCTATCACGAGGATCGGGGCGAGCGCCGGACGAAGGTGCTGACTCCGGACAACGCCCACGGCACGAATCCGGCGACGGTGACGATGGCCGGCTACGAGCTCGTCAAGGTCGACGACCGACGAGCACGGCAACGTCGACCTCGACGACCTCCGCGCCAAGGCCGACGAGGACGTCGCCTGCCTGATGCTCACGAACCCCTCGACGCTCGGTCTGTTCGAGCCGGGGATCGAGGAGATCGAGCGGATCGTCCACGGCGTCGGCGCGACGCTCTACTACGACGGCGCCAACCTCAACGCGATCATGGGGATCTGCCGCCCGGGGGACATGGGCTTCGACATCGTCCACTTCAACCTCCACAAGTCCTTCACGCAGCCCCACGGCGGTGGCGGTCCTGGCGCCGGGCCGATCGCGGTCGCCGAGCGGATCGAGCCGTTCCTGCCGCGCCCGCAGGTGGTGCGCCGCGCGAGCGAGTCAAACGGTCACGGCACCGCGTTCGTCTACGACCTGGACAACGACCGGCCGAAGTCGATCGGCCGCCTGCGCGGCTTCCAGGGCAACTACGGCGTGTTCGTCCGCTCCTACGCGTACATCCGCTCGCTCGGCGCGGCCGGCCTGCGCGAGGTTGCCGAGGTCGCGGTGCTCAACGCCAACTACCTGCTCGCCCGGCTGCGCCGCGAGGGCGTGCTCGAGTACCTCAGCGAGGCGTACGAGCGGCTGTGCATGCATGAGTTCGTGCTCTCCGGCGCGCCGATGAAGCGCGAGCTGGGGATCAAGACGCTTGACCTGGCCAAGCGCCTGCTTGACCACGGTGTGCACCCGCCGACGGTGTACTTCCCGCTGATCGTCGACGAGGCGCTGCTGATCGAGCCGACCGAGACGGAGACCAAGGAGACGCTCGACCGGTTCGCCGAGACGATTGCCGAGATCCTCCAGGAGGCGAAGGCGGACCCGGAGATCGCCCGCAACGCCCCGTACAGCACGCCGGTTCGGCGGCTCGACGAGGCCGGCGCCGCCCGCCATCCGGTGGTCCGGCAGGCGATGTGAGCACGTCATCTTCTCAGAATTCAGCCCTCACGTGATCCGGCTCCGCAGCCGATAACCCATACGTGCGGATCTGGGGGCAGACCCATCAGTGAACGCGCAATGGTCGCGACTGTCCGCGCTGGCCGCCCTCGATCCTGAGGAGCAGCAGCTCGCGGGCTTCATCTCCGGCCTCCTGTACGGGATCGGCGGGCTGACGCTGGCTGCGTTCCTCGTCCTGCCGGGCATGCCGCACCTGCGTCCGACGGCGATCGTCGTCATGTCGGCAGCGGCGGTCGCCTGGGGCGCGTGCTCGCTGTGGTTGATCGACTGGCGCCGTGTGCCGCGGCTCGCCGTGCCCGTCTCGACGGCGGTCGCCTTCCCCGTCGTTGCCGCGGCGATCTGGGCCTCGGGTGGGGCGAGCTCCCCGGCGTGGATCTATCTGCTGTTCATCGATGTGTTCGCCGCGTACTTCTATCGCCGGCCGATTGCGATCGTCTACCTGATCGGCTGCCTTGCCGTCCACGCCCTGCCGCTCCTCTATGACTCCGGCGCCCATGACGACACGTTCATCGGCCAGATGATTCTCTCCGACGGCGCCTACATCGGTCTGGCGGCCGCGATCATCTCGGGCCGCCGGTTGATGCGGCATCTGCGTCAGCGCGCCGAGCTGCTCGCCGCCGAGCAGAGCTCGCTCCGCCGGGTCGCCACCGCGGTCGTCGAGAGCGAGCAGGAAGGGCGCATCTACGAGCTCGTCGCCACGGAGCTCGCGCGGCTGATCGGGGCCGGCGCCGCGGGCATCATGCGGCTCGACGGCGAGGAGCGGGCGATCGTCATGGGCTCGTGGGCCGACCGCGAGGGCGGGCGCTATGAACCCGGGACGGTTGTGCCGATCGTGCCCGGGGGCGATGTCGACCGGGCGATCAAGGAGAACCATCCGGTGCGGATCGTCGGCCATGACGAGGACAGCCCCGTGGGCCGGCTCGGCTACGACGCGAGCATCGTCGCCCCGATCCGGGTCGTGGGCGCAACCTGGGGCGTGCTCGCCATCACCGTCTCCGCGCCCAAGCGGCTCACCCGAGAGGACGAGCAGCACCTGATGGAGTTCGGCGACCTTCTCTCGACGGCGATCGTCAGCATCGAGGACCGGGCCAAGCTCGCCGCTCAGGCGGCGACCGACCCGCTCACCGGCCTGGCCAACCACCGCACGCTCCAGCAGCGCCTGAGCTCTGAGGTCGCCCGTGCGGTCCGGCACGAGACGCCGCTGTCGGTCGCGGTCATCGACGTCGACCATTTCAAGCAGATCAACGACAGCGGCGGCCACGACGCCGGGGACGTGATGCTCCTGCGCGTTGCCCGCTGTCTGGAGAAGCTTGCGCGCGCCGAGGACACGCTCGGCCGGCTCGGTGGCGACGAGTTCGCCTGGATCCTCCCCGAGACCTCCCGTGAGCAGGCGCTCGTCGCGGTCGAGCGCGCCCGCCGTGTCATCCAGCGCGCCGCACCGGCGCCGTACCGGCTCACCGTCTCCGCCGGCATCTGCGACACGAACTCGACCCTTGACCCGGCGGAGCTCATCCGCTTCGCCGACGGCGCGCTGTACTGGAGCAAGGCCCGCGGCCGCGACCAGTGCTGGATCTACGATCCGAGCGTCGTCGCCGAACTGTCCGCCCAGGAGCGCGCCGAGCGACTCGAGCGCTCGCAGGCGCTCCTCGGCCTCCGCGCGCTCGCTCGGGCGATCGACGCCAAGGACCCCCAGACGCGCGAGCACTCCGAGCGGGTTGCCGAGCTCGCGCGCAAGCTCGCGGGTGCCGCCGGCTGGCCGCCGGACCGCGCGCTGCTGCTCTCCGAGGCCGCACTCGTGCACGACGTCGGGAAGATCGGCGTGCCGGACGCGGTGCTGTGCAAGCCCGAACCGCTCACCGACGTCGAGCTCTCTCAGATCACCGCGCACGCAGAGCTCTCGGCCCGGATCGTCGAGGGCGTGCTCGCGCCCGAGCAGGTCGACTGGATCCGCACCCATCACGAGCGCCCGAACGGCGAGGGCTACCCTGACGGGCTCACTGCCGACGACATCCCGGAGGGTGCGGCGCTGCTCGCGCTCGCCGACGCCTGGGACGTGATGACGATCAGCCGCCCCTACAGCCGGCCGAAGGACGTCGACGACGCCCTCCGCGAATGCTGCGAGCTCTCCGGCGTGCAGTTCATGCCGAACGCCGTCGCCACGCTCCTAAAGCTGCACGCGTCCGGCGAGCTCGGGGGCGAGACCGACTCGATCGCCGTCAGCGCTGGCTGACCAACGAACGGCTCAGTCCAGCGGCCGTGAGCTCAGTCTGCGTCGGCCACGATCGACCCGACGCGCTCGCCGATCGACCGGTCGCGCAGGTAGACGACCGCGCCGTACACCGCCGCGAGGATCAGCACGCCGAGCGCGATCAGCGGGTAGTGGCTGAACGGTGCGGGCTGACCCGGCTTGATCAGCTCGTACAGCGGATAGCCGATCGCCGCGGCCCCGAGCAGCGGCAGCACAAGGTGGGTGAGCGGCGAAAAGCGGTCGCGGTGAAAGCGGCGGAAGTACACCGGCAGGGCGAGGTTCGCGACGAGGTAGGTGAGCGCGATCAGGATCGTCCCGAGCGTCGCGACCTCCCCGAAGAACGTCACCGGGTCCGTGTTCCAGCCGAACACGTAGGTGAGCCCGAGTGCGAGCACCATGTAGACGATGAACGCCACATACGGGGTGCGGCTGCGTGCCGTCACCCGGCCGGTGACGTGCGGGAGCAGGCCCTCCCGGCCGGAGTTGAAGATGATCCGGGCCTGGGAGTTCGCCGCCGAGATGAGGCTCGAGCAGATCGAGGTAAATCCGGCGAGGTACGCGAGGAACACGAGGAAGCTGGCGACGCCGCGAGCGGCGTCGACCATCGGCACGTCGGCGGCGGTCAGCTTGGCGGCGCTGTCGTTGAACCCGACGACGGTCGCGTAGGCGAGGAACACGTAGAGGACGGCGACGAGCGCGACGCCCGAGAAGATCGCCCGCCCGACCCCGGCCCGTGGATCGGCGCTCTCCTCGGCCATCGCCGCCGAGTTCTCCCAGCCGACGAACAGGAACACGGCGAGCGGGAAGCCGAGCGACAGCCCGGAGAACCCGTTGTGGAGGTTCGACGGGTCGAGCGGCTTGAGGTTGATGGCACCCGAGTGCTCGATCAGCAGCGCAACCGCAATCACGAGCAGGAGCACGAGCTCGAAGCCGAAGAACACGGCCGCGATCCCGGTCGACGGTTTCGCCCCGGAGATGATCAGCGCGAGCGCGCCGAGCGAGAGGATCGCGCTCAGCAGCTGCCACGGGATGTCGACCTTCAGGTAGTGGTTGATGAACTGCTCGGTCCACCCGCCGGAGATTGCGACCACCGCGGCCACCGCGATGATGTATCCCGCCCCGAGCACGACCGCCGTCACAACCGCCGCGTAGCCGCCGAACGCCCGGCCGATGAACGTGACGAACGACCCCGTCGACGGGCGCGAGCGTGAGAACTGGCTGAGCGTGTTGCCGAGCAGCCCGATCGCGATCGCCGCCGCGATCACCGTCAACGGCGCCGCGATCCCGGCCGTCGCCACGAGCGTGGCGAAGCCGAAGAAGAAGCTCATCGCCGGCGCGATGTTCGCGAGCGTCGCCGCCGCGATGTCGAAGTTGCTCAAGACGCCGCGGGCGAGCCGCTGATGCTCGTGGCCGGCGGCGGCCGGGTCGGTCCGGGGCCTGCTGGGGGCGCTGGTGGCCATGACTGCTCCTCTCGCTGGATATGAGCTACCCGGCCGGTGATGCCGTCATGCGCCGTGCCTCGCTAGCGTGCAAACGCATGGACGCGTTCATCGCCACCGGAGCCGCCGAGATTGCCGCTCGCGCCGAGCGCGAGCTCGAGGCGCTCGTCGGCGTGTCCTCACCCTCGGGGGATCACGAGGGCGCCGAGGAGGCGATCGCGATCTGCGGCGCGCTGCTGCCGCCGGAAGCGGAGATCGAACGCATCCCGTGCTCGACGGCCGGGAGCGCGCCGGACCTGCTCGCGCGGATCGCCGGACGTGGAACGCGGCGGGTGATGCTCCTCGGTCACCTCGACACCGTCCACAGCCACGCGGCGCACATGCCGCTGCGCCGCGACGGCGACCGCCTCTACGGCCCGGGGTCGGCGGACATGAAGGGCGGGGTCGTGCTGGCGCTCGGCGTCGCCCGCGTGCTCGCCGAGCACCCCGAACGGTTCGGTGAGGTCTCGGTGCTGCTCGTCACCGATGAGGAGTGGCGCACCCAGGAGTTCGTCCACGGACCGCGGTTTGCCGGCTACGACGCCTGCCTGTGCTTCGAGGCCGGCGAGCGGACGCCGGATGGGGCCGAGGGCGTTGTCGTGCGCCGTAAGGCGGCCGGGACGCTGCGGGTCAAGGCCACCGGGCGCGCCGCCCACTCGGGCAGTGCGCCGGACCGGGGCCGGAGCGCGCTGCTGGCGCTCGCCCACACCGCCATCGGGCTCGCATCTCTGCACGACCCGCACGGACCGGAGAAGCTCAGCGTCGTGCCCACGATCGTGCACTCGGGCGATGCGTTCAACGTCGTGCCGGCCACGGGCGAGCTGATCTTCGACATGCGCGCCGACCGGCTTCAGGCGTTCGCCCCGGTGCAGGCCGCCGTCGCGGCCGAGCGCGATGACGTCGTCCTCCGCGCCACCATGGAGCGCGTGTGGCCGGGGATGGACTCGCGGGAGGTGACGGCGGAGGTGATCGCCCGGGCCGCGGAGGCGCTCGGCCGGCCGATCGCCGGCGTAAACCGCGGCGGCGCGAGCGACGCGAGCCACTTCGCGCCGACGATCCCGCTGACGATCGACGGGCTCGGCCCGCGGGGCGGCGGCGCCCACACGCCGGAGGAGTTCGTGCTCACGGCGACCCTCCGGGCACGAGCTGAGGTCGCACTCGGGCTCGTCCAGGCCGTCCTCGCTTAGTGCTCACCGCCGTAAGTTCCGTCCAGGATTGGCGAGCGAAAACCGAGGATGGCGAGGACGCAGGAGTCGTGGCGTAGCGGAGCTACGCGAGACTCCAGGACAACGCCAGCCGAAGGTTTGCAGCCGCCAAGACGGACGGTACTTGCGGTGGGGAGCACTTAGAGAGAACTCTTACGAATTCGCAGGTGCGCGCATGGCATCCTTGGTGGCGTGTCAACCGGCGTTCCCACCACGACGACTCAGCCGGGGCCGCCGACCCCGGCTCCGAAGGGCCAGCTCCAGCGTCAGGGCATCACGCTGCTGATCGTGATCGTCGGGCTGATGTGGCTCGTCGAGATCATCAACTCGCTTGATTCCAATCAGCTCGACAGCGACGGGATCCTGGCCCGGAACGTCGGACACCTGTGGGGGATCGTCACCGCCCCGTTTCTCCACGCCAGCTTCCAGCACCTCATCGACAACACGATCCCGCTGGTGTTCATGGGCCTGATCATCGCGCTGCGCGGCGCCGTCCGCCTGGCGCTCGTGACCGCGATCGTGATCGTGATCGGTGGGATCGGCACGTGGCTGATCGCGCCCGCCGGGACGGTCACCGTCGGCGCGTCCGGGCTTGTGTTCGGCTACGCGACCTACCTGCTGACCCGCGGCGTGTTCGACCGCAGCCTGCTCGAACTCGGCGTCGGCGCGCTCGTCGGGGTCGTGTGGGGGAGTGCGCTGCTGACCTCCCTCGTCCCGCACTACGGCGTCTCGTGGCAGGCGCACCTCTGCGGCGCCATCGCCGGCGTCGTCGCAGCATGGCTGCTCCGAGAGAAGCGGGCGCCGCAGGGCGCGCTGCCAGGGACGGGGACGGGGACGGGCGCCGGGGCGTACCCGGTGACGCGTCCGGGATCCTCGCTGGAGCTCTGACCGGGCCCCCGCGCCCCGCGTGCGGGTCCAGCGGTACGGGTCCGGCGGTACGGGTCCTCGCCCGATACCCTCGGGCGCGATGCGCATCTTCTCCGGCATCCAGCCGACGGGCCGCAAGCACCTCGGCAACTACATCGGCGCGATCACCCAGTACGTGGCCGGCCAGGACCGCGGCGAGGCGATCTACTGCGTCGTCGACGCTCACGCGATCACCGTCGCCTACGAGCCCGCCGCGCTGCGCAGCGCGGTCTACGACACGGCCGCGACGCTGCTCGCCGCCGGGCTTGACCCCGCGCGCTGCATCTTCTTTCGCCAGAGCGACGTGCGCGAGCACACGGAGCTGTGCTGGCTGCTCTCGAGCGTCACCTCGTTCGGGGAACTGGGCCGGATGACCCAGTTCAAGGACAAGGCGGGCGCGCAGCGCGACCTCGTCTCGGCCGGCCTGTTCATGTACCCGGTGCTCCAGGCCGCTGACGTCCTCGTCTACCGGGCCCACGACGTGCCGGTGGGGGACGATCAGCGCCAGCACATCGAGCTGATGCGCGACGTCGCCGAGCGCTTCAACGCGCGCTTCGGGGAGACGCTCGTCGTCCCCGAGCACCGCATTCCGGAGGTCGGGGCGCGGATCATGGACCTCCAACTGCCGGGCAACAAGATGTCGACGACCGGCGGCACCGAGCAGGGCACCGTGCTCGTGCTCGATGACCCGAACACGGTCGCGAAGAAGATCCGCTCGGCGGTCACCGACTCGGGCTCGGAGGTCCGCCGCGCCCCGGACAAACCGGGCATCTCGAACCTGATCGAGATCTACGCCGCCGTCCGGGGGGTGTCGTTCGATGAGGTCGAACACGAGTTCGATGGGTCCGGCTACGGTGCCTTCAAGGGCGCCGTCGCCGATGCCGTCGTCGCCTATCTCGCGCCGGTTCGGGAGCGCTTCACCGAGCTGCGGGCCGACGAGGCGGGGCTTGAGAGGACGCTTGCCGCCGGCGCCGAGAAGGCCCGCGAGATCGCCGCCGACACGATGGGCGACGTCCGCACGGCGATGGGCGTCGGACCCGTCGGGTAACCCCGGCCCCGGGATCCCGGCGGACCGGTCCTGGCGCGCGGTTTCAGGCGGACCGGTCCGAGAGCCCCGCTAACGTTCGCGCCGTGAGGCTCATCGACCTCGAGCTCGACCTCGACGTCTTCGCGGGGCCGTTCGATCTGCTGCTGACGTTGATCCTCCGTGAGGAGGTCGACCTGCTCGAGGTCGACCTTGCGGAGATCGTCATCTCCTACGTCGACCACCTCGAGCAGCGGGGTGAGCTCGAGCTCGAGGCGGCGACCGAGTTTCTCGTCCTGATCGCTGCCCTGCTCGAGCTGAAGTCGCGGCTGATGCTCCCCGGCGAGGAGCAGGAGCTGATCGAGCTTGACCCGGGCGAGGCGGCCGAGGAGCTGCTCGCGCGGCTGCTCGACGCCCACCGGTACCGGTCGGCCGCGACGCACCTCGCCGAGCGGCTCGCGTCCCAGGACGGCTACCGGTTCCGCTCGGCGCCGCTGCCGCCGGGGCTGCGATCCGCGTCGCTGCGGGACGCGGTCGCCGTGTACAAGCCGGACCGCCTCGCGGCGGCGATCGGCGGCCTGCTCCGGGTACCGGAGCCGGTCAACATCAGCCACATCACGGTCCCGAAGGTGAGTGTCGCCGAGCGGCTCGCCCACCTGCGCGCGCTGCTGCGCCGGGGCCGCTTCAACTTCGACGAGGCGGTGGCCTCGGCCGACCGCGTGACGGTTGCGGTGACGCTGTTCGCGCTGCTCGAGCTCTACAAGCAGGGCGAGGCGACGTGGACGCAGGACGAGCCGTTCGGGGAGATCACCGTCGACGCGCTGTCCACCGGCATGCCCCGCGCGCCGGTGGCGGAGCTGGCATCGTAGGGAGGGTCATGGGCATCGAGCTTGAGCAGATCATCGAATCGCTGCTGTTCCTCTCCGCGGACCCGGTGACGGTCGAGGGGCTCGCCGAGGCGACCGAGGCCGAACCGCACGAGGTCGCGACCGCGCTCGAGCGGCTGCGCGAGTACTACGAGTTCGAACGCCGCGGACTCGTCCTGCGTGAGCTCGGGGGCGGCTGGGTCCTCTCCTCACACCCCGAGGCCGAATACGCCGCTCGCCGGCTGCTCGCCCGCCCGCGGACGCCGCCGCTCACCGCGGCCCAGGCCGAGACACTCGCGATCGTCGCCTATCTCCAGCCGGTCTCCCGTCCGGAGATCGCGCGGATCCGCGGTGTCAACGCCGAGTCCGCCGCCCAGCATCTGCTGGAGCGGGGAATGATCGAGGAGAGCGGTCGCTCACAGTTCGGCGCGGTCCTGTACCGCACGACTGACCTGTTCCTGCGGCTGTTTGGGATCAGCTCGCTCGATGAGCTGCCGCCGATCAGCGCCTTCGATCCCTCGCCGGAGCTCGAGGAGCAGCTCCGCGAGCGGCTCCTTCAGGCCGGGGAGGCCCGATCCGCCGCCTAGGCGCGCTGTGGGGCAGAGTCGGGGGTGGGGTGGTGGTCGCGCTTCTCGCCGTCCTCGCCGTGCCATCGTGCGCTTCGGCGCTGATTGTTGCCCCCGGGACAGGTCGTCGTCGTCCGCTCCAGCGCGAACCTCCGCGAGCGGCTGACGCCACAGCCGGGGCTGCGGTTCAGCGGGGCGCAGCCCCCCGGCGCGACCGTCATCCACGTCAACGACTTCCGCCGCTTCCAGCGGGTCACCGGCTTCGGCGCTGCGATGACCGACACCTCGGCTTGGCTGATCCAGGACCGCCTGACCGGAGGATCGCGGACGGCGCTCTACAACGACTTGTGGGGGCCGACCGGCGCCGACATGACGTTCCTGCGGATCCCGATGGGGGCCACCGACTTCACCGTGCACCGGCGTCCGTACTCGTACGACGACATGCCGAGCGGCCAGAGCGACCCCCAGCTACGCCATTTCTCGATCGCCCACGACGCGGCGTACATCATCCCCGCGATCCACGAGGCGCTCGCCCGCAACTCGAGGCTGACGATGCTCGCCAACCCATGGAGCGTCCCGGGGTGGATGAAGGCAAACGGCGCGCTCGACAATCACCAGCACACCGGCGTGCTCCTGCATGCCGATCTCGGGCCGTTCGCCCAATACTTCGTCAAGTTCCTTGAGGCCTATGCCGCGGCCGGGATCAACATCAGCGCGATCACTCCGCAGAACGAGCCCGGCAACGCGACCCAGTACCCGGGCATGGAGCTGCCCGCCGACCGCGAGGCCCGGCTGATCGCCAGCTGGCTGAAACCGGCCCTCTCACAGGCCGGACTGCACCCGCGGATCTACGGCAACGACCAGGGTTGGAGCCAGGACGGCAGCGCGTACACCAAGACGTTGAGCACGAGCGCCCAGCAGCGCTCGATCTCCGGGTTTGCGTGGCACTGCTACTTCGGTAGCCCGCTGGCGATGAATGCGCTGCACGGCGCCGTGCCCCAGTTCGACGAGATCGTCGACGAGTGCGCGCCCGGAATCATCCCGTTCCCGGTTTCCGAGGCGATGATCAGCTCGGTCCGGAACTGGGCCAGCTCCGTGACCCTGTTCAACATCGCGGAGGACACCCACGGCGGCCCCGTCCAGCCGCCGAACCACGGCTGCCCCGGCTGCCAGCCGCTCGCCACCGTCAACGCGAAGACGAACTCCTACAGGCTGTCGCGCAGCTTCTTCGAGCTCGCCCAGATGAGCAAGTTCGTCCGGTCCGGCGCGGTGCGGATTGGCTCTGAGAACTTCGTCACCTACAACTACACGCGCCCCGCCGTCAACTTCTACAGCGCCGGCCTCGACGACGTCGCGCTCCGCAACCCCGACGGCAGCATCGTGCTCGTCGCCTACAACAACTCGAGCACGTCGATCACTTTCAGCGTCGACTGGAAGGGCCGTTACGTCCGCTACACGCTGCCCTCCCAGTCGACAGTGACCCTCGTGTGGAACGCGAAGCGGTCCTGAGACGCGGCGCCGCTTACGCCGCGACGCGGGCCGCGAGCTGCCCGCAGGCGGCGTCGATGTCCCGGCCCCGGGTGAGCCGGACGGTCGCGCCGAGGCCGTGGCGCTCGAGTTCGTCCTTGAACGCGGCGATCGCCTTCGGGCTCGAGCCGGCGTACGGCGAGTCGGTCGGGTTGTAGGGGATCAGGTTGATCTTGAACTTCCGCGGGTCGAGCAGCTCTGCGAGCTGAGCCGCCTGGGCGAAGCCGTCGTTGACGCCCGCGAGCATCACGTACTCGACGAACACCATCCGCCGCTTGCGCTCGTAGAACGCCTCGCATGAGGCAATGACGTCAGCGATTGGATAGCGGTCGTTGACCGGCATCAGCTGCGAGCGCAGCGCGTCGTCGGCGGCGTGCAGCGACAGCGCCAGCCGGAGGGGCAGCGGCTCCTCGGCAAGGCGGTCGATCCCCGGGATCCAGCCGACGGTCGACACCGCCGTGCGGCGGTTCGTGACGCCGAGGTCAGGGAGCAGCGAGCACGCGGCGAGCACGGCGTCGAGGTTCATCATCGGCTCACCCATGCCCATGAACACGGCATGGTCGGTCGGCCCGAGCCGCCGGAAGTGGAGCGCCTGGTCGATGATCTCCCAGGCCGTCAGGTTGCGACCGAAGCGCATCTGTCCGGTCGCGCAGAACGTGCACGTGAGCGGGCATCCGGACTGGGAGGAGAGGCACAACGAGCGCCGGCCGTCCCGGTAGACCATGAGCACGGCCTCGAGCGGGCGCCCGTCCGCGGTCTGAAAGACGGCTTTGATCGTTCCGTCGGTGGCACGCGCCTCGTTGAGCAGCGTGAGCGTCGAGAACGGGACGGCGTCGGTCAGCTGTGCGCGCAGGGTCGCCGGCAGATCGGTCATCGCGTCGAAGGTCGGCGCGCCCTGGGAGGCCCAGCGCCAGATCTGCTTGGCCCGGTAGGCGGGCTGGCCGAGTTCGGCGAGCGTCGAGCTCACGAGGTCGAGGTTCACGCTCTCTATGGTGGCAGCCCGATGCGCCTTGCCAAGTACCTCGCCTCTGCGGGGGTCGCCTCCCGCCGCGCCGCCGAGGAGTTGATCCGCTCCGGTCGGGTGGCCGTGGGCGGCGAGACGGTGACCGATCCGGCACGTGACGTTGGCGACGCCGACGCGATCACGTTCGACGGTCGGCCGGTTGCGGGGACCGAGTCCGTCGCGCGGGTCGTGTACGCCGTCAACAAGCCCCTCGGCGTCGTTTCGACCGCGTCCGATCCTCAGGGTCGACCCACGATCGTCTCGCTCGTCCGGGTCGCGGCGCGCCTCTATCCCGTTGGCCGGCTTGACGCCGATACGACCGGCCTGATCCTGCTCACGAACGACGGCGACCTCGCGCACCGTCTGACGCACCCGAGCTTTGAGGTCGAGAAGACCTACCGGGCGAAGGTTTCGCTGCCCGCCGGGCGCATCTCGGACGCGGCGCTCCGCCGCCTGCGGACGGGGGTGAGCCTCGAGGACGGAATGACCTCGCCGGCTCGCGTCCGCCGTGTCGGCCCGGACGTGCTCGAGCTGACGATCCACGAGGGCCGCAAGCACCAGGTGCGTCGGATGTGTGCCGCCGTCGGCCACCCGGTCCTCGCGCTGGAGCGGGTGCGCTTCGGCCCGTTGCTGCTCGGCCGCCTCGCCCCGGGCACATCGCGGCGGTTGAGCGCGGACGAGATCGCGAGCCTGCAGGCGGCCGGGCGGCGCTGAGAATCGGCCTGGCGTTCGAGTTAGCGATCCATCGCTAGCGGCGCCGCTGGATCAGCAGCTCATCGCGCCGCAGCGACGTCGTGTGCAGCGCCGCGGACACCATTGCCGGTGTCAGACGGACGGGCCGGCCGGCGACGAGGCGCAGGATCGTCCACTGCAGGACGTGTCGGCGCCACGCCTCGTGGAAGCCGGGAATGTCGTAGGCGCGCTGCATCTCGGACGGGATCAGGTTGCACGCCGCGCCCCACCAGCACAGCGGCTGGCTCGGCGAGACCATCGAGATGATGTCGAGCTCGCGGACGAGCGCCCCGCCGCGCGCGGTCAGGTAGCGCAGGCGCGGCTGGTAGAGCGACAGCGGCAGCAGGGTGCGGAAGTGCTGGATGAGGATCGCCCGCCCGGACGCGTCCGGCGCCGTCCGCACCGTCGGCGGCGGCCCGAGCGCCCGGGACACGTAGCGCCAGTCCGGGCGCTGCATCGAGCGCTCGGTCGCGATCGCCACCGTCGCCACGATCCCGATGACGCACAGGCCGGCCGTCGCGGCGACGCCGAGCGCGCGCAGGCGCTGACCGCCCCCGATCGCCGACAGGCCACCGCCGAGCGCGATCGCGGCCGGCAGCCACAGCCCGAGGATGTTGCGCGTGATCAAGGTGTCCTGGCCCGCGGCGACGAACACGAGGGCAAGCACGAACCCGCCGACGGCCAGCCCACCCGCGAGCAGTGCGCCCCGCCGCTCCGCCTCGGGTGCCCCGGGCGTCCGCGCGCGTCCCGCCCGCCCCGCGCGTCCCGCCCGCCCCGCGGGCCAGGAGCGCGAGCCCGATGAGCGCAAGCGCGAACGCGATGACCTTCAGCAGCTGGCGCGCCGGCGCGTTGGTCCCGATCAAGAACTGGGGGAGCACCTGCCGCAAGCGCAGGCCGAGTGGGCTGTCCTTGATCCAGCTGTCGTTGCCGGTTCCCGACTGCGAGACGATGAGCGGAACGAGCGCGAGCCCGCACAGCCCGATGGCGCCGATGGCGATGAGCACGCCGCGCGTCCGCCGGTGCTCGTAGAGCAGCCACGCCGCCTGGGGCACGACGACGACGACGGCGTAGTAGTGCGTGAGCAGAGCGAGGCAGCACGCAATCGCCCACAGGGCGAGTGGCCGCGGGCGCGGATCGGCACGGGCGTAGGCGAACGCGAACAGCGAGCACGAGCTGAGCAGCACGAGCAGCGAGTAGGAGCGCGCCTCCTGCGAGTACCAGATGAGGAACGGGTTGCAGGCGGCGAGCGCGGCGACGATCACTCCGGCCCGCCGCGAGACGAGCTTCGCGGCGGCGCCGTACGCGACCGGGATGACGGCGACGCCGGCGAGCGCGGAGAGCGAGCGCACACCCGCCTCGCCGTGGCCGAACACCCGCGCCCACAGCCAGGCGAGACAGTAATAGAGCGGCGGCGTCGACTCCGTGTGCGGGATCAGCCCGAGCATCTTGCCCGGCGAGTAGCTGATGAGCAGCGCCGTGTTGCCCTCGTCGAACCAGAACCCCTGGTGGCCGATGCGCGTGAACCGCAGCGCGGCGCCGAGCACCGTCAGGCCGAGGACGGCGACGCCGGCCGGCGTGCGTACAGCGGACAGACCGATCCGAATGGGCGCGCGGCGCGCAGCGGGCGTTAGCGTGCCGACACTCACCTGCGGGCATGTTAATCCGGGGGCAGACGACCGCCCATGACCCGCGACGCATCTAAGCGCCTTAACAGAATTCCAATGCCCCCGCGAAGCAGGGTTCAAGTCCCACAGGGCACTATTTCCATAAGGATGCGACAGGAATCGACCCAGGGCGACGGATCTGTCGCGTTCGCCTCCGTGCCGGTGACGAGTACGGGCGCCGCGGAGCCCGAAGGTTCCGTCCTCCTGCCGCGGCTCGGGCCGCTGCCGCGACCGGCCCGCCTGCCCCATCTGCGGGTGTTCGCGACTCCGACCGCGGGACGCATCGCGCTCGGGACGATGCTCCTGCTCGCGTTCACGGTCGTCGTCTTCGCGACCGCGCAGAACTCGCCGCTCGTTCCGCGCAGCGCGCTCAGCTTCCCGCACTGGGAAGCGGGCCCTCTGCATCACCTCTTCGGGAAGCTGACGAACAACTGGGACGGCCTCAACATGGGGTTGAGCGTCGTCGTCGTGCTGATGCTCGCCGCGTACGGGGTCGCGCTCGCGGCGGTCCGCACGTTCTCGATGAAGATGATCGCGATCTGGGTGGTGGCGATCCACATCGTGCTGCTGATGAGCCCGCCGCTCCAGCTCACCGACGTGTTCAACTACCTCGGATACGCCCGCCTCGGCGCCGTGCACCACCTCAATCCGTACACACACGGAATGGTCGCCGAACTGCACGATCCGGTCTTCCGGTTCTCGTCGTGGCACAACCTCCACAGTCCGTACGGGCCGCTGTTCAGCGCGATCAGCTATCCGGTCGCACTGCTGCCGATCCCGGTCGCGTACTGGGTGCTGAAGCTCTTCGCCGTCGGGCTGAGCCTGGCGTTCATCGGGCTCGTGTACAAGGTCGCGCGGCTCCTCGGCAAGGATCCGCGCTTCGCCGTCCTGTTCGTCGCCGCCAACCCGATCTACCTGATGTACGCGGTCGGCGGGTTCCACAACGACTTCTTCATGCTCGTGCCCTCGATGGCGGCGATCGCGTTCCTGCTCCAGCGGCGCGACAAGTCGGCCGGCGCGATGCTGACGCTCGCCGTCGGCGTCAAGTTCACCGCGATCCTGCTGCTCCCGTTCCTGCTCATCGCCGCGCGCCCGACCGAGCGCCGGCTGCGCGTCTTGCTCGGCGCCGTGCTCGCTGCGATTCCGTCGGTCGCCCTCCATCTCGCGCTCTTCGGCTTCACCGTCCCGAACCTCCAGGATCAGAGCACGCTGCTCACCGACCTCAGCGTGCCGAACGTCCTCGGCGACCTGCTCGGGCTCG
This sequence comes from uncultured Solirubrobacterales bacterium, assembly GCA_963778985.1. Lineage (GTDB taxonomy): Bacteria > Actinomycetota > Thermoleophilia > Solirubrobacterales > Solirubrobacteraceae > Palsa-465. The sequence goes on along the minus strand of CAVZWJ010000009.1, from coordinate 727,737 downwards.
GTGGCGGCACGCCGATGCTGCTGCGCCTCGCGAACCTCGCGGTCGTCGCGACCGTGCTCTACTGCCTGCGCCGCAAGGATCGGGACTGGCTCGCGGGCGCGGGATGGTCGACGTTCGCGCTCGTGCTCAGCCTCGCGTGGCTCGTGCCGTGGTACGTCATCTGGGTGCTCCCGCTCGCCGCACTCGGCGGCAGCGTCCGGCTCCGCCGCGCGACGATCGCGCTGACGATCTATCTCGTCCTCGCGTTCATACCGGTGACGGGCCAGTTCCTCGCCGACCATGGGATCAACCCGATGGGCGGGCCCGCGGGCCAGGCCTCGAAGACCCTTCAGAAGAAGCTGGCCGGCTGATTACAGGCGACACCCAGCCGGGTGCGCCGTTGTGTACGAATTTGATAAGTCCAGTGTTAATGGGCGCACCATCTCGCGAAACTGGGTGTTAGGTTCGCTGTTATGCGCGTCGAGCTGGCGACTGCGACGTCAGGACCGGGGATCGCCTCGGTCCCGCGGGCCCGTGCCCGCCGATGGCGGATCGACGGCTTTGAAGCCGTGCTGCTCATCCTGTTCGGGCTCCTGTCGGTGTGGGTGCTCGGGCTCGATCTATGGCAGGTGATCGCGCACGGACGGGTGTGGACCGGGACCGACGGTCTCTACCTCGTCGATCAGATGCAGTACCTCGCGTGGGTCCAGTCGGCCTCACACCATCTGCTGATCGCGAACCTGTTCGTCCTGCGCCCGACGCCGGCCGACTACTTCCAGCCGGCGATCGCGATCTCCGGCGGGCTGTCCGCGCTCGGCGTCGTCCCCTGGCTCGCGCTGCTCGTGTGGAAGCCGGTCGCGGTCGTGTCGTTCTTCTTTGCCGCGCGCGCGTTCGTGCACCGCAGCCTCGAGGGCCTGTGGGCGCGCCGCGCCGCGCTGACGCTCGCGCTGTTCTTCGGGTCGTTCACGGTTGTGTACGGCAGTTTCAGCGTGCTCGGCGACCTGTGGCCGGCGTTCCTGTCGTGGGGCTATGTGTTCGGGCTGCTCGCGCTCGCGGCGATCCTCGTCGCGTTGTTCCGCTACGACGCCGCGCGGCGCCGGGGGCGGGTCGTGTGGCTCCCCGGGGTGCTCGGGGCGTGCGCGACGCTCATGCACCCGTGGCAGGGGGAGCTGCTGATCCTGCTCGTCATCGGTGGTGAGCTCGTCGCCGGCCGCCTGCGCCCGCTCGACCGCCGGCGCGTCGGCCTCGCCGCGTTGACGATCGGGCTCACCGTCCTTCCGCTCCTTTACTACGCGGTTCTCGGGCGGGCCGACCTGTCGTGGAAGCTGGCCCGCGATGCAAGCAAGCACGACTACCCGCTGTGGTCACTGCTGCTCGCGATCCTGCCCCTGCTGATCCCCGCGCTGCTCGCCTACCGTCGCCGCGCGACGACGTTCCTCGGTGCGACGACTCAGGCGTGGCCCGGCGCCGTCCTCATTCTGTACTTCGTCTCGGCGTCGGCCCTCGGCGCGACCCCGCTGCACGCGTTCCAAGGCATCTCGATCCCGCTCGCCGTGCTCGCGGTGCAGGGCGTCCGGAGTGTCCCCGCGCTGCGCCGGCTGCCGCACCGCGGCCTGATCGCGGCCGCCGCTGTCGCGCTCCTGACGATCCCGAATACCGTCTTCGAGTTGCAGAACGCGGCCGAGACGGTTGCTCCGCAGGCGATCAACCCGACGTTCATCACCCGCGACGAGCGCGACGCCCTCAACTACCTGGCCACGAATAAGACCCCCGGCGGCGTGTTGAGCCGCAGCTACCTCGGGGCCCTCGTCCCGGCGAAGACCGGGCGCCGCGTGTTCGTCGGCGACTGCCTGTGGTCCCAGCCCCATTGCTATGAGCGCGTTCACGGCGCCCGCGTCCTGTTCGGCGGCGGGATGAGCGCCCGGACGGCGCGGACCTTCGTCAAGCAGAGCGGCGCCGCCTTCATCCTCTCTGACTGCGAATCGCCGGCCGACATCCCCAAGCTGCTCGGCCCGATGGTGCTCGGGACGAAGCGATTCGGCTGCGCGCGTGTCTACGAGCTTGACGCGCCGAGCCCGCCCACGGGGCCTTTGGCAGAATCACGCTCCGATGCGGCTGTTCGCGCTACGAGGCGCCAATAGCGTCGAGCGCAACGAGGCCGACGCCATCCTCGACGCCACCGAGGCGTTGATGCGGGAGTTGGTCGAGCGCAACGCGCTCACCGAGGACGCGTTCGTCAGCTGCATCTTCACGCTCACCGAGGACCTCAACGCGGAGTTCCCGGCCGTCGCCGCGCGGCGGATGGGCTTTGATCGCGTGCCACTCATGTGCGCTCGGGAGGTCCCCGTGCCGGGATCGATGCCGCGCGTCATCCGTGTGCTTGCGCACTACTACGCGCCGGAGGACCACCGGCCGCGCCACGTCTACCTCGGCGAGGCGCGCGCGCTCCGCGCCGATCTCGAATCGGCACAATGAGCTGCTGATGGGAATCGAGTTCGCGCAGCGCATCCGCCGCATCCCGGTCTATCCCGTCGCCGCGGGCTACGACCTCGGGGCCGATGTCGCCATGCTCGCGTCGAACGAGACGCCGTTCGCGCCGATGGAATCGGTCGTCGCCGCCGCGACGCGCGCAATCGCGGGGGCACACCGCTACCCGGATCCGTCGTACTCGGCGCTGCGCAAGGCGCTCGCTGAGCGCTACGGGATCCCCGGTGAGCGGATCGCGCTCGGCCAGGGCTCCTGCGACATCCTGCTCGCCGCCGGCGAGGCGCTGCTCGAGCCCGGTGCCGAGGTCGTCTACGCGTGGCCGGCGTTCAGCGTCTATCCCCATCTCGCCGCCGCGTCCGGCGCGACCGCGATCGAGGTCCCCCTTGACGCCGAGGAGCGCCACGATCTCGACGCGATCGCCCAGGAGGTGACAGTCGCGACGCGCCTCGTCCTCCTCTGCAATCCGAACAACCCCACCTCGACGGCGCTCGATCTCGATGCCATCACCGCGTTTCTCGATCGCATCCCGCCGCACGTGTGCGTCATCCTCGACGAGGCGTACTGCGAGTTTGCCCTCACGCTCGGGGATACGTACGCCTCCGTCGAGCTGCTCCGGCGCTACCCGAACCTCGTGCTGCTGCGGACATTCTCGAAGGTCTACGGGCTCGCCGGGCTGCGCGTCGGCTACGCGCTCTGCGCCTCGAAGGACTTCCGGGTCGCCGTCGATCAGGTCCGCCAGCCGTTCTACCTCAGCGCCGCCGCCCAGGCCGCCGCCGTCGAGGCGCTCCGCTGGCAGGACGAGGTCGAGCAGCGCGTCGTGCAGACGATCGCCTCCCGCGAATCGCTCTCCGACGACGTGCGCCGCCTCGGGGTGTGGGTTGCGGAGTCCGACGCGAACTTCATCTGGCTGCGGCTCCCCGACGAGGTCGTCGAGGCAGACGTCGTCTCCGGCCTGCGGGACCGCGGCGTGCTCGTGCGCGCCGGGACCTCGCTCGGGCGCGAGGGCGCCCTCCGGGTCACGGTCGGCACCGACGCGGAGAACGAGCGCTTCGCGGCTGCGCTCGGCGAGCTCGTTCGCTGACGTCACGGCAGCGGGAATCGTCGGCTGCGGAGGTTGGCGGCTGCGGGAATCGGCGGCTGCGGAATCGTCCGGATCCCCTTTGTCGGAGCCCCGGCCGGGTGCAAAGGGGTTCTCGGACCACCGGATGGTCCGGAAATCCCTCCGTGCTCCGCCGAGCGCTGGGCGGGGGATTCTCGGACGACGATAACGGTCGGATCGAGCGCCGCTTCGAGGTGCTTGCCACCTCGTCGGCAGCAGTGGCAGGACAACGCAAGCTCGCGCATCCGCCCGGCGTCTGGTTCAATATGCGGTAGACGCGTATGAACGACCTCGTCCACAGCACCATCACCGGCTGGTCCTTCTACGCGCGCTTTGGCTCCTGGCGATTTAGCTAGGCGCTCGGCACACCCCGCGCCCGCGCGCACACACCGACGCGGGCCACTCTCGGAGCCGAGCGCCAGCAGGGCTTTTCGTACAGTCTCCAGGAGTGAAAGGAACAACCGGGATGGACCAGATAGGAAACGACACAAGCGAGCGCCTCGAGATCGCCGGACAACCGATCGGCGGCGAGCACTTCACGCTCATCGCCGGTCCGTGCACGATCGAATCCCGCGAGCAGACGCTCCAGACGGCCCATGCCGTCCACGCGGCCGGCGCGAGCATGTTCCGCGGTGGCGCCTACAAGCCCCGGACCTCGCCACACGCGTTCCAGGGGCTCGGCCAGGAGGGTCTCCGGCTGCTCGCCGAGGCGAAGGCGCAGACCGGCCTGCCGATCGTCACGGAATGCATGGACGTCCGGGACCTCGACGGCGTGCTCGACGTCGCCGACGTCGTCCAGATCGGTGCCCGCAACATGCAGAACTACTCGCTGCTGACCGAGGTCGGCCGCGCCGGGCGCCCGGTCCTGCTCAAACGCGGACTGTCAAGCACCCTTGACGAGCTGCTGTCGGCGGCGGAATACGTCCTCAAGGAGGGCAACGAGGCCGTGATCCTGTGCGAGCGCGGCATCCGCACGTTCGAGACCGCCTACCGGTTCACGCTCGACCTGACGGCGATCCCGGTGCTCAAGGAGCGCACCCATCTCCCGGTGATCGTTGACCCGAGTCACGCCGTCGGCCGGCGTGAGCTCGTCGAGCCGCTGTCGCTCGCGGCGGCGGCGGTCGGCGCCGACGGCATCATCGTCGAGGTTCATCCCAACCCGGACGAGGCGATCTGCGACGGTCCGCAGTCGCTGGCAACGGCGTCGTTCGCCGAGTACGTCGAGCGGCTGGGCGCGGCCGCCGCGCTCACCGGCAAGAGCCTCACGGGCCGACCGCAGGCAGTGCTCGCGTAATGTCCGCAGCGCCGCCGCCCCAGCGCCAGGAGGCCGTCCGCGACCAGCGAATCGAGCGGCTCGAACCGCTCGTCGCTCCGGGCGAGCTGCTCAACGAGCTCCGGCTCGGTGACGGGCACACGATGGTCGTGCTCCGCGGCCGGGAGCAGATCCATGCCGTGCTCGACGGCGAGGATGACCGGCTGCTCGTCGTCGTCGGTCCCTGCAGCGTCCACGACCCGGTGGCGACGCTCGACTACGCCGATCGGCTCGCGGGCGTGGCCGAGCGGCTGCGCGACGACGTGCTGATCGCGATGCGCGTGTACTTCGAGAAGCCGCGGACGACGACCGGCTGGAAGGGGCTCATCAACGACCCGCATCTCGACGGCTCGGGCGACGTCAACACCGGCCTGCGCATCGCACGCCGGCTGCTGCTCGACATCCTCGAACGGGGGCTCCCGATCGGCTGCGAGTTCCTTGACCCGATCACACCGCAGTACATCTCCGATGCGGTGTGCTGGGGCGCCATCGGCGCCCGTACGACCGAAAGCCAGATCCATCGCCAGCTCGGGTCGGGCCTGTCGATGCCGGTCGGCTTCAAGAACCGGACCGACGGCAACGTCCAGGTCGCCGTCGACGCGGTCCGCGCGGCGGCAACCCCACACGCGTTCGCCGGCATCGATCTTGAGGGCCGCTCGGCGATCATGCACACGCGCGGCAACCGCGACTGCCACGTCATCCTCCGCGGGGGCAAGAGCGCTCCCAACTACGGCGAGGACGCCGTCGCCGCGACGCTGGCGCTGCTCGGCAAGGCGGCGCTCCCACGGCGGGTGATGATTGACCTCTCGCACGACAACAGCGGCAAGGATCCCGACCGCCAGCCGGCCATCGCGCGGGCCATCGGGCGCCAGATCGGTGAGGGACAACGGGCGATCGTCGGGACGATGCTCGAGTCGTTCATCGTCGGCGGCCGCCAGGATCTGAGGGAGGACGGCAACCTCACCTACGGCCAGTCGGTCACCGACGGCTGTTTGGGCTGGGACCACACGGTCGAGGTCCTCGAGGGGCTCGCCCACGCCGTGCGCGAGCGCCGCGTGGTGGCCGCATAGGACTCGTAACATCGCCCGGATGCACATCGCCGTGATCGGCGTCGGCCTGATCGGAGGTTCGGTCGCGCTCGCCGCCCGCGACCGTGCCGGCGCGACCGTCGCCGGCTTCGACGAGGATCCACGTGCGCTGCGCGCGGCGCTTGACCGCGGCGCGCTCGACCGCGGCGCCGTCAGCATCGAGGATGCGCTCGTCGATGCCGATGCGGCGTTCGTCGCCGTGCCCGTCGGTGCCCTCCCGGAGACGGTCGACGCCGTCCTCGCCGCCGCGCCGGCCGACTGCGTCGTCACCGACGTCGGATCGACGAAGCGCGCGGTCGTCGCGGCCCATGCCAGCGAGCGCCGGTTCGTGGGCGGTCACCCGCTCGCGGGGGCGGAGACGGCCGGGATCGAGCACGCGCGGTCCGACCTGTTCGAGGCAGCGCCGTGGTACCTGACGCCGACCGAGACGACCTCGGGGATGCTGCTCGAGCGGCTCTACCGCCTCCTCCGCGGCCTCGGCGCGCGGCCGTCCGCAATCGATGCCGAGACGCACGACACGGTCCTCGCCACCGTCTCGCATCTGCCGCACGTGCTCGCGAACGTGCTCGTCTCGCAGGCGGCGCAGATCCTCGGCGGCGAGGACGAGCGGGTCCCGGGCATCGGCCCGAGCTTCCGAGATGCCACCCGTGTCGCAGGCGCGCCGAGCGCAATCTGGACCGACATCTACCTCTCAAACCGGGGCGCTCTCATCGCCCAGATCGACGATACGATCGCGCGGCTCGGGATCGTTCGCGGCGCGCTCGCGGAGGGCAAGCGTGACGCGATCACGGCGTGGAACGAGGACGCGGCGGCCGACCGGCGCCGCATCGTCGACGCCCAGCTCGCCGGCGGCGGGGAACTGTACGAGTTGCGCGCTTCGGTGCCGAACCGCCCCGGCGTCATCGCCCAGCTCGCGCTCGAGCTCGGGCGGGCCGGGGTCAACATCACCGACATGGCCCTCTATCCGGCCGCCGACATGAGCGAGGGCGTCGTCGCTCTGTGGGTGTCCGGCGAGGACGCCGCCGGGCGCACGGAGGAGCTCGTCGCCGCGCTCGGCTTCCCGGTGGCCCGGGCATGAACCGGCGCTTCGATCCGTCGGGCCGGCTCCGCGGGACGGTCCGGGTAGCCGGCGACAAGTCGGTCTCGCACCGCGCGGCGATCCTCGGCGCGATGGCGTCGGAGCCGGTCCACATCAGCGGCTACCTCGACGCCGCGGACACGAACTCGACGCTCGCCGCGCTCGAGCAGCTCGGAGCGATCGTCGAGCGCCGGCCCGGAGAGGTTCTCGTTCGCGGCTGCCGGCTGCGGGACGCCCAGCCGCCCGACGGCGTCATCGACGTCGGTAATGCCGGGACGCTGATGCGCCTGCTGCCGGGCTGGCTCGCGTTCCAGGAGGGTCGTTTCACGCTCGACGGTGACGCCTCGATCCGGCGTCGGCCGGTCGACCGGATCGCCGCGCCGCTGCGTGAGATGGGGGCGAGGATCGAGGCCCGAGACGGCCGATTCCCGCCGTTCACGGTCGAGGGCACGACGCTGCACGGGATCGAGTACACGCTCCCCGTCGCGAGCGCACAGGTGAAGTCGTGCGTCCTGCTCGCGGGCCTCGTCACCCACGCGACGACGGTCATCGAGCCCGTTCCCACCCGAGATCACACCGAGCGGATGCTGCTGCGCAGCGGGGCCGCGATCACCCGGGAGGGGGACGAGCGCCGCGGCTACCGGACGACCATCGGCAACGTCGACGAGCTCGAGCCGCCGCCGATCGACGTTCCCGGGGACATGAGCTCGGCCGCGTTCCTGATCGCCGCGGGCGTGCTCGTGCACGGCTCCCGCCTCGTGCTCGAGCACGTCGGCGTCAACTGGACCCGCACCGGGTTTCTCCGCATCCTCGAGCGGATGGGCGGGATCGTGCTCGGTGACCTCGAGCCGCCCGGCGCGTTCGCCGCGGAGGAGCCGATCGCCGATCTCGACGTGACCGGCGCGCCGATCGAGGGCACGACCGTCGAGCCGCACGAGGTCCCGCTCGCGATCGATGAGCTGCCGCTCGTCGCCCTGCTCGGCTGCTTCGCCGAGGGCGAGACGATCGTGCGCGGGGCCGCGGAGCTGCGGGTCAAGGAGTCAGACCGGATCGCGACCGTCGTCGAAGGCTTGCGGGGGCTCGGCGCCGACATCGAGGCGGCGCCGGACGGGTTCGTCGTCCGCGGTGGCGGCGGCCTGCGCGGCGGCCGGATCGACGCCCACGGCGATCATCGGCTCGCGCTGCTCGGCGCGGTCGCCGGGCTCGTCTCGCAGGAGGGGGTCGAGGTCGTGGGGATGGAGGCCGCCGCCGTCTCCTATCCCGGGTTCGCCGACGACATCGCGCGGCTGGCGTCCTGATGGTCATCGCGATCGACGGACCGGCGGGAGCGGGGAAGTCGACGGTGGCGCGCGCGGTCGCGGACCGTCTCGGCTACACGTACCTTGACACCGGGGCGATGTACCGCAGCGTGGCCCTCGCCGCCCTGCACCGTGGCCAGGACCCGGCAGCCGTCGCCCCGACGCTGCGGATCGAGCCGACCGCCGAGCGCGTACTGCTCGACGGCCGTGACGTGACCGACGCGATCCGCACGCCGGCCGTATCCGAGGCGGCGTCACAAGCGGCCGCGGAGCCGGCCGTCCGAGCTGCGATGGTCGCCGAGCAGCGCCGCCTTCTGCACGACGGCAACTGGGTCGCCGAGGGCCGGGACATCGGCACCGTCGTCGTCCCCGACGCCGGGCTGAAGGTGTTCCTCACGGCCGACCCGGCCGAGCGCGCGCGCCGGCGCGCCGCGGAGATCGGCGCCGACGTGCAGACGGTTCTCGCCGAGCAGGCGATCCGGGATGAACGTGACGCGACGCGCGCCGACTCGCCGCTCCTCGCCGCCGACGATGCGGTCACGGTCGACACCACTGGGCTGACGATCGACGAGGTCGTCGATCGGATCGTGGGGCTGCTGCCCACGTCCGCACGCTGACCGCCTCCGTAGCGGCCCCTTCCGCAACTACGACGACATTCGAGCGGCCCCCGGCAGCGCCTGCTCGGGCTTGCGGCCCGCTCGGCGTCCGGCCTCGCCGAATCGGGCCGCGCCCGAGTCGTCCGGCTGTCCTCGAATGCTCGTGCACCTCCAGTGCACGTCGCATTCTGCGTCCTCGCCAGGCATCCGCCGGTGACCACTCTCGGTGTCGCCGTACTTACGGAAGAGACCGCTCGAGTTTTCGCAAGTTCTGGCGTCGCGTGGCGTTTTCAGCCACATGACCCTGACCACACGCCTCAACCTGATGGGGACGTTGGTCGTCACGGCGCTCGTGGGACTCACGCTGAGCGCCGGCACGGCCGCCGCGAAACGAATCCTCATGCCGACGCTCCAGAAGGAGATCGCGACCCAGCACGCCATCTGGGCTCAGCACGTCTTTGCGCCACGCGGTGCCCTTCAGCCACCGGCCCCGCCGTGCCCGGAGAACGGTCTGCTGCCGGCGCCGTTCTCGAACTGCGGGCTGCCCGAGTTCCCGGCGACGACGCTGCCGTACCCCGGGAACATGGCCTACTACGGCGGCCATGTCCAGACCGTGCCGAAGGTCTACGTCGTGTACTGGGGGTGGGGTGAGAACGGCGCCTTCCCCGCCGGCAGTCCGTGCACGAGCGAGACGATCACCGAGGGGTCGACGAGCGCGACGCTCGCCTGCGATCCCGACGGCGCCGGCAAGCGAATGGCCGACTTCGTCGCGCAGATGGGCGGTACCGACTGGGCCGGCGTCCAGAGCCAGTATTACGAGACCGACTCAAGCGGCGCCAAGCACTACATCGCGAACCCGCAGAATCAGCTCGGCGGGATCTGGGTCGATGACAGCAATGACATCACCGGGCTCCCGAAGACGTCCGCGAGCAACCCCGCGGGCCCGGCGAACACGTACACCGACCTCGCGCAGGAGGCCGCCCGGGCGGTCAGCCACTTCGGCATCACCGACCTGACGAACGCGAACATCGTGATCGCGCAGCCGCCGAACTACAGCGACCCGAACGCGCTGTCGACCGGCTATTGCGCCTTCCACGACTACACGTACCCGAACGTCGAGAACGGCATCTACAACGGGATCCAGCAGGGGATCCCGTACACGAACATGCCGTACGTGCTCGCGATCAACTCGGGCGGCTCGAACGCCTGTGGCGAGAACGCGGTCAACCCGGGAGCGGCGGGCAAGCTCGACGGGTTCTCGATCGTGCTCGGCCACGAAATCGAGGAGACGGTGACCGATCCAGGTGCCGAGATCCAACTCGGCAGCGGTCTGAACACGACCGCGCTCGGCGGGTGGTACGACGCCGTCGACGCAAACGAGAACGGCGACAAGTGCGCCTGGGTCGGCGAGCCGCTGAACGCGGTCGTCGGCCTGCCGACGCTCCCCGGTCAGCCGAGCGTGACGCCCATCCCGGGCGCGCTCGGCGACATCAAGGGCAACCAGGGGACGACGTTCGCCGTGCAATCGCTGTGGAGTAATCAGTCCGCCGGCGGTGTCGGCTACTGCGCCGGCGCGGGGACTGATCTGCCAACAGGCTAGGACAGGGGTACACCAGGGAGCGGCGCGAGCCGCGGCGTCGCGGGACGCCGCGGCCGCGCGCCGTTGCGACGCAGCAGGCGTGGCGTCGCGGGACTCCGCGGCCGCGCCCCGTTCCGACGGCGGAGCCGTGGCGCTGTAGCCTCGGATCCGCCATGAAGGTCGCAATCGTCGGCTATCCGAACGTCGGGAAGTCCTCCCTCGTCAATCGCCTCACCGAATCCCGGGAGGCGGTCGTCCACGAGTTGCCGGGCGTGACCCGTGACCGCAAGGAGCTGAGCACCGAGTGGAACGGCCGCGAGTTGACGCTGATCGACACCGGCGGTGTCGACCTCGAGGACACCGACGATCTGGCCCGCCTGATCCAGGAGCAGGCTCGCGCCGCCCTCGCCGACGCGCACCTCGCTGTCCTCGTCGTCGACGCGCGCGCCGGGGTGCGGCCGGGGGACCTGGAGATGGCCGATCTGCTCCGTCGCTCGCCGGTGCCGGTGATCGTCGCCGCCAACAAGGTCGATACCGCGCCGGACATCCCGCTCACGGCCGAGTTCCACACGCTCGGGCTCGGTGACCCGGTCCCCGTGTCCGCCGCGCAAGGGCTCGGGACCGGCGACCTGCTCGACCGGATCGTCGAGCTCGGCCCATCGGAGGCGCAGGAGGCCGATGAGTCCGATGAGGATCCCTTCCGCCTCGCGGTCATCGGCCGTCCGAACGTCGGCAAGTCCTCGCTTGTCAACCGCTTCCTGCGCGACGATCGCGTGATCGTCTCACCGCTCGCCGGCACGACCCGCGACGCCATCGACCTGCCGATGACCTTCGAGGACCACGCGCTCATCCTCGTCGACACCGCCGGTTTGCGGCGGCAGGCCAAGGTGGGGGAGTCGCTCGAGTACTACACGGCCCTGCGCTCGCGGCGCGCCGCCGAGCGCGCCGAGGTGGCGCTCGTCGTGTGCGATGCCTCGGCCGGGATCACGACCCAGGACTTTCGCGTCGCCGAGCTGGCGATGAAGAGCGGATGCGCGACCGCGATCGTGCTCAACAAGTGGGATCTCGCCGACGAGCTCGACCTCGACCACGAGCGCGCCCGCGTGCGCCAGAAGCTCCGTCTGCGCCCCCGCGTCGTCACCGCTAGCGCGAAGACCGGGCGCAACATCGAGCGGCTGCTCGTCGAGTCCGTCGGTCTCGCCGAGCGCGCCCGCGGCCGGATCCCGACCCCGCAACTCAACCGCTTCCTGTCGGAGGTCATCGCTGCTCGCCAGCCGCCGTCACGCAGCACCGGACGGCGGCGGGGCACGCCCCAGCGGCTGAAGCTGCTGTTCATGACGCAGACCGCCGAGCGGCCGCCGCGGTTCTCGATCCAGGTCAACTCCCATCCGCTCGTCACCCGCGATTACGCGTACTACGTCGAGAACCGGCTTCGTGAGCGGTTCCGCTTCGAGGGGATCCCGCTGATCATCGACTTCGTCGAGCGCAGCGAACGACGCGGCGCCGCCGCGTAGGCATCGAAACGGGCCACTCGGAACCGGCGCGCCCGCGCGGTCCCAGAGTTACGCTCACGGAATGTCCAGGACCTCGGCAGGGGTCGCCCGGCGCAGGGCACTCGCGACGGCGCTGCTCGGTGCGGTCCTCGGGTGCGTGCTGCTCGCCACGGTCGTGCTCAGCGGCGCGACCGGTGGGGCATCCGCGCCGCCCACCGGCGCCGCCGGCGTCGTGCCCGCCGACGCGCTCGCCTACGTCCACGTCTCGACCGATCGAGGCCGGTCCGAGGTGCGCCGCGCGCTCGCGCTGCTCGCCCAGCTGCCCGTGCCGCCGGCCGAGCTCATGGCGCTGAGCTCCCGGCTGGCTCTCGCCGCGCCGTGGCTCGGCCGCGAGGCGGCGTTCGCCGTGCTGCCCGAGGGCAGGCTGACCGTGCTTGGCGTTCGGGACGCTGCGGCGGCCCGCCAGGCAGACTTCGGCGCGTTTGGCGCGGGAACGAAGGTCGCGATCGTCCGCCACTACGCCGTGATCGGGGCGCCTGCGGTCGTCGCCGCGGCCCTCGCCGCCGGGCGCGGCGGCAGCCTGCTCGACTCAAGCGCGTTTCGCCGAGCGAGCGCCGGCGAGCCCGCCGACCGCGTTGCCGACGCCTTCGTCTCAGCGGCCGGAGTCACGCGTCTGCTGCTCGCCCACCCCGGCGCTCCGGGGATGCTCGGCACGCTGCTTGCCCGGCCCACGCTGCTCGGCGCCACGCTGTCGCTGTCACCCGCAACGGGCGGCCTGCGCGCCCGGATCCACTCCGCGTTTGACCCGAGCATCTCCGGGCTGAGCGGCCCCGACGCCCGCTCGTTCACGCCGACGCTCCAGAACGTCATCCCCGCGGGCGCGACGCTGATGCTCGACCAACGCGGTCTTGACCGCAACGCGACGCGCCTGCTCGTCGCCGCCGCGGCCGGGGGCGTCGGCGGGTCGGTCCGGCCGCTGCTCTCCCGGCTTGGGTCGGCGCTCGGAGCCGAGGGGGTCAACGTGCCGGGCGTCCTGCACCTGTTCGACGGGGAGAGCGCGGTGGCGCTCGTCCCGTCCGGCACGCCCGGCGGCAACCCGTCGCTGCTGATCGTGGCCCGGGTCGCTGACGAGGCCGGCGCCCGTGCGACCCTGGCCGCGCTCGAGACGCCGCTCTCGCAACTGTTCGCCGGTACGGCCGCCAGCGCCGGTCAGACCCCGGTGCTGGGCGACGTCGCGGTCGGTGCCAATTCCGTCCACGAGCTCGCGCTCGCCCCCGGCCTGCGGCTCGATTACAGCGTCGCACGCGGACTCGTGGTCGTGTCGACAAGTCGCGCGCCGGTCGTCTCCGTCCTGCGGCACGCCGGTGCGCTCACCGGCGATCGCCGCTACCGCTCGGTGTTACCGATGGGCTCCGGTGGGGTTAGCTCGTTAGTCTTTCTCGACTTCAACCAGCTCCTCAACCTCGTCGGGCAGACCGGGCTGACGCGGGGCGCTCACTTTGATGCGCTTCGCCCCGATCTCCAGCGGATCCGCGCGGTCGGTATCCGGTCGACGAGTGGGGAGGCCGATTCGACCGCGGAGCTGTTTCTCCAGATCTCATGAGCAATCTTTCTGACAACGAATTCCTGTTCACCTCCGAGTCCGTGACCGAAGGACATCCGGATAAGGTGGCCGACCAGATCTCCGACGGGGTCCTCGATGCGGTTCTCCGCGATGACCCGACGGGTCGGGTCGCGTGTGAGACGCTCGTGAATACCGGTCTCGTTGTCGTCTCCGGCGAGATCACGACGACGACGTACGTCGATATCCAGGACATCGCGCGGGAGACGATCAAGCGGATCGGCTACACCGATGCCGCCTACGGGTTTGACTACAACACGTGCGCGGTCATCAACGCGATCGACAAACAGTCGCCGGACATCGCACAGGGGGTCGACAAGGCGTTCGAGGCGCGGACCGATCCGAGCGATGACGACGAGCTTGACATCGCCGGCGCGGGCGATCAGGGGATGATGTTCGGCTACGCGTCGAACGAGACCGAGGAGTTGATGCCGCTGCCGATCTCGCTCGCGCACAAGCTCGCCAAGCGCCTGGCGGATGTGCGCAAGGCGGAGATCGTGCCCTACCTTCGGCCAGACGGCAAGACGCAGGTCACGGTCCGCTATGTCGACGGGAAGCCGGTGGAGATCGAGAAGCTGCTGATCTCCACCCAGCACCGCGACGGCGCCGAGTCGCTGATCAAGGACGATCTGTGGGAGCACATCGTCGAGCCGGTGCTGCCGGACGAGCTCTACGACGCGCGCAAGCTCCAGAAGAACTTCCTCGTCAACCCAACCGGCCGGTTCGTGATCGGCGGGCCGATGGGCGATTGCGGTCTCACCGGCCGCAAGATCATCGTCGACACCTACGGCGGGATGGCCCGGCACGGTGGTGGGGCGTTCTCTGGCAAGGACCCGTCGAAGGTCGATCGCTCGGCGGCGTACGCGGCCCGGTATGTGGCCAAGAACGTCGTCGCGGCCGGGCTCGCGGACCGCGCGGAGGTGCAGGTGGCGTACGCGATCGGGGTCGCGCATCCGGTGTCCGTGATGGTCGAGACCTTCGGCACCGAGCGCGTCAATCGCGGCCGCATCCTCCAGCTCATCAACGAGCACTTCGACCTGCGGCCCGGCGCGTTCCGCGACTATCTGAAGCTCCACCGCCCGATCTTTCAGAAGACCGCGGCCTACGGGCACTTCGGCCGTGACGACCACGACTTCACCTGGGAGCGCACCGATAAGGCCGAGGCCCTGCGCTCGGCGGCTGGGCTCGGGGACAAGGCGCCCGCGACCGCGTAGGTGGTGCCGGGCGCCGAGGCCAAGGCGGCCGCGACCGCGTAGGTGGTGCCGGGCGCCGGGGCAAGGCGGCCGCTACCGCGTGGGTGGTGCCGGGCGCCGAGGCCAAGGCGGCCGCTACCGCTTAAGCGGTGCCCAGCGCGGGAGACGGTCGTCCTGATCCCCCCGCCTCAACGCTGTATTCAGGAGAAAGGGGTTCTCGGACCATCTGGTGGTCCGGATCCCCCTTTCCGGCCGGCGGCGCGCTGAGCGGGGGATTCTGGGCCGATTTCCGGTCGTCCGATTCCGGCTCGTCCGCTTGCTGTCGTCCGCTCGGTGGTCCGCTTCCGGTCCTCCGCTTCCGGTCCGCCACCCCCCAGGAGCGGACCGTTCCACCGGCGTCTACACGCCCGGCTGGCGGGCCTGGAAGTCGTGGATCGCCTGGTCAACCGTGCGGACGATCTTGTCCGGGTTCGCGACTCCGCGGAACGCGAAGTCGTAGCCCGCCTCTCCGGCGGTGTCGAACGTGACCGTTCCGACGCGAAGCATGCGGTCGACGACCGATTGCTGAAGGTTGACGTTCTGGACGCGCTCGAGGCGGGTCTCGTGCATGTCCCGGCGGAGGATCCCGAGATGGATCGTCAGGCGCTGGTTCGTGATCGTGTACCGCGTCGCGATCCGCATGATCAGGCCGAGGATGACGCCGAGCACGAACACGACGAGCACGGCGACGACGACGAGTGCCACGTTGACCGAATGGCCCGCGATCCGCGTCACCACGCCGACGATGACGCCGACGACGAGCGCCGTCAGCAGCCCGCGAACATAGAAGCTGATGATCGAGCGCCACGACGGGTGACCGTCGTAGAAGATCTCTTCCCCTGGTCGCGGATCCATCGCGGCGCGCACACTACAACGTGAGCAGGCGCGGTCATAGTCCCAGCAGCGATCCGACGATCCACAGGCCGATCATCGTCATCGCGGCGACCGACATGAGCCCGGCGATCGGCCCGGGTTCGGTCGTCATCCGGCCCTCCCGCCGGAACAGCGTGAACGCGGCCACGGCCGGGCTGCCGCCGATCATCGACCACAGCGACCAGTCGAGCCGGCCGGCACGCTCCCCGGCGACCGTCCCGAGTGCGCGCGCCGCGGCATCGAGCGCGAGGCCGAATGCGAGCAGCCAGTGGGGCTTGCTGCCGAGCGCAACCTCGCCGATGCCGACGAACAGTTCGATCCCGAGCGCGATCGCGAGCGCGACGCCGACGACGACACCCACGGCGAGCGACGGCTCGGCATGGGCTGCCGCGGCCGCCTGGGCGCCCCGTGGTGTTCGGTGCGCGCGGGGGCGGGACGTCGGCGCCGTCGCCTGCACGAGTGACGCGCTCATCCGGGAGAGCGCGGTCTCGCGCACGGCTGGGGCGCCCACCGAGCGGTCGTAGATCTCGCGCGGCGGGAGTTCGAGTGTCGCGATCCGCTCCTGCAGCCCCGCCTCCGGGTCACTCCCCAGAGCGCCCGGCACGACCCGGAGCAGTCGCAGTCCGTGGGCCGGGATCTCTCCGTCGATCAGCCCGTCATGCTCGCCTTCCTGGCCGCACATCACGACGACACGCCGGGTCGGGTAGTACCCGTCGACGGGCAGCCACTCGCCGGTCGCGGCACCGGGCGTGCGCAGCCACGAGAACAGGTGTCGACGCCGGCCGACCTCCTCGAGCAGGACGTCGCAGAGGTCAAGGATCGCGTCCGTCGATGTGGTCGCGGAATCGCTGATCAGCAGGTGGGATGGGCTGTCCCCGGCCATCCTCGGCGCACTCTACCCTGCCGAGGCGGCATGGCTCAGGGGTTTTCGACATCCGCGGCGGGCCGCCGCGACACGCGATGATCGCGCGCGTTGAGCCGCTCACGCGCACCCGTGCGCTGCGCGGCCCCTTTGACTACCGGCTCCGCGCCGACCAGGCCGGCGTCGGGATCGGCTCGTTGCTCCGCGTCCCGTTCTCCGGACGGGACGCCGTCGGGGTGGTCGTCGAGCTCGCCGAGCGCTCCGAACTCGCGCCCGACCGCCTCGCCGAGCCGGCAACCGTGCTCCCGACGAGCATCCCGGAGGACCTGGTGCGCCTCGCTGCGTGGATGGCCCGTGAGTACTGCTCGACGCCGTCGCGTGCGTTCGAGCTCGTGATGGCGCCCGGAGCCAAGGCGGGAACGAAACCGCGCCCCACCCTCGTGGCAAGCCTCACGGAGGCAGGCGCCCAGGCCGGGGCTGAGAGCGTGGCCGGCGCTGAGAGCGTGACCGGCGCTGAGAGCGTGACCGGCGCGCAGCGGGCCCTCCTCGCGGCGCTCGCCGACGGCCCCGTCGTCGCCGCTGAGCTCGGCACCGCCGCGTTGCGCCGTCTGGAGAAGCGAGGGCTCGTGACGATCGACGAGCGCCTCGTCGCCCGCCGCCTGACCCGGCACGTCGTCGGCCGCGCCGACGTCAGCGCGCCGCCGCTCACGGCCGAGCAGTCGAGTGCCGTCGATGCGCTCGTCGAGGCCCTTCACGCCAGACGACACTCGAGCTTCCTCCTGCACGGCGTCACCGGCTCGGGCAAGACCGAGGTCTATCTCCATGCCGTGGCCGACACGCTCGCCGCCGGACGGAGCGCGATCGTGCTCGTGCCGGAGATCGCCCTCACGCCGCAGGCGCTCACCCGCTTCGAGGCACGGCTCGGAGACGTCGTCGCCGTCATGCACTCCGGGATCACCGGCGCCCAGCGCGCCGCGGAGTGGCAGCGGCTCGCCCGCGGTGAGGCGCGCGTGTGCATCGGGCCGCGCTCGGCCGTGTTCGCCCCGCTCACCGACATCGGGCTGATCATCGTCGACGAGGAGCACGAGGCCTCCTACAAGCACGAGGGCGATCCGCGCTACGACGCGCGGACCGTCGCCGCGCGGCGCGCCCGCGACCACGACGCGGTGCTGCTGCTCGGCAGCGCCACGCCACGCCCGGAGACCGTCGTCGGCACGACTCGGCTCCGTCTGCACGACCGCGTCGATCGCCGCCCGCTGCCACCGGTCGAGGTGCTGGACATGCGCGGTCACCATCACCCGCTGCACCCGGAGACCCGCAACGCGCTCAGCGACCTGCGGCGTGCCGATGGCAAGGCGATCGTCCTGCTCAATCGGCGCGGCTGGTCGAACTTTCTCTCCTGCCGGGCGTGCGGGCGGGTATGGACGTGCCCGCAGTGCGATGTGGCGCTCGTGCTCCATCGCACCGGCAATCGCGTCGCCTGCCACCACTGCGGCCACTCCGAGCCGGTGCCCCACCGGTGCCCGGACTGCGCCTCGGTGTCGGTCGCCCGCCACGGCGCCGGCACCGAGCGCGTCGAGCACGAGCTGCGTGACGCGCTCGGCGAGCCAGGCTTTCCGATCCTCCGGCTCGACGCCGATTCGGCAGGCCTCGACGCGCGAGCGCGCACACTGGAACGGTTCGCCGCCGCGCGCGCCGGTGTGCTCGTGGGCACGCAGATGGTCGCCAAGGGCCACGATTTTCCGGATGTCGGCCTCGGGATCGTGCTCGACGCCGACGCGACGCTGCGCTTCCCCGACTTCCGCGCGGAGGAGCGGACGTTCGCGCTCGTCACCCAGCTCGCCGGACGGGCCGGGCGCGGGATCGCCGGCGGGCGCGTGCTCGTGCAGACACTCGCCCCGGACGCCCGCTCGATCGCGTTCGCCTCCCGCCACGATGCCGACGGCTTCATTGACGGGGAACTCGGCCGGCGCGAGCTGCTCGGCTATCCGCCCTACGCCTCGCTCATCCGGGTCGTGTGCGCCGCCGAGCTTCCGGAGGACGCCGCCGCGATCGCCGCCGTCCTCGCCGAGCGGATCGACCCACCCGACTCGACCGTGCTCGGTCCGGCGCCCCTGTTTCGACTCCGGGGCAAGGCGCGCAGCCAGCTCGTCGTCAAGGGCGTCGATCGGCGGGCGGCGATTGACTGCGTCGGGGCCGCGGTCACCGCCGCCGCTCGCGTGGCGTCCAAGCGCGGCGTGAGCGTCAGCGTCGACGTGGATCCGCAATAGGTCGCCCACTAGACTGAAAACCGTGTCCGAAGACGCCACCGAGCAGGTTTCCCCCAACGAGGAGGAGTACGAGGACGAGGTCGAGGAGCTCGACCCCGAGGTTGCCGCACGGCGCGCCGCGGCGCTCGCCCACGTGCGCAAGTTCGGCGACCCCGTGCTCCGCACCCGTGCCCGGCCCGTCGAGGTGATCGACGACGCTTTGCGCTCCGAGATCAAGCGGATGGGGGAGCTGATGAACGACGCGCTCGGCGTCGGCCTCGCCGCGACACAAGTGGGTGTCCTGCACCGCCTGCTCGTCTACCGCGTTCAGCCGCAGGCGCCGGTGAGCGCCCTCATCAATCCGGAGCTCGAATGGACCGGCCGCGATGAGGAGATCGCCGAAGAGGGCTGTCTCAGCCTGCCGGCGGTGCTCGTCGAGGTCGAGCGCCCGGTTCACGTTCGCGTGCGGGCGCACAACGAGAGCGGGGAGGAGATCGTCGTCGAGGCGTCCGGGCTCGAGGCTCGCGTCATCCAGCACGAGATGGACCATCTCGATGGCGTGCTGATCCTCGACCGCACGACGCGCGACCAGCGCAAGGACGCCATGCGCGCGCTGCGCGAGGCCCAGGCCGCGGCCTGACGCCGCCGCATGCGCACCGTCTTTCTCGGGACCTCCGAGTTCGCCGTGACGATTCTGCGGCGCCTCGCCGACTCGCCCCATGCGCCTGCGCTCGTCGTCACCCGGCCGGATCGCCCGCGCGGCCGCGGGCGCAAGCTGTCCGCGCCGCCGGTCGCCGACGCCGCGCGGGAGCTCGGGCTCGCCGTGTTTCAGCCGGATTCGGTCAACTCGGAGGGGGCTGTGGCACGGATCGCTGCCGTCGGGCCCGAGGCCCTGTGCCTGTGCGCCTTCGGGGCACTCATCAAGGAGCCGCTGCTGAGCGACCACGTCATCTTCAACGTCCACCCGTCGCTGCTCCCGCGATGGCGCGGCGCGGCGCCCGTCGAGCGGGCGATCATGGCCGGCGACCCGGAGACCGGGGTGACGATCATGCGGCTGACCGCCGGGCTCGACAGCGGGCCGGTGTGCGCCGCGGCGCCGGAGCCGATCGCGCCGGACGACACCTACGGCACGCTCGCGCCCCGGCTCGCAGCCCTCGGCGCGCGGCTGCTGCTCGAGTCGCTGTCCTCCGCGCCGCGGTGGGTCGAGCAGGACGATGCGCTCGCCACCTACGCGGAGAAGATCGAGGCGGGGGACCGCCGGCTTGATCCAGAGCGGCCGGCCGCCGAGCTCGAGCGGGTCGTCCGTGCGCTCAACCCGCACATCGGCGCGTTTGTGATGCTCGAGGACGACTCGCGACTCGGGGTGCATCAGGCGACGGTTGTCGACGGCGCCGGACTGGCGCCGGGTGCCGTGTCGTTCGACGGTCGGGTGCCGGTGCTCAGCTGCGCGTCGGGTGCGCTCGAGCTCGATGTCGTCCAACCGGCCGGGCGCCGGGCGATGAGCGGCGAGGATTACCTGCGCGGTCTGCACCGGTGAGCCCGGCCCGGGCCTGCGCCTACCGCGTCATCCGGCGGGTGTTCGACGAGGGGGCGTACGCCGACCGCGCACTGCATGGCGAGGCGACGTCGCTGTCGGCACGGGACCGGGCGCTGGCGATGACGCTCGCGTACGGCACCGTCCAGCGGCGAGCGACGCTCGACCACGTGATCGCCGCGTTTTCGTCCCGTCCGGTGTCGAAGCTTGATCCGCCCGTGCTTGCGGCGCTCCGGCTCGGGACCTTCCAGCTCCTGTTCCTCGACGCCGTGCCGGCGCACGCGGCGGTGCACGAGAGCGTCGAGCTCGCTAAACGGGAGCGGCGGGGTGGAGCGCAGCTCGTCAACGCCGTGCTGCGCCGCACGGCGCGGGACGGACGGGCGCTGATTGCCGCCCTCTCCGATGCGACCCCGGCGGACGCCGCGGTCCTCCATTCGGTGCCGGACTGGCTCGCGTCGCTGTGGTGGGAGGAGCTCGGCGCAGACGAGGCCCGCGCGCTCCTGGCGGCGGTCAACCGGCCCGCCGAGTCGGCACTGCGGGTCAACACACTCGTCGCGGACATTCCGTCGGTGATCGAGGCGCTGCCGGTGGCGGCGTCGATCGACCCGCCGGACGGGATCGTTCTGGGGGGCCCGTTCGACGCGTTCGGCTCGGAGCTGTTCGCCGCGGGGGCGGTGATGCCCCAGTCTCGCGGGTCGATGGACGTCGCCCGGGCACTCGCACCGGCGCCCGGAGACCGGGTGCTCGACCTGTGCGCCGCCCCCGGCGGCAAGACAACGCACCTGGCGGCGCTGATGGGTGGCGAGGGGACGGTGCTCGCCGTCGAGCGGCATCCGGGGCGGGCGGCCGCACTGCGGCGGACGTGCCGGCGGATGCACGCGGAGTGCGTCGAGGTTCTCGTCGGCGACGCCGCGGCGGGGGATTTCGAGGGCGAGCCGTTTGATCGCGTGCTCGTCGACCCGCCGTGCAGTGGGCTCGGGACCCTCCAGTCCCGGCCGGACATCCGCTGGCGTGCGCGGCCTGAGTCGATCCGTGAGCTGGCGGAGATCCAGCTGCGGATCCTTCGAGCGGGGGCCGCGGCGACGGCACCGGGCGGGCGGCTCGTCTATTCGGTGTGCACGATCTCGCGGGCGGAGGGTCCGGACGTCGTCCGTCGCCTGCTCGAAGATAATCCGGCGCTGACGCTCGAGTCCGAGCGGCAGCTGCTGCCCCACCGTGATAGCACCGATGGATTCTTCATCGCTGTCGTTTGTCACACATGACCGCTCCGGCGACCCCGTTAACCTCTGTCCGGTGAGCGACGAGCCCGTCAAACTCGGGCCTGAGTGCCCCAACTGTGGGGAGCCGTGGCTGCGACCGACCGCGGCCCCCGGCCGTTACCGCTGCGTGTACTGCCTGCACCGGTACGAGCTCGTATCCGTCTGCCCGAACTGCGGTGAGCACTCGACGATCGTGCGGATGTCGAGCACCGCGATCGTCGCGTGCAACCACTGCCACGGCAGCATGCTGAGAGCGGTCTGACGGACGCATGGGGGACCACGCGCTCCTGCACCAGCGCCGGGTGGCGCCGTCGATCCTCTCCGCTGACTTCTCGCGCCTCGGGGCCCACGTGGCCGAGGTGCTCGACGCCGGGGCCCGTGTCATCCACGTCGACATCATGGACGGCCATTTCGTCCCCCCGATCACGTTCGGGACGATCGCGGTCAGCGCGCTCGCCGACCAGGTGCACGACGCCGGGGGTGTGATTGACGTCCACCTGATGGTCGAGCGTCCCGAGCGCCGCGTCGAGGACTTTGCCCGCGCCGGCGCCGACAACATCACGGTGCACGTCGAAGCGACCGCGCACCTGCATTACACGCTGTCCCTCATCCGCGAATGCGGCTGCAGCGCCGCCGCGGTCATCTGCCCGGGGACCCCGATCGAGACGCTCTCGGAGGTCGCCGAGGACGCGCTCGATCTCGCCCTGTGCATGAGCGTCAATCCCGGCTGGGGCAATCAGAAGCTCATACCCGCGTCGATCGGCAAGCTTCAGCGAATGCGGGCGATGCTGCCCGAGCACGTCGCGCTCGAAGTCGACGGCGGCGTCCATCTGCAGACCGCGGAGTCGGTCGCCGAGGCGGGCGCGAACCTGCTCGTCACCGGCTCGGCCGTGTTTGGCGCTGAGGACCCGGGCGCCGCGTACGAGGCGATCGTGCGCGCCGCCGGGTTCGCCTGAGCCGGCGGCCGTTCTGCATTCATCCGACCGTCGATTGTTGTAGGGTGCCGCCCATGCTTCGGAGGAAGGTACTCGTGGCTGTCGCTGCGCTCGCTCTGACGTTGTCGCTCGCCGCGTGCGGCGGCAGCAGCAGCTCCGGCGTGAGCGCCGGCAGCTACGTCAAGTCCATCTGCCAGGCGATCGGCCCGTTCGAGAAGGACGTCCAGAGCCGCAGCAGCGCTCTCGACTTGTCGTCCATCTCGAGCCCCGCGCAGGGCAAGAAGGCGCTGCAGGACTTCCTCGCGGCGATTGTCGCCGACACCGACAAGGCGGTCACCCAGTTGAAGGCCGCCGGCACGCCGAACGTCAACAACGGCAAGAAGATCTCGGCCGCCATCGTCGGCGCGTTCAGCGAGGTCAAGACCGCGCTCTCCCAGGCCAAGACCCAGGCCGGCACCCTCCCGACGACGAGCCCCGCCGCCTTCAAGGCCGCCGCTCAGTCCATCGGCACCGGGATCCGGACGTCGATGAGCAACATCGGGAACAGCCTCTCGAACCTCAAGAGCAGCGACCTCGAGAACGCGGCCAAGAAGGAAGCTGCCTGCACCAGCCTCGGCGCCTGAGTCGTCTCGTCGGCGGCTGAGGGCTCGCAGGGCAGTCGCGGTTGCGCCCCAGTTGGCTGCCCGCGATGGGGCCGGGATCGGCCACGAGGGTGGGTTGGGTGGGCGGCGGCAAACGCCCGGGCGCACCCCAAAGGCCCTCGGCGGCCCGCGCCGACGCTCCCAACCCCGCCTCCTCAAAGCCAAAAACCCGGTTGGTCGAAGCCAACCGCCAGGCCTTTCCTCAGAGAAGCTCTGGGCCCGACGAGCCCGATGATCCCGAAGAGCCCGACGACGGCAACGACGGCTCCGACGGAGCCACCCCCGCCGGCACCCGCTCGTCGTCGGTGACCGCCGTGGACCCCTGAGCCGCACGCGCGCCGCTCGCCGGCGCCTTCGACAGGGCACCCGCCGCCGCCGGCCCCTGACGGTAGACGACGTACAGCATGCCGCAGAGCACGAGCGCGGCGAGGAAGTACCCGACCTCAACCCGCGTGACCTCCGCGCTGATCGTCGGCAGGGCCACGAACGCGACGAACAGAGCCGCTGCGAGCAGCCAGCACACGGACGCCTGACGGGCCCGGCTCCGGGCGAGGGCGGCCTGGTTGAGGGTGCCGGCGACGAGGTGGAGTCCCATCCCGATCGCGACGACGGCGAGCCCCACCCGGCCGTAGTGGAAACCCTTGTCGCCGAGCAGCGCCGTCATCGCCCACGGTCCGATCGCGAGCAGCCCGATCGCGCAGGCGCTGGCGAAGCCGGCGATCGCCATCACCGTGAGCCGGATCGCGCGGTGGAATTCGGCGGCCGACTCACGCGCCTCGAGGCCCGTGAGGTGGGGGAGGATCGAGGTCTGGATCGCCTGGAAGAGCTGAAGCGGCGCCCGCACGATCAACAGGACGTTGAACACGAAGCCCGCGAGGGCGACGCCGGAGGTGTGGTTGACGATCAGCACGGCCGCGTTCATCAGGGTCTGCTCGGCGAGCATGATCCCGACGACGGCGACCGCGAACCCGGTCCCGTGCTTGAGCGACACGTCGACGGACGTCTCCTCGATCGCCGCGTGGGCCGGACCCTCACGGGCGGCGTCCGCCACCGGAATCTCCGGCGGCGCCGCGTGGCGCACGCGGGAGAAGGCGAACGGCATCACCATCAGCGACACGAACGGCGCCACCGCCATCCCGAGCCCGACCGCGCCCTGGCCGGACCCGATCCCGACCGCCACCGCCAGGGCAAACAGGAACCGGGACGTCGACTCCAGGAACACCAGCCCGCCGTAGAGGGCGAACCGCTCATGTCCGGCGAGCCAGCCGCGGGCGAAGTAGCTCGCCGCGTACGCGAGCACCCCGACGACGAGGATCCAGTACAGCGCGCTCGAGCCGTCGAACAGATCGTTCTCGATCTGCGGGCGCAGCGCCAGTGCGGCCACGAGGAACGTGAGCGCGAAGCCGCCCTGGATCAGCGCCGGGACCCGGAGCGGGTGGCCGTGCAGGCCGCGCGCTCGGCGGTCGGCGATCATCCGCGAGAGCAGCTGCTCGACCGGCCGGTAGATCACCGACAGGATCACGAACATCACCGCCCAGCAGAGCGTGATCCGGCCGTAGGCCTTCTTGTCGAGGTCGTGGCTCGCCGCCGCGAGGTAGGCGAAGGTGAAGATCCCGGTTGAAGCGATCCCGATCGAGAGGATCCGGGCGCCCGATGCATAGGAGTTCTTGCCGCCGGGCGCCGCTGCCCCGGGGGACGCCGCCCCGTTCGAGGCTGCCCCGTTGGGGGCTGCGCCGTTTGGAGCGCTCGTCTGATCGCCGGTCGTGGCGCTCATTCCGCCGTTGCTACCCGTCATCGGGCACCGTCTATGCGCACGAGCACCATCGTCCATGGAAACGGCGAACGAACCTCCAGGGTTTCGCCGTAGCGCCCCAGCATCGACACGAACCCGCGCCGCGTCCAGTGGTTGACGTGCCCGGGCGTGTTCCCCAGATCGCGCACATAGGCGCCGCGGGCGACGTTCAGCATCCGCCAGAGCGGTTCGTGGGGGACTGACACGAGCAGGTGGCGGCGGGCGACGCGGGCCATCTCGGCCACCGTCTGCTCCGGCTGCGGGACGTGTTCGAGCACCTCGATTGCCGCTGCGAGATCGAATTCATGGTCGGCGAATGGGAGCTGCGTCGCCTCGACGGTTCGGTATTCCAGGTTCGGTCGCGCGCGAGCCTCCCATTCGGCGGCGAGCTTCGGGTCATCGAGATCGATCCCAACGACCCGGCCGGGCGTGATCCGCGTGGCCCACTTCTCCGTCAGCACCCCCTCTCCGCAGCCGACGTCGAGGAGCGACTGCGGCCCGGCCGCGGCAAACAGCTCGTCGAGCGTCCGCTCGAAACGGCTCATCAGCCGCCGCACGATCGGGTTCGTCGATCCGTATTTGTCGAACGTGTTTCCGGTCGGGACGGTCTCGGCGCCCGTGGTCATACCTCGAGGGCCTCGCGGTCCGGCTCCGGGAGCGTGCCCCCCGGCTCGTAGTGCGAGGGCTCGACGCCGAGCTGGAGCTCGATCCGCCGCACCCGCTCGAGCGTCCGCTGGGACAGCGTGCGCTGCGCGTCGAGCAGATCGCCGATCACGCCGAGGGCACCGAGCAGCATCGCGGCGATGAACAGGACCGCGCCGGCGATCAGCGACTGGATGTGGCCGCGCGCCGAGTGCGAGTCGCCGAGGAACAGGATCACGAACCGGATGAAGATGATGAGCGCGGGGATCCCCATCAGCGCGGCGCCGACCCAGAAGACGCGGAGCGGCTCGTACTGGGAGTAGATGCGGAAGATCGACAGCGAGTTGCGCCGGACGTACGAGCTCATCGAGGGGAACAGCCGCGATTCCCGCGTCTTCGGATTCGTGCGGACCGGGACGTGGTCGACCGCGACGAGGAGCTTTCCGGCCTGGATGATCGTCTCGAGCGTGTAGGTGAACTTCGAGACGACCTGCATTTGCAGGGCGGCCTCGCGGTTGTAGGCGCGAAAGCCCGAGGTCGTGTCCGGCACCTGGGTCTCGGACGCCTGGCGGACGACCCAGGAACCGAGCCGCTGCAGCAGCTTCTTGGCGCGGCTGAAGTGCGCGATCGTCGACACCTGCCGGTCGCCGACGACCATGTCCGCCTCGCCACGCACAATCGGGGTGACGAGCTTGGGAATGTCCGCGCCCTCATATTGGTTATCGGCGTCCGTGTTGACGATGACGTCCGCGCCGAGCTTCAGACCGGCGTCGATACCGGCCTGGAAGGCCGCGGCCAGTCCCTTGTTGTTCGTGAGGCGGACGACGTGATCAACGCCGTGCTGGCGGGCAACCTCGACCGTGTGATCGCTCGAGCCATCGTCGATGATCAGCCACTCGACCGTGTCGAAACCGGCGACCTCGCGAGGAAGGTGGGAGAGCGTCAACGGAAGCTGCTGTTCCTCGTTGAAGCACGGAATCTGGATGATCAACTTCATGACGTTGGTCCCGCTCGCGTCCGGAAACGGGTATGACCGCGCACGCTCACCCGCAGGCCACGGCGGCGCGGTCTGACACACGGTAGCGGGATACTCGTACTGAAACATGGACACCGCCACCGTCTCAACGCGCCCGCCGCCACTTGCGCTCACGGCTCGTCAGGCTCCGTTGGGCCGCGATCGGCGCCGCACCGAGGGCTCCGCGGGCACCGCGACGCGCAGCTTTCACCAGCCGGTGCTCGTGGCCCTGCTCGCCGTCACGTTTCTGCTGCGTCTCTGGGGCATCAAGCAGGGTCTGCCCTACAGCTACAACGTCGACGAGGCGACGCACTTCGTCCCGCGCGCGATCGCGTTCTTCGGCCATGACCTGAACCCGCGGTACTTCCTCAACCCGCCCGCCTACTCGTACCTGCTCCACATCGTCTTCGAGCTGTGGTTCGGAGGTGCGGACGGGGTGCAGAAGGCCTACGCGACCGATCCCACGGCGGTGTACGTCGTCGCCCGGGTCGTCGCGGCCGTGCTGGGGACCGTCGCCGTGTGGCTGACGTACCTCGCCGGCACGCGGTTCTTCAACCGCAATATCGGGCTGCTCGCGGCCGCGATCTTCGGCCTTGCGTTCCTTCCGATCTTCTACAGCCACCTCGCGCTCAACGACGTCCCCACGCTCGCCCCCGTCGCCCTGTCGCTGTACGGCGCCGCCTCGGTCATGCGCCGCGGCCGCCGCCGGGACTACGCGATCGCCGGCATCGGCGTCGGGCTCGCCGCGGCCACCAAGTACACCGGCGGCGTCACCGTCCTGTGCCTGCTGGCGGCGTTCGTGTGCGACGCCGCGGGCGGGACCAGGATCGTCGCCGCGCGGCGGCTGCTGCTGGCGCTCGTGCTGGCGCTGCTCGCGTTCGTGATCGCGAACCCGTACGCCGTGCTCGACTTCTCCTCGTTCACCTCGGGCGTCTCCGCCCAGGCATCGCTCGCCGCCGGCCAGGACCCGGTCAAGCTCGGGACGATGCCCGGCGGCGGCGTCGGCTACTACCTGTGGACGTTCACGTGGGGCCTCGGCTGGGGACCGGCGCTGTTCGCGATCGCCGGGGCGATCGTGCTGCTCGTCCGGCGTCGGTTCGCGATGGCGCTCGTGCTCCTGCCGGCGCCGATCGCCTTCATCATCTTCATGGGCAGCCAGCAGCGCTTCTTCGGGCGCTGGCTGATGCCGATCTTTCCGATCGTCGCGATCCTCGCCGCCTACGCTGCGGTCGAGCTGATCCACTGGGTCGTCCGCGCGCGCAGGGTCCCGGTCGCCATTGCCGTGCCGGTCGTGTGCCTGCTGATGCTCGCTCAAAGCGTCATCTCGGTCGTCCACAACGACCTCGTGCTCTCCCGGCCGGACACCCGTAACCTCGCCCGGGAGTGGATGGTCGGACATGTTCCGGCCGGCGCCAAGGTCGTCATCGAGCCGGTGGTCGCCGACAGCTGGGCGGCCGATATCGGCACCTCGCTCCCGTGGACCCAGACCGGCGAGCGCTGGTACCGCTACGCGACGTGGCTGAGCGACGTCGACAACAACGGCAACCCGCTGCCACCCGGCGAGCGGCGATTCGTCCCGGTGGATCAGTACGAGCGCACGCTCCGGCCCGCGCTGCTCGACCAGTACGTCCAGAGCGGCTACTGCTGGCTGGTGATCGGCAGCCTTCAGGCCGGGCGGGCGTTCGCCTCGCCGCAGGATGCGCCGGGCGCGACCGCGTACTACGCGGCGCTCGCCAACCGGGCGCGGCTCGTCTTCCACATCACCCCGTTCTCCCGGGGCGCTCGGGCGGTTCCGTTCAACTTCGACTGGTCGATCGACTGGTTCCCGCGCCAGTACCGCCGCCCCGGGCCGGAGATGAGCGTGTACCGCCTCTCGGGCGGCAAGTGCGGCACCCCCACCGGCTGACACGAGCCCTCACGTCATATCCTTGACGTGAATCGCATGCCCCTGAAGACCGACACCGATCGCCGCCTGCTCGCCCGTGCGATCGAATTGGCCGAGGGCGGGCGGGGCCGGGTCAGCCCGAATCCGCTCGTCGGCGCAGTCGTCGCCATCGACGACGAGCCGATCGGCGAGGGCTTTCACCAGGAGCTCGGCGGGGCGCATGCCGAGGTCGAGGCGATCCGCGCGACCGGTGCCCGGAACCTCACCGGGGCGACGATGTACGTCTCACTCGAGCCGTGCTGCCACCAGGGGCGCACCCCACCGTGCACGGACGCGATTCGCGAGGCGGGGATCGCCCGGGTCGTCGTCGCGTCCGACGACCCATCCGAGCATGCCTCCGGGCGAGGCCTCGGGATCCTCCGCGACGACGGGATCGAGATCGTGGTCGCCGACGGCGAGATCGCGACCCGGGCGCGCCTGCTCAATCAGCCGTTTCGCAAGCACGCCCGGACGGCGCGTCCGTGGGTGCTGTTCAAGTCGGCGATGTCGCTCGACGGCAAGGTCGCGACGCAGGGCGGCGACTCGAAGTGGATCTCCGGTGAGTCGAGCCGGCTGCTCGCGCATTACTGGCGCGCCGAGTGCGACGCCGTCGCCGTCGGGATCGGGACCGCGATCGCCGACGACCCGCAGCTCACGGCCCGCGTCAAGGGCGTCCAGCGCCAGCCGCGACGGGTCGTGTTCGACTCGGTCGGCGCGGCTGCCACTTGACTCGCAGCTCGTCCGCGACGCTCGCCGGATCCCGCTCACCGTCGTCGTCTCCCGGGCCGCGCCGCGAGTCGAGACTGACGCGCTCGAGGCCCACGGCGTCGACGTGATCGTCGCCACCGGCGAGAACGAGCCGGCCCGGGTGCGTTCGGCGCTTGATCAGCTCGGCGCCCACGGGGTCTCCTCGATCCTGCTCGAAGGTGGCCCGCACCTCGCGGGGGCGTTCCTGGACGCCGGGGAGATCGACGAGATGCGCCTGTTCCTGGCGCCGATGGTGCTCGGCGGCAAGTCGGCCCGTGACCCGCTCGAGGGCGCCGGGGCCGAGGCGATCGCCGACGCGACCGCCGCGCTCACGCTCGACTGCGAGCGCGTCGGCGAGGACCTGCTCATCTCCGCCCGGATGAGGGAGTGGTAGGGACATGTTCACGGGGCTCGTCGCCGGCCGTGGGCAGGTCACAGCGGCCGACCGCTCCGACGACGGCGTTCGCCTGACCGTCGAGACGCCGCTCGCTTCGGAACTTGCCCTCGGAGACTCGGTCGCCGTCAACGGCGTCTGCCTGACCGCAGTCACGATCAACGGCGGCGCGTTTGCCGCCGATGTCATGAACGAGACGCTCGGCCGCAGTTCGCTCGGCGATGCGGCGGTCGGCTCGGACGTCAATCTCGAGCTGCCGCTGAGGGCGAGCGATCGCCTCGGCGGCCACGTCGTCCAGGGGCACGTCGACAGCTTGGGCACCGTCGCATCGGTGACCGATGACGGTTTCGCCCGCCGGATCCAGATCGCCGCCCCGCCGGACGTGCTCCGCTACATCGTCGAGAAGGGCTCGATCGCCGTCGACGGCGTGTCGCTCACCGTGGCTGGGATTGATAACCAATCCTTTACCGTCTCTCTGATACCAGAGACCCTGGAACGGACAAATCTCGGCCTGGCGGAGCCCGGCACGAGGGTGAACTTGGAGGTCGACGTGTTGGCCAAGTACGTGGAGAAGCTGATCGGAGGTCGGGCATGAGCTCCGTCCACACGCCCTTCGCGACGATCGAGGAGGCGATCGAGGACGTCCGCCAGGGGAAGATGGTCGTCGTCGTCGACGATGAGAACCGGGAGAACGAGGGCGACCTGACGATGGCGGCCCAGTTCGTCACCCCGGAGGCGATCAACTTCATGGCCAAGGAAGGGCGCGGTCTCATCTGCCTCGCGCTCACCCACGAGCGCTGCGACGAGCTCGGCCTCGACCTGATGGCGGCGAAGAACGAGTCGGCGTTCGAGACCGCGTTCACGGTCTCGATCGAGGCCCGCTCCGGCGTCAGCACCGGGATCTCGGCGGCCGACCGGGCCCGCACGATCCAGGTCGCGATCGACCCCAAGACGAGCCCGCGCGAGCTCGTCCAGCCGGGCCACGTGTTCCCGCTCAAGGCGAAGGCCGGCGGCGTGCTCGAGCGCGTCGGTCAGACCGAGGCCGCCGTCGACCTGGCGCGGCTCGCCGGGCTGATCCCGGCCGGCGTCATCTGCGAGATCATGAACGACGACGGCTCGATGGCGCGGGTCAAGGACCTCACTCCGTACTGCGAGCGCCACGGAATCAAGATGGTGACGGTCGCCGACCTCGTCGCCTACCGCCGCAAGCACGAGAAGCTCGTGGAGCGCGTCGTATGCGACGAAGCTGCCGACCGGCTTCGGCGAGTTCGTCGCCGTCGGCTACCGCTCGCTCGTCGACAACAAGCACCACGTCGCGCTCGTCAAGGGCGACGTCGAGAACGTCGAGGACGTCCTCGTCCGGGTGCACTCCGAGTGCCTGACCGGCGATGTGTTCCATTCGCTGCGCTGCGACTGCGGCGAGCAGCTCGAGTCGGCGCTGTCGATGATCGAGCGCGAGGGCCGCGGCGTCCTGCTCTACCTCAGCCAGGAGGGCCGCGGCATCGGCCTGCTCAACAAGCTCCGGGCCTACAAGCTCCAGGAGGAGGGCCTCGACACCGTCGACGCCAACCTCCGGCTCGGGCTCCCCGCCGACCTTCGCGACTACGGGATCGGCGCCCAGATCCTCGTCGACCTCGGGCTCGAGTCGATCCGGATCCTCACGAACAACCCGAAGAAGATCTCCGGGCTCGCCGGCTACGGGCTGTCCGTGACCGACCAGATCCCGATCGAGCACGTCGCCAACCCGCACAACGAGGCGTACCTGCGGGCGAAGCGCGACCGGCTCGGCCACACGCTCCACCATCAGGGGTCTCGCGCTCGACGAGGAGATGATCAAGGCCGAGCAGGAGTCCGACCGGACCCGCGATGCCGCAGACTGACGATCGGGTTGCGCTCTGCGTCGCGCGCTTCTACGCGGAGCTCGCCGACCGGCTCGTCGCCGGGGCGCAGGACGCGCTCTCCGAAGCCGGTATGACCGATGTCGACAGCTTCGACGTGCCG
The DNA here is from genome assembly GCA_963778985.1 of uncultured Solirubrobacterales bacterium. Classification (GTDB taxonomy): domain Bacteria; phylum Actinomycetota; class Thermoleophilia; order Solirubrobacterales; family Solirubrobacteraceae; genus Palsa-465. The sequence goes on along the minus strand of CAVZWJ010000009.1, from coordinate 696,007 downwards.
GGCGCATTCGAGCTCCCGGTGATCGCCAAGTACGCCGCCGAGTCCGGGCGCTACGCGGCGATCGTGTGCCTCGGCGCGGTCATCCGCGGCGAGACCGACCACTACGACTGGGTCTGTGCGGAGACGGCCCGCGGCATCCAGCAGGTCCAGCTCGACACCGGCGTGCCGTGCGGATTCGGCGTGCTGACGGTCGACACGATGGAGCAGGCGCTCGCGCGGGTCGCCGGGGGCGAGAAGCGGGACACCGGCCGGCACGCGGCCGAGGCGGCGCTCGCGTCGCTCGCGGTCAAGCGTGAGCTGACGGGCCGTCGCGCACCGACGGGCTTCACTCGCTAGTGTCGTGAAGCGGAAGTTCGTGAGCAGCGTCGCGAGTGGCTGGGCGCGGATGACGGATGGGGATGATCCAAGTCGTACTGGTGGTACGGCGGGATCATCGCGGGGCGCATGCGGCCGGCCGGCGACCGGCGCCGGCGGCGCATGCGCCGCCGAGCGACGCGGAGGCGCGCCCATCCGCAGCAGCTCGGCCGTCTCGGGATCCGTGAGCTCGTAGGCTTCTTCGTCGTGCACCGCTGCCTGGCCGTTGCTTGCTTCGCCTGGCCGTCCTGGCGGCTCGCCGCCGGACGGGCGGTGACCATGGTCGCCGCCGGGTTTGACCGGCGCCGCGCCCGTTGACGGATGGAGCGCCGCCATCGCCGCGGCCAGTTCCGCGCGCACGACGGCGGTCTGGTTCGGGATCCGCAGCCGCTGCTCGAGGATCGGGATGGCCGCCGCGGGATCCCCGGCGAGCCGCAGCGCGCGGCCGAGATCGAATAATGCGTACGCGTACGTCAGGCTGCCCGGCGACGCGGCGGATACGGCCTGGCGCAGGACGGGAATCGCGGCGCCCGCGCTGCCGGAGTTGAGCAGCGCGTGGCCCCGGGCCTCGAGCGCCGCCGCCGACGTCGACGCCGCTGTGGACGTGCTCGGCGTGGTCGTCGCGCTCGCCGTCGCCGGCGCGGTTGTACTGGCGGCGGTCGTCGTCGGGGGCGGCGCCGCGTGCGCCGGCTTGCGTGCGTGGCTCGTCGCGTGATGCGCGGGCGGGGGGCGGTGCCGCGCCGCCGTGCGTGCCGCGTTCGTGTGCGAGCCGGTTGATCCCCCGCCGCCGCCGCCGGCCGCGGCGATCGCGACGACGGCACCGATGATCGCGACCGCGGCCACGAGCGCGCCGAGCGCGATCGCCCGCGGCCGGACGCTCGTCCGGTGGCGCGTGAACGCGACGGTCTCCGGGGCGGTCGGCGCCCGCCGCGGCCGTCGCATCGCGGCCGTCACCGCATCCGCGAACGCCCCGGCGCTCGGCCACCGGTCGTCAGGCGACTTGGCGAGGCCCCGGGTGAGCACGTCGTCGACCGCCGCCGGCAGCGCCGGACTCACCTCGCTCGCCCGCGGGGGCGCGTCCTCGATGTGCGCCCGGGCCTGCGCCGCAAAGTGCTGTCCCTTGAACAGCCGCTCGCCGGTGAGCAGCTCAAACGCGACGACGGCAAGCGCGTAGCGATCGCTCGCCTCGGTGCCCGGCTCGCCGCGCGCCTGCTCCGGCGAGAGGTACGCGGCGGTCCCGAACAGCTGACCGCCCTTCGTGATCGTGTCCTCGTGCGCGATCCGGGCGATCCCGAAGTCGCCGACGTGGAGGCTCCGGCTGCGGTCGAGCAGCATGTTCGCCGGCTTGATGTCACGGTGGATGACGCCGTGCTCGTGGGCGTAGTCGAGCGCTTCGGAGGCCTGACGGATCCAGTGCAGCGCGTCGTCGCGACTGAACTCCCCGGCGCGCAGCGCATCGCCGACGGTGCCGGACGGCAGATACTCCATCACGATGAACGGCCGGGCGGGCTCGCGCTTGGCGGCCGGGACGGTCTCGCCGACGTCGAAGATCGTGACGATGTTGGGGTGAGCCGAGACGCGCGCCGCAGTCCGAGCTTCGCGCTTGAAGCGCCGCACGGCGAGGAAATCGTCGGCGAAGTGGTCGGCAAGCACCTTGACCGCGACGGACCGCCCGAGCACGACGTCCTCGGCGCAGTACACGGTCGCCATTCCCCCGGCAGCGATCCGGCGGATCAGCTTGTACCGGTCTGGTAGCCCCGTGGCCGCAAGCGGGTCCCGGGCCGGTGTCCGAGTCGACATTGAGATACGTTCGTACCCGCTCCGCCGGATCCGAACCGGGTCTGCGTCCGTTCGATGTCTATACTCGCCCGCCATGCCGAAGGTTTGCCACTCCTGTGCCAAAGGCCCGTCGTTCGGGAACAGCCGCAGCCACTCGATGGTCGCGACCAGGCGCCGCTTCGACCCGAACCTCCAGCGGGTTCGCATCGATGACGGCGGGACGCCTCGCCGCGTCTACGTCTGCACGCGCTGCCTGAAGGCCGGCAAGGTCGTCAAAGCGCGCTGAGCCCTGTGCGCGGCTGGCGGCCCACGCGGTAAGCCGGAGGGGGGCTTGTCCGATCCCAGCATCGTCCGCTTCCGCGCCATCGTGGAAGCGGGTCTAGCCGCCCTGGAGGCCCGGCGCGAGGAGGTCAACGACCTCAACGTGTTCCCTGTCGCCGACGGCGACACGGGCGACAACATGGTGCTGACGCTCCGTGCTGTCCTGCAGGAGCTCGACCGGCTTGCCGGCGCCTCCGAGGAACGGACCGTCGACGAGATCGCTCGCGATGAGATCGTCAGCTCCGTCGCGCGCGCGGCGCTGCTCGGGGCGCGCGGCAACTCCGGCGTGATCCTCTCGCAGCTCATCCGTGGCGCCGCCGAGGAGCTCGCGAGCCGCCCCGGCGAACTCGTCGATCCGGTGCTCATCAGCGCTGCGCTCGCTCGCGCCGCCGATCAGGCCTACGGCTCGGTGCGCGAGCCCGCCGAGGGGACGATCCTCACCGTTGTGCGCGAAATGGCGACCCGCGTCGCCTCCGAGCTCGCCCACATGTCCGACGGCCGATTGGGTCCGGACGCGTCCGATGCCGAGCAGAACGCGGTGATCGCCGGCGTCATCGAGAAGGCGCTCTCGGCCGGCCAGGAGTCGGTCAAGCGCGGCCCGGACCTGCTCCCCGTGCTGCGTGACGCCGGCGTCGTCGATGCCGGTGGCTACGGCCTCACCGTGCTGCTCGCCGGGATCATCGGGGCGCTCCGCGGCACGGAGCCGCCGGCGCTCGATCATCACGCTGCGGCCCGGGTCACGCACCCGCAGCACTCGTCCTCGACGTACCGCTATTGCACGAACTTCGCGATCACCGGCAGCGACCTCGAGCAGCGGCACTTCGTCCAGGAGCTCGAGGCCATCGGGGATTCGGTGCTCGTCGTCGGCGATCCGACCACGCTGAAGGTCCACGTGCACACCGACGATCCGGATACGGCGACCGGACTGTTCGCCGGCGTCGGGACGATCTCGCATCTCGACGTCGCCGACATGTACGAGCAGGTCCAGAGGCGGAACGAGCGCCTCGCCGGACTGGTCGAGGGGGCCCGGAGCGGTGCGCTCGCGGTCATCACCGGCGACGGGATGCGCGCACTGTTCGAGAGCCTCGGCGTCGCGGTGCTCGACGGTGGCCCGACGCTGAACCCGTCGACGTACGATCTGCTCGCGGCGATCCATGCGATCCCGGCCGAGGAGGTCGTCGTGCTGCCCAACAGCTCGAACGTGTTCATGGCCGCCGAGCGGGCCGCGGAGCTGTCCGACAAGGCCGTGCACGTCGTGCCCTCACGCTCACAGCAGGCCGGACTCGCCGCGGCGGTCAGCCTCGATCCGGCGGGCTCCGGATCGGAGAACGCGTCGGCGATGACCGAGACGCTCTCCCGCGTGCGCACCGGGGCGGTCGCGCCCGCCGCCCGGGACGACGTCCAGGGACGCTTCCGGGAGGGCGATGCCGTCGGCTTCGTCGAGGAGCAGATCGTCGCCTGGGGTCGTCCCCTGAAGACACTGCGCGATGTGCTCGAGCAGCTCGCCGAGAACGCCGAGCTGATCACCTGCCTGCGGGGCGCGGAGGCGCCGCTCGACGATGAGACCGTTCATGCCCTCGCGGCCGGCGAGGTCGAGTTCGAGCTCTCCAACGGCGGCCAGCAGAGCTACTGGTGGCTGCTGTCCGCTGAATAGCGGGTGCGACCGGCGGCTGGGTCATCATCGGGGTGCCAGTCATGACCCCGGTTGCGTTCGCAGACTCCACGCCGCTTGACGAGAATGCGCTGCGCGACGCGCCGGTGCGCTACCCGCGTCCGTCGCGGCTCGTGCTCCCGCTCCACGTCGACGGCGCCAAGGCGGAGCATGGGGCGTCGGTGCTGGGACTGCACACGGTCGGCAACCTGCTCGAGCACCTCCCGCGTGACCGCCGCGAGGCCCGGGCGATCGCCGACCTCGTCGCCGGGGAGACGGCAACCGTGATCGTCGAGGTGAAGGGCATCACGTCGAGGTCGGTGCGTCGGCGCGGCATGCGGCCGCTCGTCGAGGCCACGGTTGCCGACGCAACCGGTGTGATGAAGGTCGCGTTCTTCAACCAGCCGTGGCTCGTGCAGCGGTATCCGCCCGGCACGCGGCTCATGCTCCACGGCAAGTACCAGTCGCGCAGTCGCTTCAGCGTGCAGGCTCACGCGCCGACCGGCGAGGCGGCGACCGGGTCCGATGCGGTCGCGCACTACCCGGCGACCGAGGGCCTGTCCTCGACCCAGATCCTCGCGCTCGTCCAGCGTGAAGCCGGGCGGTTTGCCGATGTCGTCGAGCCGCTGCCGCTGGGGCTGCGGATCCGCGAGCGACTCGCCGACCGGGCGAGTGCGCTGCGGGCGGCGCACTTTCCGGCGTCTGAGGCCGACTCCGAGGGGGCGCGCCGGCGTCTCGCGTTCGATGAGCTGCTGCTCGTGCAGTTGGCGCTGCTCCGCCGTCGTCGGCGGCGGCGGGCGGGGGCGCGGGCGCCCGTGCTCGACGAGCCGCGGTCGCTGACCTCGCGCTGGCTGACCTCGATGCTGCCGTTTCCGTTGACCCGCGATCAGGAGCTCGCGCTCGAGGCGGTTGACGGCGACATTGCGCGCGGCGAGCCGATGCAGCGGCTGTTGATGGGGGAGGTCGGGTCCGGCAAGACGGTCGTTGCGCTGTACGCGATGCTCCGCGCCGTCGAGCACGACATGCAGGGCGCGATGATGGCTCCGACCGAGACGCTCGCCGAGCAGCACTTCGCGACGATCCAGTCGCTGATGCCGGGAGAGCTCGTGCGGGCGGGTCTGTTGACCGGATCGACGCCCGCTCGCCGCCGTGCGGACCTGTTGGCGAAGCTCGCGTCCGGGGAGCTGTCGTTGATCGTCGGGACGCATGCCTTGATCGAGGATGCGGTGTCCTTTGCCCGGCTTGCAGTCGCCGTGGTTGATGAGCAGCATCGCTTCGGCGTCCGCCAGCGGGCGGCGCTCGACGCGAAGGGCTTCGGCGGCGAGCGCCCGCACGTGCTGCACATGACCGCAACGCCGATCCCACGCACGCTGGCACTCTCGAACTACGGCGATCTCGACTTCACCGTGCTGCGCGAGCTCCCGCGGGGGCGTCAGCCGATCCAGACGTTCGTGTGCTCGACCGAACGCGAGCGGGCCAGGGCGTATGACCGGATCCGGGAAGAGCTTCGTTTGGGTCGGCAGGCGTTTGTCGTGTGTCCGCTCGTCGAGGAGTCGGAGGTCTTGCAGGCTCGCGCGGCAACAGCCGAGTTCGAACGGCTGCGCACGGGCGAGCTCGCCGGCTGGGAGGTCGTGCTGTTGCACGGCCAGATGCGCCCGGCGGCGAAGCAGGCGGCGATGGCGTCGTTCGCAGCGGGGGAGGCCCATGTTCTGGTTGCGACGTCGGTGATCGAGGTCGGGATCGACGTCCCGAACGCGACCGTGATGCTCGTCGAGAACGCCGAGCGCTACGGGATCTCGCAGCTGCACCAGCTCCGGGGCCGGATCGGGCGGGGCGAGCATGCGTCGTTGTGCCTGTTGTTTGGGCCCAAGGATTCACCCCGGCTGCGCGCGTTGGCGTCGGATGCCGACGGGTTTGCGCTCGCCGAGGTCGATCTCGGGCTGCGAGGCGAGGGTGAGCTGATCGGGACGCGCCAGCATGGGCTTGCGCAGTACCGGGTGGCGGAGCTGCCGCGGGACGCCGAGCTGCTCGAGCGGGCGCGCCTGCACGCCGAGCGGATCCTCGACGAGGACCCGGACCTGGAGGACCCCGATCACGAGCTGATCGCCGACGCGCTGACGCGGATCTACGGGGCCGAGGCGGCGGCGCCGATCCGGGCCTGACGGATGCGGGTCATCGCGGGGTCCCATCGGGGCGCACGCCTGAGCTCGCCGCGCGGGCGCGACGTGCGCCCGACGTCCGACCGGGTGCGAGAAGCGCTGTTCTCGATCCTCGGCCCGCTCGAGGGACTGAGCGTGCTGGACCTGTTCGCCGGATCGGGTGCGCTCGCCATCGAGGCGCTGTCACGGGGCGCGTCGGAGGCGACGCTGGTCGACGATTCGGCCGCCGCGATCGCCGCCATCAAGGGCAATCTCGAGCGGCTGGAACTGACCGCCGTCGTCCGCCGCGGGGACGCGCTGATGTTCCTCGAAAGAGCACGCGCGCGCGCTCCCCAATACGATCTGGTCTTCGTAGACCCCCCTTACCGCCACGCCGGCGTGCTCGGGGGGCTACTCTCGGCTTCGTTGCCGCCGGTCTTGGCCGACGATGCGAGAGTCGTCACCGAGAGCGACCGGCGCGCGCCGCTCGAACTCGACCTTCCGCTCGTGGACGAGCGACGGTACGGCGACACACTCATTCGGATTCATGGCTCCAGATAACCGCATCGCGATCTGCCCCGGCTCATACGACCCGATCACCTACGGGCATGTCGACGTGATCTCACGTGCCGCTGCGATGTTCGACAAGGTCATCGTCGCGGTCGTCAACGTGCCGATGCGCAAGTCGAAGACCCTGTTCTCGACCGACGAGCGCGTCGCGTTTGTTGAGCATGCGACGGCCGATCTCGGGAACGTCGAGGTCGAGCCGTTCGCCAACCTTGTCGTCGAGTTCGCCCATGAACGCGGGGCCAAGGCGATCGTCAAGGGGCTGCGCGCGATCTCCGACTTCGAGTACGAGCTGGAGATGAACCAGCTCAACCACCGTCAGGCCCCGGACGTGGAGTCCGTGTACTTGATGGCCTCGGCCAAGTACAGTTTTGTGAGATCCAGCGGAGTCAAGGAGCTCGCCACCTTTGGCGGCAACGTCGACGACATGGTCCCCGCCGAGGTTGTCGCCGCGTTGAAGGAACGACTCGGCCGCTGACGAAACAGAGGTTGCTCCATGGACGTCTTGGTTCTGATCGACAAGCTGGATGACTTGGTCCACAACGCCAAGCCCGTCCCCCTGACGGACCAGGTGCGTGTGGACAAGGAAGAGATCTACGACATCCTCGACCAGATGCGGGCGACGATCCCGGAGGAGATCAAGCAGGCGCGCTGGATCGTCAAGGAGCGTCAGGAGATGCTCGCGGAGGCCAAGCGCGAGGCCGAGCGCATCGTCAAGGAGGCTCGTGAGCGCCAGGAACGGCTGATCTCCGAGGAGGAGATCACCCGCCAGGCCGAGCGCGCCGCCGAGGACATCATCGAGGACGCCCGCGCTCGCGAGCGCGAGATCCGCCTCGGCGCCGAGGACTACGCCGACGAGATCCTCAACACGCTCGAGATCAACCTCTCGAAGTTCATCGCCGCCGTTCAGCGCGGTCGCGATCGGCTCGCCGGCAAGGACGAGCCCGCTGAAGTCTCCTGACGTTGGCCGCCGCCGCTTCGGTCGAGGTCCTCGAGGCGGACATCACCGCGCTTGAGGTCGATGCGATCGCGAACGCGGCGAACACTGCGTTGCTCCACGGCGGGGGTGTCGCGGGAGCGATCTCGCGTGCCGGTGGCCCGGCGATCGACTCCGAAAGCCGCGCCGCGGCGCCGATTGGGCTGGGAGAGGCGGTCTCGACCTCGGGCGGTTCGATGCCCTGCACGTGGGTCATCCACGCGGCGACGATGGAGCTCGGCGGACCGACCTCGGCCGAGGTCATCCGGCGGGCGACCCGGTCGACGCTCGAGGTCGCTGCGCGCTTGGGCGCCCGGTCGTTGGCTTTGGTGGCGTTTGGGACGGGCGTCGGAGGGTTCCCGGTCGATGAGGCCGCCCGCATTGAGGTGGATGAGGTCCGGGCGCACCTCGCCAGCGGTTCGTCGTCCTTGGAGCGGGTCGTCTTCGCCGTCCGCGGCACGGACGCCCGCCACGCGTTCGAGCAGGCCCTCGCCGCGGGTTGACCGCGGGTCGGCGGGCATTTGTTCCCCTATCGGGAACTCCGGCCCATCGACCCCCCGGGTGATTCAGCGCACCTCGAAGCCCGACAGCCCCTCAGGCTCCTCCTCGTTGCTGACATGAACGTCGCTCACCTCCGCGCGCGGCGGCCCCTCCCGCATGAAATCGACCACCCGCTCGATGCCGCCGGGGCTCCCCTCCAGCACTGCCTCGACCGCGCCGTCACCCCGGTTCCGCACCCATCCGGACACTCCCGCGTCGACCGCCGCGCGCCGGGCCGAGTCCCGGAAGAAGACTCCCTGCACACGCCCATGAACGACGACCCGTCGACGTACCCGCTCGCTCGCCATGCACGGATTCTTGCAATGGCTCGGTTCCGTCCGCACCCCGCGCCATTCTGGAATCAGGATGAACGCACTCTGGCTCCTCATCGGACTCCTCGTCGGCGCCGCCGTGGCGGTGGTCGCGCTGCGCTCGCGCCTGCGGACGCTCTCAGCGGAGGCCGCCACCGTCGGGGAGCTCCAGCGTGAGCTTGACCGAGCCCAGTCGGAGCTGACGCACGAGCGGGCCCTCCACGAGGAGCGGCTGGCGACGCTCACCGAGGCCCGGGAGCGGATGTCGGACTCGTTCAAGGCGCTGAGCGCCGAGGCGCTGCAGGCGAGCATGTCCCACCTCACCGAGCTCGCGCGCGCCCAGCTGCAGACGACCCAGGCCGAGGCGAAGGGCGACCTCGAGAAGCGCCAGCAGGCCGTCGAGCAGCTCGTCGCGCCGCTGCGCGAGCAGCTCGGGCGGGTCGACGAAAAGCTCCTCCATCTCGACCAGGAGCGCCGCCAGTCCCGCGGCTGGCTCGAGGCCCAGCTCAAGACGCTGAACGAGACCGGCGAGCGGCTGCGCACCGAGACGGGCGCGCTTGTGACGGCGCTGCGCAAGCCGAACGCCCGCGGCCAGTGGGGCCAGATGCAGCTGCGCAATGTCGTCGAGCTCGCCGGCATGGTCCGCCACTGCGACTTCTGCGAGCAGAGCTCCTTCGCCGGGGACGAGCGAACGCTGCGTCCCGACCTGATCGTCAACCTGCCGGGCGGCAAGCACGTCGTCGTCGATGCGAAGGCGCCGCTCCAAGGTGTCCTCGACGCGTACGAGGCGCCGAACGAGGAGGAACGCGAGCGGCATCTCAAGGACCACGCGCGGCTCTTGCGCAAGCACGTCAAGCAGCTGTCCGACAAGGGCTACTGGGCGGGGCTCGACTCGGCACCGGACTTCGTCGTGCTGTTCCTTCCGGGCGAGACGCTGTACGGCGCCGCGCTCGAGGCCGATCCCGCCCTCATCGAGGACGCGATGGCCCGCCGGGTGCTGATCGCGACGCCGACGACGCTGCTCGCGATCCTCCATGCCGTGTCCTACGGCTGGCAGCAGGAGCGCGTCGCCGAGTCAGCCCAGGCGATCTCCGAACTCGGACGCGAGCTTCACGCGCGGCTGGCGAAGCTCGCCGGCCTGCTCTCGACGCTCGGCACGCGGCTTAACGGGACCGTTCGCGCCTACAACGACGCGATCGGCTCCTACGAGGCCCGGGTGATGCCGAGCGCGCGGCGGTTCGCCGACCACGGCGCGGTGTCCGAGGGCCGCGAGCTGCCGGAGCTCGAGCATGTCACCGTGAGCGCGCGGACGGTCCAGCTCGCCGAGGTGAAGGCGCTCGAGAAGCATGAGGAGGAGCTCGCCGCGCCCCGTCGGCTGTTCGCCGGCTGAGCCGACGCGCTCGGCTCGCCCGGACGGCTGCGGTCAGCGCGCCCGGCGGGCAGCGGCTAGCTCGCCTGGCGCGCCGGCTGGCCGCCGCGCCACTCCCACCAGTGCCGCAGGTCGTCCCGCTGGTGGGGGAGCGGGTCGGCGGACGGCTTCTGGCGCTGGACGAACGCGAGCGCGTCGTCGATGGACATGCCGTTGCGGAGCGCGACGACGCCCGCGGCGACCGCGGCCGAGCGCTGCCAGCCGGCGCGGCAGTGAAGATAGGTGCGCGCGCCGGTGTCGATGGCACGGTTGACGGTCGCGACCGCGTGGTCGAGCTGGTCAAGCGGGAGGCCGCCGTAGTCGATCAGCTCAAGGCGCTCTTCCTCGATGCCCGCGGCGAGGAGTGCCTTCTCGACGGCCGCCCGCTCACCGGGGCGGTACTCGCTGTCCTCGACGAGGTTGAGGACGTGGCGGACGCCGATCCATTCGAGCATCCCGACGTCGCTGTCGTCGATCGGATACGCCCCGATCAAAAGGTCCGGCAGGATCTGGCCAAAGCCATATGTGCGGAACCATTTCGACACAGCAGCAATTGTGTCGGCACGAACCTCAAGGACGGATGAGTTGGGGTGAGGGATGGCCAAAATGACCACCGAAACCCGACACCTGGTCCAACGATACGACCTGCTTGCATAGAAAGCTATGGCAGGCCCACTGGCAGATGCGGCTTTCGCCGCCCGCACGTTCGCTCGCGCCGGCATCGCGCGGCCGTCTCGGCCAGACCGCATCGTGCGCGCGGTCCTCGCGCTGGAGCGGTACGGCCCGACGCTCGCCGCCGGGTATCGCAGCTGCGCGGCACGCTGGCCGGACGCGCTGTCGCTCATCGACGAGCGCGGCACGCTGACGTTCGCCGAGATCGATCGACGCACGAATGCGCTCGCCCGGGCTCTCGCGCATCGTGGGTTGGACGCGGGCGAGAGCGCGGCGATCATGTGCCGCAACCACCGCGGGTTCGTCGAGGCGAGCATCGCCTGCGCGAAGCTCGGGGCCCACGCGCTCTATCTCAACACGGCGTTCGCCCGCCCCCAGGTGAGCGAGGTCGTGGAGCGGGAGGCGCCGGCCATGCTCATCTCCGACGCCGAGTTCGCCGACGCCGTCGGCGGGGCCGTCGCCGATCGTCCGGCCTACCTCGCCTGGCACGACGATCCGCTGCCGGGTGCCACGAGCCTCGAGCAACTCATCGCCCAGAGCAGCGACAAGCCGCTTGCGCCGCCGCCGGCACCGGGCCGGACGGTGATCCTCACGTCCGGGACCACCGGCAGCCCGAAGGGCGCGAACCGCGCGAGTCCAGACTCGCTCCAGCCCGCCGCCGCATTGCTCGCTCGGATCCCGCTCCGAGCACGGCAGCCGACGATGATCGCGGCGCCGCTGTTTCACTCCTGGGGCTTCGCCCACTTCTTCCTGAGCACCGCGCTCGGCTCGACGCTCGTGCTCCGCCGGCGGTTTGACGCGGAGGACACGCTGCGCGCCGTCGCCCAGCATCGGGCGACCGCGCTGATCGTCGTGCCGGTCATGCTCCAGCGGATCCTCGAGCTGCCGGAGGCCGTCCGGGAGCGCCACGACGTGAGCTCACTCAGCGTGATCGCCTCGAGCGGGTCGGCGCTGCCCGGACCGCTCGCCCAGCGGGTGATGGACACGTTCGGGGAGAAGCTCTACAACCTGTACGGCTCGACGGAGGTCGCCTGGGCGGCGATCGCCACCCCGGATGACCTGCGCGCCGCCCCCGGCACGGCCGGCCGGGCGCCGCGGGGCACGGTCGTGCGGGTCATCGACGAGCACGATCAGGCGCTCCCGGCCGGGCGCACCGGCCGGATCTTCGTTGGCAGCGAGCTGCTCTTCGAGGGCTACACCGGCGGCGACGACAAGGCCCGGCTCGGTGCGCTGATGGCGACCGGCGACGTCGGCCACTTCGACAACGACGGGCGCCTGTTCATCGACGGCCGTGACGACGACATGATCGTCTCCGGCGGCGAGAACGTGTTCCCGACCGAGGTCGAGGACCTGCTCCATCGCTTCCCCGGTGTCCGCGAGGTCGCGGTCATCGGCGTCCCGGATCCTGAGTTCGGCGAGCGGCTCCGGGCGTTCGTCGTGCCCCGCGACGACGTGTTGCTCACCGCCGAGGAGCTCAAGGACCACGTCGGCGCAAACCTCGCCCGGTACAAGGTTCCTCGTGACGTGCTGCTCGTCGCGGAGCTTCCGCGCAACGCGACCGGCAAGGTCCTCAAACGGGACCTGCCGCGCGACTGACCCGGCTCCGTGAACAGGGCACTAAGCTCGACGCATGGCCCTGCGTACGGACACCTTTGATCTCGCGGGCTTGCGGCTCACCTCCGGCGAGGGCCGGCGCGTCGAGCTGAGCGTCGCGATCGATCCCTTCGAGCTCGCCGGTGAGCGGTACACGGTCGAGCCCCCGCTCGTGCCCTGCCGCCTCGACATCTCGCGTACGACCGGCGACGGCTACGCGCTGCGTCTGCGCTTCAGTGCGACGCTGAGCGGACCCTGCATGCGCTGCCTCGAGCCGGCCGAGCCGGTGTTCGAGGTCGACGTGCGAGAGGTCTCGCAGCCCGGAGACGACGAGGACCTCGCCTCCGACTACGTGGAGGATCGCACGCTTGACCTCCGCGGCTGGGCCCACGACGCGCTCGCGCTCGCGCTGCCCGCAACCGTGCTGTGCCGGCCGGGCTGCCTCGGGTTGTGTCCCGTCTGCGGTGCCGATCTCAACGCCGCCGGGCCGGACCATCACCACGAGCCGGAGCCGGATCCGCGATGGGCGAAGCTCTCCGAGCTCCGCTTCGACCGTCAGTGAACCGGCGCGATCGCCTGCGCGCTGGGCGCTCCATCTGAGCCCGGCCGGTAGCTCACCTGCACGCGCTCGCCGACCGTCAGCCCGTCAAGCAGGCTCGAGCGCGAGCCCGGGACGGCGAAGGTCAGGCTCGCGCCATACAGCGCCGAGGCGCCGAGCAGGGCGGGGAGCACGTGGTAGCGCTTGAACGCCCGGCTGCCGGCGTCCGGCGCGCCGTCACTCAGCCATCCGGCGCCGCCATGCGCCTGGCTGGCGTTGCCGTGCAGACCATCCGATGTCCCCCAGAAGCGGCCGTTGATCCGCATGAAGATGTGCGTTCCCGGCTTGTCGAACAGCGTCACCTCGGCGGTGCCCCGGCCCGCCCCCCGGGCAATCACGTGGGCGCGGAGAAGGGACGTGACGAGATCCGCGTCATTCGGCACCGGCGAGCCGGGCGCCCACAGGCCGGCTCCGGCGAGCACGGCGGCGACGGCGCCCGAGCAGTCAAACCCGATCGGCGGCTGCCGCGGATGCCTGCCGCCGTGTGGCTTGACGCCGCCCGTGCTCGCCACCCCGGCGGCGGCGTGTCCGCCGGCCCACACGTACGGATAGTCGCCACGCGTGACGTCATCGGCGGTGCGCACGAGGGCGGCAATGACGGCCATCCGGCGGGCGTGAAGTCGAATCGTGAGCGTTGACTGCCATGGCCCGATGGCGCTCACCGTTCCGGTGGCCGTTCCCGGATCGGCCGCCTGGCCGGTGTTCGCGGTCAGGAACGCCCACACGACGAGCGCGACCAGCACGACGGGCAGGACGAGCAGGCGACGGGTCGATGGCGAAGGCGAGCGGAACACCCACCCTGACAATCGGCGCGGCCACCGAGGCTTTGAGTACGCGCCGCCCCTGCTAGCCTGCTGCCCCCATGGCCGTTCCCAAGCAGAAGCAATCTCACGCCCGCACCGCGCAGCGGCGCGCCACCCACAAGGTCAGGGCTGCCGGGTACAACGCGTGCCCGACGTGCCACAGCCCGCGCCTGCCCCACCGAGTGTGCCCGACCTGCGGCAGCTACAAGGGCCGTGAGGTCGTCGCCACCGACGAGACCGACCGGACCCTCTAGTCGCCGGTCATGGTCGTCGTTGCCGTCGACGCGGGCGGAGCGGACCTCGGCCCGAGTGAGGTAGCCGCCGGAGCCGCGCGCGCGGCTGCGCAGGGCATCGGCGTCCTCCTGTTCGGACCCGCGTCAGAAATCGGACCAGCTCCCGATGGTGTCGAGATCGTCGACGCCCCGGTCTCGATCGCCAAGGCCGCCGATCCGGCGTACGCCGTCCGCTCGACTCCCGAAGCGTCGATTGTGCAGGCCGCCAAGGCGGTCGCCGACGGTCGCGCCCAGGCGCTCGTGTCCGGCGGCTCGACCGGCTCGGCGCTCGCCGCCGGCCTGTTCAACCTGCGTCGCGATCGGGGGATCTATCGACCGGCGCTCGCGCTGCCGATCCCGATGCCGGCCTCGACGCCGGTCGTGTTCCTCGATGTGGGCGCCAACGTCACCTGCCGACCTGAGCACCTCGTGCAGTTTGCGCACATGGGCTCGGCGTTCGCCCAGGCCGTCATGGGCCTCGCCGCGCCGCGCGTCGCGCTGCTCTCCAACGGCGAGGAGCCGGCCAAGGGCACTCCCGAATTGATCAGCGTGCATGAGGCGCTGAGCGGGTCCGCCGGGACGGGGCTGAATTTCATCGGCAACGTCGAGGGCACCCAGGTCACCGACGGGATTGCCGACGTCGTCGTGATGGACGGTTTCACCGGCAACATCACGCTCAAGCTGATCGAGGGCGTCTCCGGGCGCACACTGCGCGCCGTCCGCGAGGCGGCCATGAGCTCGCTCCGGGCGAAGCTGGGCGGGTTGCTGCTCGCCCCCGCGGTGCGCAAGCTCCGGGAAGAGATCGACCCTGAGGGCCCCGGCGGTGCGTACATGCTCGGGCTCCGCCAGCTCGGCGTCGTCGCCCACGGCCGCTTCACTCGCCGCGGGTTCGCCCGGGCGATCGAGGTCGCCGCCCAGGGCGTCGAGCAGGACGTCATCGGCCGCACGCGGACCGCGCTGGAGGCCGCCGGCGCACTGCGCTCGCCTCGTGAGGCAGCCGACGGCGCCTCGTCCGAGCCGGAAGCTACGGTGTCGCGATCATGAACCGCGAGCAAGTCTTTTCGCTGATTCGCGCGCATCTCGCAGACGAGCTTGAGGTCGATCCGGACGGGATCCAGGCCGCGACGCGCTTTCGCGAAGATCTTGAAGCCGATTCACTCGATCTCTACACGCTCGTCCAGGAGCTTGAGGACTCCTACGGCGTGAAGATCTCCGACGAGGAGGCGGCGAAGATCCTGACCGTTGGCCAGGCGGTCGATTTCGTGCTCGCGAGTGGCGCCGGGACGGCGCCGGCGACCGCGAGCCCAGGCCCTGACGCTGAGTGAGCATCGACAACCTGCGCGAGTTGCTGGACGCGCTCCCGGCGGAGCTGTCCGGGCCGACGTTCACGCATTCGTCGTGGACGGCGCGGCGCTCGGACTCCTACGAACGGCTTGCCTTCCTCGGGGACAGCGTGCTCGCGCTCGCCGTGACCGCCGATCTCTACCCGCGGCTCGAGGCCGACCGGTATGGCGCCGGGCGGCTCACCAAGATCCGTGCCCAGGCGGTGTCCGGCCGTTCCTGCCGGGCGGTGGCCGAGCGACTCGGTCTGCCCGAGCGGCTGCGGGCAGCGGCGCCGGAGGAGGCGGCCTCCGGCGTTGCCGCGCTGATCAGCACCGAGCGGGTGCTCGCGTCGGTGATCGAGGCGGTGATCGGGGCGTGCTATCTCGCGTTTGGATACGAGCCGACGGCGCAGGCGGTCGTCGAGGCGTTCGCCCCGGAGGTCGAGGAGGCGCTCGAGCACCCCGTCGACTACAAGTCGGCGCTCCAGGAGCGCCTGGCGCGTCGCGGCGAGATCGTCAGCTACGCGGTCGTCGACGAGCAGGGCCCGCCGCACGACCGTATGTTCTCGATCACGGCGATGGTCGACGGCGTCGAGGTGGGACGCGGAATGGGCAAGAGCAAGAAGGACGCCGAGCAGGAGGCCGCGCAGGTCGCCCTCGAGGCAGTGGACTGGTGAGCGCGTGTACCTGAAATCGATCACCCTGAAAGGCTTCAAGTCGTTCCCGGATCGGACCCGGCTCGAGTTCGGCCCGGGCGTCAGCGTGATCGTCGGGCCGAACGGCTCCGGAAAGTCGAACGTGACCGACGCCGTTCTGTGGGCGCTCGGCGAGCAGTCGCCGGTCGCCGTGCGCGGCCACTCCATGCAGGACGTCATCTTCGGCGGTGCGCCCGGTCGCCAGGCGGGCAAGCAGGCCGAAGTCGAGCTCGTGCTCGACGACAGCGAGGGCGTGCTCGGGCTCGGCGCCCCCGAGGTGTCGATCGTCCGTCGCCTCGATCGCGCCGGCGAGGGCGAGTATCGCCTCGCGGGCGCGCGCTGCCGGCTCGTCGACGTGATCGAGCTGCTGTCCGATACCGGGCTCGGCAAGGAGATGCACTCGGTCATCTCCCAGGGCCGGGTCGAGGCGATCGTCACCTCCAAGCCGCGGGATCGCCGGCTGCTCATCGAGGAGGCGGCCGGCCTCGGCAAGCACCGCAAGCGGCGGCGCCGGGCACAGCTGAAGCTCGGCCACACTCAGGACAATCTCGACCGGGCGCTCGACGTCGAGCGGGAGGCCCGCTCGCGCCTGCGCCCGCTCAAGCGCCAGGCCGAGGCGGCCGAGCTCCACGCCCGGCTCGAGCGCCAGAGCCTCGAGGCTCGCTGGGAGCTTGCCCGCGACCGTCTGCGCGAGGTGAGCGTCACTCTCGAGACCGCGGTGGCCGAGGTCGGCACGGCGCGCGAGCGTCGCTCCGCGCTCGAACGCGAGCTCGAGTCGGTGTCCGCCCGCCGTGACGCTGCCGAGCAGAAGCTCGCCGCGCGCAGCGCCCAGCGGGAGGAGCTCTCGCGGCGCTCCTACGGCGCGCAGTCGGCCGCCGACCGAGTGGACTACCGCACCGAGAGCGTGAAGACGTCGCTGCGCACGATCGACGGCCGGCTCGGACGCCAGCGTGAACTGCTCGCGGCCCTCCGTGCCGAGGCCGATGCCGACGTGCCGGACACCGAGGCGGCGGCCCGGATCGCGACGCTCGAGGAGCAGCTCGCAGCGCTTGACCGTGACCGTGAGGCCGAGCTCACCCGGCAACTGCGCGAGCTCGAGCAGCAGCTCGAGTCCGCCCGCGCCGAGACGGTGCAGCGCACGGTGGAGGTCGAGGCGGCGCTCGCCGCGCGGAAGCGGGGGGAGGCCGGGCTCGACGAGGCCCGCCAGGCGGTCCGGGACGCCGAGCGTGGCGTTGAGGCCGCACGCCGTGAGGCGGCGAGCGTCGGCGGCGAGCTTGCAGCGGTCAATCACTTCCTGCGCGGTCAGCAGACGGCGCCCGGCGGCGCGCGGACGCTGGCCGATGAGCTCGAGGTCGACAGCGGGTACGAATTCGCGCTTGCCGCGGCGCTCGACGGGCGCCTGCGGGCCGCGGTCGTCACCGAGCGGGGCGCGGCCACCTCGCTCCTTGACCGGGCGGGCAACGATGGTGGGCGGGCGCTCGTCGCCCCGGACGGCCCCGGACACGCGAACCCGGTCGCCGCCCGGCCCGCAGCGGCGCCGTTGGGCGGCGAGCTGCTGATCGACCGCGTCCGCGGTGATGGAGCGGCGCTGGCGCTCGCGCGGACGCTGCTCGCGGAGACGTGGGTCGTCGAGTCGATCGACGAGCTTCAGGACGGGTTCACCGGGATCGCGGTGACGAAGGCCGGCCGGGTGTGGTCCTCGCGCAGTCGGGAGGTCCGGCAGGCGGCCAACGTCGGGGAGGAACGCGTGCTCGCCGAGCGCAACCGCCGGCAGGGACTCGTCGAGAAGAGCGAGCGAGCGGCTCAGGCCGAGCAGCAGGCGCGGGCGGTGCTCGCGCAGGCGACCGAGCGATCCGCCGCGGTCGACACCGGATGCGAGCAGGCGATCGCCGCGCACCGCTCCGCGGCCCGAGCGCGGGACGAGGCCGCCGAGGCGGAGCGGCGGATCGCGGCCCAGATCGAGCGTCGGCGCTCGGCACCGGACGACGGCCCCAATGCCGGCCGCCGCGCCCAGCTCGCCGCCGAGCTGATGACCGAGCGCGGCGCTGTCGAGCGCGCCGAGCGCGAACGCGCCGAGCGGACCCGTCGCATCGAACGCGTCGCCGCCTCCGCCGCGCGCGACGAGGCGCTGATCCCGGTCGTCAGCGGCGTGATCGAGGCCCTTGACTCGGTCGCCGGCGCGATCGCCGAACGCCGGGCAGGCTTCGAGGAGGCACTGAGAGCCGACCGCGAGGCCGGAGAGCATGTCGCCGCCGAGCTGCGTGCCTGCGCTCAGCAGGAGGCAGGCCTCCACGGAAAGCTCCACTCCGAGAACGAGTCGCTGACGGCGCTCGAGGTCCGGGCGCAGCGCCTGCGCGATCAGGTCGACGACGCCCAGACGGAGCTGCGCGAGATTGCGGGGCGGCTCGAGCTCGAGGCGACGGCCGCCGAGGAGGCGCTTGACGATGAGGCCCGGGAGGCGCTGAAGACGCGTGTTGAGCGGCTGGGCCGCCGGCGGGAGCAGCTCGGGCCGGTCAACCCGCTCGCGCAGGAGGAGTACGCCGGCGCGGTCGAACACGTCGAGGAGCTCGAGCGCCAGCGGGCCGACCTGGAAACGGCGCTGCGCGAGCTCGAGAAGCTCATCCAGGACACCGACCGCCAGATCCGCGAGACGTTCGAGGAGACCTTCGAGGCGGCGGCGCGGAACTTCGAGGAGCTCGCGGGCCAGCTGTTCCCGGGGGGCAAGGGGCGGTTGCGGCTCGTCACCGAACGCGACGGCCCGGCGCGGACGCTCGGCGGGCAGCCGGTGGTCGGCAACGGCGGCGATCCGCAGCCCGACGGCGCGTCGGGCGTCGGCGACGGCGATGGCGACGGCGACGAGGCCGAGGAGCGCGAGTCCGAGGAGGACCTGGCCGGGGTCGAGATCGAGATCACCCCCGCGGGCAAGGCGATGAAGCGTCTGACGTTGCTCTCCGGCGGCGAGAAGTCGATGACCGCGCTCGCATTTCTGTTCTCGGTGTTCCTTGCCAAGCCGTGCCCGTTCTACATCCTGGACGAGGTCGAGGCCGCGCTCGACGATCTCAACATCGACCGCTTCCTCGAGCTCCTGCGCCAGTACTCCAAGCGCGCCCAGTTCATCGTCGTCACCCACCAGAAGCGGACCATGGAGGCGGCCGACTCGCTATATGGCGTGTCGATGGGCGGCGACGGGATCTCGAAGGTGATCTCGCGCCGGCTCGACTCGCAGGACGCGGTCGCCGAGGCCGTCTCCGCGTAGCCCCTGTTGTAACGTCGCCGGTCGCATGGCTCGCGAATGGCAGGACCTGTTCATCGTCGACGGCGCACCGGCGCCCATCGCAACTGGGGCTGAACCGGACGAACGCCGCGTGGGGCGGTTTCGCCGGCTGCGCGAGAGCCTGCGCAAGACGCGTCAGGCGCTCACGAGCGAGATCCAGGCAACGCTGTTCGAGGATCTCAGCGACGAGACGTGGGAGCGCCTCGAGGAGGCGCTCATCTACGCCGACGTTGGCGCGCGCACGACGGCGCAGGTCGTCGAGCAGCTCGAGCGTGAGGCGACCGCCGGCGACATCACCGGCGGCCAGGCGCTGACCGACCGCCTCGTCGCGCTGCTCGCCGAGATCGCGAAGACCGGCGATGACCACATCGATCTCACCGCGAGCCCGACGGTGATCCTCATGGCCGGCGTCAACGGGACGGGCAAGACGACAACGGTGGGAAAGCTTGCCTGGCACGTGCGCAAGGAACTCGGCCGCAGCGTCGTGCTCGGCGCCGCGGACACATTCCGCGCCGCTGGCGTCGAGCAGCTCGAGCTGTGGGCGCAGCGGGCCGGGGTCTCGTTCGTGCGGGGCCCGGCCGACTCGGATCCCGGTTCGGTCGCCTACGACACGATCGCCACCGCCCGGCGCGAAGGCGCCGACGTCGCGATCATCGACACGGCGGGTCGCCTGCACACGCAGGACGACCTGATGGCCGAGCTCGCCAAGATCCGCCGCGTGATCAACAAGCAGATCCCGGAGGCGCCGCACGAGACGCTGCTCACCGTCGACGCGACGACCGGGCAGAACGGCCTGCGCCAGGCGCGCCTGTTCTCCGAGGCGATCGAGGTCGACGGGCTCGTGCTGACGAAGCTCGATGGGACGGCGAAGGGAGGGATCGCGCTCGCCATCGCCCACGAGCTCGGGATCCCGGTCAAGCTGATCGGCGTGGGGGAGAAGCTGGAGGATCTCCGGCCGTTCGAGCCTGAGGAATTCGCCCGGGCGCTGGTGAGCTGACTTGCCCGAGCGGTAAGCTCGCGCTCACATGTCCGGATGGGTGCTGTGGATGATTGCCGCTGCCGTGTTCGGCATCGGCGAGATGCTCACGACGAGCTTCTTCCTCGCGCCGTTCTCCGTCGGGGCGCTGCTCGCCGGGCTCGTCGACCTGGCGGGCGCTGGCGAGCTCGTCTCGTGGATCGTGTTCGTCGTCGTCTCGCTCCTCGTGCTCGGGATCGTGCGGCCGATTGCCCGCGCGCACCTGAAGACCCCGCCGGAGCTGCGCACCGGAACCGCGGCGCTCGTCGGCATGAACGCGACCGTGCTCGAGGAGATCAACAACCACGAGGGTGTCGGCTGCGTGAAGATCGAGGGCGAGGTCTGGACTGCCCGCGCCTACGACGAGGACGAGGTGATTCCACAGGGCAAGCGCGTCCAGGTCATCGAGATCCGCGGTGCCACCGCCCTGGTCAGCGAGTAGGCTTCAGTTCGTCTAGATCCGCGGGGTTACAACAAGAAGGAGTGGGGCATGGCTGGAGCAATTGTCGCGATCGTCGTTGTCGTCTTCCTCCTGATCCTGTTCGCTCGCACGGTGCGGATCATTCCGCAGGCGCGGGCGGGCATCGTCGAGCGCCTCGGGCGCTACAGCCGGACGCTGACGCCCGGCCTGACGATCCTGATGCCGTTTGTCGACCGGCTGAAGCCGCTGATCGATCTGCGTGAGCAGGTCGTCTCGTTCCCGCCGCAGCCGGTCATCACCTCCGACAACCTCGTCGTCCAGATCGACACCGTCCTGTACTTCACCGTCAACGACGCCAAGTCGGCGACCTACGAGGTGGCCAACCCGCTCCAGGCAATCGAGCAGATCACCGTGACGACGCTGCGCAACGTGATCGGCTCGCTCTCGCTCGAGGACGCGCTCACGAGCCGCGATCACATCAACGCCCAGCTGCGCGGCGTGCTCGACGAGGCGACCGGCAAGTGGGGCATCCGCGTCAACCGGGTCGAGATCAAGTCGATCGACCCGCCCGGCTCGATCCAGGAGGCGATGGAGAAGCAGATGCGAGCCGAGCGCGACCGCCGCGCCGCGATCCTCAATGCCGAGGGCGTCAAGCAGTCGCAGATCCTCACCGCCGAGGGTATGAAGCAGGCCGCCGTGCTCACCGCCGAGGGACAGAAGCAGGCGGCGATCCTCAAGGCAGAGGGCGACTCGCAGGCGATCGCGACCGTGTTCAAGGCGATCCACGACGGCAACCCGGACCCGAAGCTGCTCAGCTACCAGTACCTCCAGATGCTCCCGCAGCTCGCCCAGGGCTCCGCCAACAAGGTGTTTGTGATCCCGTCCGAGTTTGCCGAGGCGTTCGGCGGGCTGAGCAAGGCGTTCGGCCAGGCCGGCGGCTCGCCTGCCGAGAACGGCTCGCCTCCGCGCTAGCCTGGATTTCAGCCTGAATCCGGGCTCCCGCCGTCCATGTTCGACACCCTCGCCGAAAAGCTCCAGGCCACGCTCGCGGACGTCCGCGGTCGCGGCACCCTCACCGAGGAGGACATCACCGCCGCGATGCGGGAGATCCGCCTCGCGCTGCTCGAGGCCGACGTCAACTTCAAGGTCGTCAAGTCGTTCACGAACGCGGTCAAGGAGAAGGCGCTCGGGGCAGACCTGATCGGCAAGCTCAACCCCGGCCAGCAGGTCGTCAAGATCGTCTCCGACGAGCTCACCGAGCTGATGGGAGGCGCCGCCCGAGACCTCTCGTTCTCGCCCCGGCCGCCGACCGTCGTGCTGATGGCCGGCCTTCAGGGCTCGGGCAAGACGACCGCCACCGGCAAGCTCGCGCGGTATCTCCGTGAGGAGCACGGCTCCTCGGTCGCCGTCGCCGCGTGCGACGTCTACCGTCCGGCGGCCGTCGACCAGCTGATCAAGGTCGGGGCCCAGGCCGGCGTCGACGTCTACGAGCAGGGGACCGACCGCGACCCGGTCAAGATCGCGGCCTGGGCGCGCGACCGTGCCATCTCCGAGGGCAAGGACGTCCTCATCATCGACACGAGCGGGCGGCTCCACGTCGACCAGGAGCTGATGACCGAGCTCGCGAACATCAAGAAGGCGACGAAGCCGACCGACGTGCTGCTCGTCGTCGACGCGATGACCGGCCAGGACGCCGTCAACGTCGCCGAGCAGTTCGCCGAGGTCGTCCAGTTCGACGGGGTCGTGATGACGAAGCTCGACGGCGATGCCCGCGGCGGCGCCGCGCTGTCGGTGAAGGCGGTGACCGGCAAACCGATCATGTACGCCTCGACCGGCGAGAAGCTCGACCAGTTCGAGCGCTTCCACCCGGACCGGATGTCGCAGCGGATCCTCGGGATGGGCGACGTCATGACCCTGATCGAGAAGACGCAGGCCGCCTACGACGACGACCAGGCCGCCGAGCTCGAGCGGAAGCTCCGCAAGCAGGAGTTCGGCCTCGACGACTTCCTGGACCAGATGCGCCAGATCCGCCGCCTCGGACCGCTCCAGAACCTCCTCGGGATGATCCCCGGCATGAACAAGGAGCTCCGCGGGATGAAGGTCGACGAACGCGAGTTCGACCGCATCCAGGCGATCATCCTCTCGATGACGCCGCAGGAGCGCCGTCACCCCGAGCTGATCAAGGGGTCGCGGCGACTGCGCATCGCGCGCGGTTCGGGCACGAACGTGCAAGCCGTGAAGGCCCTCATCAAGCAGTTTGAGCAGGCCCGGAAGGTCATGCGCCAACTTTCCCAGGGGCGGATGCCGGACCTCGGGGCGCTCATGCGCCAGGGTCGCTGAGAGGTTCTCTCGGCGTTTCGCGCCTCAGCACGCTAACCTCGCTATCCGCTTATGTCAGTGAGAATGAGATTGACCCGCGTCGGCAGCCGGAAGAACCCCATCTGGCGCGTCGTCGTCGCCGATCAGCGCTCCAAGCGCGACGGTCGCGTGATCGAGACGGTCGGGCATTACAACGCCCAGACCAATCCCTCGACGATCGTGCTCGACGAAGAGAAGATCCGCGACTGGCTCTCCCGGGGAGCGCAGCCGAGCACCACCGTTCGGAAGCTGCTCCGCATCCAGGGCATCAGCTGACGTCGCCTCGGATGAAAGAGCTACTCGAGTACCTGGCGCGCGGGCTGGTCGACAGTCCCGATGAGGTCAGCGTGGTCGAGGTCTCCGAGGACGACGGTACGACGGTGCTCGAGCTGTCGGTCGGCGAGGACGATTACGGCACCGTGATCGGGCGCGGCGGACGGACGGCGTCCGCACTGCGCACGATCGTCAAGTCCGCGGCGCAACGCGAGAAGCGCCGCGTGTTCGTCGACATCGTCGATACCTGATGCCCGACGTCCCACCCGGCTGGCTCCACGCCGGCACGGTGGGTCGGCCGCACGGGCTCGACGGGAGCTTTCATGTCGTCGCGGCCAACCCACTGCTGCTCGTGCTCGACGCCGCCGTCCGCATTGCGACGTCCGGGGAGGATCGGCGGATCACGCGGCGCGCGGGCACTGACGCGCGGCCGATCCTGCGCCTCGAGGGCTACGAGGACCGCACCGCCGCGGCGACTCTGAGCGGGACCGCGCTGCTCGTCCCGCGCTCACAGGCCCCGGAGCTTGAGGTGGACGAGTGGTGGGCGGAGGATCTCGAGGGCTGCACGGTGAACGATGGCGCTCGCCGCGTCGGCGTCGTGCGCCGGCTGCTCGCGCTGCCGTCGTGCGAGGTGCTCGAAGTCGAGCGCTCGCCCGATGGCGAGGATCTGCTCGTGCCGCTCATCACGGACGCCGTGCGCTCGGTGGACCTCGAGCGGCGGGAGATCGACGTCGATCTCGCGTTCCTGGGAGAAGAGGAGTGATGGAGATCGACGTGTTCACGCTGTTTCCTGAGGCCTTCGCGTGGTTCGAGGGCCAGCGCCACGTCGCCAACGCACTCGCCGCCGGTCACCGGCTCGCCTACGTCAACTACCGTGAGCACACCCCGCTCAGCGCCGGCCAGGTTGACGACACGCCGTTCGGCGGGGGCGCCGGGATGCTGTTGCGCATCGACGTCGTCGCGGCCGCGCTGCGCGCGCGGTACGGCGTGGATGCGGTGGCGCTGCCCTCGGCGCGCCGCGTCATCGCGCTCACGCCGAGCGGCCGGCTGCTTGACGACCCGCTCGTCGACGAGCTGGCGGCCGAGCCGGCGTTAACGCTGCTCTGCGGGCGCTACGAGGGCTTCGACCAGCGGATCCTCGAGCACTTCGTCAGCGATGAGATCTCGATCGGCCGCTACGTCCTGGCCGGCGGCGAGCTCCCCGCGATGGTGCTCGCGGATGCCGTGCTGCGCAAGCAGACCGGCGCGCTCGGCCACGAGGAGTCCGCCCTCGAGGAGTCCTTCAGCGCGGCGCTGGCGGGTGCGCCGGAGTACCCGCACTACACGCGTCCCGCCGAATACCGCGGCTGGGCGGTGCCCGAGGTGCTCCTGTCCGGGCACCACGCGCGGATCCGGGAGTGGCGTCACGAGCAGAGCCGCGCCCGGAAGCAGGAGGGCTAGTGTCCCGGGCCGCGAAGCGCGCCCGGCGGCGTTCGCTACCATAGGCCGCCGCCCATGCGGATACACGTGCGCGCCTGCGCACTCCACCAGGCTTCCCCGCGTCGGGCCCCCTATTTGCCATGAGCACTGTGATCGACAGCCTTGAGCGCGCCCAGTTGCGCCGCGTCCCGCAATTCGATGCCGGCGATCGCCTGCGCGTCCATTTCCAGGTGATCGAGGGAACCCGCCGGCGCACGCAGGTGTTCGAGGGCGTCGTGATCAAGCGCCAGGGCCACGGCGCGCGGGAGACCTTCACCGTGCGCAAGCAGTCCTTCGGCGTCGGCGTCGAGCGGACGTTCCCGCTGCACTCGCCCAAGATCGAGCGGATCGAGGTCGCGTCCCGCGGTGACGTGCGCCGCGCCAAGCTCTACTACCTGCGCGGCCGGGTCGGAAAGCGGGCACGCGTCCGCGAGCGCCGGAACACCGGTCCCGAACAGCTCGTCGAGCGCGAGTTGCTGCACGCACCGGTCCCGGACGAGCCCGAGGCCGCTGTGGCCGCCGAGCCGGAGGCCGGCGTGGCCGCCGAGCCGGAGGCCGCTGTGGCCGCCGAGCCGGAGGCCGGCGTGGCCGCCGAGCCGGAGGCCGCTGTGGCCGCCGAGCCGGAGGCCGGCGTGGCCGCCGAGCCGCGAGGCCGGCGTGGCCGCCGAGCCGGAGGCCGCTGTGGCCGCCGAGCCGGAGGCCGGCGTGGCCGCCGAGCCGGAGGCCGCTGCCGCTGCGCCGGAGGCCCCTGGGGCCGACGGCGGCAGCGAAGCGTAGGTGTGACGACGGAGAAGAAGTCGCTCGCGGGTTCGCTCCTCGAGCTTGTGCTGGTCGTCGCCGCGGCCCTTGGGCTGGCGCTGGCGATCCAGGCATTCGTGGTCAAGCCGTACCGGATCCCCAGTGGGTCGATGCTGCCGACGCTCCACATCAACCAGCGTGTGCTCGTCAACCGGATCGGGTCGGATTTCTCCAACCCGCACGTCGGCGACATCGTCGTGTTCCACCCGCCGAAGCAGTTCGACTCGTGCGCCAACCCACACCAGGGCGAGAACCAGGACGGCCAGGATGCCGCCAAGGCGTGCGACACGGCCGGGCGTCAGCCGTCCTCCGAGACGTTCATCAAGCGCCTCGTCGCGGTGGGGGGCGACCGGATCTCGATCCGGGACGGCCACGTGATCCGCAACGGCGTCCGCGAGAAGGACTCCTACATCGTGCCGTGCACTAGTGGCGGATCATGCGATTTTCCGGGCACGATCACCGTTCCGGCCGGGGACTACTACATGATGGGGGACAATCGTCCGAACTCCGAGGACAGCCGCTTCTGGGGCCCCGTGCCGCGGTCGTGGATCATCGGTAAGGCATTCTTCACCTATTGGCCCCCCGACCGCATGGGCTTCCTCTAAGTGGTCCCTTTCGCACATACGACGACATTCGAGCGGCGCGACTAAGTGTCCTCACGCGCTGGCGACAGACCGAAATCGACGCTCAAGTCCCTGATCGAGCTTGTCGTCACCGTGGCGGTGGCCGTCGCGCTCGCGCTGCTCATCCAGGCGTTCATCGTCAAGCCCTACCGCATCCCGAGCCCGTCGATGGTCCCGACGCTCAAGGTTGGCCAGCGGATCCTGGCCAACCGGCTCATCTCGAAGCCGAGTCTCGGCGACGTCGTGGTCTTCCATCCGCCGAAGGGGGCGGACCCGACGGACAACCCGATCTGCGGCAACCCCGGGCAGGGCGGCGGCCATGACCAGCCGTGTGACCAGCCGACGCCGGGCCAATCCAGCCAGACGTTCATCAAGCGGGTCGTCGGCGTCCCCGGGGACCGCATCGCGATCGTCGGCGGGCACGTCATTCGCAACGGGGTCCGGGAAAAGGACCCCTACATCGAGCCCTGTGGTGGCGGCGATGCATGCACTTTCCGGCAATCGATCGTCGTTCCGCCCGGACATTGGTTCATGATGGGGGACAACCGTGGTGCCTCCGACGACAGCCGTTTCTGGGGCCCTGTCCCGACCAGCTGGATCATCGGCGTCGCCTTCTTCACCTACTGGCCGCCCGACCGCATCGGCTTCCTCTAAGCGGACGGTCCGCAAACGGGCGGGGAAGCGGACCGCGCGCAAGCTGTTCGCGTTCGACCGCTCGCTCGGACGCCGCTTCGTCGCCGGCGCCGATGAGGCCGGGCGCGGCTGCCTCGCCGGTCCGCTTGTCGCCGCCGCCGTGCTGTTCGACCTCGAGCGCCTCGGCCCCCGGGACGTGCGGACGCTCGGCCTGCTCAACGACTCCAAGCAGCACTCCCCGGACGCCCGCGCCGAGCTGTTTCCGCTGATCATGCGGATCGCCACGAAGGTCGCCGTCGTCTCTCGCTGCGCCCGCGGCATCGACGGCCGCGGGCTCCACGTCACGAACCTCGCCGCTCTCCGTGACGCGCTCGCCCAGGTCGCGCGTCCCGGGTGCGTCTGCCTGAGCGACGGCTTCCCGGTCAAGCCGCTCGGCTACGACCAGCAGGCGGTGGTCGGCGGCGACGCCAAGAGCGCCGCGATCGCGGCCGCCTCGGTGATCGCGAAGGAAACGCGGGACCGCTACATGCGCCGCGTCGACGCGCTCCATCCCGGCTGGGAGTTTGCCGAGCACGTCGGCTACTCGACCCCCGAGCACCGGGGGGCGATCGAGCGCCTCGGTGTCTCGCCGCTGCACCGGATGTCCTTTCAATCGGCCGCCTACCAGCAGCTGGGCTTAGAAGGCGCCTTCGAGATGTTCGATGCCCAGCAGTCGGCCTGAGCGGTCGAATGTCACCCCGATCGCGTCGAAGCGGAGCTCCTGCGCATAGGGCCGCTCGCGGCGAGCGCCCAGCCACAGCGCTGCCATCTTGCGGACCTGGGCGCGCTTGAGGGAGCGAATCGCGTCAAACGGGCTCCCCTGGCCGGGCCCCAACCGGCGCGTCTTGACCTCGCAGAACGCGAGCACCCGGCCGTCGAACGCGATGATGTCGAGCTCGCCGAACCGGGTGCGGTAGTTGCGCTCGACGATCTGAAATCCGCGCCGCGTCAGATGCTCGCCGGCGAGCCGCTCGCCGAGGGCGCCGAGTTCCTGACGCGGGTCGCTCCCCATGCCCACGCACGCTAGGCACGATCGTGCGACGTGTGGGTTGCGCGCTGTGCCAACTCTGCGCAGACGGACCGGCGGGCCTCCACAGAGTTGGCACGCGCCGTGACACACATGGCACGCGATCGAGCGTAGGTTCCAGACGTGCTCGCTCGTGTCTCGACATTCGCCATCGACGGCGTTGACCCGCGGCAGGTCTGGGTCGAGGTCGACATCCGCCCGGGGCTGCCGGCGTTCACGATCGTTGGCCTCGGGGACGTCGCCGTACGCGAGTCGCGGGACCGGGTCCGCGCCGCGATCCTCAACTCGGGCTTCACGTTCCCCGACCGTCGCATCACGGCGAACCTCGCCCCGGCGTTCCTGCGCAAGGTCGGCCCCGGTTTCGACGCCGCGCTCGCGCTCGGCGTGCTCGCCGCAAGCCGTCAGGTCCCAGCCGACGCGCTGGAGGCGTTCGCCGTGTTCGGTGAGCTCTCGCTGACCGGTGAGCTCCGCGAGTCACCGGGTGCCCTCGCCGTCGCCGAGGGGGCGAGCGGCGCGGGGATCACGCGGCTGATCGTCCCCGCTCGAGCGCGCCCGGGAGGCGGCGCTCATCGACGGACTCGGCGTCGCCGGCGTCCGCACGCTCCTCGAGGCAGCCGACGTCGTGCGGGGCGCGTGGACGCCGGCGCCGCCCCCTGAGCCACGGAACGCCGGCGACCCGGCGCGGCGCGGCGAGCCGGACCTCGCCGACGTGCGCGGCCAGGCGGCGGCGCTGCTCGCGCTCCAGATCGCGGCGGCAGGCGGACACAACCTGCTGCTCGAGGGACCGCCCGGCACCGGGAAGACGATGCTCGCCCGGCGGCTGCCGTCGATCCTCCCCACGATGACGCGTGCCGAGGCGATCGAGGTGACGCGCATCCACAGCGTCGCCGGCATTCACGCCGACGGTCTCGTGGAAACCCGGCCATTCCGGGCGCCGCACCACACGATCTCGCCCGCCGGGCTCGTCGGGGGCGGCGCGCCGCCGCGGCCGGGCGAGGCGAGCTTGGCGCATCACGGGGTGCTGTTCTTGGACGAGCTCTCCGAATTCCAGCGCGGGAGCCTCGACGCGCTCCGGCAGCCGCTGGAGGACGGGAGCGTGACGATCGTCCGCGGCCAGCGGGCGCTGAGGTTCCCGACGCGGTTCATGCTCGTCGCCGCGACGAACCCGTGTCCGTGCGGGTTCGCAGGTGTCGAGGACCGCTGCGTCTGCGGCGAGAGCGACCTGCGCCGCCATCGCCGGAAGCTGAGCGGACCGCTGCTTGACCGGATGGACCTGCTCGTCGGGGTCGAACGCCCGCCGGAACGCGCGTTGCGCAGTGCCGGAACGGTCGATTCCGCCGGCGCCCGGGAGCGCGTTGCGGCGGCGCGTGAGCGCCAGCGCGTCCGCCTGCGCGGGAGCCGCGCCCGCTGCAACGGCGAGATGGACGGGCGGGCCGTCAGCCGTCATGTCACGCTTGCGTCCGACGCCGTGCAAGCGCTCGCCGACGCGTACACCGCCGGGGCGCTCAGCGCCCGGGGGCGGCATCGGGTGCTCCGCGTGGCGCGCACGATCGCTGATCTCGGCCGTCACGACGAGGTGACGCGTGAGGACCTGATGCTCGCGCTGAGCTTCCGGCAGCGCGGCTCCGGGCGGCAGGAGGTGCTGGCGGCATGAGCCTCGATTGGAACGAGCGCGCCGCCCGGCGGGCGTGCGACCGCTGTCTTGCCCGGAGCTGGCTCATCGACCGGCTCGCGGCGCACCTCGAGCCCGCTCCGCGGCCGGATCTCGGAGATGCTGGCCGTTGACGACGGCGCGCTGATCGCGGCCGTCGGGGGCCGCGACGCCCCCACGGTCGCCGGCGAGTTTGCGCGCTTCGACGCCGCCGCTGCACGCGAGCGGGTGGCACGCGCCGGGCTCGAGGCGATCTGCCGGTGCGATCCGGACTATCCGGAGCGCCTCGGCGGGCTCGAGGCCACGCCCGCCGTGCTTCACGTCCTCGGCGGTCTGCACCGGTTGCTCGCCGCGGCGGACGGCGACCCGGTCGCCGTCGTCGGCTCGCGCCGGGCGTCGCAGTACGGGATCGACGTGGCGCACGGTCTCGCGCGGGACCTCGCGGACGCGGGGATCCCGGTCGTGAGCGGCATGGCGCTTGGAATTGACTCAGCCGCACACGCGGGCGCGATCACCGCCGGGGGCACGACGATTGCCGTGCTCCCGGCCGGTGCTCAGCGCGCCTATCCGGCGGCCAAGCGCGCGCTCCACGCGCGGATCGCCGCCTCGGGCGTCGTCGTGTCCGAGCTGCCAGGTGCGGCGAAGGTGTGGCGGTGGATGTTCCCCGCGCGCAATCGGGTGATTGCCGCGTTGGCCGCGGTCACGATCGTCGTCGAGGCGCGCGAATGCTCGGGTGCGCTCGTCACCGCCAGGTTCGCGGACGGGCTCGGGCGGCCGGTCGGCGCCGTCCCCGGCCGGGTCACCTCGTCGCAGTCGCGCGGCACGAACGCGCTTCTGGCGCGCGGGGCGATCGTGATCCGGGACGCCCAGGACGTGCTTGACCTGCTCTACGGCGCAGGCAATTGGCCGGCCCCGGCCTCGGCCTGGGCGCGGCCGCGGCTTGACCGTGAGCTCGAGAGGTTGCTCGAGGCGATCGCCTCCGGGTACGACACCGCAAGCGCCCTCGAGCAGGTCGGCTTCCCCGCCGACCAGGGGCTGGCCGCGCTCGCCTCGCTCGAGATCGCCGGCTATGTACGCCGCCAGGCTGGGGGGAGATACGCCGTGACCACGTAACCTCGGGACCGTGACAGCCATCAGGCCAAGCGGGCGCACGGCGTCGTGAGCGCGATGGGCGGGCGGCTTCCGCGCGTGCTGTCGATCGCCGGATCTGATTCCGGCGGCGGCGCGGGGATCCAGGCCGACCTGAAGGCGTTCGCCGCCTGCGGCGTGCACGGGATGACCGCGATCACCGCGATCACCGCCCAGAACACGGTCGGCGTCACGGCCGTCCACACGATCCCACCAGACGTCATCGTGGCGCAGGTCCGCGCGGTCGCCGCCGACATCGGGGTCGACGCGGTCAAGATCGGGATGCTCGGCACCGTCGAGACGATCGAGGCGGTCGCTGACCGCGCTCGACGGGCTGCCGCCGGAGACGCCGGTCGTGATCGATCCGGTGATGGTCGCCGAGTCCGGGGCGGAGCTGCTCGAGCCGGCCGCGCGGCGGTCGCTGATCGAGCGCCTGCTGCCGCGGGCGACCGTCGTGACCCCGAACGTGCCCGAGGCACGGGCGCTCGCGGGGGAGGCCGATCGGACCGGCGCCTCCCGGGGGGCAGGTCGGCACGCCGACGAGGCCGGCGCGGGGGCAGGTCGGCACGCCGACGACGACGCCGCGGCGCTCGTCCGGCGTGTCCACGCGCTCGGCCCGCGGTATGTCGTCGTCACGGGTGGCCACCGGGAGACCGCGACCGACCTGTTCTTCGACGGCCGTGAGATCGTCGAGATCCCGGGCGAGCGGTTCCCGGACGGGGCCGCCCACGGCTCCGGGTGCACGCACTCCTCGGTGCTCGCGGCGCGGCTGGCGTGGGGGGACGCGCCGCTGCAGGCCGCCCAGCGCGCGAAGGAGCTCGCCGGTCGGGCCGTCGCCGAGGGGTTGACCGAGATCGGGGCCGGGGCCGGGCCCGTCGACGTGCTCGGCCTCCGGCGCGGGCGGCATGGGTGAGACTTCGGCGCGGGCGGTATCGGTGAGACTCCGGCGCGGACGGCATGGGTGAGACTCCGGCGCGGGCGGCATCGGTGAGACTCCGGCGCGGGCGGTATCGGTGAGACACGGCCGCGGCCGCTCGGCGGTGGCGATGAAACGCCGCTCGAACGACGGGATCCTTTTGACATAATCACCCGATGCGCTTTCTGCAGATGAAGCCTGGGCATGGAGAAGTCCTCATTGCGGAAGGCGACGTTACGCTGGCGGAGGACGAGCAGCGGCTGGTCGAGGAGTTCCGGCGTCAGCTTGAGGCCGGCCTGTGGGCGGCGGTTCCGCTCGCCGGGTCTGACGGCAAGCGGGAGGCCCGGATGGTGCGGACGTTCGACGATGTCCCCCGGGACGCTGACCGCGTGATCTTCTTCCCGCGCGCGGCCGGCGGGCGGTAGGCGGCCACGTGCTGCTCGCGCTGGCTGCGACCGCGCTCGTCGCCCTGGCGCTGCTCTCCGACCTGATTCTTCCCAAGCTCGAGGAGGCCTGGAGCCGTCATCGAGCTCGTCGCAAGCGGGCCCCGACGCTGCTGTTCGACCCCGGTCGCGAGCGCCGCGCGGAGCAGCGCGCCCGCGAGCTGCTGCAGT
Organism: uncultured Solirubrobacterales bacterium; assembly: GCA_963778985.1. Lineage (GTDB taxonomy): Bacteria > Actinomycetota > Thermoleophilia > Solirubrobacterales > Solirubrobacteraceae > Palsa-465. Next base: position 663,779 of record CAVZWJ010000009.1, on the reverse strand, counting down.
CCTGCGTCAATGACGAGGAGTGGGCGATGTATCGCGATCTCGGGTTCATCCGCGTCTGGGGCTCTCAAGCGAGCGGACCGGGGGAGAGCCCGCACTCCGCGGGCGCCCCGTACGCCTATCTCATCTACCCCCATCGCCCGATCGTCGCGTACCTCGCTCAGACCCACCGTCTGCTCAGCGAGTACTGCGTCAACTTCCCGGACCACACACGCCCGTATGGCTCCTCGCGCCTGCCGGACTCCGACGACGTGCTCGCCAAGTGGATGGCCCTCACCGGCGACGAGCGGCGGCTGATCGCGTCGGCGAATATGCACCTGCCCGGCCGGCAGATCGACCCCGCCCAGGTCGCGCGCGACCTGTGGCGCCTCTCCCAGTGGGAGCGGGCGCGGATGCGTTCGCTCGGCGAACGCTCGGAGTCCGACCGGGTCGACACCGCCGGCTGAGCATGGGCCGTCGCCGGCCGGCCACCGCGTTCAGGACGGCGGTACTTGCGGCGCTGCTGCTCGTCGCCCTACCGGCGAGCGCACCGGCGGCGGTGACTCCGCCGGCCATCGCGAGCCAGTTCACGCCCGCGGCGATCGGGGCCGGAGGCACCGGCGCGCTATCGGTGACGATCACCAATCCGAACACGAGCGGGACGCTCACCAACGTCGGCTTCACGGACACCCTGCCGCCCGGGCTCGTCGTCGACAACCCGAACGGGGAGAACGGGACGTGCGGTTCGGCGAGCACCGTGACTGCGGCTCCGAGTTCGTCGACGATCTCGCTCACCGGCGGCAAGCTCGTCGCCGGCGGGAGCTGCACCGTTCAGGTCAGCGTCACGTCCTCGGCGCCGGGCACCTATCAGAACAGCACCGGCCCGGTGAGCTCGACCGAGGGCGGTGCCGGGAACAGCGACGCGCAGACGCTCACGGTGTTCGGCCTGCCGACGGTATCGATCACCGGGCCCACGGAGAATGCCGTCTATGCGTTCGGGCAGCAGGTGATCGCGCACTTCACCTGCCAGGACGCCGCGGGCGCTCCCGGGATCGCCGCGTGCTCGGGCGATGCCGACAGCGGCACGCCGATCGACACCTCGAGCGAGGGCGCGAACACCTTCAGCGTCAGCGCGATCAGTGCTGACGGCGCGATCACGACCCAGACGATCGACTACGTCGTCCTCGCGGACAACCGGTTCACGGTGTCGAAGCTCACGGCCCATCCCGACGGGTCCGTGACGTTCACGATCACACTGCCGAATCCCGGCACGCTCGTCTCGACGGTCACCCGCAACGGCACGACGTTCGGACAGACGACGACGAAGATCACGAGCGATCTGACGAGCTCGATCACGGTGAAGCCGAACGCGGCCGCCCGCAAGCTCCTCAGGGCTGCTGCCAAGGCCAAGCATCCGAAGGCGATCGCCGTGAAGCTGTCAGTGAGCTTCACCCCGCGGCTCGGGGTCAAGCGCACCGCCTTGGTCGGCTCGCTCAAGATCACGCCCTAGCGCCGAGGCTCGCGCGTGCGAACCGGCGCCTCCAAGCGCGCGCCGGCGCGCGAAGCCGTGCCAGAATCGCCGCCATGCAGGATCGCGACGACGGCGACGCCGACACCGGCGTCACAGTGGAGCTCTCACGTGAGGAGAGCGGCGCCGCGACGCTGCCCGCTGCCGTGGGGCCGGATCAGCTGCCCGGACTCGAGCCGGAGCGGCGGATCACCGACTGGGGCCGCTCCGAGCGGATCGAAGGCCTTGTCGATCGCACCGTCTACGACTTTCTCTACCGGTACTGGTTCCGGGTCGAGCACGAGGGCATCGACAATGTGCCTGACGCCGGCGGAGCGCTGCTGGTGGCCAATCATTCCGGCGCCGTTCCCTCCGACGGCGCGATGATCGGCAAGGCGGTGCGCGAGGAGCATCCGCGACGGCGGTCGCTCTACATCGCCACCGAGCGCCGCTTCGGCGGCCTGCCCGGTGTCGGGATGCTCGTCACCAAGCTCGGCGGCGTCGCCGCTCACCCGGCCAACCTCCATCGTCTGCTGTTTGACGAGGGCGAGCTCGCGCTGCTGTTTCCGGAGGGGCAGGCGGGGGCGCACAAGTCGCTCAAGGAGCGCTACCGCCTGCGTCAATTTCACAACGCCGGGTTCGTGGAGGCGGCGATCCGGGCGCGCGTGCCAATCATCCCGATCGCGCTCATCGGAGCGGAGGAGGCGACACCGGTATTCGGGCGCCTCAGCGCGATGCGGGGGCCGCTGAGGCGGCTCGGCCGGCTTCCGCTGACGTCCCTCAGCGCCGGTGCACCGTTGCCCGCCAAGGTCCGGATCCGGTTCCTGGAGCCGGTCGCGACCGACGAACTGGAGCCGGAGAGCTGGCGGGACGGCGGACTGACCCGGACCCTCGCCGAGGACGTGCGCGCGCTCATCCAGGAGAACGTGTTCGAGATGGTGGGCCAGCGTCGCAGCGTGTGGCTTGGGTAAACGGGTCCCGGGGACCTCAAGTGAGCACACGTCGCATCCTCATCACGGGCCTGTCCTCGGAGACCGGCGGACGGCTGGCGCAGGCGCTCGAGCGCCGCGCCGAGATCGACGCGATCATCGGGATCGACACCGAGGACCCCCGCCACGAGCTGCACCGGACCGAGTTCGTCCGCGTCCATGCCGATCACACGCTGGTGCGGCGGATCATCACCGCGGCGGCGATCGACACGGTCATCGACACGCGGCTGATCGCCGACCCGCTGCTCGCCAGCGTGCCGGCCGCGCGCGAGGTCAACGTTCGGGCGACGCAGAGCATCCTTGCCGCCTGCGCAGGCACCGATTCACCGGTGCGCACCGTCGTGTTCAAGTCCTCGGCCCACGTGTACGGCTTCGATCCGGACGCGCCCGCGTTCCTCAGCGAGGACCTGGCTCCGGCAAACGCCCGGCGCACCGCGCTCGAGCAGACGATCGTCGACGCCGAGGGCGCGGTGGCCGAGTTCGCGGGCGCGGCCGCGCGCGGGGTCACCGTCACGGTTATCCGGTTCGCCGATCCGCTCGGGCCCGAGCTGCGGGGCTCTCATCTGGCGCTGTTCAGCCTGCCGGTGATCCCGTCGATGCTCGGGTTCGACCCGCGGTGGCAGTTCATCGACGAGGAGGATGTCGTCGGCGTCCTCGCCCATGCCGCACGCCACAAGCTTCCCGGCACGTACAACGCCGCGGCCGACGGTGTCCTCGCGCTCTCCGAGATCGCGTCGCTGCTCGGCAAGCCGCTGCTGCCCGTGCTGCCGCCGTGGGGAGCCGGCTTCGCCGCCGCGCAACTGCGGCGGCTCGGGCTGCGGATCCCGCTCGAGACGATCCACCACATGCGATCCGGACGCGGGCTCGACAATCGGCGACTGAAGGCGAGTGGCTATGTCCTGCGGTACACGAGCCGCGAGGCGGTGCTCAAGCTTCGCGCCCAGCAGCGGCTGCGGCCGCTGCTCGGTCGTGGCCAGGACAGCTACCGCTACGAGCGTGAGGTCGAGGAGTTCCTGCGCTGGAGTCCGAGCGTTCACGGGGCGGCGGCGCGTGACGGTGGTGACGCCGTCGCTGCCCCTGACGGCTACGACGAGCTTGGAGAGGGGGAGCTGATCTCCCTGATCTCATCGCTCGAGCCTGACGCGTTGCGGCGGCTGCGCAGCTACGAACTGGCGCACGCGGGCCGGCCGAAGGTGCTGGAAGCGCTCGATCGGAATCTCGCTCGGCGGACGGCACGGCGGTAGCGTCCGCCGCTGCGAGGAGGATCTCAGTACGAAAAAATGAAACGTACGTTGCAAATGATGTTTAACACGCTCCAAATGCGTGGTTTATCGATCTCGCCGCTAGGATGTCCCGCCTAAAGGAGGACTTGGTGGCGCGTGTTTCTTATCTGAAGCCCGCAGTCACGACGGAGCGCTCGTCCTTCGGGAGCGCCCGTTCAGCGACTGCGAGCACTCGCCGGTTCCGGCGAGGTCCGTTCATCGCGGGCGGGATCCTCCTGCTCGCCGTGGTCGCGGCCGGCGTCGTCGCGCTCATCTTCGTGTCGGCGAAAGCGAGCCTGACCACAGACAGCCAGGCCCTCGCTCGGATCGGGATGCCGCTCGGCGGCGGCACGGTCAAGAGCGTCAGCGTCACCACCGGCCACGACGGCAGCTTGATCCCGGTCACGCTCCGCGGAGACCAGATCTGGCCGACGAAGACCGTCAAGGCGCACACGCTCGTGCACATCGAGGTCATCGTCAAGCGCCCCGGCTGGAACGCGTGGCTCGCGGGCAAGACCGAGACGGTCAGGCTCACGATCATGACCCCGAGCGCGTCGCTCAAGCAACACAATCTGACGCTGAAGGCGGGCGCCGCGATCGTGCTCCGGTTCAAGCAGCCGGTGCGAACGTTCTCATTCGGCCCCGACCCGCAGCACCTGACGCGCCGCGTGCTCCACAAGCCGCTTGACCGCATCCGCCTGCGGCGCCCGGCGGCGGCCGGGACGCTCACCGTCGCCGCCGCACCGCGCGCGTGGGAGACGTCGCCGACCGCGATCGTCAGCTGGTTCCCGGCCGGGATCAAGGCCGGCGCCGTTGCCAGCCCGGCGCCCGGGAGCGTGATCACGCCGCACACGAACATCACGCTGACGTTCTCGAAGCCGATCGATAAGGCGCTGGGCGCCAGCCGGCCGCCGGTGTCGCCGATGACGCCCGGCGTGTGGCACGTCCAGGGCGACCGGGTCATGGTGTTCAAGCCGGTGAGCTACGGCTACGGTCTTGGCGCCAAGGTCCAGGTCGCACTGCCGAGCGGCGTTCAGCTCGCCGGCGGCCAGCAGACCGGAACCTCGAACGTCGGCACGTGGACCGTGCCGGGTGGGTCAACGATCCGGCTGCAGGTGCTGCTCTCCCAGCTCGGGTATCTGCCCTTCGACGTCAAGGGCGCGCATGTCGCGCTGACGCCGGAAGCTCAGGAGAGCGCAGCGGTCAAGCCGCCGAAGGTCAGCTTCGATTGGAAGTACCCGAACATCCCCGACGCGCTGCGCAGCATGTGGGCCCCGGGTTCGCTCGGCACGGTCACCAAGGGCGCGATCATGATGTTCCAGAACGACCACGGCCTGACGCCCGACGGCAACGCCGGCCCGGTCCTCTGGCGCTCGCTGATCAACGCCGTCATCGCCGGCAAGCATTCGTCGTTCGGTTACACGTGGGTCAACGTGAGCCTGTCGGGGCAGAGCCTCAGCCTGTGGCACAACGGTCACACGGTCCTCAGCACCCCGGTCAACACCGGGATCCCGGGGCGGGCGACCGATCCGGGCACCTTCCCCGTGTACTCGCATCTGCAGTCGACGACGATGAGCGGGACCAATCCCGACGGAACGCCGTACAACGACCCCGGCGTGCTCTGGGTCAGCTACTTCAACGGCGGCGACGCCCTGCACTACTTCCCGCGCGGGTCGTACGGGTCGCCGCAGAGCCTCGGGTGCGTCGAGATGCAGCTCAGCCCGGCCGCCGCGGTATGGCCGTACACGCCGGTCGGGGCGATCGTTCACGTCGCATAGCCCCCGTCCGGGGGTAGCCTTCTCCGGTGCGTCACCGATCGTTCATCGCCGTCGCACTCGGGCTCGTGATCCTGCTCGGTGGGGCCGGCGCGGTGCTCGCGTACGATGCCTCCCAGGAGCACACGATCGCCAATGGGGTGACGATCGGTGGCGTTGACGTCGGCGGGATGTCGGTGCAGACGGCGACCGCGAAGCTCCGTGCCGCGTATGCACGGCGGCTCTCACGGCCGCTCGTCATCACCTACCGCGACCGGCGATTCGTGCTGCGGCCGCGTTCCGTTCACCTCTCGGTTGATGTCGCCGGAAGCGTCCAGCAGGCGCTCGACCGCAGCCGCCAGGACAACCTGTTGGTGCGCACGTTCCGCTCGATCACCGGCGGACGGATCCACGCGAGCATCGACCCCGACCTCCGGTACGCCGAGCCGGCCGTGCTCCGGCTCGTCCACCACGTGTCGCGGACGCTCTACGTCGCGCCGCACGACGCGTCGGTGTCGTACTCCGGCGTGTCCATCGGCGCCGTCGAGAGCCGGACCGGGATCGCCGTCCGGGAGCAGCGGCTGACCGACGCCATCAATCAGGCCCTCACCGATCCGTCGGCGCCGCGCCGCATCGCCGTGTCGGTGACGCGGACGCCGGCGAAAGTGACGACGGCGCAGCTCGCCACCCGGTACCCGGCGATCATCACCGTCGACCGCAGCTCGTTCCGCCTCCGGCTCTGGAAGCGGTTGCGGCTCGTCAAGACGTACCCGATCGCGGTCGGGATGGCGGGGCTCGAGACGCCGGCCGGCCTCTACCACATCCAGGACAAGCAGGTGAACCCGTCCTGGCACGTGCCGAACAGCGCATGGGCGGGCTCGCTCGCCGGTCAGACCATCCCGCCCGGGCCGCAGGACCCGATCAAGGCACGCTGGATGGGCATCTTCAACGGCGCCGGCATTCACGGCACCGATGAGCTCGGCTCGCTCGGCTCGGCGGCGTCGCACGGGTGCATCCGGATGGCGATCCCGCAGGTCGAGGAGCTCTACGACCAGGTGTCGGTCGGGACGCCGGTCTACATCGCGTAGTCCGTGAGCGCGCCCGTGAGGCAGGGACGTGCCGCCGAGACGGCGAATAGCTGACCGCATGGCCGCCCCACATCTCAATCCCGATGGCGACGAGCCGCTCAGCGCCAGCTGGCGTGACGCGCTGGGCGCGTTCGACGACGACCTCCAGCGGCGCGCCGTGGCGGACAAGACCCGCCGCGCATACCGCATCGATACCGAGCAGTTCGCCGCATGGGCGACCGCGAACGGCCTCGCACCGGCGAGCATCGACGTCCGCCGGCTGCGCCGCTACGCCGCCGGGCTGTCTGAGCACGGTCAGGCGCCGACGACGGTCGCGCGCAAGCTCGCAGCGCTGCGCGGACTGTTCCGCTCACAGGTCGAGATCGGTGCCCGTGAGGAGAACCCCGCTGAGCTGCTCAGCTCACCGAAGAAGCCCCAGCGCCTTCCGCGTGTGCTCCGGCCCGACGAGGTCGCGGTGCTGCTCGACCGGATTCCGGCGACGACACCGCTCGAGCTGCGCGACCGGGCGCTGTTTGAGCTCGCCTACGGCTCGGGGCTGCGCGCCGAGGAGCTCGTGACGCTCGAGGTGCAGTCCATCGACTTTGACGCGGAGTCTGTTCGCGTCGAGGGCAAGGGGGGGAAGACGCGCATCGTTCCCGCGGGAGAGCACGCGCTGAGCGCGATCGAGCGCTACCTCGCGCGGGGCCGTCCGGCGCTCGACGCCGACGGCGGCAGCGCCCTGTTCCTCTCGAAGTCCGGGCGTCGTCTGTCGACATCGGACGTTCGGCGGCGGCTGCGGACGTGGGCGCGTCAGGCTGCGGCGCACGTTCCCGCGCTTGAAGGGGTGTACCCGCACGCCCTCCGGCACTCGTTTGCGACCCATTTGCTCGAGGGGGGCGCCGACCTCCGGGCGATTCAGGAGCTCCTTGGCCACGCAACCATCTCAACGACTCAGGTCTACACTCGGGTAGAGTCGGCGCGCCTGAGATCAGCCTACGCGAGTGCGCATCCCCGGGCCTAGCTGAGATCACAGGGGGAGAAACTGGAAACGAACGTCAAAGCGATCGAGCTACAGGACCTCTGGAGGCGCTACAAGGCCTCGGGGGACGAGCGGGCGCGGGAGCGCCTCGTGGTGGCTTATTCGCCCCTCGTCAAGTATGTCGCCGGTCGGATGAGCTCGGGACTCCCGGCTCACGTCGAGGAAGCTGACCTCATCTCCTATGGACTCGGCGGGCTCATCAGCGCGATCGAGCGCTTCGACCTGACGCGGGAAATCAAGTTCGAGACGTACGCCATCACTCGGATCCGCGGCGCGATCATCGACGAGCTGCGGACGCTTGACTGGGTGCCGCGCTCCGTGCGCGCCCGGGCCCGCGAGATCGAGCGCGTCAACATGAAGCTTGAGGCGAAGCTGCAGCGGGCGCCGACCGACGAGGAGATGTCCACCGAACTCGGCGTGTCGCTCGAGGACTTCCACGACGCCCTGCTCCAGATCTCAAACTCGACGATCGTCGCGCTCGATGAGCTGTGGAACGTCTCGGACTCAACGGGCGACCAGGTGTCGCTGCTCGACACGCTCCCCGATCGCGGCGCTCCCGACCCCCAGATGGTCGTCGACCAGTCGGAGCTCCGAGACCGGATCGCCGACGCGATCGCCGCGCTCCCCGAGCGCGAGAAGCTCGTCGTCGCGCTCTATTACTACGAGAACCTCACGCTACGGGAGATCGGGGAGGTTCTCGGGGTGACCGAGTCACGCGTATCGCAGCTGCACACGAAGGCGGTACTGCGGTTGCGATCGAAGCTCGGTGGCGAAGTCGATTAGTGTCCCTCGGACACCACGCGCACACAGAGGAGCTGACACGCCGATGCAACTCGGAATGGTGGGTCTTGGACGGATGGGCGCCGGTCTCGTCCGGCGGCTGATGAAGGACGGACACGAGTGCGTCGCCTACGACGTCAATCCCGACGCCGTCAAGACGCTCGCCGATGAAGGCGCGACGGGGGCGACATCGCTCGAGGAGTTCGTGTCCAAGCTCGACAAGCCGCGGACGGCCTGGGTCATGGTTCCGGCCGGGGACATCACCGACAAGACGATCAGCGCCCTTGCCGAGGTGATGGAGGAGGGCGACACGATCATCGACGGCGGCAACACGTACTACCGTGACGACATCCGCCACGCCTCCGCGCTGCGGGAGAAGGGCATCCATCACGTCGACGTCGGCACGAGCGGTGGTGTGTGGGGCTTTGAGCGCGGGTTCTGCCTGATGATCGGTGGCGAAGACGAGGTCGTCGACCGGCTCAGCCCGATCTTCGCCTCGATCGCGCCGGGCGTCGACGAGGCGCCGCGCACTCCGGGTCGCTCCGGGGACGCCTCACCGGCTGAGCAGGGCTGGTTGCACTGCGGCCCGAACGGCGCCGGTCACTTCGTGAAGATGGTCCACAACGGCATCGAGTACGGGATGATGGCCGCCTTCGCCGAGGGGCTCAACGTGATCAAGAACGCGGACGCCGGGCTGCGCCAGCGGGAGGCGGACGCCGAGACCGCGCCGCTCGAGCAGCCCGAGTACTACCAGTACGACATCAACGTCGCCGACGTCGCCGAGGTATGGCGGCGCGGCAGCGTCGTCAGTTCGTGGCTGCTCGACCTGACCGCCCAGGCGCTCAACGCCTCACCGACGCTCGATGAGTACGCCGGCCGCGTGTCGGACTCCGGCGAGGGGCGCTGGACCTCGATCGCCGCGATCGACGAGGGCGTGCCGACGCCGGTGCTGACGACGGCGCTGTACTCGCGGTTCGCGTCCCGTGATCTCGACGAGTTCGCGAACAAGCTGCTCTCGGCGATGCGCCACGGCTTCGGCGGCCATCTCGAGAAGGCCTCATAGCTAGCCGGCGACCTCCGCTGCGATGAGCGGCGACGGCGGCGGCCCCGACGCCGGCGGCCCCACCGCCGTCGGCCCCACCGCCGTCGGCCCCACCGCCGTCGGCCCCAGCACCGTGGAGGCATGAACCACGATTCACCGGCACCCCCCGCCTGTGAATTGCGGTTCATGGCTCCACCGACGTCGCTCGGGCGTGCACAAGGCGTTCACGCGATATCGTCGGGACTTCGGCGTCAAGAGAGAGGAGTCAGGCATGCACAAGGCCGCGGATCGCATTCGCAACGTGGCACTCGTCGGCCACCGGGGCAGTGGTAAGACCAGCCTGCACGAGGCACTGCTCTTCCAGGGCGGTGCGGTCAATCGGCTCGGAACCGTCACCGACGGGACGACGATGTCGGACTCCGATCCGGACGAGAAGTCGCGCCAGATGTCGATCTCGGCAGCGCTCTCGAGCTTTGAGTGGGCGGATCGCAAGGTCAACCTGCTCGACACCCCCGGCGACTCGAGCTTCATCGCCGACGCGCTCGGCGCGCTCCGCGTCTGCGAGTCCGCCGTGTTCGTCCTCAACGCCGTGATGGGCGTCGAGGTCCACACCAACCGCCTGTGGCAGCGCGCCGCCGAACTCGACCTCGCCCGCCTGATCTTCGTCAACATGCTCGACCGCGAGCGCGCCGACTTCTTCCGCACGCTCGACAGCCTGAAGGCGGCGTTCGGTCAGCACGTCGTCGCGACCGAGATCCCGATCGGCGCCGAGCACGAGGTCCGCGGCCTGATCGACCTTGTCGACATGAAGGCGTACGAGTACACCGACGCCGGCCGTGACAACTGCAAGGAGATCCCGATCCCCGACGACCTCCAGGGCCAGGCCGAGGAGTACCGCGAGAAGCTGATGGACGAGGTCTCCGAGTCCTCCGACGCGCTGATGGAGCGCTATCTCGAGGGCGAGGAGATCTCGCACGACGAAATCGTCACCGCGCTCAAGGAGGGGACGAACCACGGCGCGATGTTCCCGGTGACGTGCGGCATCGCGACCCGCAACCTCGGCACGAACCGTCTGCTCGACGCGATCGTCGATGACCTGCCGAGCCCCGTCAAGCACGGCGGGTTTGAGGTCGGCGAGCTCACCCTGGAACCGCTCGAGGACAAGGAGATGTTCGCCTACGTGTTCAAGACGCGGGCAGACCCGTTCGCCGGCCGCATCAACATGTTCCGCGTCTACCAGGGCGTGATGAAGCAGGACAGCCACGTGCTCAACACGCGGACGCACAACAAGGAGCGGATCGGTCAGCTCGTGACGTTCGAAGGTACCCAGACGGGGCATACGAACGAGTACGGGCCGGGCGACATCGGAGCCGTGGCGAAGCTCAAGGAGACGAAGGCGGGCGACTGGCTCGCCGAGCACGACCAGCCGATCACGATGCCGAGCATCAAGCTGCCGGCGCCGGTGATGGCGTTCGCCGTCGAGCCGAAGACGAAGGGCGACGAGGACAAGGTGTTCAGCGCACTCCGGCGCCTCCAGGAGGAGGATCCGACAATCGACCTGCACCGGGACGCCCAGACCGGCGAGCAGATCGTTGCCGGCCTCAGCCAGGTGCATGTCGAGGTGATCGTCGAGCGGCTGAAGTCACGGTTCGGCGCCGAGGTCAACCTCAAGCCCCCGCGCGTCCCCTACCAGGAGACGATTCGCAAGCCGGCCAAGGCTCACGGGCGCCACAAGAAGCAGTCCGGCGGGCGCGGTCAGTTCGGCGACTGCCACATCGAGATCGAGCCCCGTCAAGCCGGGGAGGGGTTCGAGTTCGTCAACGCGATCAAGGGCGGCGTGATCCCCACCAGCTTCATCCCGGCCGTCGAGAAGGGCGTGTTGGAAGCGATGGCCGAGGGCGTCGTCGCCGGCTACCCGGTGAAGGATGTCCGTGTCCGCGTCTACGACGGCTCCTACCACACGGTCGATTCGAGCGAAATGGCGTTCAAGATCGCTGGGTCGATTGCGATGCGCCAGGCGATGGAGCTGGCCGGTCCGGTGCTGCTCGAGCCGATCATGCAGGTGACCGTCACCGTCCCAGAGGACGCCGTCGGAGACGTCATCGGCGACCTCAACTCCCGGCGGGGGCGGCCGCTTGGGATGGGGCCGAGCGGCGCCGGGATGACCGAGGTCAAGGCCGAGGTCCCGATGTCGGAGATGCTCTCCTACGCTCCGGATCTGCGGGCGATCACCGGCGGTCAGGGCGAGTTCACGATGGAGTTCGAGCGCTATGAGGAAGTGCCGGGACATCTCGCGAACAAGGTCGTCGAGGAGGCCCGGGCTGAAAAGGAAGCTGTAAAGGCATAGCTCGCGGTCCGCTACGCTCGCCGTGTGACGACGAAGGACATCCGGACCTCGGACGCGTACACGACCTGTGACGTCTGCGGGCGAACGCTGCTGCGCGGCGAGAGGGCCGAGGTGTACCTCAATGGTGGCACGCGCCGGGAGGTATGCGAGCTGTGCAAGGACCGCGCGATCCACGAGGGGTGGATTCGCGAGGGCACGGTGCCCGCGTACAACGAGGGCGACGGCGGGTCAGACCGGCGGCGGTCGATCTTCGCCCGGTTCCGCTCGCGTCGCGAGTCCGGCTCGAGCACGCCCCCGAACCCGACGCTCGCCGACGAGCTCGACAGCCATTCCTGGTCGCAGGAGCGTCCGGCGGCGACACCGCCGCCCGTCCGCGCCGGCTCGTCGCCATCTCGGCGGCGTCCGTCGAGCCCGCGTGAGCCGCGGCATGTCCACGCGGTGCCAACGAGCATCGAGCAGAAGGTCGCCTCGGCGATCGACGCCTTCAACGTCTCCGAGCACCCGCGCACGGTCGCGGGCGTTGCACGCTCGCTCGGCCTTCCCGCGGTGGCGGTCGCCCCGGACGACGTGCACCCGGGTCTCGTGAACATCGTCGTCTCGTGGGAGCTGTGCTGGTACCGCTACGAGGTCGACCTCGCCGCCGAGCGGCCGAGCGTCCGGACCGCGGGCCAGGGCTACGAGCTCGACGAGCTCGCGCCCGAAGAGCAGCAGCCGAACGCGATCGCGGACGCGAACGGTGTTCTGTCACTCGGCTGACCAGCGCCTGGACAGGCGTCCGATGTCCTCGCCGGCCGTTCTTCATTAGCATCCAGGGCGTGATCTACTGCGTCGTGCCCGAGGCGCTCGCCGATGAGCTCTTCGAAAAGCTGACCGACTACTACGCTGAGGACCCCAACGTGGAGGTCATCGTCGACCGCCGGAAGGCGAGTCGGCGGGACCCAACGTCGACCCCGGGCGGCCAGCGCGCGGTGCGGGATCGTCGTCGGGCGCGCGTGCCCGGGGAACTGCCCGAGCTCGCGACCGAGTGAGCGGCGCCCAGGCCCCCACGCTCGTCGTCCACGTGGACGGCGGCGCCCGCGGCAACCCGGGTCCGGCCGCGATCGGCGTCGTGGTGTCCAGTCCGGACGGAGAGGTGCTCGACGAGGTCGCCGAACGCATCGGCACCGCGACGAACAACGTCGCCGAATATCGGGCGCTGCTGAAAGGGCTCGAGCGGGCTGCCGCACTCGGCGCGCGGGAGGTCGAGATCGTCAACGACTCCGAGCTGGTGGCCAAGCAGCTCAACGGCGCCTACAAGGTCAAGCACCCGTCGATGCGGCCGCTCTACGAGCAGGCGATCTCCGCGCTGCGCGGCTTTGACCGGTGGCGGATTCGCTCCGTCCCGCGGGCCCAGAATGCCCAGGCCGACGCGCTCGTCAACGCGGCGCTTGATCACGATCTCTGAGCGGGTAAGGTCACGGCATGAGCGTTGTCCAGGCTGCCAAACATCTCGTCGAGCTCCAGCCTGCCCATCCGGTCGTCAGCCTGTATCTCGACCTCGATCCAGAGGAGTTCGCGACGCCGAAGGGCCGCATGTCCCAGATTGACTCCCTGCTCGATGGCGCGCACAAGCGGATCGAGGCCTCGCCGCCCGCGGATCACGAGGCGCACATGGCGCTGCGCGCCGACCTCGATCGGGTGCGCGAGTACCTGACGTCCGACGCGCCGCCATTCCAGGGCGCCCGGGCGCTCGCCGTGTTCTGCTCGGTCCGGGATGACGTGTTCGAGGTTGTCCAGCTGAGCCGGGCGGTCGCGGGGCGAGTCGCCGTCGGCGCGCGGCCGTTCGTCGAGCCGCTGATCCGCGTCTCGTATGAACGGCAGTGGTGCGTCGCGCTCGTCAGCCGCCGCGACGCCCGGATCCTTTCCGGTCCCGCAGAGCGGCTTGGAGACCTGCGCTCCTTCAAGGACGACATTCGGGGGCAGCACAAACAGGGTGGCTGGTCGCAGACGAACTACGAGCGGAGCATCGAGAAGGACGTTGACGACCACCTCCGGCGGGTCGCGGAGGCGCTGCACGAGCGCTGGCGCGTCGAGCGGTACGACCGGCTTGCGCTCGGCGGCCCGGTCGAGGACGTCTCCCGCCTCGAGGGCTTCCTGCACAACGACGTCCGCGCGGCTCTGATCGATCAGCGACTCGACCTCGATCTGTCAAGTGTCACGCCGTCCGATGTGTGCGCCGCCGTCGCCGACCTGATCGAGGAGGACAAGGGCGCGCACGTGCGCGCCGCGCTCGATCGGCTGGCCGAGGGCATCGGCTCCGGTCGCCAGGCGACCGGAGGACCCAGCGATGTCGTGGCCGCGCTGAACGAACGACGGGTCGAGACGCTGCTCCTCGACGAACAGTTCGATCGCGCCGCGGGGCGGTGCGCCGCCTGCGGCGTGCTCACCCTTGAGTCGTCCGGTCCGTGTCCCACTGGCGATGGTGGCGAGATCGCGCCGATCGAACACCTGCGCGAGGCGGCGATCGAGAGCGCCGTGCTCCAAGACGCCGAGGTGATCGTCGTCACGCGCCACCCGGACCTCGGGACCTACCAGGGCATCGCCGCGCTGCTCCGGTTCTGAGGCTACGACGCCGTCGGGTCGCTGACCCGTCCCGCGAACAGCACGGCGCCTGTCGCCCGGTCACGGAGGAACAGCAGGAACGGGTGGTTGACGTTGACGGTCGGGGCGGGCACGGGCGCGACGGCAGTGGCGACCACGGACGCTCCGGTCGCGGCCGCGGCCACCGTGCCCTCCTCGTCGACCCTCAGGTCGGCGCCGTGCTGGACGGTTCCGATCGCGAGCGGCACCGCGGTCGTGATGGCCGAGAAGTCGGCATTCGACGTGAACGCGATCGGCATTCCGAGCGACGCGAGCACCGGCACGAGGTCGCTGTGGATCGTCAGATGAAACCGCGGGAGCCGGACCTTGACCCGTGCGGCATGCAACGAGGAGATGACCGTTCCGAGGGACGCGAGGGTCAGCCCGCGCTGGAACGCGGGCAGTCTGCCGCGCGGCGGCATCACGATCAGCATCGACAGGGTCGAGCGCTCGTACGGCAATTCGACCGCGTCGTAGCGCCGTGAGATCGTGAACGACAGGGTCGTCGCCGGGAGGCCCATGATCTGGGCGGTCTTCTGCGCGCCGGTACCGGTGAAGAACGGCCCCGGCGCCGTCGCACCCTTGTCGAAGGGGTTCTCCCAATGCGACTTCAGGTACACCGCGTTCGCGAGCACGAGCTTCGTGTCGCCGGTGATGGAGCCCGGCGGCATCAGTCCCTGAATGTGTCCCGCCGTACGATCGGCGACCCACTTGTTGATCGTCCCGCGCGCCCCCTCGGTGTCCTTTGTGAAGTCGAGTTGCTCGGCCGAGGCGGCGAAGTTGCGCGTGACCGCGTCGGTAAAGCTCGTTTTCGGCGTGAAGCCGGTCTGCAACCACAGCGAGTTGGCGATGCTGAGGTTGACCCCGTGCTTCGCGTCGGCACCGCCCGGGGCGTGGGTCGCACCCTGGAGCTCGTTGGCGAGGGTGGCGTTCGACGCACCGAGGACGGAAGCGGAGCTCGACCGCAGGACGCGGTTCATCTGTGTCGCGGTCTCACCCACGGCACCGGCGTCGACCATCGCGAGCGCGGCCTGGACGCTGTACGGCGAGAACACGGTGTTCCCGTCGGGCGTCCCGAGTCGCTGGAGGAGATCGACGGCGAGCCCGCCCGAGGACACGACGGCGGCGCGCCCGCTCGTCGCGGTGCGTTTCGGGGTCTGTTGCCCCGGGCTCCCACCGCCACCGCAGCCGCCGATCAGCGCCGCGGCGGTGAGGACCGCCAGCGCGCGTGTACTAATACGGCGACGCGGCACCGAACATCTCCGGAAGCCTGACCGCCAGGTTGAAATCGCCCTCAAACGACGCGCGATTCTGCATCAGCGGCCGAGCCGGATCAAGCGTCCCGGCGGCGATGCGCATGAAGTCGGAGAGCTGGAAGCGCACGGTGAGCGCCGCGTCCGGCGCGCGGTCCGGCCGCGCGCTCGCCTGCCCGCCGGCGATCTCGATCGTCCATACCGCGGGCTCGGCGCCGGTCGCGTCACGGGCCAGCTCGTAGACGATCGCGCCCTGGAAGCCGGTCGCCGCGTCGGGCACAAACGCGCGGGTCATCGTCGCGAAGATCGCCCTCTGGGCGGGGCTCGAGCCGAACCGGCGCTCGATCGTCGCGTCGTCGGCACCGTCGATGAGCCGGGCGAGCAGCCGCGTTCCCTGTTCGCGCGCCGTGCGCCTCGCCTGGGCGACGGCGAGGTCCCGGAGCTGGACCGGTGTCGGTGCCTGGCGCCGGGTCCGGCGGGCCCGGTCGAGCTCGGCCGCCTCGTCGATGACGTACGGCCCCGGGGTCGGCGGGGGCGTGCCGAGCAGCGGTGGACGCCGCGTGAGCGCCGCCCCGATCGCCTCGGCAAGGCGCTGCGCCTTCGCCGCCTCCCGCACCTCGCGTCCCTCGACGAACCGCGGCATCACCCGCTGCGCGAACAGCTCGAGCGACGCGCAGATGTGCTCGTGGCGGTTGGCGCCCGCCTGGAGCACGAAGATCACCTGGTCGACTCCGGCGCGCTCATAGCGCGCGACGAGCTCGGTGACCTGCTCGGGAGTGCCGATCGCGCCGCGGAGGCTGCCGAGCCCCTCCTGGAGCACGCGGACGCCGAGGGGAGCCTGGTCCGGCCGCACGATGTGGCGGGCGAACCCCGTCTCGTCCCGATGGGCCTCGAACTCGCCGTGCACGCTGGTGACGCCGGGCGAGTGCTCGGAGAGGCCGTAGTAGTGCCCGAGCGAGTAGCCGAAGAAGTGCGCACCGTCGATGCCCCGGTCGATCGCCTCCGCCTCCGACTCCGCCAGCATCATCGGCAGCACGACCGCGAGGTTCGGATTGACGGCGGCGCCGATCGGGACGCATTCGTCTGAGGCGAGCAGCGCGTAGTACTCGTCGCACCACTTCGCCGCGTCCTCGGGCTCGACGAACGAGAACGACAGCGCCCCGATCCCGCGGCGGGCGGCGAGATGGATCGTCTCGCGCCGGCTGCACGCCACCCACAGCGGCGGGTGCGGCTTCTGGAGCGGTTTCGGCACGACGTTGCGCGGTGGCATCTGGACGTGGTCTCCGTCAATGCCCGTGAACGGGTCCTCGGTGAGCATCCGCGCGATTGCACCGACCGCCTCCTCCCACATCTCGCGCTTGTGCTCACGATCGATGAGAAAGCCGCCGAGTTCCGCGGCACTGCTCGACTCGCCGGTCCCGAACTCGACGCGGCCGCCGCTGATGAGGTCAAGCGTCGCGATTCGCTCGGCGATCCGTGCCGGATGATTGACGTTGGGCATGACGTTGACGATCCCGTGGCCGAGCCGGATCGAGCGCGTCCGCTGCGAGGCGGCGCCGAGGAACACCTCCGGGGCGGAGGAGTGGCTGTACTCCTCCAGGAAGTGGTGCTCGACCTCCCACACGTAATCGAACCCGAGGCGATCGGCGAGCTCGATCTGGTCGAGCGCCTGGGCGAGGAGCTGCGCTTCGGAGTTATCGCTCCACGGCCGGGGCAGCTGGTGCTCGTAGAAGATCCCGAACCGCACTAGTGGGTCTCGCTGGAAGCTTGGTGCGATGTTTCCGGTTGCCCCACTGGGGCAGATCCTAGGGACCGAGCTCCGGCCACGTGTTTGATCGGACCGCGCCGCGGGGAAACAAACTTGTGTACGCAACAAACCATGCTATGGTTGTGTGCACAACAATTTGTGCGAATCCCCGGGAGGTGGGATCACCTTATGAACCTAGGTCTGCTCATTCTGCGCGTCGTCGTCGGACTGCTGTTCGTCGGACACGGTGCCCAGAAGCTATTCGGCATCTGGGGCGGGCACGGCCTCGCCGGCACCGCCGGGTTCTTCGAGAACATCGGGCTCAAGCCCGGACGTCTGCATGCGACGGCCGCAGGTGTCATGGAGTTCGGCGGCGGTCTGCTGCTCGCGCTGGGCCTGTTCACGCCGATCGCGGCGATGACGCTGATCGCGGTCATGACCGCGGCTGTGATCTCCGTGCATTACCCGAAGGGGCTGTGGGTCACGGGCGGCGGGTACGAATACAACCTCGTCCTCGCCAGCGTCGCGTTCGCGCTCGCCGGCACCGGCGCCGGCAACTGGTCACTCGACCACGCGCTGTCGTTGAGCGATCACGGCGTCCTCTGGGCGGTTGGGGCACTCGTGGTCGGGGTCATCGGCGGCATCGGGGCGGTCGTCCAGGGACGGGCCGCAGATCGCCACCAACGGGGCGCGGCGACGTCCCGTCCGACAACCGCGTGACCACAGTTCCCAACGCAATCGCAACATTCGGCGACCGCGGGACAACCCGCCGGTCGCCGATGCCGCGATACTCTGATGCCGTGACCGATGCCCTGATCGAGCTCAGCGCTTGCCTGCAGGAGGCCGCCGACCGCCTACGCGCCGGGGATCTCGAACCCGACGCGACGCTCGCACTCGTCGAGGAGTGCGCGCGGCTCGCCTCGGAGGCGAGCGCGCAGGTCGATGAACGCGCCCGGGCGGCGCTCGAGCCGCTGCCGGATCTGCCGGGCCAGCTCCCGCTGCCGGCGGCCTGAGCACAACCGCCCTGCGCTCGTTGACCGCGAGCACCCAATACCCGGAGCATCTCCGGTTGGAGGTCGAGCGCTACCTCGAGACGGTGCGCTTCTCCGCGGAGGCAGGCACCGCCGGCCTGGAGGAGGCGATGCGGTACTCGCTGCTCGCCGGCGGCAAGCGGATCCGTCCCGTCCTTTCGCTCGCGACCGCCGACGCGATCGGACGCCCGACGACCTGGGTGCTGCCGCTCGCGGCGGCGATTGAGCTGATTCACACGTACTCGCTCATCCACGATGACCTGCCGGCAATGGACGACGACGAGCTTCGGCGTGGCCGCCCCACGTGCCACGTCGCATACGGCGAGGACGTCGCGATCCTCGCCGGCGACGGCCTCTACGCCGAGGCGTTCCGGCTGCTGCTGGCCCAACAGGAGGCCGAGCCTCGCGCGCTGCTCGCCGCTGCCGCCGAACTGGCTGCCGCCACCGGCGTACAGGGCATGGTCGGCGGGCAGTACATGGATGTGGCCAGTACCGCCTCAGCCGGCCGAGATGGTCTCAGACGCCTGCACGCACTGAAAACCGGGCGGCTGATCGGCGCGAGCATCGACTGCGTCCTGTTGCTCGCGGAAGTGCACGAACGTGCCACAATCACTTCATATCGCACCTTTGCAGCCGAGCTGGGCGTGCTCTTCCAGATCGTCGATGACATCCTCGACGTGACCGGGTCCGAGCAGACGCTCGGTAAGCCGCAGGGCAGCGACGAGCGACTCGGAAAGCGAACGTACGTGACCGAATTCGGTCTTGACGGAGCCCGAGAGCTGGCCAGCGAATCGCACCAGCGAGCGCGCGCCGCCCTGGCCCGGGCTGCCCCGGACGGGGCCGCGCAGCTCGAGCAGATCACCGACTTCATCGCGACCCGTAGCTACTGATGACACGACTGCTCCAACGGATTGACAAGCCGCAGGATCTCCACGAGCTCACGGATGAGGACCTTCAGGTCGTCGCTCAGGAGGTCCGCGAGCACATCATCGACACCGTCGGCGAGATCGGCGGTCACTTCGGGGCCAACCTCGGGACGTGCGAGATCGCGGTCGCCCTGCACAGCCTGCTCGACTCCCCGAAGGACAAGATCCTGTGGGACGTCGGCCACCAGGCCTACCCGCACAAGGTCCTCACTTCTCGCCGCGACGCGCTGCCGACGATCCGCAAGTACGGCGGGCTCGCGCCATTCTGCTCGATCCAGGAGTCCGAGCACGACGTCATGGGCGCCGGCCATGCCTCGACCGCGATCGGCTACGCGGTCGGGATCAAGGAGGCGATGCGTCGCGGGCACGGCGAGGACGGGAGGGTCGTCGCCGTCGTCGGCGACGGCGCCATGACCGGGGGGGTCGCCTTCGAGGCCGTCCATCAGGCGGGCGGCGAGGGGACGCCGATCGTCGTCGTGCTCAACGACAACGGGATGTCGATCGCGCCGAACGTCGGCGCCCTGTCGCGGTACTTCAACCGGATGCGGCTCAACCCGAGGTGGTGGCACGCCCGGGAGGGCGTCGAGGGCGGGCTGACGAAGCTTCCGGCCGGCATCGGGTCCGCGTTCGAGCGCTTCGGACCGCACTTCAAGGAGTCGATCAAGGCGTTCTGGGCACCCGGCCTGTGGTGGGAGGAGCTCGACTTTGCCTACATGGGTGTGATCGACGGCCACGACGTCCGCGCGATGCGTGCTGCCGTGCGCGAGGCGCTCGCCGCCGAGCGGCCCGTCGTCGTGCACTGCGCGACCGTCAAGGGCAAGGGGTTCGCGCCCGCCGAGGAGGGCGGCCTCGAGGGCATGGAGAAGTGGCACGCGGCGAAGCCGAAGTCGATTGCCAACGGTGCCCCCGCCGTCATCAAGCCGAAACCGGCGAACGGCAAGCCGGCCGCGCCCCAGTACACGCAGGTGTTCGGCAACGCGCTCGTCGAGGAGTGCAAGCGTGATGACCGGATCATCGGCATCACCGCGGCGATGAACTCCGGAACCGGCCTCAGCATCCTTCAGGGCGAGCTTCCCGATCGCTACTACGACGTCGGCATCGCCGAGCAGCAGGCGGTCCTGTTCGCCTCCGGGCTCGCGCTTCAGGGCTGTAAGCCGGTGGCCGCGATCTATTCGACCTTCCTGCAGCGCGCGTACGACCAGATCGTGCACGACGTGTGTCTGCAGCAGCTGAACGTCGTGTTCGCGATGGACCGCGCGGGACTCGTCGGAGACGACGGCCCCACCCATCATGGTGCCTTCGACATCGCGTACCTGCGCTGCCTGCCGCACATCGTGCTGATGGCCCCCCGGGACGAGGCGATGCTCGTTCACATGCTCCACACGGCGCTCACTTACGACGACGGTCCCGTCGCCCTTCGGTACCCGCGCGGCGAGGGCGCCGGTGTGCCGCTGCCCGAACGGCCCGAGGCGATCGAGATCGGCACCGGCGAGATCCTCCGCGAGGGCACACGCGTGGCGTTGCTCGGCTACGGCACGGGCGTCGGCAAGGCGCTCGAGGCGGCCGAGATCCTCGCCGACCGCGGGATGGACGTCACCGTTGCGGACGCCCGCTTCGCCAAGCCGATTGACGCCGGCCTCGCCGCGCAGCTCGCGGCCGAGCACGAGTTGCTCGTGACCGTCGAGGAGGGCGTTCTCGCGGGCGGGTTCGGCTCGGCGGTATGGGAGACGCTGTCCGACGCCGGGCTCGCGGCGCGCATCCTGCGCGTCGGCCTGCCCGATCGCTACATCACCCACGGCGCGCCGAAGCTGCTCCACGAGGAGATCGGCTTCACCGGGGAGCGGATCGCCGAACGGATCGAGGCTGCGGTCGCCGAGCGCCGCGACGTCACGAGCTCGCAGCCGCTCGGCTAATCGCCGATCAGAGGTAACGTCACTAAACATGGGGCCCGCCGGGGGTCGATCCGGAGAACGTATGCCGGCTGAACCTGCTCGCCGGGGCTTGGCTGCGCCCGAGCCCGATTTCGATGTGCTGCTGTCGCGGCAGGCGGTCGTCGACGACCAACTTCGGGTCTGCGGGTACCGGGTGACGTACGCGACCCCTGAGGACACCGGCGCCGCGTCGGTCGACCGCTCATCGACGCGGCTATTCGGCGATGTTCTGACGGTTGTCGGCCTCGAGACCCTCGTCGGCGAGCACGTCGCGCATCTGCCGATTTCCCGTGAGCTGCTGCTCAGCCTGGGGGTCCCGCCCGTGGGGCCGGACCGCGTCATCCTGCGGATCCACCAGGCGATCGCGGCTGACCCGGTGATCGCGGACATCCTGCGCTCGCTCGCCTCCCGGGGGTACGCGCTGTCGGTCATGGCCGTTCCCACGGTGGGGTTCGATCTCGACATGCTCGAGCTGTTCGGAACGGTGGAGATCGCCCTCAGCGCCTGGAGCGAGGGTCGCCTGCGGGTACTGGTCCCGGCCATCCGCGAACGGCGGGCCATCGCCGTCGCCGTCGGCGTGGAGAATCACGAGCAGTTCGACCGAGCGCGGGAGATCGGATTTGAGCTGTTCACGGGGCCGTTCCTGGCCAGCCCACGGATCACGTCGACCAAGAGCGTTCCCGTTGGCCAGCTGACGCAGCTCGCGGCGCTCGCGCGGCTGCGGGCCGGTCCGGCCGAGATCGAGGAGCTCGACGAGGTCATCAACCGCGATGTCGGCCTGACGCTGAAACTGCTGCGCTACATCAACTCCGCGTACTTCGGGATCCGCAACGAGGTCACCTCGGTACGCCAGGCCGTGATGATGCTCGGCGCCCGGGGGGTTTCCCGGTGGGCGATGCTCGTCACCCTCACCGGAGGGCCGACTGCCCCGCCCGAGCTGTCGATGCTCGCGCTCACGCGGGCACGGATGTGCGAGTTCCTCGCCGAGGGCCGGCGCGGCGTTGACCCGGACGAGCTGTTCACGATCGGGATGTTGTCCGTCGCCGATGCGCTCGTGGGGGCACCGCTGGCGACGATCGTCGAGGAACTCCCGCTCGCCCCGGAGGTCGTCGCGGCGCTGATCGACCGCGAGGGGCCGGCAGGGGCCATCCTCGACACCGTGATCACCTACGAACGCGGCGAGTTCGACTCCGAGCAGGTCCAGGCGAATCGCCATCAACTCGGTTCGGCGTACCTCGGGTCGCTGCGCTGGGCCGCCGGCGTTCTGTCCGCGACGCGCGCCTCCGCGTAGTGGACCCATCCACTAGCCGCGCCCGTTAAGCAGGAACGGCCCGCCGAAGCGAGCCGTTCCCAGGAGGAGAGAGGTATGTGGTGATGATGTTGCCCCGAAATGAGGGGCCAGACTGTGATCCTCATCACAGCTCCCACCGGTGCTCTCCGGACGCGAGTGACGTACCGTTCCCAGCGCATGCGCCGCGTTCGTGTTGACACCCTTCTCGCGGAGCGAGGCATGTTCCCGTCCCGGTCCCGGGCCGCGGCCTCGGTCATCGCCGGGGACGTGCTCGTGCTGCCAGATCGCCGGCGGGCCGAGAAGCCTGGTCAACTGGTGCCCGAGGACGCCGACTTTGAGCTCGTCGGGCGGCCTCAGTTCGTCTCGCGCGGGGGGGTGAAGCTCGCGAACGCGCTCGACGCGTTCGGCCTCGACGTGACCGGCGCCGACGCGCTCGACGTCGGCGCATCAACGGGCGGGTTCACCGACTGCCTGCTCCAGCGGGGCGCCGCGCACGTCGCCGCCGTCGACGTCGCCTACGGGGAGTTCGACTGGCGGCTGCGCTCCGACGAGCGGGTGACCGTGATCGAGCGCACGAACGCCCGGACGCTCGACGCGGACGCGCTGCCCTACCGGCCCGATCTCATCGTCGTCGACGTGTCGTTCATCTCCCTGCGCAAGGTGCTCCCGGCGGTGCTCGCCTGTGCCGCGCCACGCTATGACGCGCTCGCGATGATCAAGCCGCAGTTCGAGGTCGGGCGGGAGCTCGTCGGCAAGGGCGGCGTCGTCCGGGAGGGCGCGGTGCGTCGGGGCGCGCTCCTCGACGTGGCGCGGACGGCGCTCGACGAACTCGGTGCCTCGGTGCTTGGCTTCGCGAGCTCCCGGCTGCCCGGACCGAAGGGCAACCGGGAGACGTTCGTGTGGCTCGCCGAAGCGAGACGGACCGGGGCGCTCGACGGTCTCGACGCGGTGCACGCCGCGGCGCGGGAGGTCGAGCCGTGAACCCGGTCCGCGTCGCCACCGTCTTCACCCACCGCCGGCCGGACGAGACCGCGGCCGCGATCCACGCGCTGCTCGCGCTCGCACGGCAGCACGGCATCGTTCTGCGCTTCGATCCCGAGGAGACGCGCAAGCATCAGCTCGAGCCGGGGGCGGGCACTCGAGCTCGACGCGCCGGCCGATCCGACGGTCGACATCTGCTTCGCGCTCGGTGGCGACGGCACGATCCTCAGTGCGCTGCGCACGTACGCGGGGACCGGGGTCCCGGTGTTCGCGGTCAACTACGGCGAGATCGGGTTTCTCGCCACCGTCGATCGTGAGGAGTCCGAGTCCGGGTTCCTGCGTGCGTTCGCGGGGGACTTCGACGTGCTCTCGCTCCCGGGAATCGAGCTGTCCGGAGGCCGGGGACAGTGGGTCGCGATCAACGACGTCTCGATGCACCGCCAGCCCGGCAAGCGCGTGGCCGACCTCGAGTACTGGGTCGGGACGGACGAGATCGGCCGCGTCCGCTGCGATGGGCTCGTCGTCGCGACGCCCGCGGGGTCGACCGGCTACAACCTCGCCAACGGCGGCCCGGTGATGGCGTGGGGCGTGGAGGGGTTCGTCGTGTCGTTCATCGCACCCCACTCGCTTACCGCGCGGGCGCTCGTCGTCGCCCCGCAGGACGTGCTCGTGATCCGCAACCGCTCGCGTGAGGAGCCGGTCGACGTGACGGTCGACGGCCGGCCGGTCTGCGTCCTGCCGCCGGCCGAGGACATCTCCGCGCGCTTCCGCAGCGACCAGGGGACGCTCGCCCAGATCGGCTCGACGAGCTTCTACCAGCGGCTGCGACAGAAGTTCGGGCGGCTCGCGTCCGCACCGTGATCCGTCGGGGGCGGGTGGTAGACCGTTCCCATGCTGCACGAGCTGCGCGTCGAGAATCTGCTGCTGATGGAGCGGGCCGAGCTGCGGCTCGTGCCCGGGGTCAACGTGCTCACCGGCGAGACCGGCGCGGGCAAGACCCTGCTCGCGCAGGCGCTCGACCTGCTGCTCGGCGGCCGCGCCGGTAGCGGCATCGTCCGCGAGGGCGCCTCCGAGGCGTACGTCGAGGGAGTGTTCTCGCTGCCGCCGGAGCTCGACCCGGAGAGCGACGAGCGGATCCCGGCCGACGCCGAGGAGATCGTGCTCGCCCGCCGCGTGTGGCCGGACGGGCGCACGCGCGCCTACCTGTGCGGCCGCTCGGCGACAGTCGCCGATCTCAAGGAGATCGGCGGCATGCTCCTGTCGTTCTACGGCCAGCACGAGCACCGCAAGCTGATGCTCGCCGGCGCCCAGCTTGAGATCCTGGACGAGCACTGCGGCCCGGCCCAGCGGGAGCGACGGAGCCCGCACGGCGGCGGCCCATGCCCGGCTCCGGGCCGCCGAGCAGCAGGCCGAGGAGCTCCAGGCGCTCGCCGGTGCCCGCGAGCGCGAGCTCGACCTGCTCGCGTTCGAGCTCGACGAGATCGAGGCCGCTGCGCCGAGCGAGAACGAGCAGGCCGAGCTCCTCGCCGAGCGTGACCGGCTGCGCCACGTCGAGACGCTGCGCGGCGCTGCGGCGCTCGCGGCCGAGGCGATCGCGCCGGAGGAGGCGTGAGGGCGGAGGCGCGATGGCGCTGTCGGCCGCGGCCCAGACGCTCGAGCCGGCGGGCGGACATCGACCCGGCGCTCGCCCCGCTTGCCGAGCGCGCCCAGGCGCTGCGCTTCGAGGCGGAGGATCTCGCCGTCGAACTGCGGCGCTATCTCGACGGGATCGAGGGTTCGCCGGGCCGGCTCGAGGAGGTCGAGGAGCGCCTCGCGCTGTTCTCCCGGCTCGAGCGCAAGCACGGCGGCTCGATCGCCGAGGTCCTCGCTCACGCCGAGCGCTGCCGGGCCCGCCGGGACCAGCTCGAGCGGGCGGAGGTCGAGCTCGGCCATGTCGCGGCGGAGCTGGCGGCGGCGCGGGAGGAGCTGAGTGCGTCGCGGCGGAGCTGAGCGCCGCGCGCGGCCGCCGCTGCCCCCGCGCTTGCCGAGGCGGTCCGGGCCCGGCTCGCCGAGCTGGCGATGGCCGACGCGTCCTTCGAGGTCGTCGTGCGGCCGCGGGAGGACGGCATCGGGCCCCGCGGCGGTGATCTCGTCGAGTTCCTGCTCGCGCCGAATCCCGGGCCTGCCCGCCGGACCGTTGCGCGAGATCGCATCCGGCGGCGAGCTCTCCCGCGTGATGCTCGCGCTGCTGAGCGCCGCCCACTCGAGCGATCTCGGGGACGAGCGCGTGATGCCGCTGCTCGTGTTCGACGAGATCGACGCGGGGATCGGCGGCCACACCGCCCGCGCCGTCGGCGCCCACCTGCGGGAGCTCGCCGCTCGGCGTCAGATCCTCTGCATCACCCATCTGCCGCAGGTGGCAGCCGTCGGCGACCGCCATTTCACGATCGTCAAGGACGGTTCGGTGTCCCCGGCTCGGACGAGCGTGACGATGCTCGAGGGCGACGGCGTCGTCGGCGAGCTCGTCCGGATGCTCGGCGGCGGTGACGCCGATCGGGCGGCGCGCCAGCACGCTCGGCAGCTGCTGAAGGCCGCCTGAGCCGCCGGGTGCGCCACCGAATTCCGCTGCGAGCGGCGTTGGCGGTCGCGGGGCGCGAGGTTCGTCCGTCGCCCCCGCTACCTTCAATCGTGTCAACTACACTGAGGTTCGATCGATGGCCAAAGACCCGCGACGCGCCAGCAACCTCTCGACAGGGGAAACGCGCTTTATCTTCATTACCGGCGGGGTCGTGTCCTCGCTTGGCAAGGGCATCGCGGCAGCGTCGATCGGTCGCCTTCTCGTCGCTCGTGGTCTCAGCGTCCAGCTGCAGAAGTTCGACCCGTACATCAACGTCGACCCGGGCACGATGTCGCCGTATCAGCACGGCGAGGTGTTCGTCACCGAGGACGGCGCCGAGACCGACCTTGACCTCGGCCATTACGAGCGCTTCACCGACGCGAACACGAGCCGCGCGTCGAACGTCACCGCGGGCGGCATCTACAACACGGTGATCCGCCGGGAGCGCCGCGGCGACTACCTCGGGGCCACCGTCCAGGTCGTGCCGCACATCACCGACGAGATCAAGTCACGCGTCCGGCTGATGGCCGAGGCGACCGACGTCGACTTCGTCATCACCGAGATCGGCGGCACGGTCGGCGATATCGAGTCGCTCCCGTTCCTCGAGGCGATCCGTCAGTTCCCGGTCGACGTCGGTCGGCGGCGCTGCATGTTCATCCACCTCACGCTCGTGCCGTACATCGGTCACGCCGGCGAGCTGAAGACGAAGCCGACCCAGCACTCCGTCAACGAGCTGCGACGCATCGGTATCGCCCCGGACATGGTCGTCTGCCGGTCGGAGTCCGAGCTCTCGGGGGACATCCGGCGCAAGATCGCGCTGTTCGCCAGCCTCCCGGTCGAGGCCATCGTCTCCGCGTACGACGTCGATGACATCTACAAGGTGCCGCTCGTGTTCAACGCCGGCGGCGTCGATGACTTCATCCTCCGCGAGCACTTCGGGCTCGAATGCGCGGAGCCGGACCTGCGCGGCTGGGAGGAGGTCACCCGCCGCGCGAGCCAGGTGAACGGTTCGGTTCGGATCGCGCTCGTCGGCAAGTACGTCAAGCTCGAGGACGCGTACCTGTCGGTCGTCGAGGCGCTCCGCCATGCCGGCGTGCACCACGGCTGCAAGGTCGAGATCGACTGGGTCGATTCCGAGTCGGTCGCGGAGTCGGCGGTCGCGGGGTCGCTCGCCGAGGCCGACGGGATCCTCATCCCCGGCGGCTTCGGCGGCCGCGGCTTCGAGGGCAAGATCCGGGCCGCCCAGATCGCGCGGGAGAACAAGATCCCGTACCTCGGCATCTGCCTCGGCATGCAGGTTGCGGTCAGCGAGTTCGCGCGCCATGCCGTTGGGATGGAGGGCGCGAACTCGACCGAGATGGACCCCGAGACCCCGTATCCGGTGATCGACCTGCTCCCCGAGCAGAAGGAGATCGCCGACATGGGCGGGACGATGCGGCTCGGTGCGGATCCGGTCAAGCTGCACGACGGCACGCGCGTCCGTGAGCTCTACGACGAGCCGGTCGTGTACGAGCGCCACCGGCATCGTTATGAGGTCAACAACCATCTGCGCCGGCGGCTTGAGGCGGCGGGTCTCATCTGCTCGGGCACCTCGCCCGACGAGCGGCTCGTCGAGGTGATCGAGCTGAGCCGGGACGAGCATCCGTTCTTCGTCGCCTCGCAGTACCACCCGGAGTTCAAGTCGCGGCCGGAGCGCCCGGCGCCGCTGTTCCGTGAGTTCGTCGGCTCGGCGCTCGCTGCGGTCCGGGGCGGCCGGCGCCGAGCGACGCCGTGCGCGTGCCGCACGCCGAACCCTCGCGGTGAGGCGCTCGACAGAGGCCGAGCGCGCGCGACTGAACGACACGTTCGTCGCCCTCTGCCGGATCCACAGTCCGTCCGGGCACGAGCGCCCGTGCGCCGACCACGTCGCCGCCGAGCTGCGGGCGATGGGGCTCGAGGTCGACGAGGACGACGCCGGGCCGGCGGCCGGCGCCGACGCCGGGCAACCTGTTCGCGCGCATCCCGGGCGCCGGGCCGGACAGCATCATGATGTGCGCCCATCTCGACACCGTTCCGGCGACGGCCTCCGTCGATCCGGTGCTGATCAACGGCGGCTACGAGAACGCCAACGACGCGATCCTCGGCGCCGACAACAAGGCCGCCGTCGCCGTCATGCTCGAGCTCGCGCGCCGGCAGGCGTCGGCATCGAGCCCACCGGCGGTTGGCCTCGAGCTGATCTTCAGCGTCTCCGAGGAGAACGGTCTGCACGGGGCCCGGGCATTCGACACCGGACGTTTGCGCAGCCCCTTCGGCTACACCTTTGACCACGCCTCGCCGATCGGCGAGATCGTGCTCGCCTCGCCGACCCACCAGCGGGTGATCGCCCGCCTCCGCGGCGTCGCCGCCCACGCCGGCCTGCGGCCCGAGGACGGCCGCAGCGCGATCCTCGCCGCCGCGCGCGGGATCGCCGCGATGCGGCTCGGCCGGCTCGATCCGGAGACGACCGCGAACGTCGGGGTCATCGCCGGTGGGACGGCGACGAACGTCGTGCCCGAGCACTGCCGCGCCGAAGCTGAGGTGCGCAGTCTGTCCGAGGAGCTCGTCGAGGCGGCGCTGACCGACATGATCGACTGCTTCCAGGACGCGGCCGACGCGGCCGAATGCGACCTCGACCTCACCGTCGAGAAGATGTTCACCGGTTACCGGCTGAAGCCGACCGCGCCCACCGTCACGCTCGCCGAAAGGGCGCTGCGGGCGACCGGCTACGAGCCGCGTCCGATCGTCACCGGCGGTGGCGCGGACGCGAACGCGTTCATCGCAGCCGGGTTTGAATGTGTCAACCTCGCGAACGGGACCGAGCGCAACCACCGGCCCGACGAACGCGTCAGCGTCGACGCGCTCGAGGGCATGCTTGACGTCGCGATCGCGCTGATCGAGGAGGCCGCAGATGGCGTTTGAGCGCACCGGCAGCGAGACGATCTGGGAAGGCAAGATCGTCAAGGTGGGGCAGGAGCGGTTCCGTCACGACGACGGCGAGGAGGTCACGCGGGAGAAGGTGTGGCACCCCGGCGCCGTCGGGATCCTGCCGGTCGACGACACCCACGTGTGGCTCACGCGGCAGCCGCGGGAGGTCATCGGGGTGAGCGACTCGCTGGAGATCCCCGCCGGGAAGCTCGACGTCGAGGGCGAGCCGCCGCTGGAAACAGGCAAGCGCGAGCTCGCCGAGGAGATCTGCAAGCAGGCCGAGAGCTGGGAGGAGATCTTCGCCTTCTACACCAGCCCCGGCTTCAGCGATGAGTTCGTGTGGGTGTACCTCGCGACCGGCCTGTCCGATGCGCCCGAGGTCGAGGTCGACGAGTACGAGCAGATCGAGGTCGTGCCGTGGCCGCTGGACCGGATCGACGACGCGATCGCCCAGTGCCGGGACTCGAAGTCGCTGATCGCGCTGCTCTGGCTGGCGCGGCGCCGTGACCGGCGCGGGTGAGCGCACGCATTCAGGCGCAGGAGGCGCGGCGCCGTGACCGGCGCGGGTGGCGCACGCATTCAGGCGCAGGAGGCGCGGCGCCGTGACCGGCGCGGGTGAGCGCACGCATTCAGGCGCAGGAGCGATACCCGGAAGCGCGAATATCCGGGCATGGTCACGGTTGACACGGCGGCCCCTTCCCGACGGCTGACCGATCTCACGCTCGATTTTCTCGCCTACCTCGAGCTCGAACGGGGCCTGTCCCGCAACACGCTCGAGGCGTACCGCTCCGACCTTCAGCAGTACGGGCTGTTCCTCGACCGCCAATCGACCGATCCGCTGTGCGTGAGCTCACGGGAACTCGCCGGGTTCGTCACGGAGCTCGCCTCCGGCTCGGACGAGCGCGCGCCGGTCGCGCCGGCCACTTTGCAGCGGAAGATCGCCTGTCTGCGCTCGTTCTACCGCCATCTGCGGCGCGAGCAGATCCTCGATTTCGATCCGACCTCCGAGCTGCGCGCGCCCCGCACCCCAGGACGCCTGCCGAAGGTGCTCAGCCGCGACGAGGTCCAGCGGCTGCTCGCGCAGCCGACCGGGAACTCGCCCGCCGCTTTGCGCGACCGAGCGCTGCTGGAGACGATGTACGCCTGCGGGCTGCGGGCGTCGGAGGCGATCGAGCTCGAGCTCTCGGCGCTCGACCTCGAGGCCGGGATCCTCCGGACTCACGGAAAGGGGTCGAAGGAGCGAATCGTGCCGATCGGGAGCAAGGCGATCGAGACGCTGCGCGCGTATCTCGAGCGGGCGCGGCCGCGGCTCGTGGGGCTCCGCGACGAGCCCCGCGTGTTCGTCAATCTGCGCGGCTCCGGCCTGTCTCGCCAGGGGCTCTACAAGATCGTCCAGCGCCATGCCCGGAGCGCCGGCCTCGAGAACCGGATGAGCCCGCACACGCTGCGCCACACGTTCGCGACCCATCTGCTCGCCGGCGGGTGCGATCTGCGCTCGCTGCAGGAGATGCTCGGCCACGCCGACATCGGCACGACGCAGATCTACACGCACCTGTCGACCGATCGCCTGCGCGAGGTGTACTTCGACGCGCACCCTCGGGCGCAGCTCGATCGGTCACACTGACGGGGTGCCGCAGCCGCCCAGACACACCGGCGGGGTCACGCACTTCGACGACGCCCCGTCGAGCGCGTTCGAGCTCGGCCACCTCCGCGGGCGGTGGACGATGCTCGGCGAGGCAGCCGGTTCGGTGACGGTCGGCGTGCGGCGGATCGAGGTACCGGCCGGGGGATGGTCGACACCGGCGCACGACCACGGGGCCGAGGAGGAGATCTTCTACGTCCTCGCCGGCACGGGCGTGTCCTGGCACGCCGGGGCGACGAGCGAGATCCGGGCCGGCGACTGCATCGTCTATCTGCCCCGCGCTGGGGCGCACACGCTCCACGCTGAAACCACGCTCGACGTCCTCGCCTTCGGTACGCGACAGCCTGACAACGCGATCGCGTTTCCCCGGCTCGGGATGTCGCTCGTCGGGCCCCGGGCGACCGAGTCGATGCCGCGCACCATCGACGGGAGGCCGTTCCAGTTCGTCCGCGAGTGCGAACTCGGTCCGCCGGAGCTGCCGGACCCGCCGAGCGCCCGACCCCCGACAGTCGTCAACATCGACGAGGTCGAGCCGGAACGTCTCGATCGGCCACGGGTCAAACGCGAGCGGCGCAACCTCGGCCGGGCGGCCGGATCGGTCCGCACCGGCATTCAGCACGTGACGGTCGCTCCCGGACATGAGTCGGCACCCCTGCACTGCCATTCCCACGAGGAGGAGATCTTCGTGATCCTCGACGGAGCGGGGACGTTCGTCCTCGGGGACGCGGAGACGCCGGTCCGTCCGGGCCACGTGATCGCGCGCCCCGCGGGCACCGCCGTCGCCCACATGTTCCGCGCCGGCGATGGCGCGCTGCGCTACCTCGCGTACGGGACCCGCGATCCCGGAGACATGTGCTTCTACCCGCGGTCGAACAAGGTCGCGCTGCGCGGCGTCGGCGTGATCGCCCGGCTCGAGCGGCTCGATTACTGGGACGGGGAGGACTAGGCGGCCCGCGTGAGACGCGCGTTCGTCGTCGTCATCGACGCCTGTGGCGCGGGCCCTCTGCCGGATTCCGCCGCCTACGGCGATGCGGGCGCGAACACGCTCGGCCACCTCGCCGCTGTCACCGGCGGTCTGTCCCTGCCGACGCTCGCTCGGCTCGGTCTCGGCTCGATCCTCCCGCTCGACGGCGTCCCGCCGGCCGAGGATCCGGTCGTGCACGGGCAGCTCCGGCCACTTGGGGTGGGCAAGGATTCGACGGCCGGCCACTGGGAGCTGATGGGCGTCGTGCAGACCGAGTCCCCGCCGAGGTACCCCAACGGCTTTCCGCCCGAGGTGATCGACGTCGTGGTCGCCGCCGGCCACCGGCCGGTCGTCTGCAACCACGCCTGCAACGGGATCGAGGCGATCGACGACTACGGCGCCGAAGGGCTGCGCCGCGGCGCGCTCATCGTCTATACGAGCCAGGACTCCGTGTTGCAGATCGCGGCCCACGAGCGCGTCGCCACCCAGGATGAGCTGCACGCCATCTGCCGGTTTGTCCGGGAGCGGCTCCCACCGGAGCACGCCGTCGGCCGGGTGATCGCGCGGCCCTTCCGCGGCGAGCCGGGCGCATTTCGGCGGACCGAGGGTCGCTACGACTACGCGCTCGTGCCCGGGCACTCGTATCTCGACGAGCTGCAGCGCGCCGGGATTCCCGTGCACACCGTCGGCAAGGTCGGGCAGCTGTTCGCCGGGGCCGGGATCGACGAACAGCATCCGGGAGCGACGAATGCGACCGCCCTCGCGCAGACATCCCGGCTGATCGACGAGCTCCAGCGCGGCTTCGTATTCACGAACCTGATCGAAACGGACCAGGTCTACGGTCACCGGCACGACGCCGAGGGGTTCCACGGCGCGCTGCAGAAGATCGATCGGGCCGTCGCCGGATGGCTCGCGGTGCTCGGGCCTGACGATCTCCTCGTGCTGACCGCCGACCACGGCTGCGACGTGACGATGCCGCACACGGACCACACGCGCGAGGGCGTGCCGCTGCTGGCGGCGGTTCCTGGGCGCCACGGCCGCCGGCACGACGGGCCGCTCGCGGACGTCGGCGCGAGCGTGCTCTCATGGCTGACCGACGGCGCGGCCTCGGCTTCGGCGTCGCTGCCCGGCCGCTCGTTCGTAAGCTAGGTCGTGCGTGCCTGAGCTACCTGAGGTCGAGACGATCCGTCGCCAGCTGGCGCCCCATCTCGAGGGGCGGCGGATCGAGTCGGTCGAGATCCTCGACGGGCGCTGGACCCGGCCGTATCCGCCGGAGGCGGTCGCCGCGGGGTTGACGGGCGCGGTGATCGACCGGGTGTCCCGGGCCGGGAAGTACCTCGTCTGGGAGCTCTCGGGGGAGCTGTTCCTGCTCATTCACCTCCGGATGACCGGTGCGCTCCTGTTCGAACCGGCGATCGAGCCGATTCATACGCGCGTGCGCTTCGCACTCAGTGGCCGGCATCGGCTCGTCTATGTCGATCCGCGTCGGTTCGGGACCGGGCATCTCCTGGCAGGCAGGGATGCGTTCGTCGCGTATCTCGCGGAGCGGCTCGGCGCGGAGCCGTTCACGCCCGCGTTCACGACGGAATACCTGCGGCGGGCGGCCCGCGGCCGCAGCGCGCCGGTCAAGGCGTTCTTGCTTGACCAGCGCCGGATCGCCGGCGTCGGGAACATCTACGCCGACGAGGCGCTGTTCCGGGCCGGCATCCATCCGCTGCGGCCTGCGGGACGGCTCACCGGCGGGCAATGGGCGCGCCTGCGCGACGCGATCGAGGAGGCGCTCGGCGCCGGGATCGACGCCAAGGGCGCCTCGATCGATGATTTCCGCCACGTCGACGGCGCACGCGGGTCGTTTCAGGATCGCTTTCAGATCCACCTGCGCGCGGGTGAGCCGTGCCTCGTGTGTGGGCGCCCGGTGCGCAAGATCGTCGTCGGGGGACGGGGGACCTACGTGTGCGAGCATTGCCAGCCGCGCCCGCGAGCGCAGCGGCGTGCTGCAGCGGCGGCGGGCCGGTGAGCCCCGCGGCGGGCTGGTGGGTGCCGCGGCGGCTGGTGAGCCCTGCGGCGGCTGGTGAGCCCTGCGGCGGCTGGTGAGCCCTGCGGCGGCTGGTGAGCCCTGCGGCGGCCCGACCTCAGTGCTGATCGTCCGGAAATCTCTCGCTCACAGGTCTGCGGACCACAAAGGGATCCCAGGACCATCCAGCGGTCCGAGAATCCCCCTGTGGCGCTCGCACCATCACACGAAGGGGTTTTAGGACGATGTCGAGACCCGCTTCGCCGCTACGCGGCGAGCAGGCCCTTGAGCTGTCCGGCGCGATCGGCGGCGACAAGCTCGTCCAGTCCGCCGATCGTCTGATCATCGATCACGATCTGCGGGAACGTGACCATTCCCGTCCGCTTCGCGAGTTCCGCGCGACCGTCCGGGTCCTTTGCCAGATTGATCTCTTCATAACCAATGCCGCGCTTGGTGAGCAGCGCCTTGGCTGTCACGCAGCGCGCGCACTGGTCGGTGGTGTACACGGTGACGTTGGTCATTGCTATACAAAAGATAGCTTCTGACTCCGCGATATGGCGGGGTCGGATGTTCGTGGCGTGATCGCGTGCCGGGACCGTTGACCACGGAGGCGATCGTGCTCCGCTCGATCCGTTATGGCGAGGCCGACCGGATCCTTCACGTGTACACCCCAGATCACGGGCGACTATCGGCGATCGCCAAGGGTGTGCGCCGTGCCCGGAGCCGGTTCGGCGCCCGGCTCGAGCCGTTCTTCCACGTCCGCGCCCACCTCCACGAGGGGCGCAGCGAACTGCTCACGGTCACCGGCGTCGACACGATTAGCACCCATGCGGCCCTTCGCGACCACGCCGCGACGCTTGATGCCGCCGCTCGCGCGTGCGACGCCGTGTCCCGGCTGTTTGAGACGAGCGACCCACACCCGGAGGTGTTTCACCTGCTCGCGAACGAGCTCGCCCTGCTCGGTGGCGACGCCGCCCACGCACGGGCCGGAAACGGACTCGCGTTCCGGTTGAAGCTGCTGCTCGCGGCCGGGATCGTGCCGCACCTCGCGGCGTGCGCCGCGTGCGGCGAGTCCGAGCATCTCCAGGGATTCTCGGCCGCCGCCGGTGGGATCGTCTGCACCGCCTGCGAAGCGTCCGCGTTCCCGCTCGACGAGGAGTCCTATCGATTCCTCGTCGACGCACTCGGACGCCCGCTCGCTCAGGCGCCGGACGCCTCGGGAACGTCGTTGCGCCAGGCGGAGCGGGCGATCATCGAGACCGCCGAGCACCACGCGAACGTCCACCTGCGGCCGCTGCTCCGGAGCGCCGCCCTGACCTCGACGTCATAGCGCGTCAGCGCAGCCGGCGTGTTTGTGCGCGACTTTGCGTCAAACCCCGTGGGCGGCGCGCCCCGCTGTCAGAATCGAAGGACCGTGAGCGACCAGGTGATCACGACCGGCTACGAACATCCCGGCGGGGCGGTGGCGTCGGCCTTCGCGGCGCGCATCCAGGCGCGGGAGGAGACCGAGCTCTCGCCAACGGCGACCCGTTCCTATCCGCCGGTGCGTGCCCGCCCTGAAACCGACTGCGGGTTGCGGACACCCTTCCAGCGCGACCGTGACCGGATCGTGCACTGCAAGGCGTTTCGCCGGCTCAAGAGCAAGACCCAGGTGTTCGTCGCCCCGATCGGCGATCACTACCGCACCCGGCTCACGCACACGCTCGAGGTGACCCAGGTGTCCCGCACCGTCGCTCGCGCGCTCCGCCTCAACGAGGACCTCGTCGAGGCGATCGGACTCGGGCACGACCTCGGCCACCCGCCGTTCGGTCACATCGGCGAGGACGCGCTCGACGAGTGCCTCCAGAAGCGCTTCGGAACCCGCTTCCTGCATCACGAGCACTCCTTACGTGTCGTCGACACGCTCGAGCGTGACGGCCAAGGGCTCAACCTGACCGATCCCGTCCGCGACGGGATCGTCAGCCATTCCGGCCGCGCCCGCGAGCCGGCCACACTGGAGGGCAAGATCGTTCGGCTCGTCGACCGGATCGCGTACATCAACCACGACATCGACGACGCCGTGCGCGCCGGCGTGCTCTCGGTCGCGGCGCTGCCGGAGGAGCCGATCACGATTCTTGGCGACACCGGCCCGCATCGCATCGACACCCTCGTCCACGACCTCGTCGAGCATTCCGATGCCGCCGGGGACATCGTGCAGGGCCTGCGGATCGGCGACGCGATGAACGACCTGCGCACGTTCATGTTCGAGCACGTCTATCTCGGTCCGGAGGCGCGACGGGAGGGCGAGAAGATCAAGGTCGTCGTGCGCACGCTGTTTGATCACTACTGCGCCCACCCGGATGAGATCCCGTCCTCGATCCCGGACGGCGAGCTGGCGCGGCGGGTCACCGACTGGATCGCCGGGATGACCGACGGGTTCTGCATCCGCGTGTTCGAGCGCCTGAGCGTGCCGACGGCGTTCGCGCCGTGACATTGTCCGGATCCCGCCGTGACGCGCTACACGCCTGACTCCCGGGACCGCGTCTTTGACGCCGTCGACATGCTGTCGCTCGTCGGCTCACGTGTTGAGCTGCGCCGCGCCGGCGCGGACAGCTACTTCGGCCTCTGCCCGTTCCACGACGAGCGCTCCGGCTCGTTCCATGTGCGTCCGGACGAGAAGCACTACCACTGCTTCGGCTGTCAGGCCTCGGGCGACCCGTTCTCATGGGTGATGGAGACCGAGGGCCTCGATTTCAAGGCGGCGATCGAGGCGCTCGCCGACCGGTTCGGGGTCAAGCTCGAGACCGTCGATGAGGATCCCGCCGCCGCGGCGCGCCGGGAGCAGCGAGAGCGGCTGTACACCCTGCTGAGCCGAGCGGCGACGTACTACGCCCGCTACCTGTGGGAGTCGCGCGAGGCCGCGGCAGCCCGCGAGTATCTGCTCGGCCGCGGCCTCACCGAGGAGACGCTGCGCGAGTTCGCGGTCGGGTATGCCCCGAGTGCCTGGGACCGCATCCTCAGTGCCTCACGCTCCGCCGGCTTCAGCCAGCAGGAGCTGCTCGACGCCGGCCTCGTCGTGCGCTCCAGGACGCGCCCCGGCCAGGTCTACGACCGTTTCCGCGAGCGGATCGTGTTCCCCTCCGTCGACGCACGCGGGCGCGTGCTCGGGTTCGGCGCGCGGGCGATGCGGGACAACCAGCAGCCGAAGTACCTCAACACCTCCGAGAACCAGCTCTACCAGAAGCGCAGCCAGCTGTTCGGAATCGACCACGCCCGCGCGGTCGCCGCGCGCGCCGGCCGGATGATCCTCGTCGAGGGCTACACGGACGTGCTCGCACTGCACCAGGCCGGTCTGCGCAATGCCGTGGGGATCATGGGCACCTCGTTCACCGAGGAGCAGGCGACCGAGCTCGAGCGGACCGTCCACGTGCTCGAGCTGTGCCTCGACGCCGACAGCGCCGGTCAGGAGGCGATGCTCCGGGCCGCCCAGGTCGCGTCCGGGCGCCGCCTGGAACTCCGGGTCGTGCCCCTGCCGCCGGGCACCGATCCGGCCGAGCTGATCGAGCGTGACGGTGTCGAGGCGCTGCGCGAACGGGTGGCCGCATCCGTCCCGTTCGTCGTCTTCCACGTCGACCGGATTCTCGACCGTGCGGATACGCGGAGCGCCGAAGGCCGTGACCGGGCGGTCGCCGAGCTCGCGCCCGTGTTGGCGTTGCCGGCGAGCGCGCTGCGTGAGGACCTGCTGCAACGGGTCGCGAGCCGGCTCGAGCTCTCCGAGGGGCGACTGGCCGCGCTCATGGCGGGGAGCCGTCCCGGCGCATCGGGGCCTGCGTCGGGCGGCGGCGGCAACGGCAGCAGCGCCGCCTCCGAGGCTGCGACGGCGCCAGAGCGGGTCGTCGATCCCGCGATTCGCAACGAGGGCCAGTTCCTCGTGCTGTGCGTCGCGCGACCGGAGGCGGGGGAGAGGGCCCTCGCGGCACTCGATTTTGACGAGCACCTGACGAGCGCCCGACTGCGCCGCGTCGCGCGGCACCTCGTCGGCACGTGCGCCGCGCCGATGACCGGCATCGACCCGGAGGACGAGGAGCTCGCCCGGCTGCTGGCGACGATCGTTGCCCGCGCCGGCGATGAGACCGAGGTGAGCGATGATCACGTCGGGCAGCAGCGCCTGCTGCTCGAGCTGGGCCGGCTGGAGCGGGCGCTCCGCCGCGCCCGGGGCGGAGGCGGCGGCGACGTCAACGACCTGGCC
Organism: uncultured Solirubrobacterales bacterium; assembly: GCA_963778985.1. Classification (GTDB taxonomy): domain Bacteria; phylum Actinomycetota; class Thermoleophilia; order Solirubrobacterales; family Solirubrobacteraceae; genus Palsa-465. The sequence continues at coordinate 625,850 of CAVZWJ010000009.1, read as the reverse complement.
CGGGATCGCGAACGCGTGATCGAGCAGATCCGCGACCTCGACGCACGGTTGGAAAAGCCCCTCTGAGCAGGGCGTGTGATCGCAGCCGAGGCCGGCAGCGACGCCAGTTGCCGCCCTCTTCCGTCCGCCACCCATGCGAACATGTGTTCGTGGAGCGCCGGGATAAACCGGAACAGAGCAAGGGATGGGAGAGCCCGACACCGGAAGGGTTAGCGACCCGCGGTGGCCCTGAGTCATGCGTTGGCGTCCGTGAGGGCGTCGGCGAAGCGTTGGCAGGGGTACTCGTAGGCTGGGCTATGGACCCGCGAAATCAATGGCATCGGGGTGCTGACGCCGTCATGAAACGCGGAAGGCAACATCGTCGGCAGCGTTATCGCGAGTTGTCGACGGACCCCGCGCGGTCAGAGACCCCGGGCATGCGAGGAAGCTCTGTTCGCGAGAACCGGGAGGTCCCATGGTCACCCATGGTTGTGGTCGATGATGCCTCGTCCTGGATGGTTCGCGGGGTGGTAGGTCGACGGCCGGTGGGTCGTGAGGGGAACGCGCCGTCGGGACGCCCTCGATGAACGACCATGGGAAGTCAGACGGCTGCGTAGTACCTGCGAAGCTGCCGAACAACGCCGGCGTGCCGGTGGCGGAGGTGGTGGAGGGAAGGCGGCCGGCCGAGGGGAACGCGGCCAGCAAAACGCGCCCCGGACTCAGAGCCGGGTCAGGCGCGCCAAGTGCGCTGGATCGCGTGCGCGATCGCGCTGTGCAGGACAAGGGAACACGGTTCACCGCGCTGCTGCATCACGTCGATGTGGATCGTCTGCGGACGGCGTATTGGGCGATCAACCCGCGCGCCGCGTCCGGGGTCGACGATGTGACGTGGAGCACCTACGCGCAGGACCTGGAGGGGAACCTTCAGGACCTGCACCGTCGGGTGCATTGCGGCGGCTATCGAGCCAAGCCGACCAGGAGGGCGTATATCCCCAAGCACGACGGCCGGTTGCGGCCGTTGGGGATCGCCGCGTTGGAGGACAAGATCCTGCAGCGTGCGGTCGTGGAGGTGCTCAACGGCATCTACGAGACGGACTTCGTCGGCTTCTCGTACGGGTTCCGGCCGGGCCGCTCGGCGCATGATGCGCTGGACGCGCTCGCGGCTGGGATCTATGACAAGAAGGTCAACTGGGTGCTCGACGCGGACATCCGCGACTTCTTCACCAGCATCGATCACTCGTGGCTGGTGAAGTTCCTCGAGCATCGGATCGCCGACAGGCGGGTCCTGCGTCTGATCCAGAAATGGCTCAGAGCGGGGGTCATCGAGGACGGCAAGCGGTCAGAGACCGAGCGTGGGATGGCGCAGGGAGCATCGGCATCGCCGCTGCTGGCCAACGTCTACCTGCACTACGTCTTTGACCTGTGGGCTCATGAATGGAGGCGCCGGAACGCGCACGGTGACGTGATCATCGTGCGTTACGCCGACGACTGTGTGCCGAGAACGCTGAAGGAGGATCTGATGTAGAAGGCGATACCGACGGATGCGGTGCTGCACGAGAGATGAAGGAGCCAGGCCGTGGTTGGCTGGTGGCCCTTCGCGACCGCTGTGCAGGCGGAGGTCGCAAACCACCGCGAGGTGCGCCGGTCAAGAGCCGGGGTGCTGAGCGTCGCGGAAACGGCGCGCTATCGAGCGCGTCAGGTGTGGATCACGAAGGCGAGCGCAGAGCGAACCACCGATGAAGTGTCGAAAGCGTATCGGCGATATCGAAACCGGGGTCGAGTCATTGCCCCGGGATCAGTCTGGCGGGAGCCTGTTGACTGGCCAGGCGGGTGTCCGGCATGGATGGTGGCGCGAGCGTGATCTGGGCTCTTGTGCGGAACTCGGGAACCTGTCGCCCCGCGGCGCGGGCAGCCAGTGGCGCCAGGACGGGCCTGCGGCCGTGCGCGCCAGGCGAGAACCCCAAGCAGCGGGATCTGCGAGGGGGAGAGTAGTCGATGCGGGGCACAGGGGCGGACCGTCTCGTAGTAGCGATGAAGGCTCGGTAATCGGGCTGGAGCGAAGGGGACGGGTTGTCCTGGCTGAGCTTTCCGATCAACCGCGGTGACGTGGGAGGAGTCGGGTGAGCGAACCGAAGCCGAAGTCGTTTGAGATCTCCAAATGGGCGGTTTGGGAGGCCTATCGGAGGGTCAAGGCGAACAAGGGTGGCGCCGGCGTTGACGAGCAGTCGATCGAGGACTTTGAGCGGGACCTTTCGGGGAATCTGTTCAAGCTCTGGAACCGGCTGTCGTCGGGGAGCTACTTCCCGCCGCCGGTGCGTGCGGTGGAGATACCGAAGAAGGACGGCGGCCTGAGAATGCTCGGGGTGCCGACCGTCGCGGATCGGATCGCCCAAGTGGCCGTGCGCTCATATCTTGAGCCCGTCGGTGGAGCCAGTGTTCCACCCGGACTCGTATGGGTATCGGCCGGGTCGATCCGCCCACGACGCGCTCGGGGTCTGCCGGGAGCGGTGCTGGAAAAGCGACTGGGTGCTCGATATGGACATCCGGAAGTTCTTCGACACCGTTCCTTGGGACCTCGTTCTGAAGGCGGTCGCTCACCACGCCGACCAGGCGCTGGATCCTGCTCTATGTGGAGCGGTGGCTCAAAGCGCCGCTGCAACGCGAGGACGGGACGCCTGGTCGAGCGTGATCGTGGTACCCCTCAGGGGTCGGCGATTTCGCCCCTGCTCGCCAACATGTTCATGCACTACGCGTTCGATGCGTGGATGGTCCGGGAGTTCCCGGAAGTCCCGTTCGAGCGCTACTGCGACGACATCATCGTCCACGCTCGAAGCGAGCGGCAGGCCCAGCACGTGCGGGCCACGGTCGCTGCGCGGCTGGCGGAGTGCGGGCTTCAGCTCAACGAGCAGAAGACCCGCATCGTGTACTGCCAGGATGACGATCGACGCGTCTCCTACGAGCACACGTCGTTCGACGTTCCTGGGCTACACGTTCCGTCCGCGGCTGTCGAAGAACCGGCTCGGGAAGCACTTCCTGAACTTCACTCCGGCGGTCTCGAACGAAGCGAAAACGCGCGATGCGGCGCGAGATGCGCCGCTGGCGGCTGAACCTTCGCTCGGACAAGACCCTCACGGACCTGGCACGCATGTTCAACATCGTGATCCAGGGCTGGATCAACTACTACGGACGCTTCTACAAGTCCATGTTGTATCCGGTGTTCCGCCACCTCAACGACACGCTCGTGAGGTGGGCCATGCGGAAATACAAACGCTTGCGCCGCCGCCCGACCAGGGCGCGCAGGTTCCTCGCTGACGTCGCTCGACGCCAGCCGGGCCTGTTCGCGCACTGGCGGCTCGGGGCTGCGCCCTGACGGCTGGACGATGGGAGCCCGGTGAGTCGAGAGGTTCACGCCGGGTTCTGCGAGCGCCGGGAGGTGCGATCCCTCCCGGCGACTCACCACATCGTGGGGTTCCAGCACCAGCGGGACGCGCAGCGGTTCCTGACTGAGCTTCGCGGAAGGCTCGCGACGTTCGGCCTGGAGCTCGCGAGCGAGAAGACCCGGCTGATCGAGTTCGGGCGGTTCGCCGCAGAGAACAGGGCTGCTCGCGGGCAGCGAAAGCCGGAGACGTTCGACTTTCTGGGGTTCAAGCACATCTGCTCGAAGACCCGGAACGGGCGGTTCATGCTCAAGCGCATCACCGTGCCTGGACGGATGCGGGCGAAGCTGAGGGAGATCAACCTTCAGCTCAAACGCCGTCGGCATCTCCCGATCGACGTCCAAGGCAAATGGCTCGGGAACGTCGCCAGAGGTCACATGGCCTACTACGCGGTACCGGGCAATAGCGACGCGATCATCGCGTTCCACGATCAGGTCACGCGGCACTGGCTACGCGCGCTCAAGCGTCGAAGCCAGCGCAGCAACCTGCGGTGGTATCGGATGACGCACATCGCCGCCCGATACCTCCCACCCGTCCAACGGATGCACCCATTCCCTAACGAGCGCTTTCACGCCAACACCCTGGGCAGGAGCCCGGTGCGTTAGATGCGCACGCCGGGATCTGAGCGGGGGGCCGCCGGCAACGGCGGTCCCTACCGCGATACGAGACGCATGGGAGGCGACAGGATGGACAGGAACTCGCTGGTGCTGCTGCTCGCCCAGGGCGTGAGCGTCGAGGAGATCGGCCGGCGGTTCAACCGGCACCCGTCAACGATCGCCTACTGGATGGCGAAGTTCGGCCTGGAGGCACCGAACCGGGAGAAGCACGCGGCGAAGGGCGGGATCGAGAAGGAGCGGCTGGCGGAGTTGGTGGCGGCGGGGAAGTCAATTGCCGAGATTGCATCCGCGTTGAGCGTTGGAAAGTCAACGGTGCGCCATTGGCTCGGCCGGTACGGACTTCGGACGGAGCGTGCTCGGAGAGTGCGGGCCGAGGCGCGGGCAGCGGCGAGGGAGGGTGGCCAGCTGACCGTCAAGCTCGCGTGCGCGCGCCACGGTGAGACCGACTTCATCCTCGAAGGCCGCGGGTACTACCGATGCAAGCTGTGTCGTGTCGAGCGCGTCAGTCAACATCGACGGGACATGAAGGCAAAGCTCGTCGCGGAGGCTGGCGGCCGATGCGTGCTGTGCGGATACGACCGAAACGTAAGAGCGCTCGCGTTCCATCATCTGGACCCGAGCGAGAAGACGTTGCCGGTCAGCTGGAACGGCGTCACCGTCGCGCTGGACACGCTGCGCGCCGAGGCGAGCAAGTGCGTCCTTCTATGCGCCAACTGTCACGCTGAAGTCGAGGACGGAGAGGCCGACGTGCCGCTAGAGTTCCGTCCAGGTTGACCCCCGTCGACCTGATACACCATAATCCGGGGTAACTCAATTGGCAGAGTGTTCGGCTGTTAACCGAAATGTTGCGGGTTCGAGTCCCGCCCCCGGAGCTTTCACCACACGCGGTACCTGCCAGCAGGTCATGAGCTGGACCCCATGAAGATCTACGTCTGTTACGGAACCTGGAAGCCCGCGCCCCGTCCCGGTGGTCATCCGTGCGGCCAGGCATACCACGCACTCGTCGACGCCGGCTACGAGCCGGAGGTCGTGAGGGCGTACGGGCTCGGGATCCTGCCGGACGCCATGAACCAGACGCCGGGTCGCAAGGAGGTCAAGCGGCTCACGGGGAACACCTGGGTGCCGGCGCTCGTGACCGACGACGGCGAGGTCGTTCAGGGCTCGCGGAAGATCATCGCGTGGGCCAGCGCGCATCCGGCGGGCGGCGCCGATCGCGCTGAGTCTGTCCCCGCCGGGACGTGACGCGCCGATGCCGCCAGCACCGATGCGACCGACGCTGACGCTCGCCGATCTCAAACGCTGGGAGGACAATGGCGCGAGCTGGCGCGCGCTTGAGATCGCCGACGATCACGCCGTGGTTGAGCTGTGCACGTGCTACGGCGAGCCGGTCGACACCCTCATGGGCGACGCACCCGACCTGGTGCAGTTCGTCCGGATCCACCGCCACGACGGGTCCGAGCACGACGGCTCAGATCACGACGGCTGACAACCGGCCGCCGAGCTCGCGCCCCGAAACGGACGTTCGGTGCCGCTTCAGGCGCCCCCCCGCGGCGCCGCGCGGCGACGTCCTCAGGCGGACGGTGAGTCGCCGACGCTCACCCGCCACAGCGGCCCTTCCAGCCTGGGCGCCCGCCTTTGGTCGTCAGATCCTCTTTCGGCAGCTTGCGGGAAAACCCTTAGTGGTTGTCATAACCGGTCCGTAGAAAGCCCGGACGACCACGCCCGCGGCTCACCGGCGACGCGGATCGTGCCCGCGGCCGCGGGATCAGCGCCCCGCCGGCTTAGCACCCGGTCGTTCGGCCTGCCGCCAACTCCTCGACGAGCGCCGCCGCCGTCGACGCTCCGTCGTGCGTCGCCGCCCAAGCCGAGACCGCCCGCGCCCGTTCGGCGAGCGACGGATCGTCCAACACCCGCCGGATGGCCAAGCGCAATGTCGCCGGCGACAGGAACCGCCACGGCAGTCGCACGCCGAGCCCGGCCCAATCGATGCGAGCGGCGTTTTCGCCCATGTCGCCTGAGTGCGGCACCGCGAGCACCGGGCAACCGGACTCGAGCGCGCGCGCCACGGTCCCGTGGCCGGCGTGGGAGACGACGACGGACGCGCGTGGCATCGTCCGCGAGTACGACAGCCACTCGACGAGGCGCGCGTTCGGCGGCACCCGCACCGGCCGAGCGAGGGGTCTGCGGTTCGTCGCCGCGAGCACCCGCACCGGCTCGTCGCCCAGGCCGAGGAGTGCCGCCCGCAGCAGCCGATGCTCCGGATCCTGCGCCGTCGACGGCGCGACGAGCACGAGCGGCCCACTCCCGGCCGGCTCCTCGACCTCCCCGAACGGCGGCTCCCAGATGAGCGGCCCGACGACCTGGACATGGCGCGGCCATGCCCGCGCGTACTCGAGCTGCGGAAACGTCCCGACGAGGCACAGCCGATCGCTGATCCCACCGAACAGGCGCGTCACCGGCGGCAGCCCGAGCCGCATCCGCGTCTCATTGAGCTCCCTTCGGCCTCGGCGTAGCCCGGCCTCGACCGGGTGCGACAACGATCGCCACAGCGCGCGCCCAATTGCCGTCCGGGGATAGCGCGCGCCGAACGCGTACGGCGGCGCACCGTCCGCGCTCGACGGATGCACATGGGGGATGAGCGTCGCCGCCGGCACCCCCTCGAGCTCGGCCGCCATCGCCGGCGCGAGCGTGAGGATGTCGTGGACGACGACATCGGGCGCGGCGGCGATCATCGCCTCGCGCGTCTCCGCGGTCGCCATGACGACCGCCTCGTAGGGCTTGAGCGGCTGCTCCCGGGTGGGGAACACCGGGTACTCGGGCGCGGCGACGAACCGCATCCCCTCCGCCTCGGCGTGCTCGCGCCAGCGCTGCCACGTCTCGAGCGTCACGTCGTGGCCGCGAGCCGCGAGCCGCGAGCCCAGCGCGAGCATCGGGAACGCGTGGCCGGGATCGCCGAACGCGCCCAGGAAGATGCGCAGGCGGCGCTCCCCGCTCACGCGCCCGACCGGCCTGCGCTCACGTGCTCAGCCGGCCAGCTCGGCGATCGCCTGCAGCTGCGTGATCCGTTCCTCCATCGTCCACGCCATCGGGGTCACCATCAGCGTGCCGACGCCGGCGTCACGGAATGCGGCGAGCCGGTCGCGGACGACATCACGCGGTCCGCACAGTGAGACCATGTCGATCAGCTCGTCGGGGATCGCGTGGCCCGCATCCTCCTTCTTGCCGTCGAGGTAGAGGTCCTGGATCTCCTTCGCCGCGTCCTCGAAGCCGTAGCGCTGGACGAGGTTGTTGTAGAAGTTCTGCTTGCGCGAGCCCATGCCACCGATGTAGAGCGCGAGCACCGGGCGCATGAGGTTGCGCGCCAGCTCGCGATCGTCGGACACGTAGGCGTTGACGGTCGGGGCGATGTCAAAGCCATCGAGCGAGCGGCCGCCCCGGTCGGCGCCCTCCTGGAGCAGTTTGCGGAATTCCGAGACGTACTCGGGCGAGAAGAACGTCGGGATCCACCCATTCGCGATCTCGCCCGCCAGCTGGGTGTTCTTCGGCCCGATCGCCGCGAGATAGATCGGGATCTCCTGCTGCTTGGGCGCGATCGTCAACTTCAGCGCGCGGCCCGGGCCGTCAGGAAGCGGGAGGTCGATCGTCTCGCCGTGGAACTCGACCCGCTGGCGGCTCAGCGCCATCCTGACGACCGCGACGTACTCTCGCGTCCGCTGCAGTTGCTTGGCGAAGCGCTGTCCGTGCCAGCCCTCGGCCACCTGAGGGCCCGAGCTCCCGATCCCGAGCACCATCCGGCCGTCGGACAGCTCGTCGATCGTCGCGGCGGTCATCGCGGTCATCGCCGCACTGCGGCCGGGCATCTGGAAGATCGCCGAGCCGAGCTTGATGCTGCTCGTGCCGGCCGCGAGCCACGCCAGCACGGTCGCGGCGTCCGATCCGTACGCCTCGGCGGCCCAGACGGAGTCATAGCCCAGGCGTTCCGCCTCCGTGACGACCTGTAGCTGATCCTGTGGCCCCATGCCGAGGCCCCAGTAACCGACGTGCACTCCGAGCTTCATCTGCAAGGTTCCTTTCGCGGCGAGGAGATCGCTTGAGGGGGTCGACGGGCGCCGATACAGTGGTCGCGTGGCCCTCGGGAGGCGATGAACCCTATGCGAGAACGGCATCGCGCGACGATCAACGAGCTCCGGACGGCGGTGGAGTGCCTGCCGCGCCACACTCGGATCGCGATGCTCGAGGGCATCCGCACGAACGACATCATTGTCGGCGCGTACACGAGCGAGGGCGGCATCTGCCCGATGCTCGCCGCCCACCGCGCCGGCGGACGCACCGATTTCATCTCGTTCGCGAAGGCCTGGGATCGGTTTGCCTTCGCGCACACGCGGAGCAAGAACGCCCGCCGGGCGACCGAGCGCGAGCTGCTCATCCTCCGCACTCACCTTGAGTCGAGCCTGCTCGATGACGACGGGCCCGCCCCCGATCTGAGCGCCGCGCTGGCCGAGCACCGCGCGCTGATGGAGCGCCGGGCCGCCGACCGTGCGGCCGCGCCGCAGCCGGAGCGCGTCACGCCCCGCGCGCGCCCCGGCGACCCGGACCGCAGCGGAGAGCTGCGCAAGCACGGTGGCTGGTCGTGGATGCGCGTCGTGCGCCGGCTCGACGACTACGAGCGGGCGCTGGCGCGGCTCGAGGCGACGGCCGGCGAGCACGAGCAGCGCGCGACCGAGCTTGTCTGACGACCCCGCGGCGACACCGGACGAGCCGGCCGCGAGATCAGCCGAGCCCGCCGCCAGATCGGCCGAGCCCGTGACAACATCGGCCGGGCCCGCGACAACATCGGCCGAGCCCGCGGCGACATCGGCCGAGCAAGCCGCCACCTCCCCGAGCCTCGACGAGCGCCGCACGAGCCCCCTCGAACTGCTGTGGGACCTCGTCTTCGTGTTTGCGATCACACAGGTCACCTCGCTGCTCTCGAATCACCTCACCTGGGGCGGCTTTGGGCGCTCGATGCTCGTGCTCGCGCTCATCTGGTGGGCGTGGTCGGCGTTTGTGTGGGCGGCGAACGCTCAGGCGTCGACCGAGCTGAGCTTCCGCGTCTGTCTGCTCCTCGCGACCGTGTTCATCTTCATCGCCGGTCTTGCGCTGCCGCAGGCCTTCGGGCCGCAGGGGACGCTGTTCGCGGTGACGTACGCGATCGTGCGCCTGCTCCACCTCGTCCTCTACGCCGACGCCTCGCGCAAGGGCAACGCATCGTGGTCGGCGATCGCCGGATTCGCCGTGACCGTCGCGATCGGGCTCGCCCTGCTCATCGCGGGGTCGTTCGCGCATGGCACCGCCCGGGACCTGCTGTGGCTCGCCGCCGTCGCGATCGACTACGCCGGGCCGGCGTGGCTGACCCGCGAACGGCTGCGCGGACTGCAGCAGGTCGCGGTCGCGCACTTCGCCGAGCGCTACAGCCTGTTCGTGATCATCTGCCTCGGAGAGTCGATCATCGCGATCGGCGTCGGCGCCCGCGGTGAGCCGATCACGACGCCACTCGTCGGTGCCGTGTCGCTCGGGCTGCTCATCACGATTGCGATGTGGTGGACGTACTTCGAGGGGTTCGCCGGTCTCGCCGAGGAGCGGCTGCGCGAGCACGAGGATCCCGTCCTGGCGGCCGCTGACGGCTACAGCTACATCCACCTCGTGATCGTGGCCGGGATCATCGTTTTCGCCGTCGGCGTGCACTTCATCTCGCTCGCGCCCGAGCACACGCTCGGCGACGCGGCGCGGCTCACTCTGTGCGGCGGCGTGGCGCTGTACCTCGCCGGGCACCTGGCGTTCCGGCTGCGGATGGTCGGCACCTTCGAGGTCGAGAAGGCGCTGGCGGCGGCCGCCCTGCTCGTGCTCTACGCCGTCGGTGGGAGCGTCGTCGCGTGGGAGTTGGCGGCGGTCACGACGGTGCTGCTCGTGCTCCTGTGCGTCATCGAGTCGCGCGTCGCGCTTCAATCGCACGCCGCTACCGAGCGGTAGCGTTTCACGCAAGCGACCGCAGGGGAGACACCATCCAATGGCATCACACGCAGCGCTGGAGCTCAAAGGCAGCGACGACCGCGCCTTCGATGAGGTGCTCCACCCAGACGCACTCGAGTTCGTCGGCGAACTGCACAGCCATTTCAACCCGCGTCGGATCGAGCTGCTGAAGGCCCGGGAAGCACGCCGAGCGCGGCTTGCGGCAGGCGAGATGCTCGACTTTCTGCCTGAGACGCGTGAGATCCGGGAAAGCGACTGGACGGTCGCGCCCGTGCCGGCGGACATGCAGCAGCGCTGGGTCGAGATCACGGGGCCGACGGATCGCAAGATGACGATCAACGCGCTCAACTCAGGCGCGGACGGGTTCATGGCCGACTTCGAGGATGCGAACGCTCCGACGTGGCGCAATATGGTCGAGGGCCACATCAACCTGCGCGACGCGATCGAGGGCTCGATCACGTACGAAGGGTCCGATGGCCGGCATTACGAGCTCGGCGAGAACCCGGCGACGCTGCTCGTTCGCCCGCGCGGCTGGCACCTGCCGGAGCGCCACCTGGTCGTCGACGGCGAGTCGATTGCCGGAGCGTTCTTCGACTTCGGGATGTACATGTTCCACAACGCTCGGCGATTGCTGCTCAAAGGATCGGGGCCGTACTTCTATCTCCCGAAGATGGAGTCCCACCGGGAGGCGGCCTTGTGGAACGACGTCTTCAACTTCGCTCAGGACGCACTCGGGATCGAGCGCGGGACGATCAAGGCGACGGTGTTGATCGAGACGCTGCCGGCGGCGTTCGAGATGGACGAGATCCTCTACGCGCTGCGCGACCACTCGGCTGGTCTCAACGCCGGGCGGTGGGACTACATCTTCTCGGCGATCAAGTGCTTCCGCGACCGTCCGGAGATGGTGCTCCCCGACCGCGTCGCGGTGACGATGACGGTGCCGTTCATGCACGCCTACGCCGAGCTCCTCGCTGCCACGTGTCACCGCCGTGGTGCCCACGCGATGGGCGGCATGGCGGCCCTGATCCCCTCCCGCAAGGGCGATGCGGAGGCCAACCGTACGGCGCTCGATGGCGTGCGCGCCGACAAGGAGCGTGAGGTGAAGCAGGGCTATGACGGCACCTGGGTCGCCCATCCCGACCTCGTGCCGCTCGCCCGCGAGGTGTTCGAGCACGGCCTGGACGGGGCCGCGAATCAGGTCGCGCGCCGGCGCGACGAGGTCCAGGTCACCGCCGAGCAGCTGCTCGACCTCGCCTCAACCCCCGGCGAGATCACCGAGCAGGGGCTGCGCACCGACGTCAACGTCGGCTTCCAGTACATCTCCTTCTGGCTCGGCGGTCGCGGTGCCGCCGCCATCAACAACCTGATGGAAGACGCGGCGACCGCCGAGATATCCCGCTCGCAGATCTGGCAGTGGATCCACCACGGCGCACAGCTCGAGGACGGCCGCACCGTCACCCGCGAACTCGTCCTGGACATCCTCGACGAGGAGACGGCCAAGATCCGCGAGTCCGTCGGCGCGGAGACCTGGCGCGCCGGCCGCCCCGACGACACGCGTGACATCTTCGAGGCCGTCGCCCTCTCCGACGAGCTCTGCGAGTTCCTCACTCTCCCGGCCTACACGTACCTCGACTGAGGGGCCGCGGGCGCGCGCACGCGCCGGTCAACGTCATGCAGCGGCAGCGGCGGCGACAGCGCCGCTACGGCCAGAATCCCCGCAGCATCATGGTCCAGGACGACACGGAACGCGTGGCGCTCAAACTCGGCGCCAAAGTCCCACCAATGGTCCGACCTCGGTGGGGACGGCCCTCGCCCCACCGGCCACCGCCGCCTGAGCGTGGCGGCGCCCCACCGGCCAGCGGCAACAACCCGCCGCCGCGGGCCGCACCGCGTGAGCGTGGCGGCCCGCAACGGCAGGTGCGAAGCGCATTCGGCGAGTCGAGAGCCCTACCGCGTCGCCTTCTTGACCGCCGACGCCGCCTTCCCGGCCGCGTTGCGCGTCTTCCCCTTCAGCTCCTCGCCGGCCCCGCGCGTCTCTGTCGTCGGCCGTCCGGCCGCCCGGCCGGTCTCCTTCTTCGTCTTGCCCTTCAGCTCCTCGGCCTTGCCCTTGGCACGCTGCATCCGGTCACCCATGGTGACGCTCCTCTCCTACGATTTGACAGGGATTGAGCAACAGCTACCCGTTCCGTCGTCACGGCACCATCCACGACAGCAGCCCGGACTGGAGCAGCACGAGCACGGCCATCAGCAGGACGAGCACGACGCTCCAGCCGACAACGCGGCGGAAGATGTCGCCCTCCTTGCCGGCGAGCCCGACCGCGGCGGCGCCGATCGCGAGGTTCTGGGGCGAGATCATCTTCGCCAGGACGCCGCCCGAGCTGTTCGCCCCCGCGAGCAGCGTCGGCGACAACCCCGACTTGTGCGCCGCGGCCACCTGGAGCGCGCCGAACAGGGAGTTCGTCGACGTGTCCGAGCCCGTGACGGCCGTCCCGAACCAGCCGATCAAGGGGGAGAGGAAGGCGAAGAAGCCGCCTGCGCCCGCCGCCCAGGTGCCGAGCGTCGCCGTCTGGCCGGACAGGTTCATCACGTACGCGATCGCGAGCACGGTGCAGACGGTGAGCAGCGCCCACCTGATCTGGACGAGGGTGCGCCAGTACGTGCGCACCGCCAAGGCGGGCCGGACGCGCAGGATCAGCGCTGTCAGCACGCCGGAGACGAACAGCCACGTGCCCGCGGCGGTCAGCCACGTCCACTTGAACGTCTCACTCGTCGGGGCCTTGCCCTTCGCGTTCACCACGTGCAGGCCCGGCCACGCGAACACGCTCGTTGCCTTGTCAAGCGCGCTCTGCACCGGGTGCAGGCTCGTGACGCCCAGGACAAGGACGATGATGATGTACGGCGCGAACGCCATCAGCAGCTCCGCCCGGCCGAGGCCGCTGCCGGAGCCGCGCGCGCGGAGCCGGCGCTCGAGCGCCGGATCGCTGACCGCGCCACCGGCGATCGCGGCGCGCCGCCCACCAGCGGACCCGCCCCCGGAGTCGACGGCCAGCCCCGTCCCGCCCGGCGACCAGACCCTCGTCAGCGCCACGACCGCGCCTGCCGACGCGAGCGACGCGATGATGTCCGTGAGCTGGACGTTGACGTAGTTCGAGACGAGGAACTGGAAGAACGCGAACACGGCGCCAGCCGTCAGCGCGGCGGGCCACGCCTCACGGAGTCCGCGCCTGCCGTCGGTCATGAACACGAGCACGAACGGGACGATCAGCGCCAGGAACGGCGTCTGGCGGCCGACCATCTGGCCGAGGTTGTGCACCGGCAGCCCGGTGACCTGGGCGAGGGTCGTGATCGGGATCGCGATCGCGCCGAACGCGACCGGCGCGGTATCGGCAACGAGCGCGACCGCCGCCGCCTTGACCGGCTTGACTCCGAGCCCGACGAGCATGATCCCGCAGATCGCGACGGGCGTGCCAAATCCAGCGAGCGCCTCGAGCAGCGCGCCGAAACAGAACGCGATCACGACCACCTGGACACGGAGGTCGTCCGAGATCGTCGCGAACGCCCGTTTCAATACTTCGAACTGGCCCGTGGCCTCCGTCATGTTGAAGATCCACAGGGCGTTGATAACGATCCACATGATTGGCCAGAAGCCGAACACGGCGCCTTCAATCGCTGAATCGCCGGCCTGGCCGACCGGCATCGAGTAGACGATGATCGCCACCAGGAGCGCGGTGGCGAGCGCCGCCAGCGACGCCCACTGCGCCTTCATCCGGAACACCCCCAGCAGCAGGAACAGCACGACAAGGGGTAACACGGCAAAGATCGACGAAACGCCGAGTGAACCCGAAACCGGGTCGAGAAGCTGCTTGTACACGTCAACCTCCCTCGAATGCAGGCTGCAGTTCCCGGTCTCGCACCATGGGCTACCCATCCTCCCGCCCGTGATAATCGAGAAGAACATGGCTGATTCCGTCACCGCCACGCCGGGATACAGCGGTCGTACCGCCTGGGCGCGCAACCTCGCCGCGCCGGTCCGTGACTTCCTGAGCACCGAAACAGGCAGCGCCGCCGTGCTGCTCGCCGCCACCGTCGGCGCTCTCATCTGGGCCAACTCGCCGTGGCGGCACGCTTATACGTCGGTGTGGAGCACCGACCTCTCAATCCATCTCGGAAGCGGTGAGATCAGCGCGACCCTCCGCCAGTGGGTCAACGAGGGGCTGATGACCTTCTTCTTCCTCGTCGTCGGGCTTGAGGCCAAACGCGAGATGGACATGGGGGAGCTCCGCCAGCGCCAGCGCCTGGCGATTCCGGTGATGGCCGCGATCGGTGGCATGGTCGTCCCGATCGCGATCTACCTCGCGGTCAACGGCGGCGGGCCCGGGGCGCGCGGCTGGGGCGCCGCGATGTCGACCGACACGGCGTTTGCGCTCGGCGCGCTCGCGCTGCTCACGCCGCGTTCCGCGACCCGTCTGCGCGTGTTCCTGCTCACGCTCGCGGTGTTCGACGATCTCGGCGCGCTGCTCGTGATCGCGACCGTCTACACGAGGCACGTGTCGATGCCCGCGCTGCTGATCGCCATCGCGCTGTTCGGCGTGCTCGTCGCGCTTCGGTATGCGCCGGGCGACTGGCGCCGGCCGGCATCGGTCGTCGTCGGGGTCGGGATCTGGGTGGCGATGTTCAAGTCAGGCATCGATCCCGTGATCTCCGGGCTGGCCGTGGGGCTCGTGACGAGCGCCTACCCGCCATCCCGGGAGAACCTCGAGCGCGTCACCGAGCTGACCCGCTCGTTCCGTGAGCAGCCGACCCCGGAACTCGCGCGCAGCGCCCAGCTGAGCGTCCAGTCGGCGATCTCCCCGAACGAGCGCCTCCAGTACAGCCTTCATCCGTGGACGAGCTACGTGATCGTGCCCCTGTTCGCGCTTGCCAACGCCGGCATCCATCTCTCGAGCGGGTTGCTCGGCGACGCGGTGACGAGCCCGATCACGCTCGGCATCGTCATCGGGTACGTCATCGGGAAGCCGGTCGGGATCATGCTCGCGTCGTGGCTCGCCTCGCGCCCGGCACTTCACGGGCAGCGGCCGACGATCAGCTGGCCGGTGCTCGCCGGCGGCGCCGCCGTCGCCGGGATCGGCTTCACCGTGTCGCTGCTCATCTCGAGTCTCGCCTTCCACGGGCAGCGCCTGGATGAGGCGAAGCTCGGCGTGCTCGTGTCGGCGATCCTCGCGCCGGCCCTTGCCTGGAGCGTGCTCCAGCTGACCAAACGCCTGCCGGCGGCCGTCCGGGCGCGACAGATCA
Source organism: uncultured Solirubrobacterales bacterium (assembly GCA_963778985.1). Lineage (GTDB taxonomy): Bacteria > Actinomycetota > Thermoleophilia > Solirubrobacterales > Solirubrobacteraceae > Palsa-465. The sequence continues at coordinate 610,516 of CAVZWJ010000009.1, read as the reverse complement.
GCCAGACCGCCGAGGATCTCCTCGACCTCGACGAGGACGTCGACTCCGAGCGCGACCATGTGCGCGGGGCGGACGACGCACCGGTGACCCTCGTCGAGTACGGCGATTTCGAGTGCCCCTACTGCGGGATGGCGGAGCCGGTCATCCGGCACCTGCTCTCCGAGTTCGGTGACGACTTCCGGTACGTGTGGCGGCATCTGCCGCTGAACGACGTGCACCCGAACGCGCAGCTCGCTGCCGAGGCGGCCGAGGCCGCCGGGGCGCAGGGGCGGTTCTGGGAGATGTATGAGGCGATGCTGGGACGTCGCGGCGAGCTCTCGCCGCGGGAGATCGGGCGGATCGCGACCGATCTCGGGCTCGACACCGACCGCTTTTGGGACGACGTCCGCCGCCACGAGTACGCGCCACGGGTCGCCGAGGACGTCACGAGCGCGGACGCGAGCGGCGTCTCCGGCACCCCGAGCTTCTTCATCAACGGGCGCCGGTACTCCGGCGCCTACGACCTCGAGACACTCACCTCCGCTGTGTCCGCCGCGCGGCGCCGCGCCCGCCTCCTGGAGAAGGCCCCGTCCTAGTCACCGTTCGCGCTGGCTCAGCCGTTCGCGCTGGCTCAGCCGTTCGCGCTGGCTCAGCCGTTCGCGCTGGCTGAACTGTTCGCGCTGGCTCAACCGTCGGGATCAGCTCAGCCGTTCGGGCAGGCCGAACTGCCCAAACGCCGAGAACAACCGATCCGGGTCGGCCGGCTCGTCCGGCCAGCGGACGTAGCGCTCACGCTCGGTCGGCTCGATCGAGCGCGACACGAATGCGACGACATCCGAGATCTGCTCGCCGCGGAACGTCAGCACGTTGAGCGCGAACGGCAGGTACGCCTGCTCGCCGTCGTCCCAAATGTAGAACGCGAGCGCCGGCTGACCGCCATTGGCACTCGTGACGACGACCTGCCAGCGCCACGTCCCGTTCATCGGGTACCGCGCGAGGAAATCCGTGATCTCCGCCCGGGTCCCGAACCAGCTGCCGAGCGGCGGCATCGCGAACGTCGCGTCCTCGGTGAGCATCGCCGCGACCGCCTCGACGTCGCCGCGGAGCCACGCGTCGACATAGCCGTCGACGATCTCGGTGAGGCGGTCATCGCCGATCGTCCGCAGCGTCGCCTGCTGCGAGCGCTCGGGCGTCTTCTCGTCGACCGACTTGCGGGCCCGCTGGAGCGCGCTGTTGACCGACGCCACCGTCGTGCCCAGCGTCTCGGCCACCTCGGCCGCCGAGAACCCGAGCACCTCCCGGAGGATGAGGACGGCGCGCTGGTTGGCGGGCAGGTGCTGCAGCGCGGCGACGAACGCGAGCTCGACGCTCTCCCGCAGCTCGTAGCTCGCGTCGGGCCCGGCGATGTCCTCCTCGAGCCCGAGCCGGTCGTCCGGGTACGGCTCGATCCAGACAGATTCAACAATGGGTTCCCCCGGTCCATCGTGCGGGTCGGTCCGCGGGCCGTAGTCGACGGGGAGGACGCGCTTCGGGCGCTTCGCGATCAGGTTGAGCGAGGTGTTGGTGGCGATCGTGTACAGCCACGAGCGCAGCGAGCTGCGTCCCTCGAAGCGGCCGATCGCACGCCAGGCGCGCAGGAGCGTCTCCTGCAGCGCGTCCTCGGCGTCGTGGACCGAGGCGAGCATCCGGTAGCAGTGCGCGTGCAGCTCGCCTCGATACGGCGCGACGAGTTGCTCGAACGCGGCCTCCTCACCGCCGCCGGCGGCGGAGATCAGGGCACGCTCGCGCGCGGGGGAGACGGGGGGCGACCCAGGCATCTTCTGGAGGGTAGCCCGGCCTGCGGGCGGAAGCGACAGCGCGGGCGATGAGTTCTCGTCACGCGCCCGGTCTAACCGCACAGACAGCCATGAGGCAGCCGCACAAGCCAGTCGTGCACCTCGAGCTTCACACCGGGGATCTCGAAGGAGCGCATTCGCTCTACGCCGAGCTGTGCGGCTGGCGCCGCGAGCAGATCGAGACCGCTCACGGCTCCTACCTCGCGCTGGAGCTCGGCCGCGGCATCGGTGGCGGGATCGTCGAATGCGACATCCGCCGGCCGCTGTGGCTGCCCTATGTCGAGGTCGGCGACATCCGGCGTACGACCGACGCCGCCCGCTGCCTCGGCGCCGCCGTGCTGCTCGACCCGCGGGAGGGACCCGCAGGGTGGCGCAGCGTGATCCGCACCGAGACCGGCGGCGAGCTCGCGTTCTGGCAGCCGAAGCGCTAGGCCTTTGCTGCGTTTCGAACGCGCGCGGTCGGGGCGGCCGGCTCAGAGCCGGGACAACAGGCGGCGCGCGGCGGCACGACGCGCCACCGATCGACCCTCGGCGATCCCGACCCCGACGACGACGCCGCGCACAACCTGCACGAGACCCCGAGTTGATCCGGTGCCGACGACGTACCACGTCGCATGGCCAACCGCATAGGCACGCGCCAGGTGCATGTGGCGGCGCGCAGCGCGCAGCCCCATCCCCGGCCGGACACCCCGGAGCGCGGAGCGCCGGCTCCCGGTGACCGCGGCCACGACCCGCCCCGACGCAAACGCAAGCCGGAGCTGACCACTGCGCAGGCACGCAGCGCGGGGCACGCGCGAGCGCGCCTCGCCGAGCCACGCCGAGCCGAGTCGCCGTCCCGCGAGCCGGCCGGACCCGGCGGGACACGTCGCCGGCTTCGGCGAGGTGCTGGGCGGCGGCTGCGCACCGGCCGCGTCCGGCCACACGCTCGGCGACAGGCGCAGGACGTAGAAGCCGCTCGTTCCGTCCGTGTACCAGACCTCGCGCCGTGCGGGAGCGAAGGCCGGCTTGGACATCGCGAAGTTGCTTCCGTTCATCAGGTTCTCGAACTTGTGGGTCGGCGGCGCGATGTAGTACGCGATCTCCTTCGGGTGCCGCGGATCGTGGATGTCGAACACGCGGAGCCCGGAGGCGATGAACGAGCAGGCGACGATGCCCGGGTCGGCCTCCTGCGGGATGTTGCAGTAGTGCGCGGCGTAGCCCTGGACGGGTGAGTTCGCGCCCGGATCGCCGGCTGCGGCGTGGTGCTCGGCGGGCTGGTCGACCGCCAGGCGCAGATTGGAGACGACGCGCGGGTGGCGCTCGTCGGCAATGTCGATGATCCGCGCCGCACCGACGGTGTCCGGCGGGGCCGAGCCGTTGAAGCGGAACGCGTACTCGTCGAATTCGAGGATGTACGGGTGACCGTGGATCGTCATCGGGATCGCGTTCTGCGGGATCGTTGCCGTGTTCCACGTCAGGCGGCTCACCTCGCTCACTTGCGGATTGGGCTTGCGCGCCTGGATCTGGCTCGTGTCGAGGATGAGCATTTGGCCGTTCATCGGGTCGGCGACGTAGGCGCGGTTGCCGTCATCGCTGAGGGTGAGCCCGTGCGAGTACTCGTTGCCCTGCCAGATCGCGTGCGGGTGCTGCGGGTCAGTGACGTCGATCGCGGTGATCGACTTGACCGCGGTCCCGGCGGCGTAGAACGTCTTGCCGTCCGGCGAGAAGTTCCCCTCGTGCCCGAACCGGGCGACAAGCGCGGTCGAGTCGAGCACCGGGTGCCGGCAGTCCTGGCTGGCGTCGTAGATCGACACGAGGCCTGGGTACGTCGCCGGGTTGCCGAGCACCGCGGCGAGCAGGCCGCGGCGCGGATTGAGGCTGAGCGACTCATGCGGAGAGAGCATCGGCAACTGCGTCAGCATGTCGGTCTGCACCGGATGCGCCGGGTTGCTCATGTCGAGCACGGCGACCCCATCGCCTGAGCTCGCGAGCTGAACAGCGTTGAGCGGGTACAGGAGCGCGGTGTCGTAGAACGCGCACTCGTGCCCGTGGGTGTCGATGTAGCGGAGGACCTTGAAGCCGCCGGACTTGCCCTGGTGGGCGATCACGGTCAGGTTGCACCGGTAGCCGTTCGCACCCGCCGCCGAATCGAGCGCCGATGCCGGGACGCGGCCCTGCACGCCGTCGAGCGGGTGTGAGTCGGGACCGCACACCGCGCGCGGGGCGGCGAGCGACTCCGGCTCGGGCGGGTGCTGGACGGCCACCGTCGCCGGCGTCTGGCCGAGTCCCTGGCCGAGCGCGAGCAGGTCGTTCAACGGCCCGGGCAACTGCCCACGCGCCAGGCCGGCCGGCACCGCGACCGCGATCAGAACCAGCACGAACCTCACCTGCCACAACGACAACCAGCGTGTCCACACGCGCATGATCTCCGCCTCCTGCCAGACGACGACGCACCGGATCATAGAGCTACTGTGGTGTAGCTCGTCGCGGTTCGGCGGCGAGGTGGTGTCGCTCGTCGCGGTCCGCGGCGAACTGCTGTCGCTCGTCGCGGTCCGCGGCGAAGTGGTGTCGCTCGTCGCGGTTCGGCGTGGCGAACTACGTGCGCTGACGGGGGCGACTCCCGGATGCGCGCGCCCCGGCCGATCCGCCACGCTCGCCCTCAGGCATGACCACGGGAGCAACCGAGCGCGGATGGAGCGAGGTGCGGCGCGAACGGGTGACGCTGTTCGCGATGTGCTTCGGCCTGTTCATGATCATGCTCGACAACACGATCGTGAACGTCGCGCTCCCGTCGATCCAGCGTGAGCTCCACGTCAGTCCCGAGACGCTCGCCTGGACGGTCAACGCGTACGTCGTGCCGTTCGCGGCGCTCATCCTGCTCGGCGGCAAGCTCGGAGACCGCTTCGGCCGCCGACGGCTGTTCGTCGCCGGCCTCGCGATCTTCACCGCCGCATCGGCGGGCTGCGCGCTGTCGAGCAGCGCCGGCATGCTCGTCGCGTTCCGCGCGACGCAGGGGGTCGGCGCGGCGCTCATGAACCCGCTGTCGCTCTCGATCCTCGTCGCGACGTTCCCGCCCAAGCGCCTGCCGGTGGCGATCGGCGTGTGGGCGGGCATCTCCGGGCTCGGGCTCGCGATCGGTCCCCTCCTCGGCGGGCTGCTCGTCGAGAATGCCGACTGGTCCGCCGTGTTCTGGATCAACGTCCCGATCGGCGTGCTCGCGATCGGCGTCACGCTCTTCGGCGTCCTCGAGTCCCGGGACGTGACGGCGACGTCGCTCGATCTCGGCGGCACGGCACTCGTCACCGCCGCGCTCTTCTCGCTCGTGTGGGGTCTGATCAAGAGCGACACGCACGGCTTCGGCTCGACCTACGTCATCGGCTTCCTCATCGCCGCGCTCATCCTCGCGGTCGCGTTCGTCGTCCATGAGCGCCGCGCCGCGCGACCCGATGCTCCCGCTCGAGTTCTTCGCCCGGCGTGCCTTCACCGTGTCGGATGTGGTGATGCTGCTCGTCGGCTTTGCGATGTTCGGCGCGATCTACTGGGGCGCGCTGTTCCTCCAGAACATCCAGGGGTACTCGGCGCTCCAGGCCGGCGTGCGGACGCTGCCCTGGACGATGATGATCCTGTTCGTCTCGCCGATCGCCGGGCGGCTCAACGCGCGCGTCGGCGCGCGCTATCTCGCGGCGGCGGGGATGGCGCTGCTGAGCGTCGGCATGCTCGGGCTCACCCAGCTGCAGGCCGACTCGCCGTACTCGCACATCTGGCCGTTCTTCACCCTTGCCGGCATCGGCACGGCGCTCGCGATGCCGACGCTGAGCGCCACCGCCATGGGCGCGATCCCGGCCGAGAAGGCGGGCGTCGCCTCCGGCGTGCTCAACACCGCGCGCCAGGTCGGCGGGGCGCTCGGGATCGCCGTGCTCGCCGCCGTCGCCACCGGACGGATCACCGCCCGCTGGAACGACCTGATCGGCCTCGCTGCCGCCGACGCTGCACCACGCCGCCGGTCGGCTCGTCCCGCTCGTCGACGGCGGGCAGCTGAACGCGATCCATCGCCTTGCCGGCGCGACCGCGCGGGCATGGGCGTCGGACGCGTTCATGACCGGGTTCCGCGCTGCCAACTGGACGTCCGCCGGGTCTCTGCATCCTCGCCGCCCTCGTCGCCTGGTTCGGGCTCGCGCAGCGCCGGCCGCGCACGCAGGCCCAGCCCGTTTCCGCGTAGCAGGAGCCGGCGGCAGCACGCCGAACGCTGCGCCATGGCGCAGACGTTCATCGTCGCCGGGTCAGACGGGATCGCGGTCCGGCTCGCCGAGGAGCTGATCGCGCTCGGCGAGCGCGTCGTCGTGCTCAGCCAGGGGCTCGAGCCGCGGTTTCGCGCCCGGCTCGAGCAGATGGACATCCGCGTGCTCGAAGGCGATCGCCGGGACGTCGCCGACCTGCGCGACGCCGGCCTCGAACCGGCGGCCGCGCTCGCGATCGTCGAGGAGGACGACGTCGCCAATCTGCACAGCGCTCTCGCCGCCCGCGGCGCGCGGGAGGATCTCCGCCTCGTCGTGCGGATGTTCAATCAGGACCTCGGGACGCGGCTCGAGGCGCTGTTCCCGGACGCGCGCATCATGTCGGCCTCGGCGATCGCCGCGCCGGCCTTCCTCGCCGCCGCGCTGCGCAGCGCGCAGCAGGTCGTGATCGCCGGACATCCGTTCGAGGTCCGCGCGCTCGACGACCGGAGACGACCTCGGCGGCGTGCTCGCGGTCGCGGCGTTCGATCCGAGCAGCCGGCACCGCGACGCTGTTCCCGGAGCCGGCGCCCGGGGTGCTTGCGCTCGTGCCCGACGCAGGGCGGACGAGGAGGAGCAGACCGTCGTCGAGGCCGCCGCGGAGGGGCTGCGGCAGGCGGCGTCGCTGCACGGCCTCGGTGCTCGCCCGCGGCCGGCGCGCTCGCGCGGCTCGTCGACCGGCGCCTCGCTCGCGCTGCTCGTATTCGTTGTGGTCGTGCTCGGTCGCGGCCGCCGCGATCTGGACCTCGAGCACGCGCTACGGGCTGCTCGACAGCGCGTACTTCGCGGTCACGACGGTCTCGACGACCGGCTACGGCGACATCACACCGCTGCACGAGGGCGCCGGGCTGAAGCTCGGCGTGATGGGCCTGATGCTGATCGGAGCGCTGTCGCTCGCCCTGATCTACGCGCTCATCACCGACGCGGTCGTCGGCGTACGGCTGTCCGTTCGCTCGGCGAGCGGCCGCGGCCCGCGCCGCGACCACGTCGTCGTGCTCGGCCTGGGACGGATCGGGCAGCGCGTCGTCGAGGACCTCGTCGCGCGCCGGATCCCGTGCATCGCGGTCGAGCGCAACGAGGACGCGCCCGGGTGTCCATGCCGCGCGCCGGCTGCGCGTGCCGGTCGTGCTGGCGGACATCTCGGCGCCGGCCGTGCTCGAGGGGCTCCACATCCCGAGCGGCCCGCTGCCTGATGGCCGTCGACCGACGACGACGCCGCGAACCTCGCCGCCGCGCTCGGCGCGCGCACGCTCGCGCCGGACGTCCGGGTCGTCCTGCGGCTGTTCGACCACGACCTCGCCGCGCGGGTCGAGAGCGCGTTCGCGATCCACGTCTCGCGCAGCGTCTCGAGCCTCGCCGCGCCGGCCTTCGCGGCGGCGCTCAGCGATCGCCGCGCGCTGGCGACGATCGCGGTCGGAGCGCAGGCGCTGACCGTCGCCGAGTTCGGGGCGCCGGCCGGCCGAACGGTGACAGAGCTCGAGCAGGCTGCCGCCGGTGAGGCGCGGGTGCTCGCGCTCGGCGAGCGATGGGCGCCGTCGGCCGGGACGCGCGCCGAGCCCGGCGACATGCTCGTCGCGGTTGGCTCGCCCACCGGCCTGGCGGCGCTCGCGCAGGCCTGACGCGATAATTCCGGGCCGTGGGCCATGCGGGTCCAAGCGGGTGCCGGGCGATGCGGGTGCCGCGGCGCATGCTGCTCGGGGCGTCGCGCCGGTCCTCGGGCTGATCGCGCCGACCCTCGCCACCGCGGCACTCATCAGCGTCGGCGGCATCGGCGTCAGTGAGCTGGCGGACGCGCTCAAGCAGCTCCCGGTCCAGCAGCGTGGGCACCCGCGGCCCGGCCTGACCGCGAAGCAGGTCCGCAACCTCGACGCGCTCATTCATGAGCGCGATCCGCGGCCGCATCTGGATCGCCGTCGTCTCGCCGCTCAGCGTCCAGGCGACCGGCGATCTCACCCGGGCGCTGTCGGACGCGATCAACGCCGACGGCGTCGTATGTCCTCGTTGCGGGCAGCAACTACCACGTCACGACGACCTGGGAATCCGGCGAGTCCGCCCGCCAGCGGCTCGCGAGCGCGGTCAACCGTCCCGGTGACTCGTTGTACGTCCAGCTGCGCCGAACGATCGACAGCTTCGCGCGCGGCGGACGCCGCGGCCGGTCACCCGGGATCGGCGTCGACCGAGCAGACCGGCGCGGGCTCGCCGGGTGGCCCGTCATCGTCATCGTCGAGCCAGCAGCAGCGGCAGCGGCGGCCTCATCGCCGGGATCGTCGTGGCGGCCGTCGTGCTCGGCATCCTCGGCGCCGCGTACGCGCGCCGGGCGCCGCGGGTCGCTGCGCGCCGCGCACTGGCGCCGAGAGCAGGAGGCCGACCTCCACGCGCAGGCGCAGGCCGACTTCGTCAAGCTCGGCGAGGACATCGGTGCCCTCGACATCGACAGCTCGATGCCGAACGCGAGCACCGAGGGCAAGGACGAATACGCCAAGGCGCTCGACTGCTACCAGGATGCCGAGCAGCGACTGAAGCACACGGACGACGCGTACCAGTTTGCGCAGGCCCAGGACGCGCTCCGTCGCGGGGCACAGCACATCGAGGCCGCGCAGCACATGTTCAGCGCCGCTCCGGCGCCCGTGAGCGCCGGAGTGCTCGAACAGATCTCGAAGCTTGCGGCGCTGCACGAGCAGGGCGCGCTCACGGATGCGGAGTTCTCCGCGGAGAAGCGCAGGCTGCTCGGTGAGTGAGCGGTTTTCGATCCGGGCCGAATGGGTACCGATGCTGCCAAGGCGATGAAGCTGATCGCGACACGGCGCCGGCGGGATCCGCTCGTCCGAGGACGGTGGCGGGGCGTCCGTGCATCTGAAGCGCTCCTATCCTGCGCTCGGCAGCTCTGTCGGCGAGGCCCGCGCGGCGCTCGGCGCGTACGCCCGGGAGATCGGTGCTCGCGGTGATCAGCTCGAGGCGATTCGGCTCGCCGCCTCGGAGGCGCTGTCGAACGCGGTGCGCTTCGCCTACCCGGCCCGGATCGGCCATATCCACCTCAACGCCTGGGTCGCCGCTGGTGAGCTGTGGGTGCTGATCACCGACAACGGCTGCGGCCTGCACGCCGGCGCGGCGAGCGATGGTCTCGGAATGGGCCTGGCGCTCATCTCGAGGTTGTGCGACGGGTTCTCGATCGTCGAGCGCTCATCCGGCGGGACCGAGGTGCAGGCTCCGCTTCGAGCTCAGAAGGGCAGGCTCTCAAGGACGGCCGGTCCCGGGGGCCAGCTCCGCGCTGCGGTGAGCGGCCGCCACATCGCGAGTTGCGGCACCACCGCCATCCCGCGTGGCTGTAGCACCTCGAGCGGAGACTCGAGGACGGCGAACCCGAGCCTGCGGTACAGGCCGGAGCGGTTCGGGTGCGCAGAACAGGAGCGCGTACTCGGGCCCGAGCCGGACGCCCTCGTCGAGCGCCGCCCCGACGACCGCCCGGGCAAGACCGCGGCCCCGGTGGGCCGCGGCGACGATCACGCCGCCGATTCCCAGCACCTCGTGGCGCTCGGATCCGTCGACCTCGACCTCGGCGAGCACGAAGCCGGCCGACGCGATGAGGCGCCCGTCGGGGTCCCGGATCCCGACGTGGCGGTCCTTGGGGCGAAACGCGAGTTCGATCCCAGCCGCGTCGAACGGGTCCGGCTCATCGCCTTCGAGCTGCGCGCGGTCCTCGTCGCTCAGCGCGCCGAAGCGGGTGATCTCCATCGCGCCATCGAAGCACACCGAGCCGGTTCGGTAGATTTACGTGTGCACTCAAGTAAATTGGGAAGGGAGCGAGATGGACATCGGAATCGGACTGCCGAACGCCGTGCGCGGTGTGCAGCGCCATGGGATCGTCGACTGGGCGAAGCGCGCCGAGGCGGCCGGATTCACGTCGCTCGGCACGCTTGACCGGATCGCCTATGACAACTACGAGTCGATCGTGGCGCTCGCCGCCGCGGCAGCGGTGACCGAACGAATCCGGCTCGTCACCGACATCCTGATCCTGCCACTGCGCACGAACACGGCGCTGTTCGCCAAGCAGAGCGCGACGATCGATGCGCTCTCCGGAGGCCGGCTCGTGCTCGGCCTGGCCGTCGGTGGCCGCAAGGACGACTACGAGCTCTCGCGCACCGATTTCGGCGGACGCGGGGCGGCCTTCGAGCGCCAGCTCGCCGAGCTGACGGAGCTGTGGGCGGGCGACACTGTCGGCCCGGCGCCCGCGAACGGCACACGACCGGCGCTGCTCATCGGCGGTCAGTCCGACAAGGCGTTCCAGCGCGCAGCGAAGTACGGCGACGGCTGGACGATGGGTGGCGGCGGCCCCGAGGCGTTCACGGCCGCGCTCGGCAAGCTGAATGCCGCCTGGAGCGAGGCGGGCCGCGAGGGCGAGCCGCGGACGTCCGCGCTCCTCTATTACGCGCTCGGGCCGGACGCCGAGCAGCTCGCGGTCCGCAACCTCGGCGACTACTACGCGTTCCTCGGCGACTACGCCCAGCGGGTCGTCCGGTCGGCGGCGAAGGACGCGGCCACGCTCAAGGACTACGTCGCGGCGTTCGAGCAGGCGGGCACCGATGAGGTCATCTGCTTCCCGGCATCAGACGATCCGGCCCAGGTGGAGCTGCTCGCCGAAGCCGTGCTTTAGCCCCGGTCGCCGCCGAGACACCAGTCGATCACCGCCTGAGGCTGCTGCTCGGGGAGCCAATGCGCGGCTCCCGGCACGACCTCCACGGTGAGGTTCGGCTGTCCCGTCACAGAGCCGGGCGGGATCCCGCGCGTGATCACGTCGCGGTCCCCGATCGCGAGCGTCGTCGGGACTTCGAGCACGGCGTCGGCGTACCGACCGCGGGCGACCGGGATGACCTCACGGGTGAGAAACGTCCGGTACATCGCGACCGTCACCCGCCGGGGGAGGTGATCCATGAACACCCCCAGCTCGGCCGGCCCGAGTCGCTCCCCCCGGCGGCCGGCCTGGATGATCCGCGGGGCGATCCGGGCGGCGATCGGGGGCCCGAGCAGGGGCAGGCTGATCGGAGCCTGATAGCCGAGCATCAGCCCGAGGCGGCGCACATCGGGGGGGAGCCAGGGATGGGGGATGCACAGGACGAGCATCCGCTCGATCCGATGCGGCGCGCGGAGCGCAGCGAGGAAGCCCGTGTAGCCGCCCCAGTCGTGCCCGACCCACGTGACGCGAGTGACACCGAGCGCATCGAGCAGCGCGAGGACGTCGCTGGCGAGCTGCTCCTTCTCGTAGCCGCCGCCGGGCGCGTCGCTCCAGCCATGCCCGCGCAGATCCGGCGCGATCACACGGAAATGCGGCGCGAGCGCCGGGATGATGCCGCGCCACAGCCACCAGTTCTGCGGCCAGCCGTGGAGCAGCAGCAGCGGCGGCGCGTCCTCCGGGCCGGCGAGGGCGACATGCATCCGCAGGCCGGCGGCGTCACGAAACTCGTGGGTGACGCCGTCAAGCGGGGGTGGATCGAGCGTGGGCACGGCCCATACCTTATGGTGCAGGGATGCCGCGGCGCGCGCTCATCGCTCTCGGAGCCATTGCCGCGATGCTCGTGCCGGTGGGACTCGCCAACGCCGGCGGCGCCACAAGCGCCCGCTCGGCTTCTCGGCGCGCCCCGGCGGACGGCATCGGGATCGCCCCCGGCCGGATCAAGCACGTCTGGCTGATCATCCTGGAGAACAAGTCCTATGACGCGACGTTCACCGGGCTCAACCGCAATACCTACCTGTGGCGGACGCTGCCGGCGCAGGGCGTGCTGTTGAAGAGCTACTACGGCACCGGCCACGGGAGCCTTGACAACTACACGACGCTCGTCAGCGGCCAGGCGACCGAGCCGGACCTGCAGGTCGACTGTCCGAACTACAACGTGTTCGCGGGCCATGTCGATCGGTCCCGCTCGCCCGGGCGCAACCCGAACTACGGGCAGATGACCTCGGCCAAGGGCCCCAACGCCGCGTTCGGGCAGAACGGCTGCGTCTATCCGGCAAGCGTGCCGACGCTGTTCACGCAGCTCGACGCCGCGCGGGAGACATGGAAGGGCTACGCCCAGGACCTCGGCAACCCGGACGCGAGCGGGCCGCCCCACGATGCCGGCGTGAAGTACTGCGGTGCGCCGTACAAGGCGCCCGGCGCTCCGGGCAGTACCGCCCAGCCGAATCCGCCGGTCGCCAACGCGACCGACCAGTACCTGCCCAAGCACTTCCCGTTTCCATGGTTCTCGTCTGTCCTGCGCTCTGGGGACTGCAACGCGCGCCACATCGCGAATCTGTTCTCGCCGACGAACGGGCTCTACCACGACCTCCAGCGAAAGAGCCGGACGCCGGCGTTCAGCTGGATCACACCGAACATGTGCAGTGACGCGCATGACGCCGTCTGCCACGGCAACAACCTCTCAGGCGGATTCTCGTCGCCGACTGCGATCCGCCCGCCGCGCAACTACACCGGGGGCCTGTACGCCGCGGACCTGTTCCTCGCACACGTCATTCCGGAGATCGAGGCGTCGCCGGCGTTCAAGGACGGCGGCCTGATCGATGTCACCTTCGACGAGGCGTTCCCGCCGTTCACCTATACCGGCAACAGCTTCGCCAACTCGAAGCGGGTACCGGCGAACGCGAAGACGTCGATCGCGAACGACACCGCGGGGGAGACGCTGTTCGGTCGGCGCGTCCACTTCGAGCCGACCGGGCCGAACACGCCGCTCGCCAAGGACGCTCACGGCAACGAGCTGTACCCGGGTCCCGGCGGCAACCTGTTCATCGACCGACCGAGCACGTGTGTCGCCCAGACCGTCCCCTCCCAGCCGCGCGGCGTCTGCCTGCTCGGATCCGGCACCCACGTGCCGGGTCCGCGTGCCGACACCGGCGCCACGGCACCGGCCGGCAGCGTGAACATCGTCGACAACAGCGCCGTGGCCACGGACCGGGGACGGTCGGTCACGGGCACCGGCGTCCCCGCGGGCGCGTTCGTCGGGCAGGTCACGAACACGTTCGTTCCCGCCAGCCAGTCGGTCGAGGACGGCGGCTTCGTCGACACCGGTGCCTTCACGCTCCTCGACGCCGCCGGGCGACCGCTGCGGACAATCGGCCCGGTGAGCGGCGTCGTCCTCGGCGGGCGTACCCCCGCGACCGACCCGCTCTACAACGCCACCGACCCGACGACCGGCGGGGGTGACACCGGCAGCGTGCTCATCAGTCCGTACATCCACCCGGGCAGCGTCACGACCCGCTTCTACAACCACTACAGCTGGCTGCGCACGATCGAGGATCTGATGGGCGTCCGTCGGGCGTACCGCGGGCTCGACGGCCAGGGTCACATCGGGTATGCCGCGCAGCGCGGCCTCGCCCCGTTCGGGCGCGATGTCTTCACGCGGCCACAGGGCCGTCCGGTGCCGCGGTCGCAGCGCTACGGGGGCATCCCGGGATGGCTGCGGGCGGTGACGCCGCGCAGGAGCCGCCTGCTCCACGCGACCGTCCGCCACCCGACGCTTGCCGTCCAGGGCGACACGGTCGCGGCCGACGTGCACGGTCACAGCGTGCGCGTGACGGCGATCGGTCCGACGGTCCCCGCCGCGGCGAGTGGTGCGCCGCGGACCGCTGCACCCGTGACATTCACGGTCACCCTCCGCGGCCGCGATCGTGCGGAGCTGGCGCACACGTTCACGGTCGTCGACGAGCTCGGCCGCGTGCACCACCCGCGGATCACCGTGGTCCGGCATGCCCAGGCGACGACGGTGACCGTGCATGACGTGCTCCCCGTCGGCAACGGCCAGCTGCGGTGGGCGCCGGACGGGCGCCACGCGATCGTCGCCTGGGACTTCGACCTCGAGCTCGTCTAGGACCGCGGGGTCAGGTTGACGCCGACGCGGCCGGCGGCGCTGACCGGCGTCCGGCCCCGGATGAGATCGGAGGCCCGCTCGGCGATCATGATCGTCGGCGCGTTCGTGTTGCCGCGCACGAGCGTCGGCATCACCGAGGCGTCGACGACGCGCAGCGACTCGATCCCGAGCACGCGCAGTTCGTCATCGACGACCGATCCCATCGCACACGTCCCGACGGGGTGATAAAGCGTCGTCGAGTTGCGCTCGATGTGGGCGAGGATGCTCGCGTCGTCATCGGCGGTGGGCGCGGCGAGCGCGCCCGTGCTCACGGCCTGCAGCGCCGGCTGCCTGCAGATCTCAAAGGCGCGGCGGACGCCGGCGATCATCGTCGCCTTGTCCTCGTCGCTGACGATGTAGTTGTGCAGGATGCGCGGCTTCGCCGTCGGGATCCGCGAGCGGACCTTGACGAAACCGGTGCTCGTCGGCCGCAGGATGCATGCCGAGAGCGCCCAGCCGTCGACGCGGATCTCGCCGGCACCCGCCTCGGGGAACAGGATCGGGATCATGTGGAGCTGGATGTCGGGCGCCTCGAGGCTCGGATCGGTACGGAGGAAGCCGCCGGACTCGGCGAAGTTCGAGGCGAGCGGGCCGCGTCCCTCGGTCTGGATCAGGCCGAGGTTCTCCTCGGTCTCGGCGGTCAGCAGCGAGGGCGCGTCGGTCGTGTATGTGATCCAGGTAGACAGGTGGTCCTGGAGCCCCTGCCCGACGGGGAGCTCGTGGAGGCACGGGATGTGGGCGAGCTCGAGGTCGGCGGCCGGACCGATGCCGCTCAGCAGCATGATCTGGGGGCTCTGGTAGGCACCGGCACTGAGGATCACCTCGCGGTCGGCATGGATGTCCTTCAGCTCGTCGCGCTGATCGATCTCGACACCGATTGCGCGCGCGCCGTCGAGCAGCAGCCGTGTGACGTGGGCGCCGGTCTCGACGACGAGGTTCGGCCGCTCGAGCACGGGATGCAGGTACGCGACGGCGGCCGAGCACCGCAGACCGCTGCGCTGGGTGACCTGATACCAGCCGACGCCGTCCTGCTCGGGACCGTTGAAATCGTCGTTGAGCGGGTGGCCGGCCTCCTGGCCGGCCACGATGAACGCCTCGCACGTCCGGTAGCGCGAACGATTCTCGATCACGCTCAGAGGACCGCCGACGCCATGGAGCTCGCTCGCGCCGCGCTCGTTGTCCTCGGCGCGGATGAAGTACGGAAGCACGTCATCCCAGCCCCAGCCCTCGTGACCGAGCGCCGCCCAACCGTCGTAGTCGGCGCGGTGTCCGCGGATGTAGACCATCGCATTCGTCGACGAGGAGCCGCCAAGCGTGCGGCCGCGGGGCAGGTAGCGCTGGCGTCCGGCGAGGCCCGGCTCGGGATCGGAGATGAACGACCAGTCGTACTTCGACTGGCCGACGGCGAGCACGCCGGCGGGCAGGTGGATCTCGTCGGCCGCATCCGGCGGCCCCGCCTCGAGCAGGCACACGCGCACATCAGGGTCCTCAGAGAGCCGCGCCGCGAGCACACATCCCGCGGAGCCGGCACCAACGATCACGTAGTCAAACGAGCTCACGCCCAGTCCTTTCCTCGCCTCTCGTGGCCTGCGGACCCATTCTCGGGCGGCGCGGCACCGTCCGTCAAGCGGGCGGGCGGCTGCGTCACACGGCGATCCCGCCGACGCGGATCACGACGCGCGTCGGCCGGGTCGGCATGGCGAGCGAGAGGAAGTCCCGAACCGGGCCGTGCGTGGCGCAGAACGGGCACGTGAGGCGGTCGGTGAGGGACAGCGGGCGCTCGCCGATCGCGACCGGGGCATCACACGAGGGGCAGGCGATCGTGCCCGTCGCGAGTTGCCCGGAGCGGACGGCGCGGCGCTTCTCTTCGAACGTCTGCCGCTGACCCTTCACCAACCCGAGTCTAGATGGACGACCTGCAGTTCGACTCGACGACCATCAGCGAGTTGCCGTCCGGATCGCGGAACCAGAACATCGGCGGGACCGGGTCGCCCATCCGGGAGACCTCGGCGTCGACATCGATGCCGATCGACGCATATAGCCGTGGGTGGCGTCGATGTCGTCAGTGGTCAGGGCGATGCCGGTCTGCGACGGCTGCGCGGACTGGCCCGGCGGGGGCGGGGCCAGCGCGATGCCGGTCGCGCTCTTCGCCAGGTAGACCTCGACCCAGCGGTAGTCGCCGCCGAACGGGATGTCGGTGCGCTTCTCGAACCCGAGCGACTGATAAAATGCGATTGCGCGGTCCTGGTCATTGGACGGCACGCAGACGAGGCTCAGCTCCTGGATGCCGCTTGCGGTGGTGGTGCTCATGTCTCCTCCTAGGGTGGTGGTTACACCCGTTCTGACCGAGGTTGGCGCTGTAATTCATCGCTCCGCGTCTGTGGCGCGATGCTTCTTTGCCGAAATCGGGTAGGTTTCCCGACTTCCCGAACCCTAAGGGGGCGCTGCCGTGTCCGAAACGGAACCGCTGAACGCATCATTCTGGCGCGAGCGCCTAGCACCATATGCCCAGCCGTCGCTGGGCCGCAGCATCCTCGATGTGGCGACCTCCGCGGTCCCGTACGTGCTCCTCACCGGCGCGATGTACGCGCTGTACGGCCACGTCTCGTATCTCATCGTGCTGGCAGTTGGCGTCCTCGCGGCCGGCTTCCTGCTGCGCACGTTCATCGTCTTCCACGACTGCGGACACGGCTCGTTCCTCGCCAACCGCCGCGCGAACCGGTGGGTCGGGATCACGTGCGCGATCCTCACCTACCAGGCGTACCACCCGTGGAGCTATGAGCACGCCGTCCACCACGCTACGGCCGGCGATCTCGACAAGCGCGGCAAGGGCGACGTCGAGACGTTGACCGCCCGCGAGTACCGCCAGATGTCGTGGCTCGGCCGGCTCGGGTACCGCCTCATGCGCAACCCGGTGATCATGCTCGGGATCGGACCGCTGTGGTCGCTGGCGCTCGAGCCTCGGTTCATCCCGGCGTGGGCGCGCAAGCGCTTCTGGCGGCAGATCGTCGCCACCGACATCACCGTCGTCGCGATCCTCGGGCTGCTCGTCGCGCTGTTCGGCTGGCAGGCCGTGCTCGCCGTGCAGTTGCCGACCGCGATGATCGCCGGCGGCGCCGGCGTGTTCCTGTTCTATGTGCAGCACCAATTCGAGGGTGTCTACTGGGTGTCCCACGGCGAGTGGACGTACGCCGAGTCCGCGCTGAAGGGCAGCTCGCACCTCAAGCTTCCGAAGGTCCTCCAGTGGTTCACGGGGAACATCGGCCTGCATCACGTTCATCACCTCCATCCCCGGATTCCCAACTACAACCTGCAGGCGGCGCACGACGACAACCCCGTGTTTCACGACGTGCCGACGCTCGGGATATGGAGCGGACTGAAGACGTTCCGCCTCAAGCTCTACGACGAGGACCAGGAGCGGATGGTGACGTTCGCCGGGGCCCGGCGCCACCACGCGCGGCACGCGCGGCACGCATCCGTGATCGCAACGGCCGAGCCGGCCGACGCGATCATCGGTGGTGGTTGACGAGCTCGACGTTGTTGCCGTCGGGATCGAGCACGTACGCCGCGTAGTACCCGCGGTGGTACTGCGGGCGCTCGCCAGGAGCGCCGTTGCTACGGAAGCCCGCCGCCGTGGCGGCCTCATGGAACGCCGCGACGGCGGCATCCTCGTCGGTCGCGAAGGCCAGGTGCAGCTGCTCGGTCGGCTCGCCGGGCACGAGTGAGAACGACCCGCTGTCACCGGCGAGCGTGACCCGGTCGGGCTCGGCGCGGGTCATCCTCAGTCCCGCCGCGGGCGCGATCGCCTCGTAGAACCGACGGGTCGCGTCGAGGTCGACGACGCGGACCCACAGGTGGTCGATGACCCCGCCGCGACGCGGCGCACCGTGGTGAACGGCCTCGATGCTGTTGCCATCCGGATCGAGCAGGAACGCGCCCCAGTAGTCGGGCAGGTACCCGGGGCGCGGACCCGGCGCACCGGCGTCGGCGTAGCCGGCGTCGATCCCGGCCCGCCAGAATGCGGCGACCTGCTCGCGGCTCGGCGCCACGAAGCCGACGTGGAGGCGGCGGGTCGCCGGGTGTGCCGGGTCGGCGGCAGTGAGCGAGAAGTCCTGCCATTCCGAGAACGTCCGCAGCTGGTAGGTCTGGTCGATCCCAAGGGGCGCGAGCACCGTGTTGTAGAAGGCCTCGGAGGCGTCGCGGTCGGAGACGCGGATCGTGACGTGGTCGAACATCCCGACCGACAATAACGACCTGGATTCGCCGCCTACCCGGCGCAGCGGGTCGCGGAGGCCTTGCGCGCGCACCCCTCCAGCTTCAGCGCCGAACGCTGGAACACGGCGAGCGCGGGCTTTGGCGTGACCTGACCGCTGACGTCCTTGAGCAGGCCGGCGAAGTCGAACCCGTATGGGTGCGGACGCGGGGTCTCGTCGCCCATCCACGTGTACCAGTAGAAGCCCATCAGCCCGAGCCTCGCCCGGTTGGCCTCGAGCAGCGGGACGACCGCGGCGAGGCGCGCCGCCTGACCCGTCTCCGTCGTGCTCACCCCGAACTGCGGCGGCGCTTTGCCCTCCGAGGATGGCCATGTGATCTCGGTGGCGAGGATCGGCTTGGCGGCGTCGCCATGCGCGTTCATCACCGCTCGTGCGCGCTGCATGATCGTGATCACGCCCTGCGGCTGCGCCGTGTAGGGATGCAGGGCGACGACGTCGAACCACTTCCGCGCCCCGTGGACACTGCTGTAGATCTGGGCGAGATACCGCCAGGAGAAATCGGCGAGGCCGGCGAGGACGATCTTGGCGCCCGGATCGACGGCTTTGATCGCGTTGTGCGCGACGGCGAGCAGCTGCACGTAGCCGGGCGTGAACGGCTGAACCGACCAGTAGGACGTGAAGTGGGGTTCGTTCCAGATCTGCCACATGCGGATCGGCACGCGCGGGAGATCGGCGTGCGCGGCCCAGAAGCTCCCGCTCGGTCCGTAGCGCTTGACGAGCGCGGTGAGAAACGCGGCGAACGGGGGCAGGGCCCGGGGCGGGGAACCGCTGTTGCCCGGCGAGAGTGCGTCCCAGCGCGGCGTGCGTTCGACGACGGGCAGCAGCGACAGCCCGCGCGCGGCGGCCGCCGCGACGACCCGGTCGAGGTCGGCGAACCCGATCGGCCCGCCCGCCGACGGCTGAAGCCGGGACCAGTCGACGACGAGGCGAATGCTCTCCGCGCCGCTCGCGAGGGCGAGATCGAGCTGGCGACCGAGCCTGACGTCGCTCGTGAGCACCGGCCCGTCGAACATGACCCCGACGAGCGGCCCCGATCACCGGACGGGTGCCGGGGGGCGCCGACGAGGTGGTGCGGCTGCTCGTCGCACTCGTGCTCTCCACCGCCACCGCCGCCGCAGGCGGCGAGGCCGGCCGCCAGGAGCGCGGCGAGGAGGAGCCCGACGGCTGCCTGGAGGTGCGTCGTCGGGCGGCGCATCGCGGCGAGTGTACGATCTCCGCCCGTGCCAAGCGATCATGCGTACTCCAAGCTCTCAACGTCGATCCCTGACTGGGTGCTCCGCCTCGGCGGCAAGCTGAACGTTCCGCTCTACCGCCTGACCCGCGGACGCCTGGGCGGCCGGATCGGCCGGGCCCCGGTGTTGCTGCTGACGAGCACCGGTCGCAAGTCCGGCCAGCGGCGGACAGCGCCGGTGCTGTACATGCGGGACGGCAATCGGTTCGTCGTGATCGGGTCGAACGCCGGGAACGTCAAGACGCCGGCCTGGGCGCTCAACCTGACGGCGCATCCCGAGGCGACGGTCGAGGTGGGAGCGAAGTGCCAGGACGTCCGGGCCCGGATTGCCGAGGGCGAGGAGCGCGCTGAGTTGTGGCGGCGGATGAACGAGCAGTACGCCGGCTTCGACGATTACCGGGCGCGCACGACACGCGAGATCCGCGTGTTCGTGCTCGAGCCTCGGGTAGCCCGGACCGTCTGTTGATGGTCCTCCGGGTTCAGGCGGGCAAGAACTGCGAGACGGGGTTCGGGCGCAGCGCGCCGCTGCGATGACGTCGGCGCCGCTGAAAACGTTCCTCCGCCGCTATGGGCCGGCGCTCGCGTTCGCCGCGCTCGTCAGCTCGGCATGGGCCTTCGGCGCCGTCGCGGTGTCACGGCTCGCCGTGCGCCGGCCGCCGTGGGGCGGCTCCGGATCAAGGAGCTGCACGTCGATCGGCTCGTCGTCGGCGAGCTGGAGCGCCGCCCGCCGCCGGCCTGACCCGAGCGACGCGCGGGGGTCCGGCCGCCGCCTACGCCGCGGAGACGGCTGCCTCCTCCTTGCGCTGGATCCACTTCGACGTGCACGGGATCTTCGAGAGATCGCAGCGGCCCGCGTAGGCGCGCGCGATCTCCGTGATCTCGGCCAGCAGATCGTCCTGGAGCCGGATCGGGTCGAGACCGAGCTCGACGAGCTGGCGGTTCTCGACGTACAGCTCGTTCTCCGCCGCCTCCTTGCGCGGGTTGTCGACATAGTCGACCTCCGCCCCGGTGAGGCTGGCGACGAGCTTCGCCAGGTCGCGCACGCGGTGGCACTCGGTCATCTGGTTGAACACGCGCACGCGCTCACCCGCCTCCGGCGGGTTCTCGATCGCGAGCTGGATGCAGCGGACCGTGTCCTGGATGTGAATGAACGCGCGGGTCTGCCCGCCGGTGCCGTGAACGGTGAGCGGATAGCCGACCGCGGCCTGCATCAGGAAGCGGTTGAGCACGGTGCCGTAGTCGCCGTCGTAGTCGAAGCGGTTGATGAGCCGCTCGTCCAGCCGCGTCTCGGCCGTCTGCGTGCCCCACACGATGCCCTGGTGCAGGTCGGTGACCTTCATCCCGTCGTTCTTGTTGTAGAACGCGAACAGCAGCTGATCCTGGGTCTTCGTCATGTGGTAGACGCTGCCCGGATTGACCGGATACAGGATCTCCTGCTCGACCTCGACCCCCTCGTCGTTGTCGAAGCGCACCCGCAGGTAACCCTCGGGGATCTTGACGCCGGCGGTGCCGTAGCCGTAGACGCCCATCGTCCCGAGGTGGACGACGTGCGCGTCAAGCCCGGTTTCGACGAGCGCGGCGAGCAGGTTGTGCGTCGCGTTGACGTTGTTGTTGACGGTGTAGCGCTTGTGCCACGAGCTCTTCATCGAGTAGGGAGCGGCCCGCTGCTCGGCGAAGTGGACGACCGCCTCGGGCTGGTACTCGAAGAGCAGATCGAGGAGCTCGCGGTAGTCCTCGGCGACATTGAGGCGATGGAACGCGATCTCACGACCGGTGAGCTCGCGCCACGCGGCGAGGCGGCTGCCGATCGGCTGAATCGGGGTCAGCGACTCGGCCTCGAGCTCGACGTCGGCGTTCCGGCGAGCGAGGTTGTCGACGATCGCGACGTCATGACCGCAGGCCGACAGATGCAGTGACGTGGGCCAGCCGCAGAAGCCGTCTCCACCAAGAATCAAGATGCGCAACGAAACTCCCTTGATCGTTTAGTCCGGCTCGTCGCTGCGTCAAACGCTGCTGTTAAGCCTTCTCAACCAATTTATGATACGGGTCTTATGCGACGGAACCGCCGCGAAAGACTCGCACCGCTCTTGCAGATACCCGGCTGGGGAGTGCGCTCATGCAGGCGGCACGTCGATCAGCCAGGGACGGGGCCCGCGCCATTGTAGATGACACGTCACGAGCCCTGACGATGCGGTGTTTCCATAAGTCGTTCGTAAGTGGCGGGTGCAGTGTCTCCTCACGTGGCGCGCCCTTGACTTTTCTGATTGGCTGATCAATAATCACGCCATGGCCACCGCCACCCGCACCCGGCAGAGCTCCGCCGTCCGCCGTGACCAGGTCCTCGAGGCGGCGACGCGTGAGTTCGCCGCCCACGGTTATCACGCGGCGAGCACGGCCGCGATCGCCAAGCTCGCCGGGATCTCGCAGCCATACATCTACGCGCTGTTCCCGAATAAGCAGGAGCTGTTCCTCGCCGCCCACGGCCGGCAGATGGACACGCTGCGGCGGACGTTCCTCGAGGCGGCCCGGGGCGGGTCGACGCCGGAGGAGCGTCTCGAGCTGATGGGCAAGGCGTATCGCCCCCTGCTCGAGGCCAACCGCGACGTGCTGTTGCTTCAGTTGCAGGGATTCGCCTGTGCGAGCGACCCGGAGATCGGGCCGGCCATCGCCGCCTGCTTCCGGGACCTCGTCGCCGAGGTGCGCCGCGCGAGCGGCGCCTCCGAGGAGGAGCTCACCGAGTTCATGGCCTGCGGAATGCTGATCAGCGTCACGACCGCGCTCGGCGTGTCCGAACTGGTTCGCGCCGCTGCTTGCCGATGACGGCGACTGAATTTTTTTTGCCCGTGCAACTTATAGATCAATCAATCACGAGGAGGAATGAGATGCCATCCAGAAGTCGACCTGCCGCCGCGTGGACGCTGGGCCTCGTGTCCGCCGTGCTGTTCATGGTCACGCTTGACAACCTCGTCGTGACGACCGCGCTGCCTCGGATCCGGATCGACCTCGGGGCGAGCCTGTCCGGCCTGGAGTGGATCGTCAACAGCTACACGCTCAGCTTCGCGGTTCTGCTGATGACGGGAGCGGCGCTTGGCGACCGGTTTGGGCGCCGCCGGATGCTCGTCATCGGGCTCGGGATCTTCACCGCCGCATCGGCCGCCGCCGCGCTCGCGCCGAGCACCGGCGCGCTGATCGCGGCCCGCGCCGTGCAGGGCATCGGCGGAGCGCTGACGCTGCCCCTCACGCTGACGCTGCTCTCCGAGGCGTTCCCCGCCGGCCGGCGGGGAATCGCGCTCGGGATCTGGTCCGGCATCAGCGGCCTCGGCGTCGCGCTCGGCCCGGTCATCGGTGGTGCCGTGGTGAGCGGCATCTCCTGGCACTGGATCTTCTGGATCAACGTGCCGGTCGGCCTGATCGTGCTTCCGCTCGCCGCCCGCCGGCTCACGGAGAGCCATGGCCCGAACGGCGCCCTCGACCTTCCCGGCGTCGCGCTCGCGAGCGGCGGGCTGTTCGGGATCGTGTTCGCGCTCGTCCGGGCGAACGCGCTGGGATGGACGAGCCTGCCGGTGCTCGCCACCGGCGGTCTCGGAATCGCGCTGCTGATCGCGTTCGTCGTGTGGGAGCAGCGGACGGCGACGCCGATGCTGCCGATGACGTTCTTCCGCAGCCGCGCGTTCTCGGCGACGAACATCGTCTCGCTCGCGATGTACTTCGGGATGTTCGGTGCGATCTTCCTGCTCGCTCAGTTCTTCCAGACCGCGCAGGGAATGTCTCCGATCGAGGCCGGGATTCGGACGCTGCCGTGGACGGCGATGCCGATCTTCGTCGCGCCGCTCGCGGGCCTGCTCTCGGACCGCGTCGGCAGCCGTCCGCTGATGGCCGCCGGGCTCACGCTCCAGGCGACGGCGCTCGCGTGGTTGGCAACCGAGCTGAGCCCGACGCTCTCGTACGGTCGGATGATCGTGCCGTTCATCCTCGCCGGCGCCGGGATGGCGCTCGTGTTTGCACCCTCGGCGAACGCCGTGCTCGGCTCGGTCCGCGACGATCAGGCCGGGCAGGCGTCCGGCGCGACGAACGCAATCCGGGAGGTCGGCGGCGTGCTCGGGATCGCCGTGCTCTCGTCGGTGTTCACGAGCTCCGGTGGCTACGCGACCGCCAACGCGTTCGTCGGCGGGCTCACGCCCGCCGTGACCGTCGCAGCCGCGATGCTCGGTGTCGGTGCCCTCGCCGCACTCGCGGTCCCGGGCATTCGGCGGATGCGCCCGGGTGGCCGGCCGCAGCCGATCGGCGGCGTGGCGTAGACACCGTCCCGAGCGAAGATCCGGGGGCAGGTATCGGCCCGGGCAGCGGTATGGAGCTGCCGCCCGGGCCATTCACCTGTTACGGCGTCGGATCGGCGTACGACCCGCCGTAGATGTCCGAGTTACCGAACGTCGCCGGACACTTCTGCTCCACGTCCGGCGGAGTCGCCGTCGTGCTTCCGTTCTGCAGATCCATCCGGTATTGGTCGATCAGCGGGCAGTCGGCGGCGTTCCGGGCGTCGTTCCAGACCGCGGCGCCGTATTGCCGCGACGCTGTCGCGTACACGTAATCCCCGAGGAACTCGTCCGTGAGGGCATTCGCGCTCGAGCCGCGGGGATCCCCAGGCGCGCCCCGGTGCAGCTCCGTGAACGCGCCGGTCGGAGTGCCGGCCGCGGTCGAGGAGTCCGCATGCAGTACGACGCCCACGAGCGCGCGGTCCGTGAACGTCGTCGTCTGGAACGGCGTCGTGAACGCGTTGTAGACGAGGTACACGTCGGTGCCGTTCGGCGAGATCGCCGGCGCCGCGAAGAGCCCGCGGTCGCCGCTGGTCTCGACCGCCCGAGGAGCGGCCCAGCTCGCGCCGCCGTTCGTCGATTCGCTGAAGTACACGTGCGGCGTGGTGATGTCGCCGCTCACGTAGCTCATGACCATGCGGTTCGTCGCGTCGGTGCCCGTCGGGGCGCCGTTCGCGATGTCGACGCTCGGCGCCGGAGCGAGGTCGCTGCGCGCGCCGGCGACGCCGTCGATCACCGGGCGGCCCTGGACCGGGTCGGTCACGCCGGGCTGGGTGACCGGGCCGACGGCGGGGGCGAACTGCGACCAGTTCTTTCCGCCGTTCGTTGACTTGGACATCATCTCGAACGACTGCTTGCCGTTCGAGGGTGACGTGCCGATGCCGAACACGTAGGCGGTTCCCGCGCTGTCGGTCCGGATCGTGCACCCGTCCTCCGGGCTGCGCTGGCTGTTGCCGGCCGCCGCGCTGATCTGATGCTGCGTCCAGGTGTCACCGCCGTCGTGGGAGACGGCGACCTGGAGCGGCGCCGGTGCAGCGTTCCCCTTCTCCTGGCCGACGAACGACGCCCAGCACACGTACACCGTGCCGAAGAACTTGCTCGTCGCGGCGTTGTCGGCCCAGATCTGCTCCTTGTCGGAGAACGTCGTCTGGGACTGACGGCTGATCAACACCGGTGGGCGCCACGCGTTCTTGTCGTTGGCGGCTGCGGCCTGCATGTTGTCGGTCCGCGAGACGCCGATCGCCTCGAAGCCCTTGAACGTCTGGTCGGTCCGCGTCGCACCCAAGTTCGACGTCAGGTTGGCGTAGTAGAGCCGGTCGCCGTTGCCCCAGTCAAAGCGGCCGTTCGAGCCGGGCTTCGGCCCGATCGCGACCGCTGGATCACCGTCGGACACGAGCCCGTTCTCGTAGTACCAGGGCAGCGTCCCGATCGACCCCACGGTCGGGGTGCAGCCGGAATCCGGGCCGGGCGTATCCGGGCAGTTGCGGGCGGTCAAGCCGGTGTACGTCGGCTGCGTCCACGTCGTGCCCCTGTCAAATGAGAAGTACACGCCGGAGACTCCGATGCCCGGTGTGAACGGGCATGTGTTGTCGGCGCCCGAGTTGCACGGCTCCATGTCGACCTCGTCGTTTGATCCGGCGACGAGGATGTCCGGATTATGTGCATCGGTCGTGATCGTCGGCTCGTTCTGCTTGTTCTGCGAGAACGGCGTCGTCGGACTGCCGACGGTGACCAGCGCATCCGGGTTGTAGGCCAGCGCCGATCCGCTCCCCATCAGTACGCCCCCGATCACGACGAGCAACGCTAAACCGCTACGTCTCATTGCAACCTCCTCCTCGTTTGGGCTTCCCTGTCCCTCACGCTATGTGACGTCTCAGCGGCGGTCAAGAAACAACCGTCGGCGCGCCCACGCGCCGGACGGTCCCCTTGATCGATTGATGGCCGAGGGCGGGATGGTCGACCGGCTGTTGCGTCCCGGCGGCCCGCTCGACCGCCTGCTCGCCGAGGACGGCGCGCTCGAACGCGTCACCATCGCCGGTGGGCCGCTTGACCGGCTGCTCGAGCCGGGCGGGCCGTTCGAGCGGCTCGTGCAGCCCGCGGGGCTGCACGATCAGACGCTCGATCCGGGCGGCACCGTTGAGCAGCTGCTCGAGCCCGGTGGGCGCTCGAGGACGCGGTCCAGCCGCTCAGCCGGCTCGCCGACCGGATCCCAGGCGCCAGCCGGAGGGGCTGATGGACCCATCCACTAACCAAGCAGCGTCTCGCCGACGTAGCCGCCGCGGCCCGCACCGGGCGGTACAGCGAACAGGGCGCTGCCGACGTGCGTGATGTATTCGCCCAGGCGGTCCTCCGCGGCGAGGCGGCGCTGGAGGCGCACGAACTGGGCGTGCGGGTCACGCATGAACGCGACGAACGCGAGGCCGGCATCGAACCCGGGGGTGTGCGAATGCGGCGCGGTGTCACTGAGCGGTCCGATCTCGGTGACGCCGTCGTCATAGGAGTAGCCGCGGCGCAGGATCGCCACGCCGCCGTTGAGTGACGGATGGGCGAGGCGGATGTGGGAGCGGGCGGGGATGACGAGCTGCCCGTTCGCGCGGCGGGCCCGGAGATTCGGCGAATCGTGCTCGTCGCGCCCCCCGAGCGGGGCGCCGCTCTCCCGGTGGCGGCCGATCGTCGCCTCCTGCTCGGACAGCGAGGAGGCGTCCCAGCGCGGGAGGTTCATGCGGATCCGCCGGAACACCATGTACGTCCCGGCGTGCAGCCACGACGCATCAGCGCCGGCGACCCATACGGCCCGTGCGAATCCGGGCTGGCCTGGGCGCGGATTGAGGGTGCCGTCCCTCATGCCCATGAGGTTGCGCGGGGTCTGATCACCGCGATAGCGAGATGGGAGAAAGCCGCGCTGCGTCCAGCGGAGGCGGACGGTGCCGGCGCCGAGCGTCGCGAGCATGCGCACGGCGTGAAACGCGATCGCGGCATCCTCCGCGCACGCCTGCACGACGAGGTCGCCGCCGGAGCGGCGGGCGTCGAGGCGATCGCCGGCGAACCGGGGCAGCGGCCGCAGTCCCGCCGGACGGTGCGCGCCGAGGCCCGGCAGGCCGAAGACTCGGGGGCCAAAGCCGAACGTCACGGTCAGCCGGCCGGCGAGCATTCCGTCGGCATCGCCGCTGTCCCCGGGCGCATCCCCGGGCGGGCGCGTGTCCGCGGCAACCGGCAGACCCCGGGTCATGCGCGCGGCGGCGGCGGACCAGAGGCGCATCAGCGCGCGCAGCTCGGCGACGCCCACCGTCTCGAGGTCGAACGCGGCGAGCATCAGCGCCGGCTGCTGCGGGGTCGCGATGCCCTGCTGATGGGCGCCGAAGAACGGCAGCGCCTCAGCCGCCCGCGTCGCGGCCCCGGCCGGTCCGGCGCTCGCCGCGCCGGCCGGTCCGGCGCTCGCCGCCTCGGCCGAGCCGGCGCTCGCGGCGAGGCCCACGGCACCAGCGGCCCGCAGCAGTCCACGGCGGGTCACGTCAGTCATCACCTTCACCCCTCCGGCGATCCATCGCCGGGCATTGTGCCTGACCGTGATTGACTGCGGCGCTGAGCCATGCATCCCACCGCTGCCCGACTGAGTGATCGACTCGCCGCGCGGGGTCTCGAGATCGAGGTCCAGACGCTCAGCGATTCGACCCGCACCGCCGGCGAGGCGGCCGCGGCGGTCGGCGTCGAAGTCGGTCAGATCGTGAAGTCGCTCGTGTTCCGGCGTGACGGGACACCGGTGATGGTGCTGTGTGCCGGCGACCGGCGGGTCGATGCCACACGGCTCGGGCTGCGCGCCGCGAACGCCGACCAGGCCCGTGCCGCGACCGGGTTTGCGATCGGCGGGATTCCGCCGCTCGGCCACGACACGGAGCTTGAGACGCTGATCGACGCATCCCTGCGACGCTTCGACACGGTGTGGTGCGCCGCGGGAACGCCGCACGATGTGTTCCCGGTGGCGGTGGAGACGTTGATCGGGGCGATCCCACACGGATCGGTGCTCGACGTCGCCTGAAGGCCGTCGCGCGAGCTCTGCGCACGACTTCATGTAGAACGTGTCGATGGCCGCGAGCGACGCCACGACGATCGACGCCGGTGGCCGGGAGGTGCGGGTCTCGAGTCCCGATCGGGTCATCTTCCCGCCCACCGACCGGACACCGGCGATCACCAAGCTCGACGTCGTCGAGTACTACGTCGCCGTCCGGGACGGAATCATGCGGGCGCTGAATCGCCGCCCGACGACGCTCGAGCGCTGGCCCAAGGGCGTTCACGCCGGGATGGTCCTCTCGACGCGTGAGAAGGGAGGCGGCGATGCGTTCTTCCAGAAGCGGATCCCCAAGGGTGCTCCCGCATACGTCGGGACGGCGCGGATCCAGTTCCCCTCCGGTCGCGTCGCCGACGAGGTGTGTCCAACCGAGATCGCGGTGGTCGCGTGGGCGGCGCAGATGAACACGATCACGTTTCATCCGTGGCCCGTCCGCTCGCATGACGTCGACCATCCCGACGAGCTTCGGCTCGACTTCGACCCCCAGCCGGGCACCGACTTCGCCGACGCGGTGCGGGCCGCGGGCGAGGCTCGCTCGCTGCTCGCAGAGCTCGGCTACACCGGCTACCCGAAGACCTCCGGCGGCCGCGGCGTGCACATCTACGTCCGGATCGAGCCGCGCTGGACGTTCACCGACGTCCGCCATGCCGCGATCGCGTTCGGGCGCGAGCTGGAGCGGCGCTTGCCCGACCGCGTGACGACGAAGTGGTGGAAGGAGGAGCGCGGCGAGCGGATCTTCATCGACTACAACCAGAACGCACGTGATCGCACGATCGCCTCGGCGTACAGCGTGCGCCCGCGCCCGGGCGCGCCGGTGTCGGCGCCGGTGACGTGGGACGAGCTGCCGTCGGTCAGCCCGGAGGACTTCACCGTTGTGACGATGCCGGCCCGGTTCGCCGAGGTCGGGGACTGCCACGCGGCGATCGACGACGCGGCGTTCTCGCTGCAGCCGCTGCTCGACCTCTACGAGCGCGACGAGGCCGAGGGGCTCGGCGACATGCCGTATCCGCCCGACTACCCGAAGATGCCGGGCGAGCCGAAGCGCGTTCAGCCGTCGCGGGACCGCGACCGGCCGCGGTAGGCGCCACTACGCCTGCGGCAGTTTCTTGCTTCCGCGCCGAGCGCGCGGCGCGGAGGGGGGAGGCACGACGGGGCCGATGTCGCCATCGGGGGCCTCGTCGAGATCAACGATGACCGGCGCGTGATCGCTCGGCCCGGTGCCCTTGCGCGCGTGACGATCGACCCACGCGGCCTTCACCCGGCCGGCGACGCCGTCGCTGGCGAGCAGGAGGTCGATCCGCATCCCCAGGTCCTGGTGGAACATCCCGGCCCGGTAGTCCCAGTAGGTGAACACCCGCTCGGTCGGCCAGTGCTCGCGCACGACGTCGTGCAATCCGAGCGCCTGAAGCTCGGCCAGCGCCGCCCGCTCCGGCGGCGTCACGTGGGTTTGCCCAACATATGCCTCGGGGTCGAAGACGTCCTCGTCGGCGGGCGCGATGTTCATGTCACCGCAGACGATCGTGTCGCCCGGGTGCGCGGCGACCGCGTCACGGAGCGATGCCAGCCACGCGAGCTTGTACTGGTAGTGCTCCGAGTCCGGTGTGCGCCCGTTCGGCACGTACACGGACACGACGCGGATCCCACCGCAGGTGGCGGACACCACGCGGGCCTCGGGATGCGGGAAGCCGGGCGCGCCCTCGAGCCCGTTGACGACGTCATCGAGGCCGACGCGCGAGAGGATGGCGACGCCGTTCCAAGAGCGCTCGCCGTGCGCCGCCACCGCATAGCCGCGCGCCTCCAGGTCGTCCCCGAGCAACGCCATCGAGCGCATCGTCGGCGAGCTTGGTCTCCTGCAGACAGACGACATCGGGTGCGCGCTCGTCGAGCCATGGGAGCAAGCGGGGCACGCGCTGCTTGATCGAGTTGACATTCCAGGTCGCGATCCGCATCAATGCCTCACCGTAGCGGTTTCGCTCAGGCGTTCTGGATGACGAACTCGCGGGCTCGCGTCGCGCTCGCGACGAGCAGCCCGAGGAACTGATCGAGCATCTCGGAGCCCGCGGTCTCCAGTGGCACCTCACCGCACACCCACACCTCACCGGCGCGGTTCTCGGCAAAGCACACGAGCGGCGCCTGCCGGTTCCAGTACAGGAGTTGGTGCGGGTCGATCAGTCCCGCCGGGAGCACCGCGGCCTGCGCGCGCAGGAACGGTCCGCGGATGGCAACGCCGATGTCGAGCGCGTAGCCCGCAGCCTCGAGCGTCAGGCCCCATTCGCCCGGAGCGACTTCACGGACGTCGCTCTCGAGCGATCCCATGAACCGCGCGACGCGATCAGCGGCGGACTCCGTCATCGGACTGACGATAGATGTCAGCTGAGAGCTGCGCGCTCGCCGTCCGAGAGCATCCGCTTGCCGCGCGCGACCGGATCCCAGGCGACGAGGACCGTTCGCCCGGACGCGGCGACGGTCCCGTCCGGGATCCGGACCTCGTGGTGGAGCGTGAGGCTCGACTTCCCGACGCCCTCGAGGCGAACGACGATCTCAACCTCGCGGTGGTCCTTGCGTACCTCAGCGTGGTAGTCGAGGTCGACGTGGACGAGCACGAACGTCCCGTGGGCCTGGTCGGCTCCGACCCGGCGGATGATCTCGGTCATGAGCGCCGCGCGCCCCTCCTCGAGGAGCTCGTGGTAGACCGACTGATTGAGGTGGCCGAGCATGTCCATATCGCGCCACCGCAGCTGGACGTTCACGCTGTGTTCGAATCCGCCACTCACGAGCGCGGGAGGATATGCCGCGATGTCGTCTGATGTGTTCAT
This sequence comes from uncultured Solirubrobacterales bacterium, assembly GCA_963778985.1. Taxonomy (GTDB): domain Bacteria; phylum Actinomycetota; class Thermoleophilia; order Solirubrobacterales; family Solirubrobacteraceae; genus Palsa-465. The sequence continues at coordinate 579,857 of CAVZWJ010000009.1, read as the reverse complement.
CGATCCGCTGCGCATCGGTCCCGAGCTGCTCGCTGCGGGTCGGCCGGGCGGCCCGCTCGACGGCCTTTCGCTCGCGGTCAAGGACGTGATCGACGTCAGCGGCATTCCGACGGGCGCCGGGAATCCGGCCTTTCTCAGCGACGCCGCGCCCGCCGCCCGCCACGCCGGCGCGGTGGAGCGCCTCCTCGACGCCGGAGCGCGCGTGATCGGCAAGGCGCACACCGACGAGCTCGCGTTCAGCCTGTCCGGTACGAACGCGCACTACGGGACGCCGCGCAACCCGCGCGCGCCCGGGCGGGTCCCCGGCGGATCGTCGTCCGGGTCGGCCTCGGCGGTCGCCGGCGGGGTGGCGCAGATCGCGCTCGGGACGGACACGGCGGGGTCGATCCGTGTCCCGGCCTCGTACTGCGGCGTGTGGGCCCTACGGCCGACCCACGGCCGGGTGCCGCTCGACGGCGTCGTTGCACTCGCGCCGTCCTTTGACACGTGTGGGCTGCTCGCCGCCGGTGGCGAGTTGCTCGAGCGGGCGGGGGTGTGCCTGCTCGGGACCGGGCCGGGGGAGCCGCCGGATGGGCTCGTGCTCGCCGCCGACCTGCTCGCCGCCGCGGACCCGGATGTCGGTGCCGCCGTGGTCGATGCGGCCGGGCGCCTGGCCGCCGCACTGGGGGTTCCGCTGCACCGCGAGCCGCTCGCCGGCGATGACTGCAACGGCTGGCTCGAGGCGTTCCGCGGGCGGCAGTTCGTCGAGGCGTGGCGGGCGCACGGCGCCTGGATCGAAGCGCGCCGGCCCGCGATGGGTCCCGGTGTCGCCGCTCGCTTTGCCACCGCGCGGGCCACACCGCCGGTGGCGGCCGAGGCGGCGCCGGGCGCGCGCGACGAGGTCCGCGCGGCGCTCGACCGGGTGCTCGCCCCGGGGGCCGCACTCGTACTCCCGGCGGCCGCGACCGTCGCCCCCGTCCCCGATCTCGATGCGGACGCCAAGGAGGCGCTCCGGGGGGCGACCGCCCGCCTCACGACGATCGCCGGCCTGGCCGGCGCGCCGGCGATCAGCCTCCCGCTCGCCGACGTCGACGGGCGACCGGTGGGCGTCAGCCTGCTCGCCCGGCCCGGCGAGGACGAGCGGCTGCTGGCGGCCGCGCGCGATGCCGCCGCGCATTTATGATGCGCGGCCGATGACGTCGAGGAAGGTCGTGCTGATCACGGGGTGCTCCTCGCCCCAGGGCATCGGGTTCGCGTCGGCGCGGGCGCTCGCGCGAGCGGGACACGCCGTGCATGCGACGGTGCGCAACCACGCGAACCACGACGCGCTCGCCGATGGTTTCGGCGACGCGCTCCACGTTCACCACCTCGAGTTGCGAGACCGCGACGAAGTGCGGGCAGTCATCGGTGCGATCGCCGAGGCCGAGGGCCGGATCGACGTCGTTGTCAACAACGCCGGTTATGGCGTCATCGGCGGCGTCGAGCAGGTCGACCTCGATGTCGTCCGGGAGAACTTCGAGACGAACTACTTCTCGACGATGGCGCTCATCCAAGAGGTCCTTCCGGTGATGCGCCGCCAGCGGCACGGCCACATCATCAACGTCTCGACGATCTTCGACGCCGGCTTTGCCCCGCCCGCGATCGGTTACTACATCGCGTCGAAGGCGGCGCTCGAGATCACCTGCCAGTCGCTGGCGATCGAGGTGGCACCGTGGCAGATCACGGTGACGAACTTCCAGCCCGGGCCGGTCATGACCGAGCTCGAGCGCGTGTGGGGCAACCGGCTCGGCGGCGACGCCGACCCGCGTCCGACGCTGACCGACGAGCTGTACGCGTGGGTGCAGAGCGCCGGACCGGCGCCCCAATCCCCGGACCAGGTCGCCGACGCGCTCGTCGCGCTCATCGGCCTCGAGGACCCTCCGCTGGCCGCCCAGAGCGGAGCGGCCTCGGAGGGCTATGTGGCCACGGCGCTCCGCGACCCGTCCCGGAAAGGCGAGCTCGAGGCGATGCTTGCCGCGTTCGCATCGGCCCAGGCGAGCGCCGGGCAGGGCGAGGAAACGCGCGCCCCCGGAAGCTGATTCGCCGACCGCCGCCGCGGCGTCGGAGACAATGCGCCGCATGACCCGCCGACTCCCGCTCGTTCTCCTCGCCGCGACGGCGCTCGCCGCGTGCGGCAGCAGTTCCACGAAGACCGTCACGAAGGTCGTCCCGCCGCCCAGTTCATCCTCGACGACGTCGGTGACCTCGACGTCCTCAGCGACCTCGACGCCCTCCACGACATCGACGAGTATCACGACTGGGTCATCGGCGACGGTCGCGCTGCCGGTCCTGTTCCAGGGCGTTGTCAGCCACGGAAGCGAGCGGCCGCGGACGCTCGAGCTCACCGGCGATGGGACGTTGTACGTCGGCCAGGTCCAGTGGACGTCGTGGGGAGGTGACACGGCAACCGGCACCGGCAACGCGAACTACCACGGCTGCACCCCGAACTGCGCGGCGGCGCCGGTCAGCACCGCGGCGGTCGCCATCCGGCTCTCCAACATCCGCATCTGCGGCGGCCGACGGTACTACTCGAGCTTGAGCCTGACGCTCAACTCGGGCAAGCTGCTGGACGAGTCCTACGTCCAGCGCTCCTGGAGCCCCTGCTAGCGCGGGTCCGGCGCTGCTGCGCGCATGTCTGGCGTTGATCTGCGCCTGCCATCGTTGACGCTGTGTCCGACGGTCAGCTGATCCTCGTCGCCGGCGCGCTGCTCGCCGCCGGTCTCGTCGCGTCCTTTGTCGCGGGACGAGTCCGCGTGCCGAGCCTCGTGCTCTTCCTCGGCATCGGCATGCTCGTCGGCTCAGACGGTCTCGGGTGGATCGCGTTCGACGATTACCGCCTCGCCCGCACGATCGGCGTGATCGCGCTCGCCCTCATCCTGTTCGACGGGGGACTGACGAGCGGGCTCTTGCATCTGCGGCCGGTGCTCGCCCCGGCGACCGCGCTGGCGACGATCGGCACCGCGATCACCGCCGCGGTCGTCGGACTGGCCGCGGCCGCGCTGTTCAATTTCTCGATCGAGGAGGGCCTGCTGCTCGGGGCGATCCTGTCCTCCACCGACGGCGCGGCGATCTTCGGGCTGCTGCGCGGCTCGGCGCTCTCGCACAAGCTCGCGAGCACGCTCGAGGGCGAGTCGGGGCTGAACGATCCCGTCGCCGTGCTGCTCGTGATCGGCTTCATCGACCTGCTCATCGAGCCGGGGTACAGCGCGGCGAACCTGCTGCTGCTGTTCGTCCGCGAGCTCGGCATCGGTCTCGTCGTCGGCCTGGTCGTCGGTGCCGTTGCCGTGCGGATCCTGCAGCGGGCGCCGCTGGCCACCGCCGGGCTGTATCCGGTGGCCTCGCTCACCGTCGTGGCCCTCGCCTACGGTGGCGCGGACACACTGCATGGCTCGGGATTTCTCGCCGTGTATCTCGCCGGGCTGGCGATCGGTTCCGCCACGATCCCCGCGGAGCGCACGATCGTCAGTTTTCACCAGGGCCTCGGGTGGCTCGCCCAGGTCACGATGTTCCTCAGCCTTGGCCTGCTCGTCTTCCCCGGGCAGCTTCCCGACGTCGCGCTCAAGGGCACGGTGCTCGCCGTCGTGCTCGTCATCATCGCCCGGCCGATCGCGGTTGCGGTCGCGACGCTTCCCTTCGACTACACCTGGCGCGAGCGCTCGATCGTCGGCTGGGCGGGGCTCCGCGGCGCGGTTCCGGTGGTGCTCGCGACGTTTCCCGTCATCCGGCACGTCCCGCACAGTCTGCAGTTCTTCAACATCGTGTTCTTCGCGGTGCTGCTCTCGACGCTCGTTCAAGGGTCGACGTTTGAGCCGCTCGCCCGCCGGCTCGGGGTCACGAGCCCCGAGCCAGTGGGAATGCCGGCTACGGGTTGACCTTGAAGCGCGTCACCAGCTGCTCGAGGGAGGCGGCGTTGGAGGCGAGCTCCTGAGCCGACGCCGCGACCTGCTCGGTCGTTGCGGAGGTCTCCTCGGTGGATGCCGACACCTGCTCGGTGGACGCCGATGACTCCTCGGCGACGCTCGCTGCCTCGACGATGCTGTCCTGGAGCGTCGACGCGGTCGCGGTGATCTCCTGGGCGGCCGCCGCAATCTGCTCGATGCGGCCGGACATGTCCTCGACCGCCTCGCCGATGCTGACAAACGCGTCACGCGCCTGCTCGACCACGCTCGCCCCGTCCGCGGTCCGGGCCGCACCGTCCTTGACGACGCGGACCGCGGCGGTCGTGTCGTTCTGGATGGCGACGATCAGCTCGGAGATCTCGTGCGCGGCCTGCTGAGACTCCTCGGCGAGCTTGCGGACCTCTTCGGCGACGACGGCGAAGCCACGGCCCTGCTCGCCGGCTCGGGCCGCCTCGATCGCGGCGTTCAGCGCCAGCAGGTTCGTCTGCTCGGCGATGCCGGTGATCGTCTCGACGATCTGCCCGATGTGTTCGGACTTCGCCGCGAGCTCGTTCATCGCCTCGCTGACCGACTGGCTCGACTCGCGGACCGACCGCATCGCGCCGTCAGCCTGCTCGGCCGCCACGACGCCCTGCTGCGCGATCTCGCGGGCCCGCGCCGCCGCCTCGGCGGTCTGCTCGGCCTGCTGCGCGCTCTCGGTCACCGCGGAGGCCACCTCGCTCGCGGCATGGCGCGCCGTCTCGATCATCTGGACCTGGCGCTCCGCGCCTTGGGCGACGTGTTCGATCGCGTGGGCGACCTCGGCCGTCGCCCGCCCGGTCTGGTCGGAGCTCTGGGCGACCTGCTGGGAGGTCCCGTCGACCGACTCGGCCGCGACCGACACCTCGCGAATGACGCCGCGGAGCTGCTCGGTGCTCCGGTTGTACGCGTCGTAGCACTCCAGGATCGAGTCGCGCAGGTGCTCGGTCGTGAGCATGATCTGTCCGAGCTCATCGGTCCGGGTGACCTCCTCGGGCTTCGTCTTCGCCTGCAGATGCCGCGTGAAGTCGCCTTCCGCGAGCGCGGCGAGTCCCGGTCCGAGGTTCTCCATCATCGCCTTCATGAGCGCGTTCACGCGATCCTCGACGTGGCGGATGCCGCTCATCGTCGAGCGCAGCGTCGTCACGAGGACGGCGAGGAGCAGGAGGCTGCTGACGGCGGCGACGAGCAGGTGAACGAGCTTGGGCGCGTTCAGCAGGCTGGCGAGGCCGAGGACGATGACGGCGAGGACGCCACCGCCGCCGAGGACGAGCAGCCGCGCACGCAGCGTCATCGAGCGAGAATTGAACATGAGGCGACCACCCTTGAATTTCCGGTCCCAAACGGGATCGCGTTCCCAGTGCTATTCATGTGCTCGGCTTCACCGCAGCGGACTTGAGGTCTCCCACCATGTCGGGCGGTCGCCACGGTGTCGTCGTCAGTAGCTCGGCGGCGCCGGGTCCGGATGGGCTACGGATCTTGTGCTGCGAGCCGGAGCAACGGGATCGATCCCATCGCCCCGATCGCCGGGCCGTGGCAGCAGACCGGCATGAATTCCCACGCGTCCCGGTGCGATCAGACCGATGGGCAGACGTGCCGCGCACAGCGGCACGAACTCCCGAACCCCCCGCGCGCGACGACACGCGCGGGCGATCGGGCCGGTCGGGCTCACCAGCGCAACTCGCTGCTGCCCGATCAAGGCAGCAGCCGCAAGCTGCGCGTCGAGGGCGGCAGGCGCCGCGTCGCTCGCTGCGCCTTTCACCCCGGCGTCTGGCGTCAGCTTGCTGCTGCGTAGCCCTTCAGGCCGCCGAAGTCGAGCAGCACGCACGTCTCGTCTCCGACGATCCAAGCATCGTGCCCCGGCGGCATGTGGAACGTATCGCCCGGACCGAACTCGCGCTCCGTTCCATCATCCATTCTCAGGGCCATCCGGCCTTGCAGCACGTAGCCGATGTGCTCGACCTGGCATGAGTCGGTGCCCGCGATCGGCTTCACATTCTCTGACCACCGCCAACCAGGTTCGAACGTTCCCAGGCCAACTGCATGCCCATTGAGCTCCACGAGGTCCACGTGACCCTTCCCATCGGTGAATTCCCGGACCTCATCCGGGCTTTCGAAGCGCTTCCCGACGAGCTCTGCCATACCGGCCCCCTTCTCAGGTTCGACTGCGTTGCGGCCAGCCTAACCCCGTGCGCAGCCCGGAGCAAGACGCCGAGCAGGACGCCTGGCAGGTGGGGCGGTGGTCGTCCCCCGAGGCCCCGATCCCCAGCAATCGGGGCGGCGGCAGCGGTTTCCTGATGGCCCGGGCAGGACTCGAACCTGCGCACGACGGATTATGAGTCCGCTGCTCTGACCACTGAGCTACCGGGCCGGCGCGCTGGAGCGCGACGCTAGCAGTGCCGATCGTGCCCGCGCTCAGGGACTGCTCTTGATGGCCCCGCCACGCGAGCCGACCTGTCGCCCGTTCCGGTAATCTCCCGGGGGCGATGTTGGTCGCTGCCAATCAGGCCCTCGGGCAGACCATTGCGCTGCTCATCACGTTCATCGGGATCGGCGTGCTCGTCAACGTCCTGATCATCTACATCGTCGCCCAGGTCCTCTCTGAGCGCCGGCAGAACCGGGAAGCCAACCAGCGCGCGCAGTAGCCCGCTCCGGCAGTGCGCCGCGTACTCGATGGATCGCTTGAGCTCGATGACGATCCCGCGCGGATCGATGTCGACGCGATCCACGACTACCTGAGCCTCCAGTCCTACTGGGCGCGTGGCCGCAGCCGTGCGCAGGTGGCACAGACGGTCACGAGCGCCGCTCGCGTGATCGGCCTCTACGACGGGAGGCGTCAGATCGGGTTTGCCCGCGTGATCTCGGACGGCGTGCACGTCGCGCATCTCTGCGACGTCTACGTGCTCTCCGAGTACCGCGGGCGCGGACTCGGCGTCGAGCTCGTCCGCGAGGCGGTCGACCACGGACCACACGCCGCGCTCAACTGGACGCTCGCCACCAACGACGCCCACGGCCTGTACGCGCGGTTCGGGTTCACGGCGGCGAATGAGAAGCTGATGCAGCGTTCCTGAAGGAACGGCGATGGCGGGCGTCGAATGAGACGCCTGCCGATGAAGCCAGCTACCACTCCGACTGTCACCACCGCGGAGGCGCCCCACGGCCACCAAGCCCTCTCCGCCTACATCCGCGCCCGCTTCGACGAGTTCTCCCGCTCGCAGAAGGACGTGGCGCAGTACATCGTCGATCACCTGGACGAGGCCGCGTTCCAGACCGCTGAGGAGCTCGCCCGCCGGGCGAACACCTCCTCGAGCACCGTGGTCCGTTTCTCGCAGGCGCTCGGGTTCGAAGGGTTCCCCGAGCTCCAGCAGGCCGCGCGTGACGAGTACCGCCGGCGCCCCCCCGGCGCCGCGGACGCGCTCGCCACGACCACGCCGCTGTTCTCGCTCGATCACACCGAGTTCGAGGCGGCCCTCGCCGCCGACCACGTCAACGTCGAGGACACCGCGCACAAGCTGAGCCGCTCCGACGTCGAGTCCGCAATCGACGCGATCGTCACCGCCGAGAAGGTGCTGATCGCCGGCACCGACCAGATGGCGTTCTTCGCCAGCTATCTGCGCCACCTGCTGATGCTGCTTGACCTCCGCGCCGAGATCGTCGCCAGCCCCAGCCAGGAGGCGCTCGGTCGCCTCAGCCGGATTGATGAGCAGACGTTGGTGATCGGCCTCTCCGCCGGACGGCCGCACCCTCTCATCACGCGCACGATGAAGCTGGCGCGGCACCGCAAGGCGCCGACGCTCGCGATCACCGACGCGACGCTCTCCGAGGTCGCGCGGCTGGCGCGGATCCGGCTGTACTACTCGTCGAACACGCCCGCGTTCGTCCGCTCGCACACGGCGCTGCTGTCGCTCATCCAGGCGCTCGCCTACGGCGTGTACTCGCGGGACGCGCAGTCCTACGACGTGCGCATCAAGGCGTTCCGGCTCAAGTAGCCTCGTTCCGCGCCGGCGAGAGGAAGTCCCGAACCGGGCCGTGTGTGCGCTCAGCGCGGCCCGATGAGCAGCGCCTGCGTCGCGCGGCCGACACGGCCGCGCGCGTCGTAGAGCACGCTCTCGGCGGCCCCGATTCCGTCCGGCGCGATCGTCGTCTGCGACTCGAGCGCGATCCATTCGCCGACCGGCGGGCGCTCGATGTACAGCGTCAGGTCGGGGTTGATGAACATGTACTCGCCCCACGACAGCACCGAGCTGATTCCGTTGCCGAAGTCGCCCGCCGCGGCGAGGCGCTGAAGCGGCGAGGGCTCCTCGCCGGCGACGATCGGGGCGCGCAAGCGAAACCACCCGGTCGACGGGCCGCCGCCAAAGCCGCCGGCGACGAAGCGCACCTCGAGCGCATCCGGTGCGAACATCGGCCGGTACGGCGGGTCGAAGTCGTTCTCCCTCCCCGTTTCCGGAGGCGGTGGCGGCGGACGGACCGGCGTCCGGATGGGAACCCCGGTGGCGAGCTGGACCTGAAGGGCTCGGGCGCGGACGACCTCGGTGCCGTCGGCGGCCACGACCGAGCCTTCGGACAGCTGGACGCGCCGGCCGGGGCGGACCGCTTCGGCGGCGACCGTGAGCTCGCCGATCGGCACGGGCCGGAGGAATTCGTAGGTCACGCGGGCGATCGTCAGACCCTCGGCGGCGGGCAGCTGCTCGAAGGCACGCATCAGCAGTGCCGCCGGGGCGCCGCCGTGCTGCGCGCCCGCGTCCCACGGGCCGCGGGCCAGCTCGGTCGCGACAAATCGTCCGTTGCGTGCCTCGAATACCGCCAGTTCGGACATGGCCGCAGACGGTAGCGCCCGGCTACACTCAGCCGGGATGAGCCACGAGAACGGAAACGCTGCGGGACGAGGCCACTTTCACCGTCAAGGCCGGCCTTGCCGAGATGTTGAAGGGCGGCGTGATCATGGACGTTGTCACGCCCGAGCAGGCGAAGATCGCCGAGGACGCGGGCGCCGCCGCGGTGATGGCGCTCGAGCGCGTGCCGGCCGATATCCGCCGGGACGGCGGCGTCGCCCGGATGAGCGATCCGGAGATGATCAGGGGCATCCAGGAGGCGGTCACGATCCCCGTGATGGCGAAGGCGCGGATCGGTCACTTCGTCGAGGCGCAGGTGCTCGAGGCGCTCGAGGTCGACTACATCGACGAGTCCGAGGTGTTGACGCCTGCCGACGAGGCCCACCACATCGACAAGTGGGCATTCAAGATCCCGTTCGTGTGCGGCGCGACGAACCTCGGCGAGGCGCTGCGCCGGATCGGCGAGGGTGCCGCGATGATCCGCTCCAAGGGCGAGGCCGGAACCGGCGACATCGTCGAGGCGGTTCGCCACCTGCGGAAGATCGGCGGTGAGATTCGCCGGTTGACGATGCTCGACGAGGCCGAGCTCGCCACGGCGGCGAAGGAGCTCGGGGCACCGCTGCATCTCGCGCGTCAGGTTGCCCACGACGGTCGTCTGCCGGTCGTGCTGTTCTGCGCCGGCGGGATCGCGACCCCGGCCGACGCCGCACTCGTGATGCAGCTCGGCGCCGAGGGCGTGTTCGTCGGGTCCGGCATCTTCAAGTCCGAGGATCCCGAGCGGCGGGCTCGCGCGATTGTCGAAGCGACGACCCACTTCCAGGATCCGGCGCGGATTGCCGCCGCCTCGACCGGCCTCGGGCAGCCGATGGCGAGCCTCGAGACCTCGAAGCTCGAGTCCGAGCAGCTCCTGGCGCCGCGCGGCTGGTAGTGGCGGCGGAGCCGCCATTGCGAGTTTTGCCTGGCGGCAAAACATCGCGGGGCAAGACCGTGGGCATCCTCGCGCTGCAGGGGGGATTCGAGGCGCACGCCAAGATCCTCCGCAGCCTCGGGGCTGAGCCACGGGAGGTCCGCACCGTGGCCGACCTCGACGGGCTCGACGCCCTCGTCATCCCGGGCGGCGAATCGACGGTGATGACGCTCGGGATCGAGCGCGAGCGGCTCGCCGACCCACTCCGCGAGCTGGCGGGGCGCGGGACGCCGATTCTCGGGACCTGCGCCGGGCTGATCATGCTTGACCGTGACCACCTCGGGCTGCTCGACGTCACCGCCGAGCGCAACGCCTTCGGCCGTCAGCTGAAGTCATTCGAGGCGGACCTCGACGTTGAGGGCGTGGCCGGGGATCCGATCCGCGCCGTGTTCATCCGCGCGCCGTGGGTCGCCGCGCATGGGGAGGACGTTGAGGTCCTCGCCAGCGTCGACGGGCATCCCGTCGCCGTGCGCCAGGGCAACATCCTCGCCGTCGCGTTTCATCCTGAGCTCGCCGGTGAGCGTCGCCTCCACGAGCTGCTGCTCGGGATGAGCGGCAACGGCGGGACCTAAGTGCTCACCGCCGTAAGTTCCGTCCAGGATTGGCGAGCGAAAACCGAGGATGGCGAAGACGCAGGAGTCGTGGCGTAGCGGAGCTACGCGAGACTCCGAGGACAACGCCAGCCGAAGGTTTGCAGCCGCCAAGACGGGCGGTACTTGCGGTGGGGAGCACGAAGTCCCGCTAGGACTGATCTGCGGTGTGGCGCCGGCGCTCGCTCTCCGCAGCGTAATCGCGGAAGTCACGCTCAAACGCGCCCCAGTCGATCGTCAGCAGCCCGTCCGGTTCCGGCGGTGGCTGCTCGTCGACCGGGTCATCGCCGCCACCGTCGGGCGGATCCTCGGAATCCCGGCCGCGAGACAGGTAGGCCGCGAGGGCACAGACGAGAATCCCGGCGGCGTACACGAGCGTCGCGATGCCGGGGTGCCCGGTGAGCGAGGCGAGGCCGCCGACGGCATAGAGCGCCAGGGCGGAGAGGACGAGCCGACGGAGGTCGGCGCCGGGCACCGAGCGCCGCGGCGCGTGTGCGTACGCGCTGCCCAGGATCCCGCAGACGAGTACGACCGCAAGAACCAATTTCCACGCGACTGAGGGCGGCACAACCATGGCCTACCCCGATGATCGGCACGGAGCGCCGCGAATTCAAGGGCCTGTTTCAGAATTTGTACAACCGGGCCACGATCCGAGCCCGCTGTCCGTGCTCAATCAGCGCCTCACACGACAAGCCCGTGCCGCATCGTGTTCTCGGTCACGGCGCGGGGCTCGACGAAGTGCAGCAGGTAGTCCGGGCCTCCCGCCTTCGTGCCGGTCCCCGACAGCCGATTGCCGCCGAACGGCTGGCGGCCGACCATCGCCCCGGTGATCCCGCGGTTGACATACAGGTTGCCGACCGGGACACGGGCGCGGACGTGCCTGATGACCCCGGGATCACGGGCGAACAGGCCGCCGGTGAGCGCGAACGGGAGTCCGTCGAGCACGTCGAGCGCCGCGTCGACATCCCGGACGCGGTCGATCGCGAGCACGGGGCCGAAGATCTCCTCGCCCAGGACCGCCGAGTCCGGCGGAAGATCGGTGGCGACGGTCGGCGGACAGAACCAGCCCGTGGACGGCAGGCCCTCGGCGTCGCCTCCGGCGACGATCTGTCCCTCACGCGCCGCGGTCTCGATGTAGCGCATCACCCGCGATCGGGCTTCCTGCTCGATCACCGGGGGGACGTTGGTGTCGAGTTCGGACGCCTGCCCGACGACGAGCACCCGGGCGGCCCCGGCGACCCGCTCGATCAGGGCATCCGCGATCGCTTCGTGGACGAGCACCCGGGCGGCCGCCGAGCACTTCTGGCCGGCGTAGACGAACGCGGAGGAGACGATCGCCGGCACCGCCTCGTCGAGATCGGCGTCGGAGGCGACGATCACGCAGTTCTTGCCCCCGAGCTCGGCGACGACGCGCTTGAGGTGGAGCTGCCCGGGGACGACGTCGGCCGCGGCGCGGAGGATCTCGAGCCCGACGGGCATCGAGCCGGTGAAGGCGATCGTGTGTACGGACGGGTGACGGACGAGCGCCGCGCCCAGCTCGCCGAAGCCGGGCAGCAGTGAAATGACGTCGGGGGGGACGCCTCCGGCCGCGAGCGCCTGCACGAGGCGAAGCGCGCATCCGGGTGACTGCTCCGCCGGTTTGAGGATCACGGCGTTGCCGGTGGCGAGCGCGGCGGCGGTCATGCCGCACGGAATCGCAAGCGGGAAGTTCCACGGCGCGATCACGCCGACGATCCCCCTCGGGACATATCGCAGGTCGTTGCGCTCCCCGGGAACCTGGAGCAGCGGACGACCGGCCTCCAGGCTCACGGCTTCGCGCGCGTAGTACTCCAGGAAATCGATTGCCTCGCACACGTCGCCGTCGGCCTCTGGCCACGGCTTCCCGCACTCGCGCACCTCGAGCGCAGCAATTTCGAGGCGCCGCTCGCGCAGCCACGCGGCGGCGCGCACGAGCGCCTGCGCCCGATCCGTCGCGCTCGTCTCCCGCCACTGCCGCGCCCCGCGACCGGCGGCGAGAATCGCGGCGGCGAGGTCGGCGTCGGCGGAGGCGGGGGTGGCGTCGGCGACGACGCGCTCCGGCTCGCCCGGGTCGGTTGACGCGAACAGGTCGCCGGTGCCGGGCTCGCCGCCGATGATGGCCGGCACCGTGAGCGGGAGCTCGGCGTCAAGGCTCCTCAGCGCGTCGGCGAGCTGGCCGCGTACCGTGGCGCGGCGCAGTTCGAGCACTGGCTCGTTGGCGAAGGCGGAGAACTCGGCCACAGGCGCGACATTAGCCGTTCACGGTCCGCGTGGCCGCGTCCGCACGTACCGACGCCCGGCGCGCAGGCGACGCGCCGGGCCATCGGCACCTCCCATCCGGCTGAAGCTCAGAGCCCGCGCCGCGCGGCCACGTGGGCGAAGGTTCGAATGAGGATCTTGATGTCGGTCCAGAGCGACCAGTTCGCCGCGTACAGGTAGTCGGTCTTGACCATCTCCGACAACGGTGGTCGCGTCGGTCCGAGCACCTGCCACGGCCCGGTCATCCCGGGCGCGAACTGGAGCCGGTCGCGGTGGCGTCCGGAGATGAGCCGGTCCTCGTCGACGATCAGCGGTCGTGGGCCGACGAGGCTCATGTCGCCGCGGAGCACGTTGAGAAGCTGCGGCAGCTCGTCGACCGAGATCCGCCGCAGCACCCGTCCGACCCGGGTCACGCGTGGATCCTCACTCAGCTTGAACAGACCGCTTGTCTCGTTGAGCGCCGCCAGCGCTGCCCGTTGCGCATCGGCGCCATCGACCATGCTGCGGTACTTGATCATCGAGAACGTCCGGCCGTTGCGTCCGACGCGCTGCTGGCGGAAGAACACGGGGCCGCGCGAGTCAAGCTTGATCACGACGGCGACGAGCACCCCGATCGGCGTGAGCACGAGCAGCCCGAGCGCCGCGCCGAGCACATCCATCCCCCGCTTGACCGCGCGGGAGGAGCGGCTCAGCCCGGTCCGCCGGACCCCGAGGACCGTGACGCCGCCGACGGTGTCGAACTCGACCGAGGAACCGACGACCTCGAACAGCCGGGGGACGATCGACACCTTGATCCCGAGGGAGACGGTCCGTGTGACCGCGTCGAGCATCGTCTCGTTGTCGGCCGAGGTTGGGATCAGGAAGACGCGGTGAACGTCGAGTTCGGCGACGACCGATGCCAGGTCATCGAAGCTCATCGACCGCTTGCGGCGTGAGCGCACCCCCCAGTCGACGGCGGAGCGCCGCTCGTCCTCGAGCGGCAGGAATCCGACGACCTCCAAGTGCGCCCCCGGGTCGGATCCGAGCGAGTGGGCGAGTTGCTCTCGGGCGCTCGCGCCACCGACGATCAGGACGCGCTCGCGCGGGGCCGAGGACTGCGCCAGTGCGCGGGCGCCCGCGCGACCGGCGATCAGGAGCACCGCCGTCGCCGCACACAGCAGGACCACGCCGGAGCCGTGCAGATGCGGCCGGCTGCCGGCCAGGAACGCGACCGCCGCCCACGTCAGCGCGAACCCTGCGGCGAGTCCGAGCAGCGCTGGGATCTCGTCGAGCGTCGACTTGCGCAGGACGACCTCGTCGTGGTCGTAGCGACCGGTCATCTTCGCGAGCAGGACGACTGCCGGAATCGTCAGCGCCGCGACGAGCCCTGCCGCATGCCCCCGCAACGCCCCGGCGATCAGCAGCCCGCCCGTCGCCGCGGCGAGATCGGCGATTCCGAGCAGGCGGCGGAAGACGGCATCGCGGACGGTGGGGAGGAACCCCCACGCGGGCGCCGGCGGGAGCGACTGCGCGACAGCCAGCGACGGCCCCGTCGGGATCATCCGGACCGCGAACGTCTGTGAATCCGGCGCCGCGAACGAATCATCGGCCACGCGCGCCGTCGTGGATGCGTCGGTCACAACCCCTGTCCTCGTAGTGGCCTTGACCAAGCCCTGGATCAACCCGGTTCGGTCTCCAACATACCGACTATTGGCAAATCGCGCAACAATCGACGTTTGCAGGGTTTTGGCCGGTCGCGGGAGGCCTCAGGGGGCGGCCAGAAGCTGTTCGAGCGGCACCCCGCTCGCCTGCTCGGCAAGGAACGACTCGTTGCTCGTGTTCTCGAGCAGCCGGCGGACGAGATACGCCATCCCGGCGACGAGATCGCCAACCGGGCAGTACGTCCGCACGCGCATCCCAAGCGACGCGAGCGCGTCCTGGAGCTCATCGCCAAGGCCGCGCAGCACCTGGAGCTCGAGATCCTGATCCGAACCGCCGGCCGCCCGATTCGCCGCGATCGCGTGGGCAACCGAACGAAGGTTGTGCGATGCCACGGCGACGCCCACGAGCCCGCGCGCGGCGACGAGCTCTCGGGTGAGGGCCTCGAAGTTCCGATCGCAGTCCGCCTTGACCTCGAACACCGGCGTCGGCCACCCATGCTGAGCCGCCTGGACGAGCTCGTGATCCCAGTAGGCCCCCTTGACGAGCCGTACCTTCAGCGGCGGGGTGCGTTCGGTCCGCCGCGCCCAGTCGATGATCGTCGCGAGCTGACTCGGGGAGTCGCGCAGGTAGGCCTGGAGCACGAGCCCGGCCGACGGGCCATCCCGGAACTCGTCCTCGGCGAGCATGGCAAGCACGAGCTCGAGCACGGCCTCACGTGAATCGAGCGATTCCATGTCGATATGGAGGTGCGCGCCGAGCTCCCGGGCACGGCGCAGCAGCGGCCGCAGGCGGCGGCCCGCGTCCTCGCGGCCGATCGCCGGGGCGTCCGGGCGCAGGAGCGGGGTGAGGGCGGAGACCTTGGCGGCGACATTCGCCCGCGGAATCGGCCCTGCCGTGTCGCGCTCGAGGATCGGCCGGCTCGGCCAGCGGGCCGACTCGCGAGCGATCTGCTCGAGCGCGTCGAGGCACCGACCGGCGTACCGGTCGGCCTCCGCGCCGGTCACCGTCGCCTCGCCAAGCAGGTCGACCGTGCTCGCCACGCCACGCTCCCACAGTCCGCGGAACACGCCAAGCGCGGCCGCGGGCGTCTCGCCGACGATGAACCGGTGAGCCATGTGCTTGACCCCGCCTGCGGCCGCCGCCCCGAGGGCGGCGCGGCCCGTCTTCGTGTGCGCGATCTTCATCGCGGCGGTGATCGGAGTCGGAGCGTCCGGGACCTCCTCCAGAAAGCTTGTGAGATGTTGGGCGAGGTCGTCCAGAGACCGGCACGCGGGCACGACGTCGACGAACCGGAACAGCGCCGCCTTCAGCTCGCGATCGCGGGCCGCGAGCTCCATCGCGCGGGCGTCGAGCGCGCGGACGGGGTGCCGGCTGCTTGACGGGAACGCGGCGGCCAATTCGGCGCCGATCCGGCGGATATCGCCCTCGAGCGTGTCGCCGGCGGCAGTCATGGCTCCACGGAGAGACTACGCCGGAGCAGCCACGGGCGGAGCGACGCGCTCGATCGTCTCCCAGCTCATGTCGCGCTCGCGGAGTTCCTCGTCGACCCGGCCGCCGCCGCGCAGGCCGAACAGCCGTTTCGCGTACAGGAGGTAGACGACGACCGCGACGTTGATGATGAAGCCGATGATCTTCAGCGCCGACTGGCGGTGGATGATCTCGTAGATCTCGAGCGGCAGCAGGATCGTCGTGGCGATGAACGTCAGGTACTCGGCCCAGCGCTTGGCGTACCACAGGCCGACCGCCTCGATGCCCTCGAGGAGACCGTACGCCAGCAGGCCGGCCCCGACCTCGCGCAGGGTGCCCGAGCGCAACGTGAACAGCCTGTCGAGCTCGTGCAGGATGCCGACGTGGCCCGACGTCTGCACCGGGCCGCCGGCGACACCGCCCTGGAGCGCGGTGAGGATCTTGTAGTAGGCGTCGCGCAGGCTCGCCTCGTTGCCCGCAAACGCGATCACCCCGATCCCGAGCAGCATCAGGATGACGAAGTGGAACGCCCGGTCGACCGCGATCAGCCGTAGGACGACCTTGTCCCGCAGCGCCTTGCCGCGGGCCGGTCGCATGATCTCATCGCGGTCGGGCGGGTGGGGCCGGGCCGGGTGCTCGGGCGGCTCGAGCGGCAGCCAGCTGTCGCAGCGCAGGCACCGGTACCAGCGGATCGGCGACTGCTCCCGAGCGAAGACCCAGTCCTCGTCACGCAGCTCGGCGGCGTCGGTGCCGACCAGGTGGTGACCGCCCCATCCGCACGTGACGAGCTCCCAGTCGATGTGGCGGCGCTTGCGCGGGTGGTGGGTGCCGGGAGGCCGGTGCATCACGTCAAGATATTCACAGCTCGCGCCACGACCAAACCGATCGTCAGCAGCGCCGAGAGAGCCTGGGCGGCCATCAGCAGCTTTGCCCTCTGTGACAGCGGCATCGTATCCGTCGGGCTGAACGCGGTCGCGTTCGTGAACGACACGTACAGGTAGTCGATCAGCTCGGGCATCCATCCCGCCGGCGCGTATTTCGCCGCATCGGTCATCTGGGGGAACAGGAAGTCAGGCAGCGCGTCCGGACGGATCGCGCGATCGATTGGTCCGCCCCGGTCGAGCTCCCAATACCAGAGCCCGAACAGCAGCACGTTCGTGATCCAGAGGACGATGCCGGCAAGGATCAACGGCCGCCCCTCGTTCTTCGTGCTGCTGTGGTGTAGGAGGTAGTGGATGAGAAGCACGAGCGAGATCAGGTTCACGAGGCTGACGAACGCGATCAGCGTCATAGCGAGCTTGCGACGCAGCGGCGAGTGCCGCATCCGCGGGTGCGGCGAGGCGATCAGGAGTCCGAGCAGGAGCAGGCCCTCGACGGCTGGCAGCAGCCAGATCGGGCCGATCGTCAGCTTGTCCGGAAGCGAGAGGTCGAGCGCGATCGCCGCTAGGACAATGATCTGCGGACCCCAGAATGGATCGTGCTTCTCCAGGGCGCCCTTGATCGCCTCCCCGGCGCGCAGGTAGCTGCTCGGCTTGGTCGGATCGAAGTGCGAGCGCCCGGCCACGATGGCCGAGATCCTCGCACGGAGCAGGCAGGATGCGGGCCACCGTAGCCGAACACACACATATGCGGCCCATCCAGACGCACCGCGGACGGCTGATCGCAGCCGGGTTCGCCGCCGCCCTCGGGATCGCCGCGCTCGCCGGATGCGGCGGCTCGACGACTGTCACCACCACCGTCACGAGCGCCGCGTCGAGCGCCTCGACATCCTCCTCGACCCAGACGGCGTCGAGCTCGACGACGACGACGAGCTCCGCGGCTACGCCCACCGGCCCGCCGCTCTGCCGGGCGGCGACACTCGCGCTGCGGATTCTCGGACAGCAGGGTGCGACCGGCCACGGCGAGATCGGCGTCGCGCTGCGCAATACCGGCTCAGCGACATGTCACACCTTCGGCTACCCGGGCGTGTTGTTCCTCGACAGGACCGGCCGGCCACTGCCGACCGTTCCGACCCACACGACGCACGACTTCTTCGGCACCGCGCCGGAGATCGGCATCAACGTCGCGCCGGGCGAGAGCGTGTCGTTCCGGCTCGGCGTGACGCACGGGATCAATGGAACCCAGGGCTGCTCGACGGCGTACGGGCTCCAGGTCATCCCGCCGAACGACACGGCAACGCTCCGCGCGACGATCCCCGGCGGGGCGTACCAGTGCCGCACCGTCACGGTCTCGCCGGTGCGCCCGGGGACGAGCGCCTATCAGTGATTCGGGCGCAGCGCCCCGCCCCTGCCGCGGCGCTCGTCGAGCCAGCCGCTGCCGCGGCTCAACATGTGCGAGATCTCGGTCGCCGCGACCGGCGGCGCGAACAGGAACCCCTGAGCGAGCTCGCATCCGAGCTGCGAGAGGGCGTCCGCCTGCTCCTGCGTCTCGACGCCCTCGCCGACGACCTGAAGTGACAGTGCGGTCGCCATCGCCACGATCGCCTGTGTGATCGCGGTGTCGCGCTTGTCGTGGCCGAGGCCGTCCACGAACGAGCGATCGACCTTGATCGCATCGAGCGGCATATGGGTGAGGTAGCCGAGCGAGGAGGATCCGGTGCCGAAGTCATCGAGCACGATTCGCAGCCCGAGCCCCTTGAGCGCACGCAACGAGTCGGCGAGCGTGGCAACGTCGCGGAGCATCGCGCTCTCGGTGATCTCGAGGCTCAGACAGTGCGGTGCCAGACGCGTCGCGGCGAGCACCTCGGCGACGAGGTCGGGGAGGCCGCGCTTGGCGATCTGAATCGTCGAGACGTTGACGCTGACGCACATCGGCGCGTCATCGGGCCGCTCCTGCGCCCACCGCGTCGCCTGCCGGCACGCCTGCTCGAGCACCCACCGACCGATCGGCTCGATCAGTCCGTTCTCCTCGGCAACGGGGATGAAGTCGCTCGGCGCGACGACGCCCCGCTCGGGATGGTCCCAGCGCAACAGGGCTTCGGCCTGGACGATCCGGTGCCCGTGCAGCGTCACGATCGGCTGGTAGTCCAGGCGCAGTTCGTGACGCTCGATGGCCCGGCGCAGGTCGTTCTCGATGCGCAGCCGCGCGATCGCCCGCCCGCGCATGACCTCGTCGAACAGCTCGTACCGGGCGCGTCCGTGCTCCTTGGCGCGGTACATGGCGGCGTCGGCGTCGCGGATCAGCTCCTCGGCGAGCTCGCCGCCGCGGGCGATCGCGATTCCGATGCTCGTCGTGACGAAGTGCTCGCGGCCCGCGAGCACGAACGGCCGGGTGAAGACCGACGCGATCCGCTGCGCGGTATCGACCGCCTCGCGCTCGCCGGAGACGTCTTCGAGCAGGATGCCGAACTCGTCGCCGCCGAACCGCGCGACCGTGTCACTCATCCGCACCGCCTGCTTGAGCCTCGGGGCGACGGCGGCGAGCAGCTCGTCGCCGACCTGATGGCCGAGGCTGTCGTTGACGAGCTTGAAGTGATCGAGGTCGAGGAACAGGGCCGCTGCCGCCGACTTGTTGCGGCGGAGCCGGGTGAGCGCCTGATCGAGCCGGTCGAGGAACAGGACCCGGTTCGGCAGCCCGGTGAGTGCGTCGTGCAGCGCGCGGTGACGCATCCGATCTTCGGTTGCCTGCCGCTCGAGCGCGTCGGCGAGCACGTTGGCGAGCGCCTGGAGGAAGTCCACGTCGCCGCGGGCGTAGGAGCGTGCCCTCCGGGACTGCACGATGAGCACCCCGAACGGCCCGCTCCGGCTGACGATCGCAACCGAGACCCCGCTGCGGGTGCCGATATCGAGCGACTGTGACGACTGCGCGAAGCGCCGCTCGGCGTGCCAATCGGTCACGACGATCGGCGCGCCGGACTGAATCGTGTAGCCGGACTGCGAGCCGCCGTCGGCCGGGACCCGCAGTCGGCCCGCCGGCGCCGGCGGGACCCCGATGCTGCTCCGCAACACGAGCGTTTTTTCCTCGTCGAGCAGCTCGAGCACGCCCGCGATCTCGACCCCGAGGCTCTCGGCGGCGGCCGACACCGCCTCGTGCATCAGCTCGGCGGTCGTTGCGCCTTCGAGCGCATGTTCGCCAAGCCGGGCCACGGCGGACTGCTGCGCTGCGCGTCGCTCGAGTTCCGCCTCGGCCTGCTTGCGTTCGGAGATATCCGACAGCACGCCATGCCAGCGCTTCGTGCCGTCAGCATCGCGGACGAAGATCGCGTCATCGCGAATCCAGACGGGATGGCCGTCGCGGTGGAGCAGTCGGTACTCATCGGCGACGGCCTTCGGGTCCTCGGCTGGGGCCGCCTCATGGACGAGCACGTGCGTGCGGTCGTCCGGATGCAGCCGCTGCGCCCACAGCGTGGGGTCGGCACACCATTCCTCCGGTGTGTACCCGAGGATCGCCTCGATCTGCGGGCTGACGAAGTGCCAGCGGCCGATCTCTCCGGCGTCGGCGATATAGATCACCGCGGGCACCCGATCGAGCAGGTGCGGGTAGTTCTCGGCGGGGATCGGCGCCGCCGGCGCGTGGTCGTCTGGCACTGCGCCCGCGCCACCCCCGCCAGGGACATCCGGGCGCGTCGCCATCAGTCAGTTATCCCGAAGGAATAGCAGCGGTACATCGGTGCGCTCCCCGAGGTGGGGTACGGCATAGTACTGATGCTGCTCAGACTGCCCCAAAGCGCACGATTGCTCCGGCGGTTTGCTCCTCGACGTGTCCCTCGCCGATCAGCAGATCCATGTGGCCGAGCACCTCGGACAACGTCAGATACGCCTGCGTGACCGCGACGTTGCCCCACATCCGCAACGCCACCTCGTAGCCGCTGAGCGGCCCGTCCTCGAGCATCCGGAGCATCTTGCGCGCGCGCCGCTCGTGCATCCGGAAGCGCTCGTCGATCAGGCTCCCGTGATCACGAATCGGATCGCCGTGGCCTGAGAGCACGAGTTCAGCGGGGAGTTCGCGCGTCGCGCGCATCGAGCTGAGGTAGTCGACGAGCGCTCGGGGCCGCTCGTCGATGGACACCGGATCGCTTCCGGCGAGCGGCCGGGAGACGAGCGGGTTCGAGGAGATGTGGGCGAGCAGGTGATCGCCGGCGAGCAGGATCTTGCGCCCCTCGTCCCAGAAGATCGTGTCCGAGGGGCTGTGGCCGGGACGGTGAAAGATGTGCAGCGTCCGGTCACGCAGAGTGAGCGTGTCGCCATCGTGCAGCCCACGGTCGATGTGGCCGCTTGAGCCGAAGGCACGAAACGCGGCGCCGACCGACCCCAGCACCGTTGTGAGGTCAGACGGGACCCCGTACCGCTGCATGATCCGCTGCGAGAATTCATCGTCGGCCGTCGCGCTGGCGCTGAAGTTCTCGAGATAGGGCCCGAGCAGATGGAACGCCGCCAGCTCCGCGCCGGAGCGGCGGGCGAGGATCTCGAGCAGGCCGACGTGATCCATGTGCTGGTGGGTGAGGACGATCAGCCCGAGGTCCTCGATCGCGTGACCGAGCTGGGCGAGCGCCCGCTCGAGCTCGTCCAGCGACTTGCCGGAGTTGGGTCCGGTGTCGATCAGGGTGAGCGGCTCGTCCTCGATCAGATAGCAGTTGACCCGGCCGACGAGAAATGGCGTCGGCACGGCGAGCCGGTGGATCCCGGCGCGCTCAGCGAGCGCCAGCAGCTCGGCGGCCCCCACCTCCTCCGCCTGCGGTCCACGCGCGCTCACGACCGGATCACGCCGAGCACCTCGTCCCGTCGGCGCTCCATGTCCTCGTGGGAGGCGAGCGATTCGAGGCACAGCCGCAGCAGCGGCTCGGTGTTGGACGGACGGACGTTGAAGTGCCAGTCGTCGTACTCAACCGACAGCCCGTCGAGGTGGTACTGGTGTCCGTCCTTGTACTTGTCCGCCAGTTCCTCGAGCTTTGCCTCCTGGTCGGAGACCTCCGTGTTGATCTCGCCCGAGATGAAGTAGCGGCTGCGATATGGCTCGAGCAGCTCGGACATCTTCTTGTCCTCGCTCGAGAGCAGCTCGAGGATGAGCAGGGCCGGGATCGTGCCCGAGTCCGCGCAGTAGAAGTCGCGGAAGTAGTAGTGACCTGAGACCTCGCCGCCGAATGCGGCGTTCTCATCCCGCATCCGAGTCTTGAAGAACGCGTGCCCGACGCGGTTCATGAGTGCCCGGCCGCCGGCCTGCTCGACCGTGTCGGCGACCGCCCGGCTCGCCCGGACGTCGTAGAGGATCGTCGCCTTCGGCTGCTTCCGGAGCATCGAGTCGGCGAGCAGCGCGGTCAGAAAGTCGCCGTCGACGAACGCGCCCGTCTCGTCGATGAAGAAGCAGCGGTCGGCGTCCCCGTCCCAGGCGATCCCGAGATCGGCGCCCTTCTCGACGACCTCGCGCATGATGAATTCGCGGTTCTCCGGCAGCATCGGGTTCGGCTCGTGATCGGGGAAGTTGCCATCCGGCTTCCAGTACGCCTTGACGAGGTCGAGTCCGAGCCGCTCGAGCAGCGGCCCGACCATCGGGCCCGCCATCCCATTGCCGCCGTCGACGACGACCTTGAGCGGCTTGACCGCATCGGCGTCGATCATCGCCAGCGCTGCCTCGCGGAACTCGTCGCCGATCTCGACCTCCTCGACCGAACCGCCGCCCGGCGCGTCGCCGAGCCCATTCTCGATCCGTTTGCGGACATCGCCGATCCCCGCGTCCCCGGAGAGCGCGATCGCGCCGCGCTTGACGAGCTTCGCCCCGGTGTACGCCTTGGGGTTGTGCGATGCGGTGCACATCAGCCCGCCGTCGAGCTCACGCGAACCGACGAGGTAATACAGCATCTCGGTTCCGACGAGCCCGGCGTCGAACACGGTCGCGCCCTCGCTCGTCATGCCGTCGCGATACGCGGCGGCCAGCTCCGGTGCGGTGAGGCGCATGTCGTGGCCGAGACCAAGTCGCAGCTCGCTCGTCGCCTTGCCCTCGAGATCGGCGATCACGCGAGCGAACGCGCGGCCAATGTCCCGGGCGACGTCGGCGTCGATGTCATCGCCATAGATGCCGCGAATGTCGTAGGCCTTGAAGATCGCCGGGTTGGCCGGCCCCGTCGTCACTTCGACACCACGATCGTGGCCTTCATGAACGGGTGGATCGTGCACACATAGTGGATCGTGCCCGGCGAGGTCAGCTTGACCTTGAACTTGTCCCCGGTGTTGAGCGTCCCTGACGAGGTGAACTTCGGGCCGCTGACATAGGTGACGTTGTGCGGCGGCTGATCATCGTTGACCCACTGCACCGTCTCTCCGACCTTGGCGGTGACGCTGCTCGGGTCGAACGCGAGGTTCTTCATCGTCACTTTGACGGTGCTGCCGGCGCCTGCGCCCGAGGCGGACGCGGAGGTCGAGCTGCTCGAGGTCGCGGAACTGGTGGCCGAGGCACCAGTGGAACTGCTCGAACTTGACGAGCCGCAGCCCGCGAGAAGGATCACGATCGCTGGGACCGCGAGGAGGCAAGCACGTTTCATGGCGAGCAGGCTACCCGTCCCGGCCATGCCCCCGCTACTAAACTCGACTCTCGGTATGTCTGGTCACTCGAAATGGCACTCGATCAAGCACAAGAAGGCCATCGTCGACGCCCGCCGCGGTCAGCACTTCACGAAGCTGGCCCGGGCGATCACCGTCGCCGCCCGTGAGGGTGGTGGAGACCCGGACGGCAACCCGGGGCTCGCGCTCGCGATTCAGAAGGCCCGCGATGCCTCGATGCCGAAGGACAACATCGAGCGGGCGATCGCGAAGGGCACGGGCGAGGGCGTGGACGCCGACGCCTTCGAGACCGTGCTCTACGAGGGCTACGGCCCGGGCGGCGTGGCACTGCTGATCGAGGCGCTCACCGACAACCGCAACCGCACCGGCGCCGATGTCCGTCATCTGCTCGGCAAGCACGGCGGCAACCTCGGTGAGCCCGGGTCGGTGTCATACCTGTTCGACAAGCAGGGCGTGATCGTCGTCGACGCGTCCCGTTATGACGAGGACGATCTCATGCCGGCGATCGATGCCGGTGCGCTCGATATCGCCCAGGACGAGGATGTGCTCGAGGTCATCACCGAGCCGAGCGATCTCGGCACGGTGCGCGGGGCCCTCACCGATGCCGGCGTCGAGATCGAATCGGCGGATCTTGCCCAGCGTCCCCGGGTCCGGGTGCCGGTCGAGGAGGCCGACGCGGCCAAGCTGCTCAAGCTCATCGACGCGCTCGAGGAGTCCGACGACGTCGGTGCCGTCCACGCCAACTTCGACGTCGACGCCGACGTGCTCGAGCGGATCGCCGGCTGAACACTCCTTTAGAGGTCGTCTCAGGACCCCGTGGGGGGTTCTTGGGGCAGCCTCTTAACCGGCTCTTCGCCCGGCTCGCTACGCTGCTGCGCTTCATGACTTCGAAGACGATCAGTACCTCACTCCTTGCGCTCGCGGCCGCCGGTGGGCTCGCCGCGTGCGGCAGTTCCAAGGCGCCCGGCGTTCAGCCGGCCCCCTCGGGCGGCGCGACCGCCGCCCCCGTGACGACGACCATTTCGACGACGTCCACCTCGAGCACGGCGACGGCCGCCACGCCGACGTCCGGGCCGCTCTCGAAGAAACCGGCGGTCACGGTCCCGAGCGGTCCTGCCCCGACAAAGCTCGTGATCAAGGACCTGATCAAGGGCACCGGTGCCACCGCCACCGCCGGCAAGCAGGTGACGGTCAACTACGTCGGCGTGCTCTACAAGGGCGGCAAGGAGTTCGACTCCTCTTGGAAGCGCAAGCAGACATTCCCGTTCGCGCTCGGCCAGGGAGCCGTGATCAAGGGCTGGGACCAGGGCGTTGCCGGGATGAAGGTGGGCGGTCGCCGCGAGCTCATCATCCCGTCCGATCTTGCCTACGGGAAGACCGGCAGCCCGCCGACGATTCCGCCGAACTCAGCGCTCGTGTTCGTCGTCGATCTGGTCGCCGTCTCCTGATCTCAGGATCGTTGGGCCTGAGTGGTGCCGTCGCCCACTCAGGCCCGTCGAGTCCCGCTGCAGCTACCCGAATCGCTTGGTGAGCCACGACGTGAACGTCGCGTCGCCGAGTGCGACGACATTCCCGTGCACGGCGCCCTGCACGACGTCGTACTCCACGTGGTCGCCCTTGTTCACCAGCTCGCCGCGGAGCTGGTTGGTGAACGCCGGGAAGACGAGCTGATCGTCCGACCCCTGGAGGATCGCCACCGGCGCGCTGATCTTCAGCGCCGGATTCTCCGCGTCGAGCACCCGGTAGAGCGCCGTCATATCGGCGCCCGGGCGCGCGATCTGGGCCGGCGCCAGGCCGCCCCACGAATTCGCGGCCGACAGCGCGGCCGTGCACTCGTGCTCAACCGCCGGGAGCAGCGCGATTGCCGCCGGCGTGAGCAGCGCGTGCAGGTTGACGGCCTTCGACACGGCCGCCGCGCCGGTCAGGATCAACCCGCCGAGCGCACTCAGGCCGCCGCCCGGCTTCGTCAGCACGGCGGCCGCCTTGAACTGCGCCGTCAGGTGCGACGCCGGAGCGAACGCGGCGACGCCGAGCAGCTTCAGCCCGGGTGCGTCATGCGCCGACTCAGCGGCCGCGAAGAGCGCCGACTGGCCGCCCTGCGAGTGCCCGGCGATCACGTAGCGCCGGCCGATCGTCGGGTACAGGTGGCGGGCGGCGAGCGCCGCGTCGACGACCGACACGCCCTCGGCGTGACCGACCAGGTACAGGTGCGTGCCCGGCGTGCCGAGGCCCTGGTAGTCGGTCTGAGCGATTGCGTAGCCGGCCTTCAACCAGCCGTTGAACTGGGGATAGACGTACGAGGTGGCGACATCGCGCGACGGGGCGCAGACATCGGCGATTCCGGTCGTGCCGTGCGCCCAGCTGATCAGCTTCCAGCCGTGCTTCGGCGCGCGGCCCCGCGGCGTGAAGACGACGCCGGAGACGGCCGTGGCCCTGCCGTCGGGGAGAACGGAGCGGTAGAGCACGAGCGTCGCCCGTGCGGCAGCCCGGAGATCCTTCGGCGTCGCGATCCGACGCGACCAGATGACAGTGCCCGGGGTGCCGGCGATGAGCCGGGCCGGTGGGGTGTAGAAGGCGAGGCCGGAGGGGGCCTTCAGCGCGTGCTTCTGCGCGCCGAGCGCACCGGCGGGCACACCTGCGGCGACGAAAGCCGCCAGCAGGAGCAGCGTGCTCCGGAAACCCCGCAGCCGTCCATGCTGCGCGAAGAGTTGTGACATGCGAGGGAGCGTAACCGCCCGCGCGCCCGCTTCACCCAAGCTTAATCCTCGCCAGGACGTCCTCGTAAAACGCGTCTTCGGCGCGCAGATAGCCGCGGATCGTGTGCTCGGCGACGCTCGCGATCGGCTCGCGCGGCCACGTGATCACCTTGCGGTTCACGAATGGGCAGTCGTCCGCGAGGCCGCGGCCGTTGGCTGGTCCGAGCAGCAGCTCTGCGAGCACTTGACCGTTGAGATAGCTCATCGACACCCCGTGCCCGATGCAGCCGAGCGCGTACACGGCCGTCCGGTCCGCGCCGATGTACCCGAGCGCCGGCGTGAGGTCGAGCGTGACCGAGAACGGGCCGCCCCAGCGGTGCGTGATCTCGACGTCGGCGAGATGCGGCCACAGCCACCTCAGGTGCGCTTCGAGGTGCCTGAACGCCTCCTCGTCGCGGTCGGCGTCGAGCGAGCCGTTCGCCGTCAGGCCGACCGGGCCACCTCCGAGCACGATCCGCCGGTCCGGGGTCAGCCGGTAGTAGTGGATGAGGTTGCGGGCGTCCTCGATCCCCTCGCCGCCGCGCCATCCGATCGGTGCGAGCTGCGCGTCGGTGAGCGGCGCCGTCGCGATCATGTACGTGAACGCCGGGACCTGCTTGCGCGCGAGCGGCGCGAACAGGTGCGAATAGGCGTTCGTCGCGAACACGACCTTCAGCGCGCTGATCGAGCCTGCCGGCGTGAGCAGCCGGTGGACCCCGTCGTTGTTCGCGAGCGCGAGCACCGGGGAGTGCTCGAACACCTCGACCCCCTGCGCGACCGCGAGGCGCTTTTCCTCCCGGACGAGTCGGGCGGGATTGATGAGCACGAGCCGCGGCTCCCACATCGCCCCGAGGTAGCGATCAGAGTTGACCCGCGCTCGGGTGCGCTCGGCGTCGATCCAGGAGATCCCGTCGAACCCGAGCGATGACATCAGCTCGACCTGCTTCTGGAGCCGCTTGACGTAGCTCGGCGTCGTCGCGACGCGCAGGAAGCCGGGGCGCGTCTTCTCGCACTGCACGCCGGTCGCGTCGATGAACCGCTCGAGTTCATCGACGCACCGCTCCATGTACGTGTGCGCACGGCGCAGGAACTCCCGGCCGCGGAGCATCGCGGTCGTCCCGAAACCGAGCCCGACGACCGTCATCGCGAACGAGCCGTTGCGCCCGCTCGCTCCGTAGCCGACGGTCTGCGCCTCGAGCAGGGCCACCGTCAGCGACGGGTCGCGTCCTTTCAGCGCCAGCGCCGTGGCCATCCCGGTGAGGCCGCCGCCGATCACGGCGACGTCGACGCTCAGTTCCCGACACAGCGGCGGGGACGGGTCGTAGGCGCCGTACTCCGTCAGCCACAGCGAGGGAGCAGGAGCGGGAAGCGGGGGTGCGTGTGTGTCGGGCATGCCCGATGGTGTGACGCGCGCGGGCGTCCGCGCAACCGCGCTACGTACCCGGACGGAGTACGTAGAGAGCCGCAGACCGTGGGCTCAGCTGCGCTCGCGTTTGCGGGCGCGTTTGGAGGTGGCGCGGCGAACCTTGCCCGGGTTCTCGTCGGCGCTCTCCCGCCTGCTCTCCTGTGCCGGCGTCGTGGGCCGGTGAGCGCGGTAGAGGGGCACGCGCTCGGCGATGCCCTTGAGCCGCTGCTTGCCCGCGAAGGACCAGTCGAACTGCCCGGCGGCGTCGTGGATCTCCTGGGTGCACAGCACACTGCCCGGCCGAGCGACCCCCGTCACCCGGCTTGCCAGGTTGACGGAGTGCCCGTAGAAGTCCCCGGCGCGCAACAGGGCCGGCCCGCACGCAATGCCGGCTCGCAGCGCCGGCAGGTCCGCCGCCTGCACGGCCTCGACGAACGACAGGGCGACGGCGACGAGCGGAGCGGGCTCGGGACTGACGAACATCGCTGCGTCGCCGATCGTCTTGATCAGTCGCACCGGCGGTTCGACGACCTCGTTGGCGATCGCGGCGAGACCGCCCGCGACGCTTCCGAGCTCCTCGACCTCGACCTCGC
The DNA here is from genome assembly GCA_963778985.1 of uncultured Solirubrobacterales bacterium. Taxonomy (GTDB): domain Bacteria; phylum Actinomycetota; class Thermoleophilia; order Solirubrobacterales; family Solirubrobacteraceae; genus Palsa-465. The sequence continues at coordinate 551,919 of CAVZWJ010000009.1, read as the reverse complement.
CACCCAGCCGGGTGAACCCGACGAGATCGGCGAAGCAGACGCTGATCTCGATCGACTCCGGCACCTGACCGGCCTCGAGTTCGGCATCGCCGAGGAAGCCCCGGCGGACGCTGTCCCTGAGATGCTGGTTGAACGCGCCGATGAGGATCGGCTTGACCGCGGGGACGAGTCGCTCCGTCATGCTCGCGAACCGCTGCGCGACCGCATCCTCGTCGTCTCCGGCCTCGAGGAACGTCCGCACGAACGCCGCCGTCGTCGTGGCGGCCAGCCGTGACATCCCCTCGCCGAGCACCCGGGTGATCTGCGCGACCTCCTCCTCGGTGAAGCCGCTGTCGAGAAACAGCTTGATCGAGCGAGCGGTCTCGATCTCGTCATCGCCGAACACCCGGTCCTCCGGCGTCTGGCTTGGGTAGCCCGAGCAGCTGGCGCACCCGCACCATCACCCCGGCCGGGACCCCGGTGCGCTCCTCGATCTCCGACGCCGTGTACCTGGCACCGAGCACTCTCTCGACGGGCAGGAGCGGGAGCCGATTCTCGCTCGCCGCCGCGCGCAGCTCGTTCTCCGAGAACCCTTCGCTCATCAGGCGCTCGAGCAGTCGCTCGCGCGCCGCCCGGCGTTCGCCGTCAAGCCCGTCCAGGAGTCCCGCTGCCTCGTAATCCACGATCGGCATCCTCTCGCACCGCGGCGCGCTTCGCTAGCATCGCCGCTCCCTGCGGAGCGCCTCACAAAATGACCGCCCGCCATTTTGTTCGACGCTCCTCGCTCATGCTCTCGATCCTGATGCCCGTGTACAACGAGCGGGAGCGTGTCGAGCGAGCGATCGCCGACGTCCTCGACACGACGCTACCGACCGAGTTCGAACTGATCATCGTCGACGACGGTTCGACCGACGGCACCGCGGAGATCCTCCGTTCGCGGGATTGGGGCGAGCGCGTCCGGCTGTTCGAGCACCCGATCGAACCAGGGGAAGGGCTCGGCGGTGCAGACGGCGCTACGTGAGGCCCGGGGCGAGTTCGCCACGATCTTCGACGCCGACCTCGAGTATGAGCCCGCCGACCTCGCCCTGCTACTGCCCCCGCTGCTCGAGGGGCGTACGAACGCGTGCTTCGGCGTGCGGGCGTTCGACGGCTACTCGAGCCACTCGTTCCTGTTCGTGCTCGGCAACAAGGGCGTGACGCTCGCCTGCAACATCCTCTTCAACGTCTACATGCGGGACATCATGACCTGCCACAAGATGATCCGGACCGACGTCTTCCGGGCGCTCCCGTTGCAGGCCACGGGCTTCGCGATCGAGCCGGAGATCACCGCCCGGCTGATCCAGCGCGGCGAACGCATCTTCGAGGTCCCGGTGCACTACCACGCGCGGACCAGCGACGAGGGCAAGAAGCTGACCGCCGCGGATGGATTCCGGGTCCTGAAAACGCTCATCCAGTGTCGGTTCACGAGCGCGTAGTCGCACGAGAGCGCGTCTCGCCGATCGCCTGGGCGATCGGGGCCTGTGTCGCGCTGGCGTTGGCGTCCGTCCTCGTCCTCCCCTCGACCCCGAGCTACGACCCGTGGGCGTGGATCGTGTGGGGCCGGGAGATCGCCTCCGGCGCGTTCACGTTCGCCACCAATGGCGGACCGTCCTGGAAGCCGCTGCCGGTCGTGTTCACGACCGTGTTCGGGCTGTTCGGCGGAGCGGCTCCGAAGCTGTGGCTGTTTGCGGCTCGCGCGGGGGGTCTGCTCGCGCTGCTCGGCGCCTTCCGGTTGGGAGCGCGGCTGGCCAGCGACATCGGGCGCGGCTTGGCGGCGGCCGCCGGCGTGCTCGCCGCGATCGCGCTGCTGCTCTCGCACGAGTCGATGGGCTCGCCGGCGATCATCCAGGACTGGGTCCACTACCTGTTCCGCGGCGCCTCGGAGCCGATGCTCGTCGCCTGCCTTCTGTGGGCAATCGAGGCGCATCTGTCCGGCCGGCAGCGGCTGGCGTTCGCGCTCGGGGTGGCCATGTCGCTGATCCGGCCCGAGGCGTGGCCGTTCCTGGGGCTCTACGTGCTGTGGCTGTGGCGGTCTCGGGGCTCCGGCGGGTGGGCACGCTCCCGCTCCGGGCGTGGCCTTGGTCGGCGTTGGGCTGGTGCTCATTCCCGTGCTGTGGTTCGGGCCGCCGTGGATCTCGACCGGCCACCCGTTCGCCGCGAGCACCCAGGCGGCGCACTACAACGGCCACCTTGGCAACACGCCGTTCGTCGAGGTGCTGAGCCGCGGCGCGCACCTGGTGATGCTGCCGGTGCTGGTATTCGCCTGCGTGGCTGCGGTCCTCGCGTGGCGCGATCGTGACCGCGCGAACAGCCGCGTGACGCTGTCGCTGTTCGGGGGGGCTGCGGCCTGGGTGGCGCTCGTGGTGGCGATGACGGTCGCCGCGTATCCGGGCCTCGGTCGCTTCATGTACCCGGCGGCGGCGGTGGCGTGCGTGCTCGCCGGCGTCGGGGTCGTGCGCCTCGCCTCGCTCGCGCCCGACGGATCGTCGCTGCGCTGGGCCGTCGTCGGCGGGCTCATCGCGGTGTCGATTCCGTTCGCGGTCGGGCGCGTCAGCCACGCCTGGAAGGAAAAGCGGGAGGCTGATACAGCGGTGCGGTTCACGAACTCGCTCTCGGACGCGGTCGGCGTCGTCGGAGGGCGGGAGCGGGTGATGCCTTGCGCGAGCTCCGTCGCCGCCGTCAACCACACGATGCAGACGGCGCTGGCGTGGATGCTCCACGTGCGTCTTGCCCGGGTGAAGACCGTCCTGCGCTCACCCGGCGTCGACTTCGTCGGCCCTCACGTCGTCACGATCGACGGCGCCGCGGCCCCGATCCGGATCCCGGGCGGCCACGTCTCGCGGCGGATCGGCGCCGCCGGCGTCTGGCGCGTCTACCGGATCACCTCGCCGGGCGCCGCGGTGGCCGGCTGCGTCGGTGGCGCCTGAGCGGACTCGTCGCGCTTCGACCGGCACGATCTCCCACGCGTCGCGGGCCGCGGGGGATCGAGGGAATTCGTCCCGCTTGGAGCGGCTTGATCTCCCACGCGAGGCGCCGAACGCACGGGCGTGGGAGATCGTGCCGCCCGCCGCGCACCCTCACCAGCCGCCTCCTACGCCGGAGTTCGCAGCCCCGCCGGACACCGGATCGGCCCGCTGACGCCGGGGTAGCGCACGAGGAGCACCGTCCACGGCGGGAGCGACAGCACGGTCCGCACCGCCCGGTGGTGGGCGATCGGCGGCACCGTCCCGGTGTTGTGGTTGCGCGGCGCCGAGAACACGTAGCCGGTGCCGCGCATGCTCGGGTGGACGCGACGCTCGGGCACCTGCAGCTTCCAGGCCAGAACGCTCGCCAGCGAATGGTTGACGGCGACCTGGCTCGCCCGGCAGGGCACCACCGCGAGCCGCCCGCCGATGCGATCGACGGCGGTGAACAGCCGGTGCTGGTAGTACGCGGCCTGATTCGCCTGGCCGCCCTGGAGTGCGAGCTTGTCGACGCGGTTGACCGACCAGGGCAGCGTCAGCGCGCACACGATGACGGCGGCACCGATGTAGCTCCACCGCACCCCACCGACGCGCGGGCCCTTGACGCGATCGGAGACGAACTCGGCGATCCGCGCGACGCCGACGCCGGCGAGCACGCACGCGACCATCCCGGCCGGCAGCAGGTAGCGAGGGAGCCCGTACGCGACCTGGGTCATGACGGCGACCATCAGCGCCCACAGCACGGCGGCGCCCGCGAGCCACAGCAGGACCATCTCACGCCGGGCATACGCAAACGCGAGTCCCACGGCCGCCAGGACGAGCGTCGGCACGCTCATCAGGCCCGCCGAGCTGCGGAGCTCCGGAATCGCGCCCCCCGGGCTGCCGGTGCCGCCGAGCGCCGCGCTCCCGGCCTGGAACGCGTTGCCGCTGATGACGTACGGCGGGAGCAGCCAGGCGATCGGGACGAGCACGATCCCGGCGGCGACGAGCGCCCGTGAGCTGGGCTCGGTCAGCCACAGGTAGATCGCGTAGAGACCGAGGAACGCGCTGAACTCCGGGCGGTTCATCGTGGCCAGGAACACGAGCACGTATGCGACCCGCTTGGATCCGGCGAGATGGCGGTCGATCGCCCACACCGTCAGCGCCGCGACGACCGGCTCCGAGGCGCCGCGCGCGAAGTAGAAGAGGGCGTCCTGCACGAAGCACAGGGCGATGACGGCGACGATCCCGGCGAGGATCCCGCCGAAGCGGCGGCCGAGGCGGAACATCCCGGCGATGGCGAGCAACCCGGCGGTCCGGGTGACGAGGAGCCACAAGTCCGGCTGGGCGTGCCCGAAGAAGCCAAAGATCGTGGTGAACACGACGGGGAACGGCTTCCACGATGGTCCACCCGACAGCGACAGCGAAATGTGTGAGGAGGTGATCTCCTGGCCCCAGTCAAGCCATGCCCACGGGTCCGAGCTCGGGACCCAGTCGATCACGAGCACGCTGATGAGCGCGAGCACGAACGCGCCGGCGATCAGGTAGGGAATTGAGGTGTCGTTGAGCCGACGGGATTCGGGCGGCGGGGGCGCCGGCGAGGCCGTCGACGCGCCGCTCTCGCCCGGCCGTACGGCCTGCTCGGAGCCAATCATCCCCGCGACACAGTACAGTCACACTTTCTCGCTGACCTTGTGGACGACGGGTCAGGCCTCGTTGGTAACCTCAGCCCCGCCGGCCGGCCGTTTCGCGAGCCATCATGCTGCCCAGAAGATGAGCACCTCCGCGCCAGACATGGTCTCTGCGACACAACCCCGCAGAGTCGACACAGATTCGGATCGGGACGTCTACGACGTCACGATCGTGATGCCGTGCCTCAACGAGGCCGAGTCGCTCGCGCCGTGCATCGAGATGGCGAAGACGGCGATCGAGACGACCGGCGTCAAGGGCGAGATCCTGATCGCCGACAACGGCTCGACCGACGGCTCGATCGAACTCGCCGAGTCGATGGGGGCGCGCGTCGTGCACGTCACGAACAAGGGCTACGGGAGCGCGCTCCAGGGGGGCTTCGCGGCGGCGCGCGGCAAGTACATCCTCATGGGCGATGCCGATGGCTCCTACGATTTCCGGCATCTCGGCCGGTTCCTGGAGAAGCTCGACGGCGGCGCCGATCTCGTCATGGGCAACCGCTTCGCCGGGGGGATCGCACCGGGCGCGATGCCGCCGCTGCACCAGTATTTCGGCAACCCCGGCCTGAGCTGGCTCGGGCGACTGTTCTTCCGTGCGCCCGTTGGCGACTTCTACTGCGGCCTGCGCGCCTTCCGCCGCGACGCCCTTCCGACCCTCGGCCTGCAGAGCCCGGGCATGGAGCTCGGCGTCGAGATGGTCGCCAAGGCGGCGCTCTACAAGCTCAACGTCACCGAGGTTCCGACGACCCTCTCGCCGGACCTCCGCAGCCGCCCGCCCCACCTGCGCACGTGGCGCGACGGCTGGCGGACGCTTCGCTTCTTCCTCCTCTACAGCCCGAAGTGGCTGTTCTTCTACCCGGGGCTGACGCTCATCCTGCTCGGCCTCGTCCTCGGCGGGATCGTCCTGCCCGGGCCCGCCCACGTATTCGGCGCCCGGCTCGACGTGCACACGTTGCTCTACTCGGGGGCGATGATCGTCGTCGGCTTCCAGGCGGTCGTGTTCGCCGTGCTCGCACGGGTGTACGCGGCTTCGGAGGGGTTCCTCCCGGACAGCGAGTTCGTCAAGAAGGCCCGCCGGATCTTCTCGCTCGAGGCCGGCATCCTCGTCGGGGTCCTGCTGCTCGTCGCCGCCGTCATCCTGTCGGTGATCGCACTCGTCCGCTGGGGTGACTCGTCGTTCAAGCACCTCGACTATCCGTCGGCGCTGCGGATCGCGATTCCCGCCGCCGTGGCATTGATGCTCGGCGTCCAGATCATCCTCTCGAGCTTCTTCCTCAGCGTGCTCGGGATCAAGTCGCCCCCGAGCGACTGACGGAGCTCACTTCCGTCGCAGCTTCCGCGGCTCGATCTTCGCCAGCAGGCGGGTGTTGGCCTTCGCCCGGCGCCGCGCGACGATCCCGCCGGTGATGCCGAGCGCGGTGAGTCCCGCGATGATCAACCCCGGTGCCGCCCGCAGCCGGCCGTACTCCTCCTGCACGGCCGGCCACACCTGACCATCGATCAGGTCGCTGAGCGCTTCGGGATCGGGCTCGTCCGGCGGGATCACCGGGGGGAGGAACGCCACCTGGACGCGCCTGAGCTTGGGCAGGGCGCCGCGCCACAGGTGTGACGTGCCGGTGATCGCCGCCGGGATGATCGGCGCGCTGGTCTCGAAGGCCAGCCGGCCGGCGCCGTGGCGGGGTGACCCGAGCGCGTCGGCCTCCTCGACGCGCGTCCCCTCCGGGAACAGCACGACGACGCCCCCGCCGGCCAGGATCGCGCGCGCCGTGTCGAGCGCGTCGGTGTCGGCCTCGCCACGCCGGACGGGAAATGCGCCGAGGCGCATGAGCACTCCGCCGCCGAAGCCCTCGAGCAGCTCGACCTTCGCCATGTACTGGACACGGCGCCGTGTCGCGAGACCGACGAAGAACGGATCGAGGAAGTTCTTGTGGTTCGGCGCGATGATCGCCGGGCCCTCCGCCGGGATGTGCTCGCGTCCGGACACCCGGAACCGGAACCAGCCCCGGAGCACGACGGTCGCCAGCGCGCGGACGAACACGTACAGCGGGCCGGAGACGCCCTGCTCACGGGCGTAGATGTGGGCCGGGGCCGCATCGTCCGTCATGGGAACGTTCAATCTAGTGGCCCGTCCACTTGTGGCCGCGGCGGGAGCGTCGCAGAAGCCAGGGGAGGCGTCCGAGCGCCGACGCAGAATGTCGAACCATGATCGTCCTCGGGATCGATCCCGGCACCGCGAGTACCGGATACGGCGTCGTCGAGAGCCTCGGCTCTCGTCTGCGACCGCGCGCGCACGGGGTGATCGCGACGCGTCCGGGCATTCCGCTCGAGCGGCGGCTCGCCGATATTCACGCCGCCGTCGATGACCTCCTCGACGAGCACGCCGCCGACGCGCTCGCGATCGAGGAGCTGTACTTCGGCGCCAACGTGCGGACGGCGTTCGCGGTCGGCCAGGCCCGCGGCGTCATTCTGCTCGCCGCTGGCCAGCGCGGTGTGCCGTCTCGCTCCTACACGCCCCAGCAGGTCAAGGGCGCGGTGTGCGGCTCGGGGCGCGCCGACAAAGGTCAGGTTGCGCGGATGGTGGCGCGGCTGCTCGGCCTCCAGACGCCGCCCACGCCCGACCACGCCGCCGACGCGCTCGCCGTGGCGATCTGCGACGTCAACCGCGCGCCGCTCGCGCAGGCGGTCGCCCGAGCATGATCGCGCTCGTCTCCGGAACCGTTGCGGTGCGTCGCTCGGACCACGTCGTCGTCGACTGCGGTGGCGTCGGCTACCGGCTCAGCGTGTCGGCGAACACGCTGCGGCGGGTGCCGCCGGTCGGCGAGACGACGGCGCTTCACGCCCACCTCGTCGTCCGTGACGACGCCCTCCAGCTGTACGGCTTCGCGAGCGAGGAGGAGCGCGAACTGTTCCTGATGCTGCTCGGCGTGCAGTCCGTCGGGCCGAAGGTCGCGCTCGCCGTGCTCTCCGGGGGACCACCGCGGGAGTTGCTCGCCGCGCTGGCGGCGGGCGACAGCGCGCGGTTTCAGGCCGTGCCGGGGATCGGCAAGCGAACCGCCGAGCGGATCATCGTCGAGCTGCGTGAGAAGGTCGGGGCGACGCTGCCGGACAGCGCCATCTCGATCACCCGCGCCGAGGATCCCCGCTCGATCGCCCGCGAGGGGCTGATCGGGCTCGGCTACAGCGTCGAGGAGACCGACGCGCTGCTTGACGGCGCGACCGGCGAGCGGCCGGAGGAACTCATCGCCGACGCGCTGAAGGCGGCGGCGAGGCGATGAGCGGCGCCCCGGCCCGGGTCCAGGCCCCCGAGGAGCTGCCCGAGGACGATCTCGACCGCAGCCTGCGCCCCCGGCGGCTTGAGGACTTCATCGGTCAGGAGGGGCTGAAGGACCAGCTCGCGGTCTCGATCGCCGCCGCCGCCTCCCGCGGCGAGGCGCTTGACCACGTCCTGCTCGCCGGCCCACCCGGGCTCGGCAAGACCTCGCTCGCCCAGATCGTCGCCGCCGAACTCGACGTCCCGTTCATCCAGACCGCCGGGCCGGCGCTCGAGCGCAAGGGCGACGTCGCCGCGTTTCTGACCGCGCTCGACCCTCGCTCGGTGTTCTTCGTCGATGAGATCCACCGGCTCCCCCGGGCCCTGGAGGAGACCTTTTACCCGGCGATGGAAGACCGCGCGCTGCCGATCACCGTCGGGCAGGGCGCGGGGGCACGGGTCGTGACGCTCGATCTGCCGCCGTTCACGCTGGTCGGCGCCACGACGCGTGCCGGCCTGCTGACGACACCGCTCCGGGACCGCTTCGGGATCCAGCACCGGCTCGAGCACTACGCCCCGGAGGACCTGGGGCGGATCGTTCGGCGCTCGGCGAGGCTGCTCGACGTGTCGATCGAGGAGGACGGCGCCGTCGCGATCGCCCGCCGCAGCCGCGGAACGCCGCGCGTCGCCAACCGGTTGCTCAAGCGTGTGCGCGACTACGCGGAGGTCCGCCACAACGGGATCGTCACCGCCGAGGTCGCCGAGGCGGCGCTCGATCTGCTCGAAGTCGATCACGAGGGGCTGGACCGCCTCGACCGGGAGATCCTCCGAGCGGTCTGCGAGAAGTTCTCCGGCGGTCCGGTCGGCCTCTCGACACTCGCCGTGTCGGTGGGCGAGGAGCAGGACACGATCGAGGACGTCTACGAGCCGTACCTGCTCCAGCGTGGCCTGATCGAGCGGACGCCGCGCGGCCGGGCGGCGACGAAGCGCGCCTTCGAGCACCTGGGGCTCGAGCCGCCCGCACCGTTAACTCTTCTCTAGCTCTTCATTGCGACCCCCGGTCCAGGCCGCGCCTCGGGCTATCCTGGGCACGTCGATGGCACGCGAGCACTACTTCCTCTGCCCCCACTGTGGCGCCCGGTCGATGGGGGCCGACCGCAACAGCGGCTTCCGGCGCGAGGCGCGCGGCTGCCAGAAGTGCGGTTTCGCGTACCTGTTCGAGCTGCTTGATGACTACTACCCGGCTCCGAACGCGGCGTTCTTCGCCTGCGATGCGGAGGGGCGGATCGTCGACTGCGGCCGCGGCTCCTTCGAGCTCACCGGCATCAAGACCGAGCAGGCGATGGGCCGGCCGGTCCGGGATGTCCTCGGCCTCCGCTTCGAGGACGGCGTCGATCACGTCGGCACCGCGCTCGAATGGGAGGTCCGGGTTCAGAACAAGGCGGTCGAGGTCAACGCGGAGTTCGACCTGCCCGCGAAGGCCGTGGCCGACATCTTTCCAGCGTATGACGATGAGGAGGGTGGCGTGCTGCTCGTTCTCACCCCGTCGAACACCAACGCGCACAACCACTAGCATCAGTCGCGCCCGATGAGTGATCGCCAGCGAAACGGCTTCATCCTGCTCCTCGTGCTCGGGCTGCTGATTGCCTCGGCCGCCGTGATCGCGACGCAGAAGACGGTCCTCGGGCTCGACCTGAAGGGCGGGGTCGAGCTCGTGTACCAGGGCAAGCCGACCGCGCAAACGCCGGTCGTCACCCAGGATGCACTCCAGCGCGCGGTCGACATCATGCGCGAGCGCGTCGACCAGCTCGGGGTCTCCGAGCCGCAGATCCAGACCGCCGGCGGCGACATCTCGGTCGGGCTCCCGGACGTCAAGGACATCGCCCGGGCGGAGAAGATCGTCGGCACGACGGCCCGTCTCGAGTTCTACGACTGGGAAGCGAACGCGCTCACGCCGAACGGCAAGACGGTCGCCAGCCAGCTCCAGCTCCAGGACGCGGCGGCGTCGACGATCAGCCAGGGCGGGACGACCTCCCCGGGTGACGGCGCCGGCGGCATGACGCTGTACGACGCGGTCAAGCTCGCCTCCAAGCAGCCTGCCCAGGTGAGCCCGGACAACGCCCGGCGAGGCTCGCAGTACTACATCTTCGGCGCCCCCGGAAGCGCCGCCTGCGCCACCGCCGCCAAGGCCCAGGGCAAGACGCCGACGCCAGGGGTCCACTGCCTGCTCGCCGGTCCGGACGACAACGTCCAGGATCTCCAGTCCGGCCTCCCCGCCGGGGTCAGCGCCTCGGAGGGCGAGCAGCTCGTCATCCCGCCGGGGACCGTCGTCATCCAGGCCGCCGACGCGAACGCCAAGCAGCAGAAGAGCTTCAACGACCCGTCGGCCCAGTTCTATGTGCTCAAGGACCACGTGTCGCTGTTCGGCAACGACATCAAGGATCCGCAGCAGTCCTCCGACCAGACCGGCAGTCCGGACGTGACGTTCTCGCTCACGTCCAAGGGCGACAAGGCATTCTCAGGCGTCACGTCAGCGATCGCGCATCGCGGTGATCGGGTCAGCGGCCTCGGCCAGCAGCTCAACCAGCACTTCGCCGTCGCCCTTGACAACAAGCTGATCTCGGTCCCGCAGATCGACTTCAAGCAGTACCCAGACGGCATCCAGGGCGGCGGTGGCGCCAACATCACCGGCGGCTTCACGATTCAGTCCGCACAGGACCTCGCCACCCAGCTGCGCCTCGGCGCGCTGCCGATCAGCCTGAAGCTGATCTCCGAGTCCCAGGTCTCCGCGACGCTCGGCAAGCAAGCGCTCCACCAGGGCCTGATCGCCGGTCTCGCCGGCCTGCTCGTCGTCATGGTCTTCCTGATCGCCTTCTACCGGGTCCTCGGCGTGATCGCGACGGCCGGCCTGATCGTCTACGCCGTCTACTTCTACGCGCTGATCAAGCTCATCCCGATCACGCTGACGCTGCCGGGCATCGCCGGGCTGATCCTCACCATCGGTGTCGCGGCGGACGCGAACATCGTCATCTTCGAACGTGTCAAGGAGGAGGTCCGGGCCGGGCGCTCGATCCGCCAGGGCATCATCACCGGCTACAAGAAGGGCGTCACCGCGATCATCGACGCGAACGTCGTCACGATCATGACCGCGTTCATCCTGTTCGTGCTCGCGACTGCGGACGTCAAGGGCTTCGCCTTCACGCTCGGCATCGGCACGATCGTGTCGCTGTTCACGGCGGTGTTGGCGACTCAGGCGATCCTCATGACGATGGGCGACTCGCGGGCGATCCACCGGCCATCCGCGCTCGGGGTGAGCGAGAAGCACCGGACGTGGCGCTTCGACTTCATGGGCGCCTCGAAGTACTTCTTCTCAATGTCGGGCGTCATCCTGCTCATCGGCGCGCTCGCGATCGGCGGCAAGGGGCTGAACCTCGGCATCGACTTCACCTCGGGCACACAGATCAAGACCGGACTCGTCAAGCGGGTCAGCGAGTCGCAGGTCCGTGACGTGGTGACCGGGGCCGGCGTCAAGGATCCGGTCGTACAGAAGGTCATCGGCGACAAGACCCTCGGCGCCAACGGCTACCAGATCTCGGCGAAGCTCCTGCAGCCGGCCGGCGTGGCCCGTGTCCGCGGCGCGCTGCAGCAGAAGTTCGGGATCGTCAACAACGGCCAGGACTTCAACAGCACCTCGGTCGGCCCGACGTTCGGCAAGACGATCGCCAACAGTGCCGTGGTCGCGATCATCGCGTCGTTGCTCGTCATCTCGGCGTACGTCGCGCTCCGCTTCGAGTGGAAGTTCGCGGTTCCCGTCCTGATCGCCCTCGCGCACGACCTGCTCATCACGAGCGGCGTGTACTCCCTGACCGGCCGGGAGGTGACGACAGCGACCGTGGCCGCGCTGCTGACGATCTTGGGCTACTCGCTCTACGACACGATCATCGTCTTCGACCGCGTGCGGGAGAACGTCCCGCGGATGCCGCGCGCCGCGTTCTCACAGATCGTCAACCGCTCGATGAGCGAGGTGCTCACGCGATCGATCGCGACGACGTCGTGCACGCTGATGCCGATCCTGGCGCTGCTCCTGTTCGGCGGCGCGACGCTGAAGGACTTCGCGTTCGCCCTGCTCATCGGGGTCGCCTCGGGCGCATACTCGTCGATCTTCATCGCCTCCCCGGTGCTTACGCACTGGAAGGAGCGCGAGGCGCACTACCGCACGCGACGGCACCGGATCGAGGCCGAGCTCGGCTATGTCCCCGCATACGCCGGCGCCGCCGCCGACGTCGAGCCGGCGGGGCCGAAGCGCCCGCGCAGCGGCGGACGGATCACCGAGCCCGAGCCCGAGAGCGTCAGCGCAGCCGAGTTCGAGCAGATGAAGCGCGAGCTCGGGATCGAGGAGGAGCGCGCGAGCAGGCGGCAGACGTCAACGCTGACGAAACGACTCGCCCGCCACGAAGAGGACGACGCCGAGACGGCGGCCGCCGCGCCCGCCCCGCCCCCGACGCCGAAGCCGAAGCCTTCCCGCGCGCAGCGGGCGCCTCAGGCGCAGCGCGCGTCCCAGGCGCAGGGCGGCCCCCAGGCGCAGCCGACTCCGCCGGAGGGCAACGGCGCGCCGCCGGCGAGCGACGACGAGGACACGATTCCGCCACCAGCGCCTGACATCGCGGAGAACGAGGGCATCGTGCCGGTCCAGAAGGACAAGCGCCCCCAGAAGTCGAGGCCCAGGAACCGCAGACACGGGAGGCGACGGTAATGGGCATGCACGCCGGCAGGCATCGCTGGCCCCAGCCGGAGGGTCACCGCTGATGGGGATGCTCGCTTGGGTGATGATGGGTCTGGCCCTCTGGCACTTCACGATCTGGCTGCCTGACCGCTTTTGGGGCGGCATCGTCGGCGCGTTCCTCGGCGCGCTCATCGGCGCGGTCCTGTTCGGGCTGATCGTCAACGGCTTCCACATTCCCGGCCGGCATGACACGCACCTCTCGACCGCACTCGAGGCGATTCCCGGCGCGCTGATCGGCATGGCGCTCGTCTATCTCGAGGGCGCTCGCCGCGAGCGGGCGGCCGAAGCGACGGGGATCCTCACCTGACGGCTCCTGCGGGGTGGATCTGGGCGGCGTCCGCATCGGCGCCGACCTCGACTCCTCACGTGCGGTCCACCACAAGATAGGGAATCGCCAGTCCCAACCTGGGGGCTCCTCCCGATGGCGGCGAGCGGCTCCGGCCGTAGCGTCTTCGCATGCAAATGCGGCCAATCGACCAGGAGGACTCAATGCCGCGATACGTAGTGCAGCGCACCTTCCCAGACGGCCTGACGATCCCGACGGACCGCGGACCGGACGTCTGCAGCGGCGTCGTCGAGCGCAACGCCGACGAGGGCGTCACCTGGATCAACTCATATGTGAGCGAGGACAAGACCCGGACGTTCTGCGTCTACGACGCGCCATCGCCCGAGGCGATCCGTAAGACCGCGGCCCGAAACGAGCTGCCCGTGGACGAGATCACGCGGGTGACCGTCCTCGACCCGTACTTCTACGCCTGAAAGGACCACCCGATGAGAACGAAACACAGCTTCCGACGCCTCCTCGCCGCCGCCGCGCTGATCGCCGCGGCGAGCCTCCCGGCGAGCGCCCAGGCGAGGTTCAACCTCGAGCCGGTCGGCTCGCCCTTGCCGGCGCCGGCGCCCGCGCCGAATCGGCCCGCGCCCGCGCCGCCGGTGTCGACGGCGGGCGACTCCGGGTTCCAGTGGGGCGACGCGGGCATCGGGGCCGCGGGCGCGATGCTCGTGCTCGGGAGCGGAGTGCTCGCCTATGCCGCACCACGTCGCTCACGACGCGGGGCCCGCGCGGTGTAAGACTGCGCAGATGACGCTGCTCGAGCGGGATCGAAGCCTCGGAGAGCTGGCAGCGATGTTTGACGAGGTACGGGCCGCCGCCGAGGGGCGGCTCGTCCTCATCGCAGGTGAAGCGGGCGTCGGAAAGACCGCCGTGCTGAGACGCTTCTGTGACGGGTTGCCGAAACCGACGCGTCTGCTGTGGGGCGCGTGCGAGCCGCTACGAACGCCCCGTCCGCTCGGACCGTTTCTTGACATCGCCGAGACGACGGGCAACGGGCTGACGCCGCTCGCCGGCGGGCCGCCGCGACCGCACGAGGTGGCGAGCGCGCTCGTGCGCGACCTCCGCGGCCAGATCCCGACCGTGCTCGTGATCGAGGACGTCCACTGGGCCGACGAGGCGACGCTCGATGTCCTGACGCTGCTCGCGTCTCGAATCGGTCCCGCGCCGGCGCTCGTGCTCGTGAGCTACCGCGACGACGAACTTGACCGGGACGGAGCCCTGCGCTTCCTGGTCGGTGAGCTCGTCCGACGGACCAGCCGGCTCCGAATCGAGCCGCTCTCGCCAGACGCGGTGGCCGCCCTCGCGCAGCCGTACGGGATCGATCCGACCGAGCTGTACCGAACGACGGATGGCAATCCGTTCTTCGTGCTCGAGGTGCTCGCCGCTGGTCGCGAGCGGATCCCGGAGACCGTGCGGGACGCGGTACTCGCCCGGGCGGCTCGCCTGACCGCGCCGGCACGACGGTTGCTCGAGGCGATCGCCATCGTCCCGGGCGATACCGAGCTGTGGCTCCTCGAGCAACTCGCCGCCGCAGAGCTCGGCGAGCTCGATGCCTGCCTCGCGTCGGGCATGCTCCGCGCGGAGCGGACCCACGTTGCCTTCCGCCACGAGCTCGCGCGGCTCGCCATCGAGGACGCGATCTCTCCGAGCCACCGTCTTGCGCTGCATCGTCGGGCGCTCGCGGCACTCTCGCAGCGCGGCCGCGACTTCGCCGGCCTCGCCCACCACGCGGAGGCCGCCGACGATCGCGACGCGGTGCTGCGATGGGCGCGGCGCGCCGCCGAGCAGGCGGCGTCCTCCGGCGCGCATCGTGAGGCGGTGGCGCAATACGGGCGGGCGCTCCGGTTCGCCAACGACGCGCCGCTCGCCCTCCGCGCCGACCTGCTCGCCGCCCGAGCCGACGAGTGCTACATGACCGCCCAGTTTGAATCGGCGATCGATGCGCTCCACGACGCGCTGGCCTGCCGGCGCGCTCTCGACGACCGCCGCGGCGAGGGTGACGCGCTGCGCTCGCTCGCCCGCGTCCTGTTCTTCTCCGGCCGGACCGAAGAGGCCGAGCCGCTCGCGCGCGAGGCGGTCGCGCTGCTCGAGACGTTGCCCGCCGGACGCGAACTCGCGATGGCCTACAACACGATCTCGCAGCGGCGCATGGTCGTGGAGGACGGCGAGGCCGCCGTCGCCTGGGGAAATCGGGCACTCGAGCTGGCGCGCGAGCTCGGCGATCCCGAGGCCGAGGTCTATGCGCTGACGAACATCGGTGCCGCCGAATTCCAGGCGCCCGGCGGGCAGGCCACGGCGCTCGAGCAGGCGCTCGAGCTCGCCACGCAGGCCGGACTCGAGGAGTACGCCGGACGGGCGTTTCTCCTGCTCGTCCACGTCGCGCTGCACAACCGCGCCTACGGCGTCGTCCGGCGCTACCTGGCCACCGGACTCCGGTACTGCTCTGCCCGCGGCCTTGACACGTGGAGGCTCTACCTCGAGGCGTCACGCGCTCGGCTGGAGTTGGCCCGGGGTCAGTGGGACGACGCCGCCGACGCGGCGACCTCGGTCCTGCACGACCCGCGCAGCGCACATGTGGCCCGCAGCTGGGCGCTGACCACGCTCGGTGTGATCCGGGCACGCCGGGGGGACTCAGAGGTCGACGTGCTGCTCGATCAGGCACACGAGCTCGTGCGCGGCACCGGAGAGCTCGATCGGATCGGCTCGGTGGCCGCGGCCCGCGCCGAGGCGGCATGGCTGCGGGGCGACGCGGGATCGGTCGACCGCCTGACCGCCCCGGTGCTGGCGCTGGTGATCGACCGACCGATGCCGTGGACGATCGGTGAACTCGCGTTCTGGCGCTGGTGGGCAGGAGCGGACGACGGCCTGCGTGCCGCCTCGCTCGCAGAGCCCTACCGATTGACGATCGCCGGTGACGCCAGGGCGGCGGCCGACCGCTGGGACGCGCTCGGCTGCCCGTACGAGTCCGCGCTCGCGCTCGCCACGAGCGGCGAGCCGGACGAGATCCGCCGGGCGGTCGAGGGACTTCAGCGACTCGGCGCCCGGCCGGCGGCGGCGATCGCGGCGCAGCGGCTGCGAGACCGCGGCGCTCGGGGCATCCCGCGCGGGCCACGACCACGGACGCGGGAGCACCCGGCCGGTCTCACCGCCCGGGAGGTCGAGGTCCTGTCGCTCCTCGCCGAGGGGATGCGGAACGCCGAGATCGCCGACCGGCTGGTCGTGTCGCCGAAGACGGTCGATCACCATGTCTCGGCGATCCTGCGCAAGCTCGGCGTCCGCACGCGCGGCGAGGCGGCCGCCGAAGCGGCCCGCCGCGGGCTCCTCAGCCGGGCCTAGTAGTGCCCCGCGTCGAAAATTCGATGCCAGTCGGGGCGCCCCTGGCGGCGCCGCGCATCGTCCTCGGAGCCTCGCGCAGCGCTGCTGCGCCACGGCTCCTGCGTCCTCCCGCGGCATCCACCAGTGCCACCTCTTGGTGCCACCGAACTTCCGACGCGCGACACTAGCCGCTCCGCGAGATCCGTCGGGGGCGGCACTTACGCTGCCTGTCGATGTCCGAGCCCGCCCGACAGACGAGCCTCCCGCTCGGCGCGCCGCCCGAGTCGCCGCTGCGGCTGCTTCCGAGCGCGCCGGACCCCCCGCGCGAGGCGCCCCGAGCGCGTCCCAAGGTCGTCCCGCGGCTCGAGATCCCGCCGTATGAGCTTGCCGGCGCGCTGCGGCTCGAACGTGAACTCGGGAATCAGCCACGTCCTCTCCCAGGTGCTCGTCCGGCGCGGGCTGAGCGAGCCGGCCGAGGCCCGCGCGTTTCTTGACCCGAGCGACGAGCGCCACGATCCCGACCGGTTCGCCGGGATCGACGTCGCCCTCGAGCAGATCCGAACCCACCTCGCGTCGGGGTCGCGGATCGTCGTGCACGGCGACTACGACGTCGACGGCGTCTGCGCAACCGCGATCATGGTCCGCGCCCTCCGGTCGCTGGGAGCGAACGTCAGCTGGTTCATCCCGAGCCGTCTCGAGGACGGCTACGGGCTCACCGCGAGCACGATCGAGCGACTCCATGCCCGTCGAACCGAACTGCTCATCACCGTCGACTGCGGGATCACCTCGGTCGAGGAGATCGACGCCGCCCGGGCGCTCGGGCTCGACGTCATCGTCACCGATCATCACGCTCCCCGCCTCGACGGCGCGCTTCCCGGAGGCGCCGATCATCCACCCGGGTGTCTGTGGCTACCCGTGCGAGGAGCTGTGCGGGACGGCGGTCGCGCACAAGCTCGCGCAGGCCCTCGGCGCGCCGACGGCGGCCGAGGACCTTGATCTCGTGGCGCTCGCCACCGTCGCCGACCTCGTCCCGCTTCGCGGCGAGAACCGCCGGCTCGTTCAGGAGGGCCTCCGGGCTCTCGCAGCGAGTGCGAAGCCGGGCCTCCGGGCGCTCGATCGCCGTGTCGGGCACCGATCCGAGCGCGCTCGACGCGGGCGCCCTCGGCTTCCGCCTCGCCCCGCGACTCAACGCCGCCGGCCGCGTCCGCCGCGCCGACGCGGCGCTCGAGCTGCTCCTCACCGAGGACCCGCGGCGAGCCGCCGAGGTCGCCGGCGAGCTCGACGCGCTGAACGCGGAGCGCCGCGCCGTCGAGCAGCGGATCACATGGGAGGCCGAGGCGCAGGTCCGCGCGCTCGGCGATCGCAGCGCCTACGTCCTCGCCGGCGACCGAGTGGCATCCCGGCGTGATCGGGATCGTCGCCTCCCGGATCGTCGAGCGCACCCATCGGCCGACGATCATGATCGCGCTCGACGGCGAGCTGGGGACGGGATCGGGCCGCAGCGTCCCAGGCTTTGATCTCCTCGGAGCGCTCCACGGCGGCGGCGTCGCACATGGAGCGCTACGGCGGGCACCGGGTGGCCGCCGGGCTGACGATCCGCAGCGACCGGGTTGATGCGTTCCGTGGCGCGATCGAGGCGCACGCGGACGTCGCCCTCACGGACGACCTCCGTGAACCCGTCGAGCGCATCGACGCCGTCGTGTCCGGGGCGGAGCTCGGGCTCGACATCGCTGAGGAGCTGGCGCGGCTCGAGCCGTGCGGGATCGGCAACCCGGGCTGTCGGCTGCTCGTCCCCGGGGCGCGCTTCGGCGAGATCAGGACGATGGGAGAGGATGGGCGCCATGCTCGTTTCGTCGTCACCTCCGGCGGCGTGCGCGCCCGCGCGGTCGCCTTCGGCTGCGACGGCCGCCTCGTCGAGGACACGTCGCTGCCGCACGACGCGAGCTTCCGGCTCGAGCGCAACAGCTGGAACGGGACACTCGAGGCCCGGCTCGTCCTGCGGCATTCACGCCCGTGCGCCCCGGCGCCGATTGAGGTCCTCGGTGAGCCCGACGACTACCTCGAACACGTGTTCGCGGAGGTGGATCTGGCCCTCTCGGTCGACGAGTCGGCGATCGCCTGCGGTCCGGCGGGGCTCGAGCGCGTCGTCCTCGACCGTCGGGGCGAGAGTCCGCTGGCGGTGCTCGGCGACGCCGTGGCGGGCGGGGGAGACGTGCTCGCCGTCTGCGCCGACGTCGCTCGGCGGATCGACGGCCTGCGCGAGCGGCTCGGCGGCTTCGCGCTCACGTCGTATGCGGCGCTCGGGCGTGATGCCTCGATCGTCGAGTCCTACCGCCACGTCGTTGCCCTTGACCCTCCGACGAGCGAGGCCGACAGTGGTTTGCTCCGCGCGGGCTGTGGGTTTGCCCACTTGGCCTGGGGGGAGCCTGAGCTACGCTTTGCAGAGCAGATGCACGAGTTGGAGTACGGACTGCGGACTTCGCTCGTCGCCCTGTACCGAAGCCTCCGGCTGCGGCGCAGGTGTGCCGGCGAGGAGCTCGAGCACCTGCTCCGCGGTGATGGACCGCACGGCCGCTCGGCGTGGCTCGCCGCCCGGCTCATCAAGGTCCTCGCGGAGCTGGAGCTCGTCAGCCTCGACCGGGATCTGCCGGCCCTGGCGATTGCGAGCGAGTCGCAGACCGCGCTCGAGCGCTCCGCCGCCTACCGGGTCTACGCAGCACGATACGAGGACGGACGACGATTCCTGAGCAGCCAAAAACCCCGACGAAGCGCCTGAAGCGCCCTGTCACCCCCGCGTCCGCCGAGAACGGCGGGCCGCAGCGGGGCGGCGCGCGCGCGTCGGTGGCCGCCGCCTCCTCCGAAGCGGACGTCGAGGACCGCGCCGGGAAGGCAGAGGCCGGGCCGATCATCCCGCGCTCGCGGCCGCCCGTCGACCGGATCGAGCATCCGACGACGCACAGCACGGTCGAACGCGCCGAGCTGACCCAGAGCGAGCGCCGGCTGCTCGGCGACCTGTTCGCGATCGTCGAGGAGCATGCCGACCAGGCGGCCGTCGTGATCGACCGCGATCGCGTCGAGGAGGCGTTCGTCTACGCCTGCCAGCACCACGCCGACCAACGCCGGAAGTCAGGCGAGGACTTCATCATCCATCCCGTCGGCGTCGCCAAGATCTGCGCCGGCATGCGCCTCGACACCGAGACGCTGTGCGCCGCGCTCCTGCACGACACCGTCGAGGACACGTCGGCCTCGCTCGAGGAGGTCCAGGAGGCGTTCGGGGACGAGATCGCCGGCCTCGTCGACGGCGTCACGAAGCTCACCGGCCTCACCTTCCAGTCGCGGGACGAGGCGCAGGCCGAGAACTACCGCAAGATGATGGTCGCGATGGCCACGGACATCCGGGTCATCCTGATCAAGCTCGCCGACCGCCTGCACAACATGCGCACGATCGGCGCGATGCCGAAGCAGAAGCAGATCGAGAAGGCGCGTGAGACGCTCGACATCTACGCCCCGATCGCCCATCGCCTCGGCATCCACGCGATCAAGTGGGAGCTCGAGGACCTCTCCTTCCAGACGCTGCACCCGCGCAAGTACAACGAGATCAAGGGGCTCGTCGCCCAGCAGCGCGCCGAGCGCGAGCGCTACGTCAACCAGGCGGGCGAATACCTGGCGAAGGAGCTTGACGATCTCGGCATCGACGCCGAGATCTCCGGCCGCGCGAAGCACTTCTACTCGATCTACTCGAAGATGACGAAGAAGGGCCGCGAGTTCAACGAGATCTACGACCTCACGGCGATGCGGGTCATCGTCGGCTCGGTGAAGGACTGCTACGGCGCGGTCGGGGTCATCCACTCGCTGTGGAAGCCGCTGCCGGGTCGCTTCAAGGACTTCATCGCGATGCCCAAGTTCAACATGTACCAGTCGCTGCACACGACGGTCATCGGGCCGGAGGGTCGGCCGCTCGAGATCCAGATCCGGACCCGGGAGATGCACGACCTCGCCGAGTTCGGGATCGCCGCTCACTGGATGTACAAGGAGGACGGGACCCCGAGGGGCTCCGGGGGTGCGATCAAGGACGACGACGCGAAGCTCAAATGGCTGCGCTCGCTCGTGGACTGGCAGAAGGACATGTCCGACCCGCGCGAGTTCATGGAGACGCTCAAGGTCGACCTGTTCGAGGACGAGGTCTTCGTGTTCACGCCGAAGGGCGAGGTCAAATCGCTCGCCGCCGGCGCGACCCCGCTCGACTTCGCCTACGAGATCCACACCGACGTCGGCCACCGCTGCGTCGGCTCGAAGGTCAACGGCAAGATCGTCCCGCTCTCGTATCAGCTGCGCTCCGGCGACATCGTCGAAGTGCTGACGTCCAAGCGCGAGCGCGGCCCGTCGCGCGACTGGCTCGCGCTCGTCCGCACGACCCGGGCGCGCAACAAGATCAAGGCGTGGTTCAAGGCCGAGTCCCGCAAGGACACCGAGCACACCGGCCGCGAGCTGCTCCAGGATCACCTCAAGAAGCAGGGCCTGCCGGCGCAGAAGCTCGTCGGCTCGCCGCTGCTCGCCGACGTCATCCGGGAGATGGGCTTCCGCAAGGGCGAGGACTTCTACATCGCGCTCGGCGGGGCGAAGATCTCGCCGAAGGTCGTCGTCAACAAGGTCATGCAGCGCCTCAAGCAGGGCGAGGCCGCGGATTCCGAGCCGACGGCGACCGACGACCTGCTCCAGACCCGCCGCCGCCGCTCTCGCCCGACGACCTCCTCCTCGCGCTACGGCATCAGTGTCGAAGGCGTCGACGACGTGATGCTGCGCCTCGCCAAGTGCTGTCGCCCCGTGCCCGGCGATCCGATCGTCGGCTACATCTCACTCGGCCGCGGGATCACGATCCACCGGGACGACTGCCCGAACGTCGCGGTCCTGAAGAAGGATCCGGAGCGGTTCACCCCCGTCGCCTGGGACGGCGACGCCGAAACCTCGTTCCGGGTCGAGATCGAGGTCGACGGCTGGGACCGCCACCGGCTGCTGGAGGACATGTCACGCACCTTCGCCGAGGCCGGGATCAACATCCTCGAGGCGCGCTGCACCGTCAGCCACCCGATGGTTCGCAACCGGTTCGTCGTCGAGGTCGGCGACACCCGATCGCTCGACCAGGCGATCACACGCCTGCGGAACATCGACGCGGTATTCGACGCCTACCGCGTCACGCCCGGCGCCGGATAGGGCACCACTCGCGGCCCGAGCCGTCACCCGAGTTCGGACCCGCGTGCCGAGCGTGTGTCGCACATCCTGCGGGGCCGCGTGGCGCTCCTCCCATAGCGGGGCGACGTGGCGCTCTTCCGATGGAGGGGCGGCGTGGCGCTCCTCCCGCGGCGGCGCGATCCGAATCGTCCGCGCGCTCGCCTCCGGCAGCTTCGAGATGACGACCGCCTGACCGGTCTTCAGCGTCTTGATCGTGTTCGGGTGGATGATCGGCCGCTCGACCTCATGGCGGGTCTCCCGGTCGCCGTGTCCGCCGAACCCGCCGGAGATGCCGGAGGCGAGCTGGTAGGAGGACTCCCACACGCGCTTCGTCCCCGCCATCTGCGAGACGGTCTGGGCGGAGGCGTGGACGTCCTGGCGGTGCGCGATCTTGATCGCCGTGTTGCCGCTGACCTGGTCGGCGAGCCCGCGACCGGCCCGGTCAAGATCGGCGAACTCCTGTGTCGCGAGCAGCACGCTGACCCCGGCCGCCCGTCCCCGCGCGAGCAGCGAGAGCACGTTGTCATTGCCGAGCGCCGAGAACTCGTCGATCCCGACGAGCGCCTGCTCGGGGATCCGCTGGACGGGCAGCGGGTTCTCGACGCGCTCCTGGCGATCCCCGGTGGCCGAGATCAGGTCCTGGATCGCGAGCGTCCCAAGCTGCGCCGCGAGCTGGCCGTACCGGCTCGAGTTGAGGCTGAACACGACGACCGCGTCGCCGTCGAGCGCGGCGCGCAGGTCGACCTCCCGACCGGCGCTTGGGTCGACCTCGGGGCCGGGGCGCGCTGGCGCGTCAGTGCCGGGCGACAGGAACCGACCCGTGTGTGACTCGGTCACGATCGCCAGCCGCGTCCCCAGGCCCCGGACCGCGCTCAGCTGATCGGGCGTGAGCGTCGCCAGGTAGTCCTGCACGCGATCGGCGCGGCCCGCCGGCAGTGCACGGGCGAGCGCGCTCAGTCGGCGCGGGATCCATCGCCTCGACGACCTGCTCGATCGTCGGCGCGCGCCCGGGGTGCACGGTCGCGAGCACTCCGAGCGCAAGCTGGACGTAGCGCTCGGCAGCCCGCTGATAGTGCGGCTCGGTGAACCGCTCGGTTGCGATCAGCTTGTCCTTGAGCTCGGTCGCGTTGCCGTGCCGGAGGGGATTCCAGTGCGACGGTCCATCCGGCGTCCAGAGAACAAACTGCCGATTCGCCGCCCGAGCCGCGACCTCCAACCGGCGAGCGAAGTCCGGCGAGCCCTTCATGTCGATCGCGACGACTGGGCGGCCGGTGGCGATGTGCTCGGTCAGCAGTGCCAGCATCGTCGTCGACTTGCCTGAGCCACTCGCGCCGACGATCAGGCCGTGGGCGGACAGCTGCTCGTCGCTCAGCACGACCGGCCGCCCGCGGCTGTCCGCGCCGAGCAGGATCCCGCCGCCGCGTCCGGCGAGCGCCCGGCTGCGGACGCGCCACGCGAGCAGCCGCCGCGTCAACGCGACGAGCATCGGAACACCGATCACGGCGGCGATCGCGGCCCAGCCGACCGCCGCCGGAAGCACCGCCAGCAGAAGCAGGCCGGGAAGCAGCCACCGGCCCCAGTTCGAATGGCGGCCTCACCGGGCGATCTCCGTCGTCCGCGCTTGGTCGTCGATCCGCCGAGCTTCGCCACTGGTCCGCCCAGCCTGGCCACCGTTCCGCGCATGTTCCCGCGTGCGTGCCGAGCCGGGCACGCGCGCGCTCGCGCCCCAAACGCAGCGCTGCACGTGGACCAGGGACGAGATCCCGAGCCGCCGCGCGCTGGCCTGCACCGCGCGCTGGATCGCCGGCTTGTCCGAGAGGTAGACCACCGCATCGATACGCGGCTCGGCCCCGTAGGCGCCGAGGATGCCCTCCCGCCGGGTCCGCGGCTTGGACGACAGCTCGAGCTCGATCGCGATCGTGTGGCCGGTCGTCGTGCGCACGAGCAGGTCGGGGTAATGCAGCCGCTCGCGGCCGCCGGCCCCGGCGCCCGGGATCCGCACCCCGTACGGCAGCCCCGTCGCGGTCCTCGCGCGCGTCGTGCGAGCGCATCTCCCGTTCGGTGATCACCTCGGTGATCGGCCCGAACCGCCCCGCCAGCGCCGCCAGATGCAGCCAGGCGACGCCGAGGTCATGCTCGATCGCCCCGAGTGACGGGCGCGGCTTCGCCAGCCGTGACCCGGCTACCCGGCAACCCGCGGTCGTGATCCGAAAGCATGGTGCGCGGCCGTCGACGTGAATCGGCTCGCGCTCGAGCAGACCCGCCCGCGTCAGCGCCCGGATCCGCCGGAGCCCGGCCGACACGCCGAGCAGTGCTTGCGCATGCGCTGCCGTGATCAGCCGCTGCGCGGCGGCGAACGCGAGCAGCTCACGGTCACGGTCGGTGATCCGGATCGTCGCTTGCCGCGTCCGATGGCCACGGGAGCCGCTGCCAGCGTCCGGATCGGGAGAGAAGTCCACGCTCTATTAAGAGGGCCGGGCGGCCCGATTCGCCCCCCGGGGGACGAGTCTGGGCCGGCGTCCACACCGTCGACACGAGCCGGTTCCCCGGAGGCGGATCGTTCCTCACCGAGCTCACCCTGATCGGCGACACCGTGGCCTGGAAGGACGCGGGCACACCGCGGAGCGTCACCCTCAGCCGGTGAACTCGATCACCGCGGCCGGGCGGATGATGGGCGGGGGCCGCCCTGACGTATCCTGGCGGGCATGACTGGTGGAGTCCTCGTCGCGATGCTGTTCGTCGTCGCCCTGTTCGCCGGACACGGCATGCTGCCGATCATGCTGCTCGTCGTCGTGCTCGCGGCCGTGGCGTGGGGACTCGTCGAATATCGACGGAGCTGAGACCCCGTGATGCAGCGGGCCGCGCCGCGGGCGCCCGTCAGCGCCTGACGCGGCCGCCCGTCAGCGCCCGCCGCGACTACCCGTCAGCGCGGCTGCGGCAGCGAGCTCGTGTCGACGACCTCGAAGTCGCTGCCGTGCAGGCGGTCGAGCTGGTGGAGCTGATCGTCGCTCCAACGGGGGCTCGGTGCGCCCGAGACATACCAGTTCGAGCCGTTGTCGGCGACGATCATCCCGTAGCGCTTGAGCGCCTGCGCGACGATCCGCGCCTGGAGCGGGAGGCGCGAGATGTTGACGTTCGCCTTGAGCCGCACCCGCAGCCCCATCGGGGGCAGCGACGGGTCCGTGTCCGAGGAGGCGAAGTGGCGTGCCGGGTACACGTATGCGCGACGCGTCCGCTCGACGGTGAACCGCAGCGCGTGATCGATCGAGCCGCGCGCGACCTCGTCATAGCGCGCGAGCCCCGGGAAGATCGGCAGCCCGGCGGCGTCGGCCGACGTCCACCCGGCCGGACGGAGGTGGTTCGAGCGGAGGTTGAAGATCGCTCCTGACCCTGCGTGCCAGCGGCTGCCGCCGGCGAGCGGGTAGGCGGCGTACAGCTCGTAGTCGACGCACGTGTCCCGGTTGATGACGATCACGTGGCGATCGCCACCGGAGCGGGGACCGCCCTCGATCGGCACGCCTCGGGGCAGTGGGTAGCGGCCGTGGTCGGACTCGCTCGAGTAATCGAAGCTCACCGGTACGCGTCGCGTCCGATTGGACACGACCGCGTACGGGAATCCCGTTCGGGGCGCCGTTGTAGACGGTGCCGAAGTCAGGATGGACGGGCACGTCAGGCCCGATGCTGGCGATGATCCGCGCGGAGTTCGTGCGCCACCGGCAACCGGTCGACCCGCTGATTCCACGGATTGTCAGCGGGGAAGATCTCGCAATGCGGCGCGCCGGGGAGGGGGTGGCCGGTGCTCAGGGCCGGGGACGAGGACGAGCGCCCCGGCGCCGGCAGGCGATGACGCTCGCCGGAGCAGGCAGGGTCCCGAGGCGACGCACGACCGCAGCCTCAGGCGACGACGAGGATCCCGCCCGGGACGACCGAGAAATGGCCTCGTCCACCTCGCCGATGTAGTCCCCGTCGACCTGGAGCGGGAGCGCCCGCTCATCGGCCGAGCGGACCGTGAGACTGCTCGAGCCCGCCGAACGGGTGGACCTGGCGATGCTTGGCGATCCGGGCGCGCTTCGACAGCGCGCGCCAGATGATCGTCGGGATCTCGAGCGGGTTCGCCCGCTTGAGCACGACGCCGGATAGGTCGCCGCTGTCGAGCGTCGCGTCCTCGCCGATCTCGATCGGCCGGTTGCCGAAGTACGTGTACGGCGCGGCGTTCTGGACGATCGCCGTGACACCCTCGAGCGTCTCGCCGTCGAGCCGGACCTTCATCCGCGGCGGGCGCAACGAGATAGCGGCGGTTGAACGTCTGGACTCCGACCCACGTGTAGTAGTACTCGCCGAGCCGGGCCTTCAGACGCGGGTGGGCGTCGACCCGCTCGACGACGCTCGCGTCGAGCCCGACGCCGGCCGAGAACGTGAAGTACCGGTCGTTGACCCGGCCGATGTCGACGCGCCGCGGCTGCCAGTCGTCGGCCATCTGGAGCAGGTGCTCGGTCGCGTCGACGACGTCGATCGGGATCCCGAGCATCCGGCAGTACACGTTCGTCCGTCCCCCGGGCAGACAGCTCAGCGGCGTATCGGATCCCGACGAGCCCGTTCGCCGCCTCGTTGACCGTCCCGTCGCCGCCGAAGGCGACGACGACGTCGTAGCCCTCTTGCGCGGCCTCGCGACAGAGCTCTGTCGCGTGGTCCTTGGATTCGGTGTCGATCGCGTCGACCTGGTAGCTGCCCCGCAGCGCGTACACGACGAGGTTCTTCAGACGATCGGAGACCGTCGTCGCGTACGGGTTGACGATGATGAGCATCCGGCGGCTCGGAGCGGGTGCGCCAACGCGCAGCGCCGCTTCCAGTCGCTCGACGGGATCGGTGGACGTCGCGGCCATGCCTGGACGACGAACACCGCGCCCGGCCGCTTGTTACGTTTTTGTTTGCGCCAAATGCCGGGTCGCGACGGTCCGCGCCTGGGCGGGCTCGCTGTGAACCTAAGCGGGCCGAGAACCACTGCATCAGCGTTCGACAGCAACGCGCGGTGCTCCTGGGCGCTCCTCGAACGTCACGGCGGGCGGCCTCAGGCGGTGCTTCGACGACGGCGTTCGACAGCGGGCTCGTCTGCCCGGCGCTGTCGAACGTCGATGGCGCCGGTCAGCTGGCCAGGCGGCCATCCGCAATCTCAAGAACCCACGAAACGCTGCCGAACGTCTGCTTATAATTCGCACGCACATAGCTGTACGCATCAAGAGGGGTGGAGGGACTGGCCCTATGAAACCCCGGCAACCTCCCAGCAATGGGAAAGGTGCCAATTCCATCAGGCTCCAACGACTAGCCTGGGAGATGTGGATAGGCGGTTTCATCAGGACCTCCGACCACAGACCCCGGCGGAGGTTTTTTACATATGCCGCCAGAGTCTCTTCGCTGCAAGGAATGCAAGACGACCTACGCGCTCGATGCGCGGTACGTCTGCGAGCGGTGCTTCGGCCCGCTCGAGGTCGCGTACGAACTGCGCACCGACCAAGATCCCGCTGAGCTGAAGCGCCGGATTCAGGCCGGGCCGCACTCGCTGTGGCGCTACGGGGACTTCCTTCCCGTGCAGTCGCCGCCGAAGGGCGCGCTCCCCGCCGGCTGGACGCCGCTGCTCAAGGCGGACCGGCTCGCCGAGGCGATCGGCCTCAAGGAGGTGTGGATCAAGAACGACGCCGCCAACCCGACGCACTCGTTCAAGGATCGCGTCGTCTCGGTGGCGCTCGCCCGCTCCCGGGAGCTCGGCTTCGAGACGATCGCGTGCGCCTCGACGGGCAACCTCGCGAACGCCGTCGCCGCTCATGCGGCCGCGGCCGGCCTCGAGTCCTACGTGTTCATCCCCGCCGACCTCGAGGAGCAGAAGATCCTCGCCACCGGCATCTACGGGACGAACCTCGTCGCCGTCAAGGGCAACTATGACGACGTCAACCGCCTGTGCACCGAGCTCTCCGGCGAGCACGACTGGGCGTTCGTGAACATCAATATGCGCCCGTACTACGCCGAGGGGTCAAAGACGCTCGCGTACGAGACGGTCGAGCAGCTCGGCTGGGAGCTCCCGGACCGGGTCGTCGCGCCGATCGCGTCCGGGTCGCTGTTCACGAAGATCGCCCGCGGCTTCACGCGAGTGGATCGAGCTCGGGCTCGTCGACGGTGAGCTGCCGACGTTCAACGGCGCCCAGGCGGCGGGCTGCTCGCCGGTCGCGACGGCGTTCGAGTCGGGCCGCGACTTCTGCCAGCCGGTCAAGCCGAACACGATCGCCAAGTCGCTCGCGATCGGCAACCCGGCCGACGGTCCGTACGCGCTCGACCTCGCTCGCGGCACCGAGGGATCGATCGACTCGGTCACCGACGACGAGATCAAGGAGGGCATCCGGCTGCTCGCGCAGACGACCGGCATCTTCACCGAGACGGCCGGCGGCGTGACGACGGCGGTGCTCGCGAAGCTCGCGCGGCGGGGCGACATCGACCCGGACGAGCGGGTCGTCGCCTACATCACCGGCGAGGGTCTGAAGACGCTCGACTGCGCCCGCGGGACGTTCGAGACGTGGCAGATCGAGCCGACGCTCGACTCGTTCGAGGCGGCGAGAGAGCACGCCGTCGTCGCCGCCTGAAAAGATCTGACCTGACATGGCAGTCAGCGTGAAGATCCCCACTCAGCTCCGCGAGGCGACGGGCGGCGAGTCGACGGCCGAGGTCGACGGGTCGACCGTCGGCGAGGTGCTCGACTCGCTGTACGACCGCTACGGCGAGCTCCGCAGCCGGATCGCCGAGGACGGCGGACTCCGGCGGTTCGTCAACGTCTACGTCGGCGGCGAGGACATCCGCTTCCTGGATGGCCTCGATACCGCCGTCGAGGACGGCGACGAGGTCACGATCCTGCCGGCGGTCGCTGGCGGATCGGCATAGCCGATCCGCTGGCGAGAATCGGCTGGCGCCGATTCTCGTGGCCTGCGCAGGCAGGGAGCCGCGCATGCGCGGCTCCCCCGGCGGCGCATGCGCCGCCGGCGCGGGGGTGCATGCACCCCCGCGAACAGCAACCTACGCCTGGGCGCTCTCCGTCGCCGCGGCCGCGACCGCACCCACCCCGACGGGGCAGGACACGCCCGTACCGCCGAGCCCGCAGTAGCCGAACGGGTTCTTGTGGAGGTACTGCTGGTGGTAGTCCTCGGCGTAGTAGAACGGCCCGGCGTCCGCGATCTCGGTCGCGATCTCCGGATAGCCGGCCGCCGTCAGCCGCGCGTTGTACATGTCTCGCGAGGCCTCGGCGGCCGCGCGCTGGGTGTCATCGGCGACGTAGATCGCCGAGCGGTACTGGGTGCCGACGTCGTTGCCCTGGCGCATGCCCTGCGTCGGGTCGTGGTTCTCCCAGAACAGGCGCAGCATCTCCTCGAGCGACGTCTTCGCCGGATCCCACACGACGAGCACGACCTCGGTGTGCCCGGTGCTGCCGCTGCAGACCTCCTCGTAGGTGGGGTTGGGCGTGTAGCCGCCGGCGTAGCCAACCGCCGTCGTGTACACGCCTGGCGCCTGCCAGAACACGCGCTCCGCGCCCCAGAAACAGCCCATCCCGACGACGAGCTGCTGGAAGTCCTTGGGAAACGGGGGCTTCATCGGCGTTCCGAGCACGGCATGATGCGGCGCCACCGGCATTTCGATCGAGCGGCCCGGCAGCGCGCGAGCTGGGTCGATCATCTTCGTCTTTTCTCCAAATCCAAACATGGTGTAAGGGTAGATCGCGCTCCTTACGAGGTGGGAAACTCCTGATGTGAACATGCTGTGAGGACCGAGCGCGACGTGACCAAGATCCACGGCCTGCGCTACGGCGTGCCCGAGTCCGAGGACCCGCTGCCGTGGCACGAGCAGATGTCTCTCGCGCACCTCTTCGACCACCCTGACTACGACGTGCCGGAGGAGAAGGAGTGCCCTGATGGCGAGCTTCGCCCAGATGACGGTGATCGTCCTGGCCGGCCTCGCGGGGCCGCTGCTCTCCGCCTCGCGGAAGATCATGATCCCGGTCGTCGTCGGCGAACTGCTCGCCGGCATCGCGCTCGGCAAGACCGGCGCGGGCATCATCAAGGCCGACGATCCGACGATCGCGTTCCTCGGCAACATCGGGTTCGCGATGCTGATGCTCGGTCGCCGGAATGCACGTCCCGCTGCGCAACCGCGGGCTGCTCGGATCGCTGCGGCGCGGCACGTCGCCGACCGCTGTCAGCGGCGTGCTCGCGGCCGCCGGCGGCATCGCTGATCGCGCGCCTCCTGGTCTCGGCCACCCCGCCGTGTGGGCGATCCTGCTCGCGACCGGCTCGGCGGCGATCGTGCTGCCCGCGCTCGAGGAGGCCGGCGTCGACGCCGACGGCGCGCTGCTCGCGATGGCCTGGGCGACCGTCGCCGACATTGTCGACGATCGTCGCCGTCCCGCTCGCGCTCCAACCCCTCGCACGCGCTGCGCGCGGGCTCGGGGCGCTCGCCGTCGCCGGCGGCGCCGTCGTCGTGTTGGCTCGCGGCGCAGCTGCTGGGCCGCGATGACTCGCTGCGCGCACTCCGGCGCCAGTCCGGCACAGCGGACGTGGGCGCTCGACCTCCGCGTCGCGCTGATCGCGCTGTTCGCGCTGTGCGCGCTCGCCCAGGGGTCGGCACGAGCATCATGATCGCCGGCTTCGCCGCCGGTCTGATCGTCGCCCTCGAGGGCGGTCCGCACCGACTCACCGATCAGGTCTCGGGCGTCGCGAACGGTTTCCTCGTCCCGCTGTTCTTCGTCGTCCTCGGCGCGAGCCTCAACGTCCGCGCGCTCGTGCAGCACCCCGCGCGAGCTCGAGCTCGCGGCGCGCTCGATCGTCGGGATGGTGCTCGTCCACGTGCTCGCGGCGCGGCTCGTCAGGGCGCCGGTCTGTGGACCGGCACTGATCGTCACGGCACAGCTCGGCGTGCCGGCCGCGGTCGTCAAGCTCGGCCTCAGCGAGCGGAGTGCTCGGCGCCGGCGAGGGCGCGGCGATCATCCTCGCGGCGCTCGTCAGCCTCGGCGTGTGCGCCGCCGGGACCGCGATCGCCAAGCGCTCGCTCTCGGAACCCGCCCCGGTGGCCGAGCCTCAGGCGGCGACGAGCTGAGCCAGCCCGCGGCTGACCGCATCTCTCGCCGCCTCGGGATCCTGGCCGGCGATCCGAAAGCGCTCGGCCACGGCGGTGAGCACCTCGATCAGATGCGCACCTGGTCGTCGGTGTTCGCCGAGGTCAGCTGGATGCGGATGCCGACCTCGTCGCGCGGGACGGTCGGCGGGGTCGCCAGCGTCGCGAAGATGCCGTTGTCGAACAGGAACCGTCCGACCGACTCCATCTCGGCGGGCTCGACGAGCGGCAGCTTCGACGATCGGATAGCCGGTCGCATTGGCTCCGGGCACCCCGATCGCAGCGAGCGCGTCCAACACGCGGGTCGTCATCCGGTGCAGCTCCAGCCGCAGCGCGTCGCCCCGGCGCTCGTTGATCGCGAGCCCCTCGAGCACGGTCGCGACCGCGGCGAGCGCGGTCGGCGTCGGGTGGGGCCGGACCGGCGCGGCGGCCCGGAGCGCCTGCTTGAGGCGGGTCGGCAGCGCGAGGAACGTCAGCAGCGACGAATACGCCTTCGAGAAGCCGGCGACAAGCACGATGTTGTCGTAGCTCTCCCCGAAGTGGCGCACGGTCGCGTTGCCGCGCTTGCCGTAGGCGCACAGCTCGTCGGGTCCGCGCTCGCCGATCACTCCGAAGCCGGCCTCGTCGTCGAGGTAGAGGAGCGCGTTGTGGGCGCGGGCCAGCATCGCGAGGCTGCCGAGCTCAGCCGTCGCGCCGGTCATGCTGTTCACGCCGTCGAGGCAGATGAGGCGCGCTCCGCCCGGGTGAGCCGCGAGTAGCGCGCCGAGCCCCAGCGGGTCATCATGATCGAAAGTGACGATCCTCGCCCCGCGCGCCCGCGCGAGCGTGCACCCGTCGACGATCGACTTCTGCGCGCGCCGGTCAAGGAAGATCGTGCCGCCGCCGGCGAGTGCGGGAATGATCGAGCGCGTGGATCTCAGCCCCGGCCGGAACGACGAGCGTGTCCTCGCAACGCAGCAGGCCGGTCAAACGCTCCTCGATCTCCTCGTAGTGGCGGCGCAGGCCCGGCGCATGGGAGGTGCCCGAGCGGCTGCCCCAGCGGCAGAGATAGTCCGGCACCGCCTCGATGATCTCGGTGTCAACGTCGAAGCCGAGATAGTTGCTCGAGGCAAAGTCGGCGAGCCAGCGGTCACCGACGCGGATCATGCGGCCGTTCGTCGCGTCGACGACCGCGTCGATGAGCGGGTGCGGGTACTGGAGCCGGGCGAGATCGGCGGTCACGCCGCGCCACCGCTCGAGCCACGATTCCGGGCGCAGCCGCGCCGCCCCCGGGGTGAGCTGAGCAGCCGTGGTCGCACCACTCGTGGTCAATGCTGTACGCATCGTCAGCAGCCGTCTCTCGTTCGTGCGCCCTCTACGTCGCGGGAGCCGGTGGCCCACCGCACCCGGGGAGCATCGCTGTCCGCAAGGCGATTGACATCGGTGCTGGGCCCCGAACCGCAGACGGAGAACTACGTATCGGCTGTGCCGCGACGCGTCTCAGCTACATTCTCGGACGGGGAACACCGGGCGAGTGACCGCATCAGCAGACACCACACCCGACGCCACGGAGCGGCCGAAAGGACGACAGCGCCGACGGTTCATCGGCGCGCTGCTCGTGCTCGTGCCCGCTGTCCCGATCGTGATCGCGCTCGTCGTCAGCGCCCACACGGTCAAGGCCGATGCGACGTCGCTGTCGGGCTACCAGCCGCTCGGGCCAGCGCCGCTCGCCACACCGAAGCCGTCGCCGAAGCCGCTCGCGCCGGGCAGCGGGACGCTCGTGGCCCTCATCAGTCGCCCGGCGCGACATGCATTCGCGGCCCGGTGGCCCCGTGTTCGCGCGGGTCGGCCGTAAGACCACGTTCGGCTCGCCGCAGGCGCTGTGGGTCGTTTCTCACAGCGGCAAGTGGATCGGGGTGATCAGCCCCCAGGCGGGCAACGGGCACGTCGGCTGGATCCCGACGTCGGCCGCGCAGTTCGTGCGGATCAACTGGGCGATCCATGTGTCGCTTCGCCGTCGGCAGGTGACCGTGCTCGAGAACGGCCGCGTCCGCGAGACGTACACGGTCGCGATTGGCCGGCCGAGTGCGCCGACGCCGACCGGCCGCTTCGCTGTCACCGATCGGCTCACCACCGGCGACCCCAGCGGCCCGTACGGCTGCTGCATCCTCGCCCTGTCCGCCAAGGCGCCGCACGCGATTCAGGGCTGGGGCGGCGGGGACCGGATCGCGATCCACTCGACGCCGGAGAGCTCGAGCATCGGTCTGCCGGTCAGTCACGGCTGCCTGCGCCTCACGCTCCCCGAGGGGCGCTGGCTGCTGCAGCACATCCCCCTCGGCACGCCCACGATCATCCGCGAGTGAGCTCGTCGCTCCGGCTCGTTTCACCGCCGCTTCGCGTTGGGTAGCCCAACCGGAGAGACGAAAGACGATAAGGAGCTGATGCGAATGGCAGCCAAGCTGGAAGGTAAGCGTGTGGCGTTCCTGTTCACCGAGGGTGTTGAGCAGGTCGAGCTCACCAAGCCGCTCGAGGCGGTGCGCGAGGCCGGCGGCACCCCAGAGCTGATCTCGCTCGAGACGGGCAAGATCCAGATGTTCAACCACCTCGACAAGGGCGACACGATCGAGGCCGAGACCGCCGTCGCGGACGCCGATCCGTCCAACTACGCCGGACTCGTCGTGCCGGGCGGCGTCGCCAATCCGGATGCGCTCCGCGGCGACCCGGATGCCGTGACGTTTGTGCGCGGCTTCTTCGAGCAGGACAAGCCGACCGCGATCATCTGCCACGGGCCCTGGATGCTCGTCGAGGCAGACGTGGCGCGCGGCCGCACGGTCACGTCGTGGCCAAGCCTGCAGACCGACCTGCGCAACGCCGGCGCCACCTGGGTCGACGAGGAGGTCGTCGTCGACAACGGGCTCGTCACGAGCCGCAAGCCGGACGATCTGCCGGCCTTCTGCGCCAAGCTGGTCGAGGAGATCGCCGAAGGCAAGCACGAGCAGCACGTTGGCGCGGGTGCGTCGGCGGGTACCGATTAACCGACACGGCACTACGTTCGTTCAGCAGGAGGTCGACATGCCCCCGCGTGGCGTCAAGAAGGGCACGAAGCGTGCCCGTCAGTACGAGCACATCAAGGAGAGCCAGCTTGATCGCGGGACCGGCGAGGGTCGGGCCGAGGAGATCGCCGCGCGCACGGTCAACAAGGAACGCGCGCGCTCCGGCGACTCACAGCAGCGATCCCGTACGTCCACGAACGACATGTCGTCTTCCCGCCGCGGCGGTCAGCGGTCGGGGACCAACCGGGCGAAGGGCCGCACGCGCGACCAGCTGTACAACGAAGCCAAGCAGCTCGGCATCGACGGTCGCTCGAGCATGAACAAGGACGAGTTGCAGCGGGCAGTCGACAACCGCAAGTAGACGCGACGAAGGTCACGGCCGGGCCGCTCCGCAGGGAGGGCGGCCCGGTCGTTCACTCCGCAGGGAGGGCGGCCCGGTCGTTTTGACTTTGTCAGCCGAACAGCGGTAGGCGCCGACGGCGGGCGAGCGTATCCATCCCGGCCTGGATGGCATCGACGACCTCGGTGTACTTCGCCTCGACGTACGCGTTGTCCTCGGCTCGTGCCGGATCGGTGTCGAGATCGATCGGCGCTCCGAACGAGGTGCGGATCTTCGTCGGCAGCGGCACCTCGGGGAGCAGGGCCGGCGAGATGCCCCAGGGCGCCTGAAGCGCGATCGGGAACATCTTCAAGCGGGCGATCTTGTCGAGCTGCATCACGCGCGCGAGCCGCTGGCCAGTGGCCAGCACGGGCATCGAGTCCGGCCCGCCGACCGTCGAGATCGGCACGATCGGGACGGCGCAGCGGATCGCCAGCTTGATGAACCCCATGCGCCCGGCGAGGACCGCCTCATCCCGCTGGCGCCAATGACGCAGCGAGTCTCGCTCGCCACCCGGCCAGAGGATGACGTC
Organism: uncultured Solirubrobacterales bacterium; assembly: GCA_963778985.1. Classification (GTDB taxonomy): domain Bacteria; phylum Actinomycetota; class Thermoleophilia; order Solirubrobacterales; family Solirubrobacteraceae; genus Palsa-465. Next base: position 517,273 of record CAVZWJ010000009.1, on the reverse strand, counting down.
GTGTCCGGCGGCCAGCGCGGCGCTGATGCTGTCCGGGGCGGCCGGCAGGACGCCCATGCGCCGGAAGTACCCGCCCACGCCGGGCAGCGCCATCAGCGCATCATGGGCGGTGCCGTGCACGGGACGATCGCGGCCGAAGTGACGCCACCACTGGATGCCGATCGTCCATGCGTCCCACACGAACGGCGCTCCCGAATGGATCCCGACGAGCAGCGCCGGCGGATCCGGCAGGTTCTCCCAGCCGTCCATCTCCATGCGGAACCAGTAGTCCATGAGTGGGTTCCAGAAGTACTTCTGGCGCTCCATGAACGGCCAATCGGGGCCGTCGAGCGACCAGTCGCCGGCCCGCTCAGCGACCCAGGCAGCCGCCCCGGATTGCTGCTCACGGCGCTCGTCGACCTTCGCCTTCGCCTGCTCGGCCGCGTGACGCGCCTGCCCGCGTCCGGTCGGCCGGGTTCGCAGATCCTCCATTGAGGGCCTCCCTCCACTCCAGTTGGGTCTCCTCCGGGCTTACCCGGAGGCTCTGATTACGACGCGCGCGCGTGGGGCAGAACCGGCGATGCACTCACGAAGGAGCTCACAGATGAGGATCGGATACTTCCTCTCCAGCGAGGAGTGGGGCCCGCAGGACCTGGTCGCGCAGGCGGTCAAGGCACAGGAGGCCGGCTTCGAGGGCCTGTGGATCTCTGACCACTATCACCCGTGGAACGACGAGCAGGGTCACAGCCCGTTCGTGTGGTCGACGATCGGGGCGATCGCACGGGCCGCGCCCGGCATGAAGATCACGACCGCCGTGACCTGTCCGACGATCCGCATCCATCCGGCGATCATCGCTCACGCAGCGGCCACCTCGGCGGTCCTGCTCGACGGCAACTTCTGCCTCGGCGTCGGGAGCGGGGAGGCCCTCAACGAGCACATCCTCGGTGACGCCTGGCCGGAGGCCGACGAGCGTCTGGAGATGCTGGAGGAGGCGATCGAGGTGATCCGCACGCTGTGGCAGGGTGGGGCCCAGGATCACCGCGGGCGCCATTACCGCGTCGCGCACGCGCGCATCTACGACCTACCGGACGCACCGCCACCGATCATCGTCTCCGGCTTTGGTCCGAAGGCGATCGAGCTCGCCGGGCGCATCGGCGACGGCTTCTGCACGGTCGGACCGGACGGCGATGCGGTGAAGCGGTTCCGCAGCAGCGGGGGAGACGGGAAGGTCGTCCAGGGCGGACTGAAGGTGTGCTGGGACGCCGACGAGCGGCGCGCGCTCCAGACGGTTCACCGGCTGTGGCCGAACGAGGGCCTCCCCGGCGAGCTCGCGCAGGTGCTGCCGACACCGGAGCACTTCGAGCAGGCCAGTCAGCTCGTGACCGAGGAGATGCTCGCGCAGGACACGCCGTGCGGACCGGACGTCGAGCGTCACGTCGAGGCGATCAACGCGTATGGCGACGCCGGCTTCGACGAGCTCTACGTCAACCAGATCGGACCGGGGCAGGACGCGTTCTTCGAGGCGTACCGCGATGAGGTCCTCCCTCGGCTGGGCTAAGCCGGCGGGGCTGGCGGTTCGCGCCGCGGCACTGTTTGTCGTCTGGCTCCTGATCGACGACAACGTCGCCCAGCCCGAGCTGTTCACCGGCATCGCCGTCGCTCTCCTCGCGCTCGCGCTCGCCGTCGTCGTCCGCCGCTCGAGCACCGTGCACGTCCATCTCGGAATCTCGGTGTTGCGCCGCGCGTGGCGGCTGCCACTCCTGCTGATCGCGGATACCGCCCGTGTCAGCGCGACGATCCTGCGGACCCTGACGGGGCGGCGCGGTCCACGCGGGCGGCTCCGGGCCGTCCGCTACCGAGCGTCGAAGGACAGCTCGCCGGACGTCGGCCGTCGAGTGATGACGGCATGGGCCGCCTCGATCGCGCCCAACCGCTACGTCATCGGGATCGACACCGACGCTGAGGTGCTCCTCGTTCACGAGCTGGCGCCGGCCCGGAGAGAAATTGACCCGCTTGCGCTCGGATGAACCTCTGGCTCGCTGCCTCGCTCGTGCTTGCTGTCGGGTTCGTCCCGTGTGTGTGGGTGTGCCTGCGCGGTGACCTCGGGTCCGCCCTCGCCGCGCTCAGCGTCGCCAGTGTGCTCACCGTGGTGCTGCTGATGACACTCACGGTCGCGTTCGCGCGGCCGCCGTTCATCGAGCTCGCGATCGTCCTCGCGCCGATGGCGGTGATCGGCTCACTCGCATTTGCGCGCTTCCTGGAGCGGCGGCGATGAGCGTGCGGCACGTCCTGACCGAGGCGTTCCTGTGGGTGGGAATCGCGCTGCTGCTGCTCGCGGCGGTCGGCGTCGTCACGCTCCGTGACGCGTTCGACCGCCTGCACCTTCCAGGTCTCGCGGCGGTCGGAGCGCTGTGCGTCGCCATTGCGATCGTGATCGAGAAGTCGTTCTCGCTCGTCGGCGACGAGGCGCTGCTGTCCGCGCTGTTCCTCGTCATCGTCTCGCCGGTTGCGACGCACGCGATCGGCCGCGCGATCCGGATCGCGGACCGTGATGACTGGCGTCTCGGAGACGACGAACAGCTCGAGATCGAGGACGGCCCGTGAACCCATTCCTGGCGCTCATGCTCACCCTCGTCGGCGTCGTCGGCCTGCTTGTCGTCCTCACCCACGATCCGGTGCGCCAGACGGTGCTTGCCGGTGTGCTGAGCCTGCTGCTCGCGGTGCTGTTCTTCGCCGTTCAGGCGCCGGACGTCGCGCTCTCGGAGCTCGCCATCGGCACCGTCGCCGTGCCGCTCATGCTGCTGCTGGCGATCGGCAAGATCCGCGAGCACCGAGCACGGGAGGAGGAGACGCGGAAATGAGGCGCGGCCGACTGATCGTCGGCACGCTCGGCGTCATCCTCGTCGCCGCGGCGTTCGCGTGGGCGTGCACCGGGCTGCACGCGTTCGGCGACGGGACGACGCGCTACGGCCAAATGGTGGCCCGCGCCACGGTTCCACAGCGCGCGGCGACAAACGCCGTCGCGGCGGTGACGTTCGACTTCCGCGGTTTCGACACCCTCGGCGAGGAATTCATCCTCTTCATCGCGGTCATTGGCGTCTCGATCCTGTTGCGCACTCTGCGCTCGGAGGCAAGTGAGGAGGAGAAGCGAGTCGAGCACCCCGGTCCGCGTGGGAGCGAGTTCGCGCGCTGGCTCGGCGCGGGGCTCGTCGGCCCCGTCGCCGTGCTCGGCGCATATATCGTCACCCACGGGGCGCTCACCCCGGCGGGGGCTTTCAGGGCGGGGCGATCCTCATGGCCGCGGTTGCGGCGATCTTCGTCGGCGGTGAATACGCGGTGCTCCTCACGATGCGCACCTCGGCGACGTGGCTGGACATCGCGGACGCGCTCGGCGCCGTCGGGCTCGTCGTCATCGGCTTCGGCGGGCTGATCGCCGCGGGCACGTTCTTTCAGAACTTCATCGACAAGGGCACGAGCGGCCTGCTCACCGGCGGGATCATCCCGCTCGCCAACATCGCTGTCGGTCTGGAGGTCGCCGGCGCCCTGCTGATGGTCGTCGCCGAACTGCTCGACCAGCGTCTGCTCTCGACGCGGACATGAGCATCTACCCGTACCTCGTCGCCGTGTGGTTGTTCGCGGTCGGCCTGTGGGGCGTGATCAACTCGCGCAACTACCTGCACCTGATCATGTGCCTGATGGTCGTGCAGGCCTCGACGTACGTACTGCTGCTGTCGATCGGCTACGTCAAGCACGGAACCGCTCCGATCTATCAGGGCATCTCGACGAACGCACTCGTCGTCGATCCGATCGTGCAGGCGCTCACCCTCACCGACGTCGTCGTCGAGGCGACGGTCGTCGCGCTGCTGCTCGCGCTCGTCGTGCAGGCGAGCAAGCGCTTCGGGAGCATCGACCCGGACGCGATCGTCCGCATGCGCGATTGAGCCAGTTAGCTCCCCTGTCGGTCGCGGTTCCGCTGCTCGTCGCGGCCGTGCTCGGCATCGGCCACGCCGTGGTGGGACGGATCGTGGCCGACGTATTCGCAATCCTCACCGCCGCGGCGACGTTCGTGATGACGGTCCTGCTGCTCATCCACGTCGGGCGCGGCTACAGCGTCTACTGGTTTGGTGGGTGGCATCCGCGAGCCGGCGTCGCCATCGGCGTTGCGTTCCAGGTCGGCGCGATCGGCGCCGGGCTCGCGGCGTTCATCAGCCTGCTGATGGTGCTCGCGCTCGTCTACAGCACCCGCTTCATCGGCGTTCAGGCCCCCCGGTACCACATGCTGATGCTGACGTTCATGGCAGGGATGGTCGGCTTCTGCCTCTCCGGCGACCTGTTCAACATGTTCGTCCTGTTCGAGCTGATGAGCGTTTCGGCCGTGGCGCTCATCGGCTACAAGATCCAGCAGCAGTCGGCGCTCGAGGGGGCGCTGAACTTCGCCGTCATCAACATGATCGGCGCGTTCCTGTTCCTCATCGGCATCGGGCTCGTCTACGCGCGTACCGGCGCGCTCAACCTGGCGCAGATCGGCACCTCGCTGGCGCACTCCGGCAACGACCGGGTGATCGTCATCGCGTTCGCGCTGATCGTGAGCGCGTTCCTGATCAAGGCGGCGGTCGTGCCGTTTCACTTCTGGCTGAGCGACGCCTACGCCGTCGCGCTGGCGCCCGTCTGCCTGCTGCTCGCCGGAGCGATGAGTGAGATCGGCCTGTACGGGATCGCGCGCGTGTACTTCAGCGCGTTCGCGCCGGCGCTCGCGCCTCACGGGACGAGCGCGCTGCGGGCGATCCTCGTCGTGGCTGGGCTGATCACCGCGCTCGGCGGCGGGGCGATGGCGCTCGTCGAGGACCACCTGAAGCGGATGCTGGCGTTCGTGACGATCTCGTTCGTCGGCGTGTTCCTCGTCGGGATCGGTCTGCTCACCGCGGACGGGATCGCCGGCACCTCGGTCTACGTCCTCGGCGACGGTTTCGCGAAGGCGCTCCTGTTTGCGTGCGTCGGCATCGTGCAGAACCGGCTCGGCCGGGTCGGGCAGCAGCGGCTGCACGGACGGGGGCGTCAGCTGCCCGTGATCGCGGCGCTGTTCTTTGCCGGTGGGCTGCTCATCTCCGCGCTGCCGCCGTTCGGTCCATTTCTCGGCAAGTCAATGATCGACGATGCCGCGCTCCGGGAGGGCCTCGCCTTTGTGCCGCCGCTCCTGATGCTCACCTCGGCGCTGTCCGGCGCGGCCGTTCTGCGCGCCGGCGCGCGAGTGTTCCTCGGCTGGGGAGACATCGGCGACGAGGAGCGGGATGCGGCCGATGAGGAGACGACCGCCGAGACCGACGACGATCTGTACGAGCGCACCCCAGCGGTGATGCTCATCCCGACGATTGCGCTGCTTGCCGGGGCGATCGGCGTCGGCGTGTGGTACGGGATGGCCGACCTGGCGACCACGGCGGCGCACAGCTTCGTCGATGTGGGTGCGTACCGGGCGGCCGTGTTCGGCGGCGTCCGCCACCTCGAAGCGGTCAGCTCGTCGGCGCCTGCGTGGTTCGACTATCTCTATTGCGTGGGGGCGGTGGCGCTGGCACTGCTGATCGCGGGCCTCGATCTGTGGGCGCGGCAACTCGGCGCGGCGGCCCACCGGATTCTGCGGACGGGGAGCACACTGATGCGGCCGATCCGCGAGCTCCACAGCGGGCGGGTGGGCGACTACACGGCGGCGCTCGCCCTCGGCGTCGGCGTGTTGAGCGCGCTGATGACGCTGACGCTCAGCTGATGATGTTCAGCCGAGCTTCGTCTCGTCGAGCCGGCGCAGCAGTTCGGCGACGGACTCGAACACGGCCGCGGCGCCCGCCGCCTCGAGCTCGTCCTGGCCAAAGCCGCCGGTGCGGACGGCGATCGTCGGCACGCTGGCGGCCTCGGCGGCGCGTATGTCCCAGGTCGTGTCGCCGACCATGACCGCGTCGTCCGACTCGGCGTTCGCCTTGGTGAGCGCCGAGTTGACGAGGTCCGGCTGAGGCTTCGTGTTCTCGACGTCGGCTGAGGTCGTCCACGCGTCGGCGATGTTTCGGGCGTCCAGCAGTTCAAGGTAATGGTCGACCTCGTCGGCTTTCGCCGAGCTGGCGAGCACGACCGTGTGCCCGCGCCGCTTCAGGTCCTCCAGGAGCTCGCGCGATCCCTCCATCGGTTCGACCTCGCTGATCAGCTCCATGTACAGAACCTTCTCGGCGGCGCGGATCGAGTCGCCCTCGCGCTCCTCGTAGCGCTCATCGGTGAGCGCGCCGATGAGCTGATCCCCGCCCATCCCGATGTGGCGATGGATTCGCCAAATCGGCAGCACGATCCCGTGCTGTCGGAAGGCACGGAACCAGGCGACCGCGTGGTGGTAGTTGGTGTCGACGAGCGTCCCGTCGATGTCGAGGATTGCGACGGCCATCGTCGTGCGCTTCTACCCCGGAGGCGCGGCGTTGAACAGATATCTCGCTCGCTCGTCGGGGTATCTGAGACATCGATGGGCGCGACCAATCGGCAATCCCATCGTGCACCCCGTGATGGCGGACGGACGAGTGAGCACCGCTCCGAGCCGGCCGACGACGGTCGCGACGAGACGCGGGAGGAGCGACTCGATCGCAACACCGCAGAGATGGTCCAGGAGCTCCGCGTCGGTGCGGTCGGGATCCAGGTGCTGTTTGCCTTCCTGCTCGTCGTTCCGTTCAACACCGGCTGGAAGCAGACGACCGAGTTCGAGCATGTCGTCTATTACCTGACCCTCGTCTGCATCGCGCTCGCCACCGTGCTGTTGATCGCGCCGTCAATCCATCACCGCGTGCTCTTCCGGCAGGGCGAGAAGCCATACCTCGTCCGGATGGGCAACCGGCTGATGATCAGCGGGATGGTGTTCCTGGCCGCGGGCCTGGCAGGGATCTTCGTGCTGATCTCCGACTTCGTGTTCGGCGGATGGCCGGCGACGGTCGCCGGCCTCGTGACCGCGATCGTCGTCGTCGCTCTGTGGTTCGGAATCCCGCTCTGGCACCGGGCACGCATGTGAACGTTGCAACCGGCGCGCGGACGGGTAGGGAGGCGGTGTGACCGACGAAAAGCGCGCGGAGCTGGAAAAGGACGTCGCCCAGCAGGCCGATGCCATGGAGCGGGACGCCGCCGAGATGGAGCAGCGCAGCTCCGAGCTTGGCGAGGAGGTGTCTGGCGTGCGCGATGACTGGGAGCGCAAGCGACGCGATCCGAACGTCCCGGGCGCACCGGAGCCCGAGGAGGACACCGGCGAGAGCCCGGCCGACGCCGAGCGCTAATCCTCGTCGGATCCCGTCTCCGGCGCGGCGGGGATCGCCGCGTCAGCGCGGTCGGCCGTGTCGTTCTGGCGGTCGACGATCCACTCTCCGCTCGGGGTGCGCCGGATCGCCCCGATCCGGGCGCCGGAGGCGTCGTGGAGCCCACCGCCGTCATCGACGGTCAGGTTCTGCTCGCCGCCGAGGGCTCCGGTGACGATTCCCTGGACACGTTGGCGCTCGTAGCCCTCGAGGTGCTGGTCGTTGAGCGTCGCCGCGACGACAGCGAGGGCGCGGTCGATTTCGACATCGGTTGACATGTTCGTGCCAATACCCGCTGAAGGCAGTGGTAAGCGGCCGCCGTTTCAGCGTGAACGCCCCCGGGAAACAACTCGGGCGATGGCCGACGCTCGCCGTTTCGTCCCGCCGTTTCTCCGCCAGCTCCGGGGGGATCCGCTCGGGCTCGGGCGCGCGGCGCAATCGGCGCGCAGTGAGCGCCTCACCGCGCGCACACAGACTGCCGATCGCGTCGTGCAGTCGATCTGCCCGTACTGCGCCGTCGGCTGCGGCCAGAAGGTGTACGTCAAGGACGAAAAGGTCATCCAGATCGAAGGTGATCCCGATTCCCCGATCTCCCGGGGTCGGCTGTGCCCCAAGGGCTCGGCGTCGGAGAAGCTCGTCAATTCGCCGATGCGCGAGACGAAGGTCCGCTACCGGCGGCCGGGCGCCACCGACTGGGAGGAGCTCTCGCTCGAGCGGGCGACCGAGATGATCGCCGACCGCATGATCGCGACCCGGGATGCGACCTGGGAGGAGGAGACCGATGACGGGCGGCCGCTCAAGCGCACGCTCGGCATGCACTTCCTCGGAGGGGCGACGCTCGACACCGAGGAGAACTATCTGATCAAGAAGTTCTTCACCGCCGCCGGCGCGCTCTCGATCGAGAACCAGGCGCGCATATGACACAGCTCCACGGTCCCCGGTCTGGGGACATCGTTCGGGCGCGGCGGCGCCACCACGTTCCAGCAGGACCTGCAGAACTCCGACTGCATCCTGATCATGGGTTCGAACATGGCCGAACAGCATCCGGTCGGCTTCCAGTGGGTGATGGAGGCGAAGGAGCGCGGCGCGAAGGTCATCCATGTCGACCCGCGGTTCACCCGCACGAGCGCGATGGCCGACCGGCACATTCCGATCCGGGCTGGGACCGACATCGCCTTCCTGGGTGGGATCGTCAACTACATCTTCGAGCACGACGCGTACTTCGAGGAGTACGTCCGCCACTACACGAACGGGCCCGTGATCCTCAAGGACGAGTTCGTCGATTCCGAGGAGGCGAGCGGGTTCTTCTCCGGGTGGAGCCCCGACCACAGCGCGTACGCGATCGACAGCTGGGCGTACAGCGAGACGACGAGCGAGACGACCGCGGGCAAGACGATGCAGCTGGCCGACGTCTCCGGCGATCAGGCCCACGGCGCCCACGGCATGCAACTCGACCGCGGCCGGCCGCCCGTTCTCGACGACTCGATGCAGGATGAGCACTGCGTCCTGCAGGTCCTGCGGCGCCATTTCGCCCGCTACACCCCCGAGGTCGTCGCCGGCATCTGCGGATGCGCACCCGCGGACGTCGAGTGGGTCGCGCGGGCCTTGTGTGAGAACTCCGGCCGCGAGCGCACCTCAGCGCTCGTCTACTCGGTCGGCTGGACGCAGCACACGGTCGGCGTGCAGAACGTGCGCGCCGGAGCGATCGTGCAACTGCTGCTCGGCAACGTCGGCCGCCCAGGCGGCGGTGTGCTCGCGCTGCGCGGTCACGCAAACATCCAGGGTTCCACTGACATCCCGACGCTGTACGACATCCTGCCCGGCTACATCCCGATGCCGCATCCGCAGGAGCACCCGACGCTCGATACGTTCGTCGAGCTCAATGGGCCGGACACAGGAGCTTGGGGTGATCTGCGGCCGTACATCGCCTCGCTGCTGAAGGCGTGGTGGGGTGAGGCGGCCACCGAGGACAACGACTTCTGCTTCGACTACCTGCCGCGCATCAACGGCGACCATTCGCACTACGCGATGATGCTCAAGGCGCTTGACGGTGATGTGCAGGGCATGTTCGTGGCCGGCCAGAACCCGGCCGTCGGCTCGGCGAACGGGGGCCTCATCCGCCGGGCGCTGCGCAAGCTCGACTGGCTCGTCGTCCGCGACTTCTCTCCCAACGAGACCGCGCTGTTCTGGAAGGACTCGCCGGAGCACGAGACCGGGGAGACGCGCGCCGAGGACATCGGGACCGAGGTGTTCTTTCTGCCCGCCGCCGCGCACACCGAGAAGGACGGCACGTTCACAAACACACAGCGCCTGCTCCAGTGGCATCACAAGGCGGTGGAACCTCCCGAGGACGCCCGCTCCGAGCTCCACTGGATCTATCACCTCGGGAAGCGAATCCGGGAGAAGCTCGCGGGCTCGACAGATCCGCGTGACCGGCCGATCCTCGACCTCATGTGGGACTACCCGCTGCAGGGTCCGGAGGATGAGCCGGACGCCGAGCACGTCCTCCAGGAGATCTCCGGGCGCCAGGCCGACGGCTCGTTCCTCGCCAGCTATGACGATCTGAAGCCGGACGGCTCGACGGCGTGCGGATCGTGGATTCACTGCGGGGTCTACAAGGACGGCGTCAACCAGACGGCGCGCCGCAAGCCGCACACCGAGCAGAACTGGATCGCGCACGAATGGGGGTGGGCGTGGCCGAAGGACGTGCGGATCATCTACAACCGCGCCTCGGCAGATCCGGAGGGCAAGCCGTGGTCCGAGCGCAAGCGCTACACGTGGTGGGACCCCGATCAGGGCAAGTGGGTCACACTCGGGGACGCGCCCGATTTCCCGGCGACGAAGGCGCCGGATTACATCCCGCCGGAGGACGCCAAGAAGATGGAGGCGATCGCAGGGGACAAGCCGTTCATCCTGCACCCCGACGGGCGGGGCTGGCTGTATTCACCGACCGGGCTCGTCGACGGCCCGCTGCCCGTGCACTACGAGCCCCAGGAATCGCCGTTCACGAACCCGCTGTACGCGCAGCAGCAGAACCCGACGCGGCAGGTCTACCACCGCGCCGAGAACCCGTATCACCCCGGTGACGGCGAACTCGGTGCCGACGTGTTCCCGTTCGTGCTGACGACCTACCGGCTCACCGAGCATCACACGGCGGGCGGGATGTCGCGGACGGTGCCCTACCTGGCCGAGCTGCAGCCGGAGTTCTTCTGCGAGGTCTCACCGGAGCTCGCCGCCGAGCGCCGACTCGTCCACGGCGACTGGGCGACGATCGTCACCGCCCGGCAGGCCGTCGAGGCCCGGGTCATGGTGACGTCCCGGATCAAACCGCTCCAGGTCGGCGGCAGAACCACGCACACCGTCGGCACCCCGTACCACTGGGGCGGGGTCGGCATCGTCACCGGTGACAGCGCGAACGAGTTGCTGCCGCTCGCGCTTGACAACAACGTCCACATCAGCGAGTACAAGGTCGCGACGTGCGACATCCGGCCGGGACGACGCCCACGCGGGCCGGAGCGGGCAGCTCTGGTGCAGCGCTACCGCGAACGGGCGGGGGTGAAGGACTGATGGAGCTCGCGACCCATGCCTGGCCGTCGTCCTACGCCGAACGCGCGAAGCCCCGGATGGGCTTCTTCACCGACACCTCGGTGTGCATCGGCTGCAAGGCGTGCGAGGTCGCGTGCAAGGAGTGGAACCAGATCCCGATGTCCCTCCAGGGCTTCACCGGGAAGTCCTACGACAACACGATCGACCTCGGCGCCGACACCTGGCGTCATGTCGCGTTCGTCGAGCAGCGGCTGCCACTCGATGCGACCGACGGCGGTTCGCTCGTCCAGGTCGCCGAGCGGGCCGGTGCGGCGACGAACGGCGGACTGGCGAGCTACCAGGAAGGACCGGGCGAGGGAATCCGGTGGCTGATGGCCTCCGATGTGTGCAAGCACTGCACCGACGCGGCCTGCCTCGAGGTGTGCCCGACGGGTTCGCTGTTCCGCACCGAGTTCGGCACCGTCGTCGTCCAGGAGGACATCTGCAACGGCTGCGGCTACTGCGTCCCCGCCTGCCCGTTCGGCGTGCTCGATCAGCGCGAGGACGACGGCCGGGTGTGGAAGTGCACGCTCTGCTACGACCGGCTCAAGGACGACAAGGAGCCCGCGTGTGCCCAGGCATGCCCGACGAACTCGATCCAGTTCGGCGAGCTCTCGGAGCTGCGGGCGCGCGCCGAGCACCGGCTGGGAACGCTTCAGGAGGCGGGTCAGGCGCAGGCGCAACTGTATCTCGCCGACGACGACGACGGCGTCGGCGGGGCCGGGGCGTTCTTCCTGCTCCTCGACGAGCCGGAGGTCTACGGGTTGCCACCGGACCCGGTCGATACCCGCCATGACCTGCCAGAGATCTATGCGGCTGCCGCGGCCGCCGCCGTCACGCTCGCGGCCGGCCTCGTCGCAGCCGTGTTCGGGGGACAGCGCGCGTGACCGAGCCGCGTTCGTACTACGGGCAGCCGGTCATCAAGGAGCCGGTGTGGACGTGGGAGATCCCGATCTACTTCTTCACCGGTGGCGCTGCGGGTGCCTCGGCCGGCCTCGCCTGGCTGAGCGAACGGCGGGGGAATGACGAGCTCGCGCGGCGGGCCTGGGCGGCGGCGCTCGGCAACATCGTGGTCAGCCCCGCGCTGCTGACCTCCGATCTCGGACGGCCGCTGCGCTTCATCAACATGCTCCGGATGTTCAAGGTGACCTCGCCGATGAGCGTCGGTTCGTGGATCCTCGTCGGGAGCGGCGCGACAACGGCGGTCGCCGCCACGACCGCCTGGACGGGCTGGTTCCCGCGCCTCGGACGGGTCGCCAAGCCGGCGGCGGCTCTCCTCGGGTTGCCGCTCAGCACCTACACCGCGGCGTTGCTCGCGAACACGGCCGTGCCGGTGTGGCATGAGGCGCGCCGGACCCTGCCATTCGTGTTCGGGTCAGGGGCGGCGCTCAGCGCCGGAGCTTTCGGAGTGATGCTCACCCCCGTCGAGCATGCGGCGCCCGCCCGCCGCATCGCGCTCGCCGGGGCACTGGTCGAAGCCGGTTCCTCGGAGCTGATGCGCCGCACGCTCGGTGAGCTCGCCGAGCCGTATGAGTTGCAGCCGTCGAAGACGCTGAAGCTCGTCACCGGCGTCTGCCTGGCGGCCGGCTCCGCGCTGCTCGCTGCACGCGGCGGACGCTCGCGGGCGGCCGCGGCAGCCGGGGGTGCTCTGCTCGCCGCCGGGGCGCTGAGCGCGCGCTGGAACGTGTTCAAGGCCGGCTTCGCCTCCGTACGGGACCCCAAGTACACCGTCGGTCCGCAGCGGGCTCGCGTCGACGCGAACCGGCCGCATCGCGACCCGGCGGTCCGGTCGGAACCAGCGCTCGCCGGGGCCCCGCTGGCAGATGTTGGTTCTCCGGCAAACAGCGTCCGCGGGTGACCGCCGCGGCGGTGATTTACCGACACCCGTGCCGGGGTAAGAGAGAGCCGGTTTGCCCGCGCCAATCATTCGGAACCGGGTCGTCTCGTAATGCCGCCGGCTCTCGTCGACACTCGTCACGAATACCAGCACCTGTTCTCGATCTATGTCCCGATCGCGATCGGCGTGTTCGTGCTGATCGTGGTCGTCGCGCTCGGCGCGGTTCTCATCTATCGCCGCCGTCCTGCCGAGCGGGCCGCGCGCTGGCATGAGAACAACCGACTCGAGGGCAGCTACGCGGTCCTGCTGACGCTCACCGTCGCGTTCCTGCTCTACCTGACCTTCACCGCCGAGCATCGCGTCGACACGGTCGCCAACGAACAGCGGCCGGCCGTGAGCGTCGACGTGATCGGCGCGAAGTGGGAGTGGACGTTCGTCTACCCCGCGTACCGGATCACCCAGCACAGCGGCACGGTCGGTCGTGAGCCGCTCGTCGTGCCGGTGAACGCGCCCGTGCGCTTCCATATCACGAGCGCCGACGTCATCCACGCGTTCTGGATCCCGCACCTCGATTACAAGCACGACGCGATTCCCGGGTCCACGCAACTCGCCACGCTGACGTTCACCCGGACCGGCCTGTTCCAGGGCGAGTGCGCGGAGTTCTGTGGGCTGCGGCATTCCGACATGCTGTTCAACGTCCGCGTCGTGCCCGCGGCGCGGTTCCGCGCCTGGGCGCGGAGCGGCGGAAAGGCGCCGGTGACGTGACGGCTACGGCAGCTCCGGCGCGGCCGCGGCAACGCACGACCGGTGTGTTCGGGGCGCTGACGAGCACCGATCACAAGCGCATCGGGCTCAACCTCGCGCTCGCATCACTGGCGTTCTTCCTCCTCGGCGGCGTGTTCGCGCTCCTGATGCGCACCCAGCTCGCCCAGCCCAACGTCCAGTTCCTCTCGGACAACTCCTACAACGAGCTGTTCACGATGCACGGCTCGACGATGATCTACCTGTTCGTGACGCCGATGGCGATCGCGATGGCGCTCTATCTCGTGCCCCTGCAGATCGGCGCCAACGGCATCTCCGGGGCCCGGGTCGCACTCGCCGGCTTCTGGATCTGGCTCTCCGGCGGACTCGTGATGCAGTCCGGCTGGCTGAGCGACGACGGAGCGGGTCGCTCCGGGTGGTTCTCGTACACACCGCTCTCCAACGGCACGAACACGCCGGGGGTGGGCCAGGATCTGTGGACGGTGGGGGTGATCCTCGTCGCCGTCGGCCTGACCCTGATCGGCTGGTGCGTGCTCGTCACGATCGCGCGCCGCCGAGCGCCGGGAATGGCGCTGCTCCGCATGCCGGTGTTCACATGGACGGAACTGGCGAGCGTGCTGATGGTGATCGGAGCCTTCCCGATGCTCATCCTCGCGATGGGGCTCCTGTTCATCGATCGCCACGGCGGCCACATCTACACCGGCTACAGCGGGGCGATCGACTACCAGGATCTGTTCTGGTTCTTCGGACATCCCGTCGTCTACGTGATGTTTTTCCCGTTCCTCGGCGCGGCCGCCGAGGCGATCGCCGTCGGCGCGCGCAAGAAGTGGTTCGGATACGTCGCGTTCGTGGCCTCGGTCATGACCTTCGCCGCCCTCTCGATGGCGGTGTGGTCACACCACATGTTCACGACCGGTGGGGTCACGAACCAGTACTTCGCGTTCACCTCGACGCTGCTCATCGTCCCCGCCGGGATCGAGTACTTCGACATGATCGGCACGCTCATCGGTGGGAGCCTGGTGCTGCGGACCTCGATGCTCTTCGGGCTCGCGTTCTTCCTCCAGTTCCTGATTGGCGGGCTGAGCGGCATCTTCATTGCCTCACCGGTCCTCGACTACCACGTCGAGGACTCCTACGTGATCGTCGCCCACTTCCACTACACGCTGTTCGCGGGCAGCGTGTTCGGCTTCTTCGCGGGCGTGTATCACTGGTTCCCGAAGATCACCGGCGCGATGTTGCGGGAGCGCATCGGGAAGCTCCACCTTGTGCTGCTCGTCATCGGCACGAACGTGACGTTCTTCCCCATGTTCGTCCTCGGGCAGTACGGCATGTCCAGGCGGATCGCCCGCTATCCGACGCATCCTGGCTGGGGGACGACAAATCTGATCGAGTCGATCGGCGCCGGGATCATCGCCCTCGCCGTCCTCACGTTCCTCATCAACGTCGTCGTGTCGCTGCGCCGCCGCGTGCCCGCGGACGCTGATCCGTGGGGCGGCCACACGCTCGAGTGGGCGACGAGCTCGCCGCCGCCCGCGCTCAACTTCACCGAGCCGCTGCCGCCGATCACGTCCTACGCCCCACTGCTCGATCTCCGCCATCAGGCCGAGGATCGCGAACGGGAGGAGGCGGTGACGTGAGGGGCGGCGCGATTCCGCTCCTCGCCTGGGGCACGCTGCTGCTTGTCCTGTTCATCGTCAACTGGGTCTGGGATGCGAAGGCGGTCAACGCCGCGGAGGCCGCTCTGGCGGCGCTCATCGTCTACGCCGGGGCGCTCGGGCTCTGGCTCGCCCGGCGGGAATCGATCCGCCGCGGACCGCCGCCGCCGCAGACGAGCATCGAAGGCTCACCGTCGATGAGCGTCGGGGCCGTGCTCGCCGGACTCGCTGTCGGGGCGATCCTGTTCGGGCTCGTCTGGGCCCAGTTCATCGTCTACTTCGGCTTCGGGCTCCTGCTCGCGGCCCTCGGGCGCCTCGTGATCGAGGTGCGCTCCGAGCGCGCGAGCCGCCGCGCGATGCTCGAGCGCGCTCGGGCCGCGTCCCCGCCCCAGGTCACCGGGACGGAGAGGCGATGAGCCCTCGCGGGCCGAGCATCCCCGAGCTGTTCGTCTCCCACTGGACGCTGAGCGCGCCGCTCACCGTGCTCGCCGTCGGCTATGCCGCGCTCTACCTCTCGGCGGTGGCGCGGGTCCGCGCTCGCTGGCCGGTGCGGCGCTCGCTCGCCTTCCTCGGTGGGATTGGCTGTGTTCTCGTCGCGCTCGAGTCCGGGATCGACGCGTTCGACGATCAGCTCCTGAGCGTCCACATGGTCCAGCACATGCTGCTCGTGCTGATCGCGCCGCTGCTCCTGCTCTCCGGCCACCCGGCGACGCTCGCCTTGCGCGCGCTCCCGTCGCAGCGACGGCCTCGGGTGGCGCGGACGTTGGCGCGGGCGGGACGGCGGCTCGGCCCGCTGCCCGCGCTCGCCGTCTTCTCGGCGGTCCTCGTCGGCACGCACCTTCCGGCGTTCTACGACGCAGCGCTCAGGCACCCGGCGCTGCACGACGCCGAGCATGCCCTCTACCTGTTTGCCGGGATCGTGCTGTGGTGGCCGATCCTCGATGGTGATCCGGCCCCCCATCGGCGTCTCGGCGGCCTCGCCCGGCTTGGCTACCTGCTGGCCGCGATGCCGGTCATGGCGCTGATCGGCGCCTACCTCAACCGGCACCCGACGATCGTCTACGCCGCCTACGCCGCGCCCGCCCGGGCGCTCGGCATCTCCGCCGTGACGGATCAGCAGCAGGCCGGCGCGATCATGTGGGTGATCGGCAACACGATCATGGTGCTCGTCGGGCTGTGGGCGGTGATGGCGTCGCTCGTCGCCGAGGAGCGACGCCAGCGCAGTCGGGACGCGCGGCCGCCGTCGAGCGTGACGGGGGCTCGCTGATGGTCCGCTGGCCGACCTGCCGCCTCACTCGCCGGCTCATCCGCCGCCTCACCCGCCCCTCCCGCTGTCCGCGCGGCCCGCGGATCGCGCTCGCGATCCTTCTGGGCGCGCTGTCGCTCGTGGGGATTGCCGCGGCCGCGTCCTCCCCCGGCGAGACGGCGAGCGCATCCACGCCCGTCAGTCCGGCCGTGCCGACGAAGGTCCCGTTCCCGCCCGGTCCCGGGAACCCGACAGCGCAGTTCCCGAGCACCCCCGCGCTCGCCGCCGAGGGGTACAACCTCTACCAGCAGGACTGCTCGTCGTGCCACGGCATCGCGCTGCGCGGCACCCGCGGTATCGCTCCGTCGCTCATCGGGGTTGGCGCGGGACCCGTCGACTTCTACCTGTCGACCGGGCGGATGCCGCTCGAGCGCCCGCAGCTGGAGCCGCAGCGCGGCGCGCCGCTCTACAACCGGCAGAAGATCAACGCCCTGATCGCGTACATCACGAAGTTCGGTGGCCCGGCGGCACCGACCGCCGATCCGTCGAAGGGCAGCCTGTCACTCGGCCTGCACGAGTTCACGCTGCACTGTGCCGGCTGTCATCAGAGCGTCGCCCGCGGCGGGCTGACCGTGGGGGCGGTCGTGCCGGCGCTCGATCGCGCGACGCCCCAGCAGGTGGCGGAGGCCGTCCGCATGGGTCCGTATGTCATGCCGCACTTCGATGCCAAGCAGATCAATCAGCGTCAGCTCGACTCGATCGCCCGCTACATCCAGTGGACGCACAAACCGGACAACGCCGGCGGCTGGGGGATCTACAACCTGGGGCCGATCCCGGAGGGGATGGTCGCGTGGTTCCTTGGCCTGCTCGCGCTCGTGATCGTCGCCCGCCTCATCGGCGAGCGCAATGACGAAGGAGTCAGTCCCTCATGACACCGTCTGATTCGCCTGGGCCGGGCCGCACCGTCGGGCGGCTCGCCGCGTTCGCCCTCGCCGTCCGCACCGGCTGGCGCGTCCTTCGCAACCGCCCCGGGGCGCGGGAGCTGCCGCCGCCGGCGCCCGAGTCGGAGATCGATCCCTCCCAGCGGGAGGTCCCGGCGAACCGGCGGGCGGAGACGCTCGTCGCCGTGCTGCTGCTGCTCGCCGGCGCCTGCGGGTTCGGCTTCACCGCGATCTATGCCGCCGCCGGAGCGAACACCCAGCTCCTCGGCCTGACGCTCGGCTCCGCCCTCGCCCTGCTCGCGGTCGCGTCGATCGTCGCCGGCAAGCTCGTCGTCCCCCAGGAGGTCCAGGTCGAGGAACGCGACACGCTGCTCAAGGAGGACGAAGCGGAGGAGGTCGCCGACATGATCGAGTCGGGGGGAGAGGGCATCTCCCGACGGGCGCTGCTCACCGGGGCCGGGGGGCTCGCGGGCGCGGGCCTCGTCACGGCGATCGTCACCCCGGCAGCCTCGCTCGGCCCGACCCTCAACGGCATCCACAGCTCGCAGTGGAAGCGCGGCGTGCGGCTTGTCGATGACAAGGGAACGCCGTACACCCCGGACGCGATCGAGCTCGGGAGCTTCTATACCGCGCTGCCGCAGCACGGCGATCCCGAGCACTTCGACGCCGGCCTGCTCGTCGTCAAGCTGCCGGAGCGCTATCTGCACCTGCCGCCGGCGCGCGCCGGCTGGGCGCCGCAGGGGATCGTCGCGTACTCGAAGATCTGCCCGCACGCCGGCTGCGCGATCTCGCTGTACCGCTATCCGACCTACCAGCCGACGAGCGTCGGGCCGGCCTTCACGTGCCCGTGCCACTACTCGACGTTCTCCCCGGGCGAGGGCGGACGGCTCATCTTCGGCCCGGCGGGTCGGTCGTTGCCGCAGCTGCCGCTGATGATCGACGGCAACGGCTATCTCGCCGCCGCGGACACGTTCCACGAGGACATCGGCCCGTCGTGGTGGAACGTTCACCGGGGTGAGTCGTGAGCGTCACCCGGCGCGTGCTCGACCGCCGGCTGCGGCGGTTCGTGCGCTGGAACGAGCAGCGGATGGGAGCTGCCCGCGGGATCAAGTGGGCGCTGCGCTACGTGTTCCCCGACCACTGGTCGTTCCTGCTCGGCGAGATCGCCCTGTACGCGTTCATCGTGCTCGTCGGGACAGGGATCTTCCTCGCGCTCTACTACCAGCCCGGGGACGCCCAGGTCATCTACCACGGCCCGTACGCCCTGCTGAACGGCGAGCAGATGTCAGAGGCGTACCGCTCCGTGCTCGACCTCTCCTTCAGTGTCCCGGCGGGGCTGCTCTTCCGCCAGGTCCACCACTGGGCGGCCGACATCTTCATCGCCGCGATCGTGCTGCACCTCATCCGGATCTTCTTCACCGGCGCCTACCGCAAGCCGCGGGACCTCAACTACTACATCGGCCTGACGATGCTGATGCTCGGGATCCTCGAAGGGTTCGCCGGCTACTCGCTCGTCGACGACCTGCTCTCGGGGATGGGGCTCGCGATCGCGTACTCGGTCGCGTTCTCGATTCCGGGGATCGGGGCGCAGCTCGGCTACCTCGTCTGGGGCGGCCCTTTCCCCGGCTCGAGCAACTTCCTGCCGCGGCTCGAGATCATCCACGTCTTTCTCATCCCGATCGCGCTCATCGTCCTGATCACGGTCCACCTCGCGATGATCATGCGCCAGCATCACTCCCAGTTCCCCGGACCGGGGCGTCGGGAGCGGAACGTCGTCGGGACTCCGATGTGGCCCGCCTACGCGCTGCGTTCGATCGGCCTCCTGCTCGCCGTCGCCGCCGTGCTGTTCCTGCTCGGCGGGCTCGTGCAGATCAATCCGATCTGGCAGTGGGGCCCGTTCCACCCGTATCTGTCCGAGAACGGGGCGCAGCCCGACTGGTACATCGGGTGGCTGATCGGCGCGCTCCGGCTGATGCCGAACTTCGAGCCTGCCGTCGGGGGCTACACCCCGGTGCCGAACCCGTTCTGGGGCGGGGCGTTCTTCCCGCTCGTCGTGTTCGGGGTCATGTTCGCCTGGCCCGCGCTCGAGCGGAAGGTCACGAAGGATCACCGCCGCCACGACCTGCTCGACCGCCCCCGGGACCGTCCGATCCGTACGGCGATCGGGGCCGCGTTCCTCACGTGGGTGGTGATCATCTTCGCCGTCGGCTCGACCGACCGGCTGTTCTTCCGCCTCCACATCGACTACGCCGGCCAGATCCATTTCTGGCGGATCGGCGTGTGGGTCCTGCCGATCGTCGTGTTCTTCATCACCCGGAGCGTGTGTCGATCGCTGCAGCGCAGCGAGGTCCATCCGCTGCGCGCGTGGCAGGGCGAGGTCGTCGTGCACGACCCCGACGGCGCGACCCGGGCGCTCGCCGAGAGCCCGGACCGGCTCGAGGCGGTCACGACCGAGGCGCCGGTGGGGACGGTGCCGGGGGAGGAATGAGGCGCCCGGAACGGCCCCGGAAACGCGAACGGCGCGCCGCCGTACTGCCAGCGCGCCGCTGCACACTCGTTAATCGTCAGGTAGCGGTCAAGTCTGTCGCTCGAGGTTCGCGACCTCTTCAGCCTTCTCGTCGGCGCGATCCTCGGTGCGGGCCAGCTCCTCCTTCGCCTCGCCCTTGCGCTCTTCCTTGCGCCCCTCGCGGCGAAGCGAGGCGTCACCCGCGAGGTCGCCCGCGGCCTGCTTGACCTTGCCGGTCACCTTGTCGGTCAGACCCATTGTCGTGCCTCCTTGATGGTTCATCGTCCCGTACTCCCGGGTTACCCGGGAGTAGGGTCACGGGAAACGCGTTGCCCCTACTGACTGACCTGCCGCTCGTCGATGAGCCGCTCGGGGGTCATCGGCGCGTCGGAGCCGGTCGCCGGCGGGTGATGCGGCAGCGCCTGCTCGGACGGGCTCTTGGGCTGGCTCTGCTCGGCGAGCTGGCCGAGCGACCGCCACGCGACCGAGGCGATCAGAGCGATCGCGGCGAGTGGGAGCAGCACGATCGTGAAGATGCCGCCGGCGAAGATCCCCCCGGCGATCCCGACCACGACGAGCGCGACCACGACGATGTAAAACCACATGATCGTCGACTTACCCGCGGCGGGATGCGGTAAACGGTTGCGGGTAGCACCGCGGGCGTGACCGAGCCGCACCGCTACCCGCCGATCCGCGACTACGCGCTGATCGGAGACTGCCAGAGCGCAGCGCTGATCTCACGAACGGCCGCGATCGAGTGGTGCTGCCTGCCGCGGTTTGACTCCGGCAGCGCGTTCGCCCGGATGCTCGACCGCGACCACGGCGGACATTGCTCGATCACGCCGACCGCCGACGGGGATTGGGAGTACGCGCGCCGCTACGTCGACGACACGCTCGTGCTGGAGACGACGCTTTCCGGTCCGCCCGGGGAGGCGCGGATCACCGACCTGTTCGTCATCCGGGACCCGGACGACGGTCACGCACCACGGCAGATCCTGCGCGTCGTCGAGGGGGTGCGCGGCGCCGTTGAGTTCGAGGTCCGCGTCAGGGCACGGTTCGATTACGGCCAGGTCCGCCCCTGGCTCCGTCGGCACGGTCAGCGGCTGCGGAGCATGATCGGAGGCAACGACGCCCTTGTCCTCTGGTGTGACGCCGGTCTTGACGAAGACGAAGCCCACGATCTCGTGGCGCGGGTCACGGTCGGCGTCGGCGACCGCGTCCGTCTCTCGATGACGTATTGCCCGCCGGAGCGGGTCGTCGAGCATGACCTCGCCGAACCGTCGCACCGTGAGCTCGACGACGCGCTCGACGCCACGCTGCGCTGGTGGCGCGACTGGGCGCAGACGGTCACGCTCGAAAGCCGCGATGAGCCGGCGGCGCGCCGCTCGGCGCTCGTGCTCAAGGCGCTCACCTACCGGCCGACCGGCGCCGTCATCGCCGCCCCGACGACGTCACTGCCGGAGGCCCGCGGCGCCTCGCGCAACTGGGACTACCGGTACGCGTGGATCCGGGATTCGAGCTTCAGCTCGCGCGCGTTCGCCGAGCTCGGGTGCGAGCGGGAGGCGAACGCGTTCCGGGCGTTCATCATGCGCTCCGCCGCCGGACACGCCGGCGATCTCCAGGTGATGTACGGGGTGGGCGGCGAGCGCCGGATCGGCGAGCAGCGGCTCGACGAGCTCGAGGGCTACGGCGGCGCGCGGCCGGTCCGGGTCGGCAACGACGCCAAGGGGCAGCTTCAGCTCGACGCATACGGCGAGCTCGTCAACCTGAGCTGGCGCTGGCACCGGCGCGGCCACTCGCCGACCGACGATGAATGGCGCTTCCTCGTCTCGCTCATCGACCATGCCAGCGAGCACTGCGTCGAGCCCGATTCCGGGATCTGGGAGTGGCCGGGCGAGCCGGAGCACTTCGTCCACTCGAAGGTCATGTGCTGGGCGGCCCTGGAACGGGGGATCAGGCTCGCCGACGAATGTATGCGCCGCGCGCCGACGCGACGGTGGGCGCGGGTACGGGACGAGCTTCGGGAGACGATCGAGTCCCGCGGCTACGACACCGACCGCGCCATCTTCACCCAGGCGTACGACCGACGGGAGCTCGACGCCGCGCTGCTGCTGCTCCCTACGGTGGGGTTCGTGGATTGGCGGGACGAGCGGATGATCCGCACGACCCACGCCGTGCGGGAGGAGCTCGGCGCCGGCGACGGTCTCCTCTACCGCTACCGCCGCGACGACGGGCTCGACGGTGACGAGGGCGCGTTTCTCTGCTGCTCCTTCTGGCTTGTCGAGTGCCTCGCGCAGCAGGGCGACGACGACGGTGCCCGTGAGGTGTTCGACGCGACGCTGGGCCGGGCGAACGATCTCGGTCTCTTCTCCGAGGAGTTCGATCCGCAGGCCGGCGAGTTGCTCGGGAACTTCCCCCAGGGACTGACGCACCTCGCGCACATCGACGCCGCCGTGTGCCTCGCCGAGACGCACCCACACGTGTAGCACGCGCCCGCCTGTGTAGGCGCACGTACCACTCTGCGTTCGCTCGCCTCGCATCGGGTAGGCCATCACCGACAGCGAACATGAAACCCGGAAGCGACCGGAGGGCGCAGATGAGCGACACCGTTGGCGACTACCTACTCGACCGCCTCTCGACGTGGGGGGTGACCCGCATCTACGGCTATCCCGGGGACGGCATCAACGGAATCATGGGCGCGTTCACGCGCTCGAGCAACGGCAACCCGCGTCCGGAGTTCATCCAGGCCCGGCACGAGGAGATGGCCGCGTTCATGGCGTGTGCCCACGCGAAGTTCACCGGCGAGGTCGGCGTCTGCATGGCGACCTCGGGGCCCGGCGCGATCCACCTCCTCAACGGCCTCTACGACGCCAAGCTGGACCATCAGCCGGTCGTCGCCATCGTCGGCCAGCAGGCCCGCGCCGGCCTCGGCGGTCACTACCAGCAGGAGGTCGACCTGACGACGCTCTTCAAGGACGTCGCCCACGAGTACGTCCAGGTCGCGATGTCCCCCGCGCAGATCCGCCACCTTGTCGATCGCGCCTGCCGGATCGCCCTCGCCGAACGTGATGTGACCGCGATCATCATCCCCAACGACGTCCAGGAAGCGGACGCCGTGGCAACCCCGCCGCACAAGCACGGAACGGTGCACTCGGCGCCCGGCTACCGGGCTCCGCGGATCATCCCGAGAGACGAGGATCTCGATCGGGCGGCCGACGTGCTGGGCGCCGGCCAGCGCATTGCCATGCTCGTCGGGGCCGGCGCGCTGCACGCCGGCGAGGAGGTGGCACAGGTGGCCGAGCTGCTCGGCGCGGGTGTCGCCAAGGCGCTGCTCGGCAAGGCGGTGCTCCCGGACGACCTTCCGTTCGTCACCGGATCGATCGGGCTGCTGGGCACGAAGCCGAGCTGGGATCTGATGATGGAGTGCGACACGCTCCTGATGGTCGGCTCGAGCTTCCCGTACTCGGAGTTCCTGCCGGAGGAGGGACAGGCGCGCGGCGTGCAGATCGACCACGACGGCAAGATGCTCGGCATCCGCTATCCGATGGAGATCGGCCTCGTCGGCGACAGCGCGGAGACGCTGCGGGCTCTCATCCCGCGGCTCGAGCACCAGCGCGACCGCTCATGGCGGGAGAAGATCGAGCGCGACGTCGCGCAGTGGTGGCGGTTGATGGACGATCGCGCCCACCTGAGCGCCAACCCGATCAACCCGCAGCTCGTCTTCCACGAGCTGTCGAAGCGGTTGCCGGACAATGCCATCCTCACCTCAGATTCCGGGTCCTCGGCGAACTGGTTCGCCCGCGACGTCAAGCTGCGCCGGGGCATGATGGCGTCGCTGTCGGGGACGCTGGCGACGATGGGCCCCGGGGTGCCGTACGCCATCGGGGCGAAGTTCGCATACCCGGAGCGCCCGGTGTTCGCGCTCGTCGGTGACGGCGCGATGCAGATGAACGGGATCAACGAGCTGATCACGATCGCCAAGTACCGGGACCGCTGGCCGGACCAGCGGCTGATCGTGCTCGTGCTCAACAACCGCGATCTCAACCAGGTCACGTGGGAGCAGCGGGCGATGTCCGGGGACCCCAAGTTCGAGGGCAGCCAGAACCTCCCGGACTTCCCGTACGCGTCCTACGCCGAGATGCTCGGTCTCAAGGGCATCCGCGTCGAGCATCCGGACCAGGTCGCCGCCGGCTGGGATCTGGCCCTCCAGGCGGATCGCCCCGTCGTCTATGAGGCGATCACCGATCCGGAGGTGCCGCCGCTGCCGCCCCACATCACGATCGAGCAGGCGAAGGCGCTCACCTCCGCCTTGCTCTCCGGCGATCCGAACTCCAAGGAGATCGTCAGGCAGTCGATGAAGCAGAAGCTCCAGGAGTTCCTCCCCGGCCGATGAGGCAGACGCGCCCGCGGATCGATGTCGCCGTCGACGAGCTCGAGGTTGGCGCGTATACCGTGCCAACCGACGCGCCGGAGGCCGACGGCACCCTCTCCTGGGACGCGACGACGATTGTCGTCGTTCACGCGTTCGCCGGCGGGGAGCGCGGTCTCGGCTTCAGCTACACCGACACCTCGGCGGCGACGCTGATCGAATCGAAGCTCGCCGACGTCGTCAAGGGCCTCGACGCGCTGTCGCCGCAGTCGGCGTGGGATGCGATGGTCGGCGCCGTCCGCAACGCCGGCCGTCCGGGCATCGGCTCGATGGCGATCGCCGCCGTCGACCTCGCCCTCTGGGATCTCAAGGCCCGCCTGCTCGGCGCTGCCCCTGTGCAGGCTCATCGGGATGGCTCACGCGGGCGTGCCGATCTACGGTTCCGGCGGGTTCACGTCCTACGCGATCGCGCGCTTGCAGGAGCAGCTCGGCGGCTGGGTCGAGCAGGGGATCCCCCGCGTCAAGATGAAGGTTGGCTCACAGCCGCATGCCGATCCCGAGCGGGTGCGTCGGGCGCGGGAGGCGATTGGGCCGACGGCGGAGCTGTTCGTCGACGCGAACGGGGCGTACAGCCGCAAACAGGCACTGGAGCTCGGGGAGCGGTTCCGCGCCGAGGCGGGCGTGAGCTGGTTTGAGGAGCCGGTCAGCTCGGAGGACCTCGAGGGTCTGCGGCTGCTGCGGGACCGCGGTCCGGCCGGCATGCCGATCACCGCGGGCGAGTACGGCGACGACACGTTCTACTTCCGCCGCATGCTCGAGGCGGGTGCCGTCGACGTGCTCCAGGCGGACGTCACTCGCTGTGCCGGGATCACGGAGCTGCTTCGCGTGGACGCGCTCTGCCGGGCCCATAACATGCCGCTGTCGCTCCACTGCGGCCCGGCGATCCACCTTCATCCGGCGCTTGCCCTGGACCGGCTCGTGCACCTGGAGTACTTCCACGATCACGTCCGGATCGAGCAGCTGCTGTTCGACGGCGCCGTCGCGCCCCACGCCGGAGTCCTGTATCCGGACCTCGAGCGACCCGGAAACGGACTCGAGCTCAAGCAACAGGAGGCTGAACGCTATGCCGCGTAATGCCCGACCCCGCCGCTTTCGCCGGACGACCCTGCCGGAGCGATCCGCGGCCCGGTGGTGGCGCAACGTGTCGCGCGGGCGCGCGCAGCGCACGCTCGCGGCGGCGACGGCGTTCAGTGCGCTGCCGCTCGGCCTCGAGATCTACTTCGAGCACTTCCGCGGCTCGTTCGGCGACAAGTGGATGTGGACGCCGGTGGCGCTCTCGCCGGCGCTGAGCGCCGCCGGCATCGCCGGGGTCCGCTCCGAGCGTGCGGCACGCACATGGCTACCGGTCATCTCGGCGCTGTACTGCGCGGACGGCCTCATCGGTGTCATCACCCACGTTCGCGGTGTGGCCCGCAAGCCCGGCGGGTTCAGAGAGCCGCTGTTCAACATCGTCACGGGACCGCCGCTGCTCGCCCCGGGGTCACTCGCGCTCGTCGGGGGCATGGGGATCGCCGCCGCGGCCCTCGGGCGGGAACGCTGATGGCGGCGCGGGATTTCCGCGACGCCGGGCACCTGCCGAACAACCGGCCGGATCGCCAGCCCGCCTCCCCGGAGGAGCTGCCGCGTCAGCGCAGCGGCGTCACCCCGCAGATGCACGGGCGCTACCCCGACTACAACGTGCTCGACGAGGCCGACCACTGGGACGAGGTGACGCGCCGGGTGGTGCTCGAACGCGTCGAGCAGACGCCGCCGATTCGCTTTTTCACCGAGCCGGAGGCGCGCACGCTCGGCGCGTTCTGCGACCGGGTGATGGCGCAGGACCGGGAGCCGAAGATCCCGGTGCTGAACATGGTCGACGCCAAGTTGTTCGCCGAGGAGCTTGACGGCTTTCGCTACGCCGAGCTGCCGCGCGACCCCGAGACGTGGCGGCGCGTCGCCGCCGGTCTCGATGCGGCTGCGCGCCAGCACGGCTGCGAGACGTTTGCCGGGGCCTCCGGCGATGT
Source organism: uncultured Solirubrobacterales bacterium (assembly GCA_963778985.1). Taxonomy (GTDB): domain Bacteria; phylum Actinomycetota; class Thermoleophilia; order Solirubrobacterales; family Solirubrobacteraceae; genus Palsa-465. The sequence goes on along the minus strand of CAVZWJ010000009.1, from coordinate 491,023 downwards.
CCAGCACGGCATCATCGACGCCTTCTCCAACGGGGAGCTGCATGGTCAGGTCTGGGACGAGCTGCCGCCGGCCAAGGCCTGGAGCGTGGTGATGCGCGCGGTCCTCAGCGCGTACTACTCACACCCATGGGCCTGGAACGAGATCGGCTTCGGCGGCCCGGCCTATCCGCGCGGCTATGCCCGCCTCGGCACCGGACAACGGGAGAGCTGGGAGGGGGCGCCGGCGTTTGAGCGCGACCCCGTCAAGGACACGCACGAGCGGGGCGTGGAGGGAATGTGAGCGCCCGGCACGCGCTGCACACGATGCTGCGCGGATCGCTGCGTCCGCCGGAGAACGACTCGGCGTTCCTGCTCGACGTCCACCGGCGGGCGGTGCCGCAGGCGCGGATGGCGCACTACGACGAGTCCTTCTCGGTCGACCTCGTGATCGTCGGGGCAGGCGCCGGTGGCGGCACGCTGGCCCAGCGACTCGCCCGCCGCGGCTGGAGGGTGATCGTGCTTGAGTCCGGGCCGTTCTGGGACCCCGATCGTGACTGGGTCTCCGACGAGGCGGGGTCACACAAGCTGTACTGGACGGCCGACCGCGTGATCGGCGGTAGCGATCCGGTCCAGCTCGGCAAGAACAACTCCGGGCATGGCGTCGGCGGCTCGATGGTCCACTACGCCGGCTACTGCCCCCGCTTTCACCCGTCCGATTTCGAGGTCCGCACCCGCGACGGCGTCGCGGAGGACTGGCCGATCTCCTACGCCGATCTCAAGCGCCATTACGAGCGCCTCGAGCTCGAGCTGCCGGTTGCCGGCGAGTACTGGCCGTGGGGCGATCCGCACGCCTACCCGCACAGCCCCCATCCGATCGCGGGTGGGGCGGAGCGCGCCTGGGCGGGGGCACGCAAGCTTGGCATCGAGATGCGGGTCGGCCCGGTCGGGATCGCCAACGGATCCTTCGGGAACCGGCCCCACTGCATCTATCGCGGGTTCTGCCTGCAGGGCTGCAAGGTGGGCGCCAAGGCCTCGCCGCTCGTGACGCACATCCCGGATGCGATCGCCCACGGCGCGGAGATCCGGGCGCACAGCATGGTCTCCCGCATCGAGCTCGATGAGACCTCAGGACGGGTGACCGGCGTCGCATACTTCGATCAGGACGGGCGCGAGCACTTCCAGCGGGCCGATGCGGTGGCCGTGGCCGGGTACTCGATCGAGACCCCCCGCCTGCTGCTCAACTCCACGAGCGGCCGGTTCCCGCACGGGCTCGCCAACAACAACGACCAGGTCGGCCGGTGCGTGATGGTGCAGGGCGCCCCGCAGGTGGCGGGACGCTTCCCGGAAGAGATGCGGATGTACAAGGCGCCGCCGCCGGAGATCGCCTCCGAGCAGTTCTACGAGACCGACCCGTCCCGCGGGTTCGCGCGCGGATTCGCGATCCAGACCGTCGGGCCGCTGCCGATCGAGTGGGCCCAGCACGTACTCGCCGACGGCCACTGGGGCCTTGCTCTACGCGAGTACATGCGCGACTACAACCACTGGTACACGCTCGGCGTCCTCAGCGAGCTGCTCCCGGACCCGGAGAACCGCGTGACGGTCGTGGGGGAGGAGACCGACCGCAACGGCATTCCCGTCGCCCGCATGGACTACGCGCAGTCGGAGAACGACCGCAGGAACATCGCCTTCGCGAAGCAGACGCTGCGCGACATCTTCGAGGCGGCCGACGCCCAGGACGTGCTCGTCATCGACCGCTATGCCCATCTCGTCGGTGGCTGCCGCATGGGCGCGGATCCGGAGCGCAGCGTCGTCGACGCCGACCATCGCGCCTGGGAGGTCCCGAACCTGTTCGTCGCCGACGGCAGCGTGATGCCGACGCAGGGCTCGGCGAACCCGGCGCTCACGATCATGGCGCTCGCCTCGCGGCTCGCAGAGCGACTCGACCTCAAGCGGAGCGGCGGAGCAGCCCGAGGCCGCCGCCCGCGGCGGCGAGCAGGCCGGCGCCGGCCAGCCCGGTCGCCGTCCGGTGCCGCGTGAGCCAGGCCTGAGCGCTGCGTGTCTTCGCCTGAGCATCGAAGATCCCATGCGGGCCCTCGTCATGGTCGCCGTCGACCGCCGCGAACAGGTTGGCGGCCTTTGTCCCGTCGTAGGGATCTGGTGTCTGCTGGCCGCTGATCGCCGTTCTGGCCAGGTACCACTCGGCGAGCCATGGAGCGACCTTGTTGCCGAGGATCGTGTAGACGGTGGGGAAACCGACGTACACCTCACGCCGGCGCTCGTGGGCCGCCCAGTAGACGGATCGCGCCGCAACGTCCGGCTGGAAGATCGGCGGCACCGGCTGCGGGTGGCGTGGCATCTTGCTCAGGCAGTGGTCGAACTGTGGCGTGTTGAGGCCCGGGAGCTGGACCATCGTGGTGTGCACGGCGCTGCCTCGGTGGCGCAGCTCGCACCGCAGCGACTCCTGAAAGCCCTTGATCGCGTGCTTGGCTCCGCAGTACGGCGACTGGAGCGGGATCCCACGGTAGGCGAGCGCCGAGCCGACCTGGACGATCGTGCCGCGGTCGCGCGGGAGCATCCGGCGCAGCGCCGCCTTCGTACCCCACACCGTCCCGAGGTAGGTGACCTGGGTCGCCCGCTCGTACTCCGCCGGGTCGATGTCGTCGAAGTACGCGAACACCGTCGTCATCGCGTTGTTGACCCACACGTCGATCGGTCCCAGCGTCCGCTCGATCTCGTGGGCCGCGGAGTCGAGCGCCTCGTGATCCGATACGTCCGCCGAGACGGCGTGAGCGGTGCCGCCGAGACGCTCGACTTCGGCGACCGCGGCACGCAGGCCGGCCTCGCCCCGCGCGATCAAACCGACGGCCGCGCCATGGCGGGCGAACTCCTCGGCGATCGCCCGGCCAACGCCCGCCGAGGCGCCGGTCACGACGACTACCTCGCGCGCAGCCACGTGGCGACCCCCTTCAGGTCGGAGACGAACGCGTCCATCGCCTCGTTACGCTCGGCGTCGTCCTGGGCGCGGAGAATCGACGACGGGTGGGCGGTGATCGTGACGAGCTCTGCGAGCTCGGAGTCAAGCGGTCGGCCGCGGTCGCGACCGATGCGGATCTGGCTGCCGAGCAGCGCCTGCGCGGCGGTCGCCCCGAGACACACGAGCACCTCAGGCTCGACGACCTCCAGCTCGGACTCGAGCCATGGCAGGCACGCCGCCACCTGCCAGCGGTCGGGCTTCTGGTGAATGCGTCGTTTGCCGCGCGCCTTGTAGCGGAAATGCTTGACCACATTGGTGATGTAGACCTCATCTCGCGGTATTCCCGCCCGCTCGAGCCCGGCGTCGAGCACCCCGCCCGCGGGGCCGACGAAGGGATGTCCCTGGAGGTCTTCTCGATCGCCCGGCTGCTCACCGACCATCATCACCTCGGCATGCCGCGCGCCTTCGCCCATCACCGCCTGCGTCGCGCCCTCCCACAGGTCGCATGCCCGGCAGCTCGGCAGGGCATCGCGCAGGCTGCTCAGGCTCGGCCGGGCCGGGACGGGTGCCGGCGGCCGGTCGAACCTTGCCGCCGCCCGCTCACCGAGCGAAGTCATCTCGTCACGCTGCATCGCTCCATCGAGCTACCCCTGCCATGACCGCCGTACGCATCGGCTGTTCGGGCTGGCAGTACGACTCCTGGCGCGGGCGCCTGTACCCCGATCGCGAGCCGAAGCGCCGCTGGCTCGAGCTCTACGCCCAGACCTTCGACACGGTCGAGGTCAACTCGACCTTCTACCGCCTCGCCCGCCGGCCCGCCGTCGAGGGGTGGGTCACCCAGACGCCGTCGGCGTTCACGTTTGCCGTCAAGGCGAGCCGGTATCTCACCCATATCAAGCGCCTGACCGGCCTGTCAGACGGCATCAGGCGCTTCTATGAACCGCTCGAGCCATTGATCGAGGCCGGACGCCTCGGCCCAGTTCTCTGGCAGCTGCCGGAGAACTTCCACCGCGACGACGAGCGCCTGCATGGTTGGCTGGCCGCGCTGCCCCCGGGGCAGCACACGATCGAGTTTCGCCACGAAAGCTGGTTCGTGCCGGAGGTGCTCGAGGCGCTCCGCGCCGCGCGCGTTGCGCTCACCATCGGCGATCACCCCGAGCGTCCGTTCCAGTCCTTCGAGGCCACGGCTGATTGGCGTTTCATCCGCTTTCACTTCGGTCATCGCGGCCGCCGGGGGAACTACTCGGGGCGGGAGCTCTCCGAGTGGGCTGCGCGAATCGATGCTTGGCGGGCAACCGGCGCGGTGTGGGCGTACTTCAACAACGATTGGGAGGGGTTCGCCCCCGCCAACGCGCGCTCGCTGCGGCGGCTCCTCGGCATGCCGGGCCCCGGTGAGGCCGAGGTGCCAGCGCCGTCGCCGTGAAAGCGACTGGCGCGTGGAGCGTCGCAACGCCGCCTCCGCGCGGCGGCGCCGAACCGGGACACGATCCCACTGCAACACCGCGCCGACGCGGATTGGGATTCTGGCCCGATGCGATCGATATAGCGGCACAAACCGCCCGAGGTGGCTCTGAGATTGGGACTTTCGCCCGATCAGAGCTCGGCGGAGATGATCTCCACGCCGAGGCGATCACGAAGCTCGCCGCCGTCCACGTCCTCGCGATACCCACCGCCGTCCCGGTGACGGAAGACAACGACGCGGTCGGCTGCGAACGTCTGCAGCGCGTCCTCGATCGCTTGTGCCGGGTCGCTCTCGCCGGTGTCGCCGCGCGCATCGATGCCCTCGGCCTTCAATTCCTGAACCGCCTGGCCCTTCGTGCGCTGCGCGCGTTCGATTGCCTCGTCCGCATCGGACATCCAGAACCGGAGCGGACTGTCCTCGACCGCCGGCGCGACGATCATGACCTCCCCGTCGGCGAGGTCGGTCTCATTGCCCAGCGCCGCGCGGAGCTGGTCAGCCGTGATCGCCTCCGGAGTGACAACGAGCACCTTCATCACGAACGAGGTACCCCGCGCCACCGGCGGCCTAACGGGACACTAGACCGCCCGAACGCGCGTGATCTGCGTGCCTGACGGCGAGTGCGCCGCCGCCGGCCGCGCCGCCGCCGGCGCGATCTCGAGCGCGCGCACGAGGCTGAAGAACGCCGGCGCGAAGGGTGAGACGGCGGTCCGCCGCTCCAGCGAGCCCCAGTCGATCTGCTCGCGCAGGGCGCGGGCGATGCCGATCAGCTGGGTGTAGTTCAGCTCGTGTTCATCCAAGGCCATCAGCTTCGTCACGAGAATGTCCTCGAGCGCCATCACGGGCGTGCTGACGGCGTTGACCGAGATCGTGTCCGCCCGCGCGAACAGCTCGTCGGTGATCTCCAGGCCCGATGGCCGGAAGATGATGTCGATGAGGACATCGCCGCACCAGCCCTTATAGAGCCATTCCTCCGGGGGCCGCTCGGTGCGCAACCCGGCCTCGGCCAGGGTGGCCATCGCCCGCTCGGCGTCGGATGGTTTCACCATGAGGTCGAGGTCCTTGTATGACTGCGGAGCACCCCGCGCCCACGCGGCGAGGCTGCCGGCGAGCAGGAACGGGACCTCGGCCTCGCGCAGGGCGGCGACGCACACCTTCAGCGCGCTGAGGATCGCGTCAAAGCTCTCCTGCTCTTGTGGCACGGTGGTCAGATACCCGTCTGTGGGTAGTCCATGCCCGTGACCGAGAACCCGCATCAGCCCCGACGTCTGCGTGTGGCCGCCGCGGGCGATGTCCACTGCTCCGAAGCGCACCGCGACGAGATCGCGCTCGCCGTGGCCGGGATCGCCGATCAGGCCGATGTTGTCCTGTTCGCGGGAGACCTGACGACGCACGGCGAACCCGAGCAGGGCGCCGTCCTCGCCGACGCGTGCGCGCAGCTCGACATCCCCGTGTTCGCCGTGCTCGGGAACCACGACTGGCACGTCAACCGTCGCGACGAGCTCGTCGCTGCCCTGTCGGCCGGCGGTATCACCGTGCTCGACCGGTCGTGGTCGGTCTGCGAGACGAGCGGCCTTGAACTCGGCATCGTCGGCCTGAAGGGGTTCGTCGGCGGCTTTCCCGGTTCCCATCTGCCGGACTTCGGCGAGCCGCTGCTGCGCGAGGTCTACGCGGAAACGACACGGGACGTTGAGGCGCTCGAGGAGGGGTTACGGGCGATCGAGCTGTGCCCGGTCCGTGTCGTCCTGCTCCACTACGCCCCGACGACCGAGACGATCGTTGGCGAGCCCGGCGGGATCTGGGGCTATCTCGGCAATGACCGGCTCGCCGCGCCGATCGCACAGCACGAGCCCGACCTCGTCCTGCACGGGCACGCGCACGCCGGCAGCTTTGAGGGCGCGGTCGGATCGGTGCCGGTGTACAACGTCTCGGTGCCGGTGATGGGGCGGGACTTCTGGTTGTTCGAGCTTGACGTCGCGGCTCCGGCACACGCCCGGATCCACTGAGCGCGCACTGCGGTCAGGCATACAACGACTCGAACAGCTCCCGGTAGCGGTCACTGATGACGTTGCGCTTGACCTTGAGCGTCGGAGTCAGCTCGCCGTCGTCGATCGAGAGATCGCGGTCGAGGATCGCGAACTTCTTGATCTGCTCGACGCGGGCGTAGTTGGCGTTCGCGCGGTCGAGCTCCTTCTGAACGAGAGCGAGGACATCCTCGTGCTGGGCGAGTTGACCGAGGTCCTCCGGCAGGCCCTTCTCCTTCGCCCACGGGAGGATCTCCTCGGGGTCAAGCGTGATCAGTGCAACCGGGAAGGGCTTGCGATCGCCGTACATCACGGCCTGGGAGATGAATCGAGACTGCTTGAGATCGTTCTCGATGTTCGACGGGGTCAGGTTCTTGCCGCCCGCGGTGATGATGATGTCCTTCTTGCGGCCGGTGATCTTCAGGAACCCATCCTCGTCGATCGAACCGAGGTCGCCCGTGTGCAGCCATCCGTCGGCGTCGAGCGTCTCCGCCGTCGCCTCCGGATTGCGCCAGTACTCCTTGAAGACGTTCGGGCCCTTCATCAGGATCTCGCCATCCTCCTCGGCGATGCGGACCTCGACGCCCGGGAGGGGCTGGCCGACGGTCCCGAACTTGAACGCGTCGAGGCGGCCGACGGTGCCGACGCCGGTGGTCTCGGTCATGCCCCAGCCTTCGAGCACCGGCACCCCGGCCGCGTAGAAGAACTCCAGGATCTCCGCGGCGATCGGCGCCGCTCCGGTCACCGCCTGGCGAACCTGGCCGCCGAACAGGTCGCGGACGCGCTGGAAGAGCTCCGCGTCGGCGCGCTCGAACGGCTCCTCGAGCTCCGCCGGGACGGGCTCGCCACGCTCGCGACGCCGGCGCACCTCGACCCCGAGCTTGACCGCCCGCTGGAAGCGCTCGCGATCTTCGTCGCTCGCCTGCTCCTGCATCTTCGTCGCTGCCGCATAGATCTTCTCGAAGATCCGCGGGACGGACGGGAGGTACGTTGGCTTGGTCTCGATGATCTCGGCGAGGATCTGCTTCGTGTCGCCGCCGAGGTAGACGATCGCCGTGCCCTGGTCATAGGACGCCAGCTGCGCGAGCAGTGCGAACACGTGCGCGAGCGGAAGGTAGAGATACGTGACCTCGCCGGGCTGGACGAAGGCGAGCTTCTCGACGACGTCGCACACGGTCATCGCGTTGCGATGGGTGAGCACAACGCCCTTCGGCGGGCCGGTCGTCCCGGACGTGTAGACGATCGTGTATGGGTCCTCCGGCGTGACCGCCGACTGGCGCGCGTGGAGCTCGGCTCGGTCGCCGTCACGTCCCCGCCGGCGCAGGTCGTCGAGGGAGAGCTCACCGACGCCCGGCTCCATCCCGATGACATGCTCGAGGCGCGGCAGGTCTTGGCGGATCTCCGCGATCTTCGCCGCCTGTTCCGCGTTCTCGACGATGACGGCGCGGGCCTCTGAGTTCCCGGCCACCCACTTGCACTCCGCGGGGGAGTTCGTCGGGTAGACCGGGACGACGACCGCGCCCGCCGCCGACGCGCCGTAGCTCGCGAGCGTCCACTCGAGTCGGGTGTCCGCGAGGATGCAGACGCGGTCGCCGCGCACGATGCCGAAGTCCGCGAGCCCGAGAGCGATCTCCTCAATCGCGTCACCGGCCTCGCCGTAGGTGATCTCCGCCCACGCGTCGCCGGCCTTGTAGCGGGCGGCGAGCGCATCCCCGAACCGCTCGCGGGCGGAGCCGGGGAGTGCGGAAACGGTGGACGTGAGGACGCGAGTGCCTTCAGTGGTGTCAGTCATCTTGCTCTTCTCCCTGTTGCGCGCACACACTCTCTCACGTCTTGGACCCCTGCGCGACACGCCCGCCGCCGCACGATATGCCGGATTCACGAGCTGTGGAACGGGTAGCACTCTCGATCATGAGTCCCCTGTTCCTCGTGAACTGGCATAAGGTCCACGGCCGCTTTCGGGCGCTGATGTGGATGGTCGCCATCGTGCTCGCCGTCGTGATCCTTCTCGGCACGTCCCACGGGTCGTACACCCCACGGGACAACACATCGCACGGCGCCAACCCGCACGTCGTCGCCGGCACGGTTCGTCCCACGCAGTAGGACCGCCTGGTCAACGGGGCCCTCGCGGCCGGTCCATCCGCTACGATCGCGCCGCCAGGATGATTCGGTCGCTGAGACTCGCGACGCTGGCTGTGCTGATAGGGGGAATCGGCGCATCGGCGGCATCGGCCCACGGTGGTCATAAGGTCGTTCACTTCCACGGCCTCTCGCTTCGCGTGCCCGCGAGCTGGCCGGTGATCGATCTCGCGGCGCACCCGTCGACGTGCGTGCGTTTCAACCGCCACGCCGTCTATCTCGGTTCTCCGAGCGCTGGGCAGCGCTGCCCGGCGCACCAGATCGGGCGCGCCGACGCGATCCTCGTTGAGAACCCGGTGCGCACCGCGCGCGCGGTCGTGAGCGGCACCGCGCTGCCGGGCTCCGACGCCCACGCCGCCCACATCCACGTGCACGGGCTCCGCGTGACGGCGACGTGGGGTGGATCGTCACGAACCGTGGCGCAGGCGCTGGGGCTGCGCCGACTGACGGCGAGCTCCGATATCCCGCCGCCGCTCGCCGCAGCGAGCGCTGCGAGCCGCGCCCACGTCTCGACCGTGGGAAGCGGTCTCGGCTTTGACCCGTGCGCGACGCCGAGTTCGTCGCAGATGTCCGCCTGGAGCTCGTCGCCGTATCACTTCGTCGGTGTGTATCTCGGTGGCGCCAACATGGCCTGCAGCCAGCCGAACCTGACGAGCTCGTGGGTCCGCAGCGAGACCGCCGCCGGGTGGCGATTCATTCCGACGTGGGTCGGCCGTCAGGCGCCGGGGAGCTCGTGCGGCAGCTGCTCGATGATCCAGCCGGGGCAGTCGACCTCGGAAGGGACGGCGGAGGCGAAGGCCGCGATCGCCGCGGCGCAGGCCGTCGGCATGGGTCCCGGCAACCCGATCTACTTCGACATGGAGGCGTATACGCCGGGGTCGAGCGCGACGACGGCCACGCGGAACTTCCTCGCCGCCTGGACGAAGACGCTGCACGCCGCGGGGTACGTCTCAGGCGTCTACAGCAGCGCCGCATCCGGAATCACCGACCTCGCCGCCGCCTACGGGACGAGCTACACGGAGCCCGACGACATCTGGGTCGCGAACTGGAACGGTCGCCACAGCACGAGCGACCCGTACGTGCCTGCCGCCGATTGGGCCGCCCACCAGCGCCTGCACCAGTTCAACGGGGGGCAGAACGTCACCTACGGCGGGGTCACGCTCAACATCGACGGCGATTGGCTTGACGGCGCCGTGGCCGGCTACGGCACCGGCGTCGGCGCGCCGCTGTACCCGAACGGCACGGTGCTCCAGGACAAGACGTCGGGCTCGTACTACGTCGTCGCCGGGGGCGCGCCGCTGTTCGTCAGCGACCTCTCGACGATCAACTTCACCGGCATTGCGACCCTGGTCTCGCCGACGACGATCGCCGCGATGAACCCGGTTCCGACCGACAAGACGTTCCTGGTCACGAACACGGGACTCATCTTCCGGGTGGCCGGCGGCACGCCGTTCCCGATCACCTCGTGGTCCCTGTTCGGCTCACCGCGGCCCTACGTGCTGATCGATCAGTGGGACATCCTCCCCTCGAACATCCTCAATCCGGCATCGCATCTGCGATCGACGCCCAAGAACGGCACGATCGTGGAGGGCCTGCCGTCCAAGACCTTCTGGGAGTTCTCCGGCGGCGGCCGCTTCCCGGTGTCGGCGAGCAAGTACGCGATCTCGGTCGATGACACCGGACTGCAGCCGTTCGCCCAGATCGCGACGCCGAACGGGGGGAGTGGGCTGTTCGCGTCGCCCTGCATCGTTCCGTCGCTCCGCGGCAAGACCCTCACCCAGGCGCGCACGCTGATCACGCGCGCCCACTGCCGCGTCGGCAAGATCGCGAAGCCGCGACACGTGGCGCCGCATCACACGCTGCGGGTCCAGCAGCAGCTTCCGAGCGCCGAGACCTCGAAGCCGGCGAACTGGAAGGTCTTCCTCCGCCTGCGGTAGGCCACGCGCAGCAATGATCGACGACGGCCTCTAAGCTCGCGTCCATGAGTGCCAAGTTCGTCCACACATGCATCCGCGTCAGTGACATCGAGGCGTCGACGGAGTTCTACGGCCGCCTCGGGTTCGAGCTCCGCGGCCGGCTCAACTTCGAGTCCGCGTACAACGTCTACCTCGGGTTGCCGGGGGACGGCGATGTCCTCGAGCTCACCGTCAACGTCGGCCGGAGCGAGCCCTACGACCTCGGTGAGGGCTACAACCACATGGCGCTGGTCGTCGACGAGCTTGACCCGCTGCTCGCCCGCCTCGCCGAGGCGGGCATCGAGCCCGAGCGCCCGCCGTACGCGCCCGGAGGGCGGGAGGAGTACCGGATCTGCTTCGTCGCCGACCCGGACGGCTACCGGATCGAGTTGATCGACGCCGCGTTCCCCACGCCCCAGGACCCGCCGCACCCCTCGACCCTCAGCGCGTAACGGGTCGAGCCGCCGCACGGCATGATCTAGACTCGCCTGTGGCATGTCCAACCCGTGGCTGGCTATCGACGTGGCCACGGCTCCGGTGCAGCGTGCGCGGGAGTTGAGACACGCGTGGGAGCGGTTCATCGGCGGCGGATTCGAGAACGGCGCGCCCGCTCGCGGCGCTCCGGTCGTTCGTGACCCGATCGCCGCTTCGTGGCGGCGCTCAGCGGCGGCCGGCGTCGACCCTTCCGGCCTGCGGCTCGCCCCGGTCGTCGCCGACGCGGACGAGGCGGCGGCGCGCTGGGAGGTCCATCCGCTGGCGACGACGGCGCCGCTGATCCGCGCCTGTCTGGCGGCGACCGCTGACGAGTCCCGCCACCTGATCGTCGTCAGCGACGCGGCCGGCATGCTCCTGTGGGTCGACGGTTACCCGCGGGTGCGGTTGCGGGCCGCCGACTCGATGAACTTCGCCGAGGGGGCTCTGTGGAGCGAGGGCGGCGCGGGCACAAATGCGATCGGCACGGCGCTCGCCGCCGAGCACGCGGTGCAGGTCTTCGCCTCCGAGCACTTCAACGAAGTCGTGCAGGCGTGGACGTGCGCGGCCGCCCCGGTTCACGATCCGGATACGGGCACGTCATCGGCGTCATCGATCTCACCGGCGAGATGGCCACCGTGCACCCGCACAGCATGGCTGTCGCCACCGCCACCGTGCAGGCTGTCGAGGCGCAGCTTCGATTTCAGATGATCGAGCGCGATGCGCGCCTTGTCGCGCGCTTTGGCGGCAGGCTCACCGATGCCCGCGAACCGCGGGCGCTGCTCACCCCGACCGGGCGCGTGATCGCGAGCCGGCCGGAGGGATGGCTGCCGGCGACGCGTCTGCACCCGCCGCCGGGCGGCGGGCCACTGCCGCTCCCCGGCGGTCAGTCGGTGATGGCGGAGGCGCTCGGGTTCGAGGAGGCCTACCTCGTTCGCGCCGTGCCGTCCCCGACCGCGCACGGGCGCGCCGCCGCCCGCCCGGTCCTCACCCTCAGCTTGCTCGGCCGCGATCGCGCCGAGGCCGAGATCGCGGGCGAGCGCCGTCAGCTGCGGTTGCGCCACAGCGAGATCCTCGCGCTCCTGTGCGCCCGCCCCGACGGGATGACGAGCGAGGAGCTGAGCGTCGAGATCTACGGCGATGCAGCCGGCGCCGCCGCGATCCGGGTCGAGGTCTCTCGGCTTCGCAAGCTGCTCGGCGACTGCATCGAGCCCGAGCATTACCGGCTCGCCGGGGTCGTGGCCAGCGACGTCGCCCGCGTGTGCGCGCTGCTGCACCGCGGCGAGGTCCGTCAGGCCGCGGCTCGGTATCCAGGCGCGCTGCTCACCGGATCCGACGCGCCCGGCGTCGTTCGCGAGCGCGAGGCGCTCGAGCAGTGGCTGCGCCAGTCGATCATGACCGCCGGCGACCCCGAAGCCCTGTGGGCGTGGCTCCAGACCGACAGCGGCACCGAGGACCAGGCGGCGTGGCAGCGGTTGCTGACGAGCCTCCCGTTCCACGATCCGCGACGCAGTCTCGCCGCAACCCGCGTCGCCCGGCTGCGGGCCGCGCACCGGGCGCACCTGGCCGGCCCGGACGACCGGCCGCTGTAACGCCGGTGTAACGGCCGCCCGGGCAGGCGTCGTCTACTGTCGTTTCAAGGCACGTCCGGAGATCGTTCCGGGTCTGCAGGGACAGAGGAGAGGGACGTGAAGAGCGAGTCCGGTCGCGGGCTCGCGCGTGTTGCTGCGCCGTCGAGTCGCAGCCTGAGCACCGCGCGGGCCGCCCTGCGAGTTCTGTCGATGCTCGCCGAGCACCCGTCCGGCGTGCGCGCCGACGAGGTTGCGCATGCGCTCGGCAAGAGCACGTCGACGGCGTACTACCTGCTGACGAGCCTGTGCGACGAGGGGTTTGCCGTGCACGAGAGCAAGGGCCTCTACCGGCCCGCTCGGGGGCTCGAGCAGCTGACGATCGCGGCCGAGCAGGCCGGCCCGTTACGCGGCGATCTGGAGGGCACCGTCGACGAGCTATTCGTCCGCACGCGCCGGCGCTCGTACCTCGGGGCGGTGCGGGACGGTCGGATCGAGATCGTCGCCTTCCGCGGCCGCCAGGGCGTGCCCCGGATGCCCGGCCTCGGCAGCGAGATCCGTGACAGCGCCCACGCGCTCGCGATGGGGAAGGTTGTCCTCGCGCTGATCGGCGCGCGCGGCGTCACGCGCTACATCGCCCGCGGACTGAAACCGTTCACTCCGCACACGATCACCTCCGCGGACGTGCTCGTCGAGGACCTCGAGCGCGTCCGGCGGCGCGGTTTCGCCGTCGACCGCGAGGAGTTCGACGAGAACTTCTGCTGCGTTGCCGCACCGATCTTCGACGAGTCCGGACGGTTCCTCGCCGCGCTCGGTCTGTCGATGTCGCGGCACGTGTTCGACACCGAGGTGGATCAGCTCGCCGCGACCGTCCTCGACGTCGCCCGCGCGGTCAACGGGTGGGCGCGCGGAGCGGCGGGGCCCGTGTCCCCCGCGGATTTGCAAACAGATGCAAAAAACCGCCGGTTCTTGTCGCACGAGAGCGCCGGACCTACGTTGTCAGCGACGGCCGAGGCCGTGGCCGGCCGGTAGGGCGCGGCACCGAGAGGGAAATCCCCAGCACAGAGGAGTGGAGGGTGAGTAGAGCGAGCGTCACCAAGGCCCACAACAAGATCCAGGAGCTCTCCTGGGAGCCGACATACGTGTCGCCGGTCGAGAAGTACGCGACCGACTACACGTTCGAGAAGGCACCGAAGAAGGATCCGCTCAAGCAGGTCCTGCGCTCCTACTTCCCGATGGAGGAGGAGAAGGACAACCGCGTCTTTGGCGCCATGGACGGCGCGATCCGAGGGAACATGTTCCGCCAGGTCCAGGAGCGCTGGATGGAGTGGCAGAAGCTGTTCCTGTCGATCATCCCGTTCCCGGAGATCTCGGCCGCCCGCGCCATGCCGCTGACGATCGGCACGGTCCCGAACCCTGAGGTGCACAACGGCTTGGCGATTCAGATGATCGACGAGGTCCGTCACTCGACGATCCAGATGAACCTCAAGCGGCTGTACATGAATCACTACATCGATCCGGCCGGATTCGACATCACCGAGAAGGCCTTCCAGAACTGTTACGCCGGCACGATCGGGCGTCAGTTCGGCGAGGGCTTCATCACCGGAGACGCGATCACCGCAGCGAACATCTACCTGACGATCGTCGCCGAGACGGCGTTCACGAACGTCCTGTTCGTGGCGATGCCCGGCGAGGCGGCGGCCAACGGCGACTACCTCTTGCCGACGGTGTTCCACTCCGTGCAGTCCGACGAGTCACGCCACATCTCCAACGGCTACTCGATCATCCTGATGGCGCTCGCCGACGAGCGCAATCGCGATCTGTTGCAGCGCGATCTTCGCTACGCGTGGTGGAACAACCACGCGGTCGTGGACGCCGCCATCGGGACGTTCATCGAGTACGGCACGAAGGACCGTCGCAAGGATCGCGAGAGCTACGCCGAGGCGTGGCGCCGGTGGATCTATGACGACTACTACCGCAGCTACCTCGTCCCGCTCGAGAAGTACGGGCTGGAGATTCCGCACGACCTCGTCGAGGAGTCGTGGAACCGGATCTGGAACAAGGGCTACATCCACGAGGTGGCGCAGTTCTTCGCCACCGGCTGGCCGGTGAATTACTGGCGGATCGATGGCATGGACGACACCGACTTCGAGTGGTTCGAGCACAAGTACCCCGGCTGGTACGACAAGTACGGCAGGTGGTGGGAGCGCTACACCGAGCTCTCGAAGAAGAACGGGCACGCCCCGATCACATTCGATGGGGATACCGACTACGTGTATCCGCACCGGTGCTGGAGTTGCATGGTGCCGTGTCTGATCCGTGAGGACACGGTCGTCGACGAGGTCGACGGCCAGGTGCGGACGTACTGCTCGGAGACGTGCCACTGGACGGACGCGGTCGCGTTCCGGCCTGAGTACAAGGGCCGCCCGACACCGTCGATGGGCAAGCTCGCCGGCAAGCGCGAGTGGGAGACGTGCTACCACGGCATGGATCTCGCCGAGATCATCAAGGACCTCGGGTACGTGCGCGACGACGGCGAGACCCTGGTCCCGCAGCCGCACCTCGACCTCGACCCGAAGAAGATGTGGAAGCTCGAGAACGTGGAGGGCTACACGCTTCAAAGCCCCAACATCGTCCTCAACGAGATGTCTCCCGAGGAGCGGGAGGCCCACATCGCCGAGTACAAGGCGGGTGGTCCGGCCGGCCGTCGACCCACCGGAGGAGCGGCCTAGCCCAGCGGAAGCGGACGGGCGACCGGTCGGGCGCGGCCGGTCGCCCTTCCGGATCCCGGAAAGCGCGCTCAATGGGTCAGACATACCAGGTGCGATTGGAGCCGGTCGGCGTCGAATTCGAGGTCGATGAGGACGAGACGGTCCTGCGCGGTGCATTCCGCCAGGGAGTGATGCTCATGCACGGCTGTAAGGAGGGGCAGTGCTCCGCCTGCAAGTCGTTTCTGCTCGACGGCGAGGTCGACCTCGACCGGTACTCCACGTTCGCGCTCAACGATTTCGAGAAGGACGAGGGGTGGACGCTCCTGTGCCGCGCGCATGCGATGTCCGACCTCGAAATCGAGCTCATCAACTACGACGAGGAGGTGTTGCGCAGCGGGATCGCGCTGAAGACACAGACGATGCGCGTGGCGGCCGTCGAGGAGTTGACGCACGACATTCGGCGCCTCGTGCTGAGCGGAGCGGAGCTGACGTTCAAGCCGGGTCAGTACGTCGACATCACGATCCCCGGCGACTCGAGCGGCGACGTCCGCTCGTTCTCGATGGCGAATATTCCGGCCCACCCACCCGGGGAACTCGAGTTCATGATCAAGATCTACCCGGACGGGAAGTTCTCTTCGCTGCTGGCCGACGGGAGCATCTCCCCGGGGCAGGACCTCGAGGTCACCGGGCCCTACGGGGTGTTCACGCTCCGCGAGAAGTCCCACCGGCCGTTGCTGTTCATCGGCGGGGGCGCCGGGATGGCGCCGATCCTCTCACTGCTGCGCTCGCTCGCCGAGGACCGGAGTGCGCGACCCGCCGTCTACTACTACGGGGCCCGGGGCCCCGGCGACCTGTTTCACCTTCAGGAGCTCGCCGAGCTCGAGCAGCGTTTGGAGAACTTCCGGTTCGTGCCGGCGCTGTCCGAGTGTCCGGACGGCGAGGACTGGAGCGGAGAGCGTGGGCTGATCACGGAGGTCGTCACGCGCCTGGAGACCCAGTTGGAAGCGGTGGACGCGTATCTCTGCGGCCCACCACCGATGGTCGACGCCGCCATCGGGTTGCTCGTGCAGAACGGCGTCCCGGAATCACGCGTCTACTACGACAAGTTCACCACCACCGCACCCTGACCTCAGAGAGAGGAGTTGGCACCGATGGCAACCGATGTCGAGACCCCGGTGAAGGAGCGCAGCGTTCCAAAGCCGGTGTTCACCGATGCAGAGGCGGGTGCGCGGGAATTCCCGTCCTCGACCAGCCGCAGCTACAACTACTTCACGCCGGCCAAGCGGCGGGCGTCGATCTACGAGGACGTCACCGTCGACGTGCAGCCGGACCCCGCCCGCTATCTGCTCCAGGGATGGATCTACGCCTTCGCCGACGGCACCGCCGGCTACCCGGAGGAGTGGACCGCGCTGAAGTCATCCAACTGGCACGCGTTCCTCGATCCGAACGAGGAATGGGAGCAGACGATCTATCGCAACAACGCGAACGTCGTGCGCCAGATCGGCCAGAACCTCGCCAACGCGAAGGCGGCGCGCGCGTTCGACGGGTGGAACAGCGGCTGGATCTCCACCGTCGAGAAGCACGTCAGCGCATGGGCCCACGCTGAGCACGGGATCGGCATGCACGTGTATCTCCCGGCCCAGCGCGATGCGCCGACGAACATGATCAACAATGCGATCTCCGTGGCGTCCGCCCACAAGCTGCGCTTCGGCCAGGACCTCGTGCTGTACAACCTCGAGCTCTCCGAGCAGATCGAGGGATTCGACGGGAGCGCACACAAGCAGGCGTGGGCCGAGGACCCGATCTGGCAGGGAGTGCGCCAGAACGTCGAGCGGCTGACGGCGATCCGTGACTGGGCGGAGGCGTTCTTCGCCACTACCGTTGTGTTCGAGCCGCTCGTCGGCGAACTGTTCCGCAGCGAGTTCGTGATGCAGGTGGCGGCGCCGCAGGGCGACTTCGTCACGCCAACGCTGATGGGCGCCGGAGAGTCCGACGTCGCCCGGGACGCCCGGGTGTCACGGGCGCTGTTCGGAATGCTCTCCGACGACGAGCAGTTTGGCGAGGAGAACCGGGCCACGATGCAGTCGTGGCTCGAGACGTGGACGCCGATCAGCACGGGCGCCGCCCGTACGCTGCAGCCGATCTGGTCGCAGCCAGGGGAGAAGGTGATCCGCTTCGAGAACTCCTTCGAGCACGCCAAGCGGCGTCACGAGGAAGTCGTCGGCGAACTCAACCTGAACGTGACGGAGGTCAACGGATGAGCACCACCACGCAGGACCGATTCAAGTCTGACCGGACGGCCTCGAACCGGGCCGGGGTGACGCTGATGAACAACCAGGTCGGCTACGTCGTCGCGCGCGTGATGAAAGGCAAGCCCGGCGTAATCGTCGAGGAGCTGCCGTCGATGATCCGCGTCGACGGCGACAACAAGCTCGAGTTCGACTACGCCGAATGTGCCGAGGCGCTCGGCTGGGACGACTTCGGCAACGACGACTTCGAGGAGATCATGTCGACCCACTACGGGCGCATGGTCGTCCTCGACGACAAGATCATTCTTTTTGCAAACCCCGAGGACGCAGCGGAGTACATTAGCTTCGACCTGCAAGCGCTCAGCTAGGTGAGGGGAGAAACATGTACGAGCGTAATGGCGAGAAGTACTTCATCGTCGACGGCCACTGCCACTTCTGGGATGCCGGCCCGGACAACTGGGTGAAGGGGCAGGAGCAGTACGCGAAAGGCTGGATCGAGTGCTTTCACGCGTACATGGGCCTCGCTCCGGCGGACACGCACTGGCCGATCGAGAAGTTCATGAAGTATTCCGAGGAGGACTTCGTCAAGGACGTGTTCGACGACGGCGGTGTCGACGTTGCGATCTGCCAGTCGACGTACCTGAAGGAGTGGTATACGACCGGGTTCAACACGGCCGAGAAGAACGCGATCATGGCCGAGAAGCACCCGGGCAAGGTGATCGTCAACGGTCGGTTTGACCCTCGCGAGGGTGAGGCCGGGCTCAGACAGCTCGAGGAGGACGCGAAACGGTTCAACCTGAAGGGCGTCAAGCTCTACACCGCCGAGTGGTACAACGGCTCCCGCGGATGGCGCCTTGATGACGACGCCTGCAAGCCGTTCTTCGAGAAGTGCAAGGAGCTCGGGATCAAGAACATCCACGCGCACAAGGGACCGACGATCTGGCCGCTTGACAAGGACGCGTTCGACCACCGCGACATCGACCGCGCGGCAACCGACAACCCGGAGCTCAACTTCATCATCGAGCACGCGGGGATCCCGCGGATCGATGACTTCTGCTACATGGCGACGCAAGAGCCGAACGTGTACGCGGGGCTGGCCGTCGTCATCGGTGCCCTGATGCACGCCCGCCCGCGCTTCTTTGCGCGGGTCATGGGGGAGCTGCTGTTCTGGGTCGGCGAGGACAAGATGCTGTACGGCTCCGATTACGCGATCTGGGAGCCGAAGTGGCAGCTTGATGGCTTCCTCGACTGGAACTACCCCGGGGATGTCGCCTATTCCGACTACCCGGCGGTGACCGACGCGACGAAGCGCAAGATCCTCGGCCTCAATGCCGCCAAGCTGTATGGAATCGAGGTTCCGGCGGTCTTCCAGCTCGACGATGGCGGGACACCTGCCGCGAGGGAGGACGCGCAGCTGGTCGAAACGGCATGACCACACGTCAAGGCGTCCTCGAGGCGCTCGACGCGGTCATCGATCCCGAGCTCGACGAGCCGATCACGACCCTTCGGTTCGTCAGCTCGGTGGACGTGTCCGCCGCCGGCGACGTGGAGGTCGCGCTGCGGCTGCCGACGCCGCAGTGTGCGCCGAACTTCGCCTTCCTGATGGCAGCCGACGCGCGCGAGGTCGTGCGCCGGCTGCCCGGCGTCCGCGGTGTGACGGTTGTGCTCGAGGACCATTACACGGGCGCGGAGATCAATGCCGCGCTGGCCCGCGGCGAGGGGTTCACGGGCGCCTTTCCGGGCGAGACCGAGGACGACGATCTCCAGGCGCTCCGCGAGCTGTTTCAGCGTAAGGCCCTGATCGCCCGGCAGTCACAGCTGTGCGAGGCGTTGCTGGGCGCTGGCGCAGACGTCGATGACGTCGTCGGACTGCAGGTCGCCGATCTCGACGACGGGCCGGAGCTGCGCCGTTGCCTGGAGCTGCGCCGCCGGCTCGGGATCCCGTCCGACCCGTCGGCGCCGGCGTTCGTGCTGGCGGGCGGGGAGGCGCTGCAGTCCGGCGAGGTGTCCCGCTGGCTCCGGATGGCCCGGCTCGTCCGGACGGGCCTCGAGACGAACGGGGGCATCTGCCGCTCGCTTCTGCAATTCCGCCATGACCTGGCGGCCGATCCACACGAGGAGGTTGCGAGATGAAGGCCGCGAGGCTGCACGCGTATCACGAGTCTCTGAAGCTGGACGGCATCGATGAGCCGACAGTGGATGGGCCGTTCGACGTGATCGTCCGGATCGGTGCGGCAGGGCTGTGCCGGACCGACCTGCACATCCAGGAGGGGCAGTGGGCGGAGAAGTCCGGGGTCACGCTGCCATACACGCCGGGCCACGAGAACGCCGGATGGGTGCACGCGATCGGGTCCGGCGTGACGAACGTGGACGTCGGCGACACAGTGATCGTTCACCCGTACATCTCGTGCGGGCTGTGCCGTTTCTGCCGAGCGGGCGATGACATGCACTGCCTGAGCGGCTCGTTTCCCGGCATCGATCGGGACGGCGGATTCGCCGAGCTGCTGAAGACCTCGGCGCGATCGGTGGTGAAGCTCGGCCCGGGGCTTGAGCCGAAGGACATCGCCGCCCTCGCGGACGCCGGCTTGACGGCGATCCACGCCGTCAAGAAGGCGATCCCGGTGCTCGGCGCGGGCACGCGGGCGGTCGTCATCGGTGCGGGCGGCCTCGGGCACATCGGGATCCAGTGCCTGAAGGCGTACACCCCCACCGAGATCATCGTGCTCGACCCCTCCGAGCAGGCGCTCGCGCTCGCGGGCGAGATGGGTGCCGACCAGACGGTCCGCGTCGACGGCAGCCATGTCGACACCGTGCGCGAGATGACCGACGGCCTCGGCGCCGAGGCGATCATCGACTTCGTCGGCGAGAAGGGCGCGATCGAGGACGGCATCGCGATGATCCAGGACGGCGGCTTCTACTACGTCATCGGCTACGGCGAGAACATCAACGTCCCGACGATCGACGTCATCTCCCGGGAGATCTCTTTCATCGGAAACCTCGTCGGGACCTACAACGACCTCGTTGACCTGATGACCCTCACCGCCCAGGGCAAGGTGAGCCTGCACACCTCGACGTATCCGCTCGACGCAATCAACGACGCAATGGCAGACCTCGACAACGGGCGGCTCCAGGGCCGCGGAATCCTCATCCCGGCCGGCGCCTGAGAACGGCACGGAGGTCACGACACATGGGCAAGATCCTCCACTTCAACCACGATGCCCGTCGCCTGCTTCAGCAGGGGGTCGACGAGCTCGCCAACACGGTCAAGGTGACGCTCGGGCCCAAGGGTCGCAACGTCGTGCTCGAGCGGCTCACCGGCCCGCCGATGATCACCAACGACGGCGTGTCAATCGCCCGCGAGATCGAACTCTCGAACCCGCTCACGAACATGGGCGCGCAGCTCGTTCGCGAGGTCGCCAACAAGACGAGTGACCTCACCGGTGACGGCACGACGACGGCGACGCTGCTCGCTCAGGCGATCATCCGGGAGGGCATGGCGGCGCTCGCCGATGGCGCCAACCCGATGCTGTTGCGCCGCGGCATCGAGGAGGCGACCGAACTCGTCGTCGCCGAACTCGGACGCTGCGCTCGGCAGGTGAGCGGCGAGGCCGACCTCACCCACGTCGCGACGATCGCGGCCAAGGAGGACGAGCGGATTGGCCTGGCGGTCGCCCGTGCCCTGGACCGCGTCGGGCCCGAGGGCGTCGTCACGATCGAGGAGTCCGAACGCCCCGGCATCGAAGTCGAGTTCGTCGAGGGCATGCACGTCGACAACGGTCACTTCTCGCCGTATCTCATCCAGGACGCGGTGCGGATGGAGAGCGTCTTCGAGAACCCGTACATCCTGCTGACGAGCCGGCCGATCACGCATGTCCAGGACCTCATGCCGATGCTCGACGCGGTGATGAAGGAGCCCCGACCGCTCGTCATCTTCGCTGAGAAGGTCGACGGCGCGGCGCTCGGGCTGCTCGTCCAGAACAACCAGCACGGAACCTTGAAGGCCGTCGCGGTGCGTGCCCCGGGCTTCGGGCACCGCCGGATCGCGCACCTTCAGGACCTGGCCGCATTCACCGGCGGTGACGTCATCACCGACGAGGCGGGATTGACGCTTGCGCAGGTCAAACCCTCGACGTTCGGCAGCGCCCGGCGGGTTGTCGTCAGCGGTGACTCGACGGTGCTCGTCGAGGGCGCGGGCCCGGCCGAGCGCGTCGCCGCGCGCCT
The DNA here is from genome assembly GCA_963778985.1 of uncultured Solirubrobacterales bacterium. Lineage (GTDB taxonomy): Bacteria > Actinomycetota > Thermoleophilia > Solirubrobacterales > Solirubrobacteraceae > Palsa-465. Next base: position 469,273 of record CAVZWJ010000009.1, on the reverse strand, counting down.
CGCCCAGATCCGGGTCGAGCTCGAGCGGGCGACGCATGACACGGACATCGAGGTGCTCCGCGAGCGCCTGGCCAAGCTCTCCAGCCGGCTCGCCGTCATCCATGTCGGCGCGGCCACCGGACCGGAGTTGAAGGAGAAGCTGCGGCGCACCGAGGGCGCGTTGGCGGCGACCCGCGCTGCGGTCTCGGAGGGGATCGTCGCCGGTGGCGGCACGGCGCTGCTGCGCGCCGAGCCGGTGCTCGAGGACACCGGGCTCGAGGGCGACTACCTGCGCGGGGTCGAGGTCGTGCGGGACGTGCTCGCCGAGCCGCTGTATTGGGTCGCAACGAACGCCGGCTACGACGGGGCGGCCGTGATCGAGCAGGTGCGCGGCATGCCGCCCGGGCATGGTCTCAACGCGCTCACCGGCGATTTCGTCGACCTGTTCGCCGACGGCGTCATCGATCCCTTGCGGGTGACGAGACTGACGATCCAGCATGCGGCCTCAGTCGCCGCGCTGATGCTGACGACCGAGGCGCTCGTCGCCGAGGAGCTGATCGCGCAGCCGGGCGCCGTCATCGCACCCGGCTTCGGCGACCTCGCCGAGGGGCTCGCCCGGCCCTCGTCGCCCGTGTAACCGCCGACCCGATCCTCATCGCGCCGACCGGCCCGCGCGGCCGGTAGCCGACCGCGCGATGTGTTCCGCCGCCCAGCGAACCCGCGTCCCATCTTCGCGCTCGAGCTCCTCGAGCCTGATTTCAAGGTCGGTCAGCGCCTGCACGTGAGAGGGAATCCAGCGGTGCACGACTGCGTTGCGGCGCAGCGACGTGGTGCGGAGGTCACGCTCGATCCGCGCGAGCGCTGCGTTGAGGACCGCGGCGCGGACGCCGGCCTGCGCCGCTGCCCGGTGGGCGTCGGCGGCCGTCAGCAGCGCGGCGCTCGCGCCGGCCTCCAGAGGCTCTGACGGCGTCCCCAGCGTGGCATCGGCCGGGCTCCTCACGCCGAGCGTCGTGTGCCAGCGGACGGTCAGTTCGCCGTCCTCGCGCGTGGCCCGGCGGGCGATCGCGAGCTGGCGCTCGCCGCCGAGGACGGCGGCGCGGATGAGCTGGAGCTCCGCGGCGCGGGAAGCGTCCACCCACTCGCGGTCCGCGACAGCCGCGAGCGGCGCCAAGCGGCCGTGCTCGGTGATCAGTGCTCGGCGCTTGGTGTCCAGCAGCTCGGCTCCGCGCTCGGCGACGGCGAGCCGGTGGGCGAGCCAGGGCCGTCCCGCGCGGCCGGGTGGGTGCCGCAGCTTCATGACGCCGCACCGACATAGCGCTCGGCGATCGCCTCGTCGGGCAGCATCGTGAGCTCGGCGCGCGGCAGCCGAGACAACGCGCGCCAGCCACGGTCGAGCGATTCGTCGAGGAGCCGCTTCTCGTCGGGGGCCTGGGCGAGCAGCTCCGAGTTAAGCGTGTCGGCAAACGCCAATCGCTGGCGTTCGGGCTCAGAGAGGGCATCTTCACCGAGGACCTCGGCGAGCTCGCGTGCTCGACGGGCCTCGGCGGCAAGGGCATAGATCTGCGCGGCGAGCTGGAGGTGGTCCCCCCGTGTATGCCCCGGGCCGGCGCCGAGACGCATCAGCCGTGACAGCGAGCCGAGCACGTCGAAAGGCGGGTACAGGCCCTGGGCATGAAGCTCGGCTGAGAGCACGAGCTGGCCCTCAGTGATATAGCCGGCCGTGTCTGGCACGGGGTGGGTGATGTCGCCCGCCGGCATCGTCAGGACCGGCAGCTGTGTCACCGATCCGGTGCGCCCGCGGATGCGGCCAGCCCGCTCGAACACCGCCGCCAGGTCGCTGTACAGGTGACCGGGGTAGCCGCGCCGGGACGGGATCTCACCGCGGGCTGAGGACACCTCGCGCAGTGCCTCGCAGTAGTTGGTGAGGTCGGCCATCACGACGAGCACATGCCGGCCGCCCGCGAACGCGAGGTCCTCAGCGATCGTCAGGGCGACCTGCGGGACGACGATCCGCTCGACGAGCGGATCGTCGGCGGTGTTGAGGAGTACGACCAGGTCTCCTCGTGCCAGGCGGTCCGCAAGCGCAGCGCCGACCTCGGACGCATCTGCATGGGTCATGCCGATCGCGGCGAAGATGACGGCGAACGGCTCACCGGCGGCCTCGGCGCCGGCGGCGATCTGCGAGGCAAGCTCGAGGTGGGGAAGACCGCCGACGGAGAAGATCGGCAGCTTCTGGCCGCGCACGAGCGTCGCCAGGCAGTCGATCGCTGAGACGCCCGTGAGTACAGGATCACGCGGGGTGTCCCGCATCGCCGGGTTGATGGGGTCCCCGGCCACGGCCTGGGTCACCTCACCGAGGATCGGCGGCCCGCCGTCGATCGGCTCGCCGCGCCCGTTGCACACCCGGCCAAGCCACGCGTTTCCGACCGGAATCCGCAGCGGCGAGCCGCTGAACACGACGCGGGCGCCGACCGTGCCGATGCCGTCCGTGCCCTCGAACACCTGGACAACGGCCAGGTCGCGATCCGCATCGAGCACGACCCCGTGGCGCAGCTCCCCCGACGGAAGTCGGATCTCGACCATGTCGTCCCAGCCCGCGCCCGCGACATCGCCGACGACGAGCAGGGGTCCGCGGACCGAGTCGATCAGGGAATGTTCGATCGGCGCCCTCACGCCAGCGCCTCCATCGCGTCGAGCAGCTCATCGCGGAGAGCGCGTACGCCGTTGGCATCGTCGGGGGCGAGCCGGTCGCGCGCGCGGACGGCGGCGGCAAGGTCGAGCTCCTCCAGCTGGGCGGAGCTCACACCGCGATGTACAAGATCGATCGCACGGTCGTGGAGATCGAGCACCATCGCGAGGAGCGCCGCCTGCTTGGCCGGCGCACTCCAGGCGTCGTTGCGACTGAGCGCGCTCTGCTGCAGTACCGCCTCTCGCAACAGCCGCCCCGTTCGGAGGACGATCCGCTCGGTGTCAGGCAGCGAGGCCGCGCCGACGAGGTCGGCCACGGACTGAACGCGGTCGGCCTCGTTCAGCAGCCGCATCGCCCGCGCGCGACGCTCACCCCAGTCGGGGTCGCCTTCGCTCGCCTGCCAGCGGGCGATGTGCGGGGTATCGCGCGAAGAGGACCCGGTCCAGCTGACGGCGGGGTAGTGGCGCGCATAGGCGAGGTCGCGGTCGAGGGTCCACATCGCCCGGACGAACCGCCCGGTGTGGGCGGTCACCGGCTCGGCCAGGTCTCCGCCTGGTGGAGAGACCGCGCCGAGGATCGTGACCGAGCCGATCTCGCCTCCCAGCGTCTGCACGCGGCCTGCGCGCTCATAGAACGACGCGAGCGTCGGAGCAAGCCCGGCTGGATACCCCTCCTCGGCGGGCAGCTCGCCGGCTCGCGAGGCCATTTCGCGCAGGGCCTCGGCCCAGCGCGACGTCGAGTCGGCGATGACCAGGGCGTCGTAGCCCATGTCGCGGTAGAGCTCGGCGACCGTGACACCGGCGTAGACACTGACCTCCCGCGCCATCAAGGGCATATTGGACGTGTTGGCCACCAGCACCGTGCGATCGAGAAGTCGCTGCCCCGTGCGGGGATCCTCGAGCGTGGAGATCTCCTCCAGCGCGTCCGAGAGCTCGTTGCCGCGCTCTCCGCAGCTCACGTAGACGATGACGTCCGCGTCGGACCATTTCGCGATCTGCTGCAGCAGCACCGTCTTGCCAGTGCCGAACCCCCCGGGGACGGCGGCAGTCGACCCGCGAGCCACTGGGAACAGCAGATCGAGCGCGCGCTGGCCGGTGATCAGCGGCACCGAGGCGTCCAGGCGCCAGCGGCTCGGCCGCGGCCGGCGCAGCGGCCAGGGGTGCGCGAGGCGGACCTCGTGCCCAGCGACAATCGCGATCCGATCGGCGACGGTGTATTCGCCCTCATCCGCGATCCAATCGACGGTGCCCTCGATGTCCGGCGGCACGAGTGCCCGGGCGGTGATCGCGACGGTCTCGGGCACCGACCCGATGACGGCGCCCCGGGTGACGTGATCCCCCTCAGCAACGGACGGAGTGAAGAACCAGCGACGATCGACCAGCAGCGTCGCGGCGTGCGCGCCGGGGACGAGGCGCTCGCCGAGCACGCTCAGCCGCCGCAGCATCCCGTCGAACACGCCACCGAGCAGCCCGGGGCCAAGATCGGCCCTGAGCGGGCCGTCGCCGAGCCACGCCGGGTCGCCGGGGCCCAGGCCCCCGGTGTACTCGTGCGCCTGGACGACCGCGACGGCGCCGTGCAGCGAGATGATCTCGCCGGCGAGGCGCCGCGGGCCGAGCTCGACGAGGTCACGCAGCCGTGCGCCGCCGGCGCCCTCGATCTCCACGAGCGGCCCGCTGACCCGGGTGATCGTCGGCGCGCTCATGTCCAAATGTCCCGCAGGCGTGGGCCCAGCTCGGCGATGGCACGATCCGCGAGCACCGGCAGGGTGTAGTCCACTGAGCGTGTGCCATCGCGAGCCCGGACGCCCCCGACCTCCGGCGGGTCGCGCTCGATCTCGGCTCCGTCGCCGAGCTCACGGCGCGCGGCCGCACTCAGACGGTCGAGCAGCGCCGGGTACTCGGGGTCGTCGCGCAGCGCCAGCGTCGCGTCGCGGGCGCGCCGGTGGAGCTCGTCGTACACCTCACGCTGCGCCGCGAGCACCTGCTGATGGGCGAACGATCGCTGCACCGCGGCGTCTCGGGCGCCCGCGACCCGCCCCTCCGACTCCCCACGCGCGCGTGCCTGAGCGATGATCGTTCCCGCCTCGCGCCGCGCGGCGGCGATGCGCTGCTCAGTCTCCGCGTCGGCGGCCGTCAGGCGCCGGGCCGCGCGTTCGCGCGCGTCCTCGAGCAGCGCCTCGCGGGCGGCATGAATGTCAATCGGCATCTGCCATCACCACCCAGATGACATCGGAGCGTTCCGCTAAGCGCCCCGCCAACGCAGCACGCGCAGACGGCGTCAAGAAGACGCAGCCGACCTCGCCCGAGAGCGTCTCCCAGGCGGCACGGGCACTGTCGGCATCGTCGGCAGCGAGCACCTGCACTCCCGCCATCGCATAACCCGCGACGCGTGTCTCCTCACCGATGGCGGCGACTCGGCTCATGTCTTGCCGATCAGGACGATCGCGATTACGAGACCGTAGATCGCAATGCCCTCGGCCAGGCCGACGATCACCATCGCGCGCCCGAACAGCTCGGGCTTCTCGCTGATCGCCGCCAGCGCTGCCGCGCCGGTGTAGGCGACCGCGATGGCTGAGCCGATCGCCGCACCCGCGATCGCGATGCCGGCACCGATGTAGGCCGATCCGGCATGGGGGTTGGTCGTCGTCGCGGCGAGCGCGGGGTCGGCGACGCCCAGCGCGACGGCGCCGACGACGAGGAGCGCCGCGGCACCGACCAGCAGGTTGACGACGACGACGCGGCGCAGAGCCCGACGGGGCGAGCGCCGCAGCCACCGTCCGAGTCCGAGCCCGACGAGAACCGACAGTGGCGCGGCGAGCAGGAACGCAATCATGTCTGCTCCTTTCGATCGATCACCGTGAGCTTCCACGGCGAGAACGGTTGGCCCTCGCCCGCAAACACGCGCGAGAACAGTTCGTAATACTCAAGTCGCATTGCCTGCACGCCCGCGACGAGGGCCTCCAACGCAAACGCAGCTGCAGTGCCGACGGCGAACAGCAGGACGGCCATGACCGGGCCGATCGGACCGCTGCCCCAGAGACTGCGCGCTCCCTCGAGCACGACGAGCCCGAGCGCCGCGTGCATCAGTCCAAATGCCGCCAGCCGCGTGAAGGAGATGAGATTCGCCCCGACACGCACAACGGCGTCGAGCACTTCGATCAGCGCTTGGGCGATGCCGGCGCCGCCGAACCCGGCATCTGCGAGGAATCCGCCGAACAGGAGCAGCATCCCGATGACGGCGACGGCGGTGCCGGCCATCAGGAGTGCGTCCGAGTTCGCGTACATGCCGAGAGCCAGCAGCCCACCGCCGGCGAACACGGCCAGCCCGGCGATCCCCGAGGGGGCGAGCAGCGCGGCGCGCCAGCCGGACTCGCGCACGCGGTTGACGATCCCAAGTGCGTAGCTCAGCGCGAGCAACAGTCCACCGGCGGCCAGTCCGGCAGCGAGCAGCTGGACCGGATCGTCCAGCGGTTTGAGCCAGATCGCCGGGAGAACGCCCGTCGGACCGAAGAACTCTCCGTAGAGCGCGCCGAACGCCGCCGCGACAACACCGCCGGCCACCGGGAAGGGCCACAGGTGGCGCACACGCGCCCAGCGGGGGGACCGCGAGCGCCGCAGCAGCAGCCCGAGACCGACGAGCAGCAGGCCGTGGCCCGCGTCACCGAACATCATCCCGAACATGACGACGAATGAGACGGCGGCGAACGGGGTCGGATCAATGTCGGCGTACCGCGTCGCCCCGTAGGTGGAAACCAACGGCCGGAACGACCGGACGACGCGCGGCGGGCGCAGCAACGTTGGAGGCTCCACCAGGCGCGGCCGCGGCAGCTCGATGACGGCGGCGCCGTCAGTGGCAAGCTGGTCCCTCACCGCGGGCAACTGCGCAGTCGGCACCCATCCGACCAGGACGCCGAACCCGCCCCGGTGGACGGCCGCCTCGGCCCGGCGCTCGAGCTCCACCTCCCCGGTGAGCAGGTCGCGGCGCCCTGCGTGCTCGAGCTCCGCGACCGCCGGCAGCGTCGGTGACACGGCCGCGACCGCCGGCGCGGGGGACGCGCCGTTGCGGGCCCGCTCCAGTCGGCGCAGTGCTTCCACCGCATCGCCGTGGGGCGCCGGCAGCGGACCGACCAGCTGGGCCGCGCCAGCACCCGCGAGCGTGACCAGCATCGCGCGCAAGCGCGGCTCAGGTGCGACGAACGCCACCCGGACCATCGGTGTCACCGGCTTGGGGTCAGACAACCGCATCGAAGACCTCCAACGCGGTCGGGCCGCCTCCGCGTGCCGCGGACTCCAGCGCCCCGCACGTGCGCCAGGCGTCGACACCGAGCCGCACGGCACAGCCGACGACTGCGTCAACTCCCATCTGCGGCGCCCGCGCAAGCACACGGGCGTCGTCCTCGACGCGCTGCCACCAGGCGGCCTCGCCTCGCCACAGCGCCTCGGGCGCGGGGATGCCCTCGAGGACCCACGCAGCCTCCGCGGGCAAGCCGTCACGCAACTGCTCGATCGTTGCGGCTGTCGCCCAGGCGGTGCCGACCCCGGCCGGTCGCAGGCGCACCAGGGCATCAGCGGGCCTTCCGGCGAGGAAGCGCTCCCGCGCGATCAGCAGACTCATGGCGCCGGCGGCCCACGCCTCCGCCTGCGGGACGGCTGCGAGGACGCGACGTCCCCACGTCAGTCGCAGGGCCAGCCGAATCGAGCTTGGCTCGTCGCTTCCCGGATCGGCCCAGGCCGAGCCGGTCAGCCGAGCGCGGACGTCGCCTGGCGTCCCCGCATCGGCCAGGCGCGGCCAGGCCGTTGCCAGGCCGCCGAGGGCGAACGGCGCCGGAACCTCGGCGCCCGCCAGGTACGCGAGCCGATCGTCGACATTGGCGATCTCGAACCACGCGGCCAGCGCCCGGAGGGGCTCGAGCGCCTGCGGCGGGACCCAGCCCGCGAGGACCCGCAGGTGCCAGAGCAGAGTGTCGGCCACGGCGCGCTGGGCGGCCGCCAGGGTCAGCCCCGGCTGACAGCGCCGACCATAGGCGGTGGCGGACAACTGCTCGAGCGCGCGCGCGAGCGACGGTGTGCTCGCCAGCTGCCGCGCGGCGTCTGCGCCGAGGCGCCGCTGCAGGAGCGTCCGGGCCCGCACGCTCCCCGCCACCCAACCGGCGCTCAGCGGTCGAAGTGCTGCACGCACGCGAGCACCTCCTTGAGCGGACCTGCGATGCGATCCTCGGTCTCCGCGCGCAACGCGGCGGCACGCTGTCGCGCCGCATCCTCGGCGGCCTCGACGGCCGCATGCGCCGCCTCCGTGCGCGCCGACGCCGCCTGCGCCCGCTCAGCATCGGCACGATCCCGCGCCTCCTCGATGATGACGGCCGCCTCGCGGATGCCGTCGAGACGACGGCGCTCCGCTTCGGTCTCCGATTCCTCGTCAATCCGCCGCGCCTCCGCGGCGACGGCGTCAAGCTCCGCCAGCAGTGGCGCCAGCTCCGCTTCGACGTCCTCTCCGGCGGCGGGAACACCAAGGGCTTGCGCGGGCTGCCCCGGGGGAGCGAGGAGACGCCGAAACCTCCGCCGGATGTCGGCCAACCCGTCCATTAGCTCTCCCGCGGCGATGCAGGGGCGGCCGGCGACTGAATGTCGAGGTCGACGCCAGCGGCTATTCGAGCAAGTGGATCCATGCCGACTCTTCGTCCGCAACCCGCGCACCGATCGTCGCTCGCACACGCGCCAACGTCATCCGGCTGGACTTCCTGGCCCGGTAGGGGTATTCCCGCAGCCGATCGGGCGCGCCCGGAAACCGATCGATCCGTACTTCACCATTGGCCCGGTATGCGGGATGCTCCCGATGGCGGAGGGACGGGTGCCGACTACTCTGACGGCGTGAGCTCCTCACACGCTCGCGGAGTTGGTCGACGCCCTCAGGGCGAGGCGCCGAGGGCAGGGAGTTCCGCGGGTCGGAAGTGGCAGAACGGCACGGTGCGACTGGCCGTGGCACTAGCGTTTGCCGACGCGTCGATCGTGGTCATCGCGCTGCCCGAGATCGTCGTCCGGCTGCATACCTCGATCTCCCACGTCACGTGGGTGATCATGGCCTACAACCTCGCGTTGATCGTCACCACGGCTGCGGTCATCCCCCTTGCGCATCGGGTGGCCGCGCCGCGGACTTTGATCGCCGGGCTGGCGCTGTTCGGACTGGCCTCGATCGGCTGTGGAACGGCCGACACCATGAGCGCGCTGCTGTCCCTGCGCGCCCTGCAGGGGGTGGGGGGCGGGCTGCTGCTGTGCGCATCGCTGCCGGTGTTCGCGAGCACCGTGCGACCGGGAGAAGCCCCGTTCAGCGGATGGTCGGCGGCGGCGGCGGTCGGAATGGCGCTCGGCCCCGCAGCCGGCGGCGTCCTCACCGAGGTCTTCGACTGGCGGTCGATCTTCCTCGCGCAGGCGCCGGTCGCTGCGCTCGGCGTGATCCTCGTCTGCGCGGTGGGTCTGCGCTCCGAGGACCCCGGTGAGAATGAGCCGGACCCTCTGGAGCAACGGTCTTCACGGCTCGACCCACTCGCGGCCAACGGGGGCCTGGCCCTGCTCTCGGCAGGGTTGATCGGCGCTCTCTTTCTGGTCGTGGTGGCGCTGATCGATGTCTGGCTCCTGCAGCCGATCGCGGCGGCGGCGGTGGTGAGTACGATCCCGCTGGCGACCGCGGTTGCCGGACGCGCCGCGCGCGGACGATCGCCGGTCGCGTCGGGCGCGGTGGGCGCGGCGCTGGTCGCCGGCGGCCTGGTCGGCCTCTCGTTCCTGACGCACCGCCAAGTCGGCTGGGCGGTCGTCATGCTGGCGCTGGTGGGGACCGGCCTGGGCGCGGCGTTCCCGCCGCTGACGTCGGCCGCACTGCACAGTGTGGGGCCACTGGCTGCCCGCGCCGCGAAGACGGTTGCTGCCCGGGATGCCGGGATCATCGTGGGCCTGCTGGTCCTGACCCCGATCTTCGTCAACCAGCTGAACAAGGCACCGGACCAAGCGCTGCCGGCGGGCACGACAGCGGTGCTCACCGCGGCGATACCCGACAGCCTCAAGTCCTTGCTGGCGCCGGGGCTGCTCGCGGACTACAAGCGGACACCTCAGGGTGAGCTTCCCGACCTCGGGCCCACATTCGCACGCGTGAGCGCCCACGCAACACGCCGGCAGCGGGCGGCCCTCAGCAACCTGCACCGGCAGCTCGACTCGATCGTCCAGCGCGCGACGACCCACGCGTTCAAGCTCCCGCTCCGCTACGGCGCCATCTTCGCGATCCTCGTGTTGCCGCTGCTCAGTGTGCGGCCGATCTCCGGCAGGCGGACGAGGTGGAAGTTGCGCGCCCGATTGCTCTAGGAGCCTGGCGACCGGACGGCAAAGGGAACGGCGGTGGGGTCGCCAGGGGCTGGGCGACACCCACCGCCGCCCCGTGCGCCGATCGAGGCGACGTGGGGGGAAGTCCCCGAGAGGTTCTGTGAGCCGCCGGTCAGGCAACCCCTCGGAGGGCCACGTCGGCCTCGCGCGCAAGCCGCAAGAACGGATCGGTACGCGGAGGAGCCATTGCTCATCAAGACGCCCGATCCGCTCGTGACCTTCCCGGCCTGCGCGCGAGGTTAGGAAGCCGCCGGCGGGATGTTCTGGTTGTGCCGGAACACGTTGTCGGGATCCCACGCCCGCTTGACCCGGCGCAGCCGGGCGAACGTCGCGTCGCCGTACGCCGCGCGCACCCGCTCCGGCCCCTCGTCCTCGAGCCCGTTGACATAGACCCCGCCGGTCGCGAACGGCGTGGCGGCTTCGAACACGGATTCGACCCAGGCCCGGTGGGGCGTCGGATCGTTCTGCGGATCCGGCCAGTAGCCGATGATCCACAGAAGGTTCGACGCCGACCGGTGCCGGAATGCCGTCGCGTCGGCGCTCACGCGCTCGACCGCGCCACCCATGCGGGCGGTGATCACGTGCGCGAGTGGCGACTGCGCGTGGGCGAACTGCTCGACGAGCGTGTCGATCAGGGCGTCCTCGTAGCCGGCGAGCCAGTGCGAGCGGGAGTAGTGGCCGAGGCCGGCGCGATTGTCGCCGTCGATCATCGACTGCAGCGCGACATAGGGCATCGGCCCGACGAGGTCAAACGCCGGTCCGAGCTCACGCAGCGGCGCGAGGTCCGCGCGCGCCGCGTCCTCGCCTCCGACGTGGAGCGGCACGAGGAAGACCGCCTTCGTCCCATGGAGTTCCGGCGGGAAGGGCGGGTGAGCGGGCACCGTGATGAGGATCTCGTGGATCGATAGGTCGTCAGGGGCGGTCCGCATCAGCTCCCGGCTGGCGCGGAGCACCTCGCCTGCCCGGGCGAACGGGTAGACGAGCACGCCGGCGGTCACGATCGGACCCACCGGGTGCAACGCGAACTCGAACTCCGTGACGACACCGAAGTTGCCTCCGCCACCGCGCAGGGCCCAGAACAGGTCCGGATGGGACTCGGAGCTGGCACGGACGACGTCACCGTCCGCCGTGACGACCTCGGCCGTGCAGAGGCTGTCGATCGTCAGCCCGAACCGCCGCATGAGGTACCCGATGCCGCCGCCGAGCGTCAGGCCGCCGACGCCGGTGTGCGACACCTGGCCGGCGGGGACGGCAAAGCCGTGTGCCTGCGTCGCCCGGTCGAGGTCGCCGAGCAGCGCGCCCCCGCCGACGCGGGCCCGTCGGGCGTCCGCGTCGACGCGCACGGACCGGATCTCGGCAAGGTCGATGACGATGCCGTCGTCGCACATCGAGTGACCCGGAATGCTGTGCCCACCGCCGCGGACGGCGAGTGGGAGCTCCCGCCTACGGGCGAGTGCGATCGTGGCGGCGACGTCGGCGGTCGTGAACGGCCGCACGATGATCGCCGGTCGGCGATCGATCGTGCCGTTCCACACGCGCCGCGCGAGGTCGTAACCCGGGTCCTCGGGCAGGAGTGTTTTCCCTGAGAACCCCTCGCCCCGCAGGTCGCGAGCCAGGGACGGCTGGAGGGAAGGTGTGGTCAGCATGAATGCTCCTTTGCGGTGAGGAGGTTGGTGAGGGCACTCCGGCAGATGTCGGCCTTGGCGATGAAGGCGAAGCCGTCGAGCGCCGCCCCAAAGGCCGACGCCCGTGCGCTCGAGGTCAGCACCACCGCACCGCCGAACGACGCCGCCCGGCGGGCCGCGTCGGGCCCGTCGTCGAGCCCCGGCCGCGCGTCGACGATCACGAGATCCGGACGCAGTGCGCGGATGGTCTCGGCCGTCGCCTCACTGCTGGCGAACTCGGCGATCACGTCGACGCCCTCGCTGCGCAGCAGCGCGCCGACCGCGCTCCGTGAGATCGGGTGGTCGTCGATGATCACCGCCCGGAGCGGGGGTGGGTGGGTGGCCCTCGGTTGCATACCGCCACTCTGCGCCGCCGGTAGCGGCGTCGCATCGGCGAAATCGCCAGTCGCCGTCGTCAGTCGGCGCTGTCGCGGCCGGGGAGGCCGGCGCGCACAAGTTCGCCGCGCGAGCTGATGCCGAGCTTGCTGAACACCTTGCGCAGGTGGTAGTCGATCGTGCGCGGACTGAGAAACAGCTGCGTCGCGATCTCCCGATTCGTCTTGCCCTCGGCCACGAGTCCGGAGATCTGGAGCTCCTGGGGCGTGAGCTCGTCGAGCGTCGACGGGTCACGCTTGCGGGTCGTCTCTCCGGTTGCGCGGAGCTCGTTTGCCGCACGCTCCTCCCACAGGACGGCCCCCAGCTGGCGGAACAGCTCGAGCGCCGTCCGGAGATGGGGCCGGGCATCCTGGCGCCGGCGTTCGCGACGCAGCCACTCGCCGTAGAGCAGCTCGGTGCGGGCGCGCGTCATGGTCGGCACCGCGTCGGCGTGAGCGAGCGCAGCTGTGAAGTACTCATCGGCGCGGGCGGGCTCGAGCAGCGCGCGAGTGCGACAGCGCAGCGCGATGTGGGTTTCTGACGGCCATCGCGTGACCCACTCGTCGTAGCGCGCGAACGCCTCGCGGGCATCGGCCTCGCGCCCCGCGGCCAGGGCCGCCTCAACGACTTCCGGAATGAGGCGCAGACCGACCATCGGGTGCGACTCGGCCGTATCGGTGGCGCTCGCCCGGAGCAGGTGGTCGGTCGCCTCGTCGGGGCGACCCGCGACGAGCGCGATCTGCCCGAGGCGCCAATGCGCGACCGCGACGAGGAAGGGAGCGCCGCGCTCGCGACCCGTGGCGAGGACCTCCTCACCGTGCTCTCGCGCCGCCTCGAGGTCGCCCCGCACGAGCTCGATCGCCGACAGCGCGGCGAGCAGCGAGCTCATGCCCCAGCTCTGACCGATGTCCTCCGACAGCCGGTAGGACTCCTGCGCCGCCGCATGGGCGCGTTCGAAGTGGTTGCGCGAGAGCTCCGCGGTGGTCTGGTACCCGAGGGCGACCGGGAGCAGGCTGACGAGCCCGCGCTCCCGAGCGAGCTCGACCGCCCGCTGCGCGTAGTCGACGGCACCGGCGAGCTCCGGCGCGGCCCACAGGGCCGTCACCGCCCAGATGAGCCCGCGCGGATCATCGAGCGTCGCCGCGCGGTCGACGACGTCCTCCATCGCGGCCCGCGCGCGCTCGTGCTCGCCGGCCGCCGCCGCCGCCATCAGACCCATGAGCGAGACGAGAAACTCATCCCGCGCCGTGCGCGGTGTGACCTGCGCGGCGAGGGCGCCGAACTCGATGGCGCGTTCGTACTCCCCGGCGAACGAGACCATCTCGGCGGCCTCGCCGAGCGCCTCGAGCCGCTTCGAGGGATCCGTGGTCAGCTCGGCGCACTCGAGCAGCAGCCGCAGCGCCGTGTGGACATCGCCTGAGCGGGACTCGATCACGCCGCTCAGGCCGAGGAGATCGGCCCGGAGCTCACCCGAGGCCTCGGGCAGGACGGCGGCGATACACGCCCGCGCCCGATCGGGCTGGCCGGCGTCCCAGGCGGCGTTGGCCGCGTCGGCGATCCGTCGGCGCCGGCGTTCGTCGTCGGTGCTCAGCTCGGCGGCCCGGAGCAGCGCGCTCGCCGCCGACGCATGGGCGGCTCGCGCCCGGGCCCGGCGCGCGGCCGCCTCAAGCGCGGCCGCGACCTCCTCGTCTCCTGACAGCGTCGCCATCGCCTGGTGCCAGACACGGCGATCGGCGTGCTCGTCACCGCGGTACGCGCTCGCCAGCGCGGCGTGCACCTGCTGGCGGCGGCTCGCGGTCGCCGAGTCGTACAGTGCGGATCGCACGAGCGGGTGCCGAAATGTGACGGCGTCGCCGCTGATCCGGATCAGCTCGGCGAGTTCGGCAGGGTCAAGCGCATCCCGCGCGAGGCCGAGCGTGGCGGCGGCCATGAGCACGGTCGCAAGATCACCGGTCTCGTCGGCCGCCGCGATCAGCAGCGCCGTCTGAGTCGCGTCTGGCAGGTCCTCGATTCGCTGACGGAACACGGAGCGCAGGCGCGGCGTGAGCGGGATCGAGTCGGGCAGGGGAGAGGTGCCCTCGCGCTGGGCGTCGGTCAGCGCGAACGGGAGCTCGAGCAGGGCGAGCGGATTGCCGTGCGCCTCGGTGAGTAGGCGTGCCCGGACGGCGGGTGCGGCCGCCTGACCGCGTGCCGCGAGCAGCGTCTCCGCGGCGCTGCCGTCGAGCGGTCCGAGGGTGAGCGAGGGCACGCCCGGGGCGTCGAAGTGCCGCATCTCGCCGTCGCGGGCCGCGAACAGGATCACCACCCGGTCCGCGCCGAGCCGGCGGGCGGCAAACACGAGCGTCTCGGCCGACGGACGGTCGAGCCACTGCGCGTCGTCGATCAGACACACGACCGGCCGCTGCTCGGCCGCGGCGGCGAGGAGCCCGAGCACGGCGGCCGAGACCATGAAGCGGTCGGGCGCGTCGGACGGCGCGAGCCCGAGCGCCCCGGCGAGCGCTCGCGCCTGGATCTCCGGAACCTCGTCGAGGAGGCCGAGGACGGGCCGCAGCAGCCCGTAGATGCCCGCGAAGGCGAGATCGGCCTCCGCCTCGAAGCCGGCGGCGCGAAGGATCGTGAAGCCGCCGGCGTGCTCGGCCGCGTAGTCGAGCAGCGTGCTCTTGCCGATTCCCGCCTCCCCGCGGATGACGAGCACGCCGCTCTCTCCGCCGGCGCCGTGCGCGAGCAACCGGTCGATCTCCGCGCATTCGCGCTCACGGCCGATCAGCTCGGCGCCCCGGCTACGCACTCCTGCGCGACCCATGTCGGCGAATCGTAGTCACCGGCCGCTGGTCACCGGTCGCCGGTCGCCGGTCACCGTCGCCGGTCCCGGGCCGACCGGCGCAGACTGGCGATCTTGCTGATGCCACGGCCGGGGGGTGGAGCGATCGTTGCGGTGCAGTCCTCATCGCAGCCTTCGAAAGGAACTTCTGATGTCCGCCTCACCTCATCGACATCTGCAGCGCGGCACCCTCGTGATCACGTGTCTCGCGACCGCGATGCTGATGCTCGATATCGCCGTCGTCAACACGGCGCTGCCGTATCTGGCGCGCGACCTTCACGCCGGGCTCACCGGCGTGCAGTGGGTCGTCGATGCCTACACGCTCGCGCTCGCCGCGGTCGTGCTCAGCGCCGGTTCGGTCGCCGACCGCCGCGGCCGGAGGCTCGTGTTCGTCTCGGGCATGATCCTGTTCACCGTCGCCTCGCTCGCCTGTGGCCTCGCCGACAGCATCGGCGTGCTCGACGCCGCCCGCGCCGTGCAGGGCTTCGGCGCCTCGCTCCTGTTCGCGAGTTCACTCGCCATCCTCGCCGACGCGTTTCCGGCCGCCCGGGAGCGGGCCGGCGCGATGGCCGTCTACGGGGCCACGATTGGGGCCTCGTTCGCGGTTGGGCCCGCCCTCGGTGGGGCACTCACGACGTGGCTCGGCTGGCGCGCCGTGTTCTTCATCAACGTGCCGCTCGGCGTCATCAGCGTGGCGGGCGCCTTGGCGTGGCTGCGTGAGTCCCGCAACGTGCGTGCCCGTCGGCTCGACTGGCCCGGCCAGATCACACTCAGCGCCAGCCTGTTCTTGCTCGTGCTTGCGCTGCTGCGGGGCAGCGTCGACGGGTGGGGCTCGGCGCGCACGGTCACCGAACTCGGCGCGGCCGTCGCGCTGCTCGCGAGCTTCGTGCTCATCGAGCGCCGCGTCCGCACGCCGATGCTGCCCCTCGCGATGTTTCGCCGGCGCGATTTCGCCGCGGCGCAGTTCGCGGCGTTCGCGATCTCCGCGTCGTTCTTCGCGCTCTTCCTCTACATCACGCTGTACCTGCAGAACGTCTTGCACCTGTCCGCGCTCGACGCCGGACTCGTGTACCTGCCGGGCACGGTGCTCCTGTTCGTCGTCTCCGGCGCGAGCGCAAAACTCACCGAGCGGTTCGCCCCGTGGACGCTCGTGTTCACCGGCCTCCTCCTCGTTGCCGCGGGGCTCGCGCTCACGGCGATCGCCGGGACGCACTCCTCGTGGAGCGCGACGCTCCCGGGCACTCTCGTCGTCTGCGCCGGGACCGGGCTGTTCAACCCGGCGCTGGCGATGATCGCCCTCAGTGCCGGCCCGATCGAGGACAGCGGCCTGCTCGCGGGCGTCAACGACGCGTTCCGTCAGGGCGGGATCGCGGTTGGCGTCGCCGTCATCGGCGTGATCGTCCCGGCCGGTGCCGCACTTGGCCACGGTGATGTGGCCGCCTATGTCCGCGGGCTGCATCAGGCGCTGTTCGCGGGCGCGGGACTCGCCCTCGCCGGCGCGGCCGTGACCCTGGCCCTGCTCGGCATCCGGCGCCGTCCGCGTGCCGGCGCGCTCGTCCCCGCCGAAGCCGTCTGACCTTCACCACCCCGATCGAAAGGAACTGACATGACAACGTTTGCCACCCCGACCCTGTCGCCGAGCGGCCTCGCTCCGGTCCTGCACGGAAAGCTCGTTCTCCCGCCACACAACGGCTGGGATGACGCGCGGCGGGCATGGAACCTGGCCCTCGATCAGCGGCCGTCCGCCGTCGTACTGCCGGAGTCCGCGAGCGACGTCGTCGCGGCGGTCCTGTTCGCCCGCGAGCGCGGACAGCGCGTCGCGGCGCAGGGCACCGGCCACGGCGCGGCGCCGCTCGGATCCCTCCGGGACACGATCCTCGTCAAGACCGAGCGGATGCGCGCGATCGAGATCGATCCCGCCGCCCGCGTGGCACGGGTCGAGGCCGGCGCGGTCTGGCAGGAGGTCGTCGAGGCCGCCGCTGCCCACGGCCTCGCCGCGCTCCAAGGCTCCTCGCCGGACGTCGGGGTCGTCGGCTACACGCTCGGCGGCGGGCTCAGCTTCATGGGCCGCAAGCACGGACTGGCCGCAAACCACGTCCGGGCGATCGAGCTCGTGACCGCCGACGGCGTACTCGTGCGGGCCGATCGCGAGCATGAGCCGGACCTCTTCTGGGCGCTCCGCGGCGGCGGCGGGAGCTTCGGTGTCGTGACCGCGATCGAGCTCGAGCTGCTGCCGATCAGCGAGATCCACGCCGGTCTGCTGTGGTTCCCCATCGACCGGGCGGCTGAGGTTCTGCACGCGTGGCGTGAGCTCACCGAGTCCGATCTGCCCGACGAGCTCACGACCGTCGGTCGGATCCTCAACCTCCCGCCGATCCCGGAGATCCCGGAGCCGGTACGCGGCAAGTCGTTCGCCGTCGTCGAGGCCTATCACCTCGGCGACCCGGCGGTCGCCGACGAGGCGCTCGCCCCGCTGCGCGCGCTCGGTCCGGTGAACGACACGATCGCGTCGATCCCGATGCCGGCGCTCAGCCACGTCCACATGGACCCGGAACAGCCGGTGCCGGGTATGGGTGACGGGCTGACGCTGGAGTCCCTCCCGCGCGAGGCGCTCGACGAGCTGCTCGCCGTCGCCGGTCCCGGCAGCCGCTTCCCGCTCCTCTCGGTGGAGGTGCGGCACCTCGGCGGTGAGCTCTCGCGAGCGCGTCCGGGGAGCGGCGCGCTCGCCGCGATCGACGCGGGCTATGTCATGTTCGCGGTCGGGATGCTGCCCGTACCGGAGCTCGAGACCCCGACGGTGTCTCAGATCCGCGCGATCAAGGGGGCGCTGACGCCGTGGGCCTCACGCCAGATGTACTTCAACTTCGCCGACTTCCGTCGGCCGATTGAGACATTCTGGACCGACGAGGCATTCGCCCGCCTCCGGCGGGTCAAGGCGGCGGTCGATCCGGACGAGGTCATCCTCGCCAATCACCCGATCCCGCCTGCCCGCTGATCGGACGCCACGCGGCGCGTCGGGCTGTATCGCATGCCGTGCAGCCCGACGCGCCGGTCGTCATCGCACCGACTGCCGCCCCGGGGTCGGTAGGCTCGGCCGATGGAGAACCGCAGCGAATGCGCCGGCTGCGGCCGGATCACGCCGACGATCCACGGCCGCTGTCCGGCGTGCTGGCACGTCAAGGAGCTGGCATTCGCTCCAGCCCCCAGCAGCCGCGGCCAACGCGAAAGCCTCGGCACACGCGTCAGCGACGGGCTGCTCGAGCTCCTGTGGTTCGCGCCCGGCCTGGCGCTGCTCCTCGTCGCGGTCATCGCCGGAGACAACGGTGTCCTGCTCGTGATCGCGCTCGTCCTCCTGTTCGGCGGCACCATCGGGCGGTTCGGCGACGTGTTCCTGCCGTGACCGCGACCGGGAGCAGACCGGAGTGCGTCTGCTTCCGCCCAGGCTGGCGCGCAGAACCTAACCGACGTTCGCCGGCACGATCCGCGGCTGGAACTCGAACAGGTCCGGGTCCCGCGTGTTGATCGTCGCGCTGACCCAATGGGTCTGGCGGGCGCCGAACGTCTCGACGCGCGTGAAGTTCGCGAGCACGCCGCCGCTCGGCAGGTTGATCGGCTTGTCGACCTTGAAGTAGTGCGAATCGCCGTGCACGAGCACGACCTGGCCGGGGAAGTTCATCGTTTCCTGGCGCACGGCGTTGACGTAGTCCGGGAACGCGTCCCAGTCGTGGGGGTTGGTCAGGTGCTGTTCGTTGTTGAAGTTCGGGTCCGCCTGCCAGTCGATCAGGACCCCCTTGGCATCGACACGCTTGGCGTACGCGAAGCCCTCGGAGAGCCAGTGCAGATCGGCCGCCTTGCGCGCCGTCTCCTCATCGCGCTGACGCTGGATCTCGGCGTCGGTGCGCGTGACGACGGCGCCGCTCTCCTTCTCTGTCTCCGGGTACGGGTAGTTGTCGTTCGACCCCTGGACGTCGAGACCGAGGTACACGACCGGCCCACGCTGCCAGCGGACGTTTTCGGAGTACACCGCGTACTGGCCGCCCTCGCTTGACTCGCGCGTCAGCGTCAGCGTCTGCTGCCCGAGGCTCTGGGAAGTTGAGTCAAACAGCTGCCGCTCGTGATTGAGGCGCTCGATCGGGTCGTGGTAGGGCGCCTGCGCCGCCCCGTACCGACCCCAGCAGTCCGTCCAGTCGTTGTCTCCCGGAACCCAGACGAGCGGCCGCTCGAGCGTGTTGAAGTTCGCCTGCGCGGTCGCGTCGAGGCTGTCGTTGCACGGGCCGTCGCCACCGGCCTGGAGATCGCCGTCGAAGATCGAGAACGCGACATCGCTCCTGTTGATGTCGGCAAGCAGGTTCGGGTACTGCGAGCGGCCCAGCGCGCCGTAGGGCATGTCGCCGAACAGGCCGATCGTGTACATGTCCTGCCGTGGTCCGCGATCGTGCGTGCTGCGATGCGCCTCACGGGCGATCTTGTGGTCGGAGGCGGTTGCGGCCGAGATCGCGGTCACGAAGGCGCCGGCACCGACGACTGCCGTCAATGTGGCAGCGGCCGGCACTGCTCGCCGCCTGAGCGTGCGAAGGAACACTGATGACTCCCCTGGTCGTTTCCCGGTGATCCGGGCTGAATGGAGCGTGCCTGCGCCGGCGCGCGACCCCGTTAGCAACGTGGGGCGGTGCCGTGAAAATGCGGTAACGCGCTCACCCGATGCGGGTGATTGCCTGACCGACGTCCGCTGTCAGGATGGTGGATCGGCCTGATCGGGCCGACAGCGAAAGGAGCCAGATGACCGCCAAGTCCGATTTCACCGAGCCGGAGTGGAAGACAGTTCTCGAGGGGCCGCCGACGGCAGGCATGATCGTGCTGTTCGCCCAGAAGGGCGGCACGTTCCGGGAGACGATCGCGATGGGCAAGGCCTACGCCGAGGCCCGCAAGCAACACGGTGAGAGCGAACTGCTCGACGAGATCGTCTCGGCGAAGCCCGAGGTCGAGCATTCGCGTCACAGCTCGACGGAGGAATTCAAACAGCACGGGCTGGAGCAACTGCGTCGCGCGATCGCCCTGCTGGAGCAGAAGGCGACGCCGCAGGAGATCGAGGACTACCGCGGGTTCGTGCTGATGCTCGCAGACCGCGTGGCCGGCGCCCACCGTGAAGACGGCGTCGACGTCAGCCCCGCCGAGCAGGCCGCGATCAGCGAGATCCAAGCGGCGCTCGGGAAGGCCGACGCCGGATAGCCGACGCCGGGTTTGCTCACAGCCGGGCCAGGTTGACCGTCGCCTCCCAGACGTCGGTCCGGCTGGCGAAGCCGGTCAGCCAGCCCGGGTCGCCGGCGAGCGGGCTCGAGTACCAGGTCACCAGGAACCGCGTCGGCGCGATCTGCACCACGCCGGCGTAGGAGGTATCGCCCGCGCTCGGGAACTCCCCGTACTCGTGCACGCGGAGCGGGCCGTGCTCGAGATTGCCGCGGAGCTCGTACAACGCGGTGCGCTTGCGGACCTCCATACCGCGGAGATGCTTGCGGGCGATCACAAACAGCCGTTGATGCCAGTAGAACGTCACCGCCCCATCGAGACGTACGCCGGTGAGAATCTGCGGGCAGCGGAAGCGATGCACCGGGACGCTCGCCCAGCAGACGGCCGTGCGCAGCCGTCCCTGATAGCCGAGCAGATCGAAGTTGTTGCCGTCGAGGCGCACGAGCGCGGAGACCCTCCGACCCGAAGGCGAGAACGTCAGCTCGGGTTCGAGCGGAGTGTCGGCCGAGACTCCGTAGATCAGCGGGCCCCGATGCCAGCTCACCCCATCATGTGAGGTGAACAGCACGGTGCGGAGGTCGCCGTCCTCGTACGCGCCTGCGTAGAGCGTGCCGCGATGCGCGACGACGCGCCAGAACCCCCATCCAAGCGGGCCGACCGCGCGGGTCGCCGACCATCGGCGTCCGTCCGTCGAGTGCGTCTGAACTGAGATCGACCCTGCATCGTTGTCGCGGAGGGCGAAGCCGGGCAGGCGCGTGATTGCCTTGATGAAGAGCCGTTTGCCGACGACGTAGAAGCAGGGGTCCCGAATGTCCCGACCATGTGGCCCGGGGATGATCGCCTGCAGGTGAAAGTGCGCGCCGTTGTCGGTCGAACGGTAGATCCGCAGCGAACTGTTGGGGCCGAGCACCTGGCTGCCCGCGGTCCGGTGCACGAAGAACACGGCGCCGTGCCAGCGCGTGAGATCGGTGTTCTCGTTGTGCTGGCACACGCTCGTCCGGCAGTCGTTCTCACGGGGATTGCCCGGTATGAGAATGTGGGCACGCACCAGCCATCGCGGCCGCGGCTGCGCCGCGGCGCTCGACGTCAGCAGGAGGCTCGCGACGACGACGCAGGCGAGCACCGCGCTCGACCATCGACGGATCTGGGCCCGGATCGTCAGCGCGCCCGGCAGGATTTGAACCTGCGACCTCTCGCTCCGGAGGCGAGCGCTCTATCCCCTGAGCTACGGGCGCGGGGATACTGCGAAGGAGCTTACCGTGGACATCGCGATCATCTCGGATACCCACCTGCCCCGCGGGCGCAGAGCGCTGCCCGACGCCTGCGTCGAGCGGCTGAAGGCGGCGGATCTCATCATCCACGCCGGCGACTTCATGCGCCTGTCGGTGCTGCGGGACCTCCAGGCGCTGGGTCCGCGGGTCGTCGCGGTGTACGGCAACGTCGACGATTCGGACGTGCGCGCGGCGCTGCCTGAGGCCGAGCTCATCTGGGCGGAGCGAGCCCGGATCGGGGTGCTTCACGACGCCGGACGGGCCACCGGCCGCGTCGAGCGGCTCAGACGACGCTTCGCCGACGCGGACGCGGTGGTCTTTGGCCACAGCCACATCCCGCTGCACGAGCGCGCGCCGGACGGCTTTCAGATCTTCAACCCGGGCAGCCCGACCGAGCGGCGCCGGGCACCGCACCACACGATGGGCCTCGCGCGCGTGAACGGGGACGAACTCACGTTTCAGCTCGTCAGTCTCGACTGACAGACTGGTCCGCGATGGATCTCTCGCTGTTCTTCGTCGGTACCGCCGGCTCGATTCCCACCGCCCGCCGCGGCCTCCCGGCCGTGCTCGTCCGCCGCGGGGGCGACCGCATCCTGTTCGACTGCGGCGAGGGGACACAGCGCCAGCTTGTCGGCTCCGTCGGCCTGATGGACCTGACCGAGATCTTCATCACCCACTTTCACGCCGACCATTGGCTCGGGCTGCCCGGCCTGCTGAAGACATTCGATCTCCGCGCGCGCGAGCGACCACTCACGATCCACGGTCCCCCGGGTCTGCGCGAGTTCGTCATCGGCGCGCTGCGGATGGCGGGCCGCGTGCGCTTCGAGCTCATCCTCATCGAGCTCGAGCCGGGCGAGACGCTCGAGCGCGACGGATACACGATCGCCCCGGTGCCCACCCGCCATCGCGGCACCGCATTCGGATATGTCCTGTACGAACCAGAGCGGCCCGGCGCGTTCGATCCCGAGCAGGCGATCGCGCTGGGGCTGACGCCTGGGCCGGAGTTCGGGCGGGTGCAGCACGGCGAGACGATCCGCGGCGTGCGACCCGACCAGGTGATGGGTCCGAGCCGACCAGGTCGCAAGCTCGTCATTTCCGGCGACACGATGCCGTGCGAGTCGATGCAGGTCGCCGCGCACGCCGCCGACCTCCTCGTGCACGAGGCGACGTTCGCGCACGATGAGACTGATCGCGCCGCCGAGACGGGCCACTCGACCGCCGAGCAGGCGGCCGTCCTCGCCCGGGACGCCGAGGTCCGCCTGCTCGCGCTCACGCACTTCTCGATGCGCTACCCGGTCCGCGTGCTCCGCGATGAGGCTCGCGCCGTCTTCCCGAACACCGTCCTGCCGCGGGACTTCGACACGATCGAGATCCCGTTTGCGGAGCGCGGTGAGCCGGAACTGATCCGCTGGGAGGACCGTCGCGTCGACGATGACGGCAGCGCCGAGCCGGCGATCGCCGAGCCGTTGGGAGAGCGGGCGGGCTGAGGTGACGGCGTCGACGCGTGACCGGGTCGAGACCGAACGGATGGTGCTCGAGCGCCTCCGCGCCGAGCACGCCGAAGAGCTGTACGAACTCCTGAGGGACCCGCGCGTCGCCCGGACGCTGTACGCCTCCGGTCTCCCGCAGACGGACGCGGAGATGGCCGAGAACCTCGTCGGCAAGCTCGAGCACTGGGAGCGCTACGGGTTCGGAATGTGGCTGCTGCGCGACCGGCAGACCGGCGCCGTCGTCGGCCGAGGAGGCCTCCAGCACACGTTCGTCGCCGGCTGTGACGAGGTCGAGGTCGGCTGGGCGATCACGCCCGCCCGGTGGGGCCAGGGACTCGCGACCGAGTTGGCGCTGGCCGCCGTCCGGGTCGCGTTCGATGACCTCGGACTGGGGGAGATCGTCGCCTTCACGCTGCCGACGAACATCGCCTCGCGGCGGGTCATGGAGAAATCTGCCTTCCGCTACGAGCACAAGATCGTCCACGCCGGCCTGCCACACGTTCTCTACCGGCGCGCTCGCGAGCCGTCCGCCGCAGCCATTGCTACGCTCCCGTGAGTCGGCCCCTTTAACCCGGTCCCGCGAGGCCAGGAAGGTGCACGTTGCAAGCTGCGACGGTCGTCCTCGACCGCGATGATATGCGCCGCACGCTGTTGCGGATCGCCCATGAGATCGTCGAGAAGAACCCGGACGGGGACGTCGCTCTGGTCGGGATTCATCGACGTGGCGCCCACCTCGCACGTCGGCTGCACGCCCTGACGAGCGAGCTTCTCGACAAACCGGTCCCCCTCGGCTTCGTCGACATCTCCTTCTACCGGGATGACCTCGGGATCCGGCCCAGTGCGCCGATCGTGCACGCGACCCAGCTCGACTTCGGAGTCGACGGGCGCACGACCGTGATCGTCGACGACGTGCTCTACACGGGACGGACCGTGCGCTCGGCGATCGACGAGATCTTCGACTACGGCCGGCCGGCGCGCGTCCAGCTCGCGGTCCTCGTTGATCGCGGCCATCGTGAGCTGCCGATCCGGCCGGATTACGTCGGCAAGAACCTGCCGACATCGCAGGACCAGCGGGTCAACGTCCGCGTCGAGGAGGTCGACGGGCGTGACGAGGTGACGATCGGGCCGGCCAACCGGCCAGAGACGAAGGCAGCATGACCGCACGCATCGGCAGACATCTGATCTCGATCGACGATCTCGACCGCGCCGGGATCGAACGCATTCTCGACCGCGCGGAGTCGTTCGCCGAGGTCTCGGGCCGGGAGATCAAGAAGGTGCCGGCGCTGCGCGGCCGCACCGTGGTGAACCTGTTCTACGAATCCTCGACGCGCACGAGCTCCTCGTTCGAGCTCGCGGCCAAGCGGCTGAGCGCCGATGTCGTCAGCATCCGCAGTGCCGGCTCGTCGGTGGACAAGGGAGAGTCGCTCAAGGACACCGTCCAGACGCTGTCGGCCTACGACCCGGCCGCGATCGTCATCCGCTCGCCCCACGCCGGCGCCGCCCAGCTCGTCGCCGGATGGACGCCCGCGAGCGTCGTCAACGCCGGCGACGGCAAGCACGAGCACCCGACCCAGGCACTGCTCGACGTGTTCACGCTGCGCCGCAGGCTCGGGGCGCTTGACGGCCTCAGCATCTGGATCGTCGGCGACGTGCTCCACTCCCGCGTCGCCCGCTCGGACATCCTCGCGTTCACGCGGATGGGTGCCGCAGTCACCGTCTGCGGCCCGCCGACCCTGCTGCCACGGAAGATCGAGGCGCTCGGCTGCACCGCCCGGCCGACGCTCGATGGCGTCGAAGACGCCGACGTCGTCTACGTCCTGCGCATGCAGCACGAGCGGATGCGCGAGGCCTTCGTTCCGTCCCTGCGGGAATACGCCGCGCGGTATCAGGTCAGCCGCGGCCGGCTGCGAGAAGACCAGGTGCTGATGCACCCGGGCCCGGTCAACCGCGGTGTCGAGCTGTCGGCCGACGCGATCGACTCGCCGCAGGCCCTGATCGTCGACCAGGTCAAGGCCGGGATCGCGGTCCGCATGGCGGTCCTCTACGAGCTTCTCGCCGGAGCTCCGGTGCTGGCGGCGGCGGCATGACCGATCCCGGCACGAATCTCTTTCACCGCGATCGCCCGCCGGCGGAGGTGCTGCTGCGCGGCGCGCACGTGTTCGATCCCCGCAGCGGCCTCGACGAGCAGCGGGACATCCTCATCCGCGCCGGCCGGATCGCCGAACTTGGAGCGCCGGGCGCGCTCGAGGGCTCGGGCGAGGTGATCGACGCCACCGGCAAGCATGCGTTTCCGGGATTTGTCGATCCGCATGTTCACCTGCGCACGCCGGGCCAGGAGTACAAGGAGACCATCGAGACCGGGACGGCCGCGGCCGCGGCCGGCGGGTTCGTCGCGGTCATCGCGATGCCGAACACCGACCCGGTCGTCGATGACCCCAGCATCCTCCGCTCGCTCGTCGACGGAGCGAAGGCCCGGGCCGCCGTTCCCACCGGCTTCCTGGCCTCGATCACGCGAGGCCTCGGCGGTGACGAGCTCACCGAGATGGCGGCGCTCGCGGACGCCGGAGCCCTCGGCTTCACCGACGACGGCAGACCGGTCGTGTCCGCCGGCATGCTCCGCAAGGCGCTTCAGTACCAGCGGCTGAGCGGCGGTGTGATCGCGCTCCACGAGGAAGACCCGGCGCTGTCCGGCGACGGCGTCATGCACGAGGGAGCCGTGTCCGCCCGGCTCGGCATGGCCGGGATTCCGAGCGTCTCGGAGTCGACGATGATCGCCCGTGACAGCGCCCTCGCCTCCTACGAGGACGCGCGCGTGCACTTTCAGCACCTCTCGGCGATCGAGTCGATCCAGGCGCTCGCGGCGGCGAAGGACGCGGGTGCCCGCGTCAGCGGCGAGGTCACGCCGCACCACCTGACGCTCACCGACGACATGGTGCGGACGCTCGACACCCGCTTCAAGATGAACCCACCGCTGCGGACCGACAGCGATCGGCGCGCGCTCATCGAGGCGCTGAAGAGCGGCATCATCGACTGCATCGCGACCGACCACGCGCCCCACGCCCGGCACGAGAAGGAGGTCCCGTTCGAACAGGCGCCGATGGGAACCACCGGCCTCGAGACGGCATTTCCGGCGATCTACACCGAGCTCGTCCTCGCCGGCGAGATCGAGCTCGACACGATCATCGAGCGGATGACGAGCGGCGGCGCGCTCTACGGCCTGCCGATCCCGCGGATCGCGCCGGACGAGCCGGCGAACCTCTGCCTGTTCGATCTCGGCGCCCAGTTCGAGGTCGGCGCCGACGGGTACGTCAGCCGCTCGGCCAACTGCTGCTTCCACGGTCGCACCCTCCACGGCCGGCTGGTGCTGACGATCGCCGATGGCGCGGCCGTGCATCGCACGCGGACGCTGTCCGTGGCGAGGGGAGCGGTGAGCGCGCGATGAGCGCCGAGGCCACCGCCTACGTCCTGCTGCAGGACGGCGCCCGCTTCGACGGCATCGCCTGTGCTGCCGACGAGGTCGCTGTCGGCGAGATCGTGTTCACGACCTCGATGGCCGGCTACCAGGAGGCGATGACCGACCCGAGCTATGCGGGGCAGCTGATCACGTTCACCTATCCGATGATTGGGAACTACGGCGTCTGCGCGGAGGCGATGGAGTCCGACCGGATCCATGCCCGCGCCGCGATCATGCGCGCCGCCGTCGACCGGGAGGACGCGGCGGGCGCCGAACGCGGGTGGCTCTCGTGGCTGACCGACTGTGGGGTCCCCGCGATCACCGACCTCGACACGCGCGAGCTCGTCCGCCACATCCGCGATGCCGGAGCGATGCAGGGCGGCGTGTTCCCGGCGCGCGTCAGCGAAGCGCAGGCGCGGGAGCTGATCGACGCCGAGCCCTCGATGAGCGGCCGTGACCTGGCCCGCGACGTGACCCCGGCGGAGGCCGCCACGCTCGGACCGCTCCGTGCGAGCGACGGGCCGCGGATCGCGATGATTGACACCGGCGTGAAGCTCTCGATCGTCCGCAACCTGCGTGAGCGCGGCGCGACCGTCGAGCTGCACCCGTGTACGGCGAGCGCCACCGAGCTGCTCGGGCGCGACCCCGACGCCGTCTTCCTCGCCAACGGACCCGGCGATCCGGCCGCGCTCGACTACATCGTCGACACGGTCCGGAGCATCGTCGGGCGCAAGCCCGTCTACGGCATCTGCCTCGGCCACCAGCTGCTCTGCCGCGCCGTCGGGCTCGAGACGTACAAGCTCCCGTTCGGCCACCACGGAGCGAATCATCCGGTCAAGGACCTGACGACCGCCCGGACCGAGATCACCAGCCAGAACCACGGCTTCGCCGTCCTCGGCCCCGGCGGCGCGCGGACAATCGACGCCGACGAGGCGGTCCGGTGGGAGACCGACTTCGGCGCCGCCGAGCTGACTCACGTCAATTTGTATGACCGGACGGTCGAGGGACTGCGGTTGCGAGATGTCCAGGGCGCGACCGTGCAGTACCACCCCGAAGCCGGCCCCGGGCCGCACGACGCGCTGTACCTGTTCGACCGCTTCGTCGAGGAAATCGCGCAATCGGCTGGCGCCGATGGCGGAGAAGGATCGCCCAGTGGGCGATCCTCCGAGGAGCACTGATGCCGCGCCGGGACGACATCCACAAGATCCTGCTGATCGGATCGGGTCCGATCGTCATCGGCCAGGCAGCCGAGTTCGACTACTCGGGCACGCAGGCGTGCCGGGTGCTGATGGACGAGGGCTACCAGGTCGTGCTCGTCAACTCCAACCCGGCGACGATCATGACCGACCCCGAGGTCGCGACGACGACCTACATCGAGCCGCTCCTGCCGCGGACGGTCGCGCAGGTGATCGAGCGCGAGCAGCCGGACGCGCTGCTGCCGACGCTCGGCGGTCAGACGGCACTCAATTTGGCCAAGGCGCTCCACGAGGACGGCACGCTCGAGCACTACGGCGTCGAGCTGATCGGGGCCGACTACGAGGCGATCGACCGCGCTGAGGACCGCGAGCGATTCCGCGAGACGATGACGGCCGCCGGACTGCGCGTGCCCCGCAGCGCGATCGCCCACACGATCGGTGACGCCCGCACGGCGCTCGCCGACATCGGGCTGCCGTTCATCGTGCGCCCGGCATTCACGCTCGGCGGCAAGGGCGGCGGCGTCGTCCGCACCGAGGGGGACATCGAGCGGGTCGTCGGCCGCGGCCTGAAGGCCTCGCCGATCGCCCAGGTCCTGCTCGAAGAATCGGTGCTCGGATGGGGCGAGTTCGAGCTCGAGGTGATGCGCGACGGCTCGGACAACGTCGTGATCATCTGCTCGATCGAGAACCTCGACCCGATGGGCGTCCACACCGGCGACAGCGTGTGCGTCGCCCCGCAGCAGACGCTCACCGACAAGCAATACCAGGCGCTGCGCGACCAGGCGATCACCGTCATCCGCGCGGTCGGCGTCGAGACCGGCGGCTCGAACGTCCAGTTTGCCGTCAACCGTAAGACCGACGAGATCGTCGTCATCGAGATGAACCCGCGCGTGTCGCGCTCGAGCGCGCTCGCCTCGAAGGCGACCGGATTCCCGATCGCGAAGATCGCGGCCCGGCTCGCCGTCGGCTACACGCTCCAGGAGATCCCGAACGACATCACCCAGGCCACCCCCGCGAGCTTTGAGCCGGCGATCGACTACTGCGTCGTCAAATGGCCGCGGTTCGCGTTCGAGAAGTTCCCCGGGGCCGAGGCCGGTCTGACGACGCACATGAAATCGGTCGGCGAGGCGATGGCGATCGGGCGGACGTTCCAGCAGGCGTTCGCCAAGGCGCTCCGCTCCCGCGAGCTGGACTCATGGCCGAAGCCACCGGCCGACGACGACGCCCTGCTTGAGGTCGTTGCCAAGCCCGGCGCCGAGCGCTTCGACCATGTGCTCGAGGCGCTCCGCCGCGGCGTCGACCGCGACGAGATTCAGCGGCGCACGGACATCGACCCGTGGTTTCTCACCGAACTCGCCGAGCTTGTCGCTGATCCCGAGGCGCCGTTTGCCGGAGAGCGCACCTTCAAGGCCGTCGACACGTGTGCGGCCGAGTTCGCCGCCCGGACCCCGTACTACTACTCCGGGTGGGAGCGCCCGGGACCGAATGGCGCGGCGGGCGAGGTCGAGCGCGGCGAGCGGCCGAGCGTCGTGATCCTCGGCTCCGGGCCGAACCGGATCGGCCAGGGCATCGAGTTCGACTACTGCTGCGTCCACGCCGCCCAGACCGTGCGCGAACTCGGCCGAGACGCGGTCATGGTCAACTGCAACCCGGAAACGGTCTCGACCGATTACGACACCTCCGACCGGCTGTACTTCGAGCCGCTCACGCTCGAGGACGTGCTCGGCGTGTGCGCGGTTGAGAAGCCGGAGGGCGTGATCGTCCAGTTCGGCGGCCAGACGCCACTGAAGCTCGCGGCCGGCCTGCATGACGCCGGCGTCCCCATCCTCGGGACCGACGTCGGCGCGATCGACCTCGCCGAGGACCGCAGCCGTTTCGGGCCGCTGCTCGACCGGCTCGGCTACAAGGCGCCGCCGTACGCCAGCGCGTCCTCGGAGGCGGAGGCGCTCGAGATCGCGCCCCAGGTCGGGTTCCCATTGCTCGTGCGGCCGAGCTACGTCCTCGGCGGACGAGCGATGGAGATCGTCTACAGCGTCGCCGGGCTGAAGGACTACCTCGACCGCGTCGGGGCCCAGGAGGGCACCCACATCTACCTCGACCGGTTCCTCGAGGACTCGATCGAGGTCGACGTCGACGCGCTCTGCGACGGCACCGACGTGTGGATCGCGGGGATCATGCAGCACGTCGAGGAGGCCGGGATCCATTCCGGTGACAGCGCCTGCGTGCTTCCGCCCCATGCGCTCGGCGACGAGATGCTGAAGACGATCGCCGAGCAGACCGAGGGGATCGCCAAGGCGCTCGGCGTCGTCGGCCTCATCAACGTCCAGTTCGCCGTTCACGACGAGGGCCTGCACGTGATCGAGGCGAACCCGCGCGCGTCTCGTACGGTGCCGTTCGTCTCGAAGGCGATCGGGTTGCCGATCGCCAAGCTCGCCTGCCGGCTGATGCTCGGCGAGCGGATCGCCGACCTCGACCTCCCGGAGACGACGACGAACGGACATGTATGCGTCAAGGAGGTCGTCCTCCCGTTCGACCGGTTCACCGGTTCGGACGCGCTGCTCGGGCCGGAGATGCGCTCGACCGGCGAGGTGATGGGGATCGCCCGTGATTTCCCCACCGCGTTCGCCAAGGCACAGGCCGCCGCGGGCGCGAAGCTGCCCTCGAGCGGAACCGTGTTCCTCACAGTCGGCGATTACGACAAGCCGGCCGCGACCGGGATCGCGACGACGCTGCACGACCTTGGCTTCGACATCGTCGCGACGCACGGCACGGCGCAGGCCCTCCAGCGGATGGGGATCCCGGCGAGGCCGATCAACAAGATCGGGGAGGGGTCGCCCCACGTCGTCGACTGGATCGAGCGCGGCGAGGTCGACCTCGTCATCAACACGCCGATCGGGACGGGCGCCCGCACCGACGGGTATGAGATTCGCTCGGCCGCGATCGCCCGCGGGATCCCGTGCATCACGACGATGTCAGGTGGGATCGCCGCAGCCCGGGCAATCGCCGCCGCCCGCCGGGGCGAGCCAGGCGTGCTCTCGCTCCAGGAGATCCACGCGCACGTGCACGGGCACGCGCACGCGTCGACGCGGACCCCCGACCTCCGGCATTGAGCGCGGATCGCGTCCAGGCGCCGTTCGGCCGGCGCACCGCCACGATCACCGCTCGGGAGCGGTTTGGCGCCTACATCGTGCTGCACGCCGATGACCCCGGCGGGCCGCGCCCGGCCGCCGGCCAGTTCTACATGCTCGCGGCGGCGCGTCGGTGGGGCGGAGGGGAGAGCGGGCGCCCGTTCCTGCCCCGCGCCTTCAGCGTGCTCCGGGCGCCGGCAGAGGGCGTGGAGCTGCACTTCCTGATCGAGGATGTCGGCCCAGGGACGGCGCGGCTGTGCGAGCTCGATGCCGGCGACGGGCTCCGGCTCGTGGGTCCCCTCGGCGTCGGCTTCCGCCCCCCGGGAGACGGCCGCCGTCCGCTGCTCGTCGGAGGCGGCGTCGGGATCGCGCCGCTCGCGATCTGGCAGGACACCCTCGGCGGCCACGTCGTGCCGCTGCTCGGGTTCCGGGATGAGCCGCACGCGGCGGGGGCGGAGCTGCTCGGGCGCGCGCGGGTGGCGACTGACGACGGAAGCGTGGGGCACCACGGGCTCGTGACCGAGCTCCTGGTGGCCGAGCTCGAGTCCGGCGTCGGCGCGGCCGAGGTGTACGCGTGCGGGCCACCGCCGATGCTCGAGGCCGTGCGGGCCATCTGCGAGGAGCGTTCGGTCCCCGCTCAGCTGGCGCTCGAGTCCGGCATGGCGTGCGGATACGGCGCCTGCTTTGGCTGTGTCGTGCCGACGCGGACGGGGTACGTCCGGCTGTGCGTCGATGGACCCGTCCTCGATGCGGCGGCGCTGGAGACGGCGCTCGTCGCCGGAGCCGGGCATTGAGCGCACCGACCGATTTCTGCGGGGCGGGGCATTGAGCGCGCCGACCGATTTCTGCGGGGCGGGGCATTGAGCGCGCCGATCGATTTCTGCGGGGCGGGCCATTGAGCGCGCCGATCGATTTCTGCGGGATCGAGCTCGCCCACCCGATCATCAACGGCTCTGGCACGTTCGACGCGATCGCGGCGCGCCGGGCGTTTGGGGACGCGCTGCTCGCGGACTTCCCGTTCGCTGCGTTCGTCTCGAAGACGGTCACGCTCGCACCACGCCAGGGCAACCCGCCGCCCCGGCTGTGGGAGCTGCCCGCCGGGATGATCAACTCGATCGGGCTGCCGAACAAGGGCCTCGCGGGCTACCTCGCGGACGACCTCCCGAAGCTCGCCGCGCTTCCCGTGCCGCTGATCGTCAATGTCATGGGGTTCAGTCGTGACGAGGTCGCCGAACTGGTCACCGCGTTTGCCGAGCGCGATGAGGTGGCAGCGCTCGAACTCAACGTCTCGTGCCCGAACGTCGAGACAGGCCTCGTGATGGGCGCCGACCCGTTCGAGGTGGCGGCGCTGCTCGAGCGTGTCCGCCCGCTGACGACGAAGCCGCTGATCGTCAAGCTGACGCCGAACGCGACCGACGTCGGAGCGGTGGCGCGTGCCGCCGAGGACGCCGGGGCGAGTGCCGTGTCGCTGATCAACACGATCCGCGGAATGGCGCTTGACCCCCGGAGCGGAGAGCCGTGGCTCGGTGGCACCACGGGTGGGGTCTCGGGACCGGCGGTGCGGGCGGTGGCGCTCGCTCAGGTCCGCGCCGTCCGGGAGGCTGTGTCACTTCCGGTGATCGGCATGGGGGGTGTCCAGAGTGGGCGCGACGCGCACGATCTCATGCGCGTCGGTGCAGATCTCGTGGCCGTGGGTACCGAAAGTTTCAGAGATCCGGTAGCCGGTAATCACGTTGCTACGGAACTCGCTGCCAGCTCGGCGTCACCCGGCGTCCAGGGCAGTGTCGCCCGCGCAGCGGAGCGGCCCTGAGCCAGGGGCAGCGAGCGGGCCCCGCTCAGTGTCGCCCGCGCAGCGGAGCGGCCCTGAGCCTTGGGCAGCGAGCGGGCCCCGCAGCCGTCAGGAGTTGCACAGGTTGCTCACGGGCTCCTGCGCAAGGCCGCGGCAAACCCCCTGCAAACCAGGTTTATTACCCAAACCATCCTCGACAATGCTCGACCTGAGCTTGAGGTTGAGTCGAATATCGGGCGTATGCCTTGATCACGTGTGCTCAGGATGTATAGTCGCCGCCCATGCCGCCGGTCAGTGAATCGCCCCCCAAGCCCATCGCTGCGCCGGAGCGCTCTCTCGTGCAGCGGATGGAGGCGCTCCAACGCGCCAACGATATCCGCAGCCGGCGAGCGCAGCTGAAGCGTGACCTCAAGGCCGGTCGTCAGCCGATCCATGAGCTGTTGCTCGGGCCGCCTGAGTATCTCGAGACCGCCAAGGTCTTTGACCTGCTGCTCGCCGTGCCGAAATACGGACGCGTGAAGGTCAACAAGATCCTCACCCAGTGCCGGATCTCGCCGAGTAAGACCATCGGCGGGCTTTCGCAGCGTCAACGCGCTGAGCTGGTCGCGCTCATGCGCCGCCGCTAGCGGGCGGAACGTACCCCGACCCCATCCCGGACGTTGGCCGAGGTGTTTGTCATCACCGGTCCGTCCGGGGTGGGGAAGGGGACCCTCATCCGAGGCCTGCTCTCACGCGTACCTTCGCTCGAGCTGTCCGTGTCGGCGACGACGCGCCCGCCGCGGCCGGGCGAGGTCGACGGGGTTGACTACCACTTCCTGACGCCCGCTCAGTTCGAACAGCGCATCGAGGAAGGGGACTTCCTGGAGTGGGCCTCGTACTCCGGGAACCGGTACGGGACGCTGCGGTCGGAGATCGAGAAGCGGCTCGCGGCGGGGGTTCCGATCGTTTTGGAAATCGAGGTTCAGGGGGCGCGGCAGGTCCGGCAGGCGATGCCGGAGGCGATCGCCGTGTTCATCTCGCCGCCGTCACGTGATGCCCTGCGGACGCGTTTGGTGGGACGCGGGACGGACTCGGCCGAGCAGGTCGAGGAGCGGATGCGGACGGCTGAGCGCGAGCTTCTCGCTCAACCGGAGTTCGGGCATGTCGTCGTCAACGACCGGCTCGAGGACGCGACCGACGAGCTCGAGCGGATCGTCCGGACGGCGCTGTCGACCTGAGGGTCAGTGGGGATGGGTCCGGGGTCACGTCTCCCGGGATCGCGTGCCGGAGCCGGGCGACGGTCTGCGCCTCGCCGGCCGGCTCGACGTCGTCGGGCCTGAGCCGGATGACGCGCAGTCCTGCCGCCTCGATGATCGCCTGCTTGCGCGCGTCCCTGCGGCGGCGGTAGCGCGTCTTGTGGAAGCGGTCGCCGTCGACCTCGATCACGACGTGATGGGCGGGGAACAGGACATCGACCTCGATCC
Organism: uncultured Solirubrobacterales bacterium; assembly: GCA_963778985.1. Taxonomy (GTDB): domain Bacteria; phylum Actinomycetota; class Thermoleophilia; order Solirubrobacterales; family Solirubrobacteraceae; genus Palsa-465. The sequence goes on along the minus strand of CAVZWJ010000009.1, from coordinate 435,340 downwards.
ACTTCGGGAGCCCGGGGATCCGGGCATTCGTCTCGAAGTTGCGGAAGCCGTGACGGCGGAGGATCTCGACTGCTTTGTCCTCCGGCTGGGAGCGCGTCGGCGTCGGACCCCAGCCGAGTTCGCGCTCGAGCCGCTTGCGGCCCGGGTGCCTCGGGTGGCGGTCGATCTCGGCCCGCAGCTGATCGTGCGTGACCCAGTCCTGGACCTCGGCCTCGTGGAGGGTCCGGGCGAAGACCTGGTCGGAGTGCAGCGACGCGGCGAGGTCCAGGATCGCGTGGGCGGCCGTCGTGGTCGGGACTCCGCGCCAGATGGTGCGGCAGGCACGTGGGATGTCATTGACGCCGTGGACCTTGATCCCGGGCCGGCGGACTCCGCGACGCGGCACGGTCACCTCGACAACGTCGATCTCGCCGCCGTACGGCCAGAAGCCCAGCAGGGCTGCCGTCGAGCGATCGCTGACGAGGGCGTCCTCGCCGACCGCGAGCACGGCGGCATGAAGAACACCGGCTGGGGAGAGGTCGGATCTTCCGACCGCGTACACGTTTCGATGCTTCCGATGCAGCCGCCCGGTGGCAACGCGGCGCGTAATCGCAGCGTTGGAGAGCCCGCACTCAATGAGCTGGCCGGTGGTAATGACGTGGTTCTGGCCATTCGCGACGCGATCGATGCAAGCTTCCTTTCGAATAACGAAAGAAACCTTGCGACCGCGCGCGCCGGGACCCCCGTCTTCGTTGCCAGACATCGACGACAAGCGTGCCGCCAACCGCTGTAACGACTCAAGACACACCTGTGCCAAAACCGTGAAAACCCCAACGCTGGCGGACGAACGCAGCGCGACCGCTAACCTTCATCCACCGCTAACGACAAAGGACACCCCCAGCCGTGATTTCCCCCCGCATCGACAAACTGCTCGACCATGTCGACTCCGACTACGCGAGCGTGATTGTGGCCGCCAAGCGCGCGCGGCAGATCAACTCGTACTACCACAACCTCGGCGAGGGGACGTTTGACGAGTTTCCGCCGCCGATGGTCGACACGCGGTCGAAGAACTACCTGACGATTGCTCTGGAGGAAGTCGCCCAGGGCAAGCTCAAGTACCACTACCGCTAGGCGGGTCCGGCCCGGGACGCGCAGGCACGCACGCCATGGCCCGGTTGCTGTTCGGGATCACCGGCGGGATTGCGGCGTACAAGGCGCTCGAGGCCGTACGCCTGGCGACGAAGCGAGGCCACGCCGTCCGGGTCATCCAGACGCCGACATCCGAGCAGTTCGTCGGCCGCGCCAGCTTCGAGGCGACCACCGGCGCCCCGGTCCTCACATCGGAGTTCGAACCGGACCCGAATCGCGGGTCCTACCCTGGCGAGCCGCTGCCCGAGCGCGCCCCGATCAGCCACCTCGCGCTCGTCGAGCGGGCCGAGCTGTACCTGATCGTCCCGGCGACGGCGAACACGATCGCCAAGCTCGCGCACGGCCACGCCGACAACCTCCTCACGAGCGCCGCCCTCGCGGCGACGTGCCCGGTCGCGATCGCCCCGGCGATGAACAACTGGATGTATCTGCATCCGGCGACTCAACAGAACGTGCAGATCCTTGAGAACCGCGGCGTCACGGTCATCCCGCCCGGCGACGGCGCGCTCGCCTCCCACGGCGAGCACGGGGTCGGACGCCTCGCCGAGCCGCCTCAGCTCCTCGAACAGATCGAGCAGCTGCTCACCCCGCCGAGCCTCACCGGCCTGAACGTCCTCGTCACCGCGGGCGGCACGCGCGAGCCGATCGACAGCGTCCGCTTCATCGGCAACCGCTCGTCCGGCCGGATGGGCTTCGCGCTGGCACGAGAGGCGGCAAAGCGCGGAGCCACCGTCACGCTGATCGCGGCGAACACCTCGCTGCCGGCCCCGCACAACACCACCCTCGTCGAGGTCCAGACGGCAGCTGACCTGCAGGCCGCGTGCGACGCCGAGTTCGATCACGCCGACGTGCTGCTGATGTCCGCCGCCGTCGCGGACTTCCGCCCGGCGACGACCCACGACACGAAGATCAAGAAGGACGACGGGGTCCCGACGATCGAGCTCGAGCCGACGACCGACATCCTCACGGCGCTCGCGGACCGCCGGCGCTCCGGCCAGACCCTCGTCGGCTTCGCCGCCGAGCACGGTGGCCGGGCCATCGAGTTTGGCAAATCGAAGCTCGTCCGCAAGCGCCTCGATGCCGTCGTCGTCAACGACATCAGCGCGACCGGGATCGGTTTTGACGCGCCGGACAACGAGGTCACGATCGTCACCGCCGACGGCCTCGATCGCCACATCGCCCGCGCGCGGAAGGATCTCATCGCCCAGGCGGTCCTCGATGAGGTGGAACGAATGAGGAGGGAGGGAGTCGGTGCAGGAGCCCCAGCCGGCACACCTGGCGTCGCAAACGCCTAACGGCCACGCCACGATCGCGCGCCGGCTCGCGGACAACATTGCCGGCGCGGTCCAGGTGCGCCCCCAGACGCTCAATTACGTGCTGACGGCTCTCCTCGCCGAGGGCCACGTGCTCGTCGAGGACTACCCGGGGGTCGGCAAGACGGCCCTCGCCCGGGCGATCGCCCGTTCGATCGACTGTCAGTTCGCGCGCGTGCAGTGCACCTCTGACCTGCTCCCGGCGGACGTCGTCGGGACGAACGTCTATGACCAGCGCGAGCAGCGGTTCGAGTTCCGCCCGGGCCCGGTGTTCGCGAACGTCGTGCTCGTCGACGAGATCAACCGCGCCTCGCCGAAGACCCAATCCGGGCTGCTCGAGTGCATGCAGGAGCGCCGGGTCACGGTCGACGTTCACACCCACGAGCTCGCCCGCCCGTTCCTCGTGCTCGCGACCCAGAACCCGATCGAGTACGAGGGGACCTACCCGCTGCCGGAGGCGCAGGTCGACCGCTTCATGGTCCGCATCAGCCTCGGGTATCCGGACCGCAGCGCCGAGGCCGGCATGCTCGCCGACCACGAGTCGGGCGACAAGGTCCGGACGCTCAAGCCGGTCACGACCGCGGCGGAGATCGTCGACGCGCAGGACGCGGCCGCGAGGATCACTGCCTCCGAGGCTCTGCGCGACTACGTCGTCAGGGTCCTGTGGCGGACGCGGGAGGACCCTCGGGTCGAGCTCGGGGCCTCTCCGCGGGCCGGGCTGATGCTGCTGCGAGCGGCCAAAGCCCACGCAATGGTGCACGGACGTGACCACGCCCTGCCCGACGACGTGCAGGCGCTCGCCGAGCCGGTCCTCGCTCACCGTCTGGTGATGGCCCCCGAATACCCGCGGGCGGCCGCACGCGAGGTCATCGCCGATGCGGTGTCCTCGGTGCGAGCGCTGTGAGGAACGCTCGGCGCGGCATCCGGGTCGCGATCGCCGGCGTCGTCCTGACGCTCCTCGCGTTCACGTTCGACGCCGCGCCGCTGTTCGTCCCCGGGATCGCGTTCGCGCTCATCGGAGCGCTCGTGCCGGTGTGGGTCTGGTCGAGCGCACAGGCGGCGCACGTGACCCGGCGGCTGCCCGTGGAGCGAGCCATCGAGGGGGAGCCCATCGAGGCGATGATCGAGGTCACCCGCGGTCCGCTCGGGTTGCCCAGGGGTGAGGTCCTTGATCCACTTGCCGGCATGCCGGTGGAGGTCGGCCGCCCGCTGTCGCTCTTCGGCGGCGGCTCCCACGCCGAGGTCCGGATCGTGGCGCGCTTCCCCCGCCGCGGCCTGCGCCGGCTCGAGCCGCCGTCGATCGTGGTCAGCGACATGCTCGGCCTGGCCACCCGCATCCGCTCCGGTGACCAGCCGCGGCAGGAGCTGCTCGTCCTGCCCCGGACCGAGCCGGTTCGGTGGTCGCCGCGCCAGCGCGGGCGCCGCGTCGAGGGCGGAGACGGCGGCCCGGCGGACGAGCCCCTGGCGGCGAGTGACATCGACGGGCTGCGCCCCTACCGGCCGGGTACATCCGCGTCCCGGATCCACTGGTCGGCGCTCGCCCGCGGAGCCGGGCTCCTCGAGCGGCGGCTGCAGGCCGACGGGGACGCCCGCCCGTTCGTGATCCTGGACGCCCGCACCTCCAACCGCCCGGACGCCGAGGAGCAGCTCGACGCCGCCGTCCGGGCCGCCGCGTCCCTGACGCTCGAGCTCGCTCGGCGGCGCGGCTGCCGGGTGCTGCTTCCCGGTGAGCGCCGCGCCGTCGCCGTCGAGGCCGATCTCACGAGCTGGCCGGGGATTCACGCCCGGCTGGCGATGGTTGAAGGTGGCCCGCAGACCCGTGCGCCGCATCTCGCCCCGGCGGCGAAGCTCGGACCGGTGCTGTACGTCGCAGCGCAGCCGATCGACCGAATCCCGACCGCGCTGAGCACCAACGGCGTGGCCCGGATCGTCCTCGTGCTCCCGCGGGACGCGCGCGCAGAGCCAGCGGGGGCGGTGATCTTCGACGTCGCCGGGTGTCGCGGCTACGCGGTCGGGACGCGCGCCCGCGCCACCAGGGTGCGGGCGGCATGAGCACCGGCGCGCAGGTCGCCGTCCTCGATGCCCGCGGAGTCAAGCGCACGCGGCTGCGCGCGGACCCGGACGCCGCGGCGCGCCCGTTCGTCCGGCTGATCGCATTCGCCGCGCTCGGCCTCTACGGCGCGCTGCGCTGGGGGACGATGCTGAGCCCGACGCCGACCGGCCGGATGCTCGGGCTGCTCGCGCTCGCGGTCGCGCTCGCCGGCGTGGGGCCGGTCCTCCGCGCCCGCAGCCCGATCCTGCTCGTCGGCGCGGTGATCGTCGCCGCTGTCCTCGTGTTCGCGATCGCCGGCCTGCCATGGCGCTGGGTTCGCCACCTGCGCGTGTCCGTCAGCGCCGACGCGATCGATGAGGGGCTTTCGTCACTGCCGGGAGCGTTCATCCCGTACAACGGGATCAACGAATGGGTGCGGCTGGTGATCGTGCTCGGCGGCGGCATCCTGCTGCTGCTCGCGGCGATCCCGCTCGCGTTCGCGCCGCGCGGGGTCGGAGAGCTGCGTCGGGCGGCAGCAGCGACGCCGCTGATCGCCCTCGCGATCGTCCCGTCGACGCTCGTTCGTCCCCAGGTCGCCTACCTGCACGGCCTCATCCTGTTCATCCTGCTCGTCGCGTTCGTGTGGGGCGAGCGGATCACGGGCCGCGACGGCCCGCTCGCGGTCGGGATCGCCGCACTCGCCGCCACGGGCGCGATGATCGCCGCCCCGGCGCTTGACGAGCACACGCCGTGGTTCAACTATCAATCGCTTGCCGGGCAGCTCAGTCCGGGCAACGTCGAGGCGTTCGACTGGTCACAGCGCTATGGGCCGCTCAACTGGCCGCGGACCGGGCGCGAGATCCTCGACGTCACGGCCCTACATCCGGATTACTGGAAGACCGAGAACCTCGAGCTGTTCCGCGGGACCGGCTGGGAGTCCGGGTCGACGGATCCGAACGGCCTGGCCCCGGCCCCCTCCAATGACGCGATCAACCGCTGGAGCCAGACAATCCAGGTGACGCTGCGAGCGGTTCGGTCCGAGCAGATCATCGGCGCCGGATATGCGAATGCCCCGGTCCATCTCGCTCAGGCTGTCGAGTCCGGCGCGGCCGCCGGAACGTGGCTCGCTCCCGCCGGACTGCGGCCCGGCGACAGCTACGAGATCACGACGTATTCTCCGCGTCCGAGCCTCGCCCAGCTCGAGGCGGCGGGGAGCCGCTATCCGGTGACCGGGCTGCTCGGCGAGTTGACGATGATCCTTCCGGGCTACGGGACGCCCGATCAGCCGATCCTGTTCCCGCCGTTCGCCACGCACTCGCCTCCGGTGACGATGACGACGCCGAACGTGCTGGCCAATGCCGACGTCGACGCCTCGCCGTACGGTCCCGTCTACGCCTTGGCGATGCGGCTGCGCGCGCACGCACGCACGCCCGCCGACTACGTCCAGGCCGTGCTCAGCTACCTCGGCCACGGCTACACCTATTCCGAGACGCCGCCGCCGAGCATCTATCCGCTCGTCAGCTTCCTGCTCAAGGACAGGGCCGGCTACTGCCAGCAGTTCGCCGGGTCGATGGCGCTGCTGCTGCGGATGGGCGGCGTGCCCGCCCGCGTCGCGACCGGGTTCACGACCGGAGACTATGACCGCGGTCGCCACGAGTACGTCGTCAGCGACCTCAATGCCCACGCGTGGGTCGAGGCGTGGTTCCCGAAGTACGGTTGGGTGCGGTTCGACCCGACGCCAGGTTCCGCGCCTGCGCGCAGCGGTAGGCAGTTGCCGCCGGTGCTCCGGGGAAGGGGATCCTCGGCGCGGACACCGAAGCCCGTCCGCCGGCCGGAAACGGCACCGCGGAGCTCGACGCCGGTCTCGTCGGCGACGCCACATCCGCCGAGCACATCGCCGCTCCCGTTTGTGCTCGTGGCGTTCGCGGTGATCGCCGTCCTCGGACTCGGGCTCGCGAGGACGGCCCGCCTGCGCGAGCCGACGGAGAGCGAGCTCGTCGTCGAGCTCGAGCGGGCGATGGTCCGCTGCCGACGGCCGCTCTCGGACGGCGCCACCCTGGCGGCGCTCGAGCACCGCTTCCGCCAGGCCCCGGAGGCGGCGGCCTACATCGCGGCGCTGCGCCGAATGCGCTTCGCCGCCGCGGACGCGCCGCCGACGGCGGGGCAGCGGCGCGCGCTGCGGTCAGAGCTGGGGACGGGACTGGGGCCGGTCGGGCGGTTGCGCGCCCTGTGGGCCCTGCCGCCGCGCTGGACGCCGCGAGTCCGGGCAAAACGCCGTCCACGGCGCCTAGACTTCAGCTGATGGAAGACGTGTACGAGCTGTACTGCCGCGGCACGCAGCTGCTCGAGGCAGGGCACAACCACCAGGCGACGATTCCGCTCTCGCGCGCGCGTGATCTCGCTCCGGACAAGACCTCGATCCGGGAAGCGCTCGGGCGGGCGCTGTTTCACTCGCAGCGCTATGAGCAGGCCGCCGAGGAGTTCCAGGCCGTGATCGATCGCGCGCCCACGAACGACTACGCGCTGTTCTGCCTCGGCCGCTGCCTGCAGCTGCTCGGACGGCATGCCGAGGCGCGCAAGCCACTTGCCCAGGCAGCCGGAATGCAGCCCGCACGCAGGGATTATCGGGTGTATCGGGACCGCGCACGCGCCCGCGCCGCGGGGCCGTCTGACCCCGAGTAGACGGCTCGCAACAAAAGCGCGCAGGCTGGCCCGCACCAAACAACTGGTGCTACCCTCCGAGCACAGCTTCTTGCGCCGGGCCCGCCCGGCGGTTGTACCGGAAGTGGGCGCTCGCCCGCTTTTTTTTATGAGTTTTGCGTTGGAGGAGACAGTGAAGGAAGTTCAGACCGAGATCGAACAGCGGCTCGCTGAGTGTGAGCCCGAGGTCGAGGTGCTGCTCGTCGAGGTCGAATCTGGTTCCACGCTGCGCGTGTTCATCGACCACCCGGACGGCGTGACGCTGGCGCTGTGCGAGCGGGTGTCGAAGCAGCTCACCGAGTACCGGGACCGCTACCAACTCGAGGTTTCCTCCCCCGGTACGAAGCGTCCGCTGACCAAGCCACAGCACTACACCCGATTCCTCGGCCGTCACGCGCGTGTGCGCCTGCGCGAGGCGCGTGACGGACACAAGAGCCTTACCGGAGAGCTGGTCGGAGCCTCCGAAAGGGACGTGACGATCGCCGCGAACGACGGCGTCGTGACGATCCCGTACGAGGAAATCGTCCGCTCCAACCTCGTCCCCGGAGACTGATCCATGTCACGTGAAATCGTTGAAGCCGTGCGCGGCCTCGCCGCTGAAAAGAACATTTCGCATGAGAAGTTGATGGAGGCGCTCGAGGACGCGCTCCTCTCGGCCTACAAGAAGACGCCGGGCTCGGCGCCGTACGCGAAGGTCGAGATGGACCGCGACAGCGGTGACTTCAAGGTCTGGGAGCTGAAGATCCCGCCGGAGCTCGAGGAGCAGTTGCTCGTCGAGGCAACGACCGACCAGCAGCCGACTGTCGATCCCGAGACGGGGGAGATGCGCGAGCCGCCGGAGCCTGAGATCGACCTCGAGAAGCTCAAGGAGTACGAGGACCAGATCGAGACCGAGGACGTGACCCCGCACGACTTCGGGCGGATCGCCGCGCAGACGGCGAAGCAAGTCATCCTCCAGCGAATCCGGGAGGCCGAGCGCGACATGATGTTCGAGGAGTACCGCGACCGCGTCGGCGAGCTGATCACGGGCATCGTCCAGCAGTCGGACTCGCGCTACACGCTCGTCCAGCTGCGGGAGCGCGTCGAGGCGCTGCTGCCGAAGTCCGAGCAGGTCGATGGCGAGCGCTACGACCACAGCCAGCGGATCAAGGCGGTCATCAAGGACGTCTCCAACAGCACGAAGGGACCGTCGATCATCGTCAGCCGCCGTGATCCCGAGCTGATCAAGTCGCTGTTCGAGCTCGAGGTGCCGGAGATCGCCGACGGCCTCGTCGAGATCACCGGTGTCGCTCGCGAGCCGGGCTACCGCTCGAAGATCGCCGTCGTGTCCCACGTCGACGGTGTCGATCCGGTTGGCGCCTGCGTCGGTCCGCGTGGTTCACGCGTGCGGATGGTCGTGTCCGAGCTCCGCGGCGAGAAGATCGACATCATTCCGTACAACGACGAGCCGGCCCGGTTCGTCGCCAAGGCTCTGTCTCCCGCGCGCGTGCGGGAGGTGCTCGTCGACGACGCGGGCAAGCAGGCGACCGTCATCGTCCCTGATGACCAGCTCTCGCTGGCGATCGGGCGCGAGGGGCAGAACGCCCGGCTCGCCGCCCGCCTGACCGGCTGGCGGATCGATATCCGCTCGGAGACCGAGTTCGCCGCCGAGGAGGCTGAGCACGGCTACGAGGAGGAAGAGGCGCAGGGCCGCTGTGCCGCCATCCTCTCCAATGGCCGGCGCTGCCCGAACGCCGCGCTCCCCGGTTCACGCTACTGCGGGATCGAGGCCCACCAGGCGCTCGCACACAAGGACACCGACCAGGTGGACGGCTCGCCTGAGGATTCGGCGTCCGGCGATGGCGAGGACGCGCAACCCACCGAGGCTGCGTCGTAGACTGGTTCTAGATGAGTAAGCGTGTTCACGAGATCGCGAAGGAGCGAGGGCTTCCCACCAAAGAGGTGATCGCGAAGCTCAAGGCGGCCGGCGTCAGCGTCAAGGCTGCCTCCTCGAGCGTCGACGAGGCGACCGCCGCGCGCGTGCTCGGAAACGGTGGCTCACCCGCCGCCGGCGGCGCCGAGGCCCGCCCGGCTGCGGCCGACGCCGCGACGCCGGGATCCGCCAAGCAGTCGGGGCGCGGCCGCGAGCAGCATCGGCAGGGCCCTGCCTCCGAAGCCCCCGCCGTGACCGCCGCGTCCGCTGACACCGCCGCGTCTGCCGATACCGCCGCGGCCGCCGATAACGACGCCGAGGCCGCTGACACCACCGCGGCCGCTGACGCCGCCGCGTCCGGCGGCCAGCCCGCGGATGCCAACCGTGGCGGGGACGGCGCGCACAAGCGGCCGACTCGTGACTCGCTCCAGGGCGAGCGTGCACCCGGCTCCGCCGGTGGACGCCGACGCGTCGTGATCGACTCTCAGGCATCCCGCCGGGCGCCCGGTGGCGGTGCCCCGGGTCCGTCGAACCAGCCGCCGCGTCGCCAGCGCCGAGGCCGGCGCCGCCGTGGCGTCTACGACGAAGAGGCCGAGTCGCGTCCCTCCCGGACAGCGCTCGCCGAGCCGGACACGATCCGGATCAATTCCGGTTCGACGGTCAAGGACGTCGCCGAATACCTGAACGTCGGCGTCCCGGAGATCATGAAGCAGCTGATGGCGCTGGGCGAGATGAAGACGCTCACCCAGACGCTCTCCGACGAGGCCATCGTCGAACTCGCTGAAAAGCTGAACAAAGAGGTCGAGATCGTCCATACCGAGGACGAGACCGTCGCCGAGCCGGTCTTTGACGACGCCGACGAGGACCTCGTCGAGCGCGCACCGGTGGTCACGATCATGGGCCACGTCGACCACGGCAAGACGAGTCTGCTCGACGCTGTGCGGGAGACCCAGGTCGCGATGGGCGAGGCCGGCGGCATCACCCAGCACATCGGCGCCTACCAGGTGCACCACGGGGACCGGACGGTCACGTTCCTGGACACCCCGGGCCATGAGGCGTTCACGGCGATGCGTGCCCGTGGCGCGAGCGTCACGGATATCGCCGTGATCGTCGTCGCCGCCGACGACGGGGTCAAGCCACAGACGCAGGAGGCCGTCGACCACGCGAAGGAGGCCGGCGTCCCGATCATCGTCGCCGTCAACAAGATCGACAAGGAGGGCGCGGATCCGGTCCGCGTCCGCACCGAGATGTCGAATCTGGGATTCCAGCCCGTGGAGTGGGGTGGGGACACCGACTTCGTCGACGTCTCGGCCAAGACGAGGCAGGGACTCGATGACCTGCTTGACACGATCGTCGCCATGGCCGAGCTCCAGGAGCTCCGGGCAAACCCGGACACGGCCGCCTCAGGCTCCGTGATCGAGTCGAAGCTCGATCCGGGCCGCGGTCCGGTCGTCACGATCCTCGTCAGTCGCGGCACGCTCGAGGTCGGTGACGCGCTCGTCGCCGGCGCCCACTGGGGGCGCGTCCGCGCGATGAACGACTTCATGGGCAACCGCGTGGCCCAGGCCCTTCCGGGCGAGCCCGTCGAGGTGCTCGGCTTCGATGGGGTGCCCGAGGCCGGCGAGCACGTCCGCGTCGTCGAGCACGAGCGACGCGCTCGCCAACTCGCCAACGAGCGCGCGACGCGCCTGAAGACCGAGTCGCTCGCCCGGCGCAGCGGCAAGCGTGTCTCGCTGGAGGACATCTTCAAGAGCGGCATCCAGGAGCTCAACCTCGTGCTCAAGTCCGACGTCGCGGGCTCGCTCGAGGCGATCGAGGACGAGATCGCGAAGCTGCCGCAGGACGAGGTGTCGGTCAACGTCATCCGGCGCGCTGTCGGTGCCGTGACCGAGTCCGACGTGATGCTCGCCGCTGCCTCCGATGCCGTGATCCTCGCCTTCAACGTCCGCCCGGTCGGCGATGCACGAGCGGTGGCGGAGCGGGAGGGCGTCGAGATCCGTCATTACGCGGTCATCTACCGCGCGATCGAGGAGCTTCGGAGCGCCATGCAGGGCATGCTCGCGCCGGAGGAGGTCGAGGAGGCCACCGGGACTGCCGAGGTCCGGCAGATCTTCCGCGCCTCGCGCGTTGGGACGATCGCCGGCTCTCACGTCACCGACGGCAAGCTGACCCGCGGAGCCAAGGTGCGCCTCGTCCGTGACGGCACCGTCGTCTACGACGGCGAGATCGCGAGCCTCCGGCGGTTCAACGACGATGTCCGCGAGGTCGCCACCGGCTTCGACTGCGGCGTCGTGCTGCGGGACTACGCCGACCTCAAAGAGGGCGACGTGCTCGAGGCCTACGCGACCCGGCAGGTCGAGCGCGAGCTCGTCTGAGTCCCGACCTCGGTCGGACGCAGGAGAGCAGCATGACGGGCGGCGGATATGTTGCGGTGCTGGTCATCGACCTGCATTTCCCGTACGCCGGGAGTCTCAAGGGCAAACGCAAGGACCTCAGCTCGATCAAGGCCCAGCTGCGCATCCGGCTCGGCCTCACCGTCGCCGAGACGGGATATCAGGATCTGTGGCAGCGCGCAACGCTCACGGCGGCGCTTACGGGTGGCGATCTCACGACGCTCTCGGCCGCCGTGGACAACGTCGAGCGATGGCTGCTTGCGCGCTGTCCAGACGGCGTCAGCGTTGAACGAATCGTGCACTCCGTCGAGGACCTGCGGGAATGACGCTACCGTCGGCCTTGTCATGGCGCAGTCCAGGGTTTCGGTCGTCTTTAGCTCAAGGGGGATAGGATGACGAGCGGCCGAATGCGGCGCGTCGATGAAGCTATGCGCGCCGTCCTCAGCGATGTCATCGCGTCGGATCTCAAGGATCCGCGGATCGGATTCGTCACAGTGACCGGAGTTAAAACCAGCCCCGACTTGCGCCACGCTCGCGTCTACGTGAGTGTTCTCGGCGACGAGGCTGAGCGGGAGACGACCCTCGAGGGGCTCCGCTCCGCGCACGGCTTTCTCCAGCGGCACGTCGCGAGCGAGCTCAAGCTCAAGCACACGCCCGCGCTCACGTTCCTCTACGACCCATCCGTCGATCGCGGCATGCGGATCACGCAGCTGCTCGACGAGAGCGCTAGGAAGAGCGATGGCTGAAAACGGCTCCCGATCCGAGCGCGAGCAGACGCTCGCCGCGCTGCGTGACGCCGAGAAGTTCGTCGTCGTCACCCACGAGAACCCGGACGGAGACGCGCTCGGGAGCCTGATCGCGATGCAGGAGATTCTCCAGACGCTCGGCAAGGACGCGCTCATGTTCATCGACGAATATGAGTTTCCCCTCCCGCAGGAGTACAGCTTCTTCTCGCTGCAGGGCCACGTGTCCTCCCCGCCGGAGGACCTCGGCGAGCGGACGCTGGTGTTCCTCGATTGCGGCAACCTCGAACGCAACCCGGCGGCGGAGACGCTGCACCGACCCGAGGCGCGCATCCTCAACATCGACCACCACCACGACAATACCCGCTTCGGCACCGTCAACCTCGTCGACCCGCATGCGTCGTGCACGGCCGAGATCGTCTGGGAGCTGATGCACGGACTCGGCATCGACCGGCCGTCGCAGACGGTCGCCGAGGCGCTGTACGTGGGGCTGATCACCGATACCGGCCGCTTCATGTACGAGAACACGGGGCCACGCGCCCACGTGATGGCCGCCGAGCTGATCGACGCCGGCGTCGACGTCCACGAGATGTATCGCCGTGTCTACGAGGGCGTGCCGTTCGGCAAGATTGCCCTGCTGGCACGCGGACTCGCGAACGTCCAGCGCTATGACGGCGGGCGGCTGACGCTCACCTCTCTGAGCGCCGAGGACTTCGTCAAGTCCGAAGCCGAGGAGAGCTATTCGGAAGGCGTCATCGACCATCTGCGCGCCGTGGAGGGCACGCTCGTCGCCGCGCTCGTCCGCGAACGCCTGTGCCCGAACGGCGCGCCGACGACGCACAAGGTGTCGCTGCGCTCAAGCGACGGCCGCGTCGACGTCTCGGCGATCGCCCGCGAGGTCGGCGGCGGTGGGCACCGGCAGGCGGCCGGTTTCACGACCGAGATGGGCTCCGAGCAGATCGTCGCGTTCCTGCGCGAAGCCGTCGCGGAACAGCTCGCCAGCGCGTGAGCGACGGGGTCATCCTCTACGACAAGCCCGCCGGGATCACCTCGCACGATGTGGTCGCGCGGGTCCGGCGCACGCTGCCGCACAAGACGAAGGTCGGGCACGCCGGCACGCTCGACCCGTTCGCGACCGGCCTGCTGCTCCTGCTCATCGGGCGGGCGACGCGCATCCAGCGGTATCTCATGGCAGCTCCCCAAGCGCTACGAGGCGACCGCGCGGTTCGGCGCGGTCTCGAGCACCGGGGATCCCGAGGGTGAGATCGTCAGCAGCGGGGACGTGCCCGACGGCGACCTGCCGCTCCCGACCGGCCGGATCCGCCAGCGCCCGCATCGCTACTCAGCCGTGAAGGTCGCCGGACGGCGAGCGTACGCGCTCGCGCGGGCCGGGGTCGACGTCGAGCTGGCCGAGCGCGAGATCGAGGTCTACCGGTTCGAGGAGCTCGAACGCGCGGACGAGCGCCGGCGCTATCTCATCGAGTGCTCGTCGGGCACGTACGTTCGTACGCTGATCGCCGACCTCGGCGACGCGTACTGCGAGGCGCTGCGCCGAACGGCGATCGGCACGTTCGATGTCGCTGACGCGGACCCGGAGACGATCGTGCCCCTGGCCGACGCGCTCGCGTTCCTGCCCGAGGTCCGGCTCGCCGCCGACGACGCGCGCCGCGCGGCCCACGGTGTGGCGATCGAGCACGCGGCCGGCCCCGGGGCGGATCAGCGGACGGTCCGACTGACCGACGCCGACGGTCTGATCGCCCTCGCCGAGCCGGACCTGACGGCCGCCGTCCTGAAGCCCGTCGTCGGCTTTCGGGGCTAAGAGGCCATCCAAGCCTCTAGTCTTGCGCCCCGCATGAAGACGACGATCCTGTGGGACGTTCAGCCGCACGCACGGCGGGTCGCGGTCGGCGAATTCGACGGCGTCCACCTCGGGCATCGCGAGGTGATCCGCGGCAGCGACACCGTGCTGACATTCGAGCCGCACCCGCTTCAGGTGGTCCGCCCAGAAGCCGCGCCCCGGCTGCTGACGGACTTCGAGGCGCGCGCCGAGCTGATCGCCGTCGCTCGGTGTGGATGAACTCGTCGTGATCCCGTTCGACGACCACTTCGCGCACCAGTCCCCGCAGGAGTTCATCGACCACATCCTCGTCGAGCGCCTCCAGGCGACCAACGTCTCGGTCGGGGAGAACTTCCGGTTCGGCCATCGTGCCGCCGGAGACACCGACATGCTGCACGCCGATCCGCGGTTCGAGACCCGGGTCGTGTCGCTCGTCGAGGTCGATGGTGAGGTTGTGTCCTCGAGCCACATCCGGGCGCTCGTCAGCGCCGGGGACGTGGAGGAGGCGAGGCGGATGCTCGGCGCGCCATTCCAGCTTCGCGGCGAGGTGGTCACCGGCGACCAGCGCGGACGCACGCTCGGCTTCCCGACCGCGAACATCGTCCCCGACGAGGCGCTCATCTGCCCCGGTCACGGCGTGTACGCCGCCCACGCCGACGGTCGACTCGCGGCCGTCAATGTCGGCGTTCGCCCGACGTTCGGCACTGGACGGGCCGTGCTCGTCGAGGCGTACGTGCTCGATGATGACGTCGACCTGTATGGCCACGAGCTCCGCATCGATTTCCTCGCACGGCTGCGTGGCGAGCGGCGGTTTGAGTCGGTGGAGGCGCTCGTCACACAGATGCACGAGGACGTGCGCCAGACGCGTGAACGGTTCAGCTGAGACGGCGTCCGTCCCGCGCTCTGCTAGCCTCGACCGCCGCATGACTCTCACGCAAGAACGCAAGCAGGAGCTGATCGAGAAGTTCGGCGACAGCCCGACCGACACCGGCAAGGCCGAGGTTCAGATCGCGCTGCTCACTGCGCGGATCAACGATCTCACCCAGCATCTCCGCGCGCACGCCAAGGATCACCACTCGCGCCGGGGACTGCTGATGCTCGTCGGTCGCCGTCGCCGCTTTCTCAACTACCTGCAGCGGTCGGACCTCGAGCGCTATCGCGCGCTCGTGCGTGAGCTCGGCCTCCGCAAGTGAGCAGCGAAGCCGGCGCCACCGTGATCGCTCCGGGGACCCACGTCCCCGAGTTCAGGCTGCGCAGCGAGGACGGCGAGCTGTTCACGCCGGCGGACCTGCTCGGCCATACGACCGTGCTCGTCTTCTACCCGTTCGCGTTCAGCCCCGTCTGCACCGACCAGTTCAACCTCTACGAGGAGGTGCTGGACGACTTCACCGAGCGCGGCGCGAGGCTGTATGGCGTCTCGTGCGATTCGGTCTACTCCCAGCGGGCGTTCCGGGAGAAGCTCGGCGTGACGATCCCGCAGCTGTCGGACTTCGAGCCGAAAGGCGAGACGTGCCGGGCGTTCGGCGTGCTCCACCCCGGCGGGTTTCCGCAGCGGGCGCTCGTGATCGTTGGTCCCGACGGGGTGGTGCAATGGAGCTACTGCGCCGCATCACCCGGCGAGCTGCCCGGCGCGAACCTCATCTTCGACGGGCTCGCCACCACGAGTGCGTGAGCTCGGCTCGGCGCCGATTCCCGGCGTCGGGCCCGATGACCACGTGCGCGGGGGCGAGCAGGCCCCGCTCGTCATCGAGTACGCCGACTTCGAGTGCCCGTTCTGCGCGGCGCTGAGCGCGCGGCTCGCCGAGCAGCCGGTGCGCCGAATCTTCCGTCATTTCCCGGTGGGCACGAGCCATCCGCGCGCCTGGCCGGCGGCGTGCGCGGCTGAAGCGGCGGGCCTGCAGGGCCGGTTCTGGGAGATGCATGACCTGCTGTTCGCCGATCAGGGGCGCCTCGAGGACCCGCATCTGTGGGCGCACGCCGAGGCGCTCGCCCTCGATCTCGACCGGTTCGACACCGACCGCCGCAGCGACGCCGTCAGGGCGCGGGTCAAGCAGGACTTCGACTCCGGTCTGCGCGGCGGTGTCGTCACGACCCCGACCCTGTTCACCGACCGCGCGATGTACGCCGGGCGGGAAGCGGTCTCAGCCGCGGAGCAGACGCTCGGGTAGCGGCGCCGGAGTGAACCCCGGCAGCCGCAGCGTGAATACCGATCCGTGGCCGGTGCTCGACGCAGTGCACCGGCCGCCATGGGCCTTCGCGATCGCGTCGACGATCGCCAGTCCGAGTCCGACGCCGCCGCTCGACCGGGTGCGCGCCGCATCGGCTCGAGCGAAACGGTCGAAGATTCGGACGAGCGCCTGCTCCGGGATGCCGCGGCCCTCGTCGCTGATCTTGATCGCGATCGTCCCGTCGGCCTCGCCGTGGGCGCTGAGCTCGATCGCCTCGCTCTCCCGGGTGTACTTCACGGCGTTCTCCAGCAGCGCGTCAAGCGCCGCGCGCAGGCGCTCGGGATCGATGTTCAGCCAGCCGGTCGCGAGCGGTCCGAGCTGCCATGCGCGCGGCGCGACATCTGACCAGCGCATGAACACGTCCTCGAGGAACGGCTCGAGCTCGATCTCCGAGAGCTGCACGAACTGGGGTTGATCGGCGGTGGCGAGCACGAGCAGTCGTTCCAGGATCCGGTCGATCCGGCCGAGCTCGTCGAGCGCGATGCCGAGTTCGCCGGCATCTCCGATCTCGCTCCGGAGTAACTCCAGATGGCCGCGCGCGATCGTCACGGGCGTCTTCAGCTCGTGCGACGCGTCGTGGATGAACCGCTCCTGTCGTTCGAGCAGGGAACGCCGCTCCTCCGCGCGCTGCTCGGCGACGTTCTGTGCTGCGACGCGGCGCCGCGCGTGCCAGACCATGGCGAGGAACATCGCCGCCATCAACGGCACCTCGAACAGCTCGCCCCAGAGCTGCTCGCCGTCGAACGCATCGAGCCCGATCGAGATCCCGGTCATCGTCATCACGCCGACGAGGACGATCAGGGTCGGTTTCATCGCCCACACCCGGAAGCCGTAGAGCAATGTCAGGCTGATCCACACGAAGTGGAACGGGATCGTCTCCCAGTTCGGCCACGCGACCATCGCCGCGTAGTTCGCCGCGGCGAACGCCAGCCAGATCAGCTCGACGCGGTAGCGACGCGCGAGGCGTCGCCATTCACGCGGCGGCGCGATACCCCACATTCCGTACGGTCTCGATCGGTGCGCTGGCGCCGAGACGGCGCCGCAGGCGGCGCACGCACACGTCGACCACATTCGAGCGCGGATCGAAGTCGTAGCCCCACACCTCCGACAGCAGGCGCTCGCGGCTGACGACCTCCCCGACGTGGAGCGCCAGAAAATGGAGCAGGCGAAACTCGCGGTCGGATAGGTCCGCGACGATGCCGCCGACCCGCGCCTGGCGGCAGGCCAGGTCGAGCTCCAGGTGGCCGACCCTCATCAGCGTTCTGTCGTCGCTGGCGCGCGTCCGTCGCAGCTGCACGCGGGCGCGCGCCAGCAGCTCGTCGAGCGAGAAAGGCTTTGCCACGTAATCGACGGCGCCGAGGTCGAAGCCCAACAGCTTGGTTTGAAGATCGCTGCGGGCGGACAGGATGATCACTGGCAGGTCGGCATGCTGTGCGTGGAGCTCGCGAAGGACATCCAGTCCATCGCGCCCGGGCAGCAGCAGATCAAGGATCATCAGGTCATAGTTGCCGGCGAGCGCTCGCACGAGACCATCGCTGCCGTCCTCGACGACGTCGGCGACGCACCCCTCGGCCTCAAAGGCACGCGCGAGGAA
The DNA here is from genome assembly GCA_963778985.1 of uncultured Solirubrobacterales bacterium. Taxonomy (GTDB): domain Bacteria; phylum Actinomycetota; class Thermoleophilia; order Solirubrobacterales; family Solirubrobacteraceae; genus Palsa-465. The sequence continues at coordinate 417,460 of CAVZWJ010000009.1, read as the reverse complement.
GGCCCGAATCCGCGCCTCATCCTCGACGATCAGAACTCGCATCCCATCCTCTCTCCTGCCCGGCCTCGCCCGGGGACGATAGGGGTTTTCTGGTGACCTGTAAATGATGTCCGGGTGACATCGCTGTTCGTCTGCGCACGTCCCGCCGCTCCAAGTGAGCGTCGCGCGGCCTGGCGTTCTGCCTTCTGAGCCTTGCTCCCTCGTTACGCGTCGACCTATAAGTCGACGCTCGACGGCGACGTCGTCACAGCCTCTCTGTCTATGCTTCTGCGGGCCCCGGGGGCCAAGGAGCGTCGGGCACGAGCCCTCTGAGAGGACGTTTTCTCATCGTGAGCACCACCCCAACGGCAACACAGACCACGCCCGGTAGCGCGCCGTGGACGATCCGGGGACTGGTCGCGTCCCACAAGGCGGCTGCACTCGTCATCGCAGCCGTGTGCGCCATGTCGGTGGCCTATTTCGTGCTGATCGTCCTCGGACCGAAGGCTGGTGCGGTGACGGATCGCACCACGTGCGAGCAGTGGGGGTCGACGAATGTGATGCGGCAAGAGGCCTTTGCGCGGCTCTACGTCTCCGAGCACGGTGCCGTTTCCCCACGATGGGGACCCGCGCCGACTGGTGTGATCAACGCGATCAACGCCGGCTGCTATCAGGCGTTCGGCGAGGACGTGGCCGACAAGGCGACCGTCGTTCAGGCGATCTCGCGCGATTTCTGACTCGTCCGCTGAACGGCGAGGCGAGTGGCGCGAGCGCGCTGCACCGGCTCGAGCGCCCGCGCATGCACACACCGGCCTCGGATCCGAGCCGTCCGGAGATGACTTGCAGATGACAGCTTGATGACATTGGCGTCATCTGCATCGTTGTCGCCGCTGGGGGAGATATAACACCGCGCCGAGGAGAGAGAGCTGAATGGGTGCTACCGGGAAACGACTTGTTGCGGTGACGATTGCAGGCGTGCTCGTCTGTGTGGCGATCGGTCTGTACATCGGCCTGTACCTCGTCAACGTGCCGGGCTCGGTGGCGGCCGCGCAGACGGCGTCGGGGGCGCAGCTGTACCTCGGGACCGTGCCGGCCGCGGCGCTGAGCGATCCGCACAACACGTGGGTCTCGTACTACGCGGTCGATGCCAATTCCGGCAACTGGCAGCACGAGACGACCTATGTTCTGCCGGCGAACACGCTCGTCCACGTGACGATCTACAACTTCGACAGCATGTCGGGGCTGCGCAACCCGTTCATCAGCCAGGCCACCGGCACGACCGGCGGCGTGACGGTCGACGGCAAGCCGACGCAGGCGATCGACCCCGACTCCGCCTCGCACATCTTCGCGGTCCCGCAGATCGGCCTGTCGGTGCCGATCAAGGGGATCCCGGACAGCGCAAAGAATCCGTGCAGCAACGCCCCGTGCGGCCTGTCGACCGACCACACGACGACCACGTTCACGTTCCGCACGCCGGGCAAAGGGCTCTACCGCTGGCAGTGCTTCGTGCCGTGCGCGGCTGGATACATCGACGGGTTCGGCGGCCCGATGCAGACCGTCGGCTACATGGATGGCTACCTCAAGGTCGTATGAGCGGGGGTGGGGGCTGACATGAGCGAAAGGCGCCATTTCCGCAACGTCGTGCTGCTGTGGGTGCTCGCGAACGTGATCTTGCTGCCGATCGTCATCTGGGTGATCGGCCCGGGGCTTCCGCCTGGAAACGGCAGCGTCGAGGCGTCGGGGCAGGTGACCGACAACACCGTGCTGCTGGGCACCGCAACGCCCGTGGCGCTCGGGGTGCTCATCTTCATGGGCTATTCGATCTGGGCCTTTCGGGAGCGCACGCCAGAGGTCGTGGTCGATGGCCCCCCGATCAACGGCAACTCGAGTGTTCAATTCTGGTGGCTGATCGTCACGACGACGCTCGTGCTGTTCCTGGCCGGCTACGGTACGGTCAGGCTCCTGGATGACGGATCCGGCGGGGGTCAGGGGCCGAACGCGATTGCCATCCCCGAGGCGCCTGGGGGCGGCAAGCCGCTGGTGGTGCAGGTGGTCGCCCAGCAGTGGCAGTTCATGTATCGCTTCCCGGGCTACGGCGGAGTGGAGACCCCGGACCTCGAGCTTCCGGCGCACACGCTCGTGAAGTTCAACGTGACCTCGCTTGACGTGATCCACTCGTTCTGGGCGTACGACCTCGGCGTGAAGGCCGACGCGAACCCGGGCGTCAACAATGTCGCCTACGCGACGACGAACGGACCGCTCAGCTTCCACGTGCGCTGTGCCGAGCTCTGCGGCGTGTGGCACGGCTACATGTTCAGCGGCGGCCGGGTCGTGCCCAAGGCGCAGTTCGCCACGTGGATCGCCCAGCAGCAGCAGAAGTACGCGCCCGCGACGAAGAGCCTGCCCCCGTATTCGAAGACCTATTTCCCGGATCCACAGAGGAGGGCCGGATGAGCGCGATCGCAGTGTCGGTGCGTGCCCCCCGAAGCGGCTGGCGAAAGCTGATCGGCTTCAACATGGTGACGGGCATCCTGCTCGGGATCGTGGGCTGGTTCCTCGGTCACTGGATCGGCGGTCGCTTCACCGGTGCCAACCTCGCCTACTACAACGACTCCGCGGGCGAGAACGACATCGCGGTCTTCCTCGGCTATTTCCTCGGGGTCGTCGGCTTCCTCGTCGGCATGGGCTTTGCCAACTACCCGCTCAAGCGGCTGCTCGGGCATCCCCCGGCGCTCGCCGAGCACGAGGCCGAGGCGGAGGGCGTCCTCCGGTACTTCACGATGTCGACCGACCACAAGGTCGTCGCCAAGCAGTACATGGTCGGGATCGGCCTGTTCTTCTTCGTCGCGGGCCTGAACGCGATGCTCATCCGGACCGAGCTGCTCCAGCCGAACGTGCACGTGTTCGGCGCCAACCAGTACCTGACCCTGGTCGGGCTGCACGGGTCGATGATGATGGGGACGATGACCTCGGGATTGCTCGGCCCGTTTGCCCAGTGGCTGATCCCGCTCATGATCGGTTCACGCCGGATGGCGTTCCCACGCGTCGAAGCATTCAGCTTCTGGCTGCTGATGGCCGGCGAGGTGATCCTCATCACGACCATCTTCTTTGGAGGCTTCCAGACCGGGTGGACCGGGTACCAGCCGCTGGGGGCGCAGGCAACCGTCGGCTACGACGCCTACATCGGGTTCTTTGCGCTCGTCGGCCTGTCGATGTGCCTGTTCGGGTTCAACAACATCGTGACGATTCTCACGATGCGCGCGCGGGGGATGACCTGGTCGCGGCTGCCGATCTTCGTATGGGGGGCGTTCGCGACCTCGTGGCTGATGGCGCTGGCGGCGCCGATGCTGATCGCGGCGCTGCTGATGGGGGCGATGGACCGGACGATCCAGACCGCCTTCTACATCCCCGGGCAGGGCGGCAGCGCCTACCTGTTCCAGAACCTCTTCTGGGTGTTCGGGCACCCGGAGGTGTACATCCTGGCGTTGCCTGGAATGGGCATCGTGCTCGAGATCATCACCGTATTCAGCCGCAAACCGTTGTGGGGCTACCGGCTGGCCGTCGCGGGGATGCTCGGCATCTCGTTCCTCAGCTGGTTCGTCTGGCAGCACCACCTGTTCGTCTCCGGGATCAACGCCGATCTGCGGCCGTTCTACATGCTGTCCACGGAGCTGATCTCGCTGCCCACCGGGTTCATCTTCCTGTGCGCGATGGGGACGATGTGGCGCGGGCGAATACGCCTGAGCGTGCCGATGCTGTTCTGCCTGGCCTGGATGTTCAACTTCCTGTGGGGCGGGATTTCCGGCGTGTTCAACTCCGACGTGCCGAGTGATGTCACGACCCACGGCAGCTTCTTCGTCATGGCGCACTTCCACTACACGATCATGGGCGGGCTGATCTTCGCCTTCTTCGCCGCGATCTACTACTGGGTGCCGAAGATGTACGGTTTCAAGCTCAACGAGCGCTTGGCGAAGGTTCATTTCTGGACGCTGTTCATCGCCTTCAACTCGACCTTCGCGCCGCTGTTCGCGCTCGGGTTCATGGGCATGCCTCGTCGCGTCGTGACCTATAACCAGTCATGGCAGGGACTCAACGACTGGGTGTCGGTGTCGGCCTACGTGATCGGACTCTCGATGCTCGTGTTCCTGTTCAACGTCGTGTGGTCGCTGCTCGTCAAGCGCGAGCCCGCCGAGCCCAACCCGTGGAACTCGAAGTCCTACGAGTGGTCGCTGCCGACGCCGGTGCCCGTGCACGACTTCGATCGGTTCCCCGTGTTCGACGGGGATCCGTACCCGTACGGCGCCCCGACCGCTCCGGCCGTCGCGCCGGCCGCCGTCCCGGCCGGGGGAGGAGCCTGAGCCATGGAAGCCTCGGTACCCGCCGCTCCCCACATCGAGGCCGAGCCCCCGGAGTGGCAGCCGCGCGCGATCTGGGTGGGCGGACGACTGCTGTGCGGCGTGATCTCGTTCTTCTTCGCCTCGTTCGTGTTCGCGTTCTTCTACCTGAAGGCGCTTGACGTCAACCACAACTGGAAGATCGGCCACGTGATCCCCGACGGAGGGATCGGCGTCTCGATCGCGTCCCTGCTCGTGCTCAGCGCGGTGATCTTCCGGCTGGGCGCGAGGCGCCCGACCGGCGACTCCATGGCGGCCGGGATCATCGCCATTCTCGCGGGACTCCTTGCCGTTGTGCTCCAGTTCATCGAGTACGTCGTGATCGACTTCGGTGCGGCCAGCGGCGGCTATGCCGCAGTCTTCTTCGGCTGGACGGTGACTTACGCGATCGTCGCGCTGATGGGCCTGTACTGGATCGAGATTCAGGTCGCGAGCCTGTGGCGGGCACGCCGCGAGGGCCAGATGCGCGAAACCGAAGTGCCCACGACCGAGACCGCGCTGGTCCTGGCTGGGATCGAGGCCTCGTCGTTCTACTGGGCCTTCTTCGTCGCGATCGGCGTGCTCGCCTACATCCTCCTGTACCTCGTCGGCTGACCCATGTCCTGGACGGCTTGGTCGCTGGACCCGTCGCTGGCATACGTCGCGCTGGCCGCGGTGCTGTACGTGCTCGGCAGCCGCGGACGGGATCGGCCGCGGCCGCGGCAGGCACTCGCGTTCTTCGCGGGCCTGCTGACGCTCGTGATCGCCCTTGACTCGCCAATCGACGAATACGCCGACCAGCTGTTCTGGGTGCACATGCTGCAACACGTCCTGCTACTCACGGTCGCACCGCCGCTGTTGCTGCTCGGACGGCCGTGGCCGCGGATGTGGCGGGCGCTGCCACTCGGGCCGCGGACGAAGGTCGCGCGGAGCCTTGCCCTGTCCGCGCTGGATGGCGCCGGTCCGGGCGCTCGCCCGGCCGCTTCCGGCGTGGATCCTGTTCAACGCGACGATCATCGGATGGCACATACCCGGCGCCTACAACGCGACGCTCACCTCAGGCGTCGTGCATGCGGTCGAGCATGCGATGTTCTTCTTCGCCGGGCTTCTGTTCTGGGCGCGCGTGATCGATCCCGGGCCGCTGCGCCCGCGCCTCGTGTGGCCGGCACGGATCGCCTACACGGCCAGCGCGATGGTCGTGGGCTGGCTGCTGGCGATCACGCTCGTGATCGTCCCCCACGCGATCTACAGCTACTACGCGGGGCTCCACAGCCGGCCCGGCGGGATCAGCGCCCTGACCGACCAGCAGCTCGCCGCCGGTGTGATGTGGGTTCCCGGGTCGCTCGCCTACACGATTACGTTCATCGTCGGTTTCTACCGCTGGCTGGAGCCGGACCACTCGCGTAGCTCAATGTCAACGGCGTTCACGGCCTGAGGAGGAGACAGACGTGCTAACGGTTCCCATCGCAGCCTTCCTTGTCGGCGCGCTGCTCACGCTGCTGCTGCCGGTGCTGCTGCTGATCGCACTCGCGGCCTGGTACTGGAAGGTCTCTGTGCGCGTGCCCGAGACGGCCGATGGACCCCAACCCGGCACGGAACCCGCCGAGGCGAACCTGGGACCCAAGATCCCGGAGACGCTCCCGCCCGAGCCCGGAGCCTAGTGCACGCGGGTGCGGACACCAAGTGGGGGTCGCGCCCCGCGACTGCGCGCTCCGCACGGATCGGCGGGGTTCTGCTCGCCGCCGTCGCCGTCGGGCTGGGAGTGGGATTCGGGGTGCACCGCCTCGCGGCTGGTCGCACTGCGATGCCCGCGACGGTGTCCACACGCTTCGGCATGCACGGCCCGGCGGCCTGGGCCGAAGGGGCACGTCCCGCCCCGCCGATCACGACCTTGCGCGACCAGACCGGGCGGCTGTTCTCGCTCAGCTCGCTCCGAGGCCGGACCGTCGCGATGACGTTCTTCGACTCTCACTGCAACCAGGCCTGCCCGCTCGAGGGACGCGCGCTCGCTTCGGCTGAGCGAGCGCTGCCCGCGGCGCAGCGACCGGTGCTCGTGATCGTCAGCGTCAATCCGCGCGACACGCCGTCCTCCGAGCGCGCCGCCGTTCGCAAGTGGGGACTCGCCGCCGCCGGTTCCTGGTACTGGCTTTCCGGGGCTCATGCGCGGCTCGCGCGCGTCTGGAAGGCCTACCGGATCTTCGTCCATCCGACGAAGAGCGACATCGTGCACACCGAGGCCGCTGTACCTGATCGACCGCGGCGGATACGAGCGCTCGGCCTACCTGTACCCGTTCATCCCGGGCTCCGTCAGCCACGACCTGACGTCGCTCGCCGGCTCTGGGCACGGGCATGCCTGATCTCGCCCGTGCGATTCCGGCCGCCCCCCCGGCGCGGGCGCTCTGGCGCGCAGGCACCGCGGCGCGCGGCAGCTGGCGCGACTACGTGACGCTGACCAAGCCGCGGATCATGTCGCTGCTGGTGCTGACCTCGGTCTGCGCGATGATCGCGGCCGCCGGCGGTGATCCCTCGCCGGTGCGGCTCGTCGCCCTCGTCGTCGGCGGCGCTCTTGCGTGCGGTGGCGCGAGCTGCGCTCAACCACGTGCTCGATCGCGACATCGATCGGCTGATGGGTCCGCGCACGGCCAACCGGCCGGTCGCGGCGGGCCGGATCACGCCGCGGCGTGCCGTCGCCTTCGGCCTGAGCCTGCTGGCGCTCGCGTTCATCGTCCTGACCGGCTTCGACAACCTGCTCGCCGCAGCTCTGTCGATGGCGGGCGGCGCGTTCTACGTGCTCATCTACACCGTTTGGCTCAAGCGTCGGACGGCGCAGAACATCGTGATCGGCGGGGCTGCGGGCGCGATCCCGCCGCTCGCGGGGTGGGCGGCGGCCCGGGGCAGCATGGGCATGGGCGCGGCGTGGCTGTTCGCGATCGTGCTGCTCTGGACGCCCCCACACTTTTGGGCTCTCGCGCTCCTGTTGGAGCGCCGGTACGCGGCCGCGGACGTGCCGATGCTGCCGGTGGTCCGGGGTGCGGCGGCGACCGCGGCTCAGGTGCTCGCCTACTCGCTCGCCCTCACCCTGCTCACGCTCGCTCCGGCGGTGATCGGGACCTTCGGCGTTGTCTACTTCCTGACGGCCGTCGTCCTCGGCCTCACGCTATGTGTGCTCGCGGTCCGGCTGTGGCGCCGCCCCACACCCGCGGCCGCGAGCACGCTGTTTCACTTCTCGCTGCTCTACCTGGCGCTGCTGTTCGCCGCGGTGGCGATCGACGCCGCCGTGCGGTAGTCGACGCGGCGCGGCCGGACGAGGCCGCGCCGGTCAGCGCGGCCTGCGTCAGGCGGTAGTGCCGGCGGGAGCCGGCGGGCAATTAACCACCCTGCTCCGACCGCCGAGAAGGCGCCGAAGGAGAGGATGAGGTTCAGCACGATGACTAGTGTGAGTGACATACCCGGAGTGATACCCCGGTCCAGTCGGACCAACATTCGATCCGTGTCAGATCTTTGTAAGAATCCGTTTATCGGTGCTATGGATTCCAGTTCCGCTGGGTCCGGGTGACGGCCTCCGGGTTACCCTCACCGGACGGTGCTTTCGCAGACGGCCGCTCACGCCCACCGGCCGGCGGGCTCGCCAACGACTGCTACGCCGCCCGACCGGCCGGCTCCGGATCCCGCGCCGGGAACGCCCGCTCGATGTCGCCGAGCGTCGGCGGATGGCCGCGGAGCGGCCGGGACCCGGGGGCAGGCTCGAGCGCGGCCCGGACGAGGTCAAGATGGCGCTCGACGATCCTCGGATCAATCTGGGAGAGCGCGGTCGCGGCTTCGCATACGCCCTTGAGCATGAACATGAGGTCGATCGCGCCCACGTCGGGTCGGACCGCGCCGGTCGCCTGAGCCCGCCCGAGCAGACCTTCGAGCACGTCGATGATCTCGGTGTGACCGGCCCGGATCTCCTCGTTGGCGAGCCATGTGTCGGCGATGGCCTCGAACAGACCGCGGTTGACCCGCTGCGCCCCGGCCATGTAATCGAGGAACGTGAACAGCGCCTCGGTCGGATCGGCGGCGCCCCGCAGCTCCCGGCCGCGTGCCGCCGCCTCGTGCATGCGCTCGACGACGATCGCCGCGATCAGGTCCTCCTTGGTGGGGAAATTCCGGAACAGCGTGCCGCGGCCGACGTCGGCCCGCTCAGCGATCTCGCCGACGCCGACGTCGAGTCCGCGAGCGCGGAACAGTTCCTCGGCGGCGTCGAGCAGGCGGCGGCGATTACGCTCCGCGTCCACCCGACGCCGTCTCTCCTCTCCGGACATGTGCCCCATATTCTGGCCTAAATCGCGGCCGGCAGGGCAGCCGGGTCGAGCTCGAGCGCATCGACGTCCCGCCGGCGCACGACGAGGGCGAGGATGATCGCGCCGACCCCGAGCATCACCGCTGCCGCCGCGAACGCCACGTGATAGCCGGACACGAGCGCCGCCTGATGGCCGACGAACCCCGTGTGACCGGAGATCAGCAGGCTCGCCGTCTGGCTCGCCGCCAGCGTCGAGAGGATCGCGAGACCGAGGGACCCACCGACCTGCTGTGCGGTGTTGAACAGGCCCGAGGCGAGCCCGGCATCGTTATTCGCCACGCCGCCGGTTCCGAGCAACGTGATCGGTACGAACGTCAGCCCCATGCCGATGCTCATCGGCACGAGTCCCGGGAGCAGGTCACCGAGGTAGCTGCCGTGGACGGGCAACTGGGTCAGCACGATCATGCCGATCGCGGCGAGCGTGATCCCGACAATGGAGACGTTGCGGACTCCGATCTGCTTGATCAGCTGCTGAGCCATGCCGGCGCCGATGACGATTCCCGCCGTCACCGGGAGGAAGGCCAGGCCGGCCTGCAGCGGGCTGTAGCCGAGGATCTCCTGTACGTACAGCGACGCGAAGAAGAACATCCCGAACATCCCGGACGCCACGAGCAGCAGGACCGCGTCGGCCGCCGCCAGCGTGCGCACGCGGAAGATGCTGAGGCGGACGAGCGGGGCCTTGCTGCGCCGCTCGATCTGGGTGAAGACGGCGATCAGCCCGAGTCCGGCGGCCATCAGGCCGATCGTCCGCCCCGAACCCCAGCCGAAGGACTGCGCCTTGACGATCGCGAACACGAGCACGACGAGCCCGGTCGTCACCGTGACCGCTCCCGCCAGGTCGAACGTCCGGTGGGTGCCCTCGACGCGGGACTCCGGGATGAGGCGCATCGTCAGCGCGAGCGTGATGAGGCCGACCGGAACGTTGACGATGAAGATCCACGGCCACGAGGCGAGTTGGGTGAGGACGCCGCCGAGCAGCAGCCCGACCGCGCCGCCGCCGGCGGCGATCGCGCTCCACACGCCGAGAGCCTTCGTCCGATCCTCCCGCTCGGTGAACGTTGTCGTGATGATCGACAGGGCGGCGGGGGAGACGAGCGCTCCACCGAGGCCCTGGAGTGCCCGGCCGGCGATCAGCATCCCGGAGGTCTGCGCGAGCCCGTTGAGCAGCGATGCGAAGCTGAACAGCGCCACGCCGGCGGCGAACAGCCGTTTGCGCCCGAGCAGGTCCGCCGCTCGGCCGCCGAGCAACAGGAAGCCGCCGAAGATGAGCGTGTAGGCGTTGACGACCCACTGCAGGTTCGACGCGGAGAAGTGCAGGCCCCGCTGAATCGACGGCAGCGCGACGTTCACGACGGTCGCGTCGAGCACGACCATGAACTGCGCGAGGCAGGCGATCACGAGGATCACCCAGCGGTTCGTGCTCGCCCCACCGGAAGCGACAGATGTCACCTGTGGCGGGCTCTCTGCGGTTGCGGACATACGCGCTCCTTCGTAAAATAGGACTCAGCGGTCCGGTTAACCGTACCAATAACCGGACCGCGCGGTCCGCTTATTGCGCAGGAGTGTCAGGAGGCTGACCGAGAGCAGGGGATAGACGTATGGCCCGGCTGTCCGCGGACGGCTTGAATATCGCCACCGGCTGCCGACGTATAAGGCCATGCTCGAGATCGCCGACGGCCGGTGGCCGCGTTTGCTGGAGCGCATCTGCTCCGAACGGCTGTTCCAGGCCGCCTATCAGCCGATCCTCGACACGGCCCGCGGCGCTGTCTGCGGCTACGAGGGTCTGGCGCGCGTCGTCGAGGGGGTCGTCGCCGTGGGTCCCGAGCAGCTGTTCGCCGCCGCGGCCCTGCACGGCTACGCGGGGCGGGTCGAGGCGACCGCCGCCGCGGCGATCCTCGAGCGCCGCGACGAGCTGCCGCCGAACTGCTTCCTGTCGATCAACTTCAGTCCGGACGCGCTGCTCGATCCGGCGGTCGCGTCGCTCCTCGCCGACGATCTGTCCGGCCTCGTGGTCGAGATCACCGAGCAGACGCCGGTCGAGGACTATGCGTCGCTCACTGCAGAGCTTGACCAGCTGCGCGAGCGCGGTGCGCTCGTCGCCGTCGACGACACCGGTGCCGGCTACGCAAGCCTCAGTCACATCCTCCGCCTCCGTCCGGACTTCGTGAAGGTCGATCGCGAGCTCGTGTCCGGGCTCGATCGCGACTCCCACAGGGCCGCCGCGGTCGCCGCGATCGGCGCGATGGCCGGCGAGCTCGACGCGTGGTTGATCGCCGAGGGGGTCGAACGGGATGCCGAGCTCGAGCGGCTCATCGAGCTCGAGGTGCCACTCGTCCAGGGCTTCCTCGTCGGGCGCCCCGACGCCGAGATGAAGCTCGCGTCGCCGGCGATCGGCCGCGCCGTCCGCGCGCGCCAGCTCGCCGCCGAGCGCAAGACGGTGGCCGCGCTCGTGCGCCCCGCCGTGAGCGCGTACCGCGCTCCGGACATCGTCGCCGAGACCGTCGTGCTGCTCGACGACCATGACCGGCCGCGCAGCGTCGTCGTGCCGGGCGGGGGACGGCGGGCGCCCCAGCACCCAGCGATGTGCGTGCAGCTGAGCGAGGCAATCGCCAGCGTCGCGCTTCGCGCGGCGGCGCGCCGCTCGGAGGATCGGTACGTGCCCGTGTGCGTGTGCGACGACCTCGGCCGCCTGCGGGGGCTCGTCTCGATCGAGCGTCTGCTCGAGACCCTCGCGCGTGACGTGCTCGATTGACCCCCCGCGGACCGTTCAGCCCGCTACCATCCCCCAGGTTCGGACTGAGAAGAAGAGAAACGAAGCACTCCGCCGACCGAAGGGCGGAGCAGAAGGGAATTGAATATGTCTGACGCCGTTTCGGTGTCCGTCGAGATCGCCGGTCAGGAGATCTCGTTCGAGACCGGCAAGCTGGCGAAGCAAGCCTCTGGCGCCGTCGTTGTGCGAGCCGGCGACACGATGGTCCTGTGTACCGCGACCGCGGGAAACCTCCGCGAGGTCGACTTCCTCCCGCTCACCGTTGATGTCGAGGAGCGGATGTACGCCGCCGGGAAGATCCCCGGGTCATTCTTCAAGCGTGAGGGACGCGCGGGGGAGAAGGCGACGCTCGTCGCCCGCCTCATCGATCGGCCGATCCGGCCGCTGTTCCCGAAGGGCTGGCGCTATGAGACCCAGCTCGTGGCGCTGCCGATCTCCGTCGATCACATCAACCCGTACGACATGCTCGCCATGAACGGCGCGTCTGCGGCCCTGATGGTCTCCCACATCCCGTTCCCGACGCCCGTCGGGGCGGTGCGCATCGGCAAGGTCGACGGCAACTTCGTCGTCAACCCCAATGAGGAGGACCTCGCCGAGAACACCGACCTCGACCTCGTCGTCGCCGGGACGGACGAGGCGATCCTGATGGTCGAGGCTGGTGCCATGGAGATCCCCGAGGCGGAGATCCTCGACGCGCTTGACATCGCCCACTCCGAGATCAAGAAGCTCTGCGACGCGCAGCGCAAGCTCGCCGAGCAGGCCGGCAAGGAGAAGATCGCGGTCGAGATCCCGGAGGTCCATTCCGAGCTCTACGAGCAGATCAAGGGCTCGCACGGCGCCGCTCTCGACGCCGCGACCCAGGTCGAGGACAAGCTCGAGCGCCAGGCGGCGACGAAGGCCGTCGAGGAGCAGATCATCGAGCAGTACTCCGGCGATCCGGAGGCGGACACCTACGCGGAGTACCGCACCAACGCCCAGCGCGCCTTCGACAAGCTCGAGAAGACGATGATCCGCGAGCGGATCGCCGTGCAGAAGCGTCGCCCGGATGGTCGCTCCTCGGAGGAGATCCGCCCGATCTCGATCGAGGTCGGCGTCTCGCCCCGGGCCCACGGCTCGGCCCTGTTCACGCGGGGCCAGACGCAGGCCCTGAGCGTCGTCGCCCTCGGCACGACCCGGGAGGAGATGCGTCTCGACACGCTCGGGCTGGAGACCGCCAAGCGGTACTTCCACCATTACAACTTCCCGCCGTTCAGCGTCGGAGAGGCGGGCTTCATGCGCGGACCCAAGCGCCGGGACATCGGCCACGGCGCGCTCGCCGAGCGGGCGCTGGTGCCGATGATTCCGGGCCAGGAGGAGTTCCCGTACACGATTCGCGTCGTGTCGGACATCCTCGAGTCCAACGGATCGAGCTCGATGGCGAGCGTGTGCGGCTCGACGCTCTCGCTGATGGATGCGGGCGTGCCGATCAAGGCGCCGGTGGCCGGCATCGCCATGGGCCTGATCAAGGAGGGCGACGAGTACATCGTCCTCACCGACATCGCCGGCGTCGAGGATCACCTCGGCGACATGGACTTCAAGGTCGCCGGTACGCGCGACGGGATCACCGCGCTGCAGATGGACATCAAGATCACGGGCGTGACGTTCGACATCCTGCGTGACGCGCTCACGCAGGCGAAGGTGGCCCGCGAGTTCATCCTCGGTGAGATGGCGAAGGTCATCGAGCATCCGCGCACCGAGCTGTCCAAGCACGCTCCGCGGATCTCGACGATCCAGATCGACCCGGAGAAGATCGGTCTGCTGATCGGCAAGGGCGGCGAGACGATCCGCTCGCTCCAGGAGGAGTTCGAGTCACAGATCGACGTCAACGACGAGGGTCAGGTGCTCGTCTACGCCGCCGATGGCGAGCGGGGCGACGCGCTCGTCGATCGAATCCGGTCGATGACCAAGGAGGTCGAGGTCGGCGACGAGTTCGCCGGCAAGGTCGTCAAGACGACGACCTTCGGTGCGTTCATCGAGCTCTCGAAGGGCACCGACGGCCTGCTGCACATCTCGAACGTCGCTCCGGGTCGCCGGATTGCGACCGTCGAGGAAGTCCTCAACAAGGGCGACGAGCTGAACGTCCGCGTCGTCGAGGTGGACCGCGAGCGCGGCCGCATCGGCCTGCGTCTTGCCGATGACCCCGAGGTCGCCGGCAAGACCGTGGAGGAGCTCGCCTCGGTCGGCAGCGGCGATGGCGGTCCGCGGCGTGAGCGTGGCGGCCGTGATGGCCGCGACCGTGACCGCGGCGGCCGTCGTGACCGGGACCGTGACCGCGATCGCGGTCCACGTGACAGCGAGCGCGGTCCGCGTGACGGCGAGCGCGGCCGAGTGCGCGATCGCGATCCCGATCGTCCGCGGGCGTAGCAGTCCGTGCGGCAGGAGCACCGCCTGACCACGCTTGAGTCGGGCGTTCGGGTCGTCACGGAGGCGATGCCCTCCGTTCGGTCCGTCTCGCTCGGATTCTGGATCGGCACCGGCTCACGCTTCGAGCGTGAGTCGGAGGCCGGTCTCTCACACCTGCTCGAGCATCTGTTGTTCAAGGGCTCGCAGAAGTACGAGTCGCTCGAAATCGATCAGATCTTCGACGGGATGGGTGCCGAGCTCAATGCCGGCACCGGCAAGGAGACGACGTCCGTCTACGCACGGGTCATCGACCAGCACGTTCCCGAGGCGATCGACGTCATGGCGGACATGGTGTTTCGTCCGGCACTCGGTGACGTCGAGTCAGAGCGGGCCGTGATCCTCGAGGAGATCGCGATGTACGAGGACGACCCTCAGGAGAAGGTCTTCGATCTGCTCGGCGAAGCGGTGTTCGGCTCGCATCCCCTCGGCCGCGCGATCATCGGCCGCGCGCCGGTGATCGCGGACACGCCGATCCCGGAGATCGCGCGCTTTCATCAGGCTCGCTACGTGCCGACGAACATCGTCATCGCCGCCGCCGGCGCCGTTGAGCACGACGCGTTCGTCTCGCTCGTGAGGGGGGTTGTCCCGGCGGACGGCGCGGGTGCGAGCGGCCGGCCGGATCCGGCGCCGACCGACCTGCCGCGTCAGCGGCGCTTCGAGCGCAAGGACACCGAGCAGTACCACGTATGCCTCGGTGGTCCGTCGCTGTCCCGGCACGACGACCGGCGCTACGCGCTGCGCGTGCTGGACACGATCTTCGGCGGGACCTCGTCCTCGCGCCTGTTTCAGGAGGTACGGGAGCGGCGCGGCCTCGCCTACGCCGTCTACTCCTTCACGAGCGCCTACCAGGACACGGGACAGGTTGGGCTGTACGTGGGCACGCGTACCGACAACCTCGCCGACGCGCTCGGCGTGATCGGGACGGAGCTGCGTCGTCTTCACGAGTGCCCGGCGACCGAGGAGGAACTCGCGCGCGCGAAGGAGAACCTCAAGGGCCGCGTCGTGCTGGCGCTCGAATCGACGGGCGCGCGGATGAATCGGCTCGGCTCAGAGATCCTCGCCGGCATGCCGCTGCTCTCGCTCGACGAGGTCGTTGGACGGATCGAGTCCGTGACCGTCGCCGATCTGGAGGCGCTCGTCCGCGAGCTGTGGGCACCCGAGCGGCTCTCCGTCGCCGGCATCGGACCGGCGCAGGAGCGGTTCGACCACGCCGTCGACGCGCTCGATGCGCACGAGGTGCTCGGTTGATCGCAGTCGCGGTGGCCGGGGCGGCCGGGCGGATGGGGGCGACCGTCTGCCGCGCCGTCGAGGGCGCGCCTGACATGGAGCTCACCGGGCGCGCCGATCCGACGCTCGGCACGAGCGTCGCCGATGTGCTCGGGGCCGCCGACGTGCTCGTCGACTTCACGATCCCCTCGACTGTGGTGACGCACGCGCGGCAGGCGACGGCCGCCGGGGTCCACGTCGTCATCGGCACCACGAGCTTCGACATCGCAGAGCTCCGCGACTGCACCGGCGCCAACATCTTCATCGCCCCGAACTTCGCGATCGGCGCCGTGCTGATGATGCAGTTCGCGGCGCAGGCCGCGCGTCACATGGCGAAGGCCGAGATCATCGAGCTCCATCATGACGGCAAGCTCGACAGGCCGAGCGGCACGGCGGCCCGCACCGCCAAGCTGATGGGGGGCAACGTCCCGATCCATTCCGTGCGCCTGCCCGGTCTCGTCGCCCATCAGGAGGTGATCCTCGGCGACGTCGGCCAGACGCTGACGATCCGGCACGACTCGGTCGATCGGGAATCGTTCATGCCCGGCGTGCTGCTCGCCGTGCGACGCGTCGGCAGCCTCACGGAGTCGCCCGTCGTCGGACTCGAGCATCTCCTCAACGACACCGCGTAGCTCCTGCTGTAGCGCACAAAGCGCGGTTTTTGTTGCGGTTCATCCGCAAAACGTCCGCGGTCGTCGTCGGATATGAGCAAGCGGTCGGATTCCGACACTTACGGCATTGGTTCCCACGCCTGGAGATCCCAGGCCCAGAGGAGGATTGATGTCCCGCAAGGCACTTGAGATCGGTGGCATTCTGGCCGCCGTTGTTCTCGTCGCATTTGGTCTCGCCGCAGTCGTGATGGGCTTCCAAGGCCGGAGCACCGTCACCGACAACCTCGCGGCACAGAAGATCGTCGGCTCGCCCGACATGACGCCGACGGCGATCACCGCCGAGGCGAAGAAGGCCGGGCTGAACGTCTCCACGATCACGATTCCGA
Organism: uncultured Solirubrobacterales bacterium; assembly: GCA_963778985.1. Lineage (GTDB taxonomy): Bacteria > Actinomycetota > Thermoleophilia > Solirubrobacterales > Solirubrobacteraceae > Palsa-465. Next base: position 401,291 of record CAVZWJ010000009.1, on the reverse strand, counting down.
CCTGCTCGGTCGCCAACAAGACGGTCGACAGCGGATCGTCGGCCCGCTGCTTCGCGCAGTACATGAACATCCACGCCCTCGAGGCGACCGGCGGCAAGGTGTACTCCGAGATGCCGCGCTACGCCACGGCCGACGGCAAGGGCACGAACGTCGACGCCGCCGCGCTGAAGCGCAACGGCCAGCCCGTCGACAACCCGGCCCGCAACGTCTGGATCAACGAGACGGCGCTGGCCACCGCGCTCAACACGAGCTACATGGCGGACCAGGTCTCGCTGTTCGGCATCGTCGTCGGCGTCGCCCTACTGCTCGCCGGCCTCGGCTTCGCGATCCTGTCGATCGGGGGCGCGCTGCGCAATCCCGATTCGGTGCTCAAGCGCCAGAAGAAGACGGCCCCGAGCGGCGGCACCAGCCCCTCCCCGGCGGCCTGAGCCGTACCTCCCTCCTCGCAACCGGTGGGCCGCTCGCTACGACGAGCGGTCCACCGCGTTGCGGCGCACCGCGGCGGCAACACTCGCCTGCACCGCCTCGACGTACCACTCCGCCACCTCGTCACGGCGGACCCCGGGGCGGTCCAGCCACCAGTTCGCCAATGACTCGCCCGCTCCGACGATCATGTGGGCCAGCGCCTCGCAGTCCGTCCCTCGCAGCTCCCCGACACTGGTGATGATCATCCGCTGAACGGCGTCGGTGATCTCCCGGCGCAATGCGGCGACCTGATCGGCCACCGGCCGGCTCGAGGCGAGCTCTCCGAACAGCACCGTCCAGCCGTCCCGGTGCTCCTCGACGAAGGCCAGGAACTCCCGCGTCCTCGCCCGCAGCCGCGCTATCGGCGGATCATCCGCCGACGCCGAGGACTGCAGGCGGGCGACGAGCTCACCGCCCGTCCGCTCGACATAGGCGGCGAACAGGCCCTCCTTGGACTCGAAGTACGCGTACAGCATCGGCTTCGAGATGCCGGCCAGGGACGCGATCTCGTCCATCGACCCGGCATGGAAGCCCCCCCGCGCGAACACGTGCCCGGCGACGTCGAGGATGCGGCGCTCGCGGACCGCTCGGGGCACCCCTCGGGTGCCACCCTTCCGGACCGCTTTTGCCGCATGCGCCGACACTGTGTTAGAGAAGCTACCCGCCTGGATATTACTTATGAGTAGATGCCCGAGAAAGGTGCTCCGCCAGCGGTCCATCCGATTCAAAAGCGTGTGCTGCGCGTGCTCGGGGCGCTCTCCTCGCCGCTGTTGCCGGACGATTACCTCGAGCTGATCAACCCGCTCTGGTCGACGCGGGAGCTGCGTGGCCGAATCGAGGAGATCAACCACGAGACCGCCGACGCCGCGACGGTGCTGATCAAGCCCGGTTACCGGTGGCCGGGCCACAAACCGGGCCAGTACCTGCGCATCGGGCTTGACATCGAGGGTGTCCGGCACTGGCGCGCCTACTCGCTCACCTCCGACCCGTGGCGGGAGGACGGCCTCATCAGCATCACCGTCAAGAACGTCGACGAGGGCAAGGTGTCGCCGTATCTCGTGCGCCGTGGCCGTCCGGGCACGATCGTCTCGCTCGGTGGCGTCGAGGGCGATTTCATCCTGCCCGAGGAGCGGCCCGACAAGCTGTTGTTCATCAGCGCGGGCAGCGGCATCACGCCGATCATGAGCATGCTCCGCCACCTCGACCACAGCGAGGAGATGCGCGACGTCGTCACGCTGCACTCCGCACGGCACACCGACGACGTCATCTTCGGGGGCGAGCTCCGCGCGCTCGCGAAGAAGCACGACGGTTTCCGGCTGCACGAGCAGCTCACGCGCGACGCGGGGCGGATGGCGCCGGGCGATCTCGATCGGCTGTGTCCCGACTGGGTGCAGCGCGACACGTACCTGTCAGGCCCGTCCGAGATGCTCGATGCGTTCACCGAGCACTGGGAGCGCCACGGCGACTGCGACCGGCTGCACATGGAGCGCTTTCAGCCGAAGCTTGGACTGGGGGAAGGAGCCGAGGGCGAGGGCGGGCCGATCACGTTCCTGCAGTCCGACTGTCAGGCGAGCTCCGACGGCACCGTGCCGATTCTCGTCGCCGGTGAGGAGGCCGGGCTCGACCTGCCGTACGGCTGCCGCGAGGGGATCTGCCACACCTGCGTCGGGGAGCTGCGCTCCGGCCGCGTGCGTGATCTCCGCAACGGGCAGGTATACGGCGAGGAAGGTGAAGTGATCCGAACGTGCATCAGCGCACCCGAGGGACCGATCGAGATCGATCTCTAGCGGTGGCGATGACCAACGAGCAGGGACTAAGGGAGGCATAGATGGCAACGGCAACCGACAACGGGAACCGCACGAACGGCCACGTCGCGATCGACGCGGACGAGAATCCGCTGCACCGGCTGACCCCGGAGCAGATCGAGGCGATTGGGCGCGAATTCGACGAGCTGCACGATCAGGTCAAGGCGGATCTCGGGGAACGTGACGCGAAGTACATCCGCTCGATGATCGCGCTCCAGCGCCGGCTCGCGCTGATCGGTCGCGCCGAGCTGATCGCTTCGCGCTGGCGGATCCCTTGGCTGCTCGGGGCGAGCACGCTCGGAATGGCGAAGATCCTGGAGAACATGGAGATCGGTCACAACGTCCTGCACGGACAGTGGGACTGGATGAACGACCCGGTGATCAACTCCCGCGCGTGGGATTGGGACACGGCCTCGACCGCCGAGTCCTGGCGGCACTCGCACAACTTCATCCACCACACGTACACGAACATCCTCGGCAAGGACAAGGATCTCGGCTACGAGATCATGCGGATCGACCCGAACCAGAAATGGCACCCGGTCTACCTGCTCCAGCCGATCTACAACATCATCCTCGCCTGGCTGTTCGAGTGGGGCGTGGCGCTCCACGACATGGACCTCGAGGCGGTCCGCTCCGGCGAGAAAAGCCACAAGGAAGTGCTCGAGGATCTGAAAGGGATCGCCGGCAAGGCGCGGCTCCAGATCCAGAAGGACTACATCGCGTGGCCGCTCATCAGCGGGGTGGTCATGACGCTGATCGAGCTCGGGATCTTCGGCGTGCGTGAGGAGGTCGAGAAGCGCAGCAAGAGCCCGAAAGTCCAGGCCCGGCGTGCGGCGCGCAAGCTCGCGCGCAAGCAGGGTTCCACAGGCGGCCACATCATCCGCCAGCTCGTCGAGCGCAAATCGTTCCGCGAGCCGTTCAAGCGGACCGTTCAGGCGAACATCGTCGCGAACCTCATCCGCAACGTGTGGTCGTACGCGATCATCTTCTGCGGTCACTTCCCGGACCAGACGTACACGTTCACCCAGGAGGAGACCAAGGACGAGACACGCGGCGGGTGGTACGTCCGCCAGCTCACGGGCGCGGCGAACATCGACGGCGGACCGCTGTTCCACGTCATCAGCGGCAACCTCGGCTACCAGGTCGAGCACCACCTCTACCCGGACATGCCGAGCACGCGCTATGGGGAGATCGCGCCGAAGGTCCGCGAGATCTGCGAGCGCTATGACCTCCCGTACAACTCGGGCCCGTTCCACCAGCAACTCGGCATGGTCCAACGGTCGATCCTCCGCCTCGCCTTCCCCGGCGGCAAGCCCCGCCCAAAGCCGGGGCCGTACACCGGGCCGCGCGTGCGCGGCAAGGGCGAGAAGGACGCTCCCCCCGTCGGCGTACAGACGTAGGCCGACGGCCGTTACGCAGCGAGCGGCGTCGGCCGGCGCTTCGCCAGCCATGTCGCGTGCTCGCCGCCGAGCTCTCCGGTGGGCTCGCCCTCGCCTGTGATGTCGCGGAGCAGGCGGCCCCACGGCGCCTCGGCGCGGAGCGCTGCGGCGGTCTGGAACAGAAGCCCGTCCATGCGACGGAGCAGCAGCGCCTCCCGAGGGAGCGTCATCTTGCGCAGCTGGGCGACGTGGCGGCGCCCGTCGTCGTCCTCGCGCAGCAGCTCGGCGGAGCGCCAGACATCCTCGGGGCCGAGCCGCAGCGGCGCGTCATCCTCGAGCCACCACGAGGCGGCGCGCATGTAGTCGAGCAGCAGGGCACCGTCCCACTCGTCGGGATCTCCCGGGAGATAGCCGAGCGTGTGCAGGCCGGCGAGGACGGCGGCCGCGTCGCGGTCACGAATCGCCCGCGAGATCGCGCCCTCGCGGCGCACGTAGTCGCTGGGCAGCGGCCGCAGCATGCCGAAGTCAAAGAACGCGACACGCCCGTCGGGTGCGAGCAGGTAGTTCCCGGGATGGGGGTCTCCGAGCGCGAGACCGAGCTCGAGAGCGGTGCCGTAGAAGAAGCGAAAGATGATCTCGACGTACCGATCGCGCACGGCGTCCGGCTGGCGGCCCACGTCGTCGAAGTCAATCCCGTCGACCCAGTCTGTCACGAGCACGCGCCGGTAGCTCAGCTCCGTGTGGACCGCCGGAACGACCACGAACGGATGGGCCCGCCAGAACCGGGCCACCCGTCGGTGGTTGCTCGCCTCGAGCTCGTAATCGCATTCCTCGACGATGCGCTCGCGCAGCTCGGCGAGCACATCCTTGACGTCGAGTCCCGGCATCAGCTGGCGCAACACCGGCGAGAGGAAGCTCAGATTGCGCATGTCGGCTTCGATCGAGTCCGCGATCCCCGGATACTGGACCTTGACCGCGACCTCGCGGCCCTCGTGGGTCACGCCCCGGTACACCTGTCCGATGCTCGCGGCGGCCGCCGGTGCGGGGTCGATCCGGGCAAGCCTGCGGTCGGGGTCCTCACCCCATTCGGCGGCGAGCACACCCCGCATCTGCTTCCAGTTCACGGCCGGCACGCTGTCCCGGAGCGATGCGAGTCGCTCCTGAACGTAGGCTGCCTGATCGGCGTCGAGGCCGGGCATCTCGATCGTCGACAGGACCTGCCCGGCCTTCATTGCGGCGCCCCGCAAGTGCGCGAGCTGGTCGACGAGGGCGTCGACCGTGGCGACGATCCGCTCGCCCCGGCGCCAGCGACGGTCCTCGTCGCTCCCGCGCGCGTCAAGGCGATCGCCGACCCATCGCGCGGCGCCCCCGACTGCCACCCGGCCCAGCCGCACGGTTCTCGTCGTGCGAGCGCGGCTAGGTGGTCGGTCGTCGCGAGGCGGCATCGGGCTTCAACACATTGTAGAAGAATACGTCTAACCCGCGTCCAGATTCTGTCGAGGCGCATCGAGCTCGATGACGACCTCGAGCGCACCCTGCGCGGGTCAGCCCGCTGCCGACGCCGTGCCGAGCGCGCGGATGACGATCATCGGCCGACGGTCGTGACCAGCAGGAGGCGGGCCGCGTCGCGAGCGGTCTCGAAGAGATACGGGACGTCGATCGGAAACGACGCGTAGTCGCCCGGGGTGAGCTCGGTCACGCGCTCGACCGGCCCGCCGAGGACGCGGCCCTCGACGACGTAGACATGGGCGCGTGTGCCGCTCGCCTCGGGCGCCCCCTCGTGGGTCACGCCGCGGTCGAGCGAGAGTTCGGCGAGCGCGAGCGCGCCGGTGGGGGCGAACGCGGCGAGCGCGCGCCGGCGGATCCCAGACGGCGCCGGGTCGGAGACGGCGGCCACGGCGGCGCGGACAACCGTGACATCGTGCAGGCCGGACTCCTCGAGCAACTCGGTGACCGACACGCGCAGCGCGCCGGCGAGGGCCGCGAGCGTCTCGACCGTCGGGTTCGAGCGGCCGCTCTCGACGCCGGACAGCGTCGCCTTGCTCATCTGGGTCGCCCGGGCGAGCTCGGACAGCGAGAGGTGGCGAGCGATCCGCAGCCGCCTGAGGTTCGCTGCGAGGACCTGCTGAACGCTGACCGTCGGATCGTCTACCATAAGAAACGAAGTGTTCAGTTTAGCGAACGGCGATGTCCGCTTCTCATGACCGACGGGCGGTCCAGCTGCTCATGACCGAGGGAGGGCGCAGCCGCTCGTGACCGACGTGACCTTCTACTTCGACGTGGGCTCGCCGTATGCGTATCTGGCCGCCGAGCGGCTGGCGGTGCTCATCCCAGGGCCGGTCGTGTGGCAGCCGGTCCTCCTCGGCGGCCTGTTCAAGCTCACCGGCCGCAGCTCCTGGGCGCTCGGTGACTACCGCCGCCGACAGGCCGGCATGGCCGAGATCGAGCGGCGGGCGCGCGGCTACGGCTTGCCGCCGATCCACTGGCCCGATCCGTGGCCGAGCGACTATCTCACGGCGATGCGCGCCGCGACCTACGCGTTCGCCGCCGGCCGGGGCCACGAGTTCACCTCCGAGGCGTTCCGCGCGGCATTTCAGCTCGGCCACGATCTCAGCGTTCCCGCGCATGTGTTGGCCGTGGCCGAGCGCGCCGGGCTCGACCCGGTGCAGGCGCAGCGAGCGGTCGGTGATCGGCAGATCAAGGACATACTGCGCGCCGCCACCGATGCGGCCCACGAGCGAGGCGTGTTCGGCGTGCCGACGCTCGCCGTCGGCGATGAGCTCTTCTGGGGCGATGACCGGCTCGATGACGCTGCCGCCTACCTGCAGAGCCTCACCGCGCGATGACGCTGCCGCCTACCCGCAGAGCTTGAGCCGCATGCCGGCGGGCACCTGATGAGAAGGCGCACACAATCCGCCATCAACGACCGCGAGCCCACGGCGCAAGGGCTCGGCGCCGCGGAGCGCTAACGCAGTCTCCATTTTTTCCGGGGACCCTCAGGGGTATGTTGTGAACGCTCACAGCCCCGCGTCCAGGAGGTGCCGAATGCCCTTCACCAAGAGTGTGCTCGTCGTCGCGAACGTCACCGCGACCTCGCCGGAGCTGCTGGGGGAGCTGCGCTCCCGCGCAGCGCGCGAACCGACGACGTTCACCCTCATGGTCCCCGCGACGCACTCGGCCGGTGGACGGGAGGCGGCTCGCACGCAACTCGCGGACGCCCTTGACCAGCTGCGCGAGGCCGGGCTGGAGGTGTCCGGCGAGGTACGGGATGCCGACCCGGTGATCGCGATCAGCGAGGCGTGGGATCCGAAGCGCTACGACGAGATCCTCATCTCGACGCTGCCCATGAAGTTCTCCAAGTGGCTGCACGGGGGACTCCCCGAGCGGGTCTCGAAGCTGACCGGAGCGCTCGTGACGCATGTCGTCGCCGAGCCGCCACGCCCGGTTGCCGCAGCCGTGCCCGCCCCCGAACACGAGGACCGTGGCGTCATGCTGGGCGCGCTGTCGGTCCTGCGGTGGGGCGCCCGGGAGTGAACCGGAGGTCCGTTTTGCGGGCGGCAGCCGCTCGCCCCATACCCTGCGATAATCACACGCAATGAACGTGAACTTGGGCGCGATCCTGACCGCAATGGTCACGCCGTTCACCGCTGAGGGCCGTGTCGATGAGGAGGCCGCGGTGGGCCTGATGCACCACCTCATCGAGCATGGCTCAGATGGCCTCGTCATCTGCGGCACGACCGGCGAGGCGGCGACCCTTGACGACGACGAGCACCTGCGGGTGATCGAACTCGCCGTCACCGAGATGAAGGGCCGGTGCTCGGTCGTCGCCGGAGTCGGCTCCAACGACACCCGCCATGCGGTCCACCTGACCGAGAAGGCGACCGAGCTTGGCCCCGACGCACTGCTGTCGGTCAACCCTTATTACAACCGTCCTGGCCGCCGCGGGCTGCTCGCCCATTACGCCGAGGTTGACCGCGCCACGAACCTGCCGATCCTCCTCTACAACATCCCGGTCCGCACCGGTGAGGACATGCCGAACGATCTGCTCGCCGAGCTCGCGCAGCTTGAGCACGTCACCGGGGTCAAGCAGGCGAACCCGGCGAACCTGGCCAAGATCGATGGTCTCCAGATCTACGCAGGCGACGACGAAACGCTCGTCGACGTGCTCGAGATGGGCGAGTCGGGTGGGATCCTCACCGGCAGCCACATCTTCGGCGATGAGATGCGACGGATGGTCGACGAGCCCGATCGCCGGCGCGAGATCGACGCCGGGCTGCGGGACACCTACCGGGATATGGGGATCGCGCCCCGGGCCTGCACGGTGAAGGCGGCGCTCAATCTTCTCGGCATCCCGGTCGGCTCCCCGCGACTGCCCTACGTCGAGCTCGACGACGCCGAGATCGAGACCATCCGCGCGATGCTCGAGCGGCACGGACTTCTGCAGACCGTCCGCGCGTGAGCGGTTCAGTACGCGTCCTGCCGCTGGGTGGGCTGGGGGAAATCGGAAAGAACATGACGGTCGTCGAGTACGACGGCCGGATCGTCGTCGTCGACACCGGCCTGCGATTCCCGACGGCCGACATGCTCGGCATCGATCTCGTCCTGCCGGACTTCAGCTATCTGCGCGAGCGGGCCGAGGACATCGAGGCGATCGTCATCACGCACGGTCACGAGGATCACGTCGGCGCGCTGCCGTGGGTCCTCCGTGAGCTCGGGGGCGTCGATGCGCCAGTCGTCTACGGCGGGCGACTGACGGTGGCGATGGCCCGCTCCAAGCTTGACGAGCACAACCTCCGGGACTGCGATCTGGAGGATGTGCTCCCCGGCGATGAGATCGATGCCGGGCCATTCACGATCGAGCTCATCCACATGACCCACTCGATCCCGGACGCGATGGCCGTCGCGCTCACCACCGAGCTGGGAACCGTGCTCGTCACCGGCGACTACAAGTTCGACCAGACTCCGGTCGACGGCCCGCCGGCCGATGTCTCGCGGCTCGCCGAGCTCGGGCGCGAGGGCCTGCTGCTCCTGTGCGGCGACTCCACGAACGCCGATCGACCCGGGTTCTCCCCGTCAGAGCGCGGCGTCGGCCCGCATCTGGAGGAAGTGTTCTCCCGTGCCGAAGGCCGGATCGTCGTGACAAGCTTCGCGTCGAACATCCACCGTGTGCAGCAGGTGATCGACGCCGCCGCAGCGCTCGGACGCAAGGTGTCGCTCGTCGGGCGCTCGATGCGCAAGAACGTCAACATCGGCCGCTCGCTCGGGCACATCGAGGTCCCCGAGGGCATCCTCATCCAGCCCCAGGAAGTCGAGGACTGGCCGGACCACAAGGTCGTCGTGGTCTCGACTGGCTCCCAGGGCGAGCCGCTGTCAGCGCTGCGCCGCATGGCGCACAACGACCACCGGATGATCAAGCTTCACGCCGGTGACACGGTCGTCTTCTCGGCGACCCCGATCCCCGGCAACGAGCGCGCCGTCAACGAGACGATCGACCGCCTTTACCACATCGGCTGCCGGGTGATCACGCCCCGTGACGCGCCGATCCATGCCTCCGGCCACGGCTACGTCGAGGAGCTCAAGCTGATGCTCAACCTCGTCAAGCCCCGTTATGTGCTCCCGATCCACGGCGATCACAAGCGGATCCACCTCCATGCCGAGCTCGCGGACGCCGTCGGCATCGATCCCGAGCGTGTGTTCCGGGGCGAGAACGGACGGCCGCTTGAGATCGACGAGCAGGGGGCGCGGTGGGCCGAGCGCGAGCAATCCGGAATGATCTTCGTCGACGGCATCGACATCGGCGATCCGAGCGACGTTGCCCTGCGCGACCGGCGGATGCTGTCGGCGGACGGCATCTTCATCGTCGTCGCCACCGTATCCGAGCAGACCGGGATGCCGGTCGCCGACACCGAGGTCATCTTTCGCGGCGTGCCGTTCATCGAGCAGGCCGACGGGCTCGTCGAGGAGATCCGTGACGAAGTCGGGCGCAGCCTCGGGCATGCCGCCACGGACGGCGTGCGGGAGATCGACCTGCTCCAGCAGCAGCTGCACGACGACCTCGCCGCGTTCGTCTACGACCGGCTGCGGCGCCGCCCGATGGTGCTGCCGGTCGTCGTCGAGGTCTGAGGCTCGCCGGCCGCCGCCACCGCCGGGCTCGTCGTTTCAAGCGGCAACTCGATCACGAACCGCGTGCCCGTCGAGCTGTCCGGCTCCTCGAGCGTCACCGTCCCGGCGTGAGAGGCGGCCACCGCGCGGACGATCGCGAGGCCGAGCCCGGAGCCGCGGCCGCCGTCGCCGCCGCCGCGGACGAACCGCTCGAAGATCCGCTCGCGCAGTTCCGGCGGGATCCCGGGTCCGTCATCCTCGACGATCATCGTCGCGCAGCCGTTGGCAACGCCTGTGCGGGCTCTCACGTGCGTGCCGGGCGGCGTGTGGCGCAGTGCGTTCTCGAGCAGGTTGAGGGCCAGACGGTGTAGGTCGTCGCGGACGCCGGAGACGACAGCGGAATCGGCCTGGATCGTGAGTGTGTGATCCTCGGCCACCGGCCCGAGCTCGCCCGCCGCCTCCATCAGGACATCGCCGAGATCGGTCGAGCGACGCGGCTGATCGCGCTTGGCGTCGGCCCGCGCGAGCAGCAGCAGGTCGCCGACGAGGCGGCGCATCCGCCGCGTCGAGCGCAGTGCCGCCTGGGCCGTGTCGGCCTGCTCGCCGTCGAGCTCCTCGGCGAGCAGCTCCAGGTTGGCGAGCACGCTTGTGAGCGGTGTGCGCAGCTCATGTGAGGCGTCGGCGACGAACTCCCGCTGGCGGTCGAGCATTGACTCGGTGTTCGCACGCTCGGCATCGAGCGCGCCCAGCATTCCCTCGAGGGTGCGGGCAAGCTCCGCCACCTCGTCATCGGCCTCGGGGTGCGGGACGCGGCGGCGCGGGTCACGGGTTCGCTCGATCTCCCGGGCGGCCTCCGACAGCTCGACGATCGGGCGGACCGCCCGCTGCGCGGTCGCGAGGCCGGCGAGCAGCGCCAGCACTGTCCCGCCGAGGACCCCGAGCAGCAGGAAGAAGCGAACGCGGGAGAGCGTGTGCTCGACGTCGGAGATCGGTCTGGCGTAGACCAGCGTCAGGTCGCCCTCCGGCTTCGCCGCCATCGGTCGCACGGCGACGAGATAACCGTTTTCGGTGTACTCACCGTCGGTCTTCTTCGGCGCGTTGATCAGCAGGTTCGTGGCCGGCGGCGTCTTCGCGCCCTTGATCCGCACCTGGTCCTGCGTACACAGGACCTCACCCTGGTCGAAGATCCGGATCTGTGCGTGCTCGGCACTGGCGAAGCTCCCGAGGCTGACCTTGGTGTGCTCGCAGTTCGGCTTCAGGCCGACGAACCCGACCTTGTGGTTGAGGCCCGCCTTGAGCTGGTCAGCGGCGGCCGTGACCTCGTCGTTGAACTGACCCCGGACCTGCCGGGTCGTGAGCACCCCGACGATGGCGGCGAAGCCCGCCAGGATCACGAGGGTCAGTGCCGCCGAGCCGCCGGCGAGACGCCAGCGGATCGGGACCGACCTATACGCGGAGAACGTAGCCCGCGCCGCGGATCGTATGTAGGAGCCGAGGCTCGCCACCCGCTTCCAGCTTCCTTCGTAGGTTGGACACGAACACCTCGATCGTGTTCGTCATCGAGAACGGGTCATATCCCCACACCTCATCGAGCAATCGCTGCCGGGAGACGACGATCCGCTCGTTGCGCATCAGGTACTCCAGCAGCTCGAACTCCCGCTGGGTGAGGTCGACGGGCCGGTCGCCGCGGAGCACCTCGTGCGTGTCCGGATTGAGCGTGAGGTCACCGACCGCCAGCGTCGCCTGTCCGCGCGGGGGCCGCCGCCGGAGCAGCGCCCGCAGCCGCGCGAGCAGCTCCTGGCGCTCGAATGGCTTGATCAGGTAGTCGTCCGCGCCGCTGTCGAGGCCCTCGACGCGTGACTCGACCGCGTCCCGCGCCGTCAGCACGAGGATCGGGACGTCATCGGACTCCCGCAGCGTCCTCGCCACCTCGATCCCGTCCATTCCCGGCAGGCCGAGATCGAGAATGACGAGGTCGGGCAGGAACGCGTGGCTGAGGTCGAGCGCGCTGATCCCATCGCCCGCGATCTTCACGTCGTAGCCCTCCATCCGGAGGCTCCGCTGGAGGACCTGCGCGATCGCGTCGTCGTCCTCGACGACGAGGACGCGGGGGGGACGTTCGAACTCAACCGCCATGATGTGCCTGAGGATGGTACGCGCCGTTTCGGCGCCCAAGCGGGATCTTTACGGAGCCTTCATCGCCGTCTTCGGGGGCTCTTCGGCGTCCGTGACGAGCTGACCGGCGTCGGTGAGGAGCTGATCGGCGCGGTCGGCGAGCTGCGGGAGGTAGGGCTGGGGGATGAGCTCGTCCGGGGTGATCGTGATCGGGCTGATCCGGTTTCCGTCGAACCGCCGGGCGGCCGCCGGCCGTCCATCGATGAGCGCCCTCAGCCCGGCGATCGGCAGCGACGCAAGCGCGGTCAGCTCGCTGCGGTCGAACGCGGCAAAGGCATCGAGCGGGCGATCATCCGGCGCCAGGGCCACGAAGCAGAGCTCGCGATCGGTGATTCCGGGCTGCTCCGGGGGCGTCAGCTCGACCGCGAGCACGCCGAGCGGGACGAGCGCGGCCGTGTCGACCCTGACGCCCAGCTCCTCCTCGATCTCGCGGTACGCGTCCTCATAGCTCTCCCCGGCGCTCAGGTGCCCGCCGACGCTCGCGTCCCAGTAGCCCGGCCACGTGTCCTTGCTCGGCGCGCGCTGCTGGATGAGCAGCGCCCGTTCGCGGCGCCGCACGATCCAGATGTGGACGCTGCGATGCCAGTCGCCGTCACGATGCACCGCGTCCCGGTCCTTGACGCCGAGATGCGCCCCGTCCGGGGCGTAGATGTCGAACTGTTCGGTCGTTTCGTGAACTCTCGCATCTCACCGCCGCCTGCCGGGCGAGGAATCGCATCCCACGCCGCCCGTCGGCCGATGAATCGCAGTTCACCCCCCGAAAACGGCCGGTGAATCGCGATTCATGCCCCAGGGATCACGCCGGCGCCGATTGATGTCCGAGGCGGGAGGATCACGGCGGCGCCGATTCGTGCCCGAGCGGGGGGATCCGCCGACGCCGAATCATGCCGAGGCGGGAGGATCCGCCGGCGCCGCGTCGAAGCGAGGACTTCGGACGTTATGCCCGCCACCGCCAGCCGCCGTAAATCGAAGAAGCCCGCCGCCAAGGGTCGCAAGACGGCGCCGCCCAAGCGCGCCACCCGCTCGGCGTTCGGGAGCCGGCCGTCGCTGGGCGTGCTCACCCACGGCCCGGAGCTGGAGCCGCATCACGTCGACATCCTCGCGCTCGCGCTGATCGCGATCGGCATCTTCCTCGCCGGGGTCATGTACTTCCACTGGGCGGGCGGGGCGCTCGGCAACGGGTTCACGCACGCCACGCAGTTCGTGTTCGGCGCGCTCGGCTACGCGCTGCCGGCCAGCCTCGTGGCCGCCGGCGCGCTCGTGCTGATGCGGGAGCTGCGACCGCCCGTGCGGCCGATGCGGACCGGCGTCATCTGCCTGATCGCGGCGATCACGCTCGCGCTCGCCGCGGGAACCGCCGGAATCGGCCCGGGTCCGGTGCCGAAGGCCCACTACTGGACCGCCGCGCAGTTCGAGACCCGCGGCGGGATCATCGGCCAGGCCGAGTTCTGGGCCATCGACCACCTGTTCTCGAGCGTCGGGGCGCACATTCTCGCCGCGTTCCTGTTCGTCGCCGGACTCATCCTCGTCAGCGGCGCGACGCTCGCCTCGTTCATTCGCATCACCGGCGCCCACGTGATCGACACGAGCCGGGCGCTGAAGCGGAGCGGGCCGCGGAAGCCCGTGCGGCCGGCGTCACGCGGGACCGCGATCCGCCCGGCCACCGCCGCCGCCCGAGCCGCGCAGGACGACGAAGAGGCACCCGAGGAGCTCGAGTACGAGCCCGGGCCCCTGCTTCCGCCCGAGCCGGACACGGCCGAGCTGATCGTCCGCGCGACCCACGTCGAGGCGCCTCCGATCGGGGATGACGCCGGCGAGGATCCGGTCGCGCCGGATGAGCGACCGGATGAACCGCTCGACGAGTCCGCCGATGCGCACGAGGCGAACACCAAGATCAGTGTCGACCCGGAGGACCTCACCCCGCAGGGCCGCTACCGCGCGTCGGTCACCGATGACCCTGACTTCGTCTGGCACGTCCCCCCGGCCCGCTTCCTCACCCGCTCGACGGGCGAGGCCGCCAAGCCGGACACCGCCGGCCAGGAACAGGTTGCGAGGACGCTGACCGAGACCCTCGGCCACTTCGGGATCGAGGCGAAGGTGATCGGCCGCGTCACTGGCCCGCACATCACGCGCTACGAGCTGCGGCTTGCGCCCGGGATCAAGGTCGGCAAGGTCGCGCAGCTGAAGGACGACCTCGCGTATGCGCTCGCCGCCACCGACATCCGGATCCTCGCGCCGATCCCCGGCAAGCAGGCGGTCGGCGTCGAGGTCCCGAATGCCCGTCGGCGGATCGTGCACCTCGGCGACGTCTTCCAGCCTCCGCCCGCCGACTGGTCGCCGCTCACGGTGTGGCTCGGCAAGGACATCGCCGGGCGCGCGATCGGCGCCGACCTGGCGAAGATGCCGCACCTGCTCGTCGCCGGCACGACCGGCGCCGGCAAGTCGGCATGCGTCAACGCAATGCTCTCGAGCATCCTGCTCCGCGCCGACCCGCACGAGGTCCGGGTCGTGCTCGTCGACCCCAAGCAGGTCGAGCTCAACCACTACGAGGGCATCCCGCATCTGCTCACACCCGTGATCACAAGCCCGAGGATGGCGGCGAACGCGCTCCAGAACCTCGTCAAGGAGATGGAGCAGCGATACGGCACGATGTCGCTCGCCCGCACGCGCAGTCTCCCGGAACTCAACCGCGCGCGTGAGAAGCGGAGCGAGCCGCCGCTGCCGTACATCCTGTGCGTGATCGACGAGCTCGCCGACCTGATGATGGTCGCGCCCGCCGACGTCGAGGATTCGATCATCCGGCTGGCGCAGAAGGCGCGTGCGGTCGGCATCCATCTCGTGCTCGCGACCCAGTCGCCGCGGGTCGACGTGATCACCGGCATGATCAAGGCGAACGTCCCGTCCCGGATCGCGTTTGCGGTGTCCTCTCAGACCGACTCCCGCGTGATCCTCGACCAGAACGGCGCCGAATCGCTGCTCGGTCAGGGCGACATGCTGTTCTCGCCCGTCGGCTCGAGCAAGGTCCAGCGGATCCAGGGGGCCTATATCGATGAGGAGCAGATCCTCCAGCTGACCGACGCGTGGCGCCGGCAGGGGGAACCCGAGTTCCAAGAAGAGCTGCTTGAGGAGGTGGCGAGCGATGATGCCGGAGCGTCGTCCGAAGACCCCGAGTTCCATCCCGACGAGGACCCGCTCCTGGAAGAGGCGATCTCGCTGGTGGCGCAGATGGGGACTGCGTCCACGTCAATGCTTCAGCGTCGCCTGCGGCTCGGCTACACCCGCGCCGGGCGTCTGATTGACATGCTCGAGCGCCGGAGCATCATCTCCGGCTACGAGGGGTCGAAGCCGCGCCAGGTGCTCATCACCGAGGCCGACGTGCCGCGGATCCTCATGCACCTCGCCGAGGCGGACGGGGGCAGCGCGGTGCCGAGTCCCGGCGGCGTCGAGCCGCCGTCGGCCGACGATGCCGAAGCGCAGGGGTGACGGCGGGCAGGATCGGCCACCCGGCAGGGCGGCGGTGCGCCCCGGCGGAGCGCTCCCACGCGCCGCGATCGTTGCCAGTGCGTTTGCAGGACGTTTGCGCCGCGGAACCGCCGATACCCTTCGAGACAGATGGCGGATATCGGCTCCACTTTGCGGGAGGCGCGGATGCGCGCGCGGATCGACATCACCGAGGTCGAGACGCGCACCAAGATTCGCGCCAAGTACCTGCGCGCGATCGAGAACGAGGAATGGGATCTGCTCCCCGGACCGATCTACGTCAAGAGCTTCCTGCGCACGTACGGGGACTTTCTCGGGCTCGACAGCCGCCTGCTCATCGATGAGTACAAACGGCGGTACGAGCGACCTTCCGACCACGAGATGCGCCCGATCTCGGCGCTCACGCACGAGCGCGAGCGCGCCGCTCGCGGCCCGCTGCTGCCGCCGTGGGCGATCATCGGCGTCGTCCTCGTCGCGGTTGTTGTCGTGCTCTACCTGCTCGGGACGTCGGGAAACAAGAACGCGGCGACGACCTCGACCGGTGCCCATGCCGGGACGACGACCCAGAAGACCAAGCACCAGCGCCGCCACCGGGCGCCCGCGAAGCCGACCACGGTCAAGCTCGAGCTCGTGCCGACGGGCAGCGTCTACGTCTGCCTCGTGGACGGCACAGGCAAGAAGCTGATCCCGGGCCAGATCTACGCCAGCGGACAGAAGGTCCCGACGGAGACCTCATCGAAGCTGCTCCTCACGCTCGGCAACGCGTCCGTGCAGATGAAGGTCAACGGCAAGCCCGTCAAGGTGACGCCGTCCTCGAGTTCGATTGGATTCATGCTCATGCCGTCGGGCAGCAAATCGCTTCCGGTATCCCAACAGCCTCGCTGCGCATGAGCGTCCA
Organism: uncultured Solirubrobacterales bacterium; assembly: GCA_963778985.1. Lineage (GTDB taxonomy): Bacteria > Actinomycetota > Thermoleophilia > Solirubrobacterales > Solirubrobacteraceae > Palsa-465. The sequence goes on along the minus strand of CAVZWJ010000009.1, from coordinate 384,987 downwards.
TATGAGCGTCCACAGCCATCAGCCACCACCCGCACGAGCCGGGATCCTCGTCACCGGCACCGAGGTGCTCACCGGGATCATCTCCGACCGCAACGGCCCCTGGCTGTCCGAGCGGCTGCGGGAGATCGGAGTCGATGCGGCCATGATCGAGATCGTCGGCGACCGGCCGGACGATCTACTCGCGTCGCTTCAGTACATGGCCCGGCAGGGGATGGCGGTGATCATCACGAGCGGCGGCCTCGGACCCACGGCCGACGATCTGACGGCGGAGGTCGTCGGGCGGTTCTGCGGGCGCGAGATGGTGCTCGACGGGCGGCTCGAGGAGCTCATCGCCGAGATCCTGCGCCCGATGATGGAGCGCTGGCCGGGTCTCGACGCCGAGGCCATCCGGGAGTCGAATCGCAAGCAGGCGGTGATCCCGGCGGGCGCCACTGCGCTCGACCCGGTCGGCACCGCGCCCGGCCTCGTCGTGCCGCCGGCCGAGGGTCGGGAGGGACCGACCGTCGTCGTGCTCCCCGGCCCGCCGCGCGAGCTTCAGCCGATGTGGGAGACGGCGATCGCCACCGACGCCTTCCGCGCGGCGATCCATGGCGCGACGACGTACCGCAACGGGGTCGTGCGCCTGTTCGGCATCCCCGAGTCCGAGATCGCGAACACGCTCCGGGCGGCGGAGGCAGAGGGACTCGATCTGAGTCCGCTTGAGATCACGACCTGCCTGCGCCGGGGCGAGATCGAGATCGCCACCCGCTACGAGCCGTCGGCCCAGGGGGCGTACGACGGCCTCATCGCCTTCATCTCCGAGCGCCACGCCGACACCCTGTTCTCACGCGACGGCACGACGATCGACGAGCAGGTGGCGTCGCTCTTGCGGGAGAGCGGCCGGACCGTCGCCGTCGCCGAATCGTGCACCGGTGGGCTGATGGCGGCACGTCTCACCGACCGGGCGGGATCGTCGGAGTACGTCAGGGGCGCCGTCGTGGCTTACTCGAACGAGGCCAAGGCGCAACTCGTCGGGGTCGACCCGGCGCTCATCGAGCGGGTCGGCGCGGTGTCGACCGAGGTCGCGGAGGCGCTCGGGGATGGTGCGATCGCCCGCTTCGACGCCGACGTCGGGATCGGCATCACGGGGATCGCGGGGCCCGGCGGCGGGACCGAGGAGAAACCGGTCGGCACCGTCTGCTTCTGCGTCGCGGCCCGCGACGGCGGCCGGCTGACCCGTCGTGTGCTGCTGCCGGGTAACCGGGCCGACATCCGAGATCGCTCGACGACGGTGACGATGCACCTGCTGCGCCGGCTCCTCACGGGCGAGACGGACGCCGTGCGCGTGCCCGGGGAGGTCGAGTCCGCGGCACGGCCGTGAGCGCCGCGCCCGACGAGCGTGTCCGGCTGTTCGTCGCGCTCGAGTTGCCGAAGCCGGTCGTGACCACGTGCGTCCGCTGGCGCGACGAGATCCTCGAGGGTGAACCCGGCCTACGCGCGGTCCCGCCGGTGTCACTGCACGTCACCTTGTGCTTCCTCGGTTGGCGCACCGCGCACGAGCTCGGCGACATCATCGCCGCCTGCGACGTCGCCGCGACGCTCCCGCCGGCGTTCCTGGCGGTCGACCGGGCCGTGTGGCTGCCGCCGCGCCGGCCGCGTGTCCTGGCGCTCGAGGTGGCTGACGAGGCCGGGCGGCTCGCGGACGTACAGGGAGCGCTATCGCGGGCGCTCGAGACCGGAGGCTGGTACCTGCCTGAGTCTCGGCCGTTCCTCGCCCACGTCACGGTGGCGCGCGTCGCGCGCGGCGCCCGGATCCGGCCGCGGGAGCTCACGGTGCCGGCGGCCGAACCGTTTGCCGGCTCGCGCGTGACCCTGTTCCGCTCACGGCTCAGCCGCTCCGGGGCGTGCTACGAGCGCCTTGCTTCGGTCGACCTCGGCGCTGGGTGACGTCGGGCCGCCGCGCGGGGCCACTGCCCCGCCGCGCGGGGCTACTGCCCCGGCGTGCTCGGCGCCAGCGCCCGGGCGAGCCGCGCGACGTCCGGTGACCCGAGACCATCGACGTAGTTCCAGCCGGTCGTGACGCTGTAGCGCCGGTTGCCGCCGCGGACGGCGCGATGGAACGCGCCCGCGGTGCGCGGGTTCGCCGCGATCCGGTACAGCGCCGGCCCGATGAACCCGAGATCCCGACCGCCGTGGCGCTGCGCGTACTGGCGCAGCAGGAGCGTCGACGCCGCCCAGAACGGCGCCGCCGCACTCGTCCCTCCGACCTGATGGGTGGCGCCTTGAGAGACGACGACCATCCCACTGTCCGGGTCAGCGGGCCCGGCGACGTCCGGTAGCTGACGCATGCCGTTGGAATACGCGTTCTGCACGCCGGGGCCGGTCTGCCACGCCGGGCGCTGCGTCGCCGAGGCCAACCCGCCACCGCTGCCGCCTCCCTGGAGCGAGTCCTCCCATCCGTACTCCGCGAGGTAGCTGCCGTTCTGGCGAACGGCGAGCCGGGTGCCGCCGACCGCGATGACGTTGGCGCTGGCCGCCGGCCAATCGACCGACAGGCGGTGGTCGGAGAGGTCCTCGGCCTGACAGTCATAGGCGCCGTTGTCACCGCTCGCGGCGAACACGGTGATCCCCGCCGCCCGGGCCGCGGCGAGGGCGTTCTCGTCCGCCGCCCGTTCGGCGCCGGAGACGTGCAGATCGCACCGGCCCCACGAGCTGCTGATCACGCGCGCCTGATGGTCGGCGACGATCTGGTTGATCACGTCGGCGTCGGTCGTCGCGCCCTGCGGCGCCTCGTAGTCGAGGACTCGGGCGCCGGGAGCGATCGAGCGGATCGTGTCGAGGTCGAGGTCGACCTCCTGCTGCCCTGATCCGGGAAGCGTGCCGCCGTGAACCTGCACGTGCTGCACGGCTGGGCCGGTGATCCCATAGCGGTGCTCGAAGCTCGACAGGTCGGCGTTCTCGAAGTTGTCGAACGAGATCACCGCGATCGTCTGCCCGGCCCCGTCGATCCCGTGGGCGCGCAGTGGCGCGATGTCGTAGGCCCGGGCGAGCGTCGATGGATCGAGGCCGCCCGCGGGCACGTCAGCGGCACGCATCACCGGCTGCGTATCCAGCCCGGTCACGCCCTGCACCGCGCCGGCAAGCCACGTGGGGATGCGGGGTGGGGTCGCCGGCGCGAAGTAGCGCGCGCCGTGCGGGTCGATGTGGTCGACGAGACGGATACCGAACAACGACTCGAGCGCCCCGACCGAGGCCCGGATCCGCATCGAGGTGCGCTGCGGGAACACGCGGGTGATCGTGAGCCGGTGGACACCGAGCTCGCGCCGCAACGCGCCCAAGCGAGCCTCCGGAAGCCCGAAGCGCGCGCCGAACTGCGCCGGTGTCAGCGTCTCGCCGTAGGCCTTCGATCGAGGGTTCTCGATCGCTCGCAGGTAGTCGGCTGAGCGCGGCCCGTCGGGGAACCCGGAGGACGAGCGAGACGCCGATCTGTTTCGCCGCATCGGTGGCTCCGAGCGTGCGGGACGCGGAGGCGGGAGTCACCGGCCGGCCGCCGCTACCTCGGACCATGGCGAATCCGGCGGCGGCGAGGACCACGACGGCAACCGCGAGGGCGACGGTGGTGCCCGAACCGTGACGGCTCACGTTTCACCCGGCCAGGTGATGGTGTTGATGACCGAATCGGCGAGGCCGTAGATCTGGCGGCGCAGCGACGCGTGCGTCTCGGTCGTGAGCGTCGTGACGACGATGGCGACCCGGGGGGAGCTTGCAGCCGTCACCGTGACGAGCGCCTGATCCTGCACCCCCTGCGGGCTGTCGATCGCTCCCACGTACGCGCCGCCGGCGCCGTACCGATAGCCGACGGCCGGACCGAGGATCGCGTTCGCCGGGGACGGGTCACTCGCCAGTCCGAGCACGTTCCCGCGCAGGTCCGAGAGTGCGCCCTGCACGAGCGCGTCGGGCGTTCGGGGAGCCGACCCCCTGATCACCAGATCGACCGGCGCGACGTCGCTCGTCAGCTCCACGCCGGTCGCCCCCTGGTCGGAGACGTGCCACTGCGACGGCGCGTACTCGAGCGTGAACCCGTACGCGGCGCTGCGCCAGACACGCTGATTGAGGAGCGGCCGGGCGAGCTGGGGCGGGGCCCCACACTGCTGGTTCGGCGTGCACCGGGCTTTCGGTCCCGCGGGCGCGACGGCACCGATGACAACCGCCGCCACGGCGAGAATTCCGAGGAACGCGGCGAAGCCGAGCACCCGGCTGCGCCTCACCAGCCGCGTCTGCGCCGGGTGACCGACCGGCGCTCCGCGTTTCTTCGGCAGGGCCCGCAGCGCGACACCGCACTCGGCGCAGAACGTGTGCTGCGGAGTGGGCTGACCGCAGTTCGGACACGTGACGTCGGGTCCGATCGGCCGCTCCGCCGCCTCCTCGCGCAACCCGAGCTGGAGCATCAGCCGGAGCCAGACGAGCGCGATCGCGTCAAGCACGAGAAGCGTGGCGAACCATGCACCGACCGGAAGCCAGCGTTGCCCCGCCGCCGCGGCGACGAGCAGCCCCGCACGGAGCCCGAGCGCCGGGATGGGGTGGCCGAGCCACCCCAGCGCGTTGCGGTCGCGCTCGGGCGCGCGGTAGCGCAGCCACAGCGCCCCGCAGGCGGCACCGGTCGCGGCCATGGCCAGGATCGGCAGCGCGAGGCGGATCGTGAGTAGCCGCCAGATCCACGGCACGACCGCCCCTCCGGGAGCGAGGCCGTGCTCGAACAGCTTGTAGCCGCTGACGATCACCTCGGTCGCCGACAGCGCGGCGGCGCACGCGGCGCCGAACGTGACGCCGTCGAGGACGTCGTTGAAGCGGCGGTGGGGGAGAAGGAACAGGGCCGGTCCGGCGACGGCCAGCACGAGCTCGAGGATCGGCAGCAGCACGACGGTGGTCAGCGGGCTCGCCTTCACACCGGTGGCTGCCTGTGTGAGCTCGGCAGCGCTGAGCGCGTGTCCGAGCAGCGCGATCACGACGCCGGACGCGGCCCCCCACGCAAGCGTGAAGCCGATCACGAGCGCGGGCGCTTCCTCGTAGATGTCGACGTCGTGCAGGTAGAGCGCGGCGAGCAACGGGACGAGCACGGCAGCGCCGGCGAGCGCGAGCGGGAACAGCCCGGCGATGCCGAGCGCGAGCACGATCGCGGTCCCCACGCCCATCGCGATCCGGTAGTGCCGCATGTCGGCGCGCGGAAGATGGGGGAACAGCGACGAGGTGATCGCCGGCAGCAGCTGGTGCTCGTGCGGCGCCGCCCGGAAGCGGCGGTGCGTGCCCCTGCGCGTGCCCGGAGCCGCGCCCGGCAGGGGCTCGCCGCAGCGCACACAGAACGTCCGCTCGGGCGTCTGGAGACCGCAGTTGAGACAGGTGGTCATCAGCCGGTGACGAGCAGGACGATGGCGATGACGAAGATCACGGTCCCGATCAGGACGGTTGCCCGCTTGGAGCGCGGACTGCGGGTGACGCCGGCGACGCCGTACAGGAACAATGAGGTCGCGAGGATCACCTCGACCAGCGTGTAGTGGTCGGCCTTCTCCTGCTCGGCACGCGCCTCGGTGAAGTTGTTCTTGGAGGAGTCGTAGCTCGTGTTCGCGTCGGCGAGCTGCTTGATCTTGTAGTCCGGGTCGAGCGGCGTGAACGGATTGCGCGCGGGGTGTGACGTGCTCTGGTTCGGTCCCTCCCACCAGCGCACGCCGGCCTGGAGCGTCGGGCTCATCAGGTTGATGAAGATGTATTTGGCGAGCTTGTCCTGCCCGAGCTCCTTCGCCTTCGCGTACTCGAGAAACAGCGACTGATCGCGGGACAGCACGCTCTGGCCCTCGGCGTAGAACTGCCCGCCGTTGTCGTAATCTCGGATGCCCTCGCTGAAGTGCGCGCTCGCCTCGTGGTTGCGCTGCTCGTTGCGCCATGCCGAGTACGCACCCGCGATCGCCGCGAGCCCGAGCATGATCGCGACGAACAGTTCGAATCCGACGGGCCAGCGCCGCTTCCTGGTCTCAGGCGGCTCGGCGGCCGGACCGTCGGCCAGCCCAGCGGCCGGACCGTCGGCCAGCCCAGCGGCCGGACCGTCGGCCCGGTTCAGAGGCCGGATCGTCGGCCGGCACTTGCTCGCCCCCACTGCTCATCGCCGTGACCCTACCTCCCGGCGGGGACCCACTCGCCCGTCATCGTCGTCTCGAGTCGTGGTGCCATCGATCGCTCACGTCCGGCCCCCCTGACACCGTTGACGGCCGCAACGCCACAGAATTGACACAGGATTGTTGGCCTTCCGTGACGTCTATGTCTTGTTCGGTAACAGGCAGTGGTTCTAGCGTCCCGGTCTGAGAAGTTCCGTCCGCCGCGCACCCTACCGTGGTGTGTTCAGAGCGCATGAGATAAGGAGCCGCACGAGATGAGCGAGAACGAGAAGAATGGCGCGCGGTCCGGCGCAGCCACGAAGAACGGCTCGACCGCCGACCCGAAGGCCGATGCCAAACGTCAGGCGGCGCTGCAGGGCGCGCTGACCCAGATCGAGCGGCAGTTCGGCAAGGGCACGGTCATGCGGATGGGCGATCCCGGCGCGCGCGTCGCCGTCGACGCCATCCCCACGGGTGCGCTCTCGCTCGATCTCGCCCTCGGTATCGGGGGTGTCCCGCGCGGCCGGATCATCGAGATCTTCGGCCCGGAGTCCTCGGGGAAGACGACGCTCGTCTACCACATCCTCGCCGAGGCGCAGAAGCTCGGCGGCGTGTGCGCGTTCGTCGACGCGGAGCACGCGATGGACCCGCTGTACGCCCGCCAGATCGGCGTCAACATCGACGAGCTGCTCGTCTCCCAGCCGGACTACGGGGAGCAGGCGCTCGAGGTCGTCGACATGCTCATCCGCTCGGGCGCGGTCGACGTGATCGCGGTCGACTCGGTGGCGGCGCTGACGCCGCGCGCCGAGCTCGAGGGCCAGATGGGAGATCAGAGCGTCGGCGTCCAGGCGCGGATGATGTCGCAGGCGATGCGCAAGCTGACCGGCAACCTCAACCGCGCGCAGACGCTGTGCGTGTTCACCAACCAGATCCGGGAGAAGGTCGGCGTGATGTTCGGCTCCCCGGAGACGACGAGCGGTGGCCGGGCGCTCAAGTTCTATTCCTCCCAGCGACTTGACATCCGCCGGATTGAGACGCTCAAGGACGGCACCGAGGCAGTCGGGAACCGGGTGCGCGTCAAGGTCGTCAAGAACAAGGTGGCGGCTCCGTTCAAGCAGGCGGAGTTCGACATCGAGTTCGGCAAGGGCATCTCGACCGCCGGCTGCCTGCTCGACTACGGAATCGAGCACAACATCGTCACGAAGTCGGGATCGTTCTTCTCCTACGGTGATGAGCGTCTCGGTCAGGGTCGCGGCAACGCGAAGGCATTCCTCGACGAGCATCCCGAGACCGCCAAGGAGATCGAGACCAAGATCTATGCCGCGCTCGGCCTCGGGCGTGACCTCGTCAAGCCGATCGAATCGACTGAGCCCGGTGCCGAGGCGGACGATGCCACCGCGATCGCCGCGGTCGGAAGCCGGGCTGCCTGACAGCGCCCCTCCAGATCCGTCGTTGGCCCGCCCCGTGGAACCTCGTCCCGAGGACGAGCTCCAGCGCGCGCTCGACGCTGCCTACCGCTACCTGAACCGGCGGGACCGGACCGAGGTCGAGGTCCGGCAGCGCCTCGAGCAGGCCGGGACCGCGGCGGGAGTGCTCGAGGAGGCGATCGCGATCCTCCGTGAGCAGCAGGTCATCGACGATGAACGGTATGCCCGCCTGTTCGTCGAGGACAAGCGCGCGCTCGAGCAGTGGGGCACCGACCGGATCCGGAGGGCCCTGCGCGCACGCGGGATCGACGGCGACGTGATCGAGCAGGCGCTGGCTGGGGACGAACCGGCGGTGGACGAACTCAAACGGGCGCTCGAGCTGCTGCACACCCGCTTCCCCAGCCCGCCGCAGGACCGGCGCGAGCGTGACCGCGCACTCGGGGTGATGCTCCGCAAGGGCTACGACCCGGAGGTCGCGCTCGACGCGCTCGCCGCCTACGCGCGGGATCCGGCGCCGTCGTGACCGGCGTCGCCGCGGTGGGGTCGGACGTCCGCGACCGTCGTGACCGGCGTCGCCGCCGGCGGCGTCCCGTCCGTCCGCTACGTTGTGAGTTCGTCCCTCATTCAACGCCGGAGCCTGCCCGCTCACTGGGGAGCAGCGATGAACAACCGATCCGTAGCGCATGCCCGTTGTGGCGCGGCGGCCCTTGTCGTCACGTCGTGCTTGGTGCTCGCGTCCGTCACGAACGCGGCACCGTCGGCTGACGGCGGCTACAGCGGCACGACATCGCAGCGGCGCTCGATCTCCTTCCGGCTCTCCGCCGGCGCCGTCCGACGCCTCCGCTACCGAATCGACGACCGCTGTCCGGCCGGCCGGCGCCTGATCGTCCGCGCCTGGGGGTTCCCGGCGCTGAAGATCGCGCACCACCGCTTCGGTGGCACGTTCGTGGCGAAACCGCCCGCCTCGGCGAAGGCCGTCATTGCCGGCACCGTGTCCGGCGCAACCGTCCGGGGCACCCTGTTTGACCACACCCGGAACCGCAGAACGCACCGTCTCTGCACCGGCAGGGCGACGTTCTCGCTCAAGCGCCACGCGCCCTCGCGACGGCGCTGATCGTGACCGCCGGGCGCAGGCGGGCCGGGGTTTGCGCCAGATCGTCCTCAGTAATACGATGCTGTGAGCGAACGAACGGCCCGTCGGGCCGAAAAACACCAGCAAACTTCCTAGATCCTGGATACCGAAACGCTTTGACGGCAACGTCGCACGGGTCGCTTGACCCGCCCGAACCACGCTCTCACATCGCCAGCTAGCCACCCACAGAAGGGCTGCTGACAGCCGCCATAGCCGGCATCCGTTCGTGCTCCTGCACGGGCCGCTCGGTCGCTCCCCAAAAACGAACGCTGGAACCGATCCGGTCCGGGCCGGATCGCGAGGAGAGGAACGACCACATGGACATCATTGCCGCCGCAGGGTTGATCGCGGTGGGGATCGTGGCCGCCGCGGTCGCATATGCCAAGGTCGGAGGCAGGGCGCAGGCTGCCTCCTCGGCTGGCCCGGTGCCGACGGGCTCGAGTGCATCTGCGATCACCGCCGCCCCCGCCGCGGCCACCGGCACGGTTGTGTCGGTCCCGTCGCCGGTGCCGATCCCGGTCGCCGTCGACACCGCCGATGCGCAGCGGGCGGCCGATCTCGCGCGGCGCGAGGCGAGCATCGCCCGCCGAGAATCGGAACTGGAGACCGAGCGTGAAGCGCTCGCCTCGGGCCATCAGGAGCTGACCCGGGAACTCGAACTCGTGTCTGGGCTCTCGGCGGCGCGAGCGAAGCAGATCCTGCTCAAGGAGATCGAGGACCAGACCAAGCACGAGGCGGCGCGTCGCATCCGCCAGATCGAGGAGGAGACCAAGCGCGAGGCGGAGCGCCGCGTGCGCAACATCCTGTCGGTCTGTATGCAGCGTCTCGCCGCCGGACACGCCGCCGAGACGACCGTCTCGGTCGTGCAGTTGAGCGCAGACGAGATGAAGGGGCGCATCATCGGTCGCGAGGGCCGGAACATTCGGGCGCTCGAGAACCTCACCGGGGTCGACTTCATCATCGACGACACCCCGGGCGCCGTTGTCCTCTCCGGGTTTGACGGTGTGCGCCGGGAGATCGCCCGGCTCACGCTTGAGAAGCTGCTCCAGGACGGTCGCATCCATCCGGCCCGGATCGAGGAGACCTACTACCAGGCGAAGTCCGAGCTTGAGAGCCACATCGTCGAGGTCGGCGAGCAGGGTGTGTTCGAAGCCGGCGTCCAGGGTTTGCATCCTGAGCTGATCAAAGTGCTCGGCCGGTTGAAGTTCCGCACGAGCTACGGGCAGAACGTGCTCGCGCACTCGATCGAGGTCTCGCGCCTGGCGGCGATGATGGCCGAGGAACTCGGGGCGAGCCCGAAGACCGCCCGTCGCGCGGCGCTGCTGCACGACATCGGCAAGGCGGTCACGCACGAGGTCGAGGGTCCCCACGCACTCGTTGGCGGCGACCTCGCCCGGAAATACGGCGAGTCCGAGGCCGTCGCCCACGCGATGGAGGCCCACCACAACGAGGTCGAGCCGCAGACGATCGAGGCCGTGATCGTGCAGGCCGCCGACGCGCTCAGCGGCGCCCGACCGGGCGCCCGCGGGGAATCGCTCGAGCAGTACGTCAAACGGCTGCGCGACCTCGAGCAGATCGCGACGCGTCACAAGGGCGTCGACAAGGTCTACGCCATGCAGGCGGGCCGCGAGATTCGCGTCATGGTCGCGCCGAACTCGATCGACGACGATGAGGCCACGCTGCTCTCCCATGCGATCGCGCGTGAGATCGAGAAGGAGCTCGAGTACCCGGGACAGATCAAGGTGACGGTGATCCGCGAGTCACGGGCGGTCGAGTACGCCCGGTGAGCGGGGCTGAGCCGTCGGGGCTCAGCCGTCGTGGTGGAACAACGCCAGGTGCGACGTCCAGGATGAGAAGTCCGGGATCAGCGCGACGGCGAGCACGATGCCAAGGACGACGGCGCCCGCCAGGGCGATCGCACGACCATTCCGTCCGGGAACGGTGAGCGCCGAGGCGGGGGAGTCATCGTGCTCCGCCGACCACCCGGCGATCAGGCTCGGGGAGATGCCCTCGATCCTCGGGAGCTCTGTGCCCGGACGCAACAGCTTGATGACTCGCGGGAGGTGGCCGACGACGTGGATCGACGTGAACACGATCCACGCGATGAAGCTCGCCTTGTGGATGAGCAGCCACGGATCCCGATGGGCGGCGCCCTCGAACATGAGGATGATGCCGCTCACGAAGACGATGATCGTCGTGAGCACGACGATCGGCGCGATCAGGCGCAGCGCCAGCTCGGGCGGACCCTTGCGCTGGTACACCGGGTTACCGGTGTAGTACTGGACGAACCGGTAACCGGTGCTCGCGAGCTTCAGCGCGACCGGACCGATCAGCAGCAGCCCCACGAACAGATGCACCGAAATGAGCTGCCCGATGCGGAGAATCGTCACCCCGATGATCGCGAGCAGGACGAGCAGGATGACGCCAGTCACCGTCGTCAGGCGCTCGTTGCCATCGGGCCCGCCTCTGCTCAGCACGCCACGAGTGTCGGATGGCTCCCTCAAGCGGGCTTCACCGACGGATGAGAAACCTCTTCACGAGCCGAGGCCGTGCACGGCACCAGCCCATATCATCGCCCCATGACCGACCGCATCCTCGTCATCGAGGACGAGCCCGGAATCGTCGACTTCCTCGAGCGCGGCCTGCGCGCGCACGGGTTCGAGGTCGACTCGGCGCTCGACGGCGACACCGGTACCGACAAGGCGCTCGGTGACCCGGTCGATCTCGTCGTGCTCGACATGATGCTTCCCGGGCGCAGCGGGCTCGAGGTGCTCACCACGCTGCACGAGACCAAGCCGACGCTCCCCGTCATTGTGCTCACGGCGCGGGGGGAGATCGAGGACCGCGTCACCGGTCTCGATGCCGGCGCGGTCGACTACCTCACGAAGCCGTTCTCGCTGACCGAGCTCGCGGCACGGATCCGCGCTCAGCTGCGCGCCGCGTCGCAGGCGCCGAGCACGGCGCTCAGCGCCGGCGACGTCGACGTCAACCTCATCACCCGCGAGGTGCGTCGCGGCGGCGAGCTCGTTCGCCTCTCGACGACGGAGTTCGAACTGCTCGTCTATCTGCTGCGCAACCGGGGTCGCGTTCTCACCCGCGAGCAGATCCTGCGCGCCGTCTGGGGCTATGACTACGACCCGGGCACGAACGTCGTCGACGTCTATGTCGGATATCTGCGCCGCAAGCTGGCCCGCGATGGCGCCAAGGTGCCGATCGTCACCGTGCGATCGGTCGGCTACCGGTTCGATGCCGCGTCCTAGACGTTGAAGCAGCGCCTGAGAGGTTGGCTCCCGTCCGGGCTGCGCTGGCGGCTGACCGCGTGGGTGGCAGCGGTGCTGCTGATCGCCTCGGCGGTCGTGTTCGCGGTCGTCTACATCAATACCGGGACCCAGATCCGCAGCCAGATCGACCACGACATCGCGGGGGATGCCGCGCAGCTGGAACAGGCGGTGGCGCCGCTCGCGGGGAGCACCCCAAAGCAGATCTCGGCCGCGGCGAATCGGTACGTGACAGCGCAGCCGTTCAGCGGGACCTCGACGGTCCTGTTCGTGCTCGTGCCGGGGCAGCAGACGGTGAGCAACCATCCCGAGGTGTTTGGCGGCACCCGTCCCGAGAACGGGGAGACGGGGCCCGAGCAGGCACGGGAGGACCTTGCCGGCGAGAGCCTGACGCGTCCGCGACTCGGGTACTCCGACCGGCACGTCCCCGACGTCGGCAAGGTCCGCGTGCTCGAGCGGGCAGTCAGGGTCGGGCGCGTCCCCGTCGTCGTCGGGGCCGGCGAGCCGCTGGCGCTCGTCAAGCGGGCGCAGCACGGCGTCGCCAAGGCGTTCGTGCTCGCCGCCTCGATCGCGCTGCTGCTGGCGCTGATCGCGTCGTACCTTGCCGGCGCGCGCGTCACCGCGCCGCTGCGGCGGATGGCCACCGTGGCGGCGCGCGTCGACGCCGGCGAATTCGAGCCGCGGATGGAGCCGCCGGAGGGCAGCGGCACCGAGGTCCACGTGCTCGCGGAGACGTTCAACCACATGCTCGACCGTCTCTCCGAAGCGTTCGCGTCACAGCGAGAGTTCGTTGCCGACGCCTCGCACGAGCTGCGCACACCGCTCACCGTGATCCGCGGACAGCTCGAGGTGCTTGCCGCCCAGGAGGACCCCTCCGTTGAGGAGGTGCGCCGCGTCGAGCGGCTGTTGCAGTCCGAGATCACGCGGATCAGCCGACTCGTCGACGATCTGTTGACGCTCGCGCAATCCGACCAGATGGACTTCCTACGACCCGAGGCGATCGACCTGACGTCGTTCGTCGACGATCTGTGGGACGGCGTCAGCCTCACCGCGCAACGCCGGTTCGAGCTCGGGCCGGTGCCCGAAGGCACCCTGACGGCCGACCCGGACCGGCTTGCCCAGGCGCTGCGTAACCTGGCCCGCAACGCGATCGAGCACACGACCGACGAGACCGGCCTCGTCCGCCTCGACGTCTCCCGCGCCGGCCCGGACAGAATCCGCTTTGTCGTCGTCGACGACGGGCCCGGGATCCCCGTCGCCGAACGCGAGCGGGTGTTCGAGCGCTTTCACCGTACCGACCCGGCCCGCACGCGCAAGGCCGGCGGTGCCGGGCTCGGGCTCGCGATCGTCCGCGCCATCGCCGAGGTGCACGGCGGCACGGTCCGCGCCCGCGACCCCGAAAACGGCACCGGGGCCCGGATCGAGCTCGTGCTGCCAGGATTCGAGCCCGCCGTCGCGCGAGCCCAGGCCGGGGCCAAGGCCGACCGCTGATCGAGTCGGCGTCAAGCATCGCGGCCGGCGGCCGAGAACTCGGACAACCCCTGATGCGAGGAGAGCGACAATGATTCTGGTGACGGGTGCGACGGGGATGTTCGGCAGCGGGATCACCGACCAACTGGCGCAGCGCGGTGTCCGCGTGCGCGCGATGACCTCCAACCCGGCGAACGTCGAACGGCTCATACGGCCGGGCGTCGAGCCGGTCGTGGCCGACATGGACCGCCCTGAGACCCTGGCCGACGCGATCGCCGGCGTCGACACCGTGTTCCTCGTCTCACCGATGGACGACCGGGTCAGAGCGCGGGAGATGAACGTGCTCGAGGCGGCGCAACGCGGCGGCGTCCGGCGGATCGTCAAGCTCCACGGCGCCGTCGAACATCGCGGCGACGCGCTCGCCCGGCTGCACGAGGCGAGCGTCGAGGCGATCCGCCAGTCCGGGCTGCAATGGGCCCTGCTGTCGCCGACCTCGGTGCTCGAGACGAGCCTGCTGTCGATGACCCCGTGGATCGAGGCCATCGGGGCGGTCGTCGCCTCCGCGGGCGAGGGCAAAGTGGCTCACGTGGCCCGTGACGACGTCGCCCGGGCCGGCGCGGCCGTCCTCTCGGAGCGCGACGAGAACGGTCGCAACTACGTCATCACCGGACCCGAGCGGCTGACGCTCGCTCAGCTGTGCGAAATCATGTCGCGGGTCACCGGTCGCTCGATTCCGTACTACGACGTCTCGGACGAGGACCTGGAGAAGGCCCTCGTCGAGCAGGCGGGGATGACGCCGCAGCAGGCGGAGATCGGCGTCATCTGCCACTTCCGAGCCTGGCGGCGCGGCGATGCGGAGGCGTGCACGGACACCTACCGGGAGCTCACCGGCCGGCCCCCGACGACCGCGGAACAATGGATCGAGGCCCACCGCGATGTGTTCGCCCAGGCGCGTGACAAGGCCCCCGCCGGCGAGCCCGCCACCTCCGCCGGGTAGCGGCGCGCACCGTCGCAGCTACGCTTAGCCGCGATGCCGCGGTACCACGTCACCACGTTCGGCTGTCAGATGAACGAGCACGACTCCGAGCGGATGAAGGGCATGCTCGAATCGCTCGGCTATACCGAGGCCGAGACTCAGGAGCACGCCGATCTCATCCTCTTCAACACGTGCTCGATCCGGGAGAAGGCCGACGATCGGTTCGTCGCCCACCTCGGTCACGCCAAGCGGCTCAAGCGCGAGGACCCGAACCGGGTCATCGGCGTCGGCGGCTGCTGGGCCCAGTCTGTCAAGGATGAGGTGTTCGCACGGTTTCCCTTCGTCGACGTCGCATTCGGCCCCGGCCAGGTGCACAAGCTCGCCGAGTTCCTCACCTCCGACTCGATCACCGCCCAGGGGTTCTTCGAGTTTGAAGGCTTCACCGGACATCTTCCGGCCAAGCGCGCCCGCGAGTACCAGGGGTGGATGCAGATCAGCGTCGGCTGCAACTGTGTGTGTTCATATTGCATCGTGCCTGCCACGCGTGGACGGGAGGTGAGTCGTCCGTCGCATGAGCTCGTCGCAGAAGCCACACGCCTCGCCGGCGACGGCGTGCGGGAGATCACGTTGCTCGGCCAGAACGTCAACTCGTACGGGCGTGACCTTCCGAAGGACGGGCGCACCTCGTTCGCTGAGCTGCTGGGCGAGCTCGACGCGATCGAGAGTCTCGAGCGGATCCGCTATACGAGCCCGCACCCGAAGGACATGCGGGAGGACGTCATTCGCGCACATGCCGAGCTTCCGTCGCTGTGCGAGCACATCCATCTTCCGCTGCAGTCCGGGTCAAGCGCGGTGCTCAAGCGGATGCGCCGCACCTACACCCGCGAGCGCTACCTCGACCGCGTCGCGATGATCCGCGAGTACGTTCCGGACTGCGCGCTGAGCACCGACATCATCGTCGGCTTCCCGGGCGAGACCGAGGACGATTTCGAACAGACGCTGTCGCTCGCCGATGAGGTCGCCTACGACGGCGCGTTCACGTTCATCTACTCACCGCGCCGCGGCACCGAGGCGGCGACGCTTCCCGACCAGGTCCCGCACGAGGTCAAGGTGGCCCGGCTCGAGCGACTCGTCGAGGTCATCCAGCGCCGTGCCGGGGAGCGGGCTCAGCGATTCGTCGGCCGTACCCTCGACGTGCTCGTCGAGGGCCCGTCCCGGACCGATCCGACGCGGCTGCGCGGGCGCTCGCGGCACAACAAGGTCGTCAACTTCACGGGCCTCGGCGCACCCGGCGAGTTCGCCGAGGTCACGATCACGGGCGCGACGAGCCAGACGCTGTCCGGCGAGGAGTCGATCCTCGCCCGGGCGGCGCGCTGAACATCCGTCCGAGCCGCCCCTCCTGGTTGCTCTTACGCCCCGGAGCTGCCGACCCGAGGGCCGTGGGAGTCAGTTTTGACGATCCGATCGCCGTTCTCGGCCACGAACTTGACGACAGCCCCGCCGTCGCCTGGCTGAAGGATCTCGACGGTCGCTTCGTCTACGTCAACCGGCGCTACGCCGAAGCGCTGAAGGTGCTGCCGGAGCGTCTGATCGGGCGTCGCGACGGAGAGCTCACTCCCCGCGAGGTCATTGACGGCGCACCGTTCGACGGTGGCGGCATCGTCACCGCGCCGCCGCCGCTCGAGTACACGGTCGGCGCGTTCGATGGCCGGCCCGCGCTCGTCGTCCTGCGGTTCGTCGTGCGCGACGACGCCGGCGAGGTGGTCGGCATCTGCGGGGTCGCCTCGCCGCTGGACGAGGCCGCCCTGGCGCGTTCGGAGTGCGCGCGGCTGCTGGCGCTCCAGCAACCCGTGCCGCTCGACTCGGAAGGGGCGCCGGAGCCGCTCGCGCCGAGCTGGAGCGCCCGCGCGCAGCGCGACCTGACGCGCGCTCTCGGCGAGGCGGACGACTGGCACACCGGCCTGCGCAACGTCGTCCACGCGCTCGGCGCCTACGGGGGCTGGGACGTCGTCTCCCTGTGGGTGCCGGACGAGCATCAGCCGCTGCTGCGCTGTCTCAGCGTGTGGTCAGCCCACGACCGGCTGCGCGAGTTCGAGATTGCCACGTGGCAGTCGCGGATCGCGCTCGCGGGGACGCAGCTCGGCCAGGCGCTGGCGGCGAACGAGCCGATCGTCCTCTCGCACCTCGCTGCCGTCGACGACGGTCGCCTGCGGGCCGCCGCCGCGCGGCAGATGCGCGGGGCGCTGCTCGTCCCGGTGGGGGATGGTCGTACGCGGATCGCGGTCCTCGAGCTGCTCACTCGCTGGCCCGCCCCGCTTGACGCCGAGCTCGCGCCCGCGCTCGAAGGGATCGCGCTGCAACTGGCGCATTTCCGGCGTCTGCTCCGCCAGGCGGCCTCGCCGCGGTGGGGGTTCGCCCGGTTCTGAGCCGCGCCGGCGGGGCCCGGCCGGTCTGGGCGCGCTGGCGGGGTCCGCCGCGGCGCGCCGTCCGGGCCGTGCGCGAACATACGTTCGGATGCGCTGGAGCAACCTGAGTCTGATCGAAGAGGAGCGTGCACGCCTGCCCGGCTACCGCGACGACGCCGTCGTGCGCCATTTTGACGCTCCGGACGCGGTCCGCACGAGGTTCTACGAGGTTCGCGCCCGGTCGATCCTCAACAAGGTCCCAGAGGCCTCACAGGTGCCGTTCCGATGGACGATCAACCCGTATCGCGGCTGCACGCATTCCTGCGTCTATTGCTTCGCCCGCCCGACGCACACGTATCTCGATTTCAACGCCGGCCGGGACTTCGAGCGTGAGATCGTCGTCAAGGTCAACGCTCCCGAGTTGCTGCGGGCGGAGCTGGCACGCCCATCGTGGGGTGGGGAGCATGTGGCCCTCGGCACGAACACCGATCCGTATCAGTGGGTTGAGGGTCGCTACAAGCTGATGGCGGGAATCTGGGAGGCGATGCGAGATGCCGCGAATCCCTGCTCGATTCTGACGAAGTCGCCGCTGCTGCTGCGTGACCTGCCGGTGATGCGCCAGATCAACGAGCGGACGGAGTTCAGCGCCGCGCTGTCGATCCCGACCCTTGACGAGAAGGCGTGGCGAGCGACCGAGCCGCACACACCGAATCCGCGGGCCCGGATCGAGGCGGTCGCGGAGCTGAGTCGGGCAGGGATTCGCACCGGTGTGCTGATCGCCCCGCTGATGCCGGGAATCAACGACTCGCCCGAGCAGGTCGCGGAGATCCTGGAGCGGGTGGGGGAGGCCGGTGTGTCGTACGTGACGGGGATCGCGCTGCATCTCCGCGGCGATGTGCGTGGGCTGTTCTTCGACTGGCTGACTGACAACCGTCCGGAACTTGTGCCACGCTATAAAGCGCTCTACCGTCGTGGCGCATATGCGCCGCCGGAGGAGCGGCGCCGTCTGTCAAAGATGGTCAACGGCCCGGCATACGAGCCGTTCGAGCAGATGCGAGGCCGGACGCGGCCGCAGCCGCGGAGCGCCCCGAAACGCCCGGAAACAACGCCCCAGGAGCGTCTGTTTTGAGAGGTGTCGTGAGGGGATTGTGGTGCGGTTCGACTGAAACTCTGCCGCCGCAACGGTGATACCAACTAAGGGAGAACGACGAAAAGACTGTGGAACCTGATCCAAAACCCCCCATTCGTCATCGTTTGAGGCCCAGCAGGGACCTCGGTTTCGACAAGATGTTCGAGACACGGAGCGAGGCGTGGGAACGTGTCGGCCTTGCCGTGAGCTCGAGCGAGCGCGTCGTCAAGCGGGCGCGTCGGGAGGTCGGCGTCCTGCTGCCGCTGCTGGTTGCCGTCTACCTCGCCTGGGAGAGCCGGGACGCGTGGTTCGGGCTGAAGGACACGAGCTCGTGGATCACGCCCCTGCGGATCGCGACCGTTGGCATCCTGCTCGTGCTCGGGTGGTGGACGGCTCGCGGGATCGGCCGGGCGGCGGCGCCGACATTCTTCCGGCGGATGGATCCGGCGATGTCCGGGACGATCGGCTTCCTCATCCGCTTGACGAGCCTTGCCATCGTGCTGTTCCTCGCGCTCAGCGTCGCCGGGCTCGATCCGCGCACGCTCGCCGTCGGCGGTGCGTTCACGGCCGTCGTCTTCGGTCTTGCCGCGCAGCAGACGCTCGGCAACCTGATCGCCGGGATGGTCCTGCTCAGTGCGCGACCGTTCCGCGTCGGCGAGCGGGTCCGGCTCCAGGCGGGCGCCGTCGGCGGCTTCACCGAAGGCGTCGTCAGCTCGCTCGGCCTGCTCTACACGACGCTCGCGCGCGGCGAGGACCGGATCATGATCCCGAACAACGTCGTGCTTGGCGCGGCCGTCGTGCCGCTGCGCGAACCGGACTCGGTCGACGTCAAGGTGCGGCTCAGCACCGGGGTCAGGCCGTCGCACGTGCAGCGCATCCTCGACCAAGACATCTCGACGCCGACCCGCTCGAAGGCCTCCGTGTTGCTCGAGGAGATCGACGGCGCCGACGTCGTCGTGCGCGTGCAGGCGACGCCCGATCGCGCGTCCGACGGCGCCAAGCTCGCGGACGAGATCATCGCTTCGCTCGCGGCGGTGACCGGCGAGCACGCCATCGTCGACGCGGAGAGCGCTAACGGGTCCAACGGCGCGAGCGAGGCTGATGGTGTCCGCAGCGCGGACGGTGCCACCGGCGCGAGCGGGACGAGCGGCGTCAGTGGTGTCACCGGCGTCACCGACGCCACCGGCGCCAGCGCGAACTGACGCGCGCGCCCGGGCGACGACCCGTCGCGACCCCTAACGCTTGTCGATCTGCCCGGCCGCGAGATCGGCGGCGACCTGCTCGCCGCCCATCCGGCGGCTCACCGCCGAGGCGAGCTGCGGGGCGACGCTGCCGACGCTCGCGCCGAGCGTCAGCCCGAGCGGAGCGACATGCAGCTCGGCGCGGTTGCGCTCGATCGCCCGCCGGACCCCGGCGGCGACATCCTCCGGACTGCGGGTGCCGACCCCCCGGGGCAGGCTGACGCCGGTGTCGGCGAACATCCCGGCGTCCCGGATGAAGCCGGGGAGGACGACGGACACGCCGACGCCCTCGTCGCGGAGGTCCTCGCGCAGCCCGAGGGCGAAGCCGCGGATGCCGAACTTCGTCGCCGAGTAGATGGACGAGGCCGGCGAGGCGGTCTTGCCGGCGAGGGAGGACACGAACACGAGATGGCCGCGCCGGCGCGCCGCCATGCCGGGCACGAGGCCGTGGGCGATCGCGATCGGAGCCGTCAGGTTGACCTCGAGCATCCGGTCGATCTGATCCTGCGTGAGCTCGGTGAACACGCCGCTGGCCGGAAGGGCGGCGTTGGCGACGAACACGTCGACGTCGCCGACCTCGGCGATCAACCGCGTGACGTCCTCCCGCCGCGCGAGGTCGCAGGCGAGCGCCCGGCCACGGACCTCGGCGGCGAGCGGCTCGAGCACGTCGGCGCGACGCCCGGTCAGCGTCAGATCGGCACCCGCCTGGGCAAACATCCGGGCAATCGCGTGGCCGATTCCGCCGGTGGCACCGGTGATCAGGACCCTGCCGCGGAGGAGGCTCATCGCGGCGGCAGTCTAGACGGCACCCGCTATCCGCCGCTGCCGGTCCGATGATCGACCGAGCAACCGCTCGGGCCGGCCTTGAGCTGCGCGAGCGACGGCGGGTCCTCGGCGAGGAGTTCGGGCACGGTCAGGGAGCGGATGTGGCGGCGGTGAAGCTCGGGTAGCAGCGTCGTGAGGGCCCGGATCGTCTGGCCGCGGTTCTCGTGCATGAGGATGATCGACCCCGGGTGCAGGCCGGCCTCGACGTTGTTGATGATCCCGGCATAGTTGGCCCCGAGGGAGTCCGCCGAGTCGACGTTCCACACGATCTCGAGCAGGTGCAGCGACTTGGCGATTCCGTCGATCGTGACGCTGCGGGCGCCGTACGGCGGGCGGAACAGGCCGACGCGCAGGCCGCCGGAATCGGTCCTGATCCGGTCGATCGTCCGCGACAGCTGCGAGGTCGCCTCCGCCGGGGACATCTGGGTGAGGACGGGGTGCGTGTAGCTGTGATCGCCGATCGCCGCCAGCTTCATCTCCCTCGGAATCCACTGCGGGAAATTGTCGATGCTGCGACCGACGACGAAGAATGTCGCGCGCTCGTGGGCCTCTGTGAGCTTGCGCACCGCATAGTGCGTGTACGGTCCGGGCCCGTCGTCGAACGTGAACGCGACCGCGTTGCCCTTGGGTCCGGCGCAGTACACGGGCAGTCCGTACCGCGCGAGACGCGCAACCGCCGCGCTCCCGTCGGTGGCGACACTCGCCGTCGCCGACGGCTGGGAGCTCCCGGAACGGTGCCGGGCCGCGACGCGACGCGAGTTCTTCTGCGCCGCACCGGCGCTCCCGCCGAGGCCCGTGTTCGCGTTCGCGCTTGCCGGGGAGCTCGAGTTGTTGCTCTTGACGACGATCACGGCCGCGATCGCGCACAGAAGCGCGACGAACAGCAGCAGGAGGCCGCGGCGTCGGCGGGTCTCGGCCCGCCGTTGCGCCCGGCGCGCCGAGATGTGGGGCGGCGGTCCAGCCATCGTCCGGGACAGGGTAGACGGGTCCCGGGCGGTTCGGCCTCGTCAACGCCGCCCCGGCGCGGGCGGCGAGTCCGGCTTGGTCAACGCCGGCCCGGCGCGGGCAGCGAGTCCGGCCTGGTCATCGCCGGGTCGGCGCGGACGGCCGGTCAGGCGGGGAACACGGCGATCGTCGCCGTGAATCCGTGCACAAAGCTCCGTCCGCCGACCGGCCCGATCTCGCCGGCGGCGAAGAAACCGGCCGTGGGGACCCCGCCGAGCTCGCGGTTCACGGCGAGCGCATCGTGGTCCGGGGTGCCGAACATCGCTCGGCCCCGGCCGTTGCAGGAGAACACGATCGCGCCGGCGGGAGACTCCCCGGAGAGCGCGGCGACCCGGAGGCGGAGCGCGCGGCGAAGGTCCTCGTCAGCGGACCGGGCGTCACGGGCGTGGAGTCGGACGATCTGCCCGTTGCGGACCGAGGCGCCGACGACGAGCCCGCGTGACTCCGGGTCCGCGCCGAGGACGCCACGGACGAGGAAATCCCCCTGCTCGTATTCGGGCTGCCCGCTCTCGATGACGATGCCGATGAGAAGCCCACCCGCGAGCAGGGTGCGCTCGCGCGGCTCGAGCTCGGAGACGATCTGCTCGACGGTGTCAAGGGCCGGGCGCCCCGCGAGCTCGTAAATGACATTTGCCTCCGCCGCTGTGATCGTCAACTCACGCCCGACCGGCGTCGCTCCCTGAGAGACGCACGGGAGCATCTCGATGCCGCGGAGCCGAACGCCGACGGCCCCCTCCTCGCACACGCGGTCATCGATGAACAGGGCGGTGCCCCCGGACGGCGTGCGCCCGCTCGCGAGCCCGCCGAGCACCGGGACCGCCGGTGCGTCCGCGGTCAGACGGCCGAGGGCCGCCTCCGGCGCGAACGAATACGGGTCGGTGAGCAGCATGAGCCCGGTCGCGCCGTCGAGCGGGGGGACGCCCGCGACCGCCTCGCCGTCGTCGCCCATCGTCAGGTGAAACGTCTGCGCGTCGCCGGTGCCGCTGAACCGGGCGGCCCAGACCGCCACCGCGCTCTCGTTCTCCAGTTCGCGTCCGGCGCCGAGTACGCCGCCGGCGGCGCAGCCGACGAGCGCCCGGGGAGCAAGCACGCCGCGGACGCCCTCGAGCACGGCCTCCGGTGCCCGGAGATTCGTGCCGCTCGCGAATACGACGGCGAGGTCCACCTCGGCCCGGTCGAGCTCAGCGGCCGTGGCCTCCGCGGCCTCCACCGAGGCGGCCAGCGGATCACCGCGGGTGGACAGACCGGATCCGGCGCGCGCGCTCATTTTGCTACGCCCACGTTCATCGCTTCACGATACTCAGTCGCTGACATGTCTCGAGCTGATGTCATCGCCATCTTCGGACCCACCGGCGTCGGCAAGACGGGCGTCGCCGTCGCGCTCGCCGAACTGCTGCGCGGCAGCGGCGAGGACCCCGTCGGCGTCTCGGCGGATGCGCTCCAGGTGTACGCGGGGCTCGAGACGATCACGGGAGCAGCCGGGCCTCGCGAGCGCCTCGCACTCGAGCACCGGCTGATCTCGTTCCTGCCGGTTGACGCCCAGTTCAGCGCGGGGCAGTACGCCGAGCTGGCCCACGCCGAGATCGATGGCCTGCTCGCCGCCGGACGCCGTCCGATCGTCGTCGGCGGCACCGGTCTCTACCTGCGCGCCGCCCTCACCGAGCTCGCGCTGCGCCCGCCTCCGCCGGAGGGCCTCCGGGAGCGCTGGCTGGCCGAGCTCGAACGGCGGGGGCCGGAGGCGCTGCACGCCGTGCTCGAGGCGCGGGCCCCGTGGGCGGCGCAGACGATCCAGCCGACCGACCGGCAGCGCATCGTCCGGGCACTGGAGCTCTCCGACGCCGGCGAGCTCGAGCCGCCGGACCGCGAGTCGCAGCTGTGGACCGCCGAGGTGCGCCGCCCGACGCTGCTCGTCGGGATCGTGATGGACCGCGATCGCCTGTACGCCCGAATCGACGCGCGTGTCGACGCCATGCTCGCCGCCGGCGCCGAGGACGAAGTCCGCCGGGCCAACGCCGCCGGCGCGTCCGGGACCGCGCGCAAGGCGCTCGGGTTCGAAGAGCTCCTGGCCGGCGACGTCGACGCCATGAAGCGGCGGACGCGCAACTATGCCCGCCGACAGCTCACCTGGATGCGCAAACTCGCCGGCGTCCACATCGTCGACGCGACCGAGCGCTCCGACAGCGAGATCGCGCACGAGGTCCTCGCGCTGTGGCTCACGGGAGCGGCGTGAACGGGTAGAACACGATGAGCGAGCCGAGAACTCCGAGCGCCCACACCGCGAGCCAGCGCCAATGGCGCCGCAGCCGGACGACGACGTCGCTCACCGCGAGGTAGATCCCCGGCATCACGATGACCATGTAGTAGAGGTAGCTCGTCCGCGCGAACACGAGGCTGAGCGCCACGAACGGCAGAAACGTCCCGAGAAACCAGGCGAGCGCGAGGCGCGGCACCTCGCCATGCTCGGCCGTCGTCTCGGGCCGTGAGCGGCGTCGCCACATCGTCCCGGCGAGGAACATGAGCGACGGCAGGGCCAGCAGCATGATCGCCGGGCTGATCACGCCGACGAAGTGCGCTGCCGGATGGACGTGGAACAGTCCGGGCACCGGCTTCGCCGGGTTGACGTTGAGATAGGTGATCGGCTTGATGTCGACGAGCCAGTCCCACGGGTAGGACGCAATCCCGGTCGGGCCGTACGGACTCGTCTGATTGGCGCCGTAGCTGAGCATGTGCGAGAGGTGCCTGAGCGGCGAGTGGCCCAAGGCGCGTCCGCTCACCGGGTCGTATGGCGGTGCGAGCCGATCAAGCAGCGTGAGCAGTCCGAGGAACGAGATCGTCGCGCCGAGCATGCACCACCCGAGGCGCCGGGCGCCGGCGGCGAGGGCGGCGCGCCCCCGGAACAGCTCGAGCAGCACGATCACGACGAGCAGGTACGGCGCCACGAGCTTCATCGCCGTGCCGACCCCGAGCAGCACCCCGGCGAGCAGCGGTCGGTTTCGGAGATAGGCGACGGCCGCGCACAGCATCAGCGCGAGCACCGGCACGTCGAGGGTCCCAATCCGCCCGTGGAGGAGCAGCAGATTGTCAGCGGCCATCAGCGTCGCCGCGATCACCGCCAATCGGCCGCTGCCGCCGGCCGAGCGCGCCAGTGCGAACATCGCCAGGATCGCGACCGTTCCGAGCAGGAGGCTCGGCAGCCGCCATGCGAGCGGGTCATCCCCGAACAGCTCGATCGAGCCGGCCATCAGCACCTTGACGAGCTGCGGGTGCTCCGCGTTGGGGTCGTCGCCGAGCGGGGCGTCGACGTACTTGCCGTCGGACGGCGGCGTGATCCCGGCGATCACCCGGGCGGCGTTGACGTAGTAGACCTCGTCGAACACGAGCAGGTGATCGTTGGCATGTCGGCACGGCGCACGGCACGGCTCGTCGATGAGCGCGATCCGCAGGCCAAGCGAGAGCATCGTGACGAGCGCGAGGAGCGCGAGCGGGCGGGGGACTGCGGTGAGGCGCCGGGCCATGGCGAGGCGACGGTACATACACTGCGCCCGCGTGGACTTTGAGAAGTGGCAGGCCTTGGGCAACGACTACGTGATCGTCGAGCGCGACGCGCTCCCGTTCGAGCTGACGGCAGGCCGGATCCGCGCCATCTGCGCCCCGCACACGGGCGTGTTCGCCGATGGGATCCTGCTGCTCGAGCCGAGCCCCGATGCCGCGCATGTAGCGCGGCTGCGCATCTTCAACCCCGACGGCTCCGAGGCCGAGCTGTCCGGCAACGGCGCGCGGGAGGCGTTCATGTATCTGCGGCGCCGTGGCTGGACGGACGCGGACACCTTCTCGATCGTCACGCTCGCCGGGACGATTCGCGCCGAGATCACCTCCGAGCGCACGTGCCGTGTCGCGATGGCGCAGGCGCGGCTGCGCAGCGACGACTACCCGGCCGGATCGGACGACGGCCGCGGCGAGCTGACCGCCACCGGGCGGACCTGGAGCTTTCAGCATGTCCAGGTCGGCAACCCGCAGTGCGCGATCGCCGTCCCCGACCTCGACGCCCTCGCTGCGCTCGACCTCCCCGCGATCGGGCCTAACATCGAGCGCCACGCGCTGTTCCCCAACCGGACGAACGTCTCGTGGTTCGCCGAGATCGAACCGGGGCGGATCCGGGCTCGGATCTTCGAGCGCGGCGTGGGTGAGACCTCGGCCAGCGGCACCGGTGCGACCGGCGCCGCCGTCGCGTCTGTGGTGACGGGCGGCTCCTCGCCGGTCACGGTTGTGCTCGACGGCGGTGAGCTCGAGGTCGAGGTCTCAGAAGAGCTGACCATCAACCTGAGCGGCTGGGCGGTGCCGGTGTTCCGAGGCGCGCTGGCCGACGACTTCGTCAAGGAGCTCCATGAAACCGAGTAGCCGTCTCGAGCGGATCCCGCCCTACCTGTTCGCCGAACTCGAGCGGAAGATCGCGGCCAAGCGGGCGGCCGGCGTCGACGTCATCAGCCTCGGCATCGGCGATCCCGACACGCCGACCTACGCGCCGATCGTCGCCGCGGCGCAGCAGGCGGTCGCCGACCCGAGCACGCATCAGTACCCGTCAAATCGCGGACGACTCGATTTCCGCCGGGCGGTGGCCCGCTTCTACGAGCGGCGCTTTGGCGTGACGCTCGATCCGGACACCGAGGTGATGGCGGCGATTGGCGCCAAGGAATGCATCTTCAACCTCAACCTCGCGTTCCTCGATCCTGGCGACGTCGCGCTCGCCGCCGACCCGGGCTATCCCGTCTACACCGGCGGCCCGTTGCTGGCCGGCGCGGAATCGCACCTGATGCCGCTCGTCCCCGAGCTCGGCTTCGCGCCCGACCTGGACGCGATTCCGGCCGACATCCTCGAGCGCGCCCGCCTGCTCTTCTTCAATTACCCGAACAATCCGACCGGGGCCGTCGTTCCCGACGGGCTGTTCGAGAAGGTTGTCGAGCTCGCCCGGCGGGGCGACATCCTCGCTGTGCACGACAACGCGTACAGCGAGACGACGTACGACGGATATGTCGCGCCGTCATTCCTCGCGACCCCGGGCGCGAAGGATGTCGGCGTCGAGGTGTTCTCGCTGTCCAAGGGCTACAACATGACCGGCTGGCGGTGCGCGGCGATCGTCGGCAATGCCGAGGCGATCGAGCACTACTGGCGGTTGAAGTCGAACATCGACTCGGGCCTGTTCGAGGCCGTGCAGCTCGCCGGGGTCGCGGCCCTCGAGCCTGACATCGACGCCGAGGTCACGGCGATGAACGCGGTCTATCAGCGACGACGCGATCTCGTCTGCGAAGCGTTGGCGCAGGCGGGCGTCGACGTCACGCCGCCGAAGGGCACGATCTATATCTGGGCGCCCGTTCCTCACGGGTTCGCGTCCGCAGCCGCGTACTGCGAGCACGTGCTCGAGGAGACCGGGGTCGTCATCTCCCCGGGAGGTGCCTACGGGGCGAGCGGCGAGGGCTTCTTCCGCATTTCGCTGACAACGCCGGACGAACGTCTGCTCGAGGCGGTAGAACGCATCCGACAGCTATGACGCGTGTAGGGTTCTCTCTATCGCGCACAAAACAGGAGGAACGTTGTGATCAGGATTCGCTCGTGCGGCCGGCGCGTGCCCCTGACGGTCGTCTCGGCACTTCTCTGCGCCGTGGGCCTCAGTGCGTGCGGGGGCTTTGACTCGGCCGCGTCCGGAGACCATCTCATCAAGGACTACGTCAAGAAGTTCGGTCAGGGCAAGGTCGAGGTCAAGTCGGTCGACTGCCCCGGCGGCGTCAAGCAGAAGGTCGGCGGCAGCTATCAATGCAAGGTCGTGCTCAGGGACAAGACGACGAACAAGGACCATCCGGGGACGATCACCATCCACATGGCCTCGGGCAACAAGGTCGAGATCACCGGCGGCCAGGACATCCACGTCCAGTAGGCCGGTCCCGGGTGCGGGACCCGCGGCTACCATGGACGGTGTGGAGAAGAGCCGCCACGGGCGCACACAGACGACCCGATCGCGGGGCGACGGGACGCGACCGGAGGGCCGCGCGCGCCAGCGCGCCTTCATGATCGCCGCACTGCCGGACGGCGACGGACACGATCTGGAGGAGCTCACCGAACTGCTGCGCACGGCCGGTGTGGCGACGGTGGGCGAGCTCATCCAGCGCCGCGAGCAGCCCCATCCGAACACGTATCTCGGCTCCGGCAAGCTCGAGGAGCTGAAGGCGGAGCTCGCGCGCTCCGACGCGAACCTCGTCGCCTGCGACGACGAGCTCTCACCCCGCCAGGAGCGCAACCTCGAGTCGGCGCTCGGCCTGCCGGTGATCGACCGCACCGCGATCATCCTCGACATCTTTGCCGCCCACGCCCACAGCGCCGAGGGCAAGCTCCAGGTCGAGCTCGCGCAGCTCGAGTACAACCTCGCGCGGATGCGCGGGCTGTGGACGCACCTCGAGCGCCTCGGCGCCGGCCGGATCGACGGCGGCATCGGCACGCGGGGTCCCGGCGAGACCCAGATCGAGACCGACCGCCGCCTGGCGCGCGACCGCATCTCCGCGCTGCGGCGCAAGCTCGTCGGCGTCCGGTCGAGCCGTTCGGTGATGCGGGCCGAGCGCGAGCGGGCTCACCTGCCCCAGGTCGCCCTCGCGGGCTACACGAACGCCGGCAAGTCGACGCTGCTCAACGCGCTCACCGGCGCGGAGGTCGGCGTTCGCGACCGTCTGTTCCACACGCTTGACCCAACGACGCGCATCCTCCGCGTCGGCGGGCGCGACTACCTGCTCACCGACACGGTCGGGTTCATCCGCAAACTGCCGCACCAGCTCGTCGATGCGTTCGGCGCGACGCTCGAGGAGACGCGCCTCGCCGATCTCATCCTCCACATCGTCGACGCCTCGGCGCCGGAGGAGGAGATGCTGTCGATGATCCAGGCTGTCGAGGATGTCCTTCACGACATCGGCGCCGACGAGGCGCCCCGCGTGCTCGTGCTCGGCAAGGCGGACCTCGTCGATGACGAACGCCGGGTGGAGCTCGCCAACCGGCATCCTGACGCCGTGCTCGTGTCCGCGCTCACCGGGGAGGGTCTCCCGGATCTCACCGAGCGCATCGAGGACGAGTTTGCGCGGACGCTGCGGACCATCGAGCTGATGATCCCGTACGAGGAGGGCGGCCGACTCGCCGAGCTGCACCATCTCGCGGGCGATCTCGAGCGCGAGGAGACGCCGGAGGGCGTCCGGGTGCTCGCCCGTCTCCCGGCCACCGTCGCCGCGCGCTACGAGTCCTTTGCCCTGAACGGTCGATGAGCCTCGACGCCCTGCGGGTTCGCCGCCTCGACCCGCGGGCGACGCTGCCGACGCGGGCCTACCCCGGGGACGCGGGGCTCGATCTCTACGCCCTCCAGGACGGCATGCTCGACGCCGGCGCACGGGCCTCGGTCCGGACCGGCGTCGCCGTCGAGATCCCGGAGGGATACGCCGGGCTCGTGCTCCCGCGCTCCGGCCTGGCCGTGCGCTCCGGCATCGCGCTCGTCAACGCGCCCGGACTGATCGATGCCGGCTACCGCGGCGAGGTGCACGTGCTGCTGCTCAACACCGATCGCGCGGCGCGCTTCTGCATCACGGCCGGGGACCGGATCGCGCAGCTGGTGCTCGTGCGGATTGAGGCGCCTCCGGTCGTCGAGGTCGATGCGCTGAGCGTGTCCGAGCGCGGGGAGGGGGGCTTCGGCTCAAGCGGCTCGTAGTGTCGCGGTCCGCTACGGGGTCGCTCCGGCGGGCACGAGCCCGTGCTGCTGGAGGAACTGCTGGGCGACGAGCTTCGGGTCCTCGTTCGCCTCATCGACCGCGGCGTTCAAGCGCCGCAGGACGTTCGTGCTCAGCAGCGCGCTCACCCGGTCGATCGTGGCGGTGAATGCGGGGCCCTCCGCGGCGAGGACTTGGGCGGCGACGACCGGGACGATGTTGCCCCAGCCGAACGCATGGCGCGGATCGCGGAGCAGCGTGTAGTGACCGGTCGTCAGCTCGCCGTCGGTCGTGCCGACGTTCGCCGCCTGCACGGTGCCCTGATCGAGCGCCTGGTACTGCGCGCCGATATCGAGCGCCTTGAACGCGGCCGGCGTGAACCCGTAGACCTGCTGAAGGAGGGGGAGACCGGCGGGGCTCGTCTGGAATTGGGGCGGCGCGCCGAGGGTCATCGACGGCGCGACCCGGCGGAGGTCCCCGAGCTGATGCAGCCCGTTGTCGATCGCGTACGCGTTCGTCGTGCCGATCGCTCCGGTGCTGCTGGCGGGTGTCGGGTCGAGCAGCTCGAGCCCGTGCGCGAGTGCGTAGTGCTGCCCGGCGCGATACGCCGCACGGACGGTCCGGAACGTCCGCTTGCTCTGCGCGATCGAACTGTTCCACGTGCTGAGGTACTCGGGATACATGGCGAGCCGCCCGCTCTCGAGCGCCTGAATCGTCACCTCGCTGGGGCCGATGTTGCGGTTGACCTGCACGCTGTAGCCCTGGGCCTCGAGCGCCTGGCTGTAGAGCTCGCCGAGGATGAACTGCTCGGTGAAGTTCTTGTCGCCGATCGTCACCTGGGGACGCCCCGAGCCGGGCAGCGCCGGGGTCTTCGCGGTCGTGGAGGTTGTCGACGTGCGGGTCGCCGAGCCATCGTGAGCGCTGCTGCCGCCGCATGCGGACAGGCCGAGCCCGGCCATCACCACGAGGGCCATGAGCGCTGTCGTCACGGAACGGGAGACGAACATGGGCCGGCGGCCATCGTAGACGGAGGCCGGCAACGGCCTCCTAGACGCCGGCAGCGTGCCTGGCGTCGCGGTGCGCGGCCGCCTCGAGCTCGTCGTCAAGCGGCGCGAGCCCCGCATCGAGATTGAGGGCGGTGCGGATCAGCCAGTCGGCAAACCAGGCGTTCTTCGGTAGGAGCGGACCGTGGAGATAGGTGCCGATCACGTTGCCGGCCCGGGCGCCCTCCCAGCCGTCGTGGCCATTGTTGCCGTGGCCGCGCAACACCCGCCCGAGCGGCGTCACGCCGGTCCCGAGGTGGGTGCGACCGCCGTGGTTCTCAAACCCGGCGAGGACCCGGCGCTCACCCCGGTCAAGCTCGACCTCGATCGCGACGTTCCCGATCAGCCGCGGCCCGTCGGCGCGGACCGTGTGCAGGTCGATGAGGCCGACGCCGGGCAGTTTCTCGTCGCCGAGCTCGTACGAGTGCCCGAGCAGTTGATATCCGCCGCACACCGCGAGGATCACCCCGTCGCGCTCGGCGACCTCGTGGAGCGCCTCACGCTTGACCTCCGCGAGGTCGAACGCACACAGGCGCTGGTCACGGTCCTGGCCACCGCCGATGTAGAAGAGGTCCGCGGCGTCCGGGTCAAGGCGATCCCCGAGCCCGCTTGCCGTCACCGAGAAGTCGAGCCCGCGCCACCGGCAGCGCCGCTCGAGGAGCAGAAGATTGCCGCGATCGGCGTAGATGTTCATCAGGTCGGGGTACAGAGCGCAGACGCGCAGTTCAGGCACGGAGCATCACCACCGTGCTGCCGACGTACTCGTCGGTCGAGGGGATCTCCGCAGTGCCGGCGCTCCGCAGGCCCGCGTCGCGAGCCTCGTCGCGCAGCTGCCGGGCGGTGAGCCGATCGAGCGTGATCCGATCCTCACGCACCTCTCGCTCGCCGGTGAGGCTGACGATCTCCCGGCGGCGCTCGAGCACGAACTCGGGACCGCTCGTGCGCACGGCGGTCGGGTGGCTGGCGTAGACCACGCCGTCGATCTCGCACATGTCGGGCATCGGGCCGGGGATGCCGTGGGGCACTTCGAAGGGCTCGAGCTGCTCGGAGATCGCGATCGCGACGCGGCCGCCGGGTTGGAGATGGATCGCGACCCGGCGGAGAAACGCGATCCGGCCGACGCAGCCGCCGAGCAGCTGAATCGTCTGCATCGGCACGACACACAATGGATAGCGACGCCCGTCGAGATCGAAGGCGCGCGCATCGGCGCAGACGGTCTCGACCTCGAGCGCGGTGGCCCGAGCCTCGAGGGTTGCGAGCAGCTCGGGATCGAGGTCGAGCGCAGTGACGCGGTACCCGGCGCGTGCGAGGTCAAGGGTCACCCGCCCCGTTCCGGCGCCGACGTCGAGCACCGGGTCGCCGTATTCGCCGGCCAGCGCGCGCCACAGTGGCAGATCCTCCGCGTAGCTGCCGCACTCCAGGTCGTGCCAGATGACGTTCATGCCGGCGTGGGGTCGCGTCGCTGCCAGAACTGGGCGACATGGCCTCGCGCCGCGAGCTCCTCTCGCAGCTCGAGCAGAGCGGTGTAGGTCGGCAGCGCGAACAGCCGTCCGGCGGGCGCATGCGCCACCGCTTCGTCGAGTGCCCTCGTCAGTTCAGGGACGACGACGAGCCGGTCGGGGGGGACGCCGGCGTATTTGAGTCGGAGCGCGAGTTCGGCGGCCCGGGTGCCGGCGCAGGTCACGCGCCGGACGCGGTCGGCCAGGACCTCGAAATCCGCGTCCCACACCCAGGAGACGTCGCGTCCGTCGGCAGTACGGTCGTTGAGGATCGCGAGCACGTCGAGCTCACCGTCTTCGAGCACGAGGGTCCGCAGGATCTCGTTCGCACCGGCGGGGTTCTTGACCAGCAGGATCGAGACCTCGGTGTCCCCGATCCACACCATCTCCGCTCGCCCGAACGCAGCGGTCACCGTGTGCAGGCCGGCGACGACCTCGTCGAGCGGGATCGCGAGGCCGAGACACAGCGCGGCGGCCCCCAGGGCGTTGTAGACGTTGTAGAGGCCGGGGAGCGGAAGCTCGACGTCGCGGGTGCCCGCGGGCGTGCGCAGCCGAAACGCGGCCGAGCGCGTCCCGCGCAGCTCGATCTGCTCGGCGACGATCACGGGGTCGGGTCGTCGCTGGCCGCACGACGGGCAGCGGTAGTGGCCGAGGTGCCCGAGGTACACCGTGTCGTACACATACGCCGCGCCACAGCGACGGCAGTGCTTGGAGTCCGAGGCGTGCTGCATCTCGGCGAGCGCCACCGAGTCGTCCTCTACCCCGAAGTACGCGGTCCCCGGCCGCTCGCGACCGAGATCGGCGATCAGCGGGTCATCGGCATTGAGGACGAGGCCGACATCTGAGTGGAGCGAGGCGACGACGGCGGCCCACCGATCGGCGATCGTCTCGAGCTCGCCGTAGCGGTCGAGCTGGTCTCGAAACAGGTTGCCGAGCAGGACCGCGCGCGGCCGCAGCTGCGGCGTCACCCGGTCCACCCAGAACTCGTCGAGCTCAAACAGCCCAAGCTCCCCGTCAATCCGCCCCCGTGACCGGCTCGCCGAGAGTAGCGTCGACGCGACGCCGCCGGCCATGTTCGCGCCCGCGCGGTTGTGAACGAGCCGGACTCCGGCGCGCTCGAGGATCGCCGCCGCCATCGCCGCGGTCGTCGTCTTGCCGTTCGTCGCCGAGATCACCGCGGAGCCGCGGGGCAACCGCAGCGCGAGCTCGGCGATCGCGTCCGGCTCGAGCCGCATCAGCACCTTCCCGGGCAGGCTCGTGCCACCGCCGCGGCCGGCGCGGCGGGCGAGCTCGCCCACGGCGCGAGCGGCGGCGATCTTCACCGTCAGAGCGCTCACCGAGGCACCATCACGCGCACCGCGGCGGGCAACGTGCGGACCGTCACCGGCAGCTCGGCGATCGGATCCCCGTCGGCGTACAGGGTGAACGGGCGTTCGGCGCTGATCCGCACCTCGCGGGCACGGAGCACCTCGACGTTCGGCTGCTTGACGTGCTCGCCCTTGAACACGGTCGGCAGCAATCGCAGGAAGCGGAGCTTCGGCGCGTGGGCGACGAGCACGATGTCAAGCAGTCCGTCCTGAAGCGAGGCATCGGGAGCCATCATCATGCCGCCGCCGTACGCCCCGGAGTTCGCCGCGGCGACGGTGTAGCCGGTGAGCACACGGGGCTCGCCGTCGTCGAGCGTGACCTCGAATCGCGCGGGCTTCCATCCGGCGAGCGCGCGCAGCGCGCCGTAGGCGTACACGAGGTTGCCGCGCACGATCCGCGTGTCGTTCGCAATCCGGTTCGCAACGGAGTCAAAGCCACAGCTCGCGATCCCGATGAACGTCTGCTCACCGACCTGTCCGAGATCGAGTGCCCGCACGTTGCCGTCACGGAGGACGGCGCAGGCGGGCACCGGTTCAAGCGGGATCCCGAGCACCCGGGCGAAGTCGTTGCCCCGCCCCCCGGGGAGCACGCCGAGGACGCCGGTCGTGTCCTTGATCGCGTCCGCCACCGCGCCGATCAGACCATCGCCGCCGAAGCCGACCGCGAGCTCACCGCGCTCGGCCGCCGAGCGGGCCAGCTCGCGGGCATGATCGAGGCTCCTCGTGCGCTCGACGTGGTGCTCGAGCCCGAGTTCGGTGAGCGCTACGGAGACCTCGTCGAGGAGGTGTCCGGCCCGGCCGCCGCCGGCGTGCGGGTTGACGATCAGTGCCAGCATCAGCCCTCGGTGACGAGTGCAAAGAGGTCCGGGGCGATGGCCACCGGGGCCGGGTCCTCGGCGGCGGCGGCGTCCTCGGCGCTCGTCACGCCCGTGAGCACGATCGCGCCGTCGAGTCCGGCGGCGGCGGCACCGTGAAGGTCGGCGTCGAGCCGGTCGCCGATGACGAGCGTGCGCCCGGGGCCGAGCCGGTCGAGCGCGGTCCGGAAGATCTGCGGATCTGGCTTGCCGGCGATCATCGCGGTGCGTTCGGTGGCATATTCGAGCGCGGCGACGAGCGCGCCGGTGCCGGGAGCGACGCCGGCCTCGGTGGGGTACGTGCGGTCGCGGCCGGCGCCGATCATCTGCGCGCCGCCGAGCACCGATCGAATCGCTGGATCAAGGTCAGCAAACTGGAGCTGCTCGTGGCCGGCGACGACGACGATCTCGGCTTCGGACTCGTGTGTCGTTCCGTTGACGACGCGCTGGCCGGAGTCGGTCACGTGGCGGAAGATCGCCGGCGCCCCGATCACATAGACACTGGCGCCGGTGCCGCGCTCGGCGAGGACGTACTGGATGGCCGCGCCGACGGTCACAACCTCCTCCAGCGAGGCCCGGATGCCCAGCGACCACAGCTTCCGCACGTACTCCTCCGGCGAGTGCTGCGCATCGTTGGTGACGAATGAGATCGACTTGTGGCCCGCCCGCAGGTCGGCGATCGCCTCTGCGGCCCGGCGGGTCAGCGTCTCACCGATCCACACGCACCCGTCGAGGTCGAGCACGACGTGGTCGTAGCCGGCGAGCAGGGGAGAGAGGGCCACTAGTGGTTCGTCCCGGAAATGGGTGGACACCGAGAGGTGCCACTGGTGGATGCCTGGCGAGGACGCAGGACCCGATAGGTAGCAGCGCTACCTGAGGGTTCGAGGACAAAGCCAGGCGCCGCCAGGGGTGCCTCGAATGTCCAGCTATTTCCGTGACGGGCCACTAGAAGAGCACCGTCTGTGCGGGCTCGGGCGCGACGGCGAGGCATTCGGGGCCGTCGTAGCGCGCGTCGTTGACGGCCGTCCCGACGGCGCGCAGCGCCGTCTCGCCGGCGGACAGCCCGGCCAGGATCTCGCCGAGCTCTGTGCGCGTCGTCGCGGTGTCCAGCCAAGGGCGCTCCGCGTCCGCGGCGAGGATGATCGGCATCCGACTGTGGAGCGACGCGATCGCCGCATTCGCCCCGGTCGTGAGGATCGTGCATGTCCGCAGCGTGCGGCCGTCCGGTGCGTGCCAGATCGACCACAGACCGGCGAACGCGAACGGCGCACCGTCAGCGCGGGTGATGTGAAACGGCTGCTTCGGCGAACCTGCCACCGGCTGCCACTCGTAGAAGCCGTCGGCCACGATGAGGCAGCGGTAGCGCTCGAAGGCGCGTCGGTAGGCCGGCTTCTCGGCGGCGGTTTCGACCCGCGCGTTGATCATCTTCAGCCCGGTGCTCGGCTCCCTTGACCAGGCGGGGACGAGTCCCCAGCGCAAGTGTTCACCCCGCGGCTCACCGGCGGCGTCGGTCGTGACGGCGAGCACGTCGTCGCCCGGCGCGACGTTGTAGCGCCGGCGGACCTCGACCGACTCGGCGATGTTGAACCGCGCCCGGACCTCAGCGGGGTTGGGCGAGGCCAGCGTGTAGCGACCACACACGGGAGCTGGCGACCCTCAGCGCGAGCGCGCTGCGGTCTGCTCGGCCCGCTCGGCCTGCGCCCGTTTCTGGCGTCGTCGGCCGAAGTAGGCGAGCACACCGATCGCGATCGCAACGAGCAGGAAGCCGTAGAAGATCGAGAGATCGGTCGAGACGCCACCGAACGGCAGAGCGATCAGCTGGACGATGCCGAAGCCGATGGCGAGGATGGCGATGATCAGAACGACGACGATCACGATCCCCCGGATCCGCATGAGCAGGCCCGCGCTCTTCGGGGGCGCGATCAGGCCCATGAGCCGCAGCCCGCGGAGCTGGCGTGTGCTCGGCGCCTCGACGCCGAGGCGCTCGGTCGCCTTCTTGAGGTCGTCGGCGCGCCGCTCGGCGAGCGCGAGCGAGGCATCCGCCATGCGTCGCAGCTGCAGCCGCTCCTGCGGACGGGCTGCGGCGAGCGCCCGCTGGAAGTGCGCCCGCGCCGCCTTGGCGTCGTAGCGCTCCGCGGCGCGCGCGCCGAGAATCGCCTGGGCGGCCGACTTGTACTTCGTCTCCGCCTCGAGCTCCTCGTCGGAGCGACTCTCCATCTGCTGCATCGCGGCGAGCTGACTCCGCTGCTCGACCCTCATGACCCGCTGCTGCTTCGCCATGGCGTGAGAGTCTAGTGGGCTCTCGCGCGTGTTAGCCCTTGCGCGGGCGGATCACGTAGATCCGCTGGCCGGTCATGTACTGCCCGCCGCTGTTCGGACTCGCGGGCGGCGAGCGGTAGACGTCGACGTGGTGGCCGTTGATCGCGCCACCGGTGTCCTGGGCGACAAACCAGCCGCCGTGGCCGTCGTGCCTGTAGGCCGGGATGTAGACGCGACTGCCGAGCGGAATCGCGCTCGGGTCAACGGCGATCGACTGGTAGTAATGCAGTGCGGTGGCGCCCCCAGCGGCGAAGCTCACGCCGGGGAGCGGGACATACTTGCGGCCCGGGCCGGCCGACCAGCCCCCGATCTGCAGCGGGAACGTGACGCCGCCCGAGCGGTTGCGCCAGTAGGCACCCGCCCGCCAGTATGGAGCTCCGGCCGACCAGCCGTTCGAGGCGTCGGTGCCGGCGCCGCCGACGGTGACCCAGCCACCGCTGCCGAGGGCATCGATGTGGTACATCCGGCCGTCGAGCCCGACGCCCTCACCCTCCATCGAGAGGCCCTCCGCGGAGTACAGCCAGTCGATGCGATGACGCGTCGGCAGGCCCGGCGTCTTGACGAGCGCGCCACGGAACCAGCTCTCGGGCGCCGGCCAGTACTCGGTGATCTCGACGCCGGTGAGCCACTTGCCGTGGTCCGTCTTGCTCGGCGGTGGCGGCGTCCTCACCCGCTTCGTGCTCGTCGGGGCGAGTCCGCCGAGCCCGGCGCCACCGGTCGGCGCGCTCGCGGCTGCGAGAGGAGCGGCAACGGGGGCCAGGGCGCCGACGAGGACAACGGAGACGGCGCTCCCGCAAAAACGGCGAAATCGGCGAGACACGGGGCGCATGAGCCTAATCGGTGTCATCGACACGCGCGAGCGCCGGGTGTAGCCGTGCACAGGTCAGATCGATGACGACGCTTACGGCAGGCGGCGGTCGTGATGCTCGCGGGCGGCCTGGAGTTCCTGCGGGGTGAGGCCCGCTTCCTTGACCGGCGTGACGAGCGTCCAGTGGTGACCGACGGGGCACCGCTGCACCCGCCACGGCCCGAGCCGCAGCGCCTTGACCGACACGGCCGGAATCCAGAGCGTCGTGAACAGATGGCCGTCCCGGCAGCGGACGACGATGTTGCCGCCGAGCTTGCCCGACCGCAGCCACAGGCTGATCGTCTCGAACGCCACCGCCGCGACGAGACCGCGGATGACGTGCTTGCGGGCCGGTCGCTTGTGGTCGGTTCCGCCCATCGCGAAATTCAAGACTACGCCTCTTCCGCGCCGGGCGGCGCGGCTCGCGCGGATCCTCCGTGTCGACATCCGGCCAGACCGGCTTGTACATATGGATATAGACGCCGCCTCGGCATAGGGGAACACTCGCGCAAAGGCTTGTCATGATCGTCCCGCGCGAGATCCGTCCGGTCGGCGCCAGCGAGGAGTGGCTCTCGCATGTGCCAGAACTCGTCGATGATCTCTGCGAGGAATGGCATCTGTCGGTGGACGAAGAGAGCGTGCGCGGAGGCGCGTGGGGGATCGTCGTCGGCTGCCGCACCGAGCACGGCGGTGAGGCCGTGCTCAAGCTCTGCGCCCACCAGGACCGGTTGCGCGCCGAAGCGAGTGCCCTGCTCGCTTGGGCCGGCGGTCCGGCGATCCGGGTGCTCGACCATTGCCCCGGCGCGCTGCTGCTCGAGCGTGCCCGTCCCGGAACGGCGGAGCGGCTGGCGCCGTCACAGCTCGGGATGCTCCTCAACACACTGCATCGGTCCGCGGCACCTTCGGGGGTCGGGTTGGGTGACTGGCGGGCGAGCATCCATTCCGGGGTCGCTCAGGTACCGTCGCTGCATGGCCTCGGCCGTGAACTGCTGAGAGCGGGGGAGGGACGCCCTGTGGTCACGCTCCACGGGGACCTCCAACCCGCGAACGTTCTCCGCCACCGTGGCGCGAGCGTCGTCATTGATCCGCTCGGGATCGCCGGACCGCGTGAGTTCGACGTCGCCACCGCGGCGCTCTACAACAACTGGGGCGAGGACTCCTCGGCACGCATCACGCGCCTGGCGAAGTTGACCGGGACCGATCCAATGTTCGCGCTGCGCTTCGGGCAGTTCAGCGCGATGTACGCAGCGCTCGCCCGGCGCTAGCGACTAGTGTCGCGACACAAGTGTCGCGAGTCAGAAGTTCGGTGGCACCAAGAGGTGTCACCGGGGGATGCCGCGCAAGGACGCAGAATCCGACGTGCACTGGAGGTGCACGAGGACTCGAGGACGCCGCGCGACGCCGCCGGGGGCGCCTCGACTGCCCTCGAACTTCCGACTCGGGACACTAGCGACGCCTCAGGTGAGGCGACGGGGAGCCTGCGCACACCTTCAGATCGACGCACCGTGTCCGAGTACGAGGGCATGGGGTTGTTGACGCCACCCCCTGCTCCGAGCGCGGCCGCGAGCCGCTCTGGACGTCGACGCTCTCAGTGGCTGCTCGCGCTCGCAAGTGCCGTGCTCGCCGTGTTCTGGGCGCGCTCCGTGTCTGGCATCGGTGGCCCCGGCGTCGACTTGGTCTTCAGCACCTGGGTCTACGACGCGGTGATGCTCATGGTGGCGATCGCGTGCGTCGCTCAGGTGCGTCGGGCGCGCGTCTGGGGCGTCATCGGTATCGGCCTGCTCGCGCATGCCGTGGGGGACGTCGTCTACTCGACCGCCGGCGATCTGGCGAACGTCCCGACGCCGTCCATCTCCGATCTGTTCTGGCTGGCGTTCTACCCGTGCGCGTACGTGGCGTTGATGATGCTCGTGCGCAACCGCGCCTCGGTCACGCTCACTGCGACACGGCTCGACGGCATGATCTGCGGGATCACCGCCGCGTCCGTGCTCGCGTGCGCGACGGTCCCCGAGGCCGTGTCGAACACCACCGGCGCCCCACTGTGGACAGCCGTGACGACCCTCGCCTATCCGATCGGCGACCTCATCCTCTTTGGGGCCGTCGTGAGCGCCGTGGCCCAGTCCGGATGGCGCCTCGACCGCACGGTGTCAGTGCTCGCCGCGGCGATTCTCGCGTGGGTACTCGCCGATTCTCTGTACCTGTTCAACGTCGGCGGGACCCTCGGCAACATCGCCGATGCGCTCGTGCTGAGCGGCGGGTTCGGCATCGCTCTCGCTGCGCAACTGGACAAACCACGTTTGACTCCACTGCCGGAGACCGAGTCAGGGCTGTTCGCACCCGTGGGCTTCGGAATCGTGGCCCTCATCGTGCTTGCCGTCGGTATCGCGACCGACCTCACAGCGGTCGGTCTCGGGCTTGCTGCCGCGTCGCTCGCCCTCGTGTTGGCACGGATGGCTCTCGTCCTGGCCCAGAACCGTGCCCTGCTGCGCGACAGCCGGGCCGAAGCGTTGATCGACCCGCTGACCGGCCTTGCCAACCGGCGGCAGCTGAAGCTTGACCTCGCCCGGATCGCAGACGAGCCGGAAGCCGGGCGCGCCTACACCGTCGCGCTCTTCGACCTCAATGGGTTCAAGAGCTACAACGACAGCTTCGGCCATGCCGCCGGCGACGCCCTCCTGAGCCAGCTCGGCGCGTCGCTGCAACAGGTGGTCCGCGGTCATGGCCGCCCGTATCGAATGGGCGGAGACGAGTTCTGCGTGCTCGCCCCACGTCGGGCCGGCGACGGCGAGCTCAGCGCTGCCCGCTGGTCACGAGCGCTCGCCACGCGCGGTGACGGATTCGCGATCGACGCCGCGTACGGCGTCGCCTCGCTACCCGATGAGGCGACGGACCCGACCGAGGCGCTTGGGCTCGCCGACGCCCGGATGTATGGCAACAAGGCCAACCGCGGGCGTACCGCCGCGGCCGCTCAGCTCGCCGGGGTACTGGCGGCGGTGCTGCAGGAGCGCGCACCGGCCGTGGCCCGTAGCGGGCGCACGGTCTCAGACATCGCCTGCGCGGTTGGAGAGCGACTTGGGATCGCGGAGGCCGAGCTCGAGGTCCTCCGCTATGCCGCCGCGCTGCACGACCTCGGAATGATGGCGATCCCCGAGTCGATCCTCGACAAGCCGGGAGTCTTGACCGAAAGCGACTGGACGCTGATCCGCCAACACCCGGTCATCGGCGAGCGGATCCTCGCCGCCGCCCCGCCGCTTGAACGCAGCGCCCGGCTCGTGCGCTGGAGCCATGAGCGCCTCGACGGCCGGGGCTACCCGGACGGGTTGCGCGGCGAGGAGATCCCCCTGGCCGCACGGATCATTCACGCCGTAGACGCATTCGTCGCGATGACGTCCGACCGGCCGTACCGGCCGACATGCGGCCGTGACGCCGCAATCACCGAGCTCCGGCGGTGCGCTGGCACCGATTTCGATCCGATTGTCCTAGCCGCACTTGAGAGCGAGCTGCGCCAGCCAGCGGTGCTTGAAGTGCTCACCGCCGGGCGGGGCGCCAGCATCCGGCCATGACGGCAGGGTGATGCCGAGCCAGGTGTAGCGGCGTCAGGTCCGCGGGAGCGGCTGCCGGCTCCGGCGAACGTGCGCCCAGAAGGCCCGCTCAAACTCCGGCCAGTCGAACGGCGGCCCGTCCTCGCCGTCCTCCGGATGGTCATCGCCGCCGCCGCCGTTGCTGCCGCCGTCATCGCCGTCGTCGCGTCGCGGGCGCGGCGAGAACACGGCCAGTGCACATAACGGCGCACCGACGAAATACAGGACGAGGCCGAGCGGACCGCGCAGGACAAACGTGCCAAGCACCAGGCCGAGCGCGCCGGTGCCACCGATCACGACGC
Organism: uncultured Solirubrobacterales bacterium; assembly: GCA_963778985.1. Taxonomy (GTDB): domain Bacteria; phylum Actinomycetota; class Thermoleophilia; order Solirubrobacterales; family Solirubrobacteraceae; genus Palsa-465. Next base: position 344,432 of record CAVZWJ010000009.1, on the reverse strand, counting down.
CCGCCGGATAGACCCGCATGAGAAACGCGAGCGCCCCGCGGTGATGGGCAAGGATGCCCATCAGGACAAACGGGCACAGGAGCCACATCAGCGCGATCCGCGTCATCGCCACAGGCCTCGCATCCGATCCACAGTCACGAGTCCGCAGTCTCACGACGAGCCCGAACAACCGCATCCGCTTCAACCACGCGGCAGGCTCCGTAAATCGACGAAGCGCCCGCATCGTCGGAATCTGCGCTATCGGTCTACATAAGCCCGATTATCGAGCATTGAACGAAGGTGGGAGTGTCCGACCGCGAACAAGGCCACCCCCGAGGCCACGGGCGGATCATCCGCATGACCCGGGTCCCTCGGGGCGATATCCACCGTATAGGTGGATTTGGCCCCAAGCGCCGACGCCGCGCGTTGCCGACGTGCCGTTCGGAGCGTGGCCCGCGGGCGGCGCTCAGTTCTTGCGGGTGAGACTCAACGCCGCCAGCGCATTCATGTCGCCGAGGAAATACGCCGGCACCGCCCACTCAACCGGGCAGCTGCCGTCGGTCGGCCTCGTGTCAACGAGCTCCTGCAGGCGGTCGATCACCTCCTCCGCACTCAGCGCACCACCGGGTCTCTCGCGACTCGTTCCGCCGGACTCCTGATCAGGCATGGCGATCAACCTCCTCAGGTGATGCCAATGACTTACGTCATCGTCCCACCAGACGATCCGCTTGGCAACAGGCGCGCTGTCCGACCCTCGCCCGCCGCGCAGCTCCGGGTCCGGTCGAGGCTGCGTCGAAGAACTGATTCGCGACGTCCGGCGCGGACGGCGTGACATACCCTGCACGACATGCCTGTGCTCGTGCCCCAGGCCACGGATTTTCCGGGCTGGTACCAGGACGTCATCGCCAAGGCGGAACTCGCCGAGACCGGGCCGGTGCGCGGCACGATGGTCATTCGTCCGTGGGGCTATGCGATCTGGGAGCGCATTCAGGCGGAGATCGATGCCCGGATCAAGGCCGCGGGTGCCGAGAACGTCTACTTCCCGCTGTTGATCCCGGCGGGGCATCTCCGCCGCGAGGCCGAGCACGTCGAGGGCTTCAGCCCGGAGCTGGCGGTCGTCACCGAGGCGGGCGGGCGCTCCCTCCAGGAGCCGGCGATCATCCGGCCGACGAGCGAGACCGTGTTCGGCGAGTACCTCGCCCGTTGGATCCAGAGCTACCGCGATCTGCCGCTGTGCCTCAACCAGTGGGCGAACGTCGTGCGCTGGGAGCTGCGGCCACGGCTGTTCCTGCGCACGAGCGAGTTCCTGTGGCAGGAGGGCCACACCGCGCATGCGACCGAGGCCGACGCCGCGGCCTACGCCCGGCAGATCCACTCCGACGTGTACCGCTCCGTGCTCGAGGATGTCCTCGCGATCCCGGTGCTGACCGGGCTGAAGACCGCGGCCGAGCGGTTCGCCGGCGCAACCTCGACGCTGACCTGCGAGGGAATGATGCGCGACGGCAAGGCGCTGCAGCTCGCCACGAGCCACGAGCTCGGTCAGAACTTCGCCCGGGCGTTCGACATCACCTACACCGACGAGGAGGACTCCTCACGAGTGTGCTGGACGACGTCCTGGGGCAGCTCGACGAGAATGGTCGGAGGCCTGGTGATGACCCACGGCGACGACGCCGGCCTGAGGCTGCCGCCGAAGGTCGCCCCGGTCCAGGTCGTCATCGTGCTCATCAGCGACGATCCGGATGCCGCCGCCGTGGCCCGGAGGCTCGAGCGCGACCTGCTGGAGGCGGGCCTCCGAGTCCGAGTCGATGACCGGACCGACCTGCGGCTCGGCAGGCGGCTCACGGATTGGGAGCTCAAGGGCGTCCCCGTCCGCGTCGAGATCGGCCCCCGGGACCTGGCGCAGGGCACGGTGAGCCTCGCCCGCCGCGACGGCACCGGCCGTGAGCCCACCACCAATATCGCGGCCGCTGCCACTGCGACCAGCGCCGCCGTGCAGGCGGTCCACGACGGCCTGTTCGCCCAGGCCACCGAAGCGCTGAGCGCCCACACGACCGACGTCGACGATCTCGACGCCGCGATCGAGGCGGCTCGCGTCGGGTTTGCCCGCGTGCCGTGGGCCGTGTGTGGACCGGAGGGCGAGCAGCAGCTGCGTCGGGCGGGTCTATCGGTGCGGTGCCTCATGACCGCCGACGGCTCGATCCCGGCGACGAGCGACGCCGACGATCTCGACGCGATCATCGCCCGCGCCTACTGAGCGCGGGCGGCGTGCCGCGGATGCCGAGATCAGGCCGCCTCAGCCAGGTCCTCACTCCCCGCAATCCACCGACCGACCCACTCGCCCGTGATCTGCCGGGTGGCGGCGTTGATGCGGTTGAACGCGTTCATGCTGGCGATGGTCAGCACGAGCGCCGCGAGCTGGGACTCGTCGTAGTGCCGCGCCGCCTCATCCCAGACCTCGTCGGACACGGCGTCCGGCCGATCCGCGACGCGGGTCGCCGCCTCGGTCAGGGCGAGCGCGGCGCGCTCAGCGTCGGTGAAGTACGGCGTCTCCCGCCACGCCGCGACCGTGAAGATCCGTGCGTCGGGCTCCCCCGCCGCCCTGAGCTCCCGGGAGTGCATGTCGACGCAGACGCTGCATCCGTTGATCTGACTGGCGCGGAGCGTCACCAGGTAGATCGTCGTCTCCGGCAGGCCGGCGCCGCGCGTGAGAGCGCCAAGCGTCTGCAGCGCCTCCAAGGCGCCGGGAATAGTCAGTGCGGGGTTCTCAATCCGTGCTTGCATCGCCGTGTGTCCTCCTCACGTTGTTGTCTTTCACCGGCCCTACAGCGAAGACAACGCAGGACGGAGGAATGTGACGGACCGACCGAAGCTCGTGATCTTTGACTGCGACGGAGTGCTCATCGACGGCGAGGCGATCTCGAGCGAGGTGCCGGCGGCAGGCCCCGATTGATCGGCAGCGACCTGTACGGTGTGGCACACAGTGCAGGCGATCTCACGGGTCGGATCGATCCCCGGCTGGATGCGGCCGGAGGACGCGGACAAGCTCTGGGAGCTGGCGTCCGTGACCACCGGCCCGATCCTGGAGATCGGGACGTTCCACGGCAAGTCGGCGGTGCTCATGGCACTCGCCCTGCAGAAGGCCGGCACCGACACGCTCATCTACACGCTCGAGGTCGATAGGGCGTCGATCAAGGCCGCCCAGACGCAGGCGGCAGCGCACGGTGTCGCTGACCGGATCGTGTTCGTGCGCGGAACCTCTGACGCGTTCGCGCGTGCCTACCCGCGGTTCCGGCCGGCACTGACGTTCGTGGACGGCGATCACCGCCGTGCCGCCGTCGAGGCCGATCTCGCGATCCTGAGCCGGATCGTCCCCGCCCGGGGTGTCCTCCTCTTCCATGACTTTGACGACCCGCGGGGCGAGGACCCCGGCTGCGCGGACATCAAGGTCCGCCCGACCGTCCAGCACAGCTGGGTCGCGCGCGAGTGCGAGTTCGCCGGCACGTTCGGGAGCTGCGGCCTATACACGCGTCGTACGGACTCGCCGCCCACGGCGGACACGACCGTCGTCGACATCCTCCCCTTGGCGCGTCCCGGCGATCAGTACCGGCACCGGCTCCGGTATCCGGCAGGCCGTGTGTGGAAGCGCATGCGCGGCGCGAAGCCGGCCTGATCCCCCGCGGGATGCCGGCGCCCGATCCATATGCGTTCGACTTCGAGGCGATGTTCGATGAGGACTACCTGTTCTTCTACGGGCCGCTGCTCGAGGAGCGCAGCGACGCGGATGCGGACCTGATCGAGCGGCTGCTCGGACTGACAGAAAGCATGCGCGTCCTCGACCTCGGGTGTGGGCACGGCCGGATCGCCAACCGCCTCGCGGCAAGGGGCATCGGCGTCACCGGTCTCGACGCGAGCCCCCTGTTCACCGAGCGGGCGCGACGCAGCGCCTTGCAGCAGGCGCTCACGAACGTCGAGTACGTCCTCGGCGACATGCGCAGCCTCCCCTTCGAGTCCACGAGCTTCGATGCGGTGATCAGCTGGTTCACCTCATTTGGGTACTTCGACGACGGCGAGAACCGCCGGGTCCTCGACGAGGCCCGGCGCGTCCTCAGGCCCGGTGGCCGGCTCGCGATCGAGATCAACAACCTGGCCGAGCTCCTCCCTCGCTGGCAGCCGGTGACGGTGATCGAGCGCGACGGCGCGTTGGCGATCGACAGGGCGCGGTTTGACCCCGTCAGCGGCCGCGCCCGAACCGAGCGGACGATCGTCAAGGACGGACACAGCCGCCGGCTGACGTTTTCGGTGCGCATGTTCATGCCCGCCGAGCTGCGTGACTGGCTGACGGACGCCGACTTCGCCGACGTCGCGTTTTATGACAACCAGGGCGAGGCGCTGACCGGGACGAGCCGGCGGGCGATTGCGCTGGCGCGCAAGCGGCCGGCATAGGTCCCGTCCGGAGACCCTAGGGCGCAGGTGGCTCTGACGCCAGCGCGATGAACCGCTCCGAGTCCACCCATTCGCCGTCATCGAGTGAGAGCACCCGCGGCTGGGACTCGATCACGATCGGGTTATGAACCGCCGCGATGACCTCGTGCCCATCGTCAGCGGCCCGCTGGAGCAGCCGGGCGAGATGGTGGACGGACCGGATCGACAGGGCCATGTCGGGCTCGTCGAGGAGCAGGAGGGTCCGGTCGGGCGCTTCCTGAAGGACCCGTTCCAGGCCGCCCAGCATCGCCAGCATCGTCTGCCCGTGCGAGACCGAAATCGACCCGAGCAGGAACGCGTCGTGGATCCCGATCTCGGCCTGAGTCCGCGGGTTGTCCTTCTCGAAGTCGAGCCAGCGCACGTAACACGCCTGCATCACGACATCCATGACGCGGTGCGACAGCTCTGCCTTGAACTTGTTGCCGACGCGCTCGCGGAGCAGGGTGATGAGTGTCGACTTGCCGCTCCCCTGCTCCCCCACGAGCAGGTTGACCCCCTTCTCAAAGCGCAGCACCTGACCGCTGCGGAAGCACCGGTAGTCCTCGCGGAAGCGCACCTCGGAGAGCAGCGGCAGCAACGGGTCGTTGACCGGGGGCGCACCCTCGCCGGGGAGCGGCAGGCTCGGCCCGGTCACCGAAAGCGCCTCAGCGCCGCTTGAAGACCGTCGCCGCGACCGGCACGCCGGCGCGGACGGCGTCCGCCGAGCTTGTGCCGATCTTGACGAAGCGCGGGTCGCTTTCGAGCGCTCGCAGCCATCGCCTGCTCGAGCGGTAGATGAGCTTGAACCACAGCGGGTCGGTCGTGAACCGCCACGGCGTGACGAGGACAACGCGTTGCCCGGGCGTGAGCGTCGCCAGCATCGGCTCGAGTGTGCCCCGGACCGAGAAGTGGCGGAACCTGCCGAGCGCGTCGCGCCAGTCAACGACGTGGCGGTCGGGCACGGGTCCGAGCGGGGTCCCGTACCGAGTGACGTGCGGCAGGTAGTACGCGATCGTCGGCACCTGCTCGGGTTGGGTCGAGAGCACCAGCGAGCCGGCCGACACGTCGTGCCGAAGATGGGCGATCACTGCGGCGACGTTGCTCTTGGAGTCAACGGACGGCTTTTGCGGATCGAGAATCCAGAAGCAGGCGCACAACGCGAGCGCCGCCATCCCGAGCGCCCCGGCCCGGACCAGACCGAGACCGAAGAGCAGGATCAACGGGCCGACGACGACCGCGAGATACCGTGGCGCCCACGCCGGCGTCGTCTTCGAGTACAGCCAGCCGAACAGCAGCGTGCCGAACCCGAGCACGAGCAGCACCTGTGCCGCACGGAGCAGCCACGACTCGCCGCTCTGGGTCCGGCGCAGCGCGACCAGCCCCGTCCCACCCGCGAGGAGGAGCGCGACGGCGGCGCCGCGGCCACCGGTCAGCGTGTACAGGCCCTGCGGAAGCGACCACAGCGTCGGTGGGAGATCCCACGGCGCCCCGGTGTGCTTGGCCTGGTAGATGAGGGTCGGGAGCCAGGGCAGATAGAGGATCGCGGCGAGCCCGAAGCCGATCAGCCCGTCACGCCACAGCGCGCGCCGATTGGTGCGCTGCTCGTACACGCAGAACAGAAAGGCGAGCCCGCACATCACGCCGAGGAACAGCGCCCAGTTGTGGGTGTACAGCGACGCCGCCAGCGATACCGAGAACACCGGCAGGTACCCGCGACGACGGCGGACATACGTCTCGACGAACGCCCCGGCGACAATCACCGCGAGCAGGGTCAGCAGCGCGTACATCCGCGTTTCCTGGGCGTACACGGTCAGGTAGGTGCTGAGCGCGGCGAGCGTCGCGGCGACCAGGCCGGTGCGCCGGCCGAACAGGCTGGCGCCGAACCAATACGCGACGGGAATCGTGAGCAGCGCGAAGATGAACGACAGTTCGTGGGTCGCGACCTCTCCCGTGCCGCGCCACGACATCCACACGTGCAGGATCAGGTAGTAGAGCGGCGGCGACCCGTCCTGCTTCAGCAGCGAGGGAATGTCGGCGAGCGGGTGCCCCGCGATGCCCACCGATAGGCCCTCGTCGACCCAGTAGTGCTCGTTGAACGCCTTCGTTCGCAGCCACGCGGAGACGAGCATCAGCACCGCGATCGCGCCGATGACCCACCAGTCGATGCGCCGGATCCGCTCGCGGAGACCGCTCCGAGCAGCGGTCGTCGTCGTCGGCTCGGCGGCCGGGGGCGACGGTGCTACGGGCGCGCGAAGGGTGTCGATGGCCATGGGAAAAAAGGTGGAAGCTGGCGGGGCGCGTTCCGATGCGGAACGCCGGGAGGCTGCCGTCGCGCAGCACGACGGGTGAGCCGGACCCCTTTCCGCCACCGGCCAGTATGGCGATTTCAATGTGAACGCGGCGCTAAAGCGCGCCCATGCGGCTTAGAAGGGCGTGCTCCGGGCGATTGCGAGCGATCGCTGCAAATCGAACGGCGCGGCCTGCCGGACCAGCCACGGGCGCCCGATCCACAGGTACCCGTCGACAAGTCGGGCCGTGATCCGCTGCGTCGTACGTGACAGATGCCACTTGGGGTCCGCGACGTCGGTGGTCGGTGGGATCCCGAGCGTCACGCACACCCGGTCGTTGCGGCTGCGACAGGCGCGGGCGTTGTCGAAGCCGCTGTGGGGGCGGTACTGCTGGTAGGTGAAGGGCCGGCCGTTGTCGGATGTGTTGACGACGAAGTGCTTACCGGGCAGGCCGCCCCGGGCGAGGGCCGCCACGACCTGCGAGCCGAAGCGGACCTCTTGCTCCGTGCCGTCGTAGTGGGTCGCGTTGAGCGCGAAGCCGCGGATGTACCGGACTCCCCCGCCCCGCAGCAGCCACACCGCCTCGCGCACCGACGCCCAGTCGGCAGCGCCGGCGTCGAGGTACACGGTCGTGTGCGGAAGTGACGTGAAGCGGCGCGCGGCGTAGGCGACGAGGTCGAGTGGGAGCCGGGAATGGTGTGGCGCGCAGGCGGCGAACGGCAGGTCCGGTTGGAGGATGAGCGCGACGCGGGCGCTGCCGATCCCGGCGGCGAACGCGTCGATCCAGTGGCGATAGCTCTCCTGCTGCCGCGCACTTGGCAGACGGACGCACGCCTGTCCCTCCCAGGGATCGAGGCGGAACACCGCCATCTGGGAGAGCACGTCGTCCCGTCCGCCGGTCGAGTTCGCGATGTACTCGCTCGCGATCTCGCGTGCGGAGCCGTCCGCGTACCAGGCCCCGAACCAGCGGACGCGCGGCCGGCGCGCGATCAGCCCGAGCAGGCGGCGGGTCTCTCCCCGCGCGGCGCGATATGCCGGGAACACCTCGTCGTGCGGGCCGCTGTAGATGCCCCACGGCAGCCCGGCGAGCGGGTTCGCCAACGGCGCCCCCGGAATCCCGCCGTTGGCGACGCCGGCCGATGCCGCCGGAGCGACGAGCAGCGCCACACCGAGCGCGACCACGATGGCACGCGCGGCGATCACTCTGAGGTGCGGCGCTGGACAAGGCGCCGCCGGCACAACTGCAGCATGGAAATATCCCTCCGGTGTTGGGGGTCATTACAGCAGCGGGCCTCGTGCTCGTGGGCGCCGGCGTGTGCGGTGGCGCGATCTGGCGCGCCTGCGGGCTGCTGGGGGCACTGAGTGCCGGGCCTGCCTGTGGGCTCGCGCTGCTGCTGTTTCTCGCCGCTGCGGGAACCCGGCTCCCGGGTCGCGCCGACACCGCGGCGGTGGTGATCGGGCTCGCGTTCATCCTCGCCGCGGCGTACCTGTGGCGCACCCGAACGCCGACCCGCCCCCGACTCGGGATCCCGCTCTGGGCATGGGTGACGGCGATCGTCGTCGTGCTCGTGGCGTTCATCCCGTTCGGGGCGATCGGCCGGGTCGGAATCCTCGGCGTTGGGACGAACGACGACATGACCGAGCATCTGCTCGCGGCGTGGGCGCTCGGAGGCCGGCACGCCGACGTCGTCAGCAAGCTCGTCCACTCCGGCTACCCGATCGCCCCCCACGCCCTCGTCGCCGCGATCGCCGGCGCTACCGGAATCTCGGTTCAGCAAGCCTTCATGGGCCTGCTCATCGCGGTGCCGGCGCTGCTCGCGCTCGCCGCCGCCGGGCTCATCTCGGCCCTCTGCGAGCGTCTCGGCGAGCCATTCCCGTCTCCGCCGCCGATTCTGGTCGCGCTCGCGGGCGCCCTCGCCGGGGTGTGTTACCTGCAGTCGGCCTTCCTGGCGCAGGCGTCGTTCAAGGAGCCGCTCCAGAGCGTGTTCGTGGTCGCGTTCGCGGCGGCGCTGCTCAGTGCCTCTGATCTGACGGACGGCACGATGCGGCGCCGTATCCCGGTCATCGGCATCCCGGCCGCAGTCCTCGCGGCGGGGAGCGTGTACGTCTACAGCTATCCGGGTCTCGCGTGGGTCGGCGCCGTGCTCGTGATCTGGACCGCGGTGCTCGTCATCGCTCGCCGTGGGCGTCTGCCTCGCGGCTGGCAGATCACGGCCGTCTCCATCGCGGCGTTCCTCCTGCTCATCGCGCCGGAGGTGCCGCGTCTCATCGAGTTCGCGGGGTCGGGCTATAACCGCGAAACCGCCCACGTCTTCGGCAACCTCCCGCGTGCGCTGCCGCCGCGAGAGGTCCTCGGGATCTGGCCGCGGCTCGACTTCCGCTTCGACGTCTCGGTCGGCTCGCCGGCCGGGATCGCCGGTCTCGTCGCCTCGGCGGCGCTCGCCGCGTGTCTGCTCCGCTCGATCTGGCGCCGTGAGCTGATGCCGGCGATCCTGTTCGGCGTCGCCGCGGCGCTCTACGGGGTCAACGCGCTGCGAAGCCCGTATTCGGCGGCCAAGACGATGACGATCCTCGCTCCGATCGCCACGATCATCCTCGGGCGCGAGGCGGTCCGCCTCCTCGCCGAGCGCCCCCCGCGGGTCTCGCTGCGGTCGGCCGCCGTCGTCCTGCTTGCGGTGTTGCTCGGCTGGGGGGCGTACTCGGACCTCGAGGTCCTCCGCGACGCGCCTGTGGGACCATCGGCTCACGCCGACGAGCTCACCGCCCTCCGCGCCCGCCTCGGCCAGGCGCCGACGCTGTTCCTCGGCGCCGATGACTTCGTTCACTGGGAGCTGCGCGGCGCGAACGTCGCGACGCCGCCCGCCCCGCTCTACACGACCGCGGTCGTCCCGCTGCGGCTCGCCAAGGCCCATCAGGACCCACGGCTGACGGCACTGCGCGGCACGACGACGACGCTCAACCGCTTCGCCGGGGTCGGGCTCGCGTTCGATTTCGACTCGATTCCCGCCGCCACGCTCGACCGGTTCACGTACGTGATCCTCCCGCGTTCCGGCTATCGGAGCGCGCCTCCGCGCAACTGGCGGCTGATCGCTCGCGGACGCTCCTACGAGCTCTGGCGACGCGCCGGGGCGACGCCCGTGCGCGGCACGCTCACCGAGGTCGACAACCCGGGAGCGATCCTCGACTGCCGCCTACCAGGGTCGCGCCGACTGTCGGAGCGGCGCGGCACGGCGATGGTGCGCGCGACGCCCGTCGTCGGCGAGCCGGTCGCGTGGCGAGGACGGATCGGCTACGCCGGCGCCGCCGCCTGGCAGCGGCTCGCGCTGCGGCCGGGCCGGTGGGTGATCGCGCTCCAATACGCGGCGACGGTTCCGGTGACGGTGACCGGCCCGGGCCTGCGGGCATCGCTGCCGGCCGCTCTGGAGCCGCGCGGTCCCTACTGGTTCGTCGGCATCGTCACCGTCCGACACGCCCGCCCGACCCGGCTGACGGTCCGATACACCGAACTGCCTTGGCTCGGCCGGATCCTTGGCGCGTTCGGCTTGGCCCGGGCACCCAGGCCGACCGGGCTGCGCGCGCTCGGCAGGATCACGGCGTCTCAGGCGCCGGAGATCGACCAGGCCGTCCCCCTGCGGCGGGCGTGCGGGCGCTACGTCGACTGGTACGTCACCGGCTGAGGGTGGATGAGAGCGCAACTTCCGGGGAATCTGCGGTATAGAAGTCCCGTTCCCAACGTCCGAGGAGGAAGGGATGCACCGCACCATCAAGCTGCTGCTCGCCGCTGTCTGCGTGCTCGCGACGGTCGCTGGGGCGGCCGTCGCCGCAACAACCCCGAGCGTGTCCACCGGCAAGGCGACGTCGATCCACGACAACTCGGCGGTCCTCAACGGGATCATCAACCCGAACGGCAGCACGACGTTCTACACCTTTCAGTGGGGCTTGACGAACGCCTATGGCGTCACGAGCAACGTCCATTCGGTCAAGAGCGGCACGAAGCCGGTCGCCGTCAAGCTGACCGCCAACAACCTCATTCCCGGCACCGTCTACCACTACCGTCTCGGTGCGCTGAGCAAGGGCGGTGGCTCGGTGGGCGCCGACCGCACGTTCAAGACGCCGGGGAACCCACCCCCGGGCGCGGTCACCGGCGCGCCGTCGGCGCTCGGCACCAACTCGGCGACGCTCAGCGGTGTTGTCAACCCGAACAATCAGAAGACGACGTGGTACTTCCAGTACGGCCCAACACCGGCCTACGGTTTCAACACGACTCCGCAGACGATCCCGGCGACCAGGCTCGTCCTCCCGGTGTCGGCGCAGCTCGCACAACTGCAGGCCGGTGTGACCTTCCACTACCGGCTTGTCGCCGCACACGACAACGCGCCGGCGCAGTTCGGTGCCGACCTGACGTTCGTCACACACCCGTCTCCGCGTCCGAAGCCGCGCGTGCTCGCGAAGACGACGCCCGGTCGCGACCGCTCCCGGCCGTACACGTTCACGACGTCGGGGCGGGTGACCACGTCGCGGTCGCTGCCCGCGTCGGTGCAGTGCACGGGCACGGTCACGGCGCGGTTCTTCAACGGAAGGCGCCGCGTCGGCACCGAGCCTGTTCCCGCTCGGTCCTGACTGCAGGTTCCTGGGCACGACGAGGTTCCGGCATCTTCCGACTCGGAGCAAGAGGGTCCATCAGGTTCATCTGAGCGTGCGGATCAGCTTCAGCGGCAACGCGTACTCAGCGGGCGCTGACGCCCGAAGGGAGGGCGTCACCCTCGGCTAGTACACGCGTCCGAACAATTCAGATTGTTTTTGGCGGCGTCTGAATGCCGCCGCGCGTACTAGTCGGACTAACCGGACGGCCGGTCGCGGAGGCGGTACACGAACCGCAGCCCGGACCACACGGCATCGATCGCGCACACCTTGTTGTCCACGAGCCCGGCCGTCAAGCCGAGCTCGCGGACGACGTTCTCGTCAAGGTCGCTCGGGACGCCCGAGGCGCGCTTCGGCCACGCGATCCACAGCCCGCCGGCCGGAGCGAGCGCTCCGGTGAGCGCCTCCAAGCGGCGTTCGAGCCCGCGTCGCTCGACGAAGAACGCGACCATCACGTCGAAGGATCCCTGCACCCGCCGGCGCACGGCGACGTCCTCCGGCAGCTCGCCGAGGGCGAGGTCGAAGTCGTCCGGCGCGCCGATCAGGCCCAGCCGGTGGCCGGGCCTGATCCCCAGCTTGCGCGGCAGCGGCGTGCCGGAGTAGCCGGCCGACTCGGGCGCGGGCGTCATCCGCGGCCCGCGACCTCGGCGATCACCTTCGAGAGCTGGCTCCCCTGCCACGCGACCGGCGAGCGGCCGGGCTCATCGGTCACGAGCTGCGCGTCCGGGATGAGATCGGCGTAGGCCTCGCCGACGGCGAACGGATGCTCCGGATCGGCCTCGTCGTTGCTGGCGACGACCGCGGTCGGGGCGGAGATCATGCGCAGCTCCTCGAGCGAGGAGAACGGCATCGAGCGTGGCACCGCGCGGAGCGCGTCGGCGACGGCATCGCGATGCGCGTGTCCGCCGAGGCGCTGACGCATCACCTTGATGACCGTGTCGCGCCAGGCGGGCTGCACGGTCGGCTCCCCCTGAGCCGCGAGAAACCCGTCGATGCCGCCCTCGCGCAGGCCGGCCGCGAGCGCGTCCCAGCGGGCGAGGCGCTCGGCGCTCGACGGGCGACCGTCGAACGCCGGCGTGACGATGACCAGGCCGGCGACGCGCTCGGGGCTCCGGAGCGCAAACCTCAGCGCCGTGTGTGCCCCCATCGAGGCGCCCGCGAGGACAGCGCGATCGATCTCCAGCACGTCGAGGACCGCCTCGAGATCGAGGGCGAGCTCGTCATAGCCGTACGCCGCCGCCGAGGGCGCGGGAGACGATTGTCCGTGCCCGCGCGCGTCATAGAGGACGACGTGATGTCCAGATCGCTCCAGCGCTCGCGAGCCCATCACGACGTAGCGGCGGGTTGCCGTGAGACCGTGGAGCAGAACGACGGGCGTCCCCTCCCCGTGCTCCTCCCCCGCCAGAGTGACGTCGTCACGCGAGATTTCGATCGCCGGCACGAGGGTTTTCTACCATCAGTGCATGGACGTCACCGAGAGCAACTTTCAGACTGAGGTCATCGAGCGCTCGCATCAGGTGCCGGTCGTCGTCGACTTCTGGGCCGAGTGGTGTGGGCCCTGCCGACAGCTGGGACCGGTGCTCGAGCAGGCCGTGGCCGCCCGCGGCGGGCAGGTCGAGCTGGCGAAGCTCGACACCGACGCCAACCCGATGCTGGCCCAGAGCTTCCGAATCCAGGGCATCCCGGCCGTGAAGGCGTTCAAGGACGGGAAGGTCGCCGCCGAGTTCGTCGGCGCGCAGCCGCGGGAGATGGTCGAGCGGTTCCTGGACTCGCTCGTGCCCTCCGAGGTCGACAAACTCATCGAGCAGGGCGATGAGGCGTCGCTGCGCAAGGCCGCAGCGCTCGAGCCGAGCCGCGCCGACGCCGCGGTGCCGCTGGCGCGGATCCTGCGCGACCGCGGCGCGACCGAGGAGGCACTCGAGCTGCTCCGGGAGGTTCCCGGCAGCTTCGCGGCCGACGGTCTCGCGTCGCGGATCAAACTCGAGCAGGCGGCGGCGCGCGCCGAGGCGCCGGGGCTCCCGGACCTGGGGGACGCGCTCGCTGCGCTCGACGCGGGCGACCACGAGCGCGCCCTCGAGCTGCTGATCGGATCGCTTGCCACCGCCGATGGGGCCAAAGAGGACATCCGTAAGGTCGTCGTCGGGATCCTCGATGAGCTCGGCGTCGAGAGCCCGCTCGCGCGCGACGCGCGCCGGCGCCTGGCCAGCGCGCTGTACTAAGGGCCCTCGGGCCGACGGCCCTCAGACGGCGAGCGTCAGCTGACCCTCGTCTGGCTGGGGACTGCGTTCCAGGCCGGCGACGCGCACCCCGAGCAGCCGCACCGGACGCTGCGCGTCGAAGCGCCGCAGCAGATCGATTGCGACGGGTCCGACGCGGTCCGCCGTGCTGATCGGCTCGCTGAGCGTGCGGGCCCGGGTGTGCGTGGAGAAGTCGCTGAGCCGGACCTTGATGCCGATCGTCCGGCCGCACCGCTGCTGCCCCGCGAGCGCGCGGCACAGCTGCTCGACGAGTCCGCGGAGGATCTCCTCGAGCCGCGCCGGATCGCTGATGTCGTAGTCGAACGTCGTCTCACGGGACTCGGAGACGACCTTGCGCTGCTGGGTGACGGGCGAATCGTCCTCGAAGCGCGCCCGGCGCTGCAGTTCAAGGCCGTAGCGCGGGCCGAACCGCGCGGTGAGCTCGGCGCTCGGGGCTGCGGCGAGCTTGCCGAGCGTGTCGATCCCCATCCCGCGCAGCCGCTCCACCGTCTTTGGCCCGATTCCGGGCACAAGTCCGCACCTCGCGGCCGCAAACCGGCTACACGCCTGCTCACGCGTGAGCACGACGAAGCCGCGCGGTTTCTCGGCATCGGAGGCGACCTTGGCAACGAGCTTGCTCGGGCCGACGCCGACGGACGCGTTCAGCTCGGTGACGGCCGCGATCTCGGCGACGATCCGCCGCATCGCCGCGATCGGCTCTGGTTGACCGGTCAGCTCGAGATACGCCTCGTCGAGACCGATCACTTCGACCGTCTCGACGTACGACCGGACGATCTCCATGACCTGACGCGAGGCCTCGCGGTAATACGTGAAGTCCGGCGCCAAGAAGACGGCCTGCGGACACAGCCTCCGTGCCCGAGATGCGGGAATCGCCGAGCCGACCCCGAACTTCCGTGCTTCGTAGGAGGCGGTGGTCACGACCGCGCGCGGGCCCGTCCCGGCCACGACGACCGGCAGCCCACGCAACTCCGGGCGACGGCGTAGCTCGACGGAGACGTAGAACGCGTCCATATCGAGGTGAGCCACGCAGCGCCCGGACATGCGCGTCAGGCTAGTGGGCCCCCTGGACACGTCCACGCGACCCACTGGGACCCGGCCAGACGGCCCGAGAATGGGCCGTCGGCCGGTCCCGGCGACATCAGATCGACGACCAGACGGTGCCGACGCCGCCGAAGCCAAGCGCGGCAGCGGTGTTCTGATTGAGATCCCACTCACGGCCACCGACGTACGGGCCGCGGTCCTCGACCGTCGCCGTCACGCTGCGACCGCCATAGCGGAACGTGACCTTCGTGCCACACGGCAGGCTCTTGTTGGCCACCCCGTAGTACGCGTGGAAGCCACAGGCGGTGGCGCCGCCGTCGGTGAACCACGATGCGAGGCTCGGGCGGAACGTCGTCACCCGGCCCGCGTACCGCGCCGCCGGGGTGTTGCGGGCGTCGCCGGCGAACCGGACGCGCAGCGACTGCGCGCCCGTGCCCTGCGGCGCGTACCGCAGGTCAAAGCCGCCTCGGCGGCCGGTGCGGGTGCTCGTGAGCGTGTGCCAGCTGCGGCCGGACCGGCCGAGCAGCCGTACGCGCCGGCCGCCGAGCGCCGGCAGGAGCTTGCCGCGGACGTGGACCGGCTGGCCGCCGAGAACCGCGTACTGACGGCTGCTCAGGTTGAAGCGGGCCGCGACCGCCACCCGCTCGCTCGTGCTCGGCGCGATGCTCGCGCCGCCTGTCAGGTTCTGAAGCGACCCGTCGGAGCTCGGCGCCGTGGCGCTGCTCGCGGCGGTCACCCGCAAGAACCCGGTCCGCGCCATTGCGGTCACAAACCGGAAGTGACCGGTTCGGCCGACGGCCGTCTTCCCCAACTGGTGCCAGGGACCGTGAGGCGCGGCGAACTGCAGCGCGACCCACCGCCCCGCCACGGTCGGCGAGGTCGTCCCCGTGACCGTCACCGTGCGCCCAGCGGGCACGTGATGGCGGTCGATCGTGATCTGCGTTGCGCTCTGGGCATCTGCCTGGTTGGCGGTGAGCGCGACCGCCGAGGCTGGAATTACCAACATCAGCGCACCCGCAGCCAGCTTCGCCAGCCGCGGTGTGCGCAGGGTCTGTTTAGGCCTCAAGAGAGGACCTCCTGTGGTACATCGACCGGGCGCCTACGGAGTTAGCTGACGGGCTCGCGGCCGAAAGCGCGCACCCCGCACGCAGGCGGGCACCGCTCCCGGTCGCTACAACTGCGGCCGGCGGTTCGCCGGGCAATCGATTCGCCCCAGCCGGGTCCTACATGTGAGAGGACCCGGAATTGGGTCCCCCGCTCGCCCCCGCACCGGGCAGGAGCGACTCGGCAGGTCGAATTACGACGGATCTAGGTTGGCAGGGTTTCCCTGTCAGAACTGTGACTACACGCACAGCCCGCCGCTCTCAACATTTGCCTAACACGGGGCGGTGGCGGGCGACCCGCGCACGGCGCAAGGCGATCCCCTGCAAGAATTGTGCTGTGGCCAACCCTGACCGCCTGACCGGGCTCGACGCTTCGTTCCTGCATCTCGAACGCGACTCGACCCACATGCACGTCGCCGGCTGCGCCGTCTTTGCGGGCTCCGCGCCGCCGTACGAGGCGCTCGTCGCGGAGATCCTCGACCGGCTGCATCTCGTGCCCCGCTATCGCCAACGGCTCGCGAACGTGCCGTTCGAGCAAGGGCGGCCCGTGTGGGTCGACGACCCGCACTTCAACATCACCTACCACGTTCGCCACACCGCGCTACCGCGACCGGGCGGGGACCGAGAACTGAAGCGTCTCTGTGGGCGAGTGTTCTCGCAGGCACTTGATCGACGGCGACCCCTGTGGGAGCTGTGGCTCGTCGAGGGTCTCACCGACGACCGCTTTGCCCTGCTGACAAAGACGCATCACGCGCTCGTCGACGGCGTCTCCGGTGTCGACATCGCGACGGTGCTGTTCGATGCCTCGCCGGATCCGATGCCGGTCGCGCCGCCGGAGCAGGAGTGGGTCCCCCGCCCGCTGCCGACATCGACGCAACTGCTCGCTGACGCGCTGCTCGAGCGCGCCACCGTTCCGGGCGAGATCGTGCGCGGGATCCGCAGGACGTTCCGGGGGCCGCGCACCGTGATGAGGCGTGCCGGGGGAGCGCTCGCGGGTGTCGGCGCGATGACCGGTGCGGCCCTCAACGCGGCGCCGCCCAGCCCGTTCAACGTCCGGATCGGCCCGCATCGACGGTTCACGTGGGTGCAGGGCGATCTCGCTGAGTTCAAGGCGATCAAGAACGCGCTCGGTGGGACGGTCAATGACGTCGTGCTGACGGTTGTCGCCGGCGGCCTCGGCCGATATCTGCGCCGGCACGGCCATGACACCGAGGGGACGGAGCTGAAGGCCATGGTCCCGGTGTCGGTCCGCGCCGACGTCGAGCGCGGGGCCCTCGGCAACCGCGTCGCGGCGATGTGGGCACCGCTCCCGGTCGGACTGACCGACCCGGTGCAGCGGCTCCGTCACGTCCGCGGCTCGATGGAGGGCGTCAAGGAGTCCGGGCAGGCTGTCGGCGCCCAAGTGCTGACCGAACTCTCGGGGTTCGCGCCGCCGACGATCATGGCTCAGGCGGCCCGCTTGCAGGCCCGTCAGCGGCTGTTCAACCTCGTCGTCACGAACGTCCCCGGCCCGCAGTTCCCGCTCTACGTCCTCGGGCGGCAACTGATCGCGGTCTACCCGATGGTGCCGCTCGCCGAGAACACGGCCCTCGGGATCGCGATCATGAGCTACAACGGCCAGCTCAACTTCGGGCTCGTGACCGACTACGACGCCGTGGGTGACATCGAGACGCTGGCCGACGATCTGCGCGGCGCGATGGCGGAGCTTTCCGCGTGCGCCGGTCCACGGCCGCTGGCGCCGAGCCGCCGGGGAGCGCGGCGCGCCAGCCCGGTGCGCGCGGTCGAGTGAAGACCAGGAGGTCATCTCGAGACCCCGCATGTACGGCTGGCGAGCGCCGAATCAAGCGAGGCAATGACGCAGGATCCCGACGCATAGCGGTGCTATGCGAGGGTCCGAGGACACAGCCTCGCGCAGATTCGCCGCCGCCAGACGTGCGCGAGGGGTCTTGAGAGATGGCCTCCAAGACGACGGCGCTCGAGCGCCTTGCGATCGTCCTCGCCTCGTTCGTGCTGTCGGTCGGTCTGATTGCGGTGATGTCCGGGTTCTTTCAGGGCAAGGATCAGCCCGGCGTGTCCGGGAGCGGCCCCGCGATCGGTCAGCAGTTCCCCGATCTCGGCCAGGCGCACCTGCAGCCGGGAGAACTTCGCCCGCCGTACAACTCCGATCCACCGACGAGCGGCGCGCACGTCCCGCTGGCCGTGCTGCGCGACGCCAGCACCATGACGACCGATCAGGAGCTCGAGGCGCTCGAGCTCGGTGACATCGTCGTCGCGTACGGCGACCCGCGGCCGCCGCAGGCGCTCCGTGAGCTCCAGCAGGCGGTCTCCGGTCCGTTCAACCCGGCACTCGCGGCCGCCGGACAGTCCGTGATCCTCTGGCACCGTCCGGGAACGAATGGACTGCTCGGGCTCGCCTGGACGCGGATGCTCCACGTTCGCACCGCCGGCGACCTGCTCAAGCAGTTCACCGAGCGTTACCTCGGTCGGGGCGCGCCGGCCCCGCAGGCCGAGAAGAAGACGACGTAGTCACGCATCACGGGCGTCGGCTCGACGGCAGCGGGCATCTCGGGCACGTCGGCCTACCGCACCGCGATCGTCATCCGCGTCAGCACGCACAGCCGACCCTCGTCATCGCTCATCTCGACCTCCCACACCCACGTCGTGCGGCCGCGGTGCTTGCGATAGGCGGCGGCATGGATCGTGCCATCGGTGATTGGGCGCAGGAAGCTCGTCTGGTTGGAGAGGCCCATCGCGTGCTGACCATGCTTCATCACCACGAGCGCCGTCCCGATCGACGCGAGGCTCTCGGCGATTGACGCGAACACGCCGCCGTGGACGAGTCCGGCGGGCTGCTTGAGCTCGTCGCGGACGAGCACCTCGCCGCGCACGAACTCCTCGGAGACCTCGGTGAACACGAGCCCGTAGAGGTGATCGAAGCCATGGTCATAGCGATAGGGCAGTTCGAACTGCACGCGCGGCACCTTATTGATTTCGTAAGAGCGCCCGCCATTCAGCCGCCCCCTTCTCTACGCTACGGCAGCCGATGGCCTCATTGGACAGCCTGCCGCCTGATCAGCGCGCCGTGCTTCAGCTTGTGCTGCAGCGCGGGCGCAGCTACGACGAGATCGCACAGCTCCTCTCGATCGATCGCGCGGCGGTGCGCGAGCGGGCACTCAACTCCTTCGACGCGCTCGGACCCGAGACGCGCGTCCCGGCGCAGCAGCGGGCACTCATCACCGACTACCTCCTCGGCCAGCTGCCGGAGAAGGTCGCCGACGATACCCACCGCAGCCTGGCGTCATCGGCGAACGAACGGGCATGGGCCCGCGTCGTCGCATCGGAGCTCGGCACACTCGCCGCCGGGCCGCTTCCCGAGATCCCGGCCGGGGGCCAGACGGCACCGGAGGCGACGGCGGAACCCGAGCCCGAGCCTGTCCCCGAACCCCAACCGGTCGCGGCGGCCGCTGCGGAGCCGGACGCCGCGGCGGACGCACCGACGACGCCGTCCGCCGGCCGCCGGCGCTTCGGCCGCGGCCGATCCGGACGCGGGTCAACCGGTGTCGCGGCGAGACGGCGCGATCCTCCTCGGCGGCGGAGCCGTGCTCATCATCGCGATCATCGTCGCCGTGATCCTCATCACCAGCAGCGGCAGCAGCCCGAAGACGACGAGCACCGCGACGGGAGCGAGCGCGTCGACGACGACCGCCGCGCAGACGACGACGTCGACGAGCGCCTCGTCGACGGCCACGATCAAGCCGCTCGCCCAGGTGACGCTCACCGCCCCGCAGGCGGGCAGCAAGACGAAGGGCGTCGCGATCGTCGTCCGGCAGGGCGCGACGACCGCGATCGAGCTCGCCGCCCAGTCCGTCCCCCCGAACACGTCCCACGACGCGTACGCCGTCTGGCTCTACAACTCGTCGTCGGACGCGACGCTGCTCGGCTTCGTCAACCCAGGCGTCAAATCAGACGGTGTGCTCCGGACGCTCGGCCGACTGCCGGCGAACGCATCGCACTTCAAGCAGCTGCTCGTGACCCGGGAGACGCAGGCCAAGCCGCACGCGCCGGGCACGATCGTGCTCCAGGGCGCGCTCAACCTGCCGTCCGCGTAGATGGGGCGTCTCAGAGGCCGGCTTTAGAGCAGCCGCTCGAGGCCGTCGAGGGCCTCGTCGAGCTTCTCGCGCGTGGCCCGCTTGAGCAGGAAGCCGCCGGTCCGGGAGTAGCCGCGCAGCTTCTGGCGCTGGGCGATCGTCACCCGCGTGCCGTCGCCCTCGGCTTCGAGGATGACCTCGGTCACCGCCTCGTCGAGCACCCGGGCGAACGGCGTGCCCTCGACATCCTGCTGCCAGCTCCGCCGCCATGGCGGGTCGCTCTCGATGAGCGAGAAGTCGAGCCGCACCGGGCGCCCCTTCTTCGTGACCATGACCTGGGTGAAGCGCCCCCCCTCGACGCCTTCCATCCGCTCGACGCCGGGCCACCAGCGCGGCATGTGATGCGGATCCTCGATCAGCTCCCAGATCCGCTGCTGTGGTGCCGTGAGAACCCGGGTCCGGCGTGAGGTCGCCATCGAGGGGTCCGCTACTGGTCGTACTGGATGAGCGAGTGCACGTGGTTCGGTGCGAGCCGCTCGCGGCCGCCGAGGAAGCTCAGCTCGACGAGGAACGCGCAGGCGACGATCTCGGCACCGAGTCGCGTGACGAGGTCGCACACGGCGCCCGCGGTCCCACCCGTCGCCAGCAGGTCATCGTGCACGAGCACTCTCGCGCCGCCGGCGAGCGCGTCAGCATGGACCTCAAGCGCGTCGATTCCGTACTCGAGCGCGTACTCGGCGCTCACGGTTTCGTGCGGCAGCTTCCCGGGCTTGCGGGCCGGCACGAAGCCCGCGCCCAGCTCACGGGCGAGCGCGCCCCCGAGGATGAACCCGCGCGCCTCGGCGGCAACGACGAAGTCGATGTCAAGTTCCCGGGCGAAGCGCGCCGAGTCGCGTCACGGCGGCGTCGCTCGCGCGCGGATCGAGCAGCAACGGCGTGATGTCCCGGAACACGATCCCGGGACGAGGAAAGTCCGGGATGTCGCGCACATAGGCGCGTAAGTCGATCCCCGAGCGGGCGGTGCTCACGTGGTGATG
Organism: uncultured Solirubrobacterales bacterium; assembly: GCA_963778985.1. Taxonomy (GTDB): domain Bacteria; phylum Actinomycetota; class Thermoleophilia; order Solirubrobacterales; family Solirubrobacteraceae; genus Palsa-465. The sequence goes on along the minus strand of CAVZWJ010000009.1, from coordinate 323,536 downwards.
TTGCGGAGATCGCGGATCAACAGCAGATGCTTCAGGTGCGTCGTCACCGACGCGAGGTTCTCGAGCGCCTCGATCGCCTCCTTGCGCCGCGCCGGGTTGCGGGAGCGCAACGCCGGAGCGAGGATGCTCTGCAGCAGCTGCGCCTCGCGGTCGGCGGAGGTCCGGAACACACGGAGGTTGCGCCCGCCCACGCCGTAGCGCGCGAGTTCGGACACGGCGCGGACGATCTCCCGCTCGGTCTCGTCGTAGTAGCGCGTCCCGCCCCGCACCTCGCCCTTGATGACGCCGAACTCCTCGAGCTCGCGCACGAGTTTCGGATCGGCGCCGGTCTCCTCGACGACATCGTCCAGCGAGTACAGCGCCCCGGGGTCACGGACGGTCACCGCGGTCCGGCGCAGCGGGCGGCCGTCGCCGGCGCTCGGTGCCGCGACCTCACGCTCGGAGCGCCCGCCGGCGAGCTCCTGGCGGATGACCCGCAGCGGCAGGAACTCGTCGCGTTGCAGGCGCAGGATCGTCCGCAGCCGCTGGATGTCGTTCTGCGTGTACAGCCGGTATCCCCCCTGGGTCCGACGGGGCGAGAGCAGCTTCTGGTCCTCGAGATAGCGGATCTTCGAGATCGAGATGTCAGGGAACTCCTGGACGAGTGCCTTGCAGACCGCCCCGATCGTGACCGGTTTCTGGCGCGGGCGCTCGCTGTCATCGGTCGGCGCCTCGAACGCGGCGATGTCGGTCGGCTGGCGGAGGTCGGAGGAAGCTCATCAGCGACTCAGGAACGCGAGCTTGTACTTGCCGATCTGGAGCTCGTCCCCGTCGGCGAGCCGGTGTGACTCGATCCGCCGACGGTTGACGTAGGTGCCGTTCAGCGATCCGCAGTCGTCGAGGTAGTAGTCACTGCCGCGGCGGACGAGGATCGCGTGGTCGCGGGACACCGTCACGTCGTCGAGGAAGATGTCGCTCTCCGGCCGCCGCCCGACGGTCAGGCGGTCGCCCTCGAGCGGAAAGCTCTCCCCCGCTCGGCCGCCGCCGGCGCGGATGACGAGCGCGGCACCGCGAGCGACGACGTCGCTCAGCTCGAGCTCCTCAAGCTCACCGGTCTCGCCGACGCGATACGTCGCGGTCGTCGCCCCGGGCGGCGGCTCGGAGCCGGCCAGGAACGCGCCGCAACGCTGGCAGTAGTTGGCGCCGTCGGCGTTCGCAAATCCGCACTCTGGGCAGTGCTGAGCCACGGCGAGGCTGACCTGTTCTAGTCGGCGTCCGTCGGCGGGACGCGACCGGCCAGGATGTCGGTGAGCTGCTGCACGTCGGCACCGGAGATGACGAGCTCGCCGCTCTCGTCCTTCTTGCGCAGCCGGTTGACGAGCTCGGCTCGGAGGATGTCGATCTTGCCGTGCAGGATCCGACGCTTGTAGGAGATTTCCATCTCCTCATCGGTCAGCTGCTTGATCAGGTCCTTGAGTTCCTGATCGGTCAGCGAGCCCAAATCGGGGAAAGTGTCCATCGGAAGCCGTACCCCCTCGTCCTTCTTGTTCGTTGTCAGCCACTGGCGAGTATACCCGCGCGGGCCAAAGGGTCAAGCTGAGCTTGAGGCTTTGCCTGCGCGGGTCTGTCGCAGCCCGTCTCGAACGTACAACACGGTGGCGAGCAACGCCAGTGCGAGACCGCTGTAGAGCATGATCAGGGCGAGCCAGTGCACGCCCGCCATCGCGAAGAACGGCGCGCCCATCGTCGGCGCCACGCCGATCCGCCCGGGCCAATTGATCTTCAGCTCGACCCCGCGCCGGAGGCCGTACCGGCTGAGGATGAGCATGAACAGCTCGCGCGCGACGACGAGCGCGATCGCCCAGCGCGGCAGCAGCTCGAAGTGCCAGCAGACGACCATCCCGGAGATCACGAGCAGCCGGTCGACGACCGGGTCGAGCAGCGCGCCGAGTCGGCTGTACTGGCCGGTGAGCCTCGCGGCGAAGCCATCGAGGTAGTCGGCCCAGCCGATCACGGCGAACAGCACGACGGCGAGCGCATCCTGGCCGTCGTCGCTGCTCAGCGCGATGATCAGGAAGACCGGAATGAGCGCCAGCCGGATGAAGCCGATCGCGTTCGGGATCGTCCACGGGTTGAGCGGCTGGTCGGACACGCGTCTGCTGCGGTGGCGGACCGGAGCGGTCGATCCCGAACAGTCGCTTCTTCGTGATCGGGCTCATGGCCGACGCGGTGCCGCTACGGGAGTTCGTGCCAGAGCCGCGCGATCGCGTCGGCCGCGCCCTCCAGCGGGACGCTGCGGGACTCGCGGCCGCGCCGGATCTGCACCTCGACCTCGCCCTGGGCGAGCGTCCGCCGACCGACCGTGACGCGCAGTGGGCAGCCGAGCAGCTCGGCATCGGTGAACTTCTCCCCGGCGCCGGCGTCGCGGTCGTCGTAGAGGATGCTCAGACCGGTCGCCTGCAGGTCGTCGTAGAGCCGGTCGGCGGCCGTGCGCTCGTCGGAGCCCTCCTTGCCGAGCGTCACGATCTCGACGTCGAACGGCGCCATCGAGCGCGGCCAGGAGATCCCCTGCTCGTCGGCATACTGCTCGACGGCGGCGGCCGCGGCCCGCGCCGGGCCGAACCCGTAGGAGCCCATCCAGATGTGCTGGGCCGTCCCGTGCTCGTCGAGATAAGTCGCGTTCAGCGGGTCCGAGTAGCGAAGCCCGAGCTTGAAGATGTTCCCGACCTCGATCGCCGGCTCGATCCGGATCGGCGAGCCGTTCACGGTGTCACCGGGCTGCACGGTGCGGACATCGACGCTCTCGAACGCGAAGTCGCGCCCGGGCTCGACGCCGCGCAGGTGAAGGTCGGGCTTGTTCGCGCCGGCGACGTAGGGGCCGGGAGCCACGGCCCGGTCGAGCAGAATCGGCATCTGCGCACCGGCCGGGCCCGATGTAGCCGGGCGGACCGAGTCGCTGCTCGATCTCCTCCGGGCGGGCCGGGCGGAAGTCGCTGCGCAGGGCCGATCGCAGCTTGATCTCGTTGACCCGATGGTCGCCCCGGAGGACGACGAGCGTCATCTCGTTGTCCGGCGTGATCACCGGGAACGCCTTGAGCAGCGCGCCGTCCGGGAGGTCGAGGTGACGAGCGACGGCGTCGATCGTCGTCATCCCCGGGGTGTGGACCTCCTCGGGCGCGGCGAGCGGCGGCGGCAGCGTGACCGGCTGGGGATCGGCGCTCGCGACCTCGACGTTCGCCGCGTAGCCGGGGGCGAGTGCGACGTCGTTCTCCCCCGCCGCGCACGGCGCCATGTACTCGTGCGCACCGAGGCCGCCCATCATCCCGACGTCCGCCTCGACCCGGTACCACTCCAGGCCAAGCCGATCGAACATCCGGTCGTAGGCGCGCACATGCTTCTCGTAGCCGGCGTCGAGGCCGGCCTCGTCACGGTCGAACGTGTAGGAGTCCTTCATGATGAACTCGCGGGTGCGCAGCACGCCGGCGCGTGGCCGCGGCTCGTCCCGTTCCTTGATCTGAAAGTGGTAGAGGATGAGCGGCAGGTCGCGGTATGAGCGGACGGCCGCCGCGACATGGCCGGTGACGATCTCCTCGTGCGTCATCGCCAGAACCATGTCGGCGCCACGGCGGTCCTGCAGCTTGAACACCTCGTCGATGTCGTAGCGCCCGGTGCGGCGCCACGGTTCGGCCGGATGCAGCACCGGCATCAGCATCTCGAGGCCGCCGATGGCGTTCATCTCCTCACGGACGACCTGGACGATCCGCTCGTGCACCCGCCAGCCGGCCGGGAGCCAGGACCACAGGCCGGATCCGACCTGCCGGATGAGGCCGGCGCGGACCATCAGCTTGTGGGAGATCGCCTCGGCGTCGGCGGGCGGCTCGCGCTCGGTGGGCAGGAAGTATTCGGTGAACCGGGTCATCTGTGGCCGGGTAGCCTAAGCGTGACCGCGGGTTGGCGCGGCTGCTCCCGGGGTAGCGCACGCGAGCTGGAACGCCGTCCGGCGGCCGAAATCCCCGCTTCTGATAGAAGTCCACCTGATCACTTTCCTGTGTCTGCAAGGAGCTAATACATGGCGTATTCCGTGCCGGATCTCCCGTACGACTACAACGCGCTCGAGCCTCACATCGACGAAGCCACGATGCGCGTGCACCACGACAAGCACCACGCCGCCTACGTGACGAATGCCAACGCCGCGCTCGAGGGCACCGAGTGGGCCGAGAAGCCCGTCGAGGAGGTGCTCCAGAACCTCAGCTCGCTGCCGCAGGACAAGCAGGGCCCGGTGCGCAACAACGCGGGCGGCCACTACAACCACTCGCTGTTCTGGGAGTGGATGTCGCCTGACGGCGGCGGCTCGCCCGAGGGCGATCTGGCCTCCGCGATCGATTCCGCGTTCGGCTCCTTCGACGACTTCAAGGCTCAGTTCAAGGACGCCGGCATCAAGCGGTTCGGCTCCGGCTGGGCGTGGCTGATCCACAACGGCTCAGGCCTGGCGATCGTCTCGACCGCCAACCAGGACAACCCGATCTCCGACGGCAAGACCCCGCTGCTCGGCGTCGACGTCTGGGAGCACGCCTACTACCTCAAGTACCAGAACCGCCGGCCGGACTACCTCGACGCGTGGTGGAACACCGTCAACTGGTCGAAGGTGGCCGAGGGCTTCTCAAGGTCTCCGGCTGACCCGGGCTTCTCGAAGGTCTCCGGCTAACCCGGGCCTCTCGAAGGTCTCCGGTTAACCCCGGGTTCTCATTGATCGATTGCGCCGGGCGCCCCTTCGCGGGGGCGCCTCGCGTGCGGGGATTGGCGTCTGCGGGGCACCCCTCGGTACGGAAAAGCCAATCCCGTAGCGGGCGTGTTGGCGCGGGCGGGCGGGGGCGCCGCGTTGGCCGGCGACCTCGGCCGGCGACGTCGCTACGCCCGCGTGAAGCGCCGGCCGGCGACCGGGGAGATGTCCTCGTCGAGGCGGGCGGCCTCGGCCTCGAGGGCGGCCAGCCGCTCCGGCGTCATCGCGGTCGCGTCCTCGTTCTCCTCGAGCCAGGCGGCGGCCTCGGCGGCCTTCGCCTCGTCACGGACGACCGTCTTGCCCGCCGCGTAGTACCGGTCGATCTCCGCGAACAGCTCGTCCACGAGGCGCTCGGTCGGGACCTTCTTCAAAGGCTCACCGCGCGAGTAGATCATGCCCATGTCCTTGGCCCCCGTGATGCCGAAGTCGGCGTGACGGGCCTCGCCGATGCCGTTGACGGCACACCCGAGCACGGACACCTCGATCGGATCGTCGTAGGCCTCGAGGCGCCGCTCGACCTCGGCGACGACGGCGTCCATGTCGAACTGGAGCCGGCCGCACGTCGGGCACGCGATCAGCACCGGACCGCGCTCGCGGAGCTTCAGCGCCTTGAGGATCTCCCAGGCGACCTTGACCTCCTCCTCCGCGTGGAAGGTCGAGAGCGAGATCCGGATCGTGTCGCCGATCCCGTCGGCGAGCAGCGTGCCCAAGCCGACGGCCGACTTCAGCGAGCCTGACCACTTCGTCCCCGCCTCGGTGACGCCGAGATGCAGCGGGTACGGGATCCGCTCGGCCAGCAGCCGGTTCGACGCGATCGTGTTCGGCACCGACGTCGACTTCATCGACACCTTGAAGTTCGTGAACTCCAGGCGCTCCATCAGCTCGACGAACTCGACCGCGGCGCGGACGAGCGCCTCGACCGGGTTCTCAAACTCGAGCTCGCGCAGGTGCGCCGGGAGCGAGCCGGAGTTGACGCCGATCCGGAGCGGCGTGCCGAGCTCGTTCGCGCGCGCCGTCACCAACGCCACCTTGTCCGGACCGCCGATGTTGCCGGGGTTGAGCCGGACGCAGTGGGCGCCGGCGTCAAGTGCCTTGAGCGCCAGCGTGTAGTTGAAGTGGATGTCGGCGATCACCGGGATCGGCGAGTCGCCGACGATCGTCTTCAGCGCGTCGGCGTCCTTTTCCCGCGGGACCGCGACGCGGACGATGTCCGCCCCCGCGTCCGCAACGCGATGGATCTGGGCCATCGTCGCCTGCAGATCGGCGGTCTCGGTCTTCGTCATCGTCTGGACGGCGACGGGCGCGCCGCCGCCGATCGGCACCGGGCCGACATGAATCTGGCGCTGCGAGGCCATGCCGATGAGTGTAGAAGGGTGCAGCTCGGCGAAACTTCCCCGTCTCTAAGGTGTCAGTGGAAGTCATGCGCCGAATCCACCGCTTGCTCCTCCTCGTCACGTCGCTCACGATCCTGTTCGCCGTGCCGGCGACCGACGCCGTCGCGTCGGGCTCACAGGAGGCGATCTTCCAGGACGACCTCAACCTGATGAGCAACCCGGTCGGGACGCTCGAGACGATGCGCCAGCTCGGCGTGACCCGGGTCCGCGTCGGGCTCTACTGGAGCCACGTGGCGCCCGGCGGCAAGCGCAAGCCGTCCCACTTCTCGACCACCAACCCATCGGACAGCCATTACAACTGGGGGACCTACGACCAGATCGTCCGGCAGGCAAAGTCCGACGGGATCCAGGTCTACTTCCTGCTCACCGGCCCAGCGCCGCAGTGGGCGACGGGCGGCGGGCAGCCCTCCGGCGGCCCTCGCCTTCAGTGGAGGCCCTCGGCGAAGGAGTTCGGCGCCTTCGTCCGGGCGGCGGGCACCCGCTACAGCGGCTCGTACAAGCCGACGGACGCATCGACGGCGCTGCCCAAGATCAGCTTCTGGTCGATCTGGAACGAGCCGAACTACGGCATCGACCTCGCGCCGCAGGCGACGAACCACAACACGGTCGAGGTGAGCGCCCAGCAGTATCGCGGCCTCGCCGACAACGCGTGGAATGCGCTGCAAGCGACGCACCACAACCGCGACACCATCCTCATCGGCGAGACCGCGCCGCACGGCACGAACTCACCCCGGGAACTTCTCCGGGATCAAGCCGCTGCGCTGGCTCCGGGCGCTGTACTGCGTCGACTCCAACTACCGACCGCTCACCGGCTCCGCCGCCCGGGCGCGCGGCTGCCCGACGACGTCGAGCGGCATCCGCGGGTTCGCCAAGGCCCATCCGGAGCTGTTCAAGGCCAGCGGCTTTGCCGCCCACCTCTATGTCCAGGGCTTCGCGCCGAATCAGCTGACGTACCTGTGCCATTCGACGTTGTGCCCATCGCGGACGAAGAGCGATCCGGACTTCGCCGACCTCGCGACGGTCAACCGGCTGATGCGGACGCTTGACCGCCTCAACGGCGTCTACGGCTCACATGCCCAGTTCCCGATCTGGAACACCGAATACGGCTACTGGACGAACCCGCCGCAGAAGGCCGCCAGGATCAGCCCGGCGACGGCCGCGTACTACATCAACTGGGCGGAGTACATCAGCTGGAAGAGCAAGCGGATCCAGAGCTACAGCCAGTACCTGCTCGTCGATCCGCCGCCGGACAACTTCGCCAGCGGCCTCGAGTTCAAGAACGGCACGCCGAAGGTGACCTTCGACGCCTACATGCTCCCGATCATGCTCCCGAGTCACCGCCGACCCGGCACGGGCGCTCCCTGGAGGTGTGGGGTGCTGTGCGCCCGGCCCATTTCGCCACGAGTCGACGGGCTCGGCACCCAGCAGGCGCTGATCCAGTTCCAGGCGAACTCGCAAGCGGCGGCTGGGCGACGGTGAAGACGGTCTCGATCACGAGCTCCCGCGGCTACTTCGACGTCCGTCAGACGTTCCCGGGCAGCGGCAGCGTCCGGATCGCCTGGACCAACGAGTCCGGCTCAGACGGTGACGAGCCGGACGGTCAAGATCTCCGTCAAGTAGCGGCTGACCCGCCGTCGCTCCCGACGCCGGCCTGGCGGCGGTAGGCGAGGAACGCGTATGCCCCACCCCCGACGATCAGCAGCACGAGCACGACGATCAGCCAGACCGGGAGGAACGACCCGCCGGACCCCTTTCCGGCGGATCCGCCGCCCGATCCCGAGCCGACCTGCGCGAGCAGCGCCCGGTTGATCACGTCGTAGCAGTTCGTGTACTCCTTGACCGTCGGCGGCATCGTGTTGAGCGCGGTGCGCAACTGCGCGACGGTGTAGTGCTGGGTCAGCTGGCTGTGGGCGTTGCAGTCGGCGATCACGGGGCTCGTGCGCCGCGGACGCCGTCGCGCCGAGCAGCATGATCGCCACCGCGGCAAGCGGCAGGGCGCGTCGAAGTGCGGTCCAGGCTCGCATCGGGCGCTGAAGGTTACGCAGACTGGATCAGGACAGCAGGCGAGGCCGCCGCAGGGGTGAGCAGCCCACCGGCCCGGGCGGCGATCTCGCCCGGCGTGAGGTGCCAGGCCGGCGTGATCGCGAACCGCGCGACGAGCAGCCCCTCGACCGGCGTGCGGCCGATGAGCCGGACCCCGGCGGGCAGCCGTGCCGGCGATCGTCTGCCAGACGCCGCCGACGATGTCGACCTCGTGCACGGTTACGGCCGACCGTGTCTGCTCGTTCGGCAGCCACGGCGCGCCGGGCAGGTAGACCCACAACGGCTGCGCCGCGAACAGCCCGTCGTCGGCGACGATCGCCCGCGTTCCGAGGCCGCGCGGACCGAGCGCGTGCGCCACCCCGCGCCAGTCTGGGCGCTGATACTGGGGACTGTGGTCGATGCGGATCCCGGCGTACACGAAGGCGACGACGAGGGCCGCCGCCAGAACCGCGCCCGCCACTCGAGCGATGCGGTCGCGAGCCGCAGTACACGCCGCCCCGATCACGACGGCCAGCGGGATCCAGGCCGGACTCAGATTCCGTGACACGTAGTAGTCCCGGCCCGCCCACGCGAGGACGAGCGGGACGATCACGACGACAGCCGGCGATCGCCGCCGCGAGCGGCGGCGCCGGCGCGGGCCGAGGGGCTGGCGGTGAGGAGCAGCGCGACCACGACGACCGCGACGATGGCGGCGCCGAGCAGCCCATGGGTGACGAGCGAGCTGTGGTAGAGGCTGCTCAGCGCGAAATCGACCGGGACCTGCTTGATCCGCACCGACAGCGGAAACGTCTGAATCCACCCGAGCGGGTGGCTGGTGTCGCTGAGCGCCATCGGCAGTACCGCCGCCTGCACGACTGCCACCGCCGGCGCAGGCGACCACGGTCGCGCGGTCACGCAGCCGGTAGAGCAGGAGGATCGCCTCCGGCGCGATCAGAAAGCCGGCGAAGAAATGCGTCAGCACCGCAAGCGCCGAGACCACCGCCCACAGGACGAGCTCACGCGTCTGCCGGCGCTTGTAGGCCCGCGCCCAGTACAGGAACGAGAGCCCGCAGAGCAGGATGAACAGCGCGTACGCGCGGGCCTCCTGCGAGTACCAGACCATGAACGGGCTGACGCGCCACGAGCAGCGCCGCGAGCGAGGCCCGCCGCACGCGACGACGAGCTCGCGGCCGCAGAGATACGCGACCGGGATCGTGGCCACGCCACAGAGCGCCGACAGCGAGCGCAGACCCGCCTCGCCGGTACCGAACAGTTTCGCCCACAGCCAGGCGACGATGAAGTAGAGCGGCGGTGTCGTCTCGTTGACGTGAACCTGGTGAAGCAGGCCGCCCAGGCCGAAGCTGATGTCGTGGACCGTCGTTGACTCGTCGACCCAGTAGCTCTGGCTGGAGATCGTCGCGAACCGGATCGCGGCACCGACGACCGTCATCAGCCCCAACAGCACGAGCTCCGGCGGGATCGCCTGCGTCCGCGACCGCGGCTCGTCGGCCGAGACCGCGGGCCCTGTGCGGACCGGGATCAGCATGCCGGAAGAGTCTAAGAGGTCATCTCTTTGAGACGGCCGCTTAAGCCGTATCCTGCGCCGCTTGTCTGCCCGACCCTGGTCCCGGCTGCTCGCGTTCTCGGCCGTCATCGCTCAGCGCCGCGCTGTGCGCGGTCGGCTGCGGCTCGAGCTCCTCCCCGGCGCCGCCGGGTCCGAACGCGGTGCACGGCGAGCCGGAGACGATCTTCGAGGACGAACTCCACCTGCATTCCGACCCCGCCGGCAACGATCGACGCTGATGCGCAGGCTCGGGGTCCAGCGGATGCGCGTGTACGTCCCCTGGCGATCGATCGCGCCGGACCCCGCCGCTGCTCAGCGGCCGGCCGGGTTCAACGCCGCCGATCCGGCGGCCTACCCCGCGGCGAACTGGGCGATCTACGACACGATCGTTCGCGAGGCCGCGCGGCGCGGGGTCGCCCTTGATCTCACCGTCGGGGGGCCCGTCCCGACCTGGGCCGAGGGCGCCGGCGCCCCCGGAACGCGGTTCGCCTCGTGGATGCCGAACGCGACCGAGTTCGGCGCCTTCGTCCGCGCCGTGGCGACCCGGTACGACGGGCGCTATTCGCCGCCCGGTGGTCCCTCGCCGCTTCCGCGCGCCACCTTCTGGTCGATCTGGAACGAGCCGAACTACGGGCCGGGGCTGGCGCCCCAGGCGACGCAGCACTCGACGGTCGAGGTCTCGCCGCGCCTCTACCGCGCGCTCCTCGACGCCGCCTGGGCGTCGCTTCAGGCCACCGGCCACGGCCAGGACACGATCCTCATCGGCGAAACCGCGCCGCGCGGGCAGACGACCGGCGATGCGCCCGGGCAACTTCCAGGGGATGGTCCCGCTGCGGTTCGTCCGCGCGCTGTACTGCGTCGACACCAACTTCCACGCGCTCACGCGGTGACGGCCGCGACGGTGCGCGGCTGCCCGTCGACCGCGTCAGCCTCGGCGGCGTTCGCGCCGCAGCACCCCGCGCTGTTCCGGGCCAGCGGGTTCGCCGACCACCCCTACCCACAGGGCGGACTTCCGCCGAACGTCCGGACGCCCGATGAGCCGGACTACGCCGATCTCGCGGCGATCGGGAACCTCGAGTCGACGCTCGACAGTGCGATGGCGGCCTACGGGTGCACACCCAGCTCCCGATCTACTCGACCGAGTTCGGCTATCAGACCGATCCTCCGGAGAAGATCGCGCACACGACCGACCCGGTGACGGCCGCCCTGTTCCTCAACTGGGCGGAATACCTGACCTGGCGCAACCCGCGCCTCCGCTCCTATGACCAGTATCTGCTGACCGATCCTCCGACGGCGAATGCGGCGCGGCGGGTTCGCGACCGGTCTCGAATTCAGCAACGGCGTCAAGAAGGCCACGTACGCCGCCTTTCGGCTCCCGCTCTTCCTCCCGCAGGCGACCGTCTCGCACGGGCAGGCGACCGAGGTCTGGGGCTGCGTCCGCCCCGCCGTCTACCCGCTCCGCGCCTCCCGGCCGGTCCCCCCGTCCACGTCGAGTTTGCGCCACCGGGCGGAACGTTCCGCGACGATCAGCTCGGTCGCCGTCCGCGATCCGCACGGCTACGTCGATACCCATGTCGTGTTCCCGGGCTCCGGCACGGTGCGGCTGGCGTGGACTGTCGCGACGGCGCCGCGACGATCTACAGCCGCCCGGCGCGGATCGTCGTTCACTGATCCACGGCGCCGTCTTCTGGCGGTGCCGGGCTTCGCTAGCCTGACCCGCGTCCAGCGCGCTGCCGTGGGCGGCATGGCGGCGCAACTTCTGATCGCAGGGGAGGTTCTACTGCCTGTGCGCCCCCGAGTTCGTCGTCTCAGCACGCTCGCCGTCGCTCTCGGACTCCTCGCGGCGCTCCTGGCGGCCGTCCTGGCGCAGCCGACAGCGGCGTCCACGACCCAGCTCGCGATGTTCGAGGACGACTTTCAGCTGCAGGCGAACCCGGAGGCGACGCTCGACACCTTCAAGTCGCTCGGCGTCGGCATCGTCCGCGTGTTCGTCGCCTGGGACCGCGTCGCGCCGTTGACGCGACCCGGCCGGCTTTGACCCGAGCAATCCGAACGATCCGCACTACAACTGGGCGATCTACGACCGGATCGACCAGGACGCCCAGGCGCGAGGCATCACCGTCGATCTTCACGCTCAGCGGCGGCGCGCCGCCGTGGGCGAACGGGTCCCGCGGCGCCCTCGGACGCGGGGCACCTGCAGTGGAAGCCGGACGCCGCCACAATTCGGCGCCTTCGTCCGCGCGATCGGCGCAGCGCTACAGCGGACAGTTCACGCCCGACCGGCGGAGCTCGCCGCTGCCGGCGGTTCGCTATCTGGGCGATCTGGAACGAGCCGAACTTCGGCCATGGATCTCGGTCCCCAGGCGACGAATGGGTCGCGCATCCTGTCGGCGCCGATCATGTACCGCGGCCTGCTCGACAAGGCCTCGGCCAGCTCCAGGCGACCGGCCACGGCCGGGACACGATCCTGATCGGGATCGCTCGCCGCCCGCGGAACGCCGCTCGAAGCCGACGAAGTCGCTCCGCGACGGACGGCCCGGCAACTTCGGCACGACGAAGCCGCTGCAGTTCATCCGCGCGCTGTACTGCGTCGACACGCGCAACCGCCCGCTGCGGGGCTCCGCCGCCAAGGCGGAGAGCTGCCCGACGAACGCCGCGGGCTCGCGGCGTTCCGGCCGCCAGCACCCAGCACTCTTCAATGCCGGCGGATTCGCCGTCCATCCCTATCCGGTCAACGCGCCGCCGAACCGCTCTGACTCGCGCTGATCCGGACTACGTCGAGTTTCCGGAGCTGCCGCGACTGACGAGCATGCTCGACAGCATCCAGAGGACGTACGGCTCGCACAAGCAAGCTACCCGATCTACATCACCGAGTACGGATACATCACGAACCCGCCGAACCGCAGCAACGACTATCCGTCAGCCCGCGACGGCGGCGTACTGGATCAACTGGTCGGAGTACCTGATGTGGCGCAACCCGCGGGTCGCCACGACGATGCAGTTCCTGCTCGAGGACCCGAACCCGCGCGTCAACGTCCCGGAGTTCGGCGGGTTCGCCGCGGGACTCGAGTTCTTCGGCGGGAAGCACAAGCCGAGCTATGACGCCTACCGGATGCCGCTCTATCTGCCCTCGACGACGCAGCGTGCGCCGCCGCAGCCTCGAGGTGTGGGGTGCGTGCGACCGGCGCACTGACGCCCAGCAGCAGACGCATCGCGCCCAGGGCGTCCAGATCCAGTTCCAGCGGCACTCCCGCGGGGCGTTCACGACGCTCGAAACGGTGCCGATCACGAACGCTCGGGGCTACTTCGACGTCACGGTCTCATTCCCCGCGAGCGGGTCGGTCCGTCTCGCCTGGTCGAGTGGACCCCCGAGTTCGACGATCTACAGCCGCACGCAGAAGGTGACGGTGCGGTGATCACCAGCCTCCGAGCGCTGATCGCTCGCGCTCACAGCCGCACTGCTGGTGAGTGTGCCGCCGGCGAGCGCCGCGACGAGCCAGGAGACGATGATGCAGGACGACCTGGCCGTGTTCGGCCCCGACACCGACGCGGTGCTGACGCAGATGCGCGCGCTCGGCGTCGACCGCGTTCGCGTCGCCGTGCGCTGGCTGCTGATCGCCCCTGACCCCGGCCTCGCACAAGCGCCCCCGTGGCTTCAACGCGAGCTAATCCCGGCGGCGTATCCGGCGGCGAACTGGGCCGGCCTCGACCGCGTCGTGACCGAGGCGACGAAGCTCCATCTCGACCTCAACTTCAACGTCGTCGGCGGCGCGCCGCTGTGGGCGACCGGCGGCGGAGCCCCACGCGACGGCAAGCCGCACTACAACTGGGCGCCGAAGGGCCGCGAGTACGGCGCCTTTGTGTCGGCGCTGGCGACCCGCTACAGCGGCACCTACGATCCCACGACTCACCGGCAGTCCCCCGGGGACCCGAACGATCTGCCGGCGGTGCATTTCTGGTCGATCTGGAACGAGCCCGACTATGGGCCGAGTCTCGCGCCCCAGGGCGATCCCCGGCAGGCGGGGCACTCATCGATCGAGCGCAGCCCGTGGAACTACCGCAACCTTCTCGACGGCGCCTGGACGCGCGCTGCAGCAGACAGGTCACGGGCACGACACGATCCTCATCGGCGAGGTCGCGCCCCGTGGTGGCCCGCCGAACAAGCTCGGGCTGTTCAACGGCATGACGCCGCTGCAGTTCGTGCGCGCGCTCTACTGCGTCGACACCCGGTACCACGAACTCCGCGGACGCGCGGCGGCGCTTCGCGGCTGCCCGACGAACGCCGCCGGGTCTCGCGTCTTCCGCGCGCGCCACCCGGGCCTGTTCCGGGCCAGCGGGTTTGCCGATCACGCCTATTCCCGCTGGTATCCGCCGAACGTCGAGGCGCAGCCGAGTCCTGACTGGACCGCGCTCGCGCAGATCGGCAACCTGACACGCGCCCTCGATCGGGTCACGGCGGTGTATCACACGAACCCGCACTTCCCGATCTGGAACACCGAGTACGGGTACATCACGAGCCCGCCGAAGCGTCCCGACCAAGCGCCTCCCGTACATCTCGCCGGCGACGGCGGCGTATTACCTGAATTGGGCGGAGTACATCTCCTGGAAGAACCCGCGAATCCGCTCCTACATGCAGTACCTCCTCCGCGACGCCGTGCCGACGACGAAGAGCGACGATTACGGCGGCTTCGCGAGCGGGCTGGAGAACTTCGCGCGCAAGCCGAAGCCGACCTACGACGCGTTCCGCATGCCGCTGTACCTGCCGTCGACGACGCAGCGCGGCCGCCGCAGCCTCGAGGTGTGGGGTTGCGCCCGGGCGGCGCACTCCGCCATGATTGACGCGCCCGCAGACCCCGAGACCGTCGAGATCCAGTTCCGGCCGGCATCCGGAGGATCGTTCACCACACTGAAGACGGTCACGATCACCGACCGCCACGGATACTTCGACACCCACATGTCCTTCCCCCAGAGCGGCACGGTCCGGTTGAGCTGGACCTATCCCAGTGATGACCCGCTGCTCCTGCCGGGTCAGACGGTGCACAGTCGCTCCGTGAGCGTCACCGTCCGATAGCGACGCCGGTGACGCGGACCGTGCGCCTGCCGGCGGCGCTGCGTGTGGGCGCGATCTGCCTCGCCGCGGTGATCCTCGCCGACGTGCTGATCCGCCACGAGCACGGCATCAGCGGCGATGAGCCGTTCTACGAGCGGATGGCGAGCGACCCCGCCGCCACCCACAACTTTCCCTACGCGTACCGCGTTGGCGTGCCGTGGCTCGTTCATGTCCTCCCGTTCTCGCACGTCACGTCGTTCACCCTCATCTCGTGGCTCGCGATCGCCGCGAGCGGTGCTGCGCTGTACGCGCTGCTCGGCGAGTTTCGAGATCGCACGACCGATTGAGCCTCCCGCTCGTCGTCGCCTTCGCCCTCTCGCCGCCGTTGCTCGTCGTCCTCATCCGGCACGGACGCAGCATCGATCCGGCGTCGATTCTCGTGATGACGCTGGGCACGCTGTTCATCGTGCGCCGCCAGACGGCTGCGCTCCTCGTCGTCGTCCTCGTCGGGACGACGGTCCGGGAGTCGAGCCTCTTCCTGATCCCGTTCGCCTACGCGGTCTGGGCGCGGTCGCCGTTCGACCGCGAGGCGCTCCGGGACACGCTCCTGATCGCGATTGCGCCCGCGATCGTGTACGTCGTGATCCGCACGTCGATCAGCACCGCGGGACGCGCGTACATCCCGGGCTACAACGGGCCGTTCTTCTCCGAGCGCTGGAATCATCGTGAAGACCGCGTTCTCGTCCGGGACGCTTCCGACTGAGTTGCGCCGGCTCGCGCTGTCCTACGGGCCGCTGTGGGTCGCCGCGCCGCTTGCCCTTCCCCGCCTCGAGTTCGCCCGCCGCGGACTCGTGCTCGTCGCGCTGTGTGTCGCGGCGATGACGTTCGCGTTTGACTGGGGCCGGATCATCTTTCTCGCCGCGCCGGTGTTCTATGTCGCGGGCGCATGGGTCGTCCGCGATCGCCGGCGGTGGGCGCTCGCGCTCGTCCTCGGCCTGTTCGCGCTCGACCTCGGCTACGCGATCTACATGCAGGCCTATGGGGTGACCCACGGAATCGACTCGAGCGTGCCGAGGGGTGCCGGCGTACTGAGCGCGGCCGCTGGAATCGGTCCGGCGGTCAGGCGGTCACGGGCCGGCATAGATCGCCGCCAGCCCCGGCGCGACGACGTCCGGGGCGGCGAGCGCCCGCACCCGGTCGATCGCCCGCTGCCCCGCTGCCGCGTCGCCTCGCAGCCTGACGATGATCTCCGCGAGTGCCGCCGCGTCACCGGGCGGGGCGAGCCACTCGGCCGGCACGAGCTCCGGCAACGCGCCGACGGCGGTCGCGGCGACCGGCAGGCCGAGCGCCATCGCCTCGGCGGCGGCCAGACCGAAGGTCTCGTGTGCCCGAGACGGCAGGACGGCGAGGCCCGCCTCGGAGCGGACCTGGGCCAGGCTCGCGCCGTCGAGCCGCCCGACAAAGCTGACCTCGGCGCCCCGGCTGTGCGCCTCGAGCGCGGTCCGCTCCGGGCCGTCGCCGGCGATGACGAGCGGCACGCCGGCGAGCCGGCAGGCGTCGATCGCGAGGTCGACGCCCTTCTCCGGTGCGAGCCGGGTCGCCAGGAGCGCCGGTCCGTCCGCGCGCGGAGCGGCGGCGGGGACGAAGTGACGGATGACGTGCGGCAGCACGTGCACCGGCGTCCCGCTGCATCGGTGCCCCCATCTGGTGCAGGCGCGCGTGCGCCGCCCGGCTCGGGACGACGTACGCGTCAACCTGTGCCGCCAGCCGCCGCTGCCACAGCGCCAGCCCCGCGCCGTAGACGACCGCCTCGAGGCCCGTTCCGCGGCAGTTCAGCCGTACGCCCGGGAACGTGTTGCTGGCCGTGGCAGCGAGCGCAGTCCGCCCCGTGGGTGAAGCAGACACCGACGGCGCATACGAGCCGGTACTGATGCAGGTGCAGCACGACTCGCGCCCCCGCCGCGCGGGCCGCCGCGAGGGCGCGCCAACCGAGCGTCGGGTTGACGTTGTGCGCGTGCACGACCCGCGCACCGGTGCGCCGTACCGCGTGCGCGACATCGGCTGGATCGAGGCCTCCCCGCAGCATCCCGACGGCGGCCCGCGACCGACCGAGAAGCGCCGAATCCCGCCCGAGCAACTCCACGTCCTCGGACAGCCGCTCGCGGACGAGCCACATGAGATCCTCGACCGCTCGCTCCTCCCCGCCCGTCGTCCGGTAGCGCGTGTGGAGGAACAGGATCACGCGCCAAACCTAGACTCTCGTCCCGGTATGCGCGTCGCGGTCCTCGCCGAGTTCTACCCCCGCGCCCATGATCCGGTGCTCGGCGTGTGGGCGCACCGCCAGGCGCAAGCCGCCCGCGCGGCCGGAGCGGACGTCCACGTGTTCGTGCTGCACCGGATCGTGCCGCCGGCGCGGAGCTTCACCGCTCGAGAGTTCCGGCGCCTCGCCGGTCAGTCCCGCCACGCGCGTGCTCGACGGTGTACCCGTGAGCTATGTCCGCTACGTGTCCCCCCCGCGCTCGCGGACGTACGCAAGCTGGGGCCGGTGGGCGGCGCCCGGCCTCCGCGCCGCGATCCGTCGCTGCGAGCGCCGCCACGGCCGGTTCGACATCGTCCACGCCCATAACGCGGTCCCCGCCGGCGACGCCGCGCTCCGCGTCGCGCCTGAACGCCCGCTGATCGTCTCCGTCCACGGCGGCGACGTGCTCTGGACCGTCGACCGGGTCCCGCACGGCGCCAGCGTCGTCGGCCGCACGCTGCGCCGCGCCGCGCTGACGCTCGCCAACAGCGAGGGCATCGCCGAGCTCGCCCGCCGCCATGGCGCCGCGCGTGCCGAGGTGCTCCATCTCGGCACCGACCTCCCGGAGATGCCCCCGGCGCGTGCACCGACACCGCTGCTCGTCACCCTCGGGCACCTCGTCGCCCGCAAGCGTCACGCCGACGTCATCGAGGCGCTCCCCCACCTCGACGCGAATGTCCGCTACCGGATCATCGGCGACGGGCCCGAACGCGCGGCGCTCGTCGCCCTCGCGGATCGTCTCGGCGTCCACGACCGCGTCGAGTTCACCGGCCAGCTCGAGCACGGCGACGCGCTCCGCCGCGCCCGCGAGGCGTGGCTGTTCGTGATGCCCTCGACCGAGGAGGCATTCGGCGTCGCCTACATCGAGGCGATGGCGGCGGGGATCCCGGCGATCGGGGCCACAGGTGAGCCCGGACCGGCGGAGATCGCCGCGTCCGGCGGCGGGATCGAGCTCGTCGCGCCCCGCGCCCCGGACGCGCTCGCCCGGCGCATCGCCGACCTGCTCGCAGATCCCGGACGGCTCGCCGCGCTCGGCGCCGGCGCCCGCGCTACCGTCGAGGCCGAGTTCACGTGGTCCGCCTGCGCTCAGCGGACGCTCGCCGCCTACGGCGCCGTGCTCGCCGCGGCCGGTTCGAGCCGGCACGCGTAGTGCACGGTGAAGAGCCGCTGCGCCGCGGCCGGAGCGATGCTGTTGACGCTCGTGCGGGCGAGCCATTTGGCGGTTCCCCGCACCCGCTCGACCGGCGTCCGCGCGAAGAACGTGTGCACGTCGCGCCCGAGCGGATCGACGAGCCCGGCCGAGACCCGCATACCAGCCTGTGCCGCCACCCGCGCGAGGCTCTCCCGTGAGAACCGCTGGATGTGACCGACGTCGTCGGCGACGGCCCGCTTGCTCGCGCGACGAGCCGAGACGTTGTCCTCGAGCGGAACCTCGACGATCACCCACGTTGCCACCCGAGCGGCCTCGCGGAGCACCGACACCGGGTCGGGGACGTGTTCGAGCACGTGCGAGAGGACCGCAAGCTCGAACGCCCCGGCGTCCCATGGCAGCGCCTCGCCGTCGTAGCACCGAACGTCAGCATCCCGACATCGGTCCGCCGCCAGCTCAACCGCGGCCTCGGCGATCTCGACCCCGGCGAAGCGCCAAGCGGGCTGGCGCCGGGCGAGTTCGACGATCAGCGCACCGTCGCCGCAGCCGATGTCGAGGAGCCGAATTTCCCCGCTGCGCAGGGTGATCGGGGTGAGGGCGAGCGCGTGATCGGCCTTCCCGACGGCGCTGAGTGCGCGCCAGTCGGCATAGAGCTCACCACGGTCCCCACCGCTGGTGTAGCTCCGCTCGTAGAACGCCTTCAGCTCCACCCGGGTGAGGGTAACCCGGTCAGATCGGGAATACTTGGCTCACATGCCGACGGGCGGAGAGTTGATCGCACGACTGAGGGGGATCTGCGGCTCGGAGCACGTGCTGACCCATCCGCACGCGCTCGCGACCTACCGCTCGGATGGGCTCGCCCACCTGCGCCAGGTGCCGGTCGCGGCCGTCCTCCCCGGGACCGCCGAGGAGGTCCGGTCCGTCGTCGCGCTCTGTGCCGAGCAGGAGATCCCGTTCGTCGCCCGCGGCGCCGGGACCGGCCTGTCCGGCGGCGCGCTCCCGGTCGAGAACGGCGTCCTCATCGTGCTGAGCCGTCTGCGCCGGATCCTGTCGATCGAGCTTGACGACAGCCGCGTCGTCGTCGAACCCGGCGTGACGAACCTCGCGATCTCGAAAGCCGTCGGCCCCACCCACTTCTACCCGCCGGACCCCTCGAGCCAGATCGTCTGCTCGATCGGCGGCAACGTCGCCGAGAACTCGGGGGGCGCGCACTGCTTCAAGTACGGCTTCACGACCAACTACGTCGTCGGCCTCGAGGTCGTCCTTCCTGATGGCTCCGTCGTCGAGCTTGATCGGGATGCGCCCGGCTACGACCTCCTCGGCGCGTTCGTCGGCTCCGAAGGCACGCTCGGGGTCGCGACGAAGATCGCGCTCCGCGTCATTCCGGCGCCGGAGACGGTCCGCACGATGGTCGCGTTCTTCGAGGACACCGCGCACGCCGGAGAGGCCGTCAGCGCCATCGTCGGGTCCGGCATCGTGCCCGGCGCGATCGAGATGATGGATCGCCTTTCGATCAAGGCGGCCGAGGCGGCGACCGGCGCCGGCTATCGCCTCGATGCCGGTGCCGCGCTGCTCGTCGAGCTCGACGGCCCGCACGAGGAGTGCACGGCACGGTTCGAGCATCTGATGGCCCTCTGCACCCGGGCCGGCGCCCCCGACGTGCGCGTCGCGCTCACGGACGCCGAACGCGCGAACATCTGGAAGGCGCGGAAGGCCGCGTTTGCCGCGATGGGCCGGATCGCGCCTGCCTATTACGTCCAGGACAGCGTCATCCCACGGACGCGGCTCGTCGAGGTGCTCAAACGGATCGACGAGCTCGCCGACGAGTACGACCTCCAGGTCGCCAACGTGTTCCACGCCGGCGACGGCAACCTGCACCCGCTCGTCTGCTACGACGCGAACCGCCCCGGCGAACCGGAGAAGGCCGAGCAGCTCGCGGGGCTGATCGTCAAGGCGTGCGTCGACGCCGACGGGTCGATCACCGGCGAGCACGGTGTCGGCGTCGACAAGAAGGCGTACATGCCCTCGATGTACTCCGAGGCCGACCTCGCCACGTTCCAGCGGCTGCGCTGCGCGTTCGATCCCGCCGGGCTCGCGAACCCGGGAAAGGTGATGCCGACGCCACGGCTGTGCGGCGAGGTCCCGGGCCCCTACCGCGAGCATCCCCTCGAACGCGCGGGGATCGCCGAGAGGTTCTGAGGGTGGCCACGGACGAACTGCGCCGGCTGGCGCCGGACACGTTCGAGCAGGCGGCCGCCGAGCTCGCCGAGGCCGCCGCGCAGGGTCACGCGGTCCGGATCCGCGGCGGCGGGAGCAAGTCCGCCTGGGGCCGTCCCGTACCCGAGGCGCCGATCGAGCTCGCGACGACGGCCCTCGATCGAATCCTGGAGCACAACCCGGGCGATTTCACGGCGATCGTCCAGGCCGGGGCGCCGCTCGCGCGGGTGCAGGATGAGCTCGCCGGCGAGGGCCAGATGCTCGCGCTCGATCCACCGCTCGGCGCGAACGGCGCCAGGGCGACGATCGGCGGCGTGTTCGCAACCGGCGACTCGGGACCGCTCCGTCATCGCTACGGCGCGCCGCGGGATCTCGTGCTCGGCGTCACCGTCGCCCTCGCCGACGGCACGATCGCCAAAGCCGGGAGCAAGGTGATCAAGAACGTCGCCGGGTACGACCTCGGCAAGCTCTTCACCGGCGCGTTCGGCACGCTGGGCCTCATCCTTGGCGTGTGCGTACGGCTGCACCCGCTGCCGGTCCACACCGCCACCGCGCTCGGCGCCACCGCCGATCCGGACGCGCTGGACGCGGCCGCCCGGACGCTGTCGAAGGCCCCGCTCGAGCTGGAGTCACTCGACGTCGCGTGGCGCGGTGGCCGTGGCGGCATCCTCGCCCGCTGCGCCGGCGCCGAGGCCGTCCGCCGCGCCCAGCGGGTCGCCACCATGCTCCAGGACGCCGGACTCGGCGGAATCGACATCGCCGACGACGACACTGACCTCTGGGCGCGCCAGCGGGCGGGGCAACGTGCCCCCGACGAGGCGCTCGTCCGCGTGTCCGCGCGCCCGAGCGCGCTCGCCGCCGTGCTCCGCGCCGCCGACGCGGCGGACGGGACGCTCGTCGGCCGGGCGACGCTCGGCGCGAGCTACATCGCCCTTGACCCAGCCGCGGTCCGCGGGCTCATCGACCAGCTTCCGTCCGGGGCGACACCGCTGCTCCTTGACGCGCCCGCCGACGTCCGTGCCGAGATCGATCCGTGGGGGCGGCCATCACCGTCCTCGATCGAGCTGATGCGCCGCGTCAAGGCTCGCTTTGACCCGACCGGCGTCTGCAATCCGGGCGTTTTCGCCGGGGGTATCTGAACCCATGACCGCGTTTGACACCCACCGCCCCCCGCAGCAGGAACTCGTCAACGACTGCGTCCACTGCGGCTTCTGCCTCGATGCGTGCCCGACCTACGTGCTGTGGGCAGAGGAGGCCGACTCGCCGCGCGGGCGGATCGTGCTCATCGACGAGGGGCTGAACGGCGCCACGGATGTCTCGGAGGAGATGGCGACGCACTTCGACCGCTGCCTCGGCTGCATGGCGTGCGTCACCGCGTGCCCCTCGGGCGTGCAGTACGACCGCCTGATCGAGCGGGTGCGCCCCCAGGTCGAACGCCACCACAAGCGCTCGGCGAGCGAGCGCGCCCTGCGCCGGCTGCTGTTCGAGACGCTGCCCCATCCGCGCCGGCTCCAGGGGCTCGTGCCGACGCTCGCCGCCGCCCGCAAGCTCGGCGCCGAACGGCTCCCCGACCGGCTGTCGATCCTGATGAAGGTCGCACCGCGGACGACCGTGCGCAAGGCCCAGAGCGCCCGGCACCTCCCGGCCCGGACGCCCGCGGCCGGGACCCAGCGCGGCCGGGTCGGCGTGCTCCTCGGGTGCGTCCAGCGTGTCTTCTTCCCCGATGTTCACCGGGCCACGATCGCGAGCCTCGCCGCCGAGGGCTACGAGGTCCTGGCCCCCGCCGCCCCCGACTGCTGCGGCGCGCTGCAATTTCACGCCGGCGATGAGGACGGGGCGGTCGCCCGCGCCCACGCGACCGTGACCGCGTTCGAGGCGCTCGGCGAGCTCGACTACATCGTCGTCAATGCCGCCGGCTGCGGCGCCGCGATGAAGGAGTACGGCGAGGTGCTCGGCACCCCGGCTGCGGAGCGCTTCTCGGAGCGCGTCCGTGACGTCTCCGAGGTGCTCGCCGAGATCGAGCCGCGCGCGCCGCGGGGCCCGCTGCCGATGAAGGTCGTCTACCACGACGCGTGCCACCTCGCCCACGCCCAGGGCATCCGCGCCCAGCCGCGTTCGCTGCTCGAGGGCATCCCGGAGCTCGAGCTGCTCGAGAATCGCGTCGAGCCCGAGATCTGCTGCGGCTCGGCGGGGATCTACAACCTTGTCCAGCCGGAGGCGGCCGCCGAGCTTGGCGCTCGCAAGGCCCGCAATCTGATCGCCACGGGAGCGGACGCGATCGCCGCAGGCAATCCAGGGTGCGCGGCGCAGCTCGATCTGCATCTACGCGAACTCGGCCATCCGCTGCCGATCTACCACCCCGCGGAGCTGTTGTGGCGATCGATCCGGGCCGCCGCCGACGCGTAGCGTCCGCGGCAGCCGCGCTGCTCGCGCTCACCCTCGTCGGCTGCGGTGGGGCGTCCCACGGGTCGAGCACGCCGTCGACGTCCTCGTCCACGATCGCGGCGAACACGACACTGTCGACGACGACGAGCACGACCAGGGCCCATGCCAGCACGAGCCGCCACGGCTCCCGCACGCATGCGAGCACGTCGACGGCGACGACGACCGCCACGAGCGCCACGGCCACGAGCACGGCACCGCCTCCCACACCGCCGGGCACGCCGCCCGCGCCCGACGGCCTGCGGCGGGTCACCGGTTACGGCAGCTACGAGCTGTGCGCCAGCCAGTGTTCGGGCACGGTTCCCGCGGGCCTGCGCCGAGCGCTGCACCTCCCCCGTGGCTGTTCGGCGTCCGGCGGGTCGAGCCCGGTGGCTCCGTCCGGGACGGCGGACGTCCATCTCAGCGAGTTCATCGGCAGCGCGTGGCGGGCCGGCCGGGTGCAGTGGGTCGCCGCGCCGAGCTACCGGGGCCCGGTGCTCATCCGCGGCCGCCGGCTCGACGGGACCGGTGCCGTCGGCTTCGGTGAAGGCCGAGTGCCCGACGACGAGCTCCAGCTGCTCGCGTCCGGTCAACAGGCCCCGACGCCACCGGGCGGCGGGCGCGCGTGGCTGTCGTTCACCCGCGTGCGAGTGCCGGGGTGCTACGGCTACCAGGTCGACGGCACCAGCTTCAGCCGCGTGATCGTGTTCCGGGCGCGCTGAGGCCCGTAATTCACCGCGCCGCGCCCGCGGCGAGTCCGTCGCTGACGGCGGACAAGTCGCCCTGTTGGACAGGCGGCCGACGGTCGATGCTCTCGCATGCGCACACGGCAACGAGCGGAATCGGTGACGGTGGTGCGGGTCCTCGCCCGCCGCGGCGACCGGGTGCTGATGCTGCGTCGCGCAGCCGGAGATTCCCTCGGCGGCTGCCTGGAGTTCCCCGGCGGCAAGGTCGACCGGCTGCCTGACGGACGGCCGGAGGCACCGGTCGTGGCGTTGCGCCGGGAGTTGCGCGAGGAGGCCGGGATTGAGCTCGCCGGCCGGCCGCGGCTCGTGGCGCGGGCGCGGCGGATCAGTCCGAAGGGCAAGCGGGTGTCCGAGGTCCTCTACGAGGCAGAGCTCGCAGATGGGGACGTGCGCCTATCCGATGAGCATGATGAGTGGCTGTGGCATCCGCTCGGCGGCCCCGTCCCCCGCGCGGTGACCGACGGCGTCGGTGACGGGCTCGCCGCGCTGGTGGCTTAGGGGCGCAATGGTCCCTGAGCGGGGCATTTCACGCCCGCATTCCGATCCCCCCGCGGGCTTTAGCGAGAAACTTCCCGCCACCCGGCCGCTCAACCGGCGTACATCGCCTCGATCGTGGCCTCGTACTTGGCCGCGATCGGACGTCGCTTGAGCTTCATCGTCGGGGTCAGCTCATCGCCACCCGGAGCCCAGTCGCCCTCGGCGATCGTGAACTTCTTGATCTGCTCGACGCGGGCGAGGTGCGTGTTCGCCTCATCGACGCCCTCTTGGACGGCGGCGACCACCGCCGGTTCGCTCGCGAGCTCGTCAAGGCTCTTGCCCTCCAGGCCGTTCTGGGCCGCCCACTGAGGCGCGTAGTCGGCGTCGAGCACGATCAGCGCCGTGTTGTACGGGCGGGCATCGCCGATGCAGACGGCCTGCCCGATGAGCGGGCTGCCGGTCTTCAGCGCGGCCTCGATGTTGGCGGGCGACATGTTCTTGCCCGCGGCGTTGATGATGATCTCCTTCTTGCGATCGACGATCTTGAGATAGCCATCCTCGTCGATCTGGCCGATGTCGCCCGTGTGCAGCCAGCCGTCGGCGTCGATCGCCTCGTTGGTCTTCTCCGGCTGGTTGCGATACCCGAGCATCACGAACTCCCCGCGGATGAGCAGTTCGCCGTCGTCGGCGATCTTCAGCTCGGCGCCGGGTGACGCCGGTCCGACGGTTCCGAGCTTCACCTGGCCCGGCCGGTTGCACGTGCCGAAGCCGCACGTCTCGGACATGCCCCACAGCTCGGCGAGCTCGATCCCGATCGCGTGGAAGAACTCGAGCACCTCAACCGGCGTCGGCGCCGCGCCGACGTTGACCGCGGAGTACTGGTCGAGTCCGAGCATCTCGCGCAGCTTCGAGAACATCTCGGCGTCGGCCTTGGCGACCGCCTGCTCGAGCTCCTCGGGCACCGGCTCGCCACGCTGCTGAAGGCGCACCCGCTCGATCGCGGCACCCAGCGCCGCCTCGATCGGCGCCCGCTGCTCCTCCGGGAGCCCGGCGCGCATCGCCTCGAGGCCCGCCTTCAGCTTCTCCCAGATGCGCGGGACGGCAAAGAACCATGTTGGGTGCACCTGCGGCAGATAGGAGACGACGTCGCGCGGGTTCGGGCATGTCGTGATCGTGCCGGCGTAGATCGTCGGAACGTAGTGGTGGGCCATGCGCTCGGCGATGTGCGCCGCGGGCAGCCACGAGATGAGCCGGCCTCCGACCTCGAGCGGGATGATCTCCTCAATCGCCTTGGCGGAGACCATGATCGCGTGGTGGGAGAGCTGCACGCCCTTTGGCGGCCCGGTCGTGCCCGACGTGTAGATGAGCGTCAGCACGTCGTCGGCCGCCACCTCGGCAGCCGCCGCAGCGACGTCGAACTCCGGGTTGGAGCCCTCCACGTCGGCGAGCCCGAGCGTTCCCTCGGGAGCGTCGCCGTCGATCACGATCACGTGCTCAAGCCCGGGGAGGGATGCGCGTGCCTCGAGCATCACCGGCAGGTAGGCCTGCTCGACGATGGCGATCCGCGACGCCGCGTCGGTGAGAAGGTATTCGATCTCCTCGGCCGGGTACGTCTGGTAGATCGAGAACGGCGTCGCCCCGAGCATCGCGACGGCGTGGTCGACGATGTGGAACTCCGGCCGGTTGCCGAGCATGATCGCCACCGTGTCCCCGCGGTCGACGCCGAGCTCGGCGAGGCCGCCGGCGAGCGCGTCAACGCGGCTGAGCAGCTCTGACCACGTCAGCGAGACGGCGTCGTCGACCGTCCGCACGGCGACGACGCCAGGGTGGTTCGCCGCTGTGCGCCGCAGCGCCTCGGTCACGGTCGGTGCATCGACTGCTCGCCCCGCCGCTGCCGTGATCGTGCTGCTCTCCATGCTCTCTCCTCCAGGAATCCCGGGTTCAGACCTGCTTGCAGGCTAAAGCTATCGCAGCGCCCCGGCCGGGGGCCCTGCCGAGGACGAAACGATTAGCGAACGTTGAACCCTTTTCCGGTCAGCGTGGAGATGTCGTTGCTCAGCCCGATCACGAACAGCATCAGGATGAGCGCGAAGCCGATCACGCCGGCCCGTTCCATCACGTCGAAGGAGATCCGTCGGCCGCGGATCTTCTCGGCCACCGCCCAGAACACGTGGCCGCCGTCGAGCGGCAGGAACGGGAACAGGTTGATGATCGCAAGCGACAGCGAGATGAGCGCGAGCACCCACAGCGCCTGCGTCGTGTCGTGGGCGAACGACTGCTGGGTGACGGTGTAGCCACCGACGACGCTGCCGAGCTGCTTGCGTTCCTGCGGCTCGAAGATCCGGACGACGACCCCGACCGTCTTCGTGGTGACGGTCCACATGTCGCTCACCGCGAGACCCGCGGCGTGGACCGCGCCGACCGGCTGGTTGACGGCGTCAAAGCCAAAGCCGAGCTCGGGTGCCTTGTCGGCGACGACGTATTTGGGGTACGCCGTGACGGTGACGAGCTGACCGCCGCGGCGCACGACGACCCGCGCGGGCGTCGCCGCCTGGCAGCCGTCGGTCGCGGCGCCGGCGCAGCGGTGGGAGCGGATCTGGTTGCGGATCTGCTCCGGTGAGCCGCGGACGCCGTCGACGGAGACGATCTGGTCTCCGGGTTTGAGCACGGCCGCCGCGGGCGTCCCGCGACCGATCGTCGCGACCTTCTTGGTCGCGACGGCCTGCCCGTTTGCGAGCAGCAGGATCCAGATGATGAGGAACGCGATCAGCAGGTTGACGAACGGGCCCGCGAGGATCACGACGATCCGCTTCCAGACGGGCTGGTTGTAATACGCCCGATGGCGCACCTCCTCCGGGATCTCCTCCCGGGGATTCATGCCACTGATCTTCACGTACCCGCCGAGCGGGATCGCGGCAATGCCGTAGTCGGTCTCCCCGCGGCGAACCTTCCAGATCATCGGGCCGAAGAACAGCGAGAAGCGCTCGACCCGCATCCCTACGGCCTTGGCCGCCACGAAGTGGCCCGCCTCGTGGAACAGGATCAGCGCCGCGAAGCCAAGGAAGGCAAGGACGTACGACATCCGTGCTCAGTGTGGCAGGGGAAGATGATGGGCTTCATAAGACTGTGACCGGCTACGCGGCGGCGCGCGCGGCCACGAGCTCGGCCGCGACCCGCCGAGCCCGGGCGTCCGCCTCACCGAGGGCGTCGAAGGAGTGCACGGTGCGAGTGGGCTCGCGCTCGAGCGTCTCCTCGATCACGGCGGCGATATCGAGGAACCCGAGCTGCCCGGCGAGGAACGCGTGGACGGCCACCTCGTTGGCGGCGTTGAGCGTGCACGGAGCGGTCCCGCCGGCCCGGCCGGCCTCGCGGGCGAGGCGCAGGGCAGCGAACGTGTCGAGATCGGGCGCCTCGAAGGTAAGGGCCCCGAGCTCGACGAGGTCAAGTGTCCTGACCGGAACATCGACGCGGTCGGGGTAGTGGAGCGCGTAGGAGATCGGCACCCGCATGTCCGGATAGCCGAGGTGGGCGAGCGTCGCGCCGTCGCAGAGCTGCACGAGGCTGTGGACGATCGACTTGGGGTGGACCACGACCTCGATCTGCTCATACGGCGTCCCGAACAGATGGTGCGCCTCGATCACCTCGAGTCCCTTGTTCATGAGCGTCGCCGAGTCGATCGTGATCTTTCCCCCCATTGCCCACGTCGGATGCGCGAGCGCCTGCTCGATCGTGACCTCGCCGAGCTCGCTCATCGTCCGGCCGCGGAACGGCCCGCCTGAAGCGGTGATGATGAGCCGGTCGACGGTGCCCGCTCGCTCGCCGCTGATGAGCTGGTGCAGCGCCGAATGCTCCGAATCGACCGGGATGATCGCGGCCCCCGTCGCCTCCGCCAGCGCCATTACGAGCTCGCCGCCGACGACGAGCGACTCCTTGTTCGCGAGCGCGAGATCGATGCCCTCCCCGAGCGTGGCGACGGTCGGCACGAGCCCGGCCGAGCCGACGATCGCGTTGAGCACGAGGTCGCATCCGCACTCCGTGATGAGCTCGACGAACCCGTTCGGCCCGGTCAGCACCTCGCCGTCAGTCCAGGCTTCCGATGCACGGGCCGCGGCATCCGGATCGGCGAGCGCGACCCGCCGCACGCCAAGGGACCGCGCCTGGGCGAGCAGGGTCTCCCAGGCGCTCGCGGCGCTGAGCGCGACGACCTGCAGCTCGCCGTCGGAGCGGGCGACGACATCGAGCGCCTGCACGCCGATCGAGCCGGTCGACCCGAGAATGGCCAGGCGGCGCGGCACCGGCCGGATTGTAGGTGCCGCCACCTCGGCGCACGATCCCCCGGCACGGTGACCCTGACCGTGCCGCCGGCGTCAGGTGTGGCCGACGGCGACCCAGATGTAGTAGCCGGCGACGATCGTGAAGATGACCGCGTCGAGGCGATCGAGCGCCCCTCCGTGCGGGCCGAACAGCGAGCCCGCGTCCTTCGTGCCCGCGTCGCGCTTGACCAGCGACTCGAACAGATCGCCGATCGGTCCGAGGATCGCGACCGCGGCACCGAGCAGCAGCGCATCGCCCTGGGTCATCCAGTCCTGGTAGAGGCCGGCGAAGAACACTGACAGGATGGCGATCAACATCCCGCAGAACAGCCCCTCGACGGTCTTGTTCGGAGAGACCTCGGGCGCGAGCGGGCGGCGGCCGAACAGGCGTCCCCCGATGTACGCCGCTGTGTCCCCGAGGAACGTGCCGACGAGGATGTCGATGATGACCGCGTTGCCGTGGGGCAGCTCCCGGAGCAGCACCGCGTGGGCGAAGGCGAAGCCGATCCAGTAGATCCCGAGCAGCGTGCCCGCGATCGCGACCGTCGCCCCGCCGCGCTGGGGCCGGGTGAGGACGGCGAGGAACAGGACCGGGATGGCAGCCATCGCCACCCCGACGACCTCGCGCTGTGAGCCGAGACGCGCAGCGAGCACCATGCCTGTGAGCGCCGCGAAGCCGACGAGCGGCACTGGGCGCCAGCGGACGAGCATCCGGTAGAGCTCATGCAGGCAGACGCACCCGATCGCGACCATGAACAGGGCGAACGCGAGCCCGCCGAGGCCGACGAACACGATCGCCACGATCGCCGCCGGAACGGCGACCAGGATCCGGGAGACGAGGTCCGAGCGCTCCCGTTTGGGCCGCGGCTCTGCGGGGGGTGGGCTCCGGCGGGCACGCGAAGGCGGGCTCCGGGGCGGGCGCGAAGGCGGACGCCTCGCTGACGGCATCAGCGTCCCCCGAAGCGTCGCTTGCGCGCGGTGAACTCCTGCAGGCTCTCCTCGTAGCACTCCCGGGAGAAGTCGGGCCAGAGCTCGTCGCGGAACACGAGCTCCGAGTACGCGCCCTGCCACAGCAGGTAGTTCGAGATGCGCTGCTCGCCGCTCGTTCGGATGATGAGGTCTGGGTCGTGCATGTCAGGCGCGTACAGGTGCGCGCGGAACTCCTCGTCGGTCCCGCCCGTAAAGGTTCGCGCCGCATCGACGATCTCCGCCCTGCCGCCGTAGTTGAATGCCACGAACAGGGTGATTCGCTGGTTCGCGCGGGTGACGCCCTCCGCCCACTCCATCCGCTCGAGCAGATGTGGCGGCACCGGGGCGCTCCGGCGTCCGATGAACCGCATCCGCACGCCCTCCTCGTGGAGCTCGGGCGTCTCGACCTCGAGCCGGCGGCCGAACATCTCCATCAACCCCGCGACCTCCTCCGGAGACCGGCTCCAGTTCTCGGTCGAGAACGAGTAGACGGTGAGCTCCTTGACGCCAAGCGACACCGAGTCGCGCAGCCGGGCCTTGACGATGTCCGCCCCGGCCTCGTGGCCGGCGACGACGGGCAGGCCGCGCTGCTGAGCCCAGCGACCGTTGCCGTCGGTGATGATCGCGACGTAGCGAGCCTGCTGCCCAACCACTGAGTCAGCCGTGTTCAGGAGGCCGCTCAGACCTCGAGGATGTCTGCCTCTTTGTGCTTCAGCGCCTCGTCGAGCTCGCTGATCCGCGCGTCGGTGACCTTCTGCAGCTCACCCTCGGCGCGATGCTCGTCGTCCGATCCCGCCTCGCCGGCCTCCTTGAGCTCACGGAGGTCATGCATCACGTCACGGCGGATGTTGCGGATCGCGACGCGACCCTCCTCCGCGATGGTCCGCACGACGCGCACGAGCTGCTTGCGGCGCTCCTCGGTCAGCTCGGGCACGCCGAGCCGGATGAGGTTGCCGTCGTTGTTCGGCGTCAGCCCGACGTCGGACTCGAGGATCGCCCGCTCGATCGCCTTGATCGATGTCTTGTCGTACGGCTGAATCGTCAGCAGGCGAGCCTCGGGCGCGCTGATCGTCGCCAGCTGCTTGAGCGGTGTCGCCGTGCCGTAGTAGTCGACCTGGATGCGGTCGAGCAGCGCCGGGCTCGCGCGCCCGGTGCGCACGGATCCGAACTCGATGCGAATCGCCTCGACCGATTTCGTCATCCGCTCCTTCGCATCCGCGAGAAGCTCATCGATCATGCCGCCGTCGCCACTCATGTCCTCACCAACGTTCCCACACGTTCCCCTGACACTATCTTGTCGATGTTTCGCTCGTCAGCCATGTTGAAGACGACGATCGGGAGGTTGTTGTCCATGCACAGCGCGAACGCCGTCGAATCCATCACCTGCAGCCCCCGGGTGAGCGCGTCCTTGTGCGTGATCTCGGGGATGAACTCGGCGCTCGGGTCCTTGGCCGGATCCGAGGTGTAGACGCCCTGGACGCCGTTCTTAGCCATCAGCACGACGTCGGCGTGCAGCTCGGCGGCGCGGAGGGCGGCGGCGGTGTCGGTCGTGAAGAACGGGTTGCCGGTGCCGGCGGCGAAGATCACGATCCGCTGCTTCTCCAAGTGGCGCATCGCCCGGCGGCGGATGTACGGCTCCGCGACCTCGGAGATCGTCAGGGCGGATTGCACCCGGGTGGTGATCCCGACCTTCTCAAGCGCGTCCTGGAGCGCGAGCGCGTTGAGCACCGTCGCGAGCATCCCCATGTAGTCGCCCGTCGCCCGGTCCATGCCGCGGGCGGCGGCGGCGAGGCCGCGGTAGATGTTCCCCCCGCCGACGACGATCGCGATCTCGACGCCCCGGCGATGGACCGCCGCCACCTCCTCGGCGATGGCGGCGACCCGCTCAGGGTCAGTGCCGTACTCGAGCTCGCCCATCAGCGCCTCGCCAGAGAGCTTGAGCAGGATCCGCCGGTACGCCGGCGCTGAGGAGTTCTCAGAGGTCATTTCGAACTCCGCGTGTGCACGGGGCGTATTGAGATGGCCCGTTAGTCACCGACGGCGAACCGCGCGTAGCGGCGGATGACGATGTTCTCGCCCATCTCGGCGGCCAGCGCCGCGCGAAGCTCTTCGATCGTCTTGCCGTCGTGCTTGTCCGGATTGACATGCCCCTGACGGAGCAACACGACCTCGTCGAGCCACTTGTCGAGCTTGCCCTGCACGATTCGCTCGCGGACGTTCTCAGGCCGGTCAGATGCCTGCTCGGTCGCGATGCGCTCCTCGCTGGCACGCACATCCTCCGGAACCTCGTCCTCGGTCACGGCCAACGTCGTCGGCGAGGCGGCGATGTGGAGCGCCACCTCCCGCGCGAACTCGACGAACTTCTCGTTGCGGGCGACGAAGTCGGTCTCGCAGTTGACCTCGACGAGCACGCCGATCTTGTTGCCGGCGTGGATGTAGCTCTGGACGACGCCTTCGCTGGCCTCGGTCCCGGCGCGCTTCGCCGCCTTCGCCTCGCCCTTCGCGCGCAGGATCTCGACCGCCTTCTCGATGTCGCCGCTCGCCTCGCTCAATGCGTCGCGGCAGGCGAGCATGCCGGCGCCGGTGCGGTCACGCAGCGCCTTGACCTCCTGTGCGCTGATCGCACTCATGCGTTCTCCTCAGGGGTGGGGGTGGGCTCTGTCTCGGCGGCCGAAGCGTCGGGCTCGGGCGTGGCCTCGGGGGCCGGCTCGGGCTCAGCCGCGGCGGCCGGCTCGGGCTCAGGCTCGGCCGCGGGGGCCTCGGGGGCCGGCTCGGGCTCAGCCGCGGCGGCCGGCTCGGGCTCAGGCTCGGCCGCGGGGGCCTCAGGCGCGGCGGGCGGTTCAGCCGCGGCGGCCGGCTCAGGCTCAGCCACCGGCGGCTCAGGCGCGGCGGGCGGTTCAGCCGCGGCGGCCGGCTCGGGCTCAGCCGCGGCGGCCGGCTCGGGCTTAGCCGCGGGAGCGGGCTCGGGTTCAGCCGCGGCGGCAGGCTCGGGCTCAGCCGCGGCGGCAGGCTCGGGCTCAGCCGCGGCCGGCGTCGCCGCTGCGTCAGCTGCCGGCTCCGCTGCCGCAGTCTCAGCCGCTGCCGGCTCCGCAGCCGCAGGCTCAGCCGCTGCCGGCTCCGCAGCCGCAGGCTCAGCCGCTGCCGGCTCCGCAGTCTCAGCCGGCGCCGCGGCCGCGGCCTCGGCAGCGGCAGCCGCCTCGGCAGCAGCGGCCGCCTCAGCCGCCGCGGCCTGCTCGGCCTCACGTGCGGCCAGCTCCTCGGCCTCTCGCCGGGCCTGCTCCTGCAGCCGGGCCGCCTCCTCGGCCTCCCGGCGGGCCTGCTCCTCGGCCTCTCGGCGGGCGCGCTCCTCGGCCTCCTGACGCTCGCGCTCGAGCCGGGCGCGCTCCTCCTCCTCACGGAACATGTTGTGGCCGGAGGCGACGACGTCGCCGATCGCGCCGGTGATCGCAGCGCAGGAGCGAATCGCGTCGTCGTTGCCCGGAATGACGTAGTCGATCCCGTCCGGATCGCAGTTCGTGTCGACGAGCCCGATGATCGGGATCCGCAGACGCTGCGCTTCACGGACCGCAATCACCTCGGTCTTCAGGTCGACGACGAA
The DNA here is from genome assembly GCA_963778985.1 of uncultured Solirubrobacterales bacterium. Lineage (GTDB taxonomy): Bacteria > Actinomycetota > Thermoleophilia > Solirubrobacterales > Solirubrobacteraceae > Palsa-465. The sequence goes on along the minus strand of CAVZWJ010000009.1, from coordinate 290,557 downwards.
CACGGCGTCGGGGACCCGCTGCATGTTCTTGACGCCCCCGAGGTTCGCCCGCAGCTTCGCCAGGTCCGCCTGTGCGGCCATCCGCTCCCGCGTCGGGAGCAGCTGCAGCTGCCCCTCGGTCTCGTAGCGCTCGAGGTCGTGCAGGCGCTTGATCCGCTGCGAGATCGTCTGGTAGTTCGTCAGCAGGCCGCCGAGCCAGCGGTGGTTGACGTAGGGCATGTCGGCGGACTCGGCGATGTCCTTGATCGAGTCCCGTGCCTGCTTCTTCGTGCCGACGAACAGCACGGTCCCGCCGCGGCGAGCGATGTCGGAGGCAAACCGGCGCGCGTTCTCGAGCAGCGCCTCGGTCTGCACGAGGTCGATGATGTAGATGCCATCGCGCTCACCGAAGATGAACCGACGCATCTTGGGGTTCCAACGGCGTGTCTGGTGGCCGAAGTGCACTCCGGCCTCCAGCAGCTCTCTCAGGCCAATCTGAGCCACTGTGTACTCCCTTGGTATGTGGTTGGGTAATGCCCGCTCGCCGGGAATTCGCGGACCTCGCCAATCAGCGAGGCAGGGCGCGAGCCGCACGCGCGGGGTAGACAACAGAAAGTGGTGAGAAAAAAAGTTTACGCAAGTTCGCCCAAACCGGTACTTTTTCGACTGTAGCGGGGCAGCCACCCTTCCCCTACCTTCGGTGGCTCCTCGCTCCGCGGGCCGAACCTCCCTTCCCCTACCTCCGGTGGCTCGGTTCGCAACTGATCGGCGGGGCGGCTTTGGACGGGCCGCCCCGCCGACTTTTTCTCACCGACATCGTCGCAGCCGAACGCGATGACGGGCGGGCAGCAGCTGGTGAGCGAGCGAAGTCGTTTCGTGGTGTCCTCGGCCCCCGTCCACGGCGACGACCACGATTGCCCGCGCGGCGTCGGTCGATCGGCCGCGCGGGAATTCGAGGGCGTCTGCGGTACACGAACTCCCGCGCGCTGGGCCGGCGGACGACGCGCGGGAGGTTGTGGTCGCCCGTGCCCGCCTACGCCGACCCGCTCACCACCCGCTCCTCACCACCCTCTCACGACCCGCGCACCACCCTCTCACGACCCGCGCACGACCCGCGCACGACCCGCGCACGACCCGCGCACGACCCGCTCGTAGTCCTCCCATGTATCGACATCGAGCGGCACCGGGCCCGGCACCGGGACGTCGACGACGGCATCGCCCGCTCGGTCGAGCAGCTTCCAGACGCCCTTGTCCCCGTGCAGCGACGCCAACTCGCCGAACACCGAGCGCCCGAACGCCATCGGATGCCCGCGCCCGTCCGAGTAGCGGCACGCGGCCAGTGCCGCGTCGCCCCGCCCCGCCAACAGCGCCGACACCGTCGCCGCCGTCACCCCCGGCTGATCGCCGAGCATCAGCACGAGCACGTCGCACGCGTCATCGACCCGCCCCACAGCGGCCGCAATCGACGACGAGCACCCCTCCCCGTACGCCGGGTTCGAGACCACCTCCACTCCCTCAAAGCCCACACCGGACAAGACCGCAGCGCCGCCCCCGCCGACGACGCACAGCGTCTGGTCAAACGAACACGCCCGGGCGACGTCGAGCACATGCCCGAGCAGCGTCCCTGACCCGAACGGCAACAGTTGCTTCGGCCGCCCGAGCCGCGAGGACGTACCCGCCGCCAGCACCAGCCCGGTCACGAACCCCGTCATCGCGGCCGATGTCCGAAGCCCTTCGCGTAGTCGACGCCTTCCTCCTCGACCGCGACGTTGACGGTACGGCAGCGACCGCACTTCACCCGCACCTTGCGGTTCATCCACTCGGCCGGCATCGACGCCGCGAGCACGTTGCCGCACTCGACGCACACGTAGTCGTAGGGGCCGTTGCCCCGCCACACCGGCCGCCCCGGGTCCTCCTGGACCGCCGTTCCGCCATCGCGCGGGACCTCGCCCTCCTGCGGGCGACGCATCGGCTTCACGACACCGGGATCGCTCATCACAGCGCGGCGAGCTTCTCGGTGAAGTCCTTGATCAGGGCGTCGAGCACGGTGACCATCACACCCTCGCCCATCGACGCCGCCTTGCCGCTGATCTGCGCCGCGGTGTGGATCGTGCCGCCGCCGTTCGACACCTCGAACGTGACGTCGGCGTTGGCGTACCCCTGGCCGCCAACCTCCCGCGATTTGACCTTGAGCAGCGCCCGATGAGCCTCATCGTCCTGCTCGGCGACCTCGACCGTGCCCTTGAACGTCAGCGACATGGCGCCCATCTTCACCTTGATCTCGGCCTTCGCCGACTCGGGGCCGGTGCGTTCGGTGACCGAGCCGCCCTCGACGCACGGAATCAGGCGTTCGAGGTCAAGGATCGCCGCCCAGGTCTCCTCGGGCGGCTTCGATGACGTGAACGCATGATCAAGTTCAACCATGGGACTCCTTTTCTGAGAGGGTTTGGGGCATGGCACTTGCGACTGGTCGGTACACGCTGGGACCGGACACCGGCACGCTCTCGGTCCGCACCAAGCGGGGCGGCGCGATCGCGAAGGCGGGGCACGACCTGCTCATCCGCGTCACGGACTGGAGCGCGACGCTGGACGTCGCCGAGGATGGCGCGCCGACCGCGCTGGAGCTGACGGCGGACTCGGGCTCGATGCAGGTGATCGAAGGCACCGGCGGGTTGACCTCGCTCGGCGAGGACGAGAAGGCCGGGATCGCCCAGACGATCAACGACGAGATCCTCAACGGCACCCCGATCACGTTTCGCTCGACGACCGTCACCGCCCGAGACGACCACGTCGACGTCGCCGGCGAGCTCGAGCTCGTCGGTACCACCCGTCCGGCCAGCTTCAGCCTCTCCACCGCTGAGAATCGGATCATCGGCACCGCGCCCCTGACCCAGTCGAACTGGGGCATCAAGCCGTACTCGGCGCTGTTCGGCACGCTCAAGGTGCTCGACGGCATCACCGTCGAGGTCGACGCGCAGCTGCCGGAACCCGCAACCGCCCATTAGTCCCGGTACACCGCCTGGGCGTCGAGCCCACCTTCGACCCCCGGCGGCAGCGGTCCGCTGCCGTGCGCGTACAGGGCGATGTCGGCGATCGTCGCCGACCGCGTCGGGTCGGCGCCTGCCACGAACGCGCCGTTGTCCCACCGCAGCTCTCCGGCCGGAGTCTCGAGCTCCATCCCGGCGAGCAGCTGTGCCTTGGAGCGGATCTTGCCGGTCGCGCTCGAGATCGCCGCCGGTGTCCCCGTCGACGGGCTCGTGTTGAACCCGTGCCCGGTGCCGAAGCGGCTCTCGTCCGCCGGGACGACCTTCACGTCGAGCGCGGGAACACCGAGCTCCTCGGCGACCTGCTGCGCGTACTTCGCCTCGTTGCCGTCGGACTCCGTCGTCAGGCTCAGCACCATCTTGCCCGTCGGGTGAACGCGCAGGAACACCGCTCGGTACGCCTCGTCAGCCACTGCTCTCCCTCCTCGTTGTCGGTTCGTCATTGCTCTGCCCGGACGCCAGTCGCTGACGCTCCTGGTGCGCCGTCAACGCGTTGTGCTCCTCCAGCTCACAGAACGCCGGCTGGGGCCCGCCGAGCGGATGCGGTGGGACCGCGGGCCGGTTGCAGCCCGGATAGATGCAGATCTTCACCGTCGGCTCAGGCACCGGCGACCCCCCGAGTTCGTCGCCAGGCGAACTCGCCAGGGATCGCGCCAGCGATCCCCCGGCTCGGCCCGTAGCCGCTCGGCATCGCCACCGAGCTGCCGGGCTCCGGGGTCGCGCTCGCCCACGGCTCGTCCTCCTCGGCGACGTCCGCAGGCCACGCTTCGGAGGGCGCCACGCCGAGCGGCCCGGAGAGCGCATCCACGACCTCCTCCAACGCCGCGAGGCTGTGCCCGCTCACGAGTGCGTCACAGTACGGAAGCGCCGCGGCCATCCCGCCGACCCGCGGCGAGAAGCCGGGCGCGCTCAACCGCGGGTTGACCCAGACGATCCGGTGCGCGAGCCGTGTGAGCCGCTCCATCTCGCGCCCGACGAGCTCCGGGTCGCCCCGCTCCCACCCATCGGACAGGATCACGACGACCGCGCCCCGCGCCATCCCGCGCCGGCCGTGGCGATCGTTGAACGTCTTCAGCGCCGCCCCGATCCGGGTGCCGCTCGACCAGTCGGGCGCGGCCGCGGCGGCGCGCCGCATCGCCCGGTCGGGACGGCGGGCGGCGAGCGGCCGCGTCAGCCGTGTCAGCCGGGTGGCGAACACGAACGTCTCGACCCGCGGCCCGCTCCGCGCCGCCGAGGTGAGGAACTGCAGGTAGGTGCGGGCGTACGGCTCCATCGAACCGGAGATGTCGCACAGCAGCACCATCCGGCGCGGCACGACTCGCCGCCGGCGTCGCGCGATCCGGATCGGGTCCCCGCCGGTGCGCAGGCTCGCGCGCAACGTGCGGCGCAGATCGACACGGTCGCCGTGACGGTCACGCCGGGCCCGCCGCGTCCGGCGCAGCGGCGTCGCCACCGCCAGCTGGGACATCAACCGGTAGAGCGCCGCGAGCTCGGCACCATCCAGCGCGTCGAAGGACTTCGAGCGCAGCAGCTCCTCGTCGCTCGGGGCCACGGGGACGGGAACGTCGACCGCCTCGGCTTCCTCATCCGAGGACGACGTCGCGGCGGCCAGACCGAGGTCGCCGGCCGCGTCGGCCACATTGCCCTCATCCTCCGACACCTGGCGATCATCGGGCGGGGTCGCCTCCACCGCCCGCACCTCGACGTTGTCGTCGTCCCGCACAGCCGGCTCGCCACCGCGTCCGAAGACGTCCGCAAAAACGGCGTCGAACGCCGCCACCTGCGACGGATCCGACACGAACACGGCGCGCGCCGTCCAGTACAGCCGCCGGCGCGACACCGGGCGAACGAGAGTCAGCGCCCGAGCGAACCGCACCGCGCGATCGACACCGCTCGGGACCCCGGCATCCCGGAGGGCACGGCCGAACGCGCCGGCAACACCCGAGACGTCGAGCCCCACCGTCTCGATCCGGAACGGCGCAGGGTCAGCCATCGCCGCCCACCAGCGCCGTCAGCCCGCCGGCGCGGACGACGTCCTGATCCTCGGGGTACTTGAGCACCGCCCCGAGCGTGCGGGCAACCGAGCCCTCGTCGAGCCGCTCCACCCCGAGCACACTCAACGCGTGCAGCCAGTCGATCGCCTCGGCGATCCCAGGCGGCTTCTGGACGTCGCTGTCCCGCATCCGTGCCACCGCATCCGCCACCTGCACGGCCAGCGCGCGCGACGCGGACGGCACGCGGCGCCGGACGATTTCGAGCTCCCGCTCACGCGAGGGATAGTCGATCCACTGGAACAGGCACCGCCGCTTGACCGCGTCGTGGAGGTCCCGGGTGCGGTTCGAGGTGAGCACGATCACCGGCGGATGGGTTGCGCGCACCGGCCCGAGCTCGGGGATCGTCACCGTCGCCTCGGCGAGCAGCTCGAGCAGGAATGCCTCAAAGTCGTCGTCGGCGCGGTCGATCTCGTCGATCAGGAGCACCGCCGGCCGCGGCCCGGGGTGCTCGAGCGCACGCAGCAGCGGTCGACGGATGAGGTACTCCCGGCTGAACAGGTCGCTCTCGCTCAGCCCCTGCCCGCTCGCCTCGGCGAGCCGAATGCTGAGCAGCTGACGGGGGTAGTTCCACTCGTACAGCGCCTCCGTCGCATCGATCCCCTCGTAGCACTGCAGGCGCACGAGCGGGGTGTCGAGCACGGCCGCCAGCGCCTTCGCCGCCTCCGTCTTTCCGACCCCCGCCTCGCCCTCGAGCAGCAGCGGCTGCGGCAGCGTCAGGGCGAGGAACATCGAGGTGGCGAGTGCCTCGTCGACGAGGTAGTCGACCGCGCCCAGCCGGACGGCGAGCGTCTCGACATCGGGCGCGAGAACGCCGAGCTCACCCGGTGGCCGTGGAGTCTCCATGCCGTTCCTCGAACGTCAGCTTGCACCCGAGGCAGCAGAAGTAGATCGGCTGACCAGCGTGGATGAGCGAGGGCGTATCGGCGCCGACGACGACGGTCATGCCGCAGATCGGGTCGACCGCCGTTTCAGGACGGATGCGAGGCGCAGGCACGGGATTCTCGCGATGGCGCACCTCGACGAGGCGCGCGAGGATCGACACCGCGATCTCCGCCGCACTGTGGGCGCCGATGTCAAGCCCCGCCGGCGTCTCGATGCGCTCGAGCAGCTCCGGGTCGACCCCGAGCTCACGGAGCTGGCCGATGACCGCCGCCCCCCGCTTGCGGGAGGCGACAAGCCCCACGTACGGCACGCCCGCCTCGAGCCCGGCCTGCAGGACCCCGACCTCGTCGCGCCCGTGGGCGGCGACGATGAGCGCCAGGTCGCCGGCCGCGGGCGAACCGTCGGCGGCCATCGCCAGGCCGAGCTCGCCGCCGAGCCGGCCGAGCGCACTGACGATCGGCGAGTCGCCGGCGAGCAGCACGCGTGGCGGCGGCAGCACCGGCTCGAGGAACACCTCGATCGCTCCGCCGGACAGGCACGGGTTCTGGACGGTGACCGTCCCCTCCTCGCGTCCGACCTCCTCGGTCAGCGAGGGATCCTCGTCACGAGACAGGTCCGCGGGTTCGGCGCCAGCCGAACCCGCAATGGAGTCGCCGCCAGGCGACTCCACGCCGTCGGGCATGATCCGCAACAGCAGCGGCGTGCCGCTCTCGATCGCCTGCAGCGCGTAGAGCCGGACGCTGTGCTGGGCACAGACCCCGCCGACGAAGCCCTCGATCGTCCCGTCCGCGCGCACGAGCGCCGCGTCGCCCGGATCGACGCTCGTCGGCCGCTCCACGCGCACGACGGTCGCGATCACGTATGGGGAGCCCGCCTCGCTGAGCTGGTTCGCGGTCCGCGTCAGCGCGGACGAGATCATTGCGGTGGCTCGGGGCGGCCCTGCATCGCCGCCCACACGCGAGCGGGCGTGCACGGCATGTCGATGTGGTCGACACCGTGGGTCGGGTGCAGCGCATCGATGATCGCGTTGACGATCGCCGGCGGCGAGCCGACGTTCGGCGACTCGCCGACGCCCTTGGCCCCGAGTGGGTGGTGCGGGCACGGAGTCACCGTCTCGCCGAGCTCGAAGTCGGGGCACTCCATCGCCGTCGGGATGAGGTAGTCCATGAACGACCCGTTGAGGCAGTTGCCCTCCTCGTCGAACGTGATCACCTCCATGAGCGCGATCCCGATCCCCTCGGCGAGGCCGCCGTGGATCTGGCCCTCGACGATCATCGGGTTGATCTTCACCCCGCAGTCATCGACGGCGATGAACCGCCGCACGGTGACGTGCGCCGTCTCCGGGTCGATGTCGACGACGGCGATGTACGCGCCGTACGGGTAGGTGAGGTTCGGCGGGTCGTAGATGACCTGTGCGTCGAGGCCGCCCTCGATGCCGTCCGGCATCGGCTGACCGCTGTAGGCGTACCGGGCGATGTCCTCGATCAAGGCCCCCTTCGTGGGGTCGCCCTTGACGTACCAGCGGCCCTTCTCCCAGGCGAGGTCCTCGGGACGGGTCTCGAGCATCATCGCCGCGATCTGGCGCGCCCGGTCGCGCACCTTCCGGGACACGACGGCGACCGCAGCGCCGGACACCGGCGTCGACCGCGACCCGTACGTTCCGAGCCCGTACGGCGACTTGTCGGTGTCACCATGGCGCACCTCGATGTCCTCGGGCGGGATTCCCAGCTCCTCGGCGACGATCTGGGCGAACGTCGTCTCGTGACCCTGCCCCTGCGTCTGGGCGGAGATCGAGACGACCGCCTTGCCGGACGGGTGCACGCGCAGATCGGCCCCATCGTTCATCGACAGGCCGAGGATGTCCATGTGCTTGCGCGGCCCGGCGCCGACGCCCTCGGTGAAGAAGGCGACCCCGATCCCCATCAGCTCACCGCGGGCCCGCTTCTCGGCCTGCTCGCGGCGCAGGTCCTCGTAGCCCGCGATGTCCATGGCCACACGCATCGTCGTCGCGTAGTTGCCGGAGTCGTACGTCCAGCCGGTCGTCGTCTCGTACGGAAACTGCTCGGGCGCAATGAAGCTCCGCATCCGCAGCTCGACCTCATCGACGTCCATCTCCATCGCGAGCGCATGCACCATCCGCTCGACGAGGTACACGGCCTCGGTGATCCGGAACGAGCACCGGTAGGCGACGCCGCCGGGTGCCTTGTTCGTGTACACCGCCTTCACCTTGACGTGGGATGCCTCCAGGTCGTAGGAGCCGCACACGATGTGGAAGAACCCGGCCGGGAACTTCGTCGGCTGCGCGGTCGAGTCGAACGCCCCGTGGTCGGCGATGACGTCGACCCGCAGTCCGGTGATCTTCCCGTCCTTCGCGCACATCTGCGCCTTCATGAGGTAGTCGCGGGCGAAGCCGGTCGACATCAGGTTCTCCGAGCGGTCCTCGATCCACTTCACCGGCACGCCGGCGACGATCGAGCCGGCAATCGCGCACACGTACCCGGGATAGATCGGGACCTTGTTGCCGAACCCGCCGCCGATGTCGTTGCACCGGATCCGGATCATGTGCTCGGCGAGCCCGGCGACGTGCGCGTACACCGTGCGGTGCGCGTGCGGCGCCTGGTTGCCGTTATAGATGTCGAGCTGGCCGGTCTGCGGGTCAAAGTCGGCGATCATCCCGCAGGTCTCGAGCGGGGCGGGGTGGCAGCGCGGGTAGATGATGTCCCGCTCGACGACGGTGTCCGCCTCGGCGAACGCGCGGTCGGTCGCCTCTTCGTCACCGGCCTCCCACAGCGGGCTCGCGAGGTTGTCGACCTGCCCCTCCTTGTCGTCGCGGATCAGCGGCGCGTCCGGATCGAGCGCTTTGCGGGCGTTGACGATCGCCGGCAGCGGCTCGTACTCGACGTCGATCAGCGGGAGCGCGTCCCGGGCGATGTACTCGTCGGTCGCGATGACGAACGCGACCTCCTGCCCCTGAAAGCGCACCTTGTCGCCCGCGAGCACGGCCTGCGTGTCGTAGGAGATCGTCGGCATCCAGGCGAGCCCGAGGGTCTCGAGGTCCTTCGCGGTGATGACGGCGGCGACGCCCGGCAGCGCCAGCGCGGCCGAGGTGTCGATCGAGACGATCTTCGCGTGGGCGTACGGGCTCCTCAAGACGGCGCCGTGCAGCATCCCCGGGAGACGGAGGTCGTCGAGGTAGTTGCCCTGGCCGCGGATGAAGCGCGCGTCCTCCTTGCGCTTCAGTCGTCCGAAGCCGATCGGCCGCTCCGCCGCCGACGGGTTCTCGGTGACAGCCATGTCGCTCACACCTCCTGTCGGGTCGACGTCTCGTGCTCGGCGGCCCAGCGGACCGCGGCGACGATGTTCTTGTAGCCCGTGCACCGACAGAGCGATCCGGAGATCGCCACCCGGATCTCGCCGTCCGTCGGGTTTGGGTTCTCGTTCAGCAACGCTCGCGTCGTCATCAGCATGCCAGGCGTGCAGAACCCGCATTGGAGCGCGTGCTTCTCATGGAAGCCCTGTTGGATCGGATCCAGGACGCCGTCGCGCTCGAGCGACTCCACGGTGCTGATCTCGTGGCCGACGCACATCGCGGCCAGCGTCGTGCACGACTTGACCGGTGTGCCGTCCATCAGCACGACGCATGCGCCGCAGTTCGAGGTGTCACAGCCCCAATGGGTTCCGGTGAGCCCCGGCGTATCGCGAATGAAATGGACGAGCAGTTGACGCGGCTCGACGTCGCGCGTGACCGGCTGCCCATTGATCGTGATCGTCAGCTCCATCTTGGTCAGGCCTCCTGGTGAAGGGCGCGTGCGGCGGCCCGGCGCAGAGCGCGTTTGGTGAGCACCCCGGCGAGGTGGCGCTTGTAATCGACCGGCCCGCGGCTGTCGGGCATCGGCATTGCATCCTCGGACGCGATCGCGGCCGCCTGCTCAAACAGTTCATCGGACGGCGGTTGCCCCCGGAGCGCCTGCTCGGCACGGGTCACCTCAACCGTCGACGGGCCCGCCGCGGCCAGACGCGATCCCGGCATCCGTGATCGTGCCGCCGTCGATCCACACGGCCGCCGACGCGGCGGCGATCGCGAAGTCGCCTGCGCGACGCTCGACCTTCTCGTGAGCGCTGCCCGCGCCCGGCCGCACCGGGATCCGGACCTCGGTGAGCATTTCCGCGTCACCCACCGCCGTCATGTACGGCCCGACGTGGAACTCGGACATCGGCACCACGCGGGCGCCGCCGGCGCCGCGGATGACGACGCTCGCCTTCAGCGCCGAGCACACCGCGCTCAGGTCCTCGGCGGGATCCGCCTGGCACAGCGAGCCGCCGATCGTGCCGCGGTTGCGCACGATCGGATCGGCGATCACGTTCTCGGCGTCGGCGAACACCGGGAACAGCCCGGCGAGCAGCTCAGAGTCGAGCAGCTCGGCGTGACGGGTGAGCGCGCCGATCTGCACCTCGTCGCCCTCGCGCCGGATATAGGCGAGCTCGTCGAGATCGTTGATGTCGATGAGGTGCTCGGGCGTGGCGAGGCGGAGCTTCATCATCGGGATCAGGCTGTGCCCGCCGGCGATGATCCGCGCGCCCGCCCCGACGCGCTGCAGCGACGCGATCGCTCCGTCGACGCTCGTGGCTCGCTCATAGTCACACGGTGCCGGAGTTTGCATCAGCGGTCGCCCCCGTTCGGCATGAATCGCGATTCACCGGCACCCCCCGCCGGTGAATTGCGATTCATCGTCGTAGGTGTCGGTCGCACGCCAGGGGTGAGCGCAGGTTCGTACTGCTCCGGGGCGTCGGTCCCGATGACCGGCGAGCGCGGCATCACCGCGGGCCGCCCCTGCCGGACCTCCGGGTAGAGCTGGCGGGCCGCCAGGCTGCCGCCGGTGACGTTGCGCAGGGCCGGCCCGTTCGGGCTCGCCGCCGCGATCGGCGCCTCTCGGCCGAGGCGGGCGAGCGTCAGCGTCCCCTTCGTGTACACCTCGGAGATCCGCGGCGGCGTGATCGTCCCCGAGTCCGGGAAGTTGCGCAGTCCGACCTTGGCCGCTCCCGGGTAGAGCCCGTCGATCAGGCCGACGGCGTCCTCGAGCCCCGCCTTCTTGACGAGCAGCCCCTCGAGCAGATCGACACCCGCGTCGAGCTGCGCGTTGATGTCGGTGACGATCGCGTTGACCGGCGCGGACTTCTCGACGATCTCGCCGACCGCCGCAATCGCGTCGTCAAGCCCGCGGTTGATCTTCCGCAGCGCGACGATCGTCGCGAGCAGATACACGACGATCGCGGCAATGATGAGCACGACCGCGATGATCATCACGACTCCTGCTGCTGGCATCGCACTCTCCTCCGGTTACGCGTCGTCGACGATCACGTCGAGCGAGCCGCCGTAGCCGGCGACCACCTCGACCGTTTGCCTGACCTGGTCCTGCGTGCGCAGCAGCAGCGGCGCCGCATCGAGATCCTGAGACCCCGCTCGCGCCGCCGCCGCGATTTTCTCGACGCTCGGCACGATCCCGTTCGCCGCCGTCAGGACACCGTGCAGCAGGTAGATGACGACCGGCAGAACGACGACGAGGAGGATCACCGCGCCGATCCATTCGAGGGTCATCGCGGCCTCCGCTCGGCGACGATCGCCGCCTTCGACGCGATGCCCGGCATCGCGCCGAGGATCGTGTCGAACTGGGCGTTGATCGCCGTCACCGCCGGCTCGAGCGGCCGGAGGTGCTCGGCCTCCACCGTCTCGAGGGCGCCCGCCAACGTCGCGAGCTTCACCGATGCCGACTCAAGACCCATCCGGATCCGGATGAGCGCGGCGGCCAGCACCGCGACGATGACGAGCGCAAGGATCACGCTGAGAACAATGAGCGTCGTCTCGCTCATTTCCCACCGTACCCGTCGGTGAGCGCGTTCATGTAGCCGTCCTGCACGACAGCCTCCTCGACGATCTGTCCCAGCACCGGCGCCGTCGCCTGAAGCTGGGGGATGTTCGCAGTGTTATGAGCGACCGCCCCGGCGACGTCGAGCAGCCGGGTGGCGGAACGGTCGATGTCGATGACCGAGCGGATGAGCACGATCAGCAGCGCGGCGACGGCGAGTGCGGCCACGAGGCCGATCACGAGCGCGATCCCCCACGCGCCGTGGTTGGTGAGCGCGTAGGCGGTCATTTGCCGACCGCCACCTTCCGCAGCGCCCGCGCGGCGTGCAGGATCCGCACGCCGGAATCGTTGATCCGCGCAATCCCCGCCAGCTCCGCGGTCTGGTCGCGCACAACCTCAACCCCGCCGACCGCGGTCCGCGCCTGCGTCGCGATGCGCGCGGCCAGCACGACGATTGTGATCACGATCGCAGCGGCCACGATGACGACCACGATCCCGAGCGCGAGGCCTATGCCCCAGCCCGATGAGGCACCGATCAAAACCGGCATGTACTCCCTCCGTCCTCGATTCTCTCCTATAAGACCCTTGCGCAAAGTCACGGAGGTTTCAAGGTCAGGCCGGTGCAGAATCTCCCGCGGCGAGCTCGAGCGCATCGGCGAGATCGGACGGCAACGGCGATGTGACGTCGATCGCCTCGCCGGTGAGCGGATGACGAAACGCCAGCCGCGCGGCGTGGAGAAACTGGCGCTCGAGGCCGAACCACATCGGACCGCCGTACTGCCGATCGCCGACGACCGGATGGCCGATCGAGGCCATGTGCACGCGGATCTGATGCGTGCGGCCCGTATCGAGCACGACCCGCAGCAGCGTCGCCGTCCTCAGAAACCGCTCGACGGAGAAGTGCGTGCGTGCCTGCCGCGGGTCATCCGAGTCGATCGACATGAGGACCCGCTCGCGCCGGTCGCGGCCGATCGGCGCGTCGACCGTGCCGCTCCGGGCGGGCGGCGTGCCGACGACGAGCGCGAGGTACTCACGACGCACCTGACGCTCGACGATCATCGTCTTCAGCGCGCGATGGACGGCATCGTTCTTGGCAACGACGAGCAGGCCGGACGTGTCGCGGTCAAGGCGGTGGACGATCCCGGCGCGCCACGGCTCCTCGCCGCCTGCGCCCCGCCCGCCGAGCGCCTGGGCGAGTGTGCCGGTCCGGTGACCGCGAGCCGGATGGACGACGAGTCCGGGCGGCTTGTCGACGACGAGCAGATGCTCGTCTTCGAGCACGATCGAGAACGGGACCGCCGGCTCGGAGGCATCCGCTCGGCCGGCCGCCTCGTCGTGCAGACCGTCGACGCGCACGCGTTCGCCCGTAGCGACCGCGTAGCGCTTCGGTCGCATTCGCCCGTCGACGCGCACACGGCCGGCGTCGATCCACTGCTGCGCCCGCGCCCGTGACCCCGCCGCACCGGCGAGGAACTGATCGAGTCTCAGACCGGCGGCCTCGGCGTCGACCTCGAGGTCGACCCCGGCGTCCCGAACGTCGTTACCCGTCACGATTGCGGCGCGGCCCCTCGAGCACCCACAGCAGCGACAGCACGCCGAACGTGATCGAGATATCGGCGACATTGAATGCCGGCCATGCCGGAAATTTGATGAAGTCGGTCACCGCCCCGTTCGCCAGGCGATCGATGAGGTTTCCGATGGCGCCGCCGATCAGGAGTCCCGTCGGCAGCCACAGCCAGGGCCGGTCCGGCCGGATCGCGAGGTAGCCGACGAGCAGCGCGAGCGCCACCAGCGTGAACACGAGCACGACGGCGCCGCCGCCGGAGAAGAAGCCGAACGCGACGCCCTTGTTGCGGACATCCACCAGCTTCACGAAGAAGAACACGCTCCGCTCCGAGCCCTCTGCGATGCCACCGCGCACGAGCGCCTTGGTGAGCTGGTCGAGGCCGATGACGACGACGAGCACCGCCGCGGCGCGCGCGAACGCGCCGGATCGGCCGGACCCGAGCTGTGGCGAGGACGCCGCCATCGACGTCATGGCGTCACCCGGCGATGGCGTTGACGATCAGCGTCCGCACGAAGTACAGGAGGATGATCGCCACCATCGGCGAGAGGTCGAGCATCCCGATCGGCGGGATGAACCGGCGGAAGATCCCCAGGTACGGCTCGCAGACGTCGCGCAGGAACGTGAGGATCGCGTCCGACCAGCGCGAGTACGGGGTCCGCAGCCCGAACGAGAACAGCAGATTGACGAGGATGTAGATGAAGATGATCAGGATGTAGACGGTGAACAGCGCCGAGACGTAGTTCGCAATGTCGACGCGGGTGATGGCGAGCGCCAGCATCAGCTCGCGCTCCAGCCGAGGACGGCGTCGGCGGCGTCCTGGAACGCGGCCCGGACGCCCGCGCGCTCAAGCGCGGCGAGCCCGCGGGCGGTCGAACCACCGGGCGAGGTCACCTCACGACGGACCGCGAGCGTGTCGTAGTCGCGCGCGGCGAGGAGCGCGGCCGTGCCGCTCATCGTGTCGGCGACGAGCGCGCCGGCGAGCGAGGGCGGCAGGCCATGCCGGACCCCCGCGTCGACCTGGGCCTCGGCAAGCAGCGCCTGGTAGGCCGGCGCGACGCCCATCACGGCAGCCGCGGGGCCGATGTGCCGCTCCGCGAGCTTGACCACGGTGCCAAGCCGCTCGAGCAGTCCGACGACCTGCGCCTCGAGCGCGCCGTCGACCGTCTCGCCCGGCGTGTAGCAGACGACCCCGCGCCGCACCTCGACCGGCGTGTTCGGCATCGACCGGATGACCGGCGTGCCGGGATAGGCGGACTGCAGGGCGGCGAGGTCGACGCCTCCGAGAACGGACAGCACCACCTTCGCGTGCGCTGCGATCTCAACGGCCACGGAGGCGAGCTGGGCCGGCTTGTGAGCGAGCACGACGATGTCGGCGCCGGCGGCCACCTCGAGGTTCGAGTCGACCGCCCGCCCACCGACCTCGTCGGCCAGCGTCCGGGCGCGCCCGGAACCAGAGTCCGAGCAGACCACGGGTTCCCCCCACCCGCGCGCCATCGCGCGGGCCATGTTGCCGGCTCCGATCAGCCCCACGTACATGCGGTGAACGTTACCGGTGGGACCGAGGGGAGCCTTCCGTCGGTTCGATGTCCGCCAATCCGGCGAGCCGCCCACGCGCCGATCCGTGCTCGAGCTCAGGGGAGTAGGCGAGCGCGGTTGGGCGCCCCTCCGTCCCCGCCGACAGGAGCGCGCAGTACGCATTACGGAACAGCGTGTGCCGGTCGAGCCCCGGACCGGTCTCGGCGACGCCCGCTGTCACCCTCAGGCCGTTGGCCTCGGCCGAGCGCTCCACGCGGGCCGCTGCGACGAGCGCGCCCCGGGCGCGCGTGTCGGGCAGGATCAGGGCAAATTCGTTCGTGCCGGTGCGGTAGGCGACGTCGATCATCCGCACGGTTGAGCGCAGGACGTGCACGAACGCCTCTCGGCGCGCGTCGCGCGCCGCAGCCTCCTCCGACGGCTGCTCGAGGCTGAACACGATCAGGCTCGACGGCCGACCGCTGCGCTCCACGCGGAGCACCTCGATGTCGAGCTCTTCGCCGAACGCACCACTCGTGCGCACGACGAGCTCCGGGTCAACCCGGATGAGACGCCGGTTGGCCGCGAGCTCGCGCTCCAGGCGGCGACGGCCGATGGTGGCGAGGACGGCGAGGACCACCGCGACACCGAGCAGGACAACAAGCACGATCGTGAGCACCACGCCTCCCCATCGACGTCGTCGCCCGGACCCTTGAGGCAAGGCCTGGACGATTGATCGATTTGTTTGGCCAAAGCCTCTCGGCGGACGTATGAATCCTCGACACAGGCAAGACATGGAGACCGGGGAATGTGTCCCGCACCTGCGTCCAGGACGGACGCGAGTGGTCGTGCCCTCGACGCTCCAGACCAATCGACCGGGAGGTTCTGATGAAGGGCAAGAAAACCGCGATCACTCTCGTCGCGACGTTCAGTCTCGCCGGGGCCGGGTTCGCGGCAGCGCAAGGACGTGAAGGCGACGGCGGTCATGGCCGCCCGAGCACGCCGCCTCCGCCGCCGCCCCACCATCATCACCACGGCCACGGCCACGGCCACGACCATGGACACGGACACGGCCACGACGGCCGGGACTGATCTGCGGAGGGACCGGTGTTTTCCGATAGCAGGAGGCTCGTCGTCCTCATCCCTGCCCTCAATGAGCAGGAGACGATCGGCCGCGTCGTCAACGAGATCCCGCGCCGGCTCGCTGGCGTCGGGCGGGTGGAGGTCGTTGTCGTCGACGACGGCTCTGACGACCTCACGGCGGACCGGGCCTGGGGTGCGGGCGTCGACCAGGTCGTCCGTCACCCGGGCAACCGGGGCTTGGCAGCGGCGTTCAACCGCGGGACGACGGTGGCGCTGTCGCGCGGTGCCGACATCGTGGTCACGCTCGACGCCGACGGGCAGCACGATGCCTCGGCCATTCCCCGGCTGATCGCCCCGATCATCGAGGGGTCGGCCGACATCGTCGTCGCCGCGCGGCCGTTCACCGATCCCTCCCAGGGCTCCCCCGTGCGCCGGATGGGCAACCGGGTGGGGTCAGGCGTCGCACGGCGGATGCTGAAGCTCCCGCTCAGTGACGTCACCTCGGGGTTCCGGGCCTTCTCCCGCGAGGCGCTGCTCCAGGTCCACGTCCGATCCGGGTTCACCTACACGCTGGAGACGTTGATCCAGGCCGCCGGCAAGCGGCTGCGCATCGCCGAGGTCGTCGTGTCGGCGCGCCGGCGCGAGGTCGGCACCTCACGCATGACGCACTCGATCGTGCGCTACATGGGACGGACCGGCAATCACGCGTTCCGGACGGTGTTTCACGCCAACCCACTGCGCGCGTTCGGACGGCTCGCGGCGGCGTTCGCCGTGGCCGCGGCGATCGTGACCGCGTGGTTCCTCTCGTCGTACGCGTCCGGCGGGATGCATCTCCCCGCGTTGCTGGCGGCGCTGCTGCTCGCGATGGTCGCGGCCGCGCTTCTCATCTGCGGCCTGCTCGCCGACGGGATCTCCGATAACCGACGGTTGCTCGAGGACGCGCTGCACCGCATCAAGCGGATCGAATCCGCCGACTCGACGCCGGCCGGATCCGCGTACGACCCGCCGCCGGCCAGCCGGCTGCCCGTCCCGCAGCCCGCGCCAGAGCCCGCGCCGTACCGGACCGCGCTCGCCATCGCTCCGCCGCTCGCCGTGGCACCGGTCGGCGAACCCGCGGAGCCGCTCTGATGGGAGGCTCCTCAGCGCCACCCGCGCCGCTGGCGGTGATCGCTCCCGTGCACCCGCACGTGAGCGGCGCCGCGCAGTTCAACACGGCGATGGTCGTGGCGCTGGGAGAGCTCGGACCGGTCCGGGCGCTGTCGTGGCGGCGCCTGTACCCCCCGTTGCTGCACCGTCGCGACACCCACGATCACGTCTCTCGCCCGGCGCGGGTGCCCGCCGCCGAGCCGGTGCTCGACTGGCCGAATCCGCGGAGCTGGCGGGCGGCGATCCGCCGGATCCGCGCCGAGCACTGCCAGACGATCGTGCTCCCGTGGATCCACCCGGTGATGGCGCCGCCCTACCGATACCTCCTGAGGCACGCGCCCCCCGGCATCCGCCGCGTCGTCATCTGCCACAACGTCGAGCCCCACGAACCCGTCCCGTTCGGCGCGGCGCTCACCCGGGGTGTCCTGCGCCATGCCGACCTGCTCGTCACCCACGCCTCGCACCAACGTGCCGAGCTCGCGCAGCTCGGGCTCGGCGCCACGCACGTGCTCGAGGCGTTTCACCCCCGCTTCAGCGCGGCCGATCTCTGCCGACTGCCGACGCCGGACGAGATCGCCCACGAGCGTGCCCGGCAGGGCCACCCCGAGATCTCGTTGCTCGCATTCGGCGCGATCCGCCCGTACAAGGGCATCGATCTCGCGCTGGAGGCCGTCGCGCGGACCGGCCCCGGCGTCCGCCTGACGGTGGCCGGTGTCTTCTGGGACGGCGGCGCGGCGCTTCGTCAGCGGGTCGCCGAACTCGGCATCGAGGACCGGGTCGAGCTCCGCGACGGCTTTGTCTCCAACGAGGACGCGGCCCGTCTCTTCGCCGCCGCGGATGCATCGCTGCTGCCGTACCGCTCGGCGACCCAGTCCGGCGTCGTACAACTGTCCTTTCGCCTACGGCGTTCCCGTCATCGCCACGCGCGTCGGCGGCCTCGCGGAGGCCGATCGAGCGACGGGGTCGACGGCATCCTCTGCCCGCCCGGCGACGTCGGCCGCGCTGCGTCGGCGATCGCCCGTGCCGGAGCCGAACGTGACCGCCTGGCCGACGGCGTCCGCCGCGGCGGCGACAGCCCTTCGTTCCGCCGCTACGCGAGATCCTCCACGAGGCGCTCGAACGCTACCGGCCCGCGAGGCTGCGGCACGCAGATCGCCACATGCGCCGGCCGAGTGCCCCTGAGGACGCGCTGACGTGAAGATCCGGGGCGTCGCGGCCAACTCGGCGCTCGCGCTGATCGGCGATCTCGCCGCAAAGGCGGGCATCCGCAGCCGTGACGATGGTCGCCGCGCGCGGGCTCAGTACCGCGCAGTTCGCGCTGCTCGCGCCGCCGCCCGCGACGGCGACGATCCTGACCTCGGCGCTCGATCTCGGCAGCCAGACGCTGCTGACGCGCGACGGCGTGCAGTAGCGCCGAGCGCGCGGCGGTCTGCTGCGCGCGCTGGCGATCGCCCGAACACCGCTGATCGCGCCGCGCTCGCGCATGCGCTCGTCGTCGGGGCGGTGACGGGTCGTCCGGAGGCGCTCGCCACGCTGCTGCTCGCCGCGGCAGGTACCGCGCAGCTGTCGCATCACTGGTGCGCTCCGCTCGGCTCAGGATCTCCGTCCCGGAGGCTGTCGCCAAGCTGCGCGAGCCGTGCTCAGCTGACCGTGGCCGCCGGCCGCCGTGCGCCTGCATCGTTCCCCGCGACCGTGCTGTCCTCCTCGCTGCCGACAACCGTGACCAGCCCTCGCCCCGATGCTCGATGCTGGGCGCGGCGCGTCATCGCCCGCGGCCCCCGGCCGGCGCCCCGTCCGTTGCTCGCCCTGCGCCGCGCTGCCCCGCTCGGCGCGATGGCGCTCGCGACGCTCGCCTACTACCGCTCGGGCACGATCGCGCTGTCGCTCTGTCGCCGTCCGCGGCAGACCGCCGATTCGCCACCGCAAGCACGGTCGGCTTTGGGTCTGCTGTGCGTCGGCAACGCGGCGACGACGGGCCTGCTGCCTCGGCTCGCAGCGGCCACCGATGACGCCGACCGCGATCGCGGTGACCCGCCGTACGCTCGCCTGGGTCAGCGGCGGCTGTGCGCTGCTCGCCGCGCTCGTCGCGCTCGCTGCCGGACCGCTGCTGAGTGTCCTGTTCGGTGTCCCGCTATGTGGGCGGCGCGCGGGGCGCTGGCGCTGCTCGCGGCGGCCACGGCGCTGATCGCCCCGGCAGGGGTGCTCGGCACGGCGCTGATCGCGATCGGCCGCGTGCGGCCGGTCGCGGTGCAGGTCGGGGCATTCCCTCGATCATCAACCTCGTCGCGCTGGCCGCGTTCGTTCCCGGCCTCGGTGCCGAGGGAGCTGCGCTCGCCACGGTTGCCTGCGAGGCGGTCGCGCTTGCGCTGCTCGCCGGTGCCGCGGCGCGCGCCTTCCCGGGCCTGTTCGCGGTCCCGCGCCTGATGTGGGCGCTGGCGGCGCGACCGGCCGCCGGAGCCGGCCGGTGAGCGCGACCTCCCCCGCGGTCGCCGTCAGCCGGCACGTCAGCCTGCGGCTGGCGAGCACGACCGTGCGCGCCGTCGCGCTCGGCGTCGCGGTGCTCGTCGTGCTCGAGCTGTGGGCGGTGCACGTCGGCTATCCGCTCCGCGTCACCTCCGACGTTCCGACGTACCTCGCGCTCCTCCGCGGCCTTGCCGCGCACCCGCTCTCGCCGCAGAGCCCGTTCCTGCCGCCCCCCGGCATCGCCAGCCCCCACGCGACGCCGTACATGACCGGCCTGGCGCTGCTCTGGCACGCGGTCGCCTCGCCGTCCGCGGTCTACGACCCGATGGCCGTCGGCCGGTTCCTCGGCGGGGTCGGGATCGGGGTCACGCTGGCCACGCTCGCGATGATCGCGCTGTACGCCCCGCCGCGTGGCGGGTCCGCGGCAGGGACTGCTCGCCGTACCGGTCGTGCTCGTGCTGTTCGGCCCGGCACACGTCATCTGGGCCAGTGACCTCACCCTCAACGGATTTCTGTACGCGGGCTTCTACCCGCAGAACGTCGCGCTGGCGCTCGCCCTCGCCACGCTGCTCGCGCTCGAGGGCACGACGCGCACGAGCCTCGCCCTGGCCACGGTCCTCGCCGGGGCCACGATGGTCGTGCACCCACTGACCGGGACGATCCTCGCCGGTCTCGCCGCCACCGATGGCTGCATCCGGGCCGCGGCAGGACGTCCCGGTGCCTACCGCTCCTCGTTCGCGCTCACGGTCGGATTCCTGGCCGCGCTGGCCTGGCCGGACTACGAGCTCAACGAAGCGATGGCCCAATCCGGGGTGCCCGGCGCCGCGGTGATCGCCGGCTGCCGCGCTGGCCCCGCGGATCGCCTCCTACGTCCGGCCACTGGCCCGAGGCGCGCGGCTCAGGCGGTGCGGGTCCGCGGCGGCCCGCGTGCTGACGAGCCGTCGGATGCTCGGCTGGCTTGCCCTCGCCGGCCTGCTGGTTGTGTGGCTGACCTCGCCCTGTGGGAGGTCATGCTGATCCTCAACCCGCCCCACGATCCACTGATCGATTCCAACCGGCTCGCGCTGTACTGGGGTGAGGATCGCTGGCGGTGGTTCCTCATGTACGCCGCGGGTGCGACGGGAATCGGGGGGCTCGTCAGGCTCGCCGCACGTGGCCGGCCGCTGCCGCTGCTCTGGTTCAGCGGATGCCTCCGGGATCGCACTCGCCGGTGCGGCCGGACTGCCCGTCCCGGTGTGGTGGCGGTTCCTCCTGCTTGCCCAGGTTCCGCTCGCGATCGGCGTCGGAGTCGTGCTCGTCGAGGTGCCCACCCCGAGCTTGCAGCACGTCGTGCGCGGCACGCTCGTGTTCGCGCTCGCGTTCAAGCTCGTCACGCTGTTCGCGCTCCCCGCCAACGTCACGTACTTCGGCAACGAACTCCAGCCCGCGTACGCACTCGGCCGGATCATCCCGTCGGCGCCTGCCGGACTCGTCGCCAGCGACCCGTTCACGAGCTACTACATCCCGGGCAACACCGGCCGCGGTGTGCTGACGATGACGAAGGCGCACGTCAGTTCGCAGGCCGAGCTTGACGCGGCGAGCCGCGGCTACGACCTGCTGCACCGCTTCTACGTCGCACCCGACACGAACTGGTGGCCGAGCGGCCAGGCGCTGTGGCGCGCCGACGTGCGCTTCGTGCTCGTGGAGAAGCGCACATCGCTCGCCGCCCCGGACCTCGAGATGTTCTCGACCGGACCGACGCCGCTCGTGCGCACACCCCAGGACGCGCGCATGCTCGGCCGGATGTTCTGGCGGCTCGGGCGCGTCGGCACGTTGCTCCATTCCGACCGCGAGTACGCGCTGTACCGCCTCGATCGAGCGTCGCTGTTCCCGGCGGAGCGAGTGACCGCGGGGGCGGAGAGGAGGTCGCCGCATGGTCGCCGGCGTGCATGACCCGCGCTCGCTGGGGATCCACCAGTACGTCGACCGCCTGTCGACGGCGATCACGGCGCTCGGCCACCCCTACCGCTCCGCGCCGCGACCCGAACGCGGCGAGGGCTGTCACTTCCATCTCGGCAACTCGACGCGCTCGGTCGTGCTGCTCGCCGCCCGTCAGCGCCGGCTTCCTCGCCACGGTCCACGACGTCGTCCCCCGCACCCGGGCGCTGCGCCCGCTGCACCGCGCGGTGATCGCACCGCTCAGCGTCCGCCGGGCCGGACGCGTCGTCGTCCATTCCCGGCACGCGGCAGATCTGCTCCTCGCCTCCGTCGGCCTCGACGCGGCCCGGATCGAGATCATCCCCTTCCCCGCCGCGCGTCCGGCGCCCGGCGATCGCGATTCCGCCCGCCGGCACCTCGGGCTCGACCCGGACGGTCCACCGCTGTTCGTGCTCACGGGCGTGTTGAAAGAGGCGAAACTCGTCCGGGAGACACTCTGTGCGAGCGCGCCGCTAATCGCCGCCGGCCGTGCGCGACTGCTGCTTGCCGCGCGGTCACCAACGATGCGCTCCCGGGCGAGGCGACGCGCGCCGGGGCGATACTGCTGCGCAACCCACCGCCGGGCGACTACGAGCAGGCGATCCTCGCTGCCGACGCCGCCATCTGCGTCCGCGGCGACA
The DNA here is from genome assembly GCA_963778985.1 of uncultured Solirubrobacterales bacterium. GTDB lineage: Bacteria > Actinomycetota > Thermoleophilia > Solirubrobacterales > Solirubrobacteraceae > Palsa-465. The sequence goes on along the minus strand of CAVZWJ010000009.1, from coordinate 268,366 downwards.
GCGTCGGCGAGACTAATGCGCCGCTGCTCGAAGCGATCGGCGCCGGGCGCCCCAGCCTCGTGACCGACGTCGGCTCGGCACCCAAGGTGGCGGGCGCCAGCGCCCGCGTCGTGTCGCCGTCGGTGCGCGGCATCCGGGCTGGCCTGAGCGCCCTGCTCGATGACGATGAGCGCCGCCAGCGCGCCGCGTCCGCTCGGGCGCGGGCGGCGGAACTCACCTGGGAGCAGGCCGCGCGGCGCCACGTCGAGTTGCTCGAGGAGCTTCGCCTTGCCTGAGCTCACGGTCATCGTGTGCACGCACGACCGGCCGGAGGACCTCGAGCGCTGCCTCGAGGCCTCGCGGGCGTCACGGGCGACATCGAGGTGATCGTCGTCGACTCGGCCTCGGCGCCGCCCTGCCGGGCGCTCGTCGACGCGTTGCGCGGGCGGATCCCGCGGTCTGCGCTATCTGTCGGTCCGAGCCCGGTCTGTCCCGCGCCCGCAACGCCGGCCTCGCGGCGGCGTCGGCGCGCTGATCGCCTTCCTCGATGATGACGCCGTACCGCCGCCGGATGGACGCACGCGCTGTAGCGGCCTTCGCAGCGCCGGACGTGGGCTGCGTCGGCGGCGCCTGCCGGCCGGTTTCGCGGCCGCGCGCCCGCGCTGGCTGTCCGAGCGCCTGCTGCAGCTCTCGAGCATCACCCGGTGGGGCGCGGACGCGCGCGAGCCGCGCTCGAGTGCCGAGTGGCCGTTCGGCGCGAACATGGCCTTCCGCGCGGATGCGCTCGCCGAGATCGGCGGGTTCTGCAGAGGAACTCGGACGACACGGCACCTCGCTGCTCTCCGGCGAGGACTCCGACATGGTCCGCCGCGTGCTCGACGCCGGCCGCGGGTGTGGCTCGAGCCCGCCGCCGCCGTTGCCATACCGTGCATGCCGAGCGCCTCGAGTGCCGCTACTGGTGGCGCCGGCTGTGGTGGGCGGGCATCAGCCGTGCGGTCAACCCGAGCCCGGGCTGACACGTCCGGCTGCTCGTCGCGGTGCCCGTGCGACTCGTTCTGTGGGCGATCGCCGTGACCGCGTGTACCTCTACCGGCTCGCCGAGACCGCGGGCTATCTCGCGGCGGGGCTGCGGATCGCGGGCGGTGCGGGATGAGCCGCGCCGTCGCCCGTCCCCGCGCAGCCGTCATCGGGCTGTGGACGGGGGTCGGGGCGATTGCGCTGCTCCTGCGCGCGCAGGGCATGCACCGCGGGCTGATCTTCCCCGACGGCTACGACTACCTGCTGATGGCCCGCGGAATCGCGACGCACCTGACCCCGACGGTGCGCTCGGACCCGGCGGCGCGACGTTCGTGCCCTCCGTCGACGCCGCGCTCAAGCCGCTGTTCCCGGCGCTCGTCGCGCTGCTGAGCCCGCTGTGGGGACTGCGCGGGGCGGCCGACGCGGTCACCGTCGCCGCCGGCGCCGCCACGGTCGTGCTCGCCGGCCTGCTCGCCGCGCGACTGACCCGCTCGCGCGTCGCCGGGCTGACGGCTTCCGCGGCGGCGCTGCTCAGTCCGGCGCTCGCCTACTGGAGCGGCTTCGCCGGGCCGGACCCGCCGCTGCCGCGCTCGCGCTCGCCGCCGCGCTGTCGCTGCTGGCGGGCCGGTCGCCCGGCCGGCGCCCTCGGCGGCGCTGTGCGCGTGCCACCCGCCCCGAGTGGCTGCTCGTCTCCTCGGCCTCGGGCTCGCGGGCCTGATCGTGCCCGACAGCCGTCCCGCGGCACACCGGCGCTGCTGGCGGCGCGTTCACGCTCGCGGGGTGCTCGCCGTGCTCCGTCCGCCGCTCGCCGTGCCGTCGGGCGGTCTGCTGCTCGTGGTCGCGGCGGTGCTCGCGGCCGCGATCGCTCGATCTCGGCGCGCGGTGGGCGGGTGCCGGGACCCGCCGCGCCGCGGTCTGCGTCGCCGGCCTCGTCGCCGCCGGCCTCGTCGCCGCGCTGTCCGGCCACGCGTCCGCGCTCGCGCGCGTTGGCGCGCACGACTGGCCGCTGCTCGTGCTTGCCGGTGGCGGGGCTGCTGCGAGCGTGCCGGGACCGACTCGCGGCGCGAGCGGCTCCTGCTCCTCGCCGCGGCGACGGTCCTCGTCGCGACGTACCTGTACCGCAACGCCGGCTCGAGCGCTATCTGGCGCAGGTGCTGCCGCTTGCGCTGCGTGTGCGCCGGATTCGCGGTTGCCCCCGTGCCGGTGGCGGCCCGCTCGCGCCGCGCAGGCGGGTGGGCCGGCCCTGGCCACGGCCGCCGTCGCGCTGCTGGCGCTGCTCGCGCCCGCGCCGGAGCCACGCGCGACCGATACGTTCGCCGCGCTCGCGCCGCGCGCTCGCCCGCCTCCCGGCAGGGCCCGCTCGTCAGTCGCCGCCCCCGACGCGTACGGCTACCTGCTCCCCGATCGGCCGCAGCGGAGCTCGCGCCCGGTGTGCGCGGGCTCATCCTGCTCGACGCCGCGCAGCGCGCCTACGCCCCGGACTGACCGCCCGCGGCACCGTTATCGCCCGTCTCCGCGCCCCGGCCGGGTTTGAGCGGCCGGACGGAACCCTCGACATGCGCCCGGCGCTGCTCGTCCGGGGCGTCGTCGTCAGGACTGGTTGAAGAAGCCCTTCTCGACGAGCCGAGCGCGCTCTTCCGCGGAGACCTCGACGTTGCGAGGCGTGAGCAGGAACACCTTGTCGGCGATTCGCTGCATCCCACCATCGAGGGCGTATGTCAGCCCGCTCGAGAAGTCGATCAGGCGCTTTGACAGGTCCGTGTCGGTGCCCTGGAGGTTGAGAATGACCGGGATCGCATCCTTGAACTTGTCGGCAACGTCCTGCACATCGTTGAAGCTCTTCGGGGCGACGAAGTGCACGCGCACGTCGCCGCCGCTGCTGCGACCGTTGCCGCGGGTGCTCTCGACCGGCCGCAGCGTGCTTGTGCGCCGCTCGCTGCCGACATCGTCGGCGAAGATGTCGTCGATCTCGTCCCGCCGGCGGCGCGTGCTGAGGCGCCGGACAGTCGGCCGTTCCCGATACGTCTCCTGCACGTCGACTTCCGGCTCCTGATAGGGCTCGACTTCCTCGTCGTACTCGTGGTCCTCGGCGAGGCCGAAGTAGACGAGCGTGCGGTGCCAGGTATCGCGGAAGGCCATGATCGTGGGTGGGTTTCGCGCATCGGCGCGGATTCCCTGCCGTGATTATGACGCGCGACGGAGGCTGTGAAACCAAATCACCCGTAGAGGATTGTGCCTAGTCGCACAATCGTCGCCCCTTCCTGCACCGCGATGACGTAGTCCTGAGTCGTCCCCATCGACAGATGGCGCAGTTCGAAGCGCTCCGCGAGCTCCCGGAGGGCGGCGAAATACGGGCGGCTGTCCTCCGGGCGTTCGGCGAGCGGCGGCATCGTCATCAGCCCGACGACGGTGACCGGGCAGCGCCCGAGGAAGCCCTCGAGCTGCGCAGGCGCGATCCCGCTCTTCTCGGGCTCGCCGGAGACGTTGACCTCGACGAGCACTTCGCTCTCCGGTGGGGCGTGACGCTCGAGCTGGGCGAGTACCGAGTCGCTCGCGACCGAGTGGATGTAGCGCACGTAGGGCAGCACCTGCCGGACCTTTCGGCTCTGGAGATGCCCGATGAAGTCCCATGTGAAGCGACCCGGATACGCCTCGGCCTTCGCGGTGAGGTCCTGGGCCCGGTTCTCGCCGAGGAGCGTCAGCCCGGCGTCGGCGAGGGCCCCGAGCTCCTCGAGCGGCACGTATTTGACGGCGGCGAGGATCTCGACCGTGTCCGGGTCCCGGCCGGCGGCGGCGATCTGCTCCCGGGCGCGGGCCACGTTGGCCCGGACGCGGGCGGCGTCGAGGCCATGAATCAGCTCAACCACACGATCCCCGCCTGGCGCCCGGTCACGCCGTGGTCGCGCCGGTGCGAGAAGAACAGCGACGCATCCGAGCAGATCGTGCACATCTCGACGTCGGCGATCTCGGTAACGCCGGCCGCGCGCAGCTGTGCCCGGGCGATCGCCTTGAGGTCAAGGTTCCGACCGTGCCGAACCCCGGCCCCGTACGCGGCGAACGCGTCCCGGACGTCGTCGCTCACCTCGTAGCAGCACGGGCCCGCCCCGGGACCGACAGCCGCCCTCAACGCCCCTTCGGCTCCGAGCTCACGGAGCGTCCGCACCCCTTCGGCGACGATCTCCGCGGCGAGCCCGCGCCAGCCGGCGTGGAGCATCGCCACCGCGCCGGCGCCGGCGAGCGCGATCGGCACGCAGTCGGCGGTGAGCACCATCGGCGCGACGCCCGGCAGCGTCGTCGCCTGCCCGTCGGAGTCCGGCGCCACGTAGCCGTCGGCCGGGGGCGGCTGACGATGGGCGATGACGACCCGGCCGTGGACCTGTCGACCGTAGGCGAACCGGACGCCGAGCCGTTCGTGCACGCGCGCCCGGTTCCGCGCGACGGCGTCCGGCGCGTCCTCGGTGAAGCGGCCGAGGTTCAGGCTTTCGTACGGTCCGGTCGAGACGCCGCCCCGTCGGGTCGTGAACAGCGCCGTCGCGCCGGAGAGATCGACGGCGATGTGGTCGTCGATCAGCGGTGCCACGCTCACGTCGTCAGCAGCTCGGCGTCCGGAAGCGGCGTGCGCTGCGCGTACTCGAAGTGAGCCCGGCCGGGCGCGTAGAGCGTCTCCACGTGCTCCCACCCGCCGACCCGGTGCGCTCGCTCGTACACGTGGAGCCGCATCGACGACGTCTCGCTGTTGTAACAGTAGGCGAGCTCGCCGTCGGGGTCGTGGTACGTGACGCCGGCGAGCTGATCCCGGTCGGCATCGACCTCGCCGATCAGCTTGCGATCCCCGTCGATCGCCTCAAAGTGCCAGCCCGTGAGCGCGAACGTGCTGTCGTTGCCGACGACGCGCAGCGGCGAGACCGAGGTGAAGTCGCGGCCGTCGACCCGCCCCACCACCGGTGTGCTCGGGCCGACCTCACGACCGAACCGCGGCACGAGCACCGACACGCCGTCGACGAACGCGCCGCGCGCCGGGGATCCGTCGGCGCGCACGAAGTCGTTGCAGTGCACCCACGCCCACGAGCTCGCGTGCTTCGATCCCCACAGGTGGGCCTGCCCGCCTCGGGCACCGCGTAGCTCAAGCTGCTCATCGCCGAGGGTGATCGTGCCGTGGATCGCAACGTCCGCGTGGGGCAGCACGAGCACGGTTTTCGCCACTCCGAGGCGCTGCAGCACCCGATGCACGTGCTGGTAGCCGCGGTCGGTCGGGATCCAGCGGAGATCCCAGGCCACGTCCTCGAACGCGCCGCTCATGCCGTCGTCGCGCAGCCAGGCACCGTCGATCACGAGCTCGAACGGGTCCGCCGCACTCTCCATCCGGTCGATCGGCACCGTCCTCTTGCGGCCAAGCGTCGACCGGCGATCCGCTCGGGGGTCCATCGCGAGCATCCACAGCGAGGCGGTAGCCGGTTCCCCGGCGGAGGCCACCGGCGCGAGCATCGTGTAGCGGATCCACACTCCGACGCCGGACTCCGGGTCGGTGAGCGTCAGGTAATAGACCTCGTAATGGCCGGGCTGACCGTCCCAGCGCAGCGCGTTGAGCGAGGACGCCATCGTGGTGGAGGCTACTGACTTGCCTCGGCGGCTCGCAGGGCCGCGCGGAGCTCCTCGGCGGGGCCGTCGAGCTGATGATCGAGCTTCTCCCGCAGCGCCGCGCGCAGCCCGCGGCCGATCGCCGCGCCCCGCGGCACGCCCGCGGCGAGGAGGTCCTCGCCGGTGATCTCAAGCCGGACGTGACGGAGCCGCTGCAGCCATTGACGGGCCGCCGGCTCGGGACCGAGCGTACCCGCGAGCGCGACGAGCTCCGGCGGCGCGTGGCGCGCCGCAGCCGCGATCTCCGACGGGCAGCCCGCGGCGGCGAGCCCCTGTGCGACCTCGGCGGCGCGCGTCGCCGCCGCCAGGATCGCCTCCCGGTCGGCCGCGTCGAACCCCCACGCGTCGAGCTGGGCCCGAAGCGCCCCGGGGGCGTCGCGAGCCGCGCGTGCCGCGAGGGCGGCGGCGAGCACGAGGCGATCCGCGCGGGCCTCCTCCGGCAGCAGGGTGAGCGCGTGCCGAGCCTGCTCGAGGGTCGGCTCGGCCGTGTCCAGCCCCAGTGCCGTGTCGAGGCCGAGCGCGTGCAGAGCGCCGAGCGCGGCCAGCGGATCCGGCTCGCGGGTGAGCAGCCGCAGTTCGGCGCCGATTCGGGCGCCGGTCACGGTGCCGAGTGCGCCGCCGTCGAGGGCGTCGGCCGCGAGCATCCTCGTGTGCGGCTCGACGGAGAAGCCGAGCCGGCCGGCGTAGCGGGCGAGCCGCAACAGCCGCGTCGGGTCGTCGATGAAGCTGGCGTCGTGAAGCACCCGGAGGATGCCGCCGTCGAGGTCCTCGCCCATGCGCTCATCCGCGACGAGCGTCCCGGCGTCGGGCCCGGTCAGCGCGATCGCGCCGGTGTTGACCGTGAAGTCGCGCCGCTTCAGGTCCTCGGCCAGAGTGGCCGGCTCGACCTCGGGCAGCGCGCCGGGCCGGGCATAGCGCTCGCGGCGCGCCCGCGCGAGGTCGAACGTCCCGCCGTCTGTGGTGACTGTCGCCGTCCCGAAGCGCTCGTGCATCGTGATCCGCCCACCCAGTCGGTCGGCGACCGGCGCCACGTCGCCCTCGACGACGAGATCGAGCTCCGGTGGCGTCCGCCCCAGGAGCAGGTCCCGGACGGCCCCCCCAACGAGATGCACCGGCGTGGTCTCTCCGGCAAGCCGCTCGAGCAGGATCTCCCCGCGCGGCAGCGCCCTGATCCGGCCGAGCAACTCGGTCGGCGGTGAAAACTCCATGCGGGCATCTTTGCGCGCCCGACCGCGGATCGTCGGTAATCCGCCGGCGGTCCGCCGGAACTACCGAACTGATTCGCTGCGGCAGATAGCTAGCATCGGCGCGGACATGAGTACCGGCTCTGCCCCCGGTGCGCGGCGCTGGCTGCGGTGGGTGCTGATCGTCGGCGTCGTCCTGCTCGTGCTCGCGGGCGGCGCCGTCGCATTCGTTCTGCTCCACAAGCCCGGCAACGTTTCGCACCCGAACCTCTCGTTCACGACGACGACGACATCGTCGACGACGACAACTGCGCCCAAGCGCAAGCCGCTCAACACGTTCCTGTGGCCGCGATATGGGTTCAACGCCGCCCGGACACGGGTGTTCGACGGACCGCATGTGCCCCAGCCACCCTTCCGGGTCGGCTGGCGCTTTCAGGACTACGCGCTGCTCGAGTTCCCGCCCGTCATCTACCACAACACCCTGTTCTTCGTGGATGACAGCGGGTCAGCGAAGGCTCTTGACAAGCGGACCGGCCACAAGCTGTGGGAGAAGAAGATCGGTACGCTGGCCGCCGCCTCGCCGGGCGTTGGGGCACGTGAGCACCTCGTTTTCTTCCCGTTGCTCTCGACGAACCGGGACGCCGGCCAGCACCCGGGCAACGGCCGCTTCGTCGCGCTCTCGATGCGCAACGGCCACGTCGTCTGGTCCCGCCCGATCGGCCCGGGGACGGAGTCCTCTCCCCTCGTCTACGGCCGCACTGTGTACTTCGGCGATCAAGGCGGAACGATCCGCGCGCTGCGGGCGCGGGACGGCCACGCGCTGTGGACCTACCACGCATCCGGCGCGGTCAAGGGCGGGATCTCCTATGCCGACGGGATCCTGTATTTCGGCGATTACGCCGGACGCGCGTACGCGCTCAATGCCAAGACCGGACATCAGATCTGGGCGGTGAGCACCAACGGCGCGAAGTTCGGCTTCGGTTCCGGCGAGTTCTATTCCTCGCCCGCTGTCGCCTTCGGCCGCGTCTACATGGGCAACACCGACGGCCGCGTCTACTCGTTCGCGGCCAAGACCGGCGAGCTCGCATGGGCGACGGGAACGGGCGCCTATGTGTACTCCTCGGCGGCGGTCGAGGACACCCGGGGCCTCGGTCCGACCGTGTACCTCGGCTCCTATGACGGCAATTTCTATGCCTTCGACGCGCGGTCCGGCGCGATCCGCTGGACGCACAACGCCGGTGGCAAGATCTCCGGCTCGCCAACGATCGTTGGCGATGTCGTGTACTTCTCCGACCTCGGCACGAAGTCGAGCGCGGGACTCGACGCGCGCACCGGCCGTCAGGTGTTCTCGTTCGGAGACGGTGCCTTCAACCCCGTGATCAGCGATTACGGGGCGATCTACCTGTCTGGCTACACGCAGCTCTATCAGCTGCTGCCCAAGCGCCGACACGGCCCGAAGCGCCCCGCGAAGACCTCCGCGACGACGACCCGCACCGCCCGGACAACGACTCGGAAGTAGGTCATCGTTGTTCCCCGGTGGAACAAATGTTCGGCCGGATTTGATACGATGTTCTGTCTATGCGTTGTCGTAGTGGAAGTCACTGTCAGCAGCCGGCCGTTAAGGGTCGTCGGTTCTGCGCGGAGCACGCGGCAGAGCTCGATCGCATGCGCGAGGAGCTCAAGGATGCCGCCGCCGCCCGCATCGGTCGGGGCCGGCCCAAGCGGTCATCAACCTGCTGCCGTCCCGGCTGCTACGAGCCCCGTGTCCCGCCTGCCGCGTATTGCGATACGTGCTCTGCAGCGGGCTACGTGGAAGAGGCCGCCTAACCGCGGCGTCTGAGCAGCCGGACACCAACAAGAACTGCATCATTGCCGAACCGGCCGGGGATTCCGCGGCCGACGGCGGCCTGCGCACCCGCGTCGGCCGAGCCGTCGCGCCCGCTATGCCCCGGCCGCATTCGGGCGTGCCCACCGCTCCTGCGCGCGAGCGAGCGCGATGCTGGCCTCTGCGCCCAGCCGCCGCACGAGCTCGCCGGCGGGCTCTTCGGGCGCGAGCGGGTACGCCTCCCCGGCCCACAGGTTGATCGCCTGGGCGTCGCCACTGGCGCGTGCCGCGGCCCGGAGCGGCGCCGTCAGATGATGGACCTGCGGATATGCCGCGGGCGCCTGCGCGTCGTGCTCGTTCATGAATCGGTTGACAATGCCGCGGGCTCGACGGCCGGTGAACGCGCGGGTGATCCGGGTCGCACCCGGAAGGCTCAGCGCCTCGCGGTGGGGCGCGCTCGTACCCGCCTCCGGACAGCGCATGAACGCTGTCCCGAGCTGTACCGCGGCGGCGCCGGCGGCCAGCGCCGCGGCGACACCGGCGCCGTCGGCGATCCCGCCGGCCGCGACGAGCGGCAGCGTCGTCGCGCGGGCGGTGAGCCGGAGCAACGGCAACAGCCCGAGCTCGCCGACGCCGGCGGCATCCGCGAACGACCCTCGGTGCCCGCCGGCCTCCGCCCCCTGCACGACGAGGGCATCAACGCCGCGCTGATCGGCGATCACCGCCTCGGCGACATCGGTCACGGTGACCCACACGGAGACGCCCGCGTCACGGAGCCGTGAGATCAGCTCGCCGCTCGGGCAGCCGAACGTGAACGAGACAACATCCGGGCACACGCGCAGCGCGAGTTCGACCTTGGCCGCGAAGCCGTCGTCCTCGAAGCGCGGCGTCCCGAGCGCGGCACCGCGAGCCTCGGCCTCGGCGTGGAGCTCCTCGGCATAGCGTTCAAGAGCGTCTGTGTCGACGGCGCGATCCTCAAGACAGAAGATGTTCAGGCCGTAGCGGGCTTCGGTCAGCTCCTGCACCCGCGCAATCTGCCCGGCCACCGTCTCGACCGTCAGGTAGCCGGCGGCGAGAAAGCCGAGGCCGCCGGCATTGGAAACCGCCGCGGCGAGCTCCGGGGTCGACGGGCCCCCGGCGAGCGGCGCCTGGACGATCGGGTGCTCGAGCGCAGGAAAGCTCACGCCACCGGCCTCACCGCAATCCCGGCGTGCGCGATCACGTCCTTGACCTCGGCAACGCTGTGGTGCCCGTAGTGGAAGATCGACGCACACAGCGCCGCGTCGGCGCCGGCCCGCAGGGCGGTGATGAGGTGCTCGGGCGCCCCCGCGCCCCCGGAGGCGATCACGGGCACGCTGACCACCTCGGCGACCGCGCGGGTCAGCGGGAGGTCATAGCCGTCGTTCGTGCCATCGCGATCCATGCTCGTGAGCAGGATCTCCCCCGCCCCTCGCTCGACGCCCTCCTGCGCCCAGGCGGCAGCGTCGCGTCCGGTCGGCGTCCGGCCGCCCGCGACGTACGCTTCCCAGCCTGAGCCGTTGCGTGACTTGGCGTCGATCGCGAGGACGACGCACTGGGCCCCGAACGTGGTCGCGAGCTCGTCGATGAGCTCCGGCCGGGCGAGCGCCGCCGAGTTGACGGAGATCTTGTCCGACCCGGCGTCAAGGACGGCCTGCGCGTCCGCCACCGAGCGGATGCCGCCGCCGATCGTGAACGGGATGAAGACCTCGTCCGCGGCTCGCCGGGCGAGCTTGACGACGGTGTCGCGCTTGTCCGACGTCGCGGTGATGTCAAGGAACACGAGCTCGTCGGCGCCGGCCGCGTCGTAGCGCGCGGCGAGCTCGACCGGATCGCCGGCGTCTTTGAGGTCGACGAACCCGACCCCCTTGACGACCCGGCCGCGGTCGACGTCGAGGCAGGGGATCACGCGCTTGTAGTGCATCAGCGGGCCTCCCGGGCCCGTCCGTCACGGTCGAGCACCGCGTGGGCCTCCCCGATCGTGAACTGCCGCTCGTACAGCGCCTTCCCGACGATCACTCCGGATACGTTGACCTGGCGCAGATCCCGCACCGCACGGAGGTCCTCGAGTGACGAGATCCCGCCCGAGTAGACGAGCGTGCCCCGCGCCGCCTGGGCGACGGTGAGGAGCCCGTCGAGGTCCGGACCGCTCATCGTGCCGTCCTGCTCGATGCTGGAGAACACGAACCGCCGCACGCCGCGGTCGCCCATCCGCTGCACGACCGACTCGACCGGGATCTCGGTCTGCTCCGTCCACCCGTCGGTCGCCAGCTTGCCGGCGCGGGCGTCGACCGAGACGACGATCCGCTGCGGGTACATCGCGATCGCCTCATCGAGGAAGTCGAGGTCGGTGAACGCCGCGGTGCCAAGCACGATCCGGGCCACGCCTGCGGCGACCGCGGCGCGGACGGCGTCCACCGAGCGCAGGCCGCCGCCGACCTGGACCGGCACGTCGACCGCCCGCGCGATCCGGCGGATGTGCTCGAGATTCGCCGGCGTCCCCGTCCGGGCGCCGTCGAGGTCGACGACGTGCAGCTGCCGGGCCCCCTCCTCGATCCACCGCTTGGCCGCGTCGAGCGGGTCGGCGTCGTACACCGTCTTCGCGTCGAAATCACCCTGGGCGAGCCGGACCGCCTTGCCGTCGAGGATGTCGATGGCCGGCAGCAGGATCATCGCGGCGACACCGCCGACGCGCTGGGCGCCCGCCCCGCCGTCGCCAGGCGGGCGAAGTTGCCCAGCATCTCGAGGCCATGCCGCGAGGACTTCTCGGGGTGGAACTGGACGCCGAAGATGGAGCCGTGCTCGACGATCGTGGCGAATCGCTCCCCGTACTCGGTACTTCCCACGACGTCCTCGGGGCGCCGCGGGCGGACCGCGAGCGAATGCACGTGGTAGAACGGGCAGCCGTCCGCAGGGAGGCCGCCCGTCAGCCGGGAGGGGTGTTCGAAGCGCACCTCGTTCCAGCCGATGTGCGGGATCCGGAGGCCGCGCGCGGCGATCGGCGTCACATCGCCTCCGATCAGCCCGAGCCCGTCGGTCGCCCCGAGCTCCAGCGAGCGATCGAACAGGAGCTGGAGTCCGAGGCAGATGCCGAGGACCGGCGTCCCGTCGGCGGCCCGCTCACGGATGAGCGTGTCGAGGCCGAGATCCGTCAGGTTCGCCATCGCGAGCGGAAACGCGCCGACGCCCGGGACGACGAGCGCATCGGCCTCGCGGAGCTCGTCGAGGTCCCGGGTGATCGTCGCCGGCGCGCCGACGTGCTCGAAGGCCTTCTGGACCGATCGGCGGTTGCCCATCCCGTAATCGACGATCGCGATCGCCGCCGCGGGGCTCATACGAGCGTCCCCTTCGTGCTCGGCACGCCGGTCTCGGTCGGATCGATGCCCACCGCCATCCGCAGCGCCCGGGCGAATGCCTTGAACATCGCCTCGATGATGTGGTGCGCGTTCGTCCCGGCCTCGACGGTGATGTGCAGCGTCAGCTTTGCGTTCGCGGCAAGCGCCCGGAAGAACTCCTCGGCGAGTTCATGGTCGAAGTTGCCGATCGCGCCCGGCGGCAGCGGTGCGCTGAACGCGAGCAGTCCCCGACCTGAGATGTCGATCGCGCACGCGGCGCGGGCCTCGTCCATCGGGACCGTCGCCTGGCCGTAGCGAACGATTCCGGTCCGGTCGCCGAGCGCCTGATCCAAGGCCTGGCCGATACAGATGGCGACGTCCTCGACCGTGTGGTGCGCGCCGGTCTGCAGGTCCCCGAGCGCCGCCACCGTCAGATCGAAATGGCCGTGCCGGGCGAGCAGATCGAGCATGTGGTCGAGGAACCCCACCCCGGTCTGCCGTTCCCCGTTGCCTGCGCCGTCAAGGCTCAGGCGGACGCGGACCTCGGTCTCGCCGGTCCGGCGGTCGATCTCAGCGCTGCGCGGCATCACGTCTGATTGTTGCGGATGCGTGCTTCCATCGACTCCGCGTGAAACTCAAAGCCCTCGGCGCGCGCCACCGGGGCCGCTGCGCGAGCAAGCGCGTCGGGATCGTCGATCCGGACCTCGGTGAAGCTTCGCCGGAAGTGCGCTGGTGACAGCGATGAGGCGAAGCGCGCCGCGCCGTTCGTCGGCAGCACGTGGTTGGAGCCGGCGATGTAGTCCCCGAACGCGGTCGCCGCGTCGGCGCCGACGAACACGCAGCCGGCGTGAGTGATGCTCGGGGCGAGTGCCTCCGCAGCCGGTCCGATCAGCTCGATGTGCTCGGGCGCGAACGCCTGGGCGAAGGCGGCCGCCGCGGCCATCTCGTCGGTGTCGATGAGGGCCGCCGCCGCGCCCGTGTCGGGAGCGTCGGCGAGGCGGTCGGCGAGCGCGTCGAGCAGCTCGGGGTCGGTCGAGGCGGCGATGACGAGCGTGCCCGGGCCGTGCTCGGCCTGGGCGAGCAGGTCGAGAGCCAGCGCGTTCGCGTCGCCGGCTCCGCCGCCGTCCGTGATCAGCAGCAGGTCGCTCGGCCCCGCGAACCCGTCGATGCCGACGACCCCCGACAGCTGGCGTTTGGCCTCCTGCACGTACAGGTTGCCCGGTCCGACGATCACGTCGACGCGCGCGATCGTCTCGGTCCCGTAGGCAAGCGCGGCAACCGCCTGGGCGCCTCCCATGCGGTAGACACGCGTCGCGCCGGTGAGCGCGCAGGCCGCCAGGATCGTCGGGTGCACCTCGCCGTCCGTCCCGGGAGGCGCGCAGACCGCGACGTCCTGAACACCGGCCGCCCGGGCGGTGACGGCGCCCATGACGACCGTGCTCGGGTACGGCGCCCGGCCGCCGGGGACATAGACCGCGGCGCGGTCGACGGGCGCGCTGCGCAGCGTCACCTCGTGGGCGCCGAGCGACACGGCGATCCGCTCCTCGTATTGCGCCGCCGCCTCCCCCGCGACGGCGCCGACATTTTCGATCGCGCGGTCCAGGCCCGCGCGGACCGTGGCGTCGAGCTGCTCGAGCGCGCGGGCGGGGACCCCCTCCTCCACTTCGAGCAGCCGTGGCTCGGCGCCGGCAGTGTCGAACCGGCGCGTGTATTCCAGCACGGCCTCGTCGCGTCCGTTGCGCACCTGGTTGATGATCTCGGCTACGGCCGATTGGACGGACGCCGGCGCCGGCGCGAGCTCACGGACACGCTCGGCCAACGCGCCGGGATCGCCGGTCAGCGGGAAGCGCTCACACCGCATCGAGCCGCTCCAGCAGGGCGTCGATGGCGCTCGCCTTGAGCTTGTGGGCGACCGGGTTGGCGATCAGCCGGGCCGTACAGTCGGCGATCTCCTCCCGGATGACGAGCCCGTTCTCGCGGAGTGTCGTGCCGGTCGCGGTGAGGTCGACGATCCCCTCGACGAGACCGGTGAGCGGCGCGAGCTCGACCGATCCCTTGACCTCGACGATCTCGGCCTGCCGGCCGGTCTCGAGGAAGTAGCGGGCGGCGATCTTCGGGTATTTCGTCGCGATCCGCATCACCCCGAGGCGGCGCAGCGCCTCGGCGGCGCGATCCTCACCGGCGACCGTCGCCACCACCATCTGGCAGCGCCCGTAGCCGAGGTCGACCAGCTCGTACACCTCGCGCTCGGATTGCTCCATCAGCACATCCTTGCCGGTGAAGCCGATGTCCGCTGCACCGGCCTCGACGTACGTCGGGACGTCCGACGGGCGCATCGTGACGATGCCGGGCTCCTTGAACAGGAGCTTGCGGTCGTTCTCTCGGACCTCGGCGGTGTCGATCCCGAGGCGGTCGAGCAGATCGAGCGTGTCGGTGAACAGCGCGCCGCGCGGCACCGCGATCGTGAGCCCGCTCACGCCCCGATCCGCTCCTCACCGGTGAGCGCGATGTGCACGCGCTCGACATTGAGCGCGAAGCCGACCGCCGGCAACGCCCGGCCGAAGCGGCCGAGCAGCTCGTCATAGCGGCCGCCACTCCCGATCGGGACCCCGTAGGCCGGGTCGTAGACTCCGAACACCGCCCCCGTGTAGTAGTTGAGGTTCCGCACGAGGCCGAAGTCGAAGATGATCCGCTCGGCGACGTGCGGCGGGAGCAGCGTCTGGACCTCCTGCATGCCGGTTCCGGCAGCCTGTAGCGGACCAGTCAGGTCGTGAAGGATCTCGGGTCCGCCCCGCATTCGAGGCACCCGGAGGAGAAGCTGCAGCTGGTCGTCTGCGAGTTGCAGCTCGCTCAGCTCACGTTCGACCCCGACGAAGTCGCCCCTGACGAGCTCGCCGAGGATCCGCTCGCGCTGCTCGGCCTCGACGCCGACGGCCCCGAGCAGCGCCGGGTACAGCGACGCGTCGCCGAGCCCGACCCGGTACGTCTTGAGTCCCACGGCGTCGAGCGCGGTGCACAGAACGGTGAGCGCCTCGGCGGTGCCCTGCGCCCCGGACGCGCCAACGAGCTCGATCCCCGCCTGAAGCAGCTCGCGCGACTGACCACGCTGCGGCCGGACGCCGCGATACGCGTGGGCGAAGTAGGAGAAGCGCAGCGGCGGTTCGGCGTGGGCGTAGCGGGTGGCGACGAGCCGGGCGATCGGGACCGTCATGTCCGGCCGCAGGACGAGCACGTTGCCGGCCTCGTCGAACATCCGGTACGCCGGGCGCGGCGTGTACGCCTCGGCTCGCTCGAACGTCGTCTCGTACTCGAGCGCGGGCGTATAGACCTCCCCGTAGCCCGCCTGCTCGAAAGACGGTGTGCAGGCGGTCGGTGAGCGCACGGCAGCTCGCGCATCTCGTCCGGCAGGACGTCGCGGGTGCCGCTGGGGATTCGGTGAACCATCGCGCGGGTGATGGTACGGGCGCGTGCCGTGGCGTGATGTGACCTGGAGATGTCCGGCCGCCGGGGGTGACGGGCGCCGGGGGTGACGGGCGCCGGTGGCGGTCAGACGGGCGCCGGTGGCGGTCAGACGTGCGGCGGGTCGGTCAGACGTGCGCGGGGACGTCGTCGACGCGCTCGATCCGCGCGCCGAGGTCTCGGCAGCCGCTCGTCGATTCGCTCGTACCCGCGGTCGATCTGGCGGATGTTGCCGATCTCGGTGACGCCGTCGGCGCACAGAGCGGCGATCAGCATCGCCATCCCGGCCCGGATATCGGGCGACTCGACCCGCGCCGCATGCAGCCGGCGCGGCCCGACGACGATCGCCCGATGGGGATCACAGATCGTGATCGCCGCCCCCATCAGCTGCAGCTTGTCGGTGAAGAACAACCGGTTCTCGAACATCTTCTCGTGGATGATCACCGAGCCTGCGGCCTGGGTGGCGAGCGCGAGCGCGATGCTCGTCAGGTCGGCGGGGAACGACGGCCACGGCCCGTCCTCGACCTTCGGCATGTAATCGCCGGCGTCGTTCTTGATCGACGAGCTCCTGCGAGCCGGGCACGATCACGTCCTTGCCCCGCTGCTCGGAGCGCAGCCCGAGCCGGTCGAAGATGAGCCGGATCATCCTCAGGTCCTGCGGCACCGTGTCCTTGACGACAAGCTCGCCGCCGGTCACGCCGGCCAGCGCCATGAACGAGCCGATCTCGATGTGATCGGGCGCGATCGTGTGGGTGCAGCCGCGCAGGCTCGTCGTGCCGTGGACCGTCATGACGTTCGAGCCGATCCCGTCGATCTGGGCGCCCATCAGCTGCAGCATCCGCGCCAGATCCTGAACGTGTGGCTCCGAGGCGGCGTTGCGGATGACGGTCGGACCCGAGGTGAGCGCGGCGGCCATGAGCGCGTTCTCGGTGCCCATCACCGACGGCTCGTCCATCAGGAAGTCGCAGTTCTTCAGGCCCGCGGCCGGGGCCTCGAGCTCGATGTCGAGACTGTGCTTGACGGTCGCGCCGAGGGCGCGGAACGCGTCGAGATGCGGGATCGAGCCGGCGGCGGCCGATGACGTCGCCACCGGGCGGCGGCATGTAGGCGCGGCCGAACCGCGCGAGCAGCGGTCCCGCGAGCAGGAACGACGCCCGGATCCGCTCGGCGAGGCCGCGATCGACCTCCTGGCTCACGACGTCTCCGGTGTTGATCGACACCTCGCCGTCGCTGATCCAGCGCACGCGGGCGCCGAGCGACTCCAGCAGCAGGACCATCGCCTCGACGTCGCTGATCCGCGGCACGTTGCGCAGGACCACCTCGTCCTCGGTGAGCAGGCACGCGGCGAGAATCGGCAGCGCACCATTCTTGTTTCCGGCGGGAACGATGGTGCCTGACAGCGGCACCCCGCCTTCAATGACGAACTTTTCCATCGGTATCGGTGGCGCCGTGGTCGGGGGACGGCTTGGGCGGGACGAATCCGCCCGGTGCGCCGTGCGGTTCATACGCCGCACACGGATGTCTGAGTCGGAACCGTCCGGCGCGTGGTCCGGTCCCGAGCGCTCAGCTAGGGTAACAGCCATGCCGACAACGGTTTCGCGCGAAGACGCCTGGCCCCTCCTTTGCGAGTGGACGAAATCCGAATCGCTGCGCCGCCACATGCTCGCCGTCGAAGCCGCGATGCGCGCCTACGCGCCCCGGTTTGACGGCGACGTCGAGCTCTGGGGCCTGACCGGACTGCTCCACGATCTCGACTACGAGCGCTATCCGGACCTCTCGGACGGCCACCCCCGCTACGCGGTCCGCGAACTGGAATCGCTCGGCTATCCGCCTGAGCTTGGTGCGCGCCGTCGCGTCGCACGCCGACTTCATGGGCGTCCCGCGGGAGACGCCGATGGAGAAGGCCCTGTTCGCCGTCGACGAGCTCTGCGGGTTTGTGCTCGCGGTCGCCTACGTCCGCCCCGAGGGCCTCGTCGGAATGACGCCGAAGTCGGTCAAGAAGAAGCTCAAGCAGCCGTCGTTCGCCGCCGCCGTGGAGCGCGAGGAGCTCCGACAGGGCGCCGAGGAGCTCGGCGTCGACTTCGACGAGCACCTCCAGATC
The DNA here is from genome assembly GCA_963778985.1 of uncultured Solirubrobacterales bacterium. Classification (GTDB taxonomy): domain Bacteria; phylum Actinomycetota; class Thermoleophilia; order Solirubrobacterales; family Solirubrobacteraceae; genus Palsa-465. The sequence goes on along the minus strand of CAVZWJ010000009.1, from coordinate 250,810 downwards.
GTCATCGATGCGCTGACCGAGCGGCGCGAGGAGCTGCTCGGGCCCGCCTCCGAGTAGCCGGACGGCCCCGGCGCCCGGCGAGGTATCGTCGCATCGGATCCGCCTCCGACAGCCGGACGGCCCCGGCGCCCGGCGAGGTATCGTCGGATCATGGCCACGCCGACTCACGATCGTCGTCCTCGAGGGCGACGAGACCGGGCAGGAGCTGCTCGAGCAGTCGATCCGGCTGCTCGATCCAGACCTGCTGGGGCTCGAGCTCGGGTTGCTCCGCTTCGACCTGTCCCTGGAGAGCCGGCGGGCGACGTCGAACGCCGTGGTCAGCGAAGCCGCGTCCGCGATGCGGGCCGCCGGACTCGGCCTGAAGGCCGCGACGATCACCCCGGAGGGCGCCGAGGACGTCGGCTCGCCGAACCGCATCCTCCGTGAGGCGGTCGAGGGCAAGGTCATCGTCCGCACCGGCCGACGGCTGCCCGGCATCAACCCGATCGCCGGCGTCCACTTCCCGATCGCGATCGTCCGGATGGCCGTCGGTGACGCCTACGGCGCGAAGCAGTGGCGCGAGGGCGGCGCCGGGTCGGCCGACGAGGTCGCATTCCGCACCGAGCGCGTCACCCGCTCGGTCTGCCACGCCGTCTCCGAGTACGCGTTCCGGACCGCCAAGCGCATGCGCGCCAAGGTATACGGCGGGCCGAAGTGGACCGTCTCGCCGGTGTACGAGGGGATGCTCAAGGAGGAGATGGACGCCGCCGCGGCACGGCACCCGAACGTCGCCTATCAGCCGGTGCTGATCGACGCGACGTACGCCGGGCTGCTTTCCGGGGCTGCCGATGCGCCGCTCGTCATCCCGGCGCTCAACCGCGACGGCGATTGCCTGTCGGACCTGGTGCTCCCGATGTATGGCTCGATCGCCGGCGCGGAGTCGCTCCTGCTCGCGTTCGATGACGAACTACGACACGACCGTCGCGATGGCCGAAGCGCCCCACGGAACCGCCCCTGCGCTCATGGGCAAGGACCTGGCAAACCCGCTGGCGATGATCCTCGCCTGCGGTGCGCTGATGCGTCACGCCGCCGACCGGGCAGACACAGAAACTACCTCTGAGCAGGCAGAACGTGCGGCGCGCGCGATTTACGAGTCCGCGCTCGAGGCGGTCGGCGCCGGGGTGAAGACGCCGGACCTCGGCGGGCACGCGGGCACAACCGAGTTCACGGATAACGTCATCGAGCGGGTCCGGAACAAGCTCGAGATCTGGTCCTCACTGGGTCCGCAGCCTGATGCAACGAAAGTTGCACCCCAGACCCCGTTCCGTCCGAGCCTCTCCGTAGGCTACCGAACATATGTTCCAGTCTTCGAAAGAGCGCTTGCTCACCTGGCTGAGCCGGTTCGACGATGTCCTCGGCGAGCACCCGGATGAAACGCGCAGGCTTGACGAGCGCCCGGGCACGGGTCACGAGCGCCCCGCCCATCATCCGCACCGCCGCCCGCTCCGCTGGGAGCGCGACCGCCGGCCCGGCAGCGTCCCCGCCCGTCCGGCGTACTGCATCACCCCGCTGCGGGCCGCTCCGGGCGCGGTGCCTCGCCAGGCGCACACCACGCATTAGCCGCGGCGTACGCGGCCGGGGGCCGCCGTGCGACTCTCACACGCGCGCCACGAGGGCCACACGTGGGGCGACAGCGCCGGTCGGCTCCCCGCTCGGCGTCGTCGGCGTCTTCGATGTGATGACGCCGAACACGACCGCGAGGAACGTCCCGAGGCCGAGCACGAGGCAGATGATCAGGAGCACGAGCACCTGAGGATTCGCCTTGAAGAAGCGACGCAGCTCCTGCATGGACCCACATGATCGCGCGTCGTCGGCATCAACGACGCGTGCGGCGGCGGGACGAGGGGGTACACCGCCGACAGCTCGGCGGCACAAGACCCGGGCGCGTCGGAGGGTGTACCCGTGCCCCAGCCGGGGAGCGACGCCCGCCCGCCCCTCACCGACCAGGCGGCGGACGCCTTAAACGACACAACCCCGGCGCCTCGCAAGCGAGACAGCCGGGGTCATGAACGAAAAAACCGGCGGCGACCTACTCTCCCAGGCCCTTGCGGGCCAAGTACCATCGGCGCTGAGGGGCTTAACGGCTCTGTTCGGAATGGGAAGAGGTGTTTCCCCCTCGCCATAGCCACCGGAAACCGGTGGAGACCGGCCTAAGCCGCAAGCGGCTCAGGCTGGGGAGAAATCAGAGATTCCTCCCGCCGCCCTTCGCGGGCCTTCAAAACTACACAGTGCCAATGCACGGATATCAAATATCCGTCAAGCCCTCGACCCATTAGTACCGGTCTCCTACGAGTGTCACCACTCTTCCAGATCCGGCCTATCAACCTGGTGATCTTCCAGGGGTCTTACTCTCTCTAGGAGATGGGAGAGCTCATCTTGAGGCCGGCTTCCCGCTTAGATGCTTTCAGCGGTTATCCGATCCGCACGTAGCTAACCTGCGGTGCCCTTGGCAGGACAACAGATACACCAGAGGTGCGTTCATCCCGGTCCTCTCGTACTAGGGACGAATCCTCTCAACTCTCCAACGCCCACGGCAGATAGGGACCGAACTGTCTCACGACGTTCTGAACCCAGCTCGCGTACCGCTTTAATGGGCGAACAGCCCAACCCTTGGGACCTACTTCAGCCCCAGGATGCGACGAGCCGACATCGAGGTGCCAAACCGGGCCGTCGATGTGGACTCTTGGGCCCGATAAGCCTGTTATCCCCGGAGTACCTTTTGTCCGTTGAGCGACGGCGCTTCCACTTGCTACCGCCGGATCACTAAGGCCTGCTTTCGCACCTGCTCGACCTGTCGGTCTCGCAGTCAAGCTCCCTTACTGCCTTTACACTCTACGCACGATTTCCGACCGTGCTGAGGGAACCTTTGCGCGCCTCCGTTACATTTTGGGAGGCGACCGCCCCAGTCAAACTACCCACCTGTCACTGTCCAGCGCCCGGATTCACGGCGCACTGTTAGAGATCCAATACACCAAGGGTGGTATCTCAAGGTTGCCTCCACACCAGCCGCAGCCGGTGCTTCCAAGGCTCCCACCTATCCTGAGCGAGATGCATCGAACCCCAATACCAAGTTGTAGTAAAGGTTCACGGGGTCTTTCCGTCTAGCCGCGGGTACTCGGCATCTTCACCGAGACTGCAATTTCACCGAGCCCCTCGTTGAGACAGCGTTCAAGTCGTTACGCCATTCGTGCAGGTCGGAACTTACCCGACAAGGAATTTCGCTACCTTAGGACCGTTCATTCTTGTTACTACCTCGCAATGCGAGGCGGTTGACACATTTCTGGTCAACTCTCATGGTCGCCCATGAGATCGGACTATCTCATCTCACCAGTCAGATCGACCGGTGAGCTCGGCGTATAGTCTCTGAGGATTCTCTCTGCGGTGTAGCGGCGCTTGCCGCCACGATTCATCTGCTCACGAAGGAGCAGAATCTGCCGATAGTCGGCATCGGGGATGTCCTCCTTCGCGAGAAGCTCAACTGCTTGAGCAAAACGCTCGAAGTCATCCGCCTTCGTCCCGACCAGCGGAAACCGTCGAAAGAACGGCACGATGCGCGACTGGATGTCTGCGAGGCGATTGACCTCCCAGTACCAGCCACCATTGCCGGCCATTCGCATGGTTCCGCACGCGAGCGTCTCCCGGCACAGATCGAGTGGAGCCCGATCCGTCTGGGACACGTTGAAGGCCGCTGAGAGCTTCCAGCTGCGAACGTAGTCGCCACGTCGACGACACACGATCATGAAGCTGGACTCACCCAGCGCGAAACCGGCTAGGAAGTTCCCGAGCTCGCTCGGGATGAAAGCGACAGAGAGTCTTTCCTGCTGATTGTCCGCACCCGCCACATTGTCACTGTACTGCCCGCATCGGACAGAACGAGTAGCGCGGGATACTCGGAGTTTCCAGCATATAGCCGAGTTTTATAACTACCTCGGTTGATAGTTACGGCCGCCGTTTACCGGGGCTTAGTTTCGGTGCTTCGGGTTACCCCTAACACCTCCACGTAACCTTCCGGCACCGGGCAGGCGTCAGCCCCTATACGTCGTCTTACGACTTAGCAGAGACCTGTGTTTTTGGTAAACAGTCGCTTGAACCTATTCACTGCGGCCCTCTCGGGCTCCACTCGCGAAGAGCTTCACCCTACTGGGGCGCCCCTTATCCCGAAGTTACGGGGCGATTTTGCCGAGTTCCTTAACGAGGGTTATCTCGATCACCTTAGTGTTCTCCACTTGCCCACCTGTGTCGGTTTTGGTACAGGCACGCGCTTCCTCCCTAGAGGCTTTTCTCGGAGGTATGGCTTCCGGGACTCGCCGGCTTAGAGCCAGCTGGCATCGCACCTCAGGTTATGCGGCTCCGGATTTACCTAGAGCCACCCCTACATGCTTACCCCAGGACGACCATCGCCTGGGATCCCATAGCCTTCCTCGTCCCCCCATCGGTCAAACGGAAGCGACGTGGTACGGGAATATCAACCCGTTGGCCATCGACTACGCCTTTCGGCCTCGCCTTAGGTCCTGACTAACCCTGAGCAGACGAACTTTACTCAGGAAACCTTGGGCAATCGGTGGAGGGGATTCTCACCCCTCTTTCGTTACTCATGCCGGCATTCTCACTTCCGCCGCCTCCACGGCTCGCTTACGCGGCCGCTTCACTGGCGCCGGAACGCTCTCCTACCGCGTGATCGATCCGAAGATCTCACACACCCGCAGCTTCGGTGACTAGCTTGAGCCCCGTTACATTGTCCGCGCTTGAACACTTGACCAGTGAGCTGTTACGCACTCTTTCAAGGGTGGCTGCCTCTAAGCCAACCTCCTGGTTGTCTCTGCATTCAAACATCGTTTACCACTTAGCTAGTACTTGGGGACCTTAGCTGGCGGTCTGGGCTGTTTCCCTCTTGACGCTGAAGTTTATCCCCCAGCAACTGACTCCCGGAGTAACCGTGACGGTCTTCGGAGTTTGCCTGAAGTCGGTAACCTGGTAGGGCCCCTAGTCCAAACAGTGCTCTACGGCCGCCACGGAATTTATCCGAGGCTATACCTAAATATATTTCGGAGAGAACCAGATATCACTGAGCTTGATTAGCCTTTCACTCCGACCCACAGGTCATCCGCCCAGTTTTCAACCTAGGTCGGTTCGGTCCTCCACGAGGTCTTACCCCCGCTTCAACCTGCCCATGGGTAGCTCGCTCAGCTTCGGGTCTACCGCCTACGACTATGACGCCCTATTCGGACTCGCTTTCGCTACGGCTCCGCTCATCGCTTAACCTTGCCGCAGACGAGTAACTCGCCGGCTCGTTATGCAAAAAGCACGCGGTCACAACACAAGTGCTGCTCCCACCGCTTGTAGGCACGCGGTTTCAGGTACTATTTCACTCCCCTTCCGGGGTACTTTTCACCTTTCCCTCACGGTACTAGTCCGCTATCGGTCACCAAGGAGTACTTAGCCTTGGAGGGTGGTCCCCCCAGTTTCAGTCCGCGTTTCACGGGAGCGGACTTACTCAGGAACATCTGCGGAAGGTCATGCAATTTCGTCTACGGGACGGTTGCCCTCTGTGGTGCGCGGTTCCACGCGCTTCGACTATCACATGTCTTTGTAACTTCCGCCAGGCCGACCACGACCTGGACCAGACGTCCTACAACCCCCGACGCGCAACGTGTGGTCACTTACACGCGCCGGGTTTAGGCTAGATCCCTTTTCGCTCGCCACTACTCAGGGAGTCTCGGTTGATTTCCTTTCCTCGGGGTACTGAGATGTTTCACTTCCCCCGCTTGTCTCCTCCGTGCCTATGTGTTCAGCACGGGGTAACGTCGCATTACCGACGCTGGGTTTCCCCATTCGGGCATCCCCGGGTCACTGGCCATTCAGCGCCTCACCGGGGCTTATCGCAGCCGTTCACGCCCTTCATCGACTCTTGGTGCCAAGGCATCCACCATGTGCCCTTACTATCTTGACGGTGATCGCCGCATTTCACTGACGTGAAATGCAGCCGGAGAAATTAGATTTCTCCAGATGAGCGTGATAAGCGCTCACCTGATACCCGTTACATTGGCTACTGTGCAGTTTTCAAGGTCCGCAAAGAGGCGTGCTCACCGCTAGGGCTGCCCGGGACGGTGCCTCGAGCCGCCGGCAGTGAGCCGGTCTCTCAAAACTCAACAGCATGCGGGCGCCTCGCGCCGAGCTCCATTACAGAGCCGTCGGCGTGCGCCTTGCCAGGTTCGGTCGACATGTCTAGTGGCCGATCGCGCTTGAGCGAGGGAACGCCACGGATGGCGTGTCCCAACGTCGCGGGCTCCCTGCACACGAGGTGCGGAAGACAGAGGCGACGGTGCTGCTTGTCGATCGGTGCCCTCTGGTTGTAGAGGGCTCCCTAGAAAGGAGGTGATCCAGCCGCAGCTTCCGCTACGGCTACCTTGTTACGACTTCACCCCAGTCACGAGCCCCACCTTCGACGGCTCCCTCCCAAAAGGGTTAGGCCACCGGCTTCGGGTGTTGCTCACTCCCATGGTGTGACGGGCGGTGTGTACAAGGCCCGGGAACGTATTCACCGCGGCAGTGCTGATCCGCGATTACTAGCAACTCCGCCTTCATGCAGGCGAGTTTCAGCCTGCAATCCGAACCGAGACGCGCTTTAAGGGATTCGCTCCACCTCGCGGTATCGCAACCCTCTGTACGCGCCAATGTAGCACGTGTGTAGCCCTGGACATAAGGGGCATGATGACTTGACGTCATCCCCACCTTCCTCCGGTTTGTCACCGGCAGTCTCGCATGAGTCCCCAACTAAATGCTGGCAACATGCGACGGGGGTTGCGCTCGTTGCGGGACTTAACCCAACATCTCACGACACGAGCTGACGACAGCCATGCACCACCTGTGATCCTGCCCCGAAGGGAAACCGTGTTTCCACGGCGGTCAGGAACATGTCAAGCCCAGGTAAGGTTCTTCGCGTTGCGTCGAATTAAACCACATGCTCCGCTGCTTGTGCGGGCCCCCGTCAATTCCTTTGAGTTTTAGCCTTGCGGCCGTACTCCCCAGGCGGGGCACTTAATGCGTTAGCGTCGGCACGGAGGGAGTCGACACCCCCCACACCTAGTGCCCATCGTTTACGGCGTGGACTACCAGGGTATCTAATCCTGTTTGCTCCCCACGCTTTCGCGTCTCAGCGTCAGTACCGTCCCAGCGAGCTGCCTTCGCCATTGGTGTTCCTCCTGATATCTGCGCATTTCACCGCTACACCAGGAATTCCACTCGCCTCTTCCGGACTCTAGCTCGACAGTTTCCACCGGCATTCCAGGGTTGAGCCCTGGACTTTCACAGCGGACTTACCGAGCCGCCTACACGCTCTTTACGCCCAATGATTCCGGACAACGCTTGCCCCCTACGTATTACCGCGGCTGCTGGCACGTAGTTAGCCGGGGCTTCTTCTGAAGGTACCGTCACTCCAGCCGGCTGTTCACCGGCGGAGCTTCGTCCCAACTGAAAGGGGTTTACAACCCGAAGGCCTTCTTCCCCCACGCGGCGTTGCTGCGTCACGCTTTCGCGCATTGCGCAAGATTCCCCACTGCTGCCTCCCGTAGGAGTCTGGGCCGTGTCTCAGTCCCAGTGTGGCTGATCGTCCTCTCAGACCAGCTACCCATCGTTGCCTTGGTGAGCCGTTACCTCACCAACAAGCTAATGGGCCGCGGGCCCATCCCGATGCGGAGGCCGAAGCTTCCTTTCCCCAGCAGCCTTGTGGCTGGAGGGCACATTCGGTATTAGCCCGAGTTTCCTCGGGTTGTCCCAATCATCAGGGCAGGTTACCCACGTGTTACTCACCCGTTCGCGGCTTTGCCCCGGGCCGAAGCCCGGTTCGTCGCTCCACTTGCATGTGTTAGGCACGCCGCCAGCGTTCGTCCTGAGCCAGGATCAAACTCTCCGTGAAGAACTGCTCGGCAGGCGGCTCACACCACCCACCGTTCACAAAGAGTCGTCAGAGAATTACAACTCGCTGACACAAGTGACAGTGTCACTAGAGCCGGCGAGCAAAACTCCGGGCCTGTCCCTGGAGGGATCAGACCCATGCGCCCATCGGTCATCGCCCATGAAGGACGATTATCGGGAGCCCTACGTACACGACGGGCTCCGAGGCGCAAGACGAGGTCAATCTTGGCACCGTCGATCCGAGTCGACCCAGCAATGGGTCGTTGGTTCGACGGCGTCGAACCTGGACACACATCTCGACCGAGGGTCGGTCGAGGAGTGTGCATGCTGTTGAGTTTTCAAAGACCGTCGCACCTCTTCGGAAGGGTTCTCCTTCGGAGGGCGCGCTCGGATCCAGCGGATACCGAGGCGGACCGGTGAGTATAGCGCCGCACACGGGTGTCTGTGAAGACGTGAGCGGCAAGAGCTCCTCGGGGACCTCGGGATCGCTGCGGATCCGTCGCGGCGGCGGAGTATAGGGCGCGGGCGGCAGACGCGCGGCCCGGCCCTAGCGGATGGGTCCACTAGTCGACTACCTGGACCGTGACCGTCCGCGCCCGCGGCCGGTCGTCGAAGTCGAGCAGCACGAGTTGCTGCCAGGTCCCGAGCGCCAGCCGGCCGTCGACGAGCGGCACCGTCTCGCTGGGGCCGATGATCGCCGCCCGCAGGTGCGCGTGGGCGTTCGTGTCGTGGTTGAGCATGTTGTGCTCGTAGTCGCCGCGCGGCGGGATGAGGCGGTCGAGCAGGGCCTGCAGATCGCTGACGCCGCCGGGTTCGAACTCCATCGTCGTGATCGCCGCGGTCGAGCCGGTGACGAACACGTTTACGATCCCGCGCTCGACGCCGGTCGTGCGGATGACGCTCGTCACGCCCGCGGTGAGGTCGACGATGTGCCCGTTGCCGGGCGTGTCCATCCGCAGGAGTCCGCCGTGGACGGTCATGGCAGTCCGCCGTGGACGGTCACGTCACACGCACGCGCGCGAACCGGCGCTTGCCGAGCTGGAGTACGCGGCCATCGACTTGCTCCGCGGGGAGGTCGAGCACCCCGCCGGGCACCGGCGAGCCGTCGAGCCGGACGCCGCCCTGCCCGAGCATCCGACGGGCCTCGGACGTCGAGACCCCGAACGCGTGCGCGAGCAGTGCCGGGAGGTGCACGGGCCCATCCGCCCCCGGCCACTGCACCTGCGGCACGTCACTCGGGGCCTCGTGGCGAACGTGGATCCGGTCGAATTCCGCCTCGGCGGCCGCCGCTGCGTCCTCGCCGTGAAACCGGGCGACGAGCGTGCGGGCAAGCGCGCGCTTCGCGTCCCGGGGTCCGAGCTCGCCCGGCACCTCGGCACCGAGGAGCAGCGAGTACCACAGCGCCAGCGAGCCGTCGGGGATGCTCAGAGTCTTGCCGTACATCTCCCCGGGCGGCTCGGTGACGCCGATGTAGTTGTCAAACGACTTCGACATCTTGCGCTCGCCGTCGGTCCCGGTGAGCAGCGGCACGGTGAGGACCACCTGCTCCTGCTGACCGAACGCCCGCTGGATGTCACGGCCGAGCAGGAGGTTGAACTTCTGATCGGTCCCGCCCAGCTCGACGTCCGCGCGGACGGCGACCGAGTCGTAGCCCTGGAGCAGCGGGTACAGCAGTTCGAGCACCGAGATCGGCCGGCGCGCGGCCCACCGCTTGGCGAAGTCGTCACGTTCGAGCAACTGGGCGACGGTCGTCGTGCGCAGCAGCGCGAACAGCTGCTCCATCGGCATATCGAGCCACTCGCCGTTGTGGACGACCTCGAGCCGAGCCGGGTCAGGATCGAGCACCTTGATCGCCTGATCCTGGAACGTCTGCGCGTTCGTGTCGATCTCCGCCGGCGAGAGCACCGGGCGCGTGCTCGAACGCCCGCTCGGGTCGCCGACACGGGCGGTGTAGTCGCCGATGATCAGCACGACCGTGTGGCCGAGATCCTGGAACTCACGGAGCTTCTGAAGGACGACGGTGAACCCGAGGTGGATGTCCGGGGCGGTCGGATCGATCCCGAGCTTGACGCGCAACGGCCGGCCGAGCGCGAGCTTGCGCCGCAGACCACCCTCCGGAAGACAGTCGACCGCGTTGCGGGCAAGCCACGCGGCGGCCCGCCCCGGATCGTCGAAATCGCCCGTAGCTGCGGGCGATTCGCCGTCCGATAGTGCCGTGTCCGCCCCGGCCAGTGGGTCTGAATCCATCCGCGCCAATGCTAGACTCTCGCCCCCGCGGGAACCACGTCCGATGCCGCCGGACTGCCGCCTTCCCGTGAAGCCGTCACCGGGCGGCGTGGCAGCGTCGCTGCCGAGACGGATCCTTCGATCGCATGAGCGAAGACGATCACATAGAGAACGCGGATCCGCACGCGCCGATCCCGTTTCGTCCGCCGCGTCGACGCTGGCGGCGTCGCGGCGACGGCGAGAAGCCGGCTAAACCGCGCGTTCGCAAGCTGCGGCTGCTCGCCATCCTCGTCGGCCTGGGCGCGCTCGCGTGCGTCTCGACCGTGTTCGGGATGATGATGGCGGTCGCCTCCGACCTCCCGCAGCTCGAGAATCGCCGCGAGTACCAGCACGAGGCGAACACGTTCCTCTACGACGACCAGTGGCGGCCGATCGGCATCTTCGCGCCGCCGAACAACGTCGTGATCGATCAGTACACCGATATCTCGAAGGCGATGCAGTACGCGATCGTGTCGATCGAGGACAAGCGCTTCTGGACGAACCCGGGCGTCGACATCCGCGGCATCGCCCGCGCGTTCGTCGCCGACCTCACCGGCGGCTCACGCCAGGGCGCCTCGACGATCGCCCAGCAGTTCGTCAAGAACGCGCTTGCCGAACAGAACAACCGCACCGTGCTCGAGAAGCTGCGAGAGGCGGCGCTCGCCTACCACCTCACACGCAAATGGAAGAAGTCGAAGATCCTCACCGAGTACCTGAACTCGATCTACTTCGGCAACGGCGCCTATGGGATCGAGTCGGCCGCGCGCGTGTACTTCGGCAAGAAGTACGGATTCGTCCCCGCGGCAGCCGAGGGTCAGACGCTCTCCAGCGATGGCACACCCACCTCCACCGTGTCGGGCGGCTGCGGCGATACCAGCCCGGGCGGTGCGCCGCTGCCGAAGTGCGCGTCCAAGCTGACGCCATGGGACGCCGCGCTGCTCGCGGGGATGGTCGCGTCGCCGACCGCGTTCGATCCGATCGCCCATCCCCAGGCGGCGAAGGGCCGGCGCAACGTCGTCCTGCTCGACATGCTCCAGCAACATGACATCACCGAGCAGCAATACCAGCAGGGGATCAGCGCGCCGCTGCCGACCGCCGCGGACATTCAGCAGCCGTCCGAGCCGACCGCCGCTCCGTACTTCACGAGTTGGTTACGGCCGCAGATCCTCGCCGCGGTGGGTCACGGTGTCTCGCCCGCGCTCGCCGAATACCGCGCTTACTACGGCGGGCTGAAGATCAAGACGACGCTTGACCTGGACATGCAGAAGGCGGCCGAAAACGCGATCAGCTCTGAGCTGCCGTCGGGCTCGGGCCTGCCGAGCGCCTCGCTGGTGGCGATCGACAACAAGACCGGCGAGGTACGGGCAATGGTCGGTGGGCCGATCGTCGGCGGCGAGGAGGACTACGCCCACTTCCCGTTCAACCTCGCCACCGAGGGTCATCGGCAGCCCGGCTCCTCGTTCAAGCCGTTCACGCTCGCCGAGGCGCTGAAGACAGGCGATTTTGGACCGGACTCGGTCATCACCTCAGCGCCCCAGGACTTCATCGTCCCCAACAGCGCGGGCAAGGAGCACTTCATCGTCCACAACTTCGGGAACACGTACTCGGGTTCGATCAGCCTGCGTGACGCCACCGCGTACTCCGACAACACGGTCTACGCGCAGGTCGGGATCCGCGTTGGGGTCAAGCGGATCGCGCGGCTCGCGGCCCAGATGGGCATCCGCTCCCCGATCTCGAAGAACTACGCGATGATCCTCGGCGGTCTGCGCGACGGCGTCTCGCCGATCGACATGGCCCACGCCTACGAGACGTTCGCCGCCGGTGGGAACCGCGTCTACAACCCGCTGCTCGGCGCGCCGAACAAGGGGCCCACCGGGATCGCCGAGCTCCAGTGCTACGTCGTCAGGTGCGACGGCAAGACGGACATCAAGGACCATCCGACGTACAAGCGCGTCCTCCCGGCGGACATCGCCGCCGAGGTCCACGACATCCTCCATGGCCCGGTGCAATTCGGCACGGCGACGAACGCGCAGATCTCCGGCGTCGACGTCGCGGGCAAGACGGGAACGACGACCAACTACGCCGACGCCTGGTTTGTCGGCTGGACTCCGCAGATGACGACCGCCGTGTGGGTCGGTTACCCGACAAACAGCAAGTCGATGGCCACCGCGTACAACGGCGGCCCGGTCGAGGGTGGTACGTATCCGGCGATCATCTGGCAGAGCTTCATGACCCGGGCGCTGCAGATCATGGCCGACGAGGCCGCCAAGCAGTCAAACGGCAAGAAGCGCACGACCGGCAACAGCGGGAACACGGGCAACAGCGGGGTGGGCTCAACCGGGACCGGCCCGAGTGTCCCGGTTCCCAGCACTGGCGCCACCGGGAACACCGGCGGCGGCGCGGTCGGTAACTCCGGCGGCGGCGGCGGTGGTGGTGGCGGCGGCGCGGTCGGCAACTCCGGCGGCGGCGGCGGTGGTGGCGGCGGCGCGGTCGGCAACTCCGGCGGCGGCGGTGGTGGCGGCGGCGGCACCGGCAACTCCGGCGGCGGTGGTGGCGGCGGCGGCACCGGCAACCCCGGCGGTGGTGGCGGCGGCGGGGGCGGCAACTCCGGCACCGGCGGTGCCGGCGTCGGCGGCTAGTGGTCGCCGCCGCAGCTACGGGGACGACGACTCGTAGCGCCCGCCCACGTCAGTGAACGGCCACTAACCCCGCGATGACTCGGACGCCGCCGCGTCCGCGCGGCGACGCCGCGGACCGGATCCGCGGCGCGAGACGAACGGGCTCCCGGTCACGCTGAAACGCCACGGCAGATCCGCTGCCTTCGTGATCCCAATCCGTTCGTCGACCGTCACGTGCAGATCGCGCCACGAGCGCGGCGGCGGGGCGATGACGATCAGCCCGTCGATGAGATCGGTGCCGCCGAGCTCGAGGTCGATCCCGAGCGCCTGGGTCAGCTTGCCGGGCCCGGAGCAGAGCGCCGCTACGGCATCGACGCCCCGGCGTGCCCGCATATGCCCGATGCCGCGCAGCGGCTCGAGCGCCCGGATCAGGACCGCCGCTCCCACCCCCTCGGGCTCGCACACGGCGTTCAGCAACGCGTGGATTCCGTACGAGCGGTACACGTATGCCCGCCCCGGAGGCCCGAAGAGGGTCTCGGTCCGCGGCGTCACGCCGACGAACGCGTGGCAGGCCGGCTCGGAGTCGTGGTAGGCCTCCGTCTCGACGATCACGCCCGCGCAGTCCTCGTGGGTGACGACGCAGCCGAGCAGCTCCCGCGCGACGTCGAGGACGGGCCGCTCGTAGAACGAAGCCGTCAGCCTCACCGCAGCGCCGAGCGAGCCTGCTCGACCTGCTCGCGGACCCGGACGAGGGCGGTGCCCCCGGCCGACACCTTGGACTCAAGCCAGGCGCCGTCGCGGAGTACGGCGTAGAACTCATCGTCGAGCAGCGGTGAGGCCTCGGTCAGCTCCTCGCGCGTCAGTGAGGACAGCGTCCGTTCGGACTCGACCGCCGTCCGCACGAGGCCGGCCACGACGCCGTGCGCCTCCCGGAAGGGCAGCCCGCGTCGGACGAGCAGATCCGCGATGTCGGTGGCGGCGAGGAACTCGTCCGTCGCCGCCTCCGCCAGCCGCTCACGGTTGAACGTGATCGAGCCCATCATGCCCTCGGCGGCGGCCAGCGAGAGCTCGAGTGTGTCGGCCGCGTCGAACAGGTGCTCCTTGTCCTCTTGCATGTCCTTGTTGTAGGTGAGCGGCAGGCCGTGCATGACCCCGTGGAGCCCGACGAGATGGGCGCTCAGCCGCGGTGCCTTGGCGCGGAGCAACTCGGCAGCGTCCGGGTTCTTCTTCTGGGGCATGATCGACGAGCCCGAGGCCCACGCGTCGGACACCTCGCAGAAGCGGAACTCCTCCGAGGACCACAGCACGATCTCGGCGCCGAGCCGCGACAGGTGGGTTGCGCACGTGGCGGCGGCGGCCAGGTAATCGAGCACGAAATCGCGATTCGAGACGGCGTCGATCGAGTTGGGAGCGACCTCGGCGAAGCCGAGCGCATCAGCGACCGCCTGTCGGTCGGTCTCGAAGTTGACGCCGGCGAGGGCCCCTGCCCCGAGCGGCAGCACCGCCGTCGCGGCCACGACGTCGTGGAACCGGCGCCGGTCGCGGACGAGCATCCACACATAGGCGAGGAGATGGTGGCTGAGGTACACCGGCTGCGCCCGCTGGAGATGGGTGTAGCCGGGCATCGGCCAGTCGAGGTGTCCCTCGGCCACATCAACGAGCCTCGAGGCAAGCCGGGCGATCGAGGTCGCGGCGTCGTACGCGTGCGCGCGCACGAACATCGCCACGTCGGTGGCGACCTGGTCGTTGCGCGAGCGCGCCGTGTGCAGCCGGCCGCCGGCCCGACCCGCGAGCTCGGTGACACGCCGCTCGATCGCCATGTGGATGTCCTCGTCACCATCGTCGAACGGAAATGAGCCATCGCTCAGTTCGCCATGCACCTGCTCGAGCGCGTGATCGAGCGCCGCGCGGTCGTCCTCACTGATGATCCCTTGCGCGGCGAGCATCGCGGCATGCGCCCGCGACTGCTCGATGTCGTACGGCGCCAGGCGCCAGTCGAAGCCGATCGAGTCGTTGAGGCGGCGGAACGCCTCGTGCTGGGGCTCGGAGAAACGGGACATGCGAGCTGCGATCTTACGAGCGGGCGGCGCCCAGCACCTCGCGGAGCGCGTCGGCGGCCCGCGTGACCTGGCCCTCCGTCATCTCCGGGAAGAACGGCAGCGCGATCGACCGTGCGGCGATGTCCTCGCACACCGGAAACTCGCCGGGCCGGTGGCCGAACGTCTCTCGGTAGTAGCTCATCAGGTGGACGGCTGGGAAATACGGCTTGCTCGGGACCCCGAGACCGGCGAGCTCGCGAACGACGCCGTCACGGTCGCGCCCGCGGGGGAGCTGAACGACGTAGACAAACCAACCGCGGCGGGCGTCGCCGACGTCAGCGCACGGCAGCTGCAGACCGTCGAGCCCGGCGAGCGCCTGGCCGTAGAGCGCCGCCACTCGCGCACGCCCGGCGAGCATCGCATCGAGCCGCTCGAGTTGCGCGAGCCCGAGAGCGCACGCAAGGTCGGACAGGCGGTAGTTGAAGCCAAGCCGGTCGTGGTCAAGCCAGTCCATGTTCGGCGCGCGACCTTGGTTGCGTTCGGAGTCGATTCGCTCCTTGTGCCCCGCGTCGCCGAGTGTGACCATCCCGCCCTCGCCGGTCGTGAGCTGCTTGTTGGCGTAGAACCCGAACACGGCGGGATGGCCCCGTCCTCCCACCGCGCCGCCGTCTGCGTAGCGGGCGCCGAGCGCCTCGCAGGCATCCTCCACGATCGGGAGCCCGAGCCGCTCGAAGCCGGCCATGTCGGCCGGGTGGCCGAAGATGTGGACCGGGAGGATCGCCGCTGTGCGCGCCGTCACTGCCGCGGCGGTCGCCTCGACCGAGAGATTCAAGGTCACCGGGTCGATGTCGGCGAACACGGGACGCGCTCGCTCGTAGACGGCGACGTTGGCACTCGCCACGAACGAGAACGGGGTCGTGATGACCTCGGTGCCATCGCTGACGCCGACCGCGCGGAGCGCAAGATGCAGCCCGGCGGTTCCGCTCGACACGGCACTCGCGTACGACGCCCCGACCCGTGCCGCGAACGCCTCCTCGAAGGCCGGCAGCATCGGGCCAAGCGAGAGCTGGCCTGATCGCAGAACCTCGAGCACGCGCCGCTCCTCGGCCTCCCCGAGCACAGGACGTGCGAGCGGGAGGCCGTCGACCGGCACCGCTGTCGAACTCGAGCCGGTCACGAGCGCGGCACCGCGGCTGTCTTCGTCGCCCGGCGTCCGACCTGCATGCCGTGTTCGAGTGAGTCGACGAGCGCTTCCCATGAGGCCTCGATGATGTTCTCGGAGACGCCGATCGAGCCCCACACCTCGTCGCCGTCAGACGCGTCGAGCAGGACCCGCGTCACCGCCCCCGTGCCCTTCGTCTCGTCGAGGATGCGAACCTTGAAGTTGACGAGGTCGATGTCGCGCAGGTGCGGGTGGATCTCCCCCAGCGCATCGCGCAGCGCCCGGTCAAGGGCATTGACCGGACCGTTGCCCTCCGCGGTGCGGACGTAGCGCTCCCCGTCGACCCAGATCTTGATCGTCGCCTCGGTCTCGACCCGCCCGTCCGCGCGCTTTTCGACGATCGCTCGCCAGGACTCAAGCCGGAACAGCGGCTCGTAGTCGCCGGTCTGTTTGCGCAGCAGCAGTTCGAACGATCCGTCGGCGGCCTCGTAGTGGTAGCCGCGATGTTCGTGCTCCTTGACCCGCTCGATGACCCGCGCCGCGCTGCCGTCGTCGAGCTCGATGCCGGCATCGCGCGCGCGACTGAGCACGGTGCCCTTGCCGGATAGCTCGGAGATGAGCACCTCGCGCCGGTTGCCGACGACGTCGGGATCGATGTGCTCGAACGTCGACGGGTCGGCTGCGACACCGGCGACGTGCATCCCGCCTTTGTGGGCGAACGCGTTGCGCCCGACGTACGGCTGGTCGGGGTCGGGCGTGAAATTGAGCAGCTCGTCGAGGAAGTGCGCCGCGGCCGTGAGCGAGGCGAGCTGCGGCTGAGTCAGGCATTCGTGGCCGAGCTTGAGCTGAAGGTTCGGGATGATCGTCACCAGGTTGGCGTTTCCGCACCGCTCGCCGTACCCATTCATCGTTCCCTGGACGTGGGTGGCTCCGGCCTGCACCGCGGAGATCGAATTGGCGACGCCGCACCCCGCGTCGTCGTGACAGTGGATGCCGACGCGCACCCCGGTCGGCGCGAGGGTCGTCACGATGTCACGCATCGCTGCCGTGATCGCGCCGGGCAGCGTGCCGCCGTTCGTGTCGCAGCAGACGACTGTCTCCGCACCCGCCTCGGCGGCAACGCGCAGACACTGCAGCGCATAGCCACGATCGTCGTGGTAGCCGTCGAAGCAGTGCTCGGCGTCGTACACGACGCGCTTGCCGACGCCGACGAGGAACGCGATCGACTCCGAGATCATCCGGAGGTTCTCCTCGCGGTCGACCTTGACCACCTTCTCCAGATGCAGCCCCCACGTCTTACCGACGAGCGTGCACACGGGCGCAAAGCAGTCGGCGAGCACCCGCAGCGCCGGATCATCGGCGGCGGCGACATCGCGGCGGCGGGTCATGCCGAACGCCGCGATCACGGCATGGCCGAACGACTCACGGGAGAGACGGTCGAACAGCTCGGTCTCCTTCGGGTTCGAGCTGGGGAACCCGGCCTCGATGAGGTCGATTCCGAGTTCGTCGAGGCGGTGCGCGACGCGCAGCTTCTCCTCGGCGGAGAGGGACATGCCCTCCCCCTGCATGCCATCCCGCAGGGTGGTGTCGTAAAGCTCGATTCTCGTCACGTCGGCGGTCTCCTAAAGTCGATGAAAGCAGGCGAAAAACGAAAAAGCGATCAGCGCAAGGCGCGGACCGCCTCCGTAATTCGCTCACTGCACCGACTCCGGCTGGAGGACCGCAGCGGCATCACGCAGCCTTCGTCGGGACCTGGACGACGTCGAGCCACTCCGCGTAACGCGGATCCCGACCATGAAGTGCGTCGTCGAACACTCGCTGGATCTCACGGGTGACGGGTCCGGGCTCCCCGCTGCCGATCGTGTGGTCGTCGATCTCGTGGACCGGGACGAGCTCGGCGGCGGTGCCGGACAGGAACACCTCGTCGGCGAGATACAGCTCGGCCCGCGCGAGGTCGCGCTCAACCACCTCGTGACCGTGATCGTGGGCGATCTGGATGATCGACTTGCGGCTGATCCCATCGAGGATGCCGGCGGTGTGCGGCGGCGTGACGATCTTCCCGTGCCGCACCGCGTAGACGTTCTCGCCGGAGCCCTCGCATACGAACCCGTGGTGGTCGAGGAGGATCGCCTCCTGGTAGCCGGCCTTCGTGGCCTCGATCTTGGCGAGCACGCTGTTGAGGTATTGGCCGGAGGCCTTCGCATGCGGGATCAGGGCGTCGTGGGAGATCCGTCGCCAGCTGGAGATCTTCGCGCGCACGCCCTTCTGCTTGCCCTCCTCGCCGAGATACGCGCCCCACGGCCACGCTGCGATGATGACCTCGACGGGCGCGTCGAGCGGATACAGCCCCATCTGGCCGTAGCCGCGGAACGCGAGCGGGCGGATGTAGCACTCGCGGAGCTCGTTGGCCGCGATCAGCTCGTGGGTCGCGCTGCGGAGCTCCTCGACCGAATACGGAATCGGCATGTAGTACAGCTCGGCCGACTTGAACAGCCGCTCGAGGTGGTCGTAGTGGCGGAAGATCGCCGGGCCCCGCGATGTGTCATACGCCCGCTCGCCCTCGAACACGCCAGTTCCGTAGTGCAGTCCGTGGGTCAGCACGTGAACCTTCGCGTCCTCCCAGGCGACGAGCTCTCCGTTGTGCCAGATGAGGTCCGCTTGTTCCACGGGAAGGACTCCTTAGTGATGCGCTGCGTGGGTGCGTTGATACCGAGAGTGGCCACCAGCGGATGCTGGGCAAGGACGCAGGAGGCGACGCGCAGCAGCGCTGCGCGAGCCGACGAGGACACGGCCCAGCGCCGCTGGTGGTCGCTCGAATATCAACGTACTCACGTAGTGGATCACTCTAGATGTTGCAGGACTGCCTGGGTGGCCTCGGCTGTCGTGGCGTCGCCCCCCAGGTCCGCCGTGCGCAGGCCGTCGGCCAGCGCCCGATCGACGGCTGATTCTATCGCCGTCGCGGGCTCCTCCAGCGCCAACCCGTGGCGCAGCATCATCGCGGCAGACAGGAACATCGCCAGCGGATTGGCGGCGCCGGTGCCGGCGATGTCAGGCGCCGAACCATGCACCGGCTCGAACACGCCCGGGGTGGGCGGGTTCTGAATCCCGAGCGAGGCGCTCGGGAGCATCCCAATCGATCCTGTGAGCATGGCGGCCTCGTCGCTGAGGATGTCGCCGAACATGTTCTCGGTAAGGATCACGTCAAAGTGCCGGGGTGCCGCGACGAGCCGCATCGCCGCGTTGTCGACGAGGAGATGCTCAAGCTCGATGTTCGGGAACTCGGCGCTGTGCACCTCGCGCACGACCTCGCGCCAGAGACGGCTCGTCTCCAGCACGTTCGCCTTGTCGACGCTCGTCACCCGTGAGCGCGCGGCGCCGAACCCGACGCGAGCAATGCGCTCGATTTCCTCGCGCGTGTAGACGCAGTCGTCCGACGCCGTGTCGGCGGTCCGTGTCTTCTCACCGAAGTAGATGCCGCCGGTCAGCTCGCGCACGACGAGCAGGTCGGTCCTCTCGATGATCTCGCGTCGCAGGGGGCTCGCGTCGTACAACGCGGGGACGGGACGCACCGGACGGAGGTTGGCGAACAGGCCGAGCCCCTTGCGCAGCCCGAGCAGACCCTGCTCCGGGCGCGGCTTCGCGGGGTCGGTCGTGTCCCACTTCGGTCCGCCCACCGCAGCCAGCAGCACCGCGTCGGCGTCGCGGCAGGCCTGGAGCGTCTCGTCGGTGAGGGCGGTCCCGTGGGCGTCGATCGCGGCGCCGCCGAACAGGTGTTCCTCGTATTCGAGCTCGCCGGGGACGACCACGTTCAAGAGCTCGACGGTCGGGGCGAGGATCTCTGGCCCGATCCCGTCGCCGGGGAGCAGAACGATTGTCGCTGGCATCGCTGCGGGACCGTACAGCAGTCGTTACGCGCGCAGTGCGGTCATGTTGAGCCGCACATAGTCGAGCACGAGCGGCTCCCCCGCCTCGGCGAGCACGCGGTCGACGAACCGGCCTCGCAGGTCATCGGGCAGGAGGTCGAGGTGGCGCACGACGCACACCGTCTGGACGAACGCGCGCGGGTCCTCCGGCGTCACCGACTTCGGCTCGAGCCATGTCTTGACCTCGCTGAATCCCGCGCGCTGGAGCCGGTCCGCCGTCGTGACGTCGTCGGCGTAGTTCCACGGACCGTGCCAGTCCTCGAAATACGGTGCAAACGGCTCCTGCGCCGCGACGTCGTCCGCGAGCCGGCGGAAGGCGTCGATGTTCCCGCGTCCGCCGCACTGCGCGAGGAGGCGGCCGCCGGGCGCGAGCGTCCGATAGAGCGCCGCGAACAGTGCGTCGTGGTCCCCGATCCAGTGAAACGTCGCGTTGGAGAAGATCACATCGACCGGCTCGGGGATCGAGAGCTCGACCAGGTCCTGGCAGAACACCATGGCGCGGTCGCCCAGGGCTTCCTGCGCGTGCTCGGCCATCGACGGGGCGACGTCGATCCCGTACACCCGGCCGTCGGGGACCCGATCGGCGAGCAAGGCGGTCACCCGTCCGGAGCCGCAGCCCGCGTCGAGCACGACCTCATCGCGATCGAGCGTCAGCCGCTCCAGCTGCTCGAGCGCCCATGTGAACTGGATGTCGGAGACGCGGTGGTACGTCGCCGCGTCCCAGTCGCGGGTGGCTGGTCCGCCGGACGACCCACGTGCCAGTTCGTCTCCGGCGAGCTCGCGGCCATCGGGACTCATAGCGCCGTTGTCACCGGGCCGACGCGCTCGCGGTCGCGCTCGTAGGCGTCGATCGCGCCGCCCTGCTCGAGCGTCAGCGCGATGTCATCGAGGCCGTGGAGCAGCCGGTGCTTCGTGTCCGGATCGATCTCGAAGTGCGCCGTGCCGCCGGGCCAGCGGACCTCCTGATCGGCGAGGTCGACCTGGGCCTCGCCGGCCTCGGCGATCGCCTCACATGCCGAGGCCGGAAGCTCGACCGGGAGCAGGCCGATCTTCGTGCAGTTCGAGCGGAAGATGTCGGCGAAGCTCGGTGCGACGATCGCGTGGAAGCCGTAGTCCTCGAGCGCCCAGGGAGCGTGCTCGCGGCTTGAGCCGCAGCCGAAGTTCCGGCCGGCGACGAGGATCGGGTTCTTCGGCAGCTCCCAGCCGGGCTCCTTCGCCCAGTCAAAGAACAGGAACTCCCCGAAGCCGGTCCGCTCGACTCGCTTGAGGAACTGCTTCGGGATGATCTGATCGGTGTCGACATCGTCCCGATCCAGCACCGACACCCGGCCGGTGATCGTCTCAATCGCTCTCATCAGTTGGAGCCCTCCCAGTCGCGAATGTCTGTGAATCGGCCCTCGACCGCCGCCGCGGCGGCCATCTGCGGCGACACGAGGTGCGACCGCGCACCCCGACCCTGACGTCCCTCGAAGTTCCGGTTCGAGGTTGAGGCGACGCGCTCTCCGGGACCGGCGATGTCCGGGTTCATGCCCAGGCACATCGAGCACCCGGCGCCGCGCCAGTCGAAGCCGGCGCGCTTGAAGATCTCGTCGAGGCCCTCCTGTTCGGCCTGCGCCTTCACCTGCTGGGAGCCGGGTACAACCATCGCGTACACGTCGCCGGAGACTTTGCGGCCGTCAACGACGGCGGCCGCCGCGCGCAGATCGCCGATCCGCCCGTTCGTGCACGAGCCGATGAACACGCGGTCGAGCGTGATCTCCTGGATCGGCGTGCCCGGCTCGAGGCCCATGTACTCGAGCGCGCGCTCGTCCTGATCTGAGACCGGCTCGGGCACCGCCTCGGTGACGGGCACAACCATCCCCGGCGTCGTCCCCCATGTGACCATCGGGCTGATCGCGGTCGCGTCGACGTCGATCTCCCGGTCGAAGCTCGCGCCGGGCTCGCTGTGCAGCACTCGCCACTCCTCGGGGACCTCGTCCGGGCCGCCCGGGCGCGAGAGCACCCACTCGAACGTCGTGTCGTCCGGCGCGATCATCCCGGCGCGACCACCGCCCTCAATCGTCATGTTGCACACCGTCATCCGCCCTTCCATCGAGAGCTTCTCGATCGCCGGGCCGGCGTACTCGACAACGTGACCGACGGCGCCCGCCACACCAATCTGCCCGATCGTGGCCAGGATCAGATCCTTGGCCGTCACCCCGAAGCCGAGGTCGCCGTGGTAGCGGATGCGCATCGACTTCGGCCTCGTCTGGACGAGACATTGCGTCGCGAGCACGTGCTCGACCTCGCTCGTCCCGATGCCGAACGCGAGCGCACCGAATGCGCCGTGCGTCGCGGTGTGCGAGTCGCCGCACACGATCGTCATCCCCGGCTGGGTGACCCCGAGTTGCGGACCGATCACGTGGACGATGCCCTGATGCTCGGAACCGAGCGAGTACACGGGGATCCCGAACTCCTCACAGTTGCGCTCCAGCGTCTGCACCTGAACGCGACTGAGCTCGTCCTTGATCCGCTGAGCGACGGGCGTGCCGTCGGTCGGCACGTTGTGGTCCGCGGTCGCGAGCGTCCGATCTGGACGGCGTACGCTCCGGCCCGCGAGCCGCAGCCCGTCGAACGCCTGCGGGCTCGTCACCTCGTGGACGAGGTGCAAGTCGATGTACAGCAGTCCGGGCGCGACCTCGTGGCGGCTCCAGATCTTGTCGAACAGGGTCTCAGGCATGAATCAGCTCCTCCGTAGGCCTGCGCTGACGACCGCCAGCAGGATGGCCTCATCGGGTCCGGGGTTCTCGAAATGGTGGGGCAGATCGGCGTCGAAGGTCACCGCATCGCCGGCGCTGAGCTCGTACCCGGCGCCGTCGCATACGAGCACGACGGAGCCGGATTCGACGAGGGCCGTCTCACGGCTGCCGGGCTCGTGCATCGGCGGATCGCCGGGGCCGCCGGTGACTGCGCCCGCGCTCAGGACGTGGCGGGAGAGCTCCGCCCGTTGCCCGGGCAGCGGCGGCGTCAGGATCTCGTAGCTGTGACCCCGCCGGCCGCCACCGGGGCCCTTGCGCCGCTCGGTGCGCCGGACGATGCTCACGGCACCGTCCTCGTCGAGTCGGAGCAGCTGCGACAGGCGCAGATCGAGGCCGGCGGCGATCCGGCCGGCGACCTGGAGCGTCGGGCTCGTCTCCCCCCGCTCGACCTGGCTGAGCATTGGCGCACTGACGCCGGAGCGCTCGGCGAGGTCACGGAGCGACAGGCTCATCGCCTCTCGGAGCGCCTTGACCCGCGCACCCAGGGCCGTGGTCGAGGTGGCAAGCGCATCGCTTGGCTGCACCGGAACAGTCGCCATACAAACGTACGTTATCGCATACGCCGTCAGGAGCGCAACCGCGACGACGACCGCGCGTCGATAGCCTGCTTGCGATGCTCTCGCGCCCCGATGTCCTCGTCCTCGGCGGCGGTGGGGTGCTCGGTGAGGCGTGGATGATGGGCGTCCTCGCCGGGGTCGAGGACGCCACCGACTTTGACCTGCGCCGGTGTGAATATTTCGTCGGCACCTCCGCCGGCGCGATCGTCGCCGCCCACCTCGTCGCCGGCGAGCGGCCGCGGCGTCCCGCCGAGACCGGCACCGAGATCGAGCCCGCGCGGCCACAGCCGGTGACGACACTCGCCTCCGTCGCCCAGGCGGCGGCCCGGCGAGCGGGCGGATGGGCGCTCGCCGCCGGTGCGTCGTTCGCCCCGCTGGCGCTCGGGATCTCGGCGCCCGGCGGAGCCGTACTCCGGGCCACGATGCTCCGTCGTCTCCCCCGCCCGACGACGACGCTCGACCACCTTCAGGCGAACGTCGCGCGGACCGGCGCGCGGTTCGACGGGCGCCTGCGCGTCGTCGCCGTCGACCGGCGCAATGGCAAGCGCGTCGTGTTCGGCAGCCCCCGCGCGCCGCGTGCCACGGTCGCCGAGGCGGTTGCCGCATCGTGCAGCGTGCCGTGGCTGTTCGCCCCGGTCGAGATCGGCGGCCGCGAGTACGTCGACGGTGGCGTCTGGAGTGGCAGCAACCTCGACGCCGCCCCGGCCGGCCGTGACACCCATGTCCTGTGCCTCACCCCGACCGCGAGCCTCGCCGGGTCGCAGACGATCCTGTCCGTCCTGCGGCGCGTCGCCCGGACCGCCGTCTCGCTCGAGTCGATGGCGCTGCGCCGCCGGGGCGCCGCGGTTCAGGCGGTCGCACCGAACCTCGAATCCGCGGCGACGATGGGCGTCGACTTCATGGACCGGGAGCCCCGCGAGCGCGTGCTGGCGGCGGCGTACCGGCAGGGGTTGGCCTTGGCGTCGCGCGGAGACTAGAGCCGCCGGTCAGGAGCCCGACACCGCCGGTCAGGAGCCCGACACCGCCGGTCAGGAGCCCGACACCGCCGCAGCGATCAGCCCCGCGTGGCCCCGCGGGAGTGGGTCGCAATCGCTGCCGGGCTCCTGAAACCGCAATAACGTTCGACAGCGGTGAGCGCTACGGCGCTCGGACCGGCTCCGACGGCGCCGATGACGCCGCCACCGCCTCGCCGGTCGCCGCCTCGGCCTCGGCCGCCACGCTCCGCCGCCGCACCGCGTTCGACAACGCCCGGACGTAGGCCCGGCCGGCGGCCTCGAGGATGTCGGTTGACACGCCCTGGCCCGCGCCGGTGACGCCGCCAACCTCAAGCACGACCGAGGTCTCGCCGAGCGCATCCTGGCCGCCGGTCACGGCGTCGATCCGGAACTCCCGGAGTCGCACTTCGACTCCGGTGGCAGCGTTGATCGCGTGGAAGATCGCGTCGACGGGACCGTCCCCGGTGAACGACCCGGTGATCTCCTCGCCCGAGGGCCCGCGGATACCGACGGTCGCATGCGGCGGTCGACGCGATGACGCCTCGACCTCGAACCACTCGAGGACATAGCCCGCGATCTCCTCGCGGAGCTCGTCGGTCAACAAGGCCTCCAGGTCCATCGCGGTCACCTGCTTCTTCTTGTCCGCGATCTCCTTGAAGCGCTTGAACGCGGTGTTCAGCGTCTGACCCTGGACCTCGTAGCCCAGTTCCGCCAACGCCTGCTGCAGCGCATGGCGACCGGAGTGCTTGCCGAGGACGATCGAGTTCGCGTCCAGACCGACGGTCGTCGCGTCCATGATCTCGTAGGTCGTGCGCTCCTTGAGCACGCCGTCCTGGTGGATCCCGGACTCGTGGGCGAACGCGTTGCGTCCGATGATCGCCTTGTTCGGCTGGACCGGATAGCCGGTGAGACGCGAGACCAACCGCGACGTGCGCGCGATCTCGCGCGTGTTCGCCTCGGTGAACAGACCCACGTCGGCCCGCCGCGTATGGAGCAGCATCACGAGCTCCTCGAGCGAGGCGTTGCCCGCCCGCTCCCCGATCCCGTTGATCGCGCACTCGACCTGCCGGGCGCCGGCGAGCAGTCCCGCGAACGAGTTCGCGACCGCCAATCCCAGGTCGTCGTGGCAGTGCACCGAGAGGACGACGTCGCGTAGCGCCGGCACACACGCGTACAGCTTCTCCAGGTACGCGGTGAACTCGTGCGGCATCGTGTAGCCGACGGTGTCCGGGATGTTGATCGTCGTCGCGCCCTCGTCGATCGCGATCTGGCACACCTCGGCGGTGTACTCGATGTCCGCGCGGGTGGCATCCATCGGTGAGAACTCGACGTCGTCGACGTACTGCTTGGCATGGGCGACCGCGGCGCGAGCCTGGCCCTTCACGTCCTCACGCGTCGTCTGCAGCTGATACTGGATGTGGATGTCCGAGGTCGAGATGAACGTGTGGATTCGGGCACCGCCCGCCCCGGCGGCGTCGCGAACCGCGTTCCAGGCGGCGTCGATGTCGGCGACGTGGGTGCGCGCGAGCCCCGCGATGATCGGTCCCTCGACGCTCCGGGCGATTGCCTGCACGGCCTCGAAGTCGCCGGGGGAGGTGATCGGGAAACCGGCCTCGATCACATCGACCCCAAGGCGCGCGAGCTGCTGCGCGATCTCGAGCTTCTCTTGCGTGTTCAGCGAGATCCCCGGGGACTGCTCGCCGTCGCGCAGCGTCGTGTCGAAGATCAGTACTCGGCTGGGGTCGTCAGGCTTGGTCATGTCACTCCTCTGTGTCTCTCGAAATTCGCTTCTTCTCGTACTGGTTCGCGGCTACATGCGGCCGCCGGCGCGCTATTCCCCCCGAAGGGGGAGGAGAAGAAGTCGAAGGTCGAGGCGGAGCGCCATCGCTACGGCAGGCTATCAGCCCCTCGGGCAGGCGCAAGCGCCGCGGGCTACGCGCAGAGCGCGCGCCACGGGCTACGCGCAGAGCGCGCCACGGGCTACGCGTAGAGCGCTTCGATCTCGTCCGCGTACTTCTCCGCGACGACGCGGCGCTTCAGCTTCATCGTCGGTGTCAGCTCGTCGCCCGCCGGCTGCCAGTCGACGCCGAGCACGGTGAAGCGTTTGATCTGTTCGACCCGCGACAGATGCGAGTTCGCGCGCTCCACCCCGGCGGCGACCTCCGATTGCACGGCCTCCTCGGCCGCCATTGCCGCACACGATGTGTCAGCGAGACCGTGCGCCGCGGCGAACGCGCCACACGCGTCCGGGTCAAGCACGATCAGCGCCACGTTGTACGGACGAGCATCGCCGATCGCCATCGCCTGCCCGATCAGCGGGCTGCCCTGCTTGAGCTGCTGCTCGATGTTGGCGGGCGACATGTTCTTCCCGGCGGCGTTGATGATCAGCTCCTTCTTGCGGTCGATGATCGTGAGAAACCCGTCGTCATCGATCCGGCCGACGTCGCCGGTGCGCAGCCAGCCGTCGGGTCCGATCGTCTCGGCCGTCTTCTCTGGCTGGTTGCGATATCCGGGCATCACGGTGTCACCCCGGACGAGCAGCTCGCCGTCATCGTCGAGCCGGATCTCAACCCCGGGGATTGGCCGCCCGACGGTGCCGAAGCGGAGCTCGTCCTGCGGCACGAGGGTCGCGATCGACGCCGTCTCGGACATCCCCCAGACCTCGCAGATCGGAATCCCGATCGCGGCGAAGAACTCAAACACGGCGAGCGGTGCCGGCGCCGCGCCGATCACATATGACTCGCAGCGGTCGAAGCCGAGCCTCGCCCGGATCGCCGAGAAGATCGTCGCGTCGGCACGCTCCCAGCCCTCGCGCACGTCGTCGGGCAGCGGCTTCCCGGACTGCTCGAGCCGCACCTTGCGCAGTCCCAGCTCGATCGCCCGGCGCGTCGCGTCGCTTCGCGCCGCGTCCGCCTCAGCGGCCACGCCGGCCTCGAGCGCGGCCATCAGCTTCTCCCAGATCCGCGGGACGGCGCCGAACCGCGTCGGGCGGCAGTCGGCGACGTGCGCGAACACCTGCGCCGGATCGGGGCAGCAGGTGACCGCGTCGCCCCAGAACATCTGCCCGTAGTGGGCGAGCCCGCGGTCCGCGATGTGCGCGACAGGGAGGTAGGACACCGTCGCGCCGCCCGCCCCGAGCCATGGCGCCGCGGCGTCGATCCCGCGGCACTCCGCGATCTCGTTGCCATGCGTCAGCTGGACGCCCTTGGGCGGCCCGGTCGTTCCCGAGGTGTAGATCAGGGTCAGCACATCGTCGGGGCCCACGGCGCGCCACGCCGCGTCGAAATCAAACCCATCCCCCGGCGTCGCCGCGTACAGCTCCTCGTAGGCGATGGTGTCCTCCGGCGCCCCGTCGAGCACGACCAGGTGCTCGACGCCGCCGGACGACGCGATCGCATCCCGCGCCCGATCGAGGAACGCGGCCTCGACGATCATCACCCGGTTCGCGGCGTCGCTCAACAGGTACGCGATCTGCTCCGGCGAGGAGGTGTTGTAGATCGAGAACGGCGTCCCGCCGAGGTGCATGATCGCCGTGTCGAGGAGATGGAATTCGGGCCGGTTCGTGAGCATGAAGCCAACCGTGTCCCCGGGCCGCACGCCGAGCGCAAAGAACGCCCCGGCGAGCTGCCGGACTCGCGCGGCGTACTCGGCGAACGTCAACGACACCCCGTCGCCGATCGTCCGCAGCGCCACCTTGTCGCCGCGCGCCGCGGCCGTCGCCTGGAAGGCCTCGCACATCGTGCGCGCCTGCAGCGCTGCCGACCGGCCTTGCGCCGGTCTCGTTTCGACCGCACCCTCCATACAGCGGCGATCCTATAGCGAGGGCGCGACGCCGGGGCACTATTCTGCCCCGCGATCATGCCGGAGACGCAGCGGAGAGTCCTCATCACGGGCGCTGGAGGCTTCATCGGCGGCGCGCTCGCGCGGCAGCTCGAGGCCGACGGGCACGACGTGCGGTGGCTCGACCTTCCGCCGGTGATCGTCCGTATCGACGCGCGCACCCCGGTCGCGCACGACCTCAGGACGCCGCTCCCGACCTCGCTGCTCGCCGACGTCGATCTCGTCATCCACGCCGCAGCCCTCGCGGGGGTGCAGCCAAGCTGGGAGCGCCCGGAGGCGTACTGGCAGGTCAACGCCGTGGCGACGAAGCTGCTGCGAGACAGCTGTGAGCGCACCGTCCAGCCTCGGGTTCTGCATTTGTCGAGCATCTCGGTGTACGGCGCGGGACTCAACCTGAGCGAGCGCTCGACGCCGCACCCGCTCTCGCCCTACGGCCGCTCGAAGCTCGCCGGCGAGCATGCCTGGATTGACTATCCGCGGGCCACGATCGTGCGGCTGAGCAACGTGTACGGACCCGGACAGCGCGACGACATGGCCTACGCAACGTTCATCCGGGCCGCGCGGGCCGGCGTGCCGATCCGGCTCCGTGACGGCGGGCGTCAGCTCCGGACGCCGACGTACATCGCCGACTGCGTCGCCGGGATCATCGCCGCCGTGCACCGCGGAGCCGACGGCGAGACGTACAACATCGCCGGGCCGCAGGACGTCCGCCTGGCGGAGATCCCGCGCCTGCTGGGCGACATGCTCGGTCGCCCGGTGGCCGGCCGCGCCGTCGCTCCCGGGCCCGGTGACCCCCGCGTCGCGACGGTGTCAAGCGAGCATGCTCGCCGTGCCCTGGGCTACGCGCCGCGGACGGGGGTGAGCGCCGGCCTCGCTGCGCAGCTCGACAGCTCCTGCGGCGGGCGGGCGGCGGCTGCGCGTACCGCTACAAGCTGACGGTCCGGCCCGCGAAGAACCCGTCGGCGGCGACGATCTCGTCGATCACCGCGCGAGGCACCGGAGCGTCCGTCGTGATCGCCATCGCGGCGACGTTGCCCGCCGCCTCGTCCTCGCCGGGCTCGCGCCCGACCGCGGCCGACACGATGTTGACGCCATGCTGGCCGAAGATCGTGCCGACGCGGCCGATCATCCCGGGCACGTCCCGGTAGCGGAACAGCGTGAGGTGATCCTCGAGCTGAAGGTCGAAGCGGTGGCCCCACGCCTCGAGCAGATGCGGCCGGTTGCGTCGGCCGATCAGCGTCCCGGCGACCCGGAGACTGTCCTCGCCGCACGTGAGCGTGACGCGCACGAGGTCCGTGTAGTCCCGGGCGCCGCGACTCGTCGTCTCCTCGGTCTGGATGCCGCGCTCCTCGGCGATCGCCGGCGCGTTGACCTCATTGACCTCTTCCTCGGTGTGCCCCTCGAGCACTCCGAGAAGCGCCTCGATCGACAGCAGACGGGTATCCCGATCCGCGATCCGTCCGAGGAACTCCGTCTGGACGCGGTCGAACGACGAACCCGCGATCAGGGCGATGGCGATCCGGCCCAGCGCACGCGACAGCGGCAGGAACGGTCCGAGCACCTCCATGTCCTCCGGCGGGATCGCTGGAACGTTGACCGCGGTCGTCACGACCCCGCCCGTGAGCGCGGCCACCACCTGCTCGGCCGCCTGGTATCCGGCGCGGTCGGTCGCCTCGGCCGTCGAGGCGCCGAGATGCGGCGTCACGATCACGTTCGGATAGCCGAACAGCGGATGCTCGGTGATCGGCTCGGAGCGGAACACGTCGAGGGCGGCGCCGCCCACCTTGCCGGAGTCGATCGCGGCCTTGAGGTCCTCGTCGACGACGAGTGGCCCGCGCGCGACGTTGAGGATCCGCACGCCGTCCCGGCACTTCGCGAGCGCGTCGGCGTCGAGCCACCCCTCGGTGTCCGGCGTCTTCGGCAGATGCAGAGTGATGAAGTCCGCCCCGGCGTACACCTCGTCGGACGACTCCGCACGTTCGACGCCCATCGCCCGATAGCGCTCAGCGGCGACATATGGGTCATACGCGATGACCCGCATCCCGAACGCAAGCGCCCGGTGCGCGACGAGCTGGCCGATCCGGCCGAACCCGAGGATCCCGAGCGTCTTCTCATACAGCTCGACGCCGGAGAACTTCGCCCGCTCCCACTTGCCGCTCGTCAGCGACGCGTGCGCCTGGGGCACGTTACGAGCGAGCGCGAGCAGCAGCGCCATCGTGTGCTCGGCGGCGGTGATCACGTTCGACTGGGGCGCGTTGGCGACGACGATGCCGCGTTTGGTCGCCGCCAGGACGTCGACGTTGTCGACCCCGACACCGGCCCGACCGACGGCCCGCAGCCGGTCGGCGCGATCGATCATCTCGGCATCGAGCTTCGTCGCCGAGCGGATCAGGATCCCCTCGTACTGTGCGATCCGATCGCCGAGCTCCTCGCGGCTCCAGCCAATGCCGAGTTCGACGTCGAAGTGCTCCCGCAGCAGATCGACGCCGGAGCCTCCGATCTTCTCCGCGACGAGCACCTTCATGACTGCTGCTCCAGGACATAGTCAATGCACCGCGTGAGCGCCGCGACATCGCTCGGCGGCGTCGCGGGAAACATCGCGATCCGCAGCTGATTGCGGCCGAGCTTGCGGTACGGCTCGACGTCGACGATGCCGTTCGCCCGGAGCGTCGCGGCGAGCGCCGCCGCGTCGATCACGTCATCGAAGTCGATCGTGCCGACGACGAGCGAGCGCTTCGCCGGGTCGGACACGAACGGGGTGGCATGGGCGTGCCGGTTGGCCCACCCGTAGAGAATCGATGAGGACTCGGTCGTCCGGGCGACCATCGCGTCGAGCCCGCCCTGCTCGAGCATCCAGTCGAGCTGGTCGGCGAACAGGAACAGGGTCGCCACGGCCGGCGTGTTGTACGTCTGGTCCTTGCGCGAGTTCTCCAGCGCGGTCGTGAGCGACAGAAATTCGGGGATCCACCGTCCGCCCGGCCGCTCGTCGGCGATCCCGGCGACCCGGTCGAGCGCAGCCGGGCTCATCAGCGCGACCCACAGCCCCCCGTCGGAGGCGAAGCCCTTCTGGGGCGCGAGGTAGTAGACGTCGGCGTCGGACATCGTGACCGGAAGCCCGCCCGCGCCCGAGGTGGCGTCGATCAGCACGAGCTGCTCGGCGGCGCTCGTCCCCGCGGGCCGCACAACGGGGACCATCACACCGGTGGAGGTCTCATTCTGCGCCCAGGCGACGACGTCGCACCTCGCCGCGTCGATCGCTGCCGGGTCCGGGGCGTCGCCCGGATCAGCTGAGACCACGACCGAGTCACCGAGGAAGGGCGCACTGCCCGTCACCGTGGCGAACTTCGCCGAGAACTCCCCGAACGACAGATGCAGGGCCTGGCTGCGGACGAGCCCGGCCGCCGCCGCGTCCCAGAACGCCGTCGTGCCGCCGTTGCCGAGGACGACCTCGTAACCGTCGGGCAGCGAGAACAGGTCGATCAGGCCGGCGCGGATCCGGGCCACGAGAGCCTTCACCGGCTTCTGGCGATGCGAAGTGCCCATCACGGCGGCGCCCTGGCCGGCGAGGTGGCGCAGCTGCTCGCCCCGAACCCGGCTGGGACCGGAGCCGAACCGGCCGTCGCTCGGCTTCAGTTGATCTGGGATCTCGATAACGGTCTGGGTCATGTTGCCTCCTGGAGGCGGTAACGGATATTCATGCCCAGGCGCGCGGCAGTGCTCGCCGTCGCTCCCCGGTGGTTGCACTCCACCTGTCTGCGCCAGTCACGACGGCCGGTCGTGAAGTGTACCCACGAGCTTCGGATGCGGATACTCGGCGGCGCGCGACTGAAACGAGAGGATCTTCGGGTTCTGGATGACGCCGTCGCGGATCTCAATCGCCTGCCGAATGGTCGGCGAGCGCTCCCAGCCCTCCGAGCCGGACATGACCGGACCCAGGAACGGGATCAGGGCCTCGCTGATCTCCCAGGTCGCCGAGTTCCAGAGCAGCGACGGGGTGTGATCGACGGCGTAATAGTGCACGCCCTCACCGACCGTGAACATCGGGGCCGCGAACGAGGTCGGTCGGGCCCATTCGAACCCCATGCCCTCGTCGCAGGAGACGTCGACGATCAGACATCCGGGTTCGTAGAGGTGCAGGTCGACGCTGCGGACGAACATGAGCGGGTCGTCGGTGTCCTGGAGGATGCAGTTGACGACGATGTCGAATTCGGCGAGGAACTCGGCGATCGGGCGTTCCACGTTGCCGGCGATCGCGTGCGCGCGGTGAGGGTGCTTTGGGTCGCGCTCGTAGTGCACGAGCCGCGCCGGCGCCATCGGTGACGCCACGGCCGCGACGCTGCGGTGCGTGAGCACGGTGACCTCGTGGACGCCGAGCGCGAACAGCGCGGTCACCGCGCCCCGGGCGGTCGCTCCGAAGCTGATCACGGCCGCGCTCAGCCGGCGGCCGAACGCGCCGGTCGTCCCCCGCAGGGTGAGCGCGTGCAGGACCGAGCAGTACCCCGCGAGCTCATTGTTCTTGTGGAACACGTGGAGGCTGAAGTTCCCGTCGTGCGTGTAGTGGTTCATCGCCTCCCACGCGATCAGCGTCTGGCGGCGATCGATGGCCATCTGGGTGAGCTCCTCGTCCTGCACGCAGTGCGGCCAGCCCCACAGCACGTTGCCCTCCGGCAGCTCGCGCAGGTCCTCGACGAGCGGTTTGGGGATGAGCACGACGTCGCACCCACTCATCAGCTCCCCGCGCGTGCTAAAGCCGGCGACCTCGCCGGCGAGCCGGGCGTCGGGCATGTCGAACGCGTCGCCGTAGCCGTGCTCGAGGTAGATGCGCGCCCGGAGCCCCGGGTCGATCCGAGCGAGATGGTCGGGGTGGATCGCCAGCCGTTGCTCGTCCGGCTTGCGCGAGCTGGCGATGACCCCGAGGCTGAGAGGCCCCCTCTCTGTCGCCCTACTCGTCAAACGATGTGTCGATCCAGTCCATCTGCGCGCGGAGCTCCTTGCCCACGATTTCGACCTGGTGGCCCGCCTGCTCCTCGCGCATGTGCTTGAAGTTCTCCTGGCCGGCGCGGTTCTCCGCGATCCACTCGCGGGCGAAGTCACCGGATTGAATCTCGCCGAGGATCTTCTTCATCGCCTCGCGCGTCGGCTGGCCGATGATCCGCTTGCCGCGCGTCATATCGCCGTACTCGGCGGTGTTCGAGATCGAGTAGCGCATCCCGGCGATGCCCTTCTCGTACATGAGATCGACGATCAGCTTGAGCTCGTGGAGGCACTCGAAATATGCGAGCCGCGGGTCGTACCCGGCGTCGACGAGCGTCTCGTAGCCCGCGCGCACGAGCTCGGTCACGCCGCCGCACAGAACCGCCTGCTCACCGAACAGATCGGTCTCGGTCTCGTCCTTGAACGTCGTCTCGATGACACCGCCCCGGGTGCAGCCGATCCCCTTCGCGTACGCGAGCGTCAATGCGAGCGCGTTCCCGCTCGGGTCCTGCTGGACGGCGACGAGCCCGGGGACGCCCGAGCCCTCGAGGTACTGCCGGCGGACAAGATGGCCCGGGCCCTTCGGCGCCACGAGCGCGACGTCGACATCCGGCGGCGGCACGACCTCGCCGTAATGAATGGAAAAGCCGTGGCCGAACAGGAGTAGGTTGCCGGCGGAAGTCCCATCGGACACTCCCGACTCCCACACCTGCCTGTGCAGCTCGTCGGGTGTCAGCATCATCACGACGTCACCCTCACTCGCCGCGTCGGCCGGATCGACGACCCGCAGGCCGTGAGCCTCCGCGCGCGCGACACTCGCCGAGGAGCTTCGCAACCCGACGACGACCGCGACGCCTGAGTCCTTGAGGTTCAGCGCGTGGGCGTGGCCCTGCGATCCGTAGCCGATGATCGCGACGGTCTTGCCGTCAAGCAGTGTGAGGTCAGCGTCGTCGTCGTAGAACATGCCGCGAGCCTACAAGGCCGTCGGGGCTCACGCGTTCGCGACCGCCACAAGCGAGCTGCCGGGGATCAGCAACGACCCGTCCGGCTGGGTGAACGGCGAGAGCGCGTCGGCGACCAAGCTCCCCACGGCGATCTGCTCCTCGTCGGAGGCGGATTCAATCGCGTCCGAGAACATCATCGACAGGTCACGCGTCTCGTGCAGGTAGGCGTCCACGCTCGGGTACGGCCGCTCGATCCCCACCGCCTCGACGGTGACATCGACGAAACCGGCGTCCTCGAGCAACTCCTGGACGGCGCCGTCGCCCGCGAGCGCGAACATGCCGGGCGCGTCGGGATCGGGCGGCGGCGCGAGTCCCCGGGCGATGAGCGCCCGGCCCGGGATCGTCGCCCACGGGTTCCGGGCCGCTTCGTCCCAGACCGCGATCGCCAGCCGGCCGCCGGGCCGGAGCACCCGCCGGGTCTCGCGCG
Organism: uncultured Solirubrobacterales bacterium; assembly: GCA_963778985.1. GTDB lineage: Bacteria > Actinomycetota > Thermoleophilia > Solirubrobacterales > Solirubrobacteraceae > Palsa-465. Next base: position 216,255 of record CAVZWJ010000009.1, on the reverse strand, counting down.
CCGCCGCCGATGGGTCGAGGATGAGCATGAAGCCCCAGCGGCACAGCACCGCGTCGACGCTCGCGGTCTCGAGATCGATCCATTCGAGGTTGAGCTGCCTGAACTCGACGTTGCGCACGCCGAGGGCGTCCGCGCGGTCACGGGCGACGTCGAGCATCGCGGCCGTGCCGTCGCTGGAGATGAGCGTCCCGCCGGGCCTGATCAGCTCCGAGGCCAAAAAGCCTGTGTCGCCCGGGCCGGCGGCCAGCTCGAGGACGCGCAGGCCGGGCTGCAGCCCAAGGCGATCGATCATCTGCATCGACACCGGCATCCCGCTGGCGCGCAGCTCGTCGGCGCGCTTGCGCCAGCCCGCGGCCGCCCGCTCCCAGCGGTCGAGCATCTCGAGACGCTGGGTGTCCGGGTCCGACGACGTCATCGCGTCTGCTCGGTGACTCGCGGGGTGATCTCGACGAGCGCCGCCTCGACCTGGGTGCCGAGGCGCTGCTGGAAGATCGCCATCAGCGCTTCGGAGGCGATCGGGCGCAGTCTCTCGACGGCCTGTTCGAGCTCCGGCCAGCGCTCCGGCGGCATGTCCGCCTGCTGGAACGGCTTCCACACCTCCGACAGGAACACGTCGACCAGGGAGCGTGATACCGAGTCGCAGTGCCGGATGATCTCCTCGAGCGCGTCGAGTGTGCTCGGCAACGACACACCGTGGCCGGTCACCTCCTCGGCGAGCGCGAGCAGCGACGGGCTTGGCACCTCGTAGCAGTCCGGGCCGGTGGGGACGAGGACGCCGAGCTCGACCGCCCGGGCGAGCACGGCCGGCGCCTCCTCGCCACTGACGCGAAACCGCCGCGCGAGCTCCGCCAGCGTGAGCGTCTCGTGCGGCTCGCCGCCCCCCACGTCGGTGAGCGCGCGCCGGAAGGAGATGAGGCGCTCCGCCGTGCCGCCGGTGTCGTCGATCAAGCGCTTGATCCCGCCGAGGTTGAAGCCCTGGTCCTGGAGCTCGCGGATGAGCCGCAGCTGGGCGATGTGCTCGGGCCCGTAGTAGCCGACGCGCAGTCGCACCTCGGGCGGCGCGAGCAGGCCGCGGGCCTGATGGGCGCGGATGTTGCGGACGGACATTCCGGTCTGCGCCGCGAGCTGCTCGACCGTCAGCTGGTTCGGCGAGTCCTCGGCTGCAAGCTGGCGGGCGGTGGACACGACCCCAGTCAATCTAATGGCTCCAGCGCGCGACGGAGCAGCTTGCCCGACACCGTGCGCGGTAGTGCGTCGGCGAACCCGATCGCCTTCGGCACTTTGTAGGCCGCGATTCGCGCCGCGGTGAAGGCCCGCAGTTCCTCAACGTCGACCCGCGCGCCGTCCGCGAGCACGACGGTCGCGATCACGGCTTCCCCCCACTCCGGGTCCGGACGCCCGTGCACGGCGGCGTCGGCGACGGCCGGATGCGCGAGCAGGACCGCCTCGACCTCGGCGGGGGCGACGTTCTCCCCGCCGCTGACGATCGTGTCGGCCTGGCGGCCGATGATCTCGAGCCGTCCGCGGTCGTCGAAGGCGCCGAGGTCGCCGGTGTGCAGCCAGCCGTCGGGGCCGAGCGCCGCCGAGGACACGATCGCACCCCTGACGAGGATCTCACCGTCCGCCGCGAGCCGGATCTCGACGCCCGGCAGCGGCCAGCCGTGAGTGGCGATCTGCGAACACGCCTCGGTCATCCCGTAGGTCGGCGCGACCGGCACCCCCGCCGCGCACGCTCGCTCGAGCAGCGCGGGTGCGATCGGGCCACCCCCGAGCAGCGCCCAGCGCAGCGTCGGCGGCTCACGGAGCCCAGCGTCGAGCAGACGCGCGAGCATCGTCGGCACGAGTGACACCAGGGTGATCCGATCCTCAGCGCTCATCAGCGCCTCGAGCACGGCACCGGTGTCGAAGCGTCCGTGCAGCACGACGGTCGTGGCGTAGACGGCGCTGCGCATCAGAATCGAGAGACCCCCGACGTGGACCAGTGGCATCGGGCAGAGCCAGCGCTCGTCGCGATCGAGCCCGAGGGCGACGGCGGAGCCGAGCGCGTTCGCCAGCCAGTTGCCATACGTCAGCGGAACCGGACGCGGGTCCGAGGTCGTCCCGGAGGTGTGCATGATCGCGGCCGTCCGCTCGAGCGCGATCGGCGCCGGCGTCCCCGGCCTCCCCGGTGTCCCCGGCGTCCCCGGCGTGCCCGGCGTCCCGGCGGCGAGCGGGCGATCAAGGACGAACGCCCCGCGGGGGATCCGCCGCGCCCGTTCGGCGCCGCTCAGCCGCAGGTCGACGGGCACCGCGACCGCGCCGGCGAGCAGGACGCCGTGCACGGCGGTCACGTAGTCGGCCCCGGAGGGGATCGCGATCGCCACCGGCTGCCCCGGGGTGACGCCGGCGTCGCCGAGCGCAACGGCCGTTCGCCGGGCCCGCTGGGCAAGGACGGCATAGGCGACAGCGCCCCCGTCAGTGATGAGCGCCGGCCGCTCGGGATTGATCGCGGCCGCTCGGCACAGCCAGTTCTCCACCCCTACAGCGTCGCAGGCGAGGGCGCCGCCAGGCGGTCCTCGATGCGGCGACGCGCTGACCGGGCGCGCCAGAACTGATCGTCAAGCGGCCGCGGGAACGGCACGAACCGGTGCCGGCCGCGAACGTGTTCGGTGTCCTGCATGACGCCCCAGCCGGCGGCGGTCACGATCAGCTCGGCGTGATGGAGGTGGGGCGCGGCCGGATAGGCATCGCACCAGACGGCGCTGCCGCGCAGCCGGTCGGGCGGTCGGGGGGACACGATCAGCACCCGCGCCCGGGGTCCCGATCGCCATTCATGGGCGAGCTCGACGAGCTCGTTCAGCTCGTCCGCCGGTCCCGTGTGGACGACGGCCACGTGCGGATCCTCGTGCAGCGACGCGCCGGCGGGGCCGAGTGCCGGCCTCAGGGCCAGCGGCTCGATCCGCCGAGCGCTCACGGCGAGCGCGGCCGCGTGCGCCGCGGACAGCGGCTCGATCACGTGGGCGACCTCGTAGGCGGGCAGCGGACCGGCGAGACGCCGCCGGTAGGCCGGCCATCGCAGGCGCCGCGCGATCAGCCGCGCCGCCGGCAACTCGAGTCCGCACAGCTCGCCGAGGATCCCGCCGGGGAACGTGTCGACGATCAGCTCGTCGGCGCGCAGGTCACGGAGCGCCACGGCGACCCAACGCCGAAACCCGGCCCGATCAGCCGCGAGGTGCCGCGGCACCTCGACGACGGGAAGATCGCCGGTGACGCGCGGGTCGCGGGCGTAGGGGGAGGCGGTCAGGAGCACCGCGTCGCCGTCGAGCCCGAACTCCGCGAGCACGCGGCGAGCGCGGGTCAGGTGCCCGAGGCCGCCGCCGAGTGCGTAGTAGACGACCATGTCCGTGAACCCGGGAGGCGCGCGGCCTGCAGCGCCTCGATGTAGCGGAGCGTCTCGAGCCCCGCGCTCAGCTCGCTCGCCGCCAGCTCCAGGCAGGCGGCGCCGAGCCTGGCACGCTCAGCGGCCGACATCTGCGCCGCGTGCGCAATCGCCCCCGCGCACCCCGCCTCGTCGCCGGGGTTGAACATCAGCGCGGTTCTGCCGTCCACGAGAACGTCGGCCATTCCGCCGGCACGACTCGCGATCAGCGGGATCCCGAGGGCGGCCGCTTCCATCAGCACGTTCGGAAGGCCGTCGTAGAAGGACGGGATCGCGATCCAATCACACGCCGCGTACCACGGCAGCAGCTCAAAGCGGTCCAGGAACGGGAGCGCGGTGTACGCGAGCAGCCCCTCGTGATCGCTCAGCCACTGCTCCAGGTCGGGCTCGAGCCAGCCCGCCAGGAGCAGGTGGAACCGGCTTGCCGCGCCCGAGCGGGCCAGCGCGTCGAGCAGCAGCACGCCGCCCTTCTTCGCCTTGAGCTGGCCGATCAGCCCAATCGTCTGCGTCCCGGGTTCGAGCTGCGCCGAGCGCCACTCGGTGGCGTGGCGGACGTCGCTCGGCGCGAATGTCCAATCGGTGCGGTCGATGCCGTTCGGAATCCGGCGGACCGGGACGCCGGGATGCAGGGCGGCGATCTTCTCCACCTTGTCCTGGGAGACCGCACACACAAGCGCGGAGCGAGTGAGCGCGTCATCGAGGATCGGCCGTCGCCGCGTCGAGAACACGGCGGCGTCGAAATCGTTGCCGCGGATCAGCGTCACAAGCGGCACCCCGAGCCACGCGGCGAACACGGGCGCGGCAAGGATCGGGCGCGAGCCGCCGAACGCGACGACGTGCGTGACGCCGCGTGTCGCCGCGTCCGCGCTCAGCGTGCTCCAGGCGCGGTTGAGCGCGTGCGCCGGGTCCTCCTCGAGCGGGCAGAGCAGGTAGCGGCCGCCGGCCTGGACGTCGATCGCCCACGACCGTCCGCGCGGCCGCGGAGTGAAGTGCAGGATGTCGACGATGACCCCCGCCCGGCGCAGGTTGCCGACGATGCGGTCGCACGACTCCGCCATGCCGCCGCGGCTTGGCGGGTACGTCTCGGTCAACCACAGCACGTGCAGCCCGGCTCCTGCCGCGGACGCGTCAGGAGTCGCCGAAGCCGCCGCCGTCGTCGTCATCGCGGTCATCGTCATACCAGCGATAGCCGTAGTCGTTCCAGAACGGGTCGTAGGTCCCCCACCACATCGGCTCGTAGTTACGCCGCCGGTAGTAGCGCGTGCGCCAGAACGCGGCGGTGCTCGTCGGAGTCATCCGTTGCAGCGGCGGTCCGAACCCCGGCTGCTGGCCGGTGGCCTGCGGCTGCCCGGTGGCCGGCGGCTGACCGGCGGTCGGCGGCTGGCCCGGAGCCTGACCCTCCTCCTGCTTGGCCGCGCACTCGACGCACACCTTCGCGTCGACCCGCGGGGCGAGGTGCTCGTCGCAGACGCGCCGCGAGCACAGTGAGCAGGTGTTCGTCGCCTCGTTGCCACAGTCGCGCAGCGTGAAGAATCCGCGCTTGCACGCGCACGGGTCAAGCCCGCTGCCGGCGGGGGTCACAGCTTCTTCCTCCGGGACGGGTTGACGCGCTCGTACGCCTCGCCGATCAGTTCGAGCATCAGCTCGGGCTCGGGAATCCCGTCCATCCGCGCCGGTTCGACAACGCGGCTGAGCTGGACGACGGTCTGTTCCTTGCCGGTCTCGACGCGGTCCTTCTTCATGCCGGCGGCCTGCGCCTTCTCGACCTCACCCGGGTCGTAGTTGCGCTTCGGGAACGTCAGCGTGACCGCGAGCTCCGTCTTCTTCTTCGCCTTCGTCTTCGTCTTGATTTTCCCGCGCGGCGTGCGCTTCGTCTTCCGGGACGAGCGGACGTGGTCGATCACCGCAAACACGACGTCGGTCCCGTCGGCGAACGTGGCGTGTCCCTCAATCCACGGATCGTCGTAGAACGTGTCGATCACCTTGTGGTAGGCCCCCTTCCGGTAGGGGTCGGTGACGCGCTTCTGCTTCGGCTTCTGCTCGGCGCCGCTGAAGTCGAGCGTTAGCTCGAGTGGCTTGTCCGGAGCCTGATCCTCACGGAGGATCGGGAGCAACGGGACGGTGAACAGCCGCAGGCCGAACGGGAGATCGTGCTTGCGGGCGAACCGGCGGGCGAAGAACCCTCCCGCGCCGGCGCGAACCGCGTCGCACTGGCTATCGAACTCGGCAACCGGTTCGAGCAACGCGAGCCATTCGTCTGGCGTATGGGCCCCGGATACGCGCCGCTGGCTGACGACCGCCTGCTGCTCCGGGCTCAACGATTTGAACGCCGATTTGATCTCACTCATGCGATCGCCCTCGTGTCTGACCCCATGTTCGCCATCCCGTCCTCGCTCGGAGCGAGCGCAGCATAAACGTCACGGAGGCGCCGTGTGCTGTGTTCCCAGGTGAGCTGGTCGGCGACGTGAGCGCGGGCGGCGGCACCCATCGCCGTGATCCGCTGCGGGTCGTCGAACAGCACGCGGATCGCCCGCGCCAGCTCGCCGGGCCGGTCGGCCGCCACGAGCCGTCCGTGCTCGCCGTCTCGCATCAGCTCGCGGACGGGTGGCAGGTCGGAGGCAACGACCGGAACGCCGGCGGCCATCGACTCCAGGACCTTCAGCGGCGAGCAGCCCTGGAGGCTGTTGCGCGAGCAGTCACGCAGCGGCGCGAGCGACAGCGTCGCGTGCTCGCGCCAGCTCGCGAGCTCGTCCTCGGGCAGCGCGAAGCGCCAGCGGACGCGGTCGCTGACCCCGAGCCGCTCGGCGAGCTTGCGGTATGGCTTGGCGCGCCGCTCGTGCACCGACGCACAGACGACGAGTTCGAGGTTCGTGAGGTCGCTGAGCCGGGCGAAGGCTCGGAGCGCCGTGTCGACGCCCTGCCAGCTCTGCAGCGCGCCGAAGTACAGGAGGTAGCGGGCGGGCGCGTCGGGCGGTGGTGGCGCCGGCGTGAGGCGGATCCCAGCCCCGTTCGGAATGACGTGCAGCCGGGCGTCCTCCACCCCACGCTCGCGCAACCGCTGTGCCGTGAGGGCGGACGGCGTGATGACCGTGTCGGCGCCGTCGACGCATCGCTGCTCGAGCTCGGCGATCTGGCTCAGCAGCGTCGCCGGGATTGACGGATAGAGGAACGGGAGCTCGATCGAGGGCAGCCCGTTGACCTCGTAGACCGTGGCGTATGACCGGTCCGGGTGCTCGACGATCGGCACCCCGCCCCACGGATCGCGGAAGTGCGCGATCCGCAGCGTCGGCGCGAGCCGCTCCAGCAGCTCGGCCAGGCGGGCACCGTAGCCGGCCGCCCGATCGAGCAGGTGCGCTCCCTCCCGGCTGTAGCGGACGATCTCGGTGCGGCCCTCGAGCTGGTAGGGCGGCAGGCCGTTGCCACCGAGCACGTACAGCAGGCCGCCGTCGGCGTGGTTGAACAACGTCGCGGCGAACTGCGCCGTGTGGATGGCGCTTCCCTTGCGTGACGGGAAGCGGTCAAACGCAGCGTACAGCGCGCGGTGGCGGAGCGCGGGAACCACGGCGGCGAATCTATAGAGTCCGCCCGATGTTGGGACGGCTTCTGGCGGCCGGCGCCGCGCTCACGGTCCTCGCCGGATGCGGTGGCTCCTCCTCGTCATCGCAGTCCTCGAGCGGCGGTGGGTCGCCCTCCGGGAACGGCGTGACCCTCACCGTGAGCGGCGCCACAGGCAATCTGAACGCGACCGCGTGCGGCAAGCAGGAGGCGTTCTACGACTACCGGGCGCCCGCCCAGGTGAGCTACGCCGGGACGGTGAGCCCGGTCCCGAGCGGCCGTTGGAAGGTGAAGGTCAAGCTCAAGCGGTGTGTCGGCAACGCGTTCACAGACGTCGACTCCCAGAAGATCGTCGGCCAGAACGATGGCCGCTTCAGCGGGGTCTTCCCGATCCCGGCGAAGGGCAGCTACTCGCTCCGCGCCCGCCTCGAGGGTCACGGACAGCCGGAGAGCGCCAAGGTCTATCTGCAGGTCCAGTAGCCTGCCTGCCGTGCCAACGACGTGGGAGCCCGCCGGCGAGTACGAGGACATTCGCTACGAGACGTCCACGGGCGAAGATGCCGGAATCGCGAAGATCACGATCAATCGCCCGGAAGTACGCAACGCGTTCCGCCCGGAGACCGTGATCGAGCTGATCGACGCGTTCACGCGCGCGCGTGAGGACCTCGACATCGGCGTCGTCATCCTGACGGGGGAGGGTCCCGACGCCTTCTGCTCGGGCGGCGACCAGCGCGTCCGCGGCTCCCGCGGTGGCTACGTCGAGGGCGCCGATCCGGCAGCTGCCACCGCCGGCCACCAGGCGGTCGGCCGCTTCCATGTCACCGACCTGCACGTGCAGATCCGCCGGATGCCCAAGCCGGTGATCGCGATGGTCGCCGGCTATGCGGTCGGTGGCGGGCATGTCCTGCACGTCATCTGCGATCTCACGATCGCCGCTGAGAACGCCCGCTTCGGTCAGACCGGACCGAAGGTCGGCTCGTTCGACGGTGGCTTCGGCGCGAGCGTGCTCTCCCGGATGGTCGGGCCGAAAAAGGCGAAGGAGATCTGGTTCCTGTGCCGGCAGTACGACGCCCAGCAGGCGCTCGACATGGGGCTCGTCAACACGGTCGTCCCGCTGGAGCGCCTCGAGGAGGAGACCGTCAGCTGGTGCCGGGAGATGCTCGCCCTGTCACCGTTCGCGCTCCGGATGCTGAAGGCGAGCTTCAACGCCGACGAGGACGGGCTCGCCGGCATCCAGCAGCTCGCCCACGACGCGAACCTGCTCTTCTACATGAGCGAGGAGGCGGCCGAGGGCCGGCGCGCGTACATCGAGAAGCGCCGCCCCGACTTCTCGCAGTTCCCACGGCGCGCCTGAGCCGATGTCGACCGTGACCGCCCCGAGCGGGATGCGCATCTGGCTGATGGCCGCGCGGCCGCGGACGCTGCCGGCGGCCGTCGCCCCGGTGCTCGTCGGGACGGCCCTCGCCGGCTTCGCCCACGTCTTTCATCCGCTGCGGTTCCTCGCCGCGCTCATCGGCGCGATCTTCATCCAGGTCGGGACCAATCTGTCGAACGACTACTCGGACGCCCGCCGCGGTGCCGACACCGAGGACCGACTCGGCCCCGTCCGGGTGACGGCCGGCGGCCTCGTGCCCCCGCGCCAGGTGCTGATCGCGACGTACGTCTCGTTCGGGATCGCCGTGCTCGCCGGGATCTACCTCATCGCTGTCGCCGGCTGGGAGCTGCTGCTGGTCGGGGCGGCGTCGATCCTCGCCGGGGTGCTGTACACCGGCGGCCCACGGCCGTACGGCTACGAGGGCCTCGGCGAGCTGTTCGTGTTCCTCTTCTTCGGGATCGTCGCCGTGGTCGGGTCCTTCTTCGTCCAGACCACGCACCTGCACTGGGAGGCGTTCGCGCTCGCCGTCCCGGTCGGCCTGCTCGCGTCGGCGATCCTCGTCGTCAACAACGTCCGGGACATCGACACCGACCGCCGCGCCGGCAAGCGCACGCTCGCCGTCCGGCTCGGGCGCGCACGCACCCGCGTCCTCTACGCCGTGATGGTCTACGGCGCCTACCTGCTCGTCCCCGTCACCTGGGTGTTCGGGCCGCTGAAGCCGTGGGTGCTGCTCGCGTGGCTGACGCTGCCGGTCGCCGCCTCGGTCATGCGCGTCGTGCGCAACCGCACCGACGGTGCATCCCTGAATGGCGCGCTCGCGCAGACCGGCATGCTCCAGCTCACGTTCTGCGTGTTGCTCTCGGCCGGCCTGCTGCTCAGCCGGTGAGGGTCAGCATCCACAAGGTGAGCGCTCGCCTGCGGGCGCCGTTCGTCTCCTCGCAGGGGACCGTTGACACGGTGCCGCTGCTGCTCCTGCGCCTCGAGGGCGCCGACGGTTTCGTCGGCGTCGGCGAAGCGGTCGCGCTCGGGATCCCGGAGGACCAGGCCCTGATCGCGCTCGAGGACTGCCGTGAGGTCCTCGGCGACTCCGACGGCGAGCCAATCGGCGAGGTGCTCGACGCATGCGCCAACCTCGCGGTGCTACCCCAGGCGGTCGCCGCGATCGACCTCGCGCTGCTCGACCTCGCCGGACGGCGCGCCGGCCTCCCGGTCTGGCAGCTGCTCGGCGCTACCGAGGCGGAGCCCGTGGCCGTCAACGCGACGATCGCCGCCGCCGACCGTCTGGGTGCGGCGGCCGCCGCCGCGTCGGCCCGGATCGACGGATTTCGCTGCGTCAAGGTCAAGGTCGGCCTCGGCGACGACGCCGCCCGCGTCGCGGCGGTCCGCGCCGCCTGCGGACCCGACATGTCGATCCGGCTTGACGCCAACGGTGCCTGGACCGTTCCGGAGGCGGTGGGGTCGCTGCGCGCCCTCGCCCCGGCGGGGCTCGAGCTGTGCGAGGAGCCGGTCAGCGGGCTCGACGAGATCGCGACCGTCGCCTCCGAGAGCGACGTCCCGGTCGCGCTCGACGAGAGCGCGGCGCTGCCCGGCGCCCTCGACGGAGCCGCATGCGACGCCGTGTGCCTGAAGATCTCCCGCTTCGGCGGGATGTACGGCGTGATCGACGCCGCCCGCCGTGCCCGCGCCGCCGGCTACGAGGTGTATCTCGCCTCGATGCTCGACGGGCCGCTCGGGATCGCCGCCGCACTGCAGGCGGCCGCCGTGATCGAGCCCGACCGGCCGTGCGGGCTCGCCACCCTGTCGGTGTTCGAGGGTCGCGCCGATGTCGTCCCCATATCGGCCGGGGTCATGCGCGTGCCCGGCGGCGCCGGGCTCGGCGAGGGGCTCGTCAGCTGGTACGGCGCCTGAGCGGTTGGGGCGTTTTCCACCTAGAGCGTGGATTTTCCCCCAAGCACCGCCGCGATTGTCGCCGGGGCTTCGAGATGAGCCGCGTGGCCGACGCTGGGAACGATGACGAGCGGCGCGTGCGGCAGGCCGCGCGCCATCTCGGCGGCGATCGCCCGAAACTTCCCGTCGCGCTCCCCGACGATCAGCGTGACGGGCATCGTCAGCTCACCGAGGCGGTCCCAGAGCGGCGACAGGGCACCGGTCCCGAGGCCCCGCAGGGCCCTGGCGAGACCCGCCGGCGTGTTCCGCAGCCGGTCGGCATGCACCCGCTCCGACACATCGGCCGGCTGACCAGCCAGCACGGGCCTGTCGGCCCACCGCCGCGCGAACGCGTCAATGGTCATCCGCTCCACCTCGTCCGCCAGCGCCCGATCCGACGCGGCCCTCTCCGCGCGCTCCCCGTCGTCCGCCAGCCCTGGCGAGGCGCCGATCAGGATGAGCCGCTCGACGCGCACCGCCCCCAACGCCAGCGCCGCGTGCAATGCGATCCGTCCCCCCATCGAGTACCCGACGAGGGTGAACGGGCCATCGACGAGTCGGCCCACGTCGCCGATCACCGCCTCGACCGTCACCGGCTCCACCGCCGACGCCGCGCCATGGCCACGCAGGTCCGGAGCAATCGCTCGGTAGCGTTCATCGAGCGCCTCGATCACCGTCTGCCAACTCGCCCCGGTGTGGGTGAACCCGTGAAGCAGCACGATCGTCGGCGCCATTCCCCGCATCATGACCGCCACCGACACCTATCTGCTGCTGCGCGCGTTCTGCGACGAGCTCGGACGCTGCGGGATGACCGACGCGTGCACCTCGCCCGGCTCGCGCAACACACCGCTCATCCTCTCCCTCGTCCGCACCCCGGCGCTCCGGTGCTTCTCGCACATCGACGAGCGCAGCGCCGGCTTCTTCGCCGTCGGCGCCGCCAAGGCCTCCGGGCGGCCGGTCGCGATCACGTGCACGTCCGGCTCGGCGGTGGCGAACTTCGCGCCCGCGGTGATCGAAGCCCATGAGGCTGGGGTGCCGCTGCTCGTGCTCACGGCCGATCGGCCGCCGGAGCTGCGTGACGTCGGCGCCGGTCAGACGATCGACCAGCTCAAGTTCTACGGTGACGCCGTCAAGTGGTTCGTCGAGGCCGGCGTCCATGAGGCGAGTCCGGCACACCTCCGCTGGATCCGGCAGCTCGCGTGCCGGGCCTACTGGACGGCGCTCGAGGGGCGACCCGGGCCCGTCCACCTCAACTTCCCGCTCCGCGAGCCGCTGATCCTCCCCGAACCGCTGCCCGACGACGACCCGTCAGGCCGGCCGCACGGGCGCCCGTGGGTCACCCGCGAGCGCGTCCGAGAAGCCGCCGCGACCCTCGGACCCGAGCTCCCGGCCCGGGGCGTCATCGTCGCCGGTCGGTACGAGCGTGACCGGGAGTTCGGCCAGGCCGTGGCTCGCTTCGCCGCGCGCGCCGGGTACCCGCTTCTCGCCGACCCGCTGTCCGGCGCCCGCCACGGACCGGCGTCGATCCCGCGCTACGACCTGCTTCTGCGCGATCCGCGCTTCACCGCCGGCCGCGTGCCCGAGCTGATCCTCCGCGTCGGCGACCTGCCGACGTCAAAACCGTTGCGGACGTGGCTCGCAGGCTTGCCGCGTACGCCCCAGGTCGCGATCGACCCCGAGGGCGCGTGGCAGGACCCGGCGTCCGTGCTGAGCACGAGTCTCGCCGCCGACCCGGTGGCGACGCTGACCGCGGCCGCCCCCGAGCAGCCGCTCGACCCGCACTGGCTCGCCGCCTGGCGCGCCGCCGACGACACGGCGTCGCTGGCGATCGAACAACGGCTCGCGAGCGGCCTGTCCGAGCCGGCCGTCGCCCACGCGCTCGCAGATTGGCTTCCCCCGGAGGGCACGCTGTTCGTCGCCTCCTCGATGCCGATCCGGGACGTGGAGCTGTACTCCGGCAGCCACGAGCTCGCGCCGCGGGTCCTCTCGAACCGCGGCGCCAACGGAATCGACGGCACTGTGTCGAGCGCCTACGGCGCCGCCGCCACGGGCGACGGGCCGGTCGTTCTGCTCATCGGCGACGTCGCGCTCGCCCACGACATCGGCGGCCTGCTCGCCGGTCGCCGGCTGGGGCTCGACCTGACGGTTGTCCTGCTCAACAACGACGGCGGCGGCATCTTCCACTTCCTCCCGGTCGCCGGCGAGGAGGACGCGTTCGAGGAGCACGTCGCCACGCCGCATGGCCTTGACTTCGCCCACGCCGCCCGGCTGTATGGCTGCGGGTTTGAACGCCCAACCGATCTCGACTCGCTCGGGGCGGCGATCGCCCGCTCGATCCACGGCGGCGGCACGACGATCATCGAGGTCCTCACCGACCGCGCGGAGAACCTCGCGCTGCACCGGCAGATCGCCGAGGCGGTTATCCCGCCAGCGCCGGAAGCAGCGCCTGAAGCTTGACCTCGGTCTCGGCGAGCTCGGCCGACGGATCGGAGTCCCTGACGATCCCGCACCCGGCGTACAGGTGCGCGAGGCGGTCGCGCAGCAGCGCACAGCGCAGCGCGACGCAGAACTCGCCGTCCCCGGTGATGTCCGTCCACCCGACCGGGCCGGCGTACCAGCCACGATCGATCCCCTCGAGCGCCGGGATGAGCGCTTCGGCCTCGGCACCCGGCTCGCCGCCGACGGCGGGCGTCGGATGGAGCATCCCGGTGAGCGCGACCGCCGACACCGGTTTGGCGAGCTGGGCCCGGATCGGCGCGCCGAGATGCTGGATGTTGGCGACGCGCACGAGCGATGGTTCCGGCGCCGCGGTGACCCACACCGAGTGCGGGGCGAGCACGCGGGCGATCTTCCGGGCGACGATCGCGTTCTCCTCTCGGTCCTTGCGGCTCTGCATGAGCTGCTCGCCGAGGTGGTCGTCGACGGCGGGATCGGCGCTGCGGCGCGCTGACCCGGCGAGGGCCACGGTGCTTGCGCGTTGACCGTCGCGGCGGATGAGGAGCTCTGGACTGGCGGCGAGAAACACCGAATCTCCGCGTCCGACGGCGAACACGTAGCACGCCGGAAACTCCTCCCGGAGGAGCGCCAGGACCGCGCCCGGGTCGTGCGCCACCGGCGCGTGGACCTCGACCTCCCGCGCGAGCACGACCTTCTCGATCTCGCCGTCCCGGATGCGCTGCACGGCCCGGGCGACCGCCTCCTCGTAGTGCGACGGCGGCATCGTGCTGACGACGCGGTACTCACCCGCGGGCGCGGGATCGAGGAGCGGCAGCGGTCCCGGATCGAGCGACGAGAGCCGCTCGGCGACGCCGTCAAGCAGTTCCGCGACCGTATCGTCCGGGGCGACGTCGACGTTGACCGTCAGCCACGTCTCGGCGCCGCGGCGGGCGAACGACAGCGCGGGCACGATCAGCGAGCCGGGGGCGAACGCGCTCCATCGCGGCGAGTCACCCCCCTCGGGGCTGAACGCAAACCCGCCGACGGCGACGAGACCGGTCCCGGGGGGACCGACGATCGGGTCGGCGATCACATCCCGGCCGAGCCCGCGCCAGCTGCGATCGACGTCGCGGAAGCGTTCGCGACCGCGGGCGGTGAGCTCCCGGACGCATCCGAGCGCTGCGAGGGCGGCACGGTCCCGCTCGGGCTGCTCGAGCACGAACCAGGGCTCACCCGGTCGCCGCGAGCGGGCGACGAGCGCCGTGGGATCGGCCGCCGCCGGACACGGCGTGCTGATGCTCACGAGCGTGACCGTCCCCTTCTCCCGGGCGTGCCCCAGACCGCGTGTCAAGCGCCGCTCGAGTCGCTGCTGCGCCGCGCCGTCGAGCCACTGCGGTGCCGCGAAGGTGACGTCGGTCATCGCCACCCAGGCTACCCGGCTACGGCCGCCGAACTCCGGCGTTCTACCGGCGCCCCCCGCCGGTGAACTGCGGACGTTCGCCGCGGACCGGCCGAGCGGCCGGAGGGTGAGCTCACGCGGCGGGCGGCGCGCGGCGCGCGGCGGATTAACCGCGTCAGCGGACCCCCGCGCGGCGCTGCCGCGGGGGCCCGCTGTTCCTCCCTTCCGAGAACTAGACGGTCTAGTCCAGGCTGGGAACCAGACGGTCCAGTTCAGGGCGGAGAGCTGGACGGTCCGGTGCGGGAACTGAAAAGGCGACCCCTAGCTCGTCGAGAGGGCCTGCCCGATGAAGATGCAGCTCGTGCCGAGGATGTCCTGGCCAGTCGTCCACGCGGTCATGACGTGGGGGGAGCCGTTGTCGTAAGCCGCCTGCCAGGTGATCGCCTGAGGCACCGTCGAGCTGTGGGGTTCGGTGTACGTGCCACCGTTCGTGAGCCCGTTCGTCGTGTTGACCGCGGCCGTGCCGTTCGGTGAGCCGTAGTTGGTGACCCAGTCGACGAGATTGACCTGGCTGGTGTGCGACACGTACTGGACCTGCGGGACGCCGCCGGCCGCGCACTTGCCCACGAGGTCGCCGAAGGCGCCCGAGAGGATCAGCGCTGACTGGCCCGCCGGCACCTGAACGCGGTTGACGAACATCTGGCCGCTGCCGAGCAGGAAGTCGCTCGCCGGGCGGTTGCCGAGATGGTCGGCGTTGGTGGCCGTGCCGTCCGCCGGCAGGAACGTGTGGGGTGCGACGTCGGAGCCCTTCAGCGAGCCGTCGGCGACCTTGGACGAACTCACCGAGCTATCCGCCAGCTTCGACGAGGTGACGGCGTGGTCGGCGAGCTTGCTCGTCGTCACGGCGCCGTTCTTGATCTGGTTCGTGCCGACCATGAACGCGGCGACGCTGGTGCCGGCAAGCGCCGCGAACAGCGCCATGATCGAGATGATCAGGGCGGCGTGAGAACTTCTGGGTCTGCGCATCTGGGACTCCCTGGGATCGAGGATTCTGCGTCCCGGTCATCCTCGGGCCCAGGGGCGTGCCCGGCTACCCACCCTAGGGCGGGCTCCGCGTCACCCTGCGTCGGCTTTCGACGAGGCTAGTGGGCGCGTCCGTAAGTCGTGCGGCACCGAGAATGGTCACTGGTGGATGCCGGGCGAGGACGCAGGAGTCGTGGCGTAGCGGAGCTACGCCACGACTCCGAGGACACAGCCCGGCGCCGCCAGCGGCCGTTCGAATGACGCAGGACTTGCGGATGGGTCCACTACGAAGCGGTCGCCCCGGGCGGTGCGGACGGCGCCCGGCGGCGGCCGGCGGAGGCCTCGGGTGCAATCGCCACGTCGGGAAACTCGAGCTCTTCTCCGCACCGCATGCAGACGGCGTCGTACAGCTTCACGACGCGCCCGCAGCGGGGACACTCACGTCGCAGTTCCTGGTTCTCGAAGCGGTACAGGAGTGCCGCCATCAGGCCGATGAACGGCACCAGCCCTGAGATGAGGAACCACATGACGAATGAGCTGCCCTTCATCCGACCGATGATCCCTCCGGCCAAGCCGAAGAAGAACATGATCACCAGCAGGCCGTAACCCTCCACGGGGCGGCCCTACCAGATCAGCGTCTTCAGCGCCCAGAGAATCGCGATCGCAACGGCGACACCAACGATGATCCAGAACACGGCCATGATCATCCCGATGACGAGCTTGATCGCGAGGGCCACGGCGACGACCAGGACCAGGGCGGCCACGATGCGCCGGAGGATCGATGTGTGCGGCTGCTGCTCGGCTTGCGTTTGCATGCCTACAGCGTACCGCGACCGACGAAGGTCTCCCGAAGGATTGGCAGCGGCTCAGTCGTAGACGCGCTTGAGGTGCTCGTAGCGCGACGCGTCTTCACGCTGGCGATCGTCGGGACGCCAGCGGGCAAGACGGAAGCGACGAACGGGCACGCCGTCCGCGGCAGCCGCAGCGCCGCGTCGGTCTTCGATGAGCAGGAGCTTCGCGGATGAGGCTGGGGTGGTCATGGACAGGATGATCGCCCCGCAGCCTTAAGCCTGCATTGGCCCCCGGTACAAACATCCTCAAGTGGCCGTCGGCCTCAGGTCCTACTCGCGACGGCCGCCGCCGCCTTGAGCGCGGGCCGAGTCGCCGGCGGCAGGCGCCGACGCAGGCGCCACGGAGCTCCGGAGAACGCGAGATTGGCAACCGTTGCGAACCCTCGCTCGTCGGTCCGCAGCGCGAGCAGCAGGTGCGAGATCCGGTCGGCCGAGGGCAGCTCCGGATCGGTCGTGTGGACGCACATGCAGAACACACGCCGACCACCCGGGGCAACGAGCAGCGCCCCCGCCTCGCCGATCAGCCAGACGCCGAGAGATCCCCGTTCCAGGACGAGCCCGGTCCGTTGGAGCAGTTCTCTGGCTCGGTGGTCGACGAGGTCTCCGAGCAGCCCGAGCGCGCGCCGCTCCGCCGGGTCGGTTTCTGAGGCCCGGCGCGGTTTGATCGCCGTCGCGCCGCGGTTCGCGTACAGCTCCGGGATCGCCCACGCGTGGCCGAGCAGGATCGCGCTGAGCGGGAACATGATCGGGACGAGCGCGGTGAGCGCGACAGCGGCGAATGCGAACGGCACGGCGTGCGCCAGCGTCGTCAACGTCCACTGCCGGCCGCGCCGATGGAGCGACGCCGCGGATACCCGCGGCCGCCAGGCGACGCTCGCCAGCTCCGGCAGTCCCGCCGGCGCCTCGAGCAGCGCTCCCGGGTCAGCTGACATCGAAGCGAGAGAGCTCCGCGACGGCTAGCCGCCGGCGATCGGCCGCCGGAGGATGACGAGCGGCGCGTCGAGCGGCAGCTCGTGCACCTGTTCGGCCTCGCCTTCACCGCGCGAGACGACCGCGAAGTACCCCTGCTCGAGCTCCGCCCGGAAGGCCATGACGGCCGCCTCAACGGCGGCGGGATCGTCAGCTCGCCACTCGGCGAGCGTCGTATGGCCGGTCCGGTCCATGCGGACGAGTCTTGACATTTGCTCTCCTGACCTCGTAGGTATACGCATCGTACGCCGCGCACCTCAACCGGGAAGGTTTTGACGCGTACGCGCGTCCTCAACACTCAACATGCTCTCTTCACGCCGCCCTGCCCGCATCGCGACCGTCCTCGCGATCGCCGCGCTCCCACTGCTCCTGCCCGTGATCTCGGCCCGTGCCAGCTCTGGCTCGGCGCACACGACGACCGCCTCGATCACGAGCTCGGGCACTCAAACGACGAGCGCCAGTACGACGACGTCCACGGGAGGCGAAACGACGACATCGACGTCAAGTTCGACGACCACCGTCTCGCAGACATCGACGGCAGCGGCCGTCCCGACCGCGCAGGCCCCGGCCCCGCCGAGGGCCGACAAGCCGCTCGCGCTCCACGGGCGCTCCGCCGCAGTGCTCCACGCCGCGAGCGATCCAGCCGACACGATCGTCGACTTCAAGTTCTCTCCGGCGACGATCACGATCCAGGTCGGGGACACGGTCACCTGGACGAACCAGGGGAAGGCGCCGCACACCGCGACCGCCAACGACGGCAGCTTCGACACCGGCACCCTGAAGACCGGCCAGAGCGCGTCACACCAGTTCACCAAGGCCGGGACGTTCACCTACATCTGCTCGATCCATCCGTTCATGCACGGCACCATCGTCGTCCAGGCGTCGTCGAGCGGGTCCGGTTCGGGCTCCGGCGCCTCGAGCGGATCCGGCTCCTCGGGCGGCTCGGGCTCGTCAAGCGGCACGGCTGGATCGAGCGGCGCGAGCGGGACCGGCACCGCCGGCACGGCCGGGACGACCGGCTCGACACCGGCCGCAGCCGCCCCGGGCCTTCCCAACACGGGGATGAGCCTCCGCGGCGTGGTGATCGCGGCCCTCGTGCTGCTCGGTCTGGGGATTCTGTTGCGCCGTCAGCTATCTTCTTAAGGCGCAGGACGCACGCTGGCGCGCGCTCACACGTGTGAGCGCTACCAGCAGGGGCGCATATCCGTAGGTCCCCGGTCCCAGAAACCGGGGTTTCATCTGAAGAAATCTGGGGCCCTGTACGGCTTAGGAGCCCGCTCTGCGGGCAGATAATGCCTGTAAGGGAGGCCTTTGGGGTCTGCGGGTCCACGGGGCCCACTCCACGCAGCGAAACGGCGCAAACCGGCAGAACTGCGGGAAAAAATCACCAACAAATGTGCAACTTTTTCCACGAAACTGCGTTATCATGTGCATTACGGGGTTGAATTCACCGCGCGAACGCCGACCGAATGGTTGTGGGGCGGATCGCGCACAGGCGGGTGTCGTCAGCCCCGGTCGTGCTCTCCGAAGCGCGGCCCCCGGCTCACAAGGGCTAACTGAATGACTCCACCACCCGCCGCCGGTCACGCTGCACAGTCTGGATCCCTCCGGCTCCGTCCGGTGCCGACGAAAGTCGTCGCGAGCTCGGTCGGCCGGATGCTCAGCGCGCGGGCGTGGGGTCGCATGCGCTTCCTCGTCGACGTCGTCGTCCTCTACCTCGCCTCGAGCGCCGCGCTGTTCGCCGACGGCCAGGTGCGAAGCCTCAACGAGAACCACATTCTCGCCGCCATCTTCCCGCTGCTCGTCATCGGCATTCTCTACGCGCGGCGGAGCCCCGACGAGCGCATGTACGCCTCACTTCTGGATACGGCGACTCATGTCCTCGGCGTCGTCTCGCTTGCCGCGATGCTGACGATCGCCACCGGCTCGATCCTTGGCATGGACCGTCCGCTCGGCATCGCTGTCCGGCTGTGGCTGTTCTCCACCGTGTATCTCGGAGCGGCTCGGACGGTGCTGCTTTCGGTCCGCCGCCAAGCCGTCCGGGCCGAGGCGTTTGCGACGCCGACCCTGATCGTCGGCGCCGGCGTCGTCGGCGAGCACCTCGTCAAGCGGCTCCTCGGCGAGCCACGCTACGGGCTGCGCCCGGTCGGCTTCCTGGATTCGAACCCGCTGCCGCGTCAGGACGGCTCCGACGGCGAGTTCGTGCCGGTGCTCGGCGGCCCGCTCGATCTCGCTCGCGCAGTCGAACAGACCGACGCGCGTCAGGTCATCCTCGCGTTCTCCTCCGAGCCCGACCACGTTCTCGTCGACACGGTCCACGAGTGTCAGCGCCTCGGCGTCGAGGTCGCGCTCGTGCCGCGCCTCTACGAGTCGATCAACGAGCGCTCGACCCTCGACCACATCGGCGGGCTCCCGCTCGTCACGCTGCGGCCGACCGACCCGCGCGGCTGGCAGTTCGCCGTCAAGCACGCGATCGACCGCTCGTTCGCGGCCCTCGCCCTGTTCGCACTCGCGCCGCTGCTGATCGCGATCGCGATCGCGATCCGGGTGACGTCGTCAGGGCCGATCCTCTTCCGCCAGCGCCGGATTGGACGCGACGGCCACGAGTTCGAGGTGCTCAAGTTCCGCACGATGCGCGAGGTCGGCCGCGCCGCCCGATTCCACCTGGCTGATGGGTGCGCGCCGGGCGGCGTCGAGGGCGCGGATCGCCGGACGACGGTCGGCCGGTACCTGCGCAACCTCTCGCTCGACGAACTGCCGCAGTTCATCAACGTCCTGCGCGGTGACATGAGCCTCGTCGGCCCCCGTCCGGAGCGGCCCGAGTTCGTCGAGCGGTTCTCGACCGAGGTCGAACGCTACGAGGATCGCCACCGCGTCAAGTCGGGCATCACCGGCTGGGCGCAGGTGCACGGGCTCCGTGGTCAGACATCGATCGCGGACCGCGTCGAGTGGGACAACTGGTACATCCAGAACTGGTCGCTCGGACTCGACGTCCGCATCGTCGCGATGACGATCGCCGAAGTCCTGCGGATGCGGGGCTGAGCGCACTCCCGGCATACGCGTCGTAGGGTACGAGGCATGCGCGTCGCGGTCGTCGGTGGCGGGATCGTCGGGTTGGCCACGGCCCGGTTGATCGCGCGGGAGGTTCCCGGTGCCGAGGTGACGGTCCTCGAGAAGGAGGCCGCTCTCGGGCAGCATCAGACGTCGCACAACTCAGGCGTCGTGCACGCCGGCCTCTACTACGCACCGGGGTCGCTGAAGGCGCGGCTGTGCGCGCACGGCATGACCCTGCTGCGCGAGTACTGCTTCGAGCGGGGCATCCCCTATGACGAGTGCGGCAAGCTCGTGATCGCGACCGACGAGCGCGAAATGGAGCGCTTCGAGGCGCTCGAGCAGCGCGCCCTGACGAACGGCGTGCCGGAACTGCGGCGGGTTGACGGCCGCGAGATCCGGGCGATCGAGCCCGCGGCGACCGGGATCGCGGCGCTCCACTCCCCGCGCACGGCCGTCGTCGACTTCGGCCGCGTGGCCGAGGCCTATGCCCAGGACGCCCGGGACAGTGGAGCGACGATCCGCACGAGCGCGCCTGTCGCCCGAGTGCGCGGGGCCGCCAACGACGCCACGATTGAGCTGGCGACGGGCGAGATCGTCCACGCCGACCGTGCGATCGTCTGCGCCGGCCTGAACGTCGACGGTCTCGCCCGGTCGTCCGGGCAGCCACGAGAGCCCCGGATCATGCCGTTTCGCGGCGAGTACTGGACGCTGCGTGAGCACCGTCGCGACCTCGTCCGCGGGCTCATCTACCCGGTGCCCGACCCTCGGTTCCCGTTCCTCGGCATCCACCTGACCCGCACCATCGACGGTGCCGTCCTGATCGGCCCGAACGCGATCCTGGCGACCGCCCGGGAGGGCTATCACCGCAACCAGTTCGTCGCCCGCGACATCTGGAACGCCGTGGCCTGGCCCGGCGCGATGCGTCTGTTCAAGCGATACTGGCGCGTCGGAGCTGCCGAGATGTACCGCACGCTCTCCAAGCGTGCCTTCGTGCGTGAGGCGCAACGCTACGTGCCGGCGCTCCAGGCCTCCGATGCGATCCGAGCCCCGGCCGGGGTGCGGGCACAGGCGATCGACCGGGATGGTTCGCTGGTCGACGACTTCCGGCTGCTGAGCGACGGCCCGGTGATGTGGGTCCGCAACGCTCCCTCCCCCGCCGCGACCTCCTCGTTTGCGATCGCCGAGGAGCTCGTCCAGCGGGCGGGGCTCGCCTGATGCGGACCTGAGCCTGGCTGCTCAGATCGACCCGGCACCGATCCGACGCACCCGCACCCCGGCCTGCTCCCACGCGGCGGCGTCGAGCACGCCCCGGCCATCGATGACGACCTCGGCGCCCGGTACCTCGGCCGGCGTCAGCGTCGTGTAGCGGGCATGGTCAGCCTGGATGACGGCGGCATCCACAGGCGTGCCGTCCCACGGCTCGAACCCGTGGGCGCGGAGCTCATCGCCCGAGAACAGCGGATCGGCGGCGAGCGCCACCGCCCCGTGGCGGACGAGCTCGTCACGTACGCCGAAGGCGCTTGAGAATGCGGTCTCTTTGACGTCGCCGCGGTAGCTGACCCCCAGGATGAGCACCCGCGCGCCCGGCAGCGGCCGGCCGAGCCCGCGCGCGAGCAACTCGACCGCGTAGGCCGGCATCGCGTCGTTGATCGCCCGGGCGGCCGGCGGGATCCGCGCCGCGGGGTCGCCGGCGAGGTAGAAGCGCGGGTAGACCGGGATGCAGTGGCCGCCGACGCCGATGCCCGGCCGGTGGATGTGCGAGAACGGCTGCGAGTTCGCCGCGTCGATGACACGGTTGATGTCGATTCCGGCACGGTCGGCGAACCGCGCGAACTCGTTCGCGAGCGCAATGTTGACGTCCCGATACGTCGTTTCCGCGAGCTTCGTGAGCTCGGCCGCCTCGGCTGAGCCCATCGATCGCACCTCGGCGCTGAGGAAGGACCGGTACAGCTCGACGCCACGCCGCTCGCCCTCCGCGGACAGGCCTCCGACGAGCTTCGGGTAGGTGTCGAGGTCCTGGAAGATGCGACCCGAGTACACCCGCTCGGGGCTATGGACGGCGACGAAGTCGTGCTCGGGGCGCAGGCCGGAGACGGCGGCCAGGGCGGGCGCGACGCGCGCGCGCGTCGTCCCGACCGGCAGCGTCGTCTCGACGCTGACGACAGTTCCGGCCTGCAGGCCCCGGCCGATGTCGGCCAGCACGGCGTCGAGCACCGAGAAGTCCGGCCGGGCCGCGGCGTCGACGACGAGCGGCGGCACCGCGATCACCAGGTCAGGCCTTTCGGCCACCGCCGCGGCCGTGTCGGAGCTCACGCGCAGACGCCCGGCGGGGACAACCTCGGCGAGTGCGGCGGCGAGGCCGGCCTCGCCGGGAAACGGTTCCTCGGCGGCCGCCACGAGCTCGACGACTCGCGGATCGACGTCGCAGCCGGTCACGTCATGACCGGCGAGCGCGATCTTGGCCGCGATCGGAAGCCCGATCTTGCCGAGGGCGACGACAACCGCGCGCATCAGCTCTCGAGCGGGCCGACGGCCGTGACGGTCTCGCCGGTGCGGGCACTCTGGAGCACTGCCTCAGCGGCCCGCACGACCTCGACGCCCGCCTCGAGCGTGACGACCCCGGCGTCCCGGCGTCCCTCGATCAGGTTGAGGAACGCCTCGTGCTCGAGGCGCAGCGGCTCGTCGCGGGCGAGCGCGTACCGCGTCACATTGCCCTCGCTGACGCCGCGGAACTGCTGGGTCGCCGGCCACACGATTCGCACCTCGGCGTTCTCGTAGAAGTACAGATCGCCGGTCAGCGTGTCCGCCTCCAGCATCCCGCGTTCTCCGAGCACACGGGTGCGCCTGACCTTCGTCGGTGAGACCCAATCGACGACGATGCTGAACGCGGCGCCCGAGTCGAGCGCGCCCACCGCCAGCACGAGGTCCTCGTGTTCGCGGCCGCTGAGAAACTGCGTCTGGGCGGCGACGGTCGCAATCTGCGAATCGGACAGCCAGCTGACGAGGTCGATGTCATGGGTGGCGAGGTCCTTGACGACGCCGACGTCCTGGACCCGGGCCGGAAACGGACCGCTGCGGATGGTTGACACCGTGAACAGCCGGCCGATCTGACCGTCGAGCAGCCGGCGTCGCAGCTCCTGCAACGCCGGGTTGAAGCGCTCGACGTGGCCGACGCATCCGGCAACGCCGGCTGCGTTGCACACCTCGACGATGCGCTGCGCCGCGTCGATCGTCGCCGCCAGCGGTTTCTCGATCAGCATCGCCGCGCCGGCGGCGGCGAGTTGCTCGGCGACGGCCACGTGAGCCTCGGTGGGGACAGCGACGATCGCGAAGTCGAGTGCTCCACGGGCGAGGAGCTGCTCGACACCGTCGAACACGAGCTCCGGCGCATGCACCGCCCGATAGCGGTCGCCGCCCGGGTCGACGGCTCCGGCAAACGCGACCCGGTCGGAGCCCTGCAGCAACCGGGCGTGGTGGCGACCGATCATCCCGAGACCGATGACGGCGCCGCGCAGCCGTTCAGGTGAGCCGGAAAGTACCATCGGCCGCGACAGGCTAGCTGAGCGAGCGACCCCAAGCCGGTCGCCGTCCGCTCGCCGCGCCCGCGACCATGGCCATTCCCCTCTTCGACATCGACACGCCGCGCCAGCGCCTGCGGGATCGCCTCGTTCGCGCCGCGACGCAGACCGTCGACGAGGGCCGCTTCATCCTCGGCCCGGAGGTCGCCGCCTTCGAGCGGGAGTTCGCCGAGTATCTGGGTGTCGATCACGTCGTCGGCGTCGCCAACGGCACCGACGCCCTGACGATCGCCCTGCGCGCCATGGGCGTTGGACCCGGCGACGACGTGGTCGTGCCGGCGTTCACGTTCTACGCATCGGCGGAGGCGATCCCGCCGGTTGGAGCCCGGCCCGTGTTCTGCGACATCGACCCCGAGACGATGATGGTCACGCCGGAAACCGTCCACGCCGCCCTCACCCCGGCGACGAAGGCCGTCATCGCCGTCCACCTGTTCGGCAACGTCGCTCCGGTGCGTGAGATCGAGGCGCTCGGGATCCCGGTGCTCGAGGACACCGCCCAGGCGGCGGGCTCGACCGGGCCGGACGGGCGCCCCGGGGCGCTCGGCACCGCGGCGACGTTCAGCTTCTTCCCGTCGAAGAACCTCGGGTGCCTCGGCGACGGCGGTGCGATCGCGACCTCCCGGGCGGAGATCGCAGAGTACGCCCGGATGCTGCGCTTCCACGGGTCGCGAGACCAGCAGACGTGGGAGACGATCGGCTACAACTCCCGGCTCGACGAAATCCAGGCGGCGTTCCTGCGTGTTCAACTCCCCGAGCTCGATGCCTGGGCCCGCGGCCGGTGCACCGCCGCCGCGCACTACGAGCGGGCCGGCCTGGGCGAACTCGTCTCACTGCCCACGCCGACGCCCGGAGCGAGCGCGGCGTGGCATCTCTACGTCATCCGCACCGACCACGTCGCGACCGTCTCCGCCGGGCTGACCGCCGCGGACATCGGCAACCGGGCGTACTACGCGCGTCCGATCCACCGGCATCCGGCGATGGCCCCGTACGCGGCCGGCGCCGAGCTGCCGATGACCGACGCGCTCGCCTCGACGCATCTGGCGATCCCGATGAACCCGTTTCTCAGCGCCGGGCAGGCAGCCGAGGTCACGCGCTGCATCGAGCGGACGCTCGCGCAGCGCGCGGCCTGAGCCGGGCCGGCGGCTTACGTCTCGCCGCGGCCCCGAGAGATCGCGATCTCGCCGGTCCGGGCCATCTCAATCAGCCCAAACGGACGTACGAGTCGCTCGAACGCCTCGACCTTGTCGTAGGTGCCGGTGACCTCGATCACGACCGAGCGCTTCGTGACGTCGACGATCTTGGCTCGGAAGATCTCGCAGATCTGCATGACCTCCGCCCGGCTGACGCCGTCGGCAGAGATCTTGAACAGCGCGAGTTCCCGGGAGAGCGTCTCCCGTGGCTCGAGGTCCCGGATCTTCAGGACGTTGACGAGCTTGTGGAGCTGCTTGGTGACCTGATCGATCGGATGCACGGCACCGTCGAGGGTCAGCGTGATCCGGGACACCGATTCGTCATCGGTCGGCCCGACCGCGAGCGTGTCGATGTTGAAGCCCCGCCGCGCAAACAAACCGGAGATTCTGGTCAGGACACCCGGCTTGTTCTCGACGAGGATCGAGAGGATGTGCTTGCGGCCGGTCCGCTGCCCGGCGACGGCCTCCAGCTCATCGAGCGAGAGGACTTCCTTGGTTGCTGGCTCACCCATGGCTCACCCCACCATGTTCCGCGCCGGCTGTCCGGCGGGGATCATCGGGAACGTGTTCTCCTCACGCGTGACGCGCACGTCGACGAGCACGGGACCGTCGGTGGCGAGCGCGTCCTTGATGTCGTCCACGAGCGTCGTCTTGTCCTCGAAGCGCATGCCGGTGGCGCCGTAGGCCTCGGCGAGCTTGACGAAGTCGGGCCACTGGCCCATGTCGACGTGGCTGTAGCGCTTGTCCCAGAACAGCTCCTGCCACTGGCGGACCATGCCCAGGTAGCCGTTGTTCATGATGAACACCTTGATCGGGATGTCCTCCTGGGCACAGGTCGCCAGCTCCTGAACGTTCATCTGCACCGATCCATCACCGGCGATGCAGACGACCGTCTCGTCGGGACAGCCGACCTTGGCCCCCATGGCCGCGGGCAGACCGAAGCCCATCGTCCCGAGGCCACCGGAGTTGATCCACCGCCGCGGGCCGCTGAAATGGAAGTACTGCGCCGTCCACATCTGGTGCTGGCCGACGTCACTGGTGACGATCGCGTCGCCGCCGGTGGCCTCGTATAGCGCCTGCACCATGTACTGCGGCTTGATCTCCGCGTCCTTCGAGTCCTCGTAGGCGAGCGGGTGGCGCTCCCGCCAGCCCCGGATCCGCGACCACCATTCCTCGAGCCGAGCCGGATCGGGGCCGAGCGCGCGGTATTCCGCGGTAAGGCGGGGAAGGACGTTCTTCGCGTCACCGACGATCGGGATGTGAGCCGGGACGTTCTTCGAGATCTCGGCCGGGTCGATGTCGATGTGGATGAACTTTGCCCGCGGCGCGAACTCCGAGAGCTTGCCGGTGATCCGGTCATCGAAGCGGGCGCCGATCGCGATGATGAGGTCGGCCTCGTCCATCGCGTAGTTGGCGGCACGCGTGCCGTGCATTCCGAGCATCCCGAGCCACTGCTCGTGCGGCGCAGGAAACCCGCCGAGCCCCATCACCGTGCAGGTGACCGGGAACTTGTCCGCGGTCGCGAGGTCGATGAGCTGAGGACCGGCGTCCGCGCTGACCACGCCGCCGCCCGCATAGATGACGGGCCGCCGCGCGTTGGCGAGCGCCTTGGCAGCGAACCGGATCTGCTTCTGGTTCCCCTCGGTCGTCGGCTGATAGCCGGGGAGATGGACGTCGGTGACCCGGGTGTATGGGATGTCGGCGCGGCTCAGGTCCTGGGGAATGTCGACGACGACCGGTCCCGGCCGGCCCGTGCGCGCGATGTGAAACGCCTCGTGGATCGTGCGCGGGAGCTCGAGCGGATGCTGGATCATGAAGCTGTGCTTGACGATCGGCATGGTGATACCGATCGTGTCCGCCTCCTGGAAGCCGTCGGTCCCGAGCAGTTCGGTCCGCACCTGTCCGGTGAGGAACACGACCGGGACGGAGTCCATCATCGCGTCGCAGATCGGGGTCACGAGGTTCGTCGCCCCGGGTCCGCTCGTGCCGAGCGACACACCGACCTTGCCGGTGGCCTTCGCGTATCCCTCGGCCGCATGACCGCCGCCCGCCTCATGGCGAACGAGGATGTGCCGGATGCCGGCATCGTAGAAAGCGTCGTACGTGGGCAGGTTCGCGCCACCGGGGAGGCCGAATACGACGTCGACACCTTCTGCCTTCAAGCATTCCATCAGTGCGTCGACTGCACGCATCGCGTTCGCCTCCTTCCACGAAATCGGTTTTGAGTGCGCACCGGCCCATCCGCGCGCGTGAGAGAGGCGAGTGTATCGGTCACGGGTCCGGCCGATCTGCCGGGCGAAACGCCCCAAGCCGCGCAGCCGCCCCTGTGTGCCGGAGCAGCCGGGCTACGCCGCGGGACCGGTTCGCCGTCCCGGCAGAGGTACCTTGCGCTGCGGCGTCGTCCCGTTCGGCGCTGATTCATCAGGAGGGAGCGGACCGTAATAGTCATCACCGCCGGCAAGCTGGCGAACGTCGTTCACGACGAGCCCCAAGCCGCTGAGCTTGATCCGATCAAGTCGCCGCCGGGCGTATCTGGTCTCGTCGCGTTTGGTGAAGTTCATGCGTCCCACGATCAGGCAGCTGTCGACCTGCGGCAGCGTCAGTAGTGCCTGTGCATCGGCCACCGGGAGCAGCGGCGGGGCGTCAAGCACGATGAGATCGGCGTACTCGGACAGGCGATCAAGCAGGTTCGCCATTTCGACACTGCGCAGCAGCGCGGCGGAATTCGGCGGCTGCCGTCCACTCGTTATGACGTGAAGGTTCGGAAAGTCGCTGACCACCGGCCGCATCGCCAACTGCGGATCGGTTCCCGCGATCAGCGTCGCCGAGAGACCCGCCGAGTGCTCGACGAGGCCAAGCCGTTCGGCGAGGACGGGACGCTTGAAGTCCGTCTCGATCAGGACGACGTTCTGACCGGAGGAGGCCGCCGCCCTCGCCAGCCCGATCGCGACGGTCGTTTTGCCTTCGCCGGGCACGGCGCTCGTGACCAGCACCACGCGGACCTCACGGGCTGGTGCGAGCAGCGACAGCGAGGTGCGCAGAATGAGGAACTGCTCGACCGTACGGGGATCGAAAAGACCCAGGTCGCGACCGTGGAGCGACGGAATCATCGCGAGGCTCGGCATTCCGTAGAGCTCCTCGAAATCGTCGACCGTCTTCAACCTGCGGTCGAGCAGGTTGAGCAGGAACGCGAGTCCGATCCCCAAGCCAAGCCCGAAGATGAGGGCGACAAGGAGGTTCACCTTGAGATTCGGGGAACTGGGACTCGTCGGCACACTCGCCATATCGACGATGTCGGCATCTCCGGTCTGGACCGCCTCCAGCAGCTGCAGCCGCTGAAGCGAGCTCTGGAGACTCGCCCGCTGATTTGCGTTTGCCGGAGTCTGGGGCAGCGATTGAAGCTGCGCCGTGATGACCTGCTCGCTGTTCCGCACCTGCCGGACGTTGGCGTCCTTGCTCGTCGCCACATACTGGATCACGAACGCGTTGGCGATGCGTGCCGCCCGAGTGGGGCTTGGATCGGTCGCCGACACAGCGACGATGTTGCTGGACTGGTCATTCGTGGCAGTGACCTGGCTCAGCAGATCAGCCGCCGACATCTGCAGGCCAAGGCTCTTCTTGACGGCGTCTGCCACATCGGTGGTCGTCACGAGCAGGATGTTCGTCGCCTGATCGGCCTGTGGATCGGCCGACGTAGCGGGTGCCGAGCCACCGACCTCCGTAATCAACGGATTGGTGCCGAAGTGCAGCCGTGCGGTGGCCGTGTACTGCTTCGTCTCTCGCAGAGTCAAACCGGTCGCGACGCCAACGCAGACGATCGTCGCGATCAGCACGACCCACCAGCGCTCGCGCAGCACCGTGAGCGCCCGGATGAGCCCTGAGCTATCCTCTGCCCGATCCTCCCACGAGCCGGGGCTCATTGCGCACAGACCGTCCTTTCGGCGGCGGAGACCCAGCGATGCCAGTACATGGTCGTGTGAATGCTAGCCGTTCGCCTGGTCGGCTCCGACCCCTCACGGCTGGCTAATCCGACCCGAGAGCGCGTCGCGGACGCACGCCCTCTGCCGGCGACGCTGAGGACCATTCCCATCAGACGCGACGCGCGGAGCCCCGGATCCACCCGTTTGGACGGAAGGTCGCGACCGAGAAGGGGATAGACGTCACGACCGTAGAATCGGCAGATCCGACGGGCAACTGAGGCCGAGTCGGTCACGGAGACGGCTGACCGCGAACCGATCACCGGCGTCCACGCTCGTCACCGATGCGGTGAGATCACCCGCCGTTTGCCGAAAAGGCGCTGCGCCCTCGCTTGTTGGGATCATACGGTCGGTGGAGGCACAACCTGAAGCCCGGCCGGGCGCCGAACCAGGCCGGCTGTGCAACCGAGACATCGTGTGCGTCGGCTTCGCGGACTGGGACGCCGAGCTGTGGACGAACCAGCAGCACTTGATGTCGCGTCTCGCCAGGGACAACCGGGTGATCTTCGTCGAGTCGCTCGGCCTACGGCAGCCGCAGCTTGCTGGTCGGGATGTCAAGCGCATCGTCCGCCGCCTGCACCGCGGGGTCTCCGGACCGCGCCAACGGGATGGCGTGTATGTGGTTTCTCCCCTCGTGATTCCCGTGCATCGCCTGGCAGCCGTGCGCGCCCTGAACGCGCGATTGCTCAAGCGGCTGATGCGGCGCACGGTCAAGCGCCTCGGTTTTGAGCGTCCGATCATGTGGGCCTATGTCCCGCAGGCGGAGGTTCTGCTTGACGTGTTGCGACCGTCGCTGGTCGTCTATCACTGTGTCGACGACATCGCGGCGCAAGCGGGGATCGATGGCGCAAGCTTCCGTGCTGCCGAGAAGCGCTTCGCCGCTGCCGCCGACGTCGTGTTTGTGAGCGCACCGCTACTTGGCGATCGGCTTCGTTCGATCGCCGCCAACGTCGTGGACACGCCGAACGTCGCGGACACCGCCGCCTTCGCCCGCGCCCTGGACCCTGGACCGATCGACCCCGCGCTCGAGCGGCTTCCCCGCCCGCGAATCGTCTTCACGGGCGCAATCGTCGCCACCAAGCTCGACGTCGCGCTTCTGAGAGAGCTCGCACGTCTCCGGCCAACCTGGTCGTTTGCGCTCGTTGGACCCGTCGGTGCCGGGGACCCGCGAACGGACGTGTCAGCGCTGGCGGCGGAGTCGAACATCCACCTCCTCGGCGCTCGACCGTACGACGAGCTGCCCACCGTGCTCCGCGGCGCCGATGCCGGCCTGATCCCGTACGCGCGCAATCAGCTGACGGACAGCGTGTTCCCGATGAAGGTCTACGAGTACCTGTCGGCCGGGCTGCCCGTCGTTGCGACCGATCTACCGTCGCTCCGGGAGGTTCCCGAGATCGAGAGGGCGGCCGACGCCGCCGGTATCGCTGCCCTGCTCGATGAGGCGCTGGCGAACGCCGACCGTGATCGAGCCCTCGAGCGTTCGCGCGCGGCCTCCGCCCACTCGTGGGAGCGGCGATTGGGGGAGATACAAGCGACCGTGGACGCGTGCGAGCGCTCCCGACCGCCGCGCTCCGCCGGGGCCCAGCGCCCAGCGGTGCCCGATCGGTAGCCTAGACTCGCCGATCATGCCGCTGGCGCCGAAAGCGCGGGTCCGAGCCGTCCTCGGCCGGAACAGGCTCAATTCCGTTCCCGTGGTCGCGCTGGGTTCCGGATTGCTCGCAGCGTTGCTGGCGATGGTCCTCTACAAGCTGGGCACTCCCCAGCACCAGCTCAAGGCGGGGCTGGCACTCATCGCGCTGATCACGGTTGTCGTCGCCGCACTGCGCCCGATCTTTGCCCTCGGCCTCGTGGTCGCGCTGCTTCCGTTCGAGTACCACGTCTACGGTGTCGGAACGGACGAGGCGCTCATCTTCGGCGTTGCCGTGGTCCTCGCGTGGCGGATCGAGGCGCGGAGGATCCCAGCATGGGCGTTCATCGCGGGAGCCGGGCTTGTCGGCGGAAGCGTGCTATCCGTGCTCCAGGCTCATGACAAGGCGTCCGCCCTTTGGGGCGCCACGCGCTGGCTTGCCGTTCTCCTCCTGCTCTTCGAGGCGTTCAGCCTGTTGTACGACCACCCGGAGGCCGGAAGGCGGCTCGTCGACATCGTCACCTGTTCCGCACTGATCGTCGTCTTCTTCGGCTTGCTGCAGAAGGCCGGGATCTACGCGATCGTCGGACCGCCCTACCAGGCCGGGAACATCCAGTCGTTCTTCTCCTACTACACGAACTACGGCGGTTATGTCGCTCTGGCCACCGTGCTGGCGACCGGAGAGCTGCTCACGGCGCGTGTCCGACTGGAGCGCGTGCGTTCCGTCGCCTACGCGGCTGCCATCGTGTTCCTGCTGCTCGGCCTGGCGATCTCGGCGTCTCGAGGGGCGCTGTTGTCGCTCGGGGCAGGCTGGGCGACGCTTCTCATTTTGAACCTGCGGCGTGCGCATCTCACCCTCCGGGTGGTGGCGATACTCGCGCTGCTCGGGGTCGCCGGGGCCATCGCGACTCCCTCTCAGACCCGGGTCCGCATCATCAACCGCTTCTCGTCGCCGGTCGGCTCGCAGACCGAGGACGTCCAACGCTTCGCGCTCCAGAATCTCGGCAAGCACGCGCTCGAGAAGAAGCCGCTCGGCATCGGATACAACAATTTCCGCTTCTACCTGGCGAACCATCCGACGCGGGGCGCCAACCAGATCTTCTACCACAGCCACGACCTGTTCATCCAGGTCGGGCTCGACGCGGGTTGGGTAGGTCTGGCGGGCTTTCTCCTGATGTTCGCGGGAGCGCTCGTCTCAGCCATCAGAGCCGGACCCGTGCGCGGACTTCGGAACGTCGCCTGCGCTGCGGCGCTGGCGGGGTTCATGGCACAGGGTCTGTTCGATTACCTGTTCTTCGACATCTCGCTCGTCGCCATGTTCCTCGCGCTCGTCTGGGGCTCGGCCCGGAAACCGGTGGGCGCGGCGGCGATTTAGCCGCGCCGCCGCAGTCACCGACTGCGTCACATCTCCGGCTGAAGCGGCGCCCCGCAAGGGAGGTTGCAGCCCGGCCGAGTCGGTGATCGATCTCACGGATTCGTGGGTGAAAACCCACACGAAATGTATAAAGCGACAGGGAACCGGCGGCTTCCAGTCAGACCGTATGCTAGGTTTCCGCCCGCCGAATCTCCGGGACCGCCAAAGCCGGGGAGCGGGGAACCCAATCCGTTGGGGCGAATCTCGCGGTGATCCGCGGGAAGCGCTCGATGTCAAGCGCGAGCCCGTCAGCTAACCCCGCAGGCATAGGCAGAAACCGAATTCACCCCTTACGGAGGGCTTCTGCGTGTTCCGG
Source organism: uncultured Solirubrobacterales bacterium (assembly GCA_963778985.1). Lineage (GTDB taxonomy): Bacteria > Actinomycetota > Thermoleophilia > Solirubrobacterales > Solirubrobacteraceae > Palsa-465. Next base: position 184,147 of record CAVZWJ010000009.1, on the reverse strand, counting down.
TCGAGCAGCGCTGCGCGTACGGCCGTCATCGTGGGCATCGCAGTGATAATCGCTGTCATTGCGGTTGGTCTACCCGCAGCCGTTGCTCTGAAAAAACGTCCAATGCGACTGCATGCGGTTCGCCACGCATCGCCGGCACCGAAGAAGCAACCAGCGCGGGCACGCCGTCGCCGTAGCACACCTCACCGGAGGAGGGCGGCGCCGAGACTCAAGGTCGGAGTCGCGAACACGACCGGCTGGGGTGTTGACGGGATCTTTCGCCGCGTCGGAGTGCGATACGAGCGTCTTGACGTCGGGAACGGCAACCTGGGTGAGGTGCAGCAGGCGCTTCGGCATGGGATAACCCCGCTCGTGCTCTACAACGCCCAGGCCGGCACCGGTGGCCTGGTCGGTGTCTCGCCCTCACAGGCAGCGTCCAACATCACGTCAATCGCACGCCGGCTGCAGGCACTCGCCGCCAGGTACCCGCGGATGAACAAGCTCCGCGCCATCGAATTCGGCAACGAGGTATACGTCGGCGAGAGTGTCACGACCTACGCCGCGCAATACGAGGCGGCCCACCGCGCGCTGGCCGCGAGCGGACTGTCCTCATGGCGGCTGCTCGCCGTTGGGACCGCGATTTGTGGGTACGACCACGCAGAAAGTTGGATCCACGATCTCATCCACTTGCTCCCAGGTGGAGCACGCGAGGTGGACGGCTGGACCGTTCACCCATACGGCCCGTTGAACACGGACAGTTCGCCCGATTGTCGAGGGCCGCACGGATACGGTTGGCCCGACGTCCGAGACTGGCACCGGATCGCAGTGCACAACGGCAGTAATGCCCCGTGGTACATCACGGAGGTGGGCAAGTGCGTGACCGCCGGGCAGTCGTGCCCTCAGATCGTTGATCGGGCGGCACAGGCAGCGGCGTTGACGCGTTACCTCAATGACGCCTCGAAGTATCGCTACGTGGCGTTCTTCGATTGGTACACGAGTTGCGACGACCGCTCCGGCGGCTGGGGACTCCTGACCGAGGACGCGGCCGGCGTCTGCGCCCCGCGCGGGCCGGTCAACGCCCGTCCGGCATTCAAAGCGCTGAAACGGTGGATCGCGGCGCACGGTGAGGCGTAGCGCACCGGCGGGAACGTCGCGCAGTCAGGAAGCGCCGATGTCCGCGGAGTAGCATGAGGGCGCAGGCATGCACGGTGGCGCTCACGCTCGGTCTGCTCACGGTCGGTCTGCTCACGGTCGGTCTGCACGCCGCCACCTGACGCAGACGGGGATGCGCCGCTGGATCGCCCTCGCGCTGTGCGTCGCGCTCGCAGGGCTCACCGGTGTCATCGTCGCTCACGGCTCCAGTGGTCCGAGCGCCGTCAAGGCAGCCGCCCTCGGCAACGCTCGCTTTGACCGGTCGGCCCGCAGCTGCACGCTCCGGCGTCTGCGACCCCGCTCGACGAAGCGGCCATCGGAATCGCTCCTGCTCGGCGTGAGCGCCGGCATTCGGTTGTACCACGGTCCCGGGCGGTGTGAGGAGACGCGGCTGGCGGCGGACACCGGGATCCAAGCCGTCCGCGAGGACCTCAGCTGGAGCCGGTCCGAGCCGCACCCGAACGTCTACGACTGGTCCGACTACGACGGCGTTGTCCGCGCCGCCGCCAGCGCCGGGTTGGCGGTCCTACCGGTCCTCGGCGAGGCCCCCAGATGGGCGGCCCCCGAGCCGACATGCCTGCCATCCGAGACCGGCCCGTACGCGTCGTTCACCGCCGCCGTGGTGGGACGCTATGGCCCGGGCGGCGAATTCTGGCGAGCCAATCCAGAGCTCCCGCAGCATCCGCTCGTCTGGTACGAGCTCTGGAACGAACCGTGGAACGCAACATGCAACCGCGACCCCGGGCTGTATGCCCGCCTCGTGGCAGCGGCGGCAACCGCGGGACGCGCCGTGACGCCCGCCGCGCGCTTCCTGATCGAGGGAGACACCTTCTACCAGACGCTTGCCGGAGCGCGCGCGGATTGGATCGCGGGCATGTACGCGGGCGTGCCGAAGCTCGGGAGCTACTTCGACGCGCTGGCGATCCATCCCTACGGCGGTGATCCGGCGATCTACACACCGGCGGGCAACACCGACGGTCAACCGGGACGCCTGGAGCAGGCACACGAGGAGCTCGTCGCGCGGGGAGACGGAAACAAGCCTCTGTGGGTGACCGAGATCGGGTGGACGACCTGCGCGGGGACCTACCTGTGCGTCACAGATGCCGAACAAGCGTCGTACCTGGAGACGTTCCTGAGATCCGCGAGCACGACCTGGCGAGCGTACGTGAGAGCGGTGTTCGTGTTCGGGCTGCGAGACATCGGGCCGAACCCACCCGAGAACCGCGAGGCGTGGTTCGGCCTGCTGCGTCCGGACCTTTCCCGCAAGCCGGCGTGGTGGGTTCTGCACGACGCGGCTCTCGGCTTGCCACGGGCTGCCGCTCCGTAGCACGCCCCGGCGGGCGAGCGCCGGGTCGATCATTTGTCCACGCCGGCCGTGGACGGTCACCTCCCCCCGCCCGCGGCGCGATAACGACCTCGAAGCACGCCACAGTCGAGAGCCAGACGAAGCGGTAGGCGCACAGCGCGCGACCGGGGCTCGGGATTGACCGGCGGCCGACTCGGCCGCCGCAGTCCGAGGACCAATCACCGCGCGATGAGGCTCACAAGTGGAGGTTCATCGTGGATCGTCATCGCCTGCGCGGCCGGACCGCGTCGCCGCCAGCACCACCGCGCGCCCCCGGACGGGTACGGAACCTCCGCGCACTCGCTGTTCTGGCCCTTGGGCTCGTGTGCTGTGGCGGGTCAGCCGTGCCGGGCGCGACCGCCGCGACACGGACATCGACCTCGAGCAAGGCCGCGGCGCACGCCCGCGTATACGCCATGTCTCACGCGCGCGTGAGGCTGTCGGCGCACGGACGCACCCTGCGCTGGACGAGGATCGCCGGTGTTCCCAGCTACGTGCTTTCAACCAAGCGCCACGGCGCCCGCGTCAGCTACCGCCGCGTTCACGGTACGCGGATTGCGCCGCGACCGATTCCCGGGAGGACCGTCACATACCGGGTGCGGCCGAACGTCCCGCGGTCCCATTGGACGAACGCGGTATCGATCAGATACCGGCGAGCACTCGCACGCAGGCCGGTCCCGCCGCCCACGGCAAAGCGGGTTGACGGCGGCGCCGCCGGTCCACGCGCCGAGCCGCTGAAGGTGGGTGTGAATGCGATCGGGAATTTCAACTACGCGCCGTACTCTGACGCCGCCCTGTTCCGCAACGCGGGAGTCACATACACGCGCGAGGACGTCGGCGACGGATCCGGCACCGGTTCCTGCACCGGCACCGACTACGTGTGCATCGCACTCCAGAACGGAATCGCACCGATGGTCCTGTTCGAAGGCTATGCCGACAGCAACATGACCAGCGAAATCGTCAGTCTCGCCCACCGCCTCGACACGCTCGCCACCACCTACCCGACCCTCAACAAGATGCACGTCATCGAGTTCGGCAACGAAGTCTGGTGGGGCACCAGCGGACCCAAAGAGGACGCCGTGACCTACGGCGCCCAGTACAACGCAGCTCACCAAGCCCTCGCCGCCGCCGGCCTCGGCAGCTGGAAACTCCTCGCCATCGGCAACGGCCTCGGCACCTGCGTGAACTCCTACACCAGCCCCGACTGGATCAACAAGGTGATCGCTGCCCAGTCCAGCGGCGCCGCCGGCATCGACGGATGGACCGTCCACCCCTACGGCCCGATGACCACCGACGCCGGCTGCGGCGCAGCCGGCCAGGGATACGGCTGGCCCGAGGTCCAGGACTACCACACGATCGCCACCAACGCCGGCAGCAACGCCCCCTGGTACGTCACCGAAGTCGGCCAATGCCTCGGCGGCACCGGCTGCAACGTCGCCGTCCCCCAAGGCAGCACCACCGATACCCCCCAGGGCGCCGGCACGGCTCCGTACTACACCCAGGCCGCCGACGTGAGGCAGTACCTCACCGACGCCGGCGGAGACACACGCACCGCCACCCCCGCCAAATACCCGTGGCTCGCCGCGATCATGTTCTACACCGCCTACGACGACGGCAGCGGCTGGTTCGGACTGCTCAGCAACGACCAAGCACACCTCAGCCAAACGCTCAATCAGCAGCGGCCCGCCTTCACCGTCCTGCGCGACTGGATCAGCGCCAACGGCCAAGGCTAAACACCCCCCACACCACCTCCCGAGCGGCCGCGCACCCCGCGGCCGCTGTGCGTGGTGAGCTCTCGTTGCACGCCTGACCCCGGCACGGCCGTCGGCGGGCGTCGCAGAGCGGTGGGGGCCGTCTCGACTGCCGTGACCGAAGCCTTGGCGACGGGATACCCGCCGACGAGGAGGCGACGTACCTCCCGACGGCCGGATTCTCCCGGCCGCACGCCCCAGCGTCTCGTGGACACCCGTTCGACGTCTGAGGAGATAGGTCAGCACCAGCGATCGCAACGCCGAAGCCACTAGAGACGTCGGCCACGAGCCGCAAACACATCACCAGCACCGCCCGATAAAGGCACCCCCGCCGCGAGGCGGGCTCGCAAAGCCACGGGGCTCTCTGAGCCAGCCGGGCCACCGAAGTGGAGCTAACCGCATGGGTCGTGCTGATGCAAGACAGAGGGACCTCAATGTTTGTCTTTCATCGATTCACCCGCCGCACAGCACCCCCCGCAGAGGCCGTCTCGCCTGAGACGCGCCACTCCGGTCGTCGCGGCGCACGCCGCACATACTCAACGACCGCCGTTGCCGGAGCGGCCGCTCTCGTGATCGGGCTGTTCGTGCCGGTCGCAGCGGCGATCGTGTCCCATCACCACCCGTCACACGCCCGTCCGGCGAGGACGCATCACTCGGCAGCGAAGGCGAAGAAGCACGCTCGCAAGCACACCGTGAAGCACAAGCGGACACGGCGGGTTGCCCACACGACCGTGTTCATGGCCCCGACACTCACACTGTCAGGGACAACGCTCAGCTGGAACGCGATCAGCCTCGTCCGCAGTTACGTCGTCGCCATCGTCCGTCACCCCACGACGACGCACGACACGACCTACCAGACCGTGTACGGAACGACGTTCAGCCCGTCCCCAGTGCCGGGCGAGACGGTCGCCTACTCTGTGCGCACGAACGTGTCGGGCTCGCAGTGGGCGCGAGGGGTGCAGATCACCTGGCCCGCAACGCAGGCGCCGACGCTCAGCGTCAGCGGTACCACCCTCCGCTGGAACGCGATGACCGGCGTCAGCAGCTACGTCCTGGCCACGATCCGCAGTACGACCAGCTACCAGGTCGTGACCGGCACGAGCTTCACCCCGCCGGCGGTTCCCGGTCAACTCGTCAAGTACGGCCTGCGGACGAACGTGAATGGCTCGAACTGGGCGACCGAAGTGTCGATCAACTGGCCCGCGGCATCGGCTCCTCTGTCAGGAACAACGTCCGCAACGCCGATCACGACCACAACCCCGACTTCCACGACCACGACCCAGGCGCCGACGACCACGACGACCACCACCACGACCACGACGACCACCACGACCCCGGCTCCGGCACCGACCTCCAAGCTGAAGGTGGGTGTGAATGCGATCGGGAATTTCAACTACGCGCCGTACTCTGACGCCGCCCTGTTCCGCAACGCGGGAGTCACATACACGCGCGAGGACGTCGGCGACGGATCCGGCACCGGTTCCTGCACCGGCACCGACTACGTGTGCATCGCACTCCAGAACGGAATCGCACCGATGGTCCTGTTCGAAGGCTATGCCGACAGCAACATGACCAGCGAAATCGTCAGTCTCGCCCACCGCCTCGACACGCTCGCCACCACCTACCCGACCCTCAACAAGATGCACGTCATCGAGTTCGGCAACGAAGTCTGGTGGGGCACCAGCGGACCCAAAGAGGACGCCGTGACCTACGGCGCCCAGTACAACGCAGCTCACCAAGCCCTCGCCGCCGCCGGCCTCGGCAGCTGGAAACTCCTCGCCATCGGCAACGGCCTCGGCACCTGCGTGAACTCCTACACCAGCCCCGACTGGATCAACAAGGTGATCGCTGCCCAGTCCAGCGGCGCCGCCGGCATCGACGGATGGACCGTCCACCCCTACGGCCCGATGACCACCGACGCCGGCTGCGGCGCAGCCGGCCAGGGATACGGCTGGCCCGAGGTCCAGGACTACCACACGATCGCCACCAACGCCGGCAGCAACGCCCCCTGGTACGTCACCGAAGTCGGCCAATGCCTCGGCGGCACCGGCTGCAACGTCGCCGTCCCCCAAGGCAGCACCACCGATACCCCCCAGGGCGCCGGCACGGCTCCGTACTACACCCAGGCCGCCGACGTGAGGCAGTACCTCACCGACGCCGGCGGAGACACACGCACCGCCACCCCCGCCAAATACCCGTGGCTCGCCGCGATCATGTTCTACACCGCCTACGACGACGGCAGCGGCTGGTTCGGACTGCTCAGCAACGACCAAGCACACCTCAGCCAAACGCTCAATCAGCAGCGGCCCGCCTTCACCGTCCTGCGCGACTGGATCAGCGCCAACGGCCAAGGCTAAACACCCCCCACACCACCTCCCGAGCGGCCGCGCACCCCGCGGCCGCTCGGCGCGTTCCGGGCCGGGCCCGCGTCCGGTCGGCCCGTGTCTGGGTCGGCCTGAGGAGCGTGCTAGCTTGCCAGCGCGCCCAATACGTGGATCCGGAATGGACGTCACCCTTCAGATCAACTTCGCCCCGCTCGACGTTCTCCACGCGCGGCATCTCCTCCCGCACCAATTGAGAACCTTCTCGCACCAAGTGTCGGAGGTTCTCTTCACGCTTGACACGGTACGGCCCACCTCCGGTCGGTTTGCCCAGAACTGGCACGAGAACGAGGCCGCCATGCTGGAGTTCCTCTCGCAGCTGGTTTCCACCCATCCGCACGCCCGAGTCGGCGCAGTCAACGTAGCCGATGATGCTGTGGCCCAGGTTGGTCAGCGATTCTTTGGCGTGGATCGGATCCCGATGAAAGACAGCCGCGGCGGGCCGCTGTACTCGTACCTCTATGGACTTCACGACGCTCGATGTGATCTCGTGCTTCATATCGACTCGGACATGCTGTTCGGGGGCGGCGCGCAGACCTGGGTCGCAGAAGCGGTTCAGATCCTGTGTGACCAGGAAGACGTGCTGTTCGTTGGGCCCCTTCCGGGTCCACCACGTGCCGACGGTCGGCTGTTCGAGCAGCCATACGCAGTGGCTGAAAGCGAGCGTTCGCACATGTTCCGGTTCCCGACGATGAGTACCCGCGTCTTCCTGACGGACCGTCGCAAGCTGGGCGTGGCAGGACGCCCGCTTGAGCTCGCGCCTCCGCTGCTCTGGCGCAGCCGGGTCAAGGCCCGCATCAAAGGGAACCCGTCCGTCGCGATGCCCGAGCAGATCTTCAGCCGCGCGCTGCGGGAGCGAGGACTGTTTCGAATCGACTTTCTCGGCACCGAACCGGGGCTTTGGTCGCTGCATCCGGCGTACCGAAGCGAGACCTTCTATGCCGGTCTCCCCGAGCTGGTGAGACGAGTCGAGTCTGGTGATATTCCCGAGGCCCAGCGCGGGCACTACGACATCGTCGACGAACTTCTGGACTTCTCCGACGTCCGTGCCAAGCTTCGGCGCTCGCCGCTGCGGCGTTAGCTGTCCCGGTCAGCGGTGGCCGTTCGGGTCCGGCGGGGGCGCCACAGCCTCGAGCACCGCTGCCACCGGCACCGTCGGGTCAAACCGGATCACACCGATGCCGAGCCCCTGCTGATCAGGCGTCTCGATGAACTCGAATGACGGATAGAGCTCGCGCACGAGCTTCCAAAACGCGGGCACGTCGCCGGTCGTCGCAAGAACGGTCGGATCCCGCACGGGACAGATGTCGTGAAAGGCGATCAGGCCGCCGTCCCGAACGAAGCCGTGGTAGTTGAGAAAGTCGTGTCTGACCCCCGCCCAGCCGTGATCACCGTCGATCAGCAGGAGATCGATCTGCGTGCCCAGAAGCTTACGCCGCAGCCGTGCGACGGTACGAGGATGCGTGCTGTCGCCGTCGATGACGTGCACGGCCTGACCGCTCGGTGCAGCGTGCCGGAGGCGCCACCGGTTCTTCGCATACAGATCCATGACGATCAACGACTCAGGCCTGAGCACGCGGCTGAACAGCACGCTCGTCCCGGCGTCGCGCGTCCCGATCTCGCACACGACCCGGGTGCCGTTCTCCTCGGCGAGTTCGAGGACGCCGTTGATCTCCGCGAAGTGCTGCACCGGCCCGACGCCGAAATACGAGCGTGAGAAGGCGAAGCATTCCTCGGTGGTACTCGCGCGAGCGCCGTCCGACCGTTCGGCCCGGCGTGCGGAGGGGTCGGTGAGATACCTCCCATAGGCAGCGAGATCCTCAGCCATCAGCCGGGCGACGTAGCCGCTCGGTCGAACGCCGGTGACGCGCGTGACGGCGTCGGCTGACGCGGTACCGGCGTCGTGCAACCGATCTATGACCGACGGCATCGTTGCCGAGGCTCCATTCAGTCAGTGTATGCGACCGCTCCCGGCAGCCGATCGGGTGCGACGGTGGCATCGACCAGCGCGTTCCATCTGGCCGCATAGCGCGTGAAGCTATTGTGCTCCACCACCCAGCCCCGTGCCCGGTGCGTCAACGAGCTCGTATCGAGGCGGCGCAGATAGGTCAGTTTCTCGGTGAGATCCAGCACGTCGTGTCTCACGCACAAAGCGTCGTATTCGGGGATTGCCCGCAGCAGCGTCGGGATCGACCCTACGCGAGTCGCCACGAGCGGCACGCCGCATGCCAGCGCTTCAAGCGCGACGTAGCTGCAGGCTTCGTACAGGCTGGGCAGCAGGACACAGTCGGCGGCGGCGTACGCCACCGCCAGCGACTCCGGCGTCAGCACGCCCAAGGCCAGCGCGTGATCGGCGCTGGTCGGCCCGGCGATCATCAACTGGTACCCGGCGCGCTCGCAGGCACGCGCCATGATCGCGCCGCCCTTGCTCAGACTCAGCCGGCCGGCGAACAGCGCCAAGCTGTCGTGGAGGGGCAACCCGAGCTCGGCCCGGGCCTGCTCGCGGGACATCGGGGAGAACAGGTCGGTGTCGATCCCATTGGGAACGATCGCGTCCGCCCGGAGTCGATAGTGACGGTGGATCTCGGCGGCGGTCGATTCGGAAACGGCGACGACCGTGGCGTGGCGCCCGGCGAGCGCCTCGGCGGTCCCACCCCCGATCCGCCGTCGCATGCACTCGCGCCACGGCAACCCAGCAGCCACGCGCTCCGTCTTCGACAAGCCCGTTTGCTCAGCCTTCGTCATCGCGACAAGCGAGCCGTGAAAGATATGAATCCGCGGGATCATGCTCGGGAAACCCCAGCCGAACGTCCCGTTGGTGATGATGAGTTCTGCCCCGCGAAGCTCGGACGCCGCCCCGAGTCGCCGCGAGGCGAGGACCGAGCTCAGTCCCGCCCGGAACAGCCATCGTGACACCGGCCGCCGAGGCCACACGGTTCGGACCTCGATGTCACGGTCTCTCAGGACCGACGCGAGCAGTTCGCAGGATCGCTCCACGCCGCCCACGAAGCCGGGAGGATTGGGTGAGACGATAACGGCCTGGCGGATGGGTGGTGACACGGCACGGGTGACAGGAGAGTGCGGTGCTGGCGCGAGCACCGGCCGGCCAGTCTAATCGAGGCACTGCGTATGCGAGTGGACGTTCAGGCCTCGACGAGCGTCAGCAGACCGTCGCAGAACTGCTGGTAATTCCACTCTCGCTCGGCAAACCGGCGGCCCGCCGCCCCCATCTCGAGGCGAGTGTTGTCGTCCGCCATCAGCATGGCGATGGCACGGCACCACCCGTCCACGTCCGCAGGATCGATCCAGATGCCACATCCCACCGCTTCGATGTCGAACGGAAAGTATGGCGATCGAGTTGCCAGGATCGGCTTGCCGAGCGCGAGCGCGTCAACGACCTCGGTCAGCCCCGTGAGGCGCCCTGCGTCGAGCACGGGAACGGCAACGATCGCGGCGGCCGCGATGTCGGAGATCACGGTCGTTGCGAGGTACTGTCCGGGCGCGTCAGGATCGCTCCCCTCGGTCCCGCCGGCCCTGACGAGTCGGACCTCCGGATTGGGAGGCGCATCAATCTGCCGCTCGAGGTCGTACACGACCGCCCGGGCCCCGGTGCGCTTCAGGGCTGCCGAGATTGTGAGCAGGTCACGGTTTGACTTACCCGCACTGACCACGCCGTTGCGCTCTCCGTCCGCCGCATATAACGCGCAGCTCAAATCGGGTCCCCAGGGCAGATGCACGATCGTCGTCGACGCGTCTCCCAGATCGTGCCGCAACTCGGCTGACAGGCGTGCGCTCAAGCAGATCAGCGCATCATGCCGAGCCGCGGCGCGCTGCCGAAGTGGATTGTGGACGGGGTGATGGACGACAGAGATGAGGCGCACGGGTGGAAGCACTCTGCGCGCGAGGGCGAGACCGGCAAGCCCGGACTGGTCCGCGCAGTACAAGACGTCGAATCCGCGAAGGCGCCGCATCGCGTATGCCTCCTGGTCGAGGTGCCCGAGCAGGTTCCTGCTGCGCGTGGTCAGTTGGCTGAGCACGTTTTTCTCAGCGGGCTCGTGAAACGGAGCGAAATCGACGGCGTGTCCGTGTTCGGCGAGAGCGTCAATCCCCCAAACATGCTGGCGCGGCACCGTACCCTCCCGTGACAGCGCCCACATCTTCCTCAGGGGATAGTTGTTAAGGCAGCAAACCCTCCGCACGGCGCCGATTCTAGGCGGCAGGGGCGTGCTCCGAGCACGCGATCGGGTTGCGTCGGAGTCCCCTCTACCATGACGCGATCGTGCCTTCCCAGGGATCCCCAGCACAGGCGGCCGGCAACGGGGGCGAGGATGAGGGCACACCCGACACCGCACGGCAGCCGCTGAACATCGGCCGTCGCCGGATCATCGGCGACATCGGCATCCAGGTCGTCGCCCGGGCCGGCAACCTCGTCTTGGGCGTCGTCGTAACCCTGATCGTCGTACGTGCGCTCGGCGTGCGGGGGTTCGGCCAGTGGTCAACGATCCTTGCCATCGCTCAGATCGCGACGAACATCGGTGACCTGGGGCTGATGCAGGTGACCGTGAGCCGTGCGGCCGGCGACCCTGACTCGGCCAGTGACTGGCTTGGTGCGCTCTTAGGCTTGCGGTTGCTTCTCAGCCTTCCGATCTGCCTGCTTCAGCTCGCCATCCTCCTCGCGATTGCGCCGAATGGGCAGATCGCCGTCGCGGGCGCGCTCGTCGCGTCGATGGCGTTCCTTGGAGCCGCGAGTTCCCTGACCGCCGCGTTTCAGTTACGGGTCCGCAACGACCTCTCCATGCTTGTGGTCACGGTGCAAAGCGTGCTGTGGACGGGCGGTGCAGTAATCGTTGCCTCGTTCACATCCGACATTCGCGCGTTCGCCGTCGTATTCGTGATTTCCAACGTTGTGAGCTCCGCTCTGACCGTCTACCTCGTGCTCAAGCGGACGAAGGTGCATGTATTGAGCGGTCGACGCATGTGGGGCTACATGCTTCGGGTCGGCGTTGTCCTTGGGGCGGCCGGGATCCTCGTCACGCTGTACGTCCGAATCGACCAGATCCTCGTCTTTGAATTCGCCGGCAGCCGCCAGGCCGGTCTCTACGGGGCTGCCTACCGGGTTCTCGACCAGGCGCAGTTCGTGCCCGGTTCCGTGATGGCGACCCTGTTCCCGTTGATCGCATCGGCCTATCCCGTTGATCTCGCCCGCGTCCGGCATCTCCTCCAGGTATCCGCCGAATACCTCGCCATGGGCTCGTTTGGCGCGCTTGCGTTCATCATCGCCACCGCGCGGGAGGTGATGGTCCTCCTCTTCGGACAAGCGTTCGCCCCGGCGGCACCCGCGTTGCCGGTGCTGATGGGCGCATTCGTTTCAATCTCATTCGGCTACCTCGCCGGCAACATGGTGGTGATCCTCAACCTGCAGCGCCGGTACCTGGCGTATGCCGCACTCGGCGTGGTGTTGAACGTGGTCCTCAACGTGCTGCTGATACCTCCGTACGGTTTTCAGGCCGCCGCCTGGATCACGCTTCTCACCGAGGTTTTCGTGATGAGCCTGACGATGCGCAAGGTGTTGACAGGCCTCCAGATGAGACCAAGTTGGCTCCGCATGGCCCGAATCGGACTCGCCGCAGCGGTCATGGGACTCGGGATCGCCGTCCTCGAGCACCTCGGGGTGCCGTTGAGCGGACTCGTCGCGCTCGCCGCGGTCGGATACGTCGCCCTGCTCTTCGGGCTGGGTGCGCTGACGCGAAGAGATGTCAGTACGTTGCTCCGTCGCGAGCAGCCCGTTTGATCCCTACGTCGCCATCCACCAATCGCCATCGAGCCGGGTCAGCAACGCCTGGCCAGCGGCGAGGACGGCCAGCAGCTCGGGGTCTCGGCTGTGCACGAGTGACCGGGAGCTGAAGCGGAACAGCGCCTCACGCGCGGCCAGGTCTGCGAGCAGCCTCGGCTCAACGCGGCCCTGGATGCCGGCCCCGCCGCGCTCGAACACGTCGGCGAACATTGCGTCGAGCACATCGCCCGCGTGACGGTCCCGCGCCGCCACCTGAATGACATGACACCCTCGACCACGACCTAGGAAATACACGAACCACCCGACTACGTGGCCGTCCTTGTCGCGCACCAGCTGTCGGACAGGCTCGCCCCATGTTCGGTTGTGATACAGCTCGGCGAACACCCAGTCGAGGTATTGCAGGTCGTAGGCCGGAAACAGCCGAAGCGAGCGCGTGACAATGGGAAGATTGTCAAGTAACAGCGTGGGCGTGAGCAGCTCGGTGGAAGTCCCACCGTCGGGAGGCCTGTGAAAGTAATGCACGCTTGCCTGGGCGGCTCGGTCAATCGTGGACGACACCCTGCCGAGCATCCTCTCGGCGCGCGGGCGGTAATGCAGCAAGCGGTGGTTCATGAAGCTGAACGGACGAAATACCCGGGCCCAGGAAATGCTGCTCGGGTGAAGCATCTGACCTCCGATCAGCTCGAAGATCTGTCGCATTTCCTCGGATGCCCCGTCGGTCGTTGTCAACTGCTGCGGCCCGAGGAGGTACCGGCGCCAGAGCCGTGGTCCCACCGCCCGCGGGCGATCCCTTGGATGCACGATCAGCGGACCGCCGGCGGCGAGGCGGATCGGCTGCCCATCGAAGTACATGCGCCGGACGTGCGACGCGATGAACCCGGTGATCTCGCCCGATCCATCGACGTGGACAAGGGTTGGGATCTCCGGGTCCGCCCAAGGGTCATCGAAGAGCGTGCGCTCGAGCCACGGCGAGACCTCATCGGGAGGAATGCGCCAGTCGGAGTTATCGACGAACCGGTAGAGGTTCGCTATCTCAGGAATCTCGTGCCGCGCGAGCGGTCTCACCTCGGTCACGACGCCGCCTCTGTGACATCTCCTGAGAGTCGACGGATCATCCCGACGATGCTTTCGATCGTCCGGAAGTCCTCGACGTCGAGCGCCTCGAGTGGCACCTCCACACGAAACTCCTGCTCGAGTTCGAAGACGAGCGTGACGAGGGCGAGCGAGTCGATCAGGCCGCTGGCGATGATGTCCACGTCTGGTGCGGGCGGCGTGACGTTGAGCGCCTCCCGGAAGATTTCCCGCGCGCGTGCGATATCGGCCGCTTCGCTCATCGTTGGTCACACGCCAAGAACTGCTGTCTGAGATTGGGGCGGTCGATCTTGCCGTTTGAGTTCCTCGGCAACCCGGCAAGCTCGAGCCAGCGCGCGGGCATCATATACGCCGGGAGCGATTCCGACAGCGTCGCCCGGAGGGTCCGGGGATCATGTGCTGCCCCTGGTCGAGAGGCCCATGCGCAGCAGATCGCGGTGCCTCCGAAATCGCTGCTCGGAACCGCCGACGATGGCGCATTCAGCAATGCCGGGAACGGCCGAGAGGGCGATCTCGATCTCACCCAGCTCGATCCGGTATCCGCGGCTCTTGATCTGTGAGTCAGCCCGTCCGACGAAGTGCAGCAGCCCTTGCGCGTCACGGCGGCCGAGGTCACCCGTCTTGTACATCCGATGACCGGTGTGCGGGTCCTGGACGAAGGCCTCTCGCGTCCTCTCCTCATCTCGCCAGTACCCGGGACTCAGACCGGCACCCTCGATGTAAAGCTCACCGACAACGTCGTCCGGAACCGGTTCGAGCGCGTCGTCGAGGACGCGGATGCTCTCTCCAGCGCAGGGGGTTCCGATCGGAATCGGCACCGTATCGTCGATCGGGATCTCGTCAACCGAGTAGTAGCTCGAGGCGATCGTCGCCTCGGTCGGCCCGTAGAGGTTGGTGTAACTGCATTGAGGAACCCGTCGCATCCAATGGGCAAGGACCGCCGGCGGCAGCACCTCGCCGCACCAGAGGATCCGCTCGAGCGAGGGGAAGTCTCCCTCAGCCACCGCGTTCCCGCGTGCCATGTATGCGAACGTTGAGGGAACCGAGAACCACTGCGTCAGCTGCGAGTCTCGAATGAAGGACGCGAGCTGTCCGGGCAACAGCAGGTTCGGCGGGACGAGATGAAGCGTCGCCCCCACCGACAACGTGCCATAGATGTCGAACGTGGAGAGGTCGAAGTGCAGCGGTGGGTGAGCCGAGATCTGGTCCCCCGCCCGGGTCCCGAAATACGGCAGCGCCCAGTCAAGAAACGCGTCGACCATCGCATGCGTGATGACGACCCCCTTCGGCTCGCCGGTCGAGCCAGAGGTGAAGAGAATATGCGCCGCACTGTCCGGAGACCCAGGCAGTGTGAGTGGTGTGGTGTCATGCGCGGCCGTATCGACGGGACCGCTTCGCGCTCCTTCGATCTCGCCGGCGACGGATATCAACATGCGCTTCGATCGCAGCTCGGCGAGCAATCGCGAGGCGTCGTCGCTTGCCAACACGATCCTCGGGTCCGCCGCGCGGATGATCTTCTCCACGCGCGCTGCCGGGGCCGCGATGTCGACGGGCACGTAGACGGCGCCGACTTTGAGGATCGCCAGCATGCTGACGATCGCCTCCGGGGCTTTGGGCTGCATGAGGCAGACGCGGTCGCCGGGCTCGACGTCGTGCTCGAGCAAGGCACGCGCCAACTGGTTGCTTCGCGCTTCCAGCTCGCGGTACGTGAGCCGAGCGTCACCCATCACGACGGCGCGGTTGTGCGGATGCGCGGCCGTAGCGCGGGCCACTCGTTCGTGCAGCAGGGCGCTCAACGCGCGGTTAGGCCCTGCGCCCGCTCGAACACCGCGGCGATGTGGCGAAGCTCGTCCTGGGAGGCAGGGATATCGAGGATGAACGAGGCAAAGCCGAGCTTCATGTAGCGCCCGAGCTCCTCCGCGACTCGGTCGTAGCCACCCACGAGATACGGACAGAAGGTGGCGTAATTCTCAAACGGCCACAGCCAGTAGGGATCCTCTTCCCCACCCTGCTGCTCACTCATGTCCGCAAGCTGGCGGTGCCAGTGAGAGTCCGACACCTTCATCGCCAGCTTCTGCGTGAGCTGTCCCTTGCGATCCTCCGGAAACCGCTCACGCGCGACCCGCCAGGCCTCCTTACCATCTGGTCGCGCCACGATCCCGACACGGACGCCCGACTCCGAGCCCTGCTGCGGTTCCTCTTCGGTGGAGCGCTGCGGGTACTTGATGGCCAGCGCGCCCACTGTGCGCGCGGCCGCCAGGCCGGCCGGGGAGGACCCCGACATCATCAGTCGTGGCTGTAGATCGTCAGGGAGTGCGGTTGCGAGCCGCAGGTTCGTGACGCTGTAGAAGGCCCCTTCGAACGTCACCGTCTCACCGCGCAGCAACCGCTTCATGATCTCGACGTATTCGCACGTGCGCGCGTACCGCTGATCGTGGGACGTCGGATCGTTGAGCGCAAGGAGATCGTTGCGGAACCCGCCTGCGACCAGGTTCAGATACAGCCGGCGACCGTAGAGGTGGCCCAACGTCCCGACCATGTTGGCTGCTGTGAAGGGATGCATGTAGGCGGCTTGAAGCGCGACCAGTGGCGACAACCGCTCGGTGTTCTGCACGACGATCTGTGCGACCAACCAGGGATCGGCAATGCCGTTGTCGGTGTAGATCAGGATGCCCTCGCATCCTGCCGCCTCGCTCCAGCGGGCTACGTCGATGACACGCTTCACGTAGGCGGGACCGAGCCCTTCCCTCGTCTGAGGGCAGGTCGAGAACACAGCGACTCGTTCGTTTGAAATCATGCCCACGATGCGAACTACATCATCCTTGAGCACCCCAGTCTAGCCGGTTCCAACTAAGTTTCGACACGATGAAGATCATCGGTATCAGCGGAATCGACGGCACCATCGCGTTCAAACGGCGCCACTGGCCGGACCTCGATGAGCGGGAGTACCGGATATCCCAGGGTCACGATTCCGCAGCGGCGCTCGTTGTCGACGGCGAGTTCGTGTTCGGCGTCGCCGAAGAGCGCCTCAGCCGCCGCAAGCACACTGGTGACTTTCCGGTCGGCGCAATCCGGGCGTGCCTTGACTGGGCCGGACTCGATCCCGAGGACGTTGATGAGATTGCCCACGGATTCGATTACGCGCCCTATCGGGCGCTGTACGCGCTTGATCCGATCTCGCGCGAGCTCTATACCGATGTCCTGTCCCGAGAGGCGTTCGCCGCACACGTTGCACGTGCGCTCCCTGAGTTTCCCGCTGACCGGATCCGACACGTCGATCATCATCTCGCTCACGCCGCATCGGCGTACCTGACATCCGGGTGGGATGAGTGTCTGGTGATCGTGATCGACGGGATGGGCGAGGCTCACGGGGCGACGATCTACGACGCCCGCGAGGGCCGCCTTGACGTCCTGCACCGTATCCCGGCCGCGGACTCGTTCGGCATCCTGTACTCGATCGTCACCCTGCACCTCGGCTTCGAGTTCAATTCGGATGAGTACAAGATCATGGGACTTGCCCCCTACGGGGACCCCGCGCACTTCGCGCCATTCTTCGAGTCGGCGGTCCGGCACTCATCAGACGGCGGCTGGGACATTCCGTCGCTGAAACTCGGCACGACGCGAGATGAGCGCGAGAATCACACCGCGACCCGTCGGTTTCTGACCGAGGAGCTGATCGCGCCCCGAGATCCAGACAGCGAGATCACGCAGACCCACCAGGATGTGGCTGCCGGGTTGCAGGCGTGCCTCGACCGCGCGATCCTGCACCTGGGACACCATTTCGGCGAGCGCACCGGTCGCAGGAGACTCGCGATGGCGGGCGGGGTCGCCCTCAACACAACCGCCAATGGCAGGCTCCTCGCTTCAGGCACGTTTGACGAGATCTATGTGCAGCCCGCAGCGGCCGACGACGGATCCTCATTAGGAGCCGCGCTGTATCGAGCCTCGCTCGCCGACGCGATCGTCAACCATCGCTCGCCCACCCCGTTTTATGGCCCTCAGCACTCTGAGTCCGCGGTGGCAGAAGCGCTCGCCATGTATGCCGACCGGGTTGAGGCCACACCGCTGACGGATCTCGCCGCGGCCTGCGCGCGTGCGGCTGACCTGATCGCGTCCGGAGAGGTCATCGCGTGGTACAGAGGTCGAATGGAATTTGGCCCGCGGGCACTCGGACATCGCAGCATTCTGGCCGACCCGAGCCGGCCAGATATGCGAGACCGCGTCAACGCGCTCGTGAAAATGCGCGAGGCGTTCCGGCCGTTCGCGCCGGCCGTGTCGCGAGAACAGGTCGACCGCTGGTTCGAAGTCGACCCGGGGACGGAGTTGCCGTACATGACAGTCAACGTCAACGTGCGGCCCGAGCACCGGGACAGCCTTCCGGCTGTCACACACGTCGATGGTTCCGCGCGCGTGCAGACAGTGTCCTCACAGGACAATCCCGAGTTTCACACTCTCCTACGTGCTGTTGGCGAACGAACCGGCCGCGAGATGGTCCTCAACACGAGTTTCAACGTGAAGGGCCAGGCAATTGTGAACACCCCGGAGGAAGCGCTCGACACCCTCCTGAGCTGCGGTATCGAGGCGCTGTTCCTCAACAATACGTTGGTGCGCAAGCGCTGACGTGGCTCACCGCCGCGCCTGCTCGAACAGCCCCTCGATCATCTCTGCGACGACCGGCCGAGCGAACCGTTGCTCCGCCCACGCGCGCGCGGCGGATCCCTGGCGTTCGCGCAGCTCAGGGTCGTGGCCGTACCGGCGGAGCACCTC
The DNA here is from genome assembly GCA_963778985.1 of uncultured Solirubrobacterales bacterium. Taxonomy (GTDB): domain Bacteria; phylum Actinomycetota; class Thermoleophilia; order Solirubrobacterales; family Solirubrobacteraceae; genus Palsa-465. The sequence continues at coordinate 165,886 of CAVZWJ010000009.1, read as the reverse complement.
ACACAATGCCGTCGGGTCGTTGATCGGGGTGGTAATGGCCCCGAACTCCGGGCGAATGAGATCGGCGACACCTTCCGGCCCCGTGGCGACGCACGGCCGCGATGCGAGCATTCCGAGGATCGTTGCCCGAGGGGCGCCCTCCGTCGGTGAGGGGCAGAACACGCTCACGTCGAATGCGCTCAACACATCCGCCACGTTACCCGTAGGCGTAGGGATGAAATGCGCGCGGTCACCCAGGGGCTCAGCTTGAGCCCGCAGCTCTGCTTCCGTCTCGCCTGACCCCGCCAGAACGAGGTGCACGGACGGTTGGTCGAGCAGCATGACCGCCTCCACCACGACGTCATTGCGCTTCTTCGGGTGAAAGCGCGAAATACAGCCCACCACGAAGGCGTCGGCCGGAATGCCCAGCTCCTCGCGAACGTCCCGCCGCCCCGCCTCGGTATAGCGAATCGACTCGACGTCGACCACGTTCGGCACGACGACGATCTTGCCGCGCTGCACGCCGACATCGCCCACCGAGTCCTTGGTCCCCTGCGATACGGCCATGATCAGCCGGGCGCGGCGCGCGGCGGCCAGGTATGCCTGCCGCGGCGGCCCTTTGCGCAACGGAAACGGAACCGGGCCCCACTCGGCCCACACGAGCGTGGCTCGGAGCTCGGCAGGCAGCCCTGCGGCCATGAGCTGCTCCTTCTTGTAGTGCACGAGCAGGATGTCGTACGGTAGCTGCCGCTCGAGCTCATGGCGCAGACGTGCCATGAACGGGGCCCAACGGAACACCAGGCCACTCCAAGTTGTCCGGGATAACTTCGGCCCGATCTCGAGTGGCGCCACGCGCACTCGTGTGTCACGGCCGATATCAGGACGGTCACTCAGCATGACGACCTCGTGTCCGCGCTCCGCCAACGCGTCGAGCATCTCCAATGCGGCAAACTCCGCGCCCCCGGCTGCGGTCGTGGTCATCACGCTCACGATCTTCAACTGCGCCACCTTGCCCTCATGACTCGAATATCGCCGCCAGCGTATCGATCGAGTAGCACCGCGCCGCAAGCTCGCGGCCGGCCGCTCCGATGGCGAGAGCCTGGTCCCGATCTTCCAGCATGCGCACGACCGCGTCCGCGAATGCATTCGCCGACGCCGCACTCATGAAGTGGACACCGGCGGCCCCGTCCTCGAGCAGCCGGCTCGCGTGGTCGGTGGCGACGACGGGCAAACCGTACGCCAGCGCTTCTGTGAATTTCAGTGGCGATCCGCCGCCGTGCAGGAGCGGTACGACGACGACGTCCGCGGTCGCGTAGACAGCGGACAGATCTGGCACGAACCCCAGTGCCTCGATCCGCCCGTCGGGGGGTGCCTGGTCGAGACCACGGCCGGCGACCGAGACCGACACGTCAGAATGGCGCTCCCACACAAGCGGCATCACGCGATCGGCGAGGAAACTGAGGCCCTCGCGGTTAGGACCGTATGTGAAGTCTCCGACAAACAGGATCCGGTGCTGCCCGGACGGGATGAGCGGCTTGATCTTGCCAACGTCCACCACGTTCGGCACATAGCGGGCGTTCACCTTCTCCCCACCAAGCTCGACAGCCGCTGCAACCTCAGCCCGAGTCGGCATCCAGCACTCAGCAAAGGTGCGGAGCACGTCTCTTTCGAACGCGCGCAAGTCGCCCCGACCCCACTCGGTCCGAAACCCCGATTCCAGGTTATGCGCCAGATAGATGGCCTCCCGCCGCCGGGCCACCGGAAGCAATGCGGCGGCGACGACAGGTCCGTCAGCGACAATCCGCACGTCGCCCGGCTCCGCAACCGCCGCGCGCAGCAGTTGGGGCGAGACCCCACGCGCGATGTGGCCCGGCACGTCGCGACGACGCGCGCGGAGATACTCGATGGCGCGACGCGCACCCCGAGACGCGTGCATAGGCCGCATGCTGACAGCTGGAAGGGCGTCGTATTCGGGACCCGGTCGCGCCTCGTTGAAGACGATGTACGAAACGTTCACGGGTTCGCGACGAGCAAGCGCCGCGATCACGCCATAGCTTCTCACTCCGTCACCGGTCTTGAGCGATGGCGTCACCGAGGAGACCAACGAGATCATCGACGTGAACCTAGTGGACCCATCCGTAAATCCTGCGTCATTCGAGCGGCGGCTGGCGGCGTGAAAATGGAGCGTCGTTGTGTAACGACGAACACAGGCTCGCACCGCCACCCGCCGGCTACCAGGCGGGCCAATCGTCTCGGCCCCTACGCCTCGCCGCCGTATCTCCGTGTTCGGTGGTCATCCAGCGGTGCGTGCGACGCCGCCGCTGCGTCCGCTCGTGAGGCAGTGGGCCTGAGATCCGCGGGGGCACCGGGACCGGGTCGCCGGCGATGATTGCCGCCGGCGCCTCGCCGATGAAGTAGTCGATTTGTGCCGGCCAGAGGCCGGCTTGCTGCAACGTCGGGCGGAGGTCTGGGGGACGACGCCTGAGGTCGTGGGCGTCGGAGGCAATCGCGTGCACGAGTCCCCTCTCCAGAGCTCCCCACGCGTACGCTCGCGCCGACGTGCCGTACTCGCCAATCAGCGCCCGCGCCGTGATGCAGCACCGGAGCCCCTTCGCAACCAGGTCAGCAAGCATGCGTGGGTACTTACGAAATGCGGGCGAGCGCTCCGGATGCGCGAGCACGACCTGAAAGTCGCGCTTGGCGAAGGCGCGCAGCGTATCCTCGATCCAGATCGCCGCGCCGCCGCGGTAGGGACACTCAACGAGCACGTACGGACCGGCACCCAGCCCCAGCACACCGATCTCCGCGTCGGAGAGATGGGGCAGGCGGGACAGACCCATTTCCGCGCCCGGTCGCACGCGGACGTCACTCGACGTCTCGCGCAGGACGGCGTTGAGCCGGGCGAGGCCGGCGTGAATGACGACGGCGTCGACCGACGGGTAGTCCCAGTTGACATGAGGCGTGGCGACAATGGTCTGGGTCCCGGCCGCACGGGCGGCACGGCACAGCGCGAGCGAGTCCTCGATCGTTGCCGGCCCGTTGTCGATGCCCGGGATGACGTGGCAGTGGAGGTCGATCACAACGTGGGTAGCCGCTTCTGCGGCAGTGTTAGGCGCGTCCGGGAGGGGTTCGACATCCTTGACATCCTTCAGGCGTCCGGGATGAGCCGCGACTGTAACTGGTCGAATGCGTCCTGGGCGGCTTCGTAGTCGTCATGGCGGCCGATGTCGAACCATTGGTCATGCGACGGCCATGCGCGCACCATCTCGCCGGCATCGATCAGGCGCAGGACAAGGTCAGGGAAATCGATTCGCTGACCTCGAGGGATGTGCTGGCGGACGCGAGGCGCGAAGCAGTAGATCCCCATCGAGACTTGATACGAGTACGACGGCTTCTCCACGTATCCCGTCACCTGCGTCGGGTCGTCCGGCTTGTCGAAGAGCATCACGCCGAGTGACACCTGCACCTCCCGGGAGCGTGCCGCGATCGTCGCCGCTTGGCCGCCCGCGCGATGCCGCTCGAGCAGGGCGCCGTAGTCGAGGTCGGTGAGGATGTCCCCGTTCATCACGAGGAAGTCCTCGTCGAGACCATCGATCAGGCTGAGAGCGCCGACCGTCCCGAGCGGCTCATCCTCACGGAAGTAGTCGACCGGTACACCGTGGCGCGAGCCATCGCCGAAGAACGCCTCGATCAGCTCGGCAAGGTAGCCGGTTGCGATCGTTACCCGGTCGAATCCGGACGCCGCAAGCTGGCGGATCACGATGTCAAGAATCGGCCGGTCACCGATCGGCATCAGCGGCTTGGGCAACACGGTCGTGTACGGCCGAAGTCGCGTCCCCAGCCCGCCCGCAAGTATCACGGCACGTCTCATGCGGGCCGAAGCCTACGGTACGTTCCGGCGATGAGCGGTCGTCCGATTGCAGGCGTGGACGGTGAAGATCCCGCGCACGAATTGCGCCGCCGCGGCGTACTGCTCGTGGAGCAGGGCGGTCGCGGGGGCGTCGCCGACTACACGAACTGCCTGGCGAACGCCCTCGCCGCCCGCGGCATCCCAACCACGGTCGCTACTGCCGACGACCACCTCTACGAACCCTCTCCAGGGGTGCGGATCGCGACCCCGTTCGCATATGTGCGCGGGCACTCGCGGCCCGCGCGTCTCGTGCGCCGTCTCCACCTCGGACCGGTCCTCAACGGACTCCGTTTCCTCCTGGCATTGCCAGCACTGTTCCGGGTCGCCCGCGGCAAGGCGATCGTCCATACCCAGGGCTGGGAGCGCAACTCACTCGGGTTGATCGCACTGCTGCTTCTGCGTGCGTCAGGCGCTGAGGTCGTCTTCACGGCGCACAACACGTTCGAACGGCTGTCCTGGGAGCCCGCCGGTTTCGTCATCTTCCCGCCGCTCGTCGCCCACACGATCGTGCACACGCGCGGGGATCGCGAGCGCATTCGCCACGGCCGGGTGTCGGTCATCCCGCACGGCACATACGGCCCGCTCGCGCAACGCGCCGACCCGGTCACCCCAGAGGAGGCCCGGCGCGTGCTCGGCCTCCCCGCTGACGCGCTCGTCGTGCTCGTGTTCGGGGTTCTCCGGCCCGATAAGGGCCTCGGTGATCTGCTCGAGGCAGCGATCCGCTCCCCCCGGTGGCACGTGGTGATCGCGGGCAAGGAGGACGGCGCTCTCGCTACCGAAGCGGCGCGCCTCGCGACACCGGAGCTCGTGGGCCGGATCAGCGTCCACGAGGGCTTTCAGGACATGGACGCCGTCGCCCGCTTCTTCGCTGCCGCCGACCTCGTCGCGCTTCCCTATCGGGTCGCGAGCCAAAGCGGAGTCGCCCATCTTGCCTACGGCTTCAGCCGGGCGGTCGTCGCCTACCCGGTCGGAGGGCTCACCGAGGCCGTGATCGACGGGACGACCGGCTGGCTGTGCGCGCAGCCAACCCCCGCAGCGCTGGCCGGAGTCCTCGACGACGCTGCTGCGGCCGGCCGGGGCGAATGCCGTCGTCGCGGAGAAGCCGGGCATCGATGGGCGAGCGCCAAGTTCAGCTGGAGCGCGATTGCGCAGGCCACCGAGGCCGTGTATCTCGCGGCGCTGGGAGGTTGACCGGACTCCGAGGCCCAGAGAGGCCCTGTCATCATCCCGCCGCGATGGTCGCGCCCGACGCTGATCGCCTTGCGCAGCTGCGGGCCCGCTTCCCGCGGGTGGCAATCACCCACGAGTGGCTGACGATCCCCGGCGGCTCGGAGAAGGTCGTGATGGCACTCCTCGAGCTGCTCCCCCACGCCGAGCTGTTCACGACGGTCTACGACCCGGCGCCCTGGCCGACGATCATCACCGAGCGACCGGTGCATGCGTCCTTCCTGAACCGTCTCCCCGGCGCCACCGACGGTTACATGCGACTGCTGCCACTGATGGACCGCGCGTGGCGGGCCTTCGATCTCAGCCGCTTTGACCTCGTCATCTCCTCGAATCACGCAAGCGCCAAGAACGTCCGCGTCCCCACGGGGGTACCGCATGTGTGCTACTGCCACACGCCGATGCGCTATGCCTGGGACCCGTCGTTTCTCCAAGGTGAGGACATCGGTTCGATCACGCGGTGGCTCGCCCCACTCGCCACGTCCTGGCTCCGCCGCGTCGATCGCAAGCGCGCGGCCGGGCCTGACGTGTTCGTGGCCAACTCGACGTTTGTCGCCGCGCGGATCCGACAGGCCTACGGGCGCGAGGCCACCGTCATCCACCCTCCGGTGCACGTCAAGCAGTTCTTGGACACGCCGCGCGACCCACGTGACGCCTACCTCGTGTTCGGCCGGGTGGTGCCGTACAAGCGAGTTGGCGCTGCCGTCCAGGCATGTGAGCGGCTCGGCCGACCGCTCCTCGTCGCGGGGGACGGTCGCGACCTCGCCCATGTCCGGCGTCTCGGCGGCAGCCATACGACGTTCCTGGGGCAGGTGGAGGATGGCGAGGTTCCACGACTGTTCGCCGAGGCCCGGGCGCTGTTGTTTCCCGGGCTTGAGGACTTCGGGATCGTTCCCGTCGAGGCCCAGGCTGCGGGTCTCCCCGTCGTGGCGTTCGGTGAGGGTGGTGTCCGTGACTCGGTCATCGACGGCAGTACCGGGGTGCTCTACGAGCCTGAATCGGTGGCGGCACTGTGCGACGCGATCGAGCGGTTTGAGTCCTGCCGGTTCGACGAGGCGGCGTTGCGGGCGAACGCCGGCCGGTTTTCGGCCGAAACGTTTGCTGCGGCGTTCGCCGACTTGCTCATGGGGCTCGCCTGACCCACGCCCTCATCCCGATCCGGCAGTCCCTTGTATCCTCCGCGGCGGCTCCCGATCGCGCGGCACGGGTGACGGCCCGGTCAGGGGCGGTTTGGCGTGTTCGGTCAGAACCGCCCAATGTGAGAGATGATTTTGGATGAGCACGCACCGCTGGTGTGGACTGCCGAAGGACACCCACGACACCGCGGACACTTGAAGTTCGTCAGCGTCATGACGAGCGAGTCGCCGGGCGGCGGCGAGTACGCTGCGGTCAACATGCTGGAGGCGCTGAGCAAGCGCGGTCACGAGACGGTGCTGCTCACCAACCAGCCGGCGATCACGGACGGACGAGAGGTGCGCGCGAAGCGCATCGATCTCGGTCCGAAGCTGTCGCGGTCGTCGTACGGTCGCCTTGTGCCGCGATGGCCCCAGCTGCTCAGCACGCTGCGGCGAGCGCTTGACCGTGAGGCTCCGTATGACGTGCTCGTCCTCCATTACAAGAAGGAGCAGCTGCTTGGATCGCTGCTCCCCAAGTGTCTTCGCCCGCGGCTCATGTGGGCCGAATGGGGCCCCGTCCCCCGGCAGATGTCCCGACTACCGGGCCGCTGGGCGTACGTCGCCGCGGCCCGCCGCGCCGACCTCATCTTCGCCGTATCGGCGGGGACCCGGGACTCGCTCCACGCGGTGGGAATCTCAGGTCCGCGCGTGCACATCGTCCCGAACGCCCTGCCGGTCGAGAAGGCGCAGTTCTCACTCGACGGCCGGGAGCGGGTCCGGTCCGAGAACGGCATCCCGGACGACGCGCTCGTCGTCGGCTGCGTCTCACGGTTTCACGGCAAGAAGCCGAATGCGGTCGCGGTCGATGCGGTCGCCGCTCTCCAGCGCGATGATGTGCACCTGATCATGGCGGGCGAGGGCGAGGACGAGGCGAATCTGCGGCGCCATGCCGAGCCGCTCGGCGACCGGGCGCACTTTCTTCCGACGCCCGGAACCGAGATCGCGAGCATCTGCTCGGCGTTCGATGTCTCGGTGTTTTGCCCCAGCCCGACCGAGGGCGCACCGCTTGCCGTCATCCACTCGATGCTCGCTGGAAGGCCGTGTGTGTCAAGCGGCGACGAAGGCGTCGCCGGACTGATCGTTGCCGGGGCAGGCGCGATCGCCTCACCCGAAAACGACTCCCGCGCGCTCGCCGAGCTGCTGCGCGAGTATCTCGACGACGCACCCCGGCGGGAGCGCGAAGGTGCCGCTGCCCGGGAGATCGCCGAGCGCACGTTCGCCGCCTCGTCGGTGGCGGCCCGGATTGAGAAGCTTCTGACGCCGGAGCGGGGCGCCGGGTGAAGCGCTGGCTGAAGGCGCGGCTGGGGGAAGACTGGCGCAGGCGGGTGCACCGGCTGAGCCGTCTGCGCTGGCTCACGAAGGCGCGGATCATCGAGGCAGAAGGGCTGCCGGTTCGCGATCACCTGCGCTACATCCTGCTCGACCCCGAGGTCGAGAGCTACACATACCGCGTCGCCAATGTCGAGGGGATGCTCGCGACGATCGCCGGGACCACAGGAGCCCCGGTCGAGGAGCTCCGCCGCTACGCCGCCGAGGCTGACTCCGATCCGGAACTGAGGGAGAACCTCACACACCGCCTGCGGTGGCGGTTAGACGTCAAGCGGCGGCCCGAGCTCGCCAACCGCCTCGGGTGGTACGTCCTGATCCGGGCGATCCGGCCCCGGCTCGTCGTCGAGACCGGCATCTACAACGGATTTGGATCGCTCACGCTGCTGCGCGCGCTCGAGCGCAACGCGGCAGACGGCACCCTGGGTGAGCTGATCTCGTTCGACTCCTCCGAGCTGGCGGGTTCGTTCGTCGACCGCCGGCGGTTCCCGGGCTGGCGACACGTGGTGGGATTGACCACCGACGTCCTGACGGACACGCTCGCCGGGCGCGAGGTCGGCGCATTGTTCCAGGACAGCGACCACTCGGTCGCCGTCCAGGAGCTCGAGTTCGGCACCGCCCTTGCTCACCCGGAGCCGACCCTGCTCCTCGTCGACGCGAGTGGCGGCCAGAGTCCAGTGCTCGAGCAGTTCAGCCGTGAGCGGGGCGGCGACTACCGACGCGTGCGGCTCGGGGCATCGGACCACTGGTACCAGCGCGGTGAGTTGACGTTCGCGCTCTTCCGCTCGGTGAGATCCGATGCGTGAACTCCTCTATCGGATGATCGTGCCGGCAGTTCGCTGGTTCAACCGGAGCATCCGGGCCGTCTCGGCCGCGTCCCACCTCGTCCAATACAAGGTCGAGGGGGCGCTCCGCCCCTCCGCGGAGTGGTTTGATCACCAACTCGACGCCCAGTACCAGTGGCCCCGGCTCGGACGCAGCGGGTTCGTCGAACGCGGCGTCCTCAGTGCGCTCGCGCTGCGACCCGGTGGGTCCGTGCTCGAGCTGTGCTGCGGCGACGGCTTCAGCACCGCGCATTTCTACGCCCCGAAGGCTGGGCGCGTCATCGCCGTCGACGCGAATGAGGAGGCACTCGCCCACGCCCGCACGTTCAATGCCGCCGACAACGTCACCTACGAGCGCTGCGATATCACCCGGTCGCTTCCCCCGGGACCATTCGACAACGTCGTATGGGACACCGCCATACACCATTTCACACGGGAGACGGCAACCGAGATCCTGGCTCGGATCGCGTCCGTGCTGACGCCCGACGGAACGCTCTCCGGTCACACCGTGATCGAGCCCGGAGCGCACTACGTCTACCAGCTGCAGTCGTTCAGCAATGCGCCGGATCTCGCGGCCGTGCTCGCCACAGTGTTCCCTCACGTGTGTGTCCGCACGACCGAGGATCCTCTGCGAACCGATCTGTTCTTCTTCGCCGGCTTCACGCCGCGGGCGCTGCCGTTCGATCCTGCCCGTGACGACGTGACGATCATCGCGCGGGAGCGATCGTGAACCGTGACGCGGCGCGCACGGCGTTGCTCGCCGCGCCGGAGGCGACCGCCGGTCGCCACACCGTGAACGGACGTCTCGCCCGCCGGCTCGCGCCGCGGATCCCGTCGCCGCTGATCGGCGATCTCCAGCGGGTTCGCTCGAAACTCGACCCGGCGCGATTCTCCGCCGCATCGCTGCAGCCAGGCATCGCGGCTCGCCGCTCTCTGCTCGGCACCACCGCCGAGGGACCGCCACGGGTCCTGCTTCGCGTCGATGAGTACCCGTACGCCACCTCGCTCGATCACCCCGAGTCGTACGGCATCGAGCCGAGCACCCGGTTTCATTCGGCCCTTGCGGATGCCGGCATCCCCTACCTGATGGCGATCGTTCCCCAACTCGTCTACGACCCGCTCAACCCTCAGGCAAGCGGCGGCCGGGCGCTCAACGATGACGAACGCGGCCTGATCAGCCGGATGGCGGCCGACGGCGTCACATTCGCAGCGCACGGCCTGACGCACCGGACGCGCGATGCGAATCCGCGGCGCCGCTCCGAGTTCCGAGGCTTGACCGAGGCCGAGGCCGGCGAGCTCGCCGACGACAGCCTACGCCTGCTCGGCGCGATAGGACTCCGTCCGCGGGTTTTCGTCCCGCCGTTCAACCGCTTCGGGCCTGAGCACTACCGCGCGCTCAGCACCCGGTTCGACGTCGTCACCGGTGGACCTGAATCGATCGCCCTGATGGGACCCCAGCCATCGCCGCGCTGGCTCGGCCACGGGGTGTATTTCCCCTGCTATCCGCCTTTGTACGGCCGCGCACGCGAGGTCCAGGACGCGCTCAAGCGGCTCGTCGAGCGACGGCCCGGAACGTGGATTCAGGCCACCCTGCATCTGTCGTGGGAGGTCGACGACGGGCTCGAGGACATGCGACGGCTGACGGATTGGCTGGCCCCCTACGCGGTCTCCTGGGAGGAGTTCCTGGACGCGGTCCGAAGCACCCGGGACCGTGCCGGCGGCGACTCAAAAGCTCCCGGGAAACGCCGATAAGCTTGGAGGACGCAGATCGCGGCTTGACGGGGCGCGGCTGTGCTCAACAGCTCATGGCGATCCGCAAGCCGCCAGATCACAGGAGGGGCGCGTTCGATGGATGACGTAATCGTCGTAACCGGGGGCGCAGGGTATATCGGCGTTCCGCTGTGCGTGCGACTCGCCGAGGCCGGGGCGAAGGTGCGCGCCCTCGACGTACTCCTGCACAACCAGCAAGACGTCCTCGGCGCCCTCAAGGGAGCCGGCGTCGAACTGATCCAAGCCGATATCCGTGACGGTGATGCCCGCGAGCGAGCACTCGCGGGGGCCCGCGCCGTCGTTCATCTCGCCGCGATCGTCGGCGATCCGGCGTGTGCCCGTGACCCGCAGCTCTCACACGAGGTCAATGTCGAGGGGTGCCCACCAGCTCGCCGCCGACGCTGAGCGCCTTGGTGTCCAGCAATTCATCATGGCCTCCACGTGCTCCAACTACGGCCGTATGGCCGACCCGACGACGCCGATCGACGAGGAGGGGTGCTGGCCCCGGTCTCGCTCTACGCCGAGCAGAAGGTCGAGATCGAGAAGATGCTGCTCGGGATGAACAGCGACACGCTCAGGCCGACCTGCCTGCGCTTTGCCACCGTGTACGGCGTCGCACCGCGGATGCGCTTCGACCTCACGGTCAACGAGTTCACTCGCGACCTCTGGGCCGATCGTCAGCTCGAGGTGTTCGGCGAGCAGTTCTGGCGGCCTTACGTCCATGTCCGGGATGCGGGCCGCGGCATCCAGGCGGTGCTCGAGGCTCCGCTCGAGACGGTCGCGGGCAACGTGTTCAACGTCGGCCGCTCCGGCGAGAACTACCGCAAGCTGGACATCGTCGAGGAGATCCGCAAGCTGACTGATCGCGGCGAGGTGTCGTTCGTCAAGCGCGACGAGGACCCCCGTGACTACAAGGTCAGCTTCGACAAGATCCGCAATGTGCTTGGTTTCGAGACCGAGATGACAGTCCCGACAGGCATCGCGGAACTGCTCGAACAACTCGACGAGAACGCGTTCGGCGATCCGTTCGACTCTCGCTATCGCAACATCCCGTGACGGGGGTCGCGCGCCCGTGACGATGGTCCCGGTATTCGATCTACGGGTGACGCGTGCGGACCTCGACGCCGTCGCCGAGACACTCCGCTCCGGCTGGCTGACGATGGGTCCCCGCACGCAGGAGTTCGAGCGCCAGTTCGCGGACGCGATCGGGTCGCGCTACGCGATTGCCCTCTCAAGCTGCACCTCGGCGCTGCACCTCGCGTATCTGGCCAGTGGGATCGGTCGCGGGGACGAGGTGATCGTTCCCTCGTGCACGATGGTCGCGACCGCAGCGGCGGTCGTGTACACGGGCGCGACCCCGGTGTTCGCCGAGATCGTCTCGCCCGCCGAGCCGGTGATCGACCCGCATCACGTCGAGTCGCTGATCACGCGGCGGACGAAGGCGGTCGTGGCAATGCACTACGGCGGTTATGCGGCAGCCGTCGACCGGCTCGCCGAGATCTGCGAGCACCACGGGATCCAGCTGATCGAGGATGCCGCCCATTCCCCACTGGCGACGTTGAACGGCAAGGCGCTCGGGACATGGGGCGTTTCGGGCGCGTTCAGCTTCTTCTCGAACAAGGTGCTCGCCGTCGGGGAGGGCGGTCTGCTCGCCACCGACGACGAGGATGTGGCGGCGTCCGCCCGGCGGCGGCGTGGACACGCGATGACCGCCGTCACGTGGGACCGCCACCAGGGCAACGAGGACCATTACGACGTCACCGATCTCGGCTTCAACTATCGGATCGATGAACCACGGGCGGCGTTGCTGCTGTCTCGCCTGTCTCGTCTGGAGAGTGAGATCGAGCGCCGCCGCGAGCTCACCCGGCGCTACCGCGCCCGGCTCGCCGAGTTGCCTGGGCTGACGCGTGGCGTTCACCGACGAGAGCGTCGACACGTCGTCCTGCTACATCCTGGCGATCATGCTTGACGATCCGGCACGCCGTAACGAGCTGCGCATCGCCCTGCGCGAGAAGTACGAGGTGCAGACGAGTGTCTTCTATCCGGCGATCCACGAGTTCAGCGCCTACCGGGAGCGGTTCCCGGGGATCAAGCTGCCGAAGACCGAGCTGGCGGCCCGCGCGCAGGTAACGCTGCCCCTGTTCGTTCATCTGACCGACGACCAGCAGGACCAGGTTGTCGATGCACTCGCGGCGGAGCTGCGTGGATGAGCTGGCAGATCCCCCTCACCGATGTCGTATTGAGCGACGAGGACATCGCAGCAGTGCTCGCGTGCCTGGAAGGCGGCTGGCTCACGATGGGCCCCGGCACGGACCGCTTTGAGCGCGCCTTCGCCGGGTTCCTCGACGTGCCGCAAGCCGTGGCCGTGTCGTCCGGGACCGCGGCCCTCCATCTCGCCCTGCTCGCCGCCGGGATCGGGCCCGGCGACGAGGTACTCGTCCCCGCGCTGACATTCGTCGCCGGCGCCGCCGCCGTGCGCTACTGCGGTGCGATCCCAGTGTTCGTCGATGCGATCGGACCGAACGACCTCAATCTTGACCCGGCCGACGCCGCGCGGTTGGTCACTCCGAAGTCCCGCGCGGTCCTCGCCACCCACTGGATGGGGTACGCGTGCGACCTGCAGGGGCTCGGCCGGCTGTGCGCCGAGCACGGGCTGCTGCTGATCGAGGACTGCGCGCAGAGCTTCACCGCCCGCGCACTGGATGGCCGCCTGACGGGCACAATCGGCACCGCCGGCTGCTTCTCGTTCTTCTCCAAGAAGCAGCTCTGCGTTGGCGAAGGCGGCATGGTCGTGACCCATGACGAGGCGCTGGCGGCGAAGGTGCGCTCGCTGCGCTCGCACGCGATGACCTCGGTGACGTGGGACCGGCACCTCGGCTACGCGGAGTCATATGACGTCGTCGACATCGGCTTCAACTTCCGGATCGATGAACCGCGGGCTGCGCTCGGCCTCAGCCGCCTCCCCCGAGTCCTCGGCGACGTCGACCGACGGCGCGGACTGGTGCGGAGCTACCGCGAGCGCCTTCGTTCCGTCGACGGCGTCCAGTGCCCGTGGGACGATGATGACGTGGAGCGCTCCGCACACTTCGGCTTTCCCGTCATGGTGCCCACCGCGGATGAGCGGGAGCGCGTCGTTCACGACCTCGCGGCCCGCGGGATCCAGACCACTTGCTATCCGGCGATCCCGAGCCTGACGGCGTACCGCGATCACCCGCGCCGTCCGGTCGCGGAAGACCTCTCCGCGCGGCACCTGCTGCTCCCCCTCGCCTCGACATACACCGAGCATGAGGTCGAGCACGTCGTGATGCAGCTCACGGAGGTTCTGGCCGCCGGCGCCACCGCGGGCGCGTGAGCACGACCGCAGCGGCCGCGCCGTCGACCGGCGACCAATCGCGGGCGGACCCTCCCTCGTCTCCGCTCGGACGCCTGCTCGCGGAGCGCTGGACGCTGCTCGCCGGCCTGATCCCGATTGCCCTCATGATCATGTGGGCGTGGCACAACGGTGGCTACGACGCCGACACGTGGTACTGGGGGGCGCTCGTCACGCTCGCGATTCTCACGGCGGTGCTGGCGTTGCAGCCCCGCTCCCGCTCCCGGCCGCCCCGGGCCGCGCTGATCGCGCTGATCGCGATGGCGGCGTATCTCGCGTGGTCATACCTGTCGATGACGTGGGCTCAGGTGCCCGGTTGGGCGCTCGGTGGCAGCAACCGCACGCTCCTCTACTTCCTTCTCTTCGCGCTCTTCCTCGTGCTCCCGTGGACGGCGGAGACGGCGACGGCAGCGCTCGTCGTCTACGCCCTCGGGATCGGCGTCATCGCCCTGGTCACGATGCTCCGGCTCGCCTCGGCGCGACACCTCGGGGGGCTCGTCATCGATGGCCGACTCGCCGGCACCACCGGGTACTTCAACTCAACGAGCGCGCTGTTCATGAGTGAGGCGCTGCTCGGCACGTTCCTCGCCTCACGCCGCGAACTGCCGGGCCTGCTGCGCGGGCTGCTGCTCGCGTTCGCGGCGGTGTCGCTGCAGCTGTGTGTGATGGGCCAGAGCCGCGGCTGGCTGTTCACGCTTCCCGCCGTGCTCGTCCTCTACGCGGTGGTCGTGCGAGACCGGCTGCGGGTCGTCATCGCGGCAATCCTTCCGGCACTGGCCGCGCTCCTGCCGGTGCACAAGCTGCTGCACGTCTTCGAGGGCCACACCGGCGCCAGCCTGCAAGCGGCGGCTCGAAGTGCCGGGCGCGTCTCTCTGCTCCTGTGCGCGGGCGTGTTCGTCGTATGGACGCTGTTCGCGTGGGCGGAGCAGCTGCGCAAGGTGCCCCAACCCTCGCGCCGGCTCACCCGCGGCATCGGCGCGATCGTGGCCGTCGCCGTGATCGGTCTCGGCGTCGCCGGGGTGCTCGCGGCGACACACGGCGACCCGGTGTCCTTCGTCAAACGGCAATGGCACGGATTCGTCCACATCCAGTACGCGCCGTCCTCGAGCTCGCATTTCTTCTCGGTCGGCTCGGGACGCTACGACTTCTGGAGAGTGTCGGTCGACGCCGTCAAGGCGCACCCCCTCGGCGGTCTCGGCCAGGACAACTTCGCCGACTACTACATCAGCCGCCGCCACACCGGCGAGGAGCCACGGTGGACCCACAGCCTCGAGTTCCGGCTGCTCGCGCATACGGGGGTCGTCGGCTTCGTCTTGTTCGCCGTGTTCCTTGTGGCCGCGCTCGTCGCGGCCGCCGCTGCGATCCGGCGCCGCAGCGGGCTGCTTGCCGTAGCCGCCGCCGGCGCCGTGATCCCGCTGCTGCCGTGGCTCGTGCACGGATCGGTCGACTGGTTCTGGGAGGTGCCCGCGCTGACGGGTCCGGCGCTCGCGTTCCTCGGAATGGCATCGGGACTCACGCCCCGGCGTCTCGCGGAGCCGGAGCCCGGGGCTGAGGCCGCACCGAAGCCGCAGCCCCGCCGCGCACCGCGCGGCGTCCGGATCGGGGTCGCGCTGCTCGGCGTCGTGGCGCTGCTGGCCGCCACGGTGGCGCTCGGCCTCCCGTACCTGTCGGTGCGCTACACGTCGATCGCCACCGATGTCCGCGTGAAGAATCCGGCCGCGGCGCTATCCGACCTGTCCCATGCCGCCGACCTGGATCCGTGGGCCCCCGAGCCCACGCGCCTCGCCGGCATCATCGCGCTCGGCGGTGGCCGCCCACTCCTCGCCGAGCAATGGTTCTCGAAGACGATCTCCCGCGAGCCGGAGGGCTGGTTTGCCTGGTTCGGCAAGGGTCTCGCCGCCTCCGCGCTCGGGAACAATGCCGAAGCGGCACGGGCCTTCCGGATGGCCGCGTCGATCAACTCCCGGCAAGCGGTCGTGGCGGACGCCCTCTCCCGCGTGAACACTGACCATCCGATGACTCCGGCCGAGGCATTCCGCGCGCTGTCCTCGGTCGCCTGAGCCCATGGCGGAACGTGCGCCGTCTCCAATCGAGAAAGTGGTGCGTACGGGCGCCTTCATGTAAGATTCGTCGATCAGGGGACCATTCGTTCTTTCCCGCGCCTGGGGGCCGGGGCAGCAACACAGCCGAAAGGACACATGAGACGGATCGCAACGCTGGCCGCAGGTATCGCGTTGATGGCGCCGGGCACTGCGCTCGCTGAGTCCAGCTCGACCTGCGAGGCCTATAACCCGCAGACCTGCAACTCCATCGACCCGCAGCAGTCAGGGTCGACCTCCGAGGGGACCCTCCCGTTCACGGGTCTGGACGTCGCTCTGCTCGCCGCCGGCGGTGGAACGCTCCTTGGCGCCGGCGTCGTCGTGCGTCGGCTGTCGCGCCGCCTCGACTGAGCGCGCACATCACAGGTAGTAACAAATCGCTGGCACCGGATTCGGTGCCGGCGATTCTGTCTGCCACCAACGAGTGGGAGACAGGACGATCAACCGAGCTGGAAGAACGACCGCTCACGTGAGTCCGGCTCGGTCCGAGGCGTCGAACGGCGGGTCCGGGAACGACGCTAGTGTCCCGAGTCAGAAGTTCGGTGCCACCAAGAGGTGTCACCGGGGGATGCCGCGCAAGGACGCAGAATCCGACGTGCACTGGAGGTGCACGAGGATTCGAGGACGCCGCGCGGCGCCGCCGGGGGCGCCTCGGCAAGGACGCAGAATCCGACGTGCACTGGAGGTGCACGAGGATTCGAGGACGCCGCGCGGCGCCGCCGGGGGCGCCTCGACCGCCGTCGAACTTCTGACTCGGGACACTAGGCGAGCTGCTCGCGGATCAGGCGGGTGACCTCTCCCCCGTCCGCGCGGCCCTTCGTCTCACGCATCACGTAGCCGACGAGCGGGCCGATCGCCTTCATGTTTCCGGCCTTCACCTGCTCGGCGGCGGCGGGATCGGATGCGAGTGCCTTGGCGACGATCTCGGCGAGACCGTTGTCCTCCCCGCTCAGCGCACCGAGATTCTCGCGCTCGACGATCGTCCGCGGGTCGCCGCCCCCGTCGACCAAGCGCGTCAGCACCTCCCGCGCCGCGTCCCGGCTCACCTGCTTGGCGCTGACCATCGCCACGAGCGATGCGAGCGCCTCCGGCGACACCTGACTGCTCGCCGGATCGACATCGGAGCCAATCCGCTCCACGAGGAGCTCGATCCAGTTCGCGACCGCGCTCGGTTCGACGCCGTCGCCCGCGGCGACCGCGGATTCGAAGTAGTCGCCGAGCTCGGTGCGGAACCCGAGGAGGCGGGCGCGCGCCGCGCTCAGACCCAGCTCGGCCTCGAAGCGTGCGGCGCGGTCGGCCGGCAGCTCGGGGATCGCCTCCCGGGCGGCGGCGAGCAGCCGTTCGCTCGGCACGACCGGGACGAGGTCCGGCTCGGGGAAGTAGCGATAGTCGTGCGCCTCCTCCTTGGAGCGCAGCGGTGTCAACCGCTTTGTCGCCGGGTCGAAGTGCAGCGTCTCCTGGACGACCGGCTCTCCCGCTCGCAGGAGACGGACCTGTCGTTCGATCTCGGCCTGCACGCCCTGCTGGAGGAACGCAAACGAGTTCATGTTCTTCAGCTCGGTCTTGGTCCCCAGCTCGGGCGTTCCGGCGGGGCGGACGGACACGTTCGCGTCACACCGCAACGAGCCCTGTGACATGTCGACGTCGGAAACCCCAAGCCGTCGCAGCGTCCCGCGCAGGAGGGTCAGCCACTCCCGGGCCTGCGGCGGCGAGTGGATGTCCGGCTCGGTGACGATCTCCACGAGCGGCGTCCCGCCCCGGTTGAAATCGACCCAGCTGCGATCGGCGCTGTGGATGCGCCCGCTCGCGCCCAGATGGTTGAGCTTGGCGGCATCCTCCTCCAGGTGCACGCGGTGGATCCTCACGTCTCCGAGGCGCCCGCCGCGACACAGCGGGATGTCGTACTGGGAGATCTGGTAGCCCTTCGGCAGGTCGGGATAGAAGTAGTTCTTGCGGTGAAAGATCGACCGCTCGGCGAGCTCACAGCCGAGTGCCATTCCGATCATCAGTCCGTACTCGATCGCGCGCTCGTTGACGACCGGCAGCGCGCCCGGCAACCCGAGGCACGTCGGACATGTGTGCGTGTTCGGCGGGTCGCCGAACGACAGCTCGCAGCCACAGAACATCTTCGTCCGCGTGTTCAGCTGAACGTGGATCTCCAATCCAATGACGGGCTCGTAATCGGTCATGACCAGCCCTCCGCCGCGTGCGCGCCGGCCCGGGCCGGACCGCCGTCGAAACCGATTGCCTGCTCGAGGGCGTACGCGGCGCCGAGCAACCGGTTCTCGCTGAACACCGGACCGGTGAGCTGGAAGCCGACCGGGAGTCCGTCGCTGAGCCCGGACGGAATCGAGATCGCCGGGATCCCGGCGAGCGGCATCGGCACCGTGCAGAAGTCGTTCAGGTACATGGTAAGCGGATCGTCGGTCTTCGATCCGAGCTCGAAGGCCGTCCATGGGCTCGTCGGGGTGACGACGAAGTCGAACCGCTCGAAGGCGGCGTCAAAGTCCTCGGCGATCTTCGTGCGCACCTTCTGCGCCGTGCCGTAGTACGCGTCGTAGTAGCCGCTCGAGAGGGCGTAGGTACCGAGCATGATGCGGCGCTTGACCTCGGCTCCGAACCCGGCGGCGCGCGTCCGGCTGTACATCGTGACGAGATCCGACTCGCCGGCGACGCGGAGGCCGTAGCGAACGCCATCGAAACGCGCGAGGTTCGCTGACGCCTCGGCCGGCGCGATGAGGTAGTACGCCGACAGGGCATGCGGCGCGTGCGGCAGGCGGCACGACTCGATCGTCGCCCCCAGGCGCTCCGCCAGCTCGAGCGTCGCCTCGAAGCTCTCCCGGACGCCGGGCTCGACGCCGCCGCCCTCGCCGGTCAGCTCCTCCGGAACACCGAGCCGGATCCCGCTGAGATCCTCGCTGCGAGGCAGCTCGATTGGCTCCGGGAATGGGAGCGAGGTCGAGTCGCGGTGATCCTGACCGATCATGTGTCCGAACAGGAGCGCGGCATCGGTGACATCACGGGTCAGCGGGCCGGCCTGGTCAAGCGACGAGGCGAACGCGATCATGCCATAGCGCGAACAGGCGCCATACGTCGGTTTCAGACCGACGATGCCGCACAGCGCCGCGGGCTGACGAATCGAGCCGCCCGTGTCCGTCCCGATCGCCCAGGGCGCGATCCCGGCCGCGACCGCCGCGGCGCTGCCGCCGGACGACCCGCCAGGGACGCGCGTGCGATCCCACGGGTTGAGCACCGGCCCGTAGCCCGAGTTCTCATTCGAGGAACCCATCGCGAACTCGTCCTGGTTCGTCTTGCCGAGCAGCGGCGCGCCGGCCTCGAGCAGCTTGGCGACGACGGTGGCGGTGTACGGCGGGCGGTAGCCCTCGAGGATGCGGGAGCCGGCCTGGCTCGGAACGCCCTCGGTGCAGAACAGGTCCTTGACCGCGACCGGCACGCCGGCGAGCGGCGCATCGGTGCTCGGCGCCGGATCGGGCGCGCCCTCGGCGACCCAGGTGTACGCGTTCAGCTCATCCGCCGCCGCGCGCTCCCGGTACGCATTGAACAGCTCGGTGGCGCTCAGCTCGCCGGCGCGGATCCGCTCCGCCGCCTGCGCGGCGGTCAGTTCAATCAGCTCTGCGGCACTCATGCCTGCGCGCCCGGGCTCGGCACCCCGAAGCCGCCATCAAGCGGTTCGGGCGCAGCGGCGAGCACGACCTCCGCGGGCAGTGACGGTTCCGGCTCGTCACTGCGCAGGGCATTGACGACGTCGATCACGTGCGACGTCGGCGGGACGCCTGCGAGGTCGAGCTCGCGGATCTTCTCGATGTGGTCGAGCACGTGGGAGAGCTCGCTCGCCATCCGCTCGACCTCCGCCTCGCTCAGCTCCAGCCGGGCGAGGCGGGCAACATGCAGTACCTGGTCGCGATCCAGCATCCGCTCGGATTCTAGGCCGACTGGCCGCCGGCGCTGCTCAGGGGGATGGTCGGGATCTCACCCGGTCCGTCCGCCTCCATGACGCCCTCCTCACGCAGCGACAGATACCCACCGGCGACGATCGCCAGCGCCGCCGCGAGCCCGACGTATGCTCCGGCCTGCGGGTCAATGAGGCTGTCGGGCCCCGGCCCGTTGATGAGCACCCGGTAGATGAGCGCAAGCAGCGTGATCAGGGCGACCGTCGACACGATCGCGCTCACGCTGACCGGGACGGCCGGTGCGCGTCGGGCGGCCTGGAAGTACACGAGCGCGAGGCCGAGCGCGACGGTCACGAGCATGAACCAGCGCAACGTGGTCAGACCGTGCCAGCCGTTGACCGACGTCGCGAACCCGAGTCGCTGCGCCTGCGGCGCCAGCGCGCCCGTGAGGCCGAACCACTTCAGCAGAAACATGGACGCCAGCAGCACGATGCTGCCGGCGCCCACGATCAGTTCACCCTTGCGGAGCCTGGCGGGTTGGAAGTCCATGAGGCCCCGTATGTTGCCAGTGCGCGGTCAGGGCTGCGACGGGGGCGGCGGCGTCGAGCCTCCGCCGGCGGGCGGCTCGCTCTGCGGCGGGGCCACTCGGGTCGCCCCGGGATCCGCCCCCGCGCTCGGCGGCGGCGTCGGTCGCGACCTGGCGGTGCCTCCTCCGCTCGAGAAGCCGATCGTCCCGGCCCGCGCCTGGTAGGCGACCCACACGAGCGCGGCCGTGAGGATGATGTCGACGTAGAAGCCCCAACCGAACAGGCTGAAGTGGATGTGGAACAGGAACTTCAGGATCACGAACGCGGCGACAACGAGGGCGAGCACGAAGCGCGTGTGCGTGCGGCTGCCCCCAATGGCGGGGATCTGCGTCTGCGGCGAGAGCCGCTCGATCGCCAGGTCGGCCACGATCGCGAGCGCAGCGATGAACGCCAGGATCCCGAGCCATCCGTCGGGCGTGGACGTAGCGGAGTACGTGGCCGAGGCTGAGAACGCCCCCACGGTCACGCTGATATCGAACCACGGGAGCACGATCAGACAGATCGCGAGCAGCAGGGCTAACCCTCCGACGATCCAATCATCCCGCGTGACGTTTTCGAGGTTCACTGGGGCCCTCCCAATGTTGGAAACGGATTAAGGCTCACCGTTGTTCGATGGAACTCGTGTCGCTCCTGCCTGCGACCTGAGCCCGGCCGGAGACGCGCCACACCCTACCGGGCAGTGGGACCGGAAGCGAGCGGCCGCCGGCCGCTTCTCCGACGCACGTTCTTGCCTCGGCGAACCCGCTCCTCGAGGATCGAGTCGTAGCCGCCGAGGGCGATCCCGAGCGTCGCGAGCAAACCGAGGTACGCCCCGATCTTGATGTCGACGACCGAACTTGGGTGCGGCAGGTCGATGAGCACCCGGTACCCGAGAATGACCGCCGCGATCGTGCCGGTGGCGAAGACGACGACGCCGGTGTCGGTCTTCGTCCCGTGCGAGCGCTGCGTCGCGTGGAGGATGACGGACCCGAGCGCGACGACGATCGCCAGCACGAGCAGCCAGCGGGCGATCGACAGTTCCTTCCAGGCGCTGACCGCGGTCTCGATCCGGACCGGCGTGAGCGCGGCAGCCCCACCGTTCCGTACCACTCGAGCAGAAACATGATCGGCAGCAGGAGCAGCGCGCTCAGCGCGCTGATGATCTCGCCGGTGCGGATCCGGTGCGGCGGCGGCGGAGGGGCGTGCTGGTCGTCGGTTGCCGACATGGCCGAGGCTACGCCGCGCGTCCGCTGAAGCGTTGCCGCGGTCAGCGTGTTGCGCAAGAGCATCGCGATCGTCATCGGGCCGACCCCGCCGGGCACCGGCGTGATCAGCCCCGCCCGTTCCGCGGCGGCGTCGAACGCGACGTCACCGCGCAGCCCGGCGTCGGTCCGGTTGATGCCGACGTCGATGACGGCGGCTCCCGGCTTGACGTGATCGCCGCCGATCAGCTCGGCGATGCCGACCGCCGCGACGAGCACGTCGGCGCGCCGACAGACGGCGGGGAGATCCCGCGTGCGCGAGTGGCAGATCGTCACCGTCGCGTTGCGTTCGAGCAGCAGCTGGCGCGACCGGCTTGCCGACGAGGTCCGAGCGTCCGACGACGACGGCCTCGGCGCCCTCCAGCGCGACGTCGTAGGAGTCGAGCAGCTCGATCACCCCGAGCGGCGTGCACGGCCGCAGCCCGGACTGGCCCTGGGCGAGTCGCCCGGCGCTGAGCGGGGTGAGCCCGTCGACGTCCTTGAGCGGGCTGATGAGGCCGGTCAGTGCGCCACCGTCGAGGCCGGCCGGAACCGGCAGCTGGAGCAGGATCCCGCTGACCTCAGGGTTCTCGTTGCCCTCCTCGATGACTGCTGCGACCTCGGCCTGGCTGACGCCGTCGTCGAGGTGGCGATGAAGGTCGGCGATCCCGGCCTCGGCGCAGGCCTTGCGCTTGTTGGCGACGTAGATCGACGACGCGGGATCGTCGCCGACGAGAATCGTGGCGAGGCCGGGGACGGCGCCGGTCTCCTCCCGAAGCTTGGCGACGTCAACCGCCACCTCGGCCCTGACGCGAGCGGACACTGCCTTGCCGTCGATGATCGTTGCGCTCATGGTCCCTGCACGCTAGCGGTCTCAGCGCTTGGAGATCGGCGCCAGGTCGGCGACGAGCTTGCGCTCGGAGCGGTCCTCGCTGAAGCGGATGACGACGATTCCGCCCGGTTCAAGCCCGGTGACGACCCCCTCGCCGAACGTCGGATGGCTGACGTCGTCGCCGAGCCGGTAGGCGACGGGCGCGGCCTGATCAGGGTTGATTGACGACGTCCACGACGTGGCGCGGGCACGGAATCCGCCCGATGCCCGGTCGCGTCCCCTGCTCCTCGCGGTCGGTCAACTCGTGCGGGATCTCGCCGACGAACCGGCTCGGCGCACCGTAGTTGCGGGCGCCGAACACCGTGCGCGTCCGCGCGTACGTGACGTAGAGGTCGCGCTCGGCGCGGGTGATGCCGACGTAACACAGCCGCCGCTCCTCCTCGAGCCCGCCCTCGTCAAGCGCGCGTGAGTGCGGAAACACGCCCTCTTCGCAGCCGAGCATGAACACGATCGGGTACTCGAGGCCCTTCGCGTTGTGGAGCGTCATCAGGGTCACCAGACCCTCGTCGTCGGTCCGTGTGTCGGCGTCGGCGATCAGCGCGATCTGCTGGAGAAAGCCAGCGAGGGTGCCCGGCTCGGGAGAATCGGCGTCAGCCGATTCTCCAACCGAATCCGCGCCAGCGGATTCGGCAGAGTCGTACTCCGACGCGACATTGACGAGTTCCTCGAGGTTCTCGATCCGTCCCTGGGCCTCGATCGTCCGCTCGGCACGCAGTGCCTCCAGGTAGCCGCTCTCGTCGAGCACCTCCTTGACCACAGTGGCGACGGGCGCGCCTGATTGGACGCGCTCGCGCAGGACGTGCATCGTTCCCATGAAGCGACGAATCGCCTTGACCGCGGCCGGCCCGAGGCCGGGCACCTGCTCGGGCTCGGACGCCGCTTCCCACACCGAGATCCCCATCGTGTTCGAGAAGGCGAGCACCCGGGAGACGGACGTCGTGCCGATCCCGCGGCGGGGCGAATTCACGATCCGCGTGAACGCGCCCCCGTCCTGCGGATTGACGAGGGCCGTCAGGTACGCGATCGCGTCCTTGATCTCGGCCCGCTCGTAGAACTTCGTGCCGCCGATCACCTGGTAGGGCACGTCCGCGCGCACGAGCATGTCCTCCAGCACACGCGATTGCGCGTTGGTCCGGTAGAAGACCGCGACCTCTGCGCGCGAGACCCCCTCGTCGACGAGCCGCTGAATCTCCCCCGCGACGAACCGCGCCTCGGCGTGCTCGTCCTCTAGCTCGCGGACCTTGATCGGATCGCCCTGGCCGAGGTCGGTCCACAACGACTTGACCGTCTGCCCGCGGTTGTTCCGGATCACCGCGTTCGCCGCGTCCAGGATCGTCTGCGTCGAGCGATAGTTCTGCTCGAGCTTGACGACGTGGGCGTCCGGATAATCGTCGGTGAAGTTGAGGATGTTCTTGATCTCGGCCCCGCGGAACCCGTAGATCGACTGGGCGTCGTCCCCGACCACCATCACGTTGCGATGCTCGCTGGCGATCAACTGGAGCCACCGGTACTGGACATGGTTCGTGTCCTGGTACTCGTCGACCATGACATGACGGAACTGGCTCGCGTACCGCTCGCGGACCTCTCCGAACAGCTCCATGACGTTGACCGAGCGGACGAGCAGATCGTCGAAGTCCATTGCGTTCATCCGGTGAAGCTCGCGCTCGTACTCGCGATAGACGTCGGCGACCGTCTGTTCGAAGTAGGACCCGACCATTTGCCCGTAGGCGTCGGCATCACGGAGCTTGTTCTTGGCGTCGGAGATCTGGTGATGGATCGCCCCCGGCGTGAAGCGCTTGGGGTCGACGCCGAGTTCGTCGAGGCAGCGCTTGACGAGGCGGCGTGAGTCAGCCTGGTCGTAGATCGTGAACTGGCGCGTGTACCCGAGCCGGTCAGCGTGGGCGCGGAGCATCCGGGCACAGGCGGAATGGAACGTCATCACCCACATCGCGCGGACGCGGCGACCGACGAGCATGCCGGCCCGGTCCCGCATCTCCCCCGCCGCCTTGTTCGTGAACGTGATCGCCAGGATCTCGTTCGGCGTCGCGCGCTCGGTCGCCATCAGGTAGGCGATGCGGTGGGTCAGCACCCGGGTCTTGCCCGACCCGGCGCCGGCGAGGATGAGCAGCGGTCCGTCACCGTGGGTCACGGCCTCGCGCTGGGGGTCGTTCAGGCCGGCGAGCAGATGCTCCAGATCGGTGGCCGTGTCGCTCATGGCTCGGTCTACGGTAGCGGCCCGATCGGAGGTCTTCCGCGGTCGCGGACCGGCATCCTTCCGAGGATGCGTGCACTCCGTGATGCCTGCGCCGAGGTGGCTGCCCGAGCCCAATTCGTCCGGATCGACGTGGACGCGATTCCGGCCTATGCCGAGGCGCTCCGGCTCGCCGCGGACGCATCTGCCGAGCCGGCGGAGGCCACGCTCGCCAACGACGACGAACGCGAACGCGTCGCCGCGTTCTGGCTCACGCTCGACGCCGTCAACTTCGGCTCCGGCTGGTTTCCGACGCTCCGCAAGCGCGACGGACGGTCCGGCCACCACACAATTGCCACCGGACTCGCGGAACGCTTCGAACGCGACGGTGCGTGGAGCGCCGCGGAGCTGGCGGAGATGCGGATCGAGGAGATCGCGGCCGCGGTCGGCCAGTCCCCGGCACACGAGCTGATGGCGCTCTTTGCGAGCTCGCTGCGAGACCTCGGCTCACACGTCGCCGCCGACGCCGACGGCCGCTTCGCCGGCATCGCCGATGCGGGCGGCCACTCGGCCGTCGCGCTCGCCCGCCGGCTCGGCGCCTGGCCGTCGTTCGCCGACAGCTCGCGCTACGCGGAACTCGAGGTCCCATTCCTCAAGCGCGCCCAGATCGTCGCCGCCGACCTGGGCCGGTCGGGCGTCGTCCGTTTCGACGACCTTGACCAGCTGACGATGTTCGCCGACAACCTCGTCCCGCACGTCCTGCGGCTCGACGGCGTGCTCCGTTTCGACGACGGACTCGTCCGGCGGATCGCGCGCGAGGAGCTCATTGCCCATGGTTCCCGCGAAGAGATCGAGATCCGTGCGTGCGCGCTGCACGCGGTCGAGCTGATCGTCGCCGCGCGCCCGGGCACGTGCGCGGCCGAGATCGACCAGCTGCTGTGGGCGCGTGGCGGCGAGCCGCGCTACAAGGCGGTCCCCCGCCACCGTTCGCGTTGCACCGCGTACTGACGGGGCCGGCTACTCCTCGACCGCTTCGCGCCGTGCGGCCTCGATCGCTTCCGCGCCGGGCTCACCGACGAGCAACTCGGGCCGGAGCGTCCCACTCGCGACGAGGTCCAGGGCCGGAAAGCGGCCGGTGCTCGCGAGCTTGGCGTCGAGTGAGATCACGGTCGTCTCGCCCCCGATCGGTGCCGAGGCCGTGGCGATCACGGTCAGCGACCCGCCGTCGACAATGTTCCGAGCTGCCGCCATCGCCTTGCGCGCGGCCTGCGGATGGAGCAGGTCAAGCGTGTCAATGAAGACGATCGCGTCTGCGCCGCGGGCGGCGATTCGCCGCGCCTGGTCGATCACGAGCTCGACGGTCTGGTCCTGGGTGTCCTGCGAGCCGGCGAAGCTGACGGCCGCGCTCGGCGGGACCGGCCCGCTGCTCCACTGGGGGATCTCCTCGGGACGCACGCCGGCGAGCGCGACGAGCAGCTGGACGCGCTCGGTCGTCTCGCTCAGCACGGCCGCCAGGCCACGGAGAGCGTGCGACTTCCCGGAGCGCGGACCGCCGACAATCGTCACCCGCGAGCCTCTGCCGAACGGCGTCAGCCATTCGATCGCCTTGATCGTCGGGTCATCGGACCCGAGGCGCAGCCGCTCATCGGGGAACGCGGCGGGCAGATCGTCGAAGCGCGCGCCGGACGCGAGCTCCGCGGCCGGGCGGTCATTGATCGTGTCGATCCGGACGAGCGACGCGAACCGCTCGGAGCGGCGCGGCGGCCGGCGCGGGCCCGCGACGCGGTCGCCGGAGAGCAGCTCGCAGCGCTTCACCTGCGCGGCCGAGATGTAGACGTCGTCGTCGGAGGGCTCCGGCGGGCTCACGCGGAGAAAGCCCGAGCCGTTCGGGAGCAGCTCGACGACGCCCTCCACGGTGGCCTCCGCCTCGTCCTCCTCGGCGGCGGGCGCACGCTCCTCGGTGGTCTCGGCGGCTTCCTCGTCCTTCTCGGGCTTGCGCCGGCCGCGGCGCGAACGTGGCTTCTCCTCCTTCTCGTCCTTCTCGTCCTTCTCCTCCGGCTGGTCCGTCTCCTCATCTGCATCGTCCTCATCGGCGCGGGCCGCGGAGCGGCCCCGGCCGCCGCGACGTCCGCGGCGACGGCGGGCGCCCTTCTCGTCGTCCCCGGCCTCGTCGCCGGTGTCCTCCTCGGGCTCGTCGGCCGCGGCCGCCTCGTCGGACCCGGTCTGGCGGGTGAGAATCGCGTCGATCAGCTCGGGCCTGCGCAGCCGCCGGTACCCGTCGATCGATAGTTCGGACGCGATCGCGTGAAGGTCGGCGAGCGGGCTCTCTTCGAGCGCAGCGCGGTCAAGTACGGACATGGTTCCTCCTGTATGGCGTGTCGGTGGGCTCCGGTCGCGTTGGGCCAGCGACCGGCGATCTATATGTGAGGCTAGCGGGCCGCACGGACAGTTGTCGCGGCCCGCGGTGGGCCTGGGCTCACCTCGTCGGCGGAGGCACGGAGCCCCGCTCGGCCCAGGAGGGGTCGGCCAGCGCCGCCTGAGACCTCGGGTCGGCCCGATTGGGCCACCGTTCATCACGCTCGTCGGCCCGCGCGGTCAGCATCCCGCCGACGATCGTCAGGACGCCGCATGCGAGCGCCGCGTACGCGCCCCACATCACGTGAAGGAGCCCGCTCGGTCCGGGTGGGTGCACGACCCGGTAGCCCGCGAGCACGACGACGAGGCTGCCGGCGAGCGCGGTCAGGCGCCCGGCGCCCGTGCCCCGGCCGGTGAGGGCGAGCAACGCCAAGATCGTCGCGACGGAGGAGACCACCGCCACCGCGATGTCGATCTGACGGAAGGCGTCCCACGCAGTCACGTGCAGCGGACCGACGACCCGTGCGGCCTGCGTGACCTGATGAATGAAGGGCCCCAGGAACCCGGCCTGGCCGGCGAGTGCGTCGGCACGGTTGAGCAGTTCCTGCGGGATGCGGAACGAGTACCACGGCGCCCACAGGCTGAGGAGCGCTCCCCCGGCGCCGAGCGCCGCGAGCAAGGGACCGGGGCTCTGGCTCTCACGTGCCATCTCAGCCTCGTGATCGGCCCACGTGACCGTTGCCTTAGCTACGCAGGGGTTTGTGGACCCTGGTGCCAGCGCAGGGCGTCCGCCAGGCGCAGGTCGGCATCGAGCTCCTGCTCGCCGCTCAGCACACGCCGGACGGCGAGGAACTCCGCCGCCTCCCGGACGTCGTGGACGCGCAGGACGTGCGCCCCGGCGTCCGCGCCGTACCCAACCGCCGCGAGCGTTCCGGCGAGGCGCTCGCGCGGCGGCCGCTGCGTAATCGCGCCGATGAAGTCCTTGCGCGACGCGGCCAGCAGCAGCGGCCGTCCGAACGTGTGCAGGGCGGGCAGGCAGCGCAGCACCTCCACCGTCTGTGCCGGGGTCTTGGAGAAATCCGGCCCGGGGTCGAGCATCAGCTGCTCGAACGCGACACCGCGGCTCTGTGCGAGCTCGATCCGGTCCGCGAGAAACGCCTTGACATCAGCGAGAGCGCGCCCATCGAGCGACCGATCGAGGAGTTTCTGCTTCGGCGCCGCGCGCGTGTGCATGAGCACGAGCGCCGCGCCGCTCTCGGCGCATGCATCGGCGAGCTCCGGGTCCCGCAGCCCGCTGATGTCGTTGACGATCGTCGCGCCGGCGGCGAGCGCGGCACGGGCCACCGGCGGCTTGTATGTGTCGACGGATACGACCACATCGATCTCGCTGGCGACGCGAGCGATGAGCGGAACAACCCGCTCGATCTCCTCATCCGCCGCCACCGCCGGCCGGTTCGTCACTCCGGACTCGCCACCGACGTCGATGATCTCCGCCCCAGCGGCGACGAGTTCCCGCGCGAGCGCGACCCGCGCCTCCAGCGTCTGGGCCAGGCCGGCATCCGAGAACGAGTCCGGGGTCGCGTTGACGATCCCCATCAGCACCGGCCGCGGCCCAAGCTCGAGCGTGCGCGGCCCGGCACGCAGCGGCAGCGTCGGCGAGCTCACGGCCATGCGCGGTAGCAGACGGACGCCTCGAGCATCGCGGCGTGCGCCATCGCGCACTCTGGACAGCGGGCCAGGTGAGCGAGCACCCACTCGTCGTCCTCCTGGGAGAGCGGCTCGGAGTCCTGCCGGCAGGCCAGAAGGCGCAGCGCCCGCTCGTGCTCGGCGCAGGCGACGGTGGTCGCCACGGCGACGGAGCGGCGCTCGCTCCGCAGTCGCAGCCGTGAGCGAGCGAGCAACGGCGCAACGGCCGCGGGATCGAGACCCATCACGCGTGAGATCTGCTCGTAGGAGAGGCGCAGCAGTTCGCGCAGCGCGAGTGCCTCTCGCTGGCGCTCGGGGAGCCGAGCGGTGGCGGACCCGAGCTCTCGGGCGACCGCATCGGACAGCCCGGACGGAGCGTCGCTTGGCGGGGTCGATCGGGCGCTCCCGTCCTCGGCCTCGGCACGGTCACGGCACGCCCGCGACGCGACCGCGAGCAGCGCGATCCGGTCGCTCGTCCGCTCGCTGTAGGCCGCGGCCGCCGCCCGTTCGGCCTCCTCCCCGTCGCCGAGCACGCGCCGGCAGAGCTCGAGCACCTCGTCCATCGTCGGCGACCTTACCCGAGTCGCGCGGCGATGCCCTCGGCCGCGGCCTCCTCGCGGAAGCGCTCGACCTCCTGAGCGACCCGCCGCTCGTCCCAGCCGAGCTCGGCGCCGAGCGCCTGGGCGACCCGGTGGGGGACCGGATCCGCAGCGTCGCTGATCGTCCGCCCGGCGAGCAACCCGACGCGGGTGCGGCGCAGCAGGACGTCTCCGACCGTGCGGGCCTGCTCCTCACGCGCCGCGTGCGGCGCCTCGGCGAGCAGATCCGGGAGCCCCTCGATGATCGGCTGCGCGAGCTCGCCGCGCTCGCCGGCAACCTTCAGCACCCGCTCGGCGGCGTAGCCGTAGCGACCCGCGAGCGCCTCGTACGCGTCGTCGCCGACACCCTCGACCCGGGGCAGGGCGCCCGGATCGACCGGTTGTCCGAGCGGGATCTCGTGGGTGCGGCACGGCGCCGTCCGGCCCTCGCGCTCGACGAGGCGATCGACCGCGAGCTTCGCCATCCGCCGCCACGTCGTGAGCTTTCCGCCGGTGATGGTGATCAAGCCGCTCGAGGTCTCGTACAGCTCCGCCTTGCGCGAGATGTCCACTGACTTGCGCGTGTCGCCGGTCGAGATGAGCGGCCGCACGCCCGCGAACGCGCCCGTCAGGTCGTCGACTCCGAGTTCGGTGCCGAAGAACGCGTTGGTCGCCTCGAGCAGATAGGCGATGTCCGCTTCCGACGGTTGAACGTGGTCGATCGCGCCGTCGTAGTTGTTGTCGGTCGTCCCGATGAGCGCCCGGCCAAGCCACGGCAGGGCGAAGATCGAGCGACCCTCCCCCGCCGGTACGATCGCGCCGGCGCGGAGGGGCAGATCGACGTCGGCGATCGTGATGTGCGTGCCGCGGCTCGGTGCGATCGTCGGCACCTCCGCCTCGCCGTGGAGTTCGTCTGGCCGGATCCGATCGGCCCATACGCCCGTCGCGTTGATGACGTTGTCCGCGTGGACGATGAATTCGGCGTCGGTCTCGGCGTCCCGGACCGTGACGCCCGCGCCGTGGCCGTCCTCGCCCTGGCCGTCCGCGCGCGCCAGCTCGACGACCTGCAGCCGGTTCGCGCAGATCGCGCCGAACCGCTCCGCCTCGCCGAGCACCGTCAGGACGAGTCGCGAATCATCTGTCTGGCAGTCGTAAAAGAGATAGCCGCCCGTCGGATCGCGCGGGGCAAGCGCCGGCAGCAGACCGGAGACCTCCCCGCCGTCGATCACCCGGTGCCGCGCCGGGCTCCACTCGGTATCGGCCTCCTCATCGGAGCCGTTGCGGCCCGCCCGGCGTGATCCGCGCCGGCCGCGAAGGGGCGTCGCCATCACGTCGTACATGTTGAGCCCGATCCCCACGAGCCGGTCCGGCCGGGCCCCCTCGAACGCCGGGACGACGAGCGGTAGCGGCTTCACAAGGTGCGGCGCGAGCTTGACCATCAGCCGCCGCTCGAGGAGCGCCTCGCGCACGAGCCCGAGATCAAAGTTCTGCAGGTAGCGCAGCCCACCGTGGACCAGCTTCGAGGAGCGGCTGCTCGTCCCGGAGGCGAAGTCCGCCTTCTCGACCAGCGCGACGCTGTAGCCCCGCGAGGCGGCGTCGAGCGCCACCCCCGCCCCCGTGATCCCGCCCCCGATGACGACGACATCGAACCGCTCCCCCGCCAACGCCTCAATCGCCCGCTCTCGACTCAGCATCACCTCGCAGCTTATTAGAGGCGCTCGTGTCAGCCCCCCTCGACCCATGGCACCGTGGCGAGCGGTGAGTCAGGGAAGGCCCCGCCCAAACTGCTCGGATTCGATCGCCACCGTCCAGAGTCCGGCGGCGAGCACGATCGCGCCCTCCGCCATGTGCAAGACGTCGCCCGACGCGTCAACCGCGATGGGGCCGATCGAGCTCCCCCCGGCGAGGAGACCGATCGCACCGACAGCGGCGTACAGCGCTCCGCAGCCGAGCGCGTAGACGAGCGCCGCCCGCGGCCGGGACGCGACGGCGATCCCGGCGAATCCCGGCAGCAGATGGAACAGGGCGTGCCAGCCGTTCGCGGTGATCGTCACGACCCCGAGCACTCCGCCGCCTCCGTGAACGCGCCCGGTCGCGAAGTTCGGGTCGATCAATAACGCACCGACCCCGTTGACAGTCCACCACACCCCGAACACGAGCGCCGCCCACTGTGCGGCCGACCGCAGATCGGTCGGGTGCTGCTCGGACACGCCATGCGGGGCATGACGGGCCACCTCGACTCAGGTCAGTGCCCGCCGGCCTTGTGGTACAGGCCGAGCACGATGTCGTACATCTCCTGCGAGGTCTCGCCGCCGGGGCAGCACGGCGGTCCCCCCGGATCGCTGATGCCGATCTCGATGTGCGGACCTGAGGAGATCCCGACGGAGCCGCAGCCGACCTCGGCGATCGGCTGGCCGGCCGTCACGTGGGCCCCGACCTTGACGAGCGCCGGGAGCGCGTGGCCGTAGTAGATGTAGCGACCCTTGTACGGGCCGGAGTCGACCTTGAGGATGGGCGCCGCCGGACCGAATCCGCTGATGCCCTCCTGGACGATCGTGCCGGAGGTCATCGCGACCTCGATCGACCTGCTTGCCGCAGGCGCCGCCGATCGTGGAGATGTCGACGCCCTGATCGAGGCTCCAGCTGCCCGGGGAGACGACGCGCGAGATCGGTTGAGCGGGAAGTACCACTTTGTGCTCGAGCTGCCCGATGAGCCGCCGAGACCGCCGCCGCCGGTGCTCCCGATCACGGTGGCGGTCTTGGGCATCTTCCTGACCGCGCCCAGGAGCGCCGACGCGGTCTTCACGCCAACGGTGCCGCTCGCCGGGCGCAACCGGTGCGACTGCTGGAACTGCTTGACCGCAGCCTTGGTGGCGGCCCCGAAGTATCCGGTCTGGGAGACCGGGAAGCCGAGCTCGCTGAGCCACGTCTGCAGCGTCTTCACGTCCTGACCGCGCATGCCCTTCCGCAGCACGCGAGCGAAGCTCGTGTAGACGACGGCCTTCGCGTCGTAGCCGCGCGGGTTCTGCGGCGCGACGACGAACGCCGACCCGCCGGAGCTCGCCAGGGCGCTCCCCGCCGGCGCCAGCAGCGCGGCCAACACGGTCAGCAGGATCAGTCGACGAGTCCGCTTCATCCTGCGGCCACGTTCGACGTCGCCCTCGCGCACACGCCCGTGTGCGAGTGGGTTGCACGAACTCGTGGATGTAAAGCTGCGTAAAGCGAACACGTTGGGGCGCACCGCGGGTGCGGTCTTGCACGGCGTGCCTGTCGCCTGCGGGGTTAGCTGACGGGCTAGCGCTCATCGCGCTTCGCGTGGATCACCACACGATTCGCCCCAACGACGTGGGCTCCCCGTCCCCCGGGGCGGCAGTCCGGGGGTTCGGCGATCGCCACCCTACCAGAAAGCCGCGACAGCAGGCGAAGTGCCGAACACCGCGGTCGCCGCCCGGCCTATCCCCGGGCCGGGATCAACTCGCGTGGCCCGGATCGACGACGCCGGCCTGCTGGCGCTCCTTGACGATCTCCTCGATCCGGCTGATCGTGTCGGCCGACATTCGCCGGATCTCCCAGTGGGTCAGCTTGATCACTCGCATCGGCGAGGTCGCGATCACATCGGCGTTGCGTGGTTCCCGGGTCAGGAGGCCCATCTCCCCGATGAGATCACCGGGGCCGAGTGACGCGATCTTGTCGCCGTCACGGAGGACGTCGGCCGTGCCCTCCTCGATCGCGATGAGCTCGGTCGAGTAGTCGCCCTGCTTCATCAGGATCTGCCCGTCGGCGACACTCGTCTCGGTCGCGAACGCGGCGAGTCGGTGCGCCTCGTCGTCCGAGAGATGGGAGAAGAGGGGAATTGCCTTGAGCCGATTTTCGTCCATGGTTCCTTGCCTTGTCGGGTACCCGCTGTCGCGACAACGGGGAAACCTATCTCGTTGGACGCCGGCGCGACGCGCTAGTGGTTCGTCCTCGAAGGTCCGGTGACTCGGGGACGGGCCACTAGAGGGCCTGCACCTCGGACGTGATCTCGCTCACGGATCCCTTCGCGTCGCCAAACAGCATCGCGGTCTTCGGCTCGTAGAAGAGCGGGTTGTCGATGCCGGCGAAGCCGGAGGCCATCGAGCGCTTGAGCACGATCACCGAGCCGGAGCGGTCGACCTCGAGGATCGGCATCCCGTAGATCGGCGATCCCGGGTCGGTGTTGGCGGCCGGATTGGTGACGTCGTTGGCGCCGATCACGAGGGTCACGTCGGTGCGCGAGAACTCGGGATTGATCTCGTCCATCTCCCTGAGGAGGTCATACGGGACGTCGGCCTCGGCCAGCAGCACGTTCATGTGTCCCGGCATCCGGCCCGCGACGGGATGGATCGCGAACTTGACCTCGACGCCCTTGGCCTCCAAGGCTCGTTCCAGCTCTCGCACCGCGTGCTGGGCCTGGGCGACGGCCATCCCGTATCCGGGAGCGATCACGACCTGGCGGGCGTAGGAGAGCTGGATCGCGACGTCCTGCGCCGAGGTCGAGCGGACCGGGCCGCGGTCGAGCGCCGGACCGCCGGCCGGCGCGGCGACCTCGCCGCCGAACCCGCCGGCGATGATCGCCGGCACCGAGCGGTTCATCGCCTTCGCCATCAGGTTCGTGAGGATCGTGCCGGACGCGCCGACGATCATGCCGGCGACGATCATCGCGGTGTTGTTGAGCGCGATGCCGGTCGCGGCCGCGGAGAGTCCGGTGAACGCGTTCAGCAGCGAGATCACGACCGGCATGTCGGCGCCGCCGATCGGCAGCACCATCATGTTCCCGAGGATCGCCGCCGCGACGAGGATCCCGAGGATGAACAGGGCCTGCGAATGCGTCCCGGCCGCGAGCACGATCGGCGCTGGCGACCGCGATCAGCAGCAGCACGCTGTTGATGATCGACTGGCCGGGCAGCTTGATCGGACGGCCGGGGAGGATCTCCTGAAGCTTGCCGAACGCGATGTTCGAGCCCCAGAAGGAGATCGAGCCGATGATCGCGGCGAACAGCGTCGGGATCTGCGACTTCTCGACCCAGACGTGGCCGCCGGTGGAGAAGTGGTGGCGATACTCGACCCAGGCGATGATCGCCACCGCGCCGCCGCCGACGCCGTTGAACAGCGCGACCATCTGCGGCATCGCGGTCATCCGCACCTTGAGCGCGGCGGGGAGGCCGACGGCGGTGCCGATCACGAGCCCGACGATGATCAGCACCGGCGTTCCCGAACCGTCCCATACGCCCGGGGTCAGCAGCGTCGCGACGACCGCGACGACCATCCCGCCGCCCGCGATCAGGTTGCCGCGGACCGCCGTCCGCGGGCCGGTCAGGCCGCTCATCCCGTAGATGAACAGCGAAAACGCGACGATGTACAGCGCGTCGATGAAGTTCTGCTTCTGAAGGAAGATCGTGGCGAGCACTACTTCTCGCCCTCCTCGAGCTTCGGCGGATCCTTGCGCTTGAACATGCCCAGCATCCGGTCGGTGACGAAGAAGCCGCCGATCACGTTGATCGTTCCGAACGCGATCGCGATCACGAGCAGCAGATGCTCGAGGAACCCGTGCGCCTCATGCATCAGCAGCAGGCCGCCGAGCAGCACGATTCCGTGAATCGCGTTCGTGCCCGACATCAGCGGCGTGTGCAGCGTGTTCGGAACCTTGGAGATGACGGCGAAGCCGACGAACCCCGCGAGCACGAGGATCGCGATCTCGGTGACGGTGCTCATTTGGCGGCGGCCTCCTTCGCGGCGGCGTTGACGATCTCCCCTTCACGGGTGATGCACGCGCCGGCGATGATCTCGTCGTCGAAGTCGAGCGACAGTGCGCCCTCCTCAGAGACCATCAGGCCGAGGAGGGCCTCGATGTTGCGCGCGTACAGCTGCGAGGCGTGCTCGGCCATCGTCGAGGGCACGTTGAGCGGACCGACGATCTTGACGTCGTGGCGCAGGACGGTCTGTCCCGCCTCGGTCAACTCGCAGTTGCCGCCGGTCTCGGCGGCGAGGTCGATGATCACCGAGCCCGGCTTCATCAGCTTCGACGGCCTTCTCGGTCACGAGGATCGGCGCGCGGCGGCCCGGGGACGGCGGCGGTCGTGATCACGACGTCGCACTTGCCGATCGCCTCGGCCATCAGTTCCTGCTGGCGCGCCTGCTGCTCGGGCGTGAGCTCTTTCGCGTAGCCGCCCTCCCCCTCGAGGTCGCCACCGAGGTCGAACTCGAGGAACGTCGCGCCGAGCGACTCGATCTGCTCCTTCACCGCGGAGCGCACGTCGAAGCCCTGAACGACGGCGCCGAGCCGGCGTGCGGTCGCGATCGCCTGCAGGCCGGCGACGCCGGCGCCGAGCACGAGCACGGTCGCCGGGCGGATCGTGCCCGCAGCGGTCATCAGCATCGGGAAGTAGCGGCCGATCTCGGTCGCGGCGATCAGGACCGCCTTGTAGCCGCCGATGTTCGCCTGGCTTGACAGGGCGTCCATCGACTGCGCGCGCGAGATTCGCGGCACCGACTCGAGCGCGAAGCTCGTGACCCGCGTCTGGGCGATCGCGCGGATTCCCTCGCCGTTGGTGAGCGGCTGAAGAAACCCGATGAGGACACCTGAGGACTTCAGCCGGACTGTCTCCTCCGCGTTCGGCGGAGCGACCTTGACGACGACGTCGGCGGCGTAGACGTCATCGAGGTTGTCCGTCAGCGTCGCCCCGGCCTCGCTGTACTGCTCGTCCGGGATCAGGGCGGCGGCACCGGCCCCGCGCTGGACGACGACCTCGAGGCCCTTGCCCGTCAGCTTGCGGACGACCTCGGGAACGAGCGCGACGCGCCGCTCGTTCTCCGCCGTTTCGGTGGGGACTCCGATCTTCATTGCGGCGCGAGAGGTTAGTGGTTTCTAAGTGCCGCCGACGGGCGCAAGCACGAGCGCGGTGATGATCGCGGCGTCGCTCGCGTAGGACAACAGGGCAGGAGCCCTCGCGCTCCATGCGCCGGAACGTCTAACCGCAGTGTGCCGTCCGGCATGCTTCTTCCCTGCAGCGGACGGATTTCCGGGACTGCTGGCGGAGACGCCGTGAGCCCCCTGCGGAGGCCGTCGCACCCGCCCCGGAGGCGGCACTCGCGCGGTGTCCGCGGCGCGGGCGCGGGCGACAGCGGGAGCGGTCGGCGATCAAGGGCCATCACGGCCTGCGCGGTCACCCACACCGGCGTCTGATCAGAGGTCCGCGAATAGCGGACATGGCCGCCACTGCTCAGCAGCGTGCGCAGAAAGGCGAGCGGCGAGATCGCGCCCCGGCGATGCAACGAACCGGGATCGACGCCGGCCGCGAGCAGTCCTTGGGCGGCCCAGGCCGTCGATTGCGCGTTCGATTCGCCGCCGGGCTCGCTCGGGAACCCCCCATCGGCGTTCTGATGGCGGCGCAGGTAGCCGACGGCGCGGGCTGAGGGCGAGCCGGCGCGGCCGAGGGCTTCGAGCGCGGCCCCGGTGTCGTCGATGTCACTCCCCCCGCCCCCACCGGCGAAGCTGAAGCCCCCGTCGCCGCCCTGCTGCGCCTCGATCCAGCGAATCATCTTCCCCGGCGGCGTGACGCCGGCGCTGCGCAACGCGAGCACGCCGAACGCGGTCCAGTTGACCTGCTCGGACACCGAGCCGTCGCCGCGGATCCGCCGTTGCAGCGCGGCGATGAGGTCATGTCCGCCGAAGCTCCGCGCCGAGGCGCCGGCCGCGCGCGCGACGAGAATCGTGCGCTCAAGCGAGCCGGTGTCCGGAAAGCCGCCGCTGCGGATGTAGGAGAGCAGGCTCGGCCCGCCGCGGGAGACGTCGAGCGGGTTGCGTCCCGACGCCGCGAGGCCGAGCGCGACCCAACCGGAGTACAGCTGGCTCGACGACGCACCCGGACTCGAGCCGAAGCCACCGTCACGGTGCTGCGCGGCGAGCAGGTAGGACACCGGCCCCGGCCCGGCCGCCGCCGCGCGCCCGGGCACGGGCGCGAGCACCGTCGCGCTCACGACCACCGCCAGCAGCGGCACGACCGCGCCGTCGAAGGTTCGC
The DNA here is from genome assembly GCA_963778985.1 of uncultured Solirubrobacterales bacterium. GTDB lineage: Bacteria > Actinomycetota > Thermoleophilia > Solirubrobacterales > Solirubrobacteraceae > Palsa-465. The sequence goes on along the minus strand of CAVZWJ010000009.1, from coordinate 128,748 downwards.
CACGCCACCTGCAATCGCTCGGCAAAGCGGGCGATCGAGCGCGTCAGCGCCGGCCCGAAGGCCAGCGCGAAGGCGAAGCAGCCGGCGGCATGAATGGCATCGAAGCCGGCGCCCTTGCCGACGTAGACGCCCAGTTGCGCGAGGCTGTGATCGCTGTAGTTGACCCAGTCACCGAGGTCCTGGGCCGCGGTGAACGCGAAGCCGACAACCGCGCACACGATGGCCAGCGGCCAGCGCGAGATGCGGCCGCGCGTCACCGTGGCGAGTCCCGCGCCGATCAGCCCCGTCGCACCCCACGCAGCCATCTGCCACGGGGTCCACGGGCCCTGCCCGAAGAAGAAGTTGGAGGTCAGCCCGGCGAGCGCGCCGACGACGAAGCCGGGGCCGCCGCCGAGCGCGTAGCCGGAGATGAGCACGATGTCGGTCGTCGGCTTGACGTTCGGCACTGCGGCGAAGGCGATTCGGCCGAGAGCGGCAAACGCCGCGAGCGTGGCGACGAGCGCGACGATGCGCGCGTCCGGCCGGCTGCGCTCGTACCAGGCAAAGCCGGTCGCGAGGGCGAGCCCGAGCAGGGCGAAACAGGCGAGTTGCCAGCTCATGCGGGGACCTCCCGGGTCGCGGTGATGAGCGCGGTCCCCTGCTCGGGCCGCAGCACGCCGCCGGCGCCGCCGAGGATCCGAGCCGTCTCGGTCGCGAAGTACGTCCCGGTGCTGAGCACCTCGCGGGCCGGGCCGTCGGCGATTGGCGCTCCCTCGGCGAGCAACACGACGCGTGACGCGAACGCCGCGACGAACTCGGGATCGTGAGTGGCGACGACGACGGCGCAGCTGAGCTCCCGGAGCACGGCGGCGAGGTCCTCCTTCGCACCCCGGTCCATCCCCCGGGTCGGCTCGTCGAGGCAGAGCACCGCGGGCGGGCCGCGCGCCGTCGCCGAGCACGATGGCAAGCGCGAGCCGCTGCTTCTCGCCACCCGACAGGTCACGGGGATGACGGCCGAGCAGCGAGGGATCGTCGAGTCCGACCCGCGCGAGCGCCGCCGACGAGGCCTCGTCGGCGACCGTCTCATGGATCAGATAATCGGTCGGGTTCTGGAGGAGCAGCGCGACACGGCCGGTGGCCCGGATGCGTCCTCGGGTCGGTTTCATCAGGCCGGCGGCGTGGCGGAGCAGGGTCGACTTGCCGGCGCCGTTGCGGCCCATCAGCGCGACGCGCTCGGCCGGCCCGATTGCGAGAGCTCGCGCCGCGGAGGATCGCCGGACCGTCGCGGAGCTCGTGCCAGACGCGGTCGAGGCGGAGGGCCGGGGCTCCGGGCAGCCGCGCGGGACTCGCCTCGGCCGGCGCGGCGGTCACCGTCGGTTCCGGGAGCAGGCCGTGCGACCGCAGCGCCGCCCGGGCACGCTTGACCCCGGGCTCCGGAGCCAGGCCGGCCCCGCGGAGCAGCCGGGCGCCCGGCGTCTCGAGCGACGGGGCGGCGGTTGCACACCATTCCAGGAAGGTCTGCGGGGAACCGTCGAACGCGATCCGGCCGGCGATCATCGCGAGCACCCGGTCGGCCGCGGCGAGGCAGCGCTCGAGCCGGTGCTCAGCGAGCAGCACGGTGACGTCGAGGTCCTCGTTGAGCCGGCGCAGCAGACCGATGAGCTCGTCGCCGGCGACAGGGTCGAGCTGCGAGGTGGGCTCATCGAGCACGACGAGGCGAGGACGACCGGCGAGCGCCGCGCCGAGCGCGACCCGCTGGAGCTCCCCGCCGGACAGCTCGCCGGTCGGGCGGTCAAGCAGCTCGCCGATCCCGAGCGCGAGCGCCACCTCCTCGACGGCGCGCGCCACGGCGGCCGGTGCCTCGCCGCGGTTCTCGAGGCCGAATGCCAGCTCGGCGCGAACCGTGCCCATCACGATCTGCGTCTCCGGATCTTGGAACAGCGTCCCGACGACGGCGGCAAGCTCTCCGGGGCCGTGATCGTGCGTATCGCGGCCGACGACCGTCGCACGGCCGCTGAACGTGCCGCCGTGAAAATGCGGCACGAGTCCGCTCGCCACGCGCAGCAGCGTCGACTTGCCCGACCCGGACGCGCCGGCGACGACGACGAACTCGCCGGGCTCGACGTTGAGGCTGACGTCGTCGAGCGCCGCCATCTCCCGGCGCGGATACGCGTAGCTGAGGTGATCGAGCTCGAGGACGCTCATCGGACGATCCCGCGGCGGTCGAGGAACGGGATGAGCGCAAGGGCGATCAGCGCGACGGCGAGGCTCAGGGTGCCGACGTCGGCCGACATGTGCAGCGACGGATACGCGCCGAACGGCGCGAGCGACGCGGCCCGCGTCACGATCGCGAGCGCGAGCACGGCGAGGCCGGCGGCACCGAACGCCACAGCGTGCCGGGTCAGCGGCCGTCGCTGACGGGGAGCCGTGCGCAGCGCGCCGTAGCCGCGGACCTCGAGTGCGGCCGCGACATCGAGCGCGCGGTCAAGCACGCCGGCGCTCGCGGCGCGCACGAGCGTGAAGCGGGACGGCGGCGTCCCCGGCCGGCACCGCTGGGCATCCGCCAGGCGCCGGGAGTCACGCATCAGCACGGGGACCATCCGGGTGGCGAGCGTCGCGGTCAGCGCCGAGCGGAACGACACGCGGCGAAACAGCCGGAGCACTTCGTCGGGATCGACCGCGGTCGTGTAGAGCGTGCCGCAGAGGATGAGCGCCAGCGCGCGCAGCCCGAGCACCGCACCGTACGCGGTTGCCTCCAGCGTGACCTCGGTCTGGCCCAGGATCGGGAGGTCGCCGAGGCGGGCGATCACCGTCAGGCCGTTGCGGGTGACGAGCGCGTTGATGAGCATGATCAGCACCGCGAGCGGGAGGGCGAAGCAGAAGCGCCCGCCGCATCGCCGCGCCGACGCCGGCGGCCGCGCCCGCGGCGAGAACCGCGACGGCAACGGCGGCGAGCGTGATCGGGTTATCACACAGCAGTGCGGCCACGCCGAGGCCGAGGCAGTACAGGCAGGCGGCGGCGGCGCCCGCGGCGTGCAGGGGCGTGGCGCGCCGGCGGTAGCTCATCGGCCGGCTCCGATCGGGACTGGAATGCCGGCGCCGCCCGGTGCGACGGCGAGCGCGAAGTGATCCTTGAGCCGCGCCGCGGTCAGCGCGCTCGCCGCCGACGCGACGCCAGCCGGATCGGTGCCGGTGACGAGCCACGTCGGCGCCGACACGGTGTCCTGCGTCGCGGCGATCAGTCCGGCGCCGGCCCCGAGCGTCCGCGCCACGTGGCCGTCGACGTCGAGCAGTTGCAGCGACGCGCCGTCCCGAGTGAAGCGGGCGTAGACCCCGCTGCGCTGCGGGCCGAGCGCGAGCAGGTTGGCCGCGATCAGCGCCTTGAGCTCCGACCACGTGCCGACGACGATCGCCAGCGAGTCGTTACCTGATCCGGTGCCGATCGCCTGGCTCGCGGCCGGAACCCCGACCGAGTGCAACTCGGAGGCGACCCGTGAGCAGATCTCGGTCATGCCGTCGCCGCATTCGAGCGTCGTCGGATAGCGCTTGCCCCCGCTGCCGTGGACGAACGGCTCGGGAAATGACCCGACGACCGCCGGCACCCTGTTCGTCGCCGTCCAGTCGTGGAGATCCCACCAGATTCGGTCGCCCTTGTGGACCGTCGTGGTCGCCGCTCCCTGGGCCGCCTCGACACCGTTGACGTAATAGAACCAGTCGTGGCGCGACGCGTCACCGGAGATCCCGTTGATCGCCTGAACGAAGCCCCCGCCGTACCGGGTCTCGACCTTGAATGAACGTTCGAGCAGGCGCATCACGGTCTCGGCGCCGGCGGTGTGCTTCTCGTTGACCGTCGCGACCGACCGCGAGCCGAAGCCACGTGTCACGGTGAGGCTGACGTCCGAGGTCCCCTTGCCGGCGCCGAGCCCGCACCCCGCGATCGAGGCGGCCAGAGCGACGGCGATGAGGGCGCGCTTGACCACGGGCTATCTCGTGATCGTCTGCGGAAACGACTGGACGAGCCCCGTCTTGCTCGCGTAGAGCGTGTGCCGACCAGGAGCGACGCTCAAGCGTGGCCGTGCCGTCGTGGCCGGTGCTCACCGTGGTCGTCGCGTCGAGGTGCACCGTCGCGCCCGCGACCTTCACGCCACGACCGTTGTCGTCATAGCCGGTGACGGTGACCCGCGTACCTCCGGTGAGCCGGTCACTCGTGACCGTGAGCGCGAGCGTGCGCTGGCAGGCATTTGCGCGCGCACACCAGAACCACAGCAGCTGCTGCCCGCGACGCAGTCGTCCGGCGGGGTCGCCCGCGCTGTAGGACGGCGAGGCGTGACCGAGCTTGTACTGCCAGCCGGCGATCCCGCGGTTGGCGTCGGAGCCGACCCTCGTGACGAACATCGACGCCGGGTCACAGCCGGCGGCGTTGGTGACCCGCGGTTTCACCCGGGCGTCGATCAGGGCCGCCAGCGCAGTGCCCGCGGCGACGCTGCAGCGGCGACGCCCGATCTTGATCGAGGTCGCCTTGACGGTGATCGCCGTGGCGGGCAGCAGCGTGCGGGTCTTGCCGACGACCATCATCTCTGTTCTCGGGGTCGCGGCGCTGGCGCTCGCCACCGCCGACAGGGCGGCGGCGACGGCGAGCACGGTGGTGAGCACGCGGGGTCTCATCGGACCGTGAAGTCGATCCGAGATCGTCCGCTGACGAGTCTCGTCTGGCGGTTCGCGCCGTCGGTGGCGATGACGTCGAGCTCGTATCGCCCCGGGCCGAGGGCGTGCGGGAGCAGGTAGGACCAGCTCGCGGCCGCTCCGATTGAGAACAGCGGCGTGGCCGCGCCGCACGGCGTCGAGCGGAAGCTCGCCTGGTCGGCGTCGTAGTACGAGCAGCCGCCGTTCGGCGCGCGGCGGCGGAGGCGGAAGCTCACGTCGGTGAGTCCGGACGGGTCGGGTCCGGCCGTTCCCCTCAGCTCCCGCGGAGCGTGAGCGCGGCGGAACGTCGCGTGGTCGCGGATGCCCGTGACGTGGATTGCCGGACCGCGCCCGGCGGGCCCGCATTCCGAGCGGCGGTGGACGTAGACGCACACGTCGACCGGGTCCGATGGCGTGGCGCCGGCGCGGCGCGCCTGGAGCACGAACGTCCCGGCAGTACGCGGGCTCAGGCGAACCGTGCCGCCGGCGTCGGTGGTCCCGCTCGCCCCTCCGCCGCGGACGGCGGCGCCGGCCATGGGGGTGCTGTGTCCGGCGCCGTCGATCTGGGTGACGTGCGCCGTCATCTGGTGCCCCCGCTGCGTCACCGCCGGCGCGGTGATCGCGAGCGGGTTGTTCGTGCAGTTGAAGTTCGCGTCGGCCTGGCAGTCGAACCACAGCACGTGGTCGCCGGCGTGCAGCGGCGTCTCGCACGCTCCCGTGCTCGACGCCCGGCCGTTGACGAACAGCGTCCAGAAGTTGTTGCCGGTCGGCGTCTCGCCCTCGATCGCGCTGACGAGGTAGTCGCCGTACTTCGTGCTGTACGAGCCCGACCATTTGCCGTGGGTGGCGTCGTCGAGCGCACCCGCGGCGCTCGTGTCCGAGCACGGGTGCCCCTCGACGCGGGTGCCCGGCTGGGTGCGCACGAGCGTCTGGCCGAGCAGCGTCGCGCGGGCGCCTTCGATCCGGACATACGCGGCGGGCGCGCTCGCGGTCTGGGCGGCACCGGCGGGCGTAACGGCGGCAACGGCGGTCACGGCGGTGATGGCGGTGATGGCGGTGACGGCGGTGACGGCGGTGACGGCGGTGACGGCGGTGACGGCGGTGACGGCGGTGACGGCGGTGACGGCGGTGATTGAAGCGGCCACGGCCGAACCGGCCGCGACGGTGCGTAGGAATCTGCGATGCAAGAGGGCCACCCCTTTCCACGAGGGCGTATCGGCTTTGTGGTCGGAGGCTGGTCTCCTGGCTCCCGGGCCTACCACCCGCGCCTTCCCGGCGACGCCTCGTCGCCAGTGGCCTTGTGCGGCTGGCTTCCCCGGTCACAGTGGCGGGTCCGCGCCGGATTCACACCGGCTTCCCATCACCATCGACCTTGAACGGGACCGATCGTACCGCGATTTCGGCGTGCCGGTTCGGGGCCGTCCGACGCTGTCTAGACTGGTGCGAGCCTGATGACCGTCAACCTGACGCGCATCTACACCCGCCTCGGCGACAGCGGCGAGACCCACCTCGGCGACATGAGCCGCGTCCCGAAGACCCACCCTCGGATTGAGGCCTACGGAACCGTCGACGAGCTGAACGCGCACGTTGGCCTGACGATCACCGTGCCCGACCTGCCGGAGCGGTACCGCGAATGGCTTCGGCACATCCAGAACGATCTGTTCGACGTCGGCGCCGACATCTCGGCGCCCGAGGACCCCGAGCGTGAGCGACTGCGCGTGCTAGCCGCCCAGACCGAATGGCTCGAACGGCGCTGCGACGAGGTCAACGCCACGCTACAGCCGCTGAAGTCCTTCGTGCTCCCCGGCGGCACCGTCGCCGCCTCCCACCTCCACGTGTGCCGGACCGTGTGCCGGCGGGCGGAGCGGCTCGCGATCGCCTGCGGGGACGACGTCGGCCCGGAGGTTGTGCGGTATCTCAACCGGCTCTCCGACCTGCTCTTCATCCTCAGCCGGGGCGCGAACGGCGGGGATGAGCCGCTGTGGGAGCCGGGGCGTCACCAGTAGGCCGCCCGGCGGTTCTCGGACGCTAGACCGGGCGTTGATCGGCCTGCCGTTCGACAGCGGCCGAACTCCGCTTCGTCGTCGAACGCTAGGCCGATCCTGAACGGACCGACGCCTCCCCTGGCAGGGCTACCGGGAATCCCGCCGCCCGCCACGCCTGGAACCCGCCGTCGAGATCCGTCGCGCGCGCGAAGCCAAGCTGCTGGAGCGTCGCCGCCGCCAGCGACGACGCGTACCCCTCGTTGCACATGAGAATGACGTGCGCGTCGGGCCCGGGGGCAGACGGATGACGAAACGCGCCATCGGGCTCGAGCCGCCACTCGAGCACGTTACGGGCGATCACGAGCGCCCCGGGCACGACTCCATCCGCGGCGATCTGCGAATCCGAGCGGATGTCGATCAGCACCGCTCCGTCCGCCACCGCGTCCGACGCGGCCAGAGGATCGAGCCGCTCGAGCCCTGACCGCGCCGCCGCGAGCAACTCGTCGACACTGAGGCGCGGCGCGCTCACGGGCGTCGTGCGGGGTCGTCGGCCGGTAGCACGTCGCACGCCCAGTCGGCTTGCTTCCAACTGGGGACCGGCGCCTCACCACCCTGGTCGGGGACGAACCGCGACCGTTCGACGAGCGCCATCCGGTGGATGTACCGAGGGCAGTTCGGGAACACCTGCGTGACATCGACGCGGACGACGAACTGCGCGCCCGGATAGGACTCGACGAGCGGCCCGTCGGAGACAACCGACGCGTCACCACTGATGCGCAGGCGACTGGGCCGGGCCGAGACGAAGTCGACGAACAGCAGACCGACGTGCGGGTTGACGCTCAGGTTGCCGGCCGACAGGTACATGCCGTTGCCGTCGTAGTTCGGGAAGGCGAGGGCGCGCTCGTCGAGGACGCGGACGAAGCCGGGAGCGCCGCCCTTGTACGAGCACTGCGGACGGCCGTCGGCGTCGGCCGTCGCCAGGAAGAACATGTCGAGCTTCTCGATGAACCTCCGGTCTGCCTCGTCGATCACCCCGTCGCTGAAGAAGCGGTCTTCGATCCGGTCGGCGAGCCGCCGCGTGTCGAACCGGTCCTGCAGTGCGCGTGAGCCATCGTGATAGACGGTCATCGCGCCACCTCCGGCTCGCTCGCCGGTGTGGCCGCCTGGCTCTCGTCCATGGCCAGACCGCCGCGCTCGAGGATCTCGGCCCGGCTGTAGTGCCCCACGGCGTCAAACCACCGCTTGGCGTGCAGGCCGCGGCGCAGATCGCAGTCGGCGAACACGATCCCCTCGGCGTCGTACAGAGGGCCGGCGATCACCTCGCCCCACTCCGGGTCGACGACCGCAGCGCCGCCGCGGCCGAACACCTCCTTGCCCTCCGGCAACGGCACCGGGAAGTCGTCCGGGAAGGCCGAGGCCGGGATGTACTGGGGCGCCGAGACGACGAACGCGCCCGACTCGATCGCGATATGGCGCATGCTCGCGAGCCACCCGTCGGAGTCATCCGCGGTCGGCGCGACCCAGATCTGGGGGCCGCCGCGGTACAGCGCGTAGCGGGCGAGCGGCATCCGGTTCTCCCAGCAGATCAGTCCGCCGACGCGCCCGACCGGCGTCTGCACCACCTGCAGGTCGTCGCCGGCGCCGATGCCGTGGAACAACCGCTCGTGGTGCGTCGGCATCAGCTTGCGGTGGCGATGCAGCAGACCATCGCCGGAGATCAGCAGCAGCGTGTTGTAGAGCGTCCCCGGACGGGTGGACTCGCGCTCGTTGACACCGATTGCGCACACCACCCCGTGGCTGCGGCAGACCGCAACGAGCTCGTCGACCTCGGGTCCGGGCACGTCGACCGAGCTCGCCCACATCCGCTCCCACAGCTCATCGGCCCCGCCGAACCCGGCCGCGGGGACGGCGGCCCACGCATTTGACGGGTACAGCGAGATGAACGTCTCCGGCAGCACCACGAGCTTCGCGCCGCCCGCCGCGGCCTCCGCGATCAGACGAGCCGCCTTGGCAATCGATCCCTCAACATCAAGCACGGCCGGTGTCGCCTGAACGGCGGCTACCCGCACCTCTCCGAACGTCGCCACGTCACAGCTCCCCTCCGTCGTTGTCAGCGCCGGAGCGCAAGCATCACTCCGGTCGCAAGCATCAGCCCCATCGCCCCGATCGACGCCGCGCCGATGACGAACGCGGTGTGGCTCTGCACATACGCGGTGACCTGATGCGGCCGCGCGAGCGCGAGCAGCGCGCCGAGCACCAGCGCCCCGAGCAGCGCCGCTGCGGCTGGGCGCAGGGCGCGACGGAGGCTCGGCGCCTCGCCCGCGAGGTCAAGGCCGCGCCGGGCCCGGACCGTGAGCAGCGCCGCGATTCCCATCAGCGTCCACCCCGTGGCGACGAGGAACCCCCCGAACACGTCGCTCGGGTAGTGCCAGGTGAGGGTGAGGAACGAGTACGACACGGCAACGGCGAAGACGGCGCCCAGTGCTGCCACAGCCGGTCGCAACCGGGCCGGCACGGCGAGCACCGCGCACAGGGCGAGCGACAACGCCGCGGTGGCGTGGCCGCTCGGCCATGACGCCGGGGAGATCGCCCAGATCCCGGGCACGGGTGGCCGCGGCGCCGCGAGCAGGGGCTTGAGCACCTGGGTCGTCGTGTTGGCGCCGAAGATCACGATCCCGATCACGAGCGCAACCCCCGGCCGGCGGCGCAACAGCGCGAGGAGCACCACCGCAGCACACAGGTAGACGTATGGGTTCGGGTTGCACAGCTGGGCGATGAATCTCGCGATCGGCGCGGATCGCGGTCGCTGCAGTCCCGCGAAGCCGCTGAGGATGTTGGCGTCCTCGTGTCGGACGAACGAGACGTGGAACGCCAGGAACCACGTGATCAGCAGGAGAACTGCCGCGACCGCCGCGCCGGCCATGGCGTAGACGGCACGTCTGGGCATATACCCCCAAGGGTACCGGCCCCGAAACGTCCGCCGGTCGACTACTCCGGCTCGACGGACGCCCCGCGCGCGACGCGGAACTCCGGGGAGACGCCGGTGCGGCGCACGTGGTCGTAATGCTCGATGTCCTCCGGCGAGGCGACCTCGACGCCCAGCTCGGGGGCGAGTTCGAATCGCGCCGACTCGTAGAGCAGCTCCTGGTAGCTCGGCACACCGCTCGGGCGGCCCTCGATGTCGAGGTCGTGCGAGCCGCAGCGCAGCGTCCAGCGCTGGGCGCGGACGAGCTTCTCGGCGTTCATCTTCACGGGGACGGTCTCGGCGCCGGAACCGCCCTCAGGGGCGCTGCCGACGTCGACGCGTAGCCGGGCGTGGGTCGAGTACAGCGCACGCGCGAGACGGTCGAGGTTGCGTCCGTACGGGGCGGGGACGATCGAGACGGGCCCGCGGGCCCCCGTCTCACCACGAATCGCCCGCGCGGCCGGGCCGACGAGCACGAACTCGATCCGGTTCGCCTGCAACCAGCGGAGCACGGCGATCCAGCGCTCGTCGAGATGCTCAAAGCCTTTGGTGGGCCGCGGCGGTACCGGCTCGATGCCGGGCGGTCGGTGTCGAAGCAGCATGCCGAACGTTTCGCGCTGGTGAGGCAGAGTCCTTCAAGCGGGCAGGATAGGCTGCCGCGCCGATGCCCCTCACACGACGCGTGCAGGCATGGCAGGCGCAGGGCGAGCACGTCGTCGCGCTCGGCCGTCACCGCATCTTCATGGTTCGCCGGCGCGGTGCAGGCCCAACGCTCGTGCTGCTCCACGGGTTCCCGTCGTGCTCGTTCGACTGGCGCGCGATGCTCGAAGACGGCAGCCTGCGCGGACGCGACGTGCTCGCCTTCGATTTCCTGCACTTCGGGCTCTCGGAGAAGCCACCAGGGCGCAACTCGCTACTCATTCAGGCGGACATCGTCGAGGAACTCGTCGCCCGCCACACCGACGGGCGTGTCTTCCTCGTCGCTCATGACATGGGAACCTCGGTCGCGAACGAGTTGTTCGCCCGTGAGATCGAGGGCCGTCGCGCCTTCGAGATGACCGGCGCGCTGCTCTTCAACGGCAGCATGCTGCTCCATCTCGCGCACCTGACGCCGGGCCAGAAGCTGCTCATGAGCCGGGCGGGTCCGGTGCTTGCGCAGCTGAGCACGGAGCGCTTCTTCCGCCAGCAGCTCGGCTCGGTGTTCTCCGCCGCCCACCCACTGACGCCCGAGGAGGCGGCCGACCAATGGAGCCTGCTCGCCTCGGGCGGTGGCCGGCGCCGCGGCCACGACCAGATCGGCTACCAGGAGGACCGCGTCCGCTACGCCGAACGCTGGCACGGAGCGATCCGCGATTGGCCCGGTCAGCTCTCGCTGATGTGGGCGCTACAGGATCCGGTCGCCGGTCCGGAGATGCTCCGCGGCATCCAGCAGCTGCGACCAGGCGTTCCGGTGAGAGAACTGCCGACGCTCGGCCACTACCCGCAGATCGAGGACCCGGCTGCCGTCGCCGCGATTGTGGCGCGTCAGGCCACGGCCTGAAGCAGGGGCGGACGCGCTCCCGGCACCGGCGGCGTCTCGATCACGACGCGGCAGGGCCGCCGCGCCAGCAGGTAGGTCGCCGTCGGACCGAGCGCTCTCTCGTTCTGCGGGGCATGGTTGGTCGCCAGGTAGATGATCTCCGCCCCTGAGCTCTCGGCCTCCTCGACGATCGCGTGGCCTGGATTACGCGTGCGAATGAGCCGCGTCTGCACGTGGAAGCCGGCCCGGCGGCCCGCGAGCTTCGCGCTCTCGAGCAGCTCGCGCCCCAGGTGTTCCTCCTCATCGAGCCCGGCGTCGAGCGACAGCTGGCTCGGGACGCGCAGCACGTACACGGCCTCGACCAGCGCGCCCTCGCCGACGAGCCGCGCCGCGGCCCGGAGCGCTGCCACATCGAGGTCGGTCCCGAAGATCGGCACGAGCGCCGAGCGGTAGTCGAGCTCGATGAAGGACGGGGGACGCTCGCGGTGGGCGATCTTGTAGTGCGAGGTGAGATCCATGCCGGCCCGTCGCCGGTACGCGACGTAGCCTGCCAGGCCGACGATCATCCACCCCGTGCCGACGTAGCGGGCGTCGACATGCAGGATCATCACCGAGATCCAGGCGGCAAACGTGCCGAGCCCGCCGATGATCGCGCTCACCGGAATCCGCGCGCCCCGGAACGGGATCCCGAACGGGATCCGGTACGGCCGCTCCAGGTCGGGCTCCTTGACGCGAAGCACGACGATCGCCGCGTGCGCCGTCGTGAACGACAGCATCGCGCCGAACGAGTAGAGGTTGCCGAGGAACGCGGTCTGCCCGGGGATCAGGAGCAGGCCGGCGAAGACCGAGAACAGCACGATCGTGAACCACGGGGTCCGGTAGCGGCGGTGCAGCTGGGCGAAGATCGGGGGCAACTGCCGGTGCTCGGCGAGCGACCACGACAGTCGCGAGATGCCGATCAGGCCCGCGTTCGTCGCGATGAACAGGATCGTCGCGGCGAGAATCCCCACGTAGTAGCGCAGGATGTGCCGGATCCCGGTGGGCAGCCCGAGATGGTCGATGATCCCGAGCACCGGGTCGTTCTGGTACGTGCTGCCGAGCTGCGTGAACGCGTGGGTTCCGTGCCCGGTCACCGGCAGCGCGCTGAGCGCGACGACGGTGATCCCGGCGTACACGCCGATCACGGCGATCAGGATGAGGTTGACCGCGCGGGGCACGTCGCGCCCCGGATCCCGCGCCTCCTCGGCCATGTTCGAGACGGTCTCGATTCCCGTGTAGGCGAGCATCGCAAGCGACAGCGCGAAGATGAGATGACTGTACGTCGGCACCGTCCCGAGGTGGACCTGGTTGACGAGCAACGACGGGTTGAGCACCAGGAAGATGCCGACGAGGATGATGATGACCTGGGTCGCGAGGTCCATCAGGGCGAGGATGAAGTTGAGCTTCGCCGACTCGCCGAGACCGCGGATGTTGAGCGACGCGAGCAGCCCGATCACGACGAGGCCGCCGATCACGTCCCCCGGCGAGTGCCGGAGCGCCGGCCAGAACGCGCCGAGATAGTGCGGCACGAAGAACGCCGAGATCGCGATCGTGAGGATGTAGTCGAGGCTGAGCGCCCACCCGGCGAAGAACGACACGAACTCGTTGAACGCGTGCCGGGCGAACGAGGACGACCCGCCCGCCTCCGGGAACATCGATGCGCCCTCGGCGTAGGTCTTCGCGGTCAGGGCAAACAGACCGCCCGCGAGCAGGAAGACGATCGGGGTCAGCCCGAGCGCGTAGGCCGCGACGAGACCGAGTGCGTAGTAGATCGACGAGCCGACGTTCCCGTACGCCGTCGCGAACAGCCCGCCGAGGCCGATGCTGCGTCGCAGTCCGTGTGTCTCGATTCGCGCCATCACACCCCCGCCCGGTGGGACTCAGCTCTCCGGGTCGCGGAGACGGTATCCGACCCCCGGCTCGGTGATGACGTACCGTGGCCGTGAGGGGTCCGGCTCCAGCTTGGAGCGAATGTGGGCGACGTGGACCCGGAGGTAATGCGTCTCCTCGCCGTATTCGGGTCCCCACACCTCCTGGAGCAGCTGGCGGTGGGTCACGAGCCGGCCCCGGTGCTGCGCGAGCACCCGCAGCAGCTCGAACTCGATCCGCGTCAGGTGGACCGGCTCGCCGCCCCGGGTCACCGTCCGATCCGTCAGGTCGATGACGAGCTCGCCGACCTCGATCATCGGGCTCGCACCGCCGTCGCCGGAACGCCGCAGCACGGCCCGCAACCGCGCGAGCAGTTCGTCGGTTCCGAACGGCTTGGTGATGTAGTCATCGGCACCGGCGTCGAGCGCGCGCACCTTCTCCCGCTCGTCGCCGACCGCCGAGAGCACGACGATCGGGAGCTGGCTCCAGGTGCGGACCTCCCTGCAAACGTCGACGCCCTGTCCATCCGGGAGGACGAGGTCGAGGACCATCGCGTCGGGCGGCCGCGCCGCCAGCGCCGCGAGCGCCTCCGCCTTGCAATCCGCCGCCTCCACCTCGTACCCGGCGCCGCGCAGAATGATCTTCAGCCCCCGCACGATCTGCGGCTCGTCATCGACGACGAGAATGCGTGCGTGTCCCGATGCGCTCATGTCGTCGATGACGCGGAATCGACGACGAGCCCACCGGGCGGGTTCACGTCACCGCCTCGGGCTGCTTGACGAGCGGGAAGCTGACCGCGAACGACGCCCCCGGACCGTGTGAGCCCTGCAGCACGATCTGGCCGCCATTGGCCTCGACGAACCCGCGGCAGATCGCGAGCCCGAGTCCGGACCCGGAGCCGGTGTCGCGGCGGCCGCGGAAGAACGGCTCGAACACGCGGGCGCGGTCCGCGGCCGGGATCCCCCGCCCGTGGTCGATCACCCGCACGGTGACTCGGCCCGAGCCGACGCCGGCGGTGATCGTGACCGGCTCGCCGTCCGGCGAGTGCTTGATCGCGTTCTCGATCAGGTTCGAGAACACGCGCTCGAGCTGAGCGGCATCAGCGCGGACGAGCGGGAGGTCGGCCGGGAGCCGGAACTCGATCGGATGCGCGGTGTGCAACTGGGCGACCGCTGAGGAGATCGTGTCGTGAAGGTCGCACCAGTCCGGTTGGGGGGCGACCGCGCCCGCCTCGATCTTCGAGAGGTCGAGGAGATCGCCGACGAGGCGAGCGAGCCGAGCGCCCTCCCCCTCGATCGCATCGAGCAGCTCGCCCCGCTCGGCGTCCGTGATGCCGCGGTCGCGGAGCGCCGCCCCGGCCGTCGTGATCGCCGTCAGTGGCGAGCGAAGATCGTGGGAGATCGCACGGAGGATCGCCGTCCGTGTGACATCGGCGCGCTTCGCCGCCTCAGCCTCCGCCGCCTGCTCGGCAACCCGCTCGCGTTCGATGGCGACGTCCAGGAGCTTGCCGAGCGGCTCGCTCAGCCGCTCGAGGTCAGCCGGCTCCCAGGTCGTATCGCGCGAGACGTAGAGCCACGCCGGGCGCGCCCGGGAACGGACGCGCACCGCAATCTCCTCGGGCAGCGGCGCCGGCACCGGACCGAGTTCAAGCCTCGCGTGACGCGCCCCCATCGCGTCCGCAAGCCGGGCGCCGAGGCGCTCGAGCTGGGCCGTGATCGCGTGGCCGGCGAGGATCGTCGAGGCGACGTCGGCCAGCAGCGTCGCCTCGCGCTCGTGCGCCAACGCCTCGCTCGCACGGGTCTCCGCTTCCGCCTCGCGATGCCGGGCGAGCGCCGCCAGCCGGCCGACGACGACGGCCACGATGAGCAGCACCACGAGTTCGGCGACGTCCCGAGAATGCGCTATCGCGAACTGATGGCGCGGCGGGATGAACAGATAGTTGAGCGTCAGCATGCTCACCACAGCGGTGATGAGCGCCGGAATCTCGCCTCGCCGGATCGCCACCGCCAGCACGGCGAGCAGGTAGATGACGCCGAGGCCGGCGGCCGGCGCGGCGGACTGCAGGAGCGCGACCGCGGCCGTTGCCAGCCCGATCGCCGCCACGATCTCGCCGATCGTGAACGCGAGCCATCGCCCGGTCGGTGCTGCTCGCGGTCGCAACGTCATGGCGAGGCCGCCGCGACCGGAGCGCGCCGCTGATGAGGTGGTCGTCTCGACGGGGTCGACTCGATGATGACGCGGCACGGACGCTCCTTGAGCACCGTCTCGAGCGTGCGCCCGAACCCGGGCCCGGCCCGCGCCATCGGCATCACAATCGCGCCGGCGTGCATCGCGAGAGCCTCGTCGATGATTCGCCGGCCCGTCTGTCCCGCCCGCACCTTCTCCCAGTGACCGCTCACCCGGCGGCCGACCTGCACCCGCGCCTCCTCGATGATCGAGGTGGCGAGCGCCTCCTGCTCGGGCAGTCGGGCGTCGATCGGACTGCTCGCCGGCACGGAGATCGTCACGAGCACGTGGATCCCGCGGCGGCGGCGGGCGGCCATTCGGGCCGCCGTCGCCATCACTTCGGGCACGTAGCCGTGCTCGTCGAACGCGACGAGGACGGCCTCGTACTCGGCCTCGGTGTCGGTCGCGGGACGCGGAATCGCCACCTTCGTCGTCGTCACGAGGTCGAGGCCCTGACGGTGGCGGTAGGCGATGTACACGACGACGCCGATGCACAGCCAGCCGACGCCGGCGATCGCCACGGCAACGTGGAGGATCGTGACGGTCACAAACGCGAGGAAGGTTCCGAGCCCGCCGACGATCGCGAACAGCGGCAGCTCACGACCGCGGATGCGCACGCGTCCCGGGCCGCGGTACGGACGCTTGCGGTCCGGGTCGCTGACGCGCAACCGGATGACGGCCAGGTGCGCGATCGTGAACGACAACATCGCGCCGAACGCATACATGTTGCCGAGGAAGTCCGCCTGCCCGGGGATCAGCGTGAGGCACGCGATCCCGCCGAACAGGACGATCCCGATCCACGGGGTGCGGAAGCGCGGGTGCAATCGCCGCAGCGCGTCGGGAACCTGACGGTGCAGCCCCATCGAGTAGACGAGCCGGGAGACGCCGATGATGCCGGCGTTCGTGGCGATGAACAGGATCGTCGCCGCGAGCAATCCGACGTACACCTCGCCGGCGTGCTGCAGCGCCCCCAGGTGCAGGTGCTTGACGATCCCCAGGACCGGGTCGCCGGCAAAGCCGCCCTTGTCCTCGCTCAGGCCGAGCAGCGTCTGGCACTTGCCACCGGGGGTGCACCGCACGGGCAGCGCGCTCAGCGCGACGGCCGGCATCAGGGCGTAGATCGCGAACACGGCGATGACGACCCGATTGATCGCCCGCGGGATCGTCTTCGCCTCGTCCTTCGCCTCCTCGGCCATGTTCGAGATCGTCTCGATGCCGGTGTAGGCGATCATCCCGACCGGGATCGCGACGAGGAAGTTCTTCCAGCTCGGCGCCGTCCCGAGGTGGACGTTGTGGATGAGGGTGTGGGCGTCGAATACGAGGAACAGCCCGATCAGCACGAGCAGCAGCTGCGTGGCGAAGTCGGTGACCGCGAGCACGATGTTGAGCGCCGCGGCCTCGGTGACGCCAACGACGTTGATCGCGCACAGCAGCGCGATCACGCCGATCCCGAAGAAGATGTCCCCCGGCGAGGTCTTCAGGAACGGGAAGAACAGCCCGCCGATGTAGTGCGGCACGAAGAACGCGGAGATCGCGATCGTGATCGTGTAGTTGAGCATCTGGCCCCACGCGGCGAAGAACGACCAGAACTCGTTGAAGGCGTGCCGGGCGAACGACGAGGAGCCGCCGGCCTCGGGGAACATCGCGGTCGCCTCGGAGTACGTGGCGGCCGTCAGATAGAAGATGACGCCGGTGAGCACGAACACCACCGGGGTCAACCCGAGGGCAAACGACGCGACGAGCCCGAGCGCGTAGTAGATCGAGGAGCCGACGTTCCCGTACGCAGTCGAGAACAGCGCGTTGACGCCGAGAACGCGCTGGAGTCCCTGGAGTCGTCGCTCTGCCATCAGCTCGCCTCAGGAGCCGGCGCCGGCGCGGGCGCGGGCGCGGGCGTTCCCGCCGGGTCGCCGCCGTCGTGTCTGGCCTCGAATTTCGCCCGCCAGTCCGCCGGCGGCGCGGTGAGGATGACCCGGCACGGCGCCTTGTTGATGACGTACTTGGTGACGTCGCCGACGTAGTTCTCAAGCGGCCCGACGCCCCCGAGCAGGGCGCCGCCGCGGACCCGGCTCGGTTCCTCGGCGGCGAGCACGATCGCCTCGACCCCGCGCCGCTTCGCCTCGCTGACGATCGCGGCGCCGGCGCGCCGCGCCCGGACGATCGCCGTCGCCACCTCCACGCCCTCGTACTCCTCCCCCACGACCTTCGCCCGGACCAGTGCCTCGCGCGCCCGATGGATCTGGTTCTCGGGCAGCGGCGCGTCGAGCGGCAGTGAGAGCGGCACCTCGACCACCCAGATCGCCTCGATCACGGCACCCTCCTCGATGACGTCATCGCGAGTCTCGCCGGCGAGGCGACCCGCGGTCTGGACGATGTCGTCGTCGAGCGGCGTCCCGAAGATCGGCACGAGGATCGATCCGAACTCCGGCTCGAGCGTCTCGTGACGCAGCGCACGCTCCGGGATCGTGACCCGGCGCAGGAGCGGCTTCTGCTGGCTCTTGCGATAGATGACATACAGCGACAGGCCGCCAATCAGCCAGCCGATGCCGACCCAGCGCGCGCCGGAGTGGTAGATGAGCACGACGATCAGGCCGACGCCCGCAAGCAGGGCGCCGATCAGGGTCGGGATCGGCACCTTGGCGCCGCGGAACGGGATCGACAGCGGGACCCGGTAGGCGCGTGGGCGATCCGGTTCCCGGAAGCGAAGCACGATCACCGACACGTGGGCGATGAGGAAGGCGAGCAGCGCGCCGAAGGCGTAGATCCCGACGAGCAGGTCGACGTCGCGCGGGAGGACGAGCGCCCCGCTCGCGAGCGCCGCGGCACCGATCACGACGAATGGTGTTCCCCAGCGGGTGCTGAGCCGCCCGACCGCGCTCGGGATCTGGCGATTGGTGGCCAGCGAGTAGCCGACGCGCGAGACCCCGAGCATCGCCGCACCGGCGGCCGCGGTGAGCCCGAGCGCTCCGCCGATCGCGACGGCGTACTTGAGCACGTCGGCGAGCCAGGCGGGGTGGTAGGCCTCGACGATGCCGAGCACCGGCGCGTGGAGGTGCGTGACCCCGAGGTCGCTGATGCCGTTGTGGACGGGCACCGCCGAGATGCCGACGAACGCGATGCCGACATAGATGAGCACGATCACGGCCGAGCCCGGGACGACGAGCTTGCGGAGCTGGGTGATGTTCGCGTGGACCTCGCCGGCGATGCTCGCCGCGGCCTCCAGTCCCGTGAACGCGATCACCCCGATGGGGAATGCGAACGCCAGGCTCGACCACGTGGGCGCCGTCCCGAGGTGGATCGTCTCGGTGAGCCGGTGCGGGTGCAGGACGAGCACGAGCCCGAGGACGATGATCAGCGCCTGAAGGACGAGGTCGGCGGCGGTGATCGCGATCCGACGGCGCAGCGGCCGCACCTTGACACCGGTGAGGTTGTCGATCGCGACGAAGGCGATCACGCCGAGGGCGATCAGGATCTGCGGCGTGCCATGGCCGAGCGGCGCCCAGAACGCCCCGAGGTAGGCCGGCGCGGTCAGTGCCGTGACCGCGAGCAGGATCGTGTAGTCGAGCACGATCGCCCAGCCGGCCACGAAGCTGACGAGCTCGTTGAAGGCATACCGGCCGAGCACGGCGGAGCCCCCGCGTTCGGGATGCAGCGCGGCGCCCTCCGCGTACGTCATCGCCGAGAGCTGGAAGAAGATCCCCCCGGCGAGGAAAACGAACGGGGTGAGGCCGTTCGCGTGGTGGGCGACGACCCCGAGCGCAAAGTACACGGAGCTGACCGAGGTCGTGTACACGACCGCGAACAGCGCGCGATAGCTGAATGGACGCTCGTTCACTTGCGGGCCGTCACTGGCCCTGTCCTCGGTACTGGAGATAGAGGCGCCCGGCTCCGGCGGCGATGAACAGCACTCCCAGCAGCACCCCAATGGCAATCGCCCCGCCTCCGGCGGCGACCGTGCGGACGACGAGCGCGATGCCGATGACGATCATCGCGCCCGACAGGACGCGCGTGGAGGACCGGTGTAGCTGCTGCCGCTCGGGCATTTGGTGCGTAGATTAGAGCCGCCGGAGACCCTTTACGCTCCGGGGCCGTGCGGCCCCTGTCCTACCTCAACGTGTTCGCGCCGCTCGCCCTTGCCCTGAGGCTGCTCGACGGGCCGCCGGTGCTCGTGTTCTTCTCCTCGGCGCTGGCCGTGATCCCCGCCGCCGGACTGATGAGCCACGCCACAGAGCAGCTCTCGGCTCGGTCCGGTCCCGGGATCGCCGGGCTCCTGAACGTCACGTTCGGCAACGCCCCGGAGCTGATCATCGCCTTCTTCGCGCTGCTTGACGGCCTCCAGGAGGTCGTCAAGGCCTCGCTCGTCGGCTCGATCCTCGGCAACTGCCTGCTCGTGCTCGGCGCGGCGATGGTCTCGGGCGGATGGAACCGGACGCGGCAGCGGTTTGACCGGACCGCGGCCCAGAACCACTCCGGCCTGCTGCTCGTGACGGTGACCGCGCTCATGCTCCCCGCCGTGCTCGCGCTCATCAGCGGAGAGGGCCTGCCCACCGTCGGCGAGGAACGCCAGGCCTTCGGCTCCCGGATCGAGCATCTGTCGATCGTCATCAGCCTTGTGATGATCGCCATTTACATCGCCGGGCTGTTCTTCTCCCTGCGCACCCATCGCGACCTGTTCAGCCCCGCGCACGACGAGGCGCCCGCCGAGAACACGGCCTCGGTACGGCGCTCGATCATGACGCTCGCCGGCGCCGGCGTGCTCGTCGGCGTGATGAGCGAACTGCTCGTCGGGCTCGATCGAGCCCGCCTCGCGCTCGATCGGCCTCTCGCAGTTCTTCGTCGGCGCGTTCATCGTCGCGATCGTCGGCAACGCCGCTGAGCACTACGTCGCGATCGTCGTCGCCGCCAAGGACAAGATGGATCTGGCGGTCAACATCGCGATCGGATCGAGCGCCCAGATCGGGCTGTTCGTGGCGCCGGTGCTCGTGCTGCTCTCGTTCCTGTTCGGGCCGGCGCCGATGGCGCTCGTGCTCAACGGATACGAGCTCGCGGGGCTCATCTTCGCCGTCCTCATCTCGACGACGCTGATCGCGGACGGCGAATCGACGTGGTTCGAGGGGGTCCAGCTGCTCGGGGTGTACGGGCTGCTCGGCGTCGTGTTCTATTACGCGTGAGGTGAGCTCCGGCGAGGTACGCGATGATGCGCGAATGCAGGGAGGTGGACCCGCATCGAAGGCCGAGGCGCTCGATCGGCTGCGCGAGCTCGCCGGCCACCTCCGCGCCTATGGCGCCTCCGAGGAGGAGATCGAGCACGCGCTGATCAGCGGCGAGCCGCAGCGCGCGCTGCTCGATACCGTCGTGCGCCGCAGCAGCGAGGGCCGGACGGTGTCGCCGGCCGAGATCGAGGCCCGCGGCGGCCATCCCGTCGCTGCCCTCGGCGCGCTGCTCGAGGCGTTCGGCCTGGCCGTGACCGATCCCCACGAGCGCGCGTTCACGCCCGAGGAGGCCGATGCGCTCGTGACGCTGTGGGAGCTACGCGAGACGTGGCCGCTCGAGCGTCGCCATCCAGCTCGGGCGCGTCTACGGTCGACTGCTGGCCCGGATCGCTCACAGCTCGGTGCAGCTGTGGGTGAGCGTGCTCGAGCCCGACCTCCGCGAGCATCCGGATGACTACCCGCGGCTGCTCGCGCGCACTGCGGCCGTCGAGCAGCTCGTCCCGATCGCCGACGTCGTCCTCGCCGCCGTGCATCGCCGCTGGCTCGAGCGGGAGTTCGCCCAGGTCGCCTTCCGCGAAGCCCCGGTCGCATCCGCCGTCCCCGGCACGCCGGCCGCCGTCGAGGTCTCGTTCCTGTTCTGCGACCTCAAGGACTTCACCGCCTACGCCGACCGCGTCGGCGACGCCGCCGCCGTGCGGATGATCGATCAGTTCGCCGCCGTCGTCACGCGTGAGCGGGGGCCCGAGGCGCGCCTGACGAAGCTGCTCGGAGACGGCTTCATGTGCGCCTACCCGACGCCGCAGCTCGCCGTCGAGGCGGGCGCCCGGATCATCGCCGGGATGGCGGCCGTCCGGGGAGATCCCGGCGTCCACGCGAGCGTCCATCACGGCCTCGCGATTCCTCGCGAGGGCGACTACTTCGGGGCGGCCGTGAACCTCACCGCGCGCCTGCTCGCCCGGGCCGACCGAGACGAGCTCGTCGCCACCCGGATCGTCGTCGACGGCTGCCAGGGCGTCGACTGGGAGCCGGTCGAGACCATGCGGGTGCGCGGCATCGCCAGCGACGTCGAGGTCTTCCGGCTGAAGCGCTGAGCGGCGCTCCGAATTCTGACCGCAGAAGTGCTGTGTTCCATCAGCTTCATCTGGTATCTATGTCCGTGATCGGCGCTGAATTCGCCCATACGACTCGCCCGACCCGGCGAGCTCTCGAATTCGGCACCTGCCGAGATCGCGTTCCGGAACGTCGTCAAGCGATACCCGGGACGCGACGGCGCCGCCGTCGAGAACCTCAGCTTCGAGGTCCCGCCCGGGCGAGATCTGCGTCCTGATCGGGCCGTCGGGGTGCGGCAAGACGACCGCGCTGAAGATGGTCAATCGCCTGATCACGATCACCGACGGCGACATCACGATCGACGGCCGCAGCGTCCGCCAGCTCGAGCTCACCCAGCTGCGACGCGGGATCGGCTACGTGTTTCAGCAGATCGGGCTGTTCCCGCACATGACGGTCGAGCACAACATCGGCACGGTGCCCCGTCTGCTCGGCTGGTCGAAGGAACGCATCCGCGACGCGGGCCGGCGAGCTGCTCGAGCTCGTCGGGCTCGATCCCGCCTCTGATCTCAAGCGCTACCCCGGGGAGTTCTCGGGCGGGCAGCAGCAGCGGATCGGCGTCGCGCGGGCGATGGCCGCCGATCCACCGATCATGCTGATGGACGAGCCGTTCGGCGCGATCGACCCGATCGCCCGCGACCGCCTCCAGAACGACTTCCTGCGGCTGCACCGCCAGATCCCGCAAGACGATCATCTTCGTCACCCACGACATCGACGAGGCGATCAAGATGGGCGACCGGATCGCGATCATGCGCGACGGACATCTCGTCCAGATGGCGACCGCCGACGACCTGCTCGCCAATCCGGCGGACGAGTTCGTCGCCCAGTTCGTCGGGGCGGACCGCGGGCTCAAGCGCCTGCGGGTCCGCGCGGTCTCGACGCGGTCGAGCTCGATCCGCCGACGAGCGACCAGCCGACGGGGCCGACGATCTCCCACGACACGAGCCTGCACTACGCGCTGTCGCTGATGCTCGCCGAGGGGACGACGCGGATCGACGTCGTCGACGACGAGGACCGGCCGGTCGGGCAGCGTCCGGATGGACGCGATCACGAAGCTGATCGCGCCGCACGAGCGCCCGCCGGACGCCGCCGCCGCCCACGCCGCAGCTCAGCCCGACGGGGATCCCGCGTCGTGAACCTCGTCCTCGCAGCCGGCGGGCCGGTCATCCCGACGTTCGGCCACGCGTCGAACTGCATCGTCCAGAACAAGCAGTTCTGCGCGAGCTGGTTCTTCGACAACTTCAGCTCGCGGTTCGAGCCGCGGCTGATCGAGCACATCGAGCTCACCGCGATCGCCGTCGGCGTCGGCATGGTGATCGCGTTCACGGCCGCGATCCTCGCCTACAAGCAGAACTGGTTCGAGGGCCCGTTCACGCTCGTGAGCGCGTTCCTGTACACGATCCCGAGCCTCGCGCTGTTCGAGCTGCTCGTGCCGATCACCGGGATCAACCGGTTCACCGCCGAGATCGGCCTCGTCTCCTACACGCTGCTGATCCTGTTCCGCAACGCGCTCACCGGGCTGCGGGGGATCCCGCAGTCGGCGCTCGAGGCGGCCCACGCGATGGGCCTCACGTCCCGCCAGCAGCTGCTCCGGGTCGAGCTGCCGCTCGCGCTGCCGGCGATCATGGCCGGGATCCGGATCGCCACCGTGACCACGATCAGCCTGACGACTGTCGCCGCCTACATCGGCGCCGGCGGCCTCGGCGCGCCGATCTTCGACGCGATCCAGACCGGCTTCAAGACCGAGTTCGTCGCCGCCGGCGCGCTCGCGGTGCTCGCTCGCGATCGTCGCCGACCTCCTGCTCGTCCTGATCCAGCGCCTGATCACGCCGTGGAGCCACCGCCGGCTGCAGGCCGGTGTAGTCACTGATGCACGCTTCGTCGACGCCTTCAGCTTCTTCTTCAACAACCTCAGCCTGTTCGGGCAGAAGACGGTGTCGCACCTCGAGGTGTCGTTCGCCGCGATCGGCATCGCGATCGTGATCGCGATCCCGCTCGGCGTGTGGCTCGGTCACGTCCACCGCTTCTCGTTCTTCGCGATCAACGTCTCGAACATCGGCCGTGCGCTGCCGAGCCTGGCGGTCATCTCGATCGGCATCGCGTTCCTCGGGATCGGCTTCCTCAACGTGACGGCCGCCCTCGTCATCCTCGCCGCCCCGGTGATCCTCACGAACGCGTACGTCGGCGTCAACGAGGTCGACCCCGATGCCGTCCAGGCGGCGCGCGCGATGGGCATGCGATCCCTGCAGGTTCTGTGGCGGGTCGAACTGCCGCTGGCGCTGCCGCTCATCTTCGCCGGCGTCCGGACTGCCACCGTCTATGTCGTCGCGACGGCGACGCTCGCCACATTCGCCGGCGGAGGCGGGCTCGGCGACATCATCGTCAACGAGCCGACCTACGGGACGGCCGGCGTGATCGCCGCCAGCCTGACGATCACCGCGCTCGCGTTCCTGATCGACGGCGTGCTGGCGCTCATCGAGCGCAGTCGTCACGCCCCGACCACTGCGCCATCGCGAGCAGCGGCGGCGCGGAACCGAGACCGTCGAACCTGACTGGGACACTGCAGGGCACTAGGGCCCATCGGGCCACACCACGAGGAGGAAACACGCATGTTCGATACATCACCAAGGCGATCTCGCAGCGGTCCGCCGCGCGGGCCGCTGGCGGGCTCTGCTGGTCGGCGCACTGGCTGCGCTGAGCACCGTGCTGCTTGCCGCGTGCGGCTCGAGCTCGAGTTCGAGCTCGAGTGCGTCGTCCAGCTCCACGTCGACGAGCGCGTCGTCGAGCGCCGCCGCCGGCTCTGCGCGGCTCGCTCACCCTGGGGACCAAGGACTTCACCGAGGAGTTCATCCTCGGCCAGCTCTACAAGCAGGCGCTTGAGGCCAAGGGCTGCAAGATCAACTACAAGGAGAACATCGGCGCCACCGAGATCATCGACAAGGCGCTGACGAGCGGCCAGATCGACGCCTACCCGGAGTACACCGGCGAGTCAGCGGTGACCGTCGCGAAGATCAACAAGACCGTCACCAGCCCCCAGGAGGAGTACAACCTGGCCAAGGCGTTCTACGCCAAGCGCGGCCAGGTGATGAGCGACATGACGCCGTTCTTCGACACCGACGCGATCGCGGTCAAGAAGGCGTACGCCACGAAGTACGGGCTCGTCACGACCGCGGACCTCAAGAAGGTCCCGCACTTCTCGCTCGGTGCCCGGCCCGAGTTCCTCAACCGCCAGCAGGGCGCCGCCGGGATGAAGAGCGTGTACGGCTTGCACAACTTCACGTTCAAGTCGCTCGCGCTCGGCGTCCAGTACCAGGCGCTCGACAACGGCTCGGTGGACGCGATTGACGTGTTCACGACCGATCCGCAGCTCGCCAGCGGCAAGTACGTCGTGCTCAAGGACCCGAAGAACATCTTCGGCTTCCAGAACATCGCGCTGGTGATCAACAAGAACAAGTTGAACGCCTGCCCGAACGTGCTGACCAGGTCGTCAACGGCGTCAACAAGCTGCTGACGAACACGGCGATCATCTCGATGAACAAGGCGGTCGCCATCGACAAGCAGTCGGCTGCCGACGTCGCCAAGCAGTTCCTGCAGGCAAACCACGTGACCTGATCACGCCGACGGGCATGGGTCGCGCGTCCCCGGGGCGCGCGACCCGTGGCCCCTGGGACTGGGCCGGGACCCGCGAGTGACCTCCTACAGTGGTTCTTCGTGATCCTGCTCGATGGAGAGACGCTCGCTCCGGCCGCGGTCGTCCGGGTCGCCCGCCAGGGCGAGGTGGTGCAGCTGGCTCCCGCCGCGCGGCAGCGCAACATCGCCGCCGCCGAGGCCCTTGACACGCTGATCGCGGCGGGTGAGCCGATCTACGGCGTCACGACGGGCGTCGGCGCCCTCCGCGACCGCCCGATCGACGCCGATGAGCGGGCCGGATACTCGCGGCGGCTGCTCCGCAGCCACGCCTGTGGCGCGGGGCGCATCCTTCCCGTGCAGCTCGTGCGCGCGGCGATGGTGACCCGCGCCAACCAGATCGGGGTCGGCGGCGCGGGGCTCTCCAGCGGGCTGCTCGATGCCCTCGTGGCGGCGCTCAACGCCGGCCTCACCCCATTCACGCGGGAGCTCGGGTCGCTCGGCACTGGCGATCTGACGGCGCTGGCGGACATCGCGCTCGCCCTGCTCGGCGAGGGCCAGGTGTGGCAGGACGACGATCTGATCGATGCCGGCCCGGCCATGAGGGCGCATGGAATCGCGCCCGGCTCGCTCGGCCCGCGTGATGGCTTGTCGTTCATCTCGAGCAATGCCGTGAGCGTCGGGCACGCCGCCCTGATCGTCGCCGACGTCGAGGCACTGCTCGAGGCCTGGCTCACCGTCGCCGCGCTCTCCTTCGAGGCGGCTGCCGCCGACCCGATCGCGCTGGACCCGCGGATCCACTCCGCCGCACACCGTGCCGGCCAGTCAGCGATCGCGGCTGAGATGCGGGCGCGGCTGGACGGGCTCCAGGAGCGCACGGAGCGTCCCGGCGCGCTCGGCATCCAGGACCCGTACCCATTCCGGGCCCTGCCGCAGGTCGACGGCGCCGTCCACGACGCACTGCGTGCGCTCGAGCAAACGGTCATTCACGAGCTCAATTTCGCCGGCGAGAATGCACTGATCGTGTCCAGCGGGCCGGCGGCGCTGCCGAATGGGAACCCGCACGCCGCGCCGCTCGCGAACGCCATCGACAACCTGCGCACGGCGCTCGCTCAGTCCGCCGCGCTCATCGCCGCCCGCGTGAGCGCCCTGCTCGACCCGAGCCTGACCGGACTGCCGCCGTTCCTCGCCGAGCGGCCCGGACCCGAGTCCGGCGCGCTCGTCGTCGAGTACACGGCACACGCGGCGGCCGCCGAGGTCCGGTCGCTCGTCACGCCGGTCGCTGCCCAGACGGTGTCTGTCTCCCGCGGCGTGGAGTCGCACTCGAGCCTCGCCCCGATCGCTGCCCGGCGCGCTGCGGAGGCGCTCGAGGCCCTCCAGGTGCTCGTCGCCACCGAACTCGTGGTTGCCATGCGGGCGCTGCGGGTCGCCGGCCATGAACCCGTCGGCGCCGGCAGCCGGCCGTTGTACGAGGCGGCGAGCCGGTGCCTGGACGCCGATCTCCAGGATCGCCCCCTGCATCCCGACATCGAGTCCGCCCGCACGCTCATCGCGACCGGATGGGAGAGGAGCGTGGCGTGACCCACGGCCCACTCAGCCGCCGTCAGCGGATGCTCGTGCTCGGCATCTGCAGCATGAGCCTGCTCATCGTCGGGCTCGACGTGACGATCGTCAACGTCGCGCTCCCGTCGATCCGCCGGTCGCTGCACGCCTCGGTGAGCGGCCTGCAATGGACGATCGACGCCTATGCACTCACGATCGCCAGCCTGCTGATGCTCGCCGGATCGACGGCCGACCGCATCGGGCGGCGGGTGACGTTCAAGACGGGGCTGGTCGTGTTCTCGTTCGGCTCGCTGCTGTGTGCCGTCGCTCCGAGCCTCGGCTTCCTCATCGGCGCCCGGGTCGTGCAGGCGGTCGGCGGCGCGATGCTCAACCCCGTGGCGATGTCGATCGTGCGCAACGTCTTCGAGGACCCCCGCGAGCGTGCCCAGGCGATCGGTGTGTGGGGCGCGATGTTCGGGCTCAGCCTCGCCCTCGGGCCGATCGTCGGCGGCGCGCTCGTGGACTCGGTCGGGTGGCGCGCCGTGTTTCTCGTCAACCTCCCCGTCGGCCTCATCGTGATCGTGCTGACCGCGCTCTACGTGCCCGAGTCACGGGCTCCCCATCCCCGGCGGATCGATCCGGTCGGCCAGGCGCTCGTGATCGTCGCGCTCTCCACCCTGACCTACGCGATCATCGAGGGCGGTCGCGCCGGGTGGCTCTCCGCCGAGATCCTCTCCCTGTTCGGCGTCTCCGCGATCAGCTTCGCCATGCTCATCGGCTACGAATTGCGCCGCCGAGAGCCGCTGCTCGAGGTGCGATTCTTCCGCAGCGCGCCGTTCTCCGGAGCAAGCGCGATCGCGGTCTGCGTGTTCGCCGGGATCGGCGGCTTTCTGTTCTTGAACACGCTCTACCTTCAGAACGTCCGCGGTCTCTCGCCGTTCGAGGCCGGGCTCTACACGCTCCCAATGGCCGGCGGGATGCTCGTCTTCGCGCCCCTCTCCGGCCGGATCATGAGCCGCGTCGGCACCCGACCATCGCTTGTCGTCGGCGGGCTGGCGATCATGGTGGCCGGAGGGATGCTCACTGCGATCAGCCGCAGCACCGCCCCCGCCTACCTGCTCGTCGCGTACGCGATCTTCGGTCTCGGTTCCGGGCTCGTCAACCCACCGATCACGAACACGGCGATCTCCGGGATGCCGCCCGCCCAGGCGGGCGTCGCCGCCGCCGTCGCCTCGACGAGCCGGCAGGTCGGCACCACCCTCGGCGTCGCGGTGCTCGGCGCGGTCGCGGCGAGCAGCGGCGCGCGCGACTTTGCCACCGGGACGCACGCCGGGTGGTGGATCGTCGTCGTCCTCGGCGCCGCGGTCGCGCTCCTCGGCCTGGTCACGACGACGAGCTGGGCGGCGGCGACGGCGCGCCGTACCGCCTCGCTGTTCACCGACCCCGCGCCCGTGCCAGTGGTGAGCCAATGACCGAGTTCGTCTCCGCGCCGGAGGGCGCGCGCGAATACACGCTCGCGATGCGTCCCGGCCTCGCCGACTGCGCCCCGTCGGGACGGATCCGGCTCGACGCGGTCGCCCGGTGGCTCCAGGACGTCGCCTACGCCGACGTCGAGGACGCCGGTCTCGCCCTGAGCGCCGTCTGGGTCCTCCGGCGCAACCGGATCGCCGTACATCGCTTCCCGAGATTCGCCGAGCGGTTCATCGTGCGGACGTTCTGCAGCGGGCTCGGGCGCATGTGGGCGGAGCGTCGCACGACGATCGAGCCGATCGACTCCACCAACGGCGACCGCCCCGCCGGGCCTGCCGTCGAGGCGGTCGCGCTCTGGGTTCACCTCGACCCGACGGACTGGCGGCCGACATCGTTCAGCGAGGCGGAGATGGCCGCGTACGGCAGTCACGCCGCCGGCCGTCGGGTGACGGCGCGCCTGCGACATCCGGGACCCGGACCGGACGCCGTCGAGCTCGCGCGCTGGAACTTCCGCGCCACCGAATGCGACATCGCCGACCACGTCAACAACGCCGCGTACTGGCAGCCGCTCGAAGAGGAGCTGCTCGCCCGGGAAGGCGGCGAGCCGGCGACCCTCGACGTCGAGATCGAGTTCCGCACGCCCTGCCAGCCCGGGGAAAAGCTCGTGCTCGCCGAACGCGAGCACCGCTGGATCGCCGGCCTCGACCGCGAGACCCACGCCTCGCTGCGTGTCCGCGGCGGGCCAGAAGCTTGATGCGATTCTGGCTGCGCGAACTCCGGCATTTCACAGGCACCCCGCGCCGGTGAATTGAGAACGATCGCCTGACCCCACGCCGGGCCCGCGATCGTATCCCCAGCACCAGTCCGATTGAATGCGCACGTGTCCCCCGCTCCGCTGCTGCTCGCCTACGACGGTTCCGACGACGCTGCCGGCGCGATCACAACCGCGTCCCGGCTCTTCGACGTCCGCGACGCCGTCGTCGTCACGGTGTGGGAGCCGGTCTCGGTATGGGCGCCGTATGACCCGGCGGCCGTCCTCAGCGCCGGCGTCACAAAGCTCGGCTCCAAGGCGCTCGGGCTCGACAACATCGCCCGCGAGGTGGCGGTGCAAACGCTCGCTCGCGGCGTGACGCTCGCCGGCGAAGCAGGCTTCTCGGCCCGCGGTCACCTCGCGCACGGCAAGCCGTGGCAGGCGATCTGCGCGGCGGCGACCGAGCTTGACGTCGCGGCGATCGTGCTCGGCGCCCGCGGGCTCGGCCGCGTGGAGTCGATGCTCCTCGGCAGCGTCAGCACAGCAGTCGTCGCCCACGCGCACCGGCCGACTCTCGTGATCCCGCCTCACGGGGACTCGGAGTAGCTCCCCGGCGGCGCCGTTCGGATCGAGAAGCCGCACAGCGCGAGCGCTCCGATCGCGATCGCGCTCGCCACCACCGCAGTCACGACCATGCCGGGGTCGGGCACGGTGAGCGCAAAGAAGTTGCGAGTCGCCGGGATGACGATCGACGCCACGAACATCGCCCCGAGCACGACGCACATCCCGGCGACGAGCGCGGACCGCTTGCGCGAGCCCTCGGCCTCGAGCGCGATCACCAGGTACAGCCCGCACGCGACGAGGATCGTGACCGCCACGGTCCGCGCATCGGCAACGGACAGGTCGAGGTCATGGACCGCGAACAGATATCCCGATACGAGCCCGGTGCCGACAACGACTCCGGCGGGGGTGGCGAACCGGGCGACGCCGCGGACGAAATGCTCGGGCCGCCACGGGCCGCTGCTCGGGGCCAGTGCGAGGAAGAACGTCGGGATGCCGATCGTCAGGCTGGCCGCCAGCGACAGGTGGCGCGGCAGCAACGGATAGGACTCCGAGCTCGTTCCGATGGTGAGAATCAGGAACGCGGCGAACGCCGACTTCGTCACATACAGCTTCGTGACCCGGGCGAGGTTGCGCAGAGCCCGGCGGCCCTCCGCGACGAGCTGCGGCACGGCGGCGAAGTCGCCGCCCAGGAGCACGAGGTCCGACACGCTGCGCGCCATCTGCGTCCCCGAGCCCTGCGCGATCGCCAGCCGCGAGCTCTTGAGCGCGGGCACATCGTTGACGCCGTCGCCGACCATCGCGACGTACCGGCCCTCGTCACGCAGCGCCTGGACCATGGCCTGCTTGCCCTCAGGGGAAATGCGGCCGACGACCGTCGCCTCCCGCGCAAACGCGCGGCGTGCCTGCGGATCTTCCGGGATCTCCGAGCCGTCGCTGACGCCCCGGACCGGGATCCCGACGTCACGCGCGATCGCGGCCACCGTCTCGGGATTGTCGCCGGAGAGGACCTTGACCTCGATGCCCTCGCCGAGCAGGAATGCGACCGTGTCCCGAACGTTCGGCCGGAGCTCTTCGGCGACGACGACGAGGCCGAGCGGATCGAGGCCCTCCGGGGGGCGCTCGGTGGGGTCCGTCGGCAGCGTGGCCGGACCGCGGGCGATCGCCAGCACCCGGCGTCCCTGCTCCTGGCGCTCGCGGGCGGCGCCGTCCAGCGCCTCGATCGGCAGGCGCTCGGGAGCGCCGAGGAACAGGCTCTCGTCGGGCAGCGCCACCGCGCTCCACCGTCGCCGGCTTGAGAACGGGACCTCGGCGAGGGCCGTGACCGGTTCCTGGCTCGGGAAGGCGGCGGCGACGGCCTCGAGCGTGAGGTTGCGCGAGGACGAGCTGGCGGCCAGGGCGGTGAGCGCGGCCTCGAGCTGCTCCGCCGTGACACCCGGCGCCGGCACCGTGTCGATGACTCGCAGGGAGGCCTCGGTCAGCGTGCCCGTCTTGTCGAGGCAGATCGTGTCGACCGAGGCGAGCGACTCGATCGCGTTCAGCTGCTGGGCGAGCACGCCGCGTCGTGACATGCGGACCGCGGCCGCCGCGTACGTGAGGCTGACGAGCACGACGAGGCCTTCCGGGATGAGGCTGACGACGCCGGCCGACGAGGTTGAGACGGCGGTGCCGGTCTTCACGTGCCGGTGGTAGAGCGAGAAGCCGAGGAGCGCGCCGAGCCCGACGACGAGCGCCACGAGCACGTACAGCAGCCGGTTGATCGCGCGCTCGAGCGGTGAGCGCGGGTGCCGAAACG
Organism: uncultured Solirubrobacterales bacterium; assembly: GCA_963778985.1. GTDB lineage: Bacteria > Actinomycetota > Thermoleophilia > Solirubrobacterales > Solirubrobacteraceae > Palsa-465. The sequence continues at coordinate 97,420 of CAVZWJ010000009.1, read as the reverse complement.
ACCTCGCCTCGCCGGTGATCCGGGCGGCAAAGCTGTCGGCCCCGACGGCGGTGACGACGTAGGCGCCGGTGCCCTCCGTGACGAACGAGCCGGAGCGCACCGGCTCGCCGACGCCGCGACGGGCGGGCTCGGACTCACCGGTGAGCACCGACTCGTCAATTTGCATCTCAGCAGCGCTCACCACGTTCCCGTCGGCGATCACCTGCTCGCCCGGCTCGAGCAGCACGAGGTCGTCAACCACGACGTCGGTCACCGGCACCTCACGCGTCGTGCCGTCCCGCTGGACCCGCGCCTGCGGCGCGACGAGCAACGACAGCTTGTCGAGCGCGCGCTTGGCCTTGACCTCCTGACGGATTCCGATCGCGGCGTTCGCGACGATGATCCCGAGGAACAGCGCGTCCCGGGCATCACCGAAGATCAGGGTGACCGCCCCGAAGCCGGCCAGGATCGCGTTGAACACCGTGAAGACGTTCGCCCGGATGATGCTCCCGTACGACCGGCTCGTCCTCGGCGCCGAGCGGTGTCCCGAGGCGGCGAGCCGGCGGACCGCCTCAGCCTCGCTGAGCCCAGTCGCGGGCGTGGCCGTGAGCGAGGCGGCGGACGCAGGCTGCAACTCGGCGCTCATCCTCGGTCAAGCGTCGCACGCGGCCACGGCAGACACCAGAGTTTCTGCTTCGATAGGACCGGATGGCCGAGGTTCTCATCACCGCTCCGGCGCTTGCCGACCGCCGCGAATCGACGACCGTGCTGGATGTGCGCTGGACGCTCGGAGGCCCATCCGGCGCTGCGGACTACGTGGCCGGTCACGTGCCGGGCGCCGCGTTCGTCGATCTCGACCAGGATCTCGCGGCGCCCCCCGGGCGGGGTGGCCGCCACCCCCTTCCCGACGCCGCCGCGTTCGGTGCGGCAATGCGACGCGCCGGCGTGTCAGCGTCGCGCCCGGTCGTCGTCTACGCCGCCAGCATGCCGGGACCTGCGGCGCGGGCATGGTGGCTGCTGCGCTACTTCGGCCATCCCGATGTGCGCGTCCTCGAGGGCGGGATCGACGCCTGGGTCGCCGCCGGCGGCCCCCTGGACGTCGGCGGGCCAGGCGAACCTGCGCCTGGCGACTTCATGCCGCGCCCCGGCGGCATGCCGATGCTCGACGCGGCGGCCGCGGCCGCAATGTCGAGAACGGGTCTGCTGATCGACGTCCGCACGCCCGAGCGGTTCCGCGGCGAGCAGGAGCCGATCGATCCGATCGCTGGGCACATCCCCGGCGCGATCAACCTCCCGGCGGACCGGGGCATCGACTCCGCCGGCCGTCTCCGCGACGCCGGGGCCCTGCACGACGAATTGCACACGTTCGGCGCGACCGGGCCGACGGCGATCGGCGCCTATTGCGGATCGGGCGTGAGCGCCGCGGCGCTTGTGCTTGCGCTAGCCGACGCCGGGCTCGCTGCCGCCCTGTACGTCGGCTCGTGGAGTGACTGGATCACCGATCCCGACCGTCCGGTAGTGCGGGGCGCGTGAGGCCGGCTTGCCGTTTCGGCATGATCTGAGCCGCGATGGACGCGTCCGAGACCTTCCGCTCCCTGTACGACCACGGGTTCGTCCGCGTGGCGAGCGCCGTTCCCCACGTCCGCCCGGCCGAGCCGGTGTTCAATGCCGAGCGCACGCTCGGACTCGTCCGCCAGGCCTCGGAGGACCATGCGGCGCTCGTCGTCTTTCCCGAGCTCGGGTTGAGCGGTTACGCGATCGACGACCTCCTCCACCAGCAGGCGGTGCTCGCCGGATCGCTTGACGCGATCGCTCAGGTCCGTGCCGAGAGCGCCGCGCTCCGCCCGGTGATCATCGTCGGCGCGCCGCTGCCGATCGAGGGCGGCCTGTTCAACTGCGCGATCGTCATCCACCGCGGGCGACTCCTCGGGATCGTCCCGAAGAGCTTCCTGCCCGAATACCGCGAGTATTACGAGAAGCGCCAGTTCCGCGCCGCCCGCGACCTTGTCGTCAGCGACGTGCAGCTGCTCGGCGAGAGCGTCCCGGTCGGAATCGACCTGCTGTTCAGCTGCCGCGACGTCCCGGGCTTCGTTCTCCACACCGAGATCTGCGAGGACCTCTGGGCACCGATTCCCGTAAGCACGTACGGCGCGCTTGCCGGCGCGACCGTGATCGCAAACCTGTCCGCGAGCAACATCACGATCGGCAAGGCCGACTTCCGCCGCCTGCTGTGCGCATCGCATTCCGCCCGCTCCATCTCCGGCTACGTGTTCACTGCGGCCGGGTTCGGCGAGTCCACGACCGATCTTGCCTGGGATGGGCAGGCGCTCATCTACGAGAACGGCGACTTCCTCGCCCAGGCCGAGCGGTTCTCGGATGACGAGCAGCTGATCAGCGCCGACCTCGACCTTCAGCGGATCCTCTCTGACCGCGCGAGCTTCAGCACGTTCGGTGACTCCATCCACGAGCATCGCGGCCGGCTGCGGGCGATGCGCCGGATCGAGTTCGAGCTGGGGGATGCGGCGGCGGTCGTGCCGCTGCGGCGCCACGTCGAGCCGCGCCCCTACGTCCCCTCCGATCCGGTCACTCGCGGCGAACGCTGCGAGGAGGTCTACAACATCCAGGTTCGCGGGCTCGAGACCCGACTGCGCGCCACGGGGATCGAGAAGGTCGTCATCGGCGTGTCCGGCGGACTCGACTCGACGCACGCCCTGATCGTGTGCGCCCGCGCGCTCGATCGTCTCGGTCTGCCGCGGGAGAACGTGCTCGCGTACACGATGCCCGGCTTCGCCACCAGCTCGAAGACGCTGACCAACGCCCACCGGCTGATGCAGGCGCTCGGCGTCACCGCTCAGGAGATCGACATCCGACCATCGGCCGAGCAGATGCTCGCTGACATCGATCATCCCGCCGCACGTGGCGAGCCGGTCTATGACATCACCTACGAGAACGTGCAGGCCGGCGAGCGGACCTCGCATCTGTTCCGCCTCGCCAATCATCACCGTGGGCTCGTGATCGGGACCGGCGACCTCTCCGAGCTCGCGCTCGGCTGGAGCACGTACGGCGTCGGCGACCAGATGTCGCATTACAACGTCAACGCCTCGGTTCCCAAGACGCTCGTCCAGTTCCTCATCCGCTGGGCGGTCGACACCCACCAGTTCTCCGACGAGGCCGGCGAGGTCCTCGAGTCCGTGCTCGCGACCGAGATCTCTCCCGAGCTGATCCCGAACACCGACCCCGACGCTGACGAGCCGACCGGCCACAGCGAGAGCGTCGTCGGGCCGTACGAGCTCCAGGACTTCTTCCTCTATTACGTCCTGCGCTTCGGGTATCTGCCGAGCAAGGTGGCGTTTCTTGCTCAGCACGCCTGGGGCGCAAAGTACTCGCTCGCCGAGATCAAGCACTGGCTCGGAGTGTTCCTGGAGCGTTTCTTCCACACGAGCCAGTTCAAGCGCTCGGCGATGCCCAACGCGCCCAAGGTGGGCACGGGCGGATCGCTGTCGCCACGTGGCGACTGGCGAGCCCCGAGTGATGGCAGCGCCACGGCGTGGCTCGCCGAGCTTGAGCACAATGTGCCCGATGGGGATGACGGCTGAGCGACGCCGCTCAGCAGCGAAGGATCAGGCCCTCGTCGGGGCCGAGGGTGGCGGCATCACCTGTCTCTCCAAGCGCGCGGGCCGGATCGGTGGAGAAGACGACCGTGATGCCGGTGCCGTCGAGGTCGAGCGACGACGGCTGCGATGTGAAGTTCAGCGCGATGAGCAGACGCTCGCCATCGTGCTCGCGGACGAAGCTGAGGACGCCTGCCGGGGCATCGACGAACCGCTGCGTGCCGAGCCTGAGCGTGTCGCTGTCGCGACGCAGCGCAAGCAGCCGCTGCGTGAAGGTCAGGGCCGAGCCGGGATCGCCCTCCTGAGCCTCAACGCAGAGTGACTCGGCGTCGGCGACGAGCGGCAGCCACGGATCGCCGGTCGTGAAGCCCGCGCCCGGTCCGACCTCCGAGGGGCGCCGCCACGGGATCGGGGCCCGCTCGGGATCGCGGCCGTCGACATCGACGATCAGCTCTTCCGGGATCTCGGCATCCGGGAGCCCCAGCTCCTCGCCCTGGTAGAGAAACGCAGTGCCGCGAAGGGCGAGGACGAGCATCAGCGCAACCCGCCCGCGGCGCTCGTTCGGCTCCGGACCGTCCGCGTACCGGCTTGGGACGCGCCCGTGATCGTGGTTCTCGAGCAGCCACGTCGGCCATGCCACCGGCGTCGATAGCCGCGCGAACTCCTCGATTGACTCCCGGAACGTATCGGCGCGCCACGGCAGGCGGACGAACACGAAGTTGTGAGCGAGGTGAAGCTCCTCCCCGCTGTTGATGTAGGCGGCCACGCGCGGCAGCTCGTCGAGGTACACCTCACCCACGAGCATGCGCTCGTCGTACTCATCGACGACCCGCCGCAGCTCACGCAGCCGCTCGTGGATCGTGGGCTGCCAGTCCTGGTCGTGGCGTCGATCCGGTTCGTTCTCGCCAAGCGCCGGATCCTTGGCGAGCTTGAACACGACGTCGATCCGGAAGCCGTCGACGCCGCGGTCAAGCCAGAAGCGCAGCGTGTCGGCCATCGCTGCCCTCACCTCGGGGTTGTCCCAGTTGAGTTCGGGCTGCTCGGGGAGGAACGAGTGCAGGTAGTACTGACCACTCGCCCCGTCGAACGTCCACGCCGGTCCCACGGCACGGAAGTTGGACACCCAGCGGTTCGGCGGACCGCCGTCCGGCGCCGGATCCCGCCACACGTACCAGTCGCGCTTGCGGCTGCCGCGTCCCTGTCGAGACTCGACGAACCACGGATGCTGATCGGAGCTGTGGTTCGGCACCCAGTCGATGATCATCCGGATGCCGCGGGCGTGGGCCTCGTCGAGCAGGCGGTCGAAGTCGGCGAGCGTCCCGAAGCGGGGGTCGACATCGGTGTAGTCAGCGACGTCGTAGCCGAAGTCCGCCATCGGCGAGGGGAAGAACGGTGAGAGCCAGATCGCGTCGACGCCGAGGCGCCCGAGATAGTCAAGCCGAGCTGTGATCCCGGCGATGTCCCCGACGCCGTCACCGCCGGCGTCGGCGAAGCTGCGGGGGTAGATCTGGTAGATCGTCGCGCCCATCCACCACGGGCTGTTGGAGGTCGTGCTCACGTGCGTGTTGTCATCCCGTTGTCCGGCCACATCCTGCCGAAACTCTGGCGTACCGCCCGGGTAGTGAACATAGGGTGCGCACCGAGCTTCATTTTCATCTTCTCCCAGGCGTCGACGACGGACCGCGCGATGACCGCGAGGCCCTTGATCTCGCCCGGCTTGCCGTCGCCGACGGGACTCGCCGGATCGTGTGCACGCCGCACGCGCGTGAGGTGCGGCTCGCCGAGCTCCGGAGCCGGGTCGACCGGCTCCGCGAGGCGCTCGCGGCAGCGCGTCTCCCGCTTGACGTGCTGCCCGGTGGCGAGGTCTCTCCGCGCGACGCACCCGGGATGCGGCCCGAGGAGCTCGAGCTGCTCGCCCAGGGTCCGCCGGACGCTCGCTGGCTCCTGCTCGAGGTCCCGCTCTGGGCCGGCGACCGCAGCTTCGTGCCCGCGACGGAAACGCTCCGGGAGCAAGGTTTCGGGCTGCTCATCGGGCACCCAGAGCGTGGGCCGGGGATCGAGATGGACGTGCTCCACGAGCAGGTGCAGCACGGCGCCGTCCTCCAGGTCAACGCGTCCTCTCTCGCTGGGGTGCACGGCTCTGAGCCGGAGCGCCGCGGACTCGCCATCGTCCAGTCAGGCCTCCCGTTCGTGATCGCCTCCGACGCCCACTCGGTCGACCGGCCACCGATGTTGACCGAAGCCGAGCGGCGGCTCGCCTCGGTCGGCGTCGAGCCTGACGTCATCGAGGCGGCAATCGATATCGGCCCCGAGCGACTCCTGGAGGTCGGGCTCCCCGAGGCCGGGTCCGACCTCGGACTGCGCTCGCCGAGACGGGCTGCGTGAGCGAGACGCCGGAGGTCATCCGGTTCGGTCGGCGGACCATCGAGATCACCCGGCCGGGCAAGCTGCTCTTCGACGGCCGTATCTCCAAGTCGGAGCTCGGGCACTACTACGAGCGCGTGGCCCCAGACATGCTCCGCCACATCGCGGACCGACCGCTCAATCTCGAGCGGTATCCGGACGGGATCGACGGCCATCGGATCATCCAGCAGCACGCGGCGTCCCATTTCCCGAAGTGGATCACGCGGGCCCGGGTCCCGGCGCGCCGTGGCACGGTCGAGCACGTGGTGGCAAACGAGCCCGCGACGCTCGTCTACCTCGCCGGTCAGGCGTGCATCACATTTCACGCGTGGCTCAGCCGGCGTGACCGGCCGGAGCGCCCGGATCGGTTCGTCGTCGATCTCGACCCCTCGGTCGATGATCCGGATGCCGTACGCCGAGCCGCGATCCGGATCGGCGAGCTGCTGCGCGAGCTCGGCCTCGACCCGTGGGCGATGACGACCGGCTCGCGCGGCTACCACGTCGTCGTGCCGCTCCGGCGGCGGGCCGACTTCGACGAAACGCGACCGTTCGCTCGGGACGTGGCGCTGCTTGCCGCGGGCCGTGACCCGGACATGTTCACGATCGAGCAGCGCAAAGCGAAGCGCGAGGGGAAGATCCTGCTCGACGTGATGCGCAACGGATACGGCCTGACGTCGGTGGCGCCATATTCCGTGCGGCCGCGTCCGAACGGGCCGGTCGCCACGCCATTGCACTGGGACGAGCTGGCGGACTCCTCGACGCGCGCCAATCGCTGGACGCTGCATTCGGTCCTTGACCGCCTGAACCGTGACGGCGATGCCTGGAAGGACATTGAGCGGCACCCACAGACGCTCGGCCAGGCGCGCCGCCGGCTCGCCGACGCGCTGGCCGAGCTGACCTCGGGCTAGTCCTCCTTACGCTCCTCCTTGACCGCCGCCGCGGCATCGCCGAGACGCTGCGCCTCGTCGGCTGCGGTGAGCGCCTCCTGAGCCTGCTGCTCAGCTTCGGCGCGGTCCTCGAGCGCGTCGAGGCGCTTCTCGGGCGCGTCCGCTTCGATCCGCGCCTCCACTCGGTCCTCGACCTTGCGACTGGCCGCTTTCCGGCGCTTCTCCGCAGTCGCTGCGCGGCTGCGCTTGCGCTCGGCATCCTGCTCCGCCGCCGTGCGCCGGCGAGCTGCCCGGCGATCGGCCTCCTGCCGCAGGCGCTGCGCCTGCTCGCCGCGCTCCTCCGCGCCGACGTGCGCGTCCTCGGTCACCCGCGCGGCGCGGGTGCGCAGGGAGGCCGCCTGCCGGCGCTCGTTGGTCGCCGCTCGGCGTCGCCGGGCGTCCTCGCGGAGCTTCGGATCAGCGGTGATCGTGCCCGCCACGGACCGGATTGTCGCGTCCGCGCGGTCGACCACAATCGTCGCCTTCTCGGCCCGACGGCCGGGCAACAGGCCAATCGCCGCGTTGAGCGGCATGCGGGCAAGCGTGAGCGAGCTCGTGAGCGCTCCTCTGGGAATCGATCGGACGTTCATGACTGCACCTCCGGGTCGATCCGATCGGCTCGCGCCTCGTGTTCGCGCGCCTGACGCTCCAGTGCGATCGCGTTCTCGGTGGCGCCGAGCCGGGCCTCTTCGGCTTGCCGCTCGGAGCGCTCGGCCGCGGCGTGCTCGTTCTCCCGCTGCGCCTCGGCCTCCGCCTGCTCACGCTGCTGCTCCTCGGCGCTCTTCTGCTCGGCCGCGTGACGATCGCTCTCGATCCGGCGCTCGCGCTGCTGCGCGGCGACCTCGTTCTCGAGCTGCTCGCGCTCGATCTCGGTCTCGGCCTGTTCCTGGCGGACCTGCGCCTCGGCTTCGGCGCGGCGCGCCTCGGCCGCCTCCTGACGGGCGTCGATCTCGGCGTCGGCCTGGGCGCTCTGAAGCCGGCCCTCGCGGGCGAGCTCGTCCTGGTCGGTCGCCGAACCGACCATCTCCTTCACCTTGCCGACGACTTTGCCGGCAACACCACCGACCGTCCGTTCCGGGTTTGCGTCTCGTGTCACTGGAAGTGTCTCCTGAGTCGGGTTTCTCACACGACTTGGCCTACCCGGCTCAGGGGCGTGACTACCGTGGAGCGGTCGCGTAGTCGAGGATCGAGAGGTCGGTGAGCCACTCGACGGGCGCGCGATCATCGGTGAACACGCTCCCGCCCCGCAGCCCCGGCCCGAGTCGTGCCGCCACGGTGGCCGCAAGCTGCTGCAGCGCCGGCGGCCGTGACGCCGCCATCAGGTGAGCCGCCGACACCGGGCCATCGCTACCGATGACGAGCGAGTTGCTCGCGCTGACCCGATCCCGCGCAACCGTGCCGAACACCGCACCGAGCGTGCGGGTGACGACCTGCTCGAGGCGATCCGAGGTCGGGATGTGCCCGACATTGACAATCACCGACCCGCCCGGATTCAAATGTGCGCGGACGGACTGGAAGAACTCTCGCGTCAGCAGGTAGAACGGGATGTAGGGCTGCCGGTACGCGTCGAGGAAGATCGCGTCGTAGCGCGCACTCTGGGCGGCCAGCCAGGGCCGCGCGTCGGCCGTGTAGAGGTGGAGGTTCGGCCCGCGGAGATCGAAGTACCGTCGGCCGATGGCCGTCAGCTCACCGTCGAGCTCAACGGCGTCGACCCGCGTCTGCGGCAAGTAGTGGCCATATGCGCGGGCCACCGTACCCGCCGCGTTGCCCAGGATCGCGATCCGCCGCGGGGGCGTGGCACGCGTCCCGGCGGACGGGAGGACGAGGTAGTCGTCCCAGTAATTGCCGGTCAGGTAGCTCCACGGCCGGTAGTCGGAGTGGACTGCGACTCCCTCGTTGAGCTCGAGCCACCGCTCGCCGGTCGGGAGCTGAACGACGCGCGCGTACTGATACTCCGTCTCGGTCTCGTAGATCACCCGTGCGCCGGCCCGGTCGGCACCAACCGCCGTCGGCGGGATGAGCAGCAATGCCGCCACCACGAGCGGCACGACACGAAGCGGGCGAGAGGCGAGTCCCGTCATCGCCACCAGCGCGAGGGACAGCGCGAAGACGAGAAAGGTGCGGTGCGTGCCGATCAGCGGGATGAGCAGCAGCGCCGAGCTGAACGTCCCGAGCAGGCTGCCCGCGGTTGAGATCGCGTACAGACGGCCTGTCACCCGACCGGTGTCAGCGACCTGATCGAGCGCCAGCCGGTTCGCGTACGGTGCAACCGTCCCGAGCAGCAGGACCGGCACGGCGACGAGCACGAGCACAGCCGCCAGCGAGCCGAGAAAGCCGCCGACCGACAGCGAGCCGAGGGCGCGGACCGCCAGCCGCAGAAACGGGTCGGCGACGAACGGCACCAGCGCCAGCAGCACGCCGGCGAGCAGCACCACGCCACACAGACCGGTCAGATCACGCCGGCGGTCGGCGAGGCTCCCGCCGACCGCGTAGCCGACGGAGAGGGCGACGAGCACAGTCGCGATCGTGTTCGCCCAGATGATCGTTGACGCCCCGAAGTACGGGGCGAGCAGGCGCGCCGCGCTGATCTCGGCACCGAGGCTGGCCGCCCCGACGACGAACACGATCAGCCGCAGCCGACCGAGCGGGACCCGCACCGGCTCCCGGCCACGCGCAGTCTGCGCGGGCGGCTCGATCGCAGGGGCCTCGAGCATCGGATCGTCGTTCGTCGCGGTCAGGCGCTTCGAGAGTACAGCGGATCTCTGCCGAATCGCTGACGCTTTCGCCCTCGGGGCATGGTCGGCGACACTGCCGCCCCGCGCCGGTCGTGATGATCGGGCCCTCGGCGCCGAATGGCTCGCCGGATCCGATCGAGATCGCGGCGGGAGCAGCGGGACACCGAGCGTGTCCTCCGCGTGGCCCCGCTGCGGCTGCGGCGCGCCGCGGCACCGTCGCTTTTCTGAGAAATCCGCAGCCTTACAAAGCTTTAGCGCTACGCTTGAAGACGCGCGGCATGATGTCGTGCTGGTGGCGACGGGGTGGTCGCCGCCGGGCATTGCGTGTCCGCCAGCACGGGCACGGGAGAACGAAAGGACTCGCGAGCATGAACGGACCGACGCCCCCCGAAGTCGACGGGCTGCGCGCCGCGGCCAACGAGGGCGACGCCGACGCGATGTACGAGCTCGGCATGTACTGGAGCCGCGTCACCACCGAGGCTCATCACACAACGCGGTCGTGGCTCCGCGCCAGCGCGCACGGCGGGTCGCTTGATGGCCGGCTCGCGCTCGCTGCCCAGCACGTTGCGGACGGCGAGTACCGCGAGGCCCAGTGGCAGCTCCAGGTCGTCGAGACCCACCACCCCGACGCCGCCGCGGGCCAGTGCGTCGGCGTGGCGCCGAACGTCCTCGGACCGCGTCTGTCACTCGACGCGGACGGGGAAACCGAAACCGACCTGTACGCGGTCTTCACCGTCATCACGACCCAGCCCCAGCGCGCGGCGGCCGAGCTTGACGAGATCAGGGAGCGCCTGCTCGACATCGACGAGCGCGGCGTCGTGATGACGCTTGAGGATCGCGTCGCCAGCGAGATTGCCGAGCTGTATGCCACTCCGCGCTACGTCGCGGAGATCGAGTCGAGCTGGCTCGCCGCCCGCGTGCTGCTCGACACGCGCGGCGGCATGTGGTCCGCGATGGGCCGCGCGATCGTCGAGACGATCACGACCGCGCTCGCCGACGCCCGCATCCGCGCCGTGATCGGCGGCCGCTGCGGTGAGCTGGACGGGCAGTTCGTGACGTGGAACGACGCCTCGGTCGGCTGTTAGTGGCAGTTGTTCGCGTACGTTCGTTCGGACCGCCGGGCGTCGCTGGCGGGTGATGGCCGCGCGACGCCCTTGACGACACGACGCAGCGCCGGGGTCGGGCATCCTGACCGGCCGGCGACCCAGGTCGGCGTGAGGCGATAACGTGTGCACCGGCCGCTCGCGCGTCGGGTGGTGGGGCGATCGATGGAAGTCTGGAGGGGACAGTTCGTATGCAGGCGCACCGCGTGGAAGCTTGGGTATGGAAGGCTCTCGACGGATCGCCGACTCGTCGGTGGCGTGCTGTTGCGGCGGTCGCCGTGCTTCTCACGGCTGTCCCCGGTGTTGCATCGGCGGGCGTCGCGAATCGCGGCGTCAGAGGAGCGTGGCGGACGAACCCGATCGCCGGGATCCGGTGGGGGCATTACACCGGCCCGATCGACGGTGTCTGGCCGGCGTATGCCTCCTCGCAGGGTCGCACGCGGCGGTTGCTCGGAAAGATCGCGCTGCGGCCGATCGCCCATTGGTTCGGCTCCTGGGATCAGATCGGCACCGCACACGAGGATGCCGCCCGCTACATCGCCGAGGACACGGGCGGGAACCCGAACGTGCTCTCCCAGCTCGCCGTGTTTCGCCTTGACCCCTGGGAGTACTGCGGAATTCGCGTCTCCTCCCAGGCACAGCGCGCCTACCGCGGCTGGGTGCGAGCGTTCGCGTCCGGCATCGGCTCCTCCCGGGTGGCGCTCATCCTCCAGCCGGACCTGCCGTTCGCGACCTGCGCCGCCGACGGCGGCCCCCTCGGTCTTGTCGCCTACGCTGCCCGGCGCTTTGCGGCGTTGCCGCACACCACGGTGTACATCGACGCCGGGGCGGCGTATTGGCCGATGCACGCCGACCAGGCAGCGGACATGCTGATCCGCGCGGGGATCCGGCGGGTTCGCGGGTTCGCGATGAACGACACCCAGTACGACGCCACGGGCCGCGAGTTGGAGTGGGGCGCGAAGATCATCGCCGCGCTCGATGCCCGCGGCGTGCACGGGAAGCACATGGTCGTCAACACCGCGGAGTCCGGGGCGCCGTTCCTTGCCGGCCAGTACCACGGCAACCTGACCAACCCGCGGGTGTGCCGTAACCGTTCCGACCGCATCTGCGTGACGCTCGGCATCCCGCCGACCACGGCTGTCGCAAGCCCGCGATGGCATCTGTTCGCGCATGACCGTTCGCTCGCGTTCCGGTTCGCCGACGCGTATCTGTGGATCGGACGGCCGTGGCTATACAACGGCTCCTCCCCATTCGACCGCGGCCGCGCCCTCGGCATGGCCGCCTCGTCCCCGTTCTAGTTCTCGACGCGGGCGCGATGGCCGGTCAAGAGGATGATCCGCGGCCGATGGGGCTGCCGGTTGAGAAGCGCCGCACTGCCGGCGGTCGTTCGGTGAACCCGAAAAACGCAACCGAGCGTCGTAGTTTCCACCCCACACGTTGGGTGGTGTCCGGATGTGGAACAGGGCTGCCGGTGCGAGCCTGGACGATTGTGTGGGCGCGCATTCTCGCACTCGCGCTTGTCTGCGCCGCAGCGACGGCCGGCCCCGGCAACGCCCGACCACTGCCGAGATCGGCGAACAGAATCGTGAGCGTGGGCGCGCGAATCGACGGCGTCCAGCGGATCGTTCCCGACTCATACCTCGGGTTCTCGCTCGAATGGACCGAGCTCCCGGCATTTGAGTCAGATACGCCGGCGTTCGCACGGTTGCTCGGTCAGCTCAGCGTGGCCGGCCAGCGTGTACCGCTGCGTGTCGGCGGCGAAACGGCTGACAACACCTACTGGGCTCAGCCGAAGCCGAAGCTCCCCCAGAACCCATACGTCGTCCACGGCGATTACTTCACCCAGCTGGGTGAGCTCGCCCGCGCGACTCCTCTGAGCCTGCTCTTCGACCTCAACTTGGCGGCCCGGTCGCCGCGGATGGCGCAGGCGCTCAGCCGCGAGGTGCGACAGACGGTCCCAAGCTCCAGCGTGACCGGCTTTGAGATCGGCAACGAACCGGACCTCTACATCATCGGGCTGGTCGGCCCCCGGTTCATCAAGCGAGGCGCAGACAGCCCGTTTCAGTGGGCGCTCCACTACGGGCCGGCTGCGTACGCGTCCGATTTCGGCCGCTATGTCAGCGCGCTGCAAACGGTGTGGCCGCGGGTCCGCTACGCCGGTCCTTCGCAGGCGAGCGGCCGTACCGACTTCGCCCGGCGCACTCTGAAGACCGGGAAGCTGTCAATGCTCACCGTGCATCGGTATCAGTTCAATGCCTGCCCGGGCCCAACCGGCCCGGCGTATCCGTCGCAGTCGAAATACCTCTCCGTGGCAGCGTCCCGCACCTTCGCGGCGAGAAGCGAGCCGCTGGTGACAATCGCTCACCGCGCGGGACTCCCGGTGAGGGTGACCGAGTTCGGGTCGGCGATTTGCGGCGGCCGCGCCGGGCTGACGAACACCTACGCCACGGCCCTGTGGGCAGCCGACACGATCTTCAACCTGATGGCGCAAGGCATTGACGGCATCAACGTCCACCTGCGCGAGAGCTACCCCAACTCGGCACTCAACGCGTCGTCGGCGGGCATCGCCGTCAACCCGCTCTATTACGGGATGCTGTTGGTCACCAAGACGCTCGGGTCAGGCGCACAGCTGATGCGTGTGACCACCACTCCCGCCAACGCCGGCGTCGCGGTCTTTGCCGTCCGCGACCGCGGCGGCGCGACACGCGTCCTGCTGCTCAACGAGAGCCGCCACGACGTCAGCACCAAACTCAGCCTCGGGACACTCGGAGACGGCACCATCGAGCGCCTCACCGCCTCAGCCCCGGGCGCAACCACGAACGTTCAGTTCGCCGGACAATCACTCGACTCAACCGGCAACTGGACGGGGACCCGGCAGGTCGAGCCCGCCAGCGACGCCCACGGCACCTTCGCGGTCAGCATCCCCCGCTACAGCGCCGCGCTGCTCACCGTGCCTCGGTGAGCGCCCGCAGTCCCGTGATCTGGCCCCGGCCTCGCGACGCGGGACGTCGGATCAGCCCTGGCTGCAGATGCGTTGCGCGTTGCGGACCGTAATGCTGCTGCTGCCGAGCAAGCGCCCTGCCGGGGTCTTGACCGTTAGCGACCATGTCCCCCTGGGGAGTCCCTGATCGCTGATGATGCCGAAGTACCCGAACCGCAGGTTGTTGCCGTGGGACAAAGTGCCGGGCGACCGGTGTCACAACCTGTACTACCAGACATTAGACAATTGGCCCTGGCTCGTCTACCTCCCCGAGCATGCTCGCTCAGCGAGGTTCCGAGCGGGCACAAGGGCGCGCCCGGCGCGGATTTCGTCCGCGTCGCACCCCCGGCGGCCACCGCGAGCTCGTCGACATCTCGGATTCGCATAGAGTCCGCGCGATGCGGGCGGTCGTGATCACCGAGCACGGGGGACCCGAGGTCCTCCAGGTCCAAGAGCGGCCCGACCCGCCGGTCGGGCCGGGTGAGGTTCGGATCGCGGTCAAGGCGGCGGGGATCAACTTCGCCGACACGCTTGCCCGAACCGGGCTGTACCCGGACTCGCCGAAGGTGCCATGCGTGGTCGGCTATGAGGTAGCGGGCGAAGTGGAGTCTGTGGGAGACGGGGTCACGTCGGTCAAGCGGGGTGATCGGGTACTTGCGGGCACCCGCTTCAACGGTCAGGCCGAGCTGGTCACGGTGCCGGAGAACATGGTCTACGAGTTGCCCGACCAGCTTTCCTTCGAGGAGGGCGCCGCGTTTCCGGTCAACTACGCGACCGCCCAGGCGGGTCTGGTCGTGATGGGAGGGCTGACGGAAGGCGAGCGGGTCCTCATCCACGCTGCGGCCGGCGGGGTGGGGATCTCGGCGACGCAGATCGCCAAGCGCATCGGCGCCGAGGTGTTCGGTACGGCGTCGGTCTCAAAGCACGACGCGATCCGCGAGCAGGGAGTCGACCATCCGATCGACTACCGCGGTCGGGACTTTGCCGAGGAGGTCCGCCGGATCACCGGCGGCGAGGGGCTCGACGTCGCTTTCGACGCCCTTGGCCCATCGAGCTTCCGCAAGGATTACCAGTTGCTCCGTCCGGGAGGGCGGCTGATCATGTATGGAGCCTCGGAGGTGCAGACCGGGGAGCGGCGGAGCGTCGCGACCGCGCTGCGGACCCTTGCCAAGAGCCCATTCTCGTCGATGCCCTGGTGGAAGGGGCTAGGGGTGATGAACGAGAACAAGGGCGTCTTTGGCCTCAACATGCTCTCCTGGTGGGACGCCGAAGGAAGCCTCGACCGGGTGATTGAGCCGTTGCTGCCGGCGCTCCAACAGGGAGAGCTGAAGCCGGTCGTCGCCGAGGCCTTCCGGTTCGACCGGGCGCCCGACGCCCATCGCTTCATCGCCGAGCGGCGCAACATCGGCAAGGTCGTGCTGGTCCCCTAGCTCGGAAGTGACCCTAATGTCCCGCCTCGGACACTAGGCGCTGGGAGATTGCACGCTGTCGATGATGAGTGCGGCGTTGTAGCCGCCCATCCCGATCGAGGATTTGAGCGTGGCTCCGGGCGCTCGTGGAGTGACGCCGTCAAGGACCCGGGGGTGGCCCGCGGCGACGAGCTTCGGTGCAGGGATCTCGTTGGCCTCGTAGCTCAGAGCGACGACCGCCGTCTCGAGGGCACCTCCGGCGCCAAGCCCGTGGCCGGTGAGCATTTTGGTGGAGTAGATCTTGGTCGTCGGCGGAAACAGGGCGTCGGCGATGGCGGCTTCGACGGTGTCGCCCAGGGTTGTGCCGCTGCCGTGGGCGTTGACATAGGCGATGTCGTTGACGTCGACAGCGGAGTCCGCGATGGCGTCGCTCCAGGCCGTCGCGACCTGGATGCCGTCCGGGTTGATCGCGATCGGGTGGAAGGCGTCGTGGGTGTAACCGGCGCCGAGGACCTGAACGTACGGATCGGCCTCGGGTTGGTTGGTCAGGACCAGTGCGACCGACGCTTCGCCGGCGATGAAACCTAAGCTGCCCTCCTGAAAGGGGCGGCAGGCTTGTTCCGGCGCAAGGCCGCCCGGCACGATCACCCCGAGGTCGGTGAAATGGCGGGCAGTCTCTTCGGTGACCGAAAGATCGGTGCCGCTCACGATGACATCGCTGGCAAAGCCGGTGGTGAGCCATTGGCGAGCCAGGATGACGCCAAGCGCGCCCGAGGCGCAGGCCGCCCCGACGTTGAGCGAGGGGCCCTTGAAGCCGTATTCGGCCATGAACATCGACGGCGCAGTCGAGGGCAGCAGTTGCAGGAAGTGACGGCGCCGAAGATGACTTGTCTCCATGCGGTACAGGTCGCGCCAGCCCTGGATCTCACCCAGCGAGGAGCAAAGGATGAACCCGACCCGGTTGCCCGGTTGCCAGCCCCGGGCTGTGGCATCCGCCACGGCTTCGCGTCCCGATCCGTACAGAGCCCGCCCGAAGAGTGTGATCGAGTCTTCTTCGTCGCCCCCTTCGGGGACCAAGACGGCCAGGCTGGCGCAGTCCTCGAAATCGACCGGCTGGGCGGACGACTTCCCGGCGATCAGACCCGCCCACAGGCTCTCCACCCCCCAACCGAAGCCGGTGACGGCCCCAATTCCGACAATCCCGACGGCCTGTGACCCATTCATGTCATGCACCATGGCTACTGCACCTCTCCGGTCGCGGGTGCGACCTCAGGACCTTCGTTGGCCGCGGCGGTCGCCTCGCTCGTGGAGACGGTGTCCGCGGGTTCGGCGGCCGGTGTCGCTGCCGGCGGAATCATCGCTCCGTCGCCCGACGGGTCAGCGATGCCCTCCTCCAGCCAGGTGTACCGGCCCGCCAGGACGCGCTGCGCGGCAGCGTAGTTTGTGCCGTCGTCATTGGCCCACAGCCCGTCGAAGAGCATGTCGGCGCGGCGTCTGGCTTGTGTCGAGAACAGCTCTGCCAGTTCTCGCGCCTGCGCTTGGCGCTCGGGATGCTCACGGCCGATCCTGTCGGCGTAGCACACGGCGGCGGCGATCGCGAACAGTTCGGCCCCGATGTCGACGATCCGCGCCAGGAACGTCTGCTTGTACTCGAGCTTCGTCTGCCAGCGGCTCATGCCGTAGAACGTTGAGCGTGCCAGCTTGCGCGAGGAGCGCTCGACGTAGCGCAGGGAAGCGGCCAGCGGACCGAACTCCTCATAGGAGCGGGGGTTCTGGCCCTGGCCGACAAGCAGTTGCGGCAGCCAGCCGGAGTAGAACACACCGGCACGAAGTCCCGCCTCCGCCTTCGTCTTGATATCGCCGCCCGGTGTGAGAAGGTCGCCGGCGGCGCGGAGATGCGGATCGAGCGCCTCGCGGGCGATGAGCAGGTGCATGATTTCACTCGAGCCTTCAAAGATGCGGCTCACGCGCATGTCGCGCATCATCTGCTCCACCGGCACCGGCTTCTCGCCGCGCGCCTTGAGCGATGCCGCGGTCTCATAACCACGCCCGCCGCGCACCTGCAGCAGCTCGTCGATCACCCGCCAGGCAAGCTCGGAGCCGTACACCTTGCACAGCGCGGCCTCGACACGGATGTCGTTGCCGCTGTCCGCCAGGCGGCTCGCGACCTCGAGCATCGCCTCGAGGCCAAACGCGCTACCCGCAATGAATGCCACCTTCTGCGCGACCGCGTCGTGCTTGCCGATCGGCCGGCCCCACTGCACCCGCTCGGTCGACCACTCCCGGGCGATCTTCGTGGACCACTTCGCTGCGCCGACGGAGAGCGCCATGAGTGCCAACCGGCCAGTGTTGAGGGTGCTCAGGGCGATCTTGAGACCCTCGCCCTCCCGCGCGATCCGGTTCTCCTCGGGCACGAACACGTTGTCCAGGCGGGTGACCGAGTTCTCGATCCCCCGGATCCCCATGAACGCGTTGCGGTGCTCGACCGTGATGCCCTCGCAGTCACAGCGCATCACGAACGCACTGATTCCGCCCGGATGGCCGTCGCTCTTCGGCACCTTCGCCATCACGACGACGACGTCCGCGATCGTTCCGTTTGTCGCCCACAGCTTGCGACCGCTCAGCGAATAGCCGCCCTCGACCGGCATCGCCACCATATCGCCGTCCCCGACCACCGGCGTCGCGGTCGAGGCGATACGTGCCGGATCAGACCCCACATCGGGTTCGGTCAGGAGAAACGCGCTGATGTGGTCCTTGGCGACCAGCGGCAGCCACTTGCGTTTCTGCTCCTCGGTGCCAAACATCCGCAGCGGCTCGGCCACCCCGACGGACTGGTGCGCGCTGAGCAGCGCCGCGATCGCTGAATGCCAGACACCCGCGAGCGCCAGTGCCCGGTTGTAGTACACCTGCGACAAGCCCAGCCCTCCGTAGTCCTCGGAGACCTTGATGCCGAGCGCGCCGAGCTCCTTGAGCCCGTCGATCACTCGGTCAGGGACCTGCGCGTTGCGCTCGACGTCAAGCGGGTCGACCTCGGCCTCGAGGAACGCGCGCAGCCGCGCGAGGAAGCGCTCGCCCTTCTCGATGTCCTCCGGCTCGGACCGCGGCTGCGGATGAATCAGATCCAGCCGGAGATCGCCAAGGAACAGTTGCTTGCCAAAACTCGGCAGCTTCCACTCCGACTCCCGCGCGCCCTCCACGACCTCGCGGGCTTGTTTCGCTGAAACGCTGGCGGCCACAGTTGGGCCCGCTCCTCCACTGGGGATCCTTGATCATGCTGCGCTGACTGGGCGTGCGCATCGCCCGAATCGGGTGAGGCCGGAGCTCGCAATGAACGCCTCGACTCAACCGGCGACTGGACCGGCACCCGGCAGGTCGAGCCCGCCGCTCACCTTCTCGAGCATCGTTGCGAGACTGTCGGGATGGGCGAGCATCGGGAAGTGTCCACCAGGTAGCTCGAGCGCATCGATGCCCAGCAGCCTGCGGCAGATCCAGCGCGACCAGGCGTCGTCGAACAGCTCGTCATCTCGTGCGTAGAGGAACGCGGAGGGGGTCTCGGGCGGGCACTCGAGCGGGTACGGCGCGCTGAACACAGCTTGCGGTTGCGGGCGCAGCCGCCCGGCCAGGCGCTCGCCAAGCTGTCGCTCGATGCGTCCGTAGAGCTGGGTCACGGCGCGCTCGCGCGGCCACCAACTGCGGTTCTCGTTGTCGACGGGAGGACGGACCCACGTCGTGCGCTGGGATGGCGGTTCGCCCGCCGGCCGTGAAAATCCGCCCATCGTCGGGCACAGGTATACGAGCCGCTTCACGGGCATCTGCACGGCGACGAGTGCAATCACCGCCGAGGCCATGGAGTGGCCGACGAGCACCGTGTTCTCGCGACCGCCGAGGTGATCGCCCACGACTGCTGCATAGTCCGCGAAGCTCGCCACAGGGTCCTCCAGCGGAAGCACCGGGGTCAAGCACTCGTGACCCCGGCGCATGAGCTCGGCGGCCAACAGCGCCCAGCACGCGTCATCGTGCCAAGCACCGTGAACCAGACAGAACGTCTCCACCGGACCCCTCTCGCCCGTCGGATCGCTGTGTCCTACCCGCGCTTGGCGTAGTCGGCGAAGCCTTGCCAATCGAGCACCACGCACGGCTCCTCGCCGACGATCCACGCGTCATGCCCGGGCGCCATGATCGCGAAGTCGCCGGGTCCATACTCGAGCTCCTCGCCGTCGTCCATCACAACCTTCATCCGGCCGGAGAGGAAGTAGCAGGTGTGCGCCGCCTGGCAGCTGTCGGTTCCGGCGATCGGCTTCACGTGCTCCGACCACCTCCAGCCGGGTTCGAACGTCGCCTTTCCGACTGGTCCCTCCTCGAGGTTGACCAGCTCGAGCCGGCCGCTGTCACCTTCGAACCTGCGGACCTCTTCCGGGGAGTCGAAGCTCTTGCGAATAAGTCCAGACATGGCGTTGACCTCCGTCGTCGTTGATGGATGCGCGTCCTCGTTGCCGACGCCGGGGCTCACGCCGGGCTCCCGTACTCGATAGGTCGCTCGTCGTTCGCGCTCCACTCGTTGAACGAGCCGTCGTACACGCCGTCGGCGTGGATCCCGATCCGCTCGAGCGCGAGCAGCGCGACCGTCGCGGAGACCCCGCTGCCGCACGTCGCGATCAGCTCGCGCGGGGGACGGTCGGTGTCGATCCCGGCATCCCGCGCGAGCCTGGCAACCGCGGCGGGTGCCGCCCACAGGCCGGTGGCGCCGTCGACGAGCTCCTGGTACGGAAGACAGCGCGACCCAGGAATGTGGCCGGTGTTCGCAGCGCCCGGCTCGCCGAGGAACAGATGGCGGGGGCGGGCGTCGACGAGCATCGCGCCCCGCGCCAGCGCTTCGGAAACCTCCGCCAGCGCACGCCGCAGCCGCGGCCGGGGGCGGGCGGTGAAGCGGGTCGGCGCGGGCTCGAGGAGCTCGTTACTCGCCGGACGGCCTTCCTCCATCCAGGTTGTCCAGCCGCCGTCGAGGACCCGCGCCTCGGCGCCGTAGTAGCGAAACGCCCACGCCACCCGGGCCGCGAAGATCCCGTAATAGTCGTCGTAACAGACGACCAGATCTCCGTCGCCGATTCCTCGCTCGCCGGCCAGACTGGCGAACGCCTCCGCGCCCGCGATCTGGACGGGCACGGGGTCCTGGGTGTCGATGAAGTCGCGTTCCCAGTCGATGAACACCGCGCCGGGAATGTGCCCCATCAGATACTCGCCGCGCTTGGCATGCGGCAGCGGCGAGCTCGGGTGCCGCCCGCGCACGTCGAGCACGCGCACCCGCGGGTTCGTGAGGCTGGCTTGCAGCCAGTCGCCAGTGACGAGCGGTCCGTCTGGCGCTCGGAGCTGTTCGGGCGGTGCTGGTCCCATCGCGCTTCCTTTCTGCGCCACCGGCCCGATCGGCCGATAGCGGGTTAGGCCTCTTCGGTCATCGCGATCAGATCCTCACGGGTGACCTTGCCGACCAGCTCGGGATGATCTGAGCGCATGTGCGCCTCGATCACCGTCGCCGCCTCCTCCACGCTTTCGCCGCGCGCGAGGAATCCGCACTGGCACCGGATGACCTTCGCCATGACCTTCTCCTTGCTTTTGTGAGCGCGACCCTACGGCCGGCGGTTTGCACGCTTCTGCGATTCTCCTTGCACCAACCTTGGCCGACAACCCCTCGACTCGGATCCAGCTCTGCGGGCGGCTCGCCGTCGAGCTCGCCGGTCGCGAGCTGACGCCCAAACTCCCTGGTGGCCAGGCCCGCGTGCTGTTCACCTACCTGACCGTCACCCGGGCGCTCGTGTCCCGCCGGGACGAGCTGATCGAGGCGCTGTGGCCATCGCGCGCACCAGCGGGTGCCGATACCGCCCTCAGTGCGCTCCTTTCGCGGCTGCGATCGGTGCTCGGGAGCGACGTGCTGTGCGGTCGCGGCCAGATCCACCTCGAGCTACCGCTCGACGCGTGGATCGACCTGGAAGCCGCAGAGGAGGCGATCCACCGCGCCGAGTCCGCCGCCGCCCAGGGGGACTGGGCGCGCGGCTGGGGTCCGTCGTTGGTGGCCCTGTTCACCGCCCGCCGCGGCTTTCTCCCGGGCGAGGATCTCCCGTGGGCCGACGAACATCGCCGGCGCCTCGAAGAGATCCGCGTCTCGGCGCTCGAGTGCTATGCCGCCGTCGCGCTCGGAGTCGGAGGCTCGGAACTCGCCCCGGGCGAACGCAGCGCACGCGAACTCATCACCCTCGCGCCCTACCGCGAACGCGGGCACGCTCTCCTGATGGAGATCCTCACCGCGCGCGGAAACGGCGCCGAAGCACTCAGGGTCTACGACGCCCTCCGAGAACGCCTCCGCGACGAGCTCGGCGCGACCCCGGCGCCCGAGCTACGGGAGCTTCAGGCACGACTGCTACGCCGGTGAAAAGACTCCCGCCCCCGGGCCGAACGTCTTGAGGAGAATTCTCCAGATGCTGGGAGGAGCCAGCCCGATCGGTGATCAACGCGCAGCGTTCAACGTTCCTGCTGAGATTGCGTACTTCAACACGGCGAACCTCGCTCCCCAGCTGCGCGCGGTTCGAGTAGCTGGTGAGGCCGCGCTTGAGCGGCGTGGGCGACCATGGACGATCTCAGCTGCGGACTGGTTCGATGATGTCGAGCGTCTGCGGTCGCTGTTCGGCAACCTCATCGGCACCAACGGTGAAGGCGTGGCGATCGTGCCGGCGACGAGCTACGGCTTTGCAGTCGCCGCCCGCAACCTGCCGCTGCATCACGGTCAGCGCGTGCTCGTGCTCGAAGAGGAATACCCGTCCGGTATCTATACGTGGCGCTGGGCCGCGCGTCGATCAGACGCCGAGATCCGCACCGTGGCCCGTGAGCCCGGGCAGACCTGGACCGAGGCCGTGCTCGCCGCTCTGGACGAGACGGTCGCGATCGTGAGTGTGCCGAACGTGCACTGGACCGACGGCGCCTTGATCGACTTGGCGCCGATCGCGTCGCGGACCCGACAGGTAGGGGCGCGGCTTGTGATCGACGGCAGCCAGTCGGTGGGCGCTATGCCGATCGATGTGGAGCGACTGCGCCCGGACTTCCTTGTCACCGTCGGGTACAAGTGGCTGCTCGGACCGTTGAGCGTCGGCTATCTCTACGTGGCCGAGGAGCACCGTCGCGGCGAGCCGCTGGAGGAGAACTGGATTCTGCGGGCGGGATCCGAGGACTTCGCGCGCCTGGTTGATTACCGTGACGAGTACCAGCCAGGCGCACGACGCTTCGACGTCGGTCAGCGCACGAAATTCGAGCTGCTCCCGATGGCGATCGCTGCACTGGAGCAGATCGTCGATTGGCAGGTGTCCCGCGTGGCCGCCACGCTTGCTGAGCGAACCTCTGTCATCGCCCGCCGAGCGGCCGGGCTCGGACTGGATGTCATACCCGACGAGCAGCGCGGCCCCCACATGCTCGGCGTGCGTCTCCCGGACCGCGTCCTCGCGGCAGTGATTCCCGCACTGACCAGCGCCAACTGCTTCGCGGCCATACGTGGCACGGCGCTGCGGATTTCGCCCCACATGCATACCACCGACGAAGACGTCAAGCGCCTGATCGAAGGACTGACACTCGCCGTCCGCCCCAGCGGCATTTGAGACGCCAGCCGCGCTTTCCCCGCGCAAGCAGGGCGCAAGCCTGTTCCTTGGCAAGCCGGCGTTGCGGTCCAAGGATCGAGCGCCGATCAACCCTGATCTCCGTAGGCTCCGTCGCGAAACCTGTTCAAGGGTCGGTCACTCGAAGATCTCGCTCGCGGGTGGGCCAAGCCTCGCCAGGTGGGGCGAGCGAATCAGGCGGTCTCAGGCTCGTCGATGACGACGACGCTTTCCTGTTCGTTGGGGTCGGTACGAGCAAGGACGGCACGGACGGACGCATCGGTCGAGTTGAAGGGTTGGTGGGGAACCCCGGCCGGGATATAGATGAAGTCACCTGCCTCGACCCGCATCAGATGCTCGAGCTTCGACCCGTAACGCATTTCAGCGGCACCTTCGAGCACAAAGATCGCGGTCTCGTGGGCCTCGTGATAATGCGGGCTGGCGCTGACACCCGGGGGAATCTCGAGCAGGTGCATGCAGATCCCCGTTGCGCCCGCGCTCTCAGCAGAGACGCCAGAAAAGTAATCGAGGCCCTGCTTGCCGTGGAAACTCTCCCCACCCCGGATCACCTTGCAATCTGGCATGGACCAATCAATACCACGGGGGGACTCGCGCCGCAACGTGGCCATTTACGACAAAGTTCGCCGTTGCGCGCTATCGCGATTGGACGGCGGTCGAGGCCGGAAGCGCTTGTTGGCGCGGTCCGACGCGTGGCACATCCAGGCTGTGCCGGCGGCCGACGTGGTCGCCCGCAGGTGAACTAGTGTCCCGAGTCAGAAGTTCGACGGCAGTCGAGGCGCCCCCGGCGGCGCCGCGCGGCGTCCTCGAATCCTCGTGCACCTCCAGTGCACGTCGGATTCTGCGTCCTTGCGCGGCATCCCCGGTGACACCTCTTGGTGCCACCGAACTTCTGACTCGCGACACTAGCGAGAGAGCATGAGCGATCGCCCGCCAGCCTCGAATGGACCATGTCGTGACGCGGGATGTCGGTGCGACACTGCGGGCATGGCGATCAAGCCCCACTGCGTGGTCTGCGGCTTCGACTCCGATGCGTCGGGATCGGTCGAATTCGCCGATTACGATCGCGGATGGAGCCAACCTCTCAGCCCAGACGGCAGCCCCATCGTCGGATGGAGCAATGAACTCGGGGTTACCGCATCGCCTGGCGTTGGATTGTTCTGCGACCGGCATCTTCATGAGGCTCGCCGTCTGAAGAAGTTCACAGCACGCGATGCCGTGGACCGGATGACAGAGGCCCGCCCCAGGCGGCTGCGCCTGTGGCGTTGATCCGCCGCCACCAGCCGACAGCGGCGTGACGTCGGCGTGGTGTCTTGCGACGGGTGCGTTGGCTCCGTCATGCGCGACGGATCCGAGGTCGCTTTGGCCCCCGGTGAGCCGGCGTTGGCTAGGGCTACCGGTCCGGCGACTGACGAGTCGCCGGCGCTTTCGTCCCATGGCACCGGCAGCGAGTCCACTCCGGCGCACGAATTCTGCGTCGCCAATGGAGTGGCGGCGCCCTCCCCGCGTTCGCGCGTCGAATTCCGCCGTTGGCGGAAGCGGACGCAGTGGCCTTCATGAGTCGGTTCTGGCTCTCGAGATTCGCGCTTGACGTACCCAGCGTCCGGCGGTTCGTTTGACCCGAGTTCCGCCTGAAGGGCTCGCACGCGTTGAGTTCGGGGTGCGCGGATACCTACGAGAACCGGAGTGTGGCGGTATGGGACCGATGCCGCGAACGAGTCTGTGCCCGCGGGCGAAGCGTGGTGGGGTGTGGCGACGGCTCTCGGGTTGGGGCTGGTGGCGTTCCTCGCGGCGATGGTGTTTGCGCCGGTGGCTGGCGCGGTGCCTGGCGGTCCGGATCCGGAGGACGATTCGTCGGGCTGGAGCGCCGATATCCACGGAATCCCGAACCCTCCGCCCGCGAACGGCAATTTTGGTGTGCTGAACACCTCGGGCGTGAATTCCGCAAGCGCGAACCAGGTCAACGATCCGTCGCTCGACAAGGTGCAGACGTTCGCGGGTGCTCCGCCGTACGTCACGGCAATCCAGTCTGAGACGTCGATGGCCGTGGACGGAAAGAACGTCGTGGTCGGGTACAACAGCACCGCCGATTACATCTTGACCGACGCCAACTTCGACTGGTCGCAGCATCTCAACGACGGTTTCTCGGTCTCGCATGACGGCGGGAAGACGTGGCAGAGCGGGTTCATTCCCGCGGAGCCGGGCGCTCCGCCGCTCGACGCCGGCGATCCGTCGCTCGGCGTCGACAGGGCCGGGAACTTCTACTACGCCTCGTTGAGCTGGTTCGGCGTGCAGGTCGCCAAGTCGACCGACGGCGGGAACACGTGGACGACAACGAGTGTCGACCAGTCGTGGATCAATCCTACGCACGGGCCCGACAAAGAATGGCTGGCGATCGGACCGGATCCGAACGTGCCCACTCGCGACGACATCTACGTGACCTGGACGCAGTACTTCGGCAGCGCCTCGCGCCTGTACATGACCCACTCGACCGACGCCGGCGCGACGTGGTCACCGTCGCGGCAGATCTACAGGCCGCGGGCGGACGGCGGGATGTCCGCCACCCTGCAAGCTTCGAACCCGGTCGTCGATCCCTCGACCGGCCGTCTGTACATCCCGTTCCTGCACTACTCGACGATCGACGCCGATGACATCCGGGTCCTCGTCTCCGACGACGGTGGCCAGACGTTCCGGTTTTTGAACTTCAACGTGCCGGGGGCGCCGGATCCGACCATGTTCCCGAACGTGACGCCCGGGACGCAGACCGACTGCGGAATCTACGGCGGGTTCCGGCTGACAATGCATCAGGGCTCGGCGACGGTCGGTCGCGGCGGTCTGCCACGGTTCGTTCAGGCGACGCGGATCTTCACGCAGCCGACCGCGGCCGCGGTGAACGGGCGGCTATTCATCGCGATCGGCTCCTCGACGAGTCCGACCTACGGCGCCGGCAGCGGATCGGAGATCCGGCTGCTGTACTCGCCTGACGGCGGGGCGACCTGGGCGCCGCCGGTCACCGTTGCGGCATCCACCGCCTCCGAGCCGCAGCACTTCCATCCCGCGATCACCGCCGATTCGAGCGGATCTCAGGTCCGGGTCGTCTACTACACGCAGGATGCAAGCGGCCGGATTAGCGTCGACAGCAAGACGGGGACGCTCGGGGCCGGCGGCGTCAGCTTCGCTAATCGCCGCCAGGTCGCCTCGCCGTTCGACCTGTCCCCGACCAACATCACAGTTTCCCAGTCCGTGAGCGACCCAACGGTCAACTACGACGTTGAGGCTGCTCCCTGCTATGGACTGGGCGAGTACCTCAGCGCCACCCAAACAAGTGACGGGCCGGTTGCCGCGTACGCGGCCGACCGCCAGCTCTGGAAGGAGCCGTCCGGCGCCGTCATCGGCGGCGTCCACCGTCAGGAGGACGTGTTCTTCAGCTCCCTGAGCTGACAGAGGCCAACTAAAACGAACGCCACCGACCGCCCGCCGACTTCTGGTGGAGATGGACTCCCCTTTGCGCGAGCGGGACCTCTGACCGATGCGCTCACAGCGTCGCGCGTAACGCAAGACGGTCTTCCATCTCGAGCCGGGGCCGCACCGACTGGATGTCCGGACCGAAGCTGAACATCTGTACGCCACTACGTGCCATAGCCGAGCCGCGCTCACGGAAGGAGCCACGATCTCGGCGCCAGCGGCAGCGTCAGCGGCGGCTGCTTTCGGACAGGAGCATGTGCAGGCGATCGAGCCGTGTCCCTACTGCCGCTCGTCGGCCGAAGCGGCAGCGGCGGCTGGTTTGAGGTGCGCGCTCCGACTCTCAGCGCGGTCGACCTGTCCTCAGCGTGCCCACGAAGCCCCGACCGTTCTGGTCAACGGCCACGCAAAGGCGGACGGATCCACATGCGACCGCGGTCAGGGAGTCGGCTCCGGCGATCCGTTTGACTGCCCAGCTGCCGTAGGGATCTCCCTCAACAGCGCGGCCCGCTCCGTCCACCGCGACGCAGTCCCTCGCCGTGGGGCATGCCACGCCGCGCAGCTCGTGGTTGTGGTCGATGTTGCTGACGATCGGCGTACCTATCGACCTTGGGTTGAGAGTCACGGCTCGCCCGCTGCCATCCACAGCGGTGCATTGCTTCACTGTCGGACACGCTATTGCCTGGAGCGCGTGGGCGCTGTCGATCAGGCGCGTCGTGGACATTGATGGCGCGCGCGGGTCAAATGTCACTGCTCGCCCAACGGCGTCGACGGCGGTGCATTGCCTCACTGCCGGACATGCGATCGCGTGCAGCGCGTGGCCGCGGTCGATCGAGCGTGACGTGGGGTTGCCCACTGAGCGCGGATTAAACGTCACCGCTCGCCCGCCGGCATCAACTGCGACACAGAGGCGAACCGCTGGGCACGCCACGCCGGTCAGCGCACTAACCGAGACCATCGTCGGGGCTGAGGTCGATGTCGCGTATGGCAACGAGATCGGATCAAAGGTGACCTGCAGACCGAAGTCATCGACGGCGGTGCACTCCTGCGTCGACGGGCACGCCATAGCGGACAGGGTCGCGCCTACGCAACCCACATGGGGCTCAAGCGCGCAGTCGATCTTGATCTGCGTGGACGTCACCGGCGCACTCGGATCGATCGTCACCACGTCACCCGCAGTGTCGACGGCGGCGCACTCGCCGGCCGACGGACACGCCACAGCGGTCAGAGGGATCCCCGCGCTGGTACGGGCTGTCGTCGAGATGACGCGCACCGGCGGGCGCGCGGAGAACGTCACGACCCGCCCAGCGGAGCCGACCGCAGTACATCGCCTCAGCGAGGGGCATGCCACTGCAACCAGCGCCTCGTTC
This sequence comes from uncultured Solirubrobacterales bacterium, assembly GCA_963778985.1. Classification (GTDB taxonomy): domain Bacteria; phylum Actinomycetota; class Thermoleophilia; order Solirubrobacterales; family Solirubrobacteraceae; genus Palsa-465. The sequence continues at coordinate 69,790 of CAVZWJ010000009.1, read as the reverse complement.
TGACCGGCGACGCTCGTCCGCAGCGGAGCGCCCGGCGAGATCGGATCAAACGTCACCTCCCGGCCGTCGTCACCGATCACGGTACATTGCCGGCTTGACGGGCACGCCACGGGGACGAGCGGGTCTCCGGCAGGACCCACGACGGCAACGGCCGTGCGCGCCGGGCGAGTTGGGTCGAACGTGAACACGCGCCCGTGCGCGCCCGCCGCGGTGCATTGGCGGGCTCTCGGGCACGCAATACCCCATAGCTGGCTGTAACGGTTAATCGAGATGGGAATGCCGTCTGTCCGCGAGCGCGGAGTGAACGTGATCTCGTTCCCGAGGTTGTCAACCGCAGTGCACTGGCCCATCGTTGGGCAGGCAACCGCAGTCAGCGACGCCACGCCGCGCGGCATCAGGTTGCCGTCGAGGGCCGCGGAGATCACCGCCCGCGGACGGCGTGGATCGAACGTAAACTGGTGCTCGCCGCCGACCGCGGTGCATTGCCTCACCGACGGGCAAGCCACTGCCGTCAAAGGCTCCACCCGCAACAAACTCGGCAACACTGGCGGAGAGCGATCGATCTGACCGCCCGACGCCAGTCTCGGCGAGTGTGGGTCGAACGTCACCTCCCGCCCGGAGGGGTCAACCGCGGTGCACTGTCTCGCCGACGGGCACGAAACCGCGCTCAACTGCTCGCTGCCGCCGACACGTGTCGGGGTCGGACTGCCAGGCGAGCCCGGATCAAACGTCGCCTCCCGGCCGGATGAATCGACCACGCTGCACTGCCTCGTCGTAGGACAGGAGATGCCGCTGAGCGACACGCTGAAGCTCTGCGTAGCGAGGACCACCGGCGCAGACCAAACTCGCGCGGCCGCACGCGCAGAGCCCGCAAAGCCGCTCATCACCATGCCACCCACCACCAAGGACATCAACAAGCGCCCCGCTGGAGCACCTGCGCGGCCCCTCCCACCAACCTGCACGGCGCCAGGGTCTAGCAGCCCGGCCAAACGCCCGCCGGAGAACACAAGCACAAGCCGATGTGCTACCCAAACGAGAATTGCCCACATTGTCTGACCTCAGGTCCTCCGCCGACGGCTTGAGCCCCCTGCCACGGCTTCAGCGAGCTTCAACGCCATCGACCGAAGAAAGTTTCGGTCGCGTGGCCGACTGCCGCCGGCTGCTGCTTTCCACATGCAACCGAGCAGCAACGGGCAAGAGGCCCGACCCACCAGAAGCGCCCTGCATGTGGCACCCGGAGGCCATCAGCGCGCTGGTGATGGGATCAGCCGCGAAGGGTGCGAGGCAGCCCGAAGCGGCCGAGAACGCTGCTGTCGACAAAGTGGGTAATCGCAGAGATGCGGTCGCCCGCGAGAGTCAGCACGAGCACTCCGACGGCGTGTGCGATCGGTGTTTGCGAGTCGGTGCGATAGCAGCCGAATGCTGGCTGGCCGTTGGCTCGGGTTGGGATCAGCTTGTGGCGGCGGCCGCCCCGCCAATTTAGGTATTCGTAGATCGCCGAGCGGCCCTGGTATTCGAGCGGGGGCGGCGGCATCGTGAACCACGCGTCTTCGGTGAGTAGCGCGACGACGCCGTCGATGTCGTCGGCCATCCAGGCATCGGCGAAACGGCGAACGAGCTCGTGTTCTGTCGGTGAGTTGGGCTCTGGCGCTCGGCCCCGGTCTGACGCGGGAAATAGGCGTTCGGTCGTTACCCGCGCGCGCCTGAGGGCGCTTTTGACCGAGTCCTCGCTTGTCTCGAGCGTGTCGGCTACCTCGGCGGCGTGGAAGCCGAGGACGTCGCGGAGAAGCAGGACGGCGCGTTGGCGTGGTGGGAGATGCTGCAGGGCTGCGACGAACGCGAGCTCGACGGTCTCCCGGGTCTCGTATCGAGCATCTGGACCCGGCGCCGTATCGATGATCCCCTCGAGCAGGGCGTCGGGGTAGGGCTGGAGCCAAGTCACCTCGCCGAGCCTCGTCGGCTCCGGCGGGGCGAATTGCGGCTCGGGTGCCGGCGGCGACCGGCGGCCGAGCACGCGCAGGGCATCGAGGCATCGATTGGTGGCGATCCGGTAGAGCCACGCGCGCAGCGATGCCGTGCCCTCATAACCCGACAGACCGCGCCAGGCGCTCAGCAACGTCTCCTGGAGCGCGTCCTCAGCGTCCTGCATCGAGCCGAGGATCCGGTAGCAGTGGAACTGGAGCTCCCGCCGGTAGGGGTCGGTTAGCTCGCGGAATGCCTCCTGCTCGCCTTGTGCAGCGCGCGTCAGCAGGGATTGGCCCATCTTCTGATCCTCGCATCTCGACTCCGATTTCGCCGGCATCAACAGCTATGACGTCGCGCGCGCCGAGAAAGGGTCGTCCCGGCGACCGCGCAACAGGCACTGACCCTTCTTCGGCCCTGCCGGCGTCTCAATACGCGGATGGCAAACCCCCGACACCAGGAGGACCGGAATGACCGCGTACGCAATCGGGTCGGCGCCGGAGCACCTGGCCGTTCGGCTCGAGCTGCTTGATGCCGAGCAGGACCTGACTCGCTAGAGGAGGCTCAAAATGCTGCACCCCGCTCTCGCTCGAGCGCTCGCCAGCGCTCACATCGATGACCTACATCGCGCGGCCGCCCGCCGGCACACGATCCGTCTCGCCCATCGCGCCGCGCACGAGCCACGCGTGGCGGCCACTCCAACCGCCATACAGCGATCCGCCTCCGAGTCAGCGGCGTCGACTTCGTGCGCCCCGGCCGCGGGCATGACGCCAACCGAGACTGCTCAAGCAGCCCCATGGCCATGCCAATCGGTCGTCGACGTCCCCTCGGGGCCGCGAGCCGGAATCGATCTGGCATCGAGATCGTCATGAGTCCTTTGCCGATGCTCAGGCTGAACACGAGGATCGGCGGGTCCGACAGCACTCCTACGACCGCCTTCGCCGGCCCGCGACGCTGCCGCTTTCGGACAGCACCAGCAGCCCGCCCAGGCGCATCGTCTGGCGACCGCGTTTCTCACCCCGTGCTCGCTAAGCCGACGATCGCGATGGCGAGACGAACCATCGGCGTGCGTCTGGCGGGAGTGCGCGGCCGCCCGCGACTGCTTCTCGTCGCACGCCGTCCGTCCGGCTCGACGATCGAAGCGAGATGCGCGCATGGCGAAACTCGAGGCTGCGCGCCGCTTGACCCGGCTCCGTCCTGCTGTGGTGATGCCGCGGGTATCGCGGTCGCCGACCGTCTATTTCAAGGATCGCTGCATGTTGCGAATCGCAGCGCTTCCTCGAAGATCACAAACAGGCCGATCTGCTCGACCCCGGGTACGACCGTTACCGGCGGGTCTCCGCCGAGCAGTTCGGCGACGCGACGGGCGTGCGACGGCGGGTGCATCTGGTCGAACTCACCGGTCCAGAGGGAGGCGCGGACCGCCCCGGGCGTGATATCCCACGGCTTGCAGAGGAGCCGGACCTCCTCGATGAACCCGTTTGGGTTCCCAAATAGCTCCGCGGACGTCGGTACGAACAGTTCTTTGACCCACGGGATCTGGACGACCTCTGCGTCGGGCCCCTTGAACAGTCCCAGCGCCGAATCCGGCAGCTTCTTGGACTGCTGCTTGAAGCCCGCGCGCAGAAGGAACGGCGCGCGGCGGGACAGGATTGCCGCCATCTTCATGTCCTTCCCGGCCGCGCGCCACTGGGCCTTCTCCGCGAGCGGCGCAATAGCTCCAAGCAGCGAGTGAGCGGTGACCCGTTCCGGAGCCGCACCGGCAAGGGCGATCCCGTAAGGGGTCCCGCCGGACTGCGTCACGATCCCGAAGCGCTCAACGCCCAACGCGTCCATCAGCGCGAGATGGTCGGCGGGCCAATCAGCGACCGTGCGACCGGGTTTAGGAGTGCTGCCGTGAGAACCCGGACGGTCCGGGACCACGAGACGGATCCCGAGTTCGCGCGCTGTTGCAGCGAGCGCCCGCCCGAGCCCGCGGCTACAGGGACCGTCAAGCACGGTTACTATGGGCCCACCGTCGGCGCCCGTGACGAGATAAGACAGGGAGCGCCCGTCAGGGAGCCCGATCTTGGTGTCCGGCTCGGTTTGCGACATAGTGTCGCAGAGTGTTTCATACTCTGCGACAGGGTGTCGCAAAGAGTTCCCTCAGATGAAGCCCGGCGTCGGATCCTCAACGCGGCGAGGGAGTTGCTGCTCGACCGGCCGTTTGCCGCGTTGACCGTTGGCGACGTAATGGCGCGTGCCGGCCTGACTCGCACGGTCTTCTACCGCCACTTCGACACGCTCGCCCAGATGGCGCCCGAACTCCTCCCGGATGCGGACGACCCACTGGTCGACCAAGTCCTCCGCGGCTCGCCGGACGAACTGATTGAGGCGATGATCACCGGCCTCGTCGGGTTGTACGCCGAGCACGGCCGGATGCTTCGCGCGATCGACGCCGCCGCCGCATCTGATCCGGAGGTAGCCGCTGAGCTGGACCGCGCGCTCGTCAGCCCACGTCGGTTACTCGAAGGGCTCGTCGCCGAGGCCCCACACCCCCCGGCCGACTCGCGTGAGTTCTCGCTGCTGCTGATGGCAAGCCACCGTGCATACCTGCTCGACAAATTCGGCGACGGCGACGACTCGCCGGAGAACCGTCAGGACTCCGTCGCCGCGCTCACCGCGCTGTGGCAGCGACTTCTGGCTGAGTGATCCGACCTTGTGGCCGGACCGCGGCGCCTGTCCCGCTTTGCGCGGCCAGCAGGGAAGTCGGGCCGCATTGGCGCCGCTACCGGCATCGCTGGTCGCGGTCATGGCGAGGAGCAGTCGAGTCGCCATGCGGGCGGCGAGAGCCGGCGCGGCACCTTCCGGTCGAGGTAGTCGAACTCAGCGAACGGGCTGCCCTGCTGGCGCCCCGCGACGTCCCGGAGGTCGAACGAGAGCGGCGCGACGGTCCACTTCTCGCGATCGTTCAAGACGGCTCGCGAGGCGCTCATCGCGGCCCGCTGTCCGATTCTTGTCCAAAATTGTGCACCAATTGTGCACCTTTCTGGACTGAAAACGTGCCATTTTGCAGGCACAAAGCGGATACCGCCACCGGGATTCGAACTGCCCGCCGGAGTTGTCGCTCAGGAACGCTCAGGGCCGCTCAGGCCGTAAACACTGGGCCTCCCGGTCGAAGCCGCATCGTTCAGGAACGCTCAGAAACGCTCCCAGGAGTGCTCGACTGTCCCCTGACTGTCCCACGAGACAGGTCGATGAACGCCTGCAACTTTGCGGAGGTGTTGGCTTCGTTGCCCCTGATCGCGTGCGTGTACCGATCGAGCGCCCAAGGTCGGGCGGCGGGCTGCGGGGCGCATCGATCGCGCTAGCCGTTGTTTCGCACGATGAGGACGCTGCAGGGCGCGTGGTGGGCGACTGTGTCGGCCAGGCTTCCGAGCAGGAACCGTGAAGCGCTGCTCTTGCCCGTGTTGCCCACGACCAGCAGCTCGGCGCCCAGTTCCTCGGAGACCGCGATCAGCGCGTCGGCGGGATCGTCGCGGCGCGCGTGGGTGACGGCCTCAAGCCCCTCGTGACGCGCGACCCCGGTCGCTTTGGCCAGCGGCGCCTCGGTGTCGGACGGTGTCTGAACGGCGCTGTACGCGCACACAATGTGGAGCTCGGCCCCCAGCGCCGAGGCGAACCGTACGGCCGCGGCGAGCGTATTCGCCGCCATCTCTGAACCGTCCGTGCCGACCACGATCGTCTGGAGCGGAAGGCCGGGTCGAACGGCTCGGCGCGCCGGGACCAGGCTCCCGGCGGCCGCGGCTCGCAATACTCGGGCGAGCCGGGTCCCCAGTCCCCGTTCGGGGGGCAGCTCGATCAAGAGCTCGACCTCGCCGGGGGCGAATGTGCGCCGGGTGTCCCCAAGTCCCTCGAGCAGCCCGAGCGACGCCCGGTTCTCGGCCTGAACCAGCGCGCTGAACCGGCGCACCCCCTCCCGTCGCGCGCGATACGTCAAGCGCTGGAGCAGCGCACGACCCAAGCCGCGGCCCTGCCAGTCGTCGACGACGGTGACCGCGACCTCGGCGAGCCCCGTATCGTCGGTGGAGCGAACGTAACGCGCGACGCCCAGTCCCTGCCCGCTCGAGGGATCAATGGCGATGATCGCCTCGTGGTTCGTATGGTCGACGTCGACGAGGTAGTCAAGCTCAGCCGCCGAGAGCTTGTTCTTGGACGTGAAGAACCGCCGGTAGCGAGACTCCTCACTCAGACGTTCGAAGCTGGTGGCAAGCGCCGGCTTGTCCTCGAGTGCGATCGGACGCAACCTCACCCGCGCACCGTCGCGCAGAGTGACCGTCTTGCCTCGAGCCGGGGATGGCATCGCCTCGGCCCTAAGCCTAGGGGGCCCAGGGTCCCTAGCGCGCCGCGGCGCGCGCGGGTTCAGCGCGCGTACAGCTGGTCGAAGACGTCTGCGTAGCGTTCGTAGACGACGTTGCGCTTGACCTTGAGCGTGGGTGTCAGCTCGCCGGTTTCCTGCGTGAGGTCGTGGTCGAGGATCGTGAACCGCTTGACCTGCTCGGCCTGGGCGTAGTGCGAGTTCGCGCTGTCGCACGCGACCTGCAAGAGGCTGTGTACCTCGGGGTGCTGGGACAGGGCGCCGAGGTCATCCTGCAGTCCGCGCTCGCGCGCCCACGGGATGATCGCCTCGGGGTCGAGAGTGACGAGCGCGACGGGATACGGGCGGCGGTCGCCGTACATCACCGCCTGCGAGATGAACGGCGACTGCTTGAGGTCATTGCTTCCTGCGCTGCGCGTGATGGCCGACGTCTGGTTCCGCGCCGATGTGAGGGGGCTTGAGAACATCCCGTCGCGCGGGCCGGTGCTGCTCGTCGGCAACCACTCGGGCGGCACGCTGATCGCCGACACGTTCATCTTCGCGCAGGCGTTCTACGACCACTTCGGCCCCGAGCGCGCGTTCTTCCAGCTCGCGCACGACCTCGTGTTCAAGGTGCCCGGCATCCGCGCGATGCTCACCCCCTACGGGACGGTGCCGGCGTCGCCTGAGAACATGCGACGGGCGCTCGCCCGCGACGCCGCGCTGCTCGTCTATCCGGGCGGCGACCACGAAACCTACCGGGCGAGCTGGCACTCCGCCGAGATCGACTTCGCGCACCGGACCGGATTCGTGCGGCTCGCGCTGCAGCACGGCGTGCGGATCGTCCCGGTCGTTGCGATCGGCGGTCAGGAGACAGCGCTGTTCCTCGGCCAGGGCGAGCACATCGCGCGGCTCCTGCACCTCCATCAGCTGCTGCGGATCGACGTTGCGCCGATCCAGATCGCGCCGCCGTGGGGGATCACGCTGCTCGACCTCCCGCCACGCCTCCCGCTGCCGGCGAAGATCTCGATCGAGGTGCTCCCGCCGATCGACCTGCGCACGGAGCTCGGCCGCTGATCGGCTGAAGCGGGCGCTCATGCCAGCCCGGGCACGATGGCAAGCATGCCGTGAGCGCAAGGTTCACGGGGAGCCCGAGCTTTCAGCAACGGCCGTGGAGAGTCCAATCGCGTCCGTGCTTTCTACCGATGACGCGTCGATATGTTCCGGATGGCACGGCCCGTGAGCTTGCCTAAGGTCAGTCAAGACGGTGGCCGCGAAGCAGGTTCCGCGAGCCGGGAGCGACGGCCGACCGGCTTCCGTGAATGCGTGTTAAAGAGGCGCATGTTCCTCGAAGGAGGCAATCCCAATGCCAGAGACCACCGCCCAGCGCAGCGAGGCGGCACGCAGGGGCGCGGCCGCTCACAAGGCCCGCGAGCGTAAGCGCGAGAAGGAGGAGCACGAGCGCGAGCGCAAGCGGCAGGAACAGATCGACCGGACCGCCGAGCTCTCCGACGAAGTGCTCAAGTCGCTCGAGTCCGGATCTCGGGCCGCGATCGAGGCGGTCCGCAAGTTCGTCGACGACGTTGACGAAGCGTTGCCAGCGTTGCCACACGGCGAGCGTCCGTCCCGGCGGCGCGAGATCGTGGACGCCGCGATGGATATGGCCGACCGACTCGTCAAGACCCAGTACGAGTTCCTTCGCAGCGTCGTGCAGGACGCTGCCAGTGCGGTCAGCCGAGAGGAAGACGAGAGCTAGAGCGCGGCGTAGCCGGTCGGGCCCGCCTCATACACCATCCGCGCCGGACGCGGGATCTCCCGCAGCGCCGGCAGCAACTCGTGCGGCCGGCCCACCACCCGCCTCGTCAGCATCACGCCTGTCGCCTGGTTGAACACCGCGAGCGTCGACTCGCGCGCGGGCACGTCCAGACCGACCCAACGGATACCGTCAGGCATCGGCACTCCTCTCATAGCTTGTGGGCCCCGCGCCGAGGCCGCAATCCTCAGCGCGAAGACTTACCCCGCAGACTGCGCGGGGAGTGCCGAACCCTTCGACAACCGCCAGCCAGCTCCTCCATAGTGTCTATTGCAGAAGCGCGCATCAGGCTGGCGACAGAGAGCAAAGGAATCGTCCGACTCTGAGGTCCGGCACAGCTGGGATTGGGCGAGTGCGCCAGCGCCCAAGGCGCTTGCTGGCCCGGCGCGAGTTAAGCGTTCAGCAAGCGCCGTCACGAGCGCTGGTCGGCGTCGGCGCCGCACCTGGATTCATGCCAAAGCAAAACGCCAGCCTGATTCGCAACGGCGGCCGGACGACCAAGGACGCGGCGCGTCTCGAGATTGGCGACGAGCAGGTGCCTCGGCACGGACGGGCCGGGACCCGCTTTCATGCTCACGCGTACATAGGAGTCCAGCACGGCTTCGTGACCGCGTGTGTCCGGAAGCGGCCGCGGCACGTTGCGCCGGCGACGAGGAGGCCGTGACTGCTTCTCGCGCCAAGGGCAACCCGGAGACCTGCCGGAGACCGCCGACACCCTACGTCAGGCGCCAGCTGCTGACTCGGTCTCTACCAACGCTGCTGCACGCGGCTCGAAGGCGCCGTAGCCGTTCTCGCGCGAGAGCTCGAGCGCGTGTGTGGCGTGCTCCCGTGCGCGGTCGGTGTCGCCACGCTCGGCGAGTGATTCGGTCCAGCCGAGGTGACTGCGGGCTGTCCACAGCGTCATGTCGTTGGCCTCGTGAAACTCGCACGCGAACGCCAGGTGCTCATCGGACTGCTCGTGCTCGGCGAGGACTGACGCGAGCAGGCCCAGATACAGTCGCGTATGTCCAGCGCTGAATAGTGTGTTCCAGTCGACTTGGTCAGCCCACGGCTGGATGCGGTCACAGAGGATCGCGGAGACCTCGCGGTCGCCTGTCTGGGCCGCTGCCTCGGCGTAGAGCACGAGCGCGGTCAGCTCATCTGCTGCGGGTCGGACGTCCGCGAAGCGGTCGCTCGCCGCCCGCGCGAGGATCGTCGCGGCGTCCTCGCGACGGTCAAGCCAGCAAAGGCTGGATGCTAGGAGCGCGCGCAAGGCAGGGTGCCCGGACTGGCCTCCACGCTTTGCTCGAGCATCGCGATGATCTCCTCGCCGCGCCCTTGGAAGACGCGCAGATAGAACATCTGTATCCCATACAAAAGGAGAGCGTCGGGCTGCTCCGCCTCCTGTCCGGCCTGAAACGCTCGCTTAACAAGGCGCTCGCCGCCAACCATGTCGCCTCGCATCAACGCTAGCGCCGAGGTCACCCACTCGGTCTGCCAGACGACTGTGGGCCGCCCGAGCTCTGCTGCAATCCGCTGTATGCGCTCGAGCGGCGCTTGAACGCGTGCGAGCTCCCCTCGCTGGACGCAGCCGATAAGTTCGCGGTTGGCCCCCTCCCAACGAAGCGCAGGATCGTCCAGCTCGTCGGCGGCCCTGACCAGCTCATCTGCGAGGGTAACTCGCAGCTCTAGCGTCTGCGCGCCCTCAAGCGCGACGGCCGCGCTCGACAGCACATAGGCCAGCGCCCGCTTATCTCCAGCGCCACGCGCGAGCTCGATGGCTTCTTCTGCGAGCGCCCAGCGGTGTGCGACGTCGCAGTCCCAGGACAGCTCCTGCGCCTGGAGTGCGAGCAAGCGGGCGCGTCGAGCGGGATTCGGGGGATCGTCGAGCTCGATCGCACGCTCAATGGCGGTAATCCGCTCGTCGTCGACTGCGCCAATTGCGCTGGAGAAGCCTCGGTTGTTAGCCAATGAGGCACGAGCCGCGAGTTCGCCGTCTTGCAACTCCGAGGCGATGTGCGACGCCTCCAGGAGGGTCTCGCGGAATGCCGCGACGCCCGTCTGAAGTTGCGCCTGGCCGAGCCCGATCAGCGCCTCGCAGCGCTCCCGGCTATCCGCGTCGGCGGTCTGCTCGACAGCGTCTGTGAAGTACTTCACCGCCTCGGCCGGAGCCAGGTTATCCAACGCATACCGTCCGGCTTCCAAGGCGTAGTGGGCAGCCTTGGCCTTGTCGACCGAGGCGGCCGCTAGGCGCCAGTGCAGCGCGAGCTCCGCCGAGTGCTCGCCCGGGTCGGCTCCATAGAACTCCTCGAGCGCCTGCGCTACCCGCTGGTGCATGCGCGCCCTCCGTGTGGCACCGAGCCCGTCATACAACGTCTGGTTGATCAGAGCATGAACGAAGCGGAACCGCCCGACCTGCTCTGAGGATTCGGCCAGCACGGACGCGGCGACCGCCGCCTCGAGGTGATCCAGCAAGCGGGCTTCATCGATCTCGACAACGGCCGTGAGCAGCTCGAGGTCAAACTCGCGGCCCACCACCGCCGCGAGCCGGAGAGCCTCATGTGACTCCTCGCCGAGGCGCTCCACGCGCCGCTCGATCACATCACGCACGCTGTCCGGCATCATGATCCCGGCCGAGGTATCAACGCTCCACCTGGCACTGGCCTCGTCGAACACGAGCCCACCGGACTCCGAAAGACCCCGCAGGATCTCTCCGCAAAGAAAGGGTTACCGTCGGTCTCGGCCGCGATCTTGGCGGCCAGCTCGATCGCATCAGCTTCGAGCTCGTGGCCCGCGAGCGCGGTCATGATCTCCGCGACCTCATCGGCAGCAAGGCCGTGAAGCGCGATGCGCTGCACGCCCTGCAACGAGCGCAGATCGGCCAGCACCGCGGTGAGCGGATGGTCCTTTCCGAGGTCCGAGTCCCGATAGGTGGCGATCACCTGCAGCGCGCCCCGCTCGCTCGAGCGCAGCACGTGCTTCAAGAGCGCGAGCGACTGCGCATCAGCCCAATGCAGGTCATCCAGCACCACGCACAGCGGCACCGACTGCGCCACCTCTCCCAACAGCCCGGCGACGGCGTTGAACAGCAGGTAACGCTCGGTCTCTGGGTCCGAGGACTGAGGCGCCGGGAGGTCTTCGCTGCGCTCGGCGAGGTCGCGTGCTAGGCGCACCAGCTCCCCGCCATGACGCTTGACATGCCGGGCGATCAGCTCATCCGGTGCGCTCTCGACAAGCTGCGAGCACACCCCGATCCACGGCTCATAGGGAACGGCGAGCTCCTCCGTGCACGCGCCCCACACGACAGCGGAGCCATCTGCATGCGCGTCGTGCGCGGCGTAGCTCGCAAGACGCGTCTTGCCGATCCCCGGCTCGCCCGAGAGCAACACGACCTGGCGCTGTCCCGCTCGTGCCAGGTTTACCGCTTCCTCAAGCGCGGCACGCTCCTCCACGCGCCCGACGTATGCGAGCGGAGGCACCGAGCGCAACACGGCCGGCAGGGGCCAGCGACTCGCCCCGCCCGTCTCCTCCGCTAGTGGAGCCCAGGACACCGATAGCGCCTCCACCGGCTTCTCAAAGCCCTTCACCTCGAGCGCCCCCGCGGAGCTGAACTCGATCCCCTCGCAGCGACCCGCGAGCGAATGAACCAGAGCCGAGACGAGAATCCCGTCGGAGGGAGCTTGCGCGCACAGACGCGCGGCTTCAATCGAGGGCATACCGAGGTAATCCCCGTCCTTGACCGTCGACTCGCCCGCCCCAAGACCAATCCGGACATGCAGGGCCTGCTCGGCCTGACGGTAGCGTCGCTCACAGCGCTGCTGCATCGCCACCGCGCACTCCACAGCCGCCGACGCCGACGCGAACGCCACCATCAGCCCGTCGCCGGTGTTCTTGACCTCGCGCCCACCGGAGGACACGATCGCGTCGCGCAACAGCTCGAAATGCTCTTCGCGCAGCTCATCCGCCCGCGCGGGCCCTACCGAGTTCGCAAGCCGCGTCGAGCCGACGAAATCGGTCAGCAGGATCGTCGCAAGCTCAACCGACTCCGCCACCACAACCCCCTAGCTGATGTGGCCCGAAAGTACCACCTCCAAGAGGGCCGAAACGCGCCGGGGAGCCGCTTCCCCTATCGCCTGGAAGCCGGCACGACTGCTTCTGCCTCGAATCAGCAGGCGAGGGCAAGCCGGCCGTCACGCCTCGTCCTCCTCTGAAGCAGCAGCGGCAACGGCATGTTCGTGCGGCGGCCGCCCGTCGCGGCGCTCGGTGAACGGCTTCGACGGGCGGGAGCAGCTCAGTACTGAGCTGTTGATGGCTCAGATCACGGTAAACCGCAGGCTCTGCGGGGCAGAAACGCCCCCGGGGTTCCTCGCGGTGAATGTCGCAACGTAGTGACCGGGCTTGAGCGCATGCCCGCGGACCCAGCCGCTGAACATAATCCTGCCGGGCCCGAGCGGCTCCTGATTGACGAGCGTGCCGATCGGCACCGTCCGGATGCAAGGCTGCTTATGCCGGAGACGCTGAGACGACGGGCGGCATGCCCCACCGACTCGACGGCCAGGCGCCTTCAACGCAATCTCGATTGTCAGAGTCGCCGACTGATCGATCGCGAACGAGAAGACGGTTCCGCGCTTGTGATGCGCGGTGCTGGGTGCAAATCTCCTACGGGATTCGGAGAGGCGCGAGATCGTCGGCCGGGCATACGGCCGAGGCGAGTCTCGGAACGCGGCAAAGATCAGGCCATAGCCCCTGTCATTGGGGTGTAGCGAGTCGGAAAAACAGTCGTCTTGTGTGCAGTTCTTCTGAAACGGCGTGTAGGCGTCCACCGGTGTGGCGCCCTGCTCCTTCGCGATGCAGTTGATGAGGTCATCCAGTCCCATCGCGTTGAGGTCGCGCGAGGCGCAGTCGGTGTACGCGAGGTCACTCCCCAGCAGAGCCATAGCTGTGCTGCTGTCCGCCGAAGCCGCGCCGAACGGGTTGTCGTGATTCGGGTTGTAGTACTCCAACCACTTGATCGTGTGCGTTCCCGGCCGCGTCGCGAGCGCTGTGTGCAACTGGCCGAGGATTGTGCGCATGTTGTTGCTGAACGGGCAACTCGGCCCGGTGATCGGCTGGCACCCCGGCGTACCAAGCGAATCGTTTCCACCGAGCGAGACCGTCACGATCGGCGTGTCCGCGGACGATGTGATGTCAGCAATCACCTTCTGAACCATTCCCCCGCTCAGCGCCGATGCGGTGGTCGCCCCTCCAGACGCCTCATTGACGCACCGGTCGACGACCGAGGAGGACTTCAGGTAGGCGCAATACAAGTCGAAGTAGCTCTGGCCCGAGGCGGCGCCGAATCCAGCGCCGACCGAATCCCCGAAATTGACGTACAGCGTGGTAGCCGGCGCCGAAGCAGGCGCCGCCAACGCGAAGATCAGCGCGAGCAGCGTTGGAATCGCCGCACCAAACAGCGAAATGCTCAGACGGAACGTCCGCACTACGTCCACAACGGAGAAGCGACCGGAAAGTTTCCCCTCTCGCCCGACCGCCCCAAGGCTTCCCAGGACGGCTCGCAGCATTCGCGTCGACGCCCGCGTCACATCGCTAGCTGCGCCCGGCAAACCGAAACTGGCCGCAACCGAGCAGCTCAATCCGATGGGCCGGCGTAGTCGGCTGGAGCGCCGCTGTGATCAACGCGTCACTCGTTGCCGACGCGACCGCGTCGACTAAGGAGCAGTCAGCGCGCGCCGCGGCATGCGCCCCCGAGCCGGAAGGGTCTCCCGCGTCGGCAGGGCGCCGCTTCGTCCATCTGTGCGTGAAGGCACGGCTCCCACAATGGGCGAGCCGTCCCAGTGCTGCTTTCGCCTGGAAGGAGCAGCCGTGCGAGCGTCACCGCGTCAGGCGTGGAGCAGCAACCCGCGTGACCAGTCGGCAAGCTGATCGGCCAGCCCTGCATCCGTGGTTGCACGAGCATCCTCGAGCTGGCGCTGAGAGTCTCGGAATGCGCGGCGAGCAGGTCGGTCGCCGTCTCGGCTGCCACCCCGGTCGCGACGCTCGCGCTATTGCCTCTCCTATGTCAAGTGAACTTCGCTATTTGCGGGCTTCTGGGTTAGGTGAGTGGCTGCTCGGATCGGTCGGCCGATCGATATCTGGGGTGCTGCGGGTCGAGCGGGGCTGCTCGAGGGCGTTAGACGGCGTTAGGACGCGCCGGTTGGCATCGGCGAGGTCGCCGCGGACGGTTTGTGGCGTGTTTTGATCTCCGGCCTGGGTTCTTGGCGACCGGCGGAGAACCTGGGGTTGGTTGTGGTGACCTGCGCCGCGCCGGTTTAGGTAATGCAGGTGGTCGGGGCGGCGGCCGGGATTGTGTGGTCGACCGGGCGTCGGGGCGCGGGGCGTGGCGGGATCGTGTTCTGGTTGGGGTCAGCCGGCTTGGTGGTGCTGTCGGTCGCCGCGGCTGGGACGGGCGCCGCAGCAGTCGTGTAGAGCAGGCGCCAGATCCGGCGGGCGAGGTGGCGCTTGAGGCAGCGGATCGCTTCCTTCTTGGTCTTGCCTTCGGCGTGTCGGCGGTCGAGGTAGACGCGGGTGGTGGAGTCGGTGCGCGCTCGGGAGAGCGCGATGATGTGCAGCGCACGGTTGAGTTGGCGGTCGCCGCCGCGGTGTAGCCGGTGGCGCTTTGTGTTGCCGGAACTGGCGGGGATTGGGGCGGTGCCGGCATGGCGAGCGAAGCACGCGTCGGTCGGGAAGCGCTTGGCGCCGGCGGTGTGGCCGATGATGATCGCGGCGGTGACCGGACCGCAGCCGCGCTCGGCGAGCAGCTGCGGGCAGTGAGTTTCGATCAGCGCCTTGAGCTCGGCCAGCAGCGCCTGCTCCTCCTGGCAGATCTCGCAGATCCGCTTGAGGGTCGCCTTCGCAACGCGAAGCTGTGGGCTGCGGGGCAGCTGCCCGAGCTGGCGGGCGAGCCTCGCCCGGATGCGTGGGCCTTCCAGCCCGGCGGGCCGGATCTGCGCCTCGAGCTGCGGGGCGATCTGCACCAGATGCCAGCGCAGCCGGTTGATGTGCCGGACGCGTTCGTTGACGAGCTGGTCGCGGTAGTCGGTCAGGATCCGGATCTCATGCGCCTGCTCGTCCAGAAACGCGACTGGCAACGTGTCGATCCCTTCTCTGAGCGCGGCTCGCGCGATCGCGGTCGCGTCGATCGGGTCAGACTTCCCGGGTTCGCGCACCGCCCGTCTCGAGGACTCAGTCAGCCCCGGCGCGACCCGCACGACCCGGTCGCCGCTGGCGAGCAGTCCGCGCTCAAGGCGCCCGGACACGTGTCGGCAGTCCTCAAGCGCCCACACCCGCTCGGAGTCGAGCTCTGCGGCGAACCGAAGCGCTTCAAACGTACCGTCGTCTGAAGCAGCGATCGTCAGCTGCCCGCGCGTCGCGCCAGTCCCCGCATCGAGCGCCACCAGCGTATGCGAGCGCTTGTGTGTGTCCACCCCGATCACGATCATGTACGCCGTCCCTTCGTTGGATATGGCCGACGGAGCGGATCTCCGGCGGACACACCTCAGTTGGGGCGATGCCACGCTCCTATCAAGTCACGCCGGTGATCCTCGACGGCGGCGGGCGACACGGCAAAAGCCGGTCAGACCACAAGGCCGACAGGCGAAAAGTGAGTCAGCCCGCCGCCGTCCGAGAGCCAAACCGACGAGCCGGACAGAACCTCCGACCGTCGAGCCGTCAGGTTCTCACTGAGGCGAGGAGGAGGTCCGCGACCGATCGGGGGTCGCACCTGCTTTGGCCTTCGCGCGGGTTCTGTGGCTGACGCTCAATCGAGTGCCGCGTCTGAACGCCAGTGGTATGAAGATCACTGGGACGCCCCCGGGCCGAGGCTGTGAGCGCCGATGCTCCGGATGCATGATCCGATCTAGCTGGTCGGTATCGCGCCTAGGGGGAGTCGACATTGTTTCGTGCAGGGAGCGCCGCTGTCGCAAATCTCAGGGTCGCAACCCCGACGCGAGTGTTGCTTCGGAGCTTGTGAAATGGGGCTTGAACAGAGATTCTGCGAGCGACAGGATGAGGAGGAGCGAGATGATTTACATGGGGCTTTCGCCGTCAGGCGCTTGGCGAAGAGTGGTGCTCTCGGCGGCGCTTGCAGTCGCTGCCGTCGGCTTGTCGTTTCTCGCCGGGGCGGCGGCACGCGCGGCGATCCCTGCGAAGTGGCGAGCGGTTCTGTTGGCGCCGGTTCGTCATGTTCGGACGGGAGGAGTGGACTTTGCTTATCGCGAGATGGGAGCGGGACGTCCTTTGCTGTTGATCGAGGGTCTCGAGGCGACGATGGCGAGCGAGTGGGATCCGGGGGTGCTCGCCCGAGTCGCAGTAAGCCATCGTGTGATTGTCTACGACCCGCGCGGGCTTGGTCTGTCGCGCGGCGATGTGTCGCACATGACGGTCGCACAGTTGGCCGACGATGCTGCCAACCTGCTCCGCGCGTTGCACGTTGGGCGATCCGACGTCTGGGGCCAGTCCCTCGGCGGCGATGTCGCCGAGGAGCTCGCGATTCGCCACCCTAGAGTTGTCCGCCGTCTTGTCCTTACCGGCGCGTCCGCTGGGGGCGGCCACTCCTTCCTGCCGACGGTGCCGTTGCCTCCGCAAGGTGACAGAGCGGGGGTCCTGCGTATTACGTTCACGCCAGATCCCGCCGGGCGTGCGGCTGCGCGCCTGTTCGAGGCGCGGTTAGCGCTTTGGCATCCGCATGAGACTGCCTCGCCCGTGGCAAGTAATGCCGAGCTGCTCGCCGGCGCGCACTTTCTTGTAGATCCGGGGCAGGGTGCTTGGGCGGCGCTTCCACGGGTTCGGGCGCGTGTGCTCGTAGCGGACGGTCGCCGCGATGTCGTTGTTCCGCCCGGTAACTCCCGCATCCTCGCGAGCCGGCTATCCCACGCGACGTTGCGTCTCTATCCGTCCGGTCACTACTTCTACTTTCAGGACCGCGGTCTGTTCGTCCCTGACCTGCTGCGCTTTCTTGGCAGTCCCGCGTAACCACATGACGACTTGGTAGGGCCGCACGGCGGCCGCAACCCGCCGGCGCCGGGACAGCGGTTTGCAAGGAACGTCCGGGGTGGCCAGCTGGCGACCGCGTCGGTAGCGATGCGGTCGCCGGGTATAAAGTTGCCCCGGGGTGGTACATCTGGCGCGGTCATCGGGCGATCTGTTCGAGCGCGATGAGGAACTCGGGGTCCTGGCTGAGGGGCTTGACTCGGCACTGGCTGGTCGCGGATCGCCGTCGTCATCTCGGGGCCGGCCGGGATCGGTAAGACTCGTTTGCTGCAGGCGGCGGCTGAGCTCGCCACCGAGCGAGGCTTGCGGTCGCTCGCTGCCCGTGGAGGTGAGCTGGAGCAGAGCTTCGCCTATGGCTGCGTTCGGCAGCTGTTCGAGCGCGAGGTGCAGGGCAGCCCTCGGCTTGAGGGAGCCGCGGCGCTAGCCGGTCCGGCTCTGGGACAGCAGGCGGACACGCCTGGGGCCGCGGCTCGTGATGCGTTCGCAATCCATCACGGGCTGTATTGGCTGACGGTCGATCTCGCGTCGGCGACGGGCGGTCTGCTGCTGGCGATCGACGACGCTCAATGGTCTGATCGCGCCACGTTGGAATGGATCCGTCACCTGGTGCGACGGCTCGACGACGTACCCGCGCTCGTGATCCTGGCGGTCCGTGTTGGGGAGCCTCAGAGCGAGGTCGAGCTGATCGACGCGCTCACGGTCGAGCCGTCCACCCGGCTGGCCCGTCCGGCGGCATTGACCGGAGGGGGCGTGCGGGCTTACTTGTCACAGACACTCGGAGATGCCGACGAAGCGGTGGCCGAGGCCTGCCTCCAGGCGAGCGGTGGCAATCCGTTCCTGCTCGGGCAGCTCGTGACAACGATGCGCGAACAGTCCGATCGCAGCCGCGAGGCGCTGGTCGCATCGGCCCGCGCCAGCACGCCCGAGACCGTCGTACGCGCGATCGTCGTGCGGCTTCGCCGCCTCGGAGACGATGCTGTCGCGCTCGCGCAAGCCGTGGCGATTCTCGGCGCCGCAGCGCAGCCCCACCACGCCGCGAGCCTAGCCAGGCTAGATGAGCGGCGCGCGGCCGCCGCCTTAGACGCGCTGGTTGTCGCGGACGTAGTGATCGCCGCCGCGCCGTTGACGTTCGTTCATCCGCTCGTACGTCGCGCGGTGTACGAGACGATCCCGCTCGCGGAGCGCTCGCTTTCGCACTCGCGAGCAGCGCGAGTGCTCTCGAACGCGGGGGCGGCGGCCGAGCTGATCGCGGCGCAATTGCTCGCCTGCTCCCCTGCTGGCGATACGTGGGCGGTCGACGCATTGCGAGCCTGCGCCGCGGAGGTGCTCGCACGCGCGCCGGAGGCTGCCGTCCAGTACCTCCTCAGGGCGCTGCGGGAGCCACCTCCTTCGAGCGGGTGCGTAGCTGTACGCGCGGAACTCGGACGCGCCGAGTTGCTGTGCGGCGACGCCGGCGCGGTTGAGCACCTCCGCGCGGCAGTGGAACGAATGGAGCCGGGCGCCGAGCGTGTTGCTTCGACGATGGTGCTGGCGCGCGCCGTGGTTGCCGCCGGCGGGATGGCGGAGTCGGTCGAGTGGTATGAGCGGGCCGCCGAAGATGCGCGGATGTTCGATCTGGAGCTGGCTCGTGAGTGCGAAATCGAGGCTCTATGTGCCGGCATCCTCGCCCCTCAGCTCGGGGCCGCTCCACTCGAGCGAGCGCGGGGCTATCCCGTCGACCAAGCCACGGGGACGCCGGGCGACCGAACGCTGCTCGCGCTCTTGGCCTACAGCGCCGCGATGAAGAACGAGCGAGCTGCCGAGGTCGGCGATTTGGCCGACGCGGCGCTTGGCGACGGAACGCTTGTCGACCACATAGACGACCGGTTCATTGCGTTCAACATGGCGGTGTTTGCCGCGATCCGGGGTGAGCGGTTCGATGTCGCGGCCGAGCAGACCACGCGCCTCGTGGAACTCAGCAGGACCCGCGCCCGGCCGCTCGCCTTCATCGCCGGGTCATATCAGCTGTGCGCGATCCTGCTTTGTCAGGGCAGGGTCTGGGAGGCCGAGGCTCACGGTTGGGACGCCGTTCGCTTCATCGACGCCCTCCCCGCCATGCGCAGCGTGGTGGTCTTCACGCTCGTCGATGCGCTGCTCGCCCGCGGAGCGATCGACGAGGTCGACCAGCTTGTTGTGAGGCAAGGTCTGTCGGGCGAGCGTCTGCATGAGTCGTACGCCAATCTCGCATTCTTCGTCCGAGCGAAGTGGCATCGCGCGGCCGGCCGGCCGGGTGATGCGCTTGAGGACCTCGCGACGTGCGCCGAGCGTGAGAGCAACATGGGACGCGGGCGTTCCGCTTGGCTGCATTGGCGCTCGGAGGAGGCGCTAATACGTCACCTCCTCGGCGAGCATGACAAGGCTCGCCGGCTCGCGAGCGACGAGGTCGAGCTCGGGACCCGCCGCTCGAGCCCGATCCGGACTGCATCGAGCGATTGGCGTAACGGAGCGCGAGCTTGCGCTGCGCGACGCTGGCGACGAAGCGCCGAGCCGATGTCAAGGAGCGTCCGCGCCAGTTCTAGCCGCGCGCCGATGGTCTCGTAGATGGTCGCGCCGGCACTTCGTAGCTCGATCTCTGGTCCGTCGGTGTGCGCGAGTGCGCTGGCCCGCGACGCGTCGGCGATGCCGCGGGGCTGACCGAACACCTCCGCGAGGCGCAACGTGCGGCTCGCGAGGTGGCGCGCTTCTTCCGCGCGACCGGCACGCATCAGTGCCGGCACGAGCGACTTCGAGAGGAGCGCTAGAAGGTACGGCGGCGAATCCCCGACTCGCTCGATGCGGTCCGCCTGCTCCTCGAGGTCGGCGATTCCGGCCTTCAAGCGATTGGCGGTGGCTGTCGGGCAAGCGCCGTGGCCGGAAGGACCTGTGGCCGCGCCTTGTCGGCCAGGGGGTGTGCCCCACAGGGCCCCGCATTCGCTCGGGGGGTACTGCCTGCGCGCCGTCGCCACGGTGTTCGGATAGTCCCCGTGGGTACGACAGGCGTGCGTACACCCTATTTGCGACGCAAGTCGGCGTCGACGCGGTTGATCATGCTTAGCCCCACTCGCCGCGGCTGGTGTTCGGTGACGGATGCGCATCGTGCACGTCACGCTACGCCGGCGGGCTCACGAGGTCATGGAGAAGTCACTGATCTATTGGGGGTTCCCTGGGCTGCTGTGGCGCTTTCCCGGATTGCTGCGGCGCTTCCCCGGATTCGAGCTCGGCTTTGAGCTTGGCGAGCTCGTCGTCGACTGTGCTCTGCGCCTGGAGCTGCTCGAACTTGGCCTCGGTCTCGTCCTTGGGTGCGGCGAGCGGCGTCAGCTCGTTGAACGCGCCACCGGCCTCGAGCTGCTCGATCGCCTTCGTTCGCGTCTTCATCGTCTCGGTTTTGTCGAGCATGCGCTCCATCGCCTGGCCGAGGTCCGCCGGGTCGTTCCCAACCCCGGCTGCCGCCTCTGAGAACCGGACCTGCGCCTCGGCGGCGGAGTACTGCGCCTTGATGACCTCTTTGTTCGAGCGCAGCGCCTCGACCTTCGCCCGCAGACGCTTCTCGGCCGCCGTTAGCCGTTCCTGCTCGGCCTCGAGCTCGGAGACCTGCTGGTCGAGCGACTCGAGCTCCGTGGCGATCGTCTGCTTGCGCTCCAGCGCCGCCCGGGCCAGCGCCTCGTTCCCCGCTGACAGCGCGCCGGCTGCCTCGCGACCGAGGCTCTCCGCTCGATCGCTCAGCTCCGTTGTGCGCGACTGCACCTGCTTCTTCGCGGTGACGAGCTCGGCGATCGCCCCGTTGAGCGTTTGCAGGTCCTCGAGCTGCCGCTCATAGGCGTAGTCGATCGTTTCAGCCGGGTTCTCGAGCCGATCGAGGAGCGCCGAGATCTTCGCCTTGGTCAGTGTCGAGATGCGTCCCGTTGTTCCTGGCATCGAGTTCTCCAATCACCTTGTTCTCCCCGGCTGTCATCAAAGCACCCGGAACCACCCCGGCAACACCGCAGCTACGAGTGTTCGTACGAACCCGTGGACCGGCCGCGAGTACCCACGCTCGCGTGCACGCGTGCGGCCTTGCTCCGACGTCCACGAAGCGCTGCTCGAGCGGATGATTACTCACCGGCGCTCAGCACGTCCGCCATTGCGGGTCGCAGCCTATTCCCTCGAGTTGCCGATGGCGGCCCGTTCACCGGGTCAAGACGCCGGTCAAAGCGATTCTCCGTTCGGCGCTGGCGCTCCCGGACCCGATGCGCCACAGTTCCCGTAGACAACCCAGACAGAGTCGCAGGATCGGACGGACCGTTGCAGTACGCGGCACCCACTCCACACCGTGTCCGGATGGGCCGGTTCTTTGCTCTTGTTGCGCTCCTGGCCGTGATCGGTGCGGTGCTGGTCGTGGCGCTGACGCCGATTGGTCGCCCCGATCAGCACGCGGTCTCCGGCCGGTCTGCCGATGCGAGGGACCGCCACCTCCCCGCCTACTGGACGGTGCGGCCTGGAGACACGTTCACGGTGATCGCAAAGAAGACCGGCCTCAGCATCACACAGCTCGAGGCGTTCAACCCCACGATTGATCCGAGCAGCATCGCGCCGGGGCAGCGACTGCTGTTGCGACGCCATCCACCGGCGCGACACGCCGCACGCAAACCTTTGGGGCCACGGGTCTGGACCGTGAAACGAGGCGAGTCGTTCGGCTCGATTGCCGCAAAGACCCAGATCAGCATCGTCACGCTCGAGCACCTGAACCCGCAGCTCAAGCCCGCCGCGCTGCAGCCCGGAGATCGCGTGAGACTACGCCGGTGAACCGGGTCCAGCCGCTGACCGGTTCAGCCCGAAATGCGCCGGAGCCCCAGCCCGGCCGCCTCGAGTTGCGGAGCGTACCCGCGTGGACGATCTCGATCGAGATCCGCTGCTCACGAAGAAGGAACGGCCTCAACGAACTCCTGGAGCCAAGTCATCTGGCACCTCTGGCACGGCCACGACAGCTACGACCCGCGGAACACACCGCTCGACGACGACTCACCGCTGCCGAGGGTTGACAGAGGAGGTCTAGACCCCGCAGGGGCTCGGGCATCATGATGTTCCTGAGCGTTCCGCTTTCGGACGCGGTTATGCGGATTGAAATCCCAGTGTCGCGTTGCCGTGCGTCGCGAGTCCCTCGCAACGCGGATAGCCGGCACGGCGGAGCTTCGCCGCCGCGCCGACACCCACTACAGGCGCACGGTCAGTCGCCCAACGCGTCGATCTGCTGCCACGTTTGCGGCCCTACGATCCCGTCGACGGTCACGCCCGTCGCCTGCTGGAGCGCGCGGACGCCTGACTCCGTCTGCGGCCCGAATACTCCATCAACGCCGCCCGTGTCGAATCCGGCGTCGGTCAGGCGGCTCTGTGCCCGTCGTACGGGTAGCCCAGTGGAGCCTTCGCGCAGGACAGGCTCGTCGAACTCAGCGAACTCATCGATGTTGCGCCAGGTGATCGGACCGACAATGCCGTCAACCGTGATGCCGCGTCCCGCCTGGAAGGCCTTCACCGCCGCCTCGGTTTGGGACCCGAACACGCCGTCGATCAGGCCTGGGTCGTTGCCTGTCTCCTGTAGCGCTGTCTGAAGCTCGCGCACAGCCTCGCCGGCCGATCCACTATGCAGGGTCGGTTCTGCCATTGGTCCCCCAACTCGTTGGTTACACAGCCCCTCAGCCCGGCGTCACCCGCCTCGATGTTGCGAGCACCCGGCGAAGATCGTCGCTCGTCCGCACGGTATCCGCCACGCCGAGCGAAGCACGTGACCTTCGTCACGTCGCGAGTGCAAATCGCCAATTCCGCGCTCGGCGCGGTGTTCGCTGATTCTTCCCGCTGCGGACCCCCCGGCCAGCGACTCACGGCGTCTACCGCGAGGCGTCGGGGGCGAGGCCGGTGCCTGCGCTCGCTGGCAGAATGGTCTGGGTGCCCGAGCACTATCAGCGTCCGGGATGGTTCACGACCAACGTTTTCAACCGGCTTGTAGCCGCGCTCACGCGCGTTGGCGTCAGCGTGTACGGCTCCCGTGTGCTCGAGGTGAAGGGCCGCAAGTCGGGCGAATGGCGGCAGACCCCGGTGAACCTGCTCCGGTACGACGGCACCGACTATCTCGTTGCGCCGCGCGGTCACACGCAATGGGTGAAGAACCTGCGTGCCAGCGGGCAAGGGAGGCTGCGCGTCGGCCGGCGGACAGAGCCGTTTACCGGGGTCGAGCTCGCCGACGACGAGAAACCGGCGCCGCTGAGGGCCTATTTGAAGAAGTGGAAATTCGAGGTCGGGGTGTTCTTCGACGGAGTCGGGCCCGACTCATCGGATGAGGACCTGCGGCGGATCGCGCCGAATCACCCGGTGTTCCGGCTGACCAAAAGCTAGGACCGGACGCGGCCAGCGCGAACATCGACGCCTGTTCGGTAGGCGTTGGGCGATCGGACGCGGTCGGTCGCGCTCAGCTCCCGGCCTCGTCCGCGTCATCGTGAGTCTCGAGTTGCGCCCACTGCTCCACGCCGACACCCGGCTTCGTCCTCGGCTCGATCACGATGATCAATCGAGGGTCAGGACCGCGCCGACCGCGTGCTCCCTACCGACCGCGTGCTCCCTGCGAGCACGCGGGGTCGTTCACTTCCTGTCGACCTTGTGCTTGAGGTCCTCGAGCGCATGCTGCGCCTTGTCGAAGGCTGAATCGAGCTTGCCCTTGAGCTTGCCCTTGTCCTCTTGGCGCTGCCCTTCACGCTTGGTCTCCTCATCGCCGGTCACGGCGCCGACGGCCTGCTTCGCGCGGCCCATGGCCTGATCGGTCTTTGCGCCCATGACGTGGCCTCCTGGGTTCTAGTAGTTCCTTGCAAGCTTACGCCCGAGCTGCGCCATGATCATCCGTGCCGCCCACTGAGGAGTAGCCGGGAGACCCCGTGGGCACGTCTGCACCCTCATCGACTCCTCGCCACACTCGTAGCGCGACGACAACTTCAACCGGACAGACGTAAAGAGAGGAGCCTGCGGCGCCAGCGTCGGCGTCCGATGAGCGTTCCCTGGCTGAGACGCCGGCGGCGGCGGCGTGGACATCATCGCTTAGGGTGCGGGTTGACGCAGTCGTCGATCCCGACAGAGACGCCCTCCGTCGTCGAGTTCGAGGTCCGGAAGACCAAAATGCTGTCTCAGTCGCCGCGAAGGACCGGGTAGGTCCTTGACCCCGGGGCGGCGGATTGCGCTGGCGCGATCGTCGCCGGAAGCTCGGCCGCGGGCGTCACCATCGCTACCGAGCCCCGTGCGCATGAGGCCCACAGCCGCGGCATGCGGCTCATCGTTTCACGGCCTCCAGCAAGCGCCGGAGCAAATGAGGCTTGGAATATTCGAAGCTGACCCTCCGGACTCGCGCTCTCCGCCAAGTCACGGTGATCCGCAGAGACTGGGTGCCATGAAGAGGAGCGAGTCGTGTGATGAGGTGGGGCACAAGTCATCCTCCTGAAACGCACTCGCCGAGCAAGTCACTGGCCTCGGGCGGCTGCGGGAGCCGCCGGCGGCCGTGCGCGTATGTCTAACGACGAGGCTTCGCGGCAGTATCGCGGAACGGAAGCGGGATGTCGACGACGCCGTGGTCTAGAACGATTGGCCGAGCCACACCTGCTGGCGGAGGTACCCCTTGACTTTTGCGACGTAGACGTTCCCGGCCGGTACATGCCAGTGTCCTGCGGACCAGAAGCCGACTGACCCCCACAGGTCGTGGGCGCGGTATCGAGAGCCGTTGCCCGAGACCGTGTTCAGCCAGGTCTCGTGACCGGAGTAGTAGGAGCGCAGCATCGCACCGTAGTAGTCGGCGTTGAGCGCGGTATCGTGCGACATTAGGTAGCACGACCGTCCCTTACAGTGATACGGCTGACGGACCTGGAACAGACCGAAGCTTGTGCGGCTGTTTCCGACGACACTCATGTGCCACCACGACTCAACCGCGGCAACCGCTCGGAACAACTGCGGATTGAAGCCCCATTTGTGCGCGGCCCATCGGATGATGTCGTCGGTCGTCCCTGTGTAGTGCCCGGTGACGTACCGGGCGTACGGCGTCAGACGCTGGGCGTGAAATGCGTGCAGCTGAGCTCGCGTCGGGATCGCGTGGTTCGCCGAATGATTGTCGGGCCGCGGCTCCCACGATGAGCGGTGCACCATCTTGGCCGCAGCTCGATCAGAGCGCGGCCAACGCCCGCCGGACTGGACGAGTCCCGCGCGCGCCCCTGGCGCGAGAATGAGCGCGAGTCCGAAGCTGAGCAGGACGACGGCGGCAGCAGACCGCGCGTCGGCGGCGAGAGTGCCGAGAGCAAACCGGGTCCTGAGGTTCTTCTGCACGGCGTGGCTCCTCGATGCGAGATGGAGGCTGGAGGATCGGGAGCAGCCAGTCTGCACCCGAGTTCCGGTCGTCCCCAGCAACCCAAGGTGGGGTCTGGCTCACCCCTTGGCCAACCGTGCGCTCTGGCTGCAAGACTGAGCGACGTGGTCGTGACGCGGTTGGCTACCCACTCCGACGCTGGCGCTGTGGCGGCGACCATCAGCGAAGGTTTCGAGACCTACCGTGCCTGGGCGCCGAGCGATTGGACGCCGCCGGTCGTGGGCGAGGGAGATCGAGAGCGTTTTGCCGGCGCTCTGGCCCGTGCTGATGTTTGGTTTCTGCTCGCGGAGAGCGATGGCACCGTCATCGGTCACGTTGCCCTGTCGCTGTCCACATGTGAAGATCCTGGCCCGCCGCCGCCCGGCACAGTGTTTATCTGGCAGTTGTTCGTGCGCCCGGCCTGGCACGGTCGCAGGACTGCCATTGCGCTCATGCGGGCGGCGGTTGCCGAGGCGTTGACGCGAGGCTTCTCACACATGCGGCTATGGACGCCGGAGGGCGCTGCTCGAGCACGGCGGTTCTATGAGCGCGAGGGCTGGACCCTCACCGGTCGGGTTCATCGCCGCTCCGATTTCGGGCTGCCGACGGTCGAATACGGCCGCGACATCCGCTGAGCGGTGGATTGGAGCAGCGCGCCGCACTGTGCGTCAGACGCACGTTGGTGCTCACCGGCTGCACCGACCTGCGCATAACGACCCGCAAACTCGGATGCCCCCACCGAGTATCCGCGCGTGCCCCCGACGCACGTGGAGGTCCGGCAGCCGCGGCGGCACGATCGCTTCGTTCTCCCGCCACCCTGGCGTCGCGTGATCGCATCGGCGACATCTCGATCGCGCCGATCGCCGGCGCCGGGCGAGCGCGTCGCGGTGGTTGCGATCGTCGGCTCGTCGTGCGGCCGGCGGCTGCGTTGGTGACGGCGCGGGCGTGCTGATTCCTCGGGGGTGGCCGTGTCGCCTTCGAGGTTTACGGGAGTCGCTCGGAATGCCGGCGCCGCGATCGCGAGGGGCACGGACGTGACGCGAGGAGGTTGTGGGGGCAGAGCCGCTGATCGTGCTGAGTTGTTCGCCAAGCGTGGGCGCCGGGGCCGGCGGAGGTGTGTCGCCTGTCGGCCGGGATTCTCGATGACGCGTGTCGGCGGCTATCGTGCCGACCGTGGACCGCTCGGCGGAGATCAACCCGGCCAGCTGGGATGAGCGAGCGCCCGCGCACGCGGCGTCGCCGGACTACGCGCGCCAGCGGTTTCTCGACGATCCCTCGTTCCTGAGCGGGGTCGTTCGCTTCGACGTGCCGTTGCTCGGGGATATCCGCGGGCTGCGCGGCGTCCATCTTCAGTGTCACATCGGGACCGACACGATCTCGCTCGCGCGGCTCGGCGCGAGGATGACCGGCGTTGACTTCTCGGCGGCGTCCGTCGCCGAGGCGCGGCGGCTCTCCGAGGAGTTGCAGGCCGAGGTCGAATTCGTCGAGGCGAACGTCTACGACGCGGTCGCGGCGCTCGGCGGCCGCACGTTCGACCTTGTCTTCACCGGGATCGGGGCGCTGTGCTGGCTGCCGTCGGTGTCACGGTGGGCGGCGGTCGTCGCCGAGCTGCTCGCGCCGGGTGGCCGGCTGTTCATCCGCGAGGCGCATCCGATGCTCTGGAGTCTCGACGAGCACCGCACCGACGCGCTCGTCGTCCGCTATGACTACTTCGAGCGCCCCGGGCCGATGGTGTTCGACGAGCAGGGCACCTACGTCGAGACCGACGTGCAGTTCCAGAACACCGTCACGCACGTCTGGAGTCACGGGCTCGGGGAGATCGTCACCTCGTTGCTCGATAACGGGATGCAGCTGACCGGCCTCGTCGAGCACGACAGCGTCCCGTGGGAGGCGCTGCCCGGCCAGATGGAGAAGCTCACCGACAAGGAGTGGCGGCTGCGCGACCGTCCGTCGCGGCTGGCGCACAGCTACACACTGCAAGCCGTCAAGCGAACCGATTAGACGACAGAGCTACGTGCACACTCGGTAGCTCGGGGACCGAAGTCACGTCAAGGCCCTCGAGCGCTCGATGCCGCGGATCCTCGCGACCGCATCCACCTGCCGCCATCCCGCAACGCGCCAGTACGTTGGCGACGTCGGGATCACGCCGGTTGCGGGCGCCAGGCGAGCGCTTCGGCACCGATGTGATCGCCTGCTGGTCAGCGGATGTAGCCAAGCGCTCGTGCCGTCGGCCGAGCGAGCGTCAAGGTGGCCGATGGGGACACATGGTGGTACCGAATCGCCTCGGGGCTGTGGAACAGCAGGTACTACGCGTCCGCAGACGCCTTCTACAACGGCGGCTACCCCTCCCGGAGCCTCATCGGCACCCCATTCGTCGACAACGCCGTACCGAGCTGCTGACTACCGGCCCGGACTCATCGACATGAGCCGGGCAGTCGAGGCTTCCATTCGCGCTTTCCGGGAAGGCAGCGCGAGCTCGGGCGGGCCGTCGTCGTAGCACACTCGATGTAGTAGGTTCCGTCCGTAGCCTCGGGGTCGGGTCCGGCGGCGCGCCTGCCGGATGGCTCTGACCGTTCACTCGCTTGGGAGGTGGGGATGGTGGTGCGACGTTTGCTGGCAGTGACCGTGGCCGCTTTGGCTTTCCTGATCGCGGCGTCGGCGGCGAGCGCAGCGCCGCTGCCCGTGCTCTACAACGGACTGATCGGCTATGCCCACGTGAGTTCGACGGCCAGTCCGCCGGGGGCCAACCGCTGGGGATGCAAACCATCCGCGGCGCACCCGCGCCCCGTCGTCCTGGTCCATGGCACCTTCGGGGACATGTCCGACAGTTGGCAAGCGCTGTCGCCACTGCTGTTCAACCACGGCTACTGCGTGTTTGCCCTGAACTACGGCTCATACGCTGTCAGCGGCCGCGTCGGCATCTATGGCACGGGATCGATCCCGGCGTCGGCTGCTCAGCTCTCCACCTTCGTCAACCGGGTCCTGACCGCGACCCGCGCACGGCAGGTTGACCTCGTCGGCCACTCGCAGGGCGGCATGATGCCCCGTTACTACCTGCGATTCCTCGGCGGCGCGGCGAAGGTTCACACCCTGATCGGCCTCGCACCATCGAACCACGGGACGACGCTGGGCGGGCTGTTCACGGTGGCGCGAGTGTTCCCCGGCGCCGGAGCGCTGGTCGGCCTCCTCTGCCCCGCCTGCCGGCAACAGGAGCGCGGCTCCAGCTTTCTCCACGGCCTGAACGCGCGTGCCGACACCGTCGCTCGCGTGCACTACACGGTGATCGAGTCGCGCAACGACGAGGTCGTCACGCCCTACACCTCGGCGTTCCTCTCGGGGCCGAACGTCACCAACATCACGCTCCAGCATCAGTGCCGGCTCGATCACGGCGAGCATCTCTCAATGCCCTACGACCACATCGCCGACGGCGACGTCCTCAGCGCCCTCGATCCCGCCCATCCGGCCACGCCGCGATGCAGCCCCGTGCATCCAATCGTCGGCGGCTGACCCCTGTGGACGATCGGCCGGGACTCCGAGGACAGCCCGATGGCCTGGGACTGGCGAACGGCGGCGCATAACCGCCAGGTCGCGCCGCCCAATACCGCTGGGGATGCGGACAACGGATCGGCCAAGCGCCTCCTCCACAGCCAACGGAACGTCGACCTGCTCACGCCGCCCGACGCGCATCAACGCCGACACGCGGATCGGTCCCGAGGTGCGCGGGTAGCAGGGCAGAGGCGCGCCGGAGCGGCGGCCGCTCTCTCAGACGCGCGGGGTGAGCCTCCCTTCCGCGCGCATTGCGGGGCTGCGAGTTGCGGGCGAGATGCTCGGCGTGGAAGCGGAGCGCGACTCTCACGACTTGGGGTCGACCGCTTCGCGCGTGCGACCCACCCCCGGACTGCCGAATCACGCCTGAAGCGGCAGTGATGGTGTCGACGCCGTCGTGGCCGCTTTCGTGCTTGCAGCTTCCCGGCCTTCAGTTAGCGCCCCAAGCGACGACCGGACCGATCGGTCTCCGATGCGCAGCGTGCGCGCTTGTGGCGAAACCCAGGGAAGCTCGGGCCGTCAGATGGTGTCGGTGTCTTCCCTCAGTTGAGCGCGAAGGGGGGCGCAGGCGCATGCGCCCTGCTTCGCGAATAGGCGGGGGAGACGGCGCTCACACCCCGCTCGCGGGCCAAGATGCTCAGAAAGAGCGCGAGACAGGTTCGTCAGTTGGGGCGGTTATCGGCTGTGCGCCTGGATGAAAGCGGGTTCCACGCGTGCAACCCCGTCCGCCACGATCCCGGGGGCGTTCCCTTGTTTGCCCGCCGGTGCTGGATTAGGCTTGGAGCTCGTTCGACCGCATGCTCGCACGCACGACGCTCGTTTGACGCCGGTCGGCAGACTGATGCCGCTGCGATCAAGGCAACTGAGCAAAGGGGCAGACATGAGGTTTCGGTTCATATCGACGCTCGCGGCCGTCGTGGCGCTGGCGGTTCCGTGCGAGACGCTGGCGATCGCGCCGAAGGCGCAGTTCGCGTATACCGGCCACGAGCAGCGCTACACGGTGCCGCCGGGCGTGGTGATGCTCGGGTTGGCGGCGGAGGGCGGGCACGGGGGCGAGTACGCCGAGGGCGGAGGCCGTGAGGGCGGCGTCGGTGCGTTGATGCCGGTCACGCCCGGCGAGAGGCTGTTCGCCGAGGTCGGGGCAGCTGGCGTGTATGGCGGCGGTCCGGTGTTCGGTGGGGGCGGCGCGGCCGGGCCGCCCCCACCGGTCCTATGCATGAGCAACGGCACCCTCTGCGGGGACGTGTACGCAAGTTCGGGAGGTGGCGCGAGCGACGTGCGGACGTGCTCGATGTCGGCGGCGAGCTGCCCGGGTGGGGTGAGCTCGGCGGCCACGCGATTGATCGTCGGTGGCGGTGGCGGCGGAGAGTCCGGGAGCGGGAATGGCCCGAACGTGACGTGTGGCGGGAACGGGGCCACAGGTTCGGCGAACAATTTCCAGTACCCGCCGGGCAACCCGAGCGGCGGTCACCCGGTGCCGATCATCACCGCGGCGGGAATCGTGTATCCGGCGAACTACTTGCCCGACACTTCGCAGTCGGGGATAACGCCGGCGGGCAACGGCACCGCAACGGCTGGCTTTGGCGGATCTCAGGCCGGGTGCACCGCCGGCGGTGGCAGCGTCTTCTTTTCCGACAGCATCGCCGGCTCCAGCGCGGTCGGTCCGGCGGGCGGGACCGGCGGCAATGCGAGCTCGCTGCGGCCGATGTACTCGGGCTGCAACGTGTCGGTTGGCAACTGCTTCGACGCCGGACCGGGCGGCGGCGGTGGAGGCGGCTATTTCGGCGGTGGCGGCGGAGCGACCGGCCTTGACAAGTCGAGTGGTAACTGTGGCACGTGTAACGGCGCCGGCTCTGGTCTGCCCGGCGGCGGCGGCTCGAGCTTTACCTCCAACAAGACGATGGATCCGGTGGACGAGTCGAACCTCCTGGGCGCAGGGAACGGACTCGTGATCATGGTGCCGGTGATCGAGATCGACACGCCCGTCAACGGTGCGGTCTACACCCCGGGTCAGGTCGTGGACGCGAGTTGGGCGTGCGCGTACGACAACGTCAGCCCCGGCACGGATCTCGGGTTCGGGAACGGTTGCACCGGCACCGTCGCCAGCGGCAGCCCGATCAACACGAGTCCGGGCACGCACGCGTTCACAGTGAGCGGGACCGTGAACTCGAACGGCCGCCAGACGGTCAACGCGACTGTCACCTACACGGTTAAGTCGGGTGGTAGCTCAGGTCCTGGAATCAGGCAGCTCACGGCCAAGATCAACTCCGCGCACCACACGGCGAAGTTCACGTTCAAAGCGACCGGCGCGACTGGATACCAGTGCGCGCTCGTGAAGCGACCCAAGCCGCATCATAAGAAGGCGAAGCCGTCGTTCTCCTCGTGCCACTCACCAAAGAGCTACAAGAACCTGACGAAGGGCAAGTACATGTTCGAGGTGCGAGCGTTGAGCGTCGCAGGCCCCGGTCCCCCGAAGAGCCAGCACTTCACCATCGCCTAGCCCGGATCGTGCGGTAAGACTCGCGCCCCCGGGGTTCGGGGGCGCGGAGTCGTCCGGCTGAGCAGGGATTCTGGGATTGCTGAAGTCCTGGATCCCGAGCTTGGAGGTTCACCTTGAGGGTGATGCGTGATGGACGCTCCGTAACGGTAGAAGTGACGGCGGACGGAGCGGGGTTGGTGTCGCATGCCGG
This sequence comes from uncultured Solirubrobacterales bacterium, assembly GCA_963778985.1. Taxonomy (GTDB): domain Bacteria; phylum Actinomycetota; class Thermoleophilia; order Solirubrobacterales; family Solirubrobacteraceae; genus Palsa-465. Next base: position 38,072 of record CAVZWJ010000009.1, on the reverse strand, counting down.
CACCGCGCTGCTCGGGCGAGTCGCGGACAAGCTCGGGCTCACGTGCGCGCTCTCGCTGCGGTTGGCTGGGCTCAAGCAGCGCCGTCGTGGCCATGATCCGGGTCGGGTGATCCGGGATCTCGCGGTGATGCTCGCTGACGGCGGCGAGTGCGTCTCGGACCTCGGTGCGGTGCGCGAGCAGCACGAGTTGTTCGGGAGCGTGGCGTCGGACTCGACGGCGTTCCGGATGGTTGAGAAGATCGCGTCGATACCGGGCATGCTGGATGCACTGCGCCGGGCGCATGCGCGGGCGCGCGAGCGGTTCTGGGAGCTTGGTGGTGCGCCCGGGTCCCTGACGATCGACGTCGACGCGACGTTGATCACCGCGCACTCCGAGAAGGAGAAGGCGGCGGGGACTTACAAGCGTGGGTATGGGTTTCATCCGCTCGGCGCGTACGCGGACGAGACCCGGGAAGCGCTCGCGATGATCCTCCGCCCCGGGAACGCCGGCTCGAATACCGCCGCGGACCACAAGACGGTGATCGACCTGGCGCTCGCGCAGATCCCCGCCGAGCACGTCGAGAGCGTGGACATCCTGATCCGGGCCGACTCGGCCGGCGCGACGCACGAGACCGCCGATCACTGCCACGGAGGGAACCTGCGGTTCTCGTTCGGCTACGAGCTGACCGAGACCGTTCGCAGCGCGATCCTCGAAACACCCGAGGATGCTTGGGTTCCGGCGTTAGATCAGGACGGCAGCGAGCGAGAGAACGGCGAGGTCGTCGAGCTCACCGACCGTCTCGACCTCGCCACCTGGCCGACGGGGTCGCGCGTGATCGTCCGGCGAGAGCGTCCGCATCCCGGCGCGCAGTTGTCGTTCACCGATCACGACGGGTATCGCTTCCAGGCGATCCTCACCGACCAGACCGACCAGCAGATCGCTGTCATCGAGCGTCGTCATCGTCAACGCGCCCGCGTCGAAGACCGGATCCGCGACGACAAGGACACCGGCCTGGGCAAGCTCCCGTTCAAGCAGTTCGCGATGAACGAGGCATGGCTCGAGGTCGTGATGCTCGCGCACGACCTGATCGTCTGGACCCAAGCACTCGTGCTCGACGGCGAGCTCGCCAACGCCGAGCCGAAACGGCTGCGCTACCGGCTGCTGCACGTCGCCCCCCGACTCGCGTTCTCCGGCCGCCGCGCGAAGCTGCACCTGCCCGCCGCCTGGCCATGGACCGAGACGCTCAAGGCAGCGTTCGAGAAGCTCAAGACGATCCCCGCCGCGACCGGCTGAGCACAACCCGCCGCGCGATCACATCCGAGCAGACCTCCCGGCCGCCCGCCGCGATCACCGCTGACCACAAACCGCGACCAACACCCAGCGATCGCTGGCGAGGGAGGAGCCGAGCACGCACTTGCACCGCGCCGGACCGCCCAGGCACCGTCACTCACCCCCGCAACTCGCGACTCGGTCACACCCCAGCGCCTACTGCACGATCCGGGCTAACAGCCGCAGGGCGACCAGTTTGCCCAACGCGCAAGCTCGCGGGTGGCCAGGTTGCCTTCAAGTCGCGTGCGGCAAACGCGGCGCCCGGATCGCTGCTGCGTCCCAGCGTTGCGTAAGCCAGCGGCGCGACGCCCATCGCCGCCGAGATTCGGCTGACGAGCGGACCTGCTTTTGTGTGTGCCCCGCTCCGTGCGACCAGACCCGCAGTGCGCAAACAGCAGGGCGGCGACGACGCCGGATTGGCCTCGGGGGCGCCATGGTTTGCCGGCTCAGCAGGGAACAGGGCCACGCGCCCTGCCTTGCGCGCGGAAAGGGCGCACGCGGCCCGCGAGCGCTCCACGCCCGACCTCGACGCCTGCGGTGCTAGCCAGATGGTCGGATCCTGCAAGCACCAAAGCAGTAGCGGCGCCGCCAGCGATCGCGCTGCCGGTATCGGACAAAGGGAGCCACGCACCTCCGGGCTCCGGAGCCTGATATCCGCGCGGGGAGGAACGCAGGTCTGAGAGCCGCCGCTCGGATGCGCCCTGCAAATCGCCGGAGGAGCGCACCTCGGCGACGGCAGAAGCGCGCACGGACCCGTCCCGGTGGTCGAGACGACCCGCGGTGCGTTTCGCGTCGCAAAGATGCGTCGACGCTGCGTCCCGCAGCGGAGCTCCGCGCGACGAGCGGCCCGTCTGTCCGCGCAAGGAACCTATCGACCCGCGAACGCCGGCCTGGGTGCGATCCGGAGATCATCGGCGGGAGTGATCACGGGCTTGGAACCACAAGCCCCGATCGGCGAGAATCAACGGCCATGAGTCGCCCCTCTGTACCGAGCGGCGAGACATCGCCGTCGATTGCCACGATCGTCGACGAGGTCGGCGAGGAGATTCCCGGCTTCCGCGAGAAGACTTCACCCGACGGGATGTTGACGATCGCATTCACCGATATCGAGGGCTCGACCGAGATCATGGAGAGGCTGGGCGAGGCCCGCTTTGTGGAGCTGATGATCGTCCACAACCGGATGGTCCGCGACGTCGTCGGCACGCATGGGGGCGAGGTGGTCAAGTCACAGGGCGACGGGTTCATGATCACCTTCTCGAGCGCTAGTGCGGCGCTGGATTGCGCGGTCGAGCTTCAGCGAATCCTCACGCGTTACCACGTCCGCGAGCCCGCCGAGGCTCTGCTTGTGCGTGTCGGGCTGCACACGGGCAACATCTTCCAAGCCGAATACGACTTTCTCGGCAGGGCAATCGTCCTCGCAGCCCGGATCACCGGCCGCGCGCAAGGCGGCGAGATACTCGTGTCCGCCGCCTGCAGGGACTACACGAGGCGCCTTGGACGATGGCGGTACGGTGAAGCGATGGAGCTGCGCCTCAAGGGGTTGGCGAGCGTGGAGCGGGTGTATCCCCTCGACTGGTCGGGCCGTTAGGGCACTCAATCCGTCCTCATTGGTATCCCGAACGGACGTATAGCTCGGGATCGACCGCACTTGCATCGCTACCGCCTGGGAACGATCGCGATCGTCTCGTCCGCGACGAAGCTCAGTGCTGCATTGTCGCCGCCATTGCGCTCGCGCTTCAGGCGACGCCGAATGGCGAGTGCAATCGCGGGCGACCTTGCACGGTGCCGCGCGGAGCAACGCCGGTTGCCGGGGTCGGTGGCGGACCGAGCTGACACCGAAGCGGGTCTGCGTGCGGGCGCTGCGGCGTTGGCGTGACTCGTCCGGGTTCGGGGAAATCGGCTGGCGCTCTCAGGCGTACGACGGCGAGATGTGCGTTGAGGCAGCGGCGTCGTCCGGTAGCTCGGTGCTCAGTTGCGCCTCGTCGGCAGCCCGGATAGCCGGTGCGGCTCAGCGGGGTACGGCAATCGTCGGCGTCGCAGCCGAGTCCCGCTTGCGAGCTAGCGGCTTCACGGTGAGGCTGCAGGCCGACCGAGCTGAGACCATGACGGCAGTGCCCTGACAGGAACGGAGCACACCAGGGTTCATCCCCCAATGGCCAAGTTCCGCTGCGAATACGACGACGGCTGCGTCGGTTCGGGATCGCTCAAGCAGGGTGGTAGCGTGAGGAACGTGGCCACCGTGTCCGTCGCCGAGTCGCGCCCGTCTGGCCTTGCTCGCCGGGATGCGGCGCTCATTCTCGGTGCGGTTGCTGGCACTGCGGGGATTGGCGCGGCCGCTACCACGCCGGTGCTGAGCAGCCGCTGGTATCGCCGGCTCAACAAGCCGTCGTGGCAGCCGCCGGGTCCTGTGTTCGGTCCCGTGTGGTCGGTCATCTATGCGCTGATCGCGGCGTCGATGTTCGTGGCGCGCGCGCGCGGCGGGGTGAAGCAGCGGCCGCTGTTCGTCCTGTTCGGGACCAACCTGGCGCTGAACCTCGCGTGGACGCTCATCTTCTTCCGGGGCCGGAGCCCGCTCGCCGCGGGTGTTGAGATCGTGGCTTTGGAGGGCACCACTGTGGCGCTCGTTGTCCGGGCGTGGCCGCTGTCGCGCCTGGCGGCGCTCCTGCTCGTGCCCTACGCGGTATGGATCGCGTTCGCGACTGCGCTGACCTGGGCGATCTGGGCGCGGAACTAGCGCCGAGAGTGGCCGCGAGGTCCGCCCCGGCCGGCGGCCGTGGGACGCAGCGACCGCGTGCCGGTGCTCAACTGGTTGGCATGGTGCGAACACGGCTGCCTGGGGCCGGCCGTGGCTCAGTGCTTGCTGCTGTGACGGGCGTCGTGTGCCTGGTCGTCGCCTCTCCGGCGGTCGCCCACCAGCCGCACCTCGTTGGTGACGCGGCGCGGGTCGCGGTGAGCGACCCCGAGATCTCCAAGGCCTACTACGGCCGCCTCCCGGGCGTTCCGGCCCGCTACGAGATCGTCAGTCGCCGACCGTTCACGCTCTACGCGCAGATCACCGTCCCGGACATCAGCGGCGCCCGGCGCGACTACCGTCTGAGGATCCTCGGACCGGACGGACAGCTGCTCGCGCAGCTGAGCACTCCGACCTCGCACTGGAAGCGATTCTTCGAGCCGTTCGGCGGCGATCACTACCTCACCGGCCCCGAGTACCGCCGCCACGTCCCTGCTGGGCACTACATGGTGCAGGTCAGCCGCCCCGGCGACCGCGGCATCGACGTGCTCGCCATCGGCGAGGCCGAGCAATGGGGCCCGATCGAAGCGCTCTCGGCGCTCATGGCGCTTCCCACCATCAAGCACGACTACTTTCACCAATCCGTCCTGCAGGCCTGGCTGACCCGCACCGTTCCCGCCATGGCCGTCCTCGTCGCGCTCATCCTGTTAGCCGGCTGGCTGCTGCGCAGGCTCATCCGCCGACTGGTGAGACACCGCCGAGTAACCGCCAACTGAGCCATCCACACCACCGGCGGCCATGTCCGCCAAACACGAGTAGGAGTCGCTCAGGCGCGGGAACGGCAAGCAACGGCCCGACGCGCACGAACGCCCACATCGGAACCCGCTGGTCCTCGGGACGCGGCTTGCGGGATCCGCCGCATGATCTCGATCTGCACGCGCAGGCGCGTTGGCGATTGGTCGTTTGGCATCCCGATCTCGTTGCGGTCAGGCCGCAGTCGCGGGGTCAGAGAGGAGACGCCGTACCGCGGCCCGTGACACGAGGAGGGCTACGACGAGCAAAGTCACTGATATGAAGCCGCCGAGGCTCACGGCATCGCCGAAGACTAGGTTGACCAGTTCGAGCACGACGAGCTTGCTCCCGGCCGCGACCACCCATAGCCGTACGGCGTAGCTGCCCCTGACAGCGCTCAGGGGTCGTCACGTCGCTGACTTGATCGGGAACGGCTGCAAAGACCTCGGAGTCGCACCGCGAGGCGGATCGCCGACACCCACCGCAGACCTCGGTGAAAGAGCGTTTAGCTCATGGCCCCGGTAGCGCGGAGGGGCCGCTCACCGCTGTGGAGCCCGTGACGCTCGTCGGGGCACACGATGGCGTGTTGGGCCCTCCGATCAGCGCAGGGAGCATCGACGACTGCACGTTGACACTCCCGTGGACCTGATCGTCGCACAGCGCGAATGCGGTCGGCTTCGTGGCTACGACGCCGCCGTTTACCGTTGACGAGTCGGCCTCGAAGATCGCCCCTGGGTCGACCGTCACCCCGCCGTTCACGCGAGCGTTTGTGACCGTGCAGACGATGTTCGGCAAGACCGTGAGCCCCCCGTTGATCGTGCCGCTCACCGTGCCGTTGCACGGCGAGTTCGGCGTCGGTTTTCCGTGCGAGGTCACGGTGATAGTCGCCGCGAGCGCATGGACGCTCCCGTCGGGCGTGATGCCGACCGCGTACAGCTCATGGTTGCCGGCGGGCGTCTGTCCCGGGATCTGGACGGGAACCGAGAAGTTGCCGTTCTGATCGGTCATGAACGTCGCCAGTCGGACTGGGTTTGAGGCCATCCCCACCTGCATGAGCAGGTTGGGAACTCCGGCGTTCCCGCCGATTGTGAGGGAACCACCCGCGTTGATGTTGGGCACCGAGATTGTCGCACGCGGCAGCGGTTGAGGACCGAGCACGGCACCGTTAGGGATATTGAGCGGCGGGACTACGTCGAGTGGCGGCGGCAGCGGCTGCAGCGGGAACTGGTTTGGGTTGACGAGCACGGGCAGCCCAGCGCCGCTCCCGACTGGACCGAGGATGACCGTGCCGCTCGTTGGGACCAAATTGACCGCGTTGAGCGCGGATCGGAGGGTGGTTGTGTCCGTTTCGAGCTCACCTACAGCCACCGTCGTTGCCTGCATGAGCTGTGCGTGGGTGGCAAAGCAACTCGGCGAGCGAGCGTTGTTAAGCGTGTTGGCGAGCTTCAGAATCTTGTCGACCATGTATGTGGCAGCAGCCGATTCATAGCCCGCGACCTCGGTTGATGTGGTCCCGTCGATCACGCCCCCCTGAACATTGCTGAGCGTCTGAGCCGCCTTTTGGCTCTCTTGCCCCGCCTTGATGTCGTCGTTGGCGGCGCCGACCAGGCCGTTCAAGACACCGACAGCGCACGGGGTCGGACCGCCCAAGAGTTTGGACACGAGCTTCGAGGCGATCGCACCCCGGAGGGGTGCCGTGGCGGCGCTCAGGTCGTCTTGAAGCGCCTTATTCGCGGTCTGGATGTGATTCAGGGCGCTCGCCGTCAAGGCTCCGGCGCCGGGAACCAGCCAGACGTTTGTTGTTCCGATCTGAAAGACGTGCGGCAGCGACGCGACCGCGTTCACGATGCTGGCCTGATCGTTGGCGATCGGTGTCTCATCGCTCGCGGACCCGCATATGAGAGCGGCAAGTTGATCAAGCGGGTCGGTGCTCGACGTAGTGGTGCTGCAGCCACCGGAGGGGTAGGCTAGATCCCGGTTACTGAGACGGGTTCGCGGCGTCGGCGCGCTCAGCGCGATCCCGCTAACTATGAGCAGCAGTCCCGTGCCGGCGATCGCGGCACGGACAACGAGCCAACGAAGGCCCGGACGGCTTCTACCGGTCGGTGACAACCTCCGCCTCGTCTACGGCAGCGGCACCCGGACAGTCGCCACCCAGGGTCTTGCGGTGGACAAGCGCTGCGCCGGTTGTCTGAGAAGAATGCCCTCGCTCCTGCATGCCGCCGCCCCTCGCGGTTTGCTATGCGGCGAGATCTATACCAGATGAACGAACCGCCGTGTCAATAGTTTCCGCAGCGTCGTCTGAGTAACCGATCGCGTGATCTGCTGGCGCCAAAACGCGGCGCCGAGGTCACTTCGGATTCGGTCACAATCTGTCAGGCCTTGGCTCGGACAGTGCAAGCTCGCCCGGCTCATTCTGCTGGCCCAGACCAGCCGAGCAGATTTGGCGCCGTGCACGCGCTGCTGGGATTTCTGCTGGTGGCGACCGTCGCGTTGCCGACGCTCTGGCGGGGGGGATTCGATCCCTCCTCGCGGTCGATGTTTGTGGCGCTCGCGGGGGCGGCGTTGCTCGTTGCCGGGATGACGGAAAGCCGCACAGCCGCGGCTGCGGCGCGCTCGCCCTTGGCGCTGACGCTGTTTGCGATTGCGGCGCTCAGCATCGCAAGTGTCGGCTGGACCGTCGCCAGTCGCACCTCGGCGGTCCGTTGGGGCCTTGTAATCGCCGGCTACGGAGCCGTATTCGTTGTGGCGGCGACGATGGCGAGGGTTGTGGGCGCGTGGGCGATCGCCGCTTTCGTTGGGGTCATCGCGATTGTTGAAGCGTTGCTCGGGCTGCACGCTGTCGCCTTCCATGCGTTGCCTGATGCTGAGCGTCTCAGCGGCGTGTGGCAGCCGGGAGGAACGTTCGAGTACACGCCGGCGCTCACGATCCTCGAGGTCGGAGCGCTACCAGTGTTCAGCTTCGCCGCCGCTCGTTTTCGGCCCGCGATCGCGAGTTGCGCCGCAGCAGCGGCAGTATTGGCCGGGGCCTGCCTGGGGCTCACGGGCAGCCGCCTTGCCCCGGCATTGGCAGCGGTGCTCCTGCTCTCCCTAATAGTGCGACCGCCGGGCGAAGGCCAGCGGGGAGCCGCGGTTGCCACGGCAGCGTTTGTCGTGATCGGCGCGCTGCTCGGACCGGTCATCCTCGGTGGCAGAGTCCGAGCACATGCTCCTGGCGCGGGAGCGCTCGGCGCTGCCGAGCTCGCGGCGCTGGCAGCCGGCGCAGCGGTGGCGTGGCCGCTCGCGCGGCGGCTCATCCAGTCGGCGGCGCACAACGCGGTCCTCGCCACCGGCGCGGCCGCAATCGTTCTGGCGGCGATCATCTCGATGGCACTTCCCCAGCCCCCGGCAGTCCGATCCCCAGAGCTGCCGGTCCGCAGCGCCGTCGTGTTCGGACTGGCCGCCACGCCAGTGCGACCGATCCACGCCAGCATTGCCATTTCGCGCTCTGGCCAATCGTGGCTGCATGGGCGACCGCGATACTGGAAGGCCGCGCTTGCGACGTGGCTCGATCGCCCGCTGACGGGCGCCGGCGCCGGTGCATACTTCGTCGCTGCGCTGCCACACCAGTCGCTGCCTCGCTCACGCTTCGCGCACAATCTGCCACTCGAGCTCGCGGCGGAGCTTGGCGTGCTCGGCCTGCTACTCGGACTTGCTCTCTACGGCAGCACCGCGTGGACCATCTCCCGTGCCGGAGGCCACGAACGCTGGCTTCTGGCACCGACAATGGCCCTGTTCATGATCGCCAACCTTGTCGACTGGCCGTGGCACCTTGCCGGGCTCGGAGCGATATGGGCGGCAGCAAGCGGCGCGCTCGCCGTCACCAGGCGCGACGGTTGATCGAGACCCCACACGCACCGCACACGTGCTGCGAGCGCTTCGGCGACGACAGAATCACGCCCGCCGCCGGTGGCCGCGCAAACGCTTCGCGACGAGAGGAGTCGCGAGACGGCGCGTCCGGCGTGCGACTCCCTGGTCGCCAACGGGATCGTCCGCTCCGAGGACGTCTAGATGGCGAAAGATGACGTGTCCCGGTTGGCGTGTGTCCCGGTGGTGAAGGTGGCCGGTCCTCCGCGTCGAACGGCATAGGAAGGCGCGCGCGGCTGGTACCCGCGCGGCCGGCCATTTCGAATAGGAGGTACCGACCGTGATTGACGGTAGGCGATGGGCTGCGCGCTCGTCGGGCGCTGGATGTGCGGGCGCTATCGGCTGGGCTGTGAAGGGGGAGGTGTGCGCATGTCGTTGGTGATGGGGCTGGATCAGCATCGAGCACAGATCTCGGCGGAGTGGATCGATACGGTCACCGCGGAGGTCTTCCGAGCGCGGATCGCGCCGGCCGACCGGGCCGGTGTGCGGAAGTTCCTCAAGCGCTTTGCCGGCGAGGATCTAGAGGTCGCGCTGGAGGCCACGACCGGCTGGCGGTTCGTCGCCGAGGAGCTCGAGCGGGCAGGCGCCGAGGTTCATCTCGCCGAGCCGACCGAGACCAGCGGGCTGAAGAGCAAGAAGAAACGCGCTAAGACCGACTGGGCTGACGCCCGGCATCTGCGCGAGCTTCTGCTGGTCGGGCGGCTGCCCGAGTCATGGATCCCGCCCGCCCACATCCTCGATCTCCGCGGTCGGGTGCGATTGCGCCATACCCTCTCGCACCAGCGGACCGAGTGGCAACAGCGGATCCAGGCCGTGCTCTATCACCACGGCATCCCGCAACGCCGCGACCTGTTGACCTTGGAGAAGCGTCAATGGCTCGCGGCGGTCAAGCTCCCGGCTGCCGCGCGCGAACAGGTCACGATCGCGCTGGAGGTGATCGACGCATTGGACGTCCAACTCGCGCCGTTTGACATGGCGTTGCGCGCGTATGCGCGCAAGCAGCCAGGATGCCGGGCGCTGATCGATCAGATTGGAATGCCCTGGGTTTGACGGAGACCGGTTTGTAGGGTCTTTCAGTAGTTCTATTTTGTCAGTGTGATTGCCGGTTACCGTCGGTCGGAGACGACCCCGGAGGGGCCGTACTCACCGGCAGCGTTCAGGGTGATGAGCGCTCCAGGCGAGGACAGCGTGTTCGAGTGTGAGGCAAGCCGGCGCCATTCGGCTTCGTGCTCGACGGGCGGGCGGTTGGCGATCGAGGAGTGCAGCCGGCGGGTGTTGAACCACGCGACGTATTCGACGATCGCGAGCTCGAGCTTGGTGTTGGTGTGCCAGACGCGGTCCTTGATCAGCTCGGTCTTGAAGCTGTCGACGAACGATTCGGCCATGGCGTTGTCGTATGCATCGCCGACCGACCCGACCGACGCCAGCACGCGCGCGTCGTTGAGCTGCTGGGTGTAGTCCTCGCTGAGGTATTGCGAGCCGTGGTCGGTGTGTGCGACGAGCGTGAAGTCCGCGCCTGGCTGTCGGGTCGACAGCGCCATTCTGAGCGCGTCGAGGACGAGGTCGGTCCGCATGTGCGTCGCGAGCTGCCAGCCGACGATCATCCGCGAGTACACGTCGATCACGAAGCTGAAGTAGACCTTGCCCTCCCAGGTCCGCAGATACGTGAAGTCGCCGACCCACAACCGGTCCGGCGCGACCGCGGTGAAGACCCGCTGGACGAGATCCGGGCGCTTGGGCGCGGCGGGGTCGCCGATCGTGGTCCGCCACGGCTTCCCGCGCCGCTTCGCGCCCTTGATGCCCGCTTGGCGCATCAGACGCGCGACCTGGTCGCGACCGAGGCGCTCGCCGTCGCGCAGCAGCGCGGCGTGGATCCGCCGCACGCCGTAGCACTCGTAATTCTCAGCGAAGACCTTGCGGATCTTCGCCTTCAGTCGCTCATCCTCCAGCTGGCGAGCGGATCGCTCGCCCGTCGCGCGCTGATAGAAGGCCGACGCCGACACCCCAAGAGTGCGGCAGATGAGCTCGACGCCGAAGCGACCACGGTATCTGTCGATGAACGCGCTCACCTCGTCCGGCCTCCGTCGAGCTCGGTCGCGAAAAACACGCTTGCTGCCCGCAAGATCTCATTCGCCTTACGCAGCTCGCCGACTTCGCGTTTCAGCTGCTTGATCTCCTCGCGCTCCTCCGACGTCGGCAACCCGGGCCGAAGACCCTGATCAGCCTCCGCCTGGCGGACACGCTTACGCAGCGTCTCGGCCGGCAGCCCGATCTCCGCCGCGACATGCGCGACCGGACGACCGGACTCGATCGCGAGACGAACACCGCGGTCGATCAACTCCTGGGGGTACTTCCGTGGACGTGGCATATGGACGGGAACTTCCTTCCTCGAGGACCGAAATCCTCGTTACAAAGTCTCCGTCAATCCCAGGACAGCTCAGATCTACGGGATCGGGGAGCTGACCTCGGTCACGATCCTCGCCGAGCTCGGCGACGCCCGCCGCTTCCCCAGCTCCCGCGACACCGTGCGCTACTCCGGACTGGACATCACCGTCTACCAATCCGACCAGCACCGCGCCCCAGGCCACCTCTCCCGCCAAGGACCACCCGCGCTGCGCTGGGCGCTGTATGAAGCCGCACAACGAGCCCGGTTCCCCGCCAGTCCCGACCGCGACTACTACCTCTGGACTTCCCCCGGTTTCGTGGAGTCAGGTGGTCTTTGTCGTAGTCGCTGTTGGCAACCGTAGGTTGTCAACAGTTTTTTCGCGCGCGTGCGCGTGTGTGCGGGCGCGCGCGAGGCCGTCGGGATCGCCGGCGGCGTGATCCTCTTCGTACTCGACGGGGGAGCGCATCCCGAGCGTGCTGTGCAGCCTGCTCGGGTTGTAGAACCCCTCGACGTACTCGAAGATCGCCGAGCGCAGCTGAGCGCGGGTCGCCCAGCCCTCGGGCGGCGGGTTGGGCAGGAGCATCTCCTTGGTCAGGGTCGCGAAGAATGTCTCGGCGACCGCGTTGTCAAAGCAGGTTCCGACAGCGCCCATCGATTGGGCGATGCCGGCGTCGTGGCAGGTTTGGCCGAACGTCAGGCCGATGAACTGACCGCCGTGATCGGAGTGATGAATCGCCCCGGCGTCGGGCTTGCGAGCCCCCACGGCCATCGTGAGCGCGTCGATGACAAGCTCTTGGCGCATGTGGCGGTCCATGCTCCAGCCGACGATCCGGCGGCTGAACAGATCCTGCACCGCGGCGAGGTACAGCCACCCCTCGCCGGTCCGGATCTGCTTGATGTCCGCGCACCAGACGCGGTTGGGCTGATCGGGCCGGAAGTCCCGGCCGACCAAGTCAGGGAACGGCTCGACACCGGGCACCCGGACCGTGCAGCCGCGCTTGCGCCGCTGGTGCGCGCCCTCAAGGCCCGCCAGCGCCATCAGCCTGGCCACGCGCTTCTCACCCACGCGGATCCCCTCACGGTGCAGCATCGCGTGCACGCGCGGACTGCCGTACCGGCCACCCGAGGCAGCGTGGATCCGGCGGATCTGCTCGATCAGCCACGCGTCGGCGAGCTCCCGATCCGACGGCGGGCGCGTGCACCACCCCCAGTAGCCGGACTCCGAGACGCCGAGCAGCTCACACATCAGGGAGACCGGGTGGGTGCAGTGGGCTCTCTCCGCCGAGATGTGCCGGTAGATGCTCACCGGATCTCGGTCTCCCTCGCGAAGAGAGCCGTGGCGCGCTTGAGGATGTCGCGCTCCTGCTCCAGGCGCTTGACGCGCTTGCGCAGCTCGCGCAGCTCCTCCCGCTCAGCGCTCGTCAGCCCGTCATCCCGCGCTCCGCGATCACGCTCGTCCTGACGCTTCCAGTTGCGAAGCGACTGCGCGGTGATCCCGAGGGACTCCGCGACATCCGGGATCGAGCGACCCTGACGTACTAACTCGAGCGCCTCACGCCGGAACTGCTCCGGGTACGGCGGCCTCGATTTCGGCATTCCAGTCCATCCTTCCAGCAACGCTTTCGTCGCAAGTGCTCAGGACTCCGCAAAATCGGGGGAATTCCACCTCCAACTGGCCGAGCGGATCGGCGGCAACCGCGCCTGCCTCGCGCTCGCCCGCAAACTGCTCAAACGCAGCTATCACATCCTCAAAGCCCTCGGCGACGACGCGCTCAAACCCGCCGCCGCCTGACACCCGTGCCCTCCGGGACGCCCCGAATCAAACCGATGAACCGCGGCCAGCTCCCCGCGATCGCGCCGACCCCCACCGGGGACAGGCCTAGAAAGAATGAGCGGCCGCAACCCATCCGCAGGGACACCCAACGACCATCATGTCGCCGGCCCGGGAGCCAACCCGGGTCGAGCTCCAAAGTAAGCATGGGCGCCCGCGCACACCACCGCTGCTCACTACGCCGCGCGCACGCACCACCGACCCAGTCGCCGGGACCTACCACCCACCATCGATTGACAAGCCCCGCCGGGACAGTAAGCGATCGCCGGCCAAGAGGTGCGCTTTCCGCGCGCAGGAGGTGTGAGCACGGCCTCGATGGAGATGCTCGCCTGGGAGTGAGCGCAGGGCCGACCGATCCGCCAGAGTCGCGTGGGCCAGTCACGAACGCGATCAGTCGTTCAGCTTGGCATCGAAAGCTGCCTTTTTGGCCTCTTCTTGCGCCTTGAGATACGACTTCAGGTTCAGCTTCGGGTCCTTGAGGTCCCACTGCACCTTGCCGGACTTACGATCGAGAAGGAGAGGCACGGAGGCCCCCTTACCGGGCGAGTTCATCTTGCCGTACTTCTCTTTGAGGACGACGCGCTGCGGTTCGGCGCCCTCAACCTGGTATTCGACGATGTACTCGTGCTGGGACGCCAAGGGGCCGACGGATCCGCCTCCAAACGTCTTGGCCCGACGAACCTCGATCACGCGTCCTTTGATCGGCTGCTGATCTCGGGCAAACATGATCGCGCCTAACCGCGTGCGTCCGGCCGCTCGCGAAGCGCATCCTCGAACTCTGCGTCGGCCTGCTGCTTGCGGCGGCGCTCGTACTCCTTCTGCGCCTCGTAGCGGTTGGTTGAAGGCTCGTTGCGGTCCCACTTGACCTTCTCGCTATCGGGCTGGCAGAGCACCGTGACGACGTCGCCGACGTCGAGCGGCCGCCACCGCCCGCAGAACATCGGGGTGGTCATCGTCGCCGAGAACGACCTGCCGCCGCCGCTCGGAGTGAGATCCATGAGGTACTCGTAACGCGTCTGCGTGGACGTCGAGCCCATCGCGAACTTCGACGAATCCCGGCGTGCAACGACCTTGGCCTTCGCCGGCTCCCAACGGCCTGGTCCCATTCGAGCCTCCTCCTGCTCGTTGGCTGACGAGCCGCGATCCTAGCGACTGCTCGCGCGGCGAAGGACTCGTCCGAGGTTAGCCGCCCGCGTGATCCCGATGTCGCCAATCCGATCGTCCGAGATTCCGTGCCGGGTGGCTGAATGCGATCGTCAGCGACCAATCGCGCTTCCGGCATTCAGAGAAGGCCAAGAACTGCCGAGTGCATCGGTCAAGCCGATCGCGGGCAGGCGATTCTGTTGTACGTCGCGTGACTGCGGGTTAGAGCGACCGTCACCCGTTAGGACCGATGTCGGCTGACCGGGCATACGAGGCCGCCTGATCTGATGTGTACGTGCGCATGCTGTCCTGGGTGAAGCGCACGTCAATACTGCTGCCGGGATCGCCGCCGGCGCAGTCCACCACGCCGTCTCCATTGGTGCATTGCAGGTCAATGTAGACGCTGTAGCTCGGGCTCCAAACCTGCAGTGACGGCGACTGGGTCGGGTCACCGCCGGTCGCTTTGTAGTACTCGTAGAACGTGTTTTCGGCGAAGTTGCAGTGGACGCCCGACGTACCTGAGATGTTGGGATCGCAGCGAACCGGTAGATCCGCGACCCCGCAGTTGCACCCACTCGGACCGCCTGAAGGAGGCCGCGGAGTCGGCGGCGCCGACGGCGGCGTGTAGACCTGGATGGCCGAGAACGGGAACGTGACGAAGATGTCCTTGCCGCCGGCGCAGTTGACGGTGTGGCCGTTGTTGGTGCAGTGGAGCGCGTAGCTCTTCTGCGTGACGGGACTGCTGGCGGTCACGGTGTTCGCGGATTGCTGCCCGTTCACCTTGTAGTCGTCGTAGTACGCGACGAACGTGTTCTCGGCAAAGGGGCACGAAGTGTCCAGTCCGGCGGAGATGTTCTGATCGCACTTCGTGGTCGCGGCCGGTAGCGCGTGTGCCGAGTTGCTGCTCGTGGTCGTCGAGCTCGAACTTGATGAGGTCACGGAGGCTGTGGTGACCGGTCCGTTGATCGTGGTTGGCTGGCTCTTGTTGAATGCGCCGGAAGCTGCGAGCGCGCCGACCGCGATTCCACCAAGCGCAACGATCGTGAGCAGGACCAGCGCGACTCGTCGGCCGCGATTGCGCGTGGGCGGCGAACTGGCTGGCGGTGCGGCCTGAGGGTACGGAGGGTAGAGCGCCGTCGGCTCCCGTTTGTGGCTCGGATCGATCTGCGTGTGGGGAGCGGTTAGTGGATCGATCAGAGTCGGTTCGGGGACATACGTGTTGACGCCCGTTGGTTCGGGCGTCACGTGACGTGCGGGCTCGCCGTGCAAGGCCTTCAGTGCGGTCGCGAACGCTCGTCCGGAGCTGAAGCGCTCGGCCGGCTCGATCGCAAGCGCCATCGCGATGAACTCGTCGTAGCGAGTCCCGAGCTGGGGCAGAACGGTCGACGGTGCCGGGCGGGCGTTATGGAGATGCGCCCACGCGAGAGCCAGCTCATTTTCGGCACGGAACGGCACTGACCCGGTAAGCAGCTTGAAAAACAAGCAGCCGAGCGCGTACATGTCGGTCTGCGGCATCGGCTCGAGGCCTTGAATCTGCTCCGGAGCCATGTAGCCGATCGTGCCCACCGTGAACCCAGACTTCGTGAACTTCTCCTCCGCGTAGAGCGGCTTGGCGACGCCGAAATCCGTGAGATACGTGTGATCCTCACCACTGACCTGGCGGAGCAGCACGTTCGCCGGCTTGACGTCGCGGTGGATCAGCCCAGCGTCGTGAACGGCCTGCAGAGCACCAGCTAGCTGAAGGGCGATCCTGACTGCTTGATCGGGTGGCAGCCGTCCTCTCTGGCCGATTAGATCGTTGAGGTCATTCCCCTCGATCCACTGCATCGCCAGGAACAGCTGGCCCGCGTGATTGCCGACCTCATACACCGAGACGACATGCGGATGATCAACGGAAGCGGCTTGCCGGGACTCGCGCATGAACCGCGCCCGGTAATCAGAGTCGGCGGCGATCTCACTGCGGATGACCTTCAGCGCGACGCGTCGCCCAAGCGAGCGCTGTATGGCGCGGTACACGATCCCCATCCCGCCCGACGCCGCGATCGACTCGATCTCATAGTCGCCAATGACTCGGCCTGTTGCCAGCGAGTCCGCGTTCTCGCCCGTCAACTTCTGACTCATGCTGCCCCTGGTCTGTCGGAACCGGTGTCCGACGGCGCCACCCTACCACTCTCCCGCGGACCGAAAGTGGAACGTTTCGAGCGAGCCCGGTGAGGCGCCGGCACGTTGGCGCCCGGGCACCCAACCTCAGTGGCTGCTGCGCAGGCGCCGCGAGCACGGGAGCTGCGACCGCGCTGGCTCGCTCCGACGTCGCGGCGACGCAGATCGAAGACCCAAGCTGGACCCGGCGCTCGAGCTTCCCGCCGCGTTCCTGGTGGCGGTCCAGCGACTGATGAAAAGCTCAGCCCTGACGCTCTCAAGCTTGAGCGCGGCCCGCGCATTCACATCATCGTGTCCGAACGCGAGCGCTTGGCGCAGCACCGTCGTCGCTCCGGGCAAATCACCCTGTGTCGCGAGCAACCACCCAAGATTGAACGCGGCTTTCGGCGCGACGTCTGGATGGTTCGTCTCAATCGCGGCGAGATACGCGCTCGTGGCCGCTCCCACGTCATCCGACCACAGCGCGGCCAAGTTGAACAACGCCTGCGGCACAAGGTCACTGTCGCCGGTCTTGACCGCAGTCGCGTAGGCAGCAATCGCTGCATCTCGATCACCGCTCGCGCCGCACTTCACACCCTGGTTGAACGCCTCCAGCGCCGTCGGACCCTCCGACCGATTATCCCGCGTCCGTGGCTTCCGGACCAACCGTCCCGCCAGAGCGCAGACTCGAAACCAGCGCATTCGTGCCGATCTCGCCAAGCGGTCATGCTCGCCTCCACGGGCCATCAGGCCATGTACACGGCGAAAACACCGCGACCTTGAACGGATCCCGCTGTTCGCCGGTAGCGTCCGCCCCGACGCTCGCGCTTCGATGCCGCTGCCCAGTGCGAGAACAAGCCGGAGTGCGATGCCTGTTCGGTCGTCGAGGCGGCCTAACTGAAGCGCGACCGAACAAGAGATTCAGACCGGAGTCCCTCGCGCCCGCAGTCCTATGTCGCCAAGGCAGTCGCTGGCACCACGCCCCTCGATCCCCGACAGCGATCGCGCGCGGGCCGAGGTGTCGCGTGGCGTTTGGTCATTCGGCACGGCGACTCGGACCGTGCCTGGCGCGACGCCACGGTGGGGCGTCGCGCTGGCGGCGACGCTCTCCCCCAACAGGCTCGCTGCCAGCAATTACGCATCAACTTCAGTGGCAGGTACGGGCGCGCCCCAGCCGGTGTTCAACTAGCGTGGACTTGTGGAGGATCTCCATGGAGCAAACGCGCTGCTGACCGGTGCCGCTGGCGGGCTCGGCAGGTACATCGCGTACGCGCTCGCGGCGCAGGGGGCGCGGATCGCTGCCTCCGGGCGCCGGATTGAACCGCTCGAGCAGCTGTGCCGCGACCTGCGTCGCGACGGCGCGGTTGCCGAGCCGCTGATCGCCGATCTTTCCGACCGCGAGCAGACGGTTGGGCTGGTCGAGCGCGCGGAGGCGATCATCGGTCCGCTTGACCTGCTGATCAACAACGCCGCGCTTGAGCCTCCCGGTGCGTTCACGGCGTTCACCGACGCGGAGCTGCTCGAGGTCGCCGAGGTCAACCTGCTGGCCCCGATGCTCCTGACGCGGCAGGCACTCCCCGGGATGCTCGCGCGAGGCCGCGGCCACGTCGTGATGATCTCCTCGCTCGCAGGCCGCGGCGGTAATGCCTTCAACGTCCCATATGCGACGAGCAAGGCCGGCCTCGTGGGCTGCGCCCGCTCACTGCGAGCTGAGCTCGAGGGCACGCCGGTGAGCGCGAGCGTGATCTGCCCGGGATTCATCGCCAGTGACGGGATGTACGCCGAGATCCAACGCGAGTTCCGGGTCAACGCTCCGGTCGCGCTGCGTGCCGTCGACCCGGACCGCGTCGCGGACGCGGTCATACACGCCATCACTCGTAATCGGCCGGACGTGCTCGTCACGGGCTGGCCGATGCGGCCGCTGCTTGCGATCCAAGCGCTCATGCCGAAGATCGCTGAGCGTCTGGTCGTCGCAACTGGCGCGCCACGGTTCTTCCGAACGGTGGCCGAACTCACGGGTCGCGGCCCTGTGATCGAAAACCACCAAGCCGTAAACGACAGCGCCCGACCCCAGGCCACTACCGAGCCGACACCGTCGCGCGGCACGCAGCGCCCGACGCGATAGCCGCAAGAACGCCGGCCGAACCGCGTCCCCGCGACCTGGACGGCCCCGGACGATACGAACTGCGCGACCGCTTTGGAGAGCGTCACGTGTCGTCCTACGATTGGATTGGCGACCTTTCGCATCCGTGGCTCGGGGGCTCAGCGTTGCCGCCAGCCGCCGAGAGCAGCCATGCGAACGTCAGGCGATCGCGCGGCTGCTTCTGTCCGAAACCAGTTCCGGTAGGCGAGCCTGAGGCCGACAAAGCCATGGCTGCTTCTCGCGCAGAGCGATCGCCAGGGCAGCCCGTTTCGGGCCAATGATTCACGATTAACCGAACGCAGGATGCGAGACTGCAGCAATCAGCGCGAGCCCACTCACGAAGAGCGGCGTTCGGTTATTTCGCGCACGGCAATGTCAAACCACGACGGCGGTCCGGCAAGAGGGGTCGCAGCGGAGCTCCGGCGTAGCTCAGGAGCTGCCAGTGCACCGATGATGGTTTGCGTCGGGGAGGTGCGATGAGAAGCCAATATGCGTCCAAGGTCATTGCCACGGTGATCGTGGCCCTGATGGGCACAGCGGCCACAGCGCAGTCTCGCTTCTTGCATGTCCGCTCGACGGACGGTGTGAGGCTCGCGGCGTGGACCGCGGGCCCGTCCGCACACGCGCGCGCGGCGGTGATCGTCGTTTCCGGCGGGCCGGGTTTGTCGCACCAATATCTCGGGCCGTTGCCGGCCGCCCTCTCGGAGTCCGGCGTGCTGGCGGTGACTTATGACGCCCGCGGAGTCGGTGCCTCTGCGGCGCCCAGAGACGGCCGCTACGCACTAGCGGCTTATGTCGAGGACCTGGAGGCACTTCGTCACGAGCTCGGGGTGCAGCGCGTCGCGCTCGTGGGCCATTCCTTTGGTGGACTCGTCGCCGCCGCCTACGCCGTTGCCCACCCTGGCCACCTGTTCGCCCTGGGCCTCGTCGACGCGCTCCCGCCCGATCTACAGGCACAGCTCGCTGGTTTAGCCCACCGCCAGCAGCGCATCGCGCGGCTGCAGAGGGAGGGGCTGATCCCTGATCCGATCCCGCCAAACCGCGGGAACAGCTGTCTGCCCGGACTGCTCGCGGTGAACCCCTCTTACCTGGCGAACCCTCGCGAGCACGTGCCAGGCTGGGATCGCTCCTACAGCTGCTCGGTCCGTGCCATGGACGGCACCTTGCCCTCGACGCTGGACCCGCGCGTGCTCGCACCGATCGCACGCGGGCTTGGCCGGCTTGTCCTGCCAGCACTCGACCTATTCGGCTCTGCGGATCCGTTCGGGCCCGCGTGGGACCTCGAGTCGGCGCGTCTGCTCACGCGGGCACATCCGCGCGCGGTAGAGATCAAAGGTGGCGGCCATGTTCCGTGGATCGAGCACGCTGGCCATGTCTTCGGCGTCCTGCGAACCTTTATCGCCCACGCCGCGGGCCAACGGTGCGGCCGCAGCGGCGCGCTGTGCCTGCCGCACGTCGGCTGAGCATCGCCAAAGGCAGGCGGGTCATTCCTCTCGCGAAAGCACTTGTGGTCCCGCCGGATCGCCGACAACTCCTATGACGGCGACGATCCAGTCGTGCGCCGTCACGCGGGACCGGATCGGGTGTAGGACGAGCGCTCGGTCGCCATAGCGGTCGCCCGGTCTGAGAGCACCCAGATCGCAAGAGCACTCGCCCGGCTTACGTCGTTCAAGAACAACGGCTGACGGGAGGTTTGACCGAAGCCACACGCTGCCGAGACCCGCCCCAAGCGCTCACGCCGCGGCGCCCGCCTCCGATGCTCGCCAAGGCACGATCACGCCTGCGGACGGCAGGCCACGGATCGCTGCTGCCGATCAGACGGCGGATCTAGTTACGGGCGGTCCACAAGTCAGACACGTTCCGAAGCCGTCCCGACTAGTAGACCCGAGGTGCGGATCTCATGCGCGGCTCGGGGTTACCACGGGAGGCTCAAGGAACGCAACCGCTGGGCGGTAGCTCCCGTCTCGTCACTCCAGATGACGAGAATGTTGCTTTGTGTGACAGCCACCGCGGGGTCGTTGTCCACTGTGAATGGGAGCCCGGCCGTAGTGAATCCGGGGTCGGTGCTGGAGCGGTAGGCTCGACGGGACAGTAGCTGCGGCTTGGACCATTGTGTCGAGTCGTGTCGGCGGATCGTGATGAAGAGCGGTGAGATGCCGGCGGTTAGCTTCGCCCGTTCGAACAGGACGGCGGTGTCGCCGCGTCGATCTGAGACGACGTTGAACCAATCTTCAGGCGTGATGCCCGGGGCCACCACGCTCGTCGTCCAGCTCGTTCCCGTACTGTCGCTAGTGTAGGCCTTGAGATCGCCCGAAGGGCTTGGTGTCACGACTGTGAAGTGGCCGGTATTATCTGCGGCCGTCCGATAGATGTAATTGAAGTTGGGATCGCTGGCGCTGTCGAGAACTTCTGGAGTCTGCCACCCCGTCCTGGGGTCCCGCACTGCGGACATCAGTTGCCATTCTCCCGTGGAGCCGTCAAAGATCCCCCAGGTCGCATCAACTGTGCCGGTACCACTGGCTTGGCCAACGGGATCCTGTGGGCTGTACAGCACCCCGGCTGTCGGGAAGCTCCAGATCGGCTCCGGGGCTCCCCACGCCCCGCCGCGGAGATGGGGAACCGCGACGTAGTCACCAGCATTGTCAGAAATGACGAACGCCTCGCCCGACGGTGTGACGACTGGACTGATGTCCTGAGCGGCGCCCGACCCGAACGGCGTCGGATCCGTCCAGGTCAGGCGCGCGCTCGGACGCGTGAGAACGTACGGCTGCGCGCCATTTGGGTCTTGATCGTAGAAGACGATGTTCACCTGGCCGGAGCCGTCAACGACAGCTTGTGCAGACTCCACGTCGTGGCCGCCTCCACCCCGCACGAGCTCGACCGGCCGGGGAAACGTCGACGCGCCCGCCGGCTTCACTGTCGCCCACAGGCTGCCAGCCTGGGCTGTGCGCATCGTCCAGAGCGCGACGACGGACCCATCTGCGTCGACCATCGCTGACGCGCCGTTGGGCCTCGAGGCGTTGTTCGGTCGGTAAACGAGCCTGGCTGGACCCCAACGGTTGGCGCCGCGCCGTAACGTTGCCGTCCAGACACTCCCGCGAGCCGCGTTCGTTCCAAGGAGAACATGAGTCTGCCAAAGCAAGACGGCACTGCCGTTTCGGGCGAGTGCAACGCTTGGTGACTCACCACCGGGCGCAGCCAACGCGAGCGATCTCTCGCGAGCGACGCCGACGGCAGAGCCAAAGATCCCCAGGCACGCTCCCGTGGCCAGCGCCACTAGCCCGACGCGACCTCGAACGGCGCCGCAGCGTGATGGGACTACCAGGCGCATCGCCATCCCCGACATTCAGCTCGGCCTCGTGTGCATCACGCGAGTACGGACATCATTCCTGGTCCAATGTCCTGCGCCGTCCATTGATGGGCCCCCGGATCTGACCAGCCTCCGAATCGCCCGCGGATTTGACCGCGGCATTCGACTCAACTTGGCTCGCGAGTTACGCTAGCAGTCGCTGAACGTCGACGACCCCTCAACACCGGGGGACGGCGTGCGGTGATTTGGAGCGGACAACTCCGCAGTCGCCATAGCGGTCGCCCCCAATACACCACTACAGCGGAGTCCTGCTCATCAGACGGCGCAGCTTTGGGAGCACAAGAGCGAGCGCGTTGCATAGCCGCTCGCCACTCACGCATACGCAATCTCTATCTCGGCCACGCCATAGCGCGCGGCTTTGATCAGAAACCCCGTGGTTACCTTCCGGCCACCGGAGCGAGAATTCCAGCTACACGAAGCGTGCGCCGTCGTCGGAGCGCCCGGCAGCCTCCCAGCCGCTGCTCCCGTCGGCGGGTGCGATGTAGCCGTCGAGCGAAATCGACATTTTCAGAATCAGTGAGGCCATGCGCTGCTCTTTCAGAGATTGGATGACACGTCCTATGGACTCCGCCGACCTCGAAAACTCATCGGTGGCGAGCGTCTCATCCGGATCTCGCGCTGACGCTTATCCCACGCCACCGCGAACGCTCGGAACCAACGGCAAGCGAGAGCGTCGTCTTGTTGGCACCGCTCGAGCCAACAAGCCGCGCATAGCGTCTAGGACGAGGACGGGCAGTTTCGGCTAGTCGCGCCTTGCTGGGAGAGCAGCAGGCACGGCGACCGTCCTAGCGCTGCCGACAAGAGTCGGACCTGCCTCCATGTCACGACGGGCATCTCGGCGGCCAGCGTGGCGCACCTGCCTTGCGCGGATTCGGGGGCATTCGTCGGTACCTCAGTCCTGGTTGTGGGCGGTCGACCTGGACTTGGCGAGTGTGAGGAGGGCGGCCGTCTCGATCATGAGCCCTGCTTGCGGGCATCGGGCCCCGTGGCGCAGCGCCGATTCCGTTCTCGCCAGCGCGACCAAGCCGTATTCCGATCCGACGCTCGCGATTCCCAACATCTGGCCGGAGGACTTTGCATTGCGCCGCGGTCCCCGCAAGTGACTTGAGCCATGCCACTGCTGGTGCTCCCATGCACGTCTGCGGTGTCGGATGATCAGAGTCGGTCGGTGGCGATCAGCCGGTTCCAGTCTGAGCCGAGCGGCTGTTTGAGGGTGCAGGCTGCAATGAGTCGGCCTCGTTCCTCGTTGGCGAGGGCCCAGCGGTTCTCGATGTGCGCCAACGGCCGCCATGAGCGGCAGATGGGCTGCAGCTCCGGCGCGCGATAGCCGACGGTCAGGACGAAGCGCTGCGGCAGTCGCTCCGGGCGCCAGTATTGCCAGCTGAGGTGTCCGCTGAGGATCGGCGGCAGGCCACGGCCGTAGAACTGCAATGCCGAGGCCTCGCCATAGTTGCTGGCGAGGATCATGGCGCCGGCGCGTTCTGTCGGTGACAGTCCCGCCCAGGCTCGTTCGACCTGGGTGGTCATTTCGTGCCAGCCGATCTCATCTTTGAAGTAGCCGATCTTCCAGATGCTGGAGCTGACCAACTGATGGGTCGAGTAGAAGGGCACCACGATCGGCCCGGCGAGTGCAACCACGGCGCCCTGCAGCGCGATCGCGGCGCCGAGCAGCGCCAGCCGTCGGCGGGTGCGCAGCCAACGGTCGGTCGCGATCGCTCCGGCGGCCACGGCCAGGCCGTCAGCCGGCAGGGGGTAGTAGCTGCGTCCCTTCTCGACGAGGAAGATGACGGTGACGAGGATCGGGATGAGCGCGAGCGTCCGCAGGCCGCGTCGCCACAGCCAGACCACCCCCGCGACCGCGAGGACGGCTGTCGATCCGAGGAAGAGAAGCTGCTCGGCGAGGTAGTCAGGGCGCGAGGTGCCGGCCGCGGTCGCCGCGTTCTGGCTTGAGAAGAAGTGGACACTCGGCCACCCGTGCTGCGCCTGCCAGATCAGGTTCGGCGCCAGAAGCGCAACCGCGATCGCCAGCCCCAGCCACGGCCACCGGCTCGCCAGCTGACGGCGCTCCCTGGTGAGCACGAGCGCGACAGCGAACGCGGCGATCAGGAACCCGATCGTGTACTTGGCCTCGAGGCCGACGCCCGCGATCAGGCCGAGGAGCAGCCAGAGCCGCGGCTCACGCCGTACCAGCAGGCGCACAGCGACGTACAGGAACGAGGTCCAGGCCAGCGCGTCGAGCCAGGTTGGGTGAAAGATGCTGGCCGACCCGAGGATGTAGGGCGTCAGCACCCAGCCGCCGACACCGATCCATTGCGCTCGCTCGCCGCCTCCCAGCTCGCGGACGGTGAACGCCACGAGCACCACACTCGCCGCTCCCGCAGCCAGACTGACCGCACGCAGCGCGATCAGCGAGTTCGGCGCGAGCTGATCGACGATCCAGCCGGCGAGGGCGATCAGGGGAGGAAAGTCGACGTAGCCGAAGGAGAGGTGATGAGCGGCGGACAGGAAATACAGCTCGTCCCGGTCCCAGCCGTATCGAGACATGAACGGCGCCGTCACTGCCACCAGCACCGCGACCCCTGCCAGGCCGATCAGAAACGTGTTGGCCGCCGAGGTCCGCTGCCGTGCCACGGAAGCGATACCCGTCAACCGCGGCGACTCGAGCTGACACGCACCAGTGCTCACCGCTCAGCCCTCAGCCGCCACGACCCGGCCGGCCGGGCTCGTAGCGCGCGCCAGCATCTGCTGCCAGCCCCATTCGAAGTCTCCGTCACGTACGGCTTGGTCATGGGCGGAAAATCGACCGCCTGCCTCGGAGGCCGCGAAGCCGATCACGAACGTGCTCAGCAGCCGCTCGATTCTCGGCACGAGCAACGCCGGCACGCCGGCATCCCGCAGCGCCGCGTAGGCAGCCTCGCGCACCCCGAGCGCCGCCTCGGTCGCGACCGGCCGACCCAAGAGCAAGGGGAAGGAACCAGGGTGACGGACGGCCGCTTCACGCATGCTGGTTGCCATGGCGTGCAACCGTGCCTCCCCCGGCAGATTGCCATCCGGCAACGGGATCTCGGCGAGCAGTCGCTCCACGAGGCCGTCGAGCAGGTCGTCCTTATCGCGAACGTGGCGGTAGAGCGCCATCGGGCTTACGTCGAGCCGCTCTCCGACGGCACGCATCGTCACTCCGGGCAATCCCCGCTCGTCGGCGATCGTCAGCGTGGCATCCAGCACGTCAGTTCGAGATATGCGGGCCGGTCGTGGCACGGCGCATAACTATACAAAGTACGCGTACAAAGTAAAGAAATCGACCGCGATTCCACTCGGGACCGCGGTGCCGGACGCCACCTCCCTCAGCCGGGACCTGCTTTTGGAACGGCAAAAGCATCTCGCCGCGAGGGACCAGAGTCTCGAAATGCGCCTTGGCGACTGAGGACTCATACGACAGGCCAACGAGCTCGCGATCGCATCCGCGGGAGAGGACTCGTCGGCGTCGCCGGCGCCGGACCGGCGCTGCGTCGCGAGGCTGTCGGAATATCGGTGCTGTCTGCCGGGTTTAAGACACTTCTGGCATGGCTCGAGAATTCGCTGGGGTGGACCGTGGTCAGTTGTTGTTGATGCCGCCGTCGTTGGTCGAGTGGCTGCCTGAGGATCATCTGGTCTGGACGGTGCTCGATGGTGTCGATCAGATGGATCTCGGCTGCTTCGCTGAGCGGTATCGGCTGGGTGCGGCGGGGCGCGCGCCGTTCGATCCGGCGGTGATGGTGGCGTTGTTGCTCTACGCGTACGCGCGCGGGGTTCGGTCCTCGCGGGCGATCGAGCGGGCGTGTTGGGAGGACGTGGCGTTCAAGGTGATCACCGGGATGCGCTGCCCGGATCACTCCACGATCGCGGAGTTCCGCCGGCGCCATGAAGCGGAGATCGCCGGGCTGTTTGACGAGGTCCTGGGTTTGTGTCGGGAGGCGGGCCTGGTGTCGGTCGGGGTGATCACGATCGATGGGACGAAGATCAAGGCGAACGCGTCGATGGATCAGAACCGCAGCTATCGCGGGCTGGTCAGAGATATCCTGCGTGAAGCCGAGGAGACCGACCGCCGTGAGGACGAGCTCTACGGCGACGATCGTGGGGATGAGTTGCCCGAGGCGCTCCGCGACCCAGAGACCCGCCGCCAGGCATTGGCGGACGCGAAGCGTCGCCTGGCTGACCGCAAACAGCGTCCGGCTGGTGAGGAGCCCAAGCCGGAGAGCGAGGAGCCGGTGATCGATCTGGAGGCGGCGGTCATGAGCCGTCCGGTGCTGCGGCGCGGCGGCCGGATCGAGTGGCTCCGGGTCGCGCGGCGCGAGCTGGAAGCCTTCCGCACACGCCAAGCCGCGCCCGTCGCTCGTGATCGCGATGACCGGTTGATCGAAGCGCTTGAGCGGCTCGAGGAGAACCATCGGGTGGACCTGGCCGCGGTCGAGACCTATGAGCGTTGGCGCAGAGCGGCGCGGGATACGAAGGGTCGGGTGCTGAAGGGCAACAGCAAACCGTTCACGGCGCCGGAGCTACCGGAAGGAGTGATCAACCTGTCCGATCCCGACTCCAGGGTGATGCGCACCCAGGGCACCCCGCCCCGGCAGGCCTACAACGCGCAAGCCACCGTCAACGACCAGCAGGTGATCCTGGCGGCGGAGATCACGAACGCCGCCCCGGACTTCGGACAGCTCGCGCCGATGTTCGAAGCCACGAGGCGCCAGCTCGCCGAGCAAGGCGTGAGCGAGACCCCGGAAGTGGTGCTGGCTGACGCCGGCTTCTGGCATCACCCGCAGATGCAGAGCATCGAGCAGCAGGGGATCGAGGTGCTCGTCCCGCCGGACGGGAACATGCGCGAGGGCAAACGCCGCGGCTGGGAAGAAGGCGTCTACCAGCAGATGCGCGACAAGCTGAGCACCGATCGCGGCCGCAAGCTCTACGCCCAGCGGAAGATCACGATCGAGCCGGTATTCGGGCAGATCAAATACAACCGGCACATCGACCGGTTCATGCGAAGAGGCAGATCGGCCGCCCGGTCAGAGTGGCGACTCATCACAGCGACCCACAACCTGCTGAAACTCCACAGCCACTGGATCGCCACCCCGGCCTGACACGGGGCACCGACACCCACGCGCCCCCAGAGTTAGCGCTCCACCGACGCCGCACGCAAGGCCAGCTTTCTCCTCGTTGCGCATTTTCCGACGGCCTCTCGCCAAACCACTCGTCCGGGTTTGGAGCGCCCGAATCATGAAAGCGCTCGTCAGGAGGTGTGCCGGGTTTCCGCGCACGCCAGGTCGCGCGATCCATCGAGTGCACACGAGCCCGCATCGAACGAAGGTCTTGCGTCCTGCGGGGATCCGGTCTGTGACGCCGCTGCACACGTTCTCCCCGAAGGCGAACGAACCTTTGTGCGCCTACGAGGTCCCGTTGCTGAGTGCCGTGCTCGTCGCCTTCGCGCTCACGATGTCATTGACGAGCTTGGTCGTGGCGTCCTTGGCCGCGGTGGCGTTGTGGCTCTGCGCTGCCGAGACAATCGCCGCCAGGTCCGCGGTGACTCTGCTTACGCCGCTCTTCAATCGGTTGTAGGCAGCCGTGAACTGCGGCGGAGGCTGGAGGGTCTCGAGCTTCCCGAGCGCGGACGTCCACTTTGCCGCCAGCTGCTGGAACGCCGCGGTCACCTGCGCATCGTTTTGGGAACTCGCCTGCTGAAGCGCAGCTCCCGTCGCCTGCGATGCGCTCTTGAACTCGTTCAATACGAGCGCGATGGCCGCTTTGAACTGACCGGCGCTCTGACTGGTCTCGCTCGTCTGGCTGGTCGATGACGAACTGGCTGGCGGGCTCGAGGATGAGCTGGTGGAGGAGCTGCCTCCGCAGCCGGAAATCAGCAGAAGTGTCGCGGCGATCGCCGCGCTGCGGGTGATCCACGATGTTGGTCTTGCCCGAGATGGCCTCACGGCGCGACTCTAACGGCCTCGCGTGGCTGTGGGGATGCGGTTCAAATGCGCGCCGGCCGCCTCGCGAAATCCCGGACCGGCTGCTGGTTCGCGGCGCGAGACAGACCCAGCGGCGCCTTTGGACAGGTCCCCGACCCCAACGAACGCGCTCCGTACTCGCGAATTCAAGGCTTGGCGGCTGCGCTCGGCACAGCCATGAGAACAACTCCGTCGAGTTTGGCCTCACACCGATTTAGGTGCCCGAACGTCGCCAAGACGATCGCGGGCTTTGGGGCGCTCAGGCGATCAAAGCGATCGCCCGGGTCTGCCGTACTTCGTCCGATGTCGTCCGACTCCGTTCGGATGGTGAGCAATCTCTGGGGTCGCTCCCTGGGGCGGGATCGTCGTCCTCCATCGACAATGCGTCTGAACGGTGGCGTCTGACCAACGTCGTCACGACGTTAGGAGATGGGGCGTATGGAGTCATGTTTGGGTGCTCGGGTACCTGCTCGCTGGTTAAGCACATTCCTCGCGGCTGTTTGCGCGTGGATGGTCGTTGGAGCGATTCCGGGATCGGCCGGGGCAAAATCGTCGTGCCGGGCCGTCGTGGTGCATGCCACGGACAGCAACGCGAATCTGAACAGGCCCGCGTCGGTTCGGGTCCACCGATGCGACCGGATCAAGGTCGAGTTCATCTTTCCAACGCAAGACCAGCTCGTATATCTCTGGCAGGTGACCCACATGCCCGCGAAGAAGGTCCTGAAGCTCCACTGGCGCGGCTTCGGCTCTGGCACCATGGAAACGGGCACGCAGATCTGGACCTACCAAGCCGTGTGGGCCAAGGCAAGACGTCCGTGACCTTCGGTGACTTCACTCCGTCGTATCCAAACCAGCCGGCGACGAGCACCTACAAGCTGACCGTCACCGTTCGATAAGCGCCCGGCTTCAGTACGGTCGCGGCCGTCTGGGCTGCTTCTCCACGCGCGCCAACGGGTTGGCCGACATGCTCCAGACGAGCTGCGCGTCGGAGGATCCCGTACACCTGAACCGCAGCTTGTTCGTGCTCCGAGGCGCCGGCGCGACGGACCTCCAGCGGAGCGCTAGTCGAGTGGCCGACCACGTGGAATACCGCGGCGCCGGACGATTCCTTTGTCACCTTGGCGGTACGCGGCGCATGATTACAACGGCGACGACGGGCTCACGCGGCCGGACGAGCGATTCTGACCGAAGGCGATGGCGCGCATAACGTAGTCGCCGCGATCGAGAGCGGCGAGTTGGCTCGCGATCTCCGTCCCGGCAACTGGTGCTGAGCACAAGAGGGGGCGAGCCCGGCCGAGGGCCGGGCTCGCCTTGGTGCTTGGATGCTGGAGACCGTCAGCCAATCGGTGTCGGCCGGGGGCTCGCCGGGATCATCGGGACGGAGCGTTCGTAGACCGCGTGGATGATCTCTGAGTTGTCGATCCCGCGCAGATACGTGCTGGTGACCGCGAGGTCGGCGTGCCCGAGCTGGCGCTGGATCACTAGCAGCGGAATGCCCTCACGGGACATCTCGACCGCGTGCGCGTGCCGGAGCTGGTGCGGCGCGAACCGTCGCCGGACCTCGGCCGCCGCGGCAGCGCGGTGCAGCTCGGCGCGAATCCCAGCCGGCCCACACGGTCGCCCGCGAGTCGGTCCGCGCACCACGCAGAACAGCGCGCCGACAGGCAGGCTCGCACGGAGCTCGAGCCATGGGTCAAGCTGCTCCCAGCCCCAGCGGTCCATCCCGACCTCGCGGCGCTTGCCGCCCTTCCCGTGCCGGACCAGCACGGCGCCGCGCCGGCGGTCCAGATCGCGTTTGGTCAGCGCGAGCGCTTCGCTGATCCGCAGGCCGGCGCGCCAGAGTACGACGATGACGGCTCGCAGCCGCACGCCCTCAGGACGGCTGCCGCAGGCGCGCATCACGGCGATGATCTCCTCGACGCTGGGCGGGTCCGGCGGGTAGCGGCGGCCCTTGTTGCGGGGCGTGCGCCCTTGGTGAAAGCTGGACAGGGTCGCGGGCGAGCGGCGCCGTCCGGCGCAATCCAGCAACGGCACAGGTTCCATGACGTCCTCCTCTGGACGCGGGTGTACGACCCCGATCTTCGCGCTGGACCAAGCCGTTTCGGCATTTCCGCGACGCCGTCAGCGCGCGGTCGAGCGTGAACCGGGCATCCACCGCGGCCAGCGCCCGCGCGGCGCAGCAATCGCCTTCACCGCGAACCACTCGCCGCACCGGATGAGCGCGGCGTCGCCATAGGCTCGCGGCTCGCGGCCCGTCGGGACGATCGCTCTGGAGGAATGCAATCGTCGCGCGGCTCGCCTGCCTGTTCTGGTGCTGCTCACGCGCGACGAGAACTACGCCCACGCCCAACCGGAGCGCTCCACTTGGCGGCGCTGGCTTGACCGCTGTGTTTGTCTACTTCTTTTTCCGCTTGACGGTCAGCTTCGTGTTCGCGATGGTGAGGTGCCTGCCGTTTTGCAGCAGCGTGATCTTCAGGGTCACGGGGAGCTTGCCGAATCGCGCTAGCAGCTTGCGGCCGGTGGGGTTGAGCTTGACCGTGACGGTCACCGTCCGGCCGGGGTGAATCATCACCGTCTTCGTCGCGACGATGACCTTCCGGGACTTGCGCCTGATGCTCGCGCTGAGCGCGACGGGCCGGCCGCCCTGGGTCGTCTCGGTCGTGGTCAGCGTCTCGGTCGCCTGGCAAGGTCGGAGCGCCGAAGGCGCGCAGATCAGCTTGTCGGTAACGGCCGCATCGTTGGAGGTCGGGCGCCCGATCAGCGCGAGCGCGCTGACCGACACGGTGGAGCCTCCAAGGAGCAGCCCCTGTTCGTGGCCCGAGCTGTCCTCATATTCGCCGACGGCGGTGCAGTTCCCCGACGCGGCACACGACACCGAGCTGAGGGAGGCGTTCGGGTTTGTGCGGGCGTTTGCGGGCAGCGACGCCTCGACGCCGGCCGCCCACGTGCCCGACGTCTCGCTCAACAACAGCCCCTGACGGTGGCCCGAGCTGTCGGTGTATCCGCCGACGGCGGTGCAGTTCCCCGCCGAGGCGCACGACACCCGTTCGAGGGAGGCGTTCGGGTTTGTGCGGGCGTTTGCGGGCAGGGAGGCCTCGACGCCGGCCGCCCACGTGCCCGACGTCTCGCTCAACAACAGCCCCTGACGGTGGCCCGAGCTGTCGGTGTAGTAGCCGACGTCGGTGCAGTTCCCCGCCGAGGCGCACGACACCGGGCCAAGTCCGACGGAGTCGCCGGGGGCGCCGCAGCCATTCCCCGCCGACGTCGAGGCGCACGCGCCTGCGGGCAGCGACGGCTCGACGCCGGCCGCCCACGTGCCCGAGGTCTCGGTCCAAAGCGAAGATTGGTCGTTGAACGAGCTGTCCTCGTAGAAGCCGACGGCGGTGCAGTTCCCCGCCGAGGCGCACGACACCGAGTAGGGGTAGACGTACTGGGCCGTGCCGGCGCCTGCGGGCAGCGACGCGTCGACGCCGGTCGCCCACGTGCCCGATGTCTGGCTCAACAACAGCCCCTGGTCCTGGACGGTGGACCTGTCGTAGCTGTCGTTGTAGTTGCCGACGGCGGTGCAGTTCCCCGCCGAGGCACACGACACCGAGCCGAGGACGGCGTTCGGGTTTGCGTTGGCGTTTGCGGGCAGCGGCGGCTCGACGCCGGTCGCCCACGTGCCCGACGTCTCGGTCAACAGCAGCCCCTGTAAGTGGCCCGAGCTGTCGGTGTAGCTGCCGACGGCGGTGCAGTTCCCCGACGAGGCGCACGACACCGACTGGAGAGAGGTGACCGAGCCCGTGTTGGCGTTTGCGGGCAGCGACGGCTCGACGCCGGCCGCCCACCTGCCCGACGTCTCGGTCAACAGCAGCCCCTGGAAGTCGCCATAGCTGACGAAGTAGCCGCCGACGGCGGTGCAGTTCCCCGCCGAGCTGCACGACAGCGTGAGGGAGACCTCCGGGTTTGTGCCGGCGTTTGCGGGCAGCGCCGCCTCGACGCCGGTCGCCCACGTGCCCGACGTCTCGGTCAACAGCAGCCCCTGTCGGTGGCCCGAGCTGTCCTCGTAGCCGCCGACGGCGGTGCAGTTCCCCGCCGAGGCGCACGACACCGGGCCGAGGCCTGCGTTCGGGTTCGTGCCGGCGTTTGCGGGCAGCGACGCCTCGACGCCGGTCGCCGAGTTCGTTGATGCCAACGCCTCCGGCGGCAACGCAGCCAACATCAACAGCACGCCACAAGCAAGCGGCGCCAAGCCGCACAACACGCGGACGCGATGCACACCGCCGCGAGCCCGCGAACGGGCCTTCGCGTTCGCACCCACGCTAGCTACCAAACCCAGCACATCTACTTCTTTTTCGGTTTGACGGTCAGCTTCGTGTTCGCGATGGTGAGGTGCCTGCCGTTTTGCAGCAGCGTGATCTTCAGGGTCACGGGGAGCTTGCCGAATCGCGCTAGCAGCTTGCGGCCGGTGGGGTCGAGCTTGACCGTGACGGTCACCGTCCGGCCGGGGTGAATCATCACCGTCTTCGTCGCGACGATGACCTTCCGGGACTTGCGCCTGATGCTCGCGCTGAGCGCGACGGGCCGGCCGCCCTGGGTCGTCTCGGTCGTGGTCAGCGTCTCGGTCGCCTGGCAAGGTCGGAGCGCCGAAGGCGCGCAGATCAGCTTGTCGGTAACGGCCGCATCGTTGGAGGTCGGGCGCCCGATCAGCGCGAGCGCGCTGACCGACACGGTGGAGCCTCCAAGGAGCAGCCCCTGTTCGTGGCCCGAGCTGTCCTCATATTCGCCGACGGCGGTGCAGGTTCCCGCTGAGGCGCACGACACCGATGACACCGAAGCAAGACCGGCTGGAGTCGTGCTGGCGTTCGCGGGCAGCGACGCCTCGACGCCGGTCGCCCACGTGCCCGACGTCTCGGTCAAAACCAGCCCCTGTTGGTGGCCCGAGCTGTCCTCATAGCTGCCGACGGCGGTGCAGTTCCCCGCCGAGGCGCACGACACCGAGCCGGGGCCTGCGTTCGGGTTTGTGCCGGCGTTTGCGGGCAGCGACGCCTCGACGCCGGTCGCCCACGTGCCCGACGTCTCGGTCAACACCAGCCCCTGGGAGTGGCCCGAGCTGTCCTGGTAGCTGCCGACGGCGGTGCAGTTCCCCGCCGAGGCGCACGATACGTCTGCGAGTCCGGCGTGCGTGTGGTTGGCGTTTGCGGGCAGCGATGCCTCGACGCCGGCCGCCCACGTGCCCGAGGTCTCGGTCCACACTAGACCGTGCGTGCTTAACGAGCTGTCCTGGTAGCCGCCTACGGCGGTGCAGTTCCCCGCCGAGGCGCACGACACGTCCTGGACGTTGACGTACAGGGCCGTGCCGGCGCCTGCGGGCAGCGACGCGTCGACGCCGGTCGCCCACGTGCCCGACGTCTCGGTCAACAGCAGCCCCTGGTTCTGGAGGGTGGAGTTGTCCGAGCTGTCGTTGTAGTTGCCGACGGCGGTGCAGTTCCCCGCCGAGGCGCACGACACCGAGTCGAGCGAGACGTCCGGGCTCGTGTTGGCGTTTGCGGGCAGCGCCGCCTCGACGCCGGTCGCCCACGTGCCCGACGTCTCGGTCAAAAGCAGCGCCCGTGAGTGGCCCGAGCTGTCGGTGTATCCGCCGACGGCGGTGCAGTTCCCCGCCGAGGCGCACGACACCCGGTAGACGGAGGCGGACGGGTTCGTGCCGGCGTTTGCGGGCAGCGACGGCTCGACGCCGGTCGCCCACGTGCCCGACGTCTCGCTCAACAGCAGACCGTGGAGGTGGCGCGAGCTGTCGAAGTAGCTGCCGACGGCGGTGCAGTTCCCCGCCGAGGCGCACGACACCGCAAGCCCTTCAATGCCCGGGTTTGTGCGGGCGTTCGCGGGCAGCGCCGCCTCGACGCCGGTCGCCCACGTGCCCGACGTCTCGGTCAACATCAGCCCCTGTGAGCCCGAGCTGTCCTCGTAGCCGCCGACGGCGGTGCAGTTCCCCGCCGAGGCGCACGACACCGAGCCGACGATGACGTTCGGGTTTGTGCGGGCGTTTGCGGGCAGCGACGCCTCGACGCCGGTCGCCGAGCTTGTTGATGCCAACGCCTCCGGCGGCAACAAAGCCAACATCAACAGCACGCCACAGGCAAGCGGCGCCAAGCCGCACAACACGCGCAGGCGATGCACACCGCCGCGAGCCCGCGAACGGGCCCTCGCGACCAGCGCCACCCCGGCCAACAACGCCGCAGCGACCAGCACCCCCACACGACCTCGCTCCGGCCGCCGAGAGCCCACACCCTCCCGCCCCCGAGCCTCGAAGGCGATCGCATCCACAGGGATCGCACTCGCCACAGTCACCCCGACCCTCGCAGGTACCCGCGCGGCTGTCAACACGATCGGCCCACCCCAGCGCCGCGCCCAGGCGCAGCGCGCAACCGGCCTGACCGAGCCGGTCGACTGCTGCATCGCGACCCATTGCGCTCACCAGCCCCGAGATCGGCTCGCTGTCGGTGTGGTGCGATCCAGCAGCGCCGGCACGCCCCGCTGTCGCGCGGAGCCGGACGCCTCCTTTCGTCCTGCAGGTGTTCGCGGAGGGACGATCGCAACGCCACGAATCCGATCGCCAGCGGTACGACGGCCCGCGCTATCGCCTAGGCGACATCTCGATCATGCAGCCGCCGCCGCCTTGTTCCTTGCCACATACGCGATCGCCGAAGCGCGTGTGCCCGGGGCTGAGTGCAACACGCATTGCTCCGTGCGGCTCGTCGCCGGTGGGATAGGCCTGCTCGTATGTGCCATGCACACTCGAGGGCGCACGCGTACGTTCGAGCGCTTTCGTGCATGAGGATCGAGGATGAGACGAACCAAGTGATCTCGCCGTCCGCAACGGCGCCCATCAGCGCCTCGGGATTGTCCTAGGAACTGTGTAGGCCTGAGCGAAAGAGATCGCCATGCCTACGACTACGAGAAGCAGGACGCAGCAGCGCAGGACCACGACCGGGCTGGACCGCGATCGGGAGCGTGCGGCCCTGGGGGCTGGGATCGCGCCGGGGTTGACCGGCGACGAGACCAGCGAGCGGGAGCGAGCTGGGCTTGGCGCTGGGCAACCTCGGCGCGGCGCGCCGGCCGGACACCCCCCGGCGCTCCCCCGAGAGCTGGTTGATGAGGCGGTTGACCTGGCGGCTGGCCGCCGCCGGGTCCGTCAATCTCTCGGGATGCCGTCCGACAGGCGGATCAGCGACGAGATGATCGATGAGCTGCTCGCCGGCGCGTCGACCGAGCAGGAGATCGCCGGGCCCGGCGGGCTGTTGGCCGAGCTGACCAAGCGGCTGGTGGAGCGGGCGATGGAGGTCGAGCTGACCGATCACGTCGGCTACGAGCCGCATCAGGAGCCGCCGGGTGGCGCTGTCAACCAGCGCAACGGGACCTCGCCGAAGACGTTGATCACCGAGCACGGGGAGGTCCAGATCGACGGACCGCGTGATCGTGACGGGAGCTTTGAGCCGAAGATCGTCCGCAAGCGCCAGCGCCGCTTTGAGGGGTTCGACGACAAGATCCTCGCGCTCTACAGCCGCGGGCTGTCCACGCGCGATATCTCCGCGCACCTCGAGGAAATCTATCGCGTGAGCGTCGGCCGCGACCTCATCAGCCGCGT
The DNA here is from genome assembly GCA_963778985.1 of uncultured Solirubrobacterales bacterium. Taxonomy (GTDB): domain Bacteria; phylum Actinomycetota; class Thermoleophilia; order Solirubrobacterales; family Solirubrobacteraceae; genus Palsa-465. The sequence continues at coordinate 2,717 of CAVZWJ010000009.1, read as the reverse complement.
GACCGATGGTGTGATGGACGACGTGCGCGACTGGGCCAAGCGGCCGCTTGAGGACATCTACCCGATCGTGTTCCTCGACTGCATGGTCCTGAAGATCCGCGACGGCGGCACAGTCCAGCGCCGCGCGCTGTACCTCGCGCTCGGCGTCACCCTCGACGGCGACCGGGACGTCCTGGGCATGTGGTTCCAGGAGACCGAGGGCGCCAAGTTCTGGATGCAGGTGCTCAACGACCTGAAGACCCGCGGCGTCCGGGACATCCTGATCGCTTGTGTCGACGGCCTGACCGGGTTCCCCGACGCGATCGAAGCGATCTTCCCGAAGACGACAGTGCAGACCTGCATCGTGCACCTGATCCGAAACAGCCTCAAGTACGTTCCGCGGCGGGAGCGCGAGCAGGTCGCCCGGGACCTGAAGCCGATCTACACCGCCAAGGACGCCGACCAGGCCCACGCCGAGCTCGAGGCGTTCGATGAGAAGTGGGGAGCCCGGTTCCCGGTCATCACCCAGGGCTGGCTGAACGCGTGGGAGCACGTGATCCCGTTCCTCGCGTTCCCCGACGAGGTCCGCCGCGTGATCTACACGACGAACGCGATCGAGGCGCTCAACCGCCAGCTGCGCAAGGCGATCAAGACGAAGGGCAGCTTCCCGACCGAGGACGCCGCCCGCAAGCTCGTCTACCTCGCGCTCCAGAACGCGGTCCCGCAGTGGACGCGATGTCGGAACTGGACGGTCGCGCTGCTGGCGTTCAAGATCCACTTCGGTGACCGCGTCCCGGATGCAAACTGACAGTCACACTTTGACACTCTCGGAGTAACCGTTAACCTACCCACCACCCGCCTACACGGTTAACCGGACGCCCCTCAGCGCCTCTGCCGGACCTCCGCGCGTTCCCGCAACGACGGCGGCCAGAGGCCGGGCACGGATCCTCTGGTTTCGGCTTGTCGGCTTTCCGTGCCACGCCATCGAGGGTAGTCGTGGGCGAACCCTGCACGGCTGCGAGGTCGAGCTACGGCGTGATCGTGCCGACGGAGTCGGCGAAGTCGTCGAGGGCGCGTTCGTCGAGCACCAGCCGCTCGGGATTGGGCCATCGGACGGATCCCTGGACGGGCCAGATTGGCGCGAACGCTCGGCTGGAAACGCCGGGGAAGTCCTTGGTTGGCGGGTCCCCCGTATCTCGCGCGAAGACGTAGAGGCAGAGATGGCCGAGGGCGAGCAGACTCGCGTGGCCGTTGTGCGTGTCTGGCAGTACGTCGGCTTCGGCAATGCGTAGCGGTCGGTGGTCGATGCAAGTGATGTATCGCTCGCTGCAGGTCGCGAGCCAGATACGCGATCCGGGGTGCGGCTGGCGGTGTTTGTAGAGGTGGTCGTAGAAAGTCTGGAGTGTCGCTGGATCGAACTTGATTCCCGCCACCAACGCGGTCTTGGTGGCCCACGTAGCGATTTCGATTTCGGCGGCTAAGTGGTCGTCGTCCCAAGTACGTTGACGGATCGGTGGGTCACGCGGCGATCTGGAGTTGGGGTTTTGGTTGGTCGAGGCGTTCGAGGAGCTGGTTGAGGTCCTTGCGGGTGAACTTCCACTCGAATGGCTGGGCGATCTGTTCGTAGTGGCGCCCGAACGCGAGCAGTGTCTGCTCGAGCGTGTCGAGGTCGGTGAAGTGGTTGGGAGTCAGCACTTTGCGCTGCGCGACCGAGAAGTAGATCTCGGCCTGGTTGACCCAACTGGCGTGCACCGGGGTGTGCACGAGACGCAGGTTCGGCCAGGCGCCCTGGAGGCGGTCGATCGAGCGCTGGCCACGGTGCGCTGAGCCGTTGTCGACAACGACGAACACGCGTTGGGCGTTGCTGTAGGGCTCCTCGGTCATGAACTGCTCGATCAGCTCATCGAACGGTGTGATGCCGTCCTTCGGGGCGCAGCGATCGAACAACCGGGCGCGGCGGACGTCCCAGGCGGCGAGGTAGCAGAGCGCGCCCTTGCGTTCGTACTCGTGCTCGACCAGCTGCCCGTCGCCGCCGGGCTTCGCGGGCTGGCTGGGATGCTTGCGCGCGCGGGCTTGGATCGACGGCTTCTCGTCGCAGCAGACCGCCGAAGTCACCGGGCCCCAGCAGTTCTCCCTCCCAGCGACCCTCGTACAGGTCGAGGATCCGGCCGGCCTTCTGCGCGAAGTTGGGGTCGCGCGGGAAGATCCAAGAGCGGTAGTTCCACGGGCGGATCGCGTCCTCGCTCAGCCACCGCCAGATCGTGACGGCCGCGATCTGCGCGACGATCCCGCGCTTGACCGCCTCGACAGCCAGCTCAGCGGCCGACCAGCGCGACAGCGGAACGCCCTGCTCCGCCGGCAGCTCGCACGCCAACGCCTTGACCTCGGCCACCTGCGCCGGGGGAAAAACGCCGCGGCCGGCCCGGCCGCGGTCTCTCCTCGAGACCTTGCAGCCCTTCCTCACAGAACCGTTTTCGCCACGTTGAGACCGCCTGGCGGGACTGGGCCAATCGCTCAGCGATCTCCGTGTTCGTGACCCCCTCGGCCGCCAACAGGATCGCCTTCGCGCGCACCACATCCCGGTACCGCCAGAGTACGCCGCCGCGCGCCGCTCGAGCTCGCGACGCTGCTCATCACTCAAGAGCACCCGGTGCGGAGACGTCTGCGCCATCACCACCAGGATTCGCCGCCAGAGTTATGACTCCTTCAAACTCGCCGCGTATTTCGGAAGACGACCA
>CAVZWJ010000008.1:0-3176 GCA_963778985.1 uncultured Solirubrobacterales bacterium | reverse complement strand
CACAAATCGACACTTCCGGCGTCGGACGGACCTGGACACTTTCCGTCCTCGGGACGTCAGCCGCGCAAACGGAGATGAACGACCTTGATGCACACCGACCGTCTTGCCCGCTTTGCGCCTCGCCCCCGAGGAAGGCCGGTTTCCGGTTCCCGCTACGAGCGCGTGCACGTTCACCGTGACGTTCGCCCGGGCATCGGCTGCCATCCCGCTCACGGCCGCCCGCTTCACGGTTCTCGACGAACTCGGCCATGTTCACCATCCGCGAGTAACAGCTCTCGACGGCGGTGCCCCACCCCGACGGGTCTTGCCGGGCCAGACGGTGTCACTGAGCATCCACACGTACTGCCCACGGGCGGCGGACGCCTGCGTTGGGCACCCGACGGCCCGTGGCCGCTGGTCTCGTGGGATTTCGACGTCGAGATCGACTGACCGGCGCCTCTTCCTTTCAGCGCGAGTGAGGGTCGGCGACCTGACGTCGGTGAATTAGGCCTGCCCGGCACCCTCGAGAAGTCGAGCACCCGCGCGGCCGCGCCCGGGGGCGGTCATCCGCCGGCTGGGGCCTGCGCGGCGAGGCCGGCGAGTCCGTGATCGATCGCTTCCGCGATCGACGCGAACTGCGGCTCGTCCACGCTCAGCGGCGGCGAGACCGCGATCGCCCGTCCGAGCGGGCGGACGAGCACGCCGTGATCCCGCGCGTGGTGGGTCACCCGCGCCATGGCGTGGGGCTGTTGCTCGAGCAGCTCCCCGGTCAGCTCGACCGCCGCCAGCAGTCCGACGCCGCCGCGCACCTCGGCCACGATCTCGTGGGCCGCAAGCGGTGCCAGCGCATCGAGCAGCGGCTGCTCGAGCTGCCGTGCGCGCTCCAGCAGCCCGTCGCGCTCCAGCAGCGCGATGTTCGCCAACGCCGCGGCGCAGCAGGTCGCATGGGCCGAGTAGGTGGGGCCGTGTCGCAGCACCGGACCGCCGGGAGCGCGCCAGAACCGCTCGGCCACCCGGTCGGAGACGAGCACGCCCCCAAGTGGCAGGTAGCCGCTCGTGACCCCCTTTGCAAATACGATCATCGCCGGCTCGAGGTCCCAGCGCTCGATCCCGAACCAGGTCCCCACCCGGCCGAACCGGCAGATCACTGCGTCGACCACGAGCAGGACGCCGGTCCGCTCGCACAGCGCGGCGAGACCCTCGAGATAGCCTGGGAGGGGCGGGTAAAACGCCACCGGCGCCGATCACCGGCTCGACGAATACCGCCGCAACCCGCTGGACACCAACGCGCTCGATCTCGGCCTCCATCGCCTCGAGCGAGTCGTGCGGGACCTGAACCGTCTCGACCTGTGGTCCGAAGCCTTCCCGGTTCACCGGAATGCCGGCGAGTGCGGTACCGAATCCGTGGGTGCCGTGATAGCCGGCGGTACGGCTGACGAGCACGATTCGCTCGGGCTCGCCGAGCTCGAACCAGTAACGGCGCGCGATCTTGGCGGCCGTGTCGATCGCGTCACCTCCGCCTGACCCGAAGAACACTCGCGCCGGCATCGGCGCGAGGTCGGCGAGCGTCTCGGCGAGCTCGAGCGCCGGCTCGTTGGCGAAGTCGCCGAACGCGGAATACGTCTCGATGCGGGCCATCTGCGCAGCAACGGCCTCAGCGATCTCCTGACGACCGTGGCCGACGTTCGCGTACCACAGGCTCGCGGTCGCATCGAGGTAGCGGTGGCCTTCGCGGTCCCAGACCCATACGTCCTCACCGCGCTCGATCACCAGCTCCGCGGTCCGGACAGAGCCCATGTCCGCAAACGGATGCCACAGTCGCGTGTCCACCGCCTCGTGCCTGTACAAATAGAGCGACTGCCCTGTCGGTCAATCTTGATGAGCGCGACACTCCAGCCTGCACATGCTCAGCCCGGCGGTCCTTGCGGCGAGCGTGTCGAGCAAGCTCCGGCCAGCGTCGCTTGAACCGCTCGGTGGCGCGGCCTGATCGCCGCGCCACCCTTGAACGGCGTCAAGGTCCCACCGAAGATCTTCGGCGCGGCGCGTCGGAGACGACCGGGGAGCGACCGCGCAGGAAGTCGAGGTCGCAGCCCTCATTCGCCTGCAGCACGTGCTCCTCGTACAGGCGCCGGTAGCCGCGGTAGTCCTTGCGCGCCGGCGGTGTCCATGCGGCCCGCCGGCGTTCGAGCTCGGCATCGTCGATCAGCATGTTGAGCGCTCGCACTCCGGTCGGGGTCGCCTGCGGCAGGTGCCGCGAGAGCGACCCGATCAGCCGGTCGCGCCTGCGTGGGTAGATCGCCCGCAGGCGGCGAAGGTGGCGGGTCAGCACCACGCTCGATGAATCGTGCGAGCGTGAGCTGGCCGAGCGTCTCGGTGGCGACGTCGTCGACGAACTTGGCGCGCAACAGGTCGCTGATGATCTGAGTCGCGATGATCCTCGCTGCCGGCTCCACGAGCCGCGGTCACGTGAAGAAGGCAAAGGCTTTGATGTCAAATGCTTGGATGTCGAGGCCTTCCGGTAGCCTGGGCTGATGCGGCCATTCAATCCGCCCGTCGGTCTGCGCCTCGCCCGGACCGCACGGCTCGTCAGCCGTGCCTTCGACGCCGCGCTCACCGAGGCCGGCGGCTCGTTGCCGGTGTGGCTCGTCTTGCTCAACATGAAGACCCGGAGGATCGCCAATCAGCGTGAGCTGGCCGAGGCTGTGGGAATCGGCGAGGCGACCCTCACCCACCATCTGAACGCGATGGAGGCGGATAGCTTGCTGACCCGGCGGCGCGACCCGGACAATCGTCGCATCCACGTGGTAGCGCTGACCGAGGCCGGAGAAGCGGCCTTCCTCCGACTGCGCGAGGCCGCGGTCGCGTTCGACGGGCGACTGCGCCGCGACATCACCGCCGATGAGCTCGCCAGCCTCGAAGGTCTCCTCGCGCGGCTGGCCGCGAACGTCGGCACGAGGGCGCAAGGCATCTCGCGAACAGCTCATGAGTGACCCTGTCGATTTCGGCGCGGCGCGACATGGACCAGAACGTGAGGTCGGCCCTTGACGCCTTCGAACCGCTCCTCTTCAACAACTCGACGCTCGTCCTCGACCGTTACTTCGTCCACGGAGCCTCAGCGCGGCGCAGTTGGAACGTCTCTCCACGGCGTTCTTGATCGAAAATCCAATCCAAGTTCGCGTCAGGTCGCCCGCCGGACG
>CAVZWJ010000007.1:0-15573 GCA_963778985.1 uncultured Solirubrobacterales bacterium | reverse complement strand
GCCGTGCGGCAACAGGAGCAGGTCCCCGCCAGCCATGGTCAGCGGACCACGGTCTGACTGCTTCACGCCTATCGCGGTCACGGCGGAGCGGCTACCGCTTGGCTGTGCGACCAGTAGGCCGGCGCGTGCCTGGACCGCCGCTCAGGCGCTTGCAGCCTTCGAGAGGCGGGCTAGCACGGAGCGTTTGGCCGAACTCGATCCGACCGACGACATCGACTTCGCGCCGGCGGCCTGAGGCGAATTGCGGGACCGCTGCGGTCTGATGGGCGGGCCCTGCTCTCGTGAAGACAATCACATCGGGTGCAGCCACACCCATGCGCCCGTGACGCACGCCCGCGTGTGGACGGAGGAGATTGGTAGTGGCGAGGGGCGCAACGACACGCGAGCGAACCAAGTTTCGTCCGGACGCTCGGCGACCGGCAACCCGTCGATAGTCACGACGACGCACGAAAAGCAGAGCGCGCGCACCGCACTCTGCACAAGAACCCCACTGGCTTCCGCGTCTCTGTTACGGTCGCCTGCCGAGCGTCGAACGGTCGCACTGGGCCGTTTATCAGGTTGAGGGTTCGCGATTGAGATCGGGCGGGACAAGCGCAGCGGCTGAGACGGCAGGCCGTTCAACTGGGACGGCATGAGCGCCGACGTGCGCGCGGCCGCGATCCCCCGCCTCGACCCGCAGGGTCACGGCATCCACGTGGCTTGGAGTGGGCCGGACCTGCTCCCACTCGCGATCGGTGGCTACGAGGTGCGGCGGCGCATCTTCAGCCGCGACAAGACCTCGCGCACCTGCGTGACGTTCGACGCGCAGCAACTCGACGCGCTCGAGCGGATCGGCTACCAGGCCGACGACCTCGGCGCGATCCTCTGCCGCACCGGAACCTGGCCGGCCGGCACCTCGGTCACCGCGCCTCGCCCGCCGGTGCTCCCGCCGGTGCTCGCCCCGGTGGCCGCGGCGCACACGCGCCAAGCGGGGCACGCGCCGGCGGCGGGCGTCAAGGCACGAACGGCGTTGGCGCCGCCCCCATTCCCGAGCGCCGCGGCCAGCATGCCCGTCCTCGTCTTCACCCAGGAGCTGGCCCAGCCCGCCGAGTCGATCCTGGTCGCCTGCCAGAGCAAGCTCGCCTTCGTCGTCGCGACCAGCGCCGGCAAGGGCGTGGCCCTTCAGCCACTGCCGCCGTCGGGCGCGGTGACGATCGACAGCTCTCCGATCGACTCCGTCTCGGTCTACGCGATCAGCCCGAGCAGCCTTCAGATCTGCGCGGAGCACCCGGCCGACCCGGCCCAGACCGAGCGCGACTGGGCCAGCGCCGAGGTCATCGCTCGTGGGCTGACGCTCCCGCTGCACGAGGCCGACCCCTCTCTCCTCACCCGCGCCGACGAGCTCGCAATCGCCCGCGCCCGCCTGCTCTCCGGTGAGACGCTCTCGGACGCCGAGGCCGACTCGCTGGCGCAGGCGCTACGAACCGGCGCGGGTCGCGCCGACCTCGGACGCCCGTGCGACCGCGTGATGCTCGCGCGCGCCGACACCGGTGACGCGTTCCAGGAGACGCTGTTCTCGTCCCGGATCGCCCTGCTGACCCTCGATCCCCGACTGCGGCGGGTCCTCGGGTACGGCTGCGTCGATACGAAGGCCGTCGAGGGAACGACGTACGAGTATCGGGTCAGTGGGTTCTTCGACGCCGCCGATCTCGCCGACGACGTCTACGACGTCCACACGGTCCCGTCCGGAACCGCGCTGCCGATGGCGGTGCGGATCCGGGAGCTCGCGCTCATGTTCCCCGCCCCCACGAGCGTCGTGCTCGATCCGCCGCCGGACCCGCAGGCGCTGAGCGCCGTGTCCCGTCGCGCGATCGCGCTGGCGCCCGGCACCGACCCGATCGGCTTCATCGGCGGTGACCTCCTGGAGGAGCTGTCGTGCGTGATCGAGCTCCCGCGTCCGGCCACCGAGGTCGTGCTGGAGGTCGCGGCCGGCCACGACCTGCGCTACGCGGGCGCCCAGGCCGGCGACCCGCCGTTCCCGCCTCCGACTGAGCCGGTCCCGCCCGGTCCGGCGGCGATCCTCGCCTTCCCGTCGCCGGTCGACCAGATTCGCCTCGCGGGCGCTGGCTCGTTGTATGCGGTGCGGGTCCCCTCCGGCGCCACCGGGCAGATCGAGCTCGCCCGGGTCTGCGGCCCGGTCACCTTCGCCGCCGAGCCGCTCCCGCAACCCCCGCAATGGTTGGCCGCGAGCAACCTCCAGACCCCGCCGGTCGTCCTCACCGGCCTGCTCACCGAGCAGAGCGAGCTGCCACCGCGGCCGCAGCCCGGCTTCGAGCTGACCTGGCTGCCGCAGACCGTCTCGCCCCTCGGCGTCTGGCCCGAGGACCTGGCCGCCGGCCCTCCGCTCGAATCGGTCGCCCACCAGATCGAGCATCAGCGGCTCGACACGGCGGCCGGTCCGGGGCCGTGGGAGCCGATCCATGCGGGCGACAACCTCACTTACGCGTCCTGGCCGACCGATGGCAGCCGGCCACAGCTCGCCTACGGCGTCGACCTCGACGCCGCCTTCCCCGTCGGCGCCGCGCGGGACGCCGGCGCGCCGCTGGTGATGAGCGTCTCCGACGTGTTCGGCGTGCTCGATCCCGACACCGGGACGCTGCGGCCACCTGCCCCGCTCGGGTCGCTGCACCAGTACCGGATCCGCGCCCTCGACCTCGTCGGTCGCGTCAGCGACTCCTGGACGGTGTCACCCCCGGCCCGGCTCGAGAAGCACATCCCCCCGCCGCTGCCGGTCGGACCGCAACCGTCGCCGCTGCCGACCGAGGGGCTCGTGACCGGGCCGATCGGCGTCAGTGCCCGCGCGATCCTGGCCAGCGACCCGTCGCTCAGCGCCTCCGACCGGACCCTGCTCGCCGGCCACGACTCGGCCGTCGTGCTCGACTGGGGGTGGCGCGATGCCGAGCGCGAGCTCGACCCGCTCACCCACGAGTTCCGCGTCTACCTGCAGCAGCGCCCGCCGACCGAGGTGCCCGGGACGATCACCGCGGTCGCCTCGCAGCCCGGGTCGTGGATCGTCGACTTCCTCACCGACCGCGTGCTCGCGCCCGACGAGTGCGCGGGGCAATGGCTCAGCTCCGCCGGGACGGCCTTCCGCATCGCGACTCATACCGGCGGGTCGGTGATCCAGATCACGCTCGCCGGCGACAGCGTCAACGCCGGCGCCGCCCCGGCGCTCGGCGCGACGACGTTCGGGCGCGCGATCGCCCCAGACCATCAGCGCCCGGCCGGGTGGCAGGAACGCGTCGCCGTGGTCCCGCTGACGGCAGCCGACACCTATACCCAGACGCTATTCGACGTCCTCACCGTCGACGCCACGGCCCGCGCGCAGACGATCTGGGTCGGCGTGTCGGCCGCCGACGCCGAGTCATACGTCCCCGACGAGCTGGACAGCGCTGCGCCCAACGGCGGGCGCCCCGGCAACGAGTCAAGCCTCGCCGCCGTCTCGGTCACCGGTCGCTACCGCGGTCGGGCGACGTTCTCGATGCCGCCGCCGCTCGGCGAGGTCCCGGAGGTCGTCGGCGACGAGCCGACCGGCCGCAGCGTCCGCATCGAGCTCGACGGCTCGGCCCTGATCGGTGGAGCGCTCCCGGCAGCATCGCCCGTCGCGCTCGACCGCTGCTCGGCCGACGCCGTGCTCGCCGTAACGCGGCTTGACCCGGGCGGGAACGTGACCATGCAACGGGCCGACGGCACGCTCCAAACCGTCGTCTTCCCGAACGCTGCCGACGAGGCAGCCGTCGTTCAATCGCTGTCCTCCGAGGAGCCCGAGCGGCTCGCCAGCCGCTACGTCCTGTTCCTGCTCGGCCACTTCGATCAGCCCGGGCAGTTGCTGACGCGGACCGGTGACGCCCTGGCGCCCCTGAACGCCCTGACCGATGCCCTCGATCCGCGCCCCGGCCGGTACTTCTACCGGGTCAGGCCGGCGGATCCCGGGGGGGCGGTCGCGGCGGACGGCGCGATCCTGCCGATCGTCGTCCGCATCCCGTCGACGGCCCCCGCGCCCGCGCCGCGCCGGGTCTCGCTGGACCTCGGGGCCACGCTCGCGCTCACCGTCGACGTCAACCCCGATCCGGAGCTGAGCTGGGTGCTGCTGTTCGTCAACGTCACGCCGTGGAGCGACAGCCCGTCCGACCCGGCGCTGGCGGCGCTCGTGCGGATGCCCAACCGCCGGGACCTCTACCCGACCATCGGGATCCGCCTGCGGCTGGACGACGGCACGCTGCTCGCGCCGGTCGCCAAGTCGCTCGCGGATGCCGACGTCACGCCGCAGCCGGACGGCGCGTTGCGGGCGACGGTCACCGCATCGCTGCCGGCGCCCAGCAGTCAGCCGCTGATGGCGCAGTACTGGTGCTACGCGCTCTCCCGCGACGGCGTGCCCTCACGGGGGCTCGAGCCGCGATCCACCGGACTGGCGGCGCACCGATGATCGGGTTCGGCGCGATCGTGACTCCCGGCAGCACGCTGACGCTCGCGCTCTCGCCCCAGGCGGTCCCGCGCCCCGCCGTCGGCGCGAGCGGACCGGCGCCGCGGTTCGCCGGGACGCCGGCCCATTGGCTGCAGGTCGGGAGCTCCGTTCCGGTCAACGCGATCGCCCGGGGGAGCCGGCGCGTCCATCAGCAGCTCGAGCCGGGACGTCCCGATGACCCGGCCGGCGCCGCGATCCTGATCGAGGTCTCACCGCTGCCCGCGTTCGTCGCGGGTGCCCTGCGCCGGCTCGCCGGTGGCTGCTTCGTCCAGTACGTCCTGCTCGACGCGCTTGATGCGCCGAACGTCGTCAACGGCGGCGACGAGGTCCTCGTCGACGTCGAGGAGCCGCTGCTGACCCCGCAGCACCCGTGTTGGATCGCGCTCTGCTTCCAGGACCGCGTCTGCCGCGACCCGGCCGCTGCGTTCACCGCGCTCGACGCCGCGGCGCAGGCCGGCGGCGTCGGCACCACCACCTACTGGAGCGCGTTCGTCAGCGAGGTCGTGGCCGCCGCCGGGAAGCGGATCCGCGTCCTCGCGCACACCGGCGCACCGCTCACCTCCGGCCGGGTGAGGATCACGACCGGCAACGCGAGCCACACCGTCACCATCACCCCGGCCTCGCACGGAGACACCGGCGTCGACGTGGTCGCCGGCGCCGCCACGATCACCGTCGTCAATCCCGCCGGCACGCCGGTGCTGGCAAGCTCGGAGGTCGATGCGGGGGCACTCGGGAGCGCCGTGGCGCTGACCGACGCCGACCGTCACGTCCTCGTCACCGACACCGCGCAGTGGTTCGCGCCGCGCTCGCCAGGTGTCACCGGGTTGGCGCCGTGGACGGCCGGCAACACGTACGAGCCGATCGTCGACGGCACTCCGTATTTCATCCGCCTCGTCCCCGACCTGCGCAGTGCCGAGAACGGCGGCGCGGTCGTGCTCGCGGACTGGGCGTTCGTCAAGGAAGCCCTGCTGGACGCGACGCGGCCGTGGACGTTGCTGGCCGAGGACGACTCGACCGAGCCGATCACGCTGATCGACGAGCTCGCCAGGACCGCCGACGTCCAGCTCCTGATCAACCAGTTCCTGCAGATGGACGACCAGCAGCTGATGGCGCTCCGTGAGGATGCGGGGGCCCTGTTTGCGATGCTCGTGACCCTGATCGGGTTCGTCGACGCGGTCCGCTTGATGATGACCGACATGGCCGGGTGGATCCTGCTCGCCGCCGGCCTGTCGCTGATCCCGATCGTGCCGAACGGCCTGCTGCGCGATGCTCTGATCGGCCTCGCGGAATCGTCCAAGAGCGCGGTCACGGCGTTGAACGTCGCGCCGCACCCGGAGATCGCTGTGTGGACGCCGTATCCCGCCACGCTCGGCGACAATCCGCTTGCACCGCACCCGATCACGATCCTCGGGATCAGCCTCGACGCCGTCGACAACCACTTCGGCACCTACCACCACAAGCTCGCGCTGATCAAACCGGCCGACCCGAACACCCCGCCGTTCGCCTACCTCGGCGGGATCGACATCTCGCCCAACCGCGTCGATGATCCGCTGCACCGGGCGATCGTGCCGTTCCACGATCTTCAAGTCCGGCTCACCGGACCAGCGGTCAACGACGTGATCCAGACGACGGCCGAGCGCGCGACGTACCACGGCGCCACCCCGCCGGCCCGGCTGGCCGCGACGGTCACGGTGCCGGAGCCGAGCCCGCCCGGTCCGCACATCGTCCAAGTCGGGCGGACCTACTTCGCCCCGACCGACGGCGACGTGCTCCCGCTGCCGTCGGCTCCGCGCGGTGAACACACCACGCGAGACACCGTGCTCCGGGCGATCGCCGCCGCACGCGAGTACATCTACATCGAAGACCAGTACTTCACGCCCGAGAAGGCGGTGCTCAACGCGCTGCTCGCGGCCGGGCAGGGCGCGCCGGACCTGCAGCTGATGGTGACGCTGGTCGAGGACAACGGCCAGCTCTACGGTGAGCTTCGCCGTGACTACGTCTACGCGCAGCTGGCCGGCGTCTACGGGGAGCGGTTCCATGTCGGCACGGCGCTGCGGCGCTATCTGGACCCGACGCCGAGCACGTTCGGCGGGCTCGGGCGGATGGTGCTCCGCACCGGCGTCCTCACCGGGGACGTCGAGATCGTCGTCGGGCCATCGGAACGGTGTCCGACGCCGCCGTTCTGGGCGTTCGTGGAAAGCGAGCTGATGTACGTCGAGGCGGTCGTCTCGAACGGAGCCGGCACCGGGCCGATCGGCGATCCGGACACGAACGACCCGGACCCGCCGGACCAGACGTGGCAGAAGCTGACCGTCGTGCGCTCCTCGACGCAGGCACCCCGCTGGGGCGCCAAGCCCGACAACCACGACGAGGGCAGTTGCGTCCTCGCCGTGCAGATCCCCGCGATCTACATCCACGCGAAGCTGATCCTGATCGACGACGTGTTCGCGTCGATCGGCTCGACCAACTTCAACCGGCGCAGCATGGAGCACGACGGCGAGCTTCACGCCTTCGCGCTGCCGCAGGCGCTCAAGCGCGACCCGCTCAATCCGGCGCTGCGGCTGCGCTGTCGGCTGTGGGCCGAGCATCTCGGGTTGCCGCCCGAGATGGGCCTGTCGCTGCTGGCCGACCCCGCCGCCGCACTGACCTACTTCGACCGCTCCTGGTACCGCGGAAGCCGGTGGCGCTCGCTGCACGGCGCGCTCGGTCCTGACGGTGTCCCGGCGATCCCGATGCCCGCCGCGGGCAGCGCCTTCATGACCCTCGTCGGCATCGCCGAAGGTTTGATCCTCGATACCGACGAGGCGGAGATCTGGGCCGGCGTTGTCGATCCGACGACGGCGGGCGACCCGTTCGTCGACCCGGCGCAGGACCGGGGGCCGGTCGGATGAGCGTCACTCCGGTCTCCTTCTACGACATGCTCGGGATCGACCCGAGCCTGTCCTCGGCAGACCGCGATGCCGCCGCGGCCAAGCTGTGGCCATCGGACACGATCAGCGCGACCGAGGGCTACAACGTCTCCGACGACAGCCTGCAGATCGTTCACTGGCTCCAGGGGATCCTCACCTTCGACCACGTCCGGCCGGGCGCGGACCGCGATGTCGTGCTCGGCGCCGCGACCGATCCCGGTGGCGGGGCACCGGGTCAGATCACGCTCAGCGCCAACCTCAACGTCGTCGGCACCGCGCCGCCGGCGCTGCCGCTGTACCTCCGCGCCCTGCCGAACATCGGGATCCAGGTGCTTCCGACCGGAAGCGACAAGCTGCCGACCGTCTTCTTCGCTGCCGACGGGCGCGGTCACGAGGTGCTGATCGAGAACCTGCCCGTCGATCTGGTGCTGCCACCCGGCATGGTCCAGACCGACGACCCCGCGGTTCTCGTCGACGGCGACCTCAGCCAGTTCGGCGTCAACGACGAGGACAGCCTCGAGGTCGAGAAGCGGCGCGATCCCGACCCGACGGTGATCCGCACCCACATCCGCCTTCACCTGCGGCCCGACGGGGACGTCATCCTCGAGCCCAACACCCCCGTCTCGATCGACGGGGCCGCGCTGTGGAACATTCCCGTTGCGGCGTTGCACGACATCCTGCTGATCCCGAGCCCGCGCCGTCGCGAGTACTTCGAGTGGGCGCGCAACGACCTGTCGGGGTTCGTCACCAATCCGCCGGCGCCGGGAGCGATCGGCTTCCGGTCGATCACCCTCGCGCTCGACAAGGATCCGCTCAAGGGCCTCGTCACCCGCTTCAAGGACAACAGCGGCGTTCACAGCGACCACATCGACGCCGTGCTCGAGGACCTGGTGCTGCCGGTGACCGCGGGTGTGCCCGTCCCGATCCCATCGCACGGCACGTTCGGGCTGCGCCGCAGGATCACCAATCGCAACGACATCGCCCAGGCCTATTCGCTGACCGATGCACCGTTCCGGCTGCGGATCTACAACCGCAGCGACGATCCGAGCGACGACCGCGGCGCGTACATCTTCGTCGACCAGCTCCAGTTCAGCACCGGCTCGACGCGCTCGAAGGCCGACCTGGCGCCGGTGCTGGAGTTTCAGGCCGGGATGTACTGGGACCTCCAGAAGGGCGGCACGGCGGGATGGACGTTCGGCATCGGCGACGACTGGACGCTCCAGGCGGGAGGGACCCTCGGCGACGCGTCGGCGGTCGTGCTGATGGAGATCGCCAACATCAAGGTGGCGATCCATGCCGTCCACGTCGGCTACCGCCTTCGCGAGCTGGGCGACGGGCGGGGGCTTGACTCCTGCGAGTTCCTCGGCGACTTCTCGCTCCAACAGGTCGACAAGGACTCGAGCTTCAAGGTGGAGTCGGTCACCGGCAAGCCGCTCTCGCTCGTGCTTCGCGATCTCGGCTGGGCCTTCGGCCACTGGACGATCGGCAAGTCCCTGTCGATGCCGGACGGGGCTCAGGTCACCTTCGGCCACAGCGTCCACCTGATCGTCGAGGAGCTGGGATGGATCGAGGAGCCGACCGGCGGGACCTACTTCTCGATGTCCGGCGGCGTGGCGATCGGCTTCGGCGGCGGCTCCAACCAGCCGACCAGCCAGCGCGATCAGCAGTCCGGCAGCCACGTGGGGATCCGCTTTCGCCGGCTGCGGTTCCTGACCTCGGATCCGTTCAAGCCGCCCAAGCTCGACGGGATCTTCCTTGACCTGAAATACAGCAAGGCCGAGATCGCCGGGTTCGGCTACATCTCCGACGTGACCGATTCCGGGTACCGGTACCGGGAATTCGGCTTCGGCGTCACCGTCACCGTCGCCGCGCTCGATTCCGTCCCGAAGATCGCCGCCGAGTTCATCCGCGGCACGCGCCAGTCCGTCACCGATGCCACCGACGAGTTCGGGTACTTCCTCGGCTCGCTGCAGATCGGCTTCGTTCCGATCGGGCCCGTCAACTTCAGCGCGATCCGGGCGCTGTTCGCTTACAACATGCAGCCTGCGCTCGACCCCCCGGGACAGCTCGGCGAGGGCATGGTGCTGTACCAGTGGCACAAGGACCACGACGGTGCGATCGACATGCCGCGCAGTCGCAACCTGGCCGACTGGAAGCCCGTCGATAACTCCTTCGCCGCCGGCCTGGCTGCCGAGTTCACCCTGCACTCCTGCGGGAAGGTGTTCCACCTCGACGTGTTCGTGCTCGTCACCCACTCCGAGACAGACACCGAGATCCTCGTCGTCGGCGATCTCTACCTGCTCAAGAACCCCGATCCCGTCGCCTTCCTCGCCGTCGACTACGACCCCACGACCGAGAAGTTCGGCGCCCTGCTCGGGATCGACTTCGAGCTGACCAAGTTCATCAAGGGCGGGCAGGCCCTCCCGGACTGGCTCAAGCAGATCGCCCGGCTGTCGGGCACGATCTACGTCGGCAACAAGAAGTGGACGGTCGCGATCGGGCAGCTCGCCGATCAGCGCACGTGGCTGGGGATCACGTTCAAGGCGCCGTGGCTGGCGCTCAAGGTCCAGTTCGCGATCGGGCTGCAGATCGAGGACGAGGGGCCCAAGGGGTTCGGTCTCGTGTTCACCGTGTCCGGTGGCAAGGACGCCGGGATCGGTGCCTTCATTGTGTTCGGAAGCCTCGCCCTGATGATCGGCCCGTGGAAGACCGCCTCGCACGCGGCGGGGACCGAGATCATGGTCAAGTTCGGCTTCAAGATCCACCTCTTCTACGTGTTCCACTTCGGTGCGGACATCAGCGTCGACATCACCTACCTCGGACGGCACCCCTTCTCCGCGCTGGTCACCGCGCAGATCCACATCGACACACCATGGTTCCTGCCCGACGTCACCTTCCGCTTCCAGGAGCCGATCGGCAGCCCGCAGCCGTTCGACAACGAGATCCTCAACCCGCCGCTCAGCTCCGCCGCCGCCAGCGGCCCGGCGCCGCTGCCCGCCGGCGCCCCGCAGGCGACGCTGCTGACGCCGCCGCTCAGCGACGGGAACGCCGACGTCGGCGCGCTCTACACGTTCAACGGCCTCGCCACCGTCACGGGCGCCGCGGTCGAGGACGTCCACCTCCGCCAGGACCTGCCGATCGTCGCCGTCGACGCCGACATCTCGATCGAGTTCTCCAACCCCGTCGCCAACGACGCCGCGATCGCCACCGACACCTACACCGGTGGCAGCGACCTCGGTGTGCAGCAGTCGGGCGACCTCACCGTTCGGTACGCGCTGACGAGCATCGCGATCCAGCGCAGTCCTCGCTTCGGGCCCGGCGCGGGCACCTGGACCGATCTCGTCGCGGCGGTCGACACCGAGCTTGACCTCAGTGGCGGCGGGAGCCTCCACGCCGCGCCGGCGGTCAGCTTCCGGTGGGACGCGGACTGCCGCGCGGACGGGCTGCTGTCACCGCGCCGGCTGCTGATCAACGGCCGCACGCCCTACTCGGTGATCACCGGTTCGAGCCAGAACGATCAGGAGGCGGTGGCGGGCGATCCCGGCTTCCCGTGCTGCGGGCGGACGAAGCCGCCCGGAGTGCGGTGGCACACGATCGACTTCGTCGAGATGCCTGCCGGGCTGCGGCTGCCGGGCTCGGAGCAGTTCTCCGGCGGCGGCGACTGGTGGCACTGGACGAGCGCGCCGGTGACGATCACCGGGTTCGCGTCGCTCGCCGACCTCGTTGTCGCGCTGGTGCCCGGCGGGGCCACCGGGATCTCCGGCTCGGTCGACTTCTCCGAACCCGTCCGCAGCGCGTACCTGGTGCTCGACGGCAGCGCCATCACCGGGACGTACACCGTCGAGGCCTATCGCGGGCTGGTGCTCGTCGACGTCCAGACGATCGGCCCGGCGACGAACGGCCAGATCAGCCTGAGCGCGCCGGTGAACGCCGGCATGACCCGCGTCGTGATCCGCGCCCACGCCGCGCCGGCCGCCGGCAACTCTGGCCCGGCCGGCCTGCAGATCTCCGCCATCGCCTACCTCACCTGCGCCGAGGTGACGTACGTGATCGGCCGCGTCGCGCGCTGCGGCTCACACGGCGGGGGCACGACCGTCGGCGGCGCCGGCAAGCTCGCGTTCCTGCCCAACACCGACTACGTCGTCACCCCGACCGTCACCGTCACCCTCACCCACCGGACCGGCGGCGCCAAGACGCTGACCCTGACCCAGCCCGCCTACTTCCGCACGAAGGGGCTCGTGGGCCTCAACAGCGTGGCCAACGTCGGTGACGAACTTCGACCCTACATCGCGTCGGCGTACCCGCAGAACGGCAGTTTTCGCCTGTACCGGGAGGAGCCCGTCGCGGTCGCGTTCACCGAGGGCTTGAGCAGCCTGCTGCCCGTCGACCGGACGCCCGCTCCCGGCGATCCGCCGGAGAAGACCCAGCTGATGCAGCTGACGCTCACGGTCGAGCGCGTCGGCTCGACCGAGGGGCTGCTGCGGCTTAGCTCGGCGGACACCGACTGGCTGACCGCTCACGGTGGCCCGATCGCGACGACGCGGCCACCGTTTCTCAGCGGCCTGTTCGCGACCATGTTCGTGCGGCGGTCCGCGTCGCAGGATGCTCAGGTGCTCCGCTACGAGAACGTCCTGTCGGCGACCGGGTGCGCCGGCGGCACTCCGCTGCACTCCAGCCAGGTGCTCCTGCACGATCCGGTGGCCTCGGACGGCACCCCCGGCGCGTGGGATCGCCAGGCGTCGATGCGGGCCACGGTTCGCGCGCAGGGCGCCCCGTACACCGAGCGTCAGGGCTTCGTGCTGGGCGACCTCGGGGCGTTCACATTCCTGGCGCAGACGCCGGCCGCGAGCGTCTGGTCGCTGGCCGACGGCGCGCTCGTCGGCCCGGGCGGCGGCCGAGCCTATGCCGCCTTCGGCGATCCGACCTGGAACCACCTCGTGGCGCAGGTGCGGCTGGATCGGCACGGCGCCACCTCGGGCGTGGCGGTCGGCGTCAGCGGCTCGAGCCCCGTCGCCCAGGCGCTGCTCGCCCTGATCGAGGACGGGGCGCTCGTCCTCATCAGCCGCCAAGCGGGCGTCGACACCGAGCTGGCGCGCGCGACGGTGCCAGAGACCGACGGTCTGCTCGTGCTCGAGGTCACCGCCTTCGACGACCGGGTCCGGGCGCAGCTCGGCCAGATCACCGTCGAGGCCGACCGCGGCCCTGTGCGTGAGGGTCGAGTGGCGCTCGTCAGCGACGGCTCGGCCGGCTTCGAGATGCTCGCCGTCGACGGTCTCGACCTATACCAGGTCCCGTTCACGACGAGCCGGTACGGGTCGTTCGCCGAGCACGTCGCCGATCGCCAGCCGGCCGTCGCCGCGCACCCCAGCGACGGGATGGGCGCCCCTGCCTCGCGGACGGTAGCCCAGGTCCTGGCCACCGACGGAGCCGCCATCGCCGCCGCGATGAGTCCAGAGGCCGATCCCCAGGTCCGCCAGGCGCTGTTCTCGACGATCCTGGCGGATGTGGGTCTGGCCCAGCTCGATCGCTGCGATCGAGTGACCCTGACCCGGCTCGTCGACGGGGGCACGACGACGGCGATCCTGCTCGAGTCCCCCGAGCCGATCTCATTCCTGCACGACGTCACGCTCACCGTGATCCACCGGATCCGGAGGCTGCTCCCGCCGCCGGTCGTGCCGCCGGCGCCCGGCGAGCTGGCCGAGGCGCTGCTGCCGCCCCACCGCATGCCTGTCCGGCCGCCCGTGGGGCCGCCGGTCGGACCGCCTGTGCGGCCGCCGGTCGGACCGCCCGTGGGGCCGCCCGTGGGGCCGCCCCTCCCCACCGGGCCCGGGCCCGGCACCTGGATCGAGGTGGACGTCGTTGTCGCGACGACGCTCATCTCCAACGGCGACGAGACGTCGACGTTGATCATCCCGTCGTCGCCGCTGCCGGCGGGCGCATACAAGCTCGAGCTCGCTCTCGAGCGACGCCGCTGGCAGACCACGACCGCGGATCCGCAGGCCACCTACCAGGACGCGGCGACGATCCCGCTGGCGTGGTGAGGACGTCGGACGCGACAGGAGGGAACAGCCTGACCGGGTCGAGCGATCGACCCAGTACCGAGCGGCCGTTCGGACGCTGCCCGCCGGCATGGGAGCGCGGCCGCCTCGCCGTTTATCCAGGGGACCTGCTCTCGCAACGGTTCGAGCATCTCAGCGGCCGGAGTCACGTCCTCCTGTACGCGGATCTCGTGCATCTCGCATCGCGCGGATCCTGGCGGCGTCACGGTCGAGTTCGACGACTGAAATCGGGCCGTGTTGGCCAGGATTTGCCTCGGCGGCTAGCACCGGAGCAGCCGCGCGTCGCGTCAATGTCGTCATCGTCGCCGACGCAAAGCAGCCACGGCGTCGGGCGCGAAATCGCCCCAGCGAACTGCCGCTCCCGGACATGAGCAGCCACGTCAGCGGCGTCGCCGCGATACCCGCGCGAACGGGAACGCAGGGCAGGCCGCCACGCGAGGCAAGGAACCTGCATGTCGCCACCAGCGAGGCGCTCGGCGGCGTCGGCTCGGCGGACGTCGCGGCTGTCATCCCGGAGTACCGCGTTTTCGCGAATGCAGAGAGGCCGGCAGCAGCAGGGGCCGGGCCTGTCCCGGGACATGCAAATTCTCGATGCAGGTCTCGACCCGCTACACGCCTCAGACCCCTATGCGCGGACGGGAGGGGGCCGGGGGCTTACGAATCCCGCCCGGCACTTCCGCTCTTTATCGCCGCTCCAGCCACGAGCAGCACTTCCGCTCTCGGGGTGGAACGGGGCCGTCGTGGCCGAGTCCGTCCCCCTGCGTGACCGACCCGAGAGATGCTGCCGCCAACAGGGGCTTCTTATGGATGCTGGCCAAGGAACCTGATGTCGATGCGGTGCGGGTCCCAGAGGCGACTGGGGCGCCCATCCGCCGTCATCGCCGGCGCGACCGTAACTGACTCGATGGTGTCAGTGATCAGCCGTCGCCAAGCAGCCAACCGCTTCGCGGGTTCGCGCAGCTTGTCGATGTCCTCAGGACCGATGACATCGTTCTCGCCCCGATCGCCGAATCGGGCCCGGACGGTGTACGCGTCATCGAGCGCCGTGGTCAGCTTCCCCAAGGTCTCCTGGCTCGCCGGCCGGCCCAACAATCCAAGCTCGCCGAGCTGCCGGATCGCCTCATCGAGAACCGCGTTCGCGCGTTCGATCGCCTCGTCCGCCTCGCGGATCTGCTGCCTGCGCGACGCGCGTCCATTCAGGTCGGCCGCGGCCGAGTACCCCCGGACCGCGTCCAGCACCATCTCCTCGACGCGGTCGGCCTTGACCGCCGCTCGTCGCTGGCACCGCTTCGCGCTCGTGTCGCCGCACCGGTAGTTGCCGCTGTAGGTGTTGATCACCATCCGCGATCCGCACGTCCGGCAGCGCAGCACACCGAGGCGCGCCAGCAGCCGCTCGGACTTGGCCTGACGCCCGCGCGAGACCGTCCGCCGCTGTACGCGCTCGAACAGCCCGAGATCCTTGATGATCGGCTCGTGGGCGCGCGTATTGTGCAACTCGCCGAAGTGGATCTCGCCGAGGTACATCCGCGAGCGCAGCATCGACGCCACCCCGGAGATCGAGCGCTCGATCCCATTCTCGGCCAGCAACACCTGGATCTCCACCAGCGAGGCGCCGCGGTCACGGCGCTTGAACGCCTGCACGACAACCCGGGCCTTCGGGCGCTCCACGACCAGCACGCCGTCCTCGCCGCGCACGTAGCCGGGCGAGATCCTCGAGTTGGGCAGCACACCGCGCGCCACCACCCGCTCCTGGGCCGCTGCGACCTTCTCGCCGGTCACCTCGGCGTAGTACTGGAACGCCGCACCCATCATGTTGTTGCTCATCCGCGTCGCCGCCGTGCCGTTGGTCAGCCTGCCGTGGGTTTGGCGAGCGGAAGCTTGCCGCTCACGTCGATTTCCTCGAAGGCGTCGACGACCCGGTTGCCCTGGTCTTCGCTCCACAACTTGGCCCTCGCGAGCTGGGCCTTGGGCGAGTGGAAATTCTCGTCTTCGCGGTCTCCCTGCTCACTCACGCGAACGACGACGACGTCTCTGGGCTTCTCCTGCATGCTGGATCCTCTCCGCCGGAATGGACGCTAGCGCCTTTTGAACGCTTGGGTTC
>CAVZWJ010000006.1:0-4044 GCA_963778985.1 uncultured Solirubrobacterales bacterium | reverse complement strand
CCCCGCGACAGGATCCAGGCCACCGTCTCCTTCGCGGCGCCGGCCGTCCTGACCCCGCCGCCGACGATCGCACCTCAGCCCGCGGCCAACCGGGTGATCAGCTGCGACCCGGGCATGTGGTCCGGTGGACCGAGCTTCGCCTACGCGTGGTCGCTCACGCAGTTGGTGGCCGTTCCGACCGGCCCCAAGAAGGCGCCTCACGTCATCCACCGGACGACGCCGTTCGGGACCGGACAGTCGATCTCGGTCCCCGACCTGCGGCCCGGCAGCTCGTCGCTGACCTGCATCGTGACGGCGACCAACTCGGTCGGCAGCACGAGCGCGCCGAGCGCGCCTGCGACCGTCCTCGCCGTGGCTCCTGTGCTGGGCTCGTCCATCCACATCGGCCGCCGGTCGATCTCGCCCAAACCCCACATCACGCCGGGCGTCGGCGCGGGCGGGACGAACTTCTGCAGCCCCGGGCTATGGCGCCACTACCCGACCTCGTTCAGATACACGTGGTGGAGGTCGAGCCGCCCTGTGGGACACGCGGCCTCGTACACGCTCAGCGCTCGTGACGAGCGCCGCAGGATCGTCTGCGACGTCACCGCCGCCAACAGCGCGGGGGCGACGACCGTGGTCAGCAACTCGTACATCGTGCCCGTGACCGCGCCGGTCAACACCGGGCCGCCGGTCGTGTTCGGCACCTCGACGCCGCGCCCGCCCGGGACCTCACCCCCGGCCAACCCCGGAGCCCTGAACGGCAACAGCTTCCATCTCAGCTGTGGAGCCGGACGCTGGAACCGTCCTGACCTCACCTACTCATACCAGTGGGTGTTCGACCGGCCGTCCAGTAACCAGTCGCCGGCGCAGCTCACCGGCCTCGCTGTGCCCGGCGTGAACATCGCGCTCACGATCAACCCGCCCGCGGGGCCGCTGCAGATCAACGGCTCGGTCCCGCTGATCAACGGCAGGGCGGCGTACGGGCTCGACTATCTCGACGACAGCATGCAGTGCGAGGTGACGGCCAGGGCGCCGAACGGGCTGACGGGCGTGGCGCTGTCCCCGGTCGTAAAGCTCCGCGGGCCGGTCGCGAACCTGTGACCGTGCCGGAGCTGCGGGCCTGACGCCCTCACAGATTGGCGCGCCGGAATGCCCGCTGTGTTCATCTCCTACTCGCGGGCCGACAGAGATTTCGTGCACCGGCTGCACGAGGCGCTCGCCTCACGCGGGTACGACGTCTGGGTGGACTGGGAGGACATCCCGCCGAGCGCGGAGTGGTTCGAGGAGATCCGGGCCGGCGTCGCCGGTGCCGACGGCTTCGTCTACGTGATCTCGCCCGACAGCGTCGTCTCCGAGGTGTGTGCGCGCGAACTGCGGAACGCGCTCGAGCAGCGCAAGCGGATCGTGCCGGTGCTGCACCGGGAGCCGAACGGCGCCCAGGTGCCCGAGGCGGCCGCCAGCCTGAACTGGGTCTTCCTGCGCGACGAGGACGACTTCGGCGCCGGGATCGAACTGCTGGCCGCGGCGGTCGAAACCGACCTCGAGCACGTGCGCACCCACACGCGGTTGGGGGTCCAAGCGGGGAGGTGGGACTCCGCCGGTCGCGACAAGAGCCTGCTCCTGCGGGGCTCGGACCTGGCTGCCGCGGAGGCCTGGATCGTGGCTGCCGGCGGCAAGGAGCCCGGCGCGACGACGCTGCAGCGCGAGTACGTGCTGGCCAGCCGGCAGGCGGCAACCCGGAGGCAGCGCACCGTCATCGGCGGGGTGTCGATCGCGCTGGTCGTGGCGGTCGTGCTCGCCGTGGTGGCGCTGATCCAGCGCTCGACCGCGATCCACGAGCGCAACATCGCCTACGCCCGGCAGCTCGACGCGCAGGCGCAGAACCAGTACGGAACCGACCCCGAGCTGAGCGTCCTGCTCGCCACCCGGGCCGCGGAGGTGGCCCCCGCCGCGGCGACCGCGCAGGCGCTCCGGGCCGCGCTCGCGGTGTCGCACGTGCGCCAGACGCTTCGCTTCGGGCTCAACGACGCCGGCGACGCAGTGTGGAGCCCGGACGGTCGCACGCTGCTCTTGACCGCGCCCGGGCTGCCGCAGGGCACGGGGATCTACCGGCCGGGGAGCGACACGCCGCTGGTGCGGCTGCCGGCGCCCGGCTTCCGTGGCCAGAGCGGCTGGGACGCCAAGGGCGATCGGGTCGTGATCGGCGGCGCGCATCCGGCCGTGTACGACGCGGCCACCGGCCGCCTGGTCGCCCGGGTGCCGGGGGCGGCCCTTGCGATCGCGATCTCGCGCGATGGCACCCGGGTCGCCACCGTGGATCTGAGCTACACCGCTCACGTCTTCGACGTCGCGACCGGGCGCGGGCTGGCGTCGTTCACGCCGGCCCTCAGGGGCGGGGTCACGTGCTTCGCGTGGTCGCCGGATGACTCGGTGATCGCGCAGTGCGATACGAAATCGCTCGCGACCTCGAGCTCCCCCGCGTCGCTGGACACGTGGGATCCGCGCACCGGGCGGGTGCTGCACGCGGTTCCCACGCCCGAACTGATCGGCACGGTCGCGTTCAGTCCCGACAGCAGCCGCTACGTGTTCACGACGACCAACCTTTCGGCCGGCAAGACGCTGCGGTCGCTGGTCGTGGCCGAGGGCAAGCCGGGCACGTTCGTCTATGACACCCGGACCGGTCGCCGGGTGACCGCCTTCCCCGGCGGAGCATCGGCGGCGAGCTTCAGCCCCGACGGCTCGAGCGTCGCCTACGCGACGGTCGGCGACGACCTCGGCCACGTCGTCAACCTGATCTCCGGGCTCAGCCAGCCCCTGACGGGGCACACCGGTGTGATCAAGACGATCCGCTTCAACGGCGCCGGCACCTATGTGGTCACCGGCGGCGAGGACAACACCGCGCGCGTCTACGACGCCAGCACGGGTGAACTGCTGGAGCAACTCGCCGGCGACACCGCGGCGGTTCGCGATGCCAGCTTCGGGCTCGACGACAAGTTGATCGCGACGACCTCGCTGGACGGCACCACACGGCTCTGGACCTCGCCCGATCCGCTCCCGTCGGCCACGCTGCCGGGCCCTGACAGCGCCCAGAGCATCGGCTTCACCGCCGACGGCACGAAGATCGTCGAAGCTGATCGCACCGGCCGGGGACGGATCCTGAGCTCCGCCGACCTTCGCCTGCTGGCGCCGTTCTCCACCGCGGGCGGCCAGGGCTTTGCCGGCGCGGCTGCCGGTCGCGACGCGTCGCTGGTGGCGGCCCTGACGGGCCCGGTCGTTCACCTCGCCTCCGGCGGTGTCTACGTCAACCCGGTGCGAGCCCAGACCTTCGACCTGCGATCGGGTCAGGGGCTGGCGCAGATGCCGCCGCGGGCGGCCGGGGCGTCACTCGCGATCGGCGCACTCAACTACACCGGGGACCGCCTCGTGACCGTCGATGCGAGCGGCAGCGCGGATGAGTGGGACGCGCGCACCGGCAGGCACGTGTTCTCACTCCCCGGGACCGGGATCGCCGAGGCGGTCGGCTACTCCAAGGACGGGTCGATGATCGCCATCGCTCATCTGCCGCCGATCCCGGCGACGGTGCAGCTCCAGACCGAGCTCGGCAAGATCGACATCGATCTGTGGGACGCACGCACCGGGCACCTGCTGCGGCGCATCGTCGGGGACCAGCTCGTCTCCCAGATTCCCGGCACCAAGGACTTCGGCGTCCTGGCGCTCGCGTTCAGCCCCGATGGCAAGGTCGTCGCCGTCTCGGGCGCGCAGGCCTACATCGAGTTCTACTCGACCTCGTCCGGCCAACAGGTCGGACACCTCAACCCCAACGGCGAATACGTCGGCTCGCTCGCGTTCAGCCCGGACGGGAAGCTGCTGGCTGCCGGCACCGCCGCGAGCGCGTTCGTATGGCGCCTGCCCGATCCCCACGCGCTGCCCGAGTTCCAGCACGCCGACCCGTCGCAGTACGGGTTCGAGGCCCCATCACTCGGGGTGCAGGTCGGGTTCACCGCCGACTCGCGGATCCTGATCACGAGCGGAGACCTCGCGCTCGAGGCCTGGGACCCAGCC
>CAVZWJ010000005.1:0-11696 GCA_963778985.1 uncultured Solirubrobacterales bacterium | reverse complement strand
CACCGACCGCGGCGCGAAGGCGATCGGCAGGGTCTCGCTCGAGCTAGGACCGACCGTGCGCACCGGCTCGGCGAGCAAGCTGTCGTTCGGAGCCGCGACCCTCGACGGGTCCGTGACGCCGCTCGGCGCGAGCGCCACGGTTAAGTTCCAGTACGGCAAGAGCCGGAAGCTCGGGTCAACGGCCGGCGCGGGGACGGCCAGGGCGAGCGCGAACGCCGTCGAGGTCAAGGCGACGCTGGCGAAACTGCCCCCATCGACCGTTATCTACTACCGGGTCGTGGCGAGCAACCAGTTCGGGACCGCCACGGGCCAGGTCCGCTCGTTCAGGACCAAGGCCGGGCACGTGACCAGGACGAGAATCGGCCACCAGCGGATCACGCTGGTGACGCGGCCCGTGGCCGGTTGCATCCGAGGGACGCTGTATGCGTACCTGACGTCGCATGGCGGTAAGCCGCGGTTCAAGCGCGCGACGTTCTATGTTGGATCCAAGCGGCGCGGGAGCACCCGGCGGGTGCCGGCGAGCGTCACGTTGTCGTTGGGAGGCGTGCGGGCCGGATCGCATCGGCTGAAGGTCGTACTCGGGTACTCGGGCCATGCGAGGAAAACGGTCAAGACGAGCTTCCGGGTCTGCTGAGAATGGACGGCCGTCAGTCGGTGCTGAACGCCGACGCCAACTCGGCTCGCGACCGGATGCCGAGCTTCTGGTAGACGTGTCGCAGGTGGTACTCGACCGTTTTCGGGCTGAGGAACAGCTGCGCCGCGGCTTCCCTGGTCGTGTAGCCCCGGCTCAGGAGCGACGCCACCTGGTGCTCCTGGGGCGTCAGCTGGTCCAGCGTGGAAACGTCGCGGCGGCGCGCGGTCTCGCCGGTCGCCGCCAGCTCGGCCTCGGCCTGGGCCACCCACGGACGAGCACCGAGCCGATCGAATATCTCGTGCGCGGCGCGTAGCTCCTCCCGCGCCCGGACCCGCCGGCGGGCCCGGCGCAGCCGCACCCCATAGGCGAAGTGGGTGCGCGCCCGCTCGAACGCGTCCGGTGTCTGCGCGTGCAGCACGAGCGCCGCGCTGAAGCACCGGTCGAGGTCTTCGTCGGCGGCCAGCAGCCCGGCGCATCTCGCCGCCCGCGCCCGTGACCACGGCTGGCCCTTGGCCTCCGCCTGAGCGGCGTAGTCCGCGGCGATCCGCGTCGCCTCCTCGGCCTCGCCGCGGCGGACCATGATCTCCACCAACTCCGGCCCCGGGGACAGGTCGACGTCGTCGATCCCGAGCTCCGCGAGCAGCGACCGCAGGTCGGCCAGGTGCTCGAGGGCGACGTCCGGCCTGCCGAGCCCAAGCTCGAGGTCGGCCAGGGCCGCGAGCGTCCACGCGCGATGGGTGCCGACTCCGGCGCCCGCCGCCACCGCCTCCGCCTCGGCTGCGTGTGCGCGGCACTCCTCCTCCTTGCCCTGGCGGGCCTCGACCCAAGCGAGCCCGGAGAGCGTCGCCGCCAGGTCCGTGCCGGAGCGCGTGTCCCGCGCCAACACGATCGCCTCGTGGAATCCGGCCACAGCAGCCGGCCACCGGTCGGCGGTGGCGTCGAAGCGCGAGCCGAGTTGAAGGAGATCGGCGACGATGGCCACGGCCGCCTGGTTGCGACCCTCGGTGACCGCGCGGTCGATGACTGCGCGGCTGCCGGCGTCCCGGAGCCACAGCGCCCCCAGCGCCGCCCAACGCAGCAAGGCCGGGTCGCGCTGGAGGTCGGCCGAGGCGTCGAGGTCCGCCAGAGCGCCGCGGATCCGGCGGGCGCCGGCCTCTCCGTCGCCGACGAGCACCAGCGCCATCCCGTGGGCGACCGAGCAGGCGAAGCCGACGTTCACGCGCGGGTCGGACGGGAGGAGCTCAAGCCCGCGGGCCGTCGTCGCCGCCATCGTGGCGGCCTCTCCCGCGTAGAAGCACGCCGCGGCAGCGTCCGCGAGGATCATCGCTCCGAGCTCGGGCGCGCCGGCCGCCGCCGCCAGCTCGGCAGCGCCGACGAGCACGCGGTGGCCCTCCATCACCGGGCCGCGGCGGACTCGGAGCTCGCCGCGCAGGCGCTCTATCTGCGCTTCGAGCAACCCCTCCGGCTCGAGCGCCCGGGCCTCCTCCACCAGAGCCTCGGCTCGCTCGGCGGCACCCCCGAGCCACGCGGCGTGGGCCGCGGCGTGCAGCAGTTCGAGCCCGAGCGCGTTGTTCGAGGTCAGCCGCGCCGCGCGCTCGAACGCCGACGCGGCAGTCGAGTAGGCGCTGCGTCCCCGGGCGCGGAGACCGGCCTCGCGCAGCGCCGCGGCGGCCGCCTCGTCCGGCCCGACAGCCGCTGCGGCAAGGTGCCACGCCCGGCGGTCGGCGTCCCGATCGGGCAGCGCGAGGGCGAGCGCGCGGTGGGCCGCGCGGCGCTCGTCAACCGGGGCATCGTTGTAGATCGCCGCGCGAGCGAGCGGGTGGCGGAATTCGACGCTCGCTTCGCGCACCCGAACCAGTCCGATCTTCTCGGCCGGGAGCAGATCGGTGAGCGCGAGCCCCAGCGAAGCGGACGCACGCGCCAGCACCGTGGTGTCGCCCGCGTCGGCTGCAGCCGCCAGCACCATCGCCCGCCGTGTTCGCTCGGGCAGCGGCGCCGAACGGTCGATGAACGCTTCAGTGATCCGGCTCGAGACCGGCACCGGGACCTCGATCCCGGTGACCGTGAGCTGCTCGGCCGACGGGGCGATCTCCAACAGCGCCAGCGGATTTCCCGCCGTCGCGACGTACAGTCGCTCGGCGATGTCGACGCTGACCGGCATCCCGGCGGCCCGGCCGAGCAACTCGATCGCGCGGCCGCGTTCGAGTCCGGCGAGGTGGCGGAGCGGGAGATCGGAACCGTCCAGCAGCGACGGCTGGGCATCGCGCGCTGCGAGCACGACCGCCACCGGGTCGGCGAGCAGACGCCTGAAGGCGAACAGCAGCGCGTCGGCGCTCGGCGTGTCGAGCCAGTGGGCATCGTCGATCAGCACAAGCACCGCTCGCTCCTCCGCGTACGCGGCCAGCAGGCTGAGGGTCGCAGCGCCGACGGCGAAGCGGTCGACCGCGCCCCCCGGCCGCAGCGCGAGCGCGCTCTGAAGAGCCAGTGCCTGAGGCCCCGGCACCCGGTCGAGCACGCCGAGGGCCGGCCGCAGCAGCTCGAGCAGGCCGGCGAATGGCACGTCCGCCTCGGACTCGATCCCCCGTGCCCGCAGCACCTGCATCCCTTCCGCGAGCTCGGCGGTGAGATCGAGAAGCGCAGTCTTCCCGATGCCCGGCTCGCCGACCACGGCGACGACTCGCGCGCGGCCGACTCGAGCGTCTGCCAAGAGCTGCCCCAGCATCTCGGTTTCCGGCTCTCGGCCGAGAAGCATCAGCCGATTCTAGATCGGCCCCGGGTGCCGAGGTGTGTGAGTGCGGTCAACACTAGGTGGCCCCCTGATGCGACCGGGACGGGGCGCGCCTACGGTCGTCGGCGATCGTCCAAACCAAAGGAGATGTCATGTCAACGATCGAGCAGACCCGGCCCGTCGACGAGGAACAGCTGATGGCGTTCGTGTTCCAGGCCGTCGAAGAAGTGGGGGCGACGCTCAACGCCGCCCTGGTCGTGATGGGCGACAAGCTCGGCCTGTACCGCGGGCTGGCAGCCGGAGGTGCGCAGACCGCCACCCAGCTCGCCGAGCGCACGGGCCTGGCCGAGCGCTACGTGCGCGAATGGTGCAACGCCCAGGCCGCCGGCGGCTTCGTCGACTACGACCCGGAGGGGTGCCGGTATTCGCTGGCCCCCGAGCAGGCGATTGCGCTGACCGACTCTGACAGCCCGGCCTTCCTGCCCGGATTCTTCCAGGTCGCGCTTGGCTCGGTGCTCGACTCACCGCGGATCATCGAGGCGGCGCGGAGCGGCGCCGGCGTCGGCTGGCACGAGCATTCGCACGACGTCTTCGACGGGTGCGAGCGGTTCTTCCGGCCCGGCTACAACGCCAACCTGGTGCCGAGCTGGCTGCCCGCCCTCGACGGGGTCGTCGAAAAGCTCGAGCGCGGCGCCAGGGTCGCCGACCTCGGATGCGGCCACGGGTCGTCGACGATCCTGATGGCCCAGGCGTTCCCCAACTCGACGTTCGTGGGCACCGACTACCACGCCGGCTCGATCGAGACCGCCCGCGACCGCGCGAAAGAGGCCGGGGTCGGCGATCGCGTCACGTTCGAGCAGGCGGCGGCCGCGAACCATCCCGGCTCCGGCTACGACCTGGTGACGATGTTCGACTGTCTGCACGACATGGGCGACCCGGTCGGCGCTGCCCGGCACGTGCACGATGTGCTGGCGCCCGACGGAACCTGGATGATCGTCGAGCCAAACGCGGGCGACCGAATCGAGGACAACCTCAACCCCGTCGGGCGCGCCTTCTACGGGTTCTCGACGCTGCTGTGCACACCGGCGTCGCTTTCGCAGGAGGTCGGGCTGGCGCTCGGCGCGCAGGCCGGCGAGGCGCGGATCCGCGATGTCGTCACCGCGGGCGGCCTGACCAGGTTCCGCCGCGCGGCGGAGACGCCGTTCAACCTCGTGTTCGAGGCTCGGCGCTAGCAGCACTAGGATCGACGGATGGGCCGGACTGACACCGAGACCCCCGCCTGCCTCCCGGACAACAGCGGGTACGTCACGCGGGACGGGGTACGGGTCTGGTGGGAGGCTTACGGCTCCGGCCCGTCCGCGATCCTGCTGATGCCGACGTGGTCGATCGTCCACTCGCGCCACTGGAAGGCCCAGATCCATTACCTCGCGCGGCACTTCCGAGTGATCACCTTCGACGGGCGCGGCAATGGCCTGTCCGACCGCCCGGACACCAAGGCCGCGTATTCAGACGCCGAGATGGTGGCCGACGCGGTCGCCGTGCTCGACGCGGCCGGGGTGGCGAGGGCGGTGGCGGCCGGGCTCTCGTGCGGCGGGCGTTACGCGCTTGTGCTGGCAGCGGTGCATCCCGAGCGGATCGCGGGGGTGGTGGCAATCGCGCCGTCGCTGCCGGCTCTGACCCCGCCGCATCCGTGGCGGACCGAGCACGACTTCGACGCGCCGCTCGAGGACTACCGGGGTTGGGCCAGAAACAACCGCCACTACTGGCTTCAGAACTACCGCGGCTTCCTTGAGTTCTTCTTCTCTGAGCTCCACAACGAGCCACATTCGACCAAGCAGATCGAGGACCTGGTCGCGTGGGGCCTGGACACGACTCCGGAGACGCTGCTGCTGACCGAGTGCGCGCAGTGGTTCGAGGACCGCGAGGGCGCCGAGGCCCTGTGCCGCGCCGTCCGCGCGCCGGTGCTGGTGATCAACGGTGACCGCGACCGGATCACCCCGCCCGAGCGCGGGGCGCGGCTGGCCGCGCTGACCGGCGGCCGGCGCGTGGTTCTGGAGGGCTCGGGGCACGGTCCCCAGGCGCGCGATCCCGTGCGCGTCAACCTGCTCATCCGGGAGTTCGCCGACGAGGTGCTCGGGGCGCCGCCGGCCGCTTCGCCGCGGGCCCGCTGGGTCCGCGGCGCCGCCCGGCCGCGCCGGGCGCTGTACGTGTCCTCGCCGATCGGTCTGGGCCACGCGTGGCGCGATGCCGCAATCGCGGACGAGCTGCGCCGCCGGGTGCCTGACCTCGAGATCGAGTGGCTGGCTCAATCGCCGGTGACATCGGTCCTCGAAGCACTGGGCGAGAAGATCCATCCCGCCAGCGCAGAACTGGCCAGCGAGTCCGGCCACTTCGACCGCGAGGCGGGCGACCACGATCTGCACGCGTTCCAGGCCGTGCGCCGCATGGACGAGATCCTGTGCGCCAACTTCATGGTCTTCCACGACGTCGTCACCGCCGAGCCGTTCGACCTCTGGATCGGCGACGAGGCGTGGGACCTCGACTACTACCTACACGAGAACCCTGAGCTGAAGACGGCGGCGTACGTCTGGCTGACCGACTTCGTCGGCTTCCTCCCGCTCCCCGGGTGCGACGAGCGCGAGACGTTCCTGACGGCGGACTTCAACGCCGAGATGATCGAGCACGTCGAGCGCTATCCGCGCGTGCGCGACCGCGCGATCTTCGTCGGCGACGCCGACGACATCGTGCCCGGCACGTTCGGTCCGGGACTGCCGTCGATCCGTGAGTGGACCGAACGGCACTACGACTTCAGCGGCTACATCCCCGCAGTGGACCCGGCGTCGCTACCGGACCGAGGGCAACTCCGCGCCGAGCTCGGGTTCGGCTCCGACGAGCTCATATGCCTCGTCGCGGTGGGCGGCACCGGGGTCGGCGCGACGCTGCTGCGGCGGGTGATCGACTCGCTGCCAGCGCTCCGCGAGCGCCTGCCCGACCTGCGGATGGTCGCGGTGGCCGGACCGCGGATCGATACCGCCTCGCTGCCGGAGGCAGATGGGCTCGAGCGCCGTGGGTACGTCCACGGGCTCCACCGTGCGCTGGCGGCGTGCGATGTCGCCGTCATCCAGGGCGGTCTGACGACCGGCATGGAGCTGATTGCCGCCCGACGCCCCTTCCTCTACATCCCGCTCGCCCACCACTTCGAGCAGCAATTGCACGTCCGCCACCGGCTGCGGCGCTACGGCGCCACGGACTCGCTCGAGTACGACGAGGCCACGCCCGAGGCGCTGGCCGACGCGATCGCCGGCGCGGTCTCGGCGCCGGTCGACTATCAGCCGGTGACGGGCGACGGCGCCGCCCGGGCAGCGGAGCTGATCGCCGAGCTGCTGTGAGGGCGCCGCTTCCGTCGCTCGCCTCGGAGCGATCGTGAGCTCTCAGCAGCGGGCCAGGTTCGACTCCGCCATCCGCTTCAGCCCCGTCCGGTCCAGCTTGCCGGTCGCGGTACGAGGCATCTCCTCGAGGAAGACGATCTCCTCCGGTGCCTTGTAGCCGATCCTAGCGCGGGCGAACTGGATCAACTCTTGGCTTCTCACACTCCCCGCGCCGTCGACCAGCGTCACGTACGCGCGGACGTTCTCGCCGTGTACGAGGTCGTGGATTCCCACCACCCCCACTTCCTCTACACCCGGATGCTCGAGCAAGACGCCCTCGATTTCCTGGGGGTAGATGTTCGAGCTGTCGTGGACGATGATCTGCTTGCGGCGACCGCAGAAGAAGAGGTATCCGTCTGCATCCGCTCGCATCACATCGCCGGAGTCGAGCCATCCGTCATCGAACGCGACCTTCGTCGCGTCCGGATCGTTCCAGTAGCCGACGGTTGCCGACGGGGTCCGTATCCATAGACGGCCTTCGCCCCCGACTCCGAGCTCGTCGCCCGCCTCACCTCTGACCGAGAGCGCGACGCGCGGTACCACCTGGCCGACCGAGCCGATCTTGATCCGACCCGACGGCGGGCTGACGGTGACGAGGCCCGTCTCTGTCAGCCCGTAGGCCTCGTCGATCACCCTCCCGCTGAGCGTGCTGAATTCGTGTTCGAGCTCAGCCGACACGGTGTCGCCCGCAGCTCGGCAGAGTCGCAACGAGGCGAAGTCGTCATGGCCCGCGTCGTGGTCACGCGTGAGCGCGAACAGCGCGGACGGCAGCATCGAGAGCACCGTCGGGCGGTCCTCGCGCAGCAGCGGAAGCAGTTCGTCGCCGTCGAACGTGCGGGGCACGATCGCCGTCGCCCCGGCGCTCAGGGCCGCGAACGTCACATAGAAGGCACCGACGTGCGACAGCGACGAGCCCGCCAGAAGCCGATCGTCGGCGGTGAACTCGAGCGCGGCCGCCGCGTTCGCAAACATCCAACCGAGGGTCTGAGCTGTGTGCGTGACCCCCTTCGGCTTGCCGGTGCTACCGGAGGTGAAGAAGATCACCGCCGGCTCGGAGGGAGCGATCTCGGACAGTGGCGACACCGGGCGATGGGTCTCGACGAGCTCCTCAAATGCCGGGTCGGTCCCGCCCCGGGCCTCAAACGTGATCCGGCCGAGCGGGAGCTGACCGGCGAGGCGGCTCGCGGCGAGATCCGCGTCCCGCTCGGCGTGCGCGAAGATCGCGCATGCTCCGCTCACCTCGAGCGCATGATCGATCTCCGGCGCCGTGTAGCGGTAGTTCAGCGGCGTGGCGACCAGCCCGGATTTGAAGCACGCGAGGTAGTGCACGATCAGCGCTGGGCGATTCGGCATCAGCGAGGCGACCCGGTCCCCGGGCTCCAGACCCAGCCCGAGCAGCCCTTGTGCCAGCCGATCGCTCATGCGCTCGACGGCCCGCCACGTCCAGCGCGAGTCCACCGAGATCAGGGCCGAGCGGTCGGGATCGGCCTCCACTCCGGGGCGGATCAGATCCCGCACGTTCACTGGTGGCGCCACCGCGCCCACGGCATTCTGAGACACACCATCCTCCTTCGCCCCGCGGACGCTCTGCGCCGCCCGCGTCTGGGCGCCAGCCTAAGCGGTCGGCGCGCGAATGTCGAGATATCGCGGCGCCGGCGCTCGGCGGCCCAGGGTCGGCCAGTAGGGTGACGTCGTGTCCCGCGCGTTGCTCCTGATCGATATTCAGCGCGACTACTTTCCGGACGGGCGGCATCCGCTCGTCGGTAGCGATCGCGCCGCCGATGCGGCATCGAGCGTGCTCGCCGGCTTCCGTGCGCGATCCGAGCCGGTCGTGCACGTGCAGCACTCCTGGGACGAGCCCGAGGCCGCGTATCTGAAGCCCGGTACCGCCGGGTTCCATCACGACGAACGCGTGGCGCCGGCGGGTTACGAGCCGGTCGTGATCAAGCAGTCGCCGAACGCGTTCGTCGAGACCGATCTCGAACAGCGGCTTCGTGGCGACGGGATCGACCACCTGATCGTCGCCGGAATGATGACCTCGATGTGCGTCGATGCCACCGTGCGGGCGGCCGTCGATCTCGGTTTCGAGGTGACCGTGGTCGGCGATGCCTGCGCGGCCCCGGACCTCGAACACGCCGGCGTCCACGTGCCCGGGGAACAGGTCCATGCCGCCTTCCTGTCCGCGCTCGCCGAGGGGTACGCCGCGGTTGTGGACGCAGAATCACTCCGGGCCTGATCGTCGGCATCGGGACCGAGACGCTGAAGCGGGACGGCCGGCGCGCCGATAACGAGGCCGTGAGCACGTCGGTCCCGCCTCCGGGCTACGCACCGCAACCGAGCCCCTCGCTGCCCGAGGCACCGCGAGAGACGACGGCGCCTTCGCGCTCGCGCGCGAAGCTGATTGTCGGTGGATTGGCCATTGTGGCGATCGCGTGCGCGGCATTCCTGCTCCTGGGGTCGTCGAGCGTCCAGTTCACCGGGCCGATCGCGCGAGCGGCGACCATTTCCGAGGCCACGCCGGGCTATCGGATGCACATGACGATGGCGGTGAGCGTCCCGACGCTTGCGGCGCCGGTCACAGCGTCGGCCGACGGCGTCGTGGATCTCAGGGATCACGCCTCGTCGATGTCGATGGCGATGGATTTCTCACAGATGCCGCAGGCTGCCCAGGCGCTCGGAACCACCACGATGCGCATGGGTTTCGTCCAGGACGGTGCGGTGATGTACGTGAAGCTCCCGGGTGCCCTCGCCACCTCGGTACCGGGCCTGGCGGGAAGGCCTTGGATCAAGATGGATCTGGCCAAGCTCAGCGGCATACCGGGGCTCTCCTCGATGATGAGCAACCCGACGATGAGCGACCCTACGCAGATGCTTCGATATCTGCGCGCCGGCTCCGACGGCGTGACCAACGAGGGGCAGGAGCGGGTCGACGGCATCGCGACAACCCACTTCCGTGCGCAGCTGAATCTCGATCGCCTGACCGCCGGGCTACCGTCGGCCGAGCAGGGCGCCGTTCACGCGGCGCTGTCGCGGCTCGAGCAGGCCGTCTCGGTGCACGACTTTCCGATCGACGTTTGGATCGACAGCAGCCAGCTCGTGCGGCGCGTGGTCATGTCGCTCGCCCTGTCCTCGCCAACCGGCCAGGCGTTCCAGGAGACGGTGACGGCGGATCTGACCGACTACGGAGCCCAGCGCCGTCCGAGCCCGCCGCCAGCCGATCAGGTGCAGGACATCGGAGCGTCCGGCGGCCTTGCAGGCATCGCGGGCGGCTGACGCGCGTCGCTCGCAGGCGCCGAGACACCCGTAGTTTGCCCACCGCGAGTTCCGGTGTTGGCCCGGTTGTGGGCCGCGGCACCCGGAATTAGATTCGGGTCGGTTGCCCGCCACGCGTGGGAAACGTCGACAGAAGAGGGTGGGACATGGGTGTGGTGACGGAGCGCGTTGAGATGCACATGCGTGATAGCGACGCGTTCGCTTGGTATATGGAGAAGGACCCGCTTTTGCGGTCGACGGTCGTGTGTGTGCTGCTGCTCGACGGCACCCCGGACTGGGATCGGTTACCGGACCGGCTCGAGCGCGTGACGCGGCTGGCGCCGGGCTTCCGCCATCGGGTCGTCGCGCCTCCGATGCGGCTGGCCACCCCCCGGTGGGTAATCGACCCGGATTTCGACCTGTCCTGGCACGTTCGCCGTTTCGAGGCAGCAGATCCGAAGACGCTGGCGACGGTTCTGGAGTTCGCTCGCCAGACCGGAATGGCGGGCCTTGACCGCGACCGGCCGCTGTGGGAGTTCACGTTCATCGAGGGCCTCGAGGGCGACCAGACGGCGCTCGTGATGAAGCTTCACCACTCGCTGACCGATGGCGTGGGTGGCATCGACGTCGCGAGATTGCTGTTCGATCTCGAACCCGACCCCGGAGAGCTCGGGCCGATGCCTGAGGCGCCGGTCGGAGAGCACCTCGGCACCGTCGATCTGGCCCGGGATGCGCTCGGCTACGACTGGTCGCAGCTGTTCGACTTCTCGAAGCGTCACCTCACCTCGGCGCCCGTCGACGTCGCCCACGCGCTGCGGCACCCGCGCGGAACCGTGACCGACGCTGTCGCCACCGGCGAGGCGATCGCCCACTTCGTTGAGCCCGTGTCCGACACCCTCTCCCCGGTTATGACCGAGCGCCATCTGAACTGGCACTACGACGCGCTCGAGTTCCCGCTCGCCGAGATGTTGCGCGCGGCGCACGCCGCCGGCGCCAAGCATAACGATGCGTTCATGGCCGGCGTCACGGCAGGACTGCGCCTGTATCACGAACGGCATGACACGCAGGTCGATGAACTCCGCGTCACGATGCCGATCAGCATCCGCAAGCCGGATGACCCGATCGGAGGCAACCGCATCACTCTGATGCGATTCAAGGTTCCGGTCGCGACCGCCGAACCGAGCGAGCGGATGGCGGAGATCCATCGCCGGTGCGAATCTGCGAAGGCCGATCGGTCACTGCCGTTCACGAACGCGATCGCCGGCACGCTGAACCTATTGCCGCGGGCGTACATCGGCGGCATGCTCAAGCACGTCGACTTCCTCGCCAGCAACGTGCCCGGAATTCGGGTGCCGCTCTACCTCACCGGGGCACGGGTCGGCAGCTTCATTGGCTTCGGTCCCACCACCGGCGCCGCATTGAACGTGACCTTGATGTCGTATTGCGACACCTGCTATGTAGGGGTCAACGTCGACACTGGTGCCGTCCCCGACCCCGACGTGTTGATGGAATGCCTGCGGGATGGCTTCGACGAGGTTCTCGCCGTGGGCGGCGGGACAGGACGGGCGGTGCTGCCGACGGGCGCCGCCGGCTGAGCGCACCCGCGCCGGCGCGGGCGAGCGACCGCCTGAGCCGGAGCGCGCCCTCGGCCGTC
>CAVZWJ010000004.1:0-127377 GCA_963778985.1 uncultured Solirubrobacterales bacterium | reverse complement strand
GAGACTGTGGGCGGCCGTGGCGCCGCAGCAGTTCCAGTCCTCGACCTCGATGAGACGGATCCCCAGCCGCTTGCAGACCAGTGCCGCCGAGCGCCCGTACTCGCGGGCGATTCCATGCAGTGAGCATCCGGGGTAATAGGCGATGTCCATACCCGTCAGGCCTTCGTTCCGTCTGATGTGATATCGCAGAACCGCCGCACCTCTTTCATGTTCTTGACAGCCGGAGCGATCGGATTCAGCTTGCCCTTGAGAAGCATCCGGATGCCGAGCCCCGCATCGTTGCCGTACCTGCCCGTTGCCGCCGTGAATCGAAGCATGAGGCCCACCTCCGAGATGCGCCCGGATTTCCGAATCTGCTCGAGCATGAGTTCGTGGAAGAGACCGACAGCAGGCCGGCTGGCAGGTATTCCCCTCCGGCGGGCCTTTTCACGGAGGTGATCCAGGATCCGCGGGATGTCGATGCCGGAAGGGCAGCGATCCAGGCAGAGCTGGCAGGCGAGGCAGATCCAGAGGGCATCCATTTTCAGCAAGGTCTCTTCGGCGCCGAGTTTCACGAGCTGGACGATCTTTCGCGGCGTGTAATCGAAGACATGACCGTTGGAGCAGCCGCCGGTGCATTTCCCGCATTCGAGGCAGGTGTCGACGTCAATGCCGAAGAGATCCTTCAGCTCTCGTTTCAGCGGGCTGTCGATCCGTTCAAGACGAATGGGCGTGTAAAAATCGGGACCCATCAACCACCCTTATCCGTTTTCATTGAAAAGGCCGATCACACCCGCAGCGGCGGCAGCGCCCTGGTTGAGCGCACCGGTGGTCTCGACGGCGAAGCCGCACCCGCCTGCAAAGAAGACCCGATCGGCGCATCGGACAGGTTCGTGACGCTCGTTCTCGATGAAGCCGTACTCGTCGGTGCGGGCGCAGAACATCTCGGCAAGCAGGCGGGTGTCGGGGCGCGGGACAATGGCCGAGGCCAGGACCACCGTATCGACGGCCGCCTCGACGGGTATACCCATGAGGGTGTCCTCGGCACGGACGAGCAGCCTGCCGTCCTCGGGCAGGACCTTGGCCGGCCTCCCCCGGACATAGCGCACGTGCTTTTCCTCGATGACCTGCCGGACAAATTCCTCGTATTCCTTCCCGGCGGCCCTGTAGTCCATGTAGAAGACATAGACCTGCGCTTCCGGGAAAAGATCCTTCACCAGTCCCGCTTGCTTGGCCGTGTACATGCAGCAGATCTTCGAGCAGTAGGGTTTGCCCTTGGAGCGATCCCTGGAACCGACGCACTGGATCAGGGCCACGCCGCGCGGTTTCTCCCCCTTTCCGAGAGCCCACTGCCTCAACAGGCCCTCGAACTCCAGCGAGGTCACGACACCGGGATAGATTCCGTAGCCGTACTCGCCGTAAACGGAGACATCCATCAGCTCAAAACCCGTGGCAAGGACGACGGCACCGACGTCCAGCTCCTCTTCGCCCCCGTCCTGCAGGCTTTTCAGCCGAACACGGATGGCCGTGTCCAGGCGAGTGCCCGCGGTAACCACGGTTTGTGTTCGAATCGAGACCCGGGGGGATTTCGTGAGCAGCTCGATCCTGTGATCGATCAGCTCGCGGGGATTCTCCCATCTCGGGAAACTGCTGTGCAGGTCTCGAAGTGTGCCGCCCAGCTCCGACCCTTTCTCAACCAGGACGGCATTGAACCCTGACTGCGCGATCCGCAGAACGGCCTCCATCCCCGCAGGGCCTCCGCCGATGACAAGGGCCTGTTTTGTTTTCACGGGCATGAACAACTTCCTTTCAATGGAATCACGGGCCAATCCTTTTTAAAATCCTCCCCAACCCTCCTGCAGCAGCTCCGCTGCAGTAATTGGTTGACTGGGTAATTGGTTAATTGGGGGAGAACATACGGCTAATTCCACTCTTCCCCTTATCAACCAGTTAACGAATCACCCAGTTACTGCTGCGTAGCAGCTGAAAGGGGGATAGAGGGGGATTTTCTAAAAAACTCATTAAAATTCCTCGCACTAAGGTGCCAGGAATTTAGAAACTTAGGGAATGGGTTTATCTGTTATTATGCTCGCTTACCCCGCAGCAAGCTGCGGGAATGCGCGTGCAATCGTTTTCATTCAAAGCAAGCTAGAGCCCCAGCTTTTTCAGAACACCCGCCAGGGGGATCGTGTTGGCTTCGAATCCCAGCTTCTGCAAAGGCACGCCCATGGCAAGTGCGATGAGCTGGGAGAGATCGATGACGGGGATCTTGAAATCTGTGCCGTAGCGCTTGCCGAGATTGGGCTGCTCGCGGTCCAGGGCCACGTTGCAGCCCGGGCAGACCGTCGTGATCAATTCAACCCCCGCCTCGCGGGCGCTGGTCAGTTTCTTGAAGAGGTGGGGCTGCACGGTATCTTCCTTGTGCGTGAAGCCCCTGCCCACAGCGTAGCCGCAGCAGAGCTGGCGTTCTTTGTAGAACACGGGCTTGCCTCCCAGGATCTCCACGATCTCCTCGTGGAACGTGGGGTAGCCGCCGTCGTCGAGTATCCCGTATTGTTTGGCCAGGTAGTGACAGCCATAGTGCACGCCCACCTTCAGGCCCGCCAGGGATCGCACCACCTTCTGCCCGATCGTGTCCCGCAGACGATACCACATCTCCTGGACGTGGTAGATCCGTGTTTTCCCCTCGTACTGGTATCCCCAGCGCGAGATGAGATCGTTGGCCATTTTCAGGTATGCGGGGTTGTGGAGCATCGTATGGGACAGCTCGCTCAAGTAGCCGTAACAGCCGTTGCAGAAGGTGAAGGTGTCGAGGTCTTTCTTTTCGACAATGGAGAGGTTGCGTGCCGTGATCGCGAGAGAGACCTCCGGTTTGTGGGCCGAGCAGGTGAGGAGATAGCCCGAACAGCAGGTCTGGTCGGGATCCATCAGGGCACGGATGCCGAGGTTTGCGAGCGTTTCCCTGACGGCGTTTTCCGTCCCCGGGTATTCAAGGCTGCCCGTGCAGCTCCGGAAGAGGAAAACTGTGCCGGGGATCGTCGGGAATTTTTCTTCCGGGCTGACGACCCGCCGCTTACTCACCGGTGATCCTCCCTTCAAGGTAGGTCAGCTCCAACGGCTTGTCCTCTTCCTCGCGGATCTGTTCGAGAAAGTCGGTGGTGCCGGTCAGGTCAAAGAGTACCCGGTACTCCTCGCGGGCCTTATCCGAGACCTCCGGCCAGGGGGGGAGCCCGATTGCGCCCCGGATGCCCATGATCCGTTCCCGGCCCCTGGCGCTGCCCGGCGCAAAAGTGAGCCCGTCCTCACGGGCCCGCAAGGCGAAGCGCTTGAACGGCACGATATACTTCAGCCCGTGACGGGATGCGACAGCCAGATAACGAAGCTGCATCACCAGGAGCGGGAAGTGGATGTCCACGGGGCAGAGGGTGTAGCAGCCTGCACACCAGAAACAGCGCC
Source organism: uncultured Solirubrobacterales bacterium (assembly GCA_963778985.1). Lineage (GTDB taxonomy): Bacteria > Actinomycetota > Thermoleophilia > Solirubrobacterales > Solirubrobacteraceae > Palsa-465. The sequence goes on along the minus strand of CAVZWJ010000004.1, from coordinate 123,942 downwards.
AGATTTCTTCGCTGTTGAGCCAACGGGCATGGCTGCCGCTCAGGACGTCGTTAATGATCTGGCGAGGGTTGTATGACGGCGACAGGCTGGCAACGGGGCAGATGCCGGCACATTTGCCGCATTGCAGGCACTGTTCGAGATTCTCGACCAGGCGATAGGCATCGACCTTGTGGTAGAGATGTTCATCCCGGTCCCTGAATCGCTCTCTCGGCAAAGGCGCCCCCTTCGGCAGGCTGGTCTGTTGAAAGAAGATAGAAACAGTACTTACCTTATTCGTGATAAACGATCTCTGTCAAGACCGATTAAAATTCCTCAATTCTTTCTTCTTTACTGAGAGAGAAGATCGAGCTATGATTGGCGCACTGATGCTGCCGACGAGGGGAAGGCGCGCATCGGGTGTTTGTCAGAAGTACAATCATATCGAAGAACTGACCGGGGGAGCACATCGTTGCCCCCATGTCGGCAGTAGCAGTCGATCTGCTGGCAACGGTCGCTCCTTCCGCTCTGCAGACGAGCATCCGCTGTCTCTTCCCTACCCAATGCCCTCTTGAATCCAGGGGGATTTATGCAGAAAAAGAAGAAGACCCGCGACGTCGAGGAGATCCTGGACTGCAACATCGACCAGTTCGAAAAAGGAGATGATGGCCCCGCTGCCGAGGAACTGGGCAAGACCATCCGAAAACTGGGGCGGTATGAGGAAGAAGAAGTAACCCCTCATCCGGTACTGGAAACGGACGAAGAGGCCCAGCCGGCCGAGGAGGATTTCCGACCCAGGAACATTCTCCGCGTCGAAATTTCCGGGGATGACTGCGAAATCGTCTGCGGTCAAATACGCTCCAAAGCCCGGGACCGCATCGAGGCGTATTGCAGGGAGCGCGGGTTCAGCGTAAGCGACATCTGGTACTGGGAAGACGATGTGATGGCCCGGCTCGCGGGGTCGACCTGGACTGTCTGGTACGACGTGGATGATTTCTTCCACGAGACAGGGCTTCTTGGACGCACCGCTTCCTCGTTTTCCATAAGCGTCGCGGTGGACGGCCAGCCTGTGGAGGATCTCAACGCAAAAAAAATAAAATCCTCGCGGATCGAACCGGGCGCAAAACCGACGCCGCGCAAGGATCATGTTGCCGTTACGGCCGGGACAATCGGCGAGGGGCACTACGTCTTCGAGCTCGATATCGATGGGGAGTTCGTAAACCGGAAACTGGAGTTTGTGTTTCTCGATCTTTCAAACCTCGGAATCGAGGAACGACTGCTCATCGATGTCCGATACGGCAGCGAGAGCATGTATCGCGAGGAGGCCGTCGTCCGGGATCTGTTCAATGTGACATTTCTCTGAGACAGGATAGGGACAGGGCTTCGGGCTTCAGGCGTCGGGACAGGACGAAGAGAAGTTCCGCCACCCGTCCGGAACAATAAGAGAATGAAAATGAAAGACAGAATATCGGAAATCCTGGGACTCAACTCGAAACCCACGGTGAAAAACCGTGAAACGCCTAACGGCTGGTCTTCCCTTGACCCGTCCCGGGAGAGCATTGCGGAGATCCAGATCAATCCGCCGATCTACGGCCTCGAAACGGAAGCCCGTCTCGAGCAGAGCAGAAATATGATCAACGAGGAGGCCATCGCCGCATTTCGTCGCGGCGGCGCCTATTTGGCTGCGAAGAACTACGGGCGAGCCATCAGCGATTACACGCGGGCCATTGAGCACACGCCGAGATCGCCAGAGGGCTACTACAACCGGGGGATCGTGTACGAGAAGGCAGGCAAGTACGAAAAAGCCATATTGGATTATACGGGAGCAATCGAGGTCGACCCGCAATATGTGAAAGCCTACTGCAATCGGGCATCCCTGCTCTGGAGCCAGGGAGAGACAGCACAGGCCGTGGAAGATATGAAAAAGGCGGCGCGGCTCGGGATGAAGGAGATGCAGGCGTTCCTGAAATCAAAAAGCATTGAATGGTGAGAAAACAGGGTTTCAGGGTCCAGGGTCCAGGGTGAAAGACTCAGGATTTAGGACTCAGGACTTCGGGGGCCTTGCATTCGGCCATATTTCACAAGTCGTTAAAATTGGCTGAAAATGCGCAACGCAGAGATCAGTGTCCAGTGACCGGTGATTCCCAATTCCCCATCAACCCATCTGCTAATCAATCCATCAACTTGTATGTCCTAAAAAATACTTGAAAACGATTGCACGCGCATTGAAGCCTTATGCCGCGTCGCGGGGATTCCCTGCGAGGAAGGAACCGGACATGATTGCGCACCCTGACGGGATGCGCCCCCGGTCCCCGCAGCTTGCAGTGGGGTAAGCGAGCATAACAACAGATAAACCCATTCCTCAAATTTCTATTCCTTGCACCTTGGTGCGAGGAATAGAAATTGACGGTCCTTGTACCATCGAGTCCTAACAAACAATCGTGGTGGATAATTTATTTGATAATATCTGTCTGAAATGTTTGATCAACGCTTGAGCTTAACTGGTAAAACATAGGAAACCTTGGACTGGTTTATTATGACAACTCCCTTCTGGGTGAGCGCCGAGATGATGTCTTCTACCTCTGCCTTAGAAAGTGACTTCTGAAACAGAGCATTAATAGTGCTGGCAAGGGTCTTGAGAGTTCTGGGATTCGATTCTCCGCGCTGAGTCAGGTTGGCGATGACTACCGAAACCCGATCAGGTTTGGACTTTGATGCCGCGACTTTAACGAGGGGGAGATCTGTGACGCTCTTTACTCGGCTTGCAATAATCTTCTTGCTCTTTAGATGCTGAAGCAATGGATCAAAGCCGGTGTCTTTAGACACAATGTAAAAGCAAGCATCCGGTTCCTTTGTTGCCAATAGCCCAATGTAATATGCGATATGGAAATCAAGGGCATTGCTGCCGTTTCCGGAAATTTTGATGTAGGTGGCTCGCTCGCCCATACGTTGCAATACCGAGGCAACCTCATACGTTACCTTTGCCTGGCTTGCACCCATAAACACAATGACGTGAAAGTGCTCATGCTCGAGCGCCTCAATAGCTGTTGGCTGGACATTCTCATAATCAATAAGCACGTAGTCCTTCTTCACTGCACGTCCTTCCTTGTGGGCTCTGACAATTAATATACGAACTTCGTTTCTCCGATGAGTTGAATATCACAATAGCATCATTCATTTTTGTTAAAAAGAGTAAAATGCGCAACCTTATTGATAACTGATTGAAGTCTTTCAGATTCGTTGAGTTTGATAATCTATTTCTTGCAGGAAGTTCTTCGCAAGCTCTCATAGTCCGTGTCGTATCCTCTTTCACTTTCTTCATAAATCAGACTCATTCTTATAATCCGGACCGTTATATGTCGAAGTGAAACATCAGGGAGGTGTGGACGAAGAATACCCTTAGCCCCCGCCTCACTGCTCTCTTGCGGAGGATAACAATGCCAGCCGGGAATGTCCTGGTTGGCATTTCCTGTTTGTTCCCTATTTAGCTGATTATACTTAGTGCTTCTTGACAGCTTTAGACTTCTTTGAGGATTTCGTGGGTGCTTTCTTCCGATCCTGAGAGGCAGTCATTTTCTGTTCCAGTGCACTCACTCTGGATGAGAGGGACTCGATCTCATTCGCGGCAGGGGTGCTTGAGGATTTAGCCTGGAACTCTGCTTGTTGCTTTTCTAGACCGCTTATCCTTTGATTCAGCTTGCTGAAACTCATGGTCAGGTCATTGAACTGTTGTGACAAAGAATACTGTTGGTAGCCGATGTATACGGCCAATAGTAGTGTTAAGACAAGGGCGCCGACGATGCAGCTTAAAAATAATCTGTCGTTTTTTTTATTCCGCGAGCTGCGATCATCAATCGCTTCTTCCATAAGATTCTTACCGGTGTCAGACATGATCTCGTCCACTTTGTCCTCCTTATATGTTTATTGCAGCATCGCAACGAAGCAGCAACTCTGCGAGCAGTTTGCATCCAGTTAGTGTATTCACTGCGCCCAGGTTGCAGGCTACTGGTTAAATGCGGTATTTTTCACCATAAGTACCCGTGCTATTTTGTCATGACATTTTGAAGCTTCTTTTATCGTTTCTGCCATTGTCTTGCGCCGAATAACAAAACCCCTGCGCTTGGCAATTCCAACAATGCCTTTGTCTAGCATATTCAAAGCATAAGACTTGATCTTTCTTTCAAGCAACTCTTTAAACGCTTTGATACCCATTATTAGCCTCCTGCGTCTAGGTTATGGACGGCCTCCTTTTCCGCCCCGTTTTTTTAGTTTGGGTCTGCCACCCTTCTTGCCATTCTGCCGTGCGGCATTGGCTTTCGCCTCCGATTTCGCCATCCCTCCTTTGCGGCCAAGAATAATGGCGGCTTCCTTGAGATCGTCGTCGATATTCAATTCTCTTTTCTCGACCAAGTCCAAAACCGCTCCGCCCCTCAGCTTTTCTTATCTCGTTTCGTTCACGAGTAATAATAACCTAAGCGCTTAGGTTTGTCAACAAAAAAGAGCGTAAAAATGTGCCGTCTTCAGTACCGGTGTGGGTTCAGGCTTCAAAATGGACAACATGTCAGAAAAGACGGGAAATGAAGGCGTGGCTGGCTTTGGAGGACTTCTGGATGACATAAAGAAAAGGCTACTTTTGCAAGTAGCCGTAATATTTGCAGGCGGTACTGGATTTGAACAAGTTATTTAGATGATACTAATACCTATTTGCCCGCTTTTGAAATCCGTAGGACCCCGACTCCCATCCCTGGCTGCGGTCTGTCTGCTGGGCTCGGGCCTCTTCGGACTGACGGGGTCAGGAGGTTTAAGAAATAAATGCGGACCGTAAAATGGCAAGACAAAGGCGGGGTCGTATATAGTCCTGCCTTTCGCGTTTCTTCACGACTGATTGCCGATTGTAATCTACTCTGTGGCGAGAGAAAGCGATTTTAACGAGTTCAGGAGTCGATGCCCGGCATGACATCCACTGTCATGTAGTTGTCCATCCAGAGAGACTGCTATCCTTAGTCTTTCCTGCGGACCCTCTTGGCGATCTCGCGAACGTCGTCCATGACCTTCTGCACGTCCAGGGTCCGCAGATTTCGGTTGCGCATCACGACCTTACCGTCGATGATCGCATCCCTCACATCGCTTCCCCTGCAGGCATAGACGATCTGGGAGTAGACGTGATACAGCGGGGTGAGGTGCGGCTTCTGCATGTCCACAACGATGAGGTCGGCGCACTTTCCGGGCTCAATGGAACCGACGAGATCCTGCAGGCCCAGCACTCTGGCCCCCCCGATCGTGGCGATCCGGAGAGCCGTTGCGGCGTCCAGCACCGTCGGGTTCAACGTGTCCACCTTGTGAAGCTTCGCCATCGTGTCGAGTTCGAGAAGCATGTCCAGGTCGTTGTTGCTGGCGCAACCGTCGGTGCCCAACCCGACGGGGACCCCGCGCTTGAGTAATTCGGGGATACGGGCGATGCCCGAGGCAAGTTTCATGTTGCTCTCGGGGCAGTGACAGACGGCGGTTCCGCTTGCAGCAAGCACGTCCATCTCGCTGTCGTCCAGCCAGACGCAGTGAACTGCAGCCGAGTTGCCGCCGAGAACGCCGATCTTGTCGAGGTACTGGACGGGCCGAAGCCCGTAGCGCGACCGGATGATCTCCACCTCTTCCTTCGTCTCGGAAAGGTGCATCATGAAGGGCACCCCCGCCTCGCCGGCGATGCGCTTCACCGTCTGCAGGGTTTGAGTCGCGCAGGTGTAGGGGGAGTGGCAGAAAAGAGACGGGATGACCATCGGGGAGAGTGGCTGCCATTTCGAGATGAATTTTTCCGCTGCCGCGGCTTTTTTCCCGATCTCTTCCGCATCGGGCGGGCTGAAGTCTATGAACCCCTGGCCCGCCACGATTCGCACGCCGGCGTCGACAGCGGCCCGGGCGACATGGCTTTCGTAAAAGTAGCTGTCACAGCAGGTCGTCGTACCCGAGAGAATCATCTCGGCAAGCCCGAGAAGGGCGCCCCGGTAGATCATCTCGCGGTTGACGTGCTTTGCCTCGGCGGGGAACATGTGATCGTGAAGCCACTCCATCAGCGGCAGATCGTCGGCCAGCCCCCGGAAGCAGGTCATCGGCAGGTGGGTGTGCGTGTTCACGAGTCCCGGCATGACGACGCAACCCGTTGCGTCGATTGTCTCGGCCGCGTGGGCAGCGGGGGCATCGGCCCGGCGGCCGGCAAAGCGGATCCTGCCTCCGGATATGCCGACGGCGGCGTCTTCGATCACTTCCATGCGATCGGATAGGGTGATCAGGGTTCCGCCCAGGATGAGGAGTTCGATCGGATCCATCGGGTTCATGGCGCAGCCCTCACATCCCGAGGCTCGCCCGTATGCGCCGGGCGATGCGGTTGACCCGCTCCATGACCTCGCCTTCGTCGACGGTGAGCAGCCTTCGGTCTTTCATGACGACACGGCCGTTGATCACGACGGTGTCCACATCGGAGCCCGATGCGCAATACACCAGGTGCGAGTCTTCATGATAGAGGGGAGTCAGGTGGGGCTGGTTGAAATCGACGCAAATCACGTCGGCCTTCATCCCGGGCCGCAGCGACCCGATCTGGTCCGCCATCCCGAGGGCCCGGGCTCCATAGCGCGTCGCCATTCTCAGGACCGTTGCGGCGCTCATGACGGTGGGGTCCAGGCGGGAGACCTTGTGAAGCTTGGCCGCTGTGTCCATCTCCTGGAACATGTCCAGGTTGTTGTTGCTGGCGCACCCGTCCGTCCCCAGCGCGACCGTTATCCCTGCCGCCTGCATCTCGGGAACGGGGGCGACACCCGAGGCAAGCTTCATGTTGCTCTCGGGGTTGTGGACAGCCTTCGCCCCGGTGTCGGGCAAACATCTCGATGTCTTCCGGGGTAAGCCACACGCAGTGGAAGGCCACGAGGTTCTCGTTGAGCAGGCCGATGTCGCGGAGGTACTGCACGGGACTGCATCCGAGTTTTTCCATGAGCCCGGCCCGCTCCGATTTCGTCTCCAGCAGGTGAAGCGACAGGGGAACGCGGTATTCTTCAGCAAGGGCCCTGGATTTTTTCAGCAGATCCTCGGAGCAGGTATAGAGGGCGTGTGGCTCCACGGTGATGTGGACGAGCGGGTCGCCTGCCCATTTCTCGATGAGGTCCTTCGTGCGGGCCAGGCCTTCATCGGGCGTCTTGAAATTGGGGGAGGGGAAGTCGAAGAGCACCTCTCCGAGCAGGCATCGCATCCCTGCGCGGCTTGCGGCCTTCGCCGTCTCGTCCTCGAAGATGTACATGTCGCAAAACGTCGTCGTGCCGGAGCGGATCATCTCGGCACAGGCCAGCAGGCTTCCCCAGTAGGCCAGCTCCGGGTCCACGTTCTTCGCCTCGGCGGGGAAGATATACTTGTTGAGCCACTCCATCAGTTCCAGGTCGTCGGCGATCCCCCGGAAACAGGTCATGGCCGCGTGGGTGTGGGCATTGACAAGCCCGGGCATGACGACGTGTCTCTTTGCGCTGATGACCTCCCTGCCGCGATACAGTCTGGTGATCTCAGCCAGGGGGCCGACTGCCGCGATCGTGTCCTTTTCAATAGCCAGTGCGCCCGACGGAACGACTGTGCCGGCATCGTCGAGTGTGAGGATCGTGCCGCCTTCGATTATGATGTCGACTTCCTGCATGCTGCCTCCCGCGGTGCGCGATCCGGGTCTTTCTTCAACGTGTTTCCGGGCAGCCCGGCTGCCTCCCATCTTGACAGCCCCGAGCAAAGATACTATACATGCCGGTACTTGCCTTATTGCCTGGGTGGCGGAACTGGTAGACGCAAGGGACTTAAAATCCCTCGGTACTTAGTGCTGTGCGGGTTCGATTCCCGCCCCAGGCACCAAATTAAAACAGCAAGTTACGATTAATTGATCGACGCCAGAAAATACAGGGAAAAGTGATCGTGTAAGCACTATGTAAGCAGAAGCCACAACAAAAAAGGCAAATGCTCTCACCCCCGCCCTTACTTTCAGGATGTTCCCTTTGCTTCGTCGGTAGATCGTCATTGCGCCTGATCTCGTGAAAGGATAATGAACCCGGTGCCCGTTGCGACCAGGACGATGCCAAGAGCGAAAAAAACGCTACAGGGCACGAAGTACGTTATTGTGGGTGTCCATGTCCGGTATGACTGCCACGGGCCGGGAGCCTCGCTCTTATTTTCTGTCCAGATGACAAAGCCCGTGTTCTTCACATTCCACATGAAGTCTCGGCCAGAGGAATACCCGGAAGCGAACAGCATGGCCAGAATAGGAATGCACAGCCCGACGAGGATGAGAATGACGCCGATTCTTTTTCCCCGGTTCATAACGAGTCTCCATTGGTGACCGGTGTGGTATATCGTCAGCGTGTCATCAGGAGCACAGCTCCCAAGAGGCACAGGGCCAGACAGGAGAACCATACTTTCAATGCTGGTCGCACCTTGTCATCCTTGCGCAGGTCGCTGACCAAGGCATACACGGGAGTGACCAAGAGGCAGAAGAGTCCCGCCGAGAAACTGATCCGGAACGCAAGGAAAATGATATAAAGCTGAGTGAGAACGACAACGATGAAACCGCCGAACAGCAGAAGCTTTCCGATGATTTCCATGATGTGACGCCCCCTTGAGTAATCGGGATAGCATCGCGCTCCCCGTGGGTGACTGAAGCCCACGAGGAAACACATCCTACAAGGAGAAAGCACGCACACGGGCGCCAGATAGAGTCTCCTTTCAAGACAACCGCCCACGAGAGGGTGGAGCCGCCGGACTTCGGGGTGATTGCTGTATTGAGCATCGGCGGCCCGCCTGCGCGCACCGTCACGCGGAAGGACATCAAATCCTCGGCCCACTTCACCACTTGAGTGGTCTCGACCTGTATGCTCCTGCCTCAGACCGAAGGCGTAGGTCGCCGGGCAACATAGCATGAGATCGCCACGGCTCCGCTCCCCCATCGAGGAAGATGCACCAGATGCTTCTTCTGCGTCGACATGAAAAAGAGACACCACAGCCCCTCCCAGGAATGCAAGCGTTGGGCATGGACTTCTTCATGTACGGCATGACAGAATTACAAATGTAAATGATCTAAATACAAAAGGCAGAGCCAAATCGACTCTGCCTTGAGGAATTCTCCATCGCATCAAATGCAGTTGTATTTCCTGTCTCCTGATCAGCGATTGCAATACGATGCCTACCGCAGTTGGCTCACATGCCTGTGTGGGGGCTCTCCAAACTGCCGCTTGTATTCCCTGTTGAACTGCGTCGGGCTTTCATACCCCACCGCCAGTGCTGCAATGGCAGCATCTTCATTCTCCACCAGCATCAGGCGCTGGGCTTCATATAAGCGCAACCGCTTCTGATACTGCAAAGGGCTGAGGGTCGTGACATCCCTGAAGTGCCGGTGGAAGGTGGAAGTCGCCATATTCACCTTCCTGGCCAATTCATCAACCTGCAAAGGCTCTTTGTAATTATCCCGCAACCATGTGATGGTCTTGGCAATCTGGTTGCTTTGAGTGCCGAGCGTGTTGATCATTCGCAGGCGCTCGCCCTGGGGCCCGATGAGCAGACGGTAATGGATCTCACGGATGATCATCGGCGCGAGCACCGGTATCTGTTCCGGCTTGTCGAGAAGCTCAACCAGGCGCAGGAATGCATCCAGCACGTCAGGATCAACTTCCGCGACGGCCATTCCCTTGTAGGAACCATTTTCAGGCCTGGAGGAAGGCGGAATCTCCGCCGCCAGTTGGGTGATCAGGTATTTATCCAGGTCGAGCACCACCGCCAGAAACGGCTTCTCCGGTGATGCGACAATGACGTGGTTTGCGCTGGGTACGTCCACCCCGATTACCAGGCAATGGTTCTCCCCGTACCGGTACTCCTCGGAGCCTATCACGGAGCGTTTGGATCCCTGGACAACAACCGCGACAAGCGGCTTGTAAACGCAATTTTCGAGCTCCTTTGCATCATGTCGCCGGGTGATCGCAAAACCTTCAACGGCGGTCGGGTAGCGTCCGGGCTCAGGCATCCAGCGCATCAATTTCTCTTTCAACAGGCTGTTTGTTTTCGCCAGGCCTGTACGGTCGTGTGTCTGTCATATACAATAACTCCTTGTATTTATTAATCATTTCAAACGGAACGAACTTCTCTGTACCAGAATCTCTATAGCACGACCCATTCTATTTTCATAGTCCCCAGATAGAATTAGGCAATAATTGGGCAGGATCGTATCTTCCGTTTGGAGTCGGGCAGCGCTATATATTCACCCATGGAGAATCCGAAATGGCGGGGCACAAGAAATAACCAACGCAAAACAAAGGAAATGTCATGAGCAATGAAACAAAAGACGGAAGCAAAATCGGCCTGTCGAGGAGAAATCTTTTGAAATTTGCCGCTGCCGGGCTGATTGCAGGAGCCGCAACCCCCTTGTTCTCTCATCTGGGGTCAGCTCAATCAACCTCAACGGGTGCCGGGAGGAAAAAAATGTTGATCATCTACTACTCTCATACGGGAACCACAAAATACGTTGCGGAAAAAATAAGGGAGAAAACCGGAGGGGATCTGTTTGAAATCGAGACCGTGAAAACCTATCCAAGCCAGTATTCCGCACTGACGGAAGAGGCCAAAAGGGAGCTGCAGGAAGGCGACTTGCCGGCATTGAAGAAAGGCCCGCCCGACATGTCGTCCTATGACCTGATCCTGGTTGGCGGCCCGGTGTGGTGGTACACGGTGGCAACCCCGGTGATGAGTTTTTTAAGGCAGGCGGACTTCGCGGGCAAGAAAGTTTCCGCCTTTTGCACCCACGAGGGAGGGATCGGGAAATATTTCCCTCATTTCAAGGAGCAGGCCAAAAACGCCGTCGTCCTCGAAGGTCTCGACCTGTACAAGCCGCGGCAAGCCAGGAAAGGCGAGGTGGATAAAGCTCTCGATAACTGGCTCGGCAAGTTGCAAAAAAAATAGTGTCTTCGCCATTTTTCATGGAAAGGGGTCGTCCGATGGCGAGGTCCGGTCTTCATGACCAGGCCTGATTCAGTGCAGAACCGAAACACAGGAGGATAAATCCATGTATAAATCCAAAGCTTACTCCGCTGCCAGTGCGACATCGCCGCTGGCCTCCAGCATAATCCCCAGACGGGATACGACCGAACGCGACGTGCAGATCGAGATTCTCTTTTGCGGCATCTGTCATTCCGACCTCCACACGGTGCGCAACGAGTGGAGCAGCATCATGCCCACGGTCTATCCCTGCGTTCCGGGCCACGAGATCGTCGGCCGGGTCACCAAGGTCGGTTCCGCCGTCACGAAGTTCAAGGCGGGCGACCTGGCGGGCGTCGGCTGCCTGGTTGATTCGGACCATACCTGCCCCAATTGCCGGGATGGCCTGGAACAATTGTGCCCAAACCAGACCCTCACCTTCAACTCCCCGGACAAACACCTGGGCGGCGTCACCTACGGCGGATACTCTGAAAGTATCGTCGTCGATGAACACTTTGTTCTGCGTGTTCCCGCCAACCTCAATCTGGCCGGGGTCGCGCCGCTGCTTTGCGCCGGGATCACGACCTACTCGCCCATGCGCCGCTGGGGTGACATCAAGGGGAAGAAGGTCGGTGTGGTCGGCCTCGGCGGTCTGGGTCACATGGGCGTCAAGTTCGCCCGTGCCTTCGGGGCCCGCGTCGTTGTCTTCACCACCTCGCCCGGCAAGAAGGAGGATGCGCTCCGTCTGGGCGCCGATGAGGTCATCGTCTCCCGCAACGCCGATGAGATGAAGAAGCACATCGGCAGCTTCGACTTCATCCTCGACACCGTCTCCGCCGATCACGACATCAACGCCTACATCCACCTGCTTGGCCGCGACGGCAACATCACCCTTGTCGGCGCGCCGGAGAAACCGCTTGCCGTTTCCGCCTTTGCGCTGCTGTTCGGGCGCCGCAGCCTCTCCGGCTCAATCATCGGCGGCATCGCCGAGACCCAGGAGATGCTCGACTTCTGCGGCAAGAACAACATCACCGCCGATGTCGAGGTCATCCCGATCCAGAAGGTCAACGAGGCCTACGAGAGACTGGTCAAGTCCGATGTGAAGTACCGCTTCTCCATCGATATGGCTTCCCTGAAATCTTGATGTGGAATCCTTTCAGAAAGAGAAAAACGCAAGGAGAGAAAAATGAAAACCACAGCAATGCTCTTATCGCTTTCCCTGCTCGTTTCAGCAAACGCTTTTTCGGGCCAGGCACTGGCCGCCGAAGCAAACAAACAGTCGCAGACGATAACCCGGGCCGGCTCTCAGCCTTCCGTCAAAGGGCCTGCCGAATATTTTACCGGCAATGTCCGTGTTGACCCCCTGTTCACCGCAAAGGATTCGGCGCCCTTTTCCGGCGCCTATGTCACCTTCGAGCCGGGGGCCAGATCCGCATGGCACATTCACCCGACAGGGCAGCACCTGCTCGTTACCGCAGGCGTTGGCCGAACCGGGGAATGGGAAGGCAAGGTTGAGGAAATCAAGGCGGGCGACGTGATCTGGTGCCCGCCAAAGGTAAAGCACTGGCACGGAGCCTCACCCACCACCGCAATGACGCATATCGCCATCACGGGAACACTCGACGGCAAAAACGTTGTGTGGATGGAAAAGGTCACCGACGAGCAATACAGCGGCAAATAAGGAGGCAATCATGAACAAAATAATCACGATCATTCTGGCATGCCTCTTTTTCTCATTGACCGGCATTGTAACCCTTTCGGAGGCGCAGACCATGAAAGACGAAGGCCTGACCGACAGACAGAAAAGCATCGTCCCCATCGCGTCCTTCACTGCCAGCGGCGATATGCAAAAACTGAAAACGGCTTTGAATGAAGGTCTGGATGCCGGTCTGACCGTGAATGAGATCAAGGAAATCCTTGACCGCAGTCTGGGCAGGAGATCGGCTGGGCGTGATACCGGCGATCACGTGGGTCGGCGTACTCGGCAGCGCACACCGCGCACAGCGCAAAGTCGGCCATCGTCGTCGTCGGCCGGTCATAGGGCAGGTCACGGATGATCGTGAACCGTGGGCCGCAGTCCGTGCAGTTGGCGAACGGGTGGCGGTAGCGGCGGTCGGACGGATCCCGGATCTCGGCGAGACACGCGTCGCACGTCGCCGTGTCTGCTGGGATCAGCGTGCGCACGTCGGCGGTCACCGAGGACGGGGCGATGACGAAGGTGGTGGCGCCGGTCGGCGGGATCAGCTCGCGCCGGACGGATTCGATCCGGGCGAGCGACGGGGCCCCCGAGACGAGCTTGTGCTCGAACTCTGCGAGCCGTGGCTCCGGCCCCTCGATTTCGACGAACGCACCGCAGCCGTCGTTGCCGACGAACCCGGCCAGCCCGAGCTCCCCGGCAAGTCGGTGCACGAATGGGCGCATGCCGACACCCTGCACCGCGCCGGTGAGAACGATTCGGTGGCGGACGCACAGCACGCCGTCGAAGGTAGCGTCAATCATGTTCGACGGCGAGGTGCGCTCAGCGCGGGGGAAGGTGCTCGCTGATCGCGCCCAGGAAGCCGCGGACGTCCAGTGGCTTGGTCAGATACTCGCTTGCTCCGCATCGACGGACGGCCTCGGACTGGCCCTTCGTCGCGTCCGCGGTGACGACGATGACCGGCGTGCGCTCATTGTGTGCGCGCAAGCGCTTGAGCACCTCGAGGCCGCTCATGTCAGGGAGGTGAAGGTCGAGCACGACGAGATCCGGGTGGTGCTTGCGGGCGAGCTCGAGCCCGATGCTGCCCTGCATTGCTGAGATCAGCTCGACCCCGGTGTGGCGGCGGAGGATGCGCTCGATCAGCGCGAGGTTCGACAGGTTGTCCTCGACGTACAGTATCCGCAACCGGCGAGGACGCTGGAGTCGCGGCTCGAGCGCGAGCTCACCGGCATCGCCGGCGCGATCCTGATGCTGAGGATGCTCGGCGGCGGCGAGCTCGAGGAGAAAGGTCGTGCCCTCGCCCGGCTTACTGGTGACCGTGATGCCGCCGCCCATCGCTTCGATCAGGCCCTTCGACAGGGCGAGGCCGAGACCGGTGCCCTCGATGCCGATCTGGTCGGCGCCGAGTCGCTCGAACGGTTCGAACAGGTCAGGGAGGTGCTCGTGGGAGATGCCGATGCCGGTGTCGGTGATCGCGATGTGGATGCGCTCGCTGTCCTCACAGTCGAGCGAGACCGTGACCCGCCCACCCTTGTTGTTGTACTTGATCGCGTTCGACAGCAGGTTGAGCAGCACCTGCTTGAGCCGGTTGCGGTCGGCGAGGACGTGGCCGTCCCCGTCGAGTCCGCTCGCGTCGAGATCGACGATGATGTCTCGCTCTGCCGCGAGCGGCATCACGAGCGTGATCGTCTCGCGGACGAGGTCGGCGAGCTCGACTGGCTCGGAGGAGATCGCCAATCCTCCACTTTCGATGCTCGCGATGTCGAGCACCTCGTTGATGAGCTGGAGCAGGTGGCGGCCGCTGCGCTGGATGTACTCGACGTACTCGCTCTGGCCGTCGGTGAGCTCGTCGAGCTCGAGCAGCTGCGCGAAGCCGATGACCGAGTTGAGCGGCGTGCGCAGCTCGTGGCTCATCCGGGCGAGGAACTCGCTCTTGGCGCGGTTCGCAGCCTCGGCACGCGCGCTCACCTGGAGCGCCTCGAGCCGGGCCGCCTCGGCCGCCCGCTGTTCGGTCACGTCCTGGGTGGTGCCGAAGTATGAGCCCGGGCGCCGGGGGTCCGGCCGTCCGCGGGAGTGCACGATCCGCTCGGCCCCGCGTCCGGTTCGGATCCGGAACTCGATGTCGAACTCGGGGACCCCGTCTCGCTGACTGGACGCCGCGGCGCGGACTGCTTCGCGCTCATCGGGATCGACGTAGGCGAGCAGGGCGTCGCCGAATGCCGGCCCGTCAGCCGGATCGCGGTCGAAGATCTCGTATAGCTGCCGTGACCAGGTCACCTCGCCCGTGGCGACATCTCGCCGCCACGAGCCGATCCTGGCGAGACGCTGGGCCTCCTCGAGTTCCTGGCGCGCGAGCTCGCGCTGTCGTTCCGCGCGCTTGCGCTTCGTGAGGTCCCGTGCGATCGAGCCCAAGGCGATGACCGTGCCGTCGGTGTCTCTCACCGGCGAGACGGTGACCCAGAGCTCGACGCGCGTGCCGTTCTTGCGTTGGTGGACGGTCTCGTCGAAGTGCACCTGTTCGCCCCTGCCCGCCCGCGCGATCGTGGCGGCCGCCTCGTGCCTGTGGTCGGGCGTGAGCAACAGCGTCATTGGCTGACCCACCGCCTCGTCGGCCGTGTACCCGTAAATCTCGGTGGCGCCGTGGTTCCAGCTCGTGATCGTTCCGGCGAGATCGGTGCCGACAATCGCGGCATCCGTCGCGTCCACGATGGCGGCCAGCTCTGCGTTCCGGCGCTCGATGTGACGGCGGTCGGTGATGTCGCGGCCGAATGAGATTCCGCCGATGCTCTCTCCCGCGGACGTTCTCCACGGGGCGACGTGAACCTCGTAGGAGCGCTCGCCGTGCAGGCCCTCGATGTCAAACACGAAGGACTCGCCGCGCAGTGCGCCGCGGTAATACGGCTCCCAGAACCGCGCCCGCTCCGCTGGGAGCACTTCGCTCAGGAGCCGGCCCTCCACGGCGACGGCGTCGAATCCAGCTTGCTCGAGGCCGCCGCCGGCGGCGAGCCGGTAGCGCAGATCGGCGTCGAAGAACACGACCCAGCAGCCCGGGAGTGTTCGCAGCCCGAGGAGCGCGAGCTCGAGATACGCGCGGGTCGGCGTTCCGTCTTCCGAGGTGCTCATGATCCTGTCAGGTGCTGGCTCGTGCCCGGGGGCGCAAACGCGTACGTATATCGGTTGCCCGGACAGGTCCCCATCGGGGCGCACCACGGAATGGCTTCTCGGTAAAACCGAGACGCCCGGGTGCGTGTCGCCGGAGGACCCGACGCTGAACAACCACCTGGCCCGTAGTTTCCCCGCACGAGGAGCCGCGTCGACCACGCTGATCTGAGCGGGTCGCGGGTCCTCGCCTTTGGCATCGGCGGCGGACTGACGGCGGACGAGTTCGCCCTGTGGGTGCGGCTCGAGGACGTCTATTGGAGCGCCGAGGGGAGGGCCTCGCTTGACGCCGTTGTGCTCGTGGTCGCCTTCATGGCGCTCGTCGGGGCCGGAGCGAAGCCGTTCGGGCTCAGCCAGCCGCTCCCCACCGGAGTGGTCGTGTTCGCAGTCGTTCAGGCGCTCGTCCTCTCCGTCATCTCGTTTCTCAAAGGCCGTATCGGGCTCGGGGTGATCGCGGTGTTCGTCCCTGGGTTCGGACTCTGGGCCGCGTGTCGGCTCGCCAAGCCCAACTCGCCGTGGGCACGGCGGCGCTACGGCGACGCCAAGATCGAGCGCGCCGTGCGCCGGTTTCCGCCCGAGCGCCGCGGGGCCCGGTTCCGTCGGCGCTTCTTCGACGCCGTCGGCGGGCGGGTGAGCGAGGATGAGCCGTCGACGGCGACCCCGCAGCGCGGCGCCGGCCCGGAACAGGGGCCGAGCGCCGCGGGTGAGCGTGGCAACGCCCGCCCGGCCGACCCGGCTCGGGCGGGGTCCTAGGCGCCTCCCAGGGTCACGGCCGCGGACCAGGCACTCCACCCGGCGGCGTTGTGCGCCCGGACCTGGATCCTCCAGTCGGGGACGTCGCTGACCGCGAAGCTGGCGCTGAGCGCGCTCGACGCGACTGTCTGGGTGAACGTGCCGCCGCCATCGCTGCCGGAGATCGTCACCTGGTAAGCGTCGATTGGGCTATCGCCGGGCGACGCCGGCGCGACCCACGTCGCGACAAGCGTGTCATTCGCGGCGCCTGGAGCGGTCCATCGGGCCGCCACCCCAGAGGGGGCGGACGGCGGCGTCGCGCTCGCCGGCGTCGTGAGCGTGACCGCGGCGCTCGCCGGACCGGTTCCGGCCGCATCGGTGCTGGCGACCGTGATGGCGTACGTCGTCTGTGGCGCAAGCGGACCGATCACCGCGCTCGTGGCCGCGCCGCTCGCGGCTGCGGTGAGGACCGGTGCCGAGGAGCCGACCGGTGTCGCGGTGACGGTCGAGGACGTGATCGCCGCTGCGCCGACGGGATCGGGTGTCCAACCGACAGCGAACTGCCCGGCCGACGGGGTCACGGTGACGCCACCCGGGGCGCCCGGGAGCGGAACGCTCAGCCACGCCCGGTACGTGCAGTACGACGTGTTGGCAACGGTGCAACTGGCCGGCGTCACGTTGACCGCCGAGAGCCCGTTGAAGACCTGGTCACCGCTCGCGTCGGTCGCCGAGAATGCCGGGTCGAGTCCCGCTGGGGCCGAGGCCAGCCGCGCGGACGTCACGACGGAGGCGGCGAAATCCCAGGTCGCGGACACCCAGGCGGAGTACGTCGTGACGTGATAGCCGCCGCCGCGCCCGCTGCCTCCGCAGCGCGTCTGGAGGTAGACCTCGCCGGTCGGGCGTCCGCTGGGTGCGTCGAAGCCGGTCGTGAAGGCTTGCTCCTGGATCCCGCCGCACGAATGCCCGAGGTACGAAAAGGCACTCGACTGGGGGAGGAGCAACGACGTTGGGCTCGCGGCCTGGGCGGCGCCGGCGAGACTGAGGCACAGGACGGTGGTCGCAGCCGCGAACCGCAGGGGTCTTCCCGCCATGGTGATCTCCTTGGTCCCGGAGGAGTCGTGGTGTGGACGAAGGCGGGAGCCTATGTCGGGCCTCGGCGGGATCGCAACGCGTTCGACGAATATCGGAGCGCGCTCAGCGTGACACCGCTCCTGAAGGTAGGCGTCGCAGACCGACCCGAGCTGAGCACTCGGTCGCGTCCCGAACTCGTCGAGCGACGGTCGTTATCGGCCGGTCCGGCGGAATGCGCGGAGCTGGCGCTCGCGCTGTTCCCGGACGAGTGAGTCGATCCGCTGCTCACGCTGTTGCTGCTGGCGTCTGGACCGCTTGCGCAACGCGTCGAACATGCCGGGGTGATCACCTGAGGCGGGCCGAGTGTGGTGGCCCGGAGCCGTGTTGCTGGCAGAGGACATCAGGCCGCTCACGCTATAGGTCGCGTGGAACGCGGACATCGGGGCAGGTCCCGAGGCTGGGTCCGTAGAACTCCGTGATGCCGCAGACCCGAAACCGTCCTCCGCGAGGCGACGCGAAGGACGGCTTCTCTCGGTGTCGTGGGTCGTGCACCGTCAGTGAACGCTGCCGGACGACCCTCGGTGTGAACGTCTGTGATCACGGAGGGTTCGCCCCTGCAGGGACGGCGACGGGCGTCAGGCACGTGGTGACGGCGAGAACGCTCACCGCGCGACGCCTCATCGGCCGTGGGCCCCCGGGTGCTCGGTGGGTCCTGTCGTTGGCATGAGGTTCGGCGCAGCGAGGCGTCCCGTCAGGTACCGCTGAATCGTCGGCCCCACAGCGGATGCGAGCCATTGCGGCGTAGCGCTGGCCAGAGGTTCAATCTGCACGACCTTGCGGGCCATCGCGAGGCCGACAATCTGACTGCCGGTCAGCGCCGCTCGGGCCTCCGGGTGGTCTGGTGCTGCCGCGGCGGTGAGGCGCCCGAGGATTTCGGTGGTGACGAACTCGCGCAGGAGCCGTGCCGCCTCGTCGTGGGACACCGCGCCGCGGAGCAACCCGAGAAACGGCTCGAACACGCCGGGCGCGTCCCACAGTTCGACAACCGCCCGGACGAGGCGGGGGCCGATCGTCGAGCGCGGGCCGGCGAGGAGGTCCGCCACGAAGCGCTCCGGATCGACCGGCAGCTCGGTCGCCGCCGCGAACAGCCCGGCCTTGTTGGCGAAAAAGTGATGGACGAGCGCCGGGTCGACGCCGGCGGACCGGGCCACGAGACGAATGCTTGTCGCGTCGTAACCGTGGGCGGCGAACGCCGCCCGGGCCGCTGTGAGGATCGCTTCGCGGGTCCGGGTGGGTCCCGCCCGTCGTCCCGGCATCAGTCGGTCGCCCGTCGCAGCGTGAGCGCACCCAGGACGATCGCGCCGACTGCGAACGCGACGACGATCGCCAGGTCCCCGATCGCGGCGGCGGGTACGCCGGGTTCTCGGGCGAGATGGTGGATGCCGTCGACGGCGTAGGACATCGGCAGCACGTCCGAGATCGCGTGCAGGACGGGGCTCATGTGCTCGCGAGGGACGAGCAGTCCGCACAGCAGAAGCTGCGGAACGATCATCATCGGAAAGAACTGCACGACCTGGAATTCGGTCCGCGCGAACGCGCTCGCGAGCAGCCCCAGACCGAGGCCCAGGAGCGCCACCGCAGTCGCGAGCACGACGACGAACACGCTGTTGCCGGCGAGTGTGAGCCCAAGCGGGCCGAGGCTGACGGCGGTGATCACGCCGGCCTGCACGATCGCGAGCAGCGTGAACGCGATCCCATAACCGGCGAGCAGCGGGAGCCGACCGAGCGGCGTCGTCATCAACCGCTCGAGCGTGCCGGTCGTGCGCTCGCGCAGCACCGCGATCGAGGAGACGAGGAACATCGTGAACAGCGGAAACATGACCATCAGCGCCGGTCCGGCGATGGTGAACGCGAACCGCTGCTTGTCGTAGACGAAGCGGAAGATCGTCATCAGCGCCGCCGGTACGACGAGGAGCAGCGCGACCGTGCGCGGGTCATGGCGGAGCTGGCGCAGAACGCGGACGGTCGTCGCGCGCGTCCCGATCATGACCGTTCCTCGATCAGTCTCAGGAATGCCTGGTCGAGATCGTCGGTTCCGGTCCGCTCGGCGAGCGTCTGCGGGCTCGCCTGGGCGAGCAGCGACCCGTCCCGCAGCAGCAGGACCTCATCGCAGCGGGCGGCCTCGTCCATCACGTGGCTGGAAACGAGCAGCGTCGTCCCGCGGCCCGACAGCGATCGAAACAGCTGCCACAACGTCTCGCGCAGGACGGGGTCAAGGCCGACGGTCGGCTCGTCGAGCACGAGCAGCTCCGGCTCACCGAGGAGCGCGGTGGCGAGTGACACCCGGGAGTATTGGCCGCCCGACAGGGAGCGCGCGAGCTGGCTCGCGGCGCCGTCGAGCTCGACCTGCCGGATCACGTCGGCGACCTGTGCCTTCGGCGCCCCGAGGATCGCGCCGAAGTACTCGAGGTTCTCGCGTACCGTGAGGTCGGCGTACACGGCCGGAGACTGGGTCACGTAGCCGACGCGGTGGCGCAGCGTGGCGCTCCCGGGCGGCTCCCCGAGGACGGTGAGTTCCCCGCGGACGCGCCGCTGGACGCCGACGATCGCGCGCATCAGCGTCGTCTTGCCGCTTCCGCTCGGCCCGAGCAGGCCCGTGATCCCGCCGGCGGACACCTCGAACGTCACCTCCCGCAGCACGTCACGGCCGCCCCGGGTCACGCTGAGCGCCCGGGCACCGAGGGCCACCGGCGATGAATTCATCACTCGTTGAATTTACCGCGGAGCCTGGAGCCAGGCAAGCACCGCGAGGACCCGGCGGTGATCCTTCGCCGTCGCTGGAAGGTCGAGCTTCCAGAAGATGTTCGAGATGTGCTTCTCGACGGCACGCTCGGTGACGACGAGTTCCTGCGCGATGCCGCCGTTGGAGCGGCCCTCGGCCATCAGCGAGAGGACCTGCTGCTCACGCGGGGTCAGCAGCTCGCGCCGTCCGGCATCCCGGCCGCCGCCGAGCAGCGCTGCCACCGCCTCGGGGTCGAGTGCCGTACCGCCGTCGGCGACACGCCGGACTGCGTCGACGAACTCACCGGGATCGGCAACCCGGTCCTTGAGCAGATAGCCGATCCCGCCCTCGCCGGCGCTGAGCAGCTCCCGAGCGAAGGTCTGCTCGACGTACTGGGACAGAATGAGGATCGGGAGGCCGGGATGCCGGCGCCGCGCCTCGATCGCCGCGCGGACGCCCTCGTCGGTGAAGGTCGGTGGCAGCCGGACGTCGCAGACGCAGACGTCAGGCGGCCCGCGGTCGACCGCGTCGAGGAATGCCTCGGCAGTGTCGACCGACGCCGCGACCTCGAACCCGTGCGTCGAAAGAAGACGCTCGAGTCCGTCGCGCACGAGCGCGTGGTCCTCACAGATGATCACGCGCACGGCAGCTCCGCTCGGATCAGCGTCGGCCCGCCGGGTGGGCTCTGCACCTCGAACCGTCCGTCGAGGGCGCGGACGCGAGCGCGCAGCCCGTCGAGCCCGGAGCCGGTGGCGCTGGCGCCGCCGTGGCCGTTATCGAGCACAGTCACCGTCACATCATGCTCGCGCCTCTCGAGCGCGAGGCGGACCGAGGTCGCACCGCTGTGTTTGGTCGCGTTCGTCAGGGCCTCGGCGGCGACGAAGTACACCGCGGTGGACACGGCGTCCGGGAGGGCATCGATGGCACCGGTGAGCTGGGCCGTCGCCGGGATCGTCGAGCGCTGCACGAGGTCCTCGATCGCGGTGCGCAGACCGCGCTCCTCGTAGCAGTGCCGGGCGCAGGCCGCGGGACAGGTCACGGAGTTCGCCGAGGGCGCCGAGTGCCTCGTCACGCGCCTTGCGCACCGCGGCGCGAGCGGCGTCCGGATCCTTGGCGAGCTCCTCCTCGGCCATGCCGAGCTCCATCGCGAGCGCAACGAGCCGCGCCTGGGCGCCGTCGTGGAGATCACGCTCGATCCGCCGCAGCTGCTCGTTGGCGGCGCTGACGACGTCGGAACGGGTGCTTGCCAGCTCGCGGACGCGTGCGTTCAGGCGCTGGCGCTCGCTCGGGCCGAGGACGCTGGCCGCGACCCGCGCGTGGCCGGCCGCGATCCCGCGGTTGAGCAGCAGGGCGAGCGGCAAGGTCACGAGGCCGAGCGCCATCGTGAGCAACGCCCAGCCGAACGAGGTGACCGTGTAGATCCCGAAGTTGAGCGTCGCGTACTGCTCGTGCGGGTTCGGGATCGCCCACCACCAGATCGGAAGCGTGACCCAGGCAAGCACGAGCACGGTCGCGGTGAGCCCAACGAGCGCGACGGTGAAGCCGATGATCGAGTTGCCGATCAGCCACCCGGTCTCCTTCCACGTCTGCGGGTCCAGTGTCGTCGTCTTGAGGAGGCTCCAGAACCCCGGCAGGGGCGGACGGCGGTAGACCGCCTCGATGCGCTCCCGGCGCAGCCAGCCGGCGAGGCGGCGATCAACCGCCGTTGTCCACCGGAACGCATAGAGCGTTCCCACCCAGACGAACGCACCGATGATGAGGACGAGCAGGCTGACGGTGACCGACAGCCCGGTGACCCAGACGACGAAGCCGATGATGCTCATCGTGAACGCGCCGAGCAGATAGACGAAGTCGCGCCAGATCGTGTCGATCGCCGCGCGGAGGCGTGGGGTGCCTGTCGGTGGGGAGGAGAGGATCGGGAGGGTTTGGGCGTCGTGCGTGGTCATGACGATGATGATCGATCTGGCGGCGCACGACCGGAATGGGGGTTACGGGTGTCCTGTGGTTCGTGCTACCCGTACCACCCGCGGCGGCTACTCGCTGAGCGCTGCCGCGACCCGCTCGGGTGCCGGCACCCGGGCGCCGTGCTGCCGCACCGTTCCCATCGCGGCGGCGAGGCCGGCGCCGGCGACGCTCGCGATCACCATGAACAGCCACCCGCCGCGGAACGTGCGGATCGCATCGCTCGTGTGGGCGCTGCCGAGTACGGCGACGAGCACCGAGACGCCGAGCGCAAACCCGATCTGCCGGGTCATCGTGAACACCGCCGAGCCCGTGGCGAACCGGGCCGGCGGGAGCGACGCCGCCGCGGCGCTCGCGAGCGAGGGGAGGGTCAGCCCGACGCCGGTGCCGGTCATGATCTGCCCGGGGAGGAGTTCCGTCGCGTAGGACGGCGTCGCACCGAGGTGCCAGAGCCACCAGATTCCACCCATCGCGAACAGCGTGATCCCGGCCGCGGCGGTCGTGCGCTGGCCGATACGGCCGGCGAGTCGCCCGCCGGGTGTGGCAGTCAGGGCCGCCATCGCCGGCCCCGGCACGAGCGAGACACCGGCGTGCAGCACGGAGTAGTGCCACACGCTGGTGAGGAACAGCACGTTGCCGAGGAGCATGGCCGCAAACGCGGCGTTGAACAGGACCGATGCCGAGCTGGCGAGCGCGAACGATCGCACGCGGAGCATCGCCGGATCGACGATCGGCGAGGGGTGCACGCGGCAGCGCCACCAGAACAGCCCCATCCCGCCGGCCGCGCCCGCCAGCGAGACGACCGTCTCCGGACTGCTCCAGCCCCAGTCCGGCGCCTTGACCAGGCCGAGCGCGAGCAGCCCGATCGCGGCCATCAGCAGCAGCCCGCCGACGAGGTCGGGGCGGGCCTCGCCGTCCGCGCGGCTCTCGCGCAGGACGCGTACCGCGTACCCGA
Source organism: uncultured Solirubrobacterales bacterium (assembly GCA_963778985.1). Classification (GTDB taxonomy): domain Bacteria; phylum Actinomycetota; class Thermoleophilia; order Solirubrobacterales; family Solirubrobacteraceae; genus Palsa-465. The sequence continues at coordinate 100,635 of CAVZWJ010000004.1, read as the reverse complement.
GCGCGATCGCGCCGACGGGGAGGTTGACGAGGAACACGAGCCGCCAGCTGATGTGCACGAGCAAGCCGCCGATCGGCGGACCGGCCGCCGCCGCAACGCCGCCGACGGCGGACCAGATGCCGATCGCCATCGGCCGCTCGGCGGGCGCGAACTCAGGGAGCAACAGGGCAAGTGCCGTCGGCAACAGGAACGCCGCGCCCGCACCCTGGACGACACGGGCGGCGACGAGCGCGGCCACGGAGGGCGCCGCGCCGCACAGAGCGGAGCCGACCGTGAACACGATCAGGCCGATGAGGAAGCCGCGCCGCCGGCCGATCCGGTCGGCAATCCGGCCCGCGGGAACCATCAGCGCGGCGAGCACGATCGCGTAGGCGTTGAGCACCCATGAGACGCTCGCCACGTTGCTGCCGCTGAAGTCCCGCTCGATGCTCGGGAAGGCGATGTTGACGATGAACATGTCGAGGCCGACGACGAACACGGCGACCGACACGACGGCGAGGACCTTCCAGCGGCGCTCCACGTGATGCCTCCTGATCGTGGTGGCTTGCATTTTGCAACCTCAGTGACGCCAGCCAGCCTAGCAAGGCGGTAGCAAATTGCAACCAGAGTCCGCTACGCTATGCGCATGCCGTACCGCCCGTTCACCGATCAGAACTGCTCCATCGCCCGCGCGCTCGAGGTCATCGGCGAGCGCTGGACGCTGCTCGTGATGCGGGAGATCCTGCTCGGGCGCCGGCGCTTCGGCGAGCTCCAGCGGAATACCGGAATTGCGAAGAACATCCTCAGCGATCGGCTGCAGACGCTCGTCAACCATGGACTGCTCGAGCGCCGGCCGTACGGCGAGGCGCCGGAGTCCTACGAGTACGTAGCGACCGCGAAGGGCGTCGACGTCGCACCCGTGCTCGTGGCCCTGCTCCAGTGGGGGGATGCGCACGCGGCCCCGGACGGCCCGCCGCGGGTGTACGTCCACTCGGCGTGCGGTCACGACGCGGACCCGCGGCTGCATTGTTCGCACTGCGGTGAGCGGATCACGCCGCGCGAGCTGAAGGTGCGGCCCGGGCCGGCCGCGGACGAGCGCCAGCTCGCCGAGCCGCTGCTGCCGTAGCCCGTCCCGCCCGCCGAGTCGCTGCTGCCATAGCCCGTCCCGTCCGCCGAGCGTTCACAGAGCAACGAGCCGGGTTGCCGTCGCCTTCCACGAAGCGACGACCTCGCTGCCGACCGCGAGGGCAAGCTCGCCGGCCGACTGCGTCGTCACCTCGGCGACGAGCGGCTGGCCGGCGGCGAGCCCGACGCGGACGCGGTTGCCGACCTCGGTGACCGACAGCACGCGCGCCGGGAGGCGGTTCTGCGCCGAGTCGTCATGACTCGGGGCGGGCGCAGTCCGGATCGTGATCTCCCACGGGTAGACACTGAGCGCGACTCGGCCGCTGCCCTGGTCCGTGCTGGCCGCGACGCCACCGCCATCCAGGTCGACGACCGTTAGCCCGTCCTGCACGGCCCGGGCGGTTCCGATGAGCACGACGGCACCGGTGAAGTCGGCGACGAAGGCGCTCGCCGGTGCCGCGGCGAGCTCGCTGGCGGTGCCCCGCTGGATGATCCGGCCGGCGTCGATCACGCCGATCTCATCGCCGAGCAGCGCCGCCTCGGAGAAATCGTGGGTGACGAGCAGCGATGGGAGTGCGAGTTCGTGCAGCGTGGCCGCAAGCTCCCGGGCGGCGCTCGCGCGCGTGCGCGGGTCAAGCGCGGAGAGCGGCTCGTCGAGCAGCAGGACGTCTGGTTGCGGCGCGAGCGCCCGAGCGAGCGCGACCCGCTGGCGCTCGCCGCCGGAGAGCTCGTGCGGGCGAGCGTCGGCGCGGTCGGTGAGGCCGAAGCGGTCGAGCAGGGCGCGCGCCGTCTCCCGGCGCTGCGCGCGGCTCTGTCCTCGCAGGCCGTAGGCCACGTTGCGCCAGGCGCTGAGGTGGGGGAACAGCGCGTAGTCCTGGAAGACGTAGCCGCAGCGGCGGCGCTCGGGCGGTGCCCAGATGCGCGTCGTCGTGTCCACCCAGACGACGTCGCCGAGCGCGATCCGGCCGCGGTCGGGGCGGACCGTGCCGGCGACGAGACGGAGCACCGTCGTCTTGCCCGCGCCGGATGGCCCGGCGAGCGCTAGACACCGCCCCGGCTCGATCGCAAAGGCGACGCCGAGCTCGATGTCTCCGACCCGGTGGGCGAGGTCAGCCTGCAACACGGCCGAGGGAGCTCGCGCCGGGCACGAACTTGACCGCGAGCAGGATGGCGGCCGACACGGCCACGAGCACGCCAGAGAGCGCGAGCGCAGCTGGGAAGTCGGAGGGGAACTGGTCGTAGATGGCGAGGGGCACGGTCTGAGTGATGCCGCGGAAGGATCCCGCGAACATCAGCGTGGCACCGAACTCGCCGAGCGCGCGGGCCCACGCGAGCGCGAGCCCGGCGGCGAGGCCGGGGAGGGCGACCGGCACGGCGACGCGGAGGAACGCCACCGCCTCCGTCGAGCCGAGCGTGCGCGAGGCATCGTGCAGGGACTGTGGCACCGCGATGAACGAGGACTGCGCCTGGCGGATGTAGTACGGCGCCGAGACGAACGTGAGGGCGACGACGACGCCGGCGGTCTGGAGCACGAGCGTGACGCCCGCGCGCTGGAGCGCGCCGCCGAGCAGCCCACTCGGTCCGAGCGCGGCGAGCAACCCGATCCCGGCGACGGCCGGCGGGAGCACGAGAGGAAGCTCGACGAGCGTGATCACGATATTGCGCCCCCGGAACGAACGCGTGGCGAGAAAGTACGCCGCCGGCGTCCCGACGAGGACGATGATGACGACCGCGATCAACGTCGTCTCCAGGCTGAGCGTGAGCGCATCGGTCGCGACCGGGTCGGAGAGGCTGGAGAGGAGCTTCGACGGGGCCGTATTGGTGAAGATCGCGACGACCGGCAGCACGAGGAACACGAGCGCGAGCGCGATCGCGGCTCCCAGCAGGAGCGAAAACCATCGCCGGCGGATCACGACTGCGGCGGCGACAGGAACCCGGCGGCGAGCAGCGCCGTGCGTCCGTCGCCGTGGAGCAGCCCGGTGATGAACTGCTCGGCCTGGACCGGGTGCGCCGTGCCCTTGACGACGGCCACGCCGTAGGCGACGGCCGGCGCCACGGAGGCCGGGAGCGCGATCGCCTTGAGCTTGCCATGCGTCGCGTTGACGTCGGTGACGTAGGTGAAACCGGCGTCGACCGCGCCCTCGGTGAGCTTGCCGATGATCCCGCTGACATCCGGTTCCGCGGAGCGGACGTTCGCGAGGATCTGCTTCGTCTCGGCGGCGGGGAGCTTCGCGAGCACCGTGCGCGTGTAGATCCCGATCGGCACGGTCGCCGATCCGATCGCCACCGTCACGCCGGGCTTCTCGAGGTCGCTCACGCCGTGGATCTTCGTCGATGCCGCCGGGACGGCGAGCACGAGCTTGTTCGCGGCGAACGTCACCGGCTTCTCGACGAGACCCTTCGCATAGAGGGCATCGGGGAGCTTCGTGTTCGCGGAGGCGAACACGTCGGGCTTCGCGCCCTGCTCGATCTGCGCGGCCAGGATGTCCGATCCGGCGAATGAGAACCGCGCGTGGGCGAGCGTGAACCTCGACCCGTACGTCGTGAACGCGTTCTTGAGCGAGGCGGCGGCGGAGACGGTCAGGTCGGGAGGTGCGGAGCTCGTCGCGCTGGCGGCGCCCGATGACGACGCCGAACTCGAACTCGAACTCGAACCGCAGCCGGTGAGCACGAGCACGACAGCGAGGAGGGTCAGGGCCGACCAGCGTTTGCTCATGTCATTTCCCGTTCGATCATCACTGACGTCGCTTTCACCGTTGCCGTCGCCTCGACCCCCTCGACGAGTCCGAGTTCCTCGACGGAGTCCCGCGTCACCGCGGCGGTGACGAGGAACGGACCGGCCTCGATCTCGACGAGCGCCATCACGCCTTCGACCTCAACCGAGCGCACGATCCCCCGAAAGCGGTTGCGCGCCGACAGCTGGGCGCCGGTGACGTGGCGGGGCTTGCGCTGGCTCAACCGCGCCACTTCCGCGGGGGGCACGAGTCGCCGGTTCCGACTATCGCGTTGCGTACGCAGCTTGCCGTCCCGGTCCCAGCGTCGGAGCGTGTCCTGGCTGACGCCGATCGCTTTGGCCGCTTCTCCAAGGGTGAGGTTCTGTGCCATGCTGCCGAAGCATTGCATAGGCACCGGTGGCGAGGCAATCGCTACCCTCGCCGTTGAAGCGTCGGCCGACCTCAGGCGGTGAGCACGACCGCCGCCTCCGGGGTGGCGACGTGGAAGGTGAAGCTCTGCTCGAGATACAGGCGCACGACGTCGGCGTCGTGGCTGCGGTAGCCGAGCGACAGATCCTGGCCTGACTCGAACAGGAAGTCCCCGCCGCGCAGGCTGAGGACGATCGCGCCGGTGACGCCCGGCGCCCACACGGTGGGGCCGCCGAGGATCTTGTGCAGGTGCTCGAGCACCGGGTAGCCGCCGTGTTCGGCCGTCTCGGCGACGCGCTGGTACTGCTCGCCGCCGAGCGCGAGCGCGTACGGACCCTTGATGCCGTTCTGGAGCAGTCGCTGCACCGCGGCCGCGACAGGACGCGGGTACTCGTCGGTGACGGCTCCGAGCGTGATCGGGTCGTGCGGGCACACCTCGGAGATGCCGGCGATCGCGCCCTCCCAGCCGTGGAATACGGCGACGTTCTCGGCGACGGCCATCTGGTGGGCAGCCTTGTCGAGGGGCTCGAGGTCGGCGTCGGCGGCACCCCGGTCGAAGTCACGCAGCTCCTCGAGCGAGAGCTCGAAGTCGGCTCTCACCTCGACGAGCGGCAGCACGCGGCGCCGGCGGCCGCTGACGCCGGTGCACGGCGCGGAGTCAAGCCCGGTCGTGCGCCCGAGCGTCGTTGCGGAGTACGACCAGCCATGCGGGCCCGAGAAGTCGACGAGCTGCCGTCCCGCGAGCGCGGGCTCGAGCCGCTCACGCGCCTCGTCGTCGAGCTCGCTCCACGCGGCATCGCTGATCGGGGCGAGGTTGCGAAGCAGATGGTTCATCGCGCGGCTCCCCGCAGGCTACCGATACCGAGCGAGCCGTCCTCGGTCGCGCCCTCGGCGCCGCCGTCGCCCTCGAGGACCTCGGCTTCCGCCTCCTCGCCATGCTCGACGACGTCGCCGGGCTTGAACAGCACACCCTCGGCGATCTGCCGCCAGTGCGGCGTGCGGCGCAGCAGCAACTCGAGATCCATCGCGAAGTGCTTGAACTCCTCACCCTGGGCGTCACGCATGACCGCCAGGGCCTCGGCGTCCTGCTCGACGGCGATGCGCTGCTCGTACCAGCCGATCGCTTCGGCTTCCTCGGTCAGCGACGCGCACAGCCGCGCGAACGTGCGCGTCGCGGCCGGTAGTTCCTCAGGTGGTTCGTGGTACTGATCAAAGCCCATGCCGACTCCCTTACCGATGATGTGGTCCCAAAAGGGGGAATCCTAGGTTTACCCAAGAGCATCACGCATCACGAACGAATTCTGGAGGAACAATGGACAGCATCGCCACTGAGATTCCACGCCTTGCGCTCGGCGTCTGGCAGGTCCCGGACGGCCGCGAATGTGAAGACGCCGTGCGATGGGCGCTCGAGCTCGGCTACCGGCACATCGACACCGCCCAGGCGTACGGCAACGAGCCGAGCGTCGGCCGGGCGATCGCCGCGAGCGGCGTCCCTCGCGAGGAGATCTTCATCACGACGAAGTTCTATCCCGGCGGCAGGGACCCGGCGGTCGAGGCCGAGCGCAGCCTCGAGCGGCTCGGGACCGACTACGTCGATCTGTACATCATCCATTGGCCGCAGGGCGGTCCGACATGGGCCTGGCCCGGGATGGAGCAGGCGAAAGCGGACGGGCACGCGCGCCGCATCGGCATCTCGAACTTCAGCCTCGCCGAGGTCGACGAGCTGCTCGGCGTCGCGTCGGAGCGGCCGGTCGTCAACCAGGTGCAGTTCAGCCCCTTCGAGTATCGCCAGGCGCTGCTCGACGGGTGCCTCGAGCGCGGAATCGAGCTCGAGGCCTACAGCCCGCTCGGGACGGGTCGCCACCTGAAGGAGCCGGTCGTGTTCGAGATTGCGGAACGCGTCGGCCGGACGCCGGCGCAGGTCCTGATCCGCTGGTGTCTGCAGCGGGGGACGATCGTCCTCCCGAAATCGACTCATCGGGAGCGGCTCGAGGAGAACGCGCAGGTGTTCGACTTCGATCTCTCCGATCAGGACATGTCGGAGCTCGACGCGCTCGACACGACCGGCGGGACGGCGGAGGCACGCGAATCGAAGTGGTGGTGACGCGCCGGTCCTCGATCGGCTCAAGTTCCCACGCGCCGGGCGCGTGGAGAGCGGGAGGGAGATCATGCCGCTCAGAGCGGCACGATCGCCCGACCGCCTCCGCCGGCCGCGCTGCGCGGGATTTCGAGCCGCTGCGCAGCCGGTCCTACGCCGGGCAGCCGATTTCCTCGTCGACGACGAGCATGTCGTCGGCGACGTACCGCTGCTTGAACGTGAACGCATGCGGGGAAGGCCCATGCGCACGAAGATGCTCGAGGCGGGCGATCGCCTCGTCGACCGAGGGCGTGTGCCCGACCGGCACCCACCACAGGACCATGTAGACCCGGATCCGCTCGAACCACTCCCGGCGACGACGCATCACGGCAACGTGGTCTGAGCGATAGACGAATGCGGCGAGCGCGTCGATCGATTCCCAGACCGACATGTTGACGATCATCCGCTCGTCCTCGTAGGCGCGGATCGAGGTCGCGTTGCCGTCCTCGGTCTGCAGCCGCCAGACGAAGCCGGGCGCCCGATCGGCGAGGGCGTTGACCGGGTCAAGGGCGGCGTTGAAGTCGTCGAGCAGCGGTGCGTCAATCGGCGCCAGCGCCCGGGCCACATTGAGCTCCGCGACGTGGAGCGAGGAGCCGGTCATGGCGCCAGCCTAACCGACGTGCGTTCCGTCCTGTTCCGGGGCAGACTCCGCGGCGGTGCACAACGTCGAGATCGTCATCGCAGGCCTGCTCGTCGCCGTCGCAGGGTTGAGCGCACTCGCGCGCCTGCTGTCGGTCCCCTACCCGATCGTGCTCGTCATCGGCGGCGCCGCGGTCGGGTTCCTGCCCGGCATCCCGAGCGTCCGGCTCGATCCGAACGTCGTGCTCGTCGTGTTCCTGCCGCCGCTCCTCTACGGCGCGGCGTTCTTCGCCAATCTCGGTGACATCCGCCGGAACCTGCGAACCGTGACGCTCAACTCCGTCGGACTCGTCCTCGCCACGATGGTGCTCGTCGCCCTCGTTGCCCATGAGCTCGTCTCCGGGATGACCTGGGCCGCAGCGTTCACCCTCGGCGCGATCGTCTCGCCGACCGACCCACTCGCCGGGGCGACGATCATGCGCCGGCTCGACTTCCCGCGTCGGCTCATCAGCGCGATCGAAGGTGAGGGACTGTTCAACGACGCAACGGCGCTCGTCGCCTACAAGGTCGCCATCGCCGCGGTCGTCAGCGGGACGTTCTCGCTCGCCGACGCCGGGCTGAAGTTCGTCGCGGGAGCCGCCGGCGGGATCGCGATCGGCCTCGCCGTCGGCTGGCTCATCGCCCAGCTCCGGGCGCGGACCGCCGACGCCCAGACGAGCATCACGATCTCCCTGTTCAGCGGCTACGCCGCCTTCATTCCGGCCGACGCGATCGGCGCGTCCGGGGTGCTCGCCGCGGTGACGACCGGGATCTACATGGGGATCCGCGGGCCGAGCATCGTCCCGGCCCGGATCCGGCTGCAGGGCTTCTTCTTCTGGGAGATGCTCGACTACCTGCTCAACGCGAGCCTGTTCGTGCTCGTCGGGCTCCAGTTGCGCGGCGTCATCAACCGGATCGACGGTCACTCGGGATGGACGTTCGCGGGGTGGGCGGCCGCGGTCGTCGGCGTCGTCATCCTCACGCGGATCGCGTGGGTGTTCACGATCACGGTGCTCATCCGGTCGATCGATCGCCGGCAGTCGCAGCGTGCGCGGCGTGTCGGCTGGCGCCTGCGGCTCGTGGCCGCCTGGAGCGGGATGCGGGGTGCGGTGTCGCTCGCCGCCGCCCTTGCGATCCCGTTGCAGACCGATTCCGGAAAGCCGTTCCCGGATCGCGATCTCATCATCTTCCTGACGTTCGCGGTCATCTTCGGGACGCTCGTCGTCCAGGGGCTGACGATGCCGTCATTGATCCATCGGCTCGGCATCACCCGGGACGCCAGCGAGGACGGCGAGGAGATCCGGGCCCGGCTCGTGGCGACGAAGGCGGCGCTTGCGCAACTCGATCGCCTCGAGCAGGAGGAGTGGACCCGGGACGACACGATCGAGCGGATGCGCGCGCAATACAACTACCGGAAGCGCCGGTTCGCAGCGCGCGCCGGCAAGATCGGGGATGACGGTTACGAGGATCGCTCGCTCGCCTACCAGCAGGCCGTCCAGAGCGTGCTCGCCGCCCAGCGCGAGGTGCTCGTCGGCCTTCGCAATGAGGGCGGGATCTCGAACGAGACGATGAACCACGTCATCCGCGACCTCGACCTGGAAGAGTCGCGCCTGGAGATCTGAGCACGTGGCAGACTCACGCCGATGACCCGTCGCGCGTGGGGGGCGTTTGCCGCTGCCTCCGTCATCTGGGGTATTCCGTACCTGTTCATCCGGATCGCCGTTCGTGGTGGGATGACGCCGTTGACGCTCGCCTGGGGGCGGGTGACCCTCGCCGCCGTCATCCTGCTCGCGCTCGCGTGGCGGGCGGGGGTCCTTGCGCCGATCAGGTACCACCTCCGCTGGCTCGCCCTGTACGCGCTCGTCGAGGTGACGATTCCGTTCCCGATGATCGCGTTCGGCGAGCAGCGCGTGTCCTCGTCGCTGGCGGCGATCGTGGTCGCGTCAGTGCCGCTGATCGGAGCGGTGCTCGCGCTGCGCTTCGACCACACCGAGCGACCCACGCCGCTGCGCGCGCTCGGTCTCCTGATCGGCTTCGGAGGCGTCATCGCGCTCGTCGGAATCGACGTTGCCGGCCACGCGAGCGAGCTGCTGGGGACAGCGGCGATTCTGATCGCGGCGATCGGCTACTCGATCGGGCCGATGGTCATCAAGCTGCGTCTTGGAGCGCTCGATCCGCGCGCGGCGATCGGTGGCGCGCTCGGGATCGCGTCGGTGTTACTGCTGCCTGGGGCACTCCTCGATCTGCCATCGCGCGTCCCGTCGGCCGGCGCGATCGTGTGCGTCGTCGTGCTCGGACTGCTGTGCACCGCGGCGGCGTTCGTCATCCTGACGGTCCTCATCCGGGAGGCGGGGACAGGCCGGGCGATGGTCATCACGTACGTCAACCCGGTCGTTGCGGTCGCGCTCGGCGTCGCGCTGCTCGGTGAGCAGCCGGGGGCGGGGGCGGTCGCCGGACTGCTCCTCATCCTGGCGGGCTCGTGGCTGTCGACGGGCGGTCGCCTGCCACCGATGCGGCGCCGCTCCGCGCTGATCGCGGGCGCACTGCTCGTCCTCGCGCTCCCTGGCGTGGCGGGCGCGGCGACGACGCCGGCCTGGACGACGTATCGCCATGACATGCAGCGCTCCGGCGTCGACCCCGACAGCGGGTCGCCGGTGGCACCGAGACAGGTGTGGGAGACGCCATCGCTCGACGGCCCGATCTACGCCTCACCCCTCGTCTACGGCTCGCGCGTGTACGTCGCCACCGAGAACGACAGCGTGTACGCACTGGACCTGGCGAGCGGTGCGATCGTCTGGCGCCAACACGTGGCGACCGCGGTTCCGAGCAGCCGGCTGCCGTGCGGCAGCATCGACCCGACGGTCGGCATTACGAGTACGCCGGTGATCGATCCGGTGACGCAGCGGATTTTCGTCGTGGCCGACACGTGGGACGGGAGCACGCCGAGCAGCATCCAGCACAGACTGTTCGGGCTCGCCGTGGACACGGGCGGGGCCGCACCCGGTCTGCCGGTCTCCGTCGAGCCTCCGGGATCGCACCCGGACTACCTGTTGCAGCGCCCGGGGCTTGCGCTCGACGCCGGTCACGTCGTGATCGGCTACGGGGGCAACAACGGCGACTGTGGTGAGGACACGGGCCTCTACCACGGGTGGATCGTGTCGGTGCCCGAGACCGGCGGGTCGCTGCGGACGTTCGAGGTCGCGTCCGGGTCGGGCGGAGGGGCCGTGTGGGGGGCCGGGAACGGACTGCCGGTCGACAGCGCAGGCAACGTGTGGGCGGCGACCGGCAACAGCCCCGGTCCGCCGTTCGACAACCAGGAATCGGTCGTTCGGCTCAGCGTCGACATGGGCGCGCCCCTCGACCAATGGGCGCCGTCGAACTGGCAATCGCTCGATTCCAACGACGTCGACCTCGGGTCGAGCGAACCCCTGCTGCTCCCCGGCGGGCTCGTGTTCGCCATCGGCAAGGAGGGTGTCGGGTATCTGCTGGGCGCCACCCATCTCGGTGGCACGGCCGCCGCCCCCGCTTTCAAGGACAACGTCTGCGGAGGCAGCTTCGGCGGTGGCATCGACGTGGCCGGCGTGATCTATGTCACCTGCACGGACGGCATCCGCGCGTTGTCCCTTGACCAACAGACGGCCACGTTTGCACCCCTCGCGAGCTGGAACGGGCCGAGCGGCGCAATCGGTCCTCCGATCTATGCCGGCGGGCTGGTCTGGTCCGCCGGCTGGGACGACGGCACCCTCTACGGACTCGATCCGCACACCGGGAACGTGTCGTTCTCGACCAACCTCGGGAGCTTCAACCACTTCGCCACCCCGGCCGCCGGCGGCGGCCGGCTGTTCGTCGCCAACAACGACAGGGTCACGGCGCTGCAGATCGCCAAGCCGCCCCCGTCCGTGACTCCGCCACCGATCTCCCGTCCGCCGGCACACCCGCCGGTCATCTCCGGGGCGCGGCTCTCGGGCGCCGGCCGGACCCGGACCCTTCGCCTCACGCTGTCGAGTGCCGCCGTCGTCACGATCACGATCACGCAGCACCTCAGCGGCCGGCGCGTGCACGGCCAGTGCCGGGCCGGAGCCCGACACGGCCGGCGCTGCACGCTCGCGGTCCGCCGCGCGCGCTCCACGGTGCACGCGCACCCGGGCGCGAACACCGTCCGCCTGCACCTCTCGGGCCTGCCGGCGGGCCGGTACGCGATCACGCTGTCCGCCGTGGACGCGCACCGCCGCGTTTCTCGCACCACGCACCTCTCGCTGACGCTGCGGCGGAACTGACACCGCCCGCCATGTGTCCCGGCGCGTGAACCTTTGGCCTCCCGGGCAGTCTCAGCACGCGCTCGCTTGTGTCCGAACAGGCGCGAGGAGTAAGGTCGAACGTATCTGCCCAACCTTGGAGGAGAGGGAATGAGCACAACCGTTCCAGTACGGCTCAGCGTCAACGGCGTGGAACACCAGCTGGACGTCGAACCGCGACTTTTGCTCGTGCACGCGCTGCGCGAGAACCTCGGCCTCACCGGCACTCACGTCGGATGCGACACGTCGAACTGCGGCGCCTGCACGGTCCACCTCGACGGCCGCGCAGTCAAGTCCTGCACCGTGCTCGCGGTGCAGGCGGACGGGGCCGAGGTGACGACGATCGAGGGGATGGGCACCGACGAGCAGCTCCATCCGCTCCAGGAGGCGTTCTGGAACGACCACGGGTTGCAATGCGGCTACTGCACGCCGGGGATGATCATGGCGGCCGCCGGATTGCTGGCCGATAACCCGAATCCGACTGAGGAGGAGGTGCGGCAGGCACTCGAGGGCAACCTGTGCCGCTGCACGGGCTACCACAACATCGTGCGCGCGGTGCTCGATGCCGCGAACAGCAAGTCGGCGACGATTTCGCAGCCCGAGGTGACGGCATGAGCGAATCCGGAAACGGTGCCCCCGTGGAGGGCGGCGGCGTCGCCTCGGAGATCAGCCGCATCGCATCGGAGACGGCGCTGGAGCGCGATGCCGCAAGCGCCACGACGCACGTCGGGCAGGCGATCCGCCGTAAAGAGGACCCGCGCCTGATCACCGGCCGGGCCCGGTACGTCGATGACATCGTGCTGCCGGGGACACTGTGGGCGGCGTTCGTCCGCTCGCCCGAGGCGCACGCGAAGATCGTCTCGATCGACTCCTCGCTCGCGCTCGAGCGCGACGGCATCCACGCGGTGTACACCGGCGAGGACATGTCCGACCTCGGGGGGCCGCTGCCGATGGCGTGGGTTCCGCCCGGTGTCGAGGTCAACAACCCCGAGCACTGGCCGATCGCCCGCGGCGCGGTCAAGCACGTCGGCGATCCGGTCGCCGTCGTTATCGGCGAGGATCGCTACGGCGTGATCGACGCCGTCGAGGATGTGATCGTCGAATACGACCCGCTGCCCGTCGTCGTCGACCCTGAGGCAGCGCTCGAGGGCGCGCCCTTCGTCCACGAGCAGCTCGGCACGAACAAGGTCCACGAGTGGTCGCTGTCCGGCGGTGACATGGACGCCGGCTTCGCCGAGGCCGACGTCGTCATCGAGCGCCGCGTCGTCAACCACCGTACCGCCGGCGCGCCGATCGAGCCGCGCGGCGTGCTCGCGGACTACCGGGCCGGGAGCCTCACCCTATGGAGCGCGACGCAGGTGCCGCACTTCGTCCGGCTGTTCCTCGCAATCCTGCTCGGGATGAGCGAGGAGCGCGTGCGCGTGATCGCGCCCGAGGTCGGCGGTGGCTTCGGCTCAAAGCTCCAGGTGTATGGCGAGGAGGTGTTCGCCTGCTGGGCGTCCCGCAAGCTGGGCCGACCGATCAAGTGGATCGAGACCCGCTCGGAGAACATGCAGGTCACCCACCAGGGTCGCGACCAGATCTCCTACGTGAAGATGGGTGCGAAGCAGGACGGCACCGTGACCGCCTTCCACGTGAAGATCATCGCGGACTTCGGTGCCTACAACATGCTCCTGACGCCGCTGATCCCATCGCTCGGGGCGTTCGTGATGGGAGGGTGCTACAAGATCCCGAACGTCCAGACGGACATCGTCGGGGTGTTCACGAACAAGTGCTCGACGGACGCAATCCGGGGTGCCGGGCGGCCGGAGGCGACCCACATGGTCGAGGTGACGCTCGATCAGATGGCCGCCGAGCTCGGGATCAGCCCGATCGAGATCCGACGCAAGAACTTCATCCCGAAGGAGGACTTCCCGCACGCCGTGGCGACCGGTGTCGTCTATGACTCCGGCGATTACGACAAGACGCTCGACCGGTTGCTCGAGATGGTCGACATGGACGCGTTCCGCCGCGAGCAGGAGGAACTGCGGGCGAAGGGCACCTACCGGGGCATCGGGCTCTCGACGTACACCGAGATCTGCGGACTCGCGCCCTCCCGGATCACCGGCCCGGCCGGCGTGGGAGTCCAGGCCGGCGGCTGGGAGTCGGCAATGGTGCGCGTGCACAACACCGGCGCGGTCACCGTCTACACCGGCTCAAGCGGCCACGGCCAGGGCCATGAGACGGCGTTTGCGCAGATCGTCGCCGACCGGCTCGGGACGGATCCCGCGGTCGTCGAGGTGATCCACGGTGACACCGGCACCGGACCGGAGGGCCGTAACACATACGGCTCGCGATCGCTCGCCGTCGGCGGTGAGGCGCTCGCCAAGTGTGCAAACAAGGTCGCCGCGAAGGCGAAGCGGATCGTTGCCCACCACCTCGAGGCGGCGCCGGAGGACATCGAGGTCTCTGCGGGGACGTTCTCGGTCAGGGGGTCGCCGGACAAGGGGATGACCCTCGCCGAGGTCGCGGCCGTCGCGTACGTGTATGACATCCCGGACGATATGGAGCCGGGACTCGAGGACACGACGTTCTACGACCCGGAGAACTTCGTGTTCCCGTTCGGCGCCCACGCCTGCATCGTCGATGTCGACGCGGAGACCGGCAAGACGAAGGTTGTCCGCTACGTCGCTGTCGACGACTGCGGCAACGCGATCAACCCGTTGATCATCAACGGGCAGCTCCACGGCGGAATCGTGCATGCGCTCGGCCAGGCGCTCTACGAGCGTGTCCACTACGACGAGGACGGCCAGCTCGTCACCGGCACGTTCGTCGATTATGCGCTCCCGACGGCGGCCGAGATGCCGAGCTTCGAGCTCGACCGCACGGTCACGCCATCGCCGGTCAACTCGCTGGGCGCCAAGGGCATCGGCGAGGCCGGCACGATCGCGGCGAGCGCGGCGGCGACGAACGCCGTGATCGACGCACTGCGCCCGCTCGGCGTCACGTACATCAACATGCCGCTCAGCCCCATGCGGGTGTGGGCGGCGATCCAAGAGTCACAGAAGGGAGGTGTGCCCGCGTGATCCCTGCAGAATTCGACTACATCGCGCCGGATTCGCTTGATGAGGCGATCCTCGCACTGAAGGAGAACGGCGAAGAGGCCAAGCTGCTCGCCGGTGGCCACTCGCTGCTGCCGCTGATGAAGCTCCGGCTCGCAGCGCCGGCGCTGCTCATCGACCTCCGCAAGGTCCCCGGGCTGCACGGGATCCAGCGGGAGAACGGGAGCTGGCGAATCGGGGCGATGACGCCGCACGTCATGCTCGAGACGACGCCAGAGCTCGGCATCGTGTCCAAGGCGGCCGGCACGATCGCCGACCCCCAGATTCGCAACCGCGGCACGATCGGCGGCAGCATCGCCCACGGTGATCCGGCCTCGGACCTGCCGGCGATCCTGCTCATCACCGAGGGCAGCGTCACCGCCAGCGGCAGCGACGGTGGGCAGCGGTCGATCGCGGCGCGGGACCTGTTCCGCGATTACCTCGATACGGCGCTGGAGCCGCACGAGGTGCTCACCGAGGTCCGCATGCCTGCGTTTGACGACTGGGGCTTCAGCTACCAGAAGTTCAATCGGCGCAGCGAGGACTGGGCGATGGTCGCGGTCTCCGTGCTCGTCAAGCAGACCGGCGACGTGTGCGAGGACGTCCGGGTCGGACTGACGAACATGGCGTCAACCCCGGTGCGGGCCAGCGCGGTGGAGGAGGCCCTCAAGGGGCAGCCACTGAACGCCGAGACGATCGCGGCCGCCGCCGAGAACGCCGCGGAGGGAACCCATCCGCCGGCCGACCTCAACGCGAGCGCGGATTACAAGAGCCACTTGGCGCGCGTCCTCACCCGGCGCGCGCTGACGGAGGCTGCCAGCCACTCGTGACGTTCCAGGAGCTCGGATCCGTCGAGGCGGCGAGCGCCGCACTCGCCGCCCGCGGATACCTCGCCGATCGCCCGCTGGCGTTGGCGATGACGCTCGCGGCCACCCTTGAGCAGCCGTTGCTGCTCGAGGGTGAGGCCGGTGTCGGCAAGACAGAGGTGGCCCGAGCCGTCGCCGAGGCGGCCGGCGCGCGGCTCATCCGGCTGCAGTGCCACGAGGGCGTCGACCTCCACCATGCGGTCTACGACTGGGACTACGCGCGCCAATTGCTGGCACTGCGCGCGGCCGAGGGCGGGGTCGACGAGGGCGAGCTGTTCTCACGTCGGTTCCTCCTGCGCCGGCCGCTGCTCGAGGCGCTCGAGCACGACGGGCCGGTCGTGTTGCTGATCGACGAGATCGACCGGGCCGACGACGAGTTCGAGGCGTTCCTGCTCGAGTTCCTCTCGGACTTTGCCGTGACGATCCCGGAGCTGGGAACGATCGCCGCGCACCAGCGGCCGCTCGTCATCCTCACCTCGAACCGGACGCGTGAGCTCCACGACGCGCTCAAACGACGCTGTCTGTACCACTGGATCGACTACCCGACGCCTGCGCGGGAGCGGGAGATCGTGCACGCTCGCATCCCCGACGTGTCGGAGGAGATCGCGCGGCGCGTCGTCGCCGCCGTCGCCCGTCTGCGCGAGCAGGGCGATCTCTACAAGCTGCCGGGCGTGGGGGAGACGCTCGTGTGGGCGCAGGCGCTCCTGACGCTGGGGCCGGATACCGACCTCGACGAGACGCTCGGCGTCGCGCTCAAGGTGCACGAGGACTTGGAGCGCGTACGCCAGCGCAAGGTGCTCGAAGGTGTCTGAGCGAGCTGGCGTGACCGGCGGGCTGTCGCTCTTGGCGGCCGAGATGCGCGCCGCGGGGGCGCGGGTCGGCGTCGGTGAATTGCTCGGCGCCCATCGGGCGCTCGCTGCCGTTGACCCGGCGTCGCGGACCGACGCGAAGCTCGCCCTGCGGACCGTGATGTGCTCGCGCCGGGCGGATCTTGAGCGATTCGAGCGCGCGTTCCTTGCGGTGTACGGAGACGAGCACGCCGCCGGCCGCGAGCAGTCACTGAGCGAGCTTGGTGCGATCGAGCGCGAGGTGCTCCCGCGGGCTGCGATCCCGACGGCGGGTGCCGCTCAACCGCCGGCCCCCGCCGAGGAGGATCCGAGCGCCGTGCCGGCGGCGTGGAGCGAGGTTGAGCTGCTCCGCGTCAAGGACTTCGCCCGGTACAGCGAGGCGGAGATGGTCGATGCCCGCGAGCTCATCGCCCGCCTCGCGCGGCGCGGCCCGACGCGGCGCTCGCGGCGCACCCGGCCGGTGCGACGTCGACGCGGCCACGAGCCCGATCTGCGCCAGACGCTGCGCGCCTCGCTCCGAAACGGCGGCGAACCCGTCGAGCGACGGTGGCGTGCGCCGACCGTGCGCCAGCGGCCGGTGGTGCTCGTGTGTGACGTGTCCGGCTCGATGGAGCCCTACGCGCGGATGCTCCTGCAGTACCTGCACGCGTGCGTCGCCGCGCGCCGCCGCGTGGAGGCGTTCGCGTTCGGCACGCGGCTCACCCGGATCACCAACGAGCTCGCCGGGCGCAATCACGATCACGCACTCGAGCGGGCGTCGGCGGCCGTCACCGACTTTTCCGGTGGCACGCGGATCGGGTCGGCGCTGGCCGAGCTCAACCGGACGCACGGTCGCCGCCTCGGCCGCGGGTCGGTCGTCGTCATCCTGTCCGACGGCTGGGATCGCGGCGATCCGGAGCTGCTCGCCGGTGAGATGGCGCGCTTGCGCCGCAGCGCCCACCGTCTCGTGTGGCTCAACCCGCTCGCCGCCCATCCTGACTACGAACCGCTGACCCGCGGCATGCGCGCGGCGGTTCCCCACACCGACGAACTGCTCGCAGGTAACTCACTTGCTTCACTTGAGCAGCTGGCCTCGATATTGGAGGAGATGTGAGAGACGTACTTCCGCAGATCACGGAATGGTCCGCCCGCGGCGACCGGATCGCGACCGCCACGGTCGTCGACGTGGCGCGCTCGGCGCCCCGGCCGCCGGGCGCGAAAATGGCGGTCAACGACCGCGGCGAGGTGATCGGAGCCGTGTCCGGCGGCTGCGTCGAGGGCGCGGTCGTCGTCGTCGCCGAGCAGGTCCTGGCCGGCGACGGTCCCCAGCTGCTGCACTTCGGCATTGCCGACTCCGATGCCTGGGACGTCGGGCTGCCCTGCGGTGGTGAGATCGACGTGTGGGTGCAGGCCTACGAACCGGGGCGCTTCGAGGAGCTCGCGCGGACCGGCGGGCGGGCCGCCGAGGTGACGATGCTCGAGGGTGCCCACCCCGGCGCGAAACTCCTCGTCGAAGCCGACGGTCAGCGGTCCGGCACGCTCGGGTCGCCGGAAATGGACGACGAGGCTGCACGAGCCGCTGACGAACTGCTGTGGGCCGAGCGCGCGGAGCGGCGCGGAGCGCTGTTCATCGATGTCGTCCACCCGACGCCGCGGCTCATCCTGTTCGGTGCCGTCGACGTCGCCGACTCGCTGTCCACGCTCGCGCGGGCGGCCGGCTGGCGGCCGTACGTCGTTGACCCCCGCGCGCGGTTTGCGACCCGCGAGCGCTTCCCCGACGCCGAGGACGTGATCGTTGCCTGGCCGGAGGAGGCATTTGCCAGCCTCGGCGGGATCGACCGGGCCACCTCGATCGCCGTGCTGACGCATGACCCCAAGCTCGACGATGCCGCGCTGATGATCGCCCTGCGCTCCGAGGCCCGGTTCGTCGGCGCGATGGGATCGCGCCGCGCGCAGGCGACCCGGCGCGAGCGACTGCTCGAGGAGGGCATGACGGAAGCCGAGCTTGACCGCCTCGCGGCGCCGCTCGGTCTCGACCTCGGCGCCGTGACCGGCGAGGAGACGGCGCTGTCGATCCTCGCCGAGGTGGTCGCCGCGCGGCACGGGCGCGATGGTGGGCGGCTGCAGAATGCTCGCGGCCGGATCCACGAGGTCCCTGCGTGATTGCGGGCCTCGTGCTGGCGGCGGGCGACGGCTCGCGGTTCAACGGGAAGGGATCGAAGCTGCTCGCCGACCTCGACGGGCGCCCGCTGCTCGAGCACGCTGTGCGGGCGCAGACCGCGGTGGCCGCCCTGGAGCGCGTCGTCGTCGTGCTCGGCGCCCGGGCGGCGGAGGTCGGCGCCGCGGTCGACCTCGGCCGTGCTGAACGCGTCGTCTGCGCCGGATGGGAGGACGGCCAAGCGGTGTCGTTGCGCTGCGGCGTGGCGGCGCTCGGCGACGTGGAGCGGGTGATCGTGACGCTCGGCGACCAGCCCGGCGTGACGCCGGCCGTGATCGAGCGATTCCTCGACGCACCGCCGGCCAGCCGCGCGACGTACGCCGGCCGGCCGGGGCACCCCGTCGTGCTCGGCCCGGCCGAGTTGGCGGCGGTCGCTCGGCTCGCTGGAGACACCGGCGCCCGCTCGCTCCTGCGCGGCGGGCGCGAGATCGAGTGCGCCGACCTCGCGGATGGACGTGACGTAGACACCCTGGAAGACCTGGAGGCGATTCGCCGTGAAGCTAGAGCAGTCGTTTGAGGTAACCGCCCCGATCGACCGGGTGTGGAACGCGTTGATCGATGTCGAGCGCGTCGCGCCGTGCCTGCCGGGGGCGAGCGTCACCGGCCGCAACGAGGACGGGAGCTACGCCGGAGACCTGAAGATCAAGATCGGGCCGACGACGGCGGCATATTCGGGACGGCTCGAAATGGAGAATGTCGACGAGAGCTCGCACACGGCGACGATGCAGGCGCAGGGCACCGACCGGCGGGGCCAGGGCGGCGCGAAGGCGACGATCACCTCCCAGTTGACGGAGACCGACGGCGGCACCCACGTCGACGTCAGCACCGACTACCACATCACGGGTCGGCTGGCGCGGTTCGGTCGCGGAGGGATGATCGAGGACATCTCGAACCGGCTGCTGCGTGAGTTCGCGTCCTGCCTGCAGGCGTCGCTCGCCGGGAGGCCTGAACCCGAGCCCGCGGCCGCTGCCGCCCCCGAGCCATCGGCGGCGGCGTCGGCGGCCGAGCCGGCGTCGGCGTCGGGGGAGCCGGCGGCGGCGTCGGGGGCGCCGACGGCGGCGGCAGGGGCGCCGGCGGCGGCTGGCGGCAACGGTGTGCCGGCCGACGCGAGCGAGCCCGCGGCACCGGCGTCCGCGCCGCCGCGACCCGCCGAGCCGATGTCCCCGTTCCCGGGAGCGACGCCGGACGCCGGCAACGCGATCGAGGGGATCCCGCTTGTCACCTCGGTCCTGTGGGAGCGCACGCGACGCAACCCGATCCCGGTCGCGGTCGTGTTCGGATTCCTGCTCGCGCTGATCACGCTGCGGCGGCGGCGTCGCTGATCGCGACGGAGGAGCTCGGGAGCGGTGAGCCGCTCGTCCTGATCCACGGCCTGGCGACAAGCCGCCAGATCTGGAGCGCCGTCGCGCCGCTGCTGGCGCGCTCGCGCCGGGTCGTGACGCTCGACGTTCCGGGGTTCGGCGAATCTGTCCCGATCGGCGAGCGGTTCGAGCTCGAGCCCGTCGCCGACGAGATCGCCCGCTCCCTCGCCGGTGATGCGCCGTACGACCTCGTCGGTCACTCGCTCGGTGCCGGCGTCGCGCTGACGCTCGCCGCTCGCCATCCGGATGCAGTGCGTCGGCTCGTGCTCGTGGCACCCGCCGGGTTCCACGAGCTCCCGTGGCCGGCGGCGGCGGTCGTCGCGTCGCTCTCAGAGCCGCTGCTCGCGCTCCGACGCCGCCTCGCTGCGCTGTCAGACCTCGGCTGGGGGCGGCGGCTGTTACTCGGGTTCGCGGCCGCCGAACCGAGCCGGGTCGCGCCGACGCAGGCGCGGTTGATCGTGAAGCGTCGGCATCGGCCCAGCGCACCGCCGCGGCGCTCGCCACGATCACGCGCGCGGACCTGCGGCCGCTGCTCGCCGAGACCGCCGCTCCCATCGGAGTGCTATGGGGCGAGCGCGATCGAACAATCCCGATCCGGACCGCCGAGGTGATCCGTGCGGCGCGGCCCGACATCGAAGTCACGGTCCTCGAGCGCGCCGGCCACGTGATGATGATCGAGCGGCCCGAAGCGTTCGCCGCGGCGCTGGAAGACCTGCTGAGCAGCCTTATCAGAGATGCAACAACTCCGTCCGCGGGCGTGCCTACCGTGTCGTGAGTCAGGGTTTTGCCGACGTTCGTGCTCGCCAGTGACCGCTTCGATCACGCTTCACGACGGACGTCGCCTGGTCTTCCAGGAGGCGGGGCCGACCGACGGCGCACCGGTCATCTACTGCCACGGCGCGATCGGCACGCCGCTCGAAACCGCGGTTGATCTCGAGGCGCTCGCGGCCGAGCTCAGGGTGCGCTACGTGTCGGTGTGCCGGCCGGGAGTCGGCGGTTCTGATCCGGCGCCCGGACGCACCCTGTGCTCGTTCGCGGCCCACGTGGCGCAGCTGACCGACCGACTCGGCCTCCATCGGTTCGCCGTGCTCGGCGTGTCGGCGGGCGGCCCGTACGCGCTGGCGATCGCACGGGAGCTCGCGCCGCGGGTGACGCGGGTCGGCGTCTGCAGCTCGCTCTCACCGCTGTGCCCGCCGCACCGCACCCCGGGGATGCCGTGGCGCATCCGGCTCGGCCTGACGCTGCTGGCCCGCCATCCGGAGCTGTGCGCACGCGTCGGCGATCGGGTGCTGCCGCTGATCCGTCGCCACCCCGGGCTGCTGACACGTGTGATTGCCGCGCATGCGGCCCCGGAGGAGCGCGCGTTGCTGCACACGCCCTGTGAGCGGCACAGTGCGAGCACGAGCTTTCTCGACGCCTGCGCGGACGGGGCACGGGGGCTGATCGAGGACTACCTGACGTACTCGCGGGCATGGGGATTCGCGCCGTCGGAGGTGCCGGGCGAAGTCCATCTGTGGCACGGACTGCGCGATCCGCTCGTCCCGGTTGAGCACGCGCTGCAGCTGGCGATTACGCTTCCTCGCTGTCGTATGTTCTTCGACCCCGACGAAGGCCACCACTTCTTCCGCCGCCGCCTGGAGACGGTCCTCGCGGTGCTCGTCGGCCGGAGCAGCGGTGGCGAGACCGGTCTCGCCACGACCGTCGCCGGAGCGCAGTCGACCACCGTCCGGAGGGGTCACGGCAGATGAGCACACAGGCTGAGAAGGCGGCCCGCCTCAAGGCGCTCCACCATCCCGGTGAGCCGCTGCTGATGGCGAACGTCTGGGATGCCGGGTCGGCCAAGATTGCGGCGGCGCTCGGGTTCGACGCGCTCGCGACGACGAGCAGCGGGTTCGCCGCGACGCTCGGCCGGCTCGACGGTTCGGTCACCCGCGAGGAGGCGCTCGCCCACTCTGCCGCGATTGTGGCCGCGACCGACCTGCCGGTGTCGGCGGATTTCGAGAACTGCTTCGCCGATGAGCCCGCGGGGGTCGCGGAGACGATCCGCCGGGCGATCGCCGCCGGACTGGCCGGAGGCTCGGTCGAGGATTTCACAGGTGATGATGACGACCCGATCTATCCGTTCGACGACGCCGTCGCCCGCGTGGCTGCCGCCGCCGACGCGGCCGACGGGTTCGTCCTCACGGCGCGCTGCGAGAACCTGCTCCACGGCCGGGACGACCTTGACGAGACGATCGCCCGGTTGCAGGCGTACGAGCGCGCCGGCGCGGACGTTCTGTTCGCACCCGGGCTCCGGGCCGCCGAGGACATCAAGCGTGTGGTCGACGCGGTGAACCTTCCCGTCAACGTGCTCGTCGGTCCCGGCCGGCCGACGGTGGCGGAGCTTCGCGAGCTCGGCGTCGCCCGGACGTCGGTCGGCGGCGCGTTCGCGTTTGCCGCGCTTGGCGCGCTCGTCGAGGCCGCGACGGAGCTCCGGGAGCACGGCACCTATGGGGCGCTCGAGCGGGCCGGCGCGGGCATCCGCGCCGCCCGCACGGCGTTCAGCTGACGGGTGCCCTCACCGAGGCGATGAAGCCGCGGACGTCCCCAGCCGGCTCCGAGTATGCGTCGCCCAGCGTCGACTCGATCGCGCTCATGAAACGGGTCGCCCATTCCGGGAGCTCGTAGTCGATCGCGGCGAGGAACTCGAGGGAGGCGGCGAGGCGGATGTCGGCGATCGAGGGCCGCTCGCCACCGATGAACGGGGCATCGCCGAGGAAGAACGACCGGATCGCGTCCAGCGGCTGGGCGAGGGCGGCGGTCGCGTCGCGCTGGGCCTGCGCCTTGGTCTCGGCGTCGGCGTCGGAGGCGGCGACCTCGCCCGGGTAGTTGGGGAATCCGAGGGCCGGGTACGTCGCGCGGCCGATCAGCGGATACAGCGTGCCGATCACGTAGAACATCGCGCTGTCGACCATCGCGCGACGTCCCGGATCAGTTGGATAGAAGTCCTCGAGGCCGTGGCGGTTGCAGAGGTACTGCATGATCGCGCAGCTTTCCCACAGCGATCCGTTCGGCAGGCCGGATTCCTCGAGCAGCGGTGTCAGGTCGGCAGGGTCCTTGGCCAGGAACTCGGGCGTGCCCTTGCTGCCCCACATGTCGACCTCGTCGAAGTCGAGGCCGGCGGCGCGAATGAAGATCCGCGCCGAGAGGTTGTTGACGCTCGGCTTCAGGATGCTCAGCGTGTGTGTCGCCATGTGCTCTCTCCTCTGTGCGTGGCGTGACTCGTTATGCGGTGTACGGATGTTTCGGGGTGCGGTCATCGGACAGCGACGGGCGCGAGCGGAGGATGAGACCCTCGATCGCGTCGGCCAGATGAACCTGGTCGATGTTGTAGTCGCCGCGCTGCACCCGGAGCTTGTGGGCCTCGAACAGCACGTCGGCGTGCGTGTACCCGAACGGCGGCTCAAAGCGGTACGACGCGAGCTCGATGAGCAGGCCGAGCGGATCCTCGAAGTAGATCGAGTCCATGAACCCGCGGTCCTTGACCCCGCTGTGGTCGATCCCGCGCTCGTCGAGCCGCTCCACCGCTTGATGGAACGTCGCCTGTGAGACCGAGAACGCGATGTGATGGACGCAACCCGGATCGGTCGACGTCCGCGTCGCGTCGGGGGTGCGCTCCTCGTTCGTGAAGATCGTGATCAGCCGGCCGTCGCCCGGGTCGAAGTAGAGGTGGCTCTCGCTGGGACGGTCGAGGTTCGGCTGCTCGAACACGAACGGCATGCCGAGCACGCCCTCCCAGAAATCGATCGACGTCTGACGGTCGGCGCCGACGAGTGTGATGTGATGAACGCCCTGGCTCTGTAGCTTGCGCAGTTCGCCCTCCCCTCAGATGGTTGACGTGTCAAGTCTCGTTGGTCGGGATCGGAGTTGCAAGGGGATGTGGGGTCTGTTCGGCGGCTCACGGGGTGCTGCCGGCGGCCGGCGGAGCCGGGGTCGCCTGCGGGGCGGCGGGGTCGGCCCGGGGGCAGGCGGGGCCGGCCGGCGGAGCCGGGGTCGGCGGGCGGAGCCGGGGTCGCCCGGGCCGTCGTCCTGAAATCCCCCGCTTGGGCGCCGCGTGAGGCAAGAATGGGTTCTCGGACCAGCAGATGGTCCTGGAATCCCCCGGTCGCCGAAACGCGCGGGACGGGGGGATTCTCGGACGATCGCCGCGTCGTCGCCCCGATTCCTGTTCAGCGCTCGACGAGCTTGGACTTGTACTCGCTGCGGGCGAGCGTCCCGAAGGGCACAAGCTCGACTGCGGTCTGGACGACGAGCGCACTTCGGAGCCGGTCGCGGATCGCCTCCGCCAGTCCCGGCTCGGCCGCGGCGTCGCGTGCCAGCTCGACGAGGACGGGCAGCGGCGGGTCCTGCTTGACACCGGACTGAGCCGGGACGACCCGGATCTGACCGCTGACGGTGGGTGCGAACGCGCTGATGACCTCGCGGATGGCCGATGGGAACACGTTGACGCCGCGGACGATCAGCATGTCGTCGGTCCGGCCGATGCAGCGGATGCGCGGCCCGGTGCGGCCACATGAGCACGGTGAGGACCGGACCTCGACGTGGTCCCGGGTCCGGAAGCGCAGCAGCGGCGCCGCGCGATGGCGCAGATGGGTGAGGATCAGCTCGCCGGACGCACCGTCCTCGAAGGGCCGGGCGTTGCCCGACTCCGGGTCGATCAGCTCCGGGTGGACAAAACCGCGCGCGCCGAGGTGCATCCCGTCCTGGGCTCCACATTCGCCCCACAGCGACACGCCGATGTCGCCGATCCCCATCGCCTCGGTCACCTGCGCGCCCCAGCCGGCCTGGAGCGCGGCGCGGAACGCGTCCTCTCCACCACCCGGTTCGCCGGCCACGAGCACCCGCTCGACGCTCGAGGCGGCGAGATCGATGCCGCGCTCCGTCGCCCACTCGATCAGATGGGCGGCGTACGACGGTGTGAGCACGGCCGCCTCCGGTCGCAGGCGCTCGACGGCGAGGATCAACCGCTCGGTGTTGCCGGTGCCGATCGGGATGTGACACGCGCCGATCCGGTCAAACGACGCGAGTGCCGCGCCGGCGACGAACGGACCGGCGTTGTAGCTCGAGACGATCCGCTGCCGGGGGCGGATCCCGGACGCCGCGTAGCTGCGGGCCGAGCCCGTGATCCAGTTCTCGAGGTCCCCGGCCGTGAGCGGGATGTAGCTGGGGACACCGGTCGTGCCGCTCGTCGAGTAGATCCGCACGATCTCGGAGCGCTCGGCGCACAGATGCGCGCCGACCGGATTGGCGTCGCTCACCGTCGCGCGCAGTTCCGCCTTCTCGGTGAGCGGAAGGCGGCCGATGTCACGCAGCCCCCCAGCCGCCTCAGGCCCGCCGATGCCCGCGGCGACCAGCTTCTCCCGGTAGAACGCCGAGCGCGCGAACAGGTAGCGAAGCTGCTCCCGGTAGGCGCCGTCGTCGAGCGCGAACTGCTCGTCCCACGGCCGCGTCTCCACGGTCGGCTCGAGGATCGCCGCGCCGAGCGGTGCCTCAGCCACGTTCGTAGCGGATCGCGTCCTCCGCTTGCCCGGCCATCAGGAAGCCGATCGGGATCTGCTGCTCCTCGGCGAGATGGGCGAGCAGACTCGCGGTCCGGGCGAGGATCGGCACCGACTTCACCGCAGCCGCGGCGAAGCCGAGGTCGAGCATGACGGCGGCGATCGGCATCGAGACGTTCATCGTCAACGGCCGCCCCCACGCGGCGGCCGCGCCGTCACGGAAGTCGCGTGCCAGCCGGACGTGAACCCCGCTCACGCCACGCTCGTCGGCGAGCGTGAGGATCCGCTCGGCGCGCGGGTCGAGCGGCCGATGCAGGGGATGGCCAAATCCGGGCAACCGGTCGCCCGCCGCGCGAACGTCCCGCGCCATCGCGGCCGCGACCGCACCCGGCGCCTCCCCGTCGGCGACCCGGGCCGCCGCGCGCTCGAGCAGCCACGCGCATGCCTCAGCGGTCCCGAGGATGACCGGGCCGCAGCCGAGGATGCCGGCCGCGACGGCGCCCTGGAGCGAGCCGGGGTCGGCCGCCAGCGTCATCCGGGCGGCAACGTTCGTCGGCATCATCCCGTGCTCGGCGATCGCGACGAGCAGCGCGTCGAGGAAGAACCGCTGTTCCTGGGACGGCGGGCTGCCGGTCAACAGCAGATGGAAGTACTCGGTGAAGCTGACGTGGCCGATCAGTTCGCTCGCGAGGTCACGGCCCCGGACCTCGACTCTGTCGGGATACGCCTGGCTGATGTGCGTGACCGGGTTGTCGGCGGCGCCGATCTGCATACGACGCGACGCTACCAGGGTTATGCTCCGCTCCGGTCATGGGGGATCAGGATCAGGGCGCATCGGGTGACGGTTGATCGGCTGACGCGAGAGGACACGCGGATCCTCAAACTGGAGCGGGGCGCGATTCGCGGCCACACGTGCAAAGTGCTCGTGCTCGAGCGGACAGGGGATCGACCGCTGCCGACGGTCGACGCCGTGCGCGAGCACGTGGCGTCCCGACTCGACGCCGCCACCCGGTTTCGCCAGCGCGTCGTCCCGACGCCGCTGCGGGTCTCGGATCCGGTGTGGCTCGATGATCCGGCGTTCGACATCAGCCGGCATGTGACGGCCGTCGATGACCGCGCCATCGAGGGCCGGGGCGGACTCGAGCAGGTCGTCGGGCGGCTGATGTGTGAGCGCCTCGACCGCAGCCGCCCGCTGTGGCACCTCGCGGTCATCCCGCGCCTGGATGAGGACTCGATGGCGCTCGTGTGGCGCCTGCACCACTGCCTGGCGGATGGGACGACCTGCATGCGGCTCGGTGAGTCGCTGCTGTGGGATACGACCCAGGATGTCAGTGACCCGCCGCCGACGGGATGGTCACCCGCGCCCGGTCCGGGAACGCTCGATCTGCTGGCGCGTGGCCTCGTCGACCAGGCCCGGCGCCGGGCCCGGGGCCTCTCGCCGTTTGCCCGCAGAGCCCCACGGCAGCCGGCCGTCCGGCTGCACAAGCAGTCGGTGACCCGGGAGCTGACGCCAACCGCGGCCCGCACGCCGCTCGCTCGGCACGTCAGCGCCCGCCGGGCCGTCGCGTTCGCATCGGTGCCGCTCGACCCGGCGCGGGCCGCGGGCAAGGCGATCGATGACGCGATCACCGTCAACGACGTCGTCCTCGCGGTGATCGCGGGCGGGATCCGCGCCTGGCTCGGTCGGGGCTTCGGCCCGCCGGGCGGCATCCGGGTGAAGATCCCGGTCAGCCTGCATCAGCCCGATGAGGGGGCGAACGTCGGTAACCGGGACTCGTACTTCTTCGTCGATCTCCCGGCCGCCGATGCCGATGTCGCGAGCCGCGCGCTCACGATCAATCGCGAGACGGCGCGGCGCAAGCTCGATCACGATGCGGACATGCTCTACCGCCTCGGCTCGCATCCGTTCGTCGAGCGGTGGGCAATGAGCCCGCGGGTGTTCACGTTCAACGTCTCGAACGTCCGCGGTCCGGCGCACGACATCTACGTGCTTGGCGCCCACGTGCGCGAGATGTACTCGCTCGCCGAGATCGCGCAGCAGCACGCGCTGCGAATCGCCGTGATCTCGATGGCGGGACGGCTGTTCATCGGCCTGTGCGCCGATCCGGAGGCGGTCACGGAGATGGACGTGCTCCGGGACGGCATCGAGCAGGCGGCGACCGAGCTGCTGGCGCTCGTCCCATGATGGCCTTCCGTCAGCCCGTGTAGAGCCGCCTCAAGAGGCCGAGCATCGCGGGTGCCGTCTGGAGATTTCCCGGACAGCAGGTGGGCCCGTTGACCGCGCTGATCCCGATCTCCAGGTGGGGGCCGGTCGAGAGGCCGACGATTCCGCAGCCGACCTCGGCGATCGGCTGGCCGGCGTGCACCGGCGCGCCGACGGGGACGAGCGCGGGGGCGGCGTGACCGTAATAGATGTAGCGACCGTTGAGCGGGCCGCCCTCGACCCGCAGGACCGGCGCGTATGGGCCGAAGCCCGAGATCCCCTCCTGCACGATCACGCCGTTCGTGACTGCCACGAGCAATGCCCTGCTCCCGCACGCCCCGCCGTTCGTCGAGATGTCGACGCCCTGATCCGGCGACCAGCTGCCCGGCGGGGCGGCGACCGACCGCGGCGTGATCGGGAACACGAACCCCTGGCCGCTCGTCAGCGAATTGAGCTCCTGAGCGACCTGAAGCTCGCGCTTGACCTCGGCGAGCGGCACGGCGTGCGCGGACGGGTCGCCGACCGGTGCGCCGCCGCCCGAGGCGATCGCCGAGTCGCCGACCGACGGCTCAACGGCCTGGGGGTGCGCCCGCTGGACAGCCGTGCCCGATGCCTGCGATGCGTTTCCGTTCTGGCTGCCGCACCCGCTGAGAGCGATCGCGGCGAGCAGGATGAGCCTCGCGGTTCGCCTCACGCCGCGAGGCGCAGTTCGGAGAGCGGTGGGCGCTGCACAGGCGGGCTGACCACCGGACGCATCGCGTCCTCGCCGCGTCCGAGAAAGCTCTCGGGCAGTGGTCCGGCGAGGCGTCCGTCACGCTGCAGCCGACTCGCGACGGCCTGCAGCACGGCGTAGGCCATCGGGCCGAGATCCCGCAGCGGCTGGTGGGCGTTCTGGCGCACGTCGAGGTCGACCTGGGCGAGGCCGTCGAGTCCGACCTCGCGGTAGGCGTCGATCAGCAGGGCGATGTCGACGCCGTACCCGCTGACGAACGGGAGCCGGACGAGCAGGTCACGCCGAGCGGCGATCTCGCCGGCGAGCGGTTGTTCGATCGCCGCGAGCTCGGGATAGAACATGTTGAGCAACGGCCGCGCCGTCAGCTCGGTCACCCGACCGCCGCCGTCCCGCAACGTCGCGGCGCCGACGCGGAACGGCCGGCGGTAGAAGCCCTTGACGAACGCGATCGACGGGTCGAGCAGCAGCGGCCCGATCAAACCGCGCGCGAAGTGCGCGCCGAACTGCTCGGAGTCGGCGTCGAGGAAGCACACGATGTCGCCGCTCAGGACGTGCAACGCGCGCCACATCGCGTCGCCCTTCCCGAGCACCGGCCCTAGCTGGGGGAGCAGTGCCTCCTGATCGTGCACCTCGGCGCCCAGCGCGGCGGCGATATCCGCGGTGCCGTCGCTCGAGTTGTCAACGACGACGAGCTGATCGATGACACCGGCATCAATGAGCGGGACGAGCTCCCTCAGGATGGGACCGATCGTCGTCGCCTCGTCCCGGGCCGGCAGGCACACCGACACGGTCTGCTGACGCCCGGTCGCAAGCCGTTCGACCTGATATTGCTCGTGCGCGAAGCTGTGGCTCGCGTGCCACGCCTGGGCTCTGATCGACATACGCACAGGATGCCAGCCCGGCGCGACGAGGCCGCCGGGCGAGGTCAGTCCAGCGGCAGCCTCTCGGCGAACGCCGAGAGCTTGCGGGGATCCCGGAGTGGCCGTCCGTGCCCGAAGCAGACGAGCTCGGGCTCGAGCGCCGCGAGCCGGCGCATCGACTCGCGGTTGCGCGCCGGGTCCGGCGTGAAGAACGACTTTGGTTCGTGGAGGCCGGGAATCCCCGTGATCGTGTCGATGTTCGTGAACACATCGCCGCAGATGAGCGTGCGGTCGGCCTCTCGCCAGAACGCGATGTGGCCGGCGGAGTGGCCGGGGACGTCGAGCACGGTGAAACCGGCGACGTCGTCGTCCTCGCGCAGGCGCCAGCTCACCGGGTGCGGCGGGCCGGTAAAGGCTCGCGCGATGATCGCGTTCATCGGATGCTTGGGCTGTCGGCGCTCGATCTCGCCATCTTCGACCGCCTCGGCATCGCGCTCGCCGCACCACAGCGGCAGGCTGAGCGCCTCGCACACCTCGTGGCTTGCGCCCTGGTGGTCCGGGTGCGCGTGGGTGAGCGCGTGGGCGGCGACCGTGCGGCCATTGAGCTGGCGCAGGATCCGCCGCGCGGCATGCCGGGAGGCGGCGTCGACGAGCACGTCACCCATCAGGTAGACGTTGATCGCAAACGGCGGAAAGCCGTCCAGGATCCACAGATCGTCAGCGAGTTGCTTCATCAGGGGGCGCGAGACTACCGGCTCGGTCCGGCCCGATGCGGTGCTCAGGGACGCGCCACGCGCAGGCGGCGAGCGCTCCGTGTCGCCCACTCGGTCTCGCCGAAGCGTTCGACGACGGCGGCGGCGCTCGTCTCGTGGTCGTAGCCGACCCGGCGGAGCTCGAGTGACCCGTCCTCGTGGAGCACCGCGTACGCGGCGCGGTGATCACCGTCGAAGGGCATCCCGACGCTCCCGGGATTGACAAGCTCGACCCCGTCGGGGCGGGTACGGCGAAACTGCAGGTGGGTGTGGCCGAACACGACCCGCGGCTCGGTGACTCCGGCGAGGAGCGCATCCTCATCGTCGGCGGGACCGGGCAGAAACGAGTCCATGTCGGACGCGGGGGAGGCGTGGCAGAAGCGGATCCCGCCGACGACGGCCTGTTCGGCGAGAGTGCCGAGCGCGTCCGCGGCCTCGGCGCCGATGGCCTCGCGGCACGCTGCGACGGCGGCGCGGAGCACGTCGTCGTCCGGGAGATCATCCGGAAACGCGGTCCAGCGGTCGACGTTACCGCGGATCACCGTGGCGCCCTCAACTTCGGCGATACGCTCGAGCGTCTCGGCCGGCCAAGGCCCGAACAGCGCGTAGTCGCCGCCGAAGATGAACCCCTCGACCCCCGCTCCCGCCGCGTCCTCGAGCACCGCGTCGAGCGCCGGCAGATTGCCGTGGATGTCGTACACGACCGCGATCATGTCAAGTTCAGTAATAGCATCGAAGAAATGCTGGTGCGCGGAACATCATTCAGCCTGCGCTATGCGACGGCGGCTGACACGGAGGCGCTGTTCACGCTCGGCTCGGATCCTGATGTCACGCGCTTCTTCTCGTGGGGACCTTATACATCGCTCCAGGAACCCGCGCACTACATCGCCGGTCTCCCCGCCGAGCGCGACCGGGGGGAACGGCTCGACCTTCTGATCGTCGACCACGCCGACCGGGTGCTGGGGGTCACCGGACTCTCGGAGCTCAGCCGGCGTGACCGGCGGGCGGTCGTCGGGACGTGGCTCGGACGGCCGTTCTGGGGCTCCGGCGCCAACCGCGGTGCCAAGGGCCTGATCGCCGCCCTCGCCTTCGGAACGCTCGGACTCGAGCGGCTCGGCGCCTACGCCGACGTTGACAATCCGCGGTCGCAGGCCGCGCTCGCCCGGATCGGGTTTCAGCGCGAAGGCGTGCTCCGGCACTGGCACCGTCACGGCGAGGCGGTGCACGACGTCATCGTCTACTCGTGGCTGCGGTCCGAATGGGAACGCTCGGACCTCGCGCGGGCCGAGGCCGAGATCGTGGGGGCGGTTCCCGAGGCCTTTCGCGTGTCAGCTCCGCCGCTGCTCCCAGCTGAAGCCGCGGACGGCAAACGCGATACCGAGGGCCGCCCAGCCGGCGATGACCCCGAGTGAGCCGATGTTCGCGCTGAGGTCGGTCCCCTTCACCATCGCAGCGGAGAGGCCGTCGATCAGGTGGATCAGCGGCAGCGCCTCGGCGATGCCCTTGATGAAGGCGGGCGCATTGGCGGCGTCGAAGAACACTCCGGAGACGAAGATCACGGGCAGGAAGACCGCGTTGACGTAGGCCGGCGCGGAGTCGAAGTTGGGGATCACGTGCGAGAAGGCGACGCCGAGCGAGGCGAAGCACACGACTCCGGCGGCGACGAAGACGACGAGTTCGCCCCAGTCCTTCGGCCAGCCGGTGCCGAAGAAGACCTTTCCGGCGACCGTGATGATGGCGATCTGCACCCCGGTGTTCGTCACCGCGTTGCCGGCGATCCCCAGCAGATAGGAGATGCCCGGCATCGGGGTTCCGTGGATCCTCTTCAGCACGCCCTGCTCTCGCAGGAACGTCATGTTGAACGCGAGCGCGGTGAACGTCGTCGACATGACGCTCATCCCGGCGATTCCCGGGACGATGACGTTGAGGTTCTTCTGGTTGCCGTGAAAGACGGCTCCGAAGAATGCGAGGAACAGCAGCGGCAGCAGGAAGTTGAAGAAGGCCGCGCTCGGATTGCGCCAGAACAGGCGTCGCTCGAGCCGGTACTGCCGCCAGGCAAGTGCCGCAACCTCGGTCATGTCCGCCCCTCCCGCGTTCGGCGGCGCCCGCGGCGCCCGCGGGCCCCGTTCGCGGCCGCGGCGGGCGGCGGTCCTGACACGTTGTCGTCGTAGGCGGCCGTCAGCTCGAGGTAGACGTCCTCGAGCGTTGGCCGAGTCACGGTCAGGTCACGGACGCGCTCGCCGCGGGCGAGCGCCGCGCCCGTCAACTCGTGGAGCAGCGTCGTCGGGTCGTCGGTCTGCTCCTCGATCAGGTCGCCGTCCCCGTTGCGATACGCGACGCGGTACGGCGCGGTCCCGGCACTCTCGCCGAGCGAGCCCGGTGCGCCCTCGGCGAGGATCCGCCCGTCCTGGATGATCGCGACCCGATCGGCGAGCGCCTGGGCCTCGTCGAGGTAGTGCGTCGTCAACAGGACGGTCTTGCCGAGGTCCTTGAGCGAGCGGATCGTGTCCCACGCGGCGCGGCGGGCCGCGGGGTCGAACCCGGTCGTCGGCTCGTCGAGGAAGATCAGCTCCGGGTCGCCGACGAGCGCGAGCGCGAGGTCGAGCCGGCGCAGCTGGCCGCCGGACAGAGTGCGGGCCATCGCATCCTCCTTGCCGGAGAGCCCGACGAGCGCAATCACCTCGTCGACCTGACGCGGATGCGGGTACATCCCGGCGAAATGCGCGACCGCCTCCCGGACCTTAATGTGGCGGTAGAGGCCCGTGCTCTGAAGCACGATCCCCAGTCGAGCGCGCAGCGCCCGCGAGCGCTCTCCGGGGTCGTATCCGAGCACGGCGACCTCTCCGGAGGTGCGCGCCCGATAGCCCTCGAGGATCTCCACCGTCGTCGTCTTGCCGGCGCCGTTCGGCCCGAGCAGGCCGAAGACCTCGCCCCGGGAAACGGCGAACTCGATCCCGCGCACCGCCTCGAACTCGCCGTACGCCTTTCGTAGAGCTTTGACCTCGATCGCGAAGTGATCGCTCACAGCGCTGATGATGACAGTGGTCGGAACGTGGATACTCCCCCGCTCATGCGCCGATTGCTCCAGATCGCCCCGTTCCGGCGGCTGCTCGCGGCTTATGCACTCAACGAGCTCGCCTTGGCGATCGGCTCGCTGGCCCTCGCTGTGCTTGTCTACCGGCACACCGGAAGCGCCGTCGGCGCGGCGGCGTTCTTCATCGCCGCTCAGTTCCTGCCGGCCCTCGTCGCCCCGGCGGTCGTCGCCCGCGTCGATCGGGTCCCGTTCGGGCGGCTGCTGCCGGCGCTCTATGGGCTCGAGGCGATCGCGTTTGGCGGACTCGCTGTGCTCGCGGGCGACGTCGTGCTCGCGCCGCTGCTCATCCTGACGCTCGTAGACGGGATCCTCGCGCTGACGGCGCGGGCGATCGCCCGGACGGCCGGCGTCGCCGTCACGTCCCCAGTCGGCCTGCTTCGGGAGGGCAACGCGCTCACCAACACGGTGTTCTCGGTGTGCTTCGTCGCCGGGCCGGCGCTCGGCGCGCTGATCGCCTCGGAGGGGGGGACGCGGGTCGCGCTCCTGACGAACTGCGTCCTGTTCGTGGTCATCGCGCTGACGCTGCTGACGGCCGGCCCGATGCCGGGCGCGGCGACGCACGAGTCGGGCGGGGCCGGGCGGCTGCGCGCCGCGCTGCGGCATGCCGCGCGCCGCCCGGCGATCCGCGCGCTCCTCGGCCTGCAGGCGATCGGCCTGCTGTTCTTCACGATCTCGATCCCGGTCGAGGTGGTGTTCGCCCTCCACGTCCTTCACGCCGGGCAGGGCGGTTACGGCGCGCTGCTGTCGATGTGGGGGGCCGGCACGCTTCTTGGGAGCGCGGGCTACGCCCACTGGAGGGCCCGACCGGTCCGGGCGCTGACGGGCGCCGGTGGCGCACTGCTCGGCGTCGGTTTCGTCGTGATGGCGACCGCGCCGTCGCTCGCCGTCGCGCTGATCGGCGGCGTCATTGCCGGCACCGGCAACGGGATCTGGGCCGTCGCCGCCCGCACGGCCCTCCAGGAGCAGGTCGAGCCGGAGTGGATGGGGATGATGATGAGCCTCAATGAGTCCGTGTTCCAGGCGCTCCCCGGGGTCGGGATCATCGTCGGCGGGGCACTCTCGGCCCTCGCCGGGGCACGGGTCGCGCTCGCCGTAGCCGGCGTCGGCGCGATCGTGGTCGCGGTCGTGGGCTGGCCGCTGCTGCGCGGAGTCCGCGCGCCGGAGCCGGTGGCGGCGAACATCCCGGCACCGGAACGGAGCGAGCCACGCTCCTCGCCGACGCCCACGCGTTAGCGTGTGCACGCCCGTGCGCCGCGCCTGTATCGACATCGGCTCGAACACGACGCGATTGCTCGTCGCCGATGGTGTCCCCGATCGTCTGATCGAGGTGCACCAGGAGCGCACGTTCACAAAGCTCGGCCGGGGTCTGCGGCAGGGTGGCGTCGTGCCATCGGAGAAGGTGGACGAGGTCGTCGCCGTCGTGCGCGGCCAGCTCCAGACGGCACGAGCACTCGGCGCCGTGGAGGTGAAGGCGTTTGCCACGGCGGCGATTCGCCGGGCGGCGAACGGTCAGGATCTCGTCGACGCGATCGCCCGCGACTGCGGGATCGCCGTTGCCGTCCTCTCCGGTGAGGAGGAGGCGCGGCTCGCGTTCCTCGGCGCCGCACGGACGCTTGACCATGCGCCGTCCGGCGAACTCGGTGTCGTCGACGTCGGCGGTGGATCCTCCGAGCTTGTCGTGGGCACAGCCCCCGATCGCATCCGGTGGGCGGTCTCGTTCCCGATCGGCTCGGCCGACCTCGCGGATCGGTGCCTGCATTCGGACCCGCCGTCGTCCGCGGAGCTCGCCACGGCCAGGAACGAGGTCGCTCGGGCGACCGAGGGTCTGCACGCCCCGCAGCCCGCCGAAGCGGTCGCCGTCGGTGGCAGCGCCACATCGTTGCGCCAGCTCGCCGGGTCACATCTCGACGGCGAGACGATCGAGCGCTCACTGCGGCTGCTCGCGAGCCGGCGAGCGGCCGATGTCGCCCGGGATTTCGGCCTTGACCAGGAGCGTGTGCGACTGCTCCCAGCCGGTCTGCTCATCCTGCAGCGGGCCTCCGAGCTGTTCCGGACCCCGCTCGAAATCGCACGCGGCGGTGTGCGCGAGGGCCTGCTTCTGGAGGCCGATCGGTGAGCGCGACCGAGCCCCCGGTTTCCCCGCGTGAGGCGATCACGGCGATCCGTATCCGCGCGCCGACCCGCGGTAACCGCCGGCTCGAGCGGTTCCTCGAGGCCGTCAATGCCGATGATCAGGTCAAGGCGTGGTGGCACGTCTCGGCGGTCAACGCGACCCGACGGCTGGCCATGTCCGATCACAGCTGGGTTCATCTCCAGATCGTGCTCAACATCGGATTGCGGCTGGCTCGCCTTCTGTTCCGGCGGGGGGTCACGCCGAGCGTTGTCGCCGACTTTGGGCTGACCGAACGTGACGCCGAGGTCGTGATTGCCGCCGCCTGCCTGCTCCACTGCGTCGGGATGTCGATCCACCGCGAGGATCACGAACGGTTCAGCCTGTTCCTCACGGCGGACAAGCTCGGCTCGCTGCTCGAGCGCGTCTACGAGGAACCGGAGCGGACGGTGATCGTCAGCGAGGCGTTGCACGCGATCATTGCCCATCGCCGCCGGGGGGAGCCGTTCACCGTGGAAGCCGGGATCGTGCGTGTCGCCGACGCGCTTGACATGGCACGCGGCCGGTCCCGCGTGCCGTTTGAGGCCGGGCACCAGAACATCCACTCGCTGTCCGCCTATGCGATCGAAGAGGTGAAGATCGCCCCAGGCCGGGACAAGGCGGTCCGGGTCGAGATCGAGATGTCCAACAGTGCCGGCATCTTTCAGGTCGACGAGCTGCTCGCGACGAAGCTCCGGGGATCGGGACTCGAGGAGCACGTCGAGGTCGTCGCGCGGATCGACGCGGAGCATGAGCAGCGCCTGATTCCGGTCTTCCGCATCTGACCCGGCGTCAATCCGTAGGAACTACGGACTCAGGATTCGGTACGAATGCCGATCAGAACCACAATGGCTGCCATCGAACGTGGGGCTCTCGGCCGTGGTCGGCAGGGGACGGCCGCGCATGGCCATCGCATGAGGACGGTCCTCTGGACCGCCTGGGTGCTCGGTGCGGTCGGAGTCGCATTGCACGTCGCCCATGCTGCGTTCGGCCTCGGCGGTCACGCGATGGACAACGTCATCAACAATTGGCTCTACGACGCGATCGTCGCCGGCGCCTCGGTCTCGTGTTTCGCTCGTGCCCTGGTGATCCGCAGCGAACGACCGGCATGGCTCCTGATGGCCGCCGGCCTCGCGTTCAACGCCGCTGGGGAGATCTACTACTCGCTGGCGTTCGGCGAGTCGGGCACGCCCCCGATCCCGTCGGTCGCGGACCTGCTCTATCTGCTCTATTACCCGATGACGTACGCCGGCCTGATCCTGCTCGTGAAGCAGCGGATCCACGCCTTCCGGGCGAGCACGGTGCTCGATGGTGCGATCGCCGCCACGACCACAGCGGCGATCGTCGCCACGCTCGCCTTCGAGACGATCGTCCACGGAGCTGCGGGCGGGTCGCTCGCTGTGGCAACAACCCTCGCTTACCCGATCGGAGACATGGTTCTGCTGGCTGTGTCCGTCGCCGTCATCGCGCTGTCGGGCTGGAAACCGGGCGTTGCGTGGCTGTGGCTCGTCGCCAGCCTCACACTGTGGGCGGTCGCGGACACGACGTACGCCGTGCAGAGCGCTCAGGGCACCTACGTCGTCGGCACCGTGCTCGACTCGATGTGGGTGGTCGCGGCACTCGCAATGGGCACCGCGGCCTGGCAGCCCTCTCGTCCGCAGGCCGCGATCGAACTCGGTCCGCGGCGGTTGCTCGCGATGCCGAGCGCGTTTGCGCTGGTCGCGACCGGGATCCTCGTGTATGCCGGCTTTCACCACGTCAGCAAGCTCGGAGTCGCCCTTGCGGGCCTGACCGTGCTGCTCGTGATCGCACGAGCCGGGCTGATGTTCCGGGAGAACATTGCGCTGCTCGAGACGTCCCAGAACGAGGCCGTGACGGACGCCCTCACCGGGCTCGGCAACCGTCGCCAGATGAACCAGGCCCTGACCGAGGCGCTCGCGGACGGCCCGGACTCGCCGCGGGCCGTGTTGCTGATGTTCGACCTCGATGGGTTCAAGCTCTACAACGACCAGTTCGGCCATCTCGCCGGCGATACGATGCTCGCCCATCTCGGCCACCGGCTGAGGGAAGCGGTCGTCGGCGTCGGCAGCGCGTTCCGGCTCGGAGGGGATGAGTTCTGCGTGCTGCTTCGCTGCGATCCAGCGGACGCCGACGTTCACGTCGCGGCGGCCCGCACTGCGCTCACGTCCGATGGCGAGGGATTCCACGTGAGCGCATCGGACGGCATCGTCGCCCTTCCGGCCGAGGCGGATGCCCCGATGTTCGCGCTCCGGCTCGCCGACCACCGGATGTATGCCAAGAAGGGCACCCGTCGGGGCTCCGCGCGCGAGCAGACGCACAACGTGCTGCTCGGGCTGCTCAAGGAGCGCGAGCCCGACCTCCACCAGCATCTGCGCCATGTGGGCGTGCTCGCCGCCGACGTCGCCCGGACGCTCGGGCTCGACCGCAGCGCCGTCGACGACGTCGAGCGCGCGGCCGAACTGCACGACATCGGCAAGGCGGCTGTGCCGGACGCGATCCTGAGCAAGCCCGGTCCGCTCACCGAGCGGGAGTGGGAGTTCATGCGGCGGCACACGTACGTGGGCGAGCGGATCCTCGCCGCGGCGCCCTCCCTCGCCGGGGTTGCGTCACTCGTCCGGTCGAGCCACGAGCGCTGGGACGGCGGCGGCTACCCCGACAAGCTCGCCGGCGAGGCGATCCCGCTCGGCGCGCGGATCATCTCGGTGTGCGATGCGTTCGATGCGATGACGAGCAACCGCCCGTACGCGGCGTCCGTCGGGCCGGCGAACGCGGTGGCGGAGATCCGGCGCTGCGCCGGTACACAGTTCGACCCCGCGGTTGTCGAGGCGTTCGTCGCCGTGTGGGAGGGCCAGCGATTGCTGAGCGCTGACGAGCAGCAGCCGCCGGTCGATGCGGCCGCCGCGTAGTCAACCGCGCCCCACCTACCAATGGACGCCGCGTAGTCAACCGCGCCCCACCTACCAATGGACGCCGCGCATCAGGTGCGCGAGCGCGACCTGCTCGGTCGATGCCTGTTCGTTGGGATCCTTCTCGCCCTTGGCGGCGGCCGAATCCGGGAACACCTTGTACGCGGTCGAGAGGATCTGGTCGACCGCCTTCGGGAACAGCGCGTAGGCGACCTCCCCAAACGTCCCGAGCCGGGTGTTGATCTGCTTCGGCTTCGCCCGGATCGCCTCGCAGATGAGGTCGGCGGCCTCGTCGGGCGAGATCGTCGGGAAGCTGTCGTAGATCTTCGTCGGCGCGATCATCGGCGTGCGCACGAGCGGCATGTGGATCGTCGTGAAATGGACGTTGTCGCTGATGCACTCCGAGCCCACGACGCGCGTCCACGCGTCCAGCGCGGCCTTGGAGGCGACATACGCTGAGAACCGTGGCGGGCTCGTCTGCACGCCGATCGACGAGACGTTGACGACCAGGCCGGACTTGCGTTCACGCATGTGCGGGAGCACGCCCATGATCAGCTTGATCGTGCCGAGGTAGTTGAGCTGGATCGTCCTCTCGAAGTCATGGAAGCGGTCGTAGGAGAGGGCGATCGAGCGCCGGATCGAGCGACCGGCGTTGTTGACGAGCACGTCGACGGCCGGGTGATCCGCGAGTACCTGCTCGACCAGCTGCTCCACCGACTCCGGGTCCGAGACGTCGGCCGAGTACGCGTACGCCGTCCCGCCGTCATCCTCGATCTGCCGTCTCGTTTCCTCGAGCTTCTCGGCGCTCCGCGCGACGAGGAGCGGGATGCCACCGGCGCGCGCGATCTTGAACGCCGCCGCCTTGCCGATGCCGCTCGAGGCGCCGGTGATAAGCACCGTCTTGCCGTTGACCGCGCCCTCGAAGCTGCGGTCCTTGAACAGGTCGGGATCGAGGTTGCGCTCCCAGTAGTCCCACAGCTTCGTCGCGTAGCTCTCGAGCGGCGGCACCCCGATGTCGGTGTCCTTCAACGCCCGCTCGGTGTCCCGGGTGTCGAACTCGGGGCGCAGCCCGACGTAGCCGAGCACCTCGTCGGGGATCCCGAAGTCGGCGAGGATCGCCTTGCGCACCCCGCGGGCCGCGGGCAGCTGCATGAGCATTCCGATCGTTCCCTTCGGCAGCGCCTCGAGCAGCTTCGTGTCGACACGCACCGACAGCTGGGGGGCATGGGCCGCCTTGGCGAACTCGTTCATCACGTCGCCGGAGCGCTGGCGCTTGGGGTTGCAGAGGTGGAAGGCCTGACCGTCGAGGTCCGGCGCGTGGGCGATGTGATCCATCGCCGCGGCGACGTAGTCGACGGGCACGATGTTCGTGTAGCCGAACTCCGGCCCGATCAGCGGGAACCAGCCGGGGAGGTAGTGCCGCGCGAGCTTGATCGCGGTGAAGAAGTAGTACGGACCGTCGATCTTGTCCATCTCGCCGGTCTGCGAATTGCCGACGACGATCGCGGGCCGGTAGACGCGCCACGGGATCTGGGTCTGGGTGCGCGCGATCTTCTCGGACTCGAACTTCGTGCGGTGGTAGGGATGATCAAGCTTCTGACCCTCGTCGAACATGTCCTCGCGGAAGAGGCCCTTGTGCTGCCCGGCCGCCGCAATCGACGAGGTGTGGTGAAAGCGGCCGGCGGCGATGCCATTGGCGAGCTCGACGGCGTGGCGCGTCCCCTCGACGTTGGCGATCCGGTTGCGGTCCTCGTCGGCGGTCATGTCGTAGATCGCCGCCAGATGGAAGAAGTGGTCGATCGTGCCGGTGAGTTCGCCGACCGCGGCGTCGTCGAGGCCGAGGCGCGGCTGGCTCAGATCGCCGGTGACGGGCTTGATCCGCTGCTCCGCGTCGGCATGCCCGGGCGCCCACTTCTCCGCCAGCAGGGCATCCAGTTTCTCGCCCGAGCCCTCGCGCACGAGCACGTAGATGTCTCCGTCGCGCTCCAGCAGGCGCGCGACGAGGTGGCGCCCGATGAAGCCGGTCGCCCCCGTAACGAAATAGGCCATGTAGCTCGCTCCCTCCGCGTGGTCGGTGCCGAGAGCCTACCCGGGGTGAGCGAGCAGCGGCGCGGGTGCGTCACGCGCGCGCGGCGCGAGTTGCCGTCTACCAGCCGCCGCGCCAGTCGACGTTCGCCGCGCGGCGCTTGGCGGCGTCCATCTTGGCGTGCTTGCGCTTGTCCAGACGCCACTGGATGATCGAGAAGACCGTGATGACGACGGGGAAGAACGCGATCACGATGAACATCGCGTTCGTGACCTCCTTGTCGTTCGTCTCGCCGTACCAGCCCTGACCGCCGCCGCTCTCAGCGGCGAACGCGTTCGACGCGAGCATCAGCAATGTGACGCTGAACACGAACAGGAAGGTCATGATCCGGGTGCGACGCATCTCTCGGTAAAGCGTACCTGAACATGCGGGCAGGCCTCCTGCTGCAGCCGGCGGCCGCTCACGTGCCGCGAGCTAGTGGACCCATCCGTAAGTCCTGCGTCATTCGAGCGGCCCCTGGCGGCGCCGGGCGCTGTCCTCGGAGTCTCGCGTAGCTCCGCTACGCCGCGACTCCTGCGTCCTCGCCCGGCATCCACCAGTGACCACTCTCGGTGCCGCACGACTTACGGACGCGTCCACTGATATGGCGGTCGTTTTGTCAAGTGGCCGCGGGTGATCGCCGTTCGCGGCGCGGACGGTGGTGGGTTGGTCGGGAGTCCGGGACGCCGAGCTCGGTGTCGGCGTTGCCAGTCTGATGATGCGGGGGTTGGCTACCCCAAGGGCCTTCTTCTGCTGCCGGCGGTGCGCTGTCTAGGAACGAGCGTGGCACCCGGCCGGTTGAGGCGAGGCTGCTCATAGTGGATTCGCGCGTGCCGGCCGCGTGCGGCCCGGCGTCCCGGATTCGCGACCGGGTGAGGCTGTCGGCCGGCGGTTAGTCGGCTGTCGCGGCGGCCCAGAGGAAGCACGACAGCTCGCGCGCGGCAGCGACGACGGTCACGTTCCCGGCTTTCCCGCGGGCGCGCATCGTCTTGTGCACTCGGTACAGCCGTTGTTGGGCGTGGTTGGAGATCTGCAGGACGTGTGCGGGCTGGCCGTGCTGGCGGTTCTCGAGCGTCGCACCGATCCGCGGCTCCCGGGTGTACTGCCAGGCTGACTCGACCAGCAGCCGCCGCGCGAGTTGCGATCCGGTCTTGGTGATCGCACCCTGGCGCGAGGACTCCCCTGACTGCGTCAGCGACGGGGTCAACCCCAGCCACGCGCTCAATGCCGGCGGGCGCTGGAACCGCCGCCAGTCACCGCCGAGCTCGAGATGCAACGCGAACGCGGTCAACGTGTCCACACCCCGGAACGCGCGCAACCGGCTGACCGTCGGCCACCACAGCTCGTCGGTCGCGAGGACCGAGAGACGCTCGGCGAGCGCCGCCTTGCGGGCGCTGAGCCCGTCCGAGGCGGCGAGCAGGTCAGCGAACGCCAACTCGCTGGAGGGGTGATCGAACTGCTGGCGCGATAGCCACCGTCGATGCGCAACCGTCCACGTCGACGCCAGCGGATATACCCGGCCGTGACGCAGCAACATCTTCGACACCCGATGGCGCGCGGTCATCAGATCGCGCCGGCAAGCGTCATGGCAGCGCATCAACTCCCGTGCCGCTTCGAGCTCCGGCGGCGGGACCACCACCCGCGTCAACGACCCCGCCAACAACAGCCTCGCCAACAGCTCAGCGTCCTTGCGATCAGTCTTTACCCGATCAGACCGACCACGCGGCGTCTTTCCCGGCGCGATCACCTCCATCGCGATCCCCGCCGCGATCGCAGCGCGATACAACCCGAAACCGGTCGGCCCGGCCTCATAACACGCCCGCACCGGACCGCCGAGACCCAGCAGCCACCCGACCGGCTCATCGACCCCAGCACCGAACCGCGCCCGGCGAAGCTCACCCGTCATCGTGTCGATCGCAGCGGCATGCGTCGACCGAGCATGGACATCCAACCCAACCCACGTCATCGTTCCGGTCATGGCCGGACCTCCTCACAGATCTGGGGTCAGCCGGAGCCACTCTCCGGCCAGACAAATCCCCGCGAGGAGCGTCCGGCCACTACCCCGGCAGGTCAACCCTGCAAAAGGCGACCCACGCCATAGGGTCTAGGCGACCGGTGCCCGGCCGGGTTCCCCGGCGCGCCCGGCGGCCGCGGCGCTGCTCGACACGGCGGCGATCCCGGCGAGCAGCGCCGGGTTGTACTTCTCAGCATGCGTGCCGAGCTCGATGTGGCGGATCGGCGCCTCGAACACCTGCGCCCGGTAGGCCTCGGCGAGCTCGCGCTGCTTGCGGGGCGAGACGAGCTCGTCGCGGGTCGTGAGGACGACCGCCACCGGCGCCTGGACGCGCGCTGCCCACGGGCGGGAGTCGAACCGCCCGAGTTCGCGGCCGGCCTCGGTGACATCGCTCGCCGAGTGCCGCATCAGCTCGGAGTGCAGCCACACCGTCCGGGGCGACGGTTCGAGACCGACCTGCTTGAAGCCGCGCCGCCACGACACGCGGGGGGCGACGGCCAGCGTCAGCCCGAGCAGTCCGAGCCCACGAAAGCGGCGCTGGATTTCGCGCTCCTGCCAGTGCTGGGCCGTGCCGCTGAGCACAAGCCCGCTGACGACGTCGGGGTGTTCGTAGGCGACGAGCTGGGCGATCGCGCCGCCCATCGAGTATCCGACCACGGTCGCGGGGGCCACGCCGAGCTCGCGCAGGACTGCGGCGGCGTCGGCCGCGCAGTCGGATAGGCGAAAGCGCTCGATCGGGCGCAGACCGCGCCCGTGGCCGCGGTGATCGATGGCGAGAACCCGGTAGCCGCCCTGCTCGAGGTCCGCGTAGGCAGCCGACCAGTTGAGGTCGGCGCTCGCCATCCAGCCGTGCAGCAGCATGACGGCGGGTCCCTCACCGCCGCTGTCCCGGAGAAAGAACTCACCCCGGTCCGGGACCCGGACGGTTCGGGCGGGTGGCATCTCAAACGGCGGAACAGGTGGCCATGGCGGCGTGCGCAAGGCCGTGATGCTACCCGCGTGGTCTCGTGTATCACCCCCGGCCTACCATCAGCGCAATGGCAGTCGTGATCGCATCGGACCTCGGCAAGGACATCGCGGGCGAGCCGCTGTTGCGCGGCATCTCGTTCAAGCTCGAGCGCCGCGACCGGATGACGCTCTCCGGTCGCAACGGCGCCGGCAAGACAACGCTGCTGCGGATGCTCGCCGGACAGGCGTCGATCGACGGCGGGGAGCTCGTGTTCGCGAAGGGGGCGAAGGTCGCTCTCCACGACCAGCGACCGCCACGCGACCGAGGCATGTCGCTGCGGGCCTACATCCTCAGCGGGGCCCAGGAGCTCGTCGCGATCGAAGCCGAGCTCGCGACGCTCGAGCAGGCGATGGCCGGCGGTGCCCATGACGACGCGACGCTCTCGCGCTACGCGGAAGCTCAGGCCCGGCTCGAGCACGCCGGCGGCTACACGTGGCGCGATCGGGCGCTGTCGACGCTCCACGGCCTCGGCTTCCGGGACGACACCGACCTCGACCGCTCGCTGGAGACGTTCTCCGGCGGCGAGCTGACCCGCGCCTCGCTCGGCCGGGCGCTCGCCGGCGATCCCGACCTGCTGCTCCTCGACGAGCCGACCAACCACCTTGACATCGAGTCGCTGGAATGGCTCGAGTCGCACCTGAACAGCCTTGACGCGGCCGTCGTGCTCGTTGCCCACGACCGCTGGTTCCTGGAGGCGGTCGGGACCTCCGTGCTCGAGCTCGAATCGGGGCGCGGGAAGTTCTTCGACGGTCCGTGGCACGCGTGGCGGCGAGAGCGAGCCGCGCGGGAGCTGGCGCTCGGTCGGGCGATCGAGCGCCAGCAGGCGGAGATCGAGCGCCTCGAGCGATTCGTCACCCGGTTCCGGGCGGGAACGCGGGCCCGACAGGCGCAGTCACGGGCGAAGAAGCTCTCGCGCATGGACCGGCTGACGCGGGATCCGAAGAACGGGGCGACGTTGGAGTTCTCGTTCAAGCCGCCGGAGCGCAGCGGGCGCGTCGTGTTCGAGCTCGAGCACGGGGTGATCGAGATCGGGTCCAAACGTCTGCTCGACGACGCCGAGGTGTGGCTCGAGCGCGGGGAG
Source organism: uncultured Solirubrobacterales bacterium (assembly GCA_963778985.1). Lineage (GTDB taxonomy): Bacteria > Actinomycetota > Thermoleophilia > Solirubrobacterales > Solirubrobacteraceae > Palsa-465. The sequence continues at coordinate 56,562 of CAVZWJ010000004.1, read as the reverse complement.
CACGTCTCCCTCGTCGGCCCGAACGGGGCGGGCAAGACGACGCTGATCGAGACCCTGGCGGGTCGGCGGGAGCTGGGCGGTGGCAAGCTCCGCACCGGGCACAACGTCAAGGTCGGGTATCTGTCGCAGCACGCCGAGGAGCTGTCGGCGGGCAGCGCGCGGACCGTGCTCGAGGCGACGACGCACCTGACGAAACTGACACCGAACAACGCCCGGGCGCTGCTCGGACGGTTCATGTTCTCCGGCGAAGACGCCGAGAAGCCGCTCGACGGGATCTCCGGGGGCGAACGGCGGCGGCTCTCCTTGGCGATCCTCGTCCACTCCGGCGCGAACGTCCTGATCCTCGACGAGCCGACGAACCATCTTGACCTGGAGAGCCGTGAGGCGCTCGAGCACGCGCTCGGTGCCTTCCAGGGCAGCCTGCTGCTCGTCTCGCACGACCGCGCTCTGCTCGACGCCGTCGGCACCCGGACGATCGCGTTCGAGGACCACACCCTGCACAGCTATGTCGGCGGCTGGCCGGAGTACGTACGCGCGCGCGAGGAGCGCAAGGCGCGCCCGCCCGAGCCGGCTGCGGCGAAGTCGAAGCCCAAGGCGAAGAAGACGGCGGCGTCGCCGAAGCCGCAGCCGAAGCGGGCCGCGTCGCCGCGGGCCCAGGAGACGCTCGAGCGCGAGATCGAGGCCGCCGAGGCGGCCCTGCGCGCCGTCGAGGATGAGCTCGCAGAGCCGGCCGCGTGGTCGACACCCGCGAAGACGGCCGATTCGACCGCCCGCCACGAGGCGGCGAAGCGGACGGTCGAGGCGCTGTACGAGCGCTGGGAGACGATCGCCGGGTAGCGTCGACGGCGAGGCCTGATTGTGAACATCCTGCCACCGGACGCCGCCGCAGGCGATCGGCGTCAGGAGCGGTCTCTACACTCGTGAGCAGATGGCTCCGCCACATGATGCGTCGCCGATCCGGGTCGCGCTCATCGATGACGACAGCGGTCTTCTCACCGTGCTGGACAGACGCTTCGCGGCGCTGCGCTGGCAGCGGGACGTGATCCCGTATGCCGCTGGACCCGACCAGCTCGCCGCGATGCGCCTTCACGCCGTGATCGTCAACCCCGCGGTGACGGGAATCGATTACGTCGGTCGGATTGCCGCGGCGCTCCCGGGGCTCGCCCTGCTCGTCTGTACGAATCCGGCACCGGTCGCCGACCGAGTCCGTGGTCTGCGCGAGGGCGCCGATGACTGGATCACCAAGCCGTGTCATCCCGAGGAGCTGGTCGCGCGGATTCACGCGACTCTGCGCCGTCGCCGCACGGGCGAGATGCCCGCCGAGGAGGAGACGATCGCTGCGGGCGAGCTCGCGATTCGGCCCGACCGGTTCGACGCCTACGTTGGGGCGGACGCGGCCGGCCTGTCACGGAAGGAGTACGAGTTGCTGCTGCAGCTCGCGACCGCTGAGGGGCGGGTCCTTCAGCGGGAGGAGATCTATCAGCGGGTCTGGGGGTACACGATGGTGCGCGGTGACCGGTCGGTCGACGTGTTCGTCCGCAAGCTGCGCCAGAAGCTCGAGCGGGTCTCCCCGCAGTGGCGCTACGTGCACACCCACTTCGGGGTCGGCTACCGATTCGCCGCCGCGCACGCCGACGGAACGCCGGTCGAGCCGCCGCGGACCGCGACGCCCACGCCGCCGTCCGAAGTGCCGCCGTCGCCGCGCGACCTCATCACCTTGCGCTAACAATTCCAGACCCGTGACCCGCTCAGCTGCATCGCCGTGACGCGTTCCCGCATCGCGCTGCTCGTCTCCGTCCTGATGCTCGCCGCCCTTGGCGGCGGGGCCGTCCGCGCGGCCGCCAGTCCGCTGCCCCCGATCAAGCACGTGTTCGTGATCATGCTCGAGAACAAGGGGTACGGCGAGACGTTCGGCGCCCAGTCGCCCGCCCCCTATCTCGCGCGCACACTGACGAGCGAGGGCGCGTTCGTCCCGAACTACTACGGCGTCACGCACGCGAGCCTTGGCAACTACATCGCGCTCGTGAGCGGTCAGGGGTCAAACACGGCGACCCAGCTCGATTGCACCGCCACCTACAGCGACTTCCTCCCCGGGGGGATGGGCGCGAACGGACAGGCGCTCGGCACCGGATGCGTCTACCCGAAGTCGGTCAGCACCGTCGCCAACCAGCTGAGCGCACGTGGGCTCACGTGGAAGGGCTACATGGAGGACATGGCCACGCCGTGCCATCACCCCGCGCTCGGTACCCATGACGACAGCATCAGCGCCAAGGTCGGCGATCAGTATGCGACCCGGCACAACCCGTTCGTCTACTTCCATTCGATCATCGACACCCCGGCGTGCGCGGCCGACGACGTGCCCCTGACCCAGCTGTCATCCGATCTCACCGCCGCGTCTCGAGCGCCGAACCTCGCGTTCATCACACCCAACCTGTGCCACGACGGTCACGACACGCCATGCGTCGACATGCAGCCGGGCGGCCTCGTCAGCGCGGACGGGTTCCTGTCGACGTGGGTGCCGCGGATCCTCGCCTCACCGGCGTACCGGTCAGGGGGCGCGCTCGCGATCCTGTTCGACGAGGCCGACGCCGGCGACGCGACCGCGTGCTGCAACGAGCCGGCGTTCCCGAACGCGCCCTCCAACGGCGGGCCGCTTACGCCGGGCCCGGGCGGAGGTCACGTCGGCGCGGTCGTGCTCTCGCCGTACATCGATCCGGGCACGGTCGACCGGGTTGCCTTCAATCACTTCAGCTTCCTGCGCACCGTCGAGGATCTGTTTCGTCTGAGCCACCTCGGGTACGCGGCGATGTCCGGACTGCGCTCGGCGGGCGCGGATCTGTTCACGTGCTACCGCGCCGCCCCGCGGGCGCGCCGCGGAGCGCTGCCGGCCCGCTCGGAGATTAAAGCCGTCCAGGTCATGTCCGGGCAGGCAGGCGCCCCGGCGCTCCGGATCACGCTCTGGCACCCGGGCCGGGTGACGGTGTCGGTGCGGCATGTCGGCCGTCATCGACGCGCCGTCGGCACCGCCCGAACGCTCCGGGTCGCGTCGATCGGCCAGTGCAGTCCCCTGACCACGGCCCTTCCGTATCGCCATGGGGTGCTCACGGTGGCCGCGCGAGCGTACGGTGGCGTGGAGCGGCGTACGATTACGTATTGATGGCGATCAACAAGAACGTCCGCAACGTTGCGATCGTGCTCATCATCGCGGCGCTCGTTGTCCTCATCCCGGGTGGCGGCAAGGGCGCCAACGTCGCCACGCAGGCGATCTCACTCGCGTTCCTGGCCTCGATCGCGTGGGTCGCGTCGCTGATGTATCGCCAGCACCGGGTGGCGATCTATGCGCTCGGCGAGACGCGGCGGGCGATCCTGTACGCCGCGGCCGGCGTCGCGACGATCACGCTGACGGCAACCCATCGGATGTGGAACACAGCGGGCGGCGAAATCGCCTGGTTCGTGCTGATGGGCGGCGCCATCTACGCCGTCGTGGCCATCGTCTGGGCGGCGCGGAAGTACTAGTGGACCCGTCCGCTAGGGCCGTCGAACTCCGACGGCGGACACTAGATGACTGATGCCACGGTCAGACGGTGTATGGCGTGAGGTGACGGCTGGGGAGGCCGAGGTTGTGGTTGTGGGTGATGCAGGCGGCGAGTGCGAGCAGTCGGACGCAGATCCGGACGCGGAGGTTGTGCAGGGTGCGGGCGCCGTGGCGTTCGAGGCCGAGGGTGCTTTTGGTGGTCTGGATGATCGATTCGACGCGTTGGCGGACGCCGGAGATGATGGGTGCCTGTCCGGGTTCGGTCTTGCGGTTGGGACGCACGATCGTGGCGCCGAGCTCGGCCGCGGCGGCTTGGAATTCGTGGCCGGCGTAGCCCTTGTCGGCGATCACGGTCTCACCGCCGTGCAGTCCACGGGCGAGCAGCGTGATCGCGACCTCGCGCTCTCCGCGCTCGGGGGACCACAAGGTCGCGGCGCGCGGGGTGCCGTCCAGGGCGGCGAGCAGATGCAGGCGCATTCCGTAGAAGAACCGCGAATGCGCGGGGCTGTAGCCGTAGCCGGCGGCGTCGCCGATCGCGTCCGCCAGTGCGCTGTCGCCCGCGCGTTTGACCGTTTCGCGCGAGCGGGCGGTCTCCACGGGCGTGGAATCCAGCACGAGCATGTCGTCGTAGTAGCCGGGGCTCTGGGCGGCGAACACGCCGATCAACCACTCGATGCTCGCTTCCAACCGGGCGCGGCGCTTGTGGAACGCGTCCTGGGTCGGGATCTGCGGGAACAGATGCGTCAAGCGCCGCTGCGCGGCGGCGAGGAACCGCCGGTCAGAGTCGTGGTAGCCCAACAGAACCTGCGCGACAGCGAGCGTGACGACCTCCGCGTCGGTCACGATACGTCGCGCGTTTCCCGCCTTCGTGGGCAGGAGATCGTCCGCGGTGCAGAACACCACGGTCAGAAGCGAATCGAGGTCGGCGTCCATCACGGCCCCTTCCGGTCGGTGCTGGCTATTGAGCACCGCCGACTTCGATCGCTTCCTTATGTCCCCTTCAAACCACGCACCGCCGTGGCATCAACCATCTAGACCGACGAGAGTGCCGCGGCCGCTCGGACCGGGGCGAGCTCGACCGGGATGCCGTTGAGGACGGCGTTGCCTGACGGCACGTCGATGAGCTGCTCGTCGGCGAGGACGTTGCTGTTCGTGCCGGCGTTGGCGGCCGCGATGCGCTGGACGGCGCCGGGCACGTCGTGGCCCCAGCCGTGCGGGAGGCTGACGACGCCGGGCATGATCGCGTCGGTCACTTCGACCTGAGCGACGACCTCACCTGTACGGGAGCGAACGCTCGCCTGCCCGCCGTCGACGAGCGCCAGCCGAGTCGCATCGTCCGGGTGAACGTGAAGGGTGCAGCGGGGCTTGCCTTTGACGAGCACCGGGAGGTTGTGCATCCATGAGTTGTTCGAGCGCAGCTGCCGCCGCCCGACGAGCACGAGCGCGCCGCCGTTGCCGTTCGCCGGCTCGGCCAGCGCGGCACGCAACCGTCCGACGTCCTCGATGACCGGTTCGGCTGCGAGTTCGATCTTGCCGCTCGGCGTCCGCAGCGCGTCCGGCAGTCTCGGAGTCAGCGCACCGAGGTCGATCCCGTGGGGCGCCGCCTCGAGCCTGTCCAGAGTGAGCTGCGGCCCATCCGAGCGGGGGCCGAAGCCGTCGCCGTACGGGCCGGTGCGGAGCATCAGGTCGAGCATTCGCTCGGGACCGACCCGCGGCGCGAGCGCAGCGAGCAGATCGGCCGGCTCACGACCGAACGCGGGGGACTCGGGGGTGGCGACCTCGCGCTGAATGAGCATGCCGATGACCCCGTCGTCGATCGCAGCCACGCTCGCCTGCGCTCCCATGCCGGCGGCGATGCCGCTGAGGCGCAGCAGTATCTCCCACTCCTGCGGGGCGTCCGGCTCGGGTTCCAGGACCGGCCCTGAGTAGTGGGCAACGTTGCGGACCGCAAACAGGTAGAGAGCGAGGTCGTAATGCGAGCGTCGCAACGGCGAGGGGCCGGGCAGGATGACGTCGGCATGCCGCGTCGTCTCGTTGACGTAGACGTCGAGGCTGATCATCAGGTCGAGCTCGCCCAGAGCTGCGTCGAGACGATCGCTGTTCGGGGTGGAGACGACCGGGTTGCCGGCCATCGTGATCAGCGCGCGGATTCGGCCGTCGCCCGGCGTGTCGATCTCCTCCGCGAGAGCGGACACGGGCAGCTCGCCGAAGATCTCGTTCAGGCCGCGGACGCGACTCGTCCAGCGACCGAACCGCGTCCCCCGCCCGCGGCCCGGCGTCCCCGCCGCGTTCGAGTGTCCGGCTGCGCCGAGCGGGAACATCGCCCCGCCCTCCCGGTCAAGGTTCCCGGTGAGCACGTTGAGGACGTCGACGAGCCAGCTCGCGAGTGTCCCGAACTCCTGCGTGCACGTCCCGATCCGTCCGTACACCGCGGCACGCGGCGCGCCGGCCAGCTCGCGGGCGATCCGCCGGATCGTGTCCGGGGCGATGCCGCACACCGTCGCGACGGCCTCCGGGGTGAACGCGGCTGACTGCTCGCGCACCGCCTCGATGCCCTCGATCAGCGGCGTCAGGCGTTCGCCCGGGTCGGCGAGGCCTTCGTCGAAGAGCACGTGGACGAGCGCGAACAGGAAATGAGCGTCCGTGCCCGGCCGGATGAAGTGATGCTCGTCGGCCTCCTCGGCGGTGCGGCTGCGCCGGGGATCGAGGACGACCAGCTTGCCGCCGCGGGCGCGCAGCGCGCGGAGTCGGCCGCGCATGTCCGGCGCGGTCATCAGGCTGCCATTCGACGCCAGCGGATTGGCTCCGAGGACGAGCAGGTAGTCGGTCCGGTCGACATCCGGAACCGGGACGGTCGTGCCGGTCCCGAACATGAGCGCGCTCGCCATCTGCTTCGGGAACTGATCGACGGTGCTCGCGGAGTAGATGTTGCGCGTGCCGAGCGCGCGCAGGAGAACCTTCCCGTACAGCATGTTGTCGAGCAGGTGAGCGTTCGGATTGCCGAGGTACACCGCCACGGCGTTGCGGTCCTCGTCAAGGATCGGCGTCAGGCGGCTGTGGATGAAGGCGAATGCTTCATCCCAGCTCACCGCGTCAAAGCTCCCGTCGGAGCGGCGCAGCAGCGGGGTCCGCACGCGGTCGGGGTCGTCGTGCAGCTCCTTCAGCGCATAGCCCTTGGGGCAGATGAAGCCGTGGCTGAGGATGTCGTCGCGATCGCCGCGGATCGCCGTAACCCGCTCGCCCTCGAGCGTCAGCTCGAGCCCGCAGGTGGCTTCGCAGAGCGGGCATGTGCGAAAGGCGGTCCGGCGGCCGGTCGCGAGCGTCGACATCAACCGGTGAGGTTACTGTTCGCAGCGGTCCGCCGTGCGAATGCGTTTTCCACACCACATGCGCGCACCGTGAGCGCGCCCCAACGAGAGCGGGTCGGCGACTGGTTGATCATCGCCGGCGCGGTGGCGCTGTTCGGATCGCTGTTTCTCACCTGGAGTCACCAGTTCTCTCCGGCGTTCCTCGCTCAATGGGGCAGCTCGGACCAGCTCCGGGGGCTCCCGCACGATCCGACTGCGTGGCAGACGTACTCGACGGTGGACGTGATCTTCGCGCTGCTCGCCGGCGCGCTCGTCGCCACCGCGCTCGCCGGCGGTCGTGCCGTCCGGCTCGGCGTCATCGGGGCGTGCGCGCTCGCGGTGGCGTTCACGATCCACGCCCTCGCGGTGCCACCGACGAACGGCGCGAACATCTTCGATCCGGCGCTGGGCGCTCCGGGGTACACCCCGAACGCCCCGATGGCGGGCCTGGGGGAGACCGTCGCCCTCGTCGGGCTCGGGATCGCGTTGCTCGGGCTGGTCGTGTCGTTCACCGCCGACTGACGCCGCGCCGGGCGCTTCTATCCTCGAACGTCGTGTCCATAACTCCAGCCGACCGCCGCCGCGAGCTTCCTGACGAGCCCGGCGTCTACCTGTTCCGCAACCCGCGCGGACGGGTCATCTATGTCGGCAAGGCGAAGTCGATCCGCAAGCGGGTCGCGTCGCATTTCTCGAATCCGAGTACGCGTGCCGGCCGCGACCTCGTGCCGATGATCGACCACATCGAGGCGCTCGTCGTGCACACCGAGGCGGAGGCGCTGCTCGCCGAGGCGAACTTCATCAAGCAGTACAAGCCGCGGTTCAACATCCGGCTGCGGGATGACAAGTCCTACCCGTACATCGCGATCAGTCTCGACGAGGACTTTCCCCGGGTCTACTTCACGCGTGAGCGCCACCGGCGCGATCGCGCCTACTTCGGCCCGTTCTCGAATGCCAAGCGGGTCCGCTCGACGCTCGACGTGCTCGGCAAGGTGTTCCTGTTCCGCTCGTGCGAGGGACCCGAGCCGGGCCGGCGCAGTGGCTCACCGTGCCTCGACTACTACATCAAGCGGTGCGAGGCCCCGTGCGTCGGATACGTCTCGCGGGAGGACTACCGGGCCGGCATCGACGGCGTGATCGCGTTTCTCTCCGGGCGCTACAAGGAGATCGAGCGCAAGCTCGATTACGAGATGCGCCTCGCCTCCGCGGAGCAGCGGTTCGAGGACGCGGCGCGGGAGCGCAACCGCCTCCGCTCGGTTCGGTCCCTGCTCGAGCGGCAGCGGGTCGCCAACGAGACGGTCGGAACGCTCGATGCGATCGCCGTGGCCGTCGGGGAGGGCGAGGCCAACGCGCAGGTGTTCCAGGTCCGGGACGGCGTGCTGTCCGACCGCCAGAGCTTTTATCTCGACAACGAAGCCGGCGGCGGTGTCGCCGACGTCGCCGAGGCGTTCATCCTTCAGTACTACGGGTCAGCGATGTCGATTCCGCCGCTGCTCATCGTCCAGCGCGACGTCGGGTCAGCCGACGCGCTCGCCGCGGCACTGAGCGAACGACGCGGCAGTCACGTCGAGATCCGGGCCGCGGAACGCGGGGACAAGCGTCGCATCCTGGAGCTTGCCGAGCGCAACGCCCGGCTCGCGCTCGATCAGGAGAAGCTCCGCTCCGAGCGCCGCCGCCAGCAGCGGGTCGAGGCACTCGACGGGCTCCAGCAGGCGCTCGGGCTCGACACGATTCCCTTGCGCATCGAGTGCTTCGACATCTCGACCCTGATGGGCACCAACACCGTCGCCTCGATGGTCGTGTTCGAGGGCGGCGCCCCGAAGAAGTCCGACTACCGCCGGTTCAAGGTGTTCGGTGATCTGGCGACGAACGGCAGCATCGGGATCGGAGAGCCGGACGACTTCGCGGCAATGGAGGAGGTCCTCGGCCGACGCTTCGCGCGCTGGGAGGCTCAGCGCGACGTCTCCCCCCACGACAAGGAATATGACTCGTCGTTCGCGGCGCTGCCCAACGTCGTCGTGATCGACGGCGGGCGTGGCCAGCTGTCCGCCGGGTTGCGGGCGCTCCAGGGGTTCCGGGACCGAGGCGTGGTCGTGATCTCGCTGGCCAAGCGGATCGAGGAGGTGTTCATCCCCGGCCGAGCCGAGCCGCTGCTGCTCGACCACGACACTCCGGAGCTCCAACTGCTCCAGCGCGTCCGGGACGAGGCGCATCGGTTCGCGATCACGCACCACCGGATCCGCCGCGACCGCGCGATGACATCGTCGATCCTCGACGAGCTCCCCGGCGTCGGGCCGGCACGCAAGCGAGCGCTGCTGAATCACTTCGGCTCGCCGGACGCGATCCTCGCGGCGTCCCGGGAGGAGCTCGAGGCGGTGCCGGGGCTGTCCGGGAAGCTCGCGCGGGATCTGCACCGCGAGCTGCACAAGACCGGCGTGTAGCCGCGGGCGGGCGGGCGGGCGGGCGTCTATCGCGAGAGCAGCGTCGCGCTCGCGGCCGGCACGTTGACCGCGTACGTCCCGGCGGTGGCCGTGACCGGCGTCGCGGTCGGGGCGCCCGGAAGCATGCCGGTGCTCGTCTCATCGCCGAACGTCTGACCGCCGAACGTGACGCCGTTCGTCGAGGCGACGCCTGGGGCGGTCAGGGACTCGCTCGACAGCGGCACGCTTGAGTCACCGGGCAGCGTCAGCTGGACGCTCGCGGGGGTGTCGAGCGACTTGTTGATGAGGGCGATGCGGATGCGGCCGTCGAGGCCCTGCGTCGCCCAGATCTTGACCGGGCCGGTCGGAGCGGCCACGTTGAGGAGCCGGGCTCCGGGGGGAAACGCCCGCGAGAACGCGAGCGCGCCGTAGTAGAGCGGATGGACGAACGCGCTCCAGGTCGAGCCGTGCTGCGTGAATGTGAACGGCTCGTAGGCGGCACCCGGCAGCGTGTGGAAGTTGACGCCGTCGACACCGACGGCTGCCATGTTGAAGAGCGTGTCGAGTACCCACAGCGCGGAGGCGAACGTGTCGCTGACGCCCTTCTTGCCTGAGCAGGCCGCGGAGTTCAGCTCGTCGAGGCGGAACGGCAGGCCATGGGCGTGGGCAACCGCGGTGTACGGCGCCACCCCGCGGGCGAGGCCGGCGGAGGATGAGTCGAGGAGCAGGTTCGGGATCGACGCATAGCCCGGGGCGGTCGCGTCTGACAGACAGGCGCGCAGCGGATAGCGATGAAAGGTGACGACCGCGAGCCGGCGCTGGATCCGCAGGAAGCCGTCGAGCCCGGTCAGCCAGCTCAGGCCGGAGAACGCCGGTCCGGCGAGCGGCGCATCCGGGCATCGCGGCTCGCCAGCGGGCGAAGTCACCGTCGAAGGCGGCGACGCCGTAGCCGCGCGGACGGGAGAACACGACCCGCCCGCAGGCGGTTCCGGTACCAGGCGAACATCGAGTAGAGGTCGGGCTCGTTGCCGATCTCGAGCGCTTGGATCCGCGAGCGGCCGATCCCCTGCAGGAACGCGCGGGCCTCCGCTGCCGCGATCGCGGGGCGGCCGGCGGCGAGGTTGACGCCGAGGATCAACTTGCCGCCGAGGGCGTCGGCGAACGCGTTCGTGGTGCGCAGCCATCCCTTCGTCAGTCGGTAGGAGATCCCGCCGGGCGGGATCACGCCCCGCATCGGCCACCAGGTCTGGTCGCTGCTGTCGCCGCCGATCCGGACGACCGGCGCCTGACCGGGCGCGAGTCCGCGCAGCAGTGAGACGAGCACCGGGTTGATGTTCCCCGGGTCGCGTCCGGTATAGAGATGCGTGGCCTTGTACTCAAAGGACACGCCCAGGAACCCGGGTGGCATCGCCTGGCCGTACGGCGTGGCGCTGATCTCGGCCGGGAGGGTCGGCGCGTCGGCGGCGGCGGGCGCCGGTGCCGTCGCGGCCGAGGTGGCCGCCACGGCGAGGGCGCACAGCGCCACCACCATGACGCGGGGCCAACCCGCCGGGCTCGCCACCTTCCCATGGCGCCCTGCGTGGCTCCTCACGCTCCGGATGGTCGCACACGCACGGGCGGCCCGGGCCACGACGGTCACAGATCGGCGCCGCGCGCGTCCGCCGGAGGCGTCAAGCTTCATGTATGTCCGCGGATGGACCGGAACTGACGAATCGGGGCGGCGACGTCGAGGCGGCCGCGTCCCCGGGCGGCTCGCCAATTGCCGGCTCGGCGCTCACCGACCTCGTCATCATCACCGGCTTCTCCGGCGCCGGAAAGTCGACTGCGATGGCGGCGTTCGAGGACGAGGGCTACTTCTGCGTCGACAACCTCCCCTCGGAGATGATCCGCACCCTGGTCGAGCTGTTCATGCACACCGGGTCGAAGGTCGCCCGTGCTGCCGTCGTCTCCGACGTCCGGGGCGGCAGCTACTTCGAAGGCCTGGCGCGGATCCTCGACGACCTGAGCGCGAGTGGTGTCAAGCACCGGGTGCTGTTCCTCGAATCGGACGACCAGACGCTCCAGACGAGATACAAGGAGACGCGTCGCCGGCACCCGCTGGCACCGACCGGAAGCGTCACCGAGGGCATCACCCGCGAGCACCAGCTGCTCGCCCCGATCCGCGAGCGTGCTGACTTCGTGATCGACACAACCGGCATCACCGCCGCGGCGCTGCGCCGGAAGCTCGCCGACGAAATGCTCCCCAGCCGGAATCCCGGACGGCTCGCGGTCACGTTTGAGAGCTTCGGGTTCAAGTACGGCCCCGCGCGCGACCCGGACCTCATGTTCGACGTTCGCTTCCTGCCGAACCCGCACTATGAGCCGGATCTCCGGCCCCTCACGGGTGCCGACCCGAGCATCGTCGCGTTCATCAACCGGGCCGGTGAACTCGACGCGTTCTACGAGCGGTTGCATCCGCTCCTCGATTACCTGCTTCCGCAGTACCTCGGCGAGGGCAAGGCGCACCTGGTGCTGGCAATCGGCTGCACCGGCGGCCGGCATCGGTCCGTCGCCATCGCCGAACATCTCGCGGAGCGCTATCGCGACCGGGACGAGTACCTCGTCGAGGTCGTTCATCGCGACGTCACGCGACCGGCCTGAGGCACCGGGTCTGGGGGCGACATGATCGACCACGTCGGTTTCGAGGTCTTGGAGCTCGCCCGCTCGGCTCGCTTCTACGACGCCGTCTTCTACGCCCTCGGGGCACGGCGGATGTTCGAATCCGAACACGCCGTTGCCTACGGGGTCAACAACCCGGAGGTGTGGATCGTCGTGCGCGGTCGCCCGCCCGGTCCCGGCTACGGCCACCTCGCCCTGCGGGCCAGCGGGAAGGCAGCCGTCGATGGTGCCTACCGGGCCGGACTTGGGGCGGGCGGCACGGATGATGGGGTCCCGGGGCAGCGTCCGCAATACGGCCGTCTCTACTACGCCGCCTACATGTGTGATCCCGACGGCCTGAGGGTCGAGATCGTCGCCCGGAGGTGACGGCTCCCTTCGGGAGGCTTGAGGTAGCCTTGCGAGCGCCGACCGTCGTCGGCGGTTACCTTCTCGCGCTCACAGAAATGGGGGATTGCGTATGCCGGTACGCGTCGCTTGCAATGGTTTTGGCCGTATCGGCCGCAACGTGTTCCGCGCCGCCCACGAGCGCGGCGCCGACATCGAATGGGTCGCCGTCAACGACCTCGTTGACCCGAAGACGCTCGCTCACCTCCTGAAGTACGACTCCACATTCGGCCCTTTCCCGGGGGAGGTGGAAGCGACGGACACCGGCGTCCGCGTCGATGGCAGGGATATCCGGGTGCTGTCGGAGACCGATCCAGCGGCATTGCCGTGGGGCGAACTCGGCGCCGATGTCGTGATCGAATCGACCGGCCGCTTCACCGACCGGGAGAACGCTTCCAAGCACCTCACCGCCGGGGCCAAGAAGGTCGTCATCTCCGCCCCCGCGACGGACCCCGACGTCACGGTCGCGCTCGGCGTCAACTTCGACGACGCCTACGACCCAGCCGAGCATCACGTCATCTCCAATGCGTCGTGCACGACGAACTGCCTGGCGCCGGTCGCGAAGGTGCTGCACGACACGGTCGGCATCACGCACGGGCTGATGACGACGATCCACGCCTACACCGCCGATCAGCGTCTCCAGGACATGCCGCACAAGGATCTGCGCCGGGCGCGGGCGGCGGCGGTCAACCTGATCCCGGCGTCGACCGGCGCGGCGAAGGCGATCGGCCTCGTGATCCCCGACCTCCTGGGCAAGCTCCACGGCTTCGCGGTCCGCGCACCCGTGATCACCGGGAGCGTCGTCGACCTCACCGTCAACGTGAGCCGGGAGACGTCGATCGAGGAGATCAACGAGGCGATGCTCGCAGCGGCGAGCGACGGCCCGCTCAAGGGCATCCTCCAGTACACCGACGATCCGATCGTCTCGACCGACATCATCAAGAACCCCCATTCGTCGATCTTCGACTCCGGGCTCACGGCGGTGATGCAGGGGACGATGGTGAAGATCGTGTCCTGGTACGACAATGAGTGGGGCTACTCGAATCGGCTCGTCGATCTCGTGCAGAAGATCGCATGAGAACGCTGAGCGACCTCGGGGACCTGAGCAACAAGCGTGTCCTCGTCCGGGTCGACTTCAACGTCCCGCTTGACAACGGAAAGGTCGCCGATGACACCCGCATCCGCGCGGCACTGCCGACCATCGACGAGCTTCGCGAACGCGGCGCTCGTCTGATCCTCGTCTCGCACCTCGGTCGCCCGAAGGATCGTGAGCCCGAGCTGTCCCTGCGACCGGCGGCGAACCGGCTCGCCGAGCTGACCGGGGCCGACGTGACCCTCGCCCCGGGAGTCGTCGGCGACGATGTGCGAGCGTTCGCGGACAACCTCGCGCCCGGCAACATCCTCGTCCTCGAGAACATCCGGTACGAGAAAGGGGAGACGAAGAACGACCCCGAACTCGCCGCCGAGCTCGCTGAGCTGGCCGATGTCTACGTCAACGACGCGTTCGGAACGGCGCATCGGGCGCACGCATCGACCGAGGGCGTGGCACATCTCGTCGCCGACCGCGCCGCCGGCCACCTCCTCGAGCGGGAGGTCTCGACCTTGTCGAAGATCCTCGAGGCGCCGGAGCGCCCGCTCGTGGCGGTCCTGGGCGGCGCGAAGGTGAGCGACAAGATCGCCGTCATCGAGCGCTTTCTCGAGGTGGCCGACACGATCCTCATCGGCGGCGCGATGTGCTTCCCGTTCTTCGCCGCCCAGGGCCACACGGTCGGCTCGTCGCTGTGCGCCGAGGACGACGTCGAGCTTGCCCGCACGACCCTCGCCGCTGTGTCGGGCGCCCACGCGGCGCTCGAGTTGCCGCGAGACCTCGTGATCGGCGAACGGCTCGCCGCCGACGCCGAGGTCAAGCCTCTTGACGGCATCGACGTGCCCGACGGCTGGATGGGCCTCGACGTCGGACCGAAGACGGCCGAGGCGTATGGAGCGATCATCGCGGTGGCCGGGACGGTGTTCTGGAACGGCCCGATGGGGGCGTTCGAGATCGAGCCCTTCGCCGCGGGCACACGAGCCGTTGCCGAGGCGGTGGCGAGCGCCCCCGGCGTGACCGTGATCGGCGGTGGCGACTCGGTCGCCGCGATCCAGCGCTTCGGCCTCGCCGATCGGGTAACCCACATCTCGACCGGGGGCGGAGCATCACTTGAGCTGATCGAGGGCAAGACGCTGCCCGGAGTGGAGGCGCTGCAATGAGCGATCGGACCCCGTTCATCGCGGGGAACTGGAAGATGTACAAGACCGTGGCCGAGGCCGAGGAGTTCATCCAGGCGCTGCTGCCGCGCGTCTCGGATGCCGATGGCGTCGACGTGGCGATCTGCCCGTCGTTCCTCGCGTTGGCGGCGATGATCGATTCAACCCGTGGCTCGCGCGTCGAGGTGCTGGCGCAGAACATGCACTACGAGGGCCAGGGCGCCTTCACCGGTGAGGTGTCGCCGCCGATGCTCGTCGAGGCGGACGCCCACGGTGTCATCCTCGGCCACTCCGAGCGCCGCGAGTACTTCGGGGAGACCGACCGGGCGCTGCAGCTGAAGGTGCCGGCCGCGCTCGAGGCGGGCCTTCTGCCGGTCCTGTGCGTCGGCGAGACCGAGGAGGAGCGGGACCGGGGCGACACCGAGCGCAAGCTCCGCCATCAGGTCCAGGAGGGTCTCCAGAAGGTTCCCACCGAGCGGCTCGGCGACGTCGTGATCGCCTACGAGCCGATCTGGGCGATCGGCACCGGCCGGGTCGCGACCGCCGAGCAGGCGCAGGAGGCGATCGGCTTCGTGCGGGCGCTCGTCGGTGACCGCTCGCGCGAAGAGGCCGGCCGCGTCCGCATCCTGTACGGGGGCAGCGTCAAGCCGGACAATGCCGACGAGCTGCTCGCGCTGCCCGATGTCGACGGTGCGCTCGTCGGTGGGGCCAGCCTCGATGCCGAATCGTTCGCGGCGATCGTCGCCGCCGCCGTCGCCGGACTGGGATCACGATGAGTGCGGTGCCGTCCGGGCCCGACGCGTTGCCGGCGGCCTGCGCGGCGCTCATCATCCTCGACGGCTGGGGGATCGCCGAGCCGGGTCCGGGGAATGCCGTCTCGCTCGCCTCCCGACCCGGTGTTCGATTCCCTTGTGGGAGACGCTACCCGCACACCCAGCTGACCGCGTGCGGTCGCGCCGTCGGCCTGCCCGAGGGCCAGATGGGCAACTCCGAGGTGGGCCATCTCAACCTCGGCGCCGGCTCGGTCGTGATGCAGGACCTCACCCGGATCGATCTCGCGGTCGAGCAGGGCGAGCTTGGGTCCAATGCCGTGCTCCGCGATGCGTTCTCCGGTGCCGAGCGGGTCCACCTGATCGGGCTCGTGTCCGACGGCGGCGTCCACTCCGGGTGGAGTCATATCGAGGCCCTGATCCGGCTCGGGGCGGAGCTCGGCGTTCCAGATCTTGTGTTGCACGCCTTCACCGACGGGCGTGACACGTTCCCGGACTCCGGCGCCGGATACCTGGCGACCGTGCAGGGGTGGATGGACGACGCCGGTGCCGGGCGCATCGGGTCTGTGATCGGGCGCTACTACGCGATGGACCGCGACAAGCGCTGGGACCGGGTGCAGCTCGCCTACGACATGCTCGTCCACGGTCGTGCCGAGCATCACGTCGAGTCCGGTGAGCAGGCGTGCCGGGAGGCGTACGCGCGTGAGGAGACCGACGAGTTCATCCGTCCGACCCTCGTCGGCCCGGAGGCGCTGATCCGGCCGGGTGACTCCGTGTTCGGCATCAACTTCCGCCCCGACCGGATGCGCGAGATCACCCGCGCGCTGGCTGACCCCTCGTTCACCGAGGTCGATCGCGGCGGCACCCCCGTGGTCGAGCGCTACGCATGCATGACCCAGTACGAGGAGGGATGGCCGTACCCGTTGGCGTTCCCGCCCGAGCACCCGTCGGTGACGATGTCAACCGTGCTCGAGCAGCATCGCGTCGGCCAGCTCCATGTCGCCGAAACCGAGAAGTACCCGCACGTCACGTACTTCTTCAACGGCGGCAACGAGGAGCCGTGCGAGGGCGAGCGGCGTGAGCTCGTCCCGTCTCCGCGCGACGTCCCCACCTACGACTACAAGCCCGAGATGAGCGCCCGGGAGGCCGCCTCGGCGTTCGTCGACGCCTGGAAGGCGGACCAGCCGACCTTCGGGATCATCAATTTCGCCAATGCTGACATGGTGGGCCACACCGGCGTCATCCCCGCGGCGGTGCGGGCGATCGAGACCGTCGACGGCTGCCTCGGCGAGGTTGTCGCCGCCGTCCACGAAGCGGGCGGAGCGTGTCTGATCACCGCCGATCACGGCAACGCCGATCACATGCTCGAGGCGGACGGCAGCCCCAACACGGCCCACTCGCTGAACCCCGTGCCGCTGATCGTCACCGTGCCCGGCCTGTCACTGCGCGGCGGCGGAGTTCTCGCCGACGTCTCGCCGACGATCCTCCAGTTGCTCGGGTACGAGCAGCCGGCGGCGATGACCGGTCGCAGCCTGATCGACTGAGGGCTCGACCGGGGGACCCGGCGCACGCTCTCGCGGCGACCGCCGAGATATCCCGCTCCGCGACGCCGGGTCAGAAACGCAGCAGAATCGGCACGGCGGGGCGATCCTGGCGCGAAATGAACCGTCAGCGCGAGTAACGCAGCACGATCCTCCGATCGCGCGCACTGAGCGACGTTTCTGACGCCGGAGGGCGACGGGGTAGGGCGACCGGGCGAGCGGTGCGAGTTCACGCCGCGCCGGACGGTCGGCCCGGTTCGGCATGCCCGGTGGCCCACACCTGCGCTCGTCGTAAGCCTGTTGCCCAGACTTGCGCTTGTCGTAAGCCCGTTTGCCGAGACTTGCGCCCGTCGTGAGCCCGCTTGCCCAAACCTGCGCTTGCTCTGACAATAAGACTTGACAAGTCTCGACTCAGATTTCATACTTCGTGTACGCAAACGAAATCGCTCGATATGTCCCGTCAAGCGAGTAGAGAGGAATGACATGGCACTTATCCGCTGGGAGCCGGTTCGTGAGATCAGCTCCATCCAGAACGAGATGAACCGACTGTTCAACAGCTTCTTCGACACGCCGACTGCCAATGGCGGCCCGACGCCGACCCGCCGGTGGGTCCCGGCGATGGACCTCGTCGAGACCGAGGGCGACTTCGTGCTGAAGGCCGACCTGCCCGGGCTGAGCGAAGGAGACGTCTCGATCGAGGTCGAGGACAACGTCCTGACGATCTCCGGCGAGCGCAAGGCCGAGCACGAGGAGCGCAAGGAGGGCTTCTACCGCGTCGAGCGGTCCTTCGGCCTCTTCTCGCGGTCGCTGACCCTGCCTGAGGGCGTCGATCCCGACGCCGTCAAGGCCAGCTTCGCGCACGGCGTGCTCGAGGTTCGCGTCCCGAAGCCCGAGGCGAAGAAGCCGCGCAAGGTCGCGATCTCCGTCGGCGGTGGCGCCCCGAAGACCATCGAGGGCACGGAATCCGCTTAGAACAGCCCGCGAATCGGCCTTCGCCGATTCGCAAGCGAATCCGCATAGCGGATTCGCCGACATCCGGTCCACTCAGCGCCGTCTCCTCCACCGGAGGGGGCGGCGCCTTTCGTTGCGCGCCGACATCGTCCGGATATCCCTTCCTCAGAGCACTCGCAGGTGAAAGGGGAGATCCGGACCACCAGACAGTCCTGAAATCCCTTTCCCGATCTCAGGCCGCGGAGCCGGGGAGATCCGGACGACGGTGGTCGAGGACAATGAAGCGGCATGAGGACGTCCGCCACGTTTGAGATCGGAAGCCGCGACCGCGGCTCGCTCGCGCGGACCGGCACGCTGAAGCTGACCCACGGAGAGGTCCGGACGCCGGCGTTCGTGCCGCTCGCGACGAGGGGCTCGGTGAAGCTGCTCGAGCCGCGCGACGTCGAGGCGCTCGGTTACGAGATGGTCCTCGGCAACACGTTTCACCTGTTCCTGGCACCCGGCCCCGAGCTGATCGAGCAGCTCGGCGGGCTCAACCGGTTCATGCGCTGGCCAGGGCCGATCATCACGGACTCGGGTGGCTTTCAGGTGTTCTCGATGGGCTACGGAAGCGTCGCCGACGAGATCAAGGGCCGCCGTCACGCGGGCGCCGGAGGCGCCGGCGGCAACGGGGCGCCCCGTGAGGGGGCGATCCTCGAGATCAGCGAGGAGGGCGTTCGCTTTCGCTCCTACATCGACGGCCACGAGCGGATGCTCTCTCCGGAGCGCTCGATGGCGGTCCAGGCCGCACTGCACTCGGA
Organism: uncultured Solirubrobacterales bacterium; assembly: GCA_963778985.1. Taxonomy (GTDB): domain Bacteria; phylum Actinomycetota; class Thermoleophilia; order Solirubrobacterales; family Solirubrobacteraceae; genus Palsa-465. Next base: position 37,915 of record CAVZWJ010000004.1, on the reverse strand, counting down.
TATTGCGCTCGTGCTCGACGAATGCACGCCGTTTCACGTCACCCGCGAGTACACGGCACGCTCGACCGAGCGCACCCACCGGTGGCTGGAGCGCTGCCTGGCGTGGCACGCCGAGCATGGCCCGCCCGACCAAGTGGTCTACGGGATCGTCCAGGGGGGCGTCGAGCACGATCTGCGGCTCGAGTCGGCCGGCGCGATCGCGGCGAGCGCCTGCGACGGGGTCGCGATCGGCGGCACGCTCGGGCGCGACAAGCCCCAGATGTACGAGGTCGTCTCGTGGGTGACCGCCGAGCTCGAGCGGCTCGCGCCGGAGCGGCCGCGCCATCTGCTCGGGATCGGCGACGTCGACGACCTCATCAGCGGCGTCGAGCGCGGGATCGACACGTTTGACTGCGCGATGCCGACCCGCCTCGCCCGCCACGGGATGGCCCTCGTCCCGGACCCCGCCGGACGGTGGCGCGTCGACCTCGCGAAGGGCGCCTGGCGCACCTCCGAGGCCCCGGTCCTCGACGGGTGCGCCTGCCCGACGTGCGCCGCCGGCTACACCCGCGCCTACGTCCACTACCTCCTGCGGGCGCGTGAGCTGACCGGGCAGCGGCTGCTCACGCTCCACAATCTGCACTTCGTCGCCCGGCTCATGGACGACCTGCGGGCCGCGATCGACGAGGGGCGCTTCGAGGCGGCCGCGGCGGCGTTCCGCGACGGCGCGGCGCCGCGCGGCGCCGGCGGGGGTCCTGCGAACCGACTACTTCGTGTTGCTGTTGATTAGGTCGGAGAGGCTCTTGATGGCGCTGTGCACATCGTTGGAGATCACCTTGCGAAGGTGAACCGCCGTGTTCGACGTGTCGGTGGCGATCGTCACCGCGACGGCGACGATGATGACGAACACGATCGCGATCGCCACGAGCGCGATGAACCGGCGCAGCGCGGTGTTCTGCTTGCGGGCCGGCGGCTGGGCGCGAGCGGCCCGCACCGGGTCCCGCGAGCGCTCCGGACGCGCCGCCGGCGGGCGGACGGCCGGAGGTCCCATCCGGGTGCGCGTCGGCTGCGTCCGCGGGGCAACGCGCGTCGCGGCGGTCGGCGGCTGCTCACGGGAGGTGAGCACGCGGGTCGCGGCGCTCGTCCCGAGGTGCGCGGTCGGCGCGCCGGAGCTCACCGGCGAGATGCCCTGGGCGCCGTTCCGGATCGTCTCAGCGAACACGAGGCCGTCGGAGGGGCGGCCCTCGGCGTCGATCGAGAGCGCCATCGCGACCGCGGCGGCAAGCTCGCGGGGGACGCGGGAGTTCAGCTGGTCGAGCGGCATCGGCGATTCGCGCTGCTGCTTGAGCGTGAGCTCGGAGAGCGAGTTCGCCTCGTACGGCAGTCGGCCGGAGAGCAGCTGGTAGGTGACCACGCCGAGTGAGTAGATGTCGGCACGGGGGCCGGCCTCCTCGCCGCGGGCCTGCTCCGGTGCGAGGTAGGCGGCGGTTCCGAGAACCGAACCGACCTGCGTGATGCTCGACTGGTCGGTCGCCCGGGCGATGCCGAAGTCGGCCAGCTTGACGACGTCGCTGTCGGAGACGAGCAGGTTCCCGGGCTTGACGTCCCGGTGGATGACGCCGTTGCGGTGCGCGTACTCAAGACCGCGGCACGCCTGGGCGATGATCTCAACGGACTGCTCGACGTCGAGGTGACCCCGGTCCCGGAGCAGCTCGGCGCACGAATGGCCGGGGACGTGCTCCATCACGATGAAATGCTGGTGGCTGCCCTCGTCGAAGCCGAAGTCGAACACCTGGACGATGTTCGGGTGCACGAGCCGGGCGGCGGCGAGCGCCTCACGGCGGAAGCGCGAGACGAACGTCGCGTCGTCGGCGAGATGCTCGGCGAGCAGCTTGAGCGCGACGTACCGCTCGAGGCGCTGGTCGAACGCGAGGTGAACGGTCGACATCCCGCCGACGCCGAGGCGGCCCTCAATGCGGTAGCGGCCCGCGATCGTTGATGTGCCAGTCATTGTCCGTTTCCTCCAGCGCCGGCGCCTCCGCTGTTGCTGCCTCCGCCGCCGAGTCCGGCACCCCCGCTCGAGCTCGTAGGAGTACTACCCGAGGTCGTGGTCGAGGTTGCAGTGCTCGTCGGGGTGCTCGTGCTCGTGCTTGTCGACGTCGGGGTGCTCGTCGACGTGGTGCTCGTCGTCGTCGTCGCACTCGTGCTCGTCGTCGGCGAGGACGACGTTGACGACGTCGTCGTTGATTGTGAGCACTGGCTCTGGGCGAGCGAGGCGACCGTCGACGCGCCCTGCTGAAGGTTCGCAGCGAGAGCCGGATTGATGCTCGACGGGAGGTTGTCGACCGTGCTCTTGAGCGCGTCGGCGGCGTTTGCGGCCGCGCCGCAATGACCCGCGTCAAGCGCGGCAGAAAGCTGGTCGAGCTGGCCTTGAAGACTGCTGGCCTGTCCGCTGGAGAGCAGGCCCTTGCCGCCGCCGCCACAGGCGACGAGCAGCGATGCAGCTATGCCAAGCCCGCCGGCGAGAAGTGCCCGGGGTGCGTAGCCCATGCGCGCTCTGACTTTAGAGAACGCCACCGTTTGCAGCAGGTTAGGCGGTCATAAGCCACGGCTCATTGCCCGTAGGCAAGCCGTTCCGCGAGCGAGTCCGGGAGCCGGGCGGCGCGGATGGCCGCGGCCGCGGCCGCGATGTCGTAGTCATTGCGGCGAAAACGCGCCGCGAAGCCGTCGAGGTCCAGCTCGAGCCAGGCGGCGCGGGGGTCCCCGTCCCGCGGCTGCCCGACACTCCCGGGGTTGAGCAGCCATTCCCCCCGTGAGAGATCGAGGTACTCGTCGTTCGCGCGGGTCTCTCCGGTCGCCATCGCGCCCGGAAGCCGGCAGAACGACAGCGCCACGTGGGAATGACCGACGAGGCAGATCCGGTGAGACTGCTCATCGAGACACAGTTCGGCCTGCAGCGGTGAGAGGACGTACTCCCACACCGGATCGCGAGGGCTCGCGTGGTAGAGCCCGGCCGCCTCTTCAACGTTGCTCGGCTCGAGGCCGTCGAGGAACTCCCGGGTCTCCGCGGTGATCGTCTCCTGGGTCCAGCGCGCGGCGAGCGCCGCCCCGCGTGAGAACTGCTCGAGCGGCAATGTGCCCCGTACCCCGAGGTCGTGATTGCCCGCCAGGCAAACGGCGGCATGCTCGCGGGCAAGCGCGACGCACGCATCCGGTTCGGCGCCGTACCCGACGAGATCCCCGAGGCACCACATCTCCTCGCACTCTGAGGCCTCGATGGCGTCGAGCACGGCTTCGAAGGCATGCCGGTTGCCATGGATGTCGGATACGACTGCGATGCGCACTCAGGAGCTCCCAGGAGACCATTACAGTCTCGCGGGTGAGGAGTTCTCGTGCACTCGGCCCGATCCTGCTCGCGCTCGCGGTCGCCGAGGCGGGCGTCCGGCTGCTCAAACCGCGCCGGGTGCTGATCGCGCCGGAGCCCGTGGACCTGAGGACGTACTTCAGCGAGGCTGAGATCACGCGCGGACGGAAGTACGCACGGCCGCAACTCGCCCTGTCACTCGCCCGCTCGGCGGTTGAGGGGGCGGCGCTCGCGCGTCTCGTCCGCCGGCCGCCCCGCTGGCTGACGCCGCCGGCGTCCGTCCCGGCACCTCTCGCCGGTGCGCTCGGCGCCGCGGCGCTCACGACCGCCCTCTCGGTACCGCCGCTGCCGCTGTCGGTCGTTTCCCGCCGCCGGGCGATCAGGGTCGGGCTCGTGACCCAGTCGTGGCGCGGCTGGGCCGGTGACCTCGCCAAGGCGAACGCGATTGGCGCCGTCATGGCGGGCGCGGCCGGGGCCGGCGTCGTGGCCGTGACGCGGCGCTACCCGCGCACGTGGTGGGCACCGGCGGCCGCGGGCTCGGTCGCGTTCGGGGCGCTGCTGGCCGCTGTCGCGCCGGTGGTGCTCGACCCGATCTTCAACGACTTCACGCCGCTGGGGGAGGGGGAGACGCGCACCGACGTGCTCGACCTCGCCCGGGCCGCCGGAGTCAAGGTGCGAGAGGTCTACTCGGTCGACGCGAGCCGGCGGACAACGGCGGCAAACGCGTACGTCACCGGTCTTGGACCGACGAAGCGCGTCGTCCTGTTCGACACGCTGCTCGACCGCTACGGCCGCGACGAAGTGGGCGTCGTCGTCGCTCACGAGCTTGCGCACGTCCAGGGACGCGATGTCCCGCGGGGCGTGCTGTATGCGGCGATCGTCGCGCCCGCCGCCGCCTTTGCCGTCCAGCGGCTGAGCTGGGCGCTCAGCCCGGAGCGGGGCACGGCCGCGGCCCTGCCGGCGCTGGCGATGGCCACGGCACTCGTCTCGGCCCCGATCGGGCTCATCAGCAACCGGCTCTCCCGGGCGCTGGAGCGCCGCGCCGATCAGGTCTCGCTCGAGCTCACCGGCGCCGCCGACGCGTTCGTGTCCTTCGAGCGGACGATCTCGCTGCAGAACGTCGCCGACCTCGATCCTCCGCGGTGGCTCACGAACGCGATGGCAACGCACCCCTCAACCGCCGAACGCATCGGTGCGGCCCTCGGCTACGCCAAAACCGGCGGGCCGAAGGGCCCGCCTTTATAAAGGCCGTCAGCTGGTGGGCTCGGCTTCGCCGGAGCCGCCGAACTCCGGGAGGTTCTTGATGCCCTCCCGCGTCTGCCACTTCGAGTAATTGTCCTGCATGGCGTCAATCAGCTCGCGCATGAATTTGGCGCTCAGGTTGATCCGCGAGACGACGACGCCGGGGATCTCGTCGTCCTCGACCTCATGGTCGACGCGGGCAAAAGTGATCGTGAATTCGTAATCGGAGTGGCTGACGTTGGCGAAGTTCGCGTAGGCGCCCGCCATGATGTCGGGCGAGAAATGAATGTTGATGTGGCGTTCCGGCACGTTGGGATCGTCCATGTCCTCGTAGTATCACAGCGTGCGGATTGTCGTCGTCGCAGTGGGACGCCTGCGCCCTCCCTTCGCAGATGACGTCCGGCATTATCAGAAGCTGCTGGCGGGCCATACGCGGCTTGAGCTCGTCGAGGTCCGGGAGAACGAGCAGGTGCTCCGGCGGATCCCCGAGCGCGCGTTCGTGTCGCTGCTCGACCTCGAGGGCGAGCACCTCGACTCGGTCGGTTTCAGCCGGTTCCTGGAGGACCGGCGCCGGGGCGGCCGGGACCTGTGCTTCGTGATCGGGGGGCCGTTCGGGCTCGATCTCGAGCGAGTTGATCATCGGCTCGCGCTCGGCGAGATGACGCTGCCGCACCAGCTTGCCCGGGTCGTGTTGCTCGAGCAGATCTACCGGGCCCACAAGATCCTCGCCCGAGAGCCGTACCACTACTGATGCCGGACCGGGGCGAAGTCCACGCGCAGCGGCGCCGGATTAGGCAGCGGGAGCGGCGCGAGCTCAGCCTGTTCATGCGCCGGCTCGGAATCCTCCTCGGGCTGCTCGTCGCGCTGACCGTGATCGGCACGCTCGGCTTCGTGCTCGTCGAGGGCGTGTCTGTCGCCTACGGCTTCGGCTGGACCGTCGACACGCTGACGACGCTCGGCTCGATCCCGGATCCGCACTCGAGCGGGGCCCGTGTGCTCAAGGTCCTGCTCGAGCTCTTCGGCATAGGTACGCTCTTCTACGGGCTGGCCACGGTGGCGGAGTTCTTCGTCTCAGGGCAGCTCAGCGGCCTGCTCGAGGAGCGCCGTACACAGAAGATGATCGACTCCTACTCAGACCACTACATCATCTGTGGGTTTGGCCGCGTCGGCCGTCAGGTCGCGCGTGACCTGAGGCGGGTCGGCGCGGCGTTCGTCGTCATCGACGGGAATCCCGAGCATCGCGAGGACGCCGCCGAGCTGCGGATCCCGTACATCGAGAACCAGGCCTCCCAGGATGAGGTCCTGCAGGACGCCGGGATCGGTCGCGCCCGCGGCGTGATTGCGTGCGTCGACTCCGACTCCGAGAACATCTTCATCGCGCTGACCGCCCGCGAGCTGCGCGACGACATCCTGATCATCGCCCGGGCGTCCGCCGAGGACTCCGAGAAGAAGCTGCTGCGGGCCGGCGCCGATCGCATCATCTCCCCGTACAAGACCTCCGGGCGGGAGATGGCCCGGGTCGCGCTCCATCCCCAGGTCGGGGGCGCGGTCGAGGCCGACGACTACCGGATGGAGGAGATCGAGGTCTCCGAGACATGCGACGCCGTGGGCCGGACGATCGAGGACGTGCGTGGGATGTCGATGATCGTCGCCCTGCGGCGTCCGGACGGCAGTCTCGAGCCGCAGCCGCCGAGCACGACGGTGCTCGAATCCGGGGACACGGTCGTCGCACTCGGCTCGCCCGAGGCGATCGAGCGCCTCGAGGACCTGTTCCAGCCCGCGAGCGCACCGGCATGAGCCGCGATCCAGTCCAGGCACTACGCGCGGCGGTGGGCGCGGCGGCCGCGAGTATGCGTGGCTCGAACGGCGAGCTGCCGGTCGAGCCTCGGCTGGAGCGGCCGAAGCGCGACGGTCAGGGCGACTATTCGACGAACGCGGCGATGCTGCTCGCGCCGGTGCTCGGTGCACCGCCGCCGGTGATCGCCGAGAAGCTCGGCCAGTCGCTGCGCTCCGCGCTGGGTGAGCGCGTCGCGAGCGTCGAGGTCGCCGGCCCGGGGTTCCTGAATGTCGTCCTCGCCGACGATTGGTTCCGGGACGCGGTCCGGTCGGTACTGGCGGCGGGTGAGCGGTTCGGCGCCGGCGGTGCCGAGCCGGCCGAACGGGTGCTCGTCGAGTTCGTCTCGGCGAACCCGACCGGGCCGCTCGTGGCCGCGTCCGGGCGGCACGCCGCGTATGGCGATGCCCTGGCGCGGATCCTCTCGCACCATGGCCACGCCGTCTCCCGTGAGTACTACTTCAACGACGCCGGCAATCAGATCCGGCTGCTCGGAGCATCGGTCCGCGCGCGGGCGCGCGGGGAGGCCGTGCCCGAGGGTGGCTACCAGGGCGAATACGTCGTTGGATTGGCGGAATCGATCCCGGATGCCGCTGCGCGCGATGTCGATGAGCTCGCCCATGACGCGGTCGCACTGCTGCTGGCGCAGATCAAGGGCACGCTCGAGCGCTACGGGGTCGTGTACGACACGTTCTTCAGCGAACGGACGCTGCATGCGGGATCGCCGAGCGGAGTCGAGCGGGCGCTCGGCGTGCTGCGTGACGCGGGTCACGTGTATCGCTCCGAGGGCGCCGAGTGGCTGCGGACGACGGACTTCGGCGACGACAAGGACCGCGTCGTGGTGCGCTCCAGCGGCGAGCCGACGTACCTGGCGGCGGACATCGCGTACATCCAGAACAAGCGCGAGCGGGGCTTCGAGCGGCAGTTGCTGCCCGTCGGGTCCGATCACCATGCGTACGTGCGGGAGCTGAAGGCGGCGATGGCTGCTCTGGGCGGGGATCCGGACACGCTCGAGGTGCCCTTGCTGCAGTTCGTGCATTTGGTGGAAGGCGGCGAGACGGCGGCGATGTCGAAGCGGCGGGGCGAATTTGTGACGCTCGATGAGCTGCTCGACGAGATCGGCGTCGACGCGACGCGCTTCTTCATGCTCCAGCGCTCGCACGACCGGACGCTCGACCTCGATCTTGACGTTGCGCGCCAGCAGTCAATGGAGAACCCGGTCTACTACGTCCAGTACGCGCACGCCCGGATCGCCTCGATGCTCCGCAAGCTGCCATCCGGTCGGGTGTCCGACGCGTTGTCGGCGTCGGAATGGGGTGTTGTGGCGCTGCACCCGTCGGAGCGGGGCTTGATCAAGAAGCTGTTGTCGTTGCCCGAGGAGATCGCCGAGGCGGCGGAGCGGCGGGCGCCACACCGGATGGCGGCGTACGCGCTGGAGCTCGCGCAGGAGTTCACGGCGTTCTACCGGGACTGCAAGGTCGTGGGGGTGGAGCCGGCTCCGGTCGAATCGTTCCGGATCGCGCTCTCGGTGGCCGCGCAGCGGGTCATCGCGCTGTCGCTGGGGCTGCTCGGGGTGAGCGCGCCGGAGTCGATGTAGTTCCTTTCCGGGGGTCTCTGGGCCTGAGTGTCGCTATAGCAACACTGAGGCCCATCGACCTCACCCGGGTGCCCGAAGGAGCGCGACGGTTGAGCCGAGGAACGTCTCGCTCTCCGGGACGTGGAGGGGCGGCTCAGGGATGAAGCCGACGGCACGGGCCTCGGCGGCGAGCTCGTCGGGGGTGAGGCGATCGAGCGTGAGGACGACGTCCGTGGCCTGCTCGCCCGTCTCCCGGCGGCGGTGGATCGCGGCGCGGCCGTCCTCGTCGGTGACGGCGCGGAGCTGGCTCGCGTAGCGAACGCCGAGTACCGTGCGCTCGTCGGGCGGCGGCGGAAGGGGATGCTCCTCGTCGAAGCAATCCAGCGGGTCGGCGAGGGCGGCGGCGACTCGCCGGCCAGGGCTGAGCGCGTTCAGGGCACAGCGCAGGAACGCGGCCCGGCCGTCCGCGCCGCCGAGGAGCTGGAGCGTCTGCATCGGGACGACGATGAGGGAGACGGGACGGTCAAGCGCAAAGTCACGGGCGTCGGCGTGGAGGGTCGTGACCCGCAGTCCGGTTGCGCGGACGGCGAGGGCATCAAGCAGCGGCGCGTGGACATCCAGCGCTGTGACCTCGGTGCCGCGCCGGGCGAGGTGGAGCGTCACCCGTCCGGTGCCAGCGCCGACGTCGAGCACCGGTCCGGCGGTCGTGTCGGCGAGCGCTCGCCACAGCGGCAGGTCTTCGCGGTAGCTGCCGCACTCGAGGTCGTGCCAGACGGCGTCGAGGTTCATGCGCTATGTGAAGCGGGCGAGATCCTCGTCGAGCCGGCGGGCGTCCTCGGCGCTGAGGCCTGGACCGGCGGCCGCGGAGGTCGCGCCGGCCGCCGCGACGCGCGCAGCGGTTCGCCGGCGCCACCGGGGGAGCGTCACGACAAGGATCGCGATGCCGGCGAGCAGGAGCGCGGGGGGGAGGACGTAGACGGTGAGGTTGAATCCGTCCGCCGGCGGCTTGGCGAGGACCTCGGGTCCGTACTGACCGACGAGCGCCTGCTTGATCTCGGCCTTCGTCTGCCCCTGGGCGATCAGGGTGCGGATGAAGTTGCGCTCGGCGTTCGCCTGGGGCGACTGGGCGAGCGCGAGCGGCTCATGGCAGGACGGGCACATGACCTCGTCCTCGACGTCGCTGAGCGACGTCCTGGGGACGGGAGCTGCGGCGGCGGTGCTCGCGAGCAGCAGCAGCGCGGCGACGAGCATCATCAGGAGCCGGCGGCTCATGACTGGCCGCCCACGATCTTCGGCAACGTCGTCTGCAGCCACGTGTTGTCGAGCTGGAAGCGGCGGATCGCCGCGACGTGGCCCTTCCGGTCGATCACGAACGTCTCCGGCACGCCGGTGCTGCCGAACGAGCGGACGAGCTTGCCGTCGACGTCCCGGATGACGGGATAGGTGATGTGCTGCTGGCGGACGAAGGCCGCCGAGTCATTGGAGTTGTCGAGGTACGTGACGCCGAGGACGGTCCCATTGTGTCCGGCGAGCATGTGCTGAGCGCGCTCGAGCACCGGCGCCTCCGCCTTGCACGGCTCACACCACGACGCGAACACGTTGAGGACGACGACCTTGCCGCGATAGGCGGCGAGGCTCTGCTTCTGGCTCGTCGAACCGAGGACCGGGAGTGCGAGCGCGGCGTCGGGGGCGGCGGGCAGGTGACCTTGCGCGATCGCCGAGTCCAGCGAGGTATCCGACCCCTGGTTGGCGACCCCGAAGGTGAGCAGCGCGAGCAACGCGACGGCCGCGCCCAAGACGAGTACGGGAAGAACGTATCGCCGCATTCTGTTGTGGAGAGTAATACGGCGCGCCGGTCGGCCGCCGGCGGGCGGTTGGCCGCTGCCCTACGCACCGGCCGTCCCGGCTCGCCCCCCTCTCGAACGAACGTCCATACCGAACGGCCGCGCTTCCGTACGTTCGTCGAGCGGAGTGGCTGGACGGATACTGGCGGGTAGCGCTCTTACCACAGGAGAGCCGCCACTCGGTCATGACCGACTCGGGAAGGGACGTGTCCGGTGCGACTCTCCCGGCTGCGTAGGCAGCCGCGCTGTCCCATCGGCTGGGCGTCGTCACGCAGTGACGCCGCGGACAGCAACGTCCACATATCCCTGAATGGAGGGTTCGCTATGAAAGTGCGCACGCTCGCGGCGGTAGTCGCGGTTGCCTGCGCCACCGCCCTGGCTGTTCCGATGGCAGCCGGAGCCCAGACCAGCTCCGCAACCGCCCCGACCCACGCGTCGTCGCTCACGAAGGTTCCCCTCACAGGCAAAGCCCGCAACGGCGCGATGTTCAAGGGCACCTTCAGCATCGACCGCTTCGTCTCGCGCGCCGGCAAGACCTACGCCGTCGGGACGCTCGCTGGGCATGTCGGGCGTCGTTCGATCCGCAGCAACGACGTCATGATCCCGGTCTCGGTTCAGCGCGGCGGGGCCGGTCTCGCCCACCGGGCCGCAACGTGTCCGATCCTCCACCTGGATCTGGGACCGTTGACGCTCAATCTGCTCGGCCTCAACGTCCATCTCAACGAGGTCGTGCTTGACATCACCGCGACCTCGGGTCCTGGCAATCTGCTCGGGAACCTGCTGTGCGGAGTCGCAAACCTGCTCAACGGGCAGTCGCTGCTCGGCCAGCAGGTGGCAGGGCTTCTCAACATCGTGCAGCAGCTCGTCGGGACACCAGGTCTGCTTAACCTCTGAGCGAGGTTTCAGCAGAGCGGCAGACATCCGAGGTCCGCCGCCCGGTCGGCCGCGCCCGGTGTGCTTCCAGCTCCGGGCGCGAGCCGGCCATCCCTTACGCTCTTGGGCGCCGATCGCTCGCGGTCAGCGCGCCTCGGTCAGCGCAGCACGGAGCAGCGCGCCGAACTGCGCGAGCGCTTCGTCGAGCGACAGCTCGCCCGCGTCGACGAGATCGCCGAGTCCAAAGATCGCCTGGAGCAGCGCCCACACGCGGGCCCGGGCGCCACGGCTCTCGCCGGTGCCGAGCGCGGTTGTCCAGCGCTTGATCATGCGGCGACGGAGCCTCGCCGCCGGCACGCTCAGCTCGTGGCCCGGAAGATTGGCGTGGCCGAGGAGCGAGCGGACGAGACGCCGGTGCTCGCTTGGCAGCGACAGCAGCACCCGCGCCGCGAGCAGCGCCACCTCGGTCGGGTCCTCCCGGGGCTCCTCGAGCGCCGAGGCGATCGTCGCCTCCGCGGCGCCGAAGCGGTCCGCGACGAGGGCCCATACCAGCGTCGGGAGATCGGCGAAGTGCCCGTAGATGAGCTGCCGGCTGACGCCCGCCTCGGCGGCGACGCCGGCCATGGTCAGACGATCGAGTCCCTCCCGGCCTGCGATTCGCGCGGCGACATCCAGCAACTGGCGACGACGATCACCGGCCCGCAAGTAGGGACGGCGAGAAGACGCCGGGCCGGCTGTCTCAGGTTGCGCAGACAATTTGACACAGTGTACAGTTCTGGCATGAAGAGAATGGTGCGTACGTCATTCGGCGTGCTGCTGGTGGTCGGGCTCACGGCACTCCCGGTGTGGACACCCGCGTTCGCTCGAACCTCCGCGCGCTCGAAAAGCCAACTCGTCGTCGCCTCGAAGGTGTTCGGGCGGCGCTACTGCGAGCTGTTCCTCGTCCGCAAGCGGGGCACCGGCTTCGCGGCGGACGTGTTCAACACCTACGGGCTCAACCTCTGCCCGGCGGCGAAGTGGGCCGCGATCGACACGGCTGCCGTCGCCACCGCGAACGGTGCGCTCGTCGCCGTGCGCAACGGCCCGCGGTACTGGGCGATCGACCGGATCGAGAAGTACCGGCAGGGGCGCGAGGTGATCAAGAACCTCGGCGGCCTGCGCATGATCGAGGAGGCGGTGCTCTCACTCCGATCGCTGAGCACGAAGCCGTACACGATTCACCGCGTCAACCGCACGACCGTGTTCGTGTGGAACAAGGGCCGGCGGATCTACGAGCTCCATGGCCCGGGCGGCTCGACCTGGGTCATGCAGTCGTGGAGCCAGCAGGTTGACCCGAAGCTCCGGCTACAGGATCTCGCCGGGCTCGGCAGGCGCCTCATGCTCCCGGCGGGCTGGAGTTACGCCAGCGTCCGCCTGAAGAAGGCCCTGCGGGTCGTGACGGTCTCCACGGATGCCCAGGTGCTCCAGGATGACCTTGACAACACGTACTCGCACGTCACGTCGGCGCGGTCACGATGACCATGCTCCGGACGGGCTCGGGGCGCGTTCGATCCCGATGTGCGGGATCCAGCGCAGCCACTGGGGCATGTACCACGTGCGCTCCCCGAGCAGCGCGAGCAGGCTCGGGAGCACGACCGAGCGAATGATCGTCGCGTCGAGCAGCAGCGCCACGGCAACGCCGAAGCCGAGCTGCTGGAACATGACGAGGCGGCCGGCCGCGAATCCCGTGAACACGACGATGATGATGAGTGCGGCGCCGGTGATGATCCGGGCGGTCGAGACGACGCCCGCAGAGACGGCGTCGCGGGTCGAGGCGCCTTCGTCATGGCGCTCCTTGATCCGGCTCATGATGAACACCTGATAGTCCATCGAGAGTCCAAACAGGACCGAGAACAGGAACAGCGGGATCCATGCTTCGATCGTGTGCACCCGCTGGAAGCCGAACAGGCTGCTGCCGACGCCGTGGATGAACACGAGCGTCAGTAGGCCGTAGGCGGCGCCGACGGACAGCAGGTTCAGCGCGATCGACGCGAGGGCGATGACGACCGAGCGGAACGCGAGCAGGAGCACGACGAAGCTGAGACCGAGGACGAAGGCGAGCACGTAGCGGGTTGGGTTCGTCACCGCGTCGAAGTAGTCGACGGTTTCCGCAGTTCGGCCGCCGACGAGCACCTCGGCGCCGCTGTCGGCGGATGCCGCGGGGATGAGCCCGGAGCGCAGCTCACGCACGGCGGCCACGGCGGGACCGGCCACCGGATCGCCGGCGATGGGCAGCGCCAGGACGGCGACGTCGCTCGATCGCGAGACGGCCACGGAACCCGTCCCGAAGCGCGGATCGTGACCGAGCCGAGCTTGGAGATGGACGAGAACACGGTGGGCCTCACCGCGCCCGCCGCGGGCGACGATCTGCACCGGGTATGGGTTCTGTTCGGGGAACAGACGACCGAGCACGGCGTAGCCCTGCTTCGCCGGTGCGGAATCGGGCAGTGTCGAGACGCCGGCCGCGCCGATGTGCAGCCCGAGGACCGGGATCGCGGCAAGCAGCATCAGCGTGACGCCGAGCGCGAGGCTCAGCCCCGGCCGCCGCAGCACCCGGGCGACGATCGCCGACCAGACGCCGCCGTCCGAGCGGCGGCCGACGAGCGGGACGCGGCCGGCCTCGACGCGGTCACCGGCGAGGCTCAGGAGCGCGGGCAACAGGGTCAGCGCGGCGGCGACCGACACGGCACCGACGACGATGGCGCCGGCGGCGAGGCTGCGCATCACCGAGGTCTGCACGAGCAGCATCCCGAACATCGCGACAACGAACGTGCTGCCGCTGAAAAGCACGGCGCGGCTCGCGCTGGCGCCGGCGCGCTCGATCGCGGCGGCCGTCTCGAAGCCGTGGGACCGTTCCTCCCGGAAGCGCGAGAGGACGAACAGCGAGTAGTCGATGCCGAGCGCGAGCCCCATTCCGGTGAGCATGTTCACGACGAACACCGATAGCCGGAACTCGAGCGAGAGAAGGGCCACGAGCCCCATCCCGACGACGATCGAGAGCAGCGCGAGCACGACCGGAACGAGCCCGGAGACGAGCGACCCGAACACGAGCACGAGCACGATCAGGGCCGCCGGCAGGCCGAAGGCCAACTCGGCATGCGACAGGTCACTCTGGGAGAGCGCCGAGAAGTCATTGCCGACGGTGTGCTCACCGGTGATTGCGGCGGTGAAGCCGGCGTGGCCGTTCTGCGCCTCGACGAGCGCAACGACCGGCTTGATCTGAGCGTCGGTGCTCACGGAGAGACGGACGAGCGCCGCATGGCGATCCCGCGAGACGAGCGTCGGGGGGCCGTCGAGGTAGCTCTGCACGTGTGTGACACCGGGCATCGCTCGCACACGAGCCGTGATTCGCTTGAGTACGGCGTCGAACGCCGGAGTGCCCGCGCCCGCGTCGGCGGACGCGAGCACGACGGCCTCGGTCGTCGCGCCGCGAGCCTGCGCTGGGAAGGCACGGGTCAGGAGCTGGGATGCCTTCAGCGAGTCCGGCGACCCGACGGCGTGCGCCGTCGAGGACAGGCCGTGCAAGGCCGTGCCCACGAGCGCGAGCGAGACGGCGACGGCGATCAGCCATCCGGCGATCGTTCGCTGCGGGTGTGCGGCGGCGGTCCGCGCCAGTCGCCCTGTGATTCCCGATCCACGGTGTGCCATAGAGTCCCTCGCCTTCACCCGGAAAAAGTGGAGTACAGTGTTGTATACGCTGTAGATGTACACCGTATATCGGTACGTCTGCCGTTGTCAAGACCATGGCCACAGAATCGAAACAACCCGCGCGCCGGGCGCTGACCCGGGAGCTCGTCGTCGAAACTGCGCTCGCAACCGCCGATGCGGGTGGGCTCGAGGCGGTGAGCTTCCGTCGCTTGGCGACCGAGCTCGGTGTGACGCCGATGGCGCTCTACCGCTACGTGTCGAGCAAGGAGGAGCTGTTCAGCGCGATCGTCGACCGCGCGTACGAGGAGTTCGAGCTTCCCGTCGGCGAGGACGCCGATTGGCGTGAGCAGCTGCGCGAGCTCGCCCGGGCGTTTCGTCGGCTACTGCTCGCGCATCCCGCTGCCGCTGCGTTGTACTTCACGCGGACCGACGCCCAGTCATTGAGCGGTCTGCGACTCGTCGAGGTCGTGCTCGGCGCTCTCGAGGCGGCGGGCTTCAGCAGCGAGCAGGCCGCGCTGATCGAGGGTGAGCTCGAGCGCAACGTGCTGGCCCTCGTTCTGTTCGAGACACGTCGCGCCGCGCTGTGGAGCTCCGACGAGGATCGAGAGACGCGCATGCGCGAGCTGCGCGCGCGCCTGTTGACGCTGCCGCCGCGGGAGTTTCCACGCGTCGTCGCGTCCGCCGACTATCTGTGCGGGCCGGCGGATCCCGACGCCGCGTTCGAGTTCGCGCTCGAACTCATGATCGGCGGGCTCGAGACGCTACTGGCGAGATCGCGCCGCTGATACCGGCGCACTCTCTCAGCACGCGCCGCGGTCGCGACCGCATCACACGCTGCACGGCTCCGCGAGCGGCCGCGTCCGAATCGCAGGGCCTGGGCCTAAGGGCCGAACGCGTAGACGCGGTGGTCCCACGAGGGGACGATCAGTTGACCGTTGGCGACCATCGGGGCCGCGAACAGCGGGCCGCCAATCACCGAGCCGCTGTTCCACAGTTCGGTGCCAGTCGCCGCGTTGAAGGCGTGTTCGGTGTTTCCGGGGCCGTCGCCGTAATAGACGACTCCGCCCCCGACCGTCGGCGGAGAGACGATCTGAAGATTCGGCCCGACTGAGGTCTGCCACGCGATCGACAGGGTGCAATTGGAGTGCGCCTGCAGCGCGACCATGCCGTGCTCGAACGGCGTCGAATCCGACGGATTTCCGATGTACAGCATCTGGGTCGCTGGATCCCAGGCGGGGATGCCGTCGAACTGCCCCGGGCCCGAGCCCATGTTTGCCTGTCTGTAGATGCGGCTCAGGTAGCCCTCGATGGAGAAGACCAACCCGCCGAACTTACGCATGGCAGCGACCAGGGTGTACTGACAGCCTGAAGGCTGGAACAGGATCGGGGTCGCGCCGAAGTCGTTGTCGCCCCCGATCGGCGGAGGCTTAACCGCTCCCAGCGGCTGCAAGGAGGAGGAAAGCTCGACCATGGCCTCCGAGTAGGAGTAATTCTCAAAATAGGCGACGGCGTTTCCCGTGGCCGCGAACACGTGACCTGTCGAGGGATCGACCGACACGCCGCCAGGGCCCCAGATGCCTCCTCCGGAATACACCCCACCGGCGGGAAAGAACTGTGCGACGACCGTGTGAGAGGCGATGTCGATCGCGTCGATGGTCCCGTGGAAGGGCCTTACGTCACAGTGACTTGCGGACGTGACGTAGATCTGGCCGTTGCCCATCGTCAGCGCGCCGTACACGTGGTCCATCTTGGGGTTGACAACGGCCAGCACCGGCCAGCCGGAGCGCTCGGTTCCCGTCGCCAGATCGAGCGCGTGAACCTTGCCGTCGCCTCCGGCGACGTACACGACACCGGTGCCCGTTCCGGTAAACGAGATGACGGCCGAGCCGCCGATTCCGAACACGCCATCCGGCATGTCCTCACAGCCGGTCGACTGCGACCCGAGATTGCTGTGCCAGATCACGGACCCGTCAGCGGCATCGAGCGCGTAGAAGTCCCCGTGCTCGGTCCCCTCGTAGATGACGTTCGTCGGGGTGCCGCTGATGTTGACGCCGGCTGCCTCCACGGGCTGGGCCGTCATCACCGCCCCCAGATCGACGCTCCAGAGCCGGTGGAGACTCGACGCGTTTGCGTTCGTCAGCGTGGCTTCGGCCGCGTTGTAGCCGCTGCGCTGGTCGTCGTACCCATAGGTCAACACACTCGTCGGCGCCGACACGGACGGCCGGATGCTCGCCGATCCGGTTGACGCTGAAGCGGAGCCACCCCCGGCTGCCGTCAGCACTGACGCCGCCACCGCGGCGAGCGTCCACCGCGTGCGTGCCCGCCGCCGGCCCGTTCCGCGTCTCCTCATGGCAACCCCTTTTGCCAGGTGTTCTCACCGACCCGCGAGGGAGGCTAGCGGGGCCAGGGGAGGATGTCCACTGCGGCCGTCGAGCGTCGATCAAGCGTCGATGCCCCGGCTCAGTTCAGCTCAGGCCCTGCCGGCCTGGGCGCCCGGCCGCCGCGCTCCGCACGGAGCCACGATCGGACTCCCTACGGCCGCCCCGCGCCGCAGGGAGCCACGATCGGACTCCCTACGGCCGCCCCGCGCCGCAGGGAGCCACGATCGGACTCCCAAGAGAGGGTCGGAATCCGTAAGCAGGCACTCTCCCGACGTCCGCGGACGTTTGGAGACTCAGTGATCCAGGATGTCGAGGTGAAGCGCGGCGAACGTGTGCGTACCCGCCATCGCAGCGACGTAGCAGGTCCTGTTACCCGTCGAGCGCGGCAGCCTCAGATTGACGACGGCCGGGCTGCGGAGCACGAGCCACTCGTCCCCACCGTTCCTCCCACACGTGTCGGTCCACTTCAGCAGGAAGCGCAGGCCGGAAGTTCCTGTGGCCAATATCTCCACGTGCGCATCGTGAGGAACGACCGTCGTGGCCGAGGCAACGATGGCGGTGTAACGCGAGCCGATGGAACCTGGGCCGATGAGGACGCCGCTGGGAGCACTGCCGTTGGCCGCGTCGACAACCTCAAACGTCTGTGAGCCCTGTCGGGCGACATCAGCGGCCGGCAACAGAAACGTCGTGCCAGATGCCGATGTTTCGCTGACGTAACTGCCGGTCGCCGCCCCGTTGAAATGAACGGTCCGCGCGACTCGCGCTCCGCCGCCACACGCTGAGATGACGACGCCGAGGAAGGCGCCACCGGCCACCACGATGGCGCTCCGTCGGCTACGACGTGTGCCGTGGGGAGCGCTCATCACCGTGATTGTCGCTGGATCCTGGATCGTCAAGAAGCGCGTCGCGGTGGAGTTCCGCCCGCGTCGCCACTTCTTCGACGTCGAATCCTGCCACCTGGAGTGCGTTGGGCAGGTCGCTGGCGTGATCTCTGCGGCACCGTGACGAGGCACGAGGATTCCGTGACGCGAGGCTGAATGCCTCACGTTGAACCACGGGGATCCATCCCGCCCAGATGAGTTTCACGCGATGGCTTCCGTGCCCCGCGCTCGCGACGGAACTCCGCCGTCGGGTCGGGCACGGCGCGTCGGGGATCAACGGACGAACCGCACCTCTGTCCCGGCCCTGTTCGAGTCCGAGCCAGAGCGCGCTTTCGCGCAGCCAACGACCAAAGCTCCGTAGACGTTGGTGCTGCTATGGGGCCACGCCACCGCGGCCGGACCCTTAGAATCGCCCCACGATGCGGACGTAGCTCAGTTGGTAGAGCGTCGGCTTCCCAAGCCGAAGGTCGCGGGTTCGAGACCCGTCGTCCGCTTGCACGACCTCGCAGGTTCTCTCAGAATCTCGCCGCAAACGAACGGTTTCGGGCAGTGATTCGATAGCCGTCGAACATGCGAGGATCGGAGAGGCTGAGCATGTGCGGCGGAGTTCGAGGTCGCATCGAGGTCGCATCGTTTGCGAATCAACCGCCAACCGGTGCGAAGCTGCCACGACCGGCGTCCCACAAGATCGTCAAGGCGCGGTGGGAACATCGCGACATCGCGCCATACCTTCGTCTTGCAGTGCCGAACTACCCGCGCCGCCAGCAGTACCGCCGGCTCGTCCATGCCGGCGAAGCCGCCCTGGGCAGTGCCATCGCCGCGCTATTCGGGCTCTTGACTGCGAGCACGGGAGCAGCGGCGCTCGCGGGGTTGCTGCTCCTGGCAGCCTTAGGGATGGGCCTCTACGCTCGCCACTCGCTTTCGCTCGCCGGTCGCAGTCGGGTCGGCGCCCGCTCGGAAGATGACGTACAGCGTGCGCTCGCTCCGCTCGAGGCGGAGGGGTGGCGGCTTCGGCACTCGCTGCCGTGGCAAGGCCAGGGAGACATCGACTCGGTGGCGATCGCGCCGACCGGCATTGCTGTCGCGATCGAGACCAAGACCAGGACGTACGACCAGCGCCATCTCGCTCGGGTGCGCGAGCAGGCGGCCTGGCTGTCACGACGCCGCCGAAGATGGGCGCGCAACGGTGCCCTTGGCGTCATGTGCCTCGTCCGTGCGCGGGGCGTCGAGCGCGTCGAGCACGACGTTCTGATCGTCTCGATTGACCGCTTGCCGCACGTCCTTCGGGTCGCGGCGGGAATGCGTCTGGAGCCGCCTTCATTCGGCTGACTGGGGAATGCGTCCGGAGCCGCCTTCATTCGGCTGACCGGAGGCCGAGGTAACCGCGGCGCGGCCGGGTTCTACCCTGGTAGTGATGAGCATCATCGGCTGCCCGACCTGTAACGCGCGGAATCGCGTCGGCCCGATCGCGCAGGGAGTTCCGCGATGCCCGCGGTGCAAGTCCACGCTGCCGTGGGTCGTCGATGCGAACGCCGACACGTTCGCGGCGGAGACGACTGCATCCGTGCCGGTTGTGGTCGATTTCTGGGCGGCGTGGTGCGGGCCGTGTCGGATGATCTCTCCGGTGCTCGAGGACCTGGCCAGGAGTCACGCCGGCGCCGTCAAAGTCGTCAAGGTGGATGTCGATGCGGACCCAGGACTCGCCGGCAGGTTCGGGGCGCAGTCGATCCCGTTGCTGGTCGTGATCCGGGACGGGCAAGAGGTCGACCGAATCGTCGGCGCGCTTCCTCGCGCTGCGTTGGAGCAGCGGTTGCGGCCAGTGCTCGCCGCCTGAGTGTGCTCCAAGCTCTGCGTTCCGTGACGCCGACTTGCCGGCGGCCGAGGATGCTCGTGGGCACATCCGATCGACGCGTCGGCGATCACCGGCCAGTTCGTGAGGTGCAACGACGCCAAGGCGATGACGGCACACGACCCGAGCCGGTGATCCCTATCGCGGCGAAGCACTCGTCCCATGTCAGCCGGCCGCGTGATCCAGACGTCGCCAATGCGCTGGTCCGGCTTGAATCTCTTGATTCGTGAAAGCGCTCGTCCGGCGAAATGCTCCTTTTCGCGCCGAGCAGAACGCGTGAGCTCGCCGGGGCGGGCCCGGCCACGAAGGCCAAATCTGGGGCTGGTTGAGTGGGCGCGTCCGAGCGTGGCTGCTCTCCGCCTCAGTGAGCAGCCAGCTTGTCCCGGCGATTCGCTTCGGCCTGCGAGCGGGCTGTCGATTGCGCCAGGCTTCGTGCGCCATTGCGCGAAAGGGGTTCGGCACCTGGCAGTCGCCAAGCGGCATGGTGTTGCGTATGCAGGCTCGGCCTTGAGCGAGGCCCTTCAGCCCTTTCACCGCGTCGGATTGGCTGCTATTTGGGCTGGGGGAGTTCGGGGCCCCACTGGGGCACTTTCATACGTCGAACCATTCTCCGTCAGCTCTCGGCTCGGCGTGCCCAAACCAGGCTGCGTACTGAGAGGACGCCTTGGTGTGGATCGGGACGACGCGTCGCGGGGCCATCGAGCTCACGAGCCTGCGTAGATCGTCAATGTCCGCGTGTCCGCTGGCGTGGATGACCGCGAGCCTCAGCCGGTGGCGGTCGGAGAAGTCGTGGAGGGGCTGTGCGCGCTGGGCGTCGAGGTAGCCGCGCCACATCGACCAGACCAAGCCGCTCCCCGGCGGGACCCCGATCCGTTCGAGGTCTCGGATCATCGACTGCCGGAAGAGGACGACGAGCTTGTCCGCCCGCTCGGCGATTTCCTCCGGGTAGATGCGATATTGCTTGAGCGGCTCGAGCAGATCGAAGCGGCCGAGGTCGATGATCCGCCGGCGCTGACTGCTCGGCAGAAAGACGCGCACGCCGTCCCACGCCGCATGCGGAATCGTGTCTCGCTCGGTCGCGTCGAGCACGAGCGCGGCGTATGCGTCAACGATCAGATCACGGCCTGAGCGACGGGCCGCTTTGAACAAAGTGACCAACCGATCGACGTTCTGCGCTGAGGCAGCCGCGAGGACCCACCCGGTCGTCGCGTCGCAGAACGCGGCGATTTCGTCCTCGACCTGGACCTCGGTCACGGATGCATCGTTCGGCCGACCGATCCGCGTTCCCTCGAGGAGTAGGACGTCAGCGTCGGCTCCTCGCGCGGCCAGTCGGGAGAGCGAGCGCGGTTTACGCCCATGGCCGCGAAGGTCTCCCGAGTACACCAGCCGCTTGCCGTCCGCTTCGATGACGAAGGCGTACGCGTCAAACGCACTGTGGTCGACGAGGACCGGCGTGATCCGAAAGGGACCGATGTCAAGCGCGTCCCCATCGGCCACGTGTCCCGCGGCGCAGACATCGTGCACGCCGGGAACGAATCGCGACGCGAGCTGGTTGATTCGTTCGGTCGCGGCGCCGAGATAGATCGGCACCTGCGGGTCGGCGAGGTCGGCGAGGCCGATGTGGTCGCCGTGGCCGTGGCTGACCAGGACGCCCAGTAGAGACCCGTCGCCCGGTCCCCAGAGTCCTGGGACGTTCGGGAACAGATCGCGCATCGACATCTCGGAGATATTGAGCGGGAGGCCGACATCGATCACCAGCCGCGAGCCGTGTGACTCGAGCTCGACCAGGCTGCCACCGATCGCGTTCGCTCCTCGATGAATGCACGCCGTCAAGCCGGCGATCGACCATTGGGCGGTCCGACCATCATTGGTGTTCCCGCTCTTCCTCGTCCTCGGCAAAGCCGTAAATGCCTTCGACATCGACGCTGAGTAACTCGGGAGCGACGATGCGGCTCTCGCCGAGAGCCGATTGCACGCGGTCCAGCGCTACACGTGCCGCATCAAACGTGCCGGACGCGCACACCCGGAACGTGATTTGGATGTCCTCGTCCTCGACGATCGCGAGTTCGTGCGCGCCGAGGGTCAGGCGGATCTCGTTCGCCATCGCCCGTGGGTCGTCTGGTCGCGTCGCGAAACGCACCACGACTCGGTAGCCGGGCTTATCGTCGACCGACGCATCAGCGGGCAGCACGGGCTCGGGCAGCTCGCCGGGTGCGTCGTGGATCGTGGTGTCGAGTTCGATCACTGCGACGTCGAACAGGTCCGCGAGTTCGCGCAGTTCCCGCAGGCGTTTCGCGCCCCCAGGCGAGGTCCCGAAAGCTGGAAAGGCGACGGCTGATCGCGTCAGGCCCGGCTTGAGCGGAGGGGTGAGACCCGAGAAATAGGGATACATCACGCTGGCCCGGCGGAGGAAGCGGCGATACAACACGGCCTGCGCGATGCCGTGACGGAGGTAGCGGCCGCGCCCTGCTTGCAGGTCCTTGAGTTCGATCACCCAGGGTGCGTCGTCCGCGTAGAGAACCGCATCGATGAACCGGGCGTTGCCCGCATCGCTGTACGCCGCTGGGAACTGGCCCATCGTGCCGACCGGCACCAGATCCCGACCATCCGGACGCCGGACCGGCAGTGCGCCGCGCAGGATCCGCGCCTCGAGCAGATGCTCGGGCTCTGCCGCACTGAGCTCCCCGGAGCGCCGGTCGGCAACGAGCGCACGCAGGATCTCAGCAGCCTCGACGAGATCGTTTGAATCGAACGTGACGAGATCGCGGCCGTTCGCAGCCGCCCGGAAGCGTTTCTTGACGGGTCGCTTGTCGCTGCCGCCTTCGCCGCCGATCGCGAGCTGCCCTCATGTCCGTCGAGGCTCAGGGTGCACACCTGAAGTCCGTCGATACGGCCGGAGAGCTCGGTCGAGTTCAGCGAGAGGTGCCACCGGAAGGATGGGTCGTCCACCCGCTCCTTGAGCTCGCGTGCGCCATCGGGCAGTATCTCGAGACGCACGTCACGCTTCCGCATCTGCTCGAGCCAGCGCTCTCCCAGCGCCTCGAGCGACGCGCCCGTCAGTGACGCCGGCGTGAAGTCGACCTCGATCGTGACGTCGATCGGTGCTCGCAGGTCCTCGACCAGGCCAGCGAGAGCCGCGAGCAGCTCATCCATTTCCCCTTTCTCGCGGCGGCGTCCGACGACGTAGCGAAGCGGCCCGTCGCCCCGATAACGCACGCGATGAAAGTGCAGCGCATCAAGCAGCCCGTTCAGCTGGGCGCCGAACGACTGATCATTCCCGACCGCCACCACCGGAATGCCGCCGCAGTCGGCTCGCACCACAGCCGACGAGATCGACAGCGCGTGATCCGGTTGCGTCTCAAGAGCGCAATCGCTCAGGTAGGCGCACATCGCTTGCCTGTCCATGAACGTTGAGGGAATAACGCCTCCCAGCAGGTCGATGATGCGGGTTGCGAGCGCTCGCTTGAAATGTTCCTGACCCCTGCGCGCAAACGTCACGCGCGAGGGGTCGGGCTCGTGAACAACGGCGCCGACGGGCCCGATCACTTCGAAAACGTCGTCGAACTCGACGAACTTCTCCCGGCGAACCGCTACCCACAGGCAGGCTCGGAGGTCATCAACACTGGCCGGCAGGTCGCCGCTCTCGACCCACCGCCCCCAGACTGAACTGGTCCTGGCGGACGCAACGTCGGTGCCGCCGAAGTGGCGGTAGCCGTCAAACCGCTCAGCGAAAACGTTCAGACCTTGCCCATACCCGGGGACGTCCTCCGCCCGCAGAATGTCCGGATCCCGTCCCTCAGACACCGGCAACACCCTGACGTCCAATCATCTCAGCCGCGGCCCAAGCTGGGTCTGAGGTATGCATCGCCCTGGTTGAGTCGCGGGTGCCAGTGAAGATCTGACATCGACCGATCTGCGACCATCCACCCCACGAACGATTGCCAAGGTGCGAGCAGCACCACGACCGGCCGTCTCCGGGCACGCATCGACTCTCTCCTTGCCGCCGCCGCACACCGGCAGCCTGCGGCACATTGACCGCTGCCAATCGTCTCATATACCCCCGCACAAGACTGATTGCGCAAGCGGCCGTCGCAACTGTGCTGCTCCGCCAGACGAGGTCATCGAGACGCGCGGTAAGACGTGAGGCGCCACCCTCCGATGCCGCTGTGATTTAACGAAACAACGCCCGGTTCAGCCAGCAACCGGATCGCGCCGCCGCGCCGCCAACGCGATGGCCGATCCGGAGGGCGGCAGGACGACAAAAGCGAATCGCGAGATCATGCTTCCGTACGGGCACCTCCGCCGCTGACTTGGATTCCCGTCGCGGGT
The DNA here is from genome assembly GCA_963778985.1 of uncultured Solirubrobacterales bacterium. Taxonomy (GTDB): domain Bacteria; phylum Actinomycetota; class Thermoleophilia; order Solirubrobacterales; family Solirubrobacteraceae; genus Palsa-465. Next base: position 14,076 of record CAVZWJ010000004.1, on the reverse strand, counting down.
GCGAAGAGGCAGGTCACAGCTACCGAAACGCTGGCCACGGGTCTCTGTTTCGCCTCGCTGGCTCGATGACGTGTTGAATGCGGATACGGTCGTCGGGTGGAGTTCACGAACAGAAAAGGCGTAGCCATCAAGTCCCTGGACGACTGGGCCTCTCTCGGCAAGCCAGCCTCTCCCAAGCATTGGAAGCCCGGACGTAGTGCTTTCGAGCTCGCGCGCGACTGGATCGAGGGCGATGCCGAGGCCGCAGTCGTCTCGTCTCTGTCGGCTCGACCGGAGCTCGCGGGGATCGAACTTCTCGAGGGCGTGGCGGAGAAACAGACTCAGTTCGACGACGATGCGCATGGACCCCGCAATCACGATGTGCTGATCCGCGCGCGGCTTCCCAATGGGCAGCCCGTCACCGTGGGGGTCCAGGGCAAGGCCGACGAACCTTTCGACCTCCCCCTCTGGCGCTACCGCGAAAGGGGTCTTCAGCATTCTCGGGACACAGGTGCCTTGCGGCGAATCGATTCGCTGGTGCGACGATGGTTTCACACCTCGTTGGCCTCCGATCGCATCGAGCCACCTCTCGTCTGCATGGGCTACCAGCTCTTCAGCGCACTGGCGGGCGTTCTCGCCGACGCGAAGATCGATGGAAGCCCGCAGGCGGTCCTGCTGATAATGGAGTACGTCACGGACCTCACCGACGATGTCAAGCATGCCTCGAACGCGCGCATGCTCGATAGCTTCCTGCGTCGGCTGCTGGGCGCCGATGCGGATCGAACACAAACGCCGTGTGGGTGGATTACAGCCCCGCGTCCGATCAGGGGCGACGGGACCAGGTCGCCTCTGAGCACAGACGTTTCGTTCGCGAAGCTCGTGCGCTATCGCAGACCTGGCGTGACATTGCCACAAGCCGCCGGCTATCGCTCGACGCCTGAAACGATCACGCGTGCAACGTGACTGCTTTGACGGGGCAGCAGCGCCCTTGCTTGGTGTCGAGCCGTTGTCTATCTGCCGATTGCGATCGCCCGACCGCTGCGGCGTCGACGAACGCGTTCGTGGCGGAGCAATCGTCCTACGATGGCGCATCGGGGCGAGCGAGTGGTCGCCAACGCGATCGCCAGCTGGGTGACCGGCCCGATGACGAAAGGGAACGCGCACGGTGCCCGCCTTCCGCGCGCCGCGGGGACCGCGCGGACGTGATGGAGGTGGGTGTGAGAGCGAAGCAGGGCCTGGACCGTGATTTGACGGAAGTTGGGGTGCTTCTTCTCGTTCCGATTGCTTGGGACGCGGGTGGCGCTGTTAGGCTGGCCGAGTGGTCAGGCGGCATCATGGTGTGCCGTCCCGTCCCGCCGCATGACACGGATGTCCCGGACTAAACCGCGCCTTCTGCTCCTCGTGCTGGTTCCGGCGTTGTCGCTCGGCGCGTCAGCGACCGCCGGCGCGGCCTGGTCGCGGGTCCGCATCGTGCAGCCGGTCGGCCCGGTTGTCACTGGGCGTTCGGTGAATGTCGTTGTCGAGACGCCGCGCAGCGTGAGTTTCTTCCGCCTGCGGGTCGATGGCAAGTCCGTGACCGGCTCGATGCGGCGGATCGGCGCCGGCCGTTACGCGGGGCGGGTCACCCTGTCCGGTTCGCTCGGGATCACGAACATCACCGCCGAGGTCACCTCGCCCAGCGGCCGGCGCGGCTTTGCCGCGCGGCGGCTGATTCTGGCGCGGCGCAGAGCGGGCTACGTGCGGCTTGCCGTCCCACGACGCGCGTCGGGCCGTCTGCGCGCCCGCTTGCGCACCGGCCGGGCGATGGACACGGTGAGTGTTCGCCTCAATGGTCGCGACGTCACAGCGGCGTTCATCGGCCCGGGCGGTCTGCTTGGGAGCGTCGCACTTACCGCACGCGACGGTCTTCGGTTCGGGCGTAACGTTCTCGTGGCGGAGGCGGCGACGGCGGCTGGCGCCTACGACCGGCAGGCCGCCGTCGTCGATGTCCTGCGCGATCGTCCGCTCGCGGACGCCGGCCGTGACGTCCGCGCGCGCGTTCGCGGGGTCGTGCGCCTCAGCGGGCGGCGCTCGATCGGGATGCTGCGCGGCCGACTGGCCTATCGCTGGGCTGTCGCAGACCGGCCGTGGGGATCCAAAGCCGGCTTGGGTCGTGCCGCGTCGCCGACTGCGACGTTCGTGCCCGACCGGCCGGGCCGCTATCGCCTGCGCCTCACCGTCCGGCAGTTGACCCGCGCTGGGCGGACGATCGGCCGAGCTGCGGCTCGACGACGTGAGCGTGGTGGGCGAGACGCCGTCGAGTCCTCTCGGCATCCCGATCAGCACGACCGTGCCGAACTCGCCGAGCGCCCGCGGTGGCGTGGCGACTCGCGTCGGGGGGACGGCGTACTTGCTGCCGTCGAACGCCGCGGTGCTCGTCACGATCATTGATCCCGGGACGGGCGCGGTGCTCAGCAGTACGGCGTACGGAGCCGACCCGGGTTCCGCAGCGAGCGCACAGGTGGCCATCCTCCACGTCTCGCAGCAGACTCCGGATCCGATTGTCGCGATCGTCGCCGACCAGCCCGTCGCGCCGCTCTGGGACACGGTTGTGAAGCTCGTCGCCGGCATCGGAACGAACAACGGCGGGAACCTCTTCCCGGCCGGGAACGGCTGGAGCGCCGTCGGCGACTCGACGACCGGCAAGGGGGTCGTCGACAACGCGGCGCTCTCGACGAACAACGGCGCGATCACCGGCTGGGTCCAGAACCAGGCTAATCTCGCGCGCTTCGCGTTCGTGCCTGGCGCCTATGTCTCCTACGCCACCCAGGCCGCCGGCTCCACGGCGTACGTCGACGTCGTACAACTGCCGTCGCAGAGCGGCACGACGTTCACCTCCGCCGATGTGCGCGCCGGCTGCCCGCAGAACCCGTCCTCCGCGGGCGGCTTCCACATCCTCACGTTCGATGCGATCGCCATGCAAAAGCTGTCGGAGCGCACCCTCACGACGGCTTGCGACGGCGGCTGGATCGAGGGCAACGTCCAGCAGCTCATCACATCGCTCGATAACGTTGCCGCGGCGAGGTCGGGGAACGACGACGGGCGGGGAGCGGAGCTGGTGGTCCTGCAGAGCGTCGGGACCAAGCCCATCCCGGCCGGCTACCTGAGCGCGAGCACGGCCGAGGCGCTCGGCGACGCGATCGCCGGAGTGGGCGGCGATCCGTCGAGCTTCCTCGATCCGGTCGCGCAGACCGTCACTGGGCTGCCGTTCCAGGGCGCGAACCCGCCGGCGCACTACGCGCTGGTCGGCGGCGCGTACGTCCTTCCGGACGGGACGGCAGGCGCGCTTGGCCCTGCTGCCGAAGCGAACTCAGGGACTGCCGCGAACGGCTCGAACGCCGGGCGCGCGCTCTGGGGATCGCTGCGGCGCGGGACGCGCTGGGCGTTTGAGCCGGCGACCGCAGCGTCATTGCCGCCCACGAATCCGGACCTCAACACAGTGGCCTACCAGGCGGCGACACCGTGGCCGTTCACCGGGACCGGCGGGACAGTCCAGGCCGCTGACCAGCGCGCGGCATTCCACGACATCTCCAACGAGGTCCTCCAGACCGCGGCCCCCGACGGCACCTACCCGGGAGGCTCCTGCTCGCTCGCCGGCACGACAATTGTTCCCGGGAGCGCCGACGTGCGCCAGCTCTACTGCGACGAGGTGATCCAGCCGTCGCTGCAGTCGGACATCAACAATGCGACGCGACCCTCCGATGCCACGTACAGCGTGGACACCTTCCGGACGGTGAGGAGTGGCCTCGCAAAGGAGGCCGGGTGGGCCGCGAACGTCTTTGCCCTCTGCCGACTGCTCGCCGACGCCTACTACGACGCGAGCAGTCAGACCGCCCCGATCGAGAGCATCGTCACCGAGGTCCAGAACGTCGTCGATCCACCCCGCAGCTCGATCCTCGGGTCCTGGCTGGGCGTGATGGACGACGGCCTCAACCTGGCGTCGGCGATCGGATACTTCGCCAACGAGGAGGAGGCTGCGGTCGCCGCCGCGATCAACTACTTCTCCGCCATCGGTTACCTCGCCAACGACGGTCTGTCGAAGGACAAGTTCCAGTTCGCAGCCAACGACCTGCCGACCAAGGCGGCCGAGCGCGGACAGGCGCTCGCCGCGGCGATCCAGCAGCTCCCGGCGATCTTTGCGACCGATTACGGGAAGCTCAAGGCGGTTCAGAGCATCGGCTTCAGCGATAACACGGTGAACGTGACGAGCGAGAGCGTCGCGCTCGGCCGCTGGGCGGTGGATCAGCTGTTCCCGCTCGTGGCGAAGGTCCGCTGGGTCAACAGCCAGATTCTCAGCCAACAGACGACCCCGATCAGCTGTGGGCTGGTGGCGCAGTACTTCTTCCATCAGGACCCGCGCGCGACCTTCGGCGTCGGCCGGCGCATGTATCTCGCTCGCCAGGCCGAGTTCTTCGCGAGCCACGAAGAGCCGCGCGCGCTCCCCACGTCGCTCTTGAACTTCCTGTTTGACTCGTTCGACCTCGATCAGAACGGCAACGTCATCTCCTTCGGCTTCCCCAAGCAGAACCTCCTGTGGCGCATGGCGTCGCACAACGCGTGGAACTGCCGAGCGGGTTAGGGGCGCTCGGGCTGCGAGTACGGAGTCCGGACATTGACGATCGCACGGCAACAACGGCCCGCGCAGCTCGCCGCCGTGCGCGATGAGCAACAGGCGACACTGGCCGCGGACATGGCCGAATACAGAAAGGGGCCGACGTCGACACACGAAGAACAGGTCAGCCGCTGAACCTCAAAAGGGATGCCCCTCTCGCCAACAGGGGCGCAAAAGCTGGCCGCCGCGCCGTTATTCGAATGCGCTCGCGCTGCATACATGCCAGAGCCGTTGATTGTGGCGATCCTGAGGTCGCCATAGGAGTCGTCCGGCCGCGCAGACTGCGATCTACGGATGCGGCGATCGTCCACCCGGGCCACGGCGCGTGTGCTTCTGGGCGAAGGGATGCGACGACGCCATCAAACGATCGCAGCGGCGGTCGGGACAAGCCCGGCCGCGACGCCTTCGTAGACCGGTCGTCGCGCAAGATCCGATTGCACGACGGGTTTGTTGAGCCGGTAATGCGCACAGACGGACCTAACGAGATCCGAAAACCATGGGGGAGCGACAGGCGACACGAAGATCGTGTCGCCAGGAGGTCGAGGTCGACTCCAGCGAGCCGCCCCAGAGGCGACTCGACCCAGAGGTCAATCCTCGTTCCGCCCTCGGCGTTGAACGGCTCGAATGTGACCGGGACGGCGCAGGCGACCGGTTATGCGCAGGCGGTCAACGCCAGCTGCAACACATCCGGGACCAACGGGAAGACGACGAGCACGGCGTGCGTGTTCGCACTCGCAGACGGCCAACAGTTCAGTTGTCCGGCCCGCTTCGCGCATGCGGCGCAGACGGCGAGTTCGCTTGAGCGCTCGACGGCCTGCCGGAGGATCGCGCCCCTGCACCTCAGCGCGGCGGTGCGGCGAGTGACCGCAGCGATCGAATCGACGCAGGCATGCCTGACCGCGCACAGGGTTCGGACGATCGGCAATGCGGTCCTGCCGCCACTGGCCGGCCGGAACAGTCCCGACGGCGAGCTGATCGCGGGATACCTCCCCGACGGCGCGCTGATCGCCTTCTACCTCAGTATCGAGAAGGCGGAGCGGCTGGAACCCGCGGTGCTCAGAAATGCCCGCCGCCCGCACTCGCAGGTGGAGCGCGCGGGGGCCGTCACGATCTTCTGGGTGCGGCCGCCCTCGACAAGGCTCCGAGAGGCCCTGCAGGCATGTCTACCAGGCGTCTAGCCTGAGCCGGGGCCACCCGCCGTCGCACACAGAGATCACGATCGCCTGCTAGCCGCCCGCTGTCGATCTGATCGAGAGGCAGGAGGGCTGGTCCACGACCCAGGCGCTCATCGGCGCGACAGGAATGTTTGATGGGTTTGGCAGGCCGTGACAACCGAGCTGGCTGTGGTGGAGTCTTGGTTGTTGTGGACGGGTTTCGAGCGATCGCTGATGGGCGTGTTGAGTTCGAACGTTTCGCGCGGCGTGTTTCGGGCGTGCGCTACGCAGCGCGTACTTGTTGACGCGTGATCGGGAGGATGCCGAGGATTTGGTTCAGGCGACGCTCTTGCGGGTGGCGCGGCCTGGGGGTCGATCGCCGCCTCCCCCGACGCCTATGCCTATCGGGTGTTGATCAATCTCGCGCGGGACCGGCGCCGGCATCGGTTGCGGCGACCGGTCGAGCTGCTCGGTCTCGGACCGACCGAGCTGGCGACCGAGGATGACAGCGAGCGGGTGCTGCGACGCGAGGCAATGGCGACGCTCGTGCAGCGGTTGCCGGCCAAGCAGCGCGAGGTCATCGTGCTCCGGTTCTTCGTTGATCTCTCGGTGCAAGACGCGGCGGCGGCGATGGGCGGCTCGGTGGGGACGGTGAAATCGCACACCGCCCGCGCGCTGCGGGCGATACGCAACGCCTGGGTGGACGCGGACGCTGGTGAGTCTCGAGATGGAGGTTCGTAGTGCTGAGTGACGAGCAACTCGCCGACCGGATCCAGGCGCACCTCCATGGCGAGCTCGCTGAGCTCGTCGCGCCGCCCGACCTTGTGAGCGGGATGTGGGACGCAGCGCGCCACAGCGCCGGGACCACTGACGAGACTCGTCGCGCTGATTCGGGGCGTCGGCCGACGCGGTTCACGTTCGCGAACGTGGCCACTGCCGCGGTACCGGTATTGACGGCCGTCATCGCTCTCATTGCAGTCATCGCTCTTCGGCATCACACGCCGCCGCCCCGCCGACCCCGACCACCGATGCGCTCACACACTCCCCGCCGACCTCGACGGCTTCCTATCGGCGCCCAGGCCGGGCCGCTCCACGTGCCGGCGAACACGTTCCAGGGCGCAGCGATCCCGAGCACGCTCGGCTCGTCGCAGAGACACCCGACCCGCGCGGCGGACTTCGTGGGGGTTGCGTGAGTTCCGGACGACCCGCGGGCAGACGTGCCTTCAGGTCGGGCGCGTGCAGAACGGAACCATCGGCGCGATCGGTCAGGACGGCGCCTGGAATGACGATCACCGCTTCCACCCGATCGCACCGAACGCGTATACCGGCCAGCACTGCTCCCCGACCGATGCCGCCGGGCACGCGTTCAACAACGTCGCGCTCAACGGCGGCGGCGGGATCGCCAGCGCGAACGTCCCCTGGGGCACCGGCGCGCAAGGCGGCGGATGCGGCGGCATCAACGGCAGCCGAATCGAGCCGCAATGTCCACCACACGACCTGCGCAACCTCAACTTCGGGCTACTCGGGCCGACGCGGTCAGCATCGAGTTCGTCGGCGCCGACGGACACGCTACACCGAGCCGACTAACGGCTCCGATGGCGCGTACCTGATCGTCACCGCACCCGGGACCAAGAGCGCTACCTGTGTCTATTACAGCCCCGGGCAAGGACGCGGATGCAGCCGCGGCGGCGAGACCGCCAGCGCAAGCGTGGGATCCGGCGTCATCACCCGAGTCCTCTACCGCGACGGACACGCCTGCACCCTTCCCGCGCCAACCCCGACGGGCGTCCGTGACGCGAGCTGCCCGCCAGTCGGCCGAACCGCGCATCGAGGCCCCGCACAACACAGCACCGCTGGCTGATCGTCTGCGCTGATGCCATGGACAAACCGCTTTGGGCGCAGGCGCGTCGAGCGACGCCGTCAATATTGAACGCCTGCCGGATTGATCGAACAGCAGAAGGCGTCCGCAAGCCGATCCACCAGCACTGTCCCGAGCGTCCTCTGCCGCCGCGTTCCTTGATGGCGCCGCGTCGCACAACGGGAAGCTCAACGAACACTCACGAATCCGCGAACCTGCTGTTGCGAGGAGCACGGACGCGACCCCGTCGTTGTGACGCCACCTTCCCTCCTTCGCGCGGGGTTCCGGGCACGGGACACGAGCGGCCGTGGACCCCGCGGGGCGCCGGGACGGGATCACCAGGAGGTGCGCAAGCGGCTCCGCTCGCTCGCTTCGCGCGCAGCCGCTATCCGTCGCCCTGAATTCTGAGCGCTAGGCTGGCGGCCTCTCACCTGTTGACGCTCCCTTGGCCGCTTCGGGCGTCCTTGTTAGCCGGTTAAGAGGGGCGAACGGGCACGCTCAAAGGTTTCGCGTCCCTCCCCGGAGCGGGAATCGCGGGCACCACGCGAGAGCATGCATCTCGGCACGTTAGAGGCTCTTTTCGCTCGCTGGTCGGCTTGAGTTCGGCGGGTTAGCGCGGCGCAAATAGTCGGCGAGGTACGTTGGGCGGGGGTGTTCCGAGACCTGGTCGTGCGGAGGATCTGCCCCAGCGGGCCGTCGTGCTGTCCTCGGGGAGCTACGCTGCTGGTCGGTGGCTGGCTCTGGGGGACTGTTCGTCTTGTGGCAGCAGGTGTTGGGCGTCGGCGAGCGGCAGCGGCCTATGGAAATGGAAGCCTTGGCCGATAGGGCAGCCGAGGCTGCGCAGCGCGCTGAGCTGTTGGGGCCCTTCGATCCCCTCGGCGATGACGGCGACGTCGAGGGCTCGGCCGAGTTCGATTGCCGCGCGTACGACCGCGGAGCCCCCGCCTTCGTCGATTGATGAGATCAGGGTTCGGTCGAGCTTGAGTACGTCGAGGGGGAAGCGCTGCAGGCTGCCGAGCGATGAGTAGCCGGTCCCGAAGTCGTCCAGCGCGAGCTGCACGCCGAGTTCGCGGAGGCTGATCACGATTGGCTTGGTGTGTGGGTCAAGCACGAGGCTCTCGGTGATCTCGAGCACGAGCCGGTCGGGCGCGAAGCGATGGCGGGTGAGCAGTCGCCGGACTTCCTCGACAAGCTGCGGTCGGAGCTGAACGGGTGAGACGTTTGCCGAGACGTGGATCGCCTCGGGCCAGCGGGCGAGTTGTTCGCAGACGGTCCCGAGCACCCAACTGCCAATCGGGATGATCAGCCCGGTCTCCTCGGCGATGTGGATGAACTCGTTGGGGCTGATCATCCCGCGCTCGGGGTGGCGCCAGCGCAGTAGCGCCTCGAATCCCACGACCCGTTCGTCGACCAGATCGATCAGCGGCTGGTAGTGAAGCTCGAGCTCATCGCGGGCAAGCGCATGGCGCAGGTCACGCTCGGTCGTCATCCGCTCGATGAGGCGCTCCCGCAGGGCGCGGTCAAATGCCTCGTAACGAGCGCCGCCGAGCTGCTTCGCGCGGTTCATGGCACCCTCGGCGTTTCGCAGCAGCTCCTCGGCCGTCTCGCTGCCCTGTTCGCTGATCGCGACGCCGACGCTTGCGGTGAGGATCACTTCATTGCCATTGATTTCAAGTGGCTCGGGGACCGCGTCGATGAGGCGTTGCGCGATCTCGTTGATCGCGTGATCGGTCGCTGCCCGCGTGGCGACGATCGTGAACTCATCTCCACCGGGCCGCGCTACGAAGTCCTCCTCGCGCACGCACGCGGTTAGTCGTCCAGCCATTTGCTGCAGGAGCGCGTCGCCGGCGCCGTGTCCGAGCGCGTCGTTCACCGCCGAGAAGCGATCGAGATCGAGCGACAGGACGCACACACGCTCGCCCAACCGTCGAGCATGACGTAGCTCAGCCTCGAGTTGGGTCACAAGCAGCGCCCGGTTTCCCAAGCCGGTCAACGGATCCTCGAGCGCCCGACGCCTGAGCTCCTGCTCGGTGGCCTCCCGATCCAGCGCACCCGAGAACACGTGGGCGATCGCCTGCACGAATCGCGCGTCCTCGCCGCTGAACTGGCGACCATTCGCGTCGGCGTAGGCGATGATCACGTGCCGAGCGCCCGAGCGTTCGGGGACCGGCACGCTCAAGCCGCGACGCAGGTCCTCTTCGAAGACCAGCGGCGGCACCGAGAAACGCGGCTCTTCCAACAAGTCGTTGCTGATCACCGGTTCGCTGCCTGCAAGGGTGAAGGCAGTCTGCGTGGGCTGGTCTGGAGCGAATGTCGTCGAAATCGAACGTCCGGTGGTCGCGATGATGCGAACCGCCCCGCTCGCGAGGCGCCGGGTCGTGAGACAGTGCGTGGCGTCGAGCATGTCCCGCACGAGATACATCCCCTCGTCGATCAGCGCCATCGCATCTGTGCACTCCAGAGCTCGCCGGCCAAGATCAGCGATCACTGCCTTCTCACGTTCGGCGCGACGCTGCTCCGTTACATCCTGCAGCTGCGAGAAGAAGTAAGGCGCCCCTTCCTCAGGCTCGATCAGAGCAGCCGTAACCGCGGCCTCAACAATCGAACCGTCGGGCCGAACGTATCGCTTCAGCATCGGGGCATGCTGCCGGCCGCGCACCATCACCTTCCGCAACTCGACGCTTTGCTGCAGGTCGTCGGGATGCGTGAACTCAAGGATCGAATGGCCCACCAGCTCCGAGCTCTGGCGTGCAAGAAGCGCACACAGCGCATCGTTGACACGCACGATCTCCAGCTGCGCCGTCAGCATCATCATCCCGATCGCCGCGTCGTCAAACCCGCGCTCAACGCGCTGAGAACCACCGCCGCGAGCACCCACATCCCGCGAAAGCCGGATCGCAGCGATCACGAGGGCGACCGCCACCGCAACAAGAGCAACCGCATCGGTCACGGTCACCCAGCGCGCCCTCGAAAAGGCCAGCGACCCTGCAATACAGACCACGATCGCAGCCGCAACATAACCGACCACCGCGCACCCCCGCCAGGCGGACGACCGGCCACGGACAGCCGACCGGCCCGACGTGTGGTCGCGAATAGACATCACCAGTGTGATCGACATCGCAGCTCAGACCCTGAGCGCTCATCGGACTCAACCGGAAACGCACCGACCGTTCATGAGCTGGGACCGGAGAGTCGGCCGCACCGGCAGCGGCCTTCGGCCCGAAGACGGATTCGGTCCGGTCCCAGCATTGACCGCAGTGGCGGGCGAGAGGAGTAGATTGGGCTGATCGCGGTAGCGCGCGCCCGTAAGCGGATCGCTCGCCGCGACGATCTGACCGTCCCAGACCGCCCCCCGACTCAGCAGCCTCGCCGTCTCACGGGGACGCTCTGCGACCGGCGGGAAGCCCGGAGCCTCTGGGCTCGTGCTGTTTGGCGAGATGCAGAGACCCGGGTCCTCAATGCGCGGGGACCTGCAATCGTTCTCGCGCGTATACGCAAGGGGCGGCGGCTGCCTTTGTCCGGGAGCGACAGCCACGTTGCGCCGATCCTCGACACCAAGGACACGACTGCCTGCCCGTGCACGGTCGGCTGTCGAGCGGCTCGGCGGTCACTGCTCGGTCTGCTCAAGAGGGGCAGTCTCGGCGTCGCTGCCGGATTGGCGACAGTAGTGATGGGCGACCGGCGCGTGGTACGGTCAAACGATGGAGGTGCTCGTGATGGGAGCTACGGGCAACGTCGGCAGCGCCTCGTCGAGTTGCTTCGCGCGCGTAACGTTCGTGTGCACGCGATCACCCGCGAGGCGCGGACGTGGCCCGACGGTGTTCGGGGCGTGGTCGGCGACGCGAACGATCCCGCATCGCTCGCGGGCGCCGCCGCTGGTATGGACGGCGCATTCCTGATGAGCGGCTATGCCGTGGGGGCCCAGCTGCTGGCAGATCTCGGTGCCGGCCACGCGGCCTTGCTCTCTCGAGTTCGGTCCCGCTCGCCGACAGCGGCAACGCGATGGCGGCCTACCACCGCGACTCCGAGGAAGCGGTCAAGGCCTCGGACGCGGCGTGGACATCGTGCGCCCGTGCTCCATGGAGTCGAACGTGACGCGCTGGAAGGATCAGCTCGACGCTGGCGAGGTCATCCGCGCGCCGTTCGGCGACGTCGCTGTCGCCATGACCGACCCTGCGGACGTCGCTGCGGTCCTCGCGACCGCGTTCACCGAGGCCGGGCACGCCGGCGAGACCTATCGCGTCAGCGGACCCGAGGCGCTGACGCCCGCCGATCAGGTCGCCATCGTCGCCGAGGTCCTGGAGCGCAAGCTGCGCTTCGAGGCCGTTCCTGACGACGAGGCCCGCGGCGCGCTCCCCGCGCAGTTGGGCAGGCGTACGCCGACGCGGGTTCGACATCTTCCGCGGACACCCGCAGTACGAGTCGGAGATCCAGCCGACGGTCGAGCAGGTCCTCGGCCGTCCGCCGGGGCGTCTGCGCGGCTGGTTGGAGCGCAACCGCGGGCGTCTCCTCTGAGACGAGCGCGGTGCTGGGAACGACGGTCTGATCTGGCCCCCGCGACGGGCGGATTCCAGCTGACGTTGCAACACCAACGCGGCTTTGACGTCGACTACATGGCGCCCTGTTCCAGCGCGCGCTTGAGCCGTCGATGGAAGCGACGGAACACCAGTGCGGTCATCTGCTCCATCGCGCGATTGGCGATGCGTGCGCGGCCGGGCAGGTGGGCGAGTGGCGTGAGCGTCAGGCGCGTGCCGCCGGCCGGCGTCGGCGCGAACTCCCAGCGCCCGTCGACGGGCGGTCCCTCGACGACGCGAATGTGAAATAGCCGGCCGGGATCGTGCTCGACCACCTCGGTCAGCTCGACCCGCCGTCGGCCCATGGCCTTATGGACCTCGCGGAAGCGCGTGCCGGCCCGCACCGGCCCGTCCGTGAGCTGCTGCACCTCCTCGGCGTCCTGCCAGGCGGACAGCTTGGTGGGATCGGTGACGAAGGCGAAGACCTCGTCGGGCGGCCGCGCGATCTCAACCGTGGTGCTCGCCATGGCGCGACTCTACGGCACCCTGCGGTGTGCGCAAGGACCCGCGTAGACCGCCCGGCGCATCGGCGCGCGCGACGACCCCGACGGCGCTGAATCCGCCCAGCGGCGGCTTTGCTGGGCAGCCGCGCCTGCCGCCTTGGACGAAGACCGGAACGCGTCCGATTGCCATGGACTACCGAACAACGCTGTGCGGGCCTCCTGGTCTGTGCAGGTGTTCTCCAGCGGGAGTGATTATCCCCTCTGCTCCGCCGTGTCCGCGACGCCAAGGCGGTGGGCTCATCGGCCCGGTCGGCAACGCCAAGCGAATCACTAGGATCGGCCCATGGCTACCAAGACATGGTTCATCACCGGTACGTCGCGCGGCTTCGGTCGCGAGTGGACGAAGGCCGCGCTGGAGCGCGGCGACCGCGTCGCCGCGACGGCGCGTGACACGAGCGCGCTGGACGATCTCCTGTCTGAGCACGGCGACGCGCTGCTCGCGCTGACCCTCGATGTCACCGACCGCGAGGCGGCGTGTGGCGCGGTGGCGCACGCCCACGAGCATTTCGGCGGCTTGGACATCGTCGTCAACAACGCGGGCTACGGCCACTTCGGGATGGTCGAGGAGATCTCAGAGCAGGAGGCCCGAGCCCAGATCGAGACCAATCTGTTCGGCGCGCTGTGGGTTACGCAGGCCGCGCTGCCGTTCTTGCGCGAGCAGGGCAGCGGCCACATCATTCAGGTGTCGTCGATCGGAGGCATCTCGGCGTTCCCGAGCGTTGGCATCTATCACGCATCCAAGTGGGGGCTGGAGGGGATCAGTCAGGCACTTGCCCAGGAGGTCAAGGAGTTCGGGATCAACGTCACCCTCGTCGAGCCGGGTGGCTTCTCGACCGATTGGAGCGGTCCGTCGGCCAAACGCTCCGAGCCGAACCCGGCCTATGACGGATTGCGCGAGCGCCAGAGCAGTGGCGTGCGAGCAACGTGCCGGGTGACCCGACCGCCTCGGCCCTCGCGATTATGCGCGTCGTCGACGCGGACCCGCCGCCGCTGCGGGTGTTCTTCGGCACGGCACCGCTCGGCATCGCCGAGAACGATTACGAAGGTCGCCTGGCAACCTGGCGCGAGTGGCAGCCGGTGGCTGAGCTAGCTCAAGGACGCAGCCAGTAGTCGTCCAGAAAGGGATCGACAACCGCATGCCCCGCACGCCCGCTCAGGATGTCCGGTTCCGACATCGACGCCGTCTCACACTCACGCTGACTGCGACGAGGTGAGGAAGCGATCGGCGCGTCGGTTTGCACTCTGATCGGGCTGTCTCCTGGGTCGGAGCTCGCGGCCGGATTCGGCGGCAAGCGGTCGTCTTGCGCGTCGCGGAGATCCTCGGCGAGAGTGCCTGAGTTTGCGTGGAAGCAGCAGA
>CAVZWJ010000003.1:0-280840 GCA_963778985.1 uncultured Solirubrobacterales bacterium | reverse complement strand
CGGCCGATCAGCGTGAGGAGCGCAGCGAGGAGAGCGGAATGCGCAACGGCTTTCGGCCGCGCAAGCTGCAGACTGCGGAAGGGGAGCTTCAGATCGAGATCCCGCAGGTCCGTCAGGCGGCGGAGACGTTCGCGTCCAAGCTGTTCCCGCGGACGCCGAAGCTGGTGCGGACGGAGCCGTTGAAGGCGTTGGTGATCGGCGCGTTCGTGCGCGGCTTGTCGATGCGCGATGTCGAGTCGCTGTGCGAGGAGGCGGGGCTCGGGAAGCTCTCGAAGGCGACCGCGTCGAGGATGTGTGAGGAACTCAAGGAACGTTTCGAGCGGTTCCGCCGCCGGGACCTCTACGAGATCCGGCTGACCGCGCTGTTCCTCGATGCGACGTTCATCTCCGTCAGGCCTGACGGGCCGAAGGAGGGCGTCCAGGTCGCGTGGGGATTCACCGACGAGGGCGAACGGGTGCTGCTGGCCGTGTCGCTGGGGATGCGTGAGTCCTTCGAGGACTGGCAGTCGCTCGGCCGTGATCTGATCAGCCGCGGGCTCGGGGCGCCGATGCTGATCGTCGCCGACGGAGCTCCTGGGCTGATCAAGGCGATCGAGCAGTGCTGGCCGGCGTCCGACCGACAGCGGTGCTGTGTGCACCGTGCCCGGAACCTGTACGCCAAGGTTCCCGACCGTGAGCGTGAGCGCGTCAAGCACGCCTACTGGCAGGCACTGGACGACGCGATCTCGGAGACCGACGCGAAGCGCAGGCTGCAGGCCTTGGTCGACGAGCTCGACCAGGACGGCTTCACAGCCGCCTCCCGCTGCCTCGCCGAGGACCTCGACGCCCTCGTCGTGCACCTGCGCTACCCCGTCCGGCACCGACGAAGGTGGCGCAGCACGAACCTGCTTGAGCGCCACTCGGCGAGGTCAAACGCCGCACGAAGGTGATGGACGCTTCCCCGGCGAGACCAGCTGCCTCACTCTCGTCTGGGCCGTGCTCGATCCCTCATCACTCACCAGACGAACGGCATCAACTTCAACGCGCTCGACCGTCAACGCCTGAAACGAGCCCGCTACGACGGCACCGAGCAGACCGTCCCCGAGGAGGTGACCGCCGCCTAAACTGACCGTTCACCGGGAACCGTATTTACAGCGCCAAAGAGACGCAACCCCGCGGTGGGCAGACTGCCGGATCACGCCTGATCCAGCAGTCGACCGACGTCAGGCGAGGCTGCTGGTTTGCGCCTGCTACTCAGGAGTTCGTGGCTAACGGTAGAGGGCGGCCGTCAGATCGGCGCCGCTGGGTGCTGCATCGCCGGGGGGGACGGACAGTGTTGGCCGGTGTCGGTCGGCGTGGCTGTGGGCGTTCCAGAGGAGCAGCGTCCGATAGCCCGATCGGGTCAATCGAGACTGCTGCAGGTAGCCCAAAGCAGAAACGGCGCTGGGCTGGATTCTGAGCACGTCAGTGCCGTTCGGTGCCCTATGCGTCAGCGACGCCAGCGGTAGCAGGCGATCAGGATCGCAAAGAGCCAGACGCTCGGGAGATCATTGTTGAGCACCTCGATCGACCAATTCGACCCGGTGGACTCTTCCGAGTCGTCGTTCCCGTGGTGCATCCGAGCAAGGACGCAGCTTCGCGGATCGCTCAGCTCGGCGAGATTCAATCGGGTTGCGTGATAGAGCAAGGGGCTTCGTGCGCGGATGCGCTCGATTACAGCTGTTGAGATGGATCTGCTGATGACCTTGTCGTTCAGCCGGCCGGGTGGCAGCAGTGCGACACGCGAGCTCGCGTCCGCCTGCAACTGGACCTGAGCGAAGGGTAAGCTTGCAGGCACGTACCGGAGGTTCAATGGAGGCGCCTCCGGTGAACCACCTGGTCTCCAGGGCCGAGGCTCTGAACCAAGGATCCCCGAGACGGCGGATCCGATCATGTTCGACACCGAGAACATCTGCTTGGCTCCCGGGACTAACGTCACCAACAGGCGTCCGTCTGGGTCTTTGATGCTGCCGCCCTTCGGTTTCGTCCAGGCGAAGACCGCGCCTGCTTCGTCGTGAACCTCGATGCGTTCGCCCGTCATGACCTCCCACGTCGTCTCGTGCGGTGGATCTGCGAAAGCCTCGGCAAGGCGCTCGCGGCTCATAGTTGCTCCTCTCGGCGATCCGCCGAAAGCTAATGCGGGCGTACTGGGACCGCAAGTAGCGTTTCGGTTTGATCGACGCGCGACAGCGTCGCAGCTAGCCTTCTCGCAGGAAGCGTGACAGCTGATTATGCTGATCGCGGATGAACGTTCCCGTCGGACCGGTGATCATCGCTTACGACCGTTCAGCCGCTGCGCGCGAGGCGATCACTAAAGCGGCCGTGCTCATGCACTCATGCCGGTTTCTTGTGGTCACCGTGTGGGAGGAGGGTCTCGCATACACTGCAATGGCCCCGACGATGCAGCCAGACGCTTTCGCGATGACTCCGGCGGTTGACCCTGGAGCCGCGCGCGACATCGACCGCAGTCTGCACGCGTACGCCGAGCAAGTCTCCGGTGAAGGGGCCGATCTTGCCCGGTCGCTCGGGCTCGATGCAGAGCCACTCGCGTTGCCCGATGCTGGCGGCGTGTCCTCCACCATCCTGGACGCGGCTCGTGAGCACGACGCGTCGGCAATCATCGTCGGCTCGCGCGGCCTGAGCGGTCTCCGAGCGCGGCTGGAAGGTAGTTCATCCAGGGGTGTCTTGGAGCATGCGTCGTGCCCAGTCTTCGTTGCGCACGCGCCCGACGAAGCCGACTGAGGATCTACGCGCGTCGGCCCGATTGTGTGGGCCGTGTAGCGCTCGGCGGTCCGGGGGCACTGTTATCGCGGCGAGACTGGTGCCTAGATCGATTTGCAGCACTCTGCGATAGCCGAGCCGGGCCGCTCGTCCGAGCGGATCTCGTCAGTGTCGGATGTAGCCCGTTCCGACACTCTTGCCCTCGCCGGACAGAGCACCCGCGCGACGCCGCGCATGTGCCGATCGTCGGCCTCGAGCGACTCCGTAGAGGCCAACGCGGATCCCGCAGTCGGCGATTTTGGCGCTTCCCTCGGTCACCTTCTTACGCGGGGAACCGCCTTACGGCGCCGCCGCTGTCGAGGTGTGTCGCGCGCTTCACGGCCTCGGTTTGGATGTGACAACGGGGAGAGGCTTCTTGACCACTGGAGGCGTGCCGTGGGCGCCGGGGACCTGATGAACGGGCAGTCGCAGCTGCAGCTTTGAGACCGAGATCGAGAAGACGCCGTTGGAGGGGCGCGTGTAGGGCGGGTCCTGGCCCAGCAACTCGAGCTTTGCGACGTGACCGGCCGCGAAGTGCCATCCGTTCGCATTCAGCTGGAATACCTGGAGGCCGTTCGGCGCATTCGAGTCGATTCGGTAGATGCCGCGGGCGACGAGCGTCTCGGTGTTCGTCGCCGGGTTGACGTCGAGCAGCCGCGCGGCGATGTACGCGAACTTGCCGGTGACTTTCAAATCGGCGATCACCGTCGGCGACCCGAGCAGCGTGTAGCCGGAACCGGTCGCGGCCGGCAGCCGGTAGGTCGCGACGCCGGCGCCCTGATCGGTCGCAGGCGCGGTCGCGCACGCGCCGCCACCGAAGACCGGGTCGAATGTCTGGGAGATCGTCGGGTTGCCGGCGGTCGAGAGGATCGTGTGGGCAGGATTGGAGCTGTAGTCGACCTCGCCGGGGTGGAGCGCCGCCCACGTGGCGGCGTGGTACGGGCCGCCGGACCGGGCGCTTTTCGGGCAGGTCTGCGTGATCGCGGTCACGCCCATCGTGGGCTTCGGTCTCGCGCCTTTGACGTAATGGTCGAAGAACGCCTTGACGCGAGCGACGACCAGGGCCCCATCGGCTGGCTTGTTCTGGCCGCGCGGGTGGCCGCCGTCATAGTCAAACAGCGCGATCGGGTCATGCGGGTACAGCGAGCGGTCGAGGTTGTAGTAGCGCAGATTCTCATCGACCGGGAATATGTCGTCAGTGAAACCGTTGGTGAGCAGCAGCGGCGCGGGCGCCTGCCGGCGGGTTCTGTAGGCGCCGTCGAGGAGGTAGTAGGGAGAGCGAAACTGCGCGATCTGCCGGATCTGGAACTTGTCCGCGGACGTGGTGTACGGCTCGCCGGCGTTGAGGTTCGCGTTCCAGGTCGTCACGTCGGCCTGCGGGTCGACACCCGGGGCGGCGTAGTAGCCGTTGAGCGCGCCCTCCTCGTACAGGCCGAAGTTGATCGACTTCTTCTCGACGCCGGCCGGCGACAGGTCGGCCGTCGCCGAGGTCACCCCGTAGTCGAGCGTCCGCCCGTTCGGCATTAGCGCGTAGACCAGGTCGCTCCACCCGAATTGGGGGGCGGCGGCGGCGATGTGAAGCGGCGTTCCACGGGGGCTGCGCCACGGCACAAGCCGTCCGTTCGGCAGCATCACGCGGTTCTTGAGGGTCGCCAACTCAAGCGACACGCCGGCCCCATAGGACTCACCGGTCACTCCGATCCGATGGGAGTCGACGATCCCCCGGTCGACCAGCAGCCCAACCGCGTTCTGGACGTCGCGAGCCTCGTAGCGCTCATCGTCGAGGCGGATGTAGCCATTCACACACGCGGCCTTGTTCACAAGGCGCGACGCGGCGGTGCCGCACGAGTCGCCCCAGCCGCGCGCCGCAAGCTGGACGACGGCGTAGCCGCGCCTCGCCCACTGAGCGGCTGTCGGACCGGCGTACTGCCCATCGTTCGGTCCGCTCGGAGGGGCGCCCCAGCCATGGCTCTGCACCACCAGCGGGTAGTGGCCGCCAGCGCCGGAGGCGTGCGCGGGGGGGAGGGTGACGTACACCGCCAGCGGCGTGCCGTCGAAGCTCTTCAAGCGGAGATCCGTTGCGCTCGACCCGCTCTCGTCGCCGTGGCACACGCGCACCCCGTCCGATTGCGCCACGCACGGGATCGGCTGACCGTTCATCGTGTGTCCCGCGAGCACGCCGGTGACTGCGCCCGACGCGCCCGCAGGTAACGCCATGAACGCGACCGCTACCAGGCCGGGCCTCCTCATGCGGGCAAGCACTGGCGACGCCAATCCCCCAGCGCCCAAGAACAACAGATACTTGTGGAAACCCCGTCTCATGACTTCTTAGCCGCCTTCTTCAACAGTGCATTTCGTAGTGCCAAGATCGCTCATCCCACGACCGCTGCTAGGCAGTTGGGCCCGAACCCTATCCGGCCCCCCGCGCTCGATCACACGCGACAACCCCAAACTGCATCAGTACGAAACGCCCCGGCAGCCGCAGAGTTGCGGAGAACCCCTATTTCGCCTCGGACGCACTCCTAAGAGCTGGCAGCTCACCCAGCCGGTCGGAGGCACAAGGCTGCCCCTTCGATCGACCAGCAGCGCTGACGGCTAACTGCTGGTTGCCTGGCAAGCAGGCGTCCCCTGGGCGTGCGGGAGTGCAGCTGCGCTCCCGCGGTTGCCTGCTCGAGGGCGAGGCCGGCGCTGGCGTGCATCATCGGCGCCCGCCTTGAGTGGACGGTCGAGATGATCTCCTCGGTGTTGATCCCCTCCAGGTAGGTGCCGGTCGTTGACAGGTGCGAGTGACCGAGCTGGCGCTGGATCAGCGGCAGCGGGATCCCCCTCGTGCATGAGCTCCACGGCGTGCGCGTGGCGCAGCTGGTGGGGAGCGAACCGGCGCCTAATTCCTGCCGTGAGCGCGAGGTGGCGCAGCTCGAGGCGCGCAGCGCTGGCTGACCATGCCCGTCCCCGGGTGGGACCGTCGATCACGCAGAACAGCGGCCCGAGCGGAAGCTCCACTCGGTCAGCGAGCCATGGCTCGATCGCTGCCCATGCCCAGGCGTCCATGCCGACCTCGCGGCGGCGGTCGTTCTTGCCGCGCCTGACCAAAATTGAGCCACGGCGCTGATCAAGATCGGTCTCGGGTAGCGAGAGCGCCTCGTTGATCCGGAGCCCGGCGCGCCAGAGCACCACGATCAGCGCGGTCAGGCGATGGCCGTGGCGATCCTGGCCGGCTTGGCGCATGACCGCGACGATCTCATCTACGGTCGGCGGGTCGGCAGGGTAACGCTGGCCCTTGTTGCGCGGGGCTATCCCAGCGCGGAACCCGGGCGTGGTCGCCGGCGAGCGGCGTCGGTCGGCAGCGTCAAGCAACGGCTGAGCAGAAGACATGGCTCCCTCCTTTGAGAGCTGGCAACGATTACGCCCCCGAGCTCTATCGCCCACACGCTGTCGCAGCCTGCAGAAGGAGGAGTGAAGCGGCGGCGCTGCGTCTCGATCAAGGCGAAAGCCCGCCCGGGGGCGGGCCTTTCGGCGGACGTTCGAACCCGTTCGGCGATCGGCTCAGTCGATCTGAAAACAGAGAGTGTCAAGAGTTTGCTCTGCGTTGTAGGCGTTTGTAAGCAACTGGCCCGCGAGGATGTTGTTGCCGCCACCGGCGGCGTATCCCGCCGCGGTGTTGAGGTTGTTGACAGTGCTCGCGAGGTTTTCGCAATCTGCGTTGGTGATCCCCTTGGTTGCGGAGCCGAACTTGTTCGGGTCGAGCGTCTTAGAGACGACGGTCGGCGAGGCGGACACGGTCGTCGTGGCGGTGCCGGGCTGGCGCACGACGGTGGCCGCTGACGCGACGCCGGTCGCCCCGAGGGCGGCTCCGACGGCGCTGACGGCGTACGGCGACCATGGTGCGGATCTTGTTGGTGATGGTGAGCATGCTGTGCTGCCCCTCAGGCTCGGGTTGGTTGCCTGACCATCATCAGCCCGCGACACCAAGTCGGATAGCCACCCTAGGGATGAAGCTCACTCCCCCCGAACGAGACTCGCGGCGAGTTGCGATTCCGTCTGGCCGTCGCTTGGGGCTACCACCGACGTTCTCATCACGACCGTGACACCGCTGCATCCGCCAGGCTTTCAGAACTCGACGGGAGCCGGCAACCCGGTCGCGTGCGACCCGGGCGTTGAGCCAGAGCGTCGCTCCGCCAGGCCAAGCAGCAGCTGCGGTCGATACGGCGGGCCGCTTGCTCAAGACGTGACGGCCCGGAGCTCCTGCATGGAATTCCCCCGATTTTGCGGAGTCCTGAGCACTTGCGACGAAAGCGTTGCTGGAAGGATGGACTGGAATGCCGAAATCGAGGCCGCCGTACCCGGAGCAGTTCCGGCGTGAGGCGCTCGAGTTAGTACGTCAGGGTCGCTCGATCCCGGATGTCGCGGAGTCCCTCGGGATCACCGCGCAGTCGCTTCGCAACTGGAAGCGTCAGGACGAGCGTGATCGCGGAGCGCGGGATGACGGGCTGACGAGCGCTGAGCGGGAGGAGCTGCGCGAGCTGCGCAAGCGCGTCAAGCGCCTGGAGCAGGAGCGCGACATCCTCAAGCGCGCCACGGCTCTCTTCGCGAGGGAGACCGAGATCCGGTGAGCATCTACCGGCACATCTCGGCGGAGAGAGCCCACTGCACCCACCCGGTCTCCCTGATGTGTGAGCTGCTCGGCGTCTCGGAGTCCGGCTACTGGGGTGGTGCACGCGCCCGCCGTCGGATCGGGAGCTCGCCGACGCGTGGCTGATCGAGCAGATCCGCCGGATCCACGCTGCCTCGGGTGGCCGGTACGGCAGTCCGCGCGTGCACGCGATGCTGCACCGTGAGGGGATCCGCGTGGGTGAGAAGCGCGTGGCCAGGCTGATGGCGCTGGCGGGCCTTGAGGGCGCGCACCAGCGGCGCAAGCGCGGCTGCACGGTCCGGGTGCCCGGTGTCGAGCCGTTCCCTGACTTGGTCGGCCGGGACTTCCGGCCCGATCAGCCCAACCGCGTCTGGTGCGCGGACATCAAGCAGATCCGGACCGGCGAGGGGTGGCTGTACCTCGCCGCGGTGCAGGATCTGTTCAGCCGCCGGATCGTCGGCTGGAGCATGGACCGCCACATGCGCCAAGAGCTTGTCATCGACGCGCTCACGATGGCCGTGGGGGCTCGCAAGCCCGACGCCGGGGCGATTCATCACTCCGATCACGGCGGTCAGTTCATCGGCCTGACGTTCGGCCAAACCTGCCACGACGCCGGCATCGCCCAATCGATGGGCGCTGTCGGAACCTGCTTTGACAACGCGGTCGCCGAGACATTCTTCGCGACCCTGACCAAGGAGATGCTCCTGCACAACCCGCCGCCCGAGGGCTGGGCGACCCGCGCTCAGCTGCGCTCGGCGATCTTCGAGTACGTCGAGGGGTTCTACAACCCGAGCAGGCTGCACAGCACGCTCGGGATGCGCTCCCCCGTCGAGTACGAAGAGGATCACGCCGCCGGCGATCCCGACGGCCTCGCGCGCGCCCGCACACACGCGCACGCGCGCGAAAAAACTGTTGACAACCTACGGTTGCCAACAGCGACTACGACAAAGACCACCTGACTCCACGAAACCGGGGGAGGTCCAGCAAACCCCTGCACGCACCGTACGGAGGCCGTTTGCCCGAAGCGACGGTACGCGACCGCGACGCCTCGCCGCTGAGTTCGCGTGCGGGGAGCTCTCCGGCATGAGGTGCCGCGATTCGCGAATGCGACAGCGCCCACCCCCGCCGCTCGGTCGCTCCCGCAACGGAACGAACCCGGCGATCTCATGCGTCGATCGGGTTGCTTCCGAGTCGCAAGGGAAAGCGGTCACCGCGCCGGCGTGGCCGGTAAAGGCGGGATCCAACAGCGGATCCAGTTCGACCTTACGTGGCTGCATTCATGCGCCAGCGATCGTCGCGGCTGACGATCGCATTTGCTGCGGACCGCGGTTCGAGCTTGCTTTCGCTTCGGCGACCAAGCGGGCGCCGGGGGCCACCCGCGCATAGCGATCTCGTTGAGCTTCGAGGAGAAGTCAGCGATCGCCTGGGCGTCTGGCTCTAGCCTTGCTGCATGGACGCTCCCGAGGCCGAGTACGTCGAGCGTGACGGAGCCCAGCTTGCGTATCAGGTTGTGGGCGAGGGAGGGGTTGACGTGTTGGTGGTCGGCGAGACTGCCCAGCACTTCGACTTGTGCTGGACCGACCCTTACATCCACGAGGTGTTCGAGCGGGGTGCCTCGTTCTCGCGCACGGTCTACATGCAGCCGCGCGGCTTTGGGCTCTCGGAGCGAATCCGGTATGTCCCCACCCTCGAACAGCACGCCGACGACATCGTTGCGGTCATGGACGCGGTTGGGATGCGGACGGCAACGCTGGTCGGTGTGCTCACCACGTCCGGCCTGACCGCGCTCGCCGCGGCGCGAGCGCCTGAGCGGGTGGCGAACCTCGTTCTGTTCAAGCCGATCGCTTGTGGCCCACTCGCCCCGGACGCCGGGCTGCACGGATGGTCGGCCGGTGACGCCGCCGAGTACGTGTCGCGCTGGCGCCCGGCGGTGGATCGATGGGGAAGCGGTGCTGTGATCGACGTGTACGACCCGGTGCAGGGCACCGGCTACAACCGCCGGCTGATGGCGATGCTGGAACGCTGCTCGGCGACACCGGCGACCGCACGACAGTACTGGGAGTGGTTCGTTCGCCTTGACATCAGCGATGTCCTTCGCGCCGTCCGGTCGCCGACCCGAGTGCTGTACGCGCCGACCTCCCCGGAACCGGAGGCCGTCGTGCGCCGGGCAGTCGAGCTGATCCCCCAGGCCAGCTTCCACCAGCTGCCTCCGACGCCCGCAGGGGCAGCCATCGGCGAGGCGTGGATCGCGGTCTGGCTACATGTCGAGGAGGCCGCGACAGGTGCCCGGCACTCGCCGGACGCAGACCGGTTCCTCGGGACGATGCTGTTCACCGACGTCGTCGGGTCCACCGAGCTGCTCGCCAGGATCGGCGACGCCGACTACCGGGCGCTCCGCGCCGCACACGAACGGCACGTGCGGCTCGAGGTCGAGCAGGGCGGCGGTCGGCTCATCAACGTCACCGGTGACGGCACGTTCAGCCTCTTCGATGGTCCGACTGACGCAGTGCGCTGCGCTGACCAGATCCGCAAGGCGGCCCAGGAGCTCGGCATCTCGGTGCGCGCCGGCGTGCACACCGGAGAGCTCGAACGCACCGGACGTGACTTCACCGGATTGAGCGTGCACATCGGCGCACGCGTAAGCGCCATGGCGATGCCCAATGAGGTACTCGTCTCTCGCACCGTCCACGACCTCGTGGCGGGCTCGGGGCTCGCGTTCGTCGAACGCGGCGTACACACGCTGAAGGGTGTGCCGGGGAGCTGGCACCTGTACGCACTCGCGGCGGCCGATCCGCCCGCGATTCTGCCGGCCGAGAGGTCGCTTGAGACACCGCTCGACCGAATCGCGCTGCGCAGCGCCCGTATCGTTCCCCGGGCAATGCGAGCCGCTTCGCGAGTCGGCAACGCGCTGCAGCGCTACCGCGCCCGGACCGGGGCCGGACGCGTCTGAGATGGATGCGCGTGTCAAGTAGACGGTGGGAGTTGTTGTCGTTGTTGTTCGTGGTGGTGGGTGTGCTGGGGTCGGGCGGCCAGCGCGATGGCAACGACAACTGGTCACTCTGATATCGGTTATGAAAGAGGGGTCGTTGTCCCCGGTGCCGAAGTAGCGGGTCACCGGAACAAGGGGCAGCGGGGAACGCAGGCTGTGGGCAGACCGCCGCGCATATGGGCCTTTGAGCCCGGTCTGATATCTGGTCGCCCCTTCGACTTGTCCGGTTGCGCCGTGCGAGCGCGAATCCGTAGGTGTCGTGTTGCCCGGCCTCCCCGCGAATCGTTGTCGTCGACGTCGAGGAGGTTGGTGATGAGAACGGTGGCGCTTGATGTGCATAAGCGCTTCGCGGAGATCGCGGTCCACGAGAACGGCGGGCTGCGGCGGCTGGGCAGGATCGAGACGGGGCAGTTGCGGGCGTTCGCGGAGTCGCTGGGTCCGGAGGATCATGTGGTGCTGGAGTCGACGTCGATGACGTGGGCGATCGCGGAGCTGCTCTCCGAGCATGCCGGCCGGGTGACGGTGTCCAATCCGATGAAGACGCGGGCGATCGCGGAGGCGAAGGTCAAGACCGACAAGTTGGCATGTGCCTGCGGCCCACCGAGGAAGCGATGAAATGCTTGCGGTGGTCCGCCGGGCGCGGTCACCGTGTCGATAGTGGAGCGCAGTTGAACCCGTGACAAGTTTGGTGCAGGGCCGCGGGACCTCGGATTGTCGCCGCGAGCACGAACCCCAGATTCGGTTCTTACCAGGTCCCTCCCCGGCGGGTCGGTCATCGCCATCGTCGGGAAGGAGACCGCAGTGCAGCAGATTCATGATCGGGTGGCCGGGCTCGATGTTCATCGCGACAGCGTCGTTGCGTGTTTTCGTCAGCTGGGTCCGAGGGGCGGCGTAGTCCGCGAGAAGGAACGGTTCACGACCACCACGGCCGGGCTGAAGGTGCTGGAGGCGTGGTTGGCGGATCGGCAGGTGGAGCTGGTCGCGATGGAGGCCACCGGCGTGTACTGGAAGCCTGTCCTGTATGCGTTGGAGTCGCGCTTCACGGTGTGGTTGTGCAACGCGCGGCACGTCAAGAAGGTCCCTGGCCGCAAGACGGATTTGTCCGATGCTGAGTGGCTGGCTGATGTGGCGGCGCATGGGATGGTGCGTCCGAGCTTCGTGCCGCCCCTGCCGATCCGGGAGCTGCGGGAGCTGACGCGCTATCGCAAGACTCAGATCGAGGCGCGGGCGGCTGAGAAGCAACGTCTGGAGAAGGTCCTTCAAGACGCCGGGATCAAGCTCACGTCGGTCGCCTCCAGAGTCCTGACCCAGTCGGGCCGCGCGATGATCGAAGCGCTTAGCGACGGCGAGCAGGATCCGACCAGGCTGGCCGGCCTCGCGAAGGGCAAGATGCGACCAAAGATCCCGGCGCTGACCGACGCGCTGACCGGCCACTTCGGCCCCCACCACGCCGTGGCGTGCCGTCGCATCCTCGCTCACATCGACTTCCTCAACGAGACGATCGCTGCGCTGACCGAGCAGATCGATGCTCGCACCGCGGCGTTCGAGGCGGTGTACACATCGCTGCAGCCGGTGCCCGGCTTCGATCGCCTCACGATCGACGTGATCATTGCCGAGACCGGTGCCGACATGACCCGGTTCCCGACCGCCGCCGATCTCGCCTCCTGGAGCGGCGTGTGTCCCGGGAGCCATGAATCGGCTGGCAAGCGCCGCAACGTCAGCACCATCCCCGGCAACCAGTGGCTGCGACCCGCGTTGATCGAGTCCGCGCGAGCTGCCGTGCGGACCAAGGGAAGTTACTTCGGCGCCCAATACCGTCAGATCGCCCGCCGCCGCGGACCCAACAAAGCGGCCGTCGCCGTCGCCCACTCGTTGATCGAGCTGGTATGGCATCTGCTGAGCACCGGCGAAGTGTTCAAAGACCTCGGCGACGACTACTTCAAGACTCGCCAAGACCCTCAGCGGCAAGCCCGCCGCCTCGTCGCCCAGCTTGAAGAGCTCGGCTACGCAGTCACCCTCGAGGCAGCCCCAGCGATCTCCGCATAGCCGTCATCAAACCCGAGCAGGTCCAACTCGGCTTCGCCGCGAGCGGCTTGCGCACGCCAAAATCCCCCAACACACGCGCGACTCAACGAGCATTTCACCCCAGATCGACGCGAAGGTGCTCGCTCAGCTCGGCGCGGCGGACTTCTTGCCCGAGGTGTGGGCGCCGGACGAGCTCACGCGCGCGTTGCGGCGACGGATCGCGCATCGCTCGAGCCTGGTGCGTCAGCGGACCCGGTTGCGTAACCAGATCCATGCTGTGCTGGCTCGCAACCTGATCGACGCGCCGTTCACGGATGTGTTCGGGCAGGGCGGCCGCCAATGGCTTGCGGAGGTGCAGCTGCCCGCGCATGAGCGTGAGCAGGTCGAGAGCAACCTGCGGCTGCATGACGCGCTCGACGTCGAGATCGAGCTCTCCGAACGTCAGCTCGCCGAGCAGGCCCTGGCCAGAGCGGACGTGCGTAGGCTGATGACGATCCCGGGTGTCGGTGCGATCACCGCGCTCGCGCTCGTGGCCGTGATCGGCGATGTGACCCGGTTCCCCAGCGCGCGGCACCTCGTCGGGTACCTCGGGCTGGACCCGCGGGTCCGGCAGTCCGGCGAGAAGAAGGCCCGCCACGGGCACATCTCCCGCGAGGGGCAGGCGCACGCGCGCGGGCTGCTCGTTGAGGCGGCGCACACCGCGATCCGCACCCCGGGCCCGTTGCACGCGTTCCACGCCCGGATCGCCGCGCGGCGCGGCAAGCAGATCGCGCTCTGCGCGACCGCACGGAAGCTCACGGTCCTGACGTGGCATCTGCTGAGCAAGGACGAGGACTACGCGTTCGCTGCGCCGACGATCACGCAGCGTAAGCTCCGCGCGTTGCAGCGCAAGGCCGGGGACACCGGCCCGAGGATCAGTCTCGCCGGCGAGACCAAGCGCAGGACGCTCGAGCAGCGGTTCCTCCAGGAAGCTGAGCGCAACTACCAGAACTACGTCGCGTTCAAAGCCCGCCGGAACAGAGGCGCGGGTGCCGCCAGCGGGGACACGACTATTGAGGCCGTCAAAGCGGCAAACGATGCGCGGCAGGCTCCACAGTCCCCAGATGCCTGCTCTTCTCGTTCGGGGTCACCCGCGCCGAAGGAGATTCTTGCACCCAGCCCTTGACGTTTTCATCCGGATGCGCGGGTCGGGACCGCAGGACAGTGTCCGGTCGTGAGCTGCCTCGCACTAGATTCGCGAGTCGAGATCGCATAGACGCTATTCGAGGATTCTCAGGTGGGTCGCGCTGACCGCCCCACCCCAGCAGATGTCGGCTGTTCGGGTTCAGGCAGCGGCGCGCCTCGGTTTGTGGTTCGCGCAACGGGGCGCCGATCATCGCGGCCCAGATGAACCCGACGAGCTCGCGCGCAACCGCGGTCGTCGCGACGGTCGAGCGTTTCCCGTTCTCGGTCAGGGCGCGGTGGCGCAGGAACAGTCGGGTCTGCGCGTTCCAGGCGCGAGCGGTGATCTCGGGCGGGACCTCGCCGGCGAGCTGGGCGGCGCGGGCGGACTGGCGCGGGCGATGCTGGTAGTGCCAGGCCGCCTCGATCAGCAGCCGGCGGGCGTGGGTGTTCCCGGCCTTGGTGATGTGCCCGCGGTGCTGCTGGGCACCGGAGGAATACTCGACGGAGTCAGGCCGAGATAGCTCATCAGCTCACGCGGCGAGGAGAACCGGCGAAAGTCGCCGATCTCCGCCAACAGTCCCGAGCGCGGAGCGGGTCGCGATCCCGCGAAACGAGCACAGCCAGGAGACCGGTCGCGCCCACGGCTCGCTGCCCGCGACCCGCTCCAGTTGCCCGTCGACCGCGGCGATCTGCGCGTCCAACGTCGTGAGATGCCCGAGCATGTGCTCAAGCGCCGCGTGCGCGAGCGGATCAGCGAGGCGCTGAGCGGCGATCCACGCCCGGTGGCGCAGCGTCCAGCTCTTCCCGTCTCGATAGTTGTGACCGTGACGCAGCAGCTGCTTGGTGATGCGATGCCGCGCCGCGGTCCGTGCGCGTCGCAGATCATCGCGGCAGCGCACCAGGTCACGCAGTCCCTCCTGCCCCGGCGAGGGTGGCTGCACGAATACCAGCTCCCCGGCTCGGTAGAGCCGCACCAGCTTCTTCGCATCACAGCGATCGGTCTTCACGCGGTCACCCGCCCGGACCGGGATCAACGACGGTGCGATCACGTCACACGCCACGCCGACCCTCGAGAGCAGCCTGAAGAGGTCATAGCCGCCCGGACCCGCCTCATAGGCGACGGCCAGCCCCCCGGGCCCGCCGCGCTTCTCCACCAACCGACGGATCGCACGCTCGGTGTTCTCCAAGCGAACCACCTCGGGCGTCCCGCCGCTCGCCGGCAGAATCCCGGCCACCAGCGACAGCTTGTGCTGATCGATCGCGACCCACGTCCTCACCCGAGCAGGGGCAGTCGAGCTAACGTCCGGCATGGCTGGTCCTCCTTCGTATGCGGCACTGGCCGCAGCGGTCATCGAACAACCGCGAGGCTAACCCGCGACCCTGCGAACGCCGAGGGCCAGCCCCAACTCCGCCGCATCCATACTGACTAGCGCAGCACCGCGCTGGGCGACCTGACGGAAGACTCCCTCTTGCGCGAGCACCAGAACCGAAGTCGCCGGCTGCACGATCGCATTACCTCCTCGACCGCCTCTGGTTCCGCCATCGCTTCGAACCACGAGTCGACCATGGGCCGACCGCGCTGCTCGCTCTGGGCCAAAACAGCCGCGACATCGCGCTGCAGCCCACCCACGTCAGGCCTGAGCAGATGAACGTCAACGTGCTCGTGACCGCCGAGATCCATGGCTTCCGCCATCCCGACGCAACGCCGACGGGTGGGCGGTGGGGCTTGAACACGTCATGGACGCCGACACATTCTGGCTTTCGACGGTCCGCCCCGACGGCAGGCCGCACGTCACGCCGCTGAGCCCCGTGTGGCACGGTGAGTCCATCTGGTACCACCGGTCCGGACGAGCGCAAGGCGAAGAACCTCGATGAGAACTCGTTCTGTGTCCTGACCACCGGACGCAGCGACCTCGTCGAAGGCGGTCTCGATGTCGTGCTCGAGGGCCGTCGGCGACCGCATCGCTACGCGAGCGGGAGCCGGGCGGCGCCGGGAGGACGTCATCGCGCCTCGACGACAAGGACAGGCGCGCCGGTGGCCCTTGCGTAGGCATGCACGCGCTGCTGGGACCAGCATCGGCCACGTTGCTGGCGGCTGCTTGCGCGAAATCCGATTGTCTGGACCCTCGCGTTGAGAGTGTTGCGCCGGCTCGCCGGCCGGACGGCGAAAGGGATCGTTGGGCCGATGACCGCTCACACCTGAAGCGGGGGGTGCAAGAGGTGGTGCCCGCCGAGCGCGCACATGGGTGACACGAAGTGCGACGAGGCGGGTCAGCCCGACGCGGGCAGCTGACTGCTCGTCCAGCGCGAGAGACGCTGGGGGCTGCGCGTGGAGGCGTGCTAAGGGCGGACTAAGCCCGGGCAAAGAGCGCTGGGGAACACTCTCGCAGCTGGCAGGAGCCCGCGGACACTGCGCCGTGAGGATCTCGCCGAAACGTCACTCAACCCACAACATCAGAGGAGCGACTCATGCCGTTTATCGACATCAAGGTGATCGAGGGTGTGTTCACCGCTGAGGAGAAGCGCGAGCTCGTCGAGCGTGTCTCCGAGGCCGTGATCGCCGTCGAAGGCGAGGCACTGCGCCCGCTCACCCACACCGCAATCACCGAGACCCCTAGCGGCGAGTGGGCGGTCGGCGGAAGCGCCAAGACCGCCGACGACGTCAAGGCGCTGCGATCAGCCGCAGCCGCCGTCTAGAGGAACCGGGTAGGGCCGCGGCACAGCGCTGCGGCCCTCACCGGACCTTCCGGGAGCATCGAGCGCCTCCGACGGGCGGGTCCACCGTGGAGTGAGTCCCGACGCCTCCGAAAGACCACGCTGGCCCGGACTCAAGCACCGTGCGCGCCAGACCAGATCTCCCCGCAGCCCGATCGATCCGACAGCGCACCGCTTTGGCGCGAGTTAGACGTCGCCATAGGCACGGCCACCTCGCGGCGCGTGGGGACCCTGACAATCGGAAGCGGTCGCGAGGCGATTGGTCGCGAGCCGCGGACGTTGGACGAGCGCTTTCGCCTCTCGAGCGTCAGCCGACCTTACGAGCGCAATGGCGACGACGCGGTCTTGTCAGTCGCCTACGCTCGGCGTCCGCTTCGTCACGAGAGGAGTCGCTGGCGCTCGTGGGCCGCCGCGGCTGTGGTTCCTGCGGGCGGAGGCATCCACGCGGATGGTTGATGATGGATGATGTGCCGCGTGGTCCGTATCCACGGCTATCTCATTTCGACCTGGACTCGCACGGCGTGCATGACCTGCTTGGAGAAGGGTGCCGAGTATGAGCTGGTGCCGGTCGCCCGCGGCGGCGCTGAGCATTTTGCGATGCATCCGTTCGCCCGGATGCCGGTGCTCGAGGCCGACGGACTGCTGATCCCCGAGGGCCTGGCGGTGATGGGCTATCTCGATGAGACGCTGCCGGGACCGGCGCTACAGCCGGCTGACGCGGCCGCGCGCGCTCGTATGCGCACGTGGATGAGCATCTGCGGCGACTATGTCTTTCGTGACGTCGTACGCGGGATTCCCCGCGACCGCGAGCCAACCGATCAGGAGCTGGGGACGGCGCGAACGGTGCTCGAGCGGATCGAGCCGATGGCCGACGACGGCGAATTTCTCGTCGGCGAGAGGCTCACACTCGCTGACCTGTACCTCGCGCCGCAGGTCTCCAACTGCCGCGAGAAGGCGCCGCAACTGCTCGAAGGCCTTAGCGCGTTGGGCTCGTGGTTTGCCGGTATCGAGTCGCGCGACAAGCTTCCGGCACACCAGCTACGCGGCCTGAGCTCCCGCGGATCCAACATGGGACCGTGCCCACGGCTCAGCAGTGTGCATGCAGAGGGAGAGATGAGCCCGTCGTGGCCGCTATAGGCGCAGTCCAACAGCAGGTCCGTATGGACCCTCACGGGGCTGCATTCGTCGCCGACGGCCGTCCGGGCTGACGATCGCATCTGCCGTGGAGCCGGGCTCACCGCTGGTATTGCAATGGCGACGGGCCAGTCGCCGGCGCGTCGTCCCGCGGCGCCGTCTCCAGCGCACGAGCCCGTCGTCGCCGTAGGGCTCGTCAGCTCGGAGCACGTCGGTACGATCGCTCTTGAGGAATGAAGTCGTCGCGTAGGTTGCGCCGACGTCCTGGGTCCCTGGCTCATGGCGGCGGCGGCCTCCGCGGTGGGCGGGGTTGATGCCTGCTAGCGAAGGGCAGGCTGTCGCACCGCGGGTCGTTGACACCAACGGGCGCAGACCAAGGGATAATTTTGCTTGAGATGGTCGGTCGTCGGGGCGTGAGGGTGCCGTACAGATGAGGCCGCGAATGATCGCGGGCACCGTCTGTGCGCTGGCCATGGCGCTCGGGAGCCTGATGACGGGAGTCGCGCGCGCGGCCCCGAGCGCTCGGACTGCCCTTTCGACGGTGCGCGCGGTCAACGTCGACAGCGGCAGGATCGCGGCCGTCGGGCTTGTGACCGCCCGCGGGCGCTACCGGTTGCATGTGCCGGCCGGGGCGTACCTCGTGGTGTTCTCGAAGATCCACGCCAACGGCGGTTCGAGCAACCGTGTCCGCGGTCTGGCCGTCGTGAGGCGGGCCGCGAGGAACGCCGCCGCCCGGATCGCCGCTGCGCGCCCGGTGGTGACGATCGGGAAGGTGACGCTCGGTCGGGCGAACGTCGACGCGCTGGTGCTGCGTGACCTGTTCAACCCGCTCACGAACCGCGGCATCACGTTCGTCGACACGAGCGGTCAGGTCGTGGCAGCCGCCAAGCGGGAGCAGCAGCTGTCCGACGACGGCCGGCTGGCAACGCCCGTCAACTACAACCCGCTGAAGGCGACGTACGAGATCACGGGCGACGGCAGCCAGTCGCGCAACGGACAGGTGACAATGACGCTGAACCTCAAGAACCTGGTCACCGGGCAGGTGGTGGCGACCAAGACGGTGACCGGGGCGGGCAGGACGTTCGGCCAACTGGAGGGCGTGTTCGACAACCTGACCTCCGAATTCGCCGGGGATGCCGGCCAGGTGATCGAGCAGTCGCCCAACGGCGGAGCCGTCACAGTCGACCTGACGGTCACCTTCATCACCGAGGGCGCGGGAGGCACGGGCAGCGTGACCGCCTCTCCACCCGGGCATACGTTCACCAAGAGCGACGACGCGACCTATGAGTACAAGGTCGCCGGCGGGACCACTGTTTCGCTGACGGCGAAGCCGGATGCAGGCTCCTACTTCGTTGGCTGGCAGTCCGGCAGCGAGTGCGGGACGATGGGGTTCGAGAACAAGGACCTGGTGTACCCCTGCCCGGTCACCGACCCCGGCGATCGCCAGCTGTTCGTGATCAGCGCCGGCGCGAACTTCGCCCGGTGCCCAGCGCCCGGCACGTTCATCTTCAACGAGCCGAACGCGACCGTCTGTCCCGGCGTCACGGTCGTCAATTAGTACAGCTTTTCCCGCGATCCACGTCGCCACGACGTCGGAGCGACCCAGTGCGGTCGCATGTCCCGTGCTCGCCGGCTCGTGCGTCGTGTAGGCGTCGGCGTCTCAGAAGCGATGTCGTGTGTGGCTGAAGCCGCCCTTGGTGAAGGCAAGGACTTTCGCTGGGCGGACGGCGAACACGAGCGCGGTCCCGACGTCGTGTCGAAAGCCATCCGGATTGACCTCGTATTGCCATCGCCCGTCCCACTTTTGTGCCCAGGCTGCTGCGAGCCGGTCGAGTTGCTGTGCGTCGGTGACTCGGGTGGCCTCGCCCTCGACGACCACGTCGAGGCCTCTCTGCCAGTCGTTAGCGCCCGTGGTCAGCGCGACGCGCGGATTGCTCGCGAGGTTGCGTGCCTTCTGCTCGTCCGGGCCTGTGGAGAAGTGCAGCGCGTCGTCGAGCCAGACGGCGACGAGCGGAGTGACGTGCGGCCGGCCGTCTGTGCGGACGGTCGAGATCCAGAAGATTTCGGCCTGCTTGATCGCCTCGAGCGTGTCCTCCCAACTGGTGGGCTGTGCTGCTGGATCGCTGAAGCGGGTGTCGAGCTCTGTGCGGGGTGTCGTCATTCGGGTTTCTGTCCTCGGCGTGTTGGCGGCTGGCGGGTAGGCCTCGGCGACGATGCCGTCCAAGCGCGCGATCGCCGTGCATGCTGGAGCACGATGTCAGCCATCGTCGGGCATCCCGTCTGCAAGCGGTTACTCATCGCCGCGCGTCGTGTTGGTCGGTTCTCAGGACATCGACAGCCGTGCACCGAGAAACTCATCGGTCGCGGCTTACGGCCGACCTCCAGCTCCGGCCTGCCGCCGGGTACGCATCCGAGCCCGCCGGCCAAACACACGATCGTCCCTGCTTGCTCCTGCCGCGATCCAGGGGGCCTCGCCCGGAGTCGCGAGTTGCGCCGACAGCGCGGCTGCGGCTGACGATCGCATTCGCCCTCCCGGCGACCAATTCGCGCACGATCGCGTTGGCGACACAAGGGTTCGTCGGGCGGACCCGGCGGGGTGACTGCACACGGACCGACGCGGCGGCGAGTGGTCCATCGCCAGAGGCATCGTCGAGCCGGACGCCGGCGTGAGAGCAAGAGCGATCGTCGCGGCGACGGTCGGATCGACGCTCACACGCGTGGGTCCGGGCGTCGCGCATCGGGGAGCCGCGTGACTCCCACGACGGGCAAGCGGTCGCGCCAGTGTGTGAGGAGCGCGTTACCGATCGTGCCGGGCGGGGTGCCCGCGCAATGAAACCGGTCGCTGACCTTGTCAAAGCGTTTCTCAACGGCTGCTCGGCGAAAGATCGAGCTCGCCGTAGCCTGCTGTTAGCTCGCGGTTAGCGACACGGGCACATCGGCGATCTGGGGGGAGTCGGCCGCAAGGTGTCGGGGATCGTGCCGAGTACAGCAGTAGGAGCAGGTCGCGGCGCCCGAATCGCCTGCCAGGAGCCCCGCCGCCAAGCGCTCCGTACAACACTTCGAACTCGGCGCACCGTGCGGTTCAATGACCCACGCCACCCTCGTACTCGGACTCTCGCATCTCACCGCCTCGCTCCCGCTGCGCCACATCGTCGTGGTGGTGTCCGTCCTCGCCGCCGCGGTGAACATCACGGGCATCATCCCGCAGCTGGTGACGATGCTCAGAGCAGGCTCCTCCAAAGGTCAGTCGCCGCTCGGCTGGACCCTCGCCGCGACCTGCTCCGCCTCGTTGCTGTTCGTAAACGCCGTCGGCTACCACGCGCTTGTGCTCGCCGCGGGCAACTTCGTCAGCCTGTCCGGCTGCCTGACAGCGGCGCTGGTTGCGCGCCATTTCCGCGATGGCGTCGGCGCTGAAGCGCTGCGGGAGCTCCAGGATGCGCCCGAGGCGATCGTCTCGGAGCTGCCGGCCCCCGAGCTGCAGGCGCTGACCGGGACCGTGCTCGAGGAGCAGCATCGCCGCACCGGCGAAGCGATCCCAGAGGAGATCGTTACCGAAATGGCGACGCGCGAGTTACAGGCCTTGGCAGACGTGGTCCTCGAGGAGCACCGCCGCCGCACCAGCCAGACTGAGCTCTCGCTCGCGCGCGCCTAGTGGGCCCCACCAGCGGACCTCGCGCTCGGGTGTGCGGGTTCTACGGGTTCCCACGTGTGCGAACGTGCGCTCGCCCTCGATCGGTCGCCGCTCGCCGTGTGAAGTGGTCGTCGCGCCGGGGTGGCTGCAACAGGCCTAACTAACCCGGCCGCCTCGTATCGCGGCACGTCCACAGCATTCATTGCGCAGGAGTCAACGCGTGCGCTCGGCCACGGGCGGCCGCAGGCCCAGACCGCCGCCGCGGACGGCTCCCTCGTCGCCGAAGTGCTCGTGCAATATGGGCGCCGTCTCAACCGCAAAGCGATCGCCAGCGTGCGTGCGCTCCCGCGCGGAGAGAGACATGTTCGGCGTTACCGAGATTTGCTGCGGTGCTGAGGGAAGGAAGCCCGGACCCTGAGTGAGGCTGTCTTCGCTCTACCCGGCTTGTTCTGGCGGCGAGCCCGAAGGGGCATGTAACGCCGCGTCGAGCCTCGCCTGCGCGTCGTCGACCCGGCCGGTGTTAAACGAGCGCGGATCGGAGTGATCCCACTTCGCCTTCTGCGACTTCGGCTGACACCTCACGCCGATCACCTGACCCCGCTCGGGGAACGCGAACTGCCCCGTCTCCGGCTGCGCCAGCTTCGCACGAAACGGGCCCTGCCCGGCTGGGTGCACTTCGACGACGTACACGTTGTGTTTGTGACGGTCGCCCTTGTGGATCGGAACGAACTCCGCCTCCACGATCGTCGCCTCCGCCCGCTCCCAGCCATGTCCGAACATCTCAGGCTCCGTTCTATCGAGAGTGCGGCAAGCGTATTCCAGACCGCCCCGGTTCCGACGCTGATCGGACCAATGCGAGCTCGCCGTAGCGCTCGTCCGGGCCACCGCCGAGCCGGCGTTCGCATTCGCGGCGAAAATGTCGTCGAGCCGAGACCGGCCAACGCTTGGGCCTCAAGCGCTCTCGGCATCAGGCTGTGCTCCGACGATCCTCGCTTCGTTTGCCTTCCGGATCGGGTTCGTGATCGCATTCGTGGCGTGGGAGCTCGGCGCAGCGGACCCGATGCTCCCGATGCGGTTCTTCCGCTCACGCCAGTTCGCCGCCACGAACGTGCTCTCATTCGCGATGTTCTTCGGCGTGTTCGGGGCGATCTTCCTGCTGGCGCAGTTCTTCCAGACCGTTCAGGGATACTCGCCGGTGCAGGCCGGGTTGCGCACCCTTCCGTGGACGGCGATGCCGATGATCGTTGCTCCAATTGCCGGAACGCTGAGTGACCGCGTCGGGACCCGGCCGCTGATGTTCATCGGCCTCGTCCTGCAGACGATCGCGATCGCCTGGATGGCAGCGGTCTTCACCCCCGACATCGCCTGCTCCTCGCTGATCGTGCCGTTCATCCTGGCGGGCACCGGGATGGCGCTCGTGTTCGCGCCGGCGGCCAACGCGGCCCTCGGATCCGTGCGGCCGGCGGAAGCGGGTCAGGCATCTGGGGCGACGAACGCGATACGTGAGCTCGGTGGCGTCTTCGGGGTTGCAGTCCTGGCGTCCGTGTTCAGCGCCCACGGCCCGTATGCCTCGCCGCACGTCTACACCGCCGGTCTCACCGCTGCGCTGCCGGTCGGCGCAGCCATCCTCGCCGTCGGCGCGGTGGTCGCGCTCCTGGTCCCCGGAATCCGTGCCGCCAGGCACCAGCGGCAGAGCGAGGGCGAGGTGGCCGAAGGGATCCTCGCGGCGTGAAGTTGCGCCGACGGAGCGTGCCGGACGTCCCGGCTCGAGCCGCCAAACGGCCCACGAGACCGTCACGCTCCGTCGGCATTGATCCAACGCGGCCGATCCCTTATCTGGTGCCTTGACCAACGTCGGCTCAGATCAACTCGTCGCCATCGGCACGTCTTGCGAGCTTTCCGCCCCGGTCCGGATCACCGCGAAGGCGCGAGCGATCACGTCGTTGGCGCGGTGCCCTCGGAGCACTTGCTTGAGGGTGGTGCAGTGGTCGGCGAACCGGCGCCCGAGGGTGAGGCGTAGGACGGGTTGGGTGAGGCGCATGAGGCCGCTTGATTGTCCGTGCGCGTCGCCCGCTGACTGGCCGCTTGGACATCTCGAGGGCATGTGCCCGGAAACATGGCGTCGGTCGGTGCGTTAACGACTGAGGAGGTGCCATGCGAAACGACAAGGCTGTTGCGATCGAGCGTGCCGGGACATTGCCGGCACCGAGAATCCGGCGGGGTTAGGTTGGGGACGCTGTCTCGACGCGCGGCGGTGCTGCTGGTCGCGTTCGTCACGGTGGGTGCCGTCGGCGCGATGTTGCGGTGGGTGCCTGACGCCACGGCGGCTTCGTTGCGCGCGGATCCGCTGGTCCTGACCGCTCGGCTAGTGGCCTCCGATAGCGCGAGCGTCCCCGGTGGCGCGGTCCTGTTCAGCTCATCCGGCGTCTCGGCCGGGGTGGCGGTTGGCGGAGCGCCATGGGCGACGGTCGGCTCAAACCAGAGACAGGGTGCCGTTTACGTGTTCACCGAACCGGCCGGGGGATGGTCGACCGAGATCGAGAAGGCCAGGCTCGTGGCATCCGACGGTCAGGGCAGCGATGAGCTGGGAAGTACGGTGGCGATCTCGGGCGACACGATCGTTGCGGGCCGCCGCGCGAGACGGGGAGTGGCGCTGTATGTGTTCACCAAGCCGGCCGGGGGATGGTCTGGGACGCTGCATGAGAGCGCGCAGCTGACATTGACCGATCCCGGGATCCGTGACCTGCGGTCGCTGGCGATCTCTGGTGACACGATCGTGATCGGCGCCCTTGGAAGCGTCGATGGGAGCCCCGGGAATCCGGCAGGCTATGTCTTCATCAAGCCTCCCGGCGGCTGGTCGGGCACCATCCACGAGAGCGCGAAGCTGACCGTCCCGGGCGCCACGTACCCCTGCTTTGACGCGCAGGGCGCAGTGGCGA
The DNA here is from genome assembly GCA_963778985.1 of uncultured Solirubrobacterales bacterium. Lineage (GTDB taxonomy): Bacteria > Actinomycetota > Thermoleophilia > Solirubrobacterales > Solirubrobacteraceae > Palsa-465. The sequence goes on along the minus strand of CAVZWJ010000003.1, from coordinate 256,832 downwards.
TCGACGGGCCGACGATCGCGGCCGCCTGTTCGGGTCGCGCCTCCGTATTCGCCGAGCCCGCGTCCGGGTGGACCGGCACTGTCAAGCCGAGCGCAACCCTGCTGACGGGAGCGCCGTCGACGAGCGCGGTGCAGACGGTCGCGGTCCTGGGATCCAGCGTCGCTGCGGCAGTGAGCACACCGAATTGCGCGATCGCCCCGGTCGTCTTCAATGAGCCCGCGAGCGGATGGTCCGGGACGATCCGGCCAGCGGCCACGCTGAAGGCCGCAGCAACATGCAGCGACGCGGTTGACGGAGTCCTTGCTGCCTCCCGGGGGGAGATCGCGGCACTCGAAATCCCCCAGAGCGATCAGAGCTGCCAGATCTTTGTGACGTGCACCGCGACGCTCAACGCGTTCAGCCGCCCACGCGGCGGGTAGAAGGGCACGATCGCCGGCCCCAGCACGCCTGTCGGCATCGCAACGCCCGCCGGCGACTCACCACCCGCGCTCGACGGACGGACGATCGTCACAGGCGGCGAAGGAGAACTCGATCTGTTCACCGCCCAACCCGAACCGGTCCAGCCCGGAGCCCCCTCCGCTCGCAACGCCTCACTGACCAGCGCTGTCTCTGGCAAGCCCAGACTCCGCCTGACGCTCGATCATGGTCGCAGCGCGGCGCCGATCCGCTCGATCACGCTGCGCCTCCCGCGCGGCCTGCGCTTCGCAAAACAACGGATCATCCTCACCCGCGGCGTCCACGCCAGCGTCGCCAGGCGCGCAGTGAGCCTCACAGGCGGCGCGCTCACCATCACCCTGCGCCGTCCGGGCCAGACCGTGTCCGTCTCTATCGCCTCACCAGCGCTTATCGCGCAACAGAAGCTCGTCGCCCAACTGCGCCGGATTGGCAATTACAACCGCCATCACCGGCGCAAGCGAGCATTGAAACTGAGGGTTCGCTGCACCGTCACCGAAGCTGACGGCCACGCGACCAGAGTCAATCTGAAGATCAGAGTCGCGTAGCCGGACAGGGGGACCGCCCGAAGCCGATGCGCGTGAAGAGGGAGCCAGCAAACACAACGACCCCAGACGCCGGGCTCCCGCGCGCGGCCGCGGATTGAGGAGGTGGCCGATCGGATCGCCGCTCGGGGCTACGTCGTGCTTGCTCCCAATGTGTTTTTCCGGGCCGGGCGGGCTCCGCTGTGGGAGATGCAAGACGTTCGCGATCCTGACTCTCGTGCCCGGTTCTTTCGAACGCTCGGTCCGCTGGTGGGCGCGCTCACACCCGTGACGGTTGCCGCGGACAGTAGCGCGTGTCTGGACAGGCTCGGGGAGCTCGCCGCGGGTCCGGTCGGGGTGACCGGTTACTGCTTCGGCGCGTGGTTCGGCTGGATGATGGCCGCCTCACACCCCCGGCCGGTCGCAGCGGTCGGCGCCTTTCACGCCGGCCGGATGGTCACCGACGGGGAGGACGGCGCCCACCTGCTCGCGCCGCGTGTCCGCGCGGAGGTCTACTGGGGTCACGCCGATCAGGACCCAAGCATGACTCTGGAAGACATTCGGGCGCTGGACGAGGCGATGGACGACGCCGGCGTGCGTCGCACGACTGAGCGCTACGAGGGTGCCCGGCACGGCTCACGATCAGACCTGAGGGGCGGTACCGGCACCGTTCCACGTGTCCAGCGCTTCCCGTTCCATCGCGCCGCGAACGCGCGTTCCCCGCAGAACGTGATCTGGCAGTCGCCGTTGTCGACCAACTCCTCACCGATGGCGACGCATGCGCGTCGCGATGTGCACGATACGGCGTCGAGGTGGCTGGGGTCCGTACTCCGCGGAGCCGCATCCTGCGCCCATCTTCCCTCGGTCCGGTGCTCGATCAGCGGTAGCTGGGACCCGCTCGGTTCATAGCTCCCGACCGCGGCGCACCACCCTCCAGCCACACACGATACGGACGCCAGCGAGCCCGCCGGCAGTGGCGCCCGCGGCCGCGCGCCGGCACCGGCGAGTTCGGCGCCAGCAAGTTGCAGGGCGAGGATCGCCGCCACCGCCATGATGAACCGACCACCGCGCCGCGCGCTGCGATCCGAGCTCGGCTGCCAGTTCAGGATGTGGCCCCAAGACCGGACCGCGGCAACATCCCGAGCCGCTGCTTGTTGAGAGGCGCCGAGGTCTCCGCGCCGCGGTTCGAACGCGATGGCCGTTCGCCCCGTCGGCAGGTCCCTTCCGAACCGGCGCGCCAATCCGCCCGATTTGGGTAAATGGGGCGAGGCAGAAGGAACGACAGGGAGGCTGAGAGATGGTCTGGTCTAGGACCGTGTGGCGACTGCGCACCGCCACCGCGATGATCGCCGGTGTCGCCGCGCTGGCGCCGGGTGGGGCAGCCGCCGCGGCACCGCCGGCGCCGTTCGGCCATGCGTGCACGGCCCAGAACGGTGTGCGCTACTGCCCGACGGGCACTCTGGCCCAGCGGGTCCCGTCTTTCGACGGCGTTCCGCTCGATGTCGACGTCACGCTTCCGCCCACCGGGAACGGGCCGTTCCCGACGATCGTGATGCTGCACGGCTGGGGCGGCGACAAGACGTCGTTTGAGTCGAACAGTCCGAGCGGCGACGGCAACGAGACCTACCACTACAACAACGTCTACTACGCGCAGCGGGGCTACGCGGTGGTCAACTACACCGCGCGCGGATTTGGAAACTCGTGCGGATCACCGAGCTCGCGCACGGCTGACTGTGCGAAGGGCTGGATCCATCTCGCGGACCAGCGCTACGAGGCTCGCGACACGCAATACCTGCTCGGGCTCCTCGTCGACCAGAAGATCACGAATCGCAACGCGATCGGGGTCACTGGGATCTCGTACGGCGGTGGCCAGAGCATCGAGCTCGCGTACCTGAAGAATCGGGTGCGCCTATCGGACGGCAGCTTTACCGCGTGGACGAGCCCAACCGGCCAGCCACTTCAGATCAAGGCGGCGTACCCGCGCTGGCCGTGGTCGGACCTGGTCGACGCGCTCCTCCCGAACGGGCGGTTCCTGGATACGCAGATCGCTTCCGCGAGCCAGAGCCGCAACCCGATCGGCGTCGAGATCCAGAGCTATGTCAGCGGCCTGTATGCCGACGGCCAGGCGAGCGGTTACATCGCGCCCGCGGGCGCGGACCCACAGGCCGAGGTGACGACATGGTTCGGCATCGTCAACGCGGGCGAGCCCTACGGCGCCGATGCGCAGGCTGTAGCCGACCAGATCTACACCTACCACCAGGGCTACGGCCTCGCGGGAACGCCGGCACCGGTGCTGCTCCAGAGCGGTTGGACCGATGACCTGTTCCCGCCGTCACAGTCGCTGCGCGTCTACAACGCGACGCGGGCCTCCGGCGGCTACGCGGCGCTGCAGTTCGGAGACCTCGGCCACAGCCGCGGCTCGAACAAGGTCAATACCGACCAAGCCTTCAATGACCAGGCGTCGAGCTTCTTCAACGCCATGCTGCGCGGCGCCGGCTCGCCGCCCGCATCCGGGAGCGTTACCGCCTACACGCAGACGTGCCCTCAGAGCGCGCCGGCCGACGGACCGTTCACGGCTGCGAGCTGGACCGGGCTGCACCCAGGCACGCAGCGCTTCGGCTCCGGCGCAGCGCAGACCGTCGTATCCGGCGGCGGCGATCCCACGGTCGCCGCGGCGTTCGACCCGATCGCGGGCACGAGTGATGCCTGCAAGACCGTCACCGCCGAGAGCGAGCCGGGCACGGCGCAGTACACGATGACGAGCCCGGGCTTCACGCTGATGGGACTGCCGACGATCACGGCAACCGTCAATACGACCGGGCTGTTCGGCGAGCTCGTCGGGCGGCTGTGGGACGTGCTGCCGGATGGCACGCAGCGGCTGATCACGCACGGCGCCTACCGGCTGACCGACAACCAACAGGGACAGATCACGTTCCAGCTTCACGGCAACGGCTACCGCTTCGCGGCCGGCGACACGGTGAAGCTCCAGCTTCTCGGCCGGGACGCGCCCTATTACCGGGCGAGCAACGGCTCGTTCACGATCGCCATCTCGAATCTCACCGTGTCACTGCCGACGACATGACCGCGCGAGCCGAGCCGTGGCGGAACGCGCGGCCCGGCTCAACCAGTCGGTTACTGGGTGGTCGTGCCGGCGGACGTGCTGGTCGTCGGCGGCACGACGTCGATCGAGGCCGATGTGCTCGCGTTGGTTTCGGTGTCGGTCACTGTCACCTGGTAGGTCCCGGTTGCCGAGCCGCCGGCGTTGGGGAACGTGTACGTGACGTTGCCCTGGGCGTCGCTGGCGGCCGAGAACTGGTCCGTTCCGCCGTCGGGACGGGCTACCGTGATCGCCAGCGACTTGTCAGGGAGGAAGCCGCTCCCGGTCAGGGTGACCGTGCCTCCCGCGACGACCGGGTTCGGTGAGAGCGACACCGACGGGTTCTCGGCTGGCTGGGTGGTTGTCGGGGGCGGGGGAGTGGTCGAGGTTCCGGTTGAGGTCTGCGGCGACGGCGTCGTGGCCCCGCCTGAGGATGGATTCTTGGTTGGCCCACCGTTGATGTACGGGCCGTCGTGACCGTTGTGTCCGGCGGTGCGCGTGAACTCGGTCCCGGTGTTCGGGTCATAGAGCGTGTACGTGTTGATGATCCTCGGCGACGGCTGGATGATCGTGATGTTGATCGTGGTGAAGCTGACCCAGAGCGGGCCGGTGTAGACGGGGGCCGAGAGAAGCTGTGGCCGTGTCAATGGGTTGCCGCAGTAGCACTTCACGACCGGCTCGCCGTATCTGTTCACGAACACTGCCGTTCCAGCTTCGAGCACGGATTGAATCGGGTCGGCGACGCCGTTCAGGTAGCCGTGGTTCGTGACACGGGTATCGGTGCGTAGCAGCACCGGAGTGAGTCCCGACACGTACTGGGGGATTTTGGCGGTCGAGATCCCGAGCGTCGACGCCCAAGCGGCGGCTTTAGTCCGGTTCTGCCGCAGGAAGGTGACGAGCTTGTCGGCGTCGCAGGTCTTGTAGTTACGGGTTCCCCCGTACAGGCCGGGCAGCGACGCGACGTAGCCGGCGGGTCCCGCGGTCGTGCTCGCCGCGGCAGCCGGGGGCTTCACCCCGCTCTTGTCCGTCCCCACGCTCGGGGTGAACGGGTTCAACCCGGCGGTCTTGATCGGAGACGCGAGGACCTCGCTCTTTCCCTTGACGCCGGCCGTCTTCGAGCTGCTGGACCCGCCGCAGGCGGCGAGCGCGAACGCCGCAAGCGCGGACGCCGTCAGGGCCGCCGGACGCGCACTGCGCCGGTACCGGCGCCGCGCAGTGCTGTGGAGACGCGGCCCATGCTGCGGGCACGTCACGTCCGGTACGTCATCAATGAGCTCGGGCAGCCGACCCGCGGTCGCGTCGGCCGCGCCCCCGATCGCGCGGGCGAAGAACGAGAGCCACGGATCCCAGTCGCCGCTGCGACTGAGGTCAAGGAGACGGTTCTGATACTCAGGCTTGTGGGCGGCGAGCCATTGAGAAACCCCCAGGATCGGATACCGCAGGACCCCGCGCCGCATGAGCGATAGCACGATCGCGAGCCTGCCCATCCGACCGTTTCCGTCCGCGTACGGGTGAAGCGTCTCGAACTGGTAATGCGCGAGGCCGGCCTCCACCACGGGTGAGAGCTGCGCGTCAGCGCGGTTCAGCCACTCAATCCAGTCCTCGAACGCCTCGGCGAGGCGGGCACCGTGTGGAGCCGGCACGAATCGCGAGTGCTCAACCGGGTCAGCCTGAGCGCCGAGAAAAACATCCCCTCGGCGCAGTCGCCCGGCCTCGGCTGAGTCGCCCCGCGCGCCGTGGACGAGCACTGCCTGCAGGCCATTGACGAGCGCCGCCGTCAATGGCTCGCCGTGAGCCCACGCGATCGCGTCTGCTGTCACCGCGCCGCGCTCGAAGTGCGACGCCACGGGATCGACTGCCATCGCAGCATGACCGAGCCTGACCATGGTGCGGTCGAGCCGCGCGAGCTTGTCGCATGCGCTGTTGACCAGGGCCCGGGTGGTGTCGGCAAGCACGACGACATCCGGCAACGGATCTGGAACATAGGCGAAGTACTCGTACGAGCTACCGGTCCGCCAGTCGGTTCCAGAGATCGGTACCAGTCGTCCGATCGGCGATGCCCTCAGGCCCCCGAGGTCCACGGTGCCAAAGCTATTCAACCCGCCGGCATCGTGCGAACTTTTTTTCGGAGCGACGACAGGCGCACGATCGCAGGGGTGCGCCGCCGGCGCCGCCAACGGACGATGCGTTGACGACGGTTCGCACGCTGGACTCACTACTCACTGAGGTATTTCAGCTTCCGGGCGTCTGCAGTCAGCTGGTCACGGAAGTTCGGATGGGCGATCGCGATCAGCCGCCGGGTCCGTTCGGCGATTGAGCTGCCACGCAACTCGGCGACGCCGTACTCGGTGACGACCTTGTCGACGATGTTCTTGAACGTGGTCACCGCGGCCCCCGGATGCAGCTGGGGGACGATCCGCGAGATCGTGTCCTGTGCGGTGCTCGAGTGCAGCACGATGAACGCCTGACCGTGCTCGCTCATCACGGCGCCGCGCGCAAAGTCGGGCTGGCCGCCGGACGAGGACCAGTAGTCGCTGCCGAGTGACTCGGACGCGCACTCGCCGAGGAAGTCGACCTCGATCGTCGCGTTGATCGCCACCATCACCGGCTCGCGTGAGACGATGCGCGGATCGTTGGTGTACTCCACCGGATGGAAGTCGACCCCGGGATTGTCGGCCACGAGTCATACAACCGCTGCGTGCCGATCGCACTCGTGGTCACGATCTTGTTGCGGTGGGTCTTCTTGCGCGTGCCGGTGACGACACCGCCCTCAACGAGGTCGACGAACCCATCGGAGAACAACTCGGTGTGAACGCCGAGCTCGCGGTGATCCGAGAGCATCTCGAGCACGAGATTCGGAACCGCCCCGATGCCCGCTTGGAGGGTGGCGCCGTCCGGGATGCGCTCCGCCACGAGCTCCGCGATCCGCCGGTCACGATCGGTCGGCTCCGGCCCCGGAACCTCCACCAGCGGATAGTCACTCTCGCAAAAGCCGACGACGTCGCTGACATGAAGCTGGTTACCGCCAAAGGTCCGCGGCATCTGCGCGTTGACCTCGACGAAGAACGGCACCTCGCCGATCAGCGCCGCTGCATACTCTGAGTTCGTCCCGAGAGAGAAGTAGCCGTGTCGATCTGGCGCCGAGACGGCAGCGAGCACCAGACGCGGCCGCACCGTCTGACGCATCAAACGTGGCACGTCACTGAAGGAGTTGGGCACGAGGTCGCAGTCGCCACGGTGAAATGCCGCCCGACTATGCGGCGAGAGAAACCAGGACACGTGGCGCAGACCTGGCCGCCGGCCGTCGATGTATTGACGGCCCCGCAACGGAATCATCTGGTGAAGCCGCACGCCCTCAAGCGCGTCAGAGCTCGCTTCGAGCGCGTCCAGGAGCCCGACCGGCTCGCCGTTCGCGGCGCCGACGATGATGTCGCCGCTAGGTTCGACGTGGCGCAGCACGGCCTCGGCCGCGCAGCGCTTGGCCGCGAGTTCCATGGTGATCGATCGATGCTTCATCCGGTCGAGAACACCGCTAGCCAGCGGTCGCGAAGGGCGCATTGAGCCGCCGGGGAAAGTGACCGGTGCCCGTAGACCCGCTGGTGGAGCTCGCCCGGCCTCCTGCTCCCGCGGCGCCCATGGGCCAAGGCGAGGTTGTCGAAGACGAGCAGGTCACCCGGTCGCAGCGGAACCTCGACCTGGACGGCCTCGACATACAGACCGAGACGGTCAAAGAAGCTCAGCTCGCCGGCCAGATGGTCGAACTCCATCCCACAGAGAAAGTCGGGCGTGGACTTGACGCTCGGGAGCCGCGGCGCGTTCGCCGCCGCCTCGACAACGCGGGCCAGGCTGCCCTCGCAATAGCCGTCCGCGTCGTCCCATGCTCCGTGCGACTCGCCATACGCGATCAGGTTCTCGAGAAGCGTTCCCCGGTCCGGCCAACGCCGCTGGCCGAGAAGAGCGTTGAGGGGCACCAACCGCGTCACTGCGCTCACCCGCACCGCGGAGCGCGGGATGAAGAGCGCTGTATACCGCGCGACGTCCTGATCGCGCAGCGGTCGGAGGGGGACGCCGAAGTCGAAGTGGAGCGTCTGGAAGTCGCGGGTTTCCTCGCCGTCGGGGGGTGGGAGGATGAAGTCGCCGATCACGCTCAGCGCGTCGTCACCGGTCGAGGCGACGCATGCGTCGATGAGCTTCTGCGACGCAGTGAACGCTGCGGCAGGACTAGCCAACGCGGAGCGGATCCAGACGAAGCCGGACTCGCGAAGTGCAGAGCATGTGCCGGTCACGTTGAAGTTGTCCGGTGTGAAGACGCCCTGGTGGCGCCCCGTTGCTCCAGCAGCCGCACGATCGTCTCCTGCAAGGCTCTGGCCTCAGGAGAGCCGCTTCCCCCGCGTCCCGTGTTCAGCCTCGCCAGCTTGAGCGGCGTTGAGCCACGCCTGTTCTTCAGCTGTGCATCAGCGCCGCCGTCGAGCAGGGCACTGACCGCCGCAGCGGATCGAGTGCGCACAGCGCGATGCAAGGGTGCCACGCCGCTCTTGTCGACGGCGTGCGGATCGGCGCCCGCTTCGATCAGACACGCGACCGTGGCAGCTTGGGCCCCGGGATTCCAGTTGGCCGAGCCCGGCAGACCATCCGCCGCGTAGTGGAGTGGCTGGGCGCCGCGGCGATTCGCCGCGCTGACGTCCGCGCCCGCGCGAATCAGCGCACGTGCCAGGTCGTCACGGTAGCCGGCAGCAGCGATATGGAGAGCCGTGTCGCCGACATACAGATAATGCTCGATCGGCCAGAGATACTCCTCGAGCTCGGCGTGCGCGGTCACCAAATTGGGCGATGTCGCGAGCAGCCGCGACGCAGTCGCCGGGTCACCGGCGACGATCGCCTGGACCAGCGCTCTGAACGCGGATTCGCTGCTAGTGTCGCGAGTCAGAAGTTCGGTGGCACCAAGAGGTGTCACCGGGGGATGCCGCGCAAGGACGCAGAATCCGACGTGCACTGGAGGTGCACGAGGATTCGAGGACGCCGGGCGGCGCCGCCGGGGGCGCCTCGACTGCCGTCGAACTTCAGACTCGGGACACTAGCCACGGGCGCCTACCGTACCGCGCGCGCGAGGGCCCAAGGCCGCCTGGCGGGCCACCGGCCCCGCGCCCGGACGCCACCGCTCACGCGCGTGCCGCTACACCCGACGATCGCCCTCGTCAGTCATCGAGCAGCTTCACGTTCCAGGGTTTCCCGCGATCGACGCGGACCTTCCACACGGTGCCGGCGTCGGCGGGAAGCTTCGTGAGCGGGACGGCCACGTACGACTCGACCTCGGTCGCCGGAAGGCCCTCCGCCTGGACGACGAACTTGGCCTGGATGATCGCCTCGAACTCGTCGCGATCCCTCGTCTCCGTGTAGCTCACAAGTCTCGCGGTCCCCTCGACGCGATCGTGTCCCCGTCCGAACATCAGTCGTCCTCTCTGTGCCGGCAGCGGTCCTTCGACCCTCGAATCGCGCTTCGCAGGATACGTCAGCGGATGCGGGAATCGCCGAGCGGCTGTGTCCCGCCCGGCGATCCCAAACGTCGTGTATCGGTTACTGGAACCAGACCAGGATCTCGTGGGTGTCCGGTTTTGCCGTGGTCGCATCCCACGCCGACAGAGTCGCGCTGTGATCGAATGGCGGCGAGGTGGAGGGACATCCATCGGCCGACGCGTTCGGGCCGACCGCGACGAACACTCGTTGCTGCGTCGGGTCCACCGACACGCTCTCGGGCGTCGCGACCATGCTGTGGACCGTGAAGTTCAGATCGTGAAAGCAGACGATGCCCGGATGCCCGACCGCGGCGCTGACCTGATCCTGAGTGATGTTCTTCGAGGCGTCCAGGTCCACCGAGCCGCTGATCATGTTGATACGCGCGTAGGCGACGGCGGTCCCCGGCTGGCCGTCGCTACCGCCTGGACCCTGAGGGCCCTGTTGTCCCTGAGGCCCCTGTCGTCCGCGAGGCCCTGCCTTACCGGTCAGCGCCTTCCGCGCGCTCTTGCTCAGCCGGTTGGCGTCAATCGTTCCCGTCTTGATCTGGTGTCCGTCGATCGACTGGATGAACTGCTGGGCATACCCCGGTCCGTCGAGCGCAACGAACAGCGCGATCAGCGAGATCGCTAGTGCGGCCATGCTCGTCCGCGAGCGATGTCCCCCCGTCATCGGCACCTCCTAGTCGGTTGTGTGGTCGTACAAGAGGACAGCCGTCCGCCGGCTCCGGGCGAGAGCGCCACTGCGTCGCCGACGCCCGGATCGAGATTGCCGGGCCCGGCCTACGCTGCCAGGAACCGGCAATCACACGGCATACGACTCGGGCCGGCCCTCACCTCAGCCCATGCACCCTCATCCGTGCGATTGTCCCCAGATCACCCGCCTCCCGCATGAGGGAGGCACCCTCAATTTTTGAGCAAGGCGCCGCGTGCGGTGGAGCCGACCGCGGATCCCAGCGGCTTGTTGAACGAAGGGTCGCCCGTGACGTCCTCCGCGAGACGGATTGCACAGCGCTCGCCGAGCGGTTAGGTTCGGTCCATCGGGGGCGAGGCTGCCGACATTACGACCGCACACAATCGGGGAGCGCAGATGCCGCACGTATTGATCTATCACGATGTGGATGATGTTGAGCACTGGCTCGCGTCGCCGAAGCGCGAGGAGGTGTTCGCGCCTCTCGGTGTGACGAACATCCGGACGTTCATCGACGCGGATGGATCCAATCGGGTCGGACTGACCTTGGATATTCCGGACATGGATGCCGTCATGGCGATGATGCAAACCTCGGAGGCGGCGGAGGCGATGGCGCACGACGGCGTGCATCCAGACTCCATGGTGATTCTCACCGCATCCCCATAGCGGCCAGAGGAGGCGAGGGTGATTGCTCAGAACAAGATCTCGGCGGTGATGGGATCAACTGATCTGGAACGCAGCCGCGCGTTCTACGAGCACAAGGTCGGCCTGACCGTCTCTGGAGAAAGCGTCCCGAACCACCTGCTCTTCGAGTGCGGCGGCGGGACGACTCTCCTCGTGTACGGGCGTCCGTCGCCCAATCTGGCCGATCACACTCAGGTGCGCTTCTGGACGGCGGACATTGCGGCCGACGTGCAGGAGCTCCTGGGACGCGGATTGGAGTTCGATCAGGTCGAGTTTGGCGACTTCAAGATGGTCGACCACGTGCTCACCACGCCGGTCGGAAGGTCAGCCTGGTTCAAGGATCCAGACGGCAACACGATCGCGCTCTTCCAGCCGCCCGAGCAGCGTTGAGCGAAGCGCGGGTTGAGCGGTGGGCGCGCGTTCGTCCGGGGCCGGCCGGCCCGCCGTCGAGCGGCAGCATGCCGCTGTCGCACCGGCATCATGAGAAAGGAGCGGTTTGGGTTCGAGCACGTCCGGGGGGTCGGCAGGCACGCCGGTAGGCGTTCGTCGGCTGACGGACGCGGATGCAGATCGAGCCGCCGCGCTGTTCGCGCTCGCGTTCTACGACGACCCAACCTGGAGCTGGGCGTTCCCGGATCCGCAACTGCGCATGGAACAGCACCGGTTGCTGTGGGGGCTGCTCCTCCATAGCGCGATCCCCTACGGGTCGGTCTGGATGACCGACGACGGCGGTGCCGCGGCGCTGTGGATTCCGCCCGGGGATCCCGAGCTCAGCGAGGCGGACGAGGCGCACCTCGAGCCGCTCGTTCGTGACCTGGTCGGCTCCCACGCGGACGACGTCCTGGGACTGTTCGAGCGCTTCGAGGCCAACCATCCCCGGCACGAGCCGCACTACTACCTGAGCCTTCTCGGGACGCATCCCGATCATCGGGGACAGGGCAAGGGCATGGGCCTGCTTGCCGAGAACCTCGCCCGGATCGACGAGCTGGGGCTGCCGGCGTATCTCGAGTCCAGCAACCGCGCGAACGATCGCCGCTACGAGCGGCTGGGGTTCGTCGAGATCGGCGAGTTCTCCGTGCCGGGGAACGGTCCGACGATCGGGTGCATGTGGCGCGCGCCGCGGTAGCCGCGCCGGCGGTCCGCTCCACGCCGTCGCCACGAACCCGCGGCGGGCGAGAGATCATCCTTTCGGCTTCGTGCGGCGAACTCGGCCTGCGTGCAGCCAGCTGACGACATTGCCCTTGGCTCGCAGCCCGCCGATGTCCGACGGCTTGGCCGCTTGGTCGAGCACGCGCGTTCCGTCGACCTTGCTGCCGAGCCGGTCGGCGGCCAGGACCTGCGTCTGCGGAGCGCCGTCGTCGACCCACGCGAGCGCGCCGTTGTCGGTCATCACCATGTCGGTCCGCGCGCCGTCATCGCTCGAATCCGGGCTGCCGAACCGCAGCCTGCGCTTGAGCACGTCGTAGGAGGACAGGAAGTAGGTCTCGATCTGAAGGTCATTGTTGACGTCGCGGATCTCGATTCCGGCGTACCGGCCGCTCGTCGCTCGCGCCCTGGCCACTGACCAGACATCCCCCTGACCCGGAAGACTCGCCAAGCTGGCGAGCTGGTAGGGCGAGCGGCCCGGCAGACAGCCCCACACATCCGTCGCGGTGCTCACCACCGCGAGCTTGCCCGACCGAGCGAGCACCCGGCCCCCGGACAGCCCGCACGGCGCACCAGCCGAAGCGCCCGCCGGCACAACCCCGGCCGCGGCGACCGCGCACACACCGAGCACCGCTACGGCACGACTGATCCGGGCCACCGGTCCACACGCCACAGCGGCACACGATATTGCCTCGTTCCGATGCAGGGCAAGCGAAGCCGCCGGATATCGACGAGAGCAGACGGTTACCGGTTCCGGCCAGAAACACCGACGCGGCTCGAGCGTGAGACCACGATCGGCCTCCGCGTCGCCGAAGGAGACGGATGCGGACGTGCTCTGGGCCCGAGCGAGGTGTGAGTTATCCGCCGTAGGTTGCGATCACCGTTTGATCGCTGGTCAGAGTGATATCGCAGTAGTCGGGCGCCGCTGTCCGTACCGCACAATTGTCGCTGAAGGTCGGCATCGTCGGGGTGTGGCCCTGGTTGTCGGACTGCACCTGGACTTCACCGTTGATGCGGACCAGCAGCGAGCAGGGCAGGGTAAAGCTGTTCGCCGAGCCCGGACCACAACGGACCGGACTATACAGGGAGCGTCGAGGCAACGTGGCCTTCTCCGTTCGCCGACATCTCGGCAGTGCTCACCGACGCCTTGAGCGTCAACGTCGCTACGGCGGGCCTGAAGTAGACACTCACCACGGTGTTGTTCGACGACGGCGTGAGCACGCAGGCCCCAGTTCCGGTACACGAGCCAGCGAACTTCTCAAACGCCGAGTCAGCCGGGGTCGCGGGATCCGGTGACTCGCTGCCCGCGGTTGCGGTCACGGTGACGGTCGTGTTCACGGCAACGTCCTCATAGACGAAGCAGGCAGCCGCATCGCCCGGGTTCAGGCAGTGGATCGTCTTGCCGCCCGGCTGCACCGTGGCGCTGCCAACTCCCACGCCCAGATGCCCTTGCGGATCGCCAGGGTAGTTATCGAGAAGGACCTGGACCTTCACGCGATAGCAGCCAGCCGACGGTGGGCGAGAGAGGTCGTCAGCCGAGCACGTCGTGGTGTCCGTCGTCGACGTGGTGGTTGACGTCGTGGTCGACGTGGTGGTCGACGTCGTCGGCGTACTACTAGTGCTGGTACTGGTAGGCGGCCCGTCGGGGGTTTCCAACAGCTTGACCTCCGCGGCCCGGCGCTTCACCAGCCCGCCGAGCACGACGAGCTTCCCGCGTCGATTGACGCCCTTGTTGCAGCGCGGGATCAGCGCTGCGGCGGTCTCGAAGTCGCGACGATTCACAGCAGCGATCAGCTTGCGCCCGAGGCGGCCGCGCAGACAACCATTGAACGTGAAGTCCCACAGCGCGTCGTACTGATTCTGGCCCAGGGGCGTCTTGAACCTGCCGTTGACGATCGCGTCCGTCTTGCGGGCATCGCGTCGCAACAGAGCCCTCGCCTCCTGCTTGCTGATCCTTCGCTTGACGAACTTGCCGTTGACCTGATTGAGGTAGGGCATCTCGTCGGCCAGCTGGCGGGCATAGGCACCAGCGCCGCCGAGCGCGCGGGAAGGGGCTCGGTTGAACACGCAGGGCCCAAGGTGGACCAGATGGCCATAGCCGATCGTGCAGTTCGCCGGATCGTTGTACAGCGTAGGGACGTAGCTGTCGAACCCCCGTTGGGTCGCGAAATCAAGCCCTCGCTCATCCACAACTCGACCGGTCTGCGCGATGGCCGCCACGTGCCCCAACACCACCCCGAGCGCCAACACCAGAGGCGCCAACAACAGCCTTCGCCACCATCTACCTGCACGCGCTCCGCTCACGTGGGCAGTCTATTCCCGAGAGGGGCTGCGCAGCCGATTTTGTTTGGCTTCGGCCACAAGCTGACGAGTGCTTTGCCCGGCCGCCGTCGCAGGGCTCACGCTGCCTGTGGCAAGGGAGCCATCGGCGAGGACGGTCAATCCTGGGGTTGAGATCGGCAATCAACCTGCGGTTCAACCCCTGGGCCGATGACGGCCGGCCGTCGGAAGCAGATCATGGCGCCATGACAAGTACCGACTACCTCATCAACGCATTGTTCGTCCTGATCGTGTTCCGTCAGGCCCGTGAGCGAGAGCTCGACCGGCGCAGCGTGATCATCCCTCTGGTGATCGTCGCCTACGTCGCCCATCTGTATGTGCGATCGATCCCGACCGCCGGCAACGACCTCGTCCTGATCGGCGCGCTCGGGACGATCGGTCTCGCGCTTGGCGTCGCGAGCGGCTTCGCGACGCACGTCCGCGCCGCCGAGAACGGTCTCCCGCTCGCCCGGGTCGGCTGGATCGCCGGCATGCTCTTGATCGTCGGGATCGGCTCGCGGATGGTGTTCGCGTTCGCGCTCACGCACGGCGCGCACCATGCGATCGCCAGCTTCAGCTCCGCCCATCAGATCAGCGCCGCTGCGTGGCCGGTCGCGCTGGTGCTGATGGCTTTGCTCGAGGTCAGTACGCGGATTGCGATCGTGCAGCTCCGCGGCCGGCACGCAGTCCAGGCCACGGTCGCCCGGGTCCCGGCCACGACGTGAACACCGGCGCTCCGAGATCGTCGTCTCCGGCCCGTCCCGCGCGGGCCGGATCCCGTTCTATCGTCCGCACTGCAGTGACCGATTCACAGCCAGCGCCGGACAGCGATCGGGTCGCGGAGGCTCAGGCCCGGTCTCAGGAACGCCTGCACCGTCAGCGACAGTCAATGCGTCCGCTCGGCTGGGCGGTGATCCTCGTCGTGGTCCTCGGGAGCGCCAACAGTCATCCCGTTCCCGGATTGCACGGCAAGGCGCTCGCGGTGACGCTCGCGCTCATCGTCTTCGCCGCGACGTTTCTGATCGCGATCGGCGACGGCTTCCCAGAGCGCCCGCTCGCGCTGCAGTCCGCGACGGTCGCTGCGATGGGCGCCGCGGGCGTCGCGATTGCCGGGCTGCAGCTGAAAGGCGCCACCGGCGTCGCGGCCGGGGTGGCAGTGTTCGTCGCGATCACCCGGCTGCCGCTGAGCGCCGGGGTCGCGGTCGGCGGCTCGGTGACGGTTGGACTGGGAGTCGTGATGGCCGTCGGGGGGAGTTCTTCCTCGGCGGTGGCGGCGGCGATGTTGGTGACGGTCCTGCTCGGGGTGGTCGCGCTGTTCCTGAACCGCTCGCGGTCGAGCCAGGATCAGACTGAGCTGTTGCTCGCCCAGCTTGAGGATGCGCGCGATGAGCAGGCGCGCGCGGCGGCTCTCGCCGAGCGCGGTCGCATCGCGAGCGAGCTGCACGACGTGCTGGCGCACTCGCTCTCCGGCGCCGCGATCCAGCTTCAGGGCGCGCGCAAGCTCGCCGACCGGGAGCGGGCCAGCCCCGTCCTGAGCGATGCGATCGACCGTGCGAGCGAGCTCGTGAAGTCCGGTCTGGCGAACGCTCGCCAGGCGGTCGGCGCGCTGCGCGGGGATGCGCTGCCGACAGTGGCCGAGCTTCCGGGGCTGATCGAGAGCTGCAAGACGGACATGAATCTCGACGCGACGCTCCAGATCGAGGGCCACGTACGAACGCTGCCGGCCAGTGCAAGTCTCGTGCTCTATCGGGGCGCGCAGGAGGCGCTGACGAACGTCGCCCGATACGCGCCGGGGTCCTGCACCATCGTCACCGTGCGTTACGAGAACGACCGCACCAGGTTGTCGGTCGATAATGGCGTGTCGGCTGCTCCGCCCCGCGAAGGGATGGGCGGTGGCCGCGGGCTGGATGGCCTCCGAGAGCGGATCGAGCGGGCCGGCGGCGGGATGTCGGCCGGCCCGACCGCCGACGGCTGGCGGGTCGAGATGGAGGTTCCCGTGTGAGCATCCGGGTGCTGATCGCCGATGACCAGCCCGTTGTCCGGGACGGGTTGGCGATGCTCCTGGGGCTCATCGACGATGTGGAGATCGTCGCTACCGCGGCCGATGGCGTCGAGGCGGTGGAACGCGCACGCGAGGAGCAGCCGGACGTCGTGCTGATCGACCTGCGAATGCCGCGTCTGGAAGGCGCGGAGGCCACGCGGGAGATCCTCGCGACGCTCCCGGACACGGGGGTGCTCGTACTGACGACGTACGCAGACGACGAGTTTCTGTTTCCCGCGCTCGAGGCCGGCGCGCGCGGATACCTGACCAAAGACGCGACTGCCGAGGAGATCGAACGCGCGCTGAGAGCAGTCGCCGCCGGCCAAACTCACCTCGACGCCGCCATCCAGCAGCGACTCGTGACCGCCGCCCTCGATCGGGCTCCCCACACACCGTCCGGCGCAGCGTACGTGCCTCCCAGCGAGCCCCCGGACGAGCTCACCCCGCGCGAGGTCGAGGTGCTCAAGCTGATCGCGGCCGGCCTGTCAAACAGCGAGATCGCTGACACGCTCGTGCTCAGCAACGCGACGATCAAGACTCACGTCAACCGGATCTTCTCCAAGACCGGCGCCCGCGACCGCGCCCAAGCCGTGCGCTACGCCTACCAGCACGGTCTCGCGTAGCGGCGAACGCCCGTGGCGGGCCGGACGGCCGCGGGAGGCACGAAAGAACGGGCGCTGGATGCCGATCATCGTGGTGGATGGAGATGCCTCTGGCACTCGCCGCCGCCCTGTTCTTCGCGCTCGGCACCGTTCTACAGCAGCGGGTCGCCGCCTCGGCGTCAGCCGAGGAGGCAGCAAAGCTGGGGTTCCTGCTGCGGCTGGCTCGACGACCTGCGTGGCTGGCGGGAATCGCCAGCGACGCCGCCGGCTTCGTCTGCCATGCCGCTGCCTTGGCGGCGGGCCGACTGGTCGTCGTCCAGCCGATCCTGGCGACAAGCCTCGTGTTCGCGTTGCCGATCGGCGCTTGGCTTGACAGCGGCGGATCGCGGCGCGTGAGCTACTCGGAGCCGTGGCGGTCGCGGGCGGGCTCGCCATGTTCCTGATCGTGGCTGACCCTCCGGCCGGCAGCAAGGACGCGACGGTGCGGGCCTGGATCGTCGCGTTTGCCGCATGCGGTGCAGCATGTGGGGTGCTCACGACGCTCGCCCGCCGGTCGACCGCCGCGCGCCGAGCGGCGCTGCTCGGGTCCGCGGCCGGCGTGCTCTTCGGGCTGTGCGCGGCCCTCATCAAAGCCACCGTCGAGCGCCTCGACGGCGGGTTGATCAACGTCGTCGCCGACTGGCACGTGTGGGCTCTGTTGTTGGTCGGCTACGCGAGCATGGCGCTGAGCGAGCGGTCCCTGCAGGCCGGCCCGCTGGCCCCAGCGCTCGCAACGCAGACCGCGCTCGACCCGACGACGAGCCTGGCGCTGGGCGTGTTCGCGTTCAACGAACGGATCCATGAGACCACTGTCGGCACGGTGGGGGCACTCGCCGGAATGGCCCTGATGATCGCCGGCACTGTGGTGCTCGTGAGCGGCGCCCGAGGCCGGCAGGCCATCGTTGCCGCCGGGGCGACGCTGGAACCGGCCTAGTACACGGCCGCGCGTACTAGCGCAGACGGTGGAGAGAGAGCGAGCAGCACGGCTCGCGGGGCACAGATGAGACCGCGTCAGCGACGACCCGGCCTCGGCAGCTTTACCCGACGCCTCGGATAATTCGCGGATCGCCGCGGCGCCCCACGACGAACCAGATGGCCTCCACCTTCTGTTCGCCGGTGTTGAACAGCCGGTGGGGCATCGTCGACTCGAACGTGATCGAGTCGCCAGGACCGAGCTCGTAGGTCTCAAAGCCGACCGTGATCTTGAGATGACCGGCCAGGACGTAGCCGTACTCGGTCCCGGAATGTCGCATCAGCGAGTCGGCCGGGCATGACTCCCCGCCGACCTCGTAGACGACGGAGACAAAATCGACGTCCTGCGGTTCGGGCGGAGTCAGACGCTCCCACGTGACCCCCGCGGCAAGCTGGATCACCTGTCCGCCGCCCCGGCGTACGACCGGTTCGACGCCTGCGGCGGGCGCGCGTGCCGCCGGCATCGGCGCAGTTGCCTCATCGAGGAGGAGGCTGTCGAGAGACAGTCCGAGCACGTTGACGATCGCGTACAAGGTCCCAACGGACGGCGACGCGCGTCCGAGCTCGACCTGGGAGATGAGGCTGGCGGATACGCCGACCCGACGCGCGAGCTCGCGCACGCCGATGTTCTGGCGCAGCCGTTCCTCCCGCATGCGGTTGCCGATTGCGCTCGCGCCGACCGCCGGGCCTGCACTCGGGATCGGCGCCTCGGCCGTCGCCGGCGGTCGAGAGTTGCTCACGACGGGCGAGCCTCGCCTCGGCCGAGCTGTTCCGCGAGATAGTCCCAATCGCGGTTGAAACGGTACGAGTAGTTGGCGGGGGGCAGGGGCGACTGCGTCTCGAGGAACCGCACCCGTCCGCCGCTGCGGTTGTAGAAGGCGTGGACGCAGCCCACGCCGGTCCAGAACAGATCGCCCGGCGCGAGCGTGAACTGCTCGTCGTCGGCGGTCGCGTCGACCTCGCCCTCGAGCACGTAGTAGGTCTCCTCGAATGGGTGGTCGTGGGGCTGTGCCACGCCTCCCGGTTCGTACTCGACCATGAACATCTGATGCAGAACCGCTCCCAGTCGCTGGTCCACGAGCATCTTGACGCCGATGCCGCTGTAGGCCAGCAGCGCCGTGGCCATGCTGGCCGAGACGGTCGGCGCATCGACAGCCGCGCCGATCTTGAGGCGATCGAGGTCCATGTCGCCTGGGCCGAGGCGAAAGAACGTGCGCGTGCGCGGATCGCGGATGTCGAGCGGTGGCGCCGGACCGGCGAGGCGCGGAGGCTCGCCCGTCCGGAAGGTGTCGGGAGGCCCGCTCAGGCGCGGAGCCGGGGTGCTCACCTCGAGCCAGACAGCGTCGGACGTCGTCTCGTTGGTCCACGCGTGGGGAACGCCGACCGGCAGCAGTCCGCATTCGTTGGGGGCGAGGCAGTGGCTGCGCCCGTCGACGCGCAGCAGCGGATTGCCGACGAGGACGAAAAAGCTCTGCTCGAACGAGTGCACGTGCGTGTCGATCTGTCCGGAGGGCGCCAGCGTCCACATCGCCCAACCTGTGTGCGCGGACCCGACGTGCGATCCCACGAGTGCCGTCACTTCGACGCCTTTCGCCTGATCGGCGAGAGCCATCGAGCCGGGCCCGACGTCCGGGCCCGCGTCACCGCGCCGCTGCACGTGGAACCGCCCTCGCAGATCGCTCACGCCGGCCCCTCGGCTCCGCACATCACAGCGTCCAGCGTGACTTCACGTGCTACGGCAGCGCTCACTGCATCACCCACCCGCCGTCGACAGTGAGATTGACGCCGTTGATCGCTGGGTTACCGAGCAGGAACAACGCGGCATCGGTGATGTCGCTCATCGTCACCATGCGGCCGGTGGGAGTCCGCTCCTTGACGCGCGCGAGCATCTCGGCGTTGTCCACCCAGGCCGGGCTGTCACCGACGATTCCGGGGTGAAGGGCGTTGACGCGCACTGGCGCAAGCTCGGTGGCGAACGTCCTAACCATCGACGTGATGGCGCCGTTGACGCTCGTCACGGTGGTTGATCCGGGGTACGGACGGTCCTTCGCCAGGCCGCCGAACAGCAGGATGGCCGTGTCGTCGTGCATCCGTGGGTGCAGGCAATGCAGCACTTCTGTATAGCCCACGAGCTTGAGCGTCGCGAGCCGCACCGCGCGGTCGATGCTGTAGTCGCGGACACTGTTGGAATCACGGTCGATCGCCGCCAGCACGAGCCGGTCGACGCGCTCGATCGGGCCGAGCGCGCCCCTGATTTCGGCCGGTGCCGTCAGGTCGACAGCGGCGCCGGAGGTCAAGCCCCCGATCTCCCGGGCGACGCTCTCGGCGCGGCCCGCGTCTCGCCCGGTGATCACGACGCGCTCGCCGTCGTGCGCGCAACGCTCGGCGAGGTGACGTCCGAGGCCACGTGTTCCCCCGATGATCAGCGTTGTCCGTCCGGCCATCTCGTTCGGCGCAGTGTATTACGCTGTTGAACACTCGTATGCGACGCGCTGCCATCTCGGCAGCGGCATTGGCTATGCCGGAGGGAGGCGTTTATGGCTGAGCGGATCCTCACGACCCACGCGGGGAGCCTTCCGCGTCCCGACCATCTCGCGGACATGATCTGGGCGCGCCTGGAGGGCCAGGACATCGACGAAGGAGCGCTCGAGGCACGCATCGACGCGGGCGTGGCGGAGGTGATCGACAAGCAGCGCGCCGCCGGGATCGACATCGTCAGCGACGGAGAGCTCAGCAAGACCGGCTTCAGCACCTACGTCAACGAGCGCTTCTCGGGGTTCGACGGCCGGTCGGAGTTCCAGGCCGACGATGTGGCCGATTTCCCGGACCTCGCCATGCGGCTGTTCAACACGCCGTCGATGGCCCACATCGTCTTCTCCAACTGCGTCGGCCCGGCGGAGCTGGTCGACAAGGACGCGGTGCATCGAGACGTCGCGCGTCTCGAGAAGTCCCTCAACGGACACGCGCGTTCGGACGCCTTTCTCGGCGCGATCAGCCCGGGACAGATCGCATTCAATTACCCAGATCAGCACTACGGCTCGCACGAGGCGTATCTCGGCGCTCTCGCGGACGCGTTGTCCTACGAGTACCGGGCGATCACCGACGCCGGATTCAAGCTCCAGATCGACTCTCCTGACATGGCGATGGCCGCGCACTGCCGATCGGTGGGGAGCAGCGTCGGCGACTGGCACCGGCACCTGCCGCTCGCCGTCGAAGCGCTGAATGCGGCGCTGGCCGGGATCCCCCCGGAGCGGGTCCGGCTTCACGTCTGCTGGGGCAACTACGCCGGTCCGCATCACAAGGATGTCCCGCTCGAGCAGATCATCGGCGAGGTGCTCAAGGTCGACGCGGGGACGATCTACGTGGAGGGCGCCAATCCGCGCCACGCCCATGAGTGGCGGGTGTTCCAGGACGTCACGCTCCCGGATGACAAGTCGGTGATCCTCGGCGTGATCGACGTCAAGTCCAACTGCGTCGAGCACCCGCGGTTGGTGGCCGACCGCCTCGTCCGCCTCGGCAAGCTGATCGGTAAGGATCGGCTGCTCGCCGGAACCGACTGTGGTTTCGACACGTTCATCCGGTTCTCCCAGGTCGACCCGGCAGTCGCGTGGCTGAAGTTGAAGTCGCTCAGTGAGGGCGCCGAGATCGCCTCCGCCGAGCTCTGAACTCAGCCCGCCGGTCGAGCGGCGACGTTCCGCCGGCCGCCCGATCTGTCAGTGCCGGATGGTGTCGGCCCGGGTCGGATCGCTCCCGTCAGCCGGTTCGGCCAGAACGGGATGAAGTCACCTCCGCCGAGCGAGGTGGGCAGCGCCTCGGCGGCCGCGTTGAGCCGGCTGGCGGTCGTCGCGTCGCCCCAGCTGCCGTTTGCCACCCGGAACTCGAGCGCGTGGAGGCCGGCCACCAGGTCGGCCGAGGTGAAGTTGCAGTGTCCCTGGGCCTGGACGAAGGCCTGGCGGAGCAGCGCACTGTCGCCGGCCCGGGCGACAAGCGTGTGGTAGAAGCGTTCCTGCTGGACGGGCACGAGCTGGTCGGAGATCGTGTGGAGGTCGAGTTCCGGAACCTGCAGCCGTCCCGTGGGTACGGAGGTACGAGCCAGCCAGCGGTAGGCCGCCTTGTCCGGCTTGAGGTTCGCGTTGCGCGCGAGCGTCTTCAGGTCGCTGCGCAGGCTGAGCCCGGCCTCGTTGTAGAGCGCGCGGACCTCCTCGTAATAGGAGGAGTCGTGCAGCAGCCGAGCGAAGTCGACGCCGACCGTGCCGCTGCCCTCGCCGCCGGCGGCCGCCTCGATCTGATCGCGGCCTTCGACGATGAAGGTGAGTGCGTTGAACGGGCCGGAGGTGAAGTAGTCGGCGTATTGGCCCTGCTCTTGCCCGACGTAGTCGTACATGCCGGGAATCGTCGGGCCGCCCCACGGCGAGACGTTGAGGAAGGCGCTCACGAGCGCGAGCCGGGCGCGGCCCTGCGGCGTCCCCTGCGCCGCCTGCGCTGCGGCGAGCAGCTTGCCCGCGCTCGACGCGCTGTCGGCGAAGCCCTGTGCCGGCCCGTCAACGAAGTTCGTGAGCTGGATGTTCTGGCTGGGGGCGAGCAGTTCGTTGAGCGCATACTCGCCGTCGAGCTGATACTGGTTGAGGTTGTTGGCGCCGGCGACGATGCCGCATGTCGTCAGCGCACCGTCGAGGCGCCCGGCGGAGCCCTGATCCTCCAGCGCGCTGATCAACCCGCCCATCGAGGTGCCGAACGCGTACACCTTCTTGGTCGCCGCCGGGAGGACCGTCTGCTTGACGGTCGCCAGCGTCTCGAACTGATCGCGGACCGCGCTGCCGAGCGCCCACCAGGAGCCGTGGGGGTCATATGAGGAGCCGGCCAGCGCGTAGCCCATCCCCAGGAGGGCCTGCTGCGTCGTTGGATCCGGAGCGTCGGCGGCGGTGAGGGGACCGTAGCCGTGGCTGTAGAGCAGCAGCGTGCCGTTCCACTGGGCCGGCACGTCGGCGATCCATGTCGCGCCATCCGGCAGGGTGCCGGTCTCGTGCCCGGGAGCTGGGGAGGCCGCCGCCGTGCCCGCGGCGAGCGTTCCGCTCGCGGTCACCAATGTCAGCACCAGCGCCAGCGCGACCGGCAGGCGCCGCGTCCGTGATCCGTTCATCTGACCCTCCCTCGGTGTATGCAACGAATGCCGGTCCGCTTTGAAGCTCTCTCGACTTGAGATTAATCTCACATCAAGCGGCTTGTCAACAAACTTGGCAGCAGTCGGTTCCGATCCGCCCCGCGGTATCTTGTGGCGGCGATGGAGCCCGCCGCCGCCCGCTTGGCCGGGCCTGACCCTGAATCGGTGGCGCCCCGGGTGGGGTACCTCATCTACCGCGTCGAGCGACGGCTGCGGGCGCGTCTCGACGAGGCGGTCAGCGCCCACGGCGTCACGACCACCGAGTACGTGACGCTCAGCGTCCTGCGCGACCGCGACGGCCTGTCCAGCGCGCAGCTGGCACGGTGGGCGTTCGTGACGCCGCAGGCGATGAACCTCGTGGTGGCCGCGCTGGAGCGGCGGCGGCTTGTGCGTCGTCGCCCAGATCCGCGCCGTCGGCGCGTGCTGCGCATCTCGGTCACTCGCCAGGGGCTGGGGATCCTCGAGCGCTGCGATCGCTCGATGGACACGATCGAATCCGACATGCTGCGCGGGCTCGACGACGACACGGTCCATACCGTGCGGGCCGCGCTCTCCTCCTGTGCTCACTCCCTCGAGGCGACCCGGCCGTTGCCCTGACCGACCAGCCGACCGACTGCGGCTACCCGAGCCCGTACGCGCTGATCTGCTTCGCCGTGTCGACGTAGTGGCGCATGCGACTGATCCTGCCCTCCTCGTTGAGCGAGTACAGGTGCAACTCCTCGTCGGTGAGGCTGCTGCCGTCCGGCATGGCGATCGAGATCTGAACCTCGACGACCACCTGGCGATCGCTGGCGAGCATGTCGAGCACCTGGAAGTCCTCGATCTGCATCGTCCCCACGTACGCGAAGAACTCGGCCACGCCCGCGCGGCCGTGGCGCGGCTTCATCGGCGGGAGGCCCGCGGTCTGCCCGTGGTTGTCGAGCCACGACTCCCACGTACAGTCCTCGGCGATGCTGTCCAGGATGAAGTCGATGTCACCCCGACCGAACGCCTCGTACACGCCGCCGATGACGGCGAGGTTGGCGGCGGCACGGTTCTCGATGGCACTCATGGCTGCCCCTTTTTTCCGGTGCGGTTGAGACCGACCCTAAACCGCAGCCGACGACGAAATCAACCCGCAGGCTCCGTCGCCGCTTGTGCGTACCCGGGTGACGGTGAGCCGCCGCGGTCGTCGTTTCGGTGGGCCAGCACCTGGAAGACCGAGGTGAAGCCGGTCTCGAACCCGCGGCGCGCGGCGCGGACGTACAGGCGCCAGATCCGCATCCGCTCCGCGCCGATCAGCGACTCAGCATGCTCGGCGTGCTTCTCGAGGTTGCGGGCCCACTCGCGCAGCGTGGTGACGTAGTCGCCGCGGAAGCCCTCGATGTGGGTGGGCTCCAGACGTGTTGCCTCCATGGCCGCAAGAACACGTGAGACGTGCAGCGGTGCCGCGTCGGGGAACACGAACCGCTCGGAGAACGGTCCTGCCTCCGGATCGCCGTAACGGAGCCTGGCGATGCCGTGGTTCAGCAGTCGGCCACCGGGTCGGAGGGCGGCGGCGAGGAGCCGCGCGTAGGTGTCGACGTTGGCGCTGCCAACGTGCTCGACCATCCCGATCGAGGCGATCGCGTCGAACTGCTCCGCTCCGATGTCGCGGTAGTCGGACACGCGAATCTCAATCCGGTCGTCCAGCCCAGCCTCTCTCACGCGGGTGCGGGCGAGCCCTGCCTGGGGCTCCGACAGGGTGATGCCACAGACATGGACGCCGTGCTCACGCGCCGCGTGCAGTGCGAAGCTACCCCAACCGCAGCCGACATCCAGCACCCGCTCCCCGGGCCGGAGCTCGAGCTTCCGGCAGACGAGCTCGAGCTTGGTGCGCTGCGCCTCCTCCAACGAGTATGCGCCGCGCGAGAAGATCGCGCAGGAGTACGTCATCGACTCGCCGAGGAGAAGCCGGAAGAACTCGTTGGAGACGTCATAGTGGTGCCTGATCGCGCGGCGGTCACGTTCGCGGCTATGCCGACGTCCGCGGGCCCGTAGCTCGGCCGCCGGCGCTCGCGGCAGCGATCGCAGTGCGCCGGCGCGAACGGCAGCGGTGACGAGTCGTGCCTTCGTGCGGGCGTCAGGCGGGGGGACCGAATACCCGTCGAGCATGTCGAGCGCGGCGTCGATGTCGTCCACCTCGATCTCGCCGCTGACGTAGGCGCGGCCGAGTCCGAGTTGGCCCGGTGCGCGGAGCATGTGCCCGAGGGCCCGCGGCGAGCGGACGGAGAACGTCGGACCGCCGGAACCGCTGGTCGGCGGCAGCGCGGTACCGTCCCACAGCTCCACCTGGAACGGGCGGTTGGGAAGCACCTCGGAGAGGAGCCTGCGCAGCTCGGCTGTGACGGGCTCGCCCCTCACGAGGCGGGCGGGCTCACAAGTTTTGCTGTCTGTCGCTCGCGGCTCACTCGCACGACATCCCAGGCTAGCCCGACTCGCTCAAGCGTACGGATCGCCACCGCGGAGAGGTCGATCTGCCCGCGCGCGAGGCCATGCTCGGCCGACGTCGGGAACGCGTGATGGTTGTTGTGCCACGCTTCCCCCAACGACAGTGGTGCCAGCCAGGCGAGGTTGCGTGATGCATCCCCGGTCTCGAAGCGCCGGCGCCCGAAGAAGTGGCACAGCGAGTTCACGCTGTAGGTCACATGGTGCAGCACGAGCATCCGCACTGCCCCGCCCCACAATAATCCGGTGAGTCCGTCACGCAGGCTGCCACCACACACCCAGCCAACCGCGAATGCGGTGAGCAGCCCACCGAGCGCCCACACGAGGAACGTCCTGTCGACCCAGCTCACCACCGGATCGGCAAGCAGATCCGGGGCGTAGCGCTCGCGCCGGCCGCGATGCGTGTGGATGAACAGCCATCCGACATGGGCATGGGCCAAGCCCCGCAGCGCGCCGCGCCAACCGTCGCCATGGCCAACGTGTGGGCTGTGCGGGTCGCCCGGCCGATCAGAAAACGCGTGATGCTTGCGATGGTCCGCCACCCAGGCGATGACCGGCCCTTCGATCGCGGCCGAGCCGAGGATCGCCAGGACCATCCGGACCCAGCGCGTCGTCTTGAAGGCTCGATGCGTGAACAGGCGATGGAAACCGACGGTCACACCGAGTCCGGTGGGCACGTACAGCACCAGGAATGCGACGATGTCGCTCCACCCCAGCACGCTGGACCACAGCTGCCAGGCGACAAAGATCAGGCTGATGATTGGCGCCGCAGTCACGAAGGCGGTGATGAGCTGAACGCGGCGCACGTTGGCGGCCGGCTCGATGTCGTCCGGCCCCTCGGCGGGAGGCTCGGACAGAGCCTGGGGACTGACTGTGGCTGTCAACGGATCGCCATCAACCACGCCATCGACGGCCGGCGACGGATTCATTTAGAGGCTCCCTCAACGTCGGGCAGAACAGACCTTCACGTCACCCAGACCTCAGGCGCCGCCAGAATCTGACGCGAGCCCAACTTCCGAGCTTCTCGTGCAGCCCAGTCGACAGTCATTGACCGCCAGTCGACGAGCCGCCTGGCAACAAGCATAGCCACGCCCAGAGAAGGCCGGCTCCGGTCGTCCGCTCCGGCCCCCCTGTGAACCGCAGGCCTGGGCAACAACCCGGAGCCGCGAGTCGTGGTCGAGGCTCAGCCCGGCGGGCATCCCAACAGGTAGTCAATGACGTCCGAGCAGCGGGCGGTGGCAAGGCCGATGCGCGTGTCCGCCGCTCCGTAGTACAGGAACAGCTTGTCGTGCTGTTGGTCGTGGACCAACCCGCAGGGAAACACGACATTCGGCACGTCGCCCGAGACTTCGTAATCCGCGCCGGGGCCGAGCACCCACTCTTCCGAGCGACGCACCACATGCGAGGGCTGCTCTAGGTCGAGTAGTGCCACGCCGGCCCGGTAGAGCCCTCCGGCGACCGTCTGACGCACACCGTGGTAGATCGCGAGCCAGCCGTGCTCGGTCTCGACCGGCGGTGGACCCATGCCGACCCGCGCCGAGTCCCACCAGCCGCCCTCCCTCCGTGCGAGCACGAGCTCGGGCGATCCCCAGTGCTTGAGGTCGGATGATCGTGATAGCCACACGTCCGCGCCGTGCGTCGACACGGGCCTGTGGAAGAGCACCCAGTCGCCGCGAATCCGGCGTGGCAGCAGCACGGCGTTCTTGTCCTCAGGGGGCAAGACCGCCCCAAGCCGCTCGAACGTCTGGAAGTCGGCGGTCTGAGCCAAGGAGACGCTCGGGCCTCCCCGACCGAACGCGGTGTACGTGATGATCCATCGGCCAAGCTCCTCGACGAACGTCACTCGCGGATCCTCGAGTCCCCATTCCTCTTCGGGGTACGCGGGGTCGTAGCTGAGCGCCGGAGCGTCGTCCACCACCCAATTCGAGGCGCCATCCGGCGAGCGCGCACAGGTCAGGTGCGAGAAGCCGCGGCGGTCCTCGACCCGGCACAGGAGCACTATCCCACTACCTACCGTGGTCGCGCCGGCGTTCATCACGGCGTTGACGGTGTAGGGCCACCGCTCCGGCACGAGCAACGGATTGCCCGGGTGGCGAGTGAACAATGATGCGCTATCGGTCACGGAGGACGCTTTCGTAGACATCGATGTAGGAATCGACCATTCGGTCGGCTGAAAACCGGCGCTCGGCCGTCTGTCGGCACGCGGCCCGGTCGAGCCGAACTGCACGCTTCACGCCCGCGACTGCCGAGCCGACGCTGTGCGCGAGTACCCCTGTGACGCCATCCTCGATTACCTCCGGCATTGAACCTCGGGCATATGCGACGACCGGCGTCCCGCACAGCATCGATTCGACGACTGACAGGCCGAACGGCTCAGCGAACGCAATCGGGTGCAGCAGACAGGCTGCTGCGCCCAGGACGCGAGCTCGCTCCCGGCCATCGACAGACCCGAGGTAACGGACGCTGTCGCCGTCCACGTGTGGCTCGATCTCGTCGGTGAAGTACCGCTCGTCCTGCACCGGGCCGCACAGCACGAGCGGGCGATCCGCACAGCGAGCGATCTCGATCGCGCGTGCCGTGCCCTTATCGGGATGGATGCGGCCGAAGCACACGAGCGCTTCGCCCGCTGTCGCCGAGAACGGCAGGGCCGTCGTGTCAACGCCGTTATGCACTGTCGCCGCGTACTCGAGCTCGGGCGCGCGGTCAGCGTCAGAGATCGACACGAAGACGCTGTTCGAGCGCAGGTAGGCAGGCAGGATCCGAGGTGAGGAGAACCCGTGGATGGTGGTCACGATCGGCGCCTGCGCCAGGCCGGAAAAGGCCAGCGGCAGCCAGTCGAGGTGGTTGTGAATCAGATCGAACTCGGCGGAGCGGCTCAGGGCATGCGCGACGTGCAGCGCCTCCCACACGCGCCCGTCGACCTCGTCGTCCTCTTCGTAGGGCTGGGCACAGATCCCGTCCAGCCGTGCGAGCGTGATTGAGTCCAGCGTCGCAAACAGCGTCACATCGATGCCGCGTTGCGCGAGGCCGTCAGCCAGGAGTCCCGTGACTTGCTCCCAGGGTCCGTAGTGGCGGGGCGGGGTTCGCCACGCAATCGGTCCGAGCAGCGCGAGCTTCATTCGGGCAACGTGGCCTGCAGGCCGGCGGTGTCGAGGGCGAGCAGCGCCTGGAGGTAGGCGAGCGTCGACTCCGCCCCCTCGTTTCCGTTGACGCTTGACTCTCCGAGTCCATCGTGGCAACCCCCGGTGGCGAAGTCGTACACGGCCAGCCCGAGCCGGTTGCGCCCTAGGAACCATTCGAAGGCACGCACCGCATGCTCCGCGTACACCCGATCGTCGGTGGCTGCGAAGGCCTCGACCTCCGCCTCAACGAGCGCGGCGGCGTCGAGCGGCTGCTCGTCACCATCGCCTCGACCAGGCCCACCTCGGCGGCGACCGCGGTGCCCGACCAGCTGCAGCCACGGGCCAGCGATGCCGAGCTCGCGTTCGTACCACTCAAGTGAGCGCATCCCTTCGCTTACGAGCTCCCCATCGCCGAGCCGCATTCCCGCTGCGATCAGCGCTTGGGGCAGCCGGGCGTTGTCGTACGCGAGGACATCCTCCGCCCAGTACCAGTCCGGCGACCCGTTCAGCCGCTGCTGATCTGCGAGTCGCCCAGCGAGCACGGCGAGCACGTCCATCCCCTCGTCACCGATCATCTCGGCGCCGGCCCGCGCGAGCCCGAGCAGACCAAAAGCGATCGTGCGGGGTGAGCGCTGTACGGCGAGCCCAGTCAGCATCTCGCGCAGCAGAAGCAGACTGGGCTCGAGCAGCGCCGGGAACGGTGCGGCGGCCACCACCTCACCCAGCGCCCACGCAGCTCGCCCGAAATGGTCCCCCGCATGCGGTCCGTCCAGCCAGCGACGGTCATACGACATGAAGTTGCGCATGCCCTGCTGCTCTGCGCTCCACGCATGACGGAGGAACCCGAGGCTGCGGGCCAGCAGGCGGTCGTACGCCTCGGCGCCGGTCGTGCGTCGGAGCCCGAGCGCCACGATCGCCAGGCGGGCGACGTCGTCCGTGCAGTAGCCCGATCGGCGGAGCGGCACGACGCCGTCGGCGTGCTGGATGATCCCGACGTCGTCGACCATCGTCAGCAGGTGCGAGGAGCGCGCCCGTGGCAACGTGGCGGCCGGCGGGTTCCGCACGTCCTCGGCGGACCGAGCACGATCGCCTCGCGCAGCACCTCGGCTGTCTGGCGACCCACCTGCGGCCAGGTCAGCTCGCTTCCGACCGCGCGCGCCTCGCTGCGCATCCGTTCCAGCCGTTCAGGGTCGTCGAGAAGGCCGATCACCGCCTCGGCGAGAGCCGCCGGGTCGTCGAACGGAACGAGCACTCCGGCGCCGGATGCCAGCACGTCCTCCGCGTAGAAGTAGGGCGTTGATACCGTCGGGCAGCCGGCCACGATCGCGAACGTCAGCGCGCCGGAAACGATCTGCTCGCGAGAGCGGTACGGCGTCAAGTAGATCGTCGTCTCCGCCAGCATCGCCGACAGGTCCTCCATGCTCAGGAAGCGGTCATCGAACACGACGTGATCGGTCGAGGTCGAGATCGCGCGCCAGGCGCTCGAGTGAGATCCGGTACTCCTCGCCGTGGAGCTTTGCCACCTCGGGATGGGTCTGCCCGGCGATCACGTACAGCGCGTTCGGATGTCGCGCGACGATCGCCGGCATCGCCGCGATCGCGACCTCGATCCCCTTGCCCGGCGAGATCAGGCCGAAGGTGGCGAGCACGAGCGGTCGATGCGGCCCGCCCTTGGTGCGGGTCCGCCGTTCGCGGCGCGGCGCGCCGACGAACCGGCCGGCGCTGCGCGAGCCGGGGAGCAGTTCCGACGGGCCGCCGTGCGGCACGACGCGTACGCGCTCGGGCGACACCAGCCGCGCGTCGAGGATCATTCGTCGGGCGGTCTCGGTGAACACGCACACCAAGGTCGCGAGACCGCAGAGTGCGCGCAGCGTCTCGGCCTGACGGACCGACGGCGCGCTCAGGACCGTGTGCAGCGTCAACGACCATCGGCTGTCGCAACTCCGTGGCGAGCGACAGGATGTGCGCGCCCTCGTGTCCGCCGAAGATGCCGTACTCGTGCTGGATCACGACGACGTCGTCGCCGCGGCGCTCGAGCACGCGGGCAGCTGCGGCGTAGTCGCCGCGCTGGTCCTGGTGGATCCGCGTTACCACCTCTGACGCCTGCTCGACGTCGTCCTCGCGAATGATTGCGACGAGGTCGACGGCCGATACGCCGTCAGCCCCGAGCAGTGCCTCGCGCAGGTCCCGCGAGAACGTTCCGATCCCGCACGGCCGTGGTGGGTATGTGGAGACGACGCCGACGCGCATCGTCCGCTCCCCGGATATGGGCGCACCTTCTGCCACCTCGCCGTGAGGCCGACCGCGGCCATTGGTGCGGCTGCCCAACGACCTTGGAGTGGTGTCCGTGGGGAGGGGGGCGGGCGGCCGTCCTTGACCGGCGCTCATTGGGATGTGCCAGGACAGCGGCGTGGCGGTGGGCTCGATTGAAGAAGAATCTGCATGTCAACGACCTTTCTGAGCGAGGACCGCTCTGCGGCGGCGCGATCGTGGTCTGTTGCGGATGTCCAGGTGCCCGGAGGTCACCGGTCATCCCAGCTCGCCTCACCGTCCGCGTCGACCTCGAACCAGCGGCGTCGGGTCATGGCCTGATCGCGAACCTCGAGGCGAGTCGTACCGTTGTCGTCGGCCGCTCGAAGCAGCCTCACGGCAGCGGCGACGGCCGCCTCGTTCGCCTCGATCGCGGTAGCTGAGGTCGTCAGCAGCGCGCGTTCGAGGGCAGTCTCGGCGCGATGGGCATCGCCGGCTCTGCGCGCGTCCTGCAAGGCCTTGAGTGCGTCGCGTAGCTCCGCGCCCGCGTCCGCTGACATCTCGCTCTCCTGTCGCCGCTGCACGCCCCCAGCCGAGGGCAAGACCACCGTTTACGAAGGACATTTCTAGATAACTATTTCATGTATAGTAGATCAGGTGGCCACGTGTGTGGCGCGGGTTCCGCTTCCGGGGCATCGAGCGGAAAGCGGCACCAAACCAAGGAGGAAGTGATGGCGGGCACGACCAAGATCTCCGCGTTGGCACCGCCAACGACGTGGACGTAGCCCAGCGTGACCTGCGCGGTCCGGTGCTTCGGCGGCGGACGGCGATCAGCCTCGTCGGTGCGGTCATCGTCACGGGAGCGCTCGGAGTCGAGCTGAGCGGGCGCGGAGGGCAGTTCAGCGCTGCTCTCAATGCCGCTCCGATCTGGATCCTGGTGGTGACAGTCGCTGCTTCAAGGTGTGTCCCTCCTGGCGCGCACGGAGGCCTGGAACGTCTGCGTCCGTGCCACCGGTGCGACCGTGGCTCGCCGGGTGCTGTACCGCGCGGCCGGATTCGGC
Source organism: uncultured Solirubrobacterales bacterium (assembly GCA_963778985.1). Lineage (GTDB taxonomy): Bacteria > Actinomycetota > Thermoleophilia > Solirubrobacterales > Solirubrobacteraceae > Palsa-465. The sequence goes on along the minus strand of CAVZWJ010000003.1, from coordinate 224,694 downwards.
TACCTCCTTAGTCTTCTCAACGGGTCGCTGGGCCTCGCCGCGCGCATCGCCTCGCTGCGCCGGGCGGCCCCGGAGGCAAGCCCTCGCGTGCCCGCCCTGCTCGCGGCCGAGGTTCCGATCATCAGTGTCGAGGCGATGCTGACGGCGGTGTTCTCCTTCACCTTGATCGGTCCACTCGGTGCTCCGTGGTGGGCGCCGGTGGCCGCCATCGCACTCGGGCTGGCGGTGATGGCCGGCCTCCGTCGCCTCTCGGACAACCGGCACATCGGGCTCTGGAGCGGCTTGGCAGTGATGCACAGCGGCCGCGGGCGAATGATCGCCCTCGTCCTGGTGGGTGTCGGCGCCCAAATCGCCCGCAACTGGCTGGTCCTGCACGCCATCGGCGTGAACGTGTCCGTGTTCGACGCAATCGCTCTCCTGATTGCGATGTTCACGATCGGTCAGCTACCGATCGGACCCAGCCTCGGGGCCGCCGCGGCCGTGCTGATCCTCGGCAGTCACGGCGTGGCCACCGCGGCCGCCGCCGGTGTGCTGCTGACCGCGACGGCAACGATTGGGTCGCTCACCTACGCCGCGTGGGCGGTTGGTGACCGCCTGCTCCGGCGCGACGCCCCGATGCCGCACGAGGCCGCGCTCGCGCCGGGCGTCCCCTGATCACGGGCCGGTGGCCCGGCTACCCAGCCGCTGGTCGACGGATCGTCCGGAAATCGCTGGCGAGGTTCGCGTCCAGGACATACGCCCAGGGCATCAGGAAGTAGCCCCGCTATACCCCAGCCGGTACCCCACGAGTTACGCACCAGGCCGTAGTTGGGCTCGTTCTTCAGGTACCCCACCAGCAGCACCTCGTGGCCGCCGAGCGTCCGCTCATCCCGCGTCGGCATGGGAACGATCCCCGTCTTGCGCGACGTCCTGCGACTCGAAGGACTCGTACACGGTGAACCCGAACGCGATCGTCTGCCGGTTGGAGAGCACCGCCTTCATCGAGTCGAGGTTGCGCGGTACCGAACGGTAGTTCGAGATGCGGTGCTGCCGGGCCTCGTCGGCGAGGTTGGCCGGAGGCTCCTCGGAGAACTTGGCGATGTCGTACGGCCAGTCCTTCTCCAGAGGCACACCGACCGTCTTGCACACCTTGAAGCCGTCACGCCCGAAGGCGCCCGTGTCCTTGTCGGCGGGTGAGCCCTCGACCTTGCGCTCGTAGTAGTAGATCCACAGGCGTGACAGCAAGCCCGGATCGGACCCGTTCAGCTTGGCGTCGTACTCGACGGCGCCGGCGACGGCGTTTGCGGTGCAGCTGCCGAGCTGACCCTGATCGAACACCTCCGGGAGGTCCGCGCGCGGGTCGACCTCGTCGAGGACCTTCAGCTCCGACGCATCCGCGATGTGGTCACGCAGATCCGGGAGCGACGGCTTCCACCCGTAGCGGCGGATGTTGCGCGGGGTCACTCCCGCGGCATCGAGGACGTCGGGCATGTGCGCCTCCTAAGAATTGGACGGTCTCCTGCTGTGCACCTGGCGACGGGTGCGGGCCCGTCGCGGTCGTTCCGCGAACGTGAGACAACCATAGGCACTTCCCGATGGCTCGAGTGAGACTTTTCTGACAGGGTGGCGTGGTTGAGCAGGCCCGTGCCCACATCGGAGATTGCGCTGATGGTCGGAGAGGAGCGCACGCTCCCGCTGTCGAGCCTCGCGATGGCGGGCTACCGGTGGTCGGGCTCGGTCCAGGGTCCCGACCCAGGAGCCGTCGCAGCTGGAGCTCCGCCGAGACGAGCCGTCGCCCGCGGCGAGGGCCGGCGAGAGCGCGCCGGAGTCGGCGCTGCTGCGGGGCGTTCGGCCCGGCCGAGCCGTCGTACGCCTGGAGCAGCGGCGACCCTGGGAGCACGACCAGCCCCCGGCCGACACGATCGAACTCCTGGTGGAGGTGGCAAAGATCTCACGCGGCCAGAAACCAACCCGATAGCGTCGATTGCGGGCCTGCCGGGACCACTCGTCGGTGGGGAGCCTGCCGACGGCACGAGCCACCACCCACGTCACCGTGACGAATTGGAGCGTCCATGCCTCAGCCCGTCTCGCATCCTGATCGCAAGGAGATCGCGCGCTTCCTGCTCTCGCGCGGACTCGACTTCGAGCGACTCCCCGCCGAGGCCGCCGTCGCGCGGGCACTACGAGGCTCTGATCCGTCCCGGCGCGCCGGCGCGACTCGCCAAGCGCCTCGCCCGGTACATGCCGAGCACCCTCGGGCACCGGTCGGTGCTGTGCGTCAAATCGGAGCTTCACCTCAACCAGGATGGAATCGAGGACAAGGATCCGCACGGTAATGGCCTTGGCACGGCGACCTTGCCGGTGAAGGATCTCTTCGTCCAGATCATCCAGGAGACCGGCGCCAGCCATGTCCTCACCATTGGAACGGCTGGCAGTGTCGTCGACGAATTCGGGCTCGGCGATGTCGTGGTGACACGCGCCGCTCGCTTCCGCTGCCAGCAGGAGTTCGCGAACGAACCGTTCAATCACACCACGTACACAAGCGATTGGGCGGTGCCCGGTGGACGCCTCGCCGAGGCCGAGGCGCTGATGGCCAACGTGGCTCCTCAGCTCGCTCAACCGCCCGTGGGAGCGCCGAGCCCGGCCTATCCCGATACCACCACGCTTGACGCGCCCGCTGAGGTCACGGCCCGCATCCGTCTGGATGGGACCGCGCCGCTGGCGCCGTTCTGGCCCATCCTGACCACCGACTACTTTGAGTACGGCACAACAACGAACCACCTCGATGCCGAGGGTGCCGGCGTCGAAATGGGTGACGCTGCGCTCGGCCTCGCCGTCTCGGAGCTACCGTCGGCGCAGCGGCCCAACTGGCTGGTCATCCGGAACATGAGCGATCCGGTCATCAACGGTGTCCTCCCGGCAAAGCAGTATCACCTCAACGAGCAGACGACATGGGCCGTGGGCTTCTACACCGCGTACGGGTACTACACCTCGGTCAACGGTGCCATCGCCACCTGGGCCGTCATCGCGGGCCTGACGGATTGACAGGCCGAGACCCAGCCGGGTCCGGCCATCACGGGACCCACCGTCGCGAGTCATGGCTGCGCTTCCGCCGCCGGGCCGTCACCGGTCGGCGTGCGCAGGAGTGCGGTGAGGTCGCCGACCGGTCCGATGTGGGTCAGCTTGTCGGGGTTGACGACCGAGCTGATGCTGGTGATCTGAGAATCGGCGATGCCGAGCGCGACGACGGAGATCACCCGCTGCTCGGCGTCGAGGAAGAGCGCGCCGGCGCCGCCGTTGACCTCGACGGGGCGCACCGACACGCCCGGACTGAGGGCGGCGCGGCGGAACCAGTTGACGAGCGCGCGCGCGACTCGGTTGCGGCCGTGCAGCGGGCGCGTGAGCGCCGGGACCTTGCCGCCGCCGTCGCCGGTCAACTGCACATCCGCAGCGAGCAACGCCTCGAGCTCGGCGAGATCGCCGTGCTCGGCGGCCGCAAAGAACCGCCGTGCCAGCTCGTCACGCTGTTCACGGGTCGTTTGGAAGCGCGGTCGGCGCTGCTCGACATGGCGTCGGGCACGGGTGGCGAGCTGACGGACGTTGTCCTCGCTCTTGCCGACGATCGCGGCGATGTCGGAGAACGGGTAGTCGAACACGTCGTGGAGCAGCAGCACGGCGCGCTGCTCCGGCGAGAGGCTCTCGAGCAGGACGAGCATCGCCACCGACAGCGAGTCGGCCGTCTCGGCGTGGCGGGCCGGATCATCGTCACCGTCGGTGATGATCGGCTCCGGTAGCCACTCGCCGACGTACCGCTCTCGCCGGGCGCGCGCGGAGCGCAGCTCGTTGATCGCCAGCCGGCTGGCCACCGTCGTGACGAACGCGCGTGGCGACGCGATCTGCTCGCCATCGTCAAGCGCACGGTGCACCCGGAGCAGCGCCTCCTGCACAACGTCCTCGGCCTCGGAGACGCTGCCCAGCATCCGGTAGGCGATCGCGAACGCGACCGGTCGCAGCTCGTCAAGGAGTTGCTCGCGATCGGTCATGCTGCCGCGAACCCCTGCCGCCAGGTCGGGTGCGCGGGCCGCCACGCCAGCTCGCGCTTGGCCTTGGTGTTTGACGCGCCGCGGATCTCGGTCATCATCACGACGCCGGCCTCACCGGCGAACATCCGCCCGATGAACCGCGGCACACGCATCGGCTTCTTCGCGCCGAGCTCCTGCGCCAGCGCGGGCAGCCACTCGGCGACGGGTGCGGGATCGTCGTCGACGACGTTGTAGACGCCGCGGCTGCCGTGCTCGATCGCTGACACAGTTGCGTCCGCCGCGTCGGCGACGTGGATGAACGACCACACGCCCCCACCGTTACCGACGACCGGGAACTTGCGCTTGCGGACGAGTTCGAACTGCTCCTCGCCCGGCGCGATCGAGGTGCCGGGGCCGTAGAACGCGCCGTAGCGCAGGACAATGCCCTCGGTCCACTCGGCCCCGAGGACCGCTTCCTCGAGGTGGCGGGCCGCGGCCAGGGTCCCACGCATGTCGCGCACGGGCGTCGGATCGAGCGGGTCGTCCTCGGTCTTGACCGGCCCGCCACTGCGCCGGTACATGCCGTACGCCCCGACGCCCTGGGCGACGAACCGCCGCACCCCGACGGTCTCTCCGGCTGCGAGCAGGTTGTTGGTGCCTTCGGTCCGGAGGCGGTTCGTCATCGCGAAATCACGGTCGAAATGGCGCAGGTCGAGGGCGCCGATCGCGGTCAGCTGATGAACGATCACCTCCGGCTGTGCCCGGCCGACAGCCTCCACGACCTGATCGCGTTCCAGCGCGTCGGCCACGACCGGCACGGCGCCCAGCTCGTAGAGCATCGCCTGCTTTGACGCGTGACGGGTCATGCCGTGCACCTCATGCCCCGCGGCCACAAGGCGCGGCACCAACTGGCGCCCGATCGCTCCTGTCGCACCTGCCACAAACACTCTCATCGTGACTCCTTCATTGATACACACCGACATGAGAGAAGACAGGACGGCGGCGCCGAATGTGACAGTCCGAGCATTTCGGCATGCGAACCGAGGGACGTCCCCAGGGTCGAGACGGTTCAGGCCGGGACGGGCCCGGCGTCGATCAGTTGCTCGGCGAGCCGTCCCAGTTCGTCCTCGTAGGTCTTCACCTGCTGGTCGGCGATCTGCTCGAGTGCCGGCAGCTTGCTGACGTCATCGAGGGCCCAGGGGCCGGGGAGCGGCGGCTGATAGCGCCACAGTTGCGGGCCGCCGCCGACGCTGGCCCGGGGGAGGTTCGGCTCCCACCAGACGTTGGCTGCCGAGCCGCCGGGCCCGGTTGCGGGCGGGGCCGTCTCAGCGTTGCCATTGAGCAGCAGGTGGACGGCTTCGTTGGCGAAGTCGCTGCTGCCCCCCAGCATCGCCTCGATCAGTGCCTCGCCGCTGGGACGGGGCCACAGCCAGCCGAGGATCCCGCCGGAGCCGTAGTCGAGCGGCTCTGACCAGGCTCCCGTGCCGAGGGACACCATGAACAGGTCGGCAGCGGTGCGCGGCACCGGCGCGACGCTTCGCCGCAGCGCCATGCTGATGGCTGCCAGTGCGGGGTTGCCGGCATATACGCCGCCGTCGACCAACGGCGAGCGATCGATCGTCTCGGGTTCGAAGTACGTCGGCGCCGCCGCCGTCGCCAGGGCGACCTGCACCATCGTCTCCGAAGGCATGCTCGGCGTGCCTCCCGCGTTCGGCGCACCCCAGCGTGTGAAGAAGCGAGGCCCGGGAATCGCGGTGTCGAACGTCACGATGAGCACCTCGGTCCGGGCATCCTTGAGCAGCCCCTCGCCGAGCACGGAGTTCATCTCCAACACACGGCGGAGCTGCTCGAGGGGGTACTTCGGCACCAGCAGCCCGAAGTGATCGAACACGTTTCGCAGCAGCGGGCGATGGAAGATCGTCTTGCCGTACTCGACGTAAACGGCGGCGGCGTTCTCGGCCGGGAGCCTCGGGCGGCCCTTGGCATCGGTGCTCGTCAGCCCCGCCGCCAGCAACCCGCCGGTAGAGGTGCCGGCGATCAGGTGAAAGCAGTCGGCGATCCGGGGCTCGTCGATGCCGTCCCATGACGGCGCCCCGGCCGGATCGCTGCGGCGGGTGGCGAGCGCCTGACCCAACAACACCTCCAGCGCGGCCAGGAACCTCGCCGGGATGATGCCCCGGATCCCGCCGCCGTCGATGGCGAGGATTCGGAAATCGAACGACCGCGGCAGTCGATCACTGGTCGGTCGCGGCCCGTCCGAAACGCTCGACGAACTCACATGCCAAGGCTAACCCGTAATCAACCGTCGCAGGGCAACTAAGACGGCTACGTCACGGGCGGCGGGGTGCCCTCGGCGCTCGCCGGCAGCGCAGGATCCCACTCGCACACGCCGCAGGCATGGCGGAAGGCCGACCGGGCGAACGCGAGCGCGGCCTCGCGCGGGTCGGGGCTGGCGACGACGTCATCCCAGTCGAGGACGTACTCGCCGAGGGTGCCCTCCCAGCGCGCGGCGGGTGGTGAGAGCCCGGCGCCGCCGAACCCATCCGGCGCCGGGTGGGCGTAGGCGTAGAAGGCGGCTTTCTCGTACCGCGGATCACCCGGCCACCAGCCGACCGCGACCTCCTGAGAATCCATTGCGTTGCGCATGATGAAGTCCTGCGACGGCGGGTCAGCGGCGACACCGGAGAACAGGTTGACGGCGAGATCGAACGAGCCCCACCAAGCGTTGACGGGCGTTGAGCGACCGCGATACGGAGCGCGGAAGGCGGCGAGGGCGAGCGCCACACGCGTCACGATGGCGAAGTAACGGGCCACCGCATCGGCGTCATACGTGGCGTGCTCGTCGTCCGCATCGAGCGGGACGCTCCACGGCACCTCCTGGGGGGTGGGGTCGATCTCGACCGGACCGGCGAGAGATCGGATCGCCGCCAGCAGCTCTTGGGTGACGCGGCCGACGGACCGATTGGGGGTCAGCGCAACCCGGTCACCGCCCCCGCCGGTGTGCTCGACGAACGCCTCGTGGGCACGCAGATCCAGCCCGGCGACGAACGCTCCGGATCCGTCGCGCGCGGGGAGCGGTAGCGTCTCCCATCCGCGGGCGCTCACGCGGAGCGCCGCGTGCTGGAGTTGCGGCTCCGGCGGCGCCAGCGCGACTGCCAGCTTGCCGAGCACCTGCGTATGAGCGTGCAGGGTGTCGCACGTCGCACGCCACTCCGCGTAGTTGAGGGACGGCCAGGTGTCGCTCATGGCGGCGTGATCACTCTCCCGTTCGGGTCGGCCGGCGAGGCGGTCGCCCCACGGTACCCGTCCTGAGATTGTTGACAATCCTTCTCACATGTCGGACGGCTCGGTTACGCTCCCGGCATGACCGAAAGTGAGGTGTACGAGACGCTCCACGAGGCGATCGTCACCTCGGAGCTCTCGCCCGGGGAGCGACTCGTCGAGGAGGAGCTCGCCGTGCGGTTCGACTGCAGCCGCGGTGCGGTGCGCGCGGCGCTGGTGCGGCTTGGCCATGAGGGGCTCGTCGTGCGCGAGCGCAACCGGGGAGCCCGCGTACGGCGGATCACGATCGACGAGGCGATTGAGATCGTCGAGGCGCGGGCGGCGCTCGAGGCGCTCGCGGCGGGCTACGCCGCGGAGCGGCGCACGACGGAGGAGGCGGCGGAATTGGCCGCGCTCGTGTCCGAGATGCGCCGCCTGGGGCGCGACGGCGAACTGCTCGCGGTCTCGGACCGCAACGCCGTCCTGCATCGTCGCATCCTTGAGATCTCGCGCCACCAGGTGGCGATCGACATCTGCGGCCGGTTGCGCTCGCAGCTCGTTCGCTTTCAGTTCCGCACCGTCCTCGCGCCTGGCCGCGCGAAGAAATCGATCGCCGAGCATGGGGCCATCGTCACCGCGATCGAGCGGCGCGACCGTCTGGCGGCGCAGGAGGCGACGCGCGCGCACCTGGCGCACGTCACCGACGTGCTCGTCGAGATCGCCAACCAGGAACGTGCCGCGTCTTAACCGAGCTGGCTACAGAACCGGACCGTCGGTCGATACGGCGCTCATCCCCATCTGGCGAGCTCGCTCGGGACGAGCGCGAGCGCATCGAGGGTGACGCAATCCTCGAGCACGACGAGAACCGTTTCCGGCCGGAGCGTTGAAGCGCGAGACAACTCGGAACAGCCGTCGTCCGTCCGTCAGGTAGCGACCCGGCTGGAGCGCGTCCGAAGGCGGGGGAAAGGCCGCGGGGGTGTCAGCGCGGCGGGGATGGAGTTGACCAAGCGACATCGTGAGAGCAATGTCGTCTGTTTGGGGCGTGCCCGCATCCGCAGCGGGCCACGTCATCACGGCGGAGGAACTACGCGCGGAGTCGCGGCAAGACCGCGGGCGTGACGGCATGGCGAGTCTATGTGTGCGCCGCGCGGGCATGCTTCGGCAGCCAGCACACCGCCGCGAGGGCGGCGAACAGGAAGGCGACCGAAACGAGCAGCGCGTGGTCGGCGGCACCCATGAACGCGAGCGGCCCGTGCCCGGAACCGAGGCGGTTGAAGAGGACGGTGCCGACGACGGCGATCCCGACCGACATCGCGAGCTGCTGCACGGACTCGAGCAGACCGGCGGCGGATCCGAGTTCGCGGTGGCTGACCCCGGCCAGGATCACGTCGAACATCGGTACGAACACCATCCCCATGCCGTAGCCGGTGAGCGCGAGCGGAGCGGCCAGGGCCCATGCGCTGACCGGCCCGGCCGCTCGACCGCAGCACGAGGTCGACGACGAGCAGGCCGCCGGCCATCGTCGCGATCCCGATGTGCATCGTCGTCCGACCGATCCGCGCCGAGCAGCGCCGAGGAGGTGATCGACCCGCCGATCGCCGCGACCGGGATCGCGATCGTCGCGATGGCGCAACCGAGCGGCGAGAACCCGAGACCGACCTGGTACATCACGTTGAGCGCGATCATCATCCCGCCCATCGCGCCGATGAACCCGATGACGACGGCGAGACCGGCGACGTACGGCCGGCGACGCAGGACCGACGGCTCGACGAGCGGCGCTCGTCCCTGGCGGATGCGCCGGCCCTGGAGCGCGGCGAAGCCGACGAGGATCAGCACGCCCGAGGCGAGCATCGCGAAGCACCACGCCGGCCAGCCGTGCTCGCGGCCCTGGATGAGCGGGTACACGACGGCGACGCCGCCGAGCATCGCGAGCGCGACGCTGAGAGCGTCAGGCCGGGCGTCGGGTCTGGCGGGTGGCGTGCGCGGCAGGAACCGGCGTCCGGCGTAAATCGCGGCGAGCCCGAGCGGAACGTTGACGGCGAAGATCATCCGCCACCCGGTACCGAGCACGTCGAGGTTGACGAGCGCGCCGCCGACGAGCGGCCCGGCGACGGCGGCGAGTCCCATCGCCGGTCCGAACACGCCGAGCGCCCTCTGCTGGCCGGCCTCGCCGAACAGCTCGCGGATGAGGCCGAACCCCTGCGGAACCATGAGCGCCGCCAGCGCCCCCTGGAGCGCCCGGGAGGCAATGAGCGCCGTCGGCGACGGGGCGAGCGCGCACATCACCGACGCGATCAGGAACCCGCTCATCCCGATCAGCAGCGCTCGCCGGCGTCCGAGGATGTCGCCGAGCCGGCTGCCGAGCAGGAGCGTGACCGACATCGCCAGCGTGTACGCGGCCGAGATCCATTCCAGGTCGGCGTAGGACCCGCCCAGGTCACGACGGATCGCCGGGGCGGCCGTCTGCGTGATCGTCGAGTCGAGCAGATCCATCACGGCCGAGACGAGGACGACGATGAACCCGAGCCATACGGCGCGGCCGAGCCGACCGCGATGACGCCGCGGTCTTCGGTGGGGTGAGAGCGAGTGTTGACATGGACCGCAGGCTTTCAACGATCTAGGTCATATCCGGTCCTCGATACGGCCCTTGCCGATCACCCATACGGACAGATAGTGTCCGCAATTGGCGTCACGCTTCCGCTCACCATGATTCAGACCTCAGCTCGCCTTCTCGCGCTCCTCTCGCTCCTGCAGGTGCGGCGGGAATGGACCGGTCAAGAGCTTGCCGACCGGCTCACTGTCGACCCGCGCACGATCCGGCGTGACATCGACAAGCTGCGCTCGCTCGGCTATCCGATCGAGGCCGCCCCGGGGGTCGCCGGGGGCTATCGGCTCGGGGCCGGGGGGGAGCTCCCGCCGCTGCTGCTCGACGATGCCGAGGCGGTCGCCGTGGCGGTCGGACTGCGGACCGCCGCGTCAGGGTCGATCGCCGGCATCGAGGAGACCTCCGTGCGGGCCCTCGCGAAGCTCGAGCAGGTGCTCCCCAGCCGCCTGCGCCGGCGGGTCAGCGCCCTCGGCGACGCGACGTCCGCGTTCGACGTCGATGGGCCGCGGATCGATGCTGACGTGCTGGCGACGCTCGCCGGCGCGTGCCGAGACGGGACGCGGCTGCGGTTCAGCTACGTCGCGAAGGATGACCGCGCGACCCAACGCCACGTCGAGCCGAGCGCTGTCGTGCACAGCGGCTACCGGTGGTATCTCGTCGCCTACGATCTCGACCGCGACGATTGGCGAACGTTCCGAATCGACCGCCTGCGCGGACGGGTGCGGCTGGCCGAGCGTGGGCGATCGCGAACGGTCCCCGGGGGCGACGCGGCGGCGTTCGTCAAGGAGCGGCTGCGGACGAGCACCGGCGACGCCGACCGACCGCCGGGCACCGTCCGGGTGCAGGCGAGCGCCGCGGAGATGTCCAAGCGCATTCCGGCCCGCTACGCGGTCGTCGAGCCCGAGGGCGAGGACACCTGCATCGTCACCACGCGCGGCGCCTGGACGCGTCAGTTCCTCGTGTGGATGGCCGTGCTCGAGCGCCCGTTCGAGGTGCTCGAGCCACCGGAGTTCCGCGAGACCGGCGCGCGCCTCGCGGACACGCTGCGCGCGGCGACGGTCGAGCGGTAGCGGACCCATCCGTTAGTGGACGCGTCCACCAGCCGCGCCGCGGCGTACGGCTAGCCACACCCCCGGCGTGGGTGATCCCGCACCGGCAACACGCCAGGACGCCCCAGTGACCCCGGATGACCTCGGTGGGACGCTGCGAAGCGGGCCGAACAGAGACTAAACCGAGGTGATTGCCATGCAGGACAGCGTCGTCCGTCCAACCCGCAACCTGGCGGCCCGAATGGGTCGCTGGAGCGCGCAGCACCGCCGCCTCGCGATTGGCGGCTGGATGATCTTCGTCATCGGAGCGCTCCTCATCGGGTCGAGCGTCGGCGAGAAGACGATCGACCAGAGCGGTGGCGCCGTCGGCCAGGCGCAGCGCGCGAATCTCATCCTTCAGCAGGGCGGCTTCCCGCGCGCGGGCACGCTCACCGAGATGGTGGTCATCCAGAGCCGGACGCTGACGGCGACCGATCCGCGCTTCCGGGCGGCCGTCGCCGACGTCCTGCACACGGTGGCGAAGCAGCCCACGGTGCACAACCTGCGCTCGCCGTTCGATCCGCGCCATCGTGATCAGATCGCGACGGGCGGCCGCACCGCGCTCGTCGAATGGGACATGGCCGGCCCGCACAAGGCGGCGGAGCGTCGCATTGACCCGATCACCGCCGCTGTCACCGCGGCGGCCCACCGGCATCCCGGCCTGTACATCGCCGAGGCCGGCGACGTGAGCTCCGACAAGGCGATCAACAAGCTCATCGGCGAGCAGCTCGGGCAGGCCGGCGTCCGGTCGGTCCCGTTGACGCTGCTCATCCTCGTGCTCGTGTTCGGATCGCTGCTCGCCGCCTCAGTGCCGCTGATGCTCGGCCTGCAGTCCGTGATCGCGACGATCGGCATCGTCGACATCGTCAGCCATCTGGAGCCGATGGATCAGAACGTCCAGGCCGTCGTGATGCTCGTCGGGCTCGCGGTCGGCGTCGACTATTCGCTGTTCTACCTGCGCCGCGAGCGGGAGGAGCGCGCCGCCGGACGTCGTGAGCGGGCGGCGCTGCATGCCGCCGCCGCCACCTCGGGCCGCGCGGTGCTCGTCTCCGGAGCAACGGTGATGATCGCGATGGCCGGGATGCTGTTGGCCGGCGATCCGACGTTCACGTCGTTCTCGATCGCGACGATGATCGTCGTCGCGGTGGCGATGATCGGGTCGCTGACCGTGCTGCCGGCGCTGCTCGCGGTCCTCGGCGACCGCGTCGAGAAGGGCCGGATCCCGCTGCTCGGTCGCCTGCGCCGTCCCGGCGGCGCGACCGGCGTATGGCCGCGGGTCCTCCGGCGTGCGCTCGCCCATCCGGCCGCGACCGTGGTCGTTGCGGTGGCGCTGCTCGTCGCGCTGGCCGTTCCGGCGCTGCACATCCACACCGCCCAGTCAGGCACGCAGGGCCTGCCGCACAGCGCGCCGACGGTCGGGACCCTCAACCGGATGCAGGCCGCGTTCGGGAGCGAGCAGATGCCCGCGATCGTCGCCGTCAAGACCGACACCCGGGCACCACGGTTCACGCGCGCCGTCGGGGCGCTGTCCGCGTCGGTCCTCCACAGTGGACGGGGATACGGCACCCCCACGGTGCGGTCGAACGCAAGTCACACGGTGGCCCGGATCTCGATTCCGCTCCCGGGCCGCGGCAACGACACGACGTCGACGAGCGCGCTGCTCACGCTCCGTGACCGCATCCTCCCGGCGACGCTCGGCGCGGTCCCGGGCGCCAGCTACGCCGTCACCGGCGAGACCGCCGGCTCGTACGACTGGAACCAGATGATGAAGAGCAAGCTGCCGCTCGTGTTCGGCTTCGTGCTCATATTCGCGTTCCTGCTCCTGCTGACGTCGTTCCGGTCCGTCGTGATTGCGGCGAAGGCGGTGGCCCTCAACCTGCTGTCCGTGGCCGCGGCCTACGGGGTCGTCGTGGCGGTGTTCCAGGACGGGTGGGGCGAGCATGTGCTCGACTTCACCTCCGACGGGGCGATCGTGCCGTGGCTGCCCCTGTTCATGTTCGTGATCCTGTTCGGGCTGTCCATGGACTACCACGTGTTCATCCTCAGCCGCGTCCGGGAGGCGTATGACCGCGGCATGAGCACCGATGATGCGATCACCCATGGGATCACGTCGACCGCGGGCACTGTGAGCAGCGCCGCGCTCGTCATGGTCGGGGCGTTCTCGATTTTCGCGACGCTGCCGATTCTCGACATGAAGGAGATGGGCGTCGGCCTCGCCGCCGCCGTCCTGATCGACGCGACGATTGTCCGCGGGCTGCTGCTGCCGGCGACGATGAAGCTGCTCGGACGCTGGAACTGGTACCTGCCCCGGTGGCTGCACTGGCTGCCGCGAGTCGAGCACGGGGCGACCCCCGCTCCAGTAGCGGCCTGACAGCGGGAGCGTTAGCGTGCGCCAATGCGCCTCGGGCTGCACGCGATCGGGATCGGAAGCGGCGCGCGCCGCGGTGTGATCGACGCCGTGGCGCGCGCCGCTGACGCGCTCTCCTTCGCGACCCTGTGGGCCGGCGAGCACGTCGTCATGGTCGACCGTGCCGGCTCCCGGTATCCGTACTCCGCCGACGGGACGATCGCGGTGCCCGCGGCGGCCGACTGGCTTGACCCGCTCGTCGCGCTCAGCTTCGCTGCGGCGGCGACCGAGTCGATCACCCTCGCCACCGGCGTGCTCCTCCTCCCCGAGCACAACCCGGTGCTCCTCGCCAAGCAGGCGGCGAGTCTCGATGTACTGTGCGCCGGGCGGCTCAGTCTCGGGATCGGCGTGGGGTGGTCGCGGGAGGAATTCGACGCGCTCGGGATCCCGTTTGCGCGCCGCGGCGCGCGCGCGGCGGAGTACCTGCACGCGATGCGGGTTCTCTGGCGGGATGACGTCGCGTCGTTCGACGGCGAGTTCGTCTCCTTCTCAGACGTTCGCGTGAACCCGAAGCCGGTCCGAGATCGGCGGATTCCGGTCATCGTCGGCGGGAACAGTGACGTCGCCCTCCGGCGAGTCGCGACGATGGGCGAGGGCTGGTATGGCTTCAATCTCGCCGGCCCTGACGCCGTCCGAGGTCGCCTCGGGGTCCTGGCCGCCGCATGTGCCGAGGTCGGCCGCGATGTCGGCGATCTCTACATCGCCGTCGCGCTCGAGCACGCCCAGCCGGACGACGTCAGCGTGCTGCGGGGACTCGGGGTCGACGAGCTCGTGCTCGTGCAAGCGCCGCCGGATGATCCCGCCGCAGCCCACGCGTGGGTCGCCGGTCTCGCCGCGCGCTGGGACCCTTCTGTGGGGTGAGGCACAACTCAACACAAACTTAATCTTCCGTATTGGTTCGTTTTCGCAAGTTCTGCCCCGAGCGCTCGTTTTGGAGCTGTGGGAGGCGCCTCCGAGAAGCGCCAAGGAGGAGCAGAATGTACGAGTTCAGTCGAGCCATCTACCGTGAATTGGCAGGCGAGATCCTGCCGGACCCAGTGTGCGAGCGCCCGCTTGTGAACCACGAGCGGGTGTTGCAGGCGTGCGAGGCCGCCGTCGAGCGGCTGGCCACCGATCGGCACTACTTCGCGCGGCCCGCCCGGTCGCTCTTCCGGGAGATCCGCACGTACTTCGGGATGTCGTCACAGATGCGGGTGCTCCGTGTCGTCGAGCACTACGTCGGGTTGGCGGAGGATTACTTCGCCCGCCTGCCGACGAACGGCTTTGACGTCAACGGCAATCCGTTGCAGTGCCGGGCGACGACCCGTCAGGGCACGCCGTGCCAGCGCGCGCCGCTGCCCCACAACGGCTACTGCCCGTCGCACCAGCATCTCGCCGACACCGAGGAGATCCCCGTTCGGACGGCGGCCTAGACGGTGTCACGCGTCGTCGTCTGACTCGACCTCGATCCCGAGCGCCGCGGCGAGCGCCGCGACCGAGTCGACGACGTCGGGCCACGGCATCCGCACGCCACGGAGCGAGTCGACCCCGAGGACGCCGTCGAGGGACGTCCCCCGAATCGCGCACGCGCTGAGGCGGGCACCGCGGAAATCGGCGCCCGCGAGCCGGCAGTCGACGAACTCGACCCCGTCGAGCTGCGCGTTCATGAACGTCGCCTCGGAGAGGTCGACGCGCTCGAACGACACATGGCGCAGCCGGGCGAAGGCGAACGCTGCCAGCACCAGTGAGCTGTCGGAGATGTGCAGCTCGCGGACGTCGCTGCCCGGGGCACGGAACCCGAGGAGCCGGCACGAGGTCAACGCGACGCGCCAGATCGAGGCATCCGGCGCCTCGACGTTCGAGAGATCGCAGCTGCGCATCCGCACGTCACGGAACTCGAGTGCTGACGGCGCCGGCGCCTGCAGCGTGGCGCCGCGCAGCTCGGACTCGTGGATGACGATCCGCCGGGCGCGCACGGGCTCGGCGTCAATAGCGTCGACGAGCGCGCCCTCGAGCTGTATCGCCCCGGTGTCGTCGAGCACGAGCTCGCGCGCCGCCAGCCCTGGCAGATCAGGCGGGTCGACGAGGCCGGACACGGGCGCGATCATGTCAGGCCGGGGCGGGACCACGGGTCGCCCGCGTGATCAGCGCCGGCGCGGGACCACAGGTCGCCCGCGTGATCAGCGCCGGCGCGATCACGGTCCTTCGCGCGGGGCGCTCTGGGTGCGCGATCCGCTCGAGTAAGGCCTGGCCGGCGCTGTGACCGATGCCGCGCGCCGATTGGTCGACGCTCGACAGACCGATGTGGCGCAGTGCCGCGATCGGCGTGTTGTCATAGCCGACCACCGACAGCTCGCCGGGCACGCGGATGCCGAGCTCGAGCGCGGCGTCGAGGACCCCGAGGGCGGCGAGGTCGCTGGCGACGAAGATGGCCGTGGGGCGGGCCGCGCCGCGCTCGGCGAGGAGCGTCCTCGCCGCTCGGTGGCCGCCCATCTCCGTGAAGCCCCCGGCGACGACGCGCGCGGCGGCGCCGTGGCCCGCAACGGTCATCGCGTCACGGTAACCCCTGATCCGGTCCGCGCCGGCGCGCTCCTGCGTGTCGCCGACCATGACGATCCGCCGGTGTCCGAGCCCGATGAGATGCTCGACGACAAGCGTGGCGCCGCGGTGATCGTCGCCAACGACAGAGTCGATCCGGGGAACCTGCGGGGTCCGGGTGAGACTGACGATCGCCGTGGCCCCGGCCGCCTCACGAAGGGCGGCACTGCGGAGTCGCGCCGGAGCGCACACGATCCCGTCGACGCGGAGTTCAAGGAGCCGGGCGAGCGCCGCCTCCTCCGTCTGCCGACGATGCTTGCCGGTGACGACGAACGTCGTGTAGCCGTGTTCCTCGAGCACCGTGTCGAGTCCGACCGCGACCTCGGGCAGGAACAGGTTGTGCAGGTCGGTGACCAGGATCCCGACGGCATGCGAGCGACGGCGGACGAGCGTGCGGGCCGCGGCGTTCGGGCGATAGCCGAGCTCTCGGGCGGCGGCCAGCACGGCCGCGCGGCTCGCGTCGCTCACCCGGGGGGAGTTCCGGAAGACGCGTGAGACGAGCGACTTCGACACTCCGGCGCGGGCCGCCACGTCGACGATCGTCGCGCTCCGCCCACGGCTCCGGCGATGGTCGGTCACGCCGTCTTGACGCGGCTCGAGCTGTCGTCTAGCTTCCATCCGTGGGAACGTTCCCACACCTGGCGCGGGTCACGCAACCGCAACCGGGGGAGAGCAGCCATGACGACAACCATCGAACGCGACTACAGCCTTCTCGGACGCGACAGCGAGCGGGCGCAGGAACGAGGGCTGGTCGCCGCCGAGTGGTACCACACCGAGGTCCCGCGCAAGCGGATGAAGGCGCTGATGCGGCGTCGCAACGGCCCGGCGATCCGCGACACGATCATCTGGTTCTCCCTGCTCGCCGCGTCCGGCGTCGGCGGTGGCCTGCTGTGGGGCAGGTGGTGGTGTGTCCCGTTCTTCCTCGCGTACGGCGTCCTCTACGGCTCGGCCTCGGACTCCCGGTGGCACGAGTCTGGTCACGGCACCGCGTTTCGCACGCCGTGGCTCAACGATGTGCTGTACCAGGTCGCGTCATTCATGAACATGAAGGAGCCGACGCTGTGGCGCTGGAGCCACGCGCGGCATCACACCGACACGATCATCGTCGGGCGCGACCGGGAGATCCTGGCGATGCGGCCGCCCGATGCGGCACGGCTCGTGCTGGGCGTCTTCGGGATCCGCGATGCGATCGATGTCGTGCGCAGCGTCGCGCGGCATGCCGCCGGGCGGCTTACGGCGGAGGAGCAGACGTTCATCCCGGATTCGGAGCACCGGCGCGTCGTCCGCGAGGCACGCGCCTGGGTGGCGATCTACCTGGCGGTGATCGCCGCCGCGATCCTCCTCGGCAGCTTCCTGCCCCTCATGTACGTCGGCCTCCCGTCGCTGTACGGCCGCTGGCTTGCGCACGTCTTCGCCTTCACGCAGCATGCCGGCCTCGCCGAGAACGTGCTCGATCACCGGCTCAACTCGCGGACCGTGTACATGAATCCCGTGCTGCGGTTCCTGTACTGGAACATGAACTACCACATCGAGCACCACATGTTCCCGATGGTTCCGTACCACGCGCTCCCCGAGTTGCACAGGGAGGTGCGCGCCGACCTGCCGGCCGCGTGTCCGAGCACGATTGCCGCCTACCGGGAGATCGTGCCGACGCTGCTGCGGCAGATGCGCGAGCCGGAGTACTTCCTCAAGCGCGAGCTGCCGGCCTCGGCGAAGCCGTTCCGCGCCGATCTCCATGAGGTGATCGTCGATGGCTGAGGTGTGGGTCGAGGCGTGCGCGGTCGATGAGATCGACGAGGAGGACGTCGTGCGCTTCGATCACGGCGAGCGCACGTTCGCGGTCTACCGCAGTCCCGAGGACACGTTCCACGTCACCGACGGCCTGTGTACGCACGAGCGGGCCCATCTCGCCGACGGGCTCGTGATGGGCGACCTGATCGAGTGCCCGAAGCACAACGGGCGCTTCGACTACAAGACCGGTGAGGTCAGACGGCGCCCGGCGTGCGTCGACCTGCGGACGTACCCGGTGATGGTCGCCGACGGGCGCGTGTACGTCGCACTCGACTGAACCCGCGCGAGGACCTCTCCGCGCGAGGACCTCTCGTCTGACGCGGGCGCTGACCACCACCGTCTGAGGCCAATGGGGGCAAGGTCCCAATGCCCAGACGCCGGCGGCCGCGATGGGATGTTCACCCGATCGGATCGCGTAAAGCTCCCAATCCAGTGCCGTATGTCGCCCGAGTGGGACGTTGTCGCGGTGCGACGGTGGCGGGGATCGGGCCGTTCCGTGGCCGCGGTGCGACGGTCGCGGGGATCGGGCCGTTCCGTGGTCGCGACAGTCTGAAGATCTAGAGGGCCCGCATACGGTTGTTGCGTGCGTTGTGCTCCACCTCGGCGAGCCCGAGGCGCTCGAGGATCGGCGGGATGTAGTTGCCGAAGCGGCCGCGCAGCCCCTTCTTGAGCCCGTACCAGCCACCGACGGGGTTCTCACTGGACCGCCCCCAGGCCTCGACCGTGCCCTCGGCGGTCGGCTTCTGCTCGTCAGCGTTGCCGAGCGGCATCCAGTCGCCGTGCTCCTTGAGCATGGTGTGGAGGTCATCGATGCAGCTGAGGCGGTAGCACAGCTCCGTGCTCCCGACGATCACGACAACCGCGGGAGGATCGGCTTCCTCGTCTCGGAAGGCCCGGTACTCGGACTTCCCTGGGGGTGTGGTCAGGACCCACGGATCCTGTGCGGTGCCGGTGCCCCGGTTGGCGGTGGTGGACATCCACGCTCCTTCAATTGGTAACCTTCGCGTTACCGTAACACACGTGTTACCAACGGATTCGGTCCACATCGACACAATGTCTGCGCCGCTGCACAATGAGGCCCTCGACGCGCTCGGCGATGCCAACCGGCGAGCGATCGTGGAGATCCTGAGCGAGGGCGCACGATCCGTCCAGGAGATCGCCGATCAGCTGCCGATCAGCCGTCCCGCGGTGTCACGCCACCTCCGGCTGCTCAAGGATGCCGGGCTCGTCGGCGACGAGGTCGACGGCGCGCGGCGCATCTACGCCCTGCGTGCCCAGGGCGTCGAGGCGATTCGGCAGTACTTCACCGAGACGTGGGGCACCGCGATCGCCCGGCTGCGCATCGTCTCGGAGAACACGGTGGCGGACGCGGCCGGACCGGTGGCGGATGAGCACTGAGCCACTCGTGATCGAATTTCAGCTGAGCGTTCCGCCCGCGCACGCGTTCGCGGTCTGGACCGAGCGCTGCGCGACGTGGTGGCCGAAGTCGCACACGGTCAGCGGCAACCCGTCGGCGATCACGTTCGAGCCGCGGACGGGCGGGCAGATCCTCGAGCACGCCGGCGGGCAGGAGCACCCCTGGGGCACGGTGCTCGAATGGGACCCGCCGCGCCGCTTGCGCTATCTGTGGCATCTGTTCTTCAGCCCCGGCGAGGCGACCGAGGTCGAGGTCACGTTCTCCGACCGTGGCGGTCGGACAGCCGTGCGCCTCGTGCAGCAAGGATGGGAGCGGCTCGGTGCGGCCGGGCCGCCCCGACGCTCGCGGACCGCCCAGGCATGGACGACGATCGCCGAGGCGCTGCAGGATGCGCTTGCCCGGGGCGGCGTCAGCCGGTGACACGGGCCCGCGTGCAATAGGTCACGTACGGCAGGTCGAAGCGCGTACGGCCGGCGAGCTCCGGATCATTCGCCAGCAGCGCGTCGACCCCGCTGAGGATGCGATCTCGCTCGACCTCCTCGGCGATGATCACGTAGCTGCGAGAGCGGACCATGGCGACGAGCGTTGCCGGGGTCATCTCCGCACGCCACTCGACGTGGAAATGCTCGACGGCGCCGAGCGGCGCGAGCACGGGCGGCTCTCTGCGGCTCCAGTGCTCGACGCCCGCCCGCGTGATCTGGCTCAGCTTCGCGACCCAGGCGACGCGGTCGTCGCGCTGGTTGTAGATCAATCCGAGCGTGCCGCCCGGGCGCAGGACGCGCGCCACCTCGGCACAGGCACGTGGCACGTCGACCCAGTGCCAGGCCTGGGCCACGAGGACCGCGTCGACGGTGTCCTCGGCGAGCGGGATGGCCTCGGCGCTGCCCGCCAGCGCCGGAACGTCTCCGAGCACCCGCGAGAACTCAGCGCGCATCCCCTCCGAGGGCTCCACGGCCACCACATCGAGGCCGCGCGCCGCGAGCTGGCGGGTCAACTTGCCGGTGCCGGCGCCGAGATCCAGCACGCGCCTCGCATCCGCGGGCAGCAACCAGTCGAGGGCGGGCTCGGGATACCCGGGGCGACCGCGCTCGTAGATGTCGGCGGCCGCGCCGAACGAGCCCGCCTGAGCTGCGCGCAGGTCACGGTCGCTCACCTGAGCAGTGTGGCAACCGCTGGCGTGGCGCGAGTCGGCGCGTGGTTAACTCAGCAGGGCTCGGGTGCTATGAGAAGGGGAACTGGGCTGTCAGCGCAACTGAGACCGATTCGTCGGCTGATTGCGGTCATCGCCGTCATCGGCCTGATCGGCCTAACCGGCTGCGGGGCGCGCGGCAGCGTCACGCCGACCGACGGCGGAACGTCGTCGACGTCGTCGACGCCGGCACCCCAGGCGCACCCCCAGGCGATCGAGCCGACGGCCGGCGACTCAGGCGTGGGGGTCGGGCCCGGTGACACGCCGGTCGGCGACCCAAACGCGCACGCGCCGCCGCTGTCTCAGATCCGCGACGAACTGCGCATGGAACTCGTCGCGGCGCACGTCTCGAGCAGCCGCTACGTCAACCCGCTCCAGTTCGTCTCCGTGTGGGGCCGCACCGACCAGGGCGTCGATGCGCGTCTGCCGATCGGCGCGCCGATTCTCGCGCCGTGCCGGGTCAAGATCCTTGCCACCATCCCGAACTGGTTCGCCGGTCAGCCACTCGTCTACTTCGAGCTGCTTGAGGGTCCCGATGCCGGCAAGATCCAGTTCGTCGCCGAGCAGATCACGAACCTCCCGCCGGCCGGCGCGATCCTGCAGCAAGGTCAGCCGATCGCCCGCTTCGCGCGGACCGGGACGGACATCGAGTACGGCTGGTCGACGATCAACGGCGTCACGCTCGCCCGGGCGACGACCGGCTACACCGAGGGACAGGTCACCCCGGCCGGCCGGTCGATCCGCGCCTGGCTGAACAGCCTCGGCGCCCACGCCGGCAACGGCTGATCAAGTACGGTTCACGCGTGGACCGAGACCAGCTGCGCGCCGTCCAGACGCCGCTCAAGGAGCGTTACCGGACGGAGCCCGAGCAGGCGCTCGTGACGCTGTCGGCCTCGGGGACCGTCGGTGGCGGGGTCAGTTGTTCGGTGGCCACGGGGCGCGCGCTGGCGACGGCCGGACTGCACCCGGCGAGCGGCGGGGATGGGACGTTGCTGTGTTCGGGCGACATGCTGCTCGAGGCGCTTGTCGCCTGCGCCGGCGTCACGCTCGCGGCAGTGGCGACGTCGCTGGGCCTCACCATCACGGCCGGAGACGTTCGAGCCGACGGGGACCTCGACTTCCGCGGGACGCTCGGAGTCGACCGAGAGGCACCGGTGGGGTTCCGGTCGATTCGCCTGCGGTTCGAGCTCGACACCGATGCCGACGCGGAGCAGCTCGACACGCTCCTGCGCCTCACCGAGCGCTACTGCGTCGTGCTCCAGACGCTGACCACAAGCCCAGAGCTGTCGGCCGAGCTCGTCCGTCGCTAACGCCGCGTCGTCACGCCGCGGCGGTGAGCCCCGGACTCGCCTGCTCGCCCTCGTCGAGGATCGCGAGGAAGGCGGAGACGACCGCAGGGTCGAACTGAGTTCCAGCACAGCGAGTCAGCTCGTCCCGCGCGGCGGCGGCGGTGACGGCGGTGCGATACGGCCGATCGGCCATCATCGCCTCGTACGCGTCGGCGACGGAGAGGATCCGCGCCTCGATCGGAATCTGTTCCGCCGTGAGTCCGAGCGGATAGCCCTTTCCGTCGAGCCGCTCGTGGTGGGTGCGCACCCACGCCGCGATGTCGTCCATCCCGGCATGCTCGAGGATCTGCGCGCCGATGTCCGGATGGCGGCGCATCTCCGTCCACTCCTCCGGGGTGAGCGCGCCCGGCTTGAGCAGGATCGCGTCGGCGATCCCGACCTTGCCGAGATCGTGGAGCACGCCGGCGGCATGGATCCGCTCCAAGCGGTCCGGCGGCAGGCCGATCGCCGCGCCGATGTTCCGCGCGTACATCCCGACCGTTCGCGAGTGGCTGGCGGTGCCAGTGTCGCGGAGGTCGACGGCCTCGGCGAGCAGCATCACCGCGGCGAGCAGCAGCTCTGCCGACTGCTTGCGCATCGAGGAGTGCTCCCGCGTGTCGCGCAGGGCCCGCTCGAGTGCGAGACCGGCGTGATCGGCGACGGCCATCAGCACCTGCAGTTCGGCGTCGCCGGGCCGCCGGCCGCTGAGGGGCTCGTCGACCGAGACGATCGCCAGCACCTCACCGTCCGAGCTCCGCAACGGCAGCAGGAGCACGTCGTCCGGATGCCAGCTCTCCGCGCCCGGCGCGGGCGTCATCTCCGGCGTCCACCCCGGGAAGTCGTCCGGCCAGTCAAAGGAGCCGACCGGAACCCAGATCGCACCACACCGCTCGTATTCGGGTGCCAGCAGCGGCTCCCACTCCGACCAGGCCTGGGAGGTGCCGAGGAGCGTCCGCCGGAGCTCGTCGGCGCCGAGCACGACGACGGCGCGGAGCTCCTCTCGGGTCTCGTCACCGAGGTTGACGACGACCGACGCGAACGACAGCTCCGAGCGGATCGTCGCGGCGAGCGTCTCGAGCACGGGAATCGGACCGGTGCCGGACACCGCGGCGCGGGACATCGTGAGCATGCTCTGCAGGTGGCGGGGGATGGGCTCCAGCGGGAGTCGGTGACCGCCCGTGGCCGAGGCGGCGGTCATGAGTTCGTCGGTGGCGACCACGACCTGGTCGCGTCCGGCGTGCTTGGCCTGATAGAGGGCAGCGTCCGCCCGATTGAGCAGATTCCCGACGTCGCCCGGGCCGGGCGCGACACCGACTGAGATCGTGAGGATCCCTCGCGGGCTCCCCGGGTGCGGCAGTGCCGCGGCCGTGACCGCCGCGCGCACGCGCTCGGCCACGGCAACCGCCTCCTCGGCCGTTGTCTCCCGGAGCAGGAGCAGCAGTTCCTCGCCCCCGAAGCGATACGCGATGTCTCCAGCCCGCAGCGTGCCGCGGATCGTCGCCGCGATCGCGCGGAGTGCCTGATCGCCGGCCAGGTGGCCGAGTTGGTCGTTGTAGGTCTTGAAGTGGTCGATGTCGCAGAGCGCGAACGCGGTCGAGAAGCCCCGTTCCCGATCGATCGTCTGCAGCGCGGGCAGATCGTCGGACAGTGCCCGGCGGTTGCGCAGTCCCGTCAGCGGGTCGCGGCGTGAGTCCTCGGTCAGCCGCTCGTTGAGCTTGGCGAGTTCCTCCTCGCGGGCGGCGAGGGACGCCGACGCCGAGCGCTCGCGCGCGAGCATCACCCGGAGACGGCGCTCGAGCAGCGCACCGCGGGCAATGAGCGAGATCCCACACAGAACGAGTCCCGCGACGAGCGCGATGACGGCCGTCGCAGGCTCGTGGTTCGCGTACGCGTGCGCAAGCGCGGCGATCAAGATCGAGGAACATGGCCGCCGGGAGGACCCCGCCATGGCGGCTCGGTCCCTCCACCTCCTCCTGGCGATCTCGGCTGCGGGCGGCGAGCAGGCCGCCGATCCCGATCGCGATCAACCCGAACGCCCACAGCGGATCGAGGATCGTCGATCCCGTGACGTAGCTCTGCGTGAGAAGCTGGTCGGTCCAGAGGATGAACGCGATCGCCTGCGCGACGATGCCGCCGAACACGAGCAGCGATGCCCCCGAGCGGCTGCGCCGCAGCGACCCGCCGACGATCGCCTGGAGCGTCAGGATCGCGGCGGACACGTACACCGCGGGATACACGAGGTCGGACAGGCGGGACAGCCCGGACAGGCTCGACTGGGTGGCGTCGGACCACAGGTAGGAGAACGTCAGCGCGGTCGCGGCGGCGATCAGCGGCAGGTTCTCGGCGGCCATGACCGCCCGGTTCGTCGCCGAGGTCGAGGGGGACCGGAGCATCGCGGCGATGACGAGAACGGCGAAGCCCCAGTAGCCGACGTCCGCGACATTGGGGGAACCGGGCTGTCCGGCGGCGCTGAAGATGTCCCAGCCGATCTGGCCGATGAGCCATGACACGGCGGCCGCCGTGAGCAGTGTCCCGCGGGCGCGTCGCTCGCCGACCGCCGTTTCCCGGGCAAGCCACATGCCGGCGACGGCGGACACGGCCGCGACCGTCCAGCCGAAGTCCCACAGCAGCACAGGGGCGTTGACGACGCGCGTGAGGGCGACGGCGGCCAGCGCCGCGACGGCACTGATTGCCGCCACGGCGGTGAGGAGCCTGCTGGATTGTGTGTCGCCTACCGCGTGCCTCATCTCTCGGCGCGGTCGAGCGAGGGTTTCGAGCGCACCCTAGACACTCGATCTCCATCGATCGCCGCTCCGAGCAGCATCGGCACGTTGGGTACGTAGCTAAATATGTGATCTGCCGCAAATCGGCGAAGCTGCTCGCCGATCGCTTGAGTCAGTCAGCGGTAGCGAACCGATTCGACGCGTTGTCGGCGAGCGATTGCAGCGCTCCGGCGGTGCCGCGGAGTTCCGACATCCGCCGCTCGTGCTCGCGCTCGAGGGATTCCGCTCGAGCCTGGAGCTCGGTCACGGTGTGCTTGGCCTCCTCCGAGATCGCCGCCGCATATGACGTTGCGTCGGCGATCATGGTGTCGGCCTGGGTCCGAGCGAGCCGGAGCGTCTCCCGGGCCTCGTCGTGCGCGGCGACGAGGATCGCGGACGTCTGCTCGCCGACGCGCTCGATCTCGATCGCGACGGCATCGCGGCTCGGCACCTGCGCCCGAGCCTGGTCAAGCTGGCGCTCGAGATCGGTGAGCTCCTCCTCGAGCTCGGCGATGTGAACGTCGACCGCGTCGCAGTCGTAGCCCTGCCGGGTAACCGGGAACCGAGGAAGGATGTCCTCAACGGGCTCGCGCTCCATCCGCCAGACGTGAAACTCCTCGGTCGGGTGGGAACCGGCTGCCTCTTCCGGCGGGGCGGCTGCCGGACCCACCGGGAACGAGTACTCGGGGTGACGTCTCGGTGGCGGCAGGGTCCGAGCGATGCGATCGCCGAGATCCGCCAGGCGTGAACTGAGCGGACGCCGGGTGCGCGGCTCCTCGGCCGTGGGGGTGCGCGTATCGAAGCTGTCCACCGATCGATCTCCTCATCTGGCGGGGTGCGAAACTGCTGCGAGTCTTTCGGCGCGGGGCGCCGCGATCCCTGTTCGGGGGCGCCGTTGCAGGCCGGCGTGCAGCGAGGCTCAGATCGGGGGCGCCGTTGCAGGCCGGCGTGCAGCGAGGCTCAGATCGGGGCGGGATTCGGGCCCAGAGGCAGCGGGGTCGGTCCGGGCGTCGGAGTCGGGGGTGCGGGGTCCGGTGGGGCCGGGGTCGGCGGTCCCGGAGTCGGCGTCGGCGGTGAGGGGGAGGGAAAGGTCATACGTTCCGCCTTTCCGGGCTCGCAACCGCCGAAACCAGGTCCTCAGCCGCGCAGCTCCCGGCGCCGAGTCCGGATCACGTACTCATCGACGCTGTAACGCTCCTCGCGCCAGGGGTCGCCGCGATGGTGGTAGCCGTTCTGCTCCCAGAATCCGAGCTGATCGGCCTCCAGAACCTCAAGCCGGCTGACCCATTTCGCCGACTTCCACAGGTAGAGGTGGGGGACGAGCAGGCGAGCCGGACCGCCATGATCGGGTTCCAGCGGTCTGTGCTCGGCCCGGTGGGCGATGAACGCCGGATGGTCGAGCACGTCGCTCAGAGGCAGGTTCGTCGTGTAGCCGCCGTAGGCATGCGCGAGCAGATGCGTCGCCTCCGGGCGCGGCTGTGCGCGCTGCAGAAGCGTGCGGACGGACACGCCCTGCCACCGCATCCCGAACTTCGACCAGCGCGTGACGCAGTGGATGTCGCCCGTCCAGTCGGTTTGGGGTTCGGCCAGCAGCTGCTCCCACTCCAGGACATACGGCGCCTGCACCGCTCCGTCAATCGACAGGATCCACTGCGCACGATCAACCCGAGGCGTCGCCCCGACGGACAGGACGGGCCATTTCAGTGTCGGCGACTGCCCCGGCGGGAGGCGCTCGGGGTCGATCCCCAGCGCGCCCGCTCGGCGCTTGCCACGTTCACCGAAGATCCGAGGCGTGATCGGCATCGCGAGCTAGCGTGGCACATCTGGAATGCGCTGTCCGGCGATCACTGGCGATCGCCGGACAGGCGCGTGGCGTTCCCCTGACTTACTTGAACGTCGGCGAGGCCGTGGCGGTCCCCAGCACCGCACCGGCCGAAACGACGCTCTTGCCGGCGAGCTGGTTGATCAGCTTCGCCGTGGCCCCGGTGATCTTGACCGTGGCGGACGCACTCGTGCCGTTGACCTTGACGTCGGCCAGCGTCGCGATGCGAGCAGAGTGCCAGCGCACGACGCTGGCGCAGCGAACGCGTGCGTGGAGGCGGCCGGAGCGATGGCAGCTGCGGACCGTGCGGCCACGGACGAGCGCCCAGATCGAGGCGCCCTGCTTCGTCGAGTCGACCGTCGGCTCACGCAGGGTGACGGTCTTGGTGCCATTCGACAGCGACAGGCCGCCCTTGTGGCGGATGAAGCCGTGAAGGTTCGTCGTGTTGATCGAACCGCCGGCGATCGGGAACGTGAACGTCGTCCCGGAAGCGGTCGCCGGCTTGAGCGGCGTAACCGTGATGTGGTTGTCCGACAGCAGCTGCGCCGCGGCAGTCGATGCGGTGATCGTCGTCGTGCCGCCGGTGACCTTCGTTTGTGCTGCCGACGCGACGCCGGGCAGGACGAGGGCACATGCCGTCGCCGCCATGGCGGCAGCTCGGGTCCGAATCATGTAGCTGTGGCTCCCTTCCCGTGATGTCAGGTTTCGCCCGCCAGAACACGTGTGGCTCGGCAGAGTTGCGATCCGGAGCTCTCCTCGCCGCTGGGAATAGCAACGCGATACTCGCCGCTGGGAATAGCAACGCGATATCTACATCCCCGCGGGCGACGCGAGTTTCTGGCAGGGCCGATCCGGGACCAGCGTGACCGAGCGTACGAGCCGCTGCGTGCCGCTCTCGCGCGGGAGGAGAGGGATCATCGTCGACCTGCTCTACGGTGGCTACGAGGGCGGCCAGCGGACGATCACCCGGTTCGGGGTGACGTCGTGGCCGGGCCGCGAGGGCCTGGCGCGCGGAGGTCATCCGCTACTGGAACGTCGATCGGGAGGACCCGCGGTGAATTACGCGGCGCAGCGGCGCGTCCACGCGGCGAGCTGATCCTGCGCCGCGTCGGCTCGGTCCTGTGCGGCGCGGTACGCAGCGTACGTCTCCTCGTTCGGCGTCCGAGTCCAGCGCCGATACGCGCGATCCGCCTCGGCCTGCGCCGTCCGCCGCGCCGAGCTCAGCTCCTCGAGCATCGTGTAGTCACGCGTGCTCGGGCGGGTGATGAGAAAGTCACGTTTCTCGCCGCCGATGCGCAGCCGCATCCGTTTCTCGCGTTGTTCCTGGCTCATGCTCTCCCCCAGAGTCGCGTCCGCGCGACTCTCGTGAGATCGCGTTGCCGGTGCGTTTCCGCGGCGTTGCCGCCGGGTGGTCGGTGGCTACTCGGAGACGCGCGAGCCCTCCGGCTCGGTCGTCCGGATGAACCTCCGGGCGCGGTGGCGCAGGACGGCTATCGTGGCCAGGAATGACGCGACCGCCAACGCGACGAGGAGGATCTGCACGGCGGTGCTCGCGCTGTTGATGGCGTCGCCGAACAGGTAGTAGCCGACGCCGTTGACGATCGACCAGGCGAGCCCACCAATCACGTTCATGACGAGAAACCGCGGCCACGGCATGAGGTTCGCGCCGGCGATCAGCCCGCCCCACGTCCGCAGCCCGGTCACGAACCGGCTGAGCACGACGACGGCACCGCCGCGCGAGGCGAAGAATGCCCGTGCGCTGCGCAGCCGGACCTCTGTGAGACCGAGTCGCGTGCCGTAGCGGTCGAGTAGCCGCCAGCCGCCGTATCGGCCGACCGCGAAGCTGACGGCGAAGCCGATGATCGCGCCGGCGGCCGCGGCGGTGATCACGCCGGCGATCGCCAGGCGGTGGGTCGTCCCTGCGTAGACCGCGGCGGCCGCGAGCGCCGTCGTTCCGGGAACCGGTACGCCGGACGCCTGCGCGAGCACGACGAGGAACACGAGCCAGTAGCCCCATCGACCGAGGAGATGGTCGATCTGCTGACCGCTGATGAGAAGGGCGGGGGTGATCAATGAAACGTGCATCGAGGAGTAGCGAGATCCTTACGAACGACTTCAGGATGTCGCGTAACCTGATAGGCGTGTCGTACACCACCCTCGAAGCCCGTGAGCGCATCATCCGCGAGGTCGGCCAAGCCGCCGATCAGATCGCGCTCGCGCTCGACTACCTCGGGGACGCGTACGAGCAGGTCGACGAGAATCTCGGCGACCGGCTCGAGGAGCAGCTGTTCGGACCTGTGCAGGCCGCGTACGCCCGCGCACGGCGGACGCGCAGCGAGTTCATCTCCCGCCACGGTCTGACTGAGCGCAACGGTCACGCGGAGCCCGGCGGGTCACGCCCGCACGGCGCGATCGCGCTGATCGAGGCGGCCGGCGAGACGCCGTCGAGCAGGCCGAGCAGTGGCTTGCCGAGCTGCAGGACTCGATGCTGCCGGTCGAGGTCGGCGACGAGCAGCTGCGCGCCGGACTCGCCGATACGCGGAGCCTGCTGGCGCCGCTGCCGGCTCGGGCCGGCGAGCTCGTTCGCACGCTCGGCCGCTGACGCCCCGAGCGCGGATCCGGTCACGTCGCTGCGCCTCTGCTAGGCCCGCAGCGCGCTGAGCAGCGCGACGCCGACGATCGACCGCGCCGACGCCGATCAGCTGGAGCCGTCCGAGCCGCTCGCGGAACAGCGACGTAGGCGCCGACGGCCGCGACCGTCGCCCACTGCGAGGAGAGCACGGCGGCGACGGCGATCCCGTGGCGGGCGCCCGCGGTGAACGCAGAAGAAGCCGGCCACCTCGCAGACGCCGGAGACGACCACGAGAACGGCCGACTCCGGCGGGACAGGCGCAGACGCCCGGCGAGCGCGAGCGGCAGCGCGAGCACGACCGCGCCGATCAGCCGGGCCGAGAGCACGACCCACGCTGACGGCAGCACGCGCGCCGGCGCGGCCCGTCGCGTACAGGCCCGCGCCGAAGCAGATCGCGCCGCCGGCGGCGAACGCGAGCGCGGTGATGTGGTGCCCGGGCGGCGTGTCGGTCGCGGCGGTGCGGTCCGGCACCGAGGCGAGCGCGACGCCCGACGGTCGAGCAGGCCGAGCGTGGCGATCACGCCCGGCGCGAGCGTCTCACCGGCGAGCAGCGCGATCAGCGCGGCGATCGCCCCCTCGGTCGAGACGAGCGGCGCGACGAGCGCGACCTGGCCGATGCCGCAGGCCGGCGTATGTGCACACGAGCCCGGCGACGTTGCCGGGCCCGCGAGCGCAGCCACGCCCAGTCCGGCCCCGACGACATGCGATGGCGTTCCCACGCCGCGAGCGCGATCGGCGCGGTGACGAGCAGGCCGACGAGCATCACCCAGGCGACGACCGCGGTCGGGATCGATGATGCGGCTCGAGCGGGAGGAGCAGAGCGTGGCAGATCGCCCAAGCGCCGGCAGCGCCGAGGCCGCCGAGAACCGCGATCACGCGGCAATTATCTCCGTGGTGGGGCCGGGAGGTTAGACTGGCGGCGAGGTGGAGAGGAAACCGTGCGGCAGCTGACGGCTCTGGATGCGCAGTTCCTGGCGCTTGAGTCACCGCGCCAGGCCGGACATGTCGGCGCTGTCGCCGTGCTCGATCCCTCGACCCGCCCGAACGGCCGGCTCGAGCTCGCCGACATCCAGAACATGATCGCCGAGCGGCTGCCGCTGCTGCCGCCGTTCCGCTGGCGGCTGAAGCCGGTCCCGCTCGGGCTCGACTACCCGTACTGGATCGACGATCCGGACTTCGACCTCGAGTATCACGTGCGCGAGCTGGCGATCGCGGCACCGCCGACCGACGAGAAGCTCGCTGATCAGGTGGCGCGGATCTTCGCCCGGCCGCTCGACCGCGACGCGGCCGCTGTGGGAGGTCTACGTGATCCAGGGCCTCGCCGGACGGTCACGTCGCCGTGATGACGAAGATCCATCACTCCCTCATCGACGGGATGTCCGGGGCAGAGATCATGGGCGTGCTCCTCGACCTCACGCCGGAGGGGCGCGAGCTGCCCGAGGAGCCGCCGCGCGACGATGACGCACCGGTGACCGCGAGCCGGGGGAGCGGGAGATGCTCCTCCGTGGGCTGCTCGGCGCGCCCCGCTACGCGGCGCGCGTCGCCCGCGCGCTGCCGGCGACGCTTCCGAACATCGAGGACGTCGCCGTGCTCGCGCAGATCCCGGGCGCGAAGACGCTCGGCCGCACGACGGCGACCGTTCGCCCGGCTGCTGCGGGGCGGCGAACGGCGGGTGCTCGAGCGGAGCACGCTCGAGCCGCCGCGCACGGAGTTCAACGGTCACGTCTCCCCGCACCGGCGGTTCGCGTTCGGCCAGCTCTCGCTCGCCGACGTCAAGGCGGTCAAGAACGCCCACGGCTGCACCGTCAACGACGTCGTGCTCTCGCTCTGTGCGCCGGCGCGGTGCGGCGATGGCTGATCGAGCACGACGACCTCCCGTCCGACCCGCTCGTCGCCCAGGTGCCGGTGTCGGTGCGCACGGAGAAGCAACTCGGGACCTACGGCAACCGGATCGGGATGCTGAGCGTGCCGCTGTTCACGAACGAGGCCGATCCGGTGCAAGCGGCTGATGCTCGCCCACGACGCGATGGCGCTCGCGAAGGAGCGCCACCAGGCAATGCCGGCCGAGCTGCTCCAGGACGCGACCCAGTTCATCCCACCGGCCGTGTTCTCGCGTGCCGCGCGGATCACGTTCTCGCTCGCGGCGGCCCGCAAGCCGATCTGGAATCTCGTCGTCTCGAACGTCCCGGGCCCGCAGTTCCCGCTCTACATGGCCGGTGCCCGGCTCGTCGCCAACTACCCGGTGTCGGTGATCACCGACGGCATGGGACTCAACATCACGGTCATGAGCTACGACGGTCACCTCGACTTCGGCATCGTCGCCGACCGCGAACAGATGCGGGACGTGTGGAAGCTGATCGACTGGCTCGGCGAGGAGCTCGCCGCACTGCTGCCCGAGGGCTACCGCTCGGCCGAGCGGGATCTCACGGCTGAGGCCGCGGACACGGCTGAGGCTGCGGACACGGCTGAGGCCGCGGACGCGAAGTCCGAATCGCCCGCTGCGTAGCTCGACGCCGGCGCAAGATTCTTACCGCTAGGCGGTCAAAACCTTGCGTCGACGCGTGGCGGACGACAGCGGACGGGTGTGGAGGCGCTACCGGATGACCCGGAACACGCCCCGCATGAACGGGTGGATTCGGCAGAAGTACGTGTACGCGCCCGGTTTCAGCCCGGCGGGCGTGCTCCAGCTCAGCCGTCCGATCGCCGGCGTATCCGGGCCGAGCTGTCCGGAGTCGTAGCTGCCCGCGCCGTTGGCGAGCGGATACGAGATGCCGGTGTCGAGCCCGCATGGGTACTGACACGAGGTGACGCTGTGGAAGATGGAGCTGATGTAATCCTGGCTCTGCTGCGACGTGACTTTGCCGAACAGCTGCAAGCTTCCCGTCGGCGAACGAATCGTCATTGACGAACGTCAGCGACTGGCCCTGGCGGATCGTCGGCGTGCAGCGGTCGCGGCCGGTGGCGGTGAAGTCCCCCGGCGTGTAGTGGAAGCCGCCGATGACAACGCGGCGGGTGAAGCACTCCGGGAACCTCTTCGGGTTGACGCTGATGGTCGACGGAGCCACCGTGGTGGCGGTTCTCGGCGAGGTGGCCGTGCGTCGTGTGCCCGGTCTGGTCGGTCGCGTGGCTGAACGGGTCGAATGAGCCCGGCACGCCGCCGCTCTCGCTGTCCCACGTCTCCCAGGCGACCATGATGCCCATTGACTCATACCACGAAGCACGCCTCGTCTCGTACGTTGCGCTGATCCGGAGCGTGTCGCCGGCGTCCAGATGCGGCCGCCAGTCCGGCGCGGTCGCAGTCATCGCCATGTCCCATGAGATCGGGCCGCGGGGGTCGAAGTAGTGCGCCAGCGAGCGGAACAGGCGGACCGAGTGGGGGACGGTGCCGGCGATCGCGCCGCCGCTCGGGGTCGCCCCGGCGCGGATGTCGTCAAGTTCGTCGTAGAGGCCGCCCGGGTGCACGTGTCCCGCGGTACCGACGAGCGTCCCTGGGTGATCGACGGTGAACGTGTTGAGCTTCGGCCCGTTGCCGTACGGGTTCTTCGCCATGTCCGGGAACGTGTACCGGCCGTTCTTACCGCTGTAGCGGTGGACGTCGAACACGGGGTAGATGTGCCGCGACTCGACGTCCATCCAGATCGGGTGCAGGGGCTTGATCGACGCGGCGGCGGGCGAGGACTTCGGCGATGAAGTCGATGTCGTAGGTGATGTAGACCGTCGCGCCCTTGTTCGTGAGGTCGTGAATCATGTAGTTGAGCGCCCAGAAGTCGTTCTTGCCGATCGGGTACCCGTAGCCGGAGGGGAACTCGTAGATCGTCTTCTCTTCGCCCGCGGCCATGAACGGGTAGAACCCGCCGACATAGCCGTTGCCCTCGCCGGCACCGGCCTTGCCGTTGCTCAGCCACACGCCGTGGTGGAGATGGATCACGTCGACCCGCGGGATCGCGCCGCAGCACTTTCCGCTGGGCAGTGCGTAATGGAGGTTCGGCGCCATCCGGACCATGTAGCCGTCCTCGGTTGGCTTCGGCACCCGGTTGGTGTCCAGCAGGATGAGGTTCGCGCCCGGCGTGACCTTGTACGGGCCGGCCCGGAAATGCAGGTGCTCGACTCCGGTGGCCGCCCCCGCGATCTGTGGGATCGCACACGCGATCAGAACGGCGGCAGCTAGGACGGCTCGCTTCACGTCTCCTCCTCGGGGTTGCGCCTCCCGCCGACCATTCAATCACGTTTAAGAGCGCTCACAGATTGGCCGCCGCGCCCGCGGCCGTTCTCACAACTCGGTGAGCGACAGCACGTTGAAGTCCGGATCGGAGAACCAGACGATCCGGGCGCCGCTGGGCGAGCGCCAGATCCCCAGGTCATCCTGGTCCAGTCCGTCGTAGCGCAGCACGGCGATGCGCCGCTCCGCGAGCTCGGCCGCGGCGGTCATGATGTCAGGCACCGTCCAGCCGAGCACGGTGTGACGCGCCGGACGCAGTTCGTCGATGACCGCGACCCGCAGGAGCGCGTTGGGGGCGCGGAAGACGCAGGCGAACGGGGTCCGCTCGAGCAGCGGGAGGCCGAGCTGCACACCGTAGAAGTGCACGGCGCGCTCAGGGTCGGTCGTGGCGACGAACGCCACGATCTCGGCGTCGCTGAGCATTGCCCCCTGAGTGGATCGCGTTGCCTACCAGGCCTGGGTGTCGCCGCAGTGCGGGCAACCCACCGAGGTCGAAACCGGCGCCTCGAACACAAAGCCGCAGCTGCAGGAATAGAGGGCCTGGTCCTCGAGAGGACCGAGCTCCCGGCGACGATGCGGTGTGGCGACGGCCCTGACCCCAGCGTCCTGATGGGTCCGCGCCGCGGGCGTCGAGCGACGCCGCGCGAGGCGAGATTCGGTTCGCTTTGGTCTAACGAGCACGTTCATGGCAGATAACGATCCTGGCCGCCAATGGTTTCGCGGTCGGGCAGCTGAATCCTCGTCCTAACATGACGCTAATCGGGTGTTCTTCCTTGCAGTCGGCGAGGGCCCGCCGGCGCGTGTGTGGGAAAATCAGGCAGCAGCATGGATCCCAATCGCAAACGTGTCATCCGTCTGACGGTCGCTCTCACCGTTGCGTTGCTGCTCGCCTCGGCGCTGGTGTGGACGAGCTTCAGCGCCGGGCGCGACGAGCTGACCGCCTCGCAGCTGCTCAAGCGCGCACAACCGGGGAGGGCGTACATCCTCGCCGGCACCGTGCTCGACGGCTCGGTCAGCCATGAGGGCGAGGCGCTGCTGTTCCGCGTCCGGGACCCCAAGCTCAAGGTGTCGGTCCCGGTGCGTTACACCGGAATCGTCCCCGACCCGTTCCGCGCCGGGCGCGGCGTGCTCGTGACCGTTCGTGAGCAGGGCCCAACCTTCGTCGGCGAGCAGGACTCGCTGACCACCAAGTGCCCGTCCAAGTACCAGGCCGCGAGTTCGTCGTACTGATGCCCATCACGAACGGCTCACGCCGCTGACATGGCACTCGTCGGTCGTGCACTGCTGATCCTCGGGCTGCTCGTGGCGATCTACGGGATCGTGGCGTCGCTCTACGGAGCGCGCGCGCGGCGCCCGGAGTGGGTCGACTCGGGCCGTCGCGCTGTGTACGCGCTCGGCGGGCTGATGGTGCTCGCGTTCGCGATCCTGGAGGGCGCGTTCCTGCGCTCGGACTTCTCGTTCAACGTTGTCGCCTCGCACTCGTCGACGACGACGCCGACGTTCTACAAGATGGCCGCGGCCTGGTCCTCGCAGGAGGGCAGCCTGCTGCTGTGGGTGTTTCTGCTCTCGCTGTGGTCGAGCCTGATCCTGTTCATCACCCGCAAGCGGGTGCGGGAGATCGCCCCGTATGCGACCGCGATCCTGCTCGGGTTCGCCGCGTTCTTCACCTCGCTGATGGTGTTCCTGGCGAACCCGTTCACGACGACCGCACGCCCGCCGGTCCAGGGCGCCGGGCTCGACCCGCTGCTCCTGCACCCGAGCATGATGATCCACCCGCCGATGCTGTACTCGGGGTACACGCTGCTCACCGTCCCGTTTGCGTTCGCCCTGGGCGCGCTGATCACGCGGCGGCTCGGCTCGGAGTGGATTGCGGTCACTCGTCGCTTCGCGCTCGCCGCCTGGCTGTTCTTGGGAATCGGGATCCTGCTCGGCGCACGGTGGTCCTACACCGAACTCGGGTGGGGCGGCTATTGGGCCTGGGACGCGGTCGAGAACGCCGCCCTGATGCCGTGGCTCGTCGCCACCGCGTTCATCCACTCGATCATGATCCAGGAGAAGCGGGGCATGCTGAAGATCTGGAACGTGTCGCTGATCCTTGGCAGCGGGACGCTCGCCATCCTCGGCACGTTCCTCGTCCGCTCCGGCATCCTCGACTCGATCCACGCGTTTGGTGCGTCCACGCTCGGGGTCCCGTTTGTCGTGCTGATCGCCGCGATGGTGATCGGATCGATCTGGCTCGTGGTCAGCCGCCGCGCGCACCTGCGCTCGGAGGCCCAGCTCGACTCGCTCCTGTCTCGCGAGGCGGTGTTCCTGTTTCAGAACCTCGTGCTCGTGGCGATGGTGTTCGTGATCTTCTGGATCACGTTCTTCCCGCTCATTTCCGAGGCGGTCACGGGCACGAAGGTGTCCGTCGGTCCGCCGGCGTTCCGGCCGTTCATCGTCCCGCTCGCGCTCATTCTCGTGCTCCTGTCCGGGATCGGGCCGATCATCGCGTGGCGCCGCGTCACCGTCGCGAACCTGCGCCGCAACTTCACGCTCCCGGGGGCGTTCGGACTCGCCGTACTCGCCGCGCTGCTCGTCTTCAGCGACGCCTGGTCGCGACCGTTCGCCGCGCTGATGTTCGGCCTCGGGGCGTTCGTGCTCGCGACGGTTGTGCAGGAGCTGTGGCGCGGCACGAGCGCCCGCCGGGCGATGACGCGGGACCCGATTCCGGTGGCGTTCTTCCAGCTCATCCGTCGCAACCGCCGGCGCTACGGCGGCTACATCGTCCACGCCGGGCTTGCCGTGCTGCTGATCGGCGTCGCGGCGTCCTCGTCGTTCCAGCACTCGCGGGACACCGTGCTTCGCCCCGGCCAGCAGGCGAAGGTCGACGGCTACACGATCACGTACGTCAAGCCGACCGCGTCGGCGACGTTCGACTCACGCGGTGAGCTCGCCAAGGTCTCGTTCGGCGCCGTGCTCAATGTCACCAAGGGCGGTGGGCACGTGACGACGCTGAAGGCGATCCGACGCTTCTACCCGGCGACGACCGATCCGACCGTGGGGCCGATCTCCGAGGCGTTCAACGGCCAGTCCGACAGCATCGTCGGCCTCCGAGCCGGTGCGCTGAAGGACATCTGGACCGTCGTGAACCCGAACCTCGATCCGCTGCAGGCGCAGATCAACCGGGGTGATCAGGTATTCGAGAAGCTGATGCTGAGCCTGACGCCGGCCGAGGTGCGCCAGCCGCAGAACCTCGCGTTCATTCGTGCTGAGCGGGCGCGGGCGATCACCGGGCTGACGTCTCGATTCGTCACGCATCCCTGGCCGGTCAACTTCCTGCTGATCGTCTCGCCGATGGTGACGTGGATCTGGTTCGGCGCCCTGATCATCGCCATTGGCGGCGTGATCGCGCTGTGGCCGATCCCGGCGATCGCGCGGCGGCGGAACCTCGCCTACGCGGGGGCGCGGAGCACCGCTGCACCGCCGCCCGCGGTTGCCGCACGCGAGCCCGTCTAGTGGGCCCATCCGGCCCCGGCGTTCGAGGTCTCCGATGGAGTTCGTGATCGTGCTGCTGGTCCTCGCCGTCGTCGTGTTCGTGGTCACGGCGCCACTGCGGCGCGAGCGGGCCAGCCGGACCCCAGCGGACGGTGCGGCCGAGCGTCTCGCCGAGCTCGAGGCCGCCCGCGACGCGAAGTACCGTGAGATCCGCGACGCCGAGCTCGATCATCAGACGGGGAAGCTGTCCGACGAGGATTACGAGGCGCTCGATCATGCGCTGCGGGCCGAGGCGGTCGAAATCATGCACGCGATCGACGGCGCGGGAGGGCAGAGGACACCGGCTGTGGGGGACGCTCCGGCTGACGCCGAGTAAACTCGCTCGGCGATGAGCACCATCCTCGGCATCGTTCAGGTCTTCGTCGCCGTCGTCCTGATCTTCCTGATCCTCATGCACTCGGGCAAGGACGCCGGTCTGTCCGGTGCGTTCGGGGTGGGTACCGGCGCCGGCCCGTTTGGCGGCGGCTCGCTCGTCGAGCGCAACCTCAACCGGTGGACGGTCGGCTTCGCGATCGTGTTCGTGCTCAACACGATCATCCTGCTGAAGATCGCGTAGCGCGCTCGCTTACGGCTGCTTGACGCCGTCGCGAAGCGCCTCGACCGCCTGGGCGGCGCGTCGCTCGCGCGTTTCTGAGCGCTTCGCGCCGCCGACCCACTGGGCGTACTCACGCCGGTGGCTGAACGCCAGGTCGTCGAAGCGGGCGCGGATCTCCGGCTCGGCGCACGTCAGCGCCGCCACGAGCTCCCCGGGCACACTGACCTGGCGCGGCTCGTCGTCCCGGCGGAGCACGACGTCGATCTCATCGCCGACATCGACACCGGCGGCATCCCGGATCTCGCGGGTCAGACCGAGATATGTGTGGCCCCCGTATACGGCAAGACGCGAGCGGTACTCGGTGCCGTTGATCGTTCCCACGACCGGCGGGCGCGCCTCGCCGAACACCTCTCGGGGATCGAAGGGGACCTCGACCCAGCGGCCGCCGCCCCGCGCGGACGCCGACAGTGTGGCGCGGAAGCGGTGTTCCTCGCTCACCCGGTTACCGGCGTGCGGAGCGTGCCGAGACCCATGGCCTCGAGCGTAACGACGTCACCGGGCTCGATCCAATGGCCATCGATGGGCCCGAGCTCGAGCAGGCAGCCGCCGGCCAGCGTGCCGGATCCGATCACGTCGCCGGGACGCAGAACGGTGTTGCGGGCCGCCTGAGCGAATAGCTCGGGCCAGGAGAAATGCATGGCGTGTGCCTGTGCGCGAGCGATCGGTCGGTCGCCGACGAGGACGGCCGCCTCGAGGTCAAGCCACTCGCCGTCGTAGGGCAGCTCATCCGGGGTCACGAGCCACGGGCCGAGGCTGGTCGCGAAGTCCTTGCCCTTGGCCGGGCCGAGCCCGACGGTCATCTCGCGGGCCTGGATATCGCGGGCGCTCCAGTCGTTCATGAGCATGAAGCCGGCGAGGTCGCCGTCCGGACCCACGGCGGCCGCGATCTCGAGCTCGAAATCAAGGCGCTCACACCCGTCGGGGCGACTGATCGCCTCGCCGGGGCCGAACACGGCGGCCGGGTTGGAGAAGTAGAACACCGGTGCCTCGTACCACGCCTCCGGGATCTTGCGCCCCCGGAGGCGGAAGCCGGCGGCGACGTGACCCTCGTAGGCGTAGAAGTCCCGGATGCTCGGCGGACGCGGGATCGGTGCGAGCAGGTGGACGTCGGCGAGAGCGAAGCGCTCGGCGGTCCGGTCCCGCCCGAGCCCGGAGAGCCATTCGATCATCGTGTGCGCACGGACACCGACGATCGAGCGATCAGGCAGCAGTTCGCCGACGCGCGCGCCGCCAGACGCAGCGAGAAAGCTGACGAGTCTCACGCCGGTGGTGGCTGGCCGCTCAGCCGGTCGACGAGGCGGAGGAGATCGAGCGGGCTGAACGGCTTGGTGAGGAAGAGGTCGGCGCCGGCTTGCACGGCGTGTCGCTCGATGCCGTCGCCGCGGGTCGCGGTCAGCATCACGATCGTCGCCTCGCCCGTGTCCGGATCCTCACGCAGTTCGCGGCAGGCGTCGATCCCGTTGAGGTTTGGCATGTCGACGTCGAGGAATACGAGCGCCGGCCGCGCCCGCCGAGCGATCGACAGCGCCTCGACGCCGTCGGCCGCCTCGTGGAGCTCGAACTGCGAGACGTCCTCGAGCGTCGTCGCGATCAGCCTGCGGATGAACGGGTCATCGTCGACGATGAGCACGCTCTGCATATCGCTCGTGCCCTTAGACCTGCTCGCCGACGCGCTCGAAGCGCTCGTCGGTGATCGACATGAAGGCGTCGACGACGCACGGGTCGAACTGCCGGCCGCTCTGGACGCGGATCATCTCTCGCGCCACCGAGATCGGTGAGGCGGGGCGATACGGCCGGTCCGTCGTCAGCGCGTCGAGCACGTCGGCGACCGCGAACACCCGCGCTGAGAGTGGGATCTCCTCGGCTCGGAGCCCGTCCGGGTAGCCCGTGCCGTCCCATCGCTCGTGGTGGGAGCGCACGACCTGGACGGCCTCGCTGAGAAACGCGATACCCCGCACGATCTCGGCGCCGATCACAGGATGCTGGGCCATCAGCGCGCGCTCCTCGTCCGTCAACTTGTCCGGCTTGTAGAGGATCGCATCGGGAATCGCCACCTTGCCGACGTCGTGCAGGAGAAAGCCAAACTCGACCCCGCCGCCGTCGGCAACCGTCACCCCCATCGCGTGGGCGAGCTCCATTCCGTAGGCGGTCACCCGCTCGGCGTGCCTGCCGGTGTACGCGTCGCGCGCCTCGACGGCGTTCGACAGCGCTCGCACGGTCGCCTTGTAAGAGGCCGTCAGTTCGAGCGAGCGCGCACGCTCCTGCTTGAAGGTCTCGCGCAGGTCGGCGGCGTAGCGCTCGAGTTGGCGCTCCTTGTCCGCGGCCTCGCGCTCGCGGCGCGCCAGCTCCTCCCGCAGACGCTCGATTTCCTGGATCAGCTCTGGCTCGCTCCGCACGGCCATGCCCGCTCAGGGTACCTGTTCGGTGTCGCCGCGCAGCGCAGCAAGCAGCGCGCCGGCCGCGTCTTCGACGGGGACGACCTCCAGTCCCAGATTTCCAATCCCGGGCGGCGCGGGCGTGTTGCCGTCGGAGAACAGGATGACGGCGCGCCGCAGCCGCCGGCCGCGGAGGTCAAGCGCCTGAAGCACGGCCTGGGGACTCCGGATGCCGACGTCGACGAGCGCGACCTCGAAACGCCGCTCGCCACACACCCGCGCGGCGGCCGCACCACTCAGCTCCCACTCGTGCTCGATCCCCATCTCGTCGAGGGCGGGCTCGAGCACCGGTTGGAGCTTCTCCCGTCCGACGACGAGCACCCGCGAGCGCCCCGCGCTCACCGCCGCCGCCAGCACGTCACGGAGCTCGTCCGCATCGATCGGCTTGGGGACGACCCACTCACCCACAAGCTCCTGCCGACGAGAGAACACCGACACGACCACGATCGGCATCGTCCCGAGATCCGGGTCGGAACGGATCTCGCGCAGCACCTCAAAGCCATCCATCCCCGGCATCAGGATGTCGAGGGTGATCGCGTCATAGTGCTCGGTGCGCAGCCGCTGGAGAGCCTGCTCGCCGCTCGAGACGATCGTCGCTTCAACGTCGAGTGGGGCGAGCTGCCCGGCGATCAGCTCAGCGATCTGCGGCTCGTCGTCGACAACCAGCACTCGGCGGCCGCGGACGGCCTCGAGCGAACGTGCCGACTCATGACCGTGCACTGCGCTCGGCAGCAGCACCCGAAAGGTCGTCCCCTCTCCGGGCGTGCTCTCCACCGCGATCCGGCCGCCGTGCATCTCGACGAGGGATTTCACGATCGACAATCCCAACCCTGTTCCGGGGCTCGAACTCGTACCTCGGCTGCCGCGGTAGACCGCTCGAAGATCCGTGAGGTCTCCTCCGCCGTCATGCCGACCCCCGAGTCAGCGACGACGATCTGCAGCCACGCCCGGTCGGGCTCGACCCCGACATGGATGCGGCCG
This sequence comes from uncultured Solirubrobacterales bacterium, assembly GCA_963778985.1. Classification (GTDB taxonomy): domain Bacteria; phylum Actinomycetota; class Thermoleophilia; order Solirubrobacterales; family Solirubrobacteraceae; genus Palsa-465. Next base: position 184,047 of record CAVZWJ010000003.1, on the reverse strand, counting down.
TGGTCCGGCGTGTAGAGATGCGCGTTGGTGAGCAGGTTCGCGATGATCTGACGGACGCGCCCCGGGTCCGCGAGCGCGAGCGGCAGCGCCGGCGCGACGTAGACGCCGAGATGTTGATGCTTGGCGGCGATGCGCGGACCCATCAGGTCGGTCACCTCGCGAACCGCTTCCGCGACGTCGATCGGGCGACGGTTGAGTTCGACTCGGTCGGCCTCGATCTGCGCGACGTCGAGCAGGTCGTTGACGAGATCGACCAGCCGATCGGTCGAGCGCAGGATGATGTCGACGAACTCCCGCTGGCGCTCGGACAGGTTCTGCGGGGAGCGTGCGAGCAGCTCGACGAATCCCTTGATCGACGTCAGCGGACTGCGAAGCTCGTGCGAGGCCATCGCGACGAACTCGCTCTTGGCCCGCTCGAGGCGGGCGCGCTCGGTCATGTCGCGGACCGTCCACACGACTCCCTGGGCATCGTCCCCAAGGCGCGCGGCGGTGATGCCGAGCACGCGTCCGCGGTGCTCGACGAGCGACTCCGCAGCGAGCGCCTCGGCAAGTGGCGGCAGCGGGCTCCCCGGCGCGTCGGCATGTTCGCCCGGGGTGAGCGACGGGACGAGCTCGGTCGCCCGCGGGTTGACCGCCGCGATCTGCGAGGACCCGGCTTCGGTGACAACCAGCGCGTCGCCAAGGCTCTCGATCGTCGCCGCGAGGCGATGGCGCTCGGCCTCGAGGCGGTGCTGCGCGCCGGCGAGCTCCTCGCCCATCGCGTTGAACGCGCGGCCAAGCTGCTGGAGCTCCCGGGGGCCGGCCGGCGCGACGCGGCGGTCGAGGTCGCCGGCCGCCAGGTCATGGGTGGCGGCAACGAGGTCGTCGAGCGGGCGGCGCATGGAGGCGACGAGCGCTGCAATCAGCGCCAGCGCTCCGACGAGCGCGAGGACGCCCGCGATGACGACGGTGAGCAGCGCATTGCGAGAGTCCGCCCGTGAGCGATCGCGCGCCCGGATCTGGCGTTCGCGCTGGCGGGCCTGGAGTCGGTTCGCTGCCTCGCGTGCCTGGGCGGGCCGGCCGGTCCTCCGGGCGCGGATCTGCGCCCGGCCGAGGCGCAGGCTCTGCGGGTCGCTCCGGGCGGCGGCGAGCGCGGCCGCCCCGGCGATGCCGTACTCGCGCGCGGCCTGACGCCGCAGCGCGGCGGTCTCTGGTCCGGTGGCGGTCTGGAGGACCTCCTGCTCGGCGACCCCGGCCGTCAGAAGGTTGGCCACCGCAGTCGAGAGCGCGGCGCTGCGGACGAGCGTGTCTTCGTAGCGCTGTCGAGCTCCGATCAGGGCAGCCACGCCGGCGGCGGCGACGACGGCGAGCACGAGCGTCAGTGCGATGAGCGCCAGGCGGAGCGAGCGGGCAATCGAGACGCGGCGCATTCCGGATCCGGGGGGCGGGGAGGTGGGGCGGAACGCGATCGTACCCAGGCCTCCGGCGATAGGACCCCGGTCCAGGGAAGCGATCGGGCCGACGGGTTGGCCTGTCTACCATTGCCGGGGTGAACGCGTTCCGGTCGCCAGCTCCGTGACACGCCGGCTGACGGGAATCGGGACGGCCGCGATCTGTGCGCTGGCCGTTGCCGCCTGCGGCCGCGGCTCGGCGGCGGACACGGTGAGCACGCCGTCCGGGGGCGCGGGCGCGACTGGGTCCGCGCTCGGCGCTGGCAGCGCGCGGGTCGTCGGCGCCGACTGGCCGCGGTTCAACTTCGACGCGCAGCGCAGCGGCGTCGGGCCCGCCAATACCGGGATCACCGCCGGTAACGTCGGCACGCTGGCTCGCCGTCGCGTCCAGCTTGACGGCACCGTCGACTCCTCACCCGTCGAGTTGCATGCGGTCCGCGTCCGCGGACGCGTGCGGGATGTCGTGATCGTGACGACGACGTACGGGCGCACGGTCGCCATCGATCCGCGGACGGGCGGGAGGCTGTGGGAGTTCGTCCCGCCGGACATCCGGTCCTACGAGGGCAGCTACCGGATCACGAACGCCACCCCGGTCATCGACCCCGATCGCCGCTACGTCTATGCCGCCGATCCGGGCGGCCACATCCGCAAGCTCGCGATCGCCACCGGCCGTCAGCTCACGTCCGGGCACTGGCCGGCCGTCGTGACGTTCCTGCCCAGCCGCGAAAAGCTCGGGACGGCGCTCAACATCAGCGGCAGCTCGGTGATCGTCACGACCGGCGGCTACGTCGGCGACCAGCCGCCGTACGTGGGCCACGTCGTGATGATCGACCGGGGGAGCGGGCGGATCACGGCGGTGTGGAACTCGCTGTGCGCCGACCGTCACCGGCTCTTGCAGCCGCGTTCGTGCCCGCAGACGCTGTCGGCGATCTGGGCACGCGCCGGCGCCGTCGTCGAGCCCGACACGCATCGGCTCCTCGTCGTGACCGGCAATGCTCCCTACAACGGGAGCACGGCGTGGGGGGACAGCGTGCTCGAGCTCAGCCCCGACGCACGGACGCTGCTGCAGAGCTGGACACCGACGGACCAGAAGGAGCTCGCAGCAGGCGACGTCGATCTCGGCAGCACCGCGCCGGCGATCCTGCCACCGACCGGGGGCTTCCGGCTCGCCCTCCAGGGTGGCAAGGCCGGGCACCTCGACGTGCTCGACCTCGGTCGCCTCAACGGCACGACGCATGCCGGCCGCCGGCTTGGCGGCGAGCTCCAGCAGCTCGATGCTCCGGGCGGTAACGAGGTGTTTACGGCACCGGCCGTCTGGACCCACGGCGGCCGGACGTACGTGTTCGTCGCCGTCGGCTCGCAGACCGCGGTGTATCGCCTCGAAGCCGGCTCGCCGCCGCACCTCAGCGTGTTCGCTGCAAACGGCACGCCCGGCACGAGCCCGATCGTCGCCGGCGGCCTGCTCTACGTCTACGACCCGAACGGCGCGCTGAAGATCTACCAGCCGCCGGGACTCAAGGTGCTCGCGTCGCTTCCCGTGGCGAGTGGGCATTGGAACAGCCCGATCGCGGTCGGCGGACGGATCATCGTCCCGGAGGGGAACGCGAACAGCCACAGCACCCGCGGGACGCTGTCGATCTATCACCTGCCCGGACGCTGAGCCCCGATCAGGCCGCGCCGCGCGCGCCGGCAACCGGTCCGGCCGGCTGCGGAGGTGGTCGCCCGGCCGGCAGCGCGATCGAGAACGTGCTGCCGTGCCCGGGCTCTGAGTCCACCCAGATGCGACCGCGGTGCGCCACCGCGATCTCCTTGCAGATCGACAGGCCGAGCCCGCTGCCGCCCGACGCGCGGGAGCGCGACCCGTCGGCGCGGTGGAAGCGCTCGAAGATGTGCTCGCGGGCGGCATCGTCGATGCCGACGCCGGTGTCGGTGACCGAGAACCCGACCTCGGATCCGCGGTGCCACGTGGTGACGGTCACCCGACCGCCTGCCGGCGTGAACTTGATCGCGTTCTCAATCAGGTTCGACAGCGCCTGGGCGAGACGTTGCGGGTCACCGGTCGTCCAGCGGCCCTCGCCGTCGCCCTCGCTCTCGCCCCCGCCGTCGCCCTCGCCCCCGCCGTCGCCCTCGCAGGCGAGCGTCACCTGGCCGAGCGCGGCGAGGGCCCGCAGCGGATCGGCCGCCGTGTGGGCGACGTGGCCGATCTCGACCGGCGTCCGCAGGAGCTCGAGCCCGCCCTCGTCCGCGAGCGCCAACGTGAGGAGATTGTCGACGGTCCGGCTCATCCGGTCGACGTCCTCGCGGACGCTCTCGAGCGCCACCCGCTCCGCGGGCGTGCGGCTCGGGTCACGCAACGTGACATCGAGCTCGGCCCGCATCGCGGCGAGCGGGGTCCGCAACTCGTGCGAGACGTCCGCGACGAGCTGGCGCCGTGCGGCCACGCCGTCCTCGAGCCGATCGAGCATCGCGTTGAGCGTCCCGGCAAGCTGCCCGATCTGGTCGGTGGGGTTCGGGGCGCTCAGACGCTCATGGAGCTGATCGATCCCGATCTGATCGGCCTTGCGGCGCATCCGATCGACGGGGAGCAGCGCGTTGCGAACGAGCAGCCACCCCGCCGCGGCGAGCGCTGCGAGCACGATCGGCCCGACGATGACCAGGAGCAGCAGCACCTGGCGGACCGCCTCGTTGACCCCGGCGAGAGACTCCGCCACGACGACGAGCTGCCGAGAGCCGTTGCGGGTGACCGCGGTCGCCGCCGCCCGGTAGGACTGGTCGGCGTCACCGAGCTCGACCTCGTGCAGCCACGGTCGGCCGGCGATCACGGTGCGCTGCAGGGCAGTCGTGAGGAGGGGGTCCCGGGCGAGATCTCCGCCGTAGAGGGCGAGCACGTGGCCGCGGGCGTCGAGGACCTGCGCGGCGGCGTTTGCCCGCCGCAGCGTCGCTGAGCTCGCCTCGGTGAAACCGCGCTCGCCGTCGGCGAGGTAGCTTTGCTGGATCGCGCTGATGCTCGACCGGACCTCGCTGTCGATCGCCGAACGGAGGTCAGAGCGCAACTTCAGGACGAGGAACGCTCCGACTCCGATGAGCGTCACCGCCGCGAGCAGCGCGTACCACGCCGTCAACCGCGCGCGTATCGACAGTCTCACCGGTCCGCTTCCACCTCGGCGGGATCGAGGACGAACCCGCTGCCTCGGACGGTCCGGATGAGCGCCGGGACGCCGCCCTGCTCGAGCTTGCGACGGACGTATCCGATGTACACGTCGACGACGTTCGGCGAACCCTCGTAATCCTCGGCCCATACCTGATCGAGCAACTGGCTCCGTGGGATCACCTGGCCCGGGCGGCGCAGCATGAACTCGAGCAGCGCGTACTCGCGCGGAGTCAACTCGACGGTCTGGCCCGAGTAGGTCACCTCGCGCGTGAGCGGGTCGGCGCGCAGCTCGCCGAGTTCGATCGGCGCCGGACGCTCCGATGGCCCGCGACGGATGAGCGCTCGGACGCGAGCGACCAGCTCGCCGAAGTCGAACGGCTTGACGAGATAGTCGTCGGCGCCGGTCTCAAGCCCCCGGATGCGGTCCTCGACGTCGTCGAGTGCTGTGAGCATGAGTACCGGCAGCCATGGATCGCGGTGGCGCAGGCGGCGGCAGACCTCGTGGCCGTCGTGCCCCGGCAGCAGGACGTCGAGGATCACCGCGTTGTAGTCACGAGCCGCGGCCTGATCGAGCGCATCGCCCCCCGCGTGGGCAAGGTCGACGACGAATCCCTCGGTCTCGAGGCCTCGCCCGATCGTGTGAGCGAGCTTCACATCGTCCTCGACGACGAGCAGCCGCGGGGAAGGTCCTTTCTTGTGACTTTTTTCGCCTTGTGTTGAGGTCGGCATGAGCTAGTGTTAAGAGATGTCTTAGGGAGACGCCGAGTAGGACGTCTGGGGCGAGATGTCGCACTGTAACTCTCTGATCACGGCCGCTTTGGAAACCCTCGCGTTGAGGTAGGCAGGGCATGGGGCTCACGTCACTCCTGAATGGCGCGCTGCGCTTCCGGATGCTGCTCGTCGGCATCGCCGCCGGGCTGATCGCGCTCGGCATCATCGCCCTGCCGAAGATGCACGCCGATGTGCTGCCGGAACTGTCGCAGGGGGCGGTGCTCGAGGTGCAAACCGAGTCCCCCGGCCTCTCGAGCGAGGAGGTCGAGCAGTACATCACCGTGCCGATGGAGAACAACCTGCTCGACGGCATCATGGGCGTCTGGAACGTCCGCTCGCAGTCGACGCCGGGTCTCTCGACCGTTGATCTGTACTTCGAGCCCGGCACGACGACACTCCACGCCCGCCAGCTCGTGGAGGAGCGTCTGACGAACTCCTTCTCGCTCCCCGCCGTGAACAAGCCGCCGCTGCTCATCCAGCCGTTGTCATCGACGAGCCGGGCCCTGCTGATCGGCCTGAACTCGACCAAGCTTGATCCCCTGGAACTGTCCTACCTGGCCCGCTGGGTCGTCAAGCCGCGCCTCTCCGGCGTGGCCGGCGTCGCCAATGTCGCGATCTTCGGTCAGCAGGACCGCCAGCTCCAGGTCCAGGTCGACCCGGCAAGGCTCGCCGCCCGGCACGCGTCGCTCCAACAGGTGATCGATACAGCGGGAAACGCGCAACTCGTCTCGCCGCTCACCTATCTGGAAGGGTCCGCGCCCGGGACCGGAGGGTTCCTGGACGGTCCGAACCAGCGCATCGACATCCGGCCCGTGCTGCCCCTCGGAGCGCCCAAGAACCTGGCGTCCGTGCCGATTACCGAGGCGCCCGGCAAACCGACGCTCGGATCGGTCGCCAACATCGTGCAGGGCCATCAGCCGCTGATCGGCACCGGCATCACGCGGCACGGCAACGGCCTCGTTCTGCTCGTCCAGAAGCTGCCCTCGGCGAGCGTCCCCGGCGTGACCAAGGGCGTGATGGACGCGCTGAACGATCTGCGACCGGCCCTGCCGGGGGTGACGGTCGACACGTCGTTCTTCACGCCGGCGACGTACGTGCACGACTCGCTGCACAACATCGCACTGGCGCTCGTCATCGCCGCCGTCCTCGGCATCGTCGCGCTCGGCGCTCTGCTGCTCGATCTCCGGGCGCTGTTCCTGAGCGCGATCTCCGTCGCGCTGTCGCTCAGCACCGCGGTACTCGCGCTCGACGCCCTCGGCTACACGCTCAACACGCTCATCGTCGTCGGGCTGCTCGTCGCGTCGGCGGTCGTGGTGGACGACGCCGTGGGGGCAACGATGGTGCTGCTCGGCCGCGTGCGCCTCCATCGAGAGCAGCGGCTCGGCGTGCCCCTGCAGGGGCTGATCGTCGACGGGATCGCCGAGCTCCGCGGGACGCTTGGGTACGCGACGCTGATCGTGCTCCTGGCGATCGTCCCCGTGTTCTTCGCGAAGGGGCTGACGGCCACGTACCTGCATCCGATGGCGCTCGCGTTCGCGCTCGCGGTGATCGCTTCGGCGCTCGTCGTGACGATTCTGACTCCGGCGATGGGGATCATCCTGTTCGACCGCGCACGCACGCATGCGGAGGCCGCCCGCCTGAAGCACGCCGTCCGGGCCCGCTACGCCGTGCTCGTGCAGGACGCGATGCGGATCCCGCGCGGGGCACTCCTCGCCGTCTGCCTGCTCGGATTCGCGGCGGCGATCGCATTCCCGTTCCTCAACCAGCCATCCTCGCCGCGCTTCAAGGATCGCAACGTCGTCGTCACGTGGACGGGACCGCCCGGCGCCGGCCTCCAAGAGATGGGCCGCATCACCTCGCGCGTTGTCACGACGCTTCGCGGGCTGCCGTCGGTCTCGGACGTCGCGGCGACGCTCGGCCGGGCGGTGAGCGGCGACCGGATCGTCGACACGAACTCCGGCCAGATCTACGTCGAGATCAAGCCAGGCGCTGACTACGACAGGGCGTACGCAGCGATCCGCGGGATCGCAGGCGGCGTGCCCGGCATGCAGGCGACGGTGTCGACGCCCGAAGCGATCACTCAGAACGGCGTGCTCGAGGCGCCCGACAAGACCTTTCGTGTCCGGATCTACGGCGAGAGCTACGCCGAGCTTCACGCGCTCGGCACCCAGATCGCGCGGCTGATGGGCCAGCTCGGAGGGACGGGGCCCGCCCAGATCTCGACGCCGACGGTGGCGCCCAACATCAACGTCGCCGTCGATGACGCGAAGGCGCACAACGCAGGCGTGCTGCCGGGCGATGCCCGGCGCCAGGCGTCGACGCTCGTCTCTGGTCTGACCGTCGGCAACTTCTTCGAGCAGCAGGCGGTGTTCGACGCCGTCGTGTGGAGCATTCCGTCGGTCCGCGCGACCCTCCAGGACGTCCGCAACCTTCCGATCGACACCGCGGGCGGACAACACGTTCCGCTGTCGAGGATCGCGAGCGTCACCATCGGGGCGCATCCGGTCGACATCCAGCACCAGGGGCTCTCGCGCTACGTGGAGGTCAGCGCGCCAATCGACTCCGGCACGGTGGCCGACGCACGGTCGAAGCTCCAACCCAAGCTGTCGCAGGTGTCCTTCCAGCAGGGCTACCACGCCGAGTTCGTCGGCGGGACGCCGAACGATCCGACCTCTCACCTGACGTTCCTGAGCTTCGCCCTCGCCGCGCTCGTCGGAATCCTGCTGCTGTTGCAGGCGGCGTTCGGCAGCTGGCGGCTCGCCTGCATGTACCTCCTCGCGCTGCCGGCGGCACTCATCGGCGGCGTGCTGGTGGCACTCATCACCGGCCAGATCCGCACGCTCGGCGCGGACCTCGGGCTGCTCGCGGTGTTTGCCTTTGCCGCCCGCCAGGGCGTCCTCCAGATCGTGGCCATCCGGCGCCGCCACGCGGCCGACGGTGGCCCGCTGACCGCCGCGATTGTCAGTGAGGCGGCAGGTGACCGGCTCGGCCCGTCGCTGACCGCCCTGCTCGTGAGCGCGGCCACGCTGATCCCGTTCATCGTCATCGGCGACGTCGCCGGCAACGAGATCACCCACATCACCGCCGCGGTGATGCTCGGAGGTCTGCTCACCGCGACGCTGCTCAACCAGGTGCTGGTCCCGGCGATGTGTCTCGCGCTCGGCCCGCGGGAGCCGCTCGCCGGGGGGGTCGACCCCGGGCCGGCGGAGTTGCTCGATCCGACCGCGATTCCGGCGCCGCCCGTGAGCGCGTCCTGAAGGAGGAGAGAATGTCGTTCGTCACACGCCCTGTCATCGCCGCCGTTCTCCTCGGCGTCGTTCTCGCCGGATGTGGCTCTGAGCACGACGCATCGACTCCGGCCTCCGCTCGGCTCGTCGGCGCGACGGGATCCTCGCCCGGACAGATCATCGTCAGCCAGCTCGGCAAGGAGCGGATCGGCCTGCAGACCGCCCCGGTCCAGTCGGTGTCGGCGGCACCCGGGCCGCGGTCGGCGGACAAGGTGATCGTGCCCTATTCCGCGCTCGTGTATGACCCGAGCGGCAAGACCTTCGTGTTCCTGCAGCGTTCCCCGCTGACGTACATCGAGGTGCCCGCCACCGTCGACCGGATCTCCGGCGGCTCGGCCTACCTGACGGTCGGGCCGAAGCCAGGCACCAAGGTCGTGACCGTCGGCGCAGAGGAGCTGTACGGCGTTCAGACCGGGGTCCTGGACCAGACGTGAGCGGAGCGCCTCTCCGACGCGGCGCCGCGGGCGGCTGAGCGATGCGGACGATCGTCTTTCTCAGCCTGCGCTTTCGCTACATCGTGATCGCGGGTGCGGTGGCGATGATGTTCTTCGGAGTGCAGACGCTCGGCCATCAGAAGGTCGACGTGTTCCCCGAGTTCGCCCCGGTCACGGTCGAGATCCAGACCGAGTGCCTCGGGCTCTCGCCGTCAGAGGTCGAGTCGCTTGTCACGGTGCCGCTCGAGAATGCGCTTCAGGGCGTCCCCCGGGTCACCGAGGTCGAGTCCGAATCGGTCCCGCAGCTGTCGGCGATCTTCCTGTACTTCAAGCACGGGACCGACGTCCTCCAGGCCCGGCAGCTCGTGCAGGAACGGCTCGCCGCGGCGTCGCCGTCGCTGCCGTCGTGGGCGGCGCCCCCCGCCCTGTATCCGATCGTGTCGGCGACGAGCCGCGTCATGCAGGTCGGCATCACCTCGAAGACGGTCAACAACCTGGATCTGTCGAAGATCGCGTTCTTCAACATCCGCGCTCGGTTGCTCCAGGTGCCGGGTGTCGCCAACGTCGCGATGTGGGGGGAGACGAAGAAGGAGATCGAGGTCGCTGCCGACCCGGCCCGGCTGCGGCGGGAGAAGGTGCCGCTCGGGTCACTGCTGACCGCCGCCGACAACGCGGTCGACAACGGGCTGCTGTCGTTCACGACCGGCTCGGCGATCGGTACCGGCGGGTGGATCGAGACGCCGAACGAGCGGCTCGGGATCCGCAACCAACAGGTCATCAACACCCCTCAGCAGCTGGCGAACGTCCCACTCGCCCGTCGCGGGTCGCGGACGCTCACGCTCGGTGACGTCGCCCGGGTTCGCTACGGAACCTCGCCGCTGATCGGAACCGCCGTCGTCAACGGCGGGCCGGGGATCATGCTCGTGATCGAGAAGTTCCCAGGCGCCAACACGCTCGACGTCACGAACGGGATCCTCAAGGCGTTCCGCGAGCTGCAGCCGGGTCTGCCCGGGATCCACATCAACACGCACATCTTCCGCCAGGCGAACTTCATCCACACGGCGATCCACAACCTGTCGTTCGCCGTCGTGCTCGGCTGCATCCTCGTGGTGTTCGTCCTCATCGCGTTCCTGTTCCAGTGGCGGGCCGCGTTCGTCAGCCTGCTCGCGATCCCCCTGTCGCTCGGTGCCGCCGCGATCGTGCTCGACCTCCAGGGCACGACGATCAACACGATGATCCTTGCCGGCTTCGGGGTGGCCGTCGGCGTCGTCGTCGACGACGCGATCATCGACACCGAGAACATCGTCCGCCGGCTGCGCAACTGGCGCGCCGCGGGACGACGAACGACGCCGCTGCACCTGCTGCTCGCCGCCTCGCTCGAGGTGCGCACCGCGATTCTCTACGCGACGCTGATCAACATCGTCGCCGTGTTGCCGGTCGTGTTCGTCGGTGGGCTGACGGGCTCGTTCTTCCGCCCGCTGGCGATCGCGTACGCGCTCGCCGTGCTCGCATCGATGCTCGTCGCGCTCACGGTCACGCCCGCGCTCGCCATGGTGCTGATGCCGAGTGCCCGGCTCCACCCGAAGGAGCCGCCGCTCGTCGCCTGGTGCAAACGCGGCTACCGTCGCTTGCTCGCGCCCGCGGTCGGGCGTCCCGCGAGCCGCGATCGGGGTCGTGGTTGCGGCACTCGTGGCAGGGGCGCTCGTGCTCCCGAACCTCGGGCAGGAGCTGTTCCCGACGTTCAAGGAGCAGGACCTGCTCATGCACTTCGACACGAAGCCGGGGACATCGCTGCCCGAGATGAAGCGGGTCGTCACGACGCTCCAGCAGAAGCTGGCGCAGATCCCGGGCCACCCGGTGTCACAGGTCGGCGCGCACATTGGGCAGGCGCTGCTCGGCGAGGAGATCGCGGGACCGGAGTTCTCCGAGCAGTGGATCACGCTCGGACCGCACACCAATCCCGACGCCGCGGCCGACGCCGTGCGCCGTGTCGCGGCCTCGTTCCCGGGCACGTTCATGGACGTCACGACGTACCTCCACGAGCGCGTCGACGAGACGATCACGAGCGACACGCAGGATCTCGTCGTCCGCATCCAGGGCCCGGACTTCGGCACGCTCCAGCGGCTCTCGCGCGTGGTCACGAACAAGCTCAATGGCACGCCGCACCTCGTCGACCTGCATCCGCAGTCACAGGGCTACGTCCCGCAGATCGAGGAGACCGTCGATGCGGCGGCGGCGGCGCGCTTCGGACTGACGCCGGGAGAGGTACGCCGCCAGGCGGCGGTCATGATCGGCAGCCAGGAGGTCGGCGAGCTGTGGAGCGGCGGCGTCGCGATCGGCGTCACCGGCTACAGCATCCCGCAGGTGCGCCGCAACCTGACCGACATCGAGAACCTCCAGCTCGACACGCCGGGCGGCGGCCATGTCCGCCTCGGGCAGGTGGCGAAGCTCGTCGTCAACACGACCACCGAGCGACGTCACGCGAATCGACGGGTCGAACAAGATCGACGTCAACGCCAACGTCGCCGGCAGCGGCAACCTGTCGGCGGCGACGAGCGCCGTACAGTCCCGGTCTGCGGCAGCTCAAGCTGCCGGTCGGCTACCACGTCTCCCTCCTCGGCGAGGGGGCCGAGCGCCAAGCCGCGCAGCACCGGCTGCTGCTGATGGGGCTCGGCGCGGCGATCGCCATCCTGTTCCTGCTCCAGGCGGCGTTCCAGAGCGTCCGGCTGTCGACGCTGATGTTCCTCACGCTCCCGGTCGCGCTCGTCGGCGGGATCCTCGCCGCGTGGCTGTTCGTCGGCAACATCGACCTGGGGGCGCTCGTCGGGTTCTTCGCCGTGCTCGGGATCGCCGCCCGCAACGGAATCCTGATGATCAGTCACCTCCAGCATCTCGAACGGGTGGAGGGGGTGCCGTTTGGCCGCGACCTCGTGCTGCGCGGCGCCAGAGAGCGGCTCTCACCGATCCTCATGACCGCGCTGGCGACTGCCCTCGCGCTGCTCCCGTTCGTCATCTTCGGCGGTCGGCCGGGCCAGGAGATCGAGAACCCAATGGCGATCGTCATCCTCGGCGGACTCGCCACCTCAAGCCTCACGAACCTGTTCGTGCTGCCCGCGCTGTATCTGCGCTTCGGTGGACCGCGGCGCGGCGGGAGGGACTGGCGCTCGGAGACGGGCTCGGGCTCGGGTCGCGGTGGTCCGGACATGCCGCTGGTCGCCGAGACGGCGCCGACGGCGCAGCCGGTCACGGTCATGCACGGCGCCGGCGTGCCCGGGCCGGCGCCGGCGTCGTCGTAGGCGGATCAACCGCCATAACGTTCGACGGCGACGCCGGATTTGGCCGCTGTCGAATGGCAGCGCGATCTTACGACGACGACAGCGTTCGAGAGCGCCGGAAATCGCCCGCGTTGTCGAACGCTATTGCGGTCCCGAGAACCCGCGCGCCGAAGCTGCGACGGACGGGCCACAGAACTACAGGGCCCCCGGACCTGCAACTTTCCCTGCACAAGACCGCCTTCTGGGCGGCGACGCGGCCAAGATTGCTAGGTTCGCCGCGCGCCAGTGTTGACCTTCAGAGCCAGACGAACTGCAACGTTCTCGGCCGCGGCGGCGCTGTCGCTGGGACTGGCGGCGGTGCCGACGCGGGCCGACCTCGCCTCCCGGTATCAGGACCATCAGCAGCGGGCGAACCAGTTGCGGTCGACGATCCAGTCGGAGTCGAGCCGGATCGATGCCTACGACGGAACGCTGAGCCAGCTGCGCGCGAAGCTGAGCACGATTCAGCACAGCGTCGACGTGCAGGAGAGCCTGCTCGCGCAGACCCGGGCGCAGGCCGCGGCGGCGCGCCACCGGCTGCATCTGCTCGAGGCGGACTTCGCCCGGGACCGGCAGCTACTCGCGCGATCAGCTCGTCAACCAGTACGAGTCGCCGCCGCCGACGATCGTCGGGGTGATCATCAACGCGCACGGTTTCGACGATCTCATCAACGGCGTTCGCAACCTCCAGGCGATCGAGCATCAGAACGCCAGGGCGACGAAGGCGGTCACGCGAGCACGACGTGAGGTCGCGTCGGAGACAGCTCAGCTGGCCAAGGCTCAAGCGCGTCGTCAGCGGGCGACGACGGCAGTCCTGATCGAGCGCGACCAGGTCGCGCAGCTGCGCCTCTCGATTGCGAACAAGCGGCTGGGGGTTGCCCGGCGGCAGGCGCAGGACACAAGCCGGCTGCGGTCGCTGCGCAGGACGCTCGCCAAGGAGGCGGCGAAGCTCGACGCCCAGGCCGCGGCCGCCGCCGTCGCGAGCACCGGTGGCGCGCCCGTGGCGCCCGGGTCATGCCCAAGCGGCGGGTTTGTCCCGCACGGCGGTGCGTACGGGTTCTTCCCGGCCGCCGGGACCGACTACTGCTATGGAGAGGAGCCGGTGCTTGCGGCGCGGCTCGATGCGCTCGGGCGGGCATTGCAGCTCCATCTGATCGGCATCTCCGGCTATCGAACGCCGGCGCATTCGGTCGCCGTCGGTGGCTTTGCCGACGATCCCCACACCCAGGGCATCGCGTCGGATACGCCGGGCGTCGAGGGGGTGCCGGAGGCGACGCTCAACCAGTTCTGCCTCACCCGGCCGTTCGGCGGAGCCCGCGAGGCGGACCACATCCAGCCGATCTAAGACCCGGCGGCGGGCAGCGTTCGCACCGTCCGGACGGGCGAGGGACCTTGGTAGGGTCTCGCGGTACGGCCGACGGATCACGCCCATGAGAGGGGACGCACGATGGACGAGAGGTCTCACAAGAACACGACGGTGACCCGCCGCCAGGCGCTGCGCGACATCGGCGCCGCCGGGGTCGGGCTCACGGCGATGGGCGGCGGGCTTGAGGCGCTGCTCGCCCAGGCCGCGGCGGCGGCACCGAAACACGGCTCGCTGAAGGACATCGAGCACGTGATCATCTTCATGCAGGAGAACCGCTCCTTCGACCACTACTTCGGGACGTTGCATGGCGTCCGGGGTTACGGCGACAAGCGCGCCGCAGAAGACCCTCGTGCAAAAGCGGGCCGACGGCACGACGCTTCGCGCCGTATCCGCCTGCCCAAGCAGTGCCTCCCGGACATCACGCACGAGTGGGGACCGCAGCATCGAGCGTGGCACGGCGGCAAGATGGACAGTTCGCTGAGCGAGCACGACCACACCGACGGCACGGCCGACGGCCCGGCGACGATGGGCTACTACACGCCGCGCCGACATCGGGCTGTACTACGGCTCGCGGACGCGTTCACGATCTGCGACGGCTATCACTGCTCGGTGATCGGCCCAACCGATCCGAACCGGCTGATGTCGATGTCGGCGTCGATCGATCCGGCCGGGCAGCACGGCGGCCCGTTGCTCGAGACACTCGTGGCGAGGCCGTGCGGCACGTTCGCCGGGACGTTCACGTGGACGACGATGCCGGAGCGGTTGCAGGCCCACGGCGATCAGCTGGAAGGTCTACCAGGACAAGGTCAGCGGGTTCCTCGACAACGTGTTGCCGTACTTCAAGGCGTACCGGGAGGGATCTCAGTTCGACAAGCTCGGCGGCGACGAACGCACCGACGTACCCGGACGAGTTCCTGGCCGATCTCGCCAGCGGCCATCTGCCGCAGGTCTCGTGGCTGCTCGCCTCCGTAACCGAGTCCGAGCATCCCGGTTTCTCGACGCCCGACGCAGGGCAGATCGTCGCCCGACAGCTCGTCGAGGCACTGCTCTAGCACCCGAAGATCTGGGAGAAGACGGCGCTGTTCATCACGTGGGACGAGAACGGCGGATTCTTCGATCACGTCCCACCGCCCGTTCCGCCGAAGGGCACGAAGGGCGAGTACCTCACCGCCGCCAACCTGCCGACGGTGGCAGAGGGCATCCGCGGTCCGATCGGGCTTGGCTTCCGCGTGCCGATGCTCGTCATCTCGCCGTTCTCTCGCGGGGGATTCGTGTGCAACGACACGTTCGACCACACCTCGACGCTGCGGTTCCTCGAGACGCGCTTCGGAGTCGAAGTGCCGAACCTCAGCCACTGGCGGCGGAGCGTGACCGGCGATCTCACGAGCGCGTTCAACTTCGCTGCGGCGCCGAAGACCGGAGCCCCATCGCTGCCGAAAGTGGCGACCGACGGGACGTGCTCCGGCACGACGCCCGTCACCGTCCCGGGAAGATCACATTGCCCAAGCAAGAGCCTGGCACGAAGCGACGCCCCAGCGGCGCTCGTCAAGAAGAAGAAGTAGCCGGCTCGTCGGCCGGCGCCAGGTCGATCCTGAGCGCGATCCCCGCCACCGGGGGTCGCGCACGATCTTCAGCATGAGCCGCCGCTTACCGCGCCCGGCCGGTTCGTCCATGTCTGTCCACGTGCCCGATCAGGCGGGAACGCCTTTTCGGACGGCTCCTGCACTACCGTTCCGGCCGTGGCTGTCATCACGGTTCGGTTTGAGCTGTCCCAGCACTTTCTCGACACGCATGCTCAGCGCGAGGGTTTCGTTCTCCTGGCAGCGTTCCTCCTCGTCGTTCCTGTTCATCCGCACGAGCGCTCGGCTGATGCGCAGCCCGAAGGTCCCATGGTGGCCGGGCAGCGTCACGACCGACGGCGGCCTGCACATCCATCACCTCGTGTGGGGGATCGTGCTCGTCCTCATGTCCGGATTCCTGCGGTTCTCGCTCGACCCGAAGAGCCCCTGGAGCGAGGTCCTTGCTGCCGGGTTCGGTATTGGGGCCGGGTTCACGCTCGACGAGTTCGCCCTCTGGGTACGGCTCGAAGACGTCTATTGGTCAAACGAAGGCCGCTCGTCATTGGATGCCGTGATCGTCGCAACGCTGATCGGCGGTCTCGTGGTGCTCGGTATCGGCGCCGTTCGACGATTCCGACGCCGTCCCCGGGCTGTCGTTGCTCGTCGTGATCGCCATCGATGTGCTGCTGTGTGTGATCGCGATCCTCAAGGGGCGGCCCGCTGCTGGCGCTCATCGGCGTGTTCATACCGTTCGCCTCGCTCGTCGCGACGCTCCGTCTCGCCGCCGCCATCGTCGTCGTGGGCCCGGCGGCGCTACAGCGCCGGCAGCCGCAAGCTCGCGCGGTCGACAGGCGCGCTTCGCGAAGGCCGAGGCTCGCCACGCGCGCTTTATGGACCTCATCGGTGGAACGCCGAGCGCCCCTGACCCTGCGCCGCCGGCTCCCGCCGAGGTCGACTGATGGCCGCCTCGAGCAGTGAATCATTGAGCGCCCAGGTTCCCGAATCAGCCCGCTCGATCCCGATCCCGATCTGCTGCTCGACTTGACGCCGGCGGTCCGCCGTCCCGTCAGTCGCGCGCGCTGCCGTACCGGGCGAGGGCCTCGCGGCGAGCCGCGGCGTGATCGACGATCGGCGCCGGGTAGTCGCGGCCGATCACGCAATCTGCTTCCTGCTGCAGCTCGTCGGGCATTGTCCATGGCTCGGCGAGGTAGCGGTCGGGCACGTTCGGCAAGCTCCGGGATGTACCGGCGGACATAACGGCCATCCGGGTCGTACTGGCCCTGCTGTCGCGCCGGGCTGTAGATGCGCCGCGCGACCGGCTGCGGGTCGACTCCGACTGACGCAATCCACTGCCAGTTGCCGTTGTTGTTCGCCTCGTCGCCGTCGATCAGCATGCGCATGAACCACCGCTTCGCCCCAGCGCCAGTCGATGCCGAGATCCTTGGTGAGGAACGACCCGACGAGCAACCGTCCGCGGTTGTGCATCCAGCCCTCGCACCGGAGTTGACGCATCGCAGCGTCGATGATCGGGTACCCCGTCTGGCCTGCGCACCACGCGTCAAAGACGCCTGATCGTCGCGTCCACCGGATTTTGCCTCGCATCCGGTCCTGGTACTCGTCCTGCGCGTTCGCCGGGAACGCGCGGATCAGCTGGGCGTAGAAGTCTCGCCAGCACAGCTGCCGCCGGTACGCCGCGGCGTCGGCGCCGCCGGGGAGACGCAATTCCAGCTCGCGGGCCGACACGCAGCCGAAGTGCAGGTAAGGCGACAGCGCTGAGGTGCCAGCTTCGGCGAGCAGGTCATGGTTGCGACCCGTAGTCGCGCACCGGCGCGCGCAGGAACGCCTCCATCCGGGCACGGCCTGATCCTCGCCGCCGGGAGCCGGGTCGCCCACCTCCTGATCGAGGCCGAGTTCGTCGAGCGTGGGGAGCTTCCCGAGGCGCACATTGGCGGGCAGGCGCGGCAGCTCGAGGGGGCGCCAGCGGCGATCGCCGGCGCGTGCAACCACGCACGGTGATACGGGGAGAACACGCGGTAGGCGTCACCGGCGCCGGTCACGATGTCCGGACGGATCGTCCGCGGCGAACTGTCCCGGCTGCAGTGCAGGCGCGCGTCGATCGCACTCAGCGCCTCATTCACGCGCTGTTCGCGCCGACGGGCGAGCGGCCCGACGTCGGACGTCGCATGAACGGCCGCCGCGCCGGTCTCTTCCGCGAGCACCGCGATCTCGTCTCGGGTCGCCGCTGCGCATGACGAGCCGACTGCCCCGGTCACGCAGCGACGCTCGAGGTCGTCGCAGGCTCTCCAACAAGAACTGCGTGCGCGGGCCCGACGCGTGACGGCCACCAGCAGCCGGGGATCAAAGCAGAACACCGGCACGACGTGCTCGCTCTGCCGCGCCGCGGCGAGTGCCGGGTGATCGGCCATCCGCAGGTCGCGGCGGAACCAGACCATCGAGGTCGACACTCCGTCAGCCGGCGCGCCCGAGGACGTCGCGCAGCGCCGCTTCGAGCTCCGGATGGGCGAACGCGTAGCCGGGATCCGTGAGCCGCCGGGGGATCACGCGCTGGCCGGTGGTGACGACCGTGCTCATCTCGCCGTACAGCAGTTGGATCGGCGAAACCCGGGGACGGGCAGCACCGCCGGACGGTGGAGCACGCGCCCGAGCGCATGCGAGAGCTCACGTTCGTCACCGGCGTCGGGGCTGTCAGGTTGACCGGCCCCGCGAGTTCGGGGTCATCGAGACAG
Source organism: uncultured Solirubrobacterales bacterium (assembly GCA_963778985.1). Lineage (GTDB taxonomy): Bacteria > Actinomycetota > Thermoleophilia > Solirubrobacterales > Solirubrobacteraceae > Palsa-465. Next base: position 165,988 of record CAVZWJ010000003.1, on the reverse strand, counting down.
TGGACCAGCGCCGCCGACGACGTCGTCGAGGTGGATCCACGGCACGTACTGCTTGCCGCCGGCCACCGGGCCGCCGACGCCGAGCCGGAACGGGGGAAGCATCTTTGCGAGCGCTCCGCCGCTGGGAGACAGGACGACGCCCGTGCGCGGCAGACACGACGCGCGTCTCCTCAGGCGCCTGGAGCGCCTCGTGCTCCCACGCGGCCGTGACCTCGGCGAGGAAGTCGTGCCCCGGTGAGGCCGACTCGTCGAGCTGCTCATCGTCGCGGGGGCCGTAGTAGCCGGTCGCCGACTGGGACACGAGGCATCGCGGGCGACTGGCCTGGGCTATCGCGCGGATCCCGCCGACGAGGTTGCGCGTGCCGAGCACGCGCGAGTCCCGGATCTTGCGCTTGACCTCGTCGCTCCATCGCTGCGCGATCGGCTCACCGAGCAGGTGCACAACTGCGTCGGTGCCGTCGAGGGCCCCCGGCCGGGGCCGGCGCGCCCTTCGGGTCGGCTCCACTCGATCAGCTCGACGCCGTCAGGAAATGTGCCGCGCGCACGGTCGACGTTACGGGTCAACGCGATCACCTGATCGCCTCGGCGTGACAGCGCGCCGACAAGCTCGGGCCGATCAGGCCGGTGGCGCCGGAGACGGCTACGCGCATGGTGCCTCACTCTCGCTGTTGGGTCGGCAGTTTTGAACATCTTGCCCGACTAACTATAACGACTTGTTCAGGTTTTGCGGCCGGTCGGGCCGGCCGTCAGCTCAGATAGGAGAGTGCCCGATTCGTGATCGCTGTAGCCAGCCGGAGCTGATCTCCGCGGAGCGGCCGACGGCTCGGATTCGAGCCGATCGCGGACCGGCGCGATGACAGCCGGCCGGACCTCACTCGCGATCGCGGCGCAGATGCGCGAGGCCTCTCGGACGACCTGCGGTTCGACGCTCCAGATCGTCTCGAACATCCGTGGCCGAGGCCCTGATCCGCCCGGGCCGCTCCCAGCCGGCGAGGCAGACCGCGTGGTGCTCGGCGTCGCACACGATCGCCCATTCCCGGGTGAGCGGATGCGTCCGGTCGACGGGGATCTCGGCCGGGGCGCCGGCCCGCTCCCGGGCCTGTTTGAAATCGGCGAACACGACGGCGAGCGCGGCTCCGCGGGAGAGCTCGCGGAAGCGGCGGCGTTCCTGGTCGTAGAACCGCTCGCGCTGGAACGACGCGAACAGCAACGGCCGCTCGGCGCGCGACAGGCTTTCGTCCTCGATCGCGTGGCTGAGTGCGATCAGGATGGGCTTCGTGATCGTGCGTGGTTCGAATCTCGGGCAGCGCCGGCGGATCGCGGCGAACAGCGATGTGGCGGGCGAGTCTGGTCTCTCGCTGCGCGCGCTCGATCGCGGCCGTCAGCGACAGGCCCGGCCGCGCGCCCGGCGACGACGCGGAGCACGCGCTCGACCTGCTCCTCGTTGTAGCGCCGGTGGCCGCTCGGCAGGCGTTCGGGAACTGGGAAGCCGTGGCGCCGTTCCCACATCCGCAGGGTCCCCTCCGCCACGCCCGTGCGCTCGACAACATCGCTGATGCTGAGGTCCGTCATCCGCTCCTCCTGCAACAACCTGTGTAAGTTTCCCTGTACAAGCGTACGGGTAGTCGCACGGTCTCGCAAGCAATCCGTCTTCAAGGAGCCAGCATGTCGTCGGCCATCGAGCAGTCAATCGAAGTCGCGGTCCCGCTCTCGACCGCATACAACCAGTGGACGCAGTTCGAGGAGTTCCCGCGGTTCATGGAGGGCATCAAGGAGGTTCGCCAGCTTGATGACACCCACCTGCACTGGGTGGCCGAGTTCGGTGGCCGCCACCACGAATGGGACGCTGAGGTGACCGAGCAGAAGCCGGACGAGCGCATCGCCTGGCGGAACACCCACGGCAAAGACAACGCCGGGGTCGTCACATTCCATCGGCTCGACGACGACCACACCCGGCTGATGGTGCAGATGGATTTCGTTCCCGAGGGCATCGTCGAGCGGATCGGGGATGCGCTCGGCGCACCCGAACGACGAGTCGAGGGTGACCTCCGTCGATTCAAGGAATTCGCCGAGTCGCGCGGCACGGAGGTTGCCGGGTGGCGTGGCGAGGTCGGACGGCCGGACGAGGCCTGAGCCCAGTGGCCCTCACCGAGTTGTGCGAGTCGGCGCTCAGGAGCGACGGGGGCGGGGCTCGTTCGCTCTATGTGAGCGATCCCGCGGGCAATATCGTTGAGGCGTGCGATCACTTCGAGCGTGATCGCACCATCGACGATCTCAAAGCTGCATGACTGGGTATTTCGAGCGCGATTCCGTCATCCGCCGCGTGCATGGCGAGCGGGCGGTCGCCCTGTACGGACCGCGGGCATTGCTCATGCAGGCGGCACATCCGCTTGCCGTCGCTGGGCTGCTCGCACACTCGAACGCGCTCGAGGACCCCTACGAGCGGCTCGCCCGCACGGCCGAGACGATGAGCACGATCGTGTTCGGATCCCGTGACGACGCTGACCGGTTAACGGCCCACGTGCGCGCGATGCACGGCCGGGTCCGCGGGCGGATCCCCGAGGCGGTCGGGCGCTACCCGGCGGGAACCGCGTACCGCGCGGACGACCCCGAGCTGTTGCTGTGGGTGCTGTTCACGCTGATCGACTCCGCGCTTGTCGTCTATCGGCGCTACGTCGGCTCGTTGTCACGCACCGATGAGGCGCGCCTGTGGGAGGACTACAGGCTCGTGGGATACCTGTTCGGGCTCGACGCGGCGCAGCTCCCGGGAACGCTTGATGAGCTTGACGCCTACCGGCGCCGTATGTTCGACGGTGACGAGCTCGAAGTCACCGACTGGGCGCGCCGGCGGGCACGCGAGATCGTGTTCGAGCCGCCCGTGCCATGGGCCGTCCGCCCGATCGTGGAGACCGTCAACTTCGTCACGATCGCCCTGCTGCCCGATCAGATCCGCCGGCGGTACGGCTTCGGAGCGCTGCCACCGACGCCGGTACGCAAGGCACTCGTCCGTGGCGGCTCGGAATACGTCAAGCGTGCCGTCATCCCATTCCTGCCGGATCGCGTCCGGCTCGTTCCCGGTGCGCGGGCCGCCTGAGATGGGCGTCTCGGCTGCCATCGACACCGCGCTCGACCGGAGCATCGCGCTTGGCTACAGCAACGTCGGGCTCGCGGTCCGACGTCGCCTCCCGGGATGGCCCGCCGATCCGCCCCGCATGGACGGCAAGGTGGCGCTCGTCACCGGTGCCGCGTCCGGAATCGGCCTCGCCTCATGCCAGGGGTTTGCGCGGCTCGGCGCCGCCGTGCTCCCGGTCGCGCGCAGCGAGGAGCGCGCCGAGGACGCGAAGTCCGCGATCCTCGCCGCGGTTCCGGGAGCCGAGGTCCGCCCGCTCGCGTGTGACGTGTCGAGCCTGGCGGAACTGCGCGCATTCGCTGAGAGGCTCGAGCGCAGCGAGCCGCGGCTCGACGTGCTCGTCAACAACGCGGGCTCGATGCCCGACGAGCGGCGGTTCTCGGCCGACGGGGTCGAGTTGATGTTCGCCACGCACGTGCTGGCCCCGTTCGTGCTCATCGCCCGGCTGCGAGGTCTGCTCGTGCGCAGCGCGCCGTCGGTGGTGATCAACGTCAGCTCGGGTGGGATGTACAGCCAGCGACTGCCCGGAGACGACCTGCAGTCGGAGCATGCGACCTACCGGCCGCCGAAGATCTACGCCCGAACAAAGCGCGAGCAGGTGGTCATCACCGAGGAATGGGCGCAGAAGCTACGCGGCACCGGGGTGACGGTGCACGCGATGCACCCCGGCTGGGCGGACACGAAGGGCGTCCAGGACGCGCTGCCTGCGTTCCGTCTGGTCCTGGGGCCGATCATCCGCGACCTCGATGCCGGCGCGGACACGATCGTCTGGCTCGGGGCCTCGCCGGACGGCCGGGCGAGCAGCGGTGGTTTCTGGCATGACCGGCGCGAGCGTCCGACGCACTACCTGCTCGGCGCCGGTCGTGAGAGCGAGGTCGACCGGCAGCGGTTGTGGGATCTGTGCCGATCGCTCATGGGCGAGGACGCGCCGGGCCGGCAGTAGACCGGCCCTGGCGTATCCTCGAGCGTCGATCAGGTCGACTGGCCGGCCTGGTCGAGCGCCGCCTGAAGCTCCGACTCCGCCTGATCGGACAGTGACGTCCGGATGACCTTGCCGGGATGCTTGATGTTCGGCAGGACCTTGTCGATTGAGACCTTGCGGACGAGGAGGAACACGGCGGCTCCTCCCGCTGGCAGCTCGTTGCCGAGCTGCTTCATGAAGTCGTCGTCGATGCCGTAGTCGGCAAGCGCGCCGGTGGCGGCGCCGGTGGCGGCGCCGATCGCCATACCGAGCAGCGGCATCAGGAAGATGAGGCCGATCAGGCCGCCCCACAGCGCGCCGCCGGCCGCACCTGCGGCCGCGGTCGACGGCTGATGCAGCTTGACCTTCCCATCAGGCTGGCGCTCGACGATCACGGCGTCGTCAAGCTCGATGACGTGTTGCTTGACGGCGTTGCTGAGATTGACAAGGACATCCTCCGCCGTGGCGACATCGTCGTAGGCGATCGCAACAAGATCACTCACTGGGTCTCTACCTCCGGTGCGTTGCGGTTGATTGGTTGGCTCTTCGACAGCCGGAACGGGTGTCCCGAGCCGTCGCCGGCGCCCCGCGCCCTCGCCATCGACCGAAACTAGCGCGCCAACCCCGTCCGCGTCCAAAGTCGCGGTCAGGTTCCGTGCGAAATCCGCGGCCCTCCGTACTAGTCCACAGCCCAACGCCTCGCCGGTGCCATATCGTGGCCCGCATGGACACGGCCGGCGATCCGGATGGAATCGAGCCGATCGAGTCGATCGAGTCGGGCATGCGGCGTGGCCGGCTGCGGACGCTGTTCGCCAGCTCGCGCACGATCGCGCGGATCGCCTGGCGTGACCCCGACCACCTGCCCGAGCGGCTGATGCTCGCGGCGACCGACCGGCTCGGTGAGCCGTCGCGGGAATGGGCGGCGGCTGCGCTCGCCGGTCGGCCGGACGACGCGCCGACGACGATCGCCGCCGAACTGCGTCGCCACTCGGCGCTCGTTGCCCGGATCGACGGTGCGGTCGCGGGGACACCGTTCTTCATCGCGCTCATCCCGGGCTACGTCGGATACCTGTGGCAGGAGGCGGCGATGCTGTTGCGCACGGCGGCGCTCTTCGGTCGCGACCCGAGCGCGCTGCGTACGACCGCCGAGCTGCTCGCCCTGCGCGGGATCCACCCGACCGTCGACGCGGCCGAGGCATCGCTGAAACGGGTCCAGGAGACGCCGTTGCCGGAGAAGCCCGCGGAGCGCCGGCCGCTCCGGTACTGGATCGCTGCCCTCCGCATGGTGCTCGTCGTCGGCGGCTTCATGGGACCACCTGACCCGGAGGGACCGTCGCGAAGCCGCCTCCTGGCGGTCGCGTCGCTCGCCGCGGGCGGCGTGCTGTGGGTCGTAACCTGGGTGCTGCCGCTGACGTTCATGGTCGCGATGGCCTGGGGGTGTGAGCACGACGCGCGGGAGCTCGGGTTGCGTGCGCTCGTGTTCTACTCGGAGGATGAGGACGACGCCGCGGCCGCGATCAAGGCCGCCGGCGGGCAGCGTGACTCCGGGCACGACAAGCGCCAGCTCATTCGCTCCGGGTTGCTGTTCCTCTCGGTCGCGGTTCCGATCGGGTTCGTTGCCTACGCCGATCACGTCCGCAACGACACCGGTGTCAACTGGGTGGGGGCGCTCGGTGCGCTCGTCGCGCTGTCGCTCGTGATCGCGATGAGCGTGTTCGCGCGTAGCCGGTAGGGTGCGCTCGTGGCCAACGAATCGGTGCCGCGAACCGGATTCGCCGATCTCGATCGGCGTGGGCAGAAGCGTCTGCTCGTGCACTCCGGTGTGCGGATCACGCTCGCGGTCGTCGCGATGTTCGTGCTCTACGCGATCGTGCCGGATGCACACACCTCAGGCTCACGCGCGATCGTCGAGCTGGTGCTCGGGCTCATCGCGTTCGTGGTGCTCCTCGCCTGGCAGATCCGGCGGATCCTGTCCGCGACTTACCCGGGCCTGCAGGCGGTCGAGGCGCTCGCCCTCGCCCTTGCCGTTCTCATCGTCGTGTTCGCGTTCACGTACCTGTCGCTGTCACGGGCGAATCCCGGGAACTTCTCCGAGAAGCTCGACCACGTCAGCGCGGTCTACTTCACGGTCGTGACGTTCGGCACGGTCGGCTTCGGCGACATCGTCCCGAAGACGGACACGACGCGGCTGCTCGTGACCGTGCAGATCGTGCTCGACCTCATCGTGCTCGCCGGCATCGCTCGGACGATCGTGTTCGCCGCAAAGCTCGGCGCGCGCCGGCGTGAGAGCGAGCGCTCAGAGTAGGCGGCCGCCGTCTAGACGTCGGTTTCGGCGCTGACCCGGCCGGACGCCACGGCCGCGAGGAGCGCGTCGTGGTCACGCTCGTTCTGGGCGGCGTAGGCCCGCGCGAACTCGAGGACCGCCCGGTCGAACCGATCGCCGCTGCCGAGGTACGCCGCGATCGCAACCCGGTCACCCGTCCGGGCGTGTGCCCGGGCGAGCGCCCAGCCGCACAGCCGGCCGTACGCCTCCATCCCCGGCGGCAGCATCTGGTCGATCTCCGCGGAGGCCTTCCAGTCCTTCAGCTGACGACAATAGAAGTCGCGTTCGTCCGGCGACCCGGGTGACACGCGCAACCAGCCGAGAAAGATGTCGCTCGAGGCCTGCATGAGCCGCTGCCCGACGACGACACGCTCGCCGTGGTTGGCGAACCGGCTCTTGGTCGTGAACGGCTCAAGCACGGACGGCTGTGCCTCCTTGATCTGTATGAACAGTGGCTCACGGCCTCCATGACCGAGGAACAACGCGATCCAGCACCGCGTCCCGACGCTGCCGACGCCGACGACCTTGCGGGCGAAGTCGACGAGTTCGAACTGGTCGAACAGGGCGCGCCGCTCGAACGGGAGCGTCTTGCGATAGCTGCGGACGATCGTGCGCAGCGCGTCGAGGACGGCATCACGTTCGTCCGGCGCGACCGCGAGATCGAGCGGGACGATCAACGGCGAGTGGTCGACGATCCGGACCTGGCCGTCGATGACCTGGGTCAACTTGGAGAACGCGGCCATGCTGTCTCTCGTGCGCGCCTTCTCGAGTGCCTTGCGCGTCCGCCGCACGGCGCCCGCCTTGAACTGCGACGCGTGCTGCGCTAGCACGGTGTCGGCCTCGATCTGCGCGTACCACACGGCGAGGTTCTCCATCTCGGCAAACTGCCGCATGGTGTTGCGATAGGCAAACAGCGTGGCGAGCACGATTCGCGCCTGGTCGCCCACGCTGAAGCGGTTGCTCCGGGCGGCGATGAGGATGCTCGTGGCGAGCCGCTTGACGTCCCATTCCCACGGCCCGGGGTGGGTCTCGTCGAAGTCGTTGAGATCGAACACGAGCCGACGCTCGGGCGAGGCGAAGAGGCCGAAGTTCGACAGGTGGGCGTCCCCGCAGGCCTGCACGTGAATGCCGCTCGCCGGCGTGGCGGCGAGGTCCCGCGCCATGATCGCCGCCGCACCGCGGAAGAACGCGAACGGCGAGGACGTCATCCGGCCGTAGCGGATCGGCACCAGCTCGGGGACACGCGTGCGCGCCTGGTCCTCCAGCACGTCGATGGGGTCGAAGCGATCGCGAACCGGTGCGAACTCGGCGTGACTGGAACGCGACGCCCGGCTGCGGGCCTCCTTGCCGCGCGCGACCTGCTCGTCGATCGTCAGTGCCATCGTGTCCGGCCCCCAGGCATCCTGGCGTCACTGTACCCCGGCAGGCTCAGGCCGGGTGCCCGGCGGCTCCCCCGCGAGCTCGCTCGACAAGCGGCGCAAGAGTGATTCCACCCGCGGGTCCCGCTCGGCTGCACCATCCGCCAGCGTCTCGATGAGCAGCTCGCGGCGCGCGGAGACGGCACGGTCGGCGAGCGTGCGGCCGTCCGGCGTGAGCTCCGGTGTGCCGTCTCCGGCGATCATGCCGCGCTGGCGGAGCTCTTCGATGACGGCCGCGATCCGATCCTCAGGAACTCCGTCCGCAACGGCCAGCCGGCGGGCGCCGGCGGTGCCGTGCTCGCTGATCCGGACGAGCGCCCAGGTCGCGCCGGGCGTCAGGTCAACGCCGGCGCGGGCCGCGACCCGCTCCCGGAACCGCCTCCGGAGCTCCGGCGAGGTCGCGCACGCGAGCGCGCGCTCGATCTCGGCGAGCGAGTCAGGTGCGCGCGGCGCCGCGAGGCTGTCCTCGAGGCCGCGGCTGCTCGCCGCGGTGTCGCGCAGCGGACGCTCCGGCAGCAGCCAGCTGAGCGCGAACCCGAGCAGGGCGACACCGCCCGCGGCGACGAACACCGGGCTCAGCGCGTGCACGTAGGCGTGCTCGTACGCGGACCGGGCGACCGGCGGAAGATGCGCCACCTGCGCGCCCGTCAGCCGTCCGCCGGCACCGACCTGGTGCGCCATCGCGCCAGTGAGCAGGCCCTTGAGGCCGGAGGCAAGCCGTGAGCTGAAGATCGTCCCGAACACGGCCGCGCCGAGCGAGCCGCCGATGCCGCGGAACAGTGTCACGCCGGAGGTCGCGGCGCCGAGAACGTCGAAGCTGACAGCGTTCTGCACGGCGAGCACGAGGACCTGCATCGTGCTGCCGAGCCCGAGGCCGAGGATCAGCAGGTAGAGGGTCGATGCGAGCGTCGAGGTGCCGACGTCGAGGCTGGACAGGAGAAACAGCCCCAGCGCCATCAGCGCGGTGCCGACGATCGGGAAGATCCGGTAGCGCCCTCGCCGCGAGATCAGCTGCCCGGACGTGATCGACATCACGAGCAGCCCGGCCATCATCGGCGTCAGCCGCAGTCCGGCGCCGCTTGGAGTCGCGGCATCGACGGTCTGGAAGTACAGCGGCAGGAACGTGACCGAGCCGAACAACGCGAACCCGACGATCATCGACAGCCCGCCGCCGACGGCGAACACCCGGTTGCGGAGCAGCTGGAGCGGGAGCACCGGCTCCGCGGCGCGGCGCTCGACGAGCACGAAGACGCCGAGCAGCGCCAGGCCGGCAGCGGCGACGAGAATCGTGTGCGGCGCACCCCACGCCCAGGTCGTGCCGCCGAGGCTGGCGACGAGCACGATCGCGCTCAGTGCCGCGGCGAGCACGCCGGCGCCGAGGTAGTCGATCACGGGCCGGCTGCGACCCTGGGTGCTCGGCAGCGTGCGCCCGAGCACGACGAGCGCCACCGCGCCGAGCGGGAGATTGACGTAGAAGATCCACCGCCAGCTGACCGCCTGGACGATGATGCCGCCGAGCAGCGGTCCGGCGATGCTGGCGACGCCGAACACGGCGCCGAACAGGCCCTGGTACTTGCCGCGCTCGCGCGGAGGGACGACATCGCCGACGACGGCCTGAACGAGCACGATCAGCCCGCCGGCGCCGAGGCCCTGGACCGCCCGGAAGGCGATCAGCTCGGTCATCCCGCGAGCGAGCCCGCACAGAGCCGACCCGACGAGGAACAGCAACACCGCGCTCTGGAGCACCCGCTTGCGCCCGTACAGGTCGCCGAGCTTGCCGTAGATCGGCGTCACCGCCGTCTGGGCGAGGAGGAAGGCACTCGTCACCCATGAGAGATGGCTGAGCCCGCCGAGATCGCCAACGATCGTCGGGAGTGCCGTGGCGACGATCGTCTGGTCGAGCGCGGCGAGCAGCATCACCAGCATCAGACCGCCAAAGATCACCCGTAGCCGGGACTGGGCGACGTGTGCGGTTGCCGGTGCGGGCGCAGAGACGGCGGCCATGGTCCGCCCCGATCCTAGATGGTTGATTTCACGAGGGCGCGGTTCGTCTGCACGCGTCTCGCGGCACCGGATCGCCACCCACTGAAGGGGCCCGTGGCGCTGCCACTGTGCCCCATCAGCGGTCGGCGCCCGGCACTCGCGAGCCACGCACATCCGAAACCGGCCCTCGCGGAATCAACCATCTAATCGCTAGATGAGTAGTTCCGCGGTTTCAGGTTGTGTAGGCGACGAGGGAGCGGCTGGGGCGTCCGAGTTGGTGGTTGAGCGCGATCCCGGCGGCGTAGGCGAGCAGGCGGCTGGCGATCCGGGCGTGGAGTCCGTGCAGGGTGCGGGCGCCGTGTCGTTCGAGGGTGAGGATGTCTTTCGCGGTCCAATAGATCGATTCGATCCGTTGTCGGATCGGCGCGAGGTGCGGGCCGCGTCCGGGCTCGTCTTTGCGGCGAGGTCGGAGGATCGTGGCGTCCAGGGCGGCGGCGTCGGCTTCGAATTGGCGGCCGGCGTAGCCCTTGTCGCCAATCACGGTCAGTGGCCCGGTGCGGTTCACGCGGGCGAGCAGTCGCAGGCAGATGTCGCGTTCGTTGTCCTTGGGGCTGGTCAGGATCATCGCTCGCGGCGTGCCGTCAGGGGCGCAGAGCGTGTGCAGCCGCAGGCCGTAGAAGTAGCGGCTGTGGCTGGCGCAGTAGCCGTAGTCGGCGGCGTTGGCGAGTGCGTCGTCGAGGCTGGAGGTGCCGCCGCGATTGACCGTCTCGCGAGACCGGGCGCATTCGACCGGTGTGGAATCGACGAGCAGCACGTTGTCCTCCCAGCCCGGGCTCAGAGATGCGAAGGACGCGATCAGCGCTTCGATCGTGCTGGCCAGCCGATCGCGGCGGCGGTAGAACCCCGAGCGTTGGGTCAGGCCGGGGAACAGATGCCCAAGGCGTTTGATCGCGGTCGGGATGAACCGATGGTCGCTCGGGATCCCCATGATCGACTGCGCGACCGCGAGCGTGACGACCTCCGCGTCGGTCAGACTTCGGCGGTGGTTGACGGTCTTCTCAGGCAGGAGATCGTCAGCGATGCAGAACACGTAGATCAGCAGCAGGTCGAGGTCGGCGTCCATCGTGGCCCCCAGGGTCGACGGTTGGCACTTCAGAGCACCGCCGACTTCGACCTGCGCTGTTATGTCCCCTTCAAAACCACGACCCCACCAACTGTCGTGGAACTACTCATCTAGGCGGGCAGCTGATGCGTGCGCTCGGCCGCGTGCTGCTGGAGCAGATGCCGGTCGAACTTGCCGACCGATGTCGTTGGCAGCACCGGCTCGATCCACAGCCATTCTGGGACCTTGTACGCCGCGATCCGGGTCGCCACGAGGTTACGCAGCTCGGCTGAGTCCGTGCTCGCACCTGGGTGCAGCTGCACCCAGGCAGCGACGCGCTGACCGAGTCGTTCATCCGGCACGCCGACGACGACCGCCTCGTCGACGCTGGGATGCGGTGGAGCACGGCCTCGACCTGACCGGGGGCCACGTTCGATCCGCCGCGGATGATCAGCTCCTTGGACCGCGCGACAAACCAGTACCAACCGTCCTCATCGATCTGGCCGACGTCACCGGTGCGCAGCCAGCCGTCGCGGAGCACGGCGTCGGTGTGCGCGGGATCGTTCCAATACCCAAGCATCGTGCCGCCGCTGCGGACGAGGATCTCTCCGGGTTCGCCGATCGCGGCAACGGCGCCGGCGTGGTCGAGCCGGAGCTCCGTTCCGGGTGGCGGTCGCCCGATCGACCCGAGACGCTTCTCGCCGAAGGGCGGATTCATCGCGTAATCGAAGCATTCGGTCATCCCGCAGACCTCCGTGGCCTGCAGGCCCGTGATGCGGGAGAACCGCTCATGGACCTCGAGCGCGAGCACGTCGCCGCCGACGATCGCGCAGCGCAGAGAGCTCAGATCACGGGTGTCCGCCGTCGCCGCGTTGAGCAGCTCCGCGAGCTGCGCCGGGAGGGTCTGGATCCGTGTGACGCCGGAGCGTTCGATCTCCTCGGCGGCGGCGACGGCGTCGAACTGCCCCGACAGGATGCACGTGCCGCCGGCCTCGAGTGTCGGCAGTAGCTGTCCGAACAGCCCGGCGACGTGACACGTGGCGAGCGTCACCAGGTTGACGTCGTCCGGGCGCAGCTCCTGGACCGTCCGCTGTGTCTGGACGGTATGGCGCACGGACGCGTGGGTATGAGTGACGCCCTTCGGCAGACTTGTGCTGCCGGACGTGAACAGGATCAGCGCCGGAGCGCTGGGATCGACGGGAGCCAGCGGTTGCGGCGACGTGGCGGCGAGCTCACGCCACGCTGGGTCGTGCGGATCGGCGACCCAGCGCTGGAAGGTTCCCGCCGGCAGCTCGCCGAGGAGGTCCGGGTGCACGATCAACGCCGCGGTGTCCGAGCGCTCGAGCGCGTAGGCGACCTCGGGCGCGCGATAGCGCGTGTTGAGCGGGACGGCGATGATCCCGGTGGCCAAGCATGCACCGTAGGCGAGCACGAGCTCCGGGCAGTTCGGCATGAACAGCGCGAGGCGATCGCCGGGGGCGAGCCCGGCGTTCCGCAGGCCGGTGGCGAGCCGCGCCATACCGTCCGCCAGCTCGCCGTACGTCAGAGTCCGCTCCCCACGCCGGATCGCGACCCGATCCGCCTCGTGCGCCACCAAGAACGTGATTCTCTCGCGGGCGGCGGCAGAAACGCAAGTGCCGAGCGTCAGCGCTTGACACGCTCGAGCGCGTCACCGATCAGCCAGAACATCGGCGGCCACAGCCCGACGAAGATGGCGCGCCTCTCGGCGTTGCCACGTGACGGCTGATCCACGGTCTTCGCCCGGATCCACAGGGCGAGACACAGCCAGATGGAGGCGAGCGAGGCGGCGTGGGCGTGCCACCCGCGTAGGCCGATCCGGCGCAACGGCTTGACGAGCATGTCCGCCGGTTACCCGCTCGCTGTCGCCGGCACACCCTCGTTTGGCACGTTTGAAGCACCGGGTAGCCACCGTCGGTGCCTGCAGACGTGAAGCCCCGGCGGAAGATCGCGACTGCGCTGACGTGGCCGCTCGGCATGAGCTGGACGACGCTGCACTACATCTGGCGCATCCTGCCCGTCTACCGGACAGAGCGTGAAGGCACGCTGCCCGCTGATCTGCCACCGCCCCTGCCCGATGACGTCTCGCACGAGCACGTGCAGACGCCCGAGGACGGAGCGGGCCCTCTGTTTCACCGGGTCTACTCGAGCGCCATCGCGGGCTCGGAAATGGGGGCAGAAGAGCTGGCGGCTCTGCTCGCCGGCGATCCGAACCGCGTCGCTCCGTGGCAGATCTCCCGGTTTCGCAAGACCCGCGGTGAGGACGGACAGATGCGGGTCGGCGACGAGCTCCTCGTTCACATGCCCGGCCCGTGGAACGGCCCGGTGCGCACCGTCGAGGTGCGGCCGGACGGCTTTCGGTTCGCGACCCTCGACGGCCACCTCGAGGCGGGCCAGATCGAATGGCGCGTCTGGCACGACGGGCAACTGCGCTTCGCCGTGGAGTCGTGGGCGCGCGGCGGGGACAAGTTGTCGGCGTTCGCGCACGACCGCTTGCGGATGGCGAAGGAGGTCCAGCTCTACATGTGGACGTCCGTGTGCGAGCGGGTGCCCCGGATCGCGCGTGGGCGTCTGGCGGATGGCGTCGAGGTCGTGACCCACCGAGTTCCGCCCGAGGCGTTCTCGTGAGCGGGCGGCGGGCCCTCGTCACCGGAGGCTCGAGTGGGATCGGACTGACGATCGCCGAGCATCTCGGGCGCCGCGGGTTCCGGGTCGTGCTCGTCGCCCGTGGCCAGGAGGGACTGGTCGATGCCGCTGCCCGGGTCCCGGGATGCGCCGGCGTCATCGCAGCCGATGTGACCGACGCCGAGCAGACACGGGCGGCGCTCGAGCAGGCGGACGACATGCTCGGCGGACTCAACGTCGTCGTCGCGAACGCGGGAGCGGGCGCGTACGGACCGTTCCTCGAATCCTCGCCCGATGACTACGGACGCACCGTGGCGGTCACGCTCCTCGGAGCGCTCAACACCGCGCACGCGGCAATCCCGCTGCTCGAGCGCAGCCACGGCGCGCTCGTCGTGGTCGGCTCCGTCGCGGGGCGACTGCCGACTCCGTGGCTCTCGGCCTACACGGCCGCCAAGCACGGAGTCCGCGGCTTCGTCCGGTCGCTGCGGTGTGAGTTGCGGGCAGCCCGCTCGCCGGTGTCCGTCTCGCTCGTGGCGCCGGGCCCCGTCAACACGCCGTTCTGGCGCCGCGCCCGCACCCCCGACGGTCGGCTGCCGCCAGAGCTCCGCGGCGCCTACCCGCCGGAGGACGTGGCGGCGGAGGTGCTGCGCGCGATCGCGCACCCGCGGCGGACTGAGCGCACTGTCGGCGGTCTGTTCGCCGCGGCGGCGTTCGTCGACAGCCTCGCTCCCAACGTGACCCTCGCGCCGCTCGGCGTCGCCGCTCGTCTCGGGTGGCGGGAGCGGGCGCAGCGTCCGGCGAGTCCCGGCGACGCATTGGACGCCCCGACGACCGAGGCGGTGCCGGACGGCGGGTTGGCGAGCCGCCCATCGGCGCTCACGCGGCTGCGCAACGCGGCAGGGCGCCCGTGAGCGACGTCGTCGTCATCGGCGCCGGGCCGAACGGCCTCGTCGCGGCGAACATGCTCGCCGATGCCGGCCTCGAGGTCGTCGTGTGCGAGGAGCAGCCGGAGCCGGGCGGCGCGGTCCGTTCCGGACAGCTGACGATGCCAGGGTTCGAGCACGATCTCTTCAGTGCGTTCTATCCGTTCGTGGCTGCATCCCCCGCGATGCAGCGACTCGACCTCGAGCGCTGGGGACTGCGCTGGCGCCGCGCACCCTTCGCCGTGGCTCATCCGACGGTGGGCGGACCGACCGCCGTGCTCTCGCAGAACCTTGAGGAGACCGCGGCGTCGCTTGACGCATTTGCGCCCGGAGACGGTGATGCGTGGAAGCGGCTGTACCGGATGTGGTCGCGGGTCGAGGAGCCGTTCATGGAAGCGTTCACGACGCCGTTTCCACCCGTGCTGGCGGCAGCCAAGCTGCTGTCTCGGTTGCGGATCCGGGGCGCCCTTCACATCGCCCGGATCGCCCTGCTGCCGCTGCGTCGGTTTGCGGAGGAGTACTTTCGCGGCGCGGGCGGCGGCTTGCTGATCGGGGCCAACGCGCTGCACGCTGACCTGACGCCCGACACGCCGGGCAGCGCCATTTTCGGACTCGTCCTGTGTGGCATCGGTCAGCATCTCGGTTTCCCGGTGCCGGAGGGCGGCGCCGGACGGTTGACCGATGCGCTCGTGGCGCGGTTGCGTGCCGCCGGCGGTGAGCTGCACTGCGGCGTCCGAGCGGAGCAGGTGGTCGTGCGCGCGGGGCGGGCCTGCGGGGTCCGGCTTGCAGACGGACGGCAGCTGCCCGCACGAATCGCCGTCGTCGCGGACGTCGGCGCGCCGCAGCTGTACCGCGAGCTGCTCGCGCCCGGCGATGCGCCCGCACGGGTGCTGCGCGAGCTCAGGCATTTTCAGTACGACAACGGAACGGTCAAGGTCGACTGGGCCCTCTCAGCACCGGTGCCGTGGACGTCGGAGCCGGCGCGCCGCGCGGGCACCGTTCACGTGGCCGAGAGCCTGGAGATGCTCTCCGGGGCTACCGACGCCCTCGAGCGGTGCATGATCCCCCGTCGCCCGTTCCTCGTGTTCGGACAGTACGCGACGGTTGATCGCACGCGCGCTCCCGCGGGGCAGGACACGGCCTGGGCGTACACGCACGTCCCGCAGATGACCCGGGGTGACATGGGCGGCACGCTGCGCGGCACATGGGACCGCGGCGAGCTCGACGAGTACTCGCTTCGCATCGAGAATGAAATCGAGCAGCTCGCACCCGGGTTCAGGGACCGCATCCTCGGCCGCAACGTGTTCGGCCCGCGCGAGCTCGAGCAGCGTGACCGCAACCTCGTTGGCGGCGCCGTCAACGGCGGAAGCGCGAAGTTCCACCAGCAGCTTGTGTTTCGCCCCGTTCCCGGCCTGGGCCGCCCCGAGACACCCATCGACGGACTGCTGCTCGCATCCGCCTCTGCGCATCCGGGGGGCGGTGTGCACGGAGCGCCCGGCGCGATCGCCGCCCGCGCGCTGCTCCGGCGTCAGCGCCCCCGGCGGTTGCGCTGAGCGGTGGCGCAGCTACATCCGGGCCGCGCCTGCCTCGATCGCCTGCCGGATCCGGGGGTACGTGCCACACCGGCACACGTTGCGGATCGCGTCGAGGTCGTCATCGGTGATCGCTCGGCCCTGGCTCTTCGCCTCCCTGGCGAGCGCGACCGCGGTCATGATCTGGCCCGGTTGGCAGTAGCCGCACTGGGCGACATCGAGGTCGAGCCACGCCTGCTGCATCGGGTGCAGCGGCGCGTTCACGGTGTCCGCGAGGCCCTCGATCGTCGTGATCTCGTCGGTCGGAGAGATCTTCGAGACCGATACCGAGCACGGGTTGAACGCCTTGCCGTTGATGTGACTCGTGCACGCCTTGCACACGCTCAGCCCGCACCCGTACTTCGGCCCGGTCACGCCGAGCAGGTCGCGGAGCACCCACAGCAGGCGGACGTCGTCCTCGCAGTCGACGCTGACGCGTTTGCCGTTGAGGATGAAGGAGTGGGTCGGCACGGTGCCTCCTGTTCAGGGCAGCTCGTCGGTGGGTGACGTGGGGAGCGGGGGCACGGTCGGGTACGGGGTGAACCCGAGCGGGCCGTCGTGGTTGATCGGGAACGTCGTCGGCACGGTTCCGGTGGCGCGGGCGTAGGCGCACGCAACGGCCGCCATCGCCGGGGCGACGCGCGAGCTCGCCGGCCCCGCCGGGGCGTCCGGTCGTCGGCGGCATGACGATCACCTGCACATCGAGCGGGGTGTTCCACTGCCGCGTGTAGTACGCGTTGTCCCAGCTGCCCTCGAGGAAATGGCCGTCGGTGAAGTGCAGGCT
This sequence comes from uncultured Solirubrobacterales bacterium, assembly GCA_963778985.1. Classification (GTDB taxonomy): domain Bacteria; phylum Actinomycetota; class Thermoleophilia; order Solirubrobacterales; family Solirubrobacteraceae; genus Palsa-465. The sequence continues at coordinate 149,150 of CAVZWJ010000003.1, read as the reverse complement.
GTACGTGAGCGCCTGGGCGATCCCGTCGATCACCCCGCCCATCATCTGCGCCTGGAGGCCGAGCGGGTTGATCGGCAGCCCGACGTCGACGGCGAACACCGCCTTCGTGACGCGGGGACCGGTGTAGCCATCGCGCACCGTGCGGCCGGTGATCGCCGGCCGGCAGTCGATTTCGACCAGACACGCGCCGCGGCTTTTATATTCGCTGTGGATCGCGATTCCCTGTGCGGTGCCGGGCGCCATGGCGCGGCCCCAGTCGCCGGCCGCGGCGACCTTGTCGAGCACCGCCTTCATCCGGTCGTCCCGGACGAACGCGTGGCGCAGCGCGTACGGATCCTTCCCGATCCGGCGGCCGAGTTCGTCAACCATCAGCTCGATCGCGGTGGTGACGTTCGGGCTGTAGATGTTGCGGACGCTGCCGGTGTTGAACGTGTCGTAGGCGTAGATCTCGTTGAGGAGCTGGGTGACGGGGCCGAAGTTGTAGGGCACGTTCTGGGTGAGCGTGAAGATCGCCTGGGAGTAGCCGAGCGAGTTCGCGGCCGGAAGCGTTGCCAGGGTCGCGCTGAGGAGCTCCCCGAGACCCATGCTGAAGTCGGTGGCGACGCTCGTGTGGCGCTGATCGAACGCGAGCACGTTGTTCGGCGTGTACGTCACGCGCACGCGGGAGGTGCACATCGGGTGAACGCGTCCCTGGCGGAAGTTGTCGGTCCGGTGCCACATCAGCTTCACCGGCTTGCCCATCGCCTTCGAGATCGCCGCCGCCTCGAACGCGGCGTCAGAGAACAGGTGGCGGCCGAAGGACCCGCCGCCCTGCGTCACGTGCACCGTGACCTTGCCAACGGGAAGGCCGAGGTTCGAGGCGAGCTGCTCCTGCGCCCAGATGGGCGACTTCAGGCACGACCAGATCTCGGCGGTGTCGCTGCGCACGTCAGCGATCGCGCAGTTTGTTTCCAGCGGATCGCCGGGGCGGAAGTGGAACGTGAACGTCTTCTCGATCGTCTTGCCGAGCGGGAGAGCGGGCGTCATCGGCAGCTCGGCGGACTTCAGGTCGGCGAGCACGTCGTTCTCGCTCTTGCCGTCGATCGGTCCCGGCGCCCAGTCGACCTCGAGGGCGTCGACGGCGTCGATGCACTGCCCGAACGTCCGGCCGCGGACGGCGACCCCGCCGGCGACGTTCGCGGTGTGGGGGATGATCGCGACGTCGGTGATGCCGGGCATCGCCTCCACCTGCGCGAGGTTGCGCACACCGCGGGCGGAGCCGTTGATCGTCGGCGGTCGGCACACCATCGTCGGCAGCGCGTCCGGCACCGTGAGGTCCATCGCGAACTGCTTGCGGCCGGTGACGATGGCCGTCGCGTCGATCCGTCGCTGCGGCGTTCCCACGAGCGTGAGCGAGGACTGCGGTTTGAGCGTCGCGGCCACCGCGCGGGTGTTCGTCGTGGCGGCCCGCCGCGCGAGCGACCCGAGCGGGAGCGTCCGGCCATTCGGTGCCTTGACAACGTCGCCGACGATCCCGAAATCGCCGGGCAGGCCGCCAAGCTCGTCGGCGGCGGCCTGCAGCAGGGCGCCCCGGGCGATCGCCGCCGCGACGCGGACCGGGGTATAGATCGAGTGCATCGAGTTCGAGCCGCCGGTGAGCTGGTTCCACACGAGCTCCGGGCGTGCGTCCGCAAGCGTCACGAGGACCTTCTCGAGCGGGACGCCCATCTCGTCGGCGATGGTCATCGCCACCGCGGTCGTGATCCCCTGTCCGACCTCGGCGCGGGGCAGCGCGAAGGACACCGTGCCATCGGGATTGACACCGACCGTGATCAGCGAAGCGGTCGGCGACGCCGCGTCGGTCAACAGGTCGGAGAGGTCATAGGCGTCGACCGGCTGCACGGTCGGCAATGCGGCGCGCGCGTCGCCCGGCCTGATCAGCTCGGCACCCGCGAGCAAGGTCGACCCGGCGATCAGGTAGCCGATGAACCGACGACGGGACAACCCGCCATCGGGGCCGGCAGCCCGCAGTGCACTCTTAGAGGTCATCTCAAAACCCCCCGCGCACGTCTGGCGGCCGCGGATCTGCACGATGCTGCGTCCTCGGACCCTCGAATAGCTCCGCTATTCGTCGGGATCCTGCGTCCTGGGCTCGCTTGATCCAGCGCTCGCCAGCCGCACACGCGGAGTTATGAGATGACCTCTCAGACATGGCGCTCTCCCTATGTTGTGGCCGGCCGAATTCCCATGCCCGGCGAGCCGCACGGGATCGTAGTCGCTCTTCGCGAATCGGCGCGCAGATCACCGCAGCCGGGCGTCGGATTCCTACGGATGCGTTGCCCGGGCGTCTCGCGCGACCCTGTCGAGGCAGATGTCATCGACCGCTTCCACCTCCCTCTCGAGCGCCAGCGGCCTGACCTCCCGGGAGCGCGTCGAGCGGGCCCTGGCTCACCAGGAGGCGGATCGGGTGCCGCTCGATCTCGGCGGCAGCCTCGTCACCGGGATGCACGTCAGCTCGGTGTACAAGCTGCGCCAGGCGCTGGGGCTCGACCCGCCGGGGACCCCGGTCAAGGTGATCGAGATCTACCAGATGCTCGGCGAGATCAAGTCCGACCTCGCCGACGCGCTCGGCGTCGATGTCGCGAGCGTCACGCGGCTGACGAACGCCTACGGCTTCCCGAACGACGAACTGGAAGGAGTGGAGCGCGTTCGACGGCGTCCCGATGCTCGTGCCCGGCGACTTCCCGACCGAAGCGCGAGCCGAACGGCGACATCCTCATGTACCCGTGCGCCGATACCGCGGCGCCGCCGTGCGCGCGGATGCCGAGCGCCGGTTTCTACTTCGATGCGATCGTTCGCCAGGAGCCGATCGACGAGGCGCAAGCTCGACCCCGCCGACAACACCGAGGAGTTCGCTCCGATCAGCGACGCTGACGTCGAGCACATCGTCGCCGAAGTCCGCCGGCTCGAGCCGACCGGCCGCGCGATCTTCGCCGACTTCGGCGGGATGAGCTTCGGCGACATCGCGTTCGTCCCCGGCCCGACGCTCCGTCATCCCGAAGGGCATCCGCGACCTCGAGCAGTGGTACATGAGCCTCGTCACGCGGCCCGACTACGTCTACGCCGTGTTCGAGCGCCAGTGCGAGGTCGCGATCGCGAACCTTGAGCGGCTGCACCGCCAGGTGGGCGACGCGATCACCGTGTTCCTGACGACCGGTGCGGACTTCGGCACCCAGCAGGCGCCGCTGATCTCGCCGAAGATCTACCGCAACCTGTTCAAGCCATTCCACATCCAGCATCAACGAGTGGATCCACGCCAACACCGGCTGGAAGACGTTCATCCATTCGTGCGGCTCGATCTGGCGGCTGCTCGACGACATCGTCGACGCCGGGCTTCGACGCACTCAACCCGGTGCAGACATCCGCTGTCGACATGGACCCGGCCGCGCTCAAGGAGCGCTACGGCGATCGCATCACGTTCTGGGGCGGCGGCATCGACACGCAGCACACGCTGCCGTTCGGAACGCCGCGCCGACGTCCGCTCGATGGTGCGCGAGCGGATGGAGGTGTTCGGCCGGGGTGGCGGCTTCGTGTTCAACCCGATCCACAACGTCCAGGCCGGCGTCCCGATCGAGAACCTGCTCGCGCTGTACGACGCGGTCAACGAGTTCCGGTCGTACTGATTAAGGAAGCGCGGCACCACGTGAGCACGGTCCAAGAACTGGTTCAGGCTGTCGTCGAGGGCGAGGCGGCGGACGCCGTCAGCGCCACGGAGCGTGGCCTCGCCGAGGGGATCCCCGCCGACGAACTTGCTCCAGAACGGGCTGATGGAGGCGATGCGCGAGGTCGGTCGGCAGTTCGAGGACGGACGAGATCTACGTCCCCGAGATGCTCGTCTGCGCCCACGCGATGAAGGCCTCGCTGGCGCTGCTGCAGCCGCAGCTCGTCGACACCGACGTCAAGGCGAGCGGCCGCGTCGCGATCGGCACGGTCCAGGGCGACCTGCACGACATCGGCAAGAACCTCGTGGCGATGATGCTCCAGGGGTCCGGCTTCGAGGTCGAGGATCTCGGCGTCGACGTCTATCCGGAGCGGTTCGTCGAGGCGGCCCGCGACGGCGTCGACGTGATCGCGATGTCGGCGCTGCTGACGACGACGATGACCAACATGCAGCGCGTCGTCGAGGCGATCTCGGATGCCGGGCTGCGCACCAGCGTCCGGATCGTCGTCGGCGGCGCACCGATCACGCAGACGCTACTGCGACGAGATCGGCGCCGACGGCTACGCAAAGACGGCCTCGAGCGCGGTGCGCATGGTCAGGGGTGTGCTTGGCCTCGCGGAGTCCGCCGATGGCCGAGCCGCCACAGCGCATTAGGATCGAGTTCGAGCCGGTCGGCCGCCGCGCCGAGTTCGACCGCGGCGTGACGCTGCTGGAGGCGGCGCGGATGCAGCGGCGTCGAGCTCGCCTCGACGTGCGGCGGCGACGGGACGTGCGGCTGCTGCCGCGTGCGCGTGGTCCGCGGCGAGGTCTCGCCGTCCGGCGTCACCGAGCGCGCGCGAGCTCACCGACGCGGAGCTCGCCGGACGGGATGCGGCTCGCCTGCCAGACGCACGCCACCGGCGACGTGCTGATCGATATCCCCGCCGGAGTCGCTGACCGCCGCACAGCGCCTGCAGCTCGAGGGCGAGGACGGTGCGCTCGAGCTCGACCCACCGGTCGTCACGCGCGATCTCGAGCTCGCCGCGCCGACGCTCGATGATCTTCGCTCCGACGCCGTCACGGCTGCGCGACGGGCTGCTGCCGCTCGACGCGACGGTGCCGCTCGCGTGGCTGCGCGAGCTGCCCGAGACCCTGCGCCGCTTCGGCTGGCAGACGCGGGCCGCCGTGCATCGCCTGGCGCGATGAGGTGGTCGGCGTGCTGGCGCCGACCGCGCGGCACTCGGGCTCGCGGTCGATCTCGGGACGACGAAGCTCGCCGCGTATCTCGTCGATCTCGGGACCGGGCGACGCTTGCGCGAGCCGGCGCGATGAACCCGCAGATCGCCTACGGCGAGGATGTGCTCAGCCGGATCACATACGCCGGGCGCGAGATCGGTGGCGCGCCGGACGCTGCAGACGATCGTCGTCGAGCAGATCGAGCTGCTCGCCCGGGACCTGTGCGCCGGACCGGCCATGCGCGACGGACGCGATCGTCGACTGCGTCGTCGTCGGCAACACGGCGATGCACCATCTGTTCGCCGGGCTGCCGGTCCGCCAGCTCGGGGCGGCGCCGTACGTCGCGGCCGAGTCCGAGGCACTCGATGTCCGGGCGGCCGACTCGGCCTTCCGCTCGCCGCCGGCGCGCGCGCTGTACAGCCCGCCGGTGATCGCCGGCTACGTCGGCGGCGACCACGTCGCAATGCTGCTGGCGAGCGAGTCATCGCGCGGGACCCGACGAGCGCTCGCGCTCGACATCGGCACGAACACCGAGATCAGCGTCGCGCCGTGACGGCGCGCTGTGGAGCTGCTCGACCGCGTCCGGCCCGGCGTTCGAGGGCGCGCACATCTCGGCCGGCATGCGTGCCGCACCCGGAGCGATCGAGCGGGTGCGCTACCACGACGGCGCCTTCGAGGTGCAGACCGTCGGCGACCGGCCACCGGTCGGGCTGTGCGGCTCCGGCATGCTCGACGCGATCGCCGCCGCCCTCGACGCCGGGATCATCGACCGACGGGGCGCACTCGTCCGCTCGCACCCGCTCGTCCGCGCCGACAACGGAGCCGGCGAGTGCCTGCTCGTGCCGGCACGGGACACGGCGGCAGCGGGCAGGACATCCGCTTCACGCGCGCCGACGTCGGGGAGATCCAGCTCGCTCGCGGCGCGATCCGCGCCGGCACCGCGTTGCTGCTCGAGGCCGCCGGACTCGAGCCCGACGAGCTCGAGGAGGTCATCGTCGCGGGCGCGTTCGGCACGTACCTCGATCTGCGCAGCGCCGTGCGCGTCGGGCTGCTCCCGGCGATCTCGCTCGAGCGCTTTCACCAGGTCGGCAACGCCGCCGGCGCCGGTGCGCGCCGGCTGCTGCTGAGCCGCGCCGCGCGTGCGGAGGCGGCCGCGATCGCTGGCCGGGCGCACTATCTGGAGTTGACCACCCATCCGGCGTTCGCGGAGCGCTTCGCCGAGGCAATGAGGTTCTGATGAGCATCACCCAGCACACGTATTCGGAGTTGTCGATCACCGATCCGGACACGTTCGTGTTCGGCCGCTGCCCGCACCCGGTGACGGCCGGCCACCTCCTGGAGATCGGAGCCGGCACCGTCTACCCGGAGCTCAACTTCACGCTCCCGCCGATGACGATCGAGGCGGGCACGATGTCCGAGGTTCGTGCGCAGTACGCCGAGATGATCGACGACGCGCTCGCCCGCGCCGTCGCGCTCGAGCTGCCCGGCCTGGTCGTCGAGTTCGAACTGCTCCCGGCGCTCACCGAGAAGCCGGCCTGGGGGGCGGAGGTCGTCTCGATCCTGCGTGACGCCGCTCGACCGCTGTCACGACGCACACGGGCTCCCGTGCGCGCTGCGCGTCACGCCGAATGACATCCGCGAGTTCGTGCGCCCGCCGCTGATGCGCAGCGGCGCGAGAAGTGGGAGCGGATGATCGAGAGCTTCGAGGCGTGCGCCGCCGCCGGCGCGGACCTGCTCGCGATCGAGTCCACCGGCGGGAAGGAGCTCCACGACGATGCGCTGATCGCCGCCGACCTGCCGGCCGCGGTGCTTGCGCTCGGCGTGCTCGCCCCGCGCGACATGGCGTTCCTGTGGGACCGGATCGTGCAGGTGGCCGACGATCACGGCGTGATCGCCTCCGGCGACACGGCCTGTGGCTTTGCCAACACGGCGATGGTGCTCGCCGAGATGCACCACATCCCGCGCGTGTGGGCGGCGGTGATCCGCGTCCTGTCGGTCCCGCGCAGCCTCGTCGCCTACGAGCGTGGCGCGGTCGGTCCGAGCAAGGACTGCGCGTACGAGGGGCCGTTTCTGAAAGCGATCACCGGCTGCCCGATCTCGCTCGAGGGCGCCGAGGCCGCGTGCGCCCACCTGTCGCCCGTCGGGAACATCGCGCGGGCGACCGCGGACCTGTGGAGCAACGAGTCGGTGGCGAACGTGAAGCTGCTCGGGGGGATGGCGCCGACGGTCTCACTCGAGCAGCTCGCGTACGCGACACGCTTGATGAACGCGGCCAGCGAGGCGGGACAGGCGTTGATGCTGCGAGACCTGTTCGTGTCCTCTGACGCAGCGCGCGATCCCCAGGCGTACGTGCTTCGCCCCGACGTCGTGCTCGAGCTGTCGGCGGCGATCGTCGCGGAGCCGACGCCGTACGCCCGTGCCCGGCGAGCGGTGCTCGAGACGCTTGCGTCCCTCAGCCGGGCGTGCGAGAGCGGCGAGCTGCGGTTGGCGGGGCGCGAGCTCAAATGGCTCGTCACGGCTGGCAGCGGCCGCGGACGCGCTGCCCGAGAGCGAGGAGGAGCTGCTCGCGTCGGTCACGGACCGTGTCGAGCTCGGGAAGGTGCGGCTCGATCAATACGAGCTCGAGGTCGGCGCGTGAGCCCGCGCGACCGCGTGGCGGCGGCGCTCGCTCACGTGGAGCCGGACCGCTGCCCGTTTCAGTCGACGTTCACGCCCGAGTTCGCCGCGCGCTTGCGGCATGACCTCGGCCTCGACGCTCCCCCGCGCGCCGGCGAGCGCGTCGGCCGTCAGCAAACCGCTCGAGTTCACGAGCACAACCCCCACGGCGGCGGGAACACCTACGAGCTTGAGATCGCGCTCGGCGAGGACCTGCTGTTGACGTCCGTCGGCTGGGCGAACTCGTACTACCAGAGCGACGAGCACGACTACGTCGATGAGTGGGGTGTGGGCTGGCGCGTCGCCAGGTACACGACCCCGTTCGGTGACGGTCACTACACCGAGCCGAAGGGGCACCCGCTCGCTGACGCTGCGGCGCTCTCGACGTACCGCCCGCCGGATCCCGACCGCGACGAGCTGTATGCCGATGCGGCTGACGCGATCGCCCGGTTCGGCGGCGAGTACTACATCGTCGGCGTGGTCGTGACGACGATCTTCGAGGCCGCCTGGGCGCTGCGCGGACTCGAGCAGCTGATGATGGACCTCGTGCGCGCGCCCGAGCTCGCGGACGAGGTGCTCGAGATCCCGTTCCGATACCACCTCGCGGCCGCGGAGCGGCTCGTCCGGATGGGGGTCGACATGATCTGGCTCGGCGACGACATCGGCCAGCAGAGCGGCATGCTGTTCTCGCCGAAGCACTGGCGACGGTTCCTCAAGCCGCGCATGGCAGAACTGATCCGGACGATCAAAGCGATCAACCCGACGGTGAAGGTGGCCTACCACACGGACGGCTGCGTCGAGGCCGTCATTCCCGAGCTGATCGAGATCGGCATCGACGTGCTCAACCCGGTTCAGCCCGCGGCGATGGACCCCGCGCAGCTGAAACGCGAGTACGGCGCGGAGCTGTGCTTCTGGGGCTCGATGGACGAGCAGCGCACGCTCCCCTTCGGCACCCCGGACGAGGTCAGGCACGAGGTCCGAGACCGGCTCGCCACCCTGGGCGCCGGCGGCGGGCTGATCCTCGGACCGACGCACCACGTGCAGCTCGACACGCCGCTTGAGAACTTCTGGGCGATGGTCGAGGAGACGACCGGGGTGGCCCGTCCGGTGACTCGTTGACGCGACGACTGCGGGTGGCCGGACCGGTCATTCGTTGAAGCGGCGACTGCGGGTCCGCGCCCGGTCATTCGTTGAAGCGGCGACTGCGGGGTCCCCGCCCCCCGGGTCGCCGGCCTGAACGAAAGGTATAGGTTTTTCTATACACTCGTGCGGGTACGGAGACGGCATGACGAAGCTACGCATTGGTGACCGGGTCGAATGGAACACGCCTCAGGGCACGACGGCCGGAGCGATCAAGCGGGTCGTGACCGGCGCCGCGAAGGTCGGCGGCACGGAACTGAAGGGGTCCGCGGAGGATCCGGTGTACATCGTCGAGAGCGAGAAGACGGGTGCGCGGGCCGGCCACAAGGGTGATGCGTTGACGAAAAAGGGTCGATGAGAGTTCACCGGCTCGAACGGGAGCAGATCGTCGACCGGCCGATCGAGGAGGTGTTCGCGTTCTTCTCGCAGGCGACCAACCTCGAGCGGATCACGCCGCCGTGGTTGCGCTTCAGCGTGCTGACGCCGGAGCCGATCGAGATGGGCACGGGGGCGCTGATCGACTACCGGTTGCGGCTCCACGGCGTGCCGCTGAGCTGGCGCTCGCAGATCGAGGAGTGGCATGCGAATGTGAAGTTCGTCGATCGTCAGGTGCGCGGTCCGTACCGCCTGTGGCATCACACGCACGAGTTCTCGCGGACGGGGAACGGGACGCGCATCCACGACCGCGTCGACTATGCGCTGCCCTTCGGTCGGCTCGGCGAGGTCGCGCAGCGCATGGTCGTCGCGCGCGATCTGCGCCGGATCTTCGATTACCGCCATGCGGCGGTGGCCCGTCTGCTCAGTTAGTTCCGGGGTCGGAGGTTCGGCGCCGCCAGGGTCGGCTCGGCTGGTATCGAATTCCCCGATTCAGGGGCACGAGGGAGTCGGCGTGGCGCTGAGAACCGAGGCATCCGGATCGCGGCCAGCACCGCCGGGGCCGCCGGGGGGAGGACGGGACCAAGTCCCAATCCAATCCCTTCCAGAGGTGGATTGGTACGTTCGCCCGATCTCATCGGGTCAATGGTGCACTCCAGCTGCCGAGGCCCGAGCATTGGGACTTCGTCGCGGTTTTGCGCCCCGGGCGGGCCACGGTTGGCGCCCCCGGGCGGGCCACGGTTGGCGCCCCCGGGCGGGCCCCGGTTGGCGCCCCCGGGCGGGCCCCGGTTGGCGCCCCCGGGCGGGCCCCGGTTGGCGCCCCCGGGCGGGCCCCGGTTGGCGCCCCCGGGCGGGCCCCGGTTGGCGCCCTCGGGCGGGCCCCGGTTGGCGCCCTCGGGCGGGCCCCGGTTGGCGCCCGGGTTCGCTCAACCGCTACCGCGTGTGAACGCCGTCAACGCTGACGAGGGCGGCGCTGTAGCGCGGGACGCGAACCTCGTACCGCCCGGCGCGATCCGCCCGGGCGACTTCGTGCGTCGCTGTTCCGACCCAGCGCCCCCGGGCGTCGAGCTGCTGACCGCCGAGGGTCACGCCGGTCTGGGCGGCGGGTGAGGGGGCGAGCAGGCGCACCACGGTGGCCGGTCGGCTCGCCGGCAGCGCGAGACGGGTCGTGATCGTCGACGCACCCTTGTTGATGAGCAGGACGCGCAGCGTGGAGTGGCCCGACGCGACCGCCCACACCTTGAGGTACGGGGAGGCGGTTGTGTGCACGCTCACCGGCACGAGATGCGCGTCCGGGCCCATCGTGCGCGCGTACAGGATCATGCCGTACAGCAGGGGATGGGCGACGAGGCCGTTTGCGTCGAAGGCGAACGGGTCGTTGATGGCGTTCTCGCGCTCGTGCAGGTTCGCTCCGACGGCGCCGGTTCGCATCACCTCGAAGATCGCGTCCGGGAACCACAGGCCGGTGGCGAACGTGTTGCTGACGCCGGCCAGACCGCCACAGGTGATCGAGTTGATCTCAGTCAGGCGGAAGGGGAGACGCTCCGAGGCGGTGAGCGTCACGACCGGCCGGAGCTCCTGCGCCATCGTCGTCGTCGCCGCCTCGCTCAGGATCCGACCGATCGTCGGGTACTGGGGCGAGCCACGCAGCGCGCAGCCGGAGTATGGGTAGCGGTGGCCGCTGACGACGCCGAGGTTGGGGTGGACGCCGTGGATCAGGGTGGCGATCCAGCGGATGTCCGCGACCGGATTGGCGAGTGCCGGGGCGTAGAGCGGCACGTGCGGCACGGTCTTTCCGAGCTCGTGCGCGTACTGGTTGAAATCCGCCGCGTAATCCTCCGGCGTGATGTCGGCCGGGAGCGTTCGGCCTGAGAACTGCTCGCCGCCGGTCGTGTACAACCAGAAGGCCTTGTCGTAGAGGTCCGGCTCGTTCCCGATCTCGAAACCGATGATGCTGTTCCGGGGGAACGATCCCTCGGCGGCCTTGGCCCAACTTCCGGCGAGCTGCGGTGAGCCGGTGACGAGGTTGAGATCGAGGATCACTCGCAGGCCCATCCGCCGGACGATGCTCGCCGTCTGGTCGATGAACGTCGGCGTCACCTCGAATGTCCACCGCGGCAGCACGAGACCGCTCGGGTCATAGAACGTGTGCGACGCGGAGTCGCCGCCGATCCGCAGGATGAAGCGGCCGTCGCCGCGCACATGGAGCAGCGAGAGCACTCGGCGGTAGAGCACGACGTGCGGCTGGTCCTGGGGGAGCGTCCAGTATTCGGTCGAAAGCCCAAAGAACGATCGCGGGATGTGCCGCGAGCCGGGGTGACCGTCGACGCGGACGGTGGCGAACGCGGGCGGACCGGAGGCGGGAACGTCGTCGAGGACGGTGCCCGCCGCCTCGGCCGACGGGTTCGCATGCTTGCTCCCGCCGCCGCACGCGATCAGGCCGAGCCCGAGCAACGCGGTGGTGAGGACGGCGGCGACGGCTCGGAACGATGCCTGCATCAGCCCCCCATATCGGCAACGGAGCGAAGCAGCATAACCCCGGGATCGGCGGTTACGCTGGGCCTGCAATGACCGCAGTCCTCCTTCACCACGAGCGCAGCGGACCCGCCGATGCTCCCGCACTGCTGCTCATCGGGTCACTCGGAACGACGCTGGCGATGTGGGATCCCCAGGTGGCCGCGCTCGCCGAGCAGCGGTCAGTGGTGCGCGTGGACGTGCGCGGGCACGGCCGCTCGCCGGCGCCGCCGGGGGCGTACTCGATCGCCGAGCTGGCGATGGACGTCACCGTGACGCTCGATCAGCTCGGAATCCGCCGCATCTCCGTGTGCGGTCTCTCGATCGGCGGGATGATCGGGATGTGGCTGGCCGCCAACGCGCCCGAGCGGGTCGCGCGTCTCATCGTCATCTGCACCTCGGCACACATGCCGGAGGCGGCCGCCGCGTACCGCGACCGCGCGCGCACCGTCCGGTCGGAGGGCAACCCCGAGCCGATCGCCGACGGCGTGCTCGAGCGCTGGTTCACGCCGGCGTGGGCGCGGGAGCATCCGGAAACGGTGGCCACCTACCGGCGCATGCTGTGCGCGGTCTCGGCGGACGGCTATGCCGGCTGCTGCGAGGCGCTTGCCGCGCTCGATCTGCGTTCAGCGCTGCCGCAGATCGCCGCGCCGACGCTCGTCATCGCCGGAGCTGAGGATCGGGCGACGCCGCCGCCCCACGCCGAGGCGATCACGGCCGCGGTCCCGGACGCGCGACTCGAGCTCCTCGGCGGGGCGGCGCATCTGGCGAGCGTGCAGTGTCCCGACGCCGTCACGCGGCTGATGGATGAGCATCTGACGCATCGCTGACCGTGGCGTGCGGTCGCGTCGCGAGCTGCTGGGCGAGCCGCTCCATGGCGCGCTCGTTGGCGCGGCGGAGCACCCGGCGCACGACGGGCGCCATCATCCGCTCGCTGAGCGGTGCCTGCTTCCAGCTGTACTGGAACATGATCTTCGTGCCACCGCCGGGCAGCTCGGCGAGCTGGTAGGTGCCGTTGGCGATCCGCTTGCCGCGCGCGCCGACGTTCTGCTCGACGATCGTCGCCGGACGTTCCGCGGCGACGACCTCGATGTCGACCGTGTCGGTGCGGCCCGCCGTCGTCACGTGCACACGGGCCTTGGACCCGATGCCGCGGTCAGGGCCGGAGTACTCCCAATCGCGCAGGATGTGGTTCGTGAACGGCTCGTGGTTGGACATGACGTCGAGGAAGTCGAAGACATCCTCGCGGGCGGATGGGACGTCGATGGTGACGTGTACTGGTTTCATGTACCACATGGTACACTCTGTGCCGCGTGGGCGTCAAGGATCGAAAACGCGAGATCGTCAGCCAGACGATCGAGTACATGGAGCAGAACGGGATCGGCGATCTCAGCCTGCGCGGTCTCGCATCCGCGCTGGGCACGAGCCACCGGATGCTCATCCATCACTTCGGCTCGAAGGAAGGCCTGTGGGTTGCCGTCGTGCACGAGGTCGAGGCGCGGCAGCGGGAGATCCTCGCCGACCTGCTCCCCGACCCGAGCAAGCCGGTGGGGGACGCGCTGCGCGAGTGGTGGAAGCACCTGTCCGATCCGGCGCTGTGGCCGAACGAGCGGTTGTTCTTCGAGCTCTACGGCCGCGCGCTGCACGACGAGGGGCTGGCCCATGCGTTTCTCGACGGGATCGTCGAGGACTGGCTCGTGCCCGGAACCGAGATCAACATCGCCTACGGGCTGCCGCCGAACCTCGCGCGGGCCCATGCCCGCCTGGGGCTCGCGGCCGTTCGAGGGCTGCTCCTCGACCTGCTCGCCACCGGCGACATCGCCGGCGTTGACGCGGCGATGGAGGCGTTCATCGACGTCTACGAGGCGTGGCTCGAGCGCGCCGCGAGCGCCGCATCAGGGCGCTGACGGTGGCGGCGGCGATCAGCATGATCGTGCCGTAGACGCCGGCCACTTGGGCGGCCGCGGGTCCGAAGGCGGCGGTCGCGAGCGCGGCGGCGACCGCGAAATCTCGCATCCCGATCGTCAGCGCCAGCGGCGGATCGAGACGGTGGCTGAGACCGCGCTGCGTGACCCACGCGACGACCGACGAGCACACGAGAAACGCCACGCTGATGAGTGCCGCCGAGCCGATCGTGCCCGCCTGGGTCGCGGTGAGCGACGCGAAGATGAGCGCGAGCAGCACAAGAGTTGACGCGAGTGAGATCTCGGCGTCACGCCGCTCGAGGGCGGGAGCCAGCCCCCGGAGGACCACCCCGGCAGCGAACGGGACGAGCACGATGAGCGCAAAGTGGCCGACCAGCGCAAGCGGGTGAGCGCCGTGAGCGCCGCCGGCGACGGCGGCGAGTAGCGGCGGCCCGGCGACGGCGCTGACGACGAGTGACAGCCCGACGACCGCGATCGCCTGCTCGGCCATCCCGCCGACGAGCCCGACGAGCCCCACGGATGCGACCTCGGCCGGTGCGATGCCGAGCGCGAGCACGCCGTCCCGCAGATCGCCGCTGACGGCGCGCGAGATGACCCAGCCCACGAGGGCGAGCACGCACGCCGGAATGGCGACGAGGAGCACGATCGTCGTCGTGTGGCCGGCCACCTCCTGCAGTCGTCTCGGGTCGATGTCGAGCGCGGTCAGCAGGACGAGCACCGCCAGCAACAGGTCAACGTGGTCGGCGAGCCCACGGGTCGGGAGCAGCCGAGACAGGCCGGCGGCGATCAGCGCCAGCAGTGGCAGCGCGTCCGAAGCGCGCTCCGCCCACCGGCGGACGGTGCTCGACCCCTGCATCGGACGATTGTCCTGAAGACCGGTGACGCACATCGTCCGGATGCGCGCCTCGCGGGCTTGACTTCGCCTGCGCAGGCGCGAGAATCGAGCGCTCGCCCAGTCGTCCGCCCTCCACCGACAGGAGCGGTTATGAGTCCCGACTACATCCTGGCTTACGGCACCCACGCGACGCCCGATGAGGGCCGGTGTGCGATGGAGTGGGTGAGCTACATCGCGGGTGAGCCGCACAGCGACGAGCCGACGTGCGTCAGCCCGGCCGTGCGCGCGTTCTGCACGACCTTCAACGACAGTCTTGAGGACGGTCCGCGCCAGCGCCTGCGGCCGTACCTCGCCCGGACGATCGGGACCGCCGACGACGGCTTCGATGAGTCCCGGGCGTGGATGGCGATGGACTGGCTGATTCGCACCTATGCGCCGACGTGGCTCGCCGCCGCGAACCTCGACGGCGCGGCGGCACGCCTGCGGACGCTCGATCCGGTGCTCGCCCCGCCGAGGTTGCATGCGGCGATCGCGCCGCTCGGCGCCGCCCGGAGCGCCGCTCGCGTGGCGTGGCGGGAGGCGCTCGGTGCGTCGCGCGCCGCGGTGTGGGCGCCGTGGCTGGCGGGACGGATGGCCGCGCGTGAACTCGCGTGGGAGTCAGCGGCGGCCGCGGCCTGGTCCGCAGCCCGGATGGGGGTCGGCGACAGTGCGGGCGACCGCGCCCGGGCTGCCGCGCGCGAGCTCGCCGGCGACGCCGCCGCGACGATCGGCCGGGACGCACGCCACCCCGGGATGGGGCGGGCGGCCGCCCGCGACGCCGCGCGGGCGTCGCTGGCGCCGGTCGTCGCGGAGGTGCAGCGATCCGCGTTTGGACTGCTCAACCGGATGCTGCCGACGATCGCCCTCGACGCGCCGCTCACGCCGGGGCCGGGGGACCGCGCCGAGGGTGTCTCAGGCGCGCTCGCGCGGAGTTAGACTCGCGCCGCACGTTTGAGAGCTCACGACAGGAGGCCATGATGTCCAGCCTGCTCGATTACACCGTTCAGGGCGACGTCGGAACGATCTCGGATGAGTCGAAGCTTCCGCAGGTGAAGCTGATGACGCCGCTGCAGCTCTACCGGCTGTGGGAGCGTCAGAACTGGATCTCTCACGAGATCGACCTCGAGCAGGACCGGCGCGACTGGGAGGCGCTGCCGGACGAGATCCGTGACGAGATGACGTGGGGCCTGTCGGCGTTCTTCGTCGGTGAGGAGCGGGTGACGAATCAGTTCTCGGGACTCGTGATGGCGGCCGAGGACAAGCACGAGGAGGCGTTCCTGCTCACCCAGCAGGTCGACGAGGCGCGCCACGCGCAGCACTTCAACCGCCTCTACGAGGAGGTGCTGAGCTACGACGGCAGCTTCGAGGATCGCCTGCAGCGGGCGCGGGGGGATCTGACGGACGACTACTTCAAGCTGTTCGACGGCTACCTGGTCGAGGCCCACCAGGCGCTGCTCGCCGACCCGTCGAGCATCGAAGCCAAGGTTGACTTCGTCACGATCTATCACATGGTCATCGAGGGCACCCTCGCCCTCACCGGGCAGCACTTCCAGACCGACAACCTCGAGCGCCGAGGGATCATGTCCGGTCACCTCAAGGGCTTCAACCTCATCTCCCAGGACGAGCACCGCCACGTCGCCTACGGGACGTGGTTCCTCCAGCAGAAGGCGCGAGACCCGGAGCTCGCCAAGCGGATCCAGGACCGGCTCGCCGAGACGCTCCCGTCGGCGGCCGGGGTGCTCGTGCCGCCTGGATTCCAGCTCGGCGATGCCTACGAGTACCTCGGCTACTCGAGCGACGCGCTCAACGAGTTCGCGTTCACGGCGCTGTCGCGGCGGCTGAAGGTGATCGGGGTCGGATTGCCGGCGCTCGCCTAGTGTCGCGAGTGGGAACTTCGCACTCGGGACACTGGCGCGGTTGATCGGCGGACTGGGATCAGCCTCGTGAGCACGCCGTGAGCGTCGCCCACGTCGGTGACCCGTCGCTCGCGCCCGTCCTCGACTGGTGGACCGAGCACGCGCGCGAGCTGCCGTGGCGCGCCACCCGTGACGTCTACGCCGTATGGGTGGCAGAGGTCATGTCGGCTCAGACGACGGTGCAGCGTGCCGCGGATGCTTGGGTTCGGTGGATGGCGCGGTGGCCGACGGTCGAGGCGCTCGCCGGCGCCGCGCTCGTCGACGTGCTCGGCCAGTGGCAGGGACTCGGGTATCCGCGCCGCGCCCGGGACCTCCACCGGTCGGCGCGGCTCGTCGTCGCCGGCGGTTGGCCAGACGAGTTGACCACGCTGCCCGGGATCGGCCCGTACGTCGCCGCGGCGATCCGCTGCTTCGCGCTGGAGGAGCCCGTGCTGCCCCGGGACGTCAACGTGGAACGGGTGCTCGGCCGGCGCTATCCCGACGGCGTCGACATCACCGCCGATCCGTGGCGGGCGGGCCAGGCGATCATGGAGTTCGGGCAACGGGTCTGCCGGCCGCGTCCCGATTGCGGCAAATGCCCCGTCGGGGAGGGCTGCGGCGGCCCGGGCGACGTGCCGGGCCGCGGGACGCGCCGGCGCCAGTCGCCGTACGAGGGCAGTGCGCGGCAGCGGCGGGGCCGGCTCCTGGCCCGGGTCGTTGCCGGCGACGAGGTCGTCGTCGCCGGGACCGACCGCGAGATCGCCGCGAGTCTCGCCGCGGACGGGCTCGCCGTACTCGTCGGCAACCGGCTGACAGCGCCCGAGTGAGCGCGGCGGGCCCGGCAGCCCGATGGGGCGCTTAGCGTCCTCGTACGGCCTCACGCTCCGACGGGGCTCTTAGCGTCCTCGTACGCCCGCCTTCTCCGCCGGGTCGATGCTGAATTCAGATTGAGCGACCCCGAACCCGGAGGCTTCTGTGAGCACGACAACCACTGCGCCCACGTTGCCGCGCCCGGCGCGGCGCGCCGGCCGACTTCATCTCAACGTTTCGGACCGTGTCGTGTCGGCAGCCCCGCTCGTCGCCTTGCTGG
Organism: uncultured Solirubrobacterales bacterium; assembly: GCA_963778985.1. Lineage (GTDB taxonomy): Bacteria > Actinomycetota > Thermoleophilia > Solirubrobacterales > Solirubrobacteraceae > Palsa-465. The sequence continues at coordinate 131,767 of CAVZWJ010000003.1, read as the reverse complement.
CGCTGACCGCCGGTCTGTACCTGTGGGGCCTGTCGAAGAACGGCACCGCGAACGAGTACTACTCCGCGGCCGTGCAGGCCGGTACGCACAGCTGGAAGGCGTTTCTGTTCGGGTCGCTCGACGCGGGCAACTACATCACGGTTGACAAGCCGCCGGCGTCGCTATGGGCGATGGAGATCTCGACCCGAGTGTTCGGGTTCGGGAGCTTCAGCATGCTGCTGCCGCAGGCCCTGGAGGGGGTGGCGGCCGTCGCGCTGCTCTTCGCCACGGTGCGGCGGTGGTTCGGCCGGCCGGCGGCGCTGCTGTCCGGGCTGGTGCTCGCGATCACGCCGGTGGCGGCGCTCATGTTCCGCTTCAACAACCCCGACGCGCATGCTCGTGCTGCTGCTCGTCGCCGGCGCCTACTTCGTCACCCGCGCGGTCGAACGCGGGCAGACGAAATGGTTGGCGCTCGCCGGGACCGCGCTCGGCCTCGCGTTCCTGACGAAGATGATGCAGGCGTTCATCGTCCTGCCGGCATTCGCGCTCGTCTACCTCGTCGCCGCGCCCGTCCCGCTGCGACGGCGGGTGTGGCAGCTGATCATCGGCGGCGCCGCGATGATGGTGGCGGCTGGTTGGTGGGTCGCGCTCGTCGAGCTGTGGCCGGCCTCGGCCCGGCCGTACATCGGCGGCTCGACGAACAACAGCGTGCTCGAGCTCGTGTTCGGATACAACGGGCTCGGCCGGATCAGTGGCGGCAGCGGCCCGGGTGGGGGCGGCGCGGGCTTCAGCGGGGCGGCCGGTGTCCTGCGCCTGTTCAACGGCGAGCTCGGCGGGCAGATCAGCTGGCTGCTGCCGGCGTCGGTGATCGCGTTCGCGTCCGGGATCGTGAGCGTCGTCCGGCGGCGGCCGGCGCGCACCGACCGCCTGATGGCGACCGTGCTGTTGTGGGGCGGCTGGCTCATCGTCACGGCCGTCGTGTACAGCTTCATGAGCGGCACGATCCATCCGTACTACACGAACACGCTGGCGCCGGCCATCGCGGTGCTGACGGGCGTGGGGGCGACACTCCTGTGGCAGCGGCGCGAGCGGCTCATCGCCCGGATGACGCTCGCAGCGATGCTCGCCGCGACCGGCGTGTGGGCGTTTGCGCTGCTTGACCGGACACCGAGTTGGCACCCGTGGCTGCGCGGCGTCGTGCTCGTCGGCGCGCTGATGGCAGCGGTCGCTGCTGATCCTGCGCGCGGGGACCCTCGGCCGCCGAGCGGCGGCCGCGCTCGCCGGCACCGCGGTCGTGATTGCGCTCGCGGCGCCGGCAGCGTTCACGCTGAACGCGGTAGCGAGCGCGCAGACCGGGACAAACCCGAGCGCCGGCCCGGCGACGGCGTCACGCAGCGGGCCTGGCGGTATGGGCGGCGGGATGTCCGGTTCCCGGTCGCTGCCGAGCGGCGCCGGCGCGGCCGGCGGCCCGGGTGGCGGGAACGCCGTCAGCGGCACCGCCGTCAGCGGCACCGCCGCGACCGCGCTCGCCGTCAACGCGTCGCGCTACACGTGGATCGTGGCGACGTCCTCGGCGCAGAATGCCGCCGGGATCGAGCTGGCGACCGGCAAGTCGGTGATGGCGATCGGCGGCTTCACCGGCAGCGACAACGCGACCACTCTGGCTCGGTTCAAGCAGCTCGTCGCTGCGGGCAAGATCCACTACTACGTCGCCGGCGGCGGTGGTCCGGGTGGTGCCGGCACCTCGACCGGCGGCACGTCGAGTGGCGGTACGTCGAGTGGCGGTACGTCGAGCGGCGGTACGTCGAGTGGCGGTACGTCGAGCGGTGGCACGTCGAGCGGCAGCGCGCCGGGCGGCGGCTTCAGCCGCACGGGCGGGCCCGGTATGGGCGGCGGCGTCAGCCAGACGATCGAGTCGTGGGTGACGAGCCACTTCAAATCGACGACGGTGGGTGGCATGACCGTGTACGACCTGACGCAGCGCACGTCGTAACGCAGCGCACCCGCGCAGGTCACACCCCCCCGCGCGTCGCAACCCCGACCATGATCTCCCACGCGGTCGCGCCGTCTCGGCCGCGTGGGGGATCTTGGTCGTCTGACGACCACTAATCGCCTTGCGTTGTGGTCCGCGGCCCCGCGTGGGAGATCGTGGTCGTCTGACGACCACAAACCGCCTTGCGTTGTGGTGCGCGCCCCCGCGTGGGAGATCGTGGTCGCTCGTGGTCGTGGAACGCTAACGTACCGCGTTCGGGCGCGGATTGTGAGTAAGCCACAATCTGCGCGAGCGGGATGTGTCGTTGTGACGTTGCCGGGCGGGCGATCAGTCCGGATCATGCAGCGAACACCCATGACGGTCCTTGACGAAAACGCACAGAAGCCTTGACCGGAACGCCCCGAGGAGACGACCCGTGAGCACCGCTACCGCCGAACGCCGGCTCCCCATCCACCTGGACACCACGCACGTCGACGTGCTCATCATCGGCGCCGGCATCTCCGGGATCGGTGCCGGCCATTACCTGAAGACGCAACTGCCCGGGAAGACCTTTGCGATCCTCGAGGCGCGGGACACGATCGGCGGGACGTGGGACCTGTTCCGCTATCCCGGCATCCGTTCGGACTCCGATCTGCACACGTTCGCCTACGAGTTCAAGCCGTGGACGAGCGAGAACGCGATCGCGGATGGCGACGAGATCCTCGACTATCTCGAGGAGACCGTCGACGAGAACGACCTGTGGCCGCACATCCACTTCGGCCATCGGGTCCTGGCCGCCGACTTCTCAGCGGAGCACGGGCGCTGGACCGTGCAGGTCGAACGGATCGACGACGGGGAGCGGTCCGAGCTCACCTGCGGCCTGCTGTTCAGCGCTGCCGGGTACTACGACTACGCCGCCGGCTACATGCCGCAGTTCGAGGGGCAGGAGAGGTTCGCCGGCACGATCATCCATCCGCAGGCGTGGCCGCAGGACCTCGACTACGCCGGTAAGCGTGTCGTCGTCATCGGCAGCGGCGCAACCGCAGTCACCCTGATCCCGGCGATGGCCGACGACGCGGCGCACGTCACGATGCTCCAGCGGTCCCCGAGCTACGTGATGACGCTGCCGGGCAAGGATCCGATCGCGAACGCGCTGCGACGTTTCCTGCCCGACCGGACTGCCTACCGGATCACCCGTCGCATGAACATCGCACGCCAGCGGTTGATCTACGACCTCAGCATGCGTCATCCGCGGTTTGTGCGCCGCCTGATCCGCTTCATGACGAAGCATCAGCTGCCCGCGGGCTACGCGGTGGACACGCACTTCAGCCCGCGATACAACCCGTGGGAGGAGCGCATGTGCGCGGTGCGCAACGGCGACTTGTTCGCCGCGATCCGCTCCGGCAAGGCGTCGATCGTCACCGACCGGATCGGGCGTTTTACCGAGCACGGCATCCTGCTGGAGTCCGGCCGTGAGCTCCAGGCGGACATCATCGTCACCGCCACCGGTCTCAGCCTGCTCGCGTTCGGCGGGATCACGCTGTCGGTGGACGGGACGCCGGTGGACCTCGCCGACACGCTCGCGTACAAGAGCTTCATGCTCAGCGGCCTGCCGAACTTCGCGTTCGCCGTCGGCTACACGAACTCGTCCTGGACGCTCAAGATCGACCTCGTGTGCGAGCACCTGTGCCGGATGCTCGCGTACATGGATGAGCGCGGATACGACACGGTCGTCCCCATCGCGGACGACCCGACGCTCACGCGTCGTCCGCTGCTCGACTTCCATGCCGGCTATGTGCGCCGCGCCGTCGACCTGTTCCCGAAGCAGGGCTCGCACGGACCGTGGACGCTCGAGATGAGCTACGCCGCCGACCGTGAGCGCCTGCGCCGGGGCCCGGTCGAGGATGCGGCCCTGCACTTCAGTGCCAGCCCGCACGCCCACCGCCCAGCCCGCACGCCCAGCCCGCACCCCGACCCGCGCGGCCCGCACGCCCACCGCCCAGCCGGCACGCCCACCGGGTCCGTAGCCTGAGCGTCCCACGAGCGACACGCAGGAGGAGAGCCATGCCACAGCGAGTCGACCTGAGCGGCAAGGTCGCCGTCATCACCGGCGCCGGATCCGGAATCGGACGCGCCACGGCACGTCTCTTGGCCCAGCACGGCGCCCGCGTTCACGTGGCGGATGTGAACGAGGCCAGCGGGGCGGCGGTCGTCGCCGAGATCGAGGCGGCCGGCGGGAGCGCGTGCGCGCACGTCGTTGACGTCGCAGATCCGGCTGCCGTCGACGCTCTCGCCGCGGCCGTGTTCGAGGCCGAGCAGCGCGTCGACATCCTCCACAACAACGCCGGGATTGGCCACGCGGCGAACATCGAGGCGACGACGATCGACGACTGGCAGCGCGTGATCAGCATCAACCTGCTCGGCGTCGCTTATGGCGTGCAGGCGTTCGTGCCCCAGGATGCTCGCCCAGGGCGGTCCCGCGACCGTCGTCAACACCGCCTCGGAGGCCGGGCTCGTCCCGACGGCGCGGATGGCGCCGTACACGACGTCGAAGTTCGGAGTCGTCGGCATGAGCGAGGCGCTCAACGCGGAACTCGCCCCGCGCGGCATCCGCGTGATCGCGGTGTGTCCCGGGATCATCAACACGGCGATCGTGCGCACCGGGATCGTCCGCGGCGAGATCGCGGAGATCCACGACAAGGCGATCGCCTTCTACAGCAAGCGCGGCGCCTCGCCCGACGTCGTGGCGGCGGCAGTCCTCAAAGCGATCGACAAGCCGAAGCTGATCGTGACGGTCCCGAAGAGCCACGTGCTCGTCCCGTACCTCGCTGCACCGGATCTCGCCGCGGCTCATCCAGCCGCTTTCGCGGCACCTCACGAAGCTGATGAGTCTCGGTTGAGGCTCGCGCGGGGCGTCGGCGTCGAGCATCCGGATCCGCAAGGCGAGCAGCATCTCGGCGACGCGCGTCGTCGCCGGGTGACCGAGGCCGCTCCTCGGCCGTCCGGATCCGGTTCTTGATCGTGTTCTCGTGGACGTGCAGGCGGGCGGCAGCGCGGCGCGCGCTCGAGCCTTCCTCGAGGTAGATCCGTAGGGTGGCCGCGAGGCGGCGGGCCTCGTCGCTGGCGTCGGCGAGCGCGCCAGTTCGCGATGCGCGAACTCACGCGCCTGCTCGAGGTCGGCGGTCGCGATCGCCGTCAGCGCGACCTCGTCGTAGGCGACGATCGCGCCGCCGGGATCGCCCGTCAGCCGCGCGATGCGGCGCGCGTGCATCGCCTGCTCGTGACTCTTGCGAAAGCCGCCGATGCCGGTGCCGGGCAGCCCACAGGCGGCGTGCGGTCGCTGCCCCTGCCGACGCCCGAGTGCGATTCCGTGATCCGCCCGGCGGCGTCGGAGCGCACGCCCGCCATCCACGCCGCCACGACATCGTCCTCGAGCCCCACGACGAGGGTGCTCGTCGCCCCGAGCGCTTCGGCGAGCTCGACGGCTGTCCGCTCGAGCATCGCCTGCACCGGCTCGCGGTCCGCCGGGATCCCCGCCCCGGCCCACAGCACGACGGCGAGATGCGTCCGCTGCAGCGGATATCGGAGCCGCGCGCTGAACACGGCGGCATCGGTCGCCTCTCCGGACAGCACGGCGCGCACGTCGCGCAGTCGCGCGGCCGCCGTGCTGCGGATCCACCGCTCGCGCTCCTCGGCATACCGCTCGGCAATTTCCCGCGTCAGCGCGCCGACGAACGTGAAGAGCCACCGCGCACCTTCCTCGATCGCGGTACTTGCCGTCGTCGCAGAACCGCGGATCGGCGTGGACTCGCTCGACGAAGTAGGAGAAGAACGCCGCCTCGCTCGCGTGATAGCCACGCAGCAGGACGTCGATGCCGACACCGCGACGGACGAGTTCGTGCGCGAGCGCGATCGACTCGGGGGGCGGCTCGGCCTTCCCGGGCGGCCGCCCGGCCAGCACCATCTCGACAAACAGCTGCAGCGATGCCGCGTTGCTGGCCAGCGCAGCCGTCTGGAGGGCGTCATCGGCTGCGATCTCAGGAAGCTCGTCGGCGACGGCGGAGGTGACCTCGCCGGAGACCATCTGCCCCCAGTCCGCGTCCTCGACAAGCGCAAGCACCACGTCCCGCAGTACGCTGGCCGCCGTTGGGGTGTCGCCCACGAGCTGAGACTAACGGCCCGGGGTCCCGAGTGGCCTACGTTCATTGCAATGTCGAGATCTGTCCTGCGGCCACCAGCCGTCGCCGCCCTGACGGTCGCGCTGGCGCTCGCCGGCTGCGGCGCTCATGGCCCCCCGCATCCGCGACGGGCTGCCCGGGCGAGCCCGCGGGTGGTCGCCGCGCGCCCGGCGGACGTGACGGTGTCGATCAACCGGCACCACGCGCTCACCCCGGTACCGCCGTCGTTCCTCGGACTCTCAACGGAGTACTGGACGCTGCCGTTCGACGAACGGCACCTGCGGCTGTTTCGGCGGGTCATCTCGCTGATTCACGTCGCCGGGGACGCGCCGCTCGTGCTCAGGATCGGCGGTGACTCGTCCGACCACACGTTCTACGTGCCGCGGCTCCGCCGGCTTCCATCGTGGGCGTTCGGGCTGACCCCGGCGCTCATCAGCCGGACGGCGCGCGTCGTCCGCGCGACGCGGCTGCGCGTGATCCTCGATCTCAACCTCGTCACCGGCACTCCCGAGCTCGCGCGGGCGTGGGTGCGAGAGGCCGAAGCTGTCCTGCCGCCGTCCAGCATCATCGGCTTCGAGATCGGCAACGAGCCGGATCTCTACGGCCGCGGGTACTGGCAGCAGACGATCGCGCGGGAGCCGTTCGGCCGCCGGGTGTTGCCGCCTGACCTCGGCCCCGCGCAGTACGTCACGGATTTCGCTCAATACGGACGGGCCATTCAAGGCGACAGGCGCAAGGCGACGCTGCTCGGCCCTGCCGTCGCCAATCCCAGCGCCCGGGGTGGGCGTCTGTGGATCAACGCGCTGCTGCGCGGTCCGCACGCCGGCCTCCGGGTCGTTACCGCTCATCGGTACCCGTACACACGCTGTGTGTTCGCCGGCTCGCCCTGGTACCCGACGATCAGCCGGATTCTCAGCGAGGACGCGACGGCGGGCATGGCCGCGTCCGTGCGCCCTGCCGTGCGTCTGGCTCACGCGGCCGGCCTGCCGTTCCGGTTGACCGAGTTCAACTCAGTGACGTGCGGAGGCGTGGCGGGGGTCAGTGACAGTCTTGCCACGGCGCTGTGGGCGCCCGACGCGGCCTTCGAGTTGATGCGCACCGGTGCGCAGGGCATCAATCTTCACGCGCGTGAGTACGCCGTCAACGACCCGTTCACCTTCGACCGCAGGGGCCTGCACGCGCATCCGCTGCTGTACGGGCTGATCCTGTTTGCGCGGACGCTCGGACCGGACGCCCGCCTCGTCCGGCTGCGCGTTCACGCGCCCGGCTTCCCGCACGTCAAGGTGTGGGGGGTCCGGATCGGCCGGGCGAGGCTCCATCTGCTCGTCATCAACAAGGGGCCGCGAGGCGCCTCGGTGCAGCTGAACGCCGCGCGCATCGGCTCAGCCGTCGTGCAGCGTCTCTCGGCGCCCGCGCCGGGGTCCGAGGGAGGCGTACGGCTTGCGGGCCAGTGGCTTGACCGAGCCGGCCGGTGGCGGGGCCGGCGCGTGGCCGAGACTGCGGCGGCGCGGGGCGGTGACGTGCGCTTCGTCGTGCCCCGGTACAGCGCGGCGCTCGTGAGCGCGCGGCTCACGACCGGTGCCCTGCGCTGAGCCGGCGGGGTGGATTTGGGGCTGTGGAACGCGGGCCGTGCTGCCGACTATCTATGAGATGGGAGCCTGTCACGCCGAAGCGCGATCTATCCTGGGTCTGTGAGGCCCGAGCGCTCCTCACTGTCCGGGTATCGCGCCGATGGGCCTCCGCCGATCGAGCAGGCCTGGGTGGCCGCGTTCGTGGTCGTCGCGCTCGTGGGTCAGATCTCGGCGATCGCGCTCCCCGGGACGCGCTCGGTGTCGGCGTTCCTGGCCAGTTGTGGGGTGCTCGCGGTCGTCGTGGTGCTCGCGCTCGTGCTGCCCCGGCTCCGGGTCTCCTCGTGGGTGCGGCTGCTTGTGCCGGCGGCGTATCTGGTGACGCTCGCGCTGCTGTTCAAGTCACAGGACAGCGTCTCGACCGGCCTGCAGTCACTCGTCCTGCTTCCGATCGGCTGGGCGGCGCTGTATCACCGGCTGCGGGAGTCATTCGTGCTCATCGCCGCGGTCGTCGGCATGATCGCGGTCACCTCTGCGCTCGATCACACCGCCGCAGGCGTCATCGTCCGCCGAGCAGGACTGTTGGGACTGACCTCGACGATCGTTGTGCTCGGCGCGTACAACCTGCGCCGCTGGCTGGGGGACGCACTCGCCGCGCGCGAGGAGGCCCTGCGGCAGTCGGAGGTGCTGGGGGAAGCGGCCCGCGACCTGAACGCGACGCTTGACCCTGCCATCGTCGTGACCACCGGCGTCCGGCTTGCGGCGGAGATCGCGTCGCCTCCGGGCGGGCGGGCGCGCCGCGCGAACTACTGCCGGATCTTCAACGGCATCGTCCGCATCGACGCGGAGTTCGACGCCGAGGGCGGCTACCTCGGGGCGAGCTGGCCGCTCCAAGAACATCCGCTGCTCGCGAAGGCGGCGACCGAGCTCGTGCCGACGGCGGGGCCGCTCAATTCGGCGGAGCTCGGGCCGGCCGTCCGCAACCTCGCCGAGAAACAGGGAGTGGCCCACGGAGCCTGGGTGCCCGTGGTCGTCGGCGGTCAGCTGCACGGTGTGCTCGCGGTTGCCGGGCGCAACCGGCCAATCCAGGCGCGAGAGCTGTCGAGCTGTGTCGCGATCGTCCGCATCATGGAACTGGCGCTCGACAACGCGCTCGCCCACGAGCGGTTGCAGCACGCGGCCCACACCGATCCGCTCACCTCGCTCGCCAACCGCCGCGGGCTCGAGCAACTCGTCCGCGAGCGCCGGGGGCGGCGGCCGCTCGTCATCTTGGCGATCGATGTCGACGGCCTCAAGGAGGTCAACGATCGCCACGGCCATGCCGCCGGCGACGAATTGCTGATGTCGGTCGCCCGCTCGGTCCGCACGATCCTGCGGACGGGTGACGTCCTGGCGCGGATCGGCGGGGATGAGTTCGCGGCCGTCGTGTTCGATTCCGACGAGGAGAGCGGCGCGTCGGTCGCCGCCCGCATCGTCGAGGCGGTACGCAGCGCGGGCCCCCGCGGCCGCCGGCCCCGCGTGAGCATCGGGGTTGCCACCGTGGAGCCCGGCGCCTCGCTCCCTCACGGCCTCGATCGGGCCGACGCGGCGATGTACGAGGCCAAGCGCGCAGGCGGCATGCGATACATGGTCGCCGACCTCGGCCGCCTGTTCGACGACGAGGCTGACGTCCTGACGTAGGGCCCCGGCTCGGTTCCAACCCGGCCCACGGGACGGAACCTGGGATCGTGTGTGCCATGGGGCAGACATCCCGACCCGTCGATGAGCGGCGCCCGACCCGTCGCTATGTGCCGCTGCTTCATCGCGTCGTCTCGATCAACGCGCTGCTGCTGATCGCGTCGGTCGCACTCACGATCGTCGTGCTCGTGCCGGGGCACGAGTCCTCGGCCCGTCTCGACGAGGAGGGCGTTGTCCTCGTCGTCACGGTCGGGCTCGTGATCCTGCTCAACGTGCTGCTCATGCGCCGGGTCGTCCGTCCGCTCCAGCAGCTCACCGTGCTGGCGCGGACGGCTGACCTCACTGGACCGCGCCCCCAGCTGCTCCCGGACGCCGCCCCGACCTCGGAGGCGGGCGAGCTGGCACAGACGTTCAACGAGATGCTCAGTCGGCTCCAGACCGAGCGTCGCGAGACCACCGGCCGGATTCTTGCTGCCCAGGAGGGCGAGCGTCTGCGGGTGGCCCGGGAACTCCACGATGGGGTTGGTCAGGAGCTCACCGCGGTGCTGCTGCTGCTCGCGCGGGTACAGGCGCGCGCGCCGGAGACGCTGCGTCCCGGGGTCTCCGAGGCGCGGGAGGCGGTCCGGGCGAGCCTGCAGGATGTGCGGCGGATCGCGGTCGAGCTTCGGCCTGAAGCGCTCGACGATCTCGGTCTGACGAGCGCGCTCGCGGTGCTGTGCGAGCGCTTCGTCGAGCGGACGGGCATTCGAGTCGATTGTCATCTCCCGGACGAGATGCCGGCGCTGTCGAGCGACGCCGAGCTCGTCGTCTACCGAGTGGCCCAGGAGGCGTTGACGAACGTCGCGCGGCATTCGCGCAGCGACCGGGCCAGCCTGTCGCTCGACTCGGGTGACCACGACGTCGTCCTGAGCGTACGTGACACCGGTGTCGGTCTCGGAGGATCGGCCGCCGGCGGCAGCGGAATCCGCGGGATGCGAGAGCGAGCGGGGCTCATCGGTGCGACGCTCTTGGTGAGCGATCTCTCCCCGGACGCCGGCTGCGAGGTGCGCCTCGAGGTGCCGACCGAGGGGTGACGTGACTCCGCTGAAGACCCGGATCCTGCTCGCGGAGGACCACGCCGTCGTCCGCCACGGGCTGCGGTTGGTCCTGGAGGCCGAGCCCGACCTCGTCGTCGTCGCCGAGGCCGGCGACGGCGCCGAGGCCGTCGAGCGCGGACGCCAGGACGACGTTGACCTGGCCGTCCTCGACATCACGATGCCGCGCATGACCGGGCTGCAGGCCGCCCGCGCGTTGCGGACGGCGCGGCCGGAGGTGCGCATCCTGATGCTCTCGATGCACGAGAACGAGCGTTATCTGTACGAGGCGCTCAAGGCGGGCGCGTCGGGCTATGTGCTGAAGACCGTCGCCGACCGCGATCTCGTCGAGGCATGCCGGGCGGCGATGCGCGGCGATCGGTTCCTCTATCCGGGAGCGATGACGCCGCTGATCGCCGACTTCCTGCATCGCGCGCGCAACGACCTGCCGGTTCGGGAACACCCACTGTCCCCCCGCGAGCAGGAGGTGCTGAAGCTCGTCGCCGAGGGGTACACGAACAAACAGATCGCGGAGACGCTCGTGATCGCCGAGAAGACCGTCGAGCGCCATCGCGCGAACATCCTGGAGAAGCTCGGCATGCGCGACCGCGTCGAGCTCACCCGGTACGCCATCCGCCAGGGGCTGATCGAGCCGTAGAGCGCTCGCTCGCGGGGTGAAGATGAGGGGCAACACCCATTCCGCAGGCGCGACTCGTCCGGGATCCTCGTCGTCAATGAGACGAAGGAGGAACCATGACCACCGTTGCCCCGGACCTGATCCGCAGAACGAGCCCCCGGTCGCAGGGTTCCCAGACCCGTGTGCGCCTGCTCGTCGTCGACGACCATCCGGCGATGCGCGCCGGTCTGCGCGAACTGCTCGCCGAGGAAGTCGACTTCGAGGTGGTCGCGGTCGCCGCGTCCGCGGAAGCTGCGCTCGAGATCGCCGGACGCGAGCCGATTGACGTCGCCGTCGTCGACTACCAGCTCGGAGGCCGCAACGGACTGTGGCTGAGTCGCAAGCTCAAGCGTCTCTCAGAAGCGCCCGCGGTGCTCATCTACTCGGCCTACACCGACAGCATTCTCACCGCGGCGGCGGTCGTCGCGGAGGCCGACGCCGTCGTCAGCAAGGCGACCCTCGGCGAGGAGCTCTGTCACGCCATCCGCAGCGCGGCATCGGGTCGCCGGCATCTGCCGCTGCTCGCACCGCGGTTCGCCGAGCGACTGCGTCAGCAGCTCGACGACGAGGAGCAGGCGATCTTCGGAATGCTGCGGGCAGGCATCGCTCCGCGTGAGATCGTGACGATGCTCGATGTGTCCCCGGCGGCGCTCGAGTCCCGGTTGTGGTCGATGCTGCAGCGGCTCAACGGCCTCGGTGAGGCGCGTCCGGCGTGACGGGGCGTCGCCGGTACATCCCGCTGCTCCAGCGGGCGGCGGCGATCAACGCGCTGCTCGTGGTCGCGGCGGTCGTCGTGACGATCCTCGTGCTCGCTCCGGGGAAGGTTTCGAGCTTCGCCGTCGACGAGGAGATCGCGGTCGTGCTGGGTGCGCTCGGGCTCGTCGTCGCCGCGAACGTATACCTCCTGCGCCGCGTTGTCGGACCGGTGCAGGCATTGACGACAGTGGCCCGCCGGGTTGACCTCACGAGCCTCTCGCAGCGGCTGCCGGCGGCCGAACCGACCTCGGAGGCCGGGGAACTCGCGATCACGTTCAACGAGATGCTCGCGCGCCTCGAGATGGAGCGCCTCGAGGCGTCGCGTCGCATCCTGCGCGCGCAGGAAGTCGAGCGGGTCCGGATCGCCCGTGAGCTCCACGACCAGATCGGCCAGGAGCTGACGGCGGTACTGCTCGGGCTCTCCCGAATCGCCGGACGTGCGCCGGCAGAGCTCGAGCCACAGGTGCGCGAGATTCAGCAGGCCGTGCGCAGCGGCTTGGAGGATGTACGCCGCATTGCGATCGAGCTGCGGCCGGAGGCACTGGAGGACCTCGGGCTCGTCAGCGCGCTGGCCGTGCTCGCGGATCGTTTCGCCGAGCGGTTCAACGTCGATTTGCAGTCACGCATTCCGGCGGAGCTTCCGCCGCTCCCGCCCGAGACGGAGCTCGTGGTCTACCGCGTCGCCCAGGAGGCGCTGACGAACATCGGTCGCCACTCCGGGAGCCAGCGGGCCGAGCTCGCGCTGGAGCGTGACGGCGATCGGCTCAGTCTGCGCATCCGCGACGGTGGGCGTGGTCTGCCACCCGGTCATGTCGCGGGCACCGGACTGCGGGGCATGCACGAGCGCGCCGCGCTGGTCGGCGCGCGCCTCACCGTCGACAACCGGGGGGGCGGCGCGGGCTGCGATGTCGAGCTCGATGTCCCGCTCGGATTCGCGGCGTGAGTGCCGCTCCGCTCCGGATCCTCCTCGCCGACGACCGCTCAGCCGGTGCGGTTGAGCCGGGCGAACATCCGGCGCTCGCGCTTGTAGAGCCGCCTGAACTCCGCGTAGAGCCGGTCGTACACGGCGCGGTTGGCCACGTTCGGGGTGAACGAGCGCTCGATCGGCACCAGTTCCGGAAGCTCGTCGTAACGCAGGACGCCGAGCGCTGATCCGGCGAGCAGGGCGGCGCCGCGGAGATTGACGTGGACCGGGTCGGCGACGCGGTCGATCCGGCACTCGAGCACGTCGGCGTAGATCTGGCACCACAGGTCGGACTGCGCGCCACCGCCGAAGATGCGCAGCTGATCGAGCTTGCGGCGGGCGAACCGCTCGACCGCGTGGCGCAGCCAGCGGGTGTTGTAGGCGACGCCCTCGAGCACGGAGCGGACAAGGTCGCCCTCGCCGGCCTGGACCGACAGGTTGTGCCAGCCACCGCGGGCGTGGCGGTCGTCGATCGGAGAGCGCTCTCCGGCGATCCACGGCGCGAAGATCGTGCCCGCGCTGCCCGGCGCGGCCGTGGCGGCGAGGGCGATGAGCTCATCAAAGCTCCGTTCGCCGGGCAGGATGTCACGCAGCCATCGCAGGCAGAGCCCGGCGGCCTCCTGGTTGTTGGCGACGAGGTACTCGTTCGGGCGCAGGCCCGGGATCGTCGCGATCGAGTGGATTGCGTCGGTCTTCTTGCGGGGGACGGTGAGCGAGATCCACGACGTCGTGCTGATCGAGGTGTGGGCAAGGCCATCGCGGACGGCGCCGGTGCCGAGCGTGGAGGTGTGGATATCCGGGGCGCCGGTCACGACCTGCACGTCGGCACCGAGGCCGAGCTCGCGCGCAACAGAAGCATCGAGGCCGCCGAGCAATGAGCCGGCGGGGCGTAACGGGGGCAGCTTTTCGGCGCTCAGTCCCGCCATCCGGAGCAAGATCGAGTCGTAGGCGAGGTGGGTCGGCCGGCGATTGTCGGTGAGCCACGCCGCGCTCATCGAGGGGAGCGTCGCCGCGGCCCGGCCGCTGAAGCGCATGCTGAGATAGTCGACGGGCTCGAGGTACCAGCGGGCGGCCGCCGCGACGTTCGGCTCGTCTCGCTCGAGATGGAGAATGTGGCTGACGGGATCGCCGCCGTTGGGGGACGGAATCCCCGCCGTGCGCCGGATCCAGGTGAGGAGCGCCCGGGGGTCGTACCCGAGCAGCGGTCCGCCGACGGCCTCGCGCGCGTGCTCGGCACCGCGCGTGTCCAGCCACATCAAGCACGGCCCGACCGGCTCTCCCGTGGCGTCGACGGGGATCGTGCTCGCCCACTGGCCGGTGCAGGCGACCGCGGCGACGCGGGCGCCGTCGACGTCTGCGAGGACCGCGCGCGCAAGTTCGCGGACGCGTGTCCACCACTGCGCTGCATCCTGCGTCGCCCCGCCGTCGGCCGTGTGCTCGGTCTGCAGTGATGCGTCAGCGACGGCGAGGACGTCGCCTCGCAACGTCACGACTCCGACCTTGAGAGCACCGCTGCCGAGATCGACCGCGAGCGCGCACCGCTCGGCCGAGGCGGCCTCCCTCACGCCGGCGTCGGCACGCCCTGCTGGGCATCGAGCAGCTGTGTCATCACCGCGCGGATGAACTGCTCCGCCTCGCCGGTGAGCCCGCCGGGCACCCCGCCATAGACCGCCGAGGACTCGGCCGGCTGGTCCGTGCGCGCGTTCGCGTACATCACCGCGGCCGCGAGGTCCTCGGCGAACTTCTCGACGACTCCCGGTTGCACCTGCGGTCGTGTCACCGCCATGTGCAGGGCGTTTGGATACTGGAGGCCGTTGAAGCGCCAGCCGCGCCGCTGCATCTCGTCGTTGACGTGATAGATGTCGAACACGTCCGAGGTGAACGCGAACAGGAACGTCGGCTCCCCGAGCAGCCGGAGCTCGTCGTGGGCGCGGACGGCGGCCTGCATCGCCGCCGAGGTCTCAAAGATCCCGCGCGCGTACTCGCGGTAGCCGTCTCGTCCGAGTGACACGAGCGAGGCCCACGTCGCCGCGAGGAGCCCGTCCGACCGCGAGCCCTCCATGCCAGGCGAGAAGTACTTGCCGCCGCTCCAGTCAGGCATGAAGAAGTAGCACCGGTTGCGCAGGGCGCGGTCGCGGAAGAGGACGCTCGAGGTGCCCTTCAGTCCGTATCCGTACTTGTGCGTGTCGGCGGAGATGCTCGTGACACCGGGAACCCTGAAGTCGAACGGTGGGATGTCGTACCCAAGCTGCTCCCCGAACGGCAGCAGGAATCCGCCGAGGCAACCGTCGACGTGAAGCCCGAGACCGCGAGCGCGCGCGAGCTCGGCGAGATCGCCGACCGGGTCGATCGTGCCGTAGCCGTAGTTGCCGGCCGAGCCGATGATCGCGACCGTGTCCTCGTCGATGAGCTCGGCGACCGCCTCGGGGCGGACGAGCGTCGTCTCCGGGTCGACCGGCGCGCGGCGCAGCTCGATCCCGAACAGATGGCACGCCTTGTCGAACGCCGGGTGCGCCGTCTCCGGCTTGACGACATTCGGCTGGGTGATGCCGCGGCTCTCCCGTCCGTCCTCGCGGTAGGCGAGCATCGCGTGCGTGATGCTCGCGGTGCCGCCCGAAGTCACCATCCCGGCCGGCTGCGCATCGGTGACGGCCCCGGCGTGGAAGAGGTCGAGCGCCATCGCGATGATCTCGCCCTCGAACCGGGTCGCGCTCGGGCACATGTCCCGCTGCAACGCGTTTTGATGGGCGAACAGGCCGAACGCCTCGGTGAGGAACGCGTAGTGCTCGTGGTCGCCGCAGTACATCGTCCCGGAGCAGCCCCCGGCCTCCCACACGGCGTCTTCCTCGGACGCGATCCCGCGGAGTTCGGCGAGGATCTCTTCGCGTGGACGGCCCTGCTCCGGGAGTGCTCGGTTGACGCCAAGCCGCTCCGCGTACGGATAGAAGTCGAACAGGTCGGTCATCCGGACAGTTTCACACGTGGGCTAGTGTCCCGAGTCAGGAGTTCGATTGCAGTCGAGGCGCCCCCGGCGGCGCCGCGCGGCGTCCTCGAATCCTCGTGCACCTTCAGTGCACGTCGGATTCTGCGTCCTTGCGCGGCATCCCCCGGTGACACCTCTTGGTGCCACCGAACTTCTGCCTCGCGACACTAGGGATCCTCGGCGGGACCGGCGTCTGACCGGCCGTCTGTGCCAAGTGTGTGCCGGGTTGCCCCGGCGGCGCGTTACCGGCGCATCATGGGGCGATGAGCGCTGCCGGCATCGAGATCGCAGGGGGCTTGGGGCAATTTCCACCCTGGTCGTGGATTTTCCCCCAAGCGGTCGATGGATGAACGGCTTGACGCCCGGAGCGCAGCCGCGGCTCGCCGGTACGGCGGGCACCTCACGCGCCGCCAATTGCTGGCGCTCGGGCTGACGTCGCGGCAGATCGAGTCCCGGATCGAGCGAGGGTGGCTGATTCCCGTCTCTTGGGGCGTCTATGCGGTCGGCCATAAACCGGTGCTGCCGGTCGACCGCGCGCACGGAGCGCTGCTCGCCGTCGGGCCACACCCACACGCCTTCCTCAGCCACCGCTCCGCCGGCTCCCTGTTGCAGCTGTTCAAGGACTGGCGCTTCCCCTTCGAGGTCACCACCACCGACGACCGGCGCGTGAAGGGGATCACGATTCACCGCTCGACCACGCTGCGCAGACGCGACACGACCGTGCAGCTCGGTGTGCGCACCACGACTGTCGCTCGCACGATTTTCGACCTCGCGCCCCGGCTCACCGAGCGCGCGCTCGAGCGAATCATCGACCAGGCGCTGCACACCCCCGTACCTGAAGATCGAGCAACTGCACGAGCTGATCAGCCGCCTCCCGCGCACTCCCGCGGCGCGACGACTACGCAAGGTTCTGGAGCCCGGCCACCGACCCACCGGCTCAGAGCTCGAACGCGGCTACCGGTCCTGGTGCCGTGACTGCGACGTCCCGCTCGGGCTCATCAACTACAGGCTGGGCGGCACCGAGGTCGACGCCTACTATCCCGAGCACAGACTGATCGTCGAGCTCGACAGCCTCGAGCACCACACCGACCCAAAGACGTTCAACCGCGACCGCAAGAAGGACCGCGAGCACCTCGCCGAAGGGCGCGCGACCGTCCGGCTCACCTGGGAGGCGCTTCACCTCGACCCCGCCGGCGAAGCCGAACTCATCCAGGAGATCCTCAGGCGACGCCGCCAGGCCGCGTGAGCAGCCCGCCAAGGACGATCCTTACGCGGCGCGGGACCAGCCCGTGTGGCACACCGCCATCTCGGCCTCCAGCGCATCGGCCAGTTCGCGGCGCAGGACATCGGCGCGGCGCGTGCGCGGGAGCCCGGACCGCGCGTCCAGGAGATTGCGTTCCTCGTGGGGATCGTCGTCAAGGTCGTAGAGCTCGTACTCGGACCGCTCCCGACCGTCCGGATCGAAGTACACGGCGTACTTGGCGGTGTCTGTGCGGATCGCCCGGACCCGGTTCGGCTGCCCGGGCGCTTCCTGCATCGCGGTGCCCGCCTGGTGATCGTCGTACGTGAAATGGACCGAGTCACGGACCGACGGGCGCGCGGTGTGCTCCAGCACGGGCGACGCGTGCGAGAGGATCGGCGTGAGGTCGTGGCCGCGGAGGTCGTCGGGCACAGGCCGGCCGGCAAGGGTCAGCAGCGTGGGGAGGACGTCAACGAGCGAAGCAAGCGCGTCGGTCTCGGTCGGGGTCGGGAACAGGACCGGGTTGGAGAACACGAGCGGGACGTTGATCGTCTCCTCATAGGCGTTGAACATCTTCTGGCGCAGGCCGCCGTGGGCGAGGCCGAGTTCGCCGTGATCGGAGCACCGCACGACGACCGTCCGCGACCGCAGCGAGTCGGGATCGGCGGCCGGTCCCAGGGCGCTCAGCAGCCGGCCGATCTTGCGGTCGACGACGCGGTGCAGATGGGCGTAGAAGTTGACGTAGTCCAGCTGCGCCCGGCGCGTGCTGAGGGGGCCGAGATACGCCGTCATCCCGATCTGCATCAGCGCGTGCACGGACGGCTTGTTCCGCAGATCCTCATCGACGGTTGGCGGAAGCCCGACCCCGAGGTCGCGGAACTCGTCGGCCGAGTAGCCGCCCTGGACGTACGAGGCCGGATACCCAAGGACGTCGTGAGGATTGACGAGCGACACGATCAGGCAGAACGGCTCTGGCAGGTCCGCGCTCTGCAGCCATCTCTCTGCCTGCTCGGTGTAGATCTCGTCCCATCCCTCGCCCGGAGCCGGCGTTGCCGCCGCCGAAATGCTCGGCCTTCGCGTTCTCGCCGGCGTCCGGCGGCTCCCATTCGCCGAAGCCGAGCTCGCGCAGCGTCGTCGCGTCAGCCGCCGTCCAGCCACCGAGCAGGGCGTCCGGGCGACCATGGGCGCTCGGATGGGTGAGATGCCACTTGCCCTTGTAGCCGACCGTGTAGCCCGCCTCGCGCAGCAGGGTGGCGATGTTCGCCATGTCCTGCGGAAGCGTTGGCTCGTTTCCTGCGGGCGGACCGAGGCGGAGCGCGCCCACGGACGAACTGCCGCAGCACGCGGCGGGGAGCGACCTCGCCGCGCCGAAGGATGCCCGCCGCGGTGCGGAGCACCGCAGGCGCGTGACGCGGGTCAGGTCGCAGGTCCGCGGCGGTCAGCGTCAGCGAGACTCCGTGCTCGGCCGGATATCGGCCGGTCAGCAGCGTCGCGCGGCTCGGCGAGCACATCGCCGTGTTGCAGAACGCGCGCGTGAAGCGGACGCCCGTGCGCTCCAGCTCGGCGTCGTGTGGCATCAGCTCGTCGAGCCAGCCGCGGATCGGTGGGCCAGTGGCGCGGGAAGCGCTGCTGATCGGTGATGATGAGCAGGATGTTTGGCGTGCGCACGTCTCGCCCCCTCGGCGCGGTCACGGTCAATCGTAATCGGCGCCGAGGAACCGGCGCGCGGGGACGCGGGGAGCGGTAGCGTTTGCGACCGTGATCGGACGGGTGCGCGGGGTTCTGTTGTGGGCGGGGGTGCTGCTGTGCACCGTGCCGTCGGTCGCGTCCGCGGCACAGTCGCTCGCGGTCAGCTCGCCATCCGGGTTCCCCGCCGGTGGTCATCCGACGTACACGACGACGATCACGCTCGACTCGTCCGCCGGAACGCCGTCGAAGGTCACCGTCTCGCTGCAGCCGGGCGTGCTTGCGAGCGTCAGCGCCAATCCGAGCTGCGTCACCGGGCCGCCGCAGCACACCGCGGCAGTGCCAGATCGGCACCGGCTCGGCGTCCGCGTCGCTGCCGATGCTTTCGGTCCCGCTCACCGCGTACCTCGTCCCGCCGCCGACGAAGGCCGACCTCGTCGGGATCGATCTTGTGACCGGGATCCCGAACGGTCCCGTCACCCACGCCGGCGCGCAGCTGGTCGCAGACGGCACCGGCGGCGTCGCCACGGTGCTCACCTCGACCTCTCAAGTCTTGGCCCGACGGCCGGCGCCCTCACGCAAATGTCGTTGACGATCAACGGCACGCTCGGCGGCAAGCCGTTCACGCGGATGCCGACGAACTGCCATCCCGGAGCCTCGTCGGTGATGATCGTCTATGCCAAGCGCACCGAGACGACCGCGGCGTCGCCTGACTTCGCACCGACCGGCTGCGCGTCACTGCCGTTTGCGCCGAAGCTGAGCGGGTCCGCCGTGGTCGACGCCCACGACACCGGCGTCGCGGTCACGACGACCGTCACCCAGGCTGCGGACGAGGCGGCGAGTGCCTCGACCCAGCTGGCGCTGCCGTGGCCGACGCTCGCGCCGAACTTCTCGGCGCTGTCGCTGCAGAACACGAGCACCCCAGTCGGCAGCGCGACGACGGCGACGCCGCTGCTGCCTGCGCCGCTGCAGGGCAAGGCGTACCTGACCGGATCCCCGGCGTCGCCGACGATGACGCTCCGGTTCCCACCGCCGGCGGTGCTGACGCTCGTTGGCAAGATCGATCTCGCGCGCCATACGGTCGCGTTCCCGACGATCCCTGACGTGCCCGTCACGCGGCTGACGGTGACGCTGTTCGGCGGTCGCAACGCGCTGCTGAGCGCATCGTGCGATCAGCCGAGCGGGTCCCTCGGCGGGGCGTTCACCGGGCAGAACGGCGCCAGAGCAACGGCAAGCCAGCCGCTGACGCTGAGCGGATGTCCCGCCCGGCCCGTCACGCCTGGGCGCCCGAGCCTGACGGGCGCCGGCTTCTCCGGCCTGGGCGCCGGCGCGCCGGTCGTCGGCTTCACCGTCACCTCCGGTCACGCCGCGCCGAAGCTGCGCTCGCTGATGGTCGGGCTGCCGTCAGGGCTCACGTTCGTGCGCCGTCACCTTCGTTCCGGGATCCACGTGCCCGCACTGCGATCGCTCGCGATCCGGGGCGGTCGGCTCGTGATCACGCTGAAGCGGGCGCTGCCGAGCGTCGACGTGCGGATCGCCGGCCGCGCCCTGCATGAGACGCGGCGCCTGCGGCGCCAGAAGCATCGTCACCTCGTGCTGCACGTGACGGTCGACGGATGCGTCCGGCACAGCGACAGCCCTGTCCGCGCGTTGAGACGCTTCATGGCGGGGCGCGTTATCGTGTGCGGCGTGATCGCAGGGGTCAGCAGGGTGTGGCGGGGTGTGCTCGTGGTGACGGCGCTGATGTGCGTCGTGCCGTCGATGGCGTCGGCCGCGCAGTCATTGGCGGTGACCTCGGCGTCCGGGTTCCCCGCCGGTGGCCATCCGTGTACACGACGACGATCAAACTTGATTCCTCCGCGGGCTCCCCGGGGAAAGTGACGATCGCGCTCGCGCCCGGAGCGCTTGCCAGCGTGGCGGCGAATCCGGCGTGCGCGGAAGGTGCGGCGCAGCACACGTCGGCATGCCAGATCGGCACCGGCTCGGCCGCGATCATCCCGCTGCTGCCGCCGCTGATCAGCCTGTCGCTCAACGCCTACCTCGTCCCGCCGCCGACCAGCGCGGACCTCGTCGGTATCGACCTCGTCCCTCAGCCCAACGTGGGCCTGGTTCCGGTCACCCACATCGGGGCCCAGCTCGTGCAGACCGCGAGTGGCAACGTGCAGACCGTGCTCAGCCTCGATCTCGCGACTCTCGGTGCCACCGCCGGTCTGCTCAGTCAGATGTCGCTGACGATCAACGGCACGCTGAACGGCAAGCCGTTCACGCGGATGCCGACGAACTGCTCGCCCGGGGCGACGACCCTCACCATCGCGTACGCGAACAAGACGGAAACGACCCCGGCATCACCTGACTTCAAGCCGACGGGCTGCGACTCGCTGCCGTTCGCGCCCACCGTGAGCGGCACGGCGACCCAGGATGCGAACGACCCGGGAGCTGCGGTCTCGACGACGGTCACGCAGGCCGCGGACGAGGCGGCGAGTTCGTCGACGCAGCTCGTGCTCCCGTGGCCGACACTGGCGCCGAATTTCAGCGCGCTATCGCTCCAGAACACGTCGACTCCGGTCGGGGGTGCCACGGTGGCGACCTCGCTGCTGCCGACACCTCTGCAGGGAAACGTGTTCCTCACCGGCACGCCCGGCGCGCCGACGCTGACGTTGCGCATCCCGCCACCGGCCGTGCTCACGCTCGTCGGCACGATCGATCTCGCGAAGCACACGGTCACGTTCCCGACGATTCCGGACGTCCCGGTCACCGCCTTGACCGTCTCTCTCTTCGGCGGCCCGAAGGCCTTGTTGGCCGGTGCGTGCCAGTCTGCGACCGGCACGGTCGCCGGCGCGTTCACCGGGCAGAACGGTAAGACGGCGACGGCGAGCAAACCGATCACGCTGGCCGGCTGTTCGAGCGGGACCGGCGGCAGCGGGTCCGGCGGTGGTGGATCCGGTAGCGGCCAGGGGTCGGGCGGCAACGGATCGGGCGGCACCGGATCAGGCGGTGGCGGGTCCGGGGCCAAGCACGCGCGTGTCCGAGTGTCGCACCTCCGTGTCTCCGGCCTGACCCGCGGCAAGCCGCTGATCACGTTCACGCTCACGCGCGGCCAGAACGCGCCGAAGATCAAGTCATTCACGGTGACGCTGCCAAGCGGCCTGGCGTTCGTGCGTCGGCGGCTGGGCGCCGGCATCCATCTGCGTCCGGCGCACACGCTGCGCCTTCACGGCGGACGCCTGACGATCACGCTGAAACGGGCCGTGAACAGCGTCGTGGTGTCAATGGGCGTGCCCGCCGTGTCTGAGAGCACCGGGCTGAAGCGCCATCCCAAGCGTCACCTGACCTTCCGGATCAGCTGAGCACCAGCAGATACGACTGCCACGCGTCGAGCCCGACGTAGAGCCCGTCGGCGGCGAGTTCGTTGCCGTCGCGATCGAAGCGCTCATCGCCGAGGCGGTCAGCGAGAGTCCATCCCCGTCCGGCGATGTCGTCCCAGGGCAGGTGCACCCGCGCCTGGACCGGACCGTCGGAGTAGTTGATGATGGCCAGGTGACGCGAGTCGTTCCCACGCCAGCACCACGTGAGCAGCTGTAGGTAGGAGTCGTTGTCCGGCCACCCCGTGGCCTCGCACAGCTGCCACGCCGCGGCGCGCAGGCCGGAATCGGCGATGGCGCTCAGCAGGGCTGCGTAGAACGCGTGCAGCGCGGGATCGGACGGCTCATCCGGACCGCGGTCGAGGAACACCGGAATGTGCACTTCGGCTCCATCGAGCTGGCCGTCGTGGAACAGACGGGCGCCCTCGAGCGTCGAGAACGCGACTGCGGCGGCGCGCGCCTTGCCCGGGCCGAACGTCGCGGCGGCACGCGGCTCATCGTGGTTCTCGATGAAGCGGATGAGCCGCTCCTGGTAGGCGTCGTCGGCCTGCAGGTGGCTGCGCACGCTCCCGGCGCTCTCGTGGGCGAGACGGTCGTAGAGCCGCTTGTCATAACAGAAATCGAATCCCTGCTGCTGGAGCGTCCATTCCATGTCCCAGTACGCCTCGGCGATGAACATGAGATCTGGATGCTCGGCCTTCACGGCGCCGATCAGGCCGGGCCAGTACTCCTCGCTCGGGCGCGGGCCCGCGCGCTCACCCCACGTCCGCGCGAACACGTCGTTCGTCATCAGCATCGCCATGTCACACCGCATCCCGTCGCACTGCGCCGCGACCGACAGGAGGGTCTCCGCGACAGCCTCGCGGAGCCCCTCCGAGAAGGCGTTGAGCTGGACGACATCGGGCCACGGCGGAAAGTACGGGTCGCGCCCGTTGGCGACGATTCCGCCCGGGGTGCGCACGAACGCGCGCGGTTGCGCCGCGAGATCGTCCTCGGTCCCGGTGATGAAGACATCCGGTCGCTCGGTGAGCCACGGATGGTCTGGCGCGACGTGGTTGGGGACGTAATCAAGGATCAATCCGAGCCCGCGTGCCGCGAGCTGAGCGCGTGCGGCGGCGAGCCCGTCCGGTCCGCCAAAGCGTTCGTCGGCGTGTAGTCACGAACGCAGTACGGCGAGCCGATGACATCCTCGGGGCGCAGGTCCGGCAGCGCCGCGCGGTTCCCAGCCTCGACGTCAGGGTTCGTGAGGGCGATCGCGAGCCCCGCTGGACTGCGCTCCCATACGCCCATCAGCCAGACGGCGTCGACCGGCAACGCCGCCAGCGCATCCCACTCCTGCGCCCCCACCTCGGCCAGTGTCAGCGAGTGACCACGGGACCGTCCCAGACGGGCAAGCCACACCGCCGTGTTGATCTCGTAGACCGTGGGACGAGGAGGCAAGCGCATCGGGTGCGTCCTCAGCCGACGGTTTGCTCGGCAGCGAGGACGTCGGCCTGGCGCAGCCCGCCGCCGAACAGAAACAGCAGAGCGACCGTGCCCGTCCAGCCGGTCTGGTGGCTGGCGCCGATCCCGGCACCGTTGTCGCCGTGGAAGTACTCGTGGAACAGCAGCAGGTCGTGCCAATGCGGGTCGGTTTGGAACTTCTCGATGCCGCCGAACACCGGCCGCTTGCCGTCCGCGTCATTCATGAACGTCCGGGCCAGCCGGTTCGCGATCTCCGTGGCGACCTCGAACAGCGTCATCTCGACGCCGGAGCCCGTCGGGCACTCGACCCGGAACGCGTCGCCGTAGTAGCGATAGAGCTGTGTCAGCCCGCGGAGGATCACGAGGTTCATCGGGAACCACACCGGCCCGCGCCAGTTGGAGTTGCCGCCGAACATCCCGGTGTCGGACTCGGCCGGCAGGTAGCCCACCCGATACTCCTGACCGTCCCAGTCGAACACGCATGGATGCTCGAGGTGGTGCCGTGAGACAGCGCGGATGCCGTGCGGCCCAAGGAACTCATCCTCATCGAGCATCGCGCCGAGGATCCGCCGGAGTCGGTCCTCGCCGACGAGTGAGAGCAGCCGATGACCGTCCGGGTTCGGGCCCGGGAGCTCGTCGAACGACTTGATGTCCTGGGCGAAGTGCTGCACGAACTCCTGGATCAGCTCGATCATCTCGGGATAGCGCTCCACGAGGTCCCCCTCGAACACGGTGGCGGCGCACAGCGGCAGCAGTCCGACGAGTGAGCGCACCTTGAGCTGGATGCGATTGCCGTCCGGCATCCGCATGACGTCGTAGTAGAAGCCCTCCTCCTCGTCCCACAGATCGGCCACCCCGCCGGGTGGGTTCATCGCGACCGAGATCCAGGCGAAGTGCGCGATGAACTTGAGCGCCATGTCGCTGTACGCCGGGTCGTGCTTGGAGAGCTCGATGGCGATCTGGAGCATCCACTGGCAGTAGAGCGCCATCCACCCCGTACCGTCCGCCTGCTCGAGCGTGCCGCCGCCGGGCAGCGGCGCCGAGCGGTCGAAGATGCCGATGTTGTCGAGGCCGAGGAAGCCGCCCTGGAACAGGTTGCGATCATCCGGGTCCTTGCGGTTGACCCACCACGTGAAGTTCGTCAGCAACCGGTCAAAGACGCGCGCCAGGAACTCGCGATCGCCCTCCCCTCGGATCGCGGCCTCGCGCTCGTACACGTACAGCGCCGCCCACGCGGTGACCGGCGGATTGACGTCACTGAAGTTCCATTCGTACGCGGGGATCTGCCCGTTTGGGTGGTGGTAGCGCGTCTTCAGCAACAGTTCGACCTGCTGCTTGGCGAAATCGACGTCGACGAGCGACAACGGCGCGCAGTGGAACGCGAGATCCCACGCGGCAAACCACGGGTACTCCCACTTGTCCGGCATCGAGATGATGTCCTCGGCGATCATGTGAAACCAGCTGACGTTGCGGACGGCGCTGGCCGGAGCGTCCGGGTTCCATGGACTGACGCCGTGTTCGGTGAGCCAGCGATGGACGTCGTACTCGTAGTACTGCTTACCCCAGAGCAGGCCCGCGAGTGCCTGGCGCATCACGAGCGACCCGTCGTCGCGGAGGGACGCGGGGATCACTGTGGCGTAGAACGCGTCCGCCTCGGTGCGCCGCGTGGTGAGGATCTCGTCAAAAGCCGGCCCGAGCATGTCGGCCCCGGATGGCGGTGCCGACCCGGCGTCGGCGCCCGCCCCGGCGGCCAGGCGGATCCGGACCTGAGCGCTGCCGCCGGCCGGGACCGTGAGCACATGGTGGGCGGCGGCCTTGGTCCCGGTGCGGTCCGGGTTCACCGCCCCGTCTGCACCCTGCACGACGTGGCTGTTGATCCCGTCCTTGACGAACGGCGAGGCGTTGGGGACGCCGAACAGCCGCTCGTTGTTGGTCTCGTTCTCGCAGAACAGGAGCTCCGCGGAGTCGGTGGCGTACATGAGCCATTCGCCGAGCTCGGCGTGGCTCGCGCGCAGCGCGGTCCCGTCCGCGACCGGCTGGGTGTCGAGCACGGGCTTCGGCGCGCCGTCGCCCCAGGACCACGTGTTGCGGAACCACAGCGTCGGGAGGACGTGCAGGGGCGCCGCCTCCGGGCCGCGGTTGTCGACGGTGATGAGCATCAGCACGTCGTCCGGGGCCGCCTTGGCGTACTCGACGACGACGTCGAAATAGCGATCCTCGGCGAACACGCCCGTGTCGAGCAGCTCGTACTCCATGTCGAGCTTGCCGCGCGCGGCGTTTGTGGCCACGAGGTCGTTGTAGGGGAACGGCGCCTGGGGGTACTTGTACAGGCACTTCATGTAGGAGTGCGTCGGCGTGCTGTCGAGGTAGAACCAGTACTCCTTGACGTCCTCGCCGTGATTGCCCTCGCTGTTCGTGAGTCCGAACATCCGCTCCTTGAGGATCGGATCGGCACCGTTCCACAACGCGAGCGCGAGGCACAGGCGCTGGCGCTCGTCGGAGATGCCGGCGATGCCATCCTCGCCCCACCGGTAGGCGCGCGAACGGGCCTGATCGTGGGGGAAGTAGTTCCACGCGTCGCCGCCGGCGCTGTAGTCCTCGCGCACGGTTCCCCATTGGCGCTCGCTCAGGTACGGACCCCACGCCTTCCACCGTCTGGCTCCGGTCCGTGACTGTTCGAGCCGATCGTGCTCCGGCGTCTTCATTGATCCCTCGCTTCCGGTGATCGCGCCATCTTCCTCGACAGAATGGCGGGCCGCAACCCGCGCGTCGCTGATCGGCGAGAATGTGTGCTGGTGAGCGGCGAACGGAACAGCGGGGCAGCGCTCGCGCCAGACGACCGAGTGGGGACGCAGTTCGGCTCCTACCGGGTCGAGTCGTTGATCGGCGTGGGCGGGATGGGCCGCGTCTACCGGGCGAGGGCGACCGACGGCGTGACCGTTGCCCTGAAGCTCGTCAAGGACGATCTCGCCCGTGACGAGACGTTCCGGCGGCGGTTCCAGCGGGAGGCGCGGATCGCCCAGACGGTCCAAAACCCACACGTCGTGCCGGTCCACGACGCCGGTGAGCTCAACGGCGTGCCCTACCTGGCGGCGCAGTACATCGAGGGCACCGTGCTGGATCGACAACTGCGTGAGGAGGGACGACTCGACCTGACGACGACGCTGCGCGTGTGCGCCCACGTTGCCGACGGACTCGAGGCGCTGCGCCGGGCCGGCATGGTGCACCGTGACGTCAAGCCCGAGAACATCCTGATCGACCGGCCGGGGACGGCGTACATCACCGATTTCGGGCTCGCCAAGGACACCGCCGGGACTGTGCTGACGCGGCCGGGGCAGCCACTCGGGTCGATGGACTACATGGCGCCCGAGCAGATCCGGGGTCAGCCGGTCACGGGAGCGGCCGACATCTACTCGCTCGGGTGCGTTGTCTTCGAGTGCCTCGTCGGGCAGCCGCCGTTCGCTGACCGCGAAGGCATGCAGGTTCTGTGGGCGCATCTCCAAGACGAGCCGCCTGACCTGCCATCGGAGCGAGGCGATCTCTCACCGCGCTTTCGTGAGGCCTGGCGGGCAGCGCTCGCGAAGGAGCCGGCCGAGCGGCCGAGGACGAGCGTCGAGTACATGCGGTCGCTGTTCGATGCCGCCGGGATGACGGATGCTGATCCGCTCGGCTGATCCGCACCGGCGGCGCCGTGGCGCCGGCGCCGCGGTGATCGCCGTGGTGCTCGCCCTGGTGACCGCGATCGGCGGCTGCGGGACCGGCTCCGATCTCCAATCGGCGAGCACGAGCACGCGGCAGGCCGATCCCGGGCCGACCGGCGGGAAGGCCGCGTCGGTGGTGATGAAGAACCTCGACTTCAGCCCGACCGCCGTCACGGCGCGGGTCGGCCAGAAGGTCACGTGGCTCAACGAGGACGAGGCGCCCCACAACGTCACGTATGTGAGCGGTCCTCGGTTCCGGTCATCGCGGCGGCGCCTGCGGATTGGCGACCGCTTCTCGATCACGCTGAGGACGGCGGGCACGATCCGCTACGTCTGCACGCTGCATCCGTGGATGCAGGCGACGATCACCGTGTCGCGCTGATCAGGCCGGGCTCGGGACGGCGTCGCGAGGCTTGACGCCGGTCGCGTCGACACCCACGAGGTGACAGAGGAGCGCGATCTCGCTCGCGGTCGAGGCGACGGCGGCGATCCGGTGATCGAGGACGAACGCGTAGGCCCTCGGGCCGTGAGCCGATCCCGTCGACGCCGTCTGCGCCGGGACGAGCCGGCCGCACAGCGCCGGTGCCGTCGACTCGCCCGTCAGGCTGTTGCTCAGGTCGCTGCGGTCGAGGACGTTGTCGTAAACGCCGTTGTGGTTGTAATCGATCCCGTGGACGATGACCGCGGCGTTGCCACTGCGGATCGCGTCGGCAACGCCCTTGGGGATGGTGATCGTGCGGGTGTAGCGGATGTTGCCCGTCGTCGGAAACCGCGAGAAGTCGATCCGGCTCTTCGCGCTCGTATCGCCGGTCGATGTCAGCGATACCTCCGGCGGGCCATAGAAGCTGATGCCATCGCTCGTGCTGATCGACTTGTGGCCGTTATGCAGACGGGCGGCCGAAGCCGGCGGGCACTCGCCCTTGCCGCCGGCGTGGATGTGCATCGCGTGCGGGGCGCCCTGGAGCAGGCCGTTCGTGTCGACCGACACGCTTGCCGTGGTCCCGTCGAGCCGCACCGTCCCCGTACCGCTGCCGGTGACCCGGTTTGTCGGCACCGGCTGGGCGCTTGCCGTGAATGGCTTGCCGGGCGGGGGCTTCGGGGTCGAGGACGACTTTGAGGTCAGGACGATGACGGCGATGACGACGCCGGCGATCACCGCCAGGGCGGCGAGCACGGGGAGAACGCGACGGCCCGAGGAGCGCGGTGCGCCGCCGGGCGCCGGTGGGGTCGTCGGTGACTGCGGCGGCGGTGGGGGGGGTGGCGCCGGCAACCCGGCAGCCGCGGAGCGCGGCGGCGGCGGCGGGGGACGGCGCGGGCGCCGGGGCGGCGGTCGCCGGCGTGGCGGGCGAGTCGACGGTGTCGTCTCGCACGTCCCGGGGAGCCGGAGCGATCACCTCGCTGCCGCTACCGGAGGGCATCGACGCCGCTGGCATCGACGCCGGAGGCATCGATGCGGGTGGCGCCGAGTCGGGGGGTGTGGCCGCGGGAGGTGTCGCCGCGGGAGGTGTCGCGGCGGGCGGCATCGGCTCCGCCGGCGGGACGGTGTCGGCGACGAGCGGAGTGGCCGCGAACGCGGTCGCCGCGGCCGCCGCCTCGGCCTCGGAGAGGTCGGGGATCTCGGACGCGGGAACGGGCGTCGCCTCGCCGGTACCGACGATCGTCGGAGGCCCGGTGTACCGCGTGCCTGAGAGTGCCGCGGCGGCGTCCCGAGCGAAGTCTCCGGCGGAGAAGTAGCGCTCGCTGGGGTCCTTCGCCAGGGCCTTGGTGAGGACCGACTCGAACGCCGGGTAGGTGTCGCCGATCTCGCCGGCGAGCGGCGGTGGCGCCTCGTGAACGTGGGCGAACAGCGTCGCGACCGAGTTGTCGCGCTCGTAGGGCACATGCCCGCTGAGCATCTGGAAGAACACGCACCCGAGCGCATAGATGTCCGTCCGCGCATCCGTGTGGCTGCCGGTGATCTGCTCGGGCGCCATGTAGTCGACAGTGCCGACGACGCTGCCCTTCGCCGTCAGCCCGGAGGCGTTGTCGAACTTCTTGGCCAGACCGAAGTCCGTGAGATACGCGTGTTCGGCGCCGTCACGGACCGTGATCAGGATGTTCGCGGGCTTGACGTCGCGGTGGACGAGCCCGAGGCGGTGGGCGGCATCGAGCGCCGAGCCGAGCTGCTCGAGCAGGTCGACGGCACGGTCAGGATCGAGCGCCCCATGCTTGAGCAGCACCTCGCGCAGATCGGTTCCGGTGATGTAGTCCATCACGAAGAACAGCAGCCCGTCCTGCTCGCCGGCGTAGTGGATTCCGACGATGTTGGGGTGATGCAGCGAGGCGGCGATGCGCATCTCGCGCTTGAACCGGGTGCGGAAGTGTTCGTCCTCGGCGAGCTCCGGCGCGATCACCTTGAGCGCGTAGATGCGGTTCAGCGCGACGTTCGTCGCGCGGTAGACGAGCCCCATCCCGCCGCGGCTGATGAGCTCATCGATGCGGTACCCGCCGACGACGGAGCCGCGCTGTAGATCACCACCGACTGACACGCACTGATCCTTTCAGGCGTCCTGCGGCCTTGGCTGTGAAAAGTGTTGCAAGTCGCCCAGTCCCCCTCTAGCTGAGTCTGGAGCTTAGCCGTGGATACGCGCGAGTCAAGCCGGTCCGAACGGGCAAGGTCAGCGAAGGCGGACGTCGTACACAGCGTGCTCCCCGTGCAGGCCCTTGAAGTGGTGCTCGCCGCGGTCCGCGAAGGCGAGCGTGGGATCGGTCTCCGTGTACTGCCTGAGATTCGATGACACGAGCACCTCGCCGCCGCGGGCCAGCCCGGCGATCCGCGTCGCGAGCACGACGTTACGACCGAATGGCTCACCCGGGTTGCCGATGACGAACCCGGAATGCAGGCCGATCCGGAGCGCCACCGGGGGACGCCCTGATTCGGCGGCAGCGGGCCCGGAGAACGTACGCTGCAGCTCGAGGGCGGCGTAGACGCCGCCGTGCGCACTGTTGAAGGTCGCCAGAAACCCGTCCTGCTCAAAGCGCACAACCTGTCCGTCATGATGGGCGAGCAGACGCTCGACGAGCAGGTGGTGATCGCCGAGCAGCTGCTCCCAGCGCTCGGGCCCGAGCTCGGCCGCCACGGCGTCCGCATCGGCGATGTCGCTGAGCATCAGCGTGACTGCGCCGTCCGGCGAAGACAGCCAGCCCGCGCCCGGCGAGACCGACTCCAGTGCCGCGCCAATCACGTCGATCGAGGTCAGTCGAGCCGGTGAGTTCACATCGAATCCTTTGCGCCCCGCAGCGATGCGCCGAGCATACCTGGCTTGACAGTCATTCCGGGCCCAAGGAGAATCGATCGGGGCGATGAAGGGGGGTCTTGACCACGGAAGCCGGACCAGCGCGTTTCCGCACATTGCCGACTACGCGTTCCTGTCCGACTGCGAGACGACTGCGCTCGTCGCGCCGAACGGCAACGTCGAGTGGTTGTGCCTGCCGCGGATGGACTCGCCGAGCGTGTTCGGCGCGATGCTCGATCGTGACGCCGGCACCTTCCGGATCGGACCCGCCGACGTGAACGTGCCGGCGGCGCGCCGGTATATCCCGGGAACGATGGTGCTCGAGACGAGCTGGGAGACCCGCATGGGCTGGGTCATCGTCCGCGACGTGCTCTGCATCGGCCCCTGGCATCACCAGAGCGAGCGCTCGCGCAGCCACCGGCGCTCACCGACCGACCACGACGCCGACCACGTGATGCTGCGGCTGATCGAGTGCGTGCAGGGGTCGGTCGACATCAAGCTCGACTGCGAGCCGGCGCTCGACTACGGCGGGCTCAGCGCCGACTGGAGCTACGGAGGCGAGGATTACGGCGAGGCGATCGCGCGCTCGGAGGGAATGGAGCTCGAGCTGCGGCTCGTGAGTGATCTGCGGATCGGATTCGAGGGGCCGCGGGCGCGGGCGCGAACGACGCTGCATGAGGGGCAACGAGCGTTCGTCGCGTTCGGCTGGTCCGAGCATCCGCTGCCGACCACGTACGACGAGGCCGAGGAGCGGGTGGCCCGGACCGGGCGGTTCTGGCAGGAATGGCTCAAACACGGCACGTTCCCCGACCACCCGTGGCGGAGCTATCTCCAGCGCAGCGCGCTGACGCTCAAGGGGCTCACGTACGCGCCCACCGGCGCAATGATCGCGGCGGCCACGACCTCGCTGCCCGAGACGCCCGGCGGGGATCGCAACTGGGACTACCGCTACAGCTGGATTCGCGACTCGACGTTCATGCTGTGGGCGCTGTACACGCTCGGATTCGACGAGGAGGCGAACGACTTCTTCTACTTCATCGCCGACATCGTCGAGGCGGAGGAGCACCTGCAGGTGATGTACGGGATCGGCGGCGAGAGCAAGCTGCTCGAACAGGAACTCGACCACCTCACCGGCTACGACCAGGCTCGCCCGGTGCGGATCGGCAACGGCGCCTACAACCAGCGTCAGCACGACGTGTGGGGTGCGGTGCTCGATTCGATCTACCTGCACACCCGGTCGCGGGACCAGCTCCCGGACCGGCTCTGGCCGATCATCAAGCGGCAGGTGGAGGCCGCGCTCACCCACTGGCGCGAGCCTGACTGCGGCATCTGGGAGGTCCGCGGCGAGCAGAAGCACTTCACCTCGTCGAAGCTCATGTGCTGGGTCGCGGTCGATCGCGGCGCGCGCCTGGCGCGACTCCGCGCGGACGAGAAGGCCGCGGCGCGCTGGGAGGCGGCGGCGGCGGAGATCCACGCCGATATCTGTGAGCACGCGCTCGACGACCGCGGCGTGTTCGTCCAGCACTACGACACGGCGGCACTCGACGCCTCGGTCTTGCTGATGCCGCTCGTCCGCTTCCTGCCCGCGGACGACGAGCGCATTCGCAGCACGGTGCTGGCGATCGCGGACGAACTGACTGATGAGGGTCTCGTCCTTCGCTACCGCGTCGAGGAGACCGACGACGGCTTCTCCGGGGAGGAGGGGACATTCACGATCTGCTCGTTCTGGCTGGTGTCGGCGCTGGTCGAGATCGGGGAGCTCGAGCGTGCCCGTGGGCTGTGCGAGAAACTGCTCTCGTACGCCAGCCCGCTCGCGCTCTACGCCGAGGAGATCGACCCCGTCACCGGACGGCACCTTGGCAACTTCCCGCAGGCGTTCACGCACCTCGCGCTCGTCAATGCCGTCGTCCACGTGATCGCGGCGGAGCGCCGCTTGGAATCGCGCGCGCTCGCGCGCGAGCCTGAACTCGATCTGCCGGGAGCGGTATGAGAACAGTCACAAATTCACGATCCGGACTCGGATAGAGTCGCGTGCAGCTGCAGCGTGGAGGCGCCCCGGGGGTCTAGTGCAAACGGTCAAGCCGCAGGAGAGGAAGTCTGGAGCAGCAATCCTTGAACGCATCCGCGGTGCGCACGAGGCTGAGCTGTTCGGACCTCGCGGGCGGCTGCCGCGCCGCGGGGAGCCCGACACGACCCACCGCACCGCGCTTGGTGTCCTGGCGGCGCTCATCGTGCTCGGGTTCGCGTTGCGCCTCGCGGTTCCGCGCGGCATCTGGCTCGATGAAGCGATCACGATCCATCAGGCCCGGCTGTCGCTGCACGATCTGTTCGCCAATCTCTACAACGGCGACCGCGAGCCGCCGCTCTATCACCTTGTCCTGTGGCTGACGATCCGGGCCTTCGGACACGGTGAATTCGCGGTCCGGCTCCCGTCGCTGATCGCGGGAACGCTGATCGTCCCCGTGATCTACGAGCTTGGCCGCGAGCTGTACGACCGGCGCACGGGGCTGATCGCGGCCGGCTTCGTCGCCGTCTCGCCGATGCTCGTGTGGTACGCCCAGGAAGTCCGCATGTACGAGTTCGCGACGCTGTTCGGACTGCTGGCGCTGTTGATGCAGCTGCGCGCGATTCGCAACCCGGGCAGCATGGGAAATTGGGCGGGCTACATCCTCGCCAGCGCGGCACTGCTGTGGTCTCACTACTTCGGCCTGATTGTCGTCGCCGTCCAGTTGCTGGTGTTCCTCGGGGTGCTCATCCATCGGTCGCGGGCGGGCGAGCGCGTCCGCCCGCTGGCCCGCGGGTTCGCATATTCGGTCGCGGTGCTGGTAATGGTCCTGATCCCGCTGATCGTGTTCGCCAAGCACCAGTACCAGGTGACCTCAGCGGCGGCCGGCTCGCCAAGCGGGACCTACGACTACCTGTCCTTCTACTCGGTGCTCTCGAACATGGCGTGGTCGCTGTGGGGGTACCAGCCCGACGCGACGACCGTGCTGCTCGCGGCGATGTGGCCGCTGGCCCTCCTGTTCTCCCTCGTCCTGCTGGGGCGTGGCGGTTCACGGCAGACGACGGCGCTCGCCGCCGCGGCGATCGCTCTCGTCGGCCTGCTGATCGTCGTCTCGGTGTTCGACCGCTCGCTGTTCGAGGTGCGCAACTTCCTGCTGCTCGTCCCGCTTGTGCTGCTCCTCATCGCGAGGCTCATCACCGGCTGGATCCGCCACCCGCGGCTGCGGCTGCTCATCGCGGGCGCCGTCGGCGTGACGCTCGCCCTCGGCCTCGCCGATGAGCAACTCAACAAGTCCAACCCACGGCTGTTCGATTTTCGCGGGGCGATCAACGACATCAAGGCGAACGCCGGTCCCAACGCGGTCGTCCTGTACGAGCCGGGTGATATGCGCTACGTGCTCGAGTATTACGCCCCGGGGATCCGCAGCCAGCCGCTCACGGCTCGAATCAGGGCGGGAGGGGAGGGCAGCCCCATCTTCGTTCTCGCCTCGTTCCAGGACAACAAGCGCTTCTTCAACCAGACGAACAAGACCGTCGGCCAGCTCACGTTCTTCCGGACGCTCGAGCGTCGCTTCAAGACCCCGCAAACCCTCGTTTGGGAGTTTCAATGAGCAGTCGGCCCTGGGATGTCCGCCTTCGTCGGGTCACGTGGGAGCCCGTGCCGCAGGGATGGAGCGTGCGACGACGCTGCCGCCTGCTGATGCTCGTTGGCGTGCCCGCGGCGATTTGGTACTTCGGCTGGCTGCTCAACGTTCCGGCTCGCCACGGCACGCCGGTTCTGTACGGGATCCTGATCGCCGCCGAGCTGTTCAACGCGATGCAGGCGTTCGGCTTCTGGTGGACGATCTTTCATGAGCACGTGCGGGAAAAGCGGGCGCCCACGGTGCCCGTCGCCGTGGATGTGTTCATTCCGGTGTACAAGGAGCCGGTGGACATCGTCGACCTGACCGTCGCCGCCGCCGTCGGGATCCGGGGCGCGGAGGTGCGCGTCCACATCCTCGACGACGGCAACGACGACGATATGCGTGAGCTCGCCAAGCGCTACGGGGTCGGGTACATCCGTCGCGCCGAGCACAAGGGTGCGAAAGCCGGCAACATCAACCACGCGCTGACGAAGACGAACGCCCCGTTCATCGCCGTGTTCGACTCCGACCACGTCGCCGATCCGGGCTTCCTCGAGGCGACCCTCGGCTGGATGGAGGAACCCGAGATCGCGTTCGTGCAGACGCCGCAGTACTACGCGAATACCGAGCACAACCGGATCGCGGCGGCGTCGTGGTCGCAGCAGGCCCTCTTCTTCGGCGCAATCTGCCGCGGCAAGGACGGCATGGGCGCCGTCTTCTGCTGCGGGACGAACGTCCTCTTCCGCCGCGATGCGTTCGAGAGCGTCGGCGGGTTCCCCACGAATTCGCTGACCGAGGACTTCGAGCTGTCGATCCACCTCCACGAGAAGGGGTGGAAGTCGGCCTACATCCCCGACGTCCTGTCACGGGGGCTCGGTCCCGAGGACACCGCCGCATACGTCTCCCAACAGCAGCGCTGGGCGCGGGGATGTCTGTCGGGCCTCCCTCGGGCGATGCGCGCCAAGCTGCCGCTCAAGCTCAAGGGGCAGTACATGTTGAGCGGGCTGTACTTCCTCTCCGGGTGGACGGTGCTCATCTACATGAGCTTCCCGGTTGTGCGCTTGCTCGGCGGCGGCCAGCCGATCGGCCACATCGACGCTCCCACGTTCCTGTTGCACTTCGTGCCCTACTACGCCGTCGCGCTGACGATGGCGGCGGTCGCCGGCGCGGGCTCGTACTCGTTCGCGGCCTTTGCGCTCGCGGCGGCGAACTTCTGGATTCACATCCTGTCGACGATCTACACCGTGCTGCGCAAGAGCGGCTCATTCGTCGTCACGCCGAAGAAGGGGGCGGAGGCCCGCCAACCGGAGGCGGTGATGCCCGCGCTCGTCGCTATCGCAGTGCTCCTCGCCGCGTGCGTGTACGGCCTCGTGCGCAACCCTGACGCCGCCACGATCAACAACGTATCGTTCGCCGCCGTCCACATCTCGATCCTGTTGACGGGGTGCTGGGCGGCGCTCCAGAAGCCGCGAGCGGCGGCGGAATCGCTCGAACCGGCAACGGAGGTCGTGGCGTGAAACGTACCGTTCGTCAACTCGTTCCTGTCGTTGCAGCGATCGCCGTCGTGGGGGTGGCCATGTGGTTCCTGTCGGGCTGCGGCTCGAGCAGCTCATCGTCGACGAGGACAACCGCGGGTGGGGCCGCGCCGAATGCCGAGGCGCGGGCCGTCGCGGCATCGAAGCGGTTCCTGAAGCGCTACGTCACCAGCGACGGGCGTGTCGTCCGTCTTGACCAGGGCGGTGACACGGTCGGGGAGGGCCAAGCGTACGGAATGCTGATGGCGGCCGCGATCGGCGACAAGAAGCGCTTCAACCTGATCTGGGACTGGACGCAGAAGAACCTGGTGCGCCCGGACGGGCTGATCTCATTCCTGTGGAAGAACGGGCACATCATCGATCCCCAGGCCGCCTCCGACGCCGATCTTGACGCCAGCCGAGCGCTGCTCGTCGCCAGTTGCCGGTTCCATCAGCCGACGTTCAAGCAGCAGGCGCTGCGGCTCGGCTCAGCGATCCTCCATGTTGAGGTCGGGTCCGCGAGCTACCGCGGCGCGCCGGTGCTCACCGCGGGACCGTGGGCGATCACGCCGCCGCCCGCGACCGTCAACGTCAGCTACTTCTCGCCCGCGAGCTTCGTCGCTCTCCGTGCCGCCTCAGGCGATTCGGCGTGGAGCGCGCTCGCGTCGAGCTCACGCGCGATCGTTAACAAGGTGATGCCGACCGAGGGTCGGCTGCCGCCTGACTGGGCACACCTGGAAGGGGACACCATCGTGCCAATCGGCAGCCCGGGCAAGAGCGGTGTGCCGCCGAGCTTTGGGTTCGATGCGGTCCGGACGCTCATCCGGATGGCCGAGGACCCGAATCCGCTCGGGCGGGAGATCGCGGCCCGGGCGTGGCCGGTGTTCGAGCATCAGGTGCCGACGAACATCGGGATCAACTACAAGCTCGATGGTTCGCCGATCGGACACCTGGTGCATCCGGTCGCGCTCGTGGGCGCTGCGGGGGCCGCCGACGCGGCCGGCCAACTGGCGGCGCGGGACGGCCTGCTCGATGCTGCGGAGGCGCTCGATAGCCACGGTAACGCGTCGACGTACTACGGCGCCGCCTGGGTGGCGCTCGGGCGGATCATGCTCACGACGCGGCTGCTCGACGCGTGCTCATGAGCTCGGGAGGATGCTTACGGCTCCTCGCCGATCGCCCGCAGAGCGCGGCGCTCGAACTGCGCCGCCGTCGGACGCGCCGCCGGGTCCTTGTCCATGGCGCGACGCACCAGCGTGTCGATCGGCGCCGGCACGTCCGGACGCCGCTCGGTCAGCGGGGTCACCTCCGCGTTCACCTGCGCCCACATCTTCGCCATCCCGCCCTTGTGCTGGGCGAAGGGCGGCTCGCCGGTCAGCATCTCGTACAGCACGCACCCGAGGCTGTAGACATCACTGCGGGCGTCCGGTTCGCTGCCCTCAATCTGCTCCGGGGCCACGTAATCGACCGTCCCGAGCACCTGGTCCGCGGCCGTCAGCCCCGCCTCCGTCTCGGCGCGCTTGGCGAGCCCGAAGTCGGTGAGGTACACGTGATCCTCCGGGGTGACGAGGACGTTGGACGGCTTGACGTCACGGTGGATGAGGCCCTGCTCGTGCGCCACGTCGAGTGCCGCGGCGATCTGGGCGGCGAACCGCGCGGCCCGCTCCGGCGCAAGCGCCCCGTCGCGGTGGATCAGCGTCCCGAGTTCGGTGCCGTTCACCCACCGGCTGACGATGTACACGGTGCCATCGCGCTCGCCCGCCTCGTACAGCGGGACGACGTTCGGGTGGTCAAGCGAGGCGACGGCACGCGCCTCCCGGCGGAGCCGCTCCCGGACGACGGGGTGGCGGGCGACGTCTGGCTCGACGAGCTTGAGCGCGACCGTCCGGTCGAGCCGCAGTTGGCGCGCGCGGTAGAGAATGCCGAGTCCGCCGGCGCCGACGACGCTCTCGACCTCGTAGCCGCCGAATGTGTCTCCCGGGGAGAGCACCGCCTACAGGTCCCGTTCGGTCACGTGACCGCCGGCGAATGCCGCCTCGACGAGACGCACCCGGGCGTTCTGCGCCGCCGGGTCGTTGATCCCGAGCTTCGCGCACAGCACCCTGAGATGCGTCCGGACCTCGCCGATGGAGAGGATCAGGTCCTCGGCGATCTGCTCGTCGGTGGCGGGGATGGCGAATCGGTTTCCGCCCCTGTACGGGCGGCACAGCGCGACGAGCACACGACGCTGGGTACTCGAGAGATCGACCACGACCGCGGGAGCGGGCACGGCCGCGCGCGGCGACGGGGCGGGAGGCGCCTGGGCGGGCACGGGCGCAGGCACCTGCCGCGGGGCGTGAAACGTGACCCGCGTCGCCCCGAAGCGCAGGACATCGCCCGCCCGGAGCGGCGAGCGGCCGTTCAGCCGGCGCTCGTTGACGAACGTGCCATTGCTGGAAAGACCATCGTCAACGAGCTCCCAACCATCGTGGGCTCGTTCGAAGCGGGCGTGCAACCGCGACACCTGGTCGTCCCAGTCGATCACGAGGTCCGATGACGATCGTCGGCCCACGGATACGGTCTCGGCCGTCGGCGCGAACACGACGACGCGCTCCCGACCACCGCCGTCTCGGAACTCGAGGAACGGAGAACCGGAGCGCTCAGCCTCGACCCGAGCCGCCACTTCGAACATCGCCCGGGCGTCAGCGGGAGGGTTCGCAGACACACGTGCATTATCCCCAGCCGCACCTGCGGCGTCGAGTCGGCAGCGGCTCATTCAGACGCCGCGGCCGGGACGTTAGGCTTCGGACCTGATGGCCGGCGCGCAGCTGCGGGTGACCGAGGGCAAGGAGCGCGGCAAGCTCCTGACCGTCGATGCCGACCTGCTGATCGGCCGGCTGGCTCCCGAGGACGAGGGACGGCTCGGCGGCGACGCTGAGATCTCGCGGCGACACGCGCGCGTCTCACGCGGGGCGGACGGCCAGTTGGCGATCGAAGATCTCGGGTCGGCGAACGGAACGTTCGTCAACGACGAGCGCGTCGATGCACCGCGCGTACTCGTTGCCGGCGACCGTCTCCGGATCGGCAAGACCGTGCTCGAGGTGACCGATGTCGCCGCGCCGAAGCGCTCCGAACCGGCTGCGCCCGCGGTCGTGCCCGGGACGATCGTCGACCGCCCGCCCGAGGAGCAGACAGCCCAGGCGCTCGTCGTCGCCGGCGGGCCGGCGGCAGGGCGACGGCTCAGCGTCGTCGACGAGCTCGTCCTCGGACGCGCCGTGGACGGCGAGGGACGGTTTGCCGACGACGGCAAGCTGTCGCGCCGCCACGCACGGATCACGCGCGATGAGACCGGGCGGCTGACGGTCGAGGACCTCGGGTCGGCGAACGGGACGTTCGTCAATGAGCAGCCGGTCGGTGGACGGGTGGTGCTGACCATCGGGGACTCCGTGCGCGTCGGCGAGACGACACTGGACGTGATCGACGCTGGTCGCTCGTCGGTGCCGGAGCCGGTAGCGCCAGCACTGCCGCGCGCGCCGGAGCCGGTAGCGCCCCCGCCGCCCCCGCCGCGCGCGCCGGAGCCGGTAGCGCCCCCGCCGCCCCCGCCGCGCGCGCCAGAGCCGGTAGCGCCCCCGCCGCGCGCGCCGGAGCCGCCGCCTGCCCCCGTCGCTCGGCCGGCGGCGGCGCCCGTCCCGCCGCGGCCGCCGGCCGTTCCCACCGCGGAGCTCGTCGCAAACCTCCCGCCCGGGTCCCTGTTCGCGGGCTGCCGTGTCGATGGGATCATCGGCCACGGCGACATGGGCGTCGTCTACCGGGCCGAGGAGCTCGCGCTCCAGCGCGAGGTGGCGCTGAAACTGATCCTCCCGGGCCGCTCGAGGGATGTGCGGATGCGCGAGCGCTTCCGGCGCGAGTCGCGCAGCGCCGCTGCGATCGATCATCAGAACGTCATCCCGATCTTCGACGCGGGCGAGGAGCAGGGCGTGCTGTACATCATGATGCGCCTTGTCGACGGCGTCGATCTCCGCGCCGTGATCGACTCCGACGGTGCGCTCGAACCGCTGCGCGCGACGCGCATCGTCGCGCAGGTTGCCGCCGCCCTCGACGCGGCTCACGCCCACGGGATCCTTCACCGCGACGTCAAGCCGTCCAACGTGCTGCTCGGCCGTCGAGACCATGCGTATCTCACCGACTTCGGCCTCGCCAAGCCCGAGTCGACGATCGACGCGCTCACCCGTCATGGGACGGTGATCGCCCGCGTGGACTACATCGCACCGGAGCAGCTTCTCGGTCATCGGGTCGATGCCCGGACGGACATCTATGCGCTCGGCTGCGTCTTGTTTGAAGCGCTCACCGGGATGGAGCCGTTCGAGCGGTCGGCGGCCGAGGCGGGGCTGCTCGCCCGCATCGATGCGCCCCCGCCGTCCGTGCTGGCTGCGCGAGGTGACCTGCCGCAGGCATTTGACGACGTCATCCGCCGGGCGATGGCGAAGGATCCGGCAGATCGGTATCCATCCGCCGGGGACCTCGGTCAGGCGGCGCTGGTGGCGGCCGGCGGGATGCGCCGCGCTGCGCCATGGTCGGTCGTCGCGACCGGGGAGGCCTCGTTCGTGCGGGAAGGCCTCTCGCCTGCTGCGCTCGCGGCGGCGGGCCCGGCCTCGGCGCCCGGGCCGTCCCGCCCCGCGTCCGGTACCCCGGCGTCAGGTACACCGGCGCCGGCCGCGGAATCGGCGTCGCGAAGCGACGCGTTGCGGTGGGTGGTCGCGCTGGTCGGTCTCGTGCTCGTCGCCGTCGGGATGCTCGCGGCGCTTCACGGGATCTCGACCCTGTAGGCAGAGAGCCCGCGGTCCGGTGCCAGACCGCTCCGACGCGATCGGCTGGCGGACTTGCTCAGCGCCAGTGGATCGTCGCGATGACTCGTGAGCGGTCCGATCGCTGAAAACAGGCAACGCGAGTTCGCGCCGTCAGCGCTCCTCCGCGCGTCGATCCCTCCGGCCGGGACGTGGCCGCCCGGGAGCTTTCGGCTACTGGTCCGTTTCGGTGGGACGCGGGTTTGCCTTCCGCGCTGCCTGTTGTCGAGCGTGCGTACATCACGCTCGGTATCGTCACCGACAGGCGGCCGCCTGCCCAGACACCCTAGGGGTGGACTGCGTCACCCGCCGGCGAAACCCGCGTAGTAGTCCTTGACGAACGCTCCGTACGTACTCGCAGGATCGCCTTGGTAGTCGCTGATGAGCGAGTGGCAATTGCCCCACGCGTTCCACGTCCATGCGGCATAGCCGACGTTGTGATCGTCCGCCCAGCTGAGGAACGTCGAGATGTTGGTCGAATCGCAGCTCGACGCGTCGTACGTCTCGCCGGTCTCGCCGAAGATGAGCGGCACGCGGCGCGCGACCGGCGCCATCGTCGCGTCGAAGCATGAGTCGGAGCTACACGCGTTCTTGCCATAGACGTGGGCCTCGGCGATGAGTTGATGCCGCGGATCACGTGGCTCAAACGCGAGCCAGTGGGACATGTCGTTCGCATAGTTGATGCCGGGGATGGCGATCGGCCCCCGGTACCCGGCCGCCCGCATGACGTTGACGGCCTGCTGCATCCCGGCGGTGCGATAGCGCAGCGCGGCCGTTCCGTTCGGGCGCGGGCACGGGCTGCCGCCGCGCAACAGACACCCGGGGGTGACCACCGGCTCGCCCCATGGCGCGAGCACGACGTCCGGATCGCCGCGAAACGTTCGCGCCATGCTCGCCCACATCGCCGGCGAGTGATCGGCGTCCGGGGCGCGAGGCTGTGAGGTCGCACGCATCCGTCCGGGTGCGCCCCAGGCGAGCGACAGCTCGGCGTAGATGCCGCGCCGGTGAAGGAGACCGACATATTTGACGATCGCCTGGCGGTAGCGGTCGCCGCTGAACGCACGCTTGACACCGTTGATCCCGAGCCAGCAATCCTCGTTGAGCAGCAGACGGACGAAGTTCGCATGCCACGACGCGATCGCCTGGACCGAGGCGTCGTCGACCGGTCCGTCGAAGATGCCGAAGCCCTGTACGCACGCATACTCGGTCCCTGAACGGTTGATCCCCCGGAGGGCGACCTGGGCGCCCTGGCTGTCAAGGAGGCGAGCGCCGGAGACGCGAAGCCCGGGGAGGGGCGCAGCGCTCGCGCCGGTCGGCGCCGCCGCGAGGCTGGCGCCGAGGAGTATGAGCGCCAGCGCGCACGCCCTGCGTTGGGAACTCCGCGTCGCCCCGAACATCGTCCTGAGCATTGTGCACGACGGGCCGGGCGCGCTCGTCACTTGACCGAGCTGCTGGGCGCGCGACCGTTGATACCGCCGTCGATGTCGGGCCCGCGGGAAGCATTTGGCGACACAGACTCCATGGTGGTGACGTTCCGGCCATTGGAGCGACGTGATTTCACGATGCTGGCCCGGTGGCTGGTGGAGCCGCTCGTGGCCCGTTGGTGGAACCACGATCCGCGTCCAGAAGCGTTGGCACGGGACTTCGGTCCGAGCATCGACGGCGAGGACCCGGCTGAGGTGTGCGTCGCGCTCGTCGACGGCGTGCCGTTCGGACTCATCCAGCGCTACCGGATCGACGACAACCCGGAGTACGCTGCGGAGCTGGCGATGGTGTGGCCCGTGCCGGCCGGGGCGCTCAGCATCGACTACCTGATCGGCGAGCCCGCGGTGCGGGGCCACGGGATGGAGCCCGGATGATCGCGGCATTCGTCGAACAGGGGTGGAGCCGGAACCCCGATGCGCGCGACGTCGTCACGCCCGTCTCGGTCGGCAACCGGCGATCGTGGCGGGCGCTCGAGGGCGCCGGGTTCGAGCGCGTGGCTCGGGGCGAGCTCACGCCGGATAACCCGATCGACTCCCGCGATCACGTGATCTACCGCTACCGGCTCGTCGGCAGACGCTGAGGCGAGGACGGGCTCGCCGGGGCGAGGGACGTGCGAGATGCGATTGCGCACGCGGATGTCGGAAGATAGGGTTCGAACCCTCTTGGGATGAGTTGGGCTCTCATCCTCAATCCCGAACGATTGGTGAGCACTCTCATGGGGGTTATTTCGAGGATTCCGCCGATGGCTCTCGCCGCCGCCGGCGTGGCCGTCCTGCTCGGGGGCGGCGGGGTCGTGGCACTTGCGGCGATCCCCGGCGGCAACGGCGTCATCCACGCTTGCTACGACAGCACCGGCGCGCTTCGGGTCATCGACCCGAGCGCGAAAGGCGGCGGGCTCAAGCAGCATTGTGCGGGCGACGAGACTCCGGTCAGCTTCGAGCAGACGGGACCGCGCGGTCCACGGGGCCTCCGCGGTCCGCGCGGTCCCAAGGGCGACCGTGGAGCCACCGGGAGCCGAGGTCTGACCGGCCTGCAGGGAACGCAGGGACCGCAGGGGCCGAAGGGCGACACCGGCGCCACCGGCGCGCAGGGTCCCACCGGTTTCACCGGGAGCGCTGGTCCCCGGGGCCCGCAGGGGCTGCAGGGGCTGCAGGGGCTGCAGGGACTGCAGGGACCGGCCGGGCCGACGAGCGATCCGACGGTCTACACCGCCTCGGCGGACGTCGTCGAGGTTCCGGGACAACTCGATCGGGCAACCGTGCTCTCGGTCACGGTTCCGCCGGGAAGCTACGCGGTGCAGGTGAAGATGAACGTCAACCCGCCGGTATTGCAGGCGGGGGCCGACCTGACGGCGGACTGTCTGCTGCGCAAGGCGGGAACAACCTCAGGGGCAGTGGACTTCACGCAGCTGCGCTGGCCGGAGTTCACCTACGGCCCGATCGCGATGCAGGGCGTATTCGCGAACTTCCCGGGCGGGGTGATCGAGGTCGACTGCACCGCTGACTCCGACGGCCTCCTGACGCCGTTCTCGAACGATCACTTGACCGCGACCAAGATCGGCAGCATCAACCCCACGTAGAACCAGTATCGGACGGTGGCGCTTATCGCGCGGCGCCTTTCCTCGACCCGGCAGCCTCGCCGACCACCGTCGTGAGCCAGCTGCTCGCGGCGGGGACGTGGGCTGGGTCGATGTGGTGAGCGGCGTCGGACTCGAGGTAGGTCACCGACAATCCACCGGCCTCGAGCAAGGCGCGCGCTCGGCGGGCGAAGCCGACCTCCATGACCGGGTCCTGCCGACCGTGGCCGATGAACACCGGCAGGTCCCTGCGCGTCTCCAGGTCAGGCTGCCATCCGTCGACGGTGGGGATGAAACCGGAGAACGCGAGGATCCCCGCCGGGACCGGCCGGTCACCGGCGAGCCCGAGGGCGTAGCTCATCACGG
The DNA here is from genome assembly GCA_963778985.1 of uncultured Solirubrobacterales bacterium. Taxonomy (GTDB): domain Bacteria; phylum Actinomycetota; class Thermoleophilia; order Solirubrobacterales; family Solirubrobacteraceae; genus Palsa-465. The sequence continues at coordinate 87,823 of CAVZWJ010000003.1, read as the reverse complement.
ACCCCATCGAGAATCCGCCGAACACGGTCTGCTCCGGGGTGATGCCGGTCCGCTGCCACGTCTCGTCGTGGAACGCGGCGAGCTGTCTGTCGGCGGCGTGGAAGGTGTCGTGGTCGGGGTAGCCCACGCGCGGGACCGTGTACCAGTGATACCCCGGCCAGCCGGGCAGCGTGAGCGGCGCCCGGGGGGTGACGACATGGAGCCGGCGGCCCGGGTCAAGGACGTCGGCGAGACCGAGCAGGTCATGCTCATCGGCGCCCCGCCCGTGGTGGAGGACGAGCAGCCCGGCGGGTTCTCCGTTCGCCGGCCGCTCGCGATAGATGAGGCTCATCGCTCTAGACCTCCTGGCGCGCCGTCGCGCGGGGATTGGTCAACGGAGTGAGGGAGCGCTCGAGCCGGGGGCGCAGGTGCTCGTGCTGGGCCGGCAGACGCAGCTCCTCGCCGAGATGCTCCGGGGCCTCGTCGACGGCGAACCCGGGCGACGTGGTCGCGATCTCGAACAGGATGCCCTGGGGCTGGCGGAAGTAGATCGAGAGGAAGTAGTCGCGGTCGATCACCGGCGTGACGTGCATGCCCGCGCCGGCGACGCGCTGCTGCCAGGTGACATGGTCCTCGTCCCGCGAGTGCCAGGCAATGTGATGCACGGTTCCCGCACCCTGAATGCCGCCGTCGCCCGTCTCGTCGTAGGTCCAGTGGAAGTGGCGCGTGTCGCCGTCCAGGCGATACCTGCCGTCCTCGAGCTCGGTGAACCCGAGCGTGTCGGTGAGCAGGGCGCGGTCGGCATCTCGGCCGCGCGCGATGTACGCACGCGCGCCCTCCACGCCGACGATCGCGTGGTCAGCGGGCACCTCGGGATGTGCCGCCCGCAACGGCGGATTTCCGTCGTCCGCGACGACGAGCGCGAGCTGGAGGCCGTCGTAGTCCTCAAAGCTGAGTGCCCGCTCGGTCCGTTCGCTCTCGTATCCCTTCGCGGTGAGCCGGTCGGCCCAGAAGTCGAGGGATGCCTCGCTCGGGACACCGAGCTGGATCGTGTGGATCATGCCCGCGCCGGCTCGTCCTCGCCGGGCGCCAGCGAACTCGAACCAGGTCAGGATCGAGCCGGGCGAACCCTGCTCGTCCCCGAAGTAGAGGTGGTAGGCATCGGGGGCGTCGAAGTTGACCGTCTTCTTCACCAGCCGAAGGCCGAGGACATCGGCGTAGAACGTGACGTTCCGCGTCGCGTCGCCGGTGATCATCGTCAGGTGGTGCATGCCATCGAGCTTCATCGTGTCTCCTCGCGCTCTCACGGGCCGGGCCCGCGCAGTTAGTTGTAGGCACAACTATAGTAGGTAGATGATTGTGTTGGCAACTACTCTGGCCCGGCGCGGCACACTCCGCCAGGAGATGCCGTTCCCGAAAGCCCCGCCCTTGCTGCCGCATGGCGCATCCTCTGGGAAGATGGTTGACAGCACAACAGTCGCGTGATATTGTTGCGGGCACAATCAAATTCTTCGGAGGATCACCGCAGAGGTTCTCCGTCTCCCAAGGAACGAATGCCATGAGCGTTACCACTTCAAATACCACAGCGATCCCGACCGGCACCTGGAACGTCGATCCCGCCCATTCGACGGTCGGCTTTGCCGTCAAGCACATGGGAATCGCGACGGTCCGCGGGGAGTTCACCGAGTTCGAAGGCGCGCTCAAGATCGGCGACGACCCCGCGAGCGCCCGGATTTTCGGCACCGTGCAGGCCGCGTCGGTCAACACGAACGAGCCGCAGCGCGACGAGCACCTGCGCTCACCTGACTTCTTCGATGTCGCTCAGCATCCGGAGCTGCGGTTCGAGTCGACGTCGGTCGAGGAGGTCGACGACGACACGTACCGGATCGCCGGCACGCTGACGATCCACGGCATCACCAACGACGTCGTTCTGTTCGCCGAGCTTCAGGGCACGGACACCGATCCGTGGGGCAACGAGCGTGTGGGGCTCGAGGTCACTGGCGAGCTCTCGCGCGGCGACTACGGGATGAAGTTCAACCAGGCGCTCGGCAGCGGCAACATGCTCGTCGCCGACAAGGTCAAGCTTGCCCTTGACATCTCGGCCGTCAAGCACTCCGCGTAGGGTTCTCCGGTCGGCTGGCCGCACCGAACGACGTACCGGCCAGCCCATCGCCATCGTGTCGAGGACGCAACCATCCGCACTGACCGCCCACGAGCTCGCTGCCTGGCGCGGGATGCTTGAAGCGCACGCGCGCGTCACGCAGCAGCTCGACGCGCAGATGCACGCGGAGCACGGCCTCTCGCTGTCCGCCTACGAGGTTCTGATGTTTCTCGACGATGCGCCCGAGCACCGGATGCGGATGTCCGAGATCGCCGATCGCGTGCTGCTCAGCCGCAGCGGCTGCACGCGGCTCGTCGATCGTCTGGCCGAGCAGGGGTACGTGACTCGGTGCGCAGCGAGCACGGACGGTCGCGGCCTCTACGCACAGCTGACGGATTGCGGGCGGGAGAAGATTGCGGGTGCCCGTGCGACCCACCATGACGGCATCCGGCGGTTCTTCTTGGAGCATCTCACCGCAACCGACCAGATCGCCCTCGGCGATATCTGGGCGCGGTTCCGCGACCGCTGACCCCCCTCAAGCGGGTGCAACCGCCGGCGATTGCGCCACCAGTGCGGCAAGCCGGGCGATCGTGTCTGCGAGCAGCGTCCTGATCCAGCGGGCGCCACCGAGCCGCAGCAGCGCCTGATCGGCACGGGACAGGGAGCACGGGTCGGCGGTGAGCATGACCCGGGTACATCCCGGTGAGTGCTGATCAAGGTCCCAGCGCACGATCGCCCGGGTGTGGGGTCCGAGCCGCGCGACACCTGTGATCAGGTGCGGTTCGCTGATCGACGCCACGCGTGTGTCGGCGCGGCGGCGGATGAGCAACGGTCCGCGGATCAGCATCGAGCCGCCGCGGAGCTCCTCGCCGTCGTGCACGTCGAGAACGTCGAGCCGGCGGCCGGCGAGGCGCCGATGATTCTCAGGATCGGTGAGGAACGCAAAGACGTCGGAGATCGGAGCCGGGACCGGCGCGGTGACGGCGATCGGGGAGCTGGTACGGGAGGCGTCGATGGTCACTCTTTACCCGGGACGCCACGGCAGCCGGTTTGCTTCCCGCGGCCGCCACAGCTTATGCGGAGCCACGACGCACGGCTCCGGTGGCGATCACGTCGCCGCGTAGCGGGCGCCGAGTGTCCCGGCGAGTGTGCGGTGTGCGGGCGTGCACCCGATGAGCGTCGCCTGAGCCAGATCGACCGAGTGGGCGTGCGCGAACGCAAGCGGCAGGCCGGGTAGCGGCGGGCGACACCAGCAGCGCGGTGGGCCGCCGGCGTGGGGACAGACGGCGACGTCGAGCGGCCCCGTGACGACGCGCCTGACGTGGGCGGCTGCGTCGCGCAGGCTGTCGGCATCGCCGTCCGGGACCCAGTCGAACAGGAGATGCGGCGCGGCAGGGTGTGCGTCGGCGAGCGCCGTCGCGAAACCGGCATGCGTCACGGCGGCCGCTGCCACCAGCACACCCGGGACCGCGCCATCGGCGGCCGGGGCGCGCGTGAACGGCAGCCGCTGCACTGCCGCGAAGCCCTCGTCCGCTGACGGCGGCTCGAGTTCACGCAGCGCCCGCATCTGGGAGGTCGGCAGCATCAGCCACGGCTCCCGCTTCGCCGCGCCGCGGATCTGCTCGGGCGTGGGCAGCGCGTCGAACCGCTCGAGCAACCGCAAGACAAGGTTGACCTGCGCCTGTGCGAGCGGCGTGTCGGCCAACACGCAGCGCGCTGCGAGGGAATGCCGGGCCGCGGTATCGATGACGCGGCTTCGGGCCTCACGGGTCAGGTAGGTGTTATCGAGCACGGCGTGACGGATCCCGGCGGCGAGCCGATCGCTCAATTCGGCCGCCAGGCCCCGCAGCGAGCCACCGCGCTCGTCACGGTTCAGGCGCGAGTAGCCGCGGTCGGTGTAGCCGGCGGCGACGCGGCTCTTGCCGGCGCCGGGGATCCCCATCACGATGACGACCTCGCCGTCGTCCGGACTGCGGCCCACCGGGCGACGGGCGCGAGGCCGTGCGCCGCCGAATGCTTCCGCCAGGATCGCGCGGTCGTCCATGTCGAGCTCGAGCGTGGCCGCCCGGGCCGAGGAGCGTGCGCTCTCCGGGCGACCCGCTCCGGGAATGGCCACCACCGCCGGCGACAGCGAGAGCAGCCACGCGAGCGCGACTTCGGCCGGCGTGGCGCCGCGCCGTTTCGCCACCTCGGTCAACGCGGGACGGCGCTTCAGCGTGTGCGCGCGGCGCGGGCCGCCGAGCGGCGAATGGGCGATCACCGGCACGCCGATCTCGCTGCAGCGGTCGAGCACGCCGCCGCGGATCGCACGGTCATCGAGGGGGCCGAGGGCGACCTGGACCGCCGCGATCGGTGCGAGCGCAAGTGCCTCGTCGAGTTGCGTCCGGTTGACGTTCGCCACGCCGACGCGCGGCACGAGTCCGTGCTCGACGAGGCGCGCCAGCGCTCGCACCGACGTTCGCCACGGGGTCCGGGGGTCCGGCGAGTGCAACAGGTAGAGATCCATCGGCCGACCATCAAGCGCCGCCAGGCTGGCCTCACAGTCCGCGGCGATCGCCTTGGCGCGACCGTCCGGCACCCACGCGCCGCCGGGACGGCTCATACCGCCCTTGCTCACAATCCGGGCGCGCCCCAGCCGATCGGCGCTGCGCAACGCGCGGGCGAGGGAGCGTTCGCTCTCCCCGGGGTGCGTGCCGTACGCGTGCGCGGTGTCAAACACGGTGATGCCACCGCGCACCGCTGCCGCGATCGTCTCCCGCAGGCCCCGGTCGTCCGCGGGAAGACGCAGACACCCGAGCCCGATCCGGAGCTCCGCGGGGTCAAGCCAGGCCACACGCGCAATTGAACCCGGTAGCGTGAGGCCGTGCGGTCGGCGTGAGCACATAGCATCCGACCGACGGGGTGGGGATCCAATGACAAGCAGCGCGTCGTGAGGCGGGGCGGCGCGGCCGTAGAACGACCGTGGCGAGCCACAAGAAAGGACAGACGATGAAGCGAACCATCAGTCTCCGACGCCTTACAACCGCCTTGCTGACCGTCACCGCCGTCACCGCGGTCGGTGCCGAGACCGCTGTGGCTGCGAACACGACCGCGGTCACGAGGACGTTCTCGTTCATCGGCAAGCCGAATTCCAAGACCGTGACCGTCGTCAACATCGACTCGCTCGCCATCAACGCGCGGTGCAGCGCCAACGGCTCGCCGATCGTGTTCGCGTTCTCACGTGCTCCGGCTGCCGACATCTTCACTCGGGTGTTCGACGGAGCCGGCCGCTTGCACGTCCAGAAGAACACGTCGTTCACGAACAAGACCAAGGGCATTCAGCTGTCGCCGGGCGCCAACGACTTCGACTCGACAGGGTCCGTGTTGTTCGAGACGTTGTCCGGACAGGTCGTCACGGTGAACATCGCCTTTGACAACAGCACGACACTCGTTGGGCGACAGCTCTGCACCGTGTTCGGGTCGTTCATCGCGACGTGATCGCGGATGGGGGAGGGGCGCGGCGGCGTGCGCACCTCCCCCTCGTCGGCACGCCGTAGCATCTCCTCCGTGATCGAAGCGCCCGGAGATCAGACCGATCGCCCCGACGGTCAGGCCGATCGCCCCGACGGTCAGGCCGATCGCCCCGACGGTCAGGCCGATCGCCCCGACGGTCAGGCCGAGCACCGGCGTCCGGCGATCGTGGCCGTCGACGACGAACCTGCGGTGCTCGCCGCAGTGGCGCGGGATCTGCGGCGCGGCTTCGGGGAGCGCTACCGCGTGATGCGGGCCGCGTCGGGGGCCGACGGACTCGAGCTGCTGAGGCAGGTTCGCGCCCGCGGCGAGCAGGTGGCGTTGCTGATCGCCGACCAGCGCATGCCCGGGCTGTCCGGAACCGACTACCTCGTGCAGGCCCGGGAGCTCGTCCCGGAGGCCAAGCGGGTCCTGCTCACGGCCTACGCCGATACCGAGGCGGCGATCCAGGCGATCAACGAGGTCTCGCTCGACTACTACCTGCTCAAGCCCTGGGATCCACCGGAGGAGCAGCTCCTCCCGGTGCTCGAGGACCTGCTCACGACGTGGGAGGCCGGCGCGGCGCTCGAGTCGGGCGGCGTGCGCGTCATCGGGCACCGGTTTTCCAAGCAGTCCCACGATGTGCGGGACTTCCTCGCGCGGAATCGGGTGCCGGCGCGCTGGCTCGACGTCGAGCGCGACGGCGAGGCGCGAGAGCTGCTCACGGTCGCCGGCGTGGACGCGGAGCGGCTGCCCGTCGCGCTGCTGGAGGACGGTTCGATCCTCGAGCGCCCGACGCTGCTCGAACTCGCGGAACGTCTCGGGATCTCCACGCAGCCGGACGGTGACCACTACGACCTGGTCATCGTCGGCGGCGGCCCGGCGGGCCTCGCCGCCGCCGTCTACGGGGCGTCCGAGGGATTGCGGACGGTGATGGTCGAGCGCGAGGCGCCCGGCGGCCAAGCGGGGCAGTCAAGCCGGATTGAGAACTACCTCGGCTTCCCGGTTGGCCTGAGTGGCTCCGATCTTGCGCGACGAGCGACCGACCAGGCGCGCCGACTCGGCGCGGAGCTCCTGACCGTGCAGGAGGCGGTCACGCTTGACGTCGAGGGTGCGGCGCGGCTCGTCCGCCTGAGCAACGGAGGTGTGCTGAGCGCGAACACCGTGCTCGTTGCGTCCGGTGTGTCATATCGGAAACTGGGCGCCCCCGGCTTCGCGGAGCTCACGGGCGCCGGCATCTACTACGGAGCGGCCCTGACCGAGGCGCGCGCGTGCGCGGACCAGCACGTCGTCGTCATCGGCGGCGCCAATTCGGCCGGCCAGGCGGCCGTGTACTTCAGCGGGTATGCCGGACGGGTGACGATGCTCGTCCGCGCCGACTCGCTCGCAAAGTCGATGTCGCACTACCTGATCGAGCAGATCGCGGCCCTGCCGAACGTCGAGGTCCGCACAGGCGCGGAGGCGCTCGCCGCCGAGGGCACGAACGGTCATCTGCGCGCGCTGCGGATCCGGGCTGCCGATGGAACGGAAACGGTGGAGGAGGCGGACGCCTGCTTCGTGTTCATCGGCGCCGCGCCGCGCACCGACTGGCTCGCGGGGGTGGTCGCGCGCGACGAGCGCGGCTTCATCCTTGCCGGCCCGGACGTTCGCGATCATGGCTGGCCGCTGCCCCGGGACCCGTACGCGCTCGAGACGAGCGTTCCCGGCGTGTTCGTCGCAGGTGACGTGAGGACGCGTTCGATCAAGCGGGTGGCGAGCGCCGTCGGAGAAGGATCGATGAGCGTGTCGCTCATCCACGAGTACCTGGCGAGCGCATGACCGAGCCGGAGCACGTGACGCTGGAGGATCTGCGCCGGATCGACCTGTTCGATGAGCTCGACGACGCGGAACTGGCGCTGTGGCAGCCGATCGCAGTGATTCGGAACCTGCCCGCCGACGCCGTTGTGGCCGAGGCGAGGGATGCCGACGCCGGAGTGTTCCTGCTGCTCAGTGGCGTGATCCAGGGTCTCGTGTTCGAGTCAGGTCGGCTCGAGCCGGTCACGCGTCAGGTGGCGCCGACGTGGATGGGCGCGATCACGGCGATGACCGAAACGGGCTTTGCCGGGGAGATGCGGGCCGTCACCGATGTCCGCCTCGCCGTCATCGCTCCCCAGGATTTCACGGCGCTGGCCTTGACCCAGCGGTCGGTTCACCGCCGCGTCATGCGCGCCGTCCGGACCGTCTCGGCGCGGACGGCGTCACGCGAGCAGAATCGCGAGCGGCTGGCGTCGCTCGGCACGATGGCAGCCGGACTCGCGCACGAGCTGAACAACCCTGCGGCCGCGGCCCGGCGAGCCGCGGCCGATCTCGCCGAGGCGCTCGACGTGCTCGCCTCCACGATCGGCCTGTTCGTCGAGTCGGGGATCGAGCGCGAGCAGGCGGGGGAGCTCGTGGCGATGCAGCGCGAGGCGATCGACCGCGCCGAGTCACAGGACGCTGCGTTGTCCGCGCTCGATGCCGCGGACGCGGAGGATGCGCTCCAGGACGCCCTGTCGGCGCTGGGCGTGCCCGAGCCGTGGCGGTTGAGCGAGCCGCTCGCCGCTGCCCGGGTCGACGCAGCATGGGTCAAGCGGCTCGCCGACACCGCCGGGCCGGCGGCGAACCCGGCCATCGCCTGGATCGCCGCGTCACTCACCGCCCGTGGCCTCGCAAGCGAGATTGCCGAGTCGACCGACCGCATGGGCAAGCTCGTCAAGGCGATCAAGTCCTACGCCTTCATGGACCGCGGCGAGCTCGTCGAGACCGATATTCATGAAGGGCTCGAGACGACGCTCCTCGTTCTCGGGCACAAGTTGAAGCACACCTCGATCGAGCTTCGCCGCCAGTACGACCGGTCGCTGCCGAAGCTGACGCTGCGCGGCTCCGAGCTCAACCAGGTGTGGACGAATCTGCTCGCCAATGCGATCGAGGCCGTCGGGGAGACGGGAACGATCGAGATCGACACCGTGCGCGACGGGGCGTGCGCGCGGATTGACATCGTCGATGACGGTCCGGGGATCCCGCAGGAGTTCCGGCCCCGGATCTTCGATCCGTTCTTCACGACCAAGGACGTGGGGGAGGGCACCGGCCTCGGGCTCGACACCTCCCGCCGGATCATCACGGAGCGGCTCGGGGGCTCGATCGAGTTCGAGTCGCGACCTGGGCGAACGGTGTTCCACGTCTGGCTGCCGCTCGACGGAGCCGCCTCACGCACGAACCCGGTCTGAGCCGTCGCGCGTCCCCGCCGCGACAAGCTGGCTGAGCTCGGTGGGAGGATGTGGTCGTGTTGGCGGCGTTCACCGATCAGGCGTACAACCTGATTCTGCTGGCCGAGGATGAGGCGCGGATGCTGGGTCAGTCGCTCGTTGAACCTGAGCACGTGCTCTTGGCCCTGACCCGGCACGGGAATGTTCGTTCTTTATGTGAGAGGCGAGGGATCACGGGGAGCGATGTGTTTGCGGCGATCGTGAGCGCGAGCGGCATCGGTGATGAGCTGGTGCTGGGGCGGGTGCCGCGGTCAGCCGCGACAGAGGCGGCGCTGGTTCGTGCCGTTGATGTCGCGGCTGAGCGTGGTGTGTTGGGTCCGAGCAGCGAGCATGTCCTGCTGGCCCTGGCGGCGGATCACGCCGGCCCGGTGGCGGGGATCCTCGAGGCCGTCGGCATTGAGGACGCCGAGGGATGGGTCGACGGCGTCTCCGGGCACCGCCGCCCGTCCATCAGCGATGCCCAGCTCAAGGCGTATCTGCTGCAGGTCGCGGAGCGCAGGAGCCCTCCGCGACCCGGGCCCGTCCCGCCGGTGTTCGAGCGCTACACCGCGGAGGCGCGGCGGGCGGTGCGGGCGGCGATCGAAACCGCCGCGTTGTTGGAGCATGACGGTGTCGAGCCCTTCCATCTGCTGCTCGGCTGCCTGCATGTGCCGGAAAGCACCGCGGCGCAGGTCGCGGGGGCTGAGTTGGCGCTCGGCGACACGAACGCCTTGGGCGAGGCGATGGAGCGGGCACGGTTGTACGGGCCGCCGCCGGCACATCAGGCGACCGGCATCTTCTCCGAGGCGACGCGCTCGATCGTGGCCGAGGGCGCGCTCACATACGCCTACCGTGGCCGCCACGCCCAGATCGGTACCGGGCACCTCCTCTTGGCCACCTTGGACGCGGATGACCGCACGGCTGAGCGCATCATCGGCAGCGGGGTGATGGGGACCGTGCCCGTTCTCGGTCGTCTCGGCCGTGCGCTCGTCGAGGCCCTGCCCGGAGATGAGAGGCCCGCGAGCGGGGTTCGCGAGGAGGCGATCATGTTCGACCTCCTGATCCGAATCCTCACGAACCAGTTCCGCGAATGGCTGCCGCCGGGGTGGACCATCTACGGCGGTGGCCGTGTCGACGGCTGTCGCCTCAGGGTCCCCGACTCCCGATCCGAGGAGGATTACCGGATCGACATGGGCTGGATCGTCGGCTCGGCCCAGCCCGGCCGCCAGCGCCTGCTCGAGGTCACCCGCGCCGCGCTCACCTCACTCCAACGCGCCGTGTCCGAGACGACGCATACGAACTGGCCCGCCGCGGCGATGACCGATCCGCCCCCCGAGCCTCACGCCGAGATCGGCGGTGACGCGATCAACCCGACCCTGCGGGCCTGGTACGGAGCCGAACATGCACCGATCGTCGAAATCGTGCCCGCGCCTCTGCTCAACAGTGTGCTCCAGGCCTGAGAACGGCATCGAGGGTGCCGAGCCACCCGGGGGGGCGGCGTGGTGACAGGTCCGTGGTTCGCCGGAGGTCTGGTACGGTCAAATCCGGATGGCGGTCTGCTGATGCACGACGACGATTGGTCAATGCCATCGACGGCGCTATCGGCGTTGCGCGGATGAGTTCCCACGCGCAGGTTGGCGGGTCGGCCGGAGCGTCGGCGGTCGGCTCGGGAGCCGTAAAGGCGGCCGGCGCGGCGAAGATCGTCCTGGTCACCCTGGCCGCGGGGCAGTTCGTCATGGCGCTGGACACGACCGTCATGAACACAGCGATCGCGACGGTCGCCAAGGACCTTGGAACGACCGTGACCGGGATCCAGACCGCGATCACGCTCTACACCCTGGTGATGGCGTCGCTGATGATCACCGGCGGAAAGATCGGTCAGATGATCGGCCGCAAACGGGCGTTTGCGATCGGCTGCATCATCTATGCCTGCGGGTCGCTCACCACCGCCCTGTCACAGAACCTGACCGTGCTGATGATCGGCTGGTCCGGCCTTGAGGGGTTGGGGGCGGTGTTGATCATGCCGGCGATTGTGGCGTTGGTCGCGTCGAACTTCGCGAAGCCCGACCGTCCGCGCGCCTATGGGCTCGTCGCCGCCGCGGGCGCGATCGCAGCGGCGCTGGGACCGCTGGTCGGCGGCCTGTTCACAAGCTACGCCTCGTGGCGATGGGTGTTCGCCGGGGAGGTTCTCATCGTGCTGGGCATCCTCTTGCTGACTCGGCGCATGAATGACACTCCGGCGGAGGAAGGGGCCCGGCTCGATCTGGTGGGCACGGGTCTGTCCGCGCTCGGGCTCGGTGCGATCGTGCTCGGCATCCTGAAGGCGGGAACGTGGGGCCTCGTGCAACCGAAGCCGGACGCTCCCCAGTGGTTCGGGCTCTCCCCGGTGATCTGGCTCGTGTTCGCCGGCGCCCTGGTGCTGGTCCTGTTCGTGTGGTGGGAGAACCGGCGCGTGAACCGCGGCGATGGCGCGCTGATCGACCCGGGCATGCTGCGCAACCTTCAACTGCGCAACGGGGTCATGTCGTTCCTGTTCATGTTCCTGATCCAGGCGGGCATCTTCTTCACGGTCCCGCTGTTCCTCTCGGTCGCGCTTGGGATCTCGGCGGTCGAGACCGGCGTCCGGCTACTACCGCTCTCGCTGTCGTTGCTGTTGTTCGCCGTCGGCGTTCCGAAGGTGCGCCCCGATGCGTCACCGCGGCGAATTGTCCGCCTCGGGTTCCTGATGCTGTTCGCCGGCCTCGTGCTGCTGGTCGGCTTGCTTGACGTCGGCGTCGGCCCGGAGGTCGTCACCTGGCCGCTGCTCCTCGCCGGCGCGGGGCTCGGCATGATGGCCTCCCAACTCGGCGCCGTCACGGTGTCATCGGTGCCCGACGAAAAGAGCGGCGAGGTCGGCGGACTTCAGAACACCGGCACCCAACTCGGCGCGTCGATCGGCACCGCGCTCGCCGGCGCAGTGCTCATCTCCGCGATGACCGCGTCGTTCTTCACCGGCATCCAGAACAACCCCAACGTTCCCGACAGCGTCGTTACGCAGGCACAAACCGAGCTCGCCGGCGGTGTGCCGTTCATGTCCGAGGCCGACGCCAAGAAAGCGCTGGAGAAGGCAAACGTCCCCACGGCGACGGCCAACGAGATCGTCAAGGAGAACGAGAAGAGCCAGATCGACGGACTGCGCGCCGCGGAGGCCATCCTCGCGCTCCTGGCGCTCGTCGCGCTCCCGTTCACTCGGGGTATCCCGGCCGTGCAGCCCGGCGCGCAAGCGAAGGCGAGACCAGCTCCGGCGTAGCCGGGGCGGCGCTCGATCTGCTGACCCCGTTCTATTGGCGCGCCATGTGCAGCTTGAGCTCTGCTTCGGGATCGTGGATCAGCTCGCCGCTGAGGTCGACGGTGACTGTGTGCAGCGTGCCGGTGAACCGGAACGGTGCCTTGTAGTCGTCGGTCACCGTTGATCCCGGGTCAGCGCCGCAGGTCAAGCCGCCGGGGTTGAACGCGAACGGTGTTGTGTAGGCGACGTCCATGTCGCCGGCGAGCTGGCCGTCGATGTAGAGCTGGAAGTGGCCGGGCGTGCCGTGGCCTTTCGCAGGGTCGGGTTGGCCGGTCGGTTCGAACTCGTACCGCAGCTCGTGTCTGCCCGCGGTCAACTTGACATCGGAGGCGAGATGCAGCAGCTCGCGCCCGACCCAGTTGTGGGTGTAGCGCAGCCGGCTGTCCCTGACATAGAGCGTGAAGCCGCCGGCGGAGGTTCCTTGGGCGAGCAGCACGCCCTCGGCCCCCTCCTCTGGGATCTCGACATCCGCGGTGATGCTGTGCGGGCGGTTGAGCACCCGCGCCCCGGCGAAGAACGGAACCGACTGCGTGTCCGGGTAGTAGATGAACCGGTCCCGCGGCGCGGCGATCAGCGGTTTCTCGCCCGCCATGCGCGCGACTCCGCTGCCGTCGACGGGCATCACGTCATACTTGCCGGCCTCGACGTACCAGGTCGCGATCAGCGCGATCAGCCGGTCGCGGTGGTCGGCGGCGAGGTTGTGGTTCTCGGCCGGGTCCTCGGCGACGTGGTAGAGCTCCCAGCCCTCCGCGTCGAGTTCAGCGAGCTGCTCCGCCGAGATCGGCTCGCCGAACCCCTTGCCCGCCTCGGCGAACGACGCCCCCGGCCACGGGCACACCGCACGCCACCCGTCATGGTAGATCGACCGGTGGCCCATCATCTCGAAGTACTGCGTCGTGCGCCGGGTGTCGGTCGCGGGATCGTCGAAGGTGTGCGCGAAGCTCACCCCGTGCAGCGCTGACTGCGGCACGCCGCGGATCATCTTCGGGGGCTCGATCCCGAGCACATCGAGCACGGTCGGGACCATGTCGATGATGTGTGCGTACTGCTCGCGCACCTCGCCGGTCGCTTTGATCTTCTTCGGCCAGTGAACGATGAACGGGTCCGATGTCCCGCCGCGGTAGGTCTCGCGCTTCCAGCGCCGAAACGGCGTATTACCCGCGAACGTCCATCCCCACGGGTAGTGGTTGAAGTGCCTGGGCCCTCCGAGCTCGTCGATCGCCGCGAGGCTGTCCGCGAACGGCTCGGGCGCGTTGTTGAAGAACTGCGCCTCGTTTGTCGTGCCCGTCGGACCGCCCTCGGAGCTCGCGCCGTTGTCCGAGATCACCATGATCAGCGTGTTCTCGAGCGCGCCGATGCTGTCCAAGTGATCGAGCAGCCGCCCGATGTGGTGATCGGTATGGGACAGGAAGCCGGCGAACACCTCCATCATCCGCGCATACAGGCGCCGCTGGTCATCGCTGAGTGACTCCCACGCGGGCACGTCGGGGTCGTGGCGTGAGAGCTCCGCGTTCTGCGGCAGGATGCCCAGCTCCTTCTGGCGCGCGAACACCTTCTCGCGGTAGGCGTCCCACCCGTCGTCGAACGCGCCCTTGTAGCGGTCGGCCCACTCCTTCGGGACGTGGTGCGGGGCGTGTGTTGCGCCGGGGCAGAAGTGCAGGTAGAACGGCTTGTCGGGGTCGACCTGCTTGGCGTCGGAGATGAACTGGATCGCCCGGTCGACAAGGTCCTCGGTCAGGTGATAGCCCTCTTCCGGCGTCTTGGGCGGCTCGACCTGGTGGTTGTCGTAGATCAGTTCCGGGTTCCACTGGCTCGTATCGCCGCCGAGGAACCCGTAGTAACGCTCGAACCCGCGGCCCAGCGGCCAGCGGTCGTACGGGCCAGCGGCCGTCTCCTGACTGCTCGGGATCAGATGCCACTTGCCGACCATGTACGTGTTGTAGCCGTGCCCGAGCAGCATCTCCGACAGGAACCCGTTCTCGAACGGGACAAGGCCGTTGTAGCCCGGATAGCCCGTCGCCGCTTCGGTGATGCATGCCATCGCGTTGCTGTGATGATTGCGGCCGGTGATCACGCACGACCGGCTCGGTGAGCACAGCGCCGTCGTGTGCATGTTGTTGTAACGCAACCCCCGCTCAGCGAGACGGTCGAGGTTCGGCGTCGCGATTGGGCTCCCGTAACACCCGAGCTGGCCGAACCCTGTGTCGTCGAGCACGATGAACAGCACGTTCGGCGCGCCCTTCGGCGCGCGCACCGGAGCCGGCCACGCCGGCGACGATTCATCCGCCGTCCGGCCGATCACGCCCGGGAAGGACGTGCCTGACGGATACTCGTTGATCGGCATGTCGATCGCTCCTGATCGCAGATTGCAGCCACGAAGCGTTGCGTCACCCATCTTCTGGCGAATCATCCGAAACGGGTGATCAGCGCTCGGTCGCGCTGCGGGAGCGTCGTGCGACGTCTGGCCTCCGGGTTGACCTGGGTCAGCCTCGCACTGCGGCGGTGCTGACGCCGATCACCAGTGCGAGGGCAGCGAGTGCGCCGATTGTCGCTGGGACTGTGACGCCGAGCGGCCCTGTGCCGCCTGCAACGGCGGAGGCGATCAACGCGAGCGGGATCACGACCGAGAGCCCGACGAGCACACCGTGAGCGATGTTGTGTGCCCTTGCGCCACTCCCCTTGCGGTCAGCACTGGCCATCGCGATCGCGATGTCTTCGCCCTCGTCGGCGTAGCAGCAGGTGACGCGCTGCCCAAACCGGCGTGAGTCGCTCTCGCACGCCCAGGACATCATGATCATGAATGTCACGGGCAGGATCCATGTCAGTGCCCAGATCAACCCGGCGACGACGAACCGCACCGCGCCGAGCACCTTCTCCCAGGGCGTCGACCGCCTTGCGTCTTCGTCCTCCGGGGGGCTCAGGAAGCCCGCCAGGATGAGGATGCTGACGATCGCCTTGTACCAGGACCTCAGCGGAGTGCGTGCTGCTGGAGGGGGCAGCGGGGTGGCGCGGACGACCTCGAGTTCTGCAAGGGCCCGCTCCGCATCCTTGTGCACGCCCCGCAGGACGAGGAAGTCGGCGGCGACGCGGGGGTCGGATGGGTCGTGCCCATACAGCGCGGCCACGCGTAGGTGAAAGCGCACCTCCTGGCGCAGGAAACCGATGTAGGCGGGGACGAGAGCGATGAAGAACGGCGTCCCGGCGACCGCGCCGTCGATCCGGGCGGTGCTGATCGTCCGTCGTCGCTGGCGCTCGGCGAGCACGGCCGGGGAACTATCCGGCGCGGCGTCCCGAACCTGCTGAGCCCACGCTCGGGCGCCGTCGGCGTGTCGATCGACCGTGTAGATCGTCAGCCGCTCGGGAATGTGATGTGGATCGCGCTTGACGACGCGCACCAGCACGCCGGGAACCCGGAGGCTGTTACGCGCCCGCGCCCAGCGCCCCCGCGGCTCAGCCGAGTCGTCTTCGTCGACGTCCGGCTCGCCCGGTGGCGCATCAGGCTCGCTGCTCATCACGCCAGACCGACCCGCTCCGCTCTCGTGCCGGTGACGCTCAGTACTTCGCCGGGACGGAGCGGCGGGAGCGGTCGGGTTCGCGGTAGCCACGTCGCTTCTCGCGATCGGGGAGGACGACAGGCTCTCGCGCCGGGGACTCGTAGGGGATCTGCTCAAGCAGGTGGCTGATGATGTTCAGCCGGGCGCGCTTCTTCGTGTTGGAGTCCGCCACGTACCAGGGGGCGAAATCGGTGTCCGTCGCAGCGAACATCTCGTCACGGGCACGGGAGTAGTCATACCAGCGGCTGTAGGACGTGAGGTCCATGGGCGAGAGCTTCCAGACCTTGCGCGGATCGTTGATGCGCGATTCGATTCTCCGCGTCTGCTCCTTCTGGCCGACCTCGAGCCAATACTTGAGCAGGATGATCCCGGAGTCGACCATCGCCCGCTCAACCAACGGCGCGAGTTGCAGGAATCGAAAGGCCTCGTCCTCGGAGCAGAAGCCCATCACCCGCTCGACCCCCGCCCGGTTGTACCAGCTCCGGTCGAAGATCACGACCTCGCCGGCAGCCGGGAAATGCGGCAGGTAGCGCTGCACATACATCTGGGACTTCTCGCGCTCGGTCGGTGCCGGGAGCGCGACCACCCGGAACACGCGCGGGCTCACCCGCTCGACGATCCGCTTGATGACTCCGCCCTTTCCCGCAGTGTCACGCCCCTCGAACACGATGCAGATCTTGATCCGCTCGTGCACGACCCACTCCTGGAGCCGAACCAACTCACCCTGGAGACGGGCGAGCTCCCGCTCGTACCGCTTGCGCCCGAGCTTCTCGACCGTCTGCCCGTCGGGTGTTGTCTGCTTCGCGTGACTCATACGGTCCTCTCCACTTGCTCGCGCGGCGGTTCCGCCGGCATTTGCCTACCGATCCCAAGAAGAGCTGGCGAGGGGTTTCGCAGCTACCACGTCAACTCGATCTCGAATTCGGTCGCGTCGTCTTCCACCTCGAACTCAATCTTGAGGGCGACCTCGTCGGGCACCTTCGCGACGAACCGCGCCCGACCTCGCTCGATGATGATGTCGTTGCCTGAGGCGAGTTCGTCGGCGATGGCGTGCAGACGCGCCGCGGCGTCCTCCCGAGACATCGTGCTCTTCTCTTTGAGTTCCAGCTCCATCGCGCGCTCCAATCGTCGTCGTTGACACAGCGGCGGCATGTCCAAGCCGCCTAACAAGCACCTCCACGATCGCCAGCCTATGCCGCGAGCGGCGGCATTCATCGCCCGAAGCGGGTGACGGCACGGTCTGATCAGCCGTGCGCGGGCTCATGCGGGGATCTCCTGCCTTGCGGGTGGCGCCAGGATCGCGTGCGAGAGCATGCCGCCGGAGATGACCCTGGCGTCGAACCCGTTCTGCAGCAGGATCCGGGTAGCGTAGTAGGCACGCTGTCCGGAGCGGCAGATCACGCCGATCTTGCGATCCTGGGGAAGCTCGCCGAGCCGTGCCCGCAGCTGGCCCAGGGGGATGTTGACGGCGTCCGGTACCTGCTCCACCGCGAGCTCGACCGTCTCGCGGACGTCGAGCAGGCATCCGTCGTGCGTGGCGTCCCAGTGGGTGACGGGCATGTCGCCGCGGAGCACGCCGGCTGCGACCATGCCGGCGAAGTTGATCGGATCCTTTGCGCTTCCGAACGGAGGCGCGTAGCAGAGCTCGCATTCCTCGAGGTCGTACACGGTTGCGCCCAGCTGGATCGTCAGGGCGAGCTCGCTGATCCGTTTGTCCACTCCGTCTTCGCCGACTGCCTGCGCTCCGAGCACGCGTCCGTTGGACTTACGGAACAGGACCTTCATCGCGATTGGTTTGGCGCCCGGGTAGTAGCCCGCGTGCGAGTTGGGATAGAGGTAGACCTTCTCGTAGTCGCCGTCACCGAGCCGCTCGAGCGTTTTCTCGTTCGCGCCCGTCCAGGCGACCGTCGAGCCGAACAGGCCGACCACCGCGGTCCCTTGGGTGCCGCGGAAGTGGGAGTCGCGGCCGGTGATGACTTCGGCCGCGATCCGCGCCTGGCGGTTCGCGGGTCCGGCGAGCGCGATCAGGCTCCACTCACCGGTGACGAAATCCCTGACCTCGACGGCATCGCCGACCGCGAAGATGTTCGGGTCGCTCGTGCGCATTTGCTCATCGACGCGGATCCCGCCGAGCTCCCCGACTTCGATCCCGGCCATCCGCGCAAGGGTCGTATCCGGTCGCACGCCGAGCGCGAGGATCACCAGGTCCGCCTGATAGCGCACGCCCGCCTGTGTCGACACGGTCAGCGAGTCGTCGTCGGACCGCTCGAAACCGGCGACGCCGTCGCCCAGCGCCACGTGCACGCCGTGTTGCCCGAGGAAGTCGCCAACGAGTCGCCCGTACTCGGGGTCGAGCGGCGTGAGGACCTGATCCGCCATCTCCACCACGGTCACGTCGAATCCGCGGAACACGAGGTTCTCGGCCGTCTCCAGGCCGATGAACCCACCGCCGATGACAACCGCCCGCATCGGCGGGCGCACCGTCTGAAAACCCGAGTACTTGCCCATCCCGGTCAGAAAGCTCGTGCCGCGCTCGATCCATTCACGGATCTCCCTTGCGTCTGGCACGGTCCTCACCGGGAAGATGCCCGGCAGGTCGATACCGGGCAATGGCGGGTGAATGGAGGCCGCGCCCGGGGAGAGCACGAGCTTGTCGTATGACTCGGTCGTCACCACCCCCGTCGCGAGATCCTTCAGCTCAACGGTTTTCTCCTGCGCCGAGATTCCGATCGCCTCACACCCGGTCCGGCAGTCAACCCGGAAGTGCCCGCGGAACAGCTCAGGACTCGCGACGAGCAGATCCGACTCGTGATCGATCACGCCGCCGACGTGGTAGGGCAGCCCACAGTTCGCAAACGACACATACGGCCCGCGCTCCACCATCACGATCTCGGCCCGCTCGTCCAGCCGGCGCAGGCGCGCCGCGCACGACGCGCCCCCAGCGACGCCACCAACGATGATCACCTTCGACATGCTCCTCACACCCTCTCGAACGTTGACTCTGGACTCGACGTCAGGGCGCTCATGACGGCACCCACGGATCGCGCCACCCGCCGTGCTCGGCGACGAGCGCGTCAGCGGCCTCGGGGCCCCACGAGCCCGGCTCGTAGGTATGGACGCGGGGCGGCGCGTCGAGCAGCGGCTGCATGATCCGCCACGTCTCCTCGACCTGGTCCTGACGCGTGAAACGCATGCTGTCGCCGAGGACCGCCGCGTGGAGGAGCACCTCGTATGGGGTCGCACCCTCGCCGCCCATCTCGGCGAACTCCACGTCGAACAGGATCGGCGCGGCTCGCGCCTCGTCGGCACGACGGGCATCGAGGACCATCCGAACCCCCGTGGAGGGGTCGAGCTTGATCACCAGCTGGTTCGGCTCGGGCCGCCGTCCGAGCCCGGCGAACCCGAGCTGCGGCGCGTGCTTGAAGATCAGACGTAGTTCGGTCTGTGTGACCGGCAGGCGCTTGCCAGCGCGGATGAAGAACGGAACGCCGGCCCAGCGCCAGTTATCGATCTCGAGGCGAAGGGCCCCGTACGTTTCGGTGGCTGAGTCGGGAGCGACGCCGTCGATGCCGAGGTAGCCGTCGTACTGCCCACGCACGTAGCCGGCCGGATCGGCTTGTGGGATCGCGCGGCACACGGCGACCATCGCATCCTTCAGGGTCTTCGCGTCCCCTCCCGCAGGCGGCTCCATCGCTGCCGCCGCGACGACCTGCATCAAGTGGTTGACGACGACGTCACGCAACGCGCCAACGGGGTCGTAGAAGTGCCCGCGATCCTCGACGCCGAAATCCTCCGCCATCGTGATCTGGACGCACTCGACGTGGTTGCTGTTCCAGACCGGCTCCAACATTCGATTGCCGAAGCGCAGGAACAGGATCTCCTCGAGGCCCATCTTCCCGAGGTAATGATCGATTCGGTAGAGCTGGGACTCATCCACATACTCGTGCAGCTCCTCGGCCAGTGCGGTGGCGGAGGCGCGATCGTGGCCGAACGGCTTCTCGACCACCACCCGCGCGGAGTCGGTCAACCCGGCCTCGGCAAGCCCCCTGACGACCGTTGCGAACAGAAACGGTGGGATCTCGAGATAGAACACGGACGCCGCGGCACCCTCGATCGCGTCACCGACTCGCGCGTAGGTAGAAGCATCGCCGAAATCGCCCTGCACATACGACAGTCGCGCAGCGAACCGGTCGAACACCTCCGGATCGATCTCCTCACCCGTCCCGATGATCGACTCCCGAGCGCGCTCGACGAGCTGGCCCACTGTCCAGTCATCGACCGCCACACCGACGATCGGGAACGACAGCAGGCCCCGCTTCTCGAGCCGATACAACGAACGGAACGTCATCACTCTCGCGAGGTCGCCCGAGATCCCGAACACCACCAACACATCCGCCGGCTGGTGGCCACCGGCGCTCGCGGGTTTCCGTGCTGGTCGTCGTATGGCCACGTCATGCACCGGTATCTCCTGTCACCTTGGGAGGCATCTGTTCGAGCATCGCATCTGGCAAGAAGCGCTTCTCAAGAGCGCGCGCTTTTCACCCAGGTGATTGCGGTTGCTCACAGCCGAACCGGTGCGGCGGCGGGCGAGCGCGACGATAGGCTGGCGGGCCATGGTCGCAAGCGATGTCATCGTCGTTGGCAGCTCGTTCCTGGACGAGCACTCGCATCAGCTGACGGCGATCCTCACACTCGTGCTCACGTTCGCGCTCGCGTTGCTGGCGGATCGCGGCGTTTCGCGTTGGGCGGCTCGCGCTGATCTGAATCCGGGCGTCGACACGCGCGTGCGGTTCATTCGGAGGTTGATCACGCTCGGCATCTGCCTGCTCGGAGTGCTGTTCGCGTTGTCGCAGTTCGGAGGTCTGAACAAGCTGGCGGCGGGCGTCCTGGCGTCGAGCGCGATCATCGCGGCGGTCGTCGGGTTCGCAGCGCGCCAGACGCTCGCCAACCTGATCGCCGGCGTGATGCTCTCGGTCGCCCAGCCGTTACGGATCGGCGACCAGGTCACGATCCTCGACCAGACCGGGGTCGTCGAGGATGTGCGCCTCAACTACACCGTGCTACGCACCGTTGAAGGCCGGCGCCTGCTGATCCCCAACGAGCGCCTCGCGTCGGAGCTGATCCGCAACGACACAATCCTCGACGACCGCGTGCGCCCAGAGGCTTCGGTCTGGCTGCCGGCGGTCAGTGATGCCGACGTCGCTGTCTCGCGCCTCACAAACATCGAGCCGGGGATGGTCGTGCGCGTTGCGGAGGTGACGGCCGAGGGCGTGCGGATCACGCTCATCGCCGAGCCGGTTCTGGCGCCGGACCGCGCGGCACGCGAGGCGGAGCTGCGCCTGGCGGCGCTGCGGGAGATTCGAGGAGCTGGATTGCTCTCGTAGACGTTCGATGGCCGGGCGTCCGTAACGCCGGAATGGCGCCGTGACCCCATCAGGATGACGCGTTGTCCGAATGCGGCGCTGACAATTGTGTGAGTCGACGGCTCCCGGAGCGCGGACCGCGCTCGACAACCGACGGGCGGTATGGATGGGCAAAGGAATCAGCGAGGTCTTGACCTTCGCGGTCGGCGTCGCGATCAGCCCAGTGCCGATCATCGCGGTGACGCTGATGCTGTTCTCGCGGCGAGCACGAACGAACGGATTGCTGTTCCTGCTCAGCTGGGTCCTCGCGCTCGCCTGCAGCCCGTCAAGGCGCTCGGTCTGGGCCTGCTGCTGGCCGGGGTCAACCCGAAGAACCTGATGCTCACGGCGGCGGCCGGCTCGGGGTTGGCAGCACTCGGGCTCTCCAGCGCGGACGCGATCGGCTCGCTGATCGTGTTCGTCATCATCGCCAGCCTCACGATCGCGGGACCCGTCGTCTACTTCTTGCTCGGCGGCGATCACGCGAAGGCCCGGCTGGACGAGATGAAGAGCTGGCTCGCCCTTCGTAACAACGCTGTGATGGCGGTGCTATTCCTTGTCTTCGGCGCCAAGCTCATCGCCGACGGCCTGCCGCCGCTCACCTGAGATGCGCCGCGCGTCGGCAGCGGAGCGTCGGTGCGCCGGTTCGAACGTCACGTTGATGTGTTCGCGCGGGTCGCGTCGTCCGGCCTCTGCGGAGTCGCGCAGCGTCCGTTCGTCGGCCGGCAGCAGATCTCCGGTCAGCGATCGGGGCCACAGCTTCCGCGTCAGCACGACGTTGACCTCGGCTGCCATGAGCGTGATCTCCGCGGCGATCAACAGCCAGGTGAGAATGCCGACGACCGCGGCGAACCCGCCATACGTCTGACTGCTCCCTTTCAACACCTGAGTGACGTAGACGCCGCCAATGGCTTGGAGCAGCAGCCAGCAGGCGGCGGCGAGCACAGCTCCGGGCAGGACCTGACGGCTCGTCACCGCCGCCGCGGTGAGCAGCCGGAACGACGCGAGGAACACGGCAAGGTCGATGCCGGCTGCCGCTGCGGTGCCGAGCAATTCGGGGATCGCCGGTGTGATCGCGCCCGCGCTGGCAAGCCCGACGGTCGCGGTCGCAGCGACCGTGATCACGCCGAGCGAGCCGAGCACGAGCAGTCCCCGTAGCCGCGATTGAACAAATCCGTGTCGATCCGGCTGTGGCACGGCCCAGAGGTGATCGAGCGCGGTGCCAATCGCCAGGGTCACGCCGAGGCCGCTCCACACCGCGCCGGCGAGCCCGACCGCGAGCGCCACACTGCTGCCCGTGAGCGAGCCGACATCACCGCTGATCTGCGGGCCGAGCACCGGCATCAGCCGGAGCGTCGAGTCGAGAACCTGCTTCTGAAAGGTGGGATCGCTCTGAAACGCGAAGCCCAAAATGGACACGAACGCCAGGAGCAGCGAGAAGACCGAGAAGAACCCCCAGTAGGCGACTCGGACCCCGAGGCCGGCAGCGTCATCGTCGATGAACTTCTTGACGACTGCGATCGGAACGGCGACCGCGGCGTGGCGCGCCTGCCAGCCGTCGAATCGCGCGAGCACGCCCGACCAACTCATCGGCCGGAACCCCGCCGCTGGGTGCGCCCCACTAGGAAGATCCGTGCGCGGCGACGTGGGCGACCGCGCGGATCGCGTCCCACGGGCTTTCTGGCAACGTCGCGGATGGGGACGCACCCGGGTGTTGCGGCGCGATACGTACGCGCAGAGCCTGCGGCCGGCTTGCGAAGTGCAACGGCGGGTCGAGCTTGAGCGCCTCGCCGTCGACGCCGGCGGCGACTGCCACTTCCGAACGAACTTCGAACGATCGTGCTGACCATTGCTGCACGCGCTTGTCGCTCCCGTTCGCCGCGCCTGCCCCGAGGATCGCGATGCCGAGCACCCCGGCGTCCAGGCGCGGACGTGTGCCCGAGGCGATCGCGCGTCCGAGCCGGTAGGGGTCGTTTGAGACGAGCACCACGGCGCTCGTCTTGCGCTCGCGGCCGTCGGCGCCCGTGAAGCGCAGGTCGAGGCCGTCTGCACCTGGGCCGAGCACCGTCGGCATCGTCTCGGCGATCGTCCGCAGTTTCGCGTCGCGATACCCCTTGCGCTGGACCGCCTCGGCGTAGACACCAAGCGATACGTTGTTCACGAACACGCGGCCGTTGACTTCAGCGAGGTCGACGACACGCTCGCGTCCCTTCGTGAACGCGTCGAGAGCGCCGACGACGTCGTCGCGGTCGACACCGAGGTCGAGCGCGAAATGGTTGCGCGTCCCGGCCGGCACGCAGACATACGGCAGTCCCCGCTCGGAGGCGATCGCGGCGACGATCGCCTGCGTCCCGTCGCCGCCCGCCACGCCCACGGCGTCGGCGCCGTTCTCGACCGCGTCGCGAACGAGCGTGGCCAGGTCATCCCCGAAGTGCAGCTCGACCGGCTCGACGCCTCGCGCGCGCGCCTCGCGCGCGACCTCGAAACGCTCCGCCTTCCCGCCGCCCGATTTCGGGTTGTAGAACAGCACCGGCCGCTTGGGCGGCGACGGGACCGGCAGCGTGGCGTGGCCGGTGAACACCCTGCGTGCAGCTGCGAGTGAGAGCAAGATCCCCGCGACGATCAAGGCGTCCTCGAGCACGCGGGCCTCGAGCACGACCAGCGCGACGGCGCCGACGAGCAACACGCCGGCGCCCACCGCCGCGGCGTAGCGCACAGCGCCTGCGTGAACCAACGCCCACCATGCCGCCAACACGGCGAGCGCCAGGCACGCCAGCACCGTCAGGCCACGCGGGAATCGCTCGACTGCGACGACGACCGCCAGGACGCACGACGCCGCCAGCAAAGCGAGCGACGCGATCGCAGCCAGTCGCCGATTCATGACTTATCGCCGCAACAGCCCGGGTCCGCGACGCCGACCGCCGCGGTCATCGTGCCGGTCATCCCGATCGTCGTGCCGGTCCTCGTGCCGGTCACCCCGGTCGTCGTGCCGGTCCTCGCGCCGTTCGCGAACCTTGTCGAGCAGGCCGGGTCGATTCTTTCTGTCTCCGAGCAATCCCATGTTCATGCTCCTTTCCCTGTGGCCTGGCGGTCCGCTTCAACCGCCGCGATCAGTGCTTGCGTCGGAATCCGGCCGCTGGTGACCAGCTGCCCCCCGATCTGCGTACCGCCGCGCCGAACGGAGCCGCCCACGTGTTCTCCCACACGAGCACAGCCGCCGCACTGCCGGGCTCCAGCGATGCCCCGATCTCCTCGACGTCCTCCTCGGCGAGCAGGATCGCGAGGTCGCTTTCCAGCGCGCGCAGCTCTCCGACCTCGCTGTCGTCCGCATCGCGCAGTTCTGAGGCGTCGATCGAGCCGTCCTCACCCTTCGCGACCATCACCAGGTCAAGCACCCGGATCGCGTCGCTGTCGATCAGCTTCATCAGCTCGGACGCCATCTCGCCCGAGAAGTTCGCCGTCTCTGCGGGGAATGCGACGACCAGGTAGTCGACCGGTCCGATCTCATCAAGGTTGATCTCCGTCATGTGTCTGCTCCGATCTTGCGTTCTGTTTGTGTCAGCGGTAATTGCGCTGTGGACGGTCGTCGATCACCTTCGCCTCGAGCAACGTGAGCCCGAGGTCCGAAACGCGACGAAGCAGTCCCTGCAGCTCGGCTTGGTCACGGACGTTGCCCGTCAGCTCGGTGTTGCCCTCGGCTCGTGTCAGCGTCAACCCGGGAAAGGCAGCCGCGAGGTTGTCGCTCAGTTCTCCCTGGACGGTCAGCCGATAGTTCCGGTCATGCACGTGTCCGAGGGTTGCACCATGGATCGCGCGTTGGCGAGCAGCCCGGGTCTTTCACCCGGGTGATTGCGTTTGCTCCAGCAGGTCGAGCGCGGTCGCGCGGGCGACGGCGTCCGTCCGGGAGTGCACCCCCAGCTTGTGGTACAGCGCGCGCCGGTGCGATCGGATCGTGTTTGGGGAGAGAAACAGGCGCTCGGCGATCTGACTTGTCGTTAGGTCGCTGGCCAGGAGTCGGAGCACGGCGAGTTCGGCGTCGCTCGGCGAGTCGAGCAGCTTCCCGCGAGACGCGTGAGCTCTGGCCGTCTCGAGCTCTCGTTGAACCGCGTCGGCGAGGGCAGGTACCCGACCGCTGTCGATCAGCTCAGCGAGCCCTCCCCGCGCCTCGTGAAGCGTCGCCTCGGCTTCGGCGAGACGTCCACGGCGCACACGAACGCGGGCGAGGAGGAGCAGGAGCCAGGCGTGGTGCATCGTCGTCACCTCGTCGGCGAACAGGCGTTCCGCGAAGGCGAGTTCGTGCTCCGCCTCGGCGAGGCGTCCCTCGGCGGCCAGCACTGAGCCGAGTGCGGCGGACGCGTTCGCGCCAAGCCAGCTCCGGCTTGTGCCGATCCGGCCCACCGCCGCCTTCGCCGTCTCGGCGTGGCCTCGTGCTGGGCCGAGCCGACCGCGATCGACGGCGATAAGCGCGAGCGTCGACCGGGCGACCACCAGACTCGGGACGGTCCGCTCGATCGCCGGGTGCTCGAGCGTCCGCATTGCCACGGCCGACGCTTCGTCCAGGTCACCAGCGAAGAACAGTGCCCGGCCGTAGGCGGCCAGAGCTGCGGTGAGGATCTCGTCAGGGTCAGCTTGCGCGAGCCCGACCGCACGCTCGCCGTCGAGCACCGCCTGCGCCACACCGCCGTCGATCGTGGCCGCGCGGACCAGTAGCGCCGCGGTTTCGACGTAGGTATCGCCGCGCTGCGATGGAACGGTGCGCGCCCGGTCGGCAAGCTGAAGTAGTCGGCGCTGCTCGAGCCTCCCTCCACCGACCAGCATGGCCGCCGTCGCGGCCGCAACCGCAAGCTCCGGATGGGCGACGAGCCGGTCGTCGGGTAGCGTCCGCACGCCACGCAGAAGGGTCCTGCCGGAGCCGCTCCTGATCAGAGGCAGGTGATACTCGACCAGGATCTGCGCGACGAGTTCGTGCTCGCCGGCTGCGGCTGCGTGGTGGACGGCCTGAACCGGCAGCCCTCTTGATTTCAGCCACTCCGCGGCGCGTCGGTGAATCCTTGTCGCCGCGCCCGGCTCCACGGAGGCGAGCTCGGCCCTCGCATACTCGGCAAACAGCGAGTGGATGCGGAACCAGCCTCCTCGGTCCAGTCTCGAAACGAACAGGTTCGAGTGCTCGAGCTCGGCAAGGCGGGCCGCCGAATCGGCACGGTCGAGCACGCCGTCGCAGAGCTCCGCGGTGAACTCGCCGAGGACCGCAAGGCCCTGCAGAAACGCGCGCTCGTCCTCATCGAGCGCCGCGAGCGCCTCGCCGCTCAGGTACTCGGCCACGAAGCGATTGTCGCCACGGAACGACTGCACGGCCCGCGCCGGATCCGTGACGGTCCGGAGCCACAGCCACGCGAGGACGAGTGCGGCCGGCCACCCCTCGGTGCGTTCGACAAGTATGTCGATCTCATCTGCGCTGAGCTCGAGCTGACCCAGCTCCACGAGCAGCGCGTGCGCCTCCGAGGCCGTGAAGGCAAGATCGGCTGCACGTATCTCGACCAGCGCTCCGGCGGCGCGCAGCCGCGAAAGCCGGAGAGCCGGATCGACCCGCGCGACGACGACGACCCGCGCGTTTCTCGCAGGATGCCCGAGCGCATAGTCGATCGACGCGAGGCACTGCCGGCTCGTCACGGTGTGGACGTCCTCGAGCACGACGACCAGCTCGCTTCCCAGCGAGGACATGCCGATGATGAGCTCGTCGACCGCTGCCTCGATCGGACTGCCCGCCACCTCGAGCCGCCGCAGCGCGCCAGTGCCGACCCCCGGCTGCACCCGATCGACCGCCGTCGCAACGTACCTCCACAGCCGGCCCGGATCGTCGTCGCCCGCATCGAGCGTGATCCACGCCAGCGCGCCGGCGCGGTCGGCACACCAGGCGCGCACCGCGGTCGTCTTGCCGTATCCCGCCGGGGCCGCCACGAGCGTCACCGATGCATCAGGCCCCGTGTCGAGCGCGCGGCGAATCCGCGGCCGATCGACCACGCCGTGATGAACGCCCGGAACCGCGAGCTTGGCCTCCGCGAGGGGGACGAGCATGTCCGAAGCTTCTGTCTCGTGCCCACCGTTCAGAGTCATCTTGACACGCGAGGCATACGTTCCCTCATGAGCGATCGGGTTTCCTCACCCACAACGGATGAGGACCGGCTGCCAGCGAGACACAGGCCGAGGCAACGCGAACCGGCGATGGAATGTGCTCGGCCGACCGCCGCGCGCCGCGTTCGCGATCACCCGGGTGAAGTGACGGCCCGAACGCGAGGCGCGGCCCAAGTGCGCGTAGCCTCGGCCGGCACCCGTATCTCGTCGACAGGTCGTGAGCGGCGTGCGCGAACCAATCACGGAGGGCAAGATGAGCACTTCTTCCATTCCAGAAAGACCGCCGGCAATGAGCCGCGCGCCGGCAGCTCGGGAGTACGCGGAGGATGACGATCGCGGCTATGGCTGGGTGACGTTTGCCGGCGTACTACTGATGCTCATTGGGGGCATCAACTTCATCATGGGGATCGCCGCGATCGGTAATGCGCACTTCTTCACAGCCAATGCCCATTACGTCGCCGGCAGCCTCAATACGTGGGGCTGGGTCGTGCTGTGCATCGGCGTCCTTCAGTGGGCCGTGAGCCTTGGCGTGTTCCTCAAGAACCAGTTCGCGCGGTGGACCGGCGTGCTCGTTCTCGCCAGCAACTCGGTCGTGCAGCTGATGATGATGCCGGCGTATCCGTTCTGGTCGCTGTCGATCTTCGCGCTCGACATCCTCGCGATCTACGGATTGATCGCATACGGCAAGCGAATCACCGCAAGCTGACCGCCAGGCGAGTGCGGACCAGCTCGAAGCGGGGCGCCCCCGGTGGCGTCCGGGAAGCAGCGGCGGTGCGAGGGCGATGAAGTGGGAGCTTGCCCTTGTTGCGGCGACCGTGCTGATCGTGGCCGGAGTGTCGCGGCGGCTGACGGGCACGCCGGTCACTCCGGCGATGGTGTTCGTGCTCGTCGGGGTGCTTCTGGGGCCGCTCGTGATCGACGAGCTGACGGCCGCCCCGACAGGCTCGGGTGTGAGGACGCTTGCTGAGGCGACCCTTGCCGTCGTGTTGTTCGCCGACGCCTCCCGGATCAAGCCGCGCCTCCTCCGGCGCGAGTACGCGGTTCCGTTGCGCCTGCTCGGGATCGGCTTGCCGCTGACGATCGCGTTGGGTGCGGTGCTCGCGGCGGTGCTGTTCGGTCAGCTCAATGCCACCGAGGCGATTGTGTTGGCGATCCTCCTGGCGCCGACCGATGCCGCCCTGGGCGAGGCAGTGGTGACCGAGCCCCGGCTCCCATCCCGCATCCGCCAGGGACTGAACGTCGAGAGCGGACTCAACGACGGGATCTGCGTGCCTTTGCTGCTGATCGCACTTGCCGCCGCCGATGTCGAAGACAAGGCGACCAGCAGCCACCACGCGATCACGATCGTTGCGGAGGAGATCGGCTACGGAATCATCGGCGGCGCCGTCGCCGGGCTGGCCGCCGCGGCGGTCATTGCGCTCGCTGCTCGCCGCAACCTGATCACCGAATCGTGGCTTCAGGTCATCCCGGTCGCCGGCGCCGGCCTCGCCTACGGGATCGCCGTCGCGCTGGGCGGCTCGGGCTTCATCGCGGCCTTCGTTGCGGGAGCGATCTTCGGCGCGCTCGTCAGCCGGGAGTCCGAGCAGGCCTCCCGGCTGAATGAGGAGCTGGGAGAACTGCTGGGCGGCGTCACGTTCCTGATTTTCGGCGCGGTGCTGCTCGGTCCCGCGCTCAAACACGTGAGCTGGCAGATCGTGCTCTACGCGGTGCTCAGCCTGACGCTCGTACGCATGCTGCCCGTCGCGATCGCGATGATCCGCACGGGCGCCCGGCGACCGACCGTCGGGTTTCTCGGCTGGTTTGGCCCGAGAGGGCTCGCGTCGATCGTGTTCGCCGTGATCGTCGTCGAGGAGGCGCACCTGCCGGGAGCCGAGACGATCCTGACCACCACGTACGTGACGATCGGGCTGTCCGTCATGGCGCATGGGATCACGGCAGCGCCGTTGGCCGCGCGCTACGCCCGCTGGTACGAATCACATGTGCGCGAGCGCCGCCCGGCCATGGAAAGCGTGCCCGCGCCGGACCACCGCACACGCGGGGCGCCCCGCCCGGATTCCGGAGCTCCGGGATGAGCCTCGGCGAGGTGATCGCCGAGGGCGCCACCGTGCCCTCCTCAGCGGACAGCCGAACGCGCAGCTCGAGTCTCGGCCCTCCGCGGCGACTACGGAGTCGGTTGGCCAGTTTGTCCCGATGCCCGGCCGGGCTGTCGGTGTCAGTCTCGCTGCAGACACTCGAACGAGGTGACGAACCAGAATCGCCATCTTCCGGCGAGGCGGGATCGCCCAGACAAGGAGCCGAACATGGTGGAGCTGGTGACAGGCACGGAGAGACCGATCCCGCCGGGACGATCCGGCTCGGTGGCGGATGTCGGCGGCGCCAGGCTGCTTGTGTCCGACGTGAGGGTCGCGCTGCTGCTGCTCGATGAGGCGCGCTACCGCACTGTCCATCGGGTGTTTGGCGTCTCCAGGGAGCAGTCCTGGCCGGTGACGCTGATTGCACTGGCGCTGCTCGCCCAGGCAACTCACGACAAGTTGGGGCCGATACTCACTGGGCCGGGTGGCCCCACCCGGGCCGACGCGGCGCTCGGAGCCGGTGCGCTGAGAGAGTTGCTCATCGGGATCCCCGGACCATCGTCGCGAGGCACCCCGCTCCTCGGCACGCTCATGATGATCGCCATCGTGGGAGCCATTGCTCGTCCCGGGCTGAGCCGGGCGGTCCACGGCATCCGGGCGTCGTCACACCGCATCCACGTCTCGTTCAACCATCGCTACGGTCACGTAGTCCGTAGCCGCCGGTTGCGGCCAACGACACCTCAGGAGGGATAACCATGGGACTACTGCGAAACCGCGACGACGGTCCGGGCGGCAAGCGCTTCCAGATGCAGGAGAAGCTCATGTCGATCGGCGATGACTCGTGGATCGAGGACGATCAGGGCGATCGCGTCTACAAAGTCGACGGCAAGGCGCTTCGGGTTCGTGACACCTTCATCCTCAAGGACCGCGACGGCAACGAGGTCGCGAGCATCCAGGAGAAGAAGCTTCGCGCGCGCGACACGATGGAGATCGAGCGCGGCGGCCGTACGGTGGCGACAATCCATAAGGCCCTGGTTGGGATTCGTGACCGCTTCGACATCGACATCGAGGACGGCGAGGACCTCAGCGCGCGCGGCAACGTCGTCGATCACGAGTACGAGATCAAGCGCGACGGCGAAGTGATCACAACCGTGTCGAAGAAGTGGCTGCGCGTGCGCGACACCTACGGCGTTGAGATTCGAGAAGGCGAGGACGAACCGCTGCTCCTGGCCCTGACAGTCGCGATCGACAAGATGAGCGGCAGTTGAGCCGCGCTGAGCGGGACCGCTGAGCGATGCTGCGGCGGATCGGTGTGGTGGTCTCGGTGGGGCTGGCGGACTCGCTCAATCCCAGCACCGTTGGGCCCGCGCTCTACCTGGCCACCGTGCCCAGGCGTGTGCTCCGGGTGATGCAGTTCACGATCGGCGTGTTCAGCGTGGACTTCGCCGTCGGCCTGGCGCTGACGATTGGGCCAGGAAGGCTCCTGCTCGGACTGATCCCCCATCCGCAGGGCACGGCGAGGCACGTGATCGAACTGCTCGCGGGCGTTGCTCTTCTCATCGCCGCCGTTGCCCTCTGGCGGGGGCGGCGGAGCCTCGCGCGTCGCGAGTTGCCGATGCGAAGCGGCAGCGGTGGCTCCGCGTTTGTGGCGGGAGCGTCGATCGCCGCGGTCGAGCTGCCGACCGCCGTGCCGTATTTCGCCGTAATCGCGGGCATCGTCGCCTCGAGTGCGAGCGTTCTCCAGGAGATCGCACTGGTGGCGCTCTATAACGTTGCGTTCGTGCTGCCCCTGTTGGCGATCGTCGTTCTTCTGCTTGCGGCGGGGAGCCGCGCCGATCCATGGCTCCAACGCGGCGGAGCGTGGCTGCAACGCCGTTGGCCAGTGGTGCTGGCGAGCCTCCTCTTGCTCGTCGGGAGCGCGCTGAGCGTGCTCGGCGGGACGGGGCTCGTCAAGCAGTAGCCGGCATGGCCGCGGCGGATCGCACAAGTGAGCGCGTCGATGCCTTTGGCGAACGCACGGGTGATCGCACCGCAGGGCGACGAGCCGGCGCTCATGGAGCTCAACGCCTCGTCGCTGGTGGGATCGGTATTTCTCCACTGATCGATCCTGATGCCGTACGGATGCCAGTTGCAGCGGCTGGTGGCACCGTGTCTACACCATGCCATTTCGCAAGTGGGGTCACCGATGGGGGCTCGTGGACGCGATGCGCGCTTCGGAGCGCGGCATGCGTGCCGGGGACGCATGGCTGACCGGCTGAGCAGAGGCGGCCCGCCTGACGCGGCCATCGGTGGCGATTCTCTCGATCATGTGGCCTCCGCGAACGGAGCCCACCGCGCGGCCGAGCGGCCCCCCGCAGGCAACCGGACCGGCGGCCCCGATCCTCCGGCATCTGCTCCCGACTCCTCGAACCGCAGAGGGGAGCGGCGATTCGCCGTCTTCTCGGGGCGGATCAGGATGCTGGTGCGAGCCGTCCAGGACAACGACGAGGCCAGGATCGAGGAGGCGATTCTTCGCCTGAGTGAGTCCCGGCGCGTGTTCGCGCCGCTCGCGTTCGCCGTTGGTGCGTTCGTCATGCTGTTCAACGGTCTCAGGTTGCTGGTGACCAACTGGCGGCTCACGCTCGTTCAGATCCTGCCGGCGATGTGGATCTGGCTGGCGATGGTCGATCTCAAGGCGCACGTCCTGCACGGCAGGTCCTTCGACGTGCTCCGCGGCCCGATTCTGATCCCGCTCGTCCTGCTGGTCATCGCGATCACGGTCGCGAGCTTCTTCCTCAACGCCGTGTTTGCCTTCGCGGTCTCGCAGTCCGGCCGTCCCGAGGTCCGGCCGGCCGTCGCGCAGGCACGGAAACACCTGACGACGGTCGTCGCGTGGGGTGCCGTCGTCGGCGCCATGCTCGCGTTTTCGACCTTGATCGTCACGCGCTGGGGAAGGCCGTGGTTCACCATCGCCCTCGGGATCACGGTCGGTGTGATGATGGTGTGCTACGTGGCTGTCCCCTCGCGCCTGATCGGCGCGAAGCCACCAAAGCAGTCCAGACGTGACAAGCTGGCGGCCGCGGCGGTCGGGGGCGCGCTGAGCGTGACCGTGTGCACGCCGCCGTACGTCCTCGGCCGCGTCGGCATCCTGATGCTCGGGTCAAGCGGCGTGATCATCTTCATCGCCGGCGTCCTCCTCTTCGCGTTGGGAGTCACCCTCCAGGCCGGGGCGACTGGGGCGGTGAAGGCGATCAAGATGAGCGCAACCCTCACCTCCGCGTCGCGTCCCAGCGAGGCAGCGAGCACATCCTGACCGCCGGCGCGCCAAGTCTTGGGTCGAGGGCAACTACGGAGGTTGCGCGGTGGTTTCGCCCGGTTGTTCCTTCAGGTTGTGAATGTAAGTCTCGGTGGTCGCATCGCAGAGCCGGCTCGACAGGCCGGCTCGCACGTTCAATGATCCCCACGGGGAGGTGGCGCAGGTGAGCGAACTCCAGGGGCGCGACGTTCCGACTGCCCAGAGCAAGCCAAGTGATCTTCCGGAGAAGGTCCCGGTGACCGCGCGGCTGCTGCTGCACCAGTCGCTGACCGCGCGCCGAGCCGCCGGAATCATCGCCGCGTTCACGGTGCTGATCACCGTTGCCGGTGGGTTCCTCGAACGGGTCGTCGACCGTCAGGAGTTCCCCACGATCGGCAGGGGACTCTGGTTCGCGCTGCAGACGGTCACCACCGTGGGATATGGCGACGTCACCCCCAAACAGCCCGATGGACGGTTCATCGGTGCGGTTGTGATGCTCACCGGTATCGGGTTTCTTGCCGTGATCACAGCCTCGGTGACGGCGTCGCTAATCGAGAGCAGCCGACGACGATTCGCGGCGCAATCCGAGGTGGACGCGGGGCGGCGCCTCGACGAGATCACCCAACGACTGGCGAGGATCGAAGCGGCCCTGGAGAAGCCGACGCCGCGGTCGTCAACCCGGTGACACGACCGAACGTGACCGGCAAGCCCGTGATCAAGGGGCGGTTTGGCCTCGGCGGGGTCAACGTTGTTTGACCCGGTGCGCGAGCGCGTCCGCGCTCTGATGCGCTTCGGTGCGCCGTGCCCGATCGTGCCTGCCGTGCTCGGCGAGGAGGCCGGCCGCGTTGGCGCCGCGATCATCGCGTGGCAGGCGGCAGGCGCCGACGATGCGGCGCTCTCGGCCTGGCGAGCGAACTGATGCGCCTGCGCAGCCAGCGGATCGTGACGCCGAGCGGCGTCGTCGCCGGCGACGTGGTGGTGTCCGGGGGTCGGATCGTCGAAGTCGCCCCCGTCGATGAGGCATCGGCTCAGACGCTTGATCTGGGCGACCGGTGGCTTGCCCCCGGTTTCATCGACCTGCACGTCCACGGTGGTGGCGGCGCGCAGTGCAACACCGATGATCCGTCCGAGGTGCTGGCGATGGCGCGATTTCACGCCACCCACGGAACGACCGGGCTGCTCGCCACGACCGTTGCGGCGCCGTCGGCAGAGCTCGAACGAGCGCTCCGAGCGATCGCGTCCTGTGCAGGACGCGAGCGGGCGGGCGACGCACACAGTGCCGCCGTCCTCGGCGCGCACTTGGAGGGGCCGTTTCTCAGCCCGGAACGCCCAGGTGCGATGGACCCGTCCGCGTTCCTCGCTCCGGACGCCGACGTGCTCATGCGGCTGCTCGATGCCGGTGGCGGCTCGGTGCGGATGATGACGGTGGCGCCGGAGCTGCCGGGGGCGCTGGAGCTGATCTCCGCAGTCGTGAGCGCCGGAGCCGTCGCCTCGGTCGGGCACAGTGATGCCCGCTATGCCGACGTCGCCGCCGCGGTGCAGGCCGGAGCGCGGTCCGCCACCCACACGTTCAACGCGATGCGCCCGCTGCATCATCGCGAGCCCGGCGTGCTCGGCGCCGTGCTCGATCTGGCGGAGATCAACTGCGAGATGATCTGCGACGGCGTCCACGTCGATCCCGTCGCGCTGCGGCTGGTGCTCAGATGCAAGGGGCTCGGCGGCGTTCGCCTCGTCACGGACGCGATGCAGGCGGCCGGCATGCCGGACGGGTCCTACCGGCTGGGCGATGCCACGGTCGACGTCCTGGACGGCCGGGCCGTCATAGCCGGCGGCGGGTCGATCGCCGGCAGCACGCTCACGATGGATGCCGCCGTGCGCAACGCGGTCCGCTTCCTTCCCGTCAGCGTCGCGGATGCCGTGGCGGTCGCCTCCCGGAACCCGGCGCGGGTGTTGGGGCTCCACGAGTCCAAGGGCGCGATCACGGCCGGGTTTGACGCCGACCTCGTCGTCCTCGACGACGAGCTGCGCTGTTGCGGGACGATGGTGGCCGGAACGTGGGTTTTCGGGGTGTCCTGACACGAAATCTCGCTCCGAGGGCTCGAGAAGGTCTACGCTTGCACGCGTCGGACGTTGAGGGGGGTTGTGGTAAGAACACGTCTGTCGGGGATCTCCGCGTGGGCCGTCGGGTTGTCCACGGCGATTGCCGTGCTTGCGACGGCCGCCGCTCAGGTTCTCGGCTACCTCAATCTGCGCGTCGTCGCCACGATCCTGGCGGCCGTCACCGTGGCTCTGCTGGGATGGCTGGCGCAGCGGGTCAAGGTCGCGAACGTCCGGCGTCAGAGCTGGAATGAGCGAAACGCCGTCTTGGGGGAGGCGCTTGCCGTCTGGCCACTGCGGCGCGCGGGTGCGATTGCGGATCGCGCGTTCGATGCCGGGCTCTACCCGGCCGCCCCGGCGGGCACGAGCGTCGCGCGCTCGGAGGTTGACGTATCGGTGCGGCCAGGCGAGATCGTGCTCATCGTCGGCCCTCCCGCATCCGGCAAGTCCGAGCTGGCGCTGCAACTGCTTCGCGACCAGGCACCCGACGCCTGGTTGATCGTTCCCGACGGCGCCACCGGGCTCGCGTCTCTGCTCTCGCTCGATCCACCGTTCAACATCGCATCGGACCAGCCGGTGGTCCTGCTACTCGACGGGTGCGAGCGGTTCCTGCCGGGGCTGCGAGTTGGAGCGCTCGACGACCTGCGCGCCAGGTGCGGCCACCTGACCGTCGTCGCGACGATCCGTGACGAAGAGCTCGACAAGCTCCTCCAGCTGGAGACCGACACCGGGTACGTCGCGCGACGTCTCGTGGCGCGAGCCGGCCTGGTCCCGGTCACCGGTGGAGAGAGGCAGTCAGCGCAGCCGGACCGGGTTCAGGCCGCGCTCATGCCGGCGACGGGCGCCGACACGCGCCAACAGGAGAACGCGCCGCTGCTGCCGAAGGCGCCTCCCTCCGTCGGTCACGACTGGCTCGTCCGCGGGCTCGCCGTGGCGGCGCTCGCGGTGGTGGGCGGATTCGTGGGGGTGTGGCTGGCCGTCGGCCTCAAGCAGCCGGCTTCGATCGCCACGCAGCTCACCGCGCTCACCAACGCGCCGGACAGCTGCGGCAGCCGTACCGTGTACGCGCCGTCGGTCGACGCGATCTCGGCTGATCGACCGGTCGTCATGGTCACGCGCGACGCCGGGCGCTGTCACCCGCGCAGGGAGTCCGACGCGCTGTCGCTGTTCGTGCCGAGCGACGGTCAGCTCACC
This sequence comes from uncultured Solirubrobacterales bacterium, assembly GCA_963778985.1. GTDB lineage: Bacteria > Actinomycetota > Thermoleophilia > Solirubrobacterales > Solirubrobacteraceae > Palsa-465. Next base: position 51,938 of record CAVZWJ010000003.1, on the reverse strand, counting down.
CAGGTCTTCACGTTCCAGCCGGCCGACGCGGACGGCGGCGCATACGAATTCCGCTGCTCCGGGACGCTGCCGCATGACCCCTGCCTGACAAATATCGTCGGGACCAGCGCCTACGCGATCACCGGGGCGTTCACGAACACGAACACGCTCGCGTCGTACCCGATTGAGATCGCGCGTGCGGGGCCCGGCTTCCGCGCCGTGCCGCTGCAGACGGCGAGTCAGCCGGGACGCCACCGGGGCGCACGCATGACGACGCTCACCGACGGGTCGACGTCGGTGACTGTGCTGCCAACGACGGCCTTCAGCGTGCTCCAGCCGCTTGCCGGCCAGCCACCTGTGTACGTGGCGGGCCAGCTCAGGAGCGGTTCGTTCGATTCACCGCGGGCGCTGACGATCTCAGCATGGTCGCCGACGGTCGGCACCGCCCAGCCGTCGTTCGACCATGCCTGTCGGCCGCTCGCCTCCGGAGAGATCCTCGAGGTCTCGTTCGTGCGCGGCTCAGGTGACTTCGTCACGGACCTCAGCAACCTCCTGGAGCGCTACTGGACACGGGTCGCAAGGAGCGACGGCGAATCGTGTCCCTGATCCGCCGTCCCCAGCGTCCTACGGCCGACAGGTTGGCGCGTTGAGCAGACCGGCCGAGTGCTTCATGGCCGTGATCGCCGCCGCCCGCTTGGAGAGCCAATACGCGACACTCTCACCGTGCTGCGCCCGGGCGGCATCGGCGATGAACCCGTCATCCGTTATCGCGCTGCGCAGGGCGCTCGTGTAGGAGCGCCACACTCGCGTGAGATCGCCCGGCGGGGTCAGTGTCCTCGCCGAAACGCTGAGGCGCAGCAGCAGCCGCGCCTCCCGATCACTGAAGCTGGCCTGATCGGCCAGCGTGAGCGGGTTTGGGAGTCGCGCCAGCCCGGAGACGATCGCGTGGCAGCGCGCGCCGAGCCCGCCGGCGAATCGCCGATCAGCCGCGGTCGGCTGCGTGAACGGAAGCGTCCCGGCGTCTGTCGTCGTGCTGGTGGCCACGACTGCGGGCGCAGAGGCGCGGGTCTGGACGCTCGCGGATGAGCCGCAGCTGGTGATGCCGAGGAGAAGCAGGATCCCGGTCAGGAGCAGCGCGGGGCTCACGACCTTCACGGGAGCAAGAGTAACTCCGCCGCCGCCGGATGAGCGAAGCGGCTGACTAGAATGACAGACAGTCTCCACCGCCTGAGTGCCGCGCTCTGCATTCTTCCGTGGCCCAGCCTTCCTATCGGAGCGTCGAGGAGTACGGCACATGCCAAAGCAGAATCAGAAACCAGCCCCCGTGCGTGAAGCGCCAGGTCCGGGGCGATCGACATCGGACGCGGCCTTCGACGATCTCCGCAGAGACATCGCGCAGCGCAACGAGCGGTGCCATCACGAGGCTCGCAAGCTTCGAACGGCACGCGAGCGGGAGCAGCTGCTCAGGCGTCGTGAACGGGACCTGTAGCCCGGCGCCTCGCGGCGAGTACGGTACGGGGATCGACGATCAATCCCGCAAGCCGCGGCGGAGCGCGCGTCAGCTCGCCAGGGCGGTACAGGACGGACGTCACGTGGGTGCCGCATTGCGACATCTCGACGGCCACGGGTCCGAGCCAGGAGCGGCCGGTGTTGCGGAGGCGCTCGCGCGCTTTCTCGTTGCGCGCTGCGATTCGCATCACGCGGGCTGGCGGGTTGTTCGCCAGGTTGTCGTCGACTCGGCGGCGGACGCGCCGTGGGAGAAATGTGCGCGGCGTGCGGTGCCGCTGGTGACCGAGGACCTCATCAGCCTCGCCGGCGACCGTGGGAGTACGCAGTTGGCGCGGGTACAGCACATCGCTGCTCAGCGGCGCGCCGAGCAGATCGCTGTTCATGTTGACCACGCCGCAGTGTTGTCGGACCTCGGACTCGATCCGGCCGTCGTGAGTCCCGAGCGCTGGCGCGTCGCGCTGAGCAGCGCAGTTGGAGCCCGGTCACGCGAGCAGGTCGCTCGCGCGGTTGATCGGTCCCTGCGCGCCTGAGCAACACCGGTCGTCCCGCGTCCCACGTCGATCGCGGCCGCGCGCTGGCGAGCGTCAACGGTGGCTTGTGAGCACAGAATCCCGCTCTGCTACGTTGAACGCAGAGGTGGCTGGAGTGCCTCCCAGCTGAATGGGGCCCAAATTCCCTGTGTGGCGCTCGGCGTTGCTGGGTGCTGGTGTGGGTCTTACTGCTACGCGCGACGTTCTGACGTCCGCTGACACTTCGTCAAAGCGGCAGGCGCCTGCTGTCGTCTCGATCGTCGGAGTCACCGTCGTGAAGTGCCGCGTCGCTCCATCTGGGACGCGGTCGCCCGTCGCAGTCATCAAGAAAGAGGGTCGACGCCATCGGGCGCCGCCCGCAAGTGCAAGGCCGCAGATGCTCAAGCCGTCGAAAAATCGCAAAGACCTTTACCTCGACCGCATGTTCGAGACCCGCAGTCACGCCTGGGAGCAGGTCGGGCTAGCGGCGCAGGTCAGTCAGGAAACGGTTGGTCGGGCACGCCGGCAGGCCGTGCTCCTGTTGTTGCTGCTCGCCGGCGTCCTCGTCGCATACGCGGATCGCAGGCAGTTCTTCGGCGCCCGCCTGGACACGCCCGTGCGAGCTGCGACGGTGCTCGCGCTCATGGTCCTGGGGTGGGCGTTCGCGCGGGACGTTGGTCGCGCTGCCGCGCCGGGGTTCTTTCGCCGGATGGATCCCGCGACCGCGGGAACCGTCGGTTTCTTGATCCGCTTTCTGACGATCGTGATCACGGGCGTTGCCGCTCTGCGGATCGCCGGGCTGGGGCCGCGAACGCTCGCCCTCGGCGGAGCATTCACCGCGGTCGTGCTCGGTCTCGCCGCGCAACAGACACTGGGCAACCTGATCGCCGGCATGGTGCTCTTGAGCGCCCGCCCGTTTCGGGTAGGCGAACGGGTGCGGCTTCAGGCCGGGCCGCTGGCCGGGAGGACCGAAGGCGTTGTCAGTTCGCTCGGACTCCTATATACGACGCTCGCACGCGGGGAGGACCAGATAATGATCCCCAACAGCGTGGTCCTCTCGGCCGCGATCGTCCCACTCCTCGAGCCTGACTCGGTGGACGTCCGAGTGCGCGTCGGCGCCGGGATCCGCCCGAGCCACCTTCAGGCGATCCTCGACGAGCACGTGGGTTCGCCGACGCGCTCGGCCCCCCGGGTCCTGCTCGAGGAGATCGACGGCGAACGCATAGTGGTCCGCATCCAAGCGACGCCCGAGCGTGCGAGCGACGGCGCCCGTCTGGCAGACGAGATCATCGCCGCGCTCGCAAACGTCACCCGCGAGCACCCCGTCCTGCAGCACTAGCCCCCCCTAGCCTCCTCAGCCCGAGTGCGCGTGCCGCGCGTGTCATCCCGCGACCAGTCGCCGGGGCGAGTGCACCGGGCTGGAGCTCAGAGGCGAAACACGACGATCGCTCCGTGTGCTCCGCGTCCCGCGTCTCGCCCCGTGGCCACGAGCTCGATCGGCAGGGTGACCAGTCCAGTCACGGGACGGCTCGGCAGGCGCACGATGATCGTCCGGGGCCGACGGCCGACGCGGTAGTGCTGACCGCCCGTCCTGAGCGTCGCCGTAGCGCTGGCGGCGATTCGCACCGTGACCGTACGAGCTCGGTGGCGAACCACGTCAGGGGAGTTCAATGCCAGCAGACGCAACGGCGGCGCGATCACGCGCAGGACACGGCGAAGGATCGTCTGGCGTCCACCTTGGTCGCGGGCGATGAGGCGTAGCACGATCCGTCCGGCCGGCAGCAGGGCCGCGATCTGCTCGCCTGCGCCGAGCCGGCGCTGGCCGGCATACCAGGCCAGCGCGCCGCCATGCAGCGCGTGGTGGAGGTCGTCGAGCGCACTGCCGATCAGCAGCGTGCGCTCACCGCCGCGCACCGGTTCGGCGATGCCCGGGCGGATTATCTGGACGACGGGCGGTGTCCCGTCGGCGCGGAAGACGGGCGAGACGACGCTCGCTTCGCTGAATCCGTCGTTCACGAAGACGCGGATCCGTGCCCTCCGACTGCCTTCCAGGAATCGGCCGGGGACGCCGGCGCTGCCAGTGCTGGGGCCGTCGTAGATCGTCCGCCAGCTGCGGCCGCCGTCGAACGAGTAGTCAACGGTCGCCTGAAGCTGGTCGCCCTCGGGGTCGCTGGCTACCCAGCGGACGAGCAGGGTGCCGTGAGCTCGCGCTCGCGCTCGGCCGTTCGGTGCGAGGAGCCGGACCTGAGGCCGGCGGTTGCGCTGCTTGCGGTCGAGCACCACACCGTGGCTCGTGAGCTCGACGGCGGTCGCGCCGACCGGCACCGGCGCCTCGAACGTGGCGGCGCCGGGGCCGTCGGCCGCCTGTTGGAGCTGAACGCCCTCCTCGACCAGCAGTCGGCCAGCTGAGTCGAGGGCGCGCAGGCGCAGCGGGGAGTCCGGCGCCGGCGCCGGGATCGCCTCGTGACCGTGTGGCGGCACGATGCGGACGATCCGCGCGTTGCCGGATGCCGATGCGACGCCGACGGCGAAAGCCTGACCGGAGGATCCGGCCGCCGCCGCGTGGGCTGGACCGGCGCGGTCGGCGGCTCGCGGCAGTGCAGCATAGGCCCGCAGGTTCGTGAACACGTGGTTCCAGTTCCGCGCGGACATCCAGAGGATCGCTTCGGAATAACTGGCGGGCGTCGTCGTACTGGCGGGGGTTGACCCCGGTCCGCAGTAGGTCATCAGGTCGAACAGCGGGTTGCTCGCCGTATCGAGGACCGGGGTCACCGGGCTGCCCGTCGTCTGGTCGAACTCCACGCCCTGGAGTCGCCCGATCTGGTCCGGAACCCATGGTTCTCCAAACCCGCCGGCTCCGCCGCCGCAGGCATTGCTCGCGTGCAGCAGGCCCATCGCATGCCCGAATTCGTGCGCGGCAGCTCCGATCGGACGATTGCCACTGCCATCGTTCACTAGGAACAACGGACGCACAGCGCCGGGCGTGGATTGTGCTGTGGCCAGCGTGCCGTGGCCAACGGTGTCGGTCCAGCCGGGCTCCTTGCCGGTCCCGCCGGGCACCGGGATCGAGTAGTTGTGGACCGCCATCGTGGCGTCGAAGCCGCTCGCCGGGTTCTGCGTCTCCCACTGTGTCACCACGGCGTCGATCGCAGAGATGCGGCAAGACCGCGTGAGCGCGGCCACGTTCTGGACGGCCGTGTTACTGGCGTACCTCAGGCCGTTGCAGATGAACACGGGCCCGACCTCGCCTGGCTGCGGCGGGACCGGCGTCGCTGTGAATGCCTCCTGATTGCGTACCCCGATCCAACTGTCGTAAGGCCACACCGACATCCGCTCCGCGCCGGGGTACAACTGCCGGGCTCGCGAGAGGATCGGGTCAGGGGCGTTGATGCTGCCGAGCGGATTCTGGCCGTTACCGAGGAGCTCCAAGGACCGGATGTTCAACGGAAGCAGGTGCAGGGATGGAACCCGATCGAGCCGGAACGTGTTATCCGATCCGCACGTGCTCGGGGCCAGAAAGTGGAGGTTCTTCACCGTGAACTCTCGAGGGTTGCACTCGACGGCGAAGAGATTGGGTGTACCGGCCGGGAACCCGACCGTCGCGACGAAGTCGATCGTGCCTCCCCGGCCGCGGGCCGGGACGAGCAGCCAGTTCGCGGGGATCTGGAACTGCACGCCGTATGTCGGATCGCCACGTTCCGAGGGTGCCACCCAAGGCGTAATGCTGTAGGGGAGAGGTTTCGTGAGCCGCTGCGTGAGCGAGACGCCGATCTGCCTGCCGTGGGAGAGCGCCTTCAGGGTCACGTCGAGCTGCTGCCCAGGGGCCGGCACGCCCGCGGTCCGGTCGACGTACACGACTGCCGTGGTCCGCTTGTCCGCGTCGATCTGGACCCCGACGTAGTTGGTGCGCTGGGGGTCTGCGCCCGGTGCGAGCTTGCCCGACGGCCCGTAGCTGGTCGGCGTTCCCCCGCCGGATACGCACGGGAAAGCGGCGGTCGGGAAGGCGAACATCGCAGCGCACGAATTCGGCTGCGCGACCTGGAAGACGTCGATGCCGCGAATGCGGAAGTTTCCGTACGCGGAGATTGGAACCTCGGTCGGCACGAGCCGCGTGAAGGCGGGAGCCGCGACGGTGGACCCCGTGAACCCCGGCACGGTCACTCGACAGCTGAACACGTCGTGAGCAGCAGCATCGCCTGGCTTGAAGGTGAGGGTACGCGCGACCACGGAGACATCGGCTGGGGTGGTGCGGCGCAGCCACTCGTAGGCGAATGCCTGGTTGGGAGGTAGGTTCAGCCACGTCCCGGGATCGCACACGAAGCTATTGCTGGACGGGCTGAACGAGACGAACGGTTTGCCGATGTTGACCGGGAGGCGGCCAACCGGCGGCGGAGTTGTCGTGGTGGTAGTGGTCGTGGTGTTCGTGATCGTTACCGTCGCTGCCGCCGTCGCGCTGCTGCCACCGAGGTCGGTGATGCTGGTGTTGACCGTGTAGTTGCCGGCTGTGTTGTAGGTGTGGGTGCCGGTGACGTCGAATCCGCCGCCGGCGGCAGCGGTCACTGAACCGGACGAGGTCGAGCCGTCGCCCCAGGTGATCTGCGCGGAGAAGTCGTTTGCGGTTGGGCTCGGGTTGGCGTCGCTGAGGTGCGCCACGATGGCGGTGAGCGACTGCCCTGCGGTTCCGGCGATGTTCCGTCCCGTGGCTGTGAGCGGTGCGTCCTGCACGGTCGCTTGGAAGGACACGGTCTGGGTGCCTGTGGGGCAGGTGCGCAACGGCGTGTAGGTGAAGGACACCGATCCGCTGTAGCTGCCCTCCTCGCCGTAGGTGTGGGTGCCCGTGATCCCGGTGCTGCCGTCGGACGTGCCGGCGGAGCCGGCTGTCCCGTCGCCCCAGGTGATCGTGGCGCTGTTCAGCGGACAGCTCAGCCCGGCGACGACGTTGCCGGTGAACGATTGGCCTTCGACCGTCGTGACGTCGACACCGGCCGCGGCCCCGGCCGCCGCCGGCGCGAGCACCAACAGCCCGAGCACCGCGGCGAGCAAGCAGCGAGCTCGTGTCATCGGATCGCGACCCTGCGGACTTCGCTGGCGTGCGTGCGCTCGGCGAGGTAGGGGGGGAGTTGCCGGAGTGCTTCGCGGGCGTCGCCGGCGTCCACTGTCCAGTAGATATGATGGTCGCCGCTCGCGCATGAGGCCATCGCGTCGAGCCCGCGGAGGGGACTGTCGTAGCCGCGCCAGGCGGCGTAGACGACCTGACATTCGGCCTGGTCGTGAGCGTGGGCAAGGATGAACGTAGCCATGAGCTGCGACGACGCTAGGCCAACACGGCATTGGGTACATGGGGGGAACACCCTCAACTTTGTCGTCCGTGCTCGCAGCGGTGTGGGTGTCGACGTTGACCGTCGCGCGCCGAGAGAGGACACTGGTGCCGTGAGCAGGGCAGGGGTGTGGGTGGGGCGGGAGCGGGAGTTGGCCTCGGTCGACGAGGCGCTCGTACGTCTCGTGAGCGGCGAGGGGGGCGCGTGGTCGATTTCCGGCGAGCCCGGGATCGGCAAGTCCCGGCTGCTCGCGGAGGCGGCCCGACGAGCCGCGGCGAGCGGCGCCGGGGTGTTTGAGGGTCAAGCCGCCGAGCTGGAGCGCGACTTTCCGTTCGGCGTATTCGTCGATGCGCTCGATCCGTATCTCGCCTCGCTCGCCGACGGGGCGCTGCGTCCGCTGAGCGACGAGCACCGTCGGCTACTGGCACTCGTCTTCCCGGCCTTGGCTCAGGGGGTGCGCAAGGGCGCGCTCCTCGCTGAGGAGCGCTTCCGCTGCTATCGCGCGGTGGGCGAACTGCTCGGCGTACTGGCTGCGCGCCGCCCCCTGGTGTTGATCCTCGACGACCTCCACTGGGCTGATGCCGCGTCGCTCGAGCTGCTCGACCATTTGCTGCGCCGGCCGCCGGCCGTCCCGGTGCTGCTACTGATCGGCCACCGCGCTGGGTTCTCGCCTTGTGCGCCGTCGCGAATCAACGACCGTCTCGAGCTGGGGCCGCTCAGCTGCGAGGACGCGGACTCGCTGCTCGGCGACGAGCTGCCGCCCGAGGCCCGCGTGCGCGTGTACCGGGAGAGCGGTGGCAATCCGTTCTATCTCGAGCACCTCGCGCGTGCGGAGCGCCACAGGGAGTCCGAGCCAGATCTGCGCCTTGAGGAAGAACTCCTCGATGTCGAGGTGCCGGGACCCGTGCGGGAGGCGCTTGCTCGCGAGCTCGCTGAGCTGGGGGAACCCGCGCGGCGGGTGATGCAGGGCGCGGCGGTGGCCGGTGACCCGTTCACGCCGGAACTGGCCGGCGCGATCGCTGAGGCGGACCCTGCGTGGGCGCTGGCAGCGCTGGACCGGGCGATCGCATTGGGCCTGATCGCCCCGGCCGAGACTCCAGTGCTGTTTCGCTTTCGCCATCCGATCGTCCGCCGAGCTGTGTACGCGTCGGCCGGTGCGGCGTGGCGAGTCGGGGCGCATGCACGCGCTGCCGCCTTGCTCGCCCGCCGCGGGGCCGGGCCTCTCGTTCGCGCCCATCACGTCGAGCGCTCGGCGATGCGTGGCGACGACGACGCCGTGGCTGAGCTTCGCGCTGCCGGCGAGGCGGCCGCGGCGGTCGCTCCCGCGAACGCCGCCCGCTTCTTCGAGGCGGCATTGCGGCTGCTGCCGGAGGGCGCTGATGACGGCCGGCGGTTGGCGCTGCTGGGCCCGCTCGCGGCGGCGTTGGGAAGTGCTGGGCGCCTCGAGGAGAGCCGGGCGACGCTGGTTCAGATCCTGGAAGCCCTGCCCGCTGAGCTCGCAGCGCCGCGCGCCCGCCTGATCGGGTTCATGGCGCTGATCGACCGGCTTCGCGGGCGGCACGGCGACGCTCACGAGCAACTGCAGCAGGCCGTGCGGGTCGTGGGTGAGCGCGACGCGGTCGAGGCCGGGGCGCTCCAGCTGGAGCTCGCGGCGGACCGCTTCTTCGCCGGTGACTGGACCGCGATGCACGAGCACGCCAAGCGGGGCTTCTCGATCGCGGCCGGTGAAGGCGGCGCGCGCTTGCGCGCGAGCGCCGCCTCGCTGCTCGGCCTCGCCGAGTACAGCGTCGGTCACGTCGGCGCGGCACGCGGGCGCCGCGCCGACGCGCTCGCGCTGCTCGACGCGCCTGGTGAGAATGAACGCGGCCTGCGCCTAGATGCGCTGGACTGGCTCGGCTGGCTGGAGCTGAGCGTGGAGGAGTACGACGCCGCCCACCAGCACTTCACCCGGGGATTGGAGATCGGACGCCGAAGCGGCGGTGGCCATCTACTGACGACGATGAGCTTCGGGCTTGTACTCGTCTGCACCTGGAGCGGACGGCTGACGGAGGCGATCGAACACTCTGACGCGACACTCGCACTCGCGCGACTGTCGGGCTCAGACCAGGGGCTCGCCTGGGCGCACGGCCTGCGGACACTCGTCGAGCTTCGCTGCGGAGGCCTGGCCCGCGCTCTCGATCATGGGGAGCAGGCACAGTTGCTGAGCGAGGGGGTCGACGCCAACCCGTTCTCGGCAGTGAACGGCGGATGGTTCGGGGAGGCACTCGTCGAGGCCGGGCAACCCGCCCGCGGTCGCCAGCAGGTCTTGCGCGCGCTCGGCGGACCCGAGCTGCCCGCGATCGAGAGGGCCTACCGCCCGTACTTCTACGACGTGCTCGCGGGCGCGGAGGTGGCGCTCGGCCGGCGCGAGCAGGGCGCCAAGTGGGCGAGCGCAGCCAGTGTGACGGCTGCCACGCTCGGGCTGCCCGGGCGCGATGGCGCCGCCCTGCACGCGGCGGCTCTGGCCGAGCAAGATCCAGCCACTGGCGCGAGACTCGCGCTGCGCGCAGCAGGGGAGCTGGCACCCGCTCACCCGATCGAGGCGGCCAGGGCGCGAATCCTCGCCGGCCACCTCCTCGGTGCCGCGGGAGATACGCAGAAGGCGCTCACGGAGCTCCAACAGGCCACCGACGAGCTGACGCCGCTCGGCGCCACACACTATGCGGCGCAAGCGATTCGGGAGCGCCGGCGCCTGGGCGAGCGTCTCGCGCGAGGAGGCCGTCGGGCCAGCACCCTGACCGGGATCGCCTCGCTCAGCGACCGCGAGCATCAGGTCGCCCGGCTCGTCCAAGACCGGCTCACCAACCGCGAGATCGCCGAACGGCTCGTTCTCAGCGAGAAGACCGTCGAGCGCCACCTCTCCCGGATCTTCGTCAAGCTCGACGCACGCTCCCGCGTCGAGGTCGCCCGGCGGCTCGAATCAGAGACCGCCATCCACTGAGCCGCACGGCCTTTCGGCGTACGGGCCCGTGCGACGGTGCGTCGACTCAGTCAAGGAGGTGGACCATGCCGATCACGAGCAGGGCGGCCCCGGCAACAAGCGCGCACCAGTACGCGATTCGAGCTTCGTCACGGGTGAGCCAATTCTTGAAGTCGTTGACCGCCGCGGTCGCGCGCGCGGGTGCGGCGGCGTACGCGATCATTGGTACCTCCAGCAGGAGCAGCATGATGACGTTGAAGGCGAGCACGACGATTACGGTCGCGAACGTCGACGCATGCTGACGGGCGAGGAGGTCCATCGCGGTCAGGTAGCTGACTCCGGGGAGGCCGATGATGAGCGCGCCGACAATGAACGTCGTTGCGGGGCGTGCCGCGCTGGAGCGTACGCGAGTTCCTCGGCTCGTATCCATGTCCAGTTATCCGCCCAAGCTGACCCACTGCGAGCAATCACTCGGAACGAGCGGCGCGGCGTGATATCGCTTGCGCCGTGAGCGAACGCACTGCGCGTCCTCGGCCGCGCCAGCCGCCCGTCTCGGTCGTCCTCGCCATCTCAATGACAGCGGCCGGGATCGTCTATCCGGTCACGGACGCCGCGCTGCATCACACCTCGCCGATCATGATCGCGACCCTGCGCGCCCTGGTGGGCGGCGCGTTTCTCACGCTGATCCTGCCGCTGATGGGGAGCCGGCTGCCTCGAACACGCCGGCTGTGGCGGTGGGCGTTCGCGATCGGGTTCGGAAACACAACGCTGACGCAGGTCGGCATCAGCGTCGGGACCGACCGTGCCGGGGCTGCCGTTGCCGCGGTGTTGGCGAACTCAGCACCGTTCTTCGTGGCGCTGATCGCGAGAGTCTGGCTGCACGAGACGATCACCCGGCTACGCGCGGCGGGACTCGTCATCGGTTTCGCCGGCGTGCTTCTGATCGTCTTCTCCGACCCCGGCAACGTCGCGCACGGCACACAACTTGTGATCGGGTTTGCGCTGGCGCTGCTCGGCGCGCTCGGATGGGCCGCCGGTGGACTCGGGATGAGGGTGCTCACCGAGAGCGAGCCTGACCTCGACATCCCCGGCATCACCGCCGCGCAGTTCCTCGCCGGGGGCATCCCGCTGATCCCGTTGGTGCTGGTCGCCGGTGGCTCGACGGACTGGAGCGGCCCCTCACTTGACGCGCAGCTGATCTATCTGATCATCGGCGGACAGGTCCTCGTCTATCTGGGATTCAACGCCGCGCTCGGCCGCTGGCCCTCGACGCGCGTCTATGCGTGGACCTTCCTCGTCCCGGCGGTCGCGGTCGCCATCGAGGCCGTCCGAGGAACGCTGCCTGGCATCACCGCGACAGTCGGCGTCGCCGTCGTGATCCTCGGTGTCGCGATCGTCAATCATCCGCGAGCAGAGGCATCGATCGCTCAGGAGGACCCGTTGCCGTCGGTGGCGACCGCCGAACCCGCGGACTGAAACGGGGTCTGCGTCGCCGGGATCGTCCGGCGTGCCGGCAGCACTGAGGTGCTTGGTGCGGATGCAATCGCACGGCTACATTCGCTCCCGTGGTGCCACGCGAGATCTCGATCACCGACCCGCGTTCCGATGATGTTCTGCAACTCCTGCAGCGCCACCTCGCCTTCGCGCACTCGCATGTCCCGCCCCAGGATCGTCACGCGCTCGACGCCGCCGGGCTCGTGAATCCCGATATCGAGTTCTACGCGCTCCGAGTCGACGGCGAGCTCCTCGCCGTCGGCGCGATCAAGACGCTCGACGCACGACATGCCGAGCTGAAGTCGATGCATACCGTCGAGGCCGCGCGGCGGCGCGGCCTGGGTCGACTGATGCTCGACCACCTCCTCGCGATCGCGCGCGACCGAGGCCTCAGCCGGGTCAGCCTGGAAACCGGCTCAGCCCCGGCATTCGCTCCGGCACGTGCCCTGTACGCAAGCGCCGGGTTCACGGAGTGCGGCCCCTTTGGGCGATACGCGCCGAGCCGGAACAAGACGTTCATGACGCTGGCCCTGTAGGTCCAGCTTCGAGTTCACGTCTGATCGCAGCTTGGTGATCCGAAGGCGCGTGTGGTCAGGGACAGCCGCTCCGCGAGCGGATCGCCCGCCCGGACGGCGGCGACGAATCCCGGTACATCTTCCCGAAGAGCCGCGTTCGTCTGTCTCGTCTGATTGGCGAGGATGTGTTTCAGGGCGGAGATGACGTCGCGCCACAACGCCGTGCCCGTCGGCGGATGACCGAGTGAGCCGAGATCGCCCAGCAGACGGTGCTCGATCGGTCGGGCGTCACCCGGGCCCGAGAAGTACCGACCCACGACCGCCAGTTGCCCGGCCGTGGGATGCAGCGGGTCGAAGCTCGCCAGCGGAAACGGCGCTCCCCGGCGGAACGCTTCACCGGCCAGGATGCAGGCGCGCGTCGCCTGCCGAACGAACGTCCGGTTGGCTGCCGACCGCGGTGCGACTCCGTCGCGGAAGCGAACAGGTCTCGCCAGTGAGAATTCCATGACGACGATCGAGTCGTGGGTCGTTGGGTCGTGGATCAGGCCGCGGCCGTGCACACCCTTCAGCGCACCGCTCGTGCCCGTGAATACCCAGCTGTGGTCGACGTCCGACTTGACGGCAGGACCGGAGAAGCGGATCGCTCCATCTCCACTGGCGCCGGCACCGGTGCAGCGTTCGTGGGCATCGCCCGCCACGATCTTGACGTAGGTGCAAGAGAAATTGAACGTCCCGACACGCCGGCCGGTTGCATCGGTGAGGACGCCACTGACGACCTGCCGATCGCCGACCGAATCCCCGACCGGGGTCGTGTCCACGACCTTTGCGTGCCGATAGACGGCGTCAAAGACGAGTGTGACCGCCCGCGCGTGCGCCACGGACGTCGCGCAGAACGGCGCCAGCACTGCGACGCCGCCGGCGAGCAATCGGGAACGACCACGTCGGTTCACGTCGGTACCTCCTGTCGTGCCGCGTACGCAGTCGCCAGCGAGGCGCGGTTCGGCACGCCCAGCTTTGCGTACACGTGTTCCAAGTGTGTCTTGACTGTCGCGCGTGAGATGAACATCCGCTCGGCGACCTGCGGGTTGGTGAGTCCGGCCACTGCGAGCTCGACCACCCGCAACTCGGTGGGCGTCAGCGACTCCCATCCTGTCGGCGGCCGCCGACGCTCTCCTCGCGCGCGGCGCACCCACGCCGTCGCCTCCGTGAGTGACAACGCCTCTCCGGATGCCCACAGAGTGTCGAACGCTGCCCCGAGCGAGTCCCGCAGATCGGCGCAGAGCGTGAGCCAGTGCGAATCCTCGCCGGTCCACCGGCATGTGCCGAAGTCCCGTCGCGCCCGGTCGGCGGCTCCGAGCATGCGCACGGCGTCTGCGTGGCGGCCGGCGCCGGCGGCCGCTTCTGAGAGTACGTCGAGGGCGTCCGGCAGGAAGACCCAGCCATCGCTCTCCGCGCAGGCGTCGAGCAGGACATACGCGTGCTGCTCGGCAGTCCCCCAGTCCCCGTTGGATGCGGCGATTCGTCCGAGCACGAGCCGGTTCTCGCCCACCAGATACGCGTTGTCCAGCCGCTCGGCCGCGGCGATACCCGCATCCGCGGCCGCAATCGCCGTCGTGGTGTCGCCGAGTCGGCGCGCGACGTCCGCGCGCAGCGCACAGCCCCAGCTGTAGAGGTACGTCGAGTTGCCATCCATCAGCGGCAGCCACGTGCTGACGCGCGCGTAAGCCTCGGTGAGCTGTCCCAGTGCACGCTCGGCGTAGGCGCCCTGGACTTGCAGCACCGGGACGACGAGACCGGCACCGCGGGCGAGGGCGTGTTCAAGACTGGCCTCGATCCGCTCGAGCGCCTGTTCAGGGCGGCCCTCCAGCGCGTCCATGAGTCCGAGCTCGGATTCGTTGAACCCGGCCATGACCGGCTCCTCGACGACGCTCCTCGAGCCGCGCTCGAAGTGGCGGCGCGCTTCGGACATGTGACCAGCGAAGAACGCGAGGATCCCCCGGTCGAGCGCTTGTCGCGAAACCTGAATCGCGGGCGCCTCCCGAGCGACTCGCTCCTCGATTGGATCGAGCAGCTCTGCAGATTTGCGGTTGTCGTTCTGGAACCAGTACGAAAACGCCAACAGCTGCGCGGCCTCCACTTCGGCCCAACGGTCCGACGCGGCGCGCGCCAGGACAAGCGCACGCTCGAGTCGCGGGCGCGCCAGTGGGCCATCGGCAAACAGCTCGCTGACGCCCGTGGCGGCAAGTGTGCGCGCGGCGGTGCTCGCGTCGCCCTCGGCATCGGCGAGCGCAAGCGCCGACTCGCCGTGTTCACGCGCGAGTTCGTAGTCACCGGCGTGCGCAGCGAGAAACGCCCGGCCCCAATGCACCCTCGCGCGGAGCGCGGCCGGCCCGGCGGCACCGACCGCGAGCGCATGGGAGTAGCCGGCCTCCGCCTCCGCGAAGCGGCCACGATCCCGCCACCAGAACGTGAGCGCGGCCGCCAGTCTGAGCACACGCTCGGCATCGCCGCCGCTCGCACGCTCGAGCGCGGCGACGAAGTTCGCCGCGTCGGCGTCAAGCACAGCCAGCCACTGTTGTTGACGGTTGGTCTCGAGCTCCGGCGCCGCTCGCTCGGCCAGCGCGAGAAACCAGTCGAGGTGGCGGCCGAACACAGCGTCCCGTTCATCGGCCTCACCGGCGCGGTCAAGCGCGTACTGGCGGACCGTCTCGAGCAGCCGGTAACGGACCAGGGGACCGTGCTCCTCCGCGAGGACGAGCGACTTGTCCACCAACGATGTGAGCAGATCGAGCACCGCATAGGATTCGACATCGCCCTCGGCGCCGACGTGCTCCGCGGCATCGAGGGAGAAACCGCCGACGAACACTCCGAGGCGCCGAAACAGCGTCCGTTCGGAGTCGAGCAGGTGCTCGTGGCTCCAGTCGACCGATGCCCGGAGCGTCTGCTGTCGCGGGAGCGCAGTGCGTGCGCCGCCGGTGAGGAGGTGGAAGCGGTCGACGAGACCGGCCGATATTTGGCCAACCGTCAGCATCCGTACACGAGCTGCGGCGAGCTCGATCGCGAGTGGGATTCCGTCCAGCTCATGGCAGATCTGTGCCACGGCGGGAGCGCTCGTCTCATCCAGCGCGAAGTTGGGGCGCACCTTGCGAGCGCGCTCCAGGAACAGACGGACGGCGTCGGATTGGCTCAGCGCGTCGAGCGGCTCGATGCCAAGCTCGCGCGGCGGTAGCGACAGGGTCGGCACTCGCCAGTCGGTCTCCGCAGGCACCGCCAGCGGCGCGCGACTCGTCGCGAGCATCGTGACCTCGGCACATGTCGACAGCAGGGCGGTGGCCACCGCGGCGGCCTCGTCGAGGACGTGCTCGCAGTTGTCGAGCACAAGCAGAGCGTGACGCCCGGCAAGATGGGCGCAGCTGACCTCGATCGCGCTCATCCCGATGGACGTCCGAACGCCAATCGCGGAGGCGACCGCTTCGCCGACCAGCTGAGGGTCGTTGACCTGCGAAAGATCGACCAACCACACGCCGTCGGCAAAGCGCTCGAGCGCGTCGGCGGCGGCCTGGAGCGCGAGCCGGGTCTTGCCGGAGCCGCCCGGGCCGGTCAGCGTGAGCAGGCGTGTCTCAGCGAGAGCGTGGCGGACCTCCTCGAGTTCGCGTTCACGGCCGACGAACGTGCTCAGCTGCGTTGGGAGGTTGTTGGGCAGCGAGTCGAGCGAACGCAGGGACCGGTGGCCGCCCGGCAGGCTCGGGTGCTCGAGCAGGAACACGTGCTCGGGACGGCCGAGATCGCGTAACCGGTGAACGCCGCAATCGACCAACCCGACGCCGTCCGGCATCCGGTCGGTGACGAGGTCGCGGACGGCCCGTGACATGACCGTCTGGCCGCCACTGGCGATCGCGCGCAGGCGTGCGCAGCGTGAGATCGTGAGGCCGAAGTAGTTGCCCTCGTCGCGAAGTTGCGCATCGCCGGCGTGCAGCGCAATCCTCACGCGTAGCTCCAGTCCTGATGGCCAGCTCTCGGCTGCAATCGCGAGCTGCGCGGAGAGCGCAGCCGCTAGGGCGTCCGAGGCACGTGAGAACGCTGCGACGATGCTGTCGCCCTCGCCCTGCTCGATCGGACGCACGCCTCCGTGCTCGTTCACTGCGACATCGAGCAGTTGATAGAGCCTCGGCATCGCTCGCTCCATGCCCGTGGGCTCCTTCTCCCACAGCTTCGTCGAGCCCTCCACGTCCGACAGCAGGAAAGTCACGGTGCCGACGGGCAGCGCGAACGTCTGCGACAGGTTTCCCATTGGTTCACCCCAGACGAGCGGTCTCCCAAGTTGTTCCACAAACCGAAACGTAGGAGCCGGTTGCGGATACTACATACGCCAGATGGCCGATATTCGCCCCTCAAACGTGCTGGGAGCGCGCGGTGCGCAGAAGCGGCGGCGCCACCGAGAGTCGGCGCACCTCGATTCAAGGCCGAGACCAGCCCCGAGTCATCCTTTTCGGGCGAAGCGCGGGCTGGGGTCACCCGTACTGTGTCGTCGCGAGAAATGATGGGCTCACCGGCTGATCGCGATGCCAACCGCGGCGAGATGGTTTCGGCTCGCTGGCACGAGCACGTGTGAACGGTGCCCGAGGGTCTCTCACCAGCCGAGGTCGGCAAGGAGATCGCCGAGCACAAGAAGCGCGCCGCTGCCGAAAAAGATGACGACCACCCTGATCGCTGGCTGTCGATCGTCGAAGCGCTGCTGCTCTCGCTCGTGGCTGTCCTCGCCGCGTACTCAGGCTACGCGGCGGCCAAATGGGGCACCGAGGCTTCGGTGACGCTCGCCAAGGCATCCGCCGAACGCACGAAAGCGAACCGCGCCGACCTCGAGGGACTCGTGACCAGGACGTTCGACGCCGCTTCGTTCAACGCCTGGTTCACCGCCTTCACAGCCGGAAATGCCAGTGCCGAGCGCCTGGCGGCAAAGCGGATGCGTCCCGGCTACCGCCCGGCGTTCAGGGCCTGGTTGGCGACGGATCCAGCACGCAATCCGGGGGCCCCGCCCGGACCGGCGTACATGCCGCAATACGTGATTCCTCAGGAGACCGTCGCCAAGTCCTACGACGCGGAGGCGGACGCCGCCTTCGCCAAGGGCGCCGACGCGGGTTCAACATCAGACAAGTACATCCGCGACACCGTGTTCCTGGCAACGGTGCTGTTTCTGGTCGGCATCAGCGGCCACTTTCGGATTCGGCAAGCGCGCCTGGGGCTCATCGGCCTGGGAGCGCTGCTGTTGGTGTTCGCGGTGATCCAGCTGCTCGGTCTCCCCGGACCGCCCTCGTAGCCCGTCGCGTCCGCAGCACCGAGGGAACCTCACGGGCCCAGGAGTCTTCGATCGAGTCGCTTGCGCAGACGGCGTGAGACGCCTTTAAGCCGATCTGGGTGATGCGGTGTGGCCTCGAGCGCGCTGCAGTGACCATCGAGGAGCTTACGAAGAAGTGGGTGCCGATCAAGCCATGAACACCAACGCGTCACAACGAGACCAGCGCAAGCCATGTTGATGAGGGACGGAGGTCGAGGGTCGGTGCGGATGAAGCTTCACCGCGGTCGGAGGTGGACGGCGCTGGAGGGCGACGCCTTCCGCGTTGCGGACGAGCCGATCGCGGTCGCGTGATGTCCGACGCTTCCGAAGCCTCGTACGCCGAGCCTGTGCGATGGGAGGCGGCTCGACCGCGCTTCAGTCCGCTTCGTCTGGTGCTGGCGTTGCTCGTTGGCGCCGTCGCGGTTGGGATGTCGGGCCTGATCCTGCCGGGGGTTCACATCAAGACGTTCCTTGGTGCGCTGGAGGCGGCGGCGTTGATTGCCGTGCTGAATGCGGTGTTGCCGCCGCTGGTGGCGGCGCTGCGACTGCCGTTGATGTTGATTGTCGGGTTCTTCGCGGTGCTGATCGTCGACGCGCTCATTCTGCTGCTCGTCTCGCAACTCGCCCCGAACGACTTCAAGGTCGATTCGTTCGGGTGGGCGTTGCTGGCGGCGCTGGTGATGGCGGCGGCGAGCATGGTGCTACAGGTGTTCCTGGGCGTCGATGACGACGACATCTACTCGCTGCGGGTGATCCAGCGGGTGGCAAAGCGGCAGGGGGCCGCGGCCCGCACCGACGTTCCGGGCGTCATCTTCTTGGAGATCGACGGGCTCGCGGGCCCGGTGCTACGCCGCGCGATGCGCGACGGCAACACGCCGGTGATGGCTCGGTGGCTCGCTGACGGCAGCCATGACCTGATCGAGTGGGAGCCCGACCTGTCCTCGCAGACGGGAGCCAGCCAGGCCGGCATCCTCCTCGGATCGAACGAGGACATCCCGGCGTTTCGTTGGGTTGAAAAGGAAACGGGCAGGTTGATGACGTGCTCGGCGCCGGGGGACTGTGCGGAGATCGAGCGTCGTCATGCCAGCGGCGTGGGACTGCTGATCGACGGTGGCGCCAGCCGCGGCAACCTGCTCTCTGGGGAAGCCGACGAAGTGATCCTCACCGTCAGCCGGATGGAGGCGGACAAGAAGGCGAACCCCGGCTACCGCGCGTTCCTCGCCAACGGTTTCAACGTCACCCGTGAGCTTGTCCTGTTCTGCTGGGAGCTGGGCCTCGAATGGTCCGCGGCGGCCCGGCAGCGTCGTCGCGATGTGATCCCACGTGGGCACCGTGGCGGTCGCTACCCGTTCCTGCGGGCGGCGCTGTGCGTCGTGGTCCGCGACCTGATCGCGTTCGGGGTCCTGACCGACATGATGCGTGGCCGCCCCGCCGTGTACGCGACGTTTTCCAGCTACGACGAGGTCGCCCACCACTCCGGGCTCGAGCGGAGCGACACGATGGAGGCGCTCCGCAAGCTCGACAAGCAGTTCGGACGGATCGAGCAGGCGGCACGCTATGCCCCCCGGCCGTACAAGCTCGTGGTGCTCTCCGACCATGGCCAGACGCAGGGGATGACGTTCAAGCAGCGCAACGGCTACGGGCTCGACGAGCTCGTCCAGCGCTCACTTTCCCGCGGCGACGTGAGGGGAATGAGCGGCGGCGACGAGCACGACACCGCGGTCGGGCAGGCGTTCAACGAAGCGACCGGCCGCAGCGGCGAGCATGAGGAGCACGGCACGGGCGACGAGCACGCGATTGTGCTGGGCTCCGGCAACCTCGGCCTTGTGTACCTGATGGAGGAGAAGCGCAGGCTGAGTGCCGAGGAGATCCAGGAGCGCCACCCCAAGCTGATCGGAGCGCTCAGCGCTCACCCCCACATCGGATTCCTGCTGATGCGCTCGGCCGAGCACGGCCCGATCGTCGTCGGCTCTGGCGGCACCCACCACCTGGAGACCGGCCGGGTCGAGGGGGAGGACCCGTTGGAGCCCTTCTCCCCGAATGCCGCCGAACACCTGCGGCGCACCGACGGATTCGCGCATGTCGCCGACATCATGGTCAACAGCTTCTACGACCCCGACCTCGAACAGGGCTGCGCATTCGAAGAGCTGATCTCGTTCCACGGCGGGCTCGGCGGCCCGCAGACCAAGCCGTTCATCCTCTACCCGGTCGAGTTGCCCGTTCCGCACGAGCCGATTATCGGTGCCGCCACCGTGCACGCGCTCCTGACGGGCTGGCGCAGCCTACTCAGGGGAGCACCAAACGCCGTGGAGGAAACCGCCGAAGACAGCTGAGTGCGGCATACGCGTTAACGCGACCGGGCGGTTTCGCGCTCGGGCAGGGACGCGCCGTACGGCCGCGAATCTTCGGGTTGTGCCCGTCGAGGGATCAGATTCCGCGCGTCCGCGTCGGTTTGCGCATGGGCCGAGCGATGAGACGGTGCTTCAGTTCGTCGAGCGCATCGGCGATGCGTACGGGCTCGTTCTGGTCTTGATCCTCACGACGTTCGTCGTGACGATGACGTTGCCTGAGCAGGGCTGGGGTGGACGGGTCGTGGCGGTCGCGGTCGCCGGGCTGACCGCGATCATCGCGCTGACCAGTTCCGATGTGCGACTGGAGCGGGTGCGGCTTGCGGTCGGGGCTGCGCTGGCAGCGGTCATCGCGACTGCGCTCGCGAAGGCGGCCTCGTCAGACGCTTTGCTGGGCGTCGCGTTTGTCGTCGACTCGCTGCTGCTGGCGGTGGCGGCGGTCACGATTCTGCGTCGTGTCGTGCCATCCGCGACGGTCGATTTCCGGACGATTCTGGGGGCGATCAGCGTCTTCACGTTGCTGGGCCTGCTGTTCGGCTTCTCGTTCCTGGCGCTTGGACGCTTGGTCAGCGGCGATGTGTTCTCCGGTGTCTCTCACGCGCAGGCCCGGGACTACCTGTTCTTCAGCTACACGACACTGACGACGACGGGGTACGGCAACCTGGTACCGGCCGGGGACATCGGCCAGATCCTGGCCGTGTTCGAGATGCTGACCGGCCAGATCTTCCTGGTCACGCTGGTCGCCGGGCTCGTCAGCCTGTGGCGCCCCGGCGCAAGATCGGCAGACCGCGCCGAAGCGCCTGATGAGCGGCAAGCCTGACGCTCAGCCGGTTCGCCGACACTGCCCGTACCCGGTCCGTCTTCGTTGAGGCTCGACCGCCGGTGCGCGGAATAGGCTCGTGCCTGCGCCGATGGCCAGCGAACGTTCCCGAAACCTTGTGCTCGTGGCGATGATCCTCGCGCTCGGGATGCTCACGATCGATGTGACCGTCGTGCGCGTGGCGCTGCCGACGATACAGCGTGAGCTCGGCGTCTCGAGCGTGGAGCAGCAGTGGGTCGTGAACGCATACCTGCTGACGGTCGGTGTCTTCGTCGTGGCCGGCGGGCGCGCGGGCGACCTGTTCGGGCGGCGTCGGGTGTTCCTTGTCGGGCTCGGCCTGTTCACGGTCTGCTCCGCGCTGAGCGGGCTGGCCGGCTCGGGTGGCGAGCTGATCGCGGCCCGGGCGGGGCAGGGCGCCGGCGCGGCGATCATGACTCCGGGGACGTTCTCGATCGTCACCGACGCGTTCGACGGTCCCGGGCTCGGGCGGGCGATGGGCTCGCTCACCGGGACGGCCGCGGCCGGACTGTCGATCGGGCCGCTGCTCGGCGGCGTCCTGATCGCCGTTGCCGGATGGCGCTGGATCTTCTTCATCAACATTCCGCTCGGCATCCTCGCCGCGATCGCCGTCGCACGACATGTCCCCGAGCGTCGCCGTCTGGGCGCTCCGCGCATCGACTTCGCCGGACTGGTCACGCTCGGCCTCGGCCTGACCGCGGTGAGCGTCGGGCTCATGCAGGGCGAGGGCTGGGGCTGGGTTTCGGCACGCACGCTCGGCGTGCTGCTCGGCGGCGTCATCCTGCTGATCGGCTTCTGGAGGCTCGAGCGGCGGGTCGACGCGCCGCTCGTCGACCCGCGGGTGCTGCGCCGGCGCGAGCTCGCGGCCGCCAACGGCGTCGGCTTCTGCGCACAGTTCGTCTCGACCGGCTTCACGGTCCTCGTCGCGATTTACCTCCAAGATGAGCTGCACTACTCGCCGCTGGCGACGGGCGCGCTGCTGCTGCCAATGACGATTCCGCTGCTGATCGCGTCGCCGCTGTCCGGGCGGTTGCTCGAGCGCGCCGGAGCACGACTCCTCACGACAGCCGGGATGGCGCTCGTCGCCGCCGGCGTCGCCTGGGTCGCGATCGGCGCGACCGGGGGGAAGCTCGCCGGACTCCTTCCCGGCTTCGTCCTGTTCGGCTGCGGATTCGCCGCCGTCCTGACCACGCTGACCACCGCCGTGATGGCTGCGGCAGGGGAGCTCGATCGCGGCATGGTCTCAGGGATCTACAACACCGCGCGCAATGTCGGCGCGTCGCTGGGCGTGGCGGTGACGAGTTCCGTCCTGTTCACGCTCGAACGGAGGCACCCGTTCGCGGAGTCGTTCGCCGCGACGATGGGGGTCGCCGCGGCCGTCGCGGCGCTCGGCGCGGTCCTCGCGCTGGTCTTCCTCGGCCGTAAGCGCCCGGCGCGCGAGATGCGCCCGCACCACCTGTCGTTACACGGCTGATGGCCCGACCCAGTGCGCGGCAGGCGCGACGTACGCCGAGGTGATGTCAGCGAGGTTCTTGACGCCCGCGAGCTGCATCGTGTTCTTGAGCTCTTCGCGCAGCAGGGCGAGGACCTTGGCCACACCGGCCTCACCTCCGGCCGCGAGGCCCCAGTACTGCGGGCGCCCAATCAGCACGCAGCGAGCGCCGAGCGCCAATGCCTTGAACACGTGAGCGCCGTGGCGCACGCCGCCGTCAACGAGCACCTCGACGTCGTCCCCAACCGCATCGACGACCTCACGCAGGACGTCGAGCGTCGCCGGCTCACCATCGATCTGCCGCCCACCCTGATTGGAGACGATCACCGCGGCGCACCCGGCTGAGACGGCGTTCCGGGCGTCCGCCGCGCTCATCACGCCCTTGGCCACCACCGGCAGCCGGGTGCGCTCGACGAGCCAGCGCGCGTCGTCCCACGTCACGTCCTGGGCCATCTCGCGCCACAGATAGCCCATCAGGTCCTCGCCCTTGAGTAGGTTCGGGAGCGTGAGCCGATCCTCGAGGTTGGCGATGCGCACGTCGGAGGGCAGGTGGATGTGGTTGCGCTTGTCCGCCGGCTTGATCCCGTAGTTGGGAGCGTCGACGGTGAGGCAGATCGCCCTGTAGCCCGCCGCTTCGGCGCGCTCCTGCAACCCGGTCGTCAGGCCGCGGTCCTTGTGGATCTGGAGCTGCAGCCAGCATGGGTGGCCGATCGCTCCGACATCCTCGAGTGGCGTCGAGGAGAGCGTCGAGAGCACCTGCGCCGTCCCCGCGCCCTTCGCGGCGGCGCCGGACGCGAGCTCCCCGTCGGGGTGGACGAACTTGTGGAACGCCGAGGGAGCGAGCATCACCGGCAACTCGAGGCGGTCGCCGAGGACTGAAACCGACAGGTCGGTCTGCGCCACGTCGACCATCAGGCGCTTGCGGATCACGAAGCGGTCGTACGCGCGGCGGTTCTCGTCACGCGTCCAGTTGGTGCCGGCGCCCGCGTCGAGATGGTCAAAGACCGCGGGAGCAAGCCGCTCCCGCGCGTAGTCGCGGAAATCGTCGTACTCGACGAAGGCATCGAGATCGTCGGTGGTCACGCTGGCGGCTCCTTGGTTCTGATCTGATCCAGCATCCCGCGCAGGCCACCGCCCGCGGGGATGTCGGAATGCACGGATACGACCTTCCCGTCGCGTACGACGAACGTGTCCTCATGCGGAGTGGGACGCAGGAGACGGCCGGTGGGCGGGGTCTCCTCGACGCCGAGCGCGGGGAGGCGGACCGGATGGTCGTGCACCGCGCTGATGTGCAGCCAGACGCGGACAACGTCGCCGTCCTCGCTGAAATCACTCGGATTGCGGCGGAGACCTGGGAACGCCGCGTGCACTTCGGCGTGCGCGCGCAGCCATTCCTCGAGGCCCATTGGGACGCCCGTCGACACCGGCACGGTCTCGAAGTCCGGCGCCAGCAGCTCGCGCACGCGCGGAAAGTCCCCGGCATCGAGGGCCGCGAGCAGATCGCGGACGAGCTCGACGTTGCGGCTCATCGTGGCGCGACCACGAACGCCGGCAACAGGCTGCCGCCCTGCGTGACGTTGGTGACGCCGTCGACGCTCAGGCGGGTCAGGACCCCTCCCATGTCGCGACGGAACGTGTACGGATCGGTGTCGACGTAGAACGTGCGCAGGGGGAAGCCGGGCTCGTCGAGCGGGTACTGTTCGCGGTGGGCGGCGACGCGGCGCTGGAGGATCCAGTCCTCGCCGGCGAAGCGTTCGAGCAGCGCTTGCCAGGCGTCGTCCTCCGTCTCCCAGCCGAGGTGCACGCCGTGGCCGCCGTAATCGTGTGCCGGCTTGAGGACCAGCGCCGTGCGGTCCTCCGCGAGCGCCGCGTCGAGGCCGATCGTGGAGCTGTCGGTGCGAGCATCGGCGGCGGCCAGTCGGCGTGTCCACGGGATGTGGTTGCGGATCGCGTTGCTCTCCGCGCCCGTCAGACCGAGGTCGTGGGCGCCCGCGGCGAGCAGATCGAACACCGACTTGTGGCCGAGCAGGTCCGCGACGAATGGGTTGACGACGCACACCGCTTGAGCGCGCATTGCCTTGACGAGCTCGGCCGCATCGCCGGGCCGCGCGATCACATCATGGATGACCAGCCTGCGGTAGACGATGTCGATCGCGTCCGCGTCATGGCGCAACCTCCCGCCCTCGAACCGCAGCGCACGGGGGTCGCAGATGATCGTGTGGATACCACGGGCACGAAAGCGTTCCCGAATCAGCTCGAACTCGCGCATCAGCGGCGCGTCCTCCCAGTCGACGATGGCGATCGTCGGGTCGCCACTGCCGCCCCAGTCATGCCAGGTGGCAAGCAGTGCCTCGAGCAGACAGGGCACGACGAGCAGCGGCTCGATCCGGTACTCGCTCGCCAGCCGCGCGTGGACCGCCGTCTGCTGGAAGGCCTCGGCCTCCTCGTCGTGGTATCCCGGACCGCCGGGCGCTCCACCCTGGACCTCGACGAACCGCATTCCGCGGGTGGCGAACGCGTCATAGCGATCGAGGATGTCGAGGTAGTCGGAGAAACCCGGGTCGATCGCGGCGAGCTCGCGTTCTTCGTCGCTCGCGCGGATCTCGTCGAGGAACGCCGGCTCCGCGCGCACCGCCTCGATGACCTTGCGCAGTGCGCCCGCCGTCAGCGCCACGGCGAGGCGTTGCGTCTCGAGGCGCGCGCGCGTGAGGAAGTGCGGGCGCACCACGTTGACCACGCGGCGGTCGCCGTAGATCGTGACGCGCCGCAGGCGTTCGAGGCCCGCGTCGGAGTAGTCGAGGTCGCGCACGAGCTCGTGCCAGCGCGCGATGATCTCGTCCGTCAGAGCGCGGTCGTCGCTCGGCATCGTCAAACGCCTCCGTCCAGCAGGGTCGCGGCGCGCGCGTACAGCGCCTCGGCGGCCGGTGCGCTCGGCGCGATGGCTGTCGCGCCGTAGCGGCCCTCCGGCTCGAGCGAGCGCAGCATGTGGAAGACCACGCCGCTCTGCGCGGCTGGGTCCCATTGCACGCCGGCCTGCGTGGCGGCATCGAGCAGCGTCAGCGGTTCGGTACCGGCCCAGCGCTCGTCGGCGATCGAATCGCCGGCCACATACGCGCGCACCTCGCCGCGCGCGGTGCGGTAGGTCGCGGTCTCTGGGTCATAGCCGCCGCCGGTCAGGAGATAGAGCGTGCCGAACGGGTGCGAGGTGCCGCCCTCGCGGAGGTTGATCTCGACAGCGTTGACCTGCCACTGGCCTCCGCCGGAGCGGGTGACGACGAAGTCGATCCCGAAGCGCCCGACCGCGCCCTCGTCGGCCAGCAGTGTCCTCACCCTCGCCGCCTCGCGAGCGATTGCCGCGGCGTAGTCCGGGTTGGCCGGGAAGCTGCAACCAACGAACATCTGGCCATTGTCGCCGCCGAGTCGCTGGTCGTGCGTGCAGACGAGACCAGGCGTGCCACCGGCGATGATGCGCTGCTGCACGCTCGGGCTGATGACCTCATCGGCGATCAGCATCTCCTCGACGATCCCTGGGTCGCGGGCGAGCGCCGCGAGGTATTCGACGGACAGGTGGTCGCCGAGGCGGCCGGCGAGCGCGGCGCCGTCGCCCGGTGGCAGGTCGTCGACGGGGACGACGACGTTGCCCTCGCCGTAGACGCTGTCGTTGAGCTTGACGACGACGGCCTCGAGGGCTGGGCGCTGAGCGCGGATCGCGCCGATCTCGCGCACCAGATCATCGACATCGGCGACGCGCTCGGCCCCGAGCGGGTGCCCGAGGCCCGCGCGCGCGAACATCGCGCGGCTGCCGCACTTCGTGCCGTACGCGTAGAAGCGATCGTCGGGACAGTAGACCGGGATGTCGAGACGCAGCGCGATCTCCCGCTCGGCCGCGCCGACGTTGTACGGGCTGATGAACGCGTCCTCGGGCCCGGGAATCGCGGCGCCGATCCGGTGCAGCAGGTCGGGGCGTGCCAGGAGCTTCTCGGCGAGCGGGCGCGCTGAGTCGTCGTCGGCGCTGATCAGCTGCAGACGTGCGCGGGCATCGGCACTGTCGACGTCGGGGATGAGCCCGAGCGCATAGTCGAGGATCGGCCCCGGCACGGGCGTCGAGGTGACGAGCAGCATTCGAACGTGCGGACGCCTGAGCAGAAACAGCATGTAGAGCGCGCGCTCCTCGTAGCTGGGCAGCGTGCGCGCGTGCCGGCGCAGCATGTCCGGATCGAGGTCGAAGGACGGCATCACGACGATCGTCCGCGGTCCGTGGCCGGGGAGGCCCGTCAGTCCAAGCGGCCGGAGCCGGCCCTGGAGCGCAGCGACGGCCGGATCCGCACGGATCATCCCGCCACCTGGGAGGCGCGGGCGTCATCGACCTCGCGGGCGCGCGCTCGACCGTACCCGAAGTAGACACTCAGCCCGATGAGGAGCCAGATGACGACCCGCAGCAGCGTCTCGACCGGCAACGTCAGCAGAACGCCGAGGCTGATGAGCGCGGCCAGCAGCGGAATCGTCGGCCCGAGCGGCAGTCGGAACGGTCGCGGGAGGTCAGGCCGGGTTCGGCGCAGCACGAGCACGGCGACCGACACGATGATGAAGGCGAGCATCGTGCCTGCCGACACGAGGTCACCCAGCGTCGAGAGCGGCACGAGGCCTGACAGCAGCGCTGCGCCCGCGCCGCAGACGATCGTCGTCAGGCGCGGCGTGCCGGACGCGCGGTCGATCCGGCCGAACGGCGCCGGCAGCATGCCGTCCTGCGCCATCCTCATGAAGATCCGCGTCTGCGCGAAGATCGTCGCCAGGACGCTCGCGGCGAGCGCGATCATCGCGCCGACGTCGACCGTCGACTGCAGCCAGGCGAGGCTTGGATGGGCGCCCAGCGCGATCGACAGGGCATCCGGCGATGCGAGCCGCTTGTAGCTGATCAAACCGGTCATGACGAAACCAACCGCTATGTACAGCACGGTCGCTACGGCGAGGGCGCCGAGCAGGCCGGCTGGAACGGTGCGTCGCGGGTTGCGTGCCTCCTGTGTCGCGGTGCAGACGACGTCGAATCCGATGTAGGCGAAGAACACGACGGCTGCCGCACGCACCACGCCGCTCCACCCGAATGCCCCGAAGTGACCGGTGTTGTGCGGCACGAACGGGTGGAGGTTGGCGGACGAGATGTAGAACGCGCCGACGATTACGAACAGCAGCAACACCGCGAGCTTCAGCCCGACGAGCCAGGTCGTCGCGCGGCCGGACTCGCGCGCGCCCGCGAGGAGCACCCAGGTGACCACGACCACGACGAGCATCGCGGGCAGGTTCACGACCCCGCCACCGCCGAACGGACCGCCGCTGATGGCGTCCGGCAGCGTGATGCCGACGTGACCGAGCACGTTGCCGAAGTAGCCGGACCAGCCCGCGGCGATCGCCGAGCCGCCGAGCAGATACTCGAGCAGCAGGTCCCAGCCGATGACCCACGCCAGGAAGTTCCCGAGCGCGGCGTACGCGAACACATATGTGCTCCCGCTCACCGGGATCATCGAGACAAGCTCGGCGTAGCAGAGGGCGCTGAACGCGGCCGCGATGCCGGCCACGGCGAAGGAAAGCACGACGCCCGGCCCTGCGAACTGCGACGCGGCGTCGCCGCTCAGGACAAAGATGCCGGCCCCGATGATCGTCGCGATCCCGAGCGCGCCGAGGCTGAGCGGACCCATCTGCCGCTTGAGTCCGATGGTGTCGGCCTCCGCGGCCGCGATCATGGCGTCCAGCCGTGCGCCCATTGGCGCCGATCGTGAGTGGTCCATTGAGCCGATCGTAAGTGTCGGCTCGGACTGGACGGCGAGCCGACACGCGGCGCAGCGCGTCTGCCGCCGCGAGGGGCTGGACTGCCGTCCTGGAGAGGATCAGCTGGGGTGTCGCGGACGAGATCAACGCGCGACGCAGCGGAAGCCGATGTGGCTGGTCGAGGTGTCGATCGCCTCGGGCTGGCGCGCGGCGGGCCGGTAGCGCAGGCAGTAACTCGGCGCACAGACGTGTGAGCCGCCCTTGATCACGCGACGCGGAACGTGTCCGCCCCGGGCGGCCGGTGTCCAGGTAGTAGATCGCCACGGGCGCACCGACCGAGTGCTCACCACCCGAGGCGATCGCCTCGATGGAGAGCTCACGGCTCATGTGTGTCGCAGCGTAATCGCCGTCCAGGCGCCGATGTGGATCCGGTCGCCGTCGGTCAGAGGCACGGCCGCGCTCGCGTCAGCGGAGACGGGCGTCGGATCGTCGTTGACCGTCGTGCCGTTCGTGGAGCCAAGGTCGCGAACCGTGTACGAGCCGTCGGACTGGCGTTCGAGCACGGCGTGGACGTGCGAGATCGCCGGATCCTCGGGTCCCCCGGCGAGATTGATCTCGACCGCATCCGCAGGCGTCTGTCCGTGGTTGCGCCCGAGCCGGACGTAGTCGGCGGTCAGCGGGAAGCGTCGCTCAACGTAGGAGTCCGGAAACGAGACGCCGGCCGGCGCAAGGCGGTCGAACTGGGCGCGGTCAGCGCTCGCGACCGCCTCCCACTGCGCCGTCCCCGGCGGGGGGCTCTCGAAGTCGTAGCCGCACGCTTCGCAATAGCGGTCGTCGCCGCGGTGCGCAACTCCGCACTGCGGGCAGGGCTCGCCGGGAGGCGCTGCGGGAGCCTCACCGGAGGGTGCCGCGGGAGCCTCGCCCGCGGGCGCTACTGACACGTCCTTCGCCGCCGGGGTCGGCGCTGCACTGATCGGCACTCCGCACTGGTCGCAGTAGTCATCGGTCGCGGAGGCGTGGCCGTTCGGGCACGTGGCGGTCATGGCTGCGAGGTCCCCACGCGCACCGTCTTCGTCGAGCGCGTATCGAGCGCCATCTCGTCGGCGTCGGCCACCGCGCGCTTGAGCCGAACGGTTCCGGTAGCCGGATCGTCGACCTCGACGACGGCCTTGAGCAGCTTCATCGTCCCGTCGTTGCCGGACGCCGACGCGAGCTGCACTGCGCGGCCGAGCTTGACCGTTGCTGTCGCCTCGTCGCCAGACTTGCGCGCCTCCAGCCCCTCCTGGATCGCGTCGGCGAGTTCGGCCTGTCCGGTGTAGTGGGCCACCTCGCGGTTGATCCGCGTCGAGAGCGCCTGATCGTCGGTCCAGACTGCCTTGATCAGGCCCTGGCTCAGGACCGCGTCGCCTTCGACCAGGCTGACGCGCCCGGCGAGCATCTCGTCGCCGGCGTTACGCGGCTGTACGCGGACGCAGATGTGGTAGTCGCGCGACTCCTCGCCCCAGGTCCCGGTCGGATAGTCAGCGGTCAGCGGGTTCACGGCCACCGCGCGCTCGGTCAGCTCCTCGATCGTCGGCGCGACCTGGCGTACGAATGCGACCGTCGCTCCCTGCGGCGTCCACAGTCGCAGCGAGACGGCCTGCGTCGCTTTGCCCATCGCGGTTTCGATCATCGAGCGGAAGTCGGCGGCCATATCCGCGGGGTCGGCGACGATGTCGACGGTACCGAGCAGCTTCGAGGCGACGCGCCGCAGCTCACTGACGACCCAATCAGTTCCGACTCCGCGGCAGTCGCACTGGAAGACGCCGTCACACGCCGCGAGCACGGCGTCGAGTTGCTCCGGCGTCTCGTGTCGGTTCTCACCGTCGGTCAGCAGGATCGCGTGGCAGACGCGGCCTGGCGCGGTGAGAAACAGCTGCCGGGCCATGTCGAGCCACGACCCGATCGCAGTGCCACCGCCGGCTCGCAGCTGCGAAGCTGCCCGCTTGGCCTCCGCGCGAGTCGCGTCAGAGCAAGTCACGAGCTGACCGCTCGGCGGATAGATCAGGTGCGGGCTTTCGGTTCCAGCGATCACCGCGAACGCGACGCCGGTGCGGATGCAGTCGATCGCCGCCTGCGTGGCGTCGCGGGCGGCGGTGATCTTCGTCCGCGGCACGTCCATCGAGCCCGACGTGTCAACGATCACGATCTCGGCGGCATCGGGCTGTCCGGCTGGCGCCCCGCCGGACGTCCCGGCCGAGCCGCTCGAGCTGACGGTGACGATCGCGTTGACCTCGGAGCCATCAACCTGCAGATACTCGTTCTGGTAGACGTCGGCCGTGAAGCTGGTCATGGCGTCCTCCTATGACGGATCGATATCGACGACGGCGACTGTGATGTTGTCGTGCCCACCGCGCTCGAGCGCGAACTCGGTCAGTGAGCGCGCGATCGCGGCCGGCGCGGCGCCGGCCGGAAGCGCATCGACGAGCGACACAAGGTGATCAGGCCCGGACAGGTAGTTCCACAGCCCGTCGGTGCAGAGAATCAAGCGCCCGGCGGCATCGAGCGCCATCGCGGCGACCTGCGGTGGGCGTTGCGGCGCGTCAGGTCCGACCCAGTTGGTGATCGCGTGCGAGCGGCGATCGTGCGCCGCCTGTTCCGCGGTCATCAGCCCTTCTGCCACCTGCGCCTCGGCCCATGACTCATCGACGGTCAGCTGCGTGGCGGTGCCGCCGGCCAGCCAGTAGGCGCGGCTGTCGCCGACCCAGCCGATGACGAGCTTGCTCCCGCGCCAGGTGGCCGACACGAGGGTGCACGAGGGCACGTCGCGGTCGATGCGGGTCGTCCACGGGGTCTGCTCGACCGCCGCCCGGGCGGCCGCGATCGCGTCGACCGTCGCGGCGCTCGGATCCGCGCTGCCATCGGCGATTGCCCGTGCCAGCAATTCGCCCGCCGCCGTGGCCGCGTGTCGCGCGGCGGCGTTGCCCGCGCTCGCGGACGAGATCCCGTCGCACACAACCGCCGCGCCGCTCCGTGCATCGACGACCTCGAGATGGAACGCATCTTCGTTGCGCCGGTGGACGAGACCCTGATCGCTGACCGCGGCGGCACCGGCCAGGTCGAGCTCGACGTGGCTGTCAGACGGCCGCTCGCGCACGCCGCACACCGTGCAGTAGCCGTCGGCGTCGATCGACTCGGGAGGCGCGCCGCACGCGCGGCAACCCTGGCGGGGCACGTCGGAGACATCTCCGGCATCCGTCGCCGCCGCTGGGAGCCGCGCGCCGCATTGCTCGCAGAACGCGTCGCCCTCCTCGAGCGGGGCACCGCACGCCGGACACTTCAGCTCCGTCTGGGCGCTCACGTCCACGTCCTCGGCCGCACCTGGTTGGCACGATCGACGAGCGCGATCCGCTCGCCACGGGCGGCGGCGCCGCGAGCGAGCGTCCGGTAGGAACGCTCGAGCCCGAAGCGCAAGTCGCGCTCTTCGAGGCGGCAGCCGAGCAGCGAGGCGCTCCCGTTGCCGGCACCTGCGCCGTTGTGCGGGAGCCGCAGCGCGGCCTCGAGCAGCTCCGCGGTCAGCTTCGCGCGCTGCTCGCTGTCGACGTCGAGCCCGTCGAGGATCGATCCGGCCGCAATCAGGTCGTCAATCGTCGGGTCGGCCCCACCGTCGAGCGCACCGAGGCACCTGATCCGGGTGGTCTGGGCCTCAAGGTACGCGCTCGAGGAGTCCGGTACGCGGTCATAGGCCGCCAGCGCGCCGGCGCGGTCGCCCATCGCCAGGCGACAGCGTGCGAGTCCGAACGACGCCGCGGTGAACGCCGGATCGGTGCGCGAGACGATGTCGTACCAACTCGACGCGGCGTTGCTGTCCCCCTCGAGCTCGCCGGCGATGGCGAGCGCCAGCTTCGGCGCCAGCTCTCCGGGCAGGGCGCGGTACACGGCCATGAACTTCTCACGCGCACCGGCCGGGTCGGAGCGCGCGAGCGCGGCGAGACCCCGGTACCAGCTGGTGCGCCATTCCCATGCGTCCGCCGACTCGATCGGGGCGAGCTGCGCCTCGACGCCGTCGAAGTCGCCCACTTCGATCATCGTCGCGGCGCGCCGGAGCTGGATCTCGAGGCTCTGCTCGGGCGCTGCTTCGAGCTGGGCGAGGAGGTGGCGCGGGTCGGTCCCGGTGATCGTCGCGAGGTAGCCGGCGCCGGGATCGTCGGCGGCCACCTGAGGGCGCGGCAGCGCGCGCCAGTCGACCCTGCCGGAGCCCGCGCGCAAGGGTCCGGTGAACAGCTTGCTGACCGAGGGCACGGGGTGCCCTTCCTCGGCCGCGACGACCTCGCGCAGGACGCCGAGCAGCTGGTCGCTCATTTCCTCGGCCGACTGGAAACGGTCGTCGGGGTTCGGCGCTGAGCCCTTCAAGAGGAAGCGATACAGCGAATCGAAGCGGGCGAACAGCTGCACCTCGTCCTGGGGAGGGAACGTGAACTTGTACGTGCCCTGGTAGCCGCGGAAGTCGAAGCTCAGGACCGCCAGCGTCCTCGCGACCGTGAACAGGTCGGACGGCACCGACGGTCCCGCGGAGGCGATCTCGGGCGCCTGGTAGCCGACCGTCCCGAAAACGGCGGCCTCCGGCTCGTCGACCCGGATCACGCCGCCGAGGTCGATCAGCTTCAGCGAGTGGCGGGTCTGGATCACGTTGTCGATCTTGAAGTCACAGAACAGCAGTCTCTGCTCGTGCAGGTAACCGAGTGCCGGGAGGACTTCGAGCATGTAAGCGATCGCCTGGGCCGGCGGGAGCGGGTCGGGATTGCCGCCGTTTGCCTCGCGCCGTTCGGTCAGGATCTCCTTGAGGCTGCGGCCTCCGACGTACTCCATGACGATGTAGCCGGAGCTCTCGTGCTGGACGAAGTTGTAGATCTTGACGATGTTTGGATGCTCGACCTCGGCCAGGAACCGCCGCTCGGCCAGCGCGGCCGCCATCGCGTCCTCGTCGCCGGTGTTGAGCAGACCCTTGAGGACCACCCAGCGGTCGGACACGTTGCGGTCCTTGGCAAGGAAGATCCAGCCGAGTCCGCCGTGGGCGACGCAGCCGACGACTTCGTACTGACCGGCGACGAGGTCCCCCGGCTTCAGCTTGGGCTCGAACGAGAACGCCGTCCCGCACTTGCGGCAGAACCCCGACGTACGCCCGGGCTCACCATCGCGCCCGCGACCAACTGGCTCACCGCAGCGCGAGCAGTGCCGGCGGTTCTCGGGGACCATCGGGTTCGCCATCACGGCCTCGGACGGGTCGCGCGCAGGGACGGGCGGAACCTCGACGAGCCCTGCGCCGAGTCGGCTGGTGGTACTCGAGCGCGTGCGCGAGGAGCTCGAGCGGCGCGAGGAGCCGGCGGCGGCTGTCGCAGACGGCCCGGCTGAGACGGCCGACATCGGCGGCGCGCCCTGGGATGGGGTTGGCGCCGCCCGGGACGGGGTCGCCGCTGCGGCGGACTCTCCCGACGACGCATGTGCCGGGGCCATCCCGCACACGTCGCAGTAGCCGTCCACGATCGTCCCGGTACATCCGGGTTGGGTGCACTTCATCGTGGCCGTTCCTCCATCGCGGCGGTTCCGTTCAGCAGCTCCTGGTAGCGGCGCACGAGCTGGCCGACGAGCGCGAGGTCGGTCGGCGCCGTGTACAGCGCGTCATGGGCCTGCGAGTAGATCCCCGCAAGGTCAGGATCCTCGATCATGCCGAGCGCCTTCGCCTTGGCCTGGTAGGCGTCGAGCAGCGCCCGGTACTGGTTCCGGGATTCGATCGGGACGCGGTTTGCGGCCAGGATCCGCTCGGCGTCCTGGACGAGCGCTTCCGTGCGGACGGTCCACGCTTCCAGCTCGCGCCGGGCATCCCGCCAGGCGCCGCTGGTCGCGAGCGTGGAAATCCGGGCGAGCTGCCCATCGAGATCCTCGTGCACGTCGAGGACCGCGGGCGCGGTTGGTTGCGCGATCTTGACGAGCAGCGCTTCGCGCGCGGTCCGTCCCTCCTCGACCAGGCCGCGCAGCCGCTCGAGCGATGCGCGAGCCGCGGCAAGGCGGTGATCGAACTCCCCCTTCACCTTTACGATCGAGTCGAGGTCAGCGCGAATCGAGGTGAGTGAGCGCGCCAGCTCGTCGATCTCCGAACCCTTCACCGCGAGCGGGTCGGAGGTCGTCTGCGCGCTCAGCGCCGTGAGCTGCCGGGCGGCGGACTCGAGCTCGGTGAGCCCCGTCTCGCCGATCCCGGCGGCGAGCTCTCGGCACACGGTCAGTTGTTTGCGCGCCGCATCGACTCGCGGGATCAGGTCGTCCCAGGCGGCGCCGATGCCGGCCACGACCACCTTGACCTCGTCGAACACCGCCGACATGCGCCGCAGGAGGCCGTCAATCGAGATCCGGTCCGCGACCTGGGAGTCGCCAAGCAGCGTCCGCTGCGCGAGCGGCACATCGCTAATCGACAGCTCGATCGACTGGCCGTCCAGCAGCGCCTCGAGCTCGTCGAATCGATTGCCGCCGCGGAGCTTCTGCGCGCGTTCGGCGTGCGTCTCGAGCACCCCCTCCCACTGCCACAGCTCGTTGAGCTTTGCGCTCGCATCCGACCACCGGGCGGCCGATTCACCGGTTAGCTTGCTGGTGTCGAGCAGCGCGCGGTTCGGGTCCGTTTCGAGCTCCGTCAGGCTCTGCTTGATCCGCTCAACCGCCCTGCGCAGCTCCTGCAGCTTGCCGTCGATGATCTCGCGTCCCATGTCAGCGTGAATATTGAGGTGTCGGAGGCGCCGGGATCGTTTTCACGAGCCCGCCGAGCCACTTCGCATAGGTTTGGCGCCACGTCCCGTCGGCGAACTGCTTCGCGAGCACGCCGTTGACGAACCGGACGAAGTCCGGATGCGCCTTGCTGATCGCCATCCCGTACGGCTGCGGGGAAATCGGCGGCCCGACGAGCTTCGTGTACGGGTCCTGAGCCTTGAAGCCGAGCAGGATCGAGTCGTCGCTCGTGATCGCGTCGGCGGTCCCCTGCTGGAGCGCGACCAGGCAGTCGGTACGGGACGCGACCGGGAACTTGATCGCCTTCGGCTGCTCGCTGATCAGGCCGTCGAGCTCGGTCGAGCCCTTGGTCGCGCAGACGCGCTTGCCGGCGAGGTCGGCGACCCCCGCGATCCGCGAGCCGATTGGCACCAACAGCCTCTGCACCGCGTCGTAATAGACATTCGAGAAATCGACGTCCTGGCGACGCTCGCACGTGATCGTGACGGCGTCGATGACGAGGTCGACTGTCCCGTTCTGCACCGCCGGGAGCCTCTGGGCGGTCGTCAGCGCGACGAACTTGACGGCGTTCGGGTTGCCGAAGATCGCCTGCGCGAGTGCGCGGGCGAGGTCGATCTCGAACCCCTCAAGTTTGCCGTCGAGCGGGTTGAAGTACGCGAACTTGAGTGTGTTCTGATCGACGCCGACGACCAGTCGGCCGCGCTGCCGGATCTGTGCCATGTAGCTGCCAGCGGGCATCGCGCCGGGCGCGGGCAAGCTTGCGGTCGGGCGCAGGCTCGCCCGCACGTTGCAGGGCGGCGATTTCGTCGGGGTCGTCGGAGGGGTGCTCGTCGTCGCAGCGTGCGCATCGAGCGCCGCAAGGCTGTCGTTGAGCGCTTGGTTCGACGTTCCGCCGCACCCGGCCAGCGCCGCCACCGCGAGCGCAACCCCGATCCCGTATCCGAGCGTCCGCCTCATCGATACTCGTTAATCCTGAGTCGCAATCCGACCAGCGTGAGGATGGCGGCGAGCACGAACACCACCGGGATCCCGACCGAGAGCCCACTGAGCGCCGACGTCGCGTCCGCCGCTGAACTCTCGAACCGGGCCTGCGCGGCCGCAACCTGGCCCGCGAGGCTCGTGCTGACCCGGTCAGCCGGGGAGGGGCCCTTGGCACCGAGCCCGGCAGCGAGGTTATCGGCGGCAGCCGTTTGGCCTTGCGCATCGAGCGTCGTGATCTGGGCGTGCTGGGCCAGGTAGGCGGACAGCGCTTGGCCGAACTCGCCGGCCGCACTCGTGGTGCCCGTCCGCTGCGCGAGCGCCCTGATCTCGCCCGCCAGCCCGCTGCTGGCACCCGGCTGTCCGAGCGCCGCCATCACCGCAGCGAAGTCGGCGGGATCGGCGGTGTCTCCGCCGCGCGCGATCAGAGTCAGGCTCTGGTCACTCTGAGCACGGGAGACGAGGATCCGCGCAGTCGACAGGACCTCGACCGAGTCCGAGCCGTCTCGCTGCGCCTTCGCGAGCGCGTTCTGCTCGCTGATCATGGCGATCGCTCCCCAGGCGCCCAGCCCCACCAGCAGCAGCGTCGCGATCACGATCGGGATGTTGAAAACCCGATGGCTGATCCCGGCGAGGTAGCGCTGCATCAGCACCAGCAGCGCCAGCATCGCCAGCATCGCAATGATGAACACGAGCAGCCAGGTCAGCGAGGTGCCGGTGTCGTAGTCGTCGCGCAGACGCTGCGCCTCGATCGTGTACAGCCGGCCGGCGGCCGGGAGGATCGTCTTGTCCAGCAGGTTCGATGCCTGCCGCAGGTACGCTGCGCCAACCGGCAATCCCTGGCGGCTGTTTGCGCGCGCCGCCTCGATCAGCCCGGCGTAGATCGGAAGCTGAGCCGCGATCGTCGCGACACTGTCGCGCGCGCCGGCTGCCGTCCCGACCTGTCTGGTCAGACTCGCGAGCGAGTTGCTCGCGCTCGCCACGTCCGCCAGGTAGCGCGCTCGCCGCGCGGGCGGTTCGAGCCCGCCGACGAGAAACGTCGTCGTCGCTGTCGCGTTCGCGTCCGACAGCGATGCGTACAGGTTCGCGGCCTCGGCGAGCAGGGGCTCCGTGTCGGTCTTGGCCGAGTGCACCGCCCGGGACCGAGCCTGCCCGGCGACCAGCGCCATGGCGCCGAAGCACACGGCCCCGACGACGACCGCGATCGAAACGAGCGCCAGTCGGCCGGGGGTTGTCGTGAGCTGCTCCCGGACCCACGCCCGGACCGGGTTGATTGATCCGCGCCGGCCGCGGCGCGGCGCCGCAATTGCGGGCTCGACGGTTTGTGTGGCCACCCCGGGGATGAGTCTAGGGAGAGCTAGTGTGAGGCGCCAGGCTCGGCCGGCACACCCGCTCGGAAACCCGGCGCGCGACCGAAGCGACCGAAGTTGATCGGGTTGCAGCGCGAGTCGCTCATCGCGTCAGCCAGTACGTCCATCATCCGGACAGACGCAATGATCTCAGCCAGACAGAGACAAAGCCACGCAATTGTGGGGCTTTCCCAGTGCGCCCGAGAGGACACGAACCTCCACGGACCATTCAGTCCACGAGGCCCTCAACCGTGTACCGGCCGCGTAGATGCTTCTAGGGGCGTCCAACCCGCTTGGCATTCTCGGCGTGTGGCGCGGACGCAGGCGATCTACTACCGCGATGCTCGGGGCGGGGAACGGTCGATGACTTCATCAATGGCCTGCCCGGGACACAGGCGGCCAAGATTGACGACTACGTCGAGGAGCATCTGAACGGAAAGCGTCCGAGTGACCCGCCGCCGGAGTTCCCGGTCTCGTCTCAGGTGAGCGGCGAGCTCCGTGAGCTCAGGGTCCGCTTCGCCGACAGCGGCCGATGAGAAGGCGCAGCGCGGCGCCTGCCGCCGGCGACGCGCAGCGTGCGGCTGCTGCCGTGATCGATCAAAC
Organism: uncultured Solirubrobacterales bacterium; assembly: GCA_963778985.1. Classification (GTDB taxonomy): domain Bacteria; phylum Actinomycetota; class Thermoleophilia; order Solirubrobacterales; family Solirubrobacteraceae; genus Palsa-465. Next base: position 14,196 of record CAVZWJ010000003.1, on the reverse strand, counting down.
CAGCACTCTGCCCGGGCGCAGCCTCGGAACCCGGCGACTGCGTGTCGCCCGTTGGGGCGTGGACGCTCCCGCGAGGCAGATATGTGGTGGCGCTGCTGGGTTGGGCGGTTTCCGGTGACCGGCAAGCTCGGTTGCTCCTGTCGTGCTGTGAGCGTGGTCACACGGCGGCCTGAGGAGGTTAATGTCACAGGTGAGCGATCCGGCGGGCGGAATGATGAGGTAGCAGTCGGGACGGCTCAGACGAGTAGACGGAATTGCAGGTCGGTCCTGGAACGCTACTCACCCGGACCTCCTCCACCTCTACTGCAGCCTTGGGGCGTTCACGCAGTCCCCAATCGGTCGCACCGGGCGACCGAGCGATTCAAGGAGTGGACATGGTCCGCCATCACCACCGCATCGCGCCCGCCATCGCACTGACGGTGGCGCTTGTCGCCGCGGCTCCGGCCTCCGCGAGGCTCGAGCTGAACTCGCCGCCGGCCCCAGCCAGTGCGAGCGCCCCTGCGAGCTCGAGTCTCTGCTCTGAGGTCTGCGGGGCCGGAGGCTACACCGCTGTCAAACAGCTGGCCGTTGCGTCGGCAGAGAGAGGCGCCACCCTTCCGCATAACCCCAGAGGACGCTCGGTGGTCCTGTCTGGCGCCGGGTCCGGCAGTCCGAGCAGCACCGTCACGAGCCGTGGGGCTAATGGTCCGCGCTCGGAAGTCGTCTCCGGCGGCGGCTACAGCAACCCGAGTGGTATTCCGACGGTGCTCCGCGTGGTTGCTCCTTCCGGCGGTTTTCATTGGGGCGACGCCGGGGTCGGGGCTGGCGGTGTGATCGCAATGCTGCTTCTAATCGGCGCGGTCCTTGCTGCAACCAATGTCCGCCGACGCGCAAGCCGTGGCACCGTGCAGCCGACGGCCTGAGCTGCTATTCGATGGAGTCGGGAGCGAGGGACGCGCGACCGCGGCTCTCGCTCCTGACGTGTGAATCTTGTGCTCGGCCATTCAACGGTCGCCAGCCGCTTGCTAGATGGAGAGGCAGCAGTCTCGTGCGCGACCAGCTTGGACACAGTCACGGTCGGCGCGAGGCGCTGCTGCTCGTAGCCCGATGGAGAAGTGATCCAGCCGGGAAGCACTCGGTCCCTGCGTTGCTGCCTAGCGGCTTTTCTGCGCCCCGCGTGCGTGGGCGGCGCCCAGATCAAGCCCGATGGCGAGGATCAGGGTCGCCGTCCATACGTTGACAGGGTTGAAGAGCAGCGGTTCATGGCCTCCGACGTTGTTCGCGATCAGCCAGACGATGAACCAGACGATCGTCATCCCTCAATGCTCCCGACTCCGATCAGACCCCTGAAGGTGCTCGATCTCACGCTGGAGCTCGTCCTCGGTGATCGGTTTACGCACGTACACATCCCAAGCGTTCATTACGAGCCCGATCCCCCAGCCCAGCGTGACAAGGACCGGCCAAGGCCACCAGCTATGTGAGTTCAAGCTAATCACTGTCCAGATGCCCCATACGACGGCGTTCACGATCACGTAAACGAACGCGTGGGCCTTGAAATCGCGACGCTTCTTCAAGCGAATGAGGGCCTGGTCGCGCAGAGCCTCTGGCGTCGTGCCGAGTACTTCTTCACGCTCCTCAGTTGTAGCCGTCGCCATATCGATCACCTCCGATCATTGCCGTATCTCGCCACCTGTAATGGTCCCGCTCGTGGGGCGATGCAGAATCCGGAATCAGATGCGCGAACCGTGCCGTTAACTACGGAAACGCCGCTGCATTGATCGATCAGACCAGCACTCTGATCTGGGTAGGACCGACCTGGTTCTTGGAAGTCGTCGTCCCGTTGGGGTGATGACGACCCGACCGACGGTGCGACGGTTCGGGCAGCGCGATGAGGGTCGACACCTGTCCCACGCGCCGTCAGCAGGCTTAATCGAGCCACGCTTCGATGTCAGCCACACAGCCCACACGCCACGGTCGCAAACAAAACATCGGCCCCGAGCGCCTTCTCGCCGGCTACCTGATAGTCCTGTTCGGCCTCCTCGTCCGAGCTGTGGGCAAGGTGTTCGGCGTCTCTGGGGACGACTCGACCCTGCTGACGCTAGTCGTCATCGGCTCAGTCGCCCGTGGTGTCCGCCGCGTTTTCGCCGCGCCACGCACGCAGGTACGCAAGGCCCGATCTAGTCCCAATGCCGCGGGCAACGCGATGATCGCAACCGCCGCGTTCAAGGAGACAGTCGACAGCATCGCCGGCCGTCCGAGTAGAGACACGCGCTTTGCAGCCGCGCTGATCGTTTTTGCCGTGCTGACGCACTCCTTCCGTCCCGCGATTGCGGGGTCCCTGGGCGCGCTGCGGACATCCGTCCGCACCGTCATAACTCAGGGTCTCAGACTCCGGGCTTTGTTCGCGGCCCGGGGGTCGATGATCGCCGCAAGAAGTCGTGACGCCGTCGCTGGCACGGCTGGCCGCAACAGAGATGCTGGGTCGGATCAGGTGCGGAACGGCGACGGCTGACCTTGCTATTTCGTCCGCAGCCTTGCCCAGCCGATCCGCTGGTGCTGAGCAGGGGGCGGGTCGCACCGGACAGGTGTACCGGCGGCGCGCTCCTACACCAACGGGATCATCGCGGTTCCGGATGCCCTCCCGCTTTGGGGCTTACTGGTCAAGCTTTGTTGGTCGGCGGGTGCCGGGAGAGCGCCTGTTTTGGGCTTGCCCGTGCAGAGGGCCCCTGTTAGACCAGCGCCTCCCGGCATTCCGTCGAGGTGCCCGTTGAGCGGCAACAGGAGGTCGCTCGTCAGCTTGCGGTCTCGCGGGCGTGGGTGTACGAGGCAGCGCGGTCGGGGCGGATTCCGTCGGTACCGATAGGTGGGGAGGACGGTCCTTTGCGATTCGTGCGCGAGGACATCGATCGGTGGCTGGCTGAGGCCCGAGCCGACTGGCCGTCGCCCGCGGCCAGCACGCCTCGGCAGCACACGCCGATAGCGGACGCCGCGTCTGCGCGGAGTCGCGCCGGGAGGGGCCTTCGTCCGAGGGGTAGCGAGACTGACCAGCAGTCGCTGCTCTAATCGGCTGCCTTCGGCGCGCGGGCGATCGCTTCTTCCGTCGCGACAGCGTCGGCGGCGAGCACGTGGCGCTCGAGATGGCCGTAATAGCGTTCGGTCGTGCTGATGTCGGCATGCCCGAGCTGGCGTTGCACGTACATCAGTGAATTCCCGGCCGCAAGCCACGCCGCGGCCGCCGTGTGCGTAACGCGTGCAGCGGCATGTCGCGCAGCGCGGCGTCTTCGAGCGCTTCCTTGTGCCAGTCCCGCGACACCGTGTTCCGATCGAGCGGATCGCCGACGCCCGCGCTCTCCCAGCGGCCCTTGCTTCGCTTCACCGTCCGCTGGGGCATCACGAAAAGGACGGCGGCAGCGCGATCGCCTTCCGCCAGTTCTGCGCGGCGCGCGACCTGATCGCGCAGTACAGAACACAGCGTCGGTCCGGTCTCGACGGCACGGAACCGGCCCGACTTCGTTGAGCCGATGCTGTTGCTTTTCCGCGAGCGGTGGACGACGATCGTCCCGCCCATTTCCTCGAGCTCCAGGTCGCCGATGCGCAGCGCCAGCGCCTCGGAGATCCGCAGGCCGCTTCCGATTAGGAGTTCGGCGAGTGGCCGGTAGACGGCCGAGCACGCGTCGAGGTATCAGGTGATCTCGTGAAGGCGGAGGTAGTCCCGCTCGACGTGGGCAGGCGGCAAGCGTTGCACCCGCAGCGCAGGATTGAGCGCGAGCAGGCCGTCTGCGACAGCGGCATTGAGGCAAACGACGAGCGTGCCGAGTGCGTTGTTCACGGTCTTCGCCGCCAGCTCGCCGGCCTCGACCTCCTCGGCCAACGCGGTAACGAACTCACGGATGTCGTCTATCGATAGCTCCCCGAGCGACCGGGCGCCGAACGCGGGCACGAGTCGCCGACGGCCGGCGATCTCGTACCCGGCCCACGTTCCGGCCTCGAGGTACGGGCGGCGCTGCGCGAGTCACCGCTCCCAGTATTGACCGAATGTCTGCGTCGTGTGACGGACCTCGCCGCGCTCGACCTGTTCGATCAGCCGGCGTCTCGCATCCTGCGCTGCTCGCTCGCTGCTGAAGCCGCGCTTGGTCGTCTGTGTCCCGTCGCTCCGGCGGTACACGAACCGCCACCGGGCCCCGTCGCCGGTCTCGTAGGAGTAGACGCCGCCGCTGCGGCCGTGCTTGGCGGTGTCAGCACGGCGGGCGGCGGGGGAGACCTCCGCGATCGCCTCGTCGAAGGCGCGAGCGGCGTCTTCAGACGAGAAGCGCCTGGCCCGCTGGCGCCCGGACACGTCCCGCCGGCGAACCTCCCACCCGCCGCGGTGATGCCGGACGCTCATGCCTACCCACAAGTTGTTGTCAGACGGTGGGTACGGATGTGGGTGTTTGTCACGTGACAACGGTCCCCACATCGCCGGACGGACACCGGGAGTCGTCTTGGGCAAAGAAAAAGCCCCGCTGTGCGGGGCTTTCCCAGTGCGCCCGAGAGGACTCGAACCTCCACGGACCATTCAGTCCACAAGGCCCTCAACCTTGAACGTGGCGTGTCGATGTGTCTGCTGGCGTCCAGATCGTCCAAATTGCGAGGTTCCGCGGACGGACTGGACGCATTGGACAGGATGGATGTTGCCACGAGTGTTGCCACGCGCTCGCGGTTCGGCGGAGGCTCCCAGGAGCACCCGCAGAGGCTGCTTGCCGGCAACCCGAGCGGTCGCGTCCACGGGCTGTCGGATCAGTCGGAAGGGTTCGTGGGTCGCCGACCGGACGGCCGCTTTGGATTCGTGCGGATCGATCATGTCGTGAGACTCCAGACCGACGCTGAACACGAAGACGCGGCCCGCGATGTCGTGGCCAAGGCGGAGCAGGGGTGCCTGGTGACTGTCTCGCTCGACCTTCCGGTCCAGACCACCGTGGAGGTGCGGACCTCGACGGGCGTGGCGTAGCCGTGTCGGCTGCGGATACCGAGACCGCGAACCGAACACCGGCCAGCGCTGTCGCCGCCGACCGGCTGCTCGAGCCGTGGTTCTCGTCCTTGCACGAACGACTTCGCGGTGTCCGCATCCTCGATTGCCATACCCATGTGGGGTGCGCCGATCCGGACGGCTCGTGCCTGCGGTATTGCCGGTGGTCGGAACTTCCCTACTGTACCACCGAGTAGTTGTGGCAGATGTGAGCCCGCCTGAGGCGGTGGTGTTCAAGATCCTCAAGGAGCACGTCAACCACTGCGTCGCCGGCGCGCTCGCATCCGGTGACGAGCACCGCGGCAAGCCGAACTCCCCGGCATGCTCGCCATTCGACCAGGACAGGTCGAGCACACGGCCCGCGATGCGTGCCGCCAAAGCCCCGGCGTACGCCACATCGTGAGCAAGCCTCGCTGCGAGCGGACCGGGCATGGCAGGGGTCGTGGCGCACCGCTTCGCCGCAGGGTCACCGATTCCGAGCACCGACTCGCCTGGCATCAGTTCGACGCCGAGGCGGTCGCGATCCGCATCGATGAACGCGCTGACTTCGGCCGGTCTGCATCAAGCTCGGTTGGGTTCGGGGTTCTCTTGCCCGGCTGACGGGTCTCCTTTCGCACTCATCGGTCGGCGGCTCGGACCTCTCATGGTCGTCTCATCCGGCCACGGCACGCTGCGGCCATGCGTTCAATAGCACGCGGTGTACGCTCCTCGCTGGTCCTCGCCCCGCGGCGTCGGTCCGTGGGGCTGTGTCTGGGTGTTGCCGCGGCGCTCACCGCTCTGGTGCTGAGCGGTCCCAGGGTGACCGCCGTCGGGATGGGGGTGGCCCTCCTGATCTCGGCCGTAGTGGATCGTTCGCCTCCCGCCTACCGGCCCCGTGAGCGTGCCCGTGCCCGTCCCCGGTCCACGCTCACGATCATCGGATGGACGGCGCTCGGCTGGGCGCTTGTGGTGGGGGTCAGCGTCGTCGTTCCGGGCGCCTCGATCATTCGCTCCGCTCACGCACTGCATCGCGCCGGCGGTTCGGCGGCGTTCGTACTCGCCGGCGAGCATCTCGTCGTGCCGTCGCCGATGGTGGTCGACCTGCTGGTCGGCGGCGCGCTCGTCTGCTCGATGCTGGCCATTCGCTCGCTGCGCCGCTCGGCGCCGATGGGCAGCGGCGCGTCTGCAGAGTCTTTCATGCGTGCCCGCGCGATCGTGAACGAGCACGGCGAGGATTCACTGTCACCGTTCATCCTCCGACCTGATAAGAGGTTCGAGTTCGCGGGTGACGGCGTCGTGGCCTACGCCGTCGTGCGCGACACCGTCGTCGTGTCCGCGGATCCCATCGGACCGGAGAGCGCCGCGACTGCCGCCTTCGCGCAGTTGTTGCACCACGCGCGACGCGCCGGGCTCGGCGTCGCTGTATACGGCGCCTCAGAACGGCATCTGGACACGTACGGGGCGCTGGGCCTTCGCGCCCTCCAGGTGGGGGAAGAGGCGGTCGTGGATCCAGCTGCCTTCAGTCTCGAAGGTCGGCGCGTGCGCAAGCTCCGCCAGTCGGTTCATCGGGTGGAACGGCGTGGCTGGCGGGTCGTCGTCCGTGAGGGACGGGACATTGACCGCGGTCTCGAAGCCGAGATTGACGCCGTCGAAGCGGCATGGCGCGCATCGCGGGAGCGGTTGCTCGGATTCGCGATGAGCATGGGTGAGTTCGACCCCGGCGTCCTGCCGGCTGATGTGTACGCACTTGCCTGGTCCCCGAACGGCCGGCTTCACGCCGTCATGCGGTTTGTGTCTCACGGTTCGAACCTGTCGCTCGACACGATGCGTCGGGTCGGCGAGACGCCGAACGGGCTAAATGAGGCGCTCGTCTGCCACGCGCTCGCCTTCGCACGGGCCCGAGGGGTTCGCGAGGTGAGCCTCAACTACGCCGGACTCGGGCATCTCGCACGCGAGCGACGGTCGGGTGGCTGGGTGTCACGGTCGCTCAGTGCCGCGCTGATCAAGGCGCTCCAGGGCCGGTTTCAGATGGACCGGCTGATTGCGTTCAACGCGAAGTTCGAGCCTCGGTGGCGGCCTCGTTACCTCATCTACGAGACGCGAGCTGGGCTTCCACGTTGCATGCTGCGAGTTTTTCAGGCGGAGGGCTACGTGCCGCAGGGCGGCTGGAGCCGGGCGCGACGGGAGGTCGCGCGCCAGACCGTCTCGCCGGCGTCGCCCACGCCCGTCAAGAAGGAAGTCGCGCGATGAGGCGGCGGCTGCTGTGGGCGGTCGCGGCGGTGGCGGCAGCGGGCATCGGCGTCGGCGGGATCGCCGGCGCGTATAGCTACGGCCTCAACTACGACCTGCATCGCGGCTTCGCGGTCCCGGCGCAAATGGCGCACGCGGGGCGGGGCAGATTGCTGACGGTCCGGTTCTACTCGGCAGCCCTTCACCGTCGTGCCGACTACCTCGTCTATTTGCCGCCCGGCTACAGCCGCCGGCAGCGCTATCCGGTCTACTACCTGCTGCACGGCATGCCGGGCGATCCGTCGCACTTCCTTTCGATCTCGGGCATGGACGTCCGCCTAAACAATCAGATCAGTCTGCACCGCGCCCGGCCGATGATCCTTGTCTACCCCGACGGGCAGATTGGCGGCAGCTCGTTCTCGGACTCGGAGTGGGCGAACACATCTGCCGGTGCCTATGACAGCTATGTGATCGACGTGCTCCACAACGTCGACCACCGCTTTGCCACGCTGGCGCGCCGGCAGGATCGTGTGATCGCGGGGTGCTCGGCCGGCGCCTACGGAGCCGTCAACGTCGCGCTCCATCATCTGAACGAGTTCGGCAGCGTGCAGTCCTGGTCGGGCTACTTCCTCCAGACGAAATCTGGTGTGTTCGCACACGCCAATCGCGCGACCCTCGCGTACAACAGCCCGCTCGTTTACGCCAGGCGGCTGCGCGCTGCCCTGACGATGTATCCGCTGCGCGCCTACATGATCGTCGGGCGCGGCGACTCGGCGTACCGCCAGCAGCAGCCGATGCTTGACCTCTTTAGGGCCGAGGGTGTCCACGCGCTGTACCACGTCTATCCCGGGGGGCACGACTGGTCGGTCTGGATTCCGCGCCTCAACCGCATGCTCGACCTGGCGTCCTCCGACATGGCCCATCCGCTCTCCGCAGGTACCCCACCGCAGCGGCTGGCTCCTGCGGCAACGGTCGCTCCTGCGGCACCGACCGTTCCCGCGGGCGGCCGGCTCCTGACGGTTCATTTCTTCTCGCCGGCGCTTCATCGCCGAGCCGACTACGTGACCTACCTGCCACCCGGCTACAGCCGCCGGCAGCGCTACCCGGTCTACTACCTGCTGCATGGGATGCCCGGCGGCCCTCAGCACTTCATGGCGATGGCGAGCATGGATGAGCGGCTCGTCACCCAGATGGGCCTGCACCGCGCCCGGCCGATGATCCTCGTCTACCCGGACGGGCGAATCGGCGGGCGTGACTCGTCGGACTCGGAGTGGGCGAACACCCCCGCGGGCGCCTACGACGGCTACGTGATCGATGTGATGCACAACGTGGACCAGCGATTTTCGACGGTGGCGCGCCGGCAGGGTCGCGTGATTGCTGGATGCTCGGCCGGTGCCTACGGGGCGGTCAATATCGCCTTGCATCATCTGGACGATTTCGGGACCGTGCAGTCCTGGTCGGGCTACTTTCTCCAGACGAAATCGGGCGTGTTTGCGCACGCGAGCGCCGCAACCCTCGCGGCTAACAGCCCGCTTGACTACATCCGGCACCTGCGCCCCGTGCTGGCCGCCAACCCGCTGCGGGCCGACATCATCGTCGGGAGCGGCGATCCGGCCTACACCCAGCAGCAACCGATGGTGAAGCTCCTGCGCCTCGACGGCGTGCAGGTGCGATACCGCGTCTACTCCGGGGGACATGGATGGGGCGTCTGGATTCCCCATCTCAACGAGATGCTCGACCTTGCCTCCGCCGACACGGTTCATCCGCTGGCTGGACGCCTCTCAGCCGGCGGCCCGGTGCAGCCGTCATCCCGGTCAGCCGGGCTGCCAGGTGGGAACACGACTCACGGTGGCGGCGGCGCGGTAGCCGCCGTCGGAGCCAGGGCGCGTCACCACCATGCCTCGCAGCTGCGCCTCCTGGCGGCGCTGCTTCTGGCGCTCGTGTCAGCCGCGCTCATCAACCTGGGGTTCGTGCTCCAGCATCGAGGCCACTCGCAGCGTCGGGGCGGACTCGTCAGCATCGTGCGGGACCCGTCATGGCTGATCGGCCAGGGAGTCGGATGGCTCGGCTTCCTTGGCCAGGTCGCCGCGGTCGCGCTCGCTCCGCTCACGCTTGTCCAGGCCTTCAGCGCCGGCAGCCTCGCCATATCGGTGCCCATCGTTGCCCGCCTGTTCGGCCACCGGGTGGGGAGGGCACAGCTAACCGCGGTCGCCATCATCGCCCTGAGCCTCGCGACACTCCCGATTGGCCTGGCTCACGTCCACGGCCATCTCCAGGCAGGCACGCTGATCGGTGGCCTGCTGGCGGCGATCTTGATTGCCGGCGTGCTCGCGCCCGCCGGCGGACCGCTTCGTCTCGCTGTCGCGGCCGGCCTGCTGTACGGCGCGGGCGACGCGGCGATCAAAGCCACTGCACTTGCGCTGCGAAGTCATCACCCGACGGGCTCGGTGCTCGGTTGGGCCGTCCTCGTTGTGCTGTGTACGTTCCTCGGCTTCGTCTCGTTCCAGGCGGCGCTGCGCAAGGGCGATGCGATCCGGCCGCTCACGCTGATGAACGCGTTCACGGCCATCGCGGCAGCGATCTTCGGCATCACCGCGTTCGGTGAATCGCTCGGGGGCAGCCCGGCCGCGACCGTCGTGCACGCGGTGGCGATCGGCCTCGTCCTCATCAGCGTGCGGCCGCTGGCCGCCGCCCAGCAGCGGCTGATCGTTCCGGACGCCACCGGCACGACCACCGACGGCACCGCAGGCGGCCGTTCCCCCGGCCGCTCCGGCCAGACGATTCGCGTCGCGCGCGGCGCTCTGACGTTGCTCCTCGACGGCGCGGCGGTCGTGGTCGCGTCCGCACTCGTCGTCGGCCTGCTCTACGGGTTCCGCGGTCTGGGCTGGTTCTCGGGCGGCCCGCGAGTCGGAACGCGCTCCCACTCCTGCAGCTGGCAGGATTCGACAGTCAGCCGTTCGGACGGGTGCTCGTCGCCGGCCTCCTTGCCGGGCTTGCCTTCGGGCTTCCGCTGATCAGGCTTCGCTGGAGCGGTACGGCGGTGACAGCGATCTTCGCGATCGCTTTACTGCTGTTCGAGTCCGATGCGTCATATGCGCTTACTCACAATCTGCGGCTGGGATCCGTGCTTGCCAGCCGGTCACCCGGAGCCGGTCCCTGGCTCGAGGGATTGCTGCTCGTCGGCGGCTGTGTCGCGATGAGGGCGTTCCTCACGCGCGCCGGCCACCGGGATCCCGCGACGTCGTCGCCGGGGTGGGGCCCCGCCTTCGTTTGCATCGAACGGCGGCGAGCGATCCTTGACCCCCGCTCCGTGGCGACCCCAGGCCGGGAAGCCGGCTCGTGTGAGGGGGCTCGTCGTGGTGATCGTTCTCGCAGGCGCCGTTGCCGCCGTGCTCGGTGCGGCGGGCGCGCGCTCACGCCGGAGCTCGCGACCCGCGGTCTCTCGCTCGATCCAGACACGGCCACTCACATGTCGTTCGCCGGCATCGGAGGCCGCCTGCCTGCGCTCGTCTACCTGCCGCCTGGGTACAGCTCGCGTGGTCGGCGCTTCCCGGTCATCTATTTCCTCCACGGGCTTCCGGCGACACCGCGGTCCTACACCCAGAACGAGTTCGTCGCCCGCAGTCTGGTGTCGGCAGGTCAGCACGCGATCGTCGTTGCCCCGCAGGGCGCACGGACCTCGGGCAGCGATCGCGAGTACCTCGACTCGTCACCGACCGAAACCTGGCCGCAGGCGATCACCCACGACCTGACCAGCTGCGTCGATGACCGGCTTCACACGATCGCCAGCCGCCGCGGCCGCGTGTTGATCGGCCTTTCCGCCGGCGGCTATGGAGCACTCAACATTGGGCTGCGGAACCTGCAGACCTTCGCCGCCGTGGAATCGTGGAGCGGCTACCTCGCCGCAACCGATCCGAGCGGATACCACGTGCTGAAGCTCCCGTTGGCCGAAGCCCAGCAGGCGGCCACGGTCCCGAGCGGCAGGGCACTGGCACACGCAATCGCGCGCTGGCCGTCTCTCATCGCCTTCTTCGTCGGCGAGGCCGACGACCGATTCGCCGATACCAATCAGGCCTTCGATGCCTCGCTGCGCAACGCCCGCATCGCCCACGTGTTCCGGACGTACCCCGGTGGCCACAGCGCGACGCTGTGGCAGAACGAAGCGCCGGCGTGGCTGTCGATGGCGTCGAGGTACCTTGCGACCGGGCGCGTGTCGCTGAGGCCGTGACGTGATCGTGATGAGCCCTCATCGGTCTCTCACCTGACCTCGCCAGGATCCGGGCATGCATGTGTGGCGGGACCTCATCTGCTCCTCGTTGACGACCGCTGTCACCGTGGTCGTGCTGACGGCGGTGCCCGGTCGCCCAGCCGACATCGCCGCTGCGGTCGCGCTCGTCGTCGCGCTCGTTGTCCTGGCGCGCAGTGCGATCCGGCTCGCGGGCCGTTCTGCGCCGCGTCAGACCGGGGCCCGACCGAGACAGGATTAGCCTACGCTGACAGCCATGACCCACCGGCGGCGGCTGCGCTTCTCGTGGCTGCCGATCCGTGTCCGGCTGACGATCGCGTTCGCCGCCGTGATCGCGATCGTGCTCGTCGCCACCGGAGCCTTCTTGTACGCCCAATTCCGAAGCGACCTCGACGCTCAGATCGACAGTGCGCTATTGCGGGACGCGGGCGACGTCAAGACGCTGGTGGAGTTTGGGCGGGGTGGCACCGTCACCACCAGCGGGCTCGGCCTCGCCCAGGTCTACGACTCCGCCGGACGCGTCGTCGGCAGCTCACTGAGAGTCAAGGGCGTACGGTTGCTGACGGCCGACCAGGCGGTGCGGGCGACCCGCGGCGAGCTCGACGTCGACCGCGAGACGCTTCCCTTCGGGCCTGTGGCCGTGCGAGCGGTCCCAGTGCGCGGCCCGGCCGGGGAACGGGCCGTGGCGGTCGCGGACCCGTTGAAGCTCCGGGACCATGCCTTCCCATTCCCTGACGCTGCTCGCGATCGCCGGTCCGCTGGCCCTCGTCCTGGCGAGCATCGCCGGATACGAAGTGGCCCGTGCGGCGCTGCGTCCGGTCGACCAGATGCGGGCGCAGGCGGAGCGGATCACCGAACGCCAGCTGCAGGAGCGGCTGCCCGGAGCGGATGCCGCGGACGAGATTGCCGCCCTCAGCCGAACGCTCAACGCTCTGCTCGACCGGGTCGAAGCAGCGGTCGACCACGAGCGGCGATTGGTGAGTGCCGCAAGCCACGAGCTTCGTACGCCGCTGACGACATTGCGCGCGCTACTCGACCTTGCACTGATGGGGGACCGCACGCCCGCTGAGATGCGTGCTGCCCTGCTCTCGGCGGCCGAAGAGGCCCTGGAGGATGTCGCGCCTCGCCGACGATCTGCTCGTGCTGGCGCGTGCGGATCAGGGGCGACTACCGCTCAACGGTAGCCGCTGCCGGTCGACGTGCTGCTGGGAGAGGCTGCCGGTCGTGCGCAGGCTGCGGTCCGGATGCGTGGACGGACGATCGCCGTCGCACCGGAAGAACCGGACGGCGCCTTCGTCCGCGCCGACCCCGATCGGATCGCACAGATGCTCGACAACCTCACGACCAATGCGCTGCACCACGGCGAAGGGATGATCACGCTCGGCGCACGGGCGCGTGGGGACATGATCGAGCTGCACGTGAGCGACCAGGTACTAGGTTTTCCAGGACCTGATCGGCGCGCCGTTCGAGCGGTTCGCCCGCGGGGCCCGGGCGCGCTCGGACGAGTCTGGCAGCGGGCTTGGCCTAGCCCTCGTCGAGGCGATCGCTGCCGCGCATGGCGGCTATGTCGGCGCGGCGAATCGGCCAGAGGGCGGCGCTGAGGTCTGGATCGGCCTCCCGCGGGGTGCACGCGCCGGCGCGCGGCGAGGCTGCGCCGGGCTCGACACCTCAGTCGCTCCGCAGCCGGTAGCCGGCTCCACGCACGGTCTCGATGCTCTCCACTCCGAACGGCCGGTCGATCTTGTCCCGCAGATAGCGGACGTACACGTCGACGACGTTCGACCGGTTCTCGTAATCCATATCCCACGCGCCCTCGAGCAGTTCAAGGCGCGAGAGCACCTGGCCGGGACGGCGCATGAACACTTCCAGGAGCTGCAGCTCCTTCGTCGAGAGCGAGACCTCGACGTCGCCCCGCCGGACGGTGTGGGTCGCGAGGTCGAGGCTGAGATCGCCGACCATGAGCACCGTCCCTCGCTCGACTGGGCCGCGCCGCGTGAGCGCGCGCACGCGCGCGAACAGCTCCCCGAAATCGAACGGTTTGACGAGGTAGTCATCGGCGCCGGTGTCAAGTCCTGTGATCCGGTCGTCCACCGCGTCCCGCGCGGTCAGCATCAGGATCGGGGTGCGAACCTCCGCCGCCCGCACGCGCCGCGCCACCTCAAAACCGTCGATCCCCGGCAGATTCACGTCCAAGATCACAACGTCGTACGGATTGGCCGAGGTCATCCACACGGCGTCCTCGCCCGTGACGGCCACGTCCGCCAACATCCCCTGCTCTCGCAGTGCCTTGCGAATGAGCGCTGCCAGCTTGACCTCGTCTTCGACCACCAGGACCCGCATGGCGGCAAGGATGCCAGTCGGTTGCACGACGCGGCGCGTTCCATTTGCCGCTGGGCCTACCCGCGCCGGACATGCGCTGCCATCGGCTCCGGGCACAAAAAAGCCCCGCATATGCGGGGCTTTCCCAGTGCGCCCGAGAGGACTCGAACCTCCACGGACCATTCAGTCCACAAGGCCCTCAACCTTGTATCCGCAGTGTCGATGCTTCCATGGGCGTCCAAATCGTCCAATTTGCGAGGTTCCGCGGACGGACTGGATGGATTGGACACAGTGGACGTTGTCACGGGTGTTGTCACGTCAGCGGAGTAGGTCCCCGCCGTTGACGAGCTGTGTCTGTCGGTGATGAACGCGCTGTCATGTGAGACGAGGAAGGCGACCGCGCCGAGTAGGTCGGGCGGCTGGGCATGCGCCCGAGTGA
>CAVZWJ010000002.1:0-79932 GCA_963778985.1 uncultured Solirubrobacterales bacterium | reverse complement strand
CTCACGCGGCGCGCGAGGGGATGAATGCCCGGGTGGACACCTCGGACTGCCTCACCGTAAGCAGCCTCAGCAGCAACCGGGGTAGAGGAACGGCATGACTCAGCTGAAGAAAGTGTTCGAAGTCAAGTGGCAGGGATTCAACCTGCGCAGAGGCGCCATGTTTGCGGTCGTGCTGGGGCTGCTGATCATCGTCGGCGTGCTCCCGCACGACCGGAGGTACTTCCTCAGCGCGATCTTCGGGGCGCTGCTTGTGGCGCTGAGCGATCCGGGCGGGAAATACGGCCCACGGGTGCTCGCGATGGCCGCGATGGCCGGCGCCGGGGCGCTGCTGACGGCCCTGGGGTTCGGCATCGGCGGCGGTCCGTGGGGGTTCGTCGTACTGGCCGCCTTCGTGGCCACGTCGCTGGCCGGTCTCGCGGTGAAATACGGCCTGCACAGATTTGTCGCGGCCTACCTTCTGAACATCTGGTTCATCATCGTCCTCGGCCTCCCGACGCTCCTCTCCTTCGGCCTTCCGGGCGCCTTCCATTCCGGCCTGATCCATACCGAACCGTGGAAACAGGCGCTGGCCTGGCTCACCGGGTCGGCGCTGTGGGTCGCTTACACCTTCATCATGTGGCTGGCGCGCGGACGGGTCTCGGCGCCCCAGCCTGCCACCGAGATCCCCGGGGATATCTCGCCGAGGCCGCTGACCCGGCCGGTGGTCCTTTTCGCGGTGATCCGGGCCGTCGCAGTGTCGATCGCCGTCGCGATCGCCTTCGGGCTGCAGCTGCCCAACGCCTACTGGATGCCGATCGCCGTCATCATCGCGATGAAGCCCGACCTTCAGCAATCCACCTTCGCCGCCGTACAGCGCGTCGCCGGCACGGCACTGGGCGCCGCGGTGGCTGCGCTCGTGCTGCTGACCGTCCACAACAAAACCGCCCTCGAAGTGATCATTGTCCTGCTGTTCGGGCTGGCGGCGGCGATCCGCTTCGTCAACTTCGCCTGGTACACGGCAGTCCTGGCCGCGGGCCTCCTGATCGCCATGGACGTGCCCCACCCATCCAACTTTGCCAGCGAGGGACGCAGGATTCTGTTCACGTTCGCCGGCGTGGGAATCGCCGTGATTGTCATGTTCCTGGCGGACCTGCTGCGCAAGCGCACCGTCAAAGCGGTCCCGCAAGCACCACAAGCCAGCACCGCCTGACCGCTGGCGAGGAGGGCCTGCAATGAGTGCCGGGGAGAAGGCCGGGCCTTCGTCATTCTCAGCGCTGTTATCTCAACCTTTGTGGCCGATGCGCTCCCTCGCTCTGCGACCTAGCCTGGTGCCGAGTATGTGAATTGTCGCTGGCTGCGAGACGCTCGTTGGCTGGTGCGATAACGATTGAGGGAAGGAACGACGATGGCGACCACAACTCCGAGGAACCGGACGACCGCGGCGAGCCGCGGGACAGCCGCGTCAGGGAAGAAGTCGGAGCCCGGGGCCGTCGAGCATTTGTCGGTGGCTGAGCGGGTCGCGCGTGGTAAGGCGGCGCGGAGTGAGGTGCCGCGCGCGGATCATGCGAAGTTCGAGCCGCCGGCGAGCCGCGCTGATCCGGTCGCGTTGTTGGAGCGTCAGGCAAAGACGCGGGTACCGGAGCTCGTTCCGATCCGCTACGGGCGGATGCTCGTGTCGCCGTTTACGTTTTATCGCGGGGCGGCGCTGATCATGGCCAATGACCTCGCGTCGACGCCGCGGTCGGGACTGAACGTGCAGTGCTGCGGGGATGCGCACCTGTCGAACTTCGGTGTTTTCGCCTCGCCAGAGCGCCGCCTGATGTTCGATGTCAACGATTTCGATGAGACGCTACCGGGTCCGTGGGAGTGGGATGTCAAGCGGCTCGCCGTGAGCATGCTGATCGCGGCGCGCGACAACAGCTTTTCGGCGAAGGAGCAGCAGCGGATCGTGCTTGACACGGTCGGCTCCTACCGCACCGCGATGGGCGAGTTCGCTGGGATGAAGGCCCTCGAGGTGTGGTACTCGCACCTGGACGTCGAGAGCGCGATCCACGAGTTCGGCTCGCAGTTCAAGCCGAAGCTGGTCAAGCGCGCCGGGAAACAGGTCGCGAAGGCGCGGACGAAGGACAGCATGGCCGCGTTCTCGAAGCTGACGGAAGTCGTCGACGGCAAGCCACGGATCATCGATCAGTCGCCGCTGATCGTGCCGCTCGACCAGCTCGCGCAAGGCACGGAGCGCGATGAGATGTACGACGGCCTTCGCGAGTTGCTGCGCAGCTATGGGGAGACGCTCGAGTTCGACCGGCAGGTGCTGCTGGAGCAGTTCGAGCTGACCGACTTCGCCCGCAAGGTGGTCGGCGTCGGGAGCGTCGGCACCCGCGCGTGGATTGCGCTGCTGCTCGGCAGTGACGGCCAGGATCCGCTCTTCCTGCAGATCAAGGAAGCCGAAGCGTCGGTGATGGAAGAGTTCCTCGGACCGAGCGAGTTCCCAAACCACGGCGAACGAGTCGTCGTCGGGCAGCGGTTGATGCAAGCCGCCAGCGACATCTTCCTCGGCTGGCTGCACATCGAGTCCGGGCTTGACAGTCAGCCTCGCGACTTCTACGTGCGTCAGCTGAAGGACTGGAAAGGGTCCGCGGAGATCGAGCAGATGGTCCCTCAAGCCATGGCCACGTACGGCAAGTTGTGCGGCTGGACGCTCGCCCGTGCGCACGCCCGCAGCGGCGACCGGGTCGCAATCGCCGCGTACCTCGGCAACGGCGACAGCTTCGACCGTGCCATCGTCGAGTTCTCCAGGACGTACGCCGAACAAAACGACAGCGACTATCAGGATCTCGCCGCGGCAGTCAAATCCGGCAGGATTACCGCCAAGACGGGCCTCTGACAGACGCTAGATGAGTAGTTCCACTGACAGTTTGTCGGGATCGTGGTTTTGAACGGGACATAACAACGCATCTCGAAGTCGGTGGTGCTCCTGAAGTGCCAATCGCTCTCGCCCCTGGAGGCCACGATGGAAGCCGATCTCGACCTGCTGCTGATCTACCTGTTCTCGCATCGCGTGACGATTCTCTTGCCTGAGTAAGACCCGTCAACCACCGCCGATGTCTGACCGACGCGGCATGTCGTCACGCTCGACAGTCGCGCAGTCGATCATGGGGATCCCGAGCGACCATCGGTTCATCCCCGAGCGCCATCGTGCGCCTCGCGGTATCTGTTCCCCGCCCCGACCCAACGCTCGGGGTGTCGTGACCGCCGCCGCGATCGGCTGCGCCTAGCACGAGCGTAGCGCTGATCTCGTCCGTTCGCATCTCTGAGCCCGGGCTGCTAGGACAACGTGCCGCTCTGTCGTTTCCAGAACGGTCGAATGCGCCCGGTCTCGCTGAGACGGTCCGCTCGCGGCTGGCACTTCTATGCCTCGACGACGCACTCGCCAACGACCGCCGACTACGGCTACTGCGACCAGATGGGGCCGATCAGCCGCTAACCGATCCACGGCCTGCCGGCTGGCAGCACGCTCATGCTGCCCCTGAGCGGCTACGCCGCGAGCGATGATCGCTAGCACCAGACCCGCAAGGATCTTCGAAGCGCTGACATCTACCTGCGACTGGTCTACGCCCGCGTGAATCCGCACCGCGCCGCCAGCTGACGCGCTCGCTTCGTGCGAACGATCCGGCTGTCTACGCCGGCCCGCCAGATGCTCGACTGGAGCCAAGACGACCTCGCCGCCCTGGACTCCACGACATCCTCCGACCTCGCCGACACAAGATCGAGCCCGGACGCGACACCGCACCTCGCGCCAGATACCTGACAACGGATCGAGATCCATCTATCCGACCGCGATCCAAGACATCCTCACCCTCAACGACACCGACGCCCGCGACCCTGCACGGACTGCCACGCCGCCGGATCGCCACTACATCACCTGCATCGCAACTACGCCGACCGTGATCGCGCATCGACCACCAACTCGGAACGCCCACAGCCGCATCGCCTCATCGCCGTACATTTCAACTCTGAAACGCGCGGAATTGGCCCCATCTAGCGGCGGGTGGCGATGACGGCGGTGGCGATCACGAGTGAGAGCGCGACGAGGCCGCCGACAGCGGTGAGCGGGGTGATGCCGGTGCTCTGTCGCTCGTGGTCGACGAACGCAATGAAGGCGATCGGGATCGCCACCGAGAGAATCAGCAGGATAGTGCGCAGGATCTGGCGCTTGGTCCGTCCGGCGTCGCGTTGCTGCTTGGCGGCGGCGATCGCCGCTTGCGCGCTGTCGGGCTCCTGGTCGTAGAAGATCAGCGCTCGCCGCCCGAGGGCTCGCGCGCTGCTGTCGCAGCCCCAGGCCATCGCGATCATGAAGCTGAGCGGGAAGACCCAGGTGATCACCCAGACGGTCGCTCCGAACAGGGCCCCGATCGCGGTCTTCACCCACGGATGGGCGCCCTCCTTGCGTTTGTCGGAGGGGGCGGAGAGGAAACCGCCGTAGATCAGCAGCACGTAGACGCTGCGCACCCACGTACGCCACGGGCGGCGCGCGGCGGGCTTCTCGGGCAGCGGTGCGTCTCGCACCGGCTGCAGGGCCGAACGGGCCGCGTCGACCGTCGGGTGCACGCCGCGGAGCGCCAGCATCTCGGCGGCCCTCTCGAGCTCCCGCGGGTCGCGGTCGTACAGCGCCGCGGTGCGCAGCAGCATCCGCGCCTCCTGCCTCAGGTACAGCAGGTAGCCGGGGATCAGCGCGATCAGGAACGGCGTCCCGGCAACCGCCCCATCGATCGCCGCGACCTTCGCGCTATCGGTGCGCAACTGCTCGGCGATGACCGCGCGCGGAACCCCCGCACGTTCCTCGCGGACGCGCCGTGCCCACTCCAGAGATGGCTCGCCGAGGCTCTGGGTGCTGTTGAGCGCGATCCGTTCGGCGACATGCTCGGGGTCGCGATAGGCAACCACCGCAAGCTGCCATCCTTCTGAGAGGGTGCGCCTGATCCGGCTTCTCGAGCGCGGCTGCGGGGCGCTGTCCGGCGACGTGTCGGCCGTCGGCGGCATCCCATCCTTCGCGGGGTCGCTGGGTTCCGCTGCCGGCGGCACGCTTGGATCGCCGGGATGAGCACTCATGTCTGAGCCGCCCCGGCCCGTTGAGTGTTTCCCGGTGCAGCTCGAACGGCCTTGGCCACCCGGGCCATGCAGACCAACATCGGCCAAGCCGCGCGTTTGGAAACACCCGTTTCGGAGGAGGATGCGCACGTCCCCGAGGCTGCGACCGAAGCCGGCGATCGCGCCGGGTGCCATCCGGATTGGGGCTCGATGGCGATGCGACTCACCGTCTCGTGAGCTCCAGCAGCAGCGACTCGACTCGCCCGAGTCGCGCTGCGATCTGTTCGAGCTGAGGGTCGTCTTGTGCGTCCGCGACGGTTTCCTCGGCCGGCGGTCCGGATTTCTGCTCGCGCTGCGCGCGTGTCACGAACGTCGAGGTGATCGCCGCAGTGACGATTGCGAGGAACGCGATCCCCTCGAGCATCACGACCGCGCCGACGATCCTGCCGGCGGCGTCCTTGGGCGTCACGTCTCCGTACCCGACCGTCGTGACCGTCTGCAGGGACCACCACATGCCCTCCCAGATGCTCGAGTACTCGCGATGGTCGATCGCCCTGATCGCGATCCCGCCGCCAACCACAACGATGAACGTCGCCGTCACGATCACGCTCGCGGCGTTACGGACCGAGATCGGCTCGCGCAGGAACCGGTTCATACGGCGCTCGATCGTCCTCGGCCGTTTCACCCCCGCCACGTCACACCCCCCGGCCGAAGCGCACCGAGTAACCGCTGATCGGATAGCTCGGCATCACGATCGGCCTCTTGACCGTCTTCTCGCAGCGCGACTCCGGCGCCCAAAACACCTCAAGGCACACGTTCCACCCAGTCGAGGACATTGGGACGCCAAGCAACGAGATGGCAAATACTCCGACCCGCCATGGCGGACCGACATGTCAGCTGCACTTCGACTTGCTGGCGTCCGTGAAGCTCTTGACCGAGCTCACGACGCTGGCAGCACTTGTCGCGATTCCGGCGACCTGCGTCGCCGAGGGGCTTGACGGGAGCGCCTTGACGGCGCTCTGAAGCGCGTCGACCGACGTCTTGACGGCGCTGGTCTGACTCGGGAAGTCGCCCTTGGCCGAGTTGACAACCGCGGTGGCATCACTCTCGATCGTCTTGAGCTGCGACTTCAGGCCGCTGACGCCGCTGCTGGAGATGACGGTCGTCAGCCCTTTGACGGAGTTCTCGAGGTTGGTGCGATCAGTGCAGTACGCCGGCTTGCTGCTGCTGCCACAACCGGCGAGCGCGATCAGCGTGCCGGCGGCTACCGTCGCGATCGCGGTGCGGATCGCGGTGCGACCCACGAGACGCCCTGATATGTCCACTCTTTTGGTGCGTTTCATGTCATCAGGCTAGGCCGCCAACGCGGGCCAGCACATCGGCCAAAAAGGATGAGCTACCAACCTCCACCCGGCACCGGCCGAAAGGATGATCTGCGCGCGCGCCACCGGGTCAACCCGGACCCCAAGGCGCTTCTGGCTCGGCAAACGGCGCTCCTTCGGAAGCGGAATTCGTTCCCCGTTTGTTCCCCGTTGCTCGCGTCGTCGCGATCGCGGATGCGGGAAAACCCCAGCAGAACTGGCGGTTTGAAGTAATCGGGGAGACAGGATTTGAACCTGCGACCGCCCGGCCCCCAGCCGGGTGCGCTACCAGACTGCGCCACTCCCCGTGGTCTGAGCGATGATAACCCTCGTTGATGCCCGAGACGCTCCGACATGCCGTCCACGTGCCGAACCTCCAGCAGTACGGCGATCCGCGAGTGCTCGTCGAGCTGGCGTGCGAGGCCGAGCAGGCAGGGTGGGACGGGTTCTTCGTGTGGGATCACATGCTGCACCGGCGAACGACCCCCGAGCCGGTCGTGGACCCGTGGGTGACGTTGGGCGCGTGTGCGGCGCGGACGGAGCGGATCACGCTCGGGACGCTGATCACGCCGGTCTCGCGGCGGCGGCCGTGGAAGCTGGCCCGGGAGCTCCAGACGCTGGGCGAACTTGCGCAAAATCGCGTGGTGCTCGGTGCGGGGTTAGGCTCCCCGCGCCATGACGAGTTCGAGGCGTTCGGAGAGGAGGCCGGGGACCGGCGGCGCGCCGCCAGGCTCGACGAGGGACTCGAGGTGCTCGCCGGGCTGCTCAGCGGCGAGCGGTTCGCGCATCGGGGGGACGCGTACACCCTTGAGGAGATGCAGTTCCTTCCCGCGCCGGCGTCCGGGCACCGGCCGCCGATCTGGATCGGGGGGAACTGGCCGAACCCGCGGCCGTTCCAGCGCGCGGCGCGGTGGGACGGGGTCGTCCCGGAGAAGGTCGGCGGGCAGCTGCCGACCCCGCAGGAGCTGCGGGACGTGATCGCGTTCATCGACGCGCACCGCGATGCGCACCGCGACGGGCCGAGCGACCGGTTCGACGTCGTTGCCGCCGGGCTCACCCCGGGACCGGGCGCCGAGGGCGCGGCGATCACGAACGCGTATGCGGAGGCCGGCGCAACGTGGTGGCTGGAGCGCTTTCACCCGACGCGCGGCTCTGTCGCCGACGCGCAGCGCCGGATCGCGATCGGACCGGCCCGATGACGCCGGTCCCGCTGGCGCTGGTCGGCGCCGGGCGGATGGGACGGATGCATCTGCAGGCACTCGCCGGCTCCGACGCGCTCCGGATCGTCGCGGTCGTCGAGCCGTACGAGGCGGCGCGGGCCGCGGCAGCGGCCATCGACTCGCGCCCGACGATGCACGCCGAGCTCGAGCGGGGGCTCGATGCCGGTGGCTTTGACGGGGTGATGATCGTCGCGCCGACGCCCTTGCACGCGACGCTCGTCTCGGCGTGCGCCGAGCGCGGCCTGCCGATCCTGTGCGAGAAGCCGTGCGGGACCTCGACCACGGAGATCGGTGCCGCTGCGGCAGCTGTCCGTGACGCCGGCGTGATGCTCCAGATCGGGTACTGGCGGCGGTTCGTGCCTGAGCTCGTCGCGCTGCGCGAGCGCGTGCGGTCAGGAGACTTCGGCGACATCCTCCAGGTCACGTGCTTTCAATGGGACGGAGAGCCGCCGGGCGACGCGTTCCGTGCCGCGAGCGGGGGCATCGTCGTCGACATGGGCGTCCATGAGCTCGACCAGATCCGATGGCTCACCGACAGCGACCTGCGTGGCTCGCCATGCGTTGCGAGGTCCGGCCCGGTCCAGGGCGATGTCGACTGCGCGACGATCACGGACGAGCTCGAGCGTGGGGGAGTGGCCGTCGTCTCGCTCGGCCGGTACTTCCCACAGGGCGACGTCGTCTGGCTCGAGCTGATGGGCACCCGTGACCACGCCCGCGTCGAGATCCTGTGGGGCGAGGGCAAGACGTGGCACGCGGCGCTGCGTGCGCAGGCCGAGGACTTCGCCCGGTGCATCCGCAGCGGCGAGCCGAGCCGCGGCGCGACCGCCGCCGACGCGCGCCGGACCCTCGAGCTCGCGGCGAACGCGCAGGCCATGATCGCGCCGCAGTAGACGGGGATTGGCTGTTCCGTCCCGAGGGGTGCCACGGAGGAGCCAATCCCCGGGGCTGGGGTGGAGTCAATCCCGGGGCTGTCAAGCCGCCGACCGCGGATCCACGTCTCGGATTGCGCAAGTCTTGACATCCGTCCGGGTGGACGGAGACAAGCGCGCCGGAGAGGCCGAAATCGATTGCGCAACCGATTTCAACCCGGGAGTAGTGAGCGTGCGGCGGACGTGCACGTGGGCGCGAGTGCGGCGTCGCACGCTTCCCGGACGTTCTCGCCGACGGGGGGCGATGGCGCCCTTGACAGTCGCGCCAAGCGCATCCGCCTGAGCGACGTCGCCCGTCGTGCGAACGTCTCGACATCGACGGCGTCCCGGGCGCTCAACGGGATCGGCGAGCTCTCCGACGAGACCCGCGCCGCGGTGCTGCGTGCCGCCGAGGAGCTTGACTTCAGGCCGTCTCCCGTCGCGCGCTCGCTGCGCACGCGTCGCTCACACACGGTGGGGCTCGTCGTGCCGACGGTGGCGCACGCGTTCTACGCCGCGGTCACGACCGGTGCCCAGGCAGTGCTCGAGGAGCACGGCTACCGGCTCATCCTGATCGACTCCGGTGAGGATCCGGACACGGTAAAGGGCGCCGTGCGCACGCTGCTCGACCACGAGGTCGATGGCGTGCTCGTGTCGACCGCGCCGTTCGGCGCCCACCAGTTCAACGCGCTGCTCGAGCGTACGCCGTGCGTGTTCATCGATGAGCTCGCGCCCGGCGCCGGCGCCGGCAACGTCGCGCTCGAGAACCGCCGCGGCGTCGAGTTGCTCGTCGCTCACCTGGCCGAGCACGGGCACCGGCGAATCGGCTTCCTCGGCGGGCCCGCGGACCGGACGAGTGGCTACGAGCGCTACGAGGGATTCCTCGCCGGGATGGCCAAGTGCGACCTTGACATCGAGCCCGACCTCGTCCGGGAGTGCGAGTGGACGATCGCGAGTGGGTACGAGGAGGGGGAGACGCTACTCGCGGCGTCGCAGCGGCCGACGGCGGTCGTGACCGCAAGCGGCGAGCTGGCGCTGGGCGTGCTCGCGGCCGCACGGCGGGCCCGAATCGCGATTCCGGAGGCCCTCGCGCTCGCCGCATTCGACGATCTGTACTTCGCGCCGCTGCTCGAGCCGTCGCTGACCGCGATCGGCTACGACGCGGCCTCGATCGGACGACAGGCGGCGCGGCTGCTGCTCGGCGTCGTCCGCGATGGATCGGTGATCCGCAACGAGGTGAGGATCGACGTCAGGCTCGTCTGCCGGCGCTCGTGCGGCTGCGACTATGACCCGTCCGCGGACCTCGCCGAGGCGGTGGCATGAGCTCGATCGAGCTGCGCGGCGTGTCGAAGCGCTATCGCGATGCGGTGGCGCTGCAGCCGACGGACCTGACGATCAACGAGGGCGAGTTCTTCTGCCTACTCGGTCCGTCGGGCTGCGGCAAGACGACGACGCTCAACCTGATCGGCGGGTTCGTCGAGGTCTCGAGCGGCGAGATCATCATCGAGGGGCAAAGAGCGGACCGTATCCCGCCATACAAGCGCAACGTCAACACGGTCTTTCAGAACTACGCCTTGTTCCCGCACCTGAGCGTCCGGGACAACGTCGGCTTCGGGCTGAAGATGGCGAAGACGAGCCGCAAGGACGCCGCGCCGCGGATCGCCGACGCGCTGACGCTCGTCGGGCTCGAGGACCAGGCTGATCGGTTCCCGGCCCAACTCTCCGGCGGTCAGCAGCAGCGCGTCGCGGTCGCGCGGGCGCTCGTCAACCGTCCCGCGGTGCTGCTCCTCGACGAGCCGCTCGGTGCGCTCGACCTCAAGCTCCGCAAGCGGCTCCAGGTCGAACTGAGCCAGATCCACAGGGAGGTCGGCACGACGTTCGTGTTCGTCACCCACGATCAGGAGGAGGCGATGGCGATGGCCGATCGCATCGCGGTGATGAACGAGGGCAGGATCGAACAGGTGGGGACTCCGGAGGAGATCTATCGCCGACCGGCGTCAAGGTTCGTCGCGGACTTCATCGGGGAGTCGAACTTCCTCGAGGTCGAGCGTTCGAGCGACCACGAGGTGCTGGCCAAGGACGGCAGCCGCGTCGCCTGCTCACCGCCGGACGGTGACTGGCGCCGCGCGACGTTGATGATCCGTCCGGAAGATGTCCAGGTCATTGCCGGCAACGGCCACCGAGAGGGCCTCGTCGGCACCGTCGTTCGCTCGTCGTTTCTCGGCAGCTTCACCCGCGTCGCGGTGCAGTGCGACTCCGCCGACGCTCAGATCATGGCGGCCCTACAGGGAGGCGCCGCGTCACAGCTCCAAGAAAACGCAACCGCGACCGTCACCTGGGCTCCCCAGGACGCCGTGGTGCTCGACCCGCAGTGAGGAGGACTCAAGTGATGCAGGTGCTGACTCGTCGTGACGCCGTGAGGGCCGGTGCGCTCGGAGTCGCGGGACTCTATGTGGCGGGCTGCGGCTCCTCAAGCAGCAGCAGTCAGGGATCGTCGTCCGGGCCGACGACGCTCAACTGGGAGACGTGGAACGACCACTATCTCCCCGCCCAGCTGACCGCAGTGCAGAAGCAGACGCAGATCACCGCGCGGCCGAGCCTGGAGTCCGACGACTCCGACGGCTATCTGAAGATCAAGCAGACCGGCGGTCAGTTCGACATCGTGTCGACCGACGCCCTGTGGGCGCCAAAGTTCCACACCGACGGGCTTACCGACGCCTTCGACATCAACTCGATTCCGGCGGCGTCCCAGCTCTACTCGCTGGCGCGCACGTTCCCGTTCTGGAAGGTGAGCGGCGGCTACCTGGCATATCCGAACGGGTGGTCGACGGTCCAGCTCTACTACAACCCCGCCCACGTCTCACCGGCCCCGACGTCGTGGCACGTGCTGACCGACAAGAAGTACGCGGGCAAGGTCGTGGCCGAGAGCCAGCCGACCGACCTGATGGCGATGGCCGGCCTCGCGACCGGGGCCAAGCAGCCGTACAACATGAGCACGGCGGAGATCTCGAAGGCGCAGGACTTCCTGAAGGCCGCGAAGCCCGCGTTCTTCAAGCTCGTCTCACAGAACTCCGACTCCGTCCGGGCGCTCGCCGATGGCTCGGCGTGGATCGCGATCGAGAACCTCGGCACCGACTTCCGCGTCAAGGCGGCCGGTGGCCCGACGGTCAAGCTGGCAACCCCGTCGGAGGGGGTGTTCGGGTTCATCGACGGTGAGCAGATCGTCAAGGCCTCAGCGCACAAGAACAGGTTCAACCAGTTCATGAATGCGATGGCCCAGCCGAACTGGATCGCCCAGACCTTCCTCGCCAACGGGCGGCCGCTGTTCAACGAGAAGGCCTACAAGTACCTCGTCGATCACGGCTACAAGGAGCGGGCCGACCTCCTGTTCTACAACCAGCCCGAGCGCGCCCTGAAGATGACGTTGAAGGGACCGTCGGGGAACGTGCAGGCGTACATCGACGCGTTCAACCAGGTCTTCGGGGCCTAGACGAGGCGCGGTCGCGCAGCGAATGGCAGCCACCCCTCAACCGGCATACGCCGGAGCTCCCGCGGCGGCGACGCCGCGGCGGGGAGGGGTGGTCGCGCGTCTGTCGCAGTTCACGGGCTTCACGCCCGCGATCCTTCTGTTCGGCGGGTTCTTCCTGGCGCCGATGGTGCTGATCGTCCTCTACAGCTTCTGGGAGACGGTCAACTACAACACGGTCCACCACTTCACGTTCAGCAACTACAGCTACTTCTTCAGCACCTCGACGTACGTCAAGACGCTGATCGACACGGTGTGGGTCGCCGCGGTGGCGACGTTCCTCACCCTCGCCGCGGCGTTCCCGCTGGCCTACTGGCTGGCGCGCTACGTGCGCCCGGCGATGCGCCGCCCGCTGCTGCTGATGGTCATCCTGCCGTTCTGGACGAGCTACCTGCTGCGAGTCACGAGCTGGACGACGATTCTCGGCGAGAAGGGGGTGCTCAACCGGTTCCTCGAGGCGATCGGCGTCATCCATCAGCCGCTGTCGTTCCTGCTCTACAACCGGCCGGCGGTGATCCTCGTCCTCATCTACCTGTACTTCCCGTTCGCCGCGCTGACCCTGTACGCGACGCTCGAGCGCTTCGACTGGTCCCAGCTGCGGGCGGCGATGGACCTCGGCGCGCCGCCGCGGACGGCGATGACGCGCGTGCTGCTGCCCCAGATCCGGCCCGGCGTCACGACGGCGGTGATCTTCGTGTTCATTCCGGTGCTCGGTGAGTATCTGACGCCGCAGCTCGTCGGCGGCACCCGGGGGGTAATGATCGGCAACCTGATCGTCAACTTCTTCCAGGGTGCCGAGTACACGCGCGGCGCCGCCGTGTCGCTGCTGATCGCGCTGTTCATCATCGTGCTGCTGATCGTGTTCCGCAAACAGCTCGACGTCGCCGAGGCGTACGGCCGATGAGCATCGACGCGAACGACATCGTCGCCCCGCGCAAGCGGCTCGTCCGCGGCGCGCTGACGGGCTGGGCGGTGCTCGTCTACTTCTTCCTGTTCGCGCCGATCATCCTGCTGATCCTGTTCAGCTTCAACGCGAACCAATACGGGACGCTCCCGATCACCGGCTGGACGACACACTGGTACAGCCAGGTGTGGAACGACTTCCAGGTCCAGGATGCCGTCAAGACGACGCTGTCGGTCGCGCTCGAGGTGACGATCCTCTCGACAATCGTTGGTACCGCCGCCGCGTTCCCACTGGTGCGCGCCACGCTGCGCTTTCGCAGCGGGATCCGCGCGATGCTGACGCTGCCGATCATGCTCCCCGGGCTGCTCATCGGTGTCTCGCTGTTGACGTTCTTCACGAGCGTGCTTCACGTGTCGCTGTCCAACCAGACCGCGGTCATCGGACAGGCCGTTTACACGACGCCGTTCGTGATCCTCGTCGTGGCGGCACGGCTGGAGGGATTCGATCGCTCGCTCGAACGTGCGGCGAGCGACCTCGGTGCCAACACGGTGCAGCGGCTGCGCTATGTCGTGCTGCCGCTGATCGGGCCGGCGATCTTCGCCGGCGCCCTGTTCGCATTCACGCTCTCGCTTGACGAGTTCGTGATCACGCTATTTCTGATCGGCGGCGGAAACACGCTGCCGATCTACATCTACACGCAAGTCAAATTTGGAATCACGCCTGAGATCAACGCGATCGCGACGTTGCTCATTCTGGCGTCGGTGGGACTGAGCGCACTCGCGTTCATCGCCCCCGCCACCGTGCGGCGGGTGCGGCGGCACCGATGGCGCGTGGTTCCTGCGACCACTGAAACGACCTAGTGTCGCGACGATGAGGAGGAGTCGATGGGCGGACGACTGAAGGTCGGTGTCATCGGATGCGGGTTGATTGCGCAGGTCATGCATCTGCCGCATCTGCTCGAGCTCGATGAGCTCTACGAGCTGAGCGCCGTGTGTGACATCGCCGAGCCGACGGCAACGGCATGCGCCGAGCGCTTCGGGCACCCGGCGGTGTTCACGAGCTGGGAAGAGATGATCCGTGCGCAGGAGCTCGACGTCGTGCTCGTGCTGACCTCCGGCAGCCATGCCCCGGCGGCGATCGCCGCGGCGCGCGCCGGCATCAACGTGTTCGTCGAGAAGCCGATGTGCCTGAGCGTCGATGAGGGTGTGGCGATGGCCGCCGCCGCGCAGGACGCCGGCGTACAGCTGATGATCGGGACGATGAAGCGCTACGACCCGGCCTACGAACGGCTGCTCGAGGTGCTGCCGGACGCCGGCGAGCTCCGCCTCGTCCGCGTGACGACGCTCGAGTCTCCCTGGCGCCCGTACCTCGAGAACTACGTCCTCACTCCGCCGGCGGACGCGCCGCCCGACGTCCTCGCCGAGCTCAGGGCCGAGGATGACCGCCGGCTCTCCGAGGCGCTGCCGGATGCCGACGACAACACGCGGTACTGCTATCGGTGGATGCTGCTCGACAACCTCGTCCACGAGCTCAACGCACTCCGCGGCGCGCTCGGCGAGCCGGACCTCGTCAAGTACGCCGAGCTGAGCCCGCAGGTCGTCAACTTGAGCCTCGTGTTCGGCGGCGTCAACTGCCACCTGTCGTGGGTCGATGTTCCCGGGATGGCGCGCTACCGCCAGGAGTTCGCGTTCTACGGCATCGGCGCCCGGGCGACTCTGACGCTCCCGTCGCCGTATCTCCGGGGAATGCCGAGCGAGCTGGCGATCGAGGCGGGACGCCCCGACGAGTCGCATTCGTGGCGCACCGTCGAGACGGTGTCGTACGTCGAGGCATTCAAACGCGAGCTGCTCGAGCTCCACGCCGCGATCACCGAAGGCCGCTCGCCGCGGACCGACGCATCCGACGGGCTGCATGACGTCGCGCTCTGTCATGCAATCGCCCGCGTCCACATGAGCGGCGAACCGATAGCCCAGCCGAGCGCGCATGACCGGGCGGAGGTGCAGGCGTGATCACCGTCGCCAACGCGCCGTGCAGCTATGGCGCGTTTGAGATCACGGTCGGCATCGACCCGCTCGTCCCGCCGGCGCTCGCGCTGCTCGACCACGTCGCCGAAGCCGGATACGCCGGGATCGACCTCGGGCCGCTCGGCTACCTCGGGATGGGGCAGGAACTGGCGCAGCGGCTGCAGAGCCGCGAGCTCACGCTGGCCGGCGGCTACTTCGCGGTCCCGTTCAGCGACCCCTCGCAGCTCCCGGCCGAACTCGAACGGCTCGAGCAGTTGCTCGACACGTTCGACGCGGCCGCGGCCGGATCGAACGACGGCGCGAGCACGCCGAAGCCCCGTCCGACGATCGCCGACGCCGGCTCGGAGAGCCGCTCCGCCTATCCGGGCCGGGCGGTCGACGACCGCAGCCTGGGGTGGGATGACGCCGGCTGGCGGCAATTCGCCGACCAGCTCCGCCAGATCGTCGCGCGCTGTCGCGGTCGCGGCTATGAGCCGACCTTCCATCCCCATACCGCGACCTACATCGAGGCGCCGTGGGAGATCGACCGGCTGCTCGAGTGCAGCGACATCGGGGTCTGCCTCGACACTGGCCATCTCCTGCTTGGCGGCGGTGATCCCGTCAGCGCGGTCGACAGCTGGCGGGAACGGATCAACCACGTCCACCTCAAGGACGCACGCGTCGACGTCATCCGGCAGATCATCCGTGACTCGGCGCCGGTCGAGGAGATCTGGCGCCGCCGCGCGTTCTGCCGGCTCGGTGACGGCGACGTCGCCCTCGATCGCGTGCTCGAGGAGTTGCGCGGCGTCGGATACGACGGCTGGCTGATCGTCGAGCAGGACATCCTGCCTGACGCGCAGGATGGCGCGGAGGCGCCCGCCGCCGATCAGGCGGCGAACCGTCAGTGGTTGCGGGAACGAGGGTTGTAATCGCACCACGCACGTGATCCGATCTCGGTCACGCTGCGTATGGGTCGATGACGGGCGAGGATCAACCGAACCCGCGCATGCCCACATCCGCCTCCGTGTTCCGACCACCCGGATCCAAACGCCGCACCGATCTGCGGACGCTCGCCGACGAGGACCTGATGGCTCTCGTCCGCGACGGTGAGCCGCGCGCGTTCGAGGTCATCTTCGATCGGCACAGCGGGGCGGCGTTCTCGCTCGCCTATCGCATGTGCGGGCGCCGGGCGATGGCGGAGGACGTCGTGCAGGAGGCGTTCCTATCACTGTGGCGCAGTGGCGCGCGCTACGACGCCCGGCGGGGAAGTGTGCGCAATTGGGTGCTCGGGGTCGTCCACAACCGGGCGATCGACGCGTTCCGCCGCGGCGCAGTGCGTGACAGCCGGAACGTCAGCGACGAGGGACTCGCCGAGCGCCTGCAGGCAGACGAGGAGACGGCCTCCGAGGTCGCGCGTCGGGACGAGGCGCGTCACGTGCGGGAGAAGCTCCGGGAGCTTCCCGCCGAGCAGCGGCAGGTCGTTGAGCTGGCGTACTTCGGCGGGTTCAGCCATACGCAGATCGCGGAGATGCTCGGGCTGCCGGCAGGGACCGTCAAGGGGCGGATGCGGTTGGCTCTGACGAAGATGAGAATCGCGCTCGGCGACCCGGCGGGGTTCGTGCTATGACGGAGCGGGAGTCGATGTCCGAAAAGCATGACTGCGGCGCGGATGCCGCCGCGTACGTCCTTGGGGCGCTGGAGCCGGCGGAGGCCGAGGCGTTCCGCAGCCACCTGGCCAGCTGTGCCGTCTGCCGTGATGAGGTGAGCGCCTTTCAGGAGGTGGCGGACCTCCTGCCGCTGACGGCGCCTCCTCAGCCGACACCACCGGGGCTCAAGCACCGCGTCATGACCGAGGTCGGCGCGGACGCGCGCGCCGCCGAGCACCGCCGCAGGTCGCACGCGCGGCGGGGATGGGTTCCGTCATGGCCGGCGATCCCTCACCCGGCGTTCGCCGCCGCGGCGGCACTCGCCGCGCTCGTCATCGTGGTCGGCGCAATCGCGATCACGACGGGCGGCGGTGGCACGCACGTCTACAACGCGAGCGTGACCTGGCCGGGGAGCGCGTCGCTGCGCGTCACGAACGGCCGCGGAGAGTTGGTCGTCAACGGCATGCCGGCACCGCCGGTGACGAAGGTCTACGAGGTCTGGCTCCAGCGCGGCAACGACCGTCCGCAACCGACCGCCGCGCTGTTCAGCCCGACGACGAGCGGCTCGGGATCAGTCGACGTTCCCGGCAACCTCCGCGGCGTCAGCCGCGTGATGGTCACCCCCGAGCCCGCCGGCGGAAGCGCCGTTCCCACCCACGCTGCCGTCCTCGTCGCGCGGTTGAGTTGACCACGCGCGCCACGGGCGCGCCACGAGCAGCCAGCCGACGCCGGCACCGAGCAGCACCGTGACGAGGATCCAGCCGAGCGCGGTCGTGCCGACGCCGACGTATTTCAGGCCGGAGGCGAAGATGACGAACGCGATCACCGGGCGGACGAAGCGATCCGGGACGCTTGAGGAGAGCATCGACCCGACGAGGACGGCGGGCACACTGCCGAGGATCAGGCTCGCGGTCACGCCCACCTCGACGTGCCCGAAGGCGAGCGCGCCGAGCGCTGCGGCGAGCGTCAGGGGCACGGCCTGCGTCAGATCGGTCCCGACGAGCTGGTTGGCGCCGATCGCCGGATACACGAACAGCAGGAGGATGATCATCAGCGAGCCCGATCCGACCGACGTGAGCCCGACGATGAGGCCGCCGACGACGCCGATCCCGACGGTCAAAGCCGGGCGCGGGACGACCTCGTGCACGCGTGCGATGCGGCGATGACCGCCGCGCCGGTCAAGGAAAAAGCGGAGGACCATCGCGCCCGAGCCGACGAGCAGCGCGACACCGAGCGCCGTTTCGATGTTCGTCTGGGCTGACTTCGCATGACCCATGAGGTGAAGCAGGTAGGCGCCGAGGAAGGCGGCGGGCACCGATCCGAGCACCATCCAGCGGACGAGCTTGAGGTTCACCGTGCCGGCACGGAGGTGGACCCCGGCCCCGATCGGCCGCATCACGAACGCGGCGACGAGGTCGCTCGAGATCGCCGTCGACGGCTTGACGCCGAACAGCAGAATGAGCATGGGCGTCATCAGCGCGCCGCCGCCGGCGCCGGTCATCCCGACGAGCAGGCCGACGATGGCGCTGCCAAGGACGATGTACGGATCGATGTGCATATCGCGGTGGGGTCGCGCGGCGAGGTGGCGGCCCCGGCGACGGCCGGGCCGAGTCTACGTGGACGCCGGGTCCTCGGCCTGCGTGTCGAGCAGCTGCAGCTCGGCGGGAGGTTGTCCGAGGAGCAGCCAACCGTCGTCCATCGCGCGCACGACATTGCGTCGCGACAGATCGGAGAGGGCGCTCGTGACCGTCGGACGGCGGGCGGCGACGAGGTCGGCGAGCACGGTGTGGGTCAGGCGCAGGGGCAGAATGACGCCGTCGGAGCGGACGCGGCCCCAGCGGCCGGCAAAGTGCCAGAACAGCATGTGGAGGCGGTCGTCGACGCGGGCCTGGTGGATGATCGCCATGTTGACCACGAGTCGGCGCGAGCGCCGCGTGGCCCGCTCGAACAGCCGGCCCGCGAGCTCCGGGTAGCGGCCGAGCTGGCGCGTGAAGCGTCCATCGAGCAGCACGAGCCGCACCGGGTCGACGATCGTCCACCCGGTGCGCAGGGGCAACGTCTGCGTCTCGTCGGGAAGCCACGGCCGAAGCAGGTCACATTCACCGAGGAGCTCGACGGCGAACCGGCCGTCGATCGCCACTCTGCGCAGCATCAGGCCCTGCAGGATGAGATAGCCGATCGCGTTGGCGGGCAGCGATGACGGCTCGCTCCACGGACCGCTCGGGAGGCTGATCTCCGGCGCGGTGCAGTCCTCGACCGCCTGCTCCCGCCGCTCGAGCGGCACCGCCTCCGCAAGGTCGATGTCCTCGTGAAGCACGTGGCAGATACGGGGCGACCCTGGGCGAACCCCCACTCTCACGCTCTCCGCCATGCCCGTTTCTGTCCGGCGCTAGGCGCCTGATCGATGACATGGGCGAGATCATCGCCGGCGGCGCGGAGCACCGAGGCGACGATCGTCCCGCGATCATGCTCGTCCGATGCCTCGGCGGCGACCACGTCCGCGACACGCCGCTCGACGGTCGCGATGACCTCGGGCGGCCACGGCTGCGGGGTCGCGGCAAGACGCCGAATCGCGTCCGTCAGGTCGGCGAGCCGCGCGCGCAGCTCATCAGCGAGAGGTCGGGTTCCGTAGATGTCGCTGCCGGCGGCGCGAACGAGGCCCAGGACCGCGTTCGCGAGCAGGTCAAGCTGAGCGATGCGGCGCGTCTCGGCGCCGACCGCATCGCGGAGCCGCCACCGGCGCGGCGCAACCCGGACGTTCGCGGTGGCGGTGGCGCGCGCCTGGGCGAGCTCCGCCAGCTCGCGGTGGATCTCGTGGCTGACCCGCAGCGTCCAATCCGGGTCCGAGCGGTCGTCGGTCGAGAGCACCCGGGTGACCCGGTCGAGCGTGTCGCCGAGGACGCGCAGCACCCGCCGCTCGGCGTCGCGCAGGAGCGTCAGCGGATGCGCCGGGAAGAGGATGACGCCGAGCACGAACGCCACCGCGCCGCCGACGATCGCGTCAAGTGCGCGCTCGCCACCCGTGCCATGGCGATGCAGCGTGACGATCAGAATCGCGGACGCCGCGGCCTGATTGGCGAACATCATTCCCTGACCGAAGAACCCGGCGCCCGTGACCTGAGCGGCGATCATCGTGAGGAACACGATGATCCCGAGTGAGGCTGTGCCGATCCCGAGCAGCGCCACGAGCGCCTCGCCGATCCCGATGCCGAGCAGGACGCCGCTCACCATCTGCACCGTTCGGCGGGCTCGCTGAATCGGGCTGGTGCTGAGCGCGATCGCTGCTGCAATGGGCGCGAAGAACGGCTGCGGGTGGCCGAGCAGGCCGTGAGCGATCAGCCAGGCGAGGGCCGCCGCGAGCGCCGCCAGCGCGATCGGCTGCCAGGCCGCATGAGCGCGCTCCCACGCATTACGTCTCCACACGACGATGTTCATTCGCCCCGCCATTCCCGCTAGTCTTCCCGTCCAGCCCCGTCCCAATGCATATCAAAGCCGGCGGCGGGAGGGTGGAAACCCGGGGGGCGTGGCACGGTAGCCGCTACGGGGCGGTGGCTGCGCCGGCGCGGGCGTGCGCGCGCACGCCCACGATTGCGTCGCTGATCTCGCGGGGGCGTTCGAGTGGACCCATGTGGCCGGTGTTCTCGAGCACGGTCAGGGCGGCACAGTTGGGCAGTAGCTCGGCGATGCGCTCGGCGTGGGAGGGAGGCGTGAGGCGGTCCCGTTCGCCCGCGATGACGATCGTCGGGACGGTGAGGCGCGCGACCGCGTGCAGGAGATCCATCTCCGACAGGGCAATCCCGACGTCGGCCCGGACGCGCGGCGGGCAGGTCCAGAGCATTCGCTCGTAGAACGCGATCTGGGCCGGCGTCGCGGTCGGGCCGAAGGCGGTGTACCGGACGGCCGCATAGCTGGCGGGCGTGGAGAACTTCGGTAGGGGCGCCCGGGATCCGAGCAGGCCTCGCACGGCGATCGCGTCGCTGACCGTTCGCGCGATCGCGGGGACGGGGAGGAGCAGCTGTTCGGCGAGCAGATTGCCGAGTCCGGTGTTCACGAGGACGGTGCCGCACACCCGGCGCGTGACGTCGTAGCGCTCGGCCCATGCGGCGATCGACATCGCGCCGAGGGAATGGCCGGCGAGGACCGCACGCTCACCGTCAGGCACGGCCGCGTCGAGCATCGCCTCAAGGTCGTCACCGAATCGTGCCAGCGCATATTCGCCGGCGACGGCGGGCTGGCTCTCGCCGTGGCCGCGCAGATCCATGGAAACGACACGCAGCCCGCGACCCGTCAGCTCGTCGATCACGTAGGTCCAGAAGGTGAGCGTCTCCGTCCACCCGTGCAGCAGAACGACCGTGTCCGCTGCGTCTGACCCGAAGACCTCGGCGTGCAGGAGCGTCCCGTCGGCCGACCGCGCGGTCACCGGGCGGCCCCGTGACGGGTCCTGGAGCCTCGCACCGGCGGGATCGGCAGCGATCCGGCGGGTGTGGCGACGCTGTTCGAGCGCACTCGCGGCCGCGACCACGGACAGCCCCGCGGCTCCTGCCAACAGCCGGCGATGTCGATGGCCGGACATCCCGGGATAAGCCTACATCCACGTAGTAATCCGTGAGGCATAGGATGCAGAGCATGCGAATCGGTCTGCTCACCGGCGGCGGAGACTGCCCCGGACTCAATGCTGTGATCCGTGCCGTGGTGCGGAAGGGAATCAGTGCCTACAGTGACGAGTTCGTCGGGTTCGAGGACGGGTGGCGGGGCGTCCTCGAGGATGCGGCCGACCCGCTCACGGTCGAATCGACCCGTGGAATCCTGCCCCGGGGCGGGACGATCCTCGGCAGCTCGCGCACGAATCCGTACAAGCGCGCCGACGGCATCGAGAGGGTCCGGGAGACGTTTGCGGCCCGCGAGCTCGATGGCCTGATCGCGATCGGCGGCGAGGACACCCTTGGGGTGGCGAAGCGACTGAACGATGACGGCCTGCATGTCATCGGAGTCCCGAAGACGATCGACAACGACCTCGGTGCGACCGACGTGACGTTCGGCTTCGACACCGCGCTGCATGTCGCCACCGAGGCAATCGACCGGCTCCACACGACGGCGGAATCGCACAACCGGATCCTGATCGTGGAGGTGATGGGGCGCCACGCGGGATGGATCGCGCTGCACTCCGGGATCGCCGGCGGCGCCGACGTCATCCTGATCCCGGAGATTCCGTTCGACATCGAAGAGGTGTGCGCGCTCATCCGCCAGCGTCACGCCCGCGGCCGGTACTTCTCGATCGTCGTCGCGGCCGAGGGTGCGGTGCCCGCCGAGGGCACCGCGATGACACTTGAGACCGGCGAGCTCGATGAGTTCGGGCACCCACGCCTCGGCGGCATCGGCCAGCGGCTCGAGCACGAGATCGAGAGCCGGACCGGCTACGAGAGCCGCGCGACCGTCCTCGGGCATGTCCAGCGCGGCGGGACGCCGTCACCGTTTGACCGCGTGCTGGCGACGCGCTTCGGCCTCGGCGCGATCGATGCCGCGCACGCGGGTAACTGGGGCACGATGGTGGCCCTGCGCGGACCCGCGATCGAGCTTGTCGACCTCGCCGAGGCCGTCGCCTCCCTGAAGACGGTGCCAGTTGAGGAATACCACCGCTACGACGTTCTGTTCGGATGACGGCCGGGTACAGACACCCCTGTTGAGCGCCGACGCAATCTGACTATGCTCCGCCGATACGACCCAGGTGATCCGTGACCGCAACTGATAGCGCCACCCAGCTCGACGAGCTCTGCATCAACACCATCCGGACCCTCTCGATGGACGCGGTCCAGAAGGCGAACTCGGGACATCCGGGGGCGCCGATGGGCCTCGCGCCCCTCGCCTATGTCCTGTACACGCGGATCATGCGGCACAACCCGAGTGATCCGGACTGGCTCAACCGGGACCGATTCGTGCTCTCGGCCGGCCATGCATCGATGCTCCTGTACTCGATGCTGTACCTGACCGGCTATCCGCTGACGCTCGAGGACATCGAGAACTTCCGCCAAGTCGGCTCGCCGACCGCCGGGCACCCGGAGCGCAAGTACACGCCGGGGATTGAAGCCACGACCGGTCCGCTGGGCCAGGGCATCTCGATGTCGGTCGGCCTTGCCCTCGCCGAGCGGATGCTCGCGGCGCGGTTCAACCGCGATGGACACGACGTCGTCGACCATTACACGTTCGCGATCGCGTCTGACGGCGACCTCCAGGAGGGTGTCTCGGCGGAGGCCTCGTCGCTCGCCGGCCACTGGGGGCTCGGTCGTCTCATCGCGTTCTACGACGACAACAAGATCCAGCTCGCGAGCCGCGTCGAGAAGGTCATGAGCGAGAACGTGGCCGAGCGCTACGAGGCGTACGGGTGGCATGTTCAGAACGTCGGCACCGACCTCTCGGTGGAGAGGCTCGACGCAACGATCCGGGCGGCGATGGACGTGCAGGACCGGCCGTCCCTGATCATCGTCCAGTCGCACATCGGCTTCGGCAGCCCGCACAAGCAGGACACCTCGAGTGCGCACGGCTCGCCACTCGGCGAGGATGAGGTCCGGCTCACGAAAGAGGCCTACGGCTGGGATCCGGACAAGCAGTTCTACATCCCGGAGGAGGCGCTCTCACACTTCCGCCAGAGCTGCGAGAGGGGGCGCGAGTTTGAGTCCGAGTGGCAGGAGCGCTTCGAGCGCTATCGCGAGCAGCACCCCGACCTCGCCGCCCAGCTCGAGATGATCGACCGGGGCGGCATGCCGGAGGGATGGGAGCAGAACCTGCCGCGGTTCAGTCCCGAGGACAAGCCGATCGCGACGCGCAAGGCGTCGGAGGCGGCGATCCAGTGGGCGGCCGCGGCTGTGCCGCATCTCGTCGGCGGATCCGCCGACCTGGCAACGTCGACGAACACGGACATTGCCGAGGGAGCCGACGTCGAGAAGGGCGCCTACGGCGGCCGCAACCTCCGCTTTGGCGTCCGCGAGCACGGTATGGCGGCGATCGTCAACGGTCTTGGGCTCCACGGTTTCCGCGCCTTTGGGGCGACGTTCCTCACGTTCTCGGACTACATGCGCGGAGCGGTGCGCCTGTCGGCCCTGATGAAGCTGCCGGTGGTCTGGGTCTGGACCCACGACTCGATCGGGCTCGGGGAGGACGGTCCGACGCATCAGCCGATCGAGCAGCTGGCGGCCCTGCGCGCGATGCCGCGGCTGAACGTCGTCCGTCCCGCCGACGCGAACGAGACGGCGCTCGGCTGGAAGTTCGCGCTCAGCCAGAACGAGGCGCCGACGGCGTTTGCGCTCTCCCGCCAGAACCTGCCGATCCTCGATCCTGACGCCGTGCCGGCGGACGCGATCGAGCGCGGCGCCTATGTCCTGCGCGACGCTGACGGCGGCGAACCCGAGCTGATCCTGATCGGCACCGGCTCGGAGGTGTCGCTGTGCCTTGAGGCGGCCGATGCCCTCGACGGAGTGCGGGTCCGGGTCGTCAGCATGCCGTGCATGGACACGTTCACGCACGCCGATGAGACGTATCGAGAGTCCGTGCTGCCGGCGAGCTGCCGGGCGCGGATCGCCGTCGAGGCGGCGAGCCCGCTTGGTTGGGACAAATGGATCGGCGAGGAGGGAGCGTTCGTCGGGATGGAGACGTTTGGCGAGTCGGGGCCCGCCAAGGACGTCTATGCGCACTTCAATATCACGGCCGAGCACATCGCCGAGGTGGGCCGAAAGCTGCTCGGACGATGAGCTGAGCCGGGTCCTGCCATGAGTACCGTCGCCCCGCAGCGCTCCAGCGCGGAGAACCCGCTCGTCGAAGGGCTCGAGCGGCTGCCGGTTCATCCGACCGCGCTCGTCATCTTCGGCGCGACGGGCGATCTCGCCCACCGCAAGCTCCTGCCCGCGCTCTACAACCTCGCCCACGAGGGCGCCCTCCCCGAGCGGTTTGAGCTCGTCGGCATCGCCCGGCGCGATCACCCTGACGAGAACTTCCAGCAGCTAGCGCGGGAGTCGATCGAGCGCTTCTCGCGCCGCAAGCCGGACGCCGACGTGCTCGATGGTCTCGTCGCGAACATGCGCTACGTCCCGGGGGCGTTCGACGATGACGCGGTGTACGGCGAGATCGAGAAGGTGCTGAACGAGTTCGATGAGCACGCGGGCACGAAGCTCAATCGCATCTTCTACCTGTCGACCGCGCCGCAGTTCTTCCCGGTCATCTCGCAGAAGCTCGGTGCCGCTGGCCTCGACCGCGCGAAGAAGGTTGAGACGCGCGTCGTGATCGAGAAGCCGTTCGGCTACGACCTCGCCTCGGCGCGCAAGCTCAACGAGGAGGTCCTCGACATCTTCGATGAGTCGCAGGTCTTCCGAATCGACCATTACCTCGGCAAGGAGACGGTCCAGAACCTGATGGCCCTGCGCTTCGCGAACGCGCTGTTTGAGCCGGTGTGGAACCGCAACTTCATCGATCACGTCGAGATCACGGCCGCCGAGGACCTCGGCATCGGCGGGCGCGCCGGGTACTACGAGGGAGCCGGGGCCCTGCGCGACCTCGTCCAGAACCACATGCTCCAACTGCTCGCGCTGCTGACGATGGAGCCTCCGGCGTCGTTCGAAGCGAACCGGCTGCGCGACGAGAAGTTGAAAGTGCTCGAGGCGATCGTTCCGCCGAGCCCCGCCGAGGTGAAGGAGATGTCGCTACGGGCCCAGTATGGCCCGGGCGTCGTCGCCGGCGAAAAGGTCCCCGGCTACCGCGAGGAGGAGGGCGTCGCCGACGACTCCCGGACCGAGACGTACGCTGCGCTGCGGCTGCACGTGTCGAACTGGCGGTGGGCGGGCGTGCCGTTCTACCTGCGGACCGGCAAGCGGCTCGCCCGTAAGGTCACCGAGATCGCCGTCACGCTCAAGCCGGTGCCGCACCTTGCCTTTCAGAGCTCCGGCTCGATCGGCGTCCAGGCCAACCAGATCATCCTCACCGTCCAGCCCGACGAAGGCGTGTCGGTGTCGCTCGGCGCGAAGATCCCCGGCCCACGGATGCGGATCCGGCCGGTCAACATGGAGTTCCGCTACGGCACATCGTTCCTGTCGGAGTCGCCCGAGGCCTACGAACGGCTGATCCTCGACGCGATGCGGGGCGACGCGACGCTGTTCACCCGCAACGATGAGATCGAGGCGCTGTGGGGGATCATCGATCCCATCCTTACCGCCTGGCACGAGGACACGGAGTCGCCGATCGCGCAGTATCCGGCCGGCTCGCAGGGCCCTGAGGAAGCGACCGCGCTGCTCGATCAGGGACGAAGCTGGCGGCGGTTGTGACCGAGGACGTCTGGTCCGCGAGCAACACGACTCCGGACGCGATCGACGAGGCGCTGCGGCGGATGCTGCGTGAGCGCCACGCCGAGAATCACGCGCTCGCCCCGGCGCGCGTCCTCAACCTGATCGTCATCGTCGATCGGGAATGGAAGGGGGAGATCTCCAATCGCCTCGCCCATGTCGGGCGCTACCACGCGTCGCGCACGATCCTGTGCGCGGTCGAGGAGGGGCGGACGACGCTCGACGCGTGGGCGGCGATCTCGTATGACGAGGTCGGAACCGGAGCGACGATCATGCACGAGCAAGTCGAGGTCGACATCGGGCCCGAGCCACCTCGCCGGGATTGAGACGGTCGTCGACCCGATGATCGTGTCGGAGCTGACGACCGTGCTGTGGTCGCCTCACGGGCACCAGGAGGCCGTCGACGCGCTGCTCGATCTCACCGATGTCGTGCTCGTCGACACCGACGACGTGCTCGAGCCCGAGGTCGGCCTCTGCCGGGCCACGGAGCTGCTGGAGGATTCCTACGTCGTTGACCTCGCCTGGCTGCGGACGACACCGTGGCGCGAGCGGCTTGCCGCGAGCTTCGATCCCCCGCCGCGGCGGGCGGCGCTCGCTCACCTCGACGGAATCACGATCCGCCACCGGCCGTCCTCGCGGGCGAGCGCGCTTGCTGCTCGCCGGCTGGCTGAGCGCGCGACTGCACTGGCAGCCACAGGCGCTGCGCGCGCACCGCGGGCGCGGGCTCGCCGGCACCGCGCGCCGCGGGGAGGACGAGGTCCAGATCGAGCTCGACGCGATCGACCAGGACGTCCCGGGCCTGGCCGGCGTGACCGTGTCCTGCGGTGAGGCGTACGCGCTCGCGCTCGATCGCTCGGCCGGAGGGCTGCGTGCGCGTGAGCGGGCTCGCGACGACGAGCGCGAATGGCGCGTGCTCGGTGCCTCCCGCGGGGAGGGCGGAATCCTCGGCGAAGGCGTCCGACAGGCGCTGCTCCGTGACCCTACCTACGGCCCGGCGCTAATCGCCGCGAGGGAGTTCTGTACGACATGAGTGTCGAGATCGAAATCGTCGACGACCCGGCCCGCGCGTGTGCGGCGATCATGGTCGGCGCGGCGGCCGACGGCGGCCACATCGTTCTGGCCGGCGGCTCGACGCCGCGCGACGCCAACGAGGAATTCGTCGCCGCCGTCAAGGCCGTCGGCGTCGATCTCAGCGAGACGACGTTCTGGTTCGGCGACGACCGCGCCGTCGCGCCGGACGATGACCGTTCCAACTACAAGATGGTCCGTGACTCGCTGATCGAGCCTCTCGGCGAAGACAAGCTCGGCCGCGTCCTGCGGATCAAGGGGGAGCTCGGCTACGCGGAGGCTGCGGAGGCGTACGAGCGCGAGCTGCGGGAGGCCGGGCCACCCGAGTTCGATCTCATGCTGCTCGGGATCGGACCGGACGGCCACACGCTCTCGCTGTTTCCCGACCAGAACTCGCTCGACGAGCGCTCCCGGCTCGTGATCGGCGTACCCGAGGCGGCCCACGAGCCGTTTGTTCCCCGCGTGTCGATGACGTTTCCGGCCGTCGCGCTCGCCCGCCACACCGTCCTGCTCGCCTCCGGGAGTTCGAAGGCGGATGCGCTCGCCGCCGCCTTCGGGTCGGACGCCCGGCCGGATCCGCACGTGCCGTCCTCGATGCTCGGCTCGTTCGCGCAGCGCCTCACCGTGCTGATCGACCCTGCTGCCGCGACGCGCCTGTGACCGGGACGTTCATCGGCGTCGACGTCGGCGGGACGAAAGTCGCCGCGGCGCTGCTGAGCGGCACGACGATGTCCGAATCGACGCTTCAGCCGACCTGCCTGGACAGCGGGGAGGGGCTGATCGAGCAGTTCGTCTCACTCGTAGGCGAGGTGCGCGGCGACCGCTCGCTCGACGGCGTCGGGATCGGGGTTCCGTCGGTCGTCGAGTTCGCCACCGGCAAAGTCGTGTCCTCGGCCAACATCCCGCTCGCCGACATGCCCCTTCGGGAGGTACTTGGAGAGCGACTGGGGGTGCCGGTGTTCGTCGACAACGATGCCACCGTCGCCGCGCTTGCCGAGGCGCATGACGAATCGCTGCAGCTCGTCGCCCGAGACCTCGTGATCCTGACGATCGGCACCGGCGTCGGTGGCGGCATGGTGCTGGGCGGGCGCATCTACCGAGGGGCGACCGGCGGCGCCGGCGAACTCGGCCACACGCTCATCGGCCTCGACCTCTCGCACGGCGTCCCGGAGCCGGGCGAGTTCCCGCAGCGGGGATCGCTCGAATGGGAGGCCGCCGGCCAGGCGCTTGACCGCCTCGCGCGCGAGGAGGCGCAGCGCCATCCGGGACTCGGCGCTCGGCCGGCGCCTTGCCGCCGGGGAACCGGTGCTCGGTCCCGACGCCGTGCAGGCCGCGCGCGACGGCGACGAGGCGGCGCTCCGTCTGTGCGAAAGGTGGGGGTGCCGCATCGGGATCGGCGTGGCGAACGTCATCAACACGTTTGACCCCGAGGAGGTCGTGATCGGCGGCGGCGGCGCGCAGGCCGGCGATCTGCTGCTGAAGCCGGCCGAGCGGGTCGCCCGGCGGTGGGTTCTTCCCGGCCTCGGCGGCAGGACGACGATCCGCCTCGCCCGGCATGGGGTCGGCGCCGGGGTCCTCGGCGCGGCACTGCTCGCCGAGCAGGAGCTCGGGCAGGGCGAGGAGCGGACGGCGGACAAGGATTCGGTTCAAACGACGGAGGTGAGCGGATGATCGTGGCGTGCGGATTCGACCACGCCGGGGTGTCGTTGCGCGGGCGGCTGCTGCCGATGATCGAGTCGATGGGACACGAGGTGCTCGATCTCGGCACCGA
The DNA here is from genome assembly GCA_963778985.1 of uncultured Solirubrobacterales bacterium. Classification (GTDB taxonomy): domain Bacteria; phylum Actinomycetota; class Thermoleophilia; order Solirubrobacterales; family Solirubrobacteraceae; genus Palsa-465. The sequence continues at coordinate 51,135 of CAVZWJ010000002.1, read as the reverse complement.
CCGGACCGACCCGATCGACTACCCGGACAAGGCGCTTGCGGTCGGCCAGGCGGTCGTCTCGGGCGCCGCCGAGCGCGGCGTCATCGTGTGCGGGTCGGGCGCCGGCGTCTCCGTCGCCGCGTGCAAGATCGTTGGCATTCGGGCCTGCACGGTGCATGACACCTACACCGCCCACCAGGGCGTCGAGCACGACAACATGAACGTCATCTGCCTCGGCGGCCGTGTCGTCGGATCCGAGCTGGCGGCCGAAATCGTCGCCACGTTCCTCCGGGCGACGTTCAGCGGCGAGGAGCGGCATGTCCGCCGGCTCGCGAAGGTCGCCGAGATCGAACGCACCGGGGGCGTCGACGCCGACCTCGGTCGGTTCGACGAGGCGTAGACGGGGGGTTCACGACCATGGCATCCGAGATCGTCGTCGTCCGGCACGGCGAGACGGAATGGAGCATCGCCCGCAAACACACCGGGCGGACCGATCTGCCGCTGACCGCGGCCGGGCGCCGCCGCGCGGCAGCGCTGAAGGACATCCTCGGCCAGCGATCGTTCGCACTCGTGCTCGTCAGCCCGCTGCGCCGCGCGCGCGAGACCTGTGAGCTCGCCGGACTCGGTGACCGCGGCGAGATCTGCGACGACCTCCGCGAGTGGGACTACGGCGAGTACGAGGGCCTGACGACGGCGGAGATCCGAGAGCGCAACCCCGAGTGGGTGCTGTGGCGCGACGGTTGCCCCGGCGGCGAGACCCCGGACGAGGTCGACGCGCGGGCAGAGCGAGCGCTCACGCGGCTGCGGACCGCGGACGCCGACGCGATCGCGTTCGCCCATGGCCACATCCTGCGCGTCGCTCTCGACGCGCTGGATCGAGCAGCCGGTTGCCGTCGGCGCCCGGCTTGTGCTTGGCGCCGGCGCCTTCTCGGTGCTCGGCCACGAGCACGAGAACCAGGCGATTCTGCACTGGAACGACACCGGCGAGAGCCGCGCCGCCTTATCATAAATCCGGCCCTATAGCAACAAAAATGCCGCCGGAGTCGTGCTCTGCGTTAGTGCACGAACTCCGGCGGTGCATTTTGCAGCCCGCGGCTCAAGTTTCCCGAGCGGATGCCGATTAAGGCGTGTCACACCTATCCGCTCACTCCTCTGGGAAAGGAGGGACCTTGGCGTTCAAGAGCGGCTGATGCCATTGCGCGAAGAGGTCGATGAGCGGCCTCTTCGCGCCATTCTGGCTGTTTTGTCCACTGATCGGCCGTCGGGGCTGAACTTTTAGTCCGCTTTCACGCATCTGGCCAAAAGTTGGCGCGTTTTGGCCGATCACTGAGGCATGAGCCCTTTGGGGTCCTCTCCGGTGCGCCACACCTCGTCAGCCCGGCCGTGGGATGCTGTTCGCCCACGTCATCGCGTTCGCTGGTGCGGTCGTGGTCGTTCTGCTCACCGTACACCTCGATCGGTGGAACCTTCCGCTGACTGGCGGGCATCACGGTGTTCGCGATCGCCAGCGACCTCACACACGTCGAGGTCGGCTCCAGCCGCCTGAAGGTTTCCGGCAGCTTCCTCGGGATCGTCCTCGCCGCCGTGCTGATGGGCGGCGGCCCGGCGGCCGTCGTCGGCGTGGTGACGATCGCGGTGGGCTGGTTCCGCTCCCGCGAGGCGGCGCACCATCTGCGCAACAACCTCGTCACGTTCGCCTGGGCGCCGCTCCTCGGTGGCCTGTTCTTCTACTGGATCGTCCGCGCGTCCGGGACCGGCCCCGACGAGGCCGCTTACTACGTGTTCGTGTTCGCGACGTTCGTGATCGCGCTCGGCATCAACTACGTGATGGTCGCGGGCTTTCAGTGCTACCTGGATCGATCCTCGTTTGTCGAGAAGACCCGGGAGACGCTCGCGCCGCTGCTCGCGGCGGAGCTGTTCTCGGCAACGCTGACGATGGCCGGCGCCTACCTCGCGGCGCGACTCGGCACGATCGGGCTCGCGCCGTTCGCGCTCGTGCTCGGGGTCTTCCAGCACCTCGTCGGCGAACTGCTCACCTCCAAGGAGCGCAGCGAGGCGCTGCGCCGGCTCGCCATCACCGACGAGCTGACCGGGCTCCCGAACCGCTCTCGCTTCCGCGATCTCGTTGAACGGCAGATCGCGCTGCCTGAGGCGGAGACCCAGGGGTTCGCGGTGATGCTCGTCGACCTCGACCGCTTCAAGGAGATCAACGACACCCTCGGCCACCACTACGGCGATCTGCTGCTCCAGCGGATCGGGACGCGCTTCACGGAGTGCGCGGGACCGGAGAACGTCGTCGCACGGCTCGGTGGTGACGAGTTTGCCGTGCTCAGCGCGCTCGATCGTGATCGGCCGATCGAGCTCGAGCTGCTTGCCGCCCGGCTGCTGGCGTGCGCCCAGGAGCCACTCACCGTCGAGGAGCTGTCGCTTGAGATCGGCGCGAGCATCGGGATCGCGAGGTACCCGCGAGACGGCCGCGATGCGCACACGCTTCTGCGCCGCGCCGACGTGGCCATGTACGCGGCCAAGCGCGAACAGAGCGGCTTCCGGCTCTACGCCCCGAGCCAGGACCACCACGCGCGGCGTCAGCTCAGCGTCGTCAGCGACTTCCGCCGCGCGCTCAGCTCAGGCGAGATCGTTGTCCACTATCAGCCGATCGTCGAACTCGACGAGCTCCGGGTGCGCGGGGCCGAGGGCCTCGTCCGCTGGGAGCATCCCGAGCGCGGTCTGCTGCCCCCCGGCGCATTCATGCAGGCGGTCGAGCGCACCCACCTGATCGGACCGCTCACCCACCATGTGCTCGATTCGGCGCTCGCCCAGTGCGCCGCGTGGCGAAGCGCCGGAATGGACCTGTCCGTTGCCGTCAACCTGTCGGTCCGTAACCTGCTGGACCGGAACCTCCCGCGCCAGATCGAGCGGCTGCTGAGAGCGCACGGGCTCGAGCCCGACGCGCTTCAACTCGAGATCACCGAGAGCATGATCATGGCCGATCCGGACCGGGCGCTCGCGACCGTCTCCCGGCTGAGCGCGACTGGCCTGCGCATCTCGGTCGACGATTTCGGAACCGGGTACTCATCGCTCGAGAACCTGCGGCGGCTCCCGATCGACGAGTTGAAGATCGACCGGTCGTTCGTGACGCCGATGCTCAACGACAAGAGCGATCTGATCATCGTCCGCTCGACGATCAACCTCGCGCACGACCTTGGCCTGCGGATCATCGCCGAGGGGGTGGAGGACGCTCAGACGCTTGACCGCCTCGCCGTGCTCGGCTGTGACCTGGCCCAGGGGTTCCACCTCAGCCGGCCGATGTCGCCGGAGAACTTCACCGGCTGGATCGAGCAGCCGCTCGAGGTCACGGACGACGACGACGTGGCGGCGTAACGCGGCGATCAGCGCCCAGCCGGCAGCCAGCGATGTGGCCTCGACCGCCTCGGCGGGCGCCGCCGCGACGGGGCCGAGACCGCCGGTGGAGCTGGGAGCGCGTCGCCGGCAAGGATCGCTTGTGGCGCCGCGACGGTGAAATACTCGATCTGGCCGGCGTCGAGGCCGGCGGCCGCGAGTATCGGGCCCAGGTCCGGGGGGCGCCGCACGACATCGTGGGCGTCGGTGGCGATGACGTGCACGAGTCGCTGCTCGAGCAGTCCCCATGCGTACGCCTGGGCTGTCGGGCCGAAGTCGCCGGTCAACGACCGTGCCGTTATGCAGCACAGCATGCCGTCGGCGATCAACTCCGGAAGCAGCCAGGCCTGCTTGCGGAACGACGGCGAGCGCTCCGGGTGGGCGAGCACGATCCGGTGCCCGCGCTCGGCGAACTCTCGCAGGGCACTCTGGATCCAGATCGCCGCTCCGCCACGGTACGGGCACTCGACCAGCACGTATGGACCTGCGCCGAGCCGAAGCACCCCGACCTCAGCGTCGCTGAGCTGCGGGATCCGGGCGAGGTTCACCTCGGCGCCGGGCCGCACGCGGATGTCGGTTCCGTCCCGGCCGAGCACGCTGTTGAGGTGAGCGACGGCGGTGTGGATGGCGACCGCGTCGACGTGTGGGTAGTCCCAGTTGACGTGCGGTGTCGCGACGAGCGTCTCGGTTCCGGCGGCACGCGCCGCCGCGCACAGGGCGAGCGATTCAGCGATCGTCCGGGGGCCGTCGTCGATCCCTGGGATGACGTGACAATGCAGGTCGATCACAGCGAACGGACGCTACCCTTCCCGCCGCATTCATGCGTCCCGGAGGTGCCGGGCACGCCCACTAGTGGACCCATCCGCTACGCGCCCAGCATCGACGGTCGCAGGTCCGGGCGACCAAGCAGATACCCCTGCGCGTGTGTAACGCCGAGCTCGAGCAGCGCCTCGAGCTCCGACTCGGTCTCGACGCCCTCCGCCACGACCATTTTGTCGACCTCCTGCCCGAACGCCGTCAGCGCGCGGGCAAGCGCGCGACGCACGCCGTTGGAGTCGATCCCGCGGCACAGCGACACGTCGAGCTTGATCATGTCCGGCTCGAGCACGAGCACGTGTCGCAGGCTGGAGAACCCGGCACCGACGTCGTCCACCGCGAGCTTCACGCCGCGCTCGCGCAGCGGGGCCAGGGCGCGGTTGAGATGACCGTAGTCCTCGATGTCCGAGTGCTCGGTGATCTCGACGACGACGCGCTCTGGCTCGACGAGGTCAAGAAGCTCCGTGCCGCGACCGGCGAACAGCGTCTCCGGCGCGAGGTTGATGTGCAACGAGACATCGTGGGGGAGCCATTCGAGCGCCTCGAGCGCCTTCGTCATCGTGACCATGTCGAGGTCGACGATCAGCCCGCAGCGCGCCGCTTCCCGGAACCAGACGTTCGCCATGCGTGGCGGCTCCGTGGCGAAGCGGGCGAGCGCTTCGACGGCGATCGGTGCATTGTCGGCGAGTGCGATGATCGGCTGGTACGCCATCGCCACGGGTCCGCGCATGATCGCCTGGACACGGTCACGCATGATCGTGCGCTCGTCGGCGGCGCGTTCGCGGTCCTGCAGGTCGATGATGAGTTGCTCGAGCACGGGACCGGAGAACTCCGGGGCGAGGGACATCTGCCCGTTGGCCGCGGCGCGCACCGAGGCGATCAGGTCATCCGCGCCGGCTGGCTTGGCGATGAACCCGGTGGCGCCGGCACGCAGCATTGCCATCACGATCTGCGGATGGCGCAGCACGGACATGCCGAGCACGCGCGTCGCCGGGGAGCGATCGCGGATGCCGTTGACGACGTCGACGCCGCCGCCCGGCATCCGCCAGTCGACCAGCGCGACGTGCGGCTGATGGAGCATGGCGAGCCCGACGGCCTCGCCGGCCCGCGTCGTGGCGACCACCTCGAAGCCCGGCTCGGACTCGATGACCGACGCCATCTCAGTGAGCACTTCCCGGTTGTCATCGATGAGCAGCACGCGGGTCCGCTCGCTGAGAACAGCGGTGGTGTTCGACCGCGGCTGTGGCATGACGGTTCGGCCGCGATGGGCGACGGGAATCCCGTCGTCGACGGTGCGCAGCCCGCGTGCCGCCTTGGTGATGCCCTCGACGAGCGTCTCGACCGTGCTCCCCTTCAGGAGGTAGCCCGACGCGCCGGCGTCGAACATCTGCATCACGGTCGAGGGGTCGTCGTAGGCCGACAGAGCGATCACCCGGCTGCGCACATCAGCGCGCGCAAGCTCACGGGCGACGACCGCGCCGCCGCCCCCGGACATCCGGACGTCGACGAGCACGATGTCGGGCTCAAGCTCGATCGCGAGGTTGATCGCCTCGGCGCCGCTGCGGGTGACTCCGACGAGCTTCAGGCTCGGCTCCCCATCGATCACCGCGGCCAGCGCGTGGCGATATCCCGCATCGTCGTCAGCGATGACGACCGTAATCGTCTCGGCCTCGGCGTCGGGTCGGTCCTCGGCTCGGGCCGCATCCTCTCCCCGGGTCGGATCCTCTCCGCGGGCTGCTCGGCGTGCCGGATCAGCGGACAAGCCGTCCTCCGCGCTCGAGCAACCGCGGCTCGTCGACGCTCTCCATCGCAGCGTAGGTCGGGGGCGATTTCGGCAGCCATGCCTCGACGACAGCTCCGGCCCCCGGGGCGCTGCGTACCTCGAGCCAGCCGCCGGCTCGCTGTAGGCGCTCGCGCATCGACGGCATCCCGATGTGGCCGGCCCGGCTCTGGCGTGCCTCCTCCGGAACGAAGCCGACGCCGTCGTCCTTGATCTGGAGCAGGACGCCGGCGTCGATCGGCGCGAGCAGGATCTCGATGCGCTGCGCGTCGGCATGCTTGCGGACGTTGCGCAGTGCCTCCTGGGCGATGCGGAACATGATCTGCTTGAGCTCCTCGGACGGCTGCATCCCGAGCCGGTCGGCCACCGACCAGCTCACCGGCGTCTCCCGGGCGTATTCGAGCATGTAGCCCTGGAGCGCTTCGCCGAGCGAGGAGGCGGCGAGGCTGGGCGGGTTGAGCTCGAAGACAAGCCGGCGCAGGCGGCCGATCGCCGCCTCGATCGAGACAGTGACAGCGCGCACCGACTCCTGGTGGGAGGTCTCCGGCAGCTCGCGCGTGAGCATTCCGAGCCGGAGCACGGCTGACGCCATCGCTTGGAGCGAGTCGTCGTGGATGTCGGCGGCGATGCGCTCCCGCTCGGCCTCTTCGGCACCGACGAGCCGGACGATGAGCTGTTCGCGCTCCGCCTCGGCGGTCTTGAGTGCGCGCAGCGTGTTCGCCAGCTCGTGCTCGAGCCTGCGGGCGCCCGTGGCACCGAGCGTCAGCGCCAGCGCATCGGCCGGCGCGCTCGGGTCGTAGAGCACGACCGTCGGCCGGGGCCGGATCGGAGCATCGGTCAGCCACCGCTGCAGTTCCGCGGCGCCGGGATCGTCGACGTTCGCGGCGATCAGGCGGAGATCGGCGCCATGCTCCTGCACAAGGTCGGCCGCCAATGCGGCGTCAGCGACGGCGATCGCCCGGTGGCCGGCGTCGCGAACGAGCCTCGTTGTGAGAAGCCGGCTCTTCGCGCGCCCATCGAGAACCAGCACGAGGCTCATGGGTCTGTCAGTCCATCCTTTCGGGGACCGTGCGATGTGTGAAGCGAGGAGGGCAAGCGCTGAGGATCCCGGCCGAGGTGATGTCTATGCTGCGCCCACAGGACGGCTATTAATTACCTGTCCCGCCACAAAAGCCCTGCCCTACTCCGGCCCGCGCCTGCATGGAAACCGTTTCGGCCGGTCCATCCGAAACTAAGAACTCGTGCGTTTTTGCGGAGTTTTTCGGCGCCATCCGCCCCAATCGCGATGCGCTATCGACGGAAAACCTGCAGTTTGCGGCCGCCGATACCCGGTCGATGACGAATGTCATGGTCGATTTCGGCCGCGCGCCACTTATCGGCGTGGGTCTGCAGACGTACTCTCCGATGCATGACCAACACGCTGACACACAACGCAGGGACCGCCATCGCGGTGCGCAATCTGCGCAAGGCGTATGGCGGCGTGGAAGCGGTCCGCGGGGTGAGCTTCGAGGTAGCGCAGGGCGAGGTGTTCTGCCTGCTCGGCCCGAACGGGGCCGGCAAGACGAGCACCGTGGAGATCCTCGAGGGCTACCGCACGCGTGACGGCGGGGAGGCGAGCGTGCTCGGACTCGATCCGGCCGACGGCGCCCGCGAGACGCGTGAGCGGGTCGGGATCGTGCTCCAGCAGTGCGGCGTTCAGGGCGATTTGACAGTCGCCGAACTGATCGAGATGTACGGCCGCTACTACTCCCACCGTCGCCCGGTCGACGAGCTGATCTCGCTCGTCGAGCTCGAGGACAAGCGCGACACGCGAGCGAAGGCCCTGTCCGGCGGGCAGCGCCGGCGCCTCGATCTGGCCCTCGCGCTCGTCGGTGATCCGGATCTCATCTTCCTCGATGAGCCGACGACGGGCTTCGATCCGGCGGCACGCCGACACGCATGGGCAACGATCCGGTCGCTCTGCGATCTGGGGAAGACGGTGTTCCTGACGACTCACTACATGGACGAGGCCCAGTACCTGGCACACCGCGTCGCGGTGATGCGGGCGGGCGAGATCATCGCCCTCGGGCGCCCCGACGAACTCGGCGGTCGCGACGCGCGGCCGGCCGAGATCCGCTTCACGCTGCCGTCGTCGTGGTCGCTCGGCGACCTGCCGGACGTGCCGTCGTCGGAGCGGACCACCGAGGATGGCCGGGTGCTCGTGCTCACCTCGGAACCCGTGCGGGCCACGCAGGCGATCACGACCTGGGCGGTCGACCACGACATCGACCTGGGCCACTTCTCGGTTGCCCAGCCGACGTTGGAGGACATCTACCTCGAACTGACCGGTGTGGGCCCGGGCGCTGCTCCGGGTCATCAGGCCCCGGTAACGGCGGAGGTGGCGCAATGAGCGCTGTGCCACACCCGTCGTTGCGACGCGATTTCGGTCTCGTCGGGTGGCAGATCCGGTACGAGCAGCGCGCCTACTGGCGCAACCGCGGACGGGGCATCTTCACGTTCGTCTTTCCGCTCATGTTCCTGGTGATCTTCGGCAGCCTCAACAAGAACACGCACATCAGCTCGCGCGGCGGGATCTCCTACGACGACTTCATCGTCCCGGGGATCCTCGCCTACGGGGTGATCGCGACGACGTACGTGAACATGGCGATCGGCACCGCGGTGCTGCGGGACGAAGGCATCCTCAAGCGGATGAAGGGCACGCCGCTGCCGCGCTGGGCGTACATCGCCGCCCGCATCGGCTCGACGGTGCTGATCGTGATCGCCATGGCGATCGTGACGCTCGGCATCGGGGCGCTCGCCTACGACGTGCACATCCGGGCCTCCACGCTGCCCGCCGTGATCGTCACGCTCGCCCTCGGAACGGCCGCGTTCACGACGCTCGGGATCGGCGTCACCCGGTTCATCCCGAACGCCGAGTCGGCGCCGGTGTTCGTCAACCTCTCGATCCTGCCGCTGACTTTCATCTCGAGCATCTGGTTCCCGGCCGACAACATGCCGAAGGCGTTGAGGACGATCGCTGACCTGTTCCCGCTGCGTCCGTTCGCCGAGGGCCTGCAGCATGCGCTTGACCCGCGCACGACGGGCGCCGGTTTCAGCCCCCACGATCTCCGGACGCTCGCGATCTGGACCGTCATCGGGATCGCGCTGATGCTCCGGTTCCTGCGCGCTCCGGAGCGCGAGCAGTAACCGTGGTGCCGCCGCCGGACACGACCGAGATGTATCGGCCGATGTTCGGCGGCTCGCTGCTGCGCCGCCGGGCGCCCGCCGGATACGTCGCGCTGTTCGTGTGGCTGGCCTTCCTTGTCTTTCCGGTCGTCAACGCGATCACACACAAGGGATCGTCGGTCGGACACGCCGCGGCCGTCGCCGGCGCGGTCGCGTTCGTGGTGGCGTATGTGACGGTCGTGCTCAGCTGGCGGGGAGCCATGAGCCGGCCGCGCGTGTTCGCGATCTACGGGGTGACGGTGGCCGTGGCGATCGCCCTGACGGTCTTTGACCGGCCCGGCTGGGGATTCTTGTTCACGTACTGCGCCGCGTGCGCGTCGATGCTCGTGTCACAGCGCTACACGGTGCTCGCCGTCGGCGTGTGCGTCGCCCTCGCGGGCGGCTGCTCGTTGCTCGGCGGCGCGGACGGCGGCAGCGCGATCGGATTCGTGGCCAGCACGGCCGGCGTGGGGCTGCTGATGGTGCTGCTGCGCGATCTGCGCGTGCGCAACGACGAGCTTGAACAGGCGCGGGCCGAGCTCGCCCGGATGGCCGTCGCGGCAGAGCGGGAACGCTTCGCCCGCGATCTTCACGACCTCCTCGGCCATTCGCTGTCGGTGATCGCGTTGAAGGCCGAGCTCGCCGGCCGGCTGCTGCCGGGACGGCCGGATGACGCCGCTCGGGAGATCGGCGAGGTCGAGGGCGTCGCCCGCAGTGCGCTCGGCGAGGTGCGCGAGGCCGTGAGCGGCTATCGCCAGCCGACGCTCGACGACGAGCTCGAGGGAGCGCGGATGGCACTGTCGGCGGCCGGGATCTCGGCCGATGTGACACGCGCTCCGATCAGCCTGGCGCCGGAGCTCGAGGCGGTTCTGGCCTGGTCGGTCCGCGAGGGAGCGACCAACGTGATCCGGCACAGTGGCGCGAGGCGGTGCACCGTGACGGTGGCCGCGGATCTCGTGAATGCGTCGGTCGAGGTGGTCGACGACGGGGCGGGAAACCGGACCGATGGGGCTGGTCGCCGCACCGACGGGACTGGTCGCCGTGCCGACGGAGCGGGAAGCCGGAGCGACGGGGCGGGAAGCCGGAGCGACGGGGCGGGAAGCCGTAGCAACGGGGCGGCAACGCATACCGACGGGGCGCGCGCGAAGGCGTACCGACTGGGGTGGGGGAGGGCACGGTCTCAACGGCCTCGCCGAACGTGCCGACGTCGTCTGCGGACGGGTCGACGCCGGGCCGCGACCGGGCGGCGGCTACGGACTGCTCGTCACCGTGCCGGTGCGCGCGTCGTGATCCGGGTCCTGATCGCCGAAGACCAGGGGATGGTCCGGGGCGCGCTCGCCAGCCTGCTCGGGTTGGAGCCGGACCTCGAGGTCGTCTGCGAGGTGGCGCGGGGGGACGAGGTGGTCGAGACCGCCCTCGCGGCACGGCCCGACGTCGCGCTGCTCGACATCGAGATGCCGGGGACCACCGGCCTCGACGCGGCGGCGGCCCTACGCCGCGCGCTGCCGGCCTGCCGCGTGTTGATCCTGACGACGTTCGGACGTCCGGGATACCTCCGCCGTGCGATGGAAGGCGGCGCCGCCGGATTCCTGTTGAAGGACGCCCCGGCCGACCAGCTCGCCGCCGCGATCCGCCGGGCCGTCGCCGGCGAACGGGTCGTCGACCCGGGCCTGGCAGCCGCGGCGTTGAGCGAAGGAGAGAGCCCCCTCACCCCGCGCGAGCACGAGGTCCTCGACGCCTCGCGCCGGTACGCAACCGTGGCGGAGTTGGCCGGCGCGCTGTTCCTCTCCGCCGGGACGGTTCGCAACCATCTGTCCTCGGCGATGCAGAAGCTCGACGCGCGCAACCGCGCGGAAGCGGTGCGGGTGGCGGAGGAGAAGGGCTGGCTGTGACAGGAGGGGGCGGCGAGGGTGAGGGCCTGGCTGATTTCCGCGCGGGCTCGGCAGGCCGGGGCATGCGGGCCGGGGCGGCGGTCGTGGTCGTGGCCCGGGGCGATCGTGCGGCGGGGCGAGCGTGCCCCGGGGACGGCCCCCACACCGGGACAACGTCCGAGCATGGGCTGCCAAGCGGGACAAAGTCCCAACGCGGGCGCGGTTCTCGGCAGGTTGTACCTTTACGCCGATCCTGCGGGGATGATGTCCCACTCTGCCCGCCGCGGCCGGAACGTTGGGACTTCCTCGCGGTCGAGATCGGCTGCGCGTCCAACCCCCGTCCCGCTCGGGATGCGGCTGAGAGGACTTGAACCTCCAAGGGGTTTCCCCCACACGGACCTGAACCGTGCGCGTCTACCAATTTCGCCACAGCCGCGTGGAGGGTGGAAGGTAGCAAGTGGCGGCGTGGCGGTGGAGTCGAGTCCGGGGCATCCGTGTTTCAGCTGGCGGTCCGGGGTCGTCGGATGGTCGCCATGCCTAGCCCGGGGCGATCGACGGCGACCGGCGACAGTCAGCAGCGGCACGATCCCGCTACGCTAGTCGTCGTCCCGCCGCTATCGTCTAGGGGACTAGGACGCCGCCCTCTCACGGCGGAAACCCGGGTTCGAATCCCGGTAGCGGTACTAGCTTTATCCCTGCAAATAGGCACTTTTCGAAGCGCAAAAAGTGCCTTTGGGGGCAGGATTGGGGGCAGGCTGCAAGAAAATCGGCCGCCCGCGACCGCAGGGAACGGGTCGAATCTCGGGCCGATGGTCGTCCGGCTGAGGGCCGTCTGGCGCCGGTGACAGGATCGGCCGATGGCGCAGCGCAGGGCGAGCCAGAGCGCATCCGGCTGCGGCCGCCAGCTCGAGGCGGTCGCGGCGCGGTGCACGGGATCGACCCAGCCCATCTGATTCCCAAGTCGCTCGGCGGCTGCGGCGATCCGCTCTGCGTCGTGCCGCTCTGCCGCCGGCCGTGTCATCGCGCCTACGACTCGCGGCGAGCTCGACCTGCTGCCGCACCTCGAGCCCGCGTGGCGGGCGCAGCTGGCGCACGCGGTCGGGCACGTCGGGCTGATCGCCGCGCTGCGGCGGATCAGCGGCACGCGCGACGCCGAACCCGAACGAGGTCGGCGGGGCGAGTGGTGAGCGATGGCAGATTCACGGCCTCGGGCGGCGGTACGCTTGCTCTCATGCCGACGCTCGTACGCGATCCCCAGCCGCCCGAGCTCGAGGCGCTGCTCGAGCGGCGCCGCCGACTCGGCCAGGACCTGTTCGATGAGGTGTGGGAGGGTGTGCTGCACATGAACCCGGCACCGTCTGGCAGGCACGGCGACCTGGAGAGCCAGCTGCACGTGCTGCTCTCGCCCTTCGCCAAGCGCGCCGGGCTGAGGATGCGCGGGCAGTTCAACCTCGGGCAGGACAGCGACTACCGGGTACCCGACGGCGGCCTGCAGCATGACGCCAGCGACCTCGTCTACTACCCCACTGCGGCGCTCGTGATCGAGATCGTCTCTCCGGGCGACGAGTCGTGGGAGAAGCTGCCGTTCTACGCCGCGCACGGCGTGCAGGAGCTGCTGATCGTCGACCCGGAGCAGCGCACGGTCAGCTGGCTGGCGCTCGAAGCCGGCAACTATCAGCACGTGAAGCGAAGCCGGTTGGTCGAGCTCGGCGCCGACGAGCTCGCCGGACAGATCGACTGGCCATAGCGGGGGCGCGATCACGGGGCGATCGCCGCGAGCGGCCGCTCGAGCTCGTAGCTGAGGAGCGTTTCGAACGCGGGTCGGCAGTGCGGGCACTCCCGCGGACACCGATCCGTTCGATGCACCCCGGCCGCACGGACCGAGACCGCGTGTTCGGGCAACGGGCGCTGTAGGTGGTCGCAGTCGCTGCGGTGAGCGACGCCGCCGATGATCACCGCGTCGACGTCGAACCTGAACCCGAGCGGGAGCATCAGCCGACGGTAGCGCCGCCTCTCGGCTGTGAACAGGAGCGGTCGGCGGCGTGCTACTTCGCCGGCGAGGAGGGCGCCGGCGAGGCGGTGGGCGCGAGCCGGTAGCCGCGCTGGGCCTTCTGGACCTCGCCGCTCTTGGCGAGCTTGGACAGCGTGGTCGAAACGCTCGCGCGTCCGAGGCCGGCCTTGGCGGCAACCTCGCTGGCGGTCATCGCCTGACCGTCGGCGAGCGCTTCGAGCACCGCGGTCTTGGTCGCGCCGGACGTCGCGCGGGCGGTGGTGCGAGCGGCCGGCTGGCGGGTGCGCCGGGCCGGTGCGGCCTCCGTCGCGGGAGCCGGCGGCTTGCGCGTGGGAGCCGGGGTCCGCTTGCGTGCGGGAGCCGTTCGGCGCCGGCTTGCGGGGGAGCGCGGGTCTAGCGCGGCGAGCGCCTTGCGTAGCCGGTCGGCCTCGCTGAGGATCTGGTCGAGGTACTGCTGGATCTGTTCACGTATCTGGTCGATCACGTTGATCTACATCCTTCGGGATTTGGGGCGAGCGATCGTACATGCAGGGTGCGCGCCGGGAGCCGTGGGAGCATCGTGCCGGGTGAGCGCGTGGGTTTGCTGAATCCGATGTTTGCGCTCGATCGGGTGATTGGCCCGCGGCCAGATCGTGGCTTCGCGGGTCGGCGGGCTTAGCTCGATATTTCCGGCGCTCAGCCCGCGACGATCTCGCGCAGCACGGCGTCGCGTACGGGACCGTCCGGCAACCCATGCACAGACGCGATCACCGACACCTCCGCCGGATACCAGGCGATCGCGCCTCGGCGGCGAGCGGGGAGCGCCCCCAAGCGGCGCTCGAGCTCGTGGAGGACGTCGGCGCGAAGCCCGAGCTCGATCGATCCAGCGCCGGTGAATGAGCCATCCGGGAGCCGGCGGGCGACGAACAACGCCTCGGCTCTGCCATCGCGCGAACGTCGCAGACCGGTGACCGCGAGGTGCTCCTCGCGGCGAAGCTTGTGCTTGACCCATGCGCGGCTGCGCCGTCCGGGGAGGTAGGTCGAGTCAAGTCGCTTCGCGACGACGCCTTCCAGGCCGAGCTCCCCGACGCGCGTGACGAAATCCTCGGGCCGCTCGACCGACACGCTCGCCGGGGTTCGCCAGGCAGGCCCGTCGAGCGCGAGCTCCTCGAGCAGCGCCCGGCGCTCCCGGTAGGTGAGCGCCCGGGTCGAGCGGCCGTCGAGGTGCAGGACGTCGAAGACCTGAAGCATCACCGGCTGGGGGTTTCGAGCACTCCCACTGAGGCGTCGGCGAAGCCGGGCGAAGTCCGGACGTCCGTCGCTGCGCAGGCACACCAGCTCGCCGTCGAGCGTCACCCGACGCTTGCCAAGCACTCCGGCGATCGCCGCCAGCTCGGGGAAGTCCTCTGAGCACTCGCGGCCGTTGCGGGTGCGCAGCGAGACCGAGCGGCCGTCGTAGCGAAGCTGCGCTCGGCAGCCGTCCCACTTGAGCTCCAGCGTCCATGCCTCGCCGCCAGGCACCGCGCCTGAGGTGAGCAGCATTGGTGGGACGAACCTCGGTTGTTCCTCGTGAGCGCGCATCGCGAGGGAGCGTAACCCTCGCGCGAAGGTGATATCCCGAAGCTGGCGGTCCACACCCAAACGCCCGGCGAAGTGCGGCAGGGTTCCTCGGTCGGCCGAACCGTCCGCTGCGTTGCCCGACCGGTTCGATCTGTCAGCCTGCAGCCGATGTCCACGAGCGCCGGAAGTCCCGTGCGTCGCGGTCTCGTCCGTCGCGGGATCACACTCGAGATCTTCACGCTGTCCTGGATGACCGTGGAGGCGGCCGTCGCGGTCGCGGCGGGGATCGCCGCGGGGAGCGTCGCACTGATCGCCTTTGGGATCGACTCGGTGATCGAATTCGTGGCCGCGCTCGTGGTCCTGCGAACGTTCCGAGCAGAGCAGGACGGTCGCACGGACAGCAGCGAGGCGCGGGCGCTGCGCGTGATCGGCGTGACCTTCTTCGTGCTCGCGGTCTACATCATCGGCGACGCGACATACACGCTGATCGCCGGCACGAAGCCAGAGGCCAGCGCCGCGGGGATCGCGGTGACTGCCGCGGCCCTGGTCGTCATGCCCGTGCTCGGGGTCGCGAAGCGGCGTACGGGGAACGCCCTCGGCAGCGAGATGCTGCTGGCGGACGCGGCCGAGTCACTGTTCTGCGCCTATCTCTCCGCCACCGTTCTCGCCGGCCTCGTCCTCAATGCCGCCTTCGGGTGGTGGTGGGCCGATCCGGTCGCGGCGCTTGCCGTCCTACCGCTCGTGATCAAAGAGGGTGCGGAAGCGCTTGAGGGCGACGGCGACGACTAGAAGGCCGCGGACTCGCTGTCCGACCGCCGAGGCGCAGCAGTGAAGGTTGAACGCCGATCGGGGCGGTGACGTGGCGGATCGCCGTTGACGCCCGGTGCGCCTATGCGTTCTCGCGTCGCCCGGAGAAGTACGCGAGCGCTCCGTCGCGCTGAGCGCTGACCTCCGCCAACCCCGCTGCGGCGAGCCATGCCTTCAGCTCGGCGAGCGTGCCCGCTTGGCCCGAACAGGCCGGCCAGCCGCATCATCCGGACGGCCGCGTCCTGGCGAAGACCCGCGCCCGTGAGGACCGCGGTGCCGCGCAGCTCCCCGCCCGGACGCAGCACCCGGGCCATCTCGGCGACCGCGCGAGCGGGATCCGGGAAGCAGTGCAGGCCCGTATAGGTGACGCACAGGTCGAACGTGCCGTCCTCGAACGGCAGCGCCTCGACGTCGGCCTCAGCAAACTCGACCCAGTCAATGCCACGGCGCTCGGCCTCGGCGCGGGCCCGCTCGAGCATCACCGGCGAGAGATCGGCGGCGACATAGCGCAGGTTTTGTCCGGGCCGGAGTCCGCGGAACGCCACGCCGCCGCCGCACGGCACGTCGAGGATCGCGGTCCCGTCGGGCTCGTCGGCGAGCCGCGCCAGTTCGCGGTAGAAGGCGGCGGCGTCGATGCCCCAGACGAGCCGCCCGAGCACGCCGGCGAGGTGCTCGCGCTCGATAACCGAGTCATACAGCGTCGTCTCGAGCCAGCCGGTGCGCCAGCGCTCACGTAGGTCGGGCACAGGCACAGCCTAGGACGCGCACCCGGTCGCGTGAGTCAGCGCGCGGCGTGGTGGCGCACATCACTTCACACGAAGAACGGCCGCCCCGAACGGGACGGCCGTGAAAACCCATGCCCTCGCGAAATCTCTGGAAAAGGCCGCGGGGGCCGGACCAACAGGAGGTTACTCCATGCACACCCCGTCAACACGGACCCTGTCCGCGCTGGCCTACGACGTCGGGCGGGAGTTTGACCCGACCGACCCGGTCTGCCTGGCGCTCGCCGACGCCGTGATGCAGAGCGAGCACGCGATGCGCATCGTCGGCGAGGACGGCCCGTATGAGCTCGCGCGCCAGCGTCGCCGCGAGCGCGATCGGGAGCGGACGGCGATCCCGGAGTGGTTTTCCGCGCAGGACCTGATCGCCGCGCCGTGGGAGACCGGCGAGCGCCTGTTCGTCTGACCCAAACGTGGTGGTTCGGGCGCCATGCATCACGGCGCCCGAACCCCGCGCACCGCCGACTGAGGCGCGGCCCCACGTTGGCCGGCCGCGCGTCTCAAACATTCACGACCACAACCTCCAAGGAGGTCTGATGTCCATGACCACTTCGACGATTCTGGTCGCCGAGGAGCACGACGCGACGCGCGCGTTCCTCGCCGACAACCTGACAGCCGACGGCTACCGAGTGCTGGTGGCGCCCGACCGCGCGAAGGCGCTCGCGCTGCTGAGCGACGGCGCACCCCGACCTGCTCCTGGTCGACGTCAACGGGCAGACGCTCGAGCTGCTCGACGCGATCCGCGCCGGCGAGGGCCTCGCCGGCAAGGTCGACCCGGACACGCCGCTGATCGTGCTGAGTCGCGACGCGGATCGGCTGCAGCGGATCCGGGTGCTCGAGCGCGGCGGCGATGACATCGTGCGAAAGCCGTTCGCCTACCCGGAGCTGCGCGCCCGGATCGCCGCCGTGCTGCGGCGCTCGGAGATGCGCCGCTCGGGGCGGGTCATGCGGGTGGGGCCGGTCGCGATCGACGTCCGCTCGCGCGAGGTCCGTGTCGCCGACCGGCTCGGTCGAGCTCTCGGCGAAGGAGTACGACCTGCTGGTCACGCTCGCCGGCGAGCCGACCCGGGTGTTCACCCGCGTCGAGCTGATGCGCGGCATCTGGGGCCGTGACACGTTCGGGCACACACGGACGCTCGACAGTCACGCCTCCCGCCTGCGTCGGAAGCTGTGCGGCGATCGCGAGGACCGGCTCGTGATCAACGTCTGGGGCGTCGGCTACCGCCTGATTGATGGGGAATTCCATCGGACGCAACCACGGTCGGCTGCCCGATGAGCGACGGACAACGCGACGCCGCGGAGCGTCGTCGCGCTCTACCAGCAGCTCGCCGCCGAGCGGGCCGGCCGCGCGCGGGCGGCGCTCGCGCGCGAGACCACGGTCGAGCGGCTGTTCGCCCAGAGCGCCGTCGCGCTCGAGGACGCCGCGGGCACGCTGCTTCACGCCGCGGCGACGTTCATCGCGCTCGAGGGGCCGCTGCCGGGCCTGTTCGCCGAGCAGGCCGGCGCGCTGCTCGCGGTCGCCGCGCGGTTCGAGGAGGCGGCCGACCTGACGCGCACCCGCCAATCCGAGTGAACGAGAGGAGGAACACGATGAGAGAACCCGCGATCGGGACCTATCTCGACGCGAACGGCGCTCGCCACAAGCTCGTCGTCCGCCACACCGCCGACGGCGACTGGCACGTGCTCGACATCGACGTCACGAGCGACACCGCGCACGTCGTCGACGCGCTCGCCGGCGACCAGGACGGTCGCCCGCAGGCCGAGGCGATCGCCCGCGACTACCTGACCACCGTCGGCGCTCACGAGCCCGGGGCGGGACCGACGGCCGGCGAGCCCATACCTGAGGAGGGAGGATCCGATGCCCGCAACCACCGCCGCCCCCGCCCGGCACCGCGCCAACCCCGTGCACGAAGGGTTGCGCTGCCGCCTGCGGCTCGCTGACGGACGCGTCTTCTCCGGGGCGCTTTCACCGGAGCGCCACCGCGCCTTGCAGCTCGGCATCCTGCACGAGCAGACCGGCGGGCTGGTTGAGCTCGCGGCGGGTGCCCGGCGCGACGGGCGGCTGCAGATCACGACCCGCCGGCGCGCCGACCACTTCCTGCCCGGAGGCGCGAGTGGGGGAGAGTGGCTTGACGCGCTGCTGGCGCTTGCGGCGCGTCACGTCGATCGCGGCGAGGAGGTGTTCGTCGCGCCAGCGGTCCGCGCGAGCGCGGGTGGCGAGAAGCGGGCCGTCAGCGAGACCCGCTGGCTGTGGGTCGACGTCGATCAGCCCGGACAGCTGCACGTGCTGTGGGCGTTCCTTGCCGAGCGGCCCTGTCACCTGCTGGTCGAGTCGGCGGGGAGCGGTGGAGTCCATTCCTATTGGCGACTGGCCGAGCCGCTCCCCGCCAGCCATGTCAATCGGCGGACCGGCGAGCTGGTTGAGCCGATCGAGCGCGCAAACCTGCGCCTGATCCATCACCTCGGCGTCGGGCCCGACGGCAAGCCGAGCGTTGCGGACCCCGCGTGCGCGGAGCGCTCGCGCGTCATGCGCCTCGCCGGCACCGTCAACGGCAAGACCGGCGCGCACGCGCGGATCCTCGAGGCCGACCTCGCGCTGCCGGCCTATCCGATTCGGCAGCTCGTCGGCGACCTGCCCGACCCGGTCGCACCGGCGCCTCCCCGTGTCCACGTGCG
Source organism: uncultured Solirubrobacterales bacterium (assembly GCA_963778985.1). GTDB lineage: Bacteria > Actinomycetota > Thermoleophilia > Solirubrobacterales > Solirubrobacteraceae > Palsa-465. The sequence goes on along the minus strand of CAVZWJ010000002.1, from coordinate 32,274 downwards.
CGGGACGCTTTCCCAGGATCCGTATAAGCGGATCGGTCCGCGCGAGTACTTCGAGCGGCTCGCCGGGATCGTCGTCCCGCGCGACGGGCTCGTGCACTGCCCGGCGCACGAGGACCGGGTCCCGTCCTGCTCGGTCGGGACGGATGCGAGCCAGGGGTGGCGATGTCATGCCGGCGGCTGTGGGGCACGGGGCGCGATCTACGACCTCGCGTCGGTGCTGCTCGGAGGGCCATGGGGCCCGCAGCTGCGCGGCGAGGCGTTCAAGCGTGCTCGCGCGTACGTGATCGACGCGTTCGGCGAGCCAATCGGAAACCACGACGGGACGGCGAGCGGCCGACCCGGTGAAAGGAGCACACGATGAAGGACACGAACGGCGCACAGGCGGCGACCGACGAACATCCCGACGCACCCAAGGTTGCCCCCCGGTTCACACGTGCGGTGAACGCGGAGCGGTCGCGGCTCGAGGGGAAGCGGGCGCAGCTGCTGCTCAAGCGCGAGGCGGCGCAGGGCGAGCTCGGGCGGATCGATCGAGCCGTGCAGGCGACCGATGAGATGCTCGAGCTGCTCGCGCCGCTGCTCCCTGCCAACGGCAGCGAACCCGAGGCGGCCGGTGAGACAGCGGCACGGAGGCGAAGCCTGGCGAATCCGGACCGAAGGGCGGCGAAGCCCATGAGCGCAACACGGAGCCGTCGCGATGACGCGGCATAGGCAACAGCCCAGGCTCACGCCGCGGCAACGAAGCCTGCGGGAGATCGTCCGCTCATTCGGTCCGCGCGGCGGGACTGCGCGGCAGATCCAGCTGCGCGCCGAGCGCTGGACCGCCGGGCGAGGGGGCAGAAGATGAGAGGACGCAGGCAGGACTACACCGAGCGCGCCGCCGCCGCGGTACTCGAGGCGGCACAGGCCGAGCAGGACTTCGGCGGCTGGCTCGCCTCGGTCCTCGTGGCCGCTGCCGCCGAGCTCGGCTCCAGCCGGGAGCTGATCGCGAGACCTCCAGGCAGCTGGGAGGCCGACCTCGTGATCCAACTCGTCTGCGGCACGGTCGGGTGGAACGACGAATACCTGCAGCTGGCGCCGGACGGGGACGCCCAATGACAGGTCTCGAACCGAGCGGTGGCCCGATCAACGCCCCACCAACCGCAAGCACCAGCGAAGGAGTGAGAGCGATGGCAACACGACCCAGACGGATTCCGCGGCCGCGCGCGACGTACAACGTCGACGACGCGCTGATCCACGCCGCCGACGCGATCGCCGACATGGCCCAACGCGTCCAACTCAACGGACCTGAACCCACCTACGCGAGCGAGAAGCTCGGGCACGCGCTGTCTAAGGCGGCGGAGGGGCTCGCGCTGTGCGACGCCTCGCTCGAGGAGGTCACCGAGGAGGCGCGACGCGGCCACCTGAACGGACTGCTGATCAGAGAGGAGCTGCGATGACACTCGCAGGAGTGAAGGCCGGCGACATCGTGCTCTGCGACCGGATGGGCCGCGTTTTCTACGCGATCGTCGTCGAGCGCCACGAGCGCGAGCTCGAGATCGACCCGATCGACCGGCGCGACCCTCACGACCTCCTCTCACGAAAGGACCACACATGCCCACACCACCTTTCGCAGCCGAGCCCACACCCGTGCTGTTCGACGTCAGCACCACCTCCAGCGGCGAGCTTCCGGCCCGGATCGAGCGGGTCGCGCTCGAGTACATCGAGCTCGCCGAGAACCCGCGCCGCGAGATCGCCGACGAGGGCATCGATCGCCTGGCCAAGATGCTCTGCGCAAGCGGCCAGTTGGTGCCGTGCATCGGCCGCCGCCTCGACCCCGACCAGCCAAACGTGATCCTCTACGACGGTCAGCGGCGCTACCTCGCCGCCAAGGCCAGCCACGGCCTCGCCGGCAGCGAGTACATGCAAGGCCTCGCCGAGCCCGTGCGCAGCCTGATCGTGCTGCTGCTCGACCACGCCCCATCGCCCGAGGAGATCCGCCGCATCCAGGCCCACTGCCAGCAGCGCGAAGAGCTTACGCTCGCAGACCAGCAGCAGCAGTTCGATGACTGCTGGCAGGTCCGCGCGGGGCTGCGCGAGCCGGACCGGATCGCCGCCGTGTGCGCCGACCTCGGCATCTCCTCGAAGCGGGCGCACAACCTTCGCCGCCAGCTCACCCTCCCCGAGCAGATCCGCGCTCGCGTCGCCGAACGGCCTGCCGGCGAGCAGATCTCGGTGACGATGGCCAACAAGCTCGCCGACATGCACGAGCTCGCCCCGCAGCTCACCGAGGCGGTCGCCAAGCGCATCACCACCAGCGAGTTGCACGACAAGGCGCTGCGCGACCTCGGAACGTTCGTGCACCGCACCGTCGTCGAGGACGAACACACCTACGCCGTCCGGATCGACCACGGCGCCCTGCTCGACGCCGCCGAGCAGATCGATCACGCTCGTCCGCACCTGAGCGACGACGGACGGCGGCAACTCGCGGCGATCCTGGGCTGCGAGGCCGAGCGGCTCGATCGCGAGCTCGACGCGCTCGCGGCCCGCGCCCGGACGCGGTCCGCCAAGATCCGAATCACCTCCGAGATCCGCGACCGCGCCCGCAACGGCCACTACGCCTTCGCGCACGACCGCGGCCCGGACTTCGCCGCCGGCATCTGGGTGATCGACCCGGCCTTCATGATCGACCTCGTCCACCAGCACCTCCAGGACGACGAAAGCGCGCCCGCGCGCGAAGAGGCGTACTTCGCTGGCGCACGCCTGGACGACGACGAACTGCGCGACGCGGCTGCGCAGGACGAGCAGCGCCGCGCCCAGGCGCGCGCCCGCCAAGCCGAGGCGACCCGCAGCAACCTCGGCCTCGGGCACGACATTCGCGCCGGGTTGATCCAGCCCAGCGACGCCCAGCTCCGCGCCGTCAGGGACATCATCTGCCGGCTGCTGGTCCGCCACTACGGCGAGCTGATCGCCTACGGCGCCGGCTGGACCGACCCCGAACGGCAGCAGCCCGTCGGCGACACCGGCCGCCACGAGCCGCGCCACCCCGACCCGATCGTCGAGGCCGAGCTCGAGCGCGCGCTCGACGACCCGGACCCGCTGCGCGGGATCGCACAGCTCGCCGCGCGGCTCGGCGCCGGGTTCACGCTCGACCCCGACGGAGTCACACGCACAAAGACGCTCGGGTCAGAGCAGATGGCGCGCAAGCTCCGCGACGCGCTTCCCGGCGGCGAGCGCGCGCTGCGAGCAAGCGTCTGGGAGCTCATGCGGCCGATGCTCTCGCCCGCGCTCGTCGCGCTCAACCACGACGCGTTCGTCATCCAGGACGAGTGCGAGACGACCGTCGACCTCGCCGGCCGCCATGCCGCCACGAGCCTCGACGACCTCGATCTCGACGAGCTCAAGAGCGCAGCCGTGTAGCCAGTGGCGCGCCGGTCCCTCCCGCCCAAACCATCATCGGGCGGGAGGGACCCGGGGGCGGGGACGCGCCTGCCTGCCGGTCCGGGGCCTTCTTCTTTTTGCCCGGCTGGTCGATCCAGCACGCGCGATAGCAGCAGCCGGGGGTTCACTCGGTCCTCGCGTCGCGGAGGTTGACATCGGGCTCAGAGCGCGCCGCACGCTGTGGTTACTTTCCCCCGGGGCCCTCCCTTCACGTCCGAGCGGGTGCGCACCCACGATCACGGTCTGCCCCGCAGGGCGGCGAGATCCAGGGCTCCGGCGTAACGCCGCTCAGCCCTGCTTCGGTGTTCGGGCGTGCTCGTTCAGTGCGGTTTGTCCCGCAGGCAAGGCTCGACGGTCCGCAGCTGCCGCGTATCGAAGCCGCGCTGCAACCGTGTGCGTGGAAGCGGATGACCGTGCGAGCCGTCGCCTTGCGGCTGGTCGAGGCGATCGAAGATGGCGAAGTCGCCGTGGACGACGGTCAGGTCTGGATCGTCGAGCGGGCGCTCTCGGCGTGTCGGTGGCACGGGCTGACGGTCGCGGGCGTGGCATGCCAGGCCGCCGCCGCGCTCGAGAGCTGGCACACGAGCTCCCAGCGACTGGAGATCGAGCTGGCCTGGCTTCTCGACAGCAGGCGCTAGCGGCGGGCGGGGCACCGATCACCTGTTTCGGATGATTCGGCGGCCGCTCACGGACGCGAGGATGGCGTCGGTAACTTGCGAACAGGAGCGTTCCCATGCCGCTCAACGAGTATCCATCGGGCTCGGCCTTCCCGGGCGTGATCGGCCGGACGGCCGATGAGTCGACGCCGGCGTGGCCGGCGCCGGTGCGTGCGCCGAAGGGCGCCCCGAACGTGTTGTTGATCGTGCTGGACGACACGGGGTTCGGTCAGCTCGGGTGCTATGGCAGTCCGATCGCGACGCCGAACCTCGACCGTGTCGCTGAGCGAGGGTTGCGTTACAGCAACATGCATACGACGGCGCTGTGCTCGCCGAGCCGCTCGTGCGTGATCACCGGCCGCAACCATCACAGCAACGCGATGGCGTGCATCACCGAGGCGGCGACCGGCTATCCGGGCTACAACGGGCTGGTTCCGTTCGAGAACGGGTTCCTGTCCGAGATGCTGCTCGAGCACGGTTACAACACCTACATGATCGGCAAATGGCATTTGATCCCCTCAAGCCAGGAGACGGCCGCGGGCCCGTATGACCGCTGGCCGCTCGGTCGCGGGTTCGAGCGCTACTACGGGTTCCTCGGTGGCGACACGAGCCAGTGGGATCCCGACCTGGTCTATGACAACCATCAGGTCGAGCCGCCGAAAACGGCCGCGGAGGGCTATCACCTGACCGAGGATCTGGCCGACCGGGCGATCCAGTTCATCTCCGACGCCAAGCAGGTCGACCCCGACAAGCCGTTCTACCTGCACTTCTGCCCCGGCGCGACACACGCGCCGCACCACGTCCCGAAGGAGTGGGCCGACCGCTACAAGGGCGCCTTCGACGACGGCTGGGACGCCTACCGCGAGACCGTGTTCGCGCGCCAGAAGGAGCTCGGCATCCTCCCGCAGGACGCCGAGCTCTCACGACACGACCCCGACGTGCCCGCCTGGGAGTCGCTCAGCGACGACCAGCGGCGCTTGTATGCGCGGATGATGGAGGTGTTCGCCGGGTTCCTCAGCCACACCGATCACCACATCGGCCGGCTGCTCGACTACCTGGAGAGCATCGGCGCGCTCGAGAACACGCTGATCATGGTGATCTCTGACAACGGCGCGAGCGCCGAGGGTGGTCCGACCGGCACGACCAATGAGGCGCAGTTCTTCAACAACGCGCAGGAGCCGTTCGAGGACAGCCTCGCCGCGATCGAGGAGATCGGCGGGCCGAAGCACTTCAACCACTACCCGTGGGGCTGGACGTTCGCCGGCAACACGCCGTTTCGGCGCTGGAAGCGCGAGACCTACCGCGGCGGTACCTCGGACCCGTTCATCGTCAGCTGGCCCAAGCGCATCACGAACACCGGCGGTGTGCGCGAGCAGTACGCACACATCATCGACATGGTGCCGACCGTGCTCGACGTGCTCGGGATCGAGCCGCCTCAGACGATCCGCGGCGTGCCGCAATCACCGCTGCACGGGGTGAGCCTTGCGCACACCTTCGACGACTCCACGGCGACGAGCCGGCGCACGACCCAGTACTTCGAGATGATGGGCCACCGGTCGATCTACCACAACGGCTGGCGGGCGGTGTGCCCGTGGCCGGGCCCGTCGTTCGCCGAGGCCGGCAAGGGGTTCGGCGAGCCGATCTCCGCCGAGAAGCTCGCGCAGCTCGACGCGCAGGGCTGGGAGCTCTACCACGTCGCCGAGGACCCCGCCGAGAACCACAACCTGGCTGCCGAGCACCGCGACCGGCTGATCGCGCTGATCGCGACCTGGTACGTCGAGGCCGGCAAGTACGACGTGATGCCCGTCGACGGCAGCGGCCTCGCACGCTTCGTGACCGAGAAGCCGATGATCGCTGCTCCGCGCGACTCGTTCGTCTATTACCCGGACACCCAGTCCGTGCCGTTCTTCGCGGGCGCGCGGGTGCTGAACCGCCCGCACAGCATCACCGCCGACGTCGTGATCCCCGACGAGGGTGCCGAGGGCGTCCTGCTCGCCCAAGGCACCGCCGCCGGCGGGTTCACCCTCTACGTCAAGGACCGCCGGCTGCACTACACCCACAACTGGGTCGGACGCGAGCTCCAGCAGCTCACCTCCGACGTGGAGTTGGGGCCGGGGAAACACGAGCTGCGCTACGAGTTCGAGCCGCACGGCCAGCCCGACCCCTCGAAGGGCCACGGGATGCCGGGCCGCTTTCAGCTCTACATCGACGGCAACCTCGTCGGCGACCTAGATGTCCCGTACACGACGCCGTTCGCGTTCAACCCCGGCGCGCTGACCTGCGGCGCCGACCCGGGATCAACGGTGACAGACGACTACAAAGCGCCGTTCCGCTTCACAGGGACGCTGCACACAGTCACCGTGGACCTCAGCGGCGAGCTGATCACCGACCCCGAGGCAGAGCTCAAGCTGCACATGGCGCGCCAATAGCGACACCACTCGCTCAGAGATCCCGGATGTGGCGAGGAACCGGTCGCTCGGGTCTTGGGCCAAGACATCTGCTTCGCGCCGTCGCGGCAAAGTGAATCGCGCGCGACCCTCCCACAGGCCCGGATCTGCGTGCGGTCCGGATTCTCATCGGTGAGCTCAACGATGCCGCCGTAGCCGAGCTATGGCTGCGCGACTGGGCGACCCACACTCGCGGTGGACGCGGGGCGTTCGTAGCCGGGCGAAATCGCCGCACTCGAACGCAGAGCCGCCCGTCAGGCCCGTTCACAATGGCAGGACGCGCGGACGCACCTCGGGGCGCCCACCCCGAATTGGTGACGGTCTCAGAAGCCACACGGTGCGGGGGCGCGAAGCACGTGTGTGATCTCAACGGAGGTACCCCAGTTCGTCGAGGTGCTCTCGAAGCCGCGCACCTCGAGCTTCACCCGATTCGCGATGAGGCCATCAACCCGACAGACAAATGCTCTCGTCACGATGATGATGATGATGACCATCCTCCTCCTGAGCGTCTCTCTGCACGGCTTGTCCTCGGTGCCCCTGGTCACGTCCTACAGCCGCTGGTACGCGGCGCACGCTTCCTAAGTGTTGTCGGGTGGCGCCTCGGCGTCTTGGCTGCGGTCGAGCTGGGACCGACGCCACGGCCAGACACCATCGATCTCCACCTCGAGCGAGAAACTGAGGCTGATCCGAATCAAGACGATGACGCCAAGGACGGCGACACTCTCGATGGTCGGGTCAACGATGATGGTCCGGACGATGTCGGCAACGATCAGGACCTCGAGGCCCAGCAGAATGCAGCGGCCCAGGTTCCGGCGTAGTTCGTCGTAGGATCCCTGCGTCGTGTGGGCGCGCAGGACCCGGGACGCGAACACCACAAACGCCCCGAGCCCGCCGAGAACCATGATTCCCGCCCCGGCGACCTCAACGACCTTGACGACTTGCGAGATCGCCTGCTCGTAGCTCATTCGTGCCTACCGTACCGGTGTGCCGCTAGCGATGATTGAGGCATCCCAGCATCGATCGCCGGTCCACGTCGATGGGACCAAACGGCCCCCGCGGGGGCCCATGCCGGCCTGATCCAGCCGAGCGACGCCCGGCTGCACGCGCTCTGGCAGATCGTCTGCCACCTGCTGATCCGCCACTACCACGAGCCGATCGCCGACGGCGCCGGCCGGACCGACCCCGAACGCCGATAGCCCGTGGGCGACACCGGACGCCACGAGCCGCACCACCCGGACGCGATCACCGACGCCGAGCTCCAACGAGCGCTCCCCGACCCCGACCCGCCCCGCGGGATCGCGCGGCTGACCGCCCGGCTCGGCGCCGCGATCACCCTCGATCCCGCCGGCGTCACCCGCAGCAAGGCGCTCGGCACGGAACGGATGGCGCGACAGCTCCGCGACGCCCTGCCCGGCGGCGACAGCTCGCTGCGCAACGCCGTGTGGGAATTCATGCGCCCGATGCTCTCGCCCGGACTCGCAGCGCTCAACCATGAAGCGTTCGTGCTCGACCACACCTACGCACCGAGCGTCGCCCTCGCGACCCACCGCGCCGTGTCAAGCCTCGACGACCTCGACCTCGATCTCGGCGAGCTCGAGAGCCCAGCCGTGTCGTCCGCACACACTCGGTCCCTCCCGCCCAGGCCGCCAACGGCACGGGCGGGGGACCGCGGCCGCGACGCGCCAGCGCGTTCTCTTCTTGGCTAGCTGGTCGGTCCAGCACGCGCGGTCGGAGCCGACCCGCGCGACGCAGACGCGTACGAGGTCTCGCACAGCAGGCAGCGAGCTCCTCGACCCTGCTGGCAGTGACATCCCTGTCCTCGTCCGTCCTAAGGGCAAGACCCGTCCGCAGGGCACGGACCGGACCGCGAAGCTGATCCGATCGGCGGGTTCTTCGCCACGCGTCACTTGCTCAACGCCGCCGTCGGCGTGGTCACCGGGCTGCGTCATACGCCCGTAATCCGGATGGTCGGTGCGCCACCAGGCCGTCTCGAGAATCGCCAAGAGGAACGCCGTCCGATTCGTCACCGGTATGAAGAAGAAGTGGGGGACGCTGGCGGTGGCGAGCTGCCAGGGGCTGTCGCTGGCCCCCGGCGTCATCCGCTTATCGCGCGGTCGAGCTCGCCCCGGTCACGGGCGTCTGCGCCGGCATTGGGCGCTCGACGCTTTCCAGCTCACCGTCCATCACCCGGCTCTCGCGGGCTCCGAACAGCGACCCGAGCGCGGCCACGCCCACGCTGAGGCGCCGGCCCCCGATACCGCCGAGGTAGAACAGGTGCACCGCGATGTACATGAGGAACGCGATCAGCCCGGAGAGGCGGTGGCCCCTGACCTCGCACACCGCCTTGCCCCGGCCGACGACCGCGAGGGCCCCCTTGTCGAAGTACTTGAACGGCTTGGACGCACCGGGTTCACCCTGGCGGATCGCCTCCGCCGCGTGCCGCGCCTGCTGGATCGCCACCGTGGCCAGGCCCGGAAGCGGCTTACCGTCCGGCCCGGCGAGCTTGGCCGCGTCGCCGATCACCGAGATCTCAGGGTGCCCGGGCAGCGTCAGGTCGGGGTTGACCTCGACGTGCCCAGCCCGGTCCGGGCTGGCACCGGTGGCGCGGGCGAGAACCTCCGCGATGCCGGCGGTGCGCACTCCGGCGGCCCAGACCACCGTCCGGGTGGCGATCCGCTCGGTCGCGTCGCCAGTCTTGACTATCACGCCGCGTGCGTCGACGTCGGTGACCGTCGCGTGCTCGTGGACGGTCACGCCAAGGTCGCCGAGCTCCTTGGCCGCCTTCGCCGAGGTCGGTTCGCTGAAGGCGGCGACCAGGCGCTCGCCGGCGTCGAGCAGGATCACGCGGGCGGCCCGTGGGTCGATCCGCCTGAAGTCGCGTTTCATTGTGTGGCGCGAGAGGATCGCCAGCTGCCCGGAGATCTCCACACCTGTCGGACCGCCCCCGACGACGACGAAGGTCAGCCACTCGTCGCGGGCGGCGGGATCGGCAGCGCGCTCGGCCTCCTCGAAGGCGCCGAAGATCCGGTCGCGGAGGTCAACCGCGTCCTCGAGCGTCTTCAGGCCGCACGTCACCTCCTGCCACTGATCGTGGCCGAAGTACGACGTCTCTGCGCCGCAGGCGAGGATCAGACTGTCGTAGTCGAGCCGCTCACCGCGGTCGAGCACGACCTGCCGGAGCTCGACGTCGACGTCGGTCACCGCCGCCATCAGCACGGTGGCATTGGCCTGGCGCTTGAGCATGTGGCGCTGCGGCGCGGCAACCTGGCCCGAGGCCAGCGCACCAGCCGCCACCTGGTAGATCAGCGGCTGGAACAGGAGGTGGTTGTGGCGGTCGACGACGGTCACGTCCACGTCGGCCTTCTTCAGGCGCTTGGCCGCCTCCATCCCGCCGAAGCCGCCGCCGACGATCACCACGCGGTGCCGGTCTCTCCGGGCGCTGTTATGCGACATGGGCGAGCTCCGATTCAGGTTGCCGCACGTCCATGCGCTCCATCCGAGGCTCACGGGTGCGCCAGTCGCTGCGCTCGAGCAGCCGGGTCCGCCTGCCCGACGCAGCCAGCTTGTGGACGAACCTGCCGGCGCCGGCGCCGCTCCCGATCACGATGACGTCGTATGTGTCGCTCATCCGGTGATCTCGGCGAGCCGGTCGGCCAGGATGATTCGCGCCGCCGCTTCGACCGCGGCCAGGTGGGAGAACGCCTGGGGGAAGTTGCCGAGGTGGCGGCCGGTCTCCACGTCGAACTCCTCGGCGTACAGGCCGAGCGGCGAGGCGACCTTCACCAGGCGCTCCATCAGGTCACGCGCTCGCTGCAACTCGCCGACGATGGCCAGCGCCGAGACCAGCCAGAAGGAGCAGATCACGAACGTCCCCTCCTTGCCCGAGAGGCCGTCGTCGGTCTCGTCGGTGCGGTAGCGCAACACGAATCCGTGTTCGGTCAGCTCATCGGCGATCGCCAGCACGCTCGCCTTGAGCCGCGGATCGTCGGCCTGGAGAAAGCCGAAGATCGCGGCCAGCAGGGTCGAGGCGTCGAGCGATTCGGTGTCGTAGTGCTGGCGGAGCACGCCGCGCTTGTCCGTGCCGTGGGCGAGGATGTCGGCCTTGATCTCGGCCGCGGTCTCCGCCCAGGCGGCGGCAATTTCGCGGTCTCCTCGGATCTCGGCGAGCTTGGCCGCCCGGTCCATCGCGACCCAGCACATCAGCTTGGAGGAGACGTAGTGCTGGGGCTTTCCGCGGGCCTCCCAGATGCCCTGGTCGGGGTTGCGCCACACCGCTTTGGCGCATTCGGCCTGGGACTGGATCAGCGGCCATAGGCGCCGCGGCAGCCGTTGGCTGCGGCGGGTATGCAGGAGGACCGAGTCGAGCGCGGCGCCGAACACGTCGTTCTGGCGCTGATCGAAGGCGCCGTTGCCGGTGCGGACCGGGTGTGCGCCGGCGTAGCCCGAGAGCTCGTCCAAGAGGTTCTCGGTGAGATCTCGGCGTCCGTCGATCCCGTACATGATCTGCAGGGCGCCGTCGTCGCCCAGCTCGAGGTCGGCGATGAACTGCATGAACTCGTTGGCTTCCCAGTCCAGGTCGAGGAAGTGCAGCGCCTGGAGCGTGAACGTCGAGTCGCGGATCCAGGTGTAGCGGTAGTCCCAGTTGCGCTCACCGCCCGGCGTCTCGGGAAGCGACGTCGTGAGTGCCGCGACCGTCGCCCCCGTAGGCATGTAGGTCAGACCCTTGATCGCCAGCGCCGAGCGCTGGATCAGCGGCCGCAGCTCGTGGTCGGGGATCCTGGCCCGAGCCATCCAGTGACGCCAGAACTTGCTGGTCGCGTGGAGCCGTTTGTTCGCTTCCTCGCGGTCGGTTGGGATCGGCGTCTCGTCGTCCCACGCCAGCGCGCAGTAGAGCTCCTCGCCCTCCTGGAGCACGTGACGCGCCCGCGCGTGACTGGCCTCGACCCCTAGCAGCATGTCGGTCTGCAGCGTCATCTTCTGACCGGAGCCCGTCACCTCGGCGCGGTGGCGATCGCTGGAGAGCGACCACTCGCCCGGCGTACGTCCGTAGTCGAAAGCGGGATCGCACACGAGCTCGATCTCGACGCTCCCCTCCACGCAGGTGACCGTCCGCACCAGCATGTGCTCGGCGTCCTCGTCCGCCGGCGGCCGAGTGTGGGGCGTGACCGTATCCTCGCCCCGGCGAGGCCCCATGGTCAGCGCTTCGCGTACGGTCGCCCAGCCGCTTGGGGTCTTCCAGGACGTGACCAGCGTGTTCGTCCCGGGCTCGTAGACCCTACCGCTCGGCACATTGATCCCGAACGGGCCCAGGCGAAACGCGCCAGCGCCCCGGTCAAGCAGCCCCCCGAACACGCTCGCCGAGTCAAAGCGCGGCACGCACAGCCAATCGACCGTCCCGTCCGGCGCGACCAGCGCGCCGGTATGGCAATCCGACAGGAATCCGTATTCGGCGATCGGCGTGAAGGGCGAGGGCGCCGCCGCGCTCTGCGGCATCGCCGCGGCCTTCCCGTTCGGCTTCGCGTCTGGCTTAGCGGCCGGCTCGCGACCGTTCGTTGTCCTACTCGCCGTGCGCTTGTTTCTGACTGTAGTACTCATGTCACCACCCAAGGTTGATGCCAACGTCCGTAACCGGAAATGATCTTCTGCTGCCGACGTCATACCCCAGCCTTCTTGGCGCGGTTCGTTTGCGACGTTGGCCCGCGCGATTCGCGCCTACACAGCACCAGCGGCGCGTGCGGCGGCGCGTTCGGTCGTGGCCCGTCAAGCGCCGATGATCCATAGGAACGGGAGAACGAACCCGATCCAGAACAGCCAGTAGTGCCCCTTGCGGAACGTTGCCAGGCCGAAGTAGACCCCAGCACGCTACGTGCAGGACGGCCAACAGATATCCAGAGGAAAGTCATGCCTTCACGGTTCCGTTCGATCAGTGCCAGGTCGTCGTCGACTCCGCTGTTTGCGCCTGTCCGATGACCAGGCGGTGAGACTCGAGCCCCAGCATGCCTGACGGTCGCCGCGATTTGGGCGGTACGGGCGGAGGATCACCCGGGTGATTCGTATGAGGTCGGCGGCGGCAGGGGCCAGCCGGTATGACCCCCAGGCCGCGATCCAATCACCCGGGTGAACGCTCCTCCGAGTTCTCCACACGCGCAAGAACTGGGTGATGATGTCGCGGTCGATGAATCGGAGCATCCGTGGCAATCCATGCATCCGGGATGAGGGCCGTCAAGTCGGCCCCGTCCGTCTCCGCCGTGCAACGCCCGCCCGTCACTGACATCGCCAGAACTCGAGTACCCCTGTGGCTGAGGGGCTTGTCTGCGAGCGAGGTCGGCAAGGAGATCACCGAGCATCGCGAGCACGCGCACCTGAGCACGCGCCAGCCGAGCACGCTCAGCGAGCCGGGAAGGCGTGCTCAACGGCCGCGCCCCGACGTCGCCGCGCTCGATCACGGCCGCACGGGTGACTTCTACGATCGCCTCAGCGTACGGCGGCTACTCTTGCGGGCGCTCGCGCCGTGCCCGGTCGGCCACCGCGAGCAGCTGCCGAACCTCGACCTCCGGGCGCGCGAGCAGCGCCGGCGGCCATCGCCCCACTGGCGGGCAGCGCCGGGTGCTCGAGCAGCAGCTCGGGGGAAGCCACCGCACCGAGCCAAGCAGCTGTTCGAGCCGTCCGCCCCAGACGAACTGGCGGTGGCTCTCGACGAGCAGCTCAGCGACCGTCTCGGCGTCCCCAGCGGCGGCGGCGTATCCGATCGCGTCCTCGACCAGCCCGTGCGCACGGCACCACGCCGCCGCGCGCCGGCGCAGCATCGTCGCGTCCTCGAGCCCGAGCTCGAGCTCCAGCCGCTCGCGGAACAGATGGTGATAGCGGTACCACTCCCCGCGTGCGTCCAGGGCGACCAGGAACATGTTCGACCGCTCGAGCTCCGCATGCAAGGCGCCCGAATCCTCGCGGCCGAGGACCGCATCGCACAGCTGTGGCGTGAACCGTCCCAGCACCGACGACCTCACCGAATCACCCGGGTGATCTTCTGTCCACACGGCCCAAACCGCGGCGGTCGTCGGGCATGCTGACGCTCGAATGTCACCCGCCTCGCTACCGCCTGGGCCGCAAAGCAGCCAGGACCGCAGGTCGATCCCACTTCTTCCAATCAAACACACCGCCGTCAACAGAGACAAGGAGACAACATGCGAGGTACCGGTCGGGCCGTCTTTGCAGCGTCATTACTGCTGTTCGTAGGGACGCTCAACATCTTCTATGGAATCGGTGCGCTCGGCGACGCGCATGTCTACGTCGGCGAAACGCGGCTGGTCTTCAACAACCTGCACACATACGGCTGGGTGCTGATCATCCTCGGCGCGATCGAGCTGACCGCCGGCGTCTCGCTGTTTGCGGGGAACGCCTACGGGCGAGTGATCGGAATCATCGCCGCGGGCTTGGGCGCGCTCTCCAACTTGACGTCAATCGGCGGCGCTAATCCGTGGTGGCGTCTCTGCGCTTTCGCCCTGTGCGTGTACGTCCTTTACGGTCTCATCGTCTTCGGACAGGACGTGAAGGAAGCGAAGCAAGCGGGACAGATGTAACGGGACGCCTGAGATCACGAAGCCGATCAGCGACTCGTCACACGGCAGGGCTGCTCGAACGGGCCGCCGGCCTGCGCCCGAGCGTGCACAGCTAGGCGCATCCGAACCCGAGGAAGGGGAGTCTGACGCGCCGCCGGGCAACAGCGTTGATCCTCCGAGCAACCGTTCGGGCGGGGTCACGACCGAGCAACAACTGGCCCTTTAGCGATTGAGAGCATGAGCCATGACGATCACTCCACCGAAGTTCAACACTCCGGAGCATCAGCGCTTGGAGGATGCCCGCATTGGCGCCGTTCCGTGGAAGGCGTGGGGCCCGTATCTGTCGGAGCGCCAGTGGGGGACGGTGCGCGAGGATTACAGCGAGAACGGGGATGCGTGGAACTACTTCTCGCACGATCAGGCGCGATCGCGCGCGTACCGGTGGGGTGAGGACGGGATCGCCGGGGTGTGCGATGAGCGCCAGCGGTTGTGCCTCGCGCTGGCGTTGTGGAATGGCGCCGATCCTCTGCTCAAGGAGCGGATGTTCGGGCTCAACAACGGCGAGGGCAACCACGGCGAGGATGTGAAGGAGTACTGGTTCTACCTGGACAGCACGCCAACGCACTCGTATATGAAGTGCCAGTACAAGTATCCGCAGCGTGAGTTTCCCTACAACGATCTGCTCTCCACCAACCGCAGCCGCAGTAAGCAGGAGATGGAGTACGAGCTGCTCGACACGGGGATCTTCGACGAGGATCGCTATTTCGACGTGGTCGTGGAGTACGCCAAGGCCGATCACGACGACATCCTGATGCTGGTCACCGCCCATAACCGCGGGCCGGAGACGGCGACCCTGCATTTGCTCCCCACCCTGTGGTTCCGCAATACGTGGTCGTGGGGGGACGACGTCGCCAAACCTACGCTGGCGGCCGCCGACGGGATGCGGGGGGTGGCCGCGGCGCGCGCCTCTCATCCAGAGCTAGGCGAGTGGCTGTTGCGGGCTGACTCCTCGGCGCAGCTGTTGTTCTGCGAGAACGACACGAACAACGAGCGCCTGTTCGGAGCGCCGAACGCTTCGCCGTATGTCAAGGATGGGGTCAACGAGTTCATCGTGCACGGGGCCGCCGATGCGATCAACCCGGAGCGGACGGGTACCAAGGTCGCGGCTCATCACGTGCTCGAGGTGCCGGCGGGGGCCAGCGCCTCGATTCGGGTGCGCCTGACCGCGTCCGACCGCTCGGGGGCGAACGTGCCGGGCAAGGGAAAGCCGCTGGGTGCGGACTTCGATCAGCTGTTCAAAACGCGGCGCAAGGAGGCCGATGAGTTCTACGCGACGGTGATCCCGCCGACGCTGCGGGAAGACGGGGCGATGGTGATGCGCCAGGCGCTGGCGGGGTTGCTGTGGGGCAAGCAGTACTACGAGTACAACGTGCATCGGTGGCTGCGCGAGCATGGCGTCGACCCGTGGGATCCGAACGCCGCGGGGAGCTCGGTGCGCAACGTGCCCTGGTTCCACATGGTCTCGCACGACGTCATCTCAATGCCAGACAAGTGGGAGTACCCGTGGTTCGCGGCGTGGGACCTCGCCTTCCATTGCGCTCCCCTCTCGCTCGTCGACGTTGACTTCGCCAAGGCGCAGGTCGAGCTGCTGCTCGACACCCGGTATCTGCACCCCAACGGCCAGATCCCGGCCTACGAGTGGAACTTCAGTGATGTCAACCCGCCGGTGACCGCGTGGGCGGCCCTGCACGTGTATGAGCGCGAGGCCGAGATCCGCGGCGAGGGCGACACCGAGTTCCTGGCCCGCGTGTTCGACCGGCTGCTGACGAACTTCACCTGGTGGGTCAATCGCAAGGACCCCGATGAACGCAACCTGTTCCAGGGCGGGTTCCTCGGTCTCGACAACATCGGGATCTTCGATCGTTCCTCGCCGCTGCCTGGGGGTGGCACACTCGAGCAGGCCGACGGTACGGCGTGGATGGCGCTCTACTGCCAGTGGATGCTCCAGATCGCCACCGAGCTCGCCAAGCACGACCGGGCCTACGCCGACATGGCGCTCAAGTTCCTCACCCACTTCGAGTGGATCTCAATCGCGATGAACCCGCCAGATGCCGACACTGTGCTGTGGGACGAGCAGGACGGGTTCTATTACGACGTGATGCGGATGCCCGACGGCGCCGCGATCCAGCTCAAGGTGCGCTCGCTCGTCGGCCTGCTGCCGCTCTGCGCCGCGACCGTCTTCGACGCGGACGTGGTCGAGCGATTCCCCATGTTCCTGGAGCGCCTCGCAGAGTTTGTTGACAGCTTCTCCGATGCGTTGCCCTCGCTGGCGCACCTGCCCGGTCCCAACCCGGAGGGCCGGCGGATCATGTCGCTCGTCGACGAGCCCCGGCTGCGGCGGATCCTCGAGATCATGCTCGACGAGGAGGAGTTCCTCGGCGCGCACGGGATCCGCGCGATCTCCCGGCGCCACCTCGAACAGCCCTGCATCTTCGAGTGGGGCGGACAGGAGTACAACGTCCATTACCTACCGGCCGAGTCCGACACCGGTATGTTCGGCGGCAACTCCAACTGGCGCGGCCCGGTCTGGTTCCCGATGAACGTCGTCATCCTCCGCGGGCTCACCCAACTGCATCGCTACTACGGCGACAGGCTCAAAGTCGAGTGCCCCACCGGCTCAGGGCAGGAGATGAACCTGCTCGAGGTCGCTACCGAGATCGCCACGCGCCTGGCGACCACGTTCACCGACGACGACAATGGCCGCCGGCCCGTGTACGGCGGAATCGAGAAGTTCCAGACCGACCCGCACTGGCACGACTTGATTCCGTTCCACGAGTACTTCCACGGCGACAACGGCGCCGGCATCGGCGCCAGCCACCAGACCGGCTGGACCGGCACCGTCGCGCTGCTGTTCATGCTCGGCGGCGCCCTGCACTCCGAGCTCGGCGCGGCCGCCAGCGTGGCTGGCTGACCGACCGGCCGCGCCAGGTGTCCGCGCACCCCCCGACGTCACGAATCACCAGATTTCAACCAAATTGGATGAGCAACGACTGGCCATGACCTCATCGAGGCCGGTCCGAAGGAGGCCACCTGATGTCTGTGATGCCAACAACAAGCCGGGCGCTCGACCACACGGAGACGGCGCCGCTCGGCGCGCACCATGACGGCAGCGGCGCGAGCTTTGCCCTGTTCAGCAGCGTGGCGGAAGCGGTCGAGCTGTGCCTGTTCGATGACTCCGGCCACGAGACGCGGTGGAGTCTCGAGCAGGGGGACGGCTTCGTGTGGCAGGGCTACCTGCCGGACGCAGCACCCGGGCAACGCTACGGCTTTCGCGTGCACGGCCCGTGGAATCCGTCGGCCGGCGATCGCTGCAATCCCGCGAAGCTGCTGCTCGACCCGTACGCCCGCGCGATCGCCGGCGAGGTGCAGTGGCATCCGTCGGTGTTCGGTCATGTGCCCGATGACCCCGGTCGTGCCGACGAGACAGATTCGGCGCCTTACGTGCCGCGCTCGGTGCTGGTGGCGGAGGATTTCGACTGGGGCGATGACCGCGCTCCGGGCCGGCCGATGGCCGATTCGATCTTCTACGAGGTCCACGTCAAGGGGTTCACCAAGCTGCACCCCGATGTGCCCGAGGAGCTGCGCGGCACCTACGCCGGTGTCGCGCATCCCGCGCCCGTCGAGCACCTGCAGCGGCTCGGTGTGACCGCGGTGGAGCTGCTCCCGGTCCATCAGTTCGTGCACGACGCACAGCTCGTACAGCGTGGGCTGCGAAACTATTGGGGCTATCAGTCGATCGGCTACTTCGCGCCGCACAACGGGTACGCGTCAACCGGCGACCGCGGGGGCCAGGTCGACGAGTTTCGCCGGATGGTCCGCGGCTTACACGCTGCCGGCTTGGAGGTGATCCTCGATGTCGTGTACAACCACACCGCCGAGGGCAGTGAGGCGGGGCCCACGCTGTGCTTCCGTGGCATCGACAATGCCGGCTACTACCGACTGCAGGACGACCGCTCGCACTACGTCGACGACACCGGCTGCGGCAACACCCTGGATTTGTATTTCCAGCAACCGCTGCGCCTCGCGATGGACTCGCTGCGTTACTGGGTCCAGGAGATGCACGTGGACGGCTTCCGCTTTGACCTCGCGGCCAGCCTTGCGCGCGGGGCGAATGATTTTGACCCCCACTCTGCTTTCCTGGAGGCGGTCGGCGAGGATCCCGTGCTCTCGCGGGTGAAGATGATCGCAGAGCCGTGGGATATCGGAGCCTACGATGTCGGACAGTTCCCGGCCGGCTGGAGCGAGTGGAACGGGAAGTACCGAGACACCGTGCGCGACTTCTGGCGGTCCGCCCCCGGCACGCTGCCCGATTTCGCAACGCGCTTGAGCGGGTCGAGAGACCTCTACGGACACGGCGGCCGCCGCCCCAGCGCCTCGGTGAACATCCTCACCGTGCACGACGGCTTCACGCTCGCCGACGTCGTGAGCTACGACACCAAGCACAACGAGGCCAACGGCGAGAACAACCGGGACGGCACCGACGACAACCGCAGCTGGAACTGCGGCGTGGAAGGCCCCACCGACGATCCCGCGGTGCTCGAACTGCGCGCACGCCAGCAGCGCAACCTCATTGCCACGCTGATGCTCTCAGAAGGCGTGCCGCTGCTGCTCGGCGGCGACGAGTTCGCCCGCAGCCAACGCGGCAACAACAACGCCTACTGCCAGGACAACGAACTCGCGTGGCTCGACTGGAACGAGGCTGCCAAGAACACCGACCTGGTCGACTTCACCGCGCGCCTGTGCCGCCTTCGCGAACAGCACCCGGTGTTCCGCCGCCGGCAGTTCTTCCACGGAACGCCCGCCCCCGACACCACCCGCGACGATCTCGACTGGTACCGCCCAGACGGCATCCCGATGACACCGCAGGACTGGAGCGATTCCTCAGCGCGGGCGATAGCGGTTGCGATGAGCGGCGCCACGGGCGACCCGACGCGCCCCGACGATCCGTTCATGCTGATGCTCAACTCGTGGTGGGAGCCGCTGGAGTTCACCATTCCCGACCCGCTGCGCGACCTCGGCTGGCGCGTCGAGATCGACAGCGAACACCCAGACGCGGCTGGACGCGAGGTGGAGTCATCGGCCCCCGTCACGCTGACCGGACGCTCGCTATTGCTGCTGCACAGCACATAGCCGGCGACCTGACTCCCCAGCCCGATCCAGCAGCGCTCGCTGGTCGCCGACCGCCGACGAGGCTTCAGCCTCAGCCGTCGTCTGACTCCACCGGCTTCCCGCCCAGATATTGCGCAGCTCGCGTGGTCGCGGCTCGGCGCGCTCAGATCGCACGGCGCCACAACAAGAAGGCTTCTCCAAGGGGCTGGCGCTCCAGATCCGCGTGCTGTAGGCGATCAGCCCGGAGCAGCGTTGTCGAGCAACGGTCGCCGATGAGACTGCCGGCCGCTTCCTCAGACCCCTAGCGGGAGGATCGTCAGCGAACCGCCTGCACAAAGTCAGCCCACAACGGCCGCGAGCAGAGCAACAACGACCGCGACGCCGCGCGGCTGCGTTCGCGGGAAAAAGCGTGCCCGCCGCCGCTCGTTCTGACCCTGGTCGCCGAACGAAGCAGTCGCCACTTCCACGTCACCGCTCGAGGCATGGACGAGTAATCTCGACGGTTGACCGCCGCGTGGACGCCTCCGACTCGGCGCTACCCGTGTCCGGGGGAGCACGGCGCGACGGCAGCGTTGGCGCCGACACCGTCACGGCTTCACTCGCCGGGCGGCGGCTTGGTCGAAGGCGAGCCCGCGATCGCGATCGTGGCGTAGAGGTAGGAGAATCCGGCGATGGGCGAGCCCCGGGCTGAATCGGACGCCGAGAGGAGGTCGAACGCCGGCGCGCCTGGACCGGGAGCGGCCGGGCACGACGAGGCGGCGAGCGAAGGACGTGTGCTGCGGCGGTGGCTGGCGTTGAGCGCGCGGCGTGAGCGGCGGCTCGAGCAAACCGGGAGCGATCCCGATCCGCGGTTTACATTCGCCAACGAACGCACGTTCCTGGCCTGGAACCGGACGGCGCTAGCGCTGATCGCCGCCGGCCTGGCGGCGGCGCAGTTCCTGAAGTTCAATTTGCACGGACTGCGGCTGATCATCGCGGTGCCGCTGATCGTGCTCGGCGCGGTGCTCGCGCTCGCGAGCTATTTGCATTGGGAGGACAGTGAGCGGGCGATGCGACTGCGGCAGCCGCTGCGCTACTCGTGGATGCCGCGTGTGCTGACGGGGGGAATCGTGGTGATCGCCGTGTGCGGCGGGATCCTGGCGGTGGTCGACCGACTGGTTCATTGAATCGCCCGCAATCTCAACCGAATGGTGGAACCGTCACACCGCCGCCCGATACCGACGATCCGGGCGTGGCGCGCGAGCGTACCGCGCTGGCGTGGACGCGATCGGCCCTGACCATGGCCGCGAGCGGTGTGCTGATCGCACGCGCCGCCTTTGTCGGGCATCTGCCTGTGCTGGGCGTCGTTAGTGCGGTTGCGATGGCGATCCTTTCCGCGCTCACGTGGCGCAACGGGCGGGCGATCTACCGCGAGCGTCGCGAGCCTTGGATGCCCCAACGTCTACAGACCGCCGCGTTCGGCCGGTTGACCGCGGCGACGGCGCTGATCGCGGCGATCGCGACCGTTGTGACGGTCGCGATCTGAGGACGGTCGTCGACCCCATCGGCCGCTTGGTCGGCAGTCGCCGTCCGAGCGTGATCTTGCACTCCAGACTCTCTCCCGTCGGGGTGACGTTCGGTCTCATGTCGTACTTCATTGCGATCGGGGTCGTGATCGTCCTTGGCGCCGTCGTCGGCGTGTTCTGGCACGAGACACGGAACGCCGACTAGCGGGGAGGATGCGATCGCTGGTCCGCTGCCGGAGGGCAGCGCTGCGGTGAGGTTGCACTCATCTCTATCGCTCTCAGCGCACCAGTGGCACCCGCTTGGAGGGCGACTCCGAGCGCGGGCGCGAAGATGTCGAGAATGAAGCCGGACCCGCCCACCCCGTGAGCGTCAATCACCCGGGTGATCCCTGATCAGAGTCGCTCAATTTCAGGAGAACGCGGTGATGATGTAACGGTCAATGTTGGAGCACCGTGGAGATCCGCGCATCCGTGACCGGTGAGCGGTTCTACCCGAACTCCCGACCTCACGACGACCTTGGGGGTGAGGAAGTGTTCTTCCGCAGAAAAAGACCCGACCCCGCTCGCGATAATCCCCGCCTCATTGCCAACCGCGGAGCCGGGACCGCCGAAGCGGTGTCCCGACCGGCCGAGGCCGAGCAGCTGATCGAGTGGCGGCGGTCGGCGCAACGCGTCACGCGTGCTTGGAACGCATGGCTGGCCGCCGCAAGCCGCGATCACGACGCACGCTATCGCGTGTTCGTGGCTGCTCTGGCCGACGAGACGAGGGCAGCCGCCAAGCTCGAACGCATGATCGGCGTTGTCGACGCTGGCGACCGTGCCGCCACCGTCGAGAGCAACAAGACCGGACTGGGTGCGCGGTGAAGCTAAGGGCCCGGGCAGACGCGCGCCCGCGTCTCAGCCCGATCGGCGAGCTCGGTGATCAGCGGTATGGGAGCTTCCCATTGTGGGCACGCTGGAACGACGAGCTCGGGCTGCGATACACGCTCGGGGTCGAGGAGGAGGTCATGCTGCTCCGGCCGTCTGACTGGTCGCTGGCCCAGTCAAGCGACCAGGTCCTCGGGCAGCTCTCGGACGATCTCTCGGCCCGCACGTTCCCCGAGACGCACGCGGCGGTGATTGAGCTCGTGACGGGCATCCATCCCGACGTGGACGGCGTCGTGGCCGAGCTGGCCTCGCTCCGCGACCGGCTCGCGCATGAGTTGGGCGCAATGGGATTGAGCGTCGCCGCCGCGGGCATGCATCCGTTGACCGTTGGGGCGGAGACCGAGGTCTCGGGCACGGCGCGCTACCGCGCTCTCGAGGACTCCCTGCGGGTGCTCGCGCGGCGCGAGCCGACAATGGCACTGCACGTGCACGTGGGCGTGCCCGGGCCGGAGGACGCGATCCGGGTCCTGAATGGTCTGCGCCGAAACCTCCCAATTCTGCTTGCACTGTCGGCCAACTCTCCCTTCTGGCAGGGGCGCGACAGCGGGTTCGCGTCCTCCCGCACATTGATCTTCCAGGCCTTCCCTCGCGCGGGCCCGCCGCCATTGTCCGCCGACTACGCCGGCTACGTCCAGGCCGTCGACGCACTGATCGCGCCCGGGGCGATCCCCGATCCGAGCTTCCTGTGGTGGGACGCGCGGCTTCAGCCGGCGCTCGGAACGGTCGAGGTGCGGGTGATGGATTCCCAGTCTCGGGTCCGAGACGTAGCTCCGTTGGTCGCGCTGATCCAGTCGCTGGCCCGGCTTGAGCTCGAGGGAGAGCCTTCCTCGGTGGTGCCGAGCGCTCACGTTCTCGGCGAGAACCGCTTCCTGGCCGCCCGAGACGGGATGGACGCCCGGCTGATCGACCCCGGAGCCCGGCGCCTGATCCCGGCGCGAGAGATGCTCGCCTCCCTGCTCGCGGATTGCCGCCCGGTCGCACTCGCGCTCGGGTGCGCCGAAGCGCTCGACGGGGTGCCACGCCTGGCGGCCGCCAACGGGGCCGAGCGGCAGCACGCGCTTGTCGCTCCCAGCGGGCGTCTCGACCGCCTGGTCATGATGCTCGCTGACCGGTTCACCGCCCCGGGACTGCGCACCGCAAGCGCGGCGAGAAACGCTCACACGTCCAACAACTCGACAGAAAGGAGCGGCCCATGTGCCGCTGGCTCGCATACTCCGGCTCTCCCATCCTCATGAAAGACGTGCTCTACGGGGGCACTAACTCGTTGGTCGACCAGAGCCTGCACTCGCGGCTCGGGGCGGAGCCAACCAACGGCGACGGGTTCGGCGTCGGCTGGTACGGAATCGCCGAGACTCCAGGCGTTTACCGCAGCACCGAACCGGCCTGGAACGACAGCAACCTCCGGGAGCTGTCCGGTCACATCAGCTCACCGCTGTTCTTCACGCACATCCGGGCGGCGATCGGCAGCGCCGTGCAACAGACCAACTGCCACCCCTTCCGTCACGACAACTGGCTGTTCATGCACAACGGATACATCAACGAGCTCGCCACGATCAAGCGCGACCTCGTACTCGCCATCGACCCGTCGCTCTACCCGCAGATCCAAGGCCAGGCCGACACCGAGATCCTGTTCTTCCTCGCCCTCACCCTCGGCCTCGAGGACGACCCACCAGCCGCCGTGGGGGAGGCGATCGGATTGGTCGAAGCGGTCGCGGACCGCCATGGAGTCCCTCATCCGTTCCAGGGCACCGTCGCCACCACCGACGGCGAGAGCATCTGGGCGTTCCGCTACTCGAGCGAGAGAGAATCGCGCTCGCTCTTTTACACGACCGACGTTCCAACGCTACGCGAGCTACATCCCGAGATCAAGGAACTCCAACAGTTCTCAGACGACGCACGGCTGGTCGTCTCCGAACCACTCGGCGACGTCGCCGGGGTCTGGAACGAGGTACCCGAGTCGACCCATATCCACGTCAGCTCAGACCACGCCGAACTCAGCCCGTTCCAACCCAAGGCGCCGGCGAGCTTCGTGCCCGTCGTAGCGTAAAGAGACCGCCGTCACCTTCACACGCGCCTAGGGCTGAACGCCAAGATCTGAACGGGCCCACTCGCGTCAACATGAGAAGAGACGGTCGAAACGCATCGGGTGGGCTGGCGCCTCCTAGGGGCGCGAAGGAAACGGACGGGCCGTCCGTGCGGCCAGACAACACCCCGGCTCGCGCCGACGGGGCGAGCCTCCGGGATGTGTCGGCGGTCGCGGCTCGGCTAGCACCTCAAGATGATCCTCTGCGCGGGGGACCTGCGCGGCTCGGCAAGGCACTGGTCGGCTTGGCGGAGGAGCTTGCCGCCGCCCGTCGCGAGATCGCAGCGCTGAAGCGGGAGAACGCGACGCTGAAGCGGGAGAACGCGACGCTGACATCCAGGATTCACGCTCAAGCGCGCCAGCAGTGAGATCGTTTCCGCGGAGCGTCGTTGGTGTTTTCGCACGCCGGTGATCGCGCCGGCGTCGGCAGCGGATCTGTTGGCCCGTCGTGGCGTCGGCATTCGGTTCGATGCCGGCAGTTCGTGTGTCCAGGCAGGCGCCCGGATGAAGTCGTGTTGCGTGGGCAAGCGGGCGGGGAGCTGCAGAGTCCACAGGCGTACGGTGCGGGGAGCCGGCCGGGGATCTGTAGCAGCCGACGGCGCAGCGCGCGGGACACGTGCGTCTGACCGTTTCGGCGAGCAGCTGGTCGAGCCGGCGGACATGAGGCGGGCAAGAACGTCCCAACGTCGAGCGCCGGCAACCAGCCGCCCAACAACCAGCGTGTGCGACCGGCCCGCAAAAGCTCACACCCGCAGGTCGGATCGCGCTGCGCAGCTTCGCGTAGATCAGCCCCATCACCTCCCGGCCCGGCGTCTCGGTCAGCGCGATCCCCACGTCAGACACGCGCAGGCCCACCGCGAGCTGCGACGCGACTGTTGGCTGTCAGAGCGAGCTAACCGAGGCGCCGCAACGAACGGCAGGTCGATGCTGGCTAGCTGCCATCTTCGACGGTTTCCGCGATGGTTTGTGGGGCTCCCTTGAGCAGGCTGCGCCAACCCGCGAGGA
The DNA here is from genome assembly GCA_963778985.1 of uncultured Solirubrobacterales bacterium. Classification (GTDB taxonomy): domain Bacteria; phylum Actinomycetota; class Thermoleophilia; order Solirubrobacterales; family Solirubrobacteraceae; genus Palsa-465. Next base: position 7,506 of record CAVZWJ010000002.1, on the reverse strand, counting down.
GCGCGTGCACGCTGGCGGCCCCGATGATCGGCTCGTGGGGCACTGGCAGCTCGACCGGGTAGAGAATGAACGGTCTGGTTTGCGGGCCGCCGAGGCCGCCGTGGAACGAGATCAGCTCTTCGAAGGCACAGCCCTGTTCGAGGTCGGGGTCGTAGAAGCTGTTGACCATGATGTCGGCGACATGCGCGAATCCGTCGGTGCGCCGCAGGTGTTCGGCGGCGGTCGGGGAGAAGGGCTCGAGCGGGTCGTCTCCCTCGATCCGGCCGGTCGCCAGGTAGTGGGTGCCGCCGGAGCCGACGGCGATCGGGCCGTGTAGGGCCGAGCGCATCAGCAGGAACCCGACGTGTGGGTGAGCTCTGAGCGCGGGGATCAGGTCGGGGTGGCGCTCCTCGATCTCCTCGGCGCTCAGCCTGCGTTTCTCCTCCATCAGGTAGACGAGGCCGAGGTTGCCCGAGCCAAGCACGACGGCGTGCTCGTCGCTCATCCCATGCTTCTCATGCTCGCCGCTGCGGCCGGTCGCTTCGTTCAACGCCTGCCCGACCGCGGTGTCGTGCTCGTCGCCGCCGCTCATTCCCCTCACGTCGCCGCGGGAAAGTGAGCGCTGGACGAGCTCGTCGAGCCCGTAGCCGTTGCGCTGCTTGAACGTCATCCCCTGCGTCTGGCCATGGTCGGAGAGCACCACGAGCTTGTACGGCCGGGGGGCATACCGTGCCGCCTGCTCGATCCGTCCGAACTGCTTGTCGAGCTTGCGGAGCGCCTCCATCGTGTCGCTCCGCTCGAGCCCGGAGTGGTGGGCGACCTCGTCGTAGCTGGAGAAGGTCGCGTACACGGCGGGGCGGCCGCGCATCATGTCGGTGAGGACGCCGAACGCGATCAGGTCGCGGACGACGACGCACAGCGCCGCCCGCAGGAACGGATAGCGGCCGCCGCGGTGCCCGCGCGGGATCACATCGCGACGACGCTGCCGGGCCGCCGCCGACCATTCGAGGCCGACCTCCCAGCAAAACAGAACAAGTTCGCGGGTGACGTTGAACCCGTTGGCGAGGAACGCGCGGTAGCCCGGGTTTGCCTGCTTGTCGGCTTCCATCCGGCTCACAGTCAGGATCACTTCGTCGGCTTCTCCGGAGAGCAGGTTGCCGCGGCTCGCGCCGCCGTCGATGAGCAGGCCGACGCCGCTCGCGTGACGACGCTCGATCTCGGCACAGTCATCCGGCGCCGAGCACGTCATCACTCTGCCCGTTTCCTTTTCAACCCACCGAAACGCCGGGATGTCCTCGTTCGATCCGAGCAGGATGCCGGCCTGGCTGGCCCCCGTCTGCGACGAGAGGTCAGGCTCCCACTCGATCAGGTCATGGCTCCCGTCGGCGAGCCACCGAGCCATCACCGGGGTGTTACCGTCGCGCATCGCGCGCCGCAGCACCGGGCCCGCGAGCCCGTCGATCTCCAAGAAGATGACGCCCGGAACGTCGGTGCGGGCCGCGGCCCCCTGCCGCCTTGCCACCCGCTGGATCACCCGCAGCGAGTAGATGTCGTCGTCATCGACGCCCAGGAACACCTGCAGCACCATGCTCGCCGCCGCCATCACGAGCGCCGCCAGCAACGCCCACCCGAACGAATCGACCTCGAAGTCGTTCGGCGCCAGCTGCGAGACGAGCAGCAGGATCAGCGCATCGATGATCAGCACCGCGAAGAACCCAATGATCAACATCAGCGGCAGTCGCAACGCCGCGACCAGCGGCGGCAACACCGCATTGAGCACGGCGATCAACGCCGCCGCCTCAAGCGCCCCAAGGAACGTCTTGATGTGAACTCCGGGGAGGATCAGCCCCGACACGCCGACCGCGACGGCGCCGACAAACAGCGCCAGGACGAGACGGAGTGGGCTGAAGCGCGGTCGAGCCGCCTCCCATCTCACAGGCTCAGCGTACGCGGCTTCTGAGCCGTCGGTCATCTCGTGACCACGATCGGCTTGTCCGCAGCGCAGACATGGCTAAACCGCAGGGTCGTCCATCGCCTGCAGGACGCGGGTCCCCGGCAGGTGTGTGATTGGTCCCGGCCCAGCTGCAACCCGTGCCCGTCTGAGCGATGGCATTCGATGGGGAGGTCTGGCCACCTTTCTCCCAATCCCCTGCGAGCTCGAACGGACATCGTTCAGATTGCTGGAGTCAGACGCTTGTTGCGCTTCGCACGTCTGGCGCTCGTTGTCGTTCGGGCGCTTTGAGTTCTGGTTACGGCGAGTCGGTTGAGTTCGGCGTCGAGGAGATCGACCAGGGCGAGCTGACCTGCGGCTCGCCGGAGCATGTTGCCGCTGGCGCGGTAGTGGGTGAGCTTGGCGCGGTTCTGGGGCTCGTTCAGCTGCTGCGCCGGCAGGCGCGCCAGTTCGCGGACTTTGGCGATCTTGTCCGCGGCGAAGACCGCGTGCGTGTCGGGGCCTGCCTGTGCGATCCGGTCGCGCAGATCGCGCTTGCGGGGCTGATAGTCGCGGATCGATGGGTCGTCTGAGACTGACTCGACGAGCCGCGTGATCCGGGCTCCGAACCGGCGGCGCAGTTCGGCGCTGGTGGTGGCGGTCTTTTCGAGCACGTCGTGGAGCAGGCCGGCGGCGATGACTTCGTCCGGCTGGCCGTCGCGGCGCAGAAGCCAAGCCACCTCGATCGGATGGTCGATGAACGGCGCGTCGTCGGTCTCCCGGCGCTGCCCGGCGTGGCGAGCTCGGGCGAACCTCAGCGCGGCCTGCGCCATCGGCAGCCCGGCAACCGGCGCGGCGGAGCGGCGCGGTCGTTCAGGCGGGCTGGCCGGAATCTCATTAGGGACGGTGATCCCGGGGTCTCCCGAGGTCGTGCGCATCAGTTCGCGGTCCTCACGGCTTTGAGTTCGTATCGGTGCTCGTCGGCTCGAGTCCGGCCGGGGTCACCTTCCCGGCGTCGATTTCCTGGGCGAGCTTTGCCTTTTCCTGCGCGCGTCCTTGGGGTGAGCACGCCGGCTCCCGCGGCGTGGGAGATCGGATCGCCGCCGCGGCCGCGCAGGATCATCGCGCACCCGACCGCGATCGCCGCGCCCACCAGCGGCCCGACGACGTACACCCAACGAGGCGGTAGCGAGGCACTGACATTCCGTCCACGATGACGCACGGTGGCCGTGGTGTGGGCCGTGGGGGAGGAGGATCACCCGGGTGATTCGGTCGCCTCTGGCAGGGGGAGCGGTTCTGCACCAGCAGCGCATCCGCTGAGGGCGGGTTGGCGAGAGTGTTGATTCGGTGGCGCCGGCCGTTCGCTCGGGAGAACCTCAATCACCCGGGTGAACATTCCTCCGAGCTAGTCACATGCCGGCGGACTCGGGCGATCATGTCGCAACAACCCTTTGGGTTCTCCGCACCGGCCCGTTGTCGGCGCGGCTGCTCGAGGCCACAGATTGGAGCAAGACATGGCGGACATCAACGTTGACGAGTTCGGACCGATCGACAGCGTCGTCGTTGGATTCCCGCCGGATAAGCCGAACTTCTCGGGCGAGATGCGTCCGAGCTCAAGAAGCTGATCGACAGCAAAACGACCCGGGTGCTCGTGCGGCCGCGCTGCTGGCCTGGGAGCCTCCTGGGGGGCGCCGTTCGGCTCGGCCGTACGCAGGTCCGGAGGCGAGTTGCCGAGCAATGGCGGGATCCCGACCCAGGCGCTGGTCGCCGCGATCGAGGCCGACCGCCACGGTGCAATGAAAGGAGCGTGAAGATGGAGCCGTTAAGAGAAACACGCGATCGACCCCTCCTACACGGCAGGGGTCACGAACGACTCGCAGACCGCCGCGACCGCGGCGACCGGCTGTTTGCGGCGATAGCTCCATGCGTGCCCCGTCCTCGAAGCCAGCGGCCGGGTCACCGCTGTCGGCGAATGTTGCGAGTTCACGGATCGGTGACGTGGTGAATCGACGGTTGGCTGCGATCACGTCGCTTGCTCTGTCGGTGGCGTCCGTCGTGATTGCGGCGGTCGTCGCCGTACAGAGCTTCCCGCGTGGCCTGACGGTGCTCGCGTGTCTGGTGGGCGCTGTATTGGCAGCATGGTGGGCGTTGGTTCACCAGGGGGCTGCCCGCTTCGCCGCCGCCGCGGGCGCCGGTGTGTTGCTCGTCGGGGCGGTGGTGCTCGTCGTGCTCGAGGGCCGCGTGCTCGACGACGTGTTGGTCCTCGCGGCGTTCGTACTCTCACTCGCAGCCGCGCGCAGGGTGTTCACCCTCCACGCGAGGCTCCCCGCCGCGTCGGCGCCGAAACGGCCCGTGTTGTTCTACAACCCGAAGTCCGGCGGCGGGAAGGCGGAGCGCTTCGGGGTTGCGTGCGAGGCTCGGGATCGCGGGGTAAAGCCGGTCGAGCTGCACCTCGGCGATGACCTCGCGACGCTCGTTCGCGACGCGATCGCCGACGGCGCGGACGCCGTGGGCGTGGCCGGCGGCGACGGGACGCAGGCAGTCGTGGCCGCGATCGCCGCGGAGCGGGATCTTCCGTATGTGTGCGTGCCGGCGGGGACGCGTAACCATTTCGCGCTCGATCTTGGCGTCGATCGCGACGACGTGGTGGGAGCGCTCGACGCGTTCATCAACGGGCGCGAGCGGGTAGTCGACCTCGCCGAGGTAAACGGCCGGGTGTTCGTCAACAATGTATCGCTCGGTGTCTACGCCGAAGCGGTCCAGCGCGAGGGATACCGCGACGCGAAGCTCCGGACGATCGCCGAGACGATGCCGGCGGTGCTCGGCCCCGATGGTGACGCGATCGATCTGCGCTTTACCGGCGCCGACGGACGCGAGCACAAGACCGGCGCGGTCGTGCTCGTCTCCAACGACCCGTACCGACTCGGCCGCGCGATCGCCTCCGGCACACGCCCACGCCTCGACTCCGGGGTGCTCGGCATCGCCGTCCTTGGAGCGGACGCGGCCGCGGGCGGTCAAAGGCGTGTGCAGCAGTGGTCCGCACCGTCGTTCGAGGTTAGCTCCGACGGGCCGGTCGCCGCCGGGATCGACGGCGAAGCGCTCAAGCTCGAACCCCCGCTGCGCTTTCGCACCAGGCCCCGGACCCTCCGCGTGCGGATCGCCCCGCAACACCCAGGCGCCTCACCATCAGCGGACATTCCGGGAAGCCCGTGGGACGCGATCCGCGCGGTAGCGAACGTCGCATTGCGTGGTTCCGTTTAGCGACGCCGGCCTTCACGCGACCAGGCCATCGTCGCGCTAACGCTGACGTCGCCTTTGTGGAGCAGCGGTTGTCGGCCTGGGTGTCGTGCTGACGCCTCCGATTTCAAGCGACGAACAGCTCCCGGCTCGGGTGCGGTCGCCTCGGATATACAGTGGCGGAGTCCCGATCGCTCAGCGTGCCTCCGCGACTCTGCTCGTCGCACGGACTCACCTGCCGGGCTGAAGCGGACGTGCCGTAACCCGCATAACAGGGCTTGCTCGCCGTCACGCTCCTGGCCGCCGCGGGGAATGCGCCGCCGTCGTCTTACCCTCACGGCATCTTGGTGGCCAACGAACTTCGTCTGACCCGGGTTGGGGATCCGCGCTCATCAGCTCCGCCATGGTTGCTAGTGGTAGTTCCACGACGTTGGTGGGGTCGTGGTTTTGAAGGGGACATAACAGCGCAGGTCGAAGTCGGCGGTGCTCTAATTGCCAGCCGTCGACCCTGGGGGCCACGATGGACGCCGACCTCGACCTGCTGCTGATCTACGTGTTCTGCATCGCTGACGATCTCCTGCCTGAGAAGACCGTCAACCACCGACGAAGTCTGACCGACGCGGAGGTCGTCGCGCTCGCGGTCGCGCAGTCGATCATGGGGATCCCGAGCGACCATCGGTTCATCCCGACCGCGATCAAACGCCTTGGGCATCTGTTCCCCGGCCTGACCCAACGCTCGGGGTTCTACCGCCGCCGCGATCGGCTGGCCAGCACGATCGAAGCGCTGATCGCGTCCTTCGCTCGCCTGAGCCCGGGCTGGGAGGACAACGTGCTGCTCCTCGATTCCACACCGGTCGAATGCGCCCGCTCTCGCGAGACGGTCAATCGCGGCGGCACCTCCAGCCTCGACGACGCCTCGCCAACGCCGCCGACTACGGCTACTGCGCCAGCCACAGCCGCTACTTCTACGGCCTGCGGCTGCACACGCTCTGCGCCCCTGACGGCACCCCGCGAGCGATGATCCTGACCAGCCCCAAGGACAACGAACGCGACATCTGCCTGCGACTGCTCGCCCGCGTGAACCGCACCGGGCCACTGACCGTGATCGGCGACAAGGGCTACGCCGGCCGCCAATTCGAAGCCGACGCTGCCGCCCTCCACGCCACGATCCTCCGACCTCGCCGCAAAGACGAACCCGGCGCGGCCCGCACCTCGCGCCGATCCGACAACGGATCGAATCGATCTATTGGACCGCGAAAGACATCCTCACCCTCGAACGACACGGCGCCCGCACCCTGCACGGACTCCACGCCCGGATCGCCAGCCGCCTGCTCGCCTACGCCGCCGGCGATCGCGCTCAACCACCAACTCGGACGCCCCAGCCGCTCCCTCGTCGCCTACACCACCTGAAACCGCGGAACTACTCATCTATGGCGTTCGCGCACCGAACACGAACGGCCGAGGCCGGCGTTGGAGGCATACGAGCCGCGCCAGCCTGGCGGTAAGTCGCGGCGATTTCGGCGAACGCTTGCGTCCCAGATTTCGGCGTCCTGTGATCCAGCGGTGCGATTGCCGCACGGTCGGAGTCGTCAGTCGCGTTAGACAATCCGATCCACGTCGCGCTTGACGTCAGCCTCGAGTCTGCGCAGGCGCGGCAGCTCCGGCGACTTGAAGGTGATGCCGGACACCAGCGTGGCCAGAGCGCAGGCGAGGAAGCAGGCGGCTCCCAGGGCGGTGTTCCAGTTCGCCGCCGCCAGGTTGATCACCGAGCCGGTCGAGGGAACGAGGTAGCCCGCGATGGCTGAGATGCCGAAGAAGATGCAGCCGAGCAGGTTGACTGCGGGCTGCCACCAGCCCGAACGGCCGCGGGCGGGCAGCCATCCGTGCCGGGCCGAGGCGCGGTAGGCGATCGCGCCCGAGATCAAAAAGCAGATCGAGCCGAACGCGTCCGGGCGCCAGACCAGCCTGTCGTAGTTGGAGTTGGTCATCGATGTCTGCAGCGCCTGGTAGGTCGTAACGTTGAAGAACAGCGTTCCGGCGGACTGGATCGTGGCGGCCCACCAGGCCGCCTTCCCGGAGCCCCCCGAGTGGCGTCCGGGGAACGCGATCCAGGTCTGGAATGTCCCTCCGGCGGTGAACAGGATCGAGCCGATGAAGAACGTGTCCGCGTCGGCGCTGGCGCCTACGAGCTGGGCGTAGCCTGGAAACGGGCCGATGAAGAAGCACGTCGCCCCGAGGGCGAAGAATAGGGCCATCCACCGCTCGCGACTCACGGTCTGGCCCTCGTCGCGCCGAGGTCTTGATGTCCGGATCGTGGCGCGTTCGCCATCGGGGGATCGGTTAGTGCTTGAAGCTTTCAC
>CAVZWJ010000001.1:0-4429 GCA_963778985.1 uncultured Solirubrobacterales bacterium | reverse complement strand
GCGGCCGCCTCTTAGCTGAGAGGCCGCCTGTCATAACGGGTAACGTCCGCCCATGCTCTTGGGCGTCGACGTCGGCGGAACGTTCACCGACGCCGTGCTCGCATTTGACGGCCGGCTGCTGACGGCCAAGGCACCGACGACGCCGCACGACCAGTCCGAGGGGGTGATGGCGGCGATCGAGGCCGTGCTGAAACGTGCCGGCAAGCGTCCGGCGGACGTGACCGCCTTCTCCCATGGGATGACGGTCGCGACGAACGCGCTGCTGGAGGGCCGCGGCGCCCGGACGGCGCTGATCGCCACCGAAGGGTTCACCGACGTCGTCGCCCTCGGGCGCCAGAACCGCCCCGACCTATACCGTCTGTGCGAGGCCTGGCCACCACCGCTGGTGCCGTCGCAGCGGCGCTTCGGCGCCCCGGAGCGAATGACCCCTGAAGGACCGCTACACCCGCTCATCGCCGAGGCCGCGCTGGCGCTCGCGCGAACCGTCGCTCAGTCCGAGCCCGAGGCGGTGGGGGTCGTCCTGCTGCACTCCTACCGCCATCCCGAGCACGAGACGGCGATCGGCGAGGCGCTGGGGCAAGTGCTTCCCGACGCGCACGTCTCGCTATCGCACGACGTGGTCGGCACGTTCCGCGAGTTCGAGCGGGCAACGAGCACCGAGGTCGATGCGGCGCTGTCGCCGCTGCTCGCGAGCTACCTTCGCCGGCTCGTCGAGCGCGCGCAGGACGCGGGAATCCCGGAGCCGGCGATCATGCAATCCAACGGCGGCCTGATCGACGTCGCCGCGGCCGCCGGCCACGCTTCTTGGACAGTGCTCTCCGGCCCTGCCGGTGGAGCCGCCGGAGCCGCATTCGCGGCTCGTGAAGCGGGCGCGCACGACGCGCTCTGCTTCGACATGGGAGGAACCTCGTGCGATGTGTGTGTCGTTGAAGGCGGAAGCGTCCAGGAGCAGAGCGCCGGGGAGATCGCCGGGCGGCCACTTGCGCTTCCGATGCTCGCCGTCCACACGGTCGGCGCCGGCGGCGGCTCGGTCGCGTGGCGAGATCCCGGCGGAGCGCTGCGGGTTGGTCCGCGCTCCGCCGGCGCGGATCCCGGACCGGCGTGCTACGGCCGCGGCGGAACCGAGCCGACCGTCACCGACGCATACCTCGTGCTCGGCTACCTCGGCGCCGACTCCCCGCTGGCCGGCGAGGTCCGGCTTCACCGGGGGGCCGCCGAGCACGCGATCGCGGAGCTCGCCCAGGCGCTCGGTCTCGAGCCACTCCGGTGTGCCGAGGGAATCATCCGGGTTGCCAATGCCGAGATGGTGCGCGCGCTGCGGGTGGTCACCGTGCAGCGCGGAATCGATCCACGTCGCTTCGCGCTGCTCGCGTTCGGCGGTGCGGGCCCATTGCACGCCGCACAGATCGCCGTCGAACTGGGGATCGACACGATCCTCTGTCCGGCCGCATCCGGCGTGCTGGCGGCGCTCGGCCTGGTCGTCTCCCCGGGCCGGCGCGACGTGCAGCAGAGCGTGTTCCTCGGAGGCGAGGAGCTGACACGCGAGGCGATCACGAGCTCGGTCACGGCGCTCGGCAATCGGGCCCGCCGAGCGCTCGGCGAGAACGACGCAGAGCTGCACGCCACGTATGAGCTCCGCTACCGAGGCCAGGCGTTCGAGCTCGCGATTACCCGCGACGTGACGGCCGGCCCGCAGGAGCTTCGCCAGGCGTTCGAGGCCGAGCACGAGCACCGCTATGGCTACAGCGACCCGGAACAGCCGGTGGAGCTGGTCACGATCCGTGTCTCGGCGACGACCCCCGGTGCGGAGGTGGCGCTCGCTGCGCCGGACGAGCAGCTCACGACCACGCGCCGGACCGCGACGCTCGACGGCGAGGACCTCGAATTCGAGGTCCTGCGCGGCGTGCCGGGGCCCGGGACGGAGATCAAGGGTCCCGCGATCGTAGAGCTGCCGGAGTCGACGCTCCTGGTCCCGACGGATTGGGGTGGCGAAGTCGACGCCGCGGGTACGGTCCGGGTCAGCCGAGCGCGATGATCGATCCGATCGACCTTCAGGTCCTCACCGGAGCGCTGCGAGCGATCTGCGAGGAGATGGGCGCGGTCTTGATCCGCGCTGCCCATTCCGCGAATATCAAGGAGCGCCGTGATGCCTCGACCGCGCTGTTCGACGCGAGCGGGCAGATGGTGATGCAGGCTGAGCACATCCCCGTTCATCTCGGCGCGATGCCGGCGGCGGTCGCTGCGGTACTCGGTGAGGAGCACGCTCCGGGCCGCTCCTGGGTCCTCAACGATCCCTACCAAGGCGGAACCCATCTTCCCGACATCACGGTGATCACTCCGGTTTTCGCCGGAGACGAGCTGCTCGCCTACGCGGCCAACCGTGCTCACCACGCCGACGTCGGCGGCCCGACGCCCGGTTCGATGCCCGCCGACAGCCGCACGCTCGATGACGAGGGGGTGGTGATCGAGCCGCGCGTGCTCGACGATGACGCGATCGCGCAGTTGAGCTCTGAGATGCGCCAGCCGGCGCAGCGTCGCGCAGACCTGAAGGCCCAGCTCGCTGCCGGTCGCGTCGGCGCGCGGCGGCTGCTCGAGCTGCGCGAGCGGGTCGGGCAGGAGATGATCACGTCAGCTTTCAAGGAGGTGCTGGACTACGCCGAGCGCCGCACTCGGGCGTGCATCGAGGAGCTCGAGGACGGGACGCGCGAGGCCCGCGACGTACTCGAGGCCGAGCAGGGAGATCTCGAGATCGTGCTCCGAGCGACCGTCGCGGGCGACCGGCTGACGCTCGACTTCAGCGGCACCGTGCCGCAGCACGACGGCAACCTCAACTGCCCGCTCGCGGTGACGCGCTCGGCGTGCTACTTCGCGATCCGAGTCCTGACCGACCCGGATATCCCGCCAAGCGCGGGCGCCTACCGGCCGGTCGAGGTGATCGCCGCCGAGGGCTGCCTGCTCAACGCGAGGGCTCCGGCGGCCGTCGTCGGCGGCAACGTCGAGACCTCGTCGCGAGTCGCTGACGTCGTGCTCCGAGCATTCGGGCGGGCACTCGGGCAGGGCACGATGAACAACCTGACGCTCGGTACCGACGAAGTCGTCTACTACGAGACGATCGGCGGCGGCCAGGGAGCATGTCCGGACGCCGAGGGCCCTAGCGGGGTGCATGTCGCGATGAGCAACACGCTCAACACCCCGATCGAAGCACTCGAGCTCGAATTCCCGATGCGGGTGACGGCCTACGGTCTGCGGCGAGGCTCGGGTGGCCGTGGCGCGTTCAACGGCGGCGACGGCGTGATCCGTGAGCTGGAGGCGCTCGCCCCGCTGAACTACTCCCTGATCACCGAACGGCGGCGTCACGCGCCGCCGGGCGCCGAGGGCGGAGAGCCCGGCGCGCCGGGACGCAACAGCCTCGACGGTGACGAGCTTCCGCCGAAGGCGATCGGCAAGCTCCAAGAAGGACAGCGGCTGCGGATCGAGACGCCGGGCGGCGGCGGACACGGAAAGCCGCCATCATGTCGCTCGTGAGCGAGCGGGTCGCCTTCCTCGGTCTCGGAATCATGGGCTCGCGGATGGCCGCGAACCTGGCCGAAGCTGGATTCGAGCTGACCGTCTGGAACCGCACGAGGGCCAGAGCAGAGGAGTTCTGCAGTCAGCATCGCGCGACCCTGGCGGGCAGGCCCGCGGAGGCCGCCGCCGACAGTCAGATCGTCGTGACGATGGTCGTCGACGGACCTCAGGTGGAGCAGGTGCTGCTCGGCGATCACGGCGCGATCGCGACCGCTCCCCCCGGCACGCTGTGCATCGACTGCTCCACGATCGGGCCAACGGCGACCCGGGAGATCGGGGCGGCGCTCGCCGAGCGCGAGGTCCGGATGGTCGACGCACCCGTCACGGGATCCGCGCCCCGCGCGCAGGACGGCACGCTGACGATCATGGCCGGTGGCGATCAAGCGGATTTCGAGCGCGCCAGGCCGGTTCTCGAGGCGATGGGCGAGCTGATCGTCCACTGCGGGCCCCTCGGCCATGGTCAGTTGGTGAAACTGATCGGTAACGCCGTCGCCGCCACCAACGCCGCCGTGGTCGGCCAGGCGTTGCTCGTGGGGGCCCGCGCCGGCGTCGATCTCGATGCGCTGACCACGGTGATGGGCGCCGGTTCGGCTGGGTCGACGATGCTGGAGCTCAAGGCCCGTGCGATGCGCGAGCACGACTACACGACTCTGTTCAAGCTCGACCACATGCTCAAGGATGTGCGGCTGTGCCTGGAGGAAGGGCAAGCTGCCGGCGCACCGTTCCCGTTCGCAGCACTGACGCGCGAGATCCTGAGCGCGGCGTCGGGCCGCGGATACGGTGATTATGACTTCGCGGCGCTGATCGAGGTGCTCGAGGCGAGCGCCGGAAAGCGCCTCTAGCGAGTCCAGGGCGACCGGGA